>CBDAOB010000005.1:0-2677160 GCA_965197905.1 Candidatus Latescibacterota bacterium | reverse complement strand
GACCTCCTGTAGTAGTATCACGGTCAGTGTGCCTGAGCAGCTTTTCCAGCCGACGGGAGCGGATTCAGGGGCTCCGTAACTCGCGCGGAAGGGTCATTCCTGAGGCCGTGTGGGGCACGGCCTATAACATCGTGTCCCCGGCTTCGGGCCCTGCCGGGCCTCCGCTGCAACCCGCCTGCGGCGGGTTCGGGGACGAGCTGGGGTCAAATGGTGTGTAAACGACTCAGGCGGCAATCTTCTTCCTTTGCGCGATGTGTGATCCATTTTCGTAGCGCACATTGGCGTACACGTCAGCCATAAGATGCGGTGCACGGAGTCGGCGAAATCGTTTCTCGGCCACCATCAGTACCCGCCATATGAGGGCGGTGGCATTGGCCACCTTCTTGTAGCGCTTGGCCGCATTGGTTCGCAGCCGTACCGAAGCGAAGGGACTTTCAACGACGTTGGTAGTGCGCAGGTGTTGCCAGTGGGCCTCGGGAAAGTCGTAGAATGCCACCATACGGTCCCAATCGCGCTCGAGGATATCTACGGCGTCTGGGCATTCGCGGTGGAATCGTTTGGCGAATTGATCGCGGCGTTTGGTCGCGTCTTGACGGGTCGGCGCGTAGGGGATCTGTGTCAGCAGTTGCCGCGCTTCGGCCTGCACGCGTTTAGGCAGCTTATCCAACACGTTCAGGAGGCGGTGATTCCAGCACCGCTGTTCCGCCGTCTCCGGCCAGACCTGCGCCAGGGCGGCCCAAATACCCAGGTGCCCATCCGCCACCAACAACTTCGCCGCGCTCAGTCCGCGGTCACGCAAATCGCGCAGCACGCTCGTCCACGACTCCTTCGATTCGCGATAGCCTGGGACAATCGTCAAGACTTCCTTGCGCCCATCGCTCATGGCGCCGATGACCACCAGGAGAGCGGCCTTTTCTTTCTCGAGCCCGGCTTTGACGTAGTAGGGTCGGACCGGAGCGCCCTGCGCCACACGCGTGATGTGGGTTTCTCCGGCCCGCCCTCCGAACCGGACGTGCGCGTTACCACGCATCCGGCTCTCCACAAGGTGCCGTGTGACCGCAGAGTCTCATCCGGTTGTCGCAGGCCAGGGAGAAGGGATCCGCGCCGATCGATAGCGGTAACGAGTCACTGCTACTTCGCCGACGTTGTAAAGAGCAATCCCGTCCTCGGTGGGCCACCATCCTGGCAGGTAGCGGCGTTTCAGCTTCCTCCAATTAAAGCGCGGGTGCTTGCGGCGCAGCCAATGCACTACGCGGCGCCAAGTGAAGCCCCGCACGTAGTTGAAAGTGGCCTTCGACACCCCCGTACTGAAAGTAGTTGGCCCACCCCCGCAACACCGGATTGAGTTGGCGCAGAAGGCTCTTCAACGGCCTCTGCCGACCCGTTCTCGTGACTGCGCGCACCGTGCTCTTCAACCGGGCCAGAGATTCCTTTCTTGGCCACGTATAGATGCGTGCGCCAACCGGGCCCGGTTTCCGTCGCTTCTGAATGCGAAAACCCAGGAAATCGAAGCCACGGCTGATGTGCGTGATGGCGGTCTTCGTCTCCGACAGGTGCAGACCCATGGGGGTGAGAGTCACCCCCGCTTGGTCGCGCAGGTCATACGCTGCAGCTTCGGTGCCCGCCACCAGCAGCACGAAATCGTCAGCGTAACGGACAAGCCGACAAGTCGGTAGCCCCTTGCGCCGATGCGCTTGTCGCGCACTGGAGGTAGCGCCCACCTTTCTCCAGACCTCAGTGAAATAATCGTCGAGGACGGATAAGGCGATATTTGCCACCAGCGGTGAGAGAATACCGCCTTGCGGAGTGCCCGAAGTGCTTTCTTGCAACACCGATTGTTCCGTGAGGACACCGGCCTTGCAGAACGCTTTTACAAGCCTCAGAACATGCTTATCACCGATACGTCGACGCACGCGGTCCAAGAGGGCTGCGTGATCAATCTCATCGAAACAAGCACGGATATCGCCCTCCACCACCCACTCATAAGAGCGGGAGCAGAATTGATGAATCTCGGCGATGGCGTCCTGAGCCCGCCGATTCGGGCGGAAGCCGTAGGAGCACGGCTTGAAGTCCGCTTCGAAGATCGGTTCGAGCACCAGCTTGAGTGCGGCTTGGACCACTCGGTCCCGAGCGGTTGGGATGCCGAGCCGGCGCTTCTTCGTTGTGCCAGGTTTCGGAATCAACCGCTCGCGTACGGGCAGAGGCCGGAAACTGCGGGTCTTCAGATCAACCCGCACCTCGGCGAGAAAGGCCTCCTCGCCGCGTTCCGTCTCCACAGAGTAGGCCGTTTGTCCGTCCACTCCGGCCGAACGAGCACCCTTGTTGCTGCGCACCCGACGCCAGGCTACACTCAAAAACGCCGGGTCACACACCAGGTTGAACAGGTCGTCGAAGCACTTGCTTCGATCCTCTACAGCCCAACGGTGCAGTTTGGTCTGGATTTCCAGTACTCGATTACGGGCTTGTTCTGCCTCGGGCCACGAAGCGCTGGCATTCACCGGCGTCCTCCTGTTTTTCCAGTACCCCACTGCGCAACTTGCTGCCTCCCTTCGCCATGTAAGCGGCTTTCCCGCTCGCGGACTACTACAGAGGCTCCGTCCCTTGCCAAGCCCCACAGCGGACAGCGCGCTGCCCCGATAACGGTCGGACTCGGCTCGGTTCCCACGTTCACCATGAACCGTTTGACGGGGGAGGGGCCCAGCTTTTCCCCTGCAACTTCGCCTTGGGTACGCCGCAGGCATTCTCCAAGGCCTCTGCTTCGGTGGGTATCACACCTCCCCAGAGTCGCAGTCGGTCATATATCCGACCACGTGCGTTGCGTACCAACCCTTACCCACCAGGTTTGGGTTGGCGGGCCGCTAAAGGGGGTTCCATCACTGGTTCACTTCGGGTTACACCATTCCGTCTTGCTTGCCAGACGTGGAGTGTCTGGAGGTGCCACTCCACTCTGTCGTTGTCGAGGCTGCTTCCACCTTCCCCTGCGCTCCCAGGGTCAGGCTGCCTCCAGCTTCAACGGGCTGCTGCGACAGCCCGTTGGTGGGTCCTTGCATCCCACCCGGTTCTCTGGCGCCTCGTGGCGCACGATCCCGTCGGCCCAGGCGTACACCAGCTCGCGGTCATCCAGCCGTCGGCTGCGCCAGGCGTGGTATTCGACGATCCACTTATCCCGCAAACGCGCGATTGAGGACGGCGACAGCGGCGCTCCCGCTCCCAGCAGGCCGCGCAGCGCCAGCTCGAAGTCGCCTTGGGACAGACCGTGCAGATACAGTTCCGGCAACAGCTGACCCACCTCCTTCGTACGCCGCGCAAACAGCGGCAGAATGGCGCTCTCGAAGCGCTCTTCCAGACCTCGCACGCGTGGACGTTTTACCTCGATCGTGCCCGAGGTACAGGACAGTCGCCGCCGCTTCCCGTAGCCATTTCGATAGCCGCCGGGTGCGTCCAACGGGGCCTGACGCTGGTAGCGCGACCGCCCCAGCACCTGCGTCACTTCTTCATCCAAAACCGACTGCATCAAAGACTGAATCTGCGACCGCGTCCACGCTTCCAACGTTTCGAACGTGGGCATGGACATTTCCGCGGTGCTCAGCTTAGGTTGTGGCATGGCGATTCTCCTCTTCCTGCCGGGACAGCCCCGGCGCGTGTAATGTCTAATTACAAAGGAAGGGTAGGATCGCCTTCTGTGTATTTCCACACCTTTTGATTATAGCTCAACGGCGGTCATAGCACTGTTAGCGGTGGTCAGAGCAATACTGCAAGTGGTGGGTTTGATGCAGTTGGTGGGGGCCAGAGCAACACGGCTAGCGGAGGCAATTCAACCGTTGGTGGAGGCGACGGAAATTCAGCCACCAATTTTTGGGCGACGGTAAGTGGAGGCGATGGTAATACCGCAAGTGGGTCCCAATCCACCGTTGGGGGAGGATTCAACAACACAGTCAGTGGTATTAGTGGCAACCATAGGGGGAGGGCAAGTTAACACTGCTACTGCCAACTTTGCGACTGTAGGAGGAGGTGCCGCCAACGCGGCTAGTGGCCAGTACTCAACGGTAGGGGGAGGGGGGGGATTGGTCGCTGCACAAGCCAATGCGGCCAGCGGCCCATACTCGGTTATCAGCGGCGGCCACAGCAACGACGCCGTCGGTAGTTCGTCGGTTGTTGGTGGTGGCGAAAACAACATCGCTTCCGGCCTTCTAGCGGTCATCACCGGCGGCTCTAGCAATACCGCCTCAGCGGATTATGCAGTCGTGAGTGGAGGATTTGACAACTCTGCGCTTTTCAACTGGGCCACTGTAGGTGGTGGTTTTTCGAACGATACCCAAGGTGCGCGGGCTACTGTTGCCGGCGGGTCCAATAATCTTGCAGGTCAAGCCGCTTCCGTTGGGGGCGGCATGTCCAATACTGCCAGCGGTGGAGACGCAACTGTAAGCGGCGGCAGCCTGAATCTTGCACAAGGAGTGAGATCGACGGTTGGCGGTGGACAGGAGAACAGCGCAACCGGGATTGAATCCAGCGTGGGCGGTGGAAGAAGAAATACTGCCAGTGGCCAAAGCTCAACCGTTTCGGGAGGAGGTGCACCCTTCGCACCAAATGGCAACACTGCGAGTGGCGACTACTCGGCAATTGGTGGTGGTAATGTCAACATCGCCAGCGGCCAGTACGCCGTGATCTCCGGCGGTCTAAGTAACATATCCCAAGGCGATTATTCCTTAGCTGCAGGGCGGGAAGCCCAAGCCTGGCACAACGGATCCTTCGTATGGTCGGATAATTCTGCCACCAATTTTTCTTCCACAGTCGCCGACGAGTTCAACGTCCGTGCTTCGGGAGGCACCCGCATCTTCTCCAACGCCGGCCTCACCCAGGGTGTAACCCTCGCTGCCGGCGCCAGCGCCTGGGCCGGCGTCTCCGACAGCACTCGCAAGCGCAACATCCGTACCGTCGACCATCGCAGGGTCCTCGAGCAGCTCCTCCAGGTTCCGATCAAGCAATGGAGCTTCGATGGCCAGGATCCGAGCATCGAACACATCGGTCCGATGGCACAGGATTTCTACGCTGCCTTCGCAGTTGGCGAGAGCGACACTACCATCTCCACCATCGATCCATCCGGAGTTGCCCTCGCGGCGATCCAGGGGCTGAGCGAGATTGTCGAGGAGAAAGAAGAACAGATCGAGGTCCTGCAGCAGGAGTCCGCTTCGAAGGACGAGCGCATCGAGGTGCTGGAGCAACGCACCGAACGCCTGGAAGCGCGACTGGCTGCTCTCGAGGAACGATTATCAATGGACACCTCGGCGCCACCATCAGTTCGACGCGAGTTCGCCGTCCACCAAGAGAATCGAGATTGACATGGCGCGTCAATGTGAAAACCGTCCCTCCACGGGAGGCGAAATCATGAGTGCGCGCACGATCTTGCTGCTCCTCTCCGCCTCGATCTGCTGGTTCTCCGCCTCCTTCGCCCAGGATGCGAGCAGCACCACCTACCAGCTCAAGTCCAGCGCCGTCAGCAGCGTCGTCTCGGTCAACAATCTCAGCACCACCTACAAGCTGCGATCCGTCGCACCGGCGGCGCCGGCGCAGGGCGCGACTCAGCCGGCTAGCACGACCTATGGCATCCGCGTCGGATTCCTGCCCCAACTGGACATCACCGCCACCAAGCTCGCTTTCTCCACCCAACCCGCGGGCTCGGTCAGCAGCGAAGCGCTCATGACGCAGCCGCTGGTACAGGCTCAGGACGCCGAGGGCAACGTCGATCTCGACTTCCAGGAGACCATAACCCTTACCGAATCAGCAGCAGGATTTCTCACCAACAACGTCATCACCGCTCTCAACGGGGTCGCGACCTTCGTTAACCTGATCTATACCGCGTCCGGAGGCAGCGAAGACTTCGCTCTTATCGCCAATGACCAGGATGGTGTCGGCACCGATCTGCCCACCGCTACATCCAGCACGGTCATGTCGAACGTCACCGCCAGCAAGCTGGCATTTACCAACCAGCCCAGCGGCGTCGTCCACCTGTCGCCCTTTACTATCGGCGTCGCGGCGCAGGACGCCGCCGGCAACACAGATGTAGGTTTTACCGGCACGGTGACCCTCGAGCTCAGTCCGTCAGGCTCCCTGTCGAGCACCACGGTATCCTTCGTCAACGGCGTGGCGGTCTTCACCGATCTGACCGTATCGGGCGCGGGATCCGGTCGCACCATCATGGCCACGACAGTCTCGGGTTTGACCCCGGCTACCTCCAGCAGCTTTTCGGTGGCCCAGGCGACCGCTATCATCGCGCTGAACAATCTCACCGCGTCCTACGACGGCACCGCCAAGGCCGGCGGGGCTACCACCACGCCAGCGGGGTTGTCAGTCGGCTTCAGCTATACCAAAGACCTGCTGCCGTTGGGAGGACCGCCATCCGCCCCTGGCGTCTACGGATTGACCGCTACCATCAGTGACGCCAACTACAGCGGCAATACGGTTGGAACCCTGACCATCAACGACCCGCCGGCTCCGGTGGTGACCTTGTCTGCTTCGGCTACTCAGGGGAATCCGCCATTCGGTGTCACCTTCACTATTCAGGTGACCGGGTATTCCTATGCGGCGTTTCTGGAGACCAATACCGATGGGGGAGCCATTTCCGACAACACCTATGGCGCGGGGATTTCGTTCACCAAATCGGTGGCGGTGACCTATTCCACGCCAGGGAGCCACGAAGCCCTGCTGACCGTGCGCGGCCCCAAGAGCCTGGGCGAACACGTGGTGCAGGTGAGTCAGTCGATCACGGTCAACAGCGTACCACAGGTGGATGTCATCGCCGCCGCAACGGAGCTGGAGGACCGTGTTCTGGAGCTGGATCTAATGGGCAAGGACCCGCAGGCGGGAACCTGGAGCGTGAGCGATACTGATGTCATTCTCATTTCCGGTGTTGCGGTGGTGGGTGACATGATCCAGTTCACGCCCGTAACCAACGCATCCGGCAATGATGCGGTGACCATAACCCGCACCAACGTCTACGGCTTGAGCACAGAGCAGTCGGTGAATCTCACCTGGACAGCCGTGGACGATCCGCCCGAAATCACGGCACTGGCGGGCAACTTCGAGGCGGACGAGGACATAGGTCTGCAAGTGGCCGGGGCCGGCAATGCGGCGGACGTAGACACCGACGTGGGCACCCTGGTCTGGTCTGCTTCCGGGTTCGACGCCGGCCTGGTTGGCGCCGCCGCGGGGGGCAGTGCCGGCATCGATTTCACGCCCGTCGCTAACGCCCATGGCTTTACCGCCGCCACCATTCATCTCACCGATCCGTCCACGGGGAACGAAGCTACCCAGGCCGTGATCCTCACCTGGAACCCGATCAACGATCCGCCTTCCGTCCCGGTCGCCAATTTCCCCGCCAACGGCGCCACCGAAGTCACCCTCTCGCCGCTGCTGTCATGGAGCGCGGTCGATGTCGATGGCGAGAGCCTGGTCTACGACGTTTCGCTCGGTCCGGCTGGAGCAGAATCCTCGGTGGCCGGGGGCACCAGCGCCACCACCTACAGCGCCATGGATCTCGATCCGGGCGTCGGTTACGGCTGGAGTGTGACCGCCCGTGATCCCGCCGGCGCTACGGCTGCAGCCTCCTTTGGCTTCACCACCGAACAGGATCTGCGCCCGCCGGTGCTGTCCAACGTGCGGGCTGCCGTAACCCACGATATGCTGACCCTGAGCTGGTCCACCGACGAGCCGGGCAACACGGCCGTCCACGCCGCAGAGGATGCTCCCCCTGCCAAGGTGGTTGCCACCCAGCAGCAGACCGTCTTCGACGTGGTGGAGGGAGCCTTTGTTACCGAGCACAGCGTCACGCTGGAGGGCCTGTCGTCGGCCACCTGGTACGACTACGAGCTCCGCTCAACGGACGAGGCGGGCAATACCTCCGATCCGGTCAGCGGCCAGGCACTGACCCTGGCGGCACCGGACGAAGATCCGCCTCAGTTCTTGGTGTCGCCGTACGTGGAAGGGATCACCGAGCAGAGCGCCGTGGTGCGCTGGCGAACCGATGAATTGAGCGACAGCCGGGTGCGCTGGCAACCTCAGGGTGTGGCCAAGGTGGTGGAGACGCAACAGACGGGCGGCGAGATCATCGACCCGGGTTTGCTCGAGGACCACGCGGTTGGCCTGAGCGGCCTGTCGGTGGATACGGATTACCGCATCGAGGTGGAATCCCACGACGCGGTGGGTAATCCGTCGGTGGTGGAGGTTGGTTTCTTCACCACAGAGGCCGAAGCCGATCAGGTAGAGCCAGGTTTCGTGCACGGACCAGCGGCTCTCAGCGTTACCGAGGCATCGGCGCAGATCGAGTTTGGAACCGACGAGCCGACAAACGCCCAGGTGCGCTTCGACACCGACATCGATCTGGGTGACGGGCGCCTGGCCGCGGGCACCCAGCCCTCGGGTAGCCACCAGATCACCCTGGCCGGGCTGCTGGCGGAAACCACATACCACTACCGGGTCTTCATTCAGGATGGCAGCGGCAACGAGACGATTTCGGATGCGCGCTCCTTCGACACTCGTGCCGGACCGGATCTGCAGGCAGCGTCGTTTCTCATAGGTCCCGCCATCGAGGGGTTGACCGAGCAGAGCGGCATTCTGGTTCTGGGAGCCGACGAGCCGGTGCGACTTCAAGTTTTGCTGTCCACCAGCGCCAACCTCGACAATCCGGTGCTGCGCGAGAGCGCTACCCTGCAAGCCGATCACAGCGTTTCATTGACCAATCTGGAGCCGGACACGCCGTACTTCTACGAGGTGGTCGCCCGCGATGGGGCGGGCAATGAAACGCCGGCGGTGCGGGGTGAGTTCTCGACCCTGGCGGAGCAGGATCTGACCCCGCCTCAGCTGGTGAAGGGGCCGTACGCGGAAGGCATCGGCGCCACCGGGGCGACCATCGTCTATTGCACTAACGAGCTGACCATCGGCAGCCTCAGCTACGCCACGTTCGGCAACGCCAAGATCAACAGCCTGGCGGAGGGTGGCATCCTGTTCCAGATCACGCCGTCCACCGAGCACCGGGTGTCGTTGACCCAGCTGGCGCCGGATACGACCTACGATCTGTTTGTTCTCGCCCAGGATGCCCAGGGCAACAGTTCCGACGCCGGGGTGGGTTCCTTTACCACCCTGCGCATGGAAGATTTGGATCTGCCCCAGGTAGTAACGGGGCCGGTGGCGCAGGGCATCACCGTTTCCGGCGCGACCATCGAGGTGAGCTATGACGAGCCGGTGGAATTGACCCTGCGGTACTCGGTCAATCCGGATTTGACTGGGGCGGAGGTGCGGCCGGTGAGCACTCGGCGGCAGGATCATCGCGAGGGCTTGAGCGGGTTGGAAGCGGGAACAACCTATCACGCGGGCCTGGTGGCGCGGGATGCCGCCGGCAACGCCACGAGTGAGATCACCTTTTCTTTTGTCACCGAGACGGACGCCGACGTCGCGGCGCCGGTGTTCACGGTGTTGCCGTATACCTCAGACGTGCAGATCGACCGCGCCCGGGTGTTGTGGAGCCTGGATGAGCCGGCGGACGGCGAGGTGATCCTCAGTATGAACTCGGATCTGAGTGCGGCGAGCTGGCCCTGCGCAATCTGATCCGGCAGCAGAGTCACTCCATCGACCTCACCGACCTGACCGCCGACACGGACTATTTCCTGCAAGTATCATCAACGGACGCCACCGGAAACACGGCGATCTCCGAGATTGTGAGCTTCCATACCCTGGCGGCAGCACCCAGCACGCCACCGACCGTTACCGCGGGGCCAATCGAGCAGGGTGTCGGCCTGGACCGGGCTACGATCTACTGGCAGACCGACCAGGCCACCGATGCCGAGGTGACCTACTATCCCACCGCCGACCCGGCTGAATCCTTCATCGAGACCAGGGGCACCCCCGACACCGAGCACAACCTGGTGTTGACCAATCTTTCTCCCGACACCGAGTACACCTACGCGGTGCGCTCGATGAACGGCGGCGGCTTGGTCTCCGGACCAAACGGGGGAACCTTCATGACCACCGACATGGCCGACGTGACGGCGCCCGCCTTTCAGGGTCAGCCCTCGGTAGCCGACCTGCAGTTCAACCGGGCACGAATACAGTGGCGCACCAGCGAGCCGGCGGACGCGGAGGTGCGGTTCACCGGCCCGGACGGGATAGAGCAATCGGTGGTGAATGCCGTCGACCTGTTCGACCACGACCTGGCGCTCACCAATCTGGAAGGGGACGCCACCTACTCCTTCCAGGCGTTTTCCACGGACGCGGCCGGGAACGGTCCCGTGGCCAGCCTGGCGCTGTCATTCACTACGCCGGCGGAACCCGATCTGACGCCTCCTGAATTCATTGGCGGTATTGCGATACTGGACGTCGGTTACGACCGCGCCACCGTGGCCGCCACCACCAGCGAAGCGACCACCGCAGTGCTGGAGTACGGTCTGACGGCGGGATACGAGCTGGGGAATCTTCCCCGAGCCGATCTGGTGCCCAGCCACGAGTGGCAGCTGGTGGGCTTGGCCCCTGCCGCCACGTATCACGTGCGGGTGTGCGCCACGGACGGGGTGGGCAACGGCCCGGCCTGCTCGGGAGACGTGACGGTTAACACCGAGATGGAGCCGGATGCGGCTCCGCCGCTCATCAGCAGCGGTCCGCTGGCCGTATCGACGACCCACAACGAGGCGGTGATCGAGGTGACCTTGGACGAGCCCGCCCAGCTGCGACTCACGCACCACCTGGCCGGTGTCTCCGAGACGGTGCCGCTAGCCAGCTACCTCGATTTTCACCGGGTGGTGCTGTCCAACCTGGAGCTCGACAGCGACTACACCTACGAGCTCGAGCTCGAGGATGCGGCGGGCAACACGACGGTGCGGACCGGCTTCAGCTTCTCCACCGAAGGCGCGCCGGATGAAGAGGCGCCGAAGATCGACACCGGTCCCACGGTCTATGGCAAGAGCGACACCGAGGCGACGATCGCCTGGACCACGGACGAGTCGGCCTCTACGATCATCGACTACGGTCTGAACGCCCAGTACGGGGTGCATATCGACCGCGGCGGGTTGCAGCAGCAGCACTCGTTCACCGTGTCCAACCTGAATCGCAGCACTACCTACCACTTCAAGGTCAGTGGCCGCGACCTGGCGGGCAACGAGTTTAGCACCGATCCGGCAGGCACCGAGCTGCACAGCGTCGACCATGCCTTTACCACCCTGGCCGAACCGGACGAAACCCCACCCATGTTCAGGCCGCGGCCAAATCTCGTCTGGACCAATCAAACAGCGGTCATTTTCTGGGGCACCGACGAGCCGGCAACCTCGAGAGTGGACTACATCAGGGTATCGCAGAACGAGCAGCCGCAGTTCGAGGAGATCAACGCGCTGGCGCAGAACCACAGCATAACTCTTACGAATCTAGTGCCGCGCAGCTATTACCAGTTCCGCATCACCTCCGTCGATCAAGCTGGAAACGTCGCGATCGCGGGCGCCTCCCGGGTTCTGAACAAGCCGCTAACGGAGGCGGCCGCGAAACTGCTGCAGGTATCGGGAGGAGAGGGCATCTTCGTTACCGAGGTGAATCCGGACATGACGGCACCGGCGATCACTGCCGGACCGTGGATCAGCGAGCGCACCAACCAGAGCTTGACCATCATGTGGGAAACCGATGAGCTTGCGGACAGTTTCGTCCGTTTCGGCTCTACGGAAGCCGTCGATCGCTCGGTGGGCTCGGCTCGCGACGTGCGACAGCACCGGGTTACCCTGACCAACCTGGTCCCCGGTCAGAAGTGTTTCTACCGGGTCGAGTCGACCGATCCGTCGGACAATGGACCATCGTTGAGTCCCCTCGCTATCGCCGCCACTGCGGCGGAGGTCGACCTGTCGCCGCCCCGCTTCGAGAGCGAGCCTCAGGTTGTGGCGCGCACCGACGCGGAAGTGGTTGTCGGCTGGCATACGGACGAAGCCGCCGCCGCCCGCATCGAGTACGAAAGCGGCGGTGAAACCCTGACCAGCCAGGTGGATCAGCGTCGTGCGGATCAGCAGGTCGTTCTCAATCACCTGCAGGCGGACACCGAATACGCCCTGCGCATCTTCGTCAGCGATGCCAGCCGCAACGAGACCCAGGATCCGTTCGTCCTGCGCCTCGTTACCGACCGGGGGCCGGATCTCGAGCTGCCGCGGATCCTAAGTGGACCCGATATGGTCGCCTTGACCGATCAGAGTGCCACGTTGACCTGGAGGACGGATGAGCTGGCTGATTCCCATGTGGAATTGGGCCCGTCGCCGTATCTGGGCACGGTTGTCGGCAGTCTCTCGGATCGCTTGGACCATCGCGTGATCATCACCAATCTGGACCCTTCTACCACCTACTACTACAGGGTGGGCTCCACGGATCGCTCGGAGAACGGTCCGGTCCTGAGCTCTGTTTCCACCTTCACCACCTTGGGGGAACCGGACCAAACCCCGCCGCTGGCGCCCGAGGGTCTGGTGGTATTCCCCGGGAGCGGCGAGAACCTGCTGGAATGGACGATGAACGGCGAGGCGGATCTGGGCGGTTATACGATCTACCGCGACGACGACGGTTCGTTCGCCCCCATCGCTACCCAGGTGCAAGAAAACCGATTCCTTGATCAAGGCCTTGAAGACGGTCGGCTCTATCGCTACCAGGTTACGGCGGTGGATCGCGAGGCGGTTCCGAACGAAAGCCTGGCCAGTGAGATCTCATCCGGGACGCCTGATCCCGACAACGTCCCCAGGGCGCCCGCAATTCTCGGGTTGGAGCAGGGAGCTACCGCCAGTCGCCCGATCCTGGTCATCCAGAACGCTGAATCGGTGGAGATGGGAGAGCCGTTGACCTACACCGTGCAGATCTCCACCAGCTCCGCGTTCGCCGATGTGGTTGGCCGCGGCGGCAATATCGACGAAGGGTTCGGACTGACCCGCTGGCGGGTGAGTCGCGAGCTGGTCACCAGCCGCTTCTACTGGTGGCGGGTGCGGGCCACCGACGGCCGTTTTACCGGACCGTGGAGCGAGCCGTTGCGACTGCGTCCCCGCCAGGCGACGGTTCCGGCGCTGGCCTCCCGCGACTTCAACGGCGACGGCAATGTTTCCTTTGCCGATTTCTTCATTTTTGCCAGTGGTTTCGGGAGCGCCGACCCGACCCTCGATCTGGACCGGAACGGCCGGGTCGGGCAGGGTGATCTCGCCTTGCTGAAGACGAGCTTCGGGGAACGAGCCGCGAGGAAGCTCATGTTTACCCAGAAGATGGAGGTGGCCGAGGATTCGCATATGAAGGTGGCGGCGGATGCGATGGGCAGGCACGTGGTGGTGCGACTGCGGCTCACAGGGGTGCCCCAGCTGTTGGGATACGGGTTGGGGGTGCGCGCGGATCCGCCGATCCTGGCTTTCCGCAGCAGGGTGGATTCGGTGGCTTATCTGGGTGGCCCGCAAGCCGCATTGCAGCTTGACCATGAGATGGGTGACCTGTTCGTGTTCGCCGAGCATGTGCAGGGCCGCCAACCCGGCGTGAGCATAGAAGACGAGCTGGGCGTGGATCTGCTGTTCGAGATGAAAGGGGCACCGCGCAACATCGAATTGCAGCTCTACGAAGCCTACGTCAGCAAGGGGGCCGGCCGTGCCTGGAGCGTCGCCGAGCTGGGCACGGCGCGGGTGTTGCCGCGCAGCTATGCACTTTTCCCCAACTACCCGAATCCGTTCAATCCGTCGACCACGATTCCGCTGGCGATTCCTCCGGGAATGGCGGGGTCCGCGTCGCTGGTGCTTTATAACATCTTGGGCCAACCGGTGAGAACATGGAAGCTCGATCAGCGCGAAGCGGGGTTCCACGCCGTCACCTGGGATGGCGAAGACGATGCCGGCCGCAGCAGCGGCAGCGGAGTCTACTTCATGAAGTTGGAGGCCAGCGGCTTCGAGCAGACCGGCAAGATGCTGTTGGTGAGGTAACTGCAATGTGGCTCAATACTTCAGTGGGTCGGGTAAAGTCAAAACCGCCACTATTTCTGTTGGAACGTTTGCCTCCGTTTCGTATCTTGTTGCGCATAAATAACGACCCGGAGCAATAGGAAATCGCTCTGGTTAGGAGATCGCTCCAGACAGCATGACTGCAATACAGGCGTCGAGATGATGGAAACACGCGGGGCCACGATGTTTCGACCAATGTCGCACAAAAGACACAGCGGCACGGGATCGATATCGAGCGCTGGTCTGCTGGCCGCGATCGTTCTACTTTGCTCTTCCGCAATCAAACCTGCTGGGTCACAGCCGTACGAGCTATCGACCGTCGCCGGTGGTGGGGTCGGCGACAACGCCCAGGCGACCAACGCCAGCCTGAGTTTTCCTCGCCGGGTAATTGTCGACGCATCTGGAGATATTTTCATAGCCGATGTTTTCAATGGCCTGATCCGCAAAGTCACAGTAAGCACCGGCATCATCAGGACGGTGGCCGGGAGCCTAACTGCTAACTCCCTCGACGGCGTTCCGGCAACAGACACATTTCTATCAAATCCCTACGGCGTCGATGTCGATGCGGCCGGAAATATCTATCTCACTGAAAGATTTGCTCATGTCGTGCGCAAGGTAGACGCAACGACGGGCATAATCAATGTAGTTGCCGGAACTGGGGGCTCATCCGGTTTCACGGGTGACGGTGGGGCGGCGACAAGTGCCACCCTCGACAATCCGATGGATGTTCGGGTGACTTCGACGGGCGATCTCTACATCGCCGATCGAAACAACCACCGCATTCGCAAGGTCGATGCGGGAACCGGTATTATCACGACGGTGGCTGGCAGCGGCGCCACCGGATTGGGCAACGGCTCCTTTTCTGGCGATGCGGGTGCCGCCACCAGCGCCACCCTCGACAGTCCGGAAGGTTTGTGGGTTGACTCATCGGGGAACATCTATATAGCAGATACGAGCAACAACCGCATTCGAAAAGTAACCGGTGGCACCATCAACACGGTGGCTGGAACCGGAACCGGTGGGCATAGCGGCGACGGCGGAGCAGCGACCTCGGCCAACATGAGCGGTCCGGTGGGAATCTTTGCCAATAACGCCGGCGACTTCTGGATCGGCGTCGATGGCAGCAACTACATTAGAAAAGTAGATGTCGGCACGGGGTTCATAAGCACCATCGCCGGTATCGGCTCGGCTTTCTACAACGGCGACGGCATTGCTGCTACGGCTGCCGCCATAGCGTTCCCGGGCGGCGTGTTTGTGGATGGGTCGGGCAACGTCTTCATCGCAGATTCTTCGAACGGCCGCATTCGCAAGATAGACAACGGCAGTGGACTCATAAGCACCGTTGCCGGCGGCGGGGTCGGTGACGGACTGCTGGCCACAAACGCAGTCCTATCTAACCCCAAGGACGTGTGGCTGGATGCGTCAGGCAACCAGTTCATCGCCGACGATCAGAATCATCGCATTCGCAAGGTTGACGCTGTGACCAGGCTCATCTCCACCGTCGCCGGGAATGGAAGTGGTGCGTTTAGCGGGGACGGTGGGCAGGCGACCAGCGCCGCCATCTGCAACCCGAAGGGCATATTTCTGACCTCCACCGCATTGTATATCTCCGACTCTGGGAATTACCGGATCAGGAAGGTCGACCTGAGCACGGGCATCATCACCACCATCGGCGGTACAGGTACTTCTGGATTCGCCGGAGTTGGGGGTGCGGCCACGTCAGCCAACGTCGACGATCCGCGAGGACTCATCGTTATCGGCACGAATCTCTATTTCGCCGACACCAACAACCATCGCATCCGCAAGATCGACCTTGTCTCCGGCA
Source organism: Candidatus Latescibacterota bacterium (assembly GCA_965197905.1). Taxonomy (GTDB): domain Bacteria; phylum Latescibacterota; class UBA2968; order UBA8231; family UBA8231; genus CAYNZV01. The sequence continues at coordinate 2,661,365 of CBDAOB010000005.1, read as the reverse complement.
TCATAACCACCATAATTGGAAGCGGCGCCACCGGATTTGGCAATGGCAGCTTCTCCGGCGACGGCGGCGCGGCGACCTCGGCCACCCTGAGCGATCCGTACGATGTGGAGGTGGATGATTCCGACACCTATTTGTATATCGCCGATCAGGGGAACAACCGCATTCGTCGATATGATTTCGGGACCGGTTTCATCACCACGGCAGCCGGTACAGGTGTGGGCGCATTTTCTGGAGATGGTGGGCTGGCGACGGCGGCTGAGCTGCAAATGCCGGGCGGTGTTTTCGTAACCGGCACCGGTTCGACGATCGCTGTTTCGGATTCTTACAATAACGTCGTGCGGAAGTTCATCTTTGCCGGCATCATCTCGAGAGTCGCCGGCCAGTTCACGTTCTCGGGTTCATCGGGTTGGACTTACCTAGACGCCCTTGATGCCCTCCTTGGTAATTTGGCGGATCCGCAGGGGTTGTACTGCACCACATCCAACGGCGTCGAGATCGCCATGTTCATCGCTGACAACGCGAACGATCGGCTGCGCAAAGTCACCTTCGTGACCATTTCAGAAAGCACCGCGGCAACGGGGCTTGCCGGCACCATAACCAAATTCCCGGGCGACAAGGTTCAGGTGATGGCTGTCGGGGTAACCGGCGATGGGGCCACGACCCTCACCTCTTTCGCGATTACCATCAGCGGCTCCACACCCAATCCGATTCTCTCCACTCACCTGGTAAGAATCGAACTATACAAAAGCACCGACAACACCTTCAGCTCGGATGATGGCTTGATTGGCTCGGCTGTCGCCGCCGTAGACAGTCCAAGTGCAATTATGCCTTCGGCGACGGAGACCATACCCACCACGGAGATCTTCTACATTGCCGTGGTCTGTATCGGGAGTGGAATCCCCGACGACGGCAGGTCATTTACCGTCGGGGCGGCGGCGGGATTTCTCGTTACCAGCGCCGGTGGCTTTGGCTCCGCGGTCATCGCCAGCTCGGCTAACAAGGTAACCATCGATGTCCCCGAAGCGACCGTTACACTGCCGGAGCAATCGGCCGGATTTACCGGCTCGCCGATTGCGGCCAGCGGAGCCACTGCCACGTTCAACGGTCAAGCGATCAGTGTCGCATTCATCTACACCTATACACAGAACAATCAGGGCATCGGTGGACCACCGACGGCACCAGGTGTCTACGGTGTTACTGCCAGCATCAGTGACGCGGTATATTCGGGCAGTGCTTCTAAGACACTGACGATCCACGCCCCGGCTGCTCCTCAGGTCTCGATCTCGGCGAGCCCTTCCTCCGGCACCCCGGGCGTCATGGTCACACTCACGGTACAGGTGACCGGGTATTCGCAGACCACCTTTGTCGAGTCGAACGATGCCACCGGTCAAAAGCTGGACAGGAGCCACGCCCTGACCACCTCCATCACCTACACGATGACTGCAAAGTACGACGATTCTGGTACCGCAACTGCGTTCGTGGCCGGGCCGGGGGGGCAGAGCCAGGCTTCCGTGTCGATCCAGATCAACAAGCCGCCCACGGCCGATCCGCAAAACGTGGAAACGGCGGAGGATGTGGCCGTGGCGGTTGTGTTGAAGGGAGCCGATCCCGAGGGGGCTGCGGTTTCATATACGATCGTGACCAACCCGACCAACGGCACCCTGACGGGAGCCCCGCCCAACGTCACCTACACGCCCAACCCGAATTTCCACGGCGCCGACAGTTTTACCTTCAAGGTGAATGACGGCACCTCCGACAGCAACGTGGCAGCGGTATCCCTGACCGTCACCAGTGTCGATGATCCTCCGCAGATCGATCCCCCGTTCGACGCAAACCATGTGACTACGGAAGATACTCCGCTCACACTGGTGACTGCGGGGCACGGCAAGGACTTGGATGGGGATGAGACCACCCTGGTATTCAACGCCATTGACTACAACAGCGGGTTGGTGTCCAACGTCGCCGTCGGCAGCCTCATATTTACTCCGGTGAAGGACCAGTTCGGCAGCACGCCGGCGACCATTACCCTTACGGATCCCGCCACCGGCTCAGCCGCTACCCAGACCATCACCCTCGAATGGACTCCGGTGAACGATCCTCCGACGATCGCCGCGGAATTTCCTTTGGACGGGGCAACCGAGGTTCGCCTGAATCCGCAGATCACCGGGGCGGCCGGCGATGTAGATGGCGACCCACTGACCTTCGATATCTTTCTTGGCATTACCGGGCAAGCTCCTCAGCAGGTCGCAGCGGGTGCGAGCGCGCCCGTTTATAACGCCCGCGGGCTGGATCCGGGAACCTCCTATACCGTGCGCATGGTGGCAACGGATCCAGATGGCCTGACGGCCGAGTATTCGGCCACCTTCGAGACCGAGGCCGATCGGAAAGCGCCGGAAATCTCCTTCGTCCAGACGGGCCCGGGAGCCGATTTCGTCACCTTCTCCTGGCGCACCAATGAGCGCTCCAACAGCGTCGTCAACCTGATGGACGCAAGCCCGGGATCCACCGAGGAGTTTGGCGAGATTGTTGCGGATCTCGTCTTAGACCATGAGGTCACGGTGGGCGGACTGAGCCCGGCGACGCAATACCGCTACTCGCTCACCTCCCGGGACGCTGCCGGAAACACGACCGAGCCGTTCGAGGGAACCACCCTGACCCTCCTGGCACCCGATACGACTCCGCCGGCGTTTGTAATCGATCCCTTCGTCGAGGGCATCACCGATGACGGCGCCGTCGTGCGCTGGAAGATGAGCGAACCGACCAAGAACGTCGTGCGCTATCGGCCGGCGGTTGCGGCAAAGGCGGGCGCTACTATGCAGCAGTTCGAGGAGGTACGGTCGGACCAGCTCGATGAAAATCCCGCCCTGCAGATTGCCGGTCTGGATCCCGCGACCACCTACGAATTCGAAGCGCAATCGGAGGATGGGGTCGGTCTTCGTTCCGAGATTCGCTCGGGGGCGTTCACCACGGACGCGGTAGCCGACCTTATCTTGCCCAGCTTCACGGCGGGACCCGCTTTTCGGGGCTTGAGCGATGTCGGCGCGATCTTCGAATTCTCATCGGATGAACTCACCACATCCTGGATCCGCTACGATACCGACCAGGATCTCAGCGACGGGCTGTTCGCCTCCGGCACCCAAACGAGCACGGTGCACGCAATCACCCTCTCGGGACTCAGCGCAAGTACGAGCTACTTTCTGCGCGTCTTCATTCGGGACTTGAGTGGTAACGAGCGCTCTTCCGATCCGATCGAAATCGTCACCAGGGATGGGCCCGATACCGATCCCGCCCGATTCGCTGCGGGTCCGGCTGCCGTCGGTTTGGCCGACGACGAAGCGACCATCACCGCCGAGACCGACGAGCCCACCCGGATGAGGGTGCTGCTGTCGCAACGGAGCGATCTGTCGGAGGCGATTCAGGGGGAAAGCCTGGACCTGAGATCGAGCCATTCCGTGCGTTTCTCCAACCTGGATCCCGGCACTACCCACTTCTTCGAAGTACAGGTCCAAGATCGTTTTCAAAACAGTACGCCCCCGTTTCGTGGTCAATTCCGCACTCTTGATGGGCGTGATCAGACGCCTCCCGAAATCGAGGAATTTTTCGCCGAGGGCATCGGCACCGATCGAGCGACGATGCTGGTCCGCTCCAACGAGCCGACTACTGGAACCCTCGAGGTCACGCCGGAGCTGAATGCCAAGGTCCTCGCCGCCGGCGAAACAAGGCGCATCGAGTTTACCGATCTTGCAACAGAGCACCGGGTGGAGGTCACCCGGTTGACCCTTGGCACCAGGTACGCCGGGCATGTGACCCTACGGGATCCACAGGGGAACGTGGCAGAGGGCAGTACGGGGTTCGAGACCACGACCGCGTTGGATGAGAATCTACCGCTGGTAGAAATAGGACCTGATCTCCAAGGCCTTTCGGAATCGGGCGTGACGATTGCCGTCGATTACAACGAGCCGGTTGAGTTGACCGCGACCTATGGCACGACGGCGAATCCTGGGAGGGATCAGGTGGCCCTGACCGAGCGCAAGCGGAAAAAGAGGGTGAACCTGACCCGGCTCGAGTCCGGGACGACCTACCAGGTGGAGCTGGTGGCGAAGGATGCTGCTGGCAACGTCGCTCCACCCAAAACGGTCACCTTCACCACCAGGGGAACGCCCGACGTGGAGGGTCCGGTGTTTACTCTGTTGCCGGCTGCCAACGACATCGGAATCGACCGCGCAAGGATACGCTGGGAAGCGGATGAGCCGGCGGACGGTCTCGTCGTCATAAGCACCAACGGCAATTTGAGCGATCCGCTGGCGCCCTTCAGCACGACCGTGCGCCAGAAGCAGCAGAGCTTCAATGTCACCGGCTTGACGACCGCGACAGAATACTTCTTCCAGGTGACGGCCTCCGACCTCAACCGCAACGCCACGGTATCAGAGGTTCTGAGCTTCAAGACGCTCGGGGAGCCGGCGGCACCGGTCGAGATAACGGCCGGCCCTGCCACGCAGCAGGTCAGTCACGACCGGGCGACCATTTTCGTGCGTTTCAACCGGCCGACAAACGCCTCTTTGACCTACTATCCGGTCGACGCTCCAGATAATCGAGTCACCGTGGTCTCCGACCTAGATGACGAACCTTCCCTGTTGGCGACCAACCTGACCCCCGCGACCGAGTACGAATACGTGGTTTCCGGCTCCTCCCAAGCGACGGGCCGGTTTACTACGGAAGCCGAGGCCGATGTGGTGGCGCCTGAGGTTCTGGGACTGCCGATCATCTCGGACCGCAAGCACGATCGCGTAACCATTACCTGGAGGACAAACGAGGTTGCGGACAGCCACGTCCGGCTACGACCCCGGCAGGGCGAAGAGCTCACCTTAACGGATCCGGCGGATGTGACGGCGCATGCCATCGAGGCAACTAACCTGCAAACGAACACCACCTACTCAGGTTCCGTGGGGTCTACAGATCCGTCGGACAACTCGAGCACGCGCACGAATTTCACGTTCTCGACCCTCGAAGCACCCGACATCATCGCGCCGGTCTATACGCGACCACCTATCGTCGAAGGTCTGTCCCACGAAAACTTCGAGCTCGATTTCGGCACCGACGAACCCACCTCCGCCACCGTCGACTACGGAGTCACCTCCGCATCCGGGTCAGGTCATCTGGTTTCGCCGGGGCTGACATCGGATCACAAGTTCCGGGTCGTCGGACTGAAGCCGGGAACCACCTACCATGTGCAGGTAAGCGTGGTCGATGCCGCCGGCAACGGCCCAACCTTGTTTCCCGTTCTCGCTTCGGCAAAGATCGCCGCAGCGCAGCAGGCGGAAGCTTTTACGGTCACCACCAATCCGGGGCCGGACGCCGATCCGCCCGATATAAACACCGGCCCCATCGTCGTCTCCACCACGACCAGCGACGCCGTTATCGAGACCAGCACCGACGAGCCCGCCGCCATTGCGCTGCCTTATGTCCTGGACGGCCACAGCAGGACCACAGTCGATCCAAACTTTCGGACCACTCACCGACTGGTCCTTTCACCCTTGGAGCCGGATCGGGAATACAGCGCGACGGTTGAGGTCACCGATGTGGCTGGCAACAAGACCAGCAGCGGACCGATCGGCTTCAAGACGAAGTCGATTCCGGACACGACCCCACCGGCGATCATCTCCTCGCCGCCGGCACGTTTCGTGGCGCGGACCCCCAACGGCGTAACGGTCGTGTGGGATACGGACGAACCGTCCTCGTCGATCGTGGAATGGAACGCCCTGGGCCCCTCCGCCAAAGTAGTAGACACCGATGAGGCCGAACAGGCCGGCGGGCGCAGCGGACGCCTGGAAAACGGGGCCCAGGTCCAGAGGCATCGGATGGTCATTCCGAACCTGGAGCCAGGCACCGAATACGAGGCTGTCGTCTCCAGCGCAGACCTGTCCGGAAATCTGGCGAGCTCCGATCCTGCTGGCACCGAGCTGCACAGCGTCGAGCTGCGATTCCGGACCCAGTCTCTTCCGGACCGCAAGCCCCCCACATCGGGAGAATGAAGGTCAACTGGACGAATCGGACGGCCGTCATACGCTGGAAGACCAATGAGCGCGCTACCTCGCGAGTTAGGTTCTTCGGTTTCTCGCGAAGAGGTTTGATTCGCGGCCAGGTGTCCAGCAATGAGTTCGTGACCGATCACAGCCTGCGTCTCACCAAGCTCCGTCCTCGAACGGGATACAACTTCATCATCGAATGTCGCGACCGTGCCGGCAACCGCGCCCGACGAGGGCAATCGCAGTTTCTGCAAAAGCTGATAGAGGGAGGGTCCGGCAAGATCCTGCAACCGCCGGGTGGTGACGGTTTCTTCGTCACGGACAGCTTCGCCGACACCCAGCTGCCGATTATAACCGGCGCTCCTAGAATTCTTGAAAAAACCGCCGACTCCTTTACGGTAGCGTGGGAAACGGACGAGGTAGCCGACAGTTTCATCCGTTTCGGCACCACCGAAGAGCTGGATCAGATCGTTGGAAACGCTCAGGACGTGCAAAGCCATGTGGTGACCCTGACCAACCTGACGTCCGGCCAACGCTACCACTTCCAGGCGGAATCCACCGATCCTTCCGGGAACGGAGCGGCTACCAGTTCCAAGGCGATCGTATCTACCGGCGTGGAAACCGACTTCTCACCGCCAAGACTGGTCGAAGAGCCGCGGGTGGTCGCGCAAACCGATGATGAAGTAGTGCTGGCGTGGCGCACGGACGAGGCCGCTGCCGCCACCATCGAGTACGAAGACGCAGAGGGCGAGCTGTTCACTCACGAGGTCATTGTGCGGCAAAACGTCCAGCAGACCACAATTACCAACCTGACCGCAAATACGGAGTACGTGTTTAGAATGAGTTTCGTCGACGCCAGCCAGAACGAGACACCGGAACCGTTTCTGGTCCGCACGCAGACGGATTCCGGCCCCGATCTGGAGCCACCGCGCATCGTGGACGGTCCCCATGAAGTCGCCATAACCGACCGAAGCGCCACCATCACCTGGACCACCGACGAGCTCGCCGACTCGTATGTCGACTTCGACGAGTCTCCCTATCTGGGCTCCGTAATCGGCGACCCAGTGGACGACGTGCAACACAGGGTGCTGCTGACGAATCTCGAGCCCAATACTACTTATCATTACCGAGTTGGCTCATCGGACCGCGCCGGCAACGGACCTACGGTAACTGCCGTGATGAGCTTCGCTACCAGATCCGATCCGGATGGGGAGCCTCCCGCGATTCCCGACGCCGTTTCCGTGCTTCCGGGTTCCGGGGCAAATCTGGTGGTTTGGGAGCCCAACACCGAGGAGGATCTCACCGGATACAGCGTCTACCGCGAGCAGAACGGAACCTTCGAAGCCGTGGCCACCAATCTTACGGAACCGCGGTTCCTAGATCAGGGACTGGTGGACGGTCAGGTCTATCGCTACCGCATTTCCGCTTCCGACAACCAGTCACCTCCCAACGAAAGCGAGCAGAGCTCGATTGCCGAAGGTACGCCGTCGGTCGATCTGGTCTCCGGCACGCCGATGATTCTCGGCCTCGAGCAAGGTGCTGAGCCGCAGCGGCCGATTCTCGTGATCCAGAACGCCGTTCCGGTAGATGCCGGGGCGGAACTGACCTACACCGTGCACATCTCCACGAGCTCGAACTTCACGACCATCGTCGCAAGGGAGGGGAATATCCCGGAAGGGTTCGGAGGTTCCACCCGTTGGCGGGTCGACAAGGATCTGGTGCGGACGCGCTCCTACTGGTGGCGCGCCCGCGTTTTCGACGGGCAGTTCGAGGGGCCGTGGAGTGAGCCTGTCCGGTTGAGGCCCAATCAGGCGTCAGCCGCTCTCACCTTCGAGGATTTCAACGGCGACGGCCGCGTGTCCTTCGGGGATTTCTTCATTCTGGCGAACGGTTTCGGCAGCGCAGATCCTATTCTCGACCTGGATCGGGACGGACAAGTCGGGTCCTCCGATCTGGGCATTCTCAAGCAGAAGTTCGGAGAAACCAACACCAGCAAGCTGGCCAATTCTCAAGGGGCGGAAGTCGCCAAAGGTTCGAATCTTCAGCTGCGGGCGGAGGCGTTCCATGATGGGCAGGTGGCTTTGCGTTTGCGCCTCCACGAGCTGCCGAAACTCACGGGTTACGGGTTTTCGGTACGAACAGATCCTCCGATCCTGCAGTACGTGGGAACGGTCGACACGGCGCTCGCATTGGGTGGCCGCGAGACGCGCCTCCATCTCGTACATGAGGAAGGCGGCGTTTTCGCTTTTGCCGACCACGTCAAAGGGCGGCAGTCCGCCGTTGAGCTGGGCAACGACGTTGGCGTCGATCTGCTCTTCCGGCTCCAGGGACCACCGCGAAACGTGGAATTCGTGGTGGAAGAAGGTCTCGTAGGGCGCGGCGCAGGGCGCGCGTGGAGAGTGGAGCAACTGGCATTTGCCAAAGTAGTCCCGACCGCATTTGCGTTACATCCGAACTATCCCAATCCGTTCAATCCCAGCACCACCCTGCCGGTCGCGGTTCCCTCCTTGACCAGTTCCGCGGAGGAACCCAATATCGAGCTGAGTATATACAACGTGCTCGGACAGAGAATGCGAACATGGAACTTGAACGGCTGGGAACCCGGATTCCACTCTGTGCAGTGGGACGGGTTCGACGATGGTGGCCGATCGGCGGCCAGCGGCGTGTACATGGTGCGTCTCAGGGCGGGCAGGTTCGATCAAACCCGCAAGCTTCTGTTGCTGTGCTAAACCAGTGGAGGGATGCAGGTTATCATGACGAGGCTACGGCTTTTCGCGGTGGTTGGTCTCCTGGCGCTACCCGCCGGCGTTGCGGGTCAGGAGCGGTTGTTCGGGTTGGATGCCGCAAACAGCCAGATCTTGCTGATCGACTCGGAGGATGGCAGTGTCCTCGAATCCTTTCCCACTCCGGTTCTGTGCAGACCGGAGGGTCCTTGCGGTCTGGCGTATTCGGGTACGAGCCTGTACTTCGCCGACGCCACCGATCCGGATCAACGAATCTACGAACTGAATCCACAAGACGGTACAATTTGGAACAGTATTCCGTCGCCGACCAATTCCGTCGATGGACTGGCCTACTGCGGCGACCAGCTATATGCCGTGAGTTTCCTGGAAGACCGGATCTACAAGCTCGATTCGAAGAACGGAACCGTGGTGGATATATTGGAGCCGGGCGTGGATCTCGTTGGGGGTTTGGGGGCGGGCAGCGATCGGGTATTTGCCAGCCGAATTCGCCCAGGAAAGATCTTCGAGATCGACCCGGAAGACGGCATGGTGATCAATGAGCTGGAAACGGAGTTGGAGCTGCCTACCGGGCTGGCTCTGATCGGCGATCGCCTGTTCGTCACCGATTTCGAAGCCGGGATTCTGGCCGTGCTCGATCCGGACAGTGGGGAGCTTCTGGATAGCTTCGACATGGATCCGGCGGAGTTGGCGGCGCTGGCTTCGGGTGCGCCTCGAACCGGCGTACCGTACCAGCTGGGATTGGAGCTCGTGGAGGAACGGCTCACCGATGCCGGCGACATCGAGCTGGTTTTCCGGGTGGTGGTTCAGAATCGCGCCGGGGAAGCTCTGTCGACCAACGATCATTCTCAGATCGTGTTTGATGTGCAAGGAGAGGGGGTCTTCTCAGAGGGGACCCGACAGATCGTGACCGCCGGCGTGGTCGATGCGGTGTTCGAGGGGATTCCGAGTACAGCAGTACGGATCGAGGCGCAGCTTTCCGGATTGCAGTCTGTGGCGCTTACGGTGGGGGTGGTAGCTCCGGCCACGAATATCGGTCTGTCGCTTGCGCGAGCGGTGGAGGACTCCAACCTGGTGGAGGTGGTGGCAGAGCTCTTCGACACCTTTGGCGAGCCTGCCGTGGAGGATTCCAGTGATGTGGTTTTTCGCGTCGCCAGCGGGGCCGGCGTCGTCGTGGGTCCATCGGTGGTCGTTCCATCCGCCGGAGTTGCGCGCACCAGCGTTCGACTGATAGGACAGGATACGGCGTTGGTGGTCAGTGCTCAGGTGCGGGCAGCCGAACGAAGGAGCCGGCTGGACATAGTCACACCGGTCGTGCTCTCGACCCCGCCCAGCGGTCTGACAGTGAGCGGCGGGCGCGCTGCCGGCCGGGACAATCTGCCGCCGCAACCGCCAATCGATCTGTTGGCGCAGTGGGCGGACGATGCAGTTACTTTGACTTGGACTCTGCCGGAAGGGGACGGTCAGGTGATGTGGTTCGTGTTCAACGGCCGCCGAGTGCAGCGGGTTGCCATCACCGGCTACAGCATCTACCGCAGCGTCGACGACGCCTTGTTCGAACATTTGACCGATGTGGGGGTCGGCTTCGGCGAGTATGTGGACGCACCGGTTTCCGACGATGGTACCTACCGCTACAAAGTACTGGCTAAAGATCGGGACAACCTGGCGGAGGAGGTCATTCGCGGAGGAACTGCGGGAGACCGCAGGCGTACCGTCGTTATTGGTGAGCCCGAACTGCCCCGGGACGCAGAAGGCAGGCCGGTCCAGGGTCTCTTCAATGACGATCCGGTGGTGGACTTCGACGACTTCTTCCTGTTTGCTGACAACTTCGGTGCGTCGCTTCAGGATGGGGGCTTCGACCCGTTGTTCGACCTGAACGGCAACGGCACTGTGGATTTCGACGACTTCTTTATCTTCGCCGACAGCTTCGGTCGTGAGGTGGTGACGCAGTAGCGATCAATGGTGAAACAGGCGCACGCCGGAATGAATCATCACCATTTCGTATTCGTCGGCGGCGGCAACGACTTCGGCGTCCTGGATTGAGCCCCCCGCCTGAACCACGTATTTAACGCCGCTGCGGAAAGCGCGGTCCAGGTTGTCGCGAAAGGGAAAGAACGCGTCCGAGCTCAGGGCGACCCCTTCCAACCTATCTAGCCAGCTCCGCTTCTCTTCGGCGTTCAGACGCTGGGGCACTTCGGCGAAATTTTGCTCCCAGGCGCGCAGCTCCGTGGGTGTAGCTTCTTCCTGGAGAAACAGGTCGATGGCGTTGATGCGTTCCGACCTCTTGACGCCCTTCTTGAACCTCAAGGCGCGGACGTGCGGGTGCTGCCGTAGATACCAGTTGTCTGCTTTGGAAGCCGCCAGACGCACGCAATGCACCCGGGACTGCTGTCCAGCTCCGTTGCCGATGACCTGACCATCGAACGCCAGGCAGACGGAATTGGATTGCGTGTACTTCACCGCGATCGTAGCCACGGTCAGATCCCGACGTGCCTGTTCAGAGAGTTCCCGGTTCACCGTGACGATGTTCGCGAAGAAGCTGTCGTCTGGTAGAAATGTGTTGCGTTCCTGTTGCAGCGCCATGCCGAACAGCTCACGCTGCTCAAGCGGCCCTGGTCCGAAGTCGGGATCGATCTGAAAAACGGGGTAATTTCCCCCTTTTTTCGTTTTCAACAACTCGATGGCTGTCGCGGAATAGCTCGGTGCGATAACTCCGTCCGAAACCTCCCGTTTGATCAGCCGGGCGGTGGATTCGTCCACCTCGTCGCTGAGCGCAACCCAATCTCCAAACGCCGCCAGCCGGTCCGCACCGCGCGCCCGGGCGTAGGCAGTGGCCAGCGGGCTCAGCTCCATGTCGGCGACGAAATACGCCTCACGCAGGGCATCGTCCAACGGCACGGCTACCGCTGCGCCCGCGGGGCTAACATGCTTGAAGGAAGCCGCTGCAGGTTGCTCGAGGGCTCTTCGCAGGTCACGCACCAGCTGCCAGGAGTTCAGAGCGTCCATCATGTTGATGTAGCTGGGCGCGCCGTTTAGCACTTCAAGGGGAAGGTTCCCACCGCCGGGCATGAAAACGCGGGCGTCGCCCTGGTTTGGATTGCACCCGTAACGCATGCTCAGTTCAGTAGGCATTCCTGCTCACCTCCTTCGGTTGACATTGAATTTCGGTCGCGTTATTGTTTCCGACGCTGGTCAATCCCCGATCGAAATAGACGTTTTCAGGACCTCGCCGCAAGGTCCACCGAACGAGGTGTGAATCATGTTCAAAGGATGTTATACGGCGTTGGTGACGCCGATGCAGGAGGACGGAAGCATCGACTATTCCGGGGTCGAAAAGCTGATCGATTTCCAGATCGCCAACAAATGCCAGGGCATTCTGGCGGCGGGCACCACCGGTGAGAGTCCGACGCTTAATTGGGAGGAGCACAATGAGCTTATAGACCGCACCTGCAAGCGGACCAAGGGCCGCTCCTTGTCCATTGCGGGTACCGGGAGCAACTCGACCCAGGAGACCATGGAAGCGAGCGAGCACGCGGCCCATGCCGGCGCCGACGCCTTGTTGCTGGTGGATCCGTATTACAACGGTCCCAGCTCGCTGGAGATTCGGCGCGAGTATGTCGAGCCGGTCGCAGCCGGTTTTCCCGGCGTTCAGGTGATTCCGTACATCATTCCCGGTCGCACCGGCTGCATGATGCAGGTGGAGGATCTCGCCATTCTGGCGGACCAGTACGACAATGTCTCCTCCGTAAAGGAGGCGACGGGCGACCTGGAAAACATGGCCAAGACCCGGAAAGTGTGCGGGGACGATTTCGATATCCTTTCCGGCGACGACGACATGACGGTTGCTATGATGAAGAGTTCCGACATCGAGGCGCAGGGTGTGATATCGGTAGCTTCCAACGTGATACCCGGCCCCATCCAAAAGCTCACCGAGCTGTTGTCGGCAGGCGACCTCGAAACGGCCGACAAGCTGGCCTCCGATCTCCAGCCGCTCTTTCAGATCGTAACGGTCTCCACGACCGAGGAGAGCTCTCGGGGTCCGGTGCTGTGCAAGGCGCGCAATCCGCTGGGCATAAAGACCCTCATGAATGTTCTCGGTATGCCTTCGGGCCCATGTCGCCGGCCTCTGGGCAAGATGACGAAGGCAGGAATACAGGTAGTCGTCGATGCCGCCAGGAAGGTTCAGAGCGCCGATTCGGGTGCACTTGCACCCATAGCTGAAGCCTTCGACGTTGACATCGATAGCAGGCTCGCTGACACCAGCCTGGTCGATCGCCTGACCTACGCTTCCTACTAACAGTGCCGCTAAACAGGCACCAGGAGAATCGCGTCCGTGACTGAAGTCGTCGTATGCGGAGTAGCCGGGCGTATGGGCCAGCGGTTGGCTCATCTCGCCCTGGCCGATGAACAGCTGAAGCTGGCCGGAGGTACCGAGTCGCCGACCCACGCAGCGGTGGGAACCGATGTGGGTACGACCATCAGCGCGAGCGCGCTTGGTCTGACCGTGACGAGCGAGTTGTCGTCGATCTTGAGAAAAGACCAGGTCGCCATCGCCTTTACGGCGCCGGAGGCAACCTTGGCGGATGCCATTGTATGCGCCGAAAAAGGGGCCGCCATGGTGGTGGGAACCACTGGCTTGACGGAAGATCAGCTTGTAGAGTTCAAAAGCACCGTAGCCGACGTTCCCTGCGTTTTCGCACCCAACTACAGTACGGCCATGAACGTGCTGTTCAAGCTGGTGGAGGAAGCGGCGCGCATCCTCGGTGATGAGTACGATGTGGAAGTCGTTGAAGCGCATCACCGGTTGAAGGTGGATGCACCTAGCGGATCGGCTCTAAGGCTTGCCGAAAAAGCGGCTGAGGGGTTGCAGCGAAATCTTTCCGAAGTCGTGGTCCATGGACGCGACGGGTTCACCGGCGAGCGTACTCGACAAGAGATCGGCATGCACGCGTTGCGCCTCGGGGATGTCGCCGGGGATCACTCGGTCTTTTTCGGTGCACCGGGCGAATTTCTCGAGCTGCGCCACCACGCCACGAGCCGCGACGCTTTCGCTCTCGGGGCCCTGAGGGCGGTGCACTTCGCGGCCGGCGCCCAACCGGGGTTCTACTCGATGTTCGATGTGCTGGGGTTGTAGGTGTTGCTTTGGAGTGCGTTCGTACTAGGTGAGAATTAGCGTTCAGGCCTGAAGTGGCGTCTTGGACCATGGGGCCATGTGGTGCTGATCTTGTCCCGCAGACGGGCTGCTTCTTCGAAGTTTTCGCTCTCCACCGCCACGTTCAAATCTCGCTCGAGTTGCTCCCGTTTGGATAACGGTCTCTTCTGCTCCAACTCTTCCTGCCAGTCGCGCAGGAAAGAAAGCTCGGGCAGGTCTTCTTCCATCACATCCCCTTCCCAATCCTCGACGTAACGCTCCAAGTCTCCGATACCTGACTCGATCTCGCTCAGGGCGTTGGGATAGTCGGAATCTGCCAGCGCGGCCATCGCTTTTGCCCGCGTCTGCATCATGATGGCGTGGGCATAATACTGATCGAAATACCACTTCACCTCGTCGTTGTCGGCGAACTCCTGGACCAAGCTGAAGATATTGAGGATATGATCAGTGTTGCGCACGACGCCGGAGTAATCCTCGAGATAGAACAGACTCAAGTAGCGGTGATAGTACTGCCAGGCTTCCTGGAAGAGATCCTCGCACTCCGATTCGTTGAGTACGAACTCGTCATTGTCGGAGTTTGAGGCATCGTCCCGGGTGTTTTCGCAGAATTCTAGGAGGGATGAGAAGCCTTCGGGGCGTTGCCCGTCGGGCCGACCTTCGACCTCCAGTTGCATGATGCCGAGATCCATACGAATCTGGAGTTTTTCAGAACCATCCTTGGCGGCAATACGGCGGGCGGTGAATTCGTTCGGATCAAACGGCCAGTCATTCAGCAGATCACCGATGTCCTGATTCATGCCCCGCTTCCCGGCGAATAATGTCATGTCAACGAAGAATATACATTAGAAAAGGCTTCCGCGCTACTCGAGAAAAAGGCCTCTGTAGGCCTGCAAAAATTCCGCATGAGTCACGCCGTTACGGGCATGATATGCACCAATCTCTGGCTCTTCGACACGGTTCCTATATTATCCAAAATCATGATTTTTATCTAAAAATTAATCTCTCGAACCCGCAATACCTAGTCAGCAACAGTTGGTTGGATTGTAACTTGGTTTCTTTTTGCGTGGCAGGTTATATTCTAATGTTTCTACAAGTCCCACAAACACGCTTCTCTGTCTATGTCGAAAACTGAAACTGACGGTCTCTCGCGACTTCAGAGCCAAAGCCGAATTCCCGCGCGCACCTGGCGGCAATGGTGCACGATGCTCGAAGTGGATCCCTCCGACGCCGTCGATGTGTGGGAGGAAATCTGCCAACCGATCTTCATCGCCACCCGCAAGATTCCCGAGGTTGCCTACATACTGCAGATGCGGGCGGCACGGCTCGACCTCGATCTCTTCGACTTCAAGGAGGAGGTCTCCAAGATCCTCCACACGGTCACCTTCCTTTACTCTCTGAAGGACGAACGGCTAACCAAGGGGAAGATCAAAAGTTCCTTGCTGCAGTACTATTAAGAGAGCCGTAGCAGAAGCTCCTCCGGACGAGCATACCTACGCCTTCGTCGAACGCTTCCTGACGGCGGTTTGTTCTGCGGTTTTGGTTGCGAAGGTGTTGCCCGGCGCCAGCATCAGCTTGAGCGGCGTGTTGAAGCCGGTGATCGAGAAAAGGGGAAACATCGAGCAGATTGTTGGACTCGGGTTGAAGTCGCTTGGCACGTCGAGCTTTGCCGACGCGGTCAGGAGCTGTCTGGATGGTACGGATTCCACTGACGATCAGAACAGTGCCGCTGAGGCGCATGACGAAGACGACGATGATGAGGATGAGGATGACGTTGATGAGGATGAGGATGACGACGATGATGAGGACGACGATGACGATGAAGATGACGACGATCGCTTCGACGAGTTCCTGACAAGGTTCAAAAATGCATTACAAGAGATCTACCAAGTGGAGGCTGCCGCCGGAGACGAGGATGAGGTGGACGAGAGCGCTTCCGCTCTGCTCGATCACCGCGCAAAAGCCGTAGGCCTCTTCAGGCCCATGGGGGCGAATATTCCTTCCATGGAAGAAGCCCAGGCTATCGCAAAACGCATCGAGGCGGCACAGAACGCGGGCAAACCGCGTAAGATTTCCTCTGGGCGCAGCTCAGGCGGTCCTGCGGTGAGTAGCCTCGGTGGCGGAGGTGGTGCTGGTGGTGGAGGAGGTGGTGGTGGCGGCGCTGCGGGAGGGGGATCTGCTGGGGGCGCAGCGGGAGCGACGAGTGGCATGAGTTCAACGGAGCGTGCGTCCGCGATCATCAAGTCCCAGGGTGGAGGCAAAAAGACGGGCAACCGGAGTGGATTTATAGAGACTGGTGACGTCGATTCTGGCGTCGACGTCTCGGCGGCCGATATCGTTGAATCCGCGGAAACGAGCCTGCCGGAACTCAGCGCACGTGCCCAGGAGATTGCGCGCTTGTTGTCCTCCATCGAGTCGTCGGATCAGGAGATCTGGAGCCTATTTCTGGAGCCCGGGACCGATTTCAAGAATCTGCGTGGCGCCGCGAGAACCATCACAACATCGACGACGGGCAGCAACAAGGCTTACAGCGTGATCAAGAAGATTGCCCAATATCACAGCGCCGGACAGCTACTCCATGGTCAGGATCAGCGGGTAGTGAAGAACCGCAACTTCACTATCGAGGTGAGCGGATTCATGAACACCGTCGCCAGCGGCAACAAGACATTCGAGGCGGGGGACCGCGCATTGGGTCCTCTCAAAAAATACTGGATCACGCCGCAGTTACCTTGGTCCGCCTGGAGGCCCTCAAGACCAATTTCAGCTTCTCCGACGAGCATCCGGATGAGTATTCGGCTGAGGGCGTTACGAAGTATTACGAAGAGGCGTTGCGCTCCATTACGGACCAGGTGAACGACGGCGATCTCCTTGGATTGGCACGACAAAAAGCCGATACGGACACGCGCTCCTTGTTCGAGCAGTTCCAGGCGGAAAAGTTCGTCGAGGAGGTGATACAGACGTGCAAGTCCTACCTGGTAGGCCTGCATTCGGAAGGTAGCACGAAAACCCTGTCCGGGCTGAAGGAGGGGTTCGCTGAGGATCCTTTGCAATTCGAGGAGATCGAACCGCCTTCACCGCCACCTGGTCAGATTCCTGCCGAGATGCTCATGCCAACTGGTTACGGTGACATCTTCGACACCGCTTACAAGTATCTCGCGAGTCAGTCCTGGGCGCTGCTAAGTCCGGCACACAAGCCGGAAGAGGTGATGGGAAAGCTCAAGACGGCGATGCGCGAGATTCTGGTGGGCAGTCTGGAATTCGAAGCAGAGAACCGGCGCCACCAGGAGAAACCTTCCTTCGCCCTGTCGGTTGTCAGCCTGGAGAAGGTCGCCGAGAATCCCAACCTGCGGGAGTATTACGTCAGAGTGGACGACAAAGGCCAGTTGGCCACCGTCGACGGGTACGAAGATGGCAGCTTCGTTGATCTTTTCGAGATGCGGGAATACAAGCCGAGCCGCGTCCATGCCGCTGCCAAAAAGAAGGCGGATGCAGAGGGTACGGAGGAACTGCAAACGGGAAGGAAGTACCTCTTCACGGTGGGTCGCACGAACCAACTATTCTGCGGTTCCCCAAGCGAGCTCATCAACGGGTGTGTCCGCTCGGACGAGGGCGGCCCCATGGTTTTCCCGGTCTTTAAGTAAGCGACCTCAGCGGGTGACGGCGGGTCCGGTCTTCCCGTGCCGACCGTTTTCCTCCTTCATTGTCGCTACCGGAAATTCCGGCTGTCGACCCTGGGCGATCTGCATCAGAGCTTCCTGGAGGTTGACTTGGGCCTCCCCGTTTCTCGCGGTGCGACGGGCGTAGCCGCCTTCGGCGTCCAGTTCCCGGGATTTGAGCCGATCGCTCAAGCACAGCTCGACTAACTCTCGATAGGTCCGCCGTTTCAGTTCCTCGTCTTCCACCGGGAACACCACCTCCACCCTGCCGCGAAGATTCCGATTCATCCAGTCGGCGCTGCCCATCCAGATCTCCATATCACCGCCGTTGGCGAAATAGAAGATCCGGCTGTGTTCCAGAAAACGGCCGATGATACTGTAGACTCGAATGTTGTCGCTTATCCCCTTCAAGCCCGGTCGCAGGCAACAGATGCCGCGAACTACGAGATCTATCTGCACCCCGGCCTGCGAGGCCCGGTAAAGGTCCCTGATTATCTCGGGATCCATGAGGCCGTTCATCTTCGCGATAACGGCGGCTGGTTTTCCCGCACTGGCGAAATCGATCTCCCGTTGAATGCGGTCTCGCGTGCCCCGCAGCAACGTTGAAGGAGCGACCATTAGTTTCTTGAACGATGCCCCGTGCGAGTGGGTCGTCAGCAGATTGAAGACATCCGCGACCTCTTCGGTGATGTCCGGTCTCGCCGTGATCAAGCCGAGATCGGTGTAGAACCGAGCCGTCGTTTGGTTGTAGTTGCCGGTGCCCAGATGCGCGTAGCGACGCAGGCGGTCGAAATCTCGACGCACCAACATCGACAGCTTGCAATGGGTCTTCAGTCCCATCACCCCGTAGACGACGTGCACGCCCGAATCCTCGAGCCTCTTAGCCCATTCGATATTGGCCGCTTCGTCACCTCGCGCTTTTAGCTCCACCAGCACGGTGACCTCTTTTCCTCGTCCGGCGGCGTCGATCAGGACCTGGGCCACCTGAGAATCGTCACCTGTCCGATAGAGTGTCTGTTTGATCGCCAACACCTTGGGGTCGATGGCAGCCATTTTGATGAAATCGATAACCGTGTCGAACGATTCGTAGGGATGATGCACGAGGATGTCTTTGCGTCGCAACGAATCAAAGAAAGGCTCCGGTTCTCTCGGTAGGTCGCGAACTACCGGCGAAAACGGCTTGAACTTGAGGTCGGGACGCGGCACCTCATCATAGAGCGTCAGCACTCGATGGAGATTGACCGGTCCATTGGCCCGATAGATCTGGTCATCATCCAGATGGAACTGCCGTTGCAAGAGATTCAACAACCTGTTCGGCGCATCCGAGGCAATCTCCAGTCGAACGCTATCCCCCTTCAGCTGATTCTTCAGCTGTTCAGCGATCTCCTCCATGAGGTTATCCGCCTCTTCCTCGTTGACGTAGAGCTCGCTGTTGCGCGTGACTCGAAACGCGGCCGATGCCAGCACCCTATGACCGCTGAACAGCTCCTTGATTAGCGTGTCCATGATGTCGGCTAGGGTGACGAAGTTGATGCCTTTTCCGTTGTCAGGCAGCCGTAGGATTCGGGGCAACACGCGGGGCACTGTCACGACCCCGAGAACATCGGTCCCTTCCGATTGCAACAATGCCCCGATGCAGAGCGCCTTGTTGATGACGTGGGGGAACGGGTGCGCAGGATCGACCACGATCGGCGTCAAAATTGGTTCCAGTTCCTCCCGCCAATAACGTGTGATGAAATTCAGATGGGTTTCGTTCAGGGCCTGTTCTTCCAGCAGGTGGATATTTTCAGCGGACAGCGCCGGAAGTAAATCCTCGTTCCAGCATTCGTACTGATCCTCTACCTGACGGTGTGCCTTCTCCGCAATCCGCTCCAACAGGTCTTCGGGCGTTAGCTGGTCGGGGCCCGACGAGAGGGATCCGCCCTGTCGCAACTGCAGGAGCCCAGCTACGCGCACCTCGAAGAACTCGTCGAGATTGTTGGCGACGATGGCGAGGAACTTTACCCGCTCGAGGAGCGGATTGCGCGGATCCTGGGCTTCCTCCAGCACCCGGACGTTGAAATCGAGCCAGGAGAGCTCTCGATTTATAAAAAAGGCAGGATTTTCGAGGTCTTCACTCATTTTCAGGCAGATGGTTTTTCGTTGGGCAGTATTGACTTAATTGTATCCATATGACAAAGGATGTCAATCATAACAGCCACCGTGGACGCCGCGGCAACTATATTTGTATATTCCGCTCTCGTGATGGCGTTTGACAAAAATGGCAATTCAACCCCGTAGGGAGACGGTCATGGTTTCGACGAAACCTGGCAAACCCCCCAGAGCCAGGATCGCCCACATAGTGCCGACCGATCGGATCGCGTATCTCCTGTTGCGCGGCCGGCTGAGTCTGCTCCAGGAGGCAGGTTTCGACGTCACCGTTATTTGCGGCGATATGGGATACGGCGAAAAGCTTCGGGAGTCGGGGTTGCAGGTGCTGCACATCCCGTTTGCCCGCGAGATCGATCCCCGGACCGATCTGCGGTGCGCCCGCTCCCTGCTGGCCACGCTGCGCCGCGAACGCTTTGATATCGTTCATTCCCACAATCCCAAGGGCGGTCTGCTGGGACCGGTTATCGCCCGTTTGGCCCGGACGCCGGTGGTTGCTCACACCGTCCACGGATTTCTGTTCAACGAAAACAGCCGCGGACTGCACCATCTTCTCGCCCACGGGGCCGAACGATGGACAGCCCTGTGGTGCGATCATCTGCTCTTTCAGAGTGCCGAGGATTACTCCTACGCGCGCAAGTGTCACTTGAAGCGGGAGGACGAACTCCACCTGGTGGGCAACGGTATCGATCCGCGTTTTTTCGATCCCGAGAGTCAAGCAGCCAGCCGCAATGAGACCAGACAAGCGTTGGGAATCGAGCCGCACCATCTAGTGGTGGGTACCGTCGGTCGGTTCGTGGAGGAGAAGGGGTACCCGGAGTACTTCGAGATGGCCGCTCGCATCGCGCGGAAGCGAGACAAGGTGCGGTTTCTTATTGCCGGTAGCGCCGAACAGGAACAGTCCGACGCGCTTGATCCAAAGGCGCTGATCGCCGCACACGGGATCGATGATAGGTGCGTTCTTATCGAGCCATCCATCATCACCCGCGAGATCTACGCCTGTATGGATATCTTTGTGCTGGCTTCCCATCGCGAGGGAATCTCGCGTTCGCTGTTGGAGGCGGCAGCGATGGCGTTGCCGCTGGTAGTAAGCGATATCCGCGGTTGTCGAGAGGTTGTGGAAGCGGGAAGGAACGGGCTGCTGTTTCCGCTGAAGGAGGTCGATTCCTTGGTGGCCGCAGTAGAATCGCTGATCGACAATAACCCTGGGCGCCGGCGGATGGGCGAGGCGGCGAGACTGCGAGTGACCGAGAGCTACACCGAAGAGGCCACCAGCCGCCGCGTCGCCGCCAGTTACGAAAAGATGCTGACCACGCGTCGCTGTTGAGCTGGGTTTCACCCGTTTTCAAGCCTTGCGGGCGGTTTTCACCCCCTGCTTGACTGCGCGCTCGAACGCGCGTATCTCGCGGGCACCTTCCAATACTCCTATTTCGAGGTGGAAATCCCGCACCTCGCCCGGCGCTATGTGCTCCAGCGTTCCGTGCTTGCGGTTCGAAATCCTCCCGGCAACGCTGCAGTTACCGGGTTCGATGCCCATCACGTAGGTGCCCCGATGGAAATTGTGCCACGAGCTAACGATCGGAATTTCACGGCGGCTGAACTTCCAATAGAGTCCGAGCTCGAGACGGTCGTTTATCAGGGCGACGTGAGAGTTGCCCTGTCGATCTGCTTTGGGGTGGTGCACAACGACGTTGCTCGAGGGAAGGGTTTTGCGGGGTGCCGTGGCCGTCTCGTATCGCTTCGGGTCCACCTCGACATCGGTTTCGAGATCTGCGCTCCTGCGGCTCTGAATGAACAGTCTCGATCCAGAGTCCAGCACGGGGAATCCGGGGTTGGTGTGGTAGACAACCATCAGTGGCGAAGGATCGACGCTGAGGTTCTCGACGCGATCGTGAATGCGTAAACACTTCTCGCCCAGCGTGGTCGAGATTTCCCGGGTCATCTCCAGATTGGTTCCGAAAACCACTGCTTCCCGTATCTTGCCCCGCACCCGGACGGTATACTCCTCATCCTCCCATGCGCCCTCCGCCGTGACGTTCTTCGCCGCTATGTAGGACACGCGACCATGGAGGGGCAGCTCCTCGTTTTTCTCTTCGGGATCGGTTTCGGGATGCCCCGCGAAGATGAGACCGCAGGTGCAGACCAAGCCGCCGTAGAAACCACGGAGCCACCCGAAACCCTGTGGTTCGTAGAAAGCGGGTCCGACGTCACCGGTCGAGCTGCGAAAACAGAGCGACATGCCCTTGTAGCTCGCAGAGGCGATGTCCAACGCGCGGCCGGGTAACACCGAAAAGGAAAGCCCCGACGCGTTGAACACCTCTACCAGATCCGCTCCGCGCTCGTTTCCTTCGACCAGCTCAGCCCGTCGCGCACCCGCCAGCTGACTCATGTCGCCGGTAAGCTCCTTGAGCTGTTGTCGGGTGTAGTTTTTACCAAAAATCCTTGGCATTCTCTGACTCCTGAGTGGGGTGATTTTCGGAATTTGAGCTCGGCTGCTCTACTCGGTGCATCGGACTGGTCGTTGAGGCACTTGGACAAGCCCGTCTGGTGAATCCGGTCGTAATCATACATTAATACATTCCGATTTTCAAGTTGCATCGGTGGCCGATTCCGGTTTCGGTCCCGCCTCTTGGTCAGGCCTGCCGGAGGCGGAAATCGGACTTCCAAAGCCTTGTTTTTACGGCCTTTTTGGAGTAAAATCTTGACACGGACTAGGGCGGCAATTTAAACTTTGTCGTTAACGCTTTTTCCGAAATTTCAAAGTCTGCGATGAAAAAACTGATCTCTATTAACGATCTCAGCGCCGGAATGTTCGTCGACGCCGAGGTCGTCGCGGAAAGCCACAACGGCGATGAGCAGCAGTTTCTGGTGCCGCAGAATGCTGTCTGCACCGGAGCCAGCGCCAAGAGGGCCCGACTCACCGGACAGATGGGTGCGAAGATCAAGGCCGCCGGCGGCTTGCTTATCAATTCCGACGCCATCATCAACAGCCTGAAGCAGATCGGTTACAAATCGATCACTATCGATACGGACAAAGGGGGCGACGTACCCGAGACGGTCAAGCCGCTCACCGACCCCAGCCGTAAACCGCCTCCCGAAGGACGTTTGTGTCATTACGATGAAGAGATCGAGCGCGCCAAGGAGATTCGCAACGAAACAGCCGATACCCTCAAGAACGCTCTGGACGACGTGGCTACCGGCAAGGATCTCGACAAGGGAAAGATCGACGAGGCCGGAGAGGTGATCTCCGAGAGCATCGTGCGCAATGTAGATGCCATGGTCAGCCTGACCCGGATCAAACAACACGATCCTTATACCGCGATGCACTGCATGAACGTGTGCACCCTAGTGGTGGCGATGGCCATGGCGGACGGCGTCGACCCGAGTCTCCTTTCACTCATAACGACAGCTACTCTGCTGCACGATGTGGGCAAAACCAGAGTTCCTCTGGAGGTGCTGAACAAACCCGGGCGGTTCGAGCCCGAGGAGCTGGCCGAAATGCGGCGCCACGCCACCTACAGCGGCGATATCATGCAGGAGATGGGTGGATTCACGGAGGAGGCGATCGCCATTGCCACACAGCACCATGAAATGATGGACGGAAGCGGGTATCCGCTGTCCCTCAGGGGGGGGACGATATCCATCCGTACGCGCGTCTGACGGCGGTGGCCGACGTCTACGATGCGCTCACGGCGAAACGGGTGTACAAGCCCGCGATGCCGATGTACCAGGCGCTACTCCGCATTCATCAGAACAAGGGTACCGAGTTCGAAGAACGTGCCGTCGATCTGTTCGTTCGCGCACTCGGGTTGTATCCGGTAGGCAGTCTGGTCGAGCTGAATAACAAGGAGCAGGCCGTGGTATTCGAGCCCAATCCGGCGGATTCGCGCAAGCCGACCCTCGGTATTCTGACCATGGCCAACCAGAAACCCCGGGCGGCGCCCTTCATCGTCAATCTCTCTCGGAGGTCCGAAGCGGAAGGCCGAGAGATCGTCAAGGTTCTCGACCCCGATCAGATAGGCCTCGACATCGAGAAGATCATGGAAGATGTGGGGTCGCGTGGTGAACGCACGGAGCGCATGCGCCGGTAGGCGCCCGTCCCACCGATCCAATCTCCGCCCTCCTTCGCACACGCATGCGAGAATTCCTCATCCTCTCGGCCACCGAGCTTGAGCAATCTACGCTGGCTCGGCGGTTGGAATCACCTATCCGCCAAACCGTCTCGGGGAAAAGGTGGATCACAGGTAGCAGCGGCCAGGCCGCGGTACGTCTGGTGGAAGGGGGACTGGGAGGCGTCAACACAGCGCACGCGTTGAGCTGTGCCCTACAGAGTTGGAGACCGGATCTGGTGCTGCAGCTGGGGGTGGGTGGGGCGTACCCAAACGCCGGCCTGGAAGTTGGCGACCTCGCCCTGGCCGAGGCGGAGAACTACGGTGACCTGGGGGTGCGGACTCCACAAGGGTGGGAGTCGAGCGAGCTCATCGGCATTCCAGTGATCCGGGGAGATGTCGACTATTACAACCACTTTCCTCTGGATTGCAACCTGGTAGCCAGCGCCCGCCAGATGCTGGCCAACCGGAACGGCTCGGTTGCTCAAGGTCTGCGCGCCGGTCCTTTCGTGACGGTGCAGGAATCCTCCGGCACCACCGAGCTGGGAAACGAACGGGCCCGTCGCTTCGCAGCTATCTGCGAGAATATGGAAGGCGCGGCGGGAGCGCACGTTTGTCGCCTCTTCGACGTCCCTTTCCTGGAGATCCGCGGTATCAGCAACATGGTGGAGGACCGCCGGACGGAGCGGTGGGAGATCCCGCGGGCAGCGGGGGTGGCCCAGGAGGCCGGCTGGCACCTTGTGGAGACGCTACAGAGGTGATGTGCGGGCACTGAGCTTGGGGTACTCACCCTCCCCTAACGACACCCATATCTTCCACGCGCTGGCCCACGACCTGATCCGGGGCGCTCCGCGCTTCGAACCTGTGGTGCGGGACATCGAAGCCCTCAACCACCTTGCCGTCGATGGGAGGTTGGATCTGGTCAAGGTGTCTTTCAACGCGCTCGGTTTGGTGCGACATCGGTACGGCTTGTTGCACTCAGGGGGGGCGATGGGCCGTGGCTGTGGGCCGCTGCTCGTGTCCCGCGAGCGGGTGTGCCCGGAGGAACTGCGCGACCAGGATATTGCCATCCCGGGACGGTTGACGAGCGCGGCGCTGTTGACCCAGCTTTTCGATCCAGCGCTGCACAACCTTTCTGTATTGGCGTATCACGAGATCATGCCCGCCGTGCAGCAGGGCGCGGTTGCCGCCGGCGTAATCATTCACGAGAGTCGCCTCACCTATCCCGAGTACGGGCTACAGATTGTGGTCGACCTCGGTAAGTGGTGGGAGGAAACGACCGGGTATCCGATTCCGCTGGCGGGCATCGCGGCACGGCGAGATCTCGACAGAGCGCTCCTTGAGCGGGCGGAAAACGCCGTCGACGCCAGCATCGGTCAAGCCGTCAAAGCCCGAAGCAAGACCCTACCGTATATCCGGCAACTGGCCCCAGAGATGTCGGAAGAGATGATCGAAGCGCAGATCGATCTCTACGTCAACCAGTACACATCCAACTATGGAACGGACGGGGAAGCGGCAATTCGAGAGATGCTCGATCGGGCGGAAGCGGCCGGCATCGTCGACCGCTGCGACAAACCGCTTTTTGCGTTGGGCGAAGATCGGAGTTGAGAAGATGAAGCTCGTCCAGTTTGTAGATTCCAAGGATCAGCAGCATGTGGGCATGGTGCGCGGCTCCGAGGTGGTCGACCTGACCTCGACTGGTTCCGGACCCGACTCGGTCTGGAGTCTCTATTATGAGCATGGGGGAGATGTGGAGGGATTGGTGTCTGTGACGGAGCGCCTCTGCCAAGCGGATAATGCCCACCGGTTGGAGACGAAGCCGCTTCTTGGTGGGGTGGCGGGTGGCGGTCGATTGACCAAGCCGGTCTGTGGCCCTCCGGAAAATCCCCACGGTCTGCGGGTTTGGCTTGCCGGGGTGACCCATGAGGACAGCGCCAAGTTGAGAGAGATCGAGGCGAAGCAGGCGACCGGCGACCCGGTAAACGTGTACGAGCTCAAGTACCGGGAGTGTGCCAAGGGAGGTCGGCCGGAGCTGTTTGCAAAGGGCGAACCGGAGTCAGTGGTAGGTCATGGCGGCGACTTGACCCGTCCAGAAGATACGCTCCGATTGGTACCCGAAACGGAGCTCGTCAGCGTGTACGGCCTCAATTGCAACGGTCACGTGGAGCGGTTGGGTTATACCGGCGGAAACGATGTCACCGACAACGGGATCGAGGCGGCGAATCCGCTCAATCTGCCGCAGGCGAAGAACTGGACCGGGGGGTGCGCGAGCATGGGACCGCTGCTGGTAACGGCCGACGAGTTCGATGACGGCGAGGTCACCGTTTCCTGCGAGATCGTTCGCAACGGACGAAGGGTCGGCTTCAAGGAAGGAAAAACGGGCCGCGGCAGCCTCAACATGCCTGACGGTCTATTCCACATGGAGAGGACGCTGCTTTCCCGGATTCCTCTGGAGCCTGGAATGCTGCTGGCTTTGTTCTGGGGAACCCCGATCGTTTTTTCGGAGGCGGACCTCAGCGACGGTTTGCAGGTCGGCGACGAGCTGCGCCTTCGTTTCTCCGGAGGCATCGGCGAGCTCCACAACCGGATCGTCGGTCCAGAAAAGATCGATCAACTGGAGATTCTGGGTGGGGGCTCATAATTCCTCCAGGGTCAGGTTGCTCTCAGTGCCCGATCCCAATTCCTTCACGCGCACCTTTCCCGACGCCCATTCATCGGGGGCCAGGAGAACCAACCGCGCGGCGCCATTCTGATCGGCATGGCGAAAAGCCCACTTCATCTTTTTCTCTTCGAGAATCAAATCGACGGTGCGTCCTTTGCCGCGGAGGTGCCGGGCAACCTCGATGGCCGCAGGGCGTAACGTCGCATCGAAAGCAAAAACCACGTCGTCCACTTCGCCTTTCAGCTGCGGGATCTGCGATCTGTCTTTGAGCAACTCGAAGATGACGGCATCGCCAAACCCCAATCCACAGGCCGGCAGATCGGAACCTCCGAAGGTGGACAACAGTCGATCGTAGCGGCCGCCGCCGCAGATCGCCCGGAGGGTGGCGTCGCGAGCAAACGCCTCGAACACGATGCCCGTGTAATAGGCCAGTCCGCGAACCAGCCCGGCATCAAAGCTGAGCCACTCTTCCGACCCGTAGCATTCGGCGAGCTCGAAGAGCTGCCTCAGCTCGGCGATGCCCTGGTGGTCGTCACCAACGACCTCAGCCACAGCGTCGAGTGAATCGAGTGAGAGCAGATCAAGGATCGCCTTGACCTGGTCCGCTTCAAGGCCCGCCGCGGACATTTCCTCTTCAACCACTTCCCGCGAAATCTTGTCCAGCTTGTCGACCAGGATGCAGACCTGCGGAAATTTCTCCGTCGGCACGTTTGCTGTGGACAAAGCGGTTTCCAGAATCTTGCGATTGGAGACCTTGATTCCCACATCCTCGGCTCCTAATCCCACGCGGGCAAAGAAGGTCACCACCGCCGCGATGAGCTCGGCCTCGGCTTCGACGCCCTGGACTCCGACGATATCCAGGTTCCACTGAAAGTGTTCGCGACGGCGCCCTCTCGTCATGCGTTCGTAACGCCAGCACTGGGGAATGCTGAACCACTTTATGGGCAGGGCCAGCGAAGTCCCTTTCTGCAGGACCAACCGGGCGAGCGAAGGTGTCATCTCCGGTCGCAGCGCCAACCGGCGCCCGCTCTTGTCTTCAAAGCTGTAGAGCTGGTCGACGATCTCTTCACCCGCCTTGCGCGTAAAGAGCTCTTCCGATTCCACCATCGGTGCATCGTACTCCGCAAACCCGAAAAGCCGTGAAACCTCGCGGAAATGACCGAAAAGCCACGAGCGTTGGCGCATTTCATCGGGAAAGAAGTCCCGCGTGCCCCGCGGCGGTGTGAGTTTCATTGCGCACATGATACGCTCGAATTTCTACTTGCCGAAAGAGTAGGTTGGATCTTCGCGAGCAAGAAACAACGGAAAAAGTCGAACATGCGAAAGCGTCTACTCGCTTACGACATCAGCTCGCCCACGACGATGGCGGCGAGACCGAGAAACATGCCGCCGGTGAGAAGCCGGCTGACCTTGGTATCTACCGGATCGAAGCGTGCCTTCCAGAGCTTGAGCAACGCCATTCCGGTCAGGGCGTTGACCAGTAGCACGGGGAGCAGGTAATGCCAGCTGTAGAGACCCGAAAACCACGGGACGAGTACGACGGGCGCCAGGAAGAGGAATACGATCGTGGCCAGCATGCCAGCGCGTGCCGGACCCCATTGTATCGGCAGGGTTTGTGCGCCGTTGCGACGGTCGCCCTCCATGTCCTCCAGGTCTTTGACAATCTCACGCCCCAGGTGAAAGAGGAACGCGAAAAGTGCCGGGATCCAGGACCTGCCCCAACCGCCGCCGGCGAGCGCTCCGTACGGAAAGGCGGAGGCGGCCAGAACGGCCACCATCAAGTTGCCCCACAGGGGTTTTACCTTTAAGTACACGCTGTAAAGGAAAAGAGATCCGGCCACGACGCTGGCGAAGAATCCAAGGGTCGGATTCAGCCACCACGCCATGAAGAGGCCGAGCAGTGCCAGAAACTGGGCCCCCAGGGTGGCGGTTTTCAGCGAAATCCGGCCCGCCGGCAAAGGCCTTGCTGGCCGATTCAACCGATCAATATTCAGATCTACCACGTCGTTGAAGGCGTAGCCGGCTGCTGCCACCAGGGAAGCGGAGGTGGCGGCGAGCAGAATATTCAAGTCGGGGGGGAAAACACCGGCGGTAAGAGCCCCGACACATACCGAAAGGGCCGTAATAAAGCCGTTCAGCGGGCGTATCAGGCGAATAAAAGCTAAGATCTGATCTGTCAACATGTAGGCCGAGGATTTGAGCTCAAACAGTATAGAAAAGGTGATTCGGGACGGCAAAAAAGGCAATTCGACCAAGAAGGCCGTTTTTTCTGTAAATGCCAAGAAAAATAAGCGCTTTTTCAATTTTTTCTTGACACAGGTATGGGTGCGGCCTATTTTCCATAACGCTTTATTTCCCAATGACTAATGGCGTGATTTCGCCCCGCTGACAGGCTGGGGCAGCACCGCAAGGATTCAGAGGTCAGGAGGTTGGCTCTTGGCTACGATTACGAAGAAAGATCTGGCCCTCCTGGTCAGTCGTAGCACCGGCTGCAAGAAGAATTTGGCCGCCAAAATGGTCGACAGCCTTTTTGTGGCCATGCGCGACAGCCTTATCCAGGGAAACCGGATTGAAATTCGTGGATTCGGGGTATTTCAGGTCAAGGATACCCGGCCAAAACCGGCTGCCAGGAACCCCCGCACCGGAGAGATCATCTACGTTCCGGCGCGGCGCAAGACCCATTTCAAACCCGGCCGACTGCTGAAGGAAGCACTTCACCAGAACCGTGATGGCGCTGCTGCTCCAGAGTTGACTGTTGAAGAGAAATCCTCGCAGCCTGCCTCCGTTCCCCCGCAGGATCAATCGGTTCAGCGGGACGCCGAGTAACCCACGGGCACCCTTCGGCCGATTGCGGACGCTTCCGCTGTCGGTTCCGCGCCATACGCCTCTTCTTTTTATAACTCTCATATTTTCAATCCTTTCGGGTACTTCCGCGGCTGAAACCCTGCTCGGGTTCCGGTGGAATCGGCTCGCCCAACTGGAGGACCTGGATGCTTCCGGGGCGAGATTTCGTTTCGTTACCTCAACCATTGCGCTTGCAGCTGTGGACGACAGTATCATTGAAACCACCTTGGCTGTTACGGGCTCCCCTATCTTTGCGGACACAGCCGATCCAGGGGAGACCTATTTTCTGATCGAGCACCTGCACGATTCCCTGGCGGACGTCGTTTACCAGGACGCAGCCGGCTGGGCTCTGGTTCGTGTCGCGGACAGAAACCTGGAAGTGGCTCTAAAACAGGGATTCCTCTGGCCGCTTCCGGAAGCATACAGTCTGCGGGGCCTGCGGCAGGCAGAACCCAGCAAGAAGCCCGGGCAAACAGCGCCTCAGGATCTCGTCGACGCTATGCTTGAGGAGGTCGATTCCGCGCTTTTGAGGGAACATGTTCGAAAACTCGCCCTGCTGGATCCTTCCACGGATAGCGAGCCAGAGAACCTGCGCACCCGGTACGCCTTTCGCCCAGAAACCTTGGAATCTACGCGGTACATTCGCGAATGCATGGAGGAATACCTGGGCGACGACCTGGTGCAGACCCACCTATTTGAAGTGGCTGGGAGCGAAATGTTCAACGTCGTCGGTTTGCTACCCGGTGCCGATCCGGCGGGCGGATATTACGTGGTCTGCGCCCACTATGACGCCACAGGAGCGCGCTCCCGCGACGGATGGAACCCAGATACCGATCCGGCCCCAGGGGCCGACGATAACGGCACCGGTGTAGCCCTGGTTCTTGAAAGCGCCAGGGTCCTGGCACGACAGGAACTTCCCTGGTCGGTGCGGTTCATCGCGTTCTCGGGCGAGGAGATCGGGCTGTGGGGCAGCCGCGCGTTTGCGGAGCAGGCGATGGATCGGGATGACCGAATCCTCGGCGTGTTGAATTTTGACATGGTGGGATTCAACGACCGCAGTCACCGGCTGCATGTAGTGGCGAATCCGGCATCGAGGTGGATCGCCCAACTGCTGATCGAAACCAATCAACGGTTCGGCATCGGCCTCGAGATGGAGCTGCTGGAGGACGCGGCGGCTCTATTGAGCGATCACGCGCCGTTCTGGGCTCGGGGTTACGACGCCATCCTCGCCATCGAGAACTATCTGCCCACCGATTCCACCTCCACGGCGGTGCGGAGAGGCCTTTATCGCGTCAACAGCCAGTATCACACGGTTGCCGACGTGCCCGACAGCATCAACTGGGAGCTCGTAAAGCGCAGCAGCAGCCTGGCTATCGCCTTCCTCGGGCAGTTCGCGCGGCCCTCCGGTCTGCCGAATCTGGCTGTTTTTGGGGGCGACTTGAAGACCACCGGCACAAACACCCTCCGCCTTAGGGTCAGCAACATCGGTCTTGGAGTGGCGGTGGGTGTGGTCCGCGTGCGGTTAGAGCAGTGTGCGCTCGACACGAGCAGCTGCGTCCCCATCTACGAGACCTCGATCGAGCTCGATCTCGCCCCTGGAGATGTCCGCGATCTTGCCGTGCCGTGGGATCGTTTCGGCGAGTCGGTTTTTCAGTTCGACGTCGATGTCGAGAACGCGATAGCCGAGGTATCGGAGGAAGACAATCGCGCCGTCCAGCGTCTTCGTCGCGTTCCCGTCGACGGGGTATTGGTTTTTCCGAATCCGTACCGCGTCGGAAGGAATAGCTTTGTTTCCTTTTCCGGCGTACCGCTGCATTCGACGGTGAAAATCTTCGGGATGGATGGGGCCACCGTGTGGAGCGCCCGAGAAGAGCGACAGGGGTCCCTCAGTCGCGAGGTGCGTTGGCGCGGACTGAACGCCAGCGGTTTCGAGGTGACCGGCGGGGTCTACATCTACGTGATTACGGACGCGGATGGAACAACCCTGGAAAAAGGCAAACTGACGGTCGTGCGGTAGGTAAGTCGCAGCTATTTTCGTCGATTACCATCGCCGCCCGCGAGCTCTTCCAGTCGCCGACGCCAATCCCGTGGATAATGCAAACGGCCCTCGACGCGGAAGTCCCCCACGGTCGATCGCAGCTTCTCGCGTCGTTTGCGACCGTCTGCCTCGCTCGTTTTGAGGTGCTGACGAACCTCGGCCAGGCGTTCGAGGTACTCCACGAATTCCCCGTCGAACAGGCTTTCCAGATCCTGTCGGAGACGGCGGGCTAGCGCCGGGCTGGCGTTGGACGTGCTGATGCTCAGCCGCAGGTGCCCCGGGTCGACCAGGGCGGCCATGCCGATGTTCGAAAGCCCCGGCTGATCGTAGGTGTTGAGCAGGATGTTGCGGTCGTGCGTCAAGGCGAAGACCTCCTTGGCCAGCACGGGGTCAGTTCCTACCGTGTTGAGAACCAGAAAGACTTCCTCCAGATCGGCGACCTCGAACCTTCGCGGCCGATGCTCTATGCGGTTCTCGGCGCACCGCTCTTTCAGCTCGGGAACGACTTTCGGACTTACCAGGCGAACGCGGGCTCCGGCGCGAAGAAGGCGGCCGCTCTTCTCTGCCGCCTCGGAGCCACCCCCCACGACGAGGCAGGTTTTGTCGAGAACATCGAGGCCGACCTGGAAATACGGATTGAGAGGTTCCGTCACATCTACCTGTTATCGCGTTATCGCGCGGTGCGAAGCTTCTCGTAATCGCCATCTGTGGATCCGTGGTTCACCGGCAATCCCAGTTCGGACCAACCCGGCTCGATAACTTCGCCGAGCTCGTTTTGAGTTCCGCCGAACCCCCCATCCATGTGTAGGACATTGGTGAAGCCTGCAGCTACCAATCCTTCAGCGGCACGTAGGGAGCGAGCCCCGGACTGGCACCCGATGATCACCAGATCGCCCTTCTCGAAACTGCGATCCATCACCGAGAGGAACTCCGCATTCGGGACCATTCCCATTGTGGATCGGTGCATGACGGGCACATTCACCGCTCCCGTTGGGTGACCGCTCTCGTATTCTTCCTGTGACCGGACGTCGACATAGGTATAACCGCCGTCGCCTTCCAGGAGTTCTCTGGCTTCTCCAGGTTTCACGTTCTTGTAACTCATCGGATATATCTCCTGCCTTACGAAATCTCCGAATTCATCCAGCAACGATTCGGATGCGCGAAACGACTGCTCGCGTGCCTTGAGAAAGTCGAACCAACACCGATAGGAGCAGAATAGATGCCCGCGCCGCTCTAGAAAATCCTTCCTGAAACTAGCGCCACAGACCTGACAGTCCGTCCCCGAAAGCGGGTCTGGGGCTGCGGCGGCAATCGTGGCGTCCAGTAACCGGTTCAGAAAGAAGGCGCCTCGCCAACCGAGCAAAACGATGATTCCGAAGTTCAGCAGGTCATGGGCTAGCAGCGCGCCTAGTTACGATCGCGAGCCAGAACGATAGACAGTGGGGACAACTGATGACCTTGCCAAGGATAGGAATCCGTTGGACGAGGCCGAGCCGAAACCCGGCTAGGATCTCGGCCTGGCGAAGAAACCGAGTAAATGCGGCCGAAAGGAGAACCGCGACGATAATGGAGCCGAGCTGCACCTGCACTTGACACTGTCCACCATTATTGGGAATCTATGGTCGAACGCGTTCTCCCAATCGACCTTAATGTATTATTTCCTAAGGGATAGACAACCCTCGCTACACCGTCGAAGGGCCGAGATCCAATGCGTTTAGCAGCTTTTCGACCCCTCATTGTCGCTTTCAGTTTCTTCATTATTTCCGGCTGCGAGAAATTCGGATCCTCCGACAAGGACGGCACTGCCAGCTCCGATAGCACCGGTGCGGACAGCACGGCCACCGACACCACGAAAGCGGTTGTCGTAGATGCGGTTCCGGTAGAGACATCACCGGCTACCAGCGGCGACATATCCGCGTTCCTCTTCTTCAACTCCACAATCGAAACAGAAGCCGCTGTCGAGGTGCACTCCCAATTGAGCGGCTACCTGGTGAAGTCGGTCCGCGTGGAGGAAGGGGACCGGGTGGGAGCGGGGGATACCCTGGTCTGGATAGAGGATGAGGAGCTTCGTGTTGCCGCTCAGGAGACCGAAGTCGATCTTCGGCATCTGCAGGTCGGGTACGATCGGACCGAGCAGATGTTTCGGCGCAAGCTCATTAGCGATCAAGAGTATGAAGAAAAGAAATTTCAGCTAGAACAGGCGAATCTGCGGAATCGTAAAGCGCAGATGGAGCTGGAGCACGCGGTAATACGGGCGCCTTTTTCGGGTGTCATAACCGAACGCAGTGTCCAGACTGGCAGTCGCGTAACCGCAGGCAGCAAGTTGTTCGATCTGATCAAGCTCGAGGACATGATCGCGCGGGTGTTCGTGCCCGGACAGTACCTGACCACCATTCGAGAAAAACAGGAAGCCGTGATTACCTCCGAGTTCCTCAAGGAGATGTCCTTCAACGGGTTCGTGAAGCGAATCAGCCCGGTGGTGGATCCGAAAAGCGGCACGTTCAAGGTGACCATAGGCATCGAGGATCGGTGGGACTACCTGCGACCGGGGATATTCGTCGATGTCCGCGTGGTGACCGACACCCACTTAGACGCCGTACTGGTTCCCAAGGAAGCAGTGGTCTACGATGGGGGCGATCGTTTCATTTTCATCGTCGAAGATAGCACGGCCACGCGCGTCAAGCTCGACGCCGGTTTCGAAGACAGCAAATTCGTCGAGTCGCTGTCGCTCATCGAACCGGAGACGGATGTCATCGTCGTAGGCCAGAACGGCCTCAGAGACAAGGCCCGGGTCAAGATCGTCAATGCCCAGGAGGCAGAGGACGAAACCGTTGGAGCTGACGGTTCCAGCGCCGACGAGGGCTGAGCTATCTCCTGAATGGCAGATGCAGTTTTTTACGCCGAGCCCCGGCGTGAACCCTTTTCTAACCACTCTCCATTCCCAAACGCATAGAGATGGAAGAACCCGTTAGTCCTCGTTTTTCCATCACTACCCGACGACCCGTCGCCATCCTGATGGTGGTGATGGCGATCTGCGTTTTCGGCTCGGTTTCCTACCAGCAGCTCACCCTGAGCCTCATGCCCGAGATCAGCTACCCGACCCTGACCGTGCGCACGGAGTTTCCGGGTACCGCGCCCGAGGAGATCGAGACCCTGATTTCACGGCCCCTGGAACAAACCCTGGGCGTTGTGAGGCACCTCGTAAGTATCAGCTCCATTTCAAAGGCGGATCAATCGGATGTCATCCTCGAGTTCAATTGGGATACGGACATGGACGCGGCTTCCCAGGATATCCGCGAGAAGATCGACCGTGTCAATCTGCCGCTGGATGTCGCAAAGCCGCTATTGCTGAGGTACGATCCGTCGCTTGATCCGTTCATGCGGATCGGACTGTTCGGGGACCACAGTCTCTACGATCTACGTTTTCTCGCCGAGAATGAAATCAAGCGCGAGCTCGAACGAGTTCCCGGCATTGCCGCTGTAAAGGTCAAGGGAGGTTTGGAGGAGGAGATTCACGTCGCGCTGAACGAGCGGCAGCTGGCGCTCATCGGACTCGACATCGCCGAGGTTATCCGTCGGCTCGAGCAGGGAAACGTGAACCTGCCCGGCGGCCGGCTACGCGAGGGGCAGGTGGAGTACCTGATCCGCACCTTGAACGAATTCACCTCGCTGGAAGACATCGCCAAGCTTGTGGTAGCGCGGCATGATGAAGCGGACATCCGTCTGCGGGACGTTGCCAAGATCAGCCGATCGTTCCGGGATCGCGAGACCATCACCCGGGTCAACGGAATTGAGAGCGTAGAGCTGGAGCTGTTTAAGGAGGCGGACGCCAACCTCGTTACCGTTTCGAGAAAGGTGCACAACCAAATCTACGGCCTTCCAGAACAACGCGATTACATAAAAAAACTGGTAGCGGAAAAGGCCAAAGAGGAGACGGAGGAGACCGAGGAGGAGGAAGAAGAAGAGGAGAAGACAAAAGACTCGGCGAAGATTCTGAAGGAGAAGAAGCGCGAGGCGGCGGTGCGCACGATGGAGCATCTGCGTCTTACCGACTTCATCACCCACCAGCTCCCGGCCGATATGGAGCTGGAGGTTCTTTCCGATCAGTCGGTCTTTATCGTCAACTCCATCGATGAGGTTCAAAAGAGTGCTCTGATCGGGGGGGCGATGGCCATCCTCGTGTTGTTTCTGTTTCTGCGAAACGTGATGCACACCTTCATCGTCGGCATTACGATTCCGATCTCGATCATCGCCACCTTCGCCCCGATGCACATCTTCGACGTTTCCCTCAACATCATGTCGCTGGGTGGGCTCGCTCTTGGCATCGGCATGTTGGTGGATAATTCGATCGTCGTCCTGGAGAGCATCTTCCGTTGTCGCGAGGAGGGCGACGATCTGGTCAGCGCGACGATCCGAGGTACCGGCGAGGTGGGTAGTGCCGTATTCGCATCCACGCTGACCACGATTGCTGTGTTTTTTCCGATCGTATTTGTCGAGGGTATTGCGGGTCAGGTTTTCGGGGACATGGCTCTCACGGTGGTATTCTCGCTTACGGCATCCCTGGCCGTGGCCCTGTTCTTCATACCGATGCTCGCCTCTCGCCGAATCAAGGATTCCGATTCGCCAGGTTCCTTGGGTGTGCAACGGACCGATTTCCTCAAGCTCAAATCGATGGAACGAGCACGTAATGCCCTGGCAGATTCCGACGGGAGTTTGTTTGTGCGGCTCGGGCGCGGAGCAGGATCGGTGCCATACCTCCTATACGAACTGGGGTGGAGGGTTCTCCTGGCTGCCGTCACCATTGTTGTCGCCTTGCTCAAGGCGGTGGTTATGGTGCTCTTCGAACTGTTGTGGTGCCTGGCCAAACCGCTTGAAAAACTTTGGATCAAACCCGATCGCACGTTCCAGGCCGTTGTGGTTGGCTGGTGCGAGTCTGCAAACCTGGGACGCTGGGGTTTCTTCGATCGGTTGTGGCCCGATATCCTAACCATGGGGGCCGCCACGTCATTGTCCAATTCGATGCAAGTCTACTGTCAGTGGATCGCCGGGCCGCGATGGATGTGGGTGGTCGCCAGAGCCATCACATTTCCGCTTGCTCTCATCTACCTGCTGCTGCGGTTCGTCTTTCAAACGGTCGTGCGCCTGGTCGGCATCGTCTTGTTGACGGCCATTCTGCTGGCTGCGCTGGTTCTCCTGTCGATCTTCTTCTTGTTAGGCCTGGTGCTTCTCCCACTCGTGACCCCGATTCTGGTCGTTTTCGAGTTTCTCTTCGACAAGGTGCAGCGGGCGTACCCACCTCTGCTACGATGGGCGCTGGGCCAACGGCTTTTGGTCGTGTCGGCAGCTATTGCCTCTTTCGCTTTTTGTTTTTTACAGATTTTTCCACAGCTGGGCCGCGAGTTAATCCCGCAAGTACATCAGGGCGAATTCAATCTCGAGGTGGCGTTACCGGTGGGATCGCCGCTGAACAAGACGGCGGAGGTGCTTGGGAAGATCGAAGCGGTGGTTATGGAGCAACCGGAGGTGATGCGGGTAACCACCACAGTTGGCGCCGATAAAACCGCCACTACAAAAGCGGAAGAAGGGGAACACTCTGGCAGGTTGACACTTCGTCTGAACGAAGGGTCCGACGCTCGCGTGGAGCACGACCTGATCCAACGGCTGCGAGCCCTGCTGCGGGATCTGCCTGAAACCGACATGGAGGTATCACATCCGGCCCTGTTCAGCTTCAAGACACCGATAGAGCTGGAGATTCGCGGTCACGACCTGCATCTCCTGCGCCGGTTGAGCCAGCAGGCGGTGGAGATGCTTTCTGCGCTCCCTGGATTGGTGGATGTAAAGTCGTCGTTGAAATCGGGCAATCCCGAGCTTCAGTTAAACTACAACCGGGAGCGCCTGGCCGGGTACGGACTCAACATGCGCACGGTGGCCGAGCTCGTGCGCAACAAGGTTCAGGGCAAGGTTGCCACCGAATTTCGGGAGGAGGAGCGCCAGGTCCGGATTCTGGTGCGACTCCAAGAGGAGGATCGCCTGGGCATTCAGGAACTCAATCGCCTGGTGGTGAATCCCGACGGCGAGGTGCCGATTCCGCTGGGGGCCATCGCCGACATCGGCGTCAGTGAGGGACCGAGCGAAATCCGTCGCATAGACCAGCAAAGGACCGCGCTCATCACGGCGAACATTCGCGACATCGATCTGGGGACCGCCTCGCAGAACATCGTTACCGCCCTGCGCCAGGGCATGGATTTTCCGCTCGGCTTCTCCTACCTCATCAGCGGACAGAAGCGCGAGATGGAGACCTCTCTCCACAGTCTCTTCGTCGCTTTGGCGCTGGCGATCTTCCTGGTGTACATCGTAATGGCCAGCCAGTTCGAGTCGCTGATTCATCCGCTCGTGATCATGTTCACGGTGCCCCTGGCTCTCGTGGGTGTGATCGCGGTGCTCTTCGTGGCCGACATTGCCTTGAGCATCGTCGTATTCCTGGGTCTCATAATGCTCGCGGGCATTGTCGTGAACAATGCCATCGTCCTGGTGGATTACATCAACACTTTGAAACAATCGGGTCTGGAGCACATGGAGGCGATCGTGCAAGCGGGCACAGTTCGCCTGCGTCCCATAATCATGACTACCCTGACCACCATACTGGCATTGCTGCCGATGGCTCTGGGGTTGGGGGAGGGAGCGGAGATTCGCACTCCGATGGCGCTCACCGTAATCGCCGGCCTCACCAGCTCCACCTTTCTCACCTTGATCGTGATCCCAACCGTCTACTCCTTGGTCGATCGTCGACGGTAGCGCCGCAGAACCCCACCGACCGGCGTACTGCTCTCAAGCGAAATCATTCGTAGATTCTCCGTTCAACTGTTGCGATGTAATCCGCGGCTCATGCCCCGGCGCCCATCGACGCTGAACCATCTGATTGAGACCACAGCGGAGCCGGTCTTTACCCAGCAATGTCCGAATCGCGCAAGTATCTCCTTCCACGAATCTCCGTTGATCGTCCGGTCTCTGTGGTGATGCTTCTGGTTGCCGCTTTGGTGGTGGGGTACATCGCCTACAGCCGGATCCCGCTAAATCTCATTCCCGAAGGAATCGAGTCCGATCGCTTATTCATATGGGTGAGTTATCCCAACGCTACACCGATCGAGGTCGAGCGCAAGGTAACGCTGCCTATCGAGGAAGCCCTCGCCACTGTAAGCCGGGTTAAGCAGATCCAGGCGAGTAGCGACCGGGGCGGCGCGTCAGTCACTATTGAGTTTCTACCCGGAACGGACATGGATCAGGTGTATGCCGAGGTTCGGGATCGCCTCGATCGAGTGCGGCCGGAACTCCCAGAAGCCGTGGAGCAGGTGCGCGCCCGTCACTGGGATGCCAACGACAGTCCTATCATGTGGATGGGTGTCACCTTCGACACGGGCATCATCGATCCGATTTTTCTGATGGAAAACTACGTGCAGCCTGCACTCCAGCGATTGGATGGTGTCGGACAGGTTGAGGTGTGGGGTGACGGCCGGCCCGAGGTGCTGATCGAGATCGATGAAGATCGAGTCAGAGGGCACGGGATCGATCTCTTTACGGTTGTGCGAAACCTGCGCAGCCAGAACTTCGCCCTTTCCGGGGGGCAGGTTCGCGAAGGGGGACGCAGACTGATGGTGCGCTCTGCCGGAAGGTTCGAATCCGTTGATCAGATTCGGGAAACCGTCGTCGACGCGCAGCACAATCTGCGGCTGGCCGATATCGCCAAGATCGAACTGGGCCGGGTCAGAAGCTCGTGGACGCATCACGTCAACGGCAATCAGTCCCTCGGTATCGGCATCTGGCGCACTTCAGGAGCCAATCTGGTACAGGTCACTCGCCAGGTGCACGAGACGCTGGACCGCGTGCTGGCGCGACCCGAATTGCAGGGCATCGATGTCGAGGTGTTTTGGGATCAAGGGAAACATGTGCGAGAGTCGGTAGATAACCTGAAGACTTCTGGACTCTGGGGTGGCCTTTTTGCCGCGCTGGTGCTGCTTTTTTTCCTGCGCGCGCTGCGCATGACCCTCATCATCACCCTCGCCATACCTCTGTCTATTCTGGTTACCGTAACGGCGCTCTATTTCGTCGGATGGTCCTTGAATCTGGCCACCATGATGGGACTCATGCTCAGCCTCGGCCTCGTCGTCGACAATGCCATCGTGATCGTCGAGAACATCTACCGCAAGCGCCAGTCAGGGGCGAATCCGCGCAACGCTTCCGTCGAGGGCACCGGGGAAGTCAGCCTCGCCGTTACCATGGCCACGTTGACTACGGTTGTTGTTTTCCTGCCCCTCATGCTGATGAGCGATGACGAACGTTTTTCGTTTTGGATGATTCGTATAGGTATGCCGGTAATAGTGGGACTGGTCGCTTCCCTGATCATAGCCATGATCTTCATCCCCGTGGCTGCCCAGCGGCTTCCCGTCCAAGAAGGAAAAGCAGATTCCCGTTTCTTGGCCTGGCTGCAGGAGAGGTATCTGCGTTCTCTGAAGTGGGTTCTCCATCATCGACTCGACACCCTCATCGTCATGCTCCTTGCCATGGCGAGCATCCAGCTACCGTTGGCCGGGATGAAGAAGACGGACGAAGGACAGGGCAACTCGCGTCGGCTGCGATTGGAAGTCGAGATGCCCACCGGACAGACCCAATCGCAGGCCGATCGATTTGTCGCCACGGTCGAGGACACCCTGATCAACCACATCTACGAATACCACGTAAAGGCAGTGAGGACCTGGTACCGCACGGGTCACGCCACGTTCGAGCTTCTCTTCAAGGAGGAAGAATCGTTGGATTGGTATCGCGTCGCGTTAGACAATCTGGCGATAAGATTTGGTTTCAAGGAGAAGGAATTCCTTACCTACAAGGAAATCTCCGCAGATATTAAGAAGCGCCTGCCACTGGAACCTGGAATGATCCTGCGCATCGACCGCGAAGAGGCTGGACAGGAGGCCTCGGTGAATCTGAACCTCTACGGGGAAAACACCGAGACGCTGGTCGGCCTGGCGTCAGAAGTTGAGCGACGTTTGGCCGACGTCCCTGGGTTTCTTTCGGTCCAAACCGACATCGAGAGGGGAAGTCAAGAGGTGCAGATCCGACTGGATTACGACCAGATTCGCCTGCACGGCCTCGATCCCCGGGCCATTTCGGGCAGCATTGCGTACCGCATGGAGGGGACGGTCGTGAGCACCTTTCAAGCGGCGGAAGAGGGAAGAGAGCTAAATATTCGCATGTGGGCGGAGGAAGGGGACCGGGAGAGCATTGAACAGTTGAGAAAGCTTACCTTCACCACCGCCGCGGACGGCGAAATACCTCTCGAAGCGCTGGGAACATTCTACGTCAGCCGCACTCTGAACAACATCAGGCGCGAGAATCGGCAAACGGTGCTTCGAATAACGGCGACTGCGGACAAGGATGATGCGAAGTCGCTGTTTGAGCAGATGGACAGCGCTATGGACGGGTTCGAGCTGCCCCGTGGTTATCGCTGGGACAAAGGGGCCCGATATCTGCGCATGGAGGAAACGGATCGCTCCCAGAAGTTCGCTGTTATCATGGCGGTAATATTCGTTTTTCTATTGATGGGAGTGCTATTCGAGTCGTTCGTCCTTCCCCTTTCGGTGATCGTGGCAATACCGTTCTCCTTCCTCGGCGTATTCTGGACCTTGTATTTGACCGACACCAACTACGAGTTCCTGGCGGTAATCGGCACGGTGATTCTGATTGGCGTCGTGGTCAACAACGCCATCGTGCTCATAGATCTTGCCAATCGGTTGCGTGCAGACGGGGTCACGCGTTTCGATGCCCTGCTGGAAGCCGGTAGGCATCGTTTCCGACCGATCCTGATGACCACGTTCACTACTGTTTGCGGCTTGATCCCCATGGCGGCGGGAAACGCAAAAATGATAGGCATGCCGTACGCCCCACTTGGGCGCACCATGATTGGTGGCCTGCTGGCATCGACGGTGTTGACGCTGGTTATCGTTCCGCTTTGCTACACCTTCTTCGACGACCTTCGCATTCTCGCGCGCCGCGTCGCAATTACCGCTTCCGCATCGCCTCCGGCCTCTGCCGCGGTCGATGAGCCGGCTGGCTAACCTCTCCCGTCATCTGCTGAGCAGCACCAGGCTGTAATACTCTGACGAGCAGCCTTCAGACCGCCGTGCAACCTCGACGAGTCGGTGCTGAATGGGATAATTCGCATCGAGAATGTGTGGTATGGGGGCATCCACCCTCGCCACGAAGAGGATAGGCGACGTTTCTTCCTTCCGTTGGTGAAACAGATCGCTGGTATCGCGAAAACGCGGGTCGGCGACCGTAAATACCTCCCGGTTCGTATTGGTGTAAAACGCAACCCCAAAGGTCACCGCGTACTGATGGCTGACCAGCGGAACACCGTTGAGACCGCTGCGAGAAGCGACCGCCTCCATTCTCTCGACCCAGTCCTCCCATCCGTGGTACTCGCAGACGCGCTCGGTCCACGACCGCGAGCTCTCGCGCCTTTGGTCCGACGCCGACACAAGCTCTCTATAGCTGTTGTTCAGGCCTGCCAGGGTATCGGTCTCAGCGATCGCCGCAGCCAGTGCCGGAAACTTGAGCAAAACTGCGATCAGCAGGGTCTGTAGCATGCTCGTAGCCAGGGTCGATCGCAGGAACGTAGGGCCGATGCCGCCGAGGTAGGTGCGAGGATCAAAAGCGAACGGCCACAACGCGAGGAAGGCAGGAAGGATCCAGTTTCCCTTGATCTGTCCGCGATAGAGCGCGAAGAAGGCGAAGGCGCCAACCAAACAAAGGGCTGGGAGCACAAACAAAGCCAGATCGCGATCTAGGTTTCGTCGCAACTCCTGTCCCGCATGCAATAGAGATCGGTACAGCATCCACAATAACAACGGCGAGACGAAAAAGATCGGACTGACCAGAAAGATCAAAACTTGAATCGCAGGATTGCTGTCCGGTGCGATCTGCGACAGGGTGCTGAGCGTTCTGGGGAGGTGAAAGAGGGTCTCTATCTGCACGACGGCCAGGGGAGAAACCGCAAGCAGGAAAGGAAGCAACGCGACTCCGAAGTGCCTGGGACCGTGGGCGAGGAGGAGCCAAAGGAACAGGCCACCGGCGAGGAACGAACCTGAATACTTGCACAGAACGGCCATGCCTGCCAGCAATCCGATCGCAGCCAGGCGTGGTATCGTCAGGTGGCGGCGCCAGGCAATCGTCCTTTCTAGGGTAAGCAACCAGAAAAAAATGAGGAACCCGTCGGGATGCAAAAAAGAGCTGGTATGCCATGTCCAATGGCAGGTGGCAAACACCGTTGCCCCCCACATACA
This sequence comes from Candidatus Latescibacterota bacterium, assembly GCA_965197905.1. GTDB lineage: Bacteria > Latescibacterota > UBA2968 > UBA8231 > UBA8231 > CAYNZV01. The sequence goes on along the minus strand of CBDAOB010000005.1, from coordinate 2,618,656 downwards.
ATGCTTCGCGTCCAACTCTGATCTTCTGCCAAGAAGGTAGACCAGGAGCACCGATCCGCTGCCCATCAGAACCGACCCGAGGCGCAGCATCGATTCGCTGCCGGGAAGCAGGAGATTCAGGAGCTTTATTGCTGCCAACGGAATCAGTGCGTAGGACGCATCCGGGTGCTGACTCCAGTACCAATACGCCGCTTCATCCTTGCCCAACTCCACACCCGCTACGAACCAAAGTTTCACCAAAGCGTGAATCAGAAGCGCCGTCAACAATAGGACGCGACTTCGATTGACGGCCCCAATGGCTCCAAGTATATTCAAAACTCTATCTACCTAACGGGAGCGAAACGATGGCCGAGGAGCAAGAAGACCTACTCAAGAATCTGCAAGAAAAAAATCTGGAGATGACCCTCTTCAGGGAGCGCAAGATTTTTCTGTGGTCGGACGTAAACGACGAGTCGGCCAAGGCGGTCGTCACCAGGCTCCTCGCTCTGGAAACTGAAGACGCCGGCAAGGAAATCATGTTTTACATCAACAGCCCCGGCGGTTCGGCCTCGGACGGAATGGCGGTATACGACGCCATGCAGGCGATTCGGTCGCCTGTTTCCACCATCTGTATGGGCATGGCAGCCAGTATGGGATCGGTGCTTCTTGCAGCCGGCGAAAAGAATCGCCGCTTCGCCTGGCCGCACGCCCGCATCATGATTCACCAACCGCTGATCATGGGAACGGTGACCGGCACTTCTACGGATCTCGATATTCGGGCGAAAGAGATCGTACGCCTGCGGGACGAAATTAACGAAATCTACGCCGAGCACACCGGGCAGGAGATCGACAAGATCTCCAATGACACCGACCGCGACTTCTTCATGTCTGCCGAGGAAGCAAAAGAGTACGGGCTGATCGACGACATAATCACCACCACGGCCCCCTCAAGAAACGGAAAATAGCCCCGAGGTACGTCTCTATTTCTGGCAGGTTGTGCAATAGAAACTGCTGCGGCCGGCCAGAACTCGATTCTGTATGGGGCTATCGCAAACCAGGCAGTTTTCGTCGGCCCTTCCGTAGACCGCCAGTTGCTGCTGGAATCGTCCTCCCTGTCCGGATCCTTTGTAATCGTTTACAGTCGTACCTCCCGCTTCGATCGCCTCCGCAAGAACCTGTTTGATCTCGTCCACCAGCAACTCGACGCGCCGCCGACTCAATCGTTTGCCCTGTATCGTCGGTCTTATGCCAGCCCGGAATAGCGCTTCGCTGGCATAAATATTGCCGACCCCGGCAACAATCCTGCTATCCATGATCAGGTTCTTGATGGGGCGCGATCTATGCTTGCAGAACGAGTGTAGATAGTCGCTATCGAATTCCGCTTGCAGTGGTTCGACCCCTAGATCGCATAGGTAAGGGCAGGAGATTTCTTCGCCCGGCTTTAGCACCAGCAGCAGGCCGAAACGACGGGGATCGTTGAAAACGAGCGTCGGGCCGCGATCCAGATAGAAGACCGCGTGATCGTGCAACTCGCCTACGTCCCTGAAAAGCAGATTCCCGCTCATCCCAAGGTGAATCAGGAGGGAGCTTCCATCGTCCAGCGATAAGATCAGGTATTTGGCGCGCCGGCGCGCCTGTAAAAACCGCCGCCCTGCGAGCTCCAAAAGGCGGTCTTCGGGCAGTGGTTCGCGAAGGGGCTTTCCAGAGAAGTCGACAGAGATGATCGTGCGGCCTATCAGATGCCGGGCCATTGCAGAGCGAACGGTCTCGACTTCGGGGAGTTCGGGCATGGGCAGCAAAAATATCGGCCGTCCACGTCGTCGTCAATCGGCCGGTTGTGGGCGCAATTAGTCTGATTTAGCTTACAAAATTCCCCACGATTAACCTCACGGAGTTGATGATGGACCTTTCGAAACAACCGCCTCGGAGGCCAACCAACACGAGCATGGCAGGGATAGTCGGCCTCGCGAGACTGACTGACAAAGCCGGGGCAGAGCGCGACGAGACGCTCGGCGAGTACAAATACGGAGCGAACTCCGGGCTCGATGCCAACGTATTGGCATTTATCGGAATGCAAGCCGACGAGTTCGCCGATCTCGCCTCCGATCTGGATGAGGAGGCGCTTGAGTCTGAAATCACGAAACGGTTACAGAGGTCGCCTGAGGAGATCGCATCGTTCAATCGGGGATACTTCGAGCTCGAGCCCCAGGATGATCTGCATCGCCGATTGCTACAGGAGCGGGTGGCCAAGTATGCGCCGGGGAGCACCGAGATCACGACGGTGCTGCAATCCATCGAGCTCGATGATTGGGGGTCCTTCCGCGATCGCGATCTGACGCGGCGTCCTCCCCGCAGCCCTTATCTGCGTTCCGTCGCAGGAGTTGTAACCCTTGCCAGGATGTCTGACAAGGCCCGTGCCTTCAAAGTCGGCAAGATCGGTGACTACAAGTACGGCGAGAACTCAGGCTTCGATCGCCGCGCCATGGAATTTCTCGGAATCGAAGTCGAGACATTTACCGAGGCTGCCTACGAGAACCCGAACGATGGTGAGCTGGGAGAATGGGTGCGCTCGCAAACGCGGCGAACAGCGACGGAGATTTCGATCTTCAATGCGGAACGCACCCGTTTCGGATTATCCGGGCAGGGTCGAGAGCGATTGAACCTGCTGCGGTCCCGACTGTGTCCGGAGCGGGTCGAGATCGATCGCGTGTTTGATCTGATCGATTATGATGACCAGAATAACTTTGGGATCGTGGACCTGAATCGCCGGCCGCCCAGAAGTCCATATGATACCGAGGTGGGAGGTCTGACCGGACTCGCACGGATGATCGACAAGGCCAGGGCCGTCCGGTCCGATGCCTTGGGCGGGTACTGGTTCGGCGACGAGTCGGGCATCGACCGGGCCGTACTGGAGTTTCTCGGTCTCACTCAGGATGAGTTTCTTACAGGGCTGGACAACGGAGATACGGACGAATCGGTAGCTGATTGGCTCGGAGCGCGATTGGACAAGCCAGAGGACGAGATCGTCGCGTTCAATCGGAAACTCCAGAACCGGGGTCCATCCAGTGAGGGGCAATGGCGATTTCTCCGCAACGCGGTTGCCCATCTCGATTCAACCCGCACCGACATCCAGAGCTTCACCGCTTTGACACTGCTAGATGATCAGATCCATTTCGCTCGGTTCAGGGCGCCCGTCTGACACCGACAGCTCTAATGAATAGTGCGGATTACCTCTACTCCCTTTTCGGATGCAAGGGACGTAAAGCGATCGTCACCGGAGCGTCCAGCGGACTCGGGCGGGAAATGGCGAGAGCACTGGTCAGTGCCGGCGCGGACACGTTGATCGTAGCCCGGAGGTCCGAACGACTCGAGATGCTCGCTGCCGAGCTGGAAGAGTTCGAGGGGCGTGTTTTTACCTTCACCGCCGATCTCTCCGATCGGGGAGAAATCGCTCGTGTCGCCGAGTGCGCGACCGCCCGTCTCAGCGGCTGCGACATTCTGGTGGCGAATGCGGGAATCGCCGACCGGGCTAGATTGGAAGAAATGCAGGAATCTAGGTTCAACGACGTAGTCGATCTTAACGTCACATCCCAATGGTTGTTGGCCAAAGCTCTCTTCCCGCTCCTCTCAGAAACAGGTTCAGGGCGCATCATCAACATCGCGTCGGTGCACGGGATGAGCGCCGCCCCGATCGACGGCTTAGGCGCTTATACCGTAAGCAAGCATGCCTTGATCGGGCTCACGAGATCTCAGGCGGTGGAGTGGGCGGAGTTTGGAATCACCTCGAACGCCATCGCACCGGGTTACTTCGAAACGGAGATGACCAGCTCGCTGCTGGCCAACAGGAAAGCAAACACCACTCTTGGCTCGCTGACACCACAGCACCGGTTCGGACGTCCAACCGAGTTGGCCACAGCTCTGTTGTTTCTGGCTTCTCAAGCGAGCGCTTACGTCAACGGAGCCATCGTGCCGATCGACGGTGGCTGGACGGCCTGGTAAGTGAGTACCAGCCGGTTCTGGAAACACGTCCTGGTACTACTGGCCATCGTCTCGTGCGGGGCTGGCACTCGGCTGGCGGATATCCACGAGTGGAAAAAGCATCCGGAAATCTATTTTCACGACGGAGAGCCGATGCTGACCACGTTCGACGCTCCCTTCTATATGAGCCTGGCGCGGGATCTCGTGGAGGGTACCTATTCTCCGGTGGATACACATCGGGCTGTTCCCGATTTCGCGCCGCGACCTGTCGTGCCCCCATTGCTTTCCTGCATCGCCGCCCTTCTCAATGTCGCGACGCCCTTTTCCATGCCCTGGATTGCCGCGGTTCTACCGACCGTGCTCGGGTCCTTCATCGCCGTGCCACTTTTCGCTCTGGGCCGGTTTTACGGCGGCACATCGATAGGAGTCACGGCTGGGTTGTTTGCCGTATTTTCCCCTTTGTACGCTTACAGGACCGGTTTCGGTTGGTTTGACACCGATTGTCTGAACGTAACATGGACTTTGCTGATTCTGTATTTCCTTCTACGCTTCGCCGTGGAGACCTCAGTTCGGCGTTACGCCTATTTCTGCGCCGCAATAACCAGTGCAGGATTGTTCATCTGGTGGTGGGATCAAGCCGAGCATGCTGTCGTCGCTATCTCCGCGATGGCACTTGTATTGTCATTGGTCCTCCACTATCGCCCCAAACGCCGGGAAGGTTTGATTTTTCTCGGGCGCTTGCGGCTGCGCAGCAATGATCGCACTGGCTACGCTAGGGTTCGATCTGCCTGCGCTGTTTCTACAATCGATCGCCGCGTCGTTGGGGTACATCGTCGAGGCAAAGAGGGAAGCGTTTCCGAACATAGGGGTGTCGGTGCTCGAACAGGAAGGGGCAAATCTTCGTGCTATCGTCGACCTAGCCGCGCACGGTTGGTTCCATTTTGTAATCGCGGTAGCGGGTCTCATATGGTGCGCCGCCCGTCACCGTCGTGACTTTCTGTTGCTCCTCGTATTGCTGTCACTCGGAGCGCTTTCCATCTTGGCAATGCGGTTCCTCATCTTCCTGGTTCCGGTGATTGGTCTGGGAATCGGATTTCTCCTGAATGAGATTTGGCGCCGGTGCAAGGACCGGAGGAAGCTTGCTTTTGTCGCTCCAATCATCGGCGGGGTTCTTTTGTGGCCGTTGATCCGTCACGACATGCGTCAGGTTCTCCAACCTAAGGAACTCGGGTACTACGTGGCTGCCATGGATCAAATTTCCGCGAGCACGCCTGGGGACGCCATAATATGGGCTTGGTGGGACCACGGGTATAGCCTGAACTATTGGGCCCGGAGGGGAACGATCAACGATGGGTCGGCGCATGATGGCGAGCGAACGGTCTACAACGGTATGCCCATGGCATCGCCCAGTTTCCGGTTTGCCGCCAACTTCATGCGTTTCTACGTAGTGCGGGGGAAGACTGGAATTGGGCAACTTTACGAAGCTGCCGACGGAGACAAAGAAGCAGGAATGCGGCTAATGACTAAAATTTTGGACGAAGGGCCGCGGAGGGCGGCTGAAACACTTGAAGATGCCAATCTGAAGACCGTATCCTCGTACCGGTCCGTCGACGATTGGCTCGACTTTTTTTATCCCGCGGAAGCACCTCCTGTCTATCTCTACCTGGACCAGTTGATGGTCGACAGCGTGCACTGGTGGTATTGGTTCGGAACGTGGGACATCGGAAAAAAGGACGGCATTCATCCGGAATTCATACCGCTATATCGAGCAACCAGAAGTGGCGAACAGTTGTTGTTCGACAACGACATCGCGATTGATTTGACCACGGGATTCGTACGTTTTAACAGGGAGAGTTATCGGCCAAACTACATAACACCCGGGCTTAGTCGAGTTCAATCACGGATTCCCATTACCATTCTGAGCGTTTTCGACGAAAACCGGAGGAGACAGAAGAGTTATCACGAGCGGGGTATGCAGCTCGATTTGAATGCTAGCTATGCGTTCGCAGCCTTGACATCTCCTGATTTCGGCCAGTCGGTGTTTAACCAGCTATTCGTACGCCACGTCTTCGATCGGAAATACTTCCGGCCGCTTACGATCGACACCCCCATTTATCAAATCTGGGAGGTGCTCGGGGAAACGCGATAGGAACGAATGGACGAGCTTTTTGTTGCTCAGACTCACAAACCTGACCACATCGGCGATATAGATCTCGAATCCCTGACGCCCTTTCATCGGGGTCTCATGGTTATCCCGGGGTTTGTCACCCAATTCATAGAAGCATTCGAAGGAGAGATGGTGCGGGTCGTCTGTCTCGATCAGACGAGATTACATTGTGAGGAAGCAGATCCCTGGTTGGATATTGCGGTCGGAAGCGAGATCGTGCGGCGCACCGTGTATCTCAGCGGGGAGCAGAGCTCGCGCCTCTACGTCGTCGGGGAATCCCGCATGGTGCTCGATCGTCTACCGCCCACTCTTCGCGCTGGGATCGAATCCCAACAAGTGGGACTGGGTCAGCTGTTGCAACAGAGTGGCGCCGAAACCCATCGCGAGCTGCTCTGGTACGGAGAAGAGGCACTAAAGGAGATTCCAGCGATTCGGCTGTTCGCCGGTATCAGATGCGCCAGCCGCAGCTTCCGTCTCGTCCACGGCGGGAAGCCATTCATGGTGCTGAACGAGCTGTTCCCTCTCGATTCCAACCTCAGAACGACGTGAGGTGATTATCCCTCCCAGGTACAATCTGCTCAGGTACCCGTCCGCAGATATCTGCGCCGCTGCGACAACCTGGTTGGTGTGGTATCTGATCAACTGCATCGACGTGGATATGGCTGCCTCTCGGGAGGTTTTGGAGCTTGCCGTCGTCAATCCCCGCTGGCAGCCAACCTGGCTTGTCCTGCCCTGGTTTCTCGGGATTGGTGGAATCATCATGGCGCATGCGCGCTTTGCTGATGAGGAGGCTGCGGCGTTAGGTGAACGGGTTCGGCAGATGACGGTACTGTGTGCTGTCTCCAGTGCTGTGAAACTGCTCGCGCTCTGGGATCTGCCAACCTATTTCCTACCTTTCATCACCTTCCTCTGGTCGCCTCATTGCACCTGGGCGCTCGGTCTTTCCTGGCTTCTCTACCTCCATCTTCCGTCGGTTCAGCGGGGAGACAAAAAGACTCTAACGCCAGTGCGGGCGTCACTGATCGCCCTGGCGATTGCCTTACCTGTCTACGGCGCCTACACCTTCTACTTTTGCCAGGTAACCCTCCTGCACGGGGACGAAGGTCAGTACCTGCGCGTGACGCAAAGTCTGCTGCGGGACGGCGACATGGATCTGACCAACAATCTCGACGATCACCACATCGCCGAGTTCCACAACCTGAGATTCGACGTGCACAAGGCTTCCTCCTCGCCCCCCGGGAAGCTCTATTCCGTGCACCCGATCGGACTCTCCGTACTGCTCATGCCGTTCTACGAGCTCGGGTTGAGCTGGTGGGGGAATCCCCGCCTGACTTGCGCGTTGGCGATGGCCGCCATCGCTGCGGGGTGTGTCTCCCTCTGTCTTCTATGGCTACTGCGATTGGGTACTAGGCCCTGGGTCGCCTGGACATCGACCACAATCTTGGCGCTTTCAGCCCCGCTGTTCCCGTTTAGCAATCAGCTTTTCCCAGATGTGCCTGCTCTGGTCATTTTCTTAGCGCTACTCGCGGCCACGGCGCTGGCAGAAACCCGGGGGAGGCTATCGCCCCCTGGGGGGACCGGAACCGCTATGGATCGGGATACTGGCGGCGCTCTTGATTGCGCTTCCGTTCCTCCACCCGCGGTTCGCACCCATCGCCCTTGGCGGAGGCGCGCTTATCATCCTGCAGACATGGTACTCGCCGAGGCGAAATCTCGCCTTGGGCATCCTGGGAATCGTGGGGTTTTGCGGACTCTACGCGATCGTCTCCTTCAACTACGCTTTCAGCGGCGATTGGATGGGTCCGTTTCGGCCAGGCAACGCGTGGGAAGAGGGTGCGCTCAATCCTTCCACCTGGTCCGTTTCGCTTCCGGGCCATTGGTTTCACGTGCGCAAAGGCATCGCAAATTCCTCCCCGATATTCCTTTTGAGCCTGGCCGGGTTGGTCATTCTCGCGCGCGTCCGTGACCGTCGCTTCGCCCTGGCGGTTGGAATCTACGGCGTCTCGGCGATGGTCAACGGGCTGCACACCGATTGGGGTTTTGGATTCTGCTTCCCCGCCCGTTTTTTGTTAACCGCCTTGCCCGCGTTGGTCCTGTGCCTGGCGATTGCTATAGAAGTGATCCGCCATCGAATCTTAGGGTTCTTCCTGGCGCTGCTGGCGCTTGCCATCGGCGCGGACGGTTTGCTCGATACGATCGTGATTCCGGAAACGGGGTACGACGGGTACAATCTGGCGAATCGCTCTATCAACCAGTACTATCCGTGGCACGTTCACTTCTATTCGGCCTCTCACGCAAACACCTACCTGTGGGATCTGCTCAATTGGGGGCTGTTGGGGTTCGGCGCCATCTACCTGTTGATCGCCGACCGCGCCCTGCATCGCTTGCGGCGAGTGGCCTGCCTGGTCGCGATCTGTGTAGTGGTGTTCCTGTGGGGCCGCACGGAAACACTGGGGTCTCGCTTGAAGGCTGCGGTATTGCCAGACTTAGCCAATATCGACTTCGCAAGAGACGGAGAGCCCATGCGTGGCATGGTGCGCTCGACACTGGTGCACCGCGAGGTGGAGCGCACGGGTGAACGACACGAAGGACGCCGCTTCGCGGCAGTCGCTGGCAAACATTCGGCCGGATTGTTGACCTCGACCTACATGCCGTTTCTGCAGTCTGGACGCTATCGCATATTTCTTCCAGATGTAATCGCACGTTCTCAGTCCGGGCAGGTGCCGGGACATCTGCTGTTTTCCGCACGAATGACGGTACCTGCGATCTCTTCCTGGGAACGCCGTACCACGAAACCCCTGAACCCCCAGGAAGGCGGTCAGTGGGAGACAAGCTTTTCCGTTCGGCGGCCCTGGCTGGGCTACACACACATACTCTTCTCCGGCGACGGCGAGCTGTCGCTGGAGCGGATAAACCTCGACTATCATCCCGAATCGCCCCCCGCGATCAACGAACCGGTGCAGCGGTTCTCCGACCTGACATCGACGGCTGCTGCCGATGGCATGGCCGTTGTCGAACCCTTATCGGGACTCGAGCCAGGTGAGTACGTGGTGCGCTACCAACTGCAGGGAAACGTCTGGTCCAGCTGGACCGAGAAGCGGCCTCAACCGATCAGTCTGGCGGTTTTCGTGACCGCCGGATCTGACCGGGGAGCGACCGAGAAACAGATCGAGGACTGGTTCGCACAGGACAGGGAGTTCTTAGAGACCGCAAAGCGGAACGAACCGCTCCGACCCCTCGCCGAGAGCATTCAAGCACCCTGGTGGGTCTCGTTACCCTGGCTGGGAAAACAGGCGTTCGAGCTGGAGTTCCAGGTTGAAAAGAGGTCCGATGCCTGGTTCCTGGCCAAATACTCAGGTAGCGGTTCCGTGCAGACCCACGCCATCGATCTGAGCCGTCGCCGGACGTTTTGACCCATCACCTGGGTCTTAGCATCCGACCTACTACTTCAATAGAGCTACCTTTGCCGAGGTTTGACGCGAACCCTGACGGAGGCGCAGGAGGTAGACACCAGAGCCCACCACCATTCCCGCGTCGTCGAGTCCATTCCAGACAACGGTCTGTGGTCCGCGGGTCGCGTAGCCAGCTTTGAGAATATTCACGCGGCGCCCCAGGAGGTCATACACCGCCAGTTCCATCGGCCGGTCGGCCATCGCCTCGAAGGCGATCGAAACCTCGGCGTTGAAAGGATTTGGATAGACCGCACTCAAGACGAACCTTCCTGGCAGGGCGGCCGCGACATCCTCGACTGCCGTTGCCGTCGACCGCTCCCTCAGTACGGCAATGTCGGACGGCGGCAGCCCAGTGGAAATAGGCCCGGCGGTCAGCGCATTGGTGGAGACATCGTAGATGAGAAGACCGGCGGGGCTGCTGCCGTCAAAGGTGCCGGTGTCTGCTACCACGAGCCGGCTGCCGTCGGCGGCAATGGACGGAATGAAGCCGGTGGAATGACCCGTAAGTTGCTCGCCAACCGTCCCTGTTGCGAGATCGAACGGCACTACGTGATTGGCAAAGCTGGCGTCCGAAACCACCACGTACCCGCGAGTGGGAGTGACCATATCCAGTGCGCCAACGTCGCCCCCGAGCTCGCCTTCGGTCACCACCAATCCTCTACTCGTTCCCGCTGCCACATCGATAGCTTCGATGCCGCCTTTCGTGTCAAGAAAAGCTGCGGTTTCGGAAATGAACAACTGATTCTCCAGTGCCACCAGAGAGAGCGGATTGCCCGCGGCCAAGGTCCAACCCTGCACCCCATCGCGGTCGGGGTCCATATCGACAACTTGGTCTGTCTCGATGTCGACTACTACGATGAGACCCTGGGGAGCAGGGATGAAGGTCGAGGTGTCGAGCAGCTGGCACGCTATGTAGAGGCGCTTGCCGACCACCGCCATCTCGGCCATTTCCGGGAAGCCGTCCTCATCGCCGAACAGTGAGAGGTCTACCGTCCCCAATTCGCGACCGTCTCGAGGATCCACGATCAGAAGCTCCGTCATCGCCAACCGGGACACGTAGGCTTTCGCCTCGGAGACCACCTCGATATCGTATGGGTTGGAGCCGTTGCCCACCGAAAACTGCAACTCTGGCCGGCGCAGATCACGAGGGTCGAGCACCAGGATGTTGTCCTGCCCCAGGCGGTTGATTACGTAGATCTTTCCCCGATGAAACCGCGCTACGGCATCTCCGTGAATGGTAAGGAGGTTCACCTCAGCCTCCTCGGCTTCTGCCGCCAGGAAGGCGGTGCTCCCGGTCTCGAAGTTGGTCGTAGTGACAAACAAGGGTGATTGGCCGAATGCGGCAGCGGCGTTGATCAATCCCGCCAGGATGATACACCACAACACGGACGTGCGATCCACTGTGTTCCTCCTTTGAAGAGTGACGATGGGCAGAATACGGTGCGGCGGATTGAAGGATCGGCAGAAAACCGCTGAACGGTGGGAGCAAACAAAAACCCGACCACTAGCGCGGCCGGGTAAGTCCCGAATGCGGTGGTTCGCCTTTCTTCCGAAGGCTCGCTTGACACCAGCGGTTCTGGCAGGTCTCCTGGCTTCCGGCGTCCTCCAACTGCCCCTTCCCGGTTTGCACCAGTGGGTTCGACGTTGCCGTCGATACAGATGGAGCGTCCCAACAAACGAGACGGCCGGTCACAGTGGCGGGACCGCGGCAGATTTTCACTGCCTGCCCTATTCTCCAGACACCGACCGGGAAACTGTAGGCGATCGGTGTCCAGCACCTGAACCGGTACTCTGTATATCCGTTGATACGCGCCGCGATTCGATCCGCGACACACTATCCAAGGTTACCCAATCGCCGTCATGTGCGCAACAAAAACAGTGGAGTCAAGCGACCCCACGCAATTGACCCGCGGTACGGCGTCCTGCAAACGGGACTAGGACGGTCTGCTGTGTTGGCGGCTCTCGACCTGCACGAAACGCTCTTCTTCAAGAACGAACGCGCTCAACTCTCCGCCGTATACACAGCCAGAATCCAGGCCGACCATGTACAGTGAGCCTGCGGAATCAGATCGCACCACCAGACCTCCCGGGGCATCATGGCCAAAAATCAGTATTCGGCCTTCGGTGTCGCCGTTGTAATGATCGTGCCACCGGGGTCCCTCGATCCCCTTTCTTGGGGGCCAGGTGCGGATGGCCAGGAATTCTTCGCGGGAGGTTCCGTCGAGCCCGAGCTCGGGGTTGATTCCGGCGTGCACGAGCAGAAACTGCTCTTCGAGAATGTAGAGTGGGACAGATTCCAGCCAGGCAAGCAGCTTGCCGGATACGGGGAGCAACGCCGAAAAAACCGATTCCTGATCTGCGTTGCGAAACTTGGGTGTCTGACCGTCGCTGTAGTCGCGCAACTGGCCCATCAACCGATTGTCGTGATTGCCCAAGACCATCTCCGGTTGGAGATCTTCGATCAGCTGCCACACGGCCAGCGGTCCGGGTCCCCTCGTGAAAGCGTCCCCAGTCAACAGCAAGCGATCAACCGAGGCATTAAACGCAAGCTTGGCCAGCAATTCGCGAAGCTCGGCCACACAGCCGTGAACGTCACCCACGAAGATCGTTCGCATGGTATCGGTCAATTGCCCCCACAATTCAAAAGCTCTATCATAACCACGTTCAAAAAATGGGTCCACAAACAGTGAAATTCCCGACATGACAGACCTCCTCCAACAATCCGAGCGTCCCGTCGCCAGCCACGTAATGGCCAAACCGTCGGGGTCTGTCTGCAATATCGACTGTCATTACTGCTTCTATCTTGAAAAGGAGAAGCTTTATCCCGACCTCAACAAATCCTGGCGCATGGATGACGAGGTGCTGGAACAGTATGTATCCCAGTATATAGCCGCTCAGGACGTTCCCGCGGTGGACTTCGCCTGGCAGGGCGGCGAGCCAACCTTGATGGGCGTCGACTTCTACCGCCGTGCGCTCCTCCTTCAGGAGAAGTACGCCGACGGCAAGCGGATAACGAACGCGTTCCAGACCAACGGAATATTGATCGACGACGAGTGGGGCGAGTTCTTGGCCGAAAACCGGTTCCTAATCGGGATCTCGATCGATGGCCCACGGGAAATGCACGATCGTTATCGGGTCGACAAGGGGCAGAACCCGACCTTTGATCGCGTAATGGCTGGTCTCGATGTGCTGAAGAAACACGAGGTGGAATTCAATACCTTGACTGTCCTGCAACGGCACAACGCCGATCATCCCGGCGAGGTGTACGACTTTCTCACGGAAATCGGCAGCTATTACATGCAGTTCATTCCGATTGTGGAGCGCATCGCTCGGGAAGCGGATGACGCCGGCCTCGAGCTCGTGAATCCAGAGTTCGACGGTGCAGCGAAGGTTTCGAACTGGTCGGTCGGAGCGCTGCAGTACGGCCGATTCTTGTGTTCGATTTTCGATACTTGGGTGCGACGTGATGTGGGCGAGCGTTTCGTGCAGATATTCGATGTCACCCTCGGTTCCTTTCTTGGTGAGGACGCGAGTCTATGCATATTCGCTGAAACGTGCGGCAACGCCCTGATCATCGAGCACAACGGCGATCTCTACAGCTGCGACCATTTCGTCTATCCAGACTATCGCCTTGGCAATGTTCGGGACGAAACGATCAAAGAGATGGTGGCGAGCGCTCCACAGCGGAAGTTCGGCACCGACAAGCGGGACCGTCTTCCGCAATACTGCCGGCAATGCGAGTACAAATTCGCCTGCAACGGAGGCTGCCCCAAGCATCGTTTCATAAGAACCCCGTCGGGTGAGGATGGACTGAACTACCTTTGCAAAGGGTACAAGCTCTACTTTTCCCACGTCGATCCGTATATGAGGTTCATGGCGAACGAGCTGCGGCAGCGACGGGCGGCGGCCAATGTGATGAACTGGGTTAAGGCGAAAGACGAATTGAACGACTCGAACCGAACAAGGGTGCCCGGACGAAACGATCCATGTCCCTGCGGCAGCGGAAAGAAATTCAAGAAGTGTTGTGCGGTGACGTGATCAAAAGAAAACGAGAGGATGATCGGTATACGGCTACACCCCGATGAATTCAAAGCGGTAGTTACGGTAGAAGGAAGCCTGTTCACCGAGTATCGCTACGGTCATTTCGTCTGCAAGCCGTACCTCTACCCAGTGCTGACGCCCGATGGGCAACGGCTGACGCGCGGTTATCCGACCGAGAAGTTCGAAGGGGAGACGGACGACCACTACTGGCACAGGAGTATTTACGTCTGCCACGGTTTGGTAAATGGTTATAACCTCTGGGACGAACACCTCGACCACGGAACCATGCTGCAGCGCGGACAGCCTGTGGTCGGCATCGTCGACGACCGTGCAGAGATCGACGGTATCGTCGATTGGTTTGGGCCCGAGGGACAGCGCCTGCTGGAGGAACGGCGCACTATTGCGATCAGGGCGGACGGTCCAGTCCGCATTCTCGATCACCGCAGCGAGTTTCGCGCCCGTTTTGGGGACGTGGTGTTCGGCGACACGAAGGAGGGGGGACTGCTGGCGATACGTGTAGCCAGCAGCATGGATGCGGCACAAGCCGGCCGCATCGCCAATTCGGAAGGTCTGGTGTACGAGGGGGAAGGGGAAGAGGAGACCTGGGGAAAAGCAGCCCAGTGGGTCGATTACTCCGGACCTGTCGCCAACGGCGACCAGTGGGGGATGACGGTGGTCGACCATCGTTCCAATCCGCGTCACCCGAGCCACTGGCACGTGCGCGGCTACGGCCTCTTCACAGCCAATCCTTTCGGTCTGCATGATTTCACCGGCGATGACAACGTCGATGCCAGTCTCACGATCGACTCAGGCCGGGCGGAGGTTTTCCGCTACCGGCTGATCATTCATCCGGGCCGAGGCATCGATGGAAACGCGCAGATCGAAGAGTTGATCCACGGATTTCACGCCACCTGATCACGGTGGCGCTTTTGGCTGCTTAGCCCCGCCTAACGTCCAGGCGCTGAGCAAAGTCGAAAGGACTGAGCATGCAATTCGAAACACTGGACGAGGGTTTTGTCACCACGCAGCCCTCAAGCGGATCGACGGCAGCGGTCTGCGGTCCGCGCACCGCGCTGGCCCGAAACGGCTCCATCGTCTGCAACTACCAAACCCAGACAGCACTCGGCTTGAACGATTTCAAACCGACCGTTTCGCGCTCCCTCGACGACGGAAAAACCTGGAGGTATCAAGGTCTGATGTGGCCCCACCTCGCCATGAAGTACAGCATCTTCGGTTCCGTAAGCCGAGGGCTTGATGGGGAGCTGCTCTTCTTCGGGAATCGCACGCCAATCGACGAGCCGGGTGAGTCGTTTTGGTCAGATGCTACACACGGGATAAAACAGAACGAGCTTGTTTGGTCTGTTTCCGCAGATGACGGTCGTATTTGGACCGAACCCGAACCGCTTCCCATGCCGATTCCAGGTGCCGCCGAATCACCGGGGGCTATGTGCGCGACCAGTGACGGAGGTTGGATCTGTTGTTACGCCCCGTACAACACCTTCGACTCGAAGGTCGTAGTGGATCGCAATCAGATCGTGTTCATGCGGAGCGACGACCGCGGCAAGAGCTGGTCATCCAACTCGATGATGCGGTTTGCCGAAGTCGAATCGGGGGGCGCCGAAGCTTGGGTGGTCGAGCTGGCCGACGGTCGATTGCTGGGGACCTGCTGGCACCTCGACCTGAACGATGAGGCGGAGTACGAAAACACCTATGCGTTGTCCTCGGATGGGGGAGCTAGTTGGTCGCCAACCTTGTCGACCGGAATACGCGGTCAGTCCACGGGTCTGGCAGCTCTGCCAGACGACCGCGCATTGTTCGTTTACAATCAGCGCAAACACGGGTAACCAGGGGTGCGTCTGGCGGTATGCAATCCCACCGAATCTGGTTTCGGTGTCGAACATGAACAGCTGGTTTGGGCCGCCCAGCTGAGAACCCAGACCAAAACCTCCGGTGATCACGTCGACTGGCAAGACTTCGCCTTCGGAGAGCCCTGCGTTATTCAAGCCGAGGACGGCACCCTGGTCGTGGTGTTCTGGTGTCTGCAGCCGGAGGTTCGTGGCATCGGTTTCGTCCGCCTCGAGTTACGCGAATAATATGCCTCGGGATAAGATGCAGTTTCGTCGTTTCGGGCGCACCGACCTACAGGTTTCCCTTGTTGGTCTGGGTTCGGGGGGACTGAGCCAACTGGGTCAGTCCTCCGGGGTGTCGGAACAGCAATCGGTGGCGGTTGTGTCTCGCGCGCTCGATCTGGGGATAAACCTGATAGACACGTCAGCCGGTTACCGCGAGAGCGAGGTCCTTATCGGCCGGGCGATCGAAAGAGTGCCTCGAGACAGTGTAGTCCTGGCGAGCAAGTTCCATCCGGTCGACCTCGGCAGCGGCTCGGTGATCGATCAAGCTGCCCTGCAGGTTTCTCTCGAACGTTCGCTGCAGCGCCTGGGCGTGGATCATCTCGATCTTTTCCAGTTCCATGGAGTCCCACCGGAGTATTACGACGAAGTCGTGGATCGCTTCCTGCCCGTTGCAAGGAGTTTGCAGGAGCAGGGGAAGTTCCGCTTCCTGGGGATCACGGAACGGTTTCACCTAGATGGCGGTCACTCGATGTTGCGCCGCGCTCTCGCCGACGATCATTTCGATTCGATCATGGTCGGCTACAACCTGCTGGCGCCGGGAGCGGAACATTGGATTCTGCCGGAAGCGAGAAAGCGGGATGTGGCTGTTATGGGGATGTTCGCCGTGCGCCGTGCACTCTCGAATTTGGTTCGACTGAAGGAAAACATCGATGATCTGAAAGAGCGGGGAGTCATAGCGGCGGACGCCCTCTCTGAAGACGGTCCACTGGACTGGCTGTTGCAGGGGGAGGCGGATTCGGTCTCCAGCGCCGCCTACAAGTTCGTTGCGGGCCAACCGGATATCTCATCGGTGCTGACGGGCACCGGGAATATCTCCCACCTGGAAGCGAACGTCCGTGCTGTCCTTGGGCCGCCTTTGCCGGACGAGCACCGGAAGCGTCTGTTGCAGTTGTTCGGGGCGGTGGTGGACCCGATGGGTCCCTAGTTGCGCCGGGCAGGAGGGTCGCCGAATTTGGTGCCTAACGCACGAGGCTCATCTTGCGGGTTTCGAACCGCTCATCTACCTGCAGGCGGTAGAAATAGACCCCCGCTGCCACATTCCAACCGTTTCGATCTCGGGCATCCCAAGTGATCTCATAGATACCTGGAGCGAGTTGTTCGTTCAACAGCCGGCGCACCAGTTGTCCCCCAGCGTTGAACACCTGAAGTTGCACGTTCGCCGAGAAGCCAGTCACCTCGAGAGGGATCACCGTCGAGGGATTGAACGGGTTGGGGTAGTTCTGACCCAGTGAGAATCTCAACGGCAGGGTCCCGGTGAGTTCGCCCAGGCTCCGCTCGATCGGAGCGGCTCGATTGCCGACGCGGTCCTCGAGGCTGATGTGAAGCAGACCGGCGTTAGCGCCCGCCGTCTTGTCGTCCAGGACGAGCCACTGCCCATCCCAACGGTACCGATGTTCGGGAACAGGTTCTCCGTTCACGGACACCACCGGGCGGGCTACGCCGCTCCCATCGTCGGTAATGCGGAATCGTAGTTCTCGCCGATCGATCTGCTCCTCCCGAAGGACGGGTGGGGTGAGGTCATCCATCAAGGCGAATAGTCCGACGCTCGACAGCGGCGCCCCAATGCCTGAATCCGTTGGGGTCGCGCCGACAAAGAGCCAGCGAATCCCATCCCAACGATAGACGGCAGGATGCTGTGATCCCGCCACGCTCTGCATATGGATTAGTCCGCTCTCGCTGCGATAGGGAGTAGACGCATGGATCAGTACCGGCTCCGCCAGCGCAACGAGCTCGTCGCCGGCTGCCTCCTTGGGTCCCGGTAGGATCGCCACCACGGCATCTTCAGCGAACGACCTGGCGCTGAATTCCAAGGAGACGTCGGGGCGCGCCACGATTTTCGCGCTTTTCGCGCGCACCGTGCCCACCGTCATGGTCAAGTCAGCCTTCAGCAGGCTCAAGCTGTCGTCCAGGCCGAGGGCGACAAAAGACACGTTGCCCTCCTGGCCGGGTTGAAGTACGTGGGTACCGTGCCACATTCCGTCGTCGCGGTCCCGCAGGTCCACTCCTTCAGAGCTTCCTGCTTGCAGACGCAACAGCGGGGCGCGCTCAAGCGCGATCTGACTCACGACAAAGAGATTGAGGTAATCCGGTTGCAGTACGTTTGGAACGATCATCAGCTGAAAATCGGGAGAGGTAGTGCCGATGCTTCCATCGGCGGGATACACCTGCAGTAAGACGTGGCTACTCGATTCAACCTGGTTCTGGTCGCGAGCCATCAGGGTGATTATATCGCTGGCATGCCAGGGTTCGCTTCCCGTCAGCAAGAGGTGGCCGGTCCGGGCATCGTAAACGACGTTGATCGGTTGTGAGCCGGTCGCTGCCCAGGTGAGCTGTCCGGGGTCGGTATCCCCAGCGAGAACCTCGCTGGCGTTCAACCGAATCTCGCTTTCCCCCGCGAACAGGGGAGCCCGAATCTCCTGGAGCTCCAGACCCAGGTGCTGCAGCACCTCCACCACCAACACCGTGGTCAACACGGTTCCCAGCGCGTCCCTGGCTTCAAATGTCAGTTGCTCCTCCCCGCTCCAGTCCGCGCGCGGCAAAACGACCACGGTGTGGGATTGGGGATCGATGAGGACCTGAAGATTCTCGGTTTGCGTGGTCATTGCCCAGATCAAACCTGTTGGATCGATGCCGGTGACAAAGTCGTCCAGGTCCAGACTCTGGTCGAAGGTGCCAGCACGCAAGGTCAGGCGAGGCAACTGGGCCAGGCTCGGCCCTGTTCCGATCTCTCCCGCCGGACGCACCGTTATTCGTACCGTCCGGCGTTTCACAGTGGCCGCTCCGGCAGCCACGAACACCAGCTCCTCGGTGCCGGTCCAATCGGGTGTTGCTTGAATCCGCGCCGTATGGGACTCTGGGTCCAGCTCAACCTGAAGATGCTGAGCGCCTTCCACGCTCCACTGAATCTGGCTCGCGTCCACATCTCCGCCTACAAAGCTGTCCAACTCCAAATCGTACCCTTCACCAACGGCGAAGGCGACATCCGGAATCGGTCCAACAGTGAAGTTGGCGATGGGCCCGGTTCCGACGATGTGGATCCGCACCGTCTGGCTCGCTTCATGTCCATCGGGATCGATTGCCGTCAGGCTCAGGTCAACGATTCCCGCCGTGGCATCGGAGGTCGGCGCGACGGTTAGGACATGCGACTCCGGGTCGACCCTCAGGGTCAAATCGGCCCGGGTAGGTAGGAACCAATCGATCTGCCCCGGCTCGTGGTCCAAGTCGTACACGTAGTCGTCCAGATCGAGAGAGGTATCCACTCCGTCCAGAGGGACGCTGACATCCGGAATCGGCGCCAGGATCGGCTCCCCGTTGGCGGGCGCCGAAAACACGAGTAGCACGAACGAAGCAGTTTCACCACTGGGATCGGCAACCGTAAAGGTCAGGACTTCGATGCCGTTAAATGCCCCGGGTGCTTCAATGCGGACCGCGCGGCTGTTGCTGAGTTGCACCTGCAACTCGATTTGTCCAGCAACCTGCCAGAGAAGGTCGCTATCGTCGTCGTCGGGGTCTGTAACCAGCTCGTCCAGGCTTAGTATGGACTGACCGCCTGCTGCCATGCCCAGGCGCTGCGGCGGATTGATGAGCGCAGGCGCAATGGAACGCACTACTGTAACCGTAAGTGGGATGGAGCTGGTCAATCCGCCCGAGTCCTCGACCAAGAGTTGAATCTCTTCGGTCCCCACCCACTCGAGTCCAGCCACGACGACGAGGCGGCCATCGACGAGTGCAACCTCGAAATTGGTGGCTGGGGACCACTCGAGCTGCAGAATCTCCAGCGGATCCTCCAGATCTGCGATGAGATCGGATATCAGGAGACTATTGTCCTGCCTCCCCACCGTAACCAGGAGATTGGGCGCCATTAGAAACGTTGGCGGATCATTTACCTCATTGACAACCACCTGTACCTGCATCGAATCAGAGAAGCCGTACTCGTCCGAAACCGTCACGACAAACCGTTCCGAACCGGACCAGTGTTCAGCCGGTTCGAAGCGGATTCGAGCGGGAGTGTTCAAAACCGTCGCCAGGATGTGGCTGGCTCCGCTGCTGTGCCACGACAGCTTGTCAGTGGCGCTGTCCGGATCGTTTACCAGAGGATCCAATTCCAGCTCGAAAAACCATCTTCGGTCAAGGTCAGGGGACCTTCGGGGGGTCTCAGCTCAGGACCGGCGTTCACGTAGATGTCAACGGTGTCCGTAGCCGTCTGTCCGTCAGGATTCTCTGCAACGATGATCAGTCGTTCCCAGGTCGAGGTTTCGGAGGGCGCCGAGAGCACCAGGCTGTTGGGCTGGGTAACTCGACGCATATCGATGGAACCTAGCGGAGAAATGGTCCACTGAATCTCTTCGATTCCGTACAGCGGATCGAAGATCAGCTCGTCAAGCTTGAATGAAGTGCTGTCTACCTGTCCGCGCGCGAGAACCAGACGATCGGGCAAGCCGACAAGGCTTATCCCCTGCACTCGCACAGTCAAAGGTTTTATGAATCGAAAGGATTGATGGCTGCCGTCTGGCAGAAAGACGCGGGTTTCGCGGATGCCGCTCTCGTCGATGCGAACTGCGCTGCTGTGTACGGGCACCAGGGCTCGCAGCCGAAATCTTGCTACCGCCCCGGATCCGTTGTCGACAGCGCGCACAACGCTGTAATCCATCTGCTCCCCCGCAAAGCTGGCGGCGGGATCATCCGGATCGAGAAGGTCGTTGCGAAATACTTCGCCGTTGCCGAGAAAGCCACCCTGCTCGAATGGCTGAAAACCGGGCGAGGGATCTCGGTCTAACTCCACTAGCTCGAAAACCGATTCGTCGAAACTGAGAAATATGGCGGCGCCGGAGACGCGGCGGCCTCCGGAATCGAGCCACACCTCCACGTCGATCTCTTCACCGACGACGGCGGAAATTTCGGATGACGAGGTCCCTACCTGACGCAATTCAAGATTGATCGCCAGGACCTGAGCGGGGAGAGAGAGGATCAGCAGTACCAGTAAGCGTCGTGCCATCTGAATAGAGCTCCGTCCTTCCTGGATAGGATTGTCCGAGGGGTAGTTGGCAAAAGCTATGCCAAGGGGAAGGGTGCGAAGATCGCCCGCTAAATCGTCCTGACTGGGGAATAAACTGACCTATGAGGGAAGTAATTTCCCGGCCGACAGCGCCTCCCGGCACCCTGGATCGCTCACTCCATACCTGAGAGAGCGGCCGAAATTGGCATTGATCTTGCTCAACCTGCCGGGACAAGGAAAGGACTCTGCAAATCCGCAGGTAGCGGAATTGCGGTTCTAAAGGATTGGAATCGTGAGACACATGGCTGGTTTCGGCCCCACTCAAAGACTCCCCGGTGGCGCGGGTCTCGCGGTCGGCTTCTCACTGGCACGGATGGTCGGTGTGATGATCTTGCTGATCGGAATGACTTCGTACGCCTATGGGACACCTCCGATCTTCGAAAACAACACTCCCGTGGGGTTTTCTCCGGAGGACAGCACGAGCCAAGAGGATTTCGTCCTCGGCCAACGGGTTGACGTCCGCGTCGATCTGAATCAGGCAGCTACGCCCACCTATCCAGTCAGCGGACACTTCCACAACATTGAGCGCAGCAAGCAGGTCAACAGTACCGACGTCGACGGCTTGAGAGCCGATATTGCGGTTTCTACGGATGGAACCATCCACATGGCGTGGATCAGCGAGGAGACGGTCACTCCTGTCTCTACTCCGATATACCAGGTTCTCTACGCCCGCAGCGAAAACTCCGGCGTTAGCTTCTCTGATCCGCAAAGTGTTTCTGGCAGTCTTCGCTTCGACATTCTGACTCTCAGTCTTGGCGGTACCAACGCATTTTCCACTCTCGACCTCGAGGTAGACAGCCGGGGAAACCCACGGGTGGTCTACGCGTTTGACTTCTCGCCCGATGGGCGTACCGCCCAGTTCAATAACACCAACCCCGACAACGTCTTCTTCAACTATTCGGAGACTGGCGGTGCCTCGTGGTTACCTGGAAACAACGCCGTGGTGGTCAATGATACTTTGACGGTGGGGGATCCGCGCAACACGGCGTTTCCGCGCATGGCGATTGACCAGCGGGACAACATCTTCATTACCTACGTACGCGGGGTCACATCTGCCGGGACCACCGATGACATCATGCTCGCGAAGATCGATCGTTCCACCACGCCGTTCAGCGTTGAGGCAGTCGGATCGCAAGCAAACGCAGGGAGTACGGGTGGCGTGCGGATTTCGCCTGACGGGGCTGATCGAGAAACAGGTCCGGACATCGCTATCGGCACCGGCGACGTTCTCCACATCATCTACTACAACGACACGGCCGATGACATAGAACACAAGACGTTGCTCGCGGATGAGTACAAGACAGTGGGCACACCCGGATGGGACCAGAACAATCCGGGGAGAGACGTAGACGATTTCGACAATTCCGTCGCCAATACCACACTTGAGACGGAGGCCGATTTCTATTTTCCGACGATCCTCGTGGACAAACAGAGCTCACCTGACAAGGTGTATGCACTGTACAAGTTTGGTGATGGCGCCGTCCCAATCGAAACCATTTTCTTCAATAACTACACCTATGACAACGCGGTTGGAGCGAACGCGGGATGGGTCGTGGGTAATGCAGCCCCCGTTTGGAGCACGGCGAACACGACCCTGTTCGGTGATGGGGTGAACAATTACAACGTCGAGCTGGAGTGGACGGTGACCGAGCGTGTCAGTGCCGCGATCGACGACCGCCTCTCGACCCGCGGGGACGTGCACATCGCTTTCACCGCCGGTTACAGCAGCGGCGGTGAGCACGACATCTATTACGGTTTCTACAACGGCCAAACCTGGAGCCTGCCCGAAAAGGTCGCCGACGACGACGCGGGGACGACCGACGGAATCGCGGCAACGGATGTGTTCCTGAGCGCGCCAGTCCTCGTCAAAGACCCGAACACCTCCAGTTTCTTCATGGCGTTTTCCGGCGGTACCGGAGAGGGACTCGGGGTTGACGGTCTCACCAACGTCAATCAACACCCCTACTTCAAGGTGCTTGGCCGCGACGTCACCTTCGAAGACAAGTCGGTACCCGTGGGTGGTTTTCAGTACGACCTCACGTATACCCCGATAATTTCCCAAACGCTGACCACGGAGATCCAAAAGAACGTGGTCTACGTCCACGCCGCCGACAACGCGGACGGACAAGGGCTTGGCGCGACGGGAAAGAGCAACGATGGATTCCTGGCGGGGGAATGGGAGTCGGTGGCGACGACCCTGGGCGACGATGACAAGAATTTCGAGGGGCGCTTTAACGAGGACGCCACCTCTACAAACGAGTGGGGCGACAACGGCGACAAAATTGGTCTGCTGGCGAAGTTAAACGTTCTGGGCAGCGATTCGGCAACCGCCGGCGCGGTGCCGGGCAACGTTCAGCTGATCAGTGCCAGTACCGCAGCAACCGTGGGGATCGGTACCGATGCCAGAACCGTTAAGGTTGAAGTGCCCTCTAGCGGAGGTTTCGCCCCCGTTCTCGGGGGGGTTTTCTTCATGCTGGGCGCCCGGATCGATATCGTGGATTCCAACACCGCCCCGTTCGTGCAGGTCTTTCAGCCGGACGGAGTCGGTGACGAAGCAAACACCTCGTACTCGATTCTCTACACCATGACCGATACGGATGATGACATCTCCACCGGCAATCTGAAGGCGTCGCTCTACTTCGCCGGCGACAGTACCCTGGCATCGGTGCAGGATATCCGGATCTTCGCGACCCTGATCGCCGATGAGAATGACAACTCGACCATATTCTCGAGTGGCACCGATGACTTCAAAGAAGGGCAGAATCAGACCTACACCTGGGACGATCCCCCATCCGCGTTAAAGGACAGCCTCTTCGCGAGCATCTTCCAGGTGCCCAGCGGCGACTATTATGTCTATCTGGTGGCGGACGATCAGAAGAATCCACCCGTCTTCGCGCGCAGTCCGGGTGCGGTGGCGATCCGTCACAAACCGATCATTGACCTGGTAGATCCGGCCATCGCCGACACCGTGGACAGCGGCGTCCGCACCGGCATAAAGGCGAATCCGTATGACCTGGACTTCAGCGTCCGCGCGTTCGATCTGCAGGGATCGACCGAGGTTCAGCTATTCTTTGCGGAGGTCAGCGGATTAACATCGCTCTCCGCTACCGGAAGTTTCCCCAATCAGAAATTCGTGCTTGGCAAGAGCATTGGCGGCAATCGCGGCACCGCCATTCCGCAGTCGGATACCCTTACCAGCGTTGACACCGAGTTCACCTGGGACATAACCGATTCGGTTTTCGCCAACAGCGACTCCGTAATCGTCGCCGAAGGAACCTATTTCATCTACCTGGTTGCCAGCGATTCGATCAACGTGGCACTGGGGCAGAGCACCGCTCTCCTGACCGTAAAACACTCACCCTCCTTTACGTTCTACGAGCCTCCCCGTGACTCCCACCGGGAAATCAATACCGGTTCTCAGCCCAACTTCGCGATTCAATGGCAGAAGGGCCGAGGGGACGCCGACTTCGATGACAATGCCACCATCGACCTCTACTTCACGACAGACAATCCGGCGACGATCAACTATGAGGATTTTCCCGATTCGCTGCTCAACGATGTCGACACGAAGACGATCGCAAAGGGCTTGACTGAGAACGGCGACGCTGCCAGCGACATGTACGTCTGGGATCTGCGCAATCCGCCGAACGACGTCCCAAAAGAAAGCGTAAGTGGCGGCAAGGTGTGGCTCTACGCTATCATCACCGACAGCCGCGGCAACAAGAACGTGGCGCTGGGCGGAGCCCTGACCATGGTACACGATCCCCACATCACGATTCTGTCCTCCAAGCTCGATGACTATGTCCCCGGCTTTGTGAAGGACGACGTGCTGCGAATCGAATGGGACGACTATCTGGTGGACGATGGCAGCAGCACCGACGACGCCTACATCCGGCTCTACGCCATACCGAACCCCTCAGTGCATACGACCCTGGGAAACCTCGAGGGAGCGGTCGACGGGCTTACCGATTTTCTCATAAACAGCTCCAACGGCAATCTCACCGGAGGCACGGTTACCTCGATTCGGGAGGACAGCTCCGACTTCTTCGATTGGAACACGCGACTCTTTGGCCTCGCCACCGTAGCCTACGATGTCTACGTCGCCATAGGAAAGGACTCGACCTTCGCCCTCAGCACTGAAACGACCATTAGCAAGAGCAGCACAGCTTTGACACTCGGGGTCGAGCCTGGGGCCCAAACCAGCTATTTCAGCACCAACCCGACCAACGCGACCGTAGCCACCGGCGACACGGTTACGATGGATGTCATGGTGAGTCACCCGGACGCGGTAAATCTCGTCCAAGTGGTGATAGACCTCAAAGACAACGCGTGGACGGTGGTGGATCAGGGCACCGGCCCCGGAATCTCGAAGCCGTTTCTCGACCTCAACAACGTCTTTCCCGGGACCAGCGCCATCGAGGACACCTTCATTTCCGCCTCGAGCCAGATGCGTTTCGCCAAGGCTTCCTTCGGGGGACAGACGATTGGGACGCAAGACGTGCCCGTCGCGTTCGCCCGCTTCCAGTTGGTCAACACCGGACTGGCGCTCGCTTCGCCGTCCCTGGAATTCGTGAGTGGCGAAACGGGAACCGTGTTCGGCCAGGTGGGCAAGAACGATCCAGTGGACGACATAGGGGACGGGTTGTCTCACGACGATCCAAGTTTTACCCAGGTGTCTAGGGGATCCATATCGACGTCAGTCATCTTGGAGGGTCGCGACCTGGGGGGTGGAGATGATACGACACTTCTCGATATCCACCTGCGAAAACCTGGCAGCACCATCGACGAGGATGACAGCATCTTCCGCACCGCCAACGACGACCTGTTGGCCACAACCGACACGGTCGAAGTCGAGACAGATGCGGCGGGCGCCCTTGCGCTTTCCGCTGTTCCTTCGGGCAGGTGGATACTGACCGTCAAGGATACCAGCCATATCAGCGGACGGTCCGACACCATAACGATCCGGAACGGCGAAGCCGTCGTCATCGATGATACACCTGCAGATGCGGATGATGTCCTTGGTTTCTTCGGCTCGGACCTTCGTGGCGATCCCACGACGATCCTGCCTCAAAATGGGGCGCAGATGACCGCAGGCGATGCTTCCGAGGACAACGAGATCAATGAGGACGACGTAAACCTCATCATCGCCGCATGGGGCACCAACACCGCCATTGAGTTTTTCAAACAGTCGGATATGAACAACGACAACGTGGTAGGTGCGGTGGATCTAACCGTGACCACCTCGAACTTTGGCAACAGCGAGGGTTTTGGCGCCCCTCCAGTATTCAAACCGATTGTCAGAGGCGACAACAGCGAAACCAAATTGCACATCCATCCCCTCTTCGACGTCGCAAAGTCTACCTGGCCCGGCCAGGAAGTAGAGGTCGAGGTTAGAGTGGACAACCTAGACGATCTGGCCGGTTTCGAATTCGATCTGCGATTCGACCCTGACTCCATCGAGCCAATGGGCGACCGGAACTTCGAAGGTGATCTGTTCGAACCCAATCCAAACGGATCGGTCTTCCAGACTCGGGTGGACGGAGATCGACTGCGAGTGATCGGTGCCAGGATCGGCAAGGAATGGTTTGCGACTGGAGAAGGCGCCCTGGCAACACTGCGTTTCGAAGTATTGAGAGAGGGGGGGATCGAATCTCTCCAGAACGGAAGTGGTTTGCTGTTAAACCCGGTCTACGATCTTCAGCCAGTGAGCTGGGGCAAGAACATCGCTGAGCTTCTCGTTCCCGTGCGAGCCAGGCTGGATCAGAATTACCCCAATCCGTTCAATCCATCCACTGCGATCCCGTTTGCGGTGCCAGATCATGCTGACGTGCATTTGGCGATCTACAACATTCTCGGGCAGAAGATCCGCACCTTGGCTGCCGGACAGCTGGCTCCCGGTTTTCACACCCTCGTCTGGAACGGCAGGGATGAATTGGGTCGCCAGGCGGCCTCGGGCATGTACCTGTATCTGTTGGAAGTCGGTCGCTACCAACAGACGCGCAAAATGCTTCTGGTCAGGTAAGACGCCATGGGAATACAGCGCATTCATATCGCGTTGCTTTGCGTAGTCGTGGCGTCGGCAGCACGCGGGGCAGCGCCTATATTCGAGAATCGCACCCCGGTCGGTTTTTCCCCACAGGATAGCACAGTCCGCGCCGACTTCGTCGTCGGCGAACAGATAAGCGTGCGGGTCGACCTGAATCAAGCCGCCACCGAAGAACATCCGGTGTACGCGCATTTCCACTCGATTGAGGCAGCGGTCCAGGTCGACGGCACCGATACCGACGGCATGCAGGTGGACATCGCCATGGTGGACGTGGTGCCGTTTGGCACCAACGCGAATCTGCCGGCGCCGGGGGTCACCCAGGCGGCAACCACTCCGGTGATCCACATGGCGTGGATCGAAGAGGTTGGCACCTCTGCAGGTGCCACATTCAACGGGGGCATTACACCGGTATACCAGGTCATGTACAGCCGTAGCTTCGATGCCGGCAAGAGTTTCAGCACGGCCGTTAGTGTGTCGAACACCTTGCGGTTTCATCCGCTGAGCTTCGCAGTCGCCGGTGGAGTGTCCTACTCCACGCTTGATCTGGAGGTCGACAGCGGTGGAAACCCGCGCGTGGTCTACGCTTTCGTGTCGACAGCCGATCGGCGCCGAAACAAGAATGTCTATTTCTCCTATTCCGTTGATGGCGGCAGCAACTGGTCTCCCACCGACGCTCAGGGTCCGATTGTGGTCAACGACTTCGATACGGTGGCGAACACGGAGGGAAAGACAGCTGCCTTCCCCCGCATGGCCATCGACGACCGCGACAACATCTTCCTGACCTACGTCCGGGGAGCCAGCACGGGGGGCGGTGCGGATGACGTCATGTTGGCAAAGGTGAATCGGTACACGAGTCCATTCTCCATTCTTCCCGTGGGGCAGAGCGGAACCGCCGGTACCGGTGGGGTGCGGATAGCCGTTGACGCAGATCGTCAGACCGGTCCGGATATCGCCGTGGGCGACGGCGACGCCCTGCACCTCCTCTATTTCAACGATACGGACAATCGCATCGAGCATAAGCGCGCCCTGGCGGATACCAATTGGATCACCACCGGTGGAGCCGGCTGGAATCAGACAGTGGATGGGGCCACGGTGACCACCTTCGTGGACGAGACTACCGCCAACGCCGCGGTCGAAACCGATGCCAGGTATTACTTCCCGACCCTCGCCATCGACCGCAATCGCCTGCCCGATCGAGTCTATTCCGTGTTCAAATTTGGAGACACGACTCCCGCTGAAGGCGTCTACTTCAATCAGTACGATGACGACGGAACCATCGGAACGGGCATTACATGGGGAACCGCCGCATCTGTATGGAGCACTGGGACCTCCGTGTTCGACGACGGCAATCTGGAGTACAATATTGAGCTGGACTGGGAGCTTACCGAACGTGTGGCAGCCGTTGTCGACGATCGATTGGAAGACAAGGGTGATCTGCACATCGCTTTTACGGCGGGCTACAGCAGCGGGAACGAGCACGACATCTACTATGCCTTCTACAACGGGAACAGTTGGACCTTGCCGGAGAAGGTGGCGGACGATGACTCGGACTCTGGGACGGAAGATGGTATCGCTGCCACAGACGTATTCCTCCTGAGCCCAGCGCTCACCGAACATCCCGATCTGAATCAGATATACTTAGCCTTTGCGGGGGGAACGGGAGAGGGATTCGGGTTGGGCAACGTCACCAACGTGAACCATCATTCTTACTTCAAGGTTCTGGGCAGAAGCACTACCCACGAAGATGTGTCGATCCCCGTGGGAGCGTATCAATACACCCTTTCCTACACGCCGGTAAACCAGCAGACAGTGGCGGCGGAGATAACCAACAATCCGGTGTACATCCATGTTGCCGATCCGACAAACGGGGCGAGTCTGGGTGCGCTCGACGCTAGCACCGATGGGTTTCTCGCCGGTTCATGGGAAACAGTGGCAACAACGCTCGCGGATGACGACAAATTGTTCGAAGGATTGATCAACGAAGACGCCACCTCCACCAATGAATGGGGCGATGACGACGACAAGATAGGTCTGTTGGCGAAACTAAACGTTTTGGGCAGCGATTCCTCCACCAACCTTCAAGTGATTACCAACAGCACCGCCAGCAGCGCCGGTACGGGACTTGGAGCACGGACGATCCGGGTTGGGACCGACCCGACTGGCGCCTTCGTCACTGCCGGGTCCTATTTCATCCTTGGTGCCAGAATCGATATCGTGCCGACCAACAACGGTCCCTCTGTCTCCATCACCGAGCCGAACGGAACGGGGGATGTGGCCAACAGCTCGTTCGATATTCAATACGGCTTAACCGACAGTGAGGACGATTTCAGCGGCACTCTAAAGGCGGCCCTTTACTTCTACCCTTCCGGAGACCTCAAGACGGTGCGAGACATCCGCATCTTCGGCACCTTGATCGTCGATCAACGGGATGTGACCGGGACCACAGCCACCAATGATTTCGTCGAAGGAAGCGGGCAAACCTACACCTGGGACGACCCGACAGCAGCCCTGAAAGACAGCCTGTTCGCATCGATTCAGCGGGCACAAAGCGGGGACTATTACATCTATCTGGTCGGTGACGATGGAAAAAATCCCCCAGTGTTCGCGGTGAGCCCCGGCGTAGTTTCCGTCAAGCATACGCCCATTGTTCAGCAGATAGATCCGATCGTCGCCGACACCGTAGACACGGGAGTCCGAACCGGAATCAAGGCGAATCCATACGATTTGGATTTTACGATCGCGGATTTCGACACCGAAGCCCGCATTCAGCTGTTTTACGCTGACGTCAGCGGCATCACCTCTGTTTCGGTAAGCGGCGTTTACCCCAATCAGAAATTCGCGCTGGGGAAAAGCGTGTCGGGTACTCGCGGAACAGCCATTACCGATTCCACATCACTGACCACGCGGAACACTGAATTTTCGTGGGATGTCACAAGTCCTCTGGTTGCCCAGGGAGGTTATTTCATCTATGCCGTGGCGACCGATTCATCCGATGTCGTAGTGGGCAACAGTGCGCAGCAACTGGTGGTCAGGCATTCCCCGTCGTTCACCTTCTACGAGCCTCCAAAGGACACCCAGCGGGATATCGATTCCGGGTCCCAGCCGGTGTACACGATCCAATGGCAGAAGGGCCCCGGGGACAAGGATCTGGACGAGGACGCGAAGATAGATCTTTTTTTCACGACAGACGACCCCGCAGTCACCGATCACTCCACCGAATCGGGGGCCGATACCACCTCGCTCAACACTGCCGGGGGCAAGGGAACGATCGTTGAGGGCCTGACGGAAAATTCCGACGGCTCCAACGATATGTACGCCTGGAACCTCCGCACTCCACCAAACGAAATTCCCAAAAGTAGGCGACGGGTCTGGCTCTACGCCAAAGGTACAGATGGATCTGGCAACGTGACGGTATCCCGCGGCGGGTCGGTCACCATAACCCACAATCCGTACATAATCCTGAACAGTCGATTCGGCGATGCCAGCGGGGGGGACATAGTGCGTTTGGAGTGGGACGACTACATGGTGGACGATCAATCGGGGACTGAGGATGCCTACATCAGGCTTTACGCTTCCAGGACAGCCGGTCTCACCTCGTTGCAAACCCTGGAGACGAACGTGCTGGGGTCAGGTGGCAGCGACGACACGTATATCGTCAACAGTTCAGACGGTACCACCAGCGGCACCATCGCAACGATCCGAGAGGACAGCAGCAACGCGTTTAACTGGGATACGCGGAGCAGCGGCCTTACTGTTCCGACGGCGACATACAGCATCTACGCCGGCATCGGCGCCGATCCCACATTCGTGAACAATACGGCTGGGCGGGTGAGCGAAGGTTCGAATCAGCTGATCCTCGGTGTCGGATCGAGCGCCAATCCGAACCTGGCCATGGTGCCGGCAAAGTTCCAGGGCAGCGTCGGAGACACCTTGACCTTCGAGGTTCTGGTGCAATCCGGCGGTGTCTCCGCCGACGCGGTTAGCGCCATTGTCGACCTTGCCAGCACTAAACTCAGCGTGGTGAATCCTACCAGTCCCTTTACCGACCTCAATGGCGTTTTTGTCGGGGGCACTGTCGTGGAGGATACGACGATCGGCACGGTGGTGAGGTACTCGAAGAGTAAGGGCGGCGGAGAGATTATCGGCACCGCCTTGGATCTTGCCAGACTGGCAAGCTTTCGGGCGGTCATCGACAGCAGCTTCTCCTCGGCGCTCAACCTTCTGTTCGACGAAACCACTTCTTTGAGCCTCGTGGGCAGCGGCGTGGCGCTGACGAAATCGAACGGCCTTTCGACACAGAGCAGCCGACTGCAGAATATCAGTCGGGGTAGAATCAAGGGCGATGTTCTGCTGGAGGGGCGTTCTCCTCCCATCGGCAACGGCGACCACACCACGTTTCTGGATGTTCACCTGCGTCTTCCGGGAAGTACCTTCGACATCGCAGACTCACGCTTTAAGACGTCGAACGATGATTTCGTCGCCACCGCGGATACCGTTGAAGTAAAAACCAGCAGCAGCGGTGCCCTCACCCTCGTGAGCGTGCCCGCCGGTCGCTACGTCTTGACCGTGAAGGACACTAGTCACCTCAGCGGCCGGAGCGATACCATTACCGTGCGCAATGGCGAGGTGGTGACCATGAGCTCGTCTATTGGCTTCTTCGCTTCCGATATTCGCGGGGACGCCTCCTTTCTGCTGGGCCAGACTGGACGCGAACTCAAGGCCGGAGACGTTACGGAGGACAACGAGATCGACGAAGACGACGTCAACGCCATCGATGCAGCGTGGGGAGCGAATGCTGCTGCGACCAGCTTCGCCCAGGCCGATCTCAACAATGACGGCCGTGTTGGTGTCGAGGACCTGACTGTGACGACGTCGAATATCAGCAATAGCACCGGTTTCGGAGCACCTCCGGTTTTCAAGGTTCCGGCGACGGTCAGCAACGGAGCAGCCGGGCTGGAGATCCTGGCGCCCGGCTTCGATGACGAGTGGCGCCCAGGCCGCGAGGTCGAGCTGGTATTCGCCGCGAGGTCTTTAGAGGATCTGGCCGGATACGCCTTCGACCTCTCTTACGATCCACTGGAGGTGGAGCTGCTAGAGCAGATCGACCTGGGAATCGGGGAGATCTTCGCCCCCAATCCGGCCGGCTACTTCAGACGGCTGGAACAGGAGGACGGCAGGCTTTCCGTAGCTGCAGCCCGACACGGAAAACGTTGGTCGGCTGCGGGGGATGGAGAGCTGATGCGCATCAAGGTGCGGCTCTTTACGAATGGGTTCCCGAATTCGTTGGAACTGCGGAACGGACAATTCTTGAGCTCGTCCTACGAGAGCACTGACATTCGCTTTCTCTCAGACCCGCGCGGCTTGGCGGTCCCGAAGAGCTTTACCCTGGGGCAGAACTATCCGAACCCGTTCAACCCCAGCACGACTATTCCCTTCAATGTGCCGGCGTTCAACATGGTGGCGAGCCTCGTACTCGTACAAATCGATATATTCAACGTGGCCGGCCAGAGGGTACGAACCATCGTCGACGATTTCATGCAGCCGGGCTACTACAACGCTGCCTGGGATGGACGCAACAACCGCGGCCACTCGGTGGCGACCGGAATCTATCTCTACCGCGTCCGCGTACAGGAAATGTCGTTGGTTCGGAAGATGACCCTGGTGAAATAAAACCTGAAGGGCCTATCCTTGTCCGCTAGGATACAGCGAGACCGTCCGCCTTGTCGCCAAACGCTTTTCCTTTCGAAATGACTGGCTTCAGCCCAATCATCCCCGCACTTTTTCTGCTGTTTTTCGCGGCGACCGTCGTCTTCGTGCGCCTCATGCTGAATCGGAAAACCAAGGGACAGTCGCTGCATCTGTACCGTTTCGGCTTCTTCTTCCTGGGTTGTCTGATGCTTGTTTGTCTCATCCCCTTGTGGCTCTCGAATCTACTGAATCCGTTGACGGTAACGAGCAATCTGGCTGTGGTAGCAGCCAATGCGGTGGGTTATGTTCTCAGTTTGGAACACCGCTGGGGAGCCGGCACGAGCGGGCAACCGGACGACCAACCGCAGAAATTGCGGTCCTACCAGGTCTATTTCAGAGGTCAGCCGTTTGCGGTGATCACGAGGGACGGCTTCAACCAGCTCATGGAACTGAAGCTATTGAAACGCCAGCGCACCCTCGAGCTGGTGGACGACTATCAGCAACAAGCCAGAAAGCAGGGCGCTCAGGTACTATTGCTGACCAACGAGGATGGCAGCAAGAAACTGTTGAAGGTGGAAGTGCCCGAAACCGACTCCTGAGCGGGAGCGTGCTTCGGGTCAGTGACTACTTCAGCTACTTCAGCGGAATCGCCTCATCGATCAACATGATGGGGATGTCGTCTTCGATGGGATAGAGGAAAGCACCGTCTTCTCGCACCAAACCGCCGTCGATCTTTTTCTCAACTGGTTTTCCACCCCGATTCACGACCTCGCCCCGCCCGATCCGATCGTTCAGATCTGTAAGGATGGAATCTTCTGCCAGGTGAACCGGCTCCTTGGTCTCAGGGCAGGCCAATATATCGAGCAATTCCTTGTCGATCATGTCTTCCGACCTCGATGGTGAAGGTTGTCATCAATAATATGGACCGCCAAAATGAGTGACAAGGGCATTCAGGTTCCGAAAGTGGGAAGATTTGTCCACACCTGGAAAACTTTTTCCCCCTTGCTGACCGCCGATCGCACACAGCCGTGGCGGTCCACCGCCGAATTATGATTCATAACAAAAGTTTTAACAATAGGTTACCCGCCAGTACTGATTTTCATGGAGACGCTCACACAACGGCGGCCCAATCATTGCTAACTGAACTCCCGAAGCGGGACACACCTATTCCGTATCGGAAGGGGAGGAAAGAAATGGAAAGGGCAGACACTCAGACAGCGGCAAGAAACGAACGCCTCGCGACGATCGTCGATCGATGCCTGGACAGCCAATCAGCCTACAAATTGTTCGATATGCTGGCTTCGATTTCGAACCTAGACGTCGAAGCGAAGATCGAATACATAGACCTCGTCCGGGAATCCGGGGTTTATACCGACGAGGAAATCTGCGCCATCGAACGGCTCATATTGAGCGGAGCAGCGCAGTATTTTAAGGATGTGATCGATCAGGTACGGGACGAGCAAGTCCAGCGGGAAATCTCCGAGTTGCTGACCTGAAGCGGGCTGCGTTCAGGACGAGCGCAAATCAGAGCTTTAAGCCCTGCTCTTTGATAACCTTTTCCAGCCCCTTCTTGTTGAGGGTGCGCAATGCGCGTGCGCTCAGCTTCACCGTGACCGTTCTGTTCTCTTCCGGAAGGAAGATACGTTTCTTGATCAGGTTGGGTCGCTGGACTCTCCGGGTTTTTCGCTGGGAATGGCTGACAGCGTTGCCCGCCAAATTTTTCTTTCCCGTAATTTTACATACACGCGACATCGATCAACTCCCGTTTGAAGCGAACAATATAGCGCCGACCGGGCAGCCCGTCAAGCGGAAACCCTTGACATTTAAGGGGATAGCGTCGAGCTTAAAGATCCACTTCCAACCGCGCACATTCTCGATTGTTTCGTCTGAACCCTTCCATAATCTCTGTCTACCGGCTCCTCTTAGGGGTAATAATAGGGGCCGCCTGCGCTCCCAGCTACGCCGATCTCCGCATCTTGGACTCCGGCAAAGACCATCTTCGCCTCGAGTACACGGCTAACCAGGTGGATCTACAACGTGCGCTGGGGCGCTCTTTTCTCATCGGGATCCCACCGGAGGCCGAGGTCCATTTAGAGGTACTCGAGATGCGGGAAGTGGATGTCGCCGCGCTGGCTCCTCTCGTGGAGATACCAGAACGGGAGCAAACGGTTCCGGTCTTTCTGGGAGAAAGAGGGCGCCTGCGCGATCAGCATGTTGTGGAGTTGGTCTTTGTCCCGACCTTTTCAGTGGGCTTGGCGACGGTTTATCACGATCGCATCGTGGTAGAGCTGCAGTTCGACAATCCCGGTTACTCCAGGCGGGGCAGGAGGGAGAGCTACAGCGAGGAGTTTTACCGAGGACTCGTAGCCAACCACCATCAGGCGCGAGACTGGAGAGTTCCGCCTCGTCGTCGACTGGGCCGGCCGCTCCAAAGCGACGCGACTTCACGTCTCAAGATCGCCATAGAGGACGAGGGTATCTACCTCATCACCGGCAGGGATCTTCAGGAGTCGGGCATCGATCTGGCAGATTTTGACCCGCTCACGGCGCGAATGCTGTATCAGGGTGGACGGATGCTCCCGCGACCGATAGAGCACGAGCCCAATGATCAGCTGGTGGAGCAGGCAATCCTGATCGACGATGGAGGGGATGGGCGCTTCGATGCGGACGACGAGATTCTGTTTTACGCGCAACCGCTCGCCCGTTGGGAGTACCACGGCAACCGAGGTGAATACTCCTTTCGCCGCAATCTATACACGAAGCAGAACATCTATTGGCTGGAGATTGCCGGCGCACAAGCGGGGCTTCGCCACGTCGTTAGAGATGGCTCGCTCCAGGCCTCGGATCCACAGGTTGTCACCGATCACAGGGTTCGCGAGCATGTGGAGACGGAAGCAAAGATATTGATTCAGACCTTTTCGGTTCGGTCCGGCTACGAGTGGTACTGGGAAGATTTTCAAGGCAACGCTCGAAATTTCTCGACCGCTGTCCGCGACGCCGTCGACGAGCCTGTGGATATCCGCATTCGGTTCTATGGCTGGACTTTTCAAGACCATCCATTCTCGGTCAAGTGGAACGACGAAGAGATCGGCAAGATATCCTACTTCGGCAGCCAAGTTGATACCTCTGAGTTTCGTGCCGAGGCGGGGGCACGGGAAGGGGTGAATCATTTGGGGTTGGTGCACGAAAACAAGCATCGCACGAGACTGGACTGGTACGAAATTGAATACTCGCGACTGCTTTCAGCGCAACGATCTGAGCTTCGTTTCGATGGAATTGTGGGTTCGGATCTGCTGGAATATCACCTTACCGGATTCCGGCAGGAGCAGCCTCGAATC
Source organism: Candidatus Latescibacterota bacterium (assembly GCA_965197905.1). Taxonomy (GTDB): domain Bacteria; phylum Latescibacterota; class UBA2968; order UBA8231; family UBA8231; genus CAYNZV01. The sequence goes on along the minus strand of CBDAOB010000005.1, from coordinate 2,582,779 downwards.
TTCGAATTCTCCGATGAGCTCGCCGAGATCGTCGATTTCGTCCACGACCCGGTGGCGGGAACGGTTCGATTCCAGGACGCGGCGGCCCCCGCACCGCGGAGTTATTTAGTGGCTGGGGAGGAGAGATGGAAGAAACCTATCAGGGTGGAGCTCGATCGCTCGGCAAACCTGAGAAGAGCCGGTCAGGGAGCAAACTACCTGGTCATAACTCACCGCGACTTTCTCGCCGCAGCGGAACGCCTGGCCGCATGGCGGGCGCAGGACGAGCGGCACGGCACGGCTTTGTCCAGCAGGGTTGTAGACGTGGCCGACATCTACGACGAGTTCTCCGGGGGGTTGGTCGACCCGGCGGCGATTCGAAACTTCATGAAATTCGCTGCCGAGAACTGGGATCCCGCCCCGCTGTATGTGGTTCTCTTGGGGGACGGCAGCTATGACTACAAAAACAACTCGGGCACCAGTCCGGGCAACTGGATCCCGCCGTATCAAGATGGCGAAAGCACCTACGATGAGTGGTATGTTCGGGTTGCCGGAGATGACCGGATCCCGGATATGGCGATCGGCAGGCTGACGGTCCAAACGGCCGCGGAAGCCGACTTAGTGGTGGACAAGCTGATCGATTACGATAGCGAGCTGGAAGAAGGTGCCTGGCGAAGCCGGGTTCTCCTCATCGCCGACGATTTGCACAATTCCGACAAACCGGGGGAGGTCGAGTCGTGGTTTCTCTGGGACGCCGAGCGCATGGCGAGCGGCTTTCTACCGGCGAGACTCGACTTGCGCAAACTCTACCTGGCCCAGTTTCCATTGGAGGGTCGTTTAAAACCTCGGGCCCGCGACGAATTCCTTCAGCGGTTCAACGAGGGGGCGCTCATCGTCACCTATCTCGGACATGGCAACTGGCAGACCCTGGCCCATGAGCAGATGTTCGTCACTTCCCGCGATCTGGGTGATGTAGCTAACGGCTCTCGCCTCCCGTTCATGTTTATGGCAGCCAGTCAGGTGGGCCCATTCGATGATCCGGTGCGCAGCTCCATGCCCGAGGATCTTCTAAAGCTGCCCTCCGGTGGGGTAATCGGAATGATTTCGGCCACCAGGGTCGGATTCCATCATAGCAACATGACCCTGGCCTATATGTTTCACGATAGGATGTACCGCTCTGAACGCGAAGCCGTCCCAGTCGGACTTGGGCTTATGGAGGCGAAGCAACTGGTACAAATCTCCGAAATAGATCGCGTCAATGTGCAGCGATACTCGCTGATCGGCGATCCAGCAATGCGCCTGGCAAGCCCTCGTTACCGGGTCATTCTAGTAGCCCCGGATACCCTGCGGGCCCTCGGCGCCGTGCACATCAGCGGTCGAATCGTCGATCAGCAGGGCAACTTCGCGAACGATTTCAATGGCGAGGTTCTCGTAAACGCATTCGACTCGGCGCTTGCGAGTCAGCTGGACGGGTTCACTTACGTCCAGCTGGGGTCGCCCCTGTTCAGGGCGAATCTGAATGTCGAGAACGGTCGCTTTGAAACCGAGTTCAGGGTGCCCAAGGACATTACCTATCGCGGCGTACGCGGTCGCGTCAGCGCCTATGCATCGGCAGATGGCCGACCGAGCGCCTTCGGATCGTTAGACGGATTGGTGCTTGCCGGTACGGCCGACGACGTTGCAGCAGACGATGAAGGTCCTGCTATTCGAATCCAATTTCAGGGGCAGAGCGGGTTCGAAACCGGTGACGCCATCCCGCAGGAGGCGGTGTTGCAGGCATCGATCAGTGATCCCAGTGGCATCAACATCACGGGGGAGACCGGCCACGAGATCGAGCTGGTGATTGACAACCAGGTCTTTCAGGTGACCGAGGCGTTCATTGCGGGCGATGGTTATGCCACAGGCAGCCTGGAATTCCAACTCCCGGCTTTGGAACCGGGTGAGCACTCGATACGTCTGAAGGCGTGGGATTCCTTCAATAACTCGGGGAGCGTGGAAGTAACGGTCGATGTCGCCGCGGCCGGCGCCGAGGTTCTCACCGAGGTTCTTTTTGTGCCGAATCCGATGGCCGAAGAAGGCCACTTCACGTACATTTTAAAGTCTATGGCAACTGAGGTCGATATTAAGATCTTCACGGTTAGTGGCCGTCTGGTTGACGAAATTGAGGGTTCCACTGAGTTGGGTTTCAACCAGGTTGCGTGGAACCCTGCGCACAAGGTGGCCGGAGGTACTCTGTTGTATCGCGTTCGGGCGAAGACTGAAGAAGGCAAGTCAGTCAAACGGACCGCTGCCCTGCAAGTCATTCAGGAATAGTGTTGTCTCGCGATCCCACATCCGAGCAGCACACCAAAAAAGGAAACAGGAGGAGCAGCTTGAAGGAATGAGCGAACGTTTTTGCAGTATTCAGTATCGAAAGCTCAAACTCAAGTCTGAGGAGGTCTCTCAATGAACAAGCTCTGCGCCTTTCTGTTTGCGGGGTTCGTCGCTCTCGGCGCGACCGTTGCTCACGCCACACCCGAGAGCCGGTCTGCAGTACTGTTTCTTTTGATCGAACCGGGAGCCCGAGGCATCGCCATGGGGGAGTCGTACGTGGCTATCGCCGACGATGCCACGGCGAGTTACTTCAACCCGGCGGCCCTCTCGGGCCAGCAAGGGAGGAAGCTGAACTTTACCCACATGAAGTGGCTTCCAGGGTTGGCTGACGATCTTTCTTATGAGTTCCTCGGTTATGCACAGCCCATCGAGGGTTGGGGCAACTTCGGAGTCAATATCGCGCTGCTAAACCTCGGTGAGCAGCTGCGGACGGACGAACGGGGAAACGCCCAGGGGACCTTTCGCAGCTACGATGTAGCGGTCTCGGGTGCGTACGGCGCCGAAATCGGACAGAACATGTCCGCGGGTATCGGTTTGAAGTTTATTCGCAGCAACCTGGCCGATCAGGGAGCCGGTATCGAGCGGGGCAAGGGGGTCGGGAACAGTTTCGCCGCAGACCTGGGTTATCTGTGGCGGGTCAATCCGACGCTGACCTTCGGCGCCGCCCTGAGAAACCTTGGGCCCAAGATAGCCTACATCGACGCCAGCCAGGCGGACCCTCTGCCGCAGCACATCGTCGTCGGATTGGCTTACGAGGCACTGGATAGCGAGTTCAACGACCTCCTGTTTTCGCTGGACATCTACAAACCGCTGATCGCCGACGGCACTTTTATGAGCAATCTGCTCAAGGCATGGGCGGATGAGTCCCTGGGAGACGAGTTTAAGGAGATCGACATCCATCTCGGCGCGGAATATCGGTATGGCCAGGAGGATGCGTTCTTCGCCATGCGAGGTGGTCGCTCGATGGACGATGACGGCGACCTGAATCTGTGGACCGCAGGCGTAGGTCTTCGATACAATATTTTCCAGCTCGACGTGGCTTACATAATCGGAGACGGCACACCGGTCGACGACAACACTCGGTTCTCCCTGAACCTCATCTTCTGAGAAAGGCCAGACCATCCGGGCAGCCGCGGGAATACCGTTTCGGCTGCTGCGGATAGGTTCTCGGTTTTCTTACCCCTTTCTGCAGTTGCTCACACTGAGAACTCTTCTTCTATCCTGTTGTGTGGCGGTGGTTTCCGTGGCTTCCGTCCACGCAGCCCAGGAGTGGCGAATACTCGCGTTGCGGGTCGATTTTCCGCTGGAGGAACCTGACGAATCCACAACTACGGGTCGGGGGAAGTTCGATTTGCGCGGGTTCCGCGAAGCGCGACCGGACTATCCCTTTCCGTACGACACGCCCCCGCACGATTCCGCCTATTTTGCTCATCATCTGGACGCCCTGGCTCGCTACTACATGGTCGTATCGGATGAAGAGGTGCAGATCGAGTACGAGGTCTTTCCGCGCGAGCCCGAGGTAGCCTACTCCATGCCCCGATCGGCATTGAGCTACGGAAACGGGCGGTTGTCAGCCGAGATCGGCTCCAAATGGGTCGAGCTCATATCTGCAGCCGTTGACAGCGCCGCGGCAGATCCCGCGGGTCCCTGTTTCGCGGATTTCAACAGCTTTCTGATCATTCACGCCGGAGTCGGCCATGAAACCGGCGAACTCAACGACATCCGCTCAGTCTACCTGGACACCACCGATATGCGGGATTTCCTGGCCACACCCCTCGTGGCCGGCGAGGGAAACTGCGGTCGGGAAATTCGCGACGCCTGGATACTTCCCGAGAGTTTGAGTCAAAACGGACGGGCCGGGATGAACGGCCTGTTCGCCAAATTCTTCGGTCATCAACTGGGCCTCATCGGCCTGTCGAATTTTGCCGATGGCCTGCCGGCTCTGGGGGCATGGAGCCTCATGGATGTGGGTGCGAACGTGCGTGGTTTCATACTCCAGGACAGTTTGTTGTTTACCCTCGGTTTCGTAGCGCCCCATCCGATGGCTTGGAGCAAGGCGCGTCTTGGTTGGATCGAACCCGTTGTAGTCTCGCGGGACACGACCATCCGGTTGTCGGCTACCGACCGCAGTTCCGATCTGCCCAAAGCGATTCGGATCCCGATCACTGATACCGAATATTTCCTTCTGGAGAATCGCGTGCAGAGGGCCAACAAAGGTACGCCTCCAGGGGTCTCTAGTCCGTTTGACGACGACGAAACGATTTGGATCGATGCTGGAACCGTGGAGTTCTCCCGCGACGATCGCGCCGGGGTGTGGCGCGCCGTGGAGGAATACGACGCGTTCGTACCCGGATCGGGGGTTCTCATATGGCATGTGGATGACAAAATCATCGCCGATCGAATCGGGGCAGGTGCCGTCAACAACGATCCGGTGCGCCAGGGCATCGCCCTGGAAGAGGCGGATGGGTACCGGGACGTGGGCAATCCGATCTTCTCCCGACTGGACCAGATCGAAGGCTCGCCCGACGACCCGTTCCACGCGAATGGTCAGGCCGTGTTCGAAACCGAAACCACCCCCAATAGCAGCAGCAACACGGGCATGGTCAGCGGGTTGCGGATCGAGGTCTTGAGTCCTCCGGGAGACATCGTGGAGGTAGACATTCGATTCGAACGCTCACTGACCGGTTGGCCCCGAGCAGCCGTTGATGGTCGGCGATTGCAGGCTGCCGATCTCAACGGCAACGGAGAGCTGGAGCTGGTGTGGACCGATGATGTCGGGGTGTGGACCGGGGTGCGGGATGCCGGGGCACTGGCCTGGATGGTACCCGGTGCCCGCTTGCTGGCCGCGGGTGACGCCGACAGCGACGGTCGCTGGGATCTGTTTGTCCAGCGGGAATCCGAGGTCTCTGCCTGGCGCGTCGGCGATGCAGAACCCCTGTGGGCGGCGGTGGTGGACGATTCCGTCGATGCCGCATCATTCCTGACTGAGATCGACGGCCTGTCCGCCGGAACCGTCCTCGCCCTCGCCACAGACGAGCTGATTTTTCTCAATTCCCAAACCGGGCAGGAGATTAGACGCGAGCCGGTGACTGCTATAGCCCTGGCGGCGGCAGACCTGGACGGCGATGGTGGGACAGAATTGGCGATCGCCGATGAGGCTCAGGTATTGCTCCTGGAAATATCGGGCACGCTGCCATTCAGGGATTTGGTGACCAGGGCGGGTAGAATCGTCGCCGGCGATATCGACGGGGATGGGACTGCGGAGATCATACATTCTGGAGGCGATCAGGTTTCGAGCATCTCCAGCGCAGGCCATGAGTTTGCCACCCGCCTTCCGTCTCCCGCTATCGGCGCTCCGGCGCTGGGCGACGTGGATGGCGACGGTCTGCTGGAGATAGCCATTGCTACGGAGACCGATTTCCATGTTCTCGATGGAACCGGTCTTACCCAACGCGATTTTCCGTCGGGCCCCGCCCATTTTCTCGAGCTCGGGCCGCTGCGCACCGAGCCCATTCTAGCGGATCTCGACGGAAACATGAATCAGGAGCTGTTTGCCGGTACGGGTAAAGGGGTGTTGGGTATGGACGCCAACGGGGGGCCGCTGTCTGGACTGCCGATGCTGACGACCTCTCCGGTAAACGCAACACCGGTGGCCGCGGACTTGAGCGGCGATGGGTTGCTCGAGCTCGCCGCTGTCGGGTCTGATGCGGTGTATGTGTGGAATCCGCGCGCGGTGAGCGAGCAGTATGCGGGGAGAGCCGCCGCTTGGCCCCAGGATGGCTTTGATGCGCGAGCGCTTAACGCAGCCCCGGATACGGGACCTCGCCCGGTGGCACCAACCAACGAACTGATGCCCGCCGGGATGGTTTACTGTTATCCGAACCCGGCGGCGGCTGTAGACGCCGCTCACCTGCGGTTCTTTCTCGCGCGCCCCGCACGAATGACCCTCGAGGTCTTCGATGCCGTGGGCAACAGGATCGATCGAATCGAACGGGAAGGCGGCTTGTTGACCCCCTCGGAAAACGAGCTTCGTTGGTCGCTGAAAAGTTACGCCAGTGGTCTGTACATCTGCCGCTTGCGTGCCAAGGAAGCAAACGGGGGCAAGGCAGAGGCTTTCGTGCGTTTGGCGGTTCGCAATTGAAATTGCTACCCGCAGTGTCAGGGTCGGTCTGGGGATCCGCGTCGCGCTCGGGTTGCGAGCCATCGACGCCCGCCGGTGTAGCGTGGATTACCTCGCTCATCCCTCTGTTGTTCCTGCTGGCACCCGCTGCGAAGGCACAGAATCACCCGGAACTCCTATGGCAGGTTCTGGAAACGGAGCATTTCCGGGTGCTTTACCATGAAGGCCTGGAAACCGCCGCCGGCAAAGCCGCGGAGGTGGCGGAGGAGGTGTACGCGCCGATCACGGGGCTGTACGGCTATCAACCCGGTTCCAAGGTGCGGATCGTACTGAAGGATTACGACGATTCCGCCAACGGCGCAGCCTATTTCTTTCAGGATACCATAGAGATCTGGACTACCGCGCTCGAACATGACTACGAGCTTCGCGGCAGCACGGACTGGCTGAGTAACGTCATAACACATGAGTTCACCCACATCGTTTCATTGGGTGCGGCTCGCAAAGGACCCCAGCGGATTCCCGCGCTCTACGTCCAATACTTCGGCTATCAGCGCGAGAAGGACCGGCCCGACGTTCTGACTGGTTTTCCCGATCGGTTGGCCTCTTACCCGATCATGACCATCAACGTTCCCCACTGGTTTTCAGAGGGGGTCGCGCAGCACCAACAGTACGACCGGTGGGACTCCCACCGCGACATGATTCTGCGAACCGCGGTGCTCAATCACGAGTTGCTCTCCATAGACGACATGGGTGTGTTCGGCAAGCGGGGGTTTGGCAACGAGTTCGTCTACGACCACGGATTCGCCCTGGTGCGCTACATCGCGGACACCTACGGCGAGCAGAAATTGGCCGAACTGGCGCGGGCTGCTTCCGGGTGGACCGTTCTCGATTTCGGCGGCGCTATCGAACAGGTGCTGGGAATCTCCGCCGAGGAGCTGCACCTTCACTGGCGCTCAACCATGCACGAGAGGTACACGGCGCAGGTGGGCTCGTTGGGCAAGCTGCGAGAGGGGGAAGAGCTGGCCGGGACAGGGTTTTCCAACATGTGGCCGGAGTTCTCTCCGGACGGAAAGAAACTTGCTTTCCTGTCGAGCCTGAAACGTCACTACGGATCCCATTCGTTGGTGATCAGAGATCTGGAGAGCGAAGAGGACGAGATCGTCGTGCCGCGGGTGTCTACCTCATCCATTTCCTGGTCCGCGAACGGCCGCAAGCTATTGTTCGTGCGGAAGGACGCGGCCGACAAGTACGGATCGCGGCAGGCGGATATCTACGAGCTGGATCTGGATGATCGGGAGGTCGGTTTGGTTCCCGAGCTGCTAGCTACAGTCCCTGGAATACTGTCCGGGTACAGCATCGAGCGGTTGCGGAGGATCAGCACCGGGCTTCGCAGTTTTTATCCACGCTACTCTCCCGATGGAAACTGGATCGCGTTCGTGCGCAATCAGGGCACCAACAACAATCTGGGTTTGCTGAGCGCCGACGGGGAAGAGATTCGTTACCTCACCGAAATCGAGGACGGTACTCAGTTGTATACCCCCCGCTGGTCGCCTGACGGTCGCCTCCTGGTTTTTTCCATCGGCCGCGACGGTCGTCGCGACATCGGCATGGTGGAGGTCGCCAATATCCAACGTCAGCTCCTTGCGTCTACCGAGCCGGTGGCGCTCGACCCTCCGGGTATCGAGCTGATCGTCAACACGACGGCAACAGACCGGGATCCGGTTTTTACCCGGGACGGCAAGGGCGTCCTGTTCGCCTCCGACATCAACGGCATATTCAACATCTACAGGATCGACCTGAGAACACGCGATGTATCGCAGCTGACCAACGTCAAGGGAGGCGCGCTGGCTCCGACGGAGGGGTTGGGCGGCGACGTCGCATTTGTTGCCTACAATGCAGAAGGTTACCGGATCCGCCAGCTGAACCTGGCTGAGGCGGTTTTATCTCCCGACTTCCCGCGAAACGCTTCCGAATCCCAGATTGACCCGGTCCGAGCATCACCTGCCAGGGCGTCAATCTCCGAGCCCTACCGAATCGACTTTCTCAATTCGGCGATTTTACCCCGTCTGATGATCGACGAGGGTAAGATCAAACCGGGCCTGTACCTGGGAACCGGAGACGTTCTCGGCCGCCAGAATATATTTGCCGGTGCGGCAGTCGCGCCGGCAAACGGCGATCGCGACTTGTTCCTCATCTATGAGTTGAAGAAGTGGCGACCTACTCTCTTTGCCGAGTTTTTTCACCAGCGGCGGCATGCTTCCAGAGGAGATAGCTCGGAAGCGAGAGATGCGGTCATAAACGCGGTGAACTTCAACCTCAACCAGGTGAGTCTCGGTCTCAGAGGGAATCTGGGCCGGCCCAACGAACTGGCCGTTTCCCTCACCTACGACAGGTACGACGCGAGCATTGAGTTCGATTTCTTTGTTCCCAAGCGGGACGGCACCTTGGGATTCGATTTGGAGAAACAGAAGCCGTTCGGATACACCTACCTGAACGGATTCGATATTGGCTTCACCTATCGACACAACGGCATCGCGCGCAGGCAAGACCGCGATATAAATCCCAAAGGCCGACGAGTCTTTTTCCGCTACGATCGGGTCTTCAACTACTTCCTCGAAGACTTCGACCGCAATACGACCTTTATCAAGGAAGAGTACAAGAAACTCTTCTACAACCAATTCACACTCGACTGGAACGAGTTCGTTCCTCTGCCGTGGAACACCACGTTCGGACTGCGTTTTTTTGGTGGTTGGATAGACAACGAGGAGGTCGATGATCCGGAGTTGATCGATGACTTCTTCGACTACCGCCTTGGGGGGCTGCCGTTCATGAAAGGGTACACTTTCTACAGTCTGGAAGGGCGCAAAGCGGCTATGGCGACGGCATCATTCCGATTCCCCCTGATCTCAAGCATTCGGCGTCGGTTGGCCCACATATATTTCGAGCGCCTCTACGGAACCGTCTATGCCGATGTGGGGAAAGCATGGGACAGGAATTTTGGCGATCCCGACCCGATCTTCGGTCGCAAGGCGCCGTTGCGGGACGTTGGAGGGCAGTTGCGTTTCGACATGCTGTCGTATTACGGTCTGCCGACCAGGATCCAGGTCGATGGTGCCTACGGCATCGACGAAATAAGCGACAAACAACCGTGGAAGTTTTATCTTACGGTACTATTCGGTTATCTGTAATCCTAATGGAGGTGAAGTCCTTATGCGCTGGACGGCTGTGGTAACGCTTTTTCTAGCGGTACCGGTATTGGAAGCAGAGGAATTGCCGAGCATCTTCGGCGAAAACCTGGTTCCTCTGCAGATGTGGTCTTTGCGGGAGGGGGTCACATTCGATTCAGATCGATCCGAATCCAAAGCGGCGCCCGCCGAAGAGCAGAGTAGGAAATCGCCGCGGCGCGCCCTGTTGTTCTCGGTGCTTGTGCCGGGTGCCGGGCAGTATTACATGGGTAGCAAGAAGAGAGCGGCGACCTTCCTGGGGATCGAAGCCCTCACCGTCGGGTTATACCTGTTCTGGAACGGCGATGGCAACAGTATCGAAGATGAGTTCCGTGAGACGGCCGATGAAAACTGGGATCCACTGGAGTACCTCGATTGGCGCGACGATCCTGTTTCCCGCAATTCCTCCATAACCCATGCTCTGCCCTGCAGCACCTCCATTCGGTCTACAGGCACTCTGCGGGGGTGCAGTGAGAAGCAGCAGTATTATGAGCTTCTGGGAAAATACGATCAGTTTGTCGCTGGATGGAGCGATCCTCGAGATCAGAACGGCAACCTGATCAGCAGCGTATCCGAGATCGACTCGGTCGAAAACTTCGCTTCTGAGCTGCGTTTGGACTACGAGATCCGCCGGGATGACAGCAACAAACTCTTGAAGCGGGCCAGTAACGTCGCAGGGGTGATCATGCTGAATCACATCTTCAGTGCCATAGATGCAGCGCGCCTCGGGCGGATGCGGAGTAGCTCAGAGCAAGCAAGCCATCTGGAACGCCGTACTCGTTTCGCCGCGACCATCTACCAGGGAAGCCGCAGCCGGCTACCCATGGTCATCGCATACAAGCCTTTCTACTAGTCTACTAGCATTCTGCACGCATTGTAGCTCATTTTGAACCCAGAACAGAAACTGACAGACCGCTCGTTGGTCGACTTGATGCGTCTGCTGATATTATGCGCGCTGATGATGCCCGTCGCGGCGCAGGCCGTGTCGCCCAAACGGGCGTTTCTATACTCGCTACTGATTCCGGGTTGGGGTCAGCACATTGCCGGCAACGACAAGAGTGCCGGCCGATTCCTTGGTGCTGAGTTGGGGTTGTGGGGCGGTTTCTTCGCATTCAAGAAGGTAGAGGATGTGCGCGTCGACAACTACCGCTCCTACGCGGCGCAACACGCGCAGGCGCACACCTTTAAAAAAGACAGTCAGTACTTCGACGACCTCGGATTTTATACGAGCCGGCTGCAACACAATCAATTTGCCCGCTACGACGACGGTCTGAACGCGGATCTGTATCCCGAAACGACCGACTTCTTCTGGGAGTGGGATTCAGAGGCATCCCGCGACAGATACAAAAAGCTTCTAAATTCCAGCCAGAGCGCCGAACGTCAGTCGCTCCTCTTCAGCGGATTGGTAGTAGTCAATCACCTTGTATCGGCGATTCACGCGGCGCGTTTCGCTGGCAGATCCGAACGCTCCGACGAGCATGGTCTGGATGTGCGGGTTGCTGCCCAACCCGACCGATTCGGCGTTCTACTGACCAGACCCTTCCGATGAACATCGCGTGCCGTGGGGCAGCGCTTCTGGTTTTGGGTTTCACCCTATGCCCGGAAGTGGCAGCTCGGGAACGCATCTGTGGTGCCGAATATCTTCGCCTTCACGCTGACGAATTTCGCCTGCCCAGCTTCAAGATCCACCATTCCGAACAGCCCGAAGATGTAATCAAGGTGGGGTCCCAGCGGGAATTCCACGTCCGCGGGCGGTTTGCTCTCCTGCCCGCTACCTGTCGATTCGTAGGCGCAGACAGCTACGTCTTTGTGGAGGATGCACAGTGGGATGACAACGGCGGCCCGGTTCTACAGCTCGATGTCGATTTTCTCGGCGACCTGTTCGAGGTTGCGTCGCCAGCAGATCCGACCCGGGGTTTGTTCGAGCTGGAAACCGCCGCCTTCGGCATTCCTCCCGACGTCGACGAGGACCCTAGGATCTTTATCCTAGTTCTCCGGCTGGAGCCCGACCTTCTGGGGTTCTTCGATCCCGGCATCGCCACCGATCCCGACCCGGAGCTTCGGCGCGATATGATCTTCATGAACTCAGCCGTCCTCCTGGCAAATCAGTACGCCGCTGGGGGAACGTTGGCGCACGAGTTTCAGCATCTCATTCATTGGGGCCACGACGGAGACGAAGAGATCTGGCTCAACGAAGGGCTTTCCGGTTACGCGGAGCTGCTCTCGGGCTATCCAGAAATCGATTCAACGAATGTGCCAGACTTCCTGCGCCGACAAGGCATCGGTGTTACCGGGTGGCAAAACCGGTCCTACAACTACGGATCCACGTTCCTCTACGTTGCGTTCCTTGCCGAACGCTTCGGCATCGGTTTGATGGGCGACCTAGTGAGGGAGCCTCGTAACGGCATCGAGGGCGTCGACGCTGCGCTAGCTCCATTTCAGCAGGACTTCCGTGCTACGTGGGCAGGATGGTCCGCCGCGAACTACGCGGCAGCTGATGTCCGCTACGGCTACGACGCCATCGGCGAACGCCGGGCGACGCCCCTCGTGACACCTGGCCTTCCGTTCGAGCGAGTTGATGGCGAAGTGGACCAACAGTGGGGAACAACCTATGTCATTTTTCGCGACAGCGGTACCACCGAGATCGAGTTCTTCGGAGACCCTAACGGTCGCTACGTCGTGCAGCTTTATGTCATGAGCAACGGAAGTGGCGATCTGCGGAACATGGAGCTCGACCGCGACAGTCGCGGTTTCGCACGGGTTGAAAACGCCGACAGCCTGGTTGTGGTCGTGGGAAGGACCTCGGTCCAGGGAAGAGATTTCGAGATCTCCGCCCGCAAGTTCGACCCGATCACAGCAGTGGCTACAGCAGAAGCGGTGGAGGATGCCGAGGCAGGACTATCCCTACCGTACCCAAACCCATTCAACAGCCAGGTCGTAATACCTTTGCATCTGGAGGTGGCAAGCGCCGACGCGGTGCTCCGGCTCTATGGCGCGCTGGGCAACCCGGTTCGCACCTTTCATCTTGGACTTCTCCCGAGCGGTGCCCACCGGCTCACCTGGGACGGCACCGATGATCAGGGGCGCCAGGTTGCCAGTGGGCGATACCTCGCAAAGCTGCAGGCCGGGTCGATCTCGAGCTTTCGATCGCTGACGCTTGTGCGGTAATCGACCAGTCACCCGCCGAACACCATCGTGCGGCTACAAGAGCCGGCCGCAGCCCGAATGGCTTTTTGCCACGAGCTGCTAGAGAACAAAACCGAACCACGTCCGCAGGACATCCTCGGCGGGTTTGTTTTGCGGCGAGAAATGGTCGTCGGTGCTGCCACCGGCGCTGCTATGGTCCGGGCGCCAATCCCACACGTAGAGTCCGGCGAACCACGGCTGATCCCAGAAGGTCTCGAACAAAGCCTCGTAGGCCTCCACCTGTTCCTGCAGATCGATGCTGCGGCGTACGGTTGAATTCCACGGTTCGATGGCGGCTCCCGCAATGCTTCTATAACCGATCTCGGTAAAAAGCACCGGCCGGTCCCACTCTCGCTGCATCGTCTCGATGGAGCGCAGATGCGGTTGCCATCCTCGTTCAAGGTCAGCAATGTTGGCATTCAGCTGCTGCGTCAGCGGGAAGTAGGCGTGGATTCCGATATAGTCGAGCTGGTCCCAAAAACCGACCTCCTGATACTCTTGAAACCAGTTCGCTCCGTAGGTCAGTGAGCCCGAGTAGACCTCCCTCACCTCGTCGATGAGCCGGCGCCAAAACAGGGGACGCTGACGTATGGACAGGTGCAGCTCGATTCCGATGCAGAACATCTCCATGCCGGTTTCGGCTGCCAGGCGCGCGTAGTGCAGGGCGAACCTTCGATAGTCCTCTTCCCACTGGAGCCAATCCTCCTCCCGCTCGAATCGAATGGTGCCGCGCCATTCACCCTCGACCTCCTGCTCCAACCAGATATGGGGTTTCAACATGGTCTTGATGCCGTGAATGCGAGCGCGTCGCGCGGTTTCCCGCAGACCTTCGTCGGTTTCGCCCCAACGGACGCCGGTGGGGCGTATCTTGATCTGAGGAACGTCGAAACGGGGCTGCCACCCGAAAGGGGTCTGGGCGATCCAATCCACGTTGGTGTCCAGGATGTGATCGAAGGTGTCCGCGGGCAGGGTGCGGCCGGCGACCAGGTTCACGCCCCGGTGTCGGTCCGCGGACTCTAGGTCCGGCGCAACCGGAGTCTGCCTCCCATCGCAGGCGATGCCAAGAATCAGGAGTAGCGGAACGAGCTTCGAGCCTTTGATCACCGAAACTCGAGACCCCCGTGGGTGTGCGCGGGCCCGCTACAGTTCAGTTCCAGGCTATAGTGTGCAAGGGCACGACCGGTTTGCGGATGCACCAGTTCGGGGTCAAGCTCCAGCAGGGGCTCCAGTGCAAAACACCGTTCGGTTAAACGGGGATGGGGGAGCTGTAGCTGAGGACTGTCCACGATAAAATTCCCAAACAAAAGAAGATCGAGGTCGAGAGTTCTTGGTCCCCAGCGGATCGTGCGTTGCCTCCCAAAGCGATCTTCTATGTCGGTCATCGCCTTCAGCAGGGTCTGGGTAGTACGAGTCGTGGTCAGGCATAGAGCGGCGTTGAGAAAATCTCCTTGATCCAAGTACCCTACGGGCGACGATTCGTACACCGATGAGCTCTTTAGCACGGTGATTTCAAGGTCAGCCGCTAGCGCCCGAGCACCGGACTCGAGGTAGCTCAGCCGGTCGCCCAAATTCGAACCAAGTCCTAGGTAGACAACCTCACACATACGAGCGTTGGATCTCCACCTCGATGCCATCGAAATGCGCGTCGAGAGGAGGGTCGGGTTTGCGGACCCGGAGGGTCAGATCGATGGGGGCGAACAGGCTGCCGACCGAGCTCGCGATCTGTTCGGCAAGTGCTTCCACCAGGTTGAAACTCTGCTCGGTGACTACCTGGCTGACGGCATCATACAGGCGGGTATAGTCAACCAGCTTCCGAGGATCATCAGAGCGAGCCCCGTCCGAGAAGTCGCCCGATACCACCAGATCGACCTCAAATCGTTGACCCAGCTCCCTCTCTTCCGGGTAGAGACCGTGGCGGGCGAAAAACCGCATGTTCTTCAGTGTCAGCGTATCCAAAGCTCTTGTATACCCTCATTTTTGGCGCCGTCAATATATCCGGGTGTTTGGTAGGCGTCAATTGATGTGAATCGTAACTCGTTGCGTCTCACAACCATTCTTGACTTTCGGCAGGCGAAATGTCATATTCACCAACGGTGCAAGGAAGCCCCCAGAAGACCCCCAAGGAGGTGAAGATGTCAGAAGTAACAGGAGCAAATCAACAGCCTGCGGCCGCCCAAACGCAGGCCAATCGGACCGACGAGCAACGGGAAGCACAGGCCGAGCGGCGGGCAGAGCAGCAAGCGAGCCGCGATGCCCAACGCGCGGAGAGCCAGGAGATGGCCCGTGCGGAACGAGCCGCTCAGGCAGAGCAACAGCGGGAAACCCAGGCGGCGCAAAACAGCCAGGATAACCAGCAGGATCAGCGCTTGGAGGTGGAGGAAGAGCGGGGTCAGGGCCGCGTGATCAACGAGGTGGCCTGAATTTAGCCGATCATAGCAGAAGGTTCGAGCGCTCCACTCTATGTGGGGCGCTCTTTTTTTGCTCACGCGGAAGGGTTGCGAAGCGCTCTGTAGGCGATATCTCGTCGGCAGTAGACACCGTCAAAATCGAGCTTGTCCACCTGCTTGTAGGCCTGGCCAACCGCCGTTTCGATGGTTCTATCCACGGCGGTGACCCCCAAGACCCGGCCGCCGCCCGTCAACAGATGGCCGTTCTCCATTTTGGTGCCGGCGTGAAAGAGAAACACGTCGGGCACCCCTTCGACGGCGTCCACTCCGCGGATCTCCAAGCCCGTCGAGTAGGTGTCGGGGTAGCCGCCTGAGGCGAGAACAACGCAGACGGCCGCCCGGTCCGAGTTTTCGGCGCGCACGCTGCCGATTTTTCCGTCACATGCTGCTTCCATCAGATCGACTAGGTCGGTCTGCAACAGCGGCAGGACGACCTGTGCTTCCGGATCGCCGAACCGACAATTGAACTCCACCACCTTGATCCCTTTTTCCGTGAACATCAATCCGCAAAACAGCACACCGCAAAACGGTGATCCCAGACGGGCTAGCTCATCCAGGACAGGGCGAATAATCGAAACCTCGACCTCTTCGACGGCCGCTCGATCCGCAATCGGGGCGGGCGCATACGCCCCCATGCCTCCGGTATTTGGCCCAAGGTCACCCTCAAAAATGGCTTTGTGGTCCTGGGCGGGTACGAGACTTACAAAGTCTCTCCCGTCGGCAATGGCGAACATGGATGCTTCTTCACCGTCCATGTATTCTTCGATAACTACCTCGTTGCCCGCTGCACCGAACTTGCTCCCGTCCATCATCTCCCTGATGGTCGCCTCCGCTTCCTCCAGCGATCGGGCGACCACTGCACCCTTACCACTGGCGAGGCCGCTCGCCTTGATTACCACCGGGATCTCGTGATTTCGCACATAAGCAAGAGCGGCGGCGATGTCGGCAAAGGTCTGATGAGAAGCGGTGGGAACTCCGATGCGAACCATGAGCTCCTTGGAGAACGACTTGCTGCTTTCGATGCGCGCGGCAGCCGCAGTGGGACCGAAAATCGTGAGTCCTTTCTCTTGAAAACGGTCGACGATGCCGGCCGTGAGGGCGTCCTCGGGACCGACCACCGTCAGGTCAATCCTCTCCTCGATGGCGAAGTCGCGAAGTCGGTTGATTTCCGACCTCAGCTTCTCCAGCTCGTTGATTGTGGTGTCAACGCGAAAATCCAGGCATTCAGCAAACTGTCCGATGCCCGGACTTCCGGGGGCGGCGAACATCTTCGTGACCCGTGGGCTTTGTGAAATCTTCCACGTGAGGGCATGCTCGCGGCCCCCTTTTCCAACCACCAGCACTTTCATCGAACAGTCCTTTCAGGCGCGTCCGCCGCAGGCCAGCACGGTCTGACCAGTTACGAAACTGGATTCTTCCGACAGCAGAAACCTCACGACGCCGGCGATCTCTTCCGGTTCGGCCATCCTGCCCAGTGGCGTCGCGTCGATCAGGTCTTCAACATTGGGATTGGACGACTCCGCCAATTCGGTTCGCGTTAACCCGGGGGCAACGCAGTTTACCCGAACATGGGGCGCCAGAGCTTGAGAACAGTGCCGGGTAAACGCAATCACGGCGGCTTTGGCAGTGGCGTAGTGGATCATCTCCTTCTTGAAAACAAACGAAGCGAGCGACGAAACATTGACGATGCGGCCAAATTTGCGGCGTATCATGGCATCCTTGACCGCCCACGTGGTCAGGAATGGACCGTCTATGTTGACGGCAAAATTCCGCTTCCAGGTGGCGAAGTCCAGGTCGTGGTGCGAGACGCTAGAAGATATACCAGCGTTGTTGACCAAGAGATCGACGTCGCCCAACTCTCCTTCAACTCGCCGGACCATGTGTTCCACATCTTCCGGCACTGCCACATCAGCTTGCGCGATCATGCCGTCGACCAGGTGACTGCGCACGCTGGTCAGCACTTCTTGGGCAGCTACTTCGTTCTCTCGGTAGTTGATTGCCACCCTGGCACCGTTTGCGGCCAACATGAGACACACCGCTTTGCCGATACCGCGGGAGCCCCCCGTGACGAGGGCAGTGCGGCTGGCAAAGAGTGGATTCTCCGGATTCATCGGACGCAAACCCGCGTGAAGGTCAACGGTACCCGAATTCCTTCAGGTCACGGTTCCTGCTGCGCCATTTAGGACGGACGCGTACCCAGAGATCGAGATAGACGGGATGCTGCAGAAAATCTTCCAGACGCAGCCGCGCTTGGCGACCAATCTCGCGCAGCTTAACGCCCTTCTTGCCGATGACGATGCCCCTCTGGCTTTCGCGTTCCACGTACAGGATGGAGTGGATGTAGGTTTTGGTATTGCGTTCGGAGAACTCCTCAATCGCTACGTTGACCGCGTACGGGAGTTCGTCGTCGAGCTCATTGAAAGCCGCTTCCCGAATGATCTCGGCAGCAAAGAACCGCTCGGGTTGTTCCGCAATCGTCTCATCGGGGTAGAGCTTGGGGCCTACCGGCAGCACACCTGAAATGTCTTTGATCAATGTCTCTACGTTTTCTCCGGTCAATGCGGAGATGCATAGGATCCGCTCGAGTTCGAATTCGCGCGACACCTTCTCGACGATCCGATCACGTTCTTCAACGCTGACGAGATCCGTCTTGTTTAGCAGCGAAAGTACGGGAGCCCCGGCGTTCTGAAGCAGTTCCGCTACAAGCTCGGGACGGTCGAGAGGTCGAGTGGCATCGAACAGGAGTAGAATAAGATCGGCCTCTTTGGCGGCTGAGGAGATCTGCTGCTTCATGTGTTCATGAAGGGCGTATTGGGCCTCGAGAATGCCGGGGGTGTCGAGAAAAATCAACTGGCATTCGGCCAACGTCAAAATTCCCAGGAGCCGGCCCCGGGTCGTTTGAGGTTTGGCGGTTACGATCGAGAGCCGTTGTCCAACCAGCGCGTTGAAGAGCGTGGATTTGCCGGCGTTGGGCCGACCAACTAGAGCGACGTAGCCGCAGCGAAAGGCAGAATCCGCGTTCAGCGCCGACTCAGTAGCGGAATCCGAGGGAGACCTGGTAGGTTGATTCGAGCTCATCATGGTCCAGGTAGGCCAGATCCAACTCGAGGCGGTCGTGTGGCACCAGACCCAAGCCGAACGCCTGCCTGCCTTCTTCGAGCCCGGTGCGAAGCGCAATCTTTCCGCGGACGTACTCGAACCCAAAATTTAGCGGGTCGGCACCGGATTCGTCGGTTGCATCTCCGCCCATGCGCGATCCGAAGGAGGCGATTGCGGTCCCTGGTCCCAACTGCCGCACATAGGCCAGTCCGCTGACGACCGAAGGCCGGATCGAGTCGGACTTATCGGTGCTCCAGAACACGGGCGTAGTCGTGGCGTCACGCAGATTCAGAGCCAGCCTGAGCCCTCTCGCCAGATCGTACCGCAATGCGAGATCTAAACCCACGCCGTACGCGTTGAAGCCGCCCACTGTCCGATAGAGCAGCTTGGCGCTTCCACCAAGCGACAGTCGGGAGCTGAGGCGCTCGCCGCCCGACAGATACACTGCATAGTCCGAGCTGGTTTCTACCGAGCTCACCTGGGGACGATTGTTCTCCCCGGGAGGCCGATTCGGATTGGGCAGATCGGTGAACTTGATGTTGCCAACGCCAACGCGCATGATGCTCAGGGCGATTCCGTCGAGGCGTCGCGAGGGAACTGCCAGCGCCAGAAAGCTGTGTTCGACCATGCCCGAAAAGCGCTGGGCGTGCATCGCGTGAACCTGGCGTTCGCCGATCGTGGCCAACGCGGCGGAATTCCAGTAGCCAGCCGTGGCGTCGTCGACAATGGCGGTGTAGGCACCGCCCAACGCAACGGCCCGGGCACCGGCTCCCAACGCGAGGAATTCGCCGGCATAGCTCGAGGCGCCATAAGCCGGACGATATAAAAGAAGTGTGAGGGAAAGTAGCGGAAGGAGGATGCTTTTAAGCGATCGGATCACTGTTTGATTCTAACGGAACGCCATCGAGGTGTCAAGGCGCAGACCGTCAGTTTACCAGGAGGATCTGCAGATCCATCACGTTCGTATTGGTGGGTCCGGTAATGACGAGCTCCCCGAGCTCACTGAAGAAATGATATGAGTCGTTTCGATTGAGAAATGACTGTGCTTCTAGTCCCTGTTCCCGCGCCCGTGCGAGCGTTCCGCCGTCGACAATCGCTCCGGCTGCATCGGTCGGTCCATCTGTGCCATCTGTGCCGCCCGAAAGCAAGGTGACTCCGTTCCATCCGTCGAGGGCGACGGCCGCCGCGAGGGCGAGCTCCTGATTGCGGCCGCCTTTGCCATCGCCGCGCATGGTTACCGTGGTCTCTCCGCCGCTGATAACGCATGCGGGCGCGCAGACCGGCTGGTTCGCGGTGCTGATTTCCTGGGCAACGGCGGCGAGCATGGTTGCTACCTCACGAGCCTCACCCTGGAGGCGGGTGGATAGCACCAGGGTTCGGTATCCCAACCCGTAGGCGGTTTCCTGGGCGGCTTCGATCGCCAAGCTGTTGTTGCCTACCACCCTCGTGTAGGTTCGGTCGAAACATTCGTCGTCCGGCCCCGGGGTCTCGGCTATCGCTCCGGTCATGCCCGACTCCAGGTGCCGTCGAACCGAAGCGGGAAGCTCGTCGTAGATATCATAGCGTTTGGCAATCCCCACGCAGTCAGCGAAACTGCTAGAATCAGGGTGAGTTGGACCCGACGCGATGGTATCCAGCTGATCTCCAATGACATCCGAAAGCACAAGGGAGTGGATAGTGGCGGGGTAAGCGAGGCGTGACATTCTTCCGCCTTTGATCGTCGACAGATGTTTCCGCAGCGCGTTGAGCTCGTCGATGGTCGCTCCGCAGTCGAGGAGTGCCTTCGTTGTATCCTGCTTTTCCGCGAGAGTGACGCCATCGACGGGTGCAGGCATCAAGGCCGAACCCCCGCCCGAGAAGAGGGCGATAACCAGGGCGGCCTCATCCAGGTGCGAAAGGTATTGTCGCATGCGCTCGGTGCCACGAACTCCGGCGGCGTCCGGGATTGGATGACCACATTCAACGGTTTCAATGCGACTGAGCGGCAGAGCGTGGCCATATTTGGTATTGATCGTCCCTACCGAGATACGATCTCCAAGTATTTCCTCGAGACTCACCGCCATTGCCGGTGTGGCTTTGCCGGCTCCCACCACCACGATCTGTGAGACCTGCGCCAAGTTCAATCGTTCATCGCCCAAGCGGACGTGAGCCTCTTCGGAGCTAACGACTCGCGCCACGCACCTGCCCGGATCGGCCGCGGCCAGGGCGGATTCGAATATGGCATTGGCGTCGCGGCGGCTCTTCGGATTTTCGTTTACAGTCGTCATGTCTCGGCGTTGGCTGATTGCTCCTCGCGCCGCCTGGCTGGGTTGCATCACCAGGCGCAATTACCCACTTAACGTAGCTGCTGGGATTGAATCAGGGAAGGAGATCTGGGGGTGAGATTCGGGTCGACGCCGCAGGGCCCTCTTAACTGAGCTGAATGGTCGGAATCGGCTTATCTCAGCTCGGCATGTTGCTAGATGCGACGCATCAAGCTGACGACGACTCCGGCGATGCGAAAGTTGTCCTCTGGGGTTACGACGATGGGTCGAAAGGTGTCGTTGGCGGGAATCAGCTCGATGCAATCTGCTTCGGGACTGTAGGTCTTGACGGTAGCCTCATCGTCGATGAGTGCGACGATTATGTCGCCGCGTTCCGCATCCTCCTGGTGCCGGGCCAACACGATGTCCCCGTTGAGAATACCCTTATCCCTCATGCTTTCCCCGTGAACGCGCAACGCGAACACCTCACCGGAGGCCGGCAGGAAGGTGTTATCGACCTGCAGGGTGTCCTCTACATTGCCGGTCGCCAGGATCGGCTCGCCCGCGGCGATCCGGCCGACCAGGGGAATCGAGGTTACCTCGGTCGAGAGCGTCGTCTGTTCCACGTGATCGACCAATTCGATACCTCTGGACAAGCGGGGGTGGCGCCGAATGTGCCCTTCTTCTCCAGGGCTGCCAAGGTCGTACGCACCCCGTTGGTCGAGCTGATGGCAAATTCGTCCATAATCTCACGAATAGTGGGAGGGGCCCCGCGAAGTCCAACAGTTTCGACGATAAAGTCGAAAATGGCTTGCTGGCGGTCAGTTAGCTGTTTGCGCATGTCCTCTGCTCCTTCGCTGTCGAAACGTGCAGGTACCAAAATGCACAGTCGGCCTCTTAGTGAACAACTGAGCTACTGCCCCAATATATACTGCACATCCGTTCAATTGTCAAGCGCCGTGGTTTCGTTTTGCCTCGAATTCCCTGACCTCAAAAACGCCATAACCTCAAGTTTTAACAGAAAGAAACGCATCGGTTGACAAAGTTCACCAACGTCGCTAACCTTACGTTTAACCCATGAAATCTACCCTGGAGATCTATGAAGCAGTCGTCCCCCCCCGCGGGCTGCGAGGTTGCGGCATTTTGCTAGTCGCGATCTCGCTGATCGCCCTGGGAGCGGTTCCGGGAGCCACTGAGGAACTCATCACCCCCCGCCGCACCCTTGGGGCGTTTCTCCTCACGGGCAGCTTTGTTTTGGCCAAAAAGGGATTGGATCTTCACCGCGACGCCGACGACCTCTACGCGCGTTACAAGAAGGCCGACAGGGCAGAAGAGGCGAGTCGCCTCTACCGTCGAACGAACAATCGCGACATCAAAAGCCAGGTCAGCTGGGCGCTGTCCGCCGCCTTCGCAATCAGCGGAGCAAGGCTGTTGTTGCGCGGCCAAAGCGAACCGAATAGCCGCCCCGGCGGGACCTGGGTTCTTTCGGGTCCTGCGGAAATGCGGGGTGTGGAGCTGGAGCTGGCGCGCGCGCGGCGGTTTTTCTAGCTCTGTTCTCTCTCCCTACACATGACTTACATCGCCTGCCCGATACCACCGGTCGGTTCGGTTTGTGATCAGAATCCGGGAGTGAAATGAACCGTCATCACCTCCTTCTAATCTCGACAGCGCTGCTTGCGGTCGGCCTGCACGGTTGCGATCGACAGCGCAGCAACCCGATCGATCCGGAATCAAGCCGCATCGATGAGCGACCGGCTACGCCGCAAGGGCTTGTGGCCGAGGCCGGAGTAAATCGCGTCCTGCTGAGTTGGCAGCCGGTCGACGATCAAGACCTCGCCGGCTATGCCGTGTATCGCGCTGTTCGCTCCGATGGGGAGTACGGGTTCGTGGCAGCCGGTGAAGATTCCACTACCCGCATAAGCACCGGGAAAACCACCTTTATCGATTCGGTGGCTGCGGCAGGACAGACCTTCTTCTATCGCGTCGCCGCCGTAGATACCACCGGTCACGTCAGCGAGTTGTCAGGATTCGTAGGTGCAACAGTACTTTCCGACAACATCCCGCCACAGGCGCCACAAAATCTATCTGCAGTCGCGGATGAAAGCCAAGTGGGCCGCATCGTTCTGCGCTGGAGCCCGCCCACTCTCGACGCCGACGGCGGCGAACTTACCGGGTTGGCCGGATTCGTGGTTTTCCGATCCGAGGTCGGAACGGGAGGATTGGCGCCCGTCGACACCCTAGGTGCCGGTATCCGGGAGTACATAGACGTGGGTTTGAAGGCGCTGACCGACTACTCCTACTCGGTCATGGCGTTCGACGACGCCGGCAACGAGAGTCAGTTGGCCGCGTCGAGCCGGACCCGGACTCAAGGCCTGCCGTCGCCGACGAGGTTGGCGGCCATCGGTGAAATCGGCCGTATCATCCTCCAGTGGGAAGCGACGGAAGCAGCCGAGCTTCTCGGATACAACGTCTACAGGTCGACGCGATCAGACACGGGATATGTCCGGCTTGTCGGTCTTGAGGGGACCCCGTTCACCACGGGCCAGACCTCCTACGTCGATTCGGGTCTCGTAGCGGAGAGCCAATTCTTTTACCGGGTGGAGGCGGTTGGCAGCGACGGTCTCATCAGTCAACAAACCGGATTCGTAGGTGCCACGGCTCGCAGCGATGAGGTGCCGCCGCGGGCGCCTGGGAATCTGTCCGCGATACCGGATGAGTCGAACTTCGGCCGGGTGACTTTGAGTTGGAGTGCTCCGGTGACCGATGCGGATGGGGGCGAGCTGACCGGGTTGGAAGGTTTCGTGGTGCTGCGCTCGGAAGGTGGCACCGCTTCTTTCATAGCGGTTGACACCCTTTCGGCCGGCGTTCGCGAATACGTGGATGAAGATCTAAAAGCGCTGACTACCTACGCGTATACCGTGGTGGCGTTCGACGGCTCAGGTAATGAAAGCGGCCAGGCTGCGGCGGTGGAGACGCGCACTCAGGGAGTGGAGATTCCGTCGGGCTTGCAGGCGGGTGGAGACATAGGCAGAGTGGTGCTGACGTGGACTGCGGTAGAGGAGGAAGGGTTGCGGGGGTATAACCTTTTTCGTTCCACCCGCTCGGATCAGGGGTATGCCCGCCTGACGGGCGTGGAAGGCACGCCGTTTACGACCGGTCAGACGACCTTCGTGGATTCTGGGTTAGCAGGCGGCGATCGATTCTTTTACCAGGTAACGGCGGTCATTGCTTCCGCTGAAAGCGATCGCTCCGGTTTCGTAAGCGCGGAGGTCGTTTCGGACGAGGTTTCGCCGACGGCCCCGCGGAACCTATCGGCCGTGCCGGATGAGTCTGACTTCGGGAGGGTGACCTTGAGCTGGAGCGCGCCGGTGACCGATGCCGACGGCGGCGAGCTCTCCGGTCTTTCAGGTTTCGTGGTGCTGCGGTCGGAGGGGGGCACCACCTCTTTTGTGGTGCTGGATACGCTTGGAGCGGAAGTGCGGAGCTACGTCGACCAGGGATTGAAGGCGCTGACCACCTACGCCTATACCGTCATCGCCTTCGACGATGCGGGCAACGAAAGCGGTCAGGCGTCGCCCGTATCGACGCAGACCCAAGGGGTGGAGGTGCCGAGTGGGTTGAGCGCTCAGGGCGGCATTGGTCGGGTGGTGCTGTCGTGGAGGACGGTTCAGGTGGAGGGTCTGCAGGGGTACAACGTTTTTCGTTCGACCCGTTCGGATCTGGGATATGCCCGGCTGACCGGAGTGGAGGGCACCCCGTTTACGACCGGTCAGACGACCTATGTGGATTCGAACTTGACCGGCGGCGCCCGCTTCTTCTACCGCGTGGTGGCGGTGACGGCCTTGGCGGAAAGCGTGCAGTCGGGGTTCGTGAGCGCCGAGGTGCTGGCGGACGAAGTGCCGCCGCGTGCGCCCGGGAATCTATCCGCAATATCGGATGAGTCGAACTTTGGCCGCGTGACCTTGAGTTGGACCGCACCTGTGTTGGATGCGGATGGGGGCGAGTTGACCGGGTTGGAAGGTTTTGTGGTGTTGCGGTCGGAAGGCGGCACGGCATCGTTCGTCGTCGTGGATACCCTCACGGTCGGAGTTCGTGAGTACGTGGATGAAGGTTTAAAGGCACTTACTACCTACGCGTATACCGTGGTGGCGTTCGACGCCGCCGGCAATGAAAGCGGCCAGGCCTCGTCGGTGTCGACGCGCACTCAGGGCGTGCAGATTCCGTCGGGTTTGCGAGCGGGTGGAGAGATAGGCAGAGTGGTGCTGACCTGGACTGCGGTAGAAGCGGAGGGGTTGCAAGGGTACAACCTGTTTCGTTCCACTCGCTCGGATCAAGGGTATGTGCGCCTCACGGGAGTGGAAGGCACGCCGTTTACGACCGGTCAGACGACCTTCGTGGATTCCGGGTTGGCAGGTGGCGATCGATTCTTCTACCAGGTCACGGCGGTTACCGCTTCGGCGGAAAGCGATCGTTCCGGCTTCGTCAGCGCGGAGGTCGTTTCGGACGAGGTTTCGCCGACGGCCCCGCGGAACCTATCGGCCGTGCCGGATGAGTCTGACTTCGGGAGGGTGACCTTGAGCTGGAGCGCGCCGGTGACCGATGCCGGCGGCGGCGAGCTCTCCGGTCTTGCCGGATTCGTGGTGCTGCGCTCGGAGGGGGGCACTACCTCTTTTGTGGTGTTGGATACGCTTGGAGCGGCTGCGCGTAGCTACGTCGACGAGGGATTGAAGGCGTTGACCACCTATGCGTATACCGTCATCGCTTTCGACGATGCGGGCAACGAGAGTGGCCAGGCGTCGCCCGTATCGACGCAGACCCAAGGGGTGGAGGTGCCGAGTGGTTTGAGCGCTCAAGGCGGCATTGGTCGGGTGGTGCTGTCGTGGAGGGCGGTTCAGGTGGAGGGTCTGCAGGGGTATAACCTGTATCGTTCCACTCGCTCTGATCAGGGGTATGCGCGCCTGCAGGGTGTGGAAGGCACGCCATTTACGACCGGTCAGACGACTTTCGTGGATTCGGGGTTGGCAGGTGGCGATCGATTTTTTTACCAGGTAACGGCGGTCACCGCTTCGGCGGAAAGCGATCGCTCCGGGTTCTTCAGCGCCGAGGTCGTTTCGGACGAGGTTTCTCCGACGGCGCCACGGAATCTCTCGGCGGTGCCGGATGAGACGGACTTTAGTCGGGTGACGTTGAGTTGGAGCGCTCCGGTGACCGATGCCGACGGCGGCGAGCTCTCCGGTCTTTCAGGTTTCGTGGTGCTGCGTTCGGAAGGGGGCACCACCTCTTTCGTGGCGCTGGATACTTTGAGCGCGGACGCGCGCACCTACGTGGATGCGGGGTTGAAGGCGCTGACCACGTATGCGTATACGGTGGTGGCGTTCGACAATGCCGGCAATGAAAGCGGTCAGGCGTCTGCGGTGCTGACGCAAACCCGGGGGGTTGAGGTGCCCGGGGGCCTGCGTGCGGAAGGCGGCATTGGTCGGGTGGTGCTGTCGTGGTCGGCGGTGCAAGCGGAGGGTCTGCAGGGTTATAACGTTTTTCGTTCGACTCGCTCGGATCAGGGGTTTGCGCGTTTGACCGGAGTGGAAGGCACCCCGTTTACGACCGGCCAGACGACCTACGTAGATTCGAACCTGACGGGTGGCGCTCGTTTCTTCTATCGGATCGTTGCGGTGACGGCTGCGGCCGAGAGTGCTCAGACCGGGTTCGTCAGCGCCGAGGTCCTGGTGGACGAGGTACCGCCATCGACTCCGAGCAACCTGTCGGCGGTGCCGGACGAGTCGAACTTTAGCCGCGTGACCTTGAGTTGGACCACTCCTGTCACCGATACAGGGGGTGGCGAGCTCAGCGGTTTGACCGGTTATCTGGTGTTTCGGTCACTGGGTGGTACGGCGTCGTTCGTGCAGGTGGCGCAGGTAAGCGCGCCGGGGTATGAAGATCTCAATTTGGAGCCATCGAAGACCTACTTCTACACGGTAGTGGCGGTGGACGCATTCGGCAATCAGAGTGCTCGGGCAGCGTCGGTAAGTGTGCGCACCAACGGACCGGACCAGGTGCCGCCAGCATCGCCGGGAAATCTCTCGGCGGTGCCGGATGAGTCGGACTTTGGTCGGGTGACCCTGAGCTGGAGCGCGCCGGTGACCGATGCCGATGGAAGCGAGCTTTCCGGGTTGGAGGGGTACGTGGTGCTGCGCTCCGAAGGGGGCACCACCTCTTTCGTGGCGTTGGACACTTTGGGTGCAGAGCTGAAGATCTACGTCGACGCGGGATTGAAGGCACTGACGACCTATGCCTATTCGGTGATCGCATTTGACAGCTCGGGCAATGAGAGCGGTCAGGCTTCGTCGGTGCTCACCCAAACCCAGGGGGTTGAGGTGCCCAGCGGGCTGCAGGCATTCGGCGGAATCGGCCGTGTCTTATTGACATGGACCTCGGTGACCACCGAGAGCCTTCAAGGGTATGATCTGTACCGTTCCTCCCGCTCCGACCAGGGATACTCCCGTCTCCAGGGCGTGGAGGGTACGCCATTTACCACCGGTCAGACCACCTACATCGATTCTAATCTGACGGGTGGCGCTCGTCTCTTCTACCGGGTCGTGGCCGTTACCGCGTCGGCCCAGAGCGAGCAGTCGGGCTTTGTGAGCGCGGAGGTCCTGATCGACGAGGTGGCGCCATCTGCTCCCGAGAACCTGTCGGCCATGCCCGACAAATCCGATTTCGGGCGGGTTACCTTGAATTGGAGCGCACCCATAGCCGACAGTGACGGAGGAACCCTTACCGATCTTTCGTCCTACATCATTCTGCGATCGAAGGACAGCGCTTCAGCCGTGGTTGCCATCGACACGGTGGAGGCGACTACGACTCAGTTTGTCGATTCGGACCTGGATGCTGCCACAACCTACTTCTATGCCATAAGCGCCGTCGATGGGACGGGCAATATCAGTTTCCAGTCGTCATCGGTATTCGCGACGACGGGGGGGATCTCGCGGCCCGGCGGCGTCAGAGCCGCAAGCGGGATCAAGCAGATCGTCGTCACTTGGAGCGCAAGCTCGGACAGCGAACTACAGGGGTACAACGTCTACCGGTCGACTCGTTCCGACCAGGAATATTCGCGACTCACTGGCGTCGAAAACACCCCGTTCACCACCGGACAGACCACCTACGTCGACTCCGGTCTGACGGGCGGAGCGACCTTCTTTTATCGCGTGTCGGCCGTCGCCACCGATGGCGAAAGCGATCAGTCGTCTTTCGTGGGCGCCACGGTTCAATCGGACAATCGCGGTCCGGCAGCTCCGACCTTCGTCGAGGGAAGGCCTGTCACAGGAGATCCGGAACAGTTGAGTATCACCTGGAAGGCTCCTATCACAGACTCCAATGGCTCGGCTCTTACCGGGTTGGATAGTTATTTGATCTACCGTTCCGACGCCAGCGACGGACAGTTCACTCTGGTTGGTAACTCTAACGCAACCTCGTTCGTGGACACCGGACTGACAGCGCAGACTACATATTTCTACGAGGTGGAAGCCGCCGACACCGACGGGAACGTCAGCCCCAGATCCACAACGATTTCCGCAACTACGGGAGGAGTCGATGTTCCGGCGAACGTCACGCTGTCTTCAACGACACCTTCGGACGCCGCCCAATCGCCGGTTGTTACCGTTCGCTGGGAAGCCTCGTCGGGCGCTATACTGAACTACGATGTCCAGCGTACGACGGTCGCCAACAGTACCAACGACGCCGATTATGTCGGGGTGGGTTCCAGCAATCTGAATCTATTCAGGGAAGACAACACGGTGACCAGGGGACTTACCTACTATTACAGAGTGAGAGCTCGTGACGTCGATAGTCGGGTGAGCGATTGGACGACGCCTCTGGCGGTCACCGTTTCGAACTGAGGGGTAGCCAGGGATGGGGGAGGAGAACAAGCCTCCCTCTAGTGCTCCTCCTCCATGTGCCATTGCGCAATACTGCATTGAGAATCTGGTCCAATTCTTCCAATTCCTCGCGGGTTTCGGAAGAATCTTCCTGCTGTTTGGCAAATTGAACCTGCAGCTGTTTCATGTTGGCTTCGATCTTCTCCACAGCCATGTTCAGCTGGGCCCGTTGAGCACCCGAGAGGGATAAGCCGGTGCCATCGTTCAACTCCTTCTGCAACAGGGCATAAATCTCTAGCATTCTCGCTGTCTGAATCTTAATTTGATCTAGCTTACGCGGCGATGCTGTCATGGTAACTCCCTTGATCCGATCATCATTCCAGCTTTTCTTAACATTTCAGTATCAGCAATACTCATTCCAGCGTTCGAAGTGCTAGAATTGCCAGACAGATACGTGCCATCGCGTCCGAATTCTACATCGTCGGAGGGGGTTTCCAACCTGCCGGGTCGGGTGCAAGATATCCTGACCCGATATGCCGCGAGTGGAGAACGGCTTTTGGTTGCCGTCTCCGGTGGACCCGACTCCGTCGTGCTCCTGGATATTCTCAACGACCTCCGCGAACGAATGAGGTTGGAACTGCATGTAGCGCACCTGGATCATGGGCTGCGACCCGATTCCGGCTTGGATGCTGATTTCGTCGTTAGCTTTTCGCGCCAGTACGGTCTGCCCTGTACTCGGGAAACGCTGCAACCCGGTCAGTGCGCGGAAGGCAGCGTTTCCTCCATCGAAGATACCGCGCGTGCAGCCCGCTACGCGTTTTTGAATCGAACCGCTGCCACTGTCGGTGCGCGATTTGTGGTTCTCGGACACCACGCCGATGACCAGGCGGAAACGGTGCTCATGCGCCTGCTGCGTGGAAGCGGTGTCACCGGTCTGTCTGGAATGTCATCGTTGCGTGACGGCCTCTATCTGCGGCCACTCCTGTCATGCAGGCGGGCGGACATCGAATCCTACGCCTTGAGTCGCGGGTTGCAATTCCAGACAGATCGGACCAATGTGGACATCCGTCACCTCAGGAACCGCATCCGCCACCGTCTCCTTCCGGAACTCCGCAGACACTTCAACCCCGGCATCGTTCAAACCCTGTGCCGCAGCGCGACTGTTCTCGGAGAGGAGGATCGGTTTTTGGCCGATTTTGCGCAGTCGGCGATGCTACAGGTCGTCGAGAGAAGGACGATGGAGGTCGTCATTCTGACCCGGTCGGGATTCGAGGGTCAGCACCTGGCGGTACAACGGCGAATTCTTCGCCAGCTCATTACAGACTTTGCGGGCGGATCACAGTGCAGCTTTCAGAAGATCGAACAGATCGTCAATGCGGTGAGCAATGGTCATTCGGGGTGTCGCCATCTGCTCTCGGATCTCTGGTACCAGGTCACCGGGGATCAATTGATTTTGCGCCGGGGACGGAACAGAATTATCGATATCGACGTCGCCGTTCCCGGAAGCACCGAGATCGACGACCTCGGTTTGCGGTTGAGCGCGACCCTCTCGAACGCCGACGATTTCGCGTCCATCAAGAAGGGACTGTCGGCGTGCCGGGCGGCTTTCGATGCGGATCTTACAGGTTCTCAACTCCAGCTTCGCGCCGTGCGTCGGGGCGACCGATTTCAACCACTCGGTATGAACGGCCACAAGCGCGTCAACGAGTTCCTACTCGACTCCGGAGTTCCGAGGATCTTGCGCGATGATGTGCTGCTTTTGACGAATGGCGAGGACGTCGTCTGGGTCGCAGGTTTGCGGCCGGCCCATCCTTTCAGGGTGCAACCGAAAACCCGAAAGATCATGATTGTCGATCTGCAGCCTTCGAAACTTTGAGCTGGAAGCAATGGAACGAGACGAATCACCGGCAAACGACGGCAATCACAACGAGCAGGGCAATCCGTCGGCGGGGTCCCGCCCTTCGCCAAACAGGGAAGGGCGTCGGTGGCGCCGCCCTTCCAGGACCCAGGCGTTCTGGATACTTTTCGTCCTCATCCTGATCTTCGCCGCCAAGTTTTTCGGCAGCATGCCGAGCGATGCGGAGGTGATTTCTTACAAGCTGTACCGGGAATACCTGGACAACGGCGAGATCGAAAACGGCACGATTATTGGCGAGAGCGAGTTCCACGGCACGCTGGTGGATGGCTCCCGCTTCGTGGTCAACCTGGGCCCCATCGATGCCGCAACCAAACGCGACTGGGAATCGATCGGGCTGAACTTCCGCTTCAAAGAGAAGCCGTTTCAATGGTATGGAGTGCTTTTCAGCTTTCTGCCGTGGTTGCTGTTTATCGGGTTCTGGATATTCATGTTGCGCCAGATGCAAGGCGGCGCCAGGGGTTTGTTCTCTTTCGGGAAAAGTCGCGCCAAGCTGCTCACGGAGGAAAAGGAGAAAACGACCTTTGAGGATGTAGCGGGCGTCGACGAGGCCAAAGAGGAGCTTCAGGAGGTAATCGAGTTTCTCAAGGACCCCAAGAAGTTTCAACGCCTCGGCGGCAAAATACCCAAAGGCGTTCTCCTTGTCGGTCCACCGGGCACAGGCAAAACGCACCTTGCCCGCGCCGTCGCCGGCGAGGCCGGTGTTCCGTTCTTTAGCATCAGTGGATCGGATTTCGTGGAAATGTTCGTGGGTGTTGGCGCGTCGCGGGTCCGCGATCTCTTCGAGCAGGGAAAGACGAACGCGCCCTGCATTATTTTCATGGACGAGATCGACGCGGTGGGCAGGCACCGTGGCGCCGGTATAGGGGGTGGGCACGACGAGCGCGAGCAGACGCTCAATCAGCTTCTCGTTGAGATGGATGGTTTCGAGTCCAACGATGGCGTCATTCTGCTGGCCTCAACGAACAGGCCCGACGTGCTCGATCCAGCCCTGCTCCGACCCGGCCGATTCGATCGGCGCATTGTGGTTGATCTGCCCGACTTGAGGGGCCGCCAGGGAATCCTGCACGTTCACTCCCGGGAAATGCCGTTGGAGGAGGGTGTAGACCTCCAGCGCGTGGCGCAGAGCACCCCGGGGCTCTCTGGAGCGGATCTGGCTAATTTGGCAAATGAAGCGGCGTTGCTCGCCTCTCGACATGACCGGGATGCAGTCTCAATGGTCGACTTCGAGGAGGCTAAGGACAAGGTGATGATGGGGGCGGAGCGCAAGAGCATGGTGATGACCGAGGAGGACAAGAAGCTTTCCGCCTACCACGAAGCCGGCCACGCCATGGTGGCGAAGCTGCTGCCGGGGGCGCCGCCGATTCACAAGGCGACCATAATTCCCCGTGGTCAGACCATGGGCATGGTTTCGTTTTTGTCGGATGAACGTCGGTCTATCACCGAATCGAGATTGAGGGCGCATCTGGCGACGGCGCTGGGAGGGTGCTGTGCTGAGAATCTGATATTCGAAGAACGTTCGACGGGTGCCCAGGGCGATTACAAGCAGGTCACCTCCCTGGCGCGCTCCATGATCTGCGAGTGGGGCATGAACAAAAAGATCGGTCCGCTCTCCCTCGGAGGGGCCGACGAGGAGGTATTTCTCGGTAAGGATTTTTCGCGCATCCGCAATTTCTCTGAGCAGACCGCCTTGGCCATAGATGACGAGATACGCGACCTGGTGCTCCAGGCCGAGGAGACCGCCGCCGAGCTGCTCCGTTCCAACGAGGAGCGCTTACATACACTGGCTGCTGCGTTGTTGCGGTACGAGGTTTTGGACGACACTGAGATCGACACCATTTTAGCTGGAAAACCCCTGGATCGACTCGAAATGAGAGGCAGATCCGATCAGGACGTGGCTGCCGCAGCCGTATCGCCCGGCGAGCCACATCCGGATGCTTTCCCCGATGGTGAAGACACGGCTGATGCAGCGCGATCCGATTCGCCGGAAACGGGAGGAGGGGACACCGGTGAATGAGCTGGAAACTCCGGGGACGAGTTCTCGACTTTCAAGACCGCTGCCAGATTATGGCCGTTTTGAATGTGACGCCCGATTCCTTCTACGACGGCGGCCGCTATCTCTCCCCCGATGCGGCGGTGAAACGGGCTCTGGAGATGGAGGCGGAGGGGGCCGACATCATCGACATTGGGGGCGAATCTACCCGCCCGCCAGCGCTCTACGGCTCTGTTCAGGAAGTAGATAGTGACGAAGAGTGCCGCAGGATCCTTCCGGTAATCGAGGCTGTCAGACTGCGCTCCGGCATTCCGATCTCGGTTGACACTACGAAGGAATCGGTCGCACGCCGGGCGCTCGATGCCGGGGCCGATTTGATCAACGACATCAGCGCCCTTGAGGCGGACCCCTCAATGATGGACCTAGTGGGCGCCCGCCACGTACCAGTCATTCTAATGCATGACGGTAGTAGATCTCCATTGAAGCTCGATCCGGCAAGCGAGGTAAAACGGTACCTCGAAAAGAGGGCAGCTGACTCCGAAAATGGCGGGGTTTCCAGGTTTCAAATCGCTATAGATCCGGGCCTGGGATTTGGCAAAGGGCCGGCGCAAAATCTGGCCTTGCTGAAGCGGCTCCACGATCTAGTCGGACTTGGATATCCGGTTCTGATCGGCGCCTCGCGAAAATCCTTCATTTGGAAGACCTTGGAATCTACTGCAGCCGAGGCGCTGGAAGGCAGTCTTGCCGTAGCCGCCGTGGCGGTATTTCAGGGCGCCCGCATATTGCGTGTTCACGATGTAAAAGAGACGGTCCGAGTGAGCCGAATGGTGCGAGCCATTACTCAATACGCGGTTAGCCCAGGCGAATGAAGTCGTGTTTGAAGACAAACTGACGCTGTTCCGTTTATTCGGCTTTCTGCCCGTGTCCGCGACGTCCATCGTCGACATTCTTATAGTCGCGTTCATTATCTACCGCGTGTTAGGCCTCATTCGGGGGACCCGTGCCGCGCAGATGCTGGCCGGACTATTCCTGGTCATTACCGTGGCCATGGCCGCGCCCCTGTTTGAGATGGACGCCTTGGTGTGGCTGCTGGAGCAGGTACGCTCGATCCTGTTGATCCTGCTGGTGATCCTCTTCCAGCCAGAGCTTCGCCGGTTCCTCGGGGTGCTCGGCCAGAGCCCCGTGTTTCGCTGGCTCTACAAAACTGAGTCCTCCCACTTGGTCGACGAGGTTGCCACCGCCGCCGAGCAGATGGCCAGTCGTGGGTTCGGGGCACTCCTGGTCATGGTGAGGGACGTTCAGCTGGGCTCCATCGTCGATTCGGGTGTGCCGCTAAACGCTCAGGTCTCCGCCGATCTTCTCACCACCATTTTCACCCCCAGATCGCCTCTGCACGATCAGGCGGTAGTCATTCGTGGAGAGCGGCTGGTAGCCGCTCGTTGCACCCTCCCTCTGGCCGAGGATGTAGACGACCAGAGATTGGGCACCCGACACCGGGCGGCCCTCGGCTTATCCCAGGAATCGGACGCCGTGACCCTCATTGTTTCTGAGGAGAGCCGTATTATCTCTCTGGCGATCGGCGGAGTGTTGGTCAGGGGACTCGCGGGTGCCGAGCTGCGGCAACGACTTACCGAACTCATGGCACCCAAGGGTGAGACGCTGGTGGCGTCAAACGGAGATGAGGATTGACAGAGTAGAGATCCGACGGTATATTCCATTTTCACCACAATTAATGAATATTTATTACAAGCTGTCTCTCCATGGGTAACAAGCAGATTCGTCAGAGTGACATCCGGGAAGTGCTTCGTGACGAGTCGATCGGAACCCACGATAGACTGGCAGAAGTGCTTTCCAATAAAGGACTTACAGTAAGTCAGTCGACGCTGTCCAAAGACCTGCGCGAATTGGGGGTGGTGCGGATGCCGACACCGGAGGGCGGATTCCGCTACGCCATTCCGGAATCGGGTGTTACCATACGCGACCAGAACATTCTCGAGCGCGAGCTGCGGGACTATCTAGTGCGTGTGCAGCGGGTACAGAATATGGTGGTCGCCCATAGCCTCTCCGGTCACGCCCAGAGCGTCTGCGAGGCCATCGATCGCATTTGCTGGCCTGAGGTCATAGGAACCATCGCCGGAGACAACACGATTTTTCTGCTGTCTTTGGACGTGTCGGCGGCAGAAAAGGTCGTCGATCGCTTCGGCCAGATTCGCAGCACTGGAACGTCGGAATGACCGTCCAGTCGCTGGAGGAGCAGATCTCCAAAGCGAAGACCCTCATGGAGGCGCTGCCGTACATTCAAACCTTTCGCGACAAGATCGTGGTGGTAAAATACGGCGGCAGCACCATGAACGGGTCCGGTGATGCCGATACGGTTCTGTCGGATGTGGTCTTCATGGAGATCGTCGGAATGAAGCCGGTGGTCGTCCATGGTGGAGGTCCAGCTATCTCGCGAAAACTGGAGACCCTGGGAGTCGAGAGCACCCGGATCAACGGGCTCAGAGTCACCGATGAGCCCACGATGAAGGTGGTCGAGGATGTGCTGTTCGGCGAGGTGAACGCCGCCATCGTCGATGCCATCGAGCGACTAGGAGGTGCGAGCGTCGGAGTCTCCGCCAAGGAATCGGGTATCATGCAGGTGAGGAAACATCTGGCTGAAACGCCGGAAGGCCCGGTAGACATAGGGTTCGTTGGCGACGTGGATCGCATCGACCCGGCGCCCCTAACCGATCTTCTAGCGGCCGGCACGATTCCGGTCGTCGCACCCATCGGACGCGATCCGGAGGGGCGGAGCTACAACGTCAATGCCGACCTGGCTGCCGCTGAGATCGCCGCCGCCCTGCACGCAGAGAAACTGGTTTTCCTGACCGATGTGAAGGGCATTCTGCGGGATGCCGCGGATGAAGGCAGCCTGCTGTCGACCGTACACCTGCGCGACGTCGACGAGCTGATCGCTACCGGTGTAGTCGCCGGAGGCATGATCCCCAAGGTGAACGCCGGCGTCAAGTCGGTAAAAGGGGGGGTTCGAAAAACCCATATCATCGATGGGCGGATTCCCCATGCAATGCTTTTGGAATTCTTTACAGATGAGGGGATCGGAACGCAAATCGTCCACTGAAGGATGGAGGAATGAAATGAGGACCGAAGAAATCGTCGCACTGGAAAACAAATACATCCTGCAGACCTATGGGCGTCCCGAATTTGTCTTGGAACGGGGCAACGGGGTCTACCTGTTCGACACCGACGGCAACAGATACCTCGATTTCGTCAGCGGTTTGGCGGTCAACGCGTTGGGATATGGGGACTACGACGTGCTCAAGGCGATCGAGACCCAAACCTCTAAGCTGATGCATGTCTCCAATCTGTATCACACCATTCCCTCCACCGAGTTGGCGCAGAAACTGGTCGAGGGCTGCTTTGCTGACCGCGCCTTTTTCTGCAACAGCGGAACGGAAGCGTGGGAAGCATCGCTGAAGTTTGCACGCAAATGGGGCCACACGAATTTCAAGCAAGCCAAGAATCGTTTTATCGCCATGGAAAACTCCTTCCACGGCCGCACCTACGGTTCTATTTCCACCACCGGGCAGCCCAGGTATCACGAAGGGTTTCAACCGATCCTTCCGGGGGTGGACTTCGCCGAATTCAACGATTTGAGCTCGGTGGAGAAACTGGTCAGCGACGACACCTGTGCCATCCTGGTCGAGCCGCTCCAGGCCGAGGGCGGGATCCACGTGGCGACTGACGAGTTTCTTACCGGATTGCGGACTCTCTGCGACGACAAGGAGATGCTGTTGGTGTTCGACGAGATTCAGGTTGGCCTGGGCCGGACGGGAACCCTGTGGGCTTACCAGCAATATGGCGTCGAGCCTGATATCATGACCCTCGCCAAAGCCCTGGGCGGTGGTCTGCCCATCGGGGTCAGTCTGATGCGGCAAAAGGTGGCAGATGCGATAAAACCTGGAGACCACGCTGCGACCTTCGGTGCCAACCCGGTGGTTTGCAGTGCCGCTCTGGCGGTGTTTTCCAAGCTGGAAGCAGATGGCTTCGTCGATGAGGTGAAGGAAAAGGGGGATCACCTGATCGGCCGGCTCAACAAGCTCAAGGAGCGGTGGCCGGATCACATCAAAGAGATTCGTGGACGCGGGCTCATCGCGGGGGCCGTGACCGACCGCCCTGCTGCTGACTACCTCGCGGCCTTCCGCCAGCGGGATATTCTCGTTGCCACAGCGGGGCCGGACGTAGTGCGCTTCCTGCCTCCCCTCATCGTGGAGCGGGACCGGCTCGACGAGGTTGTGGATGTTTTCGCCGAGATTCTTCAGCAGGGTCTGGACTGAGTCACCAGGACTCATGCCAACTTCCGGCCGCTGTGAGAGCCGCCTGCCGGACACCCTGATTGCCCAACGCTTCTCATTCTAGGTACCATGGCAAATAAACGACCCTGGGGCGGCAGGTTTTCGGCGACGCCCGACCAGATCATGCAGGAGTTCAGCGCTTCCATCCAGTTCGATCGAAGACTTCTGGAGGTGGACGTCGAGGCCAGCATGGCATACGCCCGGGGTCTGCACGAGGCTGGGGTTCTGGACAGCGATGAGCTGGAACGGATACTCAAAGGGTTAGAGCAGGTAGCGGAGGAGCTGAAAACGACTGCTGGCGAATTGGGACCTGAAATCGAGGACATTCACATGGCCGTCGAAGGCCGCTTGATCGAACTAATCGGCCCGGTTGGTGGCAAGCTGAACACCGGCCGCAGTCGCAACGACCAGGTGTGCACGGACGAACGACTCTTCGTGCGCGCTGCAGTGGAACAGCTGCAGGCGCAGATTCGGGAGATACAAACCGTACTGGTAACGTCGGCGGAGGACCACATGGAGGTTCTGCTGCCCGGTTATACCCACTTGCAGCAAGCCCAGCCAATCCTGTTTTCCCACTACGCCTTGGCACTATTCTGGATGCTGGAAAGGGACCACGGCCGGCTCGGGGATGTGTGGAAACGAGCCGACCTTCTGCCGCTCGGCTCCGGAGCTTTGGCAGGAAGTGCCTTCCCACTCAACCGCCAGGCATTGGCAGATGACCTGGGGTTCTCTGCCTTAACGTCCAACAGCCTGGATGCGGTGAGCGATCGGGATTTTCTGCTCGAGCTGCTCGGTTCGCTTGCGATCTCAATGATGCACCTGAGCCGCTACTGCGAAGACCTCATCATCTGGTCCACGTCGGAGTTTGGTTTTGTCGTTTTGGCTGACACCTTTTCCACCGGCTCCAGCATGATGCCGCAAAAAAGGAATCCAGATTCCCTCGAGCTGGTGCGTGGCAAGACGGGCAGGGTTTACGGCGATCTTCTTAGCCTGTTGACCACGATGAAGGGGATTCCACTCTCCTACTCGCGAGACATGCAAGAAGACAAGGAACCGTTGTTCGACGCTCTGGATACGGTCATGTCTAGTCTGCAGATCTTCTCGGGCGTGTGGCGGACCATGCAGCTGCGGCCGCGTCGCATGCGGGAGAGCATGGACGGCAACATTCTGGCAACCGACTTGGCGGATTATCTGGTGGGCAAGGGCACGCCCTTCCGCGAGGCGCATCGCGTTGTCGGCGAGTTGGTCCTGCACTGCGAAGGGGCCGGGTTGGATCTCACCGAATTGAGCATCGAGGATCTTCGGCGGATTTCCTCTTCGTTCGAAGAAGACGCCATGGCCCTCTTGGAGGTCGAAAACAGTCCCAATCGGAGAAATCTTCCGGGCGGTACGGCCCCCCAGGCAGTGGCCGAGCAACTGGTTCACGCCAAAGCAGTTCTCGCCCTATAACCCGGCAACATCCGATGTCCGAAGCGATCGCGGTCACGAACATTAGTTTCTTCATGCGGAACGTGCGTACACGGATGCCGTTCCGTTACGGCACCGCCACCGTGCGCGCGGCGCCCATGCTCCACGTCGCCATGGACGTCGAGGTAACCGGGGGGCGGAAGGCGATCGGCTATGCCGCGGATGTGCTGCCGCCGAAGTGGTTCGACAAGGATCCCGGCAAAACCTACGAAGAGAACGTAGAGGATCTCATTTGGGGTGCGCGGCAGGCGGCTTCCATCTATGCGGAGATTGCCTCGAAGCCGGGGAGGGTTTTCGATATCTGGCGCGAAGGATATGACGCCATGTTACAGCAATCAGACGAGCGCGGGATGAACCATCTTACGGGCGGGCATGGAAGCAGCTTGATGGAGCGGGCATTGATCGACGGTCTCGGAAACGTCACCGACATGACTTACCACCAGATGCTCGTTACCAATCAGCTGGGCATAGATTTGGGGTCGCTTCACCAACAGTTGCAGGGTGTGGATCCGTCCCAAGTGATTGCCAAGAAACCGCTACCCACGCTTTACGTACGCCACTGCGTCGGGCTTGCCGATCCGATCTTTGCCGCCGAGATCGAGGAAAGCGATCGGTTGAACGACGGCCTTCCGCAGGCGCTGGAAGAGTATGTAGATACTCAGGGCATCTCATATCTCAAGATTAAGGTGTGCGGAGATCGAGATGCGGATCTCGAACGCTTGCGTTCGATCGGCCGAATGCTGGACTCGAGTTCGAAGCCGTTCCACATCTCGTTGGATGGTAACGAGCAGTTCTCCGACATCGATAGCCTCATCCTGCTGCTGGAAGAGATGGTGACGGACCCGGTGCTCCACCGGCTCTACGAGCGCATCATCTTTATCGAGCAACCGCTGAATCGTGGCGATGCGCTCGATCCGGCCCTGGCCGGCTCCATCGCAAGGATTCCGGAGCAAAAGCCGCTGATCATCGACGAGTCGGACGGCGACCTCAATACGTTTGTTCAAGCAGTAGAAATTGGATACCAGGGAGTGTCCTCCAAAAACTGTAAGGGGCTGATCAAAGCGCTAGCGAACCAGGCTCTTGCGCAGCATTTCGGGGACGCCTATTTCTTGACCGGGGAGGATCTGATGAATCTTCCAGTAGTGCCGCTGCACCAGGATCTCGTTCACCTCGCTGCTCTCGGCATCAAGCACGCCGAGCGCAACGGCCACCACTATGTACATGGACTTGACCACTTGTCCCCATCTGAGCAGAAGGAGTGTCGACGACGCCATCAGCACGTCTATGCCGACACCGGCGCAGGTCTCGCTCTCAAGGTCGTCGACGGGTGTATCAATCTGCGTTCCCTGCAGGGATCCGGTCTTGGTGTTTCTGGTGGCGTGGACCTGGCGTCGATGGTCCCCCTCGACGAGTGGCGTTTTGATACATTGAATTGAACCTGGACATGGCAGAAATCGCATACCGTTTGCTCGGCAGAGGCGTATGGATCTTCTAATTGGGTACCTTCGAGAACATCCGCTGATCGCCGTCGGCCTCGCCCTGCTAGTGGGCATGATAGTCGGGAGTGTCTTCAAGAAACTGCTGAAGCTAGCCTTCTGGCTCGGTCTTATTTTTTTGGTGGGGCTCTATCTGACCCACCGCGATGCTGAGCAGGAATGGCAGGTGCGGGCAGAGGAGATCAAGAAGCAGGGCGAAGAGCTGCTGAAAATGGCTGGCGAGAAGGCAGTCGAATACGGCGAAGAGGCGTTGGATAAAGGCAAGACGGCCCTTGAGAAAAGGATGAAGGAGAAGGACTAGCTCGGCTCGACCCCGCACAGACGCAACCTTTGAATGAACTCGTCCTCGCCCATGATTTGAACCCCCAGTGTGTTCGCCTTCTCGAGTTTTGAGCCGGCCCCCTCTCCCGCAACCACCAGGTCGGTTTTCGAACCGACGCTCGAAGTGACTCTCCCTCCCAGCTCTTCAATAAGCCTTCGAGCTTCATCCCGACTGAAGCTCGAAAGGGTTCCAGTCAACACCACGGTTTTACCCGAGAAATAGGTTGCGAATTCATCGGCGGGTTCCAAGTCGAGCTGCAGCCCGGCATGTTTAAGTTTTTCGAACAGGGTGATGGAATCCGGTGTAGCGAAGAACGCCCGTACCGTTCGGGCTATGGTAGGACCGATTTCGTCCACTGCCTCCAGCTCTTCGATCGAAGCGTTCTGCAGGTTGTCGGCGCTGAGGAAATGGCGCACCAGCGTCCTTGCGACGGTAGAACCAACGTGGCGTATCCCGAGAGCGAATAGCACCCGGTCGAATGTCCTTTTGCGGCTGCTCTCCAGGCCAGCCAGTAGATTCTTGGCCGATTTTTCACCGAAGCGATCGAGACCCGTCAGGGTTTCCAAATTCAGGTCGTAGAGATCTCCCACATCGCGCACGAGTTCCTGCTCCACCAGTTGCTCGATTACCGCCGGGCCGAGCCCCTCGACGTCCAGCGCATTGCGGGCCGCAAAGTGTTGGAGGCGCCGCTTCAACTGCGCTGAGCAGGCCGGGTTCTCGCAGCGAATGGCCGCTTCTTCGGGATCGCGGACAACCTGAGCCCCGCACGCCGGACAGGTCGACGGGAATAGAAACGGCGCTGTCTCGTCAGGGCGCTGATCCAACTCTACAGCAACCACTTTCGGTATGACATCACCCCCTTTTTCGAGAACCACCGTGTCGCCCGCGCGAATGTCCTTGCGTTTGATCTCGTCTTCGTTGTGGAGGGTGGCGCGCCGTATGGTGGAACCGCCCAGCGCTGTCGGCTCCAAAATGGCTACCGGGGTTATGGTGCCGGTACGTCCCACCTGAAGCTGGATATCGAGAATCACGGTCGTAGCGCGCCGGGCCTTGAACTTGAACGCCATGGCGCTTCGGGGGCTCTTTGCGGTGGTTCCCAGCCGCTGTTGCTGATCGACGTTGTCCACCTTTATCACAATGCCGTCAATCTCATAGGGCAATTGGTCCCGCTGCTCCGCGAACTGCTCGTAGAATCGGTAGATCTCTTCCAACGAGGAGCAGCGTTTCGCATGGCAGTTGGTGGGCACTCCCCATTGGCGCAACATCTCCAGCTGATCGAAGTGACTCGACGGCAACTCGGACTCGGTGCGGACCCAGTAACCGAAGAAACGCAACCTGCGGTCGGACAGCATTCTTGGATCCTGTAGCTTCAACGCGCCCGCGGTGGCATTTCGTGGATTTGCGAAGGGTAGCTCTCCTTCTGACTCGCGCCCCCTATTCAGCTGGTCGAAGTCTCCCAACTCCATGTACACCTCGCCCCGAACCTCGCAATTCAGGCCCTCCTGACGCAGCCGCAGCGGAACCGACCGAATGGTACGGGCGTTGGCGGTGATCTCGTCTCCTTCCGTCCCGTTGCCGCGAGTAGCCGCCCCCACCAGCACGCTGTTCTCGTACCGGATGCTCAATGCGACACCGTCGATCTTCAGCTCGCAGACGTAAGAAAAGGCCTCCTCGGGGAGGTTGTCCCTCACCCGCTGATCGAACGCCGCGAGATCATCCCGTGAGTAGCTGTTGTCGAGGCTAAGCATGGGAGGAGAGTGCAGTGTGGAGCGGAATTCACTGGTGGGTTGGCCGCCCACGCGCAGGGTGGGCGAGTCCGGTAACCTCAGGTCGGGGTGCTTTTCTTCCTGGCGGGCCAGCTCAGAAAGCAATGCGTCGTATTCCTGGTCCGCGATCGTTGGCTGCGCCAACACATGGTAGCTGTAGTTGTGATCGTTCAGTTCCGCCACCAGGGCGGCGATGCGACGCACCGAGTCGTCTGTCATGGGACCACCTCGAAATGCCGTAAGTTCTTGAGAACAATAGATTACCACACAGCGCATGTCAACGACGGGTGGGATCGACGATGGTTTAGGGCAGCATACTCAACTGGCTGTAATTATTGGCGTTACGAATGAGGCGGAGCGCACCGGGAAGCCTCAAGTGTAGAGGCGGATTGGTCTATCTATCTATTATTCTTGTGTATAAGTCGTTTGAATTGTATAGTTATAGCTCTCAAATCGTAAAACAACGTCGTCGGGAGCCGTCGGTCCCGCCGATTGAAAGGAGTGGTTTCCACATGACGGTAACACACTGGGTTCTGATGGGCGTTATCGTGCTCCTGTTCTTGCTCAACATCTATCAATTTTTGATTCAACGGGCTGCCCTACGGATTGCGGAGATCCTGTATGTCATGAGCAGGAATGTCCGTGAAAAGGCGGCTGAGGTCCGACGAGACCAGAAGGATGTCGAGATTATTGAAGCCCACCTTTTCGATCTCGCCACCTCGGCTCGCAGTCTGCTGCGTGCGTTGGGGCGCAGCGAGAGCGCGTTGGGTACCGATCCCGTAATGTCTGTCGCCCCCAATGGTCACCATATGGATTCGGACAGTTTGATGCGGCTGGCCGACAACATCTTCTACGCAGTTACAGAGGAGCAGCCAACGGCCAACTGGAGCGAGGTGGAGAGCAGGGCGTTGAACAAATTCCTCAAGGAAGTTCCCAATATGGAAGCCGAGGCCGCCCGGAGGATTATTAAGGCCGTATCCCCCCATTTTCAGCGGAAGTCGGGCGAGCAGCTGGCACCCTTTTCGAAAAACTCATAGGCTCATCACCAGTATAAGGCATTCCAGCAACGGGAATTCTACTTGGGAACCAAACAACTGCTCTCGGCCTATCTCGAACTGACGAAGCCGAGAATTACCGGTCTCGTGCTGGCCACAGCGAGCCTCGGTTTCCTTGCTGCCGAACCAGGTTTTAGCTCCTGGAGCCTGTTTCTATTTACGATCCTCGGCACCGCGTGCGCCGCTGGCGGCTCTGGGGTGCTGAACCATTTTCTCGAACGCAATATCGACCGGCAGATGGAGCGGACCCGGAATCGCCCTATCCCCGCCGGCCTCGTCAAACCGGCCAGCGCGCTGTCGTTCGGCGTTTGTCTAGTCCTGATTGGCGTATTCCTTCTCTTGTTAAAAACCAACCTGTTGACTGCGTTTCTAGCCCTGCTGTCGACTTTTCTCTACGTGGTGATCTACACCCCAATGAAACGGCTGACCTGGCTAAACACCTCCCTTGGCGCCATTCCCGGAGCGTTGCCGCCAGTCGGCGGATGGACGGCCGCAACGGGTGAGCTCGGGTGGGGCGCCTGCGCCCTGTTCCTCATTCTGTTCGCCTGGCAGCATCCACACTTTTACGCCATTGCCTGGATTTTTCGCGAGGACTACAGACGGGCAGGCTTCAAGATGCTACCGGTCTTGGATGCGGACGGGAGGCGAACCTGCCGGCAGGTGATCGGATTTTGTCTTTTGCTGATTGCCGTCTCGGTATTGCCAGCGCTAGTGGGCAACTCGGGTCCGCTTTATCTGGGTGGGGTCCTTCTGCTGGGATGCGGTATGCTCGCTGCCGGCATTGGTCTTGCCAGATCCCGCTCAGTGGAGGATGCTCGTCGACTGCTGCGAGCGTCGGTCATCTACCTTCCATTGCTGCTGCTGCTCACCATAAC
The DNA here is from genome assembly GCA_965197905.1 of Candidatus Latescibacterota bacterium. Lineage (GTDB taxonomy): Bacteria > Latescibacterota > UBA2968 > UBA8231 > UBA8231 > CAYNZV01. The sequence continues at coordinate 2,538,996 of CBDAOB010000005.1, read as the reverse complement.
CGACCTCAGTTTACAAGCAATCATGCAGTAGCATTCGGCGGTTCTCGAGCCGGAATTCATATCCCAAATTTCGCCACGAGATCCTGTGCCTTCTCGTAGTCCTCAGGGCTATTCATGTTGGCAAACAGCGCTCCATGGGAATCGTATTCTCTCCAATCTCGATTCTCGATGAATTTCACATCCACCGCCGCGTGGAACGCATTCATGCGGAAGTCGTTGGTCGAAAGGGCGTTCTCGACGAAGGTTGCGCAGGAGGTCGAATAGAAGGCACACAGAGGTTGCAGACCGCTGTTCGATCGAGGGATTACCGCCTGGTGACCGCCCATCTGCGCCTCGAGGTAACGTAGAAACTCGGTCGTCAAAAACGGAAGGTCGCAGCCGAGTAGACAGACGATGGGGTTCGTGGCGTGATGCAGGGCGGCCTGCAAACCAGCCAGGGGTCCTGCGGACCTCTTCAGGTCCTGAACGACCGGCAGACCAAGAAACTGGTAGGCCGCGCTTTCATCGGCGACGATGAACCGTTCATCGCTCAGCGGTTTGGCCGCGGAAGCCACCCGCTCTATAACAGTGGCACAGCCCAGTCGGAGCAACGCTTTGTCGCGCCGCATACGCCGGCTTCGGCCGCCGGCAAGAATAGCTACGGATGTCTCCACCTAACTGGGGGCGCTCAACCCGTTTCAATCCCAAGCCGGTTGATCAGAGCGGCGGCGTAACCGGCACCGAAACCGTTGTCGATATTGACCACCGTAACGCCGGAGGCGCAGCTGTTGAGCATGGCCAATAGCGCCGCAAGTCCGTTGAGACTGGCGCCGTACCCCACGCTCGTCGGGACCGCGATCACCGGCGCTTGAACCAGACCTCCAACCACGCTCGGTAGCGCCCCTTCCATCCCGGCAACGACGACGAGCACCCGGGCGTCCTGCAGCTTTTCGCGGTAGGCGAGCAGCCGATGTATCCCGGCAACGCCCACATCGAAGATCCCCTCCGCCTGGGAACCCATGGTGCGGCAGGTCACCAAAGCCTCGCGGGCAACTGACAGATCAGAGGTCCCGGCGGAGAGTATGAGGACGTTGCCGACCGGTTTAACCTCTGGCTCGCCCGGCGGATGTACCACAACCGTGCGGGCGATATCGTCCGCTTCAGCTCCGGGAAAGTTCTCCGCCATTGTGTGCGCGGTCTCCTCTGGCACGCGAGTAGCCAGCACAATCGACCCGCGGTCAACGATGGCGCGGGCGATGCCGACAATCTGTTCGGTCGTTTTGCCCGGACAAAAGATGACCTCTGGGAATCCGGTGCGCACAGCCCGATGGTGATCCACGTGGGCGAACCCCAGATCTTCGAACGGGAGATCCACGAGTCGGTCGACCGCGGCGTCGGCCTGAACCTCACCGGATGCGACCTGCTCCAACAGGCTCATGAGTCTTGATCGGTCCATCTTGGGGAACTAAGGAACTGGAGCCGAGGCTGTCAACGCGGCGGAATATCTGTCAGCGAAACGGAAAAATAGGTCATTTTCGATGTATTGGGGGGTTGCATGGGAAACATTGTAAATCAATTAAAAATAATAGGATAAGTGAACTCCATGGGAATGGCATGGGCGTTGCTGGTTGGGTTGCATACTCAAGGAGCAGCCGAACATGGGTGTAGTCACCGCCATTCTAATAGCCGCATTTTTCCTGGCCATCCCCGTTGGCATCAAATATCTCCTCGCCTTCGAAACCCGGGGTCTGATGAAGATCCTGTACGAACAGGAAGGGGAAGTGCGATATCTGGAGGCGCAGCTTGAATCCTTAGAGCGGGAACGGTTGGTAGTCAGCCGTGCCATGAATCAGGTCAAAGATCAGCGGCGCTGGGTGGACGTTCGAAGAAGCTCCAAAGCCCAGGAGCTGGAGCAGATGAACGGGCTCCTCGCAGCGGGAAAGCTCGTCCCGGCGTAGCAAGACTGCCGCAACCGTTTTTACTCCCCCAACTCACCTCACCATACATCCGCGTAGATTCAACCGGTCTTAGTTTGCATCGCGACAGCACCTGAAGCCCGTACTTTGCTGCAAATAAGGCTGATAGTTCACCATATCAAGGCTGTCGATCGCCGCCTGCGAATGGATGTCGAAATCCACCGGCAACTCCCTTTGAGGATTAGAGACGTCTTGACAGGTCGTACTAACAACCGCGCTGCCTCGGGTGAATCGGCCTACCCGTTCCCCGAACGCATTGATATTCTGCAGCCACTCGGCCGCGTTGCCGGTCATGTCGTAAACGCCGAAGGAGCTGAAACAGTTGGGGAAACTCCCCGATACTGCCAGGTCCTCGAACTCGCCTCCTTCCACCTCCGAACCCTCGGTATTGCAGAACCGGCGCCCAAAAAACTCGGGTACCTGGCTGCGATCGTCCACCGACGAATAGGATCGCAGCTCTTCTCCTCTGCAGGCGTTTACCCACTCCGATTGCGCGCACAATCTCTTGCCCCGCGCGGCGCAGAGCTGTGCTGCTTCGAACCAGGAGCTTGCGAGCCGGGGGATCTCTCCCCGCCGATTCGGATATTCGAAAACGTCGATCTCATAGCTGAATCCGGATTCCAGCTGGAGCGTTACCATTCCACTATCGGGCGGGCTCTCCGACGTAACGACCATACGAATCTCCGTTCTAACCGCATCCAGACCATCCGTCAGGGTGGCTACCAGCTGGTAGGTATCCACGAACAGGGGCACGACCGTCAGTCTCGACAGGTTGTTGTCGATATTCTCGGGGCGAAGATCCAGGGGGGGCTCGCCGACCTGCTCCCAGATATACTCCAGCGGGTCGCCGTCTACATCCTCGCCGACGGCTTCGAAAACTACGAACGGTTCGGTGAAGGAAACCGTCGTATCCGAGGGTACCGACAGCATGGGGATTCCCTGGAACACCTCGATGACGAAGCTCTCGACGAGGTCGTTCGATTCGGTATGCAGGTCGCTTATGGTAACGGTGATGGGAAAGAGCTCGTTTCCCCCCTCTACTGTCGAAGGCGTAAACCACTCGATCCGGGCACACTCGGGTCCGCTGCGGCCCAAATCGATCTGGGATAGTGGATCCAGGGTGCAGACGGTGTCGGTGACCGCTCCTTCGCCGAAGACGTTCCAGGTATAGAACAGAGGATCGTCATCTTCATCCGATGCCCGGACCTCGAACTGAACCCTGGCGTTCCTGCCGATCCGGGTGGTATCTACCGCGCTGATCTGCAGTTTGGGGGTATCGTTGGGTTGTTCCTGGTGGATTAAGCTGCAGGCGTTCAAACCCGCAATGGCGAGCAAGAGAAGGGCAACACTGCCCATCAGTGGTCGAGACCCAGGAGCAGCTCTAAGAGACGTTCCAGGTCGTCGTTATCGTAGAATTCGATCTCGATGCGGCCCTGTTTGGTCCCCGTGCGAATGTTGATCCCCGTGCCATAGTGGTGCCGCAGCTTCTCTTCGAATTCGGCGATATTGGGGTCTCGTCGCGCTTCTCTCGCGGGAAGACGTTTGATCTTGTCGCGTCCGCTGCGGCGAGACTTCACCGCATTCTCGATCTCCCTGACGGTCATCTTGTTGCGCACGCAGCGATAGCCCAACTCCAGCTGATCGACTTCGGAGTCCAACCCCAGCAGGGCGCGGGCGTGGCCGATTTGAAGCTGCCCACCCTTGAGGTAACCCTGTATTTCCGGGGGTAGATTCAGCAGCCGCATGAGGTTGGCGACCGTTGAACGGTCCTTTCCCACCTTCTTGGCCACCTCTTCTGGCTTCAGCAGGCAGTGGGTGACAAGGGCGCGGTATCCCTCTGCCTCCTCTATGGGGTTCAGGTCTTCGCGCTGAGTGTTTTCGATCAGCGAGATCTCCATCAGTTCCTGAATGGAGTCGATTTCGTGAATCAGCGCTGGGATGGTTTTATAACCCGCTTTCACGGTAGCGCGCCAACGCCGTTCCCCGGCAATCAGCTGATAAGACTGACCGACCCGATTTACCGCTATGGGTTGAATGACCCCCTTTTCGCGAATGGACGACATAAGCTCGTCGATGCGCTCTTCGTCGAATTCCGTTCGCGGTTGGTGGGGGTTCGGCTCAATCTCGTCCACGTTGAGGTTAACAACCCGGCTGGCCCCATCCTCCACGGTTGCTTCGGGATAGTCGGGGATGAGGGCACTGATGCCCTTACCTAACGCCTGTTTCTTAACCATGATTGATGACTTCTCCCGCGAGACTCATATAGTTCTGTGCACCCGGCGATAGGATGTCGTACAACACGATCGGTTGACCGTGACTGGGTGCCTCGGCGAGACGCACATTCCGCGTGATGGCGGTCTTGAACACCTTGTTGCCAAAATACGATTTGACCTCTGCGGCAACTTGCCGGGACAGGTTCAGGCGGGCATCGTACATGGTAAGCAGGACGCCGGCGATCTGCAGGTCCGGATTCAGATGGCGTTGTATCAATCGAATCGTGTTCAGCAACTTGCCCAGGCCCTCCAGAGCGTAATACTCACACTGAATCGGGATGAGAACCGAGTCCGCGGCGGTAAGCGAGTTGATGGTCAGCAACCCCAGCGAAGGGGGGCAGTCTATTATTATGTAGGTGTATTTCTGCTTCAGCTCCGCAAGCAGGGTGTCGAGCTTCTGCTCGCGTGCGATCATGTTGACCATCTCGATTTCGGCGCCCGTCAGATTGATGTGCGAGGGCACCACGGAGAGATAGGATACGGTCGTAGCTCGAACCACTTCGTCGGGCGAGTTATGCCCGAGCAGCGCGTGGTAGATGTTCTCCTTCTCCACCTCTTCCGCCTGTATGCCGCATCCGCTGGTCGCGTTGGCTTGTGGATCCATGTCGATTAGCAGGGTCGGCTCTTCGGCAACAGCGAGACATGCGGCGAGGTTTACGGCGGTCGTAGTTTTCCCCACGCCGCCTTTCTGATTGGCCACCGCAATCGTTCTGCTCATTTCACCTTGGCTGCCAGAACCGCCTGCGCTGCGGCCAATCTGGCTATGGGAACGCGGAAGGGTGAACACGAAACATAGTCGAGGCCAACATCGTGGCAGAAAACCACCGAGGCCGGGTCACCGCCGTGCTCGCCGCAGATGCCAACCTTTAGATTCTTGCGGGTTTTGCGGCCAAGATTGGTTCCCATGCGGACCAGCTGGCCGGTACCGCCCTGATCGAGGGTTTGGAACGGATCTGCGGCAAGGATTCCCTTGGCTACATAATCGGGAAGAAACTTGCCCGCATCGTCACGGCTAAAACCGTACGTGAGCTGGGTCAGGTCGTTGGTACCGAAACTGAAGAATTCCGCGGAAGCAGCGATCTCGTCCGCGACCAGCGCCGCACGAGGGATCTCGATCATGGTGCCCACTAGGTAGGGAATCTTCATTTTGGCCTTAGCTGTGATCCGCACAGCGATCCGATCGGTCAATTCCTTGAGGTCGACCAGCTCCCGCGGACTGCCAACCAGCGGGATCATGATCTCGGGAAACGGACGCAGACGTTTCTTCTTTGCGTTGACCGCCGCCTCGAAAATCGCCTCTACCTGCATTTCGTAGATTTCGGGGTAGGTAACCCCCAACCGGCACCCCCGGTGGCCGAGCATCGGATTGAATTCGTGCAAACTATCGACCAGCTGCTTGACGCGGCGGAGCGGAATGCCCAGCTGTTCTGCCATCTCCTTCTGCTGTGCCGGCTCCTGGGGAAGGAACTCGTGCAATGGCGGATCCAGCAAGCGAATGGTCACCGGTAGTCCGTTCATCTCTTTGAAGATCCCCTCGAAATCCCGCCGTTGCATCGGTTTCAGTTTGGTTAACGCTTTGCGTCTACCGTCCTCATCCGCGGCCAGGATCATTTCCCGGACGGCGCGGATCCGGTCCCCCTCGAAGAACATGTGCTCGGTGCGGCAGAGGCCGATGCCTTCTGCACCAAACTTGCGCGCGACCGCCGAGTCGTGTGGTGTATCCGCGTTGGTGCGGACGTTGAGCCGGCGTACGCGGTCGGCCCAACCCATGAGTTTCTCGAACTCCTTCGAGAAGCTGGCCGCCTTGGTCGGCACCTGGCCCGCCATGACCTCTCCGGACGAGCCATCGATGGAGATCCAATCGCCCCCTTTCAGCACCTGGCCATTCGCCTTGAACTGGTTCTTGCGATAGTCGATCTCGATATCCCCGCACCCGGCGACGCAACACTTGCCCATGCCGCGTGCAACCACCGCGGCGTGACTGGTCATTCCACCACGTGCGGTGAGAATACCCTGGGCGGCATGCATGCCGCCGATATCCTCAGGCGAGGTCTCCAGCCGCACGAGAATGACCTTCTTGCCGTCTGCGGCAAGCTCCTCCGCTTCGTCCGCCTGGAACACCACCTGACCCGTGGCCGCTCCGGGGGAGGCGGGCAAACCGCGACCGACAACCTCTTTCTTGGCGGCGGTATCGAAGGTCGGATGCAGAAGCTGGTCGAGGTCTTCTGGTTTGATGCGTTGCAGGGCTTCCGTCTGGGAGATGAGTCTTTCTCCGACCATGTCAACGGCGATCTTGATGGCGGCGGCCGCGGTTCGTTTGCCGCCCCGGGTTTGGAGCATCCACAAGCGACCCTGCTGCACTGTGAATTCCAGGTCCTGCATATCCCGATAGTGCCGTTCAAGTCTACTGCACACCTTGAGGAACTGATCGTACACCTTGGGCATTTTCCGGCGCAGTCGAGCTACAGGTTCGGGCGTCCGGATTCCCGCCACCACATCCTCGCCCTGGGCGTTTACCAGGAATTCTCCGTACAACTGCTTCTTACCTGTGGATGGATCGCGCGTGAAAGCGACACCAGTGGCACAGTCGTTGCCCATGTTGCCGTAGACCATCGACTGCACATTGACGGCCGTGCCCCAGTCATTGGGAATGCCCTCGATTTCCCGGTATCTTATTGCGCGCTGTCCCTGCCAGGAACCGAACACGGCACCGATGGCTCCCCACAGCTGCTCGTGGGGGTCTTCGGGAAAAGGGCGGCGCAGACGTTTGACTATGAGTGCTTTGAATTCGGACACGAGCTCATGCAGGTGCTCGGCGGTGAGATCGGTATCGAGCTCTACGCCGGCCTTCCTTTTCTTTCTTTCGATCAACTCTTCGAACGGGTCGATCTCCTTGCCTTCGGGTCGCAAACCCATCACTACGTCGCCGAACATCTGCACGAATCGGCGATACACGTCGTAGCAGAAACGCCGATCATTCGATTTGGAGATCAGGCCTTCGACGATTTCGTTGTTTAATCCCAGATTCAACACCGTTTCCATCATGCCGGGCATGGAAACGCGGGAGCCGGAACGAACGGAAAGAAGCAGCGGGTCTTTCGGGTCGCCAAAGCGCGCACCCATGGCACTTTCGACGACCGCGAGTGCCTGCTCCACTTCCTTGCGCAAAGGCTGAGGATACGAGCTGTCGTGTTTGTAGAAATAGGTGCAGACCTCGGTGCTGATGGTAAATCCGGCGGGTACCGGCAAGCCCAAACCGGACATCTCAGCCAGGTTGGCACCTTTGCCTCCAAGGAGATTGCGCATGCTCGCATCCCCTTCGGATTTTTTCACACCGAAGAGATAGACATATTTTACAGCCATATCGTCGAGCTTTCTTAGAGATTTTTTAATGCGAGTGTAAGGCGGGAGGGGTCCCGAACAGCGGCTGTTATTATAGACCAATCAACAGGCCATAGCAAGGAACGCTACCACATCTTTTCCCACCTGCCACTGGAGGCAGAACGGTAAATGGCAAGGGCCGTACGCAGCTCGCCCAACGCTTCTTCCGGGCCAGCGCTCAGCTGGTCTCCCCCCAATACCGCTTGGCAAAAATCCTCGAGCTCTCCACCGAACGATTTCGCGTACCCCTGGGGCGTTTGAACCTCAAGCCCGGAAGGATGTAATCCGTTGTAGAGGCGCATTCCCCCTTCCCACTTGCCGTCGACCAGAATCTCGCCGTGGGTCCCGGTGACCCGCCACCAAGTCTCCGGTCCCAGGGTGGAGTCGGCCATGAGGGCGTCGAAGGTGGCTACCTTGCCCGATCGAAAACGCAGAAGGGCGTGCACCAGTGATTCGCCTTCCATGGCGGACAGCGGACGATCGGTCACGCCGACCACCTCATCGATCTCTCCCAACCACATGCGCAAAGGTCGAATCCAATGGGATCCACCGTCTATGGTTATACCGCCCCCGGTCCGCTCCGCATCGAAACGCCATGGTTTCACGTCGGCAAACCAGCGCTTATCGAATGCCATGACAAAAGCCGCGCGCGCAGTGATGATTTCGCCGATGGCGCCGGCGTCGATCAGTTCCTTCGCTTTCACGATCTCGGGCCAGTACTGGGCGTTTTCAGCAACCATAAATACCTTGTCCGACCTCCGGGCTGCGGCGAGGATTCTGTCGCATGCGGGCAGGGTGGGGGCCATCGGCTTTTCCATCAGGAGATGCTTCCCGGCCTCAAACGATTTCATCGCGAAGGGTTCGTGCAGGTCGTGGGGCAACATCAGATCGACCGCATCGAATTCGCCCTGTTCGATCGCTTGGCCGAAATCTGCGAACGGCTCCGCCCCGGTCTCCCGGGCAAACGATTCAGCTCTGTCCAGGTTCGTGTCCACAGCCGCCGTAATCTCGATGGGCAGTTCGCGTTCGACGATTCCATCGAGGTGGAAGCGGGCGATCGCCCCACACCCCACAAAGGCCAGCTTCAGCTTATCTGTCGCCACGGGAATCTCCTCGTCGGCACGCATTTTCTCTGCGAAACAACCTGCGGGCAGGGCGACGCGCAGAGAGATTTCGAATGGTCAACTCGTAGATGGACCTGGAAATTATTGTTATGTTAGGTCCTGTCAAAAGTGGTGGCGTTTTGAAAGTCGGAGGGATGATTTATGAGAAGCTTGCTCTTGGGGATTTGTGTGGCATTGTCGGTTTCGATGGCTTCGAGTGCTGCCCAGCGCGGCAGTGTTAAGGGCACGGTAGATGATGATTCTGGCAAACCGCTGGTTGGCGCCAACGTCGTGGTAACCGACGGCAACTTGAAAAAGATTACTGGAACCATCACCGGCGACAACGGCGGATACCGAATCGACGATCTTGTTCCTGGCCGCTACCGGATCTCTGCCTCCTTTGTAGGATATGCCGATGGCGATGCCCAAGAGATCGAGATAGCGGCCGGCGCCACGGTCGTTGTTGACGTGACCTTGTCCCGCCAGATGATCTGCCTGGAGCAGAGTGTGGTCACCGCTTCTCGACGACGCGAAAAGATCCTCGATTCTCCGGCGTCGGTATCTGTAGTCGAAGGGGATGAAATTCGATCCAATCCGGTGTTGGCGGTGACCGAACACGTGCGCGATCTGCCCGGTGTCGACTTTGCGCAGAACGGACTGGTGCAGAGCAACATCGTGACGCGAGGATTCAACAACATCTTTTCTGGCGCCCTGCTGACTCTGACGGACAACCGTATCGCCAGGGTTCCATCGCTCCGGCTCAACGCCAATAACTTCATACCCCTTACCAACGACGACATCGAGCGCATCGAGGTGGTCCTGGGACCGGGTTCCGCGCTCTATGGCCCCAACAGCGCCAATGGGGTTTTGCACATAGTAACCCGATCGCCGTTCACCTCCGTAGGCACCGACGTGAGTGTTGGCATCGGCGAGCGCAGCTTGCGCAAAACCAGCCTGCGCCACGCTGGGGTGAGTGGCAAGCTGGGGTATAAGATCTCGGGGGAGTACTACACCGGTACGGATTGGAAGTCGTCGGACGCGGAAGAGGCCAGTGCCCGTCTCGACGATCCAACGCTTCCGCCGCGGGACTTCGACGTCGAGCGGCAGGGCGTAGAGGTACGGCTCGATTACAAGGTCTGGGAGGATCTCTCTGCCATCGTCGCCGCCGGGTTCAATCGTGGAGACTATATCGAGCTCACCGGATTGGGCGCCGCCCAGGCCATAGACTGGGCTTACAACTACGCCCAGCTACGATTGAATTACCGGGATTGGTTCGCTCAGGTCTTTCGCAACTGGAGCGATGCGGGGGACACCTTCCTGTTGCGGGACAACGATGACATCATCGACAAATCGGATGTGACCGCCTTCCAGGTTCAGCATTTCGCAAGCCTTGGAGAGCGGCAGCGTTTTACCTACGGCGCCGACCTGATGTTCACGCGGCCCGACACCGAGGGTTCGATTACGGGTCGGAATGAAGAGAACGATGACATCAACGAGTTCGGCGCTTATCTGCAGAGCGAAACGGAGCTGAATCGTCAGCTGCAGCTGGTTCTGGCGTTGCGTTACGACGACCACAACCGGATAGAGGATACCGAGCTTTCCCCCCGCGCGGCGTTGGTCTACAAACCCCGGGACGACCAAACCGTTCGTTTGACCTACAACCGCGCCTTCAGCACGCCGACCACGCTGAATCTATACCTCGATCGCAGGGCCCAACGCGATCCGTTCGGGTTGACCCGGTTCGGCGTCGAGCAGGGGATCGATGTGAGAGCTCAGGGTACCTATCAACGGGGTGCGACGGACGGGTTCTCGTTCCAGGATTGCGCCAGCGGTCCCTGTTTCCGCTCGCCGTTCGCGCCGCTTGCTGGCAGACAGACCAGCGACTACATCGACATGAACGACCCCGTATTTACCAATGTGATGTGGGGTGTGGGCAGGGGGGCGGTGCTGGCGCAGTTCACCCCGCTGTTCGAGCAGGTGCTCACCGGCTTGATCGCGCAACAGCTGGCGGCGGCAGGTGTCAGTGATCCGGAGGCGGCGGCGCAAGAGCGGGCGACACAATTGGCGGCAGCTTTGCCCTCCGTTATTCCGGCGCAGCTGGCGGGGTTGCAGGGAACCATGTTGCGGTTGGATCTGGCGAAGGCCGCGGCGGGGGATCCGGCGCCATTCGGACCACCTGGTAACGTGGTCGACGTGAAGCCGATGCAATCCACCATCACCCAGACCTTCGAAATCGGCTACAAGGGGATCGTTGGGCGCAAGCTTGTCGTCGCAGCCGATCTCTACCGCACCAAGACGGAGGATTTCGTGGGGCCGCTGGGAGTGGAGACGCCCAATGTGTTTCTGGACGGACCGAGCCTGGGGGTCGCTCTGGGTCCGGCGATCGGTGCTGCCCTGGCGGATGACGCCAACGCGGAGATCGCAGCGGTGTTGGCGGGGGTCGACACGCTCAACATACCTGGCGTATTCGTAGGGAACAGGAACGGCACGGCAACCGATGATCTAACGAGTCTCTTTGCCGGCGGGGTAGCCCGGATTCCGTTTGGCACCGTGTCGCCGGTACAGGCCTCGGATCCGACGGCGGTCATCCTCGCCTATCGCAACTTCGGCGATGTGACGATTAACGGCTTGGATGTCAACCTGGCCTACTTTCCAAACGATATCTGGAGCATGAGCGGAAGCTATTCGTATGTCAGCGACGATTTCTTTCCCAACCTGTCCGGCATCGCCGACGTCGCGTTGAACGCGTCGAGGCACAAGATAAAGGCCGGCGGCTCGTATCGCCTGCCGCGTTGGGACCTGCAGCTGGGAGCACAGTTGCGTTATGCCGACGCCTTCCCCATGAACTCCGGGGTATACGTCGGCGAAGTGGATTCCTACACGGTCGTTGACGCCAATCTCGTCTACAACCTGCCGCTACAGTACAGGGCAGCGCTCAAGCTCGATGTGAGTAATCTGCTGAACAACGAGCACCGCGAGTCGGTAGGGGCGCCCGAGATCGGCCGCCTGACCTATCTGCAGCTCGGCGTTCATTTCTAGGAGGTTTGCTCAGGTACTCTCGTCGCCGCGGGCCATGACGATCTTGCCGGTGCGCACTACCTCCCGCAAGTCGAACTTTCCCAGCAGCGACTCCAGCGCATCCATCTTTTCAGACGTTCCGGTTGCTTCCAGGGTGACGGTGTCATCCGAGATGTCCACCGTCTTGCCGCGGAAAACTTCGGTGATCTGCAGAACCTCCGTTCGCTGCGCCACGCTACATCCCACCTTGAACAGCGCCAGCTCCCGCGTGACCGCTTCGTCATCAGTATGGTCTCTGGCGTGCACCACGTCGACGAGTTTGTTCAGCTGCAGAATGATTTGCAGCAGCACGTCCTCGGGACCGGTGCAGGTTATGGTCATGCGCGAGGTATTCGAGACGTGGGCCGGAGAGACCACCAGGGATTCAATGTTGTAGGCTCGTCGGCTGAACACCTGGCTGATGCGCATGAGAACACCCGGCCGGTCATTCACCAGCAGGCCTATCGTTGTCTTCTTGGCTTTCCGCTGCGGTGTCGCCAGTGCCAGATCGGGCTCCCGCTGCTCGTCCATATCCCCGTTTCCGTTGTTCATCAGGTGCTCCCGGTTGGTTGTCCGAGCTTCTTCTTCGGCGCTTCGATCAGCATCTCGTGCACAGCTGCGCCCGCTGGTATCATCGGGTAGACATTGTCTTCCTTTTCGCAGTGGGCGTGCACGATACAGGGTCCGTCGTCGTGATCGATCATCTGCTGTAGAATCTTGTCGATGTCGGCGGTCCGGCGCAGATGAAAGCCGGCGATTCCGTAGGCCGAGGCCAGCTTGACGAAGTCCGGATTGCCTTCCAGATCGACGCCAGAAAGCCGATTGTCGAAGAACAGGTTCTGCCACTGGCGCACCATTCCCAAAAACTGGTTGTCCATGACCAGTATCTTTATCGGAAGCTTGTTGATAGCTGCCGTGGCCAGCTCGCTCATGGTCATCTGAAAGCCGCCATCACCGGCGATCGCCACTACGAGGTCGTCCGGTCGGCCAAGTTGCGCCCCGATGGCGGCGGGGAATCCAAACCCCATGGTGCCGGCTCCTCCCGACGACAGCCACTGCCGGTGATAGCTGGTACGATAAAACTGGGCAGCCCACATCTGATGCTGTCCTACGTCGGTGGTGACCACCGCTTTGCCTTTTGTCAACTTCCAGAGCCGATCGAAGACCGCCTGCATCTTGAGGCCGCCCTTGCGTCCGTATTTCAGCGGATATTTGGCTTTCCAACCCTCGATTTGGGTAAGCCAGGCCTCTGAGTCGAGGGGGTCTACGTAATGGATGAGCTCTTCGAGAACCTGTCTGGCGTCCCCTTCGATGAAGACGTCCGGCATCACCACCTTGCCGTATTCGGCAGGATCGATATCGACGTGAATCTTGGTGGCGTCCGGACAGAACTCGGAGAGCTTTCCGGTGATTCGGTCGTCCCAGCGGCCGCCGACGGACATGATGAGATCGCAGCCAATGACGGCCTTGTTGGCATACGCGGTTCCGTGCATTCCAAGCATGCCCACCGACAAATTGTGTGTTTCTGGAAAACTGCCCTTGCCCAACAGGGTGTTGGTTACCGGCATGCGCGTTTTCTCCGCGAAGGCAAGGGCAGCGTCATGTGCCCCCGAGGATATGCAACCGCCCCCCAGATAGAGCAGGGGTCGCTTGCTTGCGCGCAGCAGGTCTCCAGCTTCCTTCAGAGCCGTTTCATCAGGCTTGGTTTTCCAGTTGTATCCACTGAGGTAGACCTTCTCGGGAAATTCTGCCGAACATTCATCGGTCAACACGTCTTTCGGAAGGTCAACCAGAACGGGGCCCTGCCGGCCGGTGCTGGCAATGTAGAAAGCCTCGGTCATGACTCTGGGTATATCGTCGACTTCCCGTACCAGATAGGAATGTTTAACCACTGGCATGGAAACCCCGAATACGTCCGCCTCCTGGAAGGCGTCCTTGCCCAGCATCGGCGTGATGGTCTGTCCAGTAAGGACAACCATCGGGGTCGAATCCATATGGGCCGTCAACAGACCGGTCACGGTGTTGGTCGCACCGGGGCCCGAGGTGACGAGGACCACTCCCGTCTTGCCGGTTGCCCGGGCGTAGCCATCCGCCATGTGGGTGGCTCCCTGCTCATGGCGGGTCAGGATCAGCTCCAGTTTCTCGGAATCGAAAAGGGCGTCGAAGATCGGCATGGCCGCCCCGCCGGGGTGACCGAAGATGTAGTCCACGTCCTGCCGCTCGACCGCCTTGATGACGGCATCGGCTCCTCGCATAGGTCAGTTGTCCTCAGATTCGTAACGTAACTTACATTATGTATACTATACAGGGCGATTATACTGTATATTTCGGATTGTTGCAAGTTCAGATTTAGAAAAATCGCATCTTTTGGAGAAACGTATCGCTATTTCTGTACTGTGTACACAAAATATGGGCACCTTTGGTGAAAAGTGCCCATATTTTGCATCGGCTGTGTCGAAGGTGATGTAAGCTCGCGCGAACGGTCTGCTGTTCCCTACACTAGAAATTGAATACGGTCTCTATCGTCATGATCTTGTCGCGATCGAGCTCGCCCCCGGAATCCCGAGAAAACACGTACCTCGTATCCCATCGGACCGACACTCCGCCTGCCATTTCCAACCCCAGCAGGTATCCGTAAAAGGTATCCTCGGTCGATTCGAAGAAATCGTCCTCGGACCCCGGATCCCCATCCTGGTTGGTGCGCGCGCCGATATTGTTCTTTTGGTAATACGCCTGTGCCATGGTCAATCGGGGAACATTCTTCAAAAACTCTTTGGAGATGCTGGCGCTGGCATGCACCTGCTGTTTGGGGTTGTCGCCACCGGTCAGATACTGGTAGTCGGCCGAAGCCGTGATAATCTGGGAGATATGGGTGCTCAACCCTCCGTAGATGCCCGAGGCGCTTTCATCGCGTCGCAGCAATGCATCCTTTGGATTGGCCAAACCGGTCGCCACATCGATTCGGGCCCGGTCCAACTCGTAGAGATTGTCGAAATAGCCCGAGTCGAAGTCGTCGCGGAAATGACGGAACTCGATTTGTCCGTTGAGGGGCCCGGCTTTGAGCCAGAGTCCTGGAGCGGCAATGCCCAGACCCTCGGCCTTGCGGTTGCCGCCCTGAACCCCCTGGGCTCCGGATTCGGCGAGGCTCAGTTCGTCGTCGTCATCGAGAAGCATCGCTAGCTGGCCATAGAGCCGCAGCTGGAGCGCTGAGCCGCTGACGATGGGGTAGGAAGCGTCGAAACCCAACATAGAGAAGCGGTCGCCATCGACGCGGTCGCGATTGAACGGATTCTTGCGGCTGACATCCGCATCGATCGGAAACACGGCATCGCCGTGTTGGCTGTTCAGCTGCCCGAGCGCGCTTTTCACCTCATCCGGAAGGCCGCTGCCCGCGTCGACATCGATGGCGCCGTCATTGTCGTCGTCGCTGTCTTGCTCGTCGCTGACGCCATCGCCATCGTTGTCCAGGGACCGGCGATCGTTGTTCGGAAAGGCATCGACCGCATCCGGAACGCCGTCGTCGTCACTGTCCAGGAGACCGCCGTACTGATCCAAGTCTACCACGTAGGTTATCCCGAATTCGAGCTTTCCTGCGGGTTTCGCGGAGAGTCTCAGTCCAACCAGCGCCCCGCCCGCTTCGAAGTCCTGGAAGTTGTTGACCACACCTTGCACTCCGAAGCCCATCGTGCCAAGGTTCTTGAGCTCAAACTGCAAACCCGTCTTCTTGATTCCAGGGTATTGAAGGGTGTTTCGGTAACCCTTCATGATCAGACCGTAGCCCAGCGTGACATCGTCCAGCGCGCCAACCTTTACGAAGGTGTCACTTCCGGGCCGCCCGTACCTTACGTAGTAGAGCTTCCTCAAGAAGGTATCGAACGCTTCCGTGCCGGTACCGAAACGCCAGCTGCGGTCGCTGAAGCCGCCTTCTTCATCGATGAAAAGCTCGACGTCGAGTGCCACACCCCACGCGCCGATCGGAATGTCGGGACGGAAGTTGATCCGATAAAACTGTTGTCCATCTACGGTGACGCTTCCCATGCCACCACTATAGCTGTCATTGGAGGCGATCTCCTCGCCTGTAACGCTTGAATGCACGAGCAGTGCGAATGCGAGTGGCAGGAAGGACCATGCGCAAGATCCGCTTCTGTGCTTCATCGAATGCTCCTTGTGAAGGATTGTTGGTGCGGTTCGTACTGAGGCAAAGCTTGAAAGTGAGTCGGAGTGTACGGCGGTTCAGTATGCGGGGCAACCGGATAAATGTTTGTTTTCGTCGGCTATCGGAGTGGACCCTCTTGGATCTTTAGCTCTTCTTCTTCCTGCACCAGCTTGAATCCCACTTTGTCTTTGTCTTCGTTGATCACCATCGTTTGCTCGCCGATGCGCAACTCCACCCCTGTAAACAGCTCACTGGCAACTCTGATACTCGCTTTGAGGGCCACTTTGCGCTGCTCTTCAGCGATATCCTCCAACTCCTTCTGCAGGTTCTGCTCGAGTTCGGCTACCTTGGCGATTCGTTTGACGTTCAGCAGGATCGACTGTTTATCCTTCGGAGACCGGGCAAGGGTCAAGCGCTGTTTGATGAACTCCACCTCCAAACTCTCGACCCCAATGGTTTTCATGATCTTCTGTTTCTTGCCCTCGCACACCTGCATGTTGGAGCGGATCTGCTCTGCCCGGTTAACGAAGTCGGGATTGATGCCGGCAACGAGTTTGGTGCTGGTGTTGTAGGGCGAGCCGATCGATTTAGCCATGATTTCGGCGCCGCCCCAGATCAAACCGCCAACCAACGCCCTCGACTTGCCTTCGCCCTTGCCGACGACCTCGACCTTCCCTCCGGCCCTGACCGAGGCGTTGAAAATGTAAGAGCCGGTTTTCACATTAGCCCCGGCACGAACCGTCGCCTCCTGGATGTACTTGGTCATCACGTCGCCGCCGGCCACAAGCTCGGTGTTCGCTCCGACCACGCCCCTCTTCACCAGAATATCGCCTCCGGCGGAGATGTATGCACCGGACTCCACATACCCACCTATACTAACTGTTCCGGTGGCTTTGACCGAAAACTGCGGCTGCACCGAACCTTTGATAACCACATCGCCATTAAAATCGATGTTGCCCGTGTGGTAGTCGACATCGCCCTCGATGTTGGATATGGGATAGACCCCTATATTTATTCGCTTAGCCCGCTTCCCCTTCTCTTTCTTGACCTCGCTGCTGGTGCTGATGCCACCGCCCGCTTCCACGAAGAAGGCCATAATGCCTTCCTCTTCGGTGGCTTCGGCGTAGATGCGGGAATCGGTGATGACCTCGATGTTGAGTGGCGGTGGTGGTCGAAGATCGTTGCCGTGCACATCCTTTCCCGGCACTCCCGGCTTGGGAGGCACCAGACGTCCAAGCATATCTCCCTCTTTTACGACGGTGTTCAGTCCGCGCTCGCGAAAGTCGATGGAGCCATCATCCATAATGCTGCCCGGCTTGCTATCTTCGATCTGGAGGGCCCATTCGAATTCGGCATCCTTTCCACGCTCCGAGGGTATCCCTTCGGCGATGCAGATGAGGTAGTCTGTTTGTTCGCCCGCTTCCAGTCGTGCAAGAATCTCAACCCAGCGCTCGTCGCTGTATCCGAACTTGACCTCGTGGCGCTCCATCAGATCTTGCATCTCTTCCATGCTGGGATGCTTCGGCATATTTCCTTGCGGAAGGTTCAAATAGAAGACCTTGTTCTTGTCCTGTGATATCAGGATGGGAGGCAACAGGGAAACCTGAATGTCCCATTTTAGGCAAACGAGTCCGAAACACTCGGAGACGACCCTTAAGTGATCCTCCGAAATGGTCAGGAAATCTCCCACCTCGAGGGGGGTGTCATGGCCATCGTCCGCAGCGATCTCTTCGCCCTGAATGTCAGTGCCGGGAATACCTTCGGTGCAGGGTATCTTCTCGACGACAAGGTCGTCGGTCCGGAACGCCACAAAGGTGTGGCCTCCCTCCTCCTCGAAATAGGTGTGGAACGCATTTTCGATTTCTTCAGCATCCTTGAGCCCCAACACGCTCTGCAGCTGGTTCCACGACATGACCGAGTACGGGTCGAAGGCGTATTTGACCTGCGCGCTTTCGCCGGATATTTCCGGAGTGCCCTGGGCGATCGGCGTTGTCACGGGCAACGGCAGTTTCTTGGCCAGCCGCTTGGCGATCAGGTCGATCTGCTTGTCCATGATCCCGTATTCGATCCACGCCATCTCCAGAAGCTCGAGGAGATCTTCCATGGTCGGAATGGGGCGCACCTCACCGGGCTGCGGGGTGGTGTAGACAAAGCGGGCTTCCATGTGATCGTCCGATATCCACATCGGTGCGAGGACCGTCGGCTTGTCTTCCACGAGGCCGGCGTATCCGAGAAAATCCGCAACGCATTGAGTGCCGTCTTCGCACAAACTGACATTGTCGCCGGGCTCGATCGTCAATTGCTGATCGTTCTTGGGAAAGATCTGCTCGCCAAACACATTCGTCCCCGATGCCACCTCTGCTGGTACGATCTCGGCGATGAGCTCGCCTTTTGGAACCAGTCGTGCGGCGCCAGTCCAGGACTTGGCCGCATCCACGTGAGAGCCGTCGAGGGCGTGCTTCAGTTTCTCAAACGAAGTCAGCTTGGATCTCTTGCTCTCCTTATCGGAGTCTCGGGCTATGTGGTAGATGATCTCAGCTGGCTTGATGGTGGAAGGGGCGGTGCCGCGGGCGACGGCGACACCATACTGAATCTGCCCGCGGCTGGCGCGGGTGAGCGCATTGCGAATGCTCTCGTAATCTATGCCGGCTTTTATTTTGTGCCGCCCAAGCAAGCCGACGATTTCTTCGAGGCTGTTGTCGGCGGTGATGCGACTGATCCACGCCGTCATCTTGTCGTCCGAGATCTGGATGCCCAGCGGATCCAGCTTCATCTGGGCCTCGAGGTCGCGGTAGTCGGCTACGTCCTTTTTCTTGCGGTCGGCGCGCGCGGTGCGCGAGGTTCCGGTATCGCGACGGTCCGAAACGGTGGGTTTTGAATCTTCCTCGTCGCCGTCGAACAGAGCATCGAGATCGTCTTCGCTCAGCGCGTCATCGTCACCACCTAGATCGAGACCTTCCTCTTCCAGAAGTGACTCCAAGCTGCCGGCAAGGTCCTCGCCGTCTGCTTCAGATGCTTGATCTTTCGCGCGCTCTTCGTCCATGGCGAAAAACAGATACCCCGAGAAGGGGAACTACCTACATGTGTCGGGGAAAACAGTTACCTATATAGTGGATTTTTAGTGTAAATCTGTCAATCAGATTGTGAAAACAAAGCTCCGGACCACCTTGCTAGATGTATGTAAATCCCATACAATTAGCGAGTTGCAGTAATCTTTCTGGTACGATTACAGCCATAGGGAGGATAGGTGAAGCGGACTCTCGTCGACCTGTTAGATGACAGTTTCGCCCGCTTTGGGCAGCGAACCGCGGTTCGCACGTTAGGCAAGTCCGGGCCAGGGGGGGAGTTGCAGTACGAAGCGATGAGCTACGAGGAGCTGGCGCGCCAGAGAGACCTGGTGGCGGCGGGATTCGCGAAACTCGGGCTGCGCAAGGGAGATCGCGTCGGAATACTGACGGACGGTGGATTGGAGCCGTTGCTGGTCTTTTTGGCCGCGGACAAGTGTGGTATGTGCGCGGTCCCGCTGTGCACACAGTCGCCAGCGGAGCTCTTGATCCATGGGATCAATCACGCCTCCCTCGCTCTGTTGGTGGTCGACAGGACGGGCCATGAGCAGTACCTGAAGGTTGACGAGTTTCTGGAAAACGCGCCCCAGTTAGTCTTGACCGGGGAGGGACGGGAAGGTCAGACCACCTGGTCCCAGCTGACTAATGGTGAAGAGGGTGAGGTGCCCGCTGTGGAGGTTCGACCGGATGACGACTCCAAGATTCTGTATACCTCCGGTTCTTCAGGGCTGCCAAAAGGAGTCGTCCAAACCCATGCCAACATCGTCGCAAACCTGCTCGAGGTGTGGGATGTGATCAGCCGTCGGGAGGTTCTGCGGTTCTTCAAGTCCGCTCCAGACTATCACGCTATGGGTATCCTCAACCTCTACTATCCGCTGGCAAAGGGATGGGAGCTTGATCTTGCCCGCTCACCAGATCGGGTGTTGAGCGACATCCGCTTTTCCGAGCCCCAAGCGCTGCTGACGGTCCCCCTCGTACTCGACAAGGTGTACGGCAACGTTCGCAAAGAGATCGATGCCGGCGGACTGAAGGGATCGCTGATAGCGCGAGCGGTGGGAAGCAAAGAGCGTCTTTCCCGACGCGAAGGGTCGCTGGCTGACCGAATGTTTCACAAGCTCGTCGGATCCAAGGTTATTGGGAAAATCAAGAGCCAGCTGGCGAGCAAGGTGGGACGGAACTTGGAGCTGCTCGTGGTCGGTTCAGCTAAAGCCGATCCGGAGGCGCTCGACTTCTTCCAAGAGGTTCTGGATATCACCACGTTCGAGGGTTACGGCGTTACCGAATGCGCGCCCTTGATCGCCGCCAATCACCTGGGCGGACGCAAAACAGGGACAGTGGGCCGCCCACTGATCGCGGTCAAGCTTGTTGACGCCTCGGGCGCGATCATCGGATCCGGCGATCCCGACAAACGGGAGTACCGGGGCAGCGGTGGTGCGGTTGGCGAGCTATGGGCTTCCGGCGCTAACGTCATGAAGGGATATTTGAACGATCCCGAGCAAAGCGCGCTCGTGCTGGTGGGGGACGACGAGGGTCGGGTATGGTATCGAACGGGCGACCTCTTCAGTATGGACGACGAAGGATACCTTTCCTTCCACGGGCGTTTGGGCCGGCAGTTCAAACTCAAGAATGGTGAGTTTATCAATCCAGAGCTCCTGGAGCGCATTTTCTCGCGAGTTCCCTTGATCGAGCATGTGGTCATCTTCGGTGACCAGTCCCGCACCTATCCGATGCCCGTGGTCAGCGTAGATGTAGAAGAAGTGCGAAGGCAGATTGGCGAAGGAGCGTTTCCGGAGTTGGAGAAGCAGCCCGATGAAGTGGTTCGCTGCGACGAAGGGCTGGCACACGAAATAAGAGAGTTGATAGTCGGCGAGGCGCACGAGGCGGGACTTCCCGCGTACGCCCGACCGCAGAAGATACTACTCTTACCTGAGCCTCTGCACGAAGACAAGGGCACCCTAACCAAAGGGTTGAAAAAGATCGTTCCCGGCGCCGTGGCGGAGCAGTATCGCACCTTGATCGAGGCGGCTTACGAATGACTATCCGAAAGGCGGTTTTCCCCGTAGCTGGGATGGGCACGCGTCTCTTGCCAGCTACGAAGTCACAACCCAAAGAGATGTTGCCGGTGGGATACAAACCGGTGGTGCAGTACGTGGTCGAAGAGATGATCGAGCAGGGCCTCAAGAAGCTGCTCTTCATCACAGGTCGCAAGAAACGCTCGATCGAAGATCATTTCGATGACGACCCGGAACTGAACGCCAGATTATCCGACAAGGATGAAGGGATCGACGAGATCGACTATGCCGCTGAAGGAGTCGAATTCCTGTATGCGCGCCAACGACGTCCCGCGGGCAACGCCGACGCTGTTCGTCTGGCGGCGGAGTTTGTCGGCTCTGAGTCTTTCGTGGTCGGATTCGGCGATACGATCATAACATCTCCATACGATCCCGGGGTTGTGGCGCGCATGATGGAGTCCCACGAGCGCCACGGTTCGGCGGCTACGATCGGCGTCTGGGACGTGCCCCGAGAGGAAACCTACAAGTACGGTGTGGTCAAACCGGCATACGAACCCGGCGACGACTTTCCCATCTCCGACATCGTCGAAAAACCAAAGGTGGATGCAGCACCCAGCTGTCTGGCTGTGGCCGCTCGCTATGTCTTCACCCCTGACATTTTCGACGCGATCGATCGCATCGCACCGGGAGTAGGGGGCGAGTTGTGGATCGCCGATGCGATCCGCACGCTCCTTGATGATGGAAAGGAAGTCCGTTGCGTTCGTCTGCAATCCGGTGAACGGCGTTACGACATCGGCATGCCCCTGAGTTACTTCCGTGCCTTCGCCGACTTCGCCCTGGCCGACCCGGAGCATGGCGAGCTTTTCCGCCAATATCTTCTGGATAAACTAGCCGAATGAAGATTCGGTTGGACTACGGCCATGATGGCATCGAGCTTGATGTCCCTCCACGAACGCAGGTTCTCGAAATGGACCCCGCACCGGGCCTGCCGATGGTGGACCAGGCGCTCGAGAACGCGCTGTCACGCCCCATCGGCACACCAGCCCTAGGCAAGCTTGCCCGAAGGCGAAAAAACGCGTGTATCGTAATCTCCGATATCACCCGCCCCGTCCCTAACAGCACCATACTGCCGCCGATGCTACGGACATTGGAAGAAGCTGGGATCGACCGGGAAGCGATCACGATTCTTATCGGAACAGGGCTGCACCGTGCCAACGAAGGGGAAGAGCTGGTCTCGCTGGTTGGCTCGGAGGTCGCCGATAACTACATCGTGGTGAACCACCGGGCCCGAGATCGGGAGTCTCTGGTGCACCTCGGTGAGACATCGTGCGGCGCACCGATCTGGATAGATCGGATCTACGTCGAGGCAGACTTGAAGGTGGCTACCTCGCTGATCGAACCCCACCTCATGGCCGGTTTCTCCGGCGGGCGCAAAGCGATCTGCCCCGGGCTCATGGGGGTGGAGACCATGCGGGTTCTGCACGGTCCCGAGCTTATGGGCGACCCCAACTCTTCTGAAGGAATCATCGAAGGGAATCCGTTTCACCGGCAGGCGTTGGAAGTCGCGCAGAAAGCCGGGGTGGATTTCACCTTGAACGTAGCTATGAACGCCCAGCGCGAAATCACCGGCGTGTTCGCAGGCGATCTCGAAAAGGCGCACGACGAGGGTGTTCGATTCGTCGAAACTCAAAACGCTGCCTATGTAAGCAAGCCGGTAGATGTGGTGATTACATGCAGCGCCGGTTTCCCCTTGGATCTGACGTTTTACCAGGCGGTCAAGGGATTGACGTCGGTGCTTCCCATTCTGAAAGAGGGCGGAACCATATTGATCGCGGCTCGTTGCGAGGAAGGGATCGGAAGTCCCGAATTTACCGAGCTGATCACGGACACCCCGAACGTGGAGGCGTTTATGGAACGTCTGGACGATCCGGGATTTTTCGTCATCGACCAATGGCAACTGCAAGAGTTGTGTAAGGTACTAAAAAAAGCAGACGTAAAACTCTTCTCCGAAGGCATCGACACCCGGTTCGCCGGTCGACTTCTGATAGACCATGTAGAATCGTTGGAGGCGGGACTCGAACAAGCTCTGGATCGCCACGGCCGTAATGCTTCCATAGTCGCCGTGCCCAAAGGTCCGTACGTATTGGCTCGATCAAAAACCGTAAATAGTTGCAAATAATATATTTACGATCACAGTTGAAGATACATGAAAAAAAATTGGGTGCTGCCGACCCGACCGCTTATATTATATGGGCTATCACGTAGGATTCACCATCATGTACCAAAGGGAATTCTCGGCTTAATGAAACACCGAATGCCCCATTCGCTCGCCCTTGTCGCCGTCGCTCTCCTCTGCGTCACTAACGGAAGCGCCCGTGGCGATGAGAGGGTAAGGCGAAACGAGGGAGCTTCCGAGCGGTTCTATTATTTCTTTTCGTTGGAAGAGGCGGAACAACGGGAGCGCGCCGTGGATCTGCAGCGGCTCGTCCAGCCGTTTGGCGCCGATCTTGTGGTGACGGGGATTGTACGAGAAGAGTCTATCTCGGAAAACGAACTCCAGCTGTCTTACCAGCTGATGACCCGGGCAGCCGCGCGTATCGAAATGCCAACAGAGCTGGAATCCTTCTTTGCTCAAGAGAATGACCACGCGATCCTCGTCGACGCGGATGGGCGAATAGTCGCCGACGGTCCCGGAAGCGATTTGGGCCGTGTGCTGGCACAAGCGGGAAACAGGGGTGTTGTCACCGAGATAGACGAGAGCACCTGGGGCAAGATCAAGGAACTTTTCCAATAAGCAGAAATCGAATCGAACAGCGGGATCTTCGGGAGGCTTACCTTCGCAAGCCTCCTTTTTTATGCCCAATGGACAAGACGGCCCCCGAATCGAAAAACGGCTATTCGTTACGACGGATAGATGCAGTCGCGCAGTCGGTCCGCTGGTTGGGAGCGCGGGCATTCCTGTACCATCGAGTCTCGATGGAGGGCGCGGAATTTTTGCCGCACACAGGCACCGCTCTCATTCTGCCGAAACACCGAGCCTACCGCGATATCATCCTGGAAGGGGTGCAGCTCTACCGAGCTACGCGACGACTTGCTACCTACGTCATGAAGGCGGGACTCTACAGTCTGTTGGAGGCGCCGGGTGGCATAAAGATCGTGCGCCCGAAAGACATCAGAAAGATCAAAGATCGCGATGCCAGAAGGTCGTTGATTAAAGGAGCCCGGGAAAAGAATCAGAAGACGCTGGACTACCTGGAATGGTTGTATCGCGGCGGAGAGTTGATTGTCTCCCATCCCGAGGGAATGCGATTTCAAGACGAAATGGGCAGCCTGCAGAAGGAAATCGTGGAGCACGCCCTGCATGTGGAGAAGAACCATGGACTGCGCATACCGATCATTCCCATCGGTCTCGAATACGAGAGTTTTTCGCGACCCTTATCCCGGGTTTTCTTCCGCGTCGGCGAACCCATTCTATCCAATGAACACGCGGAACTATCCGAACTCATGCGGGTGATCGAAACGCGTATTCGCACACTGAGTGGGTTCGATCGTGTCTGAATCGCGATTTCTGCGGATCAAGGTTGCGATCGTTTGGTTTGTGCTCTGCAGTTTCCCCCAGCTTGCCTATCCCCATCTTCCGGTGCAGACAGTGTTCAAGGCTTTTCAATTCACGGATGACCTCGTGCCTACCATCGATGGCGATCTCGGCGACTGGGCAATGGTTGACGAGTCTTACCTTGTTGCCACGGAGCGATTTGTCGATTTGATCGACGCCGGGGAGCTCGATGAGAACGATTTTTCGGTTCAACTCCGGATGGGTTGGAACAAAAACGAAAACAAACTCTTCTTCGCCGCGCAGGTTACCGATGATTTTCATCAAATCGATCGGCCTTCAGGAACAGCCGGGTTGCTGATTTGGCAAGACGACAACATGAGCGTTTACTTGGACGCCGACCACTCTGGAGGGCAATACGGCAATTTCCGCAACGTCACCGCCGAAGAGCAGCTCCAGCTCACCGGGTCGCAGGCGCAATGGTTCACTATCGCCGGCCCGCCACCAGATGACGATTTCTTCGTCAATTTTTCAGCTGCTGGCTGGTATGCGTTGCCGGAGGGCTCGTTCACGGCCGCGTCCTACTCAGTCAGCGGTGGTGTGGGAGGACCGACAGTGACAAACTACGAGCTCATGCTCGTCCCCTTCGATCGCGTTGACATGCGCGCCGCTTTCCTCAGCCGCGAGCACCGTCTCGTTGAGGATGAGATCATCGGGGTGAACGTCGAGTTCTGGGACTTCGATGCGCGCGGTCCGAATATCGCCGACGCCAGATGGTCGCTCTCGGGCGGGCAGAACGCGCACCTGCTGGCCGATCGTTTTACCGACGTCATCCTCATGCCCCTGGAGCAGCGCTTTCGGCCGACCAGCGTAACCGCCACCTCCTGGGGCATCCTCAAGCGCTCCTTCCGGCGATAGATCCTACCGCCGAGTGTTGCAGTCTATCTGGTGAAACTCACCTTCAAGCCGGCCCAGCTTTCGCGCTGAACAGCGGTCCGCTCCTGCTCCGCCGATTCCATCAGATGGCCCGGCATCGAGCCGGGCGTGCCGAGCTCCGAGGCGTCATCATCCCACCCCTGCGACTCTGTCGCGGTCTCCCACTGGGCAGACTCGGTGCCATCTCCCTGAAAGTCGATGCGCACCATCGATTGTTTGAGTTTGGGATCGCCGGCCAGCGGTGCACCCGAGCCGTCATCGGCGACGTCGACCAGGGTGCCGTCGCTCGACGGCGCACCGTCATAGAGGCGCAACTGCAACTTCGAGTTTGCCAAGGCGACCGAACTGCTTACGAGATTCGGTATCGCCTCGAGGCGGGACCGCGGGTCGTCGGGGGCAAAATTGGAAATCAGGAAAACGCCCCGTGGGGCAAGGGTTCCGCTTTCGATCGCCAACATTAAACGCTCGCCCTCGGCCGTCATTCGGGTTATCGCCCAACCAACGAGATCCACTGCCCGATCTGAGTGATTGTGAAGTTCGATCCACTCGTCAGCGGTGGATCCGGTACTTCCCATCCACATGATCTCGCTGAAAACGACGGTCTCCTCACCGGCGAGGGTCGGTCCGGCAGCGACCAATAGCGCTATAAAAATAAAAAGCACGATACACCTCCATTCAACGTGTCTCCGAGTACAGTTGGGGCGGAGATTGCAATAACCGTACCGGTGAGCCATTTCTCTGATCAGTGAGGGATCTCGCCGAGTAGCCCAGGCGGTGGCGCGAGACAAAGGTGACGAAACTGCAACCCTAGAGTTACATCGAGGCGTAGAAGAATGAGGTACGGGTGCTGGGGGTCGTGTTATTCGTACTGCCGCGCAAGTACGTGGCTGAGCACCCGCGTGGCTTGCTTGCGCACAGCTTCGTTGCGGTGGGTCTCGATGATCTCCTGCAGGACAGGGATCGAGGACCTGTCCTTGACCTGTCCGATCGATTTCACTGCGCGCAGTATCAAAGTCGGGGTATTGTCGCTATCTCTCACAACCGCAGCGAGATACCCGATCTGCTTCTCATGGCGGCGACTGATCGCATTGACATCCACGAGGGGGGCAACTCGGACCAGGTCCGTTGTGCGCACGTTCGCCTGGGCCACACTCCTGCCGGCGGGTCCCAGATCCATGAGGGCAACGGCGCCGATGGCCTCAATCGCCTTGAGCCTGATCGTGTCCGGTTGATCGGGGTCGTTGGCGGCGCGACCCAGCGGATCGATGGTTTCGGGGGTGCCCAGCTTGCGCAGCATCTGCACCGCAGCTAGCCGCAGGCGGGGACTGGGGTCGGAAAGCCCGCGATCGAGAAAGGGAACTGGATCGAGAAGGTCTTTGCGGCCCGCTTCCCAAAGCGCTTCGGTGGCTCGCAAACGCACCAGGTGATCCTCTTCCTCCGCCTCGTCCGCGGCGTTGGCGATGGCACCCAGCGCCTGCCTGAACCCCGGATCGCGAAGGAACGCGATATTGCGGAGGGCGCGCACGATCTCGAGTCGGATGGAGACGTTCTCCTCAGTCTGCATCGCCGAGCTCAGCAAGGTAATGCTCTGGGGCTGGCTCACCCGACCCAAGCTTTTCACTGCCTGACGGCGGAGTGCGACGTTCGGGCTCTCCAACTCCTCTGCGAGACGTGCAATGTGAGGGTCTTGAGCGGCCAAAGGTCCGGCAAGGGAAAGGGCGCAAATTGCAAGCGAGAAAAACCGCATTGTCATGTGCAATTCTTCGGCATTGGGGAGCGAAGCCTTAAGCGGTGGAAAAGGCGGACTCGGTGATCTGCAGGTTGCGCGAATCGGTGTCGAGCACGGCGTTTACTCCAAACGGTACCACAACCCGCGTTCTATAGTGGCCGTACGGAAGGTTGGCCACTACGGGGATCTGAATACCCGCCAAATGATCACAAACGATCTCTTCGAGAGTGAAAGAATCGGGCACGGCCGCTCTTGTGAAACATCCTCTGAAACGGCCCAGTGCCAAACCCGAGATCTGCTTGAGGATCCCCGCCAATCGGAGCTGGTTAAACATTCGATCGACGCGGTAGGGATCTTCGCCTATGTCTTCCAGCAGGAGTACCGCGCCATCAAAATCTGGCTGATACTCGGTGCCCAGCAACGAACAGACAAGCGCGAGACAACCACCCAGCAACGGTCCGCTACAGCGGCCCTGGTTCCAGACATGAACGCGGCCTCCTTTCGATGATACTGGCCCCAATGGTTCGGCCGATTCCACCGCCCTCCAAAGATTTCTCAGCGTGCTGCTCGATTCTCCGTCGCGACGGATGTCGAGGCCGGCGAGGGCCCCCGAGAACGAGACCAGCCCCGACTTGCGCAGTAAGGCCAGCTGCAGGGCGGTGGTGTCGCTGAAACCGACTAGGATCTTCGGATTGGCGGCAACCAGATCGTAGTCCACGCGATCTAGGATCCGACCACTGCCATACCCGCCACGGGCGCAGATGATCGCCTGAGTCAGGTGGTCCTGGAACGCCCAGTTCAGATCGCCGGCGCGTTGCTCGTCGCTGCCCGCCAGGTAGCCATAGCGAGCTTTGATATGGGACCCACAAACCACCTCGTATCCGCGTTGCTCAATATGATGAACAGCGCGGTCGATCGCATCAGTGGAGGACGGACGCGACGGCGCTATGAGTGCGACCCGATCGCCGTTTCGCAGAACCCTCGGCTTGAGCGGAGTGCTATCTTCGCGTCGGTTCAAACGCTTCCCTCAGTGATTGCAAGGTGAGTTTCTGAATACCGCCGAAACCACCGTTGCTCATGAATATGACGAGGTCGCCCGAATCGACCTTCTGCAGGAGGTGAGCGACAACCTGTTCGGGATCGGGAAGGTAAACGGATCTGATGCCCCGGCTGGCCAGGGCATCGACGACTCGAGCCGCATCCATCGGGGGGTCGTCGCGGGCCCGCTCTGGACGCGGGACCTTTGTCATGACGACGCGATCGGCAGCGGCAAACGCATCGATGTAGCGCTCTTCGAAAAGGGCTCGGGCGTTGGTGGCGCTGGCCGGCTCGAAGACCGCCCACAGGCGACGGTCGGGGTAGACCTCGCGCAGTCCGCCAAGAGTTTCCGCCACGGCGGTGGGATGATGAGCGTAGTCGTCCATGACTGTTATGCCGTTCACCGTGCCCAACACCTCCTGTCGACGTGAGACCCCGGCGAACGAAGCGAGGGCATCGCGGATCGCCTCCATCGGCGCGCCGGCCGCTGTAGCGGCACCTACTGCCGCGAGCGCGTTACATACGTTGTAGGTCCCGTTGAGAGGAAGCTCGAAGTCGCCCTCGAGCTTTTCCTCCCGAAGAATCGAAAAGGTAGTCACGCCCGGAGTGGAGACCAGATCGATCGCGCGCCAATACGCGCCTGCCGAGAATCCGAACGACTGCACCGGCGCGAAGGATTTCAGCGCCAGCCCTGCCACGCGCACGTTTCCTTCTGTCGCCAACAGCAAGCCGCTCCCAGGTACGGTATTTATCAGCTGCGCAAATGCTTTCTCGATCTCGGAGACGTCTTTATAGATGTCGGCGTGGTCGAACTCGATGCCCGTCAGAACGAGAATCTCGGGCATGTAGTAGATAAATTTGGGAAACTTGGCGAAGAAAGCGCTGTCGTATTCGTCGCCTTCGATGACGAAATGGTCCCCACTTCCAAGGTGGCAGGGCTCTCCGTTTTTGCGCGGCAAGCCGGCGATGAGAAAAGAGGGGTCAAGGCCACTGGAAGAGAGGATATGCGCGGTGATCGCCGTCGTTGTGGTCTTGCCATGGGTTCCCGCGACCACGATCGGACGCTTCTCGCGCAGAAAAAATTCTCTGAGTGCCTCCGGAAGCGACATGTACGGCACGCGGCCATCCAGCGTAGCTTCAACCTCCGGGTTTCCCCGAGAAACCGCGTTTCCGACGACGACCAGGTCGGGAGGGGGCGAGAGACGCTCCCCGTAGAATCCACTCTCGATCTCGATCTCTTGGCGACGAAGGTATTCGCTCATGGGAGGATAGACATGCTGGTCAGAGCCAGTGATC
Source organism: Candidatus Latescibacterota bacterium (assembly GCA_965197905.1). GTDB lineage: Bacteria > Latescibacterota > UBA2968 > UBA8231 > UBA8231 > CAYNZV01. The sequence goes on along the minus strand of CBDAOB010000005.1, from coordinate 2,509,442 downwards.
CGATAACCGCGCTGCTTCAACAGCGAGGCCAACGAAGCCATGGCGGTGCCGCAAGCGGCGATGAAATGAATGTGCCCACCCGGTTTGACGAACATGACGCTATATACTCCGGGGAGGCCGAATATGTCAAGCGGTTGAGCCCGTCCCGGAAGCTGTGATGTGCTTTGTTGCCAACGACTTAGCGCTAGGTTAAATTTGTAATCGAAGCTTTTCTCAGGAAAAAATGGCTGCCAAAAGTTCTCCCATAATTCTAATTGTCGGCGTGGTTTTTATTCTCGGCGCCGTTGGTCTGTTTGTCGTGAGCCTGTTGAGCGAGGATGCGTCACCGGCCGCGAAGGCCAAGTCGAAAACCGCCGCCAAAAAGAAGGTCGCGGTCGCGAAACCCGAACCTGAGCCGGTCGACACGCTGGAACAGCGTCAGGAAGAGGAGCGGCGACACCGACAGGAAATGACGCTGATTCTGCTCAAGCAGATCAAAGAGACCCCCAAATCCCTGGATCTGCCATGGATGGCTGACCTTTGCACCTACATCAACAGCGAAGCGAAACTCGATACCTATTTCGATCAAGTGCTCGAGGTGGGGTCGAAACGGGAGAGCGCCTACGTAACCCGGCAAAGATCCGAGGGTAAGGTGGTTCCCAACAACTCCCTTTATTACATCGAATTGGCGAAGAAGGAGTTTTACGGCATCCGTCCGACCGAGACCGCATTGGAGCGAGCCAGCGAGTTTCTTGCGATGGCGCTCTACCGGGAAGCTCAGCTGAGCGAAGGTTTGGAAAACGTCGGCACTGAGTTCCTCACCACCTACTTCAAGGAAGCGCTGAAGATTGCCAGCCACAATCTCGGGTTGGCGGTGACTGCCAGAGACTCCATTCGAGCCATGAAGGATCTGGTCACGGTGCACGAGTCGTCCCTGATGGAAGCGCAGGTGAGGGTCGAGCGCGCCAATACCATGCTGAGGACCAAGCGGGAAGGAACAACCATGAGCGCGCGTGGGGATCTCTTGCGTATCGGCAAGATCTCAACTCGGGTCAATGCCGGCCTCCTGGCGCTCGGAAAGATATACCTGAACGCGGCCGAGCGAGAAACGGTCAGTCGAAGAAAGCTGCAGTACAACGCCGAACATGCGTTCGCCGCTTTGGCGATGGTGTATCAACGGACGAGCTCCGGCGAAGCGCTGAATGCGATTCGCGAGGTGAACGAGATCCAACGCGGTTATCTTCACCGCATGGCGAGGTTGAGCTGGAAGAATGCCAAGACGGCGGCGAAAAGCGGGGATTGGAAGCAGTTTGACGAGCATTTCTTCGTGGCTACGCAACGGTACTTGCAATCTATGTCGCGCGCGGGCGAGGTGCGTCGTGCGAAGATCGCGGAGGAATTCGAACGCTTCAAAAAAGACCTCTCCGAGGTCAAGAGCCTGAGGAGCGGAGCTCAGGTAGAACAGCAGTCCTGATTCCCGCGCATGGGAGATGTAGCGGTAGCGCTGGCAAACTGGAACGGATTGGAATTCGTTCCCAGATGCCTGCAATCACTCTTTGAGCAGTCCCATCCTCCTTCGCAGATCGTAGTGGTCGACAACGGCTCCACAGATGGTTCCAGGGAGTGGATTCGGCGCCATCATCCCGAGGTGGAGCTGATCGAGAATGGACGGAACGAGGGTTTCGCTGCGGGTTACAATCGAGCCATCGCCGCCTGTCGAAGCCGTTTTATTCTGATACTCAATACAGATGTTTTCCTCGGACCGGATTTTATCGCCGAAAGTCTAGCTACGCTCGAGCGATCTCCGGACACCGGGTCGACCACAGGCCTGATCTATCAGGAAGCGACTCGCGAAGAGCTCAACGGCGGGTTCTCCATGAGGCGCCCGCTCCGTATTCGACCAAGCTCGAATTTGAGAAAAGACGAGGAGGTGTTTGGATGCACCGGGGCGGCGTTGCTTTGCCGCGGTGAAATGCTAGACTCTGTCCGTCTGGAAGGCGAGATTTTCGACGAGAGTTTTTTGCTTACTGCGAAGACATCGACCTGGCCTGGCGCGCGCAGCTAAACGGCTGGAAGGCGCGCTTCAATCCGCTGGCCCGGGCGCATCACGTAGGCTCCGGCTCGCTCGACGGACGTCTACGTTTTATTTCCAAGCCGGTGATGTTTCAACGGCACGTAATCAAGAACAGGTACCTCGCCCTCGTGAAGAACGCCTCCGGAACCACAGCGATCACGCTGTTGCCCGCCCTGGCGCTGGCGGATTTGCTGCTGTGGCTGTTTCTGATCGTGCGATCCCCATGGAGGATTCCGCTGCTGATGTGGGCTTACATCGACGTCTTCCGATTGCTTCCTGAAACCCTGCGCAAACGCAGGGCGATCCAAGGCGGGCGCACGGTTGAGGAGCGTCATATCAGGCGTTTCTTCCGCGGCTGGGTGTGAGGTCAACCGGTTCCCTTGAAGGTTCGCGTTTTACAGATCGTCACTCGCCTCGCCGTTCGGGGGGTGCCCCACCACGTTCTGAATCTTGCTGCGGGTCTGGACAAAAGCAGATACGAGACAGTGGTGCTTGCGGGCCAGAGTGATCCCGGCGAAGGATCGCTGCTGGACGATGCCAGATCGCGCGGTATTACGGTCATGGAGCTGCCCCTTCTGCAGCGGCGGATCGACCCCTTGGTAGACGCGCGGGCGTTTGTCGCCATTTACCAGCTGATGCGTGCTGGAAGCTATCATCTCGTGCATACCCATATTTCGAAAGCAGGGTTTATCGGGCGCCTGGCGGCCAGGTGCGCGGGCGTTCCGGTAGTGGTTCACACCTATCACGGGTGGGTGCAGGAGCTCCACGACCAGAACGCGGCTGGGCGCCTGCTTCTGGCTTGCGAAAAACTGGCGGCTCGAGCCTCAGACGCCGTGATTGCCGTGAGCCACAGCGTGGTGGAGGATGCCTTGCAAAACGGGATCGGAACTCGTCCTCTCTACTCGGTCGTGCCAAACGGTATCGACTTGACGCGCTTTCCGGCATCCGGAGTGCCGTCCCATCGGAACTCGACAGCGGGAAAGCCAGTCCTGGGAGCCATTGGCAGCATGACTCCGGAGAAAGGTTTCGAGGTACTGTTGGACGCCATGGTCCAGGTGAAGCGACGCTTCCCTGAAGTGCAACTCTACGCCATCGGTGACGGGCCGCTACGGGCTGAGCTCGAGCACCGTGCCCAGCATTTGGGGCTGGAGGAAACGGTAGAATTCTTGGGAAGAGTGGAGGATGTGCGGCCGTGGCTCCACGCCTTCGATCTGGTGGTGCAGCCATCCCTGCGAGAAGGGCAGGGGCTGGCTCTGCTGGAGGCGATGGCGGCGGGCTGCCCGGTCATCGCCAGCCGTGTCGGCGGCATACCGGAGTTCATCGAGGATCAAGGGACCGGCATGCTGATAACGCCCGGTGATTCCTGCGCACTTGCCGCTGCTATCTGCGAGCTCGCCGGAGATGAGACCCGAAAGAAACGTCTGGCGCGAGCTGGCCGCGAACAGGTCCGCTCCCGTTACTCTCTCGAGCGCATGATTCGCGGCGTCGAGACCGTGTACGAGCGTCTGCTGGCCGCCCAGAGTCTCACTCAATGATTCTGGTAACCGGAGCGGCAGGGTACACCGGTCGGCGACTGGTATCGCGACTGGTGGCCGACCGTCACCCGGTGCGATGCCTCGTACGCTCCGAGCGCCAGCGCACGCTGTTCGAGCGGATGCAGGTCCAGGTATGGATAGGCGATCTGGAGAAGGCGGACTCGGTCCGCGCCGGTTTCGAAGGGGTTGACCGGATCCTACATCTGGCGGGGATGCAGGTCGCGTCCACCGTGATCGAATGCGCAAACCGCCACCTGGATCGGGTCGTCGCACTGAGCTCCGCCGTTTCTCGACGGTGGCGTCTGTTACCGTCGAGATGGTGATCAGGGGGGAGGAGCAGATTGTTGCCTCTGGGCTGCCCTCAGCGATCTTACAATCTTCGATGATTTTTGGCCCCGGGGAAGATCGCAACGTCAGCCGCTTGGCTGCTTACCTGCACCGCTGGCGATTCATCCCGGCGTTCGGAGACGGTAGCGGTCTGCAGCAGCCGATTTTCGTAGACGACGTCGTCGACGTCGCGCTGTCGGCTTTGTTCAGCACCTCTTGCGGGACCTACCAAATTGCAGGGCCCGAACCGATATCATACGACCGAATGATCGATCTGGTCGGAGCAGCGGTGGGCACGAATCCGGTGAAGATTCATCTGCCCCCCAGGTTCTGCGCCCTGGCGCTCCAGTTGGCGGGGAAGCTCGGCTTGCGGCCGGGGATAGACAGGGAGCAGGTGATGCGTCTGCAGGAGGACAAAACCGCGTCCATCGAAGCGGCGGTTCGGGACTTCAATTTCGCACCGCTCAGTTTCAACGACGCCCTCGCGAGGATCTACACCACCGGGCTTGGGGAGGTTCGAGAATGAGCTGGATGCTTCCGGTTGGAGCGTTGGCCGCCTCCCTGGCAGCCACCTGGAGTGTGCTCAAGTTAGCTCGAATCTTTGGAGGACTCGACGAGCCGCGCGAACACAGCTCCCACGAAACGGCGATGCCCACCGCCGGCGGCTTAGGCATCGTGGCCGGTTTCTGGTCCGGCCTCCTCATCGCTTGGGCAACCGGCAGCTCCCAGTTCGCGGCGCTCGAACAGCTGGTCTTCCCGCTCTTGGTCTGCACCGCCGTTCTCGCTCTGGTGGTGGTGGACGACATCGTCCGTCCCCTTAGCGTGTGGGAAAAGGCAGCGGTCCAGCTCGCAGTCGGTGGGGTGTGGGTGCAGATAGGTGCCCAGTTCGACCTGGTCGAGCTTCCCATGTATGCGGCCACGCACCTTGGGAGAAGCGGCTGGATTATTTCCCTCCTGTGGATCGCGGCGATCTGCAACGTCTACAACTTCATGGATGGCATCGATGGGATCTCCGCCAGCCAGGTCATCTGTATGAGCCTTTTTGCGCTGGTGCTCTTCCGCCAGGTGGAATCCGACCTGTGGTTGTTGCCCCTTGTCCTCGGCTGCGGCGCCCTGGGATTTCTGGCGTTCAATCTTCCGCCGGCGCGCATCTTCATGGGCGACGTGGGTTCGATGTTTCTCGGATTCATGATCGCCGTCATGGGGATTCTGGCACAAGCGGCCGGCATTCCCTTTTGGGTATTCTCCCTAATTCTGGGTTACTACCTGTTCGACACCGGTTACACGGTGGTGCGCCGCGCCTTGAGGCGGGAGAACATTCTCAAGGGTCATCGGAAACACCTGTATCAGCGGCTCAGCCAGCTGGGCTGGAGTCACGGCCGGGTAGACATCATGGCCCTGGTGTTGACCTCCCTGTTTGGCGCAGGTGCCTTGTCGTTCCAGGCCGGAGAAAATCTCATTGGTCTCTTTCTTGTCGGAAGCGCGGTCGCGGTATTGACTGTCATCGCGGTCTGGGTGGAACGAAGGGATACCGCCTTTGCCTAGCAGCCAGTGGCGAAAAGCCATTCGGGCTGCTAGGGTCGGTCCGTGGCTCATCGGCGTCGCGATCGCGGCCGCGCCCGCATCGCTCATCGCGACGGATTCGCCAGAGCCACCCCGACCCAACATCATCCTCATAACAGTAGATACCTTCCGACCCGACCACATTGGCTACTACGGATACGAAAAAGAGACCACCCCGCATCTGGATCGGTTCAGTCGCGAAGGTGCCTTTTTCAAACAGGCGTTCAGCAGTTCGGGCTGGACCACTCCCGGATTGATCTCCATCCTCACCGGTCTCTACGCCCCTACCCACGGGGTCGACATTCGAGGGAGACGCCTCGATGAGGCGGTCGAAACCCTGCCCGAGTTGCTGCGGAGGGCCGGGTATCGCGCTCCGGATATCTTTTTTCTGAGCGGCATTCCCAATTTCAGCAATCTCGGTCTGGAGTCGTACCCCGCTCGCGCTCGCTACCTGCCGGACGGAGACGAGATACTCTTCAAATGGTTGGAAGGCGAGGCCCACAATGGGCCTTTCTTTCTCTACTACCATTACCGTGATCTGCATCTTCCGTATGCGCCGGGCTCGCCCTTCGAAGAAATGTTCTTGCCTGCGGCGTTTGATTCTCCGCTGGGCATATGGGGTCGGATCCGCTGGTTCCTAGCGCGGGAAAAGATCGATCTGGTCAAGAAAAACGTGATGATTCTGCGCGGCGATCTGGACTTCGGGTCCCTGGACAGGCCGTGGGTGGAGGCCCTGTACGACGGTGAGATCAGGCGTTTGGATCAGCTGTTTTTCAAACGGCTTCGGAAGACACTGGAGGGGTTGGCCCTCGCCGAAAACACCCTGGTGATCGTTTCCGCCGATCACGGTGAAGAGTTAGTGGACCACGGCCTCGTGGGCCATGTGTCTACCTACCAAGAGGGCCGGTTGTACGACGAGGTGATCCGCATCCCTCTTCTCCTGTGGTATCCCGGCGTCATCAATGAAGGCGTGGTGATAGAGGAGCTGGTCCAAAATATCGATATCGTCCCTACCGTCCTCGACCTGCTGGACCTTGCTCAGCCTTCCGGGTTGCCGGGGCAGTCGCTTATGCCCCTGATCAACCGCAGCAGGGGTTGGCGTCAGCGCCCGGTCTTCGTCGAAACCTCGGGTGGGGGGTACACGGCGAATCCCGAACAGTACAAACGGCGCTACCGAGCTGTGCGCACCGACCGCTGGAAGCTGGTGCACAGCGTGGAGGAAGAGGAATTCACCCTTTTCGACCTTGGGGCCGATCCGTATGAGAGCGAGGACGTCAAGTCCGATTTCCCCGACGTTGCCGACAGCCTGCGGACGCGACTGCACCACTGGGGCTTTGCTGCTCAGCCGCGTACCTCGAGCGCGACCGAAGATGCGGGGGAAGGAAAGAGCGCAACAGGTGCTTGGCCTTCCGGCGCAACCGAAGGTCCCCCGCAGATCTTGTTCCCAACCCAGGGCGACAGCCTGCGGTATCGCGGAGAGGAGTATACCATTCAGCTGCACTGGACGGGGGAGCCGCGAGCCGCGTACGTAATCGAGTACGTAGTAGGCCATGCGGCATACCATCTCGAAGGTGAGCTGGAGGTGTCGAACGCGTCGCCGGGTTACGGTCCCTATCAGGAGACCTTCTGGAATTCCCTCGCGCTCTACAATCCGTTCAAATTTCGCGTTTATCAGCAGAACAGACCCGGTGCCAAGAGTGCATGGGTGACCTTTCACCTGGTTCCGACGGCCGCTGGACCGGCTGCAGTTTCGTTCTGGTCGACCCTGATCTCGATGCCTGGAACTCTTAGGCATATGACGTCTGTTTCCATCGATCTCGTTGTGGGGTTGGGAAAGGGTTTCCTTGATCTTCTGCTTTGGGCGGGTTCGGTGCCGGTTTCCGACATCGCCGCGTACGCGCTGTTGTTGGCGATCGTGGCGGCGATTCTCCAGCCTACCTTCGCGAGGTTGGGCAGAAAAAAGTCACTAGCCTGGTTGGCCGTCGTTTGTTACCTCGCCTTCGTTTTTGCCACGATTCCGCTGTTGCCCCTGGTGTGGGGGGTCTTGAACGAATACACCGAAGGTGCCGTTAGGTATCTCGGGATCGTGGCAGTAGCCGCAGCCGTACTGGGCGCCACAGTCGGTTCCTGGCGATCTCTGAGCCGGCATCCCTGGTCATCGGGAGTGGTGCTGTCGCTCGTTGTCTTGGCCTACGCTTACCTGCTGAACCGATTTGCGGTGTATCCCGCCGAAAGGCTGCATCTCGTGGAGTACGGGTTCGTGAGTTTTTTCCTCTTTCGAGCTCTCGCCCTCCACATGAATCACGGCAGGGCATATGTCGTGAGCTTTCTTGTAACGGCAATAATCGGATTTGGCGACGAGACGATTCAGTGGGTGTTGCCGGACCGCTACTTCGAACTCAAGGATGTCAAGCTCAACATCGTTTCCGGGGGTCTGGGGTTGCTGCTCGTCCGTTTCGTGCTGCGCCCTTCGCACCCGGTTCAATCTCACAGAGAGGTAGCCTGATGGCGGAGCGCATGCGCCGGGGTATCGTGTGGGTCGGTATTCCCCTAGTGCTCGCCGCTACGACCCTACCTTACTCGGACGGCCTCAGCGACTACATGATTGCGAAGAAAGCCGCAATCTACGCCGGCGGCGGTTTGTTGCTCTGCCTTCTGCTCGTTGGCTGGATTCTGGACCGACGCCTTGAATGGGTGACTTTTCAGGCGCATCTGCCTATGCTCGCCTTTGGGTGCGTCTCCTTGCTCTGCATGCTTTTGGCACAGAACGGGGCGTTGTCGTTGGAAATCCTGGCGGCTCAAGTAAGCCTGCTGGTTTTCTGCCTGGTTGTGGCCAACAGTGTTCGCGGGGTGGGAGAGATCGCCGGAATACTCTGGATCGTGTCGTTGGTTGGCCATGCAGTCGCTTTCCTCGGGCTGCTGCAGTACTTCGGAATTCATCTCATTCCCCTTCCCGCCGCGTATGGGGATCATCCTGTTTCCACTCTCGGAAACCCCAACTTCGTGGCACACTATCTGTGTATGGTACTCCCGGTGGTGGCGGTGCTGCTCCTCCACTCGCGTTCGACCTGGGCAAAGGTTTGGCTGTCCTCGACCATTCTTTTCGCCTCTTTCCATCTATTGATAACGCGCAGCAGAGCTGGATGGGCGGTGGCGGCACTGTCCCTGCTTTTCATCCTGATCGCCACAAGGCGGGACATCAGAATCCTACCGATCCTGGCTAGAAGCGCTCTGGTCATGGCGCTGTTGGCCCCCGGGCTCTGGTTGGGCAGCCGAGAAATCACGCTCAGCTCTGGCGACCGACTGAGCCAGCGGTTCGAGTATATCGCCCGCGACGCCTGGCAGCGGGCGCAGTCGGCGTTCGACCGCGACGATTTCTCCATCGCGATGCGCCGAATCATTTGGTCAGACTCGGTGGACCTGATACGGTCCAGACTCTTGCTTGGGACCGGGCCGGGCAACTTCGAGCTGCATCTCCCTTCCCACAGGTCCGTGGCGCGACACCGGGAATGGAGCGAGCTGATGGGAGATCGTCAGCACATCGCCTACCGCGCTCACAACGAATACCTGGAACAGGCCGCCGAGACCGGGATCGTCGGCCTGGGGGCATTCCTTTGGATGCTGGGCAGCTTGATCTGGGCCGGTGGGGCGATTGTGAGAAGGAGGGCCGCGAACCCTGCACGGCTGGTCGTGCTTGGCTGCCAGGCGGCCATGATCGGCGTGCTCGGCCACAACCTGTTCAGCTTCACCTTGCAGGATCCCACCGCCGCGACTCACTTCTACCTGTTTGCGGGCCTGTTGCTTGCGGCCAGCCGGAGTGGTGAATCTCCTCGCGTCAGCAAGCAGCTTTCTTTCGGTCCTCGACTCGCGTTGGCCGCGCTGGCTGCTACCGTGCTGTTTGCGGGTTCCCACAGGTGTTTGTCCATAATCATGGGAGATCACTATTATTTGCGAGGTTTGAAAAGCTACATTCAAGATCGGCATGCCAATCGCGCCAAGCTCGCTTTCGAGAGGGCGATCGATTGGCGCGACTATGACCACAGGTATCATCGCATGCTGGGTCAGGTCGAGTTGGCGATGGGGAGGCATGCGGACGCGAGGGATGCTCTGCATCGCAGTTTGCAGCTTCATCCCAAGAATGCCGTTGCGCTGCAGCTGTTGGGCGAGTCGCTTTTCAAATTGGGAGACATCGGCGACGCGGAAGACCTGATGAAACATCTGACGCGATTCCGTCCGCTGGATGTGGAGGCTTACCGGCTCCTGGCACTGGCCCGACGTGGAAACGGCAAACACCTGGAGGCTATCGATGTTTGGAAACAGGCGCTTTCGTTCAGACGGGAAGATCCCTCCCTCGTCGGGAGTTTGGGGTTCGAGTACGCGCAGGCCGGAAAGCTGGAAGAGGCGCTTTCTGTACTGAGTCGCGCGGCCACGTTGCGCCCGCGCGACGGAGTGGTTCAAGGGAATCTTGGTGGCGTTTATTTGGCTCTAGGTCAATATTCGGAGGCAAAGGAGTCACTGAATCGCGCCTTGAACTGGGCCCCGGAGAACGCTTCCGAATGGCAGGCGAACCTGGCCCATGTTCATCTGGTAGAAGGCAACCTCGATGCCGCCCAGGATGCGGTGGAAGCGGCTCTGGCCCAGGATCCGAAAAACGGAAGGCTCAAGAAATTGGCTCGGTCCATTCAGGTGAAAAAAACCACCCATGAGTGAGCTACGGGGTTCTGCCGCGGAACTGGCGCTTTCAGTTGTTGTTCCGGTTTTTGAAGAGGAAGAAAGTCTGGAGGTCCTCTGTGCTGAGCTCGACGAGGTGCTGCGGACTCTCGAGCTCGACGCTGAGGTGATCTTCGTTGACGATGGCAGCCGCGACGACTCATTCTCCGTATTGGAGCGTTTGAGCGAGCGCTACGATTTTGTCCGCCTTATTCGTTTCCGCCGCAACTACCGCAAGGCGGCGGCATTGGCGGCCGGATTCAGAGAAGCGAGGGGCGACGTAGTCGTCACCATGGATGCCGATCTCCAAGATGATCCAAAAGAAATCCCGAGCCTGTTGAGCAAGCTCGACGACGGATTCGATCTGGTCTCGGGATGGAAGAAAAACCGGCAGGATCCGATTACCAAAACGGCCCCCTCCAAGCTGTTCAATCGGGTCACCTCCATGGTGTCGGGCTTGCGCCTGCACGACTTCAATTGTGGATTGAAAGCGTATCGTCGGGAGGTTGCTGAAGACGCGCTGCCCTATCTCTACGGGGAGTTGTATCGCTATCTGCCCGCCATCGCCCACTGGGCGGGATATCGGGTGGGGGAGATTCCCGTCCAACATCGCAAACGGAGATTCGGCCGCTCGAAGTTCGGTACCAGGCGCCTGCTCAACGGCTTTCTGGATCTGCTTTCCATCACCTTCGTCGTCCGATTTATGTCTACACCGATGCACCTTTTCGGCAGCCTGGGGTTGCTGTCTACATTCGGTGGCGTCGCCATTTGCGGATACATCGCTTTCCTCCGGTTCGAGCATGGGAACATCCAGAACCGACATCCCCTCCTTATTCTAGGTGTTCTGCTGATCATCGTTGGAATCCAGCTGTTTTCAACCGGTCTGCTGGGCGACATGCTGGCACGGGTCCACCAGGGAAGAAGCGGTGGCCCGCCAGTCAGCGGAGCGGATTCCGCGCGCGACTGAGACACATCAATTCGTCGCCGCAGGGGCCCCAACGCCCCCCTTTAAAACGGTTCGGCCTCGTTTAGCCCCAGGGAGAGACCTCCTGGTAAAAGTTTCCCCACCACTCCTTTAACCCCGTTCAAACTTCCTTCTCTCGATCCGTTTTCAAGGCCGCTCCGCCGATTAGTGCCTCTGTAAACCTATCAGTTACAATATCTTACAACGACAGAAGGGCAAAAAGGCATGGGTATTGCTCAACTGCAAGCCAGTTTAGTGTGCGGAACTGTGCGAGAGGCTCGCGGAGGCGAAGATGTTTCTAGACAAAGTTCTGTTTAACAAGACGAAGGTGCCGGTTCTCAACGCGGTGCTCGACGTGTCCCAGTTGCGGCAACGGGTGATTGCCAACAACATCGCCAACGTGTCGACGAAGGGATACCGCGTCCAGCGTGTGCGATTTCAAGAGTATCTCGATTCCTACGTGCGCAAACCGCTGGTGGAGGGCCACACCTCCGACTCACGGCACATCGCCATCCCTCGACCGATCAACAATCCGGAAGTATTTGAACCCGAATCCGAACTGAACGACGGCGGCCTGAATAATGTCGACGTGGACAAAGAAATGGCCACGCTCGCCGAGAATCACCTGTTCTTCAACGTTGGAGCTCGCCTGCTTGCCGGCAGCTTCAACGGGCTCAAGAAGAGCATCGTCGGACGTCCGGGATAAGCAGACCGAAACAGACGAGGAATACTCATGCAGATTTTTGACACACTCGATATCAGCGCATCCGGCCTGAGCGCACAGCGGCGCAAGATGACCGCGATCGCGTCGAATATCGCCAACGTCGACACAACCCGTACAGACGAAGGGGGCCCGTACAAGCGGCGTCGCGTCGTCATGCTCGAGGCGCCCAAGCTGAGCAAGTTTTCGACCATGCTCGAGACCTCGAAAAGCCGGTTGCGCCAGACCAGTGATAGGCACCTGTTGGAAGGCGACCCCCGGCCCGGCGAATTCTTTACCGGATCCGGCGTGCTTTCGCAGGAAGTCAGGGAAGAGCCGATCAAACCGCGCATGGTGTTCGACCCCAACCATCCCGACGCGCGGGAGGACGGATATGTCATGTATCCGGACGTCAACGCCATAACGGAGATGGTGGACATGATTGCCGCCTCCAGAGCATACGAAGCCAACATTACCGTCATGAACGCGGCCAAGGACATGGTCAACAGGTCGCTTGACATCTAGGTGATCAACGGGAGAACACGGTGAACATCAACGGCATAACATCAGGGATCGAAGAAGCCAAAACGGCAGTAGGTCCACGGAAAGTGGATCTGACGGTCAGCGACCGCGGTGTTCAGCCCAACAACCGAGTTGACGCGAATCGCGCGGCCGAAGTGCCTTCCCAGATCACCTCGACGCCAGCTCTTCAGGCTCAGTTGACCGACGAAGAGGCTCTTTCGCTGGTCCAATACTTTGGATCTCAGGATGAGGGCGCCGCAGGGCAGGAAGAACCGACGCAGGCGAAGACATATGACCTCTCCGGCAGAAACGCCGGACAAGGGTTCTCTGCCGCGCACGGACGCCTAGTGGATTGGATAGGATAGGTCGAGCAATCGTGAAAATCCTGCCGAAGATTATTGTCTCCCTGTCGCTTCTCCTGCCCTGTTGCGTGGGTTGGGCCAGGGACACGCCGCAGAGGGTCATTCTGGCTCGTAGCTTCGAGCAAACGACGGCAAGCAGCATTCTCAGTCGCAGCACCAAAGCCCGCCCGTCGGTCAAAACGGCACCAACGCCGAATCGAGTGGTGGCAACCGAGTTGAACCGCACCATCCTTCACCGGATAGCACAATTTCACGACCTGGTTGACGGGTACAGCGAGATTCACGAGCTGGACCCCGATCTGGTGCGCGCCGTGATATACGTCGAATCAGGCGGAAATCCTCGTGCCGTGTCTCCAAAGGGGGCCAGCGGGCTGATGCAGCTCATGCCCCAGTCGTTCGTCGAGTTAGGCGCTGAGGAACGGTTTGATCCTGAGACCAACATCTCATCCGGAACGCGCTATCTGCGCGAGATGCTGGACCGTTTCCAATCGGTCGAGGTAGCGCTGTGGGCTTATAACGCGGGTCCGACGGCAGTAGAGCGGGAGTTCATGCCGTTGGAGACCCAGGAGTACGTTCCCCGGGTTCTTCGAATCCGACGTTTTCTCGGTGCGAGTCGGGAGCCAAGCAATCATGGCAGTTGAGTCGATACGGGATTTCACCGGCCGCGGCGAGACCTCGTCCCGCACGGTCCAGATACGCCCGGAAAATAAGGTTGCAGATACCGACGCCGCCCGATCCGAAAAACCGAGTTTCGGCGACCTCGTAAAAGATTTCGCCGCGGATGTGAACAACATGCAGTTTCAGGCAGGGCACGCCATTGACATGCTCGTCACCGGTGAGGCGGCCGACGTTCACCAGGTGATGGTAGCGGTGGAAGAAGCAGGAGTGGCTCTGGATTTAATGTTGGAGATTCGCAATCGAGTTCTTGAGGGATACCAGGAACTCATCAGGATGCAGGTTTAACAAGGGTTCAAAAGGACTAGATGAATCTTCCTGAAGGTATTACAAATGTAGCCGAGCGGACCCCGCGCGATGTGGGGCGAAGCCAGCCAGGTACAGCGTTACGGTGTCATGGGTGGCGTGGCAGTTCTAATAGTCGGCGTCGTCGTTGGATTTCTCTCCTTTGGCGGGGCAGACGATGACTGGGACGGCGCCATTCTGTACGCCAATCTGGAATTCAAGGAAGCCGCCCAGATCAGCAACCGTCTGGCCGAGCTCGGCATTCGCCACAAGCTGACAACCGATGCCAGCGCCATTCTGGTGCCGGACGACGAGGTCCGCGATCTGCGTCTTCAGCTGGCAGGGGAAGGATTCCCCAGAACGGGTCGCATGGGGTTCGAGATTTTCGACGAAGCCCAGCTGGCCATGACCGATTTTCTGCAAAAGGTCAATTTCCAAAGGGCCTTGCAGCAGGAGCTGGAGTCGACGCTCAACGAGATCGAGGGGGTCGGCGACGTTCGCGTACATCTGGTAATCCCCGAGCCCAGTCTGTTCGTGGAAGAGCAGAATCCGGTCACCGCATCGGTGGCGCTCACCCTTCAGGGCGAAACGCGACTCAAGACCAAACAGGTCAATGCCATTGCCTACCTCATAAGCGCAAGCGTCGAAGGACTCGATTTCGAGAACGTGGTCATCGTCGACAACGAGGGCAATCTCCTCTCCGACGAGCGCGACCCGCTGGCACAAGTCGCCAACAAGCAGTTTCAACTCAAGCAACAGGTGGAACGGGCCCTCGAAAAGAAGGTCCAGACCTTGATGGACCAGGTGATCGGCAAGGATCGGTCCCGGGTGCGCATCAATGTCGTCCTCGATTTCAGCCAGAAGAATACCCAACGCACCCTGGTGGAGCCGGGCACGCAACAGGTGATCATCAGTGAGGAAACCAACGAAAAGAGCTCCGCGGAACAGGGTTCGGAAGAGCAGGCCGTACGGAACTACGAAGTCAACCGCACGCTACAAAACGTAATCGGCTCCGTCGGCAGCATCGATCGGATTTCAATGGCACTGACCGTCGACAAGACAAAAGTAGTGCTCGATCCTGAGACCCGGGACTACGTTGAGGAAGCGAGGAAGCTGGAGGAGATCGACCAGCTGGCGGCGCTGGCCAAGGAAGCGATCGGATATGACGAGGGCCGGGGCGACAAGATGACGGTCTTCGCGATGGAATTCGACAAAACCCAGGAAATCAGAGCCAAGGAAGAGGCCGAACAGGAACAGACCGCCGATTTCTGGACCGACATCGCCATAAACGTGGCAAAGATTCTTGGTATCATTGCGGCGCTCATCACCCTGCGTTTCATCATCCAGGCCATCGGTCGCGGCGTCGGAGTCGAGGAAGAGGTGGAGATGATGGGTGTCGTCGATGACGACGTCGAAGAGGAAGAGTTCGAACGACCCGAGACGCCGCACGAGTTGCTGTTGAGCCGCATCCAGGGAATGGTACGGGAGCGTCCGGAAGACGCGGCGAAGCTGGTCCGCACAATGCTCATGGAGGAAGGCGGAGGTTAGTGGTGCGTCGCCCGTCTGCAATTTGGTATACTTGACGGCAACGCACTTCACTCAAAGCGGGGAAACAAGGACGTGTCAAAGATTATTCGAAGCGGGCGCTTGTCAGAGACCGCCGTAACGCTTGACTTTGGGGAATTCGAGCTGTTCGGGGAGGAAGAGGACGAGGCTGGTGATCGCGGAATCAACCTCTTTGCCCTGATAGACGAGCGGGTGGAAAAGGCGCGCAAGGAAGTTGCCAAGGAATGGGAAGACCGTCTCCGGCAAGAGACGGAGAGCCTGAAGGAGGGAGCCAAAAAGGAATTAGAGGAGACGGAAGAACGCTGGCGTCAACAACTGGAGGAAGTCCGACAGCAGCGGTACGACGAAGGTTACCAGGAAGGTGTAACCTCAAAGGAAGACGAAGCTAGGGAAGCGATCGAACGCCTGGACGCTCTACATCGCTCGCTGGAAGCCGAGCGGGCCCAGGTGATTGCGGATTCGGAGGGTGCAGTGCTGGAACTGACCTGCGCTCTCGCTCATCGCATTACGGGGCTCCAGGCGGAGGTGGATCGCCGGGTACTCGTAACGGTGATCAAAGACGCACTTGGCCACCTGGGCGATCACAGCAACCTGTTGATCAAGGTCCATCCACAAGACCTTCAGCTGGCGCGCAGGTTTTCGCAGCGGTGGGTCGAGAAGGTGGAGGCGACCGCGGTTTTCAAGGTGCAGGCGAGCGAGCATGTGTCCCGCGGCGGGTGCATGATCGAAGGCGACGAAGAGAACTTGGACGCTCGGCTGGAAAGCCAGGTCGAGGTATTGAGGGCTGCCGTACAGGGCGCCCTAGCTAAAGAGGATGCCGAAGAGGATGAACACGAGTGAGCTGCTGCAGACCATAGAGACGGTCGATCCGCGCACGCGCTACGGCAAGGTGAGGCAGATCGTCGGCTTGATCGTTGAGGCTGTCGGCCCGGAAGATGTGGCTCTCGGAGAGCTCTGTTATTTGGGGGATCCGGCACGAGGCGGCATCCGCGCGGAGGTCGTCGGGTTCAATGGCAGTCGCGTCCTCTTGACCCCGCTGGGAGAAATCGAAGGCATACGGCCGGGAACGGCTGTGTTTCCGACGCGGTCGCCACTGCAGATCGCGGTTGGCAGAGAGTTGAGGGGGCGCATTCTCAACGGTCTGGGCAACCCACTGGACGGTCGAGGGCAGATACATGCAAGGGAACGCCGGAATGCGCACAATCCATCACCGGATCCGTTGAGCCGCCGCCGTTTGAGCGAACCGTTGGGCACGGGAGTCCGATCCATCGACGGTCTCATGACTCTGGGCAAGGGACAACGTATGGGGATTTTCGCCGGTAGCGGTGTCGGGAAGAGCACCCTGCTGGGAATGATCGCCCGTAATTCGGAAGCCGATGTCAACGTGATCGCCCTGGTCGGGGAACGCGGCAAGGAGGTCATCGAATTTATCGAGGACAGCCTCGGAGAAGACGGCCTAAATCGCTCCGTAGTTGTAGTAGCCACCTCGGATCAGCCGGCGCTGATCCGGCTAAAAGCGGCGCTGGTGGCGACGACGATCGCCGAATACTTCCGCGATGACGGCAATGACGTAATGTTGATGATGGATTCACTGACACGCATGGCGATGGCTCAGCGAGAGATCGGGTTGGCGGCAGGAGAGCCTCCTACTACCAAGGGATATACACCCTCGGTCTTCGCCATGTTGCCGAAATTGCTGGAGCGAGTCGGTACAACCCAGACGGGGAGCATCACTGGGCTTTACACGGTGCTCGTCGAAGGAGACGATCTCGACGATCCGATTGCCGATTCCAGTCGCGCCCTGCTGGACGGCCACATTGTGCTGTCGCGACGCCTGGCGTCAAGAGGACACTACCCGCCGGTGGACATCGGCGAGAGTATCAGCCGCGCCATGAGGGACGTGGCCAGCGCCGAGCACATAGAGCAGGCAGTGGAGGTGAAGTCGATCGTGGCGGCGTATCAGGAAGCGGAGGATCTCGTAAGCATCGGGGCTTACGCGCGGGGCAGCAATCCGCAAATCGACAGAGCGCTCGAGTTTATAGATCCGATCAACGATTTCTTGCGACAGGGGCTTGATGCGGGATCGAACATGGGTCAGCACGTGCAGCAATTGCTGGGTCTTCTCCAGCCGCGCGGCGAGGCGGAAGTCGCTTGATTGATTCATGAGGCAGTTCGCGTATCGCTTTCAGCGGGTCCTGGAGATCAAGGGACGCATGGAAGATGCTCGCAAAGCAGCCCTCGGAGAGGTGGTGTCGGTTCTCAATCGGGAAGAAGAGACTCTCAGGGATCTGCAGGATACACGCAGGCGATGTCTGCAGGCCGGTCGTTTCCAACCGGCGGCTCCGGTAAACGCCAACCTGCTCGATGTGCAGGCATCCTACCTGCAGCGGCTGAAACGGGAATGTGGCGAAAAACAAGAGCAGATCCGACAGGTGGAATCAGTGGTTGAAGAGAAGCGGAAGGATTTGATGGAGGCGACCAAGGAACGTCGCGTGTTCGAGATCCTGAGGGAGCAGAGGGAGGAAACCTACAAGCGTGAACAAAAGCGGCAGGAACGGAGACTGCTGGACGACGTTGGCACACAGCTGTACCTGCGTCGACGGAACGAACGCGAATAGCTGAAACGTTTGAGGAGCAAATAGATGTTCGAAATATTCGGAGCCGCGGCATCCGTAGCGCCCGGAATTCAGGAGCTGGACAAGCCGTCCCGGCAAAATGGGGTTGGCACATTCGATTTCGACGAGATTCTCCGGCGCGAACAAGAAGAGCAGGATCTTCACGCCGAAAGGGACAACGCCGATCCAAAGGCGACCAACCGCATCCCGCAGGAGGATCGCGCCGGTGTCGCTGTTGAGCGCGACGAGCACGGCGCAGCCGAACCAAGTGATGACGGGCAAGCAGACGCGGTCGCCGAGGTCACAGAGGATGCGGAGTCAGGTCATGTGCCACTGGTTACTCTGCTGCAAGTCGCGGTAGCGGCAGAGGAGGCGAACCCCGAGAACGAGGGCGAGCAGCCCGCTCAGAAAATCGATCCCGCTCTGATCGTTAGCACGCCCAAGGGGAACGAGCAACAGGGCGAGTCCGCCCGGTTGCTGGCTGATGCGGCAACGGAACTGGCTTTCGAGCTGGAGGAAGGGGGGGCGGGCGAGCTGGCATTGCAGCGGCCCCAACCGAACCCGCTTGAGTTGCTGGATTTCAACGAGATTATGGATCCCGATCTGATCATCGAGAAAGCTCCGGGACAGATCGTGACGCGTCTGAGCCAGTTGGTCGCCGCCAGCGCCCCACAGTTGAAAGAGCTGGCGGAGACTATCATGCCCCAGATTACACGGGGAATCGCGACCCTGGTTCGCAACGGCGCCGCCGAGATGCGCCTGCAGCTCCAGCCGCCCGATCTGGGTGAAATCGAGCTCCGGGTGCGCACTACCGAATCAGCCGTTCGCGGTCACGTGGTAGTACAGCACTCAGAGCTGAAACATCTGGTCGAAGCGCAGCTGGATAAGCTGCGGGAGTCGCTTGAAGAGCAAGGCCTGGCGATGGAAGGATTCGACGTCAGTGTAGGTCGCGAAGGGCAGTTTGCCCGCAGCGAAGAAGGTTCGGAAACTCGCGGCGATCTCTCCGGAGGGAGTGCGCGGGAAGCCACAGCGGAGGGCGTTGAGAGGGACAGGCGCAGTCCAATCCTGGTTCGCGGCGCTGGAAACGGCGACTTGGATCTTCTTGCTTGACCATGGAATTCGCAAATAAATCTGACGAGGTGTCGAAATGGATGTAAGCAGCATTTTGAACAAGAGCCCGGCGGCGACCCAACCTGTGGTCGGGCGAGATCAGCTGGGCAAGGACGATTTTCTCAAGTTGCTCACTGTGCAGTTGCGTTATCAGGATCCGCTGAATCCGATGGAGAACACCGAATTCATCGCCCAGATGGCGCAGTTCAGCTCCCTAGAGCAGCTCCAGAACATGAACGCGGGACTGGAAAAGAACCTGGGAGCTGAGACCCAACTACACAATGCGTTTCAGAACAACCTGGTGACGTCTCTGGTTGGAAAGACCGTCGAGATTGCCACGGCGGAGATCGAGTTCGACGGCAACGATGCTAATGACCTGGCGTATCGAATCGCCGAAGGGGCGAGCAAAGCAAGCTTGCGAATTCTAGATGCTCGCGGGTCACTCGTGCGCGAGTTGGATCTCGATGTCTCCGACTCCTACGGCACGGTGGAGTGGGACGGCAAGAGCACCGCTGGCAGCGAGGTGCCCGCGGGTGCATATAGGGCGCTGGTAATCGCCGAGACCTCCGGCGGCCAGCCGGTGCAGGCAAACGCACTCAAGCGGGTCGACGTCCAGGCGGTGCGCTACGTTGGCAATGAAGCGAGGATCTGGGCGGACGGACGAGAACTGAGAATCGAAGAACTGAGCGGCATTGTACAGCCGTCGCCGAAAAATTGAGGTTACAGACGTCACACATGAATCGAGCAAGATTGAACCATCCAGCAGGCAACAGATCGGTCAAGGAGGGTCGTGAGTGGATCGGAACCGCCGCCCGAGGAACGGTAGGGGCGGTTTCAAACCACCCAATTGGGATGAGGAGTAGCTAGCATGTTAGACTCCATTTTTACAGGAATCACCGGTGTTCGCGCCCATCAAGCGAAAATCAACGTCATCGGCAACAACGTGGCCAATATCAACACGACCGCCTTCAAAGCGGGCCGCGTCAATTTCGCCGATGTCATGAGCAGGACGCTCAGCGAAGGAGGACCTGGTCAGGGGCAGGTGGCCGCGACCAATCCGATCCAATCCGGCCTCGGCGTCAAGGTGAGTAGCATCGACTCCATTGTAACCCAGGGGACCCTCCAGTCGACGGGCGTGGAGACCGACCTGGCGATCGAAGGAGACGGCATGTTCATCATGGGAACCGGTCCGGATCGGTTCTACACCCGTGACGGGACCTTCGGATTCGACGCCACCGGCAGATTGTACGATCCCGGTACCGGTCTGGTTGTTCAGGGCAACGTGGCCAATGAGGATGGCACCTTCAAGTCCGAGCTGGAGGATCTGATTATCCCACTGGACCGGGAGTCGGAAGCCAAAGCCACCGCCAAGGTGAATCTCTCCGGAAATCTGGATGCCAGCGCTGAGGGCAGCGGCAGCAAGGTCTGGAACGCCAACACGGTTTTCGGCAAGCCGGCGCGGTTGACGACGACCACCAATCCCACCTTTCCGCTCGATCTAAGCATACATACTAGTGGCGGCCTGAAAATCACCGTCAACGACAGCGGTAGAATAAGCGAGAGCACGATAAACATTCCCACGAAAGTTTACGGTGCGCCGTGCTAAGGCGCACATCTTCAGTGGGTGCGAATCCCACCCGGCAAGGGTCGCTCCAGCCGGTAGCAATCGGAGCAGTGGTGGAGGCGACGAAGCCGCTGAAGCCTCCGGTGTAGAGGGTCGCCTTGGGCGACTTGGCGAGCACACAGGCCGTAACGTGAGTAAACGCTGAGCAGGCCTCGAAAAGTGTAATGCGGAAGCCGACCTGCCCGTAAACCAGGGAAGGCCGCTGCAGCTGGGGAAGTCGAGCGACAAGCGCACCCAGCTGTTCCGCCGGGGTAGTGGCGACAGCATGTGTGTAAGAGGAGATGTGGCGCAACACGGGAAGCCTCATCCGGTGGAAGCAGCGAGTGCCTCCAACCGGTAACCCGCGAGGGCCAGACTGGGCTGGATGAGGTGGCGGACAGGCGCGTAGTACCGAGGAAGCCGGGTAACTCCGGTGGAGGGAAGGGGCCTGACTTCGGACATGCTGCGGAAGTGCAGAGGGTTGGAGAGTGGCGTGAGCCTATTGCCTCCAGCAGTAAGACTAGTATGCATCGGAAGCAGCTTGACTACCAGGTGAAGTCCTTGTGGCGTGTGCCTGGATGTGACGTTCGTCGGGAAGCCGGATGCGGGAGATCCGCACGTCCGGTTTGAGGCGGCGGGAACTGGAAACGTAGCGATGGGAGTCGGACTGAGGGCTATGGCGAAAGCCATGGGGAACCCACCGAACCCTAAGGCTGGCGCGCCAGTTCTCGACCCTACCCGATCAACTCGAGCTGGTCGCAGAAATGAACGCCCTTATCAATGCCAACGGGGCCCTCAAGAACAAGGTGCTGTTTCAGGCGAACAATTTGGGTCAATTGGTCTTGCGGACCGTGACCGGAGGTTCCAACGTCACGGTGCAGGTGGATAACGCAACCCCCGACAATGTCGCTGGCTCCCTTGGGTTTACAACAAATACAGCCGCGACCGGAGATAACGCCACCGTAGGCGATCAACTAAACGATCTGGCCAATGTCGCCAAAGACCTGTCTCCTCCAGTCACCTCAGGCGCCAGCGTCATCCGCGGCGATGTCATCCGTATCAGCGGCGTAAAGCCGAACGGCGAGCGTTTTGACGGAACCTTCAACTACACCGATGGTCCTCCACCATCAACCCTTGCCGACCTGTTCACCGCGGTGGGTAACGTCTATGGTGGGGTTGATGTGGCGCTCGATCCGGGAGGCAGCGGTCAGATTATTCTCACCGAGAGGGCCAGCCAGACGCGCGTCACCGGGTTCGATGTGAGTTTCTCCCTGCTGGACAATGGGCTTACCGATGCTACGACCTCGGGGATATTTGGTGGCGATCCCCCGTTCGAGTTCAGCACCAACACCCAGGTTTTCGATGAAACGGGGGAATCCCACTCGCTCACCGTGACCTTTACCCGCAGTGTCGTCAATAATGAGTGGAGTTGGGTGGCAAGCGTCGACGGATTGACACCCGCCTCGGGGCAACAATGGTCGCGCCGTCTTCAACAATGACGGCACTCTGCGCACCTTTGTATCGTCGGACGGGCAACCCCTCGGCTTCTCGCCCTCCAACGGCGCCCCGCCCCTGGCGATCGAGATCGTGGCAGATCGGACCGATCGACTTGGGGGGATCACCCAGTTCGTCGCTCCGTCCTCAGCGTCGGTTCGGGAACAGGACGGCCGCTCGGTGGGGTCTCTGTTATCCGTGAACATACAGTCCAATGGCAATATCACTGGCTTGTTCAGCAACGGAACCGCCGAGGAGTTGGGCAGGGTGATCCTGGCCACCTTCGGCAACCCGGCAGGGCTGCGCCGCGAAGGCGAGAATCTTTTTACCGAGACCGAATCTTCGGGTCAGGCCGTAACCGGTGCCGCTGAAAGCACGGTTCAGGGCAGTGTTCACTCGGGGGCGATAGAGTTGTCCAATGTCGATCTGGCTGAGCAGTTCACCAATATGATTCTCTCTCAGCGCGGGTTTCAAGCCAGTGCTCGCACCATCACCACCTCTGACGAGCTACTCAGTGAGCTAGTGAATTTGAAGCGGTAGGTCGTTATATTTGAGTAACGCCTGATTTTCTAGTCGGGACCGGGAAAATCCCCGCAGGCGATGATAATATTCAGTAGATATTGATATTTAGGCCGATATTTATAGGAAAGGGGCCGAGTCGTTTTTCCCGGCCAGCAGGATAATGATCAAACTCACGCGGCTCAATAACAGCGAGTTCGTGATCAACGCCGATATGATCGAGTTCGTCGATTCGGTGCCCGATACCATTATAACACTGCTCTCGGGCAAGAAGATCACCGTCACCGAACCGGTGGAAACGGTGATCGAGCGGGTCATAGATTACCGCAAACGGTGCCACCAGACCCAGTATAGTGGGGCTTCACAGAGCTAGAATACACTATGGATATCGCAACAATCATAGGAATCGTTGCCGCCTTCACCCTCATTGTCGTGGCCATGGGTGACGTGTCGGCGTTTATCGATGTCCCCTCCATTCTGATCGTCGTCGGGGGAACGATAGCTGCGACGCTTATTGCCAACCCGTTGCCCGAGGTGATCAATCTGGTAGGCGTTTATATGAACGCCATCATGAACAAAACCCCGGTGCCGACCGAGCTCATCGAGAAGATAGTTGGATTTGCCGAGACCGCGCGCCGGGAAGGAATCCTGGCCTTGGAGCAAGCGGTGGAGGATGCGGATGACGCGTTCCTCAACCAGGGGGTACGACTCGCCGTGGACGGCACCGAGCCGGATTTGATCATGGACATTCTCGAAACCGAGCTCCAATTCATTGAAGAGCGGCATAAGCTGGGCCAGGATATCATCGCGCGTATGTCGGACACGGCCCCCGCCTTCGGAATGATAGGCACCCTGGTCGGGCTGGTGATCATGCTCAAGAATATGGACGACCCCGCAGCTATCGGTCCTGGCATGGCACTTGCATTGCACTTGCATTGCTGACCACGATGTATGGTGCCATCATGGCCAACATCTTATTTGGTCCGATTGCCGCGAAGCTGGGTACGTATTCGAAGAAAGAAATCCTGTCCAAACGCATGATCATCGAGGGTATCATGGCCATACAGTCTGGCGACAATCCGCGCATTGTGGAGCACAAGCTTTCCGTGTTCCTGGCTCCCAAGATGCGCCCCTCGGGTGAGGATGCGGCTGGAGGCGGCGAATAGCTGACGGTTTCACGCCATGGCAAAGCAGCAAAAGTGTCCTGATTGCAAGTCAATGCCTGCATGGATCACGACGTTCAGTGATCTCATGTCGTTGCTGCTGACCTTTTTCGTACTATTGCTGTCATTTTCGACCACGTCGCAGGAAGACTTTGAAAAGGCGATCGGTGCCCTGCAGGGCGCTCTTGGCGTGCTCGCGGGCGAGCCGATCATGACCTCGCCGATCAAGATGCATGTGCCGATCGTCAGGGGCGATATCACCGAAGCACGTCCGACGATGAAGGATGCCCAAGCCGAGATTGAGCAGGAGATCGAAGCGCAGGACCAAAAGGAAAATGTAGAGGTTATGCAGGGGCCGGAAGGGGTCATCATTCGCATACGAGACCAGGCGTTGTTCGATACCGGAAAGGCCGATCTCAAGCCGGAGATTTTGCCGCTGTTGAATACCATCGGTGCTGTCATAAGCCGCATGCCAAACGCCGTCGAAATAGAGGGACACACGGACAACGTTCCGATCTCGAACGATGAGTTCGGCAACAATCACTGGCTCTCCAGCGCTCGTGCCTTGCAGGTGCTCGATGTATTCGCCGGTGAGGTGGGCATCGAGCCGCGGCGTTTGTCGGCGGTGGGGCACGGTCAGTTCAAACCGTTGGTAGAGAACGACCCGCCGGAAAACAGATCGCAGAATCGCCGGGTCGAGATCAAGATACGCTTCGACGAAGACGAAGAGGACGTGTCCAAGGAGGGCGTGGAGAAATTCCTGCAGGAAGCAGAACTGGGAGTGCGAGGGGAAGAGTGATACAATCGGAAGGAAGGCATCGGAATGGCTGAGGAAGCTGCAGAAGAAGAAGGTGGAGGCGGCGGCGGAGGCGGCGGCAGTGCCCTGAAAAAGTACGGCCCGCTGGCAGCGATCGTCCTGCTGGCCCAAGTGGTGCTGGCCTGGGTCGTCATCCAGGTAACGCTAAAGGACAATGCGCCAGAGGACGAGCAGGAGGAGCTGTTTCCTCAAGAACAGGCTGCAGCCGGCCAACTGGACGAGAGCGTCGACAATGCGCTGCCGTACTACTTCCAGTCTCCGGATTTGATGGATATCCCCGCGAATCCGGCGGGTACCAACGCCGAGCGATTCGTGGTCCTGAGCGTCATACTCGGGCTGCGGGCGACCGATACGGAAAGCGGCGACGATATCACTGGAGGCCTGGCGGAAAACGAACCGGTTAACACCAAACTCGCGCAGTATACCCAACGGATCAGAGCGATCTCCATAAGCATCGTTCGCTCCAAGACGATCGATCAGCTGGAGAGCGGGTTTGTCGACGAGGTGAAGGACGAGATAAAAAAGAAGCTGAACACGGATCTGTTTTCGAAGCTGTTCAAGATCGATGACACCAACAAGGTGCAGGTTGTCGTCGACCAGGTGGAATTCTCTAGCATCATCATACAATAGGGTAGAACTATGGCCGATATTCTCTCTCAGGACGAAATAGATGCCCTGCTCTCGGCAACCGAAGGAGACGACGCCGGTGGTGGAGGTGGTGGTGACGCGATGGGTGGTGGCGGTGGCGGAGATGCCGGCCTAGAAGAGGCTGCGTCGCAGCGCATAGTCACCAGCTACGACTTCAAACATCCGGCGCGGGTCAACAAAGATCAGCTTCGCACCCTGGAGAATCTGCACGACAACTTCGCGCGGTTGCTGAGTTCGACATTCTCCGGCGCCATGCGCGCGGTGGTGGATGTGGACACGGCGTTCGTTGATCAGACCACGTATGCCGAGTTCATCATGTCGCTCTCGAACCCGTCGTGTTCCTACCAGTTTACCCTGGGGCCGACCAATGGTCAGGCGATCATCGATTTCGCCATGCCGGTTACCTTCGCTTTCGTCGATCGGATCTTCGGTGGAAAGGGCTCATCCCAGGGAGTGGAGGCACGAACCCTGACGCCGATCGAGGTCGGTGTGATTCATCGCATCGTCAAACGTGTCATCGAAGATCTTGAAGCGACCTGGGAGCCGATTCTGCGAGTAGAGGTGACCGATATTGAGCTGGAAACCAATCCTGAATTCATGCAGATCACCGCGGCAAGCGAAATCGTCATTCTTTTGGCATTCGAGGTGAACTCCACCAATGCCTCCGGCCTGGTGAGTCTCTGCTATCCCTTCTTCACGCTGGAGTCCATTCTTCCCCGGCTGGGTCAACAGAGTTACGTGCGCACGAACCGCATGAACAAAGACGAGCTGGTGCAGATGAACCGCGCGCGCCTACGCAAGACCCACGTTCCCCTGAGGGCCGAACTTGCCCGCGGTTCAGCGACGTTTCGCGAACTTCAGGAGCTTCAGGTGGGCGACGTCATGCGCCTGGACACCGAGATCGATGAGCCGACGGTCCTCTACGTCAACGAAGAGCCGAAGTTCCTGGGCCGGCCGGGTCGGGTTGGACGCAAGAACGCGGTCCAGATAAGCAGGTACGTAGATCACTCTAACGAGGAATTGCACAAGGATCGCAGCCGTCCGGTTCCCGCGGTTTAGAAAAAGCGGCAACGCCAGATAGCCTAGCGACCCACAGAAGGATATAGACATGGCCGAAGAAGACGAAGTACATGAGGGCGACGACCTGGAAGAATCCCTGGAAGAGGCCAGCGAAGAAGAAGAGGATGGTGACGAGGGTGGCGAAGACGTTGCCGACGAAATGGAGGCCCTCGAGGAAGCTGTAAGCGGCGGGGACGAAGACGGCGAGGCCGGCGAAGACGGAGATCTCGATCCGCTCGCAGAGGAAATGCTGCGAATGATGGAGGACGAGACCGACGGTGGCGATGACATGAGCTCCCAGGAGGATGTGGAGCGCATGATGGAGTCCGAAATGCTCAAAGCCATGGAGGAGGAGGGCGGAGAGCCGGGGGTGGCATGGGTGGCGACGCAGGCGGCGCCATGGTTGCCGGTGCGGGAGTTTCTCCCAACGTAGCACGCCTCATGGACGTAAATCTTATGGTGTCCATCGAGCTCGGTCGAACCCGAAAGACCCTCGAAGACGTGACCGACATGGGCGAGCAATCGCTGGTGGAGCTGGACAAGCAGGTGGGGGATCCCGTGGATATCCTGGTCAACGGACGCCTCTTCGCCCGCGGCGAGGTGGTCACCGTGTCGGAGAACTTCGGAGTCCGGGTCACGGAGCTGGTTACGCCTATTAATCAATTATAAACAATAACTTATAGAGTGGGGACAGGGCAGTCCAATGGAGTTGCGTGATTCCGGCTGCCAGCGGATGAATTTTCCTCTTCCGGGCACTATTTTCCCACTCTAGATTCTCTTCCATACCAAAATGCTCCGCCGGAGCAGGTCTTTACAGGCCTGCTCTTTTTCTTTTTCCATGGCATATATGTTGCTCGATGGGTCCCTTGTTGGTTCAGAGACCACAGAGACAAAAAAGGGAATCACTCGAGATGAAGCGATCACGTCGGCATTTGCTGCCAGCGGGTTTCGCGTGTGCCCTCTGGTTTTTTCCCCTGCAGGCGCAGGGCGAAGCAACCATGCAGGCGCCGACCGCCCCGGCGGGAGTCACAGAAGCGGTTGCCGAGGTTACTCCGGCACCTTCCGACTCCTTAAAGAACGATTCAACGCTATTGCACCTGGCGGACACCGACGAGGGGGTGGACTCCTACTGGAGTCTCATGTTCAAGCTCGGTGTGGGTCTGACCGCGGTTATTGCCTTGGCGTGGGGCGCCGTATTCCTGTTGCGAAAGAGTTCGCTCGGGCAGCAACTGGGTGGCGGAAGCGGTTGTATTCGCGTCAAAGAGCGCGCTTTCCTGGGT
Source organism: Candidatus Latescibacterota bacterium (assembly GCA_965197905.1). Taxonomy (GTDB): domain Bacteria; phylum Latescibacterota; class UBA2968; order UBA8231; family UBA8231; genus CAYNZV01. The sequence continues at coordinate 2,481,872 of CBDAOB010000005.1, read as the reverse complement.
CCCAAGAAAGCGATCTATCTGGTCGACATTGGCGAACATACGCTTGCGGTTGGGGTCGCGGAGGCACAAATCGCGCTGTTGGGGCAATGGCAACCGGGAGAATTGAAATTGACTCGCCACCGGAAGGCGAGATTTCGCTCGGCGGCCAGTTCAAGAACGTACTCGGGCAGCTGCAGAACAGATCGGAAGGCGGCAAGAATGGCGATTCCTGATCCCGCCACTCCCAGGCGCCAAGAGTCGCGGTCACGGCACCGACGGTGGATCTGGCCTCTGGGCATACTGTTTCTGTGTACGCCGTTCACCGGGCTGGAAGCTCAAATACTACCGAAGATCAGCCTCCAGGTGGAAGAGGCGGCATCGGGAGGAGATGCGGCCGTCTCGCTGCAGATCATCTTCCTGCTGACGATTCTCTCGCTGGCTCCTTCGATTCTGATCATGATGACCTCGTTCACCCGGATACTCGTGGTGTTGTCCTTCCTCCGATCCGCCCTGGGAATTCAGCAGATGCCACCGAATCAGCTCCTGATCGGTCTCTCGCTGTTCCTGTCGTTTTTCGTAATGGCTCCGGTTTGGGACCAAGTCAACGATCACGCCATTCAACCCCTGATCGCCGAGGAAATACCGTATCAAGAGGCGCTGGATCGCGGCATGGAGCCGATGCGTGATTTCATGATGAAACAGACGCGCCAGAAGGACATGGCTCTGTTCATCCGCATGGCAAAAATCTCCCAACCGAAAACCCGCAGCGAAATTCCGAATTCCGTGTTGATTCCAAGTTTCATTATCAGCGAGCTCAGGACGGCGTTTCAGATCGGATTCATCCTTTTCGTACCGTTTCTCGTGATCGATCTGGTGGTCGCCAGTATTCTACTTTCGATGGGTATGATGATGTTGCCCCCGATCATGGTTTCGCTGCCATTCAAGATTTTGCTCTTCGTGCTCGTCGACGGCTGGAACCTAATCGTTCAATCCGTCGTGAGGAGCTTCAACTGAACCAGGGAGACGGGCAATGACACCTGAATACGCCATCCAACTCGGTCAGCATGCACTGATGACCGTCTTGTATGTCGCCGGCCCGCTGTTGGTCGTAGCCCTCGTTGTCAGCATCTTCCAGGCGGTAACCCAGGTCCACGAGATGACGTTGACCTTCATTCCCAAGATTCTGGCTGTCGCCGCCGTACTTATGTTCATGCTGCCGTGGATGATTCGCAAAATGGTCGATTTCACCGTCGGCATTCTGAGCAGTATTCCAACTGTTGTAGGGTGAGCGTAAAGTGGAATACTGGCTTAACGAGTTTCACGTCTTTCTACTGATTCTTCTGCGCGTAAGCGCTCTTCTCATCGTGGCGCCACTGTTCGGCCACCGCAACTACCTGGCGCGGTCGAAGATTGGTTTGGCAGTCGTCATCTCGTTTGTGGTCTTTCCCATGGTGGACGCGGAATCCCTGCACATTCCGGACGGATTCCTGCCTTATGCCATCATGGTCATCCGCGAGATATTCATGGGTCTGATCCTCGGATTTTCCGTGTTGTTGTTCTTCGTTGCCGTTCAATTCGCCGGTCAGATGATGGGTTTCCAAATGGGTTTTGGCATCGTCAACGTCGTCGATCCCCAATCCAGTGAGCAGGTCTCCATCATTGGCCAGTTCATGAGCATCCTGGCGATTTTGATCGTGTTAACAGTTGATGGGCATCTGCTTATAATTCGGGGATTGATCAGCAGCTTTGAGGTCGTTCCATTGGGCGGGGTTCAGTTTCCTGAGATCATAATTCACAAACTGATCGCGTTGTCTAGCGAGATCTTCATCGTCGCATTAAAAATCGCGGCGCCGGTTATGATTTCTCTGCTGATGATCTCGGTAGCCATGGGAGTTCTGGCGCGAACCGTACCGCAGATGAACGTGTTCCTCGTCGGTTTTCCCGTGCAGATCACCGTGGGGTCCCTCGTACTCGTCAGCTCACTGCCCCTGTTTCTCATTCTGATGAACAAGTCACTCGATACGCTCGAACGCAACATGTTTGCGTTGATCGGCTTTTTCTAGGTGCCGTAATGGCTGAAGAATCCTTTCAGGAGAAGACGGAGCAAGCGACTCCCAAGCGCCGCGAGGAATCCCGACGTAAAGGCCAGGTGGCCAGGAGCGCAGAGCTGAGTTCGCTGGCCATACTTGTGTCAGGGCTGCTGGCCATGGTAAGTCTGAGCTCCTACGTCTACAATAACCTCACAGGTTTCATGGTCAGCATGTTCACCGACGGATTTTCGGTGCAATTGAACGCCTTGAACCTACCTACTTACCTCCTGACCTGGGCAGCCAGCTACGTGCGTATCGTTTTGCCTTTCGTCGCGTTGCTCGTGGCCGCGGCGTTGGCTATCAACTACGCCCAGGTGGGGGTTATCTTCACCCTAACGCCCCTGGAACCGAAAGCGAACCGAATCAGTCCACTTTCGGGGTTGAAGCGGATATTCTCCAGCCGCGGACTGGTGGAGCTGGCCAAAGGGTTATTCAAGGTGGCGGTGGTGACCGCGATCACCTATTGGACCATCGCCGGTGAGATGAACAACCTCATCGCGCTGGTCGATAGCGGCGTCCCGCAGATCCTCGCCTCCAGCAGCAGCGTGTTGATGACGCTGGGGTTTCGAATCTGCATCGTTCTCCTGCTTCTGGCCATTTTGGACTATGCCTTTCAACGTTGGGACCACGAAAAGAATCTGCGCATGACCCGACACGAGGTGAGGGAGGAGCTGAAACAGCAGGAAGGGGATCCCCAGATTCGCGCCCGCGTCCGCTCGTTGCAGCGGGAGCTGGCGCAGAAAAGAATGATGGACGACGTCGGCCAGGCCGACGTGGTGGTAACCAATCCCACGCATGTGGCCGTAGCCTTGCGCTACGCGCCGGAGGAGTCGGCCGCGCCAGTCGTCGTGGCCAAGGGTCAGCGGTTGATTGCCGAGAAGATCAAGGAGCTGGCGCGCCTGGCAGGCGTGCCGCTGGTGGAAAACAAACCGCTGGCGCGGGCGCTGTTCAAAGCGGTGCGCATAGGTGACGAGATCCCCGAGGATCTCTTCAAGGCGGTTGCCGAAGTGCTCGCATTCGTTTTTCAGCTTCGGCGCAATGCGTGACACCAAAAAGGAACACGGATTCTTGAGGATTGCCGGTGCGTTGAGATGATCGAAGATATCGATAGGGGTAATACGGTTTGAACGGTTTTTTTGGCAGGGTGATGCGGCACACGGATGTCCTGGTGGCCGTAGGCGTAGTCGTCATTCTCGGAGTGATGATCGTGCCGTTGCCGACCTATGTCATGGATTTTTTGCTGACGGGTAACATCAGTGTGGCGCTGCTCGTCCTGATGATGACCATATACATTGTCGCCCCGCTGGAATTCTCGGTGTTTCCCGGGTTGCTGCTGATTCTCACTCTGGCGCGACTGTCGCTGAACGTCGCCTCCACCCGTCTGATTCTCAGTCAGGCCGACGCCGGTCGCCTCATCTCCGCATTCGGCGATGTGGTGGTCAGTGGCAACTTCGTTCTCGGGTTTATCATCTTCGTGATCGTCATAATCATTCAGTTCGTCGTCATCACGAAGGGCGCCGGCCGCGTCGCCGAGGTGGCGGCGCGTTTCACGTTGGATGCCATGCCCGGTAAGCAGATGGCGATCGATGCCGATCTGAATGCGGGACTCATCGACGAAACGACGGCGCGGAAACGCCGTGAAGATATTGCCCGGGAAGCGGAGTTCTACGGCTCCATGGACGGTGCCAGCAAATTCGTGCGAGGTGACGCGATCGCCGGCATTCTCATCACCTTGATCAAACATTATCGGTGGGCTTGCCATCGGCATTTTGCAGCACGGCATGAGCATCGCCGACGCGGCCCAAACCTATACCCTGCTCACAGTTGGCGACGGTCTCGTAACGCAGATCCCAGCTCTGATCACCTCTACCTCGGCCGGCATCATTATTACCCGGGCTTCTTCCGACCAGAATATGGGTCGTGACATCAATCGCCAGCTTACGGCTCGACCGCAGGCTGGATTGATCACAGGTGCCATGTTGTTCGGTCTCGGTTGCATCCCGGGCATGCCGACCTGGCCCTTCTTGCTGATCGGATCGGTGATTGTGGGGCTGGCGCTTCTAGTTCGCCGCAGCAATGCCCAACGGAAGGCCATGGAAATGGAGGTTCGCCAGGAAGAGGAAAAACCTGAGGAACGTCCCGAAGACTACCTCCGGGTCGACCTGCTGGAGGTCCAGGTGGGTTACCAACTCGTGCCCCTGGTGGATGCCAAGCAGGGAGGCGACCTGATCGAACGCATCGTCCAGATTCGCAAGGTGGCTGCTTTGGAGATGGGATTCATCGCGCCCCAGGTGCGGGTTAGAGACAGTACTGAGCTGGGGCCGTCCGAATACCAGATTCGCGTGAAGGGCAACCTTGTCGCTCGGGGCGAGCTGCAGCCGAAGAACCTGTTGGCGATCAACCCAGGTTTCGCGGAGGATGCGATCGAAGGCTCGGAAACCACCGATCCGGTGTTCGGGCTCGCAGCCGTCTGGGTCGTGCCTTCGCTTCGAGAGAAGGCAGAGCTCCTGGGGTATAATGTCGTCGAGCCGGTCGCCGTGCTGGCTACCCACTTGACCGAGGTCTTGAATACCCATGCGCGAGAGTTGCTCGGGCGCCAGGAAGTGCAACATCTGGTGGATGAGTTCAAGGAGTCTCACCCGGCCATCGTCGAGGAGCTCATACCCGACATCATGCCGCTGGGCAAGGTTCAAAGGGTCCTGCAAAACCTTTTGGTCGAGCGCGTTCCCATTCGCGATCTACGAACTATTCTCGAGACGCTAGCAGATTATGGCGAGATCAAGGACGTCGAGGTGCTCACCGAATACGTGCGCACGGCGCTGCGACGCCAGATCTGCAACGTGTTGTTGAAAGAGTCGCCGGACGAGGGCATAGCTGTGCTCACGATCGACTCCCTGGTGGAGGAAATGATAAAGGAGGCAGTGCAGGCCACGCCAACAGGCCTGACCGTCGCCGTCGCGCCGGACGTTGCCAGCCAGCTGTTTCAGAGCATGACCGGCCTGGTAGACCAGATGGTTGCCAACGGGCAACAGCCAGCGGTGCTTGCATCACCGCAGATTCGACTGGCGTTTCGCAAATTGACGGCGGCTAATTTTCCGAGTTTGTTCGTCCTGTCATACAACGAAATCGTGCCGGAAGTGGATGTGTCTTCCGTCGGAAACATAACCCTCGAATATGAAGATCAAGAAATATATAGCCCGGAACATGCCGGAAGCCCTGCAACAGGTCCGTGACGACCTGGGCGAGGGTGCCATCATCCTGAACACGCGGCAATTGAGAAAGAATAGCCGCTTCAATCTGGATGGTGCTCCCTGCGTGGAAGTCACGGCCGCCTTCGACTCGGCAACCGAAGAGGTAGCGTCCAAGACAGCGAATCTGGCAGCCCAAAGGTTTGCGCGCTCGATGGAAACTCGCCTGGCCGACAGGCCCACACCGGAGATTCCTGCGCCAGGTGTGTCGATCCCGGTTGCGCCGACTCCTTCGCCGACGAAGAGCGACCCCGACGTCAGCGAGGTGATGGAAAATCTGCGCGAGCTCCGGAGCGCAATGGATCGCGTCGAGCGTCGATCCTCCATTCAAGTGTCCCTTCCCGACGAACTCAAGCGGTTATCGGGCCGAATGACCAGCATGGGAATATCCGAACGCGTCGCCAACGACGTCCTACAGCGAATGCTGGAAGATCTGGCGGGCTCTGCGCTGCGCGATCAGCAGCAAGTGGCCGACAAGGCTGCAAGCCTGCTGTCGGCGGCGGTCCCGAAATGTAAGGACATTCGCGTAGGCAAGAAACGAAAAGTGGTTGCATTTTTCGGTCCTCCGGGAGCCGGAAAAACTACCGCGGCAGCCAAGATTGCAGCCGGGTTCGCGCTCAAGCGCGGCCATCGAATCGTCTGGGTCACAACCGATGATCAACATGTCGGCGCCCTGGATCAATCCAAAGCCTTTGCCGAAATAATTGGCGTGCCGCTGGAAATCGCCCACACCGAGGAGGAGATCAAAGCGGTGTTGGAGCGCCACAGTGATGCCCAATTGGTCCTGATCGATCCCCCGGGGTGCGGGTCTGGTCAAACAGCGGAATGTGAGCGCCAACGACGGCTTTTCGAGGCAGCTGGTGTCGACGAGGTTCAGCTGGTCATCGATAGCTTGACCGGCTTCGATCACATGCTCGATCTGATCGAGACCAGTGACCAGTTTCCCGAACGCCGGCTGCTATTCACGAAGCTGGATCAAACGGCCCGACCAGGTGCCGTAGTCAGTGCCGCCATCGAGAGCGGAATTCCCGGTTCCTACTTCATCGTCGGATCGGGAGTTCCCGGTCAGATCGAGGCGGGCGATTTTCGCAAGCCTATCGCCAAGATCGTCGGGGCGACTCCAACACGGAAGAAACCTCGAAAATGAGTGTGCAAATGCCCCGAAGCATCGCGATCACCAGCGGTAAGGGCGGCGTCGGAAAGAGCTGCATTGCCCTGAACCTCGCCGTTTCGCTGGCCCGAATGCGCAAGAACACCCTGTTGGTCGATGGCGACCTGGGATTGGGCAATATCGCTCTGCTGCTCGGTGCAAGTCCGGAAGAAACCCTCGAAAATGTGCTCGCGGGTGAGTGCACCGTCGAGGATGCGCGTTTGAGCGGACCGGAAGGCTTGACGATCTGCCTGCCGCTTCCGATCGTATGCGCGATTTCGGCGCACCCCTCGACCCAGGGAATCTCAGGCGGCTGACAGCTCTGGAACGGTCCAACGAGATCATGATAGTCGACACCGGTGCCGGCATTCCGTCCACGGCAGTCGATCTGGCCAGTGCTGCCGACCAAACGGTGCTCATCGTGACGCCGGAGCCGACCGCGATCGCCGACGCTTATGCAACGCTCAAGCTGCTCTTGGGCGTCAACCCGAATCTACAAGCTAAACTCTTGGTTAACATGGCAGATAGCGCCGAAGAGGCAACGGGGCTTCACGAGCGATTCCAGGAGCTGGTGGAGCGGTTTCTGGGAGCGAAAATTGACAGTTGGGGTTATATTCCGTTAGATCGGTATGTGCGCGAGTCGATCAAGCGCCAAACACCCTTTGTTCTGGCTTCACCACCTTCACCTGCTGCCGAGGCGTTGCAACGGGTCGTCGAAGATCTGTTGAAGGATTCCGGAATCGCCAACGACCGCAAGCAGGGACTATTCGAGCACGCCGTCAAACTCGGTGATTCGCCCCGTAATACACCACCCCGGAGGAAATGAAACGGCATGAGTCCCGGCAAGACTCCAGTCCATAGTGCCAGCGAGAAGTACGAGAAGCAGCAGAAACCGGCGGCTCAGAACACGCAGCAACCGCTGGAAGAATATCTTCCCTTGGTCAAGTATATCGCGGGGCGGCTGGCCATAGGTCTACCTAGATCGGTGGAGATGGACGACCTGATCAATGCCGGGGTCGTCGGTTTGATTGAAGCCTATCGAAACTTTGACGCCGGCAAGGGGGTCAAGTTCGAAACCTATGCTTCGCTGCGGATTCGTGGCTCGATTCTAGACGAATTGCGGGGCATGGATTGGGTGCCCCGATCCACCCGCGCGCGTTCCCGAGAAATCGAGAAGACCATCTCGAAGCTCGAAAGTGCACTCGGGCGCTCGCCCAATGAGACCGAGCTTGCAGAGGGGTTGGGTGTCGAATTGTCGGATTATTACCACATGATTGACGATGTGAGCTCCGCCTCCCTGCTGTCGTTGGACGAATTGACTTACGGCGATGGAGACGATAAACCGGTTCCTCTGGTCGACACCGTCCGTTCGCCCGAACAGCCAAGTGCTCTGTCAAACCTGGAGCGCGAGGAGATGCGGGACCTGCTCGCCGATTCTCTCGGTCAGCTCACCCAACAGGAACGCCTGGTCGTGGCCCTCTATTACTATGAGGAGCTGACGCTCAAGGAGATCGGCCAGGTGCTGGAACTGTCCGAGTCCCGCGTGTCGCAACTGCACACCAAGGCGGTACTCAGCCTCCGGGTCAAGTTGCGAAAGCGTTTCATGGCATAGGGTAGGTCGCGGATGGTCAAACCCGTCGATTTGCAGGACAACCTTTCCAAGGCGCCTCTCGCCAGCCGTTTGCAGAACAATCAGAAGGAAGCACCCGAGGTAGCCCAACGGCAGGCGGCACAGGAAGCGGCTCGCGAGCACGCCCAGGACCAGAGCCGAACCCAACCAACCAAAGAGCCCGACCAGGCCGAGTTGCGTGCCGACGAAAAACGCGATCGCGAACGCGAACGCCGCGACCGGCGCAAGCGGGAGTCGGACAAGTCCGAGACGGACAAGACCTCCGAGGCCGACGAAGACGGCGCGGACTCCTCCGGGATCGACATCGTCGCCTGAACCACTGCCTTAGAGGTGGCTGCGCGGCCCGTGCCGCCATGCCACGACCACGGGAACCATATTGGACGAACAGAAACAACAGCGCCTGAGGAAGATCACCGAGAGCATAATCGGGTTACCGACGTTGCCGACCGTGGTCACACAGATGATCAGCTTGATCGACAATCCTAACACGTCCGCCAGCGACGTTGCCAAGCTGATCTCTACCGACCAGGCGCTGACCGCCAAGATGCTCAAGCTGGCGAACTCGGCCTTCTACGGCTTTCCGAGAGAAATCGCCACGGTCAATCACGCCGTGGTTGTGCTCGGATTCGAAACCGTCAAGAGCCTCGGACTGAGCGTTTCGGTGCTGGAACGGTTTTCGGGGGCAAGCAACAACGGTGACTTCGACCGACAGCGATTTTGGGAACACTCGATCGCCTGTGCTGTGGCGGCGCGGATATTGGCCGCCAAGGTGCGTTATCGAACCCGGGGGCAGGGGGAAGCGTTTGCCGGAGGTATTCTCCACGACATCGGCAAGCTGGTTCTCAGCCAGTTCTTTCCGGACGAGTTCAGCGAGATTCTCCATCTGGTGAATACGGAGGACCTCTACATTGGGAAGGCAGAAGAGGCGGTCCTCGGGTTGACTCATGCCGAGGTGGGCGCCTGGTTGGGCGAGCGTTGGAACATGCCGAAGCAGCTGGTAGACGCCATCGCTTACCACCATATGCCGGGTCGGCTGCCACCGCGGGAAGCGGAGCTGCCAGCTTTGATTCACCTGGCGGATTTTCTGTGCCGGAGAGAGCAGATAGGCGATGGGGGCAGTGTCCGAATGCCGAGCCTGGACCCAGCGGCGCTGCGCGCATTCGGTATCCACGAGGAGCCGAAAGCCGCGATGAAACGAATTTTCGGATACGGGGAGCTGTTGCGACACGAGATGGAGAACGCAGGTGCGTTTGCCAGCATTGCCCGCGGCGACGACGAGGATGCGGCAGGTTCTGAAGGGCAGGAGCGAAAGGTTGGATAGGCAAGCAGGATGACCAGTACTCCCGCTCGAAATATTCGCGCCGAGCGCGCAGAAGAGTTGCCGCTGGAGCGCATCAAGGAGCTGCTGAACCAAGTCAAATCAAGCGGGCTCAACGATCTCGCTTGGGAGCTTGGTATCCACGTCGACGGCATCGCCACGGCGCTGGGGGAAGGTGCCGCCCGCCTCGCCGGTCTCGAGGGCGAAGTGCTGCAGATGAAGGCGCATCTCACGCGCGAGCACCGCGAATATGCCGAGCTGCGCGAATCGATGGACGAGTTGCTGAGTCTGCACGAACTCTCCGAAGCGATCAGCTTCTGTTTCAAGGTCGAGGATATTCTCGATGCTTTGATGAATCTATCCAACCGATTCGTCGCCTACGAAAGCTGTGGTGTCTTTTCCATCGCCGCCGATGAAAGCCTCTCGCCGATGACGATGCGGGGGAACGAAAGCGCGCTGGGTCAGAAGATCGAATCTCTGTGGGAAGACGGGATTATCGACTGGGTGTTGCGCGAGCGCCGGCCCGTAATCATCGAGGATATGGAAACCCTCGACCAGCCTGGTGTCGAGGAACACACCTTCGTAATGATTCCGCTGATCGTTCGGGGGACCCAGATTGGCATATACGTCTTACACTGTAAGAAACCCCGCGACTCCTTCACTGCCGGGGAACTCGAGCTACTGGGGGTGCTGGCAAACCATGCGGCCGTAGCAATCGAGCATTCCCGGCTCTACAACGACCTCGAAAGCACAAACGCCCAGCTCAAGGATTCGCAGGATCAGATATTGATGTCGGCCAAACTTTCGGCCATCGGCGAGCTCGCGGGGGGTGTCGCCCACGAGGTCAACAATCCTCTTCAAATCATTCTCAGCCGCGTCCAACTCATGGTTCTTCAAGGCCAGGGCAATCCGAAAATCGTCGAAGGCTTGCAGCTGGTCGAGAGCAACGTGCGGCGCATATCGAAGATCATTCGCGCGCTGCTGGATTTTGCTCGCAACAACGCACAGGATGGCGACTGGCTCCACTTTGATGTGGCCCAGGCCTTGCAATAAGCTAACGCCCTGGTAAAACATCAATTGGATGCGCATTCGATTCAGGTCGTCCAGCATGTAGACGATGATCTCCCCCGAGTCTGCGGTCATATGGGAGAGCTGGAGCAGGTATTTATCAATCTGATTCTAAATTCCCAACACGCCATGCCAGACGGAGGGCGGTTGACGATCTCAGCTCGCGAAGCAGAAGGTGGAATCGAAATAGAAGTGGCAGATACTGGTGTGGGAATCGCGGCTGAGCATCTCGATCGCATCTTCGAACCGTTCTTTACTACCCACGCCGAAGAGGGAGGCACCGGCTTGGGGCTGGCGGTCAGTTATCGCATAGTCGAGATGCACGGCGGCAGCCTCACCGTGGAAAGCTCGCCCGGAGAAGGAGCTACTTTCTTCGTGCGCCTGCCGCTGGCAACCAAGGAGACGTCAGAGATCTCAAGTAGCGGAGGCACGACGTGAGCAGCGATAGCTGGCAGTTGCTTTTTATCGATCTTTTGTTCTTGGCGGTGGCCGGTAGTCTCGGTTTGTGGTTTCGCGCCTGGCTGCGCGGTGCGCGCGATGCCTTGGATACCAGACTGGAGGTCCTCGAGTTCCAGCAGTCCGAGTTACAGCGACTGTGCAGTCAGCTACAGACGACCTGCTCGGCTATCGAGACGAGAATTCGAACAGACGCGAAGTCCACGGGCAATGGCTCGCGGGTTCGGCGAAAGGCGAAACCGACGCGTTGGTCGACCCGGTCGGACGGCGATGGCAATTACAAGAAAGCGCAGGAGTTGATCGTCAAAGGGGTCCCGGCGACGGAAGTTGCCCGCAGGCTCGGGATGGGGGTAGCCGAGGTGGAGGTTATTAGCCGCATGCTCGAACAGCGAACCACTGACCCGCTTGTTTCCGCCGATCCCGGGCGTTCAAGATTCAAGGATATCCCCTAGCTCGCGGAGTAACGCCTCGATTTCCTCCCTCTGGCCGACGCTGATACGCAGGCAATCCTTCAGCCTGTCCTCATCGAAGTGCCGAACCAGTATCCGCCGCCGCTTCAGCTCCAGTTGAATCGTGCCGGCGTCCGCTCCGCGGACGCGGGCAAGCACGAAGTTGGCCCTGGAGTTCCAAACCTCCATTCCGAGTCTTCGCAGCTCAAACGAGAGATATTCACGCGTTTGCCGTACGCGGTCCGCATTTTTCCTCATTACGTCTATTGAATCGATGGCTGCCGCGGCCGCAACCAGGCTCAAGCGCCCCATGTTGTAGTGATCTTTAACCTTGGTGAGGCCGCCGATAAGATCCGAGTGCGCAAGCGCCATACCAACGCGCATGCCCGCCAGGGAATACGACTTGGACATGGTGCGAACGATCACTAGGTTGCGGTGGTCCTTCAACATTCCAATGGATCCCCCTTCCGAGAAGTCGACGTACGCCTCATCGACGACGAGCACGCCATCGGTGGCCTCGGCGACCCTCGCCAGACTTTTGCCATCGGCCAATGTGCCGGAGGGAGAATTGGGATTCGCGACCAGGGTGAGGGCTGCCCCGATCCCCAGACCCTCCGGGAGCGAATAATCATCGGCGAACGGGATCTCGACGTGTTGTGCATTTTGGATCTGTACCAGCTTCTTGTAGTAGGCGTAGGTCGGGGTAGGGTAGTGCACCTGTTGACCGTCTCCGACGAAACTGCGTAGAATGATATTTAGGAGCTCGTCCGATCCGTTTCCCAGCATGATCTGCGACCTGTCCACATCGAATACGTGGCTCAGCTTTTCGCGAACGATGAGCGCATCGGGATCTGGGTAGAGTCTGAGATCTTCGCCGCATGCAGCCTTTATGTCGTCGATTACGCGAGGGGCGGGAGGGTACGGATTTTCGTTCGTGTTTAGCTTGATGTAGTCGCCGTCTCGCGGTTGCTCGCCCGGTACGTACGGCTGCATTTCGGCGATATTATCGCGAAAGTACTTGGTCTTCGAATCTGTCATTGTGGACGTCGCGGAAAACACGCGGAGAGGGCCGCAATATAGGTTCTGCGATAGGCCAAGTCAATGATTCGAGAGGTATGGACCTTTCACTCAGCGATCGCGAGGTCGAGATCATCTTGACCTGGAAAGAGAAGCCGTTTTGGCCCGACGAAGAACGGATATTGACGAAATTGCGAAAGGCTGTGGAGGGGGGGAGACCCTCGATTTGAGCCGAATGCAACTGCAAATTGTTTACGGTTGGGCGGAGGAACAACTCGGGGGGCATTACGGCGGAGGAAAGGTGGTCAATCCTGATGAGCGGGCGATATTGCAGAAACTCGAAGCGGCTTTAGACGACTAGCTGCATGCGTTTAGGACAGGGGGACTACCGACTCTGCCTGATCGACGCGTCTTACGTCGAGGACGCCATCCACCTCCATGACGCGGTCGATTGCGAGCTTCAACTGTTTCGTGTCGCTCACGTCGAGCCAAAATTCCTCCACCGCAACATTTCCCTCGGTGCGGGTAGAGGAGCTCTTGATGTTCGCGCCCGTGTCGCTGATGGACTTGGCGATTTCCGACAGCAGGTATTTTCGGTCGTTGCTTCTTATGCGGAGCTTCACCGTGAACGCACACTCGCTCTCTAAATCCCACTCCACATCTACCAGACGCTCCGGTTGGCCGCTGAGATCCACAATATTGGCGCAGCCCAGACGGTGTACTGTTACGCCACGCCCCCGAGTCACGAGCCCGATGATCTGGTCTCCGGGTATCGGCGTGCAGCAACTGGCGAAGGAGATCATCGTGTCGTCCATTCCCTGAATGCGAATGCCGCGACTGTCTTTGGCGGCGGGACGCCTCTTGGGACTCTTCTGGTTGGGCATCAGTCGGTTCACCAGCCGCGGCAATGACAAATCTCCGGTGCCCAGTGCGGCGTACAGATGTTCCTCGTCGTCGTATCCCAGGTCTCCGCAGGCAATGAGGAGGTCCTCATTCCCGATCTTGGACCGGTAGCGCCGCAGCTCCCGCTCGAGCATTTCTCGCCCAAGCCGCGTACTGTGGTTGAAGCGCTCCTCCTTCAGAAACTTCCGGATGCAATGGCGGGCTTTCGAGGTCTTTACCAGTTCCAACCACGCCTGCTTGGGCTTCTGATTGCGCGAGGTTATGATCTCGACGTAGTCGCCGCTATTCAACTCGGTACCCAGCGGAGATACCTGGCCGTTGATCTTAGCGGTCAGGCATTGGAAACCGATATCCGTGTGCACCGCGAAAGCAAAGTCGATCGGGGTCGCGCTTTTAGGTAGCTGGTGCAGATCGCCCTGCGGAGTGAAGACGAAAATCTCGTCCTGAAAGAGGTCGATCTTGAGGCTTTCCATGAACTCGGCGGGATCCGTGGCGTCCTGCTGCCAGTCGAGCACCTGTCGCAACCAATGCAGGTGCTGATCTAGCTCGCTTTGCCCTTCCTCGCCCGTCTTGTAGCGCCAGTGTGCAGCGATTCCGATCTCGGCGGTGTGATGCATTTCCTGGGTGCGCATTTGGATCTCAACGGGGAGACCCCGGGGACCTATGACCGAGGTATGCAATGACTGGTACATGTTGCTTTTCGGGGTTGCGATGTAGTCCTTGAAACGGTCCGGTATCGGGCGGTACAGGGTGTGGACCAGGCCTAGGGTGTGGTAGCATTCGCGGACGGTTCCGACGAGAATGCGAACCGCCATGAGGTCATAAATCTCCTCGAACGATTTCTCGCGGCTACTCATCTTCGTGTAGATGCTGTAGAAGCGTTTGGCCCTCGCCGTGATTTCCGCCTCGATTCCGTTGCGGCGTAGCTCTTCCTCGATGGGGTTCTTGAATTCCTCCAGGTAGGCTTCGCGCTCGGCGCGTTTCATGGCCACGTTTTCACGAATGCTCTGGTAGCTTTCGAAATCGAGGTACTTGAGGCTCAAGTCCTCCAACTCGCCGCGAATTCGCGCCAAACCGAAGCGATGGGCGAGTGGCGAGTACACCTCCAGGGTTTCGTGGGCTATGCGCAGCTGTTGGGCGGGGGTTACGTGATCAAGGGTGCGCATGTTGTGCAAGCGGTCGGCGAATTTGATCAGGATGACGCGTATGTCCTGGGTGACCGAGAGCAGCATCTTACGGTAGGTTTCTGCCTGCCGTGCCTCCTGGCTCTCGAATTGGAACTGCTCGATCTTGGTCACGCCATCAATCAGGGCGGCGATCTTCTCGCCGAACTCCTTGGCCACCATGGTGTAGGTAGCGGGAGTGTCTTCAAGGACGTCGTGCAGCAGGCCGGCGGCTACCGTCGTCGCATCTAGCCGCAGCTGTGCGAGGATACGTGCCACCTCCACACAGTGTTGTAGAAACGGTTTCCCCGACTTGCGAGTCTGGCCGCTGTGAAAGGTATTGGCAAAAAAATAGGCCTGGGAAATGAGCGGGAAGTCAGCCTGATCGTTGCTGGATGCCACCTCGATCAGCAGCATCTGAAGTTGCAGATGGTCAGCTGCCTTTTCCAACTCCCCGTCGAGCAGATTCGTCTTGGTCCCGCGGTCAGATTTTGTCAGTTCGCTACTAGACATCGCCATTGGTCGCTTTGGCCTGGTGATTCTCCAAGCGTGTAGATCTTCCTCAAATATACACGTACGACAACTGATTCAAAAGCAGTGTGTTGTTCGGAACTGGATGGCTATAAACGAGTTACGACTTTTGCGGCTGACAGACTTCACGTTATAGTGCGGGGCGAATCCGAGGCGGACTCTCCCAGCCTGGAACTGCTAATCCTCCTCGTCTCCAGTCGGAATATCCTCTTCCAGAGAAAACCCGGGATCCGGAACCGGAATGCCACGGTCACTGACCGCTTCCTGGAGCCCTTTGATATCCTTGCGCAGTCTAACCACACTTTGGCCGAGACTGATCTGTTGCGTCTTCAATTCCATCTCCTGCTGGTCCAGCTTATCGCCCTCGTCGCGGACGTCGCGCAGGGAGATGCTCTTGATCGAGATTGCCTGCTTCATACGCAGGATCTTGCTGGAACAGAGATACTGTACCAGCAAGGCGACACAAATGGACGCAACCGCTATTATCCACCACATTCTTCAGTCCTCCTGGCTTTACCGTCCCGGACTTGGGGGAGCCGGCTCCGGTCTGCACCGGTCATGGCACCATGTCAGAGTTCTGTGCATCCTTAAAGCACCAAGTTCTCAACCACTTAAGTCCAATCGGGCGCCGGTGAATGTAACCAAATTGAGGGCCGATTGTCAAGCAGTTCGAGGAGCTTGAAATTGCACTGCCACCGGAGGGTAAGTTCTTGGTAGACAGCGATGTTTCGAGTGCCTGGTGGCGCGAACTCTGGCGTCCCCTGACATTTGCCGACAAGGCACTGATTATCACCAGCCTGGTAGCCTGCGCGGCAGCTTACGATTCCCGCTGGAGTGGGGAGGGCGGAGAGTTCCAGGTGAGTGTCACAGGCACCATGAACGGTCCTTACTCGTTGGCACTGGACCAGGAGTACCAGTTCGAAGGACCACTTGGGATCACGCGGATTTCTGTGGACCGCGGGTCGGTAGCGGTTATATCCTCTGCGTGCCCCAACGGGATCTGCATCCGCTCGGGTTCCATACACCGGGTGGGGCAGGTAATTGCCTGCGTTCCGAATCGGGTTGTCGCCGAAGTGCGCGGGCAATCACGATCGGCAAGGTTCGACGCGGTGGCGCGGTGAGGCGCGCCCCGTACGGATCGGTCGCGCGCACCGGAATGCTTGCCGGCCTCGCGTTGATCCTTTTCGTAGTCGAAGCCCAGGTTCCCCGACCCCTGCCATGGATGAAGCTGGGTCTCGGCAATATTGCCGTCGTCCTCGCTCTCCTTCTGCTCGGAGGCGGAGCCGCCGCCGCCGTCGCGGTCGTGAAGATCGTCGTCGGTGGTCTCCTTGCCGGCAGTCTGGGGGGCCCAACCTTTGTTATCGGCGGGGGCGCTGGCTTGACAAGCGTCGCACTGATGATTGTCGTTCGCTCGACCACCCCCGATCTGTTCAGCCCGGTCGGCATCAGCATCCTCGGATCGTTAACCCATCAGGTGGCCCAACTCGCCCTCGCATTCATCTATATCGGAACGGCCGGGATTTTTTCCCTGCTCCCTCTGTTTCTATTGAGCGGTCTGATCAGTGGCTTCGTGATCGGCCTTCTGGTGGTGTGGGTGCTGGCCAAACTCCACGCAACGGGCTTGGCGGGAAAAGGATAGCCGGCGCTTTGGGCTCCATTTCGGATGTGGCAACATCCCCTTCTCCGTTCACCGCCCGAGCCGTAGCCGTAGGGGCCCTCGTTTCCGTGGCTATCGCCATGGGAGCACCGTACGCCAACATGGTGATTCGGGGGTCATACATGGCGCTCGACTTCAGCACGCCGGGAGCCATATGCCTGCTCCTTTTTCTGGTGGCCGTGGCCAATGTTGCGCTGCGGTTCATGGGACTCGATTGGGCTCTGAGCCAGGGCGAACTCCTGGTGGTGTACATCATGGGAATCGTGGCCTCGGCCATACCCACGATGGGTTTCTCCGAATATCTATTGACCATCATCAGTGGCGTCTTCTATTACGCAACACCGGAGAATAACTCTACTCACCCTTGGAACGGTTAGTACCGAGAATCTGGGGATCTATGGGGTGGCGAACCAACCGCTGCTGGCGCATCAGGGAATGGGAGCGATGGCGATCCTGGTTCTCGTCGGATTGTGGTTTTCGAGGCGTCACCTTGCCTTTGTCATCGGCGCGGCCGTCAAGGGAAGTCGTCGAGATGACTGCGACGAGATCATGTCGTACCGCAGCGCGCTTCTCGTTTGGTGTGGCGGCATGGTCCTCACGACTTCCTGGTTGTGGTTTTCAGGCTTGCCACTGTGGATCGCGCTGGCCGTAAACCTGCTGGCTCACGCGATATTCATAGGTTTGACACGCATCGTGGTGGAGGGCGGGGTCGCAGCAGCAGTTGCCCCCATGATCGCATCTTCCGCCGTGGTGTCAGCGGTGGGCTCTTCTCAAGTGAGCCATTCCGGCATGGTCGCCCTGGCGTTCACCTACGTCTGGAGCGCCGATATTCGCACCTTCGTGTTGGCGTCGTGCTCCCATGGATTGAAGTTGAGCCAATACCTGGGGCGCAATCTCAGACCGCTCCTATGGGTCATGATACTGGCGCTGGTGCTCGCTCTTGCCGGATCGGTTTGGATGATTCTCCACCAGGCGTATGACCATGGTGGAATCAATCTCAACAGCTGGTTTTTTGGAGGTGGAACTCGTGCGCCATTTATTTATATTACGTCCCAGTTGAGCCAACCCAGCGGGCCCAATGGGGCTGGTTGGGTGCATGCCGGGTTGGGCGCGGTGGTGATGTTGTTGTTGATGCGGCTGAATCACAACATCCCCTGGTGGCCGTTGCACCCCATAGGTTATCCCATCGGTGCCGTTTGGCTCATGGACCAGCTTTGGTTCAGCATCTTCGTGGCATGGAGCATCAAGATCGTTGTATTAAAGTACGGCGGGCCGCGAATTTTCCGGGCGACGCGCCCGTTTTTTTTGGGTTTGATTGCCGGCCAGTTCGCCGCGGCTGGCGCCTGGCTTGCGATCGATTTTTGCACTGGCATGACGGACAACGTGGTGTATTGGATATGAGGTTTTCCGAATTCAGCAGGATTGCCCCCGTGCACGCCCTGGTGGTGTTGTGCGCGCTGTTTGTGGGCGAAGCAGGGGCAACGGGCCTCAACGTTGACGATCTCCGCAACACCGCTCCCGATCAGCGCGTGCAAGAGCTGGTGGCGCGTTTCAGTGCAGCGAAGTCGCGCGTTGCGGGTTATCCTGGCGCCGAAGACGCGGCCCGCTTCATTCAGCAAGATTTCCGCGATGCCGGTCTGCACGACATCACGGTCCACGAATTCGACGTTTCTGTACCCGTAGAGAAGCACGGCTCGCTGCGGCTGGCTGCGGCTGGAGAGCCTGTACCGCTTCACGGAATCTGGCCTAATCTCGTCAAAACATCGTCTCTTCCCGACGGGGGCGTCACCGGTAGGCTGGTCGATACCGGGGGCGGTGAGTACCGAGACATGGACGGCACCATTATTTCCGGTGCGTTTGCCCTCATGGATTTCAACTCCGGTGACAACTGGCTGAACGCCGCATATCTGGGAGCCACGGCGGTCATATTCATCGAGCCCGACTCTACGGTATATCTGGAGGGCGAAAAGAAATTTCTCACCATGCCTCTGGATGTTCCACGGTTCTGGATTGACAAGGAGAATGGCAATCGGCTGCGTGACATCATCGCTCGAGAAGGCCCCACCGACATAAACCTCGATTATAAAATGGATTGGGAGCGACGTCCGGCGTGGAATATTCTCGGGACCGTTCCGGGGTATGATCCGCTGTTGCGGGACGACGTTGTCGTCATCGAGTCGTTCTACGACGCCATGTCGGTCGTGCCGGCGCTCGCCCCGGGTGCCGAACAGGCAGCCGGCATTGTCGCGCTCATCGAGCTTGCACACTACTTCCAGCGCCATCCGCCGGCTCGTACCATCGTTTTTCTCGCGACCTCCGCCCACCACCAGGCCTTGCGCGGCGTCGATGACTTTATCCAGCGATATCTGCGCAAGGAGGATCCGTTCGTAGGGCACATGGTTGTCCGGCGCGTCATCGAGGCCTCTTTGGCGCGCGGTCTTATCGAACAAGAAGGGGTTCGCTACCGGTTGGGGCACGACGAGTTGGTGGGGCGCGAGGCGCTGGTTCGCCACTTGGCCGAGCAGGACACATTGCTGGTCAGCCGGATTCTCGATGACGCGATCGACGAAGGTCTGGTGCGTTCGAGCGGAGCCCAGTTGAGCTTTGGCGACGAAGAGTTCGACGATCGGGGCGAGATGCTTGCAGAGTTGGTAGACGACGAAGATCTGCGCCTCGAGTTCTACCGCGAATGGGTCGATCCGAAAGTGGACACCGTTGCTGTCAAGCTCTTTGTGAGTCTGGATCTGTCGATGGGGACGGACGAGCTGGGAGTGTGGAACAGCAACACGAGTTTCTATTACAAACGGTACTTCGCGCCTTTCGGAAAACATTTCATGAACTACGCGCGGAGGATCAGCCGGGAGCTCGGTTACGACTACAAGGACGCGCTGGTCAACGGGATCAGTCCCGAAGGTGGTATGAGCTGGGAGACCTTCGTACCCGGTGAGATATCGGTCAACAGCGAATTGGTTCTCGATGCGGGAACGCCGGCACTCGCTTTCGTGACCGTCAATGACGCCCGTTTCCTGGTGGACACGCCGCTGGACAAGCCGGAGAAGTCAAACGCGGGAAATCTGGCGAAACAGATCCGCGTGCTGGCGGGAATGTTTCACATGGCGTTCGAGGATCCGGAGCTTTTCCCAGATTTCAAGATGCGCTTGAAGGACAATCTGCGGACCCTCCGCGGACGAACCATGGTGTTTCCCCGCCGCAGCATCGTGCCCGATCTTCCGCGGACTGGCGCCGTGGCCGCCGTCCGCAACGGCAAGAACAAGTCGTACAAAGGGGTGCGGGGTGAGTATTTCGAAGTGGTGGACAACACTGGCATGTTTTATCTGAACCGAATCCGGGTTAAGAAGCTTCAGATCGAAGGGTACTACACCGATCCCATCAGTGGGCAGATTACCTATGCTCCCGATCGCGGTATTCAGGGAGACTGGACCTATCCGATGTTGATTGAGATGGATTGGCGGGACAAAGAGTGGATGGTGATCCTCTTCCCCTGCGTCGCCTATAACTATTTCGACATCGTGGATCCCCGCTACCTCACCAAACTCTCAGAAGTGAGCGTTTTCGACGAAGGCAACAGCTGGCCGGTGGAATATGGATATACCATTGGCGAGGGACCTTCGTCCAAAGACGAGCCAGTGGGGGTGCTCTTCGCCCGACCAGGGGCCAATCTAAAGATGGGGTTCGGCGCGGGACTTTCAGGGTTCCGCTATCTATTGCTCAACTCGACCAGCGTTACCGACAAGGAGAAAGCCCAGGGCGAGGGATTCGAAATCAACCGCGCGACCTCCTTTGCACGCACCACCTTTCAGGCCTCCAAGGATATGTGGACGCTGGACGAGGCGCGCATGCGTGAGCTCAAGAGTTTTGGAATCCGGAATCAGCGTCTCGAGAATCTGCACAACCGTTCCAAGGCGGAATTCGACTCCGCCGCCGTCGCTCTCGAAGATCTGCGCTGGGGCGAATTCGTGCGGCACACCAGAGCAGCTATCGGACTCGAGTCCCGCGCTTATCCCGACGTGCGAGCGACGCAGGACGACGTTGTCCGCGGCATCATCTTTTTCATGGCGTTGGTGCTTCCCTGCGCCTTTTTCACCGAGCGCCTGATCATTTCCGCGGCTACCATTCGCAACCAGATCATCGGTTTTGTGTCGATCTTCGCCGCTATCTGGGCCGTGCTCTCGCTCGTGCACCCAGCCTTTCAGCTCTCCAATCCGTTTGTAATTCTGTTGGCGTTTGTGATCATGACTCTGGCGATTCTGGTGATGTTTATCATATCGGGTCGCTTCAACGATCAGATGAAACGACTGCGAACCGAGGTAGCGGTTATCCACGATACCGACGTCAGCCGTTCCAGCGCCTCGATGACCGCGTTTGCGTTGGGCATCTCCAACATGAAACGCCGCAAGACCCGCACCGTCTTGACATTTCTAACGCTGCTGCTGCTGACCTTTACCGTTTTGTCCTTCACCTCGATTCAGACCAGTCTGCGATTCAACCAGATTGAGCGCGACAACGAAGGGCTCTACGAGGGCATCCTCATCCGTAGCAAGGCGTGGATACCGCTGGAGGAGTCGGTGCTGGACTACGCCGCTAGCAACTTCGAGGCGCTGGCAACCGTCGCGCCCCGGTCCTGGTATAAGAACGACGAGAAGGCGCACATCAAGCTCAAGAACGGTCCTCACTCCCATAACGCCCTGGGGGTTTTGGGGCTGACGCCGCAGGAGAGGAACGTCACCGGACTGAATCAGGCCCTGGTCGCCGGCAGGTGGTTCGAGGAAGGGGACGAAAAGGTCTGCATCCTTCCGAATGATATGCTGGGTGTCGACAACCTCAATATCGACATAGCCACCGTCGGAAAAACCCAGATTCGAGTCTTTGGTGAGCAGTTCACGGTGATCGGCGTCATCGACTCCAAGAAGATGAAGGAGCTCAAAGACCTGGATGACGAGGTGATGACCCCCGCCGACTTCGCCGTAACCGGAGGCCAGGCGGTCGAGGAGATGGCAGAGGAAGAGGAGCGGGAGAAACAGGGACTGGAAGACGCCAAGGTCGTCGTGAAACCGTTCGTCCATCTGGAACCTGCCAACATCATCATCATTCCGCATCGCACCCTGCGCAACGTGGGTAGCGGGAACCCCTTGCAGTCGGTTGGCGTGCGATTCAAGGACGGGGTCGATGTGGTGGTCGAGATCAAGGAGTTCCTTTCGCGGTTGGCCGTCACCCTTTTTGCCGGCATTCGAGAGGGAGACAATGATTTCATAAAGGTCTCCATCTACAGCTCCCTGGGCCTCACTTCCTTTTCCGGTCTGGCCAACCTCTTCATCCCGATTCTGATCGCCTCCCTTATCGTTCTGAATACCATGATGGGGTCGGTCTACGAACGGTTCCGGGAGATCAGCATCTATTCGTCCGTCGGGCTCGCTCCGGGACACATCGCCTGGCTCTTCATCGCCGAGTCGTGTGTTTATTCGGTTCTTGGGGTGGTGGCCGGTTATCTGGTCGGTCAACTCGTAGGCAAGGTACTGATCACCCTCGACCTGGTGTCCGGACTCACTCTGAACTACTCCTCGCTCTCGGCCGTCATGTCGTGTATGCTGGTGATGGCGGTGGTTATGCTTTCGACGATCTATCCGGCGCGCAAGGCCTCACAGATGGCGGTGCCGGACGTCACCCGCAAATGGAAGCTTCCGCCCCCAGACGGCGATGAGTGGAACTTCGATTTCCCCTTCACGGTGAGTGGCCACGAGGTTCTCGGTCTCAGCGTCTTTCTCATAGGGTACTTTGATTCCTACAGCGAAGAGTCGATTGGCACCTTCTATACGGATGGCGCCAAGCTATCTCGTTTTTCCACGCCGAACGGCGACGGATATCTCATCGACATGAATATATGGCTGGCTCCGTTCGATTTGGGGGTGAGCCAAAACGTAAAATTCAAGGCAGCACCCGAAGACCTACACAACATCTATACGGTCACCCTGCAAATCCGGCGCCTGAGCGGGGAGGACGCATCATGGCGTCGGGTAAACCAGAGATTCATGAACGTGATTAGAAAACAGTTTCTTATCTGGCGTACCGTCGATGCGGAGGCCAAGGAAAACTACGAAGGACAAGGGCAGGAAATGCTCGACACGACTGTCGGAGTTGCCACGTGATGCTCAACTGCAACGGTGCTCACACCGCTGGTGTGAACGACCAGGGAGCCTAGCAGATGCTGGGACGCAACCGCGGTTCGAAGCCAGATCCGAACGCGGAGCTAGAAGAATATCGGGCCCTGATGGAGGCGCCCGCGGAGTTCGAGAATGGCTTCACCACCAAAGCCATTCTGGGGGTCCTGTTCGTCTCCTTCGTGATGGTTCCGGGCAACATGTACCTGAGCCTCATGATTGGTGGTTCGCTGGGAGCCGCGGCCGAGTGGGTGACGATCATCCTCTTCGCCGAGGTCATCAAGCGGTCGTTTACGACGTTAAAGCGACAGGAGACCTATCTCCTCTATTACGTCGCAGCGGCGTTGATTGCCGCCGAGAGCGGCACCTTCGACGGTTTGATGTACAACCAGTACCTGGTGCAGTCGCCGGCGGCAAAGCAGTTCGGTATAACCAGACTCATCCCTCCATGGGTAGCCCCGCCCCCGGATTCACCCGCCATCATCGCCAGGACCTTTCTGCACAGCGATTGGATCATGCCCATCGTGATTCTGGTTGCAGGTGTGCTGATTGCTCGCATCTCTTGGTTCACCGTTGCCTACACTTTGTTCCGGATCAATTCTGACTACGAGCGCCTTCCATTTCCGTATGCCCCCGTAGCCGCCCAGGGCGCCATCGCTCTGGCCGAAAGTACTACCGGTGAAGATACCTGGCGCTGGAGGGTGTTCTCCACCGGAGCCATGATCGGTCTTGTGTTCGGCGCCGTGTACGTAGCTATTCCGGCAATTTCGGGGGCTTTGTTAACACAACCGATCGAGCTCATCCCGATTCCGTGGGTCGATTTTACGCAGGTGACCGGCAACTTCATTCCCGCCACGCCGTTGGGTTTCACAGCGCACTTAGGCCCCATATTTACCGGAATGGTGATGCCCTTTTGGGGTGTCGTCGGGACCTTCCTGGGTATCGTGGGGGCAGCCATCGCAAATCCACTGTTGCACGACGCAGGGTTCCTGACTCTCTGGCGTCCGGGAATGGGCTCCATCGACACCTTCTTCCTGAATCTGGTCGATTTCTGGCTGAGCTTCGGGATAGGGACCACCATTGCCATCGCCCTCATCGGTATCTACCAGGTTGCCCAGAGCGTGCGTACCGCCCGCGCCGGGAGCCTGGAGAGTGGTGGACCACGTAGCTTTGCGGCTCCCAAGGGCCGGGGTGATTTTCCAATCTGGGTGGCGCTGGGCCTTTACGCCCTCAGCGTTACACTTCTGGTGATTATTGCCTCTCAATTCCTCCCCGGATTCGGCAATTTTCTGTGGTTCTTTCTGTTTTTCGGATTCATCTTTACGCCGTTCCAATCCTTCGTTAACGCCCGTCTCGTTGGCCTCGTGGGGCATGCGGTGGATATTCCATTCTTGAAGGAAGTGACCTTGATCCTGTCGGGGTACAAAGGGGTCGAGATCTGGTTCGTGCCCTTTCCCCTCGGTAACTACGGCACGCAGACCCAGAAGTTTCGCGAGATAGAACTCACCGGTACGACGTTCACCAGTATCATTCGCGCCGAAGTATTCATGGTGCCGATCATTCTCACCTCCACGTTCCTCTACGGCTCGTATATCTGGAAGCTGGCTCCGATACCCTCGT
Organism: Candidatus Latescibacterota bacterium; assembly: GCA_965197905.1. Taxonomy (GTDB): domain Bacteria; phylum Latescibacterota; class UBA2968; order UBA8231; family UBA8231; genus CAYNZV01. The sequence goes on along the minus strand of CBDAOB010000005.1, from coordinate 2,457,417 downwards.
CCTCGTATCCCTACGCCCAATTCGTCTGGCGCTTAAGGGCGTACCAGCAATGTCTGTTTATTACCGGAACCATGACCAGCGAGATGGAGGTGGCCGACAATCGCGCCAGCGCGTCGTGGACGCCGTCCAATCTGATCGAGCATGAGTGGTGGTACTGGCGGGTCCGCCTGGTCGATCAGGAATGGCTGGACTCGGAGGGCAAGAGGGGCAAGGTCGGCCCCTGGTCGAAGACGGAGACGTTCTACACACACTACGATTCCGGCGAGGCGCGGGAGGTGCCCGAGCCCATCGAAGTGACCGCGGAAGACGAGGAGCCGGGCACCGTCGTGCTCGTGCAGGATCTTCCCAAGCTGACAGCGCTGGGTCCACCGGATGGTGGCACAATGAGGGAGGCAAGACCTCGTCTCGGCGCCGATGTGGCCGATGGGCTACCCGCGGGCTGGTCCTATTACTTCGCGGCCGACACCGACCCCCTGTTTGCCAGCTCCTGGATACAGCGATCGACGGATGAAGCCTGGTTGTTCCGCGCGCTCAAGCCGAATATCATTGCAGTCGGAGCTGCATTCGGTCTGGGAGCCTATGTGTTTCTCTCACTGGCCGGCCTTCCGATTCTGATCATATTCGGCGCGATTCGCTCGCTGACCGCGATGCCGCACCTGTTGATCACCGAGTTTGTCGGCGCCATGCTGGCGCGCTATTACTTCTGGAATCGATTCGGCAAGCAGCAGTGGCGCCAGTATGCACCAGTGCTTGCGGTCGGTTTCGCCTGTGGAATGGCGCTGATGGGCATGGCCTCGATTGCGATCGCACTGATTCAGAAGTCGGTATCTGTCCTGCTGTTCTGACCGCATGGCTTCGACGCAGAACCAGTGGTCGGATTTCGCCTGGCAGGGTCTGTACCTCAGTGTCCCCAGCGACTGGAATCTCGGGCGCGTCACCGGCGACCATAAGAGCGGCTACGCAAGGTTGGATGACGCCGAGATCGTCCGCGCCGAACTGGAGTGGCGCGATACCAAAAGCAACTCCAGACGGCCTTCTCCCATATCACAGATTGTCGACCGCTACGTCGAGGGGCTCGAAAAGAAAGCCCGCAAGACGGGGACCTCGCTGACCGTTCAACGCCGCGCAAAGTTCCTGAAAGACAAGACCTGGCTCGATCACCACGACTATGAAGTCTTTACCTGGGATGCCGATTTCCGCGCATACAACCTGGCGCGGAGCTGCATCCAATGCGGGCGAATCGTCTTGTTGCGGATCTTGTGCAGGCCCGATGAGCATATGGAGTCGCAGGTGCAGCAGCTATTTCGGTCGCTGCGCGATCATTCCGACGACGAACGCCAGTATTGGTCCGTGTTCGATTTCAATTTCCACACGCCGCTCGGCTTCGATCTGCAGAAACAGGAGTTGAAGTCGGGTCACATCCAGTTCTCGTTTCAGAAAGGCAAGCTCGGGTGCCGGATACAGCGATTGAGCATGGCCAGCATGCTGCTCAAAGATCGGTCGCTAACGGATTGGTATCCGGAATTCTTTCGCAAGGATCTTCGCGATCTGAAAATCGAGATTTCGGAAACACCGGTTAAGGGGCACCCTGGATTACACGTGACCGGCAGGCCGAGAAGCCGTTGGCGCCAGCTCCTGCGTCCGCTGCCGTTCCTCAGCCCCAGACCTCGACAGTACATGGACGGTCGCGTCTGGATTTGCGCCGAAACCAACAAGATCTGTATTGTAGACTACCTATACCGGAAGAAGGAATCCTCCGGCGATATCACGGAGCAATTGGTGGATGGGTATCTTTGCCACTCGGAAGAGTCCGAAGCTGAGCCGCGAGGCAATGCTGAACTCGCGACCGGCGCGCAATGAAGCTCTTGCCTGGGACGAAAACGATGATGGGGAAGTAGTGATCATGGTGGAACGCCAGGAGAATCTGCGCGTTCGCCTGCTCTCGAAGATTTTCTACATACCCCAGGAGCGCAAGATAACGCTGGATGAAGTTGGAACCGAGGTTTGGCAGATGTGCAATGGAAAGACCTCGGTTGCTCAAATGATCGAACGACTGGGCAAGAAGTATCAACTCAATCGGAAGGAAGCGGAGGTGTCGTTGCTTTCTTATCTCAAGACGCTGGGTCAGAAGAGGTTTGTGGGTTTCCTCATAGAGGGTGACAAGGGCAAGACCGAGCGGGGAGCCGCCAGCGGTAAGAAGTGGGGATAGGAGAGGCGCCCCGGAATGGCATCGTCTTCGGTTTCGGTGGGGGGACTCAATAATAAAAAACAGCCAGGTGCGAGAGTTTCGCACCTGGCCGTAGTGTAGGTGTAGTACTGTTTATTACTGGAGCAGGGACAGTGCCGTTTGTGGAATGATATTTGCCTGCGCCAGCATTGAAGTCGCAGCCTGCGAGAGAATCTGAGCTCTCGTGAAGGCGGTTACTTCGGCTGCGATGTCAGCGTCGCTGATAGCAGCCTCCGAGTTTTGAATGTTCTCGATCTCGTTCTCGGTGAACGAAATGGTAAAGGCCAAACGATTCATCCAGGCACCTAAGTCGCCGCGCTGATTGGAGACCTTGTTAACGGCCTGGTCGATCTGGGTTATGGCGGATCGCGCCGAATCTAGGGTGGCCACGGAGGTCGGGGTGAGGTTCAGGATGTTGCCCGTCGCACGCATATCATTGATGGTGACCTCGATCCGGTTGTTGATGCCGTCGTCAGGTCCGACCTGGAAGGAGCCGCCCGTACCTTCGCCGACAACGATCGTTTGATCGTTCAAGCTGCCGTCCTGGTAGCTGCCGGTCGCATTCTGCACGTTGGGTCCGGCGAGAGTGACCTGAATGCCGAGGCGATCGAAGTTGGCTACCACGGTAGTTCCGGTGGCAACCGCGTTGCTATCCAAAAGCTGGCCCACACGGATAGTCTGACTAACGATGCCGTTACCCAACGTAATCTCGCTGTCGTCTGTTGTCGTACCGTTGCCGGTCGCATTTCCAGCGCCGTCATCGAGGAAGGTGTAGGTGCCTGAGCTGGCACCCGAAACCTTGATATCGAGGACCCCGCTGGTGTTGCTTGCGGTTATGGTACTGGACAGGGCGTCATCGACCTGATTCCCGAAACCGGTCAGCAAAACCTGGTCGTTGTAGGTGGTCGACAGTGAAATGCGGTCGATTTCCTGCGTCAACTGGGTATATTCAGCCTGGATCGAGTCCCTGTTGAGATCGTTTATGGTACTAGAAGAGGATTGCACTGCGAGCTCGCGCATGCGGATCAACATGGCGCTGATCTCGTTTAACGAACCCTCGGCAACCTGGAGCAGGTTGCTGCCTTGCTCGGCGTTCAAGACGTTCATCTTCAGGCCGCTAATTTCGGCCCTCATGCCTTCCCGCACCGAAAGACCCGCTGCGTCATCAGCTGCCCGGTTCACACGCAACCCCGAGGACAGACGCTCCAGGCGGAGATTCAGGTCCCGGTTGTTGTTGTTGAGCCTGCGGCGAGCGTTCATGGCCGCAACGTTATTATTTACCCTTAATGGCATTAGAAACCTCCTTGTTTCTAATTAGTGTTTAGATTCTTCCTTGATCAGGCCAGGTGTGCGAACCCGGCGAGAAATGCCCTTTGGTTGTGTCTACTGTGTTACAAGAAACCTTGAATCAACGAAATGCTCTTCGAAGACACCTCCTTCGGACGTATCTGTTTAATTTTCAACAAATTAAGCCTTATTTGGTATGCACGATACTAAAAGATACAAAATTCACGATCTAAAAATAACTCAATACCACTTAGTATATCTATGCCTAATATCGGTACAGGCTGACTTTTCCTTTAGAAATTTCTGCGCCAGATGGAAACGCAAGAAGAACCCCGCTCGAAACAGGTGAACCCGAATTCAGAGCTGGGGCAGGGAGAAACGAATATTCTGCTTAGGCGGAGAGTCCGGCACGCAGCTATCTTCCTGTCGCACCTGCTGAATCCCGCCATGGTAGCCCTGGTGGTGTTTATGGGGCTGGGCTGGTTCAGGGGCGGGATATGGGGTGCGGCGGCGATCGGGGTCTTATTCTATTGTATTATACCAGGTGTCGTGCTCATCGCTCTGCGGGGCGTAGGATATATCTCCGAGCTGTATCCAGTCGATCGGAGTCAGCGCTCGCCACTATTGCTCCTGGGAGCCGGCTGCTATCTGCTGGGAATACCGGTGTTGGCGTTTTTCGGCGCGCCTGGCATCATGCTGGGAGCCGGAGCGGTTTTCTGCGGCAACGCTTTGTTGGTGTGGCAGATCAATCGACGGTGGAAAATCAGCATCCACGCGGTGGGCGTCAGCGCCGGCATTGCAATCCTCATGTCGGGGGGCGGCATCGGTCTCTGGCCTCTGGCGCTGGCGTTGCCCGTCGTGGGATGGTCCAGGTGGGCGCTGCAGTCCCATTCCCTGGGGCAATTGGCATCAGGCGCTCTGGTAGGCAGCTGTTCAAGCTACGCAACCCTGATCGTACTGCGTCACGTCAATGCCGGAGATAGTTTCCTAACTTTTTTATTTACAATGATATGAGTGAGGAACTCAAGGGCCAAATAGAGGTCATAACCTTTCATAATCCGGAGAACGGATACACCATTGCGCGGCTTCTTCCCGAGGGGCAACAAGAAAGGGTCACAGTGGTTGGCACCATACTGGATCCTCGGCAAGGGGACGGAATCTCGGTCGAGGGAGAGTGGGTCACTCACAAGCGGTACGGCCGCCAATTGAAGATAAATTCCTATACCCAGGTAATACCTTCAACCCTCGAGGGGATTCGCAAATATCTGGGGTCGGGGTTGATTCGTGGTATCGGTCCGGTTTTTGCCGACCGCATCGTCGAGCAGTTTGGGGAAGAAACCCTGGAAATAATTGACACGCAGCCCAAAAAGCTGCTGGACGTTCCAAATTTAGGCAAAAAACGGGTAGAAAAGATAACAGCGGCCTGGGAGGAGCAGCGCCACATGAAGGACGTCATGGTTTTCTTGCAATCGAACGGCGTGACGACCGGTTACGCGACGCGGATTTTTAAGAAATACGGGTCGAGCACGATCGCCATGGTCCAGGAAAATCCCTACCGGCTCGAGCGAGACATCGCCGGGATTGGTTTTCAGATTGCCGATGGCATTGCCCAGAAAACCGGAATCGCCAAGAATGCGCCCCAGAGAATCAGGGCGGGAATCCGCTATCTGCTGGAACAGGCGGCAGAGCAAGGTCACGTATTTCTGCCACAGAAAGAGCTGATCCAAAAGTGCGCGGAGATTTTGGAAGTCGACAAGGAGTTGATTCCCCCGGAACTCGAGGGCCTCGAAGCTGAGGAAGGTGTAGATCGCGAGCAAGAACGGTACTACCTGCCGCCCCTCTATAGGGCTGAAGCGGGCGTGACACAGGCAATACACCGGTTATGCCACGCCCGGGCGACGAAGATCCCGCTGGCTCCACACTCATCCACAACCGACGGATTACAGTTGTCGAAAGGACAGCAGTCGGCAATCGACCTCGCGGCCCGGGAGAAGGTGCTCGTGCTCACCGGAGGCCCAGGCACCGGCAAAACGACCTTGACCAGGGAGTTGCTCGGGTTGTTCGAGCGGGGGCGACTCCGGGTCGCCCTGTGCTCTCCCACCGGCCGCGCCGCTAAGCGGCTGTCTGCGGCTACCGGGAAGCAGGCAAAGACGATTCACCGGTTGCTGGAATTCTCGGCCTCCGAGCGCGGATTCAAGAAAGGGATCAACGACAAGCTGGAAGCCGACGCGATTATCGTCGACGAAACCTCGATGATAGATCTGATGCTCATGAACGCCCTATTACGGGCGGTGGCCAATTCTGCCCGGCTGGTGCTCATCGGGGACGTGGATCAGCTCCCTTCAGTGGGACCTGGCAACGTGCTGAGGGACATCATCGAATCAACGACCGTTCCGGTGGTTAGACTGCAAGAGATCTTCCGGCAGGCCAGCGAAAGCAGGATTGTGGTGAACGCTCACCTCATCAACAGCGGGGAATCCCCAGATCTGAACAACATTGAGGATTCGGATTTCTTCTTCGTCCAGGAGGACAAGCCGGAACAGGTCGCCGATGCCATCGAGGACCTATGTGCCCGCCGACTGCCCGCCCACAAGGGGTACGATCCCATGCGGGATATCCAGGTGCTTACACCGATGTATCGCGGTGAAACCGGGGCCGACAATCTCAATTTGCGGCTGCAACAGCGGTTGAATCCGACGGGAGAAGGTGTCGGACAAGGCGGGTACGAACTGCGCCAAGGGGACAAAGTGATGCAGGTTCGAAACGATTACGACAAGGGAGTTTTCAACGGCGACTCCGGCATTCTACAAAGGATCGACATCGAGGAACAGGAGGTAGAGGTGCGGTTCGACCAGCTGGTGCGGTATGACCTGACCGACCTCCATCAGCTGCGCCTGGCGTACGCCATTAGCATACACCGCGCCCAGGGCTCCGAATTCAAAGCGGTCGTGCTACCGCTCAGCACGCAGCATTTCGTCATGTTGCAACGCAACCTGCTCTATACCGCGGTTACTCGGGCCAAAGAGATCATTGTTATTGTCGGAACCAGAAAAGCCCTCAATCTCACCATTTCGAACGACGCGGTCGCCGCCCGCAATACGACCCTTGCCGAACGATTGCGCACCATGGAGACGGCGGGGGAGCCGATCTGATATCTACAGCTTCAGTCGCTTGAACACCCGTTCCGGAAGGCATTTGATCACCAACATTATGTACCTCCAGAACCAAGGCGTGTAGAGGATGTCCTGCTTCTTCTCATAGGCGCGGAGGATATCTCGGGCAACTCGCTCCGGCGACGCCACCAGAAACAGTCCCTCCAGATTCTCGGTCATCGGGGTATCGACGAACCCCGGCTTTACGGTCATGACGTGTACGACCGTTGATGCGAGCCGGTTCCGCAGACCCTGGAGAAAAATGGCAAGCCCTCCTTTGGCGGCGCCGTACAGGTAGTTGCTCTGTCTACCTCGGTCTCCCGCCACGGAGGAGATGCCGATTATGCCCCCCGTCGTTCCTCTCCCCTCCAAATAGTTGGCGAGTTCGCTCAAAACCCGTGCGGCGCCGGTGAAGTTCGTTTCCATGATCCGCTCCAGCTCTTCAAGATCGCCGCCGATCGCTTCCTGGTGTTGGCCCAGGTAACCAACGACCAGAATCACTAGCTCGAACTCGCCAAACTTGGACCGGACTTCATCGGCAAAGCCGCTGTCACCCTGTGACGACAGGATATCGAACTCAAGCAGGTCGATACGCTGACCGGTGCGCAAGTTCAAGTCAGTGGCGAACGGCTGCAGCTCGTGGCACTGGCGGGCGGCCAGAACGAGATCGGAGCCCGCTCGCGCCAATTGGGTGGCGAGCGCGTGTGCGATGACCGACTTCGCGCCAAGAATCAACGTCCTGTCGGTCACGAAATCCCCAACCTCATCGACTGCGCTGAGCGGAATAGGTTCGTTGGGTCGTATTTCTCTTTGATGGCCTTGAAGTCATCGATCTGCGGATACATCGCTTCGAAATCATGGCGCTGCAAAACGGCATCTTTGGCCAGGTATACGCGCCCCCCGGCTGCGGAAATCTCCGTGTCCAACCGGTGCAGGAAAGCTACCGTCACCCCTGACCGCAGTGGGAAATCCAGCGCCAGAGTATAACCTTCTATCGGGAAGGAAAGGAGTCCCCGCCCGGGTCCAAAGGTCTTGAGCACAGCCAGGAACGATGCGTTCCCCTGGGATGCTATCTTCGCCAGAATCTTCTCCATCACCAGACGCCCGCCCTCCAGCGGGACAACGAACTGATACTGCACGAACCCGTCGCGCCCGTAGAGCCGATTCCAATGTCCTAACGAGTCGAGGGGGTAGAAGAACGGATCATAATGAATGAGCCGCTCATCCCGGTGACTGCTGTGTCTGAGGTAATACAATCTGTTGAAGAGGCGGACGTTCCGTCCGTTCAGCACGAAGTGAGGCAACGTGAATGGCAAGGAGAACCGCTGGGGACGATGCAGTGCGAGTGCTTCTCCCTGCTCAGTACCAGGGGTCGCATGATTTCCCAGGTGCACGATGCCCTTACCCAGTCGTTTGCCTGCAGCAAGACAATCTACCCAGGCAACAGAATAGGCGTACTCACTTGCCGTGTCTTTCAAGACGTCACAGGTCTCCGCGAAGCCGGTCGTTTTGATCGAACGCATGGAGATGTAAGCCGAGGAGATTTGCCGCAGCTGGAGCGTCGCAGCGTAGATAAATCCGGTCAGTCCCATGCCTCCGACGGTCGCTTCAAACAGATCGCCGTTCTCCGTTGCCGAGCAGCGCAGGCTGTGACCGTCTGCCAACACCATCTCCAGCTCTAGAACGAATCTCGCGATCGACCCATCCACATGATGATTCTTGCCGTGCACGTCCGCGGCTATACAGCCTCCAAGGGTCGGGAATTTCGTGCCCGGTGTAACGGGAAGGAACCATCCGCGTGGAACGCCAAAACGCAAGATTTTCTCGAGAGTCGCGCCCGCTTCGACCCTTAGTAGCCCCGTTGCTTCGTCAAACTCGAGAAGATGATTGAGATGGAGCGTGGATACCAGATTCTCGAAAATGCAGGCGTCGCCGTAGCTCCTGCCGCTGCCCAAGGCCAGGAGCGGTTCGGCTTCTCTGGAGCGTCGAACCAGATCCCCGTGGAATCTTGCGCGCTCCACGCGCGCCACCAATCGCGGAAATCTTCCCCATCCGCTGACTTGCTCCAGGGTCATGGCAGCCGCGCGATGGTTGCCTGAATGGCGGGATCGGTCGGGTGGCAGAGTATGTCCGAAGGACGAGGCATTGAGATGATGGGCGGCCTAGAGGGAAGAGTTCGAGTTGGGGGGAAGGGCAGATCTATGATAGGAAGAGGCGAAGCCAGCGGCAAACTAGCCGTCTGTGGTTGCGGCACCGCGCAGGCCTTACATTTGAACACCATTTTCCTAAAGGTGACTGTGTCACATGCAAACAAGCTCAAGGCGCTCTGGCAGCAACGATGCCGGTTGATCTCCGCTATCTCCTTCTGAGCATTCTGGTGCTTGCCGCCGGTCCCCTCCTACAACACTTGGCTCACCGCGTACCCCACCTGTTGAAGTCGGTAAATGCCGTTGTCACCGTCGCGGTAGGTTTACTGGTTCTACTCCACATCCTTCCAGACGTCATAGTGGAGGGTGGCGTGTGGGCCGTCGCATGCGCTGCAGCCGGTCTGGCGGTTCCATCATTGGTGGAGAGAAAACTCCACCACCTGGCGACCCGTGCCCACGCTGCCGCCTTGCTGCTGGCGGTCGCGGGGATCACGCTTCACGGCTTCATAGACGGCATGGCGATCGCCGCCCCTACTGGCGTCAAGTCTATAGAAACGTTGCCGCTCGCCGTAGTGTTGCACCGGATTCCTGCAGGGATGGCGGTCTGGTTTCTGGTTTCCTCCAATCATGGCAAGCCGATAGCGGTTGCCGCACTGTCGGTGGTGGGCATCGCCACCGGTGTCGGGTTTCTGGCAGGCGACCTTCCTTTTGGCGAGGCGGGCCGTCCCGCGGTTGCCTGTTTTCGGGCATTGGTGGCGGGGTCGCTGTTGCACGTTCTGGTGCATCGGTCCCATGATCACCAACACCTCCGCAGTCATGGAGCAGTCACTGAGGCCTGACCAACCGCGAGCGTTTGCAAGCCCAGGGGCAAAAGTTATATTTCGTGGAACGCCTCTCTGTCTAACCTCATCCCATTTACAAATGCCCTCTGAATCCAAGGAAAAGCTTCTCGTTCAGGTGCTACGGAAGATCCCAATCTTCAAGGGGCTTTCGCCATCGCACGTGCGAACGATCCTGTCGTTGTGCAGTCACCGAACCTGCCAGCCTGAAGAGAAGATCTGCCAGAGCAACTCGCCCAGCGATGAGATGTATATTCTGCTTGCCGGCGAGCTGGTGGTAGTCACTGCGGAAGGGGTAAAGGTGGCGACCATACTCCCGGTTACAACCGTCGGCGAGATGGGCGTCATAACCGGCGAACCCCGTTCCGCCACCGTGGAGGTCAGCAAGCCGAGCAACGTCTTTACGTTGCGCAAAGCGACCTTCGACCACAGTATGAAGGAAGATCGGGAGATGCGCGCCACCGTTTATCGCAACATCATAGACGTGATGTCGGGAAAGCTCAACAACGACAATGTGCGATTGCGAGACTATCAGATCGAGCGGGATCGATTTCAAGGGCAGATCAGCGTTTTACAACGTCAGTTGGACCAACAGGAGGCCCGCACCAATGCGGCGGTCGAGCTCGCGGCGAACTGCGGGGATGTCAGTCGCGATGAAGTCGATCTCCAGATCAACGACCAGGTTAAGGATCTCATTCCCCGCATTCTTGTCGTCGACGACGAAGCGGAGTTTCGCAATCTTGTGAAGCGGGCATTGCCGTACTATATGGTCCTCGAAGCCGACGACGGTCAGTCGGCACTCGACGTCGTGCGCGAAGAGCAGCTCAATCTGGTTCTGACCGATATTCGCATGCCCAATATGGATGGGTTCGCGCTGCTCGCAAACCTACGCGGTCAGTTTCCGGATCTGCCCGTGCTCGCCGTGTCCGGTTATGTCGATGCCGCCGAGATAAGCAATCACGAATTCGACGGATTCATCGACAAGCCGGTTAGTCTGAAGCATCTGCAGACTGTGGTGGAGGAAGTCATCAACAAGGAGCGGTGAACCTGTTCCGCGCTACCTGGCTTCACCTCCGTCAACACCGTCTTGCCCTATGCGGCGCCTCCGTCGTTGGCGCTCTGCTGATCGTTGCTCTCCTGGCGCCCCTTCTCGCACCCCAGGACCCGCTGCGGCAAGATCTCTACAATCGCCTCCAGAGTCCCTCTATCACATATCCACTCGGCACGGACGATTTCGGCAGGGACATTCTGAGCCGGGTCATATTCGGTTCGCGCATCTCGCTACGCATCGGGCTCATATCCATCTCGGTCGCCTTGCTGGCCGGCTCGGCGATCGGACTCGTCGCCGGTTACCGGGGTGGTGTAGTCGATTCCTTATCCATGCGTTTTATGGACATCCTGTTGGCGTTCCCCAGCATCCTCCTTGCCATCGCCATCGTGGCGATCATCGGACCGGGCATCGAGAACGTCATGATAGCTGTCAGCATCGTGATGGTGCCTCAATTCGCCCGGCTCGTGCGGGCGTCCGCGCTATCGGTTCGGGAAATGGCCTACATCGAGGCAACCAGGGCCCTGGGCAGCGGCGAGCTCAGGCTCATGCTGCGGGGCGTCTTGCCCAACTGTCTGGCTCCGCTGATCGTACAGACCACCCTGAGTCTCGGAACGGCGATGCTCGACGCCGCCGGCTTGAGTTTTCTCGGATTGGGTGCTCAACCTCCGACGCCCGAATGGGGGTCGATGTTGTCCGGCGGTCGGGAGCTTCTTTTGAAGGCTCCCTGGGTGATGGCTTTTCCCGGAATGGCTATATTTATAGTTGTGCTGGGCTTGAACCTACTCGGTGACGGCCTTCGCGATGCATTGGATCCACGCAGGTTTGTCTCACGGGAATAGGACGGGATGTTCCGCGCTTCGAATATCGTCTTGGGTATTCTCTTACTACAGGGTGGCTTGGGGTGCGCCGCCAGGATTCCTCTGCTTTCCGGATCGGGGAGCCAAGAGGCGGAGCAGCACCAGAGAGAGGCGATGCAATACTTCCTGAAGGCAAAGGTGTTCGAAGCCAAGAAGGATCACCACGGGGCCATCGTGGCCCTCAGAAACGCCGCGGATCTGGATCCGACATCCGCAACGATATTCGCGCAATTGGCCCGCAACTACGAGGTGATTCGCGACGACCGCATGGCGCTGATCTTCGCCGAAAGGGCACTTGATATCGACCCGGAGCGGGCGGATCTGCGCCGCATGCTGTTGCGGGTGTACCGGCGTACGGGTCAGAAGGCGGAAGCCGCCAGGGAAATCGAAAAGTTGCTGGAGATGGAGCCGGCCAACTGGCGGCTCTACTTCCGCTTGGTTCATCTCTATCTGGAAACAAACCAGGGCAAGAAGATAGAGCCCCTCTTCGATCGCGCCTTAAAGCGCGTTGATACCCCTTCCGAGGTGCGAGTCAACATCGCTTACGTCCTTTCTCGCAGCGGGAACAGCAAGAAAGCGGAGCGCGTGTTTAGAGAGGTGGTGCGGGCTCACCCAGAAGTGGAAAACGCCTGGTTGGGCTTGGCAGAGGTTCAGATCGCGCGCGGACATAAGGAAGAGGGAGTAGCGCAGTACCGAAAGGCCGCCCGCGTCTTACCGGAAAGCAGCGTGTTTTATCACGAGCTGGCGCGACACATCGATGGCGATTCCGGACTCGACCAGATCATGCGGGAAGAGGCCCCCCGTTTTCTGTATCGCCTCGGCATCGCTCTTTCCGAAGCCGGCAGATTCAAAGAGGCCGTTCGGGTGTTCGAATACATAGTGGCGATGGAGCCGCAAACGGTTGATGAGATGGCTGGATGTTGCCAGGTATTACATCTACAAGGAAGACTACGAGCGGCTCGATACGGTAATGGATCGGGCTGTCCGGGCGATGCCCGACAGCACCGAGATATTCTTGTTCTGGGGCACTGCATTGGAGCGTGCAAATCGTTATGAGCAGGCTATCCAAGTCTACATTCGGGGGCTCGAGCGGCATCCGGAAGAGATGGAGCTACACCTTTTCTGGGGACTGGCGCTCGAGCAGCAGCGGCGGTGGCCCGAGGCGCTTTCGGTGTACGAGCGGGCGCTCGATATAGATCCGCAAGGTCCCGACTTCCATCTCCGATGGGGCATCGTGCTGACCAAACAGGATCGGTGGGAGGAAGCGTTGGCACGCTACGCCCGCGCGGCGGAGTTGGACTCGCTCTCGGCGGACGTATTTCTACACTGGGGATTGGCTCTGCAACGCCTCAAGAGGTGGGAAGGAGCGGTCACCAAACTCGAGAGGGCTTCCCAGTTGGACGCCGACGACACCCGGGGATTGTTCTACTTGGGAAGCTGCTTCGAGCTGGCGTCTCGCGAGACCGGGCGTTCCGACTACTTCGACGCGGCTGTAGAGGCCTTCGAACGGCTGCTTCGCATTGATCCTCAAGACGCGTATGCTCTGAACTACCTCGGCTACATGTTTGCAGACGGCGGCACTCGCCTGGACAAAGCGGTTGAGTTGCTTACGCGAGCGGTTTCGCTCGATCCCGACAATAGCGCTTTTCTCGACAGTTTGGGCTGGGCCTATTTTCGTTCGGGTGATGTCGAGCGCGCATACCACTTCATGGCGCGGGCGCTGAGCAAGATGGAAGGGGAAGAGGAACATGAAGCTAACGCCGCCGATCAAGCGATCATATTCGACCACGCGGGAGATATTGCGTACGCCCTGGGCGATCTCTCCCAGGCCGTGACTCACTGGACCCGAGCCCTCGAGCTTGCCCCGGAGAATCAGGATCTCAAAAACAAGCTCGCCATTCAAGCACCCTGAATTGGTTCGCCTGACCGCATTCGGTTGCCTGGCCTTGGCGATCGGCTGCGGGCAGCCTGCAGTGTTGTTTAAACACTGGAAACCGAACGGCGATCTGGCCACACTCCTGGCTGCCCACCACAAACAGTTTTCTCGGATTGAGGATCTGAAGCTGCGAGCTCAAGTCTCTTTGCGTGTGGAGGGGCGCGACGAGCGGGCGACGGCACTCTTGCTCTATGCGAAGCCGGACATGTTCCGATTCGACGTGCGCGGTCCGCTTTTTTCGCATATCCTAACCGCCGTGATGCACGACGATTCCCTCACCGTAATAACGCGCGAAGGGAGTTGGAAGGGCGACCCGAATACATCTCTGCGAAGAATGATCGGTATCGATTTGGGCGGGTACGATTTGGGGTACCTGCTACTGGGTGTCGTGCAACCCGCCCGGATCGATTCAACCCGCTCGGTGGCTTACCCAAGGGCAGACCGCGCCATCGTACCGATCGCACACGCTGAAGCCTCCAGAACCGTGACCGTCGATCTGTTTCGAGGTTTTATTGTGGCAGAGCGATTCGAATCGCCACGAGCGATCTGGGTTCGGGAAATGACTGCCTACAGACGGCTGGGCGATTCGTATTTGCCCGGCAAAATGTCTGTACGGCAGGGCGACAACCATCTCCAGCTCGAGTACGGAGAAATCCATCTCAATGGAGGCATCCCCCGGGAGGAGTTTCTGCGTGGAATACCACTGGCGGCGGCGCGAGCGGGGGAAACCGATTGATCGCCGATTATTTGCTGTACTTTATGCGCGGATCCAACCAGGCATAGAGGACATCCGCAGCGAGGTTGATCAGGATGAACAGCGTCGCTAGGAACAGTACGCCCCCCTGCACGGCGCGAAAATCCCTGGCCTGAACCGCAAGGAACAACCAGCGACCGAGACCGGGCCAGGCGAATATCGTTTCCGTGAGGATCGCTCCTCCCAGAAGATATCCGAATTGCAACGCCAGGACGGTCAACGACGGAATGTAGGCGTTCTTGATGGCATGTCGGATCAACACCATGCCTGCAGACAGGCCCTTCGATCGCGCCGTGCGTATGTAATCTTCACCCAGCACCTCGAGCAGACTGGCCCGCGTCATCCTGGCGATCACCGCCATTGGCACAGTACTGAGCGTAAGGGCAGGCAGGACCAGGTGCCACATGGCATCCACCAGCCCTCTCCAGCTGCCCGCGAGAATAGCGTCGAGCAGGTAGAAGTTGGAGCGCATCTCGAGGAAGATATGGGGACTGCTCCTTCCCGAGATCGGAAACGCCGGAAGGTACACGGCCAAGAGCAGCATCAACATCAAACCGAGCCAGAATATGGGTATGGAGATTCCCGCGGTGGAAACGGCCATGCTGAGGTAGTCCAAGAAACGCGCCCTGCGTGCCGCGGCCAAGATACCGGCGAGGGTGCCGCCGACGGTAGCAAGAATCATGCTGGTGAATGTGAGCTCGCATGTCGCCGGGAAGCGCTGCAGGATCTCGGTGGAGATCCTTTCATGGGTGCGGATTGAACGGCCCAGGTCCCCCTGAATCAGACCGCCGAAGAATCTACCGAACTGGACGTACCACGGCTGATCCAGCCCCATCTCTTTTCGCAGGGCTGCAAGTGTTTCGGCGTTGGCGCGCTCTCCCAGCATTACCTGGGCTGGATCGCCCGGTACGAGGTAAATCATCAGGAAGACGAGCAGCGAAATGCACAGCAGCGTTGGCACCAGTATGGTCAGTCGCCCAAAGATGTAGCTGAGCATAGATTAGCGGCCCGTGGCAAAAAGCCATTCGGGCTCCGGCCGGCCCTTGCAGCCGATCTCTGCGTTGTGCTCGATCGCTGCATCTCTCTGATGCGTCTCACTCACACGCCTCGATCTCGGCTGCAATTCCACGGCCTTGCTATCCCAAGTGCCTTTCACCACGGGCTGCGAGGGCGTCAAGGCGCGAAGTGCACGTTTTGAAACCACTTGCTTCCGGTGGGGTGCAGCGCGAACCCCCGGACGACCCTCTGGAAGGCAGCAGTCTGGGTGGCATGAACCAGAGGTACCCAGGGAACGTCGTGGTGAACCAGTTCCTGGGCGCGGCGATATAAAACCTCCCGCTCTGCCTGGGATGGCATTTGGCGGGCGCGAACGAGAATTTCGTGCAGCTCATCGCTACGGTAGAAGGCGATATTCTGGGCGGGTTTCTCCGCAGCGGTTTTGTCCAACAGGACGAACAGAAAATTGTCCGGATCGCCGTTGTCTCCCGTCCACCCCAAGAGAGCCATCGAATGTTCGCCGGCGGACACCTTGTCGAGGTAGGTTCCCCACTCCCACTGGACGATCTTGCTGCGGATGCCCACCTCGCTTAAATCCGATTGCAGCGCCTGGGCAATCTTGTCCGGCTGCGGCATGTACGGTCGCGGCACAGGCATGGCCCATAGCTCCGTATCGAAACCGTTGGGGTATCCGGCTTCGGCGAGGAGCTCTCGCGCCCTCGCCGGGTCGTGTGGGTAGGCTACGATCGTATCGTTGTACCCCCACATGGTCGGAGGGATCGGATTCTTTGCGGGAGTCGCCAACCCTTGGTAGAAGTTTGCTGCCAGTGAATTCTTGTCGATTGCGTGGTTTATGGCCAGGCGAACCAGCCGATTGTCGAACGGTGGGCGCTCCATGTTCATTGCCAGATAGCCGGTGTTCATGCCTGCCTGCTCGAGCAGCCGCAGCTCGGGATTCTGGCGAATCTCGTCGATGAATTCGGGGCTCAGGTTGTCCAGGCCGTGAATGGCACCGGTCTTGAGCTCCAGGTACCGCACCGAGGCATCCTGAATCGGCTTGAATATCAACCGCTGGAGTTCTGGGACGCGTCCCCAATAGCTCTCGTTTCGTTGCAGCACGATGCGTTCATCCTTGCGCCATTCGACGAAACGAAACGGTCCCGTACCCACGGGGTTCTTGAAGAAGTCGTCTCCATACCGCCGTACCGCTGTCGGGCTCACCGCAGCGGTGAAGTTCATCGCCAGGTTGGACAGGAATGGAGCGTTGGGTTGGCCGAGAGAGATCACCAGGGTGCTGTCGTCGGGAGCAGCGATCTGCTCGACGATGGCGTCCATGCCCATATCCTTCCAGTATTTGAAGGCCCCCTCTACGTCGTGATAAGGATGATCTTTCACGAACTGTCTGTCTAGTGAAAACTTCATCGCCGCGGCATCGAATGCGGTGCCGTCGTGGAACTGGACGCCGGAGCGCAACCGAAAGGTCCAGACCAGGCGGTCGGATGAGACCTCCCAGGAAGTGGCAAGAAGTGGTTCTACCGACGTGTTTCCAGCGGCGTATTGAACCAGCGTTTCATAGATGTTGTCGCAGACCTTGAACGACTCGCCATCGTTTTCGAGAGCAGGATCAAGGCCGATCGAATCCGACCCGCGGCCAAAGATCAACACGTCGGCAGGTGGGGTGTCGCACCCCGCAAGTGCCGCAGAGAAAAAGACGGTTAAACCGTAGATGAGGGATCGCAAAGCGCTATTGTTCGGCGGCAGCCTGAGCCGCAGCCTGGGCGGCGGAATGGGCTTCGCGCATGCGCTTCACGACGAGCGCGCGCCGTTCTTCCTTCAGCAGCTGCAGCCATCGACTCATGGTGCGCAACTCCGTTCCAGGCTCGATCTTGTATATCAAGCGTAGCCACTTCCTGAAGGTCGCGGGGTTGTCGCCAATGGGCGGTAGCTTCTTCGTTCTAGGCTGATACAACCGGCGACAATCCTCGGTGGAGATCCATGCCTCCCTGGCGCTGCCGATGTCCCGTAAATAGAACGAGCCGCTCTCCCATTCGGTGCTGCGGGTGAAAAGGGAAATTCGTTTTCCCCAAAGAATGAACTGATCCTCGAAGGTGATCGGGTAGACGCCGACCCGGTCATTGCGGTAGCGCGCCGGATCGTAGCGGACAACTATATCGTAGGATGAGGCGGTGTCGGCGTAGGGATTGTAAAAGACCTTGGCGTCGACGAGTACCTGCAGATAGGCCTCTTCCTTGGGGCCGGCCAGTGCCTTCTGAAGACTCTCCGTGGCAATCTTCAGCTCCTCCTCCGTCATTCCTCCGGCATGCCCCTGTCCGAAGCACGGCGCAAGCGACATCAATGAAATCAGGAGAGTTGTCAACCTCAATTGCGCGGGGGGCAATCTCGAACGTTCCTTAATCTGCGAAAGTGGAGTCGAAGGCAAAGGCGGAAGGTTCGAAATCGGCCTCCTTTACATAGGCACAGGATTCAGCCGCGCCATGCTCTCTATCCATACCGCTGTCTTCCCACTCTATGGAAAGCGGCCCGGAATAGTTGATGCGGTTCAAGGCGCGAATGATTTCCTCGAAGTCGATTCTACCGCGCCCCACCGACCTGAAGTCCCAAAATCTTCGACGGTCTCCAAAATCCAAATGACCACCAAATACACCCGCATCCGTGGGCGAGCTGGACCAGGTGACATCTTTCATGTGAACGTGAAAAATGCGCTCGCCGAACCTGTACAGAAACTCGACGTAATCAACTCCCTGGTAACCCAGGTGGCTCGGATCGTAATTGAATCCGAAGGCGGGGTGTCCTTCCACTGCGTCGATGGCGCGTTCAGCTGAAGCGATGTCGAAGGCGATTTCGGTGGGATGCACCTCCAACGCAAAGCGGATGCCACGACTTTGAAATTCATCCAGAATTGGCCGCCAACGTTCCGCAAAGTCGCGGAACCCGTTGTCTATCATGGCTGGCAGAACCGGTGGGAAGGAGTAGAGCAGGTGCCAGATGGAGGATCCGGTAAAACCGTTGACGACTTCCACCCCCAGGTGTTTGGCCGCCTCTGCCGTCGCCACCATCTCATCGGCGGCTCGTCGTCGCACGCCTTCGGGGTCACCATCGCCCCAGACATATCCGGGCAGAATCGCCTTGTGTCGATCATCTATATTGTCGCAGACAGCCTGACCCGCAAGGTGATTCGAGATCGAATACAGCTGCAGGTTATGTGCCTCTAGAAGTTGGCGTCTCGCTTCGCAGTAGGCGGCATCTGCCTTCTCGACCTCGAAATGGTCACCCCAGCAGCCCAGTTCCAATCCGTCAAAGCCGAAAGAGATGGCTTTCTGGCACATGGTCTCGATATCGAGATCGGCCCATTGACCTGTAAACAGCGTCACCGGTCTAGACATTCGAACTCCTTTCGTGTACGATTCGCGCCCGCAAGAACCTCAACGTTTGAGCGACTTCTCCCGTCGCAAATCCACATCGAATATGCGGATGAAGCGGCCGCGAAATTCGCCGACGAGCTCGACGATTCCATCGTTGTCCAGGTCGAGTACTCCCATCTTGTCGCCGAACTGGGTGGGAGACTGCCATTCGAGATCGTGGAAGGAGGCGTCGAAGACGAACCCATCGTTGAGCACGATCTCTCGTTCATCGTCGCCGTCGACATCGGCGATCAACAGCTCGGTGGCAGTGATGTTGTCCTGGTCGCTCCGCCACTCCTCGAACTGGTCGCGGCCGTCGTAGATTATGAGCCGGCCGTCGGCGCAGAAGATAAGCTCCGGTTGTGGGTCATCGTCCACATTCTGCGCCGTCAGCGCGGTTATTCGCTCATATTCAGACGGTGGGTTGCTCCACTTGATGGTATAAGACTTGACGTCGAGATAATGAAGTCTGCCCGTTTCAGTGTAGAGGACGATCTCTTCCTTCGAATCGTTGTCCATGTCGATCACCTCGACACCGCCGATGGCACCTTCAAGGTACTCGCTGACCCAAATTTCCTCGAAACCCACTTCGCGTTGCTCGAAAACCCTGACGAAGCCATGAATATCGCCCAAGATCATTCTGGGTTGGTGCCCCTCGATAACAGGCAACACCCGCAGAAGATCGAATCTCTCCAGTTCACCCAGCTCGATAGGGCGCTCCGCTTTGAGGGTAGAAGTGCAGAAGGCGGAAGCACACAGGGCACTCGCTAGCGCCCATTTTGAAATGGGTTTCATTGAAAGTCATCCTCCGGAATAGCACTACGGGCTGCCGAGAATACAGATAGAATAGGCACCTTTTTTTCTTTGGCAACGCGAAGGCAGTCGTCGTACTCGGGAGCAAATCTGCGTCTGCCATCGAACTCGCTGACCTTCACCCTAATCGACCCGAATTTCGTCGCCACCGTTTCTGAGCGACGGTGGATTGTTTTTCGATCTACCGGATAGTGCCTGACCCCGAGAGTGGTGGTTTCTCGGAGTATCGCCCCGGCGACATCGTCCAACCGGGCGCTGTCCACGAGCGCGGAAAGAAGCTGCCCTGGTCTGCCCTTCTTCATGAGAACAGGAGTGACGAAGACGTCTTTGGCGCCGCGATCAAGAAGGATATCAAACAAGTAGCCGAATATCTCCGGATTCATGTCGTCGATATTTGCTTCGACCATCAAACACTGGTCGCCTTGAGGGCGCTCGGAACACTCTCCTACGCGAACGCGCAGTAGATTGGGCAACACATCCAATTCCCTCTTGCCGCACCCGTAACCGACTCGATCTTGAACGAAGGCTGGTACCGATCCAAATCCATCTGCAAGGGTTGTTATCAACGCCGCGCCAGTAGGTGTCACCAATTCCGCCGCAATGTCGGTCTGTTCCGAGGGCACGTCCTTGCACAACTCGACAACGGCGGGCACTGGAACAGGAATTTTCCCGTGGCTGCAGGTCACAAATCCAGTGCCGAAGCGAAGTCTCGAAGAGTAGACACGGTCGATGCCCAGAGATGAAAGCGCGACGATCGAGCCCACAACGTCAACAATAGCGTCCACGGCGCCTACCTCATGGAGGTGGACTTGCTCCAGCGGAATGCCGTGAACTCGGGACTCCGCTGCGGCCAATCGTTGAAAGACCTCCACGGACCGTCGTTTGTCCTCGTTGGCAAGCTCGCTTTTTTCGATAATCCCGACGATCTCTGGCACGTGGTGCCCGGACTGCCCGTCGTGGAGATGCTCCCGGTCCTCGACGATAGGTTTGCCGGCGACGAGAACATCGACGGCGGTGGCGGCGATGGAGTTGCGGGTGGTGCGCCGGGTCTGTAGTCCTACGCCAGGGATATCAAGCTTGTCGATAGCGGCGGAAACCTCGGCGATATCGGCACCGGCATCGAGCAGGGCACCGAGGGTCATGTCGCCGCTGATGCCGGAGAAACACTCGAAATAGGCGACTCTCATGTGGCTGACGATTTCGGTCTGAATTCGGCCCTTCGTTTCCTCCAGTCGAATTCCTCGTCAAAATCGAAGACCTCGGAAAAGTCTTCGATGTTGTCGTTTTCTGTTTTACTCATGAGGTTTGCGTCGACGAGGCTGAAAACGATGCCGCCGAAATCGCGGGTACAGGTCACGCCCCAATGGTGGAATACCGAGCGTGTGAGGGGTCCGAATTGGTCCAACGCAAAAGCGCTGATTCCAGAGAGCAGTTCCTTCCCCGAGACGTGCCGGCGGTCTTTGGGCAGATCGGTCTTGCCCATCGACTCCACCGTGTGTTGCAAGGCATCGAAAACGAAGAGATATGCCTCCTTGCGAAAGCGCCCATCGGCGTCGACGACCTTTTCGATGTCCTCGAGGAAATCGCGTTCCATTATTGGAGAAACACAATGCCACGGGACAGCCGCTGTCAAGCCATCGCCCGGGTAAAGCAGGTGGTGTTCAGATGCCCGAAGCCAACACCGTCTGTGTCGATCGGTGGCGTGACTTGGCTTCCAGGAGTTCCAGCAACCGATCGCGTTGATCGACGAAGGCGCCGCGGTGGTCATCGGCCAGTGGCGTACCTTTGATGCCGCGATTGACACTGCCAGGATCGAGGTGCCTGCCACGCTTGATCAACTCGTAGTGAAGATGGGGACCGGTGGCTCGTCCAGTCGCCCCCACCAGACCGATTGTATCAAACTGGTCCACCCGCTGTCCCAGTCGGACCTTAACTCTGCTCAAATGCGCAAACCTGGTGCGGTAGCCGTTGGGGTGTTCGATTTCGACCATTTTGCCGTAGCTTCCTTTCCAGCCCGCATGAACTACCGTGCCCCTGCCAGTAGCCCAAACGGGGGTACCTCGACGGGCAGCGTAATCAGTGCCGAGGTGGGCGATCGTTTTCTTCAGAATGGGGTGAAAGCGCCGGCGGTTGAAGCGCGAGCTTATGCGGCGGAATGAAAGGGGTTTCAGGAGGAACGGGCGGCGCAATGTGTTGCCGTCGTCATCGTAAAATCGGGCTCGGCCATCTCCTTCATCGAAGCTCACCGCGGTCTTGGATACTTGCTCGCCTTCGTAACGAGCAAGGCGCACGCCTCCGTAGCGAACAAAACGGTCATCCTGATAGAGCTTCTCGAACACGACGCCCAGGCGATCTCCTTCCCGTGGATCCTTCTGGAAATCGATTACAGCTCCGAAGATTTTATCTGCGAGGAGATCGGTTAATACGTCGCTTTCCCCGGCTCGATTCATGGCGTTGGAAAGATTGTCGGCGATCATAATTTCTAATACTTCAGTCCTGCGTTCCAACGGAAGACTGAGGCGGCGTCCGTACAGGCCGTCCCCATTTCGCTCAACAAGGATTGGTTTTTCCGGTTGCGAATGTGACACGTATCTGAATTCGCGAAGCTGACCGCTCATGTCGGCGGTCAATATATAGTTGTCGCGGGGCCTCGAGCGGTTCTTGGCATCGAAAACTTTTCCGAGCGCCTGGGTCAGCTGGGCGATCTGGAGCTCGGAAATGCCGTGCTGTTTCAGCGAGCTGTAGATGGAATCGTCGCGCCGCAGGGTATCGCGAATCACCCTCACGCTGGGATCCCGAATCACCGCTTTAGGTTGCGCCGGCAGCGGCCCGACGAACGCGATTCCTGTGGAATCTTCGACGAGCGCAACCAGGGTGCGCGGGCCTGCCGGATGTGCCAGGCTGCGCTGACTTAGGATTTCAAAGCGGAGGCCCATCAGCACGAGAATGGAGATGATGCTAGCCCAGAACCAAGCTGCCGATGGGAGGCTGGTTTTCAAGTTAGAGCGTGCTGATCAGTGACTCGAAGGGTGGGGGATCGACGCGCGGCGGCCCCGGCGCCGACCTACCGAATTATTCGCAAGATGTTTATTATAATAAACCTACGGCACTCTTCCGTCAAGCGGATCCGCATCGAAGCACGTCATGAATGACCCCGATATC
This sequence comes from Candidatus Latescibacterota bacterium, assembly GCA_965197905.1. GTDB lineage: Bacteria > Latescibacterota > UBA2968 > UBA8231 > UBA8231 > CAYNZV01. The sequence continues at coordinate 2,434,774 of CBDAOB010000005.1, read as the reverse complement.
GTCGATCTAAAAGACCTGCTCCCCGAGGAGCTGACTGCCCTCGTCGAAGGGCTCGGGCATGAGCCGTACCGCGCCGGGCAGCTCATGTCCTGGGTGCATGCACGTGGCACTACCGATCTAGACGATATGACCGATCTATCGAAGTCGTTTCGCGAGCAACTCAAACAGCGGGTTCAGGTGACCGGCTTGCGTCTGACTTCGACGGTCAGCTCCAACGCAGACTGTGCGACGAAGTTCCTTTTTCAATTGCGGGATGGCTTGCACGTGGAGTCCGTTCTGATGCGTGAAGGGTCGCGCGTCACCGCTTGTCTCTCTTCGCAGGTCGGCTGTCCCTTAGGTTGCACATTCTGCGCCACCGCTAAGATGGGGTTCGTTCGCAATCTGAGGGCCGCCGAAATCGTGGATCAGCTCATTCAGATGCAACGCCTGGCGTTGGAGCAACACGGCCGCGTTACGAACGTGGTGATGATGGGAATGGGTGAGCCGCTACTCAACTACGACCCCCTGGTGAGGTCCTTGCGGATAATGCGGCAGGAACAGGGTCTCGCGATAGGGGGTCGCAAAACAACCGTGTCTACCGCCGGTTATGTCCCGGGCATTCGAAGGCTGGCGCGCGAGGGCCTCAACGTTGGTCTCGCCATTTCCCTCAACGGAACCACCGACCCGCTGAGAAGCACCATCATGCCGATCAACCGCAAGTTCGATATCGATCAGCTTGTCGCCGCCGCCGGAGAGTACTTCGATCTGACCGGCCGAAGGGTCACCTTCGAGTATGTTTTGATGGAAGGTTTGACCGATTCGGATGCGGACGCCGCTCGTCTCGCCGGGCTCAGCAGGCGAGTTCCCTGCAAGATCAACCTGATTCCGTACAACCAGTTCGAACCTTCCGACGATTACCGTCGCCCGACGCCGGATAGAATCCGCCTGTTCAGAGATATTCTCACAGGTTCGACCCGAGTAGCCGTCACGATCCGCGAAAGCAAGGGAAGAGATGTCTTGGCCGCTTGCGGTCAGCTCTACCACCAAAACCAGAAAGCTCAGGGCAAGACGAGCAATAGCGAGGCGGCCGGGTGCAATTCCGCGGCCACTTAGTGGGAGGATGTCTTGCTGGCGTTGCTTTTGCCGAGCTTGCGGTGCAGACCGGAAATATCGCCCACTATGATTTCAGCACGTGGGGGCAGCTGTTCGCGCTGACGCTTTTCTTCTCACTCTTTCCCGACCTGGATACATCCTCCATACCCCAACGGTGGTTCTTCCGCGCTATCCTGTCTTCTATGCTTGTGTTGGCCTGGTTCGACCGCTACAGACTTGCAGCCCTCCTTGGAGTTGTGGCTTTACTCCCGGTTATCGACCATCACAGGGGATGGACCCACTGGCGCTTGGCGCCGTTGTTCGTACCGTCCCTGCTTTTCCTGTTGTTCGGTTTTTGGAACCTGACCATCGTCGATGGGTTATTCCCGGACGGATTTCAATTCGTTCTGGGCAACAAGATATATCTGGTCGCCTGCGTGGTGGGCTGGTACGTCCATCTGGTGCTCGACGGGTATTTCAAGCTATTTCCGACAGACAGAGACCATCTCTGATAGAGAAGTGCCGCGTTGGGCGGACGGGTCACTCGCCTGGGTCTTCTTCCTCGTCGATCGCCTGGTCCTTCTTCCTCGCCATGAACTTCTTGACCTTGGAAAGGGCTTCCGGCATCAGTTGGGCGAGCTGCCCCAAACCGCCGTCCTTGTCGCCAATGGGCAGAATCTCGGTCTTGCCGTCCGGGTGCACTACGACGAAGGCGATCGGCTCTACCGAGGCGCCGCCACCCGTGCCGCTTTGACCCTTGCCCCCTTCGGAACCGCCTCCAGCTCCAAACCCGAAAGAAATCTTCGATACAGGTATTAGCGTTACTTCTCCAGCTTCCACGGGCTCGCCGACAATGGTTTCGGTTTTCACCATGCGGTGGAGTTCGCCGAGCACGCGTTCGATCAGGCTTTCAAGGCTTGCCGTCATCTGAGGTTCTCCGGTTCGGTGCGTGTACTAAGTGTCGGATCCTGTGCATCTTGCCGGCAGCGAATCGCGTCACGTAGCGATAGGCGACGACGCCGGCAAACTGCAGCAAGGAAAATAGGGCGTACCCGTGGTGGAGATGTAGAGCGAGACTGATTTGACCCTTGAGCCCACTCCTGGTGAACTCGGGATGGATCGATAGGGTGAGCGGAGCAGAATCCCAACCATTTATTGCGTGGAGATACCCACACAGCGATCCGGTGGACGCGGGATTTGCCAAACCGAAGGAGCCCTTGAGGGCCAATCTATGCAACGAGATCGATTTAGGCAGCCGACGCACCAGCCCAAGACCCGGAGCCGCCAGCAAATCAGCCAACCCCCGCACTTGATTCACCACCTCTCGAGTGCGTTTTTTCGGTTTCTCCGGCCCCCCCGGTTTCTCGACAGCTTCTTTTTTCGGTTTCTTCGGTCCCGGGGTCAGCCGCAGCCGAGGTCTGGCGATGCTGATACCTAACAAGAGGGGTCGAATAAGCCAGCTCGGCGACTTCCTCTGGATCTCTATCCCCGCCAGTCCGCGGAAAAAGGCCCAGCGAAGGTCGAACTCGAGAGGTGCTTCATAGTCTTGCCGCCGAATCTGCAGCGCGACTCTAATTGGCAGCAAGAAGAAAGCGATGAAGACTCCTAGGAGGCTATATACAAGGTAATCTGACAAGGTTTCGGCCGGAAGAGACGTGAGGATCGGAAGCGCGCTGAGCCCTTTTCAATAACGTATTCGATTATCTAAAGCCAAGTCAAGACAGGTCCTTGCAACACCGACAAAACGGGGGCAATCAAGGCCAGAAATGCCTTGACAGCTAGGGGGATTTGTGTTAAGGTTCGACTGTTGCAAGTGTAAGTGGCTTATACAGTTTCGGCAGATTATCGAAGCTGAAAAACAATGTTTTTTGGACCTGAAGTTGGCGAAACTGACAGGTATCGTTCTTGGCCTTTGGCTGGCAATATCCGGAGTAGCCGGCGGCGCTTGGGCGAACTCGAAATCCGCCGAGGTTGACGCGCGTACCGGGAGTGGCCTCACCGACTTGCAGCTCTTCAGCCGTGCTGTCCATGGGGTTGTGAGCGAGCTATTAGACGAGCTTCCGGACCAGGCGGGGAAGGGGATCGTGCTATTGCCGGACGAGCGCCAGGCTCGGAATTGGATTGCCGAAGATGCACTTGCACGGGAGGCCCTGCGTCGCCACATCCCGGTTGTATTGAAGCGACCTGAGCGAAATGAGGGGGTGTGGAGGTTGTACTACCGCATGGTCGATCCACAGGTGGTATATGAACCTCAAAAGCCGAAATGGCTTGTCTTTGGTCGCGGCGTGCGCCGCGTCGCTCGAGGTGCCATTTTTCTGCGTCTGGAGAGTCAGAACGGAAGCATTGGCTGGGCTCGTAGCAGGGATCTACGAATGGAAGCCGGGCCATTCGGAGAGGGATCTGCAGAGCTGGCAAGCAGTGCTCTTGTTGACCAGACGTCTGTTCCGGTTGATAATAGGATCGTGGAGTTCGGATTGTCCACCGCACTGGTCAGCGGGTTGTTTTACATTTTCTTCATACTTTGAGGAGTTTTTCGACGCCCGACTCTGTTGTGAGATGAACGAGTGAAGTTTCTCCTGGTGCCTCTGCTCATAGTCGGGATGTTCGTTTCATTCACGGCAGCGCTGGTTGCGATGCTCTTTTTTACCGAAACGGTTCGCAAACCAGCCGATTTGCGCGATATGCTGCTGGGGACCAGGGATTCGACCCGACTCGCCCAAGAATTTCGTCTGAAGGAAGACAGATTGCAGGACGTATTCGCGTTGGCGGACGAATATCGCGAGTACTATGAGGCGCAGACGGTGGAAACGGAAACCGTCAAAGACAGCCTTGCAATCGAGAAAGCCAAGATCAGCTCCAAGGAGGATAGCCTCCTCCAGTTGCAGCAAGAGTTGGGACTCATCGAAGATAGCACGATGCAGGCCCGGCAGGCCGAGAGCATAAAGGAGCTGGCGAAGTTTTACAATCAGCTCAAACCGGCGGCGGCGGCTGAAATATTGCAGCAGGAAGCGGAGCTTCCGGATACCACCGTCGCCATGCTTTTGAGAAATTTGCAACCAGCGAAGATGGCAAAGATAATGGGGTTTATGAACGCCGAATACGCGGCGCGCATTACGAAGATCCTGCGGGATCTCTCTCCATGAACGGGTGAAGAATGGCCTGGGTGTATGTTACAATAGCGCTGGGCGCGGGTGGTTTCCTGGTGTGGATAATCGTGGATTACCTCAATTCCTCGTCCGCCTTGAAACCGAAGGCGGATCTCGCGCGGCAGGAAATCCGGCAATGCGAGATGAAAATCGAGACCGAAGAAACTGCCGCCAACACGACCAAAGAAACGGTCGAGGCGTTGCAGAAAGAGATCAGCGAGATGGAGAAGGAACTCGCCGAGACCGGCAAGAAGGTAGAGGAATACCGGCAGCGCGAGCGCCGCCGAAAGCCCACTAAATTCAAGCTGGAAGAGTAGGGCCCTACCACACCTCGGCGCCGCGGATTTTAGCCCGCCACCGGCGACGATTTCCTGTCGCTGCCTCCCAAACGATGAATCGAAACGTCAAAAGCGCTGGATCCGACCGTTGTGGCTGCGGGCGGAACTGTGCAATACGCAACCGCTTGGTACCGGTTCGTTCTTGATGAACAGATCTTCGGCCTGATCGGGACAGTACCTCGTGGCGATTTTGTGGGTAACGTTGCAGACCGCCAGGCGAACGACTAACTCCTCCGGATAGTCGAACGTTTCGTCGGCGCGCTCCTTGTAGTAATCTACCTCCGAGTAAACCTCTTTCATGAATTGCACCCAGAGCGGCAACGCTGCCACGGATCCGGCCTGTTTCGGCCACAACGCCAGACTCTGATCGTCCATTCCCACCCACACCCCCGCTACTATGTGTGGGGTGAATCCGATAAACCAGGCGTCTGCATAGTCGTTGGTGGTCCCGGTTTTGCCTGCGGCGGCCGGTTTGAAGCGGTAGCCCGATCGAATCCGGTGGCCGGTGCCGCCCCGTTCGTCGATGACGGAACGCAACATGTCCGTCATGACGATGGCAGCCGCAGGTCGCAGAACCTCGCGTTTTCGTCCCGCGGCGCGCTCGAAAACCCTGTTTCCCTCCCAGTCCTCCACACGGGCGGTCACGACCGGCTCGACATAGACACCTTTGTTGGGAAAAACGCAGTACGCCGCGACGAGATCCAATAGGTGGACAGCGCTGGTACCGATTCCAATGGTAGGAACGGCGCTAATTCTAGTGGTTATTCCCATATGTCGGGCGTAGTTCTTGATGAGGCCGGGTCCGATCTCTTGCGCCAGCTTGATGGCGATGAGGTTGCGGGATTGCTTGAACGCTTCCCTTAACGTCATGGGGCCTTTGAATTTCCGATCGTAATTCTCCGGGTCCCAAAGCTCGCCATCCCTTTCCCATATAGTGACGGCGTTGTCGTCCAATATATCGATGGGAAACCGACCGTTGTCGATGGCAGCGGTAAACACGAAGGGTTTGAACGATGAACCGGGCAACCGTTTAGCCTGCGTGGCGCGGTTGAACTTGCTTTCCTCGAAATTGCGGCCGCCGATCATCGCCAAAACCCGCCCCGTACCAGGGTCCATCGCCACGAACGCCGCCTGTACGATGGCGTTGGAGTCGACCGCGGCGGAGGTCGAATCCTGCTCTGCCAGGTATTGGTCGACCCGCGCCTGCACTTTTCCGATCTCGATTTCAAAATATCTTTCCGCGATTCTCTGCAGCTGCGAGTTCAAGGTTGTGTGTACCGTGAATCCGTCTCGATAGAGGGAGGAGCCGAATTGCCGGTTCAGCCGTTGGCGAATGTGTTCGACAAAGTAGGGAGCCAGACCGTAGGTCTCGGCAAGACGTCTTCTCCGCAGCCGAATCTCCCTTCCTTTGAGCCGTGTATAAGTTGTGCGCGACAACCTGCCAATCTTCGTCATATTGAGCAGGACCTGATTGCGGCGCTTAGTGGCTCGATGCGGATTGCGTATAGGACTGTAGGTTGCTGGCGCCTTCAGGAGGCCGACCAAAAGGGCGGATTCTTCGACTTGCAGATTCTTCACATTTTTGTCAAAATAATATCGGGCGGCAGATTTCAAGCCGTAACACCCGTGGCCGAAGTACACGGTGTTGAGGTACATCGTCAGGATTTCGCGTTTCGTGTACCGGCGCTCGATGTTAACCGCCGTAATCTGCTCACGCATCTTGCGGGCGTAGCCGGCTCGCACAGCATCCAGCGACTCGCTTCCTCTCTGGCGACCAACCTTCGTAAACAAGTTGCGAGCCAGTTGTTGGGTAATCGTACTGGCTCCTTGAGCTGTCATATTAAGCGATTTGACGTTGGCGAATGTGGCTCCGAAGATTCTTCGAATGTCGATTCCCCAGTGGGAAAAGAATCGCTGGTCCTCCGTGGCGATGAGGGCGCTGCGCATCGACTTCGGAATCTCGTCGTAAGTCAGGATTTCCCGGTTCTCCTCGAGAAAATCCTTGAGGTGCTGGCCGTCTGCCGAATACACCTTGGTGATCCGCTTCGGCTGAAAACTCCAATCGTCGATGTCGGGTAGATTGTCGTTGAAAGCCAGATAGGTCCCCAGGAAGAGCAACAAATAGGTTGCTCCGAGGACGGCGATGAGAACAGCAAGTCTCTTCAGCATTGTCGGGTTTCGGTTATCTTGGGCTGGCTAGGAACGGCGGAACGGGATCACACGAAATATCCGCCTGGGTAGAACAACCGTCAAGCAGGGAAACGCCAATCATGGGTGACTGGACATATGCGTTCATCATAATTATCTGCACCTTCATCTGGATTCATCAGCTCATCGACTACCGCAAGAAACTCGCCCGGATGGCGCCAGGGATAGACTCGGTGAGCTCCCGCAAGGAGGGCTACTCCGACAAGATCAGCCAATCGGAGACGAATACTCAGGATATCCAACAATCCATCGCCTCGATGAGCAAGGAAATCGAGGAACTTGAGGAGAAGCGCGTCGGGCTGCAGGAGGAGCTCAATACGAAAGAGATGATCCTCGTAGCGGGTGGTACCTTCGAGATGGGCTCAGCCACCTCTGGTCACATCGATGAGCAGCCGGAACACAAGGTTACCATCACCCAATTCTACCTCGACCGGTTCGAGGTCACCAATCTACAGTACAAGGATTTTGTCGACGCGACGGATCATCGCGTACCGGTTCACTGGAGGAATCGTACCTTTCCCGAGGCGCGCCGCGCTAGCCATCCGGTGGTAAACGTCTCCTGGGAAGACGCCAAAGCGTACGCCGATTGGATCGGCAAACGTCTGCCGACAGAAGCTGAATGGGAGTGGGCGGCGCGAGGCGACCAAACATTCGACTACCCCTGGGGGCGAACCTGTAATCCCGATTGTGCGAACTATGACAATCCAGACGGCAAGACTACAGACATCGACAAATTCCCTCGCGGCCAGGCCGCGTCAGGGGCGTGGGACATGTGCGGCAACGTCGGAGAGTGGGTAAACGACTGGTATGACGATCAGTATTACCAGTCAAGCACAGATCTCGATCCGCAAGGCCCTCCGAGCGGCAACCGCAAGGTGTATCGCGGTGGCGGATTCCAGGGCAACAGGATGGATATCAGATCTGTTGCGCGCCATTTCGCCATGTCGGCCACCTCACAGGAGTACATCGGTTTTCGCTGCGCCATGGATTACGACGTCGAATAGATACGAAACCGTCTCAATCCCTTCACTCGAAGTATCCCCTGATACGACGCGTGTTGTACTCCTGCCTGTATGCCTGGTTTTCCCGACTCCGAGGATACTCCTCGTTGGACGCATACGGATATCCGGACATGCCGTGAAAGGGGAGAGGTTCGACCGACAGGGAATAGGCGGAGTGATAGTCCATATCCTTGCCAAATCCGTCGGCGTACAGTAGGAACGTGCGGCTGTTGCCTGCGGAAAGCTCAGGCAGGGTATCTCGAAACTCGACGGTCAACTCGTCACCGTGGAATAGGATCGCGAAACGATCGTCCACCTCCCGCATGAGCGGCGTGACGTCGCCGAAGCGCGTGTAGCTCCCGGAATGGCTGCCCCATGGGGCTGTTTGCTTCAGGTTTCCGTACTCATACGTAAAAGCAAAGGTTCCGTTGATCGAAGTGTGCTCTGGATAGCCGCGCCAATGCAAGTCACTGCGCGTGGGCGCGAGCCGATGGATAGCAGCGACGTCATCCACAGCCGAACCTATCAAAAACTGATCCCAGTATACGGCAGCGTTGGTCGCCACTCGAATCCTGTAGTCGTCGCTTGGGAAAAGGTCTGTCAGATCGAAGACCATGTATTTGGGCAATCCGGCTGGAACCCCCATGTCAGATGTTACCTGTACCCATTTTCCGGTTTCGTCGATCACCTCGAGAGTGGGCGGATAGAGAGCCAATCCCCGCTGAGCTGCCGCCCAGTTGGAGGTAGAATGGGCGTAGTCCACCCATCCGTGCGCCACGAGTACGGGGCGAGCTGCATCGTTAAGATCTCCCAGGTCCAGGGTCACGTGGTGATCGCTCACGTAGCCATGGATCCCGGTGGTTTCGAAACTTTCGATCCAATCGCCGTCGACAGCGAGAATCTTCGCGAGGACGTCGGTCCCGAGATGATCTTCAGCCCGCACAGGAGAACGCAACCCCTCTAGCGCAAAGATGTCGGATTGGGGATAGGGTGGTTCCGACAGCAATCTCTCGTTGGGGAAAACCATCGTGCCCGTTCGATGATCCACAGCTATGAGGTGCAAAGCGTCTGCATAGATGATCTCCTCCAGCTGATTGGCCAGTTGAATGATGTAGCAGCCATCCTTCGTGGCGATCTCGCCAAGGGGGAGATACTCGTCCGTGTCGGGCCGGTTGTATTCGCCGGGTCCAAGAAGGTAGCCGATGATCGCCCCTCCCATGATGTCAGAAACGAACTTGAAGCGCTCACCATCCCACGCGTAGACGATGGGGCATGAGGTTCCCTTGCGATTGAGTTCCGTCAACCGCAAGGATCGGTTGGCTGCCATAGCCGATTCCGTTTGCCGCACCCCGCTGGGCCAAAGAATCCGGACGAACTCAACGGAGTCGGCACCGGCGAGGCCGAAATTCGCGACGACGTAGCTATCGCCATTGCCCTTGACCTCCCGTTTTTGCAGCCGGTTCGCCGACTTGACCTCAATCTTGGCGCCAACGCCATCCCGATTGCTGTTCAAGCCCTCCAGCGAAACCGAGAGCCAATTCTGGGTAACCAACTCGTTTCGCAACATCACCCCATCTGCCCAGAGATCGACAGCTCCGTCGAGATTGAAGTCGGCTGCCAGAACATGGGTTGCCGGTTGGTCGATTATGGCATCACTGTGTAGATCTAGTTGATTCCGATAATACGCGGCCGCATGCATTCCCTCCGCGCCGGCGGCAACCAGATCCAGGTCGCCATCGTTGTCAAGATCGGCCGCAACAACGGTCCGCTTGGAATCATCTGTGCTTCTCACGCTGCCAATCGATTCGAAGGCGTTCCCCGCCGCGCTCTCATACAAGCCGATCTCGCCGAGCGGCAGAAGCACCGCCAGGTCCATGGAGCCGTCCTGGGTAAAGTCTTCAATGACGAAATCCAGCACCGAGGAGTGTTCCGGCTGGAGCTCGATTTGGAATCTGGAAAACGTGCCATCTCGATTGTTCGAAAAGTGGAGTAGCACACCCGACGACAGTGCGATGCAGTCCAGGTCGCGATCGTTGTCCAGGTCGGAGCATTCCACCTTGTCGATGGTGCCATTCGCGAATAGCCCGCTAGAGTCCGACTCGGCGACGAAGGCGCCGGTCCCATCGTTGTAGAAGTAGCGCAACCCGCGCGATCGCAGAGCGAGAAGATCCAGGTCGCCGTCGTGATCCGGATCAGCCAGGACCCCTTCGTCGTCGTCCCCGGGTATCTCCTGGTAATGACTCCAGAAACCCTCAGGGTTTTGACGCAGAAGCCGGTAGCCAGCCCCGAAAAATACGAGATCCTGCCGGCCATCGTTATCCAGATCACCGATTGCGGAACCTTGGGCGGTCCATGCGGAGTCTCCCAGATCGGCCCCGCCGGACAACTCCCCACCGTGATTCTCCAACAACAGAATCCTTCCGTCGCCGACCAAGAGATCGGGGTCGCCGTCTTGATCCAGGTCACCGATGCTCGCAAACCGACCCGAAACCGAAACGTTTTCTGTTGTAAATCGGAAGGGACCGCCTCTATCCTCTTCATCGGGCCTGGCAAGGCTTGCATCCGCAACCACTTCCGCGTATTTACCCTGGCCCTGGTAGGATGAACTCACTCCGCCGTGCCCATTCTGGCTCAGCTGGTTGAACCGATTCAAGGTCTCCAGCCATTTCTCTTTTTGGCCGATTCTGCGATACTGATTCGCCAACGCATAGAAGGCAGACACATTCAACGAATCCAGGTGTATAGATGCCTTGAAGTCCTCAATCGCGCTCTCGGATCGTCCCATCTTAGCCTTGACCTGTCCGCGATAGTAATAGACCAAAGGATCCTCGTCGTCTGCGACGGCGACGCGCTCAAAAGCTGATAGAGCGGAATCGTATTGCGTTCCTTGGGCACTGTAGATCAATCCCAGTGTATAGTTTGCGTGCCGGTTTGCGGAATCCGACTGCAATGCCCGCTCGACCGAAACTGCGGCGCTGTCATATTTCCCCAAGCTGAAGTAAGCGATACCCAGATTGGCCAGGCCGATCGCATAACCCTCGTCCAATACAACAGCCGCTTTGAACTCCTCGACGGCTCGGGCGTATTGGTGTTGGTCCATCTGAACCACACCTTGATTGTTGTGCCACCGGGCATCGCGTTGAGCCTGCGTGGGGCCATCGTTGGAACAACCGATGAACAACATCGACAGGGCCGCCGCATAGGAGGTGATTATCTTGACGAAGTTCGCAGCCATGGGTATATTTCCACCCTTGTTTTCGGAAATGCGGGGCGGGAGTAGCTCAGTTGGTAGAGCCCTTCGTTGCCAACGAAGCTGTCGCGGGTTCGAGTCCCGTCTCCCGCTCCACTATTACAATTAGCCTTCAGGTAGTGGCAAGCGAGCAGCCTGGTTGAATCATTCAACCGGTTTTTTTTTGCCCGGTGAGATGCCTGGAAAGTTCGGTTTATTCGCGTGGACGGTTGCGGTTCTCGCGTAGTTGCAACAGTGCAGGCAGCAGCGTAACGGCCGTTACGAAACAGCATCCAAGGCCGATGAGCGAGAGTATACCGATCGAAGGCAGAGCAGGGTGATTTGCGGGAATCAGACCGGAGAATCCGACCATCGTCGTCATGGTTGTGGCCAGCAAGGCCACACCCGTGGTTCTAAGGACGAGACGCAACGAACCCGCTCCTTCTTCCCGGTATCTGTGAAAAATATGGACCCCGTTGTCGATACCCATGCCGATGACTGTCGGAAAGGCTACCATGTTGTACAGATTCAACTTTATGTCGAACAGATACATGAATCCGGTAATCAGCACCAAGGCTGTGAGCAGCGGCGTAAGAACGAGAAGGGTTTGCGTAAGGTTTCTCAGATCTATGAACAATACCAGCGAAACGACCAATAACGTGAGCACGATCGCTACAGCGCTGTCATCGAGCATGATCTCCAGCATCTCGGCGAAGATTATGTGGGCGCTCGATGCGTGATACACCCTGCCGGAGGGGGTGTTGATCTTCTTCACCTCCTCGGCAAAACGTATAGCCTGGCGGCCGTCTTTCAGAGGCACGGCGGAGTTGATCATGACGATATCAAGAAGTTCGCCATTTTTGCTGGAGAACTGTTTGGTAATGTCCTCCGGGAGGTCGCTGAGCTCGAGCTGTGTTACCTCCAGGTACGGGCTCAGCGAGTCGACCTTGTCCTTCTGGACTTGATCCAGATACTTCTGGGATTCGTCGATTAGCGTCTCTATCCGATCGATGAGATCGAGTTTCTCCGGCTGGCGTCTGGGCAGCGCGGAATAGACGCTCCTCACCGAGCTGACCGTCGAAGAATCTCCGTTGATGGCCTTGATTTTCTTCACGGTTGCAACCACTTCCGAAGCTTCCTCAAAACTCTCCGTCAGCACGATAGCCGGCGACCGAGTTTCCTTCAACGATTCCGGCAGACTTCCTGGCTCTTGCACGGGTTTGGCAGGTTTCAGCTTGCTGAAATCGTACTCGAACTCGAGGCTGGACACGTGGTATATCGAATAGCCGGTGGCGATTGCGGCCAACAATACGGTCAGTTGTGCGAACGGATATTTGCCGCGCCTGAACAGGTGTGCCGGAACGTTGCTCTGGCTCAATTTGATGACTCGGAGACGCTCGGCGAGTATGATGAAGGCGGGACATACGACCAACATGGCCGCGAGAGAAAAGAGTATCCCGCAACCCACGATGAAACCGAATTCGGAGAATCCTTTGAACTCGGTTACCATTAGCGAGAAAAAAGCGCCCGAAGTCGTTATGGCCGTTGTGGTAAGCGTGCTTCCGGTGTGGACAACCGTCAAGCTCAGCGCTGCTTCAATGTCGACGCCCCGGCGGCGTGCCTCGCGGTAGCGGGCGAAGATGTGAATCCCGAAGTCGATGCCCAACCCGAATAGTATGGCGAACAATCCGACCGTAACGAGATTCAGATTTTCGATGACCAGGTAGGTGAGGCCGAAGGTCCACGCAACGCCCATCAGCAACGGAAAGACGATGAAGAGGGAAGCAAAAACCTGGCGAAAGTAGACCGATATGAGAACCAGAACCCCCAGCAATCCGTAAACCGCCGTCGACTTCAGATCGTCAATAACCAGCTTGTATTCGTACGAACTGTTCTTGAAGCTTCCCTTGTAGCGGTATTCGATGCTGGGGTGATAGCTTTTCGGCTCGATGGCTGCGATGGTCCGGTCGAGGCTTTCGAAAAGCAGCTGATTAAACGAGACGTCGGTGATGATTCCGCCGGGGTAAAGTCTAAGAATGACCCCGTTTCCCTCTTTCGTGAGATAATAGTTGTCCTGCCGCTTTGAGGTGCCCGTTCCCTGGTACTTCTCTTCCAGGTCGGAAAAATCCAGCACGTTCTCTTCTTCGTCTTCGAAGGCAAAGTACAGGGGTGAGCGGCGGACCTTTTCTTCCTCTATGAAATATGCAACCCTAGAGTGAATGGTCTCCAGGTCCTCCATGTCCATATATAGCAGCCGGTTCTTGCTCCAAAATTGCGTATCCTTGCCACGGCTGACGGAGCTGATGTAGGCGTTGTGTTCCAACGAGTCCGCAAGGGCAAGCATGAAGTCCAACGACTTGTCGATATCGTCTCCGGTGATAACGATCATCAACGGTCCGATGCCTCCGACGCGTTCCTGTATTTTGGTCAGCTCGCTGACGCTTACGTGGTCGGCGGGCAGCAAGTTTACGATGTTGCTTTTGACGCGGAGCTGTCCGGCAAAATAGACTGCAACCAAGGTCAGCAAGGTTGCGACTCCAATTATGCTGAGATAGTGGTGGTATATGTAGTGAACCAGCCGTTGATAACTAAATCGCATCGATGGATTCAGCTGTTGCCGCCCGTTTGTCTTGCCAACTGTTTCTCCAGCTGTTCGACGAGTCGTTCATAGGAGTACTTGGCAATGTAGCGAATGTGTCTTCGCCGGTGTCCAGCAGCGGTGCTGGAACCATCGATCAACAGGTCGTATACCCTCCACTCTCCGTCGACGCGATGAAGATGGTAGGTGATTTCGACCTGCTCGGCTTTCAGCGGCACGAGAGCGTTTACGGTGGCGAAAGTGCTGTCAATCCGTTCGTCGTGATAGGAGATCTCGCTCTCGCGATAGTAGCGCAGGAAACTTTCAAAGTTCTGCTCTTGAATGATCCCGCTAAAAACGGACACGAAGTGCTGCTGTTCCGCCGAACTGCGTTCCATCCAGTGTGGGCCCAGTGACAGTTTGCTCAGCTCCTTAAAATCGAAGGTGGCATTGATGTGATTCTTGATTCTTTGGCGCACCGCTAAATTCAACGAGTCTCCACCGGTGCTGTCGAGGATAGCCTGCACCGCCCGATCGTGTTCTTTGAGGACGTGTATGGGCGAATTCACGATCGGTTCCTCGGCCCGAGTCTCGATGGGAGACATGTAACAAAGACAAAGCGCGGAGGCGATCCAGAGGGGTGTTACCATTCCCTCTCCTCCTTTGTTACTAGGGATACGTCGTCGCGGTAATCGCGGTGTTCCAAGGTTGACCTTCCTCCAGAATCACACTTGCAGTGATCGTAGATGGAGCCATCGACATCGGCTTCGCGCGTCCAGGCGCGGAAATCGGCGTAATCTGCGTGGGCCACCGACGCCGTAGAGTTCGCGTCTGTAAGAATGCCAAGGCCGATCGTGCGCTTCGGGGGGTGCTCTGAATAGATCCGCTGGTAGTCCCTTGAGAGGTCGGTTTTTTCGAAGATCCATTGGCCGAGGTTGTCTTCCCCGCTCTCGACGACGAAGAACCACGGGCGCGCGATCCGGTTGCGACGGTTTACCGTACCGACGGGCAGCGTGCTGCTCCAGACGTACTTGATGTACTTCGGTAAACCGATCCAGTTTGTGGAGAAGTTGACGTATAGACCCGCCGCGCTGTCGTTGGTGTTGTCGTAGCGCTCATCTCCACCCGGGGGCAAGGCATTGACCCTCCAGCACCAGGTCAGTATGGGGAACTCACGAGGATTCCAGTGCGCAAATTTCAGCAGGATGACCGATCCACCGGAGTCTTTTGCGGCGAGGAAATGACGGTCCTTGGAGGCGCCCACCTTGTAAGGCTTCGGTTTGTTGTCATCCCGATCTCGCCATCCCCATCCTGTTGGCAGCTCGCCAACCGAGCTGGACGAAAAATCCTCCAGGACGATGTGGTTCCGGTCTTCCAGTCTGGCCAGCATGACCGGCAGCGAATAGTTCTTCTTCTCTACGGATTTTCCGAGCTTTCGATAATGTTTGCTGAGCAGGGTTTTGTCTATGGACAGATCGCCGATGGTCCACAGATCACCGCTGCGGCGGAGCGCGATCTCCAAATCGAACTCGCCGTGGGAGGAGCTGAGCTTGGCCTGCACGATCCCCGAATCGCTACGCAAGTCGCACGCCAGTATCTGGATCGCGCCTCCCAGATTGTAACGAACGAATCGGGCGAAATCAGCGAGGAGGCGGTTGCGATATGCCGCTGACAGCTCTTTTTGGCAGTTGCCGATCAGGATCTCCAGCTCGCTCTCGCCTTTGGTGTTGCGATAGCTGCTCAGGCTCGACTCGCAGTACCCGTCGAAGCTTGCATCGGTAAGGTGCTGATAGTCGATCAGACCGTCAGCCATGGCGACCAGATCCTGGCGCAGATTCTCCTTTGGAGCTTCGAGGTGCCCATTTAGCAGGCGGACTTCCCGGAGGAGAAAACTCTCTCCCTCGACCGCTAGCTGCTGCTGTCCCCGGATCTCCGCCGTCCCCATCAGCGCGAGGATGATGGTCAGAATCGCAATCGCCACACTCATCGTTTGACCAGGCTGGTGCCGCCCACCGTTTTCTCGAGTTTTGCCAGGTTTATGTTGAAGGCGTAAATCGCCTCCAGGTAATCCCGTTCCTGCTGAGCCCACGCCTCGTAAGCGGTTACCAGTTCCTTCACCTGCCCGGGGTCGAATTCCTGCTCCTCCTTTGCGAGTCGCAACCACTCGCGGGTGAGCTTGCGTCGCTCCCGGGCGACCTCGAATCCGGTCTCGGCTATCGTGTATCGGGAGTAGGCGCGTTTGACGTCGACCCTGACGCCTTGGCTGGCTCCTCTTTCCTTTTCCACCAATTCGCGATACTCCGCCCGCGCTTGGTCCAACTCGCCGCGCAACATCGCCCATTCGAAAGACTGCCGGAGCCCCAGGAAAACCCCCCCATTGAAGTAATTGAAATTGTCCACGACGAATGGGCTGTGCTGGTCGGTTCGATGCGGAGCGACGGCATAACGAATGCCGCCCCCCACAAAGATCTCGGGGAAATAGGCATTTTGTGCGGCGTTGCGCAGGGCTCTCTTGGCGTTCATGCCGGCCTGTAATCTGCGCCAATCGGGACGCGTGGCCAACGCTTGAGACACCAGGTCATTCAAAGACGGCACAATAGGAACCTCCGGTTCAAGCCACTCATCCGCCAGTTGCAGCGAATCGGCCTTTGCCACACCCACCTTCCACGCCAGAGCGGCGCGGGCGAGATCCGCGTTGGCTCCGGCTTCTGCGGCCTGATGTTTGAGCTCGACGAGGGCCAGGCGCAGCTTGTACTCATTGGCGAGGGTGACATCTGGATTGTCCTCGAACTCCAGCCGTCTTTCCTCGAGCTGGTCGATCAGACCATCGACCAGATCTTGCAAATCGAGCGCCAACAAAAGG
This sequence comes from Candidatus Latescibacterota bacterium, assembly GCA_965197905.1. Taxonomy (GTDB): domain Bacteria; phylum Latescibacterota; class UBA2968; order UBA8231; family UBA8231; genus CAYNZV01. Next base: position 2,418,340 of record CBDAOB010000005.1, on the reverse strand, counting down.
CTGTAGTACAACTCTTTGGTTTCGAACGCTACAGCCAGCGAAGTCTCATCAAATGCGGCCTCCTCCACCGCCACCCCTGCTTCTACGGCTCGTATGAGGTTGCCAAACTTGCCAAATGCATAGATCGGTTGGGCGAATTCGAGCTCTGCTCGCACGAAAGGGCCAAGGGGTCTGACCCCGGTCGTATCGGATGGTGGATTAAAGATGTCACCTTCCGCTTCCGGTACGAGTCCCGTTTCGCTGGACAGCCGCAGCCGAGGCAAAATCCGGCTTGCCGACGCCTGTCTTTGCCGGGCTTCGGCCTTGCGGAGCCGCCACTTCGCTTCCCCGATCTCGGAATTGTGACTCGTCGCTCTTTCGATGAGTTCCGAAAGGCTATACCTGTGGATTGATGATTGGGATTGGGATGGGCTTGCGCAGAGTACGCCTGCGGCAGCACAATAGAGAACAATCGTGACTTTGTGCATCGTCAGGGATAATTCAAGCGATTGCTCTGTTCCATAGCAGAATCAAATGCCGCCGAGGCGCGACTTTTTTCCAGAATGTTCGCCTCCAACACGCCCCGGCTCATGCGCGTTAGGAAAAGCCAGCCGAGGAAAATCCAAAATATCTTGCGCATGCGTTTCACGATGCCCAGGGAAAGGCCCATCGTCGGGCTAAGCCCGAGCGTCAGGAACAGGAAGACCTGGCCACCTTCGAGGACGCCGATATTCGACGGCATAAAGAAGAACAGGCTGTTGATCACGACGGTGAGAGCGGTGATGAGAAAGGCGACCTGAAAACCGGTGCTGGGAACGAGGGTTTTCAGGATGACGAATGTCTCGCAGGCGCCGAGCAGCCAACCCATGGCGTGGAACAACAGGACCAGAAAGAAGCGTCCTTTGTAGTCGCGGTAGAAACGTTTGATGTTGTCGTCAATATTAGCGGCTTTGGCCATTCTGCTTTCCAGAAGTCGCGTGTTTACTCCGACCCGTCGAAGGAGGTTGAGCAAAGAAGAAAACATGTGTTGCTGTTTCATGAAGAACAGCCACATAAGGCCCGCGCCTAGCATCAGCAGTAACGCGAAGCCCACACGCAATGGAAGGGGAATTGCGTAGGGCGCCTGAAGATTGTGGATTACGACCAATCCGAGCCCAACCGTGGTGAATAGAAGCCCGGTCATTATCTGGGCGGTCTTGTTGATCACCACGGATGCAAGCCCCCGGGAGGTTGGAGACTCGTGTTTGAGCAGGTACGCCTTGAGCGGTTCGCCGCCGATGTTGGCAAGCGGCGTCAGCTGGTTGACCGCGTCCCCGGCGAGTTTTGCCATGATCAGCATCCGAAAGCGCGGACGAAACGCACCTGGCGGAAAGGCGAAGCTCCACGCCAACGAATTGGTTACGTGCCAGGAACCGGCGAGAAGGAGGACGAGTGGAAACGACCACTTCATGAGAACGAAGTTGCGCAGAATTTCGTCCGGTCCGAGCTTGCCGATCAGATACCCCAGGAACAATAGCCCCAAGCCCGGCATGACCAGCTTGAAAAACTTCATCGCGCCTTCTCAGATCCGGGCGTGATCGGCACCGGCTCGAGAGCCGGAACGCCGTCGTCTTTGGCAATGCGATTGCGCTGGTAGGTCTCATGGACCTTCCGCTGCGAAACGAGAACCGCCACCACCAGGAGATGTTGGCCAATGATCACGAACCAGTAGGTTGCTTGAATCATATTCGTTGCGGCGGTGATAAAAAAGAAGAATGAGAAGAAGTCGCGCTTGGCGATAAATCCGTACCTCTCCATGATCTTGTAAACGAAAATCTTCTCGTCCGCCGGCACGTTCTGGATAGAGTCCCTCAAGTAATGTTGCAAACTCCCGGAGCCCGTTTTTAGCGCGTACCTGTAAGCCACGCCAAGATAGAGGAACAGGGCGATCACGGCAGAAACTCCCAGCCCCATGTAGTAGTGATGGTCGGGGTAGAGGCGCTGTACGCCGATCAGTAGTCCTACATAGGCTGCGATATAAGCAATGTTGTCCGTCACGGTATCGAACCAGGCGCCAAATTTGGATTCGCAGAGGCGAACTCTGGCAATCTCGCCGTCGCAACGATCGAAGATGGCGGCGAACTGCCACAACACACCGGAAAGAAGCAGCATCTTGTAATCTTCCGCCAAGGTGACAAAATACGCTGCCGCCAAACCGGTCGTGAGCACGAACAGGACGGTCACTGCATGGGGAGAGAGTCCGGTCTCGACCAGCAGTTTGCTAGTAGGGATAGAGATGCGGGCATTGATATTGCGCGATACGAACCCGCTCGTAGATTTGGTCACTTGGCTGAACAGCATGTTCTTGGCGCTGCGACTGCTCGACCGATCGACCACCCGGCGCCAGAGTTCCTGCTCCGACCGGCGCAGTTCGAATCGCAACCCGTCGATACCCTGCCTAATGAGGGCTTCCAAGTCGCAGCATCTGGATGAGATGGCGCCGGGAGTGAGAACCCCGGCTGCACAAAGAAAAGCGCCGGTGCTCGCCAAACCGTCTTCAGCAGCTGTATCAGCCCCTCTCTGGAGTTGGTCCAAACCGACCGGCAGGTTTACAGCTTGGTGCGTTTGTCCGGCATGGACGATCAACTCGTGCGGACCGAGTTCCGTTTCCATCAATTCGCACAGCGAGGAGTGATGGTGCACGTGGTCCCCCCAAAGGAGAAGATGACCTTCCGAAGAATCCATGGCGTCCTCAGGGGATTCCCAGGCAACGAAATCGATCTCGATCTCCAACTTTCGGGTCACCGGACTGAGCTTGGTCTGTCCCCCTGACGGACAAAGCACGACGATCGATCGGAGGCCAGCCCTGGCCATCGTCCGAATGCCGCGCTCCAGAAGCGTCAAGCCGGCGACTCGCTGTTTCATGGCTCTCAACCCGGCTCCCGTGTTCTCGAAAACGAGAACGCCTTTCTTCACCATAGGCGAGCCTATACCGGTTCGAGCCGGTTCCTTGTCGACTGGGAAAACATGGGCATGTGCGTCCTGGCAAAACTCAAGTCTTCAAAGGTATCGACATCTGCCCAGGGCAGGTCTTCTGCATCGCGAAAGTTGACCGGGTAACCGGTGTTTATCATTGCTTGCACCGCGGTGAGATAGCAGCAGTCGGTTTCGTGGTCGCCTGAGATGATCCCTTCCAGTCGTTCCTTGAGTTCATCAACTGCGTCGGACGCAAACCGCATTATTCCGATGGATTCGGCGTCGGTAGTGTGAGGATCGAGTTCCTTGCCTATCCTCACGATCCGACTTCCCTCCATGTGGACTTTCATGTCGTCATCGTCGTAACAGTCTTTCCGACTGATCATCAGACAGCAGGGATCCTGCGACCTGGTCAGGCCTTCCAGGATACTCGGGTGGAACAGGTTGTCGCCGTTAAGCAACACGAAACTGCCATCCAAGGTGTGACGCGCAGCCCACAGAGATATCAGATTGTCGCCGACGGCAAAATGTTCATTCACGACGATCTCGATATTCATGGCCCCGCCGAACTCGGCGGCAGCCCGGCGGATCTTGTCGGCTCCGAACCCACACACGAGGACCACCTCTTCGAAGCCCACGTTGTAGAGGTTCAGTAACTGATGCTCGAGAATCGTACTTTCGCCGATGGGAAGAAGGCACTTCGGGCACGACTGCGTACGCGGCAGGAGTCGACGACCTCTGCCTGCAACCAGAATCACTGCTTTAGCAGCAAGTCTCAACAATTATCTAGCCCGGTTGGGTGTGCGCACACTGCTGCGCCGTCGGGGGCTCAACGAGACGCCCGACGCTGTTGCCAAATCTCTGGACGGGAGTGGATGGTTCACCATTAGCGAACTGCGGAATTTCGCCGAGATGTCAATTTTCGCGTAGAAAATATAGCGAGGAAGTGTATTTGGGGCAACGATATAGGTACGATTTGATGGTTCGCGGAGGCCCCGCGAGACGCTGCTCTCGAATCGTGGGGCGGCCGTTTTCGGAGCTAGCGTCCAATTTGGCCGACGCTCCAGCGATTCATGGTTATATTAGTACCTACTTTATTAGTATCGAATCAGTTGAATTCGACTAACCCGAGCCGATGTAGAGCTGACTCTACGTTCGGCTCCGGTGCCTACACGCGAGACTGCTCTCCAGGGGATTGAGTTGGTGTTAACAAAGGAAGAACGCAAAGAGATCGTGCTCCGTCATGCCAAGGAGGTGTTTTCGGAGAAAGGGTATCATCGGGCGAAGATTTCCGACATCATTCAAAGGGCAGGCATCGCCAGGGGTACGTTTTATCTGTATTTCGAGAACAAACGCGACGTCTTCGAGAGTATTCTAGATCACCTTCTGGCACGGCTAGAGCAGATTATCCAGCCGATCAGTCTGCAGGAGGGCGAACCACCACCCCTCGAGCAGCTCAAGCGAATACTTCGTGCGCTGATCGAGCTGGCTCTCGAGGACAAGGGCCAGACTCAAATATTGCTCAATCGAGCCGGCGGCCTGGACACCGATTTTGACCAGAAGTTGGACGAATTCTACGACATACTCTTGGAGCGGATCGAAGCCGCTATCAAACATGGTACGAGCCTAGGTTTGGTACGGGACTGCGAGCCGCAGATTGCGGCTCGCTGCGTGCTCGGCTCAGTCAAGGAGATCATATACTTGATTTCCACGGATGAGGACGGCTCGATCGGGATTGATGCAATTTTGGATGAATTATTCAAATTCGGAATGCAGGGCCTGCTTACTCTGAGAATCTTCTAAGGCGTGCCGGTTGATCCGGGCAGGCCTTCTGCTCCACTAATTCATTTCAAACATCTGCTTGACGCTAGCGAAAGTTAGCGATTGCTTTTTGACCGAAACCTTGTTAGACTGACATGTCAGTCTATGAAGTCTTGAGAGCCTAAAACGATCGCACCACACCTTGTACTACCCTCTAGGAGGTAATCTCGTGAGCTTGATGGAACAAAAATTGGATGTCGCAAATCCGGCGACAGCGAACCCAGGCAGCGTGGAAAAGCAGATCCAAGAAAAGCTGGCGGAAAAACGCGCTTCGTTGGAAGCCGAACTAGGTTTGGAAGAGGAAGAGCGGAAACACTTTGCCAAACCTGAGGAACGGTTTTTCACCAAAGACCAGCGGCATCACACCACCATTCTCTACGGTGGTTTGACCTGGAAACACGAGCGCCTCATCCACGGAGTGCTCGAAGGGTTAGGGTACAAGGCCATGAATATTCCTACGGCCGACGTGGAGGCTTTCCAGTTGGGGAAGGAATATGGCAACAACGGCCAGTGCAATCCGACCTATTTCACCGTCGGAAATCTTGTTCAATACCTCCAGGGGTTGGAAAGAAATGGTGAAAGCCGCGAGCAGATAATCGACAACTACGTGTTCCTGACCGCTGGCGCCTGCGGGCCCTGTCGCTTCGGTATGTACGAGGCTGAGTACCGCTTGGCTTTGCGCAATTCGGGTTTCGATGGATTCAGGGTCCTGCTGTTCTCGCAAACGGGTGGACTTTCTCAATCCGAGTTGGAAGCCGGGCTCGAGCTGAATCCCGAATTCTTCCTGGGTTTGTTGAACGCTTTTTGTATCGGTGACCAACTCAATGACGTTGCCTACCAGTTGCGCCCCTACGAGGTGAACGAAGGGGATACCGATCGCGTTTTGAAAGATTGCGTAGAAGAGATGCGCGAGGTTCTCAAGAAGGGGGCGGTTTACGCTCCCGACGGCAGATTGGCCAGGTTTCTGGCCAAGTTTCCAAGCATCCAGGGTAAAGCCAAGCTAGCTGGTCAGTTTTATCGCCAGTTGCTCGGTGAGGACTACGTGCAGGCTCTGCAGCGTGCAGGCGCGCGCTTTAACGAGGTGGAGGTCGATCGGACGCGCCCGAAGCCGATAGTTAAGATCACCGGAGAGTTCTGGGCCCAGACCACCGAAGGGGACGGCAACTTCAACATGTTCGAGTTCCTTCAGCGCGAGGGAGCTCAGGTGATGGTCGAACCGATCGGAACCTGGTTGACCTATGTCATTCGCCAGTCGAAACGCAAGATGGAGGATAGAGCCGGGCTCGACGAACTACGGGAGAAATTGGACTGGTGGCAGTTCGGGGCTAAGGCAAAACGTCTCTATAAAGACTACCGCCCTCTCGTCCTCCTTACCGTGGTAGAGAAGCTTTTCAGCCGCGAGTGGCGACGGCTGCGGACGGCGCTGTCCGACGTCCCCCACGATTTGTGCAATCAGTACGAGCTGCAGCGCCTTGGGGATCCCTTTTACAGCACCAAGGCCGGCGGGGGAGAGGGATACATGGAGGTGGCGAAGAATATCTACTACCACAATAAGGATCTCGCCCATATGGTCCTGGGGCTCAAACCATTTGGTTGCATGCCCAGCACCCAATCTGACGGGGCGCAGTCAGCGGTGATCAACAATTTTAAGGATATCATCTACCTGCCAATCGAGACCTCGGGTGAGGGCGAAATCAATGCCCACAGTCGCGTTCAGATGGCTCTTGGCGAAGCCAAGACCAAGTGCAAAGGGGAGTTTGCCCGGACCTTGGATGAGTGGGGGATATCGACCTCTGAAATCGAAGCGTATGTCGAGGAACATCCCGAGCTCAAAGAGGGGTTGTACGTCGTGCCTCACACCAAGGGACACATAGGGACGGCAGCCAACTTCGCGGCGCATATCGCACAACTAATGGGTCGCGAGCGGAGCTCGGCGGCCGAAGCGGATGCAACCTCTTCGGCGACGACCAAGATTGACGATCTCAACAAAGAGCTTGTCGTAATCAATCAGAATTGAAGCAACCGATCCGGAGCGAGCGATGAACGGCAAAGCCAGGCAGCTGGAAATTGGTATGGACGTCGGCTCCACGACAGTAAAAGCCGTCGTGGTGGATGCGGCAACCGACGAAATCGTCTGGAGAGACTACCAGCGCCACGACACCAGACAACCAGAAAAGACGCTGGAGCTGCTGAAGGAGATCGAAGCAACCCTCGGCGCGCCGGCGGGTAACTACCGGATTTTCATAACCGGCAGTGGCGGCAACAATCTCGTGCCCCATCTGGGCGCAAAGTTCGTCCAGGAGGTGAATGCCGTTTCGCTCGCCGTGGAAAAGCTGTATCCAGAGGCGGGGTCGGTGATCGAGCTCGGAGGGCAGGACGCCAAGATCATCATCTTCAAGGAGGACCCCGAGACAGGCAAGAAACAAAAAATCCCTTCGATGAACGACAAATGTGCCGGCGGCACCGGTGCCGTCATCGACAAGATCAACGCTAAACTACGTATTCCTGCCGAAGAGCTGTGCGACCAGGGGTACTACGACGTAAAGCTGCATCCCGTGGCAGGAAAGTGCGGTGTTTTCGCCGAGACGGACGTCAATTCGCTTCAAAAAATGGGTGTGCCTACAGACCAGCTAATGGCCTCTCTCTTCGAGGCTATCGTCGGCCAAAACCTTTCTGTGCTGACACGGGGTAATACACTGCGCCCGCATGTCTTGCTACTTGGTGGTCCCAACACCTACATCCGTGGTATGGTCGAAGCGTGGAAGCACAACATTCCAAAGATTTGGGAGGAACGAGAATATCCGCTGCCTGCGGGCGTCGATCCCAAGGAACTCATAAAGGTGCCCGACAACGCTCAGTACTTTGCTGCGATCGGAGCCGTCGAGTTCGGCAAGCAGGAAGACGCCGACGTCGGCGTGTACCAGGGTACCGAAGCACTGGAACATTACATCGAGTTCGGCCGCCTGGAGGACAAGGCCAAGGCCGGAGGCAGTGGCCTTAGTAAGTCGACCGATGAGCTCGAGGAATTCAAAGAGCGGTTCAAGGAGAAGAAGTTCATCCCCGCCACCTTTGAACCGGGTCAGGTGGTAAAAGGTTTTATCGGTCTTGACGGTGGATCCACCTCTACGAAAGCGGTGCTACTCGACGAAAACCGGAACGTCCTTGTGAAGACATATCAGCTTTCCAAGGGCAATCCGATCGAAGACACGATGGAAGTCCTCGACCTACTGCGACAGCAGGTGGAAGGACCAGGTGCCGTGCTAGAAGTGGCGGGCGTCGGGACTACGGGTTACGCCAAGGACATCCTTGGGGACGTGCTCAGCGCGGACGTTGCGCTGGTGGAAACGGTGGCTCACACCGAATCGGCACTGCAATTCTACGAAGACGTCGATGTTATTTGCGATGTGGGAGGACAGGACATCAAAATCATCGTCCTGAAGAATCGCCAGGTTAAAGATTTCAAGCTCAACACCCAATGTTCCGCCGGCAACGGCTATTTCCTCCAATCGACGGCGAGCGGATTCGGTATTCCGGTTGAAGAGTACGCCGATACCGCGTTTACCGCCGAAACGATGCCGATCTTCGGTTATGGTTGCGCCGTATTCATGCAGTCGGATATCGTCGATTTCCAGCGACAGGGTTGGAAAGCGGAAGAGATTATGGCGGGGCTCGCCGCCGTATTGCCCAAAAACATCTGGCTCTACGTGGCGCAGATCCCCAACCTGGCGGCGTTGGGCACCAATTTCGTGCTTCAAGGTGGCACCCAGAAGAACATGGCCGCCGTGAAGTCACAGGTCGATTTCATTGAGTCGCGCTTCAACTCCAAGGACGTGGAACCGAAGATCATCGTTCACGAACACTGCGGCGAATCCGGCGCGATTGGCGCCGCTATCGAGGCGGTCCGTCTCTGGGAGAACGGGCGGGAGTCAACCTTCATCGGCCTGGATGAGGTCAGCAAGATCGGCTACACGACGCATCGCAGCGAGGATACGAGATGTTTCTTCTGCAAGAATAAATGTCTGCGCTCCTTCATCGACGTGAAGGTAAAATCCGCGAGCGAGGCCGTCGAGCCGCCGCGAAAATCCAAGATTCCGATCGAAGACGGGACGAAGCGGCTCATTGTCGGCAATTCATGCGAACGGGGCCTGGTGGAGGATGTGGAAGCGATGAAGGTGATCAAGAAAGGCATGGACGAGAATCGGGGCTCCTACCCGAACCTTCAGGAGGTGGCTGCCACCGATGTCTTTCGGTCGATGAAACCGGCGGAGGTGGCCGACCCATTGCCACGGCTTAGTCTCAACAAAACGCAAAAGCGGCGCGTGGAACAGATGAAAAATCGGGAGAGCATCCGCATCGGGATCCCCAAAGTGCTCAACATGTATTCGTTAAACCCGCTGTTCAGCGCGTATTTCGAGAGCCTCGGGGTCAAGGGAAGGAACCTCGTCTATTCGGACTTCACCTCCGAGGAGATGTACAAGGAAGGAGCCAAGCGGGGTTCGGTGGATCCGTGTTTTCCGTCGAAGCTCTGCATCCCGCACGTCCACAATCTGATACACACCCATCACAAGAAATCGGCGTTGGATGCCATCTTCTTCCCCATGATTGACTGCCTGCCGACTGATCTGAAAGGTACGCAGGATTGTCGCGCCTGTCCCACCGTTGCCACGACGCCGGCAGCAGTGAAGGCGGCCTTCACGAAAGAGGGTGACCTTTTCGCCGAGATGGGTATCCAGTTCATAGACACGTTCGTGAATCCGAGCGAGCCGCAATTGCTGGAACGTCAGATGTTCGAGCAATTTGAACACGTTCTCGGTGTGTCCAGGAAGGAAAACGAGCGCGCCATAGAGGAAGGTTACGCAGCGTTGGATCGCTACAACGCCGACCAGCGCCGTCAAGGTCGCGAGATTCTCGAACAACTGGAATCGGAGAAACGAATCGGCATCGTGCTGCTGGCCCGCCCGTACCACAACGACCCGGGGGCATGCCACGAAATCCTGGCAGAGTTCCAGAAGCTGGGTTATCCGGTGTTGACCCAGGACAGCCTTCCCATCGACGATGACATCCTCCAGCGCCTGTTCGGAGAGGACGTTGAGGAAGGGGTGATCAACCATCCGCTGGATATCGCCGACGCGTGGAAGAACTCCTACAGCGAGAATACGAACCGCAAGGTGTGGGCAGCGAAGTTTACTGCCCGACACCCGAACTTGGTCGCTCTGGAGCTTTCCAGCTTCAAATGCGGTCACGATGCTCCCATCTACACGGTGGTGGAAGAAACCGTGCAGAATTCCGGGACACCTTATTTCTGTTTCAAGGATGTAGACGAGAACAGACCGACGGGGTCGATCAGGATCAGGGTTGAGACGATCGACTATTTCTTGCGCCGTTACCGGGAAGACCTGGTGCGCAAGCTCGACACCCGGAGCCAGGTCGAGGAGCAGTTGGCGGACTTCGAGCGAGAGCTGCGCCAAGAGTACGAGTCTGGCGTGATGGAGAGCGTCGGAGTATCCAACGCAGAACCCGAACTCGTCGCGTAAGAATTCCAAGCTGCATCTTGTTAATAGGAAACGGCGTGCGAAGCGAGCACGCCGTTCCTATGTACGCGGGGCATTCTCTCACTGGACCATCGACTCAAGCTTTCTTATGTTCGAAAAAACCAACGGGGCGAGAATATTCTGATGCCGGCAATAGACAAAATCATGTTCGAGGTGTACCGCGAGTCCTCCTACAACCAGCGCTACAATGTGGTCTATTTCACCGAGCTCGACGACCACAACAAGGATCAAGAGATAGATGCGGCGATGACGGGTGACCATTATTTCGATGGTTTTATTCGCAGCGACAAAACTGCCGACGCAGCAAAGGAAGTGATCGAATCGGTCATTGAACGTCTGAACAGCGGTGAGCAAGTTGATCCTTCCGAGCTGGAACGCTCTCTATCCGAATATTCCGCCTAGCAGACTATTGGCATATCGGAACCTAGTGCCCTGTATCGAAAATATGCCTGTATTAATTCGCCGATTCATCCCGCTCTGCCGTGTTACGCTCACTCGGCGTATTTCACCAATACGCCTCGATCGCGTGCCTTGCAGACCGGGCGACTCGGTGTCCTCATTTCACAAGCCTACTTCCGATACAGGGCACTAGCTGCGCCTCGCCCAAGGGACGCGGTAAGAATCTCGAGGTCTGAGTAATGCGGGCACTTATTCTGGCCGCCGGAATCGGCTCACGACTTCATCCGCTTACCAACAACCTTCCCAAATGCCTGGTCAACGCCGGGGAGAAACCTCTCATTCAGCACCAGATCGACGCGTTGCACAGCTGTGGCGTCGAGGACATCGTGCTGGTGATCGGGTATCAAGCACCTCAGGTCAGGGAGCACCTGGGGACCTGCGTGCGGTACGTCGAAAACGACCAGTTCAGGACGACCAATAGCATATATTCTCTGTATCTAGCCCGCGAGGAGCTGAACACGGACCTGTTTCTTTTCAATTGCGACATTCTCTTCCACGATTCGGTGCTCAGGCGTTTGCTCGATGCCCCGTTTGCCAACGCCGTAGCCGTAGATTCGCGAAGGCAACTGACGGCGAACGAGATGAACGTCACTACCGACGCGAAACAACGCATTACGAGGATCAGCAAATCACTAGATCCAGCGGTTGCGATGGCTCAGAGTATGCAACTGGCCAAATTCGATGCCCAGGGCGCTGCTTCGCTGCGGTCGGAGGTGGAGTTGTTGATCGAGAGCGGTCACGAAAACGCCTTTCCCACATCTGCGTACGGCAAGCTGATTGAAGCAAGCTGTCTTCACGCGGTGGAAGCGGGGGATCTTCCCTGGACCGAAATAGATTCTCTGGACGACTACAAGCGGGCCCTGGGGACGGTGCTGCCTCTGTTGCGATGAGTCGTTTGCAACCCGCCGTATGAATGGATCAGAATCTCCAGAATTCTCTCCCGATTTGATGAAAAAAAAGCGTCCGCTAATAGTCTGCATCGACGCCAGGCGCAAGGCATCGGGGTATCAACTCTGGGGCATGAACATCGTGGAGCGTCAGATTCGCGAAATGGCGCTCCTTGGCGTTGAACGGTTCCACATTTGGGTTTCCCAGTTTAGCGCCCATGAGGTGAGCAGGTGGCGTCGCGACCTGCACCATCTCTACCGCCTCGATCTGATCGTCGTTGATGTCGAGACGCTTTCCGCGTTGGCTCGGGAGCTTGGTCACATGGAGGACGATGTGGTTCTGCTGGAGGGGGACGTGGTCTACGACGATCGAGTACTGGTTCACCTGCTGCAGTCCGGTCCCGGGTGCAGAGTGATTGGCCGCAACGCCGAGGCTGCAGCCTATCTGACTGCCGGACAGGTAAAGCAGATCGTCAGAGATATCGACGAGGTCAACGATGATTCGTCGGCAACAACTGGAGTGCCACTTATCCTGCCCGGGAAGGAACTGGAGACCATCGCCTCTCGTGACATCGGACACTACGTGCCGGCGTTGAGGCTGACCATGGAACCGATGATGAAACGCGTCCTCTCACCCGCGGATCTCGCTCCGCTGGGTCGGCTAATGTACCGACGCACCTTCAAAGGGGTCATCGACGCGGTTGCGCGATATGGCTATTACCACCTTGTGCGGTGCATCACCTATCCGTTGAGCTTTACCTCCATTGCGCCCAATCTTCTGACGTCGATGTCCATCCTCGGTATCTGGGGGGCTATTCCATGTATTGCTACCGGTCATCTGGCTGCCGGAATCTCTTCGGCGTGGATGGGTGTCCTGCTGGACTCCATAGACGGCAAGCTCGCCCGGCTCCGGCTTCAATTAAGCGACAGGATGGGCGCTATCGAACACATTGTGGCAGCGCCCGGCTTGGCGTTGTGGTACGCCGCCTTCGGTTGGTATCTGGGCTCGGTTGGATCCGCGGCGTCTGGTGCTGAACTGTTATGGACAGTCACCGGCATAGCCGTCTTCGCGCTCGACAAGGTCGTCAGCGGCAGCTTCAAACGCCTGGTTGGGAAAGAGATTTTCGATTTCAGCCCCGTGGACGCCAGCTTCCACCTGATCGCTGCCCGCAGAAATATCACCTTGTTGATCTTCACCCTCGGTGCCCTCGTGGGCTATCCGGGTTTGGGGTTTCAGATGGCGGTCATTTGGATGGTGTTTACGTTCGGTTACCACTTCGTTCGACTTCTCCAGGTGGGAACCAGGAAGGTATATCGAACGCAGCGGTAGCCGCGACTCGAGCTTACTGAGAGGGCGGCAAGCTCTTTACGAAGGCGACGATATGCCGTATCTGCTCCTTGGAGAGGCGATCCGCGCCAAAGAAGGGCATGAACTTACCCGACCCGTCCAGGTAGGCATTCGGATCTACGCCCGACAGCACCGCACCAAGCCCATCCCCTTCGCGAATGATCTTGGCGTAGTACGACGCCGGACGATTTCGCGGGATCGGGTTGGGGGCGATACCCGCGTTGGCGTTGGGATGACAGACATTGCAGGCGGCATAAAACAGGTCGCGTCCGAGAAGCTTGTTTCCGTCTTCGAACCCGTCGTATCGACCGGTTTTGTCAGCAGCGGGAGCGATCGGGAGCGGAGCGGGCAAAGCCCGCCGGGTTATGGAATCGAGGTAGAGCTGCAAGACCTGAATCTGCTCAGCAGTCAGCCCATGATCGTTGAGCATAAACTGTTTCACACAGATAGCGGCGGCCGAGGAGATATCCGGAAACGCCCCGGGAAGCTCGGGATCCTTTCCCCAGAACGTCGTCCGCTTGGCGGCATTGTAAAGACTGTGTCCGGCACGAATCAAGCCGTCATTCAGTTTGGATTCGTCGAAGTGGGCATGGCAGTTGGCACACGACAGACCGTTCGTGCTTGTCGCGGGAGAGTTGAAGAGCTTGCGGCCTTGGCTCGAACTGATCTGAAATTGAGCGTCTGCCGACCCGGCCAAGAACAACGAGCAGAACAACGCAGGAACCAGCTTCCGCATGCCAAACCTTTCGCAGTTATCGCACCGATTGGGTTCCTAATTGATAATCGAGTACGGCCCGCTCTGTCAAGCAGCCTCGGCGGGTTCCTGGTCAAACCGTTTAGGAGCGTCACGTTGAGAACCGCCATATCGATCCGAGGTGCCGAAGAACATAACTTGCAGTCCGTAAGCGTCGATATTCCCCATGGTCAGCTCAGCGCGGTGAGCGGACTTTCGGGTTCCGGAAAGACGTCGCTCGTCTTCGACACGCTGTACGCGGAAGCTCGCCGCAGGTATCTATGGACGATGGCGAAACGCGGCGTCAACCGCATGGGACGTGCACCCAAGGTACGGAGTATCGAGGGATTGTTGCCCGCCATCGCGCTGTCACAGGATCGTCTGCATCACCATCCTCGCTCTACGGTGGCGACGCTGGCCGGGGTCCACAATCAGATGCGGCTGCTCTTCGAGCGCGTTGGAACCCCATTCTGCCTGCGTTGCGGAGGGGAAGTGACGTCGCAGCGCTTCGAAGAGGCGTATGAGATCCTGGCGGGAATGCAGGCCGAGACGAAGTTGCTGGTTCTCGCCCCACGTCGTCGTCAAAAGGGGGAGTCCGACGAGGAACTGGCCGACTGGGTGGAACGCAGTGGGTACCGCCGGCTGCGAATTGAGGGTCAGCTGCATATCGTCGACGATTTGAGTCTTTCTGGCATCTCCTCTTTGGAAGTAGCGGTCGATCGGCTGACGGTCAATCAGAATTCCCGCCGCCGCCTTCGGGGTTCGTTGCACGCGGCACTGGATTTGGGTGATGGACAGGCGCAGGTAGTTGTGGAGGGGAGAGAGGAGGAGTTGTCTTTTGCCATTCGGCCATGTTGCATCGAGTGCGGTGAACCGTTCATCGACATAACGGAAAGTCTGTTTTCTTTCAATAGCCCTCAAGGAGCATGCCAAAGCTGTCTAGGCATGGGGACCCAGAGTGGCGTGCAGTTCGAGCAGTTGTTCGATGGGGGCAGGTCAAGCCTGATCGAGGCGCTAGGTCCCCTTTGGCGCGAGTACGGTCACGAGAATCTGTTCACCCACGTCGACCGGTTCTGCAAGAAGAACGACCTGAGCCTGGAGCTGGCCATAGCCGAATTTCCCGATTCTTCCCGCGAGGTTTTGTGGAAGGGGAAGAAAGGGCGGAGCGGGTTCCCCGGGCTGGCAAAGCTTGTGGACCAGCTGCGCGCAAAGGCGTCCGGCGGGGAGCTTGACTGGCTCGAAGATCGGTTGGGTGATAGTCCCTGTGAGGTCTGCGGAGGCACCCGGTATCGCCCTGAGGTAAAGTCGATAAAGATCGGCGGGGAGAGCCTTGCCACGATCTGCCAAAAATCGGTCGTCGCCGCACTTGCCTTTTTCCGAGAGTGGAATCCGCATGGGGCCAACGCTCTGATCGGCCAGGTAATCGGGTCGGCGCTGGGGAGATCGCTGGAAACCATCGATGGTTTGGGTTTGGGTTATCTAACGCTCGATCGACGCAGCGATACGCTGTCCAGCGGCGAACTGCAACGTCTGCGCCTGGCCTCCGCGTTGGGCTCCGAAATGACCCAGGTACTCTATATCCTCGACGAGCCAACTATGGGATTGCACGCGAGCGACGTGGAGAAACTATTCGAAGCGCTGCGGCGATTGGGGGACTTGGGAAACACAGTGTTGGTGGTTGAACACGACCCCGAAATCTTGTCCAAAGCGGACTTGCTTATCGATATGGGCCCCGGTGCTGGCAAGGCAGGCGGGAACGTCGTCGCCCAGGGCTCTCCGCGACAGGTTGGCGAATCCGATTCGCTGACGGGTCGCTACCTGAGCGGCCGGCTTGCTCTCGGTCGCAATGCTCGGCGCGTACCCGGCTCAGGAGGGTGGCTCGGGTTGCAGGGCCTGCGTGGACACAACCTGAAAAGCGTGGACGTGGAGATCCCTCTCAACTGTTTGGTCTGTGTCACCGGGATCTCCGGGTCGGGGAAAAGCTCTCTGGTGCACGGCACGTTATTTCCCCTCCTCGCAGTGCAGCTGCAGGGATCGGAACGGCACCCCCTGGCGTTCGAATCGTGCACTGGATGGGAACAGCTGGAGCGGATCGTCTGTGTCGATCAAAAGCCGATCGGTCTCAATCCGAGGTCGACGGTCGTGACCTACACGGGATTGTTGCTGCCCATCCGCCGCATTTTTGCCAAGATGCCCGAGGCGCGCATGAGGGCTTACCGCCCCGGTCATTTCAGTTTCAACGCCCCCGAGGGTATGTGTTTGGACTGCGGCGGCTCGGGCACCCCCGGCAGTCGGGACGATCTCCTCGACGGAATTGAAGCTGAATGTGGGACTTGCAGTGGCCGGCGATTCAAACGGGAGGTTCTGGATATCCGATTTCGCGACCACAACATAGCCGACGTGCTGGACCTCGACGTGGATGGTGCATTGGAGCTGTTCGAATCGATTCCGGAGGTCGTGAGGATCCTTGCGGTTCTGAGTGATGTTGGACTAGGCTACATCCACTTGGGACAGACTGCACGAAGTCTCTCGGGCGGGGAAGCTCAGCGAGTAAAGCTGGCTAGCGAACTCAGCCGGCCCCGAAACGATCGAACCATCTACGTGCTCGACGAACCAACGACCGGGTTGCATATGGAGGACATCCGCTATCTACTCGATCTTCTCCAACGACTCGTCGATCAGGGTAATAGTGTCGTTGTGGTCGAACATCACATCGAGTTCATCGCCTGCTCTGATTATCTGATCGACCTTGGTCCGGGCGCGGGGGAAGAAGGAGGCCTCGTTGTTGCCAAGGGCACACCGGAGGAGGTGGTCGCGGCAACCAGCTCACGCACCGGGCACTATCTAAAAAGCCGAATTATGATTGAGAACCGGTAGGCCGAAGTGATTGATCTCAGCACCGTGAAACAGTTCATGCAAAGCAAGGGGATCGATGTTTGGCTGTTGTACGATTTCCGCGGCGGGAATCCGATTTTTTGGCAGCTTCTGGGGGGCAAACGTGCCACCACGCGGCGGTCGTTCCTGTCTATACCCTCCAAGGGGAGTGCGACACTTTTGACTCACGCGATAGAACGCCAGGTTTTCGAATCCCTACCGATCGAGGTTGTTGTCTACGCCAGTAGGGGCGACTTGAGCGAACGCCTGGGTGCCGCGCTCGCCGGCGTCAAGCTCGCAGCCATGGAGTATTCCCCGATGAGCGAGCTGCCAACCATTTCGTGGGTCGATGGGGGGACATTGGAACTCGTGCGCTCGTTCGGAGTCGAGGTGGTCTCGTCAGCCGATCTCTTTCAGCTTGCCCTTACCACGTGGAGTCCGGAGGCACGTCAATCGCACTACAAAGCCTGCCAAGCGGTCGGGGCCACCAAGGACGCCGCATTTCGGTTTGTCTCAGAGGAGCTTTCCAAACAGCGTCAACTCTCCGAATACGAGGTCCAGGAGTTCATTGTGCAACGTTTTCACGAGTTGGGACTGGAGTCGGATCATCGTCCCATCGTCGCTGTGAATTCGAACAGTGGCAACCCCCACTACGAGCCCACCGCGGAGGCGGCACGACCAATAGAATTAGGAGATTGGGTGCTCATCGACTTGTGGGCACGAGTGCCCGGGGAGCAGAATATCTTCGGTGACATTACCTGGGTCGCTTATGTGGGGGAGAAGGTGCCTGAAAAGATACAGCAGGTGTTTCGAATCGTTGCACAATCCCGAGACCTGGTTTTAGAGAAACTGGACTACGAATGGAATCGCGGAAGCTGCTCCCAGGGGTGGGAATTGGACCAGCTTGCGCGAGCGCATATCGAAGAGGCGGGATACGGCGAGTTCTTCGTGCACCGCACGGGTCACAGCTTGGGGCCGGGCCCCTCTGTTCATGGTCTCGGTGTAAACCTGGATAACCTGGAAACCCGAGATACCCGCCAGCTGCTGCCAGGAACCGGCTTCACCATAGAACCGGGAATCTACCTTCCGGAGTTCGGCGTCAGATTAGAAGTCAACGTGTATATCGACGCCGAACTTGGTCCTCAGGTCACGACCCCGGTGCAACGCGAAATTGTGCTACTGACATGACTCGACACAAGCTCACGACATTCGTTTGCTATTGTTCTGGGCAGCCGTTATCATAACTTTCATGGACAAGACTTTCTACCTCACCACACCGATCTACTACGTCAACGACCAACCTCACGTCGGTCACGCCTACACCACCGTCGTAGGTGATTTTCTGGCGCGATTCTACCGTCTTGATGGATACGACACCTACTATCTCACCGGCACCGATGAACATGGCGAAAAGATCTATCAAGCAGCGCAGGCGGCCGGCCGCGATCCCCAGGAGTTCGTCGATGAAATCAGCACCCGCTTTCGTGATGCGTGGTCGGTTCTGGAGATCAGCAACGTCGATTTCATTCGCACCACCGAGGATCGGCACAAGAAGGTGGTGGTCGATGTCTTGAGCCGTATTCACCAGGCAGGGGATATCTACTACGACGAGTACGAGGGGACCTATTGCGTCGGATGTGAACGGTTCCTGACCGACAAGGAACTGGTGGGTGGTAAGTGTCGCGATCATCATACCACTCCGGAGCTGCGCAAAGAGGGCAACTACTTCTTCAAGATGGAGAAATACCGGGAATGGCTGGTGGAGCATATCCGGAAGAATCCCGACTTCATACGTCCGTCGGGGTACCGTCAAGAAGTGCTTTCCATGCTGGCCGAATCGATTGGCGATCTTTCCATATCTCGGCCCAGGGCGCGGGTGCCGTGGGGCATCTCCCTCCCATGGGATGCCGACCACGTCACCTACGTTTGGACGGACGCTCTCATCAACTACATCTCCGCCATTGGTTTCGATGACAGCGATCTCTATCGGCGTTTCTGGCCCGCCGCTCAGCACCTCATTGGAAAGGACATCCTCAAGGCCCACGCCGTATTCTGGCCGACCATGCTCAAAGCGGCTGGTATTCCACTCTACCAGCACTTAAACGTCGGCGGGTTTTTGATGGGGCAAGACGGCCGCAAGATGAGCAAATCTCTCGGCAACGTCGTCGATCCGTTCGAGCTGGCCGAGAAGTACGGTCCCGACGCAGTGCGTTATTACCTGCTGAAAGACACGGTCTATGGCCAGGATGGCTCGGTGGGAGAACCGGGTTTGATCGAACGTTATAACGCCGATCTTGCCAACGATCTCGGCAATCTTCTCTCCAGGGTCCGGGCTCTGCTCTTGAGACACCTGGATGGCACCTTCGGCGCGACAATCGAACCTGCGCACGACGGCGATCGGGAGGTTGTCCGGGTAGGGATCGAACTGCCCGACAAGGTGCGTCGCTACGTCGGCGAGCTGAAGTTTCATGCCGCCCTGGAAGAGGTCCTGCAGTACGTGCGTCAGCTGAATCGATATTTCAACGATGAAGAGCCGTGGAAGCTGGCGAAAAAGCCCGAAACCTACGACCGTCTAGGCGCCGTTCTGAAGTGTGTCGCCGAAGGCCTGCTGACTTCCTCCGTGCTGCTGGAACCGGCGCTGCCGACCAAAGCTGCCCAGATCCGCAGGGATCTCGGACTGGCGGACTATCGACTGGACGAGGTCGAGTCATGGGGGCGGATCCCGGCCGGCACTACCATCCCCGGGGAAACCGATCTCCTGTTTCCCAAGATCGAAGTTCAAGAAGAATCCCCTGGCTCCGATCGTCCGGAGAAACGGCCCGAAGAAGAGAATGCCGTGGAGCGCAAAGTGGAAATCGCAATCGATGATTTCAATCAGATGCAGCTGAAGGTTGCGAAGGTGATCGAGGCCGAAAGGGTTCCAGACACCGACAAGCTCGTGCGGCTGAAACTGACCCTGGGTGACGAGGAGCGAACCGTGGTCGCAGGCATCGCCCAGTTCTACGAAGCGGACGACCTCGTGGGCAGGCAGGTGGTCATTGTGGCGAATCTGAAACCCGCAAAGCTTCGGGGCATCCTCTCGCAGGGAATGGTGCTGGCAGCCAACGATGGTGAAGGAAATCTGAGCCTGGTTAGCGTCGCCGCAGGCGTGCCCCCTGGGGCGGATGTTCGTTGATGCTCAGTTATTCTTGTTCTTCTTCGCCGCCATGGCGATTTGCTCTCTGGTCGTGTCGTAGAGCTTGTCTACTTTCTGGCGACTGTTCCTGAGGCTTTTTTTGTATTCTTCCGCCAGCTCCTGGTCGCTGATCAGCAAGTCGAACTCGTTTGCGAGCACGATCCTGGATCGCTCACTCTGAACCGCCGTGTGGGCGAGCGCGTAGGCACCCATCACCGCCGCTTCCACCATCGAATCGTCCCTATTGAGCCGCGCATTCTTGCCCTTGGCGCCCAACCGCGCAACCAGCAGTTTCTTTTTCTCCGCCGCCGGTCTACGAGGATCGAACTGCACCAGCTGTTCCAGCTGCTCACGGAGTATCTCCATTTCCCGGTGGTCAAAGGAGAGTTTGTCGGCAAACTGATTGAGTTGGGCGACGAGATTCTTCATATAAGCCCACTGCGCATCCAGTCTTTGTCGGTATCGACTCGAAAGGTCGGATGCCGATCCGTTTTTCAGCTGTAGCGCTTCGCAGACCCGGTTAAATCTGCGACGACCAGCGTTCGAGATTACGCCGTCGTTCACATAGACCAGCGGAAAGATATAGCGTGCAACGTCCGTTCTTTCGGTAACGGAAAGATGTTTGAGCGCCAGCTGCTGTGCTAGTTCTGGAGAGGTCTGCAGCAGGGTTTCTATCTGTTTCTCCTTGACATTCTGGGCCCTGAGAAACCTCTGCATCAGCCGCAGATCCTGAGCGCGAAACTCGTCCTGGTTGATGAGGAGCTTGCTGAACCCAATGATGCTCTGGAGTTTGTGGACTTTACCCCTGCTTCGTGCCAGACTCAGAGCCCCGTAGACGGCTCCACCGGCAGCCGTCAAACCCGCAACCCCTCCGGCGAAGGGGACCCAGAACGGCATGGACACAAAACCCAACGCGTACCCAAGGCTGCCCCAAAGGCCGAGGGAACTGGCCCAAACGGAGGCCGCTGCCCAGGCCCCGCCAGCAAGGCCGGCACTGCCCAATACTCCACCCACGATCTTGGTCTGGTGGCGGGTAAATCCATTGACGATCTTGTCGAGTTTTTGCCCTTCCAGCCCCTTCTCGATCATGAACGAGACGAATTGGACCGAGAGCGCTCTAAGGGCCTGAAACGGCCGCTCTGGTCCTTTCCTGAATTCCAGTCCTGCAGTGCCGGCCATAGCTTTCTCCGGATTATGAACAGTGTCCCGACGGGGCTGCAAAGATATTCACCTATCTTGGGCCGAGCAATCCCGCTTGCCCGTCTTGAGGCAGGACCTGGCGCTGGATATATTCAGCGTTCGGCTGCGTGAAGGCTACTCAAGCTCAATGGTGGTATCGGAGGCTGTATGAGCTGGACGTTCGAAAAGGTGGCCGGGCCATTCGGGTTCACCGAGGGCCCCGCCTGGGATGGGGTGTGTCTGTTGTTCACCGACATTCCGAACAATCGGATCATGCGGTACGATCCGGAGACCGGAAATTGCACCGAAGACCGCACGGGCACCAACGAGGGCAATGGCCTCATGTTCGATCGACACGGAGCCCTGTTCTGTTGCGAAGGTGGCGGCCGCCGGGTCTGTCGCTACGAAGTGAACGGTGAAACGACCGTTGTCTTGGACAGCTTCGAAGGCCGGCGGCTGAACAGTCCCAACGATCTCGCCTTCGACGGGGAGGGCCGACTCTGGTTCACCGATCCGCGCTACACTGCCGAGGTTTCCGATCTGCAGCTGATGCATCAGTCCATCTACCGAGCCGCGCCTGCTGCAAACGGAACCTGGGATAACGAACGGGTCACCTTTGACACGACCAAACCGAACGGCCTCCTGGTTTCACAGGATCTGAGGTGGCTCTACGTCGCCCAAAGCCATTACGGCGTCGACAATCGCAGGGAGCTCCGACGGTACGGCATTGATCAAGACGGATCGGTCGGACCGTACGAAGTCCTGCACAACTTCTATCCACACCGGGGCATCGATGGCATGTGTCTTGACACCGAGGGAAATATAGTCGCTACGGCCGGGTGGTCGGATAGCGGTCCGGGTCCGATGATTTACGTGTTCGCCCCCGACGGGAGGGTTCTCTCGACTCACCCTGTGCCGGCGGACAAGCCGACCAACTGCACCTTCGGTGACAAAGATCTCAGTACGCTCTACGTCACCGCCAGCGCCTGTCTCTTTCGAGCCCGAACCAACCACGTGGGTTATTTGATCTATCCCCAGTAATCCGGATGCCCGAAACAGCGCGACGTGCGTATGGGTGCGAATGTTCCTGCGATCGCCTGGTGATGGCAGGGCATCATCGTTATGAGTAAGCCGTTCGAATCGGTGCTTGCGGCGATCGGGGACACTCCTCTGGTGCGGCTTTCGCGGTTGACCAGGGACATGGAGGGAGAAATCCTGGCGAAACTGGAGTATCTCAACCCGGGGTATTCGAAGAAGGATCGGATCGCATTGCAGATCGTTGAAGACGCCGAGGCGGCGGGTGACCTCGAGCCGGGCCAGACGATCGTGGAGGTGACCAGCGGAAATACCGGAACCGGTCTTGCCATCGTCAGTGCGATCAAAGGGTATCCCTTTGTCGCCGTGATGTCCAAAGGTAACAGCACAGAACGGGTGCGCCAGATGCGCGCATACGGAGCGGAGGTTGCCTTGGTGGACCAGGCCACGGGGTCGAGAAGCGACTCGGTTTCGGGGACCGATCTAGAGCTGGTGGAAGTGGAGGCGGAGAGACTGGCGCGAGAGCGTGCAGCGTTTCGCCCGGATCAGTTCGTTCACCGGGGGAACTTTCGGTCTCATTATCTGCACACGGGGCCCGAGATCCTGGCTGGGTCAGGCGGTCGAATCGACGGCTTTTGCGATTTCGTCGGCTCCGGTGGCAGTTTCGCCGGGTGCGCCGCCGCCTTCAAAGAGAACGATTCCAAGGTGAAGTGTTTCATTGTGGAGCCAGAAGGGGCGGCGGTGCTGTCCGGACAGGCGGTAACCAGCCCCAGTCACCCCATCCAGGGCGGTGGCTATTCCAGACCCGAACTCGAGCTGATCAATGCGGAGCATGTGGATGGCTACATGCAGGTCACCTCACAGGAGTCGATCGACGCATGCCATCAGCTTGCTTGTGACGAAGGCATATTTGCCGGTTTCTCTTCTGGGGCGAACGTTGCCGCCGCCCAGCAGCTGCTACGAGGAGAGTTAAAAGGCGGAGTGGTGGCGATTCTCATCAACGACTCCGGTCTCAAATATCTCACCACCGATCTGTGGAATTCGTGATACATCTCAACCATACATAGGAGGCTACAATGAAGATTCCCATTCTGCACGGACCAAGAGACTTGCGCGTTGAGGATCAGGAGCTGGATACCGGCAATCTGAAACCGCACGAGGTGTGGGTGGAGACCCAGATTTCCGCCTTCAAGATCGGCACCGACAGGGGAAACTACGAAGGGGCGGAGGATGTACCGGGGGCACCCACTTATCCGCGCCCGGTCGGGGACAGCAACCTGGGCATCGTTCGCGGCGTGGGCAGTGCGGTGACAAGGCTGAAAGAAGGGGATCGCGTTGCCGGGCAGACCTGGCACTGTTCGGAATACGTGGCGGACGAGCGGGAGCTCGCCATGGTCAAGGTGCCGGAAGGGGTGGATTCAGAGGATGCGGTCTACACCTATCTGTATACCCTAAGCGCCCACTGTTATCACAAGGCGATGTTCAGACCGGGCGAGAACGTCGCGATCGTGGGTTTGGGAACCCTGGGCATGGGGGCGATCGGCGTGGGCAGGCTGTTTGGCGCTCGAGTCGTCGGCATAGGCAACAGCGAACTGCGCATGGAGATGGCTGCCAAGATGGGCACCCACGCATGTTTCCTGTCCAGTGATCCGGATCTACATGCGAAGTTGGACGAGTTCACCGATGGCGCCGGCATCGACCTGGTGATTTTGACCGCCAACCCGTGGCCTGCCTACCAGACCTCAGTGGAGATCGTGCGACGCGGCGGACGGGTTTCTATCGTCAGCTTGCCCGAAAGGGGAGAGAAACCGCTGGACTTCAACCCCCTTCACATGAAATGGTTTTACGACAAAGGGATCTCGCTCATCGCGGTCTCTGGGAATGGTGGTAATCTCTATCCGGCCGCGGAGGGGGAACGTTTTACGAGATTGAGAAACTCCGCCCACACTTTGTCGCTCATGGAGGACGGTGGTTTGGAACCCAAGCGCCTGATTACCCATCGACTGCACTACAGCGAAATGCAGAAGGCGTACGAAATGGCCTTCAACCGCGACAAGACGATGCTCGGCGTGATTTTTCAGTGGAAGGACTAGTCACCCGGATTTGGCCGGGGCAACCGTCTGACAGGTCATGCCGCCGTCGACTACCAGCTCGGCTCCGGTAACGAATTTAGCCTCGTCGGAAGCGAGATAAACGGCGGCGTGGGCCACGTCCCAGGCCTCGCCCATTTTTCCTAACGGTATCTGTGCATCCCGGGCCGCTACGATCTGGTCGAAATCGGCGCCGGCATACGCTTTGGTTAACGAGGCGCGTACCAGCGGGGTATTGATGAATCCGGGAAGGATGCAGTTGCAACGGATGTTCCTGGCGGCGTATTCGAGCGCGACGACCTTGGTGAACTGGATGATCGCCGCTTTGGTGGTGGAGTATGAGATATAAGCTACACCGTGCCAGCGGATGCCCACGGAGGAGGCGATATTTACGATCGCACCACCCCCATGGTTCAGCATGTGAGGAATCGCAAACTTGCAGGTTAGAAACATGCTTTTGAGATTCACGTCCAGAACGTGATCCCAGCTTTCTTCAGAGGTGTCCACCGCTCCGCCGAGTTCGATAATACCAACATTGTTGTGCAGCACGTCGATCTTTCCGAACTCGCTCACACAAGCCTCTATCATGCCTTCCACCGCCGTACGGTCGGCAACGTCACACTCGATGCTGGTGGTCCGACCACCTTCATCTTCGATGATCTGGGTCGTCTCCTTCGCGGCGTTCAAATCGATATCCACGCAGAATACCGCTGCACCTTCCCGGGCAAACTGAACAGCGGTTGCTTTGCCATTTCCCCAACCGGGGCCGCACGAACCGGCGCCGGTCACCAGCGCCACTTTGCCCTCGAGTCTCCCACCCATTGCAACGCTCCTTTCAAAGAATCTCACGGTGTGAGCCGGCTAAACCGGCCAAACGCTTGTCTGCAACGCTCCTGGCGGAGGAACGGCCGGAGCGACGGGCAAAAATATGCTGGTCGGTTTCGAGCGTCAATTTGCCCGGCGGTCGTCCTATAAATAGCTTTCTTTCATCCGGGTGAGAAGGAATCATTGAATAAACACACTAGGGGATTCTACGGCGACCACCAGACGGGGGTGCATCCCGAGGTAATGGAGGCCATTCTTGCGGCCAATACCGGGCACGTGCCGTCTTACGGAGACGATCCGTTCACGGAGCGAGCGTCAGCGGCATTCAAGGCGCATTTCTCTTCGGACGCGCAGGTCTACTTCGTTTTCAATGGTTCCGCCGCGAATGTGTTGAGCATTGCGGAGACGACCCGTTCGACCGACGGGGTGATATGTGCCGAGACCGCGCACATCTACATCGACGAATGCGGCGCTCCGGACAAACATGCTAAGCTGCTTCCTGCTCCCGCGATCGCAGGCAAGATATCGCCCGATGCGGTCGACCTCTACGTTGACCAACTGGGCAACCAGCATGTTTCCCAACCCCGCCTCGTTTCGATGACACAGCCCACCGAAGTGGGAACGGTGTACCGACCCCATGAGATTGCCGCCGTGGCAGAGCGTGCCCATCGGTCAGGTATGGTGGTGCACATGGACGGATCGCGCCTGCCGAACGCCGCAGCCTTTCTCGACTGCGACTTGAAGGAAATTACTACCGATGTGGGCGTCGACATTCTGTCGTTCGGCGGCACCAAGAACGGGCTGCTGATTGGGGAAGCGGTGGTTTTTCTCAATCCACGACTGGGTAAGGACTTTCCCTATGTGCGGAAGCAGGGGCTGCAGCTGGCCTCCAAGATGCGGTTTATTTCCGCACAGTTCGAAGCGCTGCTGACGGACGATCTGTGGCGTCGGATCGCGCTTCACGAAAACGCCATGGCTGAGGAATTGAGCAACCGAGTTCGCCGCGTGAAGGGTGTGGAAGTGGTGTACCCGGTGGAGATCAACGGTGTATTTGCGACCCTGCCTCCGGAGTGGCTGCCCGACCTTCTCGAACGGTTCTTTTTCCATACTCTAGATGAGGAGGAAGCTCGCGTGCGTTGGATGTCGGGGTTCGATACCACTATAGAGGACGTGACAGAGTTGAGCGAACTGGTCATTCAATGTTCCAAAAAATATAAGTCAGATGAGGCAAGACATGATCGTTGATACCCATACTCATTTCTACGACACCAGCCGGCCGCAAGGAGTGCCCTGGCCACCTGAACACCATGCAAACCTCTATCGTCCGGTACTGCCTGAGCATTTCCTCGCGTTGGCGGAGCCGGCGGGCGTGACTGCAACCGTTGTCGTCGAAGCAAGTCCACTGATCGAAGACAACCAGTGGATTCTCGATCTCGCCGAAAACGAGTCTTCGATCGTTGGGCTTGTGGGGCACGTCGACCCGGGAACGGAGGAGTTTTCTGCGCAGATCGAACGCTTCGCGCAGAATCCCCTTTTCCGCGGAATCAGGGTGGGTGCGTTCGAGTCGGGGAAGGAGATGAGCTCAGAGCTCAGAGCGGACTTCTTCGACAACCTGGCGTCTAAAACGTTGCTGCGAGATTTCGAGTTCCTCGCCGAGAAGGATCTCGAGCTGGACACCCTGGTCGGGTACGATCACTTGACGGGTGTCATCGAGGTGGCTCAAGAACTCCCTCAACTGCGGATCGTCATCAATCACGTGGCTCAGGTTGCGATCGATGGAACCGAGCCCAGCAGCCAATGGGTAGACGCGATGAAGCGATCCGCGGAACACGCCCAGGTCTACTGCAAGGTGTCCGGTCTCATGGAATCATGTTTTGATCAACCGGCACCGGCTGATGTGGACTATTATCGACCCGTCCTGGACGCCCTGTGGGACAGTTTCGGTGAAGATCGCCTGATCTTCGGAAGCAACTGGCCGGTCTGCTGGCCTGCCGGTGAGTATGGCCTGGCAGTGGAGATCGTTTCCACCTATTTCAAACAGAAGGGTGACGCGGCATTGGAAAAGGTTCTGTGCGACAACTCCAAAGCTGCTTACAAATGGGTGAAAAAACTAACTCGAGAAAGGTCTTGATCGATTGCGGTCAATTCGTAGTATTTGAGCCTTCCGCTATAGCGAGCTAGCCCGAACTGCGGACAATCGATTCGCACGTTGGAGGAATACCATGTTGACTTCAGATCAGAACGAGGCCACGCGCCACCACAAGGTCGGTCGATTTACCAAAGGGTCGATGATCTTGGCAGCTTTTTTCATCTTCGTACTTCCAGGGATGGCGGCTGCCGATGGATTGGACTCGGGGGACACTGCATGGATGCTGACGAGCACGGCCCTGGTGCTCTTCATGACTATTCCAGGATTGGCGCTGTTCTACGGCGGTCTGGTTCGGTCCAAGAACGTACTGTCCGTTTTGATGCAATGTTTCGCCACCACCGGGCTGGTCACCATCATCTGGATCTTGTGGGGTTACAGCCTCGCATTCGATACCACCGGGATGGAAGCCGGTGTGACCAACCTCCGCTCGTTCGTGGGTGGATTGTCGAAGGCCGGCCTCAGTGGGGTTGGTGTGGACAGCCTGGCCGGTACGATACCGGAAACGGTGTTCGTAACTTTCCAGCTCACCTTTGCGATCATCACGCCGGCACTCATCGCGGGCGCTTATGCCGAACGGATGAAGTTCTCGGCGGTCATGTTGTTTACCGTTTTGTGGTCGAGCCTCGTTTACGCCCCGGTCTGTCATATGGCCTGGAGCGGCGATGGATCGTTCTTCGGCGACATGGGTGTCCTCGATTTTGCCGGCGGAACGGTGGTGCACATCAATGCGGGAATCGCCGGCCTGGTGGCCGCTTTGATGCTCGGCAAACGCCGGGGTTTCCCCGGGAGTCCCATGCCCCCCCACAGTATGACGATCACGGTTGTCGGCGCTTCCATGCTCTGGGTAGGATGGTTCGGCTTCAATGCCGGCAGCGCGGTGGCTGCAGACGGATCGGCAGGAATGGCGATGCTGGTCACCCAAATCGCTACCGGCACCGCGGCGATAAGCTGGATGATGATCGAGTGGTTGAGTCATGGAAAACCCAGCGCCCTGGGTATCGTCACGGGTGCTGTGGGCGGGTTGGTGGCTATCACACCGGCCTCCGGAAGCGTAGGACCCATGGGTGCTCTTGCGGTGGGAGTTGCCGCGGGCATTCTGTGTTTCTGGGGGGCTACAATCCTGAAACGAAAATTGGGATATGACGATTCCCTGGACGCCTTCGGGGTGCATGGAATCGGTGGCATTGTGGGAGCTTTGTTGACTGGGATATTCGCCGCCGAAAGCCTCGGCGGCCAAGGTTTCGCGGAAGGGGTCAGCAGTATCGGCCAACAGTTCGGAGTACAACTGGTGGGCGTAATCGTGACGATTATCTACTGTGCCCTCCTCTCGGCGATCATATTCAAGATCGTCGACGCTGTGGTCGGGTTGCGCGTGAACGAAGACGAAGAGATTCAGGGGCTCGACATCGCGCTGCACGACGAGCAGGGCTACAACATGGAGTTATAGATCTAGGTCAACAAGGAGAACTGCAATGAAATTGCTCAAATGCGTCGTGCGTCCGAGCGCTTTGGAGGAAGTCAAGGAAGCGTTGAGCCAGCTTGGGGTGATGGGGATGACCGTGAGCGAGGTAAAGGGTTTCGGCAGGCAGAAGGGGCACAAGGAAGTGTACCGCGGCGCCGAATACAACATCGACTTCACCCCCAAAATCGAGATCGACGTAGTGGTGGCAAACGAGTTGTCCGAACAGGCGGTGAACGCCGTGCGGGATGCCGCCCAAAGCGGCCGGATCGGCGACGGAAAGATATTCATCCTTGCGGTGGAAGATGTGGTCAGAATCCGTACCGGTGAGACCGGTGCAGCAGCCATATAGACCGATTAACCCATAGCGACGCCCATTGACTGAAACGATTCGACACAATTGCGGACTCTGCGTCGCGCATACCCTCCACGACGCCTACAGATTCATTCGTTCTCTCCAACATCGCGGTCGCGAGGCGACCGGCCTCGCCGCCGTCGGAGATGGGCGCATAGACGTAGTCAAGTGGTCCGGCGGCGTGGATCGGTTCGATGTTACCGATTTGCACAAGATCTTTCCCAGTCCCAGATATCACACCTACCTCGGTCACGTGCGATATGCGACCCGCGGCAGGAAGGACCAGATCCTCGAAGATGCCCATCCGCACGTAATAGGCGGTCACGTGGAGCATCGAGGAAATCACATTATCATCTGGGATTGTGATATGGCTTCGGTCCACAACGGCCAGGTGGATCGCAGCTATTTTGAAGAGGTTCCCCAGGAAGATCTGCATTCGACCTGCGATACCGAGGCACTGCTTCACGTATACAGACAGTATGGGGAGTACAACTTCGTGCAGGAAATTCCAGGGGCGTACACCCTGGCGATCGCCGACAAGCGGAAGAGAGACGTAATGGTCCTTCGGGACCGAAGTGGTATGAAGCCGGCGGTGTTGGGGTGGAAGGACGGCAAATACGGGGTCGCCTCCGAGGACATCGCATTTCGGAAAAACGGCGGCGAATACATCGAGGACATCGATCCCGGATCGATCTATTACCTGTCGCCTGAAGGCGAGTTCACCAAGGTGTCCCTGGTGGAGCCGCACCGCTCCCACTGCTTCTTTCAGTGGAACTACATAGCCGACGTGGATTCGATCCTGAACGGCGTCAGCGTGCGGCGGGTGCGGGAAGCGCTGGGTGAGGCGGTGGCCGATGAGTTTCACCCGGACGACGCGGACCTGGTGACCTATCTACCTCGTTGCCCCGAGGTAGCTGCCCGCGCCTATGCCAAAAAGACCCAGCTTCCCTTTCGCCCCGTATTCTACAAGATGCGCGCTGAGCGGTCCTTCCAGGGTACCACGGCCAGCGACAGGAAGCAATCGATTGGTGAAAACCTCCACCTTCTGCCCGGCATGGAAGATGCGCTTCGCGGCAAGACGGTTGTGCTGCTCGATGACAGCATCATACGCGGCAACAATTCGAGACGCGCACGGGATCTGCTGTACGAGGAGGCGAACGTGGAAACCGCCTATCTGGTGAGCTACACGCCCCCCATAGGCATCGTGGGCACGGATGGTATCCCCCGGGGATGTATGTTTGGAGTCGACATGCCGCCGGATCCTCCACCAGGCGATGAGTTTATCGCCCGTGGCCGAACCGTGGAACAGATCGGGGAAGCGATGAACCAGCCGGTCGTGTATCTATCTTACGAGGGGATGTTCAAAGCGTTCGAGCGCGCCGGCATGACCCGCCAGGGTCTGTGCACTTATTGTATCGGAGGCGAGCACCCATTCGCTGGGTTCGTCTCCCTCGATCATTTCGCAGTTACTTCGCAGTTGGATCTGTTAAAAGACGCAAGCTGACAATCGCTTCCAGCCGACGTCGCGGTAGTCGAATCGGCCAGTGCCCCGTGTGATGAATCATTCCGATGCGGGGGGCGCGGCGCGGCACTCCTCCTCTAGAATCGAAAACATCTCCATGTCCACAAAGCGCCCTTTTACGCGCTCGTACTGGCGCAGGGTACCCTCCTTCTGAAATCCCAATTTATCCAGGAGGCGATAGGAAGCTTCGTTGCCGGACATGACCAGAGCTTCGATTCGGTTTAGAGCCATCTTTCCGAATCCCAACTGCAGCACCGCGGTCAAAGCTTCGGTCATTATACCGCGATTCCAATGGGTCTGCGCCAAATCGTACCCCAGCAGACCGCGGTGACTGGGCTGGATCCAGAGATTGTAGCCACAAGTGCCGACGAGGTCCCCGGTACTGCTTCTCTCGGTAATCGCCCAACGGATGCCGATTCGTTTTTCGAACCGTTGAACAAAGCGATTCACCAGCCGACAGGCCTCTTCAATGGTAGAAAACAGATCGAGATCATAATATCGGACTACCTCGGGATCCGAAAAAAGCTCCAACACCTTGGGCGCATCCGCTGGCCTGAGTTCGCGAAGCACCAGATTTTCAGTCTCGAGTGAGGGGAATGTGGCGAAGATCGACTCGGCTGCCATGAGTTGCGATTCCTCAGCCGCGAATGGGGATGGGGACGCGTTGGTCACCCTCTGCCTCGATGGCGACGTATTTGACCTGAGCCTCAGTCAATCGAACGGCCTCACCCCGTCGATCCGTTTCCACGGTAACCCGTATGGTGATCGACGTGCGCCCGACGCGCTCCAGTTGGGTCCAAAAACTCACGAGGTCGCCAACAAAAACGGGCTTGAGAAACTCAACGCCATTGACGGCGACTGTAACGATCGATGACTCAGGCCACCCGGCCTGCGTCATCTCAAAGCGCGCGCCTGCCGCTCCGGCCTGGTCGATGTAGCTGAGGAGAACACCCCCGAAGATCGTTCCCTGAGGATTCGTGTCTCGCGGCATCATCAATACTTTCGTAGCGAGGTAACGCTGTGTGCCTTCCGCGCTCATTGCGGCTGATTCTCGTTTCGATCTTTACTGACTGTCGACGATGAGGGATTCCGGCTGTGGGCGAGCGCCGCCGTCGCGCGTCTTGTACGACTGTGGTCGTTGGCACCACGGGCAGATCAGCGCCTGGCGGTGAATACGTTTTCGACAATGAGCGCACAGCTTGCCGCTATGATGAGCTGCAACCCAACTGAAGGGACCCAGCAGGAGACCGAGGGCAAACCACTTCAGTCGAGGATCACCCTTGTGATGAGCGAGGGAGGAGGTGACCCAGGCGCAAAGCAACCATGCTAGGCCGAGAAGCGCGGCGCCGATGACGGCTACATTCGGGGTGGGGATGATCTGCATAGTCATAGGCGATGGAGTTTCGGGGGCAATCGCATGATCCGGGCCGACACCAGCAAAAAACCGAGAGGTTGGGCAGTATCAACCTGTCAGCCGGGCTCAGTCGGAACGGTCGGCTCCTGAGCTCGGGGGACGGTATTGGGCCTCAAACTCGGCGATCTCGGGTCGTACGACATTCTCGTAGCAATCGGGGCAGATGCTGTGGCTAAACGCAACGTCCGCCCGGGTTTCGATGTAGGCCTCCACCTGCTGCCAGTAGTTGCCGTCGTCTCGCACCTTCTTGCAGTATGAACAGATCGGCAGCAGGCCCTGCAGGTGTTTTTCGCGAGCTATCGATTCCTCTAGCTCCTTCACCCGATTCGCCAGTTCCGACTGTAACCGCAAGATGCGTTTGCCAACCTCGATCCGCGCTTGCAATTCCTTGCGGACAACCGGCTTGGTGGCATAGTCGTCGGCACCGGCTTCGAGCCCTTCTACCAGGTCGGCTGAGCTGTCGCGGGCGGTCAACATGATTACGTAAGTGCCCCTCAAACCCGAATCATTCCGGATCCGCTGGCAAAGCTCCAGCCCGTCTATCTCAGGCATCATCCAGTCCAGTATCGCCAACTGGGGAGCGTCTTCTTGCCTTATCGCCGCCCACGCTTCGTCGCCGTCTCGTGTCGACACCACTTCGCGTGACCCCACTTCTTGAGCGTTGTCTCAAGAAGGAGGCGGGAGGTGCCGTCGTCCTCCGCAATGAGGATCTTCATGATGTCCGGATTTCAATTCAGGCGGACGAGTCCGCATCTCTGAGAAGAATGGAGAGTGGGATCAGGATGCAATAACCACCAACAAGGAGCGCCGGAGCCAACGTCAAAGACAAGAACCCCGTGGCCGGCGGGATACTCAACACGAGGTACCCGAGGACTATCGACCCCACGCCGAGGAAGAACAGCCTCCAGTTTCTGCGCGAAAAGGGCAGTTGCCGTACGCTCTCCGCCGCCATGATCAACGTTTTTCCTTGATGCGCGCGGCCTTACCCTTACGGGAGCGCATGTAAAAAAGGCGTGCCCGTCGCACCTTGCCACGGCGCAGGTTCTCTATGTTGGCGATTCGCGGTGAGTGAACGGGAAATATCCGCTCTACCGCCACGCCTTGGGTCACCTTGCGCACGGTGACGGATTCGTGTACTCCGCTCCCCTTGCGCTGAATCACGATCCCCTCGAAGACCTGCACTCTCTCCTTTTCTCCTTCGACGACGCGAACGTGAACGCGAAGGGTGTCGCCGGCCCCAAATTCGGGCAGGTCGGATCTGAGCTGGTCTGCTGTCAATTCCCGCAGGATGCTAGTGTCCATTGTCTCCTACTTTCGTTTGCTTCGACCACTCTGATATCAAATCTCTTTCGTCGGCGTCCAGATCAACTCCGTCGAGGAGATCGGGGCGCCGCTCAAAGGTTCTCCATAGAGCTTGACGTCGGCGCCAACGGTCTACCTCGCCGTGGTCGCCGCTGAGCAAGACGGACGGGACCCTCTCTCCTCGAAAGCTCTCGGGACGGGTGTACCACGGACAATCCAACACGACCTCGTGAAAAGAATCTTCCAGCGCCGAGCTGAAGTTCCCCAACACGCCGGGGATGAGCCTGACGACTGCGTCGATCACGACCATTGCAGCTGGCTCTCCGCCGGTGAGCACGTAATCTCCTATGGAAACCTCGCGATCGATGAGATGGGTCCTGATGCGCTCGTCGATCCCTTTGTAGTGGCCGCAGAGCAAAACAAGGTGGTCCTCGAGCGACAACTCGACGGCCAGATCCTGAGTCAGCGGGTCGCCGTCAGCAGTTAGATAGATCGCGTGCCCGGCGGCCAGGCTCAAGCGGTCCCAGGCGCACGCGACGGGTTCGGCCTTGAAAACCATGCCGCCGCCGCCGCCGTACGGTGCGTCGTCGACCGTCTTGTGTTTGTCCCCGGCGAAGTGCCGCAGATCGTGGGTCTCCACCGACACCAGGTCGGATTGTTGGGCCCGGTGCAGCATGCTGGATTGCAGCGGCGATTCGAAGAAGTCAGGAAAAATCGTGAGTATGTCGATTTTCATTGCAGCTCCAGCAGTTCCTCAATGCCGCGCACGACGATGCGACCTTCTTCCACTGCCATCTCGACGATGAAATGCTCAACCGCAGGTATCAAAAACTCGCGATCGCCGTTCTGCACCCGATAGGCGTCGGTGGAGGGCGCCTGTAATACGTCGGCGACGCGGCCCAGGTATTCGCCCTCCTCGTTCTCCACCCGGCAACCGACCACTTCGGATATGTAATGCATTCCCTCCGGGAGCTCGGCCACCTCGTCCGGGGCTACGGTAACGTACCGTTTCGTGGCGACCTCGCGAGCCTGTTCCGGGCTGTCGACGCCGCGGAACTTGAGGATGATTCCTCGCCCCTCCGGTCGCCAGTGCTCGATCTGCATCACTTGGTCGGGCGCTCCATCGGACTGTAATACGATCCGGGACAGCGCCCCAAACCGCTCCGCACAATGGCTCAACGTTTCCGCGAAGACTTCGCCACGGACCCCTTTCGCCCTCGTAACGAAGGCGACGGCGATGCGCTCTGACACATCCGGTGCCATGGGAAAGGAGATCGTTACTCGTCGCCTTCGGTTGCGGCCGGAGCTTCCGCAGGCTCTTCTGCAGATTCCGCCGCCGGGTCCTCGGTATCAACGGCCGCAGGTTCTGGCGTCTCTTCTGCAACCTCTTCGACGACTCCCTCATCGGTTTCCGCGACCGCAGCGGCTTCAGCGCCCTCGTCGGTTGCCTTGCTATCTGCCTGTTGTGCGGCGGCGGCTAACTTGCGACGTCGTTTCGGCTTGTCCTGGGTAAGGGCGTCCTCGCGGATGCGCGGTTCCAACCCCTTCCAACGCGCGAGGACTCCCTGGCTGTCGAAAAGGGCTCTTACGGTGTTGGTCATAACCGCGCCCCGCTTCAACCACAGCAATGCTTTTTCCTCGTCGATCCGCACTTGCGAGCTAATGGGATCGTAAATGCCGACTTGTGCCAGCGCGTGGCCTTGTTGTGGCGCCTTGAGATTCATAGCCACAATGCGATAAAAGGGCCTCTTTTTCTTGCCCATTCTACTCAATCGAAGTTTTACCAAAGGTGGGTCTCCTCCTTTTGGGTGTCGTTAAATCAATTCATGAACGGAAGACTGAATTTATTTCTGCCCGGTTTTGCGCGGTGCATCTGCTTGAACATCTTCTGCATCATTTGAAACTGCTTGATCAGGCGATTGACGTCCTGAATGGCGGTGCCACTGCCGCGGGCGATTCGCTTCCGGCGGCTGCCGTTGAGGAGCTGTGGCATGCCCCGCTCCTGTGGGGTCATTGAATTGATGATCGCCTCGGCCTGGTTGAAGGCGTCGTCCCCCAGTTGCACCCCCTTGAGGGCGTTGCCTGCTCCGGGCAGCATGCCCACCAGCTGATCCAGCGGCCCCATCTGTTTGATGACCCCGATCTGTTCGAGAAAATCTTCGAAGGTAAACGCCTCCCTTCTCAGGCGCTCGTCCATTTCCTGCGCCCTGTCATGCTCGAATGCCTGTTCGGCTTTCTCAACAAACGACACGATGTCTCCCATCCCGAGTATTCTAGAAGCCATGCGATCGGGATGAAAGGTCTCGAGCGCCTCCAGCTTTTCTCCCGTACCGATGAATTTGATCGGCTGTCCAGTGACTTCCAGTATGGACAAGGCGGCACCGCCGCGCGCATCCCCATCCAGCTTGGTCAGGATACAACCGGTAAACGCAAGCCGTTCGTAAAAGCGGGTCGCCGTCTCCACGGCATCTTGCCCCAGCATGCTGTCCGCCACGAAAAGGATTTCATGCGGGGTGATCGAATCGCGGAGGGCGACGAGCTCATCCATCATTTCCTCGTCGATGCTGAGTCGACCGGCCGTGTCCACGATCAGGACACTGCGGTTGGATTCCACCGCCTCTCGCAATCCCGCCAGGCAGATCTTTGTCGGATCGGCTGAATCGTCGGTATACACCGGAACCTCGAGCTGCTGTCCCAAGCTCTGCAACTGGTCGATGGCCGCAGGCCGGTAGACATCCGCCGCCACCAGCTGCGGCATGCGGCCCTGTTCCTTGAACCGCCGAGCGAGTTTTCCCGCTACGGTAGTTTTGCCACATCCCTGCAGACCTACAAGCATGATAACGGTGGGTGGTCTGTCGGCCATCTTCAACGGTTGGTTGTCACCCCCCAAGAGCGCAATCATCTCGTCATGCACGATCTTGATGAGCTGCTGACCCGGCGTAAGACTCTGTAGCACCTCATGGCCCATGGCTCGCTCTTTAACCCTGCGCACGAAACTCTTGGCGACCTGAAAATTAACGTCCGCTTCCAGCAGAGAACGGCGAATCTCGCGCAAGGTTTCCTCGACGTTGCGCTCGGATATTCGACCCTGACCTCTGAGGGTTTTGAATATGGATTCGAATCGTTCTGTCAGACGTTCAAACATCGTTGTCTTCTCTTGCCGCTAAAGATTTCGAAAGAAACGTCTTAATATAGATTTATATAGGGTATCGGGCAACAGAGGTGGGAGTGGGGAAACGGGTTGAAATTCAGCCCCGGAGCTCCACGATCGCCGCGGTTCGATTCTCTGCGCCGAAGACCGATGAACCAGCGACCAGGATGTCGGCGCCAGCGGCGCGGCAGGAAGCGGCGTTGGCGGAGGTGACGCCTCCGTCTACCTCTACCTTGAGAGCTAGCCGTTCCGCGTCCGCCCGCCTCCGCAGAGCCGAAATCTTGGGAAGAGAGCTGTCCATGAAACTCTGCCCGCCGAATCCCGGCTCGACCGACATGACCAGGGCGAGATCCAGATCTCCTAGAGCCTCAAAGAGCGATTCCACCGCCGTTCCCGGGTTGACGGCGACCCCGCATTCTGCGCCCAACCGGTGAACCTTGTCGGCGAGGTGGCGCGGATCGGGGCAGCCCTCGATGTGAAAGGTCAGAGAGTCAGCCCCGGCGTCGCGGAACGGCGCCAGGTACTTCCCCGGATCGGCCAACATCAGATGGGTGTCCAGGAATAGGGATGTCGCCCGGCGGATCGCCTCTACAACCGGGATACCGAAGCTCAAGTTCGGCACGAAACAGCCATCCATTATGTCGAGGTGGAGGAGATCGGCGCCGGCGCGTTCAACTTCCTTGATCTCCTCAGTGAGGCGACCAAAGTCGGCAGCTAGAATCGATGGGGCGATCTGGATCTCAGAGGTCAAGGTCCGGCTCCAATAATGGATCGGCGATGGTTGTGTCGTTGCCGGACGCGGTGCTACCAACGACGCTGAGGACGAGGTTTATTGCGCTCAGTCGCGCAACTCGCTCACCGGCTCGTGGATCCTGGTCTAGAATGTGTCCGGGTGGTACGGCGTTGTCGATGCTGCTTCTTATGGTTCCCAAGCGCATCTCATATTTGCGCAAGGTGTCTTCGACAACTTCGATGGACAGACCACCCAGATTGGGAACGCGCTTGGGTTGGCCGGGGGATCCGCTGCTGATTTCCAGGTCGACCACGCTGTGCCGCGGCAGCTCGATCCCGTGTTGAGGGACCTGTTTTATGACCGCCCCACCGGGTATCGACTCGGACGAGACAAAGATCACCTCGCCGAGCCGCAGCTGTGCATGCTCCAGTTGAAGTTGGGCTTCTCGCAGGCTGACGCTACGCACATCGGGGACGGCATAAAACCGCGGTCCCATGCTCACATCCACCGAGATTCGCCTTCCCTTCTTCACGCTGACGCCAGCGTCGGGGGATTGGTACAGGACCGCCCCCGCGGCAACGCTCTCGTGATAGCTGCTGTCGCGAATGCTTAGACGAAGTCCCAGCGCGTGCAGGCGTCCTTTTGCCCGCGTTAACGCCAGGCCCCGCAGGTCGGGCGACTTCACCCGAGGCACATCCACCAGATAGGGCATGATCACCAAGTCTATAAAAGCCACGATCGCAACCAGAGTGGAGGTCGCCACGAGGACTAAAAACAAGATCTTGCGAAGAAATCGGCGCATCATGCCAGGCGGCGGATGCGCGCCGCGAAACAGCCGTCGCCGCCATCGCGCCCCGGGATGGTCTCTACGTATCTACCTGCCCAGGCCGATTGAGGGAAGGCAGCACAGGCGGATTCCAGCCGACCCCGAGGCTCAGATGCCAGGAATCTCTCGACGAGCAAATCGTTCTCCTCCGGCTCGAGGCTGCAGGTGCTGTAGGTCAGAACACCTCCCGGCTTGAGATTCGCAAAGGCGTGGGAAAGAATAGAGAGCTGAGTCGCAGCCATGGCGCCCAGATCATCCGGGCGCCGTCGCCACCGCATATCCGGCCGGCGGCCGAGCACGCCGGTTCCAGTGCAGGGTACATCTGCCAGCACCCGATCGAAACTGCCCTCAAGGTGGGCGATATCCTGAGCCACCGGCCGCAGGCAGGTCAGACCCAAGCGTTCGATGTTCTCACGTACTCTCCGCAAGCGCCCCGGATGGAAATCCAGCGCGACTACCAACCCGCGATCGTTCATCGCCTCCGCGATTTGAGTCGCTTTGCCACCTGGAGCGCTGCAGCCGTCGAGCACCGACTCTCCCGGTTGGGGATCCAGCAACGCAACGGGGATCGCCGCGTTGGGGTCCTGTACCTGGAACAATCCCTCGGCAAACGCGCTCGACCTGAAAAGCTCTTCTCCCGAGTGAACGCGCAGAAAACTATCCAACGGGCCGCATGGTTCCACCTCGATCCCTCCATCGCGAAGTCGTTCGAGCAGACCGTCCCGGTCTGTGCGCAATCGGTTGGGGCGAATCGTAGTGGCGGAGGGGCTGTTGTTGATCGCCATCGTCGCTTCCGCTATTTCCGCACCCCAACGTTGGACCCAACGCTCGACCAGCCACCGAGGATGCGAGTGAAAGGTTTCCAGGAAGCCGAGGAGGTCAGTTTCCTTGGGAGGATAGTTGAAGCGGTCCCGGTTGTCCCCGACCCGGCGGAGAACCGCGTTCACCATTCCGCCACTGCCGCGGCTCACATGCCGCTTTGCCATGGATACCGCTGTGTCCACCGCGGCGTGCGCCGGCGTGCGATCGAGAAAGCAGATTTGAAAAGCGCCGACGCGAAGAATCTGCTGCAGCAGGTTGGAGCAGGTGGACAGGGGACGGCGGGCAAA
This sequence comes from Candidatus Latescibacterota bacterium, assembly GCA_965197905.1. Taxonomy (GTDB): domain Bacteria; phylum Latescibacterota; class UBA2968; order UBA8231; family UBA8231; genus CAYNZV01. The sequence goes on along the minus strand of CBDAOB010000005.1, from coordinate 2,379,408 downwards.
CTGATCCACGATCCAATCGAGGCGGTGGCGGAAGCGCAACGTGCCATACACCAGCTGGCGCACGAAGTTGCAGTCTCTGGTTTCCAAAGATTCACGTGCGGCTGCTGCCGACAGTTGGTCCAGGCGTGCGGTGCCGCCGTCCACTTGGGAGAGGAAATGTACCGCGGTCTCGCGGGCCGGATCGATGGAGAACATGCAGGGACTAACGCAACAGCGTGAACGAGGCGCTGCGAACGGAGAGCCCCGCTCTGAGAACCGCGAAGTAGACGCCACTGGCCATCTCTTTTCCACTCTGGTCGCGGCCATTCCACGACTTCTCGGTCACACCCGGAGAAAGCGGGCCGTCCACGAGCAGCCTCACGCGCTGCCCCACACTGTTAAAAATACCAAGGGTGATCTTGTCGTTCGCATTCTCGGGAACATGGAACCGTATTTGGGTCTGCCCATTAAAGGGGTTGGGGTAATTCGGTTCAAGCAGGAGGATGTTCGAGTTAACGGCATCGGTGCCGGCGATGGCCGTCACCCTCGTCGTCCACTCGATTCTGCCGACGGCACATCGCTCTCCCTCCGACGATTCGGCGCAGACAAAAATCTCCACCGTCGTCGGTTCGCCGCTCGTCGGCGCGCCCACGTCGAATACCAGAGCGCTCCTGCCGCGGTGGTCCGCTGTGGTGGTGTAGCTGCGGCCGAAGCCTGGTGGCACGGGCGCGTTAACAATCCCTTCGAAGATGTTCACCTGACTCACACCCGAATTGACGACGGCCCACCGCATCATCGTTCCTGGCACCAAGCTGCCACCGTCAAGCAGGCGGACGAGCACCTCAGCCTCTCCTGCGCTCTGATCGAGAATCGGGGAGCGCTGAGGTGAGGAGTAGGGGAGGCTTTGTGCATCGGGATCGAGCAGAAGGGCGTGCTCGAGGATCTGGTGTCTATCGTCGCAGTAGTTCGCAAGCAGCTCGGTTCCCAGGGGATTCAGGTTGTCGCGCTCGGTGGAGGAGGGCCCCATTGAAACCTCATCAATCCAGACATCCATCCTCGTCTGTGCGGTAACATGGGAGGCAAGGAGCAACGTGAACCGAATCAGATCTGCTTCGCCACTTACACCGTCTCCAAAGGTAGCCAGTCCGAGAGCGGCGGCGCCCGGCTCCACCTCGGCAGGGAACGGCGCGATCAGTCCCGCACTCTGAGCTGATTCGGGCAGCTCGACCCGAACGCTGTCTATCGCACCTTGCGGTTGCCACCGGAGGTCGAGCTTGATTTGGCGAACGTCCTGCATGCCGCGGGCCGTGACCAGAAACTCGATGGTATCGCCCCCCTCCTGCTGGCAGGGCGGGCTCAACGGCGAAACCTCGATCTCTACACCGGCATTGGCGCCGGCGAAAGCAGGTTGAGCAAAAAGCAGAAAGGGCAAGATGGAACGGAATGTGGATCTCGACAATCGATCTCTCCGGGGTAACGCATCGAACCGAACTACCAGAATCGCGGCCATCAATACAGGTCTCGCGGGTTCAATTCGCGCCGATCGATCGCCGCCACCGCCCTTTTAATCTAAGCAACTCAAACCATTGAGCAATTGTGACTTCCGCCTCTTGACGCCCCTCCGAATGGCGGTCTATATTCCCCGGATCGAGGCCGAAGCAAATCCCTCCGCAGCATCGTGAAGACCACGTTGATTCGTTCCTTTCCCGTATGGGATGTACTACACGAAGGTGACTACGATTCCGTCGTAGAAGCGCTTCTGGCCGGCCGTTCACTGACGTTGGACGACCTGGCTGTGGGGCCGGAGTCCCTGCATTCACCATCACTGTTGACAGATCTCGAGCGTGCTGTTGATCGCCTTGAAAAGGCCATCAGGAAGCGCGACAAGATCGTCGTGTTTGGTGACTACGACGTGGATGGAGTGACGAGCACGGCGCTTCTCCTCGATTACCTAACAGAGGTCGACGCCTCTGTCGACTACGTCTTGCCGGACCGGCACCAGGACGGGTACGGTCTCAAGCCCGGCGGCGTCCGCAGGGCATTCGAAAAGGGGGCCCATGTCATCGTCACCGTAGACAATGGAATCTCCGCCTTCGAGGCGATAGACGAGGCGACCAACGCAGGCGTGGATGTGATCGTTGTGGACCACCACCAACAGCTCGACGCACTGCCTGCCGCCCACAGCGTCATCAATCCGAATCGAGTGGACTGCCCTTATCCGTTCAAGGGGCTTGCTGGCGTCGGGGTCACCTTCAAGCTGGTGCAGGCGTTGTCCGAGCGGGTCGAGCCGTCCGGGGACCGGCGCCGGTACCTGAATGGACTGCTGGATCTGGTTGCTCTGGGCACCGTCGCCGATGTAATGCCGGTGTTGGGGGAAAACCGGGCGTTGATACGGCGGGGATTCGAGATCCTGGAAACCACACAGCGCCCAGGTCTTCGCCACCTTCGAGAAGCGGCAGGCTGCGGGGAAGGTCCCATAACCGCTACGGCGATCGGTTTCTATCTCGGTCCCCGAATAAACGTGGCAGGCCGGCTGGCTTCTCCGGACAAGGCGTTGCAGCTCCTGCGATGCGATCGCGACAGCGAGGCGGCGCTGCTGGCGGAGGAATTGAATGAGATGAATGCCCAGCGGCAGCAGCTGCAGCGTGAGGGGCTGGGCGAAGCAGAAGATCTTCTCGCCGCCGCAGACCTAGAGACCGACCATATCATCATTCTCCTCGGTGAGAGCTGGCATCTGGGAATAGTGGGATTGCTGGCTGGCAAGCTGGCCGATCGCCATGGACGACCGGCCATCGCCTGCACCGACGCGCGCGGCGATGGGACGTACACCGGGTCGGCCCGCAGTATTCCCGGCTACGACATCAGCCTTGCCATCAGCCGCTGCTCCCACCACCTGCTGACCTACGGAGGACACGCCGCGGCAGCAGGTTTTTCGATGCAGGCGGACGAGTTCGAAGCGTTTCGCGTCGAGCTTCTCGACCGGGTCAATTCAGAACTCAACGCTGCCGACCTGGAAAGGCATTTGAAGGTCGATCTCGTGCTGCGTCCTGAGGACATAACCTCCGGCACACTGCGCGAGTTGGAGCGACTGGAGCCGTTCGGCAACGGTCACGAAGCCCCGATTTTCGCTGCCCGCGATCTGCAGTTGACCTCGCGCAAGCGGATCGGACGGCAGGGGATCCATCTCAAGATGGAGTTCGAAGCCGGAGGCGCATCCTACACCGCTTTGTGGTGGAACAGGGGCGACCTGGCTAAGGAATTGGAACCCGGGCGGCGGTTGAGCGCCGCTTTCGCCCTGGAAGCGGACAATTTTGCCGGCAACGGTGCGGTGCAGCTTGTTCTCAAGGATTTGTGCGAGGAAGATTGAGCGCAATACACCCCAGCTCGGAGTTATGCAAGAGCCGGATCTCCGGAACCGCCGACAGCAAGATCCTTTTGCTTGTAGTGGACGGGTTGGGAGGACTTCCCCATCCGGATACCGGGTTGAGTGAACTCGATACGGCAGCCCTACCAAACCTTGACCGTCTGGCAGCAGCGGGCAGTTGCGGGCTGCACACACCGATTGCGCCGGGGCTGACTCCGGGAAGTGGTGCGGCTCACCTGGGTCTTTTCGGGTACGATCCGCTACATTTCAAGGTCGGACGAGGGGCACTGTCAGCGCTGGGTCTGGGACTCGATTTCAAGAAGGGGGATGTGGCGATTCGCCTGAATTTCTGCACCGTGGATCCGACCGGTCTGGTTCTGGATCGGCGCGCTGGCAGAATCTCGACCGAAGCCTGCCGCGAGATGTGTGAAATTCTCAAGCAGGTTTCGATTCCGAAGGTGGAAGTTGAGATCACTCCCGAGCTGGATTACCGCGCCGTGGTCAAACTCAGAGGCACCGGTCTCAGCGACTGCGTATCCGATTCGGATCCACAAGTGATCGGCGTGTCTTCGCTGGAATTGAGGGCGCTGGCCGACGAGGCCAATAACACGGTCGAGGTGACCAACGAGTTCTTACGCCAAACGAAGCTGTTATTGGCAAACGAGCATCCCGCCAATATGGTGCTTTTGCGCGGTTTCGGTGGCTATCCGGAGCTACCCCAGTTTCTCGATGTCTATGGACTGAAAGCATTGGCCGTCGCGGCATATCCGATGTATCGTGGGGTAGCCGCCGCAGTCGGCATGGATACCGTCGCCACGGCAAATGATCTCGCGTCCGGGTGCCTCGCCCTGGAAGAACGCTTCGCTGCATACGATTTTACCTACCTTCATTTCAAACCGACGGACAGCGCCGGAGAGGATGGAGATTTTGATCTCAAGGTGAAGCTCCTGGAGGAAGTGGATTCGATCGTGCCGCGACTGGAGGAGCTGTCTCCGGACGTAATGGTGATTACGGGTGATCACTCGACACCTTCGATCATGCGCAGTCACAGTTGGCATCCGGTCCCGTGCGTGATTTCCAGTCAAGCAGTTGTGCCAGTGCCAACGGCCGCGTTTACCGAGCACGGCTGCGCTGGTGGCAGTCTCGGCCATCTATCCTCCACTTCCCTGATGGCCCTGGCGCTGGCTCACGCTGGACGCTTGGCCAAGTTCGGGGCTTGATTTGAAATCCCTGCTCCAATGATTCCCCCCGTGCGAATCGCCCACCGCGGTGCCTCGGGCGCCGGCCTCGCTCCCGAGAATACACTGGCAGCCATCGAGCATGCGATTCAGATCGGTGTCGACGTGGTCGAGATAGATGTTCAGGTCACAGCGGACGGCAAACTCGTGGTCGTGCACGACGCCACCCTCGATCGAACCACCGACTCCAAGGGTTCGATTCGCGACCAGACGGCGGATCGTGTACGTCGGGTGGATGCTGGTTCCTGGTTCGACATGGAATTCTCCGACCAACAGGTGCCTTTGCTGGAAGAGGCTCTGGAGCTCGCCCGCAACAGGGTCCTGGTTCTCATCGAGATCAAGGCGGACCGGGTCGCCGAGCAGGTACTGCGCTGTGTGGAGGATGCGGCGGCCGGCGGTCGGGTCATCATCCAATCGTTCAGCCGTCAGACGGTTCAACGGGTAAAGCTGTTGGATCCCAGCATTCCGGCGGCTCTGCTCGTGGGACAACTGCCCGCGACGCCGTCTCGCGTTCGCGCGCGGAGCCTCGTTCGCCAGGTGCTGCAAACCGGGGCCAATGCGTTGGCCATCTGGCACGCCGCGCTCACGCCGGTATTGCTGGAAGAGATGCGCAAGCGGGCGATCGCCGTGTGGACCTGGACCGTCGACGAAGAGATTGCCATGCGCGATCTGATCATGATGGGTGCCAATGGCATAATTACCAACGTCCCCAATCTCCTCAACGACGTGATCGACGATCTCCAGCAGGAGAACCGGATACAGCTACCCCTAGGCCGGCGGCGGGTGCGTCGCAGTCGGTGGGGACGGCGCCGGCAGTTGCGCAAATTACACGCCAAACCGCAGAAGAAGAAAACCGACCAAAACGAATCGTGAAGACCGGCCAACTCGCGCGCCTGGGGCTGTTGACGGCATTGGTTGCAGCCGTCACGCTGGCGGTGCGGATACCGATGCCCGCCACGGAAGGGTATCTCAACCTCGGCGACGGAATCATCATCGCAGGAGCACTTCTGTTCGGTCCCGTGGCCGCTGCCGCCGCGGGGGGCGTGGGTTCGGCTCTTGCCGATGTCTACGGCGGATATTCCCACTGGGCCTTGCCGACGCTGGCAATAAAAGGTCTCGAAGGTTACCTGGTGGGTTGGCTGTCACACCGCGTCTGGTACCGGCAGTCGGGCGTGCCCAGGGTGTTGTTCGCGTTTCCAGGGGTGATCCTAGGGGCGGCGGCGATGGTATGCGGTTATTTCGCGGTGGAATGGATCTTCTACAGCCTGCCGCCGGCGCTTCTCAGTCTACCGGGCAACGCGATGCAAGGCGCGGCCGGTATGTTTACCGGCATTTCTCTGGCAGCGGCCCTCGAACGCGGTGGTCTAAAAAGCGCTTGACCTGCTTCCGCGACGGCTCCTATATTGGCTGTATCTTGTTTCTACATTAGAAGATAGGTAACATCATGGCCACTCCTCTTGAAGCCCTCGAATCCTCCTCATTGCTCGTGGGATTGAGTTCGGAGGAGATCGCGGCGCTATTGGCCATCTCCGAACAACGCACCTATTCTGCCCCCAATCTAATCGTCGCTGAGGGTACGCCAAGTGACTGTCTTTTCATTCTGCGCGATGGCTCCGTGGTCATCGAGAAGGCGAACGCCGGAAGTCCAGTCGCGCTGGCGACCTTCTCCGAGATGGGGGATTTCTTCGGCGAAATGTCTCTCATCGACATTATGCCGCGATCGGCTAACATCCGCGCCGAGAGGGATGTGGAGATTCTCGCCTTTCCAAAGAAGGAGCTTGCCTCATTCTTCACCAAGCTGCCTCGTGCTCAAATGACGATGATTCTGAATATCGCCCGCAACCTGTCATTGCGATTGCGGGCGTCCGGCGACCGCATCGTCGAGCTCTCTCGCGACCAGTGAACGATGGCAAGTGAGCCGAAGTCCGACCTCGAGTTTTTTCGACAATCCCCACTGTTTCGCGGGTTGCCTGCTGAATCCATCGATCAGCTGATCGACATCACCGAGGTTCGCCAACATACTTCCGGGGCCTCGATCGTCGAGGAAGGCACGCAAGGCGACGCCATCTTCCTCCTTTACAGCGGTGAGGTTTCCGTTTCCGTGGAAGGCAACAAAGGCCGAGTCCACCTGGCCACCTTGCGCCACAAGGGCGCGTTTTTCGGCGAGATCGCCGTCGTCGATCCGGGTCCCAGGTCGGCCACCGTAACCTCTGAGACCGAAGCGGTACTGCTGTCGATTCGGCTGACCGACCTGGAGCATCTCTTTAAGCGCGAACCGCAGGCTCACATCGCAGTTCTGAGTAACATTGCCCGGGTTCTCGCTCAGAGACTGCGGGATACCAACGCCCAACTTACCCTGTTCGCTTCTTCCTGAAGCGTCTTCGCAATCGAAGTTTTCTTCCGCCTCAATGATCTGGTCGCTTTTTTTTACTGCCCTCATTATTATCGTGGTAATCTTGAAATACCTTCCCATCGGTACTCCTCGTTGTCCTCAGTGCCATGCAAAAAGGGATCCGGAACATCCGCTGTGTAGCGATTGCGGGTGGATCTTCGAGGTGCCTGGCGACGATGATGACGACTACGGCGATACAGAGGACGTGAGATAAACCCCAATGGAATGGGTAATAGCCATCTTTGCCATAGGCTGCCTCTTTTTTTCGTTTCAAGTGGTCATGGATTACGTCAAGTATAAGTCGCTGATTACCCCCCGCATCGAACGCCTCGAAGCCACCAAGGAAGAGCTGTCCGCTCGAATTGAAGCCTTGCGACTGGAACTGGGCTCGCGGCGAGATCAATTGGGTCCAGCACGGGAGGAGATCGACCGGCTCGAGCGCGAGTATATTGACCTAAAACAGCAGATACAGCTGGAGCGGGATCGGCAGCGTCCCGGCGGCAGGGGACGGGGCACGGATGGCTTCCAAGTACAGTAACCAGAGGGGTTTGGGAGATTTGCCTTGACAAGCCCAAGGTCCTGTTTTAAGTTGCTTTATCTCAACTATGAAAGTTCCAAAGCGATCCAGATTAGGAGACTGGCAATGAGAAATCGGGTATCCAAACTGCTACTGCCGTTTGTGGCCGTAGGGTTGTTGGTCGGCTGTGGCGGGAATCCTCCTACCGCGGAACTGGAAGCCGCAAACCGAGCCGTGCAGGACGCAAAATCTGCCGGAGCCGATCGGTTCGCCGCCAGCGAGCTAGCCTCCGCCCAAAGCGCCTATGACAAAGCCAAGAGTGCGATGGAGGCCGAACAGCAGAAGTTGTTCAAGAACTTTGATCAAGTAACTCCTATGATATCCGATGCCAAAGCAAAGGCGGAGGCAGCCAAATCGACTGCCGTCGCAACGAAGGCGCAGGCAAAGCGGGGAGCTGATTCGAACATTGGCAGTGCAGAGGCCGCGTTGGAAAGTGCGCGATCGAGCCTTGCCAACGCCCCATCAGGTAAGGGTACGGAGGGTGACATCGAACAGCTACAGACCGAATTGGGTAGCGCCGAAGCCGATTTGAGTGCCGCCCGCGCCGCAGCGTCACGTGAAGATTTCGATACTGCGAAAAGCAAAGCCTCCAGCGCTAAAATGACGGCTGAAGGTGTTTCCAGTGGCGTCGATGCGGCGGCGCAGAAGCATGCGGAAATGGTAGAAAAGATGAAGCCGTGGTACGAGCGCATTTAACCAACAAGATTCCCAACTAGATATGGCCGGGCGACAGCAGTAATCGCCCGGCTTTTTTTTGCCAGGTATGGAAAACCGCCTCTCGATAATAACTTTCGCGTTGTGGCTCACCGGGTCCGCAGCTTGGGGCGCGCAGCAAGGGTCTCCCGACGCTAGCCGGTTGTTGCGCGAGTACGCGGAACTCATGACACGGCTGCGGGAAACGGACCCCCCGACGCCGTATCTCGTCGTCAATACCCGCGAGAACCGGCTGTTGTTGAAAAATGGTGAGCGCGTCTTGCGAGACGCCGTCTGTTCGACGGGCAGCGGCCGCCGGCTTGAAGGACCCAAGCGCTGGAAACACAAGTGGCACTTTGAAACCCCAAGAGGGAGTTTCTCGGTGCTTCGAAAGGTCGAAAACCCGATCTGGGCCAAACCGGAGTGGGCGTTTCTGGAGGCGGGCGAGGAGATCCCGATCTTCGCGGAGGACAAACGAAGATTCGAGTTTGGCGCCCTAGGTTCCTACGCCCTGTACTTCGCCAAAGAGTATATGATTCACGGCACGATCTACGAGGTCAACCTCGGTAAGAGCATTACCCACGGCTGCGTTCGCGTTGGCGAGAGCGACCTTAAATTCTTCTACGACACGGTTGAGCCAGGCTGGCCCGTGTTCATCTACTGACTGCGTGGCACTCGATCCGTCGCGCGTGAGATGTCTGCGAATCTGGGTGGCCATCTCACTTTTGGCACTCCCCGTTGCCGCCCAGGATCTGGACTACCGGTTCGTCAACAAGAACCTTCGGCGGTGGCTGGCCGTCATCGAAGCGGATCGGCCGTATGTCCTGATCGACAGACAGATCGGCGAAGTGCGTCTGATGCGGCGCAAGGCAGTGCTCCGCGCGATGCCGATTCTGGAGTCGTCCCTGGGACAGCAGCCCGAATCCCCATCCGCATTGGACAGCCACCTGCGACGTTATCGGCCCACGCTCTTTCCCGGAGCGATCCACTCCTTTGCCTTCGATTGGGAAGACAACCTGGCGACCATGGCCAATGAGAGGTGCGCGCTTCTTTTCGAACACGGCTTGCTGCTTTTCGCGCATCCCGAGTGGGGCAAGCCGACGCGACCGTGGATCAGAGTCGGTGCGAGGGATCTCGTCGCTCTGTACGATGCCGTAGCGCCTGGTGCTCCGCTAATCATTCTCCCGCAAAACTGGAAGCAGATTCGATCAGCCTCTGATGAGTAGCCTTTCGTGCGGTGTGGCTGTTGGCGATATAACGCCGCAGCTCGGTGTTCCCATGGGCGGGTACTGGTTGCGCCCATCCGTGGCCCTGGGCGTTCACGATCGGCTGCATGTTCGCGCCGCGGTGTGGAGCGACGGTCTCAATTGCGCCGCAATGGTAGTGCTGGATTTGGTCGCGCTGCACAGGGAGCACGTTGAAAAGCTGCGCCGCCGCATCGCCGACAGTTCGGGAATTCCCCCGCAGGCGACCCTGATCTGCTGTACCCACACCCACTCGGGGCCACTCACCTATCCGTACCGTGGAATGGGCACTATGGATGCCGACTATATGGCCGTCCTGGCAGACCGCGTTACGGAATGCGTGCAGAATGCGCGCGACAAGCTGGAGCCCGTAATGCTTTCGTATGCCACCGTGCCGTTTCAGCTGGGATACAACCGGAGAAGCGCCGCGCACGAAGAATCCGAGGCACTACTGGTGGGGCACCTGCATGCCGTTCGCATGGAAGGAGCCGCAGGCCCCATCGCCTCAATCCTCAGCCACCCCTGTCACCCCGTTGTGCTGGGCGCGGACAACTGCGAGATCAGCGCCGATTTTCCCGGGGCGGCCGTGTCTTATCTCGAATCTCAAACCGGAGTTCCTGCGATCTTTCTGAACGGGGCTTGCGGCGATGTCAATCCGCGTATAACCAACGGCACCTTCGACGATGTTACGGAATTGGGAGAGCTGCTTGGCCAGGCAGTTGAGCGGAGTCTGGCCGCCTCAGTTCCCGTGTCTGCCGATCAGGTCGGAGTGGTGAGGCAGATTGTCCAGCTGGAGTTGCTTCCGCCCCCGGGGCGGCTCTACTGCGAATCGATCCACCGAATGTCGTGGTTAAAAGAAATCTACCGGCGGTGTTCGCCCGGTGGACGGAGCCGCTCGAGTTATCTAGTCGCGCAAGCAGGTTTGGAGTGGATTCGGGAAGCGAAACGGTGGCGCTCTGAGGGGGGCAAACCCAGGTGTCGGGAATTCGAGATCCAAGGAATTCGCCTTGGAGATATGGTGTTTCTCGGATTCGAAGGGGAGATGTTTGCCCGGTATCAGCGTGATATCGAACGGGAGTCTCCGTTCCAACCGACGATTGTTTGTGGCCTCGCCAACGGTTGTGTGGGATATCTTCCAACCTCCGACGAGTATCCGCGCGGTGGTTACGAGATAGATAAAGCGTACAAGGTGTATGGAGAGGTGCAGATGTTCGTGCCGGAGAGCGAGCAGGCGGTGCGCTCAGGTGCCCGGCAGGTTCTAGGGGCACTCAAGGTGGAGAATTAGTAGGCGTCGAAGAATCGGCTGTCGGTGCCGCCGTGGCCCACCTTGAATTCGACCCGCTTTCCGCAGCGAGGACACATGCCGCTGTACGCGGTGTTCTGCTTGTTGATGTACACCCTCGCATAGACCCGGCAGCATTGAAACATGACCCCTAAAAATTTCCGTTTTTCAGCCATTTCAGACCTGTTTGCGCCGAATATAGCGGGCTCCCAACTCGAGTGTCAAGCGCTCCTTGCGGGTCCCAAGCGCAATGTGCATTTTTGACCGTTTGTGAAGGAGTTCGTCGCAGACCATTCAGATGTCAAATCTCTCAAAGAAACTTCAGGCGCTGTACGATCAGGTGCCAGCAACGCGCTGCGAGCAATCGGGGGAATGCTGCGTGCTCACCAATACAGAGTACGACGAAGAGTATGCGACGATGTTTCCCCTGTACGCCGCCGAGTACCTGAACATCACTGCCTACATAGTGGAGCATTTTCCTGAGGAGCGATCCGATGCCCTTCTGGCATTTACCGAAGAGCGGCCACGACGATGCCCCTTCCTCGGATCGGAAAATGAGTGCACGATCTACCCTGTGCGCCCGTTGATCTGTCGCACCTACGCCGTCATGACGGTCGACACGATTTCTTCAGCGGCCACGAAAAGCAAAGGCAACGTGCCCGAGGATTGGATTCATGGATTCATTTTGCGTGAATCGGGCATGATTTGTCCAAGGGTGACTGTCGTCGAACCGGAGAAACTCGAGCGCCATGCCGAAAACCTCATACACTCGAGGTACGAACGCGAGCTCATCCGTTTGAGTAGAGAGGCCGAGCTGGCCAATTCGGATCGCTGGCGAATCTTTCACAAGATCAGTAGCGCTAAGGAATGGCCTTTGCGCTGGACCTGGGGTGGTTTCAACGCCATTTGCTCCTCGTCGATGCAGTGGATCCGCGGGCAGTTTAAGAGTTATTGGGAGCGGGCAAACTTGGCGGAGGGGAACTGAAGGTTCAAGGTATGCAGACGATCTCAGTCGATCAGGCAAAGGTGGGCGACATCCTCTCGGAACCGCTCCTGAATGTCGAGGGCAAGGTGCTCCTTCCCAAAGGCGCACGTTTGTCTCCCGCGGTGGTGAGTCGAATGCAGAGTTGGGGTATTACTACTCTTGCAGTGGAAGGATCGGGGGCTGGCGAAATTGCCGGTCCCGCCGCGGAGCGCTTGGAAGAGCTGGACCGTCGATTCGCCGGCCTTGAGGACGATTCGCTTATGATGTACATCAAGGAAACGGCAAAGAAACATTTGTCGAAACGGGCGTGAGCTCATGTCCGACCTGGACGTCAGAAAAGAGCACATCCGCAAACGTATCTCCCGGGCGAGCAATCTTCCGACCCTGCCGGGCGTCGTCGCCCGGGTCATCGAGATCGTCGACGATCCCTCCACCACCGGACGTCAGTTGGGTGAGGAGTTGGCCAAAGACCAGGTGTTGTGCGCCAAGATCCTGAAGCTGGTGAACTCAGGATTCTATGGCTTTTCGAAACCGATCTCCACGGTTTCCCACGCAGTGACGATGCTCGGTTTCGATGCGGCGAAAAGCCTCGTTCTCAGTTCTTCCGTGCTGGAAATTATGGAAGAATCGCTTCCCGGACTTTGGGGCCATTCCCTGGCTTGCGCCCGAGCCTGTATCATGATTGCCGAACGAGCGCAGCTACCCGATCCCGAGGAGCTGAGTGTTATCGGCCTGTTGCACGATCTCGGCAAAGTAGTGTTGTGTCAGTCGCTGGAGAATGACTTCCACCGCATTCGCCTGCGCATCGACAAGAAGGAAATGTTGTTCTGCGAAGCGGAAGAGGAGGTGTTGGGATTCAATCACGGCGCTCTCGGTGGATGGTTCCTGGAGGAGTGGACGCTACCGCCGCAACTGGTCGAACCGATAATCGATCACCACGATTTTCGACCTCGCAGGGAACATGCGCAGCGCACCGCGGTGGTTCACCTGGCCGATATCCTCTGCCGCGCCGAGGCGTTAGGCAACGGAGGGGATGCCAGGATCCCGCGCCTGGAGCCGGAGGCGCTGGGGGTACTCGATTTGGATCTCGACTCGATCGGAGCGTTGATGGGGGACATGCATCGGGATCTGGCACACCTGCGGTCGTCCTGAGGAAGACCTCGTGGATTTCGCATCCGAGTTAGTCGCGAGCTTCCCGCGACCGTTGGTGGTCGTCGACGGAGGATTGGAGGTGCGTGCCTTTAGCAACAAGATCCGCGTCCTTTTCGGGCTTTCAACTCAAGTCGATTCCCGCGAATCTTGTTCGCTGCTGTCTGCGGCGATCGAGGAGTGTGCCGATCTCGGAGACGCGATTGCGCTTGCCACTGCGCGACTCGTTGGGGCCGGCGCCGAGGAGCGGTTCACCTGGAGCCACCGGGGACGAGCTTACGAGGTGGAGGTGGCGGCGACGGGTTCGACGGGGGAGCGATTTGCCGTGCTTTTCGAGGATATAACTCATCGCTCCATGTCGGAGGAGATTCTAACCAACGCCAGACGCCACCTTGAGCAGATGTTGGACAACATTCCGTTGGGGGTTGTCGTCTTGAATGAGGGACTGCGCATAACATCGATCAACAAACGGCAATTGGATTTTCTTGTGCGTTTGGGGTCTGGGTTGGATCTGGTGGATGCCGTCGGAATTACCCTCGGGGAATCCCTGCCCGGTGAACTCGGAAATAAGTGGCAATCCCTGTGTGAATCGGCTGCCCGGACAAAGGAGCGCGTCGAGGAACACCGGGAAACCTTCGCCACAGCGGACGGCGATCTGGTACTTTCCACGATGGCTACACCCTTGATCGACAGGGAGCAGCAAACCGTGGGGGCGATGCTCGTATGTGAGGATGTTTCGGAGCAGACCCGTCTGGAGCGGGAACTTCTGCGGGTGGAAAAACTCGCGACCATCGGGCAGATGGTCATCACCGTGAATCACGAGATCAACAATCCGCTCAACATCATCTCGAACAACGCCCAGACCATGCGCCTGCTGAACCCGGATTTGGACGAGAAGCTTCTAACGAAGCTGCACACGATCGAGAAGCAGGTTCGCCGCATATCGGAGGTCACCGCACGTCTGCGGGAAATGGACGACGTGGCCACCAACGACTATATCGCCGAAGGGCCGCAAATGGTCGATGTCTGGAACAAAAACGCCGATGACTAGCTGCGACACTTGAACTGGGATCTCCCCCTCCGTCGCCGATGAATCGCATACTTCGACTGCTGAGCTTGAGGCGGAACGAAGTGCCACGCCTGGTTCACGCGGCATCCATTTTCATTCTCGTATCCGTCAACGACGGCATCGTCAAGAGCGTAGCCGCTGCCGTTTTCAATGTCCGCGTCGGCGTCGACCACCTTCCGGTGATGTACAGCTGGATAGCCGTTCTCTTTGCTTTGGGCATGGCCGTCCTGTCCTGGCTGACCGCAAAGGTGGCGCGACAACGGTTGCTCTTCGGCCTGCTCGGATTTGTCACCGTACTGCTGTTGGTAAACAGCCTCTTTCTCCACCGCCAGAGCGCGGGAGGATGGGAGCTGCAAGGGACCGGCTTTTACCCGTTCCTTTTCGTTTCCTCGGAGCTGGCGCGCAGTTTGGTGGGGTTTCACATATGGATCGTTGCCGGTGGCATCTGTTATACCTCCAGGGCAAAGGTTCTCTTTCCACTGCTCGCGGCCAGCGCGATTCTCGGCGATATCGTCGGCGGTTTTGCCGTTAGACTGTTGGGTTCAAGGCTGGACGCGTACGCTTTGTACGGTCTAGCAGTAGCCAACATGTTTCTAATCATTCTGCTCCTGCGGCCCCTGGTCCGACGCTACTTCGTCTCCCAGCAAGATGATCAGGGGGAGACCGCCGCGACGATCGGCGAAAACCTCCGATATCTCGGTCACTCCGGTTATCTGAAGCTGCTGTTCCTACTTTCGATCGCCATATTCGCGATCTACACCGCCATCCATTACGGCTTCAACGTCGTCGTTCGTCAGCACTACTCTTCTGAATCCGAGATCACCTCGTTTTTTGGTCTCTTCTACGGTACCACGGGGGTAGCGACCTTGATTTTCTCCACCTTTCTGCTGCGTCTTGTTCTGCGCTGGTTGGGTACCGGGAACGTCTACATGTGGGTCTGTGTGGTATACGGCGTTATCTCCATCGCCCTTTACAGCGGTTTCTCCGGCATTCTTCCCCTCTCGGCAGTCGCCGCGATATTCGCCTTCAACCTGGTCAACTACCTGTTGTTGGACAGCGTGATCGCGCCCACCTACCAGGTGCTGATCAAACTGGTCCCGAGCCGCAATAGCGACGGGACACGCATGATCATGGAGGGCGGGTTCATGCTGCTCGGCGGCCTCGTAGGTGCCGGAGTGACCCTGCTGCATGCGCGAGCGTTTCTGAGCCTCGATCAGCTCTTTCTCGTTCTCACCTTGATCGGTGGTGTGATGCTGGTTGCTGGTTGGTATCTGAAATACAGCTACACTGACGTGTTGGTGCGCGCGGTACGCGAGCAAGACATCGACGTCGACGACGAGCAAGCGATGCAAGCACTTGGGCAGGTCCTGTCCAGGGCACCCGAGGTTCCGCGGGATCTCTTGGTGCACACCGACGACGGTGTGCGGCAAATGGGAATCGAGATTCTGCGCAAGAATCCCGGTCCCGCAGCCGAAGCCGTTTGCCTGCCGTTGGTCGAACACGAGAATCCGCGCATCCGCTCTTCCGCCCTCGAAGCGTTAAATCCACACGGTGGCGACACTGGCATGATCGACACCGTGATCCCTCGCATCGACGACGATGATCCGGAGGTGAGACTGAGCTCGGCTCGTGCGCTTTCGCGGCTCCTGGGGAGCGGCCAGAATGGCAATGGGACACAGCTGCCGATCGAGGCGGTGCAACAGCGCATTACTGACGCGGTTTTGCCTCGCATCGCCGCGGATGATGACGCCGCGACCGTTCAGGCTGAATTTCTCAATATTCTCGATCGACTGCACCACAATCCCTCAGCGGATCAACGAGATAGCAAGCTTAGGGAGTTACTCGGCAGCGAGGAGACGGAAGCGATCATCGCCGGTATCGAGACGGCTGGTTCAATGAGAGACAGCTCCCACTACGGACGAATGCTGGAACTAGCCGGCCATCCGCATCCTGCGGTTCGCGAAGCCGTGGCGGCCAATTTCACGGACTATTCCCATGAAGGGGTGTTCGACGAGGTGCTCGGGCTGCTCGCCGATCCCGATCCAGACGTGGTGTCAAAGGCTGTCGAAGGCCTCAAGACCTTCGCAGAACCGGCGCAAAGGGTCGAGATGGTATCCATGTTGGACAGGCGTCCATTGAGCGAGTGGGTCGGGCTGATGGCGGCATTGTCGGAGATCGAGGAGCGCTCGACGATGGCGGAGGTACTCGATGCCTGCAAGGGCCGCCTGACCCAGGCAAACCGGTACCTTGTTGCCATAGAGATCCTGCGTGACCTGGATGTCTCAGGGGAGCTGGAGCTTCTAGTAGACCAGCTGAAAGGTCAAAACAGGATTGTGCAGGACGGCGTTATCCGCCTGCTGGGACATATGAGCGATGTAGGCGTCGTGAACGACCTGATCGAGCGGTTGAGCGAAGACAACGCCGAAGCCCGCGAGAATTCCATCGAGTTGCTGGAGAACATTGCCGACCGAGAGTTGATGGAGTACCTCATTCCGCTTCTGGAGGACGAGAATCCGGAACGGCGTGCTGTTGCCGAAGAGCTGTCGGGGTGGCAATCTGTGGACGTAGACGACGTGCTAAGGTATCTTTTGACCGTTCCAGATCCGTGGACTCAGCTGGCTGCGGTTTGGAGCATCTTCGTTCTGGACAAACAGTCTCTCTTCCCTGGGGACCGGGCTGGGCTCGACCCGCTGGTTCAGGAAGCCCTCTCCGAACTTCAGGAACAGGGGGTATCGGTGGCCGCACAAGAGCACCTCCCGCTCACCACGATGGACAAGATCACCTTCCTGAAACAGTCGCAATTCTTCGCTGCGCTGCCGCTCGAGGAGCTGTATCATATAGCCTCTTCGATGCAGGAGGAGACGGTTCGGGCCGATACCACCGTGATCCAGGAAGGTACATTGGGAGACAAGATGTACATCGTGGTTCGGGGCCAGCTCGAGGTCCGCAAGGCTGCGGAGGACGAGGCCGACAAGACGCAACGGGTCGCGCTGTTTGCCGAACGAGAGGTGTTTGGCGAGATGGCACTTTTGGACGACGAGCCTCGGTCCGCTTCGGTGGTCACCATCGAGGACGTACACCTTCTATCTCTGGAGCGGTCCAGTCTCGAACGTATTCTTCGCCGTTATTCCTCCATCGCCTTCAACATGATGCGCATCCTCTCTCAACGTATCCGCGACAGCAATGCGGCGTAAAGACCGTCGCGACGTTCCAATGTCTCATAGTCCCACATCTTCCCCTTCCAGGCTGCAGTTTCTACCAAACGTCGCCATTGCTTCCATGTAGGTACCTGCCCTGCCATCTGCCAACAGGGCGATGCTCCGCAGTCCCAACAGAGACTCGTCAACGGCAGTTGCCTGCAGCACCTCCCGGCGAAGGCGGTTCCTCACGATGGCGGCCAGGTGCGGAAGGTTACGGGCAACGCCCCCGCTGAGGATGCAACGCCCGATCTTGCTCGCGGAATCGAACCGTTCCACAACCTCTACGTACTGTTGGATAAAGGAGTTCAGGAGGGAACGGAGATAATTGTCCAGCGTGAGTTCCCCGGCACCGATGGCCCCGATGGCGCCACCTCCGGAAAATCCCCGTGCGCCTTTTAGGATCGCCAGATCGAAGGTCAGGGAAGCCTGCTTTAGCTGATCCTCGTCAATCTCTGCGAGCAAAGCCCAGTAATCGGCTTGGGCTGCACCCTTTCCGGCCAGGGCTACTTCCTCCAAGAAACCCACGTACTCCGCAAGGGCGCGACCGCCCGGAATGTGGGTAATGGTCTTCAGCTGATCGGGGCCAAAGAAGGGTCGCGTTTCGAGCTCGGAGTCGCAGGCATGGGAGGCGACGACCGAGACCTGGGATCCGGTTCCCAGGTTCAGCGAGATGCTTTCGTTCGGTCTGTTGCCGGCCCCAAGGAGTGCACACTGGTGATCCCCGACCCCGGTGTAGATCGGTATTTTCTCTCCCCGATGGTGCCAGTAGCCTGAGATCTCGGCCTCGTTTCCCAGATCGTTGAGTCGGAACTGTCCGCCTCCAAGCTCCTGCATCATGGATTGCATGACCGCGGATTCGGACCTGCTCTGGATGTCATAGAAACCCATGCCCGCCAACATGGAGGCGTGGACCTTTTGGCGCGAATCGCCGCTGGTCATAGAAAGCCAGCAAGGCAGAGAGAGAACTCGAAGTCCGTTGGGCAAGGGACGACTCCGCGCTAAGTGAACCAGATTGAGGATGGCGAAACCGGGCTGCGGTCGCATGCCGGTGGTGATCTCGAACTCCTCCATCATGCTCGGGCTCATATCGGAGTAGGGTGTTGATCCGTCTACAGGGTGCGCCGACCGTTCGTCCAACCAGCCGATGTACTCCGTCGCCGGCTCGCCCATTTCGTCTGTGAGGGCGAATCCATGCACCTCACTGCAGAGAGCGATCCCGGCAATTTGAATCTCCAACTTGGATCGGTAGTGCCGGCAGATCTCCTCGAAGCGATCGCGTATGGAGATCAATCGCGTCTCGTGTTGAAACGCCGGTCCATTCACCTTCGGAAGCGTACCATAACGTCTGAGATGGTGGAAAACACCTGTATCCAGATCCACCAAGACGGACTTAGTGCTGCTGGTTCCGAAATCTACGAGCAGGTAGGGCGTCATATGTTTATGTCGGGAGTCAGATTGTCAGCCAAGGGGGGATCCACTACCTTTCAACATGCCTCCTTCAAGTAGACACCGAATAACATCATGCAGCTAACCGTTTCGCAGATTGATCGATTCGAAGAAGAGGGATACCTGGTCGTCGAAAACGCCCTCAACGACTCCGACCTGGATCCGATCATCCACGAGTACGAGGAGTATACCGGAGTCCTGGCGGAGGCGTGGTTAGAACAAGGTATGATCCCTTCGTTGTATGAGGACGAGCCTTTCGAAACGCGCTTGGCGCGAATGTGTGAGGAGAATCTGGACCTTGCCGCCCAGTCCAACGACCTATTCGACCTGTACCGCGCCCGGGGCCGGCACACCTTCGATTTTCTACGTAACGAAAACCTTATGGATCTGGTGGAGGGGCTGGTGGGTCCGGAGATCATCTGCAGCCCGATCCAACACTTGAGGGCGAAGTTGCCCAGTCGCCTGTTTCGAACCACCGGAGGTGGGTCGCACGTGGCAGCCTGGCACCAGGATGCCGGCGTAACCATGGACGACGCGGATCCACACTTCATCCTCACTGTTTGGATTCCGTTAACCAAAGCGACCCGCGAGAACGGCTGTATGCAGATCATCCCGCGCGTGCACGAGGGGAGACTGCTGAATCATCAGATTGTCCCCGGGGTCGGCACACGGATTCGTGAAGACGAAATGCCCGACACAGAACCGGTAGACCTGCCGATAGAAAAGGGAGGTGTGGTGTTGATTCACAAGAATATTCCCCACCGCTCCACCCCCAACAACTCCAACGGCATTCGCTGGAGCATGGATCTGCGCTACCAGCAAACGGGCACATCTACCGGCCGCACCATTTATCCGGATTTCGTGGTGCGCAGCCGGTCCAATCCGGCATCGGTGCTGTCCGATCACCAGGAATGGTCGCGGATGTGGGTCGAGGCTCTAGAGGCAGAATCGCCCGCTGACAAGCACCACCGTTGGGAAACGGTTCAGACAGAATCCAGCTGAACGGGCTCTGTTCTCGTTCGTTTCACGAAACCTCGAAATCCAGATTTTCAAGGGCCCGTCGCAGGCTGTCCGCTCCCTGTTCATCCAGAGGCTTGTGAGGTGCCCTGGGAGGACCAACCGGGGTTCCGCGCCACCCCAGCACAGCCTTGATAGACGCCATTACCCCATGCGCAATCAGGACAGTGATCACTCTGTTGGCGTGAAGTTGCAGATCCATCGCTTGGCGAATATCGCCGGTCTCGAAGGCCTGACGCATCTTGACGAATATCTTGGGCATGACGTTGTAGGTAGAACCGATGGCCGCATCGCTGCCCATCACCATAGCGGCGAGACAGATTTCGTCAGGACCTGATATGGCGTTGATTTCGCCATTCGTCAGATCGATCAATCGCTGAAAGAAATAAAGGTTGGTGTCGGTGAATTTAATGCCCGAAAAATTGGGCACCGACCTCATCGCTTCCAGAAATTCATCGGCGCTGATGTCATTCTGCGCCTCTCTCGCGAGCCAGTAGACGTAGAAGGGGATGTCCACCGCTGCGCCTATGGCGGAGTAGTGCTTGGCGGCAGCCTTTAAATTGTTGGGGTTATCTATCGGCGCCACGGAACCGACAGCGGGCGCGCCGGCAGCGGCGGCATGCTTGGCGAGTTCCACCGCGTTGTCGGTTGCGGTGGCCCCGACCTGAACGATTACCGGAACCGACCCCGCCACCTCCTTCAAAGTCAGCTCGGCCATCTGCTTCCGTTCGGCGACCGTCATCGCACCGCCCTCGCCGGTTCCGCCGCAAGCAAAGAAACCGTTGACACCTCTGTCCAACAGCGCCCGAACCAGAGGCGAAATTCGTTCCGGGGCCAGGTTCCTGCCGCTGTCGTCGAAAGGGGTACAGAGTGCGGGAAGGATTCCGCGGGCTAGTTTGGCGACCATAGGAGGTTCTCCAGGTTGAGAGAGGGAGGGTATAAGAAATAGGTGACCCAGTGTTCGCGTTACACGCTGCTGCGGTTGCGCGAACGTTTATCCGCGACGCTGCGGCCACTATGAAAAACCCCGCGCAAACATCGGTCTCGCCATGCAGCCGACGCGTCGTAAAGTTTAACATCGGTATTGATATTGGTGACGATCACGCTGTCGCGATGCGCCCGGGCTTTGTTTACGATCCAGCCCTCCGGGTTGAGGACGAAGCTGGGCCAGGCGTATTTCCTAGTTCCGTTGTTGCAGCCCACCCAATAGTAGTTGCTGGCCGCCGCGGCTTGCAACGTCACCGGTACGGACATGAGATAATGCCGGTACTGTTTCGCGGTCATGCCAGCGTTGTGGAAGGACACCAGCATCAGCTGTACTCCGCGCCTTTTGTACTCCCGGAAAAGCTCGGGATAACGATAGTCGTGGCAGATCAACAGGCCGCATTTCACCTCTTTCACTTTGAAGGTAATGAGCTCGGAGCCGGGGCTGTAATGTTTCAGGTCTCCGTCATCGTCATCGCATCCGGTGCAGAAGAGTTTGTCGTACCTGGTCCTTATGCGGCCATGGTGGTCGATTACGTAGAGAGAATTGTGTGGTTTGTGATTCCCGCTCAAGCGGTGATTGCTGCCTAAAACCACGTGAACCCCCAGGTCGGCTGCCAGCTCTCGCACCTCCTGCAGGTGCTCTCGGATTTGATCCCAATCGGTTTCACGGACCGATTTCAGCTCGGAGCCCAGGTAACCGGTCAAGCAGGCCTCGGAGAAATGAATCAGGTGTGCGCCCCGCCTCACGGCGTTTCGCATCTGCCGTTTGATCTGAACCAGGTTGCGAGCGGGCCGTTTCTCAATCCGGAACTGGCAGGTCGCCAGTCTCAGTTTTGCCATTTCTTCCTCACCGGCTAACGCGCGACAAATCCACCATCAACGGGGAAAGCAACACCCGTGACAAACGAGGCCCTGTCCGAACACAGCCAGACAACGGCCTCGGCAATTTCAGCAGGTTCGGCCAGTCGTCCCAGAGGATGGCGCTCTCCTATCTGTTGCGCCGCCTCTGGCGTGGCGATCAGATAGCTGATGAGCTCAGTGCGGGTCCAGCCCGGGTTCACGCAGTTCACCCGCAGACCATGCTCGGCGTACTCCAGGGCCGCTGACTTGCTCATGCCGACAATGCCGTGCTTGGCGGCCACGTAGGGGCAGGCGCCGGGGTAGCCCACCAGGCCGGCCAACGATGAGGTGTTGACGATGGCGCCGCCGTGCTCCATCATGTGGGTTATCTCATGTTTCATGCAGAGCCAGACCCCCTTCATATGGACCTGGACGACCCTCTCCCACTCAGCCTCGTCGAACTCATGGGTCAGCATGCGGGCCCCCGCCACCCCGGCGTTGTTGAAGGCGCAGGTCAAACCGCCGAAGTGCGCCACGGCGCTACCCACCATAGCCATCACCTCTTCTTCACGAGTCACGTCTGCCTTCACGAACAACGCTTCGCCCGCTTGTTTCTCGATGATGGAAACGGTCTCGCGCCCACGTTCCTCGTCGAGATCTGCCACGACAACCCTGGCCCCCTCACGAGCAAAAGCAACCGCTGCAGCCCGGCCGATACCCGCCGCTGCACCGGTAACGAGGGCAACTTGGCCATCAAGGGTCACTCTTCGGTCTCCGTCGAAAATCGATATCTGCCGATCGCGCGCAGAGAAAGGTAACACAAGAGCTAGGCTTCTGCATCTGTCGTTGGGTCACATGGATATTTGCCATGAGCCCGAGGCTCCTGCTACAGATATCTCGCCAGCTCCCACCCGCACTTCAGTACCTTCACCCCCTTTGCCGTGCCGCCATCTCTGACCATCTGCAATCGCCAACCAATCGCATGGGTCAGCACCTTCGGGCTCGATGGCAAACAGGGAGAGTAGACAGACCTTTTGCTCCCGCACCACAAAATCGAGATACGGTTCTCGCCGCTGGGGAAGCAGGTTGCCGACGCGATCCCGGTCCAGCGGCGGGCGGTATTCATGCCGACCTAGCGAGAACCGCGGCGTCGGCCCCGTTTCGGCTGTCACCTTGCAGCTGAGAATTACGTCGGTAGAGGAAAAACCGAGAAACAACCGTCAGCGCTCATGACGGGGTCGGCTGTGGTGTGCCACCTAAGCCGTATCTCTTCCGCGGTATCCAGCTCAACCCGGTCGACGACGATGACGAACCCGGGAAAGAGATGCACCACGATACGCTCCACCCGTTGCGCGCCGTCGTGTAATTCCGTCGAATCGATCCTCCACCAACCTCCCCGAGTATTGTCGAACTCGCTGGCGACAAGGCGAGAGCGGCGATCGGTGGGCTTCTCCCAGTGGAGGGGGCGCCCGCCGATGGTTACGACGTTGTGCCCGTCGGTGCCGAAGTGGTAGTATGGGCGGCGATCGTCTCCAGGAGGATAATGGACCTTGCCCAAATCTACGATCAACCGCCTGCCGCGACCGTGGATCTCCACCTGCCCAGCATCAGGATGGGAGTGGATGACACCTCCGTGGCCGCCCTTGCCGAAAACCACGCTGCCGGTGCGGTCTAGATCCCAGCTGGTGCGACTGCTCACCAATGCAGAGTGGTCGCGGTAGGCGCGCCCCAACGGTAAGCTGTCGGGGGTCGGCGCTTTGGCCTCCAGGCGGGCATCGAACCAGACGAGCTCCCACACCGGGAACCGGGCAGGGCATCCGTAGCCCAGGTAATACCATTGGAGTATGGGATCGCCAGTGGCGGCTGCGATCGCTGGAAAAAAGGAGGTCAGCGCAGGGTAGTCCGGACCGCCGTCACCGAACGCGACCACGTAGCCCGGAGGGGCGCTGGCGTAGATGCACCAGTAGCAGTGGCGGTGCAGGATATCGAGCTCGGGTGTGGAGTTCCGGTCACCTCGATGACACCGCAACGCGGAATAGAACAGCGTCGGAGCCATCGACGAGTTGGCATACGCCGGATTCTCATTGAATTCTCCATCCTTTCCGTATAGCTGCAGATAGCTGCGCATTACCGTTTCCGCGCGCTCCACCAACCGATCCGATTCAGGATGGTCTGAACTCAACCCCATGCCGCAGATGCCCAGCCCACCAACGATACAGGTCGTCCAGTTGCTCAATTCCTGCATCCAGGGAGGATCGCACGAAATAGATCGCAGGAACGGTTGGATGCTACAGCGATCGATCCCTTCCAGCATGCGGAGCCGCTCACCCGCATTCAGCTGCGGGTGTAGCCAGTCGTAGGCTATCCCCAGATCCCGGCACAACTGACCGGTTCGCAAATCGGCGTCCAACCCCAGACTTTGCCTGTGGTAAAGGTCCTGCCACTCCGGCCAGGCATCGCGGTCGAACAGGCAGGCAATCTGGACCATAGCAGCTTCGGCAAACCGTCGGTCTCCGGTGAGCAGGCCGGCGAGGGCGCATTTGAGCACCCGCTGCCCTGCGGCATCCACGATGATGTATTCCGCATTTCCCTGCTCGATATCACCCGGCGTGCGGCTTGGTAACGGGGTAAAGACGGTCAACGGATCCGCACCAATCGCCGCCAGTGCGTCGGTCTGAATTTGACGCCACAATTCCCGCGGCACGCTACTGGATTCCACCGACTGCCGCAGGCTGGCCAGTGAAAGAGCGACACCTTCGGCGGCAGGGGAAATTAGTAGATGGGGTCGGGATGAAGCTGACTCGGGGGTGGGTGGGATTCCGCTCATTGGGCCGAGATCGCGATTCGTCAAGCCGTTAGCGATCGCCGCGCCAGGTGCCAGTCTTCGAGATGATTCAACAAAACCGCCGACTGCAGTGTGCCGTCGTCCTTGCGGTCCAGGGTGGCATGGATATCGGATCGCTTTTCATCTGCGTGAACTCGGTCGCGAATGAAAACGTTCCAGGCGGCTACCGCTTCGTCATCGATTGACCCACGAGCTGCTACCCAATCCTCGAACTCCAAGTAGGTAGGTCGATTTCCTGATAGGGTGGAAACAACCTCGGAGCGATCGAGATGTAAGAGATCCAGTACCCGCTGATCCAGCCCTGGTCCGCAGGCGGGATAATCCGCATGCAACAGCCCTTTGCTGTGCAGCGATATCTTGAGCCAGGTACGCGGCAGTTGGCAGATGCCGAGGGTACCGCGGTCGATGCTGCTTATGAGGGGAATGACGGGGGCGCGGAGGTCCGGGGTTCCAGCCATCAGGTCACGCCTGTGGAACAGCTGCCAGTCCTGCAGGGAATTCAGCAGCACGGCATCGGTGTGCCGCTGATCCAATGGCCAGCCGATGTCTCCGTAGGTCTCCGCGATCTTTGCCGGTTTGGTGTGCACTCTATGGTTTACTGCGTCGTTCCAGCGGTTGATAGCGGCGGTGTTCAGGGTCTCACCGGTTCGTTGCGACACCCATGCTTCGAACTCTAGGTAGGTGGGCAGCTCTTTCCGCAGGTAGCTCAATGTTTCGTCTCGGGGCAACCCCAGAACCTCCATGCACCGGGTGTCGAGGCCGCCGCTGCAGTCGGGATAGTCAGGGTCGAGGGAGCCGATCGATCGCGTGATCGTCTTCCACCAGAACCTCGGCAGCTGGCAGACCCCCAGAGCTCCTTGGCAGATGCTGCTGATCAGGGGTACCATATCAAGAAGGCCCTCCTCCCAGGTCGACAGATGCGCCGACGTTTAGAAATCCACCCGCGACAACGCGGCAACAAACCCCACCCCGCCAGCCGGATGACAGGGCGTTGCGCAATCCACTGCGGTACTCCTCCATGCGTGCGCACGGTTCAGTCTCGCCGGTGATCTCTAGAATGGCGGCTCCTATGTGCAAGTTCGTGCCAGCCGTATCGAAAAGCGAAACGCCTTCAATGAGAAGGTTGGCACGACGAGTCGTCCAGGGCAGATCCACCCCCAGTTCGGAACAAACCTCGCGCCAATCCTCCAGGGCCAGAACGGTCACCTGACGATTTACCGAGCGCCCGCGGAAATCTCCGTCCAATCCGTCCTCGGGCGACAGTCGGCATTGGCTCAGCCGTTTCATCGTTGATCTCGAAGCGGAGCGGACGGCGATATCCAGAAGTGAAGTCAAACTCGATCTTCGAAACCTCCAGCCTGCATGAGGCCCGGCTGCTTGAGCCAGCTACATGTGCAGCTCGAGCGGGTATATCCCTCGATTGAGTCGATATACGTGACAGTCCATGTCCGCGATATGCGCCTGCTTGTCAAACTTCATGCCCAGCTTCTGCATAACCCGGAGCGAAGCGGTATGCCGCTCATCGGCAAAGGCGATCACGGTCCTCAATCCAAACCGGGTAAACGCGGCATCGAGCCAGGCTCTTCCGCATTCGGTGGCGAGACCCATTGACCAAAATTCCTTCGCCAAGCGGTAGCCCAATTCGAACTCTTGCGTTCCGTCCATGGGGAGAAGACCGGAATCTCCGACGAATTCACCGGTCTCCTTGTGGACCATAGCCCATCTGCTGAAGCCGTACATGCGTTGATAGCGGCAGTACTTCTCAAGCGCTTCGCGGGAATCTCCGATCGATCGGTCGGCGCCGCCCATGTACTGCATCACGTCGGCGTCCGCTCGGTAGGCGTATATCGCATCGACATCGGACAAAGCCAAGGGTCGCAATTCGAGCCGCGGCGTTTCGAGGGTCGGATCCAAACAGAGCTCCAGGGCAAACGTGACGTGACTATTGCCAGTAAGCGAGTATCATACCAAATATCAGCAGCCGAACCAGGTCGAAGCTGGAATTGATGGCAACCAGCCCCCACCCTCTCTTTTCCCATGCCACCCGACCGATCTGCAGCGGCACGAAGAATCCTATCCAGGTCCAAACGGCGGCGTTCAGGCCGTAGACCCATGGCGCGGAATCTTCCCCTGCTCCCCAGGTGGTCGGCTGCCAGGCCTCGATGCTGTGTGCCAGGACGAACGCGATGAGAAAGGCGCCGACGGCATAGAGGATCAGCGACTTTGCCATGCCTTCCGGCTGCTCTTCGTGATCCATACCCATCTGGCTCGCCCACGCCTTCCCGAAAATGGGCCCGTACCAGAGATATCCCAGCGGCATGGCGACCGCAACGCAGACGATGACTGCGAGGTGATTGATCAGTATCTCAGGTTGCATCTCAAACCTCCATGGATAGGTACAAGACTCTCGATCCGGCCTTGATGACCGCTAATCGCCTGTAGTAATCCCCAGCAACTGTGCGAGCTCAGATGCCGTAGGTTGTCTGGAAACAATCGCCTCTTTGTGCTCTTTCCGCAGCTTCTTGAGCGCGCCTTCGATTCGCAGCGCGGTGGAGCGATCTCCAACTGCCGCTTGATAAACCAGATCCAACGGGCCGCGCGACCGCAAGTACTTCGCCCCGATTCCGCACCTGTGTTCGCTCAGCCGCCGCTCGACGTCGGTGGCGATGCCGGTGTACAGAGCGCCTCGCCCGGTTCGGACGACGTAGAGATGCCATACGGTCACGGAGTCAAAACTGGGATTTCACCCGCCGCGCCCGGTAACGCATTCCCGACGAAGCCATCAATTATCGACTTTCATGCTGACCTGGATGTCGCGACCGATGGGAACGCCGATCGTCTCGAAGGATGTATGGGCGGACACTGCTTCGACGAATCGATCCGAATCCTCTGCCCCCGGGTGAACGTTGTCGGCGACCAGGAGCGCGCCGGGACGGAGTTTGGGGGCCAGAAGCTCCAACATCTCGACGTAGAGCCATTCCCAACAATCCAGCAGGACAAAGTCGAACGGGGCAGCGATCGATTGCACCGATTCCAGGGCGTCCCCGAGAACGAAGTCGACCTGGCTCGACAACCCGGCTTCCTCCACGTTCTGCTTGGCAATTTCAATCAGCTTCGGATTGATCTCGAGAGAAGAGATGCGGCCGCCAGTCAGGCGCGATGCGTGGGCAAGCCAGATGGTCGAATAGCCGTAGGCGACACCGATCTCCACCAAGTTCTTTGCCTTCGAGGCCTGCACCAGGATATGAAGCAAATAAGCGGTATCTGGATGCAGGGTAAACATACGTTCTTCCCGCGGTCGATTCAGCAAGCGACGGTCCTCGTCATCCTCTTTTTCCAGACGGGTCAATACCTTCTTGATGTGGGGGTCGGTGAGCGGATTCATATGCCTCTCCCTGCTTGCAGCGATATCTCCAAGCCCATAAGTGTAGCGTAGAGGACCCGGGTGCCGCTCAACTGAATCCCAAGTCTTGACGCCTCTTCGATCATCGGTCGCACGCAGGCCTCGAACTCGGTGGTCAAACCCTTGTTTACATCCTGAAGGGCAGAATGGGTCGATTGGTTGGAGGTCAGCGGGGAGGACATGACATCCTTGACCGCCTCGTCGATCTCGCCTTGGCACCAGCTTCTGGAGGAGTAGGGTCCGATATCCATCAGCTTCACCCCTTTGGCGACCGCAAGCTCGTTGAGCTCGCGCACCACACCTACGAACGCGGCGGCAAGCAGTTCGTTGGATAGAATAGTGGCGTTGTCGCATCGGGTAAGGCTTGCCAGCAAACCGACAGGGATCCAACCCACCATCTTGGTCCACGATGCCGCAACGATGTCGTCGACGGCCGTCGCGACGAGACCCGATTCCTCGCACAGGGCAACAAATCCCTCAACACGCTCGGAAGAGCCGCCATCGAGCTCGCCGAGGAAGGTGCCGCCGTCGTAGGTAAAGTTGATGGTGCCCGGCTCCGTCCGCGCGCCCGCAACCATAGCTACAGCGCCCACTACCCTCTCCCGCCCGAACGCATCAACGAGTTTGTCATCCTTGATCACGCCGTTCTGAATCGATGCCACGAATTCGCGGACATTGATTCTCGTTGTCTGTTCCAGTGCCGCCGCGGTGTGCTGGGCTTTCGTCGCGTATATGATCACATCGCATTCGCCGACCGGATTGGCTTCATCGGCGAACTCGAGGGGAACAGAAAGTTCCTTGAGCCCGAACACACGGATGCCGTGATGGCGAATGGCGTCCGTGTGTGCGCCGGGGCGCCCCATTATTCGGACGCGGCAGGAGCCGGCAGCAGCCAGCATCGCCGCCAATGTTCCTCCCAGTCCGCCGGGCCCGACAATCAGGACTTCTTTCACTGCGCTCTGCTCATACGAATGCGTCCGGCTCCTCACGCCGGAGGATTCTCTTGGCGGATTCCAGGTGCAGATGGGATTGGCGGCGGATCTCCTCGAATTGATCCGCCGTTCGTTGACATGTCGCCGCGGGAATGAGTCGCAGTGGTGATCCGGTCGACCGCGCCAATACCTGAATCATACAGGCCCGCTCCAGATAATAGAGATCGTCGAATGCCGTTGCCACGTCCGGTCCAACCACAATCACACCGTGGTTGGCGAGAAACAGCACGCGGGCGCTTTCAAATTCTGCGGCAAGCCTGCTCCCTTCATCATCCTCAAGAGCCAGTCCGTTGAACGATTCCAGATAGGCCACCCTACCGTAGAATCGCGTCGAATTTTGATGCAACCATTCCAGCTGTTCCCTTTGCAGACAACAGAGAACCGTGGCGTACGGCATATGGGTATGCAGGACGCAGGCTGCGGCCGAACTGGCGCGATGGATCGCCGCATGAATAAAAAAGGCGGTTGCTTCGGCTTCGTGTTTTCCCTCAACCAGTTTGCCGCTACCATCGACCACCAAGAGGTCGCTGACGGCGACCTCGCTCCACTGACGACCTTGAGGATTCAACAGAAATTGATCGTCACGACCGGGCAGGGCCAGGCTAAAGTGGTTGCAGATGCCTTCGCCGAGCCCGCATCTATGCGCCCAGCGCAAAGCAGCAACCAGGTCGATTTTGGCTTGGTCAATGGTGTCCAACATGCCTCACATGCACGATGTTGCTTAGCGGGTGTCCAACTGGTGTTGCAGGCCCTCGACCTCGCTTTCCGTCAGGCCGAACAACGTAAAGCGATCGCCAACGGGGCCCAGAATCGGAACGAAATCGGTCCAGCGACCGTTGACGTTTACGGCCACGGGTTTCTTAAGGTTGGCGGGGTCCGCACTGAACGCAGCCATCTTTCGACGGGCGTACTCGTTCAGGCGGATGTTGATGGCGACGCTGCCATCTGTTTGCGGCGATGGCCTGAAGGCGGTGATGTTCCAGTCGGAGAAGAGACGATCGGTCGCCACCAGGTAGATGCCGCCGGGGCTGCGAACGCTGCCTTCGAATTCGACCCGTCTCCATTCGGCGGGCGGTCCCTCTTGCGGGCTCGCCAACATCGCCGGAAAGACCTCAAGCGATATTGGCTCTTGGTCGCAGCCGGCAACGGCCAGCACAAAAACGAGAGATGCCAGGATAGTCTTCCAGTTCATCACGTTGTCTGCGTCTCCATCAATCGGTTCCTCCCCAGGCCAATGCGTCTGCCTCCACCGGAGTAAGGCTCATGTCTTCCTCGTGGTCTTGAGGATCTGCAGACTCGCGCCAGGCGTTGAGCAGATCGGCGAGCTCGGTCAGGGTGCCTGCGGTGAGCAGACTCGCCCGCAGCTCGGAGGTTCGGGGCAGCGATCTGAAATACAACGCCAGGTGTTTGCGGGTCTCAAGTATGCCCACTCGCTCACCTTTGTAGATGGCCATCAGGCGCAGCTGATCCAGTGCGAGGTCGATGCGCTCGATCAGCAGGGCGCCGCGGCGGCCAGAGAAGATCCAAGGATTGGCCATTGCAGCGCGTCCTATCATCACCGCGTCGCAGCCGGTGTGTTGCTGCATCGCGACGGCGTCGTCGTAGGTGCATACGTCGCCATTGCCAAGGACCGGGATCGTCGCTCTCTCTTTGGCACGCGCAATCCAATCCCAATCGGCCCTGCCCTTGTATTTCTGTGCCACAGTCCGAGCATGGATCGCTATCGCTTGAGCTCCCGCGGCGATTACCCGGTCGACGACCTCGAGGATGTTGATATCTGTGGCGTCCCACCCGATTCGCGTTTTCACGATGACTGGAATGCTGACCGCCTCTACTGTGAGCCGTACTGCTTCGTATAACCGATCGAGATCCTTCAGATAAGCAGCGCCAGAGCCCTTTTGCACGATGCGCGGCACCGAGCAGCCGAAATTGATATCGAGAACGTCGGTCCCGCGCTCCTCCAAGAGTTGCGCGCTGGAGGCAATGAGGGTTTCGTCGTTGCCGTAGATCTGGGCCGCAAGCAGGGACATTTCTGTATTGCGATAAATCTCGGCATCGGAAAAATCCATGAGCCGTGCCTGCCGGCGGGATTTCTCGTGCACGTTTCGACAATTGATGAATTCGACCCCGACTATCTTGGCGCCAAGACGAGCGCAGATGAGCCGGAAGACCCAATTGCCGACGCCTGCGAGCGGGGCCAGGGTCAAGACTGGCATTCCAGGTTTGAATGGGGCGAGTGTGTGGGGCCCTATGCGCATGGTCTGTTGGGGCCTGAGGCAGGGTTGTTAGGGAATACGGGTTTTGGGAGCCTATTTCCCATCCTGCAGCTCTGCAGCGATCGCCAGCTCCTTTTCAGCTTCGGGAATGTTTCCCGTTCGCTGATAGAACATGGAGAGGCTGGTATGAGCCATGAAATCGTCCGGATTGGCCTCGACAGCTCGCTTGGCGTATTCCAACGCCTTGTCCATATCGTCCAGCTTTTCGTAAACATGGGCGATAGACTGAATGACGTCAGCGTACTGTGGATCGAGTTCGAGGGCACTTCCGAAATCGGCCAACGCTCCTTCGAAATCCTGCTGAACGAATTTGCCCATACCCGATTTGTAGAAGTCCAAACTCTCCTGATCGGCCATGACGAAACGATCCCTTTCTCAATAAAAACAACGAATTATGTGAAAAATAAGGTAGGCGTGACCAGGCTGTCAAACCTGGCGTTTGATCGGCTCGAGTTGCAGAATGCTGGCAAATACTTGATCGGGATCGAAGGCGCCATCAATCCGATTCAAAACCCCCAACTCTTCATAGTGGTGGATGACGGGCTTGGTCAGCTGATGGTAAATTTCCAGCCGTTTCTTGACGACATCCTCATGATCGTCGTTCCGTTGTCTCAACCGTGAGCGAATCTCC
This sequence comes from Candidatus Latescibacterota bacterium, assembly GCA_965197905.1. Taxonomy (GTDB): domain Bacteria; phylum Latescibacterota; class UBA2968; order UBA8231; family UBA8231; genus CAYNZV01. The sequence goes on along the minus strand of CBDAOB010000005.1, from coordinate 2,347,799 downwards.
TCCGGCAGGGGCTCAGAGCGTTGATACACGCGGCCAGTGTCCGGGTCGATGCGCCGCCCGGTGATGCGCTCGACCACTGTCTGCTCGGCCACATCGATAAAGACGACCGCATCCAAGGCAACCCCGCTGCCGGAACTCCACCGGTCCAGAGAGAGAGCCTGCCCGATGGTGCGGGGATATCCGTCCAGTACGAAACCGCGGTCACCTAGCTCGTCGAGTCTATGATCCACAATGCGGGCAACCAGCTCGTCCGAGACCAGCTTTCCTGCATTCAGGAACTCCCTGACCTCTTGGCCCAGCGAATTGCCTTTGTCCACGGCGTCGCGCAGAATGTCGCCGGTAGAGACATGTTCGAGCTTCAGGAGTTCTTCCAAGCGCTCGGCCTGGGTCCCCTTGCCGGAGCCTGGGGGCCCAAGTAGGATCAAGTTCAAAGATTTAGCCATCAAAAACTAATATCAAATGCCCGTGGCGACGCAAGAGTTCGGCAAACAATTTCGGAGCAGATCTAGTTTGAGGCAACTTGGGGAGGCCAGGGCATGGCAATATATTAAAGAGATGAAGCGGATTGGAGACGGCCCTAGGAAAGGATTGTTGGCACTGTCGAGCGCGTGTCTCCTGCGATGCGTGCTCGTGTTCCTGCTGGGCCTCGCTGCGGAAATTCATGGCGATGAGGCTGGCAACCTGGAGCCGCATCGGTATATCGCCTACCGTTCCGCCGGAAAGCTGGAGATCGATGGCCGGTTGGACGAGCCAGGTTGGCAACGTGTCTCGTGGACCGACGAGTTCCAAGACATCGAAGGGGTCTCAAGCGAGAATCCTGAGTTCCGCACCCGGTGCAAGATGCTGTGGGATGACACCCACTTCTACGTCGCGGCCGATCTGCAGGATCGCCACGTGTGGGCGACCCTCAAAGAGCGGGATGCGACGATATACCACGACAACGACTTCGAGATCTACATCGACCCGGACGGGGACACCCATGAGTATTACGAGGTAGAGATCAATGCGCTTGGAACCATCCTGGATCAGCTGCTGACTAAGCCGTACCGAGACGGCGGCAGCGCGGTGATGGCATGGGACATCGCCGGCTTGAAGAGCGCGGTGCATATCTGGGGCACCCTCAACAATCCCCTGGACGAGGATGAAGGCTGGACGGTCGAGATCGCGCTGCCCTGGGCTGTGCTGAAGGAGTGCGCCCACCGCCTGGTGCCACCGCGACCGGGAAACCAATGGAGGGTCAACTTTTCGCGGGTGCAGTGGGAGGTGGGGGAAGGCGGCAGGTCGGGGAAGTCGGCCGACAGCCGCTCCCAGACCTGGTCCTGGTCACCCCAAGGGGCCAACACGATGCACCACCCCGAACGCTGGGGTTACGTGCAGTTTTCCGCCGACTTGGCCGGCGGTGGACCGTCCGCATTTCCGCTGCCGCGACAATCCGAAGCGCTGAGGCTCCTGCGCGAGATCTACGAGCAACAGCGCCGCTACCACGATGAAAACGGTCGGTACGCGTCCGATCTCGATTCGCTGGGTATAAAACACCGGCTGCTGAAGGATTATCTATGGCCGCCCATCATTCGCGCAACGGACCGCTGGTTCGAAGCCTACCTGGAGGAAGTTGAAGATCTGGACCGGGATGGCGAGATCGATCGTTGGTATATTCGTCAGGATTCTCGGACCTGGAAGGAATGAGCTGTCCCCGCGGGCGGCAGCATCCCCTCCCGAGCTCAGGCGGCGTTGGTGCTGTTGTCGGCGGATTGGGAGCGGGCGTGCAGCAGAACCATCAAGGCTGACAGGTCGGCCGGCGACACACCGGAGATACGCGATGCCTGTCCGAGGGTCCGGGGCTGCACGGCAGCAAGCTTCTGCCTGGCTTCCGCCGACAGGTTGACGGTCTCTCGGGAATAGTCGAATCCATTGGGGATGCGCATCTCCTCCAGTCGCTTGAGTTTCTCCGCCTGATCGACCTGCCTTCTGATGTACGACTCGTATTTGATCGTAGCCTCCACGTGCTCCGCGGCGTCCATCGTCAACGGTTGGTCGGGGGGCGCCAGCAATGTTATCTGCCGATAGCCGATCTCGGGCCGTCGCAGCAGATCCGCCAGACGCGCCGGTTCCTTCAGAGGCGTCGACCCGCATGCCCGCAGGGTTTCCTGAATCTTCTCGTCCAGACCGACCCGCTGTTGGTTCAGTCGCTCGAGCTCGGTCTCAACTTGCCGTCGCTTGCTCTGATAGCGCTGGTAGATACGGTCGCCGATCAGACCGAGCCGGCGTCCCATCTCCATGAGGCGGTAATCGGCATTGTCCTCGCGCAGCAAAAGCCGGTATTCTGCCCGCGACGTAAAGATTCGGTAGGGTTCCTGCGTGCCCTTGGTCACCAGGTCGTCCACCAGTACTCCGATGTAGGCTTCAGAGCGCTGCAGGACGAACGGCTCTTCGGTGCGACTCTTCAGCACGGCGTTGATGCCCGCCATAAGACCCTGGGCAGCCGCTTCTTCGTACCCGGTCGTGCCGTTGATCTGTCCGGCAAAGAAGAGGCCGCCGACGAGTTTGGTTTCCAGGTGCGGGTAGAGCTGGGTGGGGATGGCGTAATCGTATTCTACCGCGTAGGCCGGTCGCATGACCTGGGCCCGTTCAAGGCCGGGGATGGTGTGCACTACCTGGTTCTGCACCTCTTCCGGTAGGCTCATGGAGAGTCCGTTGATGTAATGCTCCAGGGTTCGGCGACCTTCTGGCTCGATGAAGATCTGATGCCTTTCCCGGTCCCTGAATTTGACCACTTTGTCTTCTATGGACGGACAATAGCGCGGTCCGATCCCTTCTATCAAGCCGCTGTACATCGCCGATCGTTCGAGGTTCTCCTCGATCAGGCGATGGGTAGTCGGGTTGGTATAGGTTATCCAGCAGGGGACTTGAGCTTGTTCGATCTTCTCGGTTTGATAGGAAAAAGACCGCGGCGGCTCGTCGCCGGGCTGAGGTTGGGTGGCGTCGAAATCGATAGTGCGTCCGTTCACCCGCGGCGGCGTGCCCGTTTTCAGCCGGCCCAATTCGAATCCAAGTCCCGCCAGCCCCTCGGAGGCTCGATCGGCCGGTTCCTCGCCGGCGCGACCGGCGCGATGAGTCACGTCGCCCACGTAGATCTTGCCGCGCAAAAAGGTTCCGGTGGTGAGCACAACCGAAGAGGCCCCGAATCGACCGCCACCCTTCAGACCAACACCGAGGACACGACCACGTTCGACGAACAGGTCCTCCATCATGCCCTGGCGGATATCCAGGTGGTCCTGCTTCTCGCATTCGAACTTCAGTTCGAACTGGTAGGCTTTTTTGTCTGCCTGGGCGCGGGAGGCACGGACCGCCGGACCACGGCTGGTGTTCAGCCGTCGAAACTGGATACCGGTGCGATCGATGTTGACCGCCATCTGGCCGCCTAAGGCATCGATCTCTTTCACCATGTGGCCTTTGCCGATTCCGCCGATGGCCGGGTTGCACGACATCTGCCCGATGGTGTCCAGATTCATGGTGAGCAGCAACGTTTTCGCACCCATGCGGCTGGCGGCGAGAGCCGCCTCGACGCCCGCATGACCGCCTCCGACCACGATTACCTCGTATGTAGCCTGGGTGTCAAACATCAGAACTGGTCGTACTTCGCTTCCAACTCGGCCGAGAGGGCATCCAGTACCTCTTCGGCGCTTCCCTCGCGCTCCTGTTTCTCCGACCATTGCCACTGGTCGAGGTATTCGTCGGTGCCGAAGAGGCCATCCTCCATGGCAACACGGTCGATCTCCACCTGAAAGCGGTCGGACAACGGGCGCGAGATCGGCTTCTTGCCCTCGAACGCCTTCAGTTGCGCAGGAATGTCGCGCCAGTACAGGATCTGGTATTCAGCCATGTCAACGGTACTCCTTTGCGCCAGGTCGCAAATCGATCCGCTCGCGGGGTCTGCCCCCGACTAAAACGGCGAGCTCGCCCTTTCGATACGCTGTCAAAAAGTTCTTGCAATGCTCGTCCCTTCCCAACAGCATATCCTCGGCCAGCTTGTAGGAACTGTCCTCCTTTTCCATGGTGAACACTTCGTTCAGGTCGCTTGCGACTGGATCGATGATGCCGCTGTCGGCCCCTGCCTCTTCAACCAAATTCAAAAAAACATCGTTGACGAGTCGCCGGCAGGGGATGCCGAAGGAGACATTGCTGAATCCTCCGGTTATGTGGATCTCGGAACCGTATCTCTGGCGCAGTGAGCGAATTGCATCGAGACAATGATGTCCGAACTCCATGTTCACCGAGATAGGAAAGACCAGAGGATCGACGAAGATGTCCGCGGCCGGTATCCCCTTTTCCAGCGCCGCGTCTACCATTTGGGTGGCGTGATCGATACGCTCCTCCGCGTTCTGAGGCATGCCCGAAGCGCCGGCGGCGGTGACGACGACGGCACACTCATACCTTTTGGCCAGGTCGAGCGCGTCTCTGCGTTCCAGTGAGGCGGAGTTGAGCATGTTCTTGCGCCCACTCTTCGCGCATGCTTCGAGCCCGACCTCGATAATCTCCGCGTTGGAGGAATCTATGGAAAGAGCGGTGTCCGTCATCTCCATGACGGCGTTGCTCAACCACTGCATTGCTTCCTTTTGATGGTCCAGCTTGAGCGCGATCTCGTCGACGTTCAAGTCGAGGAAATCGGCCTTCGCTTCGACTTGCCGTTGCACCATGCGACCCAAGTAGAGGAGACCCACTTCCTCGCCGGCCATCGCCGCTTCCACGGCAATTTTCACATGCTTGATCCGGCCCTCTTCATAGTCCTGTGTAGTTTTGGTCTTCTCGGGTATGGGGAGATAGCGACGTTTCTTCCCCGTGTCGTAAAAACGCACCGATTCCGTGCCGGAGGGATCGTCTACTACGAGCTTGCCTTTGCGGAGCACGACGCGAGTGGTGTGAATGTTCTCGCCGACGATGACGAAGTCCATTCCCTTGCTATCAATCTTCATGTGTTGCTCCCGTTTCTTCCTTTTTTTGCATGGTGGTCCCGCTGCAGAAAGGTATTCGCCCACGCGCTCGTTCCTTTGAGCGCACCGTCCTTGAACACAACCGGCCGGTTCAGCATCTCTTCCTCCTCGCCATATGCCTTGAGGCGCTTATAGGCTCTGGACCAGATACATTCTTTTTCTCCAATCTCGCACTGACCGCCTCTGGTTCCTCCGCAGGGACCGTTGCGCTGATTCTTTACGCACTGCGATTCGGGGCAGAGATAGGCGATGTCGGGAAGAGAGCAATCGCCACAATCGCGACAATCGAAGGCTGCGATCTTCGCTGCGTGTTCCAACGAATGTGCGGCGCCCTTGAACTTCGAGTCGTCCAATCTTCCGTAGAGCTTGCTGGCCAGCGAGAAACCGATACTGTCCTTTTCGAACAACAGGTGATGGACGGCACGGTTGATCTTATACCCCAGACCCAAGTTGGCACGGTCCTGACGCTGCCCGCGAGCGGTCTTGGAGGCTGCATATTCCCGGTTCAGCTCCGTCGAGCTAAGACCGGACTCGTGGTCCGCCTCGAAGAAATAGAATTCACCAGGTCTGCTGAACTGTATCTCCGTCGCAAACTGCTTCCAGTCGTCGGCGCCAAATCCCTTTTCCAATTCTAGAATGCCCTCATAGTCCTCGTACTCGAGGTTGCCGCCTATGTAGACGCCGCGATATCCCAGGCCGCGGTGGATCGCACATTGTTTCGCCGCCAGCTCGATGAAAAACCCTTTGCCTTTGTCTTCCGCGCTGGCCTGTCTATCCGCTACGGAAAGCAGCTCGTCGCTGACGACGACACCCGGAATGCGGTTGGCATTGAACACGCGGGCAGCGGCTCCGTTCAGCACGTAGACATTGCCGATGACCGGTACCGAAAGCCCTTCTCTGACCATGTACTTGAGCAGTTCATCCTGCTTGCGTGCGTCGTAGCCGATCTGGTTGATAATAAATTCGGCTCCACAGGCGATTTTCCTGGCCAGTTTGAAATACTGTGGCATCACCTCCGACTCGAGCACCTTGTGATTGTTCACTACGGCGCCGAGAAGGAACTCCGTCTTCTTCAGCCGGCTCGTCTTACCTGTACGGCCCACGGTCTCCAAACCCCGATTCATGGAGCTGAGGATCTCGAGCAACGCGACCGAATCGATGTCGAAAACGGGACTGGCCGCGCCCTCGTAGCCGGCGATCGGGTAATCCCCGGAAAGGGCGAGGATGTTGTTGAATCCCTCGCTGGCCAACTGCCAGGCCCGGCTTAGCAGTCCGTTGCGGTTGAAGTCCTTGCAGGAAAGATGGATGACCACCTCCTGGCCACGGGATGCGAGATCGTGGCCCAGGACATCGGTCCCGATCATCGCGTTGCCACCCGGGTTGTCGGTAATGCTGAGTCCGTGAATCTCCGGATTGTCGGCTAAAGCGCGGGCCAATTCCAGGATCTTCTGTCCGCTGCGCTCGGCGATGGTTCCGCGGGTGGTAACCAGTTCCACGCAGGTTGCGAAGGTATCTGTTTCTTGCAGCAGATGACGCAGGCTGACTCGGGTTTGCTTGTTTTCGGGCGAAGGCATCGGGTCGGGTACGAATCAGGTCTGAGAGCTAAGATCCGTCGGCATCGGTTTGAACTGACAGCCCTCCACAAAAACGTCGAAGAAGTCGGTTGTGGTTTCCAATTCCACGTGTTGAATATCCTTCACCAACGATTCAATCTCGGAGCGTTTCCGGCGCGAAAGCAAGGCCTCGCGCGCGCCCTGAACCGATGCGTTGCCCACCTTGACGATCTTGTCCAGGTTCGCCGGAGCCAGAAAACCAATGTCGACGGCGTTCTCGACGTCGACATAGTTGGCGAATCCGCCGGCGAGGTAGAGTTTGTCCAGATCTGCGGGACCGATTCCCATGGCGCGCAGTACGATGTACTGTCCACAGTAGTTGGCGGCTTTGGCCTGGGCGAGATTGCTGGCGTCCTGGCGGGAAAAGGTGATGCCGCGCTCGGGAACGATCGACAGCTCGTACTGGCGATCGGCGAAAACTCCCTTCGGGGTCATGCGGTCGTGCCTGCGAAGCTCGGCCAGCAAGTCGATGAGTCCGGAGCCACAGATTCCTTCCGCGGGCAGATGGCCGATGGTGCTGTAGTCGTAGCTGCCGTTCACCAGTCGGATCGATTCGATGGCCCCCTCGTGACCCGGCATGCCGTACTGGATTTCTCCCCCTTCGAAGGCGGGACCCGCGGGGCAGGACGCGGCCATCAGGCGACCCTGGTGCGCCACTACGACTTCGGTGTTGGTGCCCACGTCCACCAGCATCACCGTTTTCTGGGTCTTGCCCATCTCCACGGCGATCAGATCGGCTGCGACGTCGGCGCCAACGTGACTGGCTATCAGCGGCAAGCTGTATATCGTCGCCTTCGGGTTTGCGCGCAGACCGAGGCGGCGAGTTTTCTCCACCAGAGCCGTGGTTGTCCTGAGGCCATCAGTGAATTCGTTCTCAATCACCGACTTGTACGGCTTTTGCCCGATGCCTTGGACGTCGAGCTTGAAGATGAGGTCGCGCATCGTCGAGTTTCCGGCGACCACGACTTCGTAGATCTCCTGCCGAACAAAGCCAAGCTCGGAGCAGAGCTCGTTGATTTCGTGATTGAGCGCTTTCACCACCGCTCGGCGCAATTCGCCGGGAAACTCGCCGTCATACGAGATGCGGTTCATGATATCGCTGCCCCCGAATCGCTGGGGGTTCTCGAAGGAGCGCATCTGCACGCTGTCGCCCGTCTCCAGGTCAATCAGCTCGAGGACGACGGTGGTCGTTCCCAGGTCGATGGCGAGGCCGTAGAGATGGCCGCGAAACCGGTCGACCTCCTCGTCTCCTCGAAAGACCGCGTGACCCTTGCGCTTGTAAACAGGATCTAACTCAAGGGTCTTCTCCTGCGTCGCGGTCAGGATCTTGGGCGTTCGTCGCAGGGGAGCAAATTCCACGTCCTGATCCACATTCTCCACCACCGCTTGGCAGGCCAGGCGGTAGTCTCCACGCAGGAACGATTCCTCTTCCGTCTTCGCACCCAATGCTTCGTGGCCCTGTTTCACTTCCACCACGCATTCGTGACAGTGACCGGTCCTGCCGCAAGAGGTGGGAACCTGCATCGCCAGGTCGTCGGCGTAGTCGAACAGGGTCTTGCCTACCGCCATTTCCTGACTGACACCGTCGTGGACAACGTGGCCGGCCCCAGGCTCTCTGGCCATGGGATGCGAATCTGGATCCGATTCCCAGGCAGTCCTGTAGTCCAGCTTGTCGTCTCCGCCGCACATCAGCAGTCCCCCTTCAGTCTTGGGTTTGCGCTGATTGCGACATCCGATTTTCGCCGTGCATTCGTCGTGGCGATTCTTGTAGGGACAGCGGTAGGTAGATTGCTCGTCGGCGTGCCGCGCGACCCCGGTCAATACCTCGGTCAGCTTGTCGAGGCTGTTCTTGTAAGCTTCCTTGTCAACCTTGGTCATATCGAGTCGGTCGCAGCTATCGCAAGGGGTGTTGGGGATATATGGATACAGCGGTGAGAAGCATATCGGGGGTTTCGATGCTCGCCCTCCGCGCCGATCAGATACTGGCGTGCTCCGACTTGTGTTCGCCGATGAGTTTCTTGGCCAGCTCCACACACGCAACGGCGTCCTTACCATATCCGTCGGCGCCCATATCATCGGCAAACTCCTGCGTGACCGGCGCGCCCCCGACCATGATCTTGACGTCGTCGCGAACGTCCTCGTCGATGAAGGCTTCGATCGTTTTGCCCATGTTCGGCATGGTGGTGGTGAGCAGGGCTGACATACCCATAAGCGGGGCGCCGTGCTCTTCCACCGCTTCGAGAAACTCGTCGTCGGAGGTGTCCACCCCAAGGTCGTGCACGACGAAGCCGGAGCCGCGGAGCATCATGATGCAAAGATTCTTACCGATGTCGTGAAGGTCTCCTTTGACCGTTCCCATGACCACGGTGCCTTCCGGTTCAACGCCGGAGGCGGACAGGATCGGCTCGATGTGCGCCATGCCCGCCTTCATCGCGCGGGCGCAGGCCAGCACCTCGGGCACAAAGATGAAGTTTTCCCTGAACTTTATACCGACAATGCCCATGCCCGCTATAAGGCCGTAATCCATGACCTCCAATGCTTCGATACCGTTGTCGAGGGCGGCGCGAGTGAGTTCGTCGACAACGACGTTTTCACCTTCGATCAGGGCGGCAGAGATTTCCTGCATCTCGGCCCGGGATTCGGCAAACAGATTGGTCACCCGTTCGATCTCGTCGGGGCGCTCTAAGAACTCTTCTATCTCATCGCGGATGAACTGATTCTCGATATCCTTCAGCTCTGCCATTGGTCCTCAACCTTCTTTCGTGCAGGACGAGCGTCAACGCGCGGCGTCCCTGACATGTCAATTATTTGCCGGATGGTCTCGATGCCAATCTTTCACCGCACCGGGTATTGCTTTCAGGTTCTCGATCGCGGTTTGCAGTGGAATGGCGCACTCGGGTCCGACCAGCTGTACGCCGGCGTCTAAATTCTTTACAACCTCGGCGGTTACCTCTTCAGGTCCTTTGGAAAAAAGGGTCTCCGGATTATTGATGTTGCCCACCAGCGAGATCCTGTCCTTCACCACATCCATCGACTCTCCAGGTTGGTTCTTTGAATCGTAGTGAAACGCGGCCATGCCGGTCTGGGCGATGTAGTCCATCCGGTCCACGGTCCGACCGCATATGTGCAGAATCAGCGGAATCGGAATCTCCTGAGAGAATTCGATGTGTAATTCGCGCAAGTATCGATCGTAATACTCGCCACTCACCAGATCTCCTGTCGCGTGATCGGGGAGGCAGAGCGCGTCGGCTCCGGCCTCGATCTGGGCTCTGCCAAAGTCGATGGTCGCTTTTTTCATGCGGTCAAGGCAGAGTTTGGTGCGATCCGGATCGTCCAGAGACATGAGCAGGAACGGCTCGACCCCGAAACAGTGATATCCCAGCGACCACGGCCCCATGGTTTTTCCGATGATGGCAACCTCGTCGCCGTATTCCTTCCTCAATATCTTGATCGCTTCGAGAACACAGGAGGTGTCCTGGTGGGTCAGGAAGTCGTTCGGTATCTCGATGTCGTCCGGCTCTTCCCAGATCGGCTCGCGCATCTTCACGGTCGGCCAGTTGTCCTTCTGCTCCCACTGGATCTTGCAACCCAGCGCTGACGACTCCTGGATGATCGAGAATACCGGCATGATGCTGTCAAATCCGAGCTCCGTGTAACCGGTCGCGGCCAGGCGGGCCATTAGCTCGGGTTCGCGATTGGCCCGTGGAAAAGGGGCATCGACCAGATCCATCAATTCTACCGTTGCCACGGAGGTGGGGTTGCAGCAGGGTGTGCGGTCGACGGGCTCGCGTTTCAGGGCGGCCAACACGCGCTCCCGACTGCTCATTGGAGTCTTTGCTTCGCTCGTCATTGGTAACTCCTTATTCCTGTTGGCTCGGGGCTGCCAAGACGCCACGAGCGGCGACTTGCTCCTGCTCCCGAACCGCGGCGCGCACATTTGGCGCGCGGACCAGCAGCAGCCCAAGCAGCGCATCGTGGTCCTGGCCGCATTCGAAGGCGACCTCCAGAGTGTCGATGGCGGCCAACTGGCCCAGCTTCAAGAGACCGCCGGCGATCGCGTTGAGTCGCTTGTCCACGGCCTCCTGGTCGTCCGCGGTGTCGGCGGTTACGCCATAACGGCCGTTGCCCAGTTTCGATACGGTAACCTCTACGTTCGATTTCTTGTCGAAGATCTGGAGGGGACGTTGCTTCGGTTCTGCGTCAGGTGGAACCTTACACGACTCCAGGAACAGGCGCCGGACCCCGAGCAGATGTTCATTACCGCAGGGGAATCGCAACCGCTTCTCCGTTGCCGTCTCCATGCCGCCCAGCACCCTCATCGATGCCGTTACCGCCTCGAGCCTCTGGGCCGTATCTGCGATCGAACTGTAGGAATGCACCAGGTACTGGGGTTGCCCGTCCACGATCTGCTGATAGAGGGCCAGCGTGATCTCATGGAAATGGGTGTCCATGGGCACCAGTTCAACCCTATGCCCGATGTCGATCATCTTGGCCATGCCTGTCTCCCGTTCATTCCGCTTGACAACCGATCGCCGATTATTCTATACTTGGTGACTGATGATCTGACCATTAGCCTATAATACAATACGGCTGATTCAGCCCATTGTAAAGGAAAAATCTAAAAAGCTTAACCGCGCGCGGGCCATGCGCTCTTCGCATGTTGCTTGTGCTTGGTTTGCTTCAACGCGGTTTCTGCCTCGCACATGAGCATAGAAGGTCTTCGACCCGTTTCTAAGGCGTCGCTCAGCGATAAGATCGTCGATCAGATCATCGATCTCATCTCCCGGGACGTGCTGAAGCCGGGGGAACGTCTGCCTTCCGAGCGCGAACTCTGTACCATGTTCGGGGTCGGAAGGACCTCTGTTCGGGAAGCTCTGCGTTCACTGTCCGTCATGGGAATCCTGGATGGAAGGGTGGGAGAGGGAACGTTTGTATGCGACAACAGCTCCAAGTACCTGGAAAAGAGCATGCAATGGGGCCTGTTGCTCGATCGCAAAACGGTTCAGGATCTGGTCGAGACCCGGCTTATGCTTGAAACAGAAACGGCGTCACTGGCGGCGCAGCGGGCAACACCTGCCGACGTGCACGAGATTGGGGCTGCCCTTACGGCGATGGAAGACTCTGTCGATGCTGACGACCGCTTCCTGGATAATGACCTTCGGTTTCACCTGTTAATTGCGCGGGCGACGCAAAATCCAATACTCAACAACCTGCTCACCATGATTCGCACCTATCTGCAGGAGTGGATCAAGGGAAGCCTGGCGGAACCCACACCTCCCGAAAAGATCGGAAGGGCGCGAAAATCCCTGGCCGAACATGGCGAGATCTTGAGCGCCCTAGAGCACGGCGAAGAAGGAGCGTGCAGGCAAGCCATGAAAACCCACATTATTTCCAGCAGCTTAGATTTACGGAGTCACCTGGACAGAGGCCTGCCAGGCTGAAGATCAACCGTCGATGAGCGTTCGGTTGATGAACTCGGTGATGTCCTCGATGCGTTCCAACTCTGTAAAGAGCAGGCTCTGTGCAATGCGTCGGGAAAGATCGATGATTTCCGGTGGCATGCCCTCTACCGGCAGCCGACCGTCTGTGGTGCTGAGCAAGAGACAACCCAGATCGCGCACCGCGGTTTTCTCGACGTCCTGCTTTCCTGGGTATTCGGCGATTCTCAAGTAGCCATTCCAAAAAACATTTATCGCTTCCAGATAGGCCGCTTTCTGCAGACTGTTGAGCATGGCCCTGAGGCACAGGTCCGCTGAGTAGAAGGCAAGGTCAAACGAAGGGTTGCCGAAATGGGCAGTGGCGAAGTCGACGAGATAGACCTGCCCTGTGTCGATCCACACATTTCTCGGCCGCAAGTCGGCCAACACCAGCGTGACCTTTCGTTTAAGCAGCTCCTGGGCCTGGGCATCGATAATTTTTCGAAGATCCGGGAAAGCTGCGGCTATCGCGTCGTAGTACGGACCGATGCGCAGTTGCTCGAAGATCTTGGTATCCCTGAAGTTAGTCTTCAGGTCCGGCCGTTCGTAGGTGGCATTGTGTACCGTAGCGAGCAGCTCGCCACACTGCACGGCAATCTGCAGGTCTATTTTTCCTCTTTGAAGCTCGCGTTCCCACCAGACTGCGTCTTTGGGTGGCGGACTGGTGATGATGATGAAGTCGGTGCGGTCCTCCAGAACCACCTGAGGGATTACGTCCGGGGGCACGATCTGATTCAAGATCTCGATGCAGCTGCTTTCGGTGAAGACGCGTTTGCGATCGACCCACCAGCGTTCCTTGATGTGCTGGACGCGGGACAGGGACTGCTTGATGATCCACTCGTCCCCGTGAGCGGACACATGAAAAACGCGATTCTTCTGCCCGTCCCCAATGGGGCGAATATTTAGCGGCGTTCCTCTTTTGATCAGCTTCTTTCGCTGAAGGTAGGAGGACATTCCCTTGCGTTCGAGATTCATCGTTTCCTATGGTGTTGTTGCGTGAGTCGGATGTTTAGACAACGCGGCTAACAGGGCGCGCGGTTCGACTATATGCCTGTTGACACTCTCTGGAATCTGTTTTTCGGCGTGGTAGGAGCTACGGACAAGGGGACCGGATTCGACATGCTGGAATCCCAGGCTCATGGCGAATCCCTGCCACTGGCCGAACTCGTCGGGGTGAACAAATCGTTCCACGGCCACGTGATCCGCAGAGGGGCTCAGATACTGCCCCATGGTTAGTATAGCGCATTGGACGGCGGCGAGATCGCGAATGGCCTGTTCGATTTCGCTTGCCGACTCACCCGCACCCAACATGATACCCGATTTCGTCGGAGCCGGACTCATCTGTCGTGCCCTGTCGAGAAGCTCGAGAGAGCGCTCGTAGCCAGCTTGCGGCCGCATCTGCGGGTAGAGCCGCGGCACCGTTTCCAGGTTGTGGTTCAAGATGTCGGGGCCAGCAGCCAGCACCGTTCGAAGAGCCTCCCGATCTCCTTTGAAGTCTGGTATCAATACCTCGACGGAGGTCCCGGGACAGCGCCGATGCAACGCCTCCAAGGTGCGCGCAAACATGGTGGCGCCGCCGTCCGCCAGCTCATCTCGAGCGACCGAGGTGATGACGGCATGCCGCAAGCCCAGCTTTGACACGGCGAGTGCTACCCGCTCCGGCTCGTTCTCATCCAACAAGCCGGGTCTACCCGTTTTTATGGCACAGAACCCGCAGCTTCGCGTGCAGACATCACCCAAAATCATGAAGGTGGCCGTACCCTGCCCCCAGCACTCCCCCACGTTAGGGCAATTGGCGCTCTCACAGACCGTATGTAGCTGGAGGTCGTTCACCAACCCCTTGAGGCGGAGGTAACTTGGACTACCCGGCGCCTTCGCCTTCAACCAGGCTGGCAACCGTTTCCGAGGTTGGATTCTTCCCATAAATCTATGGAGTAGAGTCTCTTGCGAGGAAGACGCAATCGCTGAATAGACTGTGAAAGGACCCCTGTACCGCCGTCCTATTCGATATCCTAAGGATTTACGCAGAAATGATCAAGACGCGGGGGCTGCCGCCGGGATCGGGAAGGGAGCGGATCGATCAACGAACCTGCGCGCACTGGTCTCGTATGCTGGTGGCCTGTCGCGGAAATAGCTTATGGAATTCGGGCGCCGAGGCGCCCGCCCCGCAAGGCCCCTGAGCGAGCCGCACTGGTCGAGTACGGCGAGCGAAGGCAATGCCAGGCCCGAAAACGCAATGTATTTATGCGACAGGCCACTAGGGATCTAGTGCTTAGAAGCTCCCGAATCTGCCACCTCTCCCTCATCCTCGAGGCCGATCTCCTCTTTTTGGAACCACTCCTCGTAAACCAGAGGATCGCGCAGAATCTCCAGGGCCTTGTTCACTTGTGGATTCACCGAGACCAGGTAAGCGGAGGCCACCTTCTGCCCGAACCCCTTTTCGAGAATCTCGTAGGTGAGCTTCCAGCGAATCAACTCCTCGGTGTCGTCCCAGTGATTCTCTTCAATCTTGTCGATCTCGCTTTTGAGGCGTTTGATCGATTTTTCCAGCTTCTTGTACTCATCGACTTGCGCCACATCCTCCAGCGAGTTGAGCCGGGCTTCCGCATGACTTATGTAGTCGAACTGCCGCTTCGCAATGAACTCGCGGAACTCTTTGAGCGTTTTCTCTTTGGCTCTGAATTCTGGGGTGAGATCTGGACTCTGCACCACGTACTGCCGCGCGAAATAGAAGAAGTGATTGTTGAGGTCGTGCACTCCGTCCATTTGACCCTCCAACTGCACGTAGATCGGCGTTCTGCGACGGCTTTCCGCGAATATGTCCGGAGTGATGCCGCCTCCACTGCGAACTACGCGTTTCAGAACGCGAGTGCGGAACTCCCTCGTACCACTCCCAACCACGGTGGAATCCTTGCGCATGCGCCGGTCTATGGAGCGACCGCTTGGAGTGAAATACGCGCTCGTCGTCAGTTTGAGCTCGGCAGTATCGCCGATTCGTATGATCTGCTGAACCGAACCCTTGCCGACCGTGGGCGTGCCCAGCACCAAACCCCGGTCCCAATCCTGTATCGCGCCGGCGACGATTTCGGAGGCGCTTGCCGATCCCCGGTTTACAATCACGATCAGTGGCTCGTCCTGCAGCAAAGCGGGATCGTTAGTGCGCAGCATGGTCGTGTCTTTGGAGGCTCTGCCGGCGTGAAACACAACCAGTCTGTCGGATTCCAGGAACAGGTCGGCGACGGCGACCGCCTGCGGCAGGTAACCCCCACCATTGTTCTGAAGGTCAAATATCAGCCGCTTCATGCCCTGGGACTGGAGATCCTCGATTGCGCGGCGAACCTCCTCGCTGGCAGTGGGTTGAAATCGTGCCAGCTTTACATAACCCGTCGAATCGGGAAATAGGTCGTAGTGCGGCACGCTGTGCATCTGCACTTTTTCCCGGGTGATGGTGATGTCGAACGGCTCCTCGCGGCCGGCCCGTTGCAAGGTAAGTGTCACGGGAGTGCCCGGTTTGCCGCGCATGAGGTCGGCACCGTCGCCCGCCGACATTTGTCTAGTCGTGCTGTCATCGATAGCGACGATCAGATCCCCCGATTTTACCCCCGCTTTCGCGGCCGGCGTCTGGTCGTGAAGCAGTGACCAGACCGCAATCGCGCTGTCCGGATAGACCACCTGGATTCTGAAGCCAAGGCCCCCGTAGTGTCCACGCGTGCGGATATTGAAGTTGTCCAGGTTCCGTTTCTCCATGAAAACGGAGTGAGGATCGAGGATATCGGTCATTCCGGCGATACCGAAACGAATCAGCGTGTCCGCGTTGACCGGGTAGAGTGAATTCTCGTAGACAGACGCGGATATCTTGCGAAAGGTATCAAACGGACGTTTGTCCTTTTCCCCGAGGGTAAATTCCGAGGCCGGATCGAGATAACGAAAAAGGCCATTCAATCCAGCGTGCATCAGGCTGTCGGGCGAGATTTCCTCGAAATAGTACTGATATATGTAACCGGCAACCGGTCTCAGGTACTGATCAAATTCACGGTTGACTGCCTTGTCGGCGGCGGCGCTGGGCCTTGGGTGGGAAGCGGCGAGCAGGATGACAATTGGAGCGAAAAAACGAAACATGGTCATTTCCTTGATGAGGCGGTGTTGGCGACCGCCCTTTATTTCTGGTGTCCGGATTATCGGCCGGTTCCTATTATATAAGAATAGCGTGTGGACAGGGTCAACGCTGGGTTGGACGCACAGCGTCAACGGCCGCTCCTGGAACCGCGACCGGGGGACCGCGCGTTCTGGGATTTCTTATGGAACACCAGAAAAAACAAGACCTAAAGAAAAATTGACAATCGTGGGACCAATTCCTACATTGTCGGAGTTTTGGGCGAATATGAACCCAATGAATTGAGGCAACCGGGCAAGCTTTGGCCCATAATGACCGGACGGGGAAATGCCACGAAAGCGCATTACTTTTATCGTAATTCCAACAAATGATGGTCAAGTGCGCGAGTATCGCTTCGCGCCCTGGTTGCTGACGGTTTCGGTAGTGGCCGGAATCGGGCTGGCGACGCTATTCGCGTTCTTCGCAGTCGGCTATTTCGGCTGGGAAGACCAACGGGAAAACCTGGCTTTGCTCAGCGAGGAGAACGACATCCTATTGCGCAGCCTTGAAGTGGTCCGCAAGGGTGTCGGAGATCTCGAAAAAACGGTAGAGGTCCTGCGAGCCGACGACGAGCGTTTGCGCTACTATCACGAGATGGAACCGCTCTCTACCGAGGGTGGTGTGGGTGGGGGGCCGCTCTACCCGGAAGAGTCCGGCGACCTAGCCGATCTGCCGACTGAAACCGTCAACTCGCTTCCCAGTTCGAAGCGAATTATGCTCCGCGATTTAAATCTCACCGTAGACCGGCTGCAGCGGCAGGCGTATCGACAAGTAGAGAGCTTCCAGGAGATCGAGAAGCAGTTTCTCGAGAGCCAGGACGGTCTCAAACACTTCCCGACGATCTCTCCGGTGCCGATGAAACGCACCTGGATTTCCTCCGGGTTCGGACATCGAAAGGATCCGTTTACGGGTCGCAAGGTGTTTCACATGGGGGTCGATTTCGCTGGTCGCTCCGGGACGCCGATCTACGCTACGGCGGATGGCGTCGTCAGATACGCGTACAAGGACGTCAGGTTGGGTAACGTCGTGGTGGTCGAACACGATATCAAAGCTCGAAACGAAGAGGGCGAGACGATTATCAGGGAGGGGATGTACCGCAGCGAATACGGCCACATGGAGAGGAGTCTCGTAAAGGTGGGTGACTGGGTGTCGCGACGGCAGCAGATCGGAACTATGGGAAGCACCGGACGCTCCACCGGGCCGCACCTTCACTACGCCGTCCGTTTTCAGGACCGCCGGCGCGGTGGTCAAAAGGGGTACGACGATCCGCGGAAATACATTCTCGACAATCCGCGGAACAACCTTGAGATTCCGCGCGGAAGAGGCATCGGGTTGGGGGAAGGTCGATTACTAGGATTGGTCTCGAAGTGAGCCAGAAACTATCAAACCGGCCCGCAGCAATGCAGGCCGGTTTTTCTTTACGTGAGGAGTACGGATGGCCGAGGTAATCAACGGCAAGGTTGCGGCCATTATCGATGATGCGACCCTGGTCCTGAATGTTGGTCTGAAGCAGGGGGTTAAGGAGGGCACGACCTTTCTCGTGGTCGACGAACATGCGGAGATCGCCGATCCGGATACGGGAGAACCCCTCGGAAACTGGGAAATGGTCAAAGCCCGGTTGGTGGTTACCCATGTCCAGGAGCGCATGTGCACCGTGAAAGCTCCGACTGCCCCCGACGACGCGACACTCAGCAGCACCCGGCCGCTGAGTGCGGTGATGGTCGAACACTCGATGGGAAAGTTCGGCGAGCGGGATCAGTCGTGGAAGCGGATGGACGTTCGAAGTGCCGACGTCGGCGGGCGGCCGTCTTTTCAACCCATCGCCGTTGGCGACAGAGCACGTTCCAATGTTCTGGATGAAACTGGCTCCACAGATCCCACGCCTGAGAAATAGTAGCCGCCATCCGCGGCCGGTTCGCAGGGGACACCGGCTGTTTCCCGTAGTCGCTTTTCTGTCCTGCCTGGCAGCATGCGCTCATTATTCCACCACAACCGGAATGATTGGTGGAATTCGCACCGTGGGCGTGCCGATCGCCGAGAACGAAACAGCAGAGTTCGATATCGGCGATCGGCTCAGCGAAACCGCCGGAGATGCCTTTGTCCGTGATGGCCGCCTGCGCGTGGTGGACGAAGAAAGCTCGGACGCGGTACTGCTCATGACGGTTCTGGCGTTGTCAGACCGTCCCTTTACCTATACCGCCAGTGAAGAGACGGAGCAGTATCGGTTTTCGATCCAGGTGCGCGCCGAACTCGTCGCCAACGCCGACGATGAGGTTTTACTGGAATTACCTGGGTTGGAGGGGTGGGGAACCTACGACGCCGATCTTGCCGACGATGACGAAGGTGGGCGCGATGCCGCCATCGATGCCGCTTTCGAGATGATTATCGAGGAGATCGTCGACCGCATCACCGCCAGCTGGTAGTTATCAGGAGTCTGACCCTACCCGCGTGCGCCTGCCAACTATCAACAGCACCGCCGTCAGAACTATTCCGCCGGACAACAAACACAACACGGAACTGCCCAGAACAATACGCCCCAGGTAGCCGAAAATCGCCGCGACGGCCATGGTGATCGCGGCGTATGGGAACTGTGTCTTGACGTGTTGAATGTGGTCGCAGGACGCCGCTATGCTGGAAAGGACTGTCGTATCGCTGATCGGAGAGCAGTGGTCGCCGAAGATGGCGCCGTCGAGCACGGCAGCGGCAACGGCGACTGTGAGATCCAAACCACCCATCTGGAAGGCGAGTGGGATCATTGTGGGCAGAAGAATCGCCATCGTGGTCCAGGAGGTTCCGATGGAGAAGGCGACGATCGCGGCCAGCAGGAAGACGAGAATAGGTAGGAAGGTCGGCTCGAGAAAACCCGACAGCGCCGCCACGAGATACTCAGACGTTGTTACCGCTTTGCACGCTTCTTTGATGGCCCACGCAAGTATCAGAATCAGGATGGCGTAATAAAATCCGGCGATTCCCATGATCCAGGTCTTGAAAACCCTCCAAATTCCGAAGAGATGGTTTCCATCAACGGTCGATCGGCGGGTCAACGCCAGGGAGAAGGCGAGTATCGACCCTGCCATCGCTGCGAGGAACATGACCCTGGAGCTATGGGCATTCGAAAACACGGCGGTCCAGTAGGTGCGGTTGAACAGGAATCCGTCGCGCCGCGCCTCCTGTACCTCGGAGCTGTCCCAGCTGTCCAGATTCATTCCGACCATTACGCCGAAGATTACCAGTGCTACCGGGGCCATGGCGAGGAGCCAGTGACACCGCACGTCCGGTGAGGACAGCTCTTGTTCGACAGGCGAGGCGGCCTCAGGACCCTGTGGCGATTCACTGGCGGACCAGGCTCGCTCTTCCGCCCGGCGCATGGGACCGAAGTCGCGCTCCAGTATGGCGACGAGAGCGACGAAAAAGAGGGTTAGCCAGCAGTAGAAGCGCAAGGGGAGGGCGCGAAAGAAAAGCTCGTACCCGGAGATCCCGCTCTTCACCTCGCGCATCATGTCGTCGAACAAGCCCACCTCGAAACCGATCCACGTGCTTATGATGGCGACGCCGGCAATCGGAGCAGCGGTGGAGTCGACGATATAGGCCAGCTTCTCCCTCGATACTCGAAACCGGTCAGCGATCGGCCTCATGGTCGTACCTACGACCAGGGTGTTGGCGTAGTCGTCAAAGAAGATCGCCAAGCCCATGAGGAATGAGGCGATCGTCGTCGAGCGGGCCCCCTGTGCTCGCGTTGCCAGCAGCTCCGCCACGGCCTGGGTGCCACCACTGAGTGCGATGAGACGTACCATGCCGACCAGTCCGGCCGAGAACCCGAGTATGTAGAGCTGAAAGGAATCCCGCAGCGGCGTCCAGAGGAAATCGATGACCGCCTTTTCCGCTGCCAGGATCGGAACCTCCCAGAACGCTGTGCCCGATGGCAGCGAGATAACCGCGGCGCTGAGGATGGCGAGGGTCAGTCCGGGCAGCAGGTGACCGCTGGCCACGGCAACGAGAATGGCGACAAGCGGCGGAAACAGGGCGAATCCGCTCAGCTCGCCATAGGTTGGCAGCCAATGCGCCAGCGCGGTTGCCAGGGCCAGCGCCAGAACGATGCGGATGACCGCAGTCCTCACGGCATCAATCGTTGGAGTGTAAGGTTTCGATCTCGCGGTCGGGAACGGTGGACATCTGCAGCTTGAAGGCCAATAGGTACATCATGAAACACCCAACGACCCACCACGTCACCTGCCAAATCCACAAGGAGGGAACGCCAGCGATCCAGTTCTGAGAATCGGTTTCGTTGCCGAGGACGGCAAAGGGACCGATGGCGAAGAGAAACCAGACGATGGTCAGTGCCCAGGCCGGTTTCTTCCAGACGGCGCGCTCACTGCTGATTTGGGTGTGTTCCCGCAGAAAGTCGTGGAACCGATCGCGGTGGGAGCGGCCGGCTCCGCTGCGGTCGAGGGCACTCAGCAGCGTCGCTGTTCCGAGATTGCAGAGGATGCCCCAACCCGCACTGTGAATCGTCAATGGGTAACGTCCAAAGCCGAACAACCCTCCGAGCTCCGTGATGTAAGTGACCGTAACCGCCAACAGGCCGGCAATCAGCCCCCAGACGATGCCTCTTGGTGTAAAGAAACGCAGATAGCAGATGCCGAGCAGCGCGGGCCACATCTGAAAGCCGTAGGAAACCGCCAAGCCTCCAAGTAGCACCAAAAGGTCACCGCTCGCCAATCCGACAAACAGGGCAAGGCCAACCACTACAGCTACCGAGATGCGCCCGACCAGAACCTGGGCCGTATGGGACGCATCGCGA
Organism: Candidatus Latescibacterota bacterium; assembly: GCA_965197905.1. GTDB lineage: Bacteria > Latescibacterota > UBA2968 > UBA8231 > UBA8231 > CAYNZV01. The sequence continues at coordinate 2,326,764 of CBDAOB010000005.1, read as the reverse complement.
TTGAGGAAATGTCGGTAGAGATCGCGAGTGATGATGCCGCTGGCGGTAGACATGTAAGCGGCACCGGTGGATTGCATTGCCGCTAATGCGCAGACGGCCAGCAAGCCAACCAACCACGGCCAGGTGCTCGAGAGGGTATCGATGAGGTAGGGAACCAGCGAGTCCGATTGAGGTATGCCAAGACGGCTCTTCCCGGGGACCAGCTCGCCATCGAGGAGCGCGCCCCCCAAACCCTGAAAGGCGGTAAAAACGAACATGATGCCGCCGATGGCGATGGAAGAGGCCACGACCTGTTGCCAGGGGAAGGGGCGTGGATCCTTGTTGGCAAAAGCCCACATGGAGAACGCGGGAGCTGACTGGATGCCCATGAGGGCGAACATGTAGGTGAGGATCATCAGACCCGTCCAAGGACCTCCGGAGCCGTCGAAAAACATGGTGCCGCTGCGCTCGAGGAAGGAGGAAGATTCCGGACGTGTCGGAATCGCCACCATGTCCGGCTTTACCTCCGACAGCGCGGCCAACCCCTGTTTGAACGATTGCCATCCGCCGACGAGATCAAGGGCGACAAAACCGAGCACCACGATGCCTACGGCCAGCAGAATGCATTGCACGCAATCGACATAGGCAACGGAGCGCAGTCCCCCGGAGGCGACGTAGATAAACACAACTACCGAGAGCAGAATGGCGCCTCCTTCGATGGATCCCGCGAAGGTTTCTTCGAGCACGGTACCTTTCAGCAGCCGGCTGAAAAGCAACCCGGAGGCCTTGAGCTGAATACCCAGATACGGGACGCTGAAAATCATGGCGACAACTACCGTCAGAAGACGCATGGCGTTGGTCTGGTAGTAGTCGCTGAACATCTCTCCGGGCGTGATATACCCGTACCGTTTGCCCAGCAGCCACTGGCGTTTCATGAACAACACGCCGGTGAGCGGTATGGTGATTGCGTAGAAAGAAGCGAAGGCGTAGGGGAGGCCGGTTTTGTAGATCGTCCCGGGGTGGCCTACGAAGGTCCAGCCGCTGAAGGAGGTAGCCGTTGCCGCCAGGACGAATACCCACATGCCAATGCCGCGGCCGGCGATAAAATAATCGCTGGGCGTTCGGGCGGTGCGCGCACCCTTCCAACCCCAGAATATGCAGTAAGCCCAGTACCCCAGAATGAAGACCAGCAGCCAGGGAAGCTTGGACATCGACTAGATGCCACCTCGCACCCGTTCGGCCTCGGCGACACGGTCGATGGCAATCGCAAAAGCACCTGTGCGCATGTTGACGTTCCGACTCTTCATCTGCTCGGCCACCTGTCTGTACGCCGTGGTCATGATTTCGAACAGGCGGGAATTGACCTCCTCCTCGTTCCAGCGGAACACCTGAATGTTCTGCACCCACTCGAAGTAGGAAACGGTAACGCCGCCGGCGTTGGCCAGTATGTCGGGCACCACGAGGACTCCGCGGTCATTCAACTTGGCGTCGGCGATGGTGGTGACGGGCGAGTTGGCCGCCTCAACGACCATACGCGTTTTTATGTTGTCGGCGTTTTCGCGGGTGATGACGCCGCCCAAGGCGGCGGGGATGAGGATATCGCACTCCAATTCGATAAGCTCCTCGTTGGAGATGCTGTCGCCCCCAAATCCATCTATGGTCCGGTGCTCGTAGGCGTGGTCGAAGAGTTCCGGGATCGGTAGACCACCCTCCGCGTAGAGGGCACCGGAAGCATCGCTGACGGCGACGATTTTAGCTCCCTTCTCGTGCAGGAACTTACCCGTGTAGGAACCCACGTTGCCGAAACCCTGTATGACCACGCGTGCGCCCTCGATTTCGACGCCCGCGTCGCGGGCGGCTTCCAGGGTGATGATACTCACTCCTCTCCCGGTCGCAGCTTCCCGGCCAGGGGATCCTCCCAGTGAAAGCGGCTTGCCCGTAACGATTCCCGGGGTATGCCCATACCGGGCTCCGTACTGGTCCATTATCCAGGCCATGATCTGGGCGTTGGTATTTACGTCCGGAGCAGGAATGTCTCGTTGCAGACCGAAGCAGAACCCGATGCGCGATGTGAACTTTCGCGTCAGGCGTTCTACTTCCCCCAGACTCATCTCTTGTGGGTCGCACGTAATGCCTCCCTTGGCGCCGCCGAAGGGTACATCCACCAGCGCGGTTTTCCACGTCATGAGGGAGGCGAGCGAGCGCACCTCGTCGAAGTCGACCTCAGGATGGTAGCGCAAGCCGCCCTTCATGGGACCGCGCGAGCCGTTGTGCTGCACCCTATATCCGACAAAAACCTTCGTGTCTCTGGTATCCATTTTGATGGGCACCTCGACGCGGATCTCGCGGAAGGGTGTCTTCAGGAGCAGGCGCATTTCGTCGCTGAGGTCGAGGGCGTCAGCCGCCTTGTCGAACAGCCGATTCGTATTCTCGTAGTTGTTGATATGCTCGGACATGATCCTCTCGTTCGGTTAGTCGGGATTGTGCATAGGGTAGGTCATAGGGGATCGACTCTAGATGCCTTCGAGATTCGTCGGAGATCTGCCTCCGTGCGCCGGCCGGCGTAGAATGATTTTGTCGGGCCGGCCACGCAGGGTTGCAACCGGATAGCGTTTAGGCGGGGAATTTGACGGTAGCCGGTCAGATCGGGCCCAATTGATTCAGGGCCCACTGAGCGTAGTAGGCCACTGTAGCGTCGCTGTCTCGAAGCAGCTGCTCGAGCCGGCCGCGGCTCGCCGTTTCGCCTATTTGACCAAGGGCGATGGCCGCGTTCCAGCGAACCTCCGGATTCTCGCTCTCGGTTGCTCCCAGCAGCGCCGGAACCGAGGCGCCAACCTCGGCCTGACCGAGTACCTGGGCCGCTCCCGAGCGCGAAAGAGGATCGCCGCCGGCTAGGGCCTCGATCAGATCTTTCTCGACCGCACCCGTTTGCCGCTGAACCTCTGTCAGGAAACGGACGGCATTCAGGCGCAGTGTCGGGTCGTCATTGCGCAGTGACTCGAAAAGAAATCGAACGCCGGTTCCATCTCCCATGTTCGCCAATGCAGCTGCCGCGTTAAAGCGAACAAGATTGCTGGGGTCGTCCAGGACCGAGATGAGATCGGCGCCAGCCGCCTTGTCGCCGATTTTACCAAGGGCCCGTGCCGACTGAAAGCGAATCTCCGGCTCTTCCGCCTCCAATTGGGCGATCAACTGGCTCTCCACCTGGTCGAGGGCGGCGGTGATCTGTGGCCGTCTCGACTCATACAGGCCTGAGAGCTCCACCAGCAACGGCACGCCGAAGTAATTCGCATCGGCCAACCCGTTGAGCGCCTTTCGGGCCAGCTCCTCGTTGGCGCCGGAGACGGCGGCGTGGATCTCGTCGACGCCCAGGTAGTCATCCATCTTTATCATGGAAATCGCCAGCTGAACCCGAATCATCGGGTCCTCTGCGGCCACCTCGGCAGGCACCGTCTCCTTCCGCTTCAACTCCTTTTTCAAGGCATCTACACTGGCCTGATCGAAACCGATCTCCCCGACACCCCAAAGGCAGGCCATACGTTCGCGATTCGTAAACGTCTTGGTGATGCAGGCTGCCAGCTTGGGGCCGGCAGCTCGAGGTTTTATCCGTCCAAGGGCGCGGGCGCAACCCGTGCGAATCTTCTCGATCTCGAGGCGGTGTTCGCGGTAGTTTTCGCCGACGTACAACGCCGGGTCCAGATGAGCCGAGAGCTGGCGCGCCGCCGGACGGCCGATTTCCACTAAGCCGTCCACGGCGCGGTTCCACTCTGCGGATTCGATCTCGTTTCCCGCGAGGGTGTCGAGCAGCTCATCTACCTGTTGTTCGGTGGTGCTGCAGCCTAGAAACGACCAGCAGAAGACGAGTAAACAGACAATTTGCAGCGGAGAAGAGGTCAGCTTCATCAGTTTTTCAATTCGTGAGATTAACCAACACCAAGCCGTGTAACGCATTGGCGCCCGTAATGTAACAGGTGGATTAGCATAAATCAAACCGCTTGGGGCCGCCAAAATCAGCCGCCTTTTCGAGCGCACAAATAAAGGTGCGAAACCTTCCATTCTACATCCTTGTTTCCCAGCTGGCGTTCGAACCGACGACGGACGTAATCGACTTCCGTCTGACCGAGGTTGCGACTCAGGTGCCATGCGTAAGTGGGATTCTTATCGCCGCCGGCACTGAACCATTGGCCGATCTGTTGCGCAGTGATGCGTCTGGCCGCGCGCAGCTCCTCCGGGCGGACCTCCAACTCCGCGAAACCGGCCCCGGCGAAAAGCGCTTCCAAATCCTCGGCGTCCCAACCGACGTGGGGGTTTTCCGTGGAAGCATAGATCGCTTCTTCCGCCTTGCTGACCCGGTCCTGGAGATCGCCATCCTCGAGATCTACCAATTCGCATAGGCGCTGGGCACGGCGTTGCACCTGCTCGAAGATGCTCACCCTGGCCTTGGCAGCCAGCAAGGCGGCCAGATCGGCCACGACCTGGCCTTTCGAGCTCAAACCGCCCAGGGAATTTCGACCTACTGCGAAATCGAAGACGACTGTTTCTCCTCGATCTTCCAGCGTCTTCTTCAGATCCGGCAGACCGCATTGGATGATATTGGGTCGTTCGACTTCGGGAAGGCGGGCGGAAAGCTCGTGCAGGGCGACGGCGACCGTCCGCTCCGCACATACCGACCAGACGCCCCCTTCGGGTGCCTTGCGCAGTGCCTCCCAGGTGAGCAGGCCGGTGCCGGCGTTCAAGTCGATAATCAGATCATGCCGTTGAATATCTAGGTTCCGAAACAGCTGATCGCGCACCGCCGCAAGATGGGCGCCGGTGTCATCGGCGATACGTTTGAGCCACTGATCTCGGGAGCGGTCCTTGGGTGTATGGGTGAGAATCTCCGAGGGTGCGTGGTGTGCTTCCACCATCGCCGCCAACTGCAATTCCCGACGGCGCTGCACCTGGTCACGGATGAGCGCTTCATGACCTTGATCGGAAGGTTCGTAAAAAACCCGTCCGGCCAGCCCTTGCGGCAAGTACTGCTGTTCAACCCAATGATCCCGATAGGCATGGGGGTAGAGGTAGTTTGCCCCGTGGCCAAAACCCTCGGCGTCCCGGTTGGCGTCTTTCAAATGGTTTGGAATCTCGGAATCCTTTTCGGCCTCGACGCTGGCAAGGGCGTCGAAGAACGCAAACACCGAGTTGCTTTTGGCGGCCGTCGCAAGATACAGTGCCGCTTCCGCCAGGTGAAAACGTCCTTCGGGCAAACCGACCCGGTCGAAGGCTTGCGCCGCCGCCACCGCCACGGATAGAGCGTTCGGATCAGCAAGACCGATGTCCTCACCTGCGAAGATGATCATTCTCCGCAACAGGAAGTGGGGATCCTCGCCGGCATACACCATTCTCGCCAGCCAGTACATCGTTGCATCCGGATCCGAGCCCCGCATCGACTTGATGAAGGCGCTTATGGTGTCAAAGTGGTAGTCCCCTTCCTTGTCGTAGAGAACGGCCCGCCGTTGGATCGACTCCTCGGCGACCTCCAGGTCGACCAGAATCTTGCCGTCGCGGTCTGGAGGTGTCGTTTCCACGGCCAGCTCCAGAGCATTGAGCAAGGCGCGTGCGTCGCCATTGGAGACGTCGACGAGATGGTTCAGAGCCACTTCCTCCACCTCTACCGGAAGATGGGAAAACCCCCGCTCATCCTTGAGGGCTTGGAGCGCGACTCGTCGGAGATCCGTTGCCTCCAACGATTCCAGCTGGAAGATTCGGCTGCGGGATAGGAGCGGTCGATTCACCGAGAAGTAGGGATTCTCGGTAGTGGCACCGATGAGGATTACGGTGCCATTCTCCACCCAGGGCAAAAGTGCGTCTTGTTGGGCTTTGTTGAAACGGTGCACTTCGTCGACGAAGAGGATGGTGCGTTGGCTGTGAAACTTGTGGCGCTCCTGCGCATCCTCTACCGCTTTTCTAATGTCGCCGACGCCGGCCAAAACCGCGTTGAGAGATATGAAGTGGGAGCTGGTAGTATTTGCGATGACCGCCGCCAACGTAGTCTTGCCAGTGCCCGGTGGCCCATAGAACAAGAGGGAAGAAAGCTGATCGGCCTGTATGGCACGGCGCAGCAGACGGCCTTCTCCGAGTATGTGTCCCTGACCCAGAAACTCATCGAGGGTCCGTGGGCGCATACGCGCCGCCAACGGGGCGTCGCGTTCCGACCGGTCCTTCTCGCTGGCGTCGAAAAGATCCGCGGGCGCACTTGAGCTTGTCAGATGGGGCGAAGCCATGGTATCGCTCGTTGTCTGCGCATCGTCTGTCTAGTAGACAGGCAAGTAGCGGTCCCTTTCCCATTGGTCGACGATCTGATGGTACTGCTGCCATTCATTCTGCTTCACCTGCACGTAATAATCCGCGTACTCGGGGCCGAACGCCTGTTTCATCACCTCGTTCGCAGCGAAATGTTCGATCGCCTCCTTCAAGGTCGACGGTAGGAAATCGATGCCCCGCCTCGTCAGTTCCTCTTCTTCCACCTCGTAGAGGTTGTCGCTGTTGCGGGTTCCTGGATCGATCTTGTTTTCGATACCGTCCAACCCGGCGGCCAACATGGCGGCGCACGAGAGATACGGATTGGCGGAACCGTCAACAGCGCGATTTTCGATGCGTCCCGGAGCTGGAATGCGAATCATCTGCGTCCGGTTCGAAGCTCCGTAGGTGATGTAGACCGGCGCCCAGGAGGCGCCCGACCTCGGCGCACCCCGAGTCAACCGTTTGTAGCTATTCACAATCGGACCGTTTACGGCGATCAATGCCTTGGCGTGATGCAACAAGCCGCCCATAAACCAGTAGGCTTCCTGGGACAGACCCTGCTCGTCGCTTTCGTCCAGAAACAGATTGGTACTGTTTTTCTCGTCCCATAGGCTCATGTGAAAGTGCGCGCCGCTACCGGTGAGGTGGCTGAACGGTTTGGGCATGAAGGTGGCTAGGATGCCCTGGTCTTCGGCGGCGGTTTTGACCATCCAACGGAAGAAGGTGTGGCGGTCGGCGGTCGCGATGGCGTCAGAGAACTCCCAGTTGATCTCGAATTGGCAGTTGGCATCCTCGTGATCGTTGGCGTACGGCCCCCACCCGAGTTCTTGCATGTAGCCGATCAGTGTGGTCATCAGGTCGAGGTTGCGGTGCAGGGTGACCAGATCGTAGCACGGTTTGTCCAATACATCGAGCGGATCGTAGGGAACGTGAGTGCCATCCTCGGCACGCTTCAGTAGCATGAATTCCGCTTCCACCCCCACGTTGAAACGAAAGCCGCGGGATTTCGCCCGATCGATCTGTCGCTGCAGAATCGTGCGCGGACAGTAATCGAATGCCTCGCCTTCCACCAGGGCGTTTCCCGCCACCCAGGCCATGTTTTTGCGCCACGGCACAACCGACACTGAGTCAAAGTCGGGAATAACAGCCATCTCCGGATCGTGTGGACCTTGACCCATTTCGCCAGTGGCAAAACCGGCAAACCCCGCTCCCTCTGCCGCCATGTCGTCCAGATGGGTCGCGGGTACGAGTTTGGCTTTGGGTAAGCCACCCATCTCCACGAACGAACAGAGGAAAAACTCAATGCCTTCGTCTTTCACCAGTTTCTTGACGTCACTCAAGGTCATAATATCTGTCTCCTCTTGGTTGTCGACGCGATTCGAGTATCTCCAGTGCGTGTCCTCCCGCCGGCGTTACCCGCCATTCTTCCCCCGCTTCCAACAAAACCTTCCACAGATAGTCGCCGAGCGAACGGGGTCCGATCAAAGCGAAACACAATAGGCCGGCAACATCCTTGCGCAAGATCAGCTGGGTCGTTTTTGCGACGCTTCCAAAAGCGGCTGCACCATCGGGAAAGGCGGAAGGCTGCAGGTCGAGCGCACAAACCTTGGCCATCATGGATCGACTCTGGGGTCCGACGAGCCAGAGCTCGGAACGCCCATGGGTGACTTCGGTGAGCGTAACAAACCATTGGCCGCGATGTGCTGCCGCATGCAACTCGTTCACGATTTCCGTCGCACTTCCACGAGTGGTCCCGAAATAGAGATCCTGGCGCAAGCGATAGAGATGACCCCAAGATACCGCATGTCCACAACCGATCTCAAGGGGGCCGGATCCCAGCGAATCCTGCAGGAACCCATCCGCGTCCGCGCCCAGTATCTCGAGTTTGCCACGGGCGCTCGAGTCGAAGAGTGCCAGCATTGTTCGGGCAGCTTCAGCCTCGTGCTTCGCGGAGCTAAACGAAGCGGGGATTCGCCATTCGCCGGTTTCCATGAAACGTGCGCCGCTTGCGGTCGCAGCCGCTTCCACGGGGCTTCTCCCTTGAAGGTTCATGAGCGCAGTTTCTCTCCTGCGGGATCGTAGAACGGCCCGTGGAAGACGCGGGCGCCTTCCAGGGTGCCGTCCATATATATCTCCAAGGGGGAGCCCTCCTGCTCTGCCCGCTCCCTGGGAAGCCAGCACAGGCCGATCGATTCTCCCAGCGTAGGGCTGAACCTGCTGGAGGTCACCCATCCCAGAATCTTCAAGTCTCCCGAGCGGGTCTGCTCGACAATCTGCATGCCTTCGTCGGGTGTCGAACTACTGCGATCCATCTTGAATCCGACCAGGAGCTGCCGGGTGCCCGCTGCCGCGATGCGGACGAGCTCCTGCTTCCCCAGAAAATCCCGTTTCTTGAGTTTAACGGCCCAGGCCATATTGGCGGAAAGAGGATCCGAGATAGCGTCGGTGTCCTGGCCCACGATGACGTGGCCCTTCTCCAAGCGCAAGATGCGTTGTGCTTCGACGCCGAAGGGCCGGATCGAGCAGTCGGCCCCTGCCTCCATGATGGCATTCCAAAGATGATGGGCAAAACCGGAAGGACAATGAACCTCGTAGGATAGCTCGCCGGTGAATCCGATGCGCAGAAGACGGCACGAGATGCCGTCGATTGCGATCTCCCGAGTGCTCATGTAAGGCAGGCTCTCGTTGCTCAGGTCGGCCGCCGTCAGCTGTTGAAGAACCTGACGCGAGAGTGGGCCGGCAAGATTGAACGCGGAGTACTGATCGGTGAGATCCACCAGGTGCACCCCGTCTTCACCCCATCCGGATTGTATCCACCACTGCAGCCACTGTTCCACGCCAATGGCGCCTGAAGAGGTGGTGCTCAAATACCACTCTGCCTCATCGACGCGGGCGCACACCCCGTCGTCCATCACCACCCCCTCGTCGTTGCACATGATCCCGTAACGCACGCGGTCCACCTCGAGCTTACGCCACTGATTGACATAGACGCGCTCGAGAAATCGCGGCACTCCCGGTCCGGTGAGCCGGTATTTTCCCAGGGTGCTGACGTCGATCAAACCCACGCCTTGCCGCACCGAGCAGACTTCAGCAGTTGGGGCACCGTAGTGTTCCGGTCGTAGCCACGATCCCGCCACCATCATTTTGGCGCCGTGTCGGAGGTGCCAATCGTGGAGGGCACCCAGGCGTACCGGCTCCATTCTCTGGCCGGCCAGCACCCCAAGACTCACCGGTGACACCGGGGGCCGCGACGTCGTGCGGCCGGTCTCGGCCACGGAGCGGCCGCAGACCCGAGCACAAAGGTGGATCGCATTGGCAGAGCACATCTTTCCCTGGCACGGTCCCATCGAGATCGTGCTGTACCGTTTCAGCAGCTCGATGCTGTCATAACCTTCCTGCAACGACGTTTCCAGGTCATGATTGGTCACATCTTCGCAGAGACATAGGAAACGTTTCTTGCCACCGGGGATGATCACTCGCGGGGAGGTGCGTCTGGGTTCAGCCGGTCTTGGCGGCACTTCGCTCAGCAGCGCCCCGGACGCCCCGCAGAACGCGGCTGCGGCGCGCCCGGCGTAGGTGCCGTCCTGCATCTGCCAGTCGAGGTCGTGGCCGCCATTGGCGCGCCCGGCAACGAAGACGCCAGGTGGCTGCATGGAGATAGAAAACTCACAGCGCCTTTCGTCGTAACTGGTCGCACCCCCCGCCATGTGCAGCAGCTCGAGCGCCGGGGTCCAGCCGACACTGAGAACGATAGAATCACACCCGAGCTCGGAGACGGCGTTGAAGTCGACGTTGCCTTCCACGTCAAGTCGCGCGATCTGAGCGCCGGTGACGCGGTTCTCACCGTGGGCTCTCACGATTGTATGTCGGAACAGACAGCGGACCCCCTCTGCCTTGAGGGTGGCGGCTGCGGGCGATTCAGCGGTCTCGCGCTCGTCGGCGACGGCAACGATCTCGACGCCGGCCCGACGCAGATCGGCCGCTACAGTCCAGCCATCTTCGTTGGCGGCGACAACCAACACTCTCGTTGCGGGCGCTACGCCGTAGAGGTGCAGCAGTCTCTGCACGCCGCTCCCCAGCATCACCCCCGGAAGGTCGTTGTTGTCGAAGAGCAGGAGATTCTCGTGGACGCCGCTAGCCAGAACGAAGGCGCTGGTGCGAATCTTCAGCAACCTGTTCTCTTGCTGGGCCGCGATCCAATTTCCCAGGTACCATCCGATCGCTTCGGTTCGCGTGAAAACTCGGATACCCGTGTGATCCGCTACGCGCTGGCGCAGCTCCGCTGCCGCGGATCCACCCGGCCGACTGTATCGCAGGTGGCCGCCCAGCTCGTCCTGGTTGTCCAACAGCAGAGTCGCTGCACCGCCATCGGCGGCGGCAAGCGCCGCGGTCAAACCCGCCGGTCCCCCTCCCACAACCGTCACCTCGGCGTGCACGTACTCCTTGTCGAAGCTCGCGGGAAGAGAGGTGACGTCCACCATTCCCAGGCCGGCGGCGCGGCGCAGGACGCGCTCGAAAAACGGCCACATGCTCGCCGGTCGGATGAAGGTCTTGTAGTAGAATCCCACCGGCATGAAACGTCCGGCTTTGCCGAACCAGGACAACAGGTCCCGCTTCAGAGAGGGCCAGGCGTTTTGCGAACGGACCTGCATGCCTTCTTCGAGCCGCCGTTGGCAGGCGCGCACGTTCGGTTCCTTTCCCACGCGTACCAGGCAGTTGGGACAGGCGCCGCTGCAGCACAGAAGGCCGCGGGGACGGTGGTATTTGAACGAGCGGCTCAGAACGGTGGTCCCCGCCGCCGCCAGTGCGGAGCCAATGGTGTCACCGGCATGCCCGTGGCGTGGTTCTCCGTCGAACGTAAACCGCAGGGTGCGACCGCGGTCAATCCGCTCTCCTGGGGCGTGATCGGCTCTGTAGCTCATGGCGTCGTGGTTGCTACTCATCGGCGTTCTGGGTTTCGTTCGGTTGCCACCGATAGGTCTTGAAGATCTGGTTGGTCGAAGTGTTGCGCTCGACGAGGAACCAGAGGCCGCACCCCGATCGATGGAACCACCACTCGGTCTGACGTTCGGCGCTATTTTTTTTCATGTAGAGGTAACGGGTCCACTGCTCGGCCTCCGCCGAGGGCGGGCGCGCATGGTATTCCCCGCCGAAGTGGAACTCGGTGGCGTTGCGGTCGCCGCAGTTCGGACAGGTGACTAGCAGCATGGTTGTCGCTGCCGCGGCGCCTGAGGGTGAAACCAAACGGGGGAGCTAGTGACCAACGGATGCCGCTCCCTTTTCACCCACGAGGTCGCGCTCGTCGAATCTGGAGAGGCGGAAGGGGTGAATCAGCTCCGGTGTCTCTCCCGTGGCGATAAGCTCTGCAGACATCATGCCGCAGATCGGCGAAGCCTTGAAACCGTAGGTGCCCCAACCGACATCCACGATGAATCCCCCTATCTCTGTTACCCCCATGATCGGGCTGTAGTCCGGCGTCATGTCGCAGAGACCGGCCCATTGTCGAAGGATGCGTACTTCGCTGAGGAAGGGGAAGAGCTCGAGCATGTGTCCGGCAATGCCCTCAAGAAAGTCCAGGGAGGAGGACATGGAGTATGAGGCGAACGGATCGACGCTGGCACCCATCACCAACTCACCCCGGTCGGACTGACTCACGTATACGTGCAAGCTTCCGGATACGATCACCACATCAAGAAACGGCTTCAACGGTTCGCTTACACACGCCTGCAACGGAAAGGTGGTCATCGGCAGCGGAACCCCCGCCATCTCGGCGATCAACGACCCCCAACCGGCGGTAGCGTTCAGCACGGTGCCCGTTTCGATGCGACCCCGGTTGGTGCGAACCCCGGCAACGCGGCCATGAGTCACCTCGATGTCGGTGACCTCTGTTTTCTGGTGGATATGAATTCCGTTCCGGTCTGCGTGATGAGCGAACCCCCAGACAACCGCGTCGTGACGCACGATGCCACCGGGAGGATGGTAGAGCGCGGCGAGAATGGGAAAACGAGGATTCTGGCTCAAGTCTAACTGGGGACACAGCCGGGCGATCTCCGCAGGCCAAATCAGACGCGACTCTACCCCCTGCAGCCGGTTCACCTCGGCGCGCCGCCGCATGGTGTTCACCGATCCGTCGGTGTGTGCCAGTGTGAGGTGGCCGCGCTGGCTGAACATGATGTTGAAATCCAACTCCACGGCCAGGCGTTCGTAGAGCTTGACGCTGGCGTCGTAGAAACGCACCCCTTCACGGGTCAGGTAGTTGCTACGGATGATTGCCGTATTGCGCCCGCTGCCACCGGAGCCGATGTAACTCTTCTCGAGGATGGCGACGTTGGTGATCTGGTGTTTGGTCGCCAGATAATAGGCGCAGGCAAGTCCATGAGCTCCACCCCCGACGATGACCACGTCGTACTGGGTTTTTAACTCATGCTCACGCCACATCCGTGGCAGATCGCGGCTGTCGTGAAGCGCCTGCCGTAGCAGCTTTAAAGACATAGAATTCCGTTAGCTCAGTTCCTGTCCGCTCTCGCGCTATGATAGCGGGCATTCCAGGGGTGTCAAGAATACGGCGGCCCCCTCGCACCAGGTCAGCACATTCGTTATCTTCCAGTTCCATATACCACTTAAGAAGGTTGCAGGGCTTGCGCGCCATTATCAGCGAAACCGAGAAGCTTCAAGGTCAGCTCGAACCTCCGTCATCCAAGAACTACACCACCCGCTATCTCCTGGCCACCGCCCTTGCCGATGGAGACAGCGTTGTAGATTTCCCCGCATCCAGCGCTGACGCAGATGCCCTGATCGCTTGTCTGCGCCAGTTTGGGGCCGTCATCGAAGAACAGGCTGATGCTTCAGGCGCCCATCTCAAGGTGCGTGGTTTTGGCGCTCATCCACAGGATCCCGGAATCGTGAATCCGGGCAACGCCGGAGCCGTTCTCCGTCTGCTGATGGGGGTCGGAGCCCTTCTGCCCGAGGTCGAATTTCGCACCGACCACGAGGAATCGTTGGGGCAACGACCTCAAGGGGATCTGCTGGATGCGTTGGAACAACTGGGTGTTTCGAGCCGATCGCGAGAGGGTCGTCTGCCGATTGTGCTCCACGGAGGTCGGGTACACGGCGGCACGGTGACGGTCAGCGGCGCGACCAGCTCCCAGTTCCTCAGCTCGCTGTTATTTCTGGCCCCCCTTATCGGTGAGCCGGTGCATATTCGAGTTGTGGACGGTCTGGTGTCCAAACCTCTGATCCAGACCACGCTGGAGGTTATGGGCGAAGCCGGCATCGACGTGGACAGGAGCCCGGATTTGATGGAGTACGATATCGCTGCCGGGCAGGGTTACCGTCCGGGCAAATACACCGTCAACGGCGACTATCCGTCGGCCGCTGCCGTCCTTGCAGCCGCGGCGGCCACCAACAGCAAGGTATCGGTGACGCGGCTGTTCGAGGATCGGCAGGGAGAGCGGCAGGTAATTCCCCTGTTGCAGGAGATGGGAGCCGAGGTGAGCTACGACGGCAACCAGGTAAAGCTCGAAGGACATTCCGGGTTGAAGGCGGTCTCCTTCGACGGTGACACCGCTACCGACATGGTCCTGGCCATGGTCGGTCTGTCCTGCCTGGCACAAGGTGAAAGCCGCTTCTACGGCATCGGTAACATGAGGTACAAGGAATGCGACCGGATCTCGGTGCCGGTGTGTGAGCTCAAACGGGTCGGCGTCGACTGCGAGGAGCGTGCCGCCGAGATCATCGTTCGCGGCCGACCTCAAGGTTACGATGGTGGGGTCGAGGTGGGCTCCCATCACGACCACCGGGTGGCACAGATGCTGACCATCGTCGGACTGCGCTGCAGCCGGGGATTGACCGTCCTAGACGCCGAGAATGTCGCCAAGTCGTATCCAAGATTCTTCGACGACCTGATCGGTCTCGGGGCTCGAATCGACGTCGAATGATCGAGCCCATCACAGGAACCGAACAGCGTTTCCGCCCTTCGACTCTCGATCGTGGCCAGCCCTTGCCCGCATCGTTGGAGTAGGCGAAAGACGTTTGCGTCCCACGTCGGCTGCAAGATTCGTGATGTTGCCCAAATCTTCGCGGCCCTCGGGGCACCTCAGTCAGATTGAATCTAACCGACATTCAACGGCGTCTACTCCGGTGATGAGAAACTGGATTGCAGCTGTGCTGTTGCTAGCCGGCACTCCCCATGTCGCGGATGCCGCGGAAACGCCGCACCCGGTGCACGCCCGGCTTCTAGCGGACGTGGAATCGGTAGATCCAGGTGCTGTTTTTCGCCTTGGCGTGCTGCTGAAAATGGATCCCGGCTGGCACACCTACTGGCAGTACAGCGGGGATGCCGGCATGCCGACCCAGATCGATTGGAAGCTGCCGCCGGGATACAAAGCCGGCGCCCTGCAATGGCCCCTTCCCAAGAAATACAGCGAAGCGGGTGACCTCACCGTCTACGGGTATGCCGACGAGGTTTTGCTCTACAGCGAGATTCAGGCTGCTTCCACCTCAACCGCCGATCCCGTGATGTTCGAGGCGGGAGTTTCATGGTTGGTTTGCCGGGAGGTCTGCATCCCTGGAGGGGCACAGGTCTCAGTGTCGCTCCCGGTCCGGCGGGGAATCGCAGCACCGGCGAATCGATCCCTCTTCGAACAGTTTGCGGCGCGGGTTCCCCGGGCAAAAGCGGCGGATGCCGGGCTCGAGGTGTCGCACGGGGTGGCCGCCACGGCCCAAGAAATTGCAGTGGACCTGGCCGTGCGGCACGATGGCAGCGCGGAGGTACGGGCGGTCGAATTCCTGCCATTGGATCTCGACGGGTTTGAATTCTCCACGCGACCGGAACCAGACGGTGGACTGCGTTTGAGCCTGAAGCCCTACGCGGATCGGGACCTGACGCTGCTCTCGGGGGTGTTGCAGTACACCGGGCCAACCTTTGGCGAGCGCAGCGTCTATCTCTCCCTCGACCTTGAAACCAGCACAGAACCGAGTCAGAGCAGTCCATCCTTCGGTCCAGCTGGAGGATCGTCACTGGCGGCCTATCTGCTCATGGCTATCGTCGGCGGATTCATCCTCAACCTCATGCCGTGCGTGCTGCCGGTGATTTCGCTCAAGATTCTCGGAATCGTTTCCCATGCCGGAGAGGACCGG
Source organism: Candidatus Latescibacterota bacterium (assembly GCA_965197905.1). GTDB lineage: Bacteria > Latescibacterota > UBA2968 > UBA8231 > UBA8231 > CAYNZV01. The sequence continues at coordinate 2,311,365 of CBDAOB010000005.1, read as the reverse complement.
CGGCGGGTGCGAGCCCTCGGGCTGGCGTTCGCCGGCGGTATCGAGCTGACCTTTCTGGCTCTTGCAGTCCTGGTGCTCGCGCTCAAGCTGGCGGGGGAACAGATAGGGTGGGGGTTTCAGTTCCAGTACCCCGAGTTTGTTGTGTTCATGGCTGCGCTGGTATTCGCGCTGGGGCTTAGCCTGTTCGGCGTGTTTACGGTGAATGTGCGAGTCAGCGGCGGCGGGTCGCGGGAAGGGCTTTTCGGAAGCTTCTCCAACGGCGTCCTGGCGACGATTCTAGCCACCCCATGTACTGCTCCTTTTCTGGGTACCGCGCTCGGATTCGCCTTCTCGCAGTCGGGACCTCTGGTGGTTCTCCTCTTCGCGGCGATCGGAATGGGAATGGCGTTGCCTTACCTCCTGCTGGCGTTGAACCCCGATTGGATGCGCTGGCTGCCGACACCTGGACCGTGGATGGAACGGTTCAAACAGCTCATGGGATTCTTGCTGATGGGCACGGTGGTCTGGCTGCTCTGGGTGTTGGGGAATCAGCTGGGCCTCGAAGGTGTGATTTGGACGATCTCTTTTCTCCTGGCGCTGGGACTGGCCTGCTGGATGGTCGGCTCGTGGATCGACCTGGGTACGAACCGGATCAGAAGGCGGTTCGTTTGGGGACTGTCGCTGATGCTGGTGGTTACCGCCTATGTTACCTTGCTGAATCCTATATTGCAGACGGAACGAGCATGGGCTTCGATAGGGGAAACGGGAGACCGGGATCAGGTCTGGCAGCCGTATACGCCCGAACGACTCGATCGCCTGTTGGCGGAAGGTCGTGTTGTGTTCATCGACTTCACTGCGGAATGGTGCTGGACCTGCAAGATCAACGAGCGGGTGGTGTTGGATGACACAGATGTGCGCGCGCGTTTCGCCGAGCTTGGCGTGGTGATGGTGAAAGCCGATTGGACTAATCGCAATCCGGAAATTACGCGTCTGCTGCGTTCCTTCGGTCGCTCGGGTGTTCCACTCTACGTTATCTACCCTGGGAAGGGCGAGGATCCGATCGTCTTGCCCGAACTCATTACCTCGTCGATCGTCCTTGAATCGCTGGAACGCGTCCGCGGTGGCTGAATGATACCCCTTGGCGAAACACCCGAGGGTTCGGTCCCCGCGCAGGTCGCTGATCGTGGCGTAGCACCAACGTGATTTCGGTCGTAATTCCGGTATTCAATCGTCGAGATCTGGTAAACCGCGCGGTCGGTTCCGTCGTCGCGCAACAGGACGTCGAGCACGAAATCCTTTTGGTGGACGACGGTTCGACCGACGGCAGCTCGGAGGCGGTGCGTCAGGAATTTGGGGATGCGGTGAGGATCCTCTCTCTGCGCGAAAACGGTGGGGTTTCCGCAGCGCGGAACTATGGTATCGACGAGGCTCGAGGAGAGTGGATCGCTCTTCTCGATTCAGATGACGAATGGAAACCGCGAAAGCTGGCGCGCCAATGCCAACAACTGCGATCCACCGGTTTGCAGATCTGTCACACCGATGAGATCTGGATTCGCAACGGCGTTCGCGTCAATCCTCACAAACATCACCAAAAGAGAGGCGGCGACCTTTTTGCGAAGTCTTTGGAGCTTTGTTGCATGTCCCCATCCTCGCTGGTCGTCAGTAAAGAGATTTTCGTCCAGGCCGGAAGATTTGACGAGACGTTTCCCGTCTGCGAGGATTACGATCTCTTCCTGCGCCTGACCTGTTGCCATGAGGTGGCATTCCTCGACGAAAAGATGGTTGTGAAATATGGCGGGCACGCCGATCAGCTGTCGCGCAAGTTCACAGCGATGGACCAATTCCGTGTCCGCGCCATAGACAAGCTCCTCAGAATGGGCAAATTGGGAGCCGCGCAGCAACAGGAAGCCGTGAAGGCGCTGCAGCGCAAGGCGCGAATCGTTTTCGACGGAGCGACGAAGCGCAACAACCGGGAATTGGCAGCAGCTATGGGGACCTACATGGACCGCTGGGGCGGATGACGCTGGGCTCATAGGCACGCATATGACCGCACAGCCGAACCTACTGTTGATCACGACCGATCACTGGCCGGGCAAGCTCCTGGGCGCCGCCGGGCATCCGTGCATTCAGACCCCGACCCTCGACCAGCTTGCCAGGGATGGCACCCGCTATAACCGCGCCTACAGCGAGGTCCCCGTTTGCATTGCCGCCCGCCGCACCCTGATGACGGGGTGCAGCGCGCGCACCCATGGTGACCGGCAGTTTGACGAGCTTGCTCCAATGCCCGAGCTGCCCACCATGGCGCAGTCCTTTCGCGACGCCGGCTATCAAGCAACGGCGGTGGGCAAGCTCCATGTCTACCCCACCCGCAATCGAATCGGATTCGACGAGGTCATCCTTGGCGAAGAAGGGCGGGCGCAGTTTGGGGTGGTGGACGATTTCGAACTCTTTCTCGGGGATCAGGGATATGCCGGCAAGCAGTTCTACCACGGAATGGGGAACAACGAGTACGTGAATCGTCCGTGGCACCTGCCGGAGGACTGTCATGTTGCCAACTGGACGACTCAGCAGATGGCGCGCACGATCGCCCGCCGGGACCCGACGCGGCCGGCGTTCTGGTACCTGTCCTACAGCCACCCCCATCCGCCAATGGTGCCGCTGCAGTGTTATCTGGACGTCTACCAGTCGCTGCGGGTGGATGTGCCGTCTATGGCAGCCTGGGCCGATGATCCGAGCACGGTTCCGTATGCTGCGCGATTTTCCAGAGCGAAAGGGGAACTGTTCTCCGACTACCAGATGCGCTCCGCGCGTCAGGCGTTCTACGCGCTCTGCACCCACATCGATCATCAGCTGCGCATCGTAATCGGCGCTCTGCGCGAGCAGGGGATCCTGGACGATACGATCATCCTGTTCTCCGCTGACCATGGCGATATGCTGGGGAAACATGGAATGTGGGCCAAGGGGCTTCTATACGAAGAATCCGCGCAGATCCCAATGATTCTCAGCGGTCCACCGGGGGACACGAGGATAGCACAAGACGTGGTCGACGACCGCCTCGTCGGCTGGCAGGACGTCATGCCCACCCTGCTCACGCTGGTCGGCATCGATATTCCCGCAACAGTAGAGGGGCGGTGTATGGTGACGGGCGATCGGCGCAAATACCTCTACGGAGAGTACGAGGTCGAGGATCGGGCGACCCGCATGGTTCACGACGGCCGTTTCAAGCTCATCTACTACCCTGCCGGAAACCGTATGCAGCTTTTCGATCTTGACGAGGATCCCGAAGAGCTCGACGACTTGGGGGGATCGTCAGACCACGCCGAAGTGCGGGACCAGCTGGAGAGGCTACTGATCGACGAACTCTACGGTGGGGACGAAGTGTGGGTCAAGAGTGGAAAACTTGAGGGGCTCCCCGAGCCGGAATTCCATCCGCAATCCAATCGCGGCCTAGCGGGTCAACGCGGCGGTCACTGGCCTCCGCCACCTCAGACGTTGTAAGCGGTGGACACGGTGTCGCCTCCGCGCCCGGTCCAGTTGGTGTGGAAGAACTCGCCTCGCGGTTTGTCCACGCGTTCATAGGTATGGGCGCCAAAATAGTCCCGTTGCGCTTGCAATAGGTTTGCCGGAAGGATGGCACTGCGATAGCCGTCAAAATAAGCCAGCGCGCTGGAGAATCCCGGCACCGGAATGCCGAGCTCCACTGCCTTCGCCACCACTCGACGCCAGGATGCCTGCCCCTCTTTCAATGCGCTCGAGAAATACGGGTCCAGCAGGAGGTTGGTAAGCTTGGGGTCGGTGGAGAACGCCTCGCGAATACGGCCCAAAAACTGCGCCCGAATAATACACCCGCCACGCCACATCGAGGCGATGCTGCCGTAGTCCAGCTCCCAATCGTGTTCTTCGGCCGCCATTCTTAGCAGCTGAAAGCCCTGGGCGTAGGAGCAGATCTTGGAGGCGTAGAGAGAGCGTCTCACGTCCTCCACAAATTCATCGCGATCACCCGAAAAGCTGCCATCGACCTCCCCCAGAACCCTCGCCGCGGCAATCCGCTCCTCCTTCAAAGCGGAGATGCAACGCGCGAACACCGCTTCGGTAATGGTGGCAGCAGGGGCACCGAGCTGCAGCGCCTCGATACCGGTCCATTTCCCGGTCCCTTTCTGACCCGCGGCGTCCAGGATAAGGTCGACCATCGGTTTGCCTGTCTCTTCGTCGGTGTGTCTCAGTATCTCAGCGGTGATCTGCACCAGGTAGCTATCCAATTCGCCCTTGTTCCACTCGCGAAAAATGATGCCGATCTCCGGCGGGCTCAAAGAGAGGATGTTGCGCATGATCCAGTACGCCTCGCAGATCAACTGCATATCCCCGTATTCGATTCCGTTGTGCACCATCTTGACGTAGTGCCCGGCGCCGTCATTCCCGATCCAATCGCAGCAGGGAATGCCGTCATCGACCTTGGCCGCAATCGCTTGAAAGATTTCCTTGACGTGCGGCCAGGCCTCCTGGTGACCACCCGGCATGATACTCGGCCCCGTCAGTGCTCCCTCTTCGCCTCCAGAGACGCCGGTTCCTATGTAACGGAAACCGTCGGCGTCCAGTGATCGGGCTCTGCGGATGGTATCGAGGTAGTTGGAGTTACCTCCGTCGATGAGGATGTCTCCGCGGTCGAGCAACGGCAACAAGCTTTCAATCACCCTGTCCACGGCGGCGCCCGCCTGAACCATCATCATGATTCTGCGCGGTGGTTTGAGCTGATCCACGAGCTCTTCCGGTGAGCGGGTACCCAATATCGTTTTGCCCTGGGCGCGGCCCCCCATAAAGGTGTCCACCCTTTCGACGGTTCGATTGTAGACGGCGACGGTGAAGCCGTGATTGGCCATGTTGAGCACCAGGTTTTCACCCATCACGGCCAGGCCGATCAGCCCGATATCTGCCTGTGGCATATGGTTCAGTTTCTCCTTGGTATTGCGCAGGTCTGCTACGAACTCAACGTGCCGAACAGGTCGGCCAAAGTTTGATTGACCCTCTTACCCAGGTGGAGACGAAGAACAGAACGCCCCGCATCTAACAAGGCCTGTCGGTCTCCCATGCCCTGAGCTTCGATCAGGGTCCCGAACCCCATGTGCGATTGAGCCCTTTCGGGTTCATCCGGAATTCCAAACTCCTCTCCAGGATCTCCGGTGAGTTGTAGGAAAAGTCCGTTTCCATCGTCACCCTTGTGTAGCTGTCCCGTCGAATGCAAGAAACGAGGGCCGTACCCCACGGTGATAGCCATTCGAGTCATGGAGCGCAGTCGCATTTGCAGCTCCTTCAGCTGTCGGTCGGTTTCCCGGTCCGGCGCGAGGTAGGCGTGAATAGCCAGATACGGAGCGGAATGCGACCGGGTTTGCAGGAATTCTGACAACGCTTGTCCAGCCGTCGCGCACCGCGAACCACCGAACACCTGAATCTCACCGTCAACGAAGGAGGCTTCATCCCGCGGCAGCTCGCCACTATCCAGATAGGAAGTTACCATCTCACGAGCGATCTGTTTTGCCGCCTCCACGTTGGGTTGATCGAACGGGTTGATCTCCATACATGAACCTGCCACTGCGGTGGCGAATTCACAGGCGAAGAAGGCCGCGCCCACATCGTAAAGATCGGCCAGCTCGAGCTCTGCGACGGGGTGACCGGTGTCCGCAACTTCGCCGACGGCTCGGTCGTGCATGCTTTCTCCTTGCAGGCGCAGATGCAGGAACAGTCGGTCATCGCGGTACACACCTGGTGCGCCGAGTTCTTCGCCGTCGACCGGCAGTATTCCCTTTCCTTCCTTGCCGGTGCTCTCGGCAATCAGTTGCTCCACCCAGGCACCAAAGGGAGCGAGTGAAGGGGTTGTTGCCAGAGTTAGCTTGTCGCGGCCGTACAACGCACCGGTTGCCAACATCACGCCAAGCTGATATCCCGGATCCTCTTCATCGTCGCGCGATCGGGAAGCGGCTTCGCGAGCGCGCTCAAGAATTCGATCGACGTCGATGCCCAACAACCTTGCCGGCACCAGACCGAAGAGGGACAGGGCGGAATATCTGCCGCCAATCTCGGGATCGTTGAGAAAGATATGTCGAAAAGAGAGTTCGGAAGCTAGTTGTTCGAGGCCACTCCCCGGGTCTGTTATAGCGATAAACTGGTCGCCCGGACGCGATGTTCCCGGATGTGCCGCGACCCTGGCGAAGAAGAACTTCAGGAACGACAGGGTCTCCACGGTGCCGCCGGACTTGGTGGACACCACAAACAGCGTCGAGTCGAGGTCGAGGATGTCGAGGCAGGTCCTGATAGCGTCCGGGTGGGTGCTGTCGAGCACACCCAGAGGGACGCCTTCGGCAGATGCGCCGAACGTGGTTGAAAAAAGCTCGGGGGCCAGGCTCGAGCCGCCCATTCCCAGAAGCTGGATCCGACGGTAGCCGGCAGCCCTTGTCGCCTCGACGACTTGGTCCACCTCCGCCAGTTCGGATCCAATGGTGTCGGGGCAATCGAGCCAACCGAGACGATCTCCAATTTCCACATCTTCCGGCTTCCACACCGTGAAGTCCCGCTTCCAGATGCGCTCGGCAATTCTTTCGGAGCGACCGCGCTCCAAAGCAGTCTGCACGGCAGACTCCAATGTCTGCAGACGCGTACTCAGTTTTAAGATTTGAGACTCTCCTCTTCGAGGGATTTGTGAGCGAGTGCTGAAATTAGAAGTTCGCTCCCGGAGAAACAAGCGATTCGGATTGAGTGCTCCCAGCTCTGTCTCTATCTTGATGTCGAAGCCACCCTAACCTGGATTCGGCATCATGGGCATCGAGGTTTTCCGGCATGGCGATCGATATTTCGTTCGCAAGAGTGCGACGACGAAAGCGATATGCTGGGAAATACAGGATGGGCGCTGGGTCAACGGGCCAGAGCCGCTACCGGCGGAATCTGCACCGGTAGCGTTTGCGGCACTCCCCGGAGATTTGCGCGAGGAGATGCTGGCGTTTGTGGCCCGCGCGGAAGCTCTGGGGAATCAGGTGTGGAGCAGGAGCAACTGAATCAGAGGGTCAGTGCCAGGGCCACCGAGTTGATCGGCGCGTAGAGTGTCTTTTGCGACCCGGTCGCAAAAAACCCGCCTTCGGTGAAGCTGCGATCGGTGCTGAACCGTTCCCCTACGATCCAGCGTTTTTCGAACCACAGCGAGAGTCGTCCCATGAAATGGAATCGTGCTCCGAAGCCGAAGCCGAATCGGGTTTGGAGATTGCTCCGGTTTGCCGAAGTCAATCCCACCTGCGTCGGATCGGACGAGGTGTTGGAATACTTGGCGATTCGGTATTCCTCATAGTCGCCCACCAGCCCAATCAATGCCACCAAAGCAAGCGCCTCGCGTTTCGATTCCCATGGAATCAGAATCCCGTTGAGGTCGAGAAAGAAGAACTGGTGCTGCGGCGCGCGGTATTCGGCGATCCGGTTCCATTCCCCTTCGCGGTCGTACAGAAAGGACGCGTTGGCAAACTCGGTGCGCCAATAAGTCAGGCCGACCCCCAGGCCGGAGCCGTTTGCCCGGATGCGGTCCAGCTCCATGCGAAATCCAAAGGTCTGGGTTTGATCGGCAAGCCATAACTCACGGATGCCCCCCACGGTCACCACGTTCTCCCCCTCAGCGAACTCCTTGGTAAAGATCGGAAACTTTACCCGCGAACCCAGAATTGCCAGATGCAGCTGCGATCCCTTGTGGTAGGCGATGGCGTCGAGGGCGCTCGGGGCAGCCAGAAAAACGGTAGCAAGGACCCAAAAACCAGTTGTCATCAGTAACTTGAAGCTCCCCACAAGATCAATATATACAATAATATAGGGGGCTGTGAATATTGTAAAGCGGTTTTTGCGGGAAGGAGATAAAGCCAGCTACTGCGTGGATCGACGTGGGGTCAGATGCTTACGCCAATGGGGGTGCTGGCGCTCTTGAGGCGTCTCGACTGCTCAACAGGTTTCAACTAATGGTTGGAGACCGGAGGTCTGCCGGGTACGGCGCAATTTCGCCAGGGCGTCTTCTTTGATCTGCCGCACCCTTTCGCGGGTAAGACCAAGTATCGTACCGATCTGCTCCAGGGTCATCGCGTTGCTGCCGTCGAAGCCAAAATAGAGTTGAACGATCCGCCGTTCTCGGTAATCGAGGTAGGTGCAGAGGATACGTCCGAGTTCCACACTATCCGACGACCTCACCACATCTTCATCCGGAGCTCGTTGCGACCGGTCAGGCAGGTTATCCAAAAGGGTCGTGTGTGATTCCTCGTCGCTATCGTCGAGAGAGCAAACTACTCGGGCACTCAACACCGTATTCAGCAACTCCTGGACCGGTAGCTCCAGTTCGTCCGCGATATCCTCCAGCGCTGGCTCTACTTCGAGATTCTTGCCGAGACGCTGCGAGGTCTTGGTGATGTTTCGCAGCAGGGCAATCCTGTTTGCGGGGAGTCGCACGGCCCGCGATTGATCCACCATGCTCTGGATGATCGACTGGCGAATCCACCAGACCGCATAGGAAATGAACTTGAATCCGCGCCCCGCATCGAAACGCTCGGCAGCAGTGAGCAAACCCATATTTCCAGCGCTAATGAGGTCGGCCAGGCTCATACCCCGGTTCAGGTAGTTCATCGCGATACTGACGACGAAACGAAGATTGGCTCGCACCAACTCATCCCGCGCATCCATGTCTCCTTGCTGGATGCGCTCTGCCAACTCTCGCTCTCGATCCCTCGACAGCGGATGAGACTCCGCGATGTAGGCGAAATACGAAGCCAGCACCGAATCCCTGCTTCCGTCGATCGTTTCACGCATGAACACCTGACTCCTGATGGTTCTCGGGCGTTTGAGGACCACCAAGATGTTGGCAAGATGTGTGCCACTATGCGCTGTTCGGTCGAAAGTGCGTAAGTAATTGTTTAATAGCGCTTTGCGAGTAGCCGAGAAACACTATCGATATTGCGGTCGAAGAGACCGATCGTCGCAAAAATGCGACAATTTGTTTTTTAGGTGCGGAACTTGTTGAAACAGGTAAGGTTACGAGGCCTGGATTGTCGGGGCGCCACTGCCGCAAAAATCCATCAATTTCCGGCGAATTTCGTTGTTTTTCACGGACTTGAGGGATTCTCGCCGGGTCGGAGGCGAGCTTTGACCCGACCCCAGCTCTCCTGGCGTACAGAGGTTGGCAGGTTGCGGCGAACGATGCGTGCGCCGATGTCCGAAAAGCGACTGTCGGGGGCTTCGCTGCTTCTCACGCCGGAGCGGGCCTCGTAGAAAGGGCTCACAAACCCGCCGCCGCGCAGCACCTTTCGGGTTCCTTCGGTCGGACCTTCGGGATCAGTCTTGGCCGTTGCAGAATACGGTCCGTACCAATCCTGGACCCACTCCCACACGTTGCCATGCATGTCGTAGAGACCGAATTGATTGGGCAGTTTAGAGCCCACCAAATGCGCGAACGACTCCCCTCGGTCCCAGGCGTTCCTCCAATACCAGGCGTAGAGCTGCAACGCGTTGGGGGAATCGCCAAAAAACCAGAGTGAGCTGGTGAAACCACGGGCTGCATATTCCCACTCCGCTTCGGTGGGAAGGCGATACACCGACCCGCCCTCGAACTCGTTCAAAACCGCAATAAACTCCTGCATATCATCCCAGGAAATATGGCTCGCCGGGCTGTGAATGTGCTCAATGGTGTAGCGCTCGAACCGCCAGGGCTTGGTATCCATAACGGCGCCCCACTGTATTTGAGTTATTTCGAAGATGCTCATGTAGAAACCGGTGCTGATCGTGACCTCGTGGGCCGGAACCTCATCCGATCCGTTCGGTAGGTCCTCATCCTCCGTTCCCATGAGGAAGTTACCCGGCTCGATCCAGGCGAACTGCATGAACTCCCCATTCGGAATCGCAACAGTCAGCAAGGTATCCGGATCCTGGCCCACGGCCGAACCGGAGATCAGTAGCACAAGAAGAAAAACTGAAGTCAGCCTAAACATTCCTCGATCTGCAACTCAAGATGTTGTTCCGAACCTTGCCTAACAGGTCAGAACGAGAAACGCCGCGGATTGCCACGGAGTTCCAGGTCAGCTCGGGTCGGGAACAGCCGTGCGTGGCGACTGGATGGTAGGTTATAGTGAAAACGGGAGGGAAACCACTCTGGGCCGCTCGTTTTCACCTGACCTAGTCATCCTGGTGTTTCACCGCACCGGTGATCAGCGACTCGGCCAACCCCGGATTGAACAGGTTGAGGGCCAGCAGCAACCGCAGCTTCCAGGGAATAACCAGAGTGCGTTTGCGTTTGTGGGTCGCCTTCATGATTGCGCGAGCCGCCACTTCAAGGGATATCGACTCGCTGCTGTGGCGCCGGGAGGAGGTGCCGAGGGCGCGGCCGTCCTTGCCAAAGGCGTTCTTTCTCAGATCGGTACCGCGCAACCAGTGTGGCAGCACCGTGAGGACGCCCATGCCGGTGCCGGCAAGCTCCATACGCAACGACTCGCAGAAGCCTTGAAGGGCGTGTTTGGAGCCGACGTATCCGGTGTGAAGAGGAACCCCGATCTTACCCTGGATCGAGGTAATAGCGACCACCATGCCCTTGCTGGCAATCAGATGGGGCAGGGCGTAGTGAATGCAGTTCACGGCGCCCAGATAGTTCACCTCGACCAGCTTTCGAAAGACCTGAAGATCGTCCACATCGGCGAAGGGCGCCCACATGCTGATGCCGGCGTTGGCAATGAGGTAATCGATCCCACCGAAGGAGCTCAGCGTCTCCTCGACCAGGATCTTGCAGTCACGCTCCAGGGTTACGTCGCCCACCACCGACAACGCTTTGCCACCCGCCGTTTCACATTGCCGCGCCACCTCCGCTTGCTTCTCTTCCTCCGGTGAAAACAGCGCAACCTTGGCGCCGGTGGCAGCGAACTCGGTCGCCAACGTTGCGCCCAGTCCAGAGGAAGCCCCCGTCACGATCACTACCTTGTCGCGGAACATGGCCGGGGCTAGAAGGGGCCGTTGCCAACGGCGAAGACATTGTTGGGATCCATCGAGCTCTTGATGTCGCGCAGCACGCGGGTGCTGTTTTCCGTTTGAATCTGCGGCAGGAAGTTGCGGCGAATCTTGCCGATGCCGTGGTGGTGGGAGAGAGAGCCGCCGTTGTCCAGAATCACCTGCCGCAGGGCACGCTCGATGTTGTGGTAGACCTCTTCCGGATTCTCCAGTCCCTTACCGCAAAACCCCATGGTAAAGTAGATGCACACTCCGGTATGATAGGTTTGGGTTAACCGGTATGCGAGATACGGTTTTCCCGGCACGTCGTAGGATCGACACTGGGAAATCAGCTCGCTTTGCACCGCCTCGCAAACGGTCTCGATCCGGTCCCAGGGGACCGAGGTCTCGAAGGTTTCACCGAGAATCTGGAACTGGCTGAGGAAGTCTCGTATGTAGGCGATGCCGAAGGTCAGCATATACCCCCGACGCCCGTTGCCGGCGCCCCCGCTGACCCCTTTGAATCTCTTGGCAGTGGAGAACAAGGTCTCCGACTGATGCTCCACCTCGCGCTCGGTGCCCTCCATGACGATCGTGCTCGCGGTTATCTCCAGAGGTTTGTAGCGCAGGATCCTGAACAGGAACAGCTTCTGCACCGAAGCGGCGATGCCTTTGAGGAAACCGGGCGCCGGTTTCAATGCCTGGCCGAAACGAAATTCCACGTTGCTCACCAGGCGAATACTGGCCGGCACTGCCCCCACCCGACGCATCTCCTTGAGGAAACGAACCCCGTGCTGAAGCGACGGGAAAACTAGCGATCCGTAACGCCGCACCTCAGGTCGCGGATGGACTTTGATGATCGCTTTGGTGATGATGCCCAAGTTGCCCTCGCTGCCGAAGAGGAAGACCCGCGGCGGCACCCCTACGGAATTGCGCGGGGTTGCGCGCCGTGCCTCGACCTCGCCCGTAGGAGTGATCAGCGTCGCCTCGAGAACGATATCCTCTATGTTTCCATACTTGTTCTTCTTCATGCCACTGGCGTTGGTGGAGATCCACCCGCCCAGCGTCGATAGCTCGATGCTGTCGGGATCGTGGCCGGAAGTATACCCCCTTACGTCCAGCTCCCGTTCCAGCTCCTTGCCCGAAATCCCCGCTTCAACACAGGCCTGCAGATTCTCCTCGTCAAGCCACAGGATACGTTTCATACGGCGCATATCGACGGATGCTATACAGCGCTGTTCGGTTGAGGTGCAGGCCACGGCACCGCTGACATTGGTGCCGCCGCCAAACGGCACTAGGCAGGCGCCGTGCAGGTTTGCCAGCTGGATTATCGAGGTCACCTCTTCTTCCTTCCGGGGATAGAGGACGATATCGACGATGCGCTCCAGCGACTTGCCGTGCAATAGACGATACACCTCGTCGACGCTGAGCTGGCCATGGCTGTGCACCAGCCGGTCAGAGGCCTCCTGGGAGATCTGGTCTGCATCGAGCGCCTCGCGCAACCCCTCCAGAAAAGGCTCATTCAAGACCGGAGCTGGCGCAGCTTCGGGCACTGCTTCGGCGACTGCATCCTCGGCCCGGATCGGTATTCCTAGAACCTCCTCGGCAAAGTCGACGAAATATGGCATGCTGTAGCCGGCCATGGGATAGCGGTCTCCCGTCACCCGGACGGCACGCGGGCCGTCGAACTCGAAGCGAGTGTCGGTGTAGCCCCACTTGTGAGGATCACGGGTTCCGTCGCTTGTGTCGTAGCAGAGCGCGTCGTCGCTGTCGGGCGCACGTGCCAGGGTTATCAGGAACAGCAGGATGGTTACGCCGACGACGATGGCAAGGATTTCCAGCATGAAGAAATGTCTCTCCCGTTTGCAGCCGATTACAGACCGATCAAAACTCCGCCGTCCACAGGTAGACAGACACCCGTCACGAACTTCGCCGCGGGTGACGCAAGGTAGACCGCCGCCCAGCCAATATCCTCCGCTTCCCCGAAGCGCGCCATGGGAGTTCTTCCCAATATCTTGGCGCTCTTCACCGGATCTTTGATGGTCGGCCGGCTCAGATCGGTTTCGATCCAGCCCGGCGCGATGGCATTTACCCGGATTCCTCTGTCCGCCCATTCATCGGCCATGTTGCGCACCATGCCCAGGTAGGCCGACTTGGCCGCGGCGTAAGAGGTCACAGCCGGTACGCTGAAATAGGAGGTCATGGAAGCGGTGAACAAGATGCTGCCGCCGCCCGATTTAAGCATACTTCTCGCGGCCCACTTCGACAGAGAGAAGGCCCCCATAACATGGACGTTCAAAACCTCCATGAACTCCTCTTCCTCTACCTCTTCAGTCGCTTTGCGAATGCCGATGCCGGCATTGTTGATCAGCGTGGTAAGGGAGCCGTGCTGCTCTTCCACCGATTCGATTAGAGTGCCGGATTTGGCAAAGTCGACCACATCGTGAACCCGGTAATCGGCGGCTTCGCCGATCTCTTTTACCGCTTTCTGCAAGACCTCTTCTCGCCTGCCGGCAAGGATCACCTTGGCGCCCTGCGCTGCGAACGCCTTGGCCATTCCCAATCCAAGGCCGGTCCCGCCGCCGGTGATGAGTGCAATCTGGCCTGCCAGACTAAACGGATCTTTCAGCATGGTTTTCCCTTAGAAGAGTTGTTAGGCAACGACAACGCCCGGGGTATCGGCTGCCAGTCGATACTATTGTTTGCCGCGGAGATCTCGTCAATGGTGGAGGTGAGACCGCGGTCGGTTTTCAAATCGTTTCTGTCCACTGTAGGGCGATCCGGGCCATTTCCTCGTAGACGTCCTCGGTGGTTCGGCGCGAGCGTTTGAGGACCTTGAAGCTGTGATCGGCCGTATCTAGCAGGTGCAGCTGGGCGCGATCTCCCAGGTCCGAACAGACAGGCTCAAGCAGTTCGAGATCGGCGAGGGCATCGCGGGTTCCGCTCAAGAACAACATCGGATGTCCGACCTTGGATAGATGCTCGGCGCGTTCCGTACCTGGTTTCCCCGCGGGATGCAAGGGGAACGAATAGAACACCAGTCCGCGAACGTTGGGAAGGGACGTTTCCGCGGCGCCCATGGAGGTCATGCGTCCACTGAAGGAGTGCCCCCCAGCGAGCAGTGAGAGCTTGGGGACGGCGGCGTGGGCAGCTTTCGCCGCAGACCGGATCGTCGCTATGCAGACCTCGTTCGAATTTCTCCCGCTACCGCTCTCGGAGTAGGGAAAATTGTAGCGAAAACTGGCAATGCCTACTTGGGCGAGAGCGGACGCAACGGATGTTACAGTGCGATGGCGAAAATGGCTACTGGCCCCGTGACCGAGAATCAGACACCAGGTTGCCTGTGGCGGTTCCAGCAGCAGAAAGGAAACTTCACCCTTTTCCGGGGTGGCGACGAACCGACCTTCGGTTTCAGTGGGCGCAGTTTGCATGTTGAACCCTGAGGGCCATTTTCATTATGATTGCTCCCAATAGCTCACTAGCGAAGGTCAGCTTTGAAATCCAAACTCACGCAAGTCGGCAAGCAACAGCTGGAACTGACGAATCTGGACAAGGTTCTCTTCCCCGAGTTGCAGATTCTCAAAGCCGAGGTCATAGAATACTACCTCAATATTGCACCGACAATCCTGCGACATATCAGGAATCGACCGCTGACCCTCGTCCGTTTCCCCGAAGGAGTCCAGGAGAAAAGCTTTTTCCAAAAGAACATACCGGCTACCGCACCCAAATGGGTAGAACACTGTTTGGTCTCCAAGACGGATCAGGTGATCTGCAACGATGCCGCCACGTTGGTCTGGCTGGCCAGCCAGGCGTGTTTGGAGATCCATCAGCTTCCGGTTCGTCGGCCAGACCTCGAACTGTCGGACTATATGGTTTTCGACCTCGACCCCCCCGTCGGCACGCCCTTCGCGGCGGTGGTCGAGCTCGCTTTGGCACTCAAGATTCTGGTGGAGAATCACGGCTATCACCTGTTCGCGAAATCTACCGGCAGCAAGGGGCTGCACCTCGTCGCTCCCCTCGAGAGGAGCTTCGGCAGCGACCGGGTCTTCGCCGCCGCCCAAGATCTCGCCAGGAGGTTTGTCGCCGAGAACGGCTCCACAACGACCCTGAGAATCACCAAAGCGGCGAGGGTGGAGAAGGTTCTGGTGGACATCTACCGAAATCGACCGGGACAGACGATCGTGGCGCCGTACAGCCTTCGAGCCAATGAGAGCGCAGCCGTTTCGTATCCGCTGCCGTGGAGTGGGCTCGACGAGATCGAGGATCAGTTGGTATTGAACATTCAAAAGGTTCCCGACTTGCTGCGGCGGGATGGGGATGCCTGGGAAGGCCTAGAGGCGTATGCCACGGGCTTGCACACCGAACGTCCGACCCAGGTTGCGGGAAAGAAAAAGGTGCGGTCCGCCGGCAAATCGAAAACCGCCAAACAGCTTATCGAGTACGAGGGAAAACGGCGGTTCGCGAAAACCCCCGAACCGGCGGGAAAAGCCTCCAAAACCTGGAAAAACGATTTTGTCGTTCATCGGCACCATGCGCGCAATGTGCACTGCGACTTGCGCCTTGAACGGGATGGCGTGCTCTGGTCCTTCGCGGTACCCAGAGGGATGCCGCCGCGTCCGGGGATCAAACGCCTGGCCGTCAAGGTGGAGGATCATCCGCTCGAATACGCCGATTTCGAAGGGCGGATTCCAAAAGGGGAGTATGGCGCCGGGCCGATGTGGATTCTCGCCCGAGGCAAATACGAGGTAACCAAAGACAAGAAGGACTCGATCTACATCCGGGTTGCCAGCAAGGGTTTGGATGCCGAGTTCCGGCTCATCAACACCCGGGGCAAGGATTGGCTTCTGGAGCGGATCGACGAGCCGCAGATCGATTGGACCCGCGATCCGCTGGAGCCGATGATGGCGGAAAGTGTCGCACATCCACCGTCGGATGCGAACTATCTTTTCGAGGTAAAGTGGGATGGCCTCAGGGCTTTGGTCAGCCTGGACGACGGCGAACTCACCATTCGCAGCCGCAACCAAAAGAATATGACAGAACACTTCCAGGAGCTGGTCGATGAGGCCGAGGCGTTTAAGGCGTCGACCGCGGTATTCGACGGTGAAATCGTCTGTCTGGACGACGCGGGCAGACCGCAGTTCGAAACCGTGCTCAGCAGGTTGCATAGTGGTCGCAAGGTCAATATAAATAAAGCCTTTTGCTATTTGTTCGATTGTTTGTATCTTGACGGCGTTTGCCTTACCGGAGAGCCCCTGGAACGGCGGCGGGAATTGCTGGCGGACGCGGTGCCCGTCGACTCCCGATTCCGGCTCAGCCTCGCCGAGGAACAGGGCGACGAGCTTTTCGCTGCAGCCGGCAGCTTGGGGCTTGAAGGCATCATGGCCAAGGGCCGCGACAGCACCTACAGGCCCGGTATCCGCAGCAGTGATTGGCTCAAGATCAAGGTCAGCCAATCGGTCGACTGCCTGGTGGTCGGGTTTACCGCCGGGAAGGGAGATCGGGCTGGGGGAATCGGGGCCCTGCATCTGGCGGAAAAGAGTGGTCGAGCTCTGCGCTACATCGGCAAGGTGGGATCCGGTTTCTCGGATGCAACATTGGTCCAGGCGGCCGATCTATTTAAGGGGCTGATTGCGGTGAAAAAGCCGATAAGAGCAACAGTGGCAGACGAGCGGGTCACAACCTGGTTGGAACCGAAACTGATCTGCGAAGTGGAATACAGCGCTCGCACCTCCAAGGGGTTGCTGCGGAACGCCCGGTTGAAGCGACTGCGTCCCGATCTGTCCGACTTGCAAGAATGACCAAACCTATCACGCTGCGGAGTTAACCATGCGATCTATTTGGAAAGGTCATATTCAGTTCTCTCTCGTGACTATCCCCATACGCATCTTCAGTGCGGTAGATTCGGCAGAATCAGTGCAGTTCAATCAGCTGCACCGCGATTGCAACGGCCGGGTAGGGTACGACAAGAAATGCAAGAAATGTGAAAATCCGGTTCCCAACGATGATATCGTAAAGGGGTACGAGTACGAGCCCGATCAGTACGTGGTGTTCGAAAACGACGATTTCGACAAGATCAAGATTAAGAGCACGAAGGTGATCGAGCTGGAAGGGTTCGTGGAGGCGTCGGAGATCCATCCCATGTGGTATGATACTCCTTATTACGTGGGGCCAGACGGGGATGTGGCGGGCAAGACCTACGGTCTGCTGCGGGAGACGTTGGCAAGTGCGGACAAACTGGGGATCGGCCGGGTGGTCCTGCGCGATCGGGAGGAGATCGTGATCCTGGGCACCGTGGATGACGGTCTGGTCATGTACAAACTCCGCAACCCGGCGACGTTGCGGAATATTGCAGACGTGCCCAAGACGGGAGGAGCCGAGGCCGAACCGGAACAGGTTGAGTTGGCCAATACTCTGGTCGACTCCATGTCTGCGTCGATCGCCGATCTCGATCTTGCCGATCGCTATAAACAGGCCGTCAAGGATATGGTTACTGCCAAGGTCGAGGGCAAAGAGGTGCTTACAGTCCTTGAGGAAGTAAAGCCCGTGGTCGACATCATGACCGCTCTGCGCGAGAGCATCTCGCAGGCGAAAGGCTCGCGCAAGCCGATGGAGCGGGCCAAGAAGAAACCGGCCGCCGCGAAGAAGAAGAAAGCCGCACCCAAACGAAAAAAGAAGAGCGCCTGAATCGCGCTCGATCTGAATCCAGGAGATCGAAGGTGCAAGAGAAATCTCGCGAAGCCGCGGAATGGGAAGAACTGGAACGGAAGGAGCTGCTATGGTCCCTGTCTGAACAGGAACGGCAGCGGTTCGGCGGATTGGTGCAGAGCCACGTCGGCTTACCGGAGCAGGTCTGTTCATCCTGTGGAGCATCCGATCTGTGGTGGTACACCAGCGCTGGGTGGGTTTGCCAGTGCTCTGCTGATGGGCGTGGTCGCCTGGTAGAGGCGGATGCGATGCAGGACCACTCTACCGCCTCATGGCCGCAAAGGCAACCGATGCAACCTGTGAAGCAACGCCGACCCGCAGAGGAGGAAGAATCCGAATCTTCGGAGCGACTTTCGGACCGGAATCAGCAGTAATACCAACCATGCTAATAGTCGATTCCCACCTCGATATCGCCTACGGCGCCCTGGAGTGGAATCGGGATCTGCTGCAAGAGATTCCGGCGATCCGCGAATCGGAGGCGGGCATGGGCCAACAGGGGCGCGGTCGCGGTCTGGTCAGTTTCCCCGAGCTCCGCAAGGGAGAGCTCGGTCTGTTCTTCGTTACCGTGCACTGCAGGTTGGCCTCGGTAGGGCGCAGATTCCCGGGGGCTCGCACCCAGGACATCGCCTACGCCAAATGCATGGGAGAGCTTTCTTATTACCGCTTGATGGAGAAGAAGGGCGTTCTGCGGCAGGTCCGCGATCGTGGATCGCTCGACCAACATCTCGCCGATTGGGAGAGTAGTGCGGATTCGACCCCGCTCGGTTTCGTGCTCACCATGGAGGGGGCCGATGGCATCGTCTCCCCCGATCAGGTGGGCGAGTGGTGGGAGGAGGGTCTGCGGGTGGTGAGCCTGGTCCACTACGGAATCAGTTCCTACGCCCACGGCACCCAGGCCCCCGGCGGTCTCACCGAGCGCGGCCGCCCGCTGCTGCGCGCCCTCGAAGAGCGAGGCATGATTCTCGACACCAGTCACCTGGCGGAGCAGGCGTTTTGGGAAGCAATGGACAGCTTTGGTGGTGCGGTGCTGGCAACCCACAACGGTTGCCGCGCGTTATGCGATCACGATCGGCAGATCGACGACAAGCAGATCGCCGCTCTGGCAGCGCGAGGCGGAGTGATTGGCACGGCCATGGACATTTGGATGTTGTCACCGCTGTGGGATGCCGACGCGCAGGACAACAGCCAGATCACCCTGGAGACCGTGGCCGACCATATCGACCATGTTTGCCAGGTTACCGGGAATGCCAACCATGCCGCAATAGGAACGGATCTGGATGGCGGATACGGCAAAGAGCAATCCCCGGCGGATATGGATACCATCGCCGATCTACAGCGGTTGTCTCCGATTCTGCAGCGGCGCGGCTATTCGGAGGAGGAGATCGCCGGTATTATGCACGGCAATTGGATCGAACTGCTGCGTTCCAGCTGGGCGTGACAAGACTGGCACAGATCCATACTTGAACCTATCTTAACAACACCCCCCGAACAGTAACAGTAATTTCCCCCACGATTTACGTTCAACGCTGGCCCCCTTTGTAGCTCGAAGTATTGCATGACTACGCTTGACGATCTAACCTACATGGTCAATATCCTGTCGAAGAAGCGCGAAGGGTCACTGTACAGCGCTTCCGTCACCATCTTGCGCCGACAGAGAAACTCGTTTCAGACCCAGATCATCGAACTGAAACAGGATTTGTTTCCGACGGAATCGGAAGCTATCGACGACGCGAAGTCGAAGGTCAAAGCGATTCTGAGCGCCAAAAATCCCGAAGTGCAAATCCGCTTCACGGTCAAGGCTACGACCTAGACACAGGTGGCTCGCGATCTTCTGCGTGCGCCACGATAGGCACATCGCCGGCTCGGTGATCTCCTGCAAAACCTTCCCGACCGCCTCGTTCTTGTGCCACCCCTCATTTTCGCTGATATTCGCGGAAAGTCATAACCTCTCCCATCAGTTCCTCGGAACCAGTTACAGGAGGTCAGGAAATGCGGAAATTTACCTTAGTTTTACTTTCCATGACGCTGATCGGATTCGGCGCAGACAGCACAATGGGACAAACCGGCCCCTCCCAGCCGATATACGCAACGCCGGAGGAACTCGCCTGGAAGGACGCTCCTTCGATCGCCCCTGGCGCCAAGATCGTCGTTCTCGAGGGAGACATGACAAAACCCGCACACTTTACAGCCAGGATCATGGTGCCAGCTGGCGTCGATATTGCACCTCACACCCACCCTACCACGGAACGTGTGACGGTCATTTCAGGCACGCTTCACTTCGCTCACGGTGCCAAGTTCGACCGATCCAAGACCAAGGCGTTCCCTGCCGGCAGCCTCCTCGTCATGCCCACGGGGATGCCGATGTACGCCTTTTGCGAAAAAGAGATTGTAATACAGCTCAACGGTGTGGGTCCGTGGGGCATCTT
This sequence comes from Candidatus Latescibacterota bacterium, assembly GCA_965197905.1. GTDB lineage: Bacteria > Latescibacterota > UBA2968 > UBA8231 > UBA8231 > CAYNZV01. The sequence continues at coordinate 2,291,275 of CBDAOB010000005.1, read as the reverse complement.
CTATCTCAACCCCGAGGATGACCCGCAAAAGCAGACTCTAGACTAGAGTCAGTCGACCCCTTTAGGACCACTGCTAATACACGCGGATATGATTGTATCTCACACCGGTAAAGGTATCCACCAGCAGCCAGAAACCCGCCGCCACGAACTGGCCCAGAATAATCCCTATGAAAAACGGCTTGGTTCGTTCGTAGAGCGCAGGTCCGCCATACTTCAACACCGCTAGCTTGATCAGCCAGGCCAACAGCGTCGACATCCACGTAGCGGTCAACACCCACGAGGTACTGATGACAAAGCCGATGGGATGAAAAGGCCACCAGGCAAAGGTGTGGCGCGCGATCATCAGACCGATCATGACTGCCGCCCCAATTCCGGACCAGATCCACCCGACCAGGTTGGTCCCCGTCGCGCTAGCGATCCCGGCCTCGGCGAAGCGGGGTGCTGACTGCGAGTAGACCTGGTAATATCTGGAATTGAGGTTGATACCTCCGTGTTCGTACCCCAGATAGATCCAATACCAGGTACCGGCCGCGATGGCAATCGCCGAAGCCGCCATGATGGCGATCACCAAGGCCCGTCGATGCCGGGTGATCTCCGAGCCCAGACGTAGCGCGTTGGCCATGGGCGCGGTAACGAAGGTTAGAAAACCGCCCGCCCACACCAGCGTGTACCCTGCTGCCACCACCCCTTGCATGCCCAGAGCCGTTGCGCCGATGCTGGACATTACGAAGGTAGCCGGCCCCATGGAGGGCGTGACGGTGGGTATACCGGTCTCGGCGATGACCCGCGCCAGTCCGATCATGATTACCAGGATGGCAAAGATGAAGACCGGCGCGGCCCAGGCCGGAAAGCCCGATTGCCACAACCAGACGAACACGACCGCCGCGCCGCCCAGAAAGCAGAGTACGGCAGTCCGATACGACATGATTTCCCGCGAGTCGTCCACCGGTGCATCGCTGTTCCAAGCCTTGAGCAAAACCTCCTTGAGGTGGGACCGTGCGGTCCAGAGACCAAAGACCACCAGCACGATCAATGCACCCATCATCTGGTGGCCGAAGATCGACCCGCTGCCGGGACTCAGGCTTTGGTACGGATTGATGCCCAGGGTCATGAAGAGACCTTGCTGGGCGAGCTTGAGGAGGTAGAAGAACCAGATGCTGAAGGCCACGCCGGTGTTGATGAAATAGCCAAAACCCAGCATGAGAAAGTTGATGCGAAGTTGGATCTGGATCTGTTCCCGAAAAATCATGAACTCGGCTTGTCCCATGAAGGCGGGAATCCAGGGGACATAGTTGTGCAAAATGTTGGTGCTATTGATCAAAAAGCAGAAGAGGAAGCCGGCCCACATGACCGGATTCTTGAAGAACGGTTTGATGATCGAATTGGGGCTGCCGTTGTCCTGCACCATGGCCAGAGGCACCTGGGCCATGGGAAACGCCAGGCGCTCGTTTTCCACCCACTGTCGCCGCAGGATCACCAACGCGCTCAGCAGCATGAGGTGGTAGGCAACAATGAGGACAAACCAGCGCGACAGAACCGGCAGCCACAGATGCCAGGGAATCCGGTCGACGTCCCCACCGTGGTACAAATCCCGGACCGCCCGGCTATCGTCGAGCGCGAGCCAGTCCGGCCGTATCAAATCGACGTGCTCCGTCCAGTTGTTTTCGGGGGTGGCGTAGAAGCTACTCCCAGTAACTCCGACCACGAGCCTCCCCGATACGCCGCGGTTGGGAATGTGCGTCGCCACCGCCATCATGCTGAAAATTACTACAAGCTCCCCGGGGCGCAGATGCCAGTTTCGTTTCAGCAAGGTGAGCACCACCTGCACCGTCAGCAGCACGACGAAAAACAGGATAAAAGCGGCCGGCGTGCAGGAGCTGAGACCGATGCGCGAGCCGTGGATCACGTTGATGGTGTACGGCAGGATCAGCGCGATACTCAGGGCTGAGAATGCGCCGATCACCAGGCTGCGGAGGGTGATCGCCCACCGATCGGCACGGTGCGATGAACCTGACCTTGTGCTTTCGGGCATATCGGGATCTATTGACACAACCTGGTAAGCTCTCTGTGAGGATGAGTCTCCATATTACAATCAGCTGGTTCTTGATGTTGCTCAATCGTGCGGAGAAAGCGATACCTCGGTCTTGCCGGGTAATGTCCTAGGTTTTCTGCAAAAAGAAACAGCGTGAAGTACCTTCCAAAGGAACTCAACTAACCTTTGGAGCCCGCTCTGGGGCAGGAAGGAGTTCACGCTGTCATGCGGAGAGTACAACCGTTTCCCGTGTATACTTGAAGCCAACTCGTAATAAACTTCCGTTGTTCCTTCTCAGGCTTCTTCAGGAAGTCTTACAACACGATCCTCATTATCTGAGAACGGCTGTACTTCCCACCGTTAGCTGGTCCAGCGCCCCAACCCCTCGCGGTTCAAGCGCACCGTAACAATCACCTCTTTCTTCTCCATAGAATAGCTCCCTATTTCCGTTGTTCCCAGGAAATTCGTAGCTATTCTTTTTCATTTAATTCGAGGGTTCGGTCTCCAAATAAGGCCTCGCAACGGAAATGCGGATCCGACGAGGATTCCGTAGGAGCTCAGACGCCAGGATTCGGCCAATGCTATGATCAGGCTGCAGAGCGTATATTCGGTGAATTGAGTGCGCGATGACGAGTTGAGTAGGCGTTTGTGACGGTCTTTTTCCAAGAGTATGAACAAATTTCAGAGGATCTTTCCAGGCGAAGAGGACAGCTGGATCGATGTCTACCGCGGCCCGGAGCTCGAACGGTGGTTGGAGTTAGCCCTGGTGCTGGAGGCGCTGGGCATCGACCACTGGCTGGACCAGGAGGAGGGCTACCGTCTGCTGGTACCGGTGCAGGAGGCGGAGCGGGCGCGGCGAGAATTGGCCGAGTACGAGGCCGAGGCCGAAGAGCCGCAACCGGTGGAACCGAAGGCGCCGGAGGTAGGCAGTGGTTCGGGGTTCCTGCCGGGGTACTGGTGTGCGCTGCTGACTTTCGGCGCTTTCGACAAGCATCGGGTTTTCGGATCGGACTGGCTGGAAGCCGGCAGAGCACACGCACTGCTTGTCGGCCAGGGCGAGTGGTGGCGGACGGTGACGGCGCTCACGCTCCATGCAGACGGGTCGCATCTGCTGAACAATCTGGTCTTCGGCTCGCTGTTCGGCGTGCTGCTGGCCCAGGAGAGGGGGGTGGGCTGGGCATGGCTGGCGATGGTGGTGAGCGGCGCTCTGGGCAACGGTCTAAACGCCTGGATCCAGCCACCCGAGCACGCTTCGATCGGCGCCTCGACCGGCGTCTTCGGCGTAGTCGGTATGCTCATGGGGCTCCAGTGGCGGAAACCGGTTGCGGCACGCGGGAGCCTGTTGCGGCGCTGGGCGCCACCGGTGATCGGAGCGGTGTTCTTGGGGCTGCTGGGCACTTCTGGCGAGCGCACGGATGTGATGGCGCATCTGACCGGTGTGGCAGTCGGGCTGGTGATGGGATGGGCGGCTGGCGGAATAGCTTGCAGCTGGCGTCTGAACCTTCGGGGACAGGGGGTATCGGCTGGTGCGGCGCTGCTGATCCTGGTGGCGACCTGGTGGCTGGCTTTGAAGGGTGAGTGACCACAGTCTATTTCACGTGCCAGTCGGTAGCGAACCAAAAACCGTCAATGCCGTTTTGTGGCGATATGAAGGTCCCGTAATGGACCCGCGGAAACCACCCCTGGGGCACCCATGAGCAGATCCGGCGCCAAGGTTTTACATCAGACACCCGTCCATGCCTATGCATAGCCGACCGGATCACTTGTCGCATAGAACCAGGTCCTGCTGTTTGCTCCGGCTTGCGAAACGTCGGTTGCTGCGTCGACCTGTGATAGTCGGGGTGGGTGGTGGGCAGCGTTTCTTCTGCCTCCTCCTCGCTGGATCATTCATACTCACTCAAGCAGAACAAGTCGAAGCGCGATCGTTCCGTACCAGTATGATTCCGTACGCCCCTGCCGGGTGCAATACCTGCCATACCAGTGGAGGGGGCTCGCCCCGCAACCCGTTCGGACTGGCTGTGGAGGCTCGCGTCACTCCGGGAGGGAGTCAGGAGTTTTGGGGGCCGGAACTGGCGGCCCTGGACTCCGATGGAGACGGGTTTACCAACGGTCGGGAGCTACAGGATCCGAATGGCGCTTGGCGACCGGGCCAGGCGGCCCCGGCGACGGCGTTGCTGGTCTCTAAGCCAGGCGATGCTTCGAGTTTCCCCCAGGAGAACGGGGCGCAGGTCCCGGCATCGATCGGCGCCATCGACGTACTCCAAACGGTACCGGTTGACGAAGGTGCGACTGTTGTTGTCAGCAATGGGTATCTGCGCGTTCTGGATCCCGACACCCCAACCAACCAGTTGGCGTTTACGGTTAACTCCGGTCCGTCTCACGGCCGTCTTAACCGAAGCGCGTTCACTCAAGCGGACATCGACAATTCACTGGTGAGTTATGTGCACGATGGCTCAGAAACCCAGCGCGACAGTCTTAGCTTCAGCGTTGTTGATGGCAGTGGTCTAGAGTTTGCCCGCACCTGGTTGCGATTTGCCGTTCGTGCGCTTAACGACGGCCCCATAATCCCGTCGATCGAAAATCAGCACATAAAGGAAGGAGAGTTTTTGGTGCTGGATGTGGCGGCCACCGACCCAGAAGGCGACGCCATCCAGATGACAGTAACGGCACTGCCCCCTGGGGCTGCACTAGAAGGCACGATGCTCAAGTGGTTCCCCTTTTACGACCAAGCAGGAATCTATCCGCTCGCTGTGACCTACGAGGACGGCCAGGGAGGGACCAGTCGGTTGCGCCTGGATATACAGGTGGCCGAAGCTCCGCTGCCGGTGTTGATGACCGAGCCGAGTCTTTTGGAATTTGGCGATGTCCCCGCGGGGGAGACGGTGGATCGGTCGTTCGCCTTGACCAACGACCACCCCGTCACAATGGAGCTGGTCCCGTTTTCCAGTACATCCCCCCATCTGAACGTGCACAGTCCTGTATTGCCGATGATTCTGCAGTCCGGTGAGAAGATTGACATCGTCGCGCGGTTTTCTGCCACCGACGATATCGCCGACGTGCAGACCGCCCAGCTGACCAGCGCCACAAAGTTAGGTACCGTTCAGGTAGCGGCCGTGGGACGGAGTGTATGGCGCCGACTCGTCGCAGAGAGCGATAACATCTCCTTTTTCCCAGCCGTGATCGGCGACACCCTGTGGCGGACGCTGGTTTTGACCAATCCCGGGAATCTGCCGCTTGAGATCGATGCTGAACTTCCTGTTGAATCTCCTTTCGGCGTCGAGCCGACGAGTCTCAACTTTTCAGGCGGCGAACAGCATACGGTACGCCTTTTCTTCGTGCCGGTGACAACCGACCCGGTCGAAGTTGTGCTGACGTTAGCACATGAGGAAGGGCAATCGACTATTCTGCTGCGGTGCCAGGGACGTGAACCGGAAGAAGGGCTGGTTGCTATCGACTTCAACCTGGACCTTGGGAACCAGCAACAGAGACTCCTTGGCGGCGCGGTCCCGGGTTCGATCCACATGCTTCAGCTTCACGCCAAGGGTGCTCCGGAGGTGGTGGGTTGGAACGTGCGTATCGATTTCAACCCCGACGAATTGTCATATGTTGAAGGAAGCTTCGTTCCAGGTCGGTTTCTCGACCGATTGAACCCTACCGAACAGGTAAGCAGCAACAGTGTAGAAATCGGGGGCACCATCCTTGCAGAGGAGATTCCCGCCTCCGGTAACGGCATCCTGGGAACACTATCATTTCAGGTCCTAGACGGATTCTCAGGTCAAACCGAGCTGGCGGTCAGCCGCGTTATTTGGCATCGGGACGACGAAGTCGGGCTCGATCGTAGCGTCGTTTTTGCGCCGGCCAACATAACGGCTGCCAATGTGGAGCTTGTTAAGGCAGGAGATTTCAATGCCGACGGCAGCATCGACATGAATGATTTCCTGCTATTCGCCGATCAATTCAATCGCCGGGTGCCGCCGGCCGAGCCCCGTTTCGACCTGGATGATGACGGCCATATCCACCATGTCGATTTTTTCCTCTTCGCCGATCTGGCAGGCCAAGAACGTTAAGCGCTATGACTGCCCGGCAACTGATCCCCAGATTCTACGAGCTGTTCATGGCCAAAGCGCCTGACGTTCGCACGAAGTTTGCGGGCGGCAAGAAACGTCATGATATCCCTCCTCGGATGTACGTTTACTGGGTGGACAGCCTGATGACCACACTTCACGAAGTGGAACCGGAATTCGACTCCGAACTGGAGAGGCTCTGGCGCGGATTGCTACAGATTACCATCGATTACATGAGCGACGGCTACGAGGCCGACTCCTAGGATCGAATTGCGAAGAGCACCGAATCGCCGCGATTCAATGGATAACTGTCAGGTGAATAATCTAGCCTGCGGTCAGCTTACTGCGCGGGCATCGGCATGCTGCTGTTCCAAATATCTACGTGATACTTCCACGTATCATCAGCCTGCCGTTTCCAGACTACTACATACTTGCCTGAGTCCGACATTCCTTCTTGGCCCTCTGGTTGGATTTTGAGGGTGTACTTACCAATTGAGTAAGCGGTATCACCACTACCGCCAACATCTACAGTGGTTAGGGTCGCATCTTTGAGGCCCATTTGGAAGCCACCGTTCCAAAAATCTTGAATTCCTTGCTTGCCTTGAATCATCTGGCTGTTCGGTGGTAACAAGGTCGCGTCTTCTGTGTACAGTGCGGCCACACCTGCGGCGTCACCTTGATTGAACGCCACAGTAAATTTGGCTTCCGCGTCCTCAATGGCCTTACGAACCGCAGTCACATCCATTGAGGGTTTGGCGCAAGAAAGTAGCGCGAAGAATAAGAACGGGACAAATAGCAAAGTGTTAATTGAATATTTCATAACATCACTCCCTAGTGATAGTCGAGGGTTAGCGTCCTACGGATCCGTCTCCGTGTTGCCCAATATGCTCATACCTGGTCTTCCCCCACAAGGATGGGTAGGTCTTTCTGATTTGAGTTGAATATGGGGACCCACTTCTGAATTAAATCTATCCCTCCTGGCCCCGTACGTACGAGTACTAGGTAGCCTCTCCCTCCAACAGTTCGTATATCTCATTGCAGTAAACCGTCCTGAATAGTGGACTTCTGAGGGGGTCTGAGATGTACCCTTTCCCCGTTCTTACCCCCACACGTAACATTGATTTAGGTGCATTAACCTATCTATGGCATAGTGCTTGCCATGGTATAGAGGACTACCTCCATGTCCGAAAAAGTGGAATGTATAGATCGCTGTTTGTCGTAATCCTCTCCATGGTCTTGGTGTCTTGTCACGATTCCCCTCGCAAGAATCCCGCTGATCCTGCTGTTGCGGACCGTAGGACAATCGAAGGGGATGTTGAACTCAAGACCCAGGAAGACTTGGAGGCACTAATCAATCAGGGTGCTGGGTCTTTCGAGATAACTGGTTCGCTACTGATTCAACGATCCACTCTGAAGTCGCTGAAAGGTTTAAACAGCCTGACTGAAATTGGAGATGATCTGCTCATTACCCACAATGACTCCCTCGAAAGTTTAGAAGGTCTTAATAACCTGACTACGGTGGGCAGAGATCTTTGGCTTCAGACGAATGACTCGCTGCTGACACCAGAGTGATTCGTTATATAGGAGTTGCTCTGGTATTTCTCAGCTTGACACTGTACTCGTGTCATGATTCTCCCAGACAAAATCCCTTCGATCCAGTCAGTGGTGAAATCAAGACACTGGAGGGGAATTATACGATCCGCTGTCAGGAGGATCTTGATGCCCTAATTGCAGAAGGTGGTCGCGCTTTTGAGATAACCGGTACACTGGACCTAGCTCAGCCCGTCGTTTCCACATTAGAAGGCCTAAGAAATCTAACTCGCATAGGTGGAGACGTCTTGGTAGGAACAGCATGGGTTCAACCTGTCGACTATCTGACCAGTCTAACGGGACTGGAGAACCTGAGCGAGGTGGAAGGCTCCTTCCATATTGCGGGTCAACGAAATCTGACGAGTTTGGACGGTTTGCAAAGTCTGAGACGAGTTGGTGAGGCCCTCCTTATTCAGGGTAACCCTACTTTGGAGAGCCTGGAGGGCTTGAACAACCTTCGAGAGGTAGGGAGCTTGAATGTCCAGGTAAATCCAGCCTTGGGGACGCTGGCGGCTCTTACCAACCTCACCAAATTGCGGCAACTAACAATTGGCGTAACCGGTTTGAAAAGCCTTGAAGGCCTAAACAACATTTCCGATGACTTAGAAAAGGGTCTGTCAATTCATCAAAATCCAGATCTGGAGGCTCTCGGCGCATTGAGCAACCTCACCAGCGTAGGAGACCACCTAATTATTCATAGTAATCCCTCAATTCAGTCATTTCTGGGCTTTGAGAATTTAACTGAAGTTGACGGATCTGCAGAGGTATGGGGCAACCAAAATCTGAGGACTCTTCAGAGCCTAAACAATCTGGTTAATGTCGCAGGCGATCTGATAATCGGACCTTCAGGCAACCAAACCGGACGGAATTCTTCATTGGAGAGTTTGGAGGGTTTGGAAAGCCTAACCAGGATCGTCGGAAGCCTAATCGTGCAACGCAATCCTTCCCTCGAGAGCCTGAACGGACTGAACAACCTGGCGATCGTTTCTGGTAGCGTAACCATCAATGGAAATCCAAAACTGACCAGCATTGAGGACTTGAGCCAGCTGAGCAATGTCGGTGGTCTCATTGGTATCGTGAACAATGAGGCGTTGCTTAGCCTGTCAGGTTTGGACGCACTGGGCCGAATCCCGAACGATTCTCATATCATGGACTTGACCCCGTTTAGTGGACACCTCATTTCTTGTGAAAAGGAGGATGTCCCATGCCCCGAACTCGTACACCGTATGCGCCTGACTTCCGCGAGCAGATGGTTGCGCTCGTAAGAGCGGGTCGGACGCCGGATGAACTCGCAAAGGAATTCGAGCCCTCTGCGCAGACCATTCGCAACTGGTTGTTCCAAGCGAGTGTGGATGACGGCTCGAGAGATGATGGCCTCACTACGGACGAAAAGGCCGAACTCCGTCGCCTGCGCCGGGAAAATCGGCAGCTGCGCACCGAGCGTGAAATTCTGGCAAAAGCCGCGGCCTGGTTCGCTCGGGAGACCGACTCGGTACCGTCCAGCTCTTCGAGTTCGTGAAAGCGCATCAGGCCTCCTACTCCGTCGCTACCATGTGCCGTATGCTGGAAGTCTCCACCAGCGGCTTCTATGCGTGGCTGAAACGACCTGCATCGGCGCGCTCACGCTCGGATGCGGAGATGACCGAGATGATCAAACAAATCCATACCTGGTCTCGCGGTACCTACGGCGTACCACGGATGCGCGACGAGCTCATGGCCCGCGACAAGTGCGTGAACCACAAGCGCATCTCCCGATTGATGCGGGCGGCCGGTCTGGCGGGTGTAAGCCGCCGCAAAGGTACCTACACCACCCGCCGCGAACGCGATGCCGCCATCGCACCCGATCTGGTCTCACGCGACTTCACTGCCCATGGCCCCGATCAGCTCTGGGTCTCCGATATCACCTACGTACCCACCTGGGCCGGTTTCTTGTATCTGGCCGTGGTAATGGACGCCTGGAGCCGTCGCATTGTCGGTTGGGCCATGGCCACACATCTGCGTACCGAGTTGGTGCTAGATGCCAGTAATAGTCTGTTGAGTCTGACGGGTCTCAGTCACCTTACTCTGGTAGGTGGCGATCTCCTTATTGGACCACCGGAGGAAAACGTACTAAGTACTACTAATCGATCGTTGAAAAGCCTGAAAGGAATGGAGCGCCTGTCGCAGGTTCGCGGTAAACTGCAGATACGACGAAACCCTGCGCTGGAAAGCCTGACAGGGCTGGAGGGTTGGACTTCGTAGGTGGGGAACTAAGGATCATTCAGAACGCCAATCTCCGAGATATCCAGCATCTGAGCAATCTTCAAGAGGTCAGCGGGACCGTGGCCGTCCGCCTCAACGGCTCATTGCCGAGCCTGTCCGGTTTGATAGGTCTGAGCCGGATCCAGGGAGATCTGAATATCACGGACAACAGCGCGCTAACGAGCTTGGCCGGGCTTAATAATGTTGCGATCGTCGAGGGTCGTCTACGAGTCGCCTCCAACGACTCGCTTCCAGCCTTGGATGGTCTGAGTAATCTGACCAACGTCGCCGACCTTCGCATCGAGAAGAACTCGACACTCGCCACCCTTTCTGGCCTGGACAATCTCTCTTCGGTAGCCAGGGACGTGTTCATCAGCCAAAATGACGCACTGCACAACCTTAACGGGTTGGACAACCTTGTATTTGTCGGGGAAGATCTGATTGTTCGCGACAACGCTGCTCTTCGCGATCTCGATGGGTTGGCAAACCTGTTCCGATTAGCGAAGGACCTGACCATAACTGGCAACATTTCGCTACCAGAAAGTCAGGCTCAGGTATTGGCAGATAGGTTAGTTGCTGCAGGCTACGAAGGCGAGATTACCATTGAGAACAATGGTTCAGAGTAACCGAATATGATTCGTTATTTTAAGGTTGCTCTGGTGTTTCTCAGCGTGTCCATCTACTCGTGTCATGATGCACCGAAGAGCAACCCTTTTGATCCAGTGTCTGGTGACATCAGGACATTGGAAGGGGATTATACGATCCGCTCTCAGGACGACTTTGATGGCTTGATCGCCGAGGGGGGACGTGCCTTCGAGATAACGGGGACACTGGATATACAACCTTCCCGCGTCACTTCGTTGGAGGGACTCCGCAAATTGACCCGAGTCGGCGGAGACCTAGTGATAGGAAACGGGTTGTTCCCTTCGGACAGTCTAACTAGCCTGCGAGGTCTGCAGAGTCTGTCGGAAGTCGGCGGGTCGCTTAGGATTGAGGGTCACCGAAAACTGACGAGCCTGGATGGGTTGGAGAGCCTTCAAAGAGTTGGTGGGGAACTAATTATCGAAGGGAATCTCTCCCTAACGACGCTGGATGGCATGAACAACCTTCTCGAAGTCAGAAAAGAAATCTCGCTTTTCAACAATCACCCGCTAAATAGTGTGGAGGCTCTGAATAATCTTAGGCGCGGACCGTGTCAAGTAGAATGAGACACCTCGCGTGAAATTTTACTGAGGAATATGGTCGAAGGACAGTCTAACTAGCCTGCGAGGTCTGCAGAGTCTGTCGGAAGTCGGCGGGTCGCTTAGGATTGAGGGTCACCGAAAACTGACGAGCCTGGATGGGTTGGAGAGCCTTCAAAGAGTTGGTGGGGAACTAATTATCGAAGGGAATCTCTCCCTAACGACGCTGGATGGCATGAACAACCTTCTCGAAGTCAGAAAAGAAATCTCGCTTTTCAACAATCACCCGCTAAATAGTGTGGAGGCTCTGAATAATCTTAGCACTGCGGGTGGGCTGAGCATTTACGGCACCTCGTTGGAGACTCTCGAAGGACTGAACAACCTGACTGAATTGAGGGGAGAGCTTTCAATAGTAAGGTCTCCAGTTAGCACTCTTGGTGCCTTGAGCAACCTCACCTTAGTGCAAGGCGACCTCACTATGTGGGGTCTCCCTTCTTTGGCAACAGTTGAGGGTCTCAACAGCCTTACCGAGGTGGGAGGAGCTTTATCCCTCAATGACAACAGCAAGCTGAAGACTCTGCAGGGCCTAAACAGCCTGGTCAGTATCGGCGGTGATTTGATTGTTGGACCACCACCAGGTTCAATAGGTCTCAACAGTGCGTTGGAAAGTCTGACGGGCTTGGATGGTCTTACAAGAGTCCTTGGTAGCCTACTGATAGAAAGAAATCCTTCACTGGAGAGTCTCAACGGGCTGAGCAATCTGACACACGTCGGTACCAGCGTAAGGATTAGTGGGAACAGATCCCTGACCAGTACCGAACATCTGAGCCGGTTAAGTAATGTCGGTCGTTCCGTATCGATACTGTCCAATGACAAATTGACCATCTTGTTAGGATTCAACAGTCTGGGTCGCATCACAGGCGATCTCAATATTACTCACAATATTGCGCTGAACAGTTTGCAAGGCTTTGGAGGCCTTGCAATAATCGAGCGCCGGATCAACGTAGCATCAAACGATGCGTTGCGTAGCCTGGCGGGATTGGAGATGGTTGAGAGTGTTGGTAATGTGCGGATTGATAAGAACCCTGCACTGACCACAATTACCGGATTGAACAATATTGCTTCGATTCGGAAGGATCTCTTTATCGGGTCAAATGAGGCCTTGTTGAATGTGGATGGATTTGAGAATCTGATTACAGTTGGAGAGGATCTTACTGTCCGAAATAATGTCTCATTGGGTGATCTAGAGGGATTCACTAATCTGCTGCGAGTGGCAAAAGACCTAAGTATTACGGGGAATGCTTCGCTACCGACAAGTGCGGCGCAGGCATTAGCAGATCGCTTGGTTGAGGCTGGTTACGAAGGAGAGATTACCATAGAGGGGAATGGTTCTGAATAGCCTCGGTGAGACCAGCATACATCCGGCTTAGGTGCACCCAGAATATCGATTAGGCAGCGCGACAGTACTTCTGAACGGTGGCCGGAGAGATTCTCAATTCCCTGGCCACTTCTCTTATCGACCTACCAGATTCCCGCAGGATCTTTGCTCGGCTAACAAGCGTTTGCTTGGTACAGGGCCGACCAACATGCTGCTGAATACTCGTGAATGTTCCCTCACCTTCCTCTGTCTCCGTCATCGATCCATCCTCCAGTGAAATCTCACTAGACGCGAGCAGTTGAGTCCCGAAATCGACCCGTGCGTAGAAGTTCGCCGTCGCGTTCCTTGGTCGCTTCCTCCATCCCTATCTGTCTTTCCAAAAAATGTCGGGCAGCCTACCGACCGATCCTTGCTGCGACTAACGATAATGGCGTTTATTCGCCCTATCCTCTGCGGATGGTCAGATGTTAAGCTGGGGCATTTCATATGTGCTTCGCCGCAATAGTTGACGGCTTCGCATCCAAGGTTGTCGGCGACCATCACCCTGAGTTTTTGGTCGATCATAGTTCATCGGCGCCAATCCGTTTATGGAGCAGCAAGGTAGGCGCCACAGAATCCGGGACTGCTCACGATATATCATTGATCCACGTCTCCACAACGGCCATGTCTTGAGCGACATTGCAAGCAGATTTCAGCCGCAGCAGACTCGAATAACATGGTTCTTTTTCGCAGTCCTCATTTGCGCCGTCTCCTGGATTTTCTTCAGCAGCCTTTCCGCGCATCTTCTCGATAGCCACGATATCGAGACATTCCGGGACCACGTCGCAATCAGCGAAGACTTCTCGTTCTTTTTTTCATCTGACAGAGAACTCGCCCTCCGTCCGGCCGACACATTGTTCAAGTGGGTGGTTTACCTGATTTGGGGCAACGAGCCAACCTGGTATCACTGGCTTTGCGTCGGAATTCACGGTTTGAACGCTCTCCTGCTCGCGTATTTATTCCGGAATTTTGGACTCAGCCTGGAGCTCAGCATGATGGCAGGGCTGCTGTTTCTTATTAACGTTGGTCACTACGAGGTTATCCATTGGATTACAGCACTTTCATACTCCATGGCTGTGTCTTGCGGATGTGCGGCCCTAATATTTTACGTGCGATTTCTAGCGGCCCGACGGATGTCACAATATCTAGCGTTCTGCGGTTTCCTCATAACCGGACTCATGTTCCATCCCGCGATTGCAAGCCTTTGGCTCCTTGCTCTGCAATGGTCCTGGAGAAACGGAGTGCGCACGACAACAACCCTTCGCCAGCTAATGCCGCCAGTGCTCTTTTTTGCATGTTTGTTGGTCCTGATCCTCCCCGCCGAACCACGGCAGACCAATTTCCTGGAATCAATGCAAATTCGCGGGAGACTCGAGACCATCGAAGTCATCATGGGTGCGGGCCGAGTTTTACTCTGGCTGCTCAGCCGAGTAGTGACCACAGCCCATTGGCTTCCTTTACCAATGTACAAACTGGCCCCTTGGGAGTTGTGGCTAGGCGCTTCGATTTTAAGTTGCCTGGCTGTTCTGATTTGGAAGAACTCACCTGTAGGTTCCCTTGCGGCTTTCTGGATTCTATTCTCGGTGCTACCATTTCTGCTGCTCGCAGAGAAGGTGTTTCTTGCCTACTTGCCTGCCGGCCCGCCCCGTTATCTCTATACAGCTAGCGCTGGAATCTCGTTGCTGTTTGCTTGGCTGATCAATGTTGCCAGCCGCTGTTTTTCAAAATCGGGTAGGTATATAAAAGTGGGTCTGCTGGCGACAATTGCCTTCTCGAGCTATTTCTCGCTTAAAAAGGCTGAAGCCCTGTCCCTTTACACCTCCGGCAGAAGCTACCACATAAATTCGGATCTCAAAAATGCCGCCCAACAACTCCGCCGTGCCATTGATCGAGGGCGAGATGTTTTGGATCAGGAAGATGTCCAAATGCGGCTCTGCCTTTTGGCGATGGGTCTGGGTGAAGACAGCGACGCGGTCGTGGACGCTGCCTTGGATCAGTTCCCGCAGAATTCCACTCTTCGTTTCTACAAACTAGCGGTTGAGTCAATGGGCACCGATTCGACGAAGAAAAGCTTGGCCGTAGGCCAGATCGAAGCAGCGTCAACAAATCCACATATTCTCGAAGAATCTTTCCGCAGCGTGATGGCTCAAGCCTATCTCCATATCGGTCTCGGTTTCCACACCAGAGGCGATTTCGGAGGGGCAGTCATTGCGTACCGCAGGGCATTGATCTTCTCGCCAGAACAGCAGAATATTGCCAAAAGGCTCAGGGTGTCTCTATCGAGGATGGCGAGCACTAGCAACCGCTAGATATCGACGAAGGCGACAGTTCTCCTGTCTCTCTGGGACGACCTCGAATCCGTTTTCGCCTTCTCATACTACGGCGTACACGGCGAGGCCCTGAGCAAACGCAAGGAGTGGTTCTGGGGCATAAAGATCTCAAAACAACACTCCGCTATTCTCACGTGGCCCCAGCCCATGAGAAGGCTGCAATTCAGCGCCTTCGGTACGAAAATGGGCACTATATGGACACCAAGCTGGCCGAGGCATAAGAAAAGCACCTACGAGAAACAAAGACTTCCTTCCCGCAAGTGCTTTAATATCAACCACTAAAACTTGGAGCCGCCTCCCGGACTCGAACCGGGGACCGCCTGATTACAAATCAGGTGCTCTACCAACTGAGCTAAAGCGGCTCTATCGAATCAAAGATAATTCTGGTGCAAAAAAGGAGCAACAGAGACGCTCCGAGCGTGAACTGAGCCTCGCGAACCGCCTCTTCGCCCTCCGCCGCCGTATGTGGCGGATCTGGTTCGAGTATCTACTTACGCGATGAATGGCCGTACCGCCCATTCATCGCGCGAAAAATCGATACACAACGAACCATACTCGTTACGGGTGCGGGTTCGGGGGTCAGTCTCGCCCTGGTTCGCCGGTTATGGTCTTGTGCTTACCGGGTGGTGGCTACGGCGCGTACCCCTGTGACCGAGCGCTGGGAGGGGGAGTCCTTCGAGGACAACGATCGTTTCATGTTGAGGCCGATGGATGTGACCTCACCATGGGCACCTTCATCGAGGGTTTGATGAACCGCGCTGTTATCAGTCGATTCAACGGCTGATGCCGGACTGGGTGCCTTCGAAACGTCTGGTTTCCGGCTGCGAGGTATGGTTGATAACATGGGGAAGTTTGTTGCTCGCTGGTTGGCACCTGTGCTGGGCCGCAATCGCTCTTGGCCTTTTTGTTGCGGCCGTCACCGTGTTCGTGCATGTCCCAGGTGTGCTCGGCCATCCTGCCTGGCTTGCCGCTGACTGTCAGTGGATCTGGGACATTCTGCAGCGAAGCAACCTGGTCAAAAACCTTTGTTTGTCGGGGGTCTGTATCCACCTCCTGCAGCACCAGGTAGGCAGATACAGCTTGCAGCATTACCTCGATCGCAGAGGGCTGCGGGAGTTACCGTGATTCCAGGAAGATGCGCTTTTCCTCGCGCATCGACTGCTCGGCGGCGAGGGAGATGCTCACTGCAGCATGCGCTTTCTCTAACTCGTTTCGCCAATCCCCGCCGGCCCCTCGGATATCCGCGACAAACGTTTCGTGCAGAGAAGGTCGCGGTTCCATGTTTACGGGCAGGGGCTTCACACCCTCGCTGCTGGAAAGCAGCCAACCGCCCTCCTGCCGAACCAGGGTGCCACCTGCAAAAATGATGCGTTGAAACTCCTCCGCCTGTTCGACCTCGATGCCTCCCGCCCAGGTCCACTGAGCGAGACCACCGCCTGAAAAACCCGCAGCAACCGAATTGGCGAAAACGCCGATACCCACCATTCTCCACTAGTTCGACGTAGTGGGAACTGGCGTTGACCCACGCCGCACGGCCGAAAAGCTCCACCAGAGGAAAGAGGTGGTAGACGAAGAACAGGGCGGGCGGTCCCGAGATATTCAGATTGAAAAGTGTCTCCGGACGACCTCCACGGCCGGGGGTCAAACGCACGAAAATGGCATCCATCAACGGACCGAGTTCGGCGGCCGCTCGCTTAATCTCCAATGGAAATCCCTGGTGGGTAATGCGAAAAACGGTTTGCGCCGCCCTGGCCAGTTCCACCAATCGGTTGGCCTCGTCGATCCTTCTCGCCAGCGGATATTCCGCAAACACATGTTTGCCGGCCTCGATGGCACCGATAGCTATTGGGCCGTGGCTGTCGTTGTTGGTGCATACAGCCACCGCATCCAGGTCAGGTTGGCTGATCAGCGATTCCCAATCCGTGAAGAGATCGGCTCCAAACTGCTCCGCCAACTGTGGTCCGGTGTCCGGGTTGCGCGCGGCGACCGCACGTATTCGAATGCCATCAAGTCCGTGAAACGCGGCGGCATGGCTTTTGGCCATTCCACCCGATCCGATGATTCCCAGTTGAATGTCGGCCATGCGGTCCTCAGGAATCGAGCGTAGACCGCACGGCAGTCATCAGCTCATTTGTTGTGAACGGCTTGTTAAGTACGCCCTTTGCGCCTTTCCATGCAGTACCCGTCCGTGCCAACCCCGTAACGACGAGTATCTTTAGCTCGGGGCGGGCGTGCACAATCTGCGCCACGGCTTCCGAGCTGGACGTCCCCGAAGCGGAAACATCCACAACAACGAGGTCTATCGCCGCGTCGTGCTCGATGAGCGCCAAGCCATCGCTGACCCCTATCCCTATGCGCACCTCGTAGCCGTTGTGTTCCAGCATCTCGGTCAGTATTCGACGAAATCGATCTACATCTGCTAGCACGAGCACGGTCTCGTTGCCTTGCGAAGGAAATTGCTCTTCTCCCTCCCCAGGCGTCAAGATCGGCACGACCTCTTCCCTCTCATCGGGCGCCGTGTGTATAGGTGAATCTGATGCCGGGAGATAGATCGAAAAGACCGCCCCTGACCCAGGTTCACTATGCACCTCTATCCAACCCTGGTGTTCGCGGACATAACTATAAGCCGTAGCCAGCCCCAACCCTTTTCCCTGTCCAGTGGCCTGGTTTGTGTCCTGGAACTTTCGCGTCGAATAAAACGGCTCGAAGATGCGGTCTTGATCTTGCGGGTCGATGCCAACACCGTTGTCGGAAACCTCTATGACCACGTAGCGGGCGGTTTCGGCCGGGGAGCTTTTTGCCTCCGCCTCCCTCCGGGCCATGGCAACCGACAGCTCGATCCGTCCTTTGAGGGGCTGCGAATCCTGAACCTGGTCAAGCGCCTCCTGCGCGTTGGTGCAGAGATTTACAAACATTGCTTCAGTTGGCTCGCGCTTCCGAGCACCGGGGCGATGTCAGGGCCAGCGCTAAACAGCACCTCTATCTCTCTCCCTGGTTTCCGGGCGAGAATTTGACGAAAGAGAGAAACGACCTCCGCGGCGATGTCTTCGGGTGCCACAAGTTCCGTGTGTGCGTTTTCGGGCCAGCAAAACGCATCAGCTGCTGCACCAACTTGGCGGCGCGTTGGGCGTCGAATTCCGCCGCTTCCAGGTACGGCTTCAGCTCATCGGGGGCCCGCAACAGGGCCAAGTCGAGGTGACCTACCACCCCGTGCAGCATGTTGTTGAAATTGAACGCCACGCCCGTGGTGAGTTCTCCAATCGCCTCCATCTTGTGAGCCTGGCTCAATCGTTCCTCCAACGCCGCCTTTTCCTGGTCGATCCTACTCTTGTAGAGAGCCACCTCGATAGCAACGTGAAGCTTCCTCTCTTCAAACGGTTTCAGAAGGTACCCGAATGGTTCCGCGACCTTTGCCCTTTGCAAGGTTTGATCGTCCGAGAAGGCGGTCAGATAAACGACTGGAGTGCCGAAGCGGCGGCGGATCTGCTCGGCAGCTTCCACGCCATCGACATCACCCTCCAGTTGTATGTCCATCAGGACCAGGTCAGGTCGCAGTGCGTCTGCTATTTCCACCGCTTCTTTTCCCGAAGAGGCGAGTGCGGGAACCTCATACCCGCGACTACGCAGCTTGCTCTGTATGTCGAGCGCGACGATCGCTTCATCCTCCACCACAAGAATCTGAGCGTTTTCCATCTAAGCTCCCTCAGAAAGAGATTTCGAACTCCGTCCCACGATGCGGCACCAAATCGATCCGTCCACCAAGCTGCTTCACTAAGGCATTGACGAGCTTTAATCCGAGAGAGGATGTCCTGCGAAAATCGAAACCATCGGGTAGGCCCACCCCATCGTCCCTCACATACAAAAGGTGCGTGTCCGCGCCGGAGCCAGGCCTCAGTCCGACCTCAATCATGCCGCTGCCCGACGCCGGAAACGCGTACTTCAGGCAGTTCGATACGAGTTCGTTGACGATCAAACCGCACGGTATGGCGGTGGCAATATCGAGCACCAACTTCTCGACCTTCGTTTCGATGGTCACCCTGTTGGATGGCACGCTGTAGGAATGGCTGAGGTGGACCAGCAACTCGTGAATATATTCATCGAAATCGATGCGTGCGAAGTCTTCAGATTGGTATAGCCGTTCGTGAATGAGTCCCATTGATTCGATTCTGTTCTGACTGTCTTTGAACATTTCCAGCGCCCGATCGTCCTCCACGTGCAAGGACTGGAGATCGAGAAGACTCGAGATAACCTGCAGGTTGTTCTTAACTCGGTGGTGAATTTCCTTAAGAAGAATCTCCTTTTCATCGAGGGATGTCTTGATGCGCTCCTCCGCCCGGAGGCGCTCTCCCAGCTCGATCTGCAATTCCGAAGCTCGCAGTTCCAGCTCGTCACGAGCGAGTTGCAGCGCCGCGTCTCTATCCTGAATCTGTGTCAGCATCTCGTTGAACCCATCCACCAATTGCCCGAGCTCATCGCGGCTCGTCTTCGTTGCGCGCACGGTGAAGTTCTTGTCTTCGGAAACCTGGCGCATCCGTTGAACGAGGTGAAGAATCGGCTGCGATATGGACTCTCGAAGTCGGGAACCGACGAGAAACGCCGCCAACGATGAGACGAGAATGAAGGTGGCGACGATGCCTGCGTAACGAGTCAGCCGATGTTGCATCTCCACCAGCTCCATCTTGATGTAGACTGCTCCGATAGGTCCGCCCACAACGATCTCCTTGAACAACACCAGATAGTCTTTGGAGAAGCGGTATCCGTCTGCTTCCAGAGGGGGCGGGTCGAAGGCGACGTTGTCGCGATGATACCCGGCGAACACGGCGCCGGACGCATCGTATATGCAGGCTGATACCACATGAGGTTCTGACCGCAGCGCCGCAAGGGTCTCGATCGCATCTTGCTCGTGGTCGAAGATCAGCGCCGCATTGCTGTTGGATCCAATGATCTCCGCCATGGTTTCCAATCGCCGGACGAGGGCTTCTTTGGATGAGATCCAATCGTAGGTCACGAAGGCGATACAGGCCAGCAGCAACGCCACGCTGCTGGTCAACATGACGATCAATGTCAGCCGTCTCTTGATCGAGATGTCTTCGAACCGCGGCATCTACGGCTTCTCCTGCGTCGTGACGATTTGCGCGAGCTTCAGCAATTTCGAGCTCAGTTTCAGCCCGGACCGAGTGCCCGCCTCTACGTTGATCTTGAAGCGAACCTTATTGTCAATCGTGTAGAAGTCGATAATCACACCCTGCTCGGTAAACCCTTCCGATTCACCCACGGTGAGCACGCTGCGGCCACTAAGCTCGGCGAGGATCTGCGGTAGGAAACCACGCTCGGAGTTACCGATGAACAGGATTTGAGAATCCCGTAGATCGGCGAGTCTATGCGAACGATGGATCGCGACGGTCTTGTCGCGAATCTTCTTGCCTTTAATGGTTTCGAAGGCCGAGCCGAACGGGTCGCTCCCAAGGATTCCGATGTTCAGGGTAGGGGAGGTTTCTGGATGTGATGTCTCGGGCCACTCGACGAAGTTGGCGAAGTTGTAGAGATACGCTGCCTTGACCTCGTACTCCGACGGCTGTTGGGCATGGATCGGAGCATATAACAGAAAGGCAGCAACGATCGCCCACAGCCAACCACGGCGTGGGGACGAGACAACTCTAAATACGGGAGCCATGCGCTACAGTCTCAGTCGCAAAACGGCGAAGAGGCTCGTCTGCACCTTGGCGGGCAAGGTCCCCGAAGCCGGTGCGATGTACTCGGCGTGTGTGCCAGCGAGCAGATTGCGGGAAACGACGGAGAGCTCAGTTGTATCGCTGGTGCGCAATGCCAGGCGAATATCCAACGCCAGGTAATCGGATATGTTCTGGACGGGGATTTCGTCCACGTAGCGGGCGATGAGATCGACGTGGGCGTTGCGGAACAAATCGGCAGACGAGCGCATGACGATTTGCTGTGTGGGCGACTCCTTCTCCGAGTCCACGGTAAAACCGCTGATGCCGTCCTCGACAACATTGAGGCTCATGTGCAGGTAGGTATAACCCAACTGCAAGCGGGTGTTCAATGTAGGACGATACTCGAGCGACCATTCGACACCTGCCGTATTTCCATCTGCGTCGTTGCCGATGATGATGGGCAACAAGACGTACGGGCTAGGCTCGTCTCGTAGCACGGTTGCGCCCAGCTCATTGGTGCGCAGCTTGCCGTAGGAGTACTGAAATCCAGCCAGGTCGAACAGTAGACGAGTGCCGATGCGCGACCGGTACCCGATATCAAAGGCGCGCACTGTTTCGGAATCAAACTCCCGGCTTCCGCGCAATTCGACGAGACTCACCGGAGAACCGTCGTACAGACTGCCGGCCGGGATCGCATTGACGATCGCGTGGATGTCGTTGTCCGCCCTGGATGGGGTGCGCAGGGCGCGGGAGAGGGAAGCCCAGAACACGTGGTGGCCTCGCGGAGACCACCACAATCGAATGCTGGGCTGTACCTCGAATCCCGAGTAGTCGTTGTGTTCCAATTTGGAGCCGACAGCAAGTCTGAGTTTCTGCGGAACGAGGGTTACTTGGTCCTGCAGAAACCCGTTGAATAGCTGCATGCTGCGGCTTCGAGGCGTTAACGATATGGGAAAGACTGTCTTGAAATCGTCGCTGGTTCGTCGATAGCCGAGCCCCCAGACGAGATCGTGGCGTTCGATCGGGTGGGACCGATGCTGAAAGTCCAAGTCTGCATTCTCGACGATTCCGGAAATCCGAATATCTTTGCGCTCGGATCGATCTAGGTAGACTGGAGGGTGGCAGCCGATTCGCCATGCAGCTTCCGCTGCCATCGTCCCAACACAGCCTGTCCGTTGATCTTGGCATCGGCGTACACCGGCTGATCAAACGGCGCAGAGGGCGAGGTGATGAGAGAGACGCCCTGCCCTATTGTACCCCGGTACGCATTCGAAATGAGGGTGAGTTCGTCGGTTTTGGTGGCCGCCCAATCCATGCGCAAACCGGCCCGTCCCGCGTCCCATCCGTCTTCTACGCGGTGGACCCCAGCAGCCGTGGAAGCGTCTCGGCGAAAATATTTGACGTATCCGCGCACCGCGACGTCCTCCCTCACGCGGCGGCCGTAACGCAAGGTGGCGAAGCGTTCTTCCTCGAGGCCGGCGCCGCCTTCGAACAAGAGGCCGGGTGTCTCAGCAGCACTCTTGGTGACAACATTCACGATGCCGTTCACCGCATTGGCCCCCCACATGGTGCCGCCGGGTCCGCGTATCACCTCTATGCGATCGATGTCGGCGAGAACCACATCCTTAGATTCCCAAAACACTCCGGAGAAAAAAGGCGTATAGACCGTGCGACCATCGATCTGAACCAGCAGCTTGTTGGCGAAGAGGCCGGTGAAGCCGCGCGCCGTGACGACCCACTTGTTAGCGTCAACAGCCGCGATCTGGAGGCCCGGCACAACGCGCAACGCGTCGGGGATGGTGCGAACGCCCGAGTGGCGAAGGTCCTCGTCCGTCAGAACAGAGATGGCGGCGGCGATGTCACTGATTCTTTGTGGCTTTCTGGAGGCCAGCTCGACTTCCACTTCCATCAACTGCTCGATGCTCAAGTGGGTGAGGTCGATCTCCGCACCGGTCGGATTAACTGCAAACAGCAGGGTGAGGAGAACTCCTGTTTTCGAGCGTGCTTTGAGCGCACTACCCAATTCGGAGGACTCGAATGAGTTCATGCTATCGGCGCGATCCCGGCGTGTTTGTGGAGGTGCCCATGGTGTTGATTTTGGATCGGAAGGTGCTTTTTGTATTAACGAACGTGCTCTGCTATACTAAGAGCGCGTTGTCGCTCACGTTAAACCTAAACTCCGTTGGAATATAGACTATGATCCGCCTGCTCGCCCTAACACTGGCCGTCTGTACGACCGGTTGCGCCTACATGCGCGAACTGGGAATCGATTTCTCCAAATCGGCCGAGGGAGACTCGGAAACGCAGGAGCAGGCGCCGGTGCGCGAAGCGTTGTCGAAATACCTGCGCATAAAAGCTCTCTTGCCCGATACGGCGAATATTCCCCTGCCTTACGTGGCAGTGATGCCTTTTCGAAACAAATCCAGCTTCCGCAAAGGGGTATGGGATTTAGAGCGGGAAATGGCTCGCCTGCTGAGCGAGAGAATGGACAATTCACCCGACTGGCACGTTGTGCCCTGGAAGGTGGTGGATGAGCTGACGAGTCCCTGGGAGAAACCTACCGACCAAAATGCCGTGGCTGCCGGTGATTCGGCTGAAGCCGACATCATTCTAATGGGCACGATTCTCGAGTATGATTTGAGTCGAATTTCCGTCGGTGACCCGATGGTCGGTGGCTACAAGTCTTATTCGGGAATCGCGGAACTGGAGCTGCGGGCTATCCGCGTTCTGGACAGCTCTGTGTTGGGTACCGTGGCGGCCAACGAGGAATCGGTGGACCGGGGACTGGGGTTGAATCTATTGGGCAAACCTCGCGATCAGGACAGACAGTTCATGAGCCTTCACAAGATGGTGTTCGGCTCCGAGGAGTTTTCCACCACCGCCATTGGCCAGGTGACCGACACCGCCATGCAGCTTCTGATTCAACAATTCACGGAACTCCTCAGACCCAGCTCGCTGAAGATGGATGGACAACCTGGCGAGATTCTGTCAGTGCACGAAGACGAGGTGTACATCAACATCGGCAGCGAAAACAAATTGCGCGTAGCGTACCGGTTCAAGGTGTATCCCGGTCCCGACAGGGCGGAGAAGGACCGTCTGAACACACGGAAGCACATCGCCGTCGTAGAGGTGCAGGAGATCATCGGCGCTCGCCTCGCCAGCGTGCGCGTACTTGACGGTGAGGGGAAAATCCAGCCGGGCGATCGGCTGCGGCTCATGGGCGCGGAGGATCAGTAGTGGGGCGCTCTTGAAGGGGGTCGTCAAACACGAGCGTGGCAACGGTTTCGTCGATTACCGGGATGTGGAGCAGTCGCCTTTAGCTCCCGATCAGGTCAAAGTTGAGATCAAGGCCACCGGTATCTGCGGATCTGACATCCACATCTACCACGACACCATAAACTACCCGATACGCACCCCGGTGGTAATGGGGCACGAGTTTAGTGGTGTGGTGGTTGACATCGGTTCCGATTTCGAAGACGCGATCGAGCTTGGGGACCGGGTTACCGGCGAGCCTTCCATCTCCATCTGCGGGGTCTGTCCCTACTGTCGCAGCGAGTATTACAACTTGTGTCCCCAGCGCCGGGTCCTCGGATATTGGTTCAATGGTAGTTTTGCTCCCTATTGCAATGCCAGATTCGTCCATCGCCTTCCCGCAAATGTTTCGTTCGAAGCGGGAGCTCTAACCGAACTTCTTGCGTGCTGTGTGCACGCCGTGATCGAACAGGCCGGGGTGAGTGCCGGTGACTTCGTGGCCGTGGTGGGACCGGGTCCCGTCGGACTGCTGGCCAGTCTGGTGGCCCTGGCGGAAGGGGGAACCGTCGCGGTCTGCGGCACCGAGTCAGATCGCCCTCGGCTGTCGTGTGCGCAGGATTTGGGAGTCCAGCATGTATGCGTCGTAGAGGAGGGGGATCCCGTAGAAGAAATCAACCGCTTGAGTGGCGGATATGGCGCCGATATTGTGGTTGAGTGCGCAGGTAATGCGGCGGCGGTTCAACTGGGGTTGAATCTCGTGCGCAAGCGCGGTAAATACGTGCAGATGGGTCTTCCCGGCAAACCTATCGAGGTCAACTTCGAGCAGATCGCTTACAAGGAGCTTCAGGTTACCGGCGGATTGGCCCAACGGCGTCCGTCTTGGAAGCGCGCGTTGCGATTGATGGGGGACGGGAAGATCCCGGCCGAGCGCCTCATTTCCGACGAATTCCCCCTCAGTGAGTGGGAGCGCGCCTTCTCTGTGGCCGAGAATAGGGAAGGGATAAAAGTCCTCTTGAGACCGAATTGAAGAGGTCGGCCCGCCGTGGGCCGGCCTCTTCGTTCACTTCTTGTCGTCGACGACCTCGAAGTCGGCATCGACCGCCCCGTCGTCCTGCGGGGGTGGAGCTGCGTCGTCGGGGTTGGGGGGCGCCCCTTGATCGCCGCCCGGGGGGGGCTGTTGCGCCTGGGCTTCCTGGTAGAGGATCTCGGCGAGTTTGTGCGACGCCTCGGTGAGACGCTCCACGACCGCCGTCAAGCCGTCGTCGTCGTTTTCTTCCAACGCTTTCTTCACCGCCGCAATGGCCTCCTCCACCGCGGTGCGCTCCGCCGCTTCGAGCTTGTCCCCGTGCTCGGTCAGCGATTTCTCGGTGGCGTAGACCAGTTGATCAGCTTCGTTGCGTTTGTCCACCTGCGCCCGCCGTTGCTGGTCGTCCTCGGCATGGCTCTCGGCTTCCTCCTGCATCCGCGACACCTCCTCCTCCGACAGGCCGGTGGAGGCTTCGATGCGGATGCTCTGCTCCTTGTTGGTGCCTTTGTCCTTGGCCCCCACGTGCAGAATGCCGTTGGCGTCGATGTCGAAGGTCACCTCCACCTGCGGCATGCCCCGCGGCGCCGGCGGAATCCCGTCCAGGTGAAAACGCCCCAGGGTGCGGTTGTCGTTGGCAAACTCGCGCTCCCCCTGCAAAACGTGCACCTCCACCGACGGCTGGTTGTCCGCCGCGGTCGAGAAAATCTGGCTCTTCTTCGTCGGAATCGTGGTGTTGCGCTCGATCAGCTTGGTCATCACCCCACCCAAGGTCTCGATCCCCAACGACAACGGCGTCACATCCAGCAACAGCACGTCCTCCACGTCCCCCGCCAAAACCCCCGCCTGGATCGCCGCCCCCAACGCCACCACCTCGTCCGGATTCACCCCCTTGTGCGGCTCGCGCCCAAACAGTCCCTGCACCCGTTCCTGCACCTTGGGAATACGCGTCGAACCGCCCACCAGAATCACCTCGTCGATCTCAGACGCCGCCAAACCCGCGTCCTTGAGCGCCTGCTGGCACGGACCCTCGGTGCGCGCGATCAAAGGGTCCACCAGACGCTCGAACTGCGCCCGACTCAGGCTCTTCTGCACATGCTTGGGACCGCTCTGGTCGGCGGTGATAAACGGCAGGTTGATCTCGGTCTGATTGGCCGAGGAAAGCTCGCACTTGGCTTTCTCCGCCGCCTCCTTCAAACGCTGCAACGCCATCGGGTCCTGGCGCAGGTCGATGCCTTGCTCTTGTTGAAACTCGTCCGCCAGAAAATCGATCAGCGCCTGATCGAAATCGTCGCCCCCCAAGTGGGTGTCGCCGTTGGTCGACTTGACCTCGAACACTCCGTCCCCCAACTCCAGAATCGACACATCGAAGGTCCCCCCACCCAGATCATACACCGCGATCTTCTCACTCTTACCCGGTTTGTCCAGCCCATACGCCAACGCCGCCGCCGTCGGCTCGTTGACGATGCGCAACACCTCCAACCCGGCAATCGCACCGGCATCCTTGGTCGCCTGCCGCTGCGCGTCGTTGAAATACGCCGGCACCGTGATCACCGCCTGCTGCACCTCCTCGCCCAGATAATCCTCCGCCGTCTGACGCATCTTCTGCAGCACCATCGCCGACAGCTCCGGAGGGCTATACGACTTTGCCCCCGCCTCCACCACCGCCATATCACGAGCCCCTTTCACCACCGCATACGGCACCTCGGTGATCTCCGTGCCCACCTCTTGGTGACGCCGACCCATGAAACGTTTGATCGAAAACACTGTGTTTTGCGGGTTGGTTACCGCCTGGCGTTTGGCCGTCTGACCCACCAAACGCTCCCCATCCGTAGAAAAGGCCACCATCGAGGGCGTCGTACGACCCCCCTCCGCATTGGCGATCACCTCCGGCTCCTTGCCTTCGATTACCGCCACACACGAATTCGTCGTGCCCAAATCGATACCGATTACCTTAGCCATTAATTCCTCTCTCCCGAGGTTGGATTCGTTCCTGGTCGATGTTCGGGTAATAGCAATCGAAGTGCCACCGTCATTACGAGGCTAACAAAGCTTATATAAACAACGTCTTACGAGAATTACTTAGACTCCATGAAAAATCGTCATAGTGTCAGTTGTAGAAAATGCATGCCAATTTGGCAGGTATCTGGTATAAGCCGCCGCCGCGCAGATGGTCGCTTGACAGTGCGACAGGCGGCCGGTAAATTTGCCATAATTCCTACCCTTCCTGATGGATCAATTCAGACTCTCATCCGATTACACACCCTGTGGCGATCAGCCGAAAGCGATCGATGAGCTGGTACAAGGAATTGAATCCGGGCATCAGTTCCAGACCCTTCTCGGGGTGACCGGAAGCGGCAAGACCTTCACTATGGCCTGCATCGTCGAGCGTCTCCAACGCCCGGCGCTGGTCATCTCGCACAACAAGACCTTGGCCGCCCAGCTTTACGGGGAGTTTCAGGGGTATTTCTCCGACAACGCAGTGGAGTACTTCGTAAGCTACTACGACTACTATCAACCCGAAGCCTACAAAGTCAGCACCGATACCTACATCGAAAAAGAGGTGGAGCTCAACGAGGAGATCGATCGTCTGCGCCTCAAGGCAATGAGCGCTTTGTTGGAGCGCCGCGACGTCATTATCGTTGCTACGGTTTCCTGCATCTACGGTCTCGGCTCGCCCCGGGAATACAAGGAGCAGAAGCTAGATCTGCGGGTGGGCCAGATCGTCGAGCGCGACCAGATTTTGCGCAATCTGATCGACATCTACTACAACCGCAACGATCTCGAGCTTCGCCGCGGGTGTTTCCGTGTGCGGGGGGATATCATTGAGATCGTTCCCGCCTCCGAGGACCGAGCTATCCGGGTTGAGCTTTTCGGCGATGAAATCGAAAAAATTTCGGTGGTGGACGTGGTCGCCGGCACCGTGATCGAGCGTCGGTCGGAAACGACATTGTATCCGGCCAAAGCGTACGTGACCGATGAAGAAAAGGTTAATGAAGCGTGCGAGGGCATTCTCGTTGAGTTGGAGAAACGCCTGCTCGACCTGCGCACCGATGACAGGCTGGTAGAGGCTCACAGGCTCGAAACTCGCACCAAATATGACGTTGAAATGATCCGCGAGCTCGGATACTGTCCCGGTATCGAAAACTACACCCGCTACATGGATGGGCGGGAAGCGGGTTCACCGCCTTACGTGCTGATGGACTACTTCCCGGAGGATTATTTGCTGTTCATCGACGAATCTCACGTGACCATACCTCAGGTCAGGGGGATGTGGCGGGGGGACCGCTCGCGCAAGGATTCGCTCGTTGAGCACGGCTTCCGCCTGCCCTCGGCCTATGACAACCGGCCGCTGGTTTTCGAGGAATTCGAGGGGCAGATGGGAACAACCGTATTCGTGTCCGCCACGCCGGGACCCTACGAGTTGCAGCGCTCCAACGGCGTGTTTGTGGAACAGGTGATCAGGCCGACCGGGCTGGTGGATCCCACCATCGTCGTTCGACCTCTGCAAGGCCAGATCGACGACC
Source organism: Candidatus Latescibacterota bacterium (assembly GCA_965197905.1). Classification (GTDB taxonomy): domain Bacteria; phylum Latescibacterota; class UBA2968; order UBA8231; family UBA8231; genus CAYNZV01. Next base: position 2,262,945 of record CBDAOB010000005.1, on the reverse strand, counting down.
TGATTGAGGAGATACGGGTCCGCTCCGAGCGTCGGGAACGGGTCCTGGTTACGACGCTTACGAAGAAGATGGCCGAAAAGCTGACCGACTATCTGGAACAGATGGATATCAAGGTGCGTTATCTGCATTCCGACATCGAAACCCTGGAGCGAGTGGAGATCCTCCGTGATCTGCGGTTGGGCGAATTCGACGTGCTGGTTGGGGTAAACCTGCTGCGCGAAGGGTTGGATCTTCCCGAGGTCTCGTTGGTTGCCGTGCTTGATGCTGACAAGGAAGGGTTTCTCCGCTCTGAACAGGCCCTGGTCCAGACCGTTGGTCGAGCTGCCCGAAATGTGGCGGGTCTGGTTATCTTCTATGCCGACAAGGTGACGAAGTCGATGCAGCGAGCGATTGGCGAAACCGAGCGCCGCCGGGCGATTCAGAACGAGCACAACGAGGACCACGGGATCATTCCGGAAACGATCTATCGGACGCGCGAGGAGATCCTGCAAACCACCTCTGTCCTGGAGCGGGTGAAGGGAGCCCAACTCTCAACCGCAAACGAGCCCACCATCGACTATGGGGTCGTGACGGATGTCGAGGAGGTGGTGGCGGACCTGGAGAAACAGATGAAAGCGGCTGCGGGAGAGCTCGATTTCGAGAAGGCAGCTCATCTTAGAGACGAGATCACCCGCCTGCGGGCGGAGAGTTCGGTTTAACGGATCATGACCGAAGCTTTTCTGCGCAACGTCTCACTGTTCAGAGGGTTGAGCGGCGAGGAGATAGCAGCCGTCGCCAAGAACACCACCAGCCGTCGATTCGGACGGGGCAGCACCATCATTCTAGCAGAACAGCAAGGTGACGCCTTCTTTATTATTCAGAAGGGTCGCGTCAAGGTGAGCGTATCGCGAGAGGGGGGAAGGGAAGTGATCCTATCGCTTCTCGGGGTCGGCCAGGTCTTCGGAGAGCTCTCGCTACTGGATGGCAAGCCACGCTCGGCGGACGTGACGGCAACCGAGGCCACCGAGCTCATCATGCTCAGGCGGCCGGACTTTCTGCGTTTGATAACGGAAAAACCTTCGATCGTAATCGGCCTGCTGACCGAGCTGGCCTCTCGTTTGCGCAAGGTCGACTACAATATTGCGGGCCTGGCTCTGCTCGACGTAACCAACCGCGTGTCGAAGACCTTGCTTCAGCTCGCCAACGAGGGGGGCGAACAGGAGGAGCACGGGGTGTTGCTAAAGAATCGCCCCACCCACCAGCAGCTGGCGCAAATGTCCAGAACCACCAGAGAAACCGTCACCCGCGTGCTCAAGCAGCTGGAGGAGCAGGGTTACATCGAATGCAGTGGTCGCAACATCGTGATTCTCAGCGATGCCACCATAGCTCCCGATGTGGGCTAGCGCCTAGGCTTGCTGCGTGTACACTCGGCGTGCAACCATCTTCATCCGCGCCACGAGTTCATCCAGATCGAACGGTTTTTCCACGTAGTCGTCGGCGCCAAATTCGATGCCCTTCACCTTTTGGGGGGTGGCATTTAGCGCCGTAATCATGATTATCGGAATTCCCGAGGTAATCGGGTTTCCTTTCAAGGTCTGACAAACCTGATAGCCATCAACCTTTGGAAGGCGCAAGTCCAGCAGGATCAGATCCGGCTTCTCCGTGAAGGTCATGGCGAGCGCTTCTTCACCATCTGCGGCCTCACATACAACATAACCGTTTCCTTCCAGAAACTCGCCCAAGCTGGCGCGGACCTCTGACTCGTCATCGACGACGAGAACCTTGAGCGGCCCGTCAGGATTGCGAGCCTCCCCTGGAACGGGGGCACTCGGCTCGGAACGAGGAAAATCATCCCGGCGCGCGATATCGAGTTGATCGGCGATCTGTGAAAGGGACAAACCCTTCAGACGCAAATCGCGAATCCGATCTCGGATGCTCAAGATCTCCTCGCGATCAAACAGATCCTTATTGCCACGTTTATCTGAAACTCGAATTATGCCAAAGTTCTTGTATTTCCTGATCGACTCTACAGATTTGCCAAATGTATCGGCAACCTCTTTAATATCAATAAGTTGTTCGCCCTCAAGCATTATGAATCTCCTCACAGGTCCTGGAGTAGGGGCGCGTCCAGGGGCACGTATAGTCAGGGTAAACTGCTAAACGTCAGCGCAATTATACTAAATAGTAGTGTTTAGAGTCAAGTCATTTCTCGTAGATAATATCGGCAGTTTAGGCGGGTTGTTTAGTTTTGCCGCAAATAGAAGAGCCTATTGCAGTAAGTGACCGCACGATTCTACGGTTACGTTCGTTTGACTTGTGGTTGGGCGCTTCGTAGATTCAGGCCGCTTGAGGTCCAAGCACCCCCTTTTATTGAGGTTTAAATAAACGAGCCCGGAGTTCCGCGAGAATGGCCGAAAACGGACGCGACAGCATCGTCGATGTGCGCGATGTGAAAATGGTGTATAACGCGAAGAATCGGGATGAGTCAACCCACGTTCACGCTCTCCGCGGCTTGTCGGTTCAGGTTCACAAGAACGAATTCTTCGCAATCATGGGGCCGTCTGGCTCCGGTAAGACCACCTTATTCAATATGATAGGCGCTCTTCAGACCCCCACGGCAGGCGAGGTGCTGATCGAAGGGATAAATCTTGCCACCTTGAGCCCGCAGAAACTGGCCGCGGTGCGCTGCTTCGAGTTGGGATACATCTTTCAGACCTACAACCTGTTGCCGGTGATGAGCGCGCTGATGAACGTCGCTCTGCCCACCGTTTTTGCCGGTCTAAGCACCAAGGAGGGAGAGGATCGGGCTCAGGAGTGTCTCGAGATCGTCGGGTTGGGGGACCGTTCCCACCATCTGCCGACCGAGCTATCCGGTGGTCAGCAGCAAAGAGTGGCCATTGCACGCGCTTTCGCGAATCGTCCGCGGATTATTCTGGCAGACGAACCGACGGGAAATCTGGACAGCAATACGGGACGCGAGATCATCGATTATATGAAGCAACTTCAGTCGGATGTGGGCACCACGATCATCACCGTGACGCACGATGACAAGATGCTCAGTGCCGCAGACCGCGTGGCGTGGATTCGCGATGGACGGCTGGAGCGGGTCGCCGACCGCGAGGATATCGAGATTCAGATGGGTAGTATTCGGCGGGGGGGCGAATGAACCGTTCGACGAAGAAACGCAGCAATCCGTAACCCCGACTCCGGAAGCGGCAATCAGTCCGCTGAACCACTCCGGCGTCGAAACCCCTCCCGAAGAAACAGTTCCCGATTCGGAAACCCGTTTACCAGGGTGAAACCGCCGTCGACAGCGACCAACTGACCGGTCATGTACGGGATATGGGTAAACGCATACGCCGCATACGCAATTTCATCGGGTTTGCCAATGCGGGGAACCGCCTGCGATCCGCCTTGCGCCATGAGCGCATAGGTCTCTGCGACGGTCAGTTCCTTCCCTGATTGCGGATCTTCAATTCCGGATGGCCTCGAGGTCAGAGGTGTGTTGATAACCCCGGGTCGCAACGCGTTCACGGTAATGTTGAACGGTCCTCCCTCAAAAGCTGCACCGATGATGGCGTGGTGGATTCCGGCCTTGCTCACCCCGTACGGTATTCGCGTGGCATCGGGTGCGACATCCGAGATCGACGAGATCACAAGAATGCTGCGATGAGGAGGTTCCCTGCCGTCTGCGATCTCCCTTTCGGCCTGGGCGGTCATGTGATGCATTGAGCGCTGCATCAACCGATAGGCGCCCATGAGGTTCAAATCCATCACGCGGCGCATCTCTGCATCGAGATGATCCATAGGCGTTTCAGCGAAGCGATAGCGGACGAGATTCCCTTCGGCGTCGGGGACGTAGTTGACGACGCCGCTGTTGCTCACGACGACGTCCAGGCGGCCGAAATGTGAGATGGTTTGGTCAACGAGGCTAAAGGCAGCCTCGCGCTGGGCAAGATCAGCTTGTAGAGTCAGGGTTTCAACGTTGTGTTTGGAGCGTAGGTCGGAGGCGATCTGCTCAGCGCGATCTTCGCCCGTGTTGTAGTTGATAGCTACATCACAACCGTTTTCTGCGAAGCTCGAGGCGATCGCCGCGCCGATGCCGCTGCTGGAGCCGGTGACCAGGCTGACGGGATTGGACACCTACCCGCTCCGCATCGATCTGACCGTCGCAACGACCCGATCCTCATCCGGAATGGTCGGCATTTCAAGGGAAGGGCTGAACGGGACGGGCAGATCTGCGGCCCCAATGCGGGCGACGGGGCCATCCAGATAATCGAAGGCGTCGTGAGTGAGCAGCGAAGCGATCTCGCCGGTAGCTCCAAAACGCTGGACACCCTCGTCGACAACCACCGCGTATCCGGTTTTTCGCACCGATTCGAGCAAGGTCGCCGTATCGAGAGGCACGAGCGTCCGCGGATCGATAACCTCGGCTTCGATGCCTTCTCCAGATAGGATCTCGGCGGCCTTCAGGGAGACTCCAACCATACTGGAGATAGCAACGATCGTCACGTCGCTGCCTTCGCGCAAAATCGCAGCCTCGCCAAACGGGATCGAGAAGTTCTCATCGGTTGGTACCGGGCCGGTGTCGTTGTACATCATCTTGTCCTCGAAAACGATCACCGGATTGTCGTCGCGAACAGCCGTCTTCAGGAGACCCTTGGCCTCTCGTGGACAAGAGGGGACCGCAACCTTCAAACCCGGAATGTGTGAGTAGACCGCGTGCAGCGACTGAGAATGCTGTGCCGCTGACGATCTTCCGGCGCCCATGGTCGTCTTGATGGTCAGACACACCTCGCACTGGCCGCCAGTCATATAACGAATCTTGGCAGCCTGATTGATGATCTGATCGGTCGCCAAAAAGGCGAAATCGCCGAACATGACATCGCAAATCGGTCGCAGTCCTGTCATTGCGGCTCCAACGCAAAGCCCGACGTATCCAGCTTCGGCGATGGGCGCATCCACAACCCGATCAGGACCGAATTCCTCCAGCAGGCCCTCGCTCGATTTGAACACGCCGCCGGAAGCCCCAACATCCTCTCCGATTAGGAAGACTCGGTCATCCCGGCGCATCTCCTCGCCCATCGCCATGATGACGGCTTCCTTGAACAACATATCTTTTTCAGGCATATAGGTCCTCGTAGGCTTGTTCAGGGGCCGGAAGCGGCGCTTCTCTACCAAACTCAACCGCGCTTTCCACCTCTTCTTCGACAGTCTCGCTCAAGGCATCCAACTCTTCTTGCGTCGTCACCTTAGCGGCGATCATATGATCGCCAAGCAGCTTGATGGGGTCCTTGTTTTCCATCCACCACTTCACCTCGTCGTCGGTGCGGTAATATCCGGAATCTCCCACGTGGTGGCCGCGATAGCGGTAGGTCTTGGCCTCCAGCAGTGTCGGTCCCTTTCCAGATCGCGCCTTGTCCACCGCTGCGCCAACCATGCCGTAAACTTCCAATACGTCCGATCCCTCCATTATCTTGGATTCGATCCCCATCCCCAGCCCGCGATCGGCGATATTCTTTACGCCGGTGACCTTCTCGTAGGCGGTGTGTTCGCCGTACTGGTTGTTCTCGCACAGGTATATGACCGGCAGGTTCCATATTACGGCCATATTGATCGTCTCCAGCATGATGCCCTGGTTCGCCGCGCCATCCCCGAAAAAACATACGGCAACCTGATCGGTTTTTCTCGTCTTGGCGGAGAACGCGGCACCGGTGGCGATGCCGAATCCGCCCCCTACGATGCCGTTCGCGCCAAGGATCCCAACCGACATATCGGCGATGTGCATCGATCCGCCCTTGCCACGGCAATATCCGGCTTCCTTGCCCATGATCTCGGCCATCATCCGATCTAGCTGGCCGCCCTTGGCCAGGCAGTGCCCGTGACCGCGGTGAGTGCTGGTTATGTAGTCGTCGTCGCGCAATGCCGCGCAGGCGCCAACCGCGACGCCCTCTTCCCCGATGTATAAGTGAGCCAGTCCTGGCATCAAACCCCGGGTATAGACGTCCCAGACATGCTCTTCGAAGTATCGAATCTCGCTCATCTTCCGGTACATGAACCAGAGCTTGTCCTTGTCGACCGCAACTCCGCCCTTCGATTTTTTCTTCTTCTTGGCCATTGATATTTCCTCTTGACGATAAATGAGAGCAAAGAAGGTACTGATTCGGCACGAGCGCCGTCAAGGAGACAAAAAAAGCCGGAATGCCTTGGACATTCCGGCTACTCGATCGAATCGCAGGTTGAGCCGACGCTATTCCTTCTTTTGAAAGTACTGGGCATTTTCCTGTTTGTACTGAGCCCAGTCATCCGGAGTGTCTTTCAACTCGAAATACTTGGCATTTATCTCGGTATACTTGCTCCACTCTTCGGGCAGATCCTCTTCGGCGAAAATCGCCTCCACCGGGCATTCGGGCTCACAAGCCCCGCAATCTATGCATTCGTCAGGATCGATGTACAATATGCTTTCTCCCTCGCCATCGACCGGATGAATGCAGTCAACCGGACAAACCTCCACGCACGCTTTGTCCTTCACGTCCACGCACGGCTCGGCGATGATGTAAGTCATATCTTCCTCCTAAAATGTTCAGGATTTCGGGTAGAATAGGCAAGAGAAAAGGGAGAATATCGCAAAGATACCGATCCCCCTTGGACTGTCAAGCGGTGAGCCGGCTCAGAAGGGTGCCGACATTGCACTCCTTGGCTGTGGAGACTGACAATTCCATGCGCTTCCCATCGTCGGGGTCGCGCTCGATGCTGAATTCGGCACCATCGAACAGGATACCCAGCACCTCTTCCAACTCAGGGTGCAGCACCTCCATGCTCGCCGCCGAATTGGGAGCGTTAAGCCGATCGTTGGCGATCAGCAGGAACTGGTTGCCGCCAAATCTGACACGACCCTGCAGCTTCTCTTCTCGCTCGAGCCGCAAGCAGGCCGTCAGGGCAGATTTGAACAGAGCGTGAAGCTGTGCTCCCGAGCCTCCGTTGAGCCGCTTGCGCGAATACAGGAGGCCGAGACGCGAATCGTTCTGTTCGATGCAATAGTTGGCCTCGTGTCCGACGAGCAGGGTGATTGGCCCCTCGTGCACGTGGCTGTAGTCCGCCACGTCGATCAAGGTATCACCGGAGGATTCAGAGATCCAATTGTTGAAGGTCTTGAAGGTCTCTTCCGGCGTGACTCCCCAGACCTCCAGAAAGACTTTTAGATTGAAGCGACTCGATTCCAACAAATCTGCTCTCACACTGAAGTGGCCATAGCGTCGAAGCACCGATATGTCGCCTCGATAAACAAACCCGCTTCTTCGGTCACGCTCCGTGCGGAGTCGGCGGTGAATTCCGTCGCGGAATTCTCGTGGTTGCGGAACAGGTAGTTGGCAAACTTGTCCTTGGCATACTTATCCCAGAAGAGCTGAGTTTCCACAAACCGAGCTCGAAATTCGCCGACGATCCTTTCCGGATCCTCTGCAATATCTAAGAATTGGGTTTTTACCAATGCTTTGGCGGCATGGACCATGGCCATGTACGCCGTCGTGCAGGCGGCTTCGTAATCGCCCTCATCCACCAACACCTGGGCTTCGAAAGCCTCGCGTTCGCACGCCGAAAGCTCGAAATGGATGAGCGGAACGACTTCTCCGGCGCACTCCCCCTTGCCCATGTCACCGATGGTGAACTCCCGTGGGTCTCCCCAGTCATGGAAGAACGATGGGTCCTGCTCCCGCGCGGGAACCTGGCTCAAATCCTCCAGCATAGCCTTGATCTCCCGTTTACCCACTCGCCGGGTGTACTCTTGAAAGCTTTCCTGCTTTGTCCGTTCCTCGATATAACGCTCGGTGATGAGGGTGACGACATCCGGTATGCGCTTGGCCGGGATGGCACCAATCGGTTGACCGAACGAAGCGGCGTTTTCGGACCATTGGCCTCCAAGAACCACCTGGAAGTGAGGCACCGTGAATCCGCCGATCTTGCGGCTGATGCCGTAGAATCCGAGATCGGCGACGTGGTGCTGCCCACAGGAATTGAAACAGCCGCTGATCTTGATGCGCAAATCCTTGATCGACTCATCGAACTGGAGACTCTTTTCGGCCAGGCGTCGGCGCAGCTCTGCCGCCAGACCGCGCGAGGAAGCAATGCCGAGCTTGCAGGTGTCGGTGCCTGGGCAGGCGGTGACGTCGACTATGGTGCCGGCTCCAGATTGATCAAGTCCGAGCTTGGCGAGCTCGGTATAAAGCTCGGGCAGGTCAGCCTCGCTAACCCAGCGCAGCACGATATTCTGCTCGACCGTGGCGCGCACCGTATCGAGGACAAAACGCCGGCAGAGATCGGCGAGAGCGTGGAGCTGCGGCGAGGTTATGTCCCCAAGAGGCAATGAAACGGTGGCGACTGCGTAACCGCGCTGCCGCTGTTGGTACACGTTCGTTTGATACCAATCCGCGAAACCGTCCGGCAGGTCTTGACCGTTGAGATGCTGACCCGGTTTCAGCGGTTTCTCGTCCCCCGTGCTCAGGTCGCGTACCAACTCGGACCAATGTGGATCATCGGCCAGGATCGCTTTTTCTTCGAGTACTAACCTGCGAAACTCCTCGATGCCCAATTTCGCGACCAGGAACTTGATGCGCGCTCGCGCCCGGTTCGCCTTTTCTCCCAACCGTGCGAAGACTCGTGAAATGGCCTGGGCGGTCGACAAGAGCTCCTCTGCGGGAACGAATTCATCGAACAGCTTGGCCTGATGCGGCACCGCACCAAGGCCGCCGCCGACGTAGAGTTCAAACCCTCTCACCTCTTTTCCATCCACCTTGCGGGTGGTGGCAATGGCACCCATATCATGCATGCTCGTGAGGCCGCACGCTTCGTGTTTGCAACCGGAGAAGGCGATCTTGAATTTGCGCCCGAAATCCTGGACGTCGGGATGCCCCAGTAGGAACTTGGAGCACGCCTTGGCGTACGGCGTCACGTCGAAGGTTTCGGTTCGGCAGATGCCCGACAGGGGGCAGGCGGTCACGTTTCGCACCGAATTGCCGCACGCCTCTCTAGTGGTAATGCCCACGGCGGCCAGCCGGCGCATGAGGTCAGGCGTGTCTTCGATATGAACGAAATGGAGTTGGATGTCCTGCCGCGTAGTAACGTGGCAGATCTCGTCGGAGTATTCCTCGGCCAGGTCGGCCAAGGTGTGCATCTGATCGGTGGTCAAGCCACCAAATGGGATCTTGATGCGCACCATGCCGGGTGCGTGCCAAACCGTGTCCGGTCCCTTGGTGCTCGCGTCTGGATAATTCAGCGCTCGCGTCTGCGATCCGTCGAATCGCTGGCCGTTGTCGTAGCGTTGGCCATACACGCCACGGCGAAGTCGAGTTTCGGCAAACAGAACTTCGTCTATCTTGTCTTGTTTCCTCAAGGACATCTGCGTTTCGAAGATGTCGATCTCCCTGCCCAGGTCGTCATCGATCTCTCGGGCCAGTTGTTCCTTCCAGCTTTTGGCGCCCATATATCTCTCGCTTCAACCGCTCGTAGATGGCTGCAAGTGTCTCGAAATACTTAAAATAGAGACGGCCGTGACAGTGTCAAGCGATATGCTGGTGAGGTAAGAAACGGGACCGTGGCAGGCCGATATCCCGGGTTCTGGCGCATCGGCGAAGGGTGATCCAACCCTTTTCCAATGGGGATTCGGCACGGTTTTTCCGCCTTTGGAAACAGGTATGTTGGTCCCGATGACGCTGCGTTGACACCGGAATCGGGGCGCGGTATCATCTGCCCACCCCGCAATTAAAGCTCTTGGAGGGCTCCATGTCAGAATCCCAACGGTATCCGGAATTAACCCCCGCCATGAAGGATCGCGGATTCATGGCGATGCTGCGTCTGTTCGGGCCGGGAGCCATCATCGCCTCTGTAACCATCGGCAGCGGCGAAACGGTGTTTGCGTCCAGGGGTGGTGCCCTCTTCGGTTACACGATGCTCTGGTGTTTTGTCGGGGGGGGACTGATGAAGTTTGTCCAGGTCTATACGGCCGCCCGTTATGCGACCTTGACGGGCGAACACCCGATAGAGCGCTGGAACTATCTTCCCGGACCACAGGGCTGGGCCGTCTGGGTACTGGCTGTGATCACCCTGCTCTGTTTTCCCCTGTGGCTCTCCGGACTGCCCAAGATGTTGGGCGGCCTGACCGTGTGGATGTTCGACCTCGGTGAAACTGAATTCTGGGGTGATCCGCGGGTCTGGGGAACGGGGTTCGTCATTGCCGCCATATCCTTGACCATGGTGCAGAGCTATGCGGCGCTGGAACGCACTCAGACCTTCATCGTAGCCTTGCTACTGATCAGTATTCTGGTCGCCGCCCTGGTGCTGCAGCCAGATTGGTTGGCCGTGTTCCTGGGAGCTCTGGTACCTTCGATTCCAGTATTCGAGCCTTGGGTGGCCACCAAATATCCGACCATTGCTGCCCGTTCAGCCTGGGTGGAGATGGGAACCTACCTGGGGGCCATTGGTGGAGGCACCCAGGATTATTTCGGTTACATCGGGATGCTGAAGGAGAAGGGATGGGGTCTTCTGGGGCGCAGCTCCACTGCCGATGCCAACGGAGTGTCTGTAGCGCATGATCCCGAGAATACGGAGCTGGGAAAGAAATGGCTGCGGGCGCCGTTGATCGACACCTCGGTTTCGTTTGGCTGCATCGTGATGTTCACCATCGCGTTCATGGTCCTGGGGGCGGTTGTGCTTTATCCCAAGCAAGTCGTCCCGTCAGGTATCCAGCTGCTTTCGGTTCAGGCCGAATTTCTCACCCTGCTTCACCCCAATCTCGTGTACCTGTATCAGTTGGGCGTTTTTACCGCGTTTTTCGGCACGATCATCGGGGCTTATGAGCTCTACGTGCGCACGACTCACGTCTGCCTGCGGCCAATCGTTGCTCGGGTTCGTCAATCTACCGTTGGAGCGTTGCGTCCCTGGGTTGTTGCCTACTGCGGATTGGGGGGTATAGCGATCATGTGGTTGGGTGGGAATCCCGTGCAAATCGTCACGCCGGCTGCCATCTTTGGCGGTGTGCTGACCTGTGGATTATGGTGTTTTCTGATGGTGTGGACCGATCGTCGCTTTCTTCCTGCACCCCTGCGGATGGGCTGGGGACTGCTGGTTCTCAATGTTGTCAGCGGATTGTTCCTCACCGGGTGGGGTGTTCGCGGGATCTACGACTGGGTCGGTTCACTCGCCGCATGACCGGGATATCTCCTGCCTGGACGAAAGTCGAGGCCCTCTTTTCCACGGAAACCTACCTTTCTCTGGCAACGACGGGGGGCGGTGTTGAGTTGCTGACGTGGTTGCTGAACCACCCGGGAGCGTCCGGGAGCATTTTGGAAGCCCGGGTTCCGTATCACCATCGTGCCCTGCGGGAGTACTTGCAAGCGCCGGGCCCCCACGGCTCGAATCAGCGCACGGCGCGCGACATGGCTATCCGTGCTTTCTCGAGGGGTTGTCGATTCTCCGAAGCCAAAGCGACAACCATGGGTTTGGGCTGCAGCGCAGCGTTGGCCACGAACCGGATTCGCCGCGGCGAGGATCGGGCGTTCGTGGCGCTTAGGAGATTGGCGGAACTACGCTTTTCCGTACTGCGCTTTGGCGGTGGGTCAGGTCGGGTCGAGCAAGAGGAAGCACTCTCCAACTTTTGCCTCGACCTCATTTGCGAAACCTCGGGACTTCCTTTCGGGCGGTATGAGCTGCCCGCTTTCGTCGCAACTGAAACGAAGGTTCTGCCGACAGATGATCCGATCGGGCTGCTGTTGCAGGGCAACGTCGATGTTATCGAGATCGGCATCGACGGTGTGCCCCGGATTGAATTCGATCGAACCGATCGGTTGCTCTTACCGGGCTCGTTTAATCCTCTCCATGAGGGGCACGTCCAGTTGGCGCAGGCGGCGCAGCATCAAAGTGGACGCACGACGAGCATGGAGATCTCGGTGGTCAATGCTGACAAACCCGAGTTGAACAGGGACGACCTGGAACGGCGCCTGCTGCCGATCAGGGGTAAATTTTCGGCCATCGTGACTCGAACGCCACGGTTTCAAGAAAAAGCCGGTGAATTCGAGAACTGCCGCTTCGTGTTGGGAATGGATACCGCAGTGCGGCTGTTCGATCCAGGCTATTACGAGGGTGGCCAACGCGGGTTGCGGGAGGCACTCGCTTTCATGGCCGATGCCGGCTGCAGATTCCTGGTCGCCGGCCGCAGCAGCGAAGGTCGGTGGCGGAGTCTCGAAGACCTGGAGCTTCCCGCCGAATTCGGCGGATTGTTCGAAGCGATTCCGGTCGAGTGCTTCCGCAGCGAGCTGAGCTCTACAGACCTGCGCAATCGCTAGTTGGCAGTCTCCAAGTTATCTTGAATCGACACTGGAACTCGAGGCATCAAAAGCCTCGAACCACCCATTATCACCGTCGGAGCTTTATGCCTGCTGGTCGGAGATCGCCAGGATGAATCAGAGATGCCGTTCGCTGTTGACGGTCCTCGTTCCACTCGTAGTCGTCGGCTGCGCTGACTCGAACAGCCCGGCAGCGGTTGAGTTCAACTCTGCCAATCGCTTTGCCTACAAGTCTATACGTCGGGGCAACCATGAGATATACGCCGCTCACGTAGACGGTACAAACGAGCTGAACCTGACGGATCATCCCGGCCAGGATAGCTCCCCGAGCTGGTCACCCGACGGCTCGAAGATTGCCTTCGTTTCCGATCGAGATCTGGACTTCGAGCTCTATGTGATGGATGCCGGCGGATCCAACCAGATCCGCCTTACCGAGCGACCGGGCCAAGATGTTGCGCCGGCGTGGTCTCCCGACGGTTCGAGAATTGCGTACACTGCGGAAGAGATCGGTAACTTCGACATCTATATGATGAATCCGGATGGCAGCGACGTGGTGCAACTGACGACAGGGCGGGAGCGAGATGGCTCCCCCGCGTGGTCTCCCGATGGCACCAGACTTGCCTTTGAGAGTCGGCGTGACGGAAACTTCGAGATATACGTCATGGATATGGCCACCGGTGAGACAGCCCGACTCACCGACCATCCCGCCTGGGACTCTTCCCCCGCGTGGTCTCCGGACGGTGCACGGCTTGCTTTCACATCCAGCCGCGCCGCCGATTTCGAGATTTATTCGATGAACGTCGACGGCACCGATCTGAAGCGCCTCACGCGCAGACCGGGCAACGACGGTGGGGCCGCCTGGTCTCCCGATGGATTACGCATTGCTTTCCAATCCATCGAACTCGCAAGTTTCCAGATATTTATGGTCGATCCCGATGGGGAGAATCTCGTCCAGTTGACGACAAACATCGAAGACGACACCTCCCCGGCCTGGTTTCCGATTCCGCTACAGTAACCCGATTTTCCCCTCTCCACTACCTCAACTGCCAAGCTGGTGTGGCTGTGGGAGTTGAGCGGTTGGATCGATGCCGGTTTCCGTTATATTTATCCCCCCCAACAAACGAGGTAGAAGAATTGTGAAGGTGAGGGAGTATTTAGACAAAAGCGAACCTGCTCTCGTGCGATTTTTGCAGGAACTGGTCCGTATTCCCACGGTTAACCCACCTGGGTCGAATTACAAACAGATCGTCGACCTATTGGCCAAGCGCTGTTCGTCTCTAGGCATGGACGTCCGCGTCCACCGGGTCCCTGATGACGCGTTAAAAGGAGCTTCCGTCTCGAGCAAGTTTCCGCGCTATAACCTGATCGCCCGCTGGCAGGTCGGTGCAGCTGACACGGTGCACTTCAACGCCCACTACGACGTCGTGCCTGCCTCCGGTTCGTGGCGTTTCGGCAGTGCCTTCGAGCCGGCAGTGAACAACGGTAACCTCTATGGAAGGGGTTCCGGTGATATGAAAGGTTCCATTGCCGCGTTGTTTATGGCGTTGGAAGCGATGCGGCGCACCGGTACCGATCCCGCCTTCAATATCGAATGCTCCTTTACGGCGGATGAGGAGACGGGAGGAGACCTCGGAGCCGGGCACATCGTGCGTTCCGGTCTGGTTGAAGCGGACTACGCCGTCGTGTGCGAGGGTGCGGCCGGGTCGCGTGTGGGATGCGCCCACAACGGAGTTCTCTGGCTCGTGGTAGAAATTGTGGGAAGGTCATCACACGCCTCCAACCCGAAGGTAGGCGTCAACGCCTTCGAGGCTATGGCCTCTGCGGTTAGTCACCTCAAACGTTTTCGCAAGCAGTTGGAAGCGCCCCGCCGCTGCTATCGAGATTTCAACGGACACGAACGCTGGCCGACCATGATTATGGGAGGTGTTTTCGGTGGCAGCGAAGGCGACAAGATAAACATTGTGCCCGGTCGATCGTCGTTCTCCATAGATCGGAGGCTCGTTCCTGGCGAGAGCCTCGCCAAGGTGGAGAAGGAGCTGTTGAGCACCTTGAAACGTGCCTCCGAGCAGTCGCCCAAGGCCCGCTTTTCCGTTGAAACAAGACTGCGCATCGAACCCTGCTCGATAGATCCTGAACACGAATTGCCTAAATCGTTCGCCAGAGCGGTGCAGACGATACGGCGACGCCCACCCGAGTTTCGCACCACCAGCGGTTTCACCGATCTTCACTATTTCATCGAGGACGCTGGCATACCCGGCGTTTCGTACGGGGTCAAGGGCGAGCACGGACACGCCGTGGACGAACGGGTTGGAGTACACGATGTCATGCAGACTGCTCGCACCTACGCCGAATTCATGCAGCACCAAATCGGCGAGTGAGCCATGTCCAATCTGAAACTCGTCACCGGCACACAGATGGCGGAGATCGATCGCCGGACGATCGATGCTGGCGTGGCGAGCGGCGCGGAGTTGATGGAGCGAGCAGGGTCCCGCGTGGTGGAGGCGATCCGCGAAGAGTGGGACGGCCTGGACGATCTGCATATCGTGGTTGTCTGTGGGAAGGGGAACAACGGCGGGGACGGATTCGTGATAAGCCGTCTGCTGCATTCCAAGGGTGCGCGCCAGCGAACCTTTCTAGCAGCCGATCCCGACATGATTCGCGGCGTTGCCAAACATCATCTGGATCTCTTCACGACTGGCGGCGGCCAGGTTGAACCGTTGGCCTCCGCCGGTGATCTGGAACTGTTCGATGACGCCTTGCAGGATGCAGAGCTTGTCGTCGACGCGTTGCTCGGCACGGGCGTCAGAGGTGCCCCGCGACTCGAACTTGCCAATGTCATCGATCGGATCAGGTCTTGCGGCCGCCCGGTAGTAGCGGTTGACCTGCCGTCCGGTGTGGATGCAGATACCGGAAAGGTTCCCGGAGCCTGCGTCAGGGCCGCCATCACCGTGACCTTCGGGCTGCCGAAGGTTGGCCAGATGTTTTTTCCCGGTCGCGATCAGTGCGGGGTCTTGCGCCTGGTTGATATCGGCTTCCCCGACTCTGCCATCAACCCGTTAAGGGTGACAACCGAGCTCCTCTGCGAAGAATCGGTGTCGCGATTGATTCCACGGCGTCCCGGCGATGCCTACAAGGGCAGCTGTGGTGCGGTGGCGGTTGTGGCCGGATCGGTCGGGATGACGGGGGCCGCCTCTCTGACGGCCCAGTCTGTTTTGCTCTCCGGCGCTGGCCGGGCAACCCTAGGTATTCCAGCCAGCCTCAACGACATCATGGAAATCAAGCTTACGGAAGTGATGACTAGGCCGCTCCCGGAGGTCCGCAAGCACCGTTGTCTCTCGCTTAGAGCGATAGGAGATGTGACCGCCCTGCTGGTGAAAAAGGACTGTCTGGCGCTCGGGCCCGGTCTTGGACGGCATCGGGAGACGGTTGAGCTGATCAGGCGGGTCGTGGCGATGGCAGAGCTGCCGTTGGTGCTAGATGCCGACGGACTGAATGCTTTCGCCGGGTCGGTCGATATATTGGGAGGGAGAACCGCCCCCACCATCCTGACCCCCCACCTCGGAGAATTTGCCCGGCTGGCTCAGGCCCACAAGGTCGATATCGCGGCCGATCCCGTCGCCGCTGCCAGCGGATTTGCGGTAGAACATAAGGTGGTTGTGGTACTGAAAGGGGCGCCGACCGTGATCGCGACCCAGGACGGTCGAGCGGTGGTGAATCCGACCGGAAACCCCGGTATGGCAACGGCGGGATCCGGAGATGTTCTGGCAGGCGTTATTGCTGGATTTGTCGCCCAGGGGTTGGGGTGTGACGAGGCGGCCCAGTTGGGTGTGTATGTCCACGGCCGGGCCGGCGATATAGCGCGGGACGAGCTCGGAGAGTGGGGTCTTTTGGCCGGGGACATTGCCGCGGCGGTCCCGAAGGCCATGCTGGACATCGTGCGGGACGGACAGGGGACAGCGAACAAGGGCTAGCCTGAAAGTAGAGCGATCGCCAAACGCGGAATCGATCTTTGTCTCGCGCTCGGAACGGGGCGCCCGAAATGCGTAAGTTGTTGCGCTGGACCTCTCTTGACACAGATATGTGTATCTCTTACAGTATTAGCGGCTCAAGGCAGAATCACCGGGCGGCTCTAACCGCGAGTGGTACGTTCAACTCCTAGAAACTCTCGATATTGATGGGCAACGACAGATGAGCGACGTCAAAGAAGCTATCGAGGCGATTATCGAAGAATCCTACCTGCTGGGTTTGTCGGAGGAGGAGATTCGCAACGATTTCAAGAGTTTCATCGACACCTGTTACGGGGTCATCGAATCGAATGTCAGCGATCGAAAAGCGGTGAACGGACTTGCCGAAAGCCTCGCTCGCGAGAAGACCTTCACGTTAATCTCGGAGCGATCGACGGGAAACGAATCAAGGGTAACCCCTCCTGAAGGGGAGGCTTCACCGGAGCCCGGCGAGCAGTTCGCCGAGCGCGTGGCGCATCGCAAACGACTCATCTTGAAGACGATTGCGGAGTATGATCCCAAACTGGTCCGGCTCATCGACGAAGAGCGGTTCCAGGGCGATTATAAGGAAGTAGCGCCGCGCAGAATCAAGATCAAGCGCGAGGGAAACTGGGAACGGACAAAATTCCTCCTGCTAAAATTCGGATACGCGACGACGATAGCAGCTATCGTTCTGTTGATCTACCTGAGCTTTATTCAGAAATCGTAGCATCGATGTACAGGTTGTGTAGAATCCACCTACCTTCTCATCTTCATCTCCAGACCCCTTAGTTGCACTATCATTTGTTCCAACTGTCTACTCTGATCACCTCGAGATGCGCGAAAGCGCATCTCGTTTTTTCGTTTTCGGGGTAAGGGAAGCTATGCCAAGGCGCGAGGATATAGAGCGGATCATGCTGATCGGCTCCGGACCAATCGTGATCGGGCAGGCCTGCGAGTTCGACTACTCGGGCACTCAAGCGTGCAAAGCCCTGAACGAAGAGGGGTACGAGATTGTGCTGGTGAATAGCAATCCAGCCACGATCATGACCGATCCCGACTTCGCCCAGCGCACCTACGTGGAACCGATTACACCCGAGATCTGCGAAAAGATCATTGACCTCGAGCGCCCCCAAGCGCTGCTGCCCACATTGGGGGGGCAGACGGCTTTGAATACGGCGGTCTCTCTGGCTGAAGCGGGCGTGCTTGAGCGCTACGGAGTCGAGCTGATCGGGGCAAAGCTGGACGCCATCAAGATGGCGGAAGATCGCGAGTTCTTTAAGAAAGCGATGGACCGCGCTGGCCTGGAGATGCCCCGGGGGTACTTCGCGCATACGATGGACGAGGCGTATTCGCATCAACGCGATATCGGCTACCCGACCATCGTGCGGCCGTCATTTACCATGGGGGGCAGTGGTGGGGGAGTGGCGTACAATGCCGAGGAATTCGAGCGCATCGTCAGTCATGGACTCGAGCTGAGTCCCATTACCGAAGTGCTCGTAGAGCAGTCGGTGCTCGGCTGGAAAGAGTACGAGCTCGAGGTCATGCGCGATCACAGCGACAATGTGGTCATCATTTGCTCCATCGAAAACTTCGATCCAATGGGGGTGCATACGGGCGACAGCATAACCGTTGCCCCGGCTCAAACCTTGACGGACAAAGAGTATCAACGGTTGCGAGACGCGGCGATTCGCGTCATCCGCACCATCGGCGTTGACACCGGTGGATCGAACATCCAGTTCGCGCTGAACCCCGAAGACGGTCGGCTGGTGGTCATCGAGATGAATCCCCGAGTATCTCGAAGCTCAGCGTTGGCCTCGAAAGCCACCGGGTTTCCGATCGCCAAGATCGCCGCCAAGCTGGCGGTTGGTTACACCCTGGATGAGATTCCAAACGATATAACACGCGAGACTCCCGCCTCCTTCGAACCGACCATCGACTACGTCGTGACCAAGATTCCGCGCTGGGCTTTCGAGAAATTTCCCGACTCGGTCGATTCGCTAGACACGCAGATGCGTTCTGTTGGAGAGACCATGGCCATCGGCCGAACCTTCAAGGAATCGCTGCAGAAGGGATTGCGTTCGCTGGAGATCGGCAGAGCCGGATGGGGTGGCGACGGCAAGGATCTGCGACCCGAGAGGGTGCCGAAGAGCGAGCTCCAGGAGCGGCTGACCACACCTAACTCGCAGCGGCTCTTCTACCTCAAGCTGGCGCTGGAGAACGGATCCTCGATTGACGAGCTCTACCAATTGACCGGCATCGATCCATGGTTTCTAGACAATCTTCAACAGTTGCTCGCTCTGGAACAAAGATTGCGCCAAGAAGATCCGTTGGAGGACCCCAAGCTGTTGCGGCAAGCCAAGGAGTACGGGTACGGGGATAAGCAATTGGCGTTTCTGCGGGATACCGACGAAGCGGTGGTGCGGAACCGGCGAATTGAGAACCAGATCCGGCCGATCTTTAAGACCGTGGACACCTGCGCCGCCGAATTCGAAGCTCACACGCCGTACCACTACTCCACCTATGAGCGTGAGGAGGAGGCGTTCCGCACGGACCAAAAAAAGATCGTCATTCTTGGCGGCGGGCCAAACCGAATCGGACAAGGGATCGAGTTCGATTACTGCTGTGTTCATGCCTGTTTCGCCCTCCGCGAAGACGGTTTCGAAACGATCATGGTCAATAGTAATCCGGAAACGGTCAGCACCGACTACGACACCGCCGACAAACTCTACTTCGAGCCGCTGACGGTGGAGGACGTATTGAACATCGTGGATCTCGAGCAGCCCGATGGAGTGATCGTGCAGTTCGGCGGTCAGACGCCGTTGAATCTGGCGGCGGAACTGGAGGAGGCGGGCGTTCCCATCATCGGCACGACACCCGCCAGCATCGACTTGGCTGAAGACCGGGAGCGGTTCGGCAATCTGCTGCGCCAACTCCACATTCGCCAGCCGGAACACGGTCTTGCCAGCAGTTTGGAGCAGGCGAGAGGAGTAGCGGAGAAGATCGGCTATCCCGTCCTGGTGCGACCGTCGTATGTTCTCGGCGGACGCGCAATGGTGATCGTCTACGATCCCGGAAGCTTGGAAAGCTACATGGCGGAGGCAATCGACGTGTCACCTCAGCGCCCGGTGCTCATCGATCGTTACCTCGAGGGAGCCCAAGAATTCGACGTAGACGCGGTCGCCGACGGCACCGATGTAGTGATCGGTGGTATCATGCAGCATATCGAGCATGCCGGTGTCCACTCCGGCGACAGCGCCTGCGTGCTCCCGCCATTCGATATTTCCCCGAGTAACCTCGAGTCGGTCAGGGAGAATACCCATGCGCTGGCGCGCGCGCTGAACGTCGTGGGCCTCATGAATGTCCAGTATGCAATTCACGAGGAGATGGTGTACGTGCTCGAGGTCAATCCACGGGCATCGCGAACGGTGCCGTTCGTAAGCAAGGCTACCGGTCGACCCTTGGCCAAGATTGCCGCGCGGGCGATGACCGGAAAGACCTTGAAGCAGCAAGCGGTCGTCGACGAGGTCGTTCCAGAACACATCTCGGTGAAAGAGGCGGTGCTGCCATTCATCAAATTCCCGGGGGCGGACAGTCTATTGGGTCCAGAGATGAAATCCACGGGCGAAGTGATGGGCATCGGCAGCGGGTTCGGCGCGGCGTTCCTGAAGGCGCAGATGGGAGCAGGTTCGATGTTGCCCGCCCAAGGCTGCGTTTTTATCAGCGTCGGCGATCGCGACAAGGAGGCTGCCGTCTCGATCGCGAGAGAGCTCGACGGATTCGGCTACAAGCTAATCGCCACGCAGGGAACCATGGAGTTTCTCCTTCGACACGGAATTCAAGCAGAAAAAATTCGCAAGGTCCACGAAGGGCGGCCCCATGTGGAGGATGCCATCAGGAGCAATCAGATCGATATGGTAATCAACACACCGCAGGATGCGCCGTCTCAGTACGACGATCATGTGGTTCGCCGGGCGGCCATTCTGCACAACGTGCCCTACACCACGACGATGGCCGGGGCGCGAGCGGCAGCTGCCGGGATGGCTGCACTTCGACAAGAGGATCTTTCCGTTTGCGCCCTACAGGACTACATCGGCGGATAGATCGCCACGATGGGTATGGGAAGAACCAAACTCCTTCTGCTCGCTGCAGGTCTCATATCCACCTCCTGCGTTTATTTCAATACCTACTACAACGCACAGAAGTATTTCCGACAGGCTGAGAAGTCGCGCTCGGTCGACGAGCAGAAGATGCTCGATCGCGGCGAGGACCCTCGCCGTTCACCTAGAAAACCGGTCCACAAAACCGACAACCTCTACGAGACTGCGGCGCGGCGCGCCTCCAAGGTGTTGGACGAACACAAGGAAAGCGATCTGGTCGACGACGCCATGTTCCTAATGGGTCGCGCCTTCTATTGGCGTAGGGACTACATAACGGCCGTACGCAGTTTCGCCGATCTGGAAGCGAATTTTCCCGACAGCGAACTATTTCTTGAGGCCCGCTATTGGCGGGCGTTGTCGTTCGAAGCACAGCGCCAGTATTCGGACGCCCAACTACTATACCGGGAGCTATTCAGCGATGGACGTGGCGCCGTAGGATACAAATCCGGGTATCGGCTCGGGGAGATGGCGTTCGAAGCGGAAGATTTCGTTGCCGCCTCACAGGAATTCAACGCCACGATCGAAGCATTCCCCAGGTCCGACCTGCTTCCCGACTTGTGGTTGAGATACGGCGAATCCCTCATGGCCCTGGAGGACTCCAGCCGCTATGCCGAAGCGCAGCAGGCTTTCGAGAACGTGTTGCCGGGGAATCCTTCCAAGCAGACCGAGTACGAAGGCCGCCTCAACAAGGGGAAGGTGCTTGATGCGATGGGGAATGGCGAGGCCGCGCTTCAGGTTTACGAGCTGCTCCTCAAGGATGGTAGTTTCCGTGTTTTCGAAGGCCAAACTCGACTGCAGATCGGACAGTACTACCGGGACAGGAACGAGTTGGAACGTGCGCTCGACGAATTCGAGCAGGTGCGCGACGATTTTCCAAAGAGCGCCCCTTCGGCGATGGCGCTTTACCATACCTCGCTGTTATACCTTCAGGACCATGGAGATGTGGAAAGGGCCCGCGAATATCTGCGGGAGGTGGGCGCAGAGAAGCGCGATTCGGAGGCGGCGGTCCAGGCTCAGCGCACGCTGCAGGACCTCGGAGAGCTGGATCGGCTGACGCGGCGGATCTTCATCGCCGACTCGCTCGGCGGCGTTCAACGAGATTCACTCGTGGCCGCCCGAACGGGGGTTGAGTCGGTTGCCGCTACGGCCGATTCGACGGTTGGCACTGCATTAGTGGATTCGTCGTCCTCAGATTCCTCCAGTGTGACTCCGGCCGCGGCCATGGATGGGCAGAATGGTGCCACGACAGGGACCGCCGCAAGCGCAGAAACCCTTGCTGCCTGGTTTTTCGAGGAACCGTCCATCGAGCGAGGAGATCGAACCATCGAGGTGTTCGAGGATCTGTTCTCCCTGGCGGAGCTTTACCGGGACCAACTGGCTCAGGCCGACTCAGCCTTGTTCTATTATGGACAGGTTCGAGAACGTTTTCCCGATTCGGCGCAGATGCCTCTAATCCTCTACAACATGGGGTGGATACACCTGGAGCTGAAGAAGGCGGCCGACGATGCCGGGCCGGTCTTCCAGGTATTGGTAGACGAATATCCCAGCTCCGAGCATGCCAACGCCGCGCGGGTGTTTTTGGGTCTGGCACAACGGCAGACCGCTGACGAGGTGGCCGCCACCGAGTTTCGCCGGATTGAGGCGATCATGTTCCAGGACGCCACCAAAGCGGAGGTTTTCGTGCCGCTGTTGGACAGCCTGGTCGGGCGCTTCGCAGACACCCCAACGGCAGCGAGAGCTTCCTTCATTGCGGCCAGAGCTATCGAGGATGTAATCGGCGATTCCCTGGAAGCTGCCCGCCGCTACGCACGACTCGAGGAGCGATATCCGGAGAGCCCGTTCGCCGCGATCGTCCGCGACCGAGCGGAATCGGCGCAGGCGGGGTTGGTCGCCAAGCTCGAGCGCGGTCTCAAGTCCCTAGGGGGGCAACTGCGTCCCGGGGAGAAGATAGAGACCCTTGCCGTGGAACCGGATTCTGTCGATTCGGTGGCACTGGGAAGAAAGTACTTCGGCTTTGCACTGCGGGCCCATCGGCGTGGTGATCTCGAAGGCGCTCAGGAGTACTACGAGCAGAGCTTGGAGGAACGGGGTAAGAATCCGGAGGCGTTGTATCAACTGGGTAACATTCAATGGGACCAGGACTATTATCAAGATGCACAGGAGTACTACCGCAAAGCGCTCAGACAAAACCAGGGATTCCTCAAAGCTCACTATCGCATGCTCTTCGCGTTCATAGAGGAAGGCCGCGAGGACTCGTCGAATTTCTATCTGCAGAAGGTCATCAAAGGGGACCGAGGAAACGAGCAGATCCGGTTTCTGATCGAGCAGTTCCCCGACCTGGCGGTTCCGAACCCGGAAGAGCTGGATCTCGGAACCTTGGGAGAGCTGGAGCTGGAGCGACCGGTGGAGGAGCTGATCATGTCCCCGGGGGAACTCCGGCTGCGGGAGCAACCACTTGTCCGCAAGCTGGCGCTGCCGACCTATCCGACGCAGGCGAACGGAGATTCGGTGGAGGTGCTTCTGGACATCCTCGTCGGGCGGGATGGCAAACCAGAAGCAGTGGAACTGTTCGATGGACGTGAGCCTTACGCCTCCGCGGCGGTGAATTCTGCCTGGGATTACCTGTTCTATCCCGCGGAAGGGGTAGACAAACAACTCGACCGTGATGAGTTCGAGGTGCGTGCATGGGTTGAGCTGACGCTGCCGGTCTATCCACCGGAAGAATTTGTCGCAACTACCGAAACGGAACCCGGGGCGGCAGAAGACAGCGGGGATTCCGCGATGAACGCGACAGCTGATGTGCCAGACAGCTTGTCTATCGGTTTCGGCAATCCCACTGAAATCGATGCCGGGGAGACGACCGAGTAATGCAGGATCTGCTTTCGGAGCTGCTTTCCAACGAGGAGGTGGCAGAGGACTTTTATCTGGCTCGGTTGATTAACGCCGCGGTCGCCGAGAGATCCTTTCCGGGCCAGTTCCTCCAGATTCAGGTCACCGAGGAGCTCTCTCCATTTCTCAGGATTCCATTGAGCATCGGTGGGGTGGATCCTTCTGCGGGGGTCGTCGAGATTCTATACGAGGCAATGGGTCCCAAGAGCCAGGCGCTTGCCCGTGCCCGCCGCGGCGATATCCTGAGTTGCCTGGGTCCTCTCGGTCGGGGGTTCGACCCTCAGGGCGAGGGGAGTTTTCTTCTGGTGGGCGGTGGTATCGGAGTTCCGCCTTTGCTCTACTTGGGCAATCAGGTTCGTAGCCGTGGCGGCCGCGTTCGCCTCCTGGCCGGGGCACGCACCGTGCGAAAGCTGCTTCCCTCCGACCTGCTGGGCCGGGCCGCTGACCAGGTTATCGTGGCTACGGATGATGGTTCTGCGGGATACGCAGGCATGGTGACCGACCTCTTGGTCCGTGAACTTGAATCTTCGAAGGACTGCACGGTATTCACGTGCGGACCGCACGGGATGATGGCCCGGGTAGCGGCTGTATGCCAGGAATTCGATGTGCATTGCGAAGCCTCGCTGGAGGAATATATGGCGTGCGGATTCGGGGTCTGCGTGGGCTGTGTGGTCGAAGTCAAGCCAGTTTCCGGAGCCGGGGCATCCGACTACGCCAAGTACAGCAGGATCTGCGTCGACGGCCCCGTTTTTGATTCCCGACGCGTTGACTGGGACGCTCAATGACCGAGCTGGCTGTCGATTTTGCCGGCATTGGGTTGCGCAACCCGGTGCTGCTTGCATCGGGAACCTGTGGTTACGGAGACGAGCTTTCGGAGTTGACCGATCTCTCCCGCCTCGGGGGATTGATCACCAAGACCATCACGCCCGAACCTCGCTCGGGGAACTCGCCTCCCAGGATCGTGGAAACGCCGGCGGGAATGTTGAACTCCATCGGGCTGCAGAACCCGGGATTGGAGGGGTTCGTTACCGATCGGTGGCGCTTTCTCGAAACGCTGGACACCGCTATCGTCGTCAACATTGCCGCTCCTACGGCAGCCGAGCATGCGCGCATGGCTGAGCGCCTCGCGCCTTTGGAGCGGATTGCCGCCCTCGAGGTCAACATCTCTTCTCCCAACATGAAGGACGGCGGCATGCTGTTCGGTTGTAATCCCACGGCCGCAGCTGAGGTTATCAGTGCGGTGCGGCGCGCATCGGCCCGACCGGTGATCGCCAAGCTGACTCCTAACGTGACCGACATTGCGGAGATAGCTCGGGCGGTGGAAGATGCCGGTGCCGATGGCATATCTCTGATCAACACGCTGGTCGGCATGGCCATAGATGTTCGCAGCCGCCGGCCGGTCTTACGAAATACGACCGGCGGATTGTCCGGTCCGGCGATCAAACCCGTCGCGCTGGCCATGCTTTGGAAGGTGCGACAGGCCGTAAAACTCCCGTTGATGGGAATTGGTGGAATCATGGACGCCAATGACGCGCTCGAGTTCATGATCGCAGGGGCATCCGCGGTTCAGGTTGGCACGGCGACTTTCGTCAAGCCGAACGCCGCGCAGGAGCTCGTCGCGGGTCTCGAATCGTATTGTTCCGAGCAGAATCTGTCAGATATCAGTACAATAGTAGGATCCCTCGCCAAATAACCCCTCTATGCCGGACTTTCCTCGAGTCCGGAGCGCGATGTCCACGATCCGAAAGCTGCTCCTCGGAGCATCAGTTGTCGCGTTGGCGGGATGTTCGCCCAGCCCGGTCTATCACTCGGGCAGCGTCACTCGAGCCCCAAAGGCTGCCCGCCCGTCGCGGTCCCAAGCAAGCACACCAGTCGCGCCAACAAGCCACAACGCCCACCCCGTTGATGTGGGTTCCATATCAACAGCCGGGGCTTACCAGTTAGGGGTCGCATCCTATTACGGCAAGGCGTTTCACGGTCGCAAAACAGCCAACGGCGATATCTTCAACATGTACAAACTGACGGCCGCGCACCGCGTTTTGCCGTTGGGGACCATGGCAAAGGTGACCAACCTGACGAACGGTCGCTGGGTCGAAGTGAAAATCAATGATCGTGGACCATTCGTAGAGGGGCGGATCCTGGATCTCTCTTTCGCGGCTGCGCTCGAGCTGGAGATGGTTAAGGCCGGAACAGCAAAGGTCATGATCGAGCTGGTGAAAGACTGATAAGCCGGGGCGATCAACACTCTTCCTTCATCTGTACGAAGCGGACCGGGAGCAGCGTTGTCCGTTCGGATCGCTCGATACCTCGATAAACCATGATCAGGTGCTGACGGGCAGAGCCCACAGGCAGAATCAAGCGGGATCCCGGCGCCAACTGGTCAGTGAGCTGCTGATGCACGCAGCTGGCAGACGCCGACGCCACGATCCCGTCGAATGGGGCAGCGTCAGCCCACCCCTGCGAGCCGTCCCCAATGCTATATTCGATATTCTGGTATCCCAACTGATTGAGGGTCTGACGGGCACCCTCTGCGAGTTCGGGGATGACCTCGACCGTGTAGACGTGGCATGCCAACTCGGCCAGGAGCGCCGTCTGGTATCCCGAACCGGTGCCAATTTCCAGCACTCGGTTGTCTGGTCGCGGAGCCAACTTTTGCAACATGTAGGCTACGACGTAAGGTTGTGAAATGGTTTGACCACGACCGATCGGAAGGGGATGGTCTTCATACGCCTGGTGCCGCTCATTCTCGGGAATGAAGAGATGGCGCGGTACTCGTTTGAAGGCCTGCAGAACGGCACGGTCATTGATGCCCCGACTGGCCAGCTGCCGCTGGACCATGTCGAGTCTCTCCACCTCGTACTGATCGTCTTCCGCCGCCGATTTTTTTTGCATATCAGACCTCTGTGTGCGGTTTTCCCGGCAAGCCGCGTAGCGTTTTCATCAGACCTTCCAACACTGAATCTAGGTTGAGCGAATCCATATCTCCATCGGGGGACCTGATCACCTCAACGGAGCGGCCGCGGGGTGCCCAGAGATCGGGGTCGGTGGGGCCGAACAGCACGACAGACGGAACTCCGACGGCGGCTGCGATATGACTGGGGCCGGAGTCGTTGCCGAGGTACAGGTCGGCGGATTGCAGCAATCCGGCCAGTTGGACCAGGTCCGGCGGTTGAACAATCCGCACATCGTTGGAGGCTCGAAGCAAACTATGGTCAGCGAGATGTTGCTCCGCCGGCCCTAGAGCTACCACTGCCTGTAAACCCAGCGCGACGACCTCCTCGACGATATCGGCATAGCGCTCGATCGGCCAGCACTTGTGTCTACCTCCGCTTCCCGGACTGACAACGATCCTACGCGACCCGGTCGCTCCCCCTAACAACCTTCGGCAACGCTCGAGGTCGTTCTGGGTCAGGTCGATACGTGAAAGATCGAACGAGTCCGCAAGACCCGCTGCATGGACCGGTGCGAACAGCTGCTCGGCGACGTGTCTCGAACTCCCATCGGGTCGGGGATCGTGGACCAGTATCCGAGCCGAGGTAGATTCGCCCAATCGATGGGCGAATTCCGCAGCATTCTGTGTCGTATAAGCCAGAACCACCGCCGAATCGCCAAATACCGAATTCAGCTCCGGATCGAGTCGAGCGGAATCGTTGTAGAGCCCGATGAGGGATGCCGAGTGGATATCGACGATTTTGCCCGGGCGGGCGAGTCGAACAATACCAGGATTGCCGACGATCTGTAGCGTATGGTGGGGATAGTGCGACCACAGCGATTGAATCGCGGGAAGTGTCAAGACGAAGTCTCCGATCGCTCCCCCTCTGACGACGGTAACGGTTCTGCGCGCGGACATCCCTCACATCCTCTTGCCGAATCGGCGACGAAACGGTAATTTACGATGTTTATTCACTCGGGATAAGACGGATACAGGAGTTGCGGTATGGTTGGTTTGATTGGCAAAAAGCTCGGAATGACCCAAGTATACGACGAGAAACAGGAACTGATTCCAGTTACGGTCGTCGAAGCCGGACCGTGTCCGGTGGCCGAGGTACGGACTGCGGAACAGAATGGATATTCCGCCTTGCAGCTCGCGTTCGATCAGATACCGCCGCGCAAGGTGACGAAACCTCAAGCTGGTTTCTACCAGAAAATCGGCATCGAGCCGCATCGTCTGCTGCGGGAATTTCGTCTGGAGACCGACGGTGATTTTGAGGTGGGGCAGGTGCTTGACGTGGGGCTGTTCGAAGTGGGGGACAAGGTGCAGGTCCGTGGCAAGTCGAAGGGGAAGGGTTTCGCTGGTGTGGTCAAGCGATACCACTTCCACGGCAAGAATACAACCCACGGGACGCCCGATCGCGTGCGCCATCCCGGTGCCATCGGACAGGGCACAACCCCTGGAAAGGTGTGGAAGGGCAAGAAGATGCCCGGACAAATGGGCAATGCGATGGTGGCGGTAAAGAATCTCGCGGTGGTTCGCGTCGATGCTGAGCGCAACCTCCTGTTCCTCAAGGGTGCGGTTCCAGGTGGTGCAAACGGCTACATAACAATTCAAAAATCCCGATAACGAGACGCGCGATGGCAAAGGAGGGCCGCCTTAGTGGCGGCCCTTTTTTTGTTATCCAGGAGGCCATTTCATCTGGCGCCCTCCGAGGATGTGAATGTGGAGATGTGGGACTGTCTGCCCCCCGTCGTTCCCCGCATTGATCACCAACCGATAACCGGATTCGTCGATCGCCTGGCTCCGGGCGATGTCTGCCGCACAAATCAAGAGGTGACCCAATAGAGCTTTGTGTTTCGCTTCCGCGACCTGCACTCCCGAGATCGCTTCCTTCGGTATCACCAGAATGTGGTGTGGTGCTTGGGGGCTGATATCCCTGAAAGCGAGACAGAGTTCATCATCGTAGATAATGTCCGCTTTGATCTCGCCACGAATGATCTTTCCGAAAATAGTATCTTCCGCCATTTAATAATATATTCCTCCTGCCAATGGACCTAAGTATAATAATTCCAGCATTCAATGAAGAAAATAGGATATTGATTACGGTGGGAAAAACGGTGCAGTTTCTCCAGCAACGTCCCTGGAGTTACGAGCTTATCGTCGTGGATGACGGGAGTTCGGACCACACTGCGGAAATGGTTCAGCATGCGTACCCGAACAGCGCCTCGGTCCGTTGTATAAAGAACCCGCAAAACCGGGGCAAAGGATACTCGGTGCGCCACGGGGTGCGCGAGGCTCGGGGAGGCATCGTTGGATACATGGATGCGGACTACAAGACGGAGATCTCATGTCTCGACAAGGTTGTGGAGCTTCTGGACGCCGGATGTGATGGCGTGATCGGAGATCGCAGCGCAGAGGCGTCCACCATCGCCGTGGGGAGACGCGGGTATCGCCAGATCGGGTCCCGTCTTTTCCGCATTTTGCTGCACCGTCTGATCGGGCTCAATCATCTAGACGACACCCAATGCGGTTTCAAATTCTTCAAGCGCGAGATTGTCGAGGCGCTGTTTTCCCGGCAGCGTGTGGACGGGTACATGTTCGACGTGGAGATATTGCTGCTTGCCGGAAGATTCGGGTTTTCGATCAAAGCTATCCCCGTCATGTGGCGGGATGATCCCGACAGCCGCTTTAATCCGGTTTGGGGCATGGTTCGCAATGTTGGCGAGCTGTTGCGAATCTATTGGGGGCATAGAAGGGACGGGTCGAACGTGAGCGGGGCGGCGTAGCTATATGGTTTATCGGGCGCTGGATACGCTCCGGTTCCGCCTCGTCGGTGCCCGCCGAGGCCGGTGTAAGGGATGCAGCTAGCGCAATTCAGACTGCACGCGGACATCGAAGATCACCACTGGTGGTTTCGCGCCCGGCGCCAAATAATGCGGGCGTTGGCGTTGCGCATCCTGACTCCGGGGAACGGAACGGTCATCGATGTTGGGTGCGGCACGGGAGCCAATCTAGCGGCGTTAGCGGAGGACTACAGTGTGTTGGGAATCGACGCTTCTTCGGACGCCATTGATTTCGCTCGTCAGCGATTCCCGAGGGTCGATTTTTTGTGCGACGAGATCCCTGTGGAACTGGGTGCAGAGTACGCGCACCCACGGCTCTTTTTATTGATGGACGTTCTCGAGCATGTTCCGAACGATGCAGAATTCCTTCACGATGTCATAAGCATGTTAGTGCCGGGAGATGCAGTGCTGTTGACGGTGCCTGCCAACATGTCCCTGTGGAGCCAGCACGACGTCAGCTTCGGTCACTATCGTCGCTACGATCTACACAGTCTACCCGCGATCTGGTCCCATCTGCCGGTGAAAGCGGAGATGCTCTCCTATTTTAACTCGAGGATCTTCCCGATCGTGAAGTCGATACGGCTGTTGACCCGTCTGCGCAGCAAACCGTGGGGTGAGGCCGGCACCGACCTGACCCTGCCTGCTCCTCCCATAAACCGCCTCCTGGAGAGAACCTTTGCCGGCGAAGTCCGCACCCTTCTCGGGCTGTTGGACGGGCGTCGTCGGCGCGGTTACCGCTTCGGTGTCAGTCTGCTTGCCGTGCTGAGAGCCGTTGGGTGAAACCATTGACCTCGAGGTTATGACCTCAATATCCACTGCTATCGTCGTCCCTTGTTTCAACGAGGAAGCGCGGTTCGACGCCCCCCAGTTCTCCTCTTTTATTGAGTCAACCGAAGACATTCGATTTCATTTCGTAGACGATGGTAGCACTGACGGGACGGGGAAGATGCTGCGCAAGTTCGCCGAAGCGCACCCGGGCAGGGCCAGCTTCTTGGAATTGCCGCGCAATGTCGGAAAAGGGGAAGCAGTCAGGCGGGGATTCATCGATCTGTTTGACGAAGCCGCCGAGTTTGCGGGGTTCTGGGACGCCGATCTTGCGACGCCTCTGAAAGCTATCCATTCGCTGCGAACGGTGTTGATCGAGAAGGCCGAATTGCAGGCGGTATTCGGTGCACGCGTCCAGTTGCTTGGCCGGACGATCGAACGTCGGGCCCTGCGGCATTATGCTGGCAGAATATTCGCGACCGTGGCATCGGCCCTTCTAGATCTGCAGGTCTACGATACCCAATGCGGGGCAAAGCTGTTTCGGGTCAATGAAACGACGCGCGCAATCTTTGGCGAACCGTTCCAGAGCAGATGGATCTTCGACGTCGAGCTTCTCGTGCGTCTCATGAGGATTCAGAAAGAACGCGGACATGAGGAATTCGGTCGCACGGTGTTCGAATTCCCGCTGATGGAGTGGCGTGACGTTGGCGGTTCCAATATTCGGTTGTGGGATTTTGTGGTGGCCCTCCGGGACTTGGTGAAGATCTACCGCATGTGATTCTAGATTGCGGCGCGCAGGGCCCCGATTGCAGGACCGCTCAGCTCTCGCCCAATTCCCTTACCAGACCTGCCAATCTGTGCAAGCAGACCGTCGTAAAGATGTCTTGAGCGATGCCCAGGTCATCGCGTTTGGTACTCGGCACGAAATCCCCAATGGCCAAGATGACCAGATATACCGACAGAACCTTCACGGGGGCAGACCGGACGTGGAAAGTCCATCTCTCACCAGGCTGGAGATCTGCAAAGCTGCATCTACCATCTCTTCGCTGGCGCCGCTTTCGAATCCTTGCACAACCCCGGTGACAAGCTGGCGCAATTTGTCCCTCGTGGCGGGACCGAGCAGGGCGCTTCGGGCAAGAAAGGTCGATGCTCTTCGCAGCAACCGGCTGAGTTTCTCATTGCGTCGGACTTCATCATGGGAGAGCAGACGATAGAAGCTTTCGCGGGCTCCCAACGTTCTGCAAACGCTATTCAAAAGTTGTAGCCGTATGGCAGGCGAGCGGAACTCTAGGAGGCGACCGAGGGCCGGCTTTATGATGCGGCTATCTCCCAGGGAGCTGAGAACATCGATCAGCGTGGGAAAGGTACGGGGATCGAAACGCTCGCTCAAATGCCAGAATAGCAACTCCCGAACCTCTTCACCCTTTATGCCGGCCAAACCCCGAATGGCGCTGATGCGCACCCTGGGATCTTCATCCTCCAGAGCGTCGATCAATGGGTCTATGCCTTCAGAATGACCGAGTCGTCCCAGCGCTTCGGCGGCCTCGCTGCGGATATCTGAGTCGCCGTCCGTCAGTTCCCTAATAAGATGTCGCGTAGCCAAGCTCGACCCCGTTTCTCCGAGGGCCCTAGCGGCACTCTGGCGCACCCTCGGGCTGGCATCTGGGACAACCGCCTGTATCAGCTGATCGATGGCCAGGGGGTTGCCCGAGCGTCCCAGGGCGTATGCCGCCCTCGCGCGCCTTTCCTCGGCAGTGGCCAGGTTGAAGATGGTGGCGTTGTAGGCATAGCTCAGGAGATTCCCCTGAAACATCTGAGACAATACGTGCCTCGTCGTAACCCCCTTTGTGTCCTTGACGAAGCGCAGCAGGAGCAAAGGCAGCAAACGCGCGCAGACGCTCAATGCGAATACGATTTGCAGATGAGCGAAGCTAATTCCGCCGACGTCCACCTGCACATCGCGGAGATATCGGGACAGCACTCCGCCGGTCAAGGGTCCAAGCGCCCCGAGCAGACTCACCAACGTCGACCAGGAGGCGAGATAGATGGTGCGTTTCTCGCCCTTGGGCAACAAGCCGTATCGCAGCGGGTCGATGCTGACCTCGATGCCTGAAAACAGTGCGCCGCCCAGGAAAAGAGCGACCGGGACTAGGTAATGCGAATCTTTGTCGTTGAAGATCCAGATCAGTGGAAGCAAAGCTGCAGGCATCATCAACATCTGGAGGACCGGCTTGCTACCGAAGCGGTCCACCAGAACAGCCCAGCCGCGGTAGCCGGCGATACTGGTCACCATGAACACTGCGTTGTAAATCGAAATCTCGGTGTAGGATATCTTCAGGTGCTCCAGCATGAACACGCTGTAAAGCGGACCGGAGATGCCCAGCGCCAAGGTCCAGCTGCCAAAAAAGAGGGTTGCCCACCTGAAGTTCCTGTCTTTGAGGGGCTCAACCAGAGACCGCAGATTCGCCCTCGTTTCGCCGTCCTGAGTCTCCTTTGGAAATGGGGCCCGGCTGATGGGAAGAAAGCCGCAGAGACCGATCACCGTGCCGATAGCGAAGACGTAGACAAAAGCATCCTGGCGGCTAGCTTCAGGGAAGTAGTCGACGAACTGACCGACAGCAAAACCGAAAATCGTGGCCGCGAGAGTCCTCACGATCGTTTGCTGACTGGTGAACCGGGCGCGGTAATCCTCCGGAATGGTATTTACCATCCAAGTGTTGTAGATCGGCGACAACAGATACGCGAAGACGAGACTAGCGGCCACCAAACCTATCATCGCCCCCAAATAAGATTTGGGTGCAATTATGAACGGAATGAGAATCAGGGAGCCGCGAAACAACATCTCGCATACCCCTGCTCCGATCACGAAATGTTTTTTCTTGGAGATCCGCGCGCCGACGAGCGACGAGGCAAGCTGCACGGGAGCGAGCAGATAGGTCAGGGCGACCATTATCGCGATGAACGATTCATCCGCACCGAGAAAGAGCGCGTAGCCGGTAAAAACTGTGGATCCAATCCCAACGAACTGGTGCCACGCTCCCCAGATGCCACCTGCGGCGATAAACGATCGCATACCCCGAGTCGCCTGACCGCGCCCGAGCATTCTGCCAGAATTCATTGAGGGACTATCCGTCCAACGAAGAGGGAAAAAGGAACATCAAAGGGGAACAAACAGGGGGGTGACAACAATCGCAACGGGTCACGGCTCGGCGACACGTGCTAGCCGAAATGCGCTAGAATGTCATCGATCTTGTTCTCTATATTTTCGACCAGACGGGGACCATAACGCGAGACCACAAGCCCGGCGGAATACGATCCCAGTTTGCCGGCGTCTTCCAGCGAGAAGCCATGAGTGATACCGAAGAGCACGCCTGCGGCGAACATGTCGCCGGCTCCAGTGGTATCTAGCGCGTCTATCTCGATCCCTGGAACCCGACAGGTAGAAACGCCATTGGCGAGCACCGCACCGTCCGAGCCGCAGGTGATACAGACGTTACCAACCGCGGCCGTGAGGGTGGCGCACGCCTCGTCCCTATCCGCGTTCGCACAATATGCCATCGCCTCCGACTCGTTGCAGAAGAGGAGATCAACGCCTTCCCGCAGCAGCCCGGAGAAGCGCTCCTTGAAACTCTCCACCATGAATGGATCGCTCAAAGTTAGAGACACCTTTGTGTCATGCTTCCGCGCCAGCTGCTGCGCAGTGCAGCAGGCGTCGAAGCCGCCGTCGGAACTCAGCAGATACCCTTCCAGGTAGATGTAGGAGCTCTCGGCAATCTTCTCCTCTTCCAGCTGTGCCGGCCCGATCTGGCTACTCACGCCGAGATAGGTGTTCAAGGTGCGATCCGCGTCGGGGGTCACAAACACCATACATCTGCCGGTTCTGCCTTTGCGGCGATTGGCGGGGTTACTTTCCACGCCTGCCCTGCGAAGATCCTCCGAATAGAAATCGCCCCACGAGTCGTCCCCGATTTCACAGGCGTAATACGCTCTGCCCCCAAAACGAGCAACCCCGATCATCGTGTTTGCGGCCGAGCCCCCGGAGGCCGAAGCGATTGCATCCTGGTAAAGGGCGGCAGTCAGCTCTTCCTGCCGCTGATCGTCCACCAAGGTCATTACTCCTTTTTCAATTCCGGTCGACTGCAGGAACTGGATCGGGACGGAGTATTGGACGTCGACCAGCGCATGTCCCACACCGTACACATCGTAGTTCTTGGACATTGTTCACCCTTTTTTGTATCTGAAAATTGCGGATGCTGGCCCCGGAAGATAGCCAACGGGCGATACATGTAAAGAATGCGGAAGGAGGGGCGAATCCCCTTGATTATATCTATGAAGAAAGTTAAGATATTAGAGTTACGCCGAATCGAATGAGTTCGATTCGGCGGGCGACGTAGGCGGCGCCCAAAAACACCATCACGTCACCGGGAAGGCATAACTATCGATTCAAAGCGAAAGACCTTTACACGAGTAAACCAGGATATCCGTATCCCACAGGTTCGCCTCATCGATGAGGAAGGCACGCAGGTCGGAGTTATAGATACGACATGTGCCCTGGAAATGGCAGCAACCGCAGAGCTTGACTTGGTTGAAATCGCGCCAGACGCGAAACCGCCGGTCTGCCGGATAATGGACTTTGGCAAATTTCGCTACGACAAGGAAAAGAAAGCCAAGGAGGCACGCAAAAAACAGCACCAGGTGCAGATGAAGGGAATTCTCTTGAAGAGTCCCAACATCTCCGATCACGACATCGAATACCGTATGGGTCATATCCGCGAATTCATCAGCCACGGCAATCGGGTCAAGGTGAGCATGCGTTTTCGCGGCAGGCAGATGGCATACCGGGAAAGAGGACGGGAGGTTCTCGCCGGTCTTGCGCAGGAACTGGAAGACGTAGCTGTCCTCGATCAAGCGCCACGAATGGAAGGACGCGAGATGTCTATAATCCTTCGCCCCATCTAACGCTCCTCAGCGATCCACGAATAAGCCAGATTGAGTCTTCGACCCGGTTCGTTCGCCTTTCGGGTGCAGATCGAACTGGTCAGCCCCCTCCAAGTCGATAAGGATCCCAATATTCTTCGCATTGCGGCCGCCCCAGTATCTGGTGCTGCCACCGTGGCCTTGACCCGATAACGCAGTATAGCTGTCCGCACCTTCGCGGTCCAGAAGAACGCCCAAGCCATTCATCGATCCGGCCCCCTGACACAGGGTGCCGCAGCGGTACCGGTCGTTTCCTGACCGGTCTTCGAGGATCCCGATCGAGGCATCCCAACCGCTGCCTTGAGATGCTGCCACCGTTGCGGTGTAGGAGTCGTTGCCGGCAGCGTCGACAGCCACGCCGATCGCCTGGTGGGCGGCGGCGCCCTGAGCGTACCGTCCTCCTCGGTAGTCGTCCTTTCCCCTTCCATCGTATAACAGCCCCAGACCAAAGAAATATCCTGTGCCCTGCGAGAAGTCTCCTCCCTGATACTGGTCGTCACCTTGACGATCGACCAACATGCCAAGGCCGCCCGGCGTAAATCCACGGAAACCGCAACCGACGCCCTGAGCCCAACCACTGAACTGATTCGGTCCGGCATAAAGGGAAGGAACTTTTTCGTCTGCAAGATAGAAGTCGTTGCCTTGCTTGTCGTGCAAGAGTGCAATCCCTCCGCTGCCGCCAAACCCCTGTGCTATCTGCCACGCTGAATAGAAATCGTCGCCGGTTTCGTCAATCAAAAGCCCTACGCCGAAAAATGCGGAGGCCTGGGCTGCCGCGTGGCCGATGTAGATGTCGTTCCCCGATGCATCCCAGACAACTCCAACACCACCAACGCCGGAGCCCTGGGTCAGGTTTGCCCCTACGTAGATGTCGTCGCCCCCTTTGTCAAACACCATCCCAACACCCGCAATGGCGGAGCCGATGGAAGCAACGGCGGTTGTGAGATAACGGTCGTTCCCGCCCAAGTCGACAATTAGACCCACTGAGCCGGCTCGGTGGCCCCCTTCGTTCGGAGGCGCGCCACAGTTGTTGCGGTAGATATCATCTCCCCCAAGGTCGATGATCAAGGCCGCGTCGGCGCCGTAGTAATTCGGTCCATCTCCTCCAACGAGTATCGTGCCGTACGGGGTCACGGATCTAAATAGGAACTCACCCCTGAAGCTGGAGCTCGGTTCAAGATCCAACGAAGCCAGCGGTTCGACCCATCCTTTGATCTGGTAGATTGTGGAGTCAGCTGCCAGCTCTGCGATGCGCGATGCCGCCGTCAGCAGCAGCCGTTGGTCCACGCGTTGCAGCAACTCCAAGCTGCGAGTATGAGTGATGGTTTCTGTCCGGTCGCCCTCGTCTAGATAATGACTCTTGCCGAAGCGATCCAACATCGACGCCCCATGGGCCAACAGATGATTCTGGTCGCCGGGATCCAAGGCTTTCATTGCCCGACGAACGATTTCGTTGGCCTCGATCACAGGACGCGACAAGAGTTCGTTGAGTTGGGGGACAGGCGTCAATCCGCGATTCTCAGCGGCATCCGGCGCGGAGGTTCGCGGTAGCGGCCGGGATCTGACCGTCAAGATCATTTCGGCGTAATCTTCTATTTCCGAAGCCGAGCTCAACGAACTCGATGTGGCCGCAACGAATTTGGAGATTTTCAGAGGATTGTGCGCGAGGAACTGGAAGAGCGGTAGTCGTCCCTCGTCTCCGTATCGTCCAAGCTCCATCTCGAAGGCGTCCAGAAGGCCGTCGAAGGTGTCTCCAGCGTGTCGCTCCGTTAGTAGCCTGGTTACTTCCACCTCGAAAACCCCGCCTTCGTGATCCGTGGCCCGCCCAAAAACCTCCGACAGAGCGCCCGTGGGGTGATTCTTCCCCATCATCGAGTAGAGGTTGCCCACATCGGTGACGCGGCACTTGATAACCGACTCAACCCGATTGCGCCGCACAAGGATAGAGATCTCCGAACCGGGCAAGTGACTCTGCACGCAGCGACTGAAATCATCCGGTGTGCGAATCCGATACGGCAGCACCCCGAGAATCTCGTCTCCTGCCTGCAGGCCGGCCGTTTCAGCGGGACTATGGATCCGAACTTTGTCGACCACGACGGCGGATCCCGCCGTGCGGGGACGCACGCCCAGGACGCCGTAATTACTCGGTAGAACCGTAGGAAGTTCTTTTAGAACAAGGGTTTCTGACGGGTGGGACCCGCGCCACAGCAGCAGGAGCGGGATGAGTGCGACCAGGAATGAGCGCTCGGAGAGGGCGCTCAACTTCTATAATCGGGATTCGGGATTCGGGTCTTCGTCCGCGGATGAGGAATCTTCCAACAGGCGAGCAAAGTTCCCGATTCGCTTGTCCGCCTCAGAGAGCAGATCCTCTTTTTTGTGCCGTTCCGACAGTACTTCGTCGGCAACGTTCAAGGCGGCCAGAATGGCAATGTCAAGGGGGGCGCGTTGACCAACGGTGGCTGCCGCTTCGTGCATTTTGCGGTCGAGGTACTCGGCAACCTGCTTTACATATTCCGGATTCTCGTTCTCGGTGCTGATCGGATAGGTCTGATTGAAGATCTGGACCTTGACGATCTTGTCATTTGCCAATCGCTTGGTTTCCTCCAAGACACAAAAGGGGACTTCCGAGATCTCCCCATTTCCCGGAAGCCCCTCTTTTGCGCACTAACCACGTGGTGCGAGACAAGATATTGTGGCACGATTGGCTTGTCAACTAGATATGGGGTATTTTTTTAGTTTTTTTTCACATTTCCGCGAATTTTTTCAAGGGCGATCGACATTAGCTCCGGTGTCTGCTAAAATCGGCGTTCCGCCCGCGTGTGGCCGTTTGACCTAAAGCCCTATCGAGCTTAGCTTGTTCTTCCTAACTTCTTCACTAGATTGAACTTGTAGTTCACGATCACTTTCTGTTCCCGACTCGAAATGAAAAGCTCAACCTATCTTCAGGCTTCGGGCAGCGCTTGGGAGAAGCTTCAAGCCGGGGTAGAGGGTGAGGTCCGTACCGATACCCTCACCAAGACCCTATACCGTACTGATGCAAGCATTTACGAGGTCGAACCAAGAGGCGTGTTGTTCCCGAGGACAGCCGCGGACGTGGTCGCGGCGGTAGAATTTGCCGTCGAGCAGGATGTGCCAATACTGCCGCGCGGTGCAGGCACTAGCCTCGCTGGCCAATCTGTTGGCGCCGCTCTGCACATCGATTTTTCCAAATATATGAACAGCATTCTGGAGTTCGAACCGACAGAAAAGTGGATTCGGGTGCAACCGGGATTGGTGCTCGACGAGCTCAACGCGTTCTTGAGGCCTCATCATCTGCAGTTCGCCCCCGATGTGGCGACGGCCAGCCGCGCCAATATCGGCGGCATGATCGGGAACAACTCGTCGGGCGCCCATTCGCTCGTGTACGGCAAGACTATCGATCACGTCATGGAGATAGATGTGGTATTGTCCGATGGGACTCAATGCCGTTTACAACCGTTGTCACCCCGGCAGTTCGAATCCACCGCCGCTGGGGCTGACCTGCTGGCCCGAATCTGCCGCGAGCTGAAGGCGATCTCCACAGAGCACCGGGAGGATATCGCTCGGCACTTTCCCAGGGTGATGCGCCGCGTGTCCGGGTACAATTTAGATGAATTCATTCATGCGGAGCGTGACTTCGACCTGACCAAGGTCGTCGTGGGATCAGAAGGCACATTGTGTGCCGCCGTCGCGGCGAGGTTGAAACTGGTTGAACTGCCGCGATACACCGCGCTCATCGCCTGCCATTTCCGCGATCTGATCGAGGCGCTGGAGGCCAATCTGGAGATCCTGCCGTCCCAGCCCTCAGCCGTGGAACTGGTTGACAAGATTTTGCTCGATCAGACGAGGGATTCAATCGAATTCCGCTCAGGTAGAGATTTTCTGAGAGGAGATCCCGCCGCTCTGTTGTTCGTCGAATACAGCGGCAACGACGAAGAGGAGTTGTGGCGCGAGATCGAGGCACTCGAAGACCACCTGCGGTCTACCGGCTACGGATACGCCTTTTCCAAAGCGTTGGAACCGGGAGATCAGCAGCGGATGTGGGATCTTCGCAAAGCGGGTCTGGGGCTACTCATGGGAATGAAGGGGGATGCCAAACCGAACCCCGGCGTGGAGGATACCTGTGTTCCGGTTAGTCGTCTGCCACAGTACGTGCGCGACGTTGAGGAGCTCATGGGGCAACAGGGTATCACCGCCCAGTATTACGGTCATGCCAGCGTCGGCGTATTACACATACGCCCCATCATCGACCTGAAGTCACCAGCGGGAATCGGTCAGCTCCGGCTGTTGCAGGAGCGCATGAGCTCTATGGTTCTGGAACTGGGTGGATGTATGTCGGCCGAGCATGGGGATGGGTTGGCCCGAAGCGAATGGATTCCGAAGATGTTCGGGCCGGAGATAACCGCGGCGTTCGGCAAGGTCAAGCGACTGTTCGATCCTCTTGGTATCATGAATCCGGGGAAGATCGTCGAAGCGCCGCGGATGGAAGAAAACCTGCGGTTCGGGTCCGGTTACCATGTCGCCGACCTCAAGACCCACTTCCGGTTCGAGCGGGAGGGGAGTTTTCAACAGGGCGTCGAGCTTTGTTCGGGGGTCGGCCACTGCCGCAAAAAGCTGGTAGGAACCATGTGCCCGTCATATATGGCGACCCTGGACGAACAGCACTCCACCCGGGGTCGAGCCAATGCGCTGCGTCGCGCTCTGAGTTCGGGCACACCAAACTCCCTCGCGACAGCCGAGGTCCAGCAGGCCATGGATCTCTGCCTTGCCTGCAAGGCATGCAAGGCAGAATGTCCCTCGGGCGTCGACATGGCCAAGTTTAAGTACGAGTTCCTTGCTCACTACGGGGCGCATCACGGCTACTCACTCAGGTCGAGGCTGTTCGCCCACATTCGAACCCTTTCCCGCATAGCGTCCAAGGCAGCGCCCATGGTGAATCCGATCATCGGCAATCGGCTGAACCGGTGGGTGCTCGACCAGTTCTTGGGCATCGATCGCCGTCGCCGGCTACCTTCGTTCGCCAGCACTCCCTTCTCTAGGTGGTTCAGGGGCCGATCTCACGTTCGCGCGGGAAGCCGCGGCAAGCTGCTACTATTCGTCGATACCTTCGTCGAGTTCAACGAACCTCAAATCGGGATAGCCGCGACGATCATTCTCGAGAGAGCGGGATTCCAGGTGGAGCTGGTTCCGGCGAAGGTGTGCTGCGGCCGGCCGCTGCTGTCAAACGGGTTCCTGGAGAAAGCAAAGCAACGCGCCAGCGAGAATATGGACTTGCTCGCTCCATATGTGGAGAAGGGGTATACCATCGTCGGGTTGGAGCCTAGCTGCCTTTCGACGTTTGTGGACGACTATCTCGACCTGCTGAAGGATGAGCGCGCTCAGATGGTTGCCGGCAGCGTCTCGCTGCTTGAAAACTTTCTGATCGGGCTCCACCACAAGGGGGATCTCGGCCTCGAATTCGCGCGCACCCCCAAAACGGTGCTGGTTCATGGGCATTGTCACCAGAAGGCAGCCAACGGGGTAGCGGCGACGCTCGACATGCTCAAGCTACCGCCGAATTTCGAGGTGAACGAGATCCTCTCCGGTTGCTGCGGCATGGCCGGGAGCTTCGGCTACGAGAAGGAGCATTTCGAAGTGTCGATGAAGATTGGGCAGGAGCGGCTCTTCGAGCCGATTCGACAGGCTGGTTCCGAGGTAGAAATCGTTGCGGCCGGCACCTCGTGTAGGCACCAAATCTCCGACGCTACGGGAAGACGGGCGAGGCATTGGGCAGAGTTGCTGGTGGAGGTGTTGCAGTGAAAACAACGGAGATAGCGCTACCCTACGGTCACGGAGAAGTGTATGCCTCCCTTCCCACGGATAGCCTTGTGGGCGTTTTCCATTCCCAGGGTAGGAAACAATCGGAATCGGAGGAAACCGTATTGCGGCGCGCTCTTCAAGAGCCGATTGAGTCTAGGCGGCTCAGCGCCCTTGCTATGGGGCGTCGCCAGGTGGTTATCGTAACCAGCGATTTGACCAGGCCCTGCCCATCCGCCAAGCTGCTTCCGCATCTGCTCCTCGAATTGGAAGAGGGTGGCGTTGCCGACGATCAGGTGACCATAGTCATCGCCCTTGGCCTGCACCGCGCGATGTCGCCGGCGGAGCTGGAGTCGGCTGTTGGAATCGAGACGTTTCGGCGGGTGCAGGTGCTCAACCACGATCCGCGGAACGTGGTCCATCTCGGCACGACCTCGAGGGGAACCCCGGTCGAGATTTTTGCCCCCGTAGTGAACGCCGATCTTCGAATCTGTCTGGGGAATCTGGAGTTTCACTACTTCGCCGGCTTTTCCGGAGGCGCAAAAGCGATCTTACCGGGATGCGCTTCGCAAGAAACGATCACCGCAAATCATGCTCTGATGGTGCAGCCAAGTGCTAGCGCCGGACGGTTGCAGGACAATCCGGTGCGCCAAGACCTGGAAGAAGGCGCGGGTATGGTGGGTGTGGACTATCTGTACAACGTCGTCCTCGACGCGGACCACACGATCGCCGATGCGGTAGCAGGAGAGGTCACCGCAGCCCATCGGAAGGGCTGCGAGATGGTGGCGGAGAGAGGTTCGGTGCCGGTGCCGCGAAGCGCCGACATCGTCGTCGTTTCCGCCGGCGGTTACCCCACCGATCTAAACCTATACCAGGCCCAGAAGGCGCTGGATAACGCGATCCACGCCGTGAAACCTGGTGGCGCAATCATCTGGATTGCCGCGTGCGGCGAGGGATTCGGGAATTCTGTATTTCAAGAATGGCTGGAAGAGGCGGATTCACCGGACCAGATCCTGGTACGAATTCAAGAAGCGTTTGTGCTGGGCGGGCACAAAGCAGCGGCGGTCGCAACCGCGCTGAAGCGGGCCCAAATCTATCTGGTTTCGGACTTGATTTCCGACGGTAGCCCGTTATGTGGCATCCGGCATTATGCCGACCTCGATACCGCGCTAAAAGCCGCCCAAGCCGATCTAGGTGTCGATGCCGAGGTCACCGTGTTACCCCACGGCGCCTCGGTGTTCCCCATGGTGTGCGCTTGATTCTGCAAGCCGCCGCTCGGGCGCCGACATCTTGGATTTGCCTCATGAAAACGGTAGAGCAGTTACTCGAGCTTTCCCCTGGTTCCCGGCGGCGAGATACTCCAGCTCAGTCTCTGCCTCGCAGTGCGTTTTGCGAACGTAACCCAGCGCAATGTTGCCGAACCGGGGAGAGACCGCAGTAGAGGTAATCGTTCCGACCTGTCGTGGGCCAGCGGTCAAAGCTGATCCGGGTTCTGGCAGCTCGCCCGGGGCAAGCCTGAGCCCTGACAGATGCTGCTTGACCTTGTCATAGGTATCCAGCCGGGCGACGACCTCCTGACCGATATAACAGCCCTTGTCCATATGGATGGCATCGGCAAGACCCGCTTCCCACGGATTGTAATCCTCGCTCAGCTCGCGATGCTGCAAGGGAAATCCCGCTTCGATCCTGAGAATCGAAAACGCTTCTTCTCCGCAAGGCGTTCCGCCACCCTCCAGAACCGAGTGCC
Organism: Candidatus Latescibacterota bacterium; assembly: GCA_965197905.1. Taxonomy (GTDB): domain Bacteria; phylum Latescibacterota; class UBA2968; order UBA8231; family UBA8231; genus CAYNZV01. The sequence continues at coordinate 2,220,518 of CBDAOB010000005.1, read as the reverse complement.
ACACGGTTTCGACATCTGCCACACTACCCCATACCCGCAATCCGATCCAGGTTCCCATGTCGATCCGCGCGGCAGCAAGCCCGCTTGGGTCAATGACAGCCTGATCGTGTGCCGCAAGTGCGGCCAGCTCGACCGAGAGCTTCTCCCGCGCCAGTTCAATCGCCCCGCTCCCTACCACGTCGATCATGCCGGTATCTTCGGTTAGGTCTTTCATCTCGATCTTCTCGGCAAAGATGTAGCGATCGAGCCACTCCTGGATACGCTGCGAAGCTCCAGGACTCAAGACGGCAAGCGTCCCGTCTTCCTCTCTATAAAATGTGCCTACCTCGAGGATGCGGCCACGATTATCCGTGAATACCGCTCGAAATCCTGTGCCAGGCGGTGTTTCGAGAAAACCGTTCGTAGTCATCCGATGGAGAAAGTCCAGGTGGTCCTCGCCGCTGAACCGAAGGCGGCAGCTGGGCGAAACATCGCGAATCACAACGCCTGCCAAGGCGCTTTCATACTCTTCGGCGATCCCGGAATAGAAGTGTGGCAGCTCCCATTCCCCCGATTGTTCAAAGGTTGCTCCGCTCGATTTGGTGAGTTCGAACAGGGGACTCTTCATAGCCATTATGTTCTCGTTGACATCTCTCGCTCACCCAGCGCGAATGACTTCGATTTGCGAGCCGAGTTCGGGATGTTTTGTCACTTCGATGCGAACTGGAAAGGCGTTTTTCAGCTGTTCGAGGTGAGTGACGACCAGCACCATCTCGAAATCCTTCCCGATGTGTTGAATGGCCTGAATCAGCTGCTCCAAGCCTTGGCTGTCCTGAGTGCCAAACCCCTCGTCCACGATCAGGGTCCGCAATTGCGTCCCTGACCTGCGCGCCAAAACCTTAGACAACGCTATACGCAAAGCGAAATCTGTGCGGAAGGTCTCTCCCCCAGAAAAGAGGTCGTAAGGCCGCTCGCCAAGCTCATCGGCGATCTTGATGTCCATCGTCTCCTTGGTACCACCCTTCTTTAAGTCACGCAACGATTCAATGGTTATCTGAATCCGATTGTCCGTCAGGCGGGCGAGGATGGCGTTCGCTTCGTCCTCAATCTCCGGCAGGGTGTTTTCCATGATCAGCGCTTGGATTCCGTCTCTGCCAAATGCCTCGGTCAGGCGTCCGCAAAGCCACGCCTCCTCGCGGACGCGACGAATCTCTGTCGTTACCGTTTCTCGTTCCGTGCCCAGCTCTTCCAGCTGCTCGCGGCGGCTGAGCAGCGAACCCCGAGTTTGCAGCAAACCCTCTCTTTCCAACCGTCTATCCCGAAGCCGGACGCCGACCTGCTTCTCTGCGGTCTCCAGATCGGCCATCTCTCGGAGTTCGGTATCGAGTGCCTGCCCGGATTTCGCCACCGCTTCCAAGCGCGCACAGAGGAGTTTCAGTTCCTGGCCCCGGCGCTCCAACTGGCGCGTGTTATTCTGGTTGCGGTCCCGCGCCGAGGACAGCCTGGAGTAATCCTGCTCGGCGCCTTTCAGGTGATCCAGATCCTTCCGCAGCTCATCATGCCCGGAGGGATTGTAGGCTAGCCGATCCAACATCCCTTTCAACTCCTGTAGTCTGGATTGTTCAGACTCCGCGTACTGGACCTGCTCGAGAACGGTTTCGGCTTGCTCCAATTCCTGCGTGGCGTCCTTTAGCGCCCGCCCCGTTTTCCGCTCGCCGTCAACCGCGTCGCGCAGGCGAGCCGCATCAACTTCGGCTTCCGCCAAAAGTGTGATTCGCTCTCTTACGCGCGCATGCTCCGCTTCGCTATAATCCAGCTTGGCATGCTCGTCCACCACACCCCGTGATTTCTCTCGCAGCTCGGTCCCGAATTCGCCACACGCAAGTCGACGTTCGAGCTCCACGGCCTCGCCATCCAACTCCGCCACTTCCTTGCGGGCTTCCGCAGCCTGCGCAAACTCGGCGCGGAGCTGAGACAGCCGTGTTTCGATTTCGCGAATGGGTGCGGTCGCATCCTCGAGTCGTTTGAACTCGGAACGCAGCTTCTCAACGCGGCCCTTCTTCTGGTCATACTCATCGCTTTGGCCGGCGACGCGTAGTTGCAGCTCATTCTCGGATTTCTGCAGCTCATTCCTCAGTTGGAGCTCGTGTTCGTCGTCTAGTTTGCTGCCACAGAGCGGACAGTTCGCTTCGTTGGATCGATCGAGGATGCCAGTTTTCTCCCTGATCTCGTTGACCGACGTCTGCAAGCCAGACAGTTGCCGCTCTGCTGCGGCAAGTTGAAACCGCAGCTCGGTGCCCTGTTCACGGATGCTCTCTCGTTCCCGTTCGAGCTGCTTGAGGGATCCGATTCGCTGCTCGAGCAGTCGTTTTTCTTCTTCAACCGATGTGGATGTTTGGATCCGGAGGCGGACCTGAGATTCTCTCTTTCGAATCGTGGCCACACTGTCGGTCAGGCGCCGAACTTCCATTTCAATCTGTTGGGAAAGGCGCTCCTGCTCGCGATCTAGCCGATCGCGAGCCGATCGTTTTGATTGCATCAACTCGTCTTCACGTCGAGCCACCGCCAGTTCCTCGCATTTCTCTTCAACAGCGGTTCTCGCTCCGAGCGCCTGGCGAAACATTTCCAGCTGTTGAGACAAGGATTGCACCTTCGCTGCACAGAACCCACGGTTTTTGTCCGCATGCCTCCGCTTCGCCGAAAGCTCGCCCTCCACCTGGCGGTACTCGCTTTCCAGCTGTCGATATCTGGCCGCGGCCCCCCTGAGTCCGCACTCCTGGCGGTCCAATCGTTGATACCGCGCGTAGCGCTCTTCGATCTGTTCGCTTGCCCCGATCAGTACTGAATCGTCCAAGATCTGGGTTTTGAGGTCACCACTCAGGATAACGAGCTCCCTTCGGCGACGCTCCAGCTCATTCTTGTCCTGTACGAGGGTTTCCCGTTGGCGTTCCATTTGTGCCCGTCGAGCGAGTCCGGTCCTTGCCTCGAGCAGCCTCCTCTCATCCGTTTCGATGGTAGCGGCGAGGGCCGCCAAACCTTCATCCAAGCGCACCATCTGACTCTGGAGCTCGTCCCACCCGGTCAGGGCAGAGTCCAACTCGACTCTGCGCTTTTCGAGTATGTCGACAAGACCGTTTGCGCGGCTGAGCCGCTGGCGCGCCTGCTCCTGCATCCGGTCATATCGGCTCAGTCCGAGAATCTCCCCAAGGATCCGTTTTCGTTGGCCCGCATCCTTGTTGCTGAATTCGTTGATCCTTCCCTGCACGATAAACGCTGAATTTATAAAGGTTTCGTAGTCCATGGACAGAATCTGCCCGATGCGCTCCTGCGTCCTCGTGTTGGAACTGCCCTCGGTCAGTGAGCGATATGCCCGATGAGCGGGTGAGTAGATCTGCAGGTCCACCTGGGAGCTACCACCCCGGCCTCCTCTTCTGTAGCTGCGGATAATGCGGTATCGATCCCCGTCTATATCGAAACAGAACTCCACTCTCATTTCCGTGGCACCGGCGCGCAGCAGCCCTTCGTCCGGCTTGCGCTCACTGCGTCCCTTCCGGGCTTCCCCCCACAAGGCGAAGGTAATGGCGTCGAGCAACGCCGATTTTCCGTGGCCGTTTTCGCCGCTGAGACAAGCCACGCCGAACTGACTGAAGTCCAAAACTGTGGGGCGCTCGCCGTAGCTCAGAAAATTGCGTAGCGAAAGGGAAAGGGGGACCATCAGCCGTTCCTCTCATCGTTTGCGACCGCAAATAGATCCGCCTCGATCTGAGCTGCGTATTTCAGCAGTAGGTGGCGTTGGCTGCGCAGCTGAGGAAGGTTGTCGATGTAACGATTTAGTGCTTCCGGCATTCCCATCTCTTCCGTTACCGTCGACCTTCGCTGCCGCTGAGCAGCTGGGCGTATCGGAAACACCCCGGCGAAAAAATGGGCCGTTTGAACCGCGGCGCCGACCAATCCCATATCAATGGTCGCGGTGGGGCCTTCCGGGAGGCGGCATCTTACCCGCAGGACGGCGTCGGCGATTTCTTTGCCTTCCAGGGCACCCAGGATTCGGCGGGTCGGATCTTCCCCCTCTTCCACTACCACATCCACGGTCAAGAACCGTCGTGCCGGCACCTTTACGAATTCGTAGGACGTGCTTCGCTCTCGCCCGGTGGTGGCGATGTTGACCAGACAGTAGCCCTTGTCGTCACGCTCTTCGCCAAAATCCACCCGTTCGATGCTCCCTGAGTAGACCACGGGAGGTGCGTTTCCGTGGTTCAAATCCTGGTGTTTGTGAACGTGACCTAGCGCGACATAGTCGAACGCCGGCTCGGCGAGGGCACTGGTCAGCAGCGTCGGATCCGAACCGATGACGGCCGGTCTCTCCGACCCTGAGAAGGTGGCCTCCGCGGCGGCTATGTGGGCGGCGAGAATGGTCGGGACCGCCGGATCCGATTCTCGCGCGAACTGCTCGATCTGATTGCGGCAGATCTCCTCGATCGCGTTCTGGACCCCGTCCTGTGATCTTTCGCTGAATTCAGCCCGGGTTTTAAGGAGGTGCCGCGTGGGCCAGGGAAGGGCCGCCAACTCTACTGGCCCGCTCGCCGTCTCCACTCGCAACAGCTCTGGACGCCGTACGACGGAGATTCCCTCCAATTCCAGGGTGCCGAAGATGTCGAACGATATGGCTTTGCCGTAGGCAACCGGGATATCGTGATTTCCCGCGACCAGAACCATTGGGATACGCGCCTTGCACAGGCGCCGAAGCTGCTCAGCGAGCTCTCGCTGATGCGTAGGACTCGGGTCGCAATTCTTGTAGGCGTCGCCAGAGAACAGGACCAAATCGACCCTGCGATGGATGGCGCTGTCGACGACATGGGCCAGGGATTTGGTGAAATCCAACACCCTGGAATGCAGCCCGGTGGAGGAATCTATACGACCGTAGGTCTCCACGCCGAGATGCAAGTCTGCAAAGTGGAGCACCTGCATATTGACGATCCTGTTTGCGTCGGGGAGAGAGCTTGGACGAGGGGAGGTCGATTATAGTGCACAGACGATCCCTATAATATATTGCACTTGCGAACCCTGGAAAGGCCAATTTTCGTCCCTTTGCCAGAAATTGCCAGAGACGGCGTTAGCTTGCTCGATATGGCCGGTTTTTTTATATTAAATAGCAACTAACGGCGGAAGCGCTCGACGCTTCCGCTTTTTGTATGGTGTCCCGGCCAAACTAGGGCCAGGAGAAGGAGTATGAGCGAAGTATATCTTTCCCGCGAGGGTTACGAGAAGCTTCAGGGGGAATTGGAGGAGCTTAAGCTGAAAGAGCGGCCCAGCGTCCGCAGCTCCCTCAAGCGAGCCCGCGAGTACGGCGATCTCTCAGAGAATTCCGAATATGCTGCCGCCAAGGAGCGGCTGCACCAGGTTGAGCATCGAATACACAGACTTGAAGAGACCCTGAGTCGAACAAGGCTCCTCGAGAACGAGGATATCCCATCCGACAAGGTTTTTATCGGGGCCACGGTCGAGCTCGAAGATCTAAAGAAAGGCCGGGGACTGACCTACACGCTGGTGGCCCCGGAAGAGGCGGATTTCGACGCCGGCAAGATTTCAACCGTTTCGCCCATAGGAAAAGGGTTGTTGGGCCACATGGAGGGGGAGGAAGTGGAGATTCAGGTGCCCGCAGGCCTTCTCCACTACAAGATTCTCAAGATCTCGAGATAAACTGAGCGTCGGCTGACACCTTCCCGATTGGTTGTAACGTGCTGTAATATATAGAATAATCGAAGCTACCTCCGGAGTGTGCTAGCTGCTTGTTCCCCCTGCTACGCGGTCTCGATGGGATGGATTGGTGATTGACGAATCGACCTCCAGCTTGGCACCACTGTTGCGATATAAACCCCGCAAATTGCTCAACCTACGAAAAACAGCGAGTATTGACAGTCGAACAAGGCTAACCTATCTTTTGCGGTTTGTTGGCGAGATGGTGCGCCGAGACGTTGATGCGGGAGTAGCTCAGTTGGCTAGAGCGCGAGCCTTCCAAGCTCGATGTCGCGGGTTCGAGTCCCGTTTCCCGCTCCATTTGAGTAGTGCTGGTCGTACTTGGTCTCTGGCAGTGCAGCCGATGTAGCTCAGTCGGTAGAGCGCGTCCTTGGTAAGGACGAGGTCACCAGTTCAAACCTGGTCATCGGCTCCATTTTCCCGAATAATCTCAAGCATACAATACATATTGTACAGTTGACATGCCAAGAGACCAAATTGCGCTGGAGTGCGAGGCTTGCGGCCGACAAAACTATTCAGCTACGAAGAATAGGCGACTGCATTCGGGGCGGGTAGAATTTAAGAAATATTGTCGGTTCTGCCGCAAACACAAGAATCACAAAGAAACTCGGTAGCGGATTAGGTCTGTAGCTCAATTGGTAGAGCACCGGTCTCCAAAACCGGGGGTTGCAGGTTCAAGTCCTGTCAGACCTGCCACTAGCTTCGAAGCGTCGGGGAATGTGGGCAAAACTAACTAACTTTTTGAAGGAAGTCCGGGTTGAATTCTCGAAGGTCAGCTGGCCTACGCGAGAGGAGTTGGTGAGTTCCACGGGTGTGGTACTCGCATTCTCTGCGATCTTCGCCGTTTGTTTCTTCTTCTTCGACTTGGCTATTTCCTCGGTCTGGAAAATTGTCATTGGTTTCTGAGATCTCGCGGGGACAGAACTCTGCCCTTCTGTCTTGTTGCGCTCAGTAATCCTGGCGCCAAGCATATGAATATCGCGATCTGGTGAGCCTCGATATGGCCAAGAAGTGGTACGCCTTACACACCTATTCCGGGCATGAGAACAAGGTGAAGGCTCATTTGGAATCGCTGATCGAGTCGGCGGAGGCGGAAGAATCGATCGCCAGCGTGGTAGTTCCCACCGAAGAAGTGGTCGAAATGCGTGGTGGAAAGAAGACGATCTCTAAGAAGCGTTTCCTTCCTAGCTACGTTCTCGTCGAGATGGAAATGTCGAAGGACGCCTGGCATCTGGTCACCAACATACCTGGGGTCACCAATTTTGTCGGTCCGGCGCGAAAGCCGCAGGCACTGCGCCAGGAAGAGGTGGATCATATCCTCGGCCACATCGACCGCCGCAAGGCGCAGGAAGTGGACGACATTCCGTTTGTGACCGGCGATCAAGTCAAGGTGAACGACGGCGCCTTCAAGGATTTCGTCGGCACCGTGCAAGAGGTGATTCCGGAGAAGCGCAGGCTCAAGATCATGGTGAGCATATTCGGGAGAGGCACGCCGGTTGAGCTCGACGTGCTGCAGGTCGAGCCGGCGGAGGAATCGACCGCCTAAGCGACGGACCACAGAAATGGCCAGAAAAGAGATCGCGACCATAAAACTCCACGTGCCGGCTGGTTCGGCCAATCCGACCCCGCCAGTGGGTCCAGCGTTGGGCCAGCATGGCGTCAACATAATGGAATTCTGCAAGGCGTTTAATGCTCAGACCCAAGACCGGACGGGCTTGATAATACCGGTCGTCATCTCGGTCTACGCCGACCGGACGTTTTCTTTCATCACGAAAACTCCTCCGGCAGCCGTCTTGTTGAAACGTGCGGCGGGGCTGGAAAAAGGTTCGGGAGAACCCAACACGGTCAAGGTGGGCACTGTAAACTCTGGCCAACTACGCGAAATCGCCGAGCAGAAAATGGAGGATCTCAACGCCAGTTCCATTGAATCGGCCATGTCCATGATCGCGGGCACGGCCCGCAGTATGGGCCTTCTCGTCGATTCCTGAGGTAAAACGGAGAATTGTTCGATGGCACGAGGCAAGAAGTATAAGGACGCGCTGGCTGAATTCGACCGTGGCAAGTCGTACAGCCTGGAGGATGCCATTGGTATTCTGAAGAAGTTTCCCCAGCGCAAGATCGACGAAACTGTCGAACTCTCCTTTCACTTGGGGATAGACGGACGTCACGCCGATCAGATTCTGCGCGGTACGGTCATGCTGCCCCACGGTACGGGCAAGACGGTTCGCGTGTTGGTCTTTACTCAGGGCGACCTCGAGGCTGCGGCCACCGAAGCGGGGGCCGATGTTGTTGGCGGCGCCGACCTGGTTGAAAAAGTGCAGGGAGGCTGGCTCGAATTCGATGTTGTTATTGCTTCTCCTGACATGATGGGGCAGGTGGGCAAGCTCGGGCGCGTTTTAGGTCCGCGCGGTTTGATGCCGAATCCTAAAACGGGCACCGTCACGCGCGAAGTCGCGCAGGCCGTGAGTGATGCCAAGGCGGGCCGAATAGAGTTTCGGGCCGATAGCAAGTCGGGCAACAATGCCCACGCGCCCATCGGCAAGCTCTCCTTCGAAGCGGGCGCTCTCGTGGAGAACGCCAGGGCGTTTACCGATGCAATCATGCGCGCGAAGCCTGCAGCGGCAAAAGGGCAATACGTGCACCGCATGATACTGTCTTCAACCATGGGTCCGGGAATTCGCGTAGATCGCTCGGCCCTGGCCCTCTGATCAATCTGAAATAGGGCAAACGGATGTCGACTGACGAAAAGAAACAGAGCGTCGCCGAGCTCACCGAATCCATGAACGGCGCCAAGGCGATCTTCCTCGCCGATTTCACCGGCATGGATGTGGAAACGGTGACGGAGATGCGCCAGAAGCTGCGGGCCGCGTCTGTGGATTACAAGGTGGTCAAGAACCGGCTGGCCAAGCTGGCGGCGGAAGCAGCCGGGCTAGATGGCCTGATTGAACATTTGACCGGTCCTACGGCGATGGCATTTGCCGCAGATGACCCGATCGCATCCGCGAAAATTCTCCAAGAGTATGCCGGCGCCGATGGCAAGATTGCGATCAAAATGGGATTGTTTGAGGGTGAGTTTCTCACCGCCGACAAGGTCGTGGAGATTGCCTCACTTCCGTCCCACCAGGAGTTGCTGGGCAAGCTCGTCTGCACCGTGCAGAGTCCGCTTTCTGGCCTCGCCTTGGTTTTGAACGGGCTACTTAGAAATCTCGTTGGCGTATTGGCAGCAGTGCAGGAAAAGCAAGCCGGCGCCGATGCCGCCTAAGATATCACCAGAAATTTGACGTTACCATTTATTGGGAGACAAGAAGATGACCGAAGAAATAGCACCGAGCGCCAAGGTTGGTGAGCTCATTGAAACCATCGGCGGGCTGTCGGTTCTAGAGCTCGCCGAGCTGGTCAAAGCGCTCGAAGACAAGTTCGGAGTTTCCGCTGCTGCGCCGGTAATGATGGCTGGGGCCATGGCTGGCGCTGGTGACGATGGTGCCGCGGAAGAGGAAAAGGACTCGTTCGATGTCGTTTTGACCGGAGTGGGAGAGAAAAAGATCCAGGTAATCAAGGTGGTCCGCGAGATCACCAGTCTCGGGCTCAAGGAAGCGAAAGCCCTCGTAGACGACGCCCCGAATCCGGTCAAGGAAGGGGTGACCAAACAAGAGGCAGAGGACATTCAGAATCGCCTGCAGGACGCGGGTGCGTCTGTGGAGATCAAATAAGTGCCATGCGCCTAGCGCAGACCACTGCACTTTGACAGATACTTCTACCTTCCCACATCCAGCAACATCAACTGGCACTGTCGCGAAGCTCATGGATCGCTGTCCCCGAAGGCGGATCAGCACGCCAATCCATGGGCTTTTGCCTTGAACTGAGCGAACAGTAAGGAGCTATACAGTTGGCTGCTAACAATGGCCGTACCCAGCGTCACAGTTTCGGCAAGATCGCGGAAGTGGTGGAAATGCCGAATCTTCTCTCCATCCAGATCGATTCCTACGAGTCGTTCCTGCAGCTGGATCTACCGCCGAGCAAACGCAAGAACAGAGGTCTCCACCTGGTCTTTGAAAGCATCTTTCCGGTAGCGGATGTTCACGGAATCCATTCCCTCGAGTACGTCGATTATTCCATAGGTAACCCGCGTTACAGTCAGGAGGAGTGTCGCGAGCGCGGCATGACGTTTGCCGCCCCGTTGCGGGCGACGCTTCGACTGGTCAGTCGCGACAAAGAGAGCCCAGATAAGCCGATAAAAGACGTGGTGGAACAGTCGGTTTTTCTGGGTGAGCTGCCGCTGATGACGGATCAGGGAACCTTCATCGTCAACGGGGCTGAGCGAGTGGTCGTCAGTCAGCTGCACAGGTCGCCTGGCGTCTTCTTCGACGAGACGATGCACCCGAATGGGAAGCGCCTGCTCTCCGCCAGGATTCTCCCCTACAAGGGTCCTTGGTTGGAGTTCAGCATGGACATCAACGATATCATGTATGTCCATATCGATCGCAGGCGAAAACTCCCCGTCAGCTTGTTGCTGCGCGCCCTTGGGTTCTCCAAAAATGGGGAGATTCTATCCCTTTTCCGCGAGGATGCGGATGCTGTGATCGACGAGGAGATCGCTGATAGGATTAATGCTGGGCAGGATATCATCGACAAGAAGACGGGTGAGGTCATTCTGGGTGCCTACGACACGATAACTCAGGAGCATGTCGAAGCCCTAAAGAAGGCCAGGTTCAAGAAGCTGAAGGTGCTCGCCGCGCCGGAAGGCAGCGACCCCGGTGTCATGGAAAACACACTCAACAAAGATCCGAGCGAGGACGAAGAAGAGGCCCTTACGCGCATCTACAACCTCCTGCGTCCCGGGGATCCACCAAACATCGAGACCGCCCGAGGTCTTCTGGAGCGGCTTTTCTTCAATCCTAAACGGTATAATCTGGGGGATGTGGGTCGTTACAGGATCAATAGCAGATTGGATGTGGGGATTCCGTTCGAAAGCACGATTCTCCACGTCGAAGATTTCACCGCGATCATCAGGTATCTGCTGCTTCTAAGGGTCGGCCAGGGCAACACCGACGATATCGATCACCTTGGAAATCGGCGAGTTAGGCTCGTCGGCGAGTTGCTAGCCAATCAGTTCAGTATCGGATTGACGCGCATGTCTCGCACGATCCGCGAGCGGATGAGTCTGCGCGACGACGAACAGCTGACGCCGCATGACCTGGTCAACGCCCGGACGGTCTCCACCGTCGTGCAAGCCTTCTTTGGAAGCAGTCAGCTTTCCCAGTTCATGCAGCAGACCAATCCCCTCGATGAACTCACTCACAAGAGGCGGCTAAGCGCCCTCGGACCGGGTGGATTGAGCCGAGACCGAGCCGGTTTCGAGGTTCGCGATGTGCACTACACTCATTACGGCCGCATTTGTCCCGTCGAAACCCCGGAAGGGCCGAACATCGGTCTTATCTCCTCATTGAGCACCTACGCTCGGGTGAATGCTTTCGGTTTCGTGGAAACCCCGTACCGCGCCGTCGTCAATGGCAAGGTTACCAACGAGATCGAGTTTCTCACGGCCGATCAGGAGGATCGATACACCATCGCCCAGGCCAACGAGCCGCTGGACGACAAAGGCAATTTCGTCAATGACCTGGTAGCGGCACGCAGCCGCGACGACTATCCGATGGTTACCCCCGACGAGGTCCAGTACATGGACGTCTCTCCCAAACAGTTAGTGAGTGCGGCAGCAGCCTTGATCCCCTTCCTCGAGCACGACGATGCCAACCGGGCTCTGATGGGTTCGAACATGCAGCGCCAAGCCGTGCCACTACTCTTCCCCCAGGCTCCGCGAGTTGGAACGGGCATGGAGTCCAAGGTCGCTCGAGATTCCGGGGCGCTCGTGTTGGCACGAAACCCGGGTGAGGTAATCTCCGTAGAGGCGGATCGAATCGTGGTCCGTCGCGACAAGAAGCGAAGCACCCCGCTGACCCCCCTCGACACGGCGGACCAAGACGAATACAAACTCGTCAAATTCAGTCGCTCCAATCAGGATTGCTGCATCAACCAGCGCCCCATGGTAATGCGGGGCGACAAAGTGTTGACCGGCGATGTGCTGGCCGACGGCCCCGCTACCGAACACGGCGATCTGGCGCTGGGCATGAACGTGCTGGTGGCGTTCATGCCGTGGAACGGCTACAACTTCGAGGATGCCATCGTCATAAGTGAGCGTTTGCTGAAGAACGACATCTTCACATCCGTCCACATCGAAGAGTTCGAACTCCAGGTTCGCGACACCAAACGGGGTCAGGAGGAAATCACACGGGAGATTCCCAACGTCAGTGAGGTCGCCGTCCGCAACCTCGACGAAGAGGGTATCATTCGCATCGGCGCAGAGGTTGCTCCGGGCGACATTCTCGTGGGCAAGGTAACGCCCAAAGGCGAGACAGAGCTGTCTCCCGAAGAGCGCTTGCTGCGGGCCATTTTTGGCGAAAAGGCGGGCGATGTGCGCGACGCTTCCCTCAAGGCTCCCCCTGGAATGGAGGGAGTGGTCATCGATCGGCGGGTTTTCTCGCGCAAGGAACGCAGTGAAGGGTCGCGCAAGCGGGAGAAGAACGCCGTGGCCGAGCTGAGGGTCGAAGCCGAGCAGAAGTCCCAAGAGTTGCGGCGCGAGTTGGAACGCCAACTCGAGGAGTTGCTCAGTGGCCACAGGCTTGGTCGGTTGCGCAGCCCGGAAGACGACAGCGTCGTGGTACGCGAAGGCACTCAAATAAGCGAGCGGCTTTTTGAGCGGATCGATCTCTTCAGCGTTGTGGCCGAAGATGGTTGGACTGACAATGACAACGTCAACGCCAAGATCGAGGAGTTGTTGCGTTATGCACAGGAGCAGCTGCAGCTGATCGATGAGCAGACCGAACGTACGATCGAACGCATGACCCGAGGGGACGAGCTTCCTCCCGGTATCGTGCAGCTGGTGAAGGTCTACGTCGCCAAGCGGCGCAAGTTAGCCGTGGGAGACAAGATGGCGGGTCGCCATGGAAACAAGGGTGTGGTAGCCCAGATCGTGCCCGAAGAGGATATGCCATACATGGAAGATGGCACTCCGATCGACATCGTGCTGAATCCACTGGGTGTTCCGTCGCGGATGAACTTGGGGCAGATCTTCGAGACCCACCTGGGAATGGCTGCGCACAAGATGGACCTTCACATTGCCACACCGGTGTTCGATGGCGCTACCTTGGCCGAGGTGAAGTCGAATCTAGAAGCTGCGGGGCTAAACCCGGATGGCAAAGCCGATCTGTACGACGGTCGCACCGGCAAGCAGTTCGATAAGCGGGTAACGGTCGGTTTTATTTACATCCTCAAACTCTCTCATCTCGTTGCTGACAAGATTCACGCACGCTCGATCGGGCCGTATTCGCTGGTAACCCAGCAACCGCTGGGTGGGAAGGCGCAGTTCGGTGGCCAGCGATTCGGAGAAATGGAGGTTTGGGCCCTGGAGGCGTACGGCTCGGCTTACACCCTGCAGGAGATGTTGACCGTAAAATCAGACGACGTAGCCGGTCGGTCCAAGATCTACGAAGCCATTGTGAAAGGAGAAAATCCTCCCGAGCCGGGTGTGCCCGAGTCGTTCAACGTGTTGGTAAAGGAACTGCAGAGTCTTTGCCTCGATGTAATCCTCGAAGACAGCAGTATCGTCGAACCATATTGAGGACCGAGATACTCACCAAAGGGGGGTTGCCTTGTTAGAAAGTTCAATGCTTTCGAGAAAAGCGGTTGATTTCGATTCCATTCGCATTCAACTTGCGTCTCCCGATACCATTCGGGCCTGGTCACATGGAGAGGTGACGAAGCCGGAAACGATAAATTACCGATCTTTCAAACCGGAACGCGACGGCCTTTTCTGCGAACGAATCTTCGGTCCAGTCAAAGACTGGACCTGCCATTGTGGCAAATACAAGGGGATCAGGTACCGTGGCGTGGTGTGTGATCGATGTGGTGTAGAGGTCACACAGGCCAAGGTGCGGCGCGAACGCCTAGGCCACATCGAGCTTGCCGTGTCCGTATCCCACATTTGGTATTTCAAGTCGCTGCCCTCCAGAATAGGGGCTTTGCTCGACATCTCCATGCGGAACCTCGAGCGTATTCTCTATTACGAATCCTACGTCGTGGTCGATCCGCGAGATGCCCCGATTGAACGTCTCAGCCTGCTTACCGAAGAAGAGTTGATGGAGCTTCGGGAGCAAGGTTTCGATCCGGAGGTCGATATGGGAGCGTTGGGGGTCAAACATTTGCTGGCCTCCATTGATATCGAGGAGTTGTCCGCGGAACTACGGACACAGGTCCGAATGGAGACCTCCATTCAGCGCAAGCAGGAAGCCCTCAAACGCCTGAAGGTCGTCGAGGCGTTCCGCCAATCGGAAAACAGCCCGGAATGGATGATCCTTGACAACATTCCAGTGATTCCGCCCGACCTGCGACCGTTGGTGCCGTTGGAGGGCGGGCGATTCGCCACTTCCGATCTGAACGATCTGTATCGTCGCGTGATCAACCGGAACAACCGTTTGAAAAAGCTGATCAGCATAAAAGCGCCGGAAGTCATCCTGCGAAACGAAAAACGCATGTTGCAGGAGGCAGTTGATGCCCTGTTCGACAACGGCCGTCGATCACGGGCGGTCCGTGGCGATGGCAACCGATCCCTGAAATCGCTGAGCGATCTGCTCAAAGGAAAACAGGGACGTTTCAGGCAGAACCTGCTGGGCAAGCGGGTCGATTACTCAGGACGTTCCGTCATCGTCGTGGGACCCGAACTCAAGCTGCACCAATGCGGTCTCCCTAAGAGCATGGCCCTGGAACTGTTCAAGCCTTTCGTAATCAAGAAGCTTGAAGAGAAGGGCATGGTGCAGACGGTTAAGAGTGCCAAGAAGCTTGTGGAGCGAGAACGTCCCGAGGTATGGGACATTCTGGAAGAGATCATCCAGGATCACTGCGTGCTCCTGAACCGTGCTCCCACATTACACCGCCTGGGCATTCAGGCGTTCCAGCCGATTCTGGTTGAGGGGAAGGCGATCCGCCTTCATCCACTCGTGTGCGCCGCGTTCAACGCCGACTTCGACGGCGATCAAATGGCGGTCCACGTTCCTCTCTCTTTTGAGGCCCAGATCGAAGCCCGTCTGCTGATGCTTGCCTCAAACAATATTCTCAAACCGGCCGATGGCGAGCCCGTGTTGATGGACAGTCCGCAGGACATCGTCCTGGGAAGCAATTTCCTGACCAAGGTGCGGTTCAGCGATGTTGAGAATTCGGAGCGAACATTTGCCAATGCTGTGGAAGCTCGCATCGCGTATGAAACCGATCGCCTAAAGCTGCACCAGCCGATCAAGGTTCGCATCGATGGTGAAATCATCGACACGACAGTCGGACGTCTCATCTTCAATGAGGTATTGCCCGAAGAGATCGGTTTTATCAATCGAGCGGTGGCCAAGAGCGACATCAAGCAGATCACGTCCCAGGTCCACCGCCATCTGGGGAACCGGCGAACGGCAGAGTTTGTGGATCAACTCAAGAAGCTGGGTTACCAAAGTGCGACGATGGCCGGCATCACCATATCCATAGATGATGTCGTGGTGCCCACTGATAAAGACAAGCTGATCAACGAAGCGTTGACCGAGGTGGAGAAGGTAGGCGACCAGTACGCCAATGGAATCATCACCGATGGCGAAC
This sequence comes from Candidatus Latescibacterota bacterium, assembly GCA_965197905.1. GTDB lineage: Bacteria > Latescibacterota > UBA2968 > UBA8231 > UBA8231 > CAYNZV01. Next base: position 2,205,095 of record CBDAOB010000005.1, on the reverse strand, counting down.
GCTATAACAAGATCATCGACATCTGGACCCACGCGACCTCTGCAGTGTCGCGGGCTACGCAGCGGACGCTTGAAGAGGCGGAGGAAGGTTTCAACTCCGTGTTCATCATGGAAGACTCAGGCGCCCGTGGCAACGAGGATCAGATAAAACAGCTCGGGGGCATGCGCGGGCTGATGAACAAACCGCAGAAGAAGCTGACCGGAGCCGTCGGCGAAATCATAGAGACACCGATCATCGCGTCCTTCAAAGAGGGCCTGTCGGTTCTGGAGTATTTCATTTCCACCCACGGAGCCCGGAAGGGGCTGGCGGACACAGCGCTCAAGACCGCCGAGGCGGGTTATCTGACTCGGAGAATGGTCGATGTGGCGCAGGACGTGGTCATCAGCGAGGGCGATTGTGGAACCGTCCAAGGTTTGTGGATCGGCGCTCTCAAGGATGGTGAAGAGATCGTCGAACCGTTGGCCGACCGCATTGTGGGGCGTGTCATTCTGGAAGATGCCGTCGACGCTGATGGCAACGTCGTGGTCGTGAACGGCACATTGCTCGAAGAGGAGGATGCCAACAAGATTGCCCAGGCCGGCTTGGAGCAGGTGCTCATCCGGTCCGTGCTGACCTGCGAATCGGAGCGTGGCGTCTGCATCCAGTGTTACGGAAGAAATCTCGCCACTGGAAAACCGGTCAATGTGGGTGAGGCCACGGGCGTCATCGCGGCTCAGAGCATCGGGGAGCCGGGCACGCAGTTGACTTTGCGCACTTTCCACATCGGTGGCACAGCCAGCCGCATCGCCGAGCAGTCCCAAATCATGGCCCGCCGTCAGGGCACCGTAAATCTGGTCAACGTAAATACGGTCGACCATCCGGATCTTGGAAAGACTGTCGTCGGCCGCAATGGTGAAATTGAGCTTCTGGATGAGCAGAATCGGGTGCGTTCGCGCGTAAACGTACCGTACGGTGCCCACCTTAAAGTGGAGGCCGACCATGAAGTGGATCCCACACAGGTTCTCTACGAATGGGACCCTTACAACATCGTCATAATCAGCGACCGCCCTGGAAAGGTGAAATTCGTCGACATCGAAGAGGGAGTGACGATGCGGGAGGAGTTCGATGAAACGACGGGCATGAGTGCCCGGAGTATCGTCGAGCAACGTGACCGCTCTTTGAGCCCCCAGATCGAAGTGGACAGCAAGAATCTGGGCAAGCGCACCTACATTATTCCGGTGGGCGCGCGACTCCTGGTCAACGACAAGACCGAAATTCCCCCAGGCCAGGTGCTGGTGAAGATACCTCGCGAGCGCGCCAAGACCCGCGACATCACTGGCGGACTGCCTCGGGTCGCCGAGCTCTTCGAAGCTCGCCGTCCCAAAGAACCTGCAGTGATCTCCGAGATAGATGGCACGGTTCGGCTGGGTGGCCTGGTACGCGGCAACCGCGAGTTGATCGTGACGGGTGAAGACGGTGAGGAACGCAAGTATCTGGTGCCATACGGAAAACATCTGCGAGTCCACGATGGCGACCGGGTATTCGCCGGTGAGCGCCTTTCCGAGGGGTCGGTGAACCCTCACGACATCCTTCGGGTTCAAGGAGTGAACAAGGTTCAGGAGTACCTGGTCAACGAGATCCAGGATGTCTACCGACTCCAGGCCGTCGAAATCAACGACAAACACATCGAGGTGATCGTCAAGCAGATGTTGCAGAAGGTCCGGGTTATGGATCCCGGAGATACCAACTTCCTGGAAGGGGAGGAGGTGGATAAGATTCGCTTCAACAAAGAAAACCAGAAGGTGCTCATGGAGGGTGGAGATCCCTCCACGTGTCAACCGATCCTTCTCGGGATTACGCGGGCATCGCTACGGACCGACAGCTTCATATCCGCAGCCTCTTTTCAGGAGACCACACGGGTCCTGACCGAAGCGGCGGTGCAGGGCAAAATCGACCACCTGCGCGGTTTGAAGGAGAATGTAATCATTGGCCGTTTGATCCCCGCTGGGACTGGAAGCCAGCTCTACCGGACGGTCACTTACGACGATTCGGGGGACAATGGGGAAGGTTCGAATGGCGACGGTACCAAACATCTTGAGGAAATCGGCGCCGGAACATTGGAACAGTAACACTGTATTGACATATATAATACCGGGCCTTAACTTTTTAAGTTTGCCATTTTTACGCGTATTCAGGAGTGAAATTTATTCTTGCCGACCATTAGCCAACTGATTCGCAAGGGGCGGAAGAAGATTTACAAGAAGAAAGACGCGCCGGCGCTCGACAAGTGCCCGCAACGGCGCGGTGTCTGCACGCGCGTCTACACTTCTACGCCAAAAAAACCGAACTCGGCGTTGCGCAAAATGGCCCGTGTTCGACTGACGACAGGAACCGAGGTTACGGCGTACATACCGGGAGAGGGAAACAATCTCCAGGAGCACTCGATCGTGCTCGTGCGCGGAGGCCGTGTGAAGGATTGTCCCGGCGTGCGCTACCATATAATTCGCGGGGTTCTCGATGCCAGCGGAGTCGACGAGCGCCGGCAGAGTCGCTCGAAGTACGGGACCCGCAAGCCCGACAAGTCTTAAATGAGCTACAGAATATGCAAATCCGAGGTTATCGAATAGCCTATGTCCCGTAGAAGAAAAGCGGTCAAAAGACAGATTCTTCCCGATCCCAAGTTTGCCAACGTGCTGGTGTCGAGGTTCATCAACAGCCTCATAAAAAAGGGCAAGAAGAGCGTGGCGGAGAAGATCTTCTACGTTGCCATAGACATTGTAAACAGCAAGTCTGACCAGGATGGCATCGAAGTTTTCCAGAAGGCCGTGGAAAATGCCAAACCCATGATCATGGTTCGTTCGCGAAGGGTGGGGGGGCAGACGTATCAGATTCCCATCGAAGTGAGACCGGAAGAAAGAACAGCTCGTTCGATTCGCTGGTTGATCCGATTTGCCAGCGAGCGGGCGGAGCGCACTATGGCCGAGCGCCTCGCCAACGAGTTTATGGCCGCCTCAAGGGGTGAGGGTGGCGCCGTGCGCCAACGGGAAGATGTTCACCGAATGGCCGATGCAAACAAGGCGTTTGCGCATTTCAGATTCTAACGAAGACTTGTTGAGATGGCTCGCGAGTACGACATAGACACCACCCGCAATATCGGCATCGCCGCTCATATCGATGCGGGCAAAACCACGACGACGGAGCGCATCCTGTTCTACACAGGACGTTTACACCGAATGGGTGAAGTCCACGAAGGCAACACCACGATGGACTGGATGGATCAGGAGCGCGAGCGTGGCATCACCATTACCTCGGCTGCCACCACCTGCCTTTGGGATGGGCACCGAATCAATATTATCGACACCCCCGGCCACGTAGATTTTACGGCCGAGGTCGAACGATCCCTGCGGGTCCTAGACGGAGCCGTAGGGGTTTTTTGTGCCGTTGGCGGAGTAGAGCCGCAGTCCGAGACCGTGTGGCGGCAAGCCGATCGTTATAACGTTCCCCGGATCGCCTTTGTCAACAAGATGGATCGAAACGGCGCCGATTTCTACAACGTTCTCGATATGCTTAGCAATCGCCTGGGCAGCAATTTTGTACCTGTTCAGCTGCCTATTGGCACGGGTGAAACGTTTACTGGCTTAATCGATCTTATCGATATGAAGGCGGTGACCTACGAAGAGGGAAGCCACGGCGTAAAATTCTTCGTCGACGACATTCCAGATGACCTCGTTGAAAAAGCCATGACCTACCGGGAGAAGCTCCTGGAGGCCGTCGCGGAATTCGACGACGGCTTGCTGGAAAAGTTTCTCGAAGGCAGGGAAATCGGATCAGAGGAGATAGAAGCTGCTTTGCGCGAGGCGACGATCGCCCTCAAGGCTGTTCCTGTTGTTTGCGGAAGTGCCTTCAGACACAAAGGTGTGCAACGCCTTCTGGACGCTGTCGTGAAGTACCTGCCCTCGCCGGCGGATGTACCGCAGATCACGGGAACCCTACCCGATTCCGAAGAAGAGGTAACACGGCAAGCGAGCGATGAAGAGCCCCTCGCCGCGCTAGCATTCAAGATAATGACGGATCCGTTTGTGGGTCGGTTGAGTTTCGTGCGGATTTACTCCGGGACGCTGATGGCAGGTTCATACGTCTTCAACGCTACTACGGAGCGGCGTGAACGCATCTCAAGAATCCTCGAGATGCATGCCAATGACCGCACCGAGCGCAAGGAAGTGTACGCCGGCGATATCGTTGCCGTTGTAGGGCTTAAAGGTACTACGACCGGAGACACCTTGTGTCAGGAACAAGCCCCGGTCATTCTCGAAAAGATCGATTTTGCCGATCCCGTCATTCACATTGCGATCGAGCCCAAGACCCGGGCTGACCAGGAGCATTTGCACGTTGCGCTGGAGAAGCTCAGCGAAGAGGATCCGACTTTCAAAGTGCGAATCGACGATGACACGGGTCAGACCATTATGTCTGGAATGGGCGAGTTGCACCTCGAGATATTGATCGATCGCATGATTCGGGAGTTCAATGTCGAGGCGAACGTGGGACGGCCGCAGGTGGCTTATAAGGAGGCGTTGGCGAAACCTGTCGCCGCTACCGGACGATTCGTGCGCCAGTCCGGCGGACGCGGACAGTTCGGCCATGTGGAAATCGAAATGGAACCGGGCGAAGCCGGAACTGGCCTGGTGTTTGAATCGAAGATCGTGGGGGGCAATATCCCACGTGAGTACATTTCGCCGGTGCGGGAAGGTATTCGCGAGGCGATGTCCTCAGGTCCGGTCGCCGGGTTTCCCATCGAAGATGTCAAGGTTACCCTGGTGGATGGTTCCTACCACGAGGTGGATTCCTCGGAGGTGGCATTTAAGGTGGCAGGCTCCATGGCCTTCAAGGATGGGGCGCGACGTTCGGCGCCGTATCTAGTAGAGCCAGTGATGGAACTCGAGGTCGTGGTGCCGGAGCAATACATGGGCGATGTCATAGGAGATATCAATGCCCATCGTGGAAACGTTCAGGGTGTCAATCACAGGTCGGATGCCCAGGTGATAACCGCTCTGGTCCCTCTGGCGGAAACCTTTGGGTATGCTACGCGCCTCCGCTCTCTTACTCAGGGAAGGGGCGTATTTACGCTGCAGTTTGCCAAATACCTGGCAGTGCCTCAGCAGATTACGGAAGAGATCGTCACCAACACATACGGAAACAAGACTGGCACCGACGGTTCGGCGTGACCCACATAAGGAGAGAGTAGAGAGATGGCCAAGGAGAAATTCGAGCGCAACAAACCCCACGTGAACATCGGAACCATCGGTCACGTGGACCACGGAAAGACCACCTTGACGGCGGCCATTACGCTGCACTTGGCTAGCAAGGGTCTGGCCGAAGCCAAAGGTGTCGACGATATCGACAACGCGCCCGAGGAAAAAGCCCGCGGAGTGACGATCAACGTCTCTCACCAGGAGTATGAGACCGAGAATCGCCATTACGCCCACGTCGATTGTCCTGGCCACGCGGACTACATCAAGAACATGATCACGGGTGCCGCCCAGATGGACGGAGCGATCCTGGTGGTGAGTGCTGCAGACGGTCCCATGATCCAGACTCGCGAGCACATTCTGCTGGCGCGTCAGGTCAACGTCCCGCAGATCGTTGTCTATATGAACAAGGTAGATATGGTGGATGACGAAGAGCTTCTCGACCTGGTCGAGCTCGAGACCCGTGAACTGCTTTCGGAATACGATTTTCCAGGCGACGATGCGCCGGTAATCCGCGGCTCTGCCCTCAAAGCTCTCGAAGGAGACGCAGGCGAGACAGGAACACAATCGATTGACAGTCTTGTTGCGGCGGTCGATGAGTTCATTCCAATGCCCACGCGTCCGGTAGATCAACCCTTCCTGATGCCGGTAGAAGATGTATTCAGTATTACTGGGCGCGGAACCGTTGGCACCGGCCGCATCGAGCGGGGAATCGTAAAGACCGGGGAAGATGTCGAGATCGTCGGAATCCGCGACACCCGGAAAACCGTCTGTACCGGCGTCGAGATGTTTCGCAAGCTTCTGGATGAGGGGGAAGCCGGCGATAACGTCGGGCTGCTTCTACGCGGCGTCGAGAAAGACGAGCTCCTCCGCGGCATGGTTGTGTGCCATCCGGGAACCATTACTCCGCACACAAAATTCAAAGCCGAAGTATACGTTTTGACCAGCAAGGAAGGGGGCCGTGAGAAACCCTTCTTCACCGGATATCGACCGCAGTTTTTCTTCCGGACTACCGATGTTACAGGCTCCATTGAGCTGCCAGAAGGAACAGAGATGGTGATGCCTGGCGACAATGTCAACATGAACGTCGAGTTGATTCAGCCAATCGCGATCGAGGAGACGCTGAAGTTCGCCATTCGCGAAGGTGGCCGCACGATCGGTTCCGGCGTTGTTACCGAAGTGGTCGAATAAGACCGGTCTACTTAGGAGAAGAGTTAGTGGCAGTCGACAGAATTCGAATCCGTCTCAAAGCGTATGATCACGCTGCGCTAGATAAGTCTGTCGACGAGATCGTGCAAACCGTCAAGAGAAGCGGGGCACGGATCGCCGGTCCAGTTCCGTTGCCAACGGATCGCACCATCTATACGGTCCTTCGTTCACCCCACGTCGACAAGAAGTCGAGAGAGCAGTTCGAGACACGGGTGCACAAGCGCCTCATCGACATCTACGACTCGACTCCCCAGACAGTCGACGCACTTATGAAGCTGGATCTTCCCGCTGGCATTGGAATCGATATCAAGGTCTGACCTAGGGTAGCATGGCAATTTCAGTCGAAGTTAAGAGCGAATCGGGCAAGCCCAGCGGTGAGGTGCAACTGCCCGAGCCCTTGTTCGAGGCCCGGGTATCCGACTATGCCCTGTATCGTGCGCTTGTAGCGTACGAGACGAATCAACGTCAGGGGAACGCTTCGACCAAAACGCGCTCTGAAATCGCACGGACAAGCAAAAAACGGCATCGTCAGAAAGGGATCGGGATTGCCCGCAGGGGTTCGCTGCGTTCACCTATCGTGAGAGGTGGTGGAGTTGCCTTCGGGCCGAAACCGCGGAATTACTCGCTGAAAGTACCGCGGACGCTACGGCGTCTGGCATTTCGCTCGGCGTTGACGCTCAAAGGCAGGACCAGAGATGTCCATGTCGTAGAAGACTTTCGGTTCGAGGAGCCGAGCACGAAGTCGTTCCATGCTATTATCACCGCCTGCGGGCTAGATGCTTCGAAGGTTCTGTTTGTCACTCCAGACAGCGACGGTATCTTGCACAAGTCGTGTAGAAATATTCGCTCCGTGGAGATTCAACCGGTTACTACCTTGTGCACTCATGATATCATGGCGGCGGACGTAGTTCTGTTCACGCGTCAGGCAGTCGAAAAATTGAGCGAACTGCACGGCTCGATCTCAAATGAATAGTCCGCGATCAGTGCTTCATCGGCCGGTTATCACGGAGAAAGCCACCATACTCCGCGAAAGCAACCAGTACGCTTTCAAGGTGGATCGGCGGGCAAACAAGATTCAGATTCGCCAGGCTGTGGAATCGGTCTTCAGGGTGAAGGTCGAATCCGTTCGCACTGTTTCAGTGCCGCCAAAACCGAAGCGGCAGGGCGCATTTACGGGACGGACGGCCGCCTGGAAAAAGGCGTACGTTACCTTGAAAGAGGGCGAAACCATTGATGTGTTGGAAAGCGCCTAACCGCGGGCGATAGGACGATATGGCTGTAAAGAAATTCAGACCGACTACCCCGACCCAACGGTTCAAGACCGTAAACTCCTTTGAGGGTGTGAGCAAGCAGGCGCCGGAAAAGTCGCTGCTGGCCCCCTTGACCAAGTCGGGCGGACGAAATAACCAGGGTCGAATGACAATGCGAAGGCGGGGTGGGGGACACAAGCGCCGCTATCGGATGATCGATTTCCGGCGCGACAAGCTGGGAATTCCAGGTAAAGTAACCTCAATCGAGTACGATCCCAACAGGTCGGCCTTCATCGCGTTAGTGACGTATGCCGATGGGGAGAAGCGATATATTCTGGCTCCCCAAGGCCTCGCCGAGGGCGACGTCGTTCAGTCGGGTCCCGATGCGCCGATCCAGGTGGGGAACGCCCTCCCGCTCGAAAAGATTCCACTGGGTTCGATCGTTCACAATATAGAGTTGTATCCACAGGGTGGCGGAAAGATGGCGCGCAGCGCCGGCTCGGGGGTTCAATTGCTCGGTCGCGACGAGAAACGGGCCCAGTTGCGCCTGCCTTCTGGGGAGATACGAGAAGTGATGACGCGGTGTTACGCAACTATCGGGCAGGTGGGCAACCTGGAGCATCAGAATATCGTGCTGGGCAAGGCCGGAAGATCTCGCTGGAAGGGGCGTCGACCCAAGGTGCGCGGAGTCGTAATGAACCCGGTGGATCATCCCCACGGCGGCGGGGAAGGCAAGTCGTCTGGTGGAAGACATCCGGTAACTCCCTGGGGGAAGCCGACAAAGGGATACAAAACGCGTAAGCGGGGAATAAAATCCGATGATTGGATTGTTCGCCGCCGTAAGAGCAAGTAGGTAGGGATGCCAAGATCAGTAAAGAAGGGCCCGTTCATTGACGAGCATCTTGCGGTCAAGATCGAAGAGCTCAACAGAACGGGCGAGAAAAAAGTGCTGAAGACCTGGTCGCGGCGCTCGACGATTTCGCCCGACTTCGTCGGGCATACGCTGGCTGTGCATAACGGGAACAAGTTCATTCCGGTCTACATTTCGGAGAACATGGTCGGTCACAAGTTGGGTGAGTTTTCACCTACGCGGACTTTCAGGGGCCATGGGGGCAAGCTGACCGAACGCGCTACGGGACTTCGCAGATAGATAGGTGAAGGCGTGGAAGCAAGAGCTCATCAATCCAATATCGGGGTGCCGGTGACCAAGGTTCGGCAAATAATCGATTTGATCAGGAACAAGCCGGTGGGAGAAGCCCTCAATATCCTGCGGTTTTCTACTAGGCCGGTTTCGAAGGTGATCGAAAAGACGCTTCGCTCTGCCATCGCGAACGCCTTGAACAGAGAAGTCGAGAATCCCGTTGATGCGGATGAGCTGTTTGTAAAAACGGTATTTGCGGACAAAGCTCGAGATCTCAAACGCATACGGCCCAGGGCCAGAGGGTCCGCCGACCGCATCGTAAAAGGCCACAGTCATCTCACGATGATCGTGAGTGACGAACTAGACTGATCGGAGAAGGGGTTGGGACAGAAAACGCATCCATACGGATTTAGGGTCGGCGTAATCAAAGGCTGGCGTTCGAACTGGTTTGCTGAAAAGGATTTCTCGGAGTTACTCCGGGAGGATATGATGCTGCGGAAATATGTGCAGCAACGCCTCCAACGGGCGGGAGTCTCACGCATCAACATTGAGCGGCAGCCGAAACGCGTGACCGTTGAGGTACACACCGCGAGGCCTGGGATAGCCATTGGCCGGCGCGGAGCGGAAGTGGACAAGCTGCGCGATGAGTTGAAGGAACTGACGGGGAAAGACGTATCGCTCAACATCCAGGAGATAAAAAAGCCCGAGTTGGATGCCCAGCTTGTGGCTGACAATCTGGCGCGACAGTTGCAACAACGCGTGGCGTTTCGCCGCGCCGTTAAGAAAGCTGTAGCCTCTTCCATGCGTATGGGGGCCGAGGGAATTCGCATCGTTTGTGCCGGACGCATCAACGGGGCGGAAATGGGCAGGCGAGAGCGATCTGAGCCGGCCGGGCGGGTTCCGCTGCACACACTGCGCGCCGACATCGACTATGCCATGGCCACGGCCTACACCATGTCCGGGACGATCGGCGTCAAGGTTTGGATTTGCCATGGGGAGGTGGTCGATGAAGAAACCCCCGACGGTATGCCACGTACGGACTCGTTCTAGTTTTTAGGAAGTACCAACCATGTTAATGCCAAAAACGTCGAAGTGGAGAAAGCAGTCTCGCGGCCGGATGCGGGGGCAGGCGAAAGGTGGAGAGATGGTCTCCTTTGGTGAATTCGGCTTGAAGGCGTTGGAGCCAGGTTGGATATCGAGCAGCCAGATTGAAGCAGCCAGAATCGCCGTAAGTCGCTACATCAGCCGCACCGGAAAACTCTGGATTCGCGTTTTCCCCGATAAGCCGATTACGAAAAAGCCCGCGGAGACCCGCATGGGGAAGGGAAAAGGGGCACCGGAGGGTTGGGTTGCCGTGGTCAAGCCGGGAAGGGTGGTTTTCGAATTGGCGGGCGTAACGGAGGATATGGCCAAAGAAGCGTTCCGGCGGGCAGGCCACAAGTTGCCGATAAAAATGAAGTTCGTACAAAGAGTTGCCGCGACATGAAGGCGAGCGAGTTTCGCGAAATGAGTCTTGAGGAAGTGACTGCACGACTGGAGGAACTTCAGGAGGAAGGCTTCAATCTCCGCTTTCAACACGCATCCAGTCAGTTGACGAGTCCCGTGCGGCTGCGGCAGGTGCGACGGGACATCGCGCGGGTTAACACCGTACTTCAGGAACACAAATCGGGTGTAAGGCCATTGCCCGGAGGAGAGGGTTAGACTTGGCAGAGGCACATAGCTCGGTCCGTCGAAGAACCGAGGGCACGGTCGTCACCGCAAACAACGCTAAAACCCGTGTTATCGCAATCGAACAGCGTATTCTGCACAAGCTGTACGGCCGTGTGATACGACGGACCGCAAAGTTCGTCGCCCACGACGAAGGGGAATTGTCAAGTGTGGGCGATATCGTCCGCATCGAAGAGTGCCGACCGCTCAGCAAGCGGAAGCGGTGGCGTGTCGTGGAAGTTCTCTGAGGCGGAGAGGGGTTGAGCGGTGATTCGCGAATATACGGTTGTAAAAATGGCGGACAACGCCGGTGCGCGGAGGGCGCGTTGCATACGGGTTTTGGGTGGCTCGAGAAAGCGGTACGCGACCGTTGGTGACACTATTGTCGTGTCGCTCTACGATGTCATTCCCAATGGTCCTATTAAAGAGGGCGAGGTCGCCAGGGCCGTAGTCGTTCGAGCCAAGAAAGAGTACCGGCGGGCTGACGGGTCCTACATCCGATTCGACGAAAATGCCGCAGTTTTGATCAACGAGGACAAAGAGCCTCGCGGGACCCGAATCTTTGGTCCGGTCGCCCGCGAACTGAGAGATCGGCAGTTTATGCGCATTGTGTCGCTGGCCCCAGAGGTCGTATAAGAGCGTAATGAATATCCGCAAGGGCGACATAGTTCAAGTGGTCAGTGGCAACGAGAGGGGAAAACGGGGCCGCGTTCTGAGCATCGTCAAAGGGAACGAGCGAGCCATTGTCGAAGGGGTGCGGATGATGAAGCGGCACACGAGGCCAACCCGAAGAGACCCCCAGGGGGGAATCATAGAGCGGGAAGCTCCGATTCATATTTCGAATCTCATGGTGGTGTGCAGCGACACCGATCAGCCCACGAGGATTCGCAAGAAGCAGCTGGAAACCGGCAAATACGTTCGCACTTCTGCGCGAAGTGGCGAGATGATCGATTCGCGATAATCTTATGGCTTCTGGCACACACGAGCGATTCGCAACTGAGATCATGCCTGCCATGATCGAGAAATTTGGTTATACCAACCCGATGCAGGTGCCTCGACTGCAGAAGATTGTCGTTAACATCGGTGTTGGTGAAGCCTCGCAGGATTCGAAGCTTGTTGATGGTGCTTTCGCCGATCTGAAGGCAATCACCGGACAGCAGCCGGCGCCCAGGAAGGCGAAGAAGGCAATTTCGAATTTCAAGATTCGCGAGGGCATGGTGGTCGGTTGCTCCGTAACTCTGCGCCGAAAGCGTATGTACGATTTCCTTGATCGTCTGATCCATTTTGCACTGCCCCAGGTGCGCGATTTCCGCGGGCTGTCGAGGAAGAGTTTCGACGGACGAGGAAACTTCAACATGGGCGTAAAGGAGCAGATCATCTTTCCGGAGATGGATTACGACAAAATAGACCGAGTTCGGGGAATGAACATAACCATGGTTACATCAGCCGATACGGACGATGAGGCGATCGAATTGCTTCGCTTCTTCGGCGTCCCATTCGGTACCTAGACGGAGCGAATCGATGGCCAGGAAGTGTCTGTTGATAAAAGCGGGTAGGGAGCCGAAGTATCAGGTGCGGAAGTATACCCGGTGTCACAACTGCGGCAGAGCGAGGGCTGTATACCGAAAGTTTGGTCTGTGCCGAATCTGCTTTCGCACATTGGCACTGCGGGGAGAAATCCCCGGAGTGACAAAGGCCAGCTGGTAGGAGATTCTGACGATGGGAATGACTGATCCAATCGCCGACATGCTGACCCGCATTCGCAACGCATCAAGCGCAAGCCACAAAAGGGTCGATGTTCCCGCTTCCAAGCTGAAGCGGGAGATCGCCCGTGTTCTCGCCGAAAATAGGTTTATCGACAATTTCGCCTACATCGAAGACAGCAAGCAGGGAATGCTGAGACTTTATCTCAGGTACGATGCGGAAAATAAGAACATCATCAGGGGTTTGGAGCGTGTAAGCAAACCCGGCCTCCGTCAATACTCCGCCAAGACGAGTGTCCCAAGAGTATTGCGCGGGTTAGGGATCGCGATCGTTACGACGTCGAAGGGAGTCATGACCGACCGCGAGGCGCGAGCTGCCGGAGTTGGTGGCGAAGTCCTTTGCAAGGTTTGGTGAGCAGGAGCAATACCGGTGTCTCGAGTTGGAATTCAACCAGTTTTGTTGCCGGGAGGGGTCGAGGCATCTCTTAGTGCCGGATCGTTGAGTGTGAAGGGGCCCAAAGGGAATCTCGCAGTTTCGTTCGACCCGTCGCGGATCTCCGTCGAGGTAAACGAGGGGACTGTTCAGGTCAATCGGCGAAACGAATCGAAGATCACCCGATCGCTTCACGGTCTGATAAGGTCTCTCGTTGCCAACGCTGTTGCCGGCGTCACGAGCGGGTTCCAAAAGCGTTTGGATGTATACGGTGTCGGCTTCAGGGCCGATGTCCAAGGCAGGAAGCTCACTCTTGAAATCGGGTACTCTCACTCTGTCGTCTATGAAGCGCCCGAAGGAATAGAGATTACGACCGAAGATCCGCAGGGTGGTGCTCAAGCGCGGATCGTAGTGAGCGGGATCGACAAACAAAAAGTGGGCCAGGTGGCCGCGGATATCCGCTTCAAGCGTAAACCGGAACCGTACAAGGGGAAGGGGATCCGCTATCAAGACGAGATTATTCATTTTAAAGCAGGGAAATCGGCGGTAGCATAATTGGCAACGAGACTTCAAACACTTAGCAAATCGAAGGCAAAGGCTCGTCGTCGTCATCGGACGCGAAAGAAGGTTTCGGGCACTGCCGACAGGCCTCGACTCGTCGTCTTTCGGGGGCTGCGAAATATCGAAGCGCAGATCATCGACGATGCGACGGGGAGATCTCTAACGGGGCTTTCGACGAGATCTGCGGAAATTCGCGAGGTCAAATTTGAGAGTCGTGTTGCTCAAGGGCGGGAAATGGGAAAGATGCTGGCTGCCAGGGCAAAGGAACAGGGCATCGACAAGGTCGTGTTCGATCGCGGCGGTTTCCTGTACCACGGTGTGGTCAAAGCTGTAGCAGATGGTGCGCGCGAAGGAGGACTACAGGTCTAAGGGAGTGATAGGTGGCTGACAGAATAAATCCAAACGATTTGGAACTCAGTGAAGTAGTGGTGCAGAATAGCATCAAGAGAGTGTCCCATGTTCGCAAGGGCGGACGTCGGTTCAGCTTCAATGCTCTCGTCGTCGTAGGCGATCGAGCCGGACACGTAGGTGTGGGCGCCGGTAAGGCCGGTGAGATATCGGAGGCGATTCGCAAGGCCACGGAGGCGGCCAAAAAGTCCATCGTCTCGGTGCCCGTCGTCAACGGGACGATTCCTCATGAATCGATTGGCAAATTCAGTGCCGCAAAAGTTCTGTTCAAACCTGCCTCTCCCGGAACCGGGGTTATCGCCAGTGGCGGCGTACGCATAGTTCTCGAACTAGCCGGGGTGCACGATATTCTCACGAAATCCCTCGGCTCCAACAACACCCAGAACGTCGTGAAGGCCACCGTTGTGGCACTGGGCGAGATGCGCGACGCGGAGATGGTGGCCAGCGAGCGCGGTGTTCAGATTTCGACCTTGCGGGGTTGATGGTGTAGCCATGAAGTTTGCCATCGTACAGAGAAGAAGCGCGATCGGGCGCGCACGAGATCAAAAAGACACCATTGAAGCGCTGGGTATTAAACGACTGAATCATCGAGTCGTACACGAAGATTCGCCCCAGATTCGCGGAATGATTAGCAAGGTTGAACACCTTTTGGAGGTGGAAGAGATAGACTCATAGGCTTCCGCCCACGTAAGGAACATGGATCTCAACGAACTAAACTTGCCAATGCGGTTCCGCCGCCAAACGAAACGCCTCGGTCTGGGTATCGGCTCCGGAACCGGCAAAACGTCGGGCAAGGGACACAAAGGTCAACGGGCGCGTTCCGGTGCCAAACGTGGCCGTCGGACCGGATTCTCCGGTGGGCAGCTGCCGCTTTTCCGGCACATTCCGAAGGTTGGATTTTCGAACAAGCAGTTCAAGAATGAATATCAAGTCGTCAATCTTGCTGCTATCGAGGCGATTGAGTGGAATGGCGATGTGGGGCCGGTGGAGATGAGGGAGAAGCGCCTGGTTCGGCGTGGCTCAATGCCGATACGTGGCTCAATGCCGATAAAGGTCCTAGGAGAAGGCGATCTCAGTAAGGCCCTGGTCGTTCGCGCCCACAAGTTTTCCAAGAGTGCCACCGATAAGATAATAGCGTCAGGGGGTAGCGCCGAGGTGATCAAGCGTGATTGAAAGTTTCCGAAACTGTTTCAAGATCCCCGATCTGCGGAAGAAGATCCTCATCACCGTGGCTTTGTTGGTAGTCTACCGAATCGGTGGTCAGATCACGGCGCCCGGGATCGATCTTCGAGTTCTGCAGGAATTCTTCGCCGGTTCCGGCAACACCTTGTTCGGCCTGTACGACATGTTTGTGGGTGGGGCGTTTACGCGCGGAACCATCTTTGCATTGGGGATAATGCCGTATATCAGCGCCTCTATCATATTGCAGCTCCTCGGCGCGGTAATCCCGTATTTCCAGAAGCTACAACGCGAGGGCGAAGAGGGTCGCAAGAAGATCACCCAGTTCACCCGTTATGGTACTGTTGCACTCGCGGCCGGTCAGGCCTTCGGCGTGAGCTATTTCCTGGCGAGTATCCGCGGCCCGGCCTCGGGTTTGCCGGCCGTCCCTGAGCCGGGCCTCGCATTTACCTTGGCGACTGTTTTGACGATTACCACCGGCACGATTTTCATCATGTGGCTCGGAGAGCAGATCACGGAATACGGGATCGGCAATGGGATATCATTGATAATTTTTATTGGGATCATTGCGGAACTGCCTTTTGCCTTAAAAAGCGAGTGGTCCCACTACATGATCAATCGTGGGGCCGGCAAGAATATCATCGAAGAGTTATTCCTGATCGCTTTGATGTTTGCCGTAGTTGCGTTTGTTATTCTGCTCACTCAGGGACAGCGTAGAATACCGGTCCAATACGCGAAACGGGTCGTCGGGCGTCGAGTCTACGGTGGCCAGACCACCCATATCCCCTTACGGATCAACACTGCTGGTGTCATTCCGATAATTTTCGCCCAATCCATTATGTTTCTTCCGGGAACGGTTACGCAGATGTTTCCCGACAGCCGGGTGATGGAGGCGATTGGGACCTACTTTTCAACCGAGTCCTTGTTTTACTGGTTCGTGTACGGGACGATGATCGTCTTCTTCTGCTATTTTTACACGGCGATCGTTATGGATCCGAATCAACTTTCCGACAACATGAAAAAACATGGCGGTTTCATTCCGGGCGTACGCCCCGGAAAGCGGACGAGCGAACACATCGACAGGATCATGACTCGCGTTACGCTGCCGGGGGCAGTCGCTTTGGCAGCTGTGGCCATATTTCCGTTTTTCGTGACCCAGCAGTTCAAGGTGGCTCCGTCATTTGCCCAGTTCTTCGGAGGTACCGGTCTGCTCATTATTGTCGGTGTGGCGCTCGACACCTTGCAACAGGTCGAGTCCCAGCTAATGACCAGGCATTACGAAGGTTTCATGAAGAAGGGTAAGATACAAGGTCGCCGAAGTTAACGGCGCGTTGTTTTCGAGGAGTGCTGCAATGAAGGTGCGAGCGTCAGTAAGCAAGAGGTGTTCAGAGTGCAAGATCATTCGTCGGCACGGAGTAGTGCGGGTGATCTGCAAGCGAAACCCCAGACATAAACAGCGACAAGGATAAAGAGGAGCTAGCGATTTGGCGCGTATTGCAGGTGTAGATCTGCCACGGGACAGGAGAATCGCAGTTGGCCTAACAGCCATTTTTGGGATCGGGGTGAAGTCTGCCGGGAAGATACTCGAGCAAGCCGGAGTCGATCCCCAGACCCGAGTGAACGCACTCAACGAACAGGAGTTGAACCAGCTCCGCACCGTTATCGAAGCCAGCTACAAGATCGAGGGGAGTCTCCGCGGGGAAGTCAACATGAACATCAAGCGCCTGATGGATATTGGGAGCTACCGCGGGTTGCGTCATCGACGAGGCCTCCCCTCGAGAGGCCAGCGAACCAAAACCAATGCGCGCACGCGCAAGGGTCCCCAGCGACCTGTTGCCGGTAAGAAGAAAGCGCCACAGGCCTAGGCGGGCCAAGGCTTCAAGCAGAAAGGAACATCCCAGTGCCCCCGGAGAGATCCCGACGTAGAAGAAAGAAGTCGAAGCAGGTTGAAGCGCTGGGAGTCGCACATATTCTGGCGACTTTCAACAATACGATCGTCACCCTGACCGATCGGGAAGGCAATGTGATATCGTGGGCCACACCTGGGAAAATGGGCATAACCGGAAGTCGGAAGTCTACCCCGTTTGCAGGTCAGCTGGCCGCTGGCAAAGCCGCTGAGGAGGCGGTTGCAATGGGCTTGCGTCGGGTGGAGGTCTGGGTCAAGGGACCCGGCTCGGGAAGAGAATCAGCCATTCGCGCCCTGCAGAATACGGGACTGGAGATTTCCGCGATCAGGGATGTTACTCCGATTCCCCACAACGGGTGTAGGCCGCCCAAGCGCCGCAGGGTATAAGCAAGGAAAAACGATATGAGTAGGTACGTTGGAGCAAATTGCCGCTTCTGTCGCCGTGAGGGGACAAAGCTCTTTTTGAAGGGGGAGCGTTGCGGCTTGGAGAAATGTTCGTTTGAACGCCGCAGTTATGCCCCGGGGCAACATGGGCAGGGCATGCGCCGTAAGCAGTCTGACTACAGCGTTCAGCTGCGAGCGAAGCAGCAGCTTGCAAGGCTCTATGGAATGCGGGAACGGCAGTTCAGGGGATATTACAAAGAGGCCACCCGGATTCCAGGCGTGAGCGGTGAAAATCTGCTCCGTCTGCTCGAAAGCCGACTGGACAATGTCGTCTACAGATTGGGATTCGCACCCTCGCGAAAAGCAGCTCGTCAGCTCGTCCGTCACAATCACATCACGGTCAACGATCGCCGCGTAAACATTCCATCATTCAGCACGAAACCAGGAGACAATATCAAAGTCACCGAAAGAAGCAGAAAATTGGAATTGATTCACGAGTCATTGCGCCGCTCGCGCGATTCCGTACCATGGCTCTCGGTCGACAAGGTAAATCTTCAGGGAAGCGTGATGGAAAAGCCGAATCGGGAAGATATACCGACAGTGGCCGAAGAGCAGTTGGTTATCGAGTTCTACTCGCGCGTTTGATGTCTAAACTCTCGCACAAAGTGCGAGGGTCTGCCTTCCACCCGCACTACCCGGAGCTGGTTTATCAATGAAATTTGACGGTTTTCAGATGCCCAGGATGGTTGAGGTCGATCGGGATAGTCTCAACGAAACCTACGGCAAGTTTGAAGTGCAGCCGCTCGAGCGCGGATTCGGAGTGACGTTGGGACATGCGCTTCGAAGGGTTTTGATCTCGGCTATCGAGGGGGTAGCGATCAAATCCCTGAATATCGAAGGCGTTCAACATGAGTTTACGGTAGTAAAAGGGGTGCGCGAGGATATCCCTGAGATGGTGCTGAATCTCAAAGAGGTCGCCTTGCGGTATACTGGCTCGGAAGAGCGAGACATCAAAATCGAGTTCAAGGGGCCCGGCGAACTGAAGGCCGGGGATCTAGCCGTCGATTCAGCCGTAGAGGTTATGAATCCGGAGCTGCATATAGCAACGCTGGAAGATAAGTCGGCTTTGAGAATGGATCTCACGATCGGGCACGGACGGGGATATCTCTTCGCGGAAGAAAACAAAAACGCCGAGCAGCCGATCGGTACTATCCCGCTGGATACGAACTACTCTCCGATAACCAGGGTCAACTACGATATCGAGAATGCGCGCGTGGGCCGCAGGACCGACTACGACAAACTCACTATGCAAATATGGACGAATGGATCCATACATCCCGAAGACGCGATTGCCCAGGCCGCCAAGCTCCTGACGGAACACTTGTCTCTCTTTATCAACTTCGAAGAAGAGCCGGATGAGGCCGAAGAGAAAGCTGTGGATGAGGAAACGAAGAGGATCGCCAAGTTGCTGGCAACCTCCGTCGACGAACTGGAACTGTCAGTGCGTTCGGCCAACTGCCTCCGTGCGGCTGGGATTACGCATTTGCACGATCTGGTGTCGCGAAGCGAATCTGAGATGTTGAAATACCGAAATTTTGGTCGGAAATCGCTCAACGAACTCGGTGAGATCCTCGATAGGCTGAATCTGTCTTGGGGTATGAATCTGGCCCAATACGAAAACGTGGAAATAGTAGAGGAAATTCCGAGTCCTATCGCGGAAGAATTCTAACCATGCGCCACGGAAAACGCATACCGAAGCTCGGAAGGGATCACAGCCATCGGAAGGCTATGCTATCAAATATGGCTGCCTCCCTTTTCGAGAACGAAATGATCAAGACAACCGGACCCCGTGCGAAAGCCCTCAGAAGTTTTGCCGAGTCTTTGGTGACGTTTGCCAAGCAGGGCGATTTGAGCGCTCGTCGCCAGGTCTTGCGACGGATTCCGAACAAGAAGATCGTGTCCAAGTTGTTCGATGAACTGGCGCAGCGCTATCAGAGTCGGAGCGGTGGTTATACGCGCATCGTCAAGCTAGGACCTCGCCGTGGTGACGCGGCGGAACTCTGCATTCTGGAGCTGGTCGACCGCACGCCAGCCGCCGCTGCGGAAACAAGCGCGCCCGAATCTGACGACACCCAGGAAGAGTCGAAGGAATAGCAAGCCACAGCTTCGACATTTCGAGAGACGTGAGGCAGGGGGCACCAACCTCCTGCCTTTTTTTGATGTGGGAGCCATGAAACGCGGAGATATCGTACGCCTGCCGATTGACAGTATCACCGTTGCCGGCGACGGGTTGGGCTGTTTGCAAGGGCGCGAGATCGCGGTCCGCGGAGCAGTCCCTGGCGACGAGGTAACCGCGCGGATACGCACCAAACGAAAGGGTCGCCTAGAAGCCGAGGTCGTCGCCTTTGACAGTCACGGTTTTCGGCGGCAGGAGCCGAGCTGTCAGCACTTCGGGGTCTGTGGTGGCTGCAGGTGGCAGGACCTGGCTTACGCAGATCAACTGGACCTGAAATCTCGAATGATAGCGGACGCGATGGAAGCAAATGCCTCGGCAACCACGCCCCACGCACCCATCTTGGCTAGTGAAACAGATCTGTTCTATCGCAACAAAATGGAGTTCTCTTTCGGATTGGACCGCGAAGGGCGGCGTCAATTGGGACTTCACGTGCGCGGGCGGTACAACAGAGTATTCGATGTCGTATCGTGCAAGCTGCAATCAGAGATCTCCAATCATATCGTAGGGGCTGTTCGACGTCATGCGGATCATCTCGAAATTCCGATTTACGATTTACACAGCCACGAAGGGATTCTGCGCTTCCTGGTGGTCCGTGATGCCAAGGCGAGCGAGCAGATTCTGGTCAATCTGGTGGTTGCCGAATATCCCAACGAAACTGTGAATCAACTGGCGGCTCTCGTGCTCGAAGAGATTCCAGAAATCAGCACCTTCGTAGTTACCTTGCATGAGGGCAAGGCACAGGCTGCACTTGGTCAGAGTGAATACGCCCTGAAAGGCACGGGTTCAATAGTGGAGACCTGTGTCGGCCTCGATTTCGAAATTTCGACTAGGTCGTTTTTCCAAACAAATCCGCTACAAGCCGGCAATTTGTACCTCCTGATCGGAACTCTCGCCGGCGATATCGGAGATGCGGAGGTTCTGGATTTATACTGCGGCGTCGGGGCCATCAGCCTGTATCTGGCGAAAAGCGCGGGGTTTGTAACCGGGGTAGAGCTCGAAGAGGATGCGGTGGTGAATGCGCGCGAGAACGCCGAGAGAAACAGCGTCACCAATTGCGAGTTTATTTCGGGGCCGGCGGAAGAGGTGCTACAGGGCTTTCAGGCCAATGGACGCCAATTTGACCTTATCGTCGCGGATCCACCGAGGGCGGGCGTCCACGATCGGGCGCTGGCAGCGATCGTGGATCTGCATCCCGAAACCATTCTATACGTGTCCTGCAACCCGGTTTCTCTAGCGCGCGATCTGAAATATCTGGAGGTGGCGGGATATCGGGGCGACGCGGTTCATCCGGTCGATATGTTCCCCCAAACGCCCCACTGCGAGGCAGTCGCACGTTTGAGACTGAAATCTTGACCAGTTTTCCCGATTGTTGTATCATAAATCAACTCCGCCCCACGTAGCAAACCAACCGAATTCACTATCTCCCTAGGTTTAGAGGCCTACAATGGGCAAGACCAAAAGTCCAGGAAAAGCTGAAGGCAAAGTCAAAAAGAAGGTAAAGAAGGTACCCAAGGCTACGGCCGAAGCTAAACCAGAACCCGAACAAAAAGAGAGACCGAAATTTTCGACCGTCGAGGTTTTCAGCAAACCGGGCGCGATGGCGCCCCTCTTTGAGTCATTCGCGGAAGCCGAAGTGGGTACCGACGTGGTTCGGCCCAGGCTGTTGACCGAATCGGTGGAGCACGGCCGGGGGAAGGGGATTATCCGCAATTCCACCTTCCGCAAGTTTAAAGAAGTACCGAAAGCAGTCTTTTTCATAACCTTTCCCCGCTCGTCGAGTGGCGGCAGCTTCGAACCCACAGATCGCCTCATGAAGCCGGGCGAACAGATGCAGGTGAGCTACACCGCCGACGTCGAGGGTGCTGAAAAACCGATCTATTTCATGGGCAAAGGCTTTTTCCTCAGAAAGAGCTTCTACATCGCCAAAGATCCAAACAATTCGGACAAACCTTGGACCGGTACCCGGGAAGAAGCAAACGAAAAACTTTCGAAGGACCTCGTCGTCGGCGGCGAGGATATCATCGAGGTTCGGGTCGACTCGGTGACGTGTTTTCCCAACGGACCCGGGAGCACCCGGCGGGATGTGCTCGACCGGTATCTGAGCGCGGCTAAGCTCTACGTGATGCCCGGCGGTGGGGGCTGGAATCAAAAGAGCACACAGGGGAACTACTTCGACAGCGTCAAAGATCCGCTGGACAAGTACATCGAGAGGGAGGGGATAAAGGTAATCGAGAACGTTACCTTGGATGAATTCGGGAATCTCGGCAACATCGATGTCCTGATAAAGGAGACTCTGCTCGCTGACATCGAGCACGACAAAATTCGATCTGTCGTCGTCAAAAAGCCGAACGATCACCTGCGCGACATCAACGTAGCCGTCGGTTTCCTGCTGCACTTCAAGATTACAGACGAAATCAAAGAGTCGCTGATGCGCACCTTCGCGAAGAAGGCGGGTCCGGAAAACGAGGTGTTCCTACCGCTTTTTCTGGAGCGCGTGAGCGAGGCGAAGGAGCAGTACCGCATTACGTTTCGGTTATTCCCACGCGATCTGATCGAGGAGCGAAGCCGAAAAAGCATGGAGCGGGGCTTGAAGTTTATGCCCCCGTATGCTCTTCACCAGGGGCCGGAGAATCACAATACCTACAGCAAGATGCTCATTGCCATAAGCCAACGTTTCCGTGAAGATGAAAAACCAGAAGATGAAAAGCTGAAGAGTGAGAAACTACAGGCTTCTGTTCAAAAACGCATGTCGGAGCAGCAACACAAGTTCGTCGACGAGGGGCTCAAATCTGCGTTTCAGGGTCGGGTGTCGGCGAAAAAGCGGAAAGACGAGGGCGGCTAGGTTAGGATTGCCGGACTCAGGTTATCCCGCTGCCGCCGGAGATTGACGGCGCGCGCCCGAGTTGGCGGAGGTCATACTTTGGTTCTCCAAATAGCCGTAGAGTTGGGTCAAATGGCTGTGGGCGTCCTTGAGGTATTTGTTGTCCCTGATATAGCGGCAGTAGCGCCAGTCGACAAGCTCGTCGTCCTTTAGCGGAATACCCTGGGCTTCGTAGGCGAATTGCACTCCGTGTTGGAGGACGGTCCGATCCGACAGCTGGGCTAAGTGGGTGCGAACGATCTGGCCGACGATCGTAATTTTGAATGGCATTTCGGGCAGGAACTGCTTGACCGCAGCGGGAAAGTGGACCTTTGGGTAGAGAGTCAGGTGGATCATTGGTTTCTTGAGTTCCTCGAAAGCCTCCTGCCAATATGTGCCCTCAAAGTCCGGATCCTCGTCCACGTTGGCCGGCACCTTGTCGCCAAGGACGAACCTGAGAAATTCGGGACTGCTTTCGATCAACCCCCCGCCGATGCTGTAGTCTATTAAATCCAGCCGGATTCCAGGTTCCTCTTTCATAAAGTCGATCGGCCGGATCACCTCGTTTTGGGTGCGGGCCTCCATCACCTCGATCAACATTTCGTACGGATTGTTGTCGTGATAGAAGTTGCCGAGGATCTTTTCGCCAGGATGGAGGTTGTACGGGTTCTCCTCCCCTTTCTTGATGCCCGCTTTCTGCGACTTCTTCAGGTACAGTACGTCGCGTAGCGATTCCATCTCGAGGCCGAGAACGTTGGTCTCACCCAGTAACAGCTCCACGTCCGGCTTCCGCACCAGTCCGCCGGCGTCGTCCTTCACGATCTTGGTCAAAAAGACCGCGCGCTCATGGGGCTGTTTACGCAGCATGACGTCGCGAAACTCGTTTATCGCGTCTCGGGTGGTGAACGGCTGACCGTTGCCGTCTTCGCGGTAGTTCCTGAGTGTGAGATCGTTTAGCAGGGTCACCGGCGCCCCCTCGAGTTCGAACTCCTTGTTGGTCATTTTCACCGCAAGGTCGAACATGATGTGTGTGGTGAGCGGAATCCGTGAATCGCCATAATTCTTCAGGGTGTAGCGCAGAAACTGGCGTTTGTCCTCCTTCTTCAGGGTGCTCGTGGGAATGAGCTTATACGCCGCTTTGGCCGAAAAATCGAGGGTCTCCACCACCTCCGGGAGGAGACGAAATCTCCCTACGATACGGCAGTCCATCTTGTGCGGGACGCGTCGGTGGAAAAACTGCAGCAAAACATTCTTCGCGTTGAGATTCTGATCCTTGGAGATCTTGACCCCATCGGGGGTTGTCAGGTAGAGGTGGCTGCCTTCGGTGTACAGCTTCTTATCTTTTCGAAGGAAAAACGCTTTGCCCATGTCCTCAGGCTCCTCTACACCTTTCGTGACGAGGGCAATCAAGGTGGACGGAGGACTGAGCTCGGTGAGGCGCTCGATCTCCTGCCGTGGGCTGAAAGCAGCGGATTGTTTCTTTTTGCGGAAAAAGTCAAACATTAGAAAGCGTTTCCAAGTATCTTATCGGCCAGGGATTGGGAATATTGAGGTCGGTAACGCGCCGTCCCACGCCCCAATTGCCGCAGATTTCCAGATAAGCTAATAATAAAGAACACCAACTCTGTCTGTCAAGGGTTAGCGGCAGGCAACTTGTTGAGCTACGGCAAGATAGAGAAATTGGCAGGCAGTAGCTGCCAGAATGGCATATTTTCAACTCGATGCGGCGAAAAACGAGGGCGCCGGTTCCCGGCACGAATATTGCGCCCAATGGTCAACCTTGATAGATACCGAGGAGCCAAAATGAGCCCATCTAAGCCGGACCCTGCAGAAGATCGGCCCGAGACAATCCCCGTTTTGCCTGTTAGGAACGTAGTTCTATTCCCCAACGTCCCGACGCAGCTGTTGGTGGGTCGGGAGGAATCTCGTCGCCTTATCGAGGACGCCGTAGCCGGGAACCGAATCGTCGGGGTATTCACGCAGCTCGACGCCAACAACGAGCATCCGGGGACAAGTGACCTCCACCAGGTAGGCGTGTTGGCGGTGATTCACCGGGTCTACAAACTTCCCGACGACCACCTGCAGGTGTTGGTCCGCGGCACAAAGAGAATACGCCTCGACAAGATAGTCAGCGAAACACCCTACATACGAGCACGGCAGATACCGGCTGCCGAGCATGCCAACAGCAGCCAGGCGGAACTCGCCCTGGCGCAAAATCTCTCGCAGCAGTTCCAGAAGGTCGTGTCCCTTTCGTCCGCTCTGGACAATGATCTAAATATCGCGATTGTGAATATCGAGAAGCAGCCTGGACAGTTGGGCGATCTCGTCGCTTCCCAGGTGGACGCAACGCTGGCGGAGAAACAAGCCCTCCTGGCTGAGCCCGTTTTGGAGAAACGACTCAAGCAGCTAACGGTACTCTTGAACCAGGAACTGTCGATATTGGAGATGGGCAACGAGATTCAAAACCAAGTTCAAGAAGAGGTGGGCAACCTTCAGCGCGAGCACTTTTTGCGCGAGCAGATGCGAATAATCAGGAAGGAGCTGGGCGAGGAAGACGGTACTGAATTGGAGGACTTGCGGCAGCAGGTTACCGAAGCTCGGTTGCCCGCGGTGGTCTCGAGAGAAGCGGAACGCGAGTTGGATCGGCTTCGCCATATGGCTCCCAACGCGGCAGAATACACCGTAGTCCGAACCTATCTCGATTGGATATTGGCGCTTCCATGGAAGAAGAGTTCGCGGGAACGCATCGAGATCCCACGGGCCCGCAAGGTATTGGACGAAGACCACGACGGTCTGGAAAAAATAAAAGAGCGCCTGCTGGAGTACCTGGCCGTGCGCAAACTTAAGCGAGGAAGCAAAGGCCCGATATTCTGCTTCGTCGGGCCGCCAGGCGTCGGGAAGACATCGTTGGGGCGCTCCATCGCGCGAGCGTTAGGACGGAAGTTCGTACGCATTTCCCTCGGTGGCATACACGACGAAGCCGAGATTCGAGGGCACCGACGAACCTACATCGGCTCAATGCCGGGGCGAATCATCCAAGGACTCCGCAAGGCGGGCACGAACAATCCAGTGGTGGTTCTCGACGAGTTGGACAAGGTGGGGGCCGACTTCCGGGGAGATCCCGCCGCGGCGCTGCTGGAGGTCCTTGATCCGGAGCAAAACTCCGCCTTCGTCGACCACTATCTCGATCTGCCGTTCGATCTTTCGAAGGTCATTTTTGTGGCCACGGCCAACCAGTTGGAGACCATCCCTCCGGCGTTGCTCGATCGCCTGGAGATTATTCAGCTTTCGGGATACACCGAGGATGAGAAGGTTCAGATCGCCCGGAACCATTTGCTGCCGCGGCAGCTGAAGGACCACGGGTTGGCCCGCCGTCGAATAGAGCTCGACGACGAATCCCTAAGGCAGCTCATTCGCGGCTACACACGGGAAGCCGGTCTACGCAACCTCGAGCGCGCTGTCGGCAAGGTATGCCGCAAGATTGCCCGTCGGGTGGTCGAAGGGGACAAAGGACCGTTTGTCGTCACTCCGGAGTCCCTGGCGGACTATCTGGGGAGCAAGCGGGAGCAGCTCGATATCTCCGCAGATTTGGGTGGCCCGGGCATTGTGGCGGGGCTCGCCTGGACGCCCGCAGGTGGTGAGGTCATGCTAGTAGAAGCCACTAAGATGAAGGGCCGCAAGGGTTTACTGCTGACTGGAAAACTGGGGGATGTCATGAAGGAATCGGCTCAGATCGCCCTGTCCTACGTACGCACCCGGGCTGCGGAATGGAATTTGGCGCACAACTTTTTCGACCATCACGACATCCACGTTCACCTGCCGTCTGGCGCGATACCCAAGGATGGTCCATCGGCTGGTGTCGCCGTCGCTACCGCCATTCTCTCCCTGTTGGTGGGGGAATCGGTGCGAGACGATCTGGCTATGACCGGAGAGATAACCCTTACCGGACGTGTGTTGCCCGTCGGCGGTATCAAGGAGAAGGTGTTGGCGGCCCACTACGCCGGCATAGCTACGATCGTCCTCCCCAAGCGGAACGAGAAAGATCTGGAAGAAGTGCCAGAGGAGATTCAACGGCAAACGAATTTCATCCTCGTCGAAGATCTGGGAGAGGTCTTCGCAGCTAGCATTGTTGATGCCAACCTCCGGCGGGCGGCCTGAGCCAAGTGTCCGAATCCCACCAACGGCCTCGAGTTCTGATCGCACTCAACGAATCCTCGCGCACCAAGGACCTGGTTGCGTTCCTGGACCGAGATTACGAGGTAATGTGGGTGCGGGAAGGACAGAGCGCATACGACATAATTGATTCGGAACCGCTCGATGCTCTGATTTGCGGCTTGCGTGAGTCTCACATCGATGGTCTTCGCGTCCTCGCTGTGGCCACGAAACGAAATTCGGAGATCTGCGCCATCGTCATCGCCGACCCGGAAGATCACCACCTGGGAGTAGAAGCCCTGCGTCAGGGGGCGTACGACTTTCAGCTCTATCCCCTCAACCACGACAAGATAAATGCCGTTCTCGAACGGGGACTCTCCTACCAAAAGCTGGTGGGCGAAGTCTCAGACCTGCAACGGCGCCTGGACGAGCGCTACCGGCTCTCGGGCATCGATCGCAGATCCTCTGCTTGGCAGCGCATCTACAATCAGATCGAGCGGGTAGCGGGCTCCAAAGCTACCGTGCTGGTGGTGGGAGAAACCGGAACGGGGAAGGGGGAGATCGCCAAGGCGGTCCACCAGCAGAGCCGGCGGCGGGAGTCGGCGTTCGTGCAAGTGAACTGCGGTGCACTTCCAGAGGGCATTGTGGAAAGCGAGCTGTTCGGTCACGAGAAAGGGGCTTTTACGGGAGCAACGAAAGCCCGCAACGGCCGCTTCGAGCTCGCCGACAACGGGACCCTTTTTCTGGACGAGGTCGGGGATATACCTCCGGCTACCCAGGTCAAGCTCCTTCGAGTTATCCAGGAGGGGGAATTCGAGCGGGTGGGGGGGACGCATACGCGCAAGGTGGATGTGCGTTTGATTGCCGCGACGAATCGAAACCTGGTGGAGATGGTAGATCAGGGTTCCTACCGGGCCGATCTGTTCTACCGGCTCCGGGTTGTGACGATCGAAGTGCCGCCACTGCGCGAATGCCCCGAGGACGTGCCCATTTTGGTTGACGAGTTCATCCAGCAGTTCGCGGTGGAAAACGACAAGGCGGTGGACGGCATCAAATCCGAGGCCTTGGATGTCCTGCTCCAGTACGACTGGCCAGGTAACGTTCGAGAATTGAAGAATTGTATCGAGGGAATGGTGGTCATGTGCCCGCGATCGGGGCCCCTGGAGGCTGCGGATATCCCATTGCAGATCAGCGGTGCCTCACGTTCGGTGGGGGGTGGGGGCTTTCACGTGGGCATGACCCTGGAAGAGCTGGAGAAGGTGGCTATCGAGGAGACGCTGAAGGCGGTCAACTACGATCGCCGGCGGGCGGCCGAGATCCTCGAAATCGGGTTGAGCACGATCTACCGGAAAGAGAAGGAGTTCGGAATCCGGGCAGAAGCTGAAGGAAGCAGCTAGGAACGGGGCTCGTAGAAGCGCTTTATGAGCGCGTCGAGAGTCTCCTGAGGTTTCTGCAAGATTTCTGGAGTGATCTCGAATTCGGCCCGCGAAATGAGCTTCAGGCCGTGCCCGAAATCAGAGAAGAGATCGGCGCAGAGTTCGTCCGCCGGCCGATCTACGCTGCGGGACATTTCGTGGACGCGCTCAACGGCAGCTTCGGAGAAGTGCAGCTTGATGCCGTGCGTCTTGTAGAAATTGTCCACATACCGCTGCAGGGCATGCCGTTCCAACATCTCGCTCAAGCTCGATTCCGGATCAGTGACGACCTCCGCCGTGACGGTTAGTTCCCGGATGTCGGTGGAGGGCAGCTTTTTTTCGAATCGAATCAGCACCCGCTCGATGGCACTTACCAGGCCCCTCGCCCCGATGTGCTCCTCCATGGCGCGTTCAGCCAGCAGCCGTAGCGCAGGCTCTTCGAATTCGAGCTTTATGCCGTAGGCAAGGAAATCTCGTTTTTTGGCAACGATAACACTGCTCTTGGGATTGCTCAGGATCGAGAAGAGGTTGTCTCCGGTCAGCTGATCGAGCACTGCGACCACCGGCAGGCGGCCGACGAATTCCGACTCGAATCCATATTCGATGAGGTCGTCCGAGCGGACCATCCGATGCAGCTGCTCGTCGGATATTTGCGCGGGCTCCCCCTCCTCCTCCCCGGCATGAAACCCCATGCGACCACGGTTGAGCCGTTTCCCGATGATCTCATCAAGCCCGGAAAACGCTCCGCTCATGATAAAGAGAATGTTCCGCGTATTGATCTTTTTGCGTTCGATCTTCCCCGTTTGTTGCATCTGAATGATGGACTCCATCTGCGATGCGATGTCGTGGGGGGGCTTCAGATCGACGTCGGTCTCTTCCATCAATTTGAGCAGGTTGCGCTGCACTCCGGAGCGGGAAACGTCAGGGCCCACCGAGGTCCGACTGCTGGCGATCTTGTCTATTTCATCGATGTAGATGATGCCGAACTGAGCCCGTTCGATGCTGCCGTCCGCCTCCCGGACCAGCTCCCGAACCATATCCTCCACGTCTCCTCCCACGTATCCGGTCTCGCTAAACTTGGTCGCGTCACCCTTGACGAAAGGAACACCGAGCTTGCGCGCTATCAGGCGGATGAGGAAGGTTTTGCCCACACCGGTGGGGCCGATCATCAACACATTGTTCTTTATGCTGCCGACGACCTCTTCTTCGCTTTCCAACGGCAGATTCAGGCGGTTAAAGTGCGTGCAGATCTTCGTTGCTAGGATTCCCTTCGCCTCCCTCTGCTCGATCACGTACTGGTCGAGATAGGTCTCCAGCTCCTCCGGTTTGAGGTCGAAATAGAACGGTTCCGGTTCCGGTTCGGCCGGCACGCCCTCGCCAGGACCTGCGGCTTCTGGTTGGGCGGCGGAGCCGGATTCGGCAGTCTGTTGCTGCGCCAGAAGCTGGCGCAGTTTCTCCGGATCGAGTCCCATTTTCTCGGCGACTGTACGCGTTCGAGCTTGCAATTCTGGCTCCTGTATCTGCGGCAAAGTTGAGAGAATATACTGGGCTGGGCAGAAGGTGACAACCAGCTTGACACTCCCGACTAGCGCGTCTACATTTCGCCATGCTCTTGAGCAAGTTCCCGACAAATCCTTCGCTCGGCAGCACCCTCTGATGTTTCGCAGGACCCATCACTCCCTCATCAGCGCAGCAAGCCTTTTGCTGTTTGCGGCAAGTCTGGCGCACTCTCTAACACCCGAGGCCGCGTTTTCGGCGAAAGCTGAAGAGCTCTTCACCAAGGGCCTCGAGTCCTACAAGTCGGGGAAGTATTCCCGCGCGCGCGGCAACTTCGAAAAGGTTCTCGAATTCCCTCTGAGCCACAGGTCAAGTGCCGCCCAGCTGATGTTGGCGAGAACAATGTTCAGGATGGGCGAATACGAGACAGCCCTCAATATTTCCAAACGTCTGCAACGCAAATTCTCCGGCAGTCGGTATCTGTTCGATGCCCTCCTGGTAGCCGGCCATTCATATTACGTGATGAAGCGGTACTACGAAGCGGCAACGCAGTACGGCCGCATACTTGCCATGCCGGCTCCCTTGAGTCTGCAGGCTAGAGCCGCCCAGCATCTCGCAGCCATCGTCGGCAACAATCTCATCAGCAAAGAGGCTTTCGAGCGCATCCGCCAGGATGTGGGTGCGGAGCGCATCGATGACGCTTTGCTTTTCGGCGAGGTGCGATGGTATCGAAGGCTCGGCTGGGACGAGCAGAGCGAGGCGGCTCTTGACCGATACCGGCGGGACAAGCCCCATGGGATCTTCGCAAACTTCGAAGAGCAGCAACCGGAGGAAAACCCAGCGAAGAAGGTGGGTGCGCCCGGGCCCCTCGACCTAGGTCAATGGTCCAAAGGCGTCAATCTGATCAGTGAGGACAAAAGGCCCGGCTTGCCCAGCCTGGGAATATTGCTGCCCATTACGGCACGCCTCGAAATGGGGCACGAGCGGACTCTTGGAGAAGACCTATTGGACGGAATTCAGCTGGCGAACGACGAAGCGGGAAAACCGTTCGATCTGGTCGTAGCCGATACTGGACTTGAATACGGGGACCTGCCCATTACCGAGAGCGAGAGCAACAAGCTTCTCCGCACCGTGCTCGCTGCACGTCATCTCATCGATCAGGAGGATGTGCTCGCCATTATCGGTCCGGTTTTCAGTGGGCCCAGTGTAGCCACCGCAGTCGTCGCCGAAGCGGCAGGAGTGCCGATGATTGC
This sequence comes from Candidatus Latescibacterota bacterium, assembly GCA_965197905.1. Lineage (GTDB taxonomy): Bacteria > Latescibacterota > UBA2968 > UBA8231 > UBA8231 > CAYNZV01. The sequence continues at coordinate 2,174,576 of CBDAOB010000005.1, read as the reverse complement.
CCCTCTTGCACAGCAGGGCGGACTCGACACGCTGGGCAGCAACATCTTTCAGCTGAACGTAGTTCCTGAGGTGCAGGGGCAAGTTCTAGCTGAATACGCGACCCTGGTATTCGGACTCGAGACCCTGGCGGTGATCGCTCCCCTCAGCGATTACGGTCTCGCATTCGAGCAGGAGTTTCGCGAGGTGGCGACGGCAAACGGGGGCAACGTCGCGTCGGTCAACTGGTATTATCCCGGAACCACCGACTTCCAAGGGATATTCGAAGAGATCCGAACGGTGGGATTCAGCCTACGACCGCCGGCACCCGCTGATTCGTTGCCGGAACCGGACTCCTCGGAGATGTTCATCGAGGAGATAGATGCCACAATAATCGTTGTTGAGGATTTTCGCGACGCTGAAACCATTGTCCCACAACTCTATTTCCACCGCCTGGAAACTCAAATCATGGGCAACGACCTGTGGAATAATCCGGATGCCCTCCGTCGCCTACCGCGGGGGCAACGAGATGAATTCAAGGGTGCTCTCATGGTTGCCCGTCGTCCGCCCTCCGACCCAACCAGCCGCCGATTCGTGGACGCCTTCCGCGTTCAGTTCGGCAGCGATCCCATCTTTGCGGCCAACGGATTCGATGCGGCTCGCCTGGTGATAGGGGGTTGGGAGGAGGGGATGCGCACCCGGTCCGAGCTGCGCGATTGGCTCGGCTCCGTCGAACGCTTCGAGGGAGCTTCTGGATTGCTCACCTTCCCGCCGGGCAGGCGGTCCAACAATGAGCTGGTTCTCCTGAAGATCGACCAGCGCAGCAGGATCCGCGAGGTTGTCGCGGAGGATCTGCCCGATCTTTCTGTCGTCCAGGAGGATCTTCCCCAGGCCGATCTCCCGCAGGAGGAACTGACCAGGGAAGAGGCGGGCGAGGTCGACGATGGCGAATAGCGGAAATGCGGACAAATACTTGCGTTATGTAGCGTCCCCAACTACATTTTGAAATTTGTATTTCGCTGCATTTTGCAGCCTCTAAACGGTTTTATCGGATGCCAACCTACGAATACGAATGCCCCAAGTGCGGGCATCAATTTGAGGAGTTTCAAAGCATCACCGCCGAGCCGCGTAAGTCATGTCCGCAAAAGGGCTGTCGCGGCCGCGTGCGAAGACTCATCAGCGCCGGCGGCGGTCTGTTGTTCAAAGGCTCGGGATTCTACACAACCGATTACCGCAGTGAGGGGTATCAAAAAGCAGCTAAAGCCGACGGCGAGAGTTCTTCGTCCGACAAGCCGAAAAATGACTCCAAGAAGGACGAAAGCTCCAAAAAGAGCGATACAAAATCTCCCTCCCCCAAAAAAGAAACGAAGTAGCTGGAATTCGCGAATGAACGCGGCGAATGGCAGGATATGGGTCATCTTTGTTTTCGGAACGATGTTCATTGGAATGGGCTGCGGTTCCAAATCGCCAGAGGAGCTGTTTGCCGAAGCCCAAACGGCGGCCGCGGATTCTTCAAGCCTCGCCCAAGCCGTGGAAGATCTCGATGCCTTTCTCGAGCAGTATCCTCGTCATGAGAGCAGCCCCAAAGCGCGCAAGTGGTTGGCGGTTCTCGCGCAGCAAGCGGGCGACGCCCGGAGCGCGATAGCGCACTACGAACGCCTGTTGTCCGATTACCCGGAGAGCGAGTACGCAGCCGAGGCCCAGTTCATGGTCGCTTACATACACGAGGAACACCTGAAGGATTTCGAGGAAGCGCGGTTGGCGTACCAACGCGTGATCGACAACTTCCCCCACTCCGAGCTGGCGAAAAGCGCCCGCTACCTGTTGCCGAACCTCGGTCGAGATCCCGAAGAGTGGGTGAATTTTGGTGACGACGAGGATGCGAAGAAATAAGGAACCGATTTTTGCGCAAAGGCGTATATAGAGGTTGACTCGTTCGGCCGCGAGGGGCCGGTAGTACGTGCCATCCGACAAGGGAACAAGCCGCACTGCCGATTCCGGGAGGAGCGGCGTTTTAGTTCGCACGAGGGCGATGTCTGAGCAGAACATCGACATTCAGGTAATCAGCGAGCAGGTCCAGCGCCACAGCCTCGTGGTCGATCGCATACTGGCGGAAATGGACCGCGTGATCGTGGGCCAGCGTCATATGGTAGAGCGGTTGCTGATCGGGCTTTTTTGCGGTGGACACATCCTTCTCGAGGGTGTTCCCGGTCTGGCAAAGACGCTCACCGTCCACACCCTGGCAACCATCATCCGGGCCAGCTTCAAACGCCTTCAATTCACTCCGGACCTGCTGCCGGCCGACCTGACGGGGACGCTCATATACAACCAGCAGTCCGGAGAATTCGTGCCGAAAAAGGGACCCATCTTCGCCAATTTCATTCTTGCCGACGAAATCAATCGCGCCCCCGCGAAGGTCCAAAGTGCGCTGCTCGAATGTATGCAGGAGCGGCGGGTAACCATCGGCGACGAGACCTATCAGTTGGACGATCCGTTTTTGGTCATGGCTACCCAGAACCCGATCGAGCAGGAAGGGACCTACCCTCTCCCCGAAGCCCAGATCGATCGCTTCATGCTCAAGGTCAAGGTGGACTACCCGTCGCGCGAGGAAGAGCGGCACATTCTCGATCGAATGACCGGTCACCCTCCCACCGTCGAAGCGGCGGTAATCGGCCTCGAAGAGATCGAGCAGGTCCGAGAAGCGGTGCGGCTCGTCTATTTGGATGACAAGGTCAAGAATTATATCGTGGATCTGGTCCATGCGAGTCGGAGGCCGGACGAGGTCGGCCTGGAAGATCTGGTCGATCTGATCGAATACGGTTCGTCGCCGCGGGCGACCATTTTTCTAGCCCACGCCGCAAGAGCCCAAGCTTTTATGAGCCGCCGGGCTTATGTCACGCCCGAAGACGTGAAGACGGTCGGTCCTGACGTTTTGCGTCACCGTATCGTGGTCAGCTACGAGGCGGAGGCGGAGGAGATCGACTCCGAGCAAATCGTCCAAAAGCTGTTCGAGCACGTCGAGGTGCCCTAGCAGTGATACCAAAGGAGATCCTCAGGCAGGTCAACCTAATCGAGCTGCAAACCCGAAACGTGGTCAACAATCTCTTTGCCGGCGAGTATCACTCGGTCTTTAAAGGGCAGGGCATGGAGTTTGCCGAGGTGAGGGAATATCAGGCGGGGGACGAGGTGCGGAGCATCGATTGGAACGTAACGGCTCGGGTGGGCAGGCCGTTCATAAAAGTGTTCGATGAAGAAAGGGAGCTTACCGTAGTCCTGGTTGTAGATGCCAGTGCCTCCGGCGCCTTCGGTTCCGGGCAGCGAATGAAGGGGGAGGCTGGAGTCGAGATTTCGGCTCTGCTCGCGTTTGCCGCGATCAAGAACAACGATCGCGTAGGTCTGCTGATCTTTACCGAAGACATCGAGGTTTTCATCCCGCCAAAGAAGGGTCGAAAGCATGTATTGCGTGTCATTCGCGAACTGTTGTACTTTCGACCTCGCGGAACCGGCACTTCGATAGCAGGAGCGCTGGAGTACCTGAATCGGCTTATCAACCGGCGCAGCGTGTTTTTCCTGATCTCCGATTTTCTCGACCGGGACTACGCCCGTGCTTTGAAGCTGGTGCGGCGACGTCACGACTTGATATGTGTGAGCCTTGTGGATCCGCGGGAGCGCCAGCTGCCCAACATCGGATTTGTCAGCTTGCAGGACGCCGAAAGTGGGGAGCAGCTGCTGGTGGACACGGGTAGCCCCCAGATAAGACAGAAGTTTGCCGATCGCCAGCTCAAGCTGGAAAATGCGCGCGCAAGTCTGTTCAGGCGGCTTCGCATCGACGAGGTGAAAGTGGACGTATCGCAATCCTATGTGGAACCGCTGGTTCAATTTTTTCAAACCCGCATGATGCGGAGATACTGAGTTACAAAAGGAGGGCACAACGTGATCGAGGTAAACGGCCTGACCAAGAACTACGGGGATGTCGCGGCGATCGAGGGTGTGACATTTAGAGCCGAGGAAGGACAGATTCTCGGATTCCTGGGGCCGAATGGCGCCGGGAAAACGACCACGATGCGTATCCTGACCTGTTTCCAGCCGCCATCATCTGGCACCGCTTCGGTGGGAGGGTTCGATGTCGTGGAGCAGTCGATGGAGGTGCGCAAGCGGATCGGATACCTGCCCGAACATCCACCGGTTTACAACGACATGACGGTCCGCTCCTACCTGCGCTTCGTCGGCAAGATCAAGGGGATCCCGCCGGCACAGCTTGCGGGACGCGTCGATGAAACAATGGAAATGACCGGTACGGCTCACGTGCACAATACCGTCGTCGGCCATCTCTCCAAGGGGTACAAGCAGAGGGTGGGTTTAGCCCAGGCATTGGTTCACGATCCGGCGGTGCTCATACTGGACGAACCCACCGTAGGTCTCGACCCAAAACAGATCATCGAGATACGCGAAGTGATTAAGGGTCTCGGCGGAGATCACACCGTTATTCTTAGCACGCACATCCTTCCGGAGGTGAATCTTACCTGCGAACGGGTAGTAATCATCAACAATGGTCGGATAGCGGGTGAGGGAACGCCCGAAAGCCTCACGGCGCAGCTCAAGGACGGGGAGGTCTTACGTGCCCAGGTGACCGGTCCCGAGGATCAGGTGAAATCAACTATCTCCGGCGTGTCAGGAGTCCTTGAGGTATCGGTGGAGCAGGTACCCGAGGTGGGGGATGCCGCCTATATCGTCAGCACCACGCCCGGTCAGGATGTGCGGGATGAGCTCTCCAGGCAGCTGGTAAACGGTGGATTCGGGCTGCGCGAGCTGCGATCACTGGAAATGACTCTTGAGGATATCTTTTTGAGGTTGGTTTCGGAGGAGGTCAAAGTTTAGATGAGAAACCTACTCGCCGTCTACTCCAAAGAGCTACGTTCCTATTTCGTATCGCCGGTAGCGTACGTGATTGCGGGCGTCTTTTTGTTCCTTACCGGGTACCTGTTTCGGAACATTTTGATGCAGTTCAACTTTCTCTGTCTCCAATTTGTGCAGCGGGAGCGTTATGGCGGCACGCTGCCAAATCTGAACCTGAACGAGATGGTGGTCACTCAGTTCTTCGGCATCATGGACTTCATCTGGCTTCTGGTGGTGCCGATGCTGACGATGCGGCTCTACTCGGAGGAGAAGAAGGGCGGCACCATGGAGCTTCTCATGACCTCGCCCATCACCACAGTCCAGGTTCTCCTCGGCAAGTTCTTCGCCTGTTTGACCCTGTATACCCTCATCGTGGCGCTGACCCTGGTTTTCTGCGTCATCCTCGAGGTGTACGGGGAGCCGGACTGGGGCCCGATCTGGTCCGCTTATTTCGGATACATCCTGTTAGGTGGCACCTTCATTGCCGTGGGATTGCTGGCCTCAGCACTGACCGAGAACCAGGTGGTAGCCGTGCTGCTGTCCTTCGGAATGCTGCTCATGCTGTGGCTGATCGATTGGTCCGCCAGCTTCGCCGGCCCTACCGCGGCCAAGATTCTGTCGTATCTGTCGCTCATACAACATCTCCAGGACTTTCAAAGGGGCGTCATAGACAGCAAGGATGTCGTCTTCTATCTGAGCTTTATCTTCGTGGCTCTTTTCCTAACAACCAGAGTCGTAGAGTCGGCGAGATGGAGACGCTGAGATGAAGAACTATACGGTTCCCATTAGCCTGGCGGGTGCGGCACTCATCGTTGCCGGGGGCCTCGCCATGCTGTTGGAATCCGATTCCGGACCTCTTCCCAAGGTGAATGTGGGCCTGGGGATCGGGCTATTGGTCTTCTCTGGCGTTCTCAATCCAGATCTGTTTCGCCAGTACGGTCGGTGGATCAACGCTTTTTGGGGCACGATCCTGGTTTTGGGCATCGTCGCCCTGGTGAATTTCCTGTCCGAGCGCTACCACGAGCGTTTTGATATGACCGCGGGAAGACTCCACAGCCTGGCCAATCTGACGCAACAAACGCTGGAGTCGATGGCAAGGGATGTGAAGGTGCTTGCCTTCATGGAAGAAGGTTCCAACGACGAGCTCGAAACCCTGTTGAAGACCTACACTACCTACAGCTCGCGGTTCGACTACGAAATGATTGATCCGGACAAAGAACCAGAGCGAACCCAGGAATACGGCGTCAAGCAATACAATACCCTAGTGGTGGAAGCGGATGGGAACCGGCAGCGCATCACCGCTCTCGAAGAAAAGGAGATCACCAGCGCTCTCATAAAGGTGCTGCGCGACCGGCGGGAGAAGATCTATCTCACCACCGGCCACGGCGAGGCTCACCTCGGCGACGAGCCGGGCGCTCTGGGCGTTTTGAAGGCGAGGCTGCGAGACTTCGACTATGCCATCACCGACTCGCTCTTTCTCGGACATACCGGCCACGTGCCGGAGGATTGCGCGGTGCTGATGATCGCCGGCCCCCAATTGAGGTTCCTGCAGCCTGAGATCGATGCCATACACCGGTATCTGGAAAGGGGTGGATCGCTCCTTGTCCTTCTCGATCCCCTCAATGATAGCGGTCTCGACGGACTGCTGAGGGAGTGGGGTGTCGCGATCGACGAGGATTTCGTTATCGACACCAGCGGAATCGGATCTCTTTTCGGGCTCGACATGACAACTCCCGTTGCTTCCAGCTACGGCGATCACCCGATCACTCAAAAACATGACGGAGTGCTCACCTTCTTTCAACTGGCGAGATCGGTGGAACTGGAAGAGAAGCCCGGCATCGATGCCACCGTATTGATCGCGACCAGCAAGCAGGGTTGGGCAGAGTCGGATCTGGGGGTGCTCGGCCGCAAGGGGCAACGCAAGGTCGAGTTGAACGAAGATCAGGACCGGTTGGGGCCGATATCGCTCGCCGTGGCCGGACTGCGATCGAGACCTGACGGCACGCCTGCCGGCCGCCTGGTGGTTTTCGGGGACTCGGATTTTGCTTCGAATCAGTTCTTCGATTTTCAGGGGAACGGTGATCTGGTCTTGAATACCCTAAGCTGGCTGGCTGAGGACGAGAGTCTCATATCGATCCGTCCAAAGGAGGCCGGACACAATCCCATCGCTCTCACTCAAAGCCAGAGCGACTGGATTTTCTGGATCAGTGTGGTGCTGTGGCCCGCCGCCGTGTCTCTCATCGGCATCGCCATCGTCTCCAGCAAGGGCAGTTGGAGCTTGGCCGATCTCTTGGCTGCCGGTCTGGGGGTTGCGGTCGTGCTCCTTATCGTCGGGGTTATCAACTATCTAGGAGAGAGCTACAACAAACGGGTCGACGTTACTGCCGAGAAGCTGTTCACTCTGTCGGATGACACCAAAGGTCTTCTCGAGCCGCTGGAGCAGGACAATCACTTCATCTCGGTGAAATCGTTTATGAGTGAGCTCGAGAGTCCTCGGCTTCGGGATCTCCTTGAAGAGTATTCGCACCTATCGGGTAATTTCGAGTTCGAAATGATGGATCCAAAGAAACATGCCGTGGAGCTCAAGCAGTATGCGGTCAAAGAGCAGGGCACCTCCATCATAGAAGCCGACGTCGGTGGCGAGGTCCGCACCGAGCGCATTACCGCGCAAACCGAGGAAGCACTGAGCAACGCGATTCAGCGTGCCATCAAAGCCGAGGTGCGGCAGATCTACTTCACGGGAGGACATGGGGAGGGAGACCTCGGGCTCGTGGACGGAAACGGATTCAGCATGTTGAAGGGGCGCCTGGAGGAGATGAACTACGGGGTGTCGGGCGATCTGGTGTTGAATCAAGGTGGCATTCCAGAAGATGCCGAGCTCCTGGTAGTGCTGGCGCCAAAAGAGCCGTTTACCAACGAGGACAGGGAAGAGATCCAAAGGCACCTCAGCAGAGGCAAGAAAGCCCTCTTCCTGTTGGACCCTGGTCTACGCACCGGCTTGGAGAGGACCTTCATCCACTATCAAGTGCAGCTGGGACAGAACTTCGTAGTTGATGCCAGCGGCATCGGACAGCTGTTTGGAGCGGATGTCTCCTCGCCGGTGGTGGTTCAGTACGGGGATCACGCCATTACCCAGGCAATACCACGGGGGGGAATGAGTTTCTTCCCCCTGGCCAGGTCGGTGATGAGAATGCCGTCGTTGCGCCCTACGGCTGTGGCCGCCGAGACCCAGGTCGTTTCGTTGCTGATGACCCACCAGAGCAGCTGGGGCGAGACGAACCTCGATCCCATCTTCGGACGCGAAGCAAAGGTTGAATTCGACCGCGGCACGGATGCGCGGGGCCCGTTGTCGTTGGGCGTCGCGGTTGAAGCGCAGCCCGACTCTCTGGTCGATGCCGGCATCAAAACCCGCTTCGTCCTGTTCGGAGACTCCGACTTCGTGCGCAATCAGTTCTTTGGTCAACAGGTGAACGGCGAGCTGATCGTCAGCTCGATCAAGTGGTTAACCGAAAGTCGCGATAAACTCAGCATTCCTGTAAAGGAGCCGGCGAACACGCCGGTCTATCTCACCTATACAAACGCTCCCGCTGTGATCTGGGGATCGGTTTTTGTTCTTCCTTTGGCAGTGGCGCTTTCCGGTTTGATAATCGTGCTGAGGCGGGGATACGAAACGTATTATGAAAGTCTCACGATATGGCTGACCTTCAATTTCGCGGCCGTCGCTGTCTTTTTCTTCGTTCTCGGCGTTATTGGCGCCAGCGCTGGCGAGGTCTTGAGTGGAGAAGGTTACCTGTTGGCGGCGTTGCTCAGCGCCGGCGTCGCCGTCGGTTTGTTCCGGCGTGCGGAGTGGGCGTGGATGCCGGCGCTGGTGCTTTGCGTGTTCAACGTCGGCATCGGTTTCGTCGCCATTCCGCAGGAGACCATCCAGCTGGTGTTCGCCGGTCTGTTCATCGTCAACGGAGCTCTACTAGTCTGGATCAAACGCACGTTCATGCAAGGGTAGATTATGAATCTCAAGACCAATGCCATTCTCGCCGTCGCCTTTGCCGGGCTGCTGGCGTTCGTCTACTTCTATGAGATCAAGGGTGGCGAGGAAAGAGAGGCTGTCGAGCAACGGGAGAAGAAACTTCTCGATTTCGACGGTTCCGATCCGAAGCGATTCGTCATAGATCGCGGCGACACCACCATCGAACTGGAGAAACGGGACGACGAATGGTTTCTGACGAGGCCCGTGGAAAGCGCAGCCGATGAATCGGCCCTGCGGAGATTCGTCGACAACATTCGCGATACTGAGCGCGAGCGTCTGATCGCCGACAGCGGGGCGGTGGCAGATGATATTTCCCTGGTACGGCGGTATGAATTGGCTTCGCCTCTCCTGGAGCTTCTGGTTGAGACGGATTCGACCGCGTTGGATACGATCTATTTCGGCCCCAAGAACCCGACGGGCTCATACGTCTACGCCCAACAAGGCGGCCGAAATCGGGAGATCTTTACTGTTCGATCATGGCGCTACGACGGCCTCGATAAAGGTGTCTTTGCGCTGCGCGATCGTCGCGTCCTGCCGTTCGACAAGAAGGAGGTCCGGGAGATTCGGGTTGCGAGACCGGAGGGCCGGATGGTTCTGCTGAAGGGGGATGAGGACTGGCGCGTTAAGGAGCCCACCGATGTGCCGGCAAACCTGGAAGCGGTGGACTCGCTGCTCGCGAAAATACAGAACGCCAAGATCGACACGTTTGTTGCCGAGGTGCCTTCCGAGGCAGAGATAGCAGGATATGGCCTCGCCGGTCTGGTGAATTTCGAGGTTTCGCTGATTATCGGCGAGGAGAGGGCGGAGAAGCGTCTCCGCTTGGGGGCAACCGAAGACGGCATCAGGTATTTCGCCCGCGATCTGAGCCGGCCTCCGGTATTTCTGGTGGATTCTACTATCGTTACGGCCTTGCTGAAACCTCCCCACGAATTGCGCGATCGCAAACCGTTTAAATTCGATCGCAGTGAGGTGGCTCGAATAGAAGCAAACGGGATGGACGAGCAGATAGTAGCCGAAAAGGATACCGCCGACACCTGGCAAGTGGTATCGCCGGAATCTGATCGCGCAACGCGATCGTGGAAGTTCAACAGCTTGATGACCGATCTGACGGAACTGGAGGTCGTTAAGTTCGTGAGCGACAATGAGACGGACCTGTCCACATACGGTCTGGACGATCCACGTTACTCCATCAAACTGATGGGCGCCGAAAAAACCGTGCTGGAGGTCGACTTGGGAAGGTCGAAGGCGGGCTTGGTGTACTGCATGCGCCGGGACGTTCCGTCCGTCTACGCCATTCACGAAGACGTCGCCGACGATCTTTCCTTGAGTCTCGATCAAGTGCTTCAAAAAAAGCCTGAAGCTCAGGAGCAATGATTCTTGGCTGGCTTCTGATAGTAGCTGTCGCAGCTGGAGAGGCATCTTCCTCCCCACAGACACATCCGCGCGTTGTTGCGGCCATCGACAGCTCATCGGTGACCGTTGGCGACCCGATTCTCCTCACCCTGACCATTGAGTCCGGGCACTTCGAGAAATTCGATCTAGAGAAGGCATTTCAATCGCTGGATCAATTCTCGCCGCGACCGTTAATCCAGAACGATGATCAGGACGGAAGCGTTTCGCTGAATTCACCGAGATTTGAGCTGCGGCTCTTCCAGGTGGGTGAGTACCAAATTCCCCCATTACCCGTTACCTTTATCGCCGCATCCGGAGATACTGCGACCTTCTACTCGCATCCGCTCGAAATCGAGGTCGTTAGCGTTCGCGCCGATGGAGAGATCGCCCCTTCGGACATCCGTCCACCGCGGGAAGTCGCCGGAGGAATTCCTTTGTGGCTGGCCGGTGTGCTCGTTGCTGCCGTCGCTATCGGGCTTATGGGTCTCGTTTACTGGGTCTCGAGACGAGATAGAGGAACGCCTGATTCGGAACCCGAGCCCCCGGTCGATTTTGCCGCGGAGTTTGTGCGCATTGCAGGGATGGGTCTGCTGGAGAAAGGGGAAACCAAACAGTTCTATTCGCTGCTTTCAGAAAATCTCAGACGATTTCTACATAACGCTCTCGAAGTCGAAACGATGGAAAGGACCACCGACGAGATCGTTGCTGACCTGAGGGCGCACCCGGCGGTGGATCAGGGGGCTTTGGGAAACGTAGAGGATTTCCTGCGCACCGCAGATTTGGTGAAATTCGCCAAATACGCTCCGGCGCTGAGCGGCGCACGGTGGGTTCCCCAGGCCGGAGTGTCCATCGTGAGTAAAGTAGAATCCGCCGTCTCGCCGCCTGCAGAAGGCGCAGTGACAGGTTGAGCGCGTTGGCTGACCTTCGTTTCGCGACCCCTGAGTGGCTTCTTCTTCTGGTTCTTCTGCCGGTGTTTGTCTACCGCTATTTCCTCGAGCACCGCGACGGACGAGCAAGCGTACGTTATTCCGGGTTGCGCGTGTTTCAAGGACTCCCAAACACGCTGTGGGCGCATATGAGGCACGGCCTGTTCGTGCTGAAACTGCTAGGCGTCGGCAGTTTGATGTTGGCGATGGCGAGACCGCAGTACGGCCAGGAGCGCCGCTCCATTGCGGCCGACGGCATCGACATCATGTTGACGATCGACGTGTCCAGCAGCATGGAGCTCGACGATCTGAACGAGGGCCGGAAAAGTCGCCTGGCAATCGCCAAGGATGTGGTGGCGGAATTCATCGAGGGCCGAACCAGCGATCGGATGGGGTTGATCTCATTCGCGGCCGAGAGCTTTACCCAGTGTCCCCTGACCCTGGACTATGTCATTCTTGGTGATTTTCTAAACCAGATCGAAATTGCGGACGAGTCGTGGGATGGTACTGCCATTGGCATGGCACTCATAAACGCTTGCAATCGGCTGCGAGAATCCGAGGCCAGGAGCAAGGTGGTTATTCTGTTGACCGACGGCGTGAACAATGCCGGAGAGATCGATCCTCTCACCGCTGCCAACCTGGCTGCGGCCGTCGGTATTCGCATATATACCATCGGAGTTGGCAGCGATGGTACGATCCAGCGACCCACCAAAGGAATCTTCGGAACACGGTATCAAACCGTGCGGGTGGAGATAGATGAGGAAGTGCTCCGCGACGTAGCGGCACAAACCGGCGGCAGGTACTTTCGCGCGACGAGCGAAGAGAAGCTGGAACAGATTTACGCCGAGATCGGCGAACTCGAGACCACCGCGATCGAGTCAGATGTACAGATAGACTATTCTGATCGATTCCAGTCGTTCTTGTGGTCCGGGCTAACATGCCTGCTCCTTGCCGCGGTGCTGTCCGGCACACGATTCCGCACAATCCCTTGAGGTTGGTCGCGAATGAGCTTTGGAAATCCGCATTATTTTTGGTTCCTCTTTCTCCTTCCTTCTTTGGGTTTGTTCTTCATGTGGGTCGCGTTGCGCAAACGCCAGGGCCTGGCCCAGTTCGCCGGCACCGAGCTCGCGGACAAGCTGACTCAGGGAATCAGCCGGACCCGACAGCGTTCGAAAGTCGTGCTGTTCGTGGCGGGTTCTCTCTTTCTCCTTCTGGCTTTGACCGGACCTCAGCTGGGAGCAAAACTCTCCATGGCGTCGCACAAAGGTGTGGAAGTGGTCGTGGTTCTCGACGTCTCGAGGTCGATGCAGGCTCAAGATCTGCAACCCAGTCGTCTGCAGCGGGCGAAGTATCAGGTGGGCGAATTGATCGACCAGCTGCCGGGCGATCGGATCGGGCTGGTTGGATTCGCCGGACTGGCCCAAATCGTTTGCCCACTGACCCTGGATCACGGCGCACTGCGCCTGTTCCTCGAGGTTCTCGACAGCAACTTCATTCCAGTTCAGGGAACGGCCTTGGCCGACGCGTTGCGGACGGCGGCGAGATGTTTCGACGCAGGAAGTGCATCCTCCAAAGCGGTCGTCCTATTCACAGATGGAGAAGACCACCTAGGGACGGTACTGGAAACGGCTGAGGAGCTCGCGGAGCTCGGGATCCGCGTTTTCGCTGTCGGCATGGGAACTCAGGGTGGAGAGCTCATCCCCGAGGAAGGCGATGGCGGACTGAATTATCACAAGGACGCTGAAGGGAACTACGTGAAGACGCGCCTTGACGAAGGATTCTTGAAACAATTGACGCTGGCAACGGACGGAGATTACTATCGTACCAGTCTAGACGGGGGCGAATTGGAGCGAATCTACGAAGGATTGCAGGAACTCGAGCAAAAGGAATTCGGTTCGAACCGGTTTACCGAGTTCGAGGAACGTTACCAATCTCCCCTCTTTGTGGCGCTGCTGCTCTTCACCACGGAGCTGCTTCTGTCTGAGCGCCGGCGACAAAAGGCTGAGTGGCGCGGGCGCTTCGAATAGGCGTCGATCGGACGTTTTCTCGAATAACGATGGCACGGAACGAATATAGAGCGATATGGCAAAGGATCTTGCGAAGCGCGACTCCGTTACTTGCCGGTCCGCTGATCGCGGTGGTTCTGGGGGGCAACTGGATGCTGCAGACGGGTGCCGTGGTTGGCGATGCAGCGGCAGCGCGGGCAGCCGAAGCCAAGGAGCTCTACGAACGACAGCAGTTCGAGGAGGCATTGAGGTTGTATCGGGACGCTCAACTCGAACGTCCCGAATCGGCCCTACTTCACTTCAATACAGGCGACGCCCTGTATCAGCTGGGCAAACCGGATGAGGCGCTGGAGCAGTTCGAGCGCGCTTCCGTAGCAGGCAGGGAGTCTCAGCTACAGGCAGATGCGTTTTTCAACATGGGAAAGACCCTTTTCCAACAAGAGGCGTTTGGGCCAGCGGCCGAGGCCTTCAAGCAAGTGTTAGAGATCGACTCGGGGGATCTACAGGCAAAGCTTCATCTCGAGATGGCGCAGGAACGCCTCGAAGAGCAACAGAAGCAACAACAGCAGCAACAGCAAAGGGACGGGGAAGAGCAAGAAGACAGGGAAGAGAGCGATAGGGACAGCAGCGAGAATCCGAATCACGGTTCTCAAGATCAACCTGACCAGGAACCCGAGGAACGGGAACAGGGTGAGACGCCGGAGAATCTCTCCGGTGAAGAGATGGAGCCACAAGAGGCCACGGGCGAAAACGTGTCTTCGCTGAATCGGGAAGAAGCAGAGCGGTTGCTGGACGCGCTTCAGGATCTCGAGAAGCAGGCTCAGTTGCGGCGAGCCAAAACGGAACGGGGAGCACGAGGCAAGGACTGGTAATTGGTCTTGCGTATCGCGGCATTGTCGCTGACAGTTGCGCTGTTTTGCCCGGCATACGGTGTCGAGCTCGAATTCACAGCGTCGGTCGATCGCGTCCGGGTAGGACAAGCGGATCCAGTTCGACTAACGCTGACTATCCAATCCCGAGAAAACATATCCCACCTTCCGGCACCCCAGATCTCCCTTTCAGAGTTCCACGTCGAAGGTCCCACCATCAGTACCCGGGTCGAGATGGTAAACACCGAAACTACATTTGCCCGTGATCTTATCTATACGCTTTACGCCAGAAGGACGGGTCGTCTTGAGATTGGCCCGGCCAAGCTGGATTTTCGAGGCAGACAGTACGTCACTAGAAAGTTGGCAGTAGAGGTTGTTGCCGGCTCGATCCAACCCGTGCCCCCCGGCACGACCCCATCCACCTCATCCGGCCAGGGCAACCTGGGTGACAACCTCTTTGTTCGCACTACGATCGATCACCGTCAGGTGTTCGTAGGTCAACAGGCGACCTTGGGTTTCGATCTGTGCTACCGATTCCAGCTGCAGAATGTGGGTTTCAAGGAGATTCCTACCTATTCCGGTTTCTGGGTCAAGGAACTGTTCAGCGCCAAGGAGCTGCAGCCGAGCAGGGAGCATATTAACAATCTGCCGTTCAACGTAGCGCCGCTGAAAAAGGTTGCACTATTTCCCACCGCCACGGGCATTCATACCATCGAGCCACTGGCGCTGTCCTGCGACATCCCACAACGCCGCCGCCGTAGCGGTTTCTTTTTCGACGATTTCGACGGATTTTTTGGTCGCTCGTCGCAGTCGGTGGTTCTTAGGGGAGAAGCGGTGGAGATCCAGGTTGTGCCGTTGCCGAGTCGCGGAAGGCCCGCCGATTTCAAGGGGGCCGTGGGACAATTCGGAATAACGGCGGAAGCGAGCCCGACGATGGTGCGCGCGGGGGATCCGGTGACCTTGACGGTCCAGGTTTCAGGTCGCGGCAACATCGATGCGATCAATCTGGACGATCCGTCGGCGGCGGCAGGATTCAAGGTGTACGAACCCAAGGTGGAAACCATAGCCGATGTCGACAACGGGGTTTACGGTGGGGTGCGCAACTTCGAATATATCCTGATTCCGGAGAAGGCAGGAAAGCTGCAGATTTCTCCCGTCCAACTTGCCTACTTCGATCCTGACGCCGGCATCTATCGGCAGAACTCTTCCAGGGCTATGGGCATCGAGGTGACGCCCGGTGCCCTCGATGAAACGGTTTCCAACTACGGGCTCAGCCGTAAGGCGATCCAGCTGGTGGGAAGCGATATCCGCCACATCAAGCCCGACCTGGAGGAATTGGCCACGACGCCTGTCTATTACAATAGCTGGTTATTCTGGCTTCTGCAGTTGGGAATGCCAGCGACCTTTGCTCTGCTGTTTCTGTATCAACGGCACCACAGACGGCTGTCTGGAGATCGCGCCTATGTGCGGCGCAGAAACGCGCGTTCGACGGCGGAGCAACGCTTGAAGTCCGTGGCAGATATGCGAGCGGCCGGGAAACCGGTGGAGATCCACGCCGAGATTCATCGAGCAATAACCCATCTGGTGGCCGACCTGCTGGACCTTACAGCGGTGGGGTTGACCCAGGATGAGCTCGTTGCGGCACTTGAGACAGCCCAGGTCTCGGAGACTACGATCAATCGCGTTCGAGATCTTGTTGCCCGGTGCGACTATGCCCGTTTTGCGCCGGCAGCCTCCTCGGCTGTGGATGTGGCGCAGGTGGAAGCGTCAGCCAGGAAGGTTGTAGAATCCCTGGACAGGGAAGTCTGATGCTGAGGTTGTTGCTTCTTGGGGGTATGCTGCTGTCTACCGTCGAGGTCGCTAGGCCGCAGTCGGCGGGTGTCGGGTTATACAACGAAGCCAACGCTCTCTATCGCGCCAACCGTTTCGAGGAGGCGCTCGGAAAGTATCTGCAGGCTGCCGGTGCTGGATCTCGGGACTGGCGGCTGTTCTACAACCTGGGCAACGCCCATTTCAAGGTTGGCAAGATCGGCGAGGCGATCGTATGGTACGAACGCGCGCTCAAGCACAATCCGCGGGACGACGACATAGTCGCCAACCTTCGCTTCTTGAACAGGGTAAAGAAAGATCAGGAACCGGAGTCCCATGGGAATCCGGTATGGGAATTCTTTGCGGACGCGCTCTCCTTTCCTACCCTGAACGAGCTGTCAGTGACCTTGAGCACCGCTCTCCTCTTGCTTGTCGCGCTGGGGATCTGGCACATATGGCGGCCGGACTCCGGTGGAACGCATCGGGGGTTGGGGATTGGGGGGTTGGCAGTAATGACGTTGGCATGTGGCTTGTGGCTGGGCAGCAGGGCGCTGTACGAAGAAGACCTTCGGGAGGCGGTGATCGTGGTTTCTCAGGCAGCGGCCAGGAGCGGCCCGGATGAAAGACAGACCAAAGTGCTGGTCATTCACGAGGGAACAAAAGTAAGGATCAACCGCATCGAGGGAGATTGGGCTTTGGTGCGACTATCGAACGGTCTGGGTGGATGGATGCAACAAGAGCTGTTTATGGAGATCTAGCTTCGTTTCGACGGCCTGCGTGCCACGCGTGCGGTCGACGCGGCTGAGCTGGTCGCCGATCCCGACAGACAGATCATAGATATCTCCACGCCGAACGCCTACCATGCACCCGCGGAGGGGGAGGATATGCAGATGTGGCTGTACGGCACAAAGGGGGGCTCACAATTGGCCGCGGTGTGTCTTCCTAGGAGGCGGGTCGCGAGGTTATCCTGTCGTGAAGTCTTGTTATCGGTACGGGCTTAACCTGGAGAAGAGACCATGGTGAACATTGTTCGTAATACAGATGATCTCGTGAGGATCGACCGCGTCCTTGTCAGCGTTTCCGACAGAACGGGGCTGGATCTTCTGGTCCCTGATCTGTTGGAGGCGAATCCCGCTCTCGAGATCTTTGCTACGTCAGGCACATTTGCGGCGCTAAACGACATCCTTGGCGAAAAGGCTGCCGGTCGTCTCGCTTTGGTGTCCGACTATACCGGCCAGCCGGAGACCCACGGGGGGCTGGTCAAAACCCTCGACTTCAAGATTTATCTGGGATTGCTGACGGAACGCTACAACGACGCGCACCAGGAGGATCTGGCGCGCACCGGGGCGACGCCCATCGACATGGTCATAGCAAACCTGTATCCCTTCTTGGAGGCCATCGCCGATGCCTCCGCAACCTGCGAGACCGCCAGGGCCAACATCGACATCGGCGGGCCATGTATGATTCGGGCGGCGGCGAAGAACTACCTGCGGGTCGCTGCCGTGGTCGATCCGGCCGATTACCCGGACCTGGTTGCCGCCATAAAAGAGGGACGAGGATTTCTAAGTCTGGAGCAGCGATTCAGTCTGGCGCAAAAGGCGTTTAAACACACCGCCGACTACGAAAGATCGATAGCAGAATACCTGGGGGAGCAGGATCCTGGAGGTGTCACCCAGGTCTACGAGCTGTTTACCTCTGAGACCTAGCCTGCACCAGGTCCAACATCGCGTCACAGATCTGCCGATTGCCGGCGACGAGCCCGCCTCGAATCAACGGATCGCTTTGGTTGTATAGGCGGACGCACCCCTCTAGGTCGAGCATCTCTCCGCCGGCCTCGCGCACCAGCAGATCTCCCGCACACACATCCCACTCGTTTTTCGGCTGTGCGCTCACATTGAGGTCGCCCATGCCGGCGGCGACCTGGGCCAGCTTGTAAGCGACACTTCCAACCGCCTTGACCTCGCCGACTTTGTCTTGAAACGGCGCGACCTCTCCCCGCTTTTCTTCGCTGCGGCTGACGATCAAGGTGGCATCCGTCAAATGGTTCGATTCGGTGCAGTAGACCCTTTTCCCGTTCAGAAAGGTTCCTCCTCCCTCCGTGGCTACGAGCAGCTCTGCGGCAGCCGGATTGAATATCGCACCTACCACGGGAATCCCACCCTCGACCAGGGCGATGGAAACGGCGAACTCGGGGATCTGCTGCACGAACTCCTTCGTCCCGTCCATTGGATCCACGATCCACACCCGCTGTTTCTGGAGGCGCCGGGCATCATCGGCCGTTTCCTCGGACAGCCAGCCGTATTCCGGATAAGCACCCAGAAGGATTTTCTTCAGGCAGGCATCAGCTTCAAGATCGGCACTGGTTACGGGATTGCCTTCCCCTTTGTCGCTTAGGTCATAATTGCCGCCGTAGTACCTCAACAGAATTTCGCCCGCGGCACGGCAGGCCTCCATACAAATCTTGAGCTCTTCTCGCATGCGATCGACGAAGGGATTCCAAGGGGTCGTTGAAAATATAGTTCGAAGAGGAGGTCGGAAAAACTAAAAAAAACCCCACGTCCCTGTGGGGTATCCGACCGACATCCGTGTCTTTGAAATGGCGCCAGGTTCGCGAAGATCCCGACGTCATCTCTTACTGTATCGGCAGGTCCAGCCCCCGACTGCAGCCCTTCATTCGGCGGATCCTCCTGAGGCTTCCACGGCGAAACCCCGCAGCCAAATGCGCGCGTCCATTGCCAGGCTGAGAAAGGTAGGAACGAGAAAGAGGGTGAACACGGTGGAAACAAGAAGCCCTCCGATAACGACGCTACCCAGACCCCGGTAGAGTTCAGAACCGGCGCCGGGAAACAGCACGAGTGGACACATGCCGAAGACGCTAGTTACCACCGACATGAAGATCGGTCGTACCCGGCTCGCCACGGCGGTCCGAATAGCTTTTCTCGGATCGAGATCGGTAGTTCGCAGAATATTCAGGGTCTGGTGTACGATCAGGATTGCATTGTTGACAACGACCCCGATCAAAATGACAAAACCCAGCATCGTGAGGATATCGAAGGTTTGATAACCGATAAGAAGATTGACGGCGACGAGACCGAGTATGCCGCCGGCAGCTGCCGGCGGCACGCTGAGCATGATCACGAAAGGGTAGAGGAAGTTTTCGAAGAGGGCGGCCATCAGCAAATAGGTGATAACCATGGCCAGAAGAAGGTTCCACTGCAACGCCTGGCGAGTGCGGCGCAGGTCGTCCGCGGTGCCCGAGAGGTTGAGATCGTATGGCGGAGCGATTTGACCGCTGTTCCTCAACGGTTCGATAATCTCGGTTCGTATCTTTCCAAGTGCGCTCTCGAGAGCCATCGATTCGGGCGGAATAATCCTCAAGGTAATGGCCCGGTCGCGCTCGACGTGATTGATCTGCTCCGGGCCCGAGGTAACCTCTACGTCGGCCACAGCGCTCAGGGGAATCGATCGGCCCCGCGGCGTGAAGATGGCCAATTCGCCAATCTCCTCGGTGCGTATCCAATCGTCGCTGCCCCGTAGCGTCAGGTCTATCTCCTCGCCCTCGAACTGGAATCCGTCCACCAGGGCCCCATCGATCAGCGCGTTAATGGCGACACCGATATCCTGGGCGGATAAACCCAGATCGGCCGCCCGGATCCTGTCTGGCACGATCCTCACCTCGGGATTGCCCAAATCCAGGCTCGGGATCGGGCGGGTCTGAGCACCCTCGACCACTGCAATAACCTGACCGAAGATTTGACCTCCCAGAGCCACTAGATGCTCTAGGTCTGGCCCGGAAATCTCCAGGTCGATGGATCGTCCGCCACCGACCCCTCGAAACAAGCTGGACTGGGTCACGATGGCAAACATTCCGGGAATGCCAAACAGCGGCTGTTGGATTACCGGGATAAGATCGCGAACCGACTCGGGCTCTCTGGCAATTACACCCATGAAGGCAGTGCGGCCGAAGGCCACGTAGAAGATGCGTTCGATGAGCAGGTTCTGGAGCGCTTCTGCCTCGGGGCTTCCGGGCTCCGCCTCCCATCGCGGCCTCAAGATCTCCTCGATTTCCTGACCTACGCTGATCAACTCGTCGAGATTGTACCCTGGCGGAGGAAGGAGGATGCAAAATATTAGATTGCGATTTCCGGTCGGCAGGTACTCCGCTTTCGGCAGCAGCGTCCAGGTGACCAGAACCGAACTGCCGATGAGGACGACCGCAACCATCAATCTCACGGCCGTGCTCCCGCTCATGCGGTAGATGGTTTCTGCGATCCAGGTGCGAATCTGCTCCCCGATAAGATCTAGGCGGCTGACCTTGCGCTCCTGAGCGTCGGTGTCTTCGCGAACCCGAAGCAGGTGACGTGACATCATCGGGATAACGGTAATCGAGACGACCAGGCTCAAGGTGACGGAGCTGGCTACGGCGATTGCAATGTCGCGGAATAGCTGACCCGCCACGTCTTCCACGAAGACTATGGGCAGAAAGATGGCAACGGTGGTGAGGGTGCTGGCGAGAAGTGCGCCCCAAACCTCGGCAATGCCTTGCGATGCGGCCTGAAAGCGGGATTTCCCCATCTGTCTGTGGCGGAAGACATTTTCCAGGGCGACAATGGCGTTGTCCACCACCATGCCGACCGCAAAACTCATGCCCGCGAGGCTTATGACATTGATGTTGCGACCCAGCAGAGTCATAGTGAGAAAGGTGCCAATGATGGAGATCGGAATCGCCGTGGCGATGATCAGAACGCTGCTAGCGCTGCGCAGAAACAACAGCAGAACCACTGTCGCCAGGAGTCCGCCGACAACAATGTTGTTGCGCACGAGGCCGATGGCGCTGGTGATGTACTCGGTTTCATCATAAACCTGGGTGAGTGTCAGCCGCTCGCGTGCTAGAATCCCGACATTGAGATGGCGGAGCGTTTGGCGGATACCCTCCATGACCTCCAGCACATTGGCCCCCGTTTCGCGGGTAGCATTGATGGCGATCGCCTCCCGCCCCTTTACGCGCACGGTGGCTCGCGCCCGTTTAAACCCGAGGTGCACCCGGGCGATGTCGCCGATCAGAATGCGATCGCCATCCCGCGAGCGGACGGCCACTGCTTCCAGGTCGCTGGGATCCTTGTACTGTCCCACGGTGCGGACGGTGTAGCGCCGTTTACCTTCGTCGAACGCGCCGGCGCTGATATTGACGTTTTCACGTCTCAAGGCGCCCATCAGATCGGAAACGGAGATCTGTCGGGCCGCCAGGGCCCCAGGATCGACAATCACCTGAAGTTCCCGCTCGAACCCACCGTAGACATTGCTCTCGGAGACGCCAGGGACCCGTTCTATTGCGGTCTTTACGACCTGTTCGGCAAAATCTCTGTAGGTTTCCACATCCAGATCAGCTCCCGGCACGGCGTCGAGAATGAGCCAGGTGATGGCCCCCGAGGCCCCTCCCCCTCCCGTTGAGAGACCTGGTCTCTCCGCATCGGCAGGATAACCGGTGACCTGATTCAGCTTGTTCGATACTCGAAGCAAGGTTCCGTCTAGGTCGACGCCGACATTGAATTCGAGACGAACAACACCACGGCTGTCTGAGCTCTCGCTGGTCATCTTGACGAGTCCCTCGATGCTCTTGAGCTCATCCTCCTGCCGCTGGACGATCTCCTGCTCGATCTCCTGAGGGGCCGCGCCGGGCCAGGCCGTGGTCACCGATATTACCGGTCGATCCACGTCCGGTGTCAGTTGCACCGGTATGCGAAAGAGGGATATGAGTCCGAACAGTACTATGAACAGAACGCCAACTACAACACTTACCGGTCGACGCAGCGACGTGTCGACTAGCGTCATGTCACTGGTGTTTGCGGGTTATGCGGATGGGTTGACCATCCCGGAGGCGTTCGTTGCCCCTGATGATGGCAAGGTCCCCGGCCTTCAGCTTGCCTTCCACGGCGATCAAATCGTTGTGCCTAAGGCCCAGAGTGAGGGGGGTGGCTACCGCCCTGCCATCGGCGGCGAGATAAACGACGGCCCCCCCAGCGCCGTTGACGACCGCATCCTTGTGTACCATCAGCATTGGGCCGCTGTCGTCGAAGTCGAATCTGAGGCGCGCGGTCATTCTGCTGCGGATTCGGTGCTCGGGGTTCAGGACCTCGACGACGACCGGGAAGGTGTGCGATTCGGAACGTCCGTCGGGGGCCACTGCCACCACATAGCCATACCTTTTTGCTCCCGAAGCGAGAGCGTCCAACACGATATCCACCCGACTTCCCAGGCGAATACGGTTCACATATTTCTCCGGTACCTCGGCATGAATACGGACCGTGTCGGTGGCAACGATCTGGGCGACGCTGTCGCCCCGATTTACCCATTCTCCGAGTTCGACCAGAACCTGGACCACGTGGCCGCTGAAGGGGGAGCGAACGGTCAACGCCCGCAAGCGACTGTTGTAGTCTCTGAGTTTGGATTTGGCTCGATCCCGCTCGTACTCTGCATCACGCAAGGCCTGTTCCGATGTCGCTTCGTCGCGAAACAGGGCAGTCGCCCGCTCGAGGTTGAAGCTTCGAAGTTTCTCGTCCGCAAGGGCTTCCAAAATCGCGGCTTCGTAGCGTGGATTGTCGAGCCGTATCAGCGCCCCGCCCCGCCCGACTTCCTGTCCGGTATCTCGATACCGCTCGGAAACACGTCCTTCGGATTCGCTGGCGACATTGCTGAATCGCCTGGGATGCACGGTCCCGACGGTGTTGAACTGGTCCCCGAGCGCCCGCTGTTGAATCGTTGCAACCACCACCGGGGTCGGAGGTTGGTGCTGTGCAACGGTTTGCACCGCAGATACCAGCGCAAACGCCGAAAGAACAGCACTCAGTGGACTGACTAAGCGGATAGGAGACCGAAGAAGCCGATTCATTTCTCGAAAATATTCATTGGTGAATTTTCTGGCCAATCGCCAAATCTAAGCATATCGCGTCAGCGGAAACAAATGGATGCGCGGGAGAATGTACTTGCGTTAGGTTTTGGCCGATATTATTAAATAAACCGTGAGGCCGAATATCATGCCCGCATTTCGTCAACACCGTGCCACACCCAATCCATCGATGCTCAAGGAATCGTTGACTCTTTCTTTTCTGGCCGTCATCCTCGCCCTTTCTTGGGGCGTGAACACCCGGGTGTCGTGGGCGCAATACAATCCTCCACGCATCATTCAAGTCATCCACAAAGCAAATCCGGGTGATCTGCCCGACAGTCTGTCCGACAAGAAGAGCTACTACATCGACAAGGGCCGGGAAGCGAACATACACCGCGGCGATGTTTTGAATGTCTACAGGGAAAAGTATATCCTGGGGCCGAAGGTGCCGCCCATACGGATCTTCATTGGAACGATGAAGATCAAGGTTTCTCAAACCGGATCCGCGAGCGGTGCCTTTTTCCGAACAGGGTGGCGATGGAGGAGCCGATCATCAGGTATCGCACCGCCCTCAAAGGCGATGTGGTCGTGCCTCGACTTATCATCGACTCGGGGGTACTGTTCGACTCGGGGCGTTCCGGGCTCAAGCCCGGGGCGGCTCAGGAACTTCAAAAGGTCGCGGATTTCGTGCGCATGTTCACTCCCACGAAGCTCGTCATAGAGGGGCATACCGACTCCGACGGCTCGCGAGACTACAACCAGAAACTGTCGGAAGATCGTTCCACTATCGTTCGCGAATCACTCGTTCAGAGTTACGAATTCATAACTCAGGGAATGGTGGAGTCGATCGGATATGGAGAAGAGCACCCGATCGTAGAGAACGTTTCACCCGAGAACAAAGCGTTGAACAGGCGAATAGAGATTATCGTCTGGGAATGAGTTAACCGACGAAAGCGAGGGAAAGATGACGTCGATAGCAACCGGATCCCGTGGCATGGCAGTGGCACTATTGCTCGGTTTGACAGTCAACCAGCTTGCTGGCGAGGAAGAGGCTCAGGCACCGCCGCAGGGGATGGTAGAGGTTCCTGCCGGCGAGTTCACTATGGGAGATCCGAATCTCTTGAACGCCGGACCGGCTCACAATGTTGACCTGGATGGGTTTGCCATCGACAAATTCGAGGTCACCGTGGCTGAGTACGATGCCTTTGTCAAAGCGGCCGGTGGAAAGATGCCGACCACTCCGGCCTGGGGCTGGAGGCCGAAAGATCCTGTGGTCAACGTCGACTGGACGGAGGCCGCCGCTTACTGTAAGTCGAAGGGGAAGCGGCTTCCCACGGAAGCCGAGTGGGAGAAAGCCGCCCGCGGCGTCGAAGCCCGCACGTTTCCCTGGGACTCCGAGACAGAGGAGAAGATCGATCTGAACGCGGATATCGCCAACGTTATGGGCGAGCAGGACAAACATGCCACCACCGCGCCGGTGGGCAGTTTTCCTCTAGGCGCCAGCGTCTACGGCGCGCTGGACATGGCGGGAAACGTCTGGGAATGGTGTGCCGATTGGTACGGGGCCAAGTATTACAAAACCAGTCCGGCCAAGAATCCGGCCGGTCCCGACAAAGGTACTGACCGCGTATTCCGCGGAGGAGCGTGGAATAATAGCATCTATGTTTTGCGCTCCGCAAACCGCAGCTTCGCTCCGCCCGACTACCGCGACAACAGCCTCGGGTTTCGCTGCGCCAGGTAGCGACCGGACACCGCAGGTGGCGGGGAGGTTTCAGCCTCCCTGGCTGGACTGGAAAAGCTCCGCGAAGATAAAGAAGTCCTCGAAGCTGATGCGGCCATCGGCATCCAGGTCGAATATCGGATCCCATGCCGGGTGCACGATCGTAAGCCCCAAGGCGTCGGCAAACAGAAAGCAATCATCGAATCCAATCGTTCCGTCGCCGCTGAAGTCACCGGCGGCGATGGGTGTGATCGAGGCATCCACCGTGGCGTTGGCGGATGCTCCTTGGGCGTCTGTAACCGTAAATATTATCTGGGCTTCTCCCGAATCCTGAATCGCGGTTACGGAGGCGACGCGCGCCTCGTTGATACCGACTTGCACCACTCCTGCCGGAGAGACCGAGCTGGACCAGGTCAGCTCGGTAAACGGACCGTCGTCCTGCGCGAACTGGTCGAGGACGACCTCTGCGATGCGACCCGGCTGCAGGCTCAACGCCGGAATTTCCCGAATGATCGGCACCTGGTTCTCAATCACTGTGGTATCCGGCGTGGTGCCGGTGGTATCCGGCGTGGTGCCGGTTGTATCCGGCATGGTGCCGGTTGTATCCGGCATGGTCCCGGTTGTATCCGGCATGGTGCCGGTTGTATCCGGCATGGTCCCGGTGGTATCCGGCGTGGTGCCGGTTGTATCCGGAGGGTGATCCGGAGGGGAGGTGTCAATGGGGGCTTGCACTGTAACTATGAGGGTGTCGGAGTCCGCGGCATCCTGTGCATCCCTGACCGTCAACGCAACCCGCGTCTCGCCCATGAAGCCAGATTCAGCGGTGATCTTCAGTGTGCGCACTTCCGCAAGAATCTCCGCGGTAACACCTGGGTCTGCAAAGGCCGTCCATGTGAGATTGCTCAAATCCTCATCGTCCTCCACAAATACGTCCAGGGACAGTTGGGCGAGCGTGCCCGAGTCGATAAAGACCGGAGGTAAAGGTGATATTACGGGAGCGGGATTGGCCACGGTGACCATCACCGTGTCACTTTCCGAACCCCCGTCCGTGGTGCTGGCCGTAAACACGATCGCTGCCGTACCTTTCCAGTCATCCACCGGATCGACCGTCGCGATCCGCGTCGAGGTGTTGATGAAAACCTCGAATACCGAATCGGGTATAGCGCCGACCGTTGCAACGTCGGAGCGCAAAAACGGACCTAGCGGGATTTCCAGTATCTTGCCGGCCTCCACTTCCTCGTCGGGAATCCCTCCGATCAGAGGAGGAAGAACCACCAGCTCGACCTGAATGGACGAGGTGTCGGACAAACCGGTTGGATCCGTAACGATCACCTGAAGCACTTCGACGACAGCGGTGTCTTGAAGCGCCCATAGGTCGAGCGTGTCGTTGGCGATCGCGGCACCCACGAATGTGCCCCCTGTCACCAGCCAACCGAGAGAGTCAACGGCATTGTCGGGGTCGGTGGCGAACGGCTGCAGATTCAGACTCAGTGTGTCACCGGTAGCGAACAGGGTGTCTGGAAGGACCGCCAATACCGGAGGCTGGTCGACATGGACTACCGTTACAATTGCGGTATCGGAGACCGTAATCGACTGGTCCACGACGCTGAATATCACTGAACGCGTGCCGCCCCCGTCGGAGGTGGGAACAATTTGGGCCAACCCGTTGGCGTCGATGCTGATGCCGAGGTCCGGGTGAAGCTGGGCTTGCCAACTGAGAGAGTTGAAGGTGTCGATGTCGATCGTGTGGGATCGCAAGTCGATAAGCAGCGTATCCGTCTGCAGGACGGATGTGTCAGGTACGGAGAAAACAGGGGCATCATTGATCGATGCTACCACGATGAGAACCGTATCCCGATCCGTGATGCCGAACAGATCCCGTGCGGCCAGGTCGAGGGTGAAACGCCCCGAAGAATCGGGTGGTGCCCATGCCAACAGCACGCCCGAGGTGCTATCGTAGTTTGTTTGTAACCCTGAGCTGGGGTTTATAGTAATGATCAGCTCGTCGAAGCTATTGTCCACATCCGTAGCTACCTCTGGCAGGTTGAACAGGAGGGTGTCGTCCTCCGCGACGGTTAGAGAATCGGACAGCACGATCACCGGCGGGTCATTGACCGCCAGCACCGTTATGATATCGGTGTCCATTCCCTGTGCACCAAAGGAATCGGTCGCTATTACCGTAAGGGTGTCCACGCCGAAATAATTGGCTACCGGTGTGATCTGGATCTGATCACCAACCACCTTGCCTTCGACACCGTTGCTCACAAACGTGAAGGTCAGAACGGCGTCGTCCGGATCGTTGGCAATGGTGATGATGGGCGCGATAAATCCGATGCTGTCGTCCTCGCTCATTTGCAGATTTGGGACGTCTACCACCGGAACGTCGTTGACGACGTTGGACAGTAGACTATCGGAGTCGACACTGGCCAGATTGCCTTCTGCCCCTCCTGCCTGATCGTCTGCAACGAGGTTGAATTTTTCATCGTCAATCGACGTCGTGTAGGTGAGGCTGGAGAATGTGGCGACGCCGTTGGTCGCGGCGGTGCTGTTGTTGATCAAGGTACCAGTCTTCGACGTAGTTACCGTTACCGTGTCGGCAAAGTCGGAGTCTACGAAACCGCTGACGCTGTCGATCGCCATGACCACCGGCTGAGTGGTAAACGGCACGCCGGAGATTGAGCCCGCCGGCTGCGTTGAGAACCGGAGCTTGTTGGCCACGATATCTATGAGCACCCGGTTGGAATCACTGGCGGCGATGCCGAATCCTCGACCCCCTTTGGACGTCGCCAGATCTCCCGTATCGAAGCCTACCTTGAAGCCGTGTCCCTCGACAGCCGTGGAATCCAACAATACGGTCAAGATGTACTGCCGCTCGAGGTTCGATCCCGGCGTCGATATGGCGCTTGCCGTTAGTGTGGTCTCTGAACCGAGACTCATCAGGGATGAACTCAAGCTCCCCAGCAAGATATCGCTCGATCCGAGGGTGGAGTCGGCGCTTTCGTAGAGTCTCAGCTCCACCAGGTCATCGGAGGCCAGCCCGGTGGTGGAGTCGAGATCCGACAGGGTGAACCGCAGCGCGCTGACGCTGGTAGCACCGTCGCCGGTCAGCGCTACCCTTAACACTTGTACTTCGGTGCCCGGACTTACACGGGTTGTTCCGTCTAGACCTTCCTGCGGGCCAGTCGTTGACGGCAGAGGATTGGAATGCTTTGGCTTCGCCGTTGACCTACGACCCCGGAGTGCGCCACCGGGCATTCGGTCGCGCACTGGCGCAGCTGCGCGGGGGAACCTTGAGCCGTCGGGAGCTGGAGCGAGGAGTCGGTGGCCCCGTCGTTTGGAAAAACGGCGCGGCTAGACCACGTCGAGCCCTGGCCAAGCCGATCCTCCTGGAGCAGAACGGAACGGTGTATCAGGTGCACGAGGCGCAGTATCTCCCGCGTTTTCGCGGCATAAACCTGCTCGGAGACGGGGAGCAGGACGGCGACGTGGACTCGGACGATCTTTTCCGCCGCCGCGGATGCTCTGGAAAATCAGGAACCGTATTACGACTTGAATCGGAATGGCGGAGTGGATTTATGGGATCTGTTCGCCGTCGTGGACCATATGGGGCTGAGGCGAGAGGGCCCATTTCTGCTCCTCAACGAGGGTGGATTTCGACTCTGCGAGGCCGGGGTCAGCGAGAGTTCCGCCGGAGACTTTCCCCACATCGAATATTTCAATCCGGCGGCCCCCTCCGTTTCGGCTGCGCTGGAGAGTCTGATCTGTGGCGGCAGCGATCAGCCGCTCGAGGCTCAGCGATCGGGGATTGAGCCGTTTGTCGTGGTGCGATCGGCCCTGCCCAATCATATGCGTTTTATCTCGCCCCTAAACTTCTGGTCTGGGGTGTCTGATACCGCCGGAACTCAGGGCTCGACCCGCATCGTGCAAGAAGTGTCTCGAGAAGATCGGGACGGAACGCTATTGGATGGGCTGCACTACGTTGCGTTCGGGTATCGGCTGCGGCAGGTCGACGAAAACGGCAACCTCGTTTCCCAAGTCTACGAATACTCTCAGGTACTGGTGTTTGGCTGGCATTTCTCCGAGGCGTTCGACGGGCTTTCAAAACTGAACACGTTTCCGGTCGATCCCAACCTCGACGTGGGCTACGAGCCCCCAGGCCCCGCCGCCGTCAGTCAATTGACGGCAACGGCAGCGGATCAGCCAGGACGGTTTCTTGTAGCGGTGAACGCGAACCGGGTAAGTTTCGGAATGACGTTTTTCGTCTCGAAGACAAGCCTGGAACTAGAGGAGCTAGCGCAAAAGGGAATACCGGTATCGATACTCGGGGAATCGGGCTCTGGTTTCGCCCGGGAATACGAGGTGGAGGTTCCGGCGGGGGAGTGGTTGCTCTACGGCGGCCTCCTCGTCGACGGCGCCGATCTTGCCGGTCTGGCGGTATCGCAGATATCATCGGCGGGACCTGCTGACATCCAGGCGGAGATCTCATTTGAGGATGCCGGCCTGGAAGCTGCGGTGCGCGGTGCCATCGCCAGACCGGAGGGAGCCCTCTTTCCGGCCGATGTGACGACGGTCAACGAGCTGGTAGCCTCGGGCCTGAGGATCGGGGATCTCGCCGGCATCGAGCATTTGACCGCTCTGCAACGACTTGACCTGCGCTCGAACGAACTTGTCGATTTAGCGCCGCTGGGTGCGTTGGCGCAGTTGCGAGAACTGCATCTGGGGAACAACCGGATCTCAGATCTCGCGCCGCTGGCAAGGTTGGTAGAGCTCAACGCCGTCGGTCTGGAGGACAACCGGATCGAGGAACTGGCCGCCCTGGTCGAGAACAGCGGGCTCAGGAGGGGCGATACCATCGACCTTCGCGGCAATCCGTTAACTGAAAACGCTATCCTCAACGCACTTTGTGTCTTGGAACGGCGCCGGGTCTCTGTCCTCTCTAGTGCGCTGTCATGTGTCGATATCGAAAATCTCAAAGCGGCAGGCCTGGAAAAGCCGCTCCTGTTTGCGGATATCAATCTCGAGCGAGCTATACGGGAGGCGATCGGCAAGATTCAAGGCAACCTCTTCAGTTCCGACGTGAAGGGTCTTCTTGACCTCAACGCGACCGCTCGAGGTATCGTCGATCTCGGCGGCATCGAGCAGGTTACCGATCTGCAGGCTATCGATCTGGGCTCTAACCGGATCGCCGAGTTAGATCCGCTGAGTGGGCTTCCGAACCTCACGTCGATTCGTCTCAACGAAAATGAGGTTACCGATCTGTCGCCGTTGTCGGATCTGACTCAGCTGCAGGTCGTGAGGCTGCGGAGAAACCGAATCCAGGACCTCTCCCCATTGGTGTCCAACAGCGGAATTCAAGCGAGAGACGTGGTTGATGTATGCGGCAATCCGTTGAACGGACTATCTGCGGACGCGCAGCTCAATACGTTGCGTGCACGCCTCGTCGCGGTCGATACCACGGTCCTGTTTGCAGATTTGAATATGGAGACGGCAATTCGTGCGGCAATCTCCAGACCTGAAGGGGTCCTCTGTCTGGACGATGTGGAACCTCTGGAAAGTCTGAGTCTGAACTTCCTCGAGGTGGAGAGACTCGAAGGGATCGAGACACTGGTGAACTTGGGGGAGCTCCATGCAGTTGGCAACCGGATTTCGGATCTCGATCCGCTCGCAGCCGGTGAGAACCTCCACGCTCTCTTTCTCGACCGGAATCAGATCGTCGAGCTCGAGCCCCTGCGAGGGTTGCCGCGGCTCGCGCGACTTTCGCTGGCTCACAACCAAATCAGTTCCCTGGCCCCGCTTGCGGGCTCGGCGAATCTGGTGTTCCTGACGGTATCGAATAACCAGCTCGCCGACATCGCACCTCTGGCTTTCCTGGCAAACCTCTCCATCTTTGCCGCTGACCGAAACCAGATCGCAGATCTGACGCCGCTGGCTGCGCTTAACGAGCTCCGGGATCTCTCCCTGAGGGACAATCGCATCAGCGATCTCGCGCCGTTGGAGTTGCTGATCAACCTCACGAAGCTTTCCCTCGACCAAAACCAGATAAGTAATCTGTCTCGCCTCTCCGGCCTCGAGAATCTCGAGAGCCTGTCATTGGGCGAAAACCGCATCGCCGATATCCGCCCCCTGGCGGCGCTCTCAAATCTGGCGAGCCTTTCTCTGTCGACGAACCGGCTCGTCAATCTCGAGCCATTGGCCGAACTTTTCAGTCTGAAGACTCTGCTGCTGGATGCCAACCAGATCGGCGATCTGGCCCCACTGCTGTCGAACCCGGGAATCGGTCTCCTCGACATCATCAGCCTCCGCCAAAATCCTCTCAGTGACGAAGCCCGTTCGGATCAGATCCCGACACTGAGAAATCGCGGTGTGGACGTGGTCCTTTAAGCGGAGCAGCCATGTGCGGCTTCTGGAATCCCTCCGGCCTCGAATCAAATTTGCCTCTCCAAAACGCAGCTAGTCGAAGGAAAAGATAGACCAAAGCCGGCGACCCCTTGTGGAACGCCGTTTGCTGATATGGGATCGGATTCTCTGGACCATGTTTGTCCGGAGTTCAATTGGACGGATTTCCACGCGCTGGTCTTGAGGGTGTTTGTCTCTCCATAAGGGCCAGTGTAGAGGCAGCGGGAACCGAAGCCACGGAATTTATTTCCTAAAGAAGGGGTAATTTGCGTCGGCGAAACGTGAGATTGCATGACAGACAGAGCCTATAGATTGTTCCTGGTCATACCGATCCTGGTCTGTATCGCATTCGGCGGTGCCAGCGATATCGTGGCGCAGAGTGCGGAAGTCGTGCCCGAGGAGCTTCGTCGGGTACCTATAGGCGCTGGGTGTGGAGGAGTACTGGCAGCAGGTGGCGATAAGGTTCGACACCGCGGATGCTCCCAGCGATTCCACCGTCCGGCTCGTCATGCCTGCCAATGTCGAGGTCAGGGACTCGGACGATGACGGCGTGTTAGCCGACGAGGTTCGCCTCATGTATGACGCCAGTGGCGACGAGGACCCCGGATTCTCTGTGAGTGAGTCCACCATTGCCGCCATGATCGTCGTCGAGAGCAGTCAACCAGCTGCTGCCGGGGGCAGGCTTTTTATCCAGTTTCCCATTCGCTTTGGAGCAACCACCGAGGTCGGTGAGCTGAACTACGGTTCGGTGCTTTTCGATGATCCGACGGAAACGGATATAGTTCCGGGCCCGCTGCTGACCACTATTGACGCCGCAGACACCGAACGCGCCGCCATCAATCTGACCATGTTCGGCGACAGCTTCTTCCCTGGAGCGGACACCAGCACCAGCGCCCTGGGCACGGTGTATCCCGATCTAAGCGAGGTTGTTGTAACCGATCTGCCGGATCTGGTTTTCGACAATGGCACCCAGAGCGCAAACAACCTGCTTGGATTCGGAGACGGCGACGATAGCAACGACGTCGAGTATCGTTTCTTCTTTTCAACCAGCGCCGAATTGGTCGAGGTGGATAACACCGTCGCGGTCGAGGCCCAGTTGGACGACGGCTCGGTCTACACCGAGCGTGAGGGGAACGGGCGCTCCGTGAAACTGCTCACGCGCAATCTGCCCGTCGGTACTCAATACCTCTACGTCACTTCATCCGTCACCGGTGCCGTCCCGGTGGGCCGCAGCCGCGGCATTACCATCCGGCACGAACCCGAAGTGGATTTCGTGGGACCTACCGAAGCCGATCTCACTTTGGATTCGGGTGGCCTGCTCGACGCAACTGGCAGTCCCACAGGCGAGGGAACCAGCATCGGCAGCTTGAATTTTGCGGTGACTGATCACGACGACACCTCCGGGGTGTTCCTGTTTTACAGCGAAGATCCGGATTTGGGGGCCGACGGTGTGCAGGGTGGCCCAGCGAATATCTCTGGTCTTACAGGGGCCAATCCCATCGCCTCCGGGCAAGGTGTTCGACTGAAAGAAGGCGCGGTGGAGTGGGACATTGGCGATCCTGAGATCGTCGTGGCGGGTGACTATTATATATACGCGGTGGCAACCGATGCCAGTGCCTTCAACGTCGGTCGCAGCAGTGGCAAGGTAATCGTTCGCCATTCCCCCTTTCTGCAGTTAGATGTCTTGAACGACCGTGTTCTCTCCGGTGCCGACACCATTGCTACAGGAGGGACAAATCCGCAACAGTTTGTCACCGTCACGTGGGGACGTAGCGGTTGGGACGGGGATCGGGATGTGGACGACGACGCGCAGATTTCCCTCTACTACACGACGATGCCGGCCACGACTACGGCGGCGGCCGCGGACAGCCTTACTGTTCCCGGTGGTGCGGATGCGCTGCGATCCGGACTGGGAAGCACGGTTCATCGACTTGCGCAAGGTATTTCGGAAGACCCTGATCAACGGACCGACAACCTCTTCGTGTGGGATGTGTGGAGCACGGCAACCGCGGGCGAGCCTCCCCGTGCTGACGCCGACTACTTCATCTACGGCATCATCGAGGACAGCACATCGAGCCTGCTCGTTCAACTGAATGGCGGCCGGCTCAATGACGCCGGCGCGCGGTTGAGATTCCAACATCCGCCCAGTCTGCGGATGTTGCACCCGATCGCCGATATCGAGATAACGACCGGTGGAAGTGCCCGCGTATCGTGGGAGGATATGGATGTGGATAACGATGCGCGGCTGCGAGTGATGCTGAGCCAGGAGGATCATGGCGAGGTGGCTGACTATGCGACCGTTCTTTCGGGATCGGCATTTGTGGTCAATTCGGCGAATGGCACCGCAGAAGCCGATACGGCGGGCAGTGATCTGAGCGAAGATGATGAAGACGATTTCTTCGACGTGAGTGTGTCCCACATTGCCGGAATCCAGCCGGACACCAGCTACTTTGCGTACGTGGCGATCACCGAGACCGGCCGCTTCGATGGCACAACCTTAGCATGTCGAGCCCAAGGCAAGGTGGGTGTAAGCAGCGCAGCAGCCGACACGGGCATGACAGTGGAGCCCGTATTCCAACTGTTGCCCAGTGTTTTCACGCTGGGCAACGGCGGAAAGGCTCAGTCGTTCGAGATCCGTGTGGATGGGGAGGATCAGGCTGTGGATCTGGTGCAGCTCCGGCTCAGTCTGGACGGCTCCCTATTTGACGCTCTCGATACCGACGATGCCGAAGGAATACAACCATTTCAGGTGGGTCCCCAGTTCTCCGAAGCTCGGATCTTCGTCAACGATTCAGCGGTTGGCGAGGATGGTACCCTGCTTCTTGATTTCACCTATTTCGATCCGATCTCACCGCGGATCGAAGGCCTCGATGGCGAAACGACCATAGCAACCTTCCAGCTCGTTTCTCGGGATGAGGTCGGTCTAGCCTCGCTGCAGCTGGATGCCGATCCCCTGAATGGGCGGATTTCGCTGCTGGAAAACGACCGCACGTTGGTGGCAAGTCCACTGGAGCGGGAGATCGCCCGGGGCCTGCTGGTTTCTTCCCGCGGGGTCCTGCGCGGAAGATTGGCGCTCGAAGGCAGGGCGGATCAAAGCGCCGTCGCCGACGTGGCTTTAAAGGCGGCCGGCAACTATCTGGCCATGGAAGACAGCTTGTGGGCACTGAACGACACTGACGTGGAGAAGCAGGGGGTTCAGATAGCCGTGCAACCGGATGGCGCCTTCGAATTGCTTCAGGTCCCGGCCGGACGGTTCAATCTGAATGTTCACGTCGACGGATATCTCGACGGCTGGGTGCCGGATGTGCGCCTGGCGTCGGCGCAGGAACTGGATGGCTTGCGGCCGTCGACCACCGGCGCCGAAACCGACAGTGTGATGTTAGGCGGGGATGTTGCGGGATATTTCGACACGGATGGCGTCAGTAAACCCGACAACGAGATAACCTTGAGCGACTGGGATTTCGTGGCCGCGCTATTCAAACGAGATATCGCCGCTGACACCGACAGTGCGCGCGCCGATATCACCGCCGACGGGGTCGTCGATATCTCCGATCTGGCAATGGTCGGAGCAAACTTCCTCGACCGCGGACCACGGCCGGTGTACAAGAGAAACGCTGCGGATCGTGCCAACGTAAAACTTATACGCTCGAGAACGGGCGGCGTCGCCGGTGAGCTGGTGGACTGGGAAGTGTGGGGAGGGGGATTCTCCGGTATTCGTGCCATGGAGCTGGAGCTTTCGTTCGATTCGGACCAGTGGGAACCGGTCTCGGCATCGGCGGGGCAGCGGAATTTGTTCACCGCCGTCGCCGTGAGCGCGGGCGGTCTCCATCTGGCCGGTGTTGCCCGTGGGGGCACTCCCCCTTTGACATCCGAAGAGCCCATCGCGGTTTTCCGCCTGCGGTCGCGAACGGACGATCGCCATGATCCAACCATCAAGGCGGCGGTGGCCCTGAACGAGCGGCATCAACCCGTCGCCATCGAGTTTGCCAGCGCGCCGGAGACCGAGCTGCCGGAGCGCTTCACGCTCCGTCAGAACTACCCGAATCCGTTCAATCCTGAAACGACCATATCATTCGCTGTCGGCTCTGCGTTCCAAGGGGGCGTGGTCAGGCTCGAGATCTTCGACATTCTGGGACAGCTCGTGGATGTTGTGTGGGAAGGTCCTCTCGCGCCGGGCCGATACGAGGCAACGTGGGATGGTCGGGATCGCTCCGGTCGAAGCGTTGCAAGTGGCGTATATCTCTACCGGCTGCAAGCCGAAGCCGATCAACTGATTCGCAGAATGGTGTTAGTGCGGTGAAACGAATCGCAAATATTTCGTTCCTGCTACTCCTGAGCGCGGCATCCCTGCGCGCAGCTACGATAGAGGTGCGCCAACAGGGCGGAGGCAGCCAGTTCCAGACCGAAATCGGGTCGAAGCTCAACATGGAGGTGGTGATTGACACCAAAGGCGAAGAGATAACGGGGTACCGCTTCTTCCTTTCGTTTCCTTCCGCTGATATCCGCTTGTTGGCAGAGAATCCCGACGAGCCGTTCACCGACGTTCCGTTTGTCGAAGGTATCGTTCTCGTCAACGGCAAGGAAACCATTGGCGATGAAACCATACTCAGTTTCACTAAGGCATCGGGAGCAACGGGCGACCAAAGACAATCCGCCAACGCCGCAGGTGTCGTAGCTCGTTTCCAGGTGGAGGTGGTGCGTCGACCACTAGGGGATCTAATCAACCTCTCGATCGAAGAAAGAGGTCACGATCGCTTGAGCTATTACGTCTCCACCGCGATGCCTGGAACGGAGCAGCGTTTCACGACACCGCTTGGGAGCGCCGAGATCGAGGTCTTCGGTTTCCGTATCCTGCCCCTGCCCGATGTGCAGGTGATAGAGGGGGAAACGAAGGAAGTCTTCGATCTGGACACGTTCGTCGATCAGCCGGGGGCGGAGGTAATCTGGATCAGCTCGAACCTCAGCGAAATACCGACGGTGATCGAACGCGGGACCAACTTGGTGACCATGGCGCCACGAGCCGGTTTCACCGGTCGAAGAGGCATGATTTTCACGGCGACCGAGATAGGGGACCGGATCATGGCCGCGGACACCGTAAGTATCGATGTCTTTTCGCGGCCGAAGATCGCGGGTTTCCCCGACTCCGTCGTTTTCGCGGAAGATACCAGCAATCACGATCTCGATTTGGACGGCTTCGTGGATGACCTGGATGACGCGGACGAGTCTTTGCGCTGGAACACCAGCGACGGCAGCGATATTCAGGTGGTAATCAACGAAAGCCGGGGGGTCTCCTTCACCGCAAGTCCCGACTTTTTCGGTAGGGAGCAGGTGCGGTTTACGGTTACGGATTCCCGCGAGCTGGTTGCAGTGGATTCGACCACGGTAATAGTCACTCCGGTCAACGATCCTCCCGAGACCCGCAAGGTGCCGCCCGTCTACCCGATCGCTGCGGGCGAGGAGGTTCGCGTGCCTTTGGCGCAGCTCGCTTCTGATAGAGACGACGATTTCTCCAATCTGCAGTTCAATTTCACGGCAGGCGATGGGGTGCGGGCGGAGAGAGATGGCAACGAACTCGTACTCAGAGGGGAAAACGCCGGCCGGGCAATTGTGTCCTACACGGTTAGCGACAGCTCCGGTGCCCAGGCTGTGGGTCGCCAGGTGGTTGTCGTACTGGCGCCGGGCGAAACAGTTGAACCGGAGATCACGGCGCTGCCTGCCCTGCGATTCCGCGGCGGTCAGAGCGCCAGCCTGTCTCTCGCACAATTCGTAAGGGACGACAGCCCCGACTCCAGTCTGATATGGAGCGCCCTGGGAGATAGCGGCCTTGTGGCCGCCGTGCAGAACGGAGTTCTACAGGTCAGCCATGCGCCTGGATTCTTCGGTCCAGCCGCCGTCTTGTTGACCGTCCGCGATCCGGATCAGAACCAACGCACCGCTTCTTTGGCAGTCGAAGTACTCAGACCCGAAGACGATCTGGGCCCGCGCATCATGGCGCCCCCGGCGATACGAATGGCCACCAATGCGGAGATAGCCTTGGTGCTCGATGATCTGGTCGCCGATCCGGACCAACAACCCGACGTGCTCCAGTGGAGTTCATTCGGATCCGAGGGGCTGCAGGTGGTCTCCGATGAGTCGAGGCGGAACATAACACTTCGCTCCGGATCCGAAGACAGGGTGGGGGCGTTAGCGCTCACTGTCAGCGATCGTCAACGGAGCGACAGTGCGATGATCCCCGTCTTCATCCTTTCACCAGGTGCAAATCCGCTGGTGCGCGAGAT
Organism: Candidatus Latescibacterota bacterium; assembly: GCA_965197905.1. Classification (GTDB taxonomy): domain Bacteria; phylum Latescibacterota; class UBA2968; order UBA8231; family UBA8231; genus CAYNZV01. The sequence goes on along the minus strand of CBDAOB010000005.1, from coordinate 2,137,394 downwards.
TCCAGCCGTTGTGCTGGACAGCCTTCGAGCAGAGGTCCAGTTGGACCTGGACGACTTCGTCGCCGACGACGAGGACCGCACCTCCGAGCTGCTCTGGGAAGTGCAAGGCGACCAGGGGATAGAAGCTGAGATCGATCCGGTCAGCCATCAACTCATAATCCGGCGCGTGCCTGCCGGCGACATGCAATCTCCCGTTGCCCAGGTACTGCTCAAGGTCGTGGATACCTCCGGCCAGGAGACGTCGGTGGTGCTGCAGGTGGGCCTACCGCCCACTTTTGGCCTGATCGAGATCCCCGACATCGAGTTTTTTGCTGGCGGGCAGGACACCAGCCTGGTGTTGGACGCATTCGTCGACGGACAGGCGCGGAACATCCAATGGCAGGTTGAATCCGGACGCCTGGTGCAGGCGACGCTGAGCCCCGATACAAACCGGCTTCGACTGACGGCGCCGGATCTTACTTCTACCGGGAGTGAAACATTATTGATCACGGCTACCGACGGAACCGGACGTTTCCGCACCACCAGCGTGAGAGTCATCGTCAAAGGGCGGGGACTGATTCCGCAGATCCGTCCGTTCAGCAGGATCGAGATCGCCGCGGGTGCCTCCGACTCGTTGGATCTGGATGACTTCGTCGTCGACGACGACGCGGATTCACTTTTGATCTGGTCGTTCAGTGGCCAGACCAGCCTGGCGGTCGCCATAGATTCCTCGAGCCATGTCGTCACCTTGAACGCCGAAGGAAGCGAACCGGGTTTGGAGCAGATTCAGTTTCTCGTAATAGACCCGCTTGGCAATGCGGCGCTGGCGCCGTTGGAGGTGGCCATCCTGAGGGGTGGCATGGCGCCGATTCTGCGCCCGATTCCGCAGCTGCTGATTCCTGCCGGCGTCGCAGAGGAAGTTCTGTTGCTGGATCTGTTCGTCACCGACGAAGATACGCCGATCGCAGATATCAGTTGGGAGGTAAGCGCCGGATCGGGGGTCGCCGCCCGTCTCGATGGCTCTCTCTTACGGCTGTCGATACCGGCGGGAAGCACGGGAACGCGATCAATCGCGATCACCGCAACGGATCCACAGGGAAACAGTGCCATGGGGAATCTGGAGATCGTCATTCAAGGCGATTCTGCACCCCCGCAGTTCGCGCTGCAAATCGGTCGACATCCCGTGTTCTCGGACTTTCTCGAAATTGCGGTGAAGGCCAGCGAGAGCCTGAGGCAAAACCCCGACTTCACGGTGGACGACACCGCTGTTCCCGTAGAACAGCTGGCCGACGAAACAGAGTTTCGCGGGACCTACTCGTTCCCGTCGCAAGCGGGCGAACGTGTCGTCGGGTTGAATCTGCACGGAATTGATAATGCCGGAAACGAAGGCGCGTTGCAACAGCTCATCGCGCTGCGCTGGATGGACGCGGCGGGCGGCCGTTTAAACAGCCCGGATCTACAGCTATTGTTGAACGTCCCGAATGCAGCGGCCGGGCCGGGAAATCTAGCCCTGGTATATCGCTTGCCGGAAAGTGAAGTGCCACCCGGTAGCGAAGGCCGACCGGTCTATTTCGTCGATCTCAACGGGGAGCCGATGATCGACCACCCCGTCAGTCTGAATTTCCTCGCTCCGCCCCAGGCGCTGTTAGGTGTTCTGCGGTGGGATGAAGCCGCTGGAGTTTGGGAAGAGCTTCCCACGACCGTCGATTCCGATACCGGACGACTGTCCGTAGCGGTCGACAAACTGGGACTCTTTCGGCTGGGAACGGTTAGCTTGCAAAGTAGAACGATGCTCGCGGGTCCGAAACATTTCCCCAATCCGTTCTCGTCGACTGGTCCGTCGATGAAGATTATCTACAACGTCACCGAACCGGGAAAAGTAAAACTGGAGATATTCAACCTACTTGGTCAGCGGGTGAGACTCCTGGTGGACGAGCCCCAGGACATCGGTGTCTGGAGCGCCGCGTGGGATGGAAGAGCATCGAATGGCGATCGCCTCGCCAGTGGAATCTACTTCTACAGGTTGCGGGCCAACGGCAAGCGGATGACCCGAACTCTGCTTCTGATACGCTGAGTTCGAGATGGTGAAATGAATATGAGACAACTTACGCGACAGCTTCTTGGTGTATGTGCCCTGTCATTTGTGGCGAGCAGTGCTGCCACCGCGGGAAACAACATTTGGACCCGCTTGGGGGACCTGGAAACCACGGTCAACGTGGTCGAGTTCGATCCCGCCGAACCGAACAGGCTGTTCGCCGGCGCGGCGGACGGAATCTACCGCAGCGCCGACGGGGGTGAATCCTGGCAGGAGGTTGGAGGGACCGAGATCGACGGCAGCGTGCTGAGTATCGAAATCGATCCGGCAGATCCGTTGCGGATCTACGCCGGGGTGAGCGACGGTCTATATGCCAGCAATGATGGCGGGTCGACGTGGGCAAGAGCCGCTAACTTGGATGCCGCGGTCTTTTCCATCACCGCTGCTGCCGACGCGGTGGTCTACGTCGGAACGTTCGGTCGTGGGGTCTTCCGGAGTGTGAACCATGGTGCCTCCTTTGCCGCTGGAGGCGACTCGCAGCGGGACGACACCGTGTTCGCGATCGAGGCGATTTCCACGGACACCTTCTATGCCGGAACGGCAAGGGGGTTGTTTGTCAGCCGCAACAGCGCCCAGACCTGGGAAGCGCTCGGCGCTACTCTCAGCGGACTGAGCGTACGCGCGGTACACCTTTCCGTTGATCCTCTTCATATGCTGGTTGGCACCTTCACCCAGGGCGTTTTGCGCAGTGAGGATGGGGGGATGAACTGGCTGCCGATGAACGACGGACTAGATATACTCGCCGTTCGCAGCATGGCCGTGGATCCAAGTGATGAGAGCCGCGTCTTCGTTGCCACCTCAACCGGCGGATTCTACCGCACGATAAAGGGAACGCAGGGCTGGGAGGTCATCAATGCCGGATTGCCCAAACTCACCGCGCGGGATGTCATTGCGCTGCCGACAAATCCGAGAAGGATTGTAGGCGTAGGTCCGGAGCCGGGAGTATGGGAGATATCTTTCGAACCTGAATCACTGATCCAGCTGGCGCGTTCACCGGTCGTATTTGGTGAAACACCTGTAAGTAACACTCGGATCCGAACCCTCCCCGTGAGCAATGCCGGGGATGCCGATCTGCAGATCTCCAGCTTGACCCTTGGCAACAACAGCAGCTTTTCGGTGATCAGCCCAGAATTCCCGCTGACCTTGAGCGAGAGCAACTCGATCACGGTGCGGTTACAGTTTTTACCCCAGGCCGGTGGTGTGGCGCGGGACACATTGGAGATTCGCTCGAACGATCAGGACGAACCCGTCGTTCGCATTCCCCTGCGCGGGACCGGCGTCCATGCGGAGCTTGCCTCCGATCTCACCTCGCTGGTTTTCGGTACGGTTCGAATAGGGGAGTTCGAGGACTTGACCATCGAGCTCCGAAACGCCGGCAGCGCGCCGGTACTGCTGGAGAACGCCCTCTTCGAGCATGCAGCTTCGTTCCGCGTAGTCTCGTTCGAACCGCAGACGTTGCAACCCAGCGAGCGCCTTGCGGTGCCCATCCGTTTTATGCCGTTTGTACCGGGCGGAATAGAAACACGATTGGTTTTTCTGACCGACTCGGCGATGCAGCCGCGGTTCGAGATTGAGGTGCATGGTCTGGGCACGGCACCCGATCTGACCGTGCTCCAGTCGGCCCTTGACTTTGGCACCGTGGACGTTGGATCTGGCAAGGGGTTGCCTCTCGAAATCTCCAACAGCGGCAACACGGAGATGATCATAAGCCGCATCGAGGTCGATGGGGATGCGTTTCGCGTTCCGTTCGTGACACCCCTTACCCTCGATCCTGGCGAGCTTTTCACATTGACGGTAACCTTCTTGCCCCTGACCACAGGCGATCAGTCCGGGACGTTGACGATCCAGAGTGATGCACCCGGACCCCTTGGGCGGATGGAGGTAGGACTCAGAGGTTCTGGTGGCGCACTTACCTTGATTCCCCAGGAAGCGATCCCCTTGGGACCAGGGCCCGTCAGCATGATTGTGGGAGATTGGAATCTGGACGGCAATGGGGATGTGGCGGTAGCGGACAGTGCATCGGGACGCATCCGAGTCCTGTTCGGGGACGGCAGCGGGGCGTTTCCAGAGGGACAGCGTGCTATCTATCCGAGCGGCATCTCGCTCTACGAGCCATGGGATGAGCCGGTGTCCATCGCCAGCGCTTCGATTCTGGGAACCGCACCGGACCTGGTCGTCGCCGATCGAGTCGCCCGCACCATCTCGATTCTGCGCAACAACGGCAGCGGACAGTTCGACATCAGCCGCGAGGACATCTACATCGGGCACGCGGTTGCCGATGTGCACGCCATGGACCTGGATGCCGACGGCGACGTCGATCTCGCGGTCGCGGATGGCGACAACCCCTCGGTGACCCTGTTGTTCAACAACGGCCGCGGAACCTTCAACGCTCGCAGCACCCGAGTGGTCGAAGCCACCCCGAGCGCCTTGGGTGCAGGAAACCTCAACTCGGATGGACACGGAGATCTGGTTGTGGCCAACAGTGGTGCGGGTACGGTTTCGGTCCTGCTCAGCGATCGCAGCGGCGGATATCAGGCACGAAGGGACTTCGCGGTTGGTACTCAACCGGCGGCCCTGAGGTTGGTAGACTACGATGCCGATGGCGACAACGACATCATTGTCGCCAACAGGGGGTCGATGGACATCGCCATTCTGGCCAACGACGGAGAAGGTTCATTCACGCGAGTTCGCAGCATCGGAGTGGGCATGCGGCCTCTCGGACTGGCGCTGTCAGATTTGAGCGCCGACATCTTCAGCGATCTGGTCGTTGCAGGCGCCAGCGCCCCCAATCTCACTTTCCTGGAAAACGACGGCAGGGGCGACTTCTTCGCCAAGGAGATTCAGATCACCGAGGTTTCCTCGCGGGCGGTTGAGATCGTCAATATCGATGCCGCTTCCGACACCGTCGGTACAAACGATATTCTCGTTTTGAGCGCTGCCGAAAGTCAGCTGCAGGTCTTCCTGAATTCGGACAACCGCAGGCAGGATCCACCCAGGCCGCCGGAGGCGGTGGTGGCGCAGGATCTGGAGCGCGATCTCGGCCGCCGGGTTGAGGTGATGTGGCAGGCTCCCGACCTTGACGAACAGATCGGCCGGACCACCGAATACGCGGTTTTCAGGTCGAAATCGGGCACCGGACCCTTCGTTGAGATCGGCAGCGTGACAGCCGGGAACCGGCGGTTTATCGACGTGGCCACCCTGGGAGATACCTTCTACTACAACGGCAGCGTGACAGCCGGGAACCGGCGGTTTATCGACGTGGCCACCCTTACAACGTAAAAGCGAGGAATGCGCTGACTGGGTCGTCCCCGTCAGACACGGTGTCGGCTGCGTCCCTGCCGTCGCCGTTTTTCGAGCTGCAGCTGGTGAACGAGCCGCGCCTCAGCATCGGCGATACCCTCAGGGTGAAGGCGTTTATCACGCCGGCGGAACACCGAATAGCCGGTCTTTCCTTCTATGCCACCTTCGAAGATAGCGCTTTGAATCTGGTCCAAGCCGATTCCACCACTACCGGAATCGTACCGTTTCGCCCCGATTCAGCCAGCCTCGGGAACTTCAGCCTCCTGGAGAATCGATTGCAACCCGGCGCCAGGAACAAGATTAACTTTTCCGTCGCCAGCTTGAATATTCCTCCTGGCGTCGATCCGATACCGCTGGGTGAGATATGGTTCAGGACCACCAAAGACACGGTGGCAAGCATCAGCATCGACGACGACCCGGTCCTCAATCGGCAGAGTGCGGTCGTCGAGGCGCTGACCGGGAACTTTCTACTCCCCTTTATCCCGTCGCGGCCGACCCAGGTCTCCATCAGCGACTTCCAGGTTACCGGGCAAGTGGCGCTTGAAGGCCGAACGGCTCCCAATCTAGGCGAACAGGTGAGCCTCTATTTCGTGCGTCGCGACGGTAAGCCGCTGGAATCACCCCTCAACGACGAGGATCGAACGAAGGCGGGGATTCAGTACACCCTTGATGACAACGGCCGCTTCGAGCTGGTGCAGATTCCGAAGGATACCTACCGCGTTTTCCTCAAACCACCGAGCCATCTGCAGGGCAGGGTGCCCACAGACTCCGTCGCCGTGGGCGACTCGTTGCGCAAGCACCTGACCTTTAACTGGACCTCTCCGGTCTCCTCCGATTCCTCCAGCTCATTGCTCGCGGGGGACGCAACCGACGACAATCTGATCAACATGGCGGATTTCGGTTTCTGGGTCCGCTATTTCGGGACGAGTTCCGCCGATCAAGCAGTCTGGTCGCAAGCGAAAGGGGCGGATTTCAACAGAGATAATCAGGTGAACAACGACGACTTCTTCCTCTTCGCCCAGAACTTTGGCCGCATCGGTGTGTTGCTGCCCAATGCGGTACAGAAGAAGAGCCGGCCTCGCGGCTGGGCTTATCTGGATAGCGAGAACCAGGCGTTGCGTGTGGCCGAGGTCGGACCGATCATCGGTTACGCGTTGCGCTTACCCCCAGGGGCCGAACCGGTGGCAAACCGATCTGGAACCGTCTGGGAGAACCGCAGCACCCAGTTCCGCCACTGGAATCAGGAATCCGGTACCCACGTGCTGGTTGCGGAGAGCGACGGTGTGTCAGTCGATGGCGATGGGGTGCTTGCCTACCTCGATATGCCAGCGGATCTGTCGCCGGAACTCATGGACTTGGAGATCCTCTCCGTCGACGGCCGAGTGTATCAGTACATTGTGGCCCGGCAAAAACAGCTACCCGTTCGGTCTGCCTTGCTGCACAATTATCCGAACCCGTTCAACCCGGAAACGATCATCCCGTTTGCCGTCGCGGCGCCGAGTGGCTCAGTTGGGCCTGCACCGGTGACACTGGAGGTCTTCAACGTCCTGGGTCAGAAGATGAGAACCTTGGTATCCGGCGAGCTGCGGCCGGGTTATCACCGGGTTGTCTGGGATGGTCGGGATGAGTCCGGTTTCGAGGTTGCATCCGGTATCTACATCTACCGACTCGAGGTCGGCGAATTCCACCAGTCACGCCGGTTCCTTCTAGTCCGTTAGACTCGTTTGCGGCTGCGGATCAAAACGCGGCAACCGTTCAATCTTTGCTCCCCGAAAAATCGATTGAGCGTTTCAAAGGGGTTATGTTGACTTCCTCGGCGACGGCCTCCGGCCGCGCATTCAAGATGCCGACGATGACCTCCGCAACATCCTCCGGCTCGAGATGATGGTCGGCGTCTTGCCCCGGCGCAAACTGGAGATCCCGATAGAAATCCGAGCGCACCATGCCGGGGTTGACGATCGAGACGGCGATCCCGGACCGAGCACATTCGGCGCGCAGGGATTGGGCGAACCCGCGCAGCGCAAATTTGCTGGCGCAATAAACCGCCCCTTTCTGTGCCCCTTGCAACGCCGCTTCTGATCCCACGAACAGCACTCTACCTCGCCCCGCGCGTTTCATGAGCGGCAAGAAAGCGCGGACCAGGAAGGCGTGGCTGGTAAAATTCAGATCGATCAGGTGGGATATCTGGGCGTAAGAGAACTGCTCCAGCTCTCCAAAACGCCCGGCGCCGGCGTTGCACACCAGGCCTTCTGGAGTCCCTACAATCTCGATGAGCTCCTTCAGCCTGGAGGGCAGCTTGTCGAGATCGGCGAGATCCAGGCTCCTGGCGTGGTAGCGAGCATGATCGCAGGGGAACTTCTTCAAGTCGCGCGCCACGCCGAACACCTCATTCCCTTCTGCCAGTAAGCGCTCGCAGGTTGCGCGACCAATGCCCGAAGTGGCTCCGCTGACCAGCAGCTTCATGAGAGCACCTCAATCCCGTCGGGCTTGACGCAGGGGAAGAACGCATCCGGGCGGACGTAACGCAGAATCTGTCGATGACAGAACTCCTGCATCTCTTGTCTGATCTCGTCCGTGTAGGTGACGACGCCCTCTTTGTCCGCCAAGTGGCCAGCAAACATCCTTTCTTCAGGGTAGAGCCGTGTAACCGTCTTGTAATACTGCCGTGGTAGGCGAAAGGGGCCGAGGCTGACAGAATGGACCTGACCACCGTCCACGGCGCGGAAAACGGCGGCGAAGAGTCCCTCGTAGTTCCGCGTCCAGTTCTCATGGTACACGATCGGATCGAATCGCAACCCCAGAGGCCAGCCATGACGCTGTAACTCAGCCATCGCCTCCAGCCGTCGTGACAGGGAAGGGGCGCCCAATTCGAGGGTTCTAGCTACCGACTCCGGAGAAAGACTGAACGCCACGATGCAGTTGGTCAAAGCCCTAGATGCGAGCAGAGGTTTTGTGGCAATGCTTTTGGTGCGCAACTCGAAACAGGCACGCGATTCCTCGGCGAAGAAGCTGAGAAAGGAGCTGACGAACAGCGACACCTGTTCCAACGCCAGGCTGTCACAGTCGTACCCGGTGAAGAAATGAACGGAGGAGTCCGAATTCCGCGACACCGTTTCCCTGATCTCTCGCTGAAAGTCCTCGTAGTTGAGGAAGAGCACCATGTGCGCCGATCGGTACATGCCCTGTAGAAAACAGTAGCGGCAGTCGTAGAGGCAGTTGAGCATGTGGGAGAAGTAGAAATTTCGCTCGCCTCCGATCCCGTACTCAGGTGGGGCGGGAAGCACCAGGCGGCCATGTTTGCGAGCCAGGATCAATGCCGGGTGACGCTTCTGCACTCGGAAATTCTGTGTCTTGCGATTAAACACCTCTCCGTACCGCCGGCACGGAACCCGCGCTGCGTGAGGAAATCGCTCCAACACCTTTCCGGCCCGCGGGTGATCCGCGATTTCCTCCTCCACATACACGATGTCGAACAAGGGACACCCCCTAACACAGCCTCAAACTGGATCGGTCCAGTTCGCTTTCCAAGGTGGCGAGGACCTGATGGCTGGATTCGATCACAGCCAGGATCTCGTCTGTGGGTTGTCTGATGTCGCCGAAGGCTTCGAGAGACCGGAGCAAGCGGCGCAGTTGCTGCTGCTGCGAGGCGGTAAAGTGCCAGCGACTGCGGAATCGATCCAGATGCGCTGGATCCGAACGTTGGCGATCGACCAGCTTTTCGACCTGATCCAGTTCGTTGATTACATCCTCCACCTGCGGTACAACCTCAGCTACCAGGTCCCGAATCAGGTTTTTAGAGAGCTGCTCTGGCGGCGATTCGGGACCATCGGAGATTATCTTGAAAACTTGCACCTGCTCCACAGAAGCGAAGCGCGACGCGGCCAGACAGAATCCGCCCGCCTCCATCTCGTAGGCGTCAGAGCCGGCGTACTGACGCTCCACCTGGTCCACGGTCTGGACGGCGGCGGTAACGCAGGGTGGTCGGAAGGTGATGGCGGGGTAGTAGGTCGCATCCGTCGTGCCGTCGACGACCTTGTGGGCGAGTATCGGTGTTCCGAGCGGATAACCCGCGGCGCCGGCAATGCCCACGTTGAGCCAGCCATCCGCGCCACCTGGGCCACTATGCCCGGCCAGAAAAGCGGTCGCAAGGGCAGACGCATCCCGGCCGCTGCCGCTGACTATGAGACGTTTGTCTTCGGCTTCATACAGCGGATACGAAGAGCTTGAAGCCGCAGGTTTCATCGACCATCTGTCGACCAGAGGACCCGCTTCCGAAGGCAGCGCTACCACTATGTTCAGCATGGCCTAAATATATGTGTTCTGAATGCTCTTGGGAGAGTCGTCTCCTGCGCTCAAACCGGAGGGAAGCAAGCGATTCTGGCGGCACTCGGTCGGCACCGTCGAACCTGATCGGCGTTGCTTCTTCTGTCCGCCATCTGGCTCCGATTCTACTGGCGCGCGGAGAAGGACGATGGGTCGGCGACGCAACCGCCCACCTGATAGCAGCAGTTCACGCTGTCAGATCGTTCGAGTTGCCGATCTGGTCCAATCTGATCGGAGTCGGAAAGCCGTATCTCCGGTATTACGGATTCCTCCGCCGGTGTCCTGGATTTCTTCATACGCGACATCCACGTCACCACATCAGTTCCGTCCGGGTCGAATCCACATAGGAAGGCACATGCGATTGCGCGTCCGTTGGATTGAAGTTATGGAGCCAAATCAGCTTGAGTTTCTGTCGAGTCTTTGTCCTCGAAGAGATACGTCATGTGCCCGTCCCTATCTTCGGGCGATTTCAGCCACGTGGGCACAAAAGCTCCAGTCGCAATCTGATCCTCGATGAATTCTCTACTGCCCGCCAGGTGCCGACGCATCAGGCGCTCCGCTTCAAGAGGGTCGTTCCGCTCGATAGCTTTCAGAATGGACTGATGCTCTTCGCGCACCCGTTGGAGATTCCTCACAGGTCGCAACGTTTTGCGCAATACCTGAAACCGCCGGGTAGTCTGAACCAGCATCTTGTTGCCGGAGAGCTCCAGTACGCGCCGATGGAAAGCACGGTCCAGATCTGCCATCTCCTCAAAGCGGCGTTGTGCGCCGAGGGTATAGATCTCCTGGACTTGCTGCTTCAACTCGCGGATTTGTGCTCGGGTACAGTGATCGCAGCACTGGCGCGCCGCCAGCCCTTCGAGCACTTCGCTCATGGCGTAGACTTCGATGAAGGTTTCTCCCGTCAGGTCACTGACGAAGACCCCACGGTTATCCACTGTGTGGACCAGCCCCGATGCCTGCAGCTCCAGCAGGGCTTCTCGCACTACACCACGGGCTACCCCGAAATTGCCGGCCAGTTCGTCCTGCACAAGTTTGGCGCCAGGCGGGTACCGACCGCTGAGGACCATCTCCTCCAGCCCCTCCCTGACGTGATGGCGCTCCAGCACCCGTTCGCCGCCCTCTTTCTTTGTGTCAGACATCGATTTCTCCGATTGAAGATTCAGGCCTCTGTGAACACACTAATTGAACAGGACATTATATCCTTCAGTGTCCGAGTATGCCGGGTGCGACCCTCATGAAGTTGCCGCCAATCATCTTTTGTATGTCGTCGTCTGAATAACCGCGCTGCACCAGCGCCACGGTCACGTTGTAGGGCCAGCAGCACTCGGAAAGGGCATGGGGCTCCGTGTAGATCTTCCAGTTCGCTTCGTTGGAATTGGCCATGTGGGCGTGCTGCGATTGGGTCTCCAAGGTGAGGTCCCACGGGTTAGCGGTATTCCACTGGTCCGGCGTGATGGCCTCGATCGTCTCGGGTAGTTCCAGGGCGAAGCCGGGACCGGCATCGCTGGCGAAGCCGATGTGGTCGGTGCCGATCAGCTGGGCGGCGTGATCCACGTGGCGCATGAACATCTCGATGCTGTTCTCGCCCAGCAGAGTAAAGATGCTGCAGATCCCGACGAGCCCGCCCTTGTCCGCGACAGCCTTCATGGATTCATCGGTGATGTTGCGATCGCGGCAGTAGCCGGGATGCACCGCCTTGCAGCCTACGTGGCTGACGATAACCGGCTTTTCGGAGGTTTCGACCATCTCGAGCGTGGTTTGCTGCGGGCAGTGACTTGGGTCCACGATGATCCCCAGCTCGTTCATGCGCCGCATAGCCTCGCGTCCCTGGTCGGAGAGGCCGCGCTCGGGGTGCCACTGTCTGCCGCCGAGCTCATTGTCGAAGAGCATGGACCAGCGCACACCGAGGCGGTAATACTCCTCCAAGTCGTCGAGAGCACTTTTCGACTCGGGCCGCAGGGGGCCGGCGCTGTGCAGATGGTAGAGGATGCCCCACTCTCCCCTGGCTTTTAGTTTTTCTACCTGATCCATGCGCACGACGCGGTGCACGAAATCGACCTCGTCGAAGAAATAGTTGAAGCTGGCAAGTCCTTCGACGCCGCCGGAGCCGGTGGTAAAGAGGGTTTTGCCCGCAGCCTGCAGCAGGGCGTAGTTGTCGGCCCGCAGATCGGCATTGCGGGCCATCGCCAGCGGCCGCAGCGCATCTGCTTCTGCCATGATCTGACTCGCGCGATAGAACTTCGCCGGAACCGAGTGCGTGGCATAGACAACAGGCGGTGCGTCGGTCAGATCATCGTCCGCGGTTTCGTTCAGGCGCCGGCGCACGAGATCGTCCATCTCGGGCGTGTAACCGTGGCCGCGGCCACCGCCACACAGATCGCATACGATGGTGTTGCGGTGCAGGTCCAGGCCGCGTTCTATTTCCCGTTCCGATGCCTGCAGTTCAGCCAGCACGGCTTCACGGCTGCCGCGCAGGTAGGTGCGTACGCGTTCGCTCGAAGCCAACTCCTCGGGATTGGTCAGCGCATCTTTCATCCAATTTTCCTCCCTGATCGTAGGCTACGAATGTTATTGCCAAAAATCTGAAATTTTTGTCGACAATTCTTGGCGGCAGACACTCATAGCACCCGGCTGCGTGTTACCATCCGTGGACACGGGGCCGGTGGTGGGAAACCAGATCATGTCCACCACCGTAGACAGGAACACCCCCAGCACGTAGGCAAGCCCCATCCCGTAGAAGAATGGTTGCCCCGCCTGATAAGCAGAGTAATCTATGATCTTTTCTGAAGAGATGTCGAAGGTTCGACGACTATTGTCAACAAAAATGGGAAAATTTTGACACTCAGATGTTTCTGATTATATTGACGGGCAAATTCTGGAGTTCAGAGAATAAAAAAACCCGTGTTTGCTCTGATCCGTGCCAACTGAGCAAGTTCGTGATCGCATCGTTTATATGAATGTTGTCCGAGCTAGATGGTCAGTATAAGCCATAATCATTTCAAAATTTTCTTTTTCCTGGTCCAGCCGCCAGGATGTTACGGTTACTCAATCACTTCACGTGGGCAGCTGGCTGGCACGCTCACGCCATAGTAGGAGGATAGAACAGATGCGGCTATTGCGTTCTTCACTTCTGGGAGCGGCCCTGATGCTACTGGCCACTGGCGTGGTCTGGTCGGAAGACGCTCTCACCGGTTATCCCGCCGAGTTCGAGTTTGACAGAGAGACCTTTAGCTTCCCGGAAAGATCCGGGTCGGTGACCCCCCTGCGCCTGAACGTCCAGGACGTGCGCTGGGACGGCAACGGTAGCGTCAGCATTCCGTTCACCATGAACCAGCGGGCCGAGGTGTGGCTGGCGGTCTACGAGATCGGCAACAACACAACCGGCGATCGCGGTCCGTTCGGCGCCTGGTTCCGGGGGGTACCGCAGGACCTCTACGTTGCCACGGCCTCGGGGAGATTCGAGGCCGGCAACAGTACGATCACCTGGAATGGCAGAGACTGGGAGGGGAATGCGGTGGGCTCGGGCAACTACGAGTTCGACCTGATCGCCCTGAACCATATCGACCCGGCTGTCCTCGTGGCCGCGCAAGGGCGCGGGGGACGTGCCGGTGACGTGATCGACATGCGCACCGGGGAAGTCTGGGGCGAGGAATACGGCCGCGACCGCCCGGAACGGTCGATGCGGTGGGGTGACCTGTATCGCACCGTCCTGGGCACCGACTTGATCGCCGACCCCAATGGCTGGGAGGACTGGACCCACAACCAGGTGGTGGAACGCGAGGGCACGCGCACCTTTTCCCCCATCAAACCAGATCCCGACGATCAGGAGATCTACTTCTCCGCCTCCGGCAATGAAGGCGAGGGCGTTGGCGTCTACAAGATGCGGATCAACCGGGCCGCCAAGAGCTGGGATGCGGTCACCGACTGGGCAGACAATGGGTACGCCACAGCCACCAACGTCGAGGCGCGACTGTGGGACTTCGAGATTCACAACTCCGAGTTCATTATCGCAGCGATGTGGAGCCGGGCCGACGTTCCGCAGAGCACCTTAGACTACTGGGATAAGGGCACGGGCGAGATCGCCAAACAGCTGAATATCCAGGAATGGGTCCAGTATGTGCAGGTGGACGACGACGGCAATGAGATAATCAGGGCCGGCGGTCCGAACCACCTCTCCGTCGATGCCAGCGGTGTCTACGCCTCCAACCAGAGCCACCAAAACTTCGGCGCCTTCAAGGTGAACCACGACGGCCGCATCATCTGGGCCAACGGCAACGGGGACGGATTCATCGACCGCGTCACCCACGAGCAGTCCGCCGAGACGGGGTTGCCGCCGGCGGCCGGTTTTCCGATTCAGATCCAGGCGGATCGCAGCGGAAAGGTTGTCTACGCCAGCCCACGGCACAACGAGCTGGGCTACGGCTGGACGGCCCTGGGGCGCGACGGCTCGGGGCTCTTCAACATCTTCTTCGATCCGCACAAGGTGCCGACCATTCCCACCCAGGTCGATCATATAAACCTGGTGCAGAACAACTGCTCTTCCAGCGGCGGCCAGCCGCTCTGCGGCAGCCCCGTCGGCCCCGGCCCGTGGGATGGCTGGTATCAGGGCTCCAAGGTCGGCCTGGCGTCGCGCAACTTCGTGGGCCAGGAGGAGGGGCGGTGGCTGCCGGGTTTGATGCTGCACATACCGTACGATATGAAAAGCGGCCGCCTGGGCGCGGGCGTGACCGCGGTTGCAGAGGTTGAGAGCGCCGGCACGCCGGATAGCTACAGCCTGGGTTCGGCCTATCCCAACCCCTTCAACCCGGAGACCACCGTCGAGTTCACCGTACCGGCCGACGGCTACGTCCAGATCGAGATCTACAATACCGCCGGTCAGCTGGTCAACAGCCTGGTGAACGACGAGTTGAGCGCCGGCGCCTACAAGAGCACCTGGGACGCCGTCGATGCCAGCGGCCAGCAGGTGTCGAGCGGGGTCTACTTCTACCGGATGCAAGCTGGAGAGTTCTCGGCCACCCGTTCGGTAACCTTGCTCAAGTAGGATCGAGGCCAAAAAGGGCTACTTCGGCGGGCCTGTCCTGCGCTTTCGGATTCACCTCCTTTCCGCAGTGCAGCCGTCGAGGATAGCTCGTTTTTTGCCATGAACAGGACTCAGGGGTGGATGTCCGGATCTGCCCCTGAATCTGTTTTTACCCCGAGCAAGCGTCGCGGATGATATCGCTGATCAGCTGCCTCCTCCTGCTCCTGGTCGCAGGGCCGAGCGCAGTCCAGAGCCGGGACGCCGTGCGCCAGTTGGGCCCGTCTCAGATAGCATCCGCCCGACCCGTCCTTCGCTGGGAGCGACCGGCGTACACCAACTACGCCATCCGGACCTACACCAACTATCCCAACCTCGTCTTCCCTTACGAAGACACCCCCTGGGCCCACTACAACGCGCTGGGGGACTATCTGATGACCGGCTACGCGCTCTACGAGTGGAGCGAGACGCGCCTGCCCGGGCAGACATGGGGCAGTAGCATCTTCAAGCACTCCGGACAAAGTCTGCAGGCTCGGGGGCCGTGGATCCCCGCTTTCGACAGCACGGTCGTGGGCCGCGACGGCTACGGCACATGGGCTTACAGCTTCATAGTGGGCGACGGGCTGCGCGCCCACTTCAGCCCCTTGACCCTTTCAAAGGTGGACCTCAACGGCGCGCGGCTGGATCTGGCCCTCCCTCATCTGCGCCTCACGGCCCTGGGATCCCGCATCGAGCGGCCCAAGATATTTACGGAAACAGACGGGCCCTGGGCCTCCGAGCACGAACATTTTGCCGTGGACTCCACTCTGCTTCTGGGCGGCCGCGCGCTGGCGGAACTCGGCGGGCTGCAGCTGGGCCTCAACTGGACCAACCTGCACGTCTACAACAGCACCCAGCCGGGCAACAGCCTCAAGGGCAGGCTGCGGTCCAACCTGCCCCTCACCGAGTGGATTATCGTGCGTTTTACCGACGACTCCCCCGCCGACGGCATGGCGGGCGCCGTGCTGCAGGAGGTGCAGCTCGTCCTCAACGGCGAACTGCGGCCGGACCTGCCGCCCCACGTATTGCAGCACGGCGCCGGGTTCAACACGCAGGTGGGGAGCGTCTCCCAGCGCACCGGCCAATTCACCCCCATCGTCTACAACGAACCGGCGCCAAAGCCCTTGTCGACGGTCACCGCCAGCTTCGGCAAGACCACTCGTTTCTACAGGGGGCGCTCCGAAGTCCCGTTCTACGCCGACTACCTCTATCGCATCGACCACGAGGCCGGCATCGATATCACCCGGGACACCAACGTGGAGGGGCTACTGACCCATATCTCCCTGGTTGGGTCCGGAGAGACCGTCCGCGCCGACGGAGACAAGCAGGTGGTCGTCCTGTTCGACCTGTCGCAGGAGCCTCGCGTGGAGTCGGTGGCGGTGGAGGCCGTGGTGGGCGGCGATTACCGGGTCGACGTCGCCCAGCTGCTTCGGAAGAAACCTACCGGCAGCTACTTCCAGCAGTTTCAGAGCAGCTTCTACCGGACCCTGCGGCGCGCCAGGGGCAACGTGCAAGACCTGAGCAACCTCAAGCGGCTGCACCTCGACATCGGCGAGGATACGGCGCTCTTCACGTACGGCGCCGACGCCACGTTCGCCATGGCGGGCCTTGAGATCAACGCCGAGTACGCGCGCTCGGCGCGCTACGGCCGCTATCCGGCCCAGATGGAAGGCACGCCCATCTTCGACGAGAGCCCGCGCTTCGCCCACCGCGGTGGCGCCTACTTCGTCAATGCCACGCGCTGGTTCGGCCGCGGCCGCATTGGCGGCGAGTACTTTGCCATCAACCCGGACTTCACCACGGACATGCGCACTTACGTACCGTGGGAAGTAAGCCTGGGCCAGACCCACCTGCAGCTGATGATCAACGACACGGTCTACTGGGAGCTGGTGCAGGACAACGACGACGGCGACGGCTATCCGGACCGGCGCATGGGCAACCTGCCCACCGCCAATCCCGACAACCTGGACGGCGACACCGACGGTGTGGCGCTGGGCCAGGACCTGGACAACGACGGTTTTCCCGAGACCAACCGGGACGGTGATGGCAATCCCGACTACGAGGAGCCGTTTTTGATGTACGACGTGGAGCCCAACCGGTATGTCTACGGCCTCGACCGCAACAACAACAACGAGCCGGACCGTCGCGAAGATGATGCCGAGGAGGACTACCCCTACGACCACGACCAGCGCGGCTTCCACCTCTTCGGCCAGTGGGACCTGACACCCCGATGGTCCCTAGCCGCGGGACGCTACGCCACCGAGCAGATCGCCGGAACGGGTCGAAACGAGTCCACCTACGCCCTGCTGACCTACGAGCGAACGGGGCTCCAGCGCCTGCGCCGGATCTTCTTCGAGAACAACCTCCGTCGCGTCCAGGACGATATCCCCGACGAGTTTGTCGTGCTGGATGAGACGCCGGTGCGGCATCTGCATTTCAATTCAGCTGGTCGCGGCCTGTGGGGGGGAAATCAACCGGAGTTTTACCTGACCAACAAACCGCCCATCTTCTTCAGCAGCATTAAAGACGACCTGCTGGAATACCGCGACAGCTTGGTCAACGAGACCTACCTGGAAACCCACCTCCATCCCGGCTCCACTCTCAACGTGGTGCAGAAGATGCGCCTGCGCTTCAACTGGCAACGGGGCGGCAAGCTGTGGCCGGGGATTTTCCAGCGCGAGCGCCGACTCGACCTTTTCACCTGGGTCAGTCGCGCGGACTACACCTATCACTGGGGCAAGCTGAGGGTGGTCCCGCAGTACAAGCTCATGCTGTTCCGAGTCGCCGACCAGGAGGCCGGCCAGACCCTGCGCGAAGAGATCCGCTCGATACCGATTCTGCGCCTTGAGTATCCCCTGCTCTCGCGCACTGCTTTACGAGCCGGCTTTCAGGGCCTGGGGCCGCTGCCGTACCGGCGGGCGGACCGGGCCAGCTCCCGGGACGACTTCGAGCAGCGGACCGCCTTCATCACCCTCACCAATCGCTCGGGATATTTCGGCTACGAGCTGATTACCATCGTCGGCGTCACCAAGAACAAGCGCGACTTCGAGGATCGTTTCCAGCGCCTGCGCAACATCGACGCCTGGGGGTTCTTCGTGCGGGCTCTGATCGGTTTCACCGAGTTCGGACGGGCGATCTGATGCGAATCACGTGTGTATCTGCGCTCTAACCCTAAATGCAACGGAACAACCCATGAACACCGATGCCGAGCAACAGGATGCTCTGGGAATGAACACGTCCACGGAACAGGGTTGGAGACCCTACGCCCAGCGGACCTGCCGTCTGGAAGCCTCGCCAAGCAGGGAACTTCTGGACCCATCAGTTCCCGACGCCAATTTCGAGAAGTGGGTGGATTGGGCCCACCAGGTGGGTGTGGAGGTGTGCGTCATAGGAGAAGTGGGCCAGCAGAGGCCGCGCTTCCGCTCCAAGATGCTTCCTCCCCACCCGGATCTCGATCGGGACCGCCTGCCCTTTTTTTTAGAGCTGGTGCACAGAAGGGAGATCCTGGCACTCTACTACGTCCCCCTGAATCGCTGTGCCCCCCTCAGGGAGATCCATCCCGAGTGGCAGATGAAGTTCCTCGACACCGGCGATGCGCCGATGGGAGACCCCCCTGAAGTTTTGGAGATGGGTTGGTTCTGCTTCAGCTCGCCGTTTCGCGACTGGTTGCCCGAGCATTTTATCGAACACCTGGACCACCTGGACTTGGACGGCTTTTACATAAGCCCGAGCAATTGGGGCTCCCACTACAACAGGCCCCACTATCCCGCTTGCTGCTGCTCTTACTGCGAGCAACTCTACTGCAGAGAAACCGGTCGGCAGATCCCGGCGAAGGTGGATTTCGATTCCATCGACTTCAAGCGCTTCGTCAACTGGCGCTACCACAAGTACCGGGAATTCGTGCGCCACGTTTTCGGCAGGGTTTCGGAGAAACATCCCGCCGCCATTATGGACATGAACTTCTACAATCGCCCTTCTTCGGACTGGTCCGACGCCCATCCGTTGAACCCCCTCCCCTTCAAGGATGTGGGCGGGCACCTCATGGTAGAGACCTTTCGTTCACTGCGCGAGCCCGGCTTCGAAGCCAAGCTGCTGCGCGCCACCGGCACCCCGTTCTCTGTTTGGCGGGGTCAGGAGCATCGCAGCTTCATGAATGCCGAGCCCTGCTCATCTTCCATCGCCGGATTTGCCGCCCTGGCCAACGGCGGCACCATCTGCGGCAACCCGTTCGGCCCGCCCCACTGGTTGCAGACGGAGGTCATGACAGAGGTCTTCGGCGAGTTCAAGAAGCGCAGCGACTACATCGAGGGCGAGACGGTGAAATATGTGGGACTGCACTACTCCCAGCAGAACCGGGACTTCCGCCCCTCGGAGATCCCCAAGAACACCGGCAAGACGAACTTCCACGAGATCGGCATGGTGGACGCCTACGGCGCCTACGAGATTCTCAACCGCTCCCATCTGCTGCTCGATCTCGTCTTCGACGAACATCTGACCCATGAGTACCTGTCCCAATATCCGGTGCTTTTTCTGTCCAACTCCGCCTGCCTCTCCGACGGACAGTGCGCGTTATTGACCGACTATGTGCGCGAGGGTGGTACCCTCGTTGCCACCCACGAGACGTCCGTGCTGGACGAATGGGGGCAACAGCGGGGCAACTTCGCGCTGGCCGCGCTCTTCGGCGTGGACTACCAGGGCCCGCGTCACGATGGAGACGATCGCGGCGTTACCTACCTGCAGCAGGAAGCGGAACTGCAGCGCCTCTTCGGGCCGCTCATCTGCTTCTACGGCAAGGAGACGCAGGTATCCCTGCGAAACGACCGAGAGGTGCAGGTATTGTGCACCCGCAGCAGCCTCGAGGGCGAGGACTCGGTGAGGGATTTCCACCCCGAGAAAAACCACGACTCAGGCGGGACCGTGGTTGTATTGCACGAGTATGGACAGGGCCGGGCCATCTACCTGGCAGCTGACGTCGGCGGCGCCTTCATGAGCAGCCCTTACCCGTTACTCAGACGGTTTGTCGCCCACCTGGTCGCGCGCACGCAGCCGCCTGTCGCCTTCCAAGCCCCCGAGGCGATCGAGGCGACGGCCGCCTGGCGCGGACCCCGCGAGATGATGGTCCACCTGTTGAACAACCCCACCCCGTTGTTGCCCTGGCGCGTCGTCGATCGCCAGAGATACGATGAGGATATGACCTCCTTTCACGCACTGCGCGAGGTCAATTCGATCTACGACGTGGAGGTACGCGTCGATGGCTTCGAGGTGAAGGCTGCCAGACTGCCCCTGCGGGAGCAATCGCTGCAGGTGACCGGCGTTCCCGCCACCGTCGTTGTTCCGGAGGTAGAGCTGCACGAGGTGCTGCTGTTGGAGGTAGACAGATGAACCCGACTGAAGAAAGGCCGTCCGGTACAGTGAAGACAGGCTCCACCGCTCAGCGCCTCGAGGAGTTACCCTACAGCAAGCGCGTGTGCCGCATGGAGCACTATCGCCGATGTTTGAACGAGCCACCACCGCCCGCTCGGGACAGCGACCGCGAGCAAGCCGTTCGCGACTACGCGGAACTGGCCAGCGAGATGGGTTTCGAGGTGCAGGTGGTGCAGATAGTGGAAAACCGGGGCACGCCGCGCTTCCCGTCAAAGATGCTCCCGCCCCATCCCAATCTTGCCCATGATCCCCTGCCTTTCTTTCTGGAACTGGCGCACCAGAAGGGGATGCTGGTGCTGGGCTACTGGGGCATCCGCACCCGTCTGCCCCTCAAACGACTCCATCCCGATTGGATGTGCGTGTCCCTGGACGACGGCAGACCGCCCATAGAAAACATCGGCTGGCCCTGTTTGAACTCTCCCTACCGCGACTGGACCGCCGACCACATGATCGAATGTCTCGACAACCTGGATGTGGACGGCTTCTACTTCGACGGCACCCGCCCGGGCATCGGCGACGAGCGCCCCCTGCGGCCCGCCTGTTGCTGCCCTCGCTGCGAAAAACTCTTTCGCGACGAAACCGGCCTGCAACTACCTCACAAGGTGGATTTCGACTCCACGGAGTTCCGGCAGTCCATCAACTGGCGCTATAAAAACGTGGCGGAATTTCTGAATTACATCGCGCGCCGGGTCAGGGAGAGACATGCCCACACCATCCTCGATTTCAACAGCTACTACCGGCCCGACACCACCTGGTCATCCACCCATCCGGTGGCGTCTCTCCATCTGGAGGATTCCGGCGCCCTTTTCTTCACCGAGACCTTCCGCTCGCTGCGGGAACCGGGTCTGGTCGCCAAGATTATGCGCGCCACCGGCACCCCCTTTGGCCTCTTTCGCAATCTCGAGCAGGTCCTCCCCGGGTTCGAGCGCGCCATGTCTCGCCGCGAACCCTACTCACCCGCCGTTTTTGGTTGCATCGCTATTGCCAATGGCTCGCAGCCCTGCGGCGATCCCTTCGGCGATCCTCCCGAACTCCAGAAAGAGATGATGAAAGGGGTCTTCGCCCAGTTCAAGAAGCGCCGCGACTACATCGAGGGCGAGACCGTCAAGTACCTGGGTCTGCACCTATCCCAGCAGAATCGCGACTTCCGCCCTTCGGAAATCCCCAGGAATTCCACCTTCGATGGCAGCTATTTTCAAATGGGACAGCTAGACGTCAATGGTGCCTACGAGATCCTCAATCGCTCTCATCTGCTGCTGGATATCGTCTTCGACGAACATCTCACCCGGGACCAGCTCTCCAGGTACTCCGTGCTCTTCCTCTCCAACAGCGCCTGCCTTTCCGCAGCGCAGTGCCTGGAACTGAGCCAGTTCGTCCAGGCGGGCGGCACCCTCATCGCCACCCACCAGACCTCGCTGCTGGACGAGTGGGGACAGCCGCGGGATAATTTCGCGTTGGCCGAACTTTTCGGCGTGGACTACCAGGGGTCCGCAGATGGAGATGAGGACCATACCATCTTCTACGTATCTCCCCTGGAACATCCGCTTCCGGACGCAGTGAGGATACTCTGCCTCTACGGCAAGGAGTCGGCCGTGTCCCTCAGACCCGATGCCGAGCTGCAGATACTGTGCACTCGCGCCCGCATCGAGCCAGAAAAACTCCTGGCGGAATTCGAGCCAGACGCGAATCCCGATACGGGAGAGCCCGCGGTGGTGTTGCACCCTTATGGCAAGGGCCAGGCCATCTACATCGGCGCCGATCTGGGCGGCGCCTACATGAACCAACCGTACCCTCTGCTCCGAAGGTTTGTCGCCGGTCTAGTAGAGCGAACCCAGCCGCCCATCACCTTTCATGCGCCTGAAGCTGTCGAGGTGACCGCGGCCTTCCGCGGATCTAACGAATTGATGGTCCACCTGGTAAACAATCCCACCCCGGTTCTGCCGTGGCGCATAGAGGACAAGGAAAGCTACAATCGCGACCTGAAATCCTACTTCTACCTGCACGAGCTGAACCCCATTCGCGACATCGCAATGCAGTTCCACGGCTTTGAGCTGAAGGGAGCCCGACTGCCGCTACAGGACAGAACCCTGGAAGTCACCCACAAGCCGGACACGGTGGTACTGCCCGAACTGGAACTGCATGAGGTAGTGCTGCTGGAGTTAGATAAATAGCTTCCTAGCGCACGCCAGAGGGGACACACCTCCGGTCGCCGTTCGCCCGCCACCCAAAAGTCAGATGACCCCGCCGGAAGAATCCGACCACTCCGCACCGCTCATTACGCCGCGCGCCGTAATACTGGGCGTTCTGACTATTGCGGCGATGTTCTACTACATCATCCAGATCGCCCAGCGCCAGGGCTCGGGAACCTACGTGCACGCGCAGTACCCGATGGCCGCCTTCATGCCGTTCGCCTTGTGGCTGGTGACGAACCTGGTCCTCAAGGCGTTGTGGCCGCGAATCGCCCTCACCCGGGGCGAGCTGCTCACCCTCTTTTCCATGACCTGGGTGGTGGCCACGATCCCGGTCTGGATCAATGCCTGGACTTCTGCCCTTGCCGCGCCCACCCACTTTGCCGCGCCTGAAAACAGATGGGCCGACTTCTTCGACTACATGCCCTGGCATGCCCTGCCACCCACCACCGCCAGCGTAATCGACTACTTCTGGTACGGCCAGCCCCAGGGCATGTCGATTCCCTGGGATGGCTGGCTCGGACCGATCCTCGATTGGCTGGGGGTGTCGGTTGCCGTGCTCGTTTTCGGTTACTGTCTACTGGTGGTGTTCCAGCAACAGTGGGAGGGATCGGAAAAGCTCACCTTTCCACTGGCCCAGCTGTCCCTGGACGTGACCCGAGGATTCGATGGCCGGCGTCGGCTGCCCGATCTCTTTTACAAGCGGCTGTTCTGGATCGGCTTCGGCATCGTGTTCGCGCCCCAGCTCTACAATATCGTTACCTACTTCACCCCGGGGCTGGTCTCCTTCGACCTGTTCTGGACCTACTCCATCCATCAAGTAGCTGATGGGTGGCCGGCGGTGTTTATCCGCGTGATGCCGCTGATGCTCATGGTGATCTACCTGTGCCCCGTCGATATCCTGGGCAGCTTAGTACTTTTCCATTGGATCGCCGAGTCGAAATTGATGCTGATCGACCATTTCGGTGCCCCGGATCTGGGTTTCTCCAAGTACTGGTATACCGAACGGCACCGAATCGTCAACACCGAAAGCTACGGCGCCATGATCTTCGTCGGCCTCTGGTCGATATGGATTGCACGGCGCCATCTGCGCCAGGTATGGCACCAGGTACGCAGCGGTGCTGGGGATGCGGCCGAGGTACTGCGCTATCGCCTGGCCGTCGCCGGCATGTTGTTCTCGGCGATCTACGTGATCGGCTGGGCTATGTATCTGGGGGTTAGCTTGCCCATGGCTGCGGGTAGCTTCGTGCTGATGACCCTGGTCTTCTTCGTCACGGTGAAACTCCTCGCCGCCAGCGGCGTCGCCTACATCTACCCTCGACCCGAATACTTGAAAGGCACCTCATTTATTCTGGACCTGATCGGCTCGGTCTATGTGCATCCCGAAAGGATGGTTCCCTACAGGCTATTCACCAGCACCGCTTTCTTTGGGAACCTGTGCATTCCGGCCTGGCCGGCGATACCTCATCATCTGCGCATTTTCTCGTTGAAGCGGCAGCCGGGGTGGGTGAGCACGGCAGTAATCGTCGCCTTCCTCGCTGGGTTTCCCATAGCGGTGTGGGCAACGCTCGATCTGGCCTACGAAGAAGGGCACGGCGGCAACGCCAACCGCCTCTACAACGCGATCGTTCATCTGCTCGAGCACGACACCTCGCCCCACTGGGGCAAATGGGCCGTCTGGCTGGGAGGTTTTACCGAAGCTGGAGTGATCACCTTGCTGCGGGCACGCTTCCACTGGTTTTCCATCCACCCGATCGGGTTGATCTTCCAGCACATCTACGCCACCTGGTTGTACTGGATCAATCTGCTCGTGATCTGGATCCTGAAGCTGGCGCTGTTGCACTACGGGGGGACCAAGGCGTATCAGGCGGGCAAACCTTTTTTCTACGGGATGGGACTTGCCTACGTGCTGGGTGTGATCCTGTCTACGGGGGTGGACATGATCTGGTTTCCCACCGTCGGCCACCGTGTCCACGGATGGTAATCCCGAACTGGTGCCGCGCGGCGCTATGAGTGTCTGCCGCAATTAATTGTCGACAAAAGTTCAATATTTTTGGCAAAACGCAGAATATTCGTAGCTTACGATCAGGAAGGAGAATTAGATGAAAGATGCGCTGACCCATCCCGAGGAGTTGGCTTCGAGCGAACGCGTACGCACCTACCTGCGCGGCTGCCGCGAAGCCGTGCTGGCTGAACTGCAGGCATCGGAACGGGAGATAGAACACGGCCTGGACCTGCACCGCAACACCATCGTCTGCGATCTGTTGGGCGGTGGCCGCGGCCACGGTTACACGCCCGAGATGGACGATCTCGTGCGCCGGTGCCTGGCCGAAACCGCGGACGATGATCTGACCGACGCACCGCCCATTGTCTTTGCGACGCACTCGGTTCCGGCGAAGCATCATCGTGTCGCCAAGATCATGGAAGAAGCAGATGCGCTGCGGCCGCTGGCGATGGCCTCCGATGCCGATCTACAGGCCGACAATTACGCCCTCCTGCAGGCCGCCGGCAAAACCCTCTTTGCCACCGGTTCGGGCGGCGTCGAAGGACTTGCCAGCTTCAACTATTTCTTCGACGAGGTCGATTTTGTGCACCGCGTCGTACGCATGGATCAGGTGGAAAAACTCAAAGCCAAGGGAGAGTGGGGCATCCTCTACCACCTGCACAGCGCCGGCCCGCTGCGCCCCGAGTCGAGCAGCGCCCTCGACGACCTGGAGGAGTACTACCGTCTCGGTGTGCGCTGGTCCATGCTCTTCGACAATGAGCTCGGCGGCAGACAGTGGCACCCCGAGCGGGGCCTCTCCGATCTGGGACGCGAGGCTATGCGGCGCATGAACGAGCTGGGGATCATCGTGGACCCAAGTCACTGCCCGCAGCAAACCACGCTCGAGATGGTCGAAGCCTCCGAAAAGCCGGTTATCGTCAGCCACGTAGGCTGCAAGGCGGTGCATCCCGGCTACTGTCGCGATCGCAACATCACCGATGAATCCATGAAGGCCGTTGCTGACAAGGGCGGGCTCGTCGGAATCTGCAGCATCTTTACCCTGCTGGGGGAGAACAGCATCGAAATGTTCATGCGCCACGTGGATCACGCCGCTCAGCTGATCGGCACCGACCACATCGGCTTCGCCAGCGATGCCGGTCCCGGCTTCGCCCTGGAACTGCCCGAGACGATCGAGGCCATCACGCCGGACCAGTGGAATACCGCCAACCCGTGGGACCTCACCTTGGAGACCCAATCGCAGCACGCCCACATGGCAAATTCCAACGAAGCGAACTGGAAGATCTACACGGCGCCTCATGCCCTCTCCGAGTGCTGCTGGCCCTACAACGTGACCGTGGCGCTGGTGCAGCGGGGTTATTCGGACGACGACATACAAAAGATGATTGGCGGCAACTTCATGCGGGTCGCCCCGGGCATCCTCGGGCACTGAAGGATCTAACCGAACAAGGATAGGGTTAATGAGATATCTGCCGCGCCGTAGGTGCAGACTCATTATGTCGGCGCTCGTAGCCTGGACGGCGGAAGGCAGTGCCGAGGAACACGCCCAGGTGGGTATACCCGAAGTACTTCCCCAAACTACCTTCCTGCGACACCAGCAACCTGCCTATCGCAACTACGCTTTCCAGAACTTCAGCAACTTCCCGAACCACGCCTTTCCCTATACCGATGCGCCCCTGGCTCACTACAGCTCGACCGGGGATTACCTCATCACCGGCTATGAACTCTACAACTGGACGGAGCAGCGTATGCCGAGCTTGGAATGGGGCAGCTCCATCTATAAGGAGCGAATGGCCTGGGACGATGCCATGAGCTACCTCGTAATGGGGCGAGATGGCTACGGCAGCTGGAACTACAGTGCCCTCGTGGGCGACGGGCTCATCGCGCGCTTCACGCCGCTCACCCTATCCATGGTGGATTTCAATGGGATGCGGTTCGATCTGGCCGTACCCCATGTGAAGTTTACCGCGCTGGGTTCCCGCATAGAACGGCCGCACTTCCTTCGAGATTGGTACAGTGTCGAGGATCCGCTTTACATCGACGGCACCATATTTGCCACCGACTCCAGCCTGCTGCTGGGCAGTCGTCTGGAGACCGACCTCGGGACACTTCGCCTGGGCTTGAACGGCGTGAACCTGCACGTGTATGAGAGCACGCGGCCCGGCAACAGCGTCAAAGGGGCGCTGCGTTCCAGGCAGCGTCTGACGGAGTGGGTCATCGTGCGTTTTGCCGACGACGCTCCGGCCGATGGTCGCGATGGGGCTGTGGTACAAGAGGTGCAGCTCATCGTCAACGGCGAGGCGCGTCCGGATCTCAGCCGCGGGGCAATCCGGCACCGGGCAGATGTGAGTTTCCAGGTGGGGACCATATCCCAGCGCACCGGGGCCTTCACGCCGCGGCCGTACTACCAGCCAAACCCGGGCTATCGTCCTTTTTACCGCGGGAGAGAAGAGTTTCCCGCGTTTGCCGACTACCTCTATCGCCTGGACCACGAAACCGGAATCGATGTGAGCAAGAACACCAACCTGAGCGGGCTGGTGGAGCATTTTGTGCTGGAATCTCCGGAAGCCGTTCAGCGCGTAGATGGGGAAGAGCAACTGGTCTACCTCTTCGACGTGTCGCAGGAGCACTACGTTGAATCGGTGGAGGTGGAGGCGGTCGTGGGCAATGACTACCGCGTAGAGGTGGCGACCCTGTCCGAGCAGAATTCACGCGGGGCCTACGAGACGCGTCTGAGAAGCACTTATTACCGCACGGTCCTGCGCGCCGCGGGCGATGTGCAGGACCTGTCGAACCTGAAGCGCGTCCGTTTTCATGTGGGCGAGAGCACGGCCATCTTCACCTACAGCGCCGACCTGAATCTGCAGCTGGCCGGTCTGGAGGTCAGCGGCGAATACGCGCGTTCAGCGGTGTACGGCCGCTACCCGGCGCAGCTGCAGGGAGAGCCGGTCTTCGGTCGGAGTCCGCGCTATGCGGATCGGGGCTCGGCTTACTTCATCAATGCCACCCGCTGGTTCGGGCACTGGAACCTGGGCGCGGAGTACTTCGCCATGAATCCAGGTTTCAAGACCACGATGCAGAGTTTCGTACCCCACGATAGGGCTGTTACCTACCGTCGCAGCACGATCAACGGGTTGACGAACGAGACGATCTACTGGGACCTGGTGCAGGACAACGAGGACGGCGATGCCTTTCCCGATAAACAGATCGGTCTCATTCTCGGCCGCTCTGCGTACAACCAAGTCGGGGGCATCGATTCGGATGGGGTTTATTTGAACCAGGATGAGGACAACGACGGCTTTCCGGACACCAACCGCAACCGGAACGGTCTGCCCGATCACACCGAACCCTTTCTGATGTACGCGGTGGAACCCAACGAGTACGTCTACGGCCTGGACCGCAACAACAACGACGAGCCCGATCAGCGCGAAGACGACCCGGACGTGGACCATCCCTACGACCCGGACCAGCGCGGCTTTCATCTATTCGCGCAGGTAGATCTGACGCAGCGCTGGTCGCTGGGTGCGGGCCGCTATGCGGTCGAGGAGATCGCCGGGACCGGGCGCAACCATTCCGCTTACGGGCTGCTGACCTATCGACGGGAGGGGGTAGCTGGCCTCAGGCGGCTCTATTTCGAAAACCACGTGCGCCGGGTGCAGGACGATATCGCCGACGAGTACAATATGTTGGCGCAAGGGCGACACAATTTGGGCGTCTGGCGCCACATCTCACATGGGGTCTACGACTCGCCTCGCGTTTATCTGGGCCAGCTGCGCCCCGATCCGCTGCTTTACCAGGACAGCTATGTCAACGAGAGTTACCTGGAGACCAGACTACGCCCGTGGTCCACGCTTAATCTTGTGCACAAGCTGCGCCTGCGGATCAACTGGCAGCAAGGCGGCCGGTTACACAACGGTCTTTTCCAGCGTCAACGGCGGCTGGATCATTGGACCGGGGTCAGCATGGTCGACTACACCTGGCATCTGGGCAAGCTGAGCCTGCAGCCGAAGTCCAAATTCCTCTTCCTCCGTTTCGTCGACCAGGAGGCGGACCAAATCGTGCGCTTCGAGTTCGAACTGATTCCGATAGTGCAGCTGACCTATCCGCTGATGCGTCGCACAACGCTTCGAGCCGGGGTGCAGGGTTCGGGTCCACTGCCCTATCGATTTGAGGACAGGGCGCGCGAGCACCAAAGCTTTGAACGGCGCACGTTGACCGCTACGGCGACGAACAGGTCGAGCTATTTCGGCTACGATCTGTTCACGATCGTGGGGTTCAATAAGGATCAGATGGAGTTTGACGACCGGTTCGGCAAAGCCGGCAACTTCGATGAATGGACGTTCTTCGTACGCGCGTTGATCGGTTTCACCCAGTATGGCGGTTTGCTATAGGCCCATTCGAGTTGCGGAGACATCATTGGCGTCAATGTCGGCGTGAGGCCGAATGCTATCGAAAGAGCTTGCAATGAAAGATCCCCTTAGAAATCCGGAAGAGCTGGCCTCGAGCGAACGGGTACGCACCTACTTGCGCCGCTGCCGCGAGGCGGTTCTCGCTGAATTGCAGGCTTCGGAGCAGGAGATCGAACGCGGGCTCGACCTCCACCGCCATTCGATCGTCTGCGATGTCATGGGTGGCAGCATGGGTGGCGGCGGGATCTATTCCCCAGCCCTGGAAGAATTCATTCGCCGCCGGCTGTCCGAAACCGGGGCGGACGACTTTGCGGCCTGCGGTGAAATCCGACAGGAGGTCGCCACCCTCTTGCCACGCGAACTGGTTGGCAACACCGATCTACGAACGGACTACTGGGCCGTCGAGCAAGCCAGCGGCGTGAACCTGGGGGTCGTCACCACCAAGCCCAACACCATCGCAGCAATGGCGCAAAGCGTCTATCTCTTTGACGAGATCGACTGCATAGAAAAGGTGGTGCATGTAGACCAGGTCGAGCATCTGAAAAAGGAGAACCGCCGCGGCCTCATCTACCACGCCCACGAGGCCGCTCAGGCCGGCGCGGGAGTAATCCGCAAGCCGGACGGCCGCATCAGTCACCTCGCCCTTTCGCGCGACCACTACGCGGGGCGCCTGCTGGAGGGACCGGGCACCCCGGTGGATGACCTGGAGGTCCTTTACGGCCTGGGCATCCGCTGGGCGCAGCTGTGGCACAGTGATTTCGGCGGCAAGCAGTGGGAACCCGAACGCGGCCTCACGGATATGGGCCGCCACGCCGTGCAGCGCATGAACGCGCTCGGTATCATCGTGGATACCAGCCACTCCGCGCCCCAATCCGCCCTTGCCGCCGTTCAGGCTTCCGAGCAGCCCCCCGTCGTCAGTCACGTGGGCTGCATGGCCGTGCACCCGGGTTATTGCAGTGGTCGCAACATCACCGACGAGACCATGAAGGCCGTGGCCGAAAAAGGCGGCGTCGTGGGCATCTGCAGTGTTCGCACCCTCATTGGGGAGAACAGCGTCGAGATGTTCATGCGGCATGTGGATCACGCCGCCCAGCTGATCGGCACCGACCACATCGGCTTCAGCACGGACGCCAATGTCGGCATGGCCCTGGAACCGCCCGAACTCGTCGAAGCCTCGAAACCAAAGCAGTGGAACAGTGCCAACCCGTGGAATCTGACCCGCGAAACCCGTGAGCAGCACGCCTGGATGGGCAACCCCTCCGAAGCAGCCTGGAAGATCTATACAGGACCCCATGCCCTTGCCTGCTGCAATTTCCCCTACTGGGTAACCGTGGCGCTGGTGCAGCGGGGCTACGCGGACGACGCGATAGAAAAGATGCTGGGGGGCAACTTTCTCCGAGTTGCCCGCACCGTTCTCGGATCGTAACGCCGCGAACCGGTGCCCGAAATGCAGTTTTCAGGAGAGTAATCGATGCACACCGTAGCAGACGAACCGCCACGCGCGGTGGAACGAGTGGGCTCCATCGCCCAGAGACTCCATGAGCTGCCCTACGAAAAACGGGTGTGCCGTCTGGAGTATTATCCGCCCTGGGCCCATGATGAATTGGCGCTTGCCGAGCTCGATGACCAACCCGTTATCGAGCTGGTCGACA
Source organism: Candidatus Latescibacterota bacterium (assembly GCA_965197905.1). Classification (GTDB taxonomy): domain Bacteria; phylum Latescibacterota; class UBA2968; order UBA8231; family UBA8231; genus CAYNZV01. The sequence goes on along the minus strand of CBDAOB010000005.1, from coordinate 2,106,962 downwards.
TCTTGAGTGAAGCAGGGGTGGAGATGGTGGTAGTGCCGGTGGTCTTCAACAAAGGGCCCCCGCGCTTCCACTCGAAGATGCTCGAACCCCATCACGCCATCGACCGCGATCCCCTGCCCCTCTATCTGGAGAGGCTGCATCGCAAGGGCATCCTGGCCGTAGCGTATTGGGGCACCCGAACCCGGCTACCCTTCAAACAGCTCCATCCCGAATGGCTGAGCGTAGCGCTGGACGATGGCAGACCTCCTATCGAGAACATCGGATGGCCCTGCCTCAATTCGCCCTTTCGCGAGTGGACGGCGGACCACCTCATCGAATGTATGGAGAATCTGGACATCGACGGGTTCTTCTTCGATGGCAACCGGCCCTGTCTCGGGGACAGCAGGCCCCACTACCGCGGCTGTTGCTGCAGCTATTGCGAGAAGCTCTTCCACAAGGAAACGGGGCTGCAGATCCCGAAGATAGTGGACTTCGATTCATTCGACTTCAGACAGTTCATCAACTGGCGGTACGAGAAGGTGGTGGATTTCATGCTCTACCTCACCCGCCACGTCAAAGCGAAACATCCGGCCGCCATTATGGACTTCCAGTATTATGCTCGACCCACCACCATGTGGGACGAGGGCCATCCTCACGATCCCCCTCGTTTCAACGAGGTGGGAGGTCACTACTTCATTGAAGCGCATCGCACGCGGCGTGAGACCGGCTTCGTAGGAAAAGTCGGAAGGGCTCTGGGCACCCCCTTCGGCATCTGGCGCAACACCTTCCAGACGCTCTCCCAGTGCGCCACGGGTTCCGCTCCCTGTCCCGAGCCCTACCCCGCACTCATGCACGGCCTCTCGGCCATGGTGAACGGAGGCGCTCCCGCCTTCGGCAACTTCGCCGGGCCGCTACAATTGGGCAAGGGCGTGATGAAGCAGGTGTTCTCCGAATTGAAAAAACGCGCGGACTACATCGAGGGCGACACGATCAAGTATGTGGCCCTCCACAGCTCCCAGCAGAACAGAGACTTCCGTCCCTCGGAACGGCCAAATAACACCCTGAAGAAACACTACATGGAGATCGGGCAGAAGGAGGTGCTGGGCGCCTATGAACTGCTCAACAGGTCGCACCTGCTGGTCGACATCGTCCTGGACGGGCAACTCACCCGCGACCATCTGTCCCCATATCCCGTTCTTTTCCTCGCCGACAGTACCTGTCTTTCCGATGCCCAGTGCGAGGAGATCGGCAAATATGTCAGTGAAGGCGGCACCCTCATCGCCGCCCACGAGACCTCAACGCTGGACGAATGGGGGAGGCAGCGAGACAATTTCGGTCTAAGCGCTGTTCTTGGACTCGACTACAAGGGCACGCGGGACGCCGGGGGCATACAAGGGGTGGTCTATGTACCCCAGGATGATGGTCTCCAACAAGAGTTCGGCCCTGTCATCTGCTTCGCCGCAGAAGAGTCACGGGTGGCTGTTAGAGCGGGCGCCGACGTGGAGCTTCTCTGCACCCGGAGCCGTCTGAGGGGGGAGTTCGCCTTGGAGTTCGGCCCTGTCATCTGCTTCGCCGCAGAAGAGTCACGGGTGGCTGTTAGAGCGGGCGCCGACGTGGAGCTTCTCTGCACCCGGAGCCGTCTGAGGGGGGAGTTCGCCTTGGAAAACCGGCGAAGGGCAAGAAAACCCCTGAACGATTTCGACCCCGCTTCGAATTACGATTCCTCCGAACCCGCGGTGACCCTTCATCGCTACGGCAAGGGCCAGGCCATATACGTCAGCGGCAATGTCGGGGCCGGCTACGCACACACTCCCTATCCGCCGCTCAAGCGTTTCGTCGCCAGTCTGGTTAAGAAGAACAGGCCCCCCCTAGAGGTCGAAGCGCCCCAGGCCATCGAGGTGACCGCCGCCAGACGAGCGGCGTGCGAGTTGATGGTGCACCTCCTCAACCACCCTACACCCATGCTGCCTCTGGACGTTTTTGACGACAGCTATGGCGACAGAACGCGGGAGGACGTCACCACTTTTTTTGCGCTTCAGGAAGTGAACCCAGTCCATGATGTCCGTATACAGTTCAATGACTTCAGGGTCAGGTCTGCACGGTTGCCTCTGCAGGATATCTCTCTCGAGCCGACGGGAGATCCTGCCGTAGTCATCGTTCCCAAGGTGGAACTGCATGAGGTGCTGCTAGTGAATTGTGAGTCGTAGCAACTATAGGAATGGCCAACAATCAAATCGATGGAGCTTGTCCATGGACACGATCGATCTGACTCGTTTTGATCGACGCCGCTACACCGACGGGCCGACCCCGCTCATCGCACTCGAACGTTTCTCGGCGGAATTGGGCGGCCCCAACATCTACATCAAGCGCGACGACTGCCTGGGCTTGCTGGGGGGCGGCAACAAAACACGCAAGCTCGAGTTCGTCGTGGCCGACGCGATGGCTCAAGGCGCCGACACCCTAATAACCTGCGGAGCCATACAGTCGAACCACTGCCGGCTCACCGCTTCGGCCGCCAGCCTCGAAGGACTCGAGTGCCGGCTCGTGCTGGAGGAGCGCGTGCCGGGCAGTTACGATCCCGACGCCTCGGGGAACAACTTCCTCTATCGCCTGCTGGGCGTGGAGCATTTCGAAGTGGTCCCCGGCGGCACAGACATGAATGCCGCGATGGAGAAGATGGCCGAGCAGGCGCGTGGCGAGGAGAGAAAACCGTATCTGATCCCGGTGGGGGCCCGCATGCCTTTAGGGGCGCTCGGATATGTCGATTGCGCCAACGAGATCATCGCCCAATCGCAGCAGATGGATATCGCCTTCGATGCGATTTTACACGCCAGCGGCGGTAGCGGCGGCACGCAGGCGGGACTACTCCTCGGCCTGGGCGCATTGGAGCAGACACCCGAGATCATCGGCATCTGCACCGGTGCCGATACGAAAACGCAATCCGACCGCGTCATCAGCCTCTTTGCAGACACCCTCGAACTGCTTTCGCTTCCTTCTTCGGTGAATGAGAATGCGATCATCTGTTGCGATGAATACGTTGGTCCGGGCTATTCCATTCCGACACCGGAGATGGCCGAAGCCGTCCAACTCCTGGCCCACAGTGAGGCAATCCTGCTGGACCCTGTCTACAGCGGCAAGGCGATGGCCGGCCTGATCGATCTGGTGCGACAGGGACGATTCTCCTCGCGTCAGAATCTGCTCTACGTGCACACCGGCGGGGTGCCGGCGATTTATCACTACGACGACGACGTGATCGGCAGTCTTCGCAAATAAGACCTCGAACAGATCGTCGGTGGGAACCAAATAGAAAGAGCATTCAAAATGAGCACTGAGAATTGGAAAGACTGGAGGCCGGAGAAACTCGCCGCATCGCCGTGGGCTGCAGAAAGCATTCGCAAAGCGCGAGAGGCCGCCCTGGCCGAGATCAATCCTTCCCCGCAGCAGATCGAGCGCGGCCTCACGCTCCACCACGAGTCCATTGTCTGCGATCTCATGGGTGGATATCACAAAGAATTCTGGAGCTCGATGAGCGGCATGTTTACCCGGGCCATGGAAGATCGCATCCAGCGGCAGCTGAGCGGGGCGGCCGACCAAAAGGAAAGGTCCAAGCTGGCCTATGAACTGCTCCAGAGTGAAATCGGCGGACGTGCGGATCTCCAGGGGTGTCACAAGGATGGCCAGGGAGCCGCGCGGTTGTACGAGGTGCTGCGCGGGGCGGATGGGATCCGGCAGGACTACGAGGCACTCCGGACCGCGCAGGGCGTGGACGTAGGTATACTCAGTAACGACTGGGCAGCTATCCCACCCGAGCGGCTAATGAACATTCTGGGGGTGAGCATTCTGGTGTGCGACGCAGTGGACTTCATGGAAAAGATTGTAAACCTGGACAAGGTGGAGAAGCTCAAGCAGGAGGGGAAACACGGGGTGCTCTGGCTCTGCCACGGACGCCCGGTAGTGGACGAACGGCGGGATGCCTTCGAAAATCTGGATCTCCTTTACGAGTGGGGCGTGCGCTGGTCCCTGCTGACCCACGGCCGAGGCAACGAGTACTGCGGAGCGCAGCGAAGCGACCCGAAGATGGGACTGACAGATCTAGGACGGGTGCTCGTACAGCGCATGAACAAGCTGGGCATCATCGTCGACACCAGTCACTGCTCGGCGCAATCGGCCATCGACATCGCCAGCATTTCAGATAAGCCGGTGATAGCCAGCCACACCTGCTGCCGCGCCCTGGACCACGGCCTGGGAATCTGGCGCAACTTCGACGACCACGTGATAAAGGCGGTCGTGGATTCGGGCGGGCTCATCGGCATCTGCTCCACGCCCACGCTGACCGGAGGTTATACGATCGAGGCCTTTATGCGCCACGTGGACCACGCGGTGAAGCTGGTGGGCGTCGATCGCGTGGCCTGGTCCAGTGACTACGGTACCATGATGAGTTTTGCCCCGCGAGACTGGGTGGAGGCCTTCAAGCCCGACAATCTCATCCCGTCCAGCGAAGCGCCACCTCACGCGGGCCCCTTTCTCTTCAGGGCGCTTAAATACAAGGAGGCCTGGGATTTCTTCGCCGAGCCCAATGCGCTCAGCAAGCAGGCCTGTCCCTACTTTCTCACCGTGGCTCTGGTTGCGCGCGGCTACTCGGATGAGGATGTGCGCAAGATCATCGGCGGCAACTTCATCCGCGTGGCGAATTCCATCCTGGGCAAACCTCTGCACGCAGGCCCCCTGGCAGACGGGTATTACAGCTCCTAACACCGGATGAGCACGGCAAACTGGGCGGACTGGAAGCCGGAAGACCTAGCCGCTTCCCCGCGCGTTGCAGAATGCATCCGCCGGGCGCGAAAGGCGGCCCTGGCCGAGATCAATCCTTCCCCGCAGCAGATCGAGCGCGGCCTGGCGCTCCACCACGAGTCCATCGTATGCGACATCATGGGCGGATACGCCCGCGAGGTATGGACCTTGTTCGGCGCTTTCTACACCCGGGGCATGGAAGACCAGATCTCCCATCAGTTGAGCGGCGCGGCCAACGAAAAAGAGAAAGGCAGATTGGCTGACCAACTGCTGCAGCGCCAATTCGTGGCTGGGTCTCAGAAAGACTCGGTCGGAGCGGCGCGAGCCTATGAAGTGGTCCGCGGCACCGACGACATCCCGCAGGACTATCAGGCGCTTCTTGCGGCGCAGGGCGTGGATGTCGGCGTCAACGACATGGATTGGGCGGCTGTCCCGGAGGATCGAGTACTGGATACGCTGGCCGTGTGGAATTTTGTCTTCGATGAAGTCGATTTTCTGGAGAAACTCGTAAACCTGGAGGGCGTCGAAGAGCTCAAGGAAAACGACAGGCACGGGTCATTCTGGAATTGCCACGGCCGCCCGGTAGTGGATGAAAAGCGGGATGCGTTCGAGAATCTGGATCTGCTCTACCAGTGGGGTGTGCGCTGGTCGCTGCTCACCCACGGCAGGGGCAACGAGTACTGCGGCGGTCAGGGAAGCGACCCAAAGATGGGACTGACGGACCTGGGGCGGGCCATCGTGCGGCGGATGAACAAGCTCGGCATCATCGTGGATACATCCCACTGCTCGCCGCAGTCAGCCATCGACATTGCCAGGACCTCGGACAAACCGGTCATTGCCAGCCACATCTGTTGCCGCGCCGTGGACCACGGCCTGGGGATCTGGCGCAACTGCGATGATGAGGTGATGAAAGCCATCGTCGATGCCGGCGGGCTCATCGGCATCTGCTGCACCCCGACCCTCACCGGCGGGTACTCGATCGAGGCATTCATGCGCCACGTCGACCACGCCGTCCAGCTGCTGGGCGCCGAAAACGTGGCCTGGTCCAGCGACTACGTCTCCATGTTGAGCTTCGCTCCGCGAGAGTGGATCGAGGCTCTAAAGCCCGACAACCTCAGGTCTTTTTGCGAAGCCCATCCCCACGCCGGCCCCGGTCCCCACTTCAGGGCCTTTAAATACCGGGAGGCCTGGGACTTTCTGATGGAGCCCAACGCCCTGAGCACCTACGCCTGTCCCTACAACATCACGTTGGCTCTGGTTGTGCGCGGATACTCGGACGACGACGTGCGCAAGATCATCGGAGGCAACTTCATCCGCGTGGCGAATTCAATCCTGGGCGACTCCGCGCCCTTCTTTGACGATCAGTAGACGATCCACAGACAGATCGGCGATGCGGTCCACCGTCCCTGAGGGCCAGCGCACTTCGACCGTGTCCGCCCGCGTCCGCAAGCCCAGCCCAAAGTGGGCGCTCCTACCGTTCTGCGACAGATAACTCGACCCCGAGCGAATCTCCCGCAGCTGCACCAGTGAGTCCACCCGGACCCGGATGCGGGCCCCGATGCCCAAACGATTGCTCTTTGTGCCCACCGTCTTTACCTGCAGCCAGTGGCGGTCATTGCCTCCATTGTTGCGCAGAAGATTGGGCTTATCGTCGATGTTGAACACGGCGATATCGATATCCCCATCGTGGTCATAGTCGAAAAACGAAGTCCCCCAGCCGAGGGTAGTAAACGTGGTTTTCCACAAACCGGTCGCGGGGGTGATGTCGTCGAAGTACTTGCCCTGGTTTGTGTACATGGTTGAATAGTCATTGGCAAAATTGGTGACGAAGAGATCGAAATCTCCATCATTGTCGTAGTCGCCCGCATCGACTCCCATACCTGCCTGCGCTACCCCGTGCCAGGAGCGCCCTGCGCTCATGCGTGCCCCCACCTCTTTAAAGGTCCCGTCCCCGTTGTTCCGGTAGAGAAAATTCTGATGGATGTCATTGGCGACGTAAATGTCCGGATCGCCGTCGTTGTCGTAATCCGTGAGACAAACCCCAAAGCCGTAGGAAGGAACCCAATCCTTCAGTCCCACTTCACACCAGACGTGCACCATTACTCTACCCTTCGACTCGTTCGATCCAGTGTCCGCCGCCAAAGGTCAAAACGCACCAAAAGCCTTTGTTATATTAACAACTATTGACAACGACAGCGCTTGGGGGGTCGAGAGGATGAGAACCTGATGTTCAGGAGGAAGTGCAGATAAAACGGTGGCTAATGGCCCTGCTGCTGAGCGGTGTGCACAGCGCCTCGGTATGGGCACAAAACGCCGACTTCGAGGCGGCGCGGAGTCAGGTTGAGGTAGTAGTCCTGGAGGGCGACTTCACGCTTTGTTCTCAAGAGGATCTCGACGGGCTGATCGCTGCTGCTGGAGATAGGTCCTTTGCCATCGCGGGCAACCTGACAGTGGAGCACTCTCCTCTCACCACGCTGGCCGGTTTGAAGAATCTCACCAACGTCGGAAGCCTAGTCATCGACCGCAATGCCGCGCTGACCAGCCTGTCGGCGTTGAGCAACCTCACCCGCGTCCGTAGCCTGACCATTCGCTGGAATGGGTCTCTGACCAGCCTGGAAGGCCTGAACAACCTAACCCGCGTCGAGGGGTACATGGCAATCGCGAACAATGCTGCGCTGAAGAGTCTGTCGGCGCTGAGTAACCTCACCCACGTCGGTGGAGACCTGAGAATCAGCGGCCATGCTGCACTGAGGAATCTGGCGGGTTTGAGCAACCTCACCCGCGTCCAGAGCCTGACTATTCGCTTCAATGGGTCTCTCGCCACCCTGGAAGGATTGGACAATATCAGCCACGTCGGAGGGGACCTGGTAGTCGAGTCCGGTGAAGGTCTGGTGAATCTGGCCGCGTTGAGTAACCTGACCCGCGTTGAGGGGGATCTGGTCATCGACTTCAATCGTGCTTTGACCAGCGTGGAAGGCCTGAACAACCTCACCCGCGTCGGGAAGGACCTGGTAGTTAAGAACAATGCGTCTCTGAGTACGCTGGAAGGTTTGAATAATCTTGCCAGTGTCGGAGGGGACCTGGCAGTTAGAATCAATCCCGCTCTGACCAGCCTGGAAGGCCTGAATAGTCTCACCCGCGTGGGGAGGGACCTGGTAGTCAGGATCAATGCCGCTCTGACTTCCTTGACGGCATTGAGTACTCTCACCCGCGTCGGAGGTGACCTGGTAGTCAGTCAAAACTCAGCTTTACCAACTGATTCAGCTCAGGCCCTTGCAGACAAGCTGATTGCGGGCGGCTTTACTGGTCAGGTCACAATCAGAAAAAATAGACCACAACAGGCCGAATAATATTTGCTGTTACTGAAGTTCGCCTTCGCGACCATTTTATCGACGTGCGTCTCAAGATCACGCGCCCAAACTCGGTGAATCCACAAGCCCGCGCACAAAGAATTGCCACGAATCGAATTCCCTGAAAACGCTGAAAGGGATCGTCGAGCTCGACGCGTCCGGCAGCATGTCACCGGTCACACCACCGCATCCTTGATGATCTCGCGGGGGGAGAATGTCAAAGCTGTCCAGAAGCAGATGCGACATGCCACGGCCTCAATGACGCTGGACATTTACTCTCATCTGTTTCCCGACGATCATGCGGCGGCTGTGAATCGCTCAATGAGCAATTGAGCGTCGCTAACATCTGACGTGCATCTGACAGAATGCAGACGAACGAAGATCCATGAAATGGCTTTTCTCTCCGGTAGGGGAACACGTTCGTATGCATTCCCTCCCTTTCATAAGTATATGTGATTAGTGACTTTGGAAAACAGTTGACAGTTGTCGGCATCTTTCTAAGTTCAAAGAAATCAAGTTGAAACACGAGGTGTAGGGGAGTGGCGAATAACCGATTTTTCAAAGGTCACGGACTGGGCAACGACTATATCGCGGTGGATCCCGAAGAGTTGGAGTTCCGCCTGACACCCGGGAACATTCGCAAGATCTGTGACCGCAACTGGGGCGTGGGAAGTGACGGGATACTGGCTCTCAACCGATCTCGGCGGGCGGATTTCGGACTGCGTATCTACAATCCCGATGGGAGCGAAGCGGAAAAGTCGGGAAACGGGTTACGTATTTTCGCACGTTTTCTGTTCGCCACCCGTCGGACCCGTCGCCGTCAATTCACCGTTGAAACCAAAGGTGGGATGGTGGCCGTGGATCTGCACCTCGACGACGACGACGAGCCCAGTAGTGCGACAGTAGCCATGGGAACCGCATCGTTTGCCCCACCCGATCTACCTTGTGTACTCAGGGTTCCGGAGTTGATCGATCAACCGATCGAGACAGGGGGCGAGAAGTTTCGTTTTACCGGTGTGAGCGTGGGCAATCCCCACTGCGTGATCTTTCGGCCAAAAGGAGCCCGATGGAGCAGGGACGAGTTGCTCAGGTTAGGACCGCAGCTGGAGAATCATCCTTACTTCCCGCGGCGAATCAACGTTCAGCTCGCCGTTCCCGTGGGTCCCAGGTCAATCTTTATCCAGATCTGGGAGCGCGGAGCGGGTGAAACCCAAGCGTCCGGTTCCTCCTCTTGCGCTGCCGCCAGCGCTGCGGTGAGGCTCGGCCTCGTCCGTGGACCGGTGGCGGTAAAATCCCCGGGAGGAACCCTGCATATCGACCTGGACGAACAGTTCAACCTGACGATGCAGGGGCCTGTCGCCGAAGTCGCCCGCGGAACGTTCAGTGGATCGTTCATAAAAACCATGCGTTGAGAATGCGGTCCGAAGGGGAAGAGCTGCGCGCGCAGCTGCACACCGCATGGGTACGCAAGCTTGCTGTCTGGTGGCGCCACTACAATGAGGAGTACCTAGACGGGGTCCTGCGTCCGCCGCTCATCTCGCTTAGCATCGCCTCCTCCGAGTGGGGTCATTGGGAACCTCGAACCCGCCGCTTGAGCATCTCCGCCCCCCATATCGAAAGCGAGCCATGGCTGGTGGTCATGGAGACCTTGCGCCACGAGATGGCCCACCAGTACGTCGACGAGCATCTGCGCCCGGTTCGCGCGAAACCACATGGAGCGACCTTCGCGGCGGCATGCGACCAGCTGCGCTGCGACCCAGATGGAGCGGGTCTTTCCATTGCAGGGGCGCAAGACGAGCGCGTGCTCCGCGTGCTCAAGAAGATTCTGTCGCTCACCTCCAGCCCGAATGAACACGAAGCAGAGAGTGCCGTAAAAAAGGCGCAGCTGCTTCTGCTCCAGTACAACATCGATATGGTCGAGCTCGATCGGGATCGGAACTTTGCAGTGCGCAGTCTCGGTCCGATCAAGGGACGTCGAGCCTCCTTCGAACTATGGATGGCGATGATTCTACACGAGTTCTTTTTCGTGGAGGTGTTGTGGGCGAAAACCTACGATGCGGGGCGGGACAAGAGTGGAACCGTGCTGCAGGTCTATGGCACGCCTACCAATCTCGAAATGGCGGCCTACGTCTACGCATATCTGAGCCAGCTTATCGACCGACTGTGGCAGCAGTACCGCTGTGATCAGCAACTCAACGGCAACAGAGAGCGTCAAAGGTATTACGCCGGCGTGCTCGAAGGGTTCTACCACAAGCTGGTCGAGCAGAACCGGAAGAGGTGTGGGGAGCAGGCTCTGGTTTGGCAAGGTGATGACCGGCTCAAACAGTTCTATCGCCACATCAATCCCCGAGTCGTAACCAGCTATGGACGCGGCGTCCGCTCGAGCGTCGCTTACTCCGACGGCTTGAGTGCTGGACGCGAAGTGGAAATACGAAGACCGATAGCAGCTGACAGCAAACCGTTCGGCGGTTTTCTCAAATAGAAGTAACATCTTGCGGAAAAGCGCACGACCCGCGATCTCGTCTGCTCCTCCTCTCACCCTCCTGGTGTTGGCGAGCCTGCTTTTCGTCGACACCGCCGGCGGTCAGTTCTATCACTTCGGCAAGAACAAGGTGCAGTACGCCCACTTCGAGTGGCTCGAGATGCAGACGGAGCATTTCGACATCTACTTCTACGAGTCCGAGGTGGAGCTGGCGGGATACGCGGCACAGATGGCGGAGTTCGGCTACGTGGAGCTGGAGCGCAAGCTGGGTCACACGGTGCAGCGTCGGATTCCGCTGATACTCTATTCCTCTCACATATACTTCGAGCAGACCAATATCATTCCGAATCTCCTTCCGGAGGGAGTGGCGGGGTTTACCGAGTTCCTCAAGGGCAGGGTGGTGCTGCCATTGAGCGGTTCGTTCCCGGAATTTGAACGGGTCCTGCGCCACGAACTGGTTCACGTGTTCACCTTCGACAAGATCCAACAGGTGAGTCGGCGGCACGGTATTTCCGACTTCTGGCCGGCGCCGTTGTGGTTCTCCGAAGGTCTTGCCGAGTACTGGTCTGACTCGTGGAACAGCTACGGGGAAATGATCGTCAGAGACGCTCTGTTCTCCCGCCGCCTGGCTCCGCTGCAGCGTATCCACATTCTGCATGGCACCTTTCAGCTCTACAAGCAAGGGGAGTCGATCTGTGCCTACATGGCCGAAGCGTACGGAGAAGACATTTTTAATCGCCTGCTGGAGAACTGGTGGCGCAACGAGAGTTTCGCCGCGGTCTTCGAGCTGACCACCGGAGATCCCCTGAGTAAATTGGACGAGGATTGGCGCTATCGTACCGAGAAGGAGTACCTGCCGGACATCGCCTCCAGCGATCCGCCGAGCCAAACCGGGACGCCGATCACTCGCAGCGGATTCAACGTCAAACCACAGATTGTCGGGCGCGACGAAGAGAACCTCCGCCTCGTCTTCTTCAGGAATCATCAAGGGTTTACGGAAATCGCGTCGGTCTCCACAGACGGAAGCGAACTGCACGTGGTGGTCGAAGGAGAACGCTCGGCAGAATTCGAGGCGCTGCATCCTCTGGTCACCAAACCGGCGGTATCTGCCGACGGCAACCTGCTGGCCTTTTCCGCAAAGAGCGGCGGACGGGACCGGCTCTACATATGGGATCTCGTTAACCGGAGACAGATCAAAAGCCTGGGATTCGACGGTGTCATTTCCATAACCTCTCCTACCTGGTCGCCAACGGCAGATCGGATTGTTTTTTCCGGTGCCAGGGAAGGCGGAAAAGCCGATCTCTTCATCGTTCATGTCGAAACCGGAGAGTGCTCTGATCTTACCGACGATATCTTCCACGATCGGGATCCAGACTGGTCTCCCGACGGCAGGTGGATCGCTTTCAGCTCCGACCGCTGGCCCGGGGGACGGGACGGTCTGTACAACCTGTTCGCATACGACTTCGAGGCGGGCGAGGTACGCAACCTCACGAACGGCTCCCAAAACGATCTCTTCCCAGATTGGTCCGCGGACGGCGAGCGGCTCGTCTTCAGCTCTGACCGCGACGGAGCATTCAATCTCTACTCCCTGGAGGGTGCGTCCCGAAGCAAGGATGGGTTCGTTACCCAACGGTTGACCCGCACCCTCACGGGGCTCTTCGATCCCGTCTGGTCACCCGACGGGAACAGCGTCTTTTTCTCCGGGTTCGAAAGCGGACGTTTCCACATCTACCGGCAGCAGGTTGCTGTCAACGATAGCACACCTCCTGCTGCACAACCTTCCCTCGATCCCGAGCCCTGGAGATTGGAGTCACTGAGCGCGGGCGGTCTTCTCGCAAGGGAGTACAAGAGGAGCCTGTCCCTCGATATCGCCCAGAGCCAGATCGCGCAGGATCCGGAGTTCGGCACCTCCGGCGGTATTCAGCTGGGTATGAGCGACGTTCTCGGAAATGATCGGTTCTTCCTAATCGTTTCCCACATTTCCGGAAACAGCGATCTGTTCAGTGGTATGAATCTAGCGTTGGGACGCCAGCATTTGGGTCGCCAGGTCAACGTAACCTGGAGTCTCTTTCGCTTAAACGACCGTTTCAGCAGCAATTTCGGACGGTTCGTGCGGGAGAAGAGGGTAGGCGGCAATCTCGAGATCAGTTATCCCTTCACCAAGTTCGACCGACTGGATACCCGATTGTCTCTGCGGCACGCCGATATCGATCGAGACTTCGAAGGGCGACCGTTGAAAGGCTGGCTGGCGACTAACTTCATCAGCTTCACGCACGACAGCAGTTTTTGGATTCCGACCGGACCTCTCGCAGGGACCAGATACAGCGCTGGTTTGGCGCAAACGGTGGATTTCAAGAGTTCCGGACGATTCAACGTCACCCTTTTCGGGGATCTCAGGCACTATCTACGTTTATCGCGCACCAGCGCCTTGGCGCTGCGGCTAATGGCCCGTCGCAGCGACGGTGATGTCCCCGAACTGTTCTCGATGGGCGGCAGCTGGACCCTTCGCGGATACGGCTGGAGATCGTTGTGGGGGAGCAAGCTGCTGCTATCCAACGCCGAACTGCGTTTTCCGTTGCTGCATAGTCTCCGTCTCGACCTTCCGATAGGAGGCATGGAACTCAGCGCCTTGCGAGGCGCCCTGTTTGTCGACGCCGGAAACGCCTGGTCAAGAGAGTTCGACGAAATCAAGGGCAGTATTGGTGCAGGTACTCGAGTTGCGTTAGGAGGTTTTTTCGTTCTTCGCCTTGACGCCTCTCGGAGAACCGATTTCAAGTCGGTCGAGAACGACACGCAGTGGGATTTTTTCTTCGGCTGGGACTACTAGCACCCCACGAGCCTCTATGGCGTCAATACTGTCACTCGTCTTGTCCATCTGGCTCGCTGGTTGCAGCGAACGAGCGTTCCGCATGGCGACGGAACCGGGCGTCGCGCTCGCTGCGGGAGGTTTCGCAGGAAGGGACGCTGTTGATCCTCCCTTGCAGCTGGCCTGGACCGCGAAGCTGGATGGTGCGCCTCTGGGCGGCGCGATGCTCCACGGCAATACCTTGTTGCAGCTCACCACCGAACCCTCCTTGTTCGCTTTTGATCGAAGAACGGGTGAGCTGCGCGGACGACGCCGACACGAAGATCCCTCCTGCGCGACACCGGTTGTGGCCGACTCCGTCTTCATCTTCTCTCAGCTGGGCGGCAAACCGAAACTTCAGGCGCATCATGCGACAAGTGGAAAGCGTCTGTGGTCTCGGAGGTTGAACAGCTGTCTTCCGCCCAGCGTCCGTGCCGACACAGTACTCGCAGCCGAGGATGAGGGCACCCTGTGGTCGTTGCGGCTCGGCGACGGGGCTGAGCTCTGGCGTGCCGAAGTTGGGGCCCGGTTGCGGACAGCTCCCGCGTCAGGCGATGGGATAACAATCATCGGCACGGAGTCCGGCGTCGTGGCGATCGATGCGGGAAGCGGCGCGGTGCTGTGGAGGCATCGATTGGATGCCGGTGCCCGATCCCGTCCGGTCATATCGGACACGATGGTGTTCGTTGCCAGCGGTCAGGGGCAGATCGCCGCGCTGACAACGGACGGAGTGGTGGTTTGGCAGCAACGTATCGAAGGGTTGCCCACCCGCGCTATGGCGCTGAGCAGAGGTTACCTGATGGTTGGGTCGTCCGATCGCGGGGTCTACAGCCTTGATGCTTCCACCGGTGCCATTAAATGGAGGTTCGAGAGCAAAGGTGTGTTTATCGGAGGCCCAACGGCGACGGACCGGACGGTCTATTGCGCCGGTTCGGACTATCACATATATGCGCTTGAAATCGACTCGGGCAAAGTTGTATGGAAGTACAGATTGGACGGGCCGGCCGTGACCCCGGTCTTGGTCGGCCGCCAGATCGTCAGTGTTGCCAGCGAGAAAAAGACCCTCTATGGATTCGCCCAGCGGTAGCGCGCGGCTGGTCTGCGCCGCTTTCGTTTTGATCGCCGGTGCCATGCAATCCGGCGCAGATTCAATAGATCTCGCGCGTGTTTCGCCCCGGGTTCATGTGGAGGCACCCCCAGTCATGCGCAATCTTGACGCAAAAGCGGCGGACTCGCGCGCCTTGGACCGGGGTCGACGCCGTATCAGCAGGCTTTACGCATCCGCCATCCTCGCGGTTGGATCGGGATTGGTGGCCTACTGGACCAAACGCGAGGCCGACGACGCGTATAAGGCGTACCTGGGTGCGGCCAGCGTGCGGCGCCAACGAAAGTTGTTTCAACGGGCCGAGCGCTACGATCGCATTGCCGGAGCCGCATTCTTGGGGATGGAGGCCGGTCTAGCGATCACTATTTACCTCGCCGTATTCGCGCCGGAGAGCGAGAGTCCATGATCAGCGTTGTCGTTGGTCTCCTCGTCCTCCTTGCCGCAATCCTGGGTTCGCCCGGATGCTCTGACCGGAAACATCGTAATCCGCTCGATCCGGAGACCTTGAATCCGGCCTTGTCGTCAGCGCCTCTGGAAGCCATTGCAGGGGACCGGCAGGTGACCCTCAGATGGGACTACAGCCGTTTCGACGACCTGTCGGGCGTGCAATTATATCGCCGGATCGCCACGGGAGAATTTCTCCTTCATGGCGCCTCTCCCCTGGGGGTGGCCGAATCCGCTTTTGTCGATTCACAGCTGGTTAACGAGATTACCTATGAGTACCAGCTGGCGCTGTTGGTGGAGGGCGAAGGCGAACTGTTCGTCGGCGATGGTCGTCCCGCTGCCTCCGGAGCGAAGGTTCGCAGGGCGACGCCAGGGGAGGAGTTCACCTGGATCGGGGATCCGGCGAGCGGTCTGGTTTGGCGGATAAGTCCGGATGGCCGAGACGCCTTGTTTGCGCAGGGGCGCTTTCCCTTTATTGATGCATTGGATGTCGACCATCTGGACGGTAGCTGCTGGTTGAGCGCGGGACGCGGAGGGCTGTTTCGGATCAGTCCCGCCGGTGAGGTGCAAACCCTGTCGGAGCCTCTTGTCTGGCCGGGAACTCTCGCCCTGGATTCGGCGAGTGGACTCGGATGGGTCGTCGATCGAGAAACGCGAGACGTATTCTGGTTTTCGCTGGATGAACAAGATAGCGGCTCTCTCATTGTAAACGGCGTTGATGCACGTTTCAGCGATCCGGCGGCGTTGGCTGCGGCCGATGGAGGGTGTTGGATTCTCGATCGCGAGGAGGGGAGGGTGTTGCGTTACGCACCGGCCGACAAGAGCCGATCGGAGTGGGCCGATTTGGAGGATCCACTAGCGCTTGTGGCAGCCAGCGACGCGACTGCGTGGCTCTTGGACCGTCGGGGCAACCGGCTGCTGCGGTTAACCGGCGACGGTGAAACTACTGATGTCGCGCTGCCGTTTCCTACGGCGGTGGCCCTGGATGTGGATCGGACAACAGGAGATTGCTGGGTTGCCGGCGATGCCGATTTGACTGCTTTTTCGGGCGACGGAAACATGATTTTTCATGAGAAGCTGGTGGAACGTGCGGTCGGTATTGCCGTGGATGAAACGCATGGGCGGGTATGGATCGTTTCCCATGTAGGGCTCTGGAAGGTCACCAGGGAGGGGGAGATTCTGTCTCGCCTGACCGGATTTTCCTCCGCCCGCCACGTCGCCGTGCATCCACGGAACAGGGAAAGGATCTGAATGGCATCGATGGTAACCAGCATGACCGGGTACGGCAGCGGCCTCGCCGAAGGTGCGGAGGTATCTGTGAGGGTGGAGCTGCGTTCGGTTAACAGCAGGTTCTGTGATGTTCAGCTGCGCTGTCCTCAATTGCTGCAAGAGCTCGAACGCGGGGTGAAGGAGCGGATACAGAAACGTATCGGCCGTGGAAAGATCAACGCTACCATCGAAGTGCTGGACGAGCGCGGCGGTACCCAGCTACCGCAGCTGGATGAGGAAATGGCGCGAAACTATATAGCGCAGTTGCAGAAGCTTCGGGACCTGGGTGCAGCGAATGGCGAGGTCGAGCTGCAACACGTGAGCGGTTTGCCCGGGCTATTCAAGTCGACGACCGAGTCCATACCTGCCGATTTAGACACGCTGGTTGCCAAGGCGATTGGCGGTGCGCTCGACGCCCTTATCGCCATGCGGGCCGAGGAGGGTGTGGCTCTGACGCGCGACCTGCGCGATAGAATTGCCACTCTCGATCGCAATCTGAGTGAGATTCGCGCGGCGGGGGCAACAACGCGCGAACAGGTCGAATCCCGCTTGAGAGAACGGCTGGAAGTTTTGTTGCGGCCCGGAGAGGTTGATGAGAGTCGTCTGGCGATGGAAGTCGTTTTGGTGGCCGAGCGCTCCGATATTACGGAGGAAATCGTTCGGTTCGAGAGCCACAACCAGCAATTCCTGGCCACGCTGGACAAGGGTGGCGAGGTCGGCCGGCGGTTGAATTTCTTGCTCCAGGAAATAAATAGGGAAGCGAACACCATCAGCTCCAAAAGCAGCGACATCGGGGTTACTCACCTGGTGGTAGAGATCAAGGAGGAGGTGGAACGCCTGCGGGAGCAGGTGCAAAACCTGGCATGATGGCAGGCGATCTCCAGATTATGACCATTAGCGGACTTCCGGGAAGCGGTACCACCACTCTATGTCGTGAACTCGGAGCGCGCTTGCAATGGGATCTCATGAATACGGGAGATGTGTTCCGGCAGATGGCGGAGCAAATGGGAATCTCGCTACAGGAATTAGGTCGGCGGGCGGAATCGAACGACGAGATCGACCGGGAGCTGGACAAGCGCATGATTGACGGCGCGAGGGAATCCAACCGGGTCATATTGGAGGGCCGGATTACAGGGTGGATGACGCTGCGGCATCAGCTGGCCGCGCATCGGGTGTGGGTGGATGCGCCGCGGGAGGTGCGGGCCCGTAGGGTCGCCGATCGGGAGGAAAAGGAGTTGGATCTAGCCATCCGCGAGATGCTTGCTCGCGAACAGTCCGAAGCGACACGCTACGCAAGCATATACCAGATCGATCTGACCGACCTGTCTATCTACCACCAGGTCATCGACAGCGGGCGCTATAGCCCCGCTGAATGCGCCGACCAGATCCAGGCGGATATCGCGTCCCAAGGCCACGATGCCACTTGATGGGAAGAAGATCTTGATCGGCATAAGCGGCGGGATTGCGGCTTACAAGACCCAGGTTCTCGTCCGCATGCTTATCGCCGCGGGTTCTCAGGTGCGCGTCGTTATGACGCCGGCGGCGCAGCAGTTCGTCACGCCAACAACCCTCGAGGCACTCACCCGGCACAGGGTCTATCTGGATATCTTCGAACCATCTGATGAGTTTCCAGTTCTTCACGTCGGTCTCGCCGATTGGGCAGACCTGTTGCTGATTGCACCCGCCACCGCCCACACCATCGCCAAGCTGGCGCACGGACAGGCTGATGATCTTCTTGCGGCGGTGGCGTTGAGCAGCCGGGTACCAATGGTGCTCGCCCCCGCCATGGAGCAGAATATGCTCGAGCACCCTGCGGTGGTGGAGAACCTGGAGTCGCTACGCGGTCGCGGAGCTGAGACGGTCGAACCCGGATTCGGTGCACTGGCATCCGGTAAGACGGGGAAGGGTCGCATGGCCGAACCGGAGGATATCGCTTCCCAGGTAGCCGGTTTGTGGGAACGTCAGACCGACCTCAAGGGGCGCAAGCTGCTGGTAACCGCCGGACCAACGGTCGAGGACATCGATCCCGTACGTTTCATTTCCAACCGCTCCAGTGGCAAGATGGGGTACGCTATTGCCCGAGAGGCGGTCAACAGGGGTGCGGCGGTGTGGCTCGTAAACGGTCCCACCTCTCTGCCACTGCCTCCCGGAGTTACATCGCAGCCAGTGCGCTCTGCCGCGGAGATGCTCGCTGCGAGTGAGGTGTTGTTCCCGGAGATGGACATGGCTATCATGGCGGCTGCCGTGGCAGATTTCCGGGTGCGGGATTCGTCGGAGCAGAAGCTGCGGCGGGGCGACGCGCTGACCCTCGAGTTGGTGGAGAATCCGGACATCGCTGCCCACCTGGGTCGTCGCAAGGAGCGTCAAGTACTCGTCGGTTTTGCCATGGAAACAGATGGAGGCGTGCCCAGAGCCCGACGCAAGATGGATGAGAAAAACTGCGACTTGATGATTCTGAACAATCTCCTCGAGGAGGGCGCGGGGTTCGAGGTAGATACCAATATCGTCACCATCATAGACGCCGAAGGCGAGGCATGCACCCTGCCCAAGCTCAGCAAGCTGGAGGTGGCCAGTAAGATCCTAGATCGCGTGCAGGCGTTGCTGCCCCAGGATACTCGGCCGTGAACGAGGCCCGGAACCATGACGAGTTTTCCCAGGTTCGTCGCGTGCTCGAAGACTTACAGGCGTACGAAGGCGAGCAGTTCATTCTACCACCCGGCGTCGTGCCACCAGCGCCGGTGGGCTCGGCGGCCGCAGAAGCTGAATCGTCGGCGAGCCTGGAGGCGTATAGACTGCAGATCTGCGAGTGTCAGAGCTGTCCATTGGGACAGACGCGCAGGAACTTTGTTTTCGGCAGCGGAAGTGCCGACGCCGGCATCATGTTTATCGGGGAAGCGCCTGGAGCCGACGAAGATCAACAGGGGTTGCCGTTCGTGGGCAAGGCGGGGCAATTGCTGACCAAGATTATCGAGGCCATGGGACTGCGCCGCGATCAGGTGTACATCTGCAATGTCCTGAAATGTCGGCCGCCGGGAAATCGCGATCCGAAGCCGGAAGAGATCGCCACCTGCGAGCCGTATCTCAAGCGCCAGATCGAGATCGTAAAACCGAGGATCATTTGTACGCTGGGAAGGATCTCCACCCAGGCGCTCCTCAAGACCAGCGCCCCGATGCGTTCATTGCGCGGCATGTTGCACGAATATGAAGGCATACCTCTCATCGCTACTTACCATCCGGCAGCCCTGCTGCGCAACCCTCAGTGGAAACGGGGAACTTGGGAGGATATGAAATGGCTCCGGCGCGAATACGACGGCGTCCAGCTTTGAGCCGGGCTGCCACCATCGGGAGCGGCTCACCTGGGGATCAAACCGGGTTATCGACATGAAGGAAACAGCATGAATCGGGGAGCACCAGGGAATGGCCGAGACGTGGAACGCATGCCGCCGCAAGCGGTCGAGATTGAACGTGCCGTTCTGGGAGCCATGATGATCGATTCCCGCGCCATCGGTCGAGGTATCGAGCTGCTCGACTCGAGTTGCTTCTATCATATTCCTCACGGCCAGATCTACGCAGCAATGCTGCGCCTCTACGAGCGCAACGAGGCGGTGGATCAACTCACCCTCGCCGAAGAGCTGCGACGTGAGAACCAGCTGGAGAAGGTTGGGGGCGTCGTCTACCTGGCTTCCCTGGCCACCGAGGTGAGCTCCAGTGCCAATATCGACTACCATGCGCGCATTGTCCTGGAGAAGGCGCTGGGAAGGAAATTGATCGAAACATCGGCACAGGTTTCGGCGAAGGCATACGAAGGGTCCACCGACGTGCAGGAGCTCATCAGCTGGGCCGAGCAAAATATCTTCGCCCTCACCGAGCGCGGGTTGAGCGACGGGTTCGAGCGTTTGGAAACGGTGCTGGGAAGCACCTTGGAACAGATAGAGAACGCTCACCGACAATACAGCATCGTCTCTGGGGTCGAGACCGGATTCGCCGAGATCAACGAGATGACCTCCGGATTTCAAAACGGTGACCTGTTGATCCTGGCGGCTCGACCCAGCGTGGGAAAGACCGCTCTGGCGCTTTGCCTGGCAAGAAATGCCGCCGTGGAGGCCGGCGTCCCGGTTGGAATATTCAGTCTCGAGATGTCCAAGATGCAGCTGGCTCAGAGACTCCTGTGCATCGAAACTCGGTTGGATCTCCACAAGTTGCGGACGGGCAGATTGCGGGAGGAGGACTGGCTCAATCTAACCCACCACGTGGGCAAGCTCGCTCAAGCCCAGATCTTCGTCGACGATACGCCGGGCATCAACGTCCTCGAGGCGCGGGCCAAGGCGCGCCGGCTCAAACGCGACTACGGCGTCGGTATGATCATCATAGACTACCTCCAGTTGATGAGCAGTCACACTCAGGTGAACAGCCGAGAGCAGGAGATTTCCCAGATCTCTAGGGGCCTCAAGGGTTTGGCGAAGGAACTCGATGTGCCGGTGGTTGCCCTTTCTCAGCTGTCGAGGGCGGTTGAAAGCCGCACCGATCGCCGCCCGCAACTCTCCGATCTGCGGGAAAGTGGTTCCCTGGAGCAGGATGCCGACCTGGTGATGTTCATCTATCGCCCCGAGGTATACGGACTGCGGTCAGCTGAGGGAGGTAGCCTGGAGGGGCATGCGGAGGTCATTATCGGGAAACAGCGAAACGGGCCGACCGGCTCTCTGCATCTGATGTGGAATCCGGAAAGTGCCAGCTTTGAAAACATGGCGCCCGAGTTTCGCATCGAGCAGGAAGAAGAGTTCTAGAACCTTCGAGGAGAAATCGGGACCATGGCCGACCCCACGGAATTCTGTGATCTAAGCGTGCTGGCCGACGATGAGGGGGGACTCAGGCAACAGATTGAGAAGGACGGCTTCGGTCTTTTCCGCGGCCTGATTCCAGTGGAGCCGATTCTCGAGATGCGGCGAACAATCCTCGAGCTGTTCCAACGTCGGGGTTGGCTTCTCGAGGGCAGCGAGCTCATGGACGGCATCATCGATCCCTGCATAAACGAGGTGGAATGTTACGCCTCCAACGGCGTCGATAAACAGGCGTATCAGGATCTCTACCGGATTGAGGAGTTCCACCGCCTTGCCCACCACCCTGCCATCGTCGGCCTGTTCGCCAAGCTGTTCGGCGAACCCGTATTCGTACACCCGCGCCACATCGCACGTTTGATGGCGCCCCATCGGGATGCGCCTCCAACGCCCGCCCATCAGGATTTCATCTATGTGCAGGGCTCCGAGTCGACCTACACCTGTTGGTTCTCCCTGGGAGATTGTCCGCGGGAACTCGGTGGGCTAACCATCCTTTCCGGTACCCACGAACGCGAGATCCTGAAGGTTCGCGATGCTGACGGTGCGGGACATCGCACCGTGGTTCTGGATGACTGCGAGGAGAGCTGGGTTGAGGGGGACCTGCGGGCGGGAGATGCCATCATCTTCCACAGCAAGACGGTGCACCGGTCTTTGCCGAATCTGACCGAGAACCGGATTAGACTTTCGGTGGATTTCCGATATCAACCGCTTTCCGTGCCCACCGTCGACAGCACCTCCCTTTTGCCTCACGTAGGGCTGTTGACCTGGGAACAGGTCTACGAGGGCTGGGGGGACAGCGACCTGAAGTACTACTGGAAGGAACTGGATCTCGAGGTCCGCGAATTGGACTGGTCGCTGCTCGACACCTCCAAAACCTAACTCGGTTTCGCCACACTCTGCAGGAATTGCAAACAGGATCTGGCCGATTTCGCCAGATCCGGGGAACGATAATCCTTCACGGACGCGAAACCGGTATACTCCACGGTGTTTAACGCTTCCAGTACCGCTCGGAAATTCACGTGCCCGCTGCCCAACAAAGCCCCGTTGCTCTCGCATAGATGCACGTGACCGAGCTCGGCACCGCAATCAAGGATCGGTTCTACGACTGATTTCTCCTCGATGTTCATGTGGATCGTATCCACCATGGGCTGCACCGCCGAACAGCCCACATCACGGACCAGCCCGCGCACCTCCGCCACCGAGTGGTTGAAGCCGACCTGCAGGTGATTGATCGGTTCGATCACCACCGTGACTCCCATGTCGTCCGCGCGTGTTCCAACCTCTCGCAAACATTCGACGATTCGCGGGTGTGCGGTGTGCGTGTCGCTTTCATCGCTGCGCTGCCCCTGTAGCAATCCGACGACGATAATTGCCCCGAACCGGGCCGCCGTTTCCAGACAGTCGAACAGGTGTTCAACGGCCCGACGGCGCGCGCCGGCCTCCTTCGAGGCCATACAGCAGTCGCTACTGTAGACCGCTCCGGTTAGAAAGGAGGGGATGACCAGGTCCAGATCTCGAAGCCAGGCCTCCAGCGTTCCCAGCTCGACGGCTGTTGGGTGAACCAGGTTCAACTCCGCTCCTTCATAACCGCACTGGGCGATCTGTTCCAGGCTCGCGCGCAGTCGGTTCGGCTCCTGGCTAGAGAGCGGCTCGAAAATCATGTAGCTGTACTTGGTCATCTGATCTCCATTGTCGGATATAGGGTAATGAAAAAACAGGCTGGAGCCATTCGCGCAACAAATAGCGTCTCCCGGCCACCTACCTTAGTTTATCCTTTTTCCTGCGGGGTGCGACATCCACATGACCGGTTACGCGATCCCCGCCCGTGCGGCGCGGGTGGATCTGCGATTCAAGAATTCGAAATTAATCGGCGTTGCCGATCGCGCCGGCAGCGTCGAAGAGGCCCAGGCGTTTCTCCGCCGGACGCGCGAGCAGTTTCCCGATGCCTCGCATCATGTCTACGCCTTCGCCGTGGGTCACGGAGCCACCGTAACCCACGGCATGAGCGATGACGGCGAGCCGTCGGGTACCGCCGGCCGGCCGGTTCTGGCCGTTCTTTCCGGAAGCAATATCGGGGACGTGGTGGTTGTGGTGGTGCGTTATTTCGGCGGCACCAAGCTCGGAACTGGTGGTTTGGTCCGAGCCTACACCGAGACCGCCCAGGAAGTTCTCGCCGCAGTGCCGACCGAGCTCAAGGTGAGTCGCGTGGCATTGGATATCGCGGCTCCGTACGAGTATCTCGAGCTCTGCAAATCGACAGTGTCGGAAGCGGGACTGATAGACAAGGAGAACTACGGGGCCGACGTGCGGCTGCGAGTCCTGGTCGAGGAGCACCGAGTTGAAGAAACGCGCCAGAGACTGCTGGATCTTTCCTCGGGACGGATCCGCATCAGCGACATCGTCGAGGAGACCAATGATGCTCCGTAAGCCGGAAGTGATTATCACTGGATTCGCCGACGAGGGCCCTGCGGATAAACGCGTCGAGAGCCAGCTCACCATGCTTTCAGCACTCGGACTGTCGTATTATAGCCTGCGCTTCGTCGATATGGGTGACGGCGTCAAAAACGCCATGACCTTGAGCAGGGCGGAAGTCCGTCGGTTGAAACGCCTGCACGGTGAATTCGGGGTTCGGGTCTCCTCCCTGGGGTCTCCTATCGGTAAGGTCAAACTGCGCGATGTCGAGGATGGCACGAGCAACGTCTTCCTGCCATTCTCGACCTATCTGCGCCGGGATGTGGAACGGGCGGTGTCACTGGCGACCGAGCTGGAGACCCGCTGCATCCGCGGGTTTTCGTTCTACCATCCGCGGGGGACCGATCCCACCGTTTTCGTCGATGAAGCCGCCGATCGTCTGGGTCAGATCGTCGATCGGTGCGCCGCTGCCGGCATCCTGTTTGGGCTCGAGGTGGAAGCCAACCTGATCGGGCAAGACGGTCATCTCCTGCGGGCGCTGCAGCGACGTGTAAACAGTCCGAATCTCTACCTCATCTTCGATGGGGGGAATCTCGCAAGTCAAAACTTCCCTGCCGAACGGACCTTCGCGGAGTACTCGGCGATGAAGAGCGGGATAGGCTGGATGCATATCAAAGACTACCGGATCGATCCCGCTTTGAAGTGGGATGGGCATGTGGACGAGGAGCGCCTCAAGAATTTCGTGCCCGCCGATGAGGGAGATTCGGGACATGAGAAGATCCTGCGGGATTTCCGTCGTCGTTTACCGGCGCTGACCCGCAAACTGCGACGGCAGGGCGTGCCCGGCGTCTTTCTCGATCTGGAACCGCATCTGCGTGGTGGCGGGCAGTTCGGTGGGTACAGCGGCGTGGACGGATTCGGAGTTGCTTTTAGAGTCCTAACTCGGCTACTGGATTATGTCGACATCGGCTATCAACTGACCGGTTACCCGGACATGGAGAGATGATGGGATGCCAAGCACCCATCGCCAACCTAGGCGGAACGGCGGGTTGAAATGACGGGGCAGAACGGCTACGCCCGATTGCTCGAAGTCATGTCCCAGTTGGCGGATATCGCTCATGCCCAGGCGTTGATGGGATGGGATCAGGAGACCAACATGCCTCCCAAGGGGGCGCGGATGCGCGCCCGCAGTCTAGGCACTCTGGCGGGTATCTATCACGACAAACTCACCATGCAGTCCCTCGTCGATCTGATAGAGGATCTGAAACAGGCAGATTTGGCGGGCGACGAAGCGGTAAACTTGCGGCAGCTGGATCGTGAGCAGGCTCGAGCCCGCAAGATTCCGCGAGAACTGATAGTCGAGCTCAGTGAAACGGCCTCTTTGAGTCACGAGGCGTGGGTCAAGGCGCGCGCGGACGATGACTTCGCCCACTACCGGCCATGGCTCGAAAAGATGCTCCACCTGAAGACGCAGGTGGCCGACAACGTCGGCTTCGAGGGTTCGATCTACAACGCCCTGCTGGATGAGTACGAACCATATGCGACGGCGGAAGAGATCGGTCCAGTGTTTGGGGAATTGCGCCAGCACTTGGTGCGCATGGTGGAGAAGATCGCCACTGTGGACCGGCCACCGTTTGACGCGCTCGAGCGTCCGTTTCCGGTGGCGCTGCAGGAACAATTTGGGCGCCGCATCATGGAGGAAATGGGATTCGACCTCGAGGCCGGCCGTCTGGACATATCGGTACATCCCTTTTGCAGCGGGATCGGTCCTGAAGACGTGAGGCTCACCACCAGATACGATGAAAACGGGTTCACCCAATCCCTGTTCGGAATCATTCACGAAACGGGGCATGGCCTTTATGAGCAGGGGCTCCCGGCCGACCAGGAAACCCTGCCGGCCGGAAGGGCGGTTTCCCTTGGCATTCACGAAAGCCAGTCGCGCCTGTGGGAGAACATGATCGGTCGCAGCCGGCGGCTCTGGTCGCACTATCTGCCGGCATTGAAAGAGCTCTTTCCCACCCAGTTGGACGGGGTTGATTTGGACGCTTTCTACCGCGCGATCAACAGGGTCGAACCCTCCCTGATACGAGTCGAAGCGGACGAGGTGACCTACAATCTCCATATCCTGCTGCGCTTCGAGCTAGAGCGGGAGCTGCTGGCGGGCGAGCTGTCGGTGGCCGAGCTTCCGGAAGCCTGGAATCAACGCATGGAGGACTATCTGGGTATCCGACCTCCCAACGACGCTCTCGGGGTTTTGCAAGACGTCCACTGGTCCCTCGGTTTGTTCGGGTATTTTCCCACCTACACGCTGGGCAATCTCTATGCCGCTCAGCTGTACGACAGCGCGGTCCGCGATATTCCCGATCTAGACGAGCAGGTCACCAGGGGAGAGCTCATGCCGCTGAAATCATGGCTAAACGCAAAGGTCCACCAACGGGGTTCCCGTCTTCAGGCGGGGGAGTTGGTGCGGGAGGTTGCTGGGAAAGGATTGGAAATCGGGCCGTTCGTGGGTTATCTGAACGAAAAATTCGGCCGTCTCTACGACCTCGATCCTTAGCCGGAAGCAACCGGCTTCAATCAACCGGCCTTCGATGTGCCGGCTCGATTTGCTTCAGCACAAACTGGTCCAGCGCGATGTCCAACGGACCCCCATACTTCAACGCTACCCAGACATCTCCTGGTTGGAAAACCGAGAAATCCAGTTGGTATTTGTCCGCCCCCAGGACCGGTATAGCCATCCACCAGGGCGCTTGGATGGTTTCGATGAGGGGTAATACCGGTCTGCCCTGTTGAGCCACCGAAACCAGGTCGCGTTTGGATCCGAACCAGGATCGGATCCCTCTCTCCATGGCTCCTCCCGCCGCTTCCCCTTCTTCCAAGAAGACCGCCATCACGACGGGTGAAGCGGCTCGATCTACCAGGGTGTGGGCGGTCGTTCCGCTCAACTCTGCGGTGACGGCGTAACCGCCAGGTTTCACGTTGGGGAATCTTGCCACATGAGCCAGCGGTATCTCACTCGAAGAACGAGCGCCACCTTCAGCGCGATGAATCTCACGGGTCCGGAGGTTCCCGAATCCGGGGGAATGGAGCAGCCGGGCGCGTCGCAGCAGGAGTGATCCGGAGCCAGAGAAATGAAGGTAGGTGAACCCGAGAACGGTTCGATTGATGTGAAAGATCATTTCGCTGTGGTCACGGTCGGCGATCAAGGGCAACACAAATCTCGTTTCCCAAATCGATTTTGCATGGACTGTTTCGCGTTTCAGCATCAGCAAATGTCCTGGTGCCAGACCCTCTGCGGTCGATTGCGCCTGGAGATCGGGAAGTTTCAAGACGTAGGATCCGGGCTCGAGTAGCGGCATGTAGGCGCGGGCAACCAGCCCGGGTGCGTGTCTGCCCCCCACAGCCTCAATGCTCCCATCCTTTTGCCGTGGAACGGAGAGGGGTTTCAGATTGAGGTCGTACCCCACCATCTTGCGGGTGCCGACGCCGCCCTCGGCATCGAGTCGGTTCATGAAGTGCGACGTCGTCGTCTTCAGACGAGAGGTCAAGCTCTCCATCTGACCCCATACTGTTGGGATCAGGGCGGTGGCGCCAACCAGGGCCCATCCCGTCCAGCCCGTTCCCAGGCGCGCTACTAGATGGCGGGCAAAGAGGCCGGCAAGCAACAGGATGACAAAGAAGGATTCGGTTAGAAACCCCAAGGTCTCATCGCTGTTGAAATGGGCTTGCCACGGGTAATAGTGGTTGACGGAACGGGCGAAAAGGTTGTCTCCTACGTAGGATTCTTCGGTCAGTACCAGATTCATCCAGATGCTGTCAGCGCTTACGCAAAACGCGAAGAGCGCGATGAAAGCCAAGCCGGGATTGCGGACGATCGGACTCATCGCTACCGCGAAACCCAATACGAGACAGGGAAGCGACGTAACCAGGAATCGCGCCGGCAAACAGAAGCCGAATTTCCAGTCCGGGTGCATGCCGTTGACGACAGCGGTGGCGATGTATACCGCGGCTCCGATTAGAAGCCGCCGGTCGCGTTTCTTGGCCAGCAGCGCCAATCCCAACAGGGAATACAGATAGATGGGCGTACTGTTCACCAAACCTACACCCCCATGCAGCCAGTGCCCGGGCAGGGAGGTCCACCAGGTCTCCACATCAAGGGCGCCCTCTGCCCAGGCGTTGCCCGGTTTGAACGGTCCCAACCAATCGCCGCTGAAGGCGAGGTTGAATTGCAGCAACAATATGAGTCCGACTACGAACACCGCGACCACCGGAGCCAAGGCAAGCTTGGGTTTGGGATTGCTCCGGATCTGCAAAACGATGCCGACGCCGGCCAGCAGGGCGATGGGGGTGAAGCGGGCGTGCAGGAACGGCAAGAAAGCCAGGGCCGCGCTCAACGAAGACAACCAGATCGGCTCCAGCCGGCCCCAGGATCGGTAACTCCCGCCGGGCACTTGCCAGTGGGCAAAGGCGCACAGAGCGATCAGTGAGATGAACAGTGCGGGTAGGTCGGGAAAGAGTTGGGTGGTGTAGAGAAAAAGAGGTCCGGTACTCGCGGCTATGGCCGCCGCCGCCAGCGCAGCCCACGGGGCAATCTGGAGGCGCAGCAACCAGGCGAGCATCAATGCGACGCAACCGGCGGCCATCAGTGCCATGGTCAAAGCGCATGCAAGTCGTGGGTTCTGCCACAGATCGAGCCCGGCCATATAGGGCGGAACCAGGAGAATTGACAATCCGATCGGATGCACCGAATGAATCTTGCCTGCGGGCGCACCGGGAGCCTTGTGGAGGCCAAACGAATCGATGACGTGAAACTCCCGGATGTTCTCGGGTTCGATATTGTTGGTCAGATCCATATCACCGTCGCGAATCAGGCTCTGAGTCACCAGCAGGTACTGACCCTCGTCCCCGTGCAACATGGTGATCTGGCAGAAGTAGAGGGTGTAGCCGCTGAACAGCACGGCGCTAACCAGGAAAGTGACCGCGCACAAACCGCGGTTGGGAAGGCACCGCAGGTAGCGCGCCCAGGTCGAAGCAAAACCATTGAGCAGGGGTAATAGGAAGAGGGTGTTCAAGGTCCAATTGGCGTGCGGTGACCAGAGCAGACTCGCGTATGGGAGCAGATCTCCGGCCACTTCCCACAACGAGAACAGGCGCAAGAGGATCAGCGCTGTGCACAGCTTGGTCACGCCCCGCAGGACGCGTTGGATCGACTCGCGACCAGGATCATCGCGCCGTGCGCGAAGAAAAGCGCCAATCAAGCCAAGGGTCGACATCACCCATGGTGTCCAGGGCCAGGTGCTCTTCAGCGTGCCAATGTCGAGGGCGAAATGCAACGAGTCGAACCCGAACCCGAGCCGAATATCCAGCGCGTTGAGCAGATTCCAGAGACAAATGGCGGTGGATGCCAGGCAGAAATCGAGTTGCCAGGACCGGCGCTTCAAACGCCTGCGGATGGGTTCGAATGGGACCATGCATGAATGTCCCGCGGCAACCTTTGAACCGCGCTAGCTGAAGTTGTGCAAACGGGAGGGGTGTCCGCTAGGCCTTCTTTTTCCAGTGCCGTGCCAGGTGGGTGAGCAGTCGCACACCGATCCCTACACCCCCTTTCGGAATGTAGGGACGCGTTCTGGAGCTCCACGCGGTCCCGGCGATGTCCAGGTGAACCCATGGGTAGTCCTCGGTGAACTCCTCCAGCAGAGCAGCTCCGGTGATGGCGCCGCCGGCTCGACCTCCGGTGTTCTTCATGTCGGCATAGTCGCTGCGGATCTGCCGTCGATATTCGTCCCAGAGAGGTAGTGGCCATACCCGTTCAGCGGTGGCCTCGCCGGCCGCTTTCACCTTTTCCGCGAGCTTGTCGTCGTTTCCCATCATGCCGCTGACGTGATGGCCCAGGGCGACGACGCAGGCGCCGGTCAAGGTCGCCAAGTCGACGACGGCGGCCGGTTTGAAACGGGCGGCGTAAGCCAGTGCGTCCGCGAGTATCAGCCGGCCTTCCGCGTCCGTATTCTGGATCTCGATCGTTTTGCCGGACAGGGTCCTCACAATGTCTCCGGGTTTGAAACTCTGCCCATCGAGCAGATTCTCCGTTGCGGGCACGATGCCCACTATGCGACCGGGAAGTTTAAGCGCCGCGACCGCCTGCATGGCCCCGATAACGGCGGCCCCGCCACACATGTCGAATTTCATATCCTCCATGCCGCCGCCGGGTTTTATGGAGACACCGCCGCTGTCGAAGGTGACTCCCTTGCCGACGAAAACGAGTGGTTTTCCCGCCGCTCGTTTGTTGTGCTCGAGCACTATGAACTGAGCTTTCTCCGCACTGCCCTGACTCACCGCAAGCAACGCACCCATTCCCAATCTGCGCATCCGAGTTTCGTCCAGCACCTGGCAGCTCAAGCCGCGGGTCCGGGCGATCGAGCGTGCGGTCCGGGCTAGATACGCAGGAGTAGCTGTGTTGCCAGGCTGGTTTGCCAGATCGCGGGCGAGGCAGGTGGCTTCGGCAATGTGCCTGCCCGTTCGCGCACCACGGCGAGCGCTGGTCACGAGTCCGCGATCGAACTCGACGATGGTCAGCTTCTTGAGGATCGGTTTGGATTTTTCTTTGGTCTTGAAGGCTTCAAATCGGTAGCAGGCGAGGATGCTGGCTTCGGCTATCGCTTCCGCGACCTGTTCGGCATTCAACTTGCCGGTTCCGGCGCCGTGGAGAATCGTCGACGCCGACGGAAGCCCCATCTTCTGTAGGTGACGGGCAGCGGTACCAGCCGCTTCGCGGACCACTTCCAGGTTAAAACTCTTTCGCGGTCCCAAACCAACGACCAGAACTCGCTTTGCAGCCACACCCGCGCTGCCGTACAGCAACAGGAGCTCGTTCCGTTTTCCGGCAAAGTCTCCGTGTCCGATAGCGGTTCGTATTTGGCCGCCTAGGGCTTTGTCGACGGCCCCGGTCGCTCCAGCGGGGCGCACTCCTTCAAAGAGGTTGACAATGACGGCAGCGTCGGTCTTTTTCTGTACTTCGCCCTGTTCGACGGCGATATTCAAGATATCCCACCTCTTTTTTCAAGAAGCGCGAAGTATAGATTCACCGCATTCGACTGTCAAGAAAGTTGCCATGGAGCTATTCATAATCCGCCACGGCCAATCGGCCAACAACATTCTCGAGGATGTCAGTAAACGCGACATGGACCCCCCCCTGACCGATATTGGAGAACGCCAGGCCGAGGTCGTGGCAGAATTTCTCGCAGCGGGCGGGCATCTGATGCCTGGAGAGCGCTCTACGGAAAGACCACACTTCGACTACCTCTACTGCAGTCCGATGCTGAGATCGCTGCAAACCGTCGAGTCCGTAGCTCGCGAGATGGGCGTAACCCCCGAAGTATGGATCGATATTCACGAGGTTGGGGGCATCTTCCTAGATCACGGCGAGGATCGCGGGGTGGTGGGGTACCCCGGACAAACCCGTCAGCAGATCACGGATCGGTTCCCGGGGTATATCCTACCCGGAGATCTGAGTGAGAGAGGGTGGTGGGATAAGGAAAAGGAAGAGGCACACTCGAGTCAGGGCAGGGCTATCGGTGTGGCTGAAGCGCTGCGGGACAGAGCGATGGAGCACCAACGCATCGGCCTGGTTTCACACGGAGGTTTCATGAGCTACCTGCTCAAAGCGATCGGACTTCACCTGCCCAACCCCGGGTTGCATTATGAACACTACAACACCTCCATTACTCGACTCGACTATCATCCCGAGGGTTTGATCACCGTCCGCCACACCAATCGCGTCGATCATCTCAGCGAAGATCTCATCACCTGATCCGTTGCATTCCGATATCCTAAACAGGCTGTCCCGTATCTTGGGGCCGGATCAGCTTCTTACCAGCCCCGAAGACCTCAGCGTCTACGCCTTCGAC
Organism: Candidatus Latescibacterota bacterium; assembly: GCA_965197905.1. Taxonomy (GTDB): domain Bacteria; phylum Latescibacterota; class UBA2968; order UBA8231; family UBA8231; genus CAYNZV01. The sequence continues at coordinate 2,075,546 of CBDAOB010000005.1, read as the reverse complement.
GGTACGGCCACGCTGCGTCAAGAGCCCGCGGCGGTTCTGCTGCCGGAAGATACTTCGCAGGTGACGGCCATTCTTGCGCTCGCCCATGACCGACGGGTTCCGGTGGTGACCCGCGGGTCCGGTACCGGTTTGGCCGGCGGCGCGGTCCCCGCCCCCGACTCGCTGGTGCTCTGTCTGGTGCGTTTGAATCGCATTCTAGAGCTGGACGGCCAGAATCTGACGATGACAGTGGAGCCCGGGGTCATCACCGAAAAGATATCCCAGCAGGCGGCAGCGGCAGGCTTGTTCTATCCTCCCGATCCTGGCTCGATCAAGATTTCAACAATCGGCGGCAACGTCGCCAACAACTCCGGCGGACTGCGCGGTCTGAAATACGGCGTAACGCGGGACTATGTCATGGCGTTGGAGGTCGTGTTGGCAGACGGACAGGTCCTGCAGACTGGAACCAAGTGCGTGAAGGATGTGGCGGGATTTACCTTGAAGGATCTCTTCGTGGGATCGGAAGGATGTCTCGGAGTAGTCACCAAGATCACCCTGAAACTCATTCCCCAACCTGCCGCCAAAAAAACGATGCTGGCGACCTTCGACAGCATGACGGCGGCGGCGAGCACCATATCCGAGATCATCGAATCGAAGATCATACCATGCACGTTGGAGTTTCTGGACAGCACGACCATTCGCTGCGTCGAGCAGTTCGCCAAGATCGGCCTGCCCCTGGACGTGGCGTCGTTGCTGTTGATGGAAGTGGATGGTCACGCCGCCGAAGTCGAGGAGCAGGCTGCTGCGATTGTCGGCATTGCGCGGGCCCGGGGAGCTCAAGAGGTCAGGTTGGCGCGTAGTGAAGAAGAGGCTTCGCAGCTGCGTCGGCCCGGCGCACGGCGTTCAGTGCCCTGGCCCGCCTGGCTCCTACGGTAGTGCTGGAGGACGTGACCGTGCCACGCAGCGAGTTGGCGCGTATGGTGGGTGAGATACAAACCATCGCCAGCCGTCACGACCTGCGCATTGGCACCTTCGGACACATGGGTGACGGCAACCTGCACCCGACCTTTCTCACCGACGAACGCAACGAAGCCGAGATGAACCGGGTAGAGCTGGCGATGAAAGAGGTGTTCGAGTGCGCTGTAAGACTTGGCGGAACTATCACTGGGGAGCATGGAGTGGGATTGGCCAAGAAGCCGTTTCTACCCGCCGCTTTGGGTCCGGTCGGCATGGAGCTGCTACAGCGCGTAAAACGTAGTTTCGACCCAAACGGAATCCTGAATCCGGGAAAGATCTTCGATTGAGCAACGAGTCGCAAAACCTGTTGCGCGGCCTCGACTACTCAGTGCTGCAGCAGTGTATGCACTGCGGCATGTGTCTGCCGGCCTGCCCGACCTACGACGCCACCCTCAATGAACGATCCTCGCCGCGGGGACGTATCGCCATGATGAGGGCGATCGCCGACGGCCGCCTGGAGATCGGCAAGTCGTTCGCCGAAGAGCTCTACTTCTGCCTCGGATGCCTTGCCTGCGAGTCAGCCTGTCCCGCCGGAGTGGATTACACCACCCTCTTCGAAAAGTCCCGAGCGCAGATCGAGCGCTCCGGCCTCCTGCGCAGCAGCGTTCGATCACTTGTGCGGACAGTGGCGCTGAAGATGTTGTTCGTCTCTCTCTTTCGGTTGCGTTTGCTCGCGCGTGGGTTGTTCGTGATGCAAAGGAGCGGGCTGATGCGGATGCTGCACGCCAGCGGCGTCCTGCGTTTATTCTCGCGGAGACTGCACGATCTTCTTCCGCTGACACCGACCGTTCAGTGGCGCACGACACGTCAGCATTACTCGAGCGGCCGCAATCCTGCGAACCCCGACTACAGGGTAGGGTTGCTGAGCGGCTGCATTCAAGATCTGGCTTTCTCGGAGGTGAATCGAGATACGATCTACGTGCTGCAGCAGAACGGGTGTGAGGTTGTCCTTCCGCGCCGGCAACAATGCTGCGGGTCGCTGCACGGTCACAACGGTGAGCCGGAATTGGCCAGATCTCTGGCCGTCAAGAACATCGAAGCTTTCGATGCTGAGCACCTCGACGCGATCATCGTCAATTCCGGTGGATGTGGTTCTCACATGCGCCATTACGACCGCCTTCTGGCAGATTTATCCGAGTACTCCGCGCGCGCCGTGTGTTGGTCCGCAAAGGTGCGGGACATTCACGAGTTTCTGGTGGAGATCGGATTTCGCCCGCCCCGGGGCGAAGGTGCGAATATGGAGGTGACCTACCACGATTCCTGCCATCTGCGCCATGGGCAGAAAGTTCACCGCCAGCCGCGCCAGCTGCTCAAGTCGATACCCGGGCTTCGTTTGACGGAACTGACCGAGTCAGACTGGTGTTGTGGCAGTGCGGGGATCTACAATATTACGCAACCCGAGATGTCGATGCGCTTGCTGTCGAGGAAGATGAAGCATGTAGCTGCCACGGGGGCCGGCGTCGTGGCTACCGGAAATCCGGGATGCGCCATTCAACTGCTGCACGGCCTGCGGCGCGAATCCTCCGGCGTTGCCGTCCGCCATCCGGTGAGCTTGTTGGCCGACGCCTACCGATCGGAGGCAACGGATGAACGAAAGGAGACTCACCGATGAAGGTGTTTGCGTTGACCATCAATCTGAAAGATGACGAAGAGATCATAGAGCGGTACAAACAGTACCATCGGAACCCGTTCCCGGAAGTGGTTGAGCAGATTAGCCGCTCGGGTATTCTGGACATGAAGATATTCCTTCGCGATCGGCGCATGTTTATGTACATGACCACCACGGATGACTACGATCCGTCAAGAAAGGCGAAAGGAGAGCCGGAGAGTCATCCCAAGTGTGATGAATGGAATCGGCTGATGAACAGCTTTCAAGAGCCTGCCGCCGAGGCGGGGGAAGGGGAGTGGTGGGCGTCGATGGAACAGGTTTTCGATCTGGCGGATCACGTTCAGAAATAGATCCAAACGGGTGTTTCCTGTCGCGGCGCGATGCGGATTTGCCACCAAACCGATACGTCGTCCGTTTGCTGCCAGCGGTCGAACTGTCTCCGCGCGATCTCTGGCTTCAGCTTTTCGTCTCCTCCCCCCCATGTCCAGGTGAGCATGGCGCCGGCAACGGCACCGACCGGGAGGCGTTCGAATAGTTCATCCAGTTGATCTCGGTCGCGCTCCTCGAATGAGTCCATGACCATGTGGATCGTAGCGCCGATCATCTCGCGGAATTCCGCCGGGGTGTCCGCAACCCCCTGACGCTGCCGCAAGGCCGCGTGGAAGGTCGCGCGCGGAGCATCCTGTGGCAGTCGGCCCTCCTCCTGACCGGGAGGAGGGGTCAGGAAATCAGCTCGAAATCGCGTCATTCGCGTCTGCGCCGACTCTTTCCTGCGGCCCCTCAATGAATCGTCCACGCTCTCGTGCAAACAGAGCGTATAGATCTCGGCGATCCGTCTTACTGGAAACAAAGCCGAGCCTAGGTCGAAGCCATTGACGTAATCGAAGAATCTGCTCCGTTCCGCTTCGCTCAACTCCTCCAAGACGCGGTCAATGCTTCGCCGTATTCGGTCTCGCCAGTGTGCCTCCGTGGTAGCACGCTGAATGTAGAGATCGAAGGCTGCGTCGACCGTTTGTCGCTGGGTAGGCATGTGTTGTTTCGCTCGTGTGCGGTGGATTTGTTGTTGGGTTCATACCTCGGGCGGCGCGTCTTCACCGCCGTATAGCCAAGGATTGGATTAAAGTCTTATATACCTGGTGTCAAGATTTTCGACCTTCGTCAAGGCTCTATCCTGTCACTGCTGCACAAGATTAGGGGAGACAAAACCAATGGATGCCTCAATCAGCATGTTGCTGGGCTTACTTTTTCTGACCCTCGGGTTTCTGGGGGTGTTTCTCATGTTCCGCATCTACGGTTATCCGTTTGACGCCGAGCGCAACGTCGGAACCGCTCCGCCCTCATTGGTGCTCACCCATAGAATCGTCGGGCTGGTTTTCCTCCTGATATATCTGTTCATGATGTTTCAAATGGTGCCCAGGCTGTTCCACTACCAGGTCGAGCTCCCGGCGCGAACCGTTGCCCATCTCCTCCTGGGAGTCAGCGTCGGTTTTTTGCTTGTGGTCAAGCTTTTCGTCCTGCGGTCTTGTGCTCACTTCCGCTTCCTCTTGCCCTATCTGGGATTGGGAATCCTATGGTGTACGGTGCTGTTGATCAGCCTTTCGGCGCCGTTTGCCTATCGCGAAACATACTGGAGCCAGACTGCGGTAGGCGGCAGCGTCTACAGCGAGGCGAATCTGGAGCGCATACGCCAGCTGTTACCCAGCGCGGGGTTCCCTTCGGACGCGCCGATGCACGAGCTCGGTTCGGAATCGAGTCTAAAGAATGGACGGGAAGTATTGCTGACTCGATGCGTCACTTGCCACGACCTGAAGACGGTCCTCACCAAGCCGCGAACACCCAGCAACTGGGTGCGCACCGTAGAGCGGATGGCGAAACGACCGATCTTCGGCAATCCGATCGCCCCGCCCGAGCAGTGGGCGGTTGCCAGCTATCTGATCGCCATTTCACCCGACCTGCAAATGTCGGCGAAACGGCGTCGGGAGCAATCCCTGGAAGCAGCGGAATCGAAGAAGACCTTGCTCACCGTGATATCTACCACCGGCGAGGCAAGACCGGTAGGGGCGTACGAAGTGGGACCATCCCGACAGCTCTTCAACGACAGCTGCACCCAGTGTCACGAGCTGGATGAGGTGGAGCAGTATCCGATGCAATCCGCGGGGGACGTGGGCGAGCTCTTGACTCGGATGGTAGACAACGGGCTGGAGGTATCGGTCGCCGAGCTGGATCAGATCGCATGGTATCTCAACCAGACCTACGTGCGACGATAATAAGCACCCGGACTTAAGGTCACGGTCGCGTCCGCATCCCTGGCATTCCTCAATGATACCGGTTCTTATCGACTCACATTCTCACCTGGTCGTGAGAGCACTGTTTCTGCGACTTTTAGGTCTGGTGTACGGGATTGCTTTCCTATCACTATGGGTGCAGATCGACGGACTCATAGGTAGCAACGGCATCCTTCCGGTCGTCGAGTTCTTCCCAGCGGTGGAAGACCGCCTGGGTGCCGAGGCATGGGTGCGGCTGCCTTCGATTCTGTGGCTCGACCAGAGTGATTCTACGATTCAGCTCATGTGTGGTTCGGGGGTGGCATTTGCGGTCTTGTTGTGTCTCGGATATGCGCCCGGTTTAGCGCTTGCCGGATTGTGGGTGCTCTACCTGTCTCTGGTGGTTGCCGGCCGCGACTTCCTCTCCTTCCAGTGGGATGCTTTGCTTCTAGAGTGCGGTTTCCTGGCTATTCTCCTGGCGCCGCACCGGCTTCGGCGCCACTGGATCTGGCCCGGGAAGCCATCTATCATCGCGCTGTGGCTGCTCCGGCTCTTGTTGTTCCGCGTCATGTTCTCCTCGGGCGTCGTCAAGCTGTCGAGCGGCGACCCCACCTGGTCTTCGCTGAGGGCCCTCGATTACCATTACCTGACCCAACCACTCCCGACGTGGGCAAGTTGGTACGCTCACCAGCTGCCTTTGTGGATCCAGACGTTCAGTGTAGGTGCGATGTTTGTGATCGAACTGTTGGTGCCGTTCGCCATCCTCGGACCGCGAAAGGTTCGATTGATCGGTGCCCTTCTGTTGGTGGTGCTGCAGGTGTTGATCGGCGCAACAGGCAACTATGGTTTTTTTAACCTCCTGGTAATCGCACTATGCGTGACTCTGTTGGATGACGACCACCTTGCCCTCGTCGGAAGATTCCGGCTCCCCCAGCCCCCCTCGACAGCCTCAGGGCGGGCGCCAACATGGCTCACCACCGCTATCGCGATTCTCGTCCTTGCCTTGAGCGGGATCCAAATGGCTCACGCCTTTCGCTGGAGAGCTTCCTGGCCCCGATTTCTTTCCCGAACGCATGAGGCGCTGATGCCGTTTCGCCTGGTCAACGGGTATGGTCTTTTCGCTGTGATGACGACCAAACGAAGAGAGATTGTCGTGGAGGGTTCGGCAGATGGCCAGTCCTGGAAGGCGTACGAGTTTCCATGGAAACCTGGGGATCCGGAAGCGCCTCCGGCGTTTGTCCAGCCCCACATGCCGCGGTTGGATTGGCAGATGTGGTTTGCTGCGTTGAGAACCTACGATACCACCCCATGGTTTATGCCATTTCTCGGCCGACTACTTCAAGGCAGTTCCTCGGTGGTGTCGTTGTTGCAATCGAATCCGTTTCCAGACGCTCCGCCCTCGGTTATACGCGCCGTCTTCTACGAGTACGATTTTGAGTATAAAAGCGGATCTCTCATCCCTAAGATCTGGTGGAAACGTCGGTTACTGGGCCTCTACTCCCCCCCTGTATCCGTACGCTAAGGCACATACGATCAACAGGTTACGAGCTGGCTTAAGTTGGTTTGTGAGGCGGCCTCAAAAACCCCTTGACAGCTGTACAAAAAAGCAGTATACTTTTGTGCAGTTATTGAGGCTCGAGGTTCCCAATACCACACAGAAATTCAGGAGGAGGAGGAGATGGCAAAAATCGCCCGCGAAAGGATCGAACGAGCGGCCCGAATCTATGCGAGTAATACCGACGCCGGTTTGGCACTCGGCATAGCCCCCGGAAGCTTTGGGCGTCTGTGTCGGCATTATGGTATCGACACCCCTAAAAATCGCCGCATACGGTCTTTCGAAGATCAGCAGCGTATGTGGGACCGGAACTAGACCCAGCAGCAGGAGGAAGTAGCCATGGCAAAAGGTTGCTTGAACCGAGTCACTCTCGTTGGAAATCTGGGAAGTGATCCAGACCTGCGTTTCACGCCGGGTCGAACTGCCGTAGCGACCTGCAGTCTGGCCACTACGGAATCATGGGTGGACCAAGCCGGCAAGGTATGTGAGCGTGCCGAATGGCATCGGCTGGTCATGTGGCGTCGTACCGCTGAGTCTGCGAAACAGCGCCTGAGAAAGGGCAATCGGGTATATGTCGAAGGCAAATTGAACACTCGGGTTTGGCACGATGCCCGGGGACGCAAGAGTTCTGTGACAGAGATCGTAGTCAGCAATCTAAAGTTGCTCGGAGCCAACCGCGCCCTTCTCGATGAACCGATGGACGAGATCGCCCCGTCCAACACTGGAGATCCCGACGCCACCTTCGAAATGACCCTACAACCCTCGCTTTAACCCACTTCCCACTCCCCACCCCATAGGGTACAAGGGGCGTCCCTCGAAAAGGGGCGCCCTTTAGTCGTGGCGCCGTACGCCGAGGTCAACAATCCAGCTCGCGAATCCCAGCCCGGTCCTGACTGCGACTGACTTTGATGGCCCGCTCCCGGTGGGTTTCTTAGACATTGTTCACCCGAAACCGCAGAATAAGAAAGCGGCAACGAGCGTCTTCGCCGAACGGGATTTCACCCGCAGGTTGCGCGATTCAGTTGGGCAGGTGTATATATGTTTACTGGCCGAAAAGTGCCAAAAACCCCGACGAAAGTGAAAATGCGAACGAGTCGACCCGATTGGAACGAGTATTACATGCACATCGCTCTCGCTGTACGCACTCGGGCAAACTGTATAGGGAACCGGGTGGGTGCCGTGCTCGTGCTCGACGATCGAATCATTTCGACCGGTTACAACGGAACACCTAGCGATATGGTCAACTGCATGGACGGTGGGTGCGAACGTTGTAGCAATCGAACCAAATACGAGTCGGGCAAGGATTACGATCTCTGTATCTGCGTTCACGCGGAACAAAACGCCCTGTTGTCGGCCGCAAGGTTCGGCATCGCCACCGAAGGGGCCGCTCTATATTCAACCATGAGGCCTTGTTTCGGCTGCTCCAAGGAGCTCTTACAGGCGAAGGTCAAGGCGGTCTATTTCCTGCACGACTGGGTCTATCCCGACAGCGAGCGACAGCAGAGTTATCTAGATCTTCAATCGCACATTTCGGGCGGTATCCATGGCATGAGCGTTGAGGATACGGAGGTGACATGGGCCATATCTTCTCTCAGAGATTGAATATGCGAGGTGAATCCCTAGTGTCCTGTCGCAGAAATCCGTCAACATACTGCCGCCGCTCCATCCCGGGTCGCGGCGTTGCCTTCGCTCGCCGTACTCCACTAGTACGACTTGCTCAGGCGCCTTGCGACCCGTGCGCCTCGGCAGCCGAATTTTGTCAACTCATCTCTGCGACAGGACACTAGCATGTGCGGAATCATTGGTTATCTGGGATCGAAGCCGGTTACGGATGTGCTGTTGAACGGTCTTCAACGGCTCGAATACCGCGGCTACGATTCGGCGGGTTTAGCGATCATCGATGGTGATGCGATTGAGGTACGGCGCCAAGCTGGCAAGGTGAGCACTCTTGGAAAGGATGTGGCGGATAAGCCGCTCCGGGGACCTCTCGGCATTGCACACACCCGGTGGGCGACCCACGGCCGGCCCACTGAGCGCAACGCTCACCCGCATCTCGATGCAAGCGAGCGCATCGCCCTGGTTCACAACGGCATCATCGAGAATCACGACGCGATCCGCTCTTTTCTGGAGGGCGAAGGGGTGCCTTTCAAGAGCGAAACCGATACCGAAGCCTTGGTGCAGCTGATCGGATATTTCTACGCGCAGGGTGAAGAGCTGATCGAAAGCATTCGCCGAGCGCTGCGCGACGTGATCGGGACCTACGGTGTGGCAATACTCTGCATCGACCGCCCCGACACTCTAGTTGCCGCTCGCAGAGGCAGCCCGCTCATTGTCGGCATTGGGGAAGGGGAGTATCTGGTAGCCTCCGACGGTACCGCCATCGTCGAGCACACGAGTCAGGTAGTCTATCTGCACGACAATGAGCTTGTCCTTCTGGACGGCGACGGGATGCACGTCAGCACCATCGACGCGGAGCCGGTACAGAAGGATGTGGACGTGCTGGAGATGACGCTGGACGAACTTGAGCTGGGGGCGTACTCCCACTATATGTTGAAGGAGATTTTCGAACAACCAGAGGCGCTGCGCGACACCATGCGAGGCAGGGTGGATGCGGCTTCAAGCGGCATTCGCCTCGGCGGACTGGACCCGGTGGAGCGGCAATGGAACGATTGTCGCCGGCTGATCCTGACGGCGTGCGGTACCGCCTGGCATGCGGCTCTCATCGGTGAGTACCTGTTCGAGGAACTGGCTCGAATTCCGACGGAAGTCGAGTACGCCAGTGAGCTGCGTTATCGGAATCCAATCGTTGATGCCGACACCGTGGCGATTTTCATTAGCCAATCTGGCGAAACAGCGGATACCCTGGCCGCGTTGCACGAGATGCGCACCAAGGGAGCTACCGTCCTGGGGATCGTCAATGCGGTGGGTTCGACCATCGCTCGTGAGACGGACGCCGGAGTCTATCTCCACGTAGGGACGGAAATAGGGGTAGCGAGCACCAAGGCCTTCACCGGGCAACTCGCAACCCTGGCGATGATGGCGATCGATATTGGCCGCCATCGTCATTTGTCGGCAGAGCGCACCAGCGAGATCATCACCGAACTGTCCGCTATACCGGAGAAAATCGAACAGGCACTGGAGCTGGAGGACGAGGTCAAGGGCCTGGTGGCGCGTTTCGCCGAACGCGACAACTGGTTGTTTCTGGGACGCGGCGTCAATTATCCGGTGGCAATCGAGGGTGCCCTGAAGCTCAAGGAAATCAGTTATATCCATGCGGAGGGTTTGCCGGCAGCCGAAATGAAACACGGACCCCTCGCGCTGATCGACGAAGATATGCCGGTGGTCGTCGTCGCTTCGCGAGATCACACCTACGAGAAGGTGTTGGCAAATATTGAGGAGGTCTGCGGTCGCCAGGGGCAGGTGATCGCTTTCGCCACCGAACCAGATAGCCGCTTGGAGAGGATCGCGACAGAGGTTCTCTACGTTCCCTCAACCTTGCCCATTCTTTCACCGCTGGTAACCACCGTACCGCTGCAGCTTCTCGCCTATCACGCAGCCGTGTTCCGCGGCCATGATGTGGACAAACCCCGGAATCTCGCCAAGAGCGTTACCGTAGAATGACAGCTCGATGCGGGTGATCGTTTTCGAGGATTCCCGCTGGCGCAATTTTACGCCCCTCGTGTATGCACGCCCAACCTGCCGGTTGGTGTGCGGAATTTCCGATCTGCTTCACGCGGTCCAATGGTTGGTGGCAGAAGCCGGGGACGGTCAGGTGGAGATCTGGTGCCGTCCACACATCGACGCCGTTACGCAAGAAGAGACCTTACTGCAGATCAACCAGGAACTCACCGGAGGCGCCTTGCTGCTCAACGGAAGGGGGCGTTGGAAAAGCCTGCCCCCCGTGGACGCCAACGAACCTGCCTGGGTGGGGACAACTAAGCAAAACGACGTCGCCTGCGTATACGCCGACGATCGTCTCGCCGAGCGACTCAACCCCGCGATACTATTGGACGAAAGCGGTCTAGCGGAGCTGTTGAACGATCTGCCAGCCAAACCGGTCGACGATCTCGTCAATGTGATGCAGTGGCCTTGGGACCTGGTCAAAGCCAACGGCGATGCCATCGAAGGAGACTGGATCCGGCACCGACACTCTGCCGCGGTTCTCGGTGACGTCGACAGCGGATGCCGCATTTTAGGGGAAGACGCCGTATTTGTGGGAGATGGGAGCGTGCTGGACCCGGGTGTGGTCATAGATGCGCGCAACGGACCCGTGTGGATCGGCGGCGATGTGCATATCTTCGCCAACACCTATCTGCAGGGTCCGGCATGCGTGGGAGACGGTTCCCAGCTGTTAGCCGGAACCCTTCTTCGGGAGGGGAGTACCGTAGGTCCAACCTGCAAGGTCGGGGGGGAAATCGCGGCCAGCATCATGCACGAGTGTTCCAATAAACAACATCTCGGTTTCCTCGGACACAGCTACCTGGGTGCATGGGTCAACATCGGCGCTGGAACGAGCAACAGCAATCTCAAGAACACCTATGGAACCGTGTCCGTGCCCATAAACGGCAGGCCTGTGGAAACGAATGAGCAGTTTGTCGGCCTCTTCGCTGGAGATCATGCCAAGATCGGCATCAATGTCACGTTCCCGACGGGGGCGGTTGTTGGATTCTGCAGCAGCGTCTTCAGGTCGCGCAGCCCGAAGTTCGTGCCCAGCTTCAGCTGGTTAGACGAAGATCGGGAAGAGCGGTATGACCCCGCCAAGGGAGTAGAAGTGGCACAAAGGGCCGGTCGTAGGCGCGACCGAGAAATGAGTCCCGCGCAGAAAGATTTATTCCTTGAGATCGCAGGAGTCGCTTCGGAACTGGAAGCAGATTTTGCCCACTAGGCTGGTTCTCGGAGGGAATTCTGCACGGTTGACGATCCCGCTCCTGCAGGGCCCCAGACTTTTCGATCCAGCACTTTTTGTTATACTGTATGGGTTTTTCCCTAATGCAGACCGGCTGCTGTCTGAATAGCAGGCAACGATTGAGGGATAATTGATGAAAGCGTCTGACCTGTTTGTGAAAGCCCTGGAGGAGGAAGGGGTCGAGTACATCTTCGGAATTCCAGGTGAAGAGAATCTCCATTTTCTAGAATCTCTGCGACATTCCAAGAAGATCAAGCTGATTCTGACGCGTCACGAGCAAGCGGCGGGTTTTATGGCGGCGACGGTCGGCAGGTTGACCGGCAAGACCGGAGTATGCGTGTCAACGCTGGGTCCGGGGGCCACCAATTTTGTGACCGCAGCTGCGTACGCGCAGTTGGGCGCGATGCCGATGCTCATGTTGACCGGTCAAAAACCGATCAAATCGAGCAAGCAGGGTCAGTTCCAGATCGTGGATGTGGTCGACATGATGCGACCATTGACCAAATACACGCGTCAGATCGTCAACGGCGGCAACATACCCTCCCATGTTCGCGAGGCGGTGCGCGTGGCGGAAGAGGAGCGGCCTGGCGCGGTCCACTTGGAACTTCCCGAGGACATTGCCGACGAAGAGTCCGACACCCCTCTCTACCCAATGGACAAGGTTCGCCGGCCGGTACCTGAAGAGAAAGCAGTGGCCAAAGCGGCGCGAATGATCGAGGAGTCAGACTGCCCCCTGCTTCTCATCGGCGCCGCGGCCAACCGCAAACGGACCTCCAAGATGCTCCGTCACTTCATCGACGACATGAGTATCCCATTCTTCACCACGCAGATGGGAAAAGGGGTCGTGGACGAACGTCACCCGCTGTTTTTGGGCAACGCTGCCCTGTCGGCCAACGACAGATTGCATTGTGCCATCCAACGCTCCGATCTGATCATCAACGTGGGGCACGATGTTGTGGAAAAGCCACCGTTCTTTATGGAAGCTGACGGTTTGAAGGTAATTCATATCAACTTCATATCGGCCTCTGTCGATCCCGTCTACTTCCCGCAACTCGAAGTGATCGGTGATATCGGGAACAGCATTTGGCAATTGATGCTGCGAACCGACAAGCAAAAACGATGGGATTTTTCCTACGTCATGAAGGTTAAGAAGTGGATCGATGAGGAGAGAGCGAAAGGGATCGATGACAAATCCTTCCCGATCGTCCCGCAACGTTTCGTTGCAGACGTGCGGCGCGCGGTTCTGGACGATGGCATCATTTGCCTGGACAACGGGGTGTACAAGATCTGGTTCGCGCTCAATTACAAAGCGCACGCGGCGAATACCGTGCTTCTCGACAACGCGTTGGCCACCATGGGCGCCGGCCTGCCTTCGGCCATGGGGGCACGGTTGGTCAGTCCAGACAAGAAGGTGGTCGCCATATGCGGGGATGGCGGTTTCATGATGAACTCGCAGGAATTGGAGACCGCGGTTCGCCTGAAGATGGATCTTCTCGTCCTCGTCCTGAACGATTCAGGCTACGGTATGATCAAATGGAAACAGGCGGATATGGGGTTCGAGAACTGGGGACTCGACTACACCAATCCCGACTTCGTCAAATACGCGGAGTGTTACGGTGCCAATGGGCACCGCATCGAGAAGACCGAGCAACTCCTCCCCAAACTGCAGGAGTGTCTCGATAGTCCTGGTGTCCACCTGATCGACATCCCGGTGGATTACTCGGGCAATCAATCGCTGCTGGACAAGGAGCTCGTGTGCCCGAAATAGATTGCTTCCCGACAGGACACTAGCAGCACCATGACCGACTTCTACGAGCGCTCAGCTATTATTCACAAACAATTGCGCGGTAAGATCGGGATCGTCAACAAGATTCCGATCGAAACCCAGGACGATCTCTCTATCGCCTATACGCCGGGCGTTGCCCGGCCTTGCGAGTTGATCGCGGCCGATCCGAGCCAGGCGCAACACCTCACCATCAAACGAAATTCGGTAGCCGTCGTGAGCGATGGCTCGGCGGTTCTAGGGTTGGGAAACATAGGTCCTCTGGCCTCCATCCCTGTGATGGAGGGCAAAGCCCTGCTCTTCAAGGAATACGCCGGCATCGATGCCTGGCCCATCTGTCTGGACACTCAGGACCCCGATGAAATCGTCGACACGGTGCGCCGCATTGCTCCTGTGTTTGGAGGCATAAATCTGGAGGACATTGCCGCTCCACGTTGCTTTCAGGTAGAAGATCAGCTGCAGGATCTGGGTATTCCGGTCTTTCACGACGACCAGCATGGTACTGCCATCGTGCTGCTGGCCGCCCTGATCAACGCCTGCCGGGTTTTGGATCGCGAGATAACCAAAATGAGAGTCGTGATCAGCGGCGCCGGGGCCGCAGGCACCGCGATCGCCCGCATGCTGAGATGTGTGGGGTACGATCCGTCGGTATGCAAATCGGTGGAGGATGTGGTCATCTGCGACTCCAAGGGCGCGGTGCATCGCGGCCGCGATGGACTCTCGACCGAGAAGAAGGCGCTTCTCTCCTATACCAACCATGCCGATCGAACTGGCACTTTACGAGAGGTGCTGGAGGGAGCCGACGTCTTTATCGGGGTCAGCAAGGGAAACCTTCTGGACGAAGACGATGTCCGCAGCATGGCCCCAGACTCGGTGATTCTGGCCATGGCGAATCCGGAGCCCGAGATCATGCCCGACCGCGCGCGCCGTGGAGGAGCCGCCATTGTGGGGACGGGTCGCAGTGATTTTCCCAACCAGGTAAACAATGTCCTCGCTTTTCCGGGGATCTTTCGCGGAGCGCTCGATGCTGAAGCGGCGACCATAGATCCGGCGATGAAGTTCGCCGCTGCCCACGCGCTTGCAGATACGGTGGAGACCCCGGAGCCGGAGAAGATCCTGCCTGCCCCCCTCGACAAATCGGTGGCCCCACGCATCGCCGAAGCGGTTCGGCAGGCCGCACCGCACTAGGAGCGTCCTCGCGTTTGGGCCGCGTTCTACTCGAGGAACCGCTCTTGACATGGTCGCAAGCCGCCGCTTAATTTCGTGCTAGTTGAAACGGTAATCGCGACGATGAGCAGAGAAATGTTGGCAATCGAACCCGGCACCCCGCGCACCGCTTTGGCACCCTCCGCACATCTCACTACGGAGGAGTCAACCGATGTTTCCGTGCGGGTCTCGCTGCTTTAGATCAGCAGCAAATCGATCTTCCGAAGCCCGCTGCCTCCCCGGTAGGGGGCGTTTTTGATGTTTGAGGCACAGGAGTCGAACAATGAATATTAGAAAACCCGATGGAGAAACTCTCTACTCTGAAGCGGGCGCTTCGCTCAAGGAGGTTCTTGTGGAGACCGACAAGACCCTGCTAAAGACCTGCATAGGGGCGCGATTGGAGGGCGAGCGGATCGATTTTCACACCGAGCTTGCAGCAGATGCCGACGTGGAGTTGATCGAATGGAAGGCGGAGGATGCCCCATGGATTTTCCGGCACAGTCTTTCTCACGTCATGGCGCAGGCCGTGCTCAGACTGTTTCCGGGAACGAAGCTGGCGATCGGCCCGGCGATCGAGGACGGGTTTTACTACGATTTCGACGCCGAGAATCCGTTCACCCCGGATGATCTGCAGAGCATCGAGAAGGAGATGAAGAGAGTGGTAAAACAGAACCACCGGTTCGAGCGTTTCGAGGTGCCGGCCGCAGATGCACGAGAGCTACTAAAGGACGAGCCGTACAAGCTAGAGATTCTCGAGGGCATCGGAGAGGAGGAGCGCCTGTCGTTCTATCGGGATGGTGATTTTTGCGATCTGTGCCGCGGGCCGCACATCTTGGGAACGGGTCAAGCACGTTATTTCAAGCTGCTGAGCGTCGCCGGAGCCTATTGGAGGGGCGACGAGAAGAACAAGATGCTGCAACGTATCTACGGTACCGCTTTTTCCAGCAGGGAAGCGCTGGACCACCACCTGGACATGCTCGAGGAGGCCAAGAAACGGGACCACCGGCGACTGGGTCAGGAACAGGAACTGTTTCTTTTCGACGAGGAGATCGGACCTGGTTTACCGCTCTGGCAACCCAAAGGTACGGTGCTGATCGAAGAGCTCGAGAATCTGGCCAAGGCGGTGGAGCGCAGGGCCGGCTACAAACAGGTGCGGACACCTCACATCTGCAAGGATGTCATCTACGAGCGCACGGGGCACCTGCCGTATTATGCGGAGTCGATGTACCCGCCGATGGAGCTGGAGGGGGTCAAGTACTATCTGAAGCCGATGAACTGTCCCCATCATCACAAGATCTACGGGTCGGTGCCGCGCTCATATCGCGATCTCCCGCTGCGACTGTCGGAGTACGGTACCTGCTACAGATACGAGAAATCCGGCGAATTGTTCGGGCTCATGCGGGTGCGCTCGATGCAGATGAACGACGCGCATATCTACTGCACGCTGGATCAATTCGAGGAGGAATTCCTAGCGGTGTGCAGGTTGTACCTGGATTACTTCGAGTTGTTCGGCATCGAGAAGTACGTAATGCGTTTTAGCACCCATGCTCCCAAAGAGCTGGGGAAAAAGTACGTGGACGAACCCGAACTCTGGACAAAGACCGAAGAGATGGTTCGCCAGGCCATGGGAAACGGCGGCATAGAATACACGGAGGCTCCAGGTGAGGCGGCATTCTACGGCCCGAAGATAGATGTGGAGGTCTGGAGCGCCATTGGACGCGAGTTCTCCTTCTCGACAAACCAGGTGGACTTCGCCGTTCCGGCAAGGCTGGGGTTGGTTTACACCAACTCGGCCGGGGAGGAGGAACACCCGATCTGTATCCATCGCGCTCTGCTAGGTACCCACGAGCGCACCATAGGTTTTCTGATTGAGCATTTCGCCGGGGCGTTCCCGGTCTGGCTGGCGCCCGTACAGGCGGTGGTGTTGCCCATCGCCGAACGCCATGGCGAGTATGGCGACTCGGTGCACAGAAAGCTTCTGGATGCTGGCGTCCGATCCGAGCTGCACGGCGACGCCACCCTCAACTATCGAATTCGCCAAGCCCAGGTTCACAAGGTGCCCTATATGCTCGTACTCGGTGACCGCGAAGCCGAGAGCGGGGAAGTGACGATTAGGCAGCGAACCGGCGAGAATCTCGATCCCATGTCGGTTACGGATGCCGTTGGATTGGTGGCGGAAAAGATCTCCTCGAAGGCGTTGATATAGTCCGGTTTTCACGAGTTTTTGTATGGCGTTCCACCGTGCCGTCTACGTTTTTCGAATCTTCTGGAAGTTCCGATTCTATCTCGGTGCCGCCTTCATCGCGCTCGTTCTCTGGGATAGCATATTCATCAAACCGTTTCGCCTCTTTGTCATCGTCGTTCACGAGGTTTGTCACGCCGGGACGGCTTTATTGACCGGCGGAGCAGTATTGGAAATGAGAACCAACTGGGACGAGGGCGGACACACGCTTACGCAAGGGGGATATTTTCCGCTCATAAGTGCGGCAGGGTATGTAGGTTCCGCGGCAGCGGGCGCGCTGCTTATTTATACCTCGATCGCGCCATTGCTGCAGCGTTTCGCTCTGCTTTTGGTGGGTGCTTCGAGCATGGGCATGACCATGTGGTACACGCCGGTAGGTGGTCTCGATTTCTATCTCGGCATTTTCGGTGGACTAGCCCTAGTGGTAGCCGCACTCTACTCACCGCCGACCGCCAAGGCGGCCGCGGTCTGGATGGGCACGATGCTATGCCTCTACAGCCTGTTCGATTTCTACACCGATCTTGGAGGCCAGGCGGAAGCTACGGACGCCGGTATTCTCGCCAACTACTGGGGTTACCGCTGGCTCGCCTACCCGATTGCCGCAGTCTGGGTATTGCTGTCGCTGGCATTCATGTACCGAGCGATGCGAGCGCTCGTTCGCAGAGCGTGAAACGGTTGAATGGGAGAGGACCCTATTATACCTTGGCTGCCGGTGATGAACCGATCATGAACGGAGTTAGTGGCACATGAGAATGAGTAGACTGTTCAGTCAAACCCTTCGCGAGAGTTCGGCGGACGCGGAGGTGACCAGCCACGATCTGCTCCTACGTGCCGGTTTTGTTCGCCAGCTTGCCAGCGGGATATTCAGCTACCTGCCGTTGGCGCGGCGATCCTTGAACAAGATCGAAGCGATCATACGCGCCGAAATGGAGGCGATCGATGGGCAGGAGTTGACCATGCCGGTCGTTCATCCAGCGGATATCTGGAAAGAGACCGGCAGGTGGTATCAGATCGGATCGGAGATGGGGCGATTTCTCGACAAGTCGAATCGAGACATGGTATTAGCCATGACCCACGAAGAGGTCGTGGGCGATCTGGTGCGACGCGAGATCAAATCTTACCGGCAACTGCCTCAGCTGATCTACCAGATCCAGACGAAATGGCGCGATGATCCGCGCCCGCGCGCCGGGCTCATTCGCGTGCGGGAGTTCTCCATGAAAGACAGTTATAGCCTGGATGCGGATTGGGAAGGACTCGAACGGCAATATCGGGCCCACTATCAGACCTATTTCAACATCTTTGCACGGTGCGGGTTGCCGGCGTTGGCGGTCAAGTCTGACGTCGGTATGATGGGCGGGAGTGCGGCCCACGAATTCATGTATCTGACGCCCATCGGAGAAGATTCACTGGTGTTGTGCGACAGCTGCGGATACGCCGCCAATCGTCAGGTGGCGCGGTTCAAAAAGAACAACGTACCAGACGAGTTGCCGGAGGAGCTGGAAAGAGTGGCTACTCCCGATTGCACTACCATCGCCGATTTGGCGAAGTTCATGGGAGTCCCGGAGAGCCGCACCGCCAAGGCGGTCTTTATGGTAGCCAAGGTCCAGGGGGAAGACGCGGAGCAGGAGGAGCAGAAGTTCGTGCTGGCCATCGTGCGGGGGGACATGGAAGTCAACGAAACGAAGCTGACCAATGCCCTGCAGGCAAAGGAACTCAGGCCGGCACAAAGCGACGAAATACACGCTGTCGGTGCGGTTTCCGGGTACGGTTCATCAGTCGGTATCAGCGGTGCTCTTGTGGTGGCGGATGATGTGATTCCGTTGTCGCCGAACCTGGTGGCGGGGGCCAACGAAGACGGTTTCCACCTCAAAAACGTCAACTACGGGCGCGACTATAAGGTCGACATGGTGTGTGACATTGCAGCCGCGCAAGAGGGGGACGGGTGCGTCGAATGTGATACACCGTTGCGGATCTCCAGAGGTGTGGAGGTGGGCAACATCTTTCAGCTTGGAACCCGATACACTGAAGCCCTGAGCTGCAACTTTCTCGACGCCGAAGGCAAGAACAAACCGGTGATTATGGGATCTTACGGCATCGGCATCGGTAGGATGCTTGCCTGTATCGCCGAAGAGCACAACGACGATAACGGGCTTGTTTGGCCCATCTCGGTAGCTCCGTTCAGCGTGCACCTGGTTTCCCTGGCAAAAGGTGAAGGAGCTGCAGCCACGGCCACCGAGGAGATCTATGCGGCGTTGACTGAGGCGTCGATTGATACGTTGCTGGACGATCGCGCTAAAAACCCCGGGGTCAAATTCAACGACGCCGATCTGATAGGTATTCCCGTTCGAATTACTGTCGGCGAGCGTTCCCTCAAGAACGGAAACGTGGAGTTGAAGCTGCGCTCGGAGGACGAACGCCGCGACGTTCCGCTGGGCGATGTATTGACCACCGTGCAAACAGAGCTGGAGCCGTTATGGCGCCAACTGCATGAAGCCGCTGTGGAGGTGGAGTACCGCGATTGAACGATTCGCCGTCTGGGCAAGAGAGATCTGAAGTGGCAGTAGATTCGACCCAGTTGCGGGAGGTTATGGGCCGTTTAGCGACCGGCGTAACGGTGGTCACCACCCGAGTAGGGGATGAAACCAGCGCAATGACGGCGAATGCGGTTCTCTCCCTCTCCCTCGATCCACCGCTGATTTTGGTGTCGGTCCAACGCGATTCGCAAATGCATCGTCTGTTGATGCGCAGCGAATGTTTCGCGGTAAGTATACTGCAGCAAGAACATGAGGATCTGTCCCAACGGTTTGCGCAGCCGGGACCGAAGAACCTGTCCGATCTCCGGATCCGGACAGCCACCTCAGGCGCACCTATCATAGTCGACGCTCTGGCATTTGCCGATTGCCGGATTAGGCAAGTGGTGGCCAGCGGCGATCACGACATGTTCATAGGTGAGATGACGGCCGGCGAGGTTAACGAGGGGGCCCCGCTTCTGTTCTATGCAGGCGGGTACAGCCGTTTATCTCCAGGCGGCGCGAAATGATCGTCGACGCCCATGCCCATATCTGCCGTGAATTCCGCGGCCGGACCCAGGGCGGCGAAACCCGAAGTCTGTCCTACGGACGCATGAGCATCGGCCGGCGCGAAGTTCAGTTCCTGCCCCCGTATCAGAAGGAGACCCAGTTTACTGCCGAGATGTTGCTTGCCAATATGGAATGGGCGGGCGTCGATCGCGCTATGCTTTTGCAAGGGCCGACCTACGGTGAGTGCAACGAATATGTGGCGCAAACCTTGGAGAGGGAAGCGGGACGGTTGACCGGTGCAGCCTACCTCGATCCGTGGGAATCGCAGGTGCCGGAGGCGTACGAACGGATTCTCTCCATGGGTCGCTTCCGCGCAATAAAGCTCGAGTTTGCGGTGGAATCGGGATTGTGTGGTCTCCACCCCGATGCTCGGCTCGACACACCGGATCTGGATTGGTTGTGGACGCGCATGGAGGAGGACCGATTCGTGCTCGTGCTCGATTTGGGAACCATTGGAACAGCGTCCTACCAAAGTGATGCCGTCGACGCAATCGCTTCGGCCCATCCGACGCTGCGCATTGTGGTCGCCCACCTCGGCCAACCCACGTTGGCAGCAGAAGCTGATACCGAACTCTGGAGCTGCTGGGAGCAGCAGATCGATCTGGGAAGACATGACAACGTCTGGTTCGACACCTCAGCATTGCCCGCGAAGGTGGTCGACGAAGGTTATCCATATCCCAGCGTGGAGCGATACCTGCAACTGGCGGTCGATCGCATCGGCGCCGGAAAACTGATGTGGGGTTCCGACCAACCCGGCCTGTTTAGCCAGTTGAGCTTACCCCAGCTTATAGAGCTCGGTCGCCGGCACATTCGATTTCTCTCCGAGCAGGATCAACAGATGGTGTTGGGGGGTACCGCCCTTCAGGTGTATGGCGAAACCTCAGCATAGACATGAAGCAGACAACGTAGGAGGTAGATATGACAGCCGACACCGCGCCCGCACCTGTTGAAGAGATCGATGCCATCAGACCTCTTCAGCAAGGATTGATCGACTGCGACGTTCATAATTATCCGGATTCCATTTCTGAACTCGAGCCTTTCCTTTCCAGGCGGTGGTGCGCCTATATCTCTCAGTCCGGATTCACAGGTCCGCCAGGACCCTCGTACCCCAAGGGATTTGCCATGGCGGCGCGGCGGGACGCCTGGCCTCCGAGCGGAAGAAAACCGGGAAGCGATCAAGATTTCTCCCGCGCACAGCTGCTCGATACCTGGAATATCCACCGCGCCATTCTCAACCCGCTCTACAACACACCTGCTGTGCACAACCTCGATTTTGCCAATTCGCTCGCCCGGGCGGTCAACGAGTGGACTGCGGCTATCTGGCTCGATGCCGATCCTCGGTGGCGGGGTTCTCTGGTAGTCAATACGCGCGATCCTCTGGCCGCTGCGGAAGAGATCCGTCGCGCCGCGAGGGACGATCGGTTCGTGCAGGTTCTGCTGCTCGTGCGCTCACATGCCCCGTACGGTCGGCGTGAATTCCGACCGATCTTCGCCGCGGCGGCGGAGATGCACTTGCCCGTCGGGATCCATTTCGGCGGCAGTGGGAGTCCGTCGGCGGCGTGTGGGTGGCCGTCGTACTATCTGGAGGACCACACCAACATGGCACAAGCCTTCCAAGCCCAGGTGGTAAGCCTTGTATGCGAAGGGCTGTTCGAGGAGTTCCCCGGTTTGTTTGTCGTGCTCATAGAAGGGGGATTCGCTTGGCTGCCGCCGTTGATGTGGCGGCTGGACAAGAACTACAGGGGACTTCGGAGCGAGGTGCCATGGCTGCTGAAGTTGCCCAGCGAGTATATCGTCGGGCACTTTAGAGCGACGACGCAGCCGATGGAGGAACCGGGGAATCCCCAGCATCTGACGGCTATGATGGAGATGATAGGTGCGGACAATTTCCTGATGTTTGCCACCGACTATCCCCATTGGGACTTTGACGCCCCAAATCGGGCTATCCCTGCGGTCATCGGATCTTCCCTGCGAGAGCGTATTTTCAGCGAGAATGCCCAACAGCTTTATGCCCTCTAGTCGCTACGATGTCGGTGCATTGAACGACTTTGCGCCCGGCAGGCTGTACCGCATCGAACTAAATGGACGTGGTTTTGTTCTCTTTCGCCGCGATGACCAGTTCTTTGCGATGCGAGACGCCTGTCCTCATCAAGGCGCTAGGTTGTCTGATGGCTGGTTGCAGGGCACTACCTTGCCCTGTTTGCCCGGGAATCCCATTTCCTACGGCAGGGAACAGGAGATTGTCGTCTGCCCATGGCACGGTTGGGAGTTTGATGGGAGGACGGGGCGCTCTATCGTCGATCCGGACAGGGCCAAAGTGCGCACGTATCCCGCCACCGTGGAAGACTGTCGGGTCATCGTGGAATTGGGATAGGCGAAATTGCTGGCCGCGGCAGGTTTCTGTATACTGCTGCTTGTCCGCGGCATGGTTTGATATGGCTATAGATCGTTCAAACACCCTTAGCACCTTCCCGCGCTACCTCGCGGCACGCCTGTTCGTCGAGCTGCCGGCTTCGCAGCCGTACATCTTTTACGCCTATTTCGGCGCGGTGATCTGGTGGGTCAGCGGATACTGGGCGGCGGGGCTGTATTATTCGCTCACGGGCGAGGTGCCCGTAGCTTTGCGGCACATCGGGCTTGGAGGCATGTCGCTGGGATTGACCATGGGCGGGCTTGTGTCGCGGAAGTGGTGGTTACTTTGCAACGGTCTGCCTTTCGTATACAGCTTGAATCTACTCCAAACGATGCACGCGGAAGATGTGCTTCTCGCGCGCGGATTTGGTCTCATAACCGTTGTCACAGTACTAGGCCTCGTCGGGCTCGAAGGCCGCAGGTTCAGGTCGCAGCAGCCGGAAGAGTCGGAGGAGGTCACCGAGGCGGCGGGACTCCGGCAGAACTGGTGGTTCGCCATGATGGGCGGCTTGGTAGCGGTCGTCGGCCTGCTCATGTTGTTGACTTGGCTCAGTGCACCATAGATCCTCGCAGGTTCCGGTCCTGCTCGCGCCCGCGTTTTAACCCCCTGGATTGACCACAACTGCCGCGCGGCGGTTGGCCATAACAGCTCATTCGCCCACGTGTTGCTCCCAGTATCTACTGCTGCGCCTCGGTATCCGCTTGTGATTACTGAGACTTGGCGTTATATATGGAAAAACAGAGCTAGGGGGAACGACATGAAGGCGGTGTTCCATGTCGTCTGCGGTTTGATCCTGTTCAGCGTGGGGGTGCGCGATGCATGCGGGATCTTCACCCAGCGACGAAACGACGCAAACCTACCAGGAAGCTCTGCGCCGATTGAGGATGGGTCTGGACGAAACTCAGGTTCGTCAGCTCCTTGGTCCTCCCGGCGGGAGTGAATTCTATAAATCACTAGACGGATCGCCTGTTCTCGTATTTCACTACGTTGCACCGGCGGCAACGGCCGGCGACAACGGAAAAACGGAGCGCACCTCCTTGTTTTTCGAGAATGGGCAGCTGGTGATGTGGGGAAGCAAATTCTATGAATAGTGGATCTGCGATGGATTTAGAATGTGTATAGCCGTTGACGCTATGCATATTCGCCGGTAACTTGTCTGAGGTCCGAGGATAGCTCCAACTCGCGCTAAAAGACGTCGATAGTCGGTTATGAAACAGGCCGCGGGGCGAGGAACCCGGTGGCCTGTTCCCGTTAGGCCCATGAAACTGATTGAAACTGCCCCGCAGGCGGTTACCTCGAGGATTCTCGAATCGCTCGCTCCCGGTGAAGAGGAACTGATCCGGGTGAGGGCCGATCTCGATTCGAATCACCGGTTCGAAGGGCGATGGCTGTCGGTGTCGTCGAAGCGGGTGATGCTTCTTTCCGAAGAACGTGCCGGCGATCTTCAGGAGATTCCCATAGAAGAGATAAGCGGCGCTAGCAACGAACCTCTCGTTGGGGGCGCCCAGCTGGAGATAGAGCGTCGCGCGGCACCAAAGGTGCTACTGGCATACAGCGACACCGAAACGCAGAAGTTCTCGGAAGTGGCCCGGGGAATCGACCAACTCGCCCAACAACTGCCTCTTAGGATAAACGCCGAGCTCGATCGCCTTCGGTGCGAGAAGTGCAACCGCCTGCTCCCAGAGAAGAACGGCATCTGCCCGGCGTGCGTGCGTAGGTTGCGCACTCTGAGCCGCATTGCCGCCTACATGAAACCGCACAAGAGCAAAGCTGCCGTGCTCGCTGCCGCCTCGTTGTGCACGACCGGCGCAGAGCTGATCCCACCGTTGATCACCAAACGGCTCGTCGATGAGGTGCTGGTTCCGGTTCAGCACGGCCTGGCTGATATGGATGCTCGCTTGCTCTTGCTGGGCATGCTGGTGCTCGGGCTGGTTGCGGTGAGGATGTGCAGCTGGGGCGCTGAGCTCCTCCATGGATGGTATGTAGCTTGGTTGGGGGCCAGAGTGACGGCCGACATCCGCAGCCACCTGTATCGCCAATTGGAAATGATGTCCATGCAGTTCTATGACAAACGACGAGTAGGCGGACTTATTTCCCGCGTCGCCCGAGACGCAAGCATGTTGCAGGAGTTCCTCATCGACGGCTTACCCTACATGGTTATCAATGGCTTGATGATTATCGGAATCCTTGGGTTTCTGTTCTCCATGGACTGGTATCTCACTCTGCTTCTAATGATTCCCATTCCCTTGATCGTCCTCTGGAGCGCTCTGTTCTGGCGCCGCATGCGGCGAATGTTCCAAAAATACGGCCACGGTTGGGCCATGCTCAGCGCCCGCTTATCGGAAAGCTTGAACGGTATCCGGATCGTCAAGGCGTTTGCGCAGGAGGAACGGGAGTTAGCCACATTCGAAGAGCAGAATCAGAAGCTATGGAGGATCAACCGCAAAACCGCGCGCAACTGGTTCATGCTCTGGGCGACCATGGGTCTGGCTACCGGCATGGGTATCATTGTCGTTTGGTTCTTCGGGGGGATCGGGGTGCTGGAAGGGCGGATAACCCTCGGGACGTTGCTGGCCTTCTACGCGTATACCTGGTTGGTGTATGGGCCGGTAGAATGGTTCGCGCAAGTAAATTCGTGGATGACCAGGGCTTTCGCCGGCGCGGAACGAATCTTTGAGGTGATCGATACGGCGCCGGAGGAGTATGAGAACCGCGATGCCGTTTCTGTGCCGCGCATCGACGGCGACATCCGTTTTGACAACGTCACCTTCGGATACGACAAGAGCAAACCGGTCTTGCGCGATCTGAATCTGCATGTACGAGCGGGAGAGATGGTTGGGCTCGTGGGCCGTTCCGGTGTTGGAAAGACGACCACGGTGAACATGGTGGCCCGCTTTTACGACGTGGACCATGGCTGTATCGAGATCGACTCGCTAGACATTCGCAATATCAAGTTGAACGATCTTCGCCGCCAGATTGGCATCGTGTCTCAGGATCCGATTCTCTTCTCTGGGTCGATTCGCGAAAACATCAGTTACGGGAATCCCGGGGCTTCGTTCAGGGAAATTGTCTCCGCCGCCCGCGCCGCCTTTGCTCACGATTTCATTATCGCCAAGCCGGACGGATACGACACCCGGCTGGGAGAACGAGGTACCGGATTGTCCGGCGGCGAACGCCAGAGACTCGCGATCGCGCGGGCGATTCTGCACGATCCCAGAATTCTGATCCTTGATGAGGCTACGTCCGCGGTGGACGTGCAAACCGAAAAGCAGATTCAGCTGGCGATATCACGCCTGGTGAGAGGACGCACGACCCTTGCAATCGCTCACCGTCTTTCCACCCTGCGCAATGCCGACCGTCTGGTGTTGATCGACGGCGGGCAGGTTTCGGAAGAGGGAACTCACGAAGAATTGATGGCCCGCGAGGGTGCTTTCTTCGAATTAGTGCGCTTGCAACAGCAGGTGTCATCCGTCATGGCTATCGGTGCCTAAGAGGAATGGCTGACCAACCTTTCATTGAAGAGTTGCCTCCCGCGGTGTCGGCTAGGTTGAAGGCTGCAAACGGATCGCCGGATGCGATACAGATTCAAGTGGCATCCGATATGATCGACGCATTCAGCTATGGAGAGCGGTGGCTCGTCGTGACGGACGAACGCATCCTCGTGTTGCCTCCGGACTCTCCCAACGCCGACGTGGATATCCCCATCTCAAGTGTGAGCGAAGTCAGCACAGACGATCTCGTAGGTGGGGCCCGTTTAGAGGTGAAGCGCGTCGAGGGGGGCACCCCTCTGCGCATCTACTATTCCGGGGGCCAGATTCCGAAGTTCGCCGAGGTTGCACGTGGCATCGAGCGGATCGCGGCGGGGAAACAAAACGATCTGCCAGCCTCTGTGGAGCGCACGCGCTGCCGGCAATGCGGCCGCTGGCTTCCGGAGAAGGATGGGATCTGCCCGTTCTGCATAAAGAAATGGGAGACGATAAAACGTATAGCCTCGTTTCTCAAACCGTTCAAGGCGCAGGTCGTGATGTTGATTCTCGTTACCGTCGCGACCACCTTGCTGGAGCTGATACCGCCATACGTCGTCAAGCTGATCATCGATGACGTGCTAACACCCAAATCCGGCATCGACTTGCTGTTGTGGTTTGCCCTCGGCCTCCTCGGGGCGCGACTGGTCAGCTGGGGATTGTCGTTGATCAACGGTCTCTTGCGCGCCGACATAGCCACCGGTTCGCTGCGGGACATCCGCTCTGCCTTATACCAGGGCTTGCAATTCTTGCCCCTGAGGTTCTACGAAAAGCGCCAGGTCGGCAATCTGATTTCGAGATTCCTCAACGATTCGGACCGCCTGGAAATGTTTCTGCTCATGGGGGTACCGTTCATCGTCAATAATGTGCTGATGTTCTTCGGGATCCTGGGGCTACTGTTCTATTTGAACTGGGAACTCACGCTCTACGTGCTGTTACCGGTGCCGGTGATCGCGTGGGGCGGTATCACGAAGTGGGAGAAGTTGCGGCGTTACTGGGGCCGCTACTCGGTAAAGTGGTCGTATTTCTCTACCCACCTCAACGAGTCCATCGGTTCCATCCGGGAGGTAAAGTCCTTCGCCCAGGAAGAACACGAAGCGAGCCGCTTCGACGTGCGCAACCACCAGCTGCGCGAAGCGGGAACGAATGCCGAGCGCGTGTGGTCGATTTTCTACGCCGGCATGAATCTGATCATGAGCTCGGGGCTCTTCTTGGTATGGTACGTCGGCGGGCGACAGATCCTTTCGGAGGAGCTGTCCCTTGGTTTGCTCATGGCGTTCATCAGCTACATCTGGATGTTTTACCAACCGCTGCAATTCTTCAGCACGATAAATAATTTTCTCACCATGGCATTCGCCGGGGCGGAAAGGGTGTTCGAGATCATAGATGCCCAGCCGGAGCCGTTCCTCGAACCACGAGCGAGGCCGATGCCGAGAATTCAGGGGGGAGTGTGCTTCAAAGAGGTCTCCTTTGCGTACAACCCGGGAAAACCCGTATTGAGAGGGATAGACCTGACCGTGGAGCCGGGAGAGATGATCGGTCTGGTAGGCAGATCGGGGGCGGGCAAATCGACGCTCATCAACCTGATCTGCAGATTTTACGATGTCGACGGGGGAGTTTTGGAGATAGATGGCTGCGATATTCGCGGTATGCGACTAGGAGATTTGCGGTCGCAGATTGGTCTTGTATCTCAGGAATGCTTCCTCTTCAACGGCAGTATCGCTGACAACATCGGCTACGGCAACGTCAACGCTACCTTCGAGGATATCGTCGCGGCCGCCCGCACCGCCAACGCCCACGAGTTCATCGTTGCAAAGAATGACGGGTATGACACGCGGGTGGGTGAGCGAGGCGCCCAGCTGTCTGGCGGAGAGCGCCAACGTATCTCCATTGCGCGCGCCATCCTGCACGACCCGCGAATCCTCATCCTCGATGAGGCCACGTCAGCGGTCGATACCCCCACTGAGCAGAAACTTCAGCAGGCCATCGCGCGGCTGGTTAGAGGGCGCACCACCTTCGCCATTGCTCATCGACTGTCGACCCTGCGCTACGCCAACCGATTGGTCGTTCTCGACGAAGGCAGCGTCATGGAGATCGGTACACACGAAGAGTTGATTGCGCGGGAAGGGCTGTTTCACAATCTGGTAGCGATCCAGTCGGAAACATCGGCGGTGATGGCGACGACTGGCGGGGTCAGCGACTAGCCGGCGTTGGAGCGCGTATCACCCAGGAGCAAACTGAGGTCGAGGGCGGGCGCGGAATGAGTCAATGCGCCGATCGAAATGAGGTCAACGCCGATGCGGGCAACTGCTTTGACGTTGGTCAAGGTGATCCCCCCGGTCGCTTCGATCTCGATAGGGTCGGGCGTTGAGCGAATGCGTCGGACCGCTTCCTCGAGCGCTCCGGGTTCCATATTGTCCAGCAAGATGCGATCGGGGACGCAGGCCAGCAGGGCATCCACCTCCTCGAGATTTCTGGCTTCCGCATAGATTCTGACGCCTCCTGCGTCCTCCACGACCGCCTGGTGGCGAGCGATTCGCACCGCCTCACCGATCCCTCCCGCCATCGCGGCGTGGTTTTCCTTGATCAATACCGCATCGAACAGGCCGAGCCGGTGGTTGACGCCACCCCCATGCACAACCGCCAGTTTCTCCAATCTTCTCAAACCGGGAATTGTCTTGCGCGTGTCGGTGATTCGAACCCCCGAGAACTCGACCGCTGACACAAACGCGCGGGTCAAGGTGGCGACGCCGCATAGGTGTTGAAGAAAATTCAACGCCGGGCGTTCGCCGATCAGGATGGGGTGGGTTCGTCCGCGAACCCGCAGTATCACATCCCCTGACTCCACGGACTGCCCGTCCTCGGCGAGGTAGTCCAGGCTCAAGGAAGCGTCGAGGCGTCGAAATACGGCACCGGCTACATCGACTCCTGATACGGCGCCGCTGGCCTTTGCGACGATCCTGGCTTCAGATCGAGCTTCAACCGGCACTGTCCATCGCGTGGTCAAGTCGGAGGTGGGGTCAAGGTTTCCCAAGTCCTCCTCCAGTGCTCTTGAGACAATCTGTTCCAGCTCGAGCCTTGGATCTGACGCGGGTTTTTCTTGTGCGACACTCATCGGGTCCTAGATCTCGGACTCTTCCGATTGTTCGGCCAGCCGACTCGTCAAATGCGAATCTTCCACCCTTCTCATGCAAGATACCTGCTCATGAAGCGCCTGTTTCTCGTCGGTCAGAATGCTCATATCCAGTTCCAGATTACGCAGCTCCCGGCGCATCGTTTGAACTTGCCCGTCCAATTGTACCTGGCGCTCCAAAAGGCGACCCAGCTCCTCCTTGTAGGGCACGGAGCGGACGGTAGAGCTAAAAAAGGTCACCGCAGCCAGGGCCCCGAACACGATCAGCAGTACGATATAAAAAATCTCGAGCATCAGCTATTGCCGGCGGTGGAATCTGCCTCATTCCAATCCAAAACGTAGAGCAGTTCGTCTTTTTCGAACAACACCATATCCCGATTATCTCCCTCGAGGCGGTCATAAGCCGACCCGTTCATGATCATCGTGCCAGCGGCGGTGCGGCTCAACAGATTCCTGTTGCTCTGCAACACGCGGGCAAACAGCTGGGTGATGTCGGTGCGCTCATCCTCCATATCGACCCCGGCGCTCAAACTGGTGCGAACCGAATCACGTCTGCTGTCGGGCACCTGCTGAATATACTCGCGGACGAGCTCCAGGGCCGGCTGCGGAGCGTCAAAGGAGCAGAGCAGCATCGATCGCTCCGGATTGCTGTAATTTATCTCCTGGCGTTCGATGATATCGGTCAGGATGCCTGTCATCATGGCACGATCGGACTCTTCCTCGCTGAGGAACTCGATCAGGAGCAAGGAGTGCGCTTGCAACGCCCCGGCAATCTTGTCGGTGACCTTCAACTCGTGCAGCATTCTGCGGTCCTCGAATTCCGACACCCGCGCCAGGGTGCAGCACTCCTCCAGCTCCGAGCCAAGCGCTTTCGGCAAAGACGACCTCAGTTCGGTGTGGATCTCTCCCGCAGCCTTGCGAGCCTCCCTCGTCTCGCGTTCCAATCCCCGCTTTTTCGTGCGTTCAAACTCGAGACGCTGCTCGAGAATTTGAATCCTATGTTCCGAGCGATGCACTTCTGTCTGACAACTCGCCACCCGGCTGCGCAACCTTCTGAAGCTCGCCATGGTTAGGAATTTTACGAAGGCGTATACAATGCCACTCAGTGCCGCAGCAATCCCCAGGTACATAGCTGTGCCTCGGATCTATCCTTCCCGGTGGGCGGAAGGGTCGCCAATCTGCCCCGTTATATCTGGTCCGCGATACGACTCCAGGAGATTCATGCGATCCAGAAGGGGTATCATCGCGAAAATTTCCCGCAGCATGCACGGCTTCACTTCTCCAGAATCCATTAGCCAGCGGAAGAACCGAAACGCGGATTCGAGAATCTCCACATCCTCGGTGGCCTCGAACGCAAACGCGAGCGGGCCGAACAACTCGGCGGCAGGGGCGTGCGGGCGGTCGGCCACCGGACTCTCGTAGCAATAGAAAAGACCCTCCGCGGTACAGCCGTGATGGACGAGGAAGGAGACCCCGCGCAGCAACACCTCGTACGCGCGCCGGTCGCCCGTGGCCTCAAAGTAGAGTTGCATTCCCTGGAGAATGGCGGCGCTCGCCGACGGATCTGAGCCGCGGTTGAAGCTTCCGATCGATTGCCGCCAACGTCCGTCCTCATCCTGCCACATCTCCGCAAGGTCGACGAGCGCTTCCATGGCCCGCAGAAAGCGCTCCTCCGGAAAGGCGTTGAAGAAGGTGCCCATGGTCGTCAGCGACCACCCGACATCGCGGGCATTGAAAGGCCACTCCACATCCGGGTCAAGGGCTCGTCGGCGAACCTGCTCGGACAGTTTGTCCTTCCATTTGTAGGGGGCGGAACGGCGGCAGTAGTCGGCGCATGATTCCGCTACCTCGCGGGCGCGGTGGTAACCGGTGATGAAGTAGTAGTCGAGCAGACCTCCCAACCAGGCGTGACTCACCCGAGGGCCTGCAAGCGAGACACTGGCTGAGGTGGTGTAGTGGTGGTTCTGTGACCAGGCGCAGCGCGGTCCGCCGATCCATTCCGGGTGTGTTGTGTCGAAATGCACTGTGTCCACATCCATCAGATGAAAGACCGCTGCCTCCGCCTCCGAGAAAAGGTGTTGATCGCGGGTTCGAAGAGATTGCCGCAACAAGGAGCTCGGCAGATCATACGCCAGATTCTCGGTAGTCCTGGTCTGCAGCCGTCCGTCCACTAATCGCAGACTGACTTCGTCACCGTAGTTCAGGATGCCCAAACCCCCAGGAGGTTTGCAGATCTCTCGGAGTTTCAGCTCTAGCGGCCAATAGGAATCGGACATCGGGGGGAACGACCCGAGTGCGCCGGACGTTGCGTAGTGTTCGGACGGCAGATTCAGCAGCAATGGCTGCTCGAGTGCCAGCGTTTGATAGTCGATGCCGCGGGCATCGGTGGCGGCGGGTCCAACCTGTATGAACAGTTCGTGGGTCTTGGCCATCCCCTGGGGAATGCGCAGTGGCCCTTCGTAGAGAGCGCCAGCTTGATTTCCAGACCACATGGTCTCTCGGCCGGAGTCCGTCGTCGTATCCGGATAGAGATCGAGCGACAACTCTTCGGCGCCGACCCGATACGCCTTCGGGTAGTTTTGCCACGGCCTCCGGAGCTTGATTACCACCGTAGCGTTGCGGTTGCCGATGCCCGCCCATCCATGTGCGTTGCCGTCAATGGCGGTTCGGTTGCCGTCGTCCAGGACGTGCTGTCCGACCAGCAGTTGGGTGAGGGTGATCGGTTCGGTGATGCCACCGAATTCGTACCCGTGAGGCGACTTGGCGGATTTCGCGCCCAACGCAGCATCGATTTCACCCCCGAGGTCGGGCGTGAGACCGATGCTCATGCGCCGGAGCCCAATCGACTGCGTGGGCGTATCCTGCACGAAGGTGTGATAGAGCTTGACGAACGGTTTCCCCGCAAAGCAGTACAAACGGGTGATCCAGCTCATGAACGGGGCGCCGTTTCCGTCGCGATACCGACCCTTTACCAGAAGTACGATTCGCAGCGGATTGTGTTCCTCGATTTCAACGGCATCGATGTGGCTCTCGAACCGCGTGCCGTCGTCGTCGGTTGCGGTAAACTCGCTGTTGGCGGAGTCGCGTAAGATCTCAATCCCGTTCCAAGCGATGTTGCGGAATAGAATGGGTCCGGTTCGGGCAATGGACATCTTTAGCGGACCCGTGTCGATCTCGACCGAATCCATCGATTCTCGCCACTGGAGCCGGGAATTGATCTCCTCTACTTCAATGCCGTCGGCATACTCGACGAGCAACTCGATCCGGGCCATGGGTTCCATCGATACCTGCGTATCGATGAGAAGCCACTTCACGGATCCATCCGGCCAGCGTGCGCGGACGGAGGTATCTACGGGTAGCGGTTGGCGGTCCGGACCCCATATCCTCAGGTGGCCCGGTGGTCGCAGGACTCCCTTTGCAAACGGCATTCCGGCGGTCACGGGCCAGGAGGTCCTCCGGACCCCCGCCGGTTCTCGCATATGTGCAATCGTCGCAGTCATTTCACGTTTTCACTCTGCAGGTTACCCTAACCATACTCTAATATACCTCAATTTTGGGATCGGTGACTCAAGTCACGGCGATTGAACAGGTTCAGCAATCGACGGAGGACGGGGCGTCACTGCCCCGGAAAACAGAAAAAAGTAACGAGAATGGAGTGGAGGCCGATATCTGGAGTGGACCATCGTTTTGATCCCAAACGACAGTCCTTGTGGAATGCCTCACCCTAGGCTTGGAGTCCGGCTTTTTGCCGGACTCTTTTTTATGTCGAGCGAAGGGCCTGCCGCACCGTTTCGATGAAGCTGACGGCATGGACTGGCTTCTTGAGCACGGCGTGAACACAGTCCGGTTTATTGGCCGCGATTTCATCGTCGACCCAACCAGAAATTACGATAATAGGCACCTGATCTCCCTTGTCACGCAGTCGAAAGAGAAGATCCTCGCCGCTGACCGGCCCCGGCATGTGCAGATCGAGAAGCACTAGATCGACGGTCTCGCGATCGAGCAGGCTCAGCGCCTCTTCGGCATTCTCCGCCGGAATCGGCTCGTAACTCGCGCGTTCGAGAAGGCGAATAAACAAGGTTCGCACCGGTTCTTCATCTTCGACAACGAGGATCTTGCGCGTCAACGCGGTACCGGCTGTGGGTTGATGTTAAACCTCAGAACTTAATCCGCAAATAGTTGTTAGACAATAGGTTATGTCTATTATGGAGCTTCGGTGCGGGCGCACCGGACGCCGATGGAGTTGTCTAGCGAGGATTCCAACAAGCGGATGCGAACCGTCGCCGTAAGAGCCTCCTCAGGAACCCCGATTTTCCAGCTGCTGCCACGAGCGACTCGGGAATCTCCCGACGCTGGGCCGGTGGGGTCTGCATCTGGGCTGCGGCCGTAATAATCGGCGGCGTAAAAATCCGCAGTCCACTCCGACACGTTTCCTCCCATATCGTGGATCCCGTAGAAGCTCGTTCCGTCCGGGTAGATGCCCACCAGAGTCGTCGACCCGATATTGTTGCCGTAGTTCAATAACTGTGGAGTCGGTCGCGTCTGGCCCCACGGGAAACGCCGCCCATCGGTGCCTCGAGCCGCCTTCTCCCACTCCGCTTCAGTCGGCAGCCTCTTGTCCGCCCAGGTGCAAAACGACTGAGCCTGGATCCAATCGATGCAATTGATCGGGTGATTCGCTCTGTCCGCAACACTGCCGTTGCAGCCGGCGGAGGCTGCCGCCGCGGCACAGGCTTCCGCGTCGACGCAGAGCTGATATTGGCCTGCTGTAACCTCCAGTTCGTCGATCCAGAAGGAGCTGACGTCGACGCGGTGGGGCGGGTTCTCATCGGGGGGGCCCTGGTCCGATCCCATGATGTACGGGCCAGGGGGCACCTCGATCATACCGGCCTGCTTGGCGAAGATAGGGGCCAGCGCGACAACTGTTGTCACATCTTGAATGCTGGTGCTGTCGCTGTCACTGACCACGAGGCCGAAGACGTATTCACCTGGTTCGGAAGGAATAAAGGTGGGTTGAGCTGAGCTGGCGTCCGAAAGGTCGACCGCGGCTCCTGGCGTCCGCGCGACGATCCATTGAAAAAGCAATGTCTCGCTGCCGTCGGGATCGCTGCTAAGGCTGCCATCGAGGGTGACGAGATTGCCGGAAAAGACCTCCTGGTCAGGTCCGGCGTTGGCGATGGGCGCTATGTTGTCGGCCGGAGTGATGATAATCAGCACGTCGTCGGTCGATTCGTCTAGCCCGTCACTTACGATCAGGCGCACGTGATACGACCCGACCGCAGGCGGGGTGAAGCTAATCTGGTCGGCGGTAGAATCCTCCAGCGAGATCTCGGTCGGAGCCGCAACGATGATCCAGCTGTAGGAAAGATCATCGCCGTCAGGATCGCTGCTGGTGACGGCGCTCAGCAATATGACCGAACCGAGGGTGTGACTCAGATTCGGCCCCGCGGCGGCGACAGGTGGACTGTTATCAGAAACCATCACCGTGATTGCGATCGAATCCGCGATGCTGGTTGCCTTGCCATCGTTGACCTGCAGCGCAAATCGGTAGACACCGCCCTGGTCCGGCGTGAAGGCGAATGAGGCACTGTTTTGTGGAAGCGGAAAGTGGGCGGGGTTCTCGGGATTGGCAGTCCACGCATACGTGAGAACCTCACCCTCCGGATCAGAGCTGGCAGAGCCATCGATCTGCACCTGAGCCCCCGGTGTCACCGTTTGGTCGGGGCCGGCGTTTGCTAGCGGCAGCTCATTGGGTGGTGATGGAGCCGGGGGCGAACTGCACCCGGCGAGAATAGAAATGAGCAGAATCCTGGAAACCCGGCTCGACATGCGCATTCAATATAGATTTTGAACAGACAGGGAGATAAGGAGTACAGGAGGCAGGGAGGGTCGCTGCATGCTATAATAACCGCGCCAACACTAGCTGTCAATCGACACAAAAGGTCGACTCTGTTCTCGAGATGACAAACGAAAATGCCACGCGTATATTGACGAAAGATCAACGTAGGACCAACGGAGAGACCAACTTGCTTGCAACGACCGCACCCGACGCAAATCTTGGCATATGGGACGGGTGTGTAAGCCATGAGAATATAACGATGCGGTACGCGTTGCTCCCAAGGAGATCCTTTTCGGGGAACAGACCCGATTGCCCTACTTCCCCGACGACCAGCGCCTTCCCAAGCTTCACGCGGGCGAGTCCCTGGTCCTGCAATTCTGGAAGGTTCTCGAGAAGATTCCCGACAGCCTCCGCGAGGCGCTGCTGGATCTACCGATCAGCATCACGCTGACTCGGACCGGCGACCTCCCTTTCTTTCGGGACTTTCGCTGCCACCAGGCGGTGCATATCGGTCGACGTCGGCGCACGGTCTATCTGTCCGAAGCGCTGCTGTCGGAGGCGGCCGAGAAAGGGTATGACCACTGGGCCGTCGCCGAGGGGGTCATCTTCGCTTCCTGGACACTGTTCGACTACCTGTTACTGGTCGACGTTCTGCAATCCTATATCACCGTCGTCTCCGACCTTCCTAACTACAGGCTGGGGGAACCCCTTCTGCTGAAGCTCGTGGGCGAACACAATCGCCATCGTCGGGACAGTATAGATTCGGGAAGATCGGAGCTTGGTGAGTTCGTGACCGGGTACAAACAACGGTTGCTGAGAGTCTCCCCCAAGCAGGCGGTTCACGCCGACCCGTTCGAGCTCGCGCGAACAGTTTTCGACTCCGAACTAGAGGAGAAGTGGTCCCGCGACAAGATGGAACGGATCGCGAAGATATTCAATTACCCTCGCATTTTTCTGTTTGATCGGGATATAATACACAGCGTAGCGAGAAAGACGGCGGAGCGAAAAGGACAGGAAACGGCTCCTCAATCCTTCGCCGATCTGCTCCACGACTACGAGGACGCGCTGCGTTTCGATCCGCAACCGTTGATGACGGCCTTTTGCAAAGGCGTCGTGCCTAAGCCCCGGGCGGAGTTCCTGCGGCAGGTCGTTTCCCTTGGCCCTGAGTCTCTACGTGGATTCTTCACGGCCTATAGAGAGGGAGACGAGAGCGTAGCGCAGCTGATGCATCCACTCTGGATGTATCTGTGCACCCTCACCTCCGATCCTGCCGGCGTATTTTCACGTGCCGGTCGCTGTCGCGCGCTGGGTCGCGAAGGTGCGGGCGAAGGCATGGAACGGGCACTGGCGGGTCTCTTCGTCCGGCTCGACAAAGCCGTCAACTACGAGGAGCTCTCTAACGAATTGACGTCGATGGGTGCACCCGCACGGGAGGAGATCGTGGAACTCATCCAACAACAAAAACTTCAGGAGGAGGATGAGTGGGAGGTCTTTAAAGGGCGAAAGCAGGGTATTGTAACCCGCGCCTACGAACTGCTTGAGGTGCTCTCTGGTGGATCGGGCAAGGCCACGGCGGCGCGCAAACGGAGAGCGGAGCTGCACCAAGATCCTAAGGTGTTAAAGTTGCTGTCCAATGGACCCCACCGACTGACGTCCGATCCCAGTGGAGTACTGATGTACTTGAGATCGTATCAGCGTTCGCTCAAACAGTTCGGGCCCACGGACCCGGACACCGATTTCCTGCTTGCTTGCGTCCTTATCAGGCTGGATCAGTCGGAGGAGTACGGCGAGCTGATCGAGTTGATCCACTCCATGGGCACACCGGCCTTTTCGGCGCTGTACAGCGTTCTCGAAAATATCCCCGAGCGCGATCAGAAGCGCCGTGAGATTCTCGTGCAAGCCCGAATTCTGTGGTCCAAGATGGTGGCCGAAACGCGCTTGTTGTCCGACGCCGGCTCCCGTGTGGCTTCTGGCTGACTCCCCCACATGACTGCGTTATTGCCTGCAGTTCTGGTTGTTCTCAACGGGTGTGCATTTATGCACCAGGAAACCCGATCCGCTGCCGAGCTGGACCACACCGTCGATGCCCTTGCCGTTGATATCGCCCGCCTTGATCTGCCGCGAAATCTCGCCTTCCCCGGGACGCGGGGAGGCGATGGGAAAGCAACGCCCGAAACAAAGGTGGTGGACCGGCTCCTGATCGAGACCCTCGGCGATGCCGGGTTTCACCTTGAAGTCGACGAGGAGACGGCCAAGGTGCCTTGGTCAACCCAGGGAGTGTTGCCCCTGTTCGACGATGTGCACCAGGGATTCTCGCATCTGTTGGGAGGCCGGCTGTACACCGACGAACGGTGGTCTTACCTGCAACTGGCATTTGTTGACCGGCGGACGGGCACGATGCAGCTTGCCGATCTTCAGCGAGTGTCGACCAAATCGTTGCAGCGGTTGGCACGGGCATCCGCAAACGGGGAACCGCAAGGAGCTCCGCTCGAAATCGAGCTCCATATTCTCGGGCTGCGTCGCGACGTGGGGTTCGCCGACCAGGTCGAGGTAGCGGACGGCGCGGTGCTGGAGAAGGGTGACGAACTGCAAATCAGATTTCGCGTTGCAGTGGAATGCGACATCTTCGCCTTTCTGCTCAGTTCGAGCGGAAACACCTGGACTATATTCAAGCGTACTGTTTTCGGGGGCAGGTCCCGATACCGACCGTATGAAAGCCTCTGGTTTCGGCTGGACGACACGAACCCGACGCAAGTTTACGGGGGAACCTTCGGCTACAATGCCACGGAAAAAGGCGAATTCACTCTCTACTTCGCAGCTGCAGGCAGGCTCGAGGACAGTGAGGAGATGTTCATTGCCATCGACGAATTCTCAAACGGTCGCGCGGGTGAAATACACGATTGGAATCCCGTAGATAAATCTGTTGAACAACACCTATTTTCTGGAGATGGAGAGGCGATGTTGATTCAGGGGGGGCCTCCAAGAGGGGAATCGGAGCGATTCCTGTTGGCGGACGGGACCGTTCTGGAGAATCGATCGGAGAAACTTCGCGGCACCCCGGGTGTCTTCCGGGTGCTGCGATTCAGCGTCCGGTAAGTGCGTTCCGCCAGCGGCAGGCACCTCCACGCCTCAACCGATCAGAACCTCCGCGATGGCTTCGCAAAGGTGATCCATATTGTCATGGGTCATACCGGCAACGTTGATGCGGCCCGACGACACCACGTAGATCGAATATCTGCCGCGCAGGGCATCGACCTGGGCGCCGGTCAACCCGGAAAATGAAAACATGCCCCGTTGTCTGGCGATGAACGAGAAATCGCGCTCGATACCCTTCTTCTTGAGGGTTTCAACGAATAGCGATCGCATCTCCACAATGCGGTCCCGCATGCCGGCAACCTCGCCTTCCCACCTCATTCGCCGGTCGGCGTCCGCAAGAATCGCCGTCACCAGGGCCGCCCCGTGCGCCGGCGGATTGGAGTAGTTGGTCCGAATACAGATCTTGGCGTGGCTCAATGCGGCTGCCGCTGCCTCCGCACTACCGCCAATGATGGTCAAGGCGCCGACGCGTTCGTTGTAGAGTCCGAAGTTCTTCGAAAAGGAGCTGGCGACGAAGAGCTCGACACCGGGACGACAAAGCTCACGAAGCCCAACTCCGTCCGCGTCGATCCCGTCCCCCATGCCCTGGTAGGCGAAATCCACCAGCGGAATCAATCCTCGATCCTGCACCACATCGCCGATCCGCTTCCATTCCTCGGGGTCGGGATCTACTCCGGTGGGGTTGTGGCAGCAGCCGTGCAGCAGCACGACTTCGCCCGCAGAAAGCTCATTGAGCGAAGCCAGCATGGCGTCGAGGTCGAGCTCGTTGCGCGTGTCGTCGAAATACGCGTAGGTGCCTACCTTGATCCCCGCCGCTTCGAACACCTTCGGGTGATTCGCCCAAGAGGGGTCACTAATCCACACCCGGGTTCCGGGAAAGAGCTTGTGAACGAAATCGGCGGCTATGCGCAGCGCCCCCGTTCCACCGGGAGACTGCACGGTCGCCGCCCTGGAGGTGCCAATAATTTCGTGGTCTTCACCAAAGAGGAGACCCTGAACGGCACGGGAGAATTCCCCGGTGCCTTCGATGGGCGTGTAGTTTTTGGTCTTTTCGGCTTGCAGCAACCGCTCCTGGGTTTCGCGAACGGTCGCAAAAACCGGAGTGTTGCCGTGTTCGTCCTTGTACACGCCCACCCCGAGGTTGATCTTCTCCGGATTGGGATCCTTGCCGAATGCCTCCGTCAAGCCGATGATCGGGTCAGGCGGGGCCTTGTTCAGGGTTTCTAGCATTTGCTCCTCGTTGGCTGCCCGGCGTTGCGCCGGTAGACCGCAAAAGTTAGACCCTCTTCTCGACGAGTGTCAACGACGTCCCACTCGTTGGCTTTCCATTCGGGGAAGAAGGTGTCTCCTTCCGCTGGCTCGGGGAAGTGGGTAATGATCATCTCGTCGGTCAGGGGAAGGGCGATGCGATACACCTCGCCACCGCCCAGCACAAACATCTTTTCCGCCCCGCCGCGAATGCAGTGCTCAAGCGCGTCATCGAAGGAGTGCACAACTCGGACCCCATCGGGAACGTCATATTCGCGATCCCTTGTGAGAACCATATTCTCGCGTTCGGGCAGGGGGATCTTCTTAAAGGATTCGAAGGTCTTGCGACCCGCAACAAACGGATACCCCTTGGTGGTGCGGATGAAATGGCGCAGATCGGCGGGATGGCGTTGAACCAGATCTCCATCCTTGCCGATGACCCCGTTGGCGGCAAGGGCGACGATGATTACGGTTTTCAAGAGCGCGCTGCGCCCGGATGGAAAAAGCGAGAAACGGCAGGCAGCTCCGACACCTTCGCCTCCGCCACCGATCCGGTAAAAACGACCCGGCCGGCATCCAGCATGATCAGCTTCCCGTTCATGCGTTCGATGCTCAGCAGCTCGTGGGTCACGATGACCAGAGTCGTCCCAAGGCTGCCGTTCAAGGTCAAGAGCAAGTTGTCTATCTCGGCGGCGGTAAGTGGGTCTAGGCCGGCGCCCGGCTCGTCGCAAAACAGGATCTCCGGATCCAGCGCCATCGCGCGCGCCAGAGCGGCCCGCTTTCGCATGCCTCCCGACAGCTCGTTTGGAAAAAGTGCGTACGCGTGATCCAACCCTACGAGATGCAGGCGTGTGCGCACCACCTCCTCGATCAGTGCGCCGCTCAAGTCGGAATGCATCTCCAGCGGCAGTGCCACGTTTTCGCCAACGGTAATCGAGTTGAGCAGGGCCCCGTACTGAAACATGACGCCCACCCGTTTGAGAGAGGGAGGGGGCCCCTCCTCCTGCCGAACCTCGCCGAACAACGACACCTTCCCGGAGACCGGTTCGACCAGTCCGATGATCGTCTTTAACAGGGTGCTCTTACCGCAACCGCTACCGCCAAGAACAATGGCAACGTCGCCCGGGGCCACCTGCATGGTAATCCCGTCCAGGATCGTTTGCTCGCCGTAGCTGACCTTCAGGTCGGCGACATCGATGGCCGGTTTCATCGCATGTAGAACAGCAGACCCCAGAAGGAGTCGAGTATGATTATGCCAAAGATGGAAGAGACTACCGCGGACGTGGTGGCGTTTCCCACACCCGCCGCGCCGCCGCTGAAGGCCAAACCCCGGTAGACGGCGATGATCGTTATCATCCAGGCGAATGAGACGCTTTTTACCAACCCTGTGAGAATGTCCTTGAGAACGAGCGCTTCGACTATCTGATTGACAAAAGCTCCCATAGCGACTTCGAGGTAGGTCACCCCGACGAGGGTGCCGCCCATGATGCCGGCCAGGTTCGCCATGATGGTCAGCAGGGGCACGCAGATGAGCATCGCCCAGAGCTTCGGCACTGCAACAAATCGTAGAGGGTCCAGCGCCATGGTCTGCAGGGCATCCAGTTCCTCAGTGAACTTCATGGTCGCGACCTCGGCGGCGATGGCGGAACCGCTGCGGCCGGAAACGATGATGGCAGTCATCAGCGGGCCGAGCTCGCGGCAAACGCCGATGGCGAGGAGGTCGGCTACGAAGATGTTGGCCCCGAACTTGCGTAGTTGCGCCGCCGCTTGCAGAGCAGACACCGCCCCCACGAGAAAGAGTATCAGGGCGATAATCGGTAACCCCTGTGAGCCGATCGCCCAACCTTGCTCGACGAAGCTGCCACGGCGAACGCCGGACTTCCTGACCAGGCCCGTGGCGGCCGACCAGGTGAGGTCGGTCATCAGGTAGAGAAACACCGCCACGCGCTGGAATGTCTTTTCCAACCGTTCCCCCAGCCGTTCGAGGAACTCTGGTTGGACAGCTTCCACGGTTGCCGGCCGCTCCGGGGTCCGCATGAATTCGAAGAACCCCCGCAGCTGGTCCGGCAACTCTGTGAGCACGATCTGTTTCCCGCATCGACCCGCCAAATCCGGAAGTCGCTGCAGGAAGACGGCGCCCGCCGTATCCAGCCCGGTCAGTTCGCTGACATCGGCGTTGAAGGTGTTGTGGGGGGTGGTCTGGAAGAGTTCGGTGAGCCGCCGTTCGACGGATCCCACGGTGTCGAGATCCAGATTCCCCAGGAGCCTAATGCCCGACCCGTCGCAGAGAACCTGATTCATTGAGCTCGTGCCCTTTCACCACCGGCTCTTAGAGCAGCCAAACGAAACGCAGCAGCACCTGCTGCCGGGACTGAATTCGCTTGAGCGGTTTTTCACGGGCGAAATCCAACACGATATCCATATTGATATAGCGCGAGAGATTTACCCGCAGGCGGTTTTCCCAAGTGAATTCCCACGAGCTGGTCGTGGCAGACGGCATGAGAATCTCGAATTCAGCGTCCAGGCTTAGATTCGTGCTCAAACGAGCGTCCATCACGATGACAGCCTCCAATCCGGTGCTGGAGGCACTCTTCAGGAGCTGTGCGCTGCCGCGATCGGCGCGCAGGTCGTATGCGTCGGAGGGGTAAGAGGTCTGGCGCGCACCCAAGCCGATGCGAACATCGACGTTCAATGGAAAGCTCTGATACAGGTCGGAGTTGATGCCCATGCCCTGGCGCAATCGCATGGGCGTTAGCGATTTCGACAAGGTAAAATCGGATATCTCGGTCAGGGTGCTCGTCGTATCGCCCTCTGTATTTACCAGATGTAGGGTTGCGGGCTGGTCGTAGCGCACGTCGGTGGCAAAAACCTTGGTGTTCACGACGCCGCGGAGATACGGTCCCAGGCGTTGTGAAAGCCGGTATATGTATGTGCCGCGTACCTCCAGCTCGTCGATGGACTTGCGGAAGTCGTCGTTGCCCTCTTTGGTGAGGCCCTCCTCCAGGATAACTCGAAGCAACGCCAGGTGCCGCTCTGACAGGTAGCGGCTGCTGGTCAGAACCTGACCCGAAAACGAAACGCTGGACCGATCCTCACCCGCTGTGTTCTGGGTAGTGTTGAACAGGGTTGATCCACTCAACTCAACGGCGCTTTTCCACGCTGATTTCGAGCGATCGGTACGCAGTTGCAGGCTGGGCGGGTAGAAGCCGACGAAGTTGTCTTCGTCCACCACCAGGTTGCGTTGAACGAGCTCACCCGGCTCCAAACGCACGCTGAACTTTCGGGTGGTAGAGATGTTGTCACCAACGCGAACGACTTCGTAGGTGCCGGCGGGGAGCAACCAGGTGCGCACTGCCTCGCCGCGCTCCTCCTCTATCCCGAATCCAATGCCGTAGTTTTCCTGGCTGCTCACTCCGAAGAGCTCGTACGACTCGTTTATGGAGGTTCGGTTCTGGTCAATAACCTCGATGATCAGACCGCCCCAGAAGGACTTGAGCAGGGAGGTGAATCCCTCCACGACTCTCACCTGGGTGCTCATCATCTGCGGAATTGGACCGGATCCGACCAGGATATCGTACTCGCCCGGCGACAAAAGCACGCCCAAGCCCATCTTCTCTTCTGCGATCTTTTTGCCCTCTTGATACACCAGGTAATTCGGCTCGGTCAGCGGGCTCGTCATGTACGGTACAAACAGAAACCCCTTCCCTTTGGGCATCAGGGTCGTATCCCTTTCGAGCTGACCGCGGGATGGGGGGGCAATCCAGGTGCCCTCGTCAGCCCCGAGGGGCAGAAGGGTAGCGAACAACAAGATCAACGAGGAGATAGTCAGGCGGTTGACCATGGTTATTCCACTCGTTTGCCGGGAATGAGCTCGAAGTGTACCGGCTCGTCGACGATGTCTAGGGTGTCGTTGAGAGTTTTGACGGGACGTCCGTTTGCGAAGGCGGAAAGCTCGATAAGCGGACGACCTTCCTTCTGCCGTCTCTGGTTCAGGAAGGCCAGATCGATTTCTTTGATCGTGATCTCCATCTGCTGCCGGAGAATCTCGCGCATGGCTTCAATGGTGAAGGTCATATCGGCGTTGTAGACCTGGCGTTCCTCGTCGAAGTCCTTGCGCCAAATTACCCTCGAGTCGGAACGTCTCACCAGGCGCATGGAGATTGCCAATCGTGCGAACCAGATGTCGCCACTGTCGTAACGTTCGATGGTTTTCACCGTGCCGCTCAAGGTGAAGTCCGCTTCCTGTTCGATGAAATCGCGTCCGACCAGCGAGAACAGATTGGAGTCTTTCAGATACTGCCCCACCGCGTCGGTGATCATGTCCGCGGGGCGCACCGCCCAGGTATGGCCCTTGTCCAGCTGGATCTCCAGTTCGTTCCGACGAAAGATGATCTCGTTCCGGTTGTACGCGCGGGCTACGCTGAACGTCTCGATTTCGACCACCAGGGGGTAGGGTCTTTCCGAGCCTTCGAGAAAGCTCCTGATCGTCTTCGCCTCGATCAGATAGAGCCGATTCTGCCGGATCTCTGCCTTGCCTCCGAT
The DNA here is from genome assembly GCA_965197905.1 of Candidatus Latescibacterota bacterium. Taxonomy (GTDB): domain Bacteria; phylum Latescibacterota; class UBA2968; order UBA8231; family UBA8231; genus CAYNZV01. The sequence continues at coordinate 2,032,110 of CBDAOB010000005.1, read as the reverse complement.
CAGCTGGGTGCAACCAATCCCCAGCAAGGCCAGAAGCGAGACCAACGCCACACAGCGTCGAATCCGAGGCCGATCCGTCGATTTCGCCATCTTCACTGCTTACCCCGAATGAGCACGGAAGGATTCTCGCGAATCACCTCCGTCGTCTGGCGGATGTTCTGCAGGGTTTCCTCCAGGTCCTGCATGGCGCGAAGAATATTCGAGCGGCTTTGCACCACTGTGCGGTCGACGTGGGAGAAAGCCAGATTCGCCTGCTTCACGGTCTCGTTGAGATTCGTTATCAGCTGTGGTACCGGCCCTTCCATCTGGAGGCGGAGCTGACGTGCGCTCACCTGAAGATCGGTGGCCGCCGCCGCGAGCCCTTCACCGGCTACCAATCCGTGAACCGCTTCCATGGTGGCGGCAAAGGTTAAGGTCGCGCTGGCCAGGGATTCGGTCATTGCGGCGAGATTCTCGAAGGTCCTGTTGAGCGACTCGCGATTCTCCGTGGCCAGCTGGTTGGCGGTTGACATGAAATCACCACCGTTGGACAGAAAACGCGAGAAATGCCGACGATTTTCCCCGCCCGTCAGCTGGATGACGTTGTTGAGGGTATGCTCAACCTTCTGGGTAAGCAGATCCGCCCGCTCTTCCAGATTGGCCAGGAATGAGTCGCTCGCCCGAATTCTGGAACCCGGCGGTAGCAGCGCCGCGTCCGGGGTTCCGGCGATGAGCTCGATATACTTGATCCCGGTTATTCCCTGAGAATGCAGGCTGGCCTCCGTGTCCACTCTGATGACGCTGGGTACCTTGTCGACCTCGACCGTTATCTCGACCACGACCGTGGTCAGATCCACGGCAGATATGTAGGTCCTCTCGACGCGTCCAACGTCGATGCCCTGGTATTTTACCTTCGACCCTTTGCGCAGACCACCGACGGAGATGCCGGCGAACTCGACTAGGTATTTTTCCCGCTCTTCCAACAGGTGTGCCCCTCCAACGACTATGAGGAATAGGGCAAGCACACCTCCGGAAACGACAAAAAAGAGAGCTAAGCGTACTCTCTGTGCTTTCGTAGCCATGAGGTCTGGTATGAGCAGGAGTTAGGGGACGTGATTCGAGATTTGGAATATGGCCAATACGCCGTTCAGGATCAAGTAAATGCCGTCCTGGGCGTCAGTTGCCGCCATTGCCGGCGATCTACGACGTATGCAAGTGGGGCAACCAGCGCCAACGGAATTGCTGTGCCCGCCCCCACCTCCTATCTTTGTCGACATGAGCGGGAATTCCGAAAAGCGAAGGTCGCCGGTCAGCCGCGAGGCAGCGGATCTTCGCGCCGAAATCAAAGCCTCTTGGCCCCATCCGTACATCACCTACCAGGGGTTGTCGGCGGAGCCAAACGCGGCTGAATCAGGATCGGAGGCCGAAAACAATGAGTCGGAGTCTCTGGCATCACCTTGTGGCTGAAGCCTAGCGCAACTATCTTTAAGTCCAATCTAAACGACACCTTAGGCGTTGTTTGAATTCGCCGAGGAGCCCCTGTTGCCAGATGATGCAACAGGGGCTCTCCAGTGCTAGATTGTAACGTGATAACCGAATTCTACCAGAATCGCACCATCCTGCTAACCGGGGTTACCGGTTTCCTGGGCCAGGCGATCGCTTCCAAGATTCTGCGCGACCTGTCCCAGGTGCGGCGTCTCTACGTCCTGGTAAGGTCCAAGAAGGGCCGCGGTGGTGCTACCTTGTCGGCGACCGAGCGCCTCGAAGAGGAATTCTTCAATTCTAGCGTGTTGGAGGGATTCAAACGCTCGGAGCCCGAGGAGTATCAGCGGGTACGAGCGAAGGTTGTGGCGGTGCAGGGGGATATCTCCCAGCATCGACTTGGTATCGACGACAGCCTCTACGCCGATCTTCAATCCGATGTCGATCTCGTGTTAAACGTGGCGGCGACAGTGGAGTTCGATGCGCCCCTAGATCTCTCCATCGAATTGAATACCCTGGGGCCGCAGCGCATCCTTGAGTTCATCCATGGATGCCGGAAGGATCCCGTGCTCGTGCACGTCTCGACCGCCTACGTCAACGGCTGTCTCACCGGAAGCATCCCTGAAGAGCCGTTGCCGTTGGACCGCACGATTGCTCAACTCAAGGCCAATTCCAATGCAGACACCTTTGATCCGGAGGCCGAAATCAAGACCTGTTTCGATTTCTGTGTCGGGGTTCGCCGGGAAGCCTCTTCAGCGCCGATACGAAAGGTATTCGAGCGGGAGGTGCTACAGCAGAACGGCGCGCGTAAGGTCAGCGATTCAAGACGTGAAAAGCTTATCGAGGGCAAAGCTCAACGTTGGATTCACGATCGGCTGGTGGGCGAAGGAATGCGTCGGGCGAAAGCCTACGGCTGGAACGACATCTACACCTTTACCAAGGCGATGGGTGAACAGATGTTGGTAAAGAAGCGCGACTCCATTCCGGTTGTAATCGTCCGGCCCAGCATTATCGAAAGCAGCCTGGAAGACCCAGAACCCGGGTGGATAAGCGGATTAAAGGTGGGCGATCCACTAGTAGTCGCCTACGGCAAGGGAGTTTTGCCCGATTTCCCGGCGAGTCCCGATTCTGCTCTGGACATGATTCCCGTCGATATCGTCGTCAATGCCGTGGTCGGGTCGGCTACCCAGGCGACGGCTGACCAGGTCCGCGTCTATCAGGTAGCAACCAGCGGCGAGAATCCACTCCTAAACGCCACCATGTTCTCCTATGTACGGGAGTACTTTCTCGATCATCCCATGCACAACAAGAAGGGCAAGGTGCCGGTGCTGAAACCGCTGACCTTGCCTAGCCGACGCCGATTCAGCAGAAAGATGTTTGTGAAATACCAGTTTCCGGTGGCTGTGGGGCAGTGGTTGATTGACCGATTGCCAAGCGGGCCGACATCAAACCGCGTCAGGCGTCGTCTGAACGCGCAGAAAAAACGCCTGGAGCGGGTTCTGTATTACACAAACCTCTTCAGCCCGTACACCTTTCTGGACTGTCGTTTCGAAACCAAATCGCTCCTTGCGCTTTTCGAATCGCTTCCGGCCCAGGAGCAACAGCACTTCAACATGGACGTGAGATGCATTCGCTGGGAGCAGTATTACAAAGAGATTCACCTTCCCGGGCTCAGAAAGCACGTGTTGAAGGAGGGGAACGGCACTGATCCTCTCCTCGCGGACGAATCGGCAGAGGCAACGCCTGCCGGCTGACATCGTATGTATCCCTACCTCGCGGAGATCGGGCCGGTCACCATTGGCAGTTTCGGGGTTATGGTGGCCCTCGCTTTTTTGTCGGCGCTCCTCGTTCTAAAAGCAGAATTTCGCCGCAAAGAGCTTGAGCCCGAGTTGGCGGAGTCGCTCATAACCGGAGCAATGATAGGCGGCCTGGTCGGGGCCAAGATCTATTTCGTTCTATTCGAGACCCCCTCGGACTACACCTGGCGACAAACCCTCGACGTGCTCTTTTCCGGCAGCGGCGTGACCTTCTACGGGGGATTTGCCGTTGCCGCGATAACAGCTATCGCCATCATCCGTCGCCGAGGGGTGCCGATTGCGCCGGTCGCGGATGCGATCGGAATCGCCCTAGCGCTGGCGTATGCCGTCGGTCGCATTGGGTGCCAATTGGCGGGGGACGGGGACTACGGCGGCCCGACGGATCTACCATGGGCGATGGCTTATCCCAACGGGGTCGTGCCCACCCTGGAGCTGGTTCATCCGGCGCCGGTCTATGAAACTCTAATGGGTCTTGGTATCTTTTCGTTGTTGTGGTCTACTCGCGTACGCATCACAACGCCGGGCGTTTCGTTCTGTCTCTATCTGATTCTTGCGGGGGGCGCCCGGTTCGTCGTCGAGTTCGTGCGCATCAATCCCAAGGTGGTCGGCATCCTGACCGCGGCCCAGCTGATCAGCCTTTGTCTGATTCTCGTTGGATTCGGCCTCGGATATTCTCTCCTTCGCGGGTCGGAAGCGGCAGCACAGCGAAATGCCTGACGGCGTCCGTTTTCGGCGCATCTCCAGTTTCAAACAGAGCGCGGACCTACTGGCTCATACCCAAGACTTGGGAGTCGATCTGGACTGTGACGACCGCATCCTTCGGGCGCCTGAGTCTCCTCTTGCCCAGCCCTACCGCCTTGGCGACCTCGCTATCGGCAACCGCTTCGCCGTCCAACCGATGGAGGGGTGGGACGGGACGGAAGACGGTCTGCCAACCGAGTACGTACGAAGAAGGTGGCACAATTTCGGGTTGAGTGGGGCGAAGTTGGTCTGGGGTGGGGAAGCGTTTGCCGTTTGCCCAGAAGGCCGGGCCAACCCCAATCAACTCTTGGCCACCCCTGAAACCCGGAGTGGTTTGGCCGAACTGCGGCAGATCCTGCTGGGAGCCCACAGGGAAGCCTTCGGCAATACGGACGATTTGTTGATCGGGCTGCAGTTGACTCATTCTGGTCGATTTTGCCGACCCTTTCGCAAGGACCGGATGGAGCCGGCGATCCTGTATCACCATCCCATTCTCGATCAGAAGTTCAATCTCCCCGCCGATTATCCCCTACTCGACGACGACTACATACGACGCCTGATCGAGCGCTATATCGAGGCGGCTCGCATTGCCCACGAAGAGGGATATCAATTCGTGGATGTGAAACATTGCCACGGCTATCTGGGCCACGAATTCCTCAGCGCTCGAGACCGGCCCGGTGAGTTTGGTGGATCGTTCGAGAACCGGACCCGGTTCTGCCGCGAGATTCTCCAGGGCATTCGCGCTGTTGCACCCCAACTGTGTTTGGGTGTCAGGCTGAGTGCTTTTGATTTCATTCCCTTCCGCCCCGATCCGGAAGCAAACAGGAAACACGGGTTGGGTCCCGGCATCCCCGAACGATACGACCGCTCGCTGCCCTATGACTGGGGATTCGGCGTGTCGCCCGACGACCCGCTGCAGATCGACCTGTCCGAAACCCTGCGTTTTGTTCGAGCGCTACAGGATTGGGGCGTCGAACTGCTCAATGTTTCGGCCGGCAGCCCGTATTACAACCCCCATATTCAACGGCCGGCGCTCTTCCCGCCTTCAGATGGTTATCAGCCACCCGAGGATCCGTTAACCGGAGTCGTGCGCCAGCTGTGGGCGACGGCCGAGATCAAACAAAACTTTCCAGAGATGGGGGTCGTTGGTTCGGGGTACAGCTATCTGCAGGAGTATCTGCCGCACGTGGCGCAGGCTGAAGTTAGGGCCGGAAACGTCGACTTCGTAGGGTTGGGGCGAATGATCCTATCGTATTGGGACCTGCCCGCCCATGTGCTGGGGGAGGGCAAGGTGGAACGAAAACGAATCTGCCGGACCTTCAGCGATTGTACGACCGCGCCCCGAAACGGGCTCCTCTCGGGTTGTTATCCGTTGGATCCGTTCTACAAGGATCACCCTCAAGCGCTCGAGCTGAAAGGCCTCAAGAAGACGGAGCGGTAGAGCCGTCTGAACCCTCTTCGGTTTCCGGCGAGGCGGCTTCCCAGGCGTGATCCATTGCCTCGGCAAAGTCGAGTTGATCCTGCTGCATCATGCGCTCCAGCTCGCTCACGTGCTCACGGGCATGATCCCAGAACGACTCTCCCTCCGCCCACAAATTGAACAGAGACCCCATGGCCGTCCGTTCGTGTTTCCGGAAGATCCGGCCGGCACGGTGCGCTTGGTAGGAACGGAATCCGACGGCCTTCAGGGCTTCTTCCCCCATCGTTATGGCGCTGTCCAGGGTCTCTCGAAAGACCTGGTCGGCGCCGGTTTGGGTGAGCTCGTAGGCGTGGTGCAAACTATGCGCTCGAGCAAGGATCACGATTTCGGGGTGCCTCTGGCGCACAGCCTCCACCAACCCATTGCACTTTTCCGGATCGTCGATGGCCAGAATAAGCAGCTTCGCCCTGTCCAATCCGGCGGTGTGCAACAGGTCTAGGCGTGCTGCATCGCCGTAAAACACCTTCATGCCGAAGCGGGCCAAGGTTTCGATCTGCTCCGGGTCCAGATCCAACACGGTTGCGTTGATCCCATTCGCTTTGAGCATGCGGCCAACGATGTGGCCAAAACGACCGTATCCGGCGATGATCACCGGGTGCTGTTCCTCGATGAGGTCTGCTTCCTGCTGTTTTGGAACGGCGAAGCGGGGCTGGATAAACTTCTCGTTCAGGATCATGAGCAGCGGCGTGGTCGCCATGGAAAGTGCTACCGTAGCGACAAGCGGGTTGGCGATCTCCGGGGAAAGCACCCCATTCTGGGTCGCAAAAGAAAACAGGACGAAGGCGAACTCTCCTCCCTGGGCAAGGGCGAAGGTGAACAGGAAATTCTGCGACCACTCGAGTCGGAACAGACGCCCGACCACTGCGAGTACGAGCAACTTCACAGCCACCAGCCCGACAACCAGCTGGGTCACCAATTGCGGGTTCTCGCGCAAGAACGTGAAGTCGATACTCGCGCCGACGGCGATGAAGAAGAGCCCCAGAAGGAGCCCTTTGAACGGCTCGATATCCGATTCCAACTCGTGTCGATATTCGCTTTCGGCAAGCACCACTCCCGCGAGGAAGGTGCCAAGGGCAGGAGAAAGCCCAACCTTTTGCATGGCGAGGGCGATGCCGATAACCAGCAGAAGGGCAGCCGCGGTGAAGACCTCTCGCAACCGGGTGGCGGCGATCAATCGAAAAGCCGGGCGTACCAGAAGCTTGCCGCCCACGACGATGAGTCCGATAAGTGCCGCTACGATCAACGCCTGTTGCCACCCGGGCAAAGCGCCAATGCCGTCATGACTGCCGTCGGCGCCAGCGATGGTGCTCACGGCGAGCATGGGGAGAATCGCCAACACGGGGATGACCGAGATGTCCTGGAACAGGAGGACTGAGAAACAACGCTCACCTCCAGGAGTTTTCATCAAACCTTTTTCGGCCAGACTCTGGAGCACGATCGCGGTGGAAGACAAGGCCAGGATCAACCCGACGGCAACTGTTACTTGCCACGCGAACCCAAGTGCCAATCCGACCACCGCGATGACACCGGCGGTTGCGCCTACCTGAAGCCCTCCCATACCCAGGATGGGAGCTTTCAGCTTCCACAGTAGAGATGGCTGCAACTCCAGGCCGACCAGAAACAACATCATGACGACGCCGAATTCGGCGAAGTGCATCACATCCTGTCCTTCGGCTCCAACCAAACCAAGGGCGAATGGACCGATCACGACGCCGGCAGTCAGGTAGCCAAGGACCGAGCCGAGGCCAAGCTTCTTGGCGATGGGGACCGAAACCACTGCGGCCAACAGATAGACGAAAGCTTGATAGAAAAATCCGTCACCGTGCATGCTCGTCCCTGCTTCCGTTGTTTAGAAGTTTCAAGGCCTCGTTCAGGAATGTGTACCGTAGCAACTGGGCGACCTCCAATCCACCATCTCGCAGTGCGATCAGAATCTGTCGCAGCGACGCGGTGTGCTCCTCCATCGACTGAGCCGGCTGAGCGGAATGCATCCCGCAGGCGACGAACGGCGGCAGGTAAGTCATGCCGCAAAGGGTGGCCGTCTGTTCGAAGGGAATCAGAAATTCGCGGATGGAGAAACGATTGTAGCCATCTTCCCGATACGCCTCCAGATTGCCTCCCGTCGTAATCACGGTGAGCAAACTCTTTCCCTGAAGAGCCGTGCCGCCTTTGCCGTAGGCGAACCCGACTTCGAGAACCAGGTCGAGCCACTCCTTCAAGAGCGCGGGGCTGCTATACCAGTAGAATGGGTGATGGAGGATCACGATATCGTTCTCCACCAACAGGCGCTGCTCCATCGCTATATCGATATTGAAATCGGGGTATTCCTCGTAGAGGTCGCGAAACGTAAGCATTTCCATTCCGCGGTACGCCTCGATCAGTATCTTGCTGGCCCTCGACTTTTGAAACGCCGGATGTGCAAAAAGAACGAGGACTCGCTTCATGCCACGACTCGATTCAAAGAATACCGTCGATGGTCTGCGCCGCCTTCAGGCCATTGCCCGACAGGACCACCACCACAGCACCTTCACCGGCCAACAACTCGCGGGCGTGCCTCGTTCCGTGCCAAACCACAGCGGTGGTGGGCTCCACACAAAAACCAAGTCGTCCCAGGGCATGGACACCCTCGGCTATCTCCGCCTCGGAAACGGTAACGACGGTTCCCTGCGATTCCCGCACCCCCTGAAGTAGCTCGGGGCCGTGAACACCTGGACTGGCGGCGAGGCCATCGGCAAGGCTGGGTTGGGGCGGGGGAATCTGAGAGATCTCCTCGGCATTGTTTACGAAAGCGTTGTGGAGTGCACAGTTCTTCTCCGCTTGCACGGCAACGAGAATCGGGAGTGACGGAATCATGTCCGCCTCCAACAACTCCTTAAATCCTCGATATAGGCCGAGCAGGATACTCCCGGCTCCCACCGGAAAAACAACGGCTGCCGGCGCGCGCCAGGAAAGTTGCTCAGCGAGCTCGAAAGCGATGGTTTTTATGCCTTCGACGAACATAGGGTGCCACAGGTGGGAGGCGTAGACGGCATTGTATTGGGTTATGTATTCCAAAAGCGCCTCGGTCGCGCGCGGTCTGGGACCGGGCACCTTGACCAGGTCGGCCCCGGCAAGGCGAATCTGCATAAGCTTTCCCGACGGCGCGTCGGCGGGGCAGAAGATCTTCAACGGCATGCCCGCGCGCGCCGCATAAGCGGCCAGGGAGGCGCCGGCATTGCCCGAAGAATCCTCCACGACTTCCCCCGCGCCAATAGACCGCAGGTAGCTCATCAGGGTGGCCGAGCCGCGATCCTTGTAGGATCCGCTGGGCAGGCTGAACTCGCACTTGGCGAGGGTCTGGATGCCGTCGACGGTCAACGGCACAAGGGGAGTAAAACCTTCCCCGAGAGAGACGCGTTGTTCGAAGTGGGGGAGCGCCTCGGCATAACGCCACATATCGGCGTTGCGCTGACAAATCGACCGTTCCGGGAACCTCGGTTTTGTCCCTCGGTAGATCAGCTTGCTCTGGCATTTGGGACAGCAATAGTTGGTCGATTCGGGTCCGCAATCAAAGCCGCACCTAGCACACTGGAGGATGCCGCTCATCGGGTCCTCGCCTTGATGAGAGCTAGAGTTCGAGCCATCTCGTTGTGCAGGAGCTGCACACCCTCGTCCACACCCATCCCGGGGCGCGCCAGCACCCACTCCGGTGAGGTTGCAAGCGCAATGTGGGCCACCAGCCGCGCAGACTGGTCGGTCTCGGCACAAGAGCCGCCCAGAACCGGTGCGACCCCGGCGGCGCGGCATTCGAGAACGGCCTGGGCGCTGCGGTGAAGAGAACCGAGATCGGGAGTTTTGATGTGGATCATATGCGCCGCTGCGGCATTGAGGAAACGGCGGATGTCGTGCAGGTCGTTCGCCCATTCGTCGACTATAAGCTGAACCGTTGATCCGCATTTATCCAGCGCAGCGCGCAGTGTCGTCAATAGCGCGAGCTGAGACTCCAGGCTTTCCATCAGCACCGGTGTCTCGATGCACAGCTGGTAAGGTCGGGCAGTATGCTCGAGATCACTCAAGAACTTGGTCATTCTCTCGAGGTCGTGATCGAACGTGGCGCCTAGCTGGCCATAGAGATCCAAGTGGATCCGCGGTGCGTATCCCTCAACCCCGTACTTCCGTATGCGGTCGGCGATCCACAACACATATTCCTTCAGCTTTACTCCCTCGGTGCCGACCGTTGTCTCCAGGTCGTTGATCAATCCGTGGGGCAAGACATCCACACCTTTTGCGATCGCTTTGTCCACGGCGTCCCGGCGGTACTCCCCGCTCTGAATGCCGAGTGGAGTGGGTTCATCTCCGATGGTGGTGCCCAGTTCATCGGCCACCACCTCGGCGCAGGTGATCTTCCGCTTCATCGCCACGGCCTGGAGGATGGCCTGTGAGAAACCGAACATGGCTCCTGGCTGGTGCAGCCCGTTTCGAGCGACGGTTTCCTCTAGCTCCTCGCACATGGCGACGAACCCGCCGATCCTGCGACCAACGAGGGTCTGGCATATCTCGTTCAACAGGGGAACCTGTCGTTCCGCTGAGAAGAGCCCGGAGCGGCCCCCCGCGGCGGCATAGTCGACGCTGAGCGCATCGCCGAAGGCAACCTGATGGTCATCGAGAATGAGTAAGATGGATGAGGCCTCGCTGGGCTGGCGAATGGAGCGAAACCCTGGAGACTGTGGGGGATCGGCAAAGAACAGGCCATCCGGTTTTGCGCCGGAGCGGATGGCTTTGAGGTCCTCGTTGTAGTAACCCCCCAGCGCGGGAATAGCGATCGCTTTCTGGATTCGCAACGATCTTATACCTGTAGTGGATTGCCCTGAGGCAGAATCGAAGGGTCGAATGATATCGCGAAGCGGTGTAGCTGTCAACTTGCCTTGCAGCGCCAGCGAGGCCGGTCTATCTTGGCGGCCACAAATTTGGTGAGCAATATGGAGCTACATCCGGCACTGGTTCATTTTCCGCTCGTCCTGCTGCCACTCAGCGCGGCTATCGATCTGATCGCAGGCCCATTGGGGAAGCGGGAGTGGCACCCGCTGGCTTTTGCGGTTCTGGTTGCGGGCACCCTGTCCGCCATCGGCTCGGTGGTCTCGGGCAATGACGCGGCTGCATCCAATCGGGCAGACGGCTCGATCGCCATCTTGATCGAACGACACGAAGACTGGGCAACTGCGTCTTTGTTTCTTTGCCTGCTCATCGCCCTGGGGCGCCTTCCGTTCCAGCTGCAGGGACGCGACCCCCGTATTTGGGCTATTGCCGCGCTGCTAGCAAGCGTGGTTCTGTGGATCGCCGCCTACTTCGGCGGTGAGCTGGTATACGATCACGGGGTCGGAGTCGGGCTCGGGTGAGGCGTTACGTCCGCACGATACCGTCGAGTCAGGGATACTGGAACGCCATTCTCGGCAGGGCGGTAGCGAGTTCGGGGTAGATCCACAAAGCCAGCAGCATCGCCAGTTGCATCAATATGAAGGGTATTACTCCCGCGTAAATCTGCCGTGTATCGATCTCTCCGGGGGCCACTCCACGCAGATAGAACAGGGCGAAACCGAACGGAGGTGTTAAGAAAGACGTCTGCAGGTTGACAGCTATCATCACCCCGAGCCAGATCGGGTCTAGTCCCATCTTCAATAATATGGGACCCACGATCGGCACCACGACAAAAATGATCTCGAAGAAATCCAGAAAAAAACCGAGAAAGAACATCGCCACCATCACCGCCACGAACGAACCCGCAACACCTCCATCGAGGCCCTGCAGAAACTCCTCCACGACTAAATCTCCTCCATACCCGCGAAACACCAGGGAGAAGACGCTGGCTCCTATGAGTATCGTGAAGACCATGGTGTTGATCTCGGTCGTCGTACGCATGACCTGAGACAACACGTCCCGGTTGAGCTCTCCCTTGAGCAACGACAACAGGATTGCACCCACCGCGCCCACCGAAGCCGCTTCGGTAGGGGTGGCAATGCCGGTGAGGATCGAACCCAGCACTCCCACAATCAAGATGAGAGGAGGCGCCAGAACCAAAAGAAGCTTGCGTAGAAATGCGCGGCTCGCGAGTGGCTCGCGATCGGTGGCGGACAACGCCGGAACCAGGTGCGGCCGCAGTTGACCGACAACCACGACATACCCGGTATACATACACATCAAGAGGAGCCCAGGCACCAAGGCGCCCAAAAACAAGTCTCCCACAGACACACCGGTTGGCGAGAAATTACCGAGGTCGAGCTGCGCTTGTTGATTGGCGGAGCTGATCACATCTCCAAGGATCACCAGGACGATACTGGGGGGAATGATCTGTCCCAAGGTTCCAGATGCACAGATGATACCGGAGGAGAGAGAAGGCGAGTAGCGTCTCTTCAACATGGCGGGCAGCGAAATGAGCCCCATCGTTACGACGGTAGCGCCCACGATGCCGGTGGAGGCCGCCAACAGTCCCCCCACTAGACAGACCGAGATTCCCAATCCGCCGCGCAATCCTCCGAACAGCTGCGACATGGTGTCCAGCAAATCCTCGGCGATCTTCGACCGTTCCAACACCACTCCCATAAATACGAAGAGCGGTACAGCGATCAGGGTCTCGTTGGCCATGATGCCGAATATTCGCGGCGGGATCGCCGATAGGAAGGCGGCGTCGAACTGACCGCCAAGAATGCCGAGGGCAGCGAACAACAGGGCGGTTCCGGCGAGGCAGAATGCCACCGGGTACCCGGAGAGCAGGACGGCAAGGGTAACCAGGAACATCAGCAACGGGAGATAGTCGGACACGCTCGTCACCTTCGAAGGGTTGAAACAGTTCGTCGCAAGATGGCCAGCGCCTGCAGAAAGAGCAGGAGACAGAACAGCAGTATGCCGGTCTTGAGCAGGAAGACCGCTTCGAGTCCGCCTCCGTCTTTCGAACCCTCGAAGACGAGCCAGGAGTCGATGACGTACGGATACGCTTGATGGAAAATCACCATACAGATTGGGATGAGCAGCAAGAGCGAGCCGAGCCCGTCGACCACCGCCTTGCCCCGTTCAGACAGCGGGCGATACAGGATGTCGACACGAACGTGAGCGTCGCGGCCCAGGGCGTAGGCCGAACCGAGAAGAAAAACGAAAGCGTGCATATACAGCACGATCTCTTGCATCCAGACCCATCCCAGCTCGAACCCGTACCGCAGTATGACGATCGTGAAAGTCACCAGGACCATGGCAAGCGTAAGCCACGGCAGGGTGCGCGATACCCATTTATCGGCGACCCTCAAGGTACGGGTTGTCTATCCGAATGTGAGGGCACGAGCGTGGGAGTAGGCCTGCTCGGTGATGCGCGTATAACCCGCGGAATCTTTGCGGAAGTTCTGGAAGGAATCGTACACCTGTTTGGAGAAAGGATCGCTGGCAGCAATCTCCTCGACGACGCGGGCGGCCTTCGAGCCCAGGGCCTTCAACACAGGATCGGGAAAACGGCGCAGCTGGACTTTGTGTTTGCTTACGAGGGTTTGCAGCGCGGCGCTGTTTCTGGCTGTGAACTCTGCCAGCATGTGGTCGTTGGCGGCCTGGCAGGCGCGTTCGATCACGGCACGCAGATGGGCCGGGAGATTTTCGAACGCTTCCCTGTTTACCATCGCCTCGATGGTGGTACCGGGCTCGTGCCAGCCGGGCCAGTAGTAGAATCTGGCAGCCTGTTGAAAGCCGAAGGCCAGATCGTTGTCGGGTCCCACCCACTCGGTGGCGTCGATGACTCCGGTCTTGAGTGCCTGAAAGATCTCTCCCCCCGGAAGCAGCTGCACGGTGGCGCCCAGGCTGCGGAGGACCTCACCGCCAAGGCCGGGCATGCGAATCTTGAGTCCGCTGAAATCGCCGATCTCGTTGATCTCCCGATTGAACCAACCGCCCATCTGAACGCCGGTGTTGCCGGCGGGGAATCCCTTGAGATTGAAATCGCCGTAGAGTCGGTCCCATAGCTGCTGGGCGCCACCAAAATACAACCAGGCGTTCATCTCCATGGCGTTCAAGCCGAACGGTACAGCTGCGAACAGCTGGGTTGCTTCGTGTTTACCCTTCCAGTAATAGGATGCGGCATGGCCCATCTCGGCGGTGCCGCGACTGACAGCATCGAATACCCCGAGGGCGGGGACTAGCTCTCCGGCGCCATACACTCGAATGCGCAACTGCCCGCCCGACATCTGCGCTATCGTTTCAGCCAGGTGATTGGCGCCGGTTCCAAGGCCCGGAAAATTCTTCGGCCAGGTGGTGACCATCTTCCAGGTGTAAGGCTCAGACGCCATGGCCGCGCTCTTTTCGAGGCCCCCGGCGGCAACGATCCCGGTGGTAGCGAGCCCGGCGTTGCGCAGGAAGCGCCGCCGTGTATCGTTTCGATTCGCCTCGCTCACGTCGACCTCTCCAGGATCTCACATGTTCCGTCTTCGTTGCCCACGATGACGATGTGGGTCAAGCCGACGAACAATCCGTTCTCGATCACACCGGCCATGCGATTGATCCGGCTTTCCATCTGCAAGGGATCGTCGATGCCATCAGGAAAGGCGCAATCCAGAACAAGATTTCCATTGTCCGTCTCGTAGGTGGCCTGTCCGTCTTTAGCCGGTCTGAGTTTGGATCGCAATCCACCCTCCATGAGTTCTCGGTGCACTAACGGCCACGCGAACGGGATCACCTCGATGGGAAGCGGGGATCTGGTTCCAAGTTTTTGCACCTTCTTGGAAGGGTCCACGATGATAACCTCTCTCGTGCTAGCCGTCGCGACGATTTTTTCGCGCAATAGTGCGCCGCCCAGTCCTTTGATGAGATCGAGGTTGGGATCGACCTCGTCGGCTCCGTCAATGGTGAGATCGACTACCGGCTCGTCTTCGAGGGTTACTACCTCGATGGAGAGTTCTCGCGCCAGGCGCTCCGATTCGTCCGAGGTGGCAATCGTCTGCACTTTCAAACCCTCCCCGACCCGCTCGCCAAGCGCTCTGATGGCAAACTCCGCAGTGGAGCCTGTGCCAAGACCAACGACCATGCCGTCGCGGACGTACTGAACTGCTTTGAGGGCAGCGACCTCTTTCGGATTCATGCCAACTTTCCAAAAGACTCTTGTTGTTCAAACGGCGTATAATATGGCGGGAGGGGAATCGTTTCACAAGGACGAGAGCTGTCCCGTCGCCATTGGCGTTACCTGCCGATGTGGGTATATTGGCGCGTTTTCAAGCAAACGAACCTCGATTCGAGCTTGGATTGTGAGATGAGTCGCTTGGAACATCGAAGGTGAAACAGTCCCGGACCAACCGAGTCTTTGAATCGCCCCGGGTTCTCCGGAGGCTCAGTTACGTGAGTCAAGCCACCATGGCTTGGGTTTCCTGCTGCTGCTGCTCATACTCGGCCGGTGGGATATTGCCGATCGGCTGCAGCAACCGTCGGTTGTTAAACCAGTCCACCCATTCGAGGGTCGCAAATTCCACGTGTTCGAGGTTACGCCAGGGGCCGCGGCGGCGGATGACTTCGGTTTTGTACAAACCAATGATGGTCTCGGCCAGCGCGTTGTCATACGAGTCACCGACGCTGCCGACAGACGACTCGATACCAGCCTCGGCCAAACGCTCGGTGTAGCGGATGAGACGTATTGCACCCCACGGTCGCTGTGGTGCACGAGCCGGTCACTCTCAGGGCGTGCGTATAGGGCTTGTTCCAGGGCATCCAGCGCCAAGTCGCTGTGCGGCGTGCCGGAAGCGCGCCAGCCCACAATCATCCGTGAGAAGGCGTCGATGACAAAGGCGACATACACGAAGCCCGACCAACTCGCTACATACGTCAAATCGGCGACCCACAGCTGGTTGGGTTGCTGCGCGTTGAAGTTGCGCTCCACTAGGTCAGCGGGTCGCGGTGCGGCCTTGTCCGCGATCGTCGTTACCTTGAAGCGTGGTCCCCGTGTGGCACCCTGAAGCCCCATCTGGCGCATCAAGCGCTCGATCGTGCAACGCGCTACTTTCCAGCCTTCACGACCGAGTTGTCGCCAGACCTTGGGGGCGCCGTAGACCTGGAAGTTGTCGTTCCACACGCGCTCGATCTCTTCGCGCAACACCGCATCGCGGCGAACACGCGGTGGCAGGCGCGCCGGATCGGCCTGTCGAGCCTTGTGTTCGTAGTAGGTGGACGGAGCGATCGGCAGGGCATTGCAGATGGGCTCGACCCCGTATTCGTCACCATGTGCATCGACGAAGGCCGCCATTACTTCGGTCGGCGGTCGAGCTCCGCCTGAGCGAAAAAAGCCGACGCCTTGCGCAGGATCTCGTTGGTTCGTCGCAGCTCACGGACCTCACGCTCCAGGTCTTTAATCCGCGCCCGCTCATCGCTGCTAAGACCGTCGCGGCGGCCGCTGTCGACCTCCTGTCTGCGCACCCACTTGCGAAGCGTTTCCGCGGTGCAACCTATCTTGGACGCGATCGAGCAGATGGCAGCCCACTGGGATTCATACTCGTTCCCGTGTTCGAACACCAACCGAACCGCACGTTCGCGTACCTCTGGGGAACACCTGTGTCGTTGTGCCATGCTCCAATCCTCTCAAAAAATGGAGCCTCCGGCAAGTTCGGGGAGATTCACTCGAAGAGTCTCGCCGCAACTTGCGCGAGCCAGAAGCGATGAGCCAAGATCGAAATACCGTAGCTCATTGTGCAACACCCTATCTTCAGGCGAACAACATCTGGCTCTATGCGCAACTGATCCACCTGGATCGGTATCGCTCGATCGTATTGACCCAAGAGCAGCTGAACGCCGATCGTTTTGCCGCCGCCAAGGTATATTCGGCGGAGGCATACCCTTTGATGAAACGGCTGGGCAATCGGTTTGCCCGCCGCATTACCGGAATGTATCCGTTTTATGCCCCGATTCTGCGACGGGAGGGGGTCGATCTTATTCACGCTCATTTCGGTCATCAAGGATGTAGATGCCTGCGTGCCAAGCGGCAGACCGGACTGCCATTGGTGACCTCGTTTTATGGTTACGATGTTTCGCGGGATCAGCGGGATCCCAGGTGGCAACGGATCTATCGGGAGCTGTTCGCGGAGGGGGACTGTTTCCTGGCGGAGGGGGAAGCGATGGTCGAGGGTTTGGAAGAAGCGGGTTGTCCCCGGGACAAGGTGAAGCTGCACCACTTGGGAGTCAGCATGCCGGACATCGAGTTTCGGACGCGTTCCCCGGACGCTGGTCGGATCCGCTTCCTTATCTGTGCTCCATTCCGCGAGAAGAAAGGGATCACCTATGCCCTGCGAGCGTTGGCACGGGCAAGGTTGGCGAGGGATCTCTCATGCGAGCTGGTAGTCGTTGGCGAGGGGCCCGAGCAGGAGAATATCGAAAGGGTTTTGCGTGAGACTTCACTGGGGGATATCACCACCATGCGCGGAGCGTTGACCTATCCCGAGGTACTTGAGGAGATTTCACGATGCCACATTCTGGTGCAGGCGAGCGTGACCGCAAAAGATGGTGACAGCGAGGGCGGCGCACCGGTAATTCTCCTAGATGCGCAGGCGGCCGGTATGCCAGTCATAGCAACGCGACACGCGGACATTCCCGAATACGTGATCGACGAAGAATCCGGATTACTGGCTCCCGAAAGAGACGTCGAGGCGTTGGCTGAGCGTATCATCCACCTAGCAGATCATCCCGATCTCTGGTTGGCGATGGGGCAGTCAGGGCGCCGACACGTCGAGGCGAACTACAACGCCGGAACCCAAGGAACAAAACTACAATCGATCTACGACGATTTGATATAGATCTCTCCGGGCACACCGACCTTAATTCTCCGCCGCCCTCAAAGCTTTCGCCGCAGTCTTCGTGCCCGTTTCGGACTGAGCCTTTCTAGGATTTCCTTCCGGCGCGCTTGGGAGGTTCTTCGTAGCACCTCCACAGCCGCTGTTTCGTCCAGCGCCTCGATCTGATCCACCGCTTCTCTAGTGGACATCGTGCCCAAAGCCCCCGCCAATTCCGCAAGCATCAGCTTGCGCTCCTGTTTGAGCGCCGCGATCTGCTGTTTCAGCTCATTCCGGACAATCTTGAATTCCTGGGCCGCCTGGGCCGCCTGCCGAACCTGTTGCTCGGCCCGACGAATCCTGCCTGCCTTCCCCAAATTCCCTTCGACCGGGGTATCCGTCGTTCCCAGACTGCCCGGGGAGCTCGGCGGAGAGGTCTCACTCACGGCGTCCTTTGGAGACACGTCCCGCCGGGTCTCGGCTGCCGGTGCTCTGGGGGATATCTCGACCCCGGTCCGTTGAGCGCGGCGCCTGGGACGGCGTTTCACATCCGGCTCGACGACAGCACTCACGATGAGTAGTACCACCAGGAAGGAGGCGCTCATTCCGGCGATCAGGAAAAGTAGGGCTCTGCCGCTCACGAGAATCTATTGCTCACAATCGAGATGGAATCGCCTCAACCGTTCTAATATCCGGCGCTGCAAAGCGCTGGTCAAGAAATCACAACAACAGTATTAACAATATCATACGACGTGTCTGGCGGAAACGTAACCCCGTGGAATAACCTTGGTAGGTCGATGGTAGCAAACCGGAGTCCATGTCTGCCGTTGGCCGGCAGACGGAGGCAGAGTGCTTGGAAATTCTTTCCGAGATCTGCTCCGGCCCGGCGCTTGCGGACAAGTGCTATCTGATTGGTCCGTATGAAGATAGGTTGGGAGGGGGAAAGTGGCACATAGCTTGCTACCAAGCAGCCGGAGCTATAGGTCTAGTCAGTTTCAAAGGGAACGAGAATCATGATAGAAGGGTTGTTCATCTCCGCATCTGGAATGTTGCCAAAATCGACTCGTCACGAGGCTATAGCCAATAACCTGGCCAACACGGAGGTGCCGGGGTTCAAGCGGGACAGCCTGTTTTTGCGCGAAGTCCAGGAAGCCAAGAAACGGCTCTCCGGTGATTATCCAGATTGGCGCATAAATCGATTCGAAGGGATTTGGACCGATTTCGAGCAAGCCCAGCTACGTCGCACGGGCGACATGTTCGACATGGCGATCTCGGGTAAGGGGTTTTTTACGATTCAAACCCCGGAAGGGGTCCAGTATACCCGCAACGGCAATTTCGCCAAGGACAATCAGGGTACCCTGGTGACTCCGATGGGCTACCCGGTACTTGATGAAAACGGTGCTCAGATCGCGATACCTGAGAATTTTCAGGTGCCTCTGGTGGACGGAAACGGGGTAGTACGCGGCCGTGACGAATTGACGGGAGAAGATACGCGGATTGCCCGTCTACAGGTGGTGGATTTTCCGCAGCTCTACGATCGCAACTTCAAAGCGCAAAGTCCGTTTCAGCCGGTCCTGAACAAATCAAAGGACGGCCTGTTTATTCCCGATCCGGGCGCCACCCAAATTCCCGCAGAGGATTTCCAAGTATCGCAGGGTTTCCTCGAGGAGGCCAACGTCGAGCCGGTGCTCGAGATGGTTAAAATGATTGACGTGTTCAGATCCTACGAAGCGGACCAGCGGGCGATCCAGATCCAAGACAGCACCCTGGACCGCGCGGTCAACGATCTTGGCGTCGTTCGATAACGATTAAAAGAGGAGCTACAAGCCAATGAGCAGGGCACTATACACCGCCGCAACCGGCATGATAGCGCAGCAGATGAACGTGGACAACATCGCCAACAATCTGGCGAATGTGAACACGACCGGATACAAGAAGAGCAAGCTGGAGTTCCAGGATCTGCTCTACCAACAGCTGCGCCTCGCGGGCGCGACCCAGGCCGAAGGGGCTCAGGTCCCGGTTGAATTGCAGATAGGCTATGGCACCCGACCGGTGGCAACACAGAGGATCTTTTCGCAGGGCACCTTGACGCCGACGAACAATCCGCTGGATGTATCCATCGACGGAGACGGGTTTCTCCAGGTTACCCTGCCCGATGGCACGGTATCCTACACGAGGGATGGTGCGCTCAAGTTGTCCGCGGAGGGAACGATCGTGACCTCCGACGGGTACTCCCTTGAACCGCAGATCACGATTCCCCAGGACGCCACGGCCATAAATATCGCCTCCAACGGTGAGATCGGCGTGCAGCTTCCGGGGAGCGCCGCTGTTCAGGGAGTTGGTCAGCTGGAACTGGCCCGCTTCATAAATCCGGCGGGATTGAAGAGCATCGGCCGCAACCTCTTCCTAGAGACGCAGGCCTCCGGGACCCCGGTCTCCGGAGCACCTGACGATCAGGGATTCGGCAAGCTGTCGCAAGGGTTCCTGGAGCTTTCCAACGTCGAAGTCGTAGACGAAATGGTGAGCATGATTGTGGCGCAGAGGGCGTACGAGATTAACGCCAGAGCGATCCAGACTTCAGAAGAGATGCTCTCCAACGCCAACAACCTGAAACGTTAGGCTAGGGAATACCGCTTGAAGCTCGGAATACTTCTCGTCCTCATCGCGGCACAGACCGCGTCCGGATTCCAGCTCGTATCGGAGGGCGCCATTCACGGCGCCGTTGAGGAATACGTCCACTCCGAAACCACTGCCGAGCCCGGCGTGGAGATGGATGTGCGCGTTCGCTGGCAGGGTGAGGTTGCCCTCGATTGCCATGGTCCGGTTGGGATCCAGGTACGTTCGATCTCCTCCCGGCCGTTTCGCGGGCAAACGATGGTGCGGGCTGCTTTGCGCTGTGACGGAGAGACCCAGAAAACGATCGCAGTTACCGTCGACACCCGCCTCAACATGGAAGTGCTGGTGGCCAAGCGCAACATTCGCCGCCACGAAATCTTGAGCGAGGAGATGGTCGAGCTGGCGATTCGCGACATCACCGCGGTCAGGGGAGGGTACTTCACCAGCTTCGAAGGGCTCTCCAGCGATCGCACCAAACGCCCGGTGGCTCTGGGTGCTGTCCTGTCCGCCGACCACGTCGAACAGGTGCCCGTGATCTTCCGTGGCGATGAGGTAGAGCTGGTGGCGGCAAGCTCGGGTATTTGGGTGTCTGCCCGCGGTGTGGCGATTCAAGATGGAAGCGTTGGCAGCCGCATTCGCGTGCGCAATCGCGATTCTGGTCGGATCGTACAGGGAACGGTGATGGATAACGGCACTGTGAACATGGGATTATAACATAGAACTGGAAGCAACGTGAGCTACTCGAAACTCTTCATATCGATTTCGCTTGTCCTGGCTATAGCCGTTGCCCGATCCCAAGCGCAGCCGATGTCTCTGTTTGCCGACCCCAAGGCGCGTCGAATCGGCGATGTCCTCACGGTCTTGATTCAGGAAAGCGCCTCGGCCAGCAACCGAACCGCGACTTCCACGGACAAGGAAAACACAATCGACATCGGCAGCACGATTCCAGGCGCCGGCAACATTCTCGGCTTCCTTCCCCTGCATCAGCTGGAAAGCGATGCCTCAACCGAATACGACGCCCAGGGATCGACCTCCAGGAACTCAACACTCACCGCTCGAATTACGGTAACCGTGGTTGGCACCAAGCCGAACGGCGACCTGATCGTGGAAGGGGTGCGGACGGTAAAAATCAATGGCGAGACAGAGGCGATCTATCTCAGCGGTTCCGTAAACCCCGCTTCCATCCGTCGAGACAACACGATCCTCTCGTCGAACATCGCCGATCTCCAAGTCGAGTACACCGGCAAGGGAACGATTACTCAAGCGGCGCGACCGGGTGTAATCGTCAGGTTCATCAATTGGATTTTTTGATATGCTCCGAATGACCGCTCATCACCTGACAGTGGCAATCGCATTGCTGACGATCTCAGCAGGCATGCCAGGTGACGTCTGGGGTTCAAACGCGGTGCGCATCAAGGATCTGGGCCACATTCGCATGGGTCAGGACATCCAGCTGACTGGAGTCGGTCTGATCATCGGTCTGGAAGGAACGGGGGATGGGCGCAGAGCGGAGTTCACGTTTCAGATGATGGCGAACATGATGCACCACATGAAGTTGGCCGTAAGTCCCGAACAGGTCAGGGTGCGCAACGTGGCGGGTGTGTCGGTAACGGCGAACCTGCCGCCGTTCGTCCGCGAAGGCACCACCATCGACGTGCATATCGCCTCGCTCGGTGACGCAAGTTCGCTTCAGGGAGGCACTTTGTTGCGCACAAACCTCACCGGTCCTGATGGCGAGGTCTACGTCACCGCACAGGGTCCGGTTTCGATCGGGGGATTCAACCTCGGTGGAGGAGGGCCCGGAACGGTGCAAAAGAACCATGCCGTGGCGGGGAATGTGCCAGCCGGAGGCATTGTAATCAAGGAGCCGGAGCGACTGCAGCAGCTCGACGAGGATGTTATGGTCGTTCTGTATCAAGAGGATTGGACTACAGCGTCCCGCGCGGCTTTTGCAATCGACACCTTCTTCGGCGAAGCGAACCTGGCGACCGCAGTGGACCCATCCACGATTCAAGTGCGAATTCCCCCCGAGCGCGGCGAGCGGCACCAACTGGTGGAATACATAGCGGACCTGGAAAAGGTGCGGGTAATCCCGGACCTGCCGGCGCGTGTCGTCGTGAACGAAAAGACCGGCACGGTCATTATTGGCGAGAATGTTTCCGTATCTGCTGTGGCCCTGTCTCACGGAAGCCTGAAGCTGAAGATAGCCGGCGACACCGGTGGCGACGTTTTCGGTGGGGAGGCCGAGGTTGTCGAAGAGCCCGACCGCCTTCATCCGATCATCAGCTCCTTCGACGTAGGTGCAATGCCGACGGTTCGCGAACTGGTGCGCAACCTCAACGCCTTGGGTGTAACACCAAGGGATCTCATCGCCATCCTGCAGTCTCTGAAAACAGCTGGGGCGTTGCGGGCGGAACTGATCATCAAATAAGGATTGCAGATGGATCCCGCGAAGTTTGGACTGACCAACGCGCCGATTGAAATCGGCAACAGAGCGCAGCGTCCGGACGCAATGATGCGAGGGCGCCTGAATGCCATTGCCGCCGCTCGCACTCCGGCGGAGCAACGCGCGGCGCTGAAAGATGCGTCGGAAGATCTGGAGTCAGTGTTTGTCTTTCAGATGCTGGAAGCGATGCGCAAGACTATTACCAGCGGTGGTCTCATAGAAAAGAGCAACGGGGAACAGATTTTCGAATCGATGCTGGACGAGGAGTGGGCGAAGAAGCTCGCTGCGAAGAGCGGGCCCAATAGCATTAGTGCGATGCTCTATCGGCAACTTAGCCGGCAGTACGGATTGGAAGAATCCGGTCCGGAACAAAACGACAAGATCGAGGGTGGTCCGGCCAAAGCGCTACAGTTCTTTGGGCCCGACGTACCCTCACTGAAACTGAGCAAAAAGGATCATGAATAATTCACTTGTGGTGAAACTGATCGCCCTGATAAACGGCGAGATACGGACCTTTCACCAACTGTTGCAACTGCTCCATGAGGAACAGGAAGCGATCGTCGACGACGACATGCAGGCGATCGAACGCAGCGTTGCTGCGCAGGAAGGTCTGGCTTTCCAGGCACAAGAACTGGAAGCGAAGCGCATTCAGCTGATTGCAGAGCTGTCCGAGGAGCTGGATCTGGGCGAGGACCGTGTGACCCTTGCCAAACTGATGGAGGCGCTCGAAGGTCCCCACAGCGACGAACTGGCACGCATGCGCGCCACGGTGTTGGAGCTCAATCAGCGGATCCGCGAGACCAACGACAACAACGCATTCCTCATCAGGCAATCGATGCGTTACACCGAACGCTGTCTCGATATTCTGGCGGGTCAACCGATAGCCCGTGGTATGTACGGCCATTCGGGACGTGCCAGGGGTCGCGATTCGCGGCGATCCGTATTGAATCAGACCGGATGAAGGTGAGGGCGAGGAATGCCGGTGTCCGCAATTAATCAGGGCCTTGAGATTGGTAGGCGTGCGCTGCAATCGCAGCAGGCAGCGCTGAATGTCACTGGGCACAACATCGCCAATGTCAACACGCCCGGATACTCTCGTCGCCAGGTCAATCTGGAGAATGCGCGCAATGGCACGGGTGTGGATGTGTCGAGCGTCGTGCGCCAGCGCAGCCAGTTTCTCGACTCTCAGATCCGTGTTGAGCAGCAGCTATTGGGGCGTTGGGAGGCGATGGAGCGGGCTTTGGGCGGGCTGGAGGCCATCTTCAACGAACCTGCAGGCGCTGGATCCAGCGAAGCCGGAACGATTTTCAATGAACCGTCCGGAGTAGGCCTGAGCGGCTCGCTGAGTCGTTTTTGGAACGCGTGGCAGGATCTGGCCAACGTTCCGGAGAGTGGTGCTGCACGTGCCGCGCTCAGGCAGGAGGCGGAGTTTCTGTCCACGACGCTGCACCAATATCACGCGCAGCTTCGCGATGCCCGCCTCGAGCTGGACGCGGAGGTAGTGCAGGAGGTGGTTGAGATTAACGACATTCTCGATCAGTTGGCCGAGCTGAATGGCGAGATTCCTCAAGCCCGATTTGGCACCGATGACGCAGGCGACCTGGAGGATCAACGAGATCGCCTTCTCGAAGATCTTTCGCTGCGGGTGGACATTTCGACCGTGGAGAGAGAAAACGGTCAGGTCTCCGTGCTGCTGAGCGGACACAATCTCGTAGAGGGGGCGAAGTCGGTGCACCTCGAAACAAGGCAGCTAAGTCGGGGCGGGATCACCTCTGCGCGGATATCGTTTTCGGACGACGGCAGTCTCGCTTCCATTCGAGAAGGTCGGTTGCGCGGCATTATCGATGTCCGCGATGACGTTGTGCCTGGCATCGTGGCGCGGCTGGACGACATGGTTGCGGCGATGGTGGTAGAGGTCAACGCACGGCACAGTGCTGGATTCGGGCGCGATGGCACCGCCGGCGTCGATTTCTTCAACGCCAACATGACCAGCGCCAGCAATATTGTGCTGGACGATGCCATACGCAGCGATCTCGACAATATCGCGGCGTCGGGTGACGGGAACTCTGGAGACAACGGCGCCGCCCTGGCCATAAGTGCCCTCCGCAACGAGAAGATACTGGCAGGGGGGTCGGTCACGGTTGAGGGATTCTACTATGAGCTTATCGGCGAGGTTGGCGCGCGCAGCAAGGAAGCGCAGACCATGGCTTCGAACCATCGCCTGTTTTCAAGTCAGATCGAGAACCGCAGGCAGAGTGTGCAGGGGGTTTCCCTGAATGACGAGGCTGCGCAGCTGGTGCTCTTTCAGCGGGCTTATCAGGCGGCGGCGCGTACCGTTTCGATCATCGATGATCTTATGGAAATCACCATAAACATCTGAGCCATAGTGAACGGCGACAAGGGATTAGTGATGGACATAAAAATACGCCCCCACTATATTTGGTGCGTCTCCACAAGGAGAGACTAGTATGCGGATTACGACGAGAATGGCCGTTGGCACACTGGTCAACAACCTCGATCGATCCTACGAACGCATCGTTCGATTTCAGAACGAGCTTTCTTCCGGCACGCGTTTGAACTCTCTCTCCGACGACCCCGCTGCCATAGAACGCTCTCTGGCTCTACGCGGCGAATTGCGCAACGTGGAGCAGTTTCACAAGAACATCAGTGACGGAATTGGTTGGCTCGAGCTATCCGAGGCGACGCTCAACGAAATGGAGGCGCTGTTCGTACAGGTTCGCGGCCTCGCGGTTCAGGGTGCGACGAGCACCTTCAACGCAGATCAACGCAACGCGATCGCGGACCAGGTCGATCAGTTGCTCGAGCACGTTCAGAGTCTCAGCGAGTCCAGATATCGTGGCCGTTATATCTTTGCAGGCACCCAGACGTCAGATATCCCCTACGTGCCAAACAGGGTGAACGGTGTCATCACGGACGTCAAGCCGCGGGGGAAGACGGATGGGAGTATCGAGCGGGAGATTTCAGACGGTATCGTCATGCAAGTGAATATCCCCGGGAACGAGTTGTTTGAAGGCAATGTCAACGCCTTTTCTGCCCTCATCGAACTTCGGGATGCGTTGCGTGACAATTCCGCTGACGAAGTCCGGAATACATTGAGTGGGCTGGCGGAAATGCGCGAACGCATTTCGTCCGTACGCGGCTTGATCGGCGCGCGGGTGAATCGCATGGAGATCACGCGAAACGTTCTCGATCGCATATCGGTGGAGATGACCACCATTCTTTCCGCAGACGAAGACGTGGACCTCACCTCCACGATAGTAAACCTGCAACAGGAGCAGGATGTGTTTCAGGCCGCTTTGGCCTCCGGCAATGTTGTGATTCCCCAGTCCCTGATGGATTTCATCTAATTTCTCTCCCCTTCACCCACGGTTTTCTCAATGACGGCAACCAGACACCGCATCTATTTTGAGTGGCGAGCATGAACCGTCGTGACTGCGAGGGAAGTACTAGATGAGCGAAAATGACAAAGTAAGTTTTCAAAGCGCCAAATTTGGCGACGTGACCGTGGACAAGAGCAATGTCGTCACATTTCCTCACGGGTTGCCCGGATTTGAGCGATTCACTCGGTTCGGTCTTTTCGAAGTGGAGGAAGAAACCCCTTTTCTGCGATTGCTTTGCGTCGACGAACCGAACCTCGGTTTCGTGCTCGTCAACCCGGTCCTGGTATGGCCGGAGTACGAGCCGAACGTCGGCGAAGAAGAGTTCGAAGGGCTTGGCATCGACAGTGTCGAGAATCTGGCCATCTATTGCATCGTGACGTTGAGCAAGATTCCAGAGGATGTTACCGCCAATCTGAAGGGTCCCATTTGCATCAACACCACCACAATGGTTGCGAAGCAAATGATACTGGTCGATGACGAATACAACACAAAACATTCGATTCTCGCAGCGGGAAAACAGTAACCGGAACCATTAGCTCCGCACGGCGGAAGCTTATCATCAGGGAAGATCATTATGCTCGTATTAACGCGAAAAGCCGGAGAAAGCATTGTCGTCGGCAGTGATATTCGCATCACCGTATTGGAAGTTCAGGGCAGGCAGATTCGGCTTGGGATTGAAGCTCCATCCGACATCTCGGTCCATCGTGGCGAGGTGTACGAGCGCATAAAGGAAGAGAACGAGCGTGCGGTCAAGGGCGGACGGGAAGAGCTGCAGGCTCTGAGTCAGGTGTGGAAAGGGAAAAAAGGGAAGTAGCCACTCCGGACGGATTGACCCCACGGTTCCTGGCGCGACATGTCCCCACTAACCCAAAGAAGCTCCCGAGATCGATGCAGACTCCCCTACCAAAGCTCAACGTGCTCGTGTACAACTGGCACGAGCCATATATCTGTCTCTTCGCCCACACGGGCCATTCCTTTTTTGTAGCCCCGCCCAAACAGCATCCACAAAAAACCTGGAATCACGGCTTCAGGCCGCTGCCGGAGAACGTTGCCGAGGCAACCTCCGAGCAGGCCGAAGCCGGATTGCGCGATGGCAGGTTCGATCTGCTGATCTGCATGACGCTGCAAGACGTGCAGGCGGTGCAAGATCTCAGTTTGCCCCGCCTGTTCGTGATGCTCAACATGATCGGCACCGACGTCGGCCTCGAAGGAGCTCGTAAGGAGGAGTACGTCGAGGGCTTGAGACCGCTCTTCAAAGAGATAGACATTGCTTTTATCTCCGAGAAGAAGAGGGCAGACTGGGGATGGGATGCGCCGGTCGTGGTCTCCGGCATAGATCCTGACGATTACGGCGACTTCAACGGCCAACTGCAACGGGTTCTGCGCGTCGGCAACATGCTGAAAGAGCGCGATCACATGCAGGGTTTCGGTATTCAGGAGGAGATTCTCGGGGATCGCTTTCCCTCCTCAATTTGTAGGGGTCAATCCCTCTATTCCGGCCTCGAGGCCGTCGCAGTCATGGGACGATCTCAAGAATCAATTCCGCCAACACCGGTTGCTGTTGAACACCCTTACCGATCGACACGAAGACGGGTACAACCTTGCTCTGCTGGAAGCGATGGCGACGGGGATGCCGGTGGTGTCCATCGCCAACAGTTCTTCTCCCATCATCGATGGGTTCAATGGATTCGTTTCCGAGGACCTGGAGTATCTGCGACAGAAGATTCAGTTTCTCTTGAGCGACCGGGCGGCGGCGGAGGAGCTGGGGCGGAATGGGCGTCGAACGGTGGAAGAACGGTTCCATATCGAGCGCTGCGCCACCCAATGGAACGAAATTTTTCAACAGTGCGTTGCGGGCGGCGCCTCGGCCTGCGCCAAGCCGGCGGAATTGAGCCAACCTGTCGCCGCTGGCAAACGACTCAAAATTCTGCTGGCGGCACCGTCCAATCCGCTGACCACGTCCGCCTACTACGAACGGGCATTGCGACGCTCTCACGACCTGCTTACCTGCGGACCCAAGGTCGACGAAAGAACGATGGGTCAGTGGAAACAATGGGAGGATCAACACGCGTTCAAACCAACCGGAGCCGGAGATGCCGACAAGATGGGTTTGTTGTTGCGACTCGCGCGGAATTGCGATGTCCCTCTGCCATGGGGCAAGGTTTCGGCAGCGGAAGTCATGGCGGCGCTACCTTCCGAGTGGAAACCGGACCTTGTCGTCTGGATCGATTCCGGGCCGGAATTCCAGATAACCAATCCCGAGGATTTCGGCTGTGCCACCGCCTGTTTGATTGGTGATCTGCACACGGGTCAAAGCAACTGGCGCGTCGAGTATGCGCGTCAGTTCCAACACGCGTTCGTAATGTTCAATCGCGATCACGTGGCGCGGCTCACCGCCGCCGGTTGTAACGCCGGATGGCTGCCCGCCGCCTGCGAACCCGAGATTCACCGCACCTTCGACGTGCCAAAGGCGTACGACGTGGTCTTTGTGGGGCAAACCATGCCGGCATGGCACAAGGATCGGGTTCGGCTGCTCGAGCGCTTGGAAGAAGCGGGGTTCGACCTCCGCGTCGACAGCAAGATACTGGAGGAGATGGCCCTGTTGTTCTCCCGCGGCAAGTTGGTGTTCAATCGCAGTCTGAACGGCGATCTAAACATGCGGGTTTTCGAGGCGATGGCCTGCGGCAGCTTGCTGATAACCGACCGTCTTCCCAATGCGGCTGGACTGGAAGAGCTGTTCCAAGACCGACGCCATCTGGTGCTCTACGAGGACGCGGATCTGGAGGAGTTGGTTGCCTACTACCTGAAGAACGAGGATGAGCGGGAAGAGATAGCCGAGCGCGGCCGCACCGAAGTGCTCGCCCACCATACCTATGGCCACCGAGCGGACCAGCTTCTCGCCCAGATATTCGGGCCCCACTCGGTCGCCTCCTGCGTTGCCGGTTCACCGGCGCCAGCAAGGAGAGCGACGGAAGCCGGCCCGGCGAATCAGCCCGAGCTACCCGCCTACTATCAGAACCAGCGGCCGGAGATCATCGCGTTGATTCCTCCCCATGCCATTCACATCCTGGACGTGGGGTGCGCTGCCGGAGAAATGGGCCGCTTGCTCAAGAGCGAGCGGCCTGGCGTAGAGGTCGTGGGCATCGAAAAGGAGACGCGGGCTTCCAACCAAGCACGCTCGAATCTCGACGCGGTCATCGGCGCCGATATGGACGAGATAGAAACGCTGCCATACCCGGTGGAATTCTTCGATTGTATCACCTGCGGTGATATTCTCGAGCACCTCCGCGATCCGGAAGCGGCGGTAAACAAGCTGCTTCCGTACCTGAAGCCCGGCGGTTCATTGGTGTGCAGCATCCCCAATATCCGGCATCAGTCCGTATTGCTTGACCTCTTGGTGAACGGCCGCTGGCAATACCGGGACGAGGGTCTGCTGGATCGCACCCACATTCACTTTTTCACCCTGGCCGAGATCCAGGCCATGATGAAACGCCTCGGATTGAAAATCGCGCGGATGTCCGCTTCGCAATCACCGGTCGAAACGGCGATGGAGCCGATCTTGAAGGCGGTAGGCGCGCTCGGTGGCGATGCCGAAGGCGCACGGCACGAATCCCGGATCATGCAGTATATCTTTCAAGCGACCCGCGATGCTATCCCCCTGCAGGCGACCATCGTCATGCCGGTCTACAACCAGGCGGAACATACCGAACGTTGTCTGCATGCATTGGCCGCCAACGATGAGGCCGAGCCGAACTACGAGCTGGTCGTTGTGGACAACGCTTCGACCGACTGGACGCCGTACCTTCTAAACTCCTTCGAGGGAGACGTTCAGGTGTTGTCCAATGACACCAACCTCGGCTTCGCCCGCGCCTGCAACCAGGGCGCAAAGGCTGCCCAAGGCGACTTCGTGGTGTTTCTGAACAACGATACCCTGCCACACCCAGGCTGGTTGAAGGCGATGGTCGGCGTTGCGGAGTCGGATCCCAAGGTTGGTATCGTGGGTGCCAAACTTCTGTACCCGGAAAGCGAGAAGGTGCAACACGCTGGACTGGTTTTGTATGACGGTGTCCCCGAACATCTGCATCGCGGAGTCGACTATCGTGATCCCAGGGTCGAAACCCAATGCGAGATGGATATGGTGACCGGTGCCTGTATGCTGGTTCGCAAGGAACTCTTCGAGGAACTGGGCGGCTTCGACGAGGCATACCTGAATGGGGTAGAGGATGTGGATTTTTGTCTGCGGGTTCGGGAACACGGCTTCAAGGTCGTCTACTGTCCCCACGCCGTATTGGATCATTGGGAAGGGTCGAGTGCCGGCCGCTTCGATTCGGTGAACGCCAATCTACAGCGCTTCAAGACAAAGTGGGGCAATCGATTCGACAGCCAAGGAAGATTCACCGAGCACGCAACTACCTCCTTATTGCGCGGCAATTTCGAGGGGTCCTTCTTCCTGCCCTCCAGTCTGGCCCATGTCAATCGCGAGTTGCTTCGCGAGATTCTCGAGACCGGAAACCTGGAGATCGGGGCCGTTCCGTTCGAGGACAACAGCTCTGTTTCCACGACATCCCGTTTCCAGGCGGTCGCCGAGCGCTTCGGCCACGTCCTTTCCGATGCAGATTTCCATCTGCGCCATCACTGGCCGCCGAACTTCACAAGACCGGCAAGCGGCAAACTCGTGCTGATGCAGCACTGGGAGTTCGGTCGAATACCGAGTGCGTGGATCGCTCCTATTGGCGAGAATGTCGATCAGATTTGGACGGCGACGAACTACGTTCGGAACTGTTATCTCGACAGCGGAATAGCTCCGGAAAACGTGACCGTTGTGCCCCTGGGTGTCGACCCCGGGTTGTTCAACCCGCAGTCGACGCCGATGTCACTGGAGACCAAGAAATCCTTCAAGTTCCTTTTCGTCGGAGGCACACTCTACCGCAAGGGGATCGATCTGCTCCTGCAGGCGTATCGATCAGCCTTCAGCAGGGACGACGATGTCTGTCTGGTAGTCAAAGATATGGGCACCAGCACCTTCTACCGCAATCAACACGCGGGCGACACGATTCGCGCCATGCAGCAGGACCCATCATGTCCGGAGATTCTCTACATGACCGAGGATCTTGAGGATGACGCGGTGGCTTCTCTGTACGCGGCATGCGACTGCCTGGTGCACCCCTATCGTGGAGAGGGATTCGGACTGCCCGTCGCCGAAGCGATGGCCTGCGCCTTGCCAACCATCGTGACCGCTGGAGGGGCTTGTGACGATTTCTGCGATGGAGAGACCTCTTTCCTCGTGCCCGCCACGCGTCGAGACATTCAGTTCGAACAACCAACCGCAGGGCAGGCCTGGTTGTTGGAGCCCGATTCGGGGGTGTTAGTGGAGCAAATGCACCTGGCAGCACGCTGCCAGGGTAGCGGTGAATACCCTCCAGGCTCTCTGCCGGCCCGATCCGGCGGTGGGTCGCCCGACGTCCGAACTGGTCGAGAAGAGGACAGACGCGATTCCGGATCAAGCGGCTATGCCCGCCGCTCTCGCCCTCGGTGGACGGGAAGAGGCTGCCTACAGCGCCTCCCTTGGCGCCCGAGTTGCGGTGATTGTCTTGGACAACCGGCTCCTCGTCGCACTGAAGCTCTTGGAAACCTGGCTGTTCTATTGAAGGAGCTCGATCGCCGGGATGAGTCCTTGGATATCCTTCTGGCCGCCCGCAAGATTGATCCCGACAACATCAAACACGACTTCAACATCGGCGTCCACTATCTGGAATCCAAGAACGTCGAAGAAGCCCGGACTCACTTCAAAGCGGTGCTGGAGCAGAGACCGGACTATCGACCGGCGATATTGAATCTGGGTTACATCGCCAAAGCCACGGGAGCGTTCGACGACGCTGAGGAGATCTATTCAGGATTAGTAGAGGCGGCGCCTGACGAAGTCGAAGCTAGGGCCAATCTGGGGCACCTGTATCTTGACCAGGAGCGTTTTCACGACGCTAGAGAGACATTCGAAACGTTACGCCAATACAATCCCAATCTGCTGGATATCAACCTGGGATTGTTGCTGGCCGTCGCCCACCTGGAAGATTGGGTCCCCTTTAAGCAGCTGGCACAAGAGGTTCTCGAGCCGCTCGCGGGGGCCATCGAACACAGTGGCATCCGCTCCGGCGGCAGTGAGATCGGGGGGGACCTGGTCCGGCTGGGCAGCTATCTCACCAACGAGGGCCAGAACAAATGCGCGGAATTCTGCTACGCGACGGCGACTCTTGTGGATGATGGAGACATGCAGGCCAAGAGGTGCCTCGGGGAGATCTACTGGCAGCAAGGGGCGTATTGGAAGGCCGTGTCGCAGTACGAAGCTCTGCTATTGTCAGACCCGCGAGACGGCACCGCGTTTCAGCGCCTGGGTGACTGCTACCAGCGCCTCGGTGTGCAGGACGCGGCCGACCTGTGTTACGCCAAGAGTGCTGAGGTTTCCCGGGGTTGAGCAAGATCGATCACAAGAGGGATCGATACAGTTCAGCGCTCTGCCCGAACGCTTCCAATAGGCCACGAACCACCCCCACCTGAGCCCCCGTGAGCAGCGCCAAAGCTATGGCGTCACTAGGTCTCGAGTCGATCGATATCCGCTCGCCACGGTAAGAGATTCCGAGCTCACCGAATAGTATCTCATTGCGCCAGTCAACTATGTTGGCGTGGGTCATGGTCGCGCCTGATTCCCGCAGGAGCCCTGCAAGCAAGAGATGGGTCTCCGCCGATCTCAGGCTCGCCCCGTGCAGATTGTCGAAGATCGCGAGGCCTTCGCATATTCCAACGCGCATGGTTAGCACCGAATTGCGTCCGCTGTCCACCAGCAGAACGATCAGGGCGCCAAACCTCGAACTCACCACGTCGAGAACATCCATGTCTATCAGCTCGTGCGCGCGCTGCAGCGATTTCGCCGCGACGGCAACGTTCGCCGCGCTAGCAGGAATCGCCCCCGTCGTCGGTTTCGACCTTCTCGCATCGGGTTTGATCTCGAATAGCTGTGGACTGGCCAGGATCAGAGCATCCATGCGCTGGGCGATCGTTAGCGCATCGCCGAATGAAGCCGGAAGGTTGGCCTCCAGGTCGGCAGTCTGCAAAACCAGGGTAGCCACGGGGTCACCGTTGCCATCCACCTCCAGGACTACCAGGGAAACGCCCACGTGGAGTTCGTCCGCAACGCTCTTGAACAGATCGGGTGGCATGGGCCGAATTGGGGGTGTGCCGCTGAAGCCGGCCCGAATGAGGGGACTAGCACAGCGGTGTACCGGCAGCCTGATGCCGACGCGCCCCGGACTGACGAGCAGGATGGAGGAGCTGCCGTCGTTGAAAATAGTAATTTCGCGCATCTCCACTGGCCAGAGATGAGCGTATCTTTCAAGAAGGTCGGGGTCTACCTGCGTCTGGACTTCCGCTTCCGATTCCTGTTGTATCGATGCGGCGGGCGAGCGGTCGTTTGTCCCACAGCCAATACCCCACAATCCGCTCAAGAGCAATAGGATTGAGACGCGAAGCCAGTTTCGGTCCATGAGCACTATCATGTCCGACGCGCCGCTCGCTAGGTCGGATCAGAGTGCGAACGGACCTGCAGGGCATGGGAAAGAAGACGCTATGGGGAGCTTAGCAGCCGGGGAGGACTCGGTCAAATAGGGTTAGACGAACTTATCGTCCGATTCGCCGCGCACGATGGTGACCTGACCCTGTTCCTCCAACTGTCGCACTTGCTGAACGATGCGCAATTGAACTTCCTCCACTTCGCTCAAGCGCATCGGACCGAGAAAGTCCATTTCCTCGGTTATGAAGGTGCGGACTCTTTCGGACATATTGCTCAGGATCTTTTCCTTCAAGTCATCCTCGGCGCCTTTGAGGGCGATAACCAGGTCTTTCTGATCCGCTTCCCGCAGTAGAACCTGAATCTCGCGGTCCGTCAAGTTGACGATATCGGAGAATACAAACATCAGATTGCGCACCGATTCCGCGGTTTCTGGATCCTGGGCGTCCATGTTGTCCAGGATATTCTTCTCGATCGTCGAGCCGGTCAGGTTGAGGATATCGGCTACCACTTTGGGACCGCCTACATCCTGGTTCCCGCCCAAGATGTCTCTTAGCGACTGCTCCAGACTTTCTTCGATCTGCTGGATCACGTTGGGCGTAATATTCTCCATCGTAGCGACGCGGTAGGCGACGTCCCCCTGCATGCGCTCGGGCAGCTGTCCCAGGATTCCCGCCGATTGGGCAGGGTCGAGCTGCGAAAGAATGAGTGCTATGGTTTGGGGATGTTCGTTTGAGATGAACGGCGCCAGCTGATCCGGTGCGACGTTCTTCAGGATGTAGAATCCGGAGGTAACCTTGTTGCCGACGCGCTCCAGAATCTCCTGGGCGCGGCGCGGCCCAACCGCCCGCTCCAGTGCCGACCGCGCGAAGTCGATGCCGCCTTGACTGATCCATTTTCCCGCTGCGAGGTGGGCTTCAAATTCCTCGAGGACCCGGTCCATCAGTTCGGGGGAAATGTTCTTCAGTCCCGCCACCGCTTGCGTAATCGCTTCGATCTCGAAGTCGTTCAGGAACTTCATGACTTCGCCCGAGGCCTCTTCGCCAAGGGCCACCATGGTGATGGCAACCTTCTGCTCGAGCGGAAGTTCCGGCTCTTCGTCGACAGACGCGATTTCTTCTTCTTTTACATTGGCCATGAATGAGCTACCTCTTCACGCGGACTTCTCATTCATTCTTATCGGCGCGTACGGAAAAACAGCCAGAATCTTCTGTTCGCAACGGTGGAAGTGAGGGAACTATATAAGGTGTATCGGTTCGCGGTTGGAGGGATCAGCGAATGAGTGCGATGCGGCGGACACTCCGGACCTTCGCAGTGGTCATCTGCACGAAATAGAGACCGGTGGCACTTTCCCTGCCACTGGCAGAGCGGCCTCGCCACACGATTTGGTGCCGGCCCGCGGGAGCGAGATCGTCGTATAACGTGGCGATCTGCTGACCGGCTATGTTGTAGACCCGGATGGTGGTCGGAGTCGCCGTGGCGACCTCGAAAGGGATCGCAACCTGAGCGTTGAATGGAGAGGGAAAGGGGATTCCCAACTGCGAGCGGAGTGGCAACCCGTCAGCAAGCTGGCCGGCGACGGTAGTCTGCGGCTCCGGAGCAGCCACCTCGATCTCCTTGGACGGCGATTCGCCCGATTCGGTCCAAACCTTTATGGCGCCTGATCGCGCTTCCCATGGAATGCGTACGACGATCTTCTTGTCGGCCCAGGTCACGTACTGGCTATCGGTTAACCGCAGATCGCCCAACTGGACAAATCCGGACCGGCGTTGGTCGCCGAAGTTGCTGCCCCAGATCGTCAGCAAGTCGCCGTTGTGGACGGTTCGGGGAGCCAGCAGGACCAGCACCGGGCTGACTACATCGATCTCCACTGGATTGCTCGGGCCCACTCCCGTATGTACGATTATGTGACCGGAACGCGCATCCGAGGGGACCTCAAGCTCGATGAGGCCATCCCGCCAGGCGCCGTAGGACAGCGCTTTCCTGCCGCCCACGAAGACCCACCCTGTGCCGCGTTGGCTGCCGAAATTTTTGCCCCATAGCCGCAGCCTGTCGCCGAAACGGACGGAGCTGTTGGAAATCCTTCTCACCAGCGGGGAGGTAACCGTTAGAGGCAGCGTGTTGCTCTCTCGGTTGGCGACGAAAACTCGAATATCCCCGCTTTCCGCCCCTACCGGAACCCGCACCTGGATTTCCTCGCGGCCCCAGGCTAGGTAGTGCCAAGGCTGAGGCCGAACCCCGTTCGAAAACAAAACCCTGCTGTCCCTTCTGGACGATCCGAAAAAGGAGCCTTTGATGACGACGGCGCGGTTGAAGGCCTGCTCGGGCGTGTTGAGTTCGCGCATGAGTGGAATGGCTGGCATTAAGGTCAGCACCAGTTTCCCGCGCCCATAGAGATAGTCCCAGCCCTCCTCACCTATCTCCCATGTCGAATTCAGCAGGGTGGCGTAGAGCTCATCTCGACCGTAGTGCGGATAGGCAGACTTGAGCAACGCGGCGGCGGCCCCCGCGACATTCGGGGTAGCACCGGAGGTGCCCTTGAAGCCGCTGCGCCCGAAAACACTGGTAGATATTCCGGTGGGGGCCACCAGGTCTGGCTTCAGGCGGCCATCAGCAGTGGGTCCGCGAGAGCTGTACGGCTCGAGCGGACCATCGTGCCACCGATAGGCATCCACTGCTCCCACGGTCAAGGCGCCCCGGGCATCTCCTGGGACACCGATGGTGCTGAACTGGGAACCGGACCCGAGATCTTGGTAGCCGGATATTACTTTAAATCGCTGCGGACGTGCGTCCGGACTTTTCGCCACCATGACGGCATAGGTCCCATCCGACGGCGCCTCGAATTCGATCGACTCGATAGGTTCGCTGTCTTCTTGGGTCGTCGTGCTCTCGGCGACAATCTCCAGCTCTTCGCCGTCCCCCAGGCGACATAGATAGAGATCGTAATCACTTTGCGACCGCGGCCATTCGTTCCATGTCAGCCAGAGGGCTATCGAATCTCCCGCCTCCGTCTCCTCGAGAGGAAGCACCTCCCGTCCAGGACCGAAGTCGTGCCATCCATCTCCGTCGTCATCCACCCATGTTCTTTCAAACTGCCTTTGCGCCAGATTCCCCGCAGCATTCACCCAGAGTATGCCGTTGTCGGCTGCGTCGTTGACGATGTCGCAAGCCAATCCCTTGCCGTCTCCGTACCCAGTGGACGGCCACAGACCGGAGAAGCTGACAACATGAATGCCGTTTTGCAGACAGTAGTCTTTTGCATTCTCGAAATCGACCAGATCTTCGATAAGCAGAAGATGATACTCCGCATCCGGAGCGACGTCGTACGCGATCTCGGTGCACGCAGTACCATGCTTGCTTTCGCCCGAATAGATACCGGATCCGGTGAAGTCCCTTACCGACCGGCTTTGTGGAAAATGGCGTGATCTCAAGCGGTCGGCATCGGCGAAACCGAAGCCGTGCCAGGTGGGAGGAACGGCCCAACATCTCGCCTCCGAGCGCCTCCAGGTCCAATTTCGGATTCCCCGACTTTGGCGGAACCGGGATGTCGAGGGGCTGGGCAGTCAGTTGGGAAGCAAGCACGGACAGAACCAGCGTTAAACACCGCAATATCATCCGTTACCTGCCATGATCGGAGGTGGGGTGGATCCGGACCGGCCTCGAAAGTCCGGAAGGGCACACCCTTGTGCAAACCGTCGTCGAGCCGCGCACGGGGTTGCCTACAACATCATAGATCGGCATCACGCCAGAAAATCTATGTGCTCTGATCCGTTTTTATCGCCGGCGGGAGGGGTCTTTGCTGCTGGCTCGGGAGGTTGCCGGCGATGTTCGGTGTTTGAGGTGGGGCCGCCCGTGCGGGTTCGGTCGCCGACGGCAAGTTGGCCAGGCGAGGTTTCATCCATCGGCACGGCACGGCTTTGATCGAGGACTCTCGCCTCAGTAACCTCCGCGTCTACCTGTTGTTGCGCGGCCTGAGCGTTGGCTTGCTGTAGCATCTTCGCCGAGCGCCCTCCGAAAATCATTGTTTGGTTGCATGTTCCGCAGCGCCCGCCACGTGGGATCATTGGTAAATTCTTCCGCCTGGTTGCCCAAAATGCCTCGTCCGATCGCCAACTATGAACCCCAACAGGGACCTGTTCGACTCATCCAATTGTCTTCTTTAAACCAATAAAAACAGTAACTTAACGGATGTATCCACAGGTTTGATGGCGGGGCTGGCATACTCCTTGCTAAATCGAGACTCGTAACCTGCGACTTCGAGCTGGCCATCGTGGTAGTTCGAAGATAATACGGGCCGGAGCGCTAGGGAGAGCCTGGGCTGTCCGGCGAGCAAGGAGGTCGAGCAATGCCCATAAGAGTGGGTAACAACATTGCCGCTATCAACGCGGCTCGTAACCTGAACATGAACAGCGCAGACTTCACGAGGCGCATCGAGCGCCTCTCGTCAGGTCTGCGAATCAACCGTGGCGCCGATGATGCGGCCGGCCTTTCTGTCTCGGAGGGCATGCGGTCCGAACTCCTGGGTATGCGCCAGGGCGTCCGCAACGCGGAACAGGGCACCAGTCTCATCCAGCTCGCCGAAGGATCGCTGAATGAAGTAAGCACCATGCTCCGTCGTATGCGCGAGCTTGCGGTGCAGTCGGCAAACTCAACCATCAACGACTCGAACAGGCAGGGGCTCTCGGCTGAGTTCAATCAGCTGGAGGCGGAAATCGACCGTATTGCCCTCTCCACGACCTATAACAAGACCACGCTCCTGACCGGATTCGGGAACGCCGTCTCCCAGACAGGTACGGTTTCTACGGCATTACAGGGATTCTCGGGTGTTACAGAGATTGGAATCTCTGGGGCGGTGCCCGGCACCTATATCTTCTCGGACACGGGAACGGACGACAACCAAATTACTCTATCCATTACCCTCGATGACGGGACCCAGCTCAGTCAATCTATCGACGTGGGTTCAACCCTCGATCGCTCCGACGGAACCAATCTGGTGGCGACCGGGACTACCTTTCTCGCCAATTTTGATCGGTTGGGCGTCCAAGTCACGATGGTTGGCCCCACGGTCGACACGACATCTACGACGCTGAAATCGCGCGTTGCCAATGGTGGAACGGGTGGGACTATTATCGTCGGGGACCAATCGGTTACCATCCCCGCAGGGGAAACCCTGGCGAACATTGCCACCAGCCTGAACACCGTTCTTGCATCCCTGTCAACGCCTGGCTCGGCAACCTTCGACGCCACCTTGAACGAGATTCAGATAGAAACAGCTGGTAATATATTTACAGACACGGCAGACAACGTTCTCAACACCGTTGCCGCCAATTCCTATATCGACGGCCGCCTGAACGCAAAGCAGATCATTATTGAAAAGTCGGAAGGCGGTGTGTTACAGGTGGGGCCGAACAACGAAGCATCCAACCGCATCTCGCTGAACATCGGTGATATGCGTGCCAGCGGCCCCACATTGAACCTGACCGGACTC
This sequence comes from Candidatus Latescibacterota bacterium, assembly GCA_965197905.1. Taxonomy (GTDB): domain Bacteria; phylum Latescibacterota; class UBA2968; order UBA8231; family UBA8231; genus CAYNZV01. The sequence goes on along the minus strand of CBDAOB010000005.1, from coordinate 1,993,349 downwards.
TCCGTCGCCAACCTCGAGAGCTCAAAGGCGGCCATCGCCCGCATCGACTCCGCCATTCTCGCTGTCGCGAGGCAGCGTGGAGACCTTGGCGCGGTGCAGAATCGGCTTGGGTTCACGACGCGAAACCTGGAAAACGCCATCGAGAACCTCCAGGCGGCTGAATCCGCGATTCGCGATGCGGATGTCGCCGAGGAAATCTCGGCATTCACGAGGCAGCAGATACTTACCCAGGCGGCCACCGCCATGGTAGCCCAGGCGAATGCCATACCACAAGCAGCATTGCAGCTGCTACAGTAGGCAAAAAACGGAAAGAATTATCTAAAGCCCTTTGGGTCCATGTCGATAAAAGGGGTGTAGAAAGTAATATCAAGTGCTATAAAGTCACATTACATGGCACTCGAGTCCAGTCCCGGAGGAATGAATCTTCCGGTAACATGGAAGAGCCCCAAGACAAGGAGGTTTTGGTATGGCCCTGGAAGTTAACCACAATATCTCCGCCATAAACACCAGGCGGCACGTCCGGATGAACAACGAGGATTTGAATACCCGCCTCGAGCGACTTTCATCCGGTTTGCGAATCAACAACGCCGACGATGACGCCGCTGGACTGGCGATCTCAGAGGGGTTTCGGGCGCAGATCACCGGGTTAGCCCAGGGGGTCAAAAACGCCGAAATGGGGTCGAATCTCGTTCAGGTAGCCGAAGGGGCCTTGAACGAGGTCAGTGCCATGTTGATTCGGATTCGCACGCTGGCGGTGCAATCGTCAAGCAGCACGACCAACGACAAGAATCGAGAATCGATCGAGGCCGAAGTCAACCAGCTAAAGGCCGAAATCGATCGCATCTCGAAGTCTGCGGTCTACAACGATCAGACGCTGCTCAGCGGTTTCGGCAATACAGTGGGGTTGACCGATTCGACAGCCCTGACTTCCGGCGACCAGACCGGGGCGACCAAGGTGCGTATTTCAGGCGCCGCTTCCGGAACCTATACCTTCGGCGATACAGCCGGCGACAGCGAGATTTCGCTGGGCAACGGCACGGTCAGCCAGACCATAAACATTGGCACTTTGCTGGATGGCAGCGCGGTAGCCACCGGCACAACCTCGGTCGCCAACTTCGACCGCCTCGGTATTCAGGTTACCCTGGCAGGCCACAACGTCAGCACCGCCACCGGTAGTTACGTCGACGGAGACCTGAACAACCGGACTATCGTAATTGACGGTGGCACGGGAGGTTCGTTCCAGGTGGGGGCCGACAACGCCACAGAGGACAGAGTGGAAGTAACGATTGAGGATTTGAGCGCTTCCGGTGCCTTTTTGAATCTAAACGCCGTCTCCCTGGGCACGCAGCTGAGCGCGCGAACGGCGATCGGCCAAGTCGATCAAGCGATTGAGAAGGTAGCCCAGGTCAGAGGCGATCTGGGTAGTATAATGAATAGGTTGCAGCACACGATCAACTTCACCGACGGTTCCATCGAGGGCAATACCGCGTCCGAAGGCACGTTGAGAGATGCCGACATGGCGACCGAGGTAACCGCCTTTACGCGAGGTCAGATCCTGAGCCAGGCGGCGATCGCCATGCTGACCCAGTCTAACGCAAAGTCGCAACAGGTTTTGTCGTTGCTCCAATAGAAAGGGCATTTGGCAGCTTAAGATCTGCCTAGTAGGTGACGATAATAAAGAAACAACCACACGAGCAGGTCCTGGCCTTCGGTCAGGGCCTTGGCTCGTTTGCGAGCAAAAGCAGAAAAGTACTAAAGATTACGACGTGGATTGCCGATAAGTTATTACAAGATGGCCAAAGTCTAGGCAGCATCAGTTTCGTTGAGAAGGAGGTTTGAAACAACGTCTCTAGTTTAAACACTTTTTTAGATCGATCGGGTAAATGCATGACCTGTTGGGGAACAGGGCATACATAATTGGCAGGGATGCCATTTAAGTATTCGACAAACAAGGAGGTTCGATTAGATGCCACTCCGTGTTAACAACAACATAGCCGCCATCAATTCGAGGCGGCACTTAAACGAGAACAACCGCACGCTGGGAATTAGACTGGAACGATTAGCTTCCGGGTTGCGGGTAAACCGGGCAGCCGACGACGCCGCAGGCTTGTCGGTCCGTGAAGGAATGCGAGCCGAGATCTCAGGTCTCAAGATGAATGTGCTCAACGCCGAGCAGGCTTCAAATCTGTTGCAGGTGGCCGAAGGCTCCCTGAACGAGGTCAATGCCATCCTCATTCGGATGCGGGAGCTGTCGGTGCAATCGTCTTCGAGTACCGTCAACGACGGGAATCGTGAATCGATTCAGGCTGAATTCACACAGCTGTCGCAGGAGATCGACCGTATAGCGAGCGCTACGACCTACAACAATCAGACATTGTTGCAGGGATACGGGAACATAGTTGACTCAAGCACGTCGACGACCGTGACGGCCAGCAATACCAGCGGAGTCACCGATACCAAGATCTCGGGTGCCGCTTCGGGAACCTATACGTTCCAGGACAACGGGGCTGCCAACGCCCAGGGCACCGGCACCACGACCGATGACAGCGAGATCACCCTGGGTAACGGCATAGTCTCGCAGACGATTCGCGTGGGCACCCTGTTGGACGGCAATTTTGTCGCCACGGGTACTCAGATCGTAGCGAACTTCGACCGCCTCGGGATTCAGGTTACGTTGGCCGGCCGCAATGTCAGCACTGCGACGGGTTCCTACGCCGACGGCGCGCTCGAGGCACAGACCATCGTCATCAATACGGGCACCGGCGGCTCATTTCAGGTTGGACCGACCGACAAAGCGTTCAATCGCATCGAGGTGAACATCCTCGACATGTCGGCCACCGGCGTAAATCTGAACCTGACCACCGCTACTGTTGCCACGATAGGCGACTCGCGCACCGCGATTACGGCGCTCGATCAGGCGATTACCGCGGTTGCACAGCAACGCGGTGACGTGGGCGCGTTTCAGAACCGCCTGGCCTTCTCCATCTCGTATACCGAAAACGAGATCGAGAACATCCAGGCCTCGGAAGCATCGATCAGCGATGCCGACATCGCTGCCGAAGTAACGTCCTTTACGCGGGCACAGATCCTGTCGCAGGCGGCCACGGCCATGCTGGCACAGGCAAATGTACTGCCGCAGAACGCGCTTGCGCTGCTGCAGTAAGAGACCCGGTAAAAGGAGCTAGTAAAGTGGAGATGGCGTGGATTTCAGGTTCGGTAGTTACCGGGTTGAAACGCGCCGTCGTCCACGGCTCAATTACGGGAATTCTACCGCGAGGAGCGATGACACGGTAAACTGAGAATGGAAAGCATCTCTCTCGGAGAGGTGATCAAAAATGATTGAAGGAATTGGTTCCCAAAATTTATCGCACTTGGCTCTCCAGGAGAGCGCGAAATCCCGACAGGGAACCGGGCAGGCTGAAGCTGAGAGAAAAGTAGAACAGCAAAAGCCCGCGGAACTGTCAGCAAAGGATGTGGAAGTGCTGGCCGAGGAACTGAACGAAGCCCTCAGCCGGTTCGATGGTGACTATTCGGTCTCGGTAGATGACGCGACCGGAATGCTGCTCCTGCGTATCAAAGATTCGGCTGGGGAGGTCGTCAAACAGATTCCCCCGCAGCAGGTCCTGGATGCCAGTGTGAGTGTGCAAAAGATTATCGGATTGTTAGTGAACGACGAAGCCTAAGAGAGCAACTCTCAGGCTTCGTCTTCACTATTACATTGTGGTCTGAAGGATAGCGCTTTATGTCCCAAGGAGTGTCCTTTTCTGGCCTCGGATCCGGTCTCGATACGGATCTCATCATAAGCCAGCTGGTCGATATTGAACGGCGGCCCGTAGTCCTGATCCAACAGCGGCAAGTCCGCCTGGAGCAGCAGCGGGGCTTGATTCAAGCGATCAACTCCAATCTTCTCAACCTCAAGGGTTCGGTAGAGAAGCTGGAGGACGACGACCTGTTTTCGATCGTCAGTGCCCGCTCCTCCGATACCGCCAAGGTTGTCGATCTCAACGCCGTTGCCGTTGATGACGATTTCGCCGTTGAGATTCAGCGCATCTGTAAGATTTGAAAAGGAACGGGAGGAAATCGACTGCGCCTGGGCCAGCTCGAGCACCTCGACGTTGAAGGTGCCGGCAGCTGCCTCATTGGGCAGGGGCTTGGGTTCACCTCCAGTGACGTTTCCATCAAAAATGCTTTTGTAAACGGCGCTCGCAGCGCCCAATTCCTCGCCGAAGATGAATCGCTGGGGAGCCTGCTGAATCTCAGTTCGCCCCCGTCCAGCACGGTCACCATTGGGGATCAGGAGATCGCGATCGATCTGGCCGTTGATACCCTGGCTGATGTCCGCGACAAGATCAACACAGCAGCTCCTACCGGCGTAACAGCCGACGTGGTCACCAGCAATCAGGGCGGGCTCGATCGCTTTCAGCTGGAGATTTCCGGCACTATCACCTTCGCTGACGGGAGCGGTGTCCTCACCAGCATGGGTATTCTGGATACCGATGGGGACACCGCCGACGGCATTACATCCGGCGTTGAGACCGACCAGTTCCGCAGCACTACCACGTCGATAGGATCCCTGCTGGGTCTGAGCGGAGCGCAGTCTGGAACCGTGGTCGTGGGCGGACAGAACGTAGATATCGACCTGGCGGAAGATTCCCTGGCTGACATTCAGGCCAAGATCGACGCAGCCGGACTTACCGGGGTGACCACTTCGATTGTCAGCAGCACTGACGAGGATGACAACTCCCTCTTTGCGCTGAGAGTGGACGGTACCAGCGACTTCATCGACGACAACAACGTGCTCGAAACCGCCGGCATTGTCATCGGCTCCAACAGCGCTTTCGAGAGCGTTGCACGGGTCCTGACCTCTAACGGAACCAATCTCGCCAAGGGTGCCGTCAAGAACGCAATAACCAATGGCGCGAAAAGCGATCTACAGAGTAGCGATGCAGACACGATCGAAACCTTGTTGGGATCCTCTGCCGCCGGCACGGTCACCATTGGCGATCAGACGGTTGCCATCGATTTCACGACGGACACCCTGGCCGCTATTCGCGACAACATCAACGCGGCGGCACCCACAGGTGTCACCGCATCCATAAACGCGATCGGACCAACCGAGTTCGAACTGCAAATCGACGGCACGACGGAATTCTCTGACGACGGTGGGGTGTTGGAGGAGCTGGGTGTCTTGGCGGCGCCCACGACGCTCACCGCAGACACGCGACTAGCGGACATCCTCGATGCCGGCGTGCAAGCCGGGGACACGATATCCATCTCCGGGGTCGATCACGACGGAGACCAGGTTAGCGGAAGCTTCACAATCTCCAGTGCCAACCTCAAGGTCAGTAACCTCCTGAACTCGATCGAGCAGACGTTCGGCAACGCCGTCACCGCCTCTGTCGACGCTTCCGGCCGTATCGTCCTTGCGGATGACGAGGCAGGGTCCAGTTCCATCAGCTTGTCTCTGCAGGCCAACAACGAGGGGGGCGGAAGCCTGAGCCTGGGCGAGCTGTCAGTGACCACGCAGGGCATCGAAGCGAAATCGTCGGTACTGCAATCGGGTCAAGACTCTTCGTTCAGCATCAACGGCATAACCTTGAGTCGCGCTACCAACACCGTCACAGACGCAGTGCAGGGCATCACCCTCGACCTGAAAGAGGCAGAGGTCGGCAGCAGCGTCGAGATTAATGTCACCAAAGACGATACCACCGAGCTGCGGGAAAACATCACTCAGTTCGTCTCCGACTTCAATTCGGCGATGGACCTGATCGATCAGCAGTTCGCCGTCGACGAAGCGACGCAGCGGGGTGGACCGTTGGCGGGAGATTCCACTATCATAGCGTTGCAGTCGAGGTTGAGATCGATCGTAACTACGCAGATTCCCGGTCTAGATGAAGGATTCAACGCCCTCGTGCTCATCGGCATCACCTTCGACCGCAGCGGCCGCCTAAACATCGAGGACGAGCGTCTGACCGAGGCCCTGAACGAGAACCTCGAGAATGTGCGCAGATTGTTCGTGGCGCAGGGTTCCACGACGAACAGCAGCCTCGAGTTCATATCGTCAAACAGAAACACGAATCAGGGAAGCTACGCCGTTTCGGTAACCCAGGCGGCCAGCAAAGCTTCACTGATAAGCGATCAGGAGCTTCTGGGAAGTCTGTCGGAAGACCACACCTTGACCGTGACGGACAAAGCTACGGACAGCCCGGCGATCATCGAGCTGAAAGCCGGCGAGTCGCTCGATCAGGTAGTGTCGAAGATAAACACCACTCTCAACAGCGATGTGGCCGAGGTCCGCCGGGCGAGCATAGCCAACACGACGAACGGCACTACCGCTGTGACCGGGGGTACGGCCCTTGCGGACATCTTCGGCGCCGATGTGACGACCGGTGACACCATACGCATCAACGGTACTACACACGATGGCAACAGTGTAACCAATATATTTACTATTGGAGATACGGCGAACAGTACGGTGGCCGATCTCTTGACCTCCGTGCGCAACACCTTCAACGGAAACTTAAGTACGTCCGTCGATTCCAACGGGCGCATCGTGGTCACCGATAATCAAGTCGGACCTAGTCGGTTGACGGTAACGTTGATCGAAGAGAACGAAGGGGGCGGCAATCTGAACTTCGGCAGCATCGACGTCGAGGACGAGGGTAGATTTGCCATCGATATCACCGCTTCGAACAGCGGCGGCCGTTTGGCCTTCGATCACAATTCCCCCGGGGAAAGAAACGGGTTCAGTATCGGCAACGCGATCACCGAACTGGGTTTGGCCCAGACCGAAGTGGCGGGCACCGATGTGCAAGGCACCATCAATGGTGAGGAGACCGATGGTTTCGGCCGCATTCTGACGGGGAAACTCAATTCCGAAAATGTGGAAGGTCTGTCTTTGCGCGTCGACCTCAGCGCCGACGAGCTAGCCGCGTCAGGGGGAAGTCTCGGGGATGTGCAACTGGTCTACGGCATCGGGCGTTTGTTGAGCGACGCGCTGGGATTCATCACCGACGAATTCGACGGCTCGCTGAAGAGCCGTCGGGATGCGATCGAAGACACCATCGACGATCTAGACGACCAGATCGCTTCCATGAATCGACGTATAGAGCAGACCCGACTCGGGCTTGTCAACAAATTCGCCGCTCTGGAAGGCAGTCTTGCTACCCTCCAATCGCAAGGCGATTTTCTTTCCAGCCAGTTGGCCGCGTTTACTAGATAAGGACAGGAACACAGCCTGAGGACAAATGAATAACTCGAACTACAAGCAGTACAACCAGGTGCAGATCAAGACGGCGAACAAGGGCAAACTGATTGTCATGCTCTACCAGGGTGCCATCAAGTTTATGAAAAAGGCGCTCCTGCTCATGGAAAAGAAGGACATGGAGGGTAAAGGGAACTGCCTCATTCGCTCACAGGACATAATCCTGGAGTTGCTCTACGCCCTGGACCAAGAGATGCTGGACAGCGGCAACGACCTCGCTCGGAACCTCCAGCGTCTCTACCTCTTCTCCTATCGCCAGCTGGTCCAGGCGAACGTGAAGATGGACCCGAAACCCATCGAAGATGTGATCGGCATAATGGAGAATCTGCTGGAGGCCTGGGAAAACGTCATCGCTACCGAGGGCAAGGACTCGGAACCGAGTTCGGCAGCGACTGGAGTAGTGTTTACGGGCTGAGCAAATGGCTGAATTGAAGAGAGCGTTAGACCTTCTTGAGCGTCAGAGAATCGCCTACGGCGATATGTTGCAGTTGGGTTTGGAACAGAAGTCCTTTATCGAAAACGAGGACTTGCCCGGATTGGAATCGGCGTTCCGGGGTATGCACCATGCCATGGTCGAGATCGAGCTGCGACAGGCCGAGATGCCAGATCTGAAGGAGGGCGAGAGAGGCGACCGGGCGTTACTGGATTCCAAGGCCTCGGTGAAGCAAATCATCATTAAGGTGGAGGAGATTCGGAACCTGAACGAACGTGCACTGTACATTCTGCTCGATCGCACGAAACGGGATCTCGGCAGGCTGGGGCAGGGGCGACGGGCGGCCAAGGGGTACACGAATGTGCGCGTTCGAGAGTCCCGATTTCTCGACAGCCGACGGTAGTATCTGATTCTAGCGGAATTGAATAAATGTCGCGTTTTTGCTATATTCAGAGAAATTCAGACAACCTTTCAGATTTGGGTGCTAAAGTATCTACTGAATCAGCCGATAGTAAGAGTAGAAGCGGGAAAAACCATACAGAGCAGGGGTGATATTCGATGCGCATTGACGGGTTGCCCGAGCAGCCCAAGGTTTCCCAGGCAAATCAGCGAAGTGCCGCTGCACGGCCTAATAAGGAAGGCGCTCGTCCTGCAGATTCCGTAGAGATCTCGCGGGATGCATCCGAACTATCAGGCCTTTCACAGCTTGCAAAGACGGCACCAGAAGAGTTCAATCCCCGCCTTAGGGAGATTCGAGAACGGATCGATTCAGGATTCTATGACACGCGCGACGCGCGTGAAAAAATTGCAGATTCGGTGCTTGAGTCCAGCGGCGTCCGAACCGTGGTCGACGATATCGGTCAGTTCAGGGTTGCGCTGGAGAAGCTGGCCGAAGTGCCGGACTTTCGCGAAGATGCTGTTGCGAGCGCACGAGGCAAAGTAGAATCGGGGGCTTTCGACACGCGCGAGGCGCTGGTGAATACCGCGCAGCGCATGATCGACGAAATGGCCTGATCCAAGATTGTCCAGAAACAGAAACGGGGATGATACCGGTAGGTATCATCCCCGTTTTCCGTTCTAACCAGTTCTACGCCCGACGAATTTTTTGTGGGCGCCCCCTAAATGTCGAAGTAGAGCTCGAACTCGTGGGGGTGAGGTCTGAGGCGAACCGCATCGACTTCAGTTTCCCGCTTGTAGTCTATCCACGCTTCGATGACATCCTCGGTGAAGACGTCGCCTTTCAGCAGAAACTCGTGGTCCTCCTCCAGCGCCTCCAGCGCTTCGTCGAGCGAACCGGGTGTGAGTGGCACGGAAGCCCGCTCTTCCGGCGGCAGATCATAGATGTCCTTGTCCATTGGATCGCCGGGATCGATACGGTTCTCGATGCCGTCAATTCCGGCCATTAGCATGGCACTCATAGCGAGATACAGATTGCAGCTGGGATCGGGACAGCGAAACTCCACTCGCTTGGCCTTGGGCGAGGAGGAATACATCGGAATGCGAATGGCAGCCGAGCGATTGCGCTGCGAATATGCCAGATTCACCGGAGCTTCATATCCGGGGACCAGACGTTTGTAGGAGTTGGTGGTCGGGTTGGTGAAGGCGATGACGGCGCGCGCGTGACGAAGTAGTCCACCAATATAATGCAGCGCCATATCGCTCAAGCCGGCGTAGCCCGATCCGGCGAAAAGCGGCTTCCCTCCCTTCCACAAGCTCTGGTGGGTGTGCATGCCGGTGCCGTTGTCTTCGAACAGCGGTTTGGGCATGAACGTCGCCGTTTTGTTGTGCCGTCGGGCCACGTTCTTCACGATATATTTATATAACATCATGCGATCGCCACAGACGACCAGCGGGCAGAACCGAATGTCGATCTCGCACTGACCGGCGGTGCCCACCTCGTGGTGGTGCACCTCGACCTCGACGCCGGCTTGCATCATCGTCATGACCATCTCGGACCGCATGTCTTGCAAGGTATCGTGGGGCGCAACCGGGAAGTACCCCCCTTTGTAATCCGGTTTGTAGCCGAGGTTCGGGTTTTCTTCAGCGCCGCTGTTCCAGCGGCCCTCGACCGAGTTGACGTGGTAATAACCTTCATGTGAATTTTGGTCGAAACGCACGTCGTCGAAGACGAAGAATTCCGCTTCCGGTCCGCAAAAAGCCGTATCCGCTACGCCGGTGGATTTGATGTAGGTCTCCGCGCGCCGCGCTACCGCACGTGGGTCGCGGCCATAATCCTCGCGGGTGATAGGATCGACGATATCGCAGATCAGCGAGAGGGTAGGCATCTCCGTGAACGGGTCCATGAACGCCGTCGCCGGATCCGGCATTACCAGCATGTCACTCTCGTGAATCGATTTCCATCCGCGGATCGAGGAACCGTCGAATCCGAGTCCGTCGCTAAACATGTCCGCTTCCAGCTCGCTCGCGGGAATCGAGAAATGTTGCCACGTTCCCGGAAAGTCGACAAACTTAAAATCGACCATCTGGGCGCCTTGCTGCCGCGCCATCGCCAGCACCGTCTGCGGCGTTGCCCTGGAGGAGGTCGACTTTGCCTTGGCTTTGGATTTCGCCATCTGGAACTCCTTTCGTGGAGAAATGTAGAGGGACCGATTATTCGGAATGGAGTCTGGTCGCTATCTTTGCAAAACAACGGGTCAGTATATAATCACCTAGACTATCATGTCAAGAATTCGGAGGGTTTGCCAGGAAGGCAACACGTGATCCTGCTAGGCGTTGACGGAGGTGGAAGCCACACAAGGGCTGTTGCGGTAGACGGTGACGGAAACCTCCGGGCAACGGCTCGAGCGGGGTGCGGCAACTATCAAATCATCGGTCTCGAGCGACTTGCAAGCTTGATCGCCGAGATTATCGGTAAGCTCGGAGTCTCCGCGGACTATCTGGGCTTGGGCCTAGCCGGAGCCGGACGGGCGGCTGAACGCGAAGGTATCCTCGGGATGGTTAGAGAACGGTTCGGTTTCAAGAGCACGATCGTCGCAACCGACGCCCAGGTCGCCCTTGTGGGGGCTCATGGGGGTGGAGCGGGCTTGATCGCTATTTCCGGCACGGGTTCGATCGTCCTGGGTCGCGACGCCAGCGGCAGGGAAGCGAGGGCGGGTGGATGGGGACCGGTTCTCGGTGACGACGGCAGCGGATATGATATTGCGTTGGGCGCCCTTCGAGCGGTGTTGGGAACGCTGGACGGCAACGGACCGGCGACCGTGTTGAGCCGCTCCCTACTCGGCGCGGTCAATCTCAAAGACTGGGAGCAACTCATACCCGCCGTTCAAACGGGGGCGATTTCGCGGCAGGAGATTGCGGCCTTGTGCCCCGTCGTTTTTGCCGCAGCCAAGGAAGGCGACCCGGTTGCGGTGGACATAGTAGAAAAGGCCGGAGCTGCCCTCGGCAACCAGGTTGCCGCCGTGATTCGCTCGCTGGGAATGAGCGGTTCTGTTCCACTGACCTGTGTTGGGGGAGTCTTCCGCGAAATCGATCTCTTGTGGCCCAGTCTGGCCGCTCCCGTCGGTCCGACCGGCGCCACTCTCCACCGGCGTAACCCACTGCTGCCCCCCGCGTTGGGCGCGGTGCTGATGGTGGGGGGCGACATACCTGCATTCGACCCATTTAGCATAATCGAGAATCTCGTCCTCGTCGGGGCAGGGATCGGAGGCGAAATGGATTAGCGCTGCGCTAAAGCGGCGACTTGACAATCCTCGGAGGGATCCTGTTTATTCTAGGGCTTACGCAAAACCGAGAATGATCCTGCGCAACTCCCTTACTATCAAAACCTTAACGGCAGTTTGACAGATGGTGGAGAACACCGCGTTATCTGATCGCGAACGCCTGGTTCTGCGGGCCGTTGTGGAGACCTATGTCTCGATCGGCGATCCTATCGGCTCTAGAATGCTCTCGCGACGAGAGGATCTGGGCATCAGCTCGGCAACTATCCGGAATACCCTTGCGAGCCTGGAGGAGCGGGGATACGTACGACAACCCCATACTTCGGCCGGTCGCGTGCCCACCGACAGCGGTTATCGTTTTTTCGTGGAGAACGCCATGGCTACGGGCATGTGGGATTCCCACGTAGGCGACAAGCTGAAGGAACGGCTCGAAGTCGAGCTTCGGGAACAGAACCTCGACGAAATCGTGGGCCAATTGGCTCGAGCGATCGGGGACATTTCAGAGCAGCTGGGATTGGTGATGGCGCCGCGGTTCGAGCAAGGGGTGTTCGAACGCCTGGAACTGGTGCAATTGGCTGCCGACCGCATCCTTCTGGTGATTTCGATCGAACAGGGCTTGGTGCGCAGCATGACCATCGAGATCGGTGCTAGGATTTCCAGGGAGCAGCTGGAGACGACCAACCGTCTGCTCAACGAGCGTCTCGGCGGATTGACGATGGCGGAGATCCGGAGCTCGGTAGAAGACCGCCTGCTTTCCATCGAATCTGGAAGCCCTCAATTGATTCGGCTGGTGGCTGAGCAGATCAAACGACTAACCGGTCCCAGCGGCAGCGATCTCTACGTCGCAGGCACTCGCAACATCTGTCTCAAACCTGAATTTCACGATCCATCCACCGTGGCAGATTTGATGGATCTGGTAGAGGAGAAGGAATACCTGGCTCGCTTTTTGATGGATCGACAGGGCGTCGTCGTGACCATAGGAGATGAAAACGCGCCGGAAGCGATGCGCGGTTGCAGCGTGGTGACCTCGAGCTATCGCGTAAACGGGGCCATGGGTATAATCGGCGTCATCGGTCCCACTAGAATGCCCTACGAGGAGGTTGTGACTCTGGTCAGCTATGCCGCCTGGCGCGCCGCCGGCATGGTAAACTAGGATATCCTGCCAGCAAGGAGATTTGATCGAAGGCATGAGCGAAGTAGACAGAGAGCCGGTAACAGAGGAAGATGAAGCTCAACGGGAGACCTCGGAAGCAGAGCTCGACGCCGAGGTAAAACACGGTGCGAGCGCTTCTTCGGAAGCGGTCGAAGGCGGGCAAGACGAGCCCGAAGAACTGGGGCCCGAAGAAGCTGCGGCCCGGGCATTGGAAAATGCCAAGGCTGAAGCGGCGGACAACTACGACAAGTTTTTGCGTGCCAAAGCTGAACTCGACAACTATCGCAAGAGAACAGCGAAGATTCGGGTCGAGGTGCGGGAGGAAACCTTGCGGGACCTGCTTTTGGGATTGGCGCCGATCTTCGACAATCTGCGGCGAGCAGTCGGTCAGAAAACCGACGATGCAGTCGTTCTCAAGGAAGGCATTGAGCTGATTTGTGGACAGATCGAGGAAGGTCTCAAAGGGTACGGTCTCGAGGTGATAGATGCCGTGGGCAAGCCGTTCGATCCAAACGTACACGAGGCGATGATGGAAGTGGAATCGGAGGAACACGATCCCGGCACGGTGGTGGAGGAACTGGACCGCGGGTATCTGTTTGGCGGCAAGGTTGTGCGGCCGGCTCGGGTTGTGGTAAGCAAAGCTGGAGGGGTTAATGGCTAAGGTAATCGGTATCGATTTGGGCACGACGAATTCGTGTGTGGCGGTAATCGAAGGCAAGGAGCCGGAGGTGATCGCCAATGCGGAGGGGGGTCGTACGACGCCCTCGATGGTGGCCTTTTCTACGGATGGGGAGCGTTTGGTGGGTCAGACGGCCAAACGCCAGGCGGTAACCAACCCGCAAAACACAGTGTTTTCGATCAAACGTTTCATGGGTCGGCGTCACCAAGAGGTGGGCACGGAGATCACCGAGGTGCCGTATGCGGTGGTGAAAGGGGCTCGTGATATGGCGGTGGTGGAGGCGGGGGCAAAGTCGTATAGCCCTCCGGAGCTGTCGGCGATGGTGCTGCAGAAGATGCGTCAGACGGCGGAGGATTATCTGGGCGAGGAGGTGCAGCAGGCGGTGATCACGGTGCCGGCGTATTTCAACGACGCGCAGCGGCAGGCGACCAAGGATGCCGGTGCGATTGCCGGGTTGGAGGTGTTGCGCATCGTCAACGAGCCGACGGCGGCGGCGTTGGCGTATGGGCTGGACAAACCGGGTAAGAGTGAGAAGATCGCGGTGTATGATCTGGGTGGGGGGACCTTCGATGTGTCGATTCTGGAGTTGGGGGACGGAGTGTTCGAGGTCAAGTCGACCAACGGCGACACCCACTTGGGGGGCGACGATTTCGATCAGGCGCTGATCGATTTTCTGGCGGACGAGTTTCAACAAGAGCAAGGCATCGACCTGCGCCAGGACCCGATGGCGTTGCAGCGTTTGAAGGAGGCGGCGGAGAAAGCCAAGTGCGAGCTTTCCTCGGCCAATCAGACCGAGATCAACCTGCCGTTTATCACCGCCGACCAGAGCGGTCCCAAGCATGTGCAGAAGAGCCTGAGTCGGGCGCAGTTCGAGCGTCTGGTGGACCCTTTGATCGCGCGCACCGAGGGTCCGTGCCAGCAGGCGCTCAAGGACGCGGGTTTGGCGGCGTCTGAGATCGACGAGGTGATTCTGGTGGGCGGTTCGACGCGTATTCCCAAGGTGCAGGAACGGGTGCAGGGACTGTTTGGGCGCGAGCCGCACAAGGGGGTGAATCCGGACGAGGTGGTGGCGTTGGGGGCGGCGATCCAGGCGGGGGTTTTGGCGGGGGACGTGGAGGACGTGCTGTTGCTGGATGTGACGCCGTTGTCGTTGGGGATCGAGACCTTGGGTGGGGTGATGACCAAGCTGATCGAGCGCAACACCACGATTCCGACGAAGAAGAGCCAGATTTTCTCGACCGCGGCGGACAACCAGCCGTCGGTGGAGGTGCACGTTTTGCAGGGGGAGCGCGAGTTTGCCAACGACAACCGCACCCTGGGGCGTTTTCACCTGGACGGGATTCCGCCGGCGCCGCGGGGCATGCCGCAGGTGGAGGTGACCTTCGACATCGACGCCAACGGCATTCTGCACGTGGGGGCCAAGGACAAAGGCACCAACAAGGAGCAGAGCATCCGCATCGAAGCCTCCACCGGCCTGTCGGAGGAGGAGGTGTCGCGGATGCAGGAGGAAGCCGAGAGCCATGCCGAGGACGACCAGCAACGGCGGGCGCAGGTGGACAAACGCAACGAAGCTGATCAACTGGTCTACGCCACCGAGAAATCGCTGACCGAGCACGGGGACAAGCTCGAAGCGGCGGAGCGCACCGCGGTGGAGGAGGCCATTGCGGCGGTGAAGAAAGCGTTGGAAGAAAACGACGACGACGGCTTGACGGCGGTCGTGGAGCGTCTCACCGAGGCGTCGCACAAACTCGCCGAGATCCTCTACCAGGAAGCCCAGGCGCAACAGCCCCCCCCGGGCGGCGATCAAGGGGCGCCCCCCAACCCCGACGACGCAGCTCCACCCCCGCAGGACGACGGGGCGGTCGATGCCGACTTCGAGGTCGTCGACGACAAGAAGAAGGACGAAAAATAACCCTTGGCGAAACGGGATTATTACGAGGTGCTGGGTCTCGGCCGGGACGCCGGGGATGGCGATATCAAGACGGCCTATCGCAAACTAGCTCTCAAATACCATCCCGACCGCAATCCCGACAACGCCGAAGCGGAAGAGAAGTTCAGGGAAGCATCGGAGGCGTACGAGGTCCTCAGTGATGCCGACAAGAAATCGCGATACGATCAGTTCGGCCACGCCGGCGTCGAAAGCAGCTTTGGCAGCGGCGGTTTTCAGTGGTCCGATTTCTCCCACGCCGGCGATTTTCAGGACATCTTCGGCGATATCTTCGAGAATTTTTTCGGAGGAGGTTTCGGGTCGGGCCGCTCCCGCGGCGGACAAACAGGACCGCCCCGCGGCCGCGATCTTAAGGTCAAGCTCGAACTGACGCTCGAAGAGGTTGCCACCGGCACTGAAAAAACACTCAACATAAACTGTCAACAGGCATGCGATACCTGTGGCGGGTCGGGGGCAGATCGAGGGAGCTCGCGTGAAACCTGCGGGACTTGCGGTGGCGCTGGACAGGTGCAACAGGTTTCCAGATCCCTCTTCGGTCAATCCGTGACCATTACAGCCTGTCCGAACTGCCACGGCGAAGGCACCATCATCGGCACTCCCTGCTACGACTGCCGCGGCGAAGGTGTGGTGCGTGGCAAGAAAACCTTGACCGTCAAGATCCCCGCGGGGGTGAGTACCGGCAACTACATTCCCCTGCGTGGCCAGGGAGACGCCGGCCCCCGAGGTGGGCAGCCTGGAGACACCCTCGTCTTCATCGAGGAGATAGAACACGATCTCTTCGTCCGCGACGGCAATGATATCGTCTACCGCCAACCCCTGGGTCTGGCTCAGGCGGCGCTTGGTGATGAGGTTGAGGTGCCAACCTTGAGCGGCAAGGCAAAGATGAAGGTCCCCGCTGGAACGCAGTCTGGGAAGGTGTTTCGCCTCCGCGGCAAGGGGATCCCAGATGTCAACGGCAGAGGGGTGGGCGATGAGCTAGTCCAGGTGCTTCTCTGGACGCCTGATCGCCTGAGCACCCGGGAGCGCGAGCTGTTCGAGGAGATCCGTCAGTGCGAACGCAATCGAGCCGACAGCGAAGGCAAGGGGCTCTTCGAAAAGATGCGCCAGGCATTTGGTGCATGATCGCGCTTGGAACGCAAGCTTGACGATCCGACCCTCAGCTCTTAGTCAAACGATCTGATGGGGAACGAGACACAGGTCCCACGTACACTCCAGGACGCCCAGAGTGCGCTGCCGTCGGTAAGCAATGCAGTTGCGATCGCCAGCGCCAAGGGAGGCGTTGGCAAATCGACCGTTACGACCAACCTCGCGTTGAGTCTGGTCCTGTCTGGGGCGAAGGTCGGGCTGCTCGATGCGGATATCTATGGCCCCAGTCTGCCGATTCTGATGGGCGCCAGCGGCGAGCCCGAGCTGACCCCGCAAAACAAGATGGTTCCGGTCCGAGCCCACGGGATATCGATGATGTCCGTCGGTTTCATTGCCGGCGAGGAGACGCCGGTGATCTGGCGTGGACCGCTGCTGGGGCAGGCAGTACAGCAATTTCTGCATCAGGTGGAGTGGGGCGAGCTGGACTATCTTCTCATCGACCTGCCTCCAGGAACAGGCGACATCCCCCTCACCTTGAGTCAAAGCATTGGACTATCCGGCGCGCTGATCGTTACTACGCCGCAGCAGGTTTCGCTAGAGGATGTGAAACGGGGGATCGCCATGTTCGAGCGGGTGGAAGTGGATGTCCTGGGGGTCGTCGAAAACATGAGCTACTTCGTCTGTGAAGACTGCGGTGAACGTCATGAGATATTCAGCGCCGGTGGCGGAAGAGATCTGGCTGCCAACCTTGACCTGAATTTCCTTGGAGAGATTCCTCTGGAAAGTGGGATCTGTGCTGCTGGTGATCGCGGCAGACCCATTGTCCTCGAGCAACCGGAGAGCCCCGTCAGCGAAATCTTCAATGAAATCGGCAGGTCCATGGTGCGCGAGCTGGTGAAACTCGAGGAGGACGGCTAGTGGTTGATGGTTACAAGCCGGCGGCACGCTTCTCGGGTTCGAGTGATTACGCCCTCACTACCAGGGATAAAATCGCCAATTGGGCGCGCGGCCGCTCGTTGTGGCCTCTCTCTTTCGGGACGGCGTGCTGCTCCCTGGAAATGCTGGCGGCGATGGGGGGGCGTTTCGAATTGGGCAACGCAACAGGCGGGCTTCCCGTTGTGAGCCCGCGCCACGCCGATCTAGTGATCGTATCCGGTCGCATCAGCGCAAAAATGGTTCCCGTCCTCAAGGACGTTTACGCCCAGATCCCCGAACCGAAGTGGGTGATAGCCATGGGAGTGTGTGCCATCTCAGGTGGTGCTTTCAATAGTTACGCCACCGTCCAAGGTATCGATCGGATCTTGCCCGTCGACATCTGCGTTGCAGGTTGTCCTCCCCGCCCCGAAGACTTGATCGAGGCGGTCCGCACGCTACAGCAAGATATTCGCAAAACACCTTATCGATCCTTCTCTCGCCAACAACCGACCTGAACCACATCTGGCAAACACAGTAGTCACCGCTGCTTGCTCACGCAGCGATGACCGTGCTATCTTTGGCACAGTGAATCCCCAGCTCAAAGAATGGCAGTCGTTGAGTTTGGTCATTCCCGAAGCGGCGGTCGACGACCTATCAACCTTGTGCTTCGAGCTCGGCAGCTGTGGACTTGAAGTGGGCGAGGTAGACGAGTCGGGTTCGGTCGAGGTCGTAGCATATTTTCCTGCCGCTGTTGATGTCGCACGGCTTTCTGCCGGCATCGGTGACCACCTGGAGCAACGGGGATGCGGATCTCCCCGCCTGGAATATCAATATTTACCCGACCGTGACTGGGACGTGGAGTGGCGCCGGTACTTCACGCCGATCCAGGTCACTACTCGGATTGTCGTACATCCCCCGTGGATCCCCGCCGACGCTGAGATTGCCATTTGTATTCTCCCCCAAATGGCGTTTGGAACGGGGGGACACGAATCGACACGGCTTAGCCTCATGGCAATGGAGGAGCGAATTACGGCTGGGTGCAGCTGCCTGGACATTGGAACGGGCAGCGGAATCCTCTCCATTGCGGCCGTTTTACTGGGGGCCGCACGCGTCTTGGCGGTCGATACGGATCGACAGGCCATCGACAACGCCCGAGAAAACCTGGACCGCAATCTGGTGGGACGTGTCCAACCTGAGCTGCGACACGGTACCGTGGAGGCGACGCAAGAGATTGGCTTTGATCTCGTCGTGGCCAACATTCAGAGCAGCGTGTTGGCACCGATATTGCCGCTGGTCAGACGCCGGCTCGCTGAACATGGTGTAGCGATTTTTTCCGGTTTGCTGGATCGGGAAGAGTCGGACTTCTCCGGTAGGTTGGAAGCAGCCGGATTTGGTGTCCAGGCGATAAGCCGCGAGAATGAATGGATCTGCGTGACTGTGGCGCGGGGTCTCTGAATGCCCGGTTTTCTGGTCAAGCCCGCAGACGTGAACGGGAACGAACTGGTCTTAAGGGCAGACGAGGCTCACCATTTGATGCGCGTGCGTCGGCGAGCAGAGGGAGACCTGATCGATGTGCTGGACGGCAACGGTCGTTTGTTCCGTGCCCGCGTGTTGTCCGAAGAAGAGGACAGGGTGCGCTGCCGAATCCTCGACTGCACGGAAGAAGGGGGTGAAAGCCAGGTGCGTTTGCATCTGGCCACCTCCATGATCAAAGGAGCTCGCTTCGATGCCGTCGTCGAAAAGGGAACGGAAGTCGGCATAGCCAGCCTTTCTCCCTTCACATGTGAACGAACAGTGGTGTCGAATAGCTCGCCCCAAAGACAGGATCGATGGGAACGGCTGGTTGTGGCAGCCGCCAAACAGTGTGGGAGATCTCGCCTACCGCCGATCTTTGAGCCGGCAACACTACACGAAGTCATGGAACGATTGCTGCGCTCGTGCGAACGCGTGCTGATGGCAACCGCCGACGGCTCGGGTTCCGAAGGCGATCTGAAGAACATTCTCGCGGGCGACCCACCGACCGCGGTGGGTCTCCTCGTCGGTCCCGAAGGCGGTTTCACGCAGGAGGAGATAGAGAAAGCTGGAGTTTTGGGAATCCGCACGTTTTCCTGGGGAACGCGAACCTTGCGAGCGGAAACGGCGAGTATCGTCTTGGCCGCGGTCGTTCTGCACCAGGGTGAGTCAATTCGTGGAGGAGGTTGATGTGACCGACGATAGCGAACGCGGACTTCGTTGCTTCATTTGGAGGGGAAAACAGGTGGTTAGGCGAACGGTATCGGCGGCGTGCCTCTGCTTTGCTCTCTTGAGCCAGGTTGACGCTGGACCTGCATTGCGCGTCAATCGGGCTCAGGTAAACGTTCGCGCCGACGCAACAGTGCAATCAGGGCGGATCGCCGTGCTCAAGAATGGCGAGGAGGTTGAGCAGGTCGGTTCGAAAAACGAGTGGCTTCAGGTGCGGATGAGCGACGGCCGCGATGGTTGGGTGCATTCCGCCTTGGTGCAGCAGAGACTGACGGTGGAGGGAAGAGGGGTTCGGATTCGCGCGGCCGCGTCCACCGCGGCGCCTGCCTTGGCTCAGGTGTCCAAGGGGACCGAATTGACCAAGCTCAGACAGCAGGGCAACTGGCTAGAGGTCTCCCTGCCGAACGGGAAATCCGGTTGGATATGGAAAAAGCTGGTCCGCGACAAGACCGTTACGTTTGACGTTCCGTCCGTCGTTTCGCCTGCCGTCGAAAAAACCCAACCAAAATCGACCGCGCCTGAACCTACACCGCTGGCTGTCCCGACGATCCCGGTCGCCGAAGCGGCGAAACCCACTGTCCTGCGCGCCAACTCCTACGCGGAGGGGCTGAAATTCGAAGAAAAGGGAGACTACAGGTCGGCGTTGGGGAAGTTCGAAGAGGTGTTGAAGGAGAATCCGGACAATGTCAGCGCGCTGGCGCACGCGGCGACGGCTTACAAGCAATTGGGTGCGTACGATGAGGCCGTCGAGAATCTGAATCTTGCCCGCGACAAGAGTAGCGGTCGGCGTGATATCCTGCTGGAACTGGGCGAGGTGTATCGGCTCAAAGGGGTTGCCGACAGCACGCGCAAATATAAGGCGCTTTTCCGCGGTGAATCCCGGATTCCCGAACCGAAATTTGTTCAGAAGAAGGAGATTCCCAAACCACAGCCCGAGGACGACCAGGGCTGGATCTACGTCGGTATCGGCGCCGTCGCGCTGGCGTTGGTTGCTCTATCGGCAGTGCTTCTGCGACGCCCCAGGAAACCGAAGGCGAAAGCCGCAGCCAAGAAAGCGCCAGCCAAGGAGAGTGGAGAGCGGTTCTCGCGCAAGCTGGAAGAATCCGCGGCGCAGGATGCGGGACGTATTGCACCTGGTAGCGAAAGCGAAATCGATCACCGAATCAAGGAAAAGTGGGAGGAGCTGAAGCAGGGAAACGAGCTGTTGTCAGGAGCTGTTTCGACAGCGCCAAACCGAGAAGGTTCGGAGAATGATCATCTCGACCAGCTCGTGGCACATCTAGATGTGTTGCGGCAGGCGATGGAAATGCAGGATGAGCGTGCCCAGACCTACGGCGATCTCGTGCGGCTGCAGAATATGAAGATTGAAGCAATGAATGATGAGATTCGCTTGCTGCGTCGCGGAACCTAGTCGTGACTCAGCGAGATTGGACCCGCGCGAAGGTCAAACGCATGACGGTAGCGCAGCTGCGCGGTATCGTCGATTGCGAACAGCGCCTCGACGATCATCTTCTAGCTCATATGGAGCGCGACAAGCGATTAGGGGTACGCAACCTGGTTGCGCGCCACGAACGTCGACAACAATTCCAGGAAACTCGGCGGCAGAAAGCACGAGACCTTCGGGCGCTGGACGACGGGTATTGGCAGAGCAGCATCGATCTGCTGGCCGGCGTGGACGAGGTAGGGCGTGGTTGTATCGCCGGCCCAGTAGTAGCAGCGGCCGTAATACTGCCCAGGGATTTTGAGCTCGAAGAGCTGGACGACAGCAAGAAGCTGACTTGCGCGCAACGGCAACATTGCGCGGATCTTGTCCACCGTTGCGCGCGGGCCGTTGGTTTTGGGTGCGTCGAAGCTGATCAAATAGATCGGTTGAACATTCTTCAGGCGTCCCTTCTCGCCATGAGAATGGCGGTGCAGCAGCTCGGAACCGCACCGCAGCGGGTGCTGGTGGACGGAAAGATGCTGCCCAACACCGGATTCCCGGAAGAAACGGTGGTGCACGGCGATCGTCGGTCCATATCTATAGCCGCCGCCTCCGTCGTCGCCAAGGTGCATCGGGACGCAATCATGGGGGGTTACGCCGACGCATACCCCCAATACGGGTTCGAAGAACACAAGGGATACGGTACCGAAGCCCATTTGGGAGCGCTTGAAAAGCATGGTCCGACGGTTCTTCATCGCCGATCATTTGCCCCCGTAGCGGATTGTTTTTCTTCAGATCAGGCAGGTCGCGTAGAATTCTTATCAAAGTGCTTGTCGAATTCCTCATCCCTGGAAGAGTTGGCCGAGGTCGCCGGCGAGATCAAGAGTATCTCAGGGGACATGAGCTCGGTCGAACTGGAGGTTCTGCGACGGGATTACCGCAAGCGAGCCCGCGCGCTCGGCGGGCTTGGCGCCCGTCGTGAGGAGCTGACGGCGCAATTCCTGAAATCAAAGGGTTACACGGTAGAAGCCCGCAACTACAGGGGCGCTGGTGGCGAAATCGATCTGGTGGTTCGGCGTGGAAACGAAGTCATTTTCGTCGAGGTGAAATCCAGCCGCGAGGGATCGCTGGGGTCGCCAGAGGATCGGGTGCGCCACCAAAAACGCAGGCACCTGGTGCGAGCCGCCCGGCACTATATCCAACACGCAGCGGCCGACTCCGAGTTCAGGTTCGACGTCGTGGCCATCATCGGAGGCGCGGAGGATCCGCAGATAACCCATTTCGAGAACGCATTTCAAGCAGACTAGCCGCCTAACTCAGGCGGGAAAACACCACGTCTCCGCCGACCACCGAAGCCACCGCCCTTCCAGTAAGCCGCAACCGATCGAAAGGGGTGTTTTTCGAATTTGATTGAAAGCTTCCTGCGTCCACCTGCCACGATTCATCGGTGTCCAAGATAGTCAGATCACCAGGGTCTCCGGAACTGAGTCGGCCACCGGGCAAACGCAGGGCCCGAGCCGCACTCCAGGTCCATTTGTCGATCGCCGATACCAGGTCTAGCACGCCTGCATTCACCAGATAGGTTAGGGTCAACCCGACCGCGGTTTCTAATCCGACGATCCCGAACGGCGCCTGCTCGAGCGACTGCTTCTTTTCTGCGGCGGTGTGAGGTGCGTGATCGGTGGAAATCAGGTCGATCGTGCCATCCGCTAACCCGGCGAACATGGCCTCCACATCGGTGCGGGCCCGTAGAGGTGGACTCATCTTCGCAGCCGTTCCCTGACACGCAACCTCCTCGTCGGTCAAGACGAAATGGTGGGGAAGCACTTCACAGGTTACGGGCAACCCTTCCAATTTGGCGGCGCGCACCAGCTCGACACTTCCGGTAGTGCTGATGTGAGCAACATGGAGAGGGCCTCCGGTGTCTCGAACCAGACGTATGTCGCGCGCGATCATGGCTTCCTCGGCCGCCGCCGGCATACCTTTGACGCCGAGGCGTGCGGAAACCTCTCCCTCATGCATGCAACCTCCAGCGGTCAGCTGTTTGACCTCCTCATGGGGAAAGATCGGCTTGTCCAGCCGCGAAGCCGCACTCAGCGCGGTCCGCATGAGTTCTTCATCTTCGACAGGATCGCCGTCATCCGAAAAAGCGACAGCTCCCGCCGCCGCGAGCAGCTCTAGAGGAGCTAACTCCTGACCCTCGCGTCCCTTGGTTATGCAGGCGATGGGGTAGGCGCGCACGAGCGAGGTTGTTTTGACGCGCTGGTGGAAATCACTCAGTCTGTCGGGGGTATCCAAAGGGGGGTCGGTATTGGGCATGGCCGCCACCGAGGTGAAACCTCCAGCAGCGGCCGCTCGGGATCCGGAGGCGATGGTCTCTTTGTGTTCGTACCCCGGCTCGCGCAGGTGAACGTGGACATCGATCAATCCGGGAGTGACGACCAAACCTCGGGCGTCGATTTCTCGTGTTCCGTCCGCGTTTCGAATATCAGACCCTACCTGCGCAATCTTGCCACTCCTTACCAGAACGTCGGCAACGCCATCGCGACCATTGGCAGGGTCGATGACCCTGCCCGCCTTGACAAGTATGTCAGCCTGCCAGGTGCCCGCTGTCATTTGTCTCCTCGAAGTAATCCACTATGTCGTCGATCGTGAGAAGCCCGGTGGGAACCTTACAGCCAGCCTCGCCAAGAGCATGGGTAAGCTTTGCCGGGTTGGGTGCCTCAAGGCCGTTTTCCTGCAGCAGCTCGATGTTCGAAACGATAGAACGCGTAATCCCTTGTAGCTCAAGACGCGAATGATTCAGCAGAATCATTTCGTCGGCCAAACGGCTCACCAGGTCCATGTCGTGCGCGATCAAAACCACCGTGTGGCCCCTTTCGCGCAGCTCCACCAGGATATTGCAAATCTGATCCGCCCCCTGCGGATCCAGACCGGCTGTGGGTTCGTCCAGCACAAGCACGTCGGGGGCCATAGCCAAGATGCCGGCCAGGGCAACCCGTCGCATCTCTCCGCCGCTCAGCGAGAAGGGAGAGCGTTCGCCGAATACCGATGCCGGCAACCCCACTGAATCGAGCGCGTTCTCCGCCGCCCGGTTCGCTTCGTCCTCGGAAAAGCCTAGGTTCGTGGGGCCAAATGCCACGTCGCTCAAAACCGTTTCGTCGAACAGTTGAAGCTCTGGGAACTGAAAGGCAAATCCCACACGGCGTCGAACCTCGACCTTGTCCAAGCCCGCGCCCCAGACATCCGTTTCGTCCAGAACCACACGACCACTCGAGGGTTCCAGCAGGGCGTTGAAGTGTTGGGCCAGGGTCGTCTTGCCGGAACCGCTCGGTCCGACCAACGCCAGGATCGACCCGCGTGGAATCTCAATCGATATGTCGTCAATTGCCAGATGTTCGGAGGGCAATCCCACGTCGTACTTGTGACAGAGTGCTTCGGTTCGCAACACAGCATTCTCGCGTCCGCCATCTTCACAGCGGGTAGGCTGATCTGCGTCGGTTGGGCATACCGGTGCCAGGTCGGTAACGAGATCTTGCAGACTTAAATAGGGACCCCGACTGGACGGGAGCAGGTGGGCGAGGCGTGCGCCGACGGCAGCGGCAAAAGGAACGTCGAGGCCGATGTCGCGCAATACGTCCGGGTTTGCAAAGACCTGTTCGGGTCGGCCGCTATGGGCCAATCGACCCCGATCCAACACCAGCGTGCAGTCAGCGCTGACAATCTCTTCTGGATCCTGCGTGATCTGAACACAGGCGATGCCGAACTCGGACGTCAATCTCGTTAGCAGATCGTTGATATCTCGTTTCGCTTTTGGATCCAACAGCGATGTTGGCTCATCTAATATCAGGTACTGGGGTTGCAGCGCGACGACGGCCGCAATAGCTACCCTCTGTTTCTCGCCTCCTGACAGGTTGTGTGGATGGCGTTTGCGGTATTGAGTGAGGTGGAAGGTTTCGAGAGTCTCGTCAACGCGATTCCGCATCTCCGTTGTCGGCACGGAAATGTTTTCCAATCCAAAGGCGATCTCAGTCTCCACCGAGGTGGAGACCAGCTGATCGTCGGGATTCTGGAACACCATGCCGACCCGCCGCCGGATCTCGTAGGTCGCTGCGGGATCTCCAACGTTGAGACCATCTACGAGAACACGTCCGGATTGCGGTACGTGGATCCCGTTCAGACAGCGCGCGAGTGTGCTCTTGCCAGAACCATTGGCGCCCAGTATGGCAACCCGCGAACCCGCAGAGATTTCTATGCTGACGCCCGTTATTCCGGGTATGTTTCCAGGATGTGAGTAGGTGAGATTTTCCGCCAGGATCATGAAGCAAAACTCTCGATTTACGATAGGTCTGCGCTGGTATTCAGTCAATCAGCACTGATTGACTTTCGCACGGGACGGGGCTTTATTTAGCAATAGAACAACCTGTCGTCGAAGTCTCAGAACCGGAACAACCTTAACGCGGCAGGCGGAAAAAACAGGTGATGCGAAACATTCGTTGGCCACTACTCCTCATCCTGTTTTCGATGGGGATTTCGGGCTGTGGTGACGGCGACTCCGACGGCGCCATTACTGGTCCGGGGTTCGAGGTCGGGACGGGCCGTGTCTACGATGTCGAGCAGGTCTCCTTTCCCACCATCGACGGAATCCAGATCAGCGCGTTGTTCGGCGTATTGGAGGGAGTGACCAAGAACCGTACCGTTATCCTCGTTCACGAATTGGGCACTGGCAAGGAGCAGTGGTTGCAGAACACCTCTTTGTTCCTGGATCTTTTGGAAGGCGGATACAACGTCCTGGCTATTGATCTTCGTGGACACGGCGGTACATCCCTTCCCGACGGGCGCCTGCAAATTTCCTTGGAGGATCTCGAAATCAGCTATCTCGACGTCAGTGCCGCGGTAAGCTGGCTTCAGGATCGTCCTGAAGTCGACGCCGGAAAGGTGGCTGTGATTGGAGACGGTGTGGGTGGCAATATCGCTTTCGTCATAATGGGTGCTATTCCTCAGCGAATCAAAGCAGCCGTCGCTCTGTCTCCCGGAATCTGGGTGGGACAGGACGCCCTACCCGCGGTGATAGGCGCCGGCATCAATCCGTTCGGCCCCCATTCGATCCTCTACATGGTCGGTAGTGCGGATGTGCTGCCCCTCGAAGACGGCAGGGTGCTCAGCTATGCCGGATTCGCCGGTTCGTTGGCCACCATAACGACGGATCCCAATCTGATCGTTTTCGACGGTGCCAGCGATCATGGTCTTGCGCTTCTAAATAATATCCCTTCCGCTTCCGAGTCGCTGTTCGCGTGGCTCGAAAGCCATCTTCAATAGGTACTCCGCCAACAGCTCTCCGAGTCGAGATTCCTCCTCCCTTTGGGAAATGGATAGGTCTGTCTCCATTGCAGTAATCATCCCCGCACTCAACGAGGAGCGGGCGATCGCGTCGGTAATAGGTGATCTTCCGGTGACTTGGGTACAGCAATTAATCGTGGTGGACAACGGCTCGACGGATAAAACGGGGGGGATTGCCGCAGAGTTGGGGGCTACCGTCGTGCTGGAACCGGAGCGCGGATACGGCAGGGCTTGCCTGGCAGGCATGGCAGCGCTCAAGAATCCAGACGTTGTTGTATTCTTGGACGGAGACTATAGCGATCACCCGGACGAGCTTCCCCAACTGGTTGCTCCCATTGCGGAGAACCGAGCGGATCTGACGATCGGATCACGGGTATTGGGCCGGCGGGAAAGGGGCGCCCTGACTCCGCAGGCTCGGCTTGGAAACGCCCTGGCCACCGTGTTGATTCGGGCTCTGTTCGGCGTGCGGTTTACCGATCTTGGACCTTTCAGAGCCATTCGTTACCAGCGACTTCTGCAGTTGGACATGGTAGATCGCGACTACGGCTGGACCGTGGAAATGCAAGTGAAAGCGGCGCGACGAGGGTTGCGATGTTGCGAGATTCCGGTGAGCTATCGCCGTCGGATCGGGGTCTCAAAGATCTCCGGTACCGTGATCGGCTCCATCAAGGCCGGATACAAGATTTTGTGGACCATCTTTCGTTACGCGGTGTCCTCGAGATAGAAAGATGACCCGGGCTAATCTGTTGCTTGCCGGCGGACTCCTCTGTGCCTTCGTGCTCAGACTCTGGGGATTCCAACAGGGATATCCGGATTTCTACGGCCACGTGGATGAGGTGGGGGTTGCCGCCAGCGTGTGGAACTTCTACCGCAGCGCGACGTTGCTACCAACCGAATTTACTTATCCTGCATTCTATTCCTATCTGAACGCGGCGGGCTTGTGGATGAGTTACTGGCTCGGGCAGTTGACCGATGTGGGCAACGCGTGGGATTCGGTGGTGTTCGCCTCCTTCGTCGATCCGGCACGCTCCGCCCTGACAGGCAGATTCCTGAGCGCCCTGGTCTCCACCGCAACCGTGCTGGTGACCTACCTGCTGGCGAAACGCGCCTGTCATCGGACTGTAGCGTCGGTAGCCACGGTATTTTCCGCAGCCTCGGTGGTGCCGGTCGGGCAAGCCCACCAGGCGCTCCCCGACAGTACCATGGCTCTGTTCGCGGCCCTCTCATTCTACATTGCCTGGCGCATCTACGAGAACGGCAGCACGGGTCTGTTCGTTCTCGGCGGCATTGCAGCAGGTTTGCTGGTGGCGACAAAATACAACGGCGGGCTCGTCGCCCTGTCCCTGGTGGCGGCACATCTGCTACACCGTCGCAGGTTGGGACTCGAGCTGATCTCGGGGGAAGGATTGCGGAAGATCGGGCTGTGTGTCGGGGTAGCATTCCTGGCGTTGTTTGTCGCCTCGCCCTATCTGTTTTTGGCGTACGAGAAATACCTGGCGCTGGGTCGGTACCAAGTGTCGGCCCTCGCCTTTTCCCTCTCCCAAACGACACCCTGGTGGTGGATAATCCGCGATTTGGTGCAACTAGAATATCTTCTTGGATCGCTTATCGTGGTAGGAGGGGGAATGGCAGTGGTGCGCCGAACTCCCCTGGATCTGATCTTCCTGTCGGCGTGGGTGCCGAGCTTCCTCTACATCGGTAGCTGGACCCGCGAGAGTCTGCATTATGTGCTTCAGTTCTATCCGCTTTTTTGCATCCTAGCTGCAGGCATCCTCTACCAGCTCCTTGAGCGTTTTACCCCGATGGTGCGCCAGAATCGGTTGTTACCGGTGGTAGCCTTGTTGTGCGTCGCTCCCAACCTAACACTGATAATCGAGCAGAACTGGGAGCGCGGTCTAACCGACACACGGGCACTGGCCGCCAACTGGATTACGACGAACATACCCAACGGTTCCACAATCGCTATGACCTGGCTGCCGTACTGTCCGCGGCTGCGATTGCAGGATGCCCAGGCGGGGATCTTGCGTTATTACGCCAGTGACGAGCGAATGCAGCGACGTCTGAAAGAGGACTGGCGTGGGGAACCGACCTACAGATTGGTCAATATGGAGGTGTGGCTGAAGAAGCCGTGGGTGCCGGAAGCGCTGCGCGACGAGGTAGACCTGAGCGACGCCGAAACCGAACGGGTGTTCCGTCGGGCCTTGATGACACCATCGCAGCTCAAAATCAAGGGAGCACAGTACATGGTGTTACCTGCCGCCGTCTACCAGCGCTACCTGGGAGAGTACGAACCCCCCGGGCAGGGGGCGGCGCGGTACCGATACCTGAAGAATCGGGCGTATTTCGAGCAGCTGCTAAACGTCGGCAACTCCACCGTTGAGCTGGAGTTCGTCATCGAGGCCAGCCCGAGTACGCGTGGGGGTGGGATCCGGGTGTTCCGTCTCATCTGAGGCGAGATTCCGCGCTACGACGCGAGCAGGCTCATCACCATATTCACCGGAACGCGGGCCATAACCATGACGCTGGTCGTCATGTCGCGCAGAATTTGGCTCTTCGCCAAACTGGTTGTTGCCTGGGCGTAGTCCGCATCCCGCACCGTGGATTCCGAGGCATGCAGGTTCTCGATGGAGTTTGTGGTAAAATCGATCGTGTTCTCCATTCGATTGATAAGGGCTCCGATCTCCCCGCGCACGTTCGCCACCTTTTCGATAGCTCGATCGACCTGCACGAGCGCTCGCCTAGAGGCGTCGCGGGTGTCGACGCTTACGCCTCCCAGATCGAGAAACTTTCCTCCGACGGTCATGTCGGGAATGTCGTAGTCGATGCGATCTGCGGGTACGGCATCGCTGCCCAGTTGAAAGCTGCCGATTCCCTCTTCGATCACAATCTTGTGCCCATCGAGATCACCATCTCGATACGACCCTGCGGCGCTTTGCACATTGTCGCCGGATAATTCCAACTCCAAGCCCAACCGGTCAAAGGTAAGCGCCAAGGTCGTACCCTCAGCAACAGCGCCGTCAACCATTCGCGATCCGAAGTTCACCGTCTGCGTGACGACGCCATTTCCTAGGGTCAGGGTGTTGTCGGCGCCGTCGTCTACAAAAGTGTAGGTACCGACGTCGGCACCGCTAACCGTCAGGCTGTGAAGTCCGGTATCTGTGTTCTGAACCAACGCCGTAGTGAGGTCGGCGTTCGCTTCGTTTCCAAAACCGTTCAACAACGGCTTGTTGTTGTAGCTGGCCAGCTTGGCGATGCGATCGATGTATTCCTTTAACTGGTTGAACTCCGACCCCAGGCCGGCTCGATTGTTGTCGTTCAACGTGGCGGTACTGGATTCAGTCGACAACTCCCGCATCCGAATGAGAATCGCACTTACCTCATTGAGCGCGCCCTCTGCTGTCTTGAGAAGATCCAGAGCATTTTCCGCATTGCGTGTTCCCACCGTCAACCCTCCGATTTCGGCGCGCATTCCTTCGGAAACCGAGAGACGGGCGCCACCATCCTTCCCGGAGTTTATGGCGAGTCCGGACGCAAGCATAGATCGCTGGGGTTGAGCGGAACGCTCTATTTTCGAAAAAGCGTTGTTGGCGCGGATAACTGCGGAGTTGTGCCCTATATGAACCGACATGATTAGAACCTCCTTGTTCTAAAATCCTCCGTGTGGGAAGCTTATGATTCTAGTTGTTTCACGAGTGATAATACGTGATATAACTTGGTATCATGTTGTAGATATCGGCCCCAGGTCGACAAGCTTTACTTTTTTTGGTGGGGGCGAGCTATTTTCGGGTTTTTTTCGAGAATCCGCTAAAGTACGAGGTACGTGCCACCGATAAACGGAACAGGAAGCGACTGCCATCCTTGGGAATCCTCTTGTGAAGTAGGGATCACTGCACAAGGGATTAAGATGTAAAGACTTGTATTAATAGTTAGTTAGCAGTCCCAATCTGGCTTTGCGCCAGGGAGACTCAACATGCTTAGGGTGAACAACAACATTTCGGCCATAAATGCGCAACGATCTATTGGCCGCAACAATACCGGTATGCAACGACAACTGGAGCGCCTGTCGTCCGGGTTACGGGTAAATCGGGCGGCAGACGACGCTTCAGGTCTCGTTGTTTCGGAAGGGATGCGGGGCGAACTGTCGGGATTGCGACAGAATGTTCGCAATGCCGAACAGGCGTCAAACCTGCTGCAGGTCGCGGAAGGGTCGTTGCAGGTGGTGAACAACGTGCTCGTGCGCATGCGCGAACTGTCGGTGCAGTCCTCAAACAGTACGATCAACGACTCGAACAGGGAGTCACTCTCGGCGGAGTTCAATCAGCTGGTGTCGGAAATCGACCGGATCGCCCAGGCGACCACCTATAATAATGGTACGTTGCTGACCGGCTTCGGAAATCAGGTAGATGCCACGTCTTCCGCGATCACCACCAGCGACACGACGGGAGTGGTGAAGGTCTCGCTTTCCGCAGCACAGGGAGGCACCTACACCTTCGAGGACACTGCGGCGGACGGGAACATTACCCTGGGCAATGGCACCGTGAGCCAGACCCTCGATTTGGGCACGCGGCTCGACGGAGGCAGTGTTGCCACGGGAACCACCTCGATCGCGAATTTCGACCGCTTGGGAGTTCAAGTTTCTCTCGCGGGGGTCGGTGTTGCTGGCGCTACTGGGGATTACGTGGACGGCGATCTTAACGGCGCGCAAATCGTTGTTACAGAAGGCACTGGGGGGGTGTTTCAAGTCGGCCCTCGAGATGGTTTCATCAATCGAATCGAGCTCGGTATCTCCGATCTGAGGGCCTCCGGGTCCAGCCTCAACCTGCAGTCCCTGTCGATTGCCAGCATCTCCACGGCGCGCCAATCGCTGGCAACGATCGACCGCGCGGTAGAGACCGTTGCGAACCAGCGCGGAAGCTTGGGAGCGGTGCAGAATCGGCTGGCTTCCACCATCGCTTACACGGAGAGTGAGTTCGAGAATATTCAAGCATCGGATGCCAGCATCCGCGATGCCGACGTGGCTCGCGAGGTCACCGAATTTAGTCGGCACCAGATCTTGCTCCAAAGCAGTAACGCCATGTTGGTGCAGGCCAACGTCAACAAGGTCTCAGCGCTGTCGCTGCTGTAATATCCGCATAACGTAGTGTATCGAGGACAAAAGGGACCGTCCCCCCGGGGGTGGTCCTTTTTGTAGGTCTGGAGCGCTGTTCTTGACGCTTGCCTGAGCCGCATCTAAGTTCTTATTCCCAATGCACATAGATGAGTTCCGCTACGATCTGCCCGAGCGTTTGATCGCCCAGTACCCGCCAGCGGGGAGGGACGAGTCTAGGCTGATGGTCGTCAACCGTTCCACCGGGTCTATCGACCATCACCAATTTTCCGAGATCGGTCAATTTCTCAGTTCGGGTGATACCCTGGTGCTGAATCGAACCCGTGTGATTCCAGCTCGCCTGCGGGGTCGATCGATCGCCACCGGGGGCAAGATCGAACTCCTGTTGATCCGTGATCGAGGAGACGGAGAGTGGTTGGCTATGGGACGTCCCGCCAAGAGACTGATCGCCGGTGCTCAACTCTCTTTCGCCGATGAGGTCTCGGGGGAGGTCCTCGAAAGGACCGATGCCGGCCGCTATATCGTCAGGTTCGGTCGTGACGATATGGCCGCTTCCCTTTGTAAGATTGGGGAAGTGCCCCTGCCCCCCTACATCCGTCGAAGCCCTGACGAACAGGACAAGAGCCGCTACCAAACGGTCTACGCCAAGGACCCAGGGGCGATTGCGGCACCCACGGCCGGGCTGCATTTTACCGAGGGTCTTCTCCAGCGGCTTGTGGAATCAGGGGTCAATTTGGCTTCCGTGCTCCTGCACGTTGGACCAGGTAGCTTCGAGCCAGTAAGGGTCTCGGATCCGCGACAGCACGTGCTGGAACCCGAATACTTCGAGATCGACGCAGGCACGGCCGGCGATTTGAACCAATGCAGAGAGGAAAGAGGTCGCATCGTCGCCGTAGGTACGACCGTGGTCCGCGTCCTGGAAACCGGGGCGGAGGAGTCGGGGCGAGTATCTGGCGGCACCGGTTGGACGGATAAGCTTATCCATCCACCCTACCGTTTTCGCGCGGTTGACGCCCTCGTGACTAATTTCCACTTGCCCTGCTCAACGTTGCTGATGATGGTGGCGGCATTCGCCGGCACCCATTGCGTGCTCGAGGCATACCACATAGCCGTGAAAAGCGAGTACAGATTCTACAGCTATGGCGACGCCATGTTAATCCTCTGACTGTTATGGGCGATCCAACAGCAACCGCAATTATCGCCGCCGGCGGGAAAGGCCTTCGCGCAGGGGGTACCCAGCCCAAGCAGTTCGTCCCTCTTGCCGGCCGATCTATGCTTTGGCACACCCTGGATAGGTTCTCAAAATCCGCCTTTATAGACCGCATCATACTCGTTGTGCCAGAAACAGATATAGAGTATTGTCAACAGCGGTTCGGAAGTGAATTCCCCAAGCTGGGGAGGATCGTGGCGGCGGGTGAGGAACGGCACCAGTCGGTGGCAGCCGGCCTCGAAGCCACCGATGAGGGAGCGGAGTACATACTCGTTCACGATGGGGCACGACCGTTCGTTTCGGCAGATCTCATCAAACGTGTTCTGATGGAAACCGTTGCCCATGGCGCCGCGATCGCCGCGACCCCGGCGAAAGAGACCATAAAGGTCGTTGATAGCAGCTTCGTCATCTCAACTCCGAATCGTGAAACCCTCTGGTGTGCCCAAACCCCGCAGGGATTCCGGCGGCAGCTTCTGGTCGAGGCCAGGTCTATTCCTGACCCCCTGTTTATCCCCACCGACGAGTCGATGCTGGTAGAGCAACTGGGGGTCCCGGTGCGGATTGTCCAAGGGGAGGACACAAACATCAAAATCACTACACAGGCGGACATGCAATGGGCGGAATGGTCGATGCAGCAAAAGGATAATAAATCGTTGATGCCCAACGGCTTGCGAGTTGGCACCGGATATGATGTTCACCGTTTCGCTGGCGGCAGGAAACTGATGTTGGGCGGGGTTCATATCCCTTGGGACGAGGGTCTAGCAGGTCACTCCGACGCAGACGTGCTGACCCACGCGATTATCGATGCGCTCCTTGGAGCCGCCAGCCTAGGGGATATCGGTCGCCTTTTCCCAGACACTGATGCGAAGTTCTCGGGGATTTCCAGTCTTATATTGCTCGCACGCGTCCGCCAGCGCCTCGTGGAACGGGGGCTGCGAATCGCCAATCTCGATGCCACCGTCATGGCGGAGCAGCCCAAGCTTGCAGCCTATATTTCCGACATGGAGGAAACGCTGGCAGCGACCCTCAACGTACCCAGGGAATTGGTTTCCGTAAAAGCCACAACCACTGAGGGACTCGGATTCGTCGGTAGGCGCGAAGGTATTGCCGCACAGTCGGTTGTGCTCTTGATTTAATACTAAAATGGAAGCGTTCGTAGATGAAATTGTTTACTCTCTGGCAGAACTCAATCCGCTATGGACCTATGGAGTTCTGGTCGTCAGCGCATTCCTCGAAAACGTCATTCCTCCCGTGCCGGGAGACACGGTAGTTGTATTTAGCGCCTATCTGGTGGGCCGCGGCAGCCTGGAGTTCCTGCCGGTCTACCTGGCCAACTGTTTTGGCGGCATATCTGGCTTTATGGTCATGTATTACCTTGGGTTAACGAAAGGCCGCGCGCTTCTCGAAGGTCCAGGTCGCCGTTATTTCAGCGAGGAGCGTGTAGAGCGAGCAGAAGCCTGGTTGGCCCGGTGGGGCATTCTCCTGGTTTTGGCCAATCGCTTTCTCAGCGGAATACGCTCGGTCATTGCAATCTCGGCGGGTCTCGCTGGGATGAAAGGCAGCCGGGTTTTTGTCTGGGGCTTGGCGAGCGTGGCGCTTTGGAACGCCCTTCTACTGTGGGCAGGTATCCTCGTCGGCCAAAACTGGCGTCAGATTCTGGTTTATCTGAGCAACTACAACTGGATGTTGCTCGGCCTCAGCGGATTCGCGGCCGCCGTCTGGATTTTCAGAAGGTTGCTACGAAACCGGCAGCAGCGCTGTTCTTGACAAGCCCCACTAGTGGGCTTAATTTCACATTTTTTACCTCGACGTAGGTTGGATCGATGACGACGCCTGAAAAGACCTTTGCACCCAAAGGAAAAGAGATTAACCGCGCCTGGTTCGTGGTCGATGCTACCGACAGGGTGCTCGGGCGACTGGCGACGGAGATCGCGCGGATTTTGCGCGGAAAACACAAACCGGAGTATGCGCCATTTATCGATACGGGCGATCACGTGGTAGTCATAAACGCCGAAAAGATACGGGTGACAGGGAAGAAGAGTGAACAAAAACGGTACTACAGGCATACCGGGTATCCAGGCGGGATACGAGTCGAGGAATACAAGGAAGTGCTCGAGAAACATCCGGAAAGAATTGTGCAGAAAGCGGTTCGCGGCATGTTGCCCCACAACACCCTGGGGCGCCAGATGTTCAAGAAACTTCGGGTGTATGCCGGCCCCGAACACCGACACCAGGCGCAGAAACCCGTGGCCCTGGAATTCGGTTGATTCGTCGACGCAGGAAATAAGCCATGGCTGAGGAACAGTACGATTCTACCGGCCGTAGAAAAACGGCGGTGGCTCGTGTCAGGATGCGACCGGGTTCGGGAACGATCAGCATTAACGGCCGGGTGGTGGATGAGTATCTCCGACGCGATGCGTTGCAGATGATCATGCTTCAACCACTCGAGCTTACCGAAACCCGGGATCGGTTCGACATCCACATTTCTACCAACGGCGGTGGCCTCAAAGGTCAAGCAGGAGCTGCTTGCCTGGGCATCGCCCGGGCTTTGGTCAAATACGACCCGAGCTTGCGCGCAACACTGAAGAAATCTGGTTTTCTAACGCGGGATTCGCGAGAGAAAGAGCGCAAGAAATACGGGCTCGCAGGTGCTCGCAAGCGCTTCCAGTTTTCCAAGCGCTAAAGTCGATCCGAATAAATACACACGCCTTTCGATGGCCGTGGTTGTGTTCCCCATGGGAATTCCGCGGCTAGGCGACAGAGGCGGAGGATGAACAGCAGTCGACAGTTTCCTTCCGGTTTGGGCGCAAGGCGCGTCTATATTCCTGACAACACCATCGTTTTGGATAGTACTGTCGCTCCGGTGAATCTGAACTGGATCGCGGAGACTGGCATATCTGAAGAGAGGAACTAGATGGCCGAATTCGATATTCGCGAACTTCTTGAAGCTGGGACTCACTTTGGTCACCAGACCCGCCGATGGAATCCGAAAATGGACCCATATATCTTCACGGAACGAAACGGAATCCATATCATCGACTTGCAAAAAACCCTCGACAAGCTGCGGGAGGCCTACGAGTTCGTAATGAACACGGTGAGGGCGGGCAAACCGGTCTTATTCGTGGGCACCAAGAAACAAGCCGTGGACATCGTCCGCCAAGAAGCCGAGCGCAGCGGCATGTTTTACGTGACCGAACGCTGGTTAGGGGGCATGTTGACCAACTGGCAGACGATCCGCCAGAGCATAAGACATCTGGATTACCTGGATCGAATTTCCACTGACGGCACTTACGAAAAGCTGAAAAAGAAGGAAGTGCTGCTGTTAGAGAAGGAGCGGGGCAGGCTATTGAAGACGCTTTCGGGCATTCGACAATTAACCGGTCTGCCGGGACTCGTCTTTGTCGTCGACGTGAAGAAGGAACATATCGCGGTCCAAGAGGCGCAAAAGCTGGGCGTGCCCTCGGTGGCGATAGTCGATACCAACTGCGATCCCGATTCGGTGACCTGTCCCATTCCGGGCAACGATGACGCGCTGCGTTCGATCAGTGTCATCACAAGAATTATTGCCGATGCTGCGATCGAAGGCCGGGCGACCAAGGAAGCAGCAGACAAAGAAGCTGCTGAAGCGAGTGAGGAGGGAGCGGTCGATGGCGGGCGCGAGGCTCAAACACAACCCCAAGATGCGGTGGCAACCTAAGGCGCGGCGGCGCGGGAAGAACGACTGGATCAAGACATGGCAGAAATAACGGCGAAACTGGTGAAGGAGTTGCGGGAAAGAACCGGTCTCGGAATGATGGACTGCAAAAAGGCATTGCAGGAGACAGACGGGGACTCCGAGAAAGCAGTTGAGTATTTGCGCAAGAAAGGTATGGCCGCGGTGGAGAAACGAGCGGGTCGGGAAGCCAGCGAAGGCGTAGTCGCATCCTACATCCACCCGGGCAGCCGGTTGGGGGTTCTCGTGGAGGTGAATTGCGAAACCGATTTTGTCGCGCGGACAGACGATTTTCAACAGCTCTCAAAGGATCTGGCAATGCATATTGCGGCTTCGAGACCTATCGCGGTTGATCGCGGCGGAATCGACGGCGCGGTTATTCAGAAGGAACAGGATATCTACGCGGAACAGGCCGAAAACGAGGGAAAACCGGATCACATTGCGGAAAAGATCGTCTCCGGTCGCCTGGAAAAGTACTATCAAGAGGTTTGCCTGATGGAACAATCTTTCGTAAAGAATCAGGACCAAACGATCGCCGACTTGATCGCCGAAATGACCGCAAAGATAGGCGAGAAGTTATCGGTCCGGCGGTTCGCCTGTTACCGCCTAGGAGAGGAAGACTAAGGCCTCCCGGCGTTCGATCCGGCAACGGACGCTGTTCGAGCTTTCGCCTGGCGCGAGACCCAGGATCCCTTGGGCGTCTGGCAACACTTCGATCTTCAGAGTGGGGTTGGCAATGATTGACGAGATTATTGCAGAAACTCGCGAGCATATGGAGCTTTCAATGGAGGCCTTGCGACGCGACCTGGCGGCCATACGAACCGGACGAGCGTCGGTCAATCTATTGGACGGCATCCGCATTGACTATTATGGAACGCAGACGCCCCTGAATCAGGTCGCCAATCTCAGTGTGCCCGAGCCGCGCCTGATACTCATAAAACCCTGGGAGCAAAACCTGATACCAGGCATCGAAAAGGCGATTCGTTCTGAGGCCTCCCTGGGGCTGAATCCCGGCAACGACGGTACGGTGATCCGCGTTCCAATTCCGGAACTGACCGAGGAACGCCGGCGGGAGATAACCAAGGTGGCCCGCCACCGAGCTGAAGAGGGGCGGGTTGCGGTTCGCCACGGACGTCGCGACGGACTCGATCTGTTGGCGGATGCCAAGAAAGAGGGCGAGGTCTCCGAGGACGAAGCGCGGCATGCCCAGGATGACATACAGAAAATCACGGACGATTTCATCGGGCAGGTGGATGGTTTTATTGCGGCGAAGGAAAGGGAGATTATGGAGGTTTAGGGGCGGAACGACAGCCCCGCGGACTTCGCCAGTCGTGATCCGCTTAAATTTATCTCCGGGGTCGTCGCGGTTTCTTCGGTGAGCTATTGAGCTGATTGATCTTTTCCAAGAGCTGGTCTTCAAGCTCTGTTCGAGTCACCGGAGGAGTTGGGATCTCTTTTTCCTTGGGGGGTGCGGGTGGCCGGACCGAAGGTTGGGCTGCACAGTCGCGCGCCGTGGACTCCTGTATCTCGAGTTTGTACCGTTGCAACATGGCAAGATCTTCGAAGTTCAGTAAATGCGCCTGTCGATCGATCAGCCCGACCTGTAACATGTCCAACGAATGCTCAGCCTCCGCCCGAAGCGCGGGTTGGTACTGATCCAGCAGACTCAAGCGTTCCGAAATCTGATCACCAAGCAATCTGGATTGGCCCGCGACCAGCCGCAGATCTCGCCTTCGTTGCTTTTTTCTCCTCAGATAAGTAAGAACTGACAGGGCCCCGAGCACAACTCCTACTGCGGGAAGACCAAAGAGAACGACGTCGGTAGAAAGCACAGTGGGCTCGCAATGTTCGGCGGGAAATCATGAGACTTGCGGGAAGGTCTTGAATGAAATTAATTTATGTATGAAATATTGGGGCGGCAAGCATAACATGCCCCTCTGCGGTTCCGATTACCCCTGAAAATCGATGGCTGAAGAAACGACAGGTGCCGGCAATATCGGCGAGCCGGAAGCTGAGATTGCCCGGCTAAAGGAAGAGAACTCCCGGCTCAAGGCCAGCAACCGGCGTTGGATGCGCATTGCTGGCACTGAGGATCTTACGGGTCTGCCGAACAAGGTCTATTTCTCCACCGCCCTCTTTCCGCAGCTAGTTAGCTCCGCCAACGTGGAGGGACAATCATTGGCGTGCATCATGTTGGCTCCCGATGGATTGGGAGAGGTCAACCAGAAATTCGGGCGCAAGGGGGGCGATCAGATCATTAAAGCGGTCGCGGAGTTCATGAAACAGAACCTGGACAAGGGTGAGCGACTGGTTCACAGCGACGGTTCGAATTTCATCATCGTCATGCCGAAAACAGATCGCGATCGGGCGAAGCGAAGAAGCTTGACGCTACGCGCAAAGATCGTCTCCCAACGCTTCGAGGTTGAGGGCAACCCCATGTCGCTAACCCTTAGCATGGGCATCGTTTCCAGGGTGCCCAGTGGCGAAGGGGATGAGATCAGCGTAAAGGATGTGACCGAAGCTTTCTTGCGGAAGTTGGCGATAGCTCTCGATGACGCCAAACAACAAGGGGGCGATCGCTCGATCGAGGACGCGGATTCCCATTTCTGACCTCGCTGCATTAGCACACGCCACTTCTGGACAACTGCCAGCTTCGCCGCGCACACCTGAGCACCGCGCCTTCGTTGGCTAGATGCTCCTGCAGATCCTGCTGTCGCTTCGCCCCCGGCAGTGGGTAAAAAATCTGTTCGTCCTTCCCGCGCTGATCTTTTCCAAGCATATCTTCGACTGGTCGTTTGCCGGCGCCGCACTGGCCGGAGTGGCATGTTTCGTGTTTGCCAGCAGCGCCATCTATTTGGTCAACGATATTTCGGACCGGGAATTCGACAGGCGACACCCGACCAAGTCGCAACGGCCGCTCGCAGCAGGTAGGATCAGCGTTTATAGCGCCGCGATCTTCTCGGTGATCCTGGCAATTATAGGCATGACATGGGCGTGGTATCTCAACCGCGAATTCGGGTGGGTGGTACTGATCTACACGGTGCTGAACGCGCTCTATTCGTGGAAGTTGAAACAGGTCGTATTGCTCGATGTCCTGATCGTGGCTTCCGGCTATCTGCTTCGCGCCCTGGGCGGCGGCCTCATCATAGAGGTGTACATATCGACATGGTTCATCCTTTGTTCCTTCACCCTGGCGCTGTTTCTCGCGGTGACGAAACGCCGCCAGGAACTCTCGGGTCAAGCTGGCGTTGCCGCCACCTCCAGATCGATACTGGCCGAATACAGTGTCCCGTACCTCGATCAGATCATCTCCATATTGACTTCCGCGACACTGGTCTGCTATGCGTTGTATGCCATGGGGGTTGGGGAGGGAGTCCAGGCCTCTCGGCAAATGCAATGGACGATTCCATTTGTGCTCTACGGGCTTCTACGATATCTGTACCTGGTTTACCAGGAGGGTGAAGGGGACAACCCGACGGCCGTGATATGGACCGACCGTCCGTTGCAAGTGACGCTTCTCCTATGGCTGTTAGCGAGTCTGGGGGGGTTGTACGGGTTGCCCTAGCCGACGACGAACCGATTAGGAGGAGGCTCTGGCCGTTGCTTCAATCGGAAGGTGCCGACCGGGTTCCGATGAGAGGAATGCCGGCCGCGGTTGCAGTAGCAATCGTGATGGCTTTCAGATCTTCCGGTTCGAGGCTGTGCACCTTCGTCTTTCCGGTACTTCGTGCCATCATCGAAGCTTCGCCGGCGCAGGCCTGGAGAAAGTTCGAGGCGTGTTCGGCATACTGGTCGATGGCATTCGCGGTTGGAAACAGACATTCTCCTGCGGAGGTGAGCGTTCCCCCCATCGCCAGGGCGACCGCGACGCCCAGGACAACCGCC
Source organism: Candidatus Latescibacterota bacterium (assembly GCA_965197905.1). GTDB lineage: Bacteria > Latescibacterota > UBA2968 > UBA8231 > UBA8231 > CAYNZV01. The sequence goes on along the minus strand of CBDAOB010000005.1, from coordinate 1,953,276 downwards.
TCGCTGCCCAGGGCGATGGCTTTTGCGGCGTCGGTTCCTGAACGGATCCCGCCGAAATAGAGGACGTCGATCTCCTCCTCTCTCTTCGCCTTGCGAAGGAGGGTGATGGCATCGCGTAAGACCTCCAGGTCGGAAGTCGAGCTGAGTTCTGGCCAAGGGGTTGAGATGCCGGATGTTGCGTCCAGCAGCAAGAAATCGCACTTCGCCTCGAGCGCCGTAGCAACGGCTGCTGGCACGTCGCCGACGTGGACCCACATTCCCAGCAACTGTCCTTCGGGACGTCGCCGAGCACTGATCTGCTCCGGGTTGCCGACGATGCCGGCAGCATCGTCGCGGGGATCGCTGCCAGGTGTCAGCAGTTGAAGCCACGGTATCCCTGGGAGCAGCGGCCCCTCGCCCAGATAGGCGCACCCGTTCGTTGCGAGCGCCTGGCCAAGTCCGTTTTTGATCTGTTCTGGGGCCTGGTCAAATCCGCCGACTAAAAACGGGATCTCGAGTCGCATTTCCGATCCGATGATCGTTCGCATGCGGCAGTCTTCACGATACGGATCAATGACGAGACGCGAGAGATTCGCGGGAAGAATATGGATATCGTCCAGGGTTGGAGGTCGCTCCGGATGGAAAGGGTTTTCTTCGCTGCGTAGACGACGCTGCAGCATCGACTCACGCACCGAGTGTTGGGCATCGCCGGTGCGGGTCATGATAAAGATGTCTTCACGGGCGATGACAGAGTACTCGCTAGTGCCGTTTTCCACGTCGCACCGATAACATCGAGCTGCTTCGTCCTTAGCTTGTTCTGGCGTGTAGGTGGATTCGATTTCGGGAAAATCGATCGGCGAGCTTCCAGTTCCGTGGAACGGCTGGTCGATGCGGTTGATGATCTCCCAGCGTGGATCCTGGGAAACGGGGACTCGCCTCGTCCGGTACGGGGTCGCATAAGGAAGGGGGTCCCTGTGGCCCTCCAAGAAGGACTTGACGTAATAGGCAGTTCGATGACCTAGGTACATCGCGTTTACCAACGTGGATGGACCAAACGCTCCGTCGCCGGTAGCAAAGACCTTGGCGCTCGAAGTAGAGGTTGTAACAGCGTTTGCCTTAATCTGGTCGCCCGTCATCAAGCCGGTGCGTTCCAATTCGACACATTCGGTACGTTGGCCGACGGCAGCAATCACCAGACCGCATTCGATTTCGTGATCGGAACCTGGAATCGGCAGCGGTCGCCGCCGTCCATCAGGATCCGGTTCGCCCAACTCCGTCCGCAGGCATCGCACCTTTACGCCAGCGCGGGAGGTTACGAATTCCACCGGTTGGGTATTGTAGACGAACGCAACCGATTCTTTGATCGCGCCTTCAAGCTCGTCCCGGCGTGCCGGAATCTCGTGGGGTCCGCGGCGGTAGACGACCGTTACCTCGCGGCAGCCGGGAAGCCGTTTGACGACGCGGCAGGCGTCCATGGCCACGTCGCCGCCGCCGATTACGAGCACACTGGGGGGCATCTCGGGCCGCTCGCCCCCGTTGACGCGACGGAGAAAACTCACACCGTCCACTACCAGTTCGCTGTCTTCTCCCGGCAGTCCCATCTTTTTGCCCCACCAGGCGCCTATGGCAAGGATCACTGCGTCGTGGGTCGACTTTAGTGCCTCCAGCGTTACCTCGTGGCCCAGGCGGTGCTCGAGGTGAACGTCAATGCCGGGGCAATGGTTCAGGATTCGATCGATATCCTCTTGAATTACGGCAGGGGGCAGCCGGAAGGCTGGAATGCCCCATACCATCATGCCCCCCAGGCGGTCCGACATCTCGTAGAGGTCGACCGAGTAGCCGGCTTCGGCCAAATCCTGGGCGGCAGTTAGTCCGGATGGGCCTCCGCCGACGATGGCGACCGACTGTTTTCTGGAAACTGCGGCGAGTGGCAGGGAGAAGGAGGGTCCCAAACGGTCCATTACATACCGCTTCAGATTGCGGATGGCGATCGGGCCGTCGCTATCGGCCCGACGGCAGGCCGGCTCGCAGGGGGCGTCGCACACTCGTCCGCAGATAGAGCTGAACGGATTGGTTGCACTGATCGCTTCCAATGCTCCTTCCAGGTTTCCCTCCCAGATGTAGCCGATGTAGGAGGGAGCGTCGGTGCCAATGGGGCACGCAACCTGGCAGGGAGCCGGCACGAAGTGGGTGTCGTTGGTATCGTCGACGAGCTCCAGCGGAACGGTCTCGTCGAGCGAGCAGCTGCTGGTCATCAGAACCTCTCGGCTAGCAGCGGCTTGACCTGGGAGAAGGGGGTGGGCAGACGGCGATACTCCGGTGCGTAGGGCAACCGTGTTATCGCCGCGGCTTCCGGTGTCAGGGCCACGAGATCGCTCCTGGAAAGCTGACGAAAGTCATCATAACCGAGCCGATGAACTATAGATGCCAGTTGCCAGCGCACATGTTCGAGAAAGTGGTGGATGTTTCTGGCCTCTGCCGGAACGTCGTACCTGCTCTCGTGGATCGCGTCCTGGGTGGCGATCCCCACGACACAGGTTCCCGCATGACACTGCATGCAGGATATACATCCGCCGGCGATTATCAGCGCCGTTCCCATGGCTGTGGCGGAGGCACCCAGCGCCAGGGCTTTGGCGACGTCGACGCCATCTTTGATACCACCCATCAAAACGACGGGCAATTCGCCCGACCGCCCGATCTCCGCCAACGCATCCATCGCTTCCTGAATAGCGGCCAGGGTGGGTATGCCGACGTACTCCAGCACCTCGGAGCTGGAAGCTCCCGTCGAACCTTGGGACCCGTCCAGCTCGACGAAATCCGCCGTCGACTTAAGTGCGATCTTGATATCGTCCCGAACGCGACCGGCGCCGAGCTTCAGGCTGACCGGAAGGCGGTAGTCGGTCGCTTCTCTCAACTCCTGTATCTTGATAACCAGATCGTCGGCGCCGAGGATGTCCGGGTGGCGAGAAGGAGATTTCAGATCGATCCCTTCTGGAATGCCGCGAATCTCGGCAAGCTCGCGAGTGACCTTCTTCGCCAGCAGCTGGCCCCCGAAGCCCGGTTTTGCTCCCTGGGAGATGTATATTTCCAGTGCGTTGGCGCGCAGCATGTCGTGAATGTTCCACCCCAGTCGGCCGCCGAGGCATTGCATGATCACCTGGTCGGCCTCTTGTCGCTGCTCGTCCGTCAATCCGCCTTCACCGGTGTTTTCCGATATCCCGGAGAGGCGAGAAGCGATCGACAAGGCGATCTTGGTCGACTTGCTAAGGGCTCCGTAGCTCATGGCCGCGACCATGACCGGCATGCTCAGCTCCAATGGGTCTGCACCGCTCTTGTCGCCGATCCGCAGGTCGAGCTTGACTTTCTCCAGCAGGTTCTCATTGTCGACGGTTGCGGAGAGATCTGACCTGAAGCCGATGTCCGAAAAATGCGGAAGCCGCCGCGCCGCCCCGTACCCGCGGATTCGGTAGCGGCCAATCTTGGATTTGACGAAGATGTCTTCTTGAACCTTGCGATTCCAGTACGGCGCATCACCCGAAAAGTTGAAAAAGGGTATCGGCCGAATCCTCTCTTCCTCGCCTTTGTAGCGCAGTTTAGTGCCGGCGTTGCCCACCTTCCTGAAGCGGCCGGAATGGGAGACGCGATGTCTGTCGAGGAATTCTGCAACCGCGGAGGACTCGGCGCCTGAAACATCCAACTCTCGGGCATCCGATCCCAGCGATTGCAGCTTGCCGCCAACGAAAATCTCCCCGCCGATCATATCCTCACCAACCTTTTCGCCGGAGTCACCCAGGACAATGATGCGCCCCCCGTACATCATATACCCAGCCATGAAGCTGGCGTTTCCGGCGCAACAGAGGGTGCCCGCCTTCATGACCTGCCCGGCTCGAGATCCCAGGTTTCCCTTCACGACCACTTCGGCGCCGCGAATCGCCACTCCGGCTATGGTGCTGGCATTCCCGCTGACCGACACGGTGCCGTTGTACATGTTGTCCGCCAGGCCCCATCCTGCATTGCCTTCGACCTCGAAGCGTGCGCCATCGGCCAACCCGGCGCAGAAATAGCCCGCAGATCCGCGCACTCGCACGGTGACGGGCGCGACCAACCCAACCCCGATGTGATGGCGAGCATCCGGATTCAGCACCTCGATATCCTGTCCCTCCGCGGCCATCGCTTTCATCTGGCGGTTGGCCTCGGTGATGGAAAGTCGAGCCAGATCTATTTGGACCATGTGAAGTAGGTGCCCGGTAGAGGTTCGGTGGTATCTATGGTTTCACCGGGGAAGAGCCGATTCAACGAGACCTCTTCGGAAGCTATGGCGACGAGACTGTCCGTCTCCAACATGACCATCGGTTTTGCCGCGAGGTTGTCCTTGGCGTAACCAAGCTCTGTGTCGGTCGACACCAGAAACGAGAAGGTGCCATCGAGTTCCTCGATACTCTGTGCCAGAACGTCGTGGAGGTCGATGCCTCGATTTAATCGCTCCGCCAGGAAAACGGCAATCAGCTCGCTGTCGTTCTCGGTGCGGAATTCGTACCCCTTGCTTTCCAGGGCCCGGCGCATCTTCCAATAGTTGGTTATCTGACCGTTGTGCACGATGGCGATATCGGCGAAGCCGGTTGCCCAGAAGGGATGGGCTGCTTCGGGTTTGACGTCCGACTCAGTCGCGAGGCGAACGTGGCCGATTCCATGGGATCCGTACGACCCCCGTACTTGGTACTGCCGATCCACCTCGTGTGCATCTCCTACGTCTTTGACGATATCGAGGCATTTTCCGACGGAGATTACTTTTGCGGCCTCTTCCAACGCGTAGGCCAATTCCCGGATGTCGCCGGTGAAAATCACCCGGGCGCGGTAGTTGCTGCCAATGCGATCTGCCTCCACCAGGGTGGCGCCAAATTTCTCGAGGACCTGGTGAATGCGATCGATCGCGCCGTTCGCCTCCGCCCCTTCTACAAGGAAACGGAGCACTAGTTGGTCGGGGTTCGGTTCACCATAAAGAGCGAATCCGGTGGAATCTTGCCCGCGATGCTGGCATCCGTAGAGCATCTCGATTAATGCTCCGCCAACGTCCCGAGATCTGTCTTGTTTATAGAAGATTCCCGCTATGCCACACATTTTCGCTCGTTCCCAGGAATAAGTGCAGAGTGTCGGAATTTGCTGGTGACCTTGCCGAGTCGTATGGCACACGTGCGCAAACGATCGCTCTGAATGATCGGCGATTGAACCAAGAGTAACGTACACTCCAGATTGGGAGGAGCAAGTCGCGTTGGGTATTGGCAGTAGTTGATCATCACCTCAAAGCAGAAAGAAAAAACCTCCAGATCGGTGGCGGAATCGAGATCTGGAGGTTAGACTGGATGGTGGAGCAGAGCGGGTTCGAACCGCCGACCTCAGGCTTGCAAAGCCCGCGCTCTCCCAGCTGAGCTACTGCCCCTAATCACCCTCCTGGTTTTCTTCCGAAGCTCCATCTTTCTCGAGACTCAGCAGAATCGTGGAAGCGATGAACAAGGAGAAGAAGGTGAAACCGAATATATCGGCGCGAATGCTGTCATAAAACTCGCCGACGGCCGAAATCGTGTATCCACCCAGGCAGACCAGGTACAGAATTATGCTGAAAAGTTGGACTTTCTCAAGGAAAAATCGGCTTTTCGCCCACGCCATCCGTTCCTCTTACGCTGTCTCGATCGTGTGTGAGCAAAAATAGCGATTGCCAAGAACTCCGTCAATCAGCGTGCCCGGGCACCGGTCTACGTTTGAAGGGCTGCCTTGGACAGCCCCTCAAACAAGGTCAGTTTGCCAGTTCGAGTTCCATTTCGGTCTCCGAGGATTCTTCGGGATCGACGGTATTCTGGCTCTTTTCCAAGAGTTGGAGACTGCGAACCTGAATCTCCACAATCGAGTGCGGCGTGTCGTCGTCGTCCCTCCAGCTGTGGCTGCGAAGCCGGCCGACGACAAATATTGGACTTCCTTTCTTCAATCGATCGGCATAATACTCGGCCAGTTTTTGCCAAACGACGACATTGAAGAAAGAGGCTTCCTCCTGCCACTGGCCGGCACGGTCGCGGTAAGACCTGTTGCAGGCCAGGCGGGCGCTCAGTCGCGCCGACCCGTGCTCCGTGATACGGAACTCGGGGTCTTGTACGAGGCGGCCACTCACCGCCACCTGATTAATGGTCGGCATTTTGAGTTCGGACATCTTCTGAATCTCCGCGTTTGAAAGTTATGAGGGAAGCGACCAAAAACGAGCTCGGCTGCATGCGCCATCTCGACTCAAGCAGTATTCATGCCACTTCCGGACCTCTCGCTTTTGTGCCTTTCAGGTCGGGCAGACGGATGCAACAGGTCCGAATAGAGAGCCAATAGTGCGAACTGAAGGGGACATTTCGCGACCGAACGTAGCGGCGATGGCACAATATTTTACACCGCCGAGGATCGCTGAGTTCATGTGGGAGTCGGTGCGAGAATACACCTGCCGCGAACGCGGGATTCGGGTGATTGATCCAGCCGCAGGGGACGGCGCCTTCTTACGGGCTGTAATACATTCGCGAACGATCGAACCGATTGACCTGCATGGCGTCGAGCTCGACGGCGCGCTGACCTTGGAGTTGGGGACCGACCAGCCCTTGTCCCGTGCCGGCACACAGATTCACCATGGCAACGGTCTGCAGTATGAAGGGGAGAAGATCTGGAACGGTTCCTTTGATGTCGTAATTGGTAATCCGCCATTCGGCCGGTTGGGGGCGCATCTGGCGTGTGGGCTCGGTGGATCCATAAGCCCCGGCGATATGAAGCGCCCATCCCCGTTGCAGACGCTTGTTGGCGGCAAACCTGAGAAGATGCCGTTGGAGCTCCTGTTCCTGGAACGGGCACTAGAGCTGGCAAGACCCGGCGGCATCATCTCCCTGATTCTGCCCCAGGGATTCTTCACCAATCAGCGCCTGCAGCCCGTACGGGATTGGGTGACGACACAAGCGCAGGTACGTGCCGTCATCGATTTGCCGGAAGAGGCTTTCCGGAAGCCGGGTCTCAACGCGATGACCGGGATATTGTTTCTGAGCAAGACCGATTCAGATCGGGATTCTCTTTCGTCGCTGCTCTTCGACGCAGTGGGATACGAGTCGCTGGCCGAGTACCTGGACGCGGCGAGCCGCGCGGTGCGAGTCCATGCCGGTGGAAGGACAGTCGCGGGAATTTCGAACGCGAACCTATCCGCGGAGAGCGAGCTGGCCGGCGATCGCTGGGACGCCGCGTACTGGCGCGAAAAGAGGAGACACCGGCATCATTGCAGGCTTCCGGTTTTACCCCTGGGGGAATTCATAACTCATCTGACCTACGGACCGATCGTGACCGGACGAAAACCCGGCCACCACGACGGTGGCGTGCCAGTGATCTATCAGGGAAACGTAACCGAAACTGGCATATCCTTGAGCGATCCACTGTGCGTCCTGCCGGATTCGGAATTCGATCCGCCGCGAAGCCGAGTTAGGAAACGGGATCTGCTACTTCCCAGATCCGGCGTCGGTACCTTGGGCCGCAATCGCATGGCAGTCTACTGCGATGACGCCCGCGCCAACGTGGGATGTTTCGTCGACATCGTTCGGCTGGAGGGGGTCAATCCCTTTTACGTGTGGCTCTATTTCAAAACGGACCCTGGTTTGCAACAGATCGCGGCAGTGATCAACGGCGTAGGAACGCCGAACATCAATTTCAGCGAGATTCGCGCTTTGCAGGTGGCACTGGTATCGGAGGATTGTCAAGGTCAGGTGGAAGAGGAGTACCGGGACCGGGTGTTGCCGCTGCACCGTGAGCGGGAAGACGATGCAGCGAAAGGGGTGGAATGCGATCGCCGGTTCAGCGAGCTTGTCAAAGGCGTCAGCGCCTGGTTGCGCTGACGCCGCACTTGCCTCGAAATTGAGCTAGTGAAACTCGAGCATCAACCACATCGGCAGGCAATGTCCACACATTCTTTCCAAAACAGATTGGCGTCCGAGTCGAGTCCATATCTGCGTCAGCATGCCACGAATCCGGTCGATTGGTATCCGTGGGGTGATGCAGCGTTTGAGCAGGCGCGTTCTACGGATCGGCCCATTCTCCTCTCGATTGGCTACGCGGCGTGTCATTGGTGCCACGTGATGGAGCAGGAGTCGTTCGAGAACGCAGCTATTGCAGAGATCATGAACCGGCACTACGTGTCGATCAAGGTGGACCGGGAAGAGCGTCCCGATCTGGACGAAATCTACATGACCGCGGTCCAACTCCTCACCGGTTCGGGAGGTTGGCCGATGACGGTGTTTCTTCTACCCGATCTCCGGCCTTTCTACGGGGGAACCTACTTCCCCCCCGATGACAGGCATGGTCGACCCGGGTTTCCGCGAATTCTCGAGTCCCTGGCCGATGCCTACCGGGGCCAACGGGATGTGGTCGAGGAGAATGCGGCGCGGATCTCGACCTCGCTCAATCCAGCAAGTGATCTTGTTGGGGGCAAGTCAGCCCTCGACGATGGAATCATCGACGCCGCGCTTCAAAGCTACGAGACAGCGTTCGATGGGACCTACGGAGGTTTCGGCAGCGCACCAAAATTTCCTTCCAGCATGGCCCTTTCTCTTCTCCTGCGATATCACCGATCCAGGGGCAATGCTTCCGCCCTGGAGATGGTCGATCTGACCTTGAACAGAATGGCCCGCGGGGGCGTCTACGATCAACTGGGCGGCGGTTTTCACCGCTACAGCGTCGACGATCGCTGGCTCGTGCCGCATTTCGAGAAGATGCTTTACGACAACGCGTTGCTCAGTTCGATCTATGGCGAAGCTTATCAGGCGACTGGAAATCAATTCTATCTTCACGTGGTCGAGGAGGTTCTCGACTACGTGTTGCGGGAAATGACACAACCCGAGGGAGGATTCTATTCGACTCAGGATGCTGACAGCGAAGGGGTAGAAGGGAAATTCTTCGTCTGGACTCCCGCGCAGGTGCAGGAGGTGCTGGGTGAGCCGGACGCTTCCATCTTCATGCGCTGCTTTGATGTAACGCCCGAGGGGAACTTTGAGGACGGCAACAGCATTCTACACGTGCCGAACGAATTCGAAAATGCGGCGCGTTTCCTCCAGCTTGACGAGACAGATGTGCTGGAGATCGTCAAGCGGTCGCGTTCCGCTCTGTTCGAACGGCGTCAACTTCGACCCGCTCCGTTCCTGGACAAGAAGGTGATAACATCCTGGAACGGCTTGATGATTACTTCCATGGCGAAGGCGTACCAAATCTCGGGACGGGACGAGTTTCTCGATGCGGCGAGAAAGGCGGCAGAATTTATTCTCCAGCGCATGGTGGAAGAAGATCGGCTGCTTCATGTCTACAAGGATGGCCTGGCGCGCGTGCGGGGATTTCAGGACGACTATAGTTGTTTCGTAGTTGGTCTGTTAGACCTGTTCGAGTCAGACTTCGATTTTCGCTGGCTTGACGCCGCCGCCCGTTGGACTGGCCTCATGGTTGAACGGTTCTGGGATGAGCGCGATGGAGGTTTCTATTTTTCCGAAGCGGGTCAAGCTGACCTGATCGTGCGCACAAAAAGCATGTTTGACAACGCGGTCCCTTCGGGAAACTCTACCGCGTTGTTTGGTCTGTTGCGTCTCGCCGCTTTGACAGGGGACCGTTCGTTGCGCGACAAAGCAGAGCAAACCTTGGGTGCCTTTGGAAAACTGCTAAGAGAATCGCCGACCGCCTGTCCGCATATGATCGGCGCCTTAGAGCTGCTGCAGGAGTCCGCTACCGAAATCGCCATCGTCGGAGAGTCGGACGGAAAGAAGGAGATGTTGGCTGCGATTCACCAGCGTTTTATCCCCAACAAGATCATCGTGACCGATGACGCCCTCAGTTCCGGCGGCAGCTGCGAAGCCATTCCGCTTCTGCGGGACAAAGGGGTGGGAAACGACGCCGTAGTTGCGGCGTTCGTGTGTCGCAATCAGACCTGCTCCGCTCCCCTTTCGACCGCCGGGGACCTGATGGAACTACTTGCACGTAACCCAAATCAATCTCGATAGAGACGGCGTTGGGACGATTCAACAATAGTACTAGGTTCAGGCTAAAGGATCGCCTATCTTACAGGAAGCTCGCCGATGGCGGAATTCTGTACGATGGAAAGAGCCGTCAGGTTCACCACCTGAACGCGACCGCCGCTTTCGTATTCGAGGAGTGTCAAAAGGGCAAGGATTTCTCGGAGATTGTCGAGCACATGTCTAGTACGTTTGAGGTGAAAACGAAACTGGCTCGCGACGACGTGAAAGCGATTCTGCGCGATTTTTCGGAGGCAGGTCTCTTCGAGGATGAATAGGGAGCTGCATACCTTGTTTGCGCTGGCCGCTGGCACGGAGGGCCTGCCCACCCAACCGGACGCGGAGTACTGGAACGGTCTGGCGGCATGCGCTCGAGCTGAGGATCTGCGCGGGCTGATGTACCACAAGACGGTAGCCTCCGATCTGCCTGCGGAGATCAGGGTGGAGCTCATGGAAGACTACCGGGCAACGGCGGAATCCAATGTCGTACAGCTACACGAATTCATGGAATTCGTCGGCGTTCTGCGAGACCGCGAGCTGGAGGTGATGGTGTTGCCGGGTGCTTCCCTGCTTGGAGCATATCCCGACCTCGGTTGCCGCCCGATGGACGATATCGATATCTTGGTGAGACCGGAGGATCATGAGAGGGTGGTGGAAGCGCTCATGGACGTGGGTCTGTCACCCCAGCCGCGGTATGCGGATCTCTTCTCAAACGAGCGATTGACCATCGATTTACATCGGGACCTGTCGAATAGCTCCAGGATCAGATCCAGGCAGTATGCCGGCTGGATGGATCTGCGGGAAGTGTGGAAAGACGCAGTGGCCGGGCAAGTGGACGAGGATTGCGTTCTCCGCATGTGTGCAGAGGATGAGACGCTGTTCACGGCCGTTCACGCGCTTCGCCACGGCTTCAGCCGGTGTACATGGTTTGTGGATTTGCTGCTCCTGCTGTCTACCGGTCTCGATTGGGACCGGTTACAAAACAAGGCTTCGCGATACCGTTTACAGCGTCCGCTGGCCTATGCCATTCGTTTTCTGGATCCTTCCTCGTGGGGTCATCTGCCAAGGGAAGTGTGCACGTTTATCGATCGCCAGGAGATCGGGTCTCTGGAGTCTCGAATCCTGCGTAGCGCCTTTGCCGATCGCAACCTGCGAAACTGGGGCGACCTACTGTGGTCGTTCAACGTTTCGGGGATCCCCAAGAAGCTTCGGTTCCTTGGAGAAACCTTTTTTCCAGCGCCCGAAGTGATGCTGCAGGTTTTTCCATTCTTGCCGAGGGCTTTCTACCCGGCAGTCTATCCGCTTCGCATTCTGCAGGTGTTGCAGCGCGGCTTCGATCACGGATTGAGCTTGTTGCCGCGGAAAGGAAAGCCCGCTCCGAAATGAACAGTTGAGCAGGTCAGCTGCTTGCCGCAGCGGCGGTGGCCATATTCCTCCTGGCCTCGTGCGGAGGGCCGCCTGATATAAAGCTTGTTCCTCCACCGGAGCATCGAGGCGAAGGTTATGCCGATATCGAGCAGCCCCCGCTGTCTCCGTCCAAGCGGTCGTTTACCGAAATAAGCGGCTTCCCGGAGTATCTGATCGGTCCACGCGATGTTCTTGAGATCACGCTACTCGCTGAGGAATCGAAGATCGAGGAAGTGGAGGTTCGCCCGGACGGCCGCATCTCCTATGCGCTGGTGGAGGACCTGCAGGCGGCCGGACTCACCCCGACCCAGCTGGACGAGGTACTAACGGCGGAGCTGTCAAGGTTTCTGCGCGATCCCAAGATCGACCTCGCGGTAAAGGAGCACCGTAGCAAGATCGTCAACCTGTTGGGAGCGATTCAGATCATCCAGTCAGGGGGCGGAAACCGCCCCATAAAAAGCGGCCAGGGGCGTTACGCCTTGCAAGGCAAAACGACGGTTCTCGAGCTGATCTTGGAAGCGGGTGGTCCGCTTCCCGAGGCGCAGCTGGATAGGGTGAAGCTGATCAGGGGCGACAGATCATTTACTCTCAATATCCAGCACGTCTTGGCTACGGGCGAGCAGTCCCACAACCTGCTGCTCCAGGGCGATGATGTGCTCATAGTGCCGGGCACGAATCAGCTGAGCAAGAAGATCGTGGTGCTTGGAGAGGTAGAAGCTCCCAGCGTCTACATGTTTCCAGACGACGTAAGCCTGCTGGAAGCCCTGAGTCGGGCAGGAGGTCTGACGGAGAGCGCGTTGCAGGACGACATACGCATTATCCGCTCCGGCACCGAGGGACCCGAGATGTTTGGGGTCAGCTTCAAACGCATCACCCGCGATGCCGACTTGAAGCAGAATGTCGCGCTGAGAAACTCAGATATCGTCTACGTTCCGCGCAGCTTCATGGGAGATGTGAACGACGTCCTGGCGAAGGTGGAGCCGCTGTTGAGCGTGTTGCTTCTGCCGGCCACCTATCGCGATCTCTACACCACCGGTGGTGGGTTGCGGGTGGATACCGGCGAACCTCCAACGGGTACCTCCGAGTTTACCCGCGCCTTACCCGGCACCGCAAGCGCCAAGCCGGTTTCTTCCGAAGACGAGGAGGAAGAGAGCCATGGGGAGAGCGACTCAGCTGAGTAGGGTATGCCTGAAGCGACGGCCAACTCCATCCTCGATACAATCGGTGGCACGCCGCTGATCCAGCTGAAGAAAATCTCTGGAGACGGACCGGAGATTCTAGGCAAACTCGAAGCGGTCAACCCCACAGGCAGCGTCAAAGATCGCATCGGCCTCAGTATGATCCGAGCAGCCGAGTCTGCCGGCTACCTGCGAAAGGGGATGACGATCGTCGAGCCGACCAGCGGCAATACGGGCATCGCGCTGGCCATGGCTGCTGCAGCTCTTGGCTATCGATTGATCCTCACCATGCCCACCAGCATGAGTGTCGAGCGCCGATCGGTGATGGCAAGCTACGGTGCGGAAATCGAACTCACGCCCGCTGCCGATGATATGCAGGGCGCGATCAAGCGGGCCGAGGAAATCAAAGCCGCGACTCCGGAGTCGGTCTACATGCCTCAACAGTTCAGCAATCCCGCTAATCCCCAGGCGCATCGCGATGCGACCGGACCAGAGATTCTCGCCGCAACAGGAGGGAAGCTGGACGCGTTTGTGGTCGGTGTCGGTACTGGCGGAACCATCACCGGTGCCGGTCAGGTACTGAAGGCCGGAATACCCGAGCTGCGAATTGTTGCCGTCGAACCGTCGCGGTCTCCGGTGCTTGCGGGAGGAAAGCCTGGGTTGCACGGTATTCAAGGTATTGGTGCTGGGTTCGTTCCCGAGGTCATGGACTTCGACCTGGTGGACGAGATCATCTCCGTAGAAGACGAGGAGGCGTTTTCCACCATGCGGCGCCTGGCGCGGGAAGAAGGGATCCTTGTTGGACCGTCAGCCGGTGCCAACGTTGCGGCGGCTCTGAGATATGGGGCCGAGAACCCGGATCTGAGCCGCATCGTAACCCTCCTCTGTGATACCGGCTTTCGCTACTTCAGCGTCGAAGGTTTTGGTGGAGCCTAAGCCCAACTGTCCGTGGGGTTTGGCTCGTCTCATCGATTTCCCATTCGTTGACACGCCCTCTGGGGCTCAGTATATTCTCCAAATGTCCTCTATGTTGTTGTTTATTAAAGATTCGCCGCAATGTCGATGATGCAGATTGGAGATCTCGCTTCCCGTGCTGGTGTAACGCCGCGAACGATCCGATACTATGAAGAGGTCGGAATTATTGCTCCCGACGAACGCACTGCCGGTGGTTTCAGATTGTACTCCGAGAATCAACTCCGGCGTCTGAACATCGTTCAGGGACTCAAGATGCTCGGGTTCGATCTTGAGCGGATACGAGAGCTGTTCACCATCAAGGCGGATTGCAAGACGGGCGGAATGCTTGCGGGCGAGTTGATCAACCACATTCGCGAGCAGCAGAACGAGATCGACCACAAACTCGAGTACTACGCTGATATGAAGGAACGCAATGCTCAGGCGATCGAGGTGCTAGGGGAGTGCCTTTGTTGTTCGGTCGATGTATTCGCAAGGGACTGTCACAACTGCGAGATCTATCAAGGGCACGAGTCGATTCCCGATCTGATTGAGTGTTCAATATACCAGGTTTGACCATACAAGAGGTAGCAGACGATGATCAACGTAACGGATTCAGCGGCAAACAAGATCAAAACGATGCTCGACGATCAGGGACAGCCGGAATACGGGCTTCGGGTCGCTGTCGTAGGTGGCGGTTGCTCGGGATTCCAGTACAAACTCGAATTCGAGGAATCACCCGCTGAGATGGACCAAACGATCGAAACTCAAGGGGTCAGGGTGTTTGTCGATCCCAAGAGCTGTCTTTATCTGAACGGCGTAATCCTGGACTACAACGACGGGCTGATGGGCGCCGGATTCAAGATCGAGAATCCCAACGCGCGCACCACATGCGGTTGCGGGGAGTCGTTCGGCGTCTGACTCCAACGATGGCACGTTCGCCAGTATACCTGGACAACATGGCCACAACCCCGATGGATCCACGGGTTTTGGAGGCCATGCTTCCCTTTTACACCGAACATTTCGGCAATCCCGCAAGCAAGCTACACCCCTTCGGCTGCAAAGCGGCAGAGGCGGTCGAGGCAGCGCGGAGCGCCGTGGCCGAGTTCGTGGGGGCGTCCAGCCCGCGGGAAATCGTATTTACCAGCGGCACCACCGAGTCCAACAACCTGGCCCTGAAGGGCGCGGCGGAGCAGCTACGGCCCCGTGGCAATAAGATCGTCTCCTGTAAAACCGAACATGTCTCGGTACTGAACTGTCTGCGCCAGCTGGAGATGTCTGGGTACGAGGTCGTATACCTGCCCGTGGACGCAACCGGCATCGTCGACTTGGATCGCCTGGCCGAAGAGATTGAAACGCAGCCCATTCTCATTTCGATCATGGCGGCAAATAACGAGACGGGGACCGTGCAGCAATTTGAAGAGATCGGTGCTCTGGCGAAACGACGCGGCGTTATCTGGCACTGCGATGCCGCCCAAGCCGTCGGCAAGATCCCGATTTCGGCCGTCGCTGTCGGTGCCGATCTGCTCTCCTTCTCTGCTCACAAGATATACGGACCCAAAGGCGTCGGAGCCCTCTACATCCGTTCGCGCGATCCCCGGGTGAGGTTGGTTCCCCAGATGGTGGGGGGTGGTCACGAGCGCGGGCTCAGAGCGGGAACGTTGAACGTTCCAGGAATCGTCGGATTGGGAGAAGCCGCGCGCCTGCTGCACGCGGAGCGCGACGCCGCAACCCGAATGGTGGAACAGCTGCGACAGCGACTGCTCAAGGAGCTCGGAGAGCGGGTCGAATCCATTCGACTGAACGGGCATCCAACTAGTTGTATTCCAGGTTGCGTCAATCTCGAGATCGACGGCGTGGATAGTTCCGAACTGATTCCCGCCATGCAGGAGGTGGCCGTGGCGTCTGCGGCGGCATGCAGTTCAGGAGGGAACGAACCCTCCCACGTCCTCAAGGCTATGGGTAGGTCGGACAAAGCCGCGACCGCTTCGTTGCGTATCGGCATCGGTCGCTTCAACACGCAAGACGAGATCGATTTTGCCGCAAGCTGTATCGCCCGAAGAGTAGATCGGATACGTGAGGTCGGCTCCCTGTCCACAAGGGAATTGCCCCACGAAACCGTAGGGTCGCTGACTTAGAAAGGTTCCAGGAGGATTTTGATGCGTTTAACATCAAGCCAGTTGCTCGACAAGGTCAAACAGGAGATCGCGGAGGTCTCAGCCGACCAGGTTAACCGGGAAATACATGCTGGAGACCGCCTGCATCTCATCGACGTGAGGGAAAGAGACGAGGTCCTGGACGGCTACATTCCCGCGGCCGAGCTGATTCCCCGTGGTTTCCTGGAGCTCAATATTGAAGATGACGTCACGATAGATCGGGACGCGCCGATCGTGCTTTATTGTGCCGGCGGCAACCGATCCGCCCTGGCTGCGCGGGATTTGATGGAGATGGGGTATACCCGGGTGAGCTCCATGACGGGCGGCTTCAAGGCCTGGAAGGATGCGGGGTTTCCCATCGAACAGGATGGGCTCCTTTCGGAAGATGACATGCGCCGATATTCCCGCCATCTAATACTTCCTGAAGTGGGTGAGGCAGGACAGCAGAAGCTGTTGAAAGGCAAGGTGTTGCTTGTAGGCTCTGGAGGGCTAGGTTGTCCCGCTGCCCTCTACCTGGCTGCGGCGGGCGTAGGCGAGATCGGTCTGGTGGATGCCGACGTGGTAGACAAGTCGAATCTGCAGCGGCAGGTGCTCTTTTCGGAGGCAGATGTGGGGCGGCCGAAGGTCGAAGCGGCGAAAGAGAAGCTCGAGGCGATGAATTCCGGGATTTCCGTACGCACGCATTTTGAGTTGCTGACCTCGCACAACGCGATGGATCTGATTGCGGACTACGACATCATAGTGAACGGTTGTGACAACTTCCCGACCCGGTATCTGGTCAACGATGCCGCCGTTCTCGCTGGAAAACCGGTGGTGGACGGGAGTATATTCCGCTTTGAGGGGCAGTCCACGGTCTACCTTCCTGGCGAGGGTCCTTGCTATCGGTGCCTTTATCCCGAGCCGCCGCCTCCCGGCGAGGTTCCGAGTTGCGCTGAAGGCGGAGTGCTTGGCGTGCTGCCTGGGATGGTTGGCGTTCTCCAGGCGACCGAGGTGGTGAAGTTGCTCGCCGGCATTGGCGAACCGCTGATCGGTCGCATGGTGCTGTACGACGCCCTGGAAATGAAGTTTCGCACGTTGAAGTTGCGACGCAATCCGGAATGCCCCGTGTGTGGGGAAGTTCCCACCATTACCGAGCTGATCGATTACGAGCAATTTTGCGGTCTGCCTTCCATCGAGAGCGAAGCCGCCGGCTGAGGCTGAGCATCTATTGACGAGTGCGGACGCTGATCCATAAGGTCGGCGTCCGTTTTTTGTTTCATGGCAATCCACCCTGACGATCTTCTCTTACAGCTAGATGACTCCGAAGACCTGGAAACCTTTCTGAGTTGGGACCAGGTGTTCGGCAACGGGAATCCCGTGCAGGTCGAAATCGGAATAGGCAAGGGACGATTCCTGATAGAGTCGGCGCAGAGATTCCCCGCGGTGAATTTTTTAGGCATTGAATGGGCTTCCAAATATCTGCGGATCGCCCGGGATCGCAGCCTGAAGCGCGGATTGGGCAACGTTCGTTTCGTGTGCACCGACGCGAAGGAGTTCGTCGAATTCTTCGTCCCCGCATCATCCATCGCCGCCTACCACATCTATTTCCCCGATCCGTGGCCCAAGAAACGACACCACAAACGGCGGCTCCTGGACCCTCCATTTGTGGCTGAAGTGGAGCGAACCCTTGCAGAAGATGGAAAGCTGTGGCTGGCGACAGATCATCTCGAATATTTCGAGGTCATGATTGCCGCCACCGAGGCCTCGAAAGACTTGGCGGAGGTCCATGACCTCTGGCCAGAGATAGCCACGAACTACGAGACCAAATACCTCGCCCTGGGCAAACCGATTCACAGACGGGTGTTCGCGAAATCAAGCAGGTAACCCACCTCCGTTGATTCCGGCGCCAGAACATCTATGCAAATGAGCAGTTTTCTCGGCCGAAAATTCTCTCCGTCGAGTTTTTTCTTGACAAGTAGCCACAGAAAAATCTATTATAATGATTGTGGTGGAAAATGGTGTAAAATGGCGTTTGATGGATGAAAATGGAAAATAGTGGGGGTAACGTCGCAAGATGACCCAGTTTCTGGGTGAGCACGAAGTTCCCGTGGATGAAAAAGGGAGGATTTTTGTCCCAGCGGAGTTCCGCCGCAAACTCCCAAGTGAAGCGGGTGACACCCTGGTGGTCGTGCGCGGTTACGACCGTTGCCTTTCCGCCTATCCTCAGAGCACGTGGGAATCGACCGCCCGGAAGATGCTGGAGCTTCCCCAGACCGACCGCAAGGTTCGCCTTTTCGTTCGTGGCGTGCTTTCTCAGGCCGCGGAAGCCCGGCTGGATCGGCAGGGGCGCGCCAACATCCCGAGGAAGCTGTTGGAGAGGGTAGGCATTAGTGACCGCATGATCGTAATAGGAGCTCTGGACAAGCTCGAATTCTGGAACCCTGCGGAATGGGTTCAATTCATGGAAGAGGCTGACCCGGCGCTGGAGGAGGTCGCGGAACAACTGGCGCTTTGAGCGAGACCGTGGCCTATCACGTTCCTGTACTTGCAGAAGAGGTTGTGGATTGGCTGGTAACAACCAGCTCGGGAGCCTACTTGGATGCCACCTCGGGAGGAGGGGGACATTGCAGCGCGATTTTGGGAGCACTTGCTCCCGCGGGCAGGTTGTACGCCGTGGACCGGGACAACGAGGCGGTGTCCCAGACCGCGGCGGCAACCGCCGATTCCGATCGCATCAGAACCTTTTCCGAAAGGTTTTCGCATCTGGTGCAATTGGCCACAGAGGGAGAATGGCCGCAACTGGACGGAATACTGTTCGACCTGGGCATGTCTTCCTATCAAATCGACACGGCTCACCGCGGTTTCAGCTACCAAACGGACGGGCCGCTGGACATGCGTATGAATCCGGGTTCCGGCCAAACGGCCGCAGAGCTGATAGCAGGCGCTTCCGAGTTGAGATTGGCAGCTATCATAAAGGAGTTTGGAGAGGAACGAGGGGCGAAGAAGATAGCCAGATCGATATGCGCGCACGGCAGAAAGAGTCCCGTCAGAACAACCTCAGATCTCCGTCAGGCGGTGGAAGCTACCTCACCCAAAATGCCGACGAAGACCGTTGCTCGGGTTTTCCAGGCGTTTCGCATATGGGTCAACGAGGAACTGCAGGAACTGGAGCTTGGCCTGTCTGCGTCAACCCAGCTGCTGGCAACAAGAGGGAGGGTCGCCGTCATCGCCTACCATTCCCTCGAAGACCGTCTGGTCAAGTCGTTTTTCCAACCCCTGGTCAAAGGCTGTATTTGTCCGCCGCGGCTGCCCGTCTGCGTGTGCGGTCAAAAACCGGAGTTTTCGAAGATTCTCCGTTGCCGCCCGCAGTCCGAGGAAATCCAACGAAATCCGCGAGCTCGCAGCGCTATCATGCGCGTTTTCGAGCGCGTTTGACGCTGCCTGCTAGCGGACCTAGAAGAATGCGATGCTTGTAACCAGAGCCGCCTACTTGAAGTTCATTGCCTTGGTCGTGTGCGCTGCTACAATGACTACGCTCTACCTTTGGCAAAAAGTGGAGATCAATCAGCGAACGGGAAAGCTCAGAGAATTGCACCAATTGGTCACCGACCTCGAGCGGGAGCGTTCGCGGCTCACGGCTACCGTGGTGCAAAAGAAGAAAGAGGGAGTCGTCAAGCGTATCGCCAAGGGCCAGCTCGGAATGAGCCTCCCGAAAGGTCGGTTGGCGCACCTGATCGTCGCGTTTTACCACCCATCTGAACCACAGAATCGCAGATAATGCCGCAAGGCGAAAAAAATCACCGCCGTTTGGATACCCTGATGTGGATTGGCGGGGTCCTGTGGTTGGTGCTCGCGGGCCGCCTGGTGCAGGTTCAGGCGTTGCAGTATTCCCAGTTTGCGTCGCGGGCGAAGGAGCAGCACCAGCGGACGATCGATTTGAAGGCAAATCGTGGCGCCATATACGACCGGAATGGACGGGAGCTCGCCGTCGATGTCAACTCGGTCTCATTCTATGCTGATCCCAAGCTGCTGCGAAATCCCGAAGAGGTTGCCAGCCACTTTGCCGCCTATTCCAGCTACGATGGCGACCATCTCAGAAATCAGCTAAGAAGCGGCCGACGGTTTGTCTATCTGGCTCGCCAGCTCGACGATTCCGCCGCGTCTCGAATCCGGCAGAAAGCATTCGCGGGCGTCTTCGAGAACCGGGAGACTCGCCGGTACTACCCCTACGGACCTCTGGGCGGGCAGCTCGTGGGATACACCGACATCGACAACATGGGGAGTGAGGGGGTTGAACGGTCGTTCAACGGCGACCTGAGCGAGGAAAACGGACTGGCCCTCTGTTTCGTGGACGCTTTCGGCCAACGGGTGCCCGGTCTTCTGCGCGAACATTCGACTCCTCGCGAAGGCCAGTCAGTCGTCCTTACCATCGATGCTGAATTCCAGAGCATTCTCGAAGAGGAGCTGATCAGGTCGGTTGAGCAGGCGGGTGCTGAATCGGCCATGGGAATCATAACGGAACCGGAGACCGGCGCCGTGCTCGCCATGGCGAACGTGCCGCGTTACGACCCCAACCATGCCGGCGGTGTCGGGGCGACCATGCGGCGGAATCGGGTTGTAACGGATTCGTTCGAGCCTGGATCCACTTTCAAGATCATCGCCACGGCGGCAGTTCTGGAGGATGAGCTGGGGCAGCTCGACGAGCAGATTTTCTGCGATCGCGGGGAGCTGGAGTTGGAAAACGGCGACATTATCCGCGATCATGCTCCGTATGACATGCTGACCTTCGCGCAGGTCATCGAGCGCTCGAGCAACATAGGAACTATCAAGATCGCAAGACGATTGAAACCCAAGAGGCTTTACGAGTTCATCAGAAACTTCGGTTTTGGTACCAGAAGTGGGATCGATTTGCCGGCCGAGAGCGCCGGTATCCTGCAGCACGTGGGGAAATGGTCCGAGCGCTCGCTGGAGACCATCGCCATTGGGCAGGAGATCGGAGTAACCGCCCTGCAGCTGGCGCAGGCGTTTGGCGCCGTGGCGAACGGGGGTGACCTGATGTCGCCGCAGATCCTCAGATCGGTCCTCGATGCTGAGGGAACGGTAGTCGAACAGATGCAGCCCCGCCGGATCCGCCGGGTTATCTCGAAGAAGACAGCCTCCAAGGTCAAGGCGATGTTGTCTGCCGTCGTGAGCCGCGGAACGGGCCATCGAGCTTCCATTGAGGGCGTCCAGGTGGCAGGCAAGACGGGGACGGCTCAACAAGCGGCCGGGGACGGCGCCGGATACGACCCGGACCGCACGGTCGCTTCCTTCGTCGGCTTCGCCCCAGCGGAAAATCCGCAGTTTCTCTGCCTCATCGCGGTGACAAACCCGGGTGAGGAAGGTTGGGGCGGCACGATCGCGGCTCCCGTCTTCAAAAGGGTAATTGAGCGTATCATCTATCAATCGGACGATCACGACCTCGCCGCAAACTTTGACGTTAGCCAAACCGGCGGCCCCAGGGCTCCGGATCTACGTGGTATGCGCCGCAGCGTTGCGAAATACCAGGCTGGATTGCGGGGAACGCCGGTCATATTTTCCGGCAAGGGAGAGCTCGTCGTCCGCCAAGAACCCGCGGCGGGGACGTCGCTGACCGCGGTGAAGACGATTCTATGCCAACTGGGCTCGCCTGGACCGGGAATAGTGTTGAACGACACCACCCCGAGTCGGCAAGCCGCGTTGTTGTACAGCCTAACCAGGACATCGGCGATCAAAAGGCTATAATGGTGACGACGCTGGAAAAGTGCTCCTTCGGCGACCTGCTTCAGGTCCTGCCCGCTGCCGAAGTCATCGGGGAACCGCCAGCATATGTGGGGAAGATTGAATGCGACTCCCGTCGAGTGGAAGCGGGCGATCTCTTCGTAGCTATAAATGGCGGTGAGGAAGCGGACCGTCACGAGTTCATCCCCCAGGTGCTGGCGCGAGGCGCAAGTGCGATCGTTGCCGAACGTAATGTTCCCACCGGCGACACGCCACTTATCCTGGTCGACAACTGCCGATCGGCCTTGGCACGCCTGGCGGGCCGTTATTTCGGATATCCGGATCGGTCTCTGCGACTTGTGGGGATTACCGGTACAAATGGTAAAACTACCACAGCGCTCATTGTGCGCAGCGTCCTTGAGCGCGCCGGTGAGAGGTGCGGTTACATCGGTACGCTCGGTTACCAGATCGACGAGGAGATCGAAAGGGGACGCAACACCACACCCGAATCTGCCGAGCTTCAGGAGTTGCTCTATCGGATGGTCGCTGCCGGTAAACGTGCCGCGGTACTGGAGGTCTCAAGCCACGCCCTGGCTTTGGACCGCGTTGCCGGCCTCCATTTCGACGTCGCGGTGTTTACTAACTTTACGCGCGACCATCTCGACTTTCATGAAACCGAAGGGCAATATCTGGCGGCGAAACTTCGACTGTTCCAAGATCGACCGGAATTCGCGAACGGCCGAGCTGCCATCAATTCGGACGATCCCACGGCGAGCCTCATACTGGATGACCTGAATGTTCCTGCGGTCAAATACGGTTACGGTGACGACGCTGATGTGCGGGTCGTCGACACTGATCTTTCCGAACGGGGAACGCGAATCGAGCTGGAGACACCTCTGGGAAACACTACCCTGAATGCTCGATTGACGGGTTACTTCAATTGCTATAACGTAATGGCGGCTCTCGCGACTGGCGTTGCGCTAGGGTTGGAACTGGAGCAGATTTGCACGGGGATAGAGGCGGTCGACAACATTCCGGGGCGGTTCGAGCGAATCGAACTTGGTCAGGATTTTACCGTGATTGTCGACTACGCCCACACGCCGGATGCGTTGGAGAGAGTGTTGAAGGCGGGGCGCGGTCTGACCGCAGGCAGAATCTTGTGTGTATTTGGGTGTGGGGGTGATCGGGACCGGGGCAAGCGGCCTCAAATGGGCCGTATCGCGTCGGCCTTGGCTGACAAAGTCTACGTGACCTCGGACAATCCGCGATCCGAAAGTCCTGACGACATCATTGATGAGATAATCACCGGTATAGCTGCTGACTTCGACGTGGTCAGACGCTCTGACCGATTGGAAGCGGTGCGTGAGGCCCTGGCGGAGGCGGGTGAGGGAGATCTGGTTATTGTCGCCGGAAAAGGCCACGAGGCGGAGCAGATCGTTGGTGAGCAGGTTCTCGCCTTTGACGATCGACAGGTGGTCAGGTCGACCCTTCGCGAGTTAGGTTTTGGCAACGACTCGGCGGAGGTTCACGCGACGTGAATGGAGTGTCATTTGAACAAATTCTCCAGTGGACGGAAGCTGAGCTTGTTGGTATCTTTGACTCAGGGCGGCAACCTGCCGGAATTTCCAGTGATACGAGAACCATAGCGAATGGCGATCTGTTTCTCGCTCTGCAAGGACCGAGATTCGATGGCCACGAGTACGTCGAGAAAGCGTTCGCCAACGGGGCTGTTGCCGCTGTTGTTGAACGCCAATGGCAACAGCGAGATGGTGGCACTGCTTCTGGCCCGTTGTTTGTCGTGGATTCGGTTTTGCACGCACTGGGAGCGCTGGCTCGCAACTATCGCAAGCGGTTTGACATTCCGATCATTGCGATCGTTGGAAGTTCTGGAAAGACGACCGCAAAGGAGCTCGCCGCAGCAGTACTCGGTAGACGTTACTGCGTGCTCAAATCGGTTGACAACGAAAACAATGAAATCGGGATTCCAACGGCACTGCTGCGCCTCTCAGAACATCACGAGGTGGCTGTTCTTGAGCTGGGAACGAGGAAATTTGGCGATATCGCCTACCTTTGCTCCCTCGCACAGCCCACGGTGGGTGTGCTGCTGAACATTGGCAGAGCGCATTTGGAGTTCTTTGAATCTGTAGAGGGAGTGGCCAAAGCCAAAGGGGAGCTCCTGGATTATCTGGATGAGTCTTCGTTGACTCTCGTAAACGTTGATGACTGTGTCGCGGCCGGGGAGGCTATGAGGACAAAGGGGAGACTCCTTGGCTTCAGCATCGATCGTGAGAGCCAATTTCGTGGGGAGGGACTCATCCTTGACCGGGAGGGCCGCGGCCACTTCTCTCTACAGAACTACGATATCGAGGTGGGGGTTGCGGGGCGGCACAACGTCTACAATGCGCTGGTTGCTGCGGCGCTCGGCCGGGAATTCGGGGTCGATTGGGATGATATTGGCGCAGCGATTGGCGCCTTTAATCATGTAGACATGCGTACCCAGGTCCTTCGCAAGGGGGAGAAGCGGATCATAAACGACAGCTACAACGCCAATCCGGAGTCGATGCGTGCGGCATTGACACTACTGCGTGACATGGGGTCGACTGGGCGTAAGATAGCGGTGCTGGGCGATATGCTCGAATTGGGAAGTCAAAGTGCTGAGCTCCACGCCGACATCGGCCGCTTTGTCGCGGAAATCGGTATCGACATGTTGTTTTGTACAGGCCAGATGACGCGTCAGACCATCGCAGCGGCTTTGGAATCGGGAATGGAGCCCGCCAACGTGCGCCATTTCGGTTCGCGCTTGGAGTTGCGAGATTCCCTGTCGGGTTGCCTCGGCGATGCGGACTTGGTGCTCATCAAAGGGTCACGAGGCATGGAGCTAGAGCATATAGCAGAAGCACTTCTCAACTGATTGACACATTGAACGGGTGAACGACTTAAACTGTTCCTGCTCCGGGCTTTCCCCAAAGCCACGTATCATGGAGTAGCATCTCCCTTCCCATTATCCCTTACAGAAGTAGTCGCTCTCAAAGGTCGCGGCGGTGGTTGCACCGGCTGGAGGATACGGCTGTCCCGTGGCCAGCCGATCTGGAGCCGACCCATCGCCAATCGCCGGGAAGCTGAGTCTCTTTGTCAAGACGCCGAAGTCACGCACAGCACGCCCCGAGGGCCAGCTTGCACGTCTTTCTAATCGCCCTGGTCCTAGTAGGAGTGGGCGTGGTGATGGTGTTTAGCTCGAGCTCCGTTCTCGCCAGTGTGCGCCACTCCGACAGCAGCTTCTTTCTGGAGCGCCAAGTGGTTCGCGCGCTATTCGGAATCGCAATAATGTTGCTGATCGCTCAGGTGCCGCTGGCGTTTTGGGCCCGGGCCGCGAAGCTCCTGCTGATTGCGGGAGTTGTGTCGTTGGT
Source organism: Candidatus Latescibacterota bacterium (assembly GCA_965197905.1). Classification (GTDB taxonomy): domain Bacteria; phylum Latescibacterota; class UBA2968; order UBA8231; family UBA8231; genus CAYNZV01. The sequence goes on along the minus strand of CBDAOB010000005.1, from coordinate 1,928,428 downwards.
GTTGGTGCTGTTGAAGGGGCAGGGGCCGGCCCAGCGGTGGTTGCCGCTTCCGGCTGCGTTGTCCGGGATCAACGTGCAGCCATCCGAGTTCGTAAAGCTTGCCCTGGTACTCTACCTGTCCGACGTGCTCGTGCGCAAACGGAGCCAACTGTGCGATTTCAAACGCGGATTTCTGCCCCGCATCCTGGTAGTCGGCGCCGTAGTAGGGCTCATCGCGATTCAACCAGATCTAGGAACCGCCATCGCCGTAGCATTGATTGCCTTGGCTATGTTGTGGGTGGCGGGGGCCAGAAGTTTGCACCTGATCGCCAGTGTCCTCGTGGTTCTGCCCGTGGTGGCTTGGTCGCTGTACGCTTCACCGTATCAGATGCGTCGCATCGTGAGCTTTCTGGAGACCGCCGATACTCAGGGTTCGAGCTACCAAATTACCCAGTCATTGCTGGCGTTGGGGAGCGGCGGGTTCCTGGGTGTGGGGTTGGGAAACAGCATGCAGAAGCAACAGTTTCTGCCGGCGCCGCATACCGACTTCGTTTTCTCGTTCATCGGTGAAGAGCTTGGATTGGCGGGGACCTTGAGCATTATCGGCCTGTTCGCCGCGCTAGCTATCCACGGCCTGAAAATCTCGCGGCAAACGCCCTCGTACTATGGATTCCTGGTGGCAACGGGGATAACCGTGATGATTTCAATCTACGCAATGTTGAACATCGGCGTGGCCACGGGTGTTCTTCCGACCACTGGTTTACCCCTCCCGTTCATAAGCTATGGTGGATCCTCGTTGGTGTGGAATCTGGCGGGAGTCGGCGTCTTGATAGGTGTGGCCAGGGACAGCGGAAGGGCGACCAAGCTGCGATCAAGCTCGGCCGGTGCAAGTCGTTGGGCGAAAAATGCAGCATGAAAACCCTGTTTCACAAGTACGACCGCGTTCACATGGTGGGTATCGCTGGTGCTGGCATGGAAGGACTCGCTCGTATTCTCTCCGCTAGGGGATGCCGCATAACCGGCACGGACAGCACCAGGTCCGACGCGACTGATGCGCTGGAGCGGGATGGCTTCGACGTCCACATCGGGCACCGAGCCGAAAGCGTTGGCGATGTCGATCTGGTGGTGTATTCGGCAGCGGTCCCGTCTTCGAACGAAGAGTTGGAGGTTGCCAGGCGTCGGGGAATCGATGTAGTCGGCCGGGCGGAACTACTGGGCGAAATCGCTCGGACCTCGTTTACGATCGCAGTGGCGGGCACCCACGGTAAGACGACCACGTCGGCAATGTTGGCCAGCGTGCTCGATGCTGCAGGTCTTGAACCTGCGGTCGCGATTGGGGGGTATGTGAGAGGAAAGGTCCAGGGCCGGTGGACGGATGGCGGTTATTTCGTCGTAGAGGCAGATGAGTTCGATAGGAGCTTCCTGAAGATGTATCCCAACGCGGCTGTAGTTACCTCCATCGATGCGGAGCATCTCGACTGCTATGGCGATGAGGCGGGTGTGCAGGCAGGATTCCTCGATTTTCTCCGTCGCTTGCCTTTCTATGGTCAGACCTTGTTGGCCGGTGAAAGCCAGGGGGTGCGCGAGATCATGCCTCATCTATCTCGCCGTTATTCGACCTACGGTGTCGAAGCTAGCAACCGTTTTCATCCACGAAACGCTAGGTCGCGCGCGTGGGGATCGGAGTTCGAGCTGTTCGACGAGGACAAACTCCTGGGCGCTGTCGAGCTCAACGTGCCAGGTGGACACAACCTCTTGAACGCCGTCGGCGCGGCCGGCATGACGCGGCTACTCGGAGTCAGCATGAACCATATCGTCGAGGGGCTTAGCAATTTCCCTGGTTTGGATCGGAGGTTCGAGTGCAAAGGCCAAGTGAGAGATGTGCTGATCGTGGACGACTACGCTCACCATCCGGCGGAGGTGGAAGCCGCGCTGGCCACGGCGCGGAGTTTCGGGCGCCGCGTCACTGCCATTTTTCAACCCCATCTCTATTCGCGCACACGGGATTTCTTTCGCGAGTTCGGGGCCGCTCTAACCGCCGCCGATCAGGTGTTCATTACGGATATATACCCGGCGCGGGAGGTCCCAATTGCCGGAATTAAGAGCGACATGATCGTGGAGGAAATGCGCGCCAACGGTTTCGCGGCGGTCGAATTGGAGAGAGATTCCACCCGCTTAGTAGGTCGGGTAGTCGAACGTTGCCGCGGTGGTGATTTGGTGCTGACCATGGGAGCTGGGGACATCGGTCGAGTAGCCACGCAATTGGTGCACGCCCTCGATGCTGGAAAGCTGAAAGATGCGACGCAGAACTAAATTGATGTCTCAAAAAAGTTCGCAGGCGGTTCCGGTTGGCGCCCGTGGCAACGGTCCGCGCGAGGGGAGATCTCGGCGCAAGCTCGTATTTGTGGTTTGCGTTTTGGCCGCGACATCGGCGGTGTTTGCCGGATCGCAGCTGGCGGAAAGTTCGGCCGACTCACCACGTTTCATTCTGGCAGCTTTGGAAATTGAAGGTCTGGATCGACTCGAAGGGCGCCAGATCATGTCGGCCAGCGGGCTCACAGTGGGAGACAATATTCTCGATCTTGATCTGCAGGTGGTGCAGGACCGGATCGAGGCGATCCCTTGGGTCGAGCGAGTGGTCATCGTTCGAAAACCTCCAGATCGCCTGGTCGTCTCTCTGGTTGAACGACAGAGATCGGCGTGGATCGACGCCAACGCCCTGCGGACCGTGGATGCCAACGGAGTATTGCTTCCGGACGTTGGCCCTGACGACTCAGTCGCGAACCTGGATCTGCCCGTAATCGCCGGAATTGATGTCAACCTCGATATCCTCCGCGTCGGCGAAGTGGTTACCGACTCTTCCTTAGCCCGCATCCTCGGTTGGTTGCGAGAAGCCAACACCGCTGATCGGGATTTCTGTATGAACATATCGGAGATTATGCCCATGAGGGATGGAGCGATGCGTATCCTTCTGGTAGGCGACGGGCTCGAGATCCGGATGCCATTCGACAGAGTCAGGGATCGGTTGCAGGTACTTCGAACAGCCATGCCACGGATCTACACGGAGTGCCCGGAACCGGCCTACGTCGATCTGCGATTTTCCCGGCAAGTGGTGGTCGGCAGTAAGGATGGGACCTCCTGATGAGAGCGGATGTCGTCATCAAACCTACGGGCGGAACCATCGTGGGGCTCGACATGGGCACGACGAAAGTGTGCGCGGTGATTGGAGAGTTCTCGCGTGGGCACCTCAAGATTATGGGATTTGGGAGCACTCCCTCCCGGGGCATGCGGCGCGGAGTGGTCGTCGACGTGGAAAAGACGATTCGATCGATCGAGAGCGCGGTGGCCAAAGCAGAGTTGATGGCGGGTGTCAAGGCGACGGCGGTCTACGCCGGCATAGCTGGAGATCATATACGCAGTCTGAACAGCCACGGAGCGATTGCCACCGCGTCTAGCAGCGGGGCGATCGGGCGCTCCGACAAGGATCGAGTAATAGAGACTGCCAGCACGGTCTCCGTGCCAACAGACCGCGAAATTATTCACGTCTTGGAGCAGGATTTCGGTGTAGATGGACAGATGGGTATCAGGGATCCGGTGGGAATGGTGGGCGTGAGGTTGGAAGCGGACGTCCATCTCGTAACGGCGGCAGTAACCTCTACGCAAAATGTTTGCAAGTGTATACTGCGCTCGGGTTATGAGATCCGAGGCATCGTTCTCGAGCCTCTGGCCTCCGCCTACGCCGTGCTCGAGGAGGATGAACGCGCGATGGGAGCGTGCGTCGTCGACATCGGCGGCGGGACGACGGATCTGGCGATTTTCGACAATGGAAGCGTGCGCCATACCGCGGTCATTGGGTTGGGCGGACAGAACGTAACGAGCGACATTGCCATCGGATTGCGTGCTTCCTGGCCCCAAGCCGAGACGATAAAATGCGCCCATGGGCACTGCTTCCAAAATCCCGAGTCAGCCAACACATTCCTGACCCTGCCCGGAGTCGCCGGCCGACCTAATCGGGAAATCCCCGCCGCACAGCTGAGTACGATTATTCAGGCGCGGATGGAGGAGATTTTCGCCATGGTGAAACGTCGGATCAACGATTTTGACGCGGATGCGCTGCCGGCCGGGGTTGTCTTGACAGGAGGCGGTGTATTGTTGAACGGTTCGGCGCAACTGGCGGAAGAGGTTTTAAACCTCCCGGTTCGCATGGGCATCCCCCGCCGATTGGCGGGAATGGGAGAGCGGGTCGCCAGTCCGGTGTACGCCACGGTACTGGGCCTCGTCCACCACGGAGTGAAGAGCTTGGAATCCAACCAGTTTCAGCCGGCGCGTCGTACTGCCGGTTTTTCCGAGGGAAGGCTCGAGGTCTTGTGCGGTCGTTTGAAGTCTTGGTTTCAACAGTCCATATAGTTTTCCAGACATTTCGGAAGAGAGGGCACGATGACATTTAGGATCATAAGCAACGAGCAAAAAGCTAGAATCAAGGTGATCGGCGTGGGCGGAGCCGGCGGCAATGCGATTAACAGGATGATAAGCTCGGGTATGCACGGGGTCGAGTTTATCGCTGTCAATACGGACTCTCAAGCATTGGAAAACTGTGCCGCCGACGCTTGTATCTGTATCGGTGACGATGTCACCAGAGGTCTGGGCGCCGGCGCGATGCCCGAGCTTGGACGCCAGGCGGTGATGGAGGACCGGGAGAGCGTTGCGGAGAAGCTGCAGGACTCCGATTTGGTATTCATCACCGCCGGCATGGGGGGCGGAACGGGCACCGGGGCAGCGCCGGTCGTCGCCGAGATCGCCAAGGAACTGGGCGCTCTCTCGGTGGGCATCGTGACGGAGCCATTTCAGTTCGAGGGGCTCCCGAGAATGCGAAATGCAATGGATGGGTTGAGTGAGCTCCAAGGCCAGGTCGACACCCTCATCACCATCAAGAACCAACGTCTGCTGTCGATTTGCGACCGGGATACCACGCTTGAAGATGCCTTCGTCAAGGCGGATGAGGTCTTGATGCAAGCCGTTCGTGGAATCGCTGATCTCATCACGATTCCGGGCATGATCAATCTAGACTTCAATGACGTCAAAACCATAATCTCCGAGGGCGGCGACGCCATTATGGGCGTGGGAATTCAAAAGGGCGAGAACCGCGCCCAGGAAGCCGCTCGCAAAGCGATTCAATCTCCGCTTCTCGAAGACGTTTCCATCGACGGCGCTAAGGGGCTCCTGATCAATATCGCCGCCGACGCGAACCTGACGTTGTTTGAGGTCAACGAGGCAACTTCGATCATCCAGCAGGCGGCCGGTATGGAGGCCAACATCATCTTCGGCACCGTGATCGACAACAGTTTGGTGGACGAGATCAGGGTTACTGTTATCGCCACAGGATTCAACGTGAAGGACGAATCCCGCTTCGAGCCGGAAGCGGTCGAGGGATCTCGGATGGACGACGAGCCCGAAGAGTTGAAGATCCCCGCGTTCATTCGGCGAGGTTCGCGAGAACTGACGGCTGGTGCGGTCGCGGAATCGGAAGAGCCGGCCAGCGCTCCCGAGAGCCTCGACTACCCCACGTTCCTGCGGCGCAAAATGTGTTGATTCTTGAATCGTTCGGGCGCTGGCATTATATTTCATAAATACCTGATCCATTTAGGGCTTACGGAAGAACAGTCAACACATGTCAGCGATTCAGATCGGCGTCATTATGGGAAGCAAGTCGGATGAGGAAGTGATGCGCAAAGGTACCGACGTGCTGGATGAGCTTGGCATTGGTTATGAAGCGGTCGTATGCTCAGCTCACCGAAATCCGGAAAAAACGGCAGCGTATGCGCGCAGTGCGGCCGAGAGGGGTTTGAAGGTCATCATCGCGGGGGCAGGATTGGCGGCTGCATTGCCGGGCGTTTTGGCAGCACACACGACCCTTCCCATAGTTGGTGTCCCTATCGCCACTGGAGCCCTCAATGGCGTCGACGCGCTCTACGCTATTGTCCAGATGCCGCCCGGCATTCCCGTGGCCACCGTCGGTATCGACAACGCTCGAAACGCGGCCATGCTTGCCGCCGAGATTATCGCGTTGGGGCAGCCGGAAATAGCCGATGCCATAAAGTCGTATCGCGAAAAGTGGAACTGATCATGGTGCTAATGTCAACTTCAAAGGATACGTGTATACGTGAGTGATTTTAAGCGAATCTCGAAACTGCTTTCCCTTATGCTTCGGCACCGACCGGACGAATTCGGCCTCAACGTCGACGAATACGGATATGCGCCGGTTGAAGATGTGGTAGAAGCCCTCGGAACCAAGATTGACGATATCACCGACGATATCTTGTTGGAGATGCTGAATGCCCCCGATCAACGCAGATTCGAATTGAACGAGAAAGGCGTGCGGGCCAAGTACGGTCACAGCTTCTTTGTCGAAATGGATGAGCCCGAGGAGCCGCCCGAACACCTCTACATCGGGTGTACGCAAGAACAAGCCGCGACCTATTCCGACAAGGGGATACGTCCGGTAGACAGGTCGTATATTCATCTGTCCATCAGTAGGGAAGCTGCCGAAGCCAGGAATCGCCGCGTCGAGCTCCCATGTCTGGCGGTGATTGCGGCGCGCGATGCGCACGAAGGCGGGGTTGAGTTCTACCCCAGGGGCGAGATCGTTTTGTGTCGCGACATACCTTCACAATTTATCAGCAACATCGAGCATGGGGATCCGGGCCCAGCGGTCTCCGTTAACGATTCGGCCGACAAATCGTCGGCGGCATACGGCCGAAGACCCCGCAAAGCAACCAGGCGACGATAGCGGGTGGGGGCCAAACGCGACGTTCATTCTGCTCCCTGAGATAACGATCGAGTCAGGATGACGAGCAGGTGATCTATGGCTCAGTATGATGTAACTCTCCGAGATTATTGGCGTATTCTACGACGCCGGAAGGGAATTGTTCTCTTCACGGCATTCGTGCTCGGATTCTTCAGCCTGGTTATCGCTACGATCTGGAAACCGGTACCCATGTACCGGGCTGCCGCGAAAATCCAGCTGAACTCTCAACAAGCTTCCAGCAACGCCCTCGCTCAGCTAGCTCTGTCTTCCTACTCAGAGTCCAGCGACTTGATCGAAACCCAGTTGGCCATTATTACCAGCTTCCCGGTATTGAAGGAGGCTGCCCGCGAGCTGGAACTCTTCGGCGAGACGGAGACGATCGAGGATACGGCCTTGGTCGTACTAGCTCTCCAGGGGCAGATCAATGCTGCACAGGAAGGCTATACCAATATCATTGCGATCGAGGCTACGGATCCCGATCCGTACTTCGCTCGGGACATCGCCAATACGCTGTCCATGGTCTTCCAGAAATATGACTCCGACATAAAAAACGAACAGGCGGTAAAACACAGATCCTTTGTCCAGGGACAACGAGACAGCGCCAGACCGATGCTGGAAGAGGCGGAAGAGGACGTCAAATGATATCGCGAGAAAACCAATCTGATATCGTTGTCCTCGCAGACGAGTGTGGTCCTCTCTGCTATCACTGAGGCCGATCGCGCAGTGCAACGGTTCGAGCAGAACCTTCGCGATATCGGCGCAATGCTCGCCGAAATTTCCAAGAATGAGGTGTTGTCCGAGAGTGCACTGAAGGGGGCTTCACGGCCGCTGGTGGGGGAGGTGTTCATGCGTCTCAACGCCCAGCTCAATAGCCTTCAGCTCCAGCGCGACGGTCTGTTGGTCAAATACACCGAGGGTCATCCCACCGTGAAAGAGGTGCAGGCGAAGATCGATCAATTGGGTCGCCACCTCGTAACCGAGCTGCGACAACGGCAGGAGGTAATTCAGCGATCCCTGGTCAGCGAGCGAGGTCATCTCGAGAAGCTCCGCATCGAGTACAACGAGCTGCCCTCGAAGGGTCTTGTACTCTCACGCCTCGAACGCGAAGTGGACATGCACCAGGAGATCGTCACGATTCTCGAGGAGCAGTATCAGACCGCCCTTATCCGGGAAGCGGATCGAGTGCAGGATGTGGCGATTCTTCAGGCCGCGATCACCCCCAGCCAACCTATCAACCCGATGCCCATGATACGGCGCGGCGTCATCGGCATCATGCTCGGTTTGATACTCGGCGTTGTCTTTGCAGTTGTCGCCGAGACCCTCGACACCTCTATTGGCACCATAGAAGACGTGCAGGAATACACCGGAACTCAGGTAGTGGGTCTGATTCCGTACATCAACGTTGAAGACGTACGGAGTTCCTTGGAGCGACGTGGCGGGAAGGTAGAAGACGAGCGCACTGTCCAACGCAAAGCGCAGCTTGTAGCCTACTTCGACCCCCAGTCGACGCTCGCCGAGAGTTATCGCATTCTGCGCACGAATATCGACTTCGTGACCGTCGAAAAGGGGGCGAAGTGTTTGATGATCACCAGTTCGACGAATCAGGAAGGTAAAAGCACTACGTCCGCAAACCTGGCCATGAGCATGGCCCAGTTCGGGCAAAGGGTGCTGCTGGTCGACGGTGATCTGCGACGTCCGACCTTGAACCGACTGTTCGGTTTGGAGCGGGAGCCCGGTCTGACCGAAGTGATCATCGGAAACTTCGGTTGGAGGGATGTGGTACGCACGGTTACCGATATCGTGACGGGCGGTATGGGCATGAAGGATGTCTTTCAGACGCAGGGTATAAGTAATCTGAACATTATTACCAGCGGCGCGATTCCCCCCAACTCGGCGGAGCTGCTGAATTCAGAGCCGATGGCGCAGTTTCTAGCGGAAGTACGCGAGGCGTATGACGTCGTACTCGTAGATTCGCCCCCTGTCCTGCAAGTCACGGATTCGTCGATTCTTGGTAGACGCACCGACGGCGTTCTCGTGGTGTACAAGGCAGGTGATGTCCCCCGCACCGCCCTCAAACGGTCCACTACCTTGTTGAATAGCAAGCATGTGGATCTTCTCGGAGTTATTCTGAACGGCATCCGCGCCGATCTCAGCTCCGAGTTCCAAGATTTGAGCCACTCTGACTACTACGCCTACGGCAGTGAAGTCGGGGGGGTATCGCGGTCCATTGGCGAAAAGATTTCCAACGAGATTGGTGCATGGGGGCGCAAGATCGAGGTAGTCAAAAGGAGATTGTTCGGCGATCCGGCCCCGACGGAACCAACGGAAAAGAAAACGCCGCAGGCGCGATCGAAACCGGCACGGCGTCATTCCGGCCGCTCCGAAAGGCCGCGGAGCGCGGCGGCGCGAAGCGCCTCGAGGACGCTAACCGTCATCATGGCTCTGGGGCTTGTCTGGCAAAGCGGAGTATTGTCGCGTCCATTGGGACTAGTACCGGTGTTATCCGGCCATCAATCAAACCGTAACCCCGGCCTTCCGTCCGGGCGTTCCGATGCGCCGCGCCCGGAAGCGGAGCAGTTGGCGACGACGCCAGTCCCAACCGAAGAACGGCCGGCAGTCGAATCTGTGCCATCACCGCAGCCACCACCGCCAGCCGCACAACTTCAAGCCAGCGAGCTCGTCGTTGAGCCGGCCGCTCGGCCCGCCCCCCCGGCGCAGGCTGCGCCAAGTGTGCGTCTCCCGTACTCCATCAGGGCGGCTAGCTATCCGACGGACAGTAAGTGGTCGGCCCCCATTTTGAAAAATCTTCGCGGCACGGTCAGGACGCTTTTCTCAGTCCCGTTGTAGTGCGGGGGAGGCAGCTGGAGCGTTTGCTGATTGGAAGCTTCGAGAGCTGGGACTCGGCGTTTGCACGCGCGCGCCAGCTGCAGACGGATGGACTGATCGAAGAGTACGCGATCCTGCGTTTGCCCTACGGCTTGGAGCTGGGATTGTTCCCAGATTGTGGGGAGGCAGCGCGAACCATATCGAGCCAAGACCAGGGGAACCGTAGATCGTATCTGCAAAGCCGCCAAGGCGGACCCTGCCGGCTGCTGGCAGGAGCCTTCTCGACGCCGGAAGAGGCTCAGAGCTTTCTCGACGGGCACCGACGTGGTGTGGGAATCGAAGTCGCCCTGCGATAATACTTCTTGAAGAGGGGAATCCTATTCTTACAGCACGCAACAGCAACAGGTCAGCGCAGGCCAGGCTCGCTCCGTTTATCGTTGTGTTGTGCGCCTTCGTCGCCGCCGCTTTAGCCGTCGTTCCGGAAGACATGGGATTCGCCGTGATCGCCGGAGTTGCGGTGTTCATCCTCGCCTTCGTCAGTGCAGAGGTGGGGATCTACATCCTGATTTTTTCGATGCTGTTGTCGCCCGAGATCATCATCGGGGACATGGGTGGCGAGCGCACGACCGCCGGAAGGGGTGTCACGCTCCGGACGGAGGATTTTCTTCTGGTGCTCCTGGCTTTTGCCTGGCTCGTGCGAATGGCGGTCAACAAGGAACTGGGATTGGTGCGGGACACGCCGCTCAACAGGCCGATTGGCTATTACACGGTGGCCTGTATCTTTGCTACCGGAATGGGCATGATACTTGGCTATGTGAAGGGTGTTACGGGGTTCTTCTTCGTCCTCAAATACATCGAGTACTTCGTCGTTTTCTTCATGGTAGTCAACAATGTACATAGTCGGTCTCAGGTCCAGCGATTCGCGATCGCAATGTTGCTCACGGCGCTAGTCGTGAGCATCGTGGGCGTTGCTCAGATCCCGTCCGGGGAGCGGGTCAGCGCGCCGTTCGAGGGAGAAGAAGGAGAGCCAAACACCTTCGGTGGATATCTTCTGCTCATGAGTGCTGTCGCGGCCGGATTGGCCTTCCAAGGCACGAACAGGAAAACCAATTATCTGCTGGGAGGGTTGGTTGTGTTCCTGGTCTTGCCGTTTCTGGCGACGTTGTCGCGCGCTTCGTATCTGGGGGCGCCATTCGTTTATCTGACATTTCTGGTTCTTCACCCGAAGCGTCGCGCCACGATGCTCCTTGCATTGTTGGTGATCATAGGGGCAGGGACCGTTGCGATTCCCGATTCCGTGAAGGAACGAGTCTTATTTACCTTCGAGCAAGTCGAGCATCGGGGCCATCATGTGCGAGTCGGTGGGGTCAAGCTGGACACCTCTACCTCTGCCCGTCTCAAGAGCTGGAATGAAAGCCTTTCGGACTTTACCGAGAGCCCGATTTGGGGGTTTGGAATCACCGGGTACAAGTTTATTGACGCACAATACCCGCGGGTCCTGGTGGAGACTGGGCTGCTAGGACTGAGCATGTTCTTCGTTCTCGTCCATGTCTTATTCAAGGAAACCTTGCGGGTTTTCCGCGAGTCGGATGATCCGCTCTACAAAGGACTTGCGATGGGGCTCCTGGCGGGCCTGGCAGGGCTCCTGGTCCACGCATTGGGGTCAAACACGTTTACTATTGTGCGGATTATGGAGCCATTCTGGTTGATCGTCGGCCTGGTGATCGGCGCCAGCGAGCTGGAAAAGAGAACAGTCGAAGAGGTCCCGGCTGAACCTGCGGAATCTTCCTCAGCTCTTGCTCGATTGATCTGAAGTCGTCGATGTGGCGGCCCGACAACCAGCTCCGCGTGTTGCACATCATTACTCGACTGGATCGCGGTGGCTCATCGGAGAACACCCTCCTGACCGTTGCGGGCCTCAATAAGGAACGCTACGTCGTAGCGTTAGCATCGGGGCCGAGTACGGAAGACGCCGGACCCACGCAGGCAAAAGCACAGAACGGCGGAGTCACTTTCCTGCCGGTCCCACATCTGCACCGTGCCATCCGCCCCCTGGATGACCTGCTGGCTATGATGGAGCTGTATCAGCTGGTGCGGCGCGGCAAGTACGACGTAGTGCACACGCACACCTCAAAGGGGGGCATCCTGGGGCGAATCGTCGCACGTGTAGCGGGTGTCCCGATTGTCGTCCATACCCCCCACGGACACGTTTTCCACGGATATTACGGCAAGCTGGTTAGCCAATTGTTTATTCGAATCGAACGTTGGGCAGCTGGTTTTACGGACAGGATCATAACATTGACGGCCATAGGCGCGCGAGATCATGTGGACTACGGCGTTGCTCCCCCGGGTAAGTTTTCAGTTATCCACAGCGGGGTGGACTTCTCGGCGCTCGACGATCCAAGCCGAGCGTCGAGTCGACGCGATTTGCCGTTGGGGATCGGAACCGACGATTTCGTATTTGGCACCGTGGGAAGATTGGAACCGATCAAAGGGCAGCGCGTGCTGATCGGGGCATTCGCCAGAGTCGCGCAAGAATTGACCGACGCTAAGCTGCTGATGATAGGCGACGGCGAATTGCGGGAGGAATTGGAAGGTCTGGCAGGGACCCTGGGCATTTCGCCCAAGGTGATCTTCGCCGGGTGGCGCGACGATGTAGGCGAGCTCCTGCGTTTGATGGATGTATTCGTATTGCCGTCCCACAATGAGGGTATGGGCAAAGCGTTGGTGGAAGCGATGTACGCCGGTCTGCCTGCCATTGCGAGCAACGTCGGAGGCATTCCCGAGGTTGTGGAGGACAACCAGCAAGGCGTGTTGGTCACTCCCGGGTCTTCAAAGAGTCTGGCTCGGGAGATGATCGCGCTCGCCAAGGATGATGAGAAACGTCGAAAGCTGGGCATCTCAGCCGCTGCAAAGGCACGACGATTAAGCGACGCAGAAATGGTCAGGAAGATTCAAAAACTCTACGAAACGCTCGCCAAGGAACGTCTCAACCAATGACCAAACCGCCGTTGATTAGCGGGACATCAAGGAAGATCTGCTTGTCTCTCCTCTTGGCATGGCTTGGTCCAGCGGAGGCCCGAGACGATTACATCCAGTTGAGCTGCGCCGTGCATATCCATTCCCTGTTCAGCACCGGCGAAGAGCCGATCGAACAGATTGCCAGGCGTGCCGACGAGTTCAACATTGACGTCCTTGTTTTTACCGACGACGACGTGCTTGCCGTGGAGTACGGGATTCCGTTCTTGCGAGGGTTGTTCAGCTACGAGCGGGTCGAGAACGACCTCTTCAATCAGCAGGCTCTTCAGGCGTATCTCGACGAGATAGAACGGGTGGCGAAACTCTACCCCGACATCATCATGATTCACGGTGTCGAATCGGCGCCATTCTACTATTGGGATGTGGATCTCGGCCGGTGGACGTGGACGTTGAGCCACTGGAACAAACACATAATGGCCATTAACATGCCCAGCCCGGAGGCGTATTTGAACTTGCCCGTGCTGGGAACGGACAACGTTCGCATTTGGCATTGGACCAGTATTCTCTTGCTTTGGCCATTTGCCGGCCTTTCCATTGCCATACTGGCACTCCGCCGGAGCACGACGTCTGCCCTCTTGGTCGGCGGCATTTCAGTCCTGTTTCTGCTGGAGAATTTTCCCTTCAAGGTTCCATTGATGGATCCGTATCAGGGGGATTTGGGAGCTGCTCCGTACCAACATTACATCGATTATGTCAATGAACAGGGAGGCATGGCGTTCTGGTCTCATCCAGAGGCCGCCACCAGCATTCAGCCCGTCGAGCTTATGGGCGGGCTTCTCGAGTTCGTAAACGACTCACGCGCGCACGCCCGAGGATCTCGTGAAGACGGTCGATTACACGGGGTTCGCGGCCTTGTACGCCGACACCCATACCGCCACGAACCCTGGACGAGAATGGGACCAGATTCTGATGGAATATACCAGCGGGACGCGCGACCGACCCGTCTGGGGGAATGGGGATATTGACTATCACTATAACAGGAAAGGAGTGCAGTTAAAAGACATCCTGACAATTCTTTTAGTAGACGAGAGATCGAAGGAGGCCGCGCTCGAGGCATTGGCATCGGGTCGAATGTATGCTGCTTGTGGGTGGGGAGAGAAGATTTCGCTCGAAAATTTTACGGTGGAAAGCGGCGGCATGGTAGCCGAGGCCGGCGGGGAGGTGACCAGCACAGGCCGATTCACGGTCCACGTAAAGATTGACAAAATCTACGGCGAATCTCAGGATGTTCGCGTCCAGCTGATCAAGTCAGGCGCAATCGTGGCAGAGGTAGAAGGTCGTACGCCACTGGATTTTATCCATGTAGACAGCATCGACATAGATGAGATGGCGTATGTGCGCCTGTTGGCGTCGATGGGGAGTTCACGCATCACCTCGAATCCAATTTTTGTTCGCGGGCGGGAACCTTGATCGTCGCCGTCCACCAACCCCAATTCATGCCTTGGCTCGGTTATTTCGACAAGATGGACCAGGCCGATTGCTTCGTGTTGCTGGACAACGTCCAGTTCAAGAAGAACGAATGGCAGAATCGAAACAAGATAAAGACGTCCAATGGGACTCAATGGCTGACCGTACCGGTGAACTACAGATTTCCTCAGAAGATATCTGAGGTGCATCTGCACGAAGCCGGTAATTGGAGGCGGAAGCATCTGCAGGCATTGCGTACGAATTATTCGACTGCCGCGTTTTGGAAAGATGCGGAGGAATGGTTGACGGCATTCTACAGCCGGGAGTGGCGGGAATTGACGGCGATCAATGGTGCTTCCATCGACTGGATCAGCGAAATTCTCGATATCGATACGCCGGTGCGGTGGGCTTCATCGATGAACCTCCGGACCGATCCCACGGACCGGCTGCTGGACATATGCGAGGAGGTCGGTGCGGACAGCTATTTGTCGGGCGCCGGTGGCCGGAACTATCTCCAAGTAGAACGCTTTGCGGCGGTGGGTGTGGAGGTTATTTTTCAAGAGTACGCCCACCCGGTGTATTCGCAGAACTCCGAAAATTTCGAATCGCATCTGTCCGCTATCGATTTGGTGCTGAATTGCGGCAGAAAAAGCGCCGAAATCTTTCGCTCGCTTCGAGTTCTCCAACAACCACTAGGGTCAGAGGAATGATTCGTCGATGAAAGTACTGGCGATAGGGGCCCATCCGGACGATCTGGAGATCGGATGCGGCGGCACATTGATACGGCATTCGGGATCCGGAGATGAGGTGTATCTCCTCGTGGTGACAGATGGCAGTATGGGAGGGAAACCAGACACCCGCGGCAGGGAGCAGCGGGATGCCGCGAAGATATTGGGCGCGAAAGAGACCTTCTTCTGCGGATATGCGGACACCCGTTTCGAATGCAACCGCGATTCGATCATGAAATTGGAACAGCATATCGATGAGGTAGAGCCCGATATAGTGTACACCCATTGGGGAGATGATACCCATCAGGATCATCGACACATTGCCCAGGCCGTGGTTCCGGCGGCTCGTTCGGTACCCAATCTTTTGTTTTTCGAGTCGCTTTCATCCAGGCAGTTTCACCCGACTGTCTTCGTCAATATCGGGGACGTAATCAATCAGAAGCTCGCCTCGCTCGAGGCGCACGCTTCCCAGATGCAGAAAACGAATATCGAAAACATGTCGATCTTGGACATCGCGCGATCGACCGCCAATTTTCGCGGAATCCAGGGCCGTGTAACCTATGCTGAAGGATTTGCAGCCGTTCGGTATTTTGTACAGTTCAGTTGAATCAGAAAGATGAGGCAACATGTCTGAAACGTTGACCGCCATGACTGTGCCGATGAACGATTTGGGTCTGCAGTACCAGCAGATCAAAGAGGAGGTGGACCTTGTCCTGAATGAGGTCATCGAAGAGAATTCGTTCATTTTGGGGCCACGGGTGAAGGCGTTCGAATCTTCCTATGCTCAGTACCAAGGCGTCGATCACTGTATCGGCGTTAGCAACGGAACCGACGCATTGAAGCTGGCGTTGAGAGCCAGTGGGATAGGTGTGGGTTGCGAGGTGGTTACCACTCCGGTCACATTCGGGGCTACGGTAGAAGCGATCATTGAGGTGGGTGCGACCCCGGTTTTGGTCGACATCGAGGAAGAGTGTTACACCCTGGACGTCGATCTATTGGAGGCCTCGTTGAGTGCCAAAACGCGGGCCATCATCCCAGTTCATATCTACGGACATCCGGCGGAGCTATTTCCAATTATAAAGGTAGCCAAGGAGCGAAATCTGCTGGTGATCGAAGACGCCGCTCAGGCACACGGGGCGCGCTACCGCGATCAACTTGTTGGATCTATGGGCGATATGGGATGCTTCAGTTTCTATCCCGGCAAGAATCTGGGGGCATACGGAGATGCGGGAGGTATCGTCACCCGCGCCGACGACCTGGCCCGAAAGTTGCGTTTGCTGCGCAACCACGGTCAGGACCCTAATGGGAAATTCAGCTACCTCGAACCCGGTTATAATCACAGAATGGACGGATTCCAGGGGGCGGTACTGGATGTCAAGTTGCCCTATCTGGATGGCTGGAACGAGAAACGTCGGCAGATTGCCGAGCGCTACGTTCGCAATCTCTCTTCGGTTGACGGAATCACCACGCCGGTCGAAACGGACAACGCGTACCACGTCTATCATTTATTCGTCGTACGTTGCCAACGGCGCGACGAGTTGGCCAACCATCTCAGGGAGAACAGGATCCATACTGCAGTGCATTATCCCCAGCCACTCCATCTCGCACCGGCATTTGGCAATTTGGGGTACGGCTCTGGCGACTTTCCCGTCAGCGAACGGTGCTGCGAAGAGATTCTCTCGCTTCCCATGTTTCCCGAGTTGCGGAACGAACAGATCGACTACGTCTGCGAAAAGATCTATCAGTTCCTGGGATGAATCGCACGGTCCCGCATTCACGTCCGACGCTGGGAGCAGAAGAAGCAGAAGCAGCGCGCCGAGTTGTTTTGTCAGGGCAACTGTCCCAGGGTGTCGAGACGCGGGCTTTCGAAGACGAGGTCGCCGAGCTTGTCGGCCGCCGCCATGCGATCGCGGTTTCCTCCGGTACTGCGGCGTTACATCTGGCCTTAACAGTGCTCGAGGCTCGCGGTGATTCTGAAGTTATATTTCCTAGCTATGTGTGTTCAGCACTGTTGCACGCCACGCGAGCTTCTGGTGCCCGGCCCGTCGTCTGCGATATCGACGCCAACACGTTAAACCTCGACAGTTGCGACGCGGCGCGCCGTGAAAGCCCCGCTACTCGCGCCGCGATCGTGCCACATATGTTTGGCCTGCCCGCCGGCATGCCGGCATTTGTGGGCAAGGGAATGGCGATTATCGAAGATTGCGCCATGGCGATTGGTGCGACCTCGAAGGGGAGACCGGTTGGATCGTTTGGAGAAATATCGATTTGCTCGTTCTTTGCCACCAAGGTGATCTGCAGCGGTGGTGAAGGGGGCATGTTGCTGGCCGACGATCAAGCAGTGGCTGAACAGGCACGTGCCGTCAGGGAGTACGACTCACTTCCAGCCAACGAGATTCGTTACAACTACAAGATGACCGATCTCGCAGCTGCTGTAGGCAGGGCCCAGTTGCGTAGATTGCCCGAGTTCGTAGACCGCAGACGGGAGATTGCAGCAGTATACCACCGACGCCTGCGACAACTTGACCTGAGACTACCGGAAAACGACGAACACATATACTTTCGCTACGTAATTCAGGGGAGGAAGGATGCGAAGCATTTTGTTCGGGAGATGGAGCAGAGAGATGTACAGGTTCGGCGCCCAGTCTTTCGGCCCTTGCACAACGAGCTGGGTTACTCCGACGCCAACTTCCCCGCAACCGCGGTCGCGCACCGGCACAACGTCTCATTGCCCTTGTACCCCTCCCTCGAGAAGGCAGAGATCGAACGGGTTGTCGAAGCGGTGGCACAGGTCACCACGGGTGCTTAGTACATGAGCAAGGCCAACGTTCCCAGTCTGTTCAACGTAGACAAGATCATCATTCTTCTGGTGGTCATCTTCCTGCTAAGCGATGAAGCTCAGAATCTCCTGAACGACTCTGGTTTGCGGTGGGCTTATCTTTTGTTGTTGGCCTTCTGCGCTGCGTACGTGGGTACGCCAATCCTGATTCTGGTCGCTCACCGTTTCAATGTTCTCGACGTTCCGGGTGACCGTAAGGAGCATCACGCGGCGACGGCTTTGATGGGAGGGGTGGCGATTTACGGCGCGTTTGCGCTCACGGTTCTGCGCAATTTCGACTTCAGTCTCGAAATGAAAGGGGTTGCTCTCGCGGGAACCTTGATCGTCGCGACCGGGCTGCTAGATGATATCCGCGATTTACCCGCGTCATTGAAGCTCTTGATCCAGGTTATCGCTGTCGGAATTCTCATTAAATACGGCGTCGTAATCAGTTTTTTGCCCGACGGTTTCTGGGGCACCGCCAGCGAGTGGGTGTTGACGGCAGTTTGGGTTATTGGGATTACGAATGCAATAAATTTCATGGACGGATTCGACGGCCTCGCTGCGGGTTCGTGTGCCATAATGATAGTATTTTTCGGTCTCGTCGCCCTGCAGAACGGCCAGACGTTTATGGTCTATCTTTCTATCCCCCTCCTAGGGGCATGCCTCGGGTTCCTGCCCTACAATTTTCGCATGAGGAAACCGGCACATGTATTCTTGGGAGACGCGGGAAGCACCTTTCTGGGATTCATGGTCGCAGCGATCGCCGTGATGGGTGACTGGGCGGGGGATCACATGGTCCGTTTGATCGTGCCGATTCTCATACTTGGGGTCCCGATTTTCGATATGAGCTTCACCACAATCATGCGCGTCAGGAGCGGTCAGGTACGCACGTTGAGGCAGTGGATCGAATTTACCGGCACCGACCACATCCACCATCGACTGGAGGATCTCCAGATTGGCCGCGTCGGGTCGGTCATCGTGATCTACTTCGTGACCATATGGCTGGGTCTGTCGGCAATGGCATTGAAGAACGCCACCGGTTTTATTGCCCTTGCTCAGGTGGCTCAATCCATCATCGTATTCGTGTTGCTCAGTTTCTTTATGTTGTTCGTGCGTCGTAAATACGCCGAGATAGAAAAGAACGTACGTGAATCGGAATCTCGCGGTTAGCGGGGCCCCGCTATGAACTGCCGCCGGCGCCCTTTCGGCGGTTTCTCGGCCTGCGTTCGGAACCCCAAAACGCCCAACTGAGATGTGAACGTTCTCATCGCGGTTGACGTACTCTCTGGAGAGTTTTCTGAACCTGCGATCGCTCCAGATCCGCCGACGCCAGGAAAAATTATTCGTGGGAACAGGTGATTGATCGAGTGGAGAGCGAGTCGAAAGCTCTGGTTGTCATGGAGCAAGTTTGAATGAACGCATTGATTCGTCGCATTCGCCAAGGGCTCGCGTTTCGGTTCCAAAGTCGCATTCGGAATCCGCTAAAAGGGTTCGTTTACGTGGTGCACTGGCTGCGACGCGCCCTGACCGTGCACGGCATCTACGAAATTGATAGATCTGCCATCGAATTCCGCTTGATTTGGGTCTCGCCGGACGACATTGAATTCGCCAGCCACCGTCCCAACGGATGGTGGAGGATTGGTAGTGTGATGGGTGGGGATTGGGACGAACTCAGCTTTCCCTTCGAACATTTCGATTTCTACCAGTCCTTCGTCGCCGTAGAGCGAAACACACGGACCTGGGTAGAGACGCCGTACTACCAGAGGGTTCTCGGGGATATTCGTGCGGGAAAAGAGAAATGGGGTTGCCGTTCCCAGGAACAGTTGGACCGGCGCCTCGAATACCTCCAGGAACTCTCTCGGAGCATGCGTGAGTTAGGTTTCATACCCAATAACAGCGGCGATCAGATCAGAGTAGATATCGGCCGCGATGGCGATCTGCTGTTTTGCGACGGACGCCACCGCCTGACCTTCGCCAAGATTCACAAGCTCGATCGGGTTGTGATTGCGATCGGAACCAGACATCGCCAATGGGCCCGCTTCAAGCGCGAGATTGTGCGATACGCGATGAGGAACCGCGGGCAGGTCTACGCACCGATACTCCATCCCGATCTTGAATCCATTGGGGCCCAACACGGCCACAAACGATTCGAGCTCATCCGTCGCAACCTTCTCTCCGATAGAGGAGGGATGCTGGATATAGGATGTCACTGGGGGTACTTCTGCCATCAGTTTGAACTCCTGGGGTACCGTGCTACCGGGGTCGAGGCATCCCCTCGAAATTTCTATTTCCTGAGGAAGATAAAACGAGCGTCACGAAGGTCTTTTCAGATTGAAAACTGTTCCATATTCGATTTCGTCGAGCGCGAGGATCGCGACTACGAGGTGGTTTTGGCGTTGTCGATCTTCCACCACTTCGTCAAGACGGAAACCGGTTTGAAAAAATTGAAAAAGCTGTTGCGCCGACTCAACTCACGCGAAATGTTTTTCATGCCGCACACCCCGGGTGAGCCGCAGATGTCTCAGGCTTATTGGAATCCCGAAGAGTCGGAGTTTCTGAGCTTTATTCTCGACAACTCCAGTTTCGCGGATGCCGCTCTCATCGGTCACGAAGACGACGGGAGGCCGCTCTACAGGCTCAACAACTGATTTTTCAGTCTTCCTCATGAGTGCCGAACATTCCTCACTCGATGGGGAAAAGGGCGAGACCAACTTGATTCGCCGTCTCCTCACGAATGCTGGGTATCTCTTGAGCGGACGCCTGGTCGGGGATCTGTTTGGTTTTCTCTCCATAGTGATCGCCGCGCGCGCTTTAGGACCCGAACTGTTCGGGACTCTGGTCCTGATTCAGACCTACGTTTTTGCGGTAGATCTATTGATCAATTTCCAATCCTGGCAAGCATTGGTGAAATACGGGGCCGCTCATTTCGAGGCGAGCAACAAAAGGGGCTTGAAGGGGCTGTTCAAGGTCGGCATCTACCTCGATCTGTCTACGGCTGTTCTGGGGTGTCTCGTTTCAGTAATCGCTGCCCAATGGGTCGGCGATTGGCAGGACTGGGGGAGAGAGACCGTAGATCTTGCCCGGCTCTACAGCATCGTCATACTCTTTAATATCGCGGGAGTGCCCACGGCGATCATTCGGCTCGCCGACAGATTCAAGCTCCTAGCGTTCCAAAGCGGAATAACCGGGGTTGTCAGGTTGGCCGGGGTTGCCATCGCCGTCGCTTACGACCTCGGATTTCCCTTTTTTCTTGGCATCTGGATGGCCACGGACATCGTGGGTTTCCTGACGAAACTGTTTTTGGGATGGAAGGTCTATCGAGAGCAGGATCTCGTTGCAGAGCAATCAGAAGGGTGCAAAGAAGTGTTCAGGGAGAACCCCGGACTGCTGCGTTTCGTGTTAACTACCAACTGTCATAGCACAGTTCGCATGTCGACCAATGAGTTCGATCTGTTGGTGGTAGCGGGAATACTGGGCGCTCCGGCGGCAGGATTGTTCAAGGTCGTAAAACAGATTACCGGCATTCTGATTCGAACCGTGGCGCCTTTGTCTCAGGCTATTTACCCCGAGTTGGCCAAGAAGTGGGCAACGCAGCAATTGGACGAGTTCCGGCATCTGGTAAGGAGCTCGATCTGGATGGGGATGGTCCCCGCCGTTTTAGCACTCATCGCTTTCGCAGCAGTGGGTGATCTGGGCATTCACTACAGCTTTGGAAGCCAGTACGTCGCAGCCTACGAGACGGCGATCATCTACCTCGTTGCAGTGGCGATCGCCATGTCCTCCTTTGCCTATCAATCGGTGATGTTGTCTATGGGTCGGTCCGGCGAATCCTTCAAGATCCTCTTGGTGGCAACGATAGTCTATTTCGTTGTGTTGGTGCCCTCGTTGCGACAGTTCGGACTCCCGGGGGCGGCCTGGTCTTACCTGCTCTATTACATATGCTGGGCGATCCTGATGTGGCGAGCCGTATGGAAAGAGGCGTAACCTGGCACCGAGGCGCTCGGTTGAGCGACTGAGAATTTCAGACGCCCGACTGGAAGTTTTGATAACCCATGCGCAAACCTCGAAGACCTTCGGCTACGATCTCACGGTCTCGATTTGAGATGGCCGTCGACAGAAGAATGGCCACACGTTCGGCGAGGAATATGGGTAGCCAGATCCGTGGCAGATTTTTCAGTGCGTACAGGAGGTAGTTGTGACCGTACCAATAGAAGTAGCTTCGCTGGTTCGGCGACCGGCAACCTCCACTGACCAGTCGGAGATGGGTCACGACAGCCTGCGGAAAGAATCTCATGCGGTACCCGAGTTGACGGATTTGGGCTGACGTATCCGCATCCTCGAGAACGGAGGTACCTCCGTACCGCAAATCGAAACCTCCTATTTCCACGAGCAGGTGACGCCGAAACGACATGTTGCATCCCCGCGCGTGCTCTACATCCACCTCTGTAATCCCGTGAAAGTTGGTTTTGAGTCGGCCGTCGATCGTTCGCACCTTCCCTATCTGGTTCGGTTTGGGAAATCTTATTGGATGTCCCGTTGGGTCGATGATCCGTCCGGATATGCCGCCAATGGTTCGGTCCCCATACGCCTCAAGGTGTGTGGTCAGAAATTCCGGACCCGGGATCACATCATCGTCGACAAAAGCGACTATTTCACCGGCGGCTTTGTCGATTCCTACATTGCGAGCGTTGGGTAACCCCTTTGCGGTTATATGATAGTAGGAAAGGCAGTCATTCGCTCCCGCCAATTCCACCAGCGATAGTGACTTCTCGTCGCTTTGGTCCACGACGAGAATTTCCCAGTCGGGGTGCCTCAACTCGAGGAATGATTGCACCGTTTCCACGAGGAAATCAGCCCGATTCAGGGAAGGTATTACGAGGCTGCCCCTAACCGTCACCATCGTCTCCGATCTGTTGCAGGAGGACGGTTTCGAGCACCCGGGTTCGAGCTAACCACGAATGGTCGGCGGCCGCTCTCACGCCGGCCTCACCGAACGCCCGCCGCTTCTCCGGGGCGGTGGCCATTTGGACAACAGCATCCGCCAGGGCCAGAGGATCTTCCGAATCGACAACGAGCCCGGCGCCGGCGTCGAGCACCAGATCGCCGTAGCGCGGAAAACTGCTGGCCAAGACTGGTAATCCGCAGGCCATGTACTCATAGATTTTCATCGGGTCCCCAGGTACCGAGCGGGTCGGCGTGTAGAACACGACACCTACATCGCTGGCAACCAGATACTGGGGAACGAGCGCGTAGTCGACGAATCCGACAAAGCCGACCATCTCCGCGATGTTCAGCTTCTTGGCGTACGCCTCCAGGGCTTGACGTTCGGCTCCGTCACCAACCAGCATTAGGCGCCAGTTTTCGATTCTGCCCCCGAGTCGACCCAGTCCCGCCAGCAATCGATCGACGCCACCCCAGCTGTAGAGGGAGCCCACGCGAATGAGCACGAAATCATCCTGGGGGATGGCTAGCTCACGTCGCGCGGCGTTTTTGTCACCCGGTCCAAACAGCTCGACGTTGACTCCGCAGGGGATCACGGTCGCCTTGCTGCGGTCCACGTCGTAGAGCTCCTCGAGCCTCTCGATGTGCTCGGACGTAGTTGTGGTGTAGGCGTGGGACCGTTTCAGATTGAACCGAGCGCAGATATCCAGCCAAAACCTTCTTGATTTTGACAGATCGGGCATCTCGTCTCGCAGAATGCCATTCACCTCCAGCACGTGAGGTATTCTCCAGAGCTTCGCTGCGGTCAGCGCGGAAATTGAATAGCCAATCTGGCGCACGTGTATGATGGAGACACGACCACGCAAGCACGCCAGGAAAAGCGTCAGGAAGAGAAAGAAATCGAAGATGCCTTGTCTAATCCATCCGCTTAACGGTGCCGGCAGGTAGCGGATATCGGCGGCGTATGCTCTGGGCAGGCGACCAACCGACGGGGCATAGATGGTGACGCGATGTCCCAAGCGAACCAGATTTTCCGCCTGTTCTAGGAGATGAATGGTGCCGCCTTTGAACTCGGAAAGGTCGTCGGACGTTACCATTGCGATCTGAAGTGCCATTCCTGGTCGATCAACAGCCTTACCCCAGGCGGGGCTAGTTTTCGAGATATTTTGAAACCAAATTGACAATCTCTTCGGGAGAGGATGGTTTCGGCAGGAAGTCGGTGAAGCCGTAACCCTGAACCATATCGGCTTCGACATAACCCGAGGTTGCCAGCACAGGCAGTTCGGGCTTCAAGTTGCGCAAGTGCGTGAGCAGCGTGAAACCATCCATCTCGGGCATTTTTATGTCAGTGATGACCAGGTCCACGGTCTGGGACTGCAGAAATTCCAGGGCTTCCTTGCCGTTTTCGGCCGTCATCACTTCAAAAGACCTCAGGGAAATTTTGAACAAGCTACAAATAGCGGGATCGTCGTCCACCACGAGGACACGAGGCGAGCCGCCTGACAGCTTCTTCTTGATCGCGACCTCCAGGTCGGGGCCCGAGATGCCGCGATCGGCGAGAATCCCGGTGACAACGGTCAGTTTCTGTTGCAACTCCTTGATCTGATGTTCCCGCGAACTCTTGTCGGCCACGTGGTCGCGCATACGAACATTCTCTTGCATGAGTCGAGAAGCGAGTATATGTATCACGTTCTGCAAAATGGCCGATTTTAGCTCCGGTTCGCCGTCGAGCATCTGTTGAAAGATGCCCTTCTTGATGGTCAAGAGGGTGCCCGGCTGTGCCACCGCGATGGTTGCCGAATGCGCTTGCCCCGCGATCACCGACAGCTCCCCCACCGTTGCTACGGCATTGATGGTCGCCACCCGCATGCCTTCGCCGTTCAGGATGGCGAGTTCGCCGGCGGTGAGAAGAAACATCTCGTCCTTCGGTGTGCCATTGACGCAGATCTTCTCTCCTGCAGCGACGTTTCTTCCTTCCGCGACGGCGATGACTCTGCCAACCTGGGTGGCCGCGAGGCCTTGAAACAGGGGTAGTTTTGATAGCGCCGCGAGCAGGTCTGGGATCGGCTCATCCGCCATTTGGCATCTCCAACGTTGGGATCTTTAAGAATTGTCCGATAAAATAAAGGTATAAACTGTGCTCGCCGACAACAGTTGCACCGGCACAGTACTTGATATTGCAAAATACTACTTGACACCAACTTGTCACTGGCGTATCCTATTAGCTGCCTTTTCCTGCTAGTAGGTGAATAGTACTTATTTCGACGGTTCTGGTGGTTATGCTGTTCGAGAACATTTCAGGTCAAAAAGACCCGACAAAGACGGAACGCAAAAAGACCGAGGCGGTCGAGGCCGAAGGCGGTTCCGACGGCCCCCTGTTTTCAATGATTCCGGGTATGTCGGAGACGGATCGACCGTCCCTCACCCTCAGTCAGACACCTGCTTCCGTAGGCGGCTCCGACCGCCAACGGGTTTTAGCCCGCTCGAGCGTTTCTCGCGTACCGGTCGATCTACAGCGCGTGTGGCTGGAACATTCCGATCGTCTCCATGCTCTCGGCATCCGTGTCGACGAGAATACTCCGCTGGCTATTCGCAATGAAATGGACGGCGGCGTTGCACTCTGGATTCCGGCCGGAGGATTTCCAATGGGATCGAATCGGGGCAAACTCAACGAGCGTCCGATACACATGGTTCATCTGGATGGGTTTTACATGGACCGCTGTCCCATCACCAACGCCCAGTTCCAAGCGTTCCTCGACGCGACTTCCTACAGCGGCCGCGCTGTGCCGCCGGCGCAAGAACACCCCGATCATCCTGTGGTAAACGTCAGTTGGGACGATGCCAAGGCTTATTGTCAGTGGGCCAACAAACGTCTTCCCAGTGAGGCGGAATGGGAGAAGGCAGCGGCTGGTTTGGAGGGTGGTACCTACCCCTGGGGCGATCAGTTCGAGGCACAAAAGGCGAGCGTGCTTGGAAACGGTTTCCGCGGCGCGGCTCCCGTCGGGAATCTGCCCGATGCGAGCAGCCCGTTCGGGCTTCTCGATATGGCAGGTAACGTCTGGGAGTGGGTCGACGACTGGTACGCGGAACGATATTACGGAAGCAGCCCCTCAGCCAATCCTCGTGGGCCAGTAGATGGATCAGAGCGGGTCTTGAGGGGTGGTGCCTGGGTTTGTCACGCCAACTATCTTCGGTGTTCCTATCGCGAGCATCAAACTCCGCAGCACCGCAGCCGCTTCATCGGCGTTCGCTGCTCTCAGTAAGGCGACTCTCGCTGATCGCCGGATCGGCGATGTGCAACATCGGTTCGTCGATCAGATCGACCGTGTGGGGCGCCTTCAGTAACTTTCTCTCAGAATCCAACAAGACCTCGATTAACGGTCTCGCGGGCTGGAGCCGGTTGGCGCCGATAACTCTTCCGACTGTGCGGTTGTTCAGTTGGACCAGGCTGCCGAGGGGGAATATCGACACGATGTTTATCAGCGCCTTCACCAGGGCCGGGTCGAACAACGAATTTCGGACGTCGATAATCTCTGTGAGCGCGTTGTAGGTGATGGGAGCCTCGCGGTCCGGGCGCGGGTGGGACATCGCTTCGTAGGTGTCCGCGAGTCCAATGATCTGTGCGAATTCGTGAATATCGTCGCCGCTAAGACCTTCAGGATAGCCGCTGCCGTCCTGGCGCTCGTGAACTTGCGCGACAATGTCTCCGATCCACGCAAACTGCTCTCCGAACGATACCATCATCGCCCTCGACTCAAAGGGGTGACGGCGCAGGATCCCTAGCTGTTCAGGGGTCAACTTGCGGCTGCTCAAGATCTCATCGGGAACCGTCGTCATGCCCAGATCGTGAACGAGGGAACAGAGGCCAAGAGCCAGGGTTTGGCGCTCTTCGAACTTCAACTGAAGCCCTACCCGCAGGCTCAATACGGCGACGTTCGACGCCCTTACAGGCAAGGTCTGTTCCAGTTCTCGCTGGCGAATCGAGGTCATCGTTGACCTGCAGAGACCCCAAACACTGATTCAAAACCCCAAACACGCCGGCATGGTCCAACGGTTCATTCTTGACCGCTACCTCGAAGATCGACTCGGTAACAGACACCAGCTTCGCGTACAGGTCTGCGGCGGCAGCCAGCTCTATAGAGGTTGGGACGTGGACCCCTTCGACACCGGGAGCCACAGGGGCGGGTTCGATAGCGGGTTCTGGTTTTGCGGCTGCGTCTTGGTCCAGAGCCGAGGTCGGCACGGCGTCGGGCACTGTGTTGTCCCCGTCCACACCGGACGCACGGCGCTTGCGAAGCTGATTCGTTCAGCCGTTTGCGGCTCTTCCACAGACTGCTCTTGCGCGGCGATAACCTCGTCGCGCGACGGGGGCGGTCCGTCGGATCGTACCTGCCGTGCCGTTCGCACCATCTGCCGGCCCCTAAACACGGCTCTCCTCCTCGTTCAGGATAAGCCGGTACACCAGTTCCTCCTCGACCGATTCCACCTTGCGGCTGAACGCAATGACCAGGCAGATGTCGCAGATCTGATTGATTCGCCGGGGGATACCGCCACTGTACTGAGCGATCAACTCGATCGCCGCGGGCCCAAATATGGGTTCTTTTCTGCCCGCCGCGGCGAGTCGATGTTCAACGTATTTGTCTACCTCCTCGCGAGCGAAGGGACGCAGGACTGCGCGGGCGGACAGCCGTTCATCCAGCTGTGGATGTTCTATGACCTGCTGCGCGAGTTCGGGTTGGCCGACCAGAACCAGAGTGAGCAGGAAGGCGTCATTCAGCTGAAAGTTCAACAGCAGGCGCAGCTGTTCGAACATCTCGTGATTCTCAAGGAGCTGACCTTCGTCGATGATGATGGCCGTCTCTTTTCCTGCCGAAAAATTGTCGTAGAGAAAGCCGTTCAGCCGATGGAGAACCTGGGCATGGTCATCGACGACCTCATTCTCTCCCAGTTGATATAGAATTTCACGAAGGAAATCGAGAGGCTCTTTGTACGGGCTGGTTACGAGGGCGAATTCCGAGTTGTTGGCATCGAGGTCTTGAATGAGCGCCCGAGTGATTAAGGTTTTTCCGCAACCGGAATCGCCAGTGAGCATGATAGCGCCGCTGTTGCTCTTCAAGGCATATAGCAACCGCGCATAAATCTCCGCGGTTTCCGCACTCTTGTAGAAAAAGGCCGGGTCGGGCGTATTGTCGAACGGGCGTTGGTCGAGCCCCCAGTATTCTCGGTACACGCGAGACCTCAGAGCTCTGAATCTGTGCGTATGATATCCATAACTAGGATAAAAATAAGTAATTTAGGGGGATTCTGTCAAAGAGACTACCAAGGCCGTGGCCACATGTGCTGGCAGACGTGCCACTAACTTCACCTGCGGCGACCGTGCAGGTTGTTCGGGCCCAATGCTTCAGCGATATTTTTCTTGAACCTTGTTCCGAGTCGGATCGAGCCGGCCAGCAACTACGCCCCGAGTTCGCCTTCAGGACAATCACATAGCGATTCCCACCAAGAAACGAGTATCCATGAAGAAGATTGATGCTTTTATCAAGCCGTTCAAGCTCGACGAGGTCAAAAGCGCGCTGGCCGAGGTTGGTATCCTGGGAATGTCGGTAACCGAGGTGCGCGGGTTTGGACGACAACGTGGACACAGCGAGGTATATCGCGGAGCCGAATACACGGTCGAGTTCCTTCCGAAAATCAAGATTGAGCTGGTGGTCGCCGAAGCGGACGTTGGGCACGCGGTGGAGGCCATCATGGGTGGAGCCAAGACGGGGCAGGTTGGGGATGGAAAGATATTCGTTTCGGATATACAAGACGCGATTCGCATCCGCACGGGTGAAAGCGGAGACAACGCCCTTTGATCTCCGACTGTGAGCGATTTTGAGCCTCTCTCCGCCCCACGATGACCAGGCACAACGCTGGGCCTGCGAAGCTCTGCAGCTGGAATCGGACGCAGCTGCAGAGCGC
The DNA here is from genome assembly GCA_965197905.1 of Candidatus Latescibacterota bacterium. Taxonomy (GTDB): domain Bacteria; phylum Latescibacterota; class UBA2968; order UBA8231; family UBA8231; genus CAYNZV01. The sequence continues at coordinate 1,899,921 of CBDAOB010000005.1, read as the reverse complement.
TTGGATCGGCTCGGTTTTCGAAAGCCAGATGAGGCGGTCCGCGTTCTGGATCGCCTTGCCGGGCCGCGGCAGATGTTGGTGCCCATTCCGCTCAGCATGCTCGTGGATCTTGCACACACCCCCGATCCCGATCGAGGCCTGCGGAATCTGGAGCGTTTGATCGAGGTTTGCGGATCGAATGTCCTCTACTCTCGTCTGGAGTCAGAGCCCGACATGGGGTTCCAGCTGGCGACTGTTCTCGCCCTCAGCCCGCTTCTGGCAGACATACTGGTGCGCAACCCGGAGTATCTAACCTGGCTGTTCGGAGTGAATGGATGTATGAGCAATTCGTTGTCCCGCAACGAATTTCGGTTGTTATTTAAACAATCTATCCGAGCTGGGGCGGAACGCGAAGAGCGTTTGGATGCCCTCAGGAAGGTCCATCGCCGCGAGCTGCTGAGGATCGGCGCTGGAGAGATGCTGGATGCCAAGCCGGTGTCCAAAACCTGCGCCGAGCTCGCGTATCTGGCCGACGCCGTTCTCGAGTTCGCGTGTGCGGAGGCGATTGACACCCTCACCAATCGGTTCGGCAAGCCGCTCGACGCACAGGGTAAACCTGCCCATTTCTGCGTCATCTGCCTTGGGAAACTCGGGGGGCAGGAGCTGAACTTTAGCTCCGATATCGATCTGCTCTTTGCGTATGACCAGGAGGGAAAGACCGCCCCACGAAGGTCGAGGCGGTCGATAAACAACAGCGAATTTTTCCACCGATTGGGAGAGCAACTCATCGACGATGTGACGATGACGACCACTGAGGGATTTCTCTACCGCGTCGACATGCGTCTGCGGCCGGAGGGACCAACGGGTCCGTTGGTACGCTCGTTGCGGAGCTACTGGATTCACTACGAGGCCCATGGCCAATTGTGGGAACGACAGATGCTGCTCAAAGCCAGGAGGGGGGCAGGTTCCCACGCTGTATGGCGAAGATTTAAGGAAATGATCACGCCGTTTGTTTTTCCGTTGGAGTTCGACGTTGGGCCGCTGCACGAGATCTCGCGCATCAAACGGCGCATCGAGCGGGAGGTCGTCGATCCAGACGGCACATCGGCAAATCTGAAACTTGCTCCAGGTGGAATAAGGGATATCGAATTTATCGTCCAGGCACTGCAACTGCTCAATGGTCGCGCGCGGCCGAAGGTGAAGTCGCATCGGACCCTACCGGCGATTTACCGCCTCGCGGCCGCAACACTGTTGGACAAGCAAGAAGCACGCAGGTTGGCGGACTGTTATCAAAAGTTTCGCCGTATCGAAAACCTGTTGCAGATCGAAGAGGGGCGAGCGACCCACGATATACCCTCTGACAAGAGCAGGATCGCGCATCTGTTGGGATTGACTTCGGCGGCGGAATTGGAGCTCGAGCTCAACCGCCTGTTCGTGGCCGTGCGCAAGATCTACGACGGTGTATTTCATCAAGATTCCACGGCTCGAGACGACCTGGAGTGGTTGCTGGATACGGATGAGCGCGCCGCGGACGCGCAGGAGCAACTGGCGGGTTATGGTTTCACGGCGCCGGCTGGCGCCCGGGAGCTTCTATCCGGGTTAGCTGCGGGAGCGCCGCATCCCTCCGCGCGCCGATCGCTGGCAGATCTCCTTCCCCGGCTTCTGACCTCTTTTTCCGGCATGCCCGAACCAGATAACGGTCTGCGACGATTCTGCCAGATCGTTGCAGCATACGGAGCTCCTGGTGTTTTCTACGGCGTCATGCGCGACCATCCCAACTTGCTGCGGTTGTTGTCGATGGTTTGCGGATCAAGTGTCTATCTGGCCCAGTTGATCGAACACGATCCCAGCTTGGTGGACGCCCTTATTGCCGTCGAGGACACGCCGACGGAACAGCTGTGGCACAACCCCGAACCTGCGGCGATCAAGTCGTGGCACAACAAAGCGATGCTGCGCATCGGCTGTAACCTGCTGCTGGGCGAGGTCGCCCAAGAAGAGACTTTTCGGTCGCTCTCCGAGCACGCTGAAAAACTTCTGCAGCTGCTTTACCTCCGGGCTTGGAACCGGATCGTCAAGCGGGCCGGGAAACCGCGTACGAGGAGTGGCCAAGCAGTCGCGATGGCGTGCTTCGCGGGAGGCAAGTTCGGCGGCGGGGAGATATCCTTTGGCTCGGACCTGGATCTGTTTTTTATCTACGGTAGTGATGGCAAAACAGGTCGAGGATCGACTAACAAAGTCTTTTTCGTCGAGCTGGTACAGGAACTGACCAAGGAGATGCATAACCTGAGACTTTACAAGCTGGATGCTCGCCTGCGACCTGATGGCAGCAGTGCACCGTTGGCGCTCTCCCTTGCGGGTTATCGAACCTATCTGGCGAAACGAGCAGCGGACTGGGAACGCCTGGCCCTGTCCCGAGCGCGATTCGTGGCGGGCGATGCGATGCTTGGGGGCAGGGTTCAGTCAGCGATCGACAGGTTTCTGTTTTCGAAACCGGTGGACGCGGAATTTGCGCGTGCAGTCGTCGACATGCGTGGCAGGATGGAACCCGTGAGTCGGGGTGGCTCTGAAAAACTGGACATCAAACGGGGGATTGGAGGACTCGTCGACATCGAGTTTCTGGCCCAGGTTCTCGTTTTGAAAGCGGAGGGAAAGATAACTGGATACCAGCGCACCAACACCTCCGGGGCGTTGGCTCGGGCCGTCGAATTGAAGTACATTAAAAAACTCGAATCTTCTCGCCTGTCGGCGGCTTACCGCCTACTGCGGGGGGTCGAACAGGCGAATCGTCTGATGGGCAGTTCGACTCCCGGGGAGTTGCCTGCAAACGGGGATAAGCAGGTGATGGCGCAGATTCTCGGCTTGTCCGATGGCAAAAAGCTGGCAACAGAAGTGTTTGATTCCATGACCCGAACGAGAAAGCTATTCGAAGTGTCTATGGCCAAGTTTCTTGGTGGCAGACAGACATGAGTGCAGCTGTTTCCACCATTGCCCGCGTTGCGCAGCTCATCATGGGCCTGCTCTTTGTCGTTGCCGGCACGATCAAGATCTGGGACCCTTTACTTTTCTTCTGGGAAGCAATGCCGTTCGTTCTGGTGCTCGGCGTCGAGCGCGAGATGGCCCCGATCGGTGCACGCATGGCGCTCATCTTCGGCCCCCTGGAATTCATGTTGGGGGTCGCGCTCCTCCTCGACTGGCGGCCGCGCATCGCACTTCCGGTGTCGGCGGTCCTGCTGTGTTTTTTCACGGCGCTCATGGCCTACGCTTGGAAAATCGGCGCAACCGCGGATTGCGGGTGTTTCGGCTCGCTGGTGAACCGCAGCCCGGGTGAAGCCGCGGTCGAAGACCTGGGCATGCTCGTCCTGGTGCTCGTCGCATGGTGGGGAGGCCGGCCGTTCAATACCCACCCTTCGGGGCTGTCCTCGAAACTTCTAGCCGCCGGTGCGATCGTGGCCGTCGCTGTTTTCGCTTTCAGGTACATTCCCGAAGCCGGTCGCGCTGAAAATTCGGACCTCCAGGTTGGAGTGGATTTGAACGGTCTGTCGCTGGATGGGGTCGATCTCGACATCGCGGAAGGCAGATTTGTCGTCGCTCTATTTAGCCCTACGTGTGGTCGCTGTCAAAAGGAGGTCCCGAAGTTAAATGAGTTTCAGGAGATCGCAGATCTGCCGTCCGTGCTTGCCTTGACCAGTTTCCCATCCGAATCCAAAGCGCTCTCCAAGTTCAAGGAACATCTGCGGCCCAACTACAAGATCGCCACCATCTCGCTTACCGATTTCCGCCGTCTGACCTACAAGCACGGTTATCCCAGATTGGCGTACGTCGACGACGGTGTAGTGCGGGCAGTCTGGGAGTATTTCCAGCTTCCGGACGTGGACCAGCTGCGCCGGGCGATGCTCGGTGGTCTGCCCGCACACGACGGGTAGGCGACCATGGCAACTCCGCGTCACCAACTGTGGTCTCGGCGTTTCTTGCTTCACGGACAGTCTTGAGATCCCACCAACCGGTCTCCGTGCGGGGCTGATTCCCTCCGTGTCCGCCCGTCGCTCAGCCAACGAGCCCAGCCAAAGAATCGACTACCACGTTTTGATTTCCGAGCTCGACAGACAGGTCGAGCGCCTGATGTCGACGCAGGTCATGGACCGCAGCCGACCGGACATCGGCGGATTCATGAGCGACGACGGACTGGCCGGAGGATCCGGTGTAGGATCCGCAACGCTTCTCGGATATGCCTACTTGCTGCCCGAGTCCGGATTCTTCGAGCATGAAGAGCTGCGCAATCGGATCGATGCCGCGACTCGATTCGCCCAGGCGGCTCGACGCTCCTCCGGTCGTTGGGATCTCGTCACTACCAATTTCGATTCGGCGCCCGACACCGCGTTCGTCGTGCAGGCTGTTGCGCCCCTGGTAAAGCTGGCCCGTGGCAGCAATGGGGTTCGCGGCGCGGCCGAGCTCGCCAAGTCCATCGGCGAGCTCATTCGAATCTCGGTACCGGGCATCGTCTCGGGAGGTTTCCACACTCCCAATCATCGGTGGGTGATCCTGTCTGCTCTTGCCCAGGCTCGCGAGCTTTTTCCCGATTTGGATGTTGATGAACCGATACACGCGTATCTCGCTGAGGGAATCGATATCAACGAGGATGGCGAGTACACCGAGCGCAGCGCCGGGGTGTACAACGCCATATGCAATCGATCGTTGCGTCTGGCCGCAGCATGTCTCGGCCATCCCGATCTGCTCGTTCCGGTGCGGAAAAACCTCGACCTCTCCTACCATCTGTTGCACGGCGACGGCACCATCGTCACCACCCTTTCGTCGCGTCAGGACCGCGGCAGCCGCGTCGTTCCCACCGGCCTCATAGACTCCTACTACCATATGAGCCGCATGGACGGAAACGGTTTCTACGCCGCCGTTGCCGACTGGCTGTGGACGCAGGGAGGCGGTAGCTTGCCGTGGGCACTGCATCCGTTTGTTGAACATCCCGAGTGGCGCACCACTGATATCGACCGGGACGAACTGCCCGAGACGTTCACCAGGGTGTATGCTCGGTCTGGTTTGTGGCGCCATCGCAACGGCCGGCTGAGCGCGAGCGTTGCGGCGAACATCACGCGGCCGATCGATATTGCTTTTGGATCAATCGAATCCATGGCGGTCAAGATCTCTTCCACCTACTTCGCGACGGGCCAATTTCGCGGCGAGCAGTTTCAGGTAGTCAATGGCCGGGTACGCTTGCGCCACAGGGGCCGCAATCCGATCTACTCGGAGCGCAAATACGACCGGCCGGTCTACTGGCTACCTGTCGGCCGTGAGGTGAAATCCGAGGATTGGCGGGAGGTTCGAAAGAGACGTTCGACCTACGACCTCGAACCTTTGGAGCTTCAACTTGAAACGGTCCCCGTGACCAACGGCTTCGACCTGCAGATAGTCAGCACAGGGGGTGTTGACGGTGTCCCATTGCAGCTGGAATGCCTGTTTTCCCCTGGAGGCGTGCTGGAGCTGGATAGCGGGCTGCTGCGGGCAGAACGCGGGGGCACGGCGTTTCTGAAAGCTGGATTTGCCACCTACCGAATCGAGGCTGAAGCTATCTCTGTAGGACCCGGAAATCTCCAACATCGCATGTGGAGTATGAGAAACAGCGAGCCGGAACCTGATTGTTTCCGCCTGTTGATTGCGTTGATGACTCCCGTCGACTGGACGTTGGAGATACGCTGCTTCAGTCCAACCGCCGCCGAGGTTTAACTCCCGGCTACAACAGGTATGACCTTCGAATCGCCGCCCATATTCGAATCTTATTCCAGCACTCTGCAATCCCAGTCATACAAGTTCGATGGATGCCGGGGAGAGATTGAGGCGGCTACCCTCGAGGAGGTCCCCTCGGCAATAGAGGCGGTGGAGGACGCCGTCGCCTCTGGGCTCCATGCGGCGGGGTACCTCAGCTACGATGCTGCGCCCGGCATCGATCCGGTTCTGAGCGCCCAGCAGGGCACCAGCTTTCCCCTGCTGTGTTTCGGGCTCTTTGAACGCAGGCAACCGTGTGTTCCGGGGGAGCAGGTTGTTGCCAATCGATGTTCGATCTCGCCATGGAAACCGTCCATCCCAGAGGCGGTTTACGCCGAATCGGTGGGACGGATTCACGAGTACATTGCCGCCGGCGACACCTACCAGGTCAATTACACCTTCCAGATGATGGCGGACTTCGATGGGGACGCTCGCGCCCTCTACCGGGATCTGTGCAGATCCCAGGGGGCTGCCTATTGCGCCTACCTCGACTTCGGACGCTATCAGATTCTCTCGGTATCTCCCGAGTTGTTCTTCAGCTTGACCGATGGCGTGTTGACGACGCGTCCCATGAAGGGAACGAGACCCCGGGGCCGATGGCTCGCCGAAGATCGAAGGTTCGCGTGCGAACTGCGAGACGCTGCAAAAGACCGGGCTGAGAACCTGATGATCGTCGATCTCCTGCGAAACGATCTTGGCAGAATTTCCGCGACCGGATCGGTGGCGGTTGAACATCTGTGGCAGGTGGAGCAGTACGAGACCGTGCTCCAGCTCACATCGACGGTTAGGTCGAACATGCGGGAAGGCACGTCGTTGCGCGAGCTTTTCTCGGCGCTCTTCCCATGCGGATCGGTTACTGGCGCCCCGAAGGTGAGGACCATGCAGATCATCGCTGAGCTCGAGTCGCAGCCCCGAGGGTTGTACACCGGTGCCATCGGTTTTCTGTCTCCGTCTGGAACCGCCCAATTCAGCGTCGCCATCCGTACCGTGTGTGTCGATCGCGACCAAAAACAGGCTTCGTTCGGAGTGGGTGGTGGAATAACCCATGACTCGGAAGGGAGACAAGAGTTTCAGGAGTGCGCGGTCAAATCGCGGGTCCTGGTGACAAAACGGCCCGAATTCTCCTTGCTGGAAACGATGTTGTATGAGCCGGAATACGGATATTATCTGCTCGATCGACATCTGGAACGACTGGAAGGTTCTGCTCGGTACTTCGGAATCAAGTGCGATAAGGCAGCGGTGAACGAGCGCCTGCGAAAGGAAGCCCAGGAATTCCACGATCGACGTCTGATTCGCCTGCTGCAGAAGACCTCGGGCGCGATCGAACTGGAGAGTGCCCCGCTGGACGACGGATGTGCGCCGGTTCGCGCGCGGTTTGCCGTGAGAGCGGTCGACGAAGCGGATGTTTTTCTGTTCCACAAGACCACGCATCGAAACCTCTACGAAACCCGGCTCGCCGATCACCCTGATTATTCGGAGGTGTTGTTGTGGAACTCCAGCGGGGAGGTTACCGAATTCTGTACGGGCAACATAGTCGCGGAGCTGGATGGCGAAGATTGGACGCCGCCGGTGGAATGCGGACTACTGGGAGGCACGTTTAGAGCGCACTTGCTAGAATCGCGAGCCATTAAGGAAAGGGTGCTGGTTCGGGAGGAGATCGAGCGGGCAACAAGGATTCACCTCATCAATTCGGTGAGGAAGTGGGTCGAGGTGGAATTCTGCCACCAACCGGGAGGGGTCTGATCCACTGGACGGTCCTGGCGCCGTGTTTACTTTCTGCCGAGCAACATTGAGATTACGGCGGAGAATCTGTCTTTGAGCAATTTGGGGAGGGATGTAGACGTACTCGTCATCGGGGGCGGTGTAATTGGCGTCTGCGCGGCCTACTACCTCGCACAATCGGGTCGATCCGTAACTTTAGTTGAGCGCGACGAGATAGGCGCGGGGGCTTCCTACGGCAACTCCGGTCTTCTGGTCCCCAGTCACGCGGTGCCGTTAGCGGCCCCCGGGGTTATGCTGAAGGGCATCAAATGGATGTTCAATTCCGCAAGCCCGTTCTACATCAAACCCCGACTTGATTTGAATCTGTTTTCCTGGTTGTGGAAATTTCGGGGCGCCTGCACCAAGGGGCATCTTCGCCGCGCCGCGCCGTTGATTCGCGATCTCAGTCTCGCCAGCCTGGACCTCTACGACAACCTCGCAGCCCTCGACGGCCTTGAATTTGGATTCCAGCGTAAAGGGCTGCTGGCTCTCTGCAATTCGAGCGAAGGGCTGGAGGAGCTGGGCAAGGAGGTCGAAATCTTGAGGGGGATCGGCCTCGACGCAACGCTACTGTCGCCCGATGAAACAGCCGAGCGCGAGCCAGATGTCCGATTGGATATCGTGGGCGCTGCCTGGTATTCGCAGGATGCCCATCTAACTCCCGATTTATTCGTCAACGGCCTGTCTGCACATTTGGAAGCGAAGGGAGCGGAGGTGGTTCCTCATGCCGAGGTCATCGACGTGGTCGTGGACCATGGCCACGTGAACACGGTCTGCACCACCCGGGGTGACTTCGGACCCCGCGAAGTTGTGCTCTCGGCTGGTTCCTGGTCGTCTGAGATCGGGCGCCGATTGGGTCTTAGGCTGCCGATACAACCGGCAAAGGGGTATCACGTCACATTCAAGAAGCCGGCAGTTGGTCCAACCACGCCGATGATCTTGAGCGAAGCCAAGGTCGGTGTGGGTCCCATGGTCGGCAAACTCCGTTTTGCCGGCACTCTCGAGCTGGGTGGTCTCGATATGGGCATCAACAGACGCAGGGTGAACGCGATTCTTAAGGCGATACCGACCTATATGCCCCAGTTGGACCCGAACGAAATGGAGCTCATGGAGATCTGGCGCGGCTTGCGACCTTGCTCGCCCGACGGTCTGCCTTTTATCGGGCGCCCGCGAAACCTAACCAATCTGGTAGTCGCTGCGGGGCATGCAACGATTGGAGTTTCTCTGGGGCCGATCACCGGGAAGCTGGTTGCGGATATCATCGGGGGGACCGATTCCCCGATCGATCTCTCGGCTCTTGCCGTCGATCGTTTCAATTGATGCAGCTCACTGAAGGATCGTGGAGCGAGGAACAGCCACGAGACAGAATTTAGGCTTGATCGTCGGGGAGATCGTTGACCAACATGCCGAGTAAGTCGGGTGGCAACCCGTACGCAGACCCTGCTCTGGCCGAGTGGATGGGTGGTTTCGAGGGGATGTACGAATGGCCCCAGCCGGTTGAATCTGCGCGCGAAAAGGAAGCTCGGGCGGCCTGGCAAAATCGGTTATACGAATTCTTCAGTGCGGCAGGACTGTTTTTGCCGGGACTCCTGCTGGCCCTTGCGGTCGCATTCACGGGCCGCGAGTTGGCCTTCTGGCTCGGCCGACTGATCTGGTCCGTTGAAACGTCACCGATCAGCGCCGTACTCGTGACAATTCTCGTTGGATTTGCAGTTCGCAATGTGATCGGTTTGCCCGAGGTTTACGAGAAGGGGATCGGGCTCTGCGTAAAGAAACTGTTGCGTTTGGGCATCACCTTGCTGGGTTTGCGTTTGAGTCTGTCAACCGCGGGCATGGTAGGACTGCATGCTTTACCCATCGTTCTAGTCTGCATTGTGGCTGCGCTGGTCTTGGTCCACCAGATCACTCGTATCTTCGGTTTGCCGAAGCGGCTGGGCAGTTTGATTGCGGTCGGGACCGGTATCTGTGGGGTGAGCGCCGTCATCGCGACGGGTCCCATCATCAAAGCCGAAAAAGACGAAGTTTCCTATGCCGTTGCATGTGTAACGATTTTTGGCATGCTGGGTCTCTTCGTTTATCCCTTTGCGGCGCACTGGATGTTCGGTGCGGATCCGGTACGGGTTGGCCATTTTCTTGGAACGGCCATCCACGATACGGCTCAGGTGGCCGGGGCCGGGTTGTTGTACAGCGAGCGTTTTGCGGCGCCGGAGGCACTGGAATCTGCCGCGGTTACCAAGTTGGTGCGGAATCTGTTTATGATAGGTGTAATACCCTTCATGGCTTTCCTCTATCGGCGGGAGTCGCATTTGGATACTGTGCGACCAAGCTGGCGTGAATTCGTTCCTCTGTTCGTGGTCGGGTTCGTGGCGATGGCTACCGTGCGGTCGCTTGGCGATCTCTACCTTCCTGCGCTCGCGGCAGAGAGATGGAGCTCCACCTTATCCTGGGCAAGCCGTGCTTCAAGCTGGCTGTTGGTGATGGCGATGGCCGGGGTGGGTCTCGGAACCAGTATTTCCAAGCTTTGCGGCATTGGTCTGCGTCCCATGAGTGTCGGATTCGTGGCGGCAGCGCTGGTGGGTGGCCTCAGCGCCTTTCTGGTAAAGTTGCTGGCTGTGAGCTGACCGCTCTCACCCGAGGCATGCAAGAGGCAAACAGCATGTCGCGTTATCCAACAGGTGATTTAGAGAACAAGATGGAACAGGATTTCTGGTTCGAGAACTATGTATCGCATCGTTCGCAAAGCATGGATCTCTACGCGCGAGCCCGCGACTGTCTGGCAGGTGGCGTTGGACACGACATGCGTCACAGCTTGCCCTGTCCGAGCTACATCGCCAAAGCGAGTGGAGCTATGATGTGGGATGTGGATGGGAACGAGTACATCGATTACGGTATGGGCAACGGAGCCCTGCTGCTGGGGCACTCGCCCCCGGAGGTCCTGGATGCCGTCGCCGCGGCGCTGAAGGACGGCTATCACTACGGGCAGGATCATCCTCTGCAGGTGGAATGGGCGGAATTGATCCAGGAGATGGTTCCCAGCGCCGAAGCGATCCGTTTCGTCAATTCCGGCACTGAGGGAACGATGCTGGCGATCCGCTTAGCCCGGGCGTTCACCGGCAAGGAAAAACTGCTGCGCCTGGAGGGGCATTTCAACGGTTGGCATGACGACGTAGGGCGGGGGACTTCTCCTCCATTCCATAAACCTGCTTCCATGGGCATACCGGCGACCAAGATCGATTCTATCCTGGTTTTGCCGGCTGAGCTGAACCGCATTGAGGAAACTCTGCGGCGAGATCAAGGGATCGCCGCGGTTTTGCTCGAACCTTCGGGAGCCTCGTGGGGTACGGTGCCGCTGACCGTTCAGTTCAACCGTGAGCTGCGGGCGCTCACGGAGGTGTTGGGGGTCCCCCTCGTCTACGACGAGGTGGTTACCGGTTTTCGCTATAGTTCCGGGGGATATCAAAAGCATGCGGGCGTAACCCCGGACCTTACCGTCATGGGCAAGATCGTCGCGGGCGGCATGCCTGGTGGGGTGGTAGCGGGTCGGAAGGAGATCATGGGCCTCTTCGACTTCACCGGAGATCCAGATCATGACCGCTACGGGAGGGTGTGGCATATGGGGACCTTCAACGCCAACCCGCTTTCCGCTGCCGCCGGCATCGCCACGCTGCGGATCGTCAGGTCGGGCGAGGCGCAGGATCTGGCGAATCAAATGGCGGAACGGTTGCGGGCGGGAATGGAAGAAGAGATGGGCCGGCGCGATATTGCCGGATACGTATATGGCGAATCTTCACTTTTCCACGTGTTCATGGAAGCCACACCCGGCTCAGGCGCCGGGCGTCGGAGCGATCTTCAGACCGAAGACGCTTTGACGCTCAAAAGCATTCCAAAACACCTCGTAACGGCGTTCCAGAAGAATCTGCAGATACGGGGTGTGGAGCTGCTCTCCTACACCGGCGGAGTCACCTCTGCCTCACACGAGCCACAGCACATCGACAAAACCCTGGAGGTATTCGGCGAGGCCCTGGACGCCCTCATGGAGAAGGATCTGTTGGGGCGGCTGGCTTGAAGAGAGGCAACCAAGGCGGGTTTTCCCTAGTCAATATTTTAGGAAGGTAGAAATCTACGAATGGATATCGGAACACCTCTGACGCGGTTCATCATTGAAGAGCAGCGCAATTTTCCGGAAGCGACAGGACGGTTCACCAGGCTTCTGGTGGAGCTTACGGTGGCGGGGAAGATCATCTCCCGCGAGGTGAACAAGGCTGGTTTGGCACAGGTGATGGGGATAACCGGAAGAAAGAATGTTCATGGTGAAGAAGTGCAGAAGCTGGATGAATTCGCCAACGCTACCATTATTCGCAGCATAGAGTACATGGAAATTCTGGCAGCAGTGGCATCGGAGGAGATGGAGGAGATCCATATCGTTCCGGGAGACAACGGGGGTGAGTACGTCCTGGTATTCGATCCGTTAGACGGCTCTTCGAACATCGACGTGAATGTGGGAATCGGCACCATTTTTTCCATTTTTCGCCGGCAGAAAGGCGCTTCGCAGGCGTTGGAAATGGACTTCTTGCGCACGGGAAAGGAACAGGTATGCGCCGGTTATATGATTTACGGCTCGAGCACGATGCTGGTGTATACAACCGGCAGGGGTGTGCACGGTTTCACCCTCGATCCGACCATCGGCGAGTTCCTTCTCTCTCACGAAGATATCAAGATACCCGAACGCGGTTCCATCTACAGCGTGAACGAGGCCAATAGCGCGGTTTGGGAAGAAGGAGTGCGGAGTTACATTGACAGTCTCAAGGTGCCGGGGCGGAGCGGCAGTCCTTACAAGGCCAGGTATGTGGGATCGCTCGTAGCCGATTTTCACCGGAACCTGTTGAAGGGAGGGGTGTTCCTCTATCCCGCCGATGCTGGCACAGGGAAGGGAAAGCTGCGGCTACTGTACGAAGCGGCGCCGCTCGCCCTTGTGGTCCGTGAAGCGGGGGGCTTGGCTTCAACCGGCAGGGAGCCGATCCTCGATATTCAACCGACGGACATACACCAAACGGTACCTCTGATAATCGGCAGCAAACTGGATGTCGAAGAGGCCGAGTCGCACTTGAAGGAGTAAGCAATGCGATTAAACGATAGGATTGCCGTTGTCACGGGTGGTGGAGGGGGAATCGGCCAGGGGATTTCAACCTGCCTGGCTCGGGAGGGGGCCGACATCGTCGTTTGCGACCTCAATGTAGAAGCGGCCAAGGGGACGGTCGTCGCCATCGAGTCCGAAGGCCGGTCGGGCCACGTTGTGGAGGCCGATATCACCAATGAAGCCGACTGCAGGACGCTGGTCTCCGCGGCCACGGAGCGATTTGGCAGGATTGATATCCTCGTCAACAACGCCGGCCATTTCGGCGCTTCAATCGGACAACACTTTACCGACCAAAGCGGCGAAGACTGGGAGGCAAACCTGGCCGTCAATCTCACCGGTCCGTTTTATATGTGCAAGGCGGTAGCCGCCGGCATGATCGAGCGCAAATTCGGCAAGATTATAAACATATCTTCCATTGCGGCGCAGCGCGATCCCACCTTCACTCCCGGGTATGCGGCTGCAAAAAATGCCCTGCTCAATTTGACGCGAGTAGTGGCAAAAGACCTTGGTCCTCACAACGTCAATGTAAACGCGATTTGCCCTGGACTTCTGTGGACCAATTTTTGGAACCGGATGGCGCCGATGATGGCGGAGACAAACCCCGCCTTCGCCGGACTGGAACCACGACAGGTGTTCGAGAAAATGGTGGAGCAGAACACGCCACTGGGGCGGGAGCAGGTCCCCGAGGACATCGGCAATCTCGTTGTTTTTCTGGCCTCGGAGGAAGCCCGCAATATTACCGGTCAGACGATAAATGTGGATGGCGGCATCTCAATGAGGTGAGCTTCGATATTCACATTCAAACTCTTTCGACAATGATGTCTCATGTCATATCACCTAATGGAAACGAGAAATGCCAAGGAATAAACTTCGCGATTTGCTTGCCGCTGACGCACCGACCATCGGAACACATCTACACAGCACCTGGCCGTCGGTCGTCGAGGTGGTCGGTCACACCGGAATGTTCGATTATGTCGAGTTCGTAGCGGAGTACGCCCCATTCGATCTGTTTGCTCTGGACAATCTTTGTCGCGCCGCCGAGTTACACGGTCTGTCGACGATGATCAAAATTGACCAGGCGGCACAGGAGTTTTTCGCCCAGCGAGCCGTGGGTGCCGGCTTTCAGTCGGTCTTGTTCGTCGACACCCGTTCCGTCGAGGACGCCCAGGCCTGTATTCGGACGGTCAGGCCGGACCTTCCTGGTGAGGAGGGTACCTACGGTGCCGTCGCACGGAGAAACTGGTACAGCACGCGCACCCAAGAGGAGTACGTACAGGCGATCCGCGACGTGGTCGTAGTACTTATGATCGAAAAGAAAGCTGCCGTCGATCAGTTGGAGCAGATCCTCGAGCTGGCCGGCATCGACATGATCCAGTGGGGCGGAACGGACTATTCCCAGAGCATTGGTGCGCCCGACGCGGCCAGATCTGCCGAGGTCAAAGAGGTGGAGGGCCGGGTGATCAAAACCTGCGTCGAGATGGGCGTGCCTCCTCGTGCCGAGATAGGCTCGCCGGACGAGGCGGCTTACTACCTGGATCTGGGGGTGCGCCACTTCAGCCTGGGTACGGAGCTGTTCGTGATCCAGCAATGGATGAAAACGAACGGTGATCAGCTACGCAAGAAGCTGCAGGATTACGCCTAAGGTACAGCTAAACATCCGGCTGTTACTCAATCGGAGGCATTATGGATGAGGTGAGCTGGGGCATTCTCGGCACGGCCGGCATTGCCGATAAGGTGGGTCGTGCCATTTCCACAGCTCGTGGTGCTCGGCTCGCAGCCATGGCCAGCAGAGACCGCGGGAAAGCCGAAGCGTGGGCCGCAGATCGGGGAGTGCCGACTGCATTCGGATCTTACGAGGCTCTTTTGGAAGAGGCCTCCATCGACGCCGTGTACATCCCTCTGCCTCCTTCCCTGCACATGGAATGGACGGTAAAAGCTGCGGAGAAGGGCAAGCATGTGCTCTGCGAGAAACCGTTGGCTCTCGACGTGAAACAGGCCGTCATCATGCGCGATGCCTGCCGCAACAATGGTGTACAACTCATGGATGGGGTAATGTGGGTGCACCACCTTCGAACTATCGCGATGAAACAGGAGATTGAAGAAGGGCAAGTGGGTGACCTCCAGCGGGTGACCTCGGCGTTCACTGTCAACCTGGCCCCGGAGAATCGAACCGACAACATTCGAATGCAGAAGGAGCTTGGGGGCGGATGTCTAGGAGATTTGGGTTATTATTCGGTGCGAGCGATCCTTTGGGCGTTTGGGGTCATGCCCGACGCCGTCTATGCAACAGTTCGTTACCACAATGGCGTGGACATGAATGTTTCCGCACTCTTGTGGTTCGCCGACGATCGCATGGCAGCATTCGATTGCGGATTTGACACCTACTTCAGACAGTGGTTCGAGATTGTCGGCACGGAAGGTTCGATCGTTTGCGACGACTTCGTCGTCGGAGCGGAGGATGATGCCAGGTACTGGCTGCACCGAAACCGAGCGGCGGAAACGATCACGGGGGAGCCCTGCCTGCAGGAGGTTCTTATGATAGAGGAGTTCTCAACGGTAGTCAGGACCGGCGATCTGAGATCCACCTGGCCGGATGAGGCGCTGGAAACGACGACCGTGTGTGACGCCATCCGCCGCTCGTGGTCGATAGGCAAGAAGGTGGATCTGACGGCGTAGGAAAGACGTCCACCCTCGACCAACGACGGGGGAGAGAGAACCTCAGCACACGTCCTATCTAAATCTCAGTTCTGCTGGAATCGGGCCTCCAGATTGGGTAGATCCACGCTGCTTATACCGAGATCGATTGTTTGGTTGAGTTCTACATTTCCGCTAAGATAGATCCCTGTTTCATGGCCCAGGTCGGGAAGGAGAACAGTGCAACGGCCGTCGCGCTGCTCCACCACAGTCCCCGAGCCCTTCCAGTTCGGTCTCTGCGACAAATAGACGATCGTCCAATGCAGGTTGGACATCCGCTCTGCTTTGCGGACGAGGTCCGACAGCTCTGTTGTTGCGCCGACCCGTTCCAACAGCTGTTGACCGTTTAGTCCCGGCTTCCCGGCTAGAAAAGCTCGCAGCTGTTGATGGACCACCAGGTCCATGTAACGCCGCATGGGACTGGTGGCCTGGACGTAGGTCTCCAAGCCGAGGCCAGCGTGAGGTCCCTGAACGCTTCTGATCAAGCTCCGCTTCAACGACTTTCGACGTTGATACATTCCAGCCAACCCTTCCTCTTCATGCCACATCTCCGCTGGCGGGTCCTGGGTGGCGAATGGCAACGGAATCCCGTTGTCCAGGCCAAATCGCCCTACCGCTTCACCGGCAAGCAGCATCGCCTCGGAGACGAGCTGGCGGCTCGTCGTGCTCGCCAATAGATCGATCGTCACGGCGCCGTTCCTACAGGCGATCTTGACTTCGGGCAAGTCAATGAATACGGCGCCTCGATTGCGGCGGCGCTCGCGGGACAGGTGGCACCATTGGTCCAATCTGAGGAACGGATCTCGATCGAGTAGCTCTTCCGCCTTGGAATACGTGGTGCGCTGCACGTGAACCTCACTCAAAACCACTTCAAATCCCTTGAACGAGCCTAGGGAATCGAAGTCGATGCCGAAGGAAAGGGCGTTGCTTCGTTCTTGAAGGCCGAGACCCAGTCGGTCGATCGCGGCCGCCGGCAGCATGGGCACCGTGTCTTCTGGTAGATAGAGGGTGGCGCCTCGCGCCCGGGCGGCCAGATCGCAGGGACTTTCGGGGGGCGCGACACCCGCAGCGTCAGCCACGTGGACCCACAGGCGATTTCCGTCTATGCTCAAAGCATCGTCCGGATCGTGGTTGCCCTCATCATCGATGGCAAAGGAATCGAGGTGGGTGAGGTCTACCCGCTTCTCTGCGGCGGCAACGTGCACCTCCTCTTGGGGCGCGGTGAGCAGAACACCGAAGCGGCGTGGATGCGGATTCGTAGCTCCGGTCCAGCGCCCGATCTCGAGTAGCAACCTGTGGGCATTCTCCGCCGTCTCGCCGCGATCGAGTGCCCGCAATGCCCGCGACCGATCGGATTGTCCAGCTGCCAGTCGTTCTAGTTCCTCCAGGCGGCTGTCATCCTCTTGAATGAACCGCCCTTCTTTGAGGCGGTCAACAAACTCCGTCCAGGAGGTTTGCTCTTTTGCCAACGCTTCTCGGCGGGACCGCTCCGCGGCAACCCCAGCGGCTGACATCGGCCTCAACTCATCGGGGGATCCATCAAACAGAAAACCTTCGTCCACTAGATTCCAGGTGGCCCACGCGGTATCGGGGGAAAATGCACCAAAGATCAACTCTGCCAGCTCGGCCAAGGTGGTGAGTGAGCCATCGAGCAGATCCCATGCAGTTTCGGCCTCTCCTTGCAGGTCCTGCAGGTCCGACAGTCGGGCAATCGGGCCTGGGTGCAGCAGGGTCACGTCCTTCAGGCGTACCCACTTTTCCTTGGCCTCGGGCAGCTCAAGGTGGAGCTTCTCATCCACCCGCTTGACGCGAGCCGCTCCCTTTTTGTAGAGTACGAGACTATTCGCCCTGATGTCCACGATTGCCTCACGGGAACTTAGCATCGCCCGCTGGAGCCGACAAGCAACACGCAAGTGCAACGCTTCGTCTGCTCGCCGGGCGGCAGGCTGAACCTCTGATTCGGACCCCTCACGTCCTCAGGAAAGAAGAAGGATGCGGAAATCATCAGTAAAATTTCTCAAGGATCTGGTTACCGCCCCAAGCCCATCGGGGTACGAGGGCCCGGTACGCTCCGTCTGGACCGCCGAAGCTGGGCGCCATGCCGACTCGGTCACGGTGGATGTGCACGGCAACGCGATCGCCGTGTTGAATGGGGGAGCTACGCCGCGCATCATGTTGGCAGGACACATGGATGAATTGGGCTTTCAGATTCTCCACATAGCCGATAGCGGTTTTCTACACTTCGATACCGTAGGGGGATTTGATCTGGGAACCATATCCGGCCGCAAGGTGAGGATTCACACCAA
This sequence comes from Candidatus Latescibacterota bacterium, assembly GCA_965197905.1. Classification (GTDB taxonomy): domain Bacteria; phylum Latescibacterota; class UBA2968; order UBA8231; family UBA8231; genus CAYNZV01. The sequence continues at coordinate 1,882,272 of CBDAOB010000005.1, read as the reverse complement.
ACGAGGTACGATTTTGGGAGTGGTCGGCAAGAAGCCGATACATCTCATGAGGAGCGAGGAACGCAGAAAGGTACCCGAGAAGCATGAGATGTGGATCGATATCGGTGCCCGGGACGCCAAGGAAGCGCGCAAACTGGTTTCGATCGGCGATCCGGTCACCTACGATCCGAGCTTCGAGATGCTGCGCCGCAACCTGGCTACCTCCCGGGGATTCGACAACAAGATGGGCGCTTTTATAGTGGCCGAAACGATGAGGGAGGTCGCCCGAGCAAAGGAACCGTTGCGCGCAGCGCTCTACTCAGTGGCCACGGTACAGGAAGAGGTGGGACTGCGTGGTGCGCAAACCAGCACCTACGGTATCAATCCCTTGGTGGGCATCGCGCTGGACGTAACCTGCGCTACGGATCACCCGGAGGTGGACAAACGGCAGGTGGGCGATCTCGCATTGGGAAAAGGACCGGTGATTGCGCGTGGAGCGAATGTCAATCCTGTAGTTTTCGAGAGACTAATCGGGATTGCTGAGAAAAGGAAAATTCCCCACCAGATTCAAGCGGAACCCGGTGCTACAGGCACCGATGCCAACGCCATGCAGCTGAGCCGATCGGGTGTGGCTACCGGGCTCGTTGGTGTGGCACTGCGTTACATGCACACTCCCGTCGAGGTTATCGATCTGCGTGACCTGGAGCACACCATCGAGCTGCTTTCCCAGTTTGTCCTCGCTGTTGATGACAAAACCAGATTCATTCCATGAGCGCAGAGATTCGTGTCCGATTGGGGGACTGTGCTGGCAGGTCAATTTAGGTATAAGCGGCATCGGTTCGAGGCGGTGGAATTGCTAGTGGAAGCGAGCGTCATGCCAGAGGCCGGCGATTCCTAGCGGCAGGTTTCTCGCCTCCTCGCAAACCTGGCGCCGGCTTCTCGGCGGCAACCTGTTTCCCGCAATTTCAGATGTATACGGGCCGGATGCAGGCCGTTGGCAACGGAGATACTTGCATATCCTGTCGCTCTTCGAGGTGGAGTACGGTGCCGCTGGCGCCTGTGCAATCGGCAGGTGTCCAGCTCAAATGAACCTGATGGGCATGCATCTCGACTATGGTGGCATGCCCTCTCTCAGGCTCGCCATCAAAGGGCTCGAAACAGTGACGCTCGCGCGCCCGCGCCAGGACGGCACCGTTCGCATCCGATCCGTGGTCGAGTCTGGAGGGACCGATCCCGAGTTTCCTCCAGCCCAGTTCGATCTCGAACAATGCATTCCAGATGATCGCGTTGCGACCCCCGAGCGCTTCAAACGATATGCCGTCGATGTCTGTAACGCCCGCTCAACGACCGACACCCTCACCTCCCAGTGGGAGCTATTGCCTCTCGGTGTGCTGATTTTCCTCGAAAGCTACTTTCGAGACATTCGGCCCATTAAGGGTCTCGATTTGCTGGTCTGGAGCAATGTCCCCCCGATAGGCGGCATGAGTTCCTCATCTGCACTGGTTGTGTCGATTGCGATCGCTTGTATGGCCGCCCAGGGTTGGGATCCGTGGGTCGAGCTGGACATGGGAGAGCTCATCGATGGAATTGGTTCGTCTGAGTGGCTCTGCGGTACCCGCGGAGGAACCGCTGACCACGGGACCATGATATACGCCGAAAAGGGTGCACTCGTCTGCATCGGTGCTTTGCCCACCCGGAATCTTGGCCAGACGGCCATGCCGTCAAACTATGCTGCTGTCGTCTTCGACAGCGGTGTAGAGCGAATCTACGACGACATCTGCAAGCAGGAATCCGCAGCGGCATACCCGCTGAGTCTGTTCCTGATTCGCCATGTTATCCTGCCGGGACTGCTGAATGAGCCGGCGTTCGCCGGGATAACACCTGGCGCAACGCAAACGATACTTGATCTGGGAGATCTGTTCGGTGAGTTGGATCTCGGGTTGGAAGCGATATATACGTTGTTGCTGCAGCTACCTCGCGAAACGACGTTAGCCAAGATTGAGCGCAAGGCTCGGCAGGCGGGCGCCCAGTCTGCGTTTCGGAGATTTTTCGAAGAGGCTATTCGCGATCCCTTTCCGGCGATCGGGTTCGATACCCCACTGTATCTGCGTCGACGCACGTTGTTTGGTATTGCTGAGCACGATAGGGTTAACAAGTCATTCGCATTCCTGCGAGACGGAAACGTCAAGCGGGTACTGGATCTCATACGCATCTCTCACCGCGGGGAAGGGGACGTTGATCTCACCAATGAAGAGATTGAAGATCTAATGGAGCGATCACACCTAGGTCCCGACGAGTGCGCCCTCTGCTATCAACCGGGTGGCTACGGGAGAATGACTCCGGCCTACGATCGAGTCGCAGCGAAGGTGAACGCTTTTCTCGGTTGCTCGGCCGGCAACAGCGCTGGAGCTGTCCAGCGGCTCGGAGCGGGATGGGGTGGCAGCATCGGGGGTCTGGTGGAGCGATCCAGCATCCCAGCATTGGGTCGCTACCTGGAGGAGGACCTGGGAATCCAGATACCGGCGTCAGGATTGGGTGTCGTCCCTGGCTCGGGAGCCAGCACGATACGGCCATCCTAGGTTCGGCGGCGCTTGAGCCGGCTCGACAAAAAGCATAAATTCCGGGGCCGTCCAAGCGCTTCCCCCGGGTGGTTCCCACAGTTCCAGTCCCATCTGTTTCCCATCGAGGTATGAACGCATCTAGACAGATCGAAGTGGACGGGGTTGTCTTGCAGCTGAGCCCACCCGTCGAATCCGACGAAGAGTGGATCGGCCAGAGCACCTCCCTTCACGAGTTGCTGGCCTGTTGGCTGGTTCTGGATGAAAAAGACCTGCCCCTATCTCCCAGGCTCATCGGTCCACCCGGAATTGGCAAGACGACTTTGGCTATGGCCGGAGCACGGCGCCGGTCGCAGCCATTATACATCTACCAGGCCACCAGTGACACCCGACCGGAGGACCTGCTCATAACGCCGGTGCTGGCTGAGAGCGGAAAGATTGCTTACCACGCGTCTCCGTTGGTGTCGGCCATGCTCACGGGAGGGGTATGCGTAGTGGATGAAGGGAATCGCATGAACGAGAAGAGCTGGGCTTCACTCGCCCCTCTGCTCGATCACCGCAGGTATGTGGAGTCGGTAGTAGCTGGTATTACGCTCCCGGCGCACGACTCGTTTCGCTGTTGCGTGACCATGAACGATGACGAATCCACCTATGAGGTTCCCGACTACATCCTGTCGCGTCTGCAGCCGACCCTTGAGTTGGGGTTTCCCAACCGGGCCGACGAATTGGCGATCATGCGTTACCATCTGCCTTTTGCCGAAGAGGAAATCCTCGGGCTTACGGTCGATTTCCTGCAAAAGGCCCACGCTCTCGACCTCGAATTTTCACCTCGGGACGGCATCAACATCGTCCGGTTCGCACTGAAACGGATCTCTCAACAGGTAGATCACCCTGTTGCCCGGGACGAGGCTTGGAAGGAATCCCTGATTCGAGTGCTTGGCGAAGAAGCAGTCAACCTCGAAGAATTGGCGGGCGCCCGACAGCGTAACATGGGAGCCGATTTTTCAGCGATGGAGATGCAGGATTTTTTCTTCGACGAGGACGATCCGTTGCATCCCGGCGGCGAAGATGACCAAGCTTCATGATCCCGTTCTCGATTTCAGTGATCGCGTGGCCGTGCTTCCGGTCGTCCACGGGAGCGCCGAGTTCGCCAGGGAGACCAGGAAGCGGCTCAAACGAGCCAATTGTGATTGCCTGGCAGTAGCGTTGCCGCCCTCCTTTGCAGCACCGGTAGAGGAGGCGGTCGGTCTGCTGCCCCAGATTTCGGTGGTCTTGCAGGAGGAAGCCACGCCGGTCGGATCCTGTAACTACGTACCTGTAGATCCGTGTCAGGCAGTTATCGCCGCGATTCGCGAGGCGATGGATTCCGGTCTGGATCGCGCCTACATCGACCTGGAGGTCGCGGACTACGAATCCGAGAGTGTCAATATTCCGGATCCGTATGCTCTGGCGAAACTGCCTCTTGAAAAGTTCTTAACAGCTTTGGTGGCCACCTTGCCGGCACCCGAGGAGGGCCAACGGTTGCGTCGGATCGCCAGAATGGCGCACGAACTGCATGTTCTGGAGCTGGAGTACGAGTGCATCGTGCTGGTCTGTTCGGCCCCGGACTGGCCCTGGATTCGCAGCGCCTATATGGAGCGTCTCCCCTTCCAGAAACACGAACCGGGGGCTGGCATGCCGCAGATGTTTCGGGCGGCGACGGAGAGTCTCTGCTTTGTTCTCGGAGAGTTACCCTTCATTACCCAGATATACGAGCACCGCAGAGCTGAGCTCCTGGCCGACGAATCTCAATCGATCGACGGCGTCAAGAGTCTGCTGCTCCGGGCCCGGGACTACCTGGCTGAGGAACGGGATCGTCTTACTCCCCAGCGTTTGTCGCAACTGCTGACCTACCTGCGAAACCTGACGGTACTGGATGGGCGGCTGGCCCCGGATCTTTACAACCTGGCCCTCGCCGCCAAGCAGGTCGTGGACGACGACTACGCATTGGCGGTGGTGGAAGCTTCACGGGAATACCCAGCCCAGCTTCTCCCCAGCGAGGTCGAGGAATTGCGTATGGGCGACGGCAAGCTGGTCGACGCCGAGGGAAATCCCAAGCCCTGCAAGAACCGATTGGAGGGTATTCCACGCATCTGGCGCAAGCTTCCACTACGGCCTACACCTCCGGCTCCCAAACGGCGAAACTGGGAGCTCCAGTGGGATCCTTTTACCCAATGTTCCTATCCCCCGGAGGACCATCGCATTGAGAACTTTCAGCAACACGTGCGTGAGCAGGCGAGGTTGCTCATGGGGGAGGATCTCGCTCGCACTGAAAAGTTCACCTCTTCCTTGAAGGACGGGCTCGACGTCCGCGAGTCGCTGCGGAACTGGCATACGGGAGATCTATACGTGCGGGAGATCCCTGCAACCACCGGGAATGTAGAGGTGGTCGTTTTCATATTCGATTCACCGGCAGACGAAGAGATCTACCGCTGGCGCGGCACCTGGTTCGCCGAACATGAGGAGGAATCCACTCTAGCGTTTTTCGCAACGCCATTTCGCGACAACCTCGTGGGACCGGGCATTGGTCAAGCCCGATACGGAGGATGTTTCTTCATGTTTCCTCCGCGCCCGATTCCGGACATCTGGCACGATCCGAGGTTTGCCCACGCCAGGTCGCTGGAAGAACATCTGCTGGTGGCTGCGTTGCTGCATTCCAGGGAACGCCGGGTGGTCTTGGTCTCTCCGGTGCCACCCCGTTCCAGATGGAGGCATTTGGCTCGGCAGAGCAAACGCCAGCTGGTGTATCTGCCTTTGAAGAGGTTCTCAGGTGCGACTATCGATCGGTTGCGGAGGTTTCACGTTCTAAACGGCAAGGCGGTCCGCTCTTACGCCTCGCGTTATATCCGCCGGTGAGCCCTGAGGGAACCGAAATGCAAATAGTTGATCTCCACGTCCACGTATGGAAGGAGAACCCCCCATCCTCCGAAACACGATCGCACTCCGGAAATTTGGGTTCTTGGAAAAACCGCCTTGTCGATCTGGTCTTTGGAGAAAGCGTAGGGCGTTGATCAACATCGGAATCGTCGGGGCGGAAAACAGCCACACGGCCGCCATAGCAAGGGTGGTGAATCGCGAGGCCAGGGTTCGAGGCGCGCGGGTCACTCACGTGTGGGGCGAACGTGACGTGTATGCGAAACGCGCGGCAGCGGAAGGTGATATTCCGCATATCGTGCGTTCACCGATCGATCTGATCGGCGCCGTAGACGCCGTCGTCGTCGACCATAGACACGCTAAACATCATCTGCCTGCGGCGAGACCGTTGCTCGAGGCGAAGCTGCCTCTCTTTGTCGACAAACCCTTCTGCTATCGCGTGGCCGAAGGGCGAAGATTCTTGAAGCGGGCGCACGAGCTGGCCGTACCGGTAAGCTCGTTCTCGACGCTGCCTCATCAAAGGGCTTTCAAGGATTTCACCAGCAAGGTGCGCAGGCTGGGCCGGCTAAGGCTGGTAGTAGCCACGGGGCCTTGTGAAATCCGTTCGCCTTGGGGAGGTATTTTCTTCTACGGCATCCATCAGGTGGACATGGCGTTGCGCCTTTTGGGATACGACTTGAGCTTCGCACGACTCACTCGGGGGCGCGGTAACACCCATGTGGCAAATCTGGGTTTCAAAGGAGGAGAGATGGCCTGCTTCAATCTGGTGGGTGGGAGAGAAGCCGAATTCCACTTGAGTGCCGTCGGGGAGCGGGGTCGCGCCGACCAGGTGATCGAGTTCGACGAGAGTCCATACCTTTCGGGCATACGGGCATTCGTCAAGACATTCAACACCGGGCGCACCGACGAGACGGAGAATTCGATGCTCGGTCCGGTCGCCGCGCTACAGGCCTTGGAAAAATCGCTGGCGAGCAACGGCAGGTCGGTACCCATTAGGAGAAGCAGTTAGCAGATGGGTGTTTTACACCTTCGCAAGGCTCCGGAGTGCCGGTTTGATGCCATCGCTTTGGGCGAGGTATTGCTGCGGATCGACCCCGGGGATGTTCCGACGGCGCGCGCCCGAACCGCACGAATCTGGCATGGCGGAGGGGAAACTAACGTCGCAGAAGGGTTGAGCAGCGCATTCGGGATGCGCACTGCTGTGGTTACGGCATTGGTCGATGACGGGATCGGCAGAAACGTCGAGAATCAACTGCGCGAGGCGGGCGTCGCCACCGACCATATTATCTGGTTCGACACAGGCGGCGTGGGGGACTGGTGCACCGACGGCAAAGGCACCCTTCACAACGGCATAAACTTTACCTGGGCCGGGAAGGGGGTGTTGCCTTCGGTTACGGAGTACTACAGAGCACACACTCCGGTGCGCGAGGTGGGTCCGGGGGATGTGGACTGGGATTACCTTTTCGGAGATCTGGGCGTGCGCTGGTTCAGCACCGGCGGAATCTACACCCTCTTGTCCGCCAAAACCGCAGGTCTTGCCAAAGAAGCTATGGAGGCGGCAGCAAGACATGGTACGCGTCGCTCCTTCGATCTTAACTACCGATCGAAGGTGGAACCCGACAAGGAGAAGGCGCGAGAGATCAACCGGGGGATCGTGCCGAATGTGGATTTTCTGCTGGGCAATCAGGATGATTTCTGCGATGCTCTGGGATTCGACGTTCAGCCGCCAAGCACAGAGTCGGGGTTTGACCAGTGGCTCGAGGCGTACGTCGGCACACTCAAAGCGGTGTCCACCGAATTCCCCAACCTCAAGCTTATCGGCACACAGCTTCGCGGTGCCCTCAGCGCCGATCGCATCAACTGGGGTGCCGTACTGTATGACGTCGAACGCGATAGAGTGCACCAGGCAACCGTACGGGAGGGGATAGAAATCGCCGACCGCACAGGCGGAGGGGATTCGTTCGCGGCGGGCGTAATTGCTGCACTTCTTCAGGGACGGGATCTGGATGTTGCGGTACAGTGGGGAGCGACCCATGGCATCCTCGTGCAGGAGACTCCGGGCGATACGAGTATGGTAACACAGAAAGATGTGGAGAAGGAAGTGGACAGGGCCCTCAAGGGAGGTGGCGTTTCAGCCCTTCGTTGAATCCTTATGCCTTTGCAGAGCGTGGGGGTGGTCTCCGGTGTGGGACCGCCCTTTTTCAATGTTGTCGATGAATTCCTGGAAACAAAATTTCTACCTGTTGTTAGTGGTGGAGACCGTCGCCCTCGTCGGGTTTCAGGCGGTGCAACCGTTCCTACCCTACTACATACAGCAGTTTGGTATCACCGAACTGTCGGAGGCGCTGATATGGTCGGGGTATATGGAAACGGCGGGGGGGCTCGCAATGGCACTATTCGCGCCGGTGTGGGGATACATGGCGGATCGCTTCGGTGCCAAGCCGATGGTCGTGCGTTCCATGGTCGGCGGGGGTATCGCGGTTCTACTCATGAGCCAGGCCACAACCGTCGAGCAGCTGTTTGCCGCCCGCATATTTCACGGCATGATGGCCGGCAGCGTGACTGCCTGTGTCATTCTGGTATCCAAAGCTGCCCCTAGATCGGAACTGGGTTATGCCATGGGTTTGATGCAGGCGGCGATTATGCTCGGGGCTTCACTGGGTCCTCTGATCGGAGGACCTCTGATAGAGAAATGGGGGTTTCAAAGCTGCTTCGTTTTGGCAGGCGCGACGGTGATAGCGGCTGGATTGGCCGTCCAGCTGAAGATAAGGGACGATTCCAAGTCCGATGATTCGATTCCACAGAAAGGTCCCGGCAGCTTCGTTCGCGACAGTCGTCGCCTGTTGAATAGCAGGTCGTTCGGAATTCTGCTTGTCGGCATGGTGTTTATTCAATTCTCTTTCGGTTTTGTCATGCCCGTGTTGCCACTCTACCTGCAGCAGCTTGCCGGGGGCGCCAACGTCGTTGCAGTGGCCGGGCTTGTATTTGCGCTGCGGGGTTTGACCAGCGCCGGCGCCTCCCTTCTTGCCGGAAAATGGACCACCCGATTCGGGGCCAAGAAGACCATGATCTGCGCGTTGTTGGGAACCGGGATTTTTCTGGCTGCCCAGGGAAGTGCTGCGACCGTTGACAGCCTCGCAATCGTTACTGTTCTGGGGGGAGTCGCGTTTGGAGCGATTCGGCCGCTGGCGAACGTCATGATTGCGGACATCGTGCGGGCGGATAATCGCGGTAAAGCGTTCGGTATTACGACGAGCGCCGGTGCGTTCGGTTTTGCCATCGGACCGGTCGTTGGTGCCAATCTAGGTGCGGCCTACGGTTTTCCCGCCGCATTCTATTCGACGTCGGTGCTCTTTGTGGCGACTGCGGCATGGATGTGGTGGTCTCTGGAGTCCAGAGCGCCCGGCGTCGAGACCTGAGACGCAAAATAGCGGGGTGGGTCGTCGTTGGCCGGACCACCCCATTTCCAATTCTTGAGGATGTTATGAGCTACTTCTTCTTCCGCGAGCCTCTACGACCTGGAAACGTCAGTTCGGCCACGCCGGATTTGTCGAGCTCGCCGAGGCCCATCTTTTTCATCCGTTCAAACTGTGCTTTGGTAGCCCTGGCCAGCGGCATATTCAAACCGGCTTCCTGTGCCAGCTTCAAGGCGATTCCGGAGTCCTTGGCGGCATGGTCAGCGGAAAAATAACACTCATGATCCCGTGCAACCATATCTTCCCCGTCGGTCTCGAGGACGCGAGCATTGGCTCCGGTCTGCGAGAAGACCTCCATGAGGACCTTGAGGTCGAGCTTCAAAGCCTTGCCCAGTCCCAAACCCTCGGCCAGGCCGGCCGTGTTGATATTCATCACCATGTTGACCAGTGCTTTGACCTTGGCCGCCGATCCGGTTGGTCCGATATAACGCAAACTCACGCTCATGGAGTCGAGAATGGGCCGGACCTTGTCGAAGACGCTACGCTTGCCACCGCACATGAGGTAGAGTGTGCCTTCCCGTGCCTGGGTAATGCTGCTGGCCATGCAACCTTCCAACGTCGAGGCCCCTGTCGCTTTGGCTTTCTTTTCAACCTCCTGGTGGACCGCCGGACTGATGGTTGCGCAGTTGATGAATACCGTGCCTTTGGCATCTTTCAACAACGAGTCGCCGCGGACCGAAAAGATGTCGCGCATGGAACGGTCGTCGGTGACAACGGTGATCACCACCGACGCCGCCGACGTAACCTCGGCCAGGTTTTTTGCCGGTTTGAGACCCAGCTTGCGGGCGGCGGCGCGAGCAGTTGGCTGGTGTGAGTCGTAGACGGAGGTAACCGAAAAACCGTCGTCCTTCAGGTGTAAGGCGATGTTAGCGCCCATGCGACCGACTCCGACAACGCCTACAGTAAACGCTGACTTCTTTGCCATCTGGTTCTCCATAGATGAGTTGAACCGCGGTTCGAAGCGGAAAATTTCCAAGAAGATAGGTCTATGAAACTGCCATTTCAACCGCAAAGTTGCGTAACACGAAGCCGATAACATGCAACAATCCATGGTCGATCTGACCGCTATTTCTTCATCGATGCTGGGAATCCTGGTTCTGGTGGGCGGATTCGTCGCTCTGCTATACACCTTTATTTGGTTGGCTCGATTGTGGTGGCGACAGCTTGGCGATTCGGGACGGGAACTCGAAGCAACGGAGCAAGCGCAGGTCGCCGAGGAAGCACCACTGGTGGAAGGGGAGATAGAGCCCGACGACGACGCTCGCGCCAACATGGGACATGGGGCAAACTACGGTTTGGTGCTGGGAATCTTGGCATGTCTCCTGTTTAAGGCTTCTCCCTTGATGCTTTTGTTGTCCGCGGTTGCCATGTTCTACTCTGGCCGCGCCCTGTGGGAGGGAATCTGGCGATTTCGCCTCGTGCTCGTACGTGCCGCGATCGGTCTGGTCTTGGGTGCGGTCTCAGTGGGGTTGCATTTCTTGGAGGTGAGCGGGCAGCTCCCCTCGTTGGAGGAACTCCTGTCCGGAACTGGGACTTTTGGTTAAGGGTGCCGAACCCTACCTTTAACGATGCGACCTATGAAAATCGGAATATCCCAGCTGGTCCTTGGTGACGCGACCCTCGAAGAAACCTTGGAGTTGTGTGGCGCTGCAAGATATGAGGCAGTAGAGCTCATATTCAAAAGCGAGAAAGACCTCGATGTCGAGCTAGGCAGCTCTGAATTGCGGGCAGTACGAGAGAAGTGTCTCTCGTCGGGAGTACAGGTGACCTCCGTCATCGCCTTGACCCGGAATCGCGGAAGCCTTCTGAGTCTGCAATCTGAGGATCGGCAGCGTTACAGTGAGTCGGTGGTGCTCGCGTTGGAGATAGCCCACGAGCTCGATGCCGGCGCGGTGTTGCTCCATCCCGGCCAACTCGAATCCACGGGCACCTACGACGAGGTTTGGAGCAATGTGCGGGCGTCGCTGGCGGATCTGGCATCCGAAGCGGGGAAGCGGAGGATAGCGATCTGTCTCGAGAACGTGTGGAACAAGTTTCTTCTCAGTCCCCGGGAGGCTCGAGAGTTGGTGGATGAGGTAGGGAGTGACTGGGTGGGCATCTACCTCGACACCGCGAATATGATGGAATACGGATTCCCCGAACATTGGATACGGGCTCTGGGATCGCGTATAAAGCGGGTACATCTCAAGGACTATCGTCGTAGCGCGCGCCAGTTTGTGAATCTGTTGGATGGTGATACGGATTGGCCTCTGGTCATGTCTGAGCTGTCGCAGATGGGCTACGAGGCGCCGCTGATCCACGAGATTTCCGGGTCGCGCGGAGAGCTGATAGACATAGGGAATCGGATGCGGAAAATCGCATCGATGTTTTGACACTGTTTGCGGAAAGGAGATTCCGAATGAAGCTGCTAGACAAGCTACACGAAAACCTCACCGGGATGATGCGGTGCATCGAAAACGGAGGGGGGCCAGACGCCGAGGGTATGGATGTGGGCGGATACCTGGCGCAGATCGGCGCTCTGCGTACGCAATGCGGAGACGAAACACCTCCAATGCTTTTGCATTACCTCGACAAACGCAGCTACGCCAAAGCGATCGATCTCCTCGAAGGCCGAGACGAGACCGTTGCGCCAAACTGCTAAGTCAGAAATGCGGCAAGCGTTCTACGAGATGGTCGCCCGCATCCCCCCGGGCAAGGTGGCGACCTACGGTCAGATCGCCGCGATTGCGGGTTACCCGGGAAGGGCAAGGCAAGTCGGCTATGCCCTCGCCGGCCTGCCGGACGGTCTGGATCTTCCCTGGCATCGCGTGATCAACGCTCAGGGCAAGGTATCACCGCGGAGTTCGGGCAGATTCCACGAGCTCCAGTATCGGATGTTAGAGGACGAAGGCATTCCTTTCCAGCGGAACCGCGTCGATCTGGGCGAGTACCGTTGGTGCCCACCCGATATCCAGCCCCGAAGCTGACTCAGCACGCTCGGGCTCCCGTCTGAAATTCGAACCCAACAGGAGACACCCATGCCCTTTATCAATTCCAAGGATCTGCCCAAGATGGAACTTTTTCCAGGTGCCCTAAGCGGGATACTGGCCGGCGAAAACCTGATGCTCTCCTTCCTAGATCTGGCGGTAGGCGGGACGGTGCCAGAGCACAGCCATCCCCACGAGCAAGCTGGGCTGATGATTACGGGAAAACTGAGGTTCAAGATCGGATCGGATGAGCAGGTTTTGGGGCCCGGAGACGCATTCCTCGTGCCATCCAATGTTGCTCACTCCGGTGAGGTGCTCGAAGGGCCGGCGCAGGTGCTAGATGTCTTCAGCCCCATTCGTGAGGACTATATCGACAAATACAACAAATACACGGAGACCGGTGACAAAACGGTATGGAAATAGGTCCCGTGGAAACGAGGGGTCCTGATTTTTGGAGCGAGATCTACGCCGATGGCGACCCACCTTGGCACATGGGTTCGCCGGCCCCTCCTCTGGTCGAGGTTTTGGACAAGCTTTACGCTCCTTCGGGAGGAACAGCGCTCGTGCCTGGCTGTGGATACGGAAACGAGGCGATTCTGCTCGGCGAGAAGGGATGGAACGTAACTGCCGTCGATTTCGCACCTGCGGCCGTGGACCGAGTTAAGCGACGCGCAGAAGGACTCTCCGTCTCGGTGCTGGAGCAGGACATCTTCGGTCTCGATGAAGATTTTGCAGACCATTTCGATCTCGTGTTGGAACACACCTGCTACTGTGCGATTCCACCGGAAATGCGGGGGGAATATGCTCGGGTCATGGCGACCGTTCTGAAAGAGAATGGAATTCTCGTAGGGCTGTTTTGGGAGGTGCAAGGGGAGGGGCCTCCATATTCTTCGGACCCTAAAGACATCGAAAGACATTTCTCGAGCCGTTTTGACATCGATCGAATTGAGAAGGCAGGCAATTCCTTCGCGGAAAGACGGGGGAAGAATGGTTGGTAACGCTGCGAAAATCGGAGGAGGACGATGCCGGCAGCTGATGAAATCCGTGTAGGTCTGGTCGGGTTGGGTGCTGTTTGCGAAGGCGTCCACTATCCTGGATTTAGTCGAATTCCGGGCGTCCAGATTGGCGCGATATGCGATGCCAATGCTGATCTGGTTCAGAAACGGGCGCGGGATTGGGGCATTCCTCTCGCCTTTTCCGAATATGGGGAGTTTCTGTCCAAATCGGGAGTGGACGCCGTGGCAATCGCCACGCCAAATGTCCGGCATTGCGATCTGGTGTATCAGGCGTTGGACGCCAACTGCCACGTCATCTGTGAAAAACCGCTGGGTATGAACTTCGCCGAAGCGATAGAAATGCATCTTGCGGCGGAGCGGTCGCGGAAACGTCACATGGTTGCTTTTACCTACAGGCGGGTTCCCGGCATGAAGTACCTCAAACGGCTCATCCACGAGGGCACTTTGGGTGTCGTCAGGCACGCGCGATTTCAACGACTGCAGGACTGGGGCGAATTCTCGATCGGGTGGCGACAATATAAGGACCAGGCCGGTTATGGCGAACTCGGAGACATGGGCATTCACCGTATCGATTTCTCAGAGGATCTACTGGGGCCGATTGCCGCCGTCTGCGCGGCGCAGAAACGAGTGATTGACCGAGACCAAACTCTAGAGGGCAGTCCTTGTCCGGCCCAAGATCTCGAAGACTGGGTGGCCTGGATGGCCGAATTCGAGGCCGGTGCAACGGGCGTTTTCGAGATGGGCAAGCTGGCCAAGGGCCGAGGTCCGGGAGGAGAACACGATATCGCCGAAATAAACGGCAGCGAGGCTTCCGCGGTATACCAGCTGCACACACCTCACCAAATTTTGTTTGCCCGGCGCGGGGAGGACTATCAGCCCCGGGCCGTACCCCCGGAGCTACTGGTGCAGAGCGGGTCTCCCCGCAACCCGGCCGAGGGCGATCCTCACTGGACCTTTCGATACGATCAAGCCTGGGAATTTATCAGCGCAATTCGCGAGGGGCGTCCGTGCGAACCGTCGTTTTGGCACGGGGTGCGGGCCCAGCGGGTCGCCGATTCCATCCTAGAAGCTGCGAAATCTCGAAGGTGGGGCGATATTGCCGCCGGAATCGACTAGGTGCTGCGGACGCGGCTGCGGTGCACTCCGCCGCCGCCGCACAATCTCAGCCAGAAGATACAGCGCGCATATCCAGACTAGGAAATCCCCGAAGCGGACGTAAAGCGTGGTCTCGGTGCGGGTCTCGGCATTGACGGAAAACGCTGCGGTTTGAAACAAACCGGTCGCATCCGAAATCGCGCCGGCTGGGGAAATCAGGCAAGAAATCCCGGTGTTTGCGACGCGGACCACTGACCTGCCGGTTTCGATAGCCCGAAATGCTGACATCGCCAGGTGTTGGTACGGTGCGGCCGTACGACCGAACCAGGCATCATTGGTGATGTTGATGAGTAGAGTTGCCCCCTTCTTTACAACATCCCGCGAGATCTCCGGGAATACAGCTTCATAGCAGACAAACAGCCCCAATCGCTCGTTCGATTCAGGTATCTCCATCGCCGGGCGCTGAATGCCATGGGCGAAAGCCCCGCTTTCCTTGGTCAACCCTTCCAGATACTGAAAGATATCCGGGAAGGGGATGTATTCGCCGAATGGAACCAGATGTATCTTGTCGGAAAAGGAGACGATTTTACCGTCTCTGTCGAGCAGGAAGGCGCGGTTGTAGAGGGCTTCCGAGGTCCCGGTCTCTACTGCATCCAGGCTGCCAACAAGGATAGGTGTCTCCAGTGATCTCGCCGCAGCTTCGACCAGCGTTCGATGCTGCGCGTAGTTTGGGTGCCGAAACCGAAATGGCAGCGCGGTCTCTGGATAGACCAGGAGGTCGAGTTCCTGGTCGGCCAGGGTGTGGCTAAGTTCGGTGTATCTTGCAGCGGTCTGGGCGACGCGATCCCTATCCCACTTGATATCTTGCGGAAAATTTCCCTGGACGATGCCAACCGTGAGCGAGGTGTGGTTGGTGTTGTTTAAGTCGTTCAGGCGAACCACGCCATAACACAGCACGGCGCCCAGCAACGCTATGGGGGCAAATAGACGCCGCCAAAGGCGGGGTGCTGCCACGACCTGAGCCAGTGTGGCATTGACCAGAAGAATCAAGAAGCTCAGACCGTAGACCCCGGTTATCGAGGCGATCTGGGACAGATGCAGGTGCCGATACTGACTGTAACCTACCAACTCCCAGGGAAATCCAGTGATGACCCAGCTCTGGAACCACTCGAGCAGAACCCACGCGGCCGCAGCTACCCACGGCAACCTAGGGTCGCCCAGGTCCAGGCGGTGTATTCCGTAAAAGAAAAGGGCGGGGTAGAGGGTCAGATAGGCGATGAGGAGAATATTGGTTGCCAGCGCAAGAACAGGTCCAAGGCCGCCGAACAACTGGAGAGTCTCGGTGATCCAGTAGATGCGGCCGATGCCGGCCACCGTCCCCAGGGTTATTCCGAGCGTCAGCGGGTGGCGCGTGTAGCGGAGTGCCAGGAAGGCGGGAAGGAAGCAGATCCAGGCAAGAAGTCCAATATCCGCCTTGGGAATGCTTAGGGAAAAGATCAGCCCGGATAGACCACCGCATCCGACTGCCAGAAAACGCTTGTTATCGTCTGGCAACTGGCGAAGAATTCGTCACCACCGGCTACTAGCGCTCCAACCCGCAGGAAGCAAGGTAGGTGCGGATTCGCTCAAGGGCGCGTGATTCGAGCTTCTGCGCATCCGCTCGCCCTAGGCCTAGCTTGGCCGCTACGTAGCCCGGTGATTTCTTGTGTTGGTGGCGGAGCTCGATTACATGGAGCTCTTCTGGTGTAAGCTCTTGCAAGCTGCGAAGTAAGAGCTGGCGAATTTCCTGGATCTCCACACGCTCTTCGATGTCCTCGGTAACGAATAATTCTACGAATCGTTCGTCTATAGTTATTCGTTGCGCTTTAGGATTCGAGCTATTATCCGCGGGGATCTTGTTGTGCGCAGCCATGGGTACCCACAAAAAATCAGGGAGCCGTATTCGACTCCCTGTTAAGATTTGGTAGCGGGGGCCAGATTCGAACTGGCGACCTTTGGGTTATGAGCCCAACGAGCTACCAGACTGCTCCACCCCGCAACATACCAGAGAATATAACCGGCGGATCATTGAGGCGCAAGATTGGGCAAGGGGCATTTCATTCGTGGCCGGCGTGCTCCTCAACCGTCGACAGGCGTCTTATTTTGACCTTGGTGATCCGCTGGCCGTCAACATCGACAACGGTCATCTCCAGCGAACCCACCTGAAAGGTTTCACCGGCTTTGGGAATGTTTCCCAGATGATCGAAAACGAACCCCGCCAAGGTTTCGAAACCTTCGTTTGGCAGATCCGTTTCCAAGGTGTCGTTCAAATCGTCGATGTTGATGCGCGCGTTGGCAACGAGAATCTCGTTTCCCTCCTCCCACCGATACAACTCTTCCTCGTCATCCGATTCATCCCGAATTTCACCGACGATCTCTTCGACCAGATCCTCCGTCGTCAACAGCCCGGCGGTGCCTCCGTACTCATCAACGACGATGGCGAGTCGCTTCTTTTCGTTGCGGAAGTCATCGAGAATTTCATCGATCTTCTTGGTCTCTGTCACGTAATACGGTTCGTGAACGAACTTCGCCTGGATCGCGCCTCGCTCATCCTCAGACAAGATGGTCGAAACGGGAGATTCCAGATCGGGACACTGATCGCTTATGAGGATCTGAAGCAGGTCGCGCGCAAACACGATCCCGCGGATGTTGTCCAGGGTATCGCGATAAAGGGGGACTCGGGAATGGCCGGATTGCTCTATCAATGCGAAAAGTTCACTCAGGGTCGCTGATTCATCAAAGGCGGTGACATCAACTCGCGGTACCATCACCTCGCGGGCAATGCGGTCATGGAATCCGAACACCCCCTGGATCATATCCTTCTCACCCTCTTCGATAACACCCGTCTCGCTTTCCGACTCGACAATGCTGCGAAGCTCTTCCTCCTTTTCGGCGCGAAAATCTTCCGGTGTAGAATCGCCTACGGCGAGCCGGTCCAGCAGATTGGTCAGTGGCACCAACAGGGTATGCAGCGGCACGAAAGCGAGGGCAACGGACGGAATGCGGGTTTCCTCCGAATCCTCGTCGAACCGCAACCGTCGAGGACTAGAAGCCAAAAGGAATACGCCCAGCGTGAGAATCACTGCCAGCGGAACACCGTATTCTTGCAGGAACTGAAAGGATTGAAGCGCAATTCGAACAAGGGACCAGAAGCAGATCGTAAGAGCGACAATACCCAGAGCCTCTCCGATTCGGGCTAGCAGACGGAGTCGGTGGCGCGGCTCATATATCTTCAACATCAACGCGGCATGTTTTATGCCGGCCTCGTTCATCTTCTCGAGGGCGGAACGCGAGAGCACGGCAAACGTGGCTTCATAGCTCGAAACCAGGAAAACGAAAACGGCCGCTAGCAAGGCGATCGTCAGCTGAATAAATTGTGGAGGTTCCAAATACTGCTCGGCTCCTTTCGTGGAAACACCGCCTGCCAGGACAGTCTCAAGGTTGAGCGGCGGAATCGGTCTGTATCGAACACTTAAGAATCCTTTCGGTTTCCGACTCCATCTCGCGCAGGTCGCTGGGCGTGTCGTGGTCGTATCCGGCCAAATGCAGCAGTCCATGGGCGACCAGCCGACTCGCTTCATCGACGAGGGATATTCCTTGCGCTTCCCCCTGCTCGCGAGCTCGCTCGACAGAAACGTAGATCTCCGCTTGTGCCGGTCTTTCCTCTTCCTCGGTGGACGCGAGTTCATCGCCTCCCAGGTCGAAGGAAAGCACATCGGTCGTTTCTTCTCTGTTCCTGAACGTCGAATTCAGTTGCTGCATGCGATTGTCCGTCGTGATGATCACGTGCACCGGTCCTGGCAAACCGAAGCGACGGCAGGCGTGCTCGACGAGTGGCTCGAGTCGAGCCAGGATTTCGGGGTGTGGCGTCCCGATCTGCTCGTCAAATTGGATGCGAAACATCTCTGGGAGTTTTCTTCGCGACCTGCTGCCAGGGATATTCAACACGACCGTGGAGGGTGCCCATCAACACAGGGATGAAACTCTCTTCGATCCCGTGCAGATCCTGGAGTGTCAATTCGCACTCATCCAGCTCTCCGGCGGTGAACTTCTGCTGCACTATCCTGCTCACGAGCTGCCTCACCCGGTTTGCCGTTCGCTCATTCAGAGTCCTGACCGCAGACTCCACGGAATCGGCCAGCATGAGGATTCCAGCTTCCTTGTCCTGGGGCTTTGGGCCCCCGTAACGAAAGTCGTCTTTGCGAACATTCTCTTCCCCGAGCTCAACCGCCCGGTTATAGAAGTAGTCGATGACCGTGGTGCCATGATGTTGGGGAATCAGGTCCGATATCGATTTTGGCAAACCGTGCTCGGCCGCCATTTCAAGTCCGTCTTTCACGTGGGAGACGATAATCAACATGCTCATATTCGGAGTCAGTTGATCATGTGGATTTCGCCCTCCTCGAAGGCCTTGATTTTCAGAAAAGTACTCAGGTTTGATCATTTTGCCAATGTCGTGGTAATAGCTGGCGACTCGCGCCAAGAGCGGGTTTGCGCCAATAGCCTCGGCAGCGCTCTCTGAAAGATTGGCCATGATCAGACTGTGGGTATAGGTGCCCGGGGCCTTGATGGCCAATTCCCGCAAAAGTGGCCTGTTGAGATCGGAAAGCTCCAACAGAGTTATGTCCGTGGTTCGGTTGAACAGGCTCTCGAAGATCGGCAGCAGACCGATCGTAAGAATGGGAGCCGCAACCCCGACAAACACTCCCGGCAGGACATGCTGATATATCTCTTCGGCAGGCAAAAAACGAAGTACATCAGCGGCGGCAATTAACAGTGCGTAGGATATGGGCAGAAATATCATAGCCCGATAGAACTGGTTTCTGTGCCGGACGTGTCTAACGGAAAAGACCGCCACTGCCGAGGTCAGGGCGCAAGTCAGCGCGACGTAGAAATCCCCGAAAATAGCTCCAACCTCGAGGGCGATCAGAAGTGACAGGACCAGTCCGATCTGCTGGTTGAGAAGGATCGTCGCCAGCATCGCCACCAGAGCGGTCGGTACAAGGTAGATATCCAGCTGGTTCGTTTTTATGTATGCTCCCGTCGCAGCCACAGCAATAGCGAGGAGTGAAAGCAGGAGGAGAGGTCCTGGTTGATTGTAGATCTCGATTTCGCGCGTTGCTAGATAAAATCCGAACAGTATCACAAGAAACGCCGCGACAACAGCTGCCGCGATCCTCTGCAGAAGTCGCGTGAGCGGATTTTGTAGCTCTTGTTCCGCCAGCCGCTGCGCCAACGCGTCAAGGCTTTCGATGTGTTGCGCCGTGACGACCTCGTTCTCCTCAACGATGACATCGTCCTCCGCGTAAATCCGTTTGATGCTGGCCACGCCCCTTCTGGCTTCTGCGCGGCCTCGTTCGGTGAAGACCCTGTCGATTACCAGGTTGGGTTGGATAAACAGCCCGAGAAGCTCGTGAACCGCTGCGGCGGCTCCGCGCTCGTCGATCAGTCGATACCCCGCGATGATCGGCAACATGGCTCCTTGCCGGAGCTCCTCCTCGCTGTGGATGACGTCCACGGGCAGTTCCGATTTGCCGATACGCACCCGGCTTGAAATGTCATTGGAAAGGGGCGTCTTGGAGGCGATTATTCCGGCCGCATACAGATCGGCTAGAATCTGTTGGCACGCCGCCTGGAAATCCATGGCGTAGGGCATGCTGGCCGTGGACAGAACCTTTACGAGGGTGGACAAGGCTTCGACAGAGAGCGAGCCGATCACGTCGGGAAGTTGCCGCTGCAAATGCTGCTGCTTCAATGTGTCGGGCACTTGCAGGCGGATGCTCGTCAACAGCGTCCGAAAGACGGAGTCGAGATGTGCCGACTGGCGCAACTCGATCTCGTCATTATGGCGCATATAGGTGGGGATTGTTCTTTCCGCCCGGTGTCTTTCTTCGGACAGCTCCCCATCGCTCTTTGGCACCTGAAAAAGAAAAGGTGCTCGCACCGTTTCGGGTGCCGTTTGGCCAAGCCGCAGATCGCCGATGTTATACGGTCGTTGGTGGGATGCCAGCGTCGTGAGAAAGCCGACCACGATGAGGGCCAGGGCAACGCGATACGTCAGCAGCGTGCGTCGGTTCCATACGCGAATATGCGGATGCCCGGCTCGGTGTTGGCCTCCTAGCTGTGACCACCATCGGGAAAGCCGGGAAAGGTTCATTGGGGAAGGCAATCTAACGTGGCTGGCCGTTGCCGATTTCGTGATGTTCGTAGGCGCGAATGATGGATTGAACGAGCGGATTGCGGACCACGTCATTCTGGCCCATATGTATGAACGCAATCTCGGTTTGATTGTTGAGGATCTTCTGCACCTCGATGAGTCCGGAAGGCTGGTCTTCGGGCAGGTCGGTTTGGGTGATGTCCCCGGTGATGACCGCCTTCGAACCGCTTCCCAGGCGGGTCAAGAACATCTTCATCTGTTGAGGGGTGGTATTCTGCGCTTCATCGAGAATTATGAACGCATTGTCTAGGGTGCGACCCCGCATGTAGGCCAACGGGGCAACCTCGATAATCTTCATATCCTGAAAGCGGCGCAGACGCTCGGGCTCGAGGAGGTTTTGGAGGGCGTCATACAGCGGGCGCAAGTACGGATCCACTTTGTCTTCGAGGGCTCCCGGTAGAAACCCGAGGCGTTCTCCCGCTTCGACCGCAGGTCGTACCAGGACTATGCGCGAAACCCGTTTTATCTTGAGTGCGGCCACCGCAATCGCGACGGCCAAAAATGTCTTTCCGGTTCCTGCTGGACCGATAGCAAAGACGATATCAAGCTTGGATATCGCCTTTAGGTAGCTCGCCTGCCCATCCGTGCGAGCGCGCACCGATCCTTTGTAGGTTTTCACCACCGCGTTATCGTCACACAACCGACCGTCCGACTGAATAGTCGGAATGTCGCCCTCAATAATCGACCGCAGCTCGGCTTCATCAACGGGAGGAACCGAGCGCAGGCGAGTTACCAGGTGCTCAATCATACCTGTTGCGTTCTGAATGGAATCCGCGGGACCATTCAACAGGAGCCGATCGCCCCGAGCGACCAGGGAAACCCCGTAATTCTTTTCGATAAGTAGGAGATTCCGATCATTCGTGCCGAACAGTGTAAGGGGATCTATTTGGGCGATCGAAATACTGGTGCCGTTCTTCAAATCTTTGCCGCCAGAAATGCGAAAGGGGCCCGATACCCGTTCACAGGTACCGAACCCCTCTCACGTAGTAGGTTTATTTAGGTATTACTCAAAATGTGTGTATGCTGCTCTCCTGATCAGTTGGAGGGCACGTCAAACACCTGGGCCGGAAACACCAGGTTCGGCTCGACAATCTGTTCCTTGTTGGCCTGATAGATCTTGTGCCACTTGGTCGGATCGTTGTACACGGCGGCCGCGATCTTCGACAGGAAGTCTCCGCGAGTAACCAGGTATTGGTTCTCGGAAACCCCGAAGGGAACAGACAAGGTCTGCTTCGGGTAAATGAGGTCGGGGTCCTTAATCGCGTTACGATTGGCGCGGTAGATCCTGGGCCACATGTACGGGTCGGCGTAGATGTCGTCCTTCTTCGCAATGTTCCACAGGTTGTCGCCACGGACCACGGTGTAATCGACGCTCATCTGCCGTGGCATTCCGCTGCGCAAATCGCTGAGCATGCCGTCTACTCTGGCGATCAGGTGTGCGAGATCCGGGTGTGCAGCGAGCTTCCGTTTCTTGATAATCGCGAGACGGGCCTCGACATCGTCCAATTCTGCGCGTTGATGGAACCTCTCCTCGGGGGCCAAAGCCGACAAGCCTTCGAGTTGTTTCAACATGCCCCGCAAACGCTTTTCGGCAGCCATGAACTCCCTCTCCGAGACGCCCAACATGCTCAGAGTATTTGCACGGACCGAGGCTGCGTCCGCATCGACCGCGTCGATATCACCTTTCAAGGCAGCTATATCGCCTTCGAGGCGGGTGATCTCAGCCTGAGCGGCCCCCTCACGAACATCCAGGTCGACCATCTCCATCTTATACTGCTCGCGAGTCATCTTTTCTTGGGCGGACACCGACTCGCCAAAAAACAGGCCCAAGACAAGTAGAGAGGTGGCAACCGTCGTCACATTTCTCATCTCTATCAACCTTTTCATGATCAGATCTTATTCGGTTCTGCCGCTCAACGCGGCGCTGGCTGCATCCTGGTTATCCTTTGCCCGTTTCAGGGCCGCCTTCTTCTCGGCGAGCTTGCGCTCCAAACGCGCTTTTTCCGCCTTCAGATCGGCAACCTTGGTTTCCGCCGCGGCAACCGCGTTGCGGCGCTCCTCAAGGCTGCCCAACTCTTCCTGGGAAGGGCCGCCTGCGCAGCCGGAGACCAGGGGAAGGGCGAGCAACACGCTGGCAGACCCTGCGACGGTCAACCTTCTACATCGGGTAACAAACTGGCTCATTAAATGACTCCTCCGGAATGGACATCATCCGCAGTTCCCATTTGGGCACTATCCGAATGAAAACGCTGATGTTAGCTGCAGTTACAGTGAAAAATTACAGTTCGCCAAAAGTGATGTCAAGTTAAAATTCCTGCCCTTACAAATAGTTAGGCACATTTCAAAGGGTCAACGAAAGGCCCAATTCGCGCAATTGGGACTCATCTACCGCGCCCGGGGCGTTCTCCATCAGACCGACCGCCCTGTTGGTCTTGGGGAAGGCGATTACCTCACGTATGGATCTTTCACCTGCCAGCAATGCCACCAGACGGTCGAACCCGAAGGCGATACCTCCGTGCGGAGGAGCGCCGTACTGCAACGCCTCCAGCAGAAAGCCGAACTTCTGTTGCGCTTCATCGGCTGAAATTGCCAGCAGCTCGAAGACCCGGCGTTGCAACGGCTCCTGGAAGATTCGTATGCTGCCTCCGGCAATCTCGTTCCCGTTCAACACCAGATCGTAAGCCCGCGCTCGAACGGCTTGGGGATCCCTTTCCAGCCCCTCGATATCGTCCTCGATAGGCGCGGTGAACGGGTGGTGCATGGCGACAAAGCGGTTGGCTTCGGGATCTCTTTCAAGCAGGGGAAACTCTTTGACCCACAACGGTTTCCATGTGTTGGCCTCAATTAGTTCCAGACGCCTGGCAAGTTCGAGACGGAGGGCCGAAAGGTAGCGAGCAACGTTATCGGGTTGATCGGCGACGAACAGGAGCAGATCACCCGGCTCTGAGGCCATCGCCGCGATGACCAGGTCGCGGGCAGGTGCGGGAAAGAATTTCGCGATCGAGGATTCAAGGCCGTCGACTGTGTGTTTGATCCAGCTTAATCCCTTGGCTCCCTGGGCTTGGGTAAAGGCGATCAAATCGTCGATCTGGCTTCTTGGTAACTTATTGCCCCCCTTTACGTTGATTCCTTTTACCTGGCCGCCATTCTCAAGCACCTTCAGGAACACGTTGAACTCGGACGCGGCGGCAGCCTCGGCCAGATTGACGAATTCGAGCCCAAATCTGAGGTCGGGTTTATCGGATCCAAACCGCTCGATCGCTTCGCTGTAGTTTAATTGCGGAAACGGATCGGGTAACTCCAAGCCAGCCAGTTCCCGAAAGAGCGCCCGGGTGACACCTTCCGCCACGTGCATTACGTCCCTTTCGTTCACGAAGGACATTTCGAGGTCGATCTGGGTGAACTCGGGTTGTCTGTCGGCTCGCAGGTCCTCGTCGCGAAAGCACTTTACGATCTGGAAGTAGCGGTCGCAGCCGGAAACCATGAGCAGCTGCTTGTAAGTCTGCGGCGACTGGGGCAAGGCGAAGAAGCTCCCCGGGTGAACCCGACTGGGGACGAGAAAGTCTCGAGCTCCCTCCGGTGTGCTCCTGATCAAAAATGGGGTTTCGACCTCAAGGAAGCCCAACTCGTCCAGAACCCGTCTCGTGGTCTGATAGGCTCGATGCCGCAGACGCAGATTTTCCTGCATGGGCACCCGCCGCAAATCGAGGAAACGATATTTCAGTCGGGTCTCCTCGCTGACATCCGGGTCTTCTTCCAGCTGAAAGACGGGTGGGAGGGCCGTGTTCAGTATCCGCAACGCGTGACAGTTGACCTCGATCGCTCCAGTGGGAAGCTTGGGATTTACCATGCCATCGGGCCTCGCCTCCACGACCCCCTGTACTGCCATCACGTACTCGCTGCGCAGAGATTCCGCCTTCGCGTGCGCCGACTCGTCGTGCTGTGGATTGAACACGACCTGGGTAATTCCGTAGCGGTCGCGGAGGTCGATGAAGATAACGCCGCCGTGGTCACGACGACGGCCGGCCCAGCCCATGAGGGTGACCGTCTCACCGATCTGTCCTTTGGTCAGAGTGCCGCAGTCATGGCTACGCTGCCAATCGCCCAGGCTTTCGATCGATTCAGACATCGCTAGAGATGGTTACACGTTCGGTAACAAGGTGGGGTGGGGTGCCGGGGCAACCTACAGCTCAAATGAGGAAACATCGGAAGATATAGATCGCATTTGCATGTGTCAAGCGGAGTTAGGGTTCAGTTGACACCTATAGGGAGCCAAAATATATTCGATACTGCGCGTGCCGAAGGTCACCATATTCCCACCTCGTCTCCGATCCTGGCCGTCCATCCCAATTTTGAGCCTCAGCAGAGATTTAAGCAACAATCTATATATAGCCGGACCTGAGTCGCGCCCGACGTCGATTCTCGAGGGCATCGGCAACACGCCATTGCTGCGCTTGCACGACCCAGCTATCCCGCCAGCCGTGGGGGTCTACGCGAAACTGGAGTTCTTCAACCCGGGAGGCTCGGTTAAAGATCGGCCCGCTCTACGCATGATCGTGGATGGCGAGCGCTCCGGCGCCCTCGTTCCCGGAAAAACGATACTCGACTCCACCTCCGGCAATACCGGCATCGCCTATGCCATGATAGGGGCGGCGAAGGGTTATAAGGTGTTGCTGGCCATGCCAGCGAATGTGAGTCCGGAGCGCAAGGCGATTCTCTCGGCCTACGGTGCGGAGGTTATTCTTACCGATCCCTCGGAGATGTCCGATGGCGCCATCCTGGAGGCGCGGCGGATATACGAGGAAAACCCGGATCGCTACTTCAAGCCGGATCAATACAACAATCCCTCTAATTGGAAGGCTCACCGGGATACCACCGCCGTCGAGATCTGGCGCCAAACCAACGAAACGGTGACTCATTTCGTTGCCACCATTGGCACCAGCGGTACGGTAATGGGCACGGGGCGGGGTTTGAAGGCGTTCGACCCGAACATCCAGATTATCGCTATCGAGCCGGAGGAGTTTCATGGAATCGAAGGTCTCAAACACATGGCGAGCTCAATTGTTCCCGAGATCTACAACGAGAAATGGCTGGATCGCAAGATCACGGTGAGCACGGAGGTAGCTTACGACGTTACCCTGGATCTGCCAAAGCGCGCCGGTGTTTTGGTTGGACAGTCGTCCGGGGCCGCGTACTGGGGCGCCATAGAGGTGGCCAAACAGCTCAGTGAAGGGGTCGTCGTAACCGTGTTCTGCGACGGTGGGGACAAGTACATGACCACGCCGATGTGGAGATCGGCTCTTGAAGCTTCCGTCTCGTAAAGGAGATTTCACCTGATTTCGCTGGAACCAGATACGCTGAAGGTGATGCTTCAGCACGCCCGCGACGAGTATCCTGCAGAATGCTGCGGCTTGCTGACAGAAGGCCCGAACGGAATCCAGGTGCATCCGTGTGAGAACATCCAGGACAGCCTTCACGCCAAAGATCCCGAAAGCTATCCCCGGGATTCACGCATAGCCTACTACATCGATCCGCAGAAGCTGTTCGACATCGTCAGGCAAGCCGAAGCAGCCGGGGGCGGGTTGCTGGGCATCTACCATTCCCACGTGGACACCGAGGCGTACTTCTCCGATGAAGACAAGGAACGGGCCATGGTATGGGATGAGCCTGCCTATCCCGGGGTTGCATACCTGGTGTTTTCAGTCTACAAATCCGAGATGGCGGGGTACAAGTGCTTTATGTGGAGTGAGGGCGAGCGCGACTTTGTGGAAGTCAGCAGTGAATTAGAGGAGTGATTCCAAGCCTTGCTGCGCTCGGCCGCCATCGCATGTAGTGTCTTCGGTGTCGCGACCGCTCTGTACTGGGGAAGCCTCGATCACGGTTTCCATTACGACGACTTTCACTCGGTCGTCCGCAATCCCCACATCCGATCGATCGGCAATGTCTCCCGTTTCTTCCTCGATCCTTCTACCTTTTCGGAAGAGGCGGAAAACGCGATGTACCGCCCGGTGTTATTGGCAACGTATGCACTCAACTTCAGCTCGAGCGGACTGGACGCCCGCGCCTTTCATCGTACCAACGTATTGCTTCACGGGCTGAATGCCGGATTGGTGTTTCTGCTTCTGTTGCAACTGATGGGGGACCGCAAGATGGCGGGGGGAGCAGCTCTGCTGTTCGCTGTACATCCGATAAACTCCGAAGCGGTCAACTACGTCAGCAGCAGATCCGAGCTGTTGATGGCGACCTTTCTGTTGTTGGCGTGTGTTCTATATCTGCGCTTTCGCACAATGGGCAGCGCTCGATGGTATGTTGGCGCTGTTTGCGCCGCTGCCCTGTCGCTGCTGACAAAATCCGTGGGAGGAATAGCCGTTCTCAGCCTGGTGAGTTGCGATTGGCTGCACCGGGGATGGGAGGGCATACGGTCCCAATGGCGACAGTACGTGCCGTTTCTGGCATTGCCGGCATTGTATCTACTTTTCGTGCGGTCGATCATCGAGAAAGCTGTGTTGACCCCTGTGCGCACGCTCGATGTGCAGCTGTGGACGCAACTGAAAGCCCTCGTATTTTACGCGTTTACGACCGGGGTGCCGGTCAGCTTGAGTGTCGATCCGCAATTCTCACTGTCGCGCCAAGTTGACGAACCGGTTGTTCTATGCGTCTGGTTGTTTGTCGTTTCCCTGGCAATAGTGATCATTCGGAATAGCCGACTGCTCGCGTTTGGCTGGCTGTGGGCATTGATCGCTTTGTTGCCTGCGCTCGTCGTTCCGCTGATCGTGTTGGTCAACGAGCACCGCATGTACGTGGCCGGCATCGGCTTTTGCCTCATCGCGATATGGGGATTTGCGAGCCTGAACAGTTGCCGGCCCAAGGTAGCAAAGGTCGTAGTGGGTCTTTACCTTGTGATATTGGCCTCCTTGACGGTAGACCGGAACAGGGTGTGGGGGGATGAGCTGCAGTTGTGGGGGGACGCGGCACGCAAAGGGCCCATGATGCTAAAGCCGCAGCTGCGCCTGGGTGACGAACATGCCAAGCGGGCTCAATGGGCGGAAGCAGAGAATGCGTATCTCAAGGCCCTGAATCTGCGGCCGCGACACGCCGCCGCGCGGAACAACCTTGGACGGTTATATCTGCGTCAGGGGAACTGGGCGCAGGCGGAAGAGCAGTTCCGCGCGTTGCTTGCGGTCTCTCCGGATGTCATTGCCGCCAGGTTGAATCTCGCCGGTGTTTTCGTGCGCCAGGAGAAGTGGCAGGAAGCTATTCAAGAATACGAACGGGTGTTGAAATTCGACGCCGAAAACTCGGACGCCCTGGAACACTTGGGTGACCTCGCGCTCGGGCGCGGTGGAAACGCCAAAGAAGCGCTCGAGTACTACCGGGCGTCTTTGGGGGTATCGTCCACGCCAAGTGCGAGCTTATGGTCCCGCCTGGGCGTGGCCGCGAAAGAGAGTAGCAACCTTGCCGAGGCGGAGGAGGCGTACGCAGCAGCCTTGGCCATCGATTCGACCTATGCCGACGCCTGGTTCAATCTGGGAAATCTACAGCTGGTCCTGGAACGTTCGGAGGATGCTGTCTATTCGTACCAGAACGCTGCCCGGTATAGCCAGGATCTAGAGCTGGCGAGGATCGCCCGTCTCAGGGCACAAGAAATATCGGCGACAACCAAATTCTAACGGAGGAATAAATGGCAATTACGGTGCACGTACCCACCCCTCTCCGAAAGCTGACTGGAAACCAGGCCGAGGTAGAGATTGACGCAGCAACTGTGGCAGAGCTGGTAGAGAATCTTGAGACGTCATTTGCCGGCATCAAGGAAAAGCTGGTCGACGAGAACGGGGAGATTCGCCGTTACGTGAATATCTATGTCAACGACGAGGACATCCGTTTTCTGGACGGCTCCGAAACGCCCCTGAACAACGGCGACAACCTGTCGATCGTGCCGGCTATTGCCGGTGGCAAAGCCTGACTGCGACGACGAGCTTACTTGCCAGATGTGAACGCACCGTTGCTTGCCGCTTCCACACGTCGATGGTTTCTGCTTCTGGCGACGTTGGCAATTGTTGCCACCTACGGCAACTCCTTCTCCAATAGTTTTCACTACGACGATTTCCACTCCATAGTCGAGAACCCCCATATTCGGCTCCTGGGGAACATTCCCGCGTTCTTCTCGGACCCGAGCCTATTCTCGTCCATGCCCGAGCGGGCCATGTACCGGCCGCTGGTCCTGGTCACCTACGCCTTGAACCACTGGGTGCACGGGTACGAGATCTTCGGGTATCACCTCGTCAACGTTGCCCTTCACATCAGTTGTGCGATCGCCGTCTACCTGCTTGGGATCGCCGTTGTCGGCAATGCCCGCGCCGCAGCATTCGGCGCCCTGTTGTTCGGTTTGCATCCGCTGCAGGCGGAAGCCACCAACTACATCAGCAGTCGCTCCGAATCCCTCGCGGCGTTTTGGTATCTGCTGGCCCTGCTCTTTTACCTGCGATGGCGTGCGCGCCAGCGATCGAATTCGGGCAGCATGATCTACCTCGCTTCGCTGGCGGCGTTCGCACTGGCGCTGTTGAGCAAGGCTACCGCAGCGGTGTTACCCCTCGCCTTACTGGTATGGGAGTTTGTTCGGGAGCGCCGAGAGCGAGATCCGATTCCCTGGGCGCACAATGCGGGCTACTGGATGGTCTGTCTCGCTTACGTGGCATTGGTCCAACAAGGGATTGATTCGGCGTTGGGGCATCCGATCAGGGACCTAACGCACCAGATATACACGCAGATCAAGGCGATGCCATATTACCTGCAGCTTGTCGCTGCTCCAATTCATCTGAGCGTCGAACACGGTTTTCGCGTGTCGGAGGTGTGGTGGGAGGCTCCTGTTCTCTTCGCGGCGCTCCTGCTGCTGTCTGCTTTGTTCGCCCTACGGCACCGGCGTAAGGCCGCGCTAGTTTGCGCGTGGACCATCCTGCCTTTGCTGCCTTCTAGTATTGTGCCATTGAACGTGCTCGTGAACGAGCACCGGCTCTATCTTCCTCTTGCCGGCATCGCTATCGGGGTGACCATGTTAGTCGCAACATGGTCCGATATCCGGCGGCTCCGCCTACTAGCCGCGGTGACCGTTGTGGTCTGCCTCGCTGCGCTGACGGCGAAAAGAAATCGGGTATGGGAGAGCGAATTGACGCTCTGGAACGCCGCGGTGCGACAGAGCCCGGGGATGTACCGTTCGCAGATGCACCTCGGAGGTGCCCTGGAGGCGTCGGGCAGAGTTGAGGAGGCCGTGAAGCGCTACCAGAGGGCGGTCGAGCTGGCCCCAGGCGTGGTAGAGTCACATTATAATCTGGCCAATGGACTGAGGTTGCTGGGTCAGATCGATGCCGCGGTGAGATCCTACGAGAAAAGCCTCGAGCTCGACCCGACGTTCCACAATTCCCTGATCAATCTTTCCGCGGTCCATCTCGATCGCAATCAGCTGAAAATGTCGGAGGATCTGCTGGGGAAAGCGGCGGAACACCACCCAGCATCCGGCGAGGTTCACCGCAGACTGGGTATTTTGCATGTCCGCCAGGGAAGGTTCGACGAAGCCCGCTCGGCGTACCAGCGGGCTATATTCTTGCGACCGGACCACGGTGAAACATATTATAACCTGGCCAATCTGGATTGGACCAACGGCAACCACGAGGCGGCGGAGGTGCAGTATCGGCAGGCGCTCAGCAGATCGCCTCATCACCTCGGGGCCCACATGAATCTCGGATCCATCTATCTGGAAAGCGGGCGCTACCGGCCGGCGCAGGAGATCTATGCAGCCGCGCTGAGCATGGCGCCAGCGGAGCCGGGCATGTTGTTGGGTCTGGCGCAGGCGTGGGAGGGGTTGGGAGCGCCCGGCGAAGCACTCGAAAGTTACCGACGGTTTCTCCGGGTCTCGGTGGGCAACCACACTCGTGAGCAATACGTGCGGACGCGGATTCAAGCACTGAATAGCGCACTAGAGGAAAAAGAAGAATGAAACGGGCCAACAACGCGCTGGATCTTATCGGTGCCACGCCGATCGTGCGCTTGAACCAGGTGGTTGGAAACGAAACCGCCGAGGTCTGGGCGAAACTGGAGTCGGCAAATCCTGCCGGAAGTGTCAAAGATCGCATCGCCCTCGCCATGGTCGAGGCAGCCGAAGAAGCCGGGGCGTTGAAACCTGGCGGCACAATCGTCGAGCCCACCAGCGGCAATACCGGGATTGGCCTGGCGATGGTTGCGGCGATCAAGGGGTATCGCCTCATCATTACCATGTTCGACACCGCAAGCCGGGAGCGCCGGCTGCAGATTCAGGCCTATGGAGCGGAGGTTCTGCTTACCCCCTCAGACGAGGGGATGCGCGGCGCCATCGAACGGGCGTTGAAGCTTAAGCAAGAGCACCCCGAATATTTCCTGCCGCAGCAGTTCATGAACCCCGCCAATCCGGAGATTCACCGACGCACCACCGGCCCCGAGCTTCTCGAGCAGATGGATGGGCAGATCGATGCGCTGGTGGCGGGAGTGGGTACCGGTGGTTCGCTCACCGGGGTTGGAATGGTGCTCAAAGAGGCGATTCCGGCGGTGCGCGTGGTTGCCGTTGAGCCGGAGGGCTCGCCCGTCCTGTCGGGAGGAAATCCTGGATTCAGTTACATCGAGGGGATCGGCGCCGGATTCGTTCCGGATATCCTCGACCGCTCGCTCATCGACGAGGTGCGCACCATTAGCGACGACGACGCCTACGACATGACTCGTCGCCTAGCGCGGGAGGAAGGACTACTGGTGGGTATTTCCGCGGGTGCCAACGTCTTCAAGGCGTGCGAGGTTGCGGCGGAGTTAGGGACCGGCAAGAGGGTGGCCACCATTCTCTGCGACAGCGGGCTCCGTTACCTCAGTACTCGAGCCTTCGAGTAACTGCCCCGCCCCTCGCGAGATTCCGACCACCTATTCTGATCTCAACAACCACATTTTCCATTCCCTTAGCCTGAAGCTGTTGGTTTCCCTGTTCGCCGGGCGGTTGCCAGCCTTCGCTTCTATTTTTGGCAGACTGGGCCGGGTACCTGGTCCCCTATCGCTGAATTGACGGAGCTCGCAGGGTCGACGTTTTTAGTTCCGGTTTCAAAGCTACGGCTCGTTTCAGATATTCAACGGCCAGATCCTTCTTTCCCTGGTCCCGGTAGATCAGTCCCAAATTGAAATGTGCCTCGGCCACCTCAGGGTCCGAAGCCAGAA
Organism: Candidatus Latescibacterota bacterium; assembly: GCA_965197905.1. Taxonomy (GTDB): domain Bacteria; phylum Latescibacterota; class UBA2968; order UBA8231; family UBA8231; genus CAYNZV01. The sequence continues at coordinate 1,850,790 of CBDAOB010000005.1, read as the reverse complement.
TCTGCAGAAAAACCTGCTCGGCACGCTCTAACTGCCCCTTGTCCATCAGCAGCAAACCAAGGCTGTTGAGAGCTCCTGGAAGATCAGGTTCAGCTTGAAGCGCGGCTTTTAGCGCCGACTCCGCCTTTTCCAGCTCACCGGCAGCACGATAGATCGAAGCCAGATTGGCCTGTGCCTCCTCGTAGGTCGCATCAAGTCCAACCGCGGCCTCGTATGAAAGTCGCGCGATCTGCAGATCTCCCACCTCGTGGTATTCAACCGCCAGATTGTAGTGCGCTTCGGGCATGAGCGGTGCGCGCTTGGCGGCATGGTCCCAAAGGCTCAGCTCATCCTGCCACACGACATCTTGTTTGGCGGACAGGAGGCCGAAGACGGCGGCGGCCGCTACTGCCCAAATGGCGAAGCGACGATCCCTGCACAACGCAGTCAACGTGATCACCGGACCCAACAAAGCCAGGTAGAGTCTGTGGTCGTTCACGGCCAGGTTTAGAGGCACTGCTAACGTTGGAAACAGGGTGATGACAAACCAGGCGCAACCGAAGCTGGCCAGCCAGTTTGTCCTACACAAGACAACAAACATTAGCGCGAGGCTGAGCCCCGCAAGAAGGCCGAGAAACGGGGCCCATTCTGCGAGCGAATCGGAGATGAAAAACTGGTGATATATGGTCAGCTCCGTGGGCATTATGGAAAGTTTAATGTAGTGGACGATCGCCTTAGCCTGCGTCGCGATTTGGGACGTCGCACTCCGTACCTCGCCGGCTCTTCCGACGCTCTGCGACGAGAAGAAGAGGTATGTTGCCACATACAGCGCGGTGACGGCCCAGTAGGCGAGCTGGACTCGAGCCAGGTCGCGCCAATTCCAGCCTTTTGGATGACGGAGCCACGCATACACGATCAAAAGGGCAGGCAGCGCAATGGCGGTCGCCTTGCACAACAACCCCAAGCCGAAGGCCAAAACGGAGAGGGCTCGGTACCCCTTCGATGACACTGCTATCCTCGACCCTCCGGATTGAGTAGCTCTCATGTAAGCCGCAAACGAGAGCAGCATGAACCCGGCGGCGAGCGACTCCGAGCGGGCGCTGACGAAGTTGATTACCTCACTGTGAACCGGGTGGAAACCGAACAGGAGGGCGCCCAAGGTTGCGCCGTACAACCCTCCCCCCAGCTGAAGGAGGACAAGGAAAGCGAGCGCGGTAGCTGCGGTGTGAATAGCGAGGTTCAGCGCAATATACCCCGATGGATCGGGCCCTCCCAAAGCGTAATTGAGCGCATGAGAGGTCAGCACCAGCGGTCGATACATGGCGTACTCCGGATTTTCGGAGAAGAGCGACGTATCTGTGAAAAAACGCGGTAGGTTGGCCAGATCTCGAATGTGGGGATTGCGCTGGATCGAGTGGCCGTCGTCGTAATGGAAGCTGTTGTCGAGGCTGCCGAGATAGACGAGAACAACCGCAGCCACCACAAAAATGAGAAACACCTCGGGTCTGCGGTTCGGGCTCATAGAAAAAAGCCCGCTGCTCGATAAGAGCAGGCGGGCGTTATTCAATCGGTTGGCGGGTGCAATCAGTCCATTTTCTGGACCATTCGGGTCAGATTTGACTTGTAACGTGCGGCCATATTCGGGTGGATGACCTTCTTTTGCGCCGTTTTGTCTATCAGGGAGACGGCGGTTTGCAACGCGCCAGCAGCCGTTTCCTTGTCCTCAGCTTCTCGCACAGACTTGATAGCGGTTCGCATCCTCGAGCGTATCGCCTTGTTCTTTAATCTTGCTTTGAGGTTGGTCCGAAGCCGCTTTTTGGAAGATTTCAGTTTAGGCAAAGTCGCTCTCCAAACGTAAAAAAGTAAGGCAAAATCTTCCTCGACGTTACTGAGGTCGGTGGTTCAGGTGATTTTGCGAATCGCCTGTTCCACAACAAGTTAAAAGATCTGTTAATGCTCCAGCCCCTGAGCGTGGTACGATGCTTGCTTAGAAGGGCAGCGACAAGTTTATAGTCCCATCAAAGTGCGAGCGCAGTCCGCCCGCTTTCGCTCCCCCAAGCGGCGTAATCAGGCGTGAAGCGCTCGAGAAACCACAACCTGGGGCACAACTTGGTCTGAAAGCGAGGGTGGAGCCGGCAACTCTTAAAGGGGTCGGCTCCACAACCTTTCTTTGGAGGCGGTAATAATAACGGGGGGCAGGCAATGTCGCAAGGGTGCGGCTATTCGCAGACGGCGCTCAACTAATCAGGGTGGGCTGCCGATATAGGTAGCTATTACCGCAAACCCTCGAAACTGAATCGGATTTGCGGCCCAATGCTAAAAAACGGCATAGTACCTGATAACTGGATCGGCGACTTAACGGGCAAAATAATCTTGAAGTTCCCAAGACCCACTGCCGATAAGTAGGAGTAAGGATTCGTTCAACGCGGGAGAACCGTGTGTGCGATATACATAAATGACAGAAAAACAGCACGTTATTTCATCAATCGTGAAAAATGCACAGGAGGTGAGTAAGGTCTCACAAAACCACTTTTTGAACTAATTGTGCCCGTGGGGGCGGGCACGTAAGTCGATAGATGATGGGCCCACAGGGGATAGGGAAATCAACTGGGGCCGTCGTAGACTTTTTCGCTTTCAGCAATTGTAAGTTGTGTCCACGGAAGGAGTGCTTGGTTATGAGCTTAAGGCTTAAGTCTTTTCAAACGCTGATGGTCGTTTTCGCGATCGCTCTGGGTACGAATGCCTTTGCCCAGCCGGTTTTCGAAAATCAGACGCCAGTGGGATTTTCCCCCTCTGACAGCACGACCAAAACCTCGTTTGCGTCCGACAAGGATATCAGCATTCTTGTCGATTTGAGCGAGTCGGCCAATGAGACCTACCCGGTCATTGGCAATTTCCAGAAAGTCGAACAGGCACAAGGCTTTTTCAGTACCGCAAGCGAAGCGGCGTATATGGATCAGGCCATGGCCATCGACAACAACGGGATCATTCACCGCGCCTGGGTTCAGCAGCGCGGTATCGCGGATTTTTCGGTTTCAACCTCAACGCCCGTCTACGGCGTCGTTTATGCTAAGAGTCTGGACGGCGGCAAGACGTTTTCTGACACCGTATCCGTATCGGGCACGTTGCGTTTCGATATGCTCACGCCCAACCTGTCCGGAACGGGCGGGTTCTCGACGCTCGACATCGTCATCAACAGCAAGGGTAATCCTCGCGTAGTCTACGCGATGGACAATTCTCCGGATGGTCTCGGGGGGTATGGGCGCGACAATCAAACCATCACAAACGCTGCAGTTATTGCGGGCGGGCGCTCCATCAATGCGTACAACAATATCTATTTTAACTATTCGAACGACGGCGGTAGCTCCTGGCTGCCGGCCAACAACGCGGTTGTCTTGAATGACACGGCAACCGTCTCGGCACGGAAAACTGGCTTTCCCAGAATGGCCGTCACCTCCACCGACGATATTTTTGTCGTCTACAACCGCCAGATGCAGGATGTTGCAGCACTCTCTGTGGCCAACGACGTCATTCTGGCTAAGATCGACAACGACAGTCTGCAGCTAGGTTCGGCGCAGGCCGTCACCATCGGATCTACCGGACAGACAAGCAGTCGTGGCGGCGTCCGCATCGACCGGGATGCGGTCCGCGGTCTCACGCCTGACATTGCCGTGGGCGACGACGATGTTCTTCATGTCGTATGGTACCAGACCCACGCCGCCGCCGCCACTGACGACCGTATCGTGCACAAATCGGTCCCGGCGACTCTCTGGGATCAGGTAGGTGCCAGTGGATGGGATCAAGGTCAGCGAGGTACCCTGGTTGGTACGTTCGCCGACGATATGACGAACACCAACTTCGGTGGATCTCCCGCAGCGGGTTACGTAGCGGGCAGCTCCGACCGATCCTTGGAAGGCGCCGATACGGGGGCAGCCGGCGCCGGGCGCGGCGTGCATCTCTTCCCCACGGTGGTGGTTGATCGGCAACGAACCCCCGACCGTATATATGCCTTGTGGAAATACACCGATGCTTCGGCCGCTACAACCTTCGAAGACGAGAATATCGCTTACAACTTCTACGCCTACGACGGTGTAATCGGACCCGGCGGTGGCTGGCCGACTACGCAGAGCTTCGCTTTCCCGCAAGGAGCGGGTATAACGGGCGAAGTTGTCAGTTCCGGCCAACTATTCATGAACAACTCCAAGTGGCAGATCGAGCAGCACTGGGGTTTCGTGGACCGGATCGCCGCGGTCGTCGATGACCGTCTATCGACGCGGGGCGATCTGCATGTCGTGTTTTCCGGTGGTCTTTCCACAAAAACACTGAGGGCTGCGACCGCTGCGGTTTTTGGAGCCGGCAGCTCGGGTCAGGCGAACTCTCTCTACTACAGCCGTTTCAACGGCGTAGAATGGGAGTTGCCGACCGTTGTGGCTACTGGAATGAACACTACTGGTACGGGCCGTTTTGACGACGGCGTCGGGGTCAAGTTCCGCGACCTGTTTGCCCCCAAGATTTCTATGAGATCGGGCGACAACAACGTCTACCTCTCTTTTGTGGGCGGGTCGCCTATGAATTCAGGCACGGACATTCTCAATCAAGCTGCCGCCGATAACTCGGGTAGAGGCTATTCGGCCAAGAGTATGGGCAGCATAGCGCCGCAGCCGTTCTTCAAGGTCATCGGTCGCGCCCTTAGTTTCGAAGACCGATCGATCCCGGTAGGGGGAAACCAGTACATACTGACCTACAACCCGGTACACCCCCAAACTGCGTCGCTGGAGAACATGATTCCAGTAACGGTCGCCGACAATTCGAATGGATCCGGAATCGGCGGCGCCACACCTGGCTCCTCCTCTGCTCCGGGTGGATTCCTCACCGGCCGTTGGGTGACCATTGGGTTATCCTCCATGGGGGTGGCATCACTGACTCCGGCCTCTGCTACGGGCGTGTTCAAGGGAGCGTCCAACCAGGTAGAAGCACAGAATGACAACGGTAATTGGGAAGGCCTCGCCGACGATGATGGAAGCAGCAACTTCGGCGAGTGGGGCGACGATACCGATAAGAATGGCCTGCTCGTAAAGTTGAATGTGCTGGACGCAGGTAGCAGTGACAACCTGTTTGTCATTCGCGCGAGCTCGGCATCCAATTCTGCTACATCGACCCCTAACGTCTCTCAGAGCATCGACCTTATAGGAAAAACCACAAATCCTATATATGGGGCTCAGGGCCAAGTTGCCAACGTACTTCATACTCAACAGGCTAGAGGACTGGTATCAACCCTCTCGCCGCCTCTGGGAAGCTTCTTCCAGCTGAGTGCCGACATAGACATCGCTGCTGCCAACGTAGCGCCGGTGGTACAGGTTGTGGAACCGGATGCCAGCACTCTCGGCGCGGGTGGGTTCGCCAACGAGACCCAGAGCATTCGGTACGTGCTCTTCGACTCCGACGACAACGTTTCCACGCCGGCAGCGGGTCTCCAGATGGAGCTCTACTTCTACACCGACAACGGTTTGAGCAACGTCCAGGATATCCGCACGTTTGCGACCTTAATCGTCGACGAGCAGGATGACACCTCTGTAAATGCAGCGAGCGGCACGGCGGACTTCGTCGAAGGTTCCTCCGGCACCAACGTGCAGACCTACACCTGGGATGATCCGGGTGCAACGTTGCAGGCTCTGGGCTTTGCAGCGCTGACCAAGGTCCCAGATGGCACCTACTTCATCTACGTGGTGGGTGACGATCTGGTCAATCCAGCCGTGTTCGCCGTAAGTGACGGCGCCTTGCGAGTTCGCCACATTCCGCTCGTCAAGTCGCTTGAGCCAGTGGCAACCGATACGGTGGATACGGGCGAATTCGATGTCGCCGCCAAGACCAATCCGTACAACATCGATTTCCAATTGGTCGACTATGACGACAATGCTCAGGTTCGTCTCTTCTTCTCGACGTCGAGCGCGTTGACCAATGCCAATGCTCTAATTACCGGCACGTTCCCGAACCAGACCCTAGCATTGACGGGAGCGACCGAGATGCAGTTGTCCGATACCTTGCGCACCGACGAAGATATCGAGTTCGATTTCGACGTCACCGCTCAGGGTAGTGGTCAAGACTCGATTATCGCACAGAGCGCCTACTTCCTCTACGCGGTTGTGGCCGACGAAGACACCTTTGCAGTGGGTGTCTCCAGTCAGCCTCTGGCCGTGCGGCATGGTCCCTCGTTCGAGTTTACCTCGCCGTTGGAGGGCCTGACCATACCGATCAGCACGGGCGCGCAGTTCCAGTATACCATCGAATGGCAGCGCGGACGTTCCGATCGCGACCTGGATGGAAATGCCATAATTGCTCTCTACTACACCGGCATCGATCCGACCACTGTGGATTACTCTGGGACCGATTCGACGCAACTGGTGGCAACCAGTGGCACTAATCCTGGAAACGCTGTCTTGATCCAGGGCGGTATCCGCGAGGACGACGAGGGTGCCGGAGACCAGTTCGTCTGGGATTTCCGTAACCCGCCCGGCGAGTTGCCCAAGACGTTCAGGGGCAGCCCAAGCGGGGCCCCGTCGAATGCCAACAATCCGAATATCTCCAGGTTGGCTCCACGGTGGACACGGCGTGGGTCTACGCCGTCATGGCAGATACCCTTGGTAACACGCGGGTGCAGGGGGGTGGTGCCGTGCTGCTGCAAGGCAGTGGTACGAGCCCTGCTTCCCAGTTGCCACGTGTAACCATGAAGACGCCGCCCGAGTCCGGGCAGACGCTCATCAACGGCGACGTGATCCGTCTCGAATGGGATGCTTTCCTGATCGACGATGGCACGGGCACGGATGACGCCTACCTGCGTCTCTATGCGGCACCGAAAAACAAGTACACCACAATTACTCAATTGGAAACCAATGCTGGTGCAGGCAATGGTGACGTGTTTCTCATCAATAGCCTGGACGGCACGAACGTAAACGCTGCTGGTGCCCAGATCGAGGATTACACGGGCTCCACTTCACTGAAGATCCAGCGGATTCGTGAAAGCGACGAGAATTTCTTCCTGTGGGATACGAAGACGACGTCCTTCAAGATAATCGGGACGCCAACCGAGTTCGACATCTTCGTCGCCGCCAGCATGAATCCGCAGTTCGGTGAAGACATCTTCGTCAATGGCACGGTGGATTCGATAGCCACTGGCAACGGATCTCAGTCTCTGTCGGCCGTGCTTTCCAAGGCGCCCGGAGCCCTGCGTGTCGAGGGGGCTGACCCGATCTTCAGTATTGAGCTCGGGCCCACAGCTCTCACCGCAAGCTCGGGGGATACGCTCGACTTCCAGGTCTTGACGAACTCACAGGCCAGCAGCATCGACCTGATGGCTTTCCATCTGAACGTGCCACGTTCGCACTTCGAGGTCATCGACCAGGATGCGGCTACGTCGGGTGTGCAGCCGTTCAAGGATTCGACCGGCGCCTTCATCGGTGCCGCAACCATCGCGCAGAACGATACGACACAGGGCACCGACCAGTGGCTCTACCTGAACTTCGTAGAGAGCCGGATCGGTGGCGAGGTGATCGGCAACGTGGCGGGCGACAGCTCCCAGGTGGCCGCCACGGTGCAACTCCTGGTCAAGCGCTTCACGGGCGGTGCACCTGCAGACACCACGTTGGCGTGGAATTCCGGCGGCAATCGAATCACCGGAATGCGCAACGGAACTACGCAGATAGCTGCTCCACCGCGCGACGGTGTCGTAACACTGACGCCTCGTGCTCGCGTGATCGCCACGGCGCCACTCCAGGGTCGCACGAATTTTGGCGACACCCTGGATGTGCACTTGCGCGAGATCGGAAGCACGCAGGATATAACTGATGAGAGTTTCATCCGCGCCAACGACGTTGCGCTCGATTCGACCGGTGGCAATACGACGGTAACGCTAGGTTTGGCCAGTATCACTGGTACCTTTGCCGCCTCTGAGACGGCTACGGGTACGACCAGCGGCGCAGCCGGCGTGGTCACCGCGTTTGCCAGTCCCAATCTCACGGTAGGAACCCCGCTCACGGGCGTGTTTTCGACTGGCGAGACGGTCACGGGTGGCACCAGCGGTGCGGTTGGCAACATCAGCACCATTACCGGCAACGCTCCGGGCGTGGTTGTGATACTCGATTCGGTCAACGTGGTCAGCGATGCCTTCGGGACCTTCACCCTCACGGAGATACCCCCGGGTATCTACGAGATCACGGTGAAGACCGACGGCTACATCTCCGGTCGTACCGATACGCTGAACTTGTTCAACGGGACGACCAAGACCGCCGATCCGACCTTCGGGTCTGACAACCTGGGTAACCTGTCTCCGGCGACGCCGTTTGGTTTCCTCAAGGGCGGCGATGCGACGGGCGACAACCAGGTGGATGTTGCTGACGCGAACCTCGTCTTCAGCCTGTGGAACCTGACTCCGGCCGATGCTGGATTCCAGGCGCCATCGGATATCAACGACGACGGCATCATCAACGCCATCGATCTGGGTTTCGTAAGCCAGAACTTCGGTATCGACGGCTTTGGTGCTCCGCCTGTCTTCAAGCGGGGTTACGCCAGCGGTGACAACGAGAACGCCGTGGTCGAGCTCAACGGTCTCAGCGATGTTGAGTCCTGGTGGACCGGCCGCGAGTTCGAGGTGAACCTGAACGTCACCGGCATGACCGACGTCATGGCCTACGGTCTCAGCGTCAGCTTCGATCCGAACAGGGTTAAGCTGATCGGTGGCGACAAGGCCGCGACGGCAGGCGACGTCTTTGCCAAGAACCCGCATGGATCGCTCTTCTTCCATCGCGTCCAGCCGGGTCGCGTCGATGTGACCGGTGGTCGCATTGGAGCAAGCTGGTCGGCAAGCGGCAACGCCAACCTGGCTACCTTGCGCTTCGTCGCGATGGGTGATGATCCGGGCGAAATGGAGATCATCTCCGGTGACCTGGTGAACAGCGAGTTCCGTGGCTCTCCGATGCAGGTGAAGAAGGCTCCGGCCCTGCCGAAGGTGGCAGCACTGCATCAGAACTTCCCGAATCCGTTCAATCCGTCCACGGAGATCCGCTTCGACATTCCCGCCGAGGGCATCGTCAAGCTGCGGATCTACAACCAGCTCGGACAGACCGTCCGGACGCTGGCGGACAAGCGGATGAAGGCGGGTACCTACCGCATGAAGTGGAACGGTACCACGGAAGCCGGTCATGACGTATCCTCCGGAGTGTATTTCTACAGTCTGGAATCCGGCGACTTCTCGCAGATTCGCAAGATGACCCTGGTGAAATAAACCAGGTAGATCAACAACGGTACAAAGCGCCGCAGGGGAAACCCTGCGGCGCTTTTGCTTGTTCTGCAGGAAAAGAGTTCCCCTCGCACGATGGCCTAGGTAAATGTGCTCCCCGAAACGCCAACAGCCGGTCGGGCGTCATAGGAGAGGGAATTACAGTTCCGCCAACCTTCGAGTTGGCGATGCTCTTATGTGTGGAAATGGGCACGCAATTTGCGTAGTTGCGGGTGCCCGGACTATTGTGTCCGGACTAAACGCCGATGAGTATGCGAAATAGATTAGTCCCGACCGTATTTGTCATAGGTCTATTCGGTCTCAGTTGGACTGCTGCCGGTGCGCAAACATTGCGACTCCAGCAGGCCGGCGGAAACTCCTCGCGGGCGACGGTCCAGGTTGGCCAGACGATCACCATCGAGGTGTTCGGTGACCTGGGCAGAGTGGAGGCGTCCGGAGTCGCCTTTTTCATAACGGTGCCCAGCGATGCCTTCCAGGTAATCGATCAGGGGGCCGAGTTGCGTGTCGGAGTCCAGCCTTTTCTCCAGGGGCCGCTCTTTCAGGGTGCAGGCGAGCAGATCAACCTTCTGCTTCCTGAAAGCGACCCGTCCGCTTCCAACTTCGAGGGTCAGCAGCTGGATTATGCCGCTGTCGTTGGGGCCGCCGGGCAGAGAACCCGGGGTGGAGCAGGCGTGATAGCGTCGTTTCGGCTGCTTTGCGTCCGTCCCATCGTCAACGGTCGAATTGATATCGACGACAACCCGGTCCGCGAAACCCGTTTAGTACTGCCTGATGGCCAAGAGGTTCGCTTCCTCACCGTCCGGGGTATGGAAATCACGGTTACCGGGCTGCAACTGCGAGACATCCCGGATGTGATCCTCTCACCCGGCCAGGCCGACAGTCTGCAGATTGGCTCGCTGACGAGCTACGTCTCCAGCACCCTTGCCGCTCCAGATTCCATACGCTGGTCCTTCGAGCTTCCCAACGTCGATCCTTCCGTTGTGGACAGTTTCCTGGAGGACAGCCTTTCGGTGGAGATCGAGCCCGTGACCAACCGCGTAAAGGTGACCCCGAAGAACGGCTGGACGGGGCGCCAGCGGATCATCTGGATCGCCGAGGAACCTTCGGGACTCATCCCGGGTCAGGAGCCTAATAAGACCACCGAATTCTCGGATATTGTGGTGAACAATCCACCCGTGTTTTCGATTCAACCCGGTGCCGATGGGGTCAAGCGAGACACGATTCGCATCGTCGAGGACGGCAGTCCGTTTACGCCGGGTCTAGCTCTGGACAGGCGTGTTGCGTTTCGCGGCAGAGATCTTGATCAGATTGTCGACGATCCGGACGTCATCGACCCGCAGAGCGAGCTGAACTTTACGGTGCTGCCGTTCGGTGCCTTCTCCGACACGGTAAATGTGCGGGCCGACGATGACCCGAACACCCACGAGCTACTGGTATGGTCCCGGCAGGATTTCTTTGGAACCGACTCGCTTAAGGTGGTGGTGCTCGATGCCTTCCGCGGGTTGGATTCTTTGCGCGTGATCATCGAGGTGATCGAGCTTCCAGACCCGCCGGAGTTCATTCTGCAGGACCGGGAGCCGAAGGTTAGCCGGGGAGGGACCCGTTCTTATCTGTTGAGCAACATTGCACGGGACGTGGACACATCATTGGACAGCCTCGAGCTGTCCTGGGTAGATGACCCGGAAGAGCATTTTGCCACCGACACCACCCGGACCGAGGCCGGCCTGGTGATCTCGATCACCGGCACCCCAGATTTTTCCGGGTTGGGAAGGGTCACCTTTCGACTAGCGGATCCGGTGGATCCCGAACGACTCTCCGACACGATGGTGATCTTCATAACCGCCGCGGAGGCTTTGCCACCGGTCGTGTTTCCCGATGAGATCAAGGTCAATCTGATACCCGGAGGAGATACGGCTCAAGAGAATCTGGACGACTTCGTCGACGACCCGGACAACGCCGACTCGGAGCTTGCCTGGGCATTCCCTTCGTTCATCAGGACGGTACTTGAGGTCGATGAGAATCACGTGCTTTCGGCGGCTTCGCCGTTCGAATTCGTTGGCTACGAGGAGGCAGTTCTGATTGTCTCGGACCCGGGGAATCAGTCGGATGATTTGAAGCTCAGGATCTACTCCTCAGATGGAACGCCTGTGGCCGGCGGACTCCCCGACCTGATATTGGATCAGGGACAGCGGCACAGCGAAATCGACCTTGATAGCTTCTATTACGACTCGAACAACTCCGATCAGGAGATGAGCTGGCGCGTCCTGGACAGTTTCGATCAAGGCAACCTCCAGATCGGCATAGATCCGATTACGCACCTGGTCACCTTCGTTGTGAGTGACCGTGCAACCTTCCGCACTGAATCCGTAATCTTTCAGGTGATCTCGCCGGAGGGTATCACGGCACAGGATACCATGCTCGTGACGATTCGATCGGGCGGTCCACCTTCAGACTCCTTCCAGATCCGTCCGTTTCCGCTGACCCTCGAGGTGCCCGTGGGAGTATTCATCGAGGTGCTGGATCTGGACAACTTCGTTCAAGCCCCAGCCGAGTTCCCGGTGGAGAGTTTGACCTGGGAGTTCACCATCCTTGGAGGCGACCATTCGATCCCCGCGATTATCGAAGGGAACATCGTGCAGTTCTTCGGTGTTAGCTCGGGTACTGATACGGTAGCCTTCACGGCCAGGGACAGCCTGGGAAATAGCAATACGGAGACGGCGCACATCCGCGTATTCGGCGAGAGCGAGGTCCTCCGCTTGTTGCCACTGCCCGACGTTCAGTTCGTTGCCGGCACGTCCCACGAAGACAGTCTCAATAAGTTCATTCTCGATCGCGTCTCCCATCCGGACTCGGCCATCCAGTGGAGTATCGAAGCTCAACTTAATGCTACAGGAAACATCACCGGTATCGGGCGCCGCGGCAAACAGGACGTTCCCTGGCTGTACCCGAGGAAAGATCCGTGCGACTCGCTATTTATAACATATCGGGTCAGCTGGTACGTCAGTTGCTCGCCAGAGAGGTATCGGCTGGTCGGCATGAGCTGCAATGGGATGCGCGAGACGAGAGCGGTGGCACGGTGAGCAGCGGCATCTACTTCTACAGGTTGGAGTCAGGAAATCGAATCTTGTCGCGTTCCATGATGTTGTTGAAATGAGTCCAAAGAGGTCATCTATGGGAAACAATATGAAGTTTATCGCGCTCATCGGCGCGGCAATCCTGTTGCAATCGGGGTGCGGGGGCGGCAACGGACTTGGCCCTACTGAAATAAAACGACAAGAGGACAAACTGCGGGACAGACTGCCGGCAGATTGGAGTCCTTACAACACCGGGAACTACGCCGCAGCCATCGACGGTTTTACTCAGACCCTCGAACAGGCCGACCTATTGGAGGGGGCGGAAGGTGTCAAGAACCAGATCAAGTCAGAAGCGCATAGCGGCATCGCGTGGTCTTTCTTCAAACAGCAAGACCTGGAAAAATCCGATCTGGCCTTCAGGCAAGCATTGCAGCTCGATTCCCGGAACACCGATGCCTGGGTCGGGCGGGCGGGCGTGGCTCACGCCCTGCAACAGTTCAGCGACGCGATCCAGTTCGCTATTACGGCTTTAGAGATCGATCCTGACTACGACTCGCGGGCTCGACTGGATGAAGATGGGCGGAATCTCTCCCACGACAACTTCGATTCCCGACACGTCCGTATCCTGCTGGCAGAGTCGTATTTCCAGCTGGGGCGCTACAGCGCCCTGGATAGACCAGATCCAAACAACGCCTCGGCGCAGCTGCGCCTGATTCGCGGCCAGTTCCAGTTTCGCGATCCGGGGCACCTGCTGCAAAACATAAACGAAGAAGCGACCTCGCTCCTTCAAGAGTCGTCGACCAGGTTGTAGAAGAGTGGCAAACGAAAAATCATACGGGGCTATCTTACTGGCGGCGTTTTCGTTTGCGGCCATGGCGAATACTCCAGTAACGGCTCAAGATCTGAACCTTTTGCGCCGACCTCAGAATTCGGCCATCAGCGTTCCTCTCGGCCAGGGCCTGGACATGATTCACAGCGCCGAGCCGTTGGGGAAGGGCCGATTCCGCGTCCGCGCCCTTAATCGATCGGTGGGTCTTACGATCCCCGAGCTGGGGCAGGGGAGCATCTACACGGGAAACTATGGGTATGCCTTCGGGTTCAGTCCCGCCATCGATATAAGTTTTTTGGTGCCGTTCCTTCTAGATTCAGCGGGCGGGCTCAACAAGTACGGCACCGGGGATCCGGTAGTCGGGATCAAGTACGCGAGACAGACCAAGGTGCCGTCGAGCTCCCATTCGGCCTTTCAACTCTTGTTCACTTTACCCTTGGGATACAAGGGGGAACATGCCCTGGACAAGGTGGGAGGCATCCGTCCGTTCAGCTCGGAGTCGGTGGACTTGGGGCTGCAATATCTGGTTGACCTCCATTTTCGCAGGCTGTCGCTCTACATCAACGGCGGATTCTTCCGGTCGGGGAATTTGGAGGTCCTTTCGCAGCTCGTGTACGGTCTCGGCATCGAGGTTGGCCGTCAAAATCGCGCCAGCTTCAACGTGGAGTACCAGGCTCGCGTTTCGTTTACCCAGGAGTCTCGTGCGTCTGGCGCGTTGAAATTCGGCACGCGGATTCGGTTGTTTCGCGGCATCCAACTGGAATTGAACCGGGAGATCGGATTCTTGGATCACCCCACCAAGGGTGCTTTTACCTTCGGGGTGCGCATGCACGGTTTTCGCCGCAAGTTGGGGACGCGGCATACACTCTATATTCCGCCGGCTCCAATAAAACGTCTGTACGAGCCGGAGAAGGTCTTGCGCATCGCCATCCTCGACTTCGAAGGGTTCGAGGAATACGATGCCGGGCCGCGACTGGTAGCAAAGATCAAAACGGAGCTCGCTCCCCACGACAGTCTCGAGGTGGTGGACCTGGCTCGGTTCTCCGGTTTGCCCCGAAAAGGGGGAGTATCACCGCTGTTGGCGCGGGATCTGGCGCGAAAGCTAGGTGTGGATGTGGTGGTTTCGGGGGAGGTGCTGGACTACGAAATCAAACGATTTGCCGGTATTCACCTACCCTACTTGGTCGAGCTGCCAGAGACCAGGGTCGATGTCAGACTCCGGTTCCGAGTTATGGAATTCTTCGGCCCGGAAGGGGAGGAGATGGAGGCGTTTACCGCTACTATCGACGGCGTCGGCCGGGCCCGCAAGCGCGTGAGGTTGCTCCCCGTCGATCGCCGCAACATTACTGCGACCGCTTCGGCGCGCGAATTGTCGGATATACAAAACTCAGCCCTCGAGGATGTCGCGGGCAACATGCTGGCAAGCATGGCCGAGCGCTTCTCGTGGACTCCACCGGATTTTCTGCCGTGAATCGAAAGATCAGAGCTCTCGCGAACCTTGCGCTCATGGCCGCCATTGCGCTCGCCGCCGGCCAGTGCGCCTTCTCGGTAGCACCAACCAGCTCAAAGGACAAGAACCTCACCATCGAGCTCGCCGCCTTTCCAGACCGGCTTTCGGTTGAGGACAGCGAGGCCGTTTCGGAGATCTGGGCAACCATCAGGGAGGGAACCCGCCCGGTTCAGGATAGCACCGTCGTAGTGTTCGCAACCACCGTAGGTACGATAACCTCAAGCGCCATCACCCTCGACGGCCTGGCGATCGCCTTCCTGCAGAGTCCCGGCGACGGCCGATCCCGGCGCGGGGAGGTGGTGGCGCAGGCGCGCACCGTACGCGATACCTTGGACGTCGATTTCACCCTTACGAGCGACTGACAACTTGACATATCCTTAGTAAAATCAGTATTTTTGGCCAACCCCACATTGCGCGAATGTCGGTCCCCTGCGCAATGGAATGGCCCCGAAAAAACCGGATGGTTCCCAGCTTAATCTCGAATTTGGCGGCGGTCACCTTACACCAATAGACTCTGGTGATAGGTCAACGCTGGCGTGTGCTCACTGCAGCACCCGCATCGAAGTCCCAGATTGGTTCATGGCGAAGAAGCTCAGTGTGATGTTCTGCGGCCCCAAATGTCGGCGGTCCTGGGCAAGCGAGCGACCGGACGCAGATTTAGGTGCATCCGGGGTGCGGTACAGTAGAGGGGGTAATTGGAAGATTCAATCCTTAGCTACTCGCGAACGAGATAACTTCTCCTGCCGAAAATGCGGCGTGACCGAGGAAACGTTGGGCAGAAAGCTCGATGTTCACCATGCTATACCCTATGGCAGCTTCGAATCGAACCTCGGAGCGAACAATCTCGAGCATCTCGTTTCACTTTGCCCTTCCTGTCACAGGAGGGCAGAGTTCCATCTCCAGGAAGAGCTTCCTCTTCTGACGCGCGCTGCGACCCAGGCCGAAACCTAGTGGGAGGCTCAGCGGTCAACGTTAGCATCGTTGTGCCTGCCTACAATGAAGCGGGTCAAATAGCTTCGGTGCTGGGCTCTATTCTCGCTCAACTCAAACAACTCGAAGGCGGCTGGGAACTCCTGGTGGTTGACGACGGGTCAACGGATGGAACCGCGGCGGCAGCAAAAGCGGTGGATCCGCTCATTCGCGTCGTTCAGCATCCGTACAATCTAGGAAACGGAGCGGCGGTCAAAACCGGTATCCGACAGGCCTGCGGGGAGATCGTCATCCTCATGGACGGGGATGGACAGCACGACCCGGCTGACATTCCGCGGTTTGTCGAAGGATGTAGAAGGTTCGACATGGTTGTAGGAGCCCGGGGACGAGGCAGTCAGGCGGGGTGGCACCGCAGTGTGGCAAATTCGATCTACAACAGGTTCGCCACCTACGTAACGGGACAGAAGATTGCCGATTTGACCTCCGGGTTTCGAGCGATTCGCCGCGAGGTGGCATGGAGATTCTTGAGTCTCCTGCCCAACGGTTTCTCCTATCCAACCACCATC
Source organism: Candidatus Latescibacterota bacterium (assembly GCA_965197905.1). GTDB lineage: Bacteria > Latescibacterota > UBA2968 > UBA8231 > UBA8231 > CAYNZV01. Next base: position 1,834,610 of record CBDAOB010000005.1, on the reverse strand, counting down.
ACCTTGTGCCTGATGCGGGCGGGATTCAGCGTCAGCTACATCCCGATCAAGGCGGCGAAGAGAAGCGGCAATAGCAAGATCAGATTATTTTCTGACGGGACCAAATTCTTTCTGGTTATCATGAAGATCTGCATGCTGTTTTCTCCCCTGCGAATCTTCCTGCCGGTCAGCGTCTACGTCTTCCTTATGGGACTCGGTTATTACGGCTACACCTATTGGAACAGCCACCGGTTCACAAACATGTCGATGCTGCTATTCACTACATCGGTGCAGATTTTCATGATGGGTCTCATTGCGGAGCAAGTGGCGCAAATGCGCTTTGAACGTTCGGATGAATCGTGAGCATGGAGATCTGTTTCTTCGGGATGTACAAAACCGATCCGGGGTATCCGGTCAACCGGTTTCTGCTCAAGGGACTACGCGAGGCGGGTTGCGACGTCGAGGAGTGCCGCGAATCACTGTGGGAGGGTTTTCTTCACGATGGACCAGGTCGCTGGCACTGGCGAGATTTCGCGCGAATGGGATGGCGAGCGTTGCAGACGTATGTCTCCCTCGTTCGCAAGTACGGTCGGGCAAGGTCACACCAATGCGTGATTGTGGGATATCCCGGGTTCTTGGAGATTCTTATAGGGCGCTTGTTGAATCTGTTCAGTGGCCGTTTGATGGTTTTGGTGAGCTTCATTTCGCTATACGATACGATGGCCGTCGATCGCGCGCTGGTAGCTCCCGGAAGTTGGCGGGCGGTTCTACTGAAGGCGATCGACCAGATGGCTTTTCGAGCAGCCGATCTAGTGCTCGTGGACACTCGGGAACAGATCCGCTACTACGCCCAGTTGTTTGGACTGCCGGAAGGCAAGTTTCAGCGTAGTTTCGTGGGGCATGAATTTCACGAATACGAACCGCCTCCCCATGAATCGGCGGGCCAGAGTTGCGGATCGTTTCGAGTTCTGTTTTACGGCACCTACGTGCCGTTGCATGGCGTCGACGTGATCCTCGATGCGGCTACTCGACTCCTGCATGAACGTGAGATCCAATTTACCCTGATTGGCCGAGGACAGCTTTTTGAGTCGATGGAAGCCAGAGCCCGAGAGCTGTGTAATATCGAGCTCATCGACCGGTGGATGGGACCTCGTGAGCTGGTCGAACAGATTCGCTCTGCCGACCTCTGCTTGGGTATATTCGGAAGCACGGCAAAAGCGGCGCGGGTCATCCCGTATAAGGTTTTCGGCGCAATCGCCCTGCGCAAAGCAGTAGTTACCAGGGATTCGCCGGCCATTCGGGAATTCCTGCAGGATGGAGATACCGCGCTATTGTGCGCTCCGGACGGGGCCGATCTCGCCAGATCAATTACCAGACTTCACGCTGACCGCACGCTCTTGGCTCGTATTGCCAACTCGGGGTACCAACGGTATCAGTCGTGCGGGACACCGGCGGCGATTGGAAGACACCTGATGCCGGTTCTGGAGCATCGGCTTGCAAGTTGAGTCCGCGACCGATTGGGGTGAGTGCGAGATTCGCGGACCGGTGCATCTGTTCCGCGAACGCCTGCTGTTGCGGCTGTTACGCCGGGCCGTCGCACGAGGTCGCGTCTTGGATGCGGGATGCGGGAGCGGGAGCTTGGCTGTCGACCTATGCCGTTGCGGCTACGACGTCGATGCGGTGGAGGATTCACCTCAGTTCGTTGAATTCGTTCAAACGGTGGCTGCCCGGAGCGGTCTGGAGGAAACCCTTCGCGTCCGTCAGGGTTCGGTGACGGAGTTGAGCTTTGGCGACGATCAATTCGATGGCCTCGTGTGTGGTGAGGTGTTGGAGCACGTGACTCCCGAGCAAGGGGGAGACGCGCGGGCAGTCGCCGAATTTTACCGGGTCTTGAGGGTGGGGGCTCCCTGTGTGGTTAGCGTTCCTTTCAACCCGGCGCTGTGGGACGATAGTGATGTTTGGGCTCGACATGTAAAACGATATACAAAACCTGGGCTCATTGGATTGTTCGAAAATGCCGGATTCGTGGTCGAGCGTACCAAGATATGGGGATTCCCTCTTGGGCGACTCTATCACAGGTTGCTATTCGCCCCCTGGCTCAAACGCACGGCGGGAGCTTCCATGGATGAGCGGGAAACAAGAGTTGATACGCAGGTCGGGCGGTCTCGCGTCTTGGTCCAACTGGTGTCGCGGGCGTTGCAATTCGATGAGCTATTCTCTCACTTTCAGTGGGGAAGGGGGGTTCTGGTGGTCGCACGGAAGAGAGGATAGCTCGCTTCAGGCGCAATGACAAAGAAATGACTATTGGCATCGGGGTTGTAGGGGCCGGCTACTGGGTCCCAACTTGATCCGGAATTTCGGAGTTCTAGACGAGTGCGAGCTGGTTGCGGTGGCAGACGCATCGCCGAAGCGACTCGAGAACATAGGCAGATCTTATCCGCTGCTGCGCCTGGCCAACTGCCTCCAGGATCTGCTCACAGACGGCAAGATTGACGCCATCGCGCTGGCGACGCCGGCCGATACTCACTACGAGCTCGGAAAGGCCATTATAGAAAGCGGCAGATCCGTGTTCATAGAGAAGCCGCTCGCCAGAACCGTTTCGCAGTGCGAGCAGCTGATCGAATTGGCGCAGAACCGAGGGACGGTGCTTATGGTTGGGCACACCTTCGAATACAACGCGGCGGTGGAGCGCATCGCGGACTATATAGAGAAGCAAGAGCTCGGAGAACTCTACTACATCTATTCCCAGAGGCTCAATCTCGGTATCGTGCGCCAGGATGTGAATGCGATGTGGAATCTCGCTCCTCATGATATATCCATCGCCCTGAAATGGCTCAAGGGGATGCCGGTCGCGGTAAACGCCCGCGGCTATACCTATCTTCAGAAGGGCGTTGAGGACGTGGTTTACCTAAACCTGGAGTTTGCCAGTGGAGTTGCGGCGCACATTCACGTCAGCTGGTTGGACCCGGGCAAAGTGAGGCGCACGACGGTGGTCGGCAGCGAGAAAATGGTGGTGTACGATGATTCGAGCGCCGATGCCAAGATTCAACTCTTCGACAAGGGTATCGATCGGCGGCATATAGGCGGATCGCTGGGGGAGTTCGACACCTTCGGAAAATTTCAATTGATCCAGCGCGCCGGGGATGTGCTGATACCTAGGATTGACTTCGTGGAGCCGCTCAGGGTAGAATGCGCGGAATTTCTGGCATGCGTTGCAAACAATCGGGACCCCCGAACGAACGGCGAGAGCGGATTACGGGTTGTGCGCATTCTGGAAGCGGCCAGCAAATCTCTGGAGAGCGGCGGAGCGCTCATCGACCTGAACTAGCGAGGGCGACGTGTACCGAGGGAAAAAAATCTCACTCGTAATACCGGCTTACAACGAGGAGCGGCTCATCGGGCCCACTCTGGAAGCAGTGCCGGGTCTTATCGATGCGGTATTTGTTGTTGACGACTGCAGCAGCGACCAAACGACCTCGATCGTTGCGGAGAAGAGCCGCGGGGATGACCGCATTCGACTTCTACAGCACGAGAAAAACCAGGGGGTCGGACAGTCCATCATTACCGGTTACCTGGAATCCAGTAAGCAGGAACATGATGTAACCGTTGTGGTAGGTGGGGACAACCAGATGCCCATGGAACAAATCGGCGATCTTCTGGATCCTATCGTCGACGGCCGAGCAGATTATACCAAAGGCAATCGTTTTATGATGCCGGAGGTGGGCTTGGAGGACATGCCCTGGACCCGGTTCTTCCCCAATGCATTGATCTCAATTATGACGAAGGTCGCGTCTGGATATTACAAGGTCTACGACGTGGTGGACGGATTCACGGCTATTACGAAGAGAGGAGTCGATCTGATCGATTGGAACAAAGCCTGGAAGGGGTATGGCTATCCAATGGATTTTTTGGTTCGGCTGAATGCCTATGGGCTTAAGGTGTTGGATGTGCCCAGGCGCGCGATCTATCTGCAGGGAGAGCGGCAGTCGCAGATAAAGGGAGGAAGTTACGCCCTCCGCGTGGCCCCTATGTTGGTCCATGGGTTCTTCTGGCGCCTGTTTAGCAAGTATCTAATCAGGGATTTCCATCCCCTGTTCTTTTTTTACTTGTTCGGGTTGCTCTTGCTTCCGCTCGGGGTCGGTTTCGGTGTGTTTTTGGCCTACCAGCAGTTGGTTGGAGTTGGTGTAAGCGGGCCGCGTTCCGTTGTCTGCGCGTTGATGATCATTATGGGAATCCAATTTCTTCTTTTTGCCATGTTATATGACATGGAGGAAAGCAGTTGAATGGGGCCGGTGAGAGTTTGCATATTATCGACGAGTTTCCCCCGTTTTTCTGGCGATTACTACGGGAATTTTGTGTACCAAATGGCCCTCGAGCTGCAAGCCCGAGGGCATAGCCTTGAGGTGCTGGCTCCACATGAAGAGGGCATCGAACGTTCTGAGAATTTGGGTGGAATCAAGATCACTCGGTTCAGATACATGTTGCCGTCCAGACTTCAACGAGTGGCTTACCGAGGAGGGATTCCGTCGAACATTGCCACGAGCTTCTTGGCGCGAGTACAAACTCCATTCTTTCTTGCGGGGTTCGTGTTGGCAGCGGTCAGGCTTGTTCGACGGTGCGAGGTGATTCATTGCAACTGGACGATCTGTGGTTTGGTTGCACTGATGGCCAGATGTTGCGGACACCAGGCGGTTGTTCTCTCAGTGCGGGGATCAGATATCCACGCATCAGGAACGTTCTTGAGAGCACTCAATCGCTTCGTCTACCGCAAGGTTGATCGACTGCTGGCGGTCAGCGACGATATAGCCGCAAGGTTGGTTGAAATCGGTGCCAACAAAAACCGTGTTCGCGTGGTTCCCAACGGCGTCGATGCCCAGTTTCGACCTCGCGACCGGTCTGTTTCTCGCAGGGATCTCGACTTGCCGGGGGATCGATTTATTGTCCTCTTCGTCGGCATGCTCGCACCTGTGAAGGGACTCACATACCTTTTGGAGGCAGCGAGATTGATCGAAGAAAAACGTTTTCTTCTGGTTTTGGCCGGCGAAGGACCCTTGCGATCAGAGCTGGAGTACGCCGTGAAGAGCGGCGGATTTGAGGAGAAGGTCTTGTTTGTTGGCCGTCGCCCTCATAGCGAGATGGTTTCATGGATGAATGCCGCCAACGTCTTGGTCCTGCCGAGCCTTTCTGAGGGACGTCCGAACGTCGTCATAGAGGCTCAAGCTTGCGGAGTCCCGGTAGTTGCGACCAACGTTGGCGGTACCTCCGAGCTTATCACGGACGAGGAGTCAGGGGTTCTGGTAGATTGTGGCGATGTCGAGTCGCTGTCGATGGCAATCCGCGAGCTGATGAGTAATGCGCAGCGTTGCCTAAGACTGGGAGATCGTGGCAGGCAGAGCGTTTTGGAGAAGGGACTTACGTGGAGTGCTTGCGCCACGAAGGTAGAGGAAATCTACGGAGAGGCAATGCGAAACTAGATGTGTGGAATCGCGGGCATAGCAGCTGCGGACAATAACAGGCATGTCTCGAGGGAAGTTCTGGAGTGCATGTGCCAACGAATGGTTCATCGTGGGCCGGATGACGAGGGTATTTATTGCGAACGGAACATCGGATTGGCCATGCGCCGCCTAAAGGTCGTCGATCTGGAGGGCGGTAGCCAGCCGATGTCAAACGAAGATGGTTCGATCTGGATCGTGTTTAACGGCGAAATTTACAATCACCATGAGTTGCGCGCCGATCTAATCCGCCGGGGGCATAGGTTCCGGACGCAAGCTGACACCGAAACCATAGTTCACCTCTACGAGGATGAGGGTGAGAACCTATTTCGACAACTCCGAGGCATGTATGCGTTTGCCATTTGGGACAGTCGTGATGATTCGCTGCTTCTCGCCCGCGACCGCTTGGGGAAAAAGCCGCTTTTCTATGCCCATACAGCCGACTCGCTTGTCTTTGCATCGGAAATCGCTCCTTTGTTCTGTACCGATATAGATAGTAGCATCGATCCGGTGGCAATCGACGAGTACCTCACATATCTGTTTGTACCTCATCCACGTACCATCTACAAGTCCGTACGCAAACTACCCCCCGCTTCTTATGCTATCTACCGGGACGGAAAACTCACAATCGAACGCTACTGGTCTGTGCGTTATGACCACGTAGACAAGCGGCGACCGACCGCTGACTTGGTCGAGGAATTGGACGGTACCCTGAGGGAGGCGGTCTCGTTGAGGATGTTGGCAGATGTGCCCGTGGGGGCGTTTCTGAGCGGGGGGTTGGATTCCAGCCTGATTACCGCCATGATGCAACAATCGTCAACTAAGCCTGTCAGGACCTTTTCGATTGGCTTTGATGATACCGCCTACAACGAATTAACTTTTGCGCGGGAAGTGGCCCTGGCGCTCGATACGGAACATGAGGAACACCTGGTATCCTATGACGTTACGAATATCGTTCCACAGCTTATTGAACATTTCGGTGAGCCATTCGCTGACTCGTCGGCGATTCCAACATTCCACCTGTCCAGGGTGACGCGCGAAAAGGTTACCGTCGCCCTGAGTGGGGATGGAGGAGACGAGATCTTCGGTGGATATCGGAGATATCAGGCTCGAACTTGGGCGGATCTGGCGGGTCACCTTCCAAGTCTTGGGGGAATAAATTTGCTGCAGACCCTATTCGGTGGTATCAGGGAACCATCGACGTACTTTGGAGCAAGTACGATCAAGAAGATTAAGCGGTTTGCGGAGTATTCAACTGCGGTCGCCGAGGCTCCAAACACTAGCTGGGCTTTTTTTTTACCCGAAAAGAGAAAAATCTGCTGTATACGGAACAATTTGCCGATGTACTAGTCGAATATGAGGGCCCCGACAGCTTTCAGGATTATTTCAGCGACCAAGCGCATGCCGGGCAGCAGCGCATGTTGTGGCTAGATCTGATGACTTATCTGCCGGACGACATTCTGGTAAAGCTCGATCGGATGACTATGGCGAATTCGCTCGAAGCCCGCTCACCATTGCTTGACCACAAAATCGTCGAATTGATGTCTAGACTACCGAAGAATCTCAAATACTCCTCGCGGCACAGCAAGATTCTGTTGCGAAAGCTTGCCGAAAAGTATCTTCCCAGTTCAATCCTTCGGCGACGGAAACAAGGTTTCGCCATTCCCCTGGCGAGCTGGCTCCAAACCGAGCTCAGGTCGTGGATGTTGGACAGCATCCTAGTAAAAACGCGCGCCACTGGTGAATACTTCGACTTGAAGCGAGTAAAAACAATGATTTCCGAGCACGATTCAGGTCGCAGGGATTGGAGCCAGCAGCTCTGGGCGATCATTGTGCTAGAGCTGTGGCTTCAGCACAATAAATGCAAGTCGAAGGGTTCTAGGGGGCTGGTTTAATATTTGCTTTTTGATGGGTTGAACGGGAGTCGTATCGACATGCTCTGCTCTCATTTTCCGAGTCGTCCGACTCCCACCGATTACACGATATTTCGAATCGCTTTTAATCCACATCCCTTGAATCTGGTTCCCCTCTCGATTGTTACAACTGCACGGCTAAAAGCCGGATATTCTCGCGCCAAACTCGTTGTCGGGCGGTCCGTCGAACTATGAGACGTTTCTTACTAGGAGTGATCGCATGTCCTATCTGTCAAGGCGATCTACTATCCTCCGAACCGCAATTTAACTCGGGAGAAGCGGGGGATCTTGAAAACGGTGAACTTTCGTGTCAGCAGGGGCATCATTTTCCGATAATCAACGGAATTCCACGACTGCTAAAACAGGGTCTTTTGGCCGAAACGCTGAAGAGATTTCATCCCGAGTACGTCAACGCTTCTGCAGAACGCCCGGCGGATCCGGATGAGGATGAGTCGACACTAAAGCTCAAGACGCTGCGAAACTTTGGCTATCAATGGACAACCTTTTCCGAGATGTACGAACATTGGGGAGACAACTTCCGCAGCTATTTCGAGCCATTGATGAAACCTTCTGATTTTAGGGGGAAGTTTGTATTGGATGCTGGGTGTGGTTTCGGGAGGCATTCGTTCCACGCTGCTGCTAACGGTGCGAAGGTCATCGCTATGGATTTGAGCGAGGCTGTCGAAGCTGCTCGTCACAATACTCGAGAGTGCGAAAACGTGGATGTGATCCAGGGAGACATTTTCGACCCGCCCCTAAAGCCGGTGTTTGATCTGGTCTATTCCGTCGGTGTTATCCAACATCTTCCGGATCCGGAGGGTGGGTTTCTTAGCTTGTCTCGCCTTCTCAAAAAGGATGGGGGGATTTTCGTCTGGGTGTACGGGAAGCGAAAAGGTTTGTATCGCTTGGTTGATCTCATGAGACTCGTGTTCCGCAGTACCTCCATGCGTTCCCTGTATTATATCTCCCTCTGTTTGAACGTCCTCTCTTTCCTGGTGTTTTCATTGCCCTTCAAGGTTCTTCGGAGTCTTCCGTGGGGACGTGGAATATCGGCAAGATTGCCATTTACGCGATACGCGGACCTACCGTTCCGGGTCGGCCACGCAGACTGGTTCGATCGGCTCGCAGCACCCTCAACTGAATATTTCGAACGCCAAGAGGTTGAAACTTGGTTCGCCAATGCTCGAGTTGCAGATTTCGAATTGCAAAGTCGCGACGGCATAGGGTGGCGAGCTCTCGGACGTCTCCGGAATACATCCAACGCACTTCCGGTCGACCCATGACTTCGCGGTGCTTGGAAAGTGCGACGGACAGGTACGTTTCCAGAATGTGGAAGAGCCTGGTGCTAATCGCCGTGCGCTGCAGTGTCCTCGCGTGGACCGTTGCGGCGTATTACAAGATGCACGGATTCTTCGACCTAGCTTGTTTCGAGTCTTGACGGGATGAACGGTAGCGGTTGGGCGCAAATGGGATTCTTGCTGCAGACTGCAAGCCGATATAAACAGTGGAGCCCAAAGACTTGGTGGGGCGATTACCTGGATGTGCGTGTTCGAATCATCGAGGAAATAATGGCCCTCGACGGAAATGTCTTGGACGTCGGTTGCAATACGGGGTTCATGATTAGCTTCGCCACTGGGGCTCGAATTCACGGTGTCGACCACTGTGCTGCCTTAGTGCAGGAGGCGCAACATCTTTGTCCGCAAGGAGTATTCAAGACAGCTTCGTTCTACGAGATTCCCTGGCCCGACGGTTTCTTCGATGGAGTGGTCCTGAGTCATGTTTTGGAAATTCCCGACTCGTGCGATTCTCAAGTTGCCCTTCTCGCGGAGGTTTGGCGAGTTCTCAAGACAGGAGGATGTTTGCTTTTTTCAACTCCCAACAACGATCACCTAGTGTATCGACATCGCAAGGAAATCGGACACGGGGTCACGCGTGACGAGCTTCGCGAGCTCCTGAGAAGAACAGGGTTCAATGGGGATGTTCGAGTTTGGAACCCGGTTCCGTCGATGGTTCAATTTCTTCCCGAGGGAATCCTGGAGAAGATTCCAGAGGGTTTGTGGCCGTTTCTGTTCGTGCCGTCGAGGTTGTTGTCATTCGTTCCAAACATCTATCCCCGACTAAAAAGGAAGACAGATGGAACTAGTAGCAGATTCAAATCCCTCTGGGGTATTGCAGAAAAGGTCCCGCTCGCGTGACAGTTCGGGTTCGAATGGGCGGCAAGTGAAAATTCTGTATGTGACCATAGGCGATCCGGAGTATTCGAGAACGCGGATCTTGATCAACGGACTGAAATCGAATGGCGCCTTTGTTGTTGAGTTTCATTTTCGTCGGGAAGAGTCGTTTTTCCTAAAGAAGCTCGTTCGCTTCAGAACGCTAAATCGCTCTCTCGACTACGACGTATTGTGGGTGGGCTCTAGTGGCCATTTCATGTTGCCGTTCTTTCGGCTCATTGCGAAGGGTCCGATAATATTCGATGCGTATTTTTCGGTATACCAGACAGTGGTGCACGACAAGGCTCGATGCGCTCCGGACGGAGCAAGAGCGTTGTTCTGGCGCCTGGTGGATGTCGCCGCCTGCAGACTTAGCGACAGGGTGATTTTGGATACCCGCAGCCAGATCGATTATTTCTTGCGGGAATTTAGACTATGGCCCGGGAAATTTGAATGTGTTCCCGTAGGCGCTGACGAGAATGTCTTTACCGGGGAGTGTGAGCCTGATGTTGGAGAGGAATTTACGGTGCTATTCTGGGGATCCTTCATTCCTCTTCAAGGCGTCGATGTCATAGTAGAAGCGGCACGTAGATTGGCAGGCATGGGAGTTAGTTTCGTCATGGTGGGCGATGGTCCTGGAAGAGACTCCGTTCAGGCTGCAGTGGAAGCCAACACTCTCGAAGACGTCAAACTGCGTTCTAGGGTGCGAGAGCATGAGTTGGCGGTTCTACAGAGCAGGGCGGATATCTGCCTGGGGATCTTCGGAAGGACCGAGAAGGCCCAACAGGTGGTGCCTAATAAGGCATACGCCGCGATCGCCTCCGCACGGCCGCTAATCACCGGTGATTCCCCAGCCGCAAGGGAAGTGTTCAGTCACGGGAGAAACGCATGGCTCGTTCCTCACGGTGACGCCGAGGCGTTGGCTGAGGCCATCATCTTCCTGCGCGAGCATCCGAGTAGAAGGAACGAGATAGCACGTGCAGGATTTGAACTATTCAAAAGGCACTACTCGATCCCTAGAGTGGGGGCGACGGCAATCGAGGCGGCTAGCAACATGCTAAATGCTCGGAGAGTACAGACTCCGCCTCCCCAGAAGGCGTTCTGGATTGGGGAGAAGGCTGAAATCGATCCGGCTATGATGTGCGATCACCGGCCAGACTTGGAAGCGCACGTGCCGGCGAATGCGCGGATGATTCTCGATGTAGGGTGTGGCATGGGATATCTCGGTCGTCTTCTCAAAGCTCGGGGTAACGTGGTTGTGGTTGGAGTGGAGACCTGCACGGGTGCGGCCATTGAGGCAAGAAAGTATCTCGATGCGGTTTACTCCAACTATGATCAGTTGACTGCGCATTGCGGCAAACGCCATTTCGACTGCATGATTTTCGGAGATGTTCTCGAACACATGTCGATGCCGACGTTTGAGTTGGCTCGATACGTGAAACTGCTCCAGGGAGGCGGCACTCTCGTCGCAAGTCTCCCAAATGTTGCGCACTGGTCAGTGATCTGGAGCCTGGTATGCAATCGTTTTCGGTACTCCGAACGTGGAATTCTGTGCCATTCCCATCTCAGATTTTTTACGCGTCGTAGCGCCACGGAACTGCTGGGTTCGGCTGGATTGACCGTGCGTGAAGTTCACCCGAATTACCGGCTGTTGGATGTGTCGGTGCTGGGATTCCCTTTGCGTCTGGGTGTGGTCTGCAGGGTACTTGCTTTAGGAGTGCTCAAACATCTGTTTGCCTTTCAGTACAGATTCGTTGCAACAAAAACCAGCGACACGGGGACACATAAAAGTGACGTTTCGGAGAAGAATTAGGAATCTTCCAGACAGAGTTCAACGGTTGTTTTGCTACATTCCGTTCAAAGGTGAAACTCTTTCCTATGAGGACTATTGGGAATGGCGTACGCCGACACACCTGGCATCACGGCACAAAGTGTTCGCATCCTGGATAGCGGATGGCAGCGCTGTTTTGGATGTCGCATGCGGTGATGGTGCCTTCGCCAGTTATCTCCATCAGGAAAAACAGTGTAGCGTTGTGGGCGTTGATCGATCGGACGTAGCCGTCAAGAAGGCTCGGGAACGCGGCATCGAAGCCCATGTAATGGATGTCACGAAAGAGATGCCCGATAAACATTTTGATGTCGTCGTGTTGTCCGCATTTATCGAGCATGTTGTCGAGTCGGAGGATGTGTTCAACAAATATCTTCGGATCGCGAACGAGGTCCTGGTTTCGATACCCAATATCGCGTTCATTGAACATCGTTTGAGGCTTTTGTTTGGTAGGTTTCCATGTCAATGGGCGTTTCATCCTTCTGAACATGTGAGATTCTGGTCTGTCAAAGATTTTAGGGGACAATTGGCTCAGATGAATGTCGAAATCATGGAGTACTGCGCCGATGACGGTATCCCATTGCTGAAGGAGATATGGATAAACATGTTCGGCGACGACGTATGTTTTCGAGTTGCGGGTAAAGTTGAATCGGCCAATACAGGCAAGGAGCAATTGGTATGAGAAAGATTGCCAACCTCACGAGCCAGCTAGCTGGTTTTCAGAGGGCGTGGCAGGGACCGACTAGTGCCAATATAGAGGTTACGAACCTGTGCAATATCGATTGCATAATGTGCCGAAGAACCGGCTGGGGAAAGGGCCGTGATGTTGGCAATATGAAGCTGCAACAGTTTGCACATGTACTGGAAGAGATTCCCACTCTGCGGAGCGGTACTCTGACTGGTATCGGAGAGCCCTTGATCAACAAAGACTTGCTGCCCATGCTTCGCGCTTCGAAAGAGCGAGGCGTGGACGTGACATTCGTCACCAACGGAACGCTTTTGGACAGGCAAGGATCTAATGTATTGTTAGAGATGAGGGAGTTGGCGTCACAAATCATTGTCTCGCTTGATTCTCCCAACGCCGAGGAATTCGAAAAAATTCGAGTTCGTGCGAATTATGGCCAGGTCATAAACGGAATCCGTTCATTGACGGGTGCTGAGAACGGTGGATCCGGGCTCGCTCCGATTCGCGTCAACATGGTTGTTATGGATTCAACCATTGGAAGGATGACCGAGATGGTCGAATTGTGCGCTGACCTGGAGGTTGATATCGTGACCTTCACACCAATAATGGAATACCGGCCTGACGTTGATCTTTGGCGGGATCAACACGTCAAAGCAGGTCTAAAATTCGTCGAAGAAAAAGCGAGTGCGTCGGAAGCTGGAGTGAAGCTGGGAGTCGCCGTCTCGTTTGATGGTCCGGATCCTTCGAGGTACGTCCGTTTCAAGGGTTGTTCTGCCCCATGGACTTCGATTGCAATTACGTTCGATGGATACGTTTGTCCCTGTTGCATGCTCAACGACAGCGACGAGATACATTTCGGCAACATTTTTGCGGAACCATTCTCCGAAATTTGGAACGGAAGCGGTTACCGGGAGTTTCGCAGCAAATTCGGGCCTGGAAAAGTTCCGTGCGAGTGTATCGACGTTGAGTGCCATGTGGCTGCATCGATCGTCAGATGACGCTTCATGGTTCCAGTCGAGAATCATCGGCCGCTGCCTACGAAGGCTGGGATCCATATTGTCCAAGGAGGTTGTGAGGCTGAGGGGTGTAAGTATGGCACCCGGAGTTGTTGTGACCGGCTTTCCCCTAGTACGACGTTCGAATTCCACGATCGAAATAGGCGAAAATACGCATCTTCGATCTCATGTCTCTGAAGCGCCTCAGATATCCAAGGGAAATATCGCCATCGTCGCCGACGGCGGGCAAGGGATTGCAATTGGTCGGCACTGCGCCATCAATCGGGGGACATCTTTGGTTTCGAAAAGTGGTATCCATATTGGGGATGGGGTCATCGTAGCGCCTAACGTCGTCATCATCGATTACGATGGTCACAGCGTAGATCCTAGGAAGAGAATGTATCACGACAAGGAAATTTGGCGGACGGGATTTTACGATGCGGAATCACCGATGAGGAGTATCAGGATAGGGAACAATGTCTGGATCGGATTAGGAGCAACGATATTGAAAGGGGTCGAAGTTGGAGAGAATTCGGTGATAGGTGCAGGAGCCGTAGTTCGCACAGATGTGCCGAGCAACGTCCTTGTTGCTGGCAATCCCGCTGTCATTGTCAGGCACATATGACATGTTTTACTAGGAAAGGGGAAATGTCGGTCGAGTTCCGCGAAAGCGAGGCGCCGGCGGGATGGGACGAACTGGTGCGTTCGGCGATTGGGGGAAGTTACTTTCAGAGCTCACTTTACGGTAGGTTCCTACAGGGCTACGAAGGCAGTACGCCACTTTATTGGATCGTGCGAGAGGGAGAAAATGTTGCCGCTCTTTTGCTTGCTCGGATCGTCGCTCGTGGTCTGAATCTTCTGAAAACCGCTACGATCTGCTGGGAATGCGGTCCTGTGGTATTGGCCCGCGAAGGGGCCGACGAGGCTACGCAAAAGATTCTGGACGCAGTGGTCAGTTTTGCTGAGCAAAGAGGATTCAGAAAGATAGGTCCGACCACTCCTGCATATCACGACCACGAGTTGTGCACCGAAGTGGAAGACTTGATGGCGGATCGCGGTTTCAGGTCGTGCAAAGGAGCCACGTTGATAATCGACGGATCCAATGGAGAAGAGGCGTGCTGGTCAGCACTGGAGCGTAGCGCCCGCAAAGCCGTTCGCAAGGCCAGAAAAAATGGCGTCGTTGTTAAACCCGTCGAGCCGGGTTCAATGACAGGATCCGTTGTTGAGCTGTACAATCAATGCAGGGCGAGGTTGGGGTTGTCTTTGCTGAATCTTTCCTACGCGGACATTTTCGACGACGTATTCGAGGGCGAAGATGCGACATTTTATATGTCATATCGTGAAAACATACCGACTGCGGTTTTGGGTTGCATAACATTCGGACGTGTAGCCTCGGAATTCATGGCCGGACAGACCGATATCGACATAAACGAGTCGCTTTGCGGCAATGATCTAATTCGCTGGGAGATAATACGAGAATGCGCTCGAAAAGGAGTTAGATACGATCAGAGCGGCGTTGCGTTGGATCCGAAGAGCCCGAAGGAAGAGCGGATCCGTCGATTCAAGCACAAATGGGGCGGCGAGCTGGTGAAGCACAACATATGGTCTCATCGGCGACAGTACTTTCGTCCTCGATTCGAAATGCTCGTAACGAGTCGCGTTGAGGCACCATCGTGAATTGGATATCAGTGCCATTCCGCTTGGCTGGAATATTGGGTTTCGCAGTCGTGCTTCGAATACTGACGGCTCGGCTCTACTATCTTCGGAGCGATATTACAGAATCCTATTATCCAGCGGTTAAGTCACTTCTAGGCTTTGGCGCGAGAAGCTATCGAGTGGCCCGAATGCTTTCGGCTCGGAGTGGTAGTGCCTTTGGCGATAGTCCAGGCGCTCACCAACTCGCCCTTTCATTCCGTATCAATAGTCGGATTCAAGTCTGCCAGGTCCCAACGCAAAGATGATGTAGATTTGTGCGACAGACATCGACTTCCGTCTTCCCACCATGTCATGTATGCGCCTGTTCGCGCGTTTTCGGATTGCTGTTGCTGGTTGACAATGCCAGGATTGGTATGTGGTAGCAATCTTTCATGGCCCAGACCAGTTTCGCTACCAGCCAATATCTTTCACATTGGACGGTAATCGGATTTGTGGCATTGGGAATCTTGGCGATGAAATTGAGTGCGCAGGCGGAGGCGATCGTCAGGCTGGAGGGGAATATGGAAGTAATGGGGCGTGCGCTATGTTGAATTTGACAGCAAACTTCCTGCTCGTTTCGCTTTGGGAATTTTACTGTGCTGCTGGCACGACACTCGCCACTTACGTGGTCCAAATTGTTCTGCTATGCAAGGTTTTGTTTTGACTTCGAGTAAAATCTCCGACCATTGATAAAGACGGTGCTAGCGTTTATCGTGATGGGTTCATGTCTGAGGTTTTTAATTTCAACCCAATTGGGACCCATTCTCGTTGGCTTGCTGGTTGGCACGGTAGCATACATAGCCTGCTTGGTTCTAATGGGATACTTCGAAAATGGAGAATGGGAGCTTGTTTTAGCGGTCAACGGCGGGCGACGGAGCAGTTCGTCGACCTTGCCAGAGTTGTAGAAAGGCGGCGCCTGGACGTTTTGTGCGGAATCTGCGGTATAATCGAACTTGAAGAAGGACCTCCACCCAACAAGGACGACCTTCTAAGAATGTCTCGGAAGCTCGTGCATAGGGGCCCAGACGACGAAGGCATATACTGTGATGACGCCGTCGCCTTAGCCAATAGACGTTTAAGTATCATCGATCCAGCCGGTGGCAAGCAGCCCGTACACAACGAGGACGAAACGATCTGGACTGTTTTTAACGGCGAGCTGTATAACCAAGCAGACCTTCGACGTGATTTGGTGGCCGATGGTCACAAGTTTATCTCTCGAGCGGATACCGAGGTGCTGGTTCACCTGTACGAGGAATTCGGAGACCGTTGTCCAACTCACCTCAACGGAATGTTCGCTTTTGCCATATGGGATGCAGCCGAAAAGGCAGCATTGGTAGTGCGCGACCGCCTGGGCATAAAGCCGTTGTTTTATTGCCGCCACGGCAACCTGCTTCTATTTGCCTCCGAAATAAAAGCAATTCTAGAGTTCCCGGGATTTTCACCTGAGCTCGATATGGACTCTGTGGAGCTGTACCTAACGCTTAGGTACGTTCCGCGTGACAAGACCATTTTTCGTCGTATTCACAAGCTGCTTCCTGGCAGTCTGATTCGCGTTGATCAGCGCAACGGGACCTACGAGATCGAACAGTATTGGGATCCGGATCCAGGAGCTGGGAGTTTGGCAGCTCTGTCTGAAGACGATCTGGCCGATGAGCTCTACGAATTGTTGGCAGACGCCGTTAAGATTCGTCTGATGAGTGATGTGCCTTTTGGGGCATTCCTCAGCGGAGGGCTCGATTCCAGCGGCATTGTTGCCCTTATGTCTGAGGCGATGAGCGAACCGGTAAAAACGTTTTCAATCGGATTCAGCGAGATCGGGAAGCTTGATGAACGAATCCACGCGAATAGAATAGCAAGAGAGTTCTGCACCGAGCATCGCGAGGTCGATTGCACGGCCGACAAGGTTGAACAGCTTCCTATGCTGATTCATCACTTCGATGAACCTTTTGCGGACCCGATAATCGTTCCTACCTACCAGGTGGCAGAACTGGCGGCACAGCACGTCAAGGTAGTTCTAACGGGTGAGGGGGCAGACGAACTCTTTGGTGGGTATACCCGGTTCGTTTCCGATCAGAAGATACACCGATTGCAAATTCTTCCTGCCGGTATGCGGAGAACACTGTGCCGCATGAGCCGAAAGCTACCGTTCGCCGAACAAATGGTGCGGGCATTGGAGATGAGCGAATTGCCAGACGCGCAACGATTCCTGTCATGGGTTACCGCTTTCGAGTTGGATGAAATGCCATTGTTAAACGACCGAAATAAATCGCGAACGGTAGGGTGCGCTGCAAGGGTCTACGAAGAGCAGGTCCGTACCTTCGGTTCGCGGCCAAGAACGGAATCGATGTCCTACTGCGAGACCAAGATTCGACTTCCGGAGCTTATGCTGGCACGGACCGACCGAATGAGTATGGCCGTATCCTTGGAAGCGAGAACCCCCTTTCTGGATCATAGAGTAGTCGCCAAGGCCATGAAGATTCCGGGACATTTTCGCGTGCGAAATGGCAACGAAAAAGTCATCCTAAAGAAAGCGCTCAGTCGAATCTTACCAAGGCAAATTGTTGCTCGCAAAAAACAAGGCTTGGCAGTACCGTTCGCCTTGTGGACGAGATACGGTATCGAAGAGCCGATCAGCAGAATTCTGTCATCGCGGCGGATCAAGCAACGTGATTTTCTGGACTCAAAGTCAGTAGGTCGGCTTCTTGGGGAGTGGAAGGGAAATCAGGCACGTCATTCCCAACGCATTTGGAGCGTACTTTGTCTCGAGTTGTGGTGCAGAATGTATCTCGACGGCGATTTGGATTTTCGGACACCTCTTTCAGAGGTATCCTGACAACGGAAATATGACCGGCGGATTCGCTCAATCCATGCTCCGTGCGCGTGGGGCGGCTGCCCAGCTCGCAGGGCAGGTATTTGCAGGCCACCTAAATCGGCACATGTTGCGCGAGTTTGGAAACTCCGGCATTGCCTCATGGAACGGCAAGAGATCCTGTCTATTATTAACGTTCGACTGTGATTTTCCAGAAGACGCCCTGGCTTTGCCCGAGATCGTCGTATTGCTGGAGAAATACGGGATCAACGCCAGCTTCGCTTGTGTTGGAAGATGGGCTGAAGAGTATCCAGACGCTCACGCTGCGGTGATCGATGGTGGTCACGAGTTGATGAATCATTCTTACTCCCACCCCGAGTTGGTGAACTCACCTTCGCACTTCATTTCCAGTCGAAGCGATTTCAATCACCGACGTTGGCAGGATCTGTCTGTTGCCGAGCGCCTCGACGAGATCAGCAATTGTCAACAAGTGGTGGAGCGAACGCTTGGGTACAGAATGAAAGGTTTCCGCGCTCCCCATTTCGGCAACATAGTCGTAGAAGAGACCTACGAGTTGTTGGAGTCTGTTGGCCTGTGCTATTCGTCTTCTATGTTGGCTCCCAGGGGCATGAGATTGGGGGTGCCGGTGTGGAGCGGGGAGGTCTTAGAAATCCCCGTAACTACGTGTCCGGAACATCCCTTCACTTCCTTTGATAGCTGGCACGCATTATACTCCCGCGGCGGCTGGCACAAGAGCGATTTTCATCGACTTCTTGCGAGCCGATTGACACAGGCTTCCGAACACGGGGCTTTATCAAATATTTATCTGGATCCCAAGGACAAAGACCGGCTCCAGTTCAGCCGCATTTTCGAGACAATTGCGTCCGTCCAGAAGAATTGTTGGACGCCGACGTGTAGTGATTTCGCCGACTGGTTTCGCGAGTTCCATTACGCAGATTCCGATTCTATAACATGAATGTTTACATCGTCGCTGATTTGGAGGGCGTAAGTGGGATCGGATGCTTCGATACATATCGAGATCGCGTGCCTGGAGAATTCGCCAAAAAGCAGGCAGCAGTCACACTTTGGACTGCGGAGATAAACGCCTCCATCAAGGGGGCAATTCTCGCTGGCGCGAGTCGAATAGTGGTGATAGACAATCACGGCTCCGGTAATAACCTGAGTCTTGCTGATATTGCTTCGCCAGCACAGTTGATTCACGGAAAGGGGCGCAATACGTGGCTGCCCATGCTGGACCCTTCATTCGATGCGTTGATATGCGTTGGGCAACACGCTATGGCTCAAGCTCCGGCAGGGCACCTGGCTCACACCTACAGTCGAAAACACCTTGATAGGGTAGTTCTAAACGGATGTCAGATCGGCGAATTCGGTCTGATTGCCGGTATTGCTGCCAGCTTTGGAGTGCCCACGGTATTCATCAGCGGCGATCAGGCCGCAGTGAGTGAGGCGCAATCGGTCGTGTCGAATATCCGATACGTCGCCACCAAGATCGGGTTGTCCAGATCCGCCTGTGTCAGCCGGCCAGCAGATATTGTGCGCGGGGAGATTCGAGACGGCGTTCGAACGGCGCTCGAGAATTCCCGCGAAATCATACCAACGGTGTTGGATCCTCCATTCGATCTTACTGTAGATTACCGTCCTACCCGGTTTTGGCGAGTGCCCGCGCGGTGCCTTTTGAGGCGAAAGGGCGGCACATGGAGCGGATTCCGTCGTGTCCGAATAAGAGACAACAATCTGCAACGACTTTGGGACCGATTCGTCGGACTCTCGGAATAGCGCTGACTTGCCGGCATTATTCGGATATCTACAGAGGACCGAGGCGCCCAAACACTGGGCTTCCAAGCAGGTCCAACATATGGCCTCTACCTTTGAACCCAAACATCCCGTGACCGTCGATTCGTTCGATGATGGATCATTCGCAGCGCGGAACTACAGATTCATCGATTCTTCGCCTGTGGGGACGGCGCGTCGTGCAGAAGACGGGACAGTGTTTTTAGACGGGTACCTTCTGGAATTTTCCGATCCGGAGAATGCCGATGGGCATCTGCGTGACGGCAATTCGCTCTATCAGCGGGAAGAGAGAGCCATTTGGCGCCTTTTTCAACAACACGGCGAGGCTTTTGTCGACTTTATATCCGGCGTTTTCAATGTGTGCGTTTACAACATAGACCATGTGATCCTTGCTAACTGCCGTCATGGGGCACGGCACATCTACTACGTCCTGAATTCCCAATATTTTGCTTTTGCTACAGAAGCAAAAGCTCTGCTAGCGATCGAAGGTGCCCGAAAAACCGTGAATCAAAGAGCAGTCTATAACCTGTTCAACTTTGGATACCTAAGCGGATGTGAGACAATGTTCGAGGAGATTCGCCTGCTTGACCAGGGTTCAATTTTGAATGTCGGCACTGAGTCCCAAAGACAATGCAAGTATTGGCAGTATGAGTATTCCAATACCACCAATCGCGAGACATTTGACGATCTTGTTGGCGAAACCCGCTACCTGTTGGCCAAAGCGGTCGGAAAATACAGCGATCGGTTTTCTCATCTCGGGGTTCCGCTCAGCGGAGGCCTTGATTCCAGAACCATACTCTCTTACGCCTCTCAACAAGAAGACCCTGTGCCGGTCTTCCACTGCGCCTGGTACGCTCACGAGGAGAGGATTGCAAAAAATCTTTGTCTCCTCAACAGAGGTGAATGGTACCGATTCGACCCCCTTGAATTTGATTACGGGACGATCATGGAAGAAGGAATTGAAAGATCTGGGGGAAACACCCACTGCCATCAGTTTTGGTTCTTGCCGATCGCGCAGAAGATCGGAGAAGCAGGATTGGCCAAGATGCTGCTCGATGGTTACCTGATGGACGTATTCTTAGGGGATACCTTTCTCGTTCTCCCAGCGAAGAATGAATACAACACAGAAGAGAAAATGGCGATTATCAATGGCATGTGGAGGCGATGTAAACCTATATTTGTTAAGCGCTCTTTTCTGCCAGAGTTTTACTCCGAGTACGAACAGACGAATCGCGACAGTATTTCCTCCGAGATGTCGAAAATAGACGAGCCGCACATCAGCAATTTCGTCCAGCGTTTCTCGTTCGCGAACAGGAGCAATCGATACTCCGTGGCACTTCCCAACATTCAACGGCAATATGTCGAATACGGTTATCCCGGTCTGGACTACGAGATTACCGACCTGTATCTCCGCCTACCCCCGGAATACAAACGAGGTGCCGGTTTCTACCGGGCGATAATCCAGAGAGAGTTTCCAGAGGCTGCTGCAATTGGGTGGGCCAAAACGGGAAAGTCGCTGGATCGGCCGAAGTCGTTGATTGACAAGATGTACGATAGGTTGCCGATCAAACAGATGGCAACATGCGCCTTGTTGCAGGTCTCCAGAGGACGATGGGATGTGAGTCACAGAGGCGACTTGAATCGACACTTTCGACAAGTACCTCGGTTTCGTTCTGCATACATGAACCTGTTGCAGGATCAACGTACCTACTCTAGGGGCATTATAGACGCTGAAGGGCTTCAGAGGCTAGTTCGCCAGATCGACGACGGCTGGCCGGTTATGACCTTGTTGCAATCGCTGTTGACGGTCGAGTTGTGGTACCGGCGCTTTGTCGACGCATGACGCCATGAAAGCGTTGCGCCTATGTGCAGGAGGTGACGTTGCCCTTGGGGGCGCATTGGAAGACCATGGGGATCAGCGCGATACTGTATTTGCCGAGGCTCTTGGGGTTTTCGAAACCGGCGGCATCAATTTCGTCAATCTCGATTGCACCTTCGACACGAGTGGTGACAGTCCGAATCCCGATGAGTATCTCGTTTCTGCGACTCCGGGGCAATTGGCTTTGTTGCAACAGCTCGGCGTTTCGATCATCTCTCAAGCAAACAACCACAGCATGGACTACGGTGCTCGATCTTTGCGTATCACGCAGGATCGCATCGCCGAACTCGGAATCGAATTCGTGGGAGCTGGACGGAATCTAGAAGACGCACGCGCTGCCCGAGTGATATCAAAGCGGGGCACCGACGTCGGATTCTTGGCATACGCATCGGCTCATCCTTGGGTCGGCTCTGTGATTGCCACTGCCGATTCAGCGGGTGTGGCTCCGCTGGAACTGGAGCACATGCAGGAAGATGTCAAGCAATTGCAGGAACGGGTAGACTGTGTCGTGGTATCCGCACACTGGGGAAAGGAGTACCTTAATTATCCAGCACCTCAGATTATCCAACTTGCACATGACTTGGTTGATTGCGGAGCAGATATCGTGATCGGCCATCATCCTCACGTAATCCAGGGTATAGAGCACTATCGGCACGGAACGATCTGCTACAGCCTGGGAAATCTGCTCTTTCCCGACTATGTGACGCAAGGACTGCGATTCGACAGCGATCAGACCAGGCGATCACTGGTGGCGAAATTCCTTATCGAAGACGGACGCGCTGTCCTCGAGAACGTTGAACCCACGTTCATGGATATCGACGGTCGATTGAAATCCTTAGGTGGCCCTGCACGAGAAATTGTGCTCTCAGATTTGAGAGAATATTCCTCGCGTTTGTCGTCCAATGGGTATGATAGATTCTGGCATCGCGAAGCAAAACAGTACGAAAAGCAAAGACTTTGGAGAGTGTTCAATGAGGAGGTTGTGCAGGCGGGTTGGAAGGTTGGGGCAACCCGTCTACTGCGATTGAGTCGCAAGAGCTTGAAATCCGTGGGTCGCAGCATTTTCGAAATTGCAGATACGCGCGAATCGGGGAGAAAGCAGACGTGAGTAATACGCCCTCGAGTACGTCAGACTCCCCTAGCTCTAATGAAGACCGCGTTCGGTCGATGTATTCAGCGATTCGATATCCGAACCTCGACCCTCGTCAAAACGACATATATGTTCGGCACAGGAAGTTCGTATACGACAAGCTGGGCATCGATATCAGCAATTTTTTTAGGGACAAGACGTTGTTGGATGCGGGTTGCGGAACGGGGGAGGAGACTATGTTTCTGGCCAGCCTAGGACCGGAGAGAATTGTGGGCATCGATACCAGCCAAGGATCTCTGGAACTGGCCCGCGCTTCAGCGAAACGGTCTGGGCTTGAAAACGTTGAGTTTCGATACGGGTCGGTCTTGGACCGCTCTCAGTTTGCCCCAGCGTCATTCGACTACGTTTCTAGCTTGGGTTGCATTCATCACACGCCTGATACGGTGAGGGCTTTCCGTAACCTATGCCATTGGGTAAAACCCCGTGGACATCTCTGTACGTTCATCTACAACACCTACGGTCACCTTGTTTACAACATCGAGTGTGGAGTGTTGGATCTCCTTGCTGGAAGCGAAGTGGAGAAACGAGTCGGTCTGGCGCGCCGGTTGTTTGACTGCGCCAAGACCTTCGAGCGGGAGGGCATAAGCTGTTCCTACGATGGGCGCTTATATGACAAATACGGCGTTTTATACCGCGATTCGATGACATTGCGACGATTGCTCTCGCTTTATGCGGAGGAGGGATTCCAGCACATGGGGTCATTCCCGATGTACATGGACGACATTCTTGAGGCCGCTCGTGCTCGAACCCCGGACGGCAGTTGGCCTCCAGGTGCGCGTGGAACCGCCGCCAGGATCGCGAGCAAACTTACTAGGAAATCAAGTTCACGCCGCCGGTGGACTCGCATGCGCCGGTTCTCAATGCAGGCACTACTCTTGGTTATGGGGCTTTACGATTACGGGAGTGCGTTCAGAATCTTGGGCGTCAAAGGGAACGACAACCGCTGAACCGACCGATCTGGCAACAATAGTCAATGCGAACGTTACTCTTCATTATCGCCGATCGACTGTCTCAACTCGTCAGCAAAGGTGAGGTGACGGACCGGTACTACAATCCTGGCAACTTTTTTGATGAAGTCCACTTGCTTAGTACCACGTCCGACTCGATCGATCCCGAGTTGGTGGCTCCAATGGCGGGAAGTGCAAAACTATTCCTCCACCGATTGTGGAAGGGGCCCGATAAGCTGAGTCTAAGTGTTACACCGCTCCTCGATAGGTTTTGGAAAGACCGGGTCATAAGTCTTGCCCGGAGAATCAAGCCGGACCTTGTACGAACTGGCGACAGACTTACGGGCTATTTGGGCTGCCACGTGAAGAAGGCGTTGGGGATTCCTCACATCATATCACTACATACTCACCGCGACGACCTTTTGAAGCGCGAACCATGGGGAGTCCGTAGGTGGTATCTGGGGCACGAAAAGCGTTACGCGTCACTGGCGATCTGCACGGCAGACGTGGCGGTGATCGTCTACGAATCCTTGAGAGACTATGTTACGATGCATGGCGCTAAACGTGTCGCAAAGATATACAACATTGTCTCCCCGAACTCCTCTGAGGTGAAGTTTGGCTATCAATTGGGACGTCCGCCAGCAATTCTCTCCGTAGGGCGACAGCTGGTGCGTAAACAACCGGATCAACTGATTCGCGGATTGAGGAACATCGATGCGCACCTGACGGTAGTTGGTGACGGACCAAGGCACAAATGCCTGCGCGAGATCGCTTATGCAACGGGCATATCGGATCGTGTGCATTTTCAGCGTTCGATGAGTAATACGGAATTGAACAGTGCGATGACCGGATTTGATCTATTCGCCGTTCACACGGATTATCCTGAATTTCCTAAGACTATATTGGAAGCAATGTGGCATGGGCTCCCGGTCGTCGTCAACAATCGACAGTCTCTTCCTGTTCCGGAGCTTCAAGGGGAGTGGGTTCAACTAGCTGAAAACACCCCAGCAGGATATGCCAACGTTCTGGAAACGTTGATGCGGGATGACCGCAAACGCGAGGTTCTGGGAAGGCGCGGACGAGAGTACGCGGAGAGAACCTTCGCACCGAACGCCATGGAGCAGGAGTGGGTTCGCTTATATGCCGAATTCGCCTGAGATGGTAAGGCCAGGTGGTGCCCCTCCTCGATTCGGAAACTGCCTCGTGGCCTATGGACTTTTGCTTAGCCTGGGCTTTGCTGCCCATGGAATCTTTGTTCCCGGGGCGTTCCAGTACGACGATTTTCATTCCATAGTGGAGAATCCCAGCATCCGGTCGCTCAGCAATTCCTTGGCATTTTGCCCAGGTCGCGGACGCTCGGTTATTTTCCGAGGACCCCAACAGCGCGATGTACCGGCCCCTTGTTCTGCTGACCTACGCTTTGAATTTCAAGATTCATGGATACGACCCCACATTCTTTCGCTTGACTAATCTCGGGATTCATTTGCTTAACAGCCTTTTGGTGTTTCACCTGGTCAAGGCTGTTAATCGAAACTATCTAGTAAGCCTCGCAGCCGGGTCGATATTCTGCGTCCACCCTGCAAACGCTGAGGTGGTGAACTACATAAGTGCCCGATCAGAATCCTTATGTGCTTTGTTCTGTTTGTGCGGCTTGGTACTTTACACGCACGCTCGCCTTACAAGCGCACCTCAAATCCGCCTTGTTCTAAGCGTATTCTGCTTTGCCGCCGCGCTGGGCTCAAAGTCCGTCGCCGTTGTTGTCCCTGCGGCGCTGTTGGCTCTTGAGGTGCACTTAAAACGACGAGAGTCGCTGATCGGAATATTGGGTTTGTGTGCCCGATTGCACTGGCCGTTTTGGACGCTGACCATTGCCTACCTTGCGGTAACGATAGACTTGGCCGCCGAAGCTTTGGTTTTCTACCCGGTCAGGGACCTTGTGACGCAGCTGGCAACACAGTCCAAGGCTCTGATTTATTACCTTCAGCTCCTTTTCATTCCCCATAACCTGAACGTGGAACACCAGTTCAACCTATCATCATCGTTTTTTGAATTCGCAGTAATCGGATCACTGCTTGTGTTCGCCTCATGTGCGGTCATCGGGATCACTACCAAGCGTCTTGGCGGCTCTCTTTTTTTTGGGCAATTTGGTCGGTTCTTTTTCTCCTTCCCGCAACCGTCGTCCCGTTGAATGTTTTGGTAAATGAACATCGACTTTACCTGCCCATGATAACGTTCGGTGTTGTTGTAGGCATAGTCTCTGTCCATGCTGCGGATCGACCGGTGGTGGCGATCGCCGTGGGCGCACTCTTGCTTGTCTACAGCGTTCTCGATCGCGGTCGAATGGTAGTTTGGGAAAGCGCTGAATCGCTATGGGGCGATTCCCTTCGAAGATCACCTCGAATGCCGCGACCCCACGTCTATGCGGGCGACCACCATCGCAACGCTGGTCGCGACCAGATGGCACTGAGGCACTATCAAACAGCTCTCGATGTTCACCCCGGTGTCTTAAGCGCTGGAGACGAGGTAGTGATCTTTAACAATCTTGGTTCGATGCACTTGTCTATGGGAGATTCACCGAAGCTGTGAGTTGGTATCAAAAGGCTCTTGATGTGGATCCGAGTTATCGAAAGTCGCGTGAAGCCTTGGAGGGGTTACTGGCATTCCAAATAGACGAAAGAGACCCCGAAGCGCAGCGATTGTACAAGCTGGGGCTACAGCAATTGGTCTCGGGGAAGATCGAGGGGGCGGCAGGCAACTTCAAGACGTCTTTGGAGATAGAGAGTTATCCAGCAACTTGGCTGGCGCTTGGCACTGCCTACCGACGGTTAGGTAAGAACGTTGAAGCACGCCAAGCCTTCGCAGCACTCAGTATTGCCGGAAGGGGGACTGCCTTCGAAGGCACAGCCGAGCAGGCGCTGCGAGAAATGCGGGAGACTTTGCCAACGGTTGAAAAATAGAGCACCTATTCTGCGATTCATTGCCGTTCTCGTACTTCTTGCCGCTATTGGCTCGGCCCTATACTTCAATTCCCTGTCAAATCCTTTCCAGTACGATGATTTCCATTCTATCCAGTACAATCCCCACATCAGGTCGTTGGATCAGATGGAGCGTTTCGTGCTCGATCCACACACCTTTTCGAGCCAGCCCAATGGGTACATGTTTCGGCCACTGACCTCCATCTCCCTTGCTTTGAACTATGCCCTGCATGGCCAAGAGGTGTGGGGTTACAGAGTCACAAACCTGGTACTCCACATACTCTGCTCGTTCGGTCTGTTCCTGTTGCTCCGCAAAATGGGATCCGAGGTCCTGGGCATCGCAACCGGGTTGGTTTTTCTCGTGCATCCACTACATAGTGAGCCGATCAATTACCTCAGCAGTCGTTCGGACCTGCTCGTTTCGCTCTGCTACTTATCCGCCACAACGCTCTTATTAGGGGTTAGCGTCCGATCGTTAATTCTCGGACATTTCATATTTGTCACGGGGCTCCTTTCCAAATCGGTCGCAATCACCATCCCCCTTGCCACTTTCGCCTGGGAATCGAGCCGTTTCGGTGTTTCGAAGACCGCTCGCGCCATAGGCGTTGAATGGAATAAGTATTGGACGCTGACACTTCTCTCGCTCCTTTATGTGGTGGTAATCTGGAGCAACCGGTACGTTCAGAGCTCCATCGACAAGATGCCTCGTGCGATCGATATCCAGCTGCTCACGCAGCTAAAGGCATTGGTTTATTACGTCTGGATGTCTGTCGTTCCTATCAATCTGAACATCGAATATCAGTTTGTTGAGAGTGGCCGGCAGCTGGGGCCTGTTGTGGTTTTATCGGCCCTGTTCCTGGGCTCATCGGTTCTCTTCATCCTCAAGGTGGGTGACAGGTATCTTAGATTTGGAATCGGCTGGTTCTTGATTACGCTTCTTCCTGCCTCCATCGTGCCTCTGAATATCCTTGTGAGCGAGCGTAGGGTGTACCTGTCCAGTGCCGGAATCTTGCTGATTTCCGTGTGGGCGTGGTATCAGTTGTTTCGGGTAAAACCGACATCCGCCATGGTCATCGGCGGTATTCTATGCGTGCTGTTTTCGCTCTTGAGCATTGGCCGAAACGAGGTCTGGAGTGATGAGGTCACTATATGGAAAGATTCTGTGAGCAAGTCACCGTTGATGCCGCGTTCGCGATTGAACCTGGCTATCGCATACCACAAAAGGGGGGAGTCGGCCAAGGCACTAGCTGAATTGGAAGCCGGACTGCAACTACGTCAGGACTTCGCGGAGGGTTGGGTACTCAAAGGGAATATCCTGAGCGAGCAAGCCAAAATCCAGGAGGCGGAGGCGGCGTACCGGACAGCTCTGACATACAATTCTCAGCTTCCCGGGGTCTATCACAACATCGGGAATCTATTCATGGGTACCGGACAGGCGGAAAAAGCGGGCGCCCAATTCGCGAGGGCCCTGGAAATTGATCCCCGTTTTGTCAAAGCGAGAAACAATTTGGGACAGGCTTACGAGGCTCAGGGAGACCGCGATGCGGCGTTGGCGCAGTACGAGCTTGCTGTCGCGGACTCGTTGTATTGGCCGCAACCCCAGGATCCAGAGTTGGGTGGGGCATGGTTGAATCTGGCTCGCATGTTTGAAGGGAACGGGGAGTCCGATCGAGCCCACGCTGCGTTTGGTCGGGCTGTAAACCTGCTTGGCAAGGAAGCCGAGTACGGGAAATTCGTCCAGCAGGCTCGCGCCGGCGAGGCGCGCACGGCTAAGCAATGAAGGTATGTTTCGTAACCTGCTATTTTCCGCCTCTGGCCCGGACCTACAGACGCTATCAGTTTGCACGATACCTGGCCGACGCCGGCTGTGACGTAGAAATCGTAGCCCACGGCAACGTCTCGCGTGCGCTCGGATCGTTTGTGAACGATCCAGATACCCTTCCGGCCACCGACGATATTCCAGTGCACCGACCGCGAGCGATTCCCTGGTATTTGACCGGCGAAGTACTTTTTAGAACCGGTCTCGCGCCGTGTCCCCATATCAATTGGCTGCGGCCCGCGGCACGTGCCGCAGCCCGCATCGCTTCATCGTCAAATGACGTGATTTTCAGCCTCTATCCGCCCGTAACAGATCATCTCGCAGCGGCTATGGCAGCACGCGATACCGGCGCAAGATTAGTGCTCGATTTCAGGGATGAATACCGCGGCCTCGCGAAAGGGCTGCAATCTCCGTGGGCACACTGGTGCGAGAAATGGGTTGTCCAGCAGGCCTCCGTTATTTCGGTGGCCACTCAGGAGGTAGCAGACAATCTCATTGGTCGATACGACCTGAACCGCGAGGACGTTCAATTGACGCCAAATGGGTTTTGGGAGATCCCGGAAGAGACGTCTTACTGCGAGGAGGAGAAGGTTCGGATTGTATACATCGGCTCGATATCGGGCGCCCAGGGACTTGAAGTAATCTTCGATGCGGTGGAGATCTTGCGCGCGCGGGAACCTCAATACACCCAGAGGTTTGAGATCATAATCTACGGCCCGGACAATCACTATCGACGAAATCGCCTGGGATCCCGCTTTAATGAGATAGTTAAGTACGGGGGGTATCTCAATGCAGGAGAGGTGAGTGCAAAACTAATCGCGGCCGACATATGTTATCTCTCGCTAGCTTCCTCCGACTATGCCTACGCCATTCCAGGTAAACTTTACGAGCACATCGCACATGCCCGTCCCGTTCTGGGGGCATTGCCTCAGGGCAGCGCCCAGGGACTGATCGAACGGGAGGACTTCGGATTGGTAGCCGATCCTCAGTCGCCCGAGACGGTTGCCGAAAGACTGGTCACCATGCTTGATTTCAAAGTCCGTGAGCGCATGCATCTGAATCTGATGCGTGAGCGGCACAAATATGCCGCTGAACCCCACTTTCTTGCCCTTGGAAGACGTTTGCTGGAACTCTGATGGCACCTCGATCCGATCTTCAACGACATATCGTCGCCGTATTATTCGTTTCGGTCATGTGCGCAGTTGCCTTTTCAAATAGCCTCGAAAACAGTTTTCATTTTGACGACGAACACTCCATTCTCGAGAATCCCCATATTCGCGCGTTAGAGAACATCCCGTCGTTCTTCGTAGATCCGAGCCTTTTCTCGAGAAACGTCGGTAGTGATATGTACCGCCCTCTGGTTTTGGTCAGTTATGCGCTGAACTACCGCTTCAGCAGATATGACGTCGGAGGATACCATCTGGTCAATCTGGCTATTCACGCCGGGTCTGCAATTGCCTTCTATTTTCTGTTGTTACAGCTTGGGACTGGCAAACCAGCATCCCTGGTTGCGGCTTTGGTGTTCGCTTCTCATCCCCTCACGACCGAACCGGTCAACTACATCAGCAGCAGGTCCGAGTCACTGGCTGCATTCTTTTTCCTGGCCGCATTGTACGGCTATATAAGGAAGAAGGAAGGGTATCCAGTGCTTTCCTATTGTTGCTACGGGTTGGGCCTTCTGGCCAAATCTACCGTAATCGGACTTCCTGCCCTTCTATTTTGCCACGACCACTTCGGGAATCGTGCGCTGAATCTCAGGTTAAGGCGATTGATCCCGCACGCGGCGATCGCAATTATCTACCTGCTCGCGGTGCAGGGGATTCTTCGTGAGGCGGTAATGGACGCACCGCTGCGTTCGATGTGGGTTCAGTAGGCTACCCAGTTGAAGGCCATTGTCTACTACGCGACGCTGATCGTGTCTCCTTTCTCACTTAGTGTCGAGCACCAGTTCTTCGAGGCGAGCGCCGCGAAGCCGTTTGCGATCGTATGGCCAGCTTTGGGTGTGATATCATTAGTTCTGGTGCTGACTTGGCGGCGTAGGCAGGTGGTCACCTCGGTGTTTTTTTTGGATCGCGTGGATAACGATCGTCTCATTGCCCACGTTCGTTGTGCCGTTGAATGTTCTGGTAAATGAGAGACGTCTTTACCTGGTCCTCGCCGGAGCGATTGGTTTGGCCGCGTGGTTGCTATCCCGACTGGAGCGTAAGACCCTCGCCGTCCGTCTCTCCGGCATTTGCGTCATTCCGCTTCTCCTATTGACGGTTGACAGAAACAAGGTGTGGGCGACCGAGCAGAGCCTTTGGTTGGATGCCCAGATGAAGGCTCCGCTCATGAGTCGCCCGCTGTTGAATCTGGGACGTTTGTTCCGGACCGCCGGTGAGGTCGAGAAAGCGGAGAGGGTGATCAACCGGGCTCTTGCGTTGGAGCCCGAAAGTTCAGCGGCCTGGGGGAAGCGCGCCCTTGTCCAGATGGACTCTGGACAGCCGCAGCAAGCCGAAGCGAGTTTTCGCCGGGCGTTGGAATTGCAGCCGGGAAATCTCGAGGCGCAGATAAATCTCGCTACGTTGCTGGGTAGGCAGGACCGCTTGGCCGAGGCCTTGGCACTTTACCAAGCTGCGCTATCTCGAAGCCTCAACAGAGAGGAAACGTTCAACAACATGGGCACCACGCTTCTGCGGATGAACCGGTTCCGAGAAGCGGCGCGCGCGTTTCGGCAGGCGCTGGCGATCGACGATCGGGCGGCGACCGTTCATTTCAACCTGGGCGGTGCGCTCGAAGGACAAAAACGGCTCGACGAGGCGGAGGCTGCTTACCTGCGCGCCATCGAGATCGATCCGTCATACGCCAAACCGTACTACAATCTAGCGCTGCTCATGGAACACAGCAATCGATTAGCCCAGGCGGTGTCCAACCACCGTCTTTTTCTCTCCCTGTGGGATGGGGATGACGCCATTGCCGACCACGTTAGGTGGAGAATTGGCGAGCTTGGATCACGGACCGATTACTCGAACGAGGTTGAATGAGTAGCTTGTCTAGCGTAGAACGTTGGAAAATCTTGCTCGTGTTCCTCGCGCCGGTCCTGGTGTACTCGAACTCGCTGTCGAATCCGTTCCAGTACGATGACTTTCACTCCATAGCAGACAATCCACACATTCGCTCGTTGGCTAACGTTCCCCAATTCTTTTCCGATCCGACGCTATTTTCGGAGATTCCGGAGAGTGCGATGTACCGCCCGTTGCTACTTTCGACGTTTGCTTTCAACTACGCAATCAGCGGCAGGAAGACGTGGAGCTATCACCTCGTCAACGTGGTTATTCACGGTCTATGTGGACTGTTGGTCTTTGTATTGGGGCGGGCGCTGTTGAACGAAACCAAGCCGGCGTTGATTGGTGCCCTTCTTTTCGGCGTACATCCGGTGAACTCCGAGGCGGTCAACTACATCAGCAGTCGATCTGAGATCCTCGCCGCATTGTTTTTTCTGTTGGCGTTTCACCTTGCCACTATCAGGGAAGGCGGCGCCTATAGATACCCAAGTGTGTGGGGCGCCTTCGCCGCCGGCCTACTGAGTAAATCGATCGTGTTTGTATTGCCAGCGGTTCTGTGGACTCGCGATCTATTGATCCGCTGCAGGACGGGACGGGAGGGTAGGACGGCCCTCTATGCGGCTCTGGCTGTTCTCGCTGCAGGCTATCTGTGGATCGTGTGGAGCTTCCTGCACAAAGCAAGTCTTGGGGCTCCGGTGCGCTCGCTTCCAGAGCAGATCTCTACGCAGATAAAGGCGTTGGTATTCTATCTGAAGTTGCTGGCTGTTCCCACCGGACTGACTATCGATCACCAATTCCTCATATCGGATACTCCGTTTGACCCGATCTCGGGTCCCGCTGGTTTGTTTGTCTTGTCTCTCCTTTTTGTGGCCTTTGGTGCTGCCCGTTCCAAACCGATATATCTGTTTAGTATAGCCTGGTTCCTGATCGTACTGGCGCCATCCTCGTTGATCCCTTTAAACGTTCTCGTTAACGAACACCGGCTATACCTTCCCTCGGTTTCTTTCGCGCTCGTAGCCGGGTTGACGTTGAAGCGGTTTGGGTCGTCCCACGGGCGGCGTCGAATACGGGGCATGATACCTGTGGTCTTGATCGGACTGCTCGGGGTTGCTACGACACAGCGGAACACGGTGTGGGGAAGCGCCTATGACCTATGGGAGGATGCCGCCTCTAAAGCGCCGCTAATGGCACGGCCTCACATCTTCTTAGGTGATGCACATTTCGAGGATGGAAATCTCGCAAGGGCCATGAAGGAGTTCGAGACGGTATTGATACGAGATCCTGGATTTGGGCCGGCCTATATCCGTCTCGCCGTGCTGCATCGGGCCCACGGCAATGAGAGAGCTGCCGTTGGGGTATTGAGAAGGGGAGTGGCGGCGATTCCTGAGAATGCCGATCTATGGGAAGCGTTGGGCGAGCAGCACCGGCGAAGTCGGGACTTTCACGCAAGCCGCGATGCCTATCTCAGAGCCGTTGAACTCGACCCCGAAGATGGTGGCCTACGGAACAATCTGGGAATCTCTACCAGTTGTTGAACCAACCGAACGAAGCATTGATCCATCATATGAAGGCTATCGAGGTGGAACCCTCCGACCCGCGCAGTTGGCTCAACGCAGGGAACGCACACCAGATGATGCAATCCCACGATAACGCAGAAGCGGCGTACGCCGAGGCCGTAAGCCTCGATCCGCAGTACGCGGAGGCCTGGTTGAATATGGGTGGGCTGTACGCCCGACTCGGTCGGAGGGATGATGCCAGGAACGCACTCAAGCGAGCTGCGGCGATAAAACCAACGAGTAAACCATCCGCGCAGAGGTAAAGTGAGATTGAGGGCAGGCGGGGAATCCAGGCAGATCATCGCGATCGCTCTCACGTGTTTTGCCTGCTACACCAATTCTTTGAGTGGTTCATTCCACTACGACGATTTTCACTCCATAGTGGAGAATTCGGCTGTCCGCAGCCTGGCAAATATTCCCGCATATTTCACCGACATGGAGCTGTTTTCCACCGACCGGGAAAAGGGGATGTATCGACCGGTCTTGTTGGCGACTTTCGCCCTGAACTACGCGGCAGGGGAATACGAGGTATGGGGATATCTCCTGGTGAATCTGCTGATTCATCTGGGTTGCTCGATCTTCGTTGCCCGGATAGGGAGTCTGTTGATCGGAGGATCGGCAGGCCTGCTTTGCGGGCTCCTTTTCGCCGTACATCCCATCTGTACAGAGCCGGTCAACTACGTCAGCAGCCGCAGCGAAAGCCTGGCGGCCCTTTGCTATCTGGGTTCCTTCTACTATTTCGCCATCCATCGCGACAGCGGCAGAGTGGGCGGATGCTGGAAGGCGGTGATCGCATGCACGCTGGGCTTGCTGACCAAGGCGACGGTCGCGACTCTGCCAGCGGTTCTACTCGTCTTTGACCTGTCGCAACGGCGGCTCAACTCGGCGAGATTCGTCTGGCGCCCGTTCATTGGGCTGCACGCTCCCTATTGGATCGGGCTGGGTTTATATACGTCTGTCTTGTGGCTCTCCGGATTCTTACCCAAATCACTTGGGGCTCCGGTTCGATCCGTAGATACTCAGGTGTGGACCCAGCTGAAAGCGATCCCGTACTACCTGCAGTTGCTCTTTGTCCCCAACAGACTCAACGTGGAGCATCAGTTCCGGGCGTCGAACAGTTGGCAGGAAGCCGTGGTGATTCTCGGTTTTTTCCTCGTGGTCGGATTGGTCCTACTGGCTTTGAAATGGGGGCGCCGTCCCCCCTTGAGCTTCTTCATACTGTGGAATCTCGTCGTCTTGTTACCCGCCTCGGTCATGCCGCTTAACATGCTGGTCAACGAGCGACGTCTCTACCTGGTAGTTGCAGGATCAGCATGGATTTTCGCGTACGCACTGCGCCGGGTGCAGAAACCGATAGCGGTCGCCCTGTTGGTACTGCTGGCGTTGCAGACGGCGGCGCGGAACCGCATATGGGCGAACGAGCTGACCTTGTGGGGAGATGCAGTCGAGAAAGCGCCGACGATGCGCAGGGCGCACGCCAACTACGGAAGAGCTCTGCAGATGGATGGGCGGGACGATGAAGCATTGGATGCGTACCGCAAAGCGATCGAAATCGATCCACGCCACGGCGATGCCTACAACAATGTCGCGACGTTGTACCACGAGAATGGCGATCTGAATGAGGCGATTCGGTGGTACCACGAGGCGCTGCGCTGGTATCCCAACTACGACGAAATCTATGTCAACCTCGGGGATGCTCATTTCAAGATGGGTGAAATCGACACGGCGGCACAAATGTTCGAGAAGGCTCTTAGTATAGATGGGGCCAAGGGTAGCACTTGGAGCAACTACGGCTTAATTCTCATGGAGGAGAAGAGATTCGACGAAGCCGCAAGCGCGTACGCGAAAGCGATTGAGCTAGCCCCGAAACTCGCAGAGCCCTACAACAATTTAGGCAACGTGCTGTCCGCCCAAGGAAAACATGAGCTTGCTCTGGAGCGTTACCAGCAGGCGATTGCCAGATCGCCCAGGGAACTAGGAGAAGTAGAGATCAACATCGCCACCACCCACCTCCAGCTGAGCCACGTTTCCACGGCAGCGAGTGTCTTGCAAAGTGCGATCGCCCAGGGGCGTGGGTCCGCGGCGCATTATTACCACCTGGGTCGAGCGTTCCGGAAACAAAAGAAGATGGATGGCGCCCAAGCCGCCTTTGTACGCGCAACCGAGCTGGACGCAACCGATGCCAGGCCGCACGCCGCACTCGGCGAGCTTCATGCTGACAACGCGGAGCTCGAATACGCGATCGGACAGTTTCGGAGGGCGTTGGAGATACGCCCGCAATATGAGAGGGCACTCTTCGGGCTGGCTATGAGCCTTGACAAAACCGGTTCGACGACCGAAGCAGTGGAGGTTTATCAAGCATTTCTAAGGATTTGGGATGGGAGGGACGATCGTCGGCGACATGTCGAGCATCGTATCGCTGAATTAGGCAAACATTGAACTCGATCCGATTCTCCGCTCCGGCGATCTTATTGTTGGCAGTGGCACTGGTCTATGGGAACTCCCTGCAAGGCGGATTCCACTACGACGATGTTCATTCAATCGTCGCAAACCCACATATCCGCCATCTGGACGGCATCCCCGGATACTTTACCAGCCTCAGCCCGTTTTCCTCCGATCCACAGAAGGGGATGTACCGGCCGTTGCTCCTGGCTACCTACGCGCTGGATTACTATTGGAGTGGGTATTCAACGCTGGTCTTCCATAGCACAAACTTAGTGCTACACCTTGCTTGCAGCCTTCTGGTTTGGAGCATTCTTCTCAAGATCGGCTTTTCGACCCGGACCGCGCTGGTCAGCAGTCTCCTGTTTGCTCTGCACCCCCTTGCCACCGAACCGGTAAACTACGTCAGCAGCCGCTCAGAATCCCTTGCAGCGCTCTTCTTGCTCGGTGCTTTCAGATTTAGGCTGCAGCAGACAACCGGATCGGAGTGGGTGGCCCTGTTTTGTTTCGCGTTGGGCCTTCTCTCCAAATCGATTGTGATGGTTTTTCTGGGGATCTCGCTCTTGTATGGCATCTGCGTGGAGTCCGCGTCCCTGGCGAGGCAACTCCGACGAGATGCGAGGTTTTGGGGTGTTGCAGCAGTCTATCTGATCCTCATTTGGAAAGTTGGATTTCTGAGCAGTTCTCTGAAACAACCCGTTCGGGCTCTGGACGTGCAGCTTTGGACGCAGATCAAAGCACTCGTCAAATACGTCGATCTCGTGTCGATGCCAGTGGCACTCAACGTGGAACATCAGTTTTTCGAGTCCCACGTTCCATGGGAAGGGGCGGTTGTGGCGAGTCTTCTGTTTCTCGGGTCGCTCGCGGTTCTGGCGGGTCGACTTTCATCCAAGGAGAATCTCTTTTGGATGGGTTGGATACCGATTTGCCTCGCGCCCACATTGGTAGTTCCGTTGAACGTTCTGGTCAACGAGCATCGATTGTATCTCCCCATGGTCGCTCTGGCCGTCCTTTTCGCACGTTTATTCGAACAGATCAGAGCACCCGCCAAGGCAATTTGTTATCTGCTTTTACCGGCCTTTCTCATCCTGGCTTTCCAACGGAACAACGCTTGGGCAGACGAGGTGAGCCTGTGGACAGCAGCAGCCAAGGGCAGTCCTCTGATGCCGCGCGCCCATGTAGAATTGGGAAACGCGTTGCGCCTGGAAGGAAAGCGGGACGCGGCGCAGCAGAGGTATCGGCGTGCATTGGAACTGGATGTCAGACACCGAGCGGCACGCACGAACCTGGCCAACATCCTCTACGAAGAGGCGATGAGCGCCCCGGACAGCAACCACGCCCAGCAGTACTTCCAGGCGGCGGCGGCTGAATACGAAAAGGTGGTGGAGCTTGATCCGGAGTATCGGGAAGCACTAAACAGCCTGGGCAATATCTACGCTGCGGCCAAAGACCACGAGCGTGCCATTGCCTACTATCGCAAAACGATCCAACTCTATCCAAACTTTCCTGAAGCGTACTACAACCTGGCGGCTTCTCTCACCGCCCGTAGGAGGTTCACGGAGGCGTCGGAGATGTATCAGAGGTCGATCAACCTCGTCCCAGACGACGCTGAGGCGCATTTCCGGCTGGGCAATGTGCAGGTGCGTTTGGGAGACCTTGAGTCCGCCCGAACCGCCTACAGAGAGGCTGTAGCGCTCAATGGCGGCGAGGCCATCTACATCTACAGTCTGGCCGAGGTTCTGCTGGCTTCGGCAGAGAGAGCAGATAAGCATAGCGGCCGTGCGCCGCTGCTGGAGGCCGGAGCGCTCTACCGCCAGCTAGAAGATTCCAATCCGGGCTATCGAAAGGTCCGGAACCGTTTATCCAAGATCGATCGCTATCTGAATGAGTAACGATCTCAAGGCCATACAGAGCCGCCGCTTTCTGGCACCCGGCTTGGTTGCGGGATTCGTCGTGCTCGTCTACGTAAACTCCATCGATAATTCCTTCCACTATGACGATCTCCACGTTCTAGTGGAAAACCCTCATATCGAGGATGTATCCCTCATCCCTTCCTTTTTTACCGATCCCGCCTTCTTCTCGAGGGACGCTGACAAGGGAATGTATCGACCCCTGTTACTCACCTCATTTGCGCTCAACTATGTCTGGAGTGAGCGCCAGGTATACTCCTATCATGTCGTCAATATCCTCATGCATGCGGCCACGAGCCTTCTCGTATGGTGTCTTCTGGGGTCGATGAACGTGAACGGATCGTTTTGTTTCTTCGGAGCGCTATTGTTCGCTTTGCATCCCATCGGAACGGAGCCTGTCAACTACATCAGCAGCCGTTCGGAGCTAATGGCCGGTTTGTTCGTGGTAGCCAGCTTCTGGTTGTACGAGCGCTCGTGGGCTTCAGGGAGGACCGCCTACATTGGCTCTGTAAGCTGTTTTGTTCTCGGACTACTCGCCAAATCGGTGGGAATCGCCCTGCCCGCATTAATTCTCGTTCGCGATCTCACGACCGGCAGATCGATCGCGAGGACCTGGCAACGATATCTGCCCTACGGCTTCTGTTCCGTCCTCTATCTTGCCCTCGTGAGTTCCTTTCTTCGCAAGGCGGTTCTGGACGCCCCTGTTCGCTCCTGGGATGTGCAACTGGGAACCCAGATAAAAGCCTGGGTCTACTACGCCAAGCTGCTCTGCTTTCCCATCGGTTTGAACGTGCATCACCAGTTCTTCGAGTCGGGGATAGGGCCAGTCATCCTTCTGTTCTTGCTGCTGCTTCTGAGTTTTGCCGTTGCCGTTTCATCTCCCGGAGAGCGCAGGGGCATTCGGCTGTTCGGACTCCTCTGGTTTGCGATCACTCTGGCGCCGGCGTCCGTGGTACCGCTGTACGTCCTCGTAAATGATCACCGTCTCTATCTGCCATTGATTGGGCTGATCATCATCGGCAGCTCAATTCCACCGGGGCAGCTGCGACGATTGCAGATGCCGCTGATTGTGCTGGTCGTTCTGCTTGGGCTGCTGGTGGTACGGCGGAACGATGTTTGGGAAAACGAACACACCCTGTGGAGTGACGCGGCGCGAAAATCACCCCACCCCCTCATACCGGTAGCGTACGTGCATCTTGGAAATTATGCCAAAGATGCCGGGCGCATGTCCGAGGCAGTGGGGTACTTCGAGCAAGCCCTGGAAGTCGATCCCGAGCACACTGCGGCACAGAACAACCTCGCCACGGTCTTCGATGCCATGGGAGACCAGGAGCAGGCGATCGCTATATATGAACGACTCCTGCACCAGAAGAAGGATGCGATGGAGGTGCGTTACAATCTAGCCAGGGCTCTGCAACGAAGCGGCCACAGCGAGCGTGCTCGCGGCGTCTATCTGACCATCACGGACACCAGCGTGCATTTCGAGTTGGTTGCCAACAACCTAGGCACCCTCCACGAAAAGGAATCCCGGACCGACAGCGCCCTTTTCTATTACGGGCGCGCTCTTGCGGTCAATCCTGAAAGCAAAGATGCCGCGGAGAACTTCAACCGCCTTGCGCAACAATTGCTACAAACGGGCAGCGACGCCGACGTGGAGTCCGTTTGCGCTTCGCTTCTTGCAGGTTATGTGCCGACGGCCGAGGCGCAGTTCTTTCGCTCCGTAGCGCTGTTCCAGCAACGACGGTACAGCGAAAGCATCGACCAGAATCAACGGCTAGTCGCAGATTTCCCGACGTTCGAACTAGGATTCCTCCAGCTGGCTAATGTGTTGGAATCTGCCGGCAGGAACAACGAGGCCGCCGCGGCCTACCGGCGTTTGTTGTCTCTGAGCCAGGACCCGGATATGAGCCGGCGCACAAAGGCCAGACTCCAGCGACTCTCGGAACCGGGCGATAATGAGTAGGCAGTGCGCGATTATCCTGCTCGTTTGTGCGGCGGTGTTTGCCAATACCCTGAGTAACAGTTTCCACTACGATGACGAGCATTCCATCCAATACAACATCAATGTGCGGGACGTCGCCAATATTCCGTCCTTCTTTACGACTCCCGGGATGTTTTCGGTCGATGCCGATAAGGGCATGTACCGTCCATTGTTGCTGGTCACATACGCCCTTAATTACGCGTGGGGCGAATACGAGGTTTACGGGTATCACGTTGTCAACATCGCCTTGCACGCGGTCAACGCCTGTTTGCTGTCCTGGCTATGCATGTTGTTGCACGGGCGAAGCGGCGCCAGCTTCATATGTGGTCTTCTCTTCGCAATCTATCCGCTGGCTACCGAGCCGGTGAACTACATAAGCAGTCGAAGTGAAAGCTTTTCGGGAATGTTCTACCTCGCCGGGATCTGCTTTCTGGTGCGCGCCGGGCCGGCGTCGCGTTTGAGGTATATGTTGGCATCGTGGGCTGCCCTGGCACTCGGGCTTCTCAGCAAATCCACGGTCATTACCCTTCCCGCCGTGTTGCTGGCGTATGAACTTGCGTTCGTATCTGGGTTCGACCTGAAGCGATTTTTTCGCCATCGGTTTTACCCGTGGCACCTCATTTTTTGGGCAACCGGCGTGGGATATCTCCTCCTGATTCGCTTGAACGGTTTCCTGGTCAGCTCGCTCGACAACCATGTAAGGAACGGCGACACGCAGCTATTCACCCAAACAAAAGCGATCGCTTACTACGCGAAACTGCTCCTGTGGCCCTGGGGGCTAAACGTGGAGCACCAGTTTTTCGAGCACCATGCAGGGTTCGAGCTCGCTGTAATTTTGCCCGGCATCTTCCTGGTCAGCCTGTTGTTTCTGCTTTACCGCTTTGCAGCTGCGGGATGGAAGCTACCGTTCTTTCTTGGATTCTGGGGCGTCGTCAGCCTCTTGCCGGCCAGCGTGATTCCGCTGAATGTTCTGGTGAATGAACGTCGACTTTATCTCGCATGCGGCGCGTTCTGCATCGTTTTGGGGGTGCTCTTCAACCGAGCCATCGAATCCCGGCACCGGTTTCGCCAGGGACGCATGGCTGCCGTCGCCGTGCTGCTGCTGATTCTCACCTCGCTAACCTACCTGCGCAATCAAGATTGGCGCACCGATTTTACTCTCTGGACCGACGCCGTATCAAAGGCGCCTCAAATGCCCCGGGTGCACCTGTATATGGGCAACGCTCATACCCACGATGCCCGAACCTCGTTCGACCCGGTCGCCACAAAACGGCATTGGAGCGCGGCCGCCGCATCTTACCGCCGTGCGATCAAGGTCAAGCCAGACGACGTGCTGGCCATACGGTCTCTAAACAATCTCGGCAGCGTAAATTTCGAACTGGGGAACTATGCGGAAGCGGAAGAGGCTTACAGGAAGGCATTGGAGCTGAATCCGGTGTACGCCGATGCCCTCGTAAATCTGGGGAACACCTACCAACAGCGAGCGCTCGGATTGCCCGACGGAGATATTCGTCGAAAGGAGCTGCTGACAACGGCTATCGAACAGTACGGCGAGGCGCTGAAGATTTTGCCGAATCATTCCGCGGCGTATGGGAACATGGGGTTTGCCCTGTTTAACGTCGGCGCCTTCGAACACGCCGACGCGGCCTACCGAAAAGCCGTGGGGCTGAATCCGCGTGCCTACAACGCGCTCAACAATCTGGGCAATCTCTACATCACTTTGGGGCAGCAAGCGATGCGAAGTGGTGAGGACGGTCAAGAGTTTTTCAAGCAGGCCGAGAGCTTTTTCATGCAGTCCTGGAAAATCAACCCGGCTTACGAGAAGAGCAAGCGTGGTGTCGAGTTGGCCAGGCGATTGCTGCGCAGTGCTCGATGATCGTCACGTCTCGAAAAGATGTGCTCGCACTGGCCATCTTGGCGCTGATCGTCGCCGTTTACGCCAACAGCTTCCAGAATTCGTTTCACTACGACGACAGCCATTCCATTGTCGAAAATCCCCACATTCGCAGCCTGGCCAACCTGCCAAGCTTCTTCCTGGAGCCAGAGACCTTTTCGGGCGAGCCCACCATGGCGATGTACCGACCGGTTCTGGTCAGCTCGTTCGCTTTCAATTACGCGGCCGGTGAGTACGAGCCGCGGGGATACCTAGGCACCAACATCGCGATCCACGGTGTCGTCGCCATTCTGACATTTCTGATTCTTGCCAATTGGCAGGGCAAATGGGTCGGTTTTTGGGGTGGTGTTTTGTTTGCGGTCCATCCGATTCAGACCCAGGCGGTCAACTACATCAGCAGCCGTTCTGTCTCACTAAGCGCGGCCGGCGTGCTATTGGCAATGTGCGGGGTGGCGTACGGATATCGTCGCGTGTGGTCGGTTGCAAGCTACGCGTTCGCCCTGCTCACCAAGTCGACGGCAATCGCACTCCTACCGCTGTTGCTGCTCTATCGACGACCGAAAATCAGCCCCGGCAAGTCGACCTTGTGGCACCTACCTTTCTGGTCGGTGACGGTGCTGTATCTCGGTGTCATCTGGATGAACGATTTCCTGCCCAAATCCCTGGCTCAGGAGGTTCGCCCGTGGGTCGCCCAATGGGCGACCCAGACAAAGGGGCTCGTCTACTACGCAAAACTGCTGTTGGTGCCGATCGGCCAGAGCGTAGAACATGCGTTTGAGGAAAGCGTTGGGTTCGGCGACCCGGCGGTGGTTGCCGCCTTGATAATGTTGTGCAGCATCGGATTCCTTACCTGCCGCTCACTCAAAGTTCGCGAGCCCGCAGCCATAGGGTCCGCCTGGTTCTTCGCCTGTATGGCTCCCACCTTTTTTCTTCCCCTAAATGTGCTGGTGAGCGAGCACAGACTGTACCTGGCATCGGTTGGCGTGCTGTTGGCCGTCGTGGGGACGGTGTGGTTATGCGCCAGGCGCCATCGCACCCGACTCCTGGTCCCCGGGTTGATTCTACTAGTGTTGTGGTCGTTGCTTTCGATGCAGCGCAATACGTCATGGGTCGACGAATACACCCTGTGGAGTGATGCCGCCAGGAAAGCGCCCCGGATGTTTCGGGTTCGGAGCAACCTTGGACTGGCCCAACTCAACCGAGGTCAACCGGCCCTTGCCGTGGAAACACTCCGGCGCGCAGTTGCCCTGAATCCGGGGTACGGAAAGACCTGGAACAACCTAGGTCTGGCTCTTGAGGAGAGAGGAGATCTGGACGGCGCGGAATCTGCCTTTCGAAAAGCAGTTGAGCTACAACCTCACCTTGCCGGAATGCACAACAATCTGGGCAGTCTATTGGTGAACAAGGGTGCATTCGTTGAAGGGTTGGCGGTACTGAG
Source organism: Candidatus Latescibacterota bacterium (assembly GCA_965197905.1). Classification (GTDB taxonomy): domain Bacteria; phylum Latescibacterota; class UBA2968; order UBA8231; family UBA8231; genus CAYNZV01. The sequence goes on along the minus strand of CBDAOB010000005.1, from coordinate 1,792,157 downwards.
GCGGGCAACTGCGATCGATTCGCTCCACCTAGCGGCGCACACCAACACCGGTCTGGCCCATCATCGCGCCGGAGGCATAGAGGCTGCGAGGAGCTCGTACGACCGTGCGTTACGGCTTGCGCCCGGTGACCCGGAGACGTTGAACAATCTGGGTTTGCTGTTGGCCGATATCGGGGAAGACGATGACGCCATTTTCACCCTGCGCAAGGCGATAGCAGCCGATCCAAATTACGAAGAAGCTCGAATCAGCTTGCGTTCGATCGAGCTGAAGGCGCTCAGACTCGATGCCGGCACGGTGTACCAAACCCTTGCAGCTGAATTCCCTCACCGGAGCGAACTCTGGGTCGAGCTGGGAAAGATTCGCGCCCGGAATGAAGCGTGGGTAGAGGCGGCCGCCGCCTTCGAAACGGCGCTGAAGGCCAGCCGATCACCCGGGATTCACAGCCGGCTCGCCGCGGCTTATCGTCATACGGACAGAATCTCCGAGGCGATCGAGCAGTACGAGCTGGCCTTGAGCGCGGATTCCCGCAACCTGGGTTTGTACGACAATCTGGCGTCGGCCTATGCCGCCGTGGGAAGAATCGACCAGGCTGTAGAAATCTCTCGTCGGGCTTTAGAGATCGAACCAACTCATGGGCGGGCGTTGGAAAACCTGCGGATCCTGTCGAAGGCCACAGAAACCTCGCCGTAGGCGCGGCGGCAGCCTACTCCTGCCGGCCCTCTGGTTGACACTAAAAATTGACGGAAGTACCTTAAAAAACACCCATTCCCGACCTTTCCACCCCAACCCCATTGCCGTTTTCCGAATGATGCGTAGCGCACAGATTCGCAATTTCTGCATCATTGCCCATATCGACCACGGGAAATCCACACTTGCCGACCGCCTGTTGGAGCTGACGCATACCCTTTCCTCCAACCAGATGAAAGCGCAGGTGCTGGATAACATGGACCTGGAGCGGGAGAGGGGAATAACCATAAAGTCGCATGCGGTACGCATGAGCTTCAAAGCCGCCGATGGAGAGCTCTACGAGTTCAATCTCATAGACACTCCAGGGCATGTCGACTTTGCCTACGAGGTTTCGCGAACAATGGCGGCGTGCGAGGGCGCCGTATTGGTCGTCGACGCCAGCCAAGGTGTGGAGGCGCAGACCGTGAGCAATCTGCTGCTGGCCGTTGGTAACGACCTGGCAATCATTCCCGTGCTGAATAAGATCGACTCTCCGGGGGCTCAACCGGAGCAAGTGCAGCAACAGATATGGGATCTGATGGGTGGTGAGCAAGAGGAGATCTTGAGAATCAGCGCCAAGGACGGGGTGGGTATCGAAGCGGTGCTGGACGCCATCGTGGAGAAGATTCCACCTCCCTCCGGTGACGCAGAAGCGCCCCTGCGCGCTCTGATGTTCGATTCGGTTTACGATCAGTACCGCGGAGTGGTCTGTTTGATTCGCGTGGTGGACGGCAGCATATCTCGGGGCCAGAAAATTCGCCTTTCTTCAACAGGACATGAGTACGAGGTTGAGGAGGTGGGAACGCTACTGCTGAAACGCATACCGCGGGAGAGTCTGCAAACCGGAGAAGTGGGCTATCTCATCGCCGGTGTCAAGGTGTTAGCGGAAGCCCGGGTCGGGGACACGGTGGCGGACGCAAAACGGCCGACGAGCGTTGCCCTCCCTGGGTTTCAGCCGTTGAAGTCAATGGTTTTCAGCGGCATCTATCCGGTACGACCGGAGCAGTACGAAGAATTGCGCGACGCCTTGGCGCGTCTGTCCCTGAACGACGCGGCGTTTTCCTATGAGCCCGAGACCTCGCCGGCGCTCGGTTTCGGCTTCAGGTGCGGCTTTCTGGGCTTGCTGCACATGGAGATCATCCAGGAGCGGTTAGACCGTGAACATCAGGTGGAGATCATCACCACCTTGCCGAACGTACGTTACGAGGTGGCGCTCAAGAACGGGACGGTCATTGAGGTGGAAAACCCTTCACTCCTGCCATCGGCGGGTGAGACCGACGAGATCCGCGAGCCGATTTTGGACATTCAGATCCTGGTTCCCAGCGAACACATCGGTGCGATCATGAAGATTGCCGAAGATCGCCGTGGTCAATATCTAAATACCGAGTATCTAGATGGCAGCCGTGCGATTCTGCACTACGAGATCCCACTTTCGGAGATTGTCATCGACTTCTACGACCGCGTGAAGTCGGCGTCGCGAGGGTACGCCTCCTTCGACTACGAGCACAAGGAGATGCGCGCCGGAGCCCTGTCAAAGCTGGACATCCTCATTAACGGCGAGCCTCTCGATGCTCTCTCTGCCATTATCCACCGCGATAAGGCCCAGGATTGGGGGAGGCAGTTCTGTCTGAAGTTGAAGGATCTGATACCCCGGCAGATGTTCGAGGTGGTTATTCAAGGAGCGTTGGGGAGTAAGGTGATCGCACGGGAGGTGGTCCGGCCGTTTCGCAAAAACGTTATCGCCAAGTGTTACGGAGGTGACGTTACCAGGAAGCGGAAGCTGCTCGAGCGGCAGAAGGAGGGAAAGAAGCGGATGAAGCAGTTCGGTAAGGTCGACATACCCCAGGAGGCTTTTCTAGCAGCGTTGCAGATGGATTCCTGAACGTGGGCAAGACGCTGTTCATAAATCCGAAGAGCAGCCCGAAATCCAAACGAAAAAAGACAGGTGGGAGCTGTTGGCGGGAGTACCTAAAACTGTTGTTTGTTGGAGTCGCGGTAGCGGTTCTCGTCAAAACGTTTCTGCTGCATGCGTATCGGCTCCCATCTCGCTCCATGGAGGACACCTTGCTCGCAGGGGACTGTTTGCTGGTGGACAAGATCAGCTTCGGCGTTCCCCTGCCGTTTGTGGATCTTCGCTTGCCCGCTCTGGCATCGCCGGCGGCAGGTGATGTTGTGCTTTTCAGCTACCCATTGGATCCCGGAAAGGGGTACGTGAAGCGATGCGTAGCGGTGGCCGGACAGGTCGTTGAGATTCGCGACAAGGCGCTGTGGGTCGATGGGCAACGGGCGCCCGATCCGCCTTATTCGAAGTTTCTGGACGCCCGAGTCTATCGTGGGTTCGAGAATCCTCGGGACAATAACGGTCCCCTCACGGTGCCGGAAGGGTACGTTTTCGTGATGGGTGACAACCGCGACAACAGTCGCGACAGCCGGCATTGGGGGATGTTGCCTTTGGAGCTGGTTCTCGGTCGACCCTTGTGTATTTACTGGTCTTGCCAGCCGCCGCCCGAGGTCGCCGGAGCACGGAGCGATTCAGGATTCGGTGCCATCGCTTCCATCATTGATCGGATCCGCTGGGAACGCGTGGGGAAGTGGGTCAACTGATGTTCGGCCTCTACGTTCATATTCCCTTTTGCCCGCAGCAGTGTCCCTATTGCGCCTTCGCCACAGTAGTGGGACATGACCAATGGCACGAGCGCTACTGCCGGGCTGTTTCGCGCGAGCTCGAGAGTGTCCCCTTCAAGGGGGAAGACAATTCGCTCGATACGGTATTCTTCGGCGGAGGCACTCCCAGCCATGTCGAACCCCGGAATCTGGAAGCGATTCTAGATGTGGCGCACACACGATTCGGCATCCGTCAACACGCCGAGATCAGTCTCGAAGCAAATCCGGGTGTAGGAGACGCAAGCCGCTTCGAGGATATCCGATCACTCGGTTTCAACCGACTCAGCATCGGAGCGCAATCCTTCGCAGACCGAAGTCTGAAGATTCTGGGACGAATCCACAGCGGCGATGACGCGGTATCGGCCTTCGAGCAGGCCCGTAGGGCAGGATTCGGAAACGTCAGTATCGACCTGATCTCCGGCGCGCCGAGCGTGCCACCAGATGACTGGAAACAAAGCATCGAGGTAGCTATCGAGTTGGCTCCGGAGCATATCTCGGTCTACGGTCTCACGGTGGAAGAGGGGACGGTGCTTCACAGCCGGCAACGACAGGGGCGCTGGCAACCAGCAGGCGAGGATGCGGCTTGTTGGGCGACGGAGTATGGCGTCGACAACCTTGAAAAGGCGGGTTACAGCCGCTACGAGGTTTCGAATTTCGCCAAGCCCGGCTATCGGTCCCGACACAATTGGGGATACTGGACCGGCGGCCAATATCTGGGTGTGGGGGTTTCGTCGCACAGTTTTGATGGTCGACAGCGGTATTGGAATGTTCGCGAGCTGCGTGAGTATGTGGGGATGATCGAGGCGGGGCAGACCGCAAGGGAAGGTGAGGAGTGCATAGATTCAACGACTTCTCAGCAGGAGTTCCTGTGGTTGGGATTGCGGACCACCCAGGGTGTGAGCCTCACGGCGGATCAGACGGAACGGCTGAACAGTGCCGGGCGGTTCCGTCACATGCGCGATGCTGGTTTATTGGAGCTGCAAGACCGGCGCCTGAGGTTGACGCGACGCGGGTTTCTTCTGGCTGATTCGATGGGGATCGAGGTGAGCGAGATGCTGGAGGCCGATAACCCATGACCGCCGCAACCGTAACGGCACCCGCTTCCTCGGCCAACCTGGGGCCCGGATTCGACTGTCTCGGATTGGGTCTGCAGCTCTATCACCGGTTGAAAGTCAGCACGAACGATGGCGATACGCTTGAGATTCGCGCCACCGGCGAAGGAGCGGCGGAAGTACCTCTTGACGACAGCAACCACGTCTATCACGCCATGTGCCGGTCGTTCGACGTGGTCGGCTACGAACCTGCGGGCTTGCTCATCGAATCTCACAACGAGATCCCGATTTCCGCTGGCCTCGGCAGCAGCGCAGCGGCCTGTCTCGTCGGTTTGGTCACAGGCATGCTGCTTAGCGGACAAGAGGTGGACCTCGAGCGGATCGTTCGATTCGGAACGGTCGAGGAGGGACACGCTGACAATATAGTACCTTCCCTCTATGGCGGATTTACGGTGATCAACGCCGGCATCGAGCATATCGATCACGTGCGTCTCGAACCGCCGGATGATTTACGCGCTGTGGTGGCGATCCCCAACTTCACCCTACCGACGGAAGAGTCCCGGATGGTGCTTCCCGAGCAGGTGCCTTTCAAGGACGCGGTGGCGAACCAGGGTCGCGTCGGGCTGTTGACCGCGGCGCTCGCCAGCGGTAGGGTCGAGCTATTGCAACGCGCCATGGTAGATTGTCTTCACCAGCCGTACCGTGCCGAGCTGGTGCCCGGGATGGTGCAGGTGATGGAGGCCGCCGTTGCGGCGGGCGCGCTGGGGGCCGTTCTCAGCGGAGCCGGTCCGGCGATTCTCAGTCTGGTGCTTTCCAATGACGATGCCGTGGCGACAGCGATGGTTGAAGCTTGGGCCGACTGGGGCATCACCGCGCGCACCCTGATACTACCTATAGACCGAACGGGCCTCAGCTATGAATTGGTTGATGAGTAGAGTAGTGGCTCCACATCTTGCGATCGTAGGCGTCGCACTGCTCGTATGTTGGTCGTGCCTCGCAGGGCACGCACAGGAGGGCGACGAGAAAGACGCGATTGAAATCACAACGCTTGAACCGCCGGCCCTGCCCGCTGAACATATCGGCATGGAGGCCTACCGCCAGGTAATGGCCAGCGGGCGTTACATCGTGGGTCCCGGCGACGAGTTTCTAGTCTATGTACCGGGTGCCGAAGAGCCCGTGTTCAGCGAAGTTCTGGCAGAGGGCGGTTTATTCATTCCCAAGATTGGCCTGGTCCAAGTGGGAGGACTGCGCCTAGGCCAAGCGCACCAGGCGATCGACCGCATTTTCAGAAGCACGGTCAAGGTAGGAGAGATCGTCGTACAACTGCGCAAACCGAGGCAGTTTCCAGTTTCGGTGGTTGGGCTCGTGGGGGAACCGGGGATCGCCCTGGCCACCGGGGTCGAACGGGTCGGCGCCGTGATCCGCAAGGTGGGAGGGCTGCGACCTACAGGATCTCGTCGCGACATCCGCTTGCTGAAAACCGGGACTGTTGAAATCGCCGACGTCGAGTCGATCCGGCAGGCGGCCATATCCGGCGATCTTGGAGGCCTGAATAACGTCGAGTCGCACCGCGTGGATCTGGTCCTTTTCCAAACCACCGGGGAATCCCGATTCGATCCGTTCGTCGAGGACGGCGATATCATCCTCGTGCCACCCAGGCAGGGCCAGGTGGCCGCATTCGAAGCGGTAATGCGGCCCAACGTGTACGAATACGTCGCCGGCGACCGCATCTCTCATCTCCTCAAACTGGCCATGGGACCGTCCCTAAATCACGACAGCAAGAATGCCTTCTTGTTCAGGTACACAAGTACGGTGATGCGGGAGGCGATCCCCATCGATCTGGAGGCCATCCTGAGCGGGGATCCGGACGCCGACCTTGCCCTGCAACCGGACGACTGGCTCGTCGTCCGGCCATTGCCGGAGTATCACCGCACGAGTGTGGTGACAATTGTCGGTGAGGTGGTGTACCCAGGATACTACGTCGTTGGGGAAGAGGGCTTGAGTCTGACGGAATTGATCGGGCGAGCAGGCGGTTTTACGGACAAGGCCTCTCTCACAGAAACGAGGGTGGTTCGAACACCGTTGGGGCGGGAGGAAGAGCTGGAGGACCCCGAAGCCGAGCGCATCCGGACCATACCGGTAGCCGATCGCACCGAGGATGAGAACCAGTATTTCATCATGAAGAGCCGCGAGAGACCGGGCCAGTTGATTGTCGACTTTGCCTCCCTATTCGAAAGGGGAGATTCATCTCAGAACATACGACTGCGACCGGGCGATGTGGTCGTTGTGCCCCCGCTGCAGCAGATGGTGATGGTGAGTGGGCAGGCATCCTCGCCCGGAGCCGTAATCTACAATCCGGAGTACAGCGTCTGGGATTACATCGAGCGCGCCGGTGGGTTTGGTTGGCGGGCCTCCAAGGAAGTCCGCGTCATCAAGGCGCGCACAGGTGAGATCGAACGGGCGGACGACGTGGAAGCAATCGAGCCGGGCGACCGAATCTGGATCAAGGAGAAACCGGTGCGGGACTACTGGACCATATTTACACAAACCATGGCGGTCGTCGGCCAGGTTACAACGGTCGTTCTGCTCGTCGGAACCATCACCAAATAACCTATCATGAAGCAGGAAGAACGGAACCTCCTCGACTACATCTACGTCCTCGTTAAGTGGCGCCGACTCATTATTGTGCCGGTGCTTGTGGTCGCCGCCGCAACCGCCGTGATCAGTCTTGTCTTGCCGAAGTCATGGACGACGAGAACCACCCTACTGCCTCCCGCGGAAGAGAGCGAACAGTTGGGACTCTCCGTGCTCTTGGGACCTGCTCTGTCCAGCAATCTGACGGGTTTGGTGGGAGCCACTCCATCTGAGCGTTTGGTTACCATTCTCGGAAGCAACCGAGTCCTGGGTGCGGTCGTCGATCGTTTCGGATTGATCGAGGGATACGGTGCTCCCAACCGCGACGTGGCCATCGAAATGCTCGATGATCGCGTCGACGAGGAGTTGGCCGCGGACGGCACGCTAATCATCGACGTGACTGCTTCCAGCGCCCAATTGGCAGCCGACATAGCGAATGAGATCGCCTCGCAGATAGACGCGGTCAACCGCGATCGCAAGAGCGGCCAGGCGCGCGCTTTGCGGGAGTTCCTCGCAAAACGACTGGCGGCCACCGAAGAAGAGCTGCGAGATGCGGGTTTGTCGCTTCAGCGATTCCAGAAGAAGCACGGGTTGGTGGATATAAAGGCGCAGACGAACGCCACCGTAGACGTAATGCGGACCATCGTCCAGGAACTGGCTTTGTTGGAGGTCGAGCTGAGCGTCCTCAGCAAAAGCCTGGACAGCGAACACCAGGAACGCCAGGTAAAAGAGCTTGAGGTAAGCGCCTTGCACGAGCAGCTGCTGAAAATGCGGGGCGACATGCAAGTGAAACGGGATGGGGCGCTAAGCTCGGCGTTTGAAACCTTGGGGCCTCCATTAAAGTCACTGCCACAATTGGGCTTCGAATTCGCGCAGCTTAGCCTGGATATGACGCTGAAAGAGCAGATCATCGGGTTTTTGGGCGCCAAGTACGAAGAGGCAAGGTACCGGGAGGCGCTCAACACCCCTACGATTCAGGTGTTGGACAGGGCGATGCCACCGGCCATGAGGAGCGCACCGAGGCGTACCGTCATGGTTGTCGTGGCCGCTGCAGTCAGCCTGGTGATAAGCGTTCTTCTGGCGTTCGCCCTCGAAGCGTCCACCCGGTTGGAGGGAGAGCAACGGGCAAAAATCGAGTCCATCAAACAGGCCTGGCGGCGGTGATGAGGTCGGTCGTGGAATTATGCAACATGCGGCAGTTTCGGGTGGCCACATGCGAATATCGTGCCGATATCCATAACAAGCACCAGGGAGAACGCAATCGGGTATCCATAGGAGAGTACCATAAGGCTTGGCGCTGGTTTTTCATGAAGTTCAAAAATAGCAAGACCCTGCCGGAGCACCTGCAGGATCCTCAGGGATTACCGCGCAATCGTGCGGAACGGTTACTGTGGATCAAACGCAAGGTGCAGGAAGGGTACTACGACGAGAACAATATTCTGGAGGCAGTAGCGGAGGCGTTTCTCGATCCTCCTACCAACCGAAGGGCTGGCGAGCAGGCGCTTCCCCCAGGCAACGAATAGACAACCCGAAATATGAAAGCGGAAGGGGCCGTTTCTGCGGAAACGGCCCCTTTTTTGTGGTGGTGAGTGGAGCAGGACTCGAACCTGATCTTGCGGGCTTAGAGGGCCTTAGTCGGATCCTCGAAAACTTGCGGGTTTCCAACTCAGATGCCCTGACCAAAGTATTTGACCGTCTAACCCGCACGCCGAGGTTCATCATTCTGCCGGAGCCATCGGCTGCCCGAAACGGTAGAAAATCCGAAGGCGATTATTGCCAAAAAAAGACGATGATCAAGCCCATGGGCCGAGCTACCCACAGAAAAGCCGTTTGTCCGCTGCTCTTTCTCCGGTCTATCCAAGAAGTCCTGAATAGCTGCCAGTACGATCTGGGATCTACCAAGCTGCACCTGGGGCGTGTAGCTCCAATTGCTCAAATCCTAAAGATCGCCTATTTGTCATCCTCTTTCAGCACAACACCACCTTGCCGCCTGGTCTCAGTACAGCAATGTCGGTATCGGGAAGGCGGTAGCCCCGCGCTGCGATGGCAGTCAAGAACTCGGCAGGATGCCCTCCCTGGGAGCGAATCGGTGGCCAGAAGAATCCAAAATGGCAGGGGATTACCACACGAGGTTGCAGAATCTGCGTGAGTTGCGCTGCAAAACCGACGCCCATATTTGTGTCATTGATGGGAAGCAGCAGATAGTCCACATCTAGGGCGCACATTTCCTCTTTGTGCGGGTGGTCGAACTTGGTGTCACCGGGGTAATAGATGTTGCCCAAGCCGGTTTCGAGCAGATAACCGCAATCGCCCTCGGTGTGGTGTTTGGCGTAGGTAACCTTCACTTCGAGCTGATCGAAGTGAAAGTCGGCACCGAACTTGGCGTCGCGAATCGACCCGATGGCAAGTCCAGCCCGCTGCAGGGCATCGTGGCAATAGCCAGGTGCCAGCACGGTCGGCTTCAACGGCGCCAACGTCCGCAAACTTTCGGCGTCGAGATGGTCGCTGTCGGCATGGGAGAGAAGCACCAAGTCCACCCGTTCCACATCGCCGGCGGCCAAGGGGATCTCGTTTTCTTGGGTGTAGACGTCATCTCCGGCGTACGGCCGCAACTCGGGTGGCAGGTCGCCGCCATCAGCAAATCGACGCCGGTTCTCTTCGTAATGCGGGTTGCTTACGGCGAGTACGGGATCAATAAAGATCACCTTGCCATGCAGGCGTAGCGCGAAGCCGCAGTTGGTGAGGTACCAGATACAATCATATTGGGACCCGCCGTAGAGTTCGGCGGCGATCTTTCGCATAGTGTGTGTTGACCGCCCGTCCTTGTATTGCACCGCCGATATCCCGGTCGGCTAGGGTGTTGCTCACTCACCATATATCCCATGGCTCGATGGCCCGCCTTTCGAGCTGGGGTCTCGACGCCACGGTTCCAAGTGGTTTACATATTTAGGCGACGAGCGACATGTCCCTAATTCTTCAATAGTATGATTTGTCGGGGCCGTGGCCTCCTCCGCTCCGATCACCGTCCCGCAGGCACATGCTGCTATCAAAGCAGCGGCAAAACAGGCTTCCCAGCGGACGGCTCGACATTGCAGCTCTTCAGATTAGCGGTGCGCCGTCGGGCCGACGCTGTCGCGGCCGGTCGTGGTTGCCCGTCAGCAGATCGGCCGCCGTCCAACCGAGCCTGCCGTGGCTAATCACGCCATACCGCACGCGAGCTTCGTCGGCGTACGGTCGCAGGTCGTCCATCTCCAGCCAGATCCGCATCAGGATGCGCTTGCACTCTTCGTCGGCGATCGGCTCGTGCGAAGCGCGCCCATGGCAGACCGTGTAGTTGTTGCAGATGGCGATATCGCCCTCGTGCAGCGGAAAGGCAAAGGAGTTGGCGTTGCTGACGTCGCGAATGAAGTCGAAGATCATCTCCTCCTCATCACTGAGCGCGGCGTCGATGCGCGCCAGGCCCTTGCGAATCCACTCTGCGTGGAAGCGGCAGCTGACGACACCCTCTGCCTCGCTGAAGGCCGGAACCCGATAGTCGGAAACCTCTGACTCCCCGGCTGCCTCCTCGCCGGCGCGATCCCATATGAACCCCCGTTCGAGACACGGCAGCCATTCCGGGTGTTGCCGAACGATTTCGTTGTAGACCGTCATCGAGCTGCACACGACGCTGGGCGGATCGTCGGGCGCCTGCTGCACACAGTAGAGGGCTACCGTATCGGACAGGTCCATGTGGAGCTCTACAGGTCCCGGATCACCGACGGGGCGGGTACCCTGGTGGGGCTTCAACTTGCCGTCGGTCACATAGTGTATTAGACCGGCATCGCTATTCTGCGTAACCCCCCGGCCCAAGTGGGTGAACATGCCCCAGTAGAGTCGCTCCAGCTGAGGCAGCTCGAAACCGGAGGTCGGAAAGCCGTGCAGAAGCGCGAAGCCGCGCCCGCTGCGGAGTTGGTGCAGTACGCCGTCGAGGGTCTCAGTCAGTCCAGGTAGAGGAAAGTCCCGTGCGGTGATCTGCTCAAAGGGCATCCCTCCGACCTGCTGCAGTGCCCGCGCGAGCGTCGACTGCTGCTCGTCGTTGAGGAAAAATTCCCAGGACCGGTCTCGCTCGAGCAGATCGGGCGTCCAGGCACTGGCGTCGTGGACGGGTTCGGTGCTCATGGTCACTCTGTCATCTCGTTGGAGCCCCGACGAATCAGGTCCTCCCAATTCGGCAGTTGAGTGAAATCGAAATCGTTCGCTTCGTCGGGCATCGGTCCGTTTCGACGGCGGGATCGACCGCCACGCGGGCCGCACATGGTGAACAGACCTTACTCACTTGATGCGGCAGGGTCAACGGTTTCTTGACTGGGTTTTCGGCGGCGAAATACGGTCGATCTCGACAAGGTGAATCCGAAGCAAAGGGTGCTCAAAGGCACATCACCCAGAGCCTGGGCGTGGTAGGCTCGAGCGTTGGCTATCGATGAGGGCAGGGAGCGAAGCTTCTCTTGGTCCGCCACGACCATCTCGGGCGTCGGGGCTTCAGGTCGCGTACGCGGGTTTGGAGCCGTGTCCAACCAGTGTTCCGCATCACGCAGGCAGCCCCAACTCGGCGACACGGGCGAATTCCGTTTTCCACCCCGATGCGGAGGCCTTCCACGCACAGGCCAATCTTCAGTGAAGTCATCCCGCTCCTTCGCTGTGCTCAGTTTTGCTGTTAATCTGCGACGACGAACAGATCAGTTTCGGATGTGGGAAGCTGGGTCACTCGGCACCAACCAAAACTATGCTATAACGATGTAGGGCAGCGTAGGCAACTCTGAGACTTCAGGGTTCAGCTAATCTTCCAGATCGACAAGAAGTACCTCGTGTAACTCTATTTCTGGCACCACGACGCTGTGGTGTTTTCCAGTCACCTCCAGGTACTCGTCATGCAACGGCAGCCTGGCGGACTTGACCTTGAAGTCATTGAATCGCACGCGAATGTTGTGAATCGAGTTGACCTCCTGTAGCGCGAAAAAGTTGCTCCTGTATTCATCCCATTTGGTTGCGTCTTGCTCATCATCGCGGCGCCAAGGAAGCAGCGGCGTGGGATTGTTTACCAGGTGAATCATCAGTTCACCGCTGTCTCTGATGGCAGCGGTGACTTCGATGGCTTCTGGTGCCTCGATCTCCAGGGGTGGATTCGTTCGCTGTACCAGCCTGGCAATGAACCGTTTCAAAGGCGGGTACGGATTGTTCAGGTAGGCCCCACCAACATCCGCGGCGATGTAGATAGCCTGACCCTTGCCGTACCGATTCGCGGTCACCGTTGGCACCGAAGAGTCGTACTCTTTCTTCGGATCAAAACACTCCAGGAGGTCTTTGCCCGGCAGACTCACCAAACTGGTTCGGGTGCACAACACTTGCAGCTCGGCATCAGGCCTCGGCTCGACCGCCGACCCCTGTCCGAAGAAGCAGATGACGTCGCCTAACTCACTCGCCAGCTCCTTTTCCTGCGGGACATACACTACGCTGTGACCATCTTCGCCGCCGTAAGGGCCTTGATAGTCTATTCCGAAAACATCCGCGAGGGCGAATCCGTCCCGCTTCTGACCCAGTTCGTCCAGAAGGGAAGTCTCGTGGGTGGCGATGAGGGTGCCGCCCGCCCTGACGACCTTCCTCAACTCTTCACACTGCTGGTCGGAGAGGCAGGCGCTATTGGAGAGAAAAATCACTGGGTACTGCGATAGATGCTCGTAGGTGAGGCGCTCATCCAGCACGAGGTCCAGCAGGAGGTGAGACCTGTTCAGCATCTCGTACGCGCCATGAGTATCTTTTTGCGCCGTCTGCCTGCGATGGATTCTGCCGGTGTTCTTGGCTAGCTCGGAGGGGCGAAAGTCTCTGTTCTGTTGCGACAGATGAAGGGCGATATACTTGACGGTTTCACCGTGTATGTAGTCTCTTCGCTTCTTGAGCTCGCCGTAGACCCATTTCATGGTGTCCTTGCGTAGCACCGAGATGCCACCAAAGGGATCGCCACAGGGGTGACCGCCGTTGGCTATGGCCGCAAAAGAAAACACCGCTGCTGAATACCGTTCGGCATAGGGAGCACCGCGAAAACCCTTTAGTGTCTGCGCATTGTTGCAAAAGACGGCGAACGGCGTTCCGGTTGCCCGTAGAATCTTACCGACAAAGGAAATCTCGCGTAGCGATCCAGTTATCGACTCCGCGAAAAAGTGGCCGCCCAAATCCTCCAGATGAAGCGAGCCGAGCGGATGGCCTAGTCCCCAATCCGTAGCCTGCGTCATGTAGCAATTGAGGTCGAGAATGGCGTCCGGGTGTCTTTCCTTGACCCGACGGAAAACGTGATGCACAAAACCCCTGAACGTTGAGTAGCGCCAGTTGACGAAATGCCGGAAATCCAAAGAGTCGAAGTCTACTTTCCGAGGGATTTCAAGCCCGGTTTCTTCTCGGAAGAGCTTCTCGCAGTATGGGCAGCAGCAGGAAACGAAGTGATGCAGGTGATACCCTTCTATCTGAGGGTATTCGCCCTGATGGGAGCCCCAGTTCGTGTCGTCAAAATAGAATCCGTCCACGTCGACGTTGTCGAGATACTCGCTGAGATACTCCGGCAGCCAGTCACGGTAAGGAGAGTTGAAACACACCACTCCGTGGCTCTCCGGTATCGGGCGGCCATCGTCCAGATATTTCATCTCCCATTCGGGATGAGTCGCTTTGTGCGGTTTCGAGGGCCAGTTCATCGGATAGTATGAGAGCACCAGGATTCCCTTTTGGTGCAGCAGTTCCAGGCCCGTTGGCATCACATCCAAGTCGGCATTCGGGGGCGGAGGAATCAGGTCTGACTTGAAATGAGGCAACTCTTTAAAAAGCTCTGTGCCTACAACGAGCACCTCCAAGCCCACTTCGCTGAGCAAAGCTACATCGTCTTCAAGGGAAGACTCGTGTCCGGACCTTTTGGACCAGGAGAGGAAACCGGTGTCCTCAAGCCGGCAGACACGCTTCTCATAGGCCAACTCTTTTGATCTCTGCGCAGTAGAGCCCACGCGTTTCACTTTGGCGGTCGCCATCTCCTCTTCGCCCTTTGCACCGTGTCCAACCGCTCCATTCTGCCGCTTCAAGCGTTGGTAGGACGGCCGACGTGGCTTTTCAGCCCCTCAAGCGTCACGGACTGGCTGCCCAGGTACTCGAACAGCTTCGCCTCTGTCTCCCGTACCTTCCTGGCCTGCTCCACCACGGGCTCGGCGATATCCATCGGCACCTTCACCACCCTGTTCTCGTCGCCGTGAAGCAGGTCGTCAATACCCCGCGGGCTCTACTCTGCCGGAACGCCGACCTCCGTCGCAAGGTCGGTCAGCACCTTCCAGACGTCGTCGGGAACGGGAATACCGTCACGCCTGGCCTCTCGGGAGCGGCTCTCCAGGTCTCCGGGGACGAGGACTTCCTTGAAACCGGGTGCCGGCGGCACGGCCCTTATCCGGCGCTCCAAATCGTCCACTCGGGTGGTGAAGTCGCCCAGAGGCTGGAAGACATCGGCCTTGACGACGACTATGGTTATACCCTGGTGGCGGTTGTATAAGCCGCCGCGATGAATCTCAGCATAGGAGTCTGAGCCGGTGAGGATCCGACCGAGGGTCTCCACCGCAAGCATGATGGCGTAACCCTTGTGCCCGCCAAAGGGCAGGTGCCCGCCGCCGTTAAAGAACTCCTCGGGGTTGGTCGTGGGATTGCCGTCCTTGTCGACGATGCAGCCCGGGGGAAGCTTCTCGCCCCTGTCCCTGGCCTGCACGACCTTGGAGCCGCTGACGCCGGTGGTGGCGAAGTCCAGAATCATCGGCACCTCATCACCTGCCGGGAAGCCCATGGATAGCGGATTGGTGTGCAATATGGGCTTTAGCCCCCCGTAGGGCATGGTCGTTTGCTGGTCCTCGGAGTAGCCGCCGGCCCAGACCATGGAGACCATACCCTCAGCCGCGGCCATCTCGTTGTACTCGCCCAGGCGGCCGATATGACCGCACCGCACGATGCCTACCACCGACACCCCCTGCTTCTCGGCCTTTTGAATCGCCAGCTCCATGGCGTACTTGGCGGCCACAAAGCCGAAGGTCCAGTTGCCTGTGACCAGCGCAGTGGCGGTTGTCTCGCTAACGATTTCCGGCACGGCAGTCGGCACCAGGTAGCCATCCCGGATGTCGCGCACGTATCCTGCAAGGTGAAAGACACCGTGAGGGTCGACGCCGGCCAGGTGCGATGAGACCAGGGCTTCAGCTACACGGCTAGCGTTTGCCTCGGTGGCGCCGACGGCTAAGAGGATGCTCGTGACCAGGCTGTGAAGTTCCTGTGGGGTCTTGGTCGGCATTGCTGTTTGCCCTTCTGAATTCGCGCTCGTTTTCTGTAACGTACGCTATTCATGCGATGTACCAAAGCGGGGAAGATTCCTGCCGTACTCGTCGGAGATTGATGCGAGTGCGGGTGCGTCATTTGGAGACGTATCTTGAAGAAAAATAATCAAAAAAAATCGGCCGATTGGGTCATGATTGGGTCACGGGCATGAAAAAGGGGATCACATGTTTGTGCGATCCCCTGGATTCTCAGTGGTGGGGGGAGCAGGACTCGAACCTGCGAAGGCATAAGCCAGTAGATTTACAGTCTACCCCATTTGACCGCTTTGGTATCCCCCCTGCTCCGGAGCAGTCGAATTTTGGCAGCGGAATAAGATAGAGGGGCGGGGTCGAATGTCAATAGAATCTCGCTCTCAGACGCCCATCAAACCCTGGCGTATCCCTTACCTTCGAGGGCCAGAATTTGCGCATTTGCCCCATCGCGCCTGGCGGCAGACGCCGGTTGCGGAATTGCCAAAATTCCCATTTTTGTTCAGATTGTAGCGCCGATTCACAGAGACAGGAGGAGGAACGCCCAACGATGGCCCGAACAGTCAAAGTGGTAGTAACGGGGGCAGCCGGACAAATCGGCTACGCCATCTTGCCGCGCCTCGCATCCGGCGAGGTATTCGGGGGGGATACGAGAGTCAAGCTCAGCCTGCTTGAGATCACGCCCGCCCTAAAGGCGTTGGAAGGAGTGGTGATGGAGCTTGACGACTGTGCCTTTCCACTCTTGGACGAGGTATCTATCTCCGATTCCAACGAGGTAGCTTTCGACGGCGTCAACTGGGCACTTATGATTGGAGCCAAGCCGCGGGGCGCCGGCATGGAGAGGGGCGATCTCATTAAGGAGAATGGACCGATATTTGTCGGTCAGGGAGCTGCCCTCGAGCGCGGAGCGGACGACGTCCGCGTTCTCGTGGTTGGTAATCCGGCGAATACCAATTGCTTGATCGCTATGAACAACAGTTCCGTTCCCAACGATCGATTTTATGCCATGACCCGCCTCGATCAAAATCGAGCTGCGGCGCAATTGGCGGCCAAGGCGGGAACTTCAGTGGAATCTGTATCAAACGTTACCATTTGGGGCAATCATAGCGCCACGCAATACCCCGACGCCGAGAACGCACGTATCAATGGTCGGCCGGTGCCGGAGGTAATCGGCCATGTCTCGTGGTTACAAAACGAATTCATTCAGGTGGTGCAACAGCGGGGCGCTGAGGTTATCGCCGCGCGCGGCTTGTCGTCAGCGGCATCGGCAGCCAACGCCGCACTCGACCATATCAAGAGTTGTGAAAGCAGGACCCCCGAAGGGGACTGGTTCTCCGGTGCTATCGAATCCGATGGAAGCTATGGGGTGGATCCCGGTTTGATCTTCTCCTTTCCGCTTACCAGCGATGGCAAGGGCACCCGTTCGGTGGTTGATGGGGTCGACCTCAGTGATTTTGCCAAGGAGAAGCTGGCGGCAACCACCGCGGAGCTGCGCGAAGAAAAGTCGGTCGTGCAGGATTTGCTCAACTGAATCTCCTGGTACAGATCGGGACCGTCCATCCATAGCTGGTCGAGACTCGGCGATTAACTCCGCGACCGCACGAGTTTCGTCCGCTGCGGGATCATTTCCACACAACGAGCTCCCCTCGCAAATGGCGCGTTTCGGCACGCCCTGCATTGTTGCGCATGTGATCGTCGCCACCGCGACCGCCCATGAATAGCTACAACAGCCTGTATTACGATGAGTATTTCACCGGGGTTCCGGGCGATCTGGACTACTACCTCGGGTGCGCAAGCAACACCGACGATGGAGTTCTGGAACTGGGCTGCGGGACCGGACGAATCCTTGCGCCGATCGCCTCCGCCGGCATCGAGATTTGGGGCCTCGATGTCGACCCTCAGCTTTTGGAGATAGCCCGCGAAAAGCTCGCGAGAGTGCCGGGTGGGCCAGAGAATTGCAGACTGACGGCCGCCGATATGTCCCGCTTCGAGTTCGATCGTCAGTTCGGTCTGATTATCGTGCCCTATCGGACCTTTCAGCATCTCTTAAGCCCTGCAGATCAGCATGACGTTCTGGCAACCATCAGGGAGCACCTCATTCCTGGGGGCGAGCTGGCATTCAATATCTTTGATCCTCAAATGGAGTTTGGTACGGCTGCAGCGACCCCGGTCCTGAAAAAGGATACGGACTTCATTCAAAAGAGTACGGGCAACCGGGTGGTAGTTTGGTATGCAAGGGAATACGATCCAGAGATGCAGATCATCGAACAAGAGCTCCTCTTCGAGGAGATCGACGCGCGTGATCGGGTTGTTTCACGGACGCGCTCGCTGCTGATTTTGCGTTATTCCTTTCGCTACGAGATCGAATACCTTTTGGAGCGTTGCGGTTTCGAAGTAGTAGAGCTTCTGGGAGACTTCGACGGGGGCGCCTTCAATGGATACGGCGAGCAGATATGGAGGGCTCGCCGGTTGTAACGGGTCTGCCACTACGAGTTCGGTCCGCATGTTCAAGGAGAGGATTGATGAACAGCTGGAGAGGGATATTTCCGATAGTTCTGACGCCGTTCCACGAGGATGGAAGGTTGGACGAGGAGGGGTTGGCCGCGGTCGTGCGTTTCAATATCGAATCGGGCGCACACGGACTGGTGGGGCCGGCGGTGGCGAGTGAATTCAACACCCTTTCAGACGAGGAGAAGAAGAAGTGGATCGAGGTGGTCGCTAGGGCGTCCGGTTCCGTCCCATTTGTCGCTACGGTTACCTCTGGACATGCTATACCGGCGGCCAATCTTGGACTCTATGCCCAGGAAGTGGGGGCCGCCGGTGTAATGGCGATGCCGCCTCCGGCTCAACAGCTCAGCGGAGAAGGGTGTTACCAATTCTTCAAGCATATCTCCGACGTTGTAGCAATTCCGATATGCATCCAGAATTTCATGGGTCCGGTGGGCACCCCTATGGCCCCCGATCTCCTTAAGAAGATGTGTGTCGAACTCGAGCAGGTGCAGTATATCAAAGAGGAGACCATGCCCGAACCCCGCAAGATTGGCGAGACTATCGAGGCGGCTGGCGCCGCCTGCAAAGGGGTTTTTGGGGGTAACGGATGTATCTGGTTATTGGATGAATATGCTCGGGGTGCTGCCGGCAATATGCCCTCGTGTCACACTACCGACGTCATCGTTCGCATATGGAATCATCTGGAAAACGGCGAAATGCACGAGGGCCGCGCGCTCTTCAATCGTTTGCTGCCCCTCATCAACTTCGAAAGGGTGATGTCGGTCGCCGTCTACAAGGAGGTCCTGCGTCGACGTGGTATCATCCGCGCGGCTGCGGTGCGCGGCGCAAGCGGCACCCTCGATGATCACGACGTCGCGGAGCTGAACGTACTCTACGATCTCATCGAGCCGCTGTTCACCCTTTGAGATCGTCGTTACCCGTCTGTCCGGCCACGTTCAAAGCCCGCGCACTGATGCCCAAAACGCCCAGGAAACCTTCAGAGTCGACATGGTCGAAATCGCCGACATCTTCCATGGACGCCGTGGATTCACTGTAGAGTGAGTGGGGCGCGTCAGTCGCCCTATGGAACGATACGTTGCCTTTGTAAAGCGAAACGGCCACGGTACCGGTCATCAGGCGATTGAGGTGCTCCACGAACCGCCAGGAAGCCTGGGTCGCCGTATCAAACCAGTATCCCTCGTATATCTGCTCCGCAAGGTGCCTCGATATGGCCGAGTAGATCCGCCTCGTGCGCCGATCAAGCACCAGCTGCAGCAGGTGTTCGTAGCACTTTCCCAGGAGCTCCATTCCGGGAGCCTCGTAGATCCCGCGTGATTTTATGCCGACGAACCTGTTTTCGACGGCGTGCAAGCCGATGCCGATGCCGTGGCGGCCGCCGATTTCGTTGCCGCGCAAAAGCGCCTCCATTCCGGTCACCTCCGCCCCATTTACCGAGACCGGATATCCCTCGCTGAACCGAATCTCGAACACCTCAGCCCGGTCCGGCGCCTTCTGGGGGAACACACCCATTCCGGGGTCAATTCTCGAAGCCGGGGTGCGCAACGATTCCAGTTCACCGGCTTCATGGGTCAATCCCAGCATGTTGGCGTCGGTTGAGTAGGGCGAGTCATGAGATGCCCGTATGGGGAGGTTGTGCTCGGTGCAATAATCGATCATCTCCTTGCGTCCCCCGAACTGTTCGAGAAAGGACGGGTCGCGCCAAGGAGCGTAGACCCGGACCCGGGGATCGAGCATCTGCGACGCCAGTTGGAAGCGGACCTGATCGTTTCCCCGACCTGTGCAGCCGTGGGACAAAATCTCGATCCCGCGATCGCTCATAAAGGGGAGCATCGCTTCCACGACTACATGCCTGGCGATGCCCGTAGTGTTCCAATAGCCTCCCTCATAGGTGGCTTGTGACTGAATGAGCTTTATTCCTGCGTCGCAGATCTCCTTCTTCAGATCTGCAATGATCATTTCGCTCGCTCCACACGCCAGCATCCGCTCCCGCACATCCTCGATATTCTTTTCATCCGGTTGGCCAAGATCGGCGGTGAAGGCGACAACCTTCACATGCTGTGCGGCCAGCCAGTGTGTAATGCAACAACTATCCAGCCCTCCGGAGACCGCTATCATCACGGTCTGACCACTAAGCTCATTCGCGTCCATTATAAGACCATCCGCCTCCTCGTTGAAGAATCTCGTATTAAAATTAAGTAATAAAAACCTAAAAGCAAGGGTAATTATTACAAAGGAGGGGTGGTGGGGATAGCCGGGCGAATATGACAAGGCCTCCAGCCCGCGACCGGGAGAGGTTTACGACTCCGTCAGAGCCAGAGGCGTAGTTGGAACTGGAGGCCTTGAAAGTCTGGGATTTGGTCGCTGAATCAGGCGAGACCGTCCCCGAAGCTGTGTAAGACGTTGCGCAGATCGGCGAAGTCGGCCGCCCGCGCCGGGACCGCGGGTTCGCGGTGCCATGGCCAGCGTCCAGAGAGAGATGGTAAGAAATCCCTGAAGCCAGATCGACCAAATTCGGCATCGGACTTCCGTTTCAAGCCGCCTAAAACGAAATAGGCGATGACGGCGAGAACGTCCAATACCAGGATTATCTGGAGAATGGAAGTCAAAAAGTAGTCAAACATGGCACCCGTCCTGTCGGAAAAGATCGCTGCGCCTCTACACTATATATCGGCAATCTACAGGATCAGTTTTGTGATTCTCATCACATATTCCAAAGAAAATTATATGAAATGATATGAAGTAGTATCTATAATCGCAACTTTTTGCGAATTCTTGACATCTACGGGGTCGTTCGATATCATTGGGCGCGATTTTTCGACAGCCAAGGTTGCACAGCCTGGGGAGGTGGACATCGAAGCGGGTTCGGAGTCAATGGGGTTCTGGCAGGCTCTGGCGCTCATGGCGGTGGCGTTTGTCCTGTTGGCAAAATGTGCCGACTGGTTCGTCGACGGGGCGGTTGAGCTCGCCCGGCGCCTTCAGGCTCCGCCCATGCTCATTGGAATCGTGATAATGAGTCTGGGAACCACCGCTCCGGAACTCGCTGTTTCAATAAACGCCGCTCTTTCTGGAGAGGCCGAGTTTGCCCTTGGAAACGCCGTCGGTTCGGTGATATACGACGACGGCGTTGCGCTTCCGTTAGCCGCCCTCCTGGCGCCCGCCGCCATTGCCATCGACCGCTCGGTGCTCCGGTCAACCGCCATATTCCTGATTGCCGTCGATCTGGTTGCGTACGGTCTGTGTTTCGACGGCACCCTTAGTCGCCGGGAGGGGTTGGTACTCGTGGCAGGGTTTCTGGGGTATCTGTATTTCCTGTACTGGGAACAGAAGCGTCGCGGCCACGCCGGAGATGCGGCGGACTCCGTCTCGGAGCATCCCCACGCCAATCGGCGCATCATTCTGTTTTTTTTAGGTTTAGCTGGCGTTATCTTGTCCTCTGAATGGATTGTTGACGCCGCTCCCGTGGTCGCGGCCGGACTCGGAGTGCCGGACATTGTAGTTGCCCTCACCATGATCGCTCTGGGCACATCGATTCCCGAGGTTGCATCGTGTGTGGTGGCGGCGCGCAAAGGCCAGGGAAGTCTGGCCGCCGGCAATATTCTGGGAGCCGACGTGCTCAACATCTGCTGGATTGCCGGAGCCTCCGCGGTCGCCAATCCGCTGACCGTGAGCACCGAGGTGATTCACTTCATGTTCCCAGCGATGTTGGTGATTGTTTTCTCGATGCTTGCCTTGATGCGCATGGGCTACAAGCTCCAGCGTTGGAAGGGCTTAGTTCTAATGGCGCTTTGCGTAGCTTATCTAGTTGCACTGTTTATTTTGAATCCTGGGGCTCTGGCACATCCTGCTTAAGGGCGTTCGTCCGAGATCGCACATAGAAGCTGCTCGTGAGTTCGCCGTCTCACACTTAGAAAGAGGGAGAAAAAGCTGAAATGGATCTTGGTCTAAATGGCAAAACTGCTCTGGTTACCGGCTCCAGCCGTGGAATCGGCAATCGCATCGCCCTGGCATTCGCCGATGAAGGCGCAAATGTCTGTATTTGCGCCCGCAATGAGGAAGGGTTGCAATCCGCCCTGCAGGAGCTGGACGGAAAGGGCGTCGAGGTTGAATCACTGGTTGCCGATGTTACCACTGTTGAGGGCGCTGAATCTGTCGTCCAGGCCGCCGTCAAGCGGTTTGGAAGGCTGGACATCCTGGTCAACAATGTTGGAGGGGCGATCTGGACTCCGTTTCAGGAGATCTCCGAAGACGAATGGGCCGACATATTCGACCGGAGTTTTTTCTCCGCGGTCCGTGTCACCCGCGCCGCCATGCCTACCATGGAAAAGAGTGGCCACGGAAACATCGTGAATATCTCGTCGATCTTCGGGCGAGAGATCGGCGGGCCGATCTCCTACAACGCCGCAAAGGCGGCCATGATTAGCTTAACCTCGACTCTCGCCCAGGAAGCGGCAAAGAAAAACATTCGCGTGAACTCGGTTGCTCCCGGCTCGATCATCTTCCCGGGCGGGGGTTGGGAGCGAAGAATGAAAGAGGATCCGGCGGGTATCGGTGAATTTGTCGAAGCAAATATCGCCTTCGGGCGCTTCGGAAAACCAGAGGAGGTCGCCGACGTCGTTGTATTTCTCGCCTCCGACCGCGCCAGCTGGGTAACGGGAGCCTGCTTAAATGTTGACGGCGGCCAATCACGCTCGCAGATATAACAGCCGATACGGCATCGTAGTCTCTCTCCTCGCCCTGGCATGGGTCGCGTTGTCGCCAGTACTGTCGACCCCAACAAGGGTGTTGGCGGAGGATCGCCGGCTGGACTATCTCAACGAAGCCATGCGGGTTCCCAATTCCAGCAAATTTCGCGAGGGAGACTTTATCAACAGTGGTGTCGGTCTTCGCTTCGGCGTCGATCGCCGCTTGAGTTATTACGCCGGCCAGTACGAAGAAGCGGCGGTACGGTTCGAGGAGTCGGTCCAGGCTTATCGATACAGGAGCGAAATATGGGTATTTCTCTCCCGCGCCTACTTTTTCATGAAGGAGCCGGAAAAGGCGCGGGAGGCGATTCAAAGGGCCGCCTCCATCATGCCCGACCTGAACGAAAAACTCTGGAACCCACTTTTGGAGGGGCTATTGTGGGAAATCCGCCAACGTGCTCTTGCTCTGCAAGTCCAGATCGACTTCTACTCGAAGGAGCAGGGAGACTTCTTGGCTCTCTTTCGGCTGTATCGATTTTTGGAGGATTTCGAGGGGGAGGTAGCGTGATAGCCGCTGCCGAAGCGAATGCCAACAAGATGAACGAGCTGGCTTCCATGGGATCGGCATCGAGCCGACCGCAGCACGTGGCGCAGTCGAAGAAGTGGCAGGCCCTTGCCGACAAGCTGCGCGGGGAGCTCAAGAGTCTGGGGCATGAGATTCCACCACCCACGCCCGAATCACAAGGATCGCGTCCGGCGACGACCATGGCGGATCCGGAACTGGAAGAAGAGACTCGACAGCTCCAATTGAGGATCGATTTCTACCAGGCGCGTCAAGACGAGTACGCGCGACTCTTCGAAAACTATCTCACGCTCGACAGACCCCTCCGCGCCAAAGGTGTGATCGAAGCGTTGGACCGCGAGATTATTCGCGTGCGCATGCGGGCCGACATCGAGCCCGACTTTCTAGAACAGGCCAAGCTGGAAGACGACATTCTCGTGTTGCAGGGGATGCAGAAAACGATGCGGTCGCAGTTGCCCCCGGGATCGGAGAGTGAATAAGCCGGCGTTGTTACTGGTGTGCCTGCTGGCGGAACTGCCGCAGGCGGCATGGTCTCTGGATCAGCAAGCCTTGCAGCTGCGACGGGAATACAATGGGGTCATAGCCAGCATGGATTCGCTCTTGCGGTTGTACGGTCACGCCAATTTCGCAGAATTGGCCAAGGGGAAGGGGCAGACCCCAGTCATGCAGACACAAGATCTGGTTCTGATTTTCTGGGCTGACGACGAAGCCCAGGTCTATCTCAATGGTTATTTGGTGGGGCAGACTCGTCTAACCCCCACTTTGGTGGAGATCTCTCGTTTCTATCTGCGAGAGGAGAACATTCTCAGCGCCCAATGTTGGGACACTGACCGGGTCGTATACGGGTTCATGGCAGGTCTCTACCTGCGAGATCCAGGCGGCGGTCTACGTCAGGTGACGGTGACTGACGAGGACAGTTGGAGTTCGGATGGTACGCCCACCGCTCCTTCGTATCCGCCCACATTCTCACAGCCGGATATTCCCGCAGCCCGCGTTATCTGGAAAGAGGACCAGAGCTACGGATCGGTCTGGCTAGAAACAAGGTTTTCAGCCAACCGGGTGCGCAGGGCGGCGTACTCCCAGCGGCACCCTCCTTCCCAGTTGGCCGTTGTCGAAGAACCGATGATCTTCCACGAGATCGTCAGCCACGTCTCGCATCTGAAGAGCCGGCAGAAACGGGTTGGGGACGCGCTTGCAAAGCGTCGGCAGCTATCGTCTCAACCCGTTCTCTACCGTGGGTTCGCACGGTCGGACCTGGCCTTGACACTGGGACATGCGGGGCGTTTGTCGGAGGAGCTGAGTCTGCAGACAGCGGCCAATTTGACCGCTTGGGCACGACAGTTGCCGGCACCCGACAGCGGGCTGGTATTTCGCGATCCGCGAAAACTCAAGGGGTTGGCTGAAGCGACGGCGGGACTTCGCAAACCCGCCGGCTCGGCGGAGAGTCGAGATGAAGATCGACAATTGAATTATCAACCCCCTCCCGAACGCGGCCCTGCCAGTTGGGTTCTCGAAGCGAAGGCCGAGTACCCTCCGTTGCACACGGCGGTTCTTCCCTGGACGCTGACAATGTTCAGTCTCTGCCTTCTGCTGTACACCGGTTTCCTGGCTCGGCAAGGTTGGTTTATCTATCGCGACGAGGTTTGGAATCAATGAACTGGCCTGCGGTCATAGCGGGGGTGCTGGTGGTCGTCGCCGGCGGGGCGAGCGGTGCTTTGGTACTTCTCCATCGCGGCAAAGGGCTGCGTTCAGCCGAACAGAAATTCGCACTGCACACGCCGCATCTCAATCGCATCGCGGCGGTTCTCGGCGCAATCACCGGACTGGCTATGGGGGGAATCGCCGTTTATTTCCTGGCGCTCAACTCGACTGCCAACGTCATCGAATGGATCGGGAGGTTCTCCTACATTCTCGTCGCTGGCGCCAGCGGCGCTCATCTTCTGGTGTTGGTCCACGCCTTTCTGTCGCTGCGCCGGGAAGAACGGGCGTTCGGCGCCAAGGACGGCCCCCTGGTCGGGAGCCTCGCCAAGCTGAGGGTGGAAGCGTTGCTGCATTTCCGCCGGGAGCACAAACATTACAGCGATCTGAAGACGCGGGACGAGGCGGCAGTCGATCAATACATCAATTTCCTGGGCAATCCACTGCTTCACGTTCGTCGTGATCTCGCGCGCGTCCCATTCTATGGGTACATGGGCACCGTCTGTGGAATCCTGTTGATGGCCCAGGAGTTGGGCCAGATCACCGAGGCGACCGAAACCTTCAGGGTTCTGAGTTCCATGGCGGGTGGTCTGGTGCTGGCCTTTCAAACCACTCTGGTGGCTCTTCTGGCCTACTTGCCTCTGCGCAAGCTCACCGACCATCTGATTCAACGGGTCGAAACCCTGGAAGAATCCTGGCACGGGCTCCGCGACCATCCCCATGGGAGATAGCGGGTGAGCTTCGCCCGGCGGCGCCCCGAGGATTGGGAAGATCACGACGTCAGCAAGGAGCTCTTCCTCGGTATCATGATGCTCATGTTATGTCTGGGCATCATGATCCTAAACGTGGCACAACCGGTCTGGAGGGCGCACCAGCACGACCCGGAAGAAGGGGACGTGGTGATTCTTTACACCGAATGGCAGATGGGATTGTCTCAAGATGGCCACAGCATCAAACGGTCGCTGACCGAGCATGGATTCAAAGCCGAGGTGGCCAAGCTGATAAGCCGACCGGAGACCGATCTCCACCTCTTCCTCAAAGGGGGAAGTCGCGAGCGACTGGTGCGGCACGCGGCGTATGCCGACTCGCTCTTGTCTATGGATCAAAGTGGCGAAAAGGTGAGAACCGCGGTCTACGTCCATACCTGGTGAGCGACACAAAAACGCTGCCGGCTGCGCTCTTGCCGAGCAGCGGCGGCAGCGTCGTTTAACCTAGGGTTATCGGGAGCCGCCTACTCCTTAATGACAGCGAGAACGTCCACGCCCCCCAAGGTCTCGCTGCGAAAGGTGATCCGAGTAAGCCCTTCTTCCTGGCTCTTCTCGTAATCATCCCCCTTGTTCAACTGCCCGTAGCGATCGACAAGCGCCTCTAGCTTACCCTCGAATGTGAGCTCCTCACCAATGGGCACCTTGCGGACTGCCGGATCGTTCGGATCCAACTTGCGGATCAACCGGTAGGACTTGCGAAAAACACGCCCAAAAGGGCGGGCGGTATCCAGGTAACCGTTTTCTTTCAGATACCCCTCGCTGGCCATATACACGACCACTGAATTTCGCGCCTGCTTGAGCTCGGCGATGTCATCCTGTGCTTGGGCCAGATCCAGCTCGACCTTGCGGATGTGGTCGCTCTGCCGGCGTATGCTGGTGTGGGCGTCCAAAAGCGCGGAGTTGAGGCTGTCGGCTTGCGATCGAAGGTGGGCAATGGACCGTTTATCGGCCTGTTTTTCCACCTTCATGCGTTCGATTTTCTGGGTCAGCTGCTGGTTCATGCGTTTCTGTTCGGAAGCCAGTCTGCGCCACTTCTTCACCTCGCGATTCAACTTCTGCACCGAAGCGAGCAGCTTGTCATCCACGTGCTGCAGGCTGTCCGCGCGAGCCCGTAGCTCGTCGATCAACAGATTCGATGACTCGACGGTGTAATTGAGTGAATCAATGGTCGCGTTTGCCATCTGGAGATTGTTCTGGAATTCCGCCAGTCTTATGGCGTCCTCATCTTCTCCGCACGAGAGAAAGGCTGCCGCGATCGCAACTGACAC
This sequence comes from Candidatus Latescibacterota bacterium, assembly GCA_965197905.1. Lineage (GTDB taxonomy): Bacteria > Latescibacterota > UBA2968 > UBA8231 > UBA8231 > CAYNZV01. The sequence goes on along the minus strand of CBDAOB010000005.1, from coordinate 1,765,223 downwards.
TAACGAGGCTCGGGTACGTATCATGCAAGGCTCCTGATTTGAAATGTGTTTACCGTCGTGTCCATTTGTACAGGCTGTCCACTTCAGCCATGGTTTTGGAGAGATCTTCGTAAAGGGCGGCCTGGTTGCGGGCTAGGGCGTCCACCTTTTGACTGTTGAGATCCTGAACCTCCCGAGAGGTGTTCACCTTTCCCAACAAGCTGTTCTGAGTCGACTGCATGTTGGTCACCTGGGTTTTCAAGCTGCTGGCATCGTCGCGCACCGACGCGAGCTGCTTCTGCATGTTCAGCAAGGTGCTCCTGGAAGTCTGCATGAGCTCGCGAATCTCCTTGTAGCGTTCTTCTTCCTTGCTGAAGCGTTGATCGAGTTTCCGGTTCTGATCCTGTTGATACTGTGCTCGAGCCCGGCGCTCCTTGTCCAATTCCCCGGTCAGTTGATCTGAGTTCGAGACCTCTGTGGCCAGCTCCTCCTGTGTCCGCCGATGTTGTTCCTGCTCGGTCTGCAGTTTCGCGCGAATCTCGAACTCAGAGGCCGTCAGGTCCGCTTTCTCCTCAAGTTGGCCTACCAGACGTTCGCTCAGCTCGCTCAGACGTTTCGTCACGGTTTCCATCTGTTTTTGCAGCTCGCGGCGATGTTCCTTCTGGCGGTCGTACACCGTAAACAGGACCAGCCCCATGACGACTCCGGCCACCAACGTCGTATAGGCGCCCAGTCCGAGGATGTGCTTCCGCTCGAACAGATCCACCATCTTGATCAGAGCAAATACGCCACCCCAAAGAAGAGCGACGCCGACACTGATTGCCAGTACGATTACTTCCACGGTAGGTCCTTGCGATCTGGGGAATCGGGAAGGTATTGAAACAACCAACATCACAAAGATAAGGACATCGAAGCCACAGGCGCAAACTCAGATGCAGCAATAGCTTGCATCAGTGCAGCAGGAGGCGTATTTTGCCGAGCCTGACAGCCGGAAAGCGGTTCCCCCGAGGTTGATCGGGAGCCTCTCATAGCTCGTTATCACGAGCTCCAGTAGTCAACCAGGTTTTACAATCGACACCATTCGAGCGGGGATACTAACATGCGGCTGAAAAACAAGGTTGGATTGATCACTTCGGTCGGAAAGGAACGTGGAATTGGGCGGGGCATTGCACGCGTCTTTGCGGGCGAAGGGGCGGACTTAGTACTTAATAGCGCCACCCAGACCAGCGTCGATGGGGCCTGCCAGGAGATTAGAGGCCTCGGGCGAAGGGCGGTCGGTATTGCAGGCGATGCGGCAAGTCGCGAAACCTGCGAACGTTTGGTGGAGGCCGCGGTTGCGGAATACGGAAAGCTGGATGTGGTGGTGTGCAACGCCGGAACGAATCCGCGGAAATCGCTGGAGGAGACCAGCGAAGAAGAGGCGCGGCGAACCGTGGAGGTCAATTTCTTCGGCACGTTTCATCTCTGCCAGCTGGCATGCGGCGCCATGAAAGAGAGTGGAGGCAGCATTATTATCATAACCTCGGTACACGCCGAGAGCGCCTATCGCAACAGCTCGATCTACAACGTCACCAAGGCGGGGTTGAATCATTTTGCCGCGAGCCTCGGAATGGAATGGACCAAACACAAGATTCGCGTTAATGCCCTTGAGCCAGGCTGGATCCAGACACCCGGAAGCACGGGTGAAATGACCTCCGACGAGATCGATCGCGCCGAAATTGAAGTGATTCCATGGGGGCGGATGGGGCAAGCCGAGGATATTGGTAACGCCGTCGCGTTTCTGGCGTCCGATGACGCGGACTACATCACCGCCTCCTGCATGAGGGTGGACGGCGGCCTGATCGCAGCCGCCAGCATTTGAGCCAGCCAAAAGTCGGATCTGTCGCCAGCCCCTCAACCTAGATCCCCACGCAATTTTGAGAGCAACCGGAACCTCGTACGCCGTCAGCCGCCGTTCCATCATAGCCGGCTCGCTGGTGGCAGCCCTCATCGGAATCGGCGCGCCGTACGAAAACCTGTTGATCTCCGGTTCGCCTCTGAGTTTCGATCACAGCACCCCCGCCGCTGTGCTGGCGTTTCTCCTGTTCTCTCTTCTTATCAATCCTCTCTTGGGGGCGCTCAAACAGAGATGGCGATTCGATCCCGCGGAGTTGATCACCGTCTACATCATGGGGGCCGTCGCCTGCACCTTGCCCACCATCGGTCTGGTGTGCCGACTATTGCCGCAGATCTCCGCCGGAGGTTATTTCGCCACTTCCGGCAACCGGTGGGAGCGAGAGGTGCTGCCCCATTTCGTCTCGTGGCTCCAGGTCACCGACGAACGCGCGCTCAAATGGTTCTATGAAGGCATGCCCCAAAACGCTTCCATCCCGTGGGGTGCCTAGCTGAAACCGCTGGCCGCGTGGGCGCCGTTGTTGCTTGCCACTATCTGCGCCATGACGGCCATGATGGTGTTGATACGCAAGCAGTGGGTTCGCCACGAGCGGCTGCACTTTCCGTTGATGCAACTGCCCGCGGCTCTGATTGGGAGTCCGGATGCTACGGGAGACCGGCTCCTCCGCTCGTGGCCGGCCTTGCTGGGCGTTGCCCTTCCTTTGGTGATGTACAGCCTGCGGGGAATGCACCACTATTTTCCAGAGGTTCCCGAGGGAATGCCGATCTGGCGTTACTACTTTCTGTGGGACGATCAGTTTCGCCTGCGGCTTTCGCTCAGCTACGCAGTGGTCGGATTCGGATACTTGCTCAGCACCAAACTCGGATTCAGCATCTGGTTTCTCGGACTCCTGACCTCGCTCGAGCACGCCGTACTGCTCGAATTGGGTATTGCTGGTACGCAGCGTGTGGCGGGCACTGCCCTCGGCTCGTCTCATCTCGTCTATCAGGGATTCGGCGCCATGATCGTTTTGGTGGGGTATACCCTCTGGATCGCCCGCCCGCATCTGCAAGAGGCATGGAGGATCGCCCGGGCGCGGACGACCGCGGATGGCGATGAAATCATCTCCTATCGGCAAGCGTACGCCGTTTTGGGCGTCTCCATAGTGCTGATCATGGTGTGGTTCTACCTGGCGGGAATGAGCTGGTGGTTAGTGCCCGTTGTGGCGGTCACGACGTTCGCCTTGCTCCTGGGAATCACGAGAATCGTTGCGGAGGGAGGACTGGCGGTGGCGAAGCCACCCATTATGACCGGTGACGTGGCGATGGGAGCCTTCGGAGCACAAACCCTTGGGGCATCAAACATCGCCGGATTGGGACTGGCAAATACCTGGTCGGGTGAGATGCGCATCACTGCCATGACCGCCGTCATTCACGGTCTGCGGCTGGCCGAGGGGTACATCAAGAGGAAACAAAAGAGGCTGTTTCTGGCGATCATCGTGGCCGCTGGCATCTCTACGGCCTGTGCGATCGTCACCGTGTTGAACATAGGATACCATCGCGGCAGCCTGAATTTGAGCTTCTGGTTTTTCGGGGCCAGCGACGCCACGGCACCGTATGCGTTTGCCTCGTATCACCTGGCCGCAGGGGCTCCCTGGTCGTGGGAGTTCACATCGGTCGCCGGGGTGAGGGCACTGATCCAGCTTCTTCTCACCCTGGCTCACAAGCAGTTTTTCTGGTGGCCTTTGCACCCCATCGCTTTTCCCGTGAGTGCCATGTGGACCACACATCATCTGATGCCGAGCATCTTTGTCGCCTGGGTGATAAAGGTGGTGGTGCTACGCACGGGCGGCATTCAACTCTACTCCAGAATCCGTCCGTTCTTCCTGGGACTGATCGTGGGACAGTATGGGGCAGGCGGCCTCTGGTTAGCCATAGATGGCTTCACCGGCGCGACCGGGAACTACCTGTTCTTTTGGTAACCGACGCGGCGGCCAGGAGCGGGTTCAAGATTTCGATTGACCCGGGGACCGACGATTTCGATTTTGTGAGGCCGGGACTCATCGTCGTTGGTCACATTCCACGGGGAGCTCGGTCTGTTGAACAACGTAATAGATAGAGAGGTTCCTTCGTGGGCTCGCTAGGGCTTATCGCTCGAAACTGGGCCAGCACGGCTTTTCTGTTGGCGTTTGCGCATACCGCAGCACTGGCCGGTTACGGGAAGGTGGCGGGCACGGTAGGCGACTCGGAGGGCAATCCGCTCCCCGGCGCTAACGTTACCATGACCATCGGGTCGACGGTTGTCGGCTCGAGCACGGACCAACTGGGGCGGTTCTTTGTTTTGAACGTCGCTCCCGGTTCATACACGGTGCAGGCTTCCTACGTAGGTTTCCAGCCCCTGCAGCAGACCGGCGTTCATGTTCGCAACGATCTCACCACTACTATCGAATTTCGGCTCGAAAAGCAAGAGATCGAGACCGAGGTCGTTACGGTGATTGCGCAGCGGCCTCTGGTCGAAAGGACCCTTACCGCCAGTCGCTCTACGATCGATGCCTCCGAATTGAATAACACCATGCCCGTGGGCACGGTACACGAATTGATCGACACCGCGCCGAGCAGCTTCCGGGGTTTCGTGAGGGGTGGGCGCAAGGCGGACACGAAATACCTGTTGGACGGAATCGACATCTCCGACACCTACTTCCGTGGTGGTGAGGGCAGGGACGTCTACTCACCCTACACTTCCGTTGTGCGCTCGAATCCACGAGAATACACCTCCGTCGGCATCAGTGCCGGCGCTGTTCAGTCCGTCGACATTCTTTCGGGGACCTTCAATGCCGAGTACGATGCCGCTTCCGCCGGGGTGATCGATATCAGCACGAGGGAGGGGGGACAACGTTATTCGGGTCGGGTATTCTTCCGCTTTTCCCCTGGGGTGCGGAATGCAGGACCCGACCTATACGCCAACGCCCGGACCGTGGATGGAGCGCAGATATCCAGCGACTTAGAGCTCTATCTCGCGGAACGGGACGGCTTGTTGAGTGCGACGGATGACGCCGGCAACCCGGACGACACGCAGCGCGCCAAGGGAGCGCTATATAGCTTCGCCGAATCTGACATAGCGAAGCTCGGTTACGGCGATGATCCTCGATTGGAGACCGAATTCTCTTTCGGTGGTCCGTTGAGTCGCAACACCACATTTTTCTTCACTACGCACCTGGTCAACGACCGCGGCCACCTCGTCAATATGCTCGATCGCTCGATCCGGTATTCCTTGAAGCTCGCGCACGCACTTGGTACCGACCGAAAGTTGGTGGCCAACCTTATGGTCGATGATGGCGGCAAATGGGGTGGATGGGTAAACCGCAATTTCAACGGGAAATACAAATTCTTCCCGGAAGGGGCCATCGGTCACAAGAAGCTGGGGCTGTTCGGGTACCTGAGTTGGACCCATTTCACGGCACCGGAATCCTTCTACAACGTGAAGATTTCCAGCCTACAGCGAAACAGCGAATTCGGTTTCTCCGACGATGACGGTGACGGTCGCTCCAGCCGTAACGAAGACGGGGATTTCCTCATCATCAGATCTGCGGAACAGGCAGAAAAATATCTGGGAGTCGGAGGGTCGGGTGTTCTATCCGACGGCACGTTGTCCTTTTTCTCGCCCAACCCAGGGAACGATCAGTCGTTCGTTTCCTCGATCGGATCGAACCAGTACCGCTATGCGCAGCCTGGTTTCTACTACGAGGAACTGGAGCGAAATGTTACCCAATTGAAGGCGGATCTGACTCGTCAGGTCAACTTCAATCATCAATTGAAAACGGGTATCCTGCTGCGTCAGCATCTGGTTTCTCAGTTTCAGCAGCTTACTACCGTGCGCATTACCTACGATCCCGATTTTCCTTACGCGCAGACCGACTACGAGCGGAATCCGCGAGAGTTCGCGGCCTATCTTCAAGACCGCATCGAGTACAAGGGGGCGATCGTCAACGCCGGGATCAGGTTGGATGGCCTCGACGTCGATGCCCGACAGTTCAACGATTTCTTCCGCCCCGCCCGGCAAGAGACCCTGGAGAACGGCCAGATCGTCCGCCGGCAGGTGCGCACCAAAAAGGTCGACACTCGCTGGTTCTGGCAACCGCGACTGGGGATATCCCATCCGATCTCCGAGAATGCCGCTATCTATTACTCGTGGGGCAGGTTCTATTCGCCGCCACCGTTCTCCCAGCTCTACGAGGGGTACGGTTTCTTTACCAACCCATCGTTGCCCAGGGTCAGCGACGTGGAACGGGTGCCACCTAAATCGACGGCATACGAAATGGGTGTCCAGTACAGCTTCAGCAGAGATTATCTGCTGGACGCCACAACCTATTATCGCGACATCGAGAACTACGGTGAGATAGGTTACGTGATCCGTCCGGCGGCAGGGACTGGCTTCGGGCGCTACGATCTGGTGACCAGCTTCGGGTACGCCGACAGCAGGGGATTCGAGTTATCCCTAAGGCGTCCGTCGGGTCCGGTATCGGGCCGGGTAAATTACGCCTTCAGCTACATCAAGACCTCCTTTCGCGACGAAGCCGCCTCACCATTTCCTGACAAGACCTCGTATTCTTCCGTCGCGGACGGCGATGCGAATATTCCGTTTGATGACCGCGATACCTTCAACAGCTACGAGCAGAACGTTACGGGTGGAGGAGGATCCGCGGACAATCTCGGCGGTGGGTACGATCGAGCCCATCAACTGTCGGTGACCTTGAAGGCGAAGCTGGCCTGGTCCACCGACCTGGCACTGATCTCGACCGCGGAGAGTGGATTTTTCTATCGGCTCGAGGCGACCGGCACCGACCCGAGAAACCGGGAGAGCGATCGGGCTCCCTGGAACCTGAGAACGGAGGTTCGCGCCAGCCGGCGATTCAAGGTCGGACAGTACGCGTTATCCGGCTTCGTTGAGGTACGCAACCTCTTCGACAGGAAGAATGTCATCGCCTACGACCGGTACAACATTCAGAGCCAGGTGTTGTGGGAAGATAAACAGGACCCGACGGGTGATCTGAACCGAGCGTACGCTGGAGACTCGGGACAGCCGATCTACGGCGATCCCCGCCAGTGGAGTCTCGGATTCAGCGTCGACTATTAGGTGTCGTGGTGAATGCAAATCTGACCACCTCGCTCTTCGCGCGCACGGCCGTGCTTTTCCTGCTCACCTGGGGCATCGCCTCGGCTCAGCCGGCTGAGCCAGGGGGGGTCTTCGCGGCCGGCGATCTGTGGGAAACCTTTCTGCCAAGCAACGTCGGCAAGACCTATTACGAAAACGTCGACGACCCGAACGCTCTGTATCACCTGTTCAGGGTCGGTAACCTCGATCGCGAGTGGACGACGCCGACGCAGATGTACCCAGGCGGAGAGAATCTGCACATACCCTGGAAGCAGGAAATCGTGATGGTGGAGTACGATCCCGATCCGAACTTCAACCATTTCACTACCTCCAGCAGTCCCAGCGCGGGACATTACGCCTACGGGTTTCATCGACCCACGGTTACCGGCGAGGCGAAGGCCGATCCAGCCACCCACTGGGTCGATTCCGATAAGCGGCATCAGCTGATCTACGAAGGGCGCATGCCGACCAACCTGGGCATCGACGTCAAGTACAGGATCCGCCAGTGGACCCTCAATCACGCCAACATGAACGACTTCATCGCGTTGGAGCTGGAGCTGACCAATACGGGTGTTCTCGATGTAGATGGAGATGGTCAGCCCGAGCGCACCGACAACGAGATAAAGGCGCTGGTATTCGGTGTCCGCAACGAACCGATCAACAGCATTGCGAACGATATTCTGGGCGATCGTGGTACATCCGGCTGGTTTACAGGGCCCACATCGGGATATGACGGGACGCCAGATCTGGATGGTATTCCATGGGATGTGCCGTTGGTATTTTCCGGACCCAGTCCGGGAAACCTCGAGGCCGGCTCCGGTCCGGACGGGGTGCCCTGGGCTCCGGACGGCGCGCGTTTCCTCGGGAACACCATGAATCGCGGTCGCCGCTATTATTACGACATATATACCGGGTCGCAGTGGATCGCCGCCAAAGAGGGAGGGCTTCCGGTTGCCGGCAGCAGCTCCGGACAGGCGGACAAGGAAACGATCTACAGCAGTCACCCGGTTGGCGCAGGCGCGCAGAGGGGATGGTTTACTTCCGCCACCAAAGGGTACGGAAACAATGATCACTTCCCCTGGGAGGATCACGCCCTTTCGATGGGTGTCTTCTACGAAAATGCAGGGTCCGAGATCTGGGACCGGGCGGCTCTGGATCTTTCTCCGGACGCGAATTGGTTCGATCCTGATCATGCCGAGGTCGAAGCCGGCAATCCTCTGTCGTTCGTAAGCGCGGTGCGGCCGACCGCGGAACGTAGCCGACCCGATGGCGACATGAAGTACCGCGGCACCTTTACCCAGAACTGGGAGAAAGGCAACGCCTGCGCAGAAGCAGACGGATCCGACTGCGATTGGGATGAGGGTTACGCCATCGACCATGGATTCAACGGGGATACCTACGTTGGGGTCGGGCCCTTCTCCCTGCGTGTGGGGGAAACGATGAACCTGGTGCTGGTGGAATACGGCGGTTTTCGTTTGCAGGGTGTGCGCCGGGCGCGCAAGGCCGCACAATGGGCGTACGAGCGCGATTGGGTGGTTCCCGAACCGCCTCCCACTCCCGACATGATCGCGGTTCCGGAAGTGGCGCCAGATCGCACCAGTCGCGCCAAGATAAAGTGGGATGATCGCGCGGAGCAGGCGGCGGACTTCGCTGGGTATAAGATCTATCGGTCGTCCCCCTCCAGCGCCTTCACATTCGCTTCGCGGAAACTAGGCGTTCGGTTAGTAGATCGGTACCATCAGCAGACCGAAGAAGATCCCGCGGACGAGGAGCTGGCCGCGTTCGGAGTGCCGAACAACCCGAACATCAGCTCCGATGCCTATCAGGAGCAGACGGCGGAGGCGTGGGGACCGTACAGTCTGGTCAAACTTATTCCTGCCAGCGAACTGAGCACCTACATCAACGACGAGGACGATGTCGACCGTTACCGTTACAAATTTGTCGACGACAGCGCCCTGATAAACTTCGGATTCACCTATTACTACTACGTTGCTGCCTTCGATAGTGAGCGCGGAGAGGTCGCCGATCGAGCCTTCAACTCCCTGGAAACCCACAGACACAACTGGAATGGTCGCACCGGGTTGTGGGAGGGGACCTACTGGTGGACGACGGGGAATCCCTTTTACCCGAATCCGTTCGACGGCCAAAGGCTCAAGGATATCGGAGCCCCGCTGCTCATAAATTCAGAGTTGTCCGATCCAAAAGCCCTGAGGTCGGGTCAGGTCAAGATTCAAGTGTTGCCAAATCCGTACAAGCAGCAGGCGTTGCACGACGTGCGCACGGAACACAAGATTCAGTTCGTCAACCTGACCACCGGCACCCAAATAACGATCCTCGACGTCTCCGGCCAGGTGGTGGACGTGCTTGAGTTCGAAAGTACTAACGTAGCTAATGGTACCTTGTATTGGGACATGTTTTCCAAGGACGGCATCGAGGTGACAAGCGGCCTCTACATCTTCGTCGCCGAATACCCCGGAGGCCAGCAGACCGGGCATTTCGCCATTCTGCGATAGCTATCGATATGATGAGTTTAGACAAATGTAAGGGTAGCTTGCGGTTGTTCGTCATCCTCGTAACGCTGATGCTTCTAGGAGCGGTTCCAGGATCGGCATCGATCCGCAAGTCGGGGCTGACGGGGGCTGCCTTTCTGAAGATCGGTGTCGGCGCCAGGGCCGTCGCCCTGGGTTCGGCCTATACCACCATACCCGGTGACGCGAATCAGATGTTCTGGAATCCCGCGGGTATCGCCATCGACGGGGGTAGATCACAGGTTGCGCTGTCGTACAATCGGTGGATCGCAGATCTGAATCATTTCGCTGCGGCCATGTTCCACGATTTCGGGGATGTTGGCACCTTGGGTGTCGGTCTGGTAGGATTGGGCTTGGCGGGCGTCGACAATACCGATGGAGCGGATCGCGATGCGGTTCCCCCAGTGCTGGAAACAACCTATACAGGCTTTCGAGATACGGGATCGGGAAACTATGACTACCAAGACCTGGCATTGCAGGTTTCGTGGGCGCGAGAGTTCACCGACAGGCTAACCCTGGGCGCTACTGCCAAGGTCATCAACCAGAACATCGATGAGCTGAGCGCCACGGCGGCTGCCGTGGATTTCGGCGCCATATACCGGGTCGGTTATCGAGGCGCGAGGATCGGCGCCCGCATCAACAACCTGGGCGACGATTTGAAATTCTTCAAGGTGGCTGCTCCGTTGCCGTTGCTGTTCAGCATCGGGTCAGCGGTGGATCTGGTTGACAATGATCAGGGTTTGAAGGTCACTCTTTTGGCAGACGCGACCAAACCCCAGGACAGCGAGCAACTCCTGTTCACCGCGGCCGAAGCTGAGTACCGGGACTTTCTGAAACTGAGAGGGGGGTACAAGTTCAACTATTCGAACTCGACGGACGCGAAGGTGGACGAGGTCACCGGGTCCAGATTCTCAGCTCCCAGGACGGAAGAAGGTTTTACACTAGGGCTCGGAGTGCTGCTGCCCTACGGCGCGTACGACACCGTTGTCGACTACGCCTTCACGGAGTTCGGCATCCTCGACAACGTGCACCGAATCTCGCTGCAGTTCGAATTCTGAAGGGCAACGCGACCTGCTATTCTCGCGGGACTAGCTCCGTTCCAACACCTCACGCACAGCCGATCGCACAATTTCTACCTCTTCGGGGGAGTTGTACAGGTGTAGCGAGACACGCACCGCATCTAGGCCCTCTTCGTAGATCTTCCGCGTACGCAGTCTGTAGCGGCCAGCGAGCACCGATTGCAGCTTCTGCGCCGGGATTCGATCGGACCTGAAGGTAATCATCGCGCTGTGTTCCTCGGGGTTGGATGGCGATAGCACCTCGGCGCCAGCGGCTTCCAGGCCCGACATCAGGGTGCTGGCCATCTGTCGGTTTCGCGCCCATATACGCCCCATGCCTATATCGGAGAGAAACCGCATGGAGGCGCCAAGACCTATGAACAAGGGTACGCTCACCGTCCCGAATTCGTAGCGCTGAGCGCCCTCGTCGAAATGGAATTCACCGGTATATATCATGTCCGGTTGACCACCTGCCGAGTGGGCACCCACCCATCGTGGCCGAATCGTCTCCAGGGCCTCGTCGTGCACGTAGACCAGTCCGGTCCCTTTCGGTCCTAGAAGCCACTTGTGGCCGCTGGTCGCATACGCGTGACATCCTATTCGACCTACGTCGACCGGCATCATGCCGGGCGCCTGAGCACCATCGAGGAAATACCACAGGCCATGATAGCTCGCCAACGCTCCTATGTCTTCGACCGGCATCACCTGCCCGGTGGTGGTCGTGACGTGCGGCAGGCTCAACACGCGCGTTCTCGGGGTGATGAGTCGTTCGATCCGGTCCAGGTTCTCCTGCGCCGACCGCAGGGACGGTTCAAATACGCGCAGGCGAATCCCATCGAATCGTTGACGCGCCAACCAGGTCACGGTATTGGCTACGTGTTCGTGGGCGCTGGTGATAACCTCGTCGCCGGCCGCAAGCGGCAATCCGTTGCAGACAATGTTGATGCCTTCAGTCGCGTTGCGCGTGTAGGCGATGTTTCGGGCCGGACATCCCAACAGGGAGCCGGCGGTCGACTTGATGGATACCCACAGGGATGCAGAACGGCCGGTCTCGGCAATGCGTTCCAGCTTGTCCATCTCGTCTTTGACCGCGTCGATCGCCACCCTAGGTGAAGCCCCCAACCCTCCGGTATTCAAGTAGATGCGGTGGTCTCCAAGGGGAAACTCCGATCGGATCTGCTTCCAGAACTCGGCTTCGTCGGCTGAGCGCGGAGCCGCCGCTGGTGGTTCGGCTTGCGAGGGGTTAGTTAGGGAGGCGCCGAACATGGAGGCGGTGAAGGCCCCTGCTCCCTCGAGGAATCGTCGTCTATTCATGGCATCGTTGGCTGGAATATAGGCGTCACCCGGATCGCGGTGCAATGTCAGCGGATTCCTTGACAACAGGGAGACGACCAGCTTAGATAAAGCTCCGAAAGATCCCACCAGCTATCTCATTGAGAATTCCCAGAAATCCCTTCGCCCAATGGTCAGGCAGCTTTGCGATGCTGGCTGCAGCCGTGTTTTCGGTCGGCGTCTTCTTCGGGGTGCAACTCACGCTTTTCAACAATTTCATCGTTGAACGTCTGGGCATCGAGGCCCACGAGCTGGGTTATGTGGAAGCGCTGCGGGAGATACCGGGCTTTCTCAACGCCTTCTTCATCGCCCTCATAATTCGCGCCGCTCCTCCATTGGTGGCCGCGGTCTCGCTCCTCGTGATGGGCTTGGGATTCATGGCGTATGCCGGCGTCGCGACCGTAAGCGCCCTGGCTTTGTATTCGGTGGTCTGGAGCATCGGGTTTCACTGCTGGATTCCCATCGAGCAGAGCCTCGCGCTTTCGCTTTCCCCCGAGGGTAACAAAGGTCGCTGGCTCGGTCAGCTGCGCTCTGTCCACAGCGTCGGCATGTTGCTTACCATCGCAGCTTGCATCTTTCTGCTTCCTCATCTGCATTACGATGGTTTGTTTATCGCCGCCGGGGCGGTGACCGTCCTGGGAGGGGCCGCGCTCATTTTCGTCCGTCGCAGTACCCGCATAGCAGGGGAGAAAAGCTTCGTCTTCCACCGCAGGTATTTCCTGTTCTATCTGTTGAACTTCCTGCAGGGCTGCCGCAAGCAGATGTTTATCACCTTCGCGATCTTTGCGCTGGTCAAGGTCCACGGCATGCCGGTGGAGACTACCATGATTCTGGTGCTCATCAATCAAAGCTTGATCACCTTGACCGGGCCGACGCTGGGCCGATTGATCGACAAGCTCGGGGAACGGGTCATGTTGAGCGTCAGCTATCTGGGACTCATCTTCGTTTTCCTGGGGTATGCCGTTGTCGAACACCGCCAGACCTTGTACGCCCTGTACTGCATAGACAATCTGATTTTTTTCGGCAGCATCGCCCTGACTACCTACATTCACAAGATCGCGCCAAAAGAAGAACTGAAACCTACCATCTCGATGGGCATCACCATGAACCACATTTCCGCCGTCGTCGCCCCTGTAGCCGGCGGGCTCGCCTGGCATTTCTTCGGTTATCAGGTGATATTTTTCAGCGGCGCCGCCCTCGCATTGGTGTCGCTGATTTGCAGTCAGTGGATCAACACGGGGATCCCCACGCAGGCGGTGGGGTTCGAGCAACGTGCGGCCACAGATCTGGCGCGGACCGAGCCTCGCGCTGGATCCTGATTCGAAGGAGTACGGAATGAAGATTGGAACGCGTATGCCGCCGTTCGCGGGTAAGATTGGCTTCAAGAAATATGCCAACTGGTTAGCGGAGAACGGGTTCGAAGCGGCGGACACTCCAGCACTCACAGCGGATATCGCGCGTATATGCGCCACCAACCGGCTCGAGATCGGGTCTTGTGACGCGACCGACCAGGGGCTTCTGTCAAAAAATGCGGCGGTCCGCCGCAAAGCGCTGACCCAGTTCAAGAAAGATATTTCAGCCATCAAGCGGTTTGGCGGGCATACCTGCTTCGTCCTCCTCTCTCCGGACGATCCGACCCAAACGCGTCAGACGAGCTTCGAAATCTTTTCCAAGATCTATCCAAAGGTGGCGGAGCATGCCGAGAGCGAAGGGGTCCAGATCGCCATCGAGCCGTATCCGGGACCAGCACCGTATTATCCGAATCTGGGGTGCACACCCGAAAGTCTGCGACGTATCTTCGAGATCGTTCCGTCGGCCAATCTGGGCATCTGCTACGATCCTTCCCACTTCGCGCGCATTCAGATCGATTATCTGCGGCTACTGCACGAATTCGGCGACCGGGTCCGCCACGTACACTTGAAGGACACCGAAATCATCTCCGAAAGGTTGTACGAATCGGGCATACTCGGAGAAACCCATGCCCGGAGTTTCAGGTATGGAGAAGGTTGGTGGCGTTACACCATTCCGGGGGAAGGGGAAGTGGACTGGAATCAGGTCATCCGGCGGCTGGAAGAAGCCGGCTACGATGGCGTGCTGAGCATCGAGCTGGAGGATCACCACTTCTCCGCTACACCTGAATTGCAGCAGGAAGGGATCCTGCGATCGCGGGAGTACATCGAACAGTTTCTAAAGGGGGGCTGAAGTAAGTATGCCAGGATTCGCCATGGTTGGCCTCGGCATGGGCCGCAATCGTGCCCGCATGATCAAAGAGACCGCCGGCGCTGAGTTGAAAGTCGTTGTTGATCTGAACGCGGCGCTGGCGACGGAAGTGGCAGAGGAGCTTGGGTGCGATTGGAGCAGCAATCTCGACGATGCCTTGGGCCGCCCGGATGTGGACGTGGTTATGATTGTGACGCCAAGCGGAACCCACGCCGACCTGGGGGTCAAGGTGGTGGAGGCGGGCAAACACCTGATTGTCACCAAACCCATGGACGTGTCGGTGGAAGCGTGCGATCGCCTGATCGCCGCCGGGGAGAGGGCAGGTGTCAAGATCGGGGTTGACTATCAGAGTCGCTACGTGGATGAAAACGTACGCGTCGCCAGCGCATTGAAAGACGGGTGTTTGGGCAAGCCGATCTTAGGAGAGGTGCGCTTCAAGTGGTTTCGCTCGGCCGATTATTTCGCCCACGGAGGCGGCTGGCGCGGCACCTGGAGGATGGATGGAGGCGGATCGCTGGCGAACCAAGGAGCTCATCTGGTCGATATCCTGCTGTGGTTTATGGGTGATCCGAAACGGGTCTACGGCGAGACGGCGATCATGAATCACGACATCGAGACCGAAGATATCGGGCTGGCCATCGTCAACTTTACCAGCGGCGCCAAGGGGACGGTTATGGGAACGACGACCTTCCCAACAGACGCCTATTTTAGTGCCGAGGTCCACGGCACCGGCGGCGCCATTCTAATCGACGACGTACTCACAGGCAAGATGCAGATCATCGGTGACGGCCTGGAGCAGCATCTGAATGGATACGAAAACAGGTTGCAGAATGTGATCGAGGATATGGTCGAGGCGTTGGAGACGGACGGGGAGATGCGAGTCAATGGACGGGAAGGTCGTCGAACCGTCGCCCTGCTTGAGGCGATCTACGCCTCGGCCCGCACCGGTGAAACAGTCGCTTGCACATAAACGAATCGCGGGAGAGAGCCAGATGATAATCGGAGTGCCTAAAGAAATCAAAGAAGATGAAAGGCGTGTAGGGCTGCTGCCGTTCGGAGTGCGTGCGCTCGTAGAAGCGGGCCACGACGTCTATTTCGAGCAAGAAGCGGGCATCGGAGCCGGGGTGACCGACGAATCTTACATGGAAGAAGGGGCGATTGTCGTCGACACGGTGGAGGAGGTATTTGCCCAGGCAGATCTGATCCTAAAGGTCAAAGAGCCCCTAGACGGGGAGTTCGAACTGATCCGCGAAGGGCAGATCGTATTCACGTTCTTCCATTTTGCCGCCAGCCTGGAATTGACCAACCGATTCGCCGAAACCGAAGCAATCGCCATCGCCTACGAGACCGTCCAAGCCGCCGACGGCTCGCGGCCGCTCCTGATTCCCATGAGTGAGATTGCCGGCCGCATGGCCGTTCAGGAAGGGGCGAAATACCTCGAGGCTCCGCAGGGAGGGAGGGGAGTGCTCCTCGGCGGCTTGCCCGGGGTTGCCCCCGCCGACGTTTTGATCCTCGGAGGGGGTGTGGTAGGTCAGAGCGCAGCACGCACTGCCGCAGGTATCGGCGCTACGGTGTTCGTGCTCGATATCGACAACACCCCGTTGCGACATCTTTCACAGGTGATGCCACCCAACGTAACCGCCCTGGTATCCAACAGCTACAATCTCGAGAAATTGGTGCCCTCAGCAGACCTCCTCATTGGGGCTGTCCTGCTACCTGGAGCCAAGTCACCAACCTTGGTAACCAAAGAGATGTTGCACTGGATGAAGAAAGGGTCGGTGATCATTGATGTGGCAGTCGATCAGGGGGGGTGCGTAGAAACCATGCACCCCACAACACATCACGATCCGACCTATGTCGTGGATGGTGTGGTACACTGCGGGGTTGCGAATCTGCCGGGCGCCGTTCCTCGCACGGCCACCATGGCACTTTCCAACGCCACCTTTCCGTACGTCCTGGAGATCGCGAACCGAGGGTGGGAAGAGGCCTGCCGCATCGACCAGGGTCTGGCGCATGGTCTAAACATGATCCGTGGAAAGATTACTCATCGCGGAGTAGCAGAGACCGTCGGCGTCGATTTTCATCCGCTGCCGTTCGACGTCAAGCAATAGATCGACTAACAACCTCAGGTCGCGGCGGCTGAGTCGCCGTCGTTCTCCATATCGAACTGCGTCAGTGGTGGCGGATCGCTAGCCTCGCTGCACCCCGTCCAGTGCGAGCGCGAACAGAGTGACCGAAGACCCGGGTTTGTGCCTGCCGGCATGTGCAGGGGGCGGACCAACTCAATTCGAATCCGATCGCTGTCGACGAACCGTTTGCAGAAGCGATTTCACCGTCTCGGATTCCGGTTTCAGCGCCTCGGCGCGCAGCAGTGCCTGCTCTGCTGCACGCAGGTTGCCCATATTGCGCTCCGCAACGGCCCACCCGAGGTAACCTTCGTACAGGGTGGAATCGATGGCCACCGCGCTCATGAAGCTCGTCCGTCCTTCCCCCCATTGCTTGAGGTCGCACTGAACCATTCCCAGCTGCACCAGGTGTGACGGATCGTCGGGCTCAAAGCGCGCCGCCATCTGAAACGCAAGTGCTGCTTGCGGCAGCTGACGTCGTAGCATAAGAATGCTGCCGCGACCGGCGTGGGCGCTGGCCAATGTCGAATCGATCGCCAGCGCGAGCTCCAACTGAGACATCGCCTTATCCACATCCCCCATACCGAAATAGACCGAGGCAATGCCCTGGAAGAGTTCGGCATCGTCTGGAGCTTTGCTCTGCGCCTGGCTGAAGACATCCAGCGCCCGTTCCCATTGTTCGGTCTGCCCCAGGGTCTTGCCGAGCATCTTCAGCACGATGATGCTCTCCGGATGCACTTTCCGGAGGTGGTCCAATGTGACGATCGCTACTCGTGGTGCCCCTTGTGCGAGGTAGGCACGAACCCGCTTGAGCTCGACCTGTAACCCGGTCTCGTATGGCTGGACCTCCTCATGCCATGGATCCGGCCAGACCTTTCCCGCGCTCTCCCTGTTCGCCAGAACTCTTTGGGCTTCTTGCCAGCGACCCGCTTGACGGTAAGCAGTTCCCAACAACTGGTAGGAATACGGATCGTCCGGTCGCCGTCGCAGCAAGCTCTCTAGAAGCTCGCTCGCCTTATCCGGCTCATTCTCCAGCATCATGATCCGGGCCAAACCCCAGTGGCCGCCAGGATTGCCCGAATCGAGCTCGACTGCCCGCTGGAAGGACGACCCCGCTTCCGATGATCGCCCTAGGTCGAGGTGCCAGTATCCCGAGCGGATGTGCAGCGGTGCGTAGTCCGGGGCAAGCTCGAGCAAACGCGAGTTCGCTTCGTCGGCGCGCTCCTGATCTCTTTGCCTATGGGAAACGACGAAGATTCGGTACCAGGCACGGGCATTGGTGGGGTTGACCGCAATGGCCAGATCGTAGGTAACCACTGCCAGAGAGTCCAGACTGTTCGCCTCATAAATGTAACCGAGCTCGAGCCAGGATTCTGATTTCTCCGGTTCGCGATTGGCCGCTTCGATCGACTTCCTCACCCATGCTACCAGGCTTGGGTCCTTGCCATGCAGAATCGATGGAAAAACGGCCCTTGGACTCTCAGGTTGGGTACAGGAAATGACGAATGCGAAGACGCCGGCTATAGCCAAAATCTTCAAGGCGACCTCCTTACCCCTGCGCGGGATTTCAGGAGGCGGTCTGCTTGCGTCGCAAGGCCGGACCGATTGCAGTGGCTTTTTCCCCGGGGCGAACGTCAGATGAGAGTGACCAGCAGGAGTTGGATGGTTGGTGACCACCTGCACAATCTACGGAGGAACGAAATTGGCCGACAGCGGCCCCATTACCCGGCGTGCGGTTACCGCCGGCCGGCACCAGACCAGATCCGCAAATCCTGATAGCGTTACTCCATGCGCATAACCGACCGCCTCTTATCAGGAACGGTGGAAATATGGCAACGTTTAACCTATTTTCCGCCCTGCTGCTTCTCCTCGTGACCTGTTTCCCCCGCGAGGAAACACGATCGTCTCTCTCTCCACGTCCGCTTATCGAGGCGGCCTTGCGCACATACGCAAAACGGCTTTTCACCTCCATGCACTCAAGTCGCAAGATAATCGATGGACGCTTTACCGCGCTGTTCATTGCCGTGGCAACCGTCGCGGTCGGCAGCTTCGCACTCTGGCGTTCCTGGCCCGCCGACCTCACCGTGCCGGCTATCCTCCAGGGTAAGGAGCCGACCCTCGTCGCACGAGTCGAGGAAACCCTCAAAGCGATCTCTGCAGACCCCGGCGAGCCGGAGCTGTGGAAGCGTCTGGGCTACGTCTATGAAGCAAATCTTCTCATCGCCCTGGCCCTCGAAAGTTACCAAAAAGCCCTCTCGCTCGACGCCACCCAGCCAAAGGCCTGGTACCGGGTGGCGAAGATCAAAATGATTATGGGGGATCGCGTCGGAGCCATGGCAGCGGCCCAGCGGGTTGTCGAGTTGGCGCCCGATTTTGCCCCGGTCCGCTGGCACCTGGGTCTCTGGCAGCTGGAAAGAGGTCATCTGGAGCAGGCGCAGGCATCGTTTGAGCGTGCCATCGCCCTCGATGCGGGCGACCCGGCTGGCTGGTGGGGCCTGGCTCGGGTGCTCTTGCAGGAGCAACGGCCCGAGCAGGCCGCTGCAGTGCTCAAGAGGATGATGGTAGAGTGGCCGGATGACGCCTACGCGCACCTGCTTTTGGGGACGGCCTACCGCCAGCTGGGACGCTGGCAGGAAGCCCGCGTCGAACTGGAACGCGGCGCTGGAAGCGCGCCGGTGTGGCGCCAGGATGCGTGGGACGAAGAAGTGATTCTGTACAAGGCGGGTTTGGACGCGAAGCTCGGCAGGGTTCGTCGACTCTTCGAGGTAGGGCAGCTGGATTCTGGCATTGTCATGTTGGAAAAGCTGCGACAACATCACCCGGATGATCTGACTCTCCTGAGCAACCTTGGCAGGGCATATATCGCGCAAAGACGTCCCGGGCGAGCACTCGCGGCCTTCAGCACCGCACTGAGCAGTCATTCCGAAGACGCCCAGCTCCACTCTGGCATTGCATCAGCATATATGGATCTGCAAAACTCGACCCAGGCGCTCCAACACCTGGAGAGGGTTATTGATCTGGATCCAGAGCCAGCAGAAGCGTATGGGAAGAAAGGCACTATTTTGGCGGACATGGGCCAATACCGGGCGGCGGCAGATGCCTTCGAACAAGCCTTGCAATACGACCCGCACAATCCTTGGCGTCTCCTGCCGCTGGGCCTGGTTCAGTGCGAACTCGAACAATGGCATGCGGGACTTGCCCATTTGCAGAGAGCCGTCGAGCTTGATTCGACCCTTGAGCAGGCGTTTGTGGGGATCGGGGTTGCGAATCAGAAACTTGGAGCGCTCGATGAAGCCGAAGCCGCCTTCCAACGCGCGGCCGCGCTCAACCCTGAATTCCCGAGAATCAAGATTCTCCTAGAGAAAGTGCAGCAGCTGAAAACGCAAAGGGGGGATCTGTAGAGTCGTGGTAAAGATCGAGCAATGCTTGCCCATCTGGGGTTTAGCCTGCCTTTCAACTCTCGGCTGTCGGGCAGATGAAGAGGTCCGCGTGTCGGATGCAGAGAAGACGCAGACCGCCCCCTGGTTTGAAGAAGTGGCAAGCGAACGCGGGATCGAATTCGTCTTCGAAGCCGGCCACGGCCAGCGCTATTTGATGCCTGAAATCATGGGCGGGGGCGCGGCACTCTTTGACATGGATGAAGACGGCGACCTGGATGCTTATCTGGTGCAGGGGGGTAGCTTGGTCGCTGAAGACCTGTCTGGCCCCGCCAATCAGCTCTACCGCAATAGGGGTGATGGCCGCTTTGAAAATGTCACGAAGGGAAGCGGCGTCGACGATCGCGGTTACGGAATGGGGGTGGCCACTGGAGACTACGACAATGACGGCGACACCGATCTTTACGTAACCAATGTGGGGCCGAATGTTTTGTTGCAGAACGACGCTCGGGGACACTTTGCAGACCTGACTTCTGTCGCACAGGTGGGGGATCGGGAATGGGGCACCAGTGCGGCCTTCGTGGACTACGACGCGGACGGCGATCTCGATTTGTTCGCAACCAATTACGTCGACTGGTCGATAGCCGTTGAAAAGGAATGCCCCAATCCGCTGGGCGAGCTGGATTACTGCCATCCCCTTGAATACGATGCCCCGACGCCGGATGTGCTCTATCGCAACCAGGGCGATGGCACCTTTGCCGAGGTGACGAGGGAATCTGGGTTGGGAGCGGCATCGGGCAACGGGCTGGGTGTGGTGTGCGGCGACTTCGACGGCGATGGCCGCACCGATATCTTCGTGGCCAATGACAGCAACCTGGATCGGCTGTGGCTGAACCAGGGCGATGGCACCTTTGTCGACCAGGCTCTAATGCGGGGCTGTGCCCTGGACGAAAGTGGCAAGGCCAAAGCCGGCATGGGGGTCACTGCGATCGACTTCGACGACAATACCACCCTCGATCTGCTGGTTGTCAATCTGCGCCGACAGTCGGATTCCTTCTTTCTCAACCGGGGAGATTACTTCACTGACGCTACTGCGGCGGTTGGACTGGTCTGGGACAGAGGGGTGTTTACCCGCTTCGGCGTGGGCATCCTCGACTTCGACAACGATGGTTTGCTGGATTTGTATCTGGCCAATGGAAGCATTGGGGACATTAGCAACTCCATACAGTACTCCTCGGACCGCTTTGCCGAGCCCAACCTGCTCTTTCGCGGCAGGCCGGGGGCGCGTTTCGCCGAGGTTCTGCCCAGGGGAGGGACGGCGGAGCTACAGGTGGGCACGAGTCGGGCTGCGGCCTTTGGCGACGTGGACAACGATGGCGGGGTCGATG
Organism: Candidatus Latescibacterota bacterium; assembly: GCA_965197905.1. Taxonomy (GTDB): domain Bacteria; phylum Latescibacterota; class UBA2968; order UBA8231; family UBA8231; genus CAYNZV01. Next base: position 1,744,191 of record CBDAOB010000005.1, on the reverse strand, counting down.
TGCTGGTGGTCAACCGCGATGCGCCGGCCTATCTGCTGTACAACGTAACTGCACAACGGGGCAACTGGATGGCCTTTGAGGTGCTCGACGAGCACGGCCGCGATGCCCTGGGTGCGGTTGTTACGTTTAGCGTCGCAGGTGGCAGAAAGACCCGCGAGGTCAGAACGGCTTATAGCTATCTCGCCGCCAACGATCCGCGCATCCACGTGGGACTGGGTTCCGAAGAGAGGGTTTCTGAAGTGGTGGTGCGCTGGACCGATGGTCAGAGTGAAATCTTTGGCGCCTTCGAGGCCGGTCAGATCGTCACCCTGCAGCAGGGAAGAGGGGATGAAGGTAGGGACGGATGATGTCGTGCCGATTCCTCACTCCGGGGACCCAAACCTGAGCTTGTTGATCGCCAACTGCGTGTACTGATCTTCCGACTCGGTGATCTGGATGAATTGGTCCACGGGAAGGTTGCGGAAGGTTTGGTTCAGTCCGGTCGTTGGCCAGTACACCTCTAGCACTTCTATTCGGGTGGCCTTGCCCAGACCGATCGTCTGTCGCAGGGGATTAGCGCCAAAGCTGCCGCCGCTATTGACGTGTTTGTAGATCGATCGTAACCGGCCGTTCTCCATCACCTCGACGCGGATACGGGCGCCAATCGCCGCGCGGTTGGTACGGACCCCAACGAGCTTGACCGCAATCCAGTGGTTGCCAAAGCCGGGATTCTCAAACAAGGCATTATAAAATTTGTCACCGGGGTAAAAACCGCCCATCTGCTCAAAGACGTCCTGATCGCCGTCGTTGTCGAGGTCTGCAAAGGCGATGCCGTGGCCTTTCTGAAGGTGGCCAAAACCGCCGGCACTAGAAACGTCCGAGAAACCCCTCCCGCTCCGATTGCGATACATGGCGTTCGGCATCAGCGCTTCGTAATAAGGGTAGCCGGTACCCAGGTAGAAATCGAGAAATCCGTCGTTGTCCAGATCGCCGAAGTTGGCGGCCATCGGCAGGGTCAGGTGCCTCAGATTTTGATCCTTGGCAACCTCTTCGAACCCGCCGCGGCCATCGCCGCGATACAGGCGGGCCAGTTGGTAGCCGACGCGCTTGCCAAGTCGGCTGGCCACTACCGCTGCCAAGGTGCCGTTATCCCATTCGTAACTCGCCACAAATAGGTCCAGGGCGCCATCGTTGTCGAAATCCCAGAACCAGGTTGGAAAGCTCCTCTTTGGACCGGTGACGCCGATTTGCCGCGCCACGTCGGTGAAGGTGCCGTCGCCGTTGTTGCGGAAGAGGCGATTGGCCGTGCCGAAGTTAGAAACGTAGAGGTCTGGGAACCGATCGCCGTCAAAGTCGCCCCACCCCACAGCCTTGGCGTAAGCAAAGTTCAACACGCCGGCATCTCTGGCCACGTCGGTGAAGGTGCCGTTGCCGTTGTTGCGGAAGAGTTGACAAGGCGTGTCCCCAGAAGAATCGTGGTCCTCGTTCCCGATATACAGATCGATGTCGCCGTCGTTGTCGTAGTCGGCCCACGCGCCGGCTTGCGTCGGGTAGTGTTTCTCTCCGAGTCCTGCGTCAAAGGTGACATCCGTGAAGGTTGCATCCCCCTCGTTGCGCAAGAGTGAGTTGGGGATCCGACCGAACTTGCGCGTCCATCCTCCGCGCAGCACGAAGATGTCTACATCGCCGTCGTTGTCGTAGTCGGCCTGTACCATATTGAACCCACCGACCAAACCCACGAGGTTGGCCTGCTCGCTGCGGTCGGAGAAGGTGCCATCTCGGTTGTTGCGAAAGAAGTGCATCTGCTGGTTCGGATCCCACGTCGACACCACGATGTCGAGGTAGCCGTCGCCCGCAAAATCGTCTACGACGGCGCTGCCGAGCAGGTCGAAGGTGTCCAAGCCGAGCTTGGCGGCGACATTTTCGAACTTCGGGAACGGCTCTTCCGCTTCAAACAGGTTCGGCGGAATCAGATATTGCGGCGGAACCTGGTCGGGGTAACCATCGATCGTCATGTACATGATGTTGAGAAGCCATACCGATTTCATGTACAGAGGCGAGTCTTTCGGGACCTTCTGCAGCACTTCGGTGAAATAGGCTAGGGCTTGTTTTGAACCCTTCTGCATCGAGTGGATGCCACCGTCCCGAATCGGCAGGAGGCAGCTTTCCGCCGAATTGGAGTTGCAACAGTTCTGGGTCTCGCCTAGCCTCATGTAGGCGATGCCCAGGCGGTACGCCGCTTCGGTGGTTGCTTCCGGCGAGACGATTCCTTCTCTACTTAGCTGCTTCTGCTGCTGGTGGACGGTGGTGAGGTGCTCAATTCCACGATCGAGGTTGCCCAGGCGAAGCTCGGCTTTTCCCAGCTGTGCATACACGCTTGTTGTGCTCGCCGAAGGGAGGTGGGGCGCTTGAACAGGCCTCAACTCGGCTAAACGGCGTCGCAACTTTCGCGCTGCTCTGTTGCCCAGAATGGGGTGGTCGCGCAGGGGCTGAACCGCGGTTCGCTGCAGCAGGGCGAGCATCCGCGCATGGCTGGACAGTACGGGTGGCGCCGGCGAGACGGCTTCGGATTGGGTCGACGGCATCGGTTGAGAAGAGCTATCTTGATCTTGCCCGCAGCTTGAAGATATCAGCAGGACTACAACCGCCGCGCAACACGCCGGCAGCACGCATACTCTGCCCCGAAACCTCCCAGACAAGTGCCTCATTGTTCGCGTTCCTCCTCAAAGACGATCACATCGAGTTTCCCGACGATCGGCTCTGTCCCGTCTCGGACTCCATGGGTTTGTGCATTCGGAGATAACGGCAGGGGACCTCTATCTTTTCTGTATTCCGCATGGCGCTTAGAAATTCCTGGGTGGTGATGGAATACCCCCACATCATTTCAATCTGGTCGATAAACGCATGGGTAATCCATAGACCGTCCACCGTTTCGCTGTTTTCGGTTCCCGTGCTGGCATCCCGGATGACGATGGGCATATAACCGCGCGCGGCCATATCCGCAATCGCACCCGGCTTGTCGATGAGACACATATTGGTAGCAAAGCCGCAGTAAAACAGCACCCGGATACCTCGTTCGGCCAGCAATCGATGCATCATGTCGCCCGTGGTGATGACCAGATCGCCATCTACCGGTTTGAGCGGTTCGGGGATGTCCTGGTTGGGTCTCACGTGTTTGCGGTAGTTCCCCATCCATTCTTTGGTGCGAAACAGGTGCAGGTGTTCCTGGCGCCACTCTTGAACCCAGTCAGATGGGGGCCAGTCAGGTGGTTCGGGGATAAGGCGAGGTAGATTCCTCTCTTCCTCGGTGGCGATCTCTTCCCACTGTCTGTGTTTGACGGCAATATCCCCCGTAGGTGCATGGACGACGGTGATCCCCAATTCCCGGCAGGCGCTCAACATGGGTAGAATGCGCGTTCGCTCTATTTCCCCGGCTCTATCGCAGTGGCTCTTGCCCCCGTTATATTCCGCTTCCCAACCGAGGTGTGAAAGTGGTTTGGGGCCGAAGCCGGTGTTCCAGAGATCGACCATGACAAAGGCGATTTCCGCGGGCGAAAATGCCATGGTTTTGCAATAGTGGCGAAAGCAGGCTTCCGTGAGCTGCGTGTTCGCGGGAATCTCAGGTACGATCTCGACGTTCTTGGGTTCCATAGTGCCCACCTTTCGGATCGGACGGTTAGATGGGAGAAAACAACCTGAGCTCTTCTGTAAGTGGTAGAGTTTGACCCGGCGATTCTACCACCAGTGCACCCGATGCCCTTCTGTCGGAAACCAGATCAGATCCACCGTGGCCGAAAGGATCACCCCACCCACGTAGCCGATGCCCACCCCGTAGAAGAACGGTTTGCCCGCCACATAGGCCGTCGGCCCGCCGTAGCGCAAAATCACCAGCTTGACTATCCACACGACCGACAGGGTCAACCAGTAGAGATCGGGACCAAAGGTTCCCTCGAAAGCGAGGCCCACGGGATGCAGCGGAAACCAGTGGAATCGAGCCCGCAAAAAGGTCAGAACGCCCGCCTCGGTCCAACCGAATAAAAACACGGCCAGCTTGCCCCAGTCAAACACGGTGGGATTGTGCAGGATATGAGAGATCTGGTCGTATACCAGGTTAACCCTGTAATGCGAGACGTAGAGCATAGCCCCGCCCTCGGTGTAGACCAGGTCGATCAAGGTCACCGCCGCCACCACAAAACCCACCGGAAAAGCGATGAAAACCGCAGCCGTCACCCATCCCGGTTGCCGCTTCAGCGAAAACATGCGCAATATGTGCGTGATCGCCGGCCATGCCGGGATGAGAAAGGTGCCGAAGAAGGCCTTGCTGGTAAAAATCTTCATCGCCGTCAGGTCGCGCGCCGGAATATTGACGGTTCCGACAATCTCTTCCATAAAGCTATCGCCCTTCAGATGCGGCCGATACGGAAGCAGGTAGGCAAAACCCGTGGCCGCGATCAACTTGGTCGTCGCCAGCAGGGTCAACACCATCAGCACAAACACGCCGGCGGCGAGCGGCAGGTTGATGCCCAGGGTCATCGCCCAGACGAGCACGTAGCACGTGGACAGTATCAGTCCGGCCCAGGCCAGACGATAGCGCCGCACTTCGCGGCGATCACCCTCCCCGGTCCTGGCCTGGCGCCAGAGCTTGCGCAGATGGCCCCGGGCGACCCAGAGCGCCCACATCGCGATGAACATCAGGGCGCCGTAGTTTTCCAGAAAGATGATGTTTTCTCCCGTGATTTGCTGTCCTGGGGCCCCGACCGAAAATCCGACGCGGTTTATGATCCCCCCTTTGATGGTCAAATTCACCAATTTGAAAAGCACCAGGCTGCCCAGGATATCAAGCGGGCACAGATAGGTGACCGCCATTACGATGGGCATGAAACGAACCTTCCAATGGCCGATGAAGGGAATGCTTGGATCGAGGTATCGATACTTCTGCAAAAATTCCAGGGGCACCAGGCCGGGTGCGAAGTAGGTGAAGATATTGTAGAGGGTGGGCACAAAGGCTGCGAGGGCGCCGATCCAGAACAGACGCGAGCGGAAGAGATCGGGCATGCGCCGGGGGCCGTCGAACCCGCGCATCAAATCGAGGGGCATCTGCGCCAGCGGAAAGGTTAGCTTCTCGTTCTCCTCCCATTGCTTCTGAAAGAGGACGATGGTGCAGAATCCGAAAGCCAGCATCGCCATCGACACGCCCAGCCACTGGAAGATGACACCGACCCAGCCATCCCACGGCACCGCCGCTCCTTGCTGCAGACCGAACCAGAATCCGTGAACCAGAAAGGTGTCGGTGGGTGCAAAGACGCTCCAGGGGAGGTAATCGAAGAAGGTCTCCGCCCACTGGTTCTCTGCCGAGGCAAAGTAGGTCGGCGCCGTTAGGATCGGCGCCCAGAAATTGATCCACCCGATTTGCGGTATAGTGCCCACAACCCACATCATCGCCAGGATGGTCAACAGCTCGCCCTGGCGCAGCGCCATCGTGGGCCACACGCGCTTGAGCACGACGTTCAGAAAAAGCCAGAACACAAAGGGGATGATGACCGCCATCGGAAACTGCGAGTGGACAAACGTGCCCGAACCGATCCGATGCACTACCTGGGTGAGGTAGTAGAACATGGCGGTAATGGTCAAAAGGCCCAGGACGACGGCGCGCAGGGTGATGACTGGCGGTGCGGCGCCGGCCTCCTCTCTGCTCGCGCCGACCGGCGGGGGCAGAGGAGACTCGGCTCTTTTCACTGGAATTTAAGTTGGGCCCAGTGTGCGGCGTCCCGGACGACGCGCTCGGGATGGGCTCTGGAGCGGATGAGATGCCCCTTCTGGGGGCGCAGCGTCGACTGGGTGGCGTCCTGATAGCGGAACTCGACACTCCAGCGGATGGAGGACGAGCGGTTGGGCAGGCCCCGGTGGAAGAGGAGGTCGTGGAAGACCACCACATCTCCCGGGTCGAGCTCTATGGGCACGGCGCGCTTCTCCACTATTCGGGTGTACTCGTCGGCGATGTGCGTGTAAGAGGTGGTGGCGTCGCCCTTCTCGTGGGGCGCCACGCCCTGGCGATGGCTACCGGGAATAAACGCCATGCAGCCGTTGTGTCGGTTCGCCGCAACGAGCGGGGTCCACATATTGGCCATGCGCAGGGTTTCTACCTCGGCGGCGGCGGGATCATCTCCCAGCATAAAGGCCGTATTGCCGCTGTCCTGGTGCCAGGGAACCTCGGTGGGCTCGTGCTCCGGCAGCTTTGGACGCGCCGTGTAGGTTGGGTGGAGCAAGACCTCGTGACCCACGATCTGCTCGGCCAGGTCCAACAGGCGAGGATGGGCGAAAAGCTCGAAGAAACCGGCGCGGTGGAGTTGGGCCCGAAAATTTCTGGGGGCTTCGTTCGAACGGTTCTCGTAGAGGCGCATCAAGCGCATCTCGAATGGCTCGTCGGCGCACAGATCGTCGATCTTGCCCTCGGCGTGCAGTCTCTCGCCGAGCTGGTCCACCAGAACGCCGCACTCGCGCCGCGCGGCTTCGACGCGAGATTTCTCAAGCACACCCCTGAGAATAGCATAACCCTGGGAGCGAAACTCTCCAATGGTGGTCTCCATATTGCGTCCATTCTGGAATCTGTCAGTCCGCGACACGGCACTAGCTTTGACACAAAACAACTGGCTGATCTGTCACGGGAGGGGCGGCGTCCGTGGACGCCGTACCATCCCATGCAAATCAGCCAGTTATGTACCGTCTCGGGATTCTTCTAAAACAAGCCCGAGACTATGTCCGCTCGACCTACTTCAGCAGGGTCATCGAACGCGTGTCGGCAAAGTCGCCGGCCTGCATCCGGTAGAAGTAAACCCCACTCGCGATCGGCTCGCCAAACTCGTCGCGCGCGTCCCACGTGGTCTTGTAGGACCCCGCGGTCAACTCCTCATCCACCAGGCTGGTCACACGCTGACCGGCCGTGTTGTAGACCTCGATCTTCACGAGCCCCTCGGAGGGCACGTTGAACTCGATGGTGGTCTCGGGATTGAACGGATTGGGATAGGCGTCGCTCAGGGTGTAGCTATCGGGCGTGCTCGCCGGGCCGTTCTCTTCGACCGCGGTGACCCCGGCGCCCATTGATCCGGTCACCAGATCGTAGGGGAGGTGATTCGCGAAGCCCATCTCCGGGAAGCCCGCGGCAGTGCCAGGGTGCGTGTCTGGGGGGGTGCCCCCTATATAAAGGCCGTCGTACTTCCCGCCCTCATTTACGATATATATGTGTTTGGTATTGTTGCCGCGGGTGAACGGTCCGGTCGCGGGATCGAACTCGACATTGGCCAGGCCCGCAGGGCCGCGGCCGATCATGGTCAATTGATAGCCCAGGCTGTTGTGGGTGTCGACACTATAATTCATCTTCCCGGTTGGGCCGGCCGCGTGTCCCACCGTGGCAGACAGGTTCGGCAGCAGGCCCAGTTCGGCGGCGGTCTCATTGGAAACCCAGTCTGAGATCTGATCGCCCAGGCCATTGACCCATCTTACATTGCCGTCGTGGTCCGTGTGGACGATGTTGACTGTGTTGTGAGATGTGGCCCAGATTCCGTGATCGTTCACGTCCATTACGTAGGGGCCAAGGATACGGGTAAATTCATTGCCGTCCTCGTCGAGAGCCTGAATGTGGAAGTGCTCGAACATGTCCAGTTCCCCAGTGCGCTCGCCCGAGGTTTTGTCGTATTTCTCGATAACGGTCACCTGGAGGTCTTCGCTAGTGAAAGCGGCGTAGAGTGTATTCTGGTGGGGGCGCATGTGCCACGTGGTGGCCCCGCGACTGACGGAAAGCCCGTTGTCGCCGAACGACTCGTCCACGTCCATGGTCTTGGCAGCGTCGTTGCGCGTGAGCTTGATAATCCCACCCTGCACCTCCAGTGCCTCATTGGGCCGTTGCCGGCTTGTCCAGTGGGTCGACACGCTCACGTCGTCGGGCACATGGCCGCTCCGGTTCCTCTCCTCGTCCGGACCGAAGGCGGTGACCGACCAGACCTCGATGGCGCCCGGATTGGCTATGTAATCCGTACCTATCACGCCGCGGCCGTAGGGGGTCGGTGGCGTTTCCTGAAATGGGCTCCAGACGTCTGCTGGCTCGACGCGCGTGTCGACGATATTGGGACCCCAGGCTCCGCCCCATGGGCCTACAATTGTGATATTGCCTGCATCCAGGTCGTTGAAGCCGATCAGGTCGAATTCGTAGTTGCCGGGGCCGGCCGCATTGCCCTCCCAGTCATTACCGTCCCAGGTAATGGTATTGTTCCCTGACTCATAGGGGGCCAGCGGTAGGTGGTTCACGTACTCGTCCCCAGCTATCACCGTGGTCCAGGCGCCGTGAGGCCCGGTCACCCCCGTAAAGTTGGACCCTACCCTGTACACGGCCAACAAAACCCGGGCGCGCTGGTTCATCCTGAAGTTTATGTTCACCGAACCTGACCCGTTCCAGGGCGCGTTCTGGGGGGTAATTACCAGAGGTATGGGAAACCCGGACCTTGTAGGAGTGGCTTCTACTCCACCAGCCTCCCTCCAGGCCGCGCCCGCGCTCGGTGACGGTAGGGTGTGCTCTATCTCCGAAGCGGCGCTGCCGATTGGATGATACCTCTGGGCGCACAGCCCGCTCGCCATCAGCAGGGTCAGGCCCAGGCCAATCAAACTAGAGCTTAACTTGTACATCCTTCTTCCTCCTTTTATCCGGATCGCCGGATTAAAATTAGAACTACTAATTAACTTCGATCCATACCCTTTCGCTTGGGCTCGGAACTCACCTCCTCTCTGAACAATTTAAAGTTAAGTCGTTGTTTTAAAATCCACTTACGAGTTTCAAAGAACAACATGGCCGCAAGGTGAGACCCTCAATCGGCCAGATACACAACTATATTATAACAATTCGGGCGCTAATAGAAAGGAAAAAACGCGTTATCGTAGCAGTTCGCCATCGCTTTCTCGGCCGGTCCCAGGGCGGTCTCCTACATGCCCATCAAACCTACCCCGAAAACTCCGAGGAACAAACGTAGAGACGCTTGCCGCAACGAACGATAATAGCGTTTATCAGCCTACGTCCACCTGACGGTGAAAGCGGCCTCGAACTTCGCGCGCGTATAACCTTAACCTCTGGAAAAGATTAGATTATATCATGGAATCAGTAAAGCGACAATTGGAGAAGTGTCTCGATAAGTTCCGCGCCGGAGAGCTGAGCGAGGGCGACCTGCAGCAAGCTCTCGAGAGTGCGGACGCCCAACTCGCAGCTTCAACGCCCCAGCTACTCTATCTCCAGGCTGGCACCACCACTATCACCTCGCGGGTCTGTGGCATGTCGCGATTTGATGCCGACGGCCAGCACGACGGCGTCGACGAAACCGGAGCGTGGGTCTATGAGACTGTGCTCGACGCCCTGCGCGACGGCTGGCGCATCGTCAAATTTCCAGAGATGGCGCTGATGGTGGCCGGAGAAGAAGAGGCTTACGGGCTCGGCTGCGAATTTATCCTCGAGAAATAGATTCACGGAAAGGACAGATTATGCGAGGAGAGATATACGATTGCGAACCGACCCTGACCGACCAGCAGGTGATTGAATTCTGCAAGCATGGCTTCATGATGCTCGAAGCCGTAGTCCCCGATGATGTCAACCGCCAAACCACGGAATTCGTCGACAGGCAGCCCCAGATGGAGCCGAATGCGATCCTGGGTGAGGAGTGGTTCGTCGACAACGTCGTCAAGAACCCCCAGGCGGCGGGGGCGGTGCGCTCGCTCCTGGGCAAAGACGTCAAACTGCCCATGATGATGTCCAACCACCGAGTCCAGTGCCCGCACGCTGCTGAAGGCGGTGGCTGGCACCGCGACGGTGGGGCGGTCGATTCAACGCGGCTCGACAGCCTGCAGGTGTTCTACTACCCGCAGGATACGCCCGCGGAGCTGGGACCTACAGAGATCGTGCCCAGCTCTCACTTTCTGCGTATCAAGCGTCGCTACATGACCCAATACGGCAGCATTCGCCAGGCTGTACAGACGGTGGCGCCGGCCGGCTCGATCTTTATCACTCACTACTCGATGTGGCATCGCGCTACCCGCTCCACGGCCGCCGGCATCCGCAACCTGCTCAAATACAACTACCGCCGCACGGTCGCGCCCAGGCGCGACTGGGTTGCCGATCCCCAGTGCGATTTCACCAAGATCGACTTCAGCACAGGCCGCCAAATGCCCGAGAAATGGCACGACTCCGTCCGCGTTGCGCGTTTGTTCCTGTGGCTGTGTGGCCGGGAAGACTGGGTTTTTGAGGGCGGCGCGGCTTGGCCGGTCACGGCCGGATCGCACGACATTACCGCAGGCATGCCGCTTGAGCTGGACCACCAGCGCAATACAGCTTGATCGAACGCCATAGGGGAAGCGGTAAGATCATTGGGAGGTGTGCGGCGCACGAGGAGGCGAGTCGCTCTAAATACCGCCAAATAGCGGTTCTGCTGGCGATGCTGAGTCCTTCGGCTTCGCGCTTAGCCAACCACGACTTGATTGCCGAAGCTGTCACGCCTCGGCAACGATCCGAACTGCTCGCAAAGAATTCGCAGGCGCTCCCTTTCTTGTTCGCTCGCTCCAGGTGCAGTATTTCGGCAAATGCTCGTGTCGGATGAAACTGCGACTGTTCCGGCGATGGGCTTGGGTTTCCAATCGAGTTCATTGAGGGACTCCAATCCTCCCGATAGATCAGGTCAACGAGTTCTCTTGCGCGTCTTTCGGCCTGTCACTTATTCTTTGTTCTCGTCCCGCGGTGCTGACGACGGGCGTGTGCCCAAGCCGCCCCCCGACTTGGAGCACATTGAAGCACATGGAAATACCCTACTTCCAGTGCTACAGAAGAAACAGGGAAAAATTTATTCCAGAGATGGGGTGGGCCCGTAGCTCAGTTGGTAGAGCAGCGGACTTTTAATCCGTAGGTCCAGGGTTCGATTCCCTGCGGGCTCACCAATAAAAAACAACAACTTACGGACTCACTCGCAGGTCGGCGGGTGAGGCTGTGTCAGTATTATGTCAGCACGGAAACTGCTCTGAGTCAAAACGGCCAAATTGGCCGAATCCTTTTTATACCCCCCTTAGTATTGGTCTAAGCCCCCCGCCTCTGGCGGTGGACCCGGGGAGGTTCTACCGACCCGGTGAGAAATACGATAGGCTCTTTCCTCCTCGGGAAGCCAACGGGGTGTGGAACTGTTGGAAGGGAACCTCGGAACGATTTGATGGCGATAGAGTCCTCGCAAGAAATAGCTTTGAAAGCGGATTTCAAAGTGCGTTTACGAGACTTAGAGAATCTTTGGACGAAAGGTTTCCCCTAACGGTCTACTACGCCTTCAAACAGGCTGATGACGCCAATCCACCCGATAGACGAGCTGTTCGACGCCTGCGGCCCCTGCCTGATTCTGATCGACGAGCTCGTCGCCTATGCTCGCAAGATCTACGGCGTCGAAGGGCTTCCGGCGGGCAGCTTTGATGCGGTACAGACCTTTATCCAGGAACTGACCGAGGCGGTGCGCGCCAGCAAGAACACGGCGCTGGTCGCGACGATTCCGTCGTCGGACATTGAAATCGGCGGTCAGGCGGGGCAGGACACGCTGGCCCGTATCGAGCACACCTTCGGTCGGATGGAGGCGATCTGGAAGCCTGTTGGCTCTGAAGAGGGCTTCGAAATCGTGCGCCGCCGGCTGTTTCTGCCGCTCGAGGACGAAGCCGCGCGCGACGACGTGTGCCGCGCATTCAGCGCACTCTATCGCGATGCCGGCAGCGAATTTCCAATAGAATGTCGGGAGACCCGTTACCTCGAACGGATGAAGGCCTGCTATCCGATCCATCCCGAGGTCTTCGATCGGCTTTACAACGACTGGGCAACGCTGGAGCGGTTCCAACGAACTCGAGGTGTTCTGCGGCTGATGGCGGCCGTGATCCACGATCTCTGGGTGCGCAACGACGCGAGCTTGGTAATCATGCCAGGCTCGCTTGGCCTCGGCGCAGTGGCCGTGCGGGAGGAGTTGACCCGCTACCTGCCCGAAGGCTGGACGTCCGTTCTGGAGAGTGACGTTGACGGTCGCAATTCGGGCCCGATGCGCGTCGACTCAGAAAACCCGCGTTTCGGCCAAGACACGGCAGGGCGTCGGGTGGCCCGGACGATCTTCCTCGGCAGCGCGCCGCACGTCGTCCAACAACAGGTGCGCGGCGTTGAGGATGTGCGTATACGCCTCGCTGTCGTGCAACCCGGCGAGCAGGTCTCGGTCTTTAACGATGCCTTGTCGCAGCTCTCAGATCGGCTGACTTACCTCTATCGCAACGATCGCCGCTACTGGTATGACACGCGACCGAACCTGCGGCGGACGGTCGAGGAACGCGCTCAGCAGTTCTCGAATGATCAGGTTGAAAGCGAGATTGAGCGGCGGGTCCGTGATGCGACGCGCCGTGAGCGCGGTGACTTCAAAGGTGTGCACGCTTGTCCGGCATCGTCGGGCGATGTGCCCGATGAGCAGGAGGCTCGGTTAGTAGTCCTTCGGCCTTCGGAAACGCACAAGGGTAACGATCCGGAGAGCGCGGCGATGTCGGCCGTAACTGAGACTCTCACCAACCGTAACGCAGGTCCACGGCAGAATCGCAACACGCTCGGATTTCTCGCGCCTGATCGCGAGGTGATGGAGGGCCTGAAGCAGGAGGCACGGCGCTTTCTCGCCTGGCAGTCCGTGGTCCGCGATAGAGATGCGTTGAACCTCGACACCCACCAACGACGCGAAGCGGAGGAAGGCGAAAAGGATAGCGACAAGACTGTTCATCTCCGGTTCAACGAGGCCTATCGGTGGCTGCTCGTGCCGACCCAGCATATCGCAAACGGTAACGTCGGCTCGCTCGAGTGGGATGTGGCGCAAGCGACCGGAAATGGCGCATCCATTGTATCCAGGGCTTCGCAACGCATGCGCGCAAGTGAACACCTAATCGTCAAGTGGTCCCCGGCGCTGCTCAAAATGGAACTGGATCGATGGTTCTGGAAGGACCAGGACCACGTGTCAGTGAAGAAGGTATGGGATGCGCTGTGCGCCTATTGCTATCTCCCGAGGCTACGCGATCAGGCGGTGTTCGTCGAAGCGATCCAGGAAGGCATAGCCAGTGGCGACTATTTCGGCCACGCGACGAGCGTGTCTACCGAGGGCCGTTACGAAGGATTGAAGCTCGGCACCCCGGCAGCCGCCATCTACGTCGATGCGGCGAGCGTGCTCGTCAAACCGGATATGGCCCGGGCGCAAATTGAGGCCGAACGGCCGGACCCTGGGGCGTCCGGTGAGGAACCTTGCGCAGGACCCGGGGCACGTCCAGAACCCGGTATCCCCGGGCCGGGGGAAGAGCCAGCGGAGACACGTCCGCCACGCCGCTTTTTTGGCACCGTCGAGGTCGATCCCGACCGAGCTGGTCGTGACATGGGCCAAGTGGCGGAAGAGGTCTTACAATACCTGACGACGCTACGTGGAGGCAAGGTCAAGGTAACGGTAGAGATTGAGGCCGAGGTGCCCGAGGGTGTGTCTGACGACGTGCAGCGCGTGATCAACGAGAACTGCCAGACCCTGCGCTTCAAGTCGCACGGATTTGAGGAGAGTTAGGAAATTTAAGAGATGAAGATTAAGAGCGTTCAGCTCGTCAATTTCCGACGATTCACCAAACTGCTGATCAAGGACATCCCTGAGAATGCTCGACTCATTGTCCTGGTCGGACCAAACGGGTCAGGAAAGTCCTTGCGTTTTTGATGCTTTTCTCCATAAAGCTCATGGAAACAGAAACAACTACCCGCTCGACGGGATGAGGGGTGACTACTACATAAAAGACACGTTCGTTTCTCAGATTCCTTCCACAACTATGGAATTGTGGGCCAAACATCGATATTGAGACGCATTCAAATTTATCGCGAACCCGGCAAAGTCATCGCCGACCCGGCCTGCGGGACGGGCGGCTTCTTTCTGGCTGCTTACGACTTCATCACCGACCCGAAAAACTTCAAGCTCGACAAGAGGCAGAAGGCCTCCTGAAGCACGAGGCGTTTCATGGCAACGAGATCGTCGCCAACACGCGCCGTCTGTGCCTGATGAACATGTTCCTGTTGAGATCGAGGGCGGTGCACCCATATCGCCGAATGACTCGCTTGTGGCCGATGCCGACAAGCGCTTTGACCATGTGCTCGCGAACCCGCCTTTCGGCAGGAAGAGTTCCATTAGCTTCACGAACGAGGAGGGCGAACAGGACAAGGACGACCTGACCTACAACCGGCAGGATTTCTGGGCGACGACGTCAAACAAACAGCTCAATTTCGTGCAGCACATTCGCACGATGCTCAAGACCACTGGCCGCGCTGCCGTCGTCGTACCGGACAACGTGCTGTTTGAAGGCGGGGCCGGTGAGACGATCCGCAAGAAGCTGCTGGACAACACTGACCTGCATACTATCCTGCGCCTTCCGACTGGCGTGTTCTACGCGCAAGGGGTCAAGGCCAATGTGATCTTCTTCGATAACCACGAAGCCAGTCCGAATCCCTGGACAAAGCAGGTCTGGTACTACGACTACCGCACCAATATTCACCACACGCTGAAGAAGAAACCGATGCGCTTCGATGACCTGTCGGATTTCGTCAGCTGCTACAACCCGCAGAACCGGCACAAGCGCAAGGCAACCTGGGACGAGAAGGACACACCGGAAGGCCGTTGGCGCAGCTACAGCTATGAGGAGCTCATAGCGCGTGTCAAGACGAGCCTCGACGTCTTCTGGCTCAAGGACAAGAGCCTGACGGACATGGACAACCTGCCCGAGCCCGACGACCTCGCCGAAGAGATCATCGAAAACCTCGAAGGTTGCGCGCGCCCACCCCAAGTTTTCGTTTACGGATTCTCCGATTCTCCGTTTTACATCCCGCGTTGTTTAACAGCCTTTCTGCTTATCCGGTTGACTCACCATCATACAACATGTGGCAGGTGGTCGGTTGGTGCTGGCTGGCGAGTCCGAGGAGCGACTGAAAGGCTGCCATCGGAGCGCGTCGCCGGTTGAAACGAAACACATACTCGTTGAGATAATGTTGCAGGTGCTGCTCGCCCACCCCGTGGTGCGTTCCCGCCAACCACGTTTTGAGGTTCGAGAACACCCTGTGCACGCGGGGGAAGAGCTTGACAGCGTTCTTCGCATGTCCTTGCGTCTCGCGCCGGTGGTCATAGCCCTTGTTGGCGAGGGGGCGGTAGCCGCCCCAGCCGTCGGTATGCACGACACTGCAGGGAGCCACGGATTGTTCGAGGAATCCGACCAGCGAGGCGGCGGACAGATCCTCGATGACACTGAGCCGGACTCGACCGGATCCCTGGCCGCGGATCTCGACGGCACCGACCACGATCGTCTTGGTACTGTCGCGCACCCGCCCACCTCGGCGCCCGACTTCGACCCCACCCACATAGGTCTCATCGACCTCCACCTCGCCGGAGATGCGGTCCCGCTCAGGTCGAACCATGGCTCGTCGCAACTTCTGCAGGAGTCCCCACGCTGTTTCGTAGCGCCTGAGACCGAGTTGCCGTTGCAGTTGCACCGCAGAGATGGCCCTAAACGATGTGGTGGTGCGTCAGTATGAAATACGGGCCGGGTGAGATTTTCCCTGCATCCCTTCGGCCCTAGACGCCAGCTGGAGACCTATCTCTGCGAGAAGTTCAAGGGAAAAGTAAGGTAGAGAGAATCAGGGGGTCCGTGTAAAAAGAGCTGGCACGTACACAGAACCCCATTGACATTTTGCCTGTTCGTCCATTAACCTATAGGTTAAAGTGCATGAGTGAGCCGACCGATGATACAATTGTCGAGCGCGGCCAGAAGCGAATCATCGCCTACGCTATCAGGCCGAATGGCAAGAGCCCAGCCAGGGATTTTCTGGAGACGGAGGTCGATGACAGGGATCTGGCCGCGCTCGATCGTTCTTTTGTTGCCATGGCTCGGATCGGAAAATCCACAACCGAGAGAAGTTTCAAAAAGTCGAAGGAGGAATCTGGGAGTTCAAGCGTTACCAAGTGCGTATTGGCGCATTCCAACAGGGGCGCGTCTGGTATCTGACCCACGGTTTCAAGAAGAAACTGGACAAGTGGCCGAGAACAGAGCTTGATCGGGCAAAAGCCATCATGAAGGAACACCTTTTACGGGGGTAAGAGATGCAGAAGTGGAGAAAGAGACTGCGGGACACGGAGAAGGGGCGCAAGATGCTTGAGCAGGAGCGTGTACTCATGGAGGCGACTGAAGGAATGTGCCTTCTGATGGAGCAGCAGGGCATCAGCAAGTCCGAGCTGGCCAAGCGCATGGGTGTGAGCCCTGCCTACATCACGAAGGTCCTTCGCGGAGCGAACAACTTCACGTTGCGGAAACTGTCCGACGCCCTCTTCGATCTTGGCTACTCTGTGGATATCGGCTACAGGCCTCTCCGAAGTGTCGTGGTACCCTCTCCTGAAGCCGCGACGAGGCCGGGGCGTTCCATGCACGTCTGTTACAATTTTTTGACGGAGCCGTGCGAGCAGCCGGTGGCTGACTACCAGGTCGCCGCATGACGATGAGTACAGATACGACGGAGAGTAGCTCGAGCACTGGCGTGGAGAAACCGCTGAATCTCGTCGCCAGCGTCGCTCCACACGCATCCCTCGAAGACATCAGAATGACGGGGGGCGTGTTTGGAGTCGAGCAGCGATCCGCTGACGATGTGAAAGAGGAAAGAGAACTGAGACCGGAATTCGGACACTCGATCACAGAGTCGAAGCTCGTGGTTGATCTGCATCTTGAGATCAGATTTCCGTTGAACAAAGAAGAGGGCGACGATTACCTGCACATCGTCGGGAATTTCCACATTGAGTACGGCATTTCTGGAGACGCCGATCTGTCAGAGCAGGCGATCGAGGCATTTGCCAGAATCAATGGTTTGTTCAACGTCTGGCCCTATTGGCGAGAGTACACGCATCAGGTCACGACTCGCCTGGGATTGCAGTTTAGTCCCATGCATCTGCTTACGATCGGCCGCGCTCTCGAACTCCTTGATTATGGGAATTAAATACATTCGCCATATCAGCCTCCCTTTCCGATTCATTACGTAGGTACGAAGTAGGCATGGGCACCTGTCATAGTAACCAATTTGCTGTAGGCATGTCCAATGTCTCTCTTGGCTCGCATCGAAGCCCTGGAGGCCAGATTCGACCGCATCCCGGAAACCATCGACAGCCGGGTCCGTGATGCGTTGGAGTGGCAGTTCCGGGGCGTGGTAGAGGAAGTGGATTCTCAGATAGCCTGAGCCGTCGCCCGCTTCCGGTAGGTCTTCGGCCGGTTCGGCTCCGGGGCGGCCGCGTCCACCAGGTCCACCAGCCAGTCCATATCGTGTAGGGTCTCCGTCAGGCCGGCCGCCATCGCCGGGGTGACCCGCAGGCTGCCGTGGACCTTCACGAAGTTGTAGTGGACGAAGTAGAGGATGGGGATGAGGCGGTTCACGCGGCTGACCAACGCCTTCAGCAAGAAACTGGAGAACCACTACCACATGGAGGGCGACCCAGACCCGGCCCACATGAGCACGTCCTACATCGAGCGGCAGAACCTGAGCATGCGGCGCTTGTCAGTGGCGAGGCACTTGCCGGGGCTGTAGCGCCGCCGGTCTTCCTCCGTCGCCTCGCCGTAGATCTTCACCAGCATAGCGTAGTCGATGTCCCCGCCGAAGGCGCTCTCGACGGCCTCCAGGTAGGCCCGGTGGCCGTCCGTGGTTAGCTGGACGCGACTGGCGAGTCGGTCCTTCAGGTCGTGAATGAACTCGAAGGCCGTCCCGGCTGACCGAAGCTTCTTGACGGTTCCCTCGACCAATATCGAGAGGATCATCAGGCGTTTGTCTCTGGTGAGCTTGTTCATGGCGGCCTCCTTACCTGGAGGACGCAGGGGCCGCCTGCGCGGCCTACCATGACGCCACCGTCCGCAACGTCCAGGCGAAGCGGATCCAGTGTGACGAGGCTTGGGCTTTCGTCTACGCGAAGGAGAAGAACTCTGTCAAGCATTATTTCAGTTTGCCATAAATGACGCACTACCAACGATGGTGGAAACAGAAGGGCCAGGAGCAGGCCCGGGGGCAATATTCGGATTTTTCGGACGAGCTAAAAAGGGCCGAGGCTGATTTTCGCGCCCATCACCTCAAGAAGATCCAGGACACGGCCAACGAGTCGTCCGTTGAGACGCGGAAGACGACTCGGACGGCAGGCGACGGGGACGACCAGAAAGTGACGTTTCAGGAGGTCGTCGAAATCACGCGGCCTCCGACGTGGACCGCGTCCGCCTGGCTGCTCGAGCGCAAGTATCCCGAGCAATACTCCCTTAAGCACCTGGACGTGACCGCGCGAGTCACGAACACCGAACCGGCGCCCGTCATGAAGATCGTCATCGTCGATCCGGTCAAACAAAGGGAGGATGCCGAGGCCGACGCGCCACTCACAAGATTGTCGACGTAGAAGTGATGTAATGAACACAATTCTGATGAACGGCCCGAAGGAAGAGGTCGCGCGCCATCTGCAGAGCCGCTCCATCGCTCTCTACGACGGCTTCGAAAAGGTCGATCTTTGGGGCCGGAGCGCCGTGGAGGCATTCCATGAAGCATTCGCCGAAAAGAGCGCCTACGTCGTGATGTTCATTTCCGAAGCCTATGTGTCAAAGGTTTGGCCCAATCATGAAAGGCGGTCAGCCCTTAGCCGCATGATCGAGGAAGAGGACGAGTACATCCTTCCCGTTCGCTTCGATGACACGCCAGTGCCCGGTCTGCCGACGGACATCATCTACGAGTGCGCCCGGAAGCACACGCCCGAGGTGGCGCGCGATTGCATCGAGGCCGGCATCGGCGCCGTACGCGCCCGCTTGCGGCCGTCGAGGCGGCGCAACGGACAAAAGGGCGGCGCACAGTGAACCGGCGCCGGCGCACCATAAAGCAACTCGACACCCTCGATGAGCAACTGATCGAGGTCCTGCGCGCGGACCGCCCGCAATCCGTCCGTCATCTGTTTTACCGGATGACGAACCCCCGCCTTGCGGAGCCGGTGGACAAAACGGAGCACGGATACAAGCTGATTATCCGGCGCTGCCTGCGGCTGCGGAGGTCCGGCCGTATCCCGTACGGCTGGATAAGCGACGCGACGCGACGCGGTTTTCACGTCTCGGCCTGGGAGAGCCCCGGCGATTTTCTGCAGGGTGTCGCCGGCATGTATCGCGGGCAACTGTGGGGACCGGACCTGCCCCGCGTCGAAGTGTGGACCGAATCCCGGAGCCTGGCCGGAGTGCTGCAGACGACGTGCAGAGAATTGGCGGTGAGCCTCTACCCCTGCGGCGGATTTTCGAGCGCCACCTTGTGTTACGAGGCGGCGCAGGAAATCGACGCGGCCGGCCGCGCGCGCGCCGTGGTGCTGTTCCTGGGCGACTTCGACCCTGCCGGCGTGCTGATCGACCGGCACGTCGAGGCGGAGCTACGGCGCCACCTGGAAACCCCGCTCGAGCTGCGGCGCCTTGCAATCAACCCCGAACAGATAGCCGCGTTCGACTTGCCGGAGAAACCCCGCAAGGCCGGGGATCGGCGCCGTCTCGACATCGAGCAAACCGTCGAGGCGGAGGCGATGCCGGCCGGGGAAATGCGTCGTCTCGTACGCGAGGCGGTGGAAAGCTACTTGCCGGCCGGCGCCTTGCGCGCGGTGCGCATTGCGGAACAATCCGAGCGGGAATGGTTGGAGCTGCTCGGTGAGAAAGTGGACCGCGACGGCCTGACGGCAGTTTTAACGTCCACGGACGTTAAACCCTGAACCCTGGAAAGGCCTCCCTTGTTCAGACTGCCCGGAACCCGACGGACACCCCCGCGGCTACGGTCTCGACATCGAGCAAACCGTCGAGGCGGCCTCATTTATGAAAGCGGGAGCGGGAAAGGTTCCCCGCGGCCCGGACCGCCTTGGCCTCAGAGACGACGCGGATGCCAACGAGCTGTTACACGTCACCTTGTCGACCGGCGACATCAGAACGTCGCCCCTAGTCGACGGATACCGGCTGACCGCCAGCGAGACCGGCGAGCTGCTGGCCTTCGAGATTTGGCCCCGGCCGGAGCTCGACAGCCTGCCGCTCGTGCGCTGTACCGTTGCGAGGCCCGGCAAAGGCGGCGCGGCCGCCTGGTTGGGCGACGCGGAGCGGTGCGTTGCCTGGTGCTGGCTGCTGCGGGAAAGGCTGCCCGCGTGAACGGCGACGCCTGGAGCGATCTATTGCCGGGATGCCGTGCCTCAACATCAGCCCGGCCAGCATCCGCAGAACGTCCCGCGAGCTCTGCTTACGGGCCACGTCGATCGCCAGGCACTGGCGGGTGAACTCGTCGACTACCGTCAGGAGCTTCAGTTGCCTCCCATCCCGGGTCCGATCAAATACGAAGTCGTACGCCCACACGTGGTTGCCATACGCCGGGATGCAAAGAAAGTCCAAGTCGTCGAGAGTGTCCATTTTCGGGTCCTTTCTAGTTTCGATTCTCGGTCAGCGGATAAAGTAAGGCAGGCGTCACACCGTTGGCGAAGGGGTGACCCGCCCGAGGGCGGCTGGAGCCCCACCCCCTATCGGTACATTATCTGTATTGGCTTTTGTCTCATTTCTGCCGACGGCGATACCACGTTGCCCGGCTGCACCCCTCCGCTTCCCACGGCCGCGCCTGCTCGTTCGTCACAACATCGAACAGGCTCCGGTTGACCTGCCCGAGCTTGGGCTTGCCCTTCCCCAGCCGCCCTCGCCTCCGCTGCCGCTCGATCCATGCAGGCTTGTGTCCGTCTCGCTGCCACTGCTCTCGGTATCTCTCGACAGATTTGGCAATCGCCCGAACCTCCGCGGCCGGCAGCAGGGGTTTGTCGTGCGCCTCGCAGATCTCGCCCACGAGACCGCGAGCGATTTCGATGCAGGACAGGGACGATTTTGACGCAGAGCGACACACTGCCATGAACAAGTCGACGTTGCGCCCGATGCCGGTTTTCGCGTTGCGAGGTCGCCGCCACCCCTTCGGGATCGGCTCCGCCAGTTCGTCCAGGCTGTAAGGTTGTTCCCGCAACCACGCGGTCGGGTGCTTTGCTGGGTTGCGGCCCATGCCCGAAAAGGACGGATCCGCCCCGAGTTGGTGGCGGTAGAACTCGGCCACACGAGACGCGAAGCGGAGCGGTGCCGGGCGAGCGGCGTCGTGCTTCGCCACAGGCGCCCGCAGACACCAGGTCGGATGATACCCGCGCGTCGTCGCCGTGATCCAATTCGGAGCCGGCAACGAGTACAAAGGGGCAGCCCCGATATTGTCCACGTCGAAGGTGAGCGTCGCCCACACGGGGCCGGCGTCCATCAGGTCGATGAACGGGAACGTCCAGCCGATGCTCGCCGGCATACGGCCAGACCAAAATCCGTCCGGGGGCACCCTGTAGCCCACTCGCGGCCGGACATGCGCAGCCTGCAGCCCGTGGCCTCGAACCCTCGGGGGAGCGAACCGGATCGGTAGCTCTAACTCGAGCTGTTGCACGTCAGGCGGCAACTGGCTCGACGCGATGCCGGTCGAGCCAGTTGTTCAGATCATCCCCTCGGTACAGCACTCGATTACCGAAGCGGTGAAACACCGGACCTTCGCCGCGATGTCTCCATTGCGACATGGTGCCGCGTGTGCCGACAATCGCGAGCTCGGGGTCAGTCGTGCGATAGTAGCGGTCATTCTCGAAACGTCGGTTCATCCGGTTTGCCTCCCGATTGAAAGTGTCGAAAGGCAAACTACCGCCGATTAAGCGCCTCCGCAGACTCACACGTTGCGCATTTGGTGAGAACAGTCAGACCAGATGCGCGCGACGGTCTTGTAGGGAACGCCGGACGCCACTGCCACTGCGTCACAAGGGGACCGCTTGGGCTTCGTCTCATCATTCCGCGTCGGGTCCATGTTCGCGCTCTTTGCTAGCTCTTCAACGAGCCAGTAGTAGTTCCAATCCCGGCCTGCTTTTTTATGGCTCCCCTTGGCCGGACGCGGCCGTCGTTTCTCCCCGCGCTTCGCCATCTGGTCGGCGAGTACGTCCGATGTCCAATCCGCCAGTTCTCTGGGAAACCGCTTCCCCGTACGGATCAGCTTTTGTGCGATCAAGTCGAGCGCATCCCACGATGATTTGTCGTATGGAGATTCGTCGATCAATCGGGTGAGGTGCTGTTGCCGATCCTTTTGCGGAAGATGCCGCGTCAGGTAGCCCCTTGCTCGCCCTTCCGCTGCCGTCGAGGTCAGGTGCAACCCAGGGGTATTGAGGCGCGCCTTGGCGATCCGTACGCACGACTCGAAGAGATCCTTATCCACGGTCGCCACCCTCCCCGGCCATCGCCGCCGCTATCTCCGCCCCGACCAGCTCCCGAGCCTCGCGCACAGGATTGCCAACGGAGCGGATGTATCGATCCGCCATCGCCGCCGTTCGGTGACCGAGAAGGTCGCGCAGGACGTGTACCCCGATCCCTGCGGCTGCCGCCCGGGTCATCGCGGTTCGCCGGAGATCGTGCAGACGGGCGCCTTCGATACTGGCAGCCTTGCATGCCTGCTGAAAGTGAAGATTTACGTTTTTGTATGTGCATGGCGCCCGGCCCGTTGCGGTGAACGTCCATTCACATTCCCGGGGAAGCTGGCGGAGCACGTCGAGCGCGGGAGCCGGCAAGTCGTGCTGCCTCCTCCCGGTTTTGGTCTGCGGTAGCGTCAGCCGGCCCGCCTCGAAGTCGACATGTTCCCACTTGATCGCAAGGATCTCGCCGATCCGCAGCCCGGTCAGTGCCGCGACACGGAGCGCCGCGACGGCGGCCGGGTTTTGGTGCTCATGCTGGTTCAGCGCCTTGGCCAGCCTTCCCAACTCATCACCCGACAACACCCGGTCCCGGGGTTCTTCTCGCGCCTTTTCGATGCCGCGGGTCGGGTTGTTATGCTGCTCGCGGTACTCCCACGTCTCGAACAAGGTGAACAACCGGGACAACAAGGCTAACAAGCGATTGCGGGTCACGGTTTCCTTGGTTCCCGCCGCAATGGCCTGCTCGACGTGACGGCGCCGAACGTCGGCTACCCTCATGCGCCCCAACTTGGGGGACAGCCGGGCCCACTGTGCCCGATAGTCGGCCGCCGTCCGTTCGGTCATCCTCCCCAGTTCGATACGGTGCGGAACGAACTCCTCGAAGAACCGGGCGACGGCCGCCGACATTACCGGCTGTTCCTTCCGTTCGAGCGGGTCCTCCCCGTCCCGGACGCGCAGGAGTTGCGCAGCCGCCCGGTCGCGGACGACCTTCAACGGCACTTGGCCGGCCCGGGCAAGGGTGATCCGGCGCTCGCGACCGTTGACGCGATAGTTCAAGACGAAGGATTTGACGCCCCGCGCGGTGATTCTCAGGCCCAGGCCCGTGACCTTTTCATCCCACAGGATGCGGGTTTTCTGCTCCGGTTTGGCGTCCCGAACAATGCGCTCTGTCAGCATGTTCCTGTTTCCTGTGTCAGCACTATGTCAGCACAAAGACAGAATACGGATTCACGCCGATTGACGCAACTTCAACAAACAAATCTCCGTAACGCCCTGGTAATCAGAGGGTTATGCAAAGAGAGTAAACGTGGTTATAGGCTGGATAAACGGGGAAGGGAACGACTTTTAATCCGTTGGTCGTGGGTTCGATTCCCACCGGGCTCACCAATATAACCCATATTCACGCCTATTTGGCCCTACCGGCTCCGACGGGTCCTCCTTTGGGGGGGCCGTCGATTCTCTTACCATAGTGGGACCCAAGGGAGCCAGTGGTTGTATTGATGATGGCAACCAAATCCCGTCAGTATTTGCCCTGTCCCACAGACCTAAGTACAGCAGGTTTTATCACCACCGTTTCAATCGAGCACAGCCCCGTGGCTGCCGATCCGATGAAACGCCTCCACGCCTGGTGATAACGGAGAGGGGGAAGTGGGCAATCAGGCTGAACGACGCAGAGATGAACTGAGAAAGACGAATGATAGAGAAATTGGAAGATACTCTATCGCGGCGGTTCTTTCGCAATGTGAAAACCGCGATTATTTGAAGGAGCGTAGGCGGGATGGCCGGAACAATCAGATTTGATTGACATCTTTGAAGGAAAAGAACATTATATGGGCAAATCGTCTACATAAAAAATAAATTGTCTGCATTCTTCCTGAGAGATGCGAAGGAAGAATCTTAAAACCAAGCTTTGGTGGTCTCGAAAGGAGGTGGCAGAAAAAGGAGCCCACTGTAGGGTCGTCGATTTCCACCTAAATCGTAACAAACCCGAACCCCAAGGAGGAAACTCCATGAAGTTACCTCAAATTGGCTTATTCGCTTTTGCGCTGGGTGTGATTGGTGTGGGAACTGCCTGGGCGGAGACCTTTCCAAGCCCCCACCCACCCCCGGAAAACTTACAAGAGATCATTGCCCCCCTCAGGAATACCACGCCGAACCCCCTGCGCCTGAGCGCATCGAATGTCCCCTACAACGGCAGCGGCGACGTGAACATTCCCTTCAGGTTGAACCAGCGTGCCACGGTGTGGATCGCCATATATGAGATCGGCTCCAACGAGACCGGTGCCACCGGTCCCAACGGTGCCTGGATCCGCCTCCAACCTCAGGACAAGTTCGTGGCGGTGGCGCCAACTCCCGGCGGCATTGTCGTCGAGGCGGGCAACAACTCCGTTAGGTGGGACGGTCGGGACTGGAACGGTGAGCCGGCGGGCCCTGGCAACTACGAATTCGACGTCATAGCTATCAACAACCTGGATCAGGCAGCGCTGGTTGGGCCCAGCGCCCTCGGTATGCCCGACCCCATCTTCGATCTGCGCAACAACGACATCTGGGTCCACTTGGCTCACTCGCCGCAGCCAGATCGCGGACAGTTTTGGGGGAGTTTGGTCCGCGGCACCCTGGGCACGGACTACCTTGCCAACCCCACCGGCTATGAGCACTGGAATTTCGAGGAATCGCTCCTGATGCTCGAGCGCGGCGATAGCGTCGGTGGTATTCGCCCGGACGCGGCGGATCCGAGTTCATTCTACATATCAATGACCGTTAACGGCCCGAATTGCGGCATCTACAAGATGAAACGCAATGACGCCGCCAAGACGCTGGATCTGGACCCGTCGTTCGCCGATAACGGCTTTTCTAAATTGCCGTTGCCCGAAACGGAGCGGGCCCTGTCGATGAACATCTGGAAGGACAAACTCTATTCGGCAAACTGGAGCACCGGCGATCCCACCGCCCCCTCCGTCTGTGTTTGGGACAAAGCCACGGGCGAATTCCTCCAGAACGTCGACCAGCATCGGGAGTTTTTCTACCGACACCGCGTCGACGACAACGGCACCGAGACCTTCAGTGCCGGCGGTCCGTCGGCCGTCGCCGTCAACGAAACCGGCCTCTATGCGTATGGCTGGAGGGCCACCACCCACATCAAGCTTGATCACGACTTCAACGTCATCTGGGCCAACGGCCCGGGAGACGGGTTCGGTGACCAGTTTTCCGAGGAGCGCGCCGCCAATCTCGGTTTTACGGACGCCGCCGCCGGAGGCGCGTTCACCCTCGTCATCAAAATGACGCCGGAAGGGGGTAAGAGAATAGCGGTTGCCAGCCCGGTGCACAACATTCACGGCGCTTACAAAATGGTTTATGGCCGCGACGGCACGGGACTGTTCAACATCTTCGCGGGTCCTGAGGTCGGACCGTTCAGGTTGCAGAGAGACCGACAGACCACCATTATTCAGAACGATAGGTCCTGGGTGGGCGGCGATCCCTACGACGGACCGAATGCGGGCAGCCCCGGTCCGTATGACGGCATGATCTGGGGCACCTCCTGGAACATCGAAACGCACACGTTCAGGTCGTTTGACACCACCGAGCCGTGGACTCCAAATATGGCTATGCACATACCGTTTGACATTCAGACGGGGAAAATGGGTGCCGACGTCACGGCCGTTGAAGAGGTGGGCGGCGCCAGTACGCCGGACAGCTACAGCCTGGGTGCCGCCTATCCCAACCCATTCAATCCCGAGACCGCCTTCGACTTCACTGTGTCGGCCGACGACCACGTGAAGATCGACCTGTTCAATGCGGCCGGCCAACGAATGGACACGCTCGTCGATAATTTCAAGGCGGCAGGTGCCTACAAAGTCACCTGGAACGCGCGCGATTCCAACGGCGAGCCTGTGTCGAGCGGCGTCTACTTCTATCGCATGCAGGCCGGTGACTTCTCGGCCACGCAGTCGATGACGCTGCTGAAGTAGACCGCAGCGCGAGGGTAGGATGTAAGTATGGTCGTGCAGGGGTAGATTTCAAGCTACCCCTGCACTTTTTCGTTGCCTGGAGGTTTCCGCTACCGAGACAGGAGGGGTTCCCATGCCCCGTAGAATCGCGAAAGGACGGTCGGCGAGCATGCGCTGAAGTTTGCTTCTCCTGCTCGTCCTGTGGGGTTTCGCTGCTCACGGCGATGATCTGCTCCTGGACGCAGTGGTGTCGGCACGGCCGTTTTTGCGCTGGCAACGCGCCCCCTACCACAACTTTCACCGGGCTCGCCAGTTCCCGCGCAAGATTCTACATATGCAGACAATAGCTGGCGAATTCACCCGGAACGGGTACTGTGTCGTTCGAGGATTGTTCGCGGGCAGCGAACTGGACGAAATGGAAGCAGAGTTCGATCGAATCGCCGCACAGATCCAAGCTACGGAAGAGTTGACGGACGGGACCTGGAGGGGAGCGAATGTCGAGAAGTTAAAATCGAAGGATGACCAGGTCCTTCACACCCACAATGTCCATCGTTACTCGGCCGTTTGGCTACAGGCCATCCAGAACCCACACTTTCTGGACGCGGTAGGTGAGATCCTTGGACCCGACATCGTGCTCAATCATACCAAGCTGTTCCTGAAACCTCCCGAGAAGGGATCGCCCTTTCCGATGCATCAAGATTGGTCCTATTTCCCCACCGTCAAAGACAGTATGATGGCGGCGATCATTCATCTCACCGAAGCCACCGACGAAATGGGATGCGTGCGGGTTTATCCGCGCTCTCACGAGCTTGGACGTGTGCTGGGCACCGGGGGGCAGACGGATACGGCGCAGGAGACGTTACAGAAGTATCCGATTGAAGGCGCGACGGTGCTGGAAGCCGAGCGCGGCGATGTGGTCTTCTTCTCCTATCTCACGTTGCACGGTTCGATGCCTAATCGTTCCAACAAGAGCCGTAAGACCGTGTTGGTGCAGATGTATTCGGGAGATGACCGCATGGAAGAGGGGGTCACTCACCCGGATGAGCGCTTGACTTTGCGGGGTTGGAACCATCACATGACCCGCAACCGGGCGACGAGGAACAATACGATCGCGAGCTGAACGATAGCACACCGACGTTAGGGTATTGTCCTACATAACAAGCTGCAGCATCAGAATGATAGGCGCCGAGGTATGGAGCTCCATCCTTCCATAAAGGGGCCGATGGGCATTTTGCCACCGGCGTGCCGGCGCCCGAAATAATCGCAGTTCAGTACCTCGTCCACAGGAATCGGCTCGAAATCCGCTCCGCTCCAGGACATGCCGCTGTCATCCTCATCGAAGGTTACCTCCAGGTCCAAGATGCAGCTTGCGGGATCTAGCCCAGCCTTTTTCCATGATTCGAAATCGAACTCATCCCCGATCCCTGAAAAGACGTTCTGATCCGAGTTGTTTTCGATATCGAAATATTCCAGGGGCACCTTGCACCGCGTTACCACGTTGTTTACGACCCGATTGTTCTTGCAGAATCTTGAAGGGTGCATCTTCAGTGCCGGGATTGGAATCAGCCGCTGTAGCATGCTGCTGATCGACGTACAGGTCATTCTTGTAGTTGGTTAAGTCTTCCCAAAGGGCGAACTCCCTGCCGTCCGCGAGCGATGATAAAGGAGGTGACGGGGAAAACAGGTTTGACTTTGGCATCCGTGAAATGATTAATTTGAAAGGTGGTGGGAAACCATAAACTCGAGCTCAAGTGCGGAGGTCATACCGGTAATGTCGATCACAACTTTGCAAAATGCCAGGATTCGTTTGCGGTGGATAGGTATCTGTTTAGTGGGATTCGGCGCGGCTGACGGGGCGGCTCAAACGCTGCCGTCGGAACAGCACCCAAGCTTGCTCTTCGATGCCGGGCATGTCGAAATCATGAAAGAGCGCATTCAGCGGGAGCCGTATTCCACTTGGTGGCAAACGGTGCTTTCACGGGCGCAGTCGGCCCCCTCTACCTACACCGAGGAACGCACCAAAGCGCGAATGGCCAAGAGCCTCGCTTTCGCCTACCTGATGACAGACGACGAAAGCTTTGCGCAACAGGCCGTCGACGCATTGAAGCAGATGAGGTTCCCGCCGCGTGATGGAGATCTGGGAGAGCCCCACAACGAAGGAGAGGTGGTCGCGCTGTACGCCGTTGCGTATGACATGATTCACAGTTTCGTGGCCTCGGATCCCGAGTCTTTGTCTGAGATTCGCCAGATCCTTGCGGAGGAAGCGGAACGGTTGCGCAAGGGGATCGTGATTGGGGAGGTGAACCTCGGCATCACGACTCTCAAGATATGGCTGCATGAGACGCCGGATCCCCGCGACCCGGATGTGTTGCATCTCGACAACTGGCACGTGCGCGCCTACGGTGGGTTGGGCCTGGCCGCTTTGGTTTTGAGCGACCATCCAGGCATCGACGATCGCACCCCGCAGAACTGGGCCAATCGCGCCTTCGACCTGGTGACTCGTTCGATGGCTCACCAGATCGATGAGGAGGATGGAGGGTATGCCGAAGGTCCGTTCTACAGCCGCTATGCCGCGGATGTCTATCTACCGTATATGTTTGCCTTGAAAAACGTCATGGGTATCGACCTCTTCGCCGACCCCCAGATCGCCAAGATGCACGACTGGTCGGTCAATCTCCGGCTCCCCGACGGACGCCGGCCGAACATAGAGGATGGACATCTGGATGACTTCTATGGCCACTATCTGGCCGCTGTGGATGCCGACGGCCCAGTCCATCTGTGGGACTGGCTCAACAACGCAAAGGGGCTCTACGTGCGGCAGTTCTCCGAGATGGACGCTATCGCGATCTATGATGATTCGGTGGTCCCGATGGAACCGGACCGCGGACCCTCCATCTTCATGCCCGGCGCCGGCGATGCGGTGTTTCGCAGCAGCTGGGGCACGGACGCCACCTATATGCTTCTAAGGGGCGAGCACGGTAGGGCGCGGGCGCAGGGGTTGGGCCATGAACATCCGGACGAGACCAGCTTCATCATCTATGCCGGGGGGGAGATGCTGGCTTTGGATGCGGGATACATCAACTTCACCAACCACAGCAAGGTGAATTCGGGCCGCAATCACAATGTCGTGCTGGTTGATGGGCAAGGACCGCCGAATCTCATCGTGGCGAACGAGTCGATCGACGGAGGCAACGATGCTTTCATCGAGAACGCTTTTGTCAGCCCCTTCATGGATTACGCCGAGGTGCGGGCGGGGTATGCCGGGGCGGATGTCCGCCGTAGCGTCATGTTCGCCGATCACAGCTATTTCGTCGTCGCCGACGAGCTCCGGGACGATGCGTCCCACACCTACCAGTGGCGGCTCCATGGCCACGGCGGAGGTACCAGCGGAGGGTCCTACGCTCGAATCGGAAACCTAGCGCGTTGGAGCAGATCACAAGCGGAACTGCTGGCGTTTGTGGCCGATACCGAGCAGGTCGTTTTCTCGGAGCGCGACACGATTCATTCCTTCGACTTCCTCCAGGAACCGACGCACACGATGCTGCTCGCGGAAAAATCTGGCGCCAACGTCAATTTCCTCAGCGTGCTCTATCCTCGAGCTGTCGAGCAGGCCGAACCGGAGATATCTGCGGTGGAAGGCACGCCGGGGCAGGTGGTGCAGATCACCAACGGCGAAGATCGGGATTTCGCCTGGGTGGAAGGCCCCGGAGCGGCGGGCATAGCGTTTACGTCCCTGGAAGGTGATGTCTCGAGCGACGCACATTTCGGACTCGTTCGCTTCACGGACGGCATTCTGGCAGGATACGCGTTGCGCAGCGGGCGCTCTCTGCAGGTTGGGCGCGAGCAGATCTTCGAGGCAACCGAACTAGTCGACGCGAGCATCGAAGTTGGCCCGACGCTGGTGGAAGGATACCTGCGCGGACCGGATGGCGGTTATCGCATCAGTTTGCCGCTTAGGGGGTCATTGGAATCGGTGACCTTCACCGGGACCCTCGACCGCATATCACAAGATGGCCTATCTTTGAATTCAACTGTGATTCCTGCGACACCGAGTTCGAGATCCTGGTTCAGGGTAAGGGAGAGATTTCCTGCCCGGACTGTTCCAGCACGAACCTCACCAAGCGGTTTTCCACCTTTGCGACGAGTGGCCAGGAAACAGCTTTGCGTGACCAACCTGGCTCGTGTGGCACCTGTGGCGATCCGCGCGGTGCGGGGTCTTGTGCGATGTAGGTTGGGGGTGAAAGCGGTTCGTTATTTCAGCCGGTAGAGCCGAATCTTACCCAGGGTGCCAGTGACTGCCGCTGGCCCTCCACGGATCTCGATACGGTAGGAGCTATCGCCGTCCGGGGTTCCGGTGATGACAAACGGTTCCGTCAGCAGCGATTCTGCCTCTTCCATGCCCGCCTCAGCGAGGAGCTCACCTTTGCCGGTAATCTCCAGCGGTCCGGAGCCGTCGGTGTGCCGAACTTCAAGAAAGTATCTGCGCTGGCCGACCCAGCCGATTCCCAGATCGAGCCGAACAGAGGCGACGAGGTCACCGGCCCCAACCTCGAAATCGACGGCGTTGGCTTCGGCATAAGAGGCCAGGTCTGCCGCGGCCGAAATCACGATACCTCGATACTGAACCGAGCAGTTTCCGCCTGAGCCTATCGTAGCAGTAGGTGTGAGCGGGGAAAGGTTGGCGACCAGTCTAATCCCGGGGTCGACGTCTTCACCCGAGTCGACGCGGATCCCTTTCTTTAGTAGAAGCGCTTGCAGGCGTTCGACCTCGTCCTGGGTCAGGCTGAGTGAGTGTTCGCCTTCTTCTTCACGAATCTCCTTGGAGCCTGATTTTACGAGGGCCTGGGTTGCGCCTACCCCAACCCACATGCCGAGGGTGATGACCAGCAGCTGAAGCATTGGTTCGCCGACCTCGTCCTGGTCCCCTTACAACTCTTCTCCAGGCTTGGCGCCCGCGCCTGCCAGGTACTTGGCGATTTCCGTTCGTCTCGACGAAACGGCCCAATCGAGCGCTGTCTTGCCACTTTTATCCTGGAGCGTAAGATCCGCACCCCCCTCGACCATCGCCTTGACGGCGTCACCCAAGTTGAAGTGGACAGCCTGGATGAGGGGTGTTGCACGGTTTCCATGTCTGGTGTCGAGCTCGGCGCCCGCTGCTATAAATTGGATGGCCATCTCTTCGTAGCGCTCCGCCAGGGACTTGTAGAGGGGCGTGTATCCGGCCTCATTCTTGATATCTACGTCGGCGCCGGCCGCTATGAGTGCCTTCACCATGCTCAACCTACCCTTGTCGACGGCGGATTTTAGCGCGTTTCCTCCCGATTCCGACTGTGCGTTCAATTCGGCCCCGGCGTCGATGAGCAGCTTCAACACCTCCTCGTTGGAATAGAAGGCCGCATCCATCAACACTGAAACGTTCTTGCGTCGTTTAGTGTTTGGGTCTGCCCCGGCTGCCAACAGCATCTTGACGATATCCACATGGTAGCGACGGGTTGCCCAGCCAAGGGCGCTCATGTAGTGTTCGTCCTGGCCATTTACGTCGATGCCGGCATCTATCAAGGCCTTGACCTTGTCCAGGTTACCCGTGTAGGCGGCGTCGATAAATTCGTCGATCGCGTTTTCGGGAAGTCCTTCGCTGTAGTCGTGTGAACTCGTACCACATGATAGGCCAAAAAGGGCCACTACCAGAGCCGGAATTGTGAATCTCAACAGCCTGCCTCCTTCATTCGCAGCGCGGATTTGCCGCAGCTGCTGGACCGATAAGTCGTGCTCACTAAAAACGTAAAAGTAAAGGCATATGGGTCAGATTTACAAGGGGCGAATACCCGAATCGGTTGTGCCACGGCGCAATGATCGATGTGGGGGGTCACGGACTGCTCCCGAATCTCCGCGCCAACAAATCCATCATGAAAAACACCAAAAGCACGTAAGGGGTTATCCCCAGAAGGAACAGCAGCTGCCAGAGGCGCAACCGCATCCTCGAGCGGCCATTCTGCTCTCTTGGCAACGTCGCCCGTCGCCATGCGTACAAGTAGCCCACCGTCGCGCCCGCGCCGAGAATGAGATTCAAGATTTCGCCAATCATCGGACTGGGGCGAAGATAGGGAGATCCTCTGTTTCCCGCTTACAGAATGGCGTATATTTTCCACAATCAATCGGAGCGCTCTCAAGAAATAATGCTGTCCATAAATAAATCGCTGGTCGCCATATTGGCCGCGGCGTTGGCGGGGCTCGCCTCGGGGCACCTGTGGATGCGAACCGGGTCGCTCCTGTTTGCATTGGCCTCTGGAGTCGGAGTTTTCCTGTTTCTCATGTGGTTCCTAAATAGCCTCGGCGGCAAAAAGAAACAACAGACTCAGGTTTATGGCGAGGCACGCGATCATGTCTCCGAAGATGAATTTACCCGACTCGTGGAAGTGGGGGAAGCCACCAAAGAGAGGGTGCAAAAAAGAGTCGAGGAGAAGCCTGAGCAGGTTGCCGAGTCCCTGCGTTCGATGCTGAAGAGAAAGAAGGATTGAATTGGTGCGGTTCTCGCTCGAGAAAGGGTTTTAGGTGGCAGCAAAAAGGAAGGTTCTTTCCAAGCTGAAGTCCGCAGTTGCCAAGCGCGGACAGCAAAAGAAGAAAGCTGGAAAGAAGAAAGCCGCCAAAGTTTCGCACTCGTCGGGAGAGGCCAAGGATACGGGTGTGATTAAGCAGGATAAACCCGTTGTCCAAGCTGCAGCCGGACGTGGGGAAGAAGCTCCAGCGGATCCCGAGCGCGAGACTCAGGGTCAACAAGCGCTGCGCGAATTCACCCCTGACGAATTCGAACACATCCTCGACCGGCATCGGCTTTGGGTGACCTCGAAATCAAAAGAAGGGGAGCGTGCTAACCTGGGCCGCTGCAACCTGCGGGAGCAGTATCTGCAGGGCGCGGTTTTGCGGGGCGGCGACCTGCGCGAGTCGAATCTGCAGAAAGCGGAGCTTCAGAACGTCGACTTCTTCCTGGCTGACCTGCGCTCTGCAGACCTGCTGGAGGCCTTGATGGACAAGTCGAACCTGAAGAAGGTCAAGGGGAGCGGGGCGAACTTCGTCGGGGCCAAGATGCGGGAGGCGGTGTTAGAGGAAGCCGCGCTCGATCACGCCGACTTCAGAAGGGCCGACCTGTGCGAAGCCAATCTCCAAGGGGCGATGCTGAAGAAGGCCAAACTGCAGGAATCCAACCTCTTCATGTGCGATCTGCAGAACGCCGATCTTCAAGGAGCGGACCTGGAGGGTGCAGACCTCAAAGGGGCCAACCTCTGCGCGGCCAACCTGGAAGGGGCCATCCTGCGCCGAGCAAAGATGCAAGGGTGCGAGCTCTTCGAGACGAATCTTCGTGGCGCCGATCTGCGGGATGTGGAGGGGCTGGCCAAGGACGATCTCGAAGACGCGTTGGTAGACGACAAAACCACGGGTCCCGAAGCAGCAGAGTAGAGGTGAGAGGGTTGGGGGTGGGCACGTTCCGCATGGCTCTGGGCGTTTGGGTGCTGAGCGCCACGCAGCTTTTTTCCACTGAACTGACTGCTCTGATTACGCTGACACTCCCTGAGGCGATCGAACGCGCGCTTCAACAGAATGAAGAGGTGCGTATGGCCAGGGAGGACGTGGACAAGTCGAAGGCCGAGTACGGTCAGGCGCGGGCCGGCGGTCTGCCGCGCGTCGATCTGTCCCTAGGCTACAGTCGCTCGTGGCTGCTACCAACGCTGGTATTCGATACCCCAACCGGCCGCGAACGTTTCAGCATTGGTACGGACAATAGCCTTACCGGGAATCTGCTCCTTTCGCAGGCTTTGTACAGCGGTGGCAGGATCAGAGCCTCCAGATCTTCCGCGCGAAATCTCACCAGGTATTCCATAGCCACGCAACGTGGCATCCAGCAACAGACCCGGGCATTGGTAGAGGAGGGGTTCTACTCGGTGATGCTTGGCATCGAGCTCGATAAGGTGAGTGCCTCCGCGCTGACCCGCGCGCGGTCAAATTTGCGCCAGGTGGGGGCGTTGCGTCGTGCTGGACGCGCTCTGGAATACGATCTCGTGCGCGCTCGTGTGCAGATAAACGTGTTGGAGAGCGATTCTATCCGGGTGCGAAACGGATTGGACATGTCCCGGGCCGATTTCAAGCGGCTTGTCGGGATCGACCTGGATAGGGAACTGATGCTCGTTGGAGGTTTCGATCGCGACGTGGCTGTTCCAACAGACAGTCTGGGCAGGCTTGTCGCCCTGGCTTTGCAACAGCGGCCGGAGATGCAGCAGCTGGGAGCCCTGGTACGGGCCAGACGCCGAGATGTGGATGTCGAGCGGGCAGGATTGAGACCCGAGATTTCTTTTGTAGCCAATGGACAGATGCAGCTACAATCCGACAAATTGGACCTCGCTGGCGAGGAATGGCGCAAAAGCTTGAGCACAGGTTTGTCGTTGACGTTTCCGATTTTCGATGGTCTGTTGACGCGATCGAAGATAGAAGAGGCAAACATTGAACTTCGCAAGTCGGAGCTCGAAAAGCAGCGTGTCGCGAAGATTATCGGTCTGGAAGTCAAGCAGGCCTGGCTCGATCTCCGGGCATCCGCATCGCGACTTGCAAGCCAGCAGGGAGCACTCGGGCTGGCCGAGACCGGTCTGTCGATGGCGCAGTCGAGGTATATCAACGGGCTTGGGACCCAGCTGGAGCTCCTGGATGCCCAACTGGTGATCAGCCAGTCAGAGGCTGACCTGGCCACGGCAGAGCACGATAGGGCGGTCGCTCTGGTCAGGCTCGAGCAGGCGACCGGCATGCTCTCCGCGCAGTAGCCATAAAATTGACGGCCTGGAAGCTAGATCGCATGGCATCGCAGGAAACAGACAACCTGTCTCTCGGCATCGATATCGGCGGAACGGGTATCAAGGGTGCCGCAGTTGACGTGGAACGGGGTATCCTGGTGGGGGAGCGCTGGAGAGTCCTAACTCCACAGCCGGCAACGCCTGCCGCCGTATCGGCTAAGGTGGGAGAATTCGTCAATCATTTCGAATGGGAAGGTCCAGTCGGCTGCGGATTCCCAGCCGCCATCCGGTCGGGACAGGTCAAGATCGCCTCGAATATTTCAAAGAAGTGGATTGGACAAAACGTTGAGCAGCTGTTCGGGGAAGCGACCGAACGAAGGGTCACCGTGCTCAATGATGCTGATGCTGCTGGAGTGGCTGAGATGCGCTTCGGCGCCGGGCGCGGTCAAAACGGGGTAGTCCTTGTCGTGACCCTCGGCACTGGCATTGGGACGGCTTTGTTCGTTGACGGCCATCTGGTGCCTAATACCGAATTGGGACATATTGAAATCGATGGTCGCGATGCCGAGTCGTGGGCGGCGGGCAGCGTGCGCGAGAAGAAGAAGCTCCCGTGGAAAACGTGGGCGCGGAGGCTGGACAAATACTTTAAGAGAATTCAATTCTACGTCTGGCCGGACTTGATTATCGTAGGGGGAGGAGTAAGCAAGAAACACGAAAAGTTCCTGCTGCATCTGGAGGTGGATACCAAGGTCGTTCCCGCTCACATGCGGAATCAGGCTGGCATAGTTGGGGCGGCAGCAGCCGCCGCTCGGCCGCCTGCATAAGCGGACAGCAGATGCACTAGGTCAAGATTTTGCCCAACTCATAAGGGTGACACAAGAAAAAACGGAGATACGGCTACAAGATGATCAGAGGTGACAAAGAGCTACTTGTAGTTGGGGATCGAGTCCTTATCCGACTGGATAGCACGGAGGAACGCACTGAAGTCGGGCTCTATCTGCCCCCAACGGCGTTGGAAAAAGAGACGGTGCAGAGCGGTTTCGTCGAGGAGATAGGCCCTGGAATCCCGCTGCCGCCAAAATCCGCGGAGGACGAATCACCTTGGAAGGCGGGTGAAGAACACATGCGATATATTCCTCTGCAAGCCCAGAAAAGTGATCACGCCATCTTTCTGCGCAAGGATGCCATCGAAATAAAATTCGAAAACGAGAAGTATGTAGTTGTACCCCACAACGCAATACTTGCCATCGTACGCACAATCTGAAGAAACACCAGGAATACGAAGAATTCCCGCAGGGCCTAGGTTGTGCCCGCTAAGCGATGGATCTGTGCATCCGGTCTATTCGACTTACGTTCCGGCCTTGAACGCTACGCTGACACCTGCATCGGCCCCGGTCTTCACGGTC
Source organism: Candidatus Latescibacterota bacterium (assembly GCA_965197905.1). Classification (GTDB taxonomy): domain Bacteria; phylum Latescibacterota; class UBA2968; order UBA8231; family UBA8231; genus CAYNZV01. Next base: position 1,707,748 of record CBDAOB010000005.1, on the reverse strand, counting down.
ACTTCCTGCGACTGTAGCCCCAGGGTTTCGTGCCAGAACTGAACCGTGTACGTCCCCGGCGGAATACCGGGAATCTGATACGACCCCTCCTGATCGGATATGGCGTGATAGGGGTGATCGGTCACGACGATCCACGCCTTCATCCAACCGTGAAGATCACACTTCAGCGGTATGATCTCCGGAATTAGCAGATCGTTCTTTCGGGTAATCATCCTCTTCTTGACACCGGGCTGCAGTCGATTAAAGGCCGGATTCTTCTCGCTGAGCGTATGGAGATTGTGAGCGATGCCATCCTCGTTCATGATGTTCACTCTCGAACCGGCAGGGATGACCTGAATATGCGGAATGAATTGACATCCCTTTTGCACGACAGAGGGTCGCTCCTTGGGGATTACGACCTCGCCCTTGGCCCCGAGCACCTGCACGAAGACATTTTGGATACCACCCTCGGCTGAGACGACAAGCTCCTCAGAGAATTTCTCGTCCACGGCGCAGACGTTCACGTCCTTACTGACCGCCAGCTTCTTCGCTGCCGGTGCCTTGCCATCGTATTTGATCGAGCCGCTGATTGACCCTCCGGCGCCCTGGGCTCGGACTATACCGGACAGGGCCACAGTCAATGCAATCATCGTCACAGCTGTGAGGGGCTGTCTGATCCTCAGTTTCATCGCAGTTCCTTTGCAGTTCGGTGAGTGTTGCGTTTTGGATGGAGAGACTATCGAGCAGATTGCTCCTCAGTGGTCTGCGCCGATGATTGATGAGGAGTTCCGGTTAGGTCTGGAATGAGCGCGAATATCAGTAGGGTACAGATCACCATTGGAGTCAGAGCAATCATACCCAGCGTACGTTTCTCAAATTTCAGGTGCATAAAATACATACCAACAAGCGCAGCCTTAGCTACAGCCAGGATAACCAGCATGAATGCTATGATCAGTTTGGCTATCGGCACATATATGATACCGATCTCAACAACCGTGAGAACTGCCAACAAATAGAACACACCCATGTAGTTCGGTTCTTGGTGATTATCTGTCATTGTTTTTCTTTCCCCACTATGAAAGTATGACCAGATCCCACGAAATTTGATTTCTGAACGCTAAAATTCTTGCCAATTTCTGACTCTGCTACTAGAGCAAGTAGACAAAGGTAAACACCATGATCCATACAAGGTCTACGAAATGCCAGTATAACCCGAGGATCTCAACGTGGTCGTAATTCGCAGCTGAGTATTTGCCGCGCATTCCACGCACCACTATGCATGTGAGATATATGACGCCCCCGGTAACGTGGGCCCCGTGAAAACCTGTAATGGCAAAGAAGGTTGTGCCAAAGAGATAATTCCCATAAGGATTAGTACTAAAACCAAGACCCCCATTAATCAGGACTGTCCATTCGTATGCTTGGCAGCCCAGGAAAATCAGACCACCCAGAATGGTCAACAGTAAATAGTTCCGCATTCCCTTTGAGTTGCCATGCTTGATTGCTGACAAGGCCTTCACCATGGTCACACTGCTGCAGATCAGCAGAAAGGTCATGAAGGCAGTGAGGGGTATGCCGAGCACTTCTGCCGGGTTAGGCCAGTCGGTGCTTCCAGCTCGCAGGGCGCCATAACCAGCAAGCAGGGTTCCAAACGACATCGCATCTCCCGCGAGGAATATCCACATTCCAAGCTTGCCCCAGCTCTCAGGGGTAAGTGGAGATTCCGCAGGATCGACAGTTGCTGCCATAGCAGTAGCTTGAGTCAACGTTGCTCTCCTTCCACATTGGAGTTAGCTGTTACATAGGTATTTTGTTTCTGGCGTGAAGGTGAATTCCGGCGTAGATAGAAAAACAATCCACCACCGATCGAGCTAACAAGGGCAAAGGGCATCAATAGAAGGAATAGAATGCTTGTATTGAAACCACGACCCACCTCCGAGCCCTTCAAGGCTTCCACGCACATCGGACACGCGTGCACGGTAATGGGGATTAGTAAGACCATGAGTATGATCCCAAGAACAATTGTCAAACATTTATTTGGCATTAGCCTTCGTTTCTGCCTCAATTCAGATAAACAAGCGCATAAAGAACGGGCCAGAGAACTGTTACAAAGCCCCAGTAGATTCCGCAGAGGTCCAAGGCAACATGCTTCTTTGCTGAGAACCGATTGCTTCTCGCCATTGTTAGAACCACAAGCAACCAGCACAATGCGCCAAACACATGAAGACCATGGCAGCCAATCAATGTATAAAAAGTTGCTCCGTAAACGCTTGATGACATGGTGAGACCAAATCCCAGAAGCCTAATCCACTCGTACCCTTGCACAGCAAGAAAGATTGTTCCAAGAATTGCTGTCATCCACAATCCTTGTAGGAGCCTGCTCCTATTTCCACCTATTGCCGCCCTCCAAGCTAGATACATGGTGTAGGCACTGAGAAGCAAGATAGCGGTGTTAACACCGGTTACTTCGACAGGTAGACGAGGCTGAAGGGGTGGCGGCCACATCGAGCTTCCGAAACGGAATACGATAAAGGCACCGATTAGCCCGGCAAAAAACATCACTTCTGCCCCTACGAACAACAGCATGCCAATGTAGACATTGCCTACGGGTTGCTCATCTTCACCATCACCACGGTTATTGTCATCGCCACGGTTGTTGTCGCCGGGATCTGGAGGGAATATGGGTGGCAACCCCTCTCCAATATCCCTGGCTCCCGTAGCTTCCTTTACGCTATGGTCAATATCCAAGGTTCCTGTTGACATCTTTACTCTTCTACATCCATACGGCTAATTCCAACTTTAATTCCGAACAACTACGGTGATTACCGTGAATACAATGAGAAAAATCACTATTGCTAGCAGGATCAATCTTACACGTTGGTTTCGTTGCTCTAAATCCTGATTGCCCACTTTCTTCTCCTGCAACACTTCCCGCCCCGCAGCGATTCATACAGCTAGTTTCTCTCCCCCAACAATCCCGAAGCGAAGCGCCGGAAAGCGGTGCTTTCTGCTAAAAGGGCAGCTTATCGAATGACATCATTCCAAGCTGAAGCGGTATATACAAGTACGAAGCCAACAACAGACGCCGTGCGGCTACCGTAGAGCGGAAAATTGCGAAACGAACCCCATACCAGAGGAATACGATTCCCACCACGAAAGCGGTAAAGAAATAGATCGAACCCGCAAGCCCCATAAGTGTCGGTATTAAGCCGATAGCAAGAAGTGCCAGACAGTTGGTCACAACTTGGTGCCCTGTACTCCTTCCGTCGGGGTGGATAACAGGAAGCAACTTCAAGCCGGCCCGCTCATAGTCGATGCGATCCAGCCAGCCAATAGCTAGCGAATGAGGTATCTGCCAGAAGAACATGATGGCAAAGAGCACCCAAGCTCCAAGGCCCAAAGAGCCTTGTGCCGCTACCCAACCGCCCACCGGAGGCAGTGCCCCCGGAATCGCACCTATGACAGTACAGAATGCAGTTTTGCGCTTCATAGGCGTGTAGAGAAATATGTAGCTACTCACAGTCATTGCAGCAAAAAGGCTGCTGAGTGCATTTACTGTAAACAATAGATAGAGCACTCCGCCGAGCGAAATCGCGACGGCAAAAATCAGTGCTCCGTCGGGCTGAAGTCGTCCATCAGGTAAGGGACGAAGTCTCGTGCGCCTCATCTTTGCATCCAAGTCGCGCTCGATATATTGGTTCAACGCAATAGATCCACCGGCTGCGAGTGCCGTTCCGATAAGCGTATTGAGCAGATGAATCCAATCAAACCTTCCCACGGAGCCGAGATAGAAGCCGGCGAGCGTAGCAATCAGCACCATCAGTACCAATCGCGGCTTCGTAAGCGCAAGGAAGTCCGCTATCTGTTTTCGGTCAGATATAACCCCTGCGCCCAATGTCTCAACCATGGAATTGCCGTCCCTCCGACCCGCTAATCACCACTAGCACCCGCCGTTGCCGGCTCAAGCCGTTTATCCTGTGGCAGCCAGTCCTCGGCGACTTCCGGAGAGCTGTATTCGTATGGACCACGATAGACTGATGGAATCGTCTCGCCCCAATTGCCATGCGGCGGTGGCGATGGAGCACTCCACTCCAGGGTATTCGCCTGCCATGGATTCTGCTCTGCTTTCTTTCCACGATACAGACTCCGGCAGAAATTGAAAATAAATACAAGCTGCGCGGCACCAAGACAGAATGCACTCACAGTGATAAAGACATTCATCGGCTGCATCGGCTGCAGGAACTCATATTGCATCGGATTATAGATTCGCCGCATGTGCCCACCCACTCCAATAAGGTGCATCGGGATGAATGTACAGTTGAAGGTTATGAAGGTTAGCCAGAAGTGAATCTTCCCGAGAGTCTCATTCATCATGCGACCAAACATCTTCGGGAACCAGAAGTAAATACCTGCAAACATGCCGAAGATACTTCCGCCGAACACAACGTAATGGATATGCGCAACGATGTAGTAGGTGTCGTGGATAAAAATGTCCACGGGAGTAATAGCCATGTGAATACCACTCAATCCTCCAATCACGAACATCGCCACAAATGCCAGCGCGTTTAGCATCGGCGTCGTGAAGTGGATTGAACCACCCCATATAGTGCCAAGCCAATTGAACGTTTTGATCGCCGACGGCACCGCAATCACCATGGTCGACAGCATGAAGGCCATGCCAAGCGCAGGATTCATTCCACTCATGAACATATGGTGACCCCAGACAATCCATGAGAGGAAAGCGAGAGCAAGCATGGCAAATACCATAGCGACATATCCGAAAACTGGCTTGCGAGAAAAAACGGATAATACATCTGACGTAATCCCCATCGCCGGAACGATAAGAACGTAAACCTCTGGATGGCCGAAGAACCAGAAGAGATGCTGCCAGAGGAGCGGCTCACCACCGCCTGCCGGAGAGAAGAAGCTTGTCCCTCCCATGCGGTCGAACAGGAGCAGCGCCAGGGCTGAGGTTAACACGGGTAGCGCCAACAGAAGAAGAATTGCCACGATGAAGAGTGACCAGATGACGAGCGGCATGCGCATCCACGTCATCCCCGGTGCACGCATGTTGATGGTCGTAGTGATGTAGTTTATCGCTCCCATCATGGACGAAATGGCGAGGATAATGATGCTGATGCACCACAGATTTTGTCCCCAATCCACCCCCGTCCAGGTAGCCTTGGAGGATAGCGGTGCATAGGCGGTCCACCCGGTGGAGGCATGTCCACCGGAGACGAAGAATCCTGCCAGCATCACAAGTCCCGATACTGCACCGACCCAGAACGAAAGCATATTGAGCTTCGGGAAAGCCATATCGCGGGCGCCAAGCATGAGCGGGATGAGGAAATTGCCAAAACATCCCACCAGTATGGGCATAATTACGAAAAAGATCATTATCGTGGCATGCATGGTGAAGACCATGTTGTAGAACGCCGCGGTCATCACCCCGTACGGCATGGTTTCAACCAGCCAATTCTCCGTACCTTCCTCATCCCATCCCTCCCAGACACTGTCCATTGCCGTTTGCGGCTCAGCCGTTTCCAGAAACTCTTGTGATACTCCTATCAGGGGTAGAGGCTGTTCGGGATAGCCCAACTGCCAGCGTATCATGAGCGCCAATCCGCCTCCGATAAGCATCATGAACAGACCCAAGAACAGAAACTGCTTTGCTATCATCTTATGATCGGTCGAGAAGATGTATGTGCGCACAAACCCGAGGTCCTCATGGGCATGTACCTCATGTGTGTCTTTTGCAGATGCAGATTCAGCCATGGCTTACCCCTCTGTTTTGAGTTGAATTTTGTTGCCGATTAGCTAGACATTTCATTCTTGACCAAGGTTGCGACCGACTAATTGATCTCTAATGATTTCGATCCCTGGTCTGACCCCGACTCCATCGCCGACTCCATCCCCGGCCAATTTTCCTGCACCCACGCTTTATAATCTTCATCGGTGTGCACAATTAGATAACCGAGCATCCCGGAGTGCCCGAATCCACACAACTCAGCACAGGGTATCTCATATCTCCCCGTCTTGGTCGCTTCAAACCAGGCATCGATCTTTCGACCTGGCAGAGAATCCTGCTTCAGGCGCAGGACCGGCACGAAGAAACTGTGAATGACGTCCCGCGATGTAAGAACAACCCGCACGACCTTATTAACCGGAACGTGGACCATGTTCTCGATCTCGAGATCATCCTGTGTACCAAACTCTCCGTCCGGTCCGGGATAGAGAACGTCCCAGTTAAACTGCTTGCCGCTCACCTGAACTTGAATCTCATAAGGAGGTACATCTTGCTTTATTTTGGTCCACAATGGCGCGCTCATCAAGCCAAATGCAATCACGGTCACCGCCGTGAGAGCAGTCCATGTAATCTCTAGGCCAGCGTGCCCGTGAACGTATTTCGCCCGGTGCCCCTCGCGGTGACGGTACTTGATCATGAATATTACCATGGCTGCCGCCACCAGAATGAAGGTTGCCAAAGTTATATAGTAGAGTATGTAAAAAAGAGAGTCGATCTCTGCTCCGTAGGTCGATATGTTTTCCGGCAGCCAGTCTAGCATAGAAAAACTCCTTTTATCCTTTTCGCGACGTTAGAGTTGCGGCTTGCTCTCTCAATGGGGTTGGTAGCTGCGTTGACAAAACTAGTCAAAATTTCCTCTACTTACCAGCCGACCACGTGGAGCATGAGATAGACCACGATTCCCGTGACCGAGACATACATCCACCCCAGCCACGTCCACTTGGATAGCCGCTTATGGGTATCGAGACGATTGCTCAGTCCGAGATATAATGACGTCAGAATCATCGGGAAGGTCACCATCGACAGCAGAATGTGGCTGATGAGCACCGTGAAGTAAATGGGTCGGATGATTCCGTGGCCCGAAAAGTGCGTATCTCCGTGGGAAAAATGGTAGTAGATGTAGTTCACAAGAAACAGCGCCGACGACGCGAACGCAGCTAGCATCAGCTGCATGTGCAGCGTGCGCTTGCGCTGCTTGATTGCCCACAGCCCCACTGAGATTAGGGCAGCGCTTGTGCCGTTCAAGATCGCGTTGATCAGGGGTAGCGTTGTCCCCTGCGAAGCGCTGCCATCCCCCTCGTGGAAGTAGACCACCCAGACCAGGAAGCTCATCGCCGTGAGGGTCACGAGGGCATTGGTGGCGCCAAACTGCTTCGGGGTCAGGTGTATCGCTCTAGAGGAGGGCATCGGCAGCTGCTGCACAGTTCAGTTGGTTAGACCGCTTCAGACTCACATCGCAAACTGATCCCTCACTTCCTCCATCACCGCATCACTAATTTCTTTATATCCCCTTTCGCGGGCGTGCTGTTCAATTCCCTGCTTGGCCATTGATCGGGCAAATGGTGGGATTCTGCCAAGACGTTCCTCAGCCTCCTGGGTCCAGACGATTTCGCCAGAGATTTCGAAGGCATCGGCAACGGCTCCGGAAAACGGACACTTGGAACCTGACTCTATTTGGTCTGCTTCATCATGAGAATGAATCGATGATGTAAGGACATCGTCGTGTTTTTGGGCCAAAGAACTCCTAATCGTTTCCATGGGCTCTGTCTGGATTGAGCCTGCACCAAGCTTCACATCAAGCGACCGTACCATTTGCGTTTCCATTTGGTTGGTCAGCATAGCGATTTGGCGTTCGCATTTTGGGCAATTGAAGACAACGGTCATGGAGCCGTCGTCGGGGCCTTTGGTGTCCTTCAGTTTCATCGGTTCGTCACATTCCACACATAGGAATTTCATTATTTTCCTCCGTTTTCAAAAACTCTCTTACCCTTTGAGCAATCTGCCCGATCGCATTTGTAACCGGTAAGTCGCTGTGCTTTTGGATATAAAGCGAACCTTCATCAGCACAAACGGCCATTCTCGGGTCGAACGGAATCCTGCCGAGATACGGCACATCATGCTGTTCCGCCAACTCCTCGACGATACTTCCCGGAAACAATTCCTCCTCATGGCCACATTGACTGCATATATACGCCGACATATTCTCGACCAACCCTATCACCGGTGTTTGCAGCAATTCCTTCGCCATTTTAATTGATTTACCGACAACGAACTGGGACAGCCCTGATGGGATCGTCACAATAATGGTGCCCGAAATTTTCGGGAGTAGGTCCAACATATTCGGCAGCTTGTCGGTTCCTGGCGGCAGGTCAATGAATAAGAAATCCAATTCGCCCCATTCCGTGTCGGACATTAATTCGCGAATGGCCGCAGCCTCCATCATGCCGCGCCAGGTATAAGCGTCCTTCTGTGTGGGGGCGTCCCAAATAATCGGCGCGCTGTCATCAGACAAAAACAGATCAATCGACATAACCTTAAGATTTCGAGCGGCCGCCTTGGGCATCATTCCGGTATGACCGGTCTCCAACGGGTGTCCGCGAACTCCGGTCATCTTTGGTATAGACGAACCGTTGATGTCGGCATCCAAAATTCCCACGGAGTAATCCTGAAGGGCGAAGGCCGAGGCAAGATTCACGACGACGGAACTCTTTCCGACTCCGCCCTTGCCACTCATAACGGCAACAATATGCCGCACGGAAGCCATCCTTGACTTCACACGGTCTAACTGGGCGGCAACCTGCTCAACAATATTCGATCCGCCGTCGCCGGCTATGTCTTTGTAGGTTTTCATTTTGCTTACCGCAGAGGGCGCGGATTAGTGCTTTTTTTGTCAGTTGCGGGATTCATCTTCGTTGTTTCTTCGTATCGTCTCCGCCATGATGTTTCGGCTTTCCGCAATCCCCTCCTCTGCGATTTCTAGGTTAATGAAATCCACAGACTTCGTTTTAGCGCAATTTTCTATTCGTTCCTTTGTCTGATCACGCATGAATCCCTCAGGGACGCGATTCAGCCTAGCCACGGCGGAGGCGCTCCATCGGAAGTTGCCATCCTGAATGACATGTTGCTCGAGAACGCTTTCCGTGCCGGACATCTCCTTCTTCAGTCGGCCGCGCTCTTCCAGGTTCTTGGTTTCTTCGATAATGTCCCCGGCAAGCTCCAAGACCAACTCCCTGGTGATGGTTGGAAGCTTGCGCACCCTGACGCTTTTTTCGATTTGCGCTCTCGCCCTTCTTCTCTGGTAACCTGATGGCACACCGTGCAAGGCCTGCTTTGCTTCGCTGGTCCATTTCAACTTCAGGTTGTCGAAGGTTCTCTCTTCATCAATGTCTCCTTCCAGCGGTGCGAGATTCTCTATGGCTTGTTTGTCGATCTTCTGGAATCCTCCCGCAGGGCCATGGCAGACCGGGCAGACCACCGGCTCCACGTCGCGGGCGGCATAGCCGCACTCGCGACAGATATAGGTCTCTGATTCCAGCAAATTTCCCTTTTCGACGGCGACTTCCTCGGCGATAATCCCCATGGCCCTCATCGCTTTTTCCGGCAATATGCTCGCCATTGCATTCTCGATCACTTTCCTTGTTATGACCGAATGCCCCCGTTCCATGGCCCACCTGTGTATGGTCGTACGGGCTATGCCCCTCACCCCTTCCGGCGCCGTATTCAAGATTGCGGTTGCCTCTTCAGTCCACGTCATCGATTCCTCCGCCTGAACATCGATGGCCGGGGTAAATCGCTTGCTGGACAGAAAAACGTTGCAGGGCGCCAAGCGAAGAAGATTTTCGGTATTGCTGCCAACATCCATGTCTTCATCGCTGTGCACACCAATCCGTCCTACAACCAAGAGCCATGGTCTTTCACGTCTTACATATTGGATAATCTTCTCAAAGGCCTTGCCATCGAGAAGGGTTATCCTCAAGTCGAGGTCGTATTCCTTGGCGATCTTTCGTGCGACCTCCAGGTGGGACTGATATATCTTTGCCAGGCCTGTGTCGATTACATCTTCGTGCAGCTGCTCCTGCTCTTTGAACTTAAATACTTTCGATGCCTTCTCGGTTAAGACATTTGCGATGCTGTTGAACATGGTATAATGCAGATAGGGATCATAGACGGCGATGGCCTCCACTTCTCTGTTTACAGCCCTCCCGAGGGAGATGGCTGTTCTCAGCCCGGCAAAGGATTCAGGGCTGCCGTCGACGCAGACAACGATATTGCCTCCATTGCCAAGTTCATGCTTGACCTCTCCATTGCCGTTTCCACTGAGCTGATCTTCCAAGGGAGAGGTATTCTTGATAACCAGCGTATCGGTCTTGGTTCTTCTGACCACCCTTTCACAGACGCTTCCGATTGTGCTATCCCGAACGGCGCCGAGGCCCAGCGCACCGATGATCACCAGGTCGTAATCGCTGGTGTTAATGTCATCAACGAGGATCTTGAAGTTCTTGCCGTCCATCATCTTCTGTTCGAAGGGAAGCTTCTCGGTCTCGCATTTCTTCTTCATGTCTTCCAAATAGGAGTCCGAAATGAGCTCTAGTCCCATTGTGATCAGCGTGTCGTGTATACTTCGCTGCTTCTCCAACTCTTGTTCCACTTGATATTCTGCAGGCAGCGTAAATTCCATCTGCCTGAATCGGATGTCGTGCATCTTGGCGGCATATGCATGGCAACCCACCAACTCGGAGCCAAACCTCTTCGCCAGATCAATCGCCAGCTCCGCGCACGTCATCGAGTGCTCAGAGCTATCAACAGGGACGTAGATCTTTTTGAACATTTATCGGCCTCCAAATGGGTCTTAGGAATGTCAGTGATCCAGCTCGAAAGGAACTTTCTATCAGTTTTGGAATATCAGATCGATCCTCTTCAGAACGGAGTTCAATCTGTCACAAGTGTACTTCAATGTTGTCGCCGCATTCTTGTCCTGTATATGATTCTGAATGGAAAGACCTATTATCGCAGTCCGAAGATGTGCAACACAACAATCCTTCAGCGGCGGCCTGTCTGCCTGCTGAAGACACTCCTGGAGTTTTCGCAATTCAAACCGGGCCCTCACGAGCACGTTGCGGAAGTCGATGTGCGTAGCCCGGGCATTGATCATGTCTCCGATACGGGATATCTCCAGCTGGATGATAGAGGGGGCCATCTGCTTGAACTCTTTCCAGCTAAGAAACTCGAGTTCGTTCCAGTGAGGTTTTGGGTTGCTGAGCTGCATGAGGTCAATAGGATTGTCGAGTAATATCAAACGAAAAATTGGAAATTTAAGTATTATTCCGGTTCAGAGCCACTCTCCACATCTGACGTAGCAGTCAAATGGGCAGTGCCGTTTGCAACCGCCGGCCGTTCCATGCCGGCGGTTGCCATTTTCATCAATTCTGCGGTGATAGCACGAGCCCCAATACGTTGCGCGTACGTCTCCACTCCCTTCTTGACCTTCTCGCGGATAAAGGCGATAGGGATGCGCTCAAGACGGGACTTGGCTTCCGAAGTCCAAGTGATTCTTTCGAGTTGCAAAGGCTGGCCAGACGGTTGGTATCTACAGGCCGGATCTTCCTGCAAGTAATCGCCATAAGCAGCGTAAGCCCGACAGCGACAGCCGCCGCATAACTCCTTAAACTCACAGTCTCCACAGCGGCCCTTGAGCTGCTTCAGATCCCTCAATTCCCGAAAAACTGGTGCAGTCTGCCAAATCTCTGTAAGGCTGTTTTCCCTAATGTTGCCAACCTCGACCGTCATATACGGGCAAGGCGTCACATTTCCTTCAGGTGTAATCCGTCCATACTGAGTGCCTGCCATGCACCCCCCGCTCTCTAGACCCCCCAGTGCTCTTTCAAAGGCAATGCGTTTAAAGTGCGGTGCACATTTGGAGCGCACCAGCATGGGTCGATATTCGTTCTGTACCTCAACCAGGTTCGTGAGCATCGCCTCGGTCTGCTGTGGAGACAGATCGTTCATTTCCTCTCCGCGGCCCGTCTGCACCAGAAAATAAAGGTTGAACGACCAGGCTCCCTTCTCCTTTGCAAAGTCAATCAGCTGAGGAATCTCGTAGTAATTCGTTTCCATGACCGTCGTTTGAACCAGAACTTCCAAACCGTGGGCTCGAGATATTTCCAGAGCCTGAACCGAATATTCCCACGATTTCGGACCCCCGCGAAATCCATCGTGCTTCTCGGGATCCATTGAATCGATGCTGATGCCCACGCCCTTCACCCCACATTCCAACATCTTCTGCACAACTTTATCAGTAATCAAAACGCCGTTTGTACCCATAACAACCCAAATGCCCCGCTCGGAAGCATATCTTGCGATGTCATAGATATCCTTTCGTAATAACGGCTCCCCACCGGTAAGAATCAGCATTTCCGTTCCCAATGCCTTCATCTCGTCAATAAGCGCAAAGCATTCAATGGTGGTGAGCTCATCCTCCGCCCTCTTGCCGGCGTCTAGATAACAGTGCGGACACCGCAGGTTGCACATTTTGGTGAGGTTCCAGGAGATGAGGGACGGGCGGTACTCGGTAGGGGAAGTCAACTGGCTAAGTTGATTAGATGGGAGACCCAGAGTCAATGGATTGATCTCGGTTTGCAGATTTCGTTTGACGGTCCGAAATTCCAGATGTCAATCTGGATTGAGCCATTTTTGATGCCCTTCTTGATGTCCTCGTGGGTGGGCAGTTTGCCACTTTCACTCGTCTGGAGCTTGAAGATAGCAGCTGTAAAATCACGCGGCTGGGGTCTGATGAATTCCTTCCCACGAATTGGCATCCCATCAGAGCCGCGGACGGGTAGAAGGATAAACGGTACTATCGGTAGCGGTCAAGTCGGTCTGGTCGCGTCGTTTGGATGACGAATTGGCTGTAATGACTATTGATATTTTCTGTCAGTGTCGCCATCATAATCGCTGAAAGTTTTCTCTGTCACTCACATTAACGAAATTCGTACCGCACAGGCTATGTATGGATTGGGTTTGGGAAATCTACGAAGAATACGTTACCAGGGAGCTGGAACGCTTGGGAAATGAAAGTCCTTCTCAGGACGACCTGCAAAATGCTTTTTTCCAAACATTGCGCGAATCATCGGTAACGGTATTGGTTCAGGAACCCTGGCAAAATTCAGTCCGATTCAAAGGACTTGCACGCTACAATGGCAAAGACATGACCCCGCTGGTTAACGATCCCATGAACTATCTATTGGACAATTTCGGCGGCGGCAAATTCAAACTAAATTTTCATCATCACGAATTGAATTTCGTTGGCACGCGGAATTTCAAGCCAGAGGGCGAGCCCAAATGGAAGGATTCGCCGGGAATCGACTTTTGATTTTTTTCAGATGCATTTGATCGGTTTATTGGGAGCAATTTGGGGATTTGCAGGAATTGGATTGTTGATCGGTTTTGCATTATATCGATTGGCACCAGTTGCGGTAGAGGCTTTTCTGTATGAATTGTTTTGGTATCACTGGGTGGCGCTGGTGATCAATTCGTTATTCATGGTCTATTCGGAGGGATATCGCGGCTTCCAGAAAGGCTTCTCGCCAAGGGTCGTTGCAAGGTGTAAACATCTGCGCCAAAATCCGAAGGTCTTGCATGTTTTCCTAGCACCGCTGTTCTGTATTGGCTACTTTCACGTACTTCGAAATCGACAGCGAAATGTCATCGCGCTCACGGCGGCAATAATCATCTTGATTACCATCATACAGGGTATCGACCAGCCCTGGCGGGGCATCATCGACGTGGGCGTTGCCATGGGTTTATCCTGGGGATTGGTTACCCTTTTCGCTTTTGCGGCCCAGGCAGCGCTTTCGGACAATTTCGACTATTCTCCGGAACTTCCTCAACCGAAAGAGGCGAGGTGAAGCCCACGGATTTGGGGATCTTGACGTTGCCGGACAAAGACGCACGACTGCTCGTGAAATTTCGGGACGAATAATATGGCGACGGAGACAGAAAAGACCAGGAAACACGTGATCGTTTTCCTCCTGTTTCTCACCTCGGAGGAGAGTTTGAAGGCGTGCCACAAGTTCATCGCTCCTGGGAAATTGGCCTTCGAATTGGCCCGCATCTGGTTCGACGACATTTATTTGCCGGGAATACGGTACCTTGATGGCGGCTTGAAGGGCGACAATTCTGAGAAGGCTGTTGCAGAATTTACAGACGGTTTCACCCAGGACGAATTCAAAGCCTTGGAACGCTTCCATCATTTCTTCGAACTTAGACTCGAAATGGTGCCGGCCTCTACAAGGGAAACGGGCGATTGGCCGCAAAACGACACCTGGAGCAATATGGTAAAAGACGCCAGGAATCTCTTAAACCTATTCCCGGTGGATGCAGATGCGCTGCGGTGTGGAATATACGAGATGTTTAGGGACTTCTTGGGCAAGTCACTCCACCGCCCGGATTTGCGAGTTATATTCACAGAAGGACTGAAGGGACCCCAACCTTAGCAGCAAGCCTCCGCTTCTCTTTATTGATACTTCAGCCCCAACCCTAAATAAATCACTAAGCCGGCCAACACTAAATTCAGAATCGACAGGATCATGGTCTTCTTGTGAAGTCTGTCGAACGAATCCGACCTCGCCGGCAAATTGTCGTCTGTCGATGACGCAGAAATTAGTTTTGGCAAAATGCTGTAGCTTTGAAACGACTGGTTTGCAACGATCACGACCAGGAGAAACAGCTTAGTTACCACTATATATAGATAGGCCGCGCTGAAATTAAACTCACGCACGAGCCCGGCATTGGTTAGATTGAAAATTCCCGTAAGAAATATGATTCCGACCGCCTCCCAACTTATGGTCTGAAAACGCTTCACCGTCCTTTCGATTGTCCCAGAGAATTCTCTGGGGGAGGCCGTGGAGCGTCGCCACATTGGCAACAGTACGACTGTCATGAAAAACATGCCGCCGAGCCAAATTACTGCGACTGTCAAATGTAACCAAAGAACGAAGGTTTTGAAGGTCAGCACGTCGCGTAGGGCTGCACCAAGCTGTCAAATCTAGCGCTTGATCGACTCCAGGTGTTCCAAGATGTTTTCAAAACCTGGTCCGGATCGGCGGAGCCATCATTGCGAGCTAAACTGGCTCGATCTTCGTAGTGGTCTATGACGGGGGTTGTAAGACGGCGTTAGATTTTCCGGCGTCGCGAAGCAGACGATTGCTATTTTCACTTCCAGTTTTGTCACGAATTCGTCTCAACAGAGACCAACTGTTAGGGAAATACGATACTCGTTTCGGTATGCCCATTTTCCCGGGCACGCTACTCGATTCCCATTTTTGCCAAGGACGGTTAGGAAGGATAAACGGTATCATCGGCAGAGGTCAAGTGGATTCTGGTCGAGCCGCGGTATGGGCGCTGCGCGCAACACTGGCAGGTCCTCGGGTAATTTTTTTGTAACCACTTGCTATTTGTAACCACGTACTATAGGATACCTGCTTCAGGGGCTGGTTATTCGTCGGCATCCCTCTGGAAGGAGGGTGTCCGTTTTTTTTCGGGGGAGTTACCATGGCGCCCCTTCCTCAGCAGTTTGCCCATCAGGCGAGGCCACAAGAATAGCAGGAAGATCCGAACAGCTTTGATCCACCAAACAGCTCCCTACCGTACGAAAGGCAAATGCCTGCCTGAGGGCCTCAGTTCGCCGCCGGCACTAACGGCCATCGCCTTCGGTCTGGTTCTCTTCTTCACGAGCACATCGGCCTGGCCCCAAGCCGCGCTCTCCGACATCCCAGAGTACCGGGAGTTCCCGGTGATAGGCAGCCGGGTGGCGGTCTGGGTCGTAGGGCAGCTCCACCTCATGTTCGCCGCCTTCATTCTCGGTGTCCCACTCTTTGCCGTGATCATCGAGTTCGTCGGCATGCGCACCGGCGATCCGCGCTACGACCGCATGGCCCGCGAGTTCATCAAGCTGTGTCTCGTGGCTTTCTCCACCACCGCCATGTTTGGTGCCGTGCTCCTGTTCCTGATGATCGGTTTCTATCCCAAATTCTTCGGCTACATGAGCAATATCTTCACTCCTACCTACGTGCTCTACGTGGCCCTCTTCTTCGGCGAGACCTTCAGCCTCTATCTCTACTGGTACTCGTGGGAACGGTTGATGAATCGGAAGTGGCTGCACCTGACCATCGGCGTGCTACTCAACGTCTTCGGCACGGCGATCATGTGCGTGGCCAACGCCTGGCTCACCTTCATGACGAGTCCTGGCGGGATAGACGAGAACGGGGCTCTGATCAGCCTGGGGGATGCGGTTTATAACTTCACCTGGATGCCGATCAACATTCACCGCTTCATCGCCAACATCGCCTTCGGGGGAGCAGTCGTAGGGGCCTACGCGGCAGTCCGATTCCTCACAGCCACGAGCGCATCCGACAAGGCCCACTACGACTGGATGGGCTACACTGGAAACTTCATCGCCGTGAGCGCCCTCATCCCCCTGCCCTTCGCCGGGTATTGGCTCGCCAAGGAGATCTACGAGTTCAACCAGACCATGGGCATCAACATGATGGGCAGCCTGTTCTCGTGGCTCTTCATCATCCAGGCGGCCATGATAGGGGTGCTCTTCCTGGGTGTGAACTTCTACCTGTGGTCGGGGATGGGCCGCATCAAAGGCGCCGAGAGATACGCCCGATATCGGCCTTTCGTATTCGCCGTTCTCGTCGCCTGCATCGCCGTGTGGGCGACTCCCAGGACCCTGATCCTGAGCCAGGTGGAGAAGGCGGCCATAGGCGGTGAACACCATCCGCTCGTGGGGGTTTTCGGAGTCATGTCGGCCAAGAACACGGCGGTAAACCTCATCATTCTCACCACCTTCTTGACCTTTCTCTTTTACCGCAGATCCGGCAAGACTCCGACAGTGCGCTGGTCCAAGCCCGTCAACGTCGTGGTGGGCACCATCTTCGCCGTCGCCGCAGTCATCGTGGTGGTTTTCGGCGTGATGGGGTACTACGTGCCTAGCCTCGAGCGGGTGAACGTCCTGACGCCGGGACAGGTGCTGGTAGTTCTGGCCGTGCTGTTCTCGGTGACCGTCCTCGATGTCATCCTCTATCGACGGGCATCATCCACCGGCGAGGTGCAGTGGGGCAAGATGACGGACCAGTCTCAGTACATCCTCATAATGCTGGCTGTCACCTTTACCGCCATGATGGGACTCATGGGGTACGTGCGGTCGGGCATCCGGGAGGACTGGCATATATACGGGGTCATGAGAGACACTTCACCAGACGCCTTCACCCCGACCGTGGGTGACGCTTCCAACATCATCGCCGCCATCGTCATCACCTTCGGCGCTTTGATCTGCTTCATCTTCTGGATCGGGTCGTTGGGGGACAAGAAGAAGGAGGAAGCCGCCAACTGAGGGCGGCCGGGGGATCCATGCGCCATCCAGCTGTCAAGAGTCTCTTCTTCATCCTTCTTTTGGTGTGCCTCGGGGCTTTCCTGGTGGGAGCTGAGCCCTTTCCTCTGGCCGACCAGAATATTCTGTCGTGGTCGGTGTGGGTCTTCCTGGCCATCTGCGTCAACATGGCGGTGTGGGACAAGCTGATGCGGCTGGCGACGTTCGCGTTGGCGGTGATCTGGTCCTACGCCCTGCTGGGTAATCTCATCCCCCAGTCCAGCTCCGGTCCCGCGGTGGCCGTGGGTGACATCGAACGGACTCCGGAAGCTTTTGTCGCGGCGGGGAAGTCGATCTTCTACGGCAAGGGCAAATGCTCTACTTGCCACGTCATAGGGGCGTCGGCGACGACGCCGCGTTGTCCGGACCTGAGCGGTATCGGCGTCACCGGCGGAGGACGCCGGGAAGGCATGTCGGCGCGGGCGTATCTGGTGGAAGCGCTTTACCTGCCGGAGGTCTATCTGGTAAAGGGATACGGCAACATAATGCCTCCAGCATGGAAGGCACCGCTTGCCCTCTCCCCCCTGGAAATCGAAACGTTGATCGCCTTTCTCCAAAGCCAGGGCGGAGAACCGGATGTTACGGCCATTGTCCCGCCCATCGACATTGCCGCGGCCGCTGCAGTCCCAGTGAAGCTACCCCAGGGAGATCCTCAGGCGGGTCAGGTGGTCTTTGTCGAAGAGCTGCAATGCAGCAAGTGCCACCGAGTGGGCGCAGCCGAGGTCCTGCTGGAGGTCGGTCCCGACCTGACGGAGATCGGGGCCCTAAACACGTTGGACTACATGGAGGAGTCGATCTTAGATCCCAACGCCAAGATCGTTCAGGGGTACGGATCGACGACACTTAGCCTCGCAAACGGTGAGGAACTCACCGGAAGGCTCGTCAGGGAAGAGGGCGACGCCCTGGTGTTGCAGCTCGATCAGGTGGAGGAAGAGGAGGACGACGACTGGGGTTGGGGTGAGGAGGAAGACGAGGAGGAGGCAGAGACGGAGGAAGTGGCACTGGAGGAAACTGCAGCGGAGGGTGCCGAGCGCATCGTGCAACGCGACGATCTGGCGCTTTTGCCTATAGCTGACACACAGTCAATTTCCAAGCGGGGGTACTTCTGGATCAGCGCCGTCGTCGGCGACGGAGGGAAGAAGGTGAGTGGCCCAATAGAGCGCGAGGATGAGGCCAGCCTGACGATCCGCAGCGCCGACACGACCCTGACGATCGCCAAAAGCGATCTCTCCGGCGTTACCGGGCGCAGGCTTCTGCTGCAATCCAAGATGCCCAAATTCGACGACGTCATCACGGTGAGGCAATTTCGCGATCTGGTCGCCTATCTGGCCAGCCTCAAGGGCTCTGCGCCGGCGAGCGCCGAGTGAGGAGAACATGAGTCGGCTCTCCAGTTTCTCCAAGGCGCTGATCCTGTTGGCCGTGTGTTACGTCGGCCTGGCCTACGGTATCAGTCCCCCGCTGCCTGCGGTTATCCTCTACCTGTATATGGGTCTCATCATCGTCGGGATCCTGTCGCAGATCGGCGTCGAGAACGAAAAGCTCGGAGAGTTCGTCCGACCCATACGAGAACTGCTGGTCGACGACGGCAAAGCCGGCCGTCGTATGGTTGTTTTTACGCTCTTGCCGGTGATGGTAGCAGCTATCGTCTTCTCCAACACGTCCGTCAGCAGCGATCCCCCGGCAGAGCTCAGGACCGTTCACCCGGCGCCTCCAGCGACGATTCAGTTCCGCGGTCGAGACATCGACCTCGCCGGGCTGGAGAATCCCCTGCGTCACGACAGCGAGAACTACGGCGGGCACGTGGAGGCGGGACGGGACATCTACTATCAGAATTGCCATTTCTGCCACGGCGACGACCTGGCCGGCAACGGTATGTTCGCCCACGCCTTCAATCCCCCGCCTGCAGACTTCAGAGACCCTGGGACCATCGCCATGCTGCAGGAATCGTTCGTGTTCTGGCGCGTGAGCAAGGGTGGACCGGGATTGCCCGTGGTCTCAGCGCCGTGGAGTTCGGCCATGCCCGCCTGGGAGGAGATGCTTACGGAGGAGGAGATTTGGCAGGTCATCCTCTTCATGTACGACGCCACTGACCAAGTGCCTAGGACATGGGAGTGAGTATGATAGTGCCGTGTCACAGAACTATGCTTGTATTTGGGCGCCGATTCATCCCGTCCTTCTGCGTTGCACTCCCTCGGTGTATTCCGTCAATACGCCTCGATAGTGCGCCTTGCAGGCCGGGTGACTTGGCGCCCAAATCTCAATCCTACTTCTGTGAAACGGCACTGGTTTCGAGACGGCTCGCCCTGTTTGCGGTCGCCATGGCCAGCGCACTGGCGCTTGGGGTTATGGGACAAGCTCAGGCGCAGGCTACAGCCGGGGACTTTGGCCGAGGAAAGGAAATATACGACGACAAGTGCGCCCATTGTCACGGCGAGAAGGGAAAGGGCGACGGTTCTGGGGCCGAGACCTTGAACCCGCGCCCGCGGGACTTCACGCGGGGGCAGTACAAGATCCGTTCCACCGAGTCGCGCGAGTTGCCCACCGACGACGACCTGCTCCGCATCGTCACCGACGGTATGCCGGGCACCTCCATGCCGGGGTGGCCCGGGCTCACCGACGAGGAGCGGCGCGCCGTCGTGGCTTACCTCAAGACCTTCTCCAAGCAATTCGAGCGCGCCACGGCACCGCCCGTGGAGATAGCGATGGTGGATAGAGTGCCTCCTTCTGAGGAAAGTGTGTCAGAGGGACGCAAAATCTTCGAGATGCTCGAATGCGCCAAGTGTCACGGCGAGCAGGGACGCGGCGACGGTCCTTCGGGTCTCACTCTAGTAGATGAGTGGAAGTTTCCGACGCGACCGGCTGATTTGACCATGAGCTGGCAATTTCGGGGTGGGGATGCGCAGGAGGATCTCTACAGGCGCTTCATGGCCGGTCTGGCTGGGACTCCCATGCCCTCGATCAAAGATGGTTTTCCGATGGATATGGAGGTCGAGGACATTCAGATCATGATCGAGGACGAGGAGGAGATCTCCCCTGAGCAGCAGGAGATGTATGACAATGCTATGCGCGACATCCGCGTCAAGACCTGGCACCTGGCCAACTATGTGCGCTCCCTGTCGCCGGCGGAGAAACCGGAAGCCGCCATCGTCCTGAAATCTGCCTTGGTGGAAGGCGAACTGCCACAGAGCGCAGACGACCCGCGCTGGGGCGCGGGGGAGGGTGCGATGTTTCCGCTCGCTGGGCAGGTGATCATCGAGCCTCGCCTTTTTGATCCCACCGTGACGGCCGTTTTTGTCAAGTCCATGCACAACGGGGAGGAGGTGGCGATTCTCTTGACCTGGCATGACCCCTCTCTGAGCCTCGCTACCGTCGACGAGGCGGGCGACGAAGACGCGGCCGTGTCAGACGAAGAGCAGGGAGCATCGATGCTGGGCGACGCTCTGGCCGTGCAGTTCCCCACGAAGATTCCCGACGGGGCGGAGCGCCCGCACTTCCTCATGGGTGACGCGCGCCGCGCCGCATACGCGTGGGTCTGGGAAGCTAGTCCATCTCCGTCCCCGGAACTGCGCGAGGGGGTGTCGGCGAAGGTCAGAGAGGGAAGGGCGAAGGGTATGACCCGGTTCCAAGAGCAGCCGGCCGATGCCCAGGACGTGCGCGGCAGAATCGCCTATGCCGACGGTCGCTACCAGCTATTGATCCACAGATCTTTGCACACGGAGGATAAAAACGACCTACAGCTCGAGGCGGGAGCTTTCATTCCGATCGCCTTTACGGCCTGGGATGGGTGGAACGGTGAGGTGGGTACTAGACGCTCGATATCCACCTGGTATTATTTGCTCCTCGAGAAGCCCGCTACCAGGAGGCCCTACTTCCTCGCACTGGCGGGCGCCTTGCTGACGATCGCCATGCAGTTCGCGGCAAGGAGGAGCTTGCGGCGCGGGAGCGAATGACCGTTTCGCAACGGTCGCGCAAAGCTCGGTCCCGCAGAATCCACTCAGGCAGACAAGGTGAGCACAACATGCAACAAACGAGATCGTTGTGGAGGGTTTCGCGAATGTATCAAGGTTCCGGCTAATCAACAGAACTCAACTGTAGAAGGAGGATGAGATGGGTGTTGGAAAGCTGTCAATGGTAATCGCCGCTGCTGTCGCTTTGGCGGTAGGCCCCGCGGTGTCGGGCACGATTAGCGGTGTGGTGAAGATAGATGCTAAGAAGATCCCGCCGGCAAAGCCGGTGAAGATGGAGAGCGACGCCGATTGCGTAGCCAAGCACACGGAGCCACACATCTCGGAGCGCTACGTCGTCGATGCGAACAAGAACGTGAAGAACGTCTTTGTCTACATAAAGACCGGACTCGAAGGACAGACATTCGAAACCCCTAGGAGACCGGGGGAGCTGGATCAGGTCGGTTGTGCCTACACGCCGCGGGTTCTGGGCTTGATGGTGGGACAGCCCCTGAGGATCCTCAACAGCGACCGCATCATGCACAACGTGCACATGATGCCCAAGCTCAACGAGGAGTTCAACAAGGCCATGCCAGCCCGCATCAAGAAGCTGCCGGTGCCGGGCAAGATGTTTTCGCAGCCGGAGGTCATGGTCCCCTTCAAGTGCGACGTACACCCCTGGATGGCAGCCTACATCGGCGTCCTGCCACACCCCTTCTTCGCCGTGAGCGCGGCCGACGGCAGCTTCACCATCGAGAACCTACCCGCCGGGAAATACACCCTCGAAGCGTGGCACGAGTTCTTCACGACTCAGGTCCAGGAGGTCGAGGTAGCGGATGGTGCGGTGACGGTGAATTTCGGTCTTAAGCCGCCCAGTCGGAAGAAGAAGAAGTGAGGCGGTCAAAACTGCTATAGATCTGACAGGCAAAAGACGCATTCGCGTACAACGAGAGGCGGACCCCATGTGGTCGGCCTCTTTCATTTTCTGGGTGGTCTGCGGTCCTACCCGCCAGTGGAGACCCGTGCCATCGCTGGCACCCGTTGTAACGGGCCGGAACTGGAGCTACGACGTTCTAGCAGAAGGAACTAGAGCAAGAATTCCGCTGGGGGCTGTTCCCAGCCACGGCTCATGTAGTCCTGCATCAGCAGGGCGAAAAGAATGAGCAACATGAAGAACCCGCCGGCGGCAAACACCCACATGAGCGGACTGTTGTAGCGGACGTGCATGAAGAACAGGACGACGAGCGTTCCCTTGAGAAGGGCGATTCCAAGAGCTAAGGGAGTATTCAGGGCGCCCAGTTCGACGAACGCGGCCAAAATCGTAATCACGGTTAGGAAGAACAGGCACCCGACAATCGTCGCGTACAGCTTTATCGGAACTACATGACTATCCATGGGTCCCGTCCGATCAGGTAGAGCAGAGGAAACAGGAAGATCCAAACGATGTCGACGAAGTGCCAGTAGAGGCCGAAGTTCTCGATCGGGGAGAAATACTCATGTGTATAGGTGCCGCGGCGAATTCGCGGAATCAGCCAGATCATGATTCCAAGCCCGATGATCATGTGCAGGGCGTGCATCCCCGTCATGGCGAAGTAAAAGGAGAAGAAGATCTTCAGCTGTCCGGCCATCGGACTGTCGTAGGAGAAGGAAGCTCCGGGAATCAGGCCTTCGTGATACTTGTGGGAGTACTCGATGTACTTGACGACCAGGAAGGTCGTTCCCAGGGCCATGGTGGCCAGAATCCACCCGAGGAGTCCGTTCTTCATTCCCTGCTGGGCGGCTCGGACGGCCATGGCCATGGTAAAACTGCTGGCGATCAAAACCGCTGTGTTGAGTGCCCCCCACTCGATGGAGAGGTGGTTGCTGCCCTCGGTGAACGCCGCCAGATACTTGTAGCGGTATACGGTGTAGGCGCCGAAGAGCCCGCCGAAAAACATGATTTCCTGGGCGATAAACGCCCACATTCCCATGTTGGCGGCTGCGTTCTGCTGCTGCAGATCCTCGAACTGGTGATTCAGCGCTACAGGATGGGCGTGCGAACTCATCTATCTTGCCTTCTTCTAGGCGTTTTTCTTCTTGCCGGAACCTCCCGGACCCCCGCATCGGTTGTGATTAAAATGACATCCTCTTCCTCGTAGGCGTAGGCTTCCTGCGTTACTATCGGTGTAGCATCGAAGTTGTGAGGACCGGGTGGGGAGGGTATCTCCCACTCCAGCCCCTTGGCTCGCCAGGGGTTCGGTCCAGCTTTGCGCCCGGTCCACAAGGAAACAAAGAGGTAGACAAAAAGGATTCCGTAGCCTGCGGCAAGGATGGAAGCACCTGCGGTGGACATGACGTTCAGGATCTGGAATTCCTCCGGGTATACGTGATATCTTCGCGGCATGCCCAGATAGCCGAGAACGAACTGGGGGAAGAAGGTGAGGGTGAATCCGAAGAAGATCAGAAGAGCACTGGCCTTAGCCCATCCTTCGGAGTACACCCGCCCGGTTATCTTCGGCCACCAGAAGTGGATTCCCGCCAGGTACGCCATCACCATCCCTCCCACCATGACAAAGTGAAAGTGAGCGACGACGAAATAGGTGTCGTGGAGATGGATGTCCACGGCGATGGTGGACAGGAATAGGCCAGTGATACCCCCCATGATGAACAGGCCTATGAACCCCAGAGCGTAGTACATCGGTGTCTCCAGGGAGATCGACCCCTTGTAAAGGGTGGCGGTCCAGTTGAAGATCTTGACCGCGGTTGGGACACCAACGAGAAAGGAGATAAAGGAGAAGACCATTCCGGCGTACATCGACTGGCCGGTCGTGAACATGTGGTGCCCCCACACTAAGAAGCCGAGCACGGCAATAGCGAGGCTGGAAAAAGCGACAAAAGAGTATCCGAAAATGCGTTTGCGGGCGAAACAGGCAATCACCTCGCTGATCACACCGAAACCGGGCACGATCATGATGTACACCGCCGGGTGCGAGTAGAACCAGAACATGTGCTGGAACAGGATCGGGTCCCCACCGAGGGCAGGATCGAAAATTCCGATTCGGAACAGATTCTCCAAGGCCACGAGCAAGAGTGTTATAGCCACGACCGGTGTACCGAGGATCATGATGATGCTGGAGGCGTACTGCGCCCAGATGAAGAGCGGCAGCCGGAACCATGTCATGCCCGGTGCCCGCATCTTGTGGACGGTGGTCAGGAAGTTCACACCGGTGAGGATGGATGAGAAGCCGTTGATGAATACGCCGGTAAGGGCTAGCGCCACGTAGTAGCTTGAGTAGGTGCTGCTGTAAGGTGTATAGAAGGTCCATCCCGTGTCGATGCCGCCCATGACGATCGCCACTGTTGCCAGGGTGCCGCCGGCCATGAAGCAGTACCAGCTCAGAAGGTTGAGCCTGGGGAATGCCACATCCTTAGCGCCTATCTGGATCGGCAAGACGAAGTTTCCCAGTACAGCCGGCACGGAGGGAATGAGAAAGAAGAAGATCATTGCCACGCCGTGCATCGTGAACAGCTTGTTATACGTGTCGGCTTCAACCAGATCGCCGCCTGGGGTCAGCAACTCGAGTCGAATCAGCGTCGCGAATACACCGCCGACCATGAAGAACGCGGTGGTCGTGACCAAGTACAGAATGCCGATGCGCTTGTGATCGAGGGTCAGCAGCCAGGACTTGATGCCGTAGCGAACGTTCAGATAATTCACGTCCCCGCCGTTGCTTTGATTGGCCGTTGTGTTCGTTTCGACCTTTGTGTCCGTTGTCACCCGTTGCCTGCTTTCCGACCGGCCCTACTCGGAGTCACTCAAGGATTCGATGTAACTGATGATCTGCATCAGCGTTTCCTCACTGATCTGCCCCTGAAAGGTGGGCATGATAGGTTTGTATCCGCCGACGATTTGGCCGCCGGGGTCCAGGATCGAGCTTCGCAGATAATCCTTGTCTGCGATCACTGTTTCGCCGGTAGTGATCTGCACCGGCTTCCCAAAAACTCCTGTCAATTTCGGGCCGCGGCCCTGGTCGGACTCTTTGTGGCACGTGTCACAACCCAATTGTTGGAACTGGCGCGCGCCCGCTTCTACCATCGTTTCGCCCGTAGCTCCGCCGCTCAGCCAGTTTTGAAACTCCTCCTGCTCCATGACGACGATGCGTCCGATCATACCGGAATGCTGAGTGCCGCAGTATTCGGCGCAGAATAGGTGATACTCTCCCACCTTGGTAGCTTCGAACCACATGGTGTTATATCGCCCCGGGACAACGTCTCTCTTAACGCGGAAGGCTGGAACGAAGAAGGCGTGAATCACGTCCTCTGAGGCCAACGTGAGCCGCACTGGCTGGTTTACCGGGACGTGCAACTCATTGATCTCGCGCTTGCCCTGAGGGTGCTGGACCTTCCACATCCATTGCTTGCCCACGACGTAGATATCAATCGCATTCGCAGGGGGATTGTACATCCTGAAAAAGATTCCCGCACCGAGGGCAAAAACAACAAGCGAGAGAACGAGAGGAATGATACTCCAGGTCAATTCGAGCGGCATGGAGCCTTCGATCGGCACAGGGCGCTCGTCCTCGGATCGCCGCCGGTATTTGACCGCAAACAGGATGAGGAAGAAGACTACACCTACCGCGAAAAACACACCCAGGAAGAGCAACAGGAAATAGAGGCCGTCCACCTGTAGTGCAAAAGTGGAGGCTTGCTCCGGAAACAGTTTAAAGTTGTCGGACATATTCAGTCAGCCCATTTCACGATTCGTCGTCACCTCGGCGGCACAGACTAGTCGGGTTACCTATGCAGGGGCGCCGGCGGTCCCGTGCGTCAATCTCGCGCGGCGTTCCCGGCGCAACATGAGGACTACGAACGCCCCTATGGTCACCACCGTCAGCGCGCCGGCGATGCGCACGGAGTTCATTATTACCAGACCGTACTTTCCGGTTGACGGGTCGTACTTATAGCAGAACAAGAGTAACTGGTCCACCGGAGAGCCGATCTTGTTCTGCGATGCCTCGATGAGGCCAAGTCGGACGTCCTTGGGAGCGTAGTCGATCCCATAGAAGTAACGGGCGAGCTTTCCCTCGGGGGTAAGTACCATGATGCCGCTGGCGTGACGGTACAGATCGGTTTCCGGGTCGTACTGATAACGGAATCCTGCGGCCTGTGTCAGTAGCTCGATCTGATCCTGGCGCCCAGTGAGAAAGTGCCACCCGCGTTCTGCGCTGGACCGGCCGTACCACTTCACGTACTCCTGCTTCTTCGCCGCAGCGAGGCTCGGTGTCTCACCGGGGTCAATGCTGACGGTGATAACATCGAACTCCTTCCCCACATCGAAGGAGAGCACCCGCAAACTTTTCGTCAGCCCGTTGAGAATCTGGGTGCACAGCATGGGGCACTCGTAGTACACAAAGCTCAGCAGCACCGGCTTGTCGCCCAGTAGGTCTCCAAGAGCAACGGTGCGGCCCTTCTCATCGATAAACGTGAGTTCGAGAGGTATCTGCCCATCCAGGTTCTGATCCAAACCTATGTCGTCCAGCAGCTGCAGGTCGAGAGGCTGGGCGCGGACCGTTGACGTCAGGATGGCCACGACGGCGACGGCACTCAGGGCGCTGCGCCAAGCGGTCTTACGACACACCGCCGCACCGCGTGCATGCAGGAGATTGAATCGGGCGTAGTCGATGGCGATCATCACTACTCCTCGACCTCCGTGCTGTCCGTTTTCCGCGGCAGTTCGCCCTGTTTTACCAGGATAGCTATAGCTCGATCGATGGGAATGCGCACCAGCCCTTGCTCGCGGTCTACCCAGTCGTAGGTAGTCAAGACCTGATTCTCGGTGGCCAGCATATCGATCTTTTGCTGCGGAGGATCCAGCTGCAGGCGGGGCCCAGTAGCCGTCTGTCTCGTCTGGGCCATAGGGTGCGGCTCCTGATCGAACAACCGAGGTTGGACATAGTTGAACACTTTAAAAAGAACGATGATCCCGACGAAGATACAGACCAGGGAAACCGCCAGGAAAAGAGCCGCCTTTGCCAGCGGGCCGGCCGACGCATCCGACTGCTCGTATCCACGAGCTTCGTTTCCGCCCTGTGCCGTCGGCTCAGTCATGGGCTTCCTCTCCGGCGGCGGCCAGAGCCGCGAAATCGAAGCGCGGATCATTCAGGGGGACGAGGGATCGCTTGCTCAGTTGCCCGTAAAAGACGAACACCCAGAGGCCACCCATGGCGATAGGCAGCGTCACGTCCAGCCAGTGGATGGTTAACCCAGCTTGGCCGAAAGCAGGGGCGGTGATCCAGAAGAGGTCCACTAGCCGCATGACCATTAGACCTCCTGCAATGGAGACCAGGATCGGGATTCGCGCTTTGAGTCGGCTGGAGACCAGCAGAACAAATGGCAGGCCGAAATGAAAAAACACCAGCAGATACCCCACGTGTTGCCAGCCGCCCTTGAGACGGGTGTAGTACCAGGTGATTTCCTCGGGCAGGTTGCCGGACCAGATGATCAGCAGCTGGGAGAGGGAAGTGTAGGCCCAGAGCATAACGAAGGCGAGCATGAAAGTGCCCAAATCTCTCAAGCGCTCGTTGGTCAGTAACGCACTCAAGGGTTGGTATCGCGACAGTTGCACCGACACAATGGTCATGAACGCCCACGTCAAGAGCATTTGTCCGATGATGTAGATAGCTGCGTAGATGGTGGAGAACCAGTGAGGTTCCAGGGACATGATCCAGTCGATGGACGCGAAGGTAGCGACGAGGACGAACACACACACGCCCGGTCCGCTGAGGACCTGCATTCTCCGCGTTGGGGAGGTATCTGTCGTGGAGTCTTGCTCGGCTGTCCACCTGTTGAGGCGAACAGCCATGGCGCCCCATATCAGAAAGTAGATAACGTAGCGGATCACGAAGAAGGTCGGATTCAGAAACACGGCCTTTTTCTGGAGGATCTCGTCGCTGGCCACGACGTCTTCGTGACTCCACTCATAAAGCTCGTGGATACCCAAGAGGACTGGGATGCCCAGTACGAACATGAGTAGCATCGTCCGCGTACCGCCCTCCATGAGGCGACGAGTCGCGAATCCCCATCTTCCTCCCACCAGGTGGTGGACCATGAGGAGCAGGAGACTGCCCAGAGTCAGGCTCACCCAGTAGATGAACGCCAGCAGGTAGGATCGGAAAAACTGGTCGTGTTCGAGGTATAACCCCCAGATCGAGAAGGCGGCAGCCACGACGCCGATGACGAGGGCTTTCTTCCTCGTGGTGTCGAACAGCGGTTTCAGAGCCTCCGACTGACGAATGATCTCCTCGTTCATTGCAGCTGTCTCTGATCCTCTGGGGGCAGTTCGTCGAACTGGGCGCCCTGGCTGAACTGGAGAGTGCGTACGTACGCAGCAATAGCCCACCGGTCCCTGACGGGAATTCTAGCGGCAAAGCTGTACATCGCACCGAAGCCGTTGGTCATGACGTCGAAGAAGTGTCCGACAGGTACCTCTCTAAGACGGTCCATGTGGTATGAGGGAGGTTGCTTGAGCCCCCGCTTCACGATCAATCCGTTGCCGGTGCCCGTGCGGTCATGGCAGGGCGAGCAGAATATCTCGTACCGCTGTCTGCCCCGGGCGAGGAGTTCCTCTGTTAGCTCCAGAGGCAGGGTGGTTGCCAACTCGCCGTTCACTTTGCCCTCGTAGAGATGGGCGTCAAGGCGGAGCTGTCCCCGAGCCACTGTTCCCTCAATAGGTTGGCGGGCAGAGAGCCCGTCCTCGAACATATCAGAGGCCTCGAGACTCTCGTACTTCGGCTGATTGTACATCGCCTGCCGGAGCTCGCAGCCACCCACGAGCAGCGCTCCTGTCAAGGCGAGTGCGGTAGAGATGGTCGCTCGATGGCGCGTCGGCATGCTACCAGTCAACGGTCGATACCTCCTCTGCATTCAAGCCCTGCAAGAAAAACGCAGTGCGGTCGGTATCGAAGAGGGGATCCCCGGATTCGATGCACAGGAAGAAGGCGTCCTGACTGGCGCGCTCGAAACCTTCCACATTAAAAACCGGGTGGTAAGGCATGGGCAGCCGGTTGCGAATCCACAAGCCAATGAAGGTCCCCAAGGCGGCAAACAGAATGGTTAGCTCGAAGGTGACGGGGATGAACATGACACCGCTGTGCAGGGGTCTTCCCCCGATATTCATGGGGAAGTCGATAACGTGGACCCAGTACTGCAAGGCGTACCCGGCGATCGCGCCTAGCGCACCGCAGATGAAGGTAAGAATGGGCAGATTGGTTCTTGGGAATCCGATGGCAGCAGCCAGACCGTGGATGGGCAAAGGCGCATAGGCATCCATGGTTCGGTATCCTTCCGAGTAGGTGCGCTTGGCAGCCTCCAGGAGATCCTCGGGGGTCTCGAACTTGGCCATGAGGCCGTAGATGTCGGATCCAGTCTGGTTCATAACAATCGGAGCAGGTTCGACGACCCCGTTATTTCCCCTTGTTCCCGAACGGGAGAAGGGTTCGAATTTCGTGGGCGGCGATCAACGGCAGACCTCGCACGAACAGAAAGAAGGCGAGGAGGAAGAAGCCGATGGTTCCCGCGTAGGTGGCCCAATCCCAGAAGGTGGGGTAAAACATGTCCCAGGAAGAGGGCATGTAGTCTCGGTGCAGACTGGTAATGACGATGACGAATCGCTCCAGCCACATGCCCACGCTAATAACCACGGAAATGAGGAAGAGCCAGATGGTGTTCTGTCGCACCCTCTTGGACCAGAGCGCCTGGGGGATGAGGATGTTACAGATTATGAGCCACCAGTAGTAGCCGCCATAGGGGCCGAACATCCGATTGTACATCATGAACGATTCATAAAGGCTGGCGCTGTACCAGGCTATCAACTGCTCCATGAAGTAGCCGTAAGCGACGATGAGCCCGGCAGTGAGCATCACCTTGCCCATATTCTCCAGGTGCCGCACAGTGATGAAATCCTGCAATCCGTAGAGGCGCCTCAGAGGAATCACCAGAATGAGCACCATGGCAAATCCGGCGTAGATAGCGCCAGCAACGAAATAGGGAGGAAATATCGTGGTGTGCCACCCGGGTATGATGGAGACGGCGAAGTCCAGACTGATGACGCTGTGTACGGACAGGACCAACGGGGTGGCAAGGCCGGCCAACATGAGGGATGCCATCTCGTACCGCTCCCAATGGATCGCCGATCCGCGCCAGCCCATGGCCACAAACCCGTAGATGCGCTTGAGGATCGGCGATCTGGCTCGATCGCGAAAACTCGCAATATCGGGAACCATCCCCATATACCAGAAGACGAGCGACACGGTGAAGTAGGTACTCACCGCAAAGACATCCCAGATCAGGGGAGAGCGGAACTGGGGCCAAATATCCATGGAATTGGGGTACGGAAACAACCAGTATATGGCTAGCCAGGGGCGCCCGGTATGGATTATGGGGAACATGCCAGCGCACATGACGGCGAAGATGGTCATGGCTTCGGCCGAGCGGTTGATCGAGGTGCGCCACTTCTGGCGAAAGAGCAAAAGAATGGCGGAAATGAGCGTGCCCGCGTGGCCGATTCCTATCCACCAGACGAAGTGGACGATGGCGAAACCCCAGCCGACGGGGACGTTCAGACCCCAGATGCCGATTCCCTCGTACAACAGGTAGCCGATGGCCAGCTGCAGGAGACCCACACCCATCAGACCCACGAAGACTACGATGAACCATTGTATAGGTGTGTGTGGCGTCAGAACTACAGCGCTGATCGTTTCCGTTATCGACGTGTGCGACGTCTGACCCGGACCCAACTCGGAAGGAGGCGGTGTGTACTGCTGTCGCGTCGACCTGGCCGGCTGTGACATGGTGCAGAGGCTATCCCTTGATCTCGGGGTTGGGGTTCTTGACTCTGGCGAGGTAGGTCGTGCGCGGCCTCGTGTTCAAATCGGGGAGGATACTGTAGTTCAGCGACGAGTCCTTCCATTTGGACACGCGACTGTTTTCATCCTGGATGTTACCGAAGACAATAGCCTCGGTAGGACACACCTGCTGGCACGCGGTCTGGATTTCCCCATCCTGTATCGGGGCACCACGTTTCTTCGCGACGATGCGGGCGGCATTGATGCGCTGGGTGCAGTAGGTGCATTTCTCCATGACCCCCCGAGACCGGACTGTTACGTCGGGGTTGCGCTGGGGTTTGAGACTGGGAGTATCTCGATCCGCGTATTGCAAGTAATTGAAACGCCTCACCTTGTAGGGGCAGTTGTTGGAGCAATAGCGAGTTCCGACGCACCGATTGTAGACCATGTCGTTAAGGCCTTCTTCGCTGTGCACAGTGGCCCCGACCGGACAGACCAGCTCACAGGGAGCGTTCTCACATTGCTGGCATGGAATAGGCTGGTGGAGAATCTCAGGATCGTCCAGATCCCCCGCGTAGTATCGATCAATGCGGATCCACGACATCTCCCTGCCATTGAGGACCTCGTCCTTGCCCACTATGGGAATGTTGTTCTCCGCTTGGCAGGCGACGGCACAGGCGTTACAGCCGATGCAGGCGTTGAGATCGATGGCCATGCCCCAGGAGTTGCCGGTGCTGGACTGGAATTCATCGTTGTTGAAGAGCGTGAGAGAGGCGGGGGGCACATGGCCCTCGTGCTGCGCAAAATCGGGATGATGCCTGTAGTGCTCCAGGTCGGCGTGCCTGACCAGGTGTCGCCCTTCCATGAGCTGGTGGTCCTGGGTGCAGGCGAGGGCATGCCGATCGAAGGACTTGATGACCTTCAGACCTGTTGTTCCCCACATACTAGAGGAGGTCCGCACCGCATAGGCATTGAATCCGGTGCCTTTGCCCACCCGACCTGACTGGCGGCGACCGTATCCGAGGTGAACGGTTACGACATCACGAGCCTGACCTGGTACGATCCACACCGGCGCTCTTACGGATCGACCGCCGTGACTCAGTTCGACCACCTGCTCGTTCTTCACGCCCAGTCTCTGGGCCGTTTTCGGGCTCATCAGAGCGGCGTTATCCCAGGTCAACTCAGTCACCGGTTTGGGAGTCTCCTGGAGCCAGCCGTTGTTGACGAAGCGGCCATCCCAGACGAGGGGGTCGGGGCGCAGTGCAAGTTCCATCTGCTCCTCGCCGATGGGGGTAGCGAATCCCGTCGCGATCTTGATCGTGCGCAAGCTCACACGGCGTGGGTAGAAAGCCATATCGGCAAGTACGCCATCGTGGAGGGCCCGGACCCAGAACTCCTCGAAATCCGGGGCGAAGGTCTCCTGCTGCCAGAACTCCCTAAGCAAGTCTCTGACCACAAGCCCGGGTTGTCCGATCATGGCCCCCACCAACTCGTGAGCGGACTTGCTGTTGTAGAGGGGCTGGATCAGCGGCTGCACTATCGCGGCGGTACCGTCATGCGACCTGATATCACTCCACGATTCGAGGTAGTGAGACTCGGGAACGTGCCAGTGGCACAACGCGGAGGTCTCGTCCTCGAACGGACTCAACTGCGCCCGGAACCCCACATGGCCTAAGGCTTCTGCAAAGTCGAGGTCGGCCGGAGCGTTGAAGACCGGATTGCCGCCGACGATGATGAGAACTTCGACCTCATCTGCCTTCATGGACGTCACCAGTTCCCGGAGGGATTCGGATTCGTCCACGGGTTCCACTTCTAGAGGATCTGTGTAATGGACCGTAGTGCCAACGTTGCCGAGGGCATCGTTGATGGCATGTGCCAGAGCGTGAAGGGTGGGAGACTGGTAGGCGCCGGCGACTACGAGGCCGGAACTGCCTGCATTTCGTAGATCCCGGGCCAGCGGCGCAAGCCACCCCGTGGGGTCGTTGAAGGGTGGGATCTCTCCGTCGGCGCGGAATTTCACTCCCAACTGGCCGGCCAAAGCCAAAGCGAAGGCCTCGATGGAGCCGCTGTCCAGAGCCACCCGGTGATCGGCCATACTTCCGGTCGAAGAAGGGGACGTCTCGACGACGTAAAGCCGATTGAACTCCTGCTTCCCCCCACCATGAAGCCGGCGCCGCGATGCGAAATCGCGGGCATAGCGCACACTTCCGGGGCCGCTGTAAAGGAAATCGGCGTCCAGAGATAGAATGACATCTGCCTTGGCGATATCGAAATAGGTATTGACGGGCTCACCGAAAGCCAGCGCCGCACCGATGCGGACATTGTCTCGGTTGGCAGGCTCGTACTGATGCCAGTGAGCCTCCGGGAACTCCTCCAGGAAGAAGCCCAGCTGCTGTCCGAGACTGGGTGAGCCTACTGTTTCGGTGAGGATTCTCAGTCCTGCGCCATTCTTCAACCGCTGGAGGGCGAGTTCCTTGTCGAGACTCAGCAGGAAGCTGCTCCACGTGCTTATCCGACCCGCGTTCTTGACCGCGGTGGCGCGGTCGGGATCGTACAAGTCGAGGATAGAAGCCTGGGTAATGGCGTCAGTGCCGCCCAGACTGGCGGGATGCCCGGGGTTTCCTTCTATCTTCGTCGGCCGCCCCATGTGGCTCTCCACCAGGATGCCGGTGCCGACGCCGCTCAGAGGCACGGCAGTGGCGTAGAATAGAGGCTTGCCGGGAATCAGGTTCTCCGGTGCCCTCACCCATGGAACGATCTTCTCTTCGGGTTGGATCGTACAGTTCGTGAGGCCGCCAAATGCCAGCGATGCACCCATGAGCTTGAGAAAATTGCGCCGACTCACACCGTCAGCCCACTCCGAAGCGCTCTCCGGAAACTCCCTGTGGAGCAGTTCCTCGAATTCCTCGGTTTCAGCCAACTCATCCAGGCTGCGCCAGTACTCCTTGCCGCCACCCTGCGCGAGGCGAGCGTGCAGATCGTTCATGTCCAGCTGTTTGCGTGTAACGAACTGTTCGGTCATAGATGGCACACTGAGCAATCGGTGAGTTGCGACTTCTGAACGCCGTACTTCTGGACCAGTTTCCGTCCCGCTGCCTCTTGATCGACGGGAGGGGTCCAGGCCATGTTGAAGACTTCCTCTCGGGGCCGAATGAACTTGCTAGGAGCGCGATGGCACTCCAAACACCATTCCATATTCAGCGTTTCCGCTTTCCTGGCCAGCGGCATATCGTCTATGCGACCGTGACAGGTTTCGCACCCGATGCCTTTGTTGATATGTATGTCGTGCTTGAAGTAGACAAAATCCGGCAAGTCGTGGATGCGTGTCCACTGTAAGGAGGTGTTATCTCGAAAGCTCGCCCTCACTGGCTCGAGAATGGGTGCCTCAGTCCAGATTTGGGAGTGACAACTCATGCAAGTCTCCGTCGGCGGGATGCCGGCAAACGCTGTTTCCTCCACCGTCGTGTGGCAAAAGCGGCAGTCGAGACCCATGCCAGTTACGTGGTGCTTGTGGCTAAACGGCACAGGCTGGTCTTTGGCCATGCCCACCTGACTGACGTAGTCGAGCCGATTGATGTTGAGGAGAATAGCCAGCAGAAGTCCGACGACAACGACGGTGCCAATGATGGTTAAATTGGCAAACCAATTGATGCTACGGCGAAATATCTGCGGCGGCATACGCTGTTTGCGCGGTGGCTTGGAGGCCTTGATCGATCCGTAAAAAGGGGGGGAGAATCAACAGCCAAAGAGTTCGTCGAAAATCGAAGCTGTAAAGTTACAGCCGATCCAGCCGATGTCAACAAGTATATTGGCCAACGCGCTCGTGGGCGGAGGTTGGTTCAGCGCGCCAAATTGTTGACCCAAATGATTGACACTCCTAATTTTTTCGGGACCGTCAAAAACCTCAGGCCACCGCTAGTCATCTGTCTCCTGACCACTGAGGCACCGAAATGCAAAAGTCCGGTTTCGTCAAGTGGTTTAACCGTGGGCTTGGTTACGGATTCATCCATACTGAGGATGGCGAAGACATCTTCGTGCATTATTCGGATATCCAGGAAGACCAGGAACTGGACGAGGGCGATGAAGTGGCCTTCGAGTCGGAAGAAGGGCCAAAGGGTCCAATAGCCGCCAACGTCATCAAGAGTAGCTGACGCAAAGTTAGTGCCCTCGTAGCTCAGTAGGATAGAGCAACAGATTCCTAATCTGTGGGTCGTGGGTTCGAATCCCGCCGAGGGTACCAGCAACTCGACGCGCCCGACTAGACGCTGCTTTTCTACTTGTTAAGACTCTCAACTTATTGTATTATAGCGACCTATGAGATTGCCCGCGATGCTGTACGGGCCGTTCAACCTCGACGCTTTTTCCGGAGAGTCGCATCCTGACGGAGAAAACAGAAAGAGACGCTCAGCCGGAGGAGACACCCGCCGAACAGCCACGTGTCGAATTTCCTCCGAATAAATTAGAGGAGATGCTCAGTCTCCATCGGGACTGGATCGAAACAAAAGGCGAGGAGGGCGAGAAGGCTGTTTTTCGGCAGGGGTATCTTCTCGAGGCGTATTTGCAGGGGGCGGATCTGCGCGGCGCCGATTTTCGTGAGGCGTATCTGCAAGGGTCCGAGCTTCAGCTGGCAAATCTCTACAAATCCGATTTCCGACACGCGAACCTGCAGCGGGCCAACCTCACTCGTGCCCGATTGAAAGGGGCGAAGCTGGAGGGGGCCAGTCTAATCGAAGCGAAGCTGCGGGAAACCGATTTGCAGGAGGCCGATCTGCAGAAGACCGACTTCAGGGAGGCCGATCTGCTGGAGGCAAATCTTCAGGGCGCGAATTTGGCCGATTCCATCGGGCGCAGCGCCAACCTCTTTATGGTGAACCTGGAGGCGGCCGATTTTCGGGAAGGAGACCTGGAGGGGGCAGACCTTCAAGGGGCGAACTTGAGTGGCGTAGACCTCACGGGCGCTCGACTCCTAGATGCGAAAATGGGGGGGCCATATTCAAGAAAACCCAGCTCCAAGGGGCAGACCTTCTCGGCTGTAGCGGATTGAGCCGTGGCCAGCTGGACTCCGCTGAGATCGACGATCAAACACGCCTGCCAGAACATCTCCTCGACGACTGAATCTCCGGTCCTCCATCAGGCGGGGCCGATTTGGCGCTCAACTACCGCCGCGCCACACGAATCACTCCAAACGTTCACGGTCGTGCGGCACATGTCGAGCACGCGGTCGACCGCAAGAATCAATCCGACGCCCTCCAGAGGTAATCCCACCGCCGTAAGAATCACCGATATCATTACGAGGCCCGCCATTGGTATCCCGGCTGCCCCGATGGAAGCGAGCAGGGCGGTTACCACCACCAACAGCTGTTGCGCGAAGCCGAGCTCAACGCCGTAGGCCTGGGCAATGAACATAGCCGCCACGCACTCGTAGAGGGCCGTACCGTCCATGTTCACGGTAGCACCCAGAGGTGCCACGAAGCTGGTCGTGCGATTGGACACACCGGCTCTTTTCTCGAGCGACTCCATGGTCAAAGGCAACGTCGCAGAGGACGAACTTGTGGAGAATGCAGTCAACAGCGCCGGTGCCATCGCTTGGGCGTGGCGCCGAGGACTCCCTTTCCCCGCAATCAGCAAGACAGCCGGCAGCGTGAAGACGGCGTGAATGGCGAGGCCAACGAATACGGTGATTACGTAGATACCCAATCCACCCAGCGCTTCGAACCCCGTGGTTGCGACGGTCTTGCTCACTAAGGCGAAGATTCCGATAGGCGCAAAACGTATGATGAGGTTGGTTACTTGCATCATCACTTCGAAGCAGGATTCGAAGAAGTGTGTCAAGGTCTCCCTAGGCGTTTTGGGCAGGCGCGTGATGAAATAGCCGAAGAGGAGGCAGAAGAAGATGATCTGCAGGATCTTGCCCTCCGCCATCGATTCGAACGGGTTGGCTGGAACTATATCGAGGAGAAGCCGGACCACCGCATCGAAAGGGGAATCTCCGAACTGCTCCATCGACTCCGCTAGTTTCTCAGGAGCCTGGGCCAATCCCAGATTCACCCCGACTCCCGGTTTCAGGAGGTTTACCAGGAGCAATCCTGTCAGAATGGCTAACAGGCTGGTCGCCGTGTACTAGAGGAGGGTCCTGATCCCCATTCGACCGAAGCCCGCGGCCCCGCCCAACCCTGCAACACCGGTGATGATCGACGTGGCGATGAGCGGTACGATGATCATACGCAGCGCTTTGAGAAACAATGTTCCCAGGAACTCGACGTGTAGCACCGTGTCGCCGATGACACCACCCGCGAGTGCGCCAACCACCACCGCCACCAAAATCTGCCAGTGCAAAGCAATCTTGTTCACGCTGTCGATCCTTCCGATTCGTTGGTGCACATCGTGAAAGCGCTAATTAAATGCATATATCATCGGGTCACAAGCAGACGGGTGCTTGACATGTAGTAGCGTCCGTCCTAGTTTACCATAAACTCGTCTAACTTCCTGTCCCGCAAGGACAATACGCCAATAGGCATGCGATTTTACAACACCGCGACACGGGCTCTGGAGCCGTTCGAGCCAGCGGATCCAGACAGGGTCCGAATCTACAGCTGCGGACCCACTGTTTACGACTACGCGCACATCGGCAACTTCCGACAGTTCGTCATGGCCGATCTACTAAAGCGATATCTGAGGTATCGTGGTTTTGGCGTGTACCACGTAATGAATATTACAGACGTCGAGGATAGGATCATCGCCCGAGTCAGGGCCGAAGGCAAGTCGATCGGGGATCTCACAGGCAAATATACCGAGCTCTTCTTCGAGGATGTCAAGCGGTTGAACGTCGTGCCTGCCGACGTTTATCCCCGGGCCACCGACCATGTCCAGGAGATGATCCAGCTGATCCAGGCGTTGACAGCGAAGGGGTTGGCCTACGAGAGCAACGGCTCGGTCTACTTCCGCATCGGCGCGTTTCCCGACTACGGAAAATTCGCCCGTTTGGATTTGTCCGGGTTGCGCCAGGGGGCAAGGGTGGACAGCGACGAGTATGACAAAGACAATGCGCGAGATTTCGTCTTGTGGAAAGCCTGGGTGGACGAGGACGGCAGCGTTGCGTGGGAATCACCGTTTGGAAGAGGCCGGCCAGGCTGGCATCTCGAATGTTCCTGCATGTCGATGAAATACTTGGGCGAAAGCTTCGACATACATACCGGTGGTATAGATCTGATCTTTCCCCACCACCAAAACGAGATCGCTCAGAGCGAAGGGGCCACCGGAAAACCTCTGGCAAGCTATTGGCTTCACAACGAGTTTCTCACGGTAGATCACAAAAAGATGTCCAAGAGCCTGGGTAACTTCTATCGTCTGCAGGACATCGCCGATGGAGCGGACCGCGTCAAGGCGTACCGCTATTTGCTCATAAGCAACCACTACGGCACCCGGATGAACTTTACTCTTGAGGCACTGAATGCCAGTGCCAGTGCCCATCGGCGATTGACCAATCTGAGAACGCGGCTGGCCAATGTGGGCGAGGGCGAGACAGGTAATACGTTCGAGCCTGAAGTAACCGCGGCAAGAGAGGAGTTCGTGCGCCACATGGACGACGATCTCAATAC
Organism: Candidatus Latescibacterota bacterium; assembly: GCA_965197905.1. Classification (GTDB taxonomy): domain Bacteria; phylum Latescibacterota; class UBA2968; order UBA8231; family UBA8231; genus CAYNZV01. Next base: position 1,669,169 of record CBDAOB010000005.1, on the reverse strand, counting down.
TCCGCGAGCGCTGGCATCGGTGTTCGGGCTGGTCAATGCTGCCGAGAAATCGTTGAGCGAGCGGTCGATTTCCACTTTGGGTGCAAAAGCCGTATTGGGGTACTTGGATGAGATCAATGATGTCCTGGGCATTTTCTACGAACTAGACGAGGAGGTCCCGGGGGCGGACGAATTGCCCGCGCATTTGGCCGAACTCCTGGAACAGCGCGCCGATGCCCGGGCTCGTAAAGACTGGTCGCGCTCCGACGAGTTGCGGGACCAACTGGCGCGGGCCGGCATCGAGCTTCGCGACGCGCCCGTAGGTACGACGTGGGCGTGGAAAACCCCGATTTCAGACCCGGAGAGCGCCTTTCAAACATGACTTCAATCGCCGAGAAGTAATCTCCTATGTCCGAACACCCTCCATCCGTTGGTTTCGACGGGCTTCCCAGCGAAGTGAGCGCCGAAATCTGGGCTCGCGTTCTGCTGCGTCTCGAATCGGGTGAGATCCTGATTACCAACGACCGTTTCCAGGAAGCGCTCGAAAGCGAGTACACCGCGGTTACCGGTAGAGCGCCGAGCGAGAGCGACAGACGGTCTATCCGCCACATGGTGGACTACGTCAACGAGCGGTTCCCCCAAACCTATATGGCTCAAGGGGTGCAAAACTGCGTCAAGAATGCGTTCGAAAAAGGCGTTTCGCAGCTTAAATGGGACACCGCCCGAATTCAGGAAACCGGGGTCAAATCTCTGCGACGCTTCAGTCGAACCGAGGGCATGCGTGATCTGCTGGACGACATCAATGTCAACTTAGACACCAACAACACCATGGACCTGATCAAAGGCGCCGTGGTATCGAGTGAGAACCGGCGAGGGGAGCTGGCGGCACAACAGCGACCCAAGCCGACTTTCGAACTGCCCGATCTCGAAGCGTCTCCACCGCCGGAGCCCGAACCCGTACCAGAACCAGAACCCGACCCGGGCGAGGCCATGGTCGAGAGCAGCCCCGAGGCGAAGGACCTTATAGCCGAAGGGGAAATAGATCGCCAGGAGGCCGGGCGCCGCTTGCAGCAACAAGAGCGCGTGCGTTCTGAGATCGAGGAAAGCGAAAAGGCGAAGCTACCGCAGAATCTCGAAGCCTACGTGCAGCAGGGTACGCTCACTTCTGACGAAGCCGAGAAGGTGAAGGCTCTCCGCGAAGTGGATGAGCGGCTGAAGAGGGGCGAAATCGACGAGGCGGAAGCTGATCGTGTGCGCAACAGTATCCTGGAACGCGAGCTTCGAGACCAGCTGGACAAGAAGGTAAAGGAGGCGATTGACAGTGCTGTCGCCTACCTGGAGGTGTTCGATTCGATGAAAAAGATCAGCACCGACTACGATCTGGCGTTGGAGTTTCTTATCCGGCACAAACACCGAGTGACCACCAGCTTCGATGCTCAAATTGACATGGGTCCGGCGATCGAGGAGTTGATGGGGCCGGCACCCGACGGCGGGGATAGCCTGCTCACGAAGGTCTGCGACGTCAGCGCCCGGACCGACCAGGAGATCCGCATGCTTTCGGTCCGCTTTCCTCCGTACAGCCACGTCATGAAGCGGGGTCTCGAGAAGATTGGCAACATGATCATCGAACAGGAATTCATCGACGATCTGCGCGACCTGAGTCTGGAGGGGATGTCCGATCGACTCAACTCGAGCGATCCAATAACCAGGATTCGCCCCGCAGCCGACATTCGTTGTTTCGTCAGTCTCATAGACCACGTCGTCAAACGCACGAGGTTTCGCAAGGAATTGCGCATGATGAAGATCGCGCAGACTATCGAGGAGTTCTTCCGTTCCGCAACCGATGTGGCCGAGGCGCGAAAACAGGCGGAGAATTTCATCGAGCGGCGTATGCGCAGAATGTTTCCAGATCTCTCCACCGACGAGGAATCGGAAATCAGTGAGCGCAAGGAAAGCATTATATCGAGCATTGAGAAGAAGGTGTTGGCCGAGCGCGAAGGGCCCAAGGAGGAGGAGGGAGAAGAAGGCGCCACAGCGGAGGAGTGGGATACCAAATCGACCAAAGGTGGGGGCGCCGAGGATGATATGGAGTTGAGCGACGATGAGAAGACCCTCGGCGTCCAAATCGGACGCGTCGAGGTACGTATCGCCGGCAACCAGCGGCGCATTCCGTACAAGATCATGCCGGACCCGGAGGATGGTTCACGACACATCATCGTCAAGCGCGATCGCGACACGGGCGAGTTGATGCCAGAATTGAGACGGGGCGCGAAGCGCGTGGTCGAAAGGGGCAAAGACGGCGTCTGGAAGTCGATATAGGAATCCGGCCGAAGGTGGCCAGCGATCTGGAATGTTTGATCGAAGTTCGACGGCTGCGCCAGTCTATCGCTGAGTTGTCCACGTGGTGCGGTGTTCTCGACGGCGAGTTTGGAGATCTTTTCCGACGCTTCTTGGACAGCCTCGGGGAGCTGTTTCGCCGCCGAGCGGACGGAAGAGAAGAGGTCCGTCTGCAGCAGAAGGCTGAGCAGTTGCTGCGACAGCTGCAGCAGTGGGTCGCGACGGAAAGCTCCACAACCTCTGGTGCCCTGGAAGAGTCTGTGGCCGCCCGTTTCATCCGCCGTATCATCGAGGACGATCACCCGTTTCTCAAAGCGGCGGAGCTTACCTCCAGCGAACGAATTCACTCCAGCCTGACCAAGCTTATGGTTGCGGACCTCCAGGTGTTACAGGGGCTTGCCGCCACGAACTACAGCGACTGGCTTGGATCGGAAGCGGTAGCCGTCGCTTGCACTGGAAGCGAATCATCGGCCGAGCCATGGGACTACCGCCCAAGGCTTGATTCCTTGACAATGAAATTTCTCCATGCAGCTGACTGGTCGTCGATGGTGCGGCCATTGGCGGACCATGTCCGGGAAAACGGGCGGGGTATCTTCCGGGGGGCGCCAGCTTTCGTGCTGCGGAAAAGCGGTGGGCGCGCCGCATTGGACCCTGTTGCCGATTTCGCGGTGTTCCCATTGGATTGGTTGGAAGGAAATCGCCAGCGAATAGAGCTGATCGACCGCAACACCCGCAACCTCGTCGAGGGCCACAGAGCCGGAAATACCCTTATCTGGGGTCCCCGCGGTTGCGGTAAGTCTTCGCTGATCCGGGCTCTCATATGCAAATACTACACCGCGGGTTTGCGTGGGATCGAGGTCGCCCCGGAGAACTATTCGGCGCTACCGGAGTTGCTGTCGTTGGTGCGCGGCCGACCCGAGAAATTCGTTGGCGTATTGGACAATATCTCGCTCAACAAAGGGGATGCCTCGATTCGCTACCTGTCGAGCGTGCTCGAGGGATCTCTGGAGCAGGTGCCCGACAACCTCGTGTTTTACGCCACGTCAAACTTCAAGGATCTGGTGGATCGCGAGGGGGAGCATATGGCGGGGTTGGGGCGCATGCAGATGGATCCTTCCCCAACGGACGCCGTACCCCGCGACACCGGCATCAGGCCGTCGTCTTTCGATGCGCAGCAGGCGGAGCGGTACGACGAGCTTCGGGCGCTCGATGACCGCTTCGCCCTGAAGGTGTTCATCGATTTTCCGAGCAAATCGCAATACGAGCATCTGGTAATGTCCTACGCTAGACGGGCTGGCATCGATACCGATTCCGAGCAGCTGCTGATGGAATTCAATGTTTGGCGCATGCGTCACGGTCACGACCTGGTCGGCGGACGCACCGCACGAGATTTTGTCGCCGCGCACCTGCCGGATTATGCACGGTTGCGATCTCCATCCGAAAAGGAGTCGGCAGAGTGATCTCCGCGGAAGAGATACCTAGGTTCCGCGAGTTGGTGGAGAGCCAGAGTCTTCGCAGCGTCCGGCGAAATCTGGACCACGACAAACGCATCAAGAGCGGCGAAGGGTTAACGGAGTTTCGCCAGTGGCTCGGCAAGATCCTGCTCGACGACGGCAAGGTGTATGGCCTCAAAGAGAAAGCCCTCGCCTTCGAGGTCGGCGCCTGCGACAGCATTGGGCTCCATTGGGGCGATCTTCAAAACGCCGTACCCGAGGTGGTCACTATTGGGGGACCGCTCGATAAAGCGGTGTTGTACTTCATGATCCTGGATTGTAACCAGAGCTGGCAGCGGCGCGCGGCATTCGCGCAGCTCTTCGCAGAGAGATACCGAAAGCATTGGAGCTGGATACAGGACTCGGCCTCAGCACTTGGAGCAGGCAGCGCAGATGCCGAGCAATCCGCGATTTTCTTGCGGTGTTTGGAAGCTGTAAACCATTCGGGTGCGATCTATGTCGCAGGGGATGGGGAGACAGGGGCGAACGGAGTTGACCGATATCGAGAAGAGATCGAGGCCAAGACGGCTGAGTTAGCCCGCATGGAACAGGATCTCGAGTTCGCGGAAGATCGTGGGCACCGAGCTCATCAGCGACTAAAAAAAATCGCAATTAGCATTTTTGGCCTTGACAATCAGCCCTTTATTTGGTATCTTAAGTATAGTAAAAACAAACAAATAAGGGGGCGTGGAGCATGAACTTGATAACCGTGACAGAAAGATTTCCGACGCAGGAATCCTGCATTGCTCATTTGGAGCGGATACGCTTCGGCGATGAGCCCTTTTGTCCCTTGTGTGGCACGGTCGGGGAATGCGCCCGCAAGAAGCAAGGGAATAGAATCGGGCGCTGGAACTGCCACGCCTGCGGAACCAGTTTCAACGTTTTGTCCAAGACGATGTTTCAGGGGACGCATCTTCCCTTGCAGAAGTGGTTTTGTGCGATCGCCTTGATCGTGAACGCCAAGAAAAGCCTGTCCAGTTGCCAGCTCGGGCGTGACTTAAACCTGAATCAGCGGTCCGCCTGGTACATGCAACAGCGCATCCGGGCTGAAATGGCTACCAAGCAGGGAAGAATCAGGTTAAGCGGCTTGATCGAAGCCGACGAAACGTTTGTCGGCGGGCGGCCCAGGAAGCCCAACAGGCGCGACGACGATAAGCCCAACCCCCACAGAGGACGGGGAACGCGCAAGACCGCTGTAATCGGCGCTGTGGAGCGTTCAGGAAAGGTTGTGGCCGAAGTCGCCGACGATCTCTCCGCTAAGGGCGTGCTTTCCTTTATCAAACGCGCCATCGACCCCGAAGCGGCGACGCTGGTCACGGACGAGAACGGGGCCTACAACGCGGTGCGGCGGATCATGGATCACTGCGTGATTCAGCATTCCACGCATTACGTCGATGGCGAGATTCACACGAACACGATCGAAGGCGTGTGGTCCCTGCTCAAGCGCGCCTGGTACGGATCGCATCATCACTACACGCCGCTTTACGTGGCCGAGGCTTGTTTCAAGTACAACCACAGGAAGGACGACAACGCCTTCGGTTCTTTTATCAGCGGGTGTTTTGCATAGGCGGTAGCGGCAAATTTATCCTGCTGGTGTAGGATCGCTCCCGCCGTTCAGGATATGATTTTTCACGATAGTCATATCCTGCTTCAGGCCGTCAATTTCGACAGTCATATCCTGCTTCAGGCCGTGAATTTCGCCCATGACGGCCTTGAATTTGCCGTCAATATGTATGATCAATTCCGGATGCGGATGCTCATGCTCATGATGGATCACCTCGGATAGGGCCTCGGCCAGCTTTTGCACAGATCCGTTATTCATTGCGTCCTCTTTTTGATCGGGCATAACTCACCCCTAAATATGAAATCCGCCATTACAAAAAAGCCGGCCCAAACGTAAAGTCTGCCATCATAAAAAGTCAAGGATTATTTGAAAACAGTTCCAACCTAGTCAATCTATCGGATCGTCCGAAGCGAGGACGGACGTTTATCCGTCCAATTCACGCTATTCCAGGAGTAAAATCATGGACAGCCAGAGAAAGCAGGCACCGGTATTTGTACGCATTTATCAACCCGGCATTGTGGAGAGCTGTCAGGCTGCACGATGAGAATACTACTTCAGTAAGGTATGCTCGTGCCCTTGTTTGTCAATCCAATTGCGTCCCTCCGTGAAATCTACCCAGAGCAGAAGGAAATCGCGTGTGCTCTGCCAATTTGGCTAATCACTTCTGTCGGCAGCCTCTCGGTGGGCAGCGATCCGTCAAGATTGGTTTGATGCAGATAATTCCCACCGGGCGCGAAGTAAATCGTTTCGTTGGGCACATCCAGGAAGACGGTGTTTCCAATGCTGCTTATCCGGTCGGGCCAGTTGCCGCCGGCGTTGACATCATCGTGAAGCACTTCAACGTCGGTCAAGTCCAGGTTGGCGCGTCGCAGCAATTTCTCGGTCCATACCCCCTCTTCTTGTTTAGCGCTTTGCCAATACACTTTCCCCGCCTTGGAATCAACGGCGAGCCCGGAAAGATAACGGGCGTCATGCCAAGAGAATTCACCTAATACCCGCCGTTCCGAGCCATCCAACCTTGCCTCATGGAAGTGGAACCGATAGATCAAATTTCCATTGGCATAAAAATAGCTTCCATCCGGCTGAACCCCATCCTCGAGTACTGCTCCGCCCTCGTCTTCCTCGTCATCTTCCCCGTCGGTTCCGCCATACGGTGTGCCCCGCGAATCGACCCAATATGCTTTCTCCGCATCCGCATCGATGAAAATCCGGCGCATGGATCCAATGTCTGCAACTACGGTTGTCAGTTGTTGTCCATCTTTCGAGAGGCGTTGAATGCGCCAAGGGTAGCTGCCGCCACCTTCGTCGCGGTCGGGCTCTTGCTCACCCCAATAAAAAAAGTCCCCGGAAAGCGTGAATCCCTTTTGGTAAGTGGAGCTCATCCCTTCAATTTCAGCAACGGTCTCCGGGTTGGCCCCATCGAGACCGGCTCGGTGCAAAGTTCCCCGGCTTCCCCTTATCCAGTATAATTTCCCCCCCGGAATGTCCACCGCCAAGCCCGTAATTTCTCCGTAACTGCTTGCTCCTGAAAAAATAGTTTCCCAGTGCTTGCCGGAAGCGTAATGTATGTCGGGGTTCATGTTTATCCGGTAGATTTTGGAGTCAACCGCCTTGTAGAACACGTCGCAATGGCTGATCCCATCCTCTCCTCCTATCTGCGCCAAGGCGACATCCCCCAAATTGAAGACAAAGGAGTCGATCAGGATGTCATTCAGGCTATACACATCTATTTTTGCGCGGCCTGAGCCGCACGCCTGGACGTAAATAGGCCCGCCGATAATCTGGTTTTTGGTGTCATTCCCCTCCGCCGGACACCAATTGGGCGCAACGCCTGATTTAGGGCTCCAAGCCAGTTCTACGATTTTGTCACTTCCGCTTGGATTGGCGACGAAACGCAATCCGCCCTCCAATGGCAAGTTGGGATTTATATAGGCTATATGCGCGGTATCGCTCCAGGTTTCCAGCGCACTGAAATACGAATTGGAAGGGATTGGATTGAGCCCCGCATCGACAACAATCTTTGCCCGCGGCGCCAAGCCGAGGGGTTCCGCTTGGCGATCAAGCCAATTTTGCAGCTCGGGTGAGGTTTGGCTGTTCTCTGTCTCGATGTACGGAAATATCGGCTCGCTGTTTACAGCGCGGGTTTTATCCGAGGCACAGGCGAGTAGTCCGCCAATGGTGGCACAGAACAAAATGATGATGGGGCGCATGATTGCACACCGTCCTTTGGATGGAGTGAGAGATTGCCCCCGGCAAAAAATGCCGGGCCGTCTCTACAATCACGCAATGAAATGCGGGAAGTTTCCACCTATTCACCCTCGGGCCAAGGAGCTACCCTGGCCCGTCTTGCAGGGCTGTTGTATTCAGCGGAGAACCCGACTAAAAAGAGTCCACCGCGTGATTGTAGAATAGGGCAAAGGTAGGGTAGCAAATGCGGGATTGTCAAGGCCAAAAATGCTAATTGCGGGATAAAATTGGAGCGCCAGACTACTGAGGGGGGAAGAGATTTCGAACGCCTGAAAAGCGAGTATCTGAAATTAGATCAGCGCTTGCGCAGCATGGCGGCGAGAGCTACTGCCGCGGAACGCTCGGCAAGCACTACACAGAGTTTCGATCTGGGGGCTATTCGCAACTATACGCCCGGTCAGATCCTCGGCATCGATGGCCCCGTGAGTGAGCAGGAACTCAGCCAGGTGCGACGCAGGTTTGCGGCTGTCTTTCATCCCGATCGAGTCGAGCAGTTGCCGGCCTGGGTAGGAGCGGTCCTGGAGGCGATTCTCGGAATAATCAATGAAGCGTGCGATCGCACGAAGGGGAGCAAGTGAGTTTGAGGGATTGAAACGAAATAGACAGGGCGGCGGACTTCTCCCTGGAAAAGGTCGTACTTCCCTGTACCGCGAGTAGGGATACCTTCTCGCACCCTCTTCTGGAAAAGCCTGCCCGCCCTGCTAATTCAACTTCGTTGCCGTTATGCCGCACGTCCCATCATCTGGTCGAGTCTGCGGGAAATCTGGGCGAGTGATAGCCCTTCCGTTACCCGCAACTCGTGAATCAGGTTTTTCAACAGAATGACTTCCGCCATATCGAACAGATCTTTGTTGCCGACGCAATCCGCGACCTTCAAAAGTCCCTTAGACTTATATTGACGCATCTGGTGAATCGACTTGCCGAACAAGTGGGCGGCTTCCTCAATACCGATGAGCTTTGGCTTTCTTGCTGCCATAAATAAAGACCTCCTTGTCTAAATTGTAGGCGCATTCATGATACTATGTGATACTAATTATATCGGCGACGCCATCGAAATCTACAGGAATTGATAGCAATTTCTTGCGGTGACCAGGATGACGTCGTTAAGTGATTGAAAAATAAGCAGGTAGGGGTAGGATGGGAAACAACACTATCAGACGGATCGCTCGAGTAGCTCGATCTCGTAACCATCCGGGTCGTCGATAAACGCCATTTTGCTGTCAACCAGTTTCTGCCTCCACCCGTCGGGCCAGATTTCGATGCCCGCCCCTTCCAAGCGCGCGCAGCAACCTAGCAGATCCTCGACGCCTATCGCCAGGTGCATCAAGTCCTCGGGCACCTCCAACTGGTAATCAGCGGACCAGGTGAGCTCCAGGAGGTGGTCGTTATCCGGAAGCTGCAGCATGGCAATGTGATTTCCGGCAGGCGACTTATCGGATCTTCGCTGCAGCTGAAATCCCAAATGTTCGGTGTACCAGTCGATCGACCGGTCCAAATCGCTCACCCTGATCCGGGTGTGAAGAAAGATAGTCATAATTGCCCCCTTTTTCGGTGTGTACACTCCGTGGTTCCTCGATAGTACGCAATCGACTAGCGCCGGTAAGTAGATCTCGGCTCATCAGCGAAATTGACCGCTTGGAGCAGCCAAACAGCCTAGTTCTGCTTGACTTTCGAGCATGCAAGATCCATAATATATTACCTGTTATGTCTTGTCGGACGATTCCAGCCGCAGCGCCCGAGGGTGGGGTGCTGGGCTTTAAGAGGCGAGTTGAGCTCAATCGATCAACAAAAACCTGAGGGCAACTTGCCGAAGGAATTGTGTACCGCGCTCTGGACTCGAGTGCTTTCGCGATTGGAGAAGGGTGAGGTGTTGATCGTGAACCAGCACTTTCAAGACGCTCTCGAGTCTGATTTCGAGGAGCTTACCGGAGTTGAGGCCTCGGCTTCCGCGAAGACGAAGATTCGCCATATGGTCACCGAAGTGAACAAAAGGCATCTGGAGACGTATGTCGCCAGGGGCGTTCGGAACGCGGTCAGCCGCGCTTTCGATGAGGGTGTGCGGAAACTTAAATGGGATGTCACCAAGATTCAGTCGCAGGGTGCCAACACCGTCCGCAGATTCAGCAAGCTTGAAGGGATTCTCGACTTGCTGGCGGACGCGAATATCGATCCCAGGAAAATCGATTTCTACAACTGCGTGAAAGATGTATTGGTGAAGCTTGAGGGGAATCAGGACTCGGCGCCGGCCCAGGCTGCAACAGATGCCCAGCTCGAAGCTTTCAAGGCTCAGCTCAGGGGGATTATGGGTCCAGATGTTGCGGACACTTCTCCCGGGTCAGGGGAGGCGGATTCTGCCGTCGAGGAAGCAGTCGCCTCGGGGGAAGTGAGTCAGCAGGAGGCGCAGCAACGTGCCAAACAACAGCAAAAGCGCAGATCCGAGCTGGTAAAGCAGGAAACGGAAAAGGTGCCGCAGAACGTCGCTTCATATGTTGAACGCGGAGACCTGACCGAGGAGGAAGCCGAGAAGGTAAAAGGCTTGAGCGACGTCGAACGTCGATTAAAAAAAGGCGAGATCGACGAGACCGAGGCAAGTCGGATTCGCAACAGTTTGTTGGCGGGCGCGTCCCGGGACGAACTGGACAAAAAAGTGAAGGCCGTCGTAGAACACTCGGTAAGGTACCTGGAGGTGTTCGAAGCGATGCGCAGGATAGGCGAACAGGCAGATCCGGCACTGAAGTTTCTGATTCGTCACAAGCAGGTGGTTGTGTCGAACGATGGAGCCGGCGTCAACCCCGTCCCCACGCTGCAAGAGTTGATGGATGACTCTGCTCTTCTTGAGGGTTTGATCGATGTTATGGAGCGGAAGGACCACGAGCTGCGCATGGTGTCGGTTCGGTTGCCACCGTACAACAGTGTGGCGGGGCGAGGCATGGAGCGGATCTCCAATTTGACCATCGAGGAGGACTTTTTCTCCGATCTCCGCATGTCTACCCTGGACGACATCTCCGATCGGCTCAACTCCGCCGATGCGGTGGTCAGGGTGCGGCCCGCGGCAGACACGGTTTGTCTGATCAATCTGATCGATCACGTGACCAAACGAACGTGGTTTCGCAAAGAGCTTCGCATGCTCCGTATAGCTCACAGCCTGGAAGAATTCTTCCGCTCGACATCCGATCTCAAAGAGGCAAGACATCAAGCCGAGAATTTTCTCAATGTTCGCGTGCGGCGGCTGTTTCCCGATATGTCTACCGACGAAGGGGCCGAAATCAAGCTGCGCGGTGCCCAGATGATCGATGAGATTGAGCAGAAGATTCTCAATGAGCGCCAGGAGGCTGTAGAAGAGCAGCGGAAGAAAGCCGAAGAAGCCGAGAAGTCTAAGCCTGCCTCATCCGGCACCGCCGCGGAGGATGATCTCGAGCTCAGCGAGGATGAAAAACAACTGGGGGTGGTTATCGGACGCGTAGAGATGCGGGTGGCGGGCAATCAGCGGCGCATCCCGTACAAGATCATGCCCGATCAAGAGGATCCTACCCGGCACGTGGTCTGCCAGCGCGATCCAGATACCGGAGAGCTTGTGCCACAGATGAAACGCGGGGCGAAGCGGATCGTCGAAAAGGGCAAGGATGGCGTCTGGAGAGCCGCGTAGGCATCGTTTTCTTACAACTTCTTCCGCCAGATACCAACATTCCTTTCCTGCGAAATGCCGGGCTTGGGAACAATGTTGGGTCTGGCCATCAAACGCAAAAAGAGCCCGGCACGTCAGTTGCCCGGCTCTCGATAACCGCCTAATTTCTTTCGAGATAGAAGTGGTGCCGAAGAGAGGACTCGAACCTCCACGGGGATAAACCCCACTGCGCCCTGAACGCAGCGCGTCTACCAATTTCGCCACTTCGGCAGCACCTCGAAAAGTATTTCCAGGGACATGCATCGTCAAGAGGTAGGACCGGCTTGAACAGTACGGCAAACGGGACCAAACTGGTCGCTCAGAACCGCAAGGCTCGACACGACTATGAAATCCTCGATTCCTACGAAACTGGCATTGTTTTGGTGGGGACCGAGGTCAAAGCCTTGAGGGCGGGCAAAGCCAACATGAAAGACTCCTTTGCCGCCGTGGACCAGGGGGAGTTGTTTCTCTACAACCTCCACATCGGCGCGTACGAGCCCGCCAACAGATTCAACCACGAGCCGGAACGGCGAAGGAAACTCCTAATGCATCGTGGCGAGATACGACGCTTGCTGGGACGCAGCCAGCAACGAGGTCTTACCCTCGTCCCGTTGAAGATCTATTTCAAGAGGGGGCGCGCTAAGGTCGAGCTGGCTCTGGCGCGGGGAAAACGTCAGTATGACAAGCGGAGGGATATAGCCAGCCGCGACGCACAGCGCGACCTAGAGAGGGAATTCAAGGAGCGACAATGAGTCTTGCCAGCAGCGAAGAAGGCGAAACCGCAGCGCCGACAGCCTCTAGGGCCCCATGTGAAGTCTGCGGTGGTGCCGGCATTCGCTACGAGGCCGATATAGAAGTGGGTCGCTACGGAACTCTGGAGCTGTGCCGCTGTATTCTGGACTCCTGTCGCTGTGATCGAACACCGCCCTTCCGGTACTGGGACGAAGAAGGGCAGAACCGGCCATGCCCGTGTCGGCAATACCGGCGCAGGCTCACACATGTCAGCCAGCTTTTCAAACAAGCGGAGATTCCCGAGCGTTTTCGTTGGAAATTCCGTCGAGACTTCTCCGCTTTCGCCCCCGATGGTCAGACGCCGATACCGGTGGAACAGAAAGCCAAAAAAGCGCTGGATCTTGTATCGTGGGTGGTTGGCAGCGACGAGGAACCCCAGCGGGGATTCCTGCTATACGGAAGCCCGGGCACTGGGAAGACCCTTCTAGGAAGCATCATCCTCAACGAGCTCATTCTGCATCGCGCCCGCGCCGGTCGTTTTCTGAATCTGTCGCGGAAGTACTTCCAGAAATTGCGCGATACCTACTCTCACGACAGCGAACATTACGGTCAGACCTGGCAGATCGTTGATGCGCTCTGCCAGATCCCTTATCTGGTGCTGGATGATTTCGGCGTTCAACGAGGCACCGACTGGGAGACTGAGATGTTATACGACCTCGTCGATGCGCGATATGGCGAGCAGCGTTTCACCATGATAACCACGAACCAGTCGCTAGACGAAATACGCGAGCTCTCCGGCGGCCGCATATTCTCGAGACTTACCGAGATGTGTTATACGGTGGACATGATCGGCACGGATTACCGCCAGTTCCTGAGATCGGACTGATGGGTCACCGAGTAGACAATCGCCGGGCCGACGAGCTGCGACCCGTCGACTTCGCCTTGGGCTACCTGAAAACCGCCCCCGGCTCGGTGCTGATATCGATGGGAGATACTAGAGTACTGTGCACTGCTGTGATCGAAGATCGGGTTCCGCCGTTTCTGGTCGGCTCGGGCAAGGGTTGGCTTACGGCCGAATACAGCATGCTTCCTGGATCCTCGTCACAGCGGGTTGCCCGCGAGTCGAGTACTGGCCGGGTGAATAGCCGCAACCGAGAGATTCAGCGTCTTATCGGGCGATCGCTGCGCTCCATCGTCGACCTGAAAATGATCGGCGAGCGTACCATCCACGTCGACTGCGATGTTATTCAGGCTGACGGCGGTACGCGGACCGCCAGTATTACAGGAGGTTATATTGCTCTCTCAGAAGCGGTTAGGAACCTCTTGAGAGATAGAATATTAGGTGAAAATCCGGTGCTCGAAGCGGCTGCGGCGGTGAGCGTCGGGATCGTCGACGGCGAGGCCCTACTCGACCTTTGTTACGCCGAGGATGCACGGGCGGAAACCGACATGAACGTTGTCATGACGGCGGGTGGCGGGTTCGTCGAAATCCAGGGCACGGCGGAGGATCGGCCCTTCAGCCGCAAACAGTCGGACGCCCTGTTGGACCTGGCGGCACAGGGAATCGAACAGCTCATCGCGGTACAGAAAGCGGCCCTGAATGGCGACGCCTAGGCGCCTCTAAAACAAAATCCGCTTGACAGGCACAGACGGTCCGGCATACTTTTAATACTTGCTTAACCAGTTGAATCTGTTTTCCTTAGAACCCCACACGCGAAGGAATTTCCGATGCCGGAAATGACAAAAGCCTCGTTTTGGGACATGGATGATTCTCTTGGCAGCTACCTGGCTGAAATCGCCAGTTCGAGCCCACTGTCTGCTGTGGAAGAGGTGCAACTGGCCAAAGAAATAAAACAGGGGGACGAGGAGGCCCGCAATCAGCTGGTGGAGGCGAATCTCCGTTTCGTGGTAAGCGTCGCCAAGGAATATCAGAATCGGGGTGTGCCGCTTGCCGATCTGATCAGTGCCGGCAACATGGGGTTGATAACCGCGGCCGAGCGTTTCGATGAGGACAAAGGTTTCAAGTTCATTTCCTACGCCGTTTGGTGGATACGCCAGGCGATCCTGCAAACCCTTGCTGAGCAATCGCGCACAGTTCGACTTCCGCTGAACAAGATCGGTCTCCTCTACAAGATATCGAAGGCTTCGCGGGCTTTGCAGCAAGAGCGGGCCGACGATCCCAACCCTGAGGAGATCGCCATGCAGTTGGATGTACCGGTGCACGAGGTCAAAGAAACTCTGATGTGCGGGCGCTCCGTGCGTTCGCTCGATGCGGCGTTCAAAGAGGAGGAGGACCAAAGCCTTCTAGATGTGCTTCCAGACGACAGACAGGAATCCCCGGAAAACAACGTGATGCGCGGATGTTTGCGCGGCCAGATCGACTCCGCCCTTGGCGGTCTCGCCGGAAGAGAAGGAGAGATCCTGCGTCTCTATTTCGGACTTGGCGGCGAGGAACCGATGACACTCGATCAGATCGGCGCGAGATTTGGGCTTACTCGCGAGCGTGTCCGTCAAATAAAGGAAAAGGCGCTCCATCGCCTCCGGCATCCAAGTAGATGTGACCAATTGCGCACTTACAGCAACGCCTAATATGATCCAGACCCTATCCCCCCACGCTCCGTCCCCTTTTTACCTTGAGGGGTTTTCATGGCCAACGACACAAAGGAAGAAGATCTTCTACAGTCAATAGAAGAAGTGGAATCTAGGATCTTGAACTTCCGCCGGAAATTGCGAGATGTCCTGGCGGATGTGCAAGCGGATGTGGGTCAAACAGCGGCGGGGAACGCAGCTGACTGACCGGCTCCAACAGCAACGTTGGAAAGTAAAGAGGGGGCGGGCAACCGCCCCCTCTTACTTATTGTTGTGCAAAAAGTTGGAAACGCATAATATTTTCTCGTAGGGCTTTGTATTCAGATGCGCGTACGTAAGGGATAAACTGATGCTCTCTGACCAAGAAATGCTGCAGATATGTCGCAAGTATGACATTCAGTGTCCGCTGTGCGACACAACGAAGGAGTTCTACCGTCTTAAGCGTGACATGGTCCGCCCCCAAAAATCGGAGGGCGATGGACATCCCACTGAATTCAAGTGGGGAAAGGCGGGATTCGATTCCGTAGATCCGAAGCAGTTCTTCTTTGGAGTCTGCCCGAAATGCCGCTTCACCGGCGAGTTGGATGATGCCGATTTTCGCCAAGCGTCAAAGAATCCTGACGCCTTCCGCAGCGATTTTGCGGCCGACGCGCTACGCCAGCATCTCACCTGGAGTGCAACGGGCAAAGGCATCACGCATAGCCTCGGATTGCTGACCGAGGACGCAGATCCACTGGTTAAGGTGATGGCCCAGTTCTTCCTGGGGATCTACTCCCAGTGTCTGCGCCAGCGGATTATACACGGCAATGTGGCACGTTATTACCTGCGAATCGCGTGGCTCTTTCGAGACCTAGAAAAATTCTATCCGGGCGCGGATCTCGAAGCGGCGACGGCGCGATTCGCGAAGGTGAAAAAACGTTGGCAGAAAGCCATTCCCGAGAACAAGGGCTACCCGGCCGTTCCCAAGCTCACCCTCGATGAGGCCGACGCCCTGCGCTATGCCCGCTCGTACTTTGAGCGCAATTTCGAAACGCTGAAAGAGGCAAAAACCGAGGACGAGCTTCGACTCCAGCAGCTCCTGGCCGAGATCGGTTTTCGGCTCTACGAACTGACCAACAGCGCGGAGGATTTCAAGAAAGCCTCAAGTTTTTTCAGCGGCGTGATAGAACGGTGCGTGGGTATTATCAGCGACAAGAGCATCGTCGGCGGGGCGGTCAATCGAGCCCGCGAAATGCTCGACAAGACCGGTGAGCGGGGTCGCGAGCTTCGCGAGCTTCACAAGAGTCGGGGGGGGGGGCGGAGGCCGAAGTTGCGGCCGCCCAAACAACAGAGGAGCCGGTAAAGAAAGCCAAGGCGGCAGCAGCGAAGGAAGGCAAGAATTCCAAGAAGCAGAATGGCAAGGGGGTAGCGCCCAAAGGCGCGGAGCGACCCAAAAAGGCGGTGCCGAAACCATCGGGTAACGGCGCCGAAAGCCCTAAGGAGGAGCCGGTCGAGGAGGCTTTCGGCTCCCTGGATCAGGCGACGCGACAGGTCAACATGCTCAAGGACGAACTGACTTCCTTGAAAGGGCGTCTGGAGTCGGTCGAGGAGGACAACAAGAAGTGGCGCCAGTTGGCGGGCCGGGACATGCTAACCGGATTGCCGAACAAGACGATGCTGTTCAACCTGATTCTTCCAAAGGCGATAAAACAGCTGAAGGATTCCGGACCCATGAGTTGTATTGCAATCGGTCTGGATCAGGTGGACAAAGTGAACCAGGGCCATGGTTGGCTGATGGGTGATCGGATGTTGCAGGAGAGCGCCAAAGGGTTGCGCAAGTTCCTGAGTGACGGAGAGCAGCTTTACCGGCTAGATGGCGCCAACTTTGTGCTCATCGGGTCGATGACCAACAACGTCGCACGGCAGCGGGCTTCCGATATGCGTCGACGTTTGGCTGCGGCAACCGTTCAGATCGACAAGACCCAGTTGCCCTTGGTGTCGAGCATCGCGGTTGTAACCATTGAGCGCACTACCGGTGGTTCGGTAGTCGACCTGGCGAATGCCATATACCAGTCCCTCGTGTTGACCCTCTATCGAGCCAAGGACAAAGGGGGAAACACCGTGGAAGTCAGTAACAGTACAAAGTTTTGATCGGGACTGAGCGTATGGATAAATGGGCGACCGGGATATTTACATCGATCGGCTCCGGACTCGGGGCCGATCTGGATGCCGTGAACGCACTGAGCGTGCCCACCGTTCACCTGCATGCGCCACAACCTGATCAAAGGATCAGATCTCGGACGCAAGAGATCAAGCGGGATTTTGCTGCGGCAAATATTGAAATCACTGTCGTCTTCGTCGGTTTTCCGGAAGATGACTACAGCACTGTCGAATCCGTCATCGAAACGGTCGGTCTGGTACCCAGCGGCCGACGACCTGCGAGGTTGAAGGAGACCCTGGAAATAGCCGACTTTGCCGCCGAACTCGGCGTTGGCGCCATCGGCATGCACTTTGGGTTCGTTCCGTCAAATACCCGGGACCCGGAGTTTGCCGCGGTCGTCGCCGCGGCGCGAGAGATCTGCGACCACTGCGCAAGCATGGGTCAGACCTTCAACCTGGAGACTGGCCAGGAAACGGCCAGCGAGCTGCTCGAGTTCATCAACGCCGTCGGACGAGAGAACCTGGCGGTGAACTTCGATCCGGCGAACATGATCCTTTACGGTTCCGGTGAACCGCTCGAAGCCCTGGAGTTGATCGGTGGACACGTGAAAAGCGTCCACTGCAAGGACGCAAAGAAGCTCCGCGAGCAGGGACAACCATGGCACGCAGATGCACCGCTGGGCAGCGGCGACGTGGACATCGAACGGTTTCTCCACAAGCTGAACGAGCTGGGGTACCATGGACCGTTGACGGTGGAGCGGGAGTATTCCGCCGATCAGAAGACAGACATCGAGCAGGCTCTCCAGCTGCTGGTGCACTTGCGGGGCAAGATTCTCGGAGCTTGAATGGTAGATACCATTCCGCAGCGAATGGAGTTTGCGCTTGAGGTGGCCTATCAAGCGGGTAAGTCGACCTTGAGTCGTTTTCAGACGGGCTTGGAGCCGGATTGGAAAGCTGACCAGTCGCCCGTGACCGAAGCAGACCGCGAGTCGGAGCAGAAGATCCGGAAGATGATCGGACGCGCCTACCCGAAGGACGGTATTGTTGGCGAGGAATTCGACGACGTAGAAAGCAGCTCCGGGTGTTCCTGGATCGTCGATCCGATTGACGGCACAAAATCCTTCGTGCACGGGGTTCCGCTTTACGGGGTGCTTCTCGCTTTCGAAGACCCCGAAGGGGTCCAGGTGGGGGTCGTCCATATGCCCGCACTGGGAGAAATGGTCTGGGTGGCCAAAGGCGAAGGGTGCTGGTGGAACGGCCGGCGTGCGCGTGTTTCCAACGTGAGTGAGCTTTCTCAGGCATGTCTTTGTTATACGGAATCCACCGCGTTTACCGAGCAAGGTTGCGGCCATCGCTGGGAACGGTTGGCCACTAGTGCGCGAATCGTGAGAGGCTGGGGCGATTGTTACGGGCACATCCTGGTGGCCACGGGCAGGGCTGACGCGAGTTTCGATCCGGTCATGAGCCCCTGGGATTGCGGTCCCCTGCTACCTATTCTGGAGGAAGCGGGCGGCACCTTCACCGATTGGGAAGGGACGGCGACCATCTACGGTAAGAACGCGGTGTCGACCAACGGGCACCTGTATAAGGAGGTCACAGACCATCTTCGCTGAGGTCGATTGGCAGTGACGTCCGGCCTATTGAACTACCTGCGCCGCCCCTGGGGATCGGTATTCAAGGATACGGTTGCTGCAGCGTATCGCCACGACATTACCGATGCCGCTGCGGCAATGGCGTTCGATTTCGTCTTTGCCACTTTTCCCGGCATTCTGGTGCTCACCGCTCTATTGGGCATATCCGAGATATCGCCGGAAGATTTCAAGACTCTACTTGAGGATTTCGGCCTCATCCTTCCCGCTCCGCTGCTCATCGTCGTCGAAGAGAACATCCAGCATGTCTGGGATTCGTCCCAGAGCCTGTTCTTCGTGGGAATTCTTGGTGTTATTTGGCCTGCCTCCGCCAGCATGTCAACCACCATGAGTGCGTTGAACCGTGCCTATGGTGCTGAGGAGTTGCGGCCGTTTTGGCAGAAACGTGCGCTTTCCATCGTCTTGTTGGTAAGTGGCGGGTTGTCCCTGGTGTTTCTGTTCAACCTGATCGTGTTCAGCGCCCAAGTGGAAAACTGGCTTCACGCCCACTGGGATCTGACCAGGAGCTTTCCTTCGTTGGCGGGAATCCTGCGACCCACGGCGGGCATCGGAGGGACCATCGTCGCGGCGGCTTGTATCTACAGAATCGGGCCCAATATCGAACAGCGATGGTCGGATGTGCTGCCGGGGAGCCTGTTGTTCGTTGCCCTCTGGTCGGCAATCGCCTACGGGTTCGCCTTTTTCGTCCAGAATTTTAGCTACTACAACGTGGTATATGGCGTGCTGGGTGCCGTGATCGTACTACTGCTGTCGGCCTATCTGGTGTCATTCGTGCTGCTGCTAGGCGGCGAATTGAACGGCAGACTCCTGCGAGAGAATCGCAGGGGTTTGGATTAGTCCCGCTGTTTACGGTGCAAGAGCGGACAACACCTCGTCGATCTCTTCGTCCGAATTGTAGAAATGCGGAGACAGGCGTACGCAGCCGTTGCGGGCAGTGGCGATGATCCTGCGGTCTATGAGGAGTTTTTCCACCGACCCAAGATCCCACCCCTTCCTCGTGAAGGTGACGATGCCCGATTTTTCGCCCGGACTCCTCGGCGTCAGAATATTGAAATCGAGATCGGAGAGTCCGTCGCACAGCGAATCAGTCAAATGTAAAATGCGTTCGCTTACCTGCTCGATACCGACCTCCAACAGCAGTTCGGCGGCGACCTTCAGACCGGCGATGCCAATCGTGTTGAGGGTGCCGGTCTCGAAGCGCCGAGCATCTCCGTGCAGGGTCGTGTCATAGTTAAAGAAGTCCGCATCGCTGAGCTGGCCCACCCCAAGGATGCCACCCGTATCGATTCGAGCACGTTGGTGGAGCAGTAGAACAGAGCACATCCTTCGGGACCCAACATCCACTTGTGACCGTCGGCTGCCAGGAAATCGATGCCCTGCGCCTCCACATCCATGGGCAGGGCCCCCACACTCTGGATGCCATCCACTACGAAGAGTGCCCCGTGCTGCTTGCATATTTTCGACAGTCCGGCCAGGTCGTTCCTGAAGCCGGAGTGGAACTGGACGGCGCTGGCCGAGACCACTCGAGTGCGGTCATCGATTGCCGCACCGTAGGCTTCGAGCGAGAGCCGCCCATCGGCTTCGTCGACCCAATGAATCTCCACTCCCTTGGATGCCAGATTCTTCCAGGGGTAGACGTTGGCGGGGAACTCGCAGGAAGCCAATACCACGTTGTCGCCGGTGCGCCAGTCGAGGCCTTCCGCAACGGCGATGATACCGTCGGTAGTGTTCTTCAAGAACGCGATCTCTTCGCCACTGGCGCCGATCAGGCGTGCAACACTGTGGCGTGCTGTTCGCACCATCTCGTTCCATTCGTCGTAGTGGGCCATGGAGTTCTGCGCCGCATCCTGAGCGAATGCGCCCATCGCGTCCGCGGCCGGTCGCGACAGCGGGGCGACCGCGGCGTGGTTCATGTAGATCCATCGGTCTGAGATGGGAAACGCCCTGCGAATTGAGGTGAGATTCACCGACGGTACACCGTTGTTGAGGAGGGTGGAAGAAGGTATGAGGCCCAACCGGGGTGGTCAATGAAGTTGATTGACGGACCCATTGGCACCTTCTATTATTTCATTCTCTCCGTACACCAATCTCCTCGTTAGGTTCAGCCAATGGTTCGCAAAGACGCCTACGCAGTCGCAGGTGTGGATATCGAGCGAGCAAACGAAACAAAGCTGCAGTTGAGGGAACTAGTGCGCGCTTCCCATGGCGATGGGGTGATCGGCGAACTGGGTGGGTTCGGGGGACTGTTTCGACCTCCGTGGAAGGAATACGATGATCCCATTTTGGTGTCCAGCGTCGACAGCGTCGGCTCCAAGCTCAAGATCGCCTTCGCCAGCGGGATCCACGATTCCGTTGGCATGGACATCGTTTTCCACTGTGCCAACGATATCCTGGTTCAGGGCGCGCGCCCGCTGTTCTTCATGGACTACCTGGGGCTGGGCAGTCACGACCCAGAGGTCGTAAAGGCTTTGGTGGGTGGGGTTGCCCGAGGATGTAGTGAGGTTGGTTGTTCACTCATCGGGGGAGAGACTGCCGAGCTGTCCGAATTCTACAACGAAGGCGAGTACGACCTGGCTGGGAGCATTGTCGGCATCGTGGATAGCGCCAAGATCATCGACGGTTCGGCCATTGCCGCCGGGGACCAATTGATCGGTCTGGCATCAAACGGCATGCACACCAACGGCTACACGCTTGCTCGAAAGGTGTTGTTCGGTGAAGCCGGTCTCGAACTCGAGACACCGTTCGAGCAAGAAACGGGGGAAGCCACGACGATTGCCGACGAACTGTTGCGAATCCACAGGCCGTACGTGAACGTCATTCACCACCTGCTGGGGCTGGTAAATGTCAAAGGTCTGGTCCACGTCACGGGAGGGGGCCTGTGGGACAATATCCCCCGCGTACTGCCGCAAAACCTAGGGGCTCGGATTGACTCGAGTAGCTGGGAGATTCCGGCGATTTTTCGTCTTGTCGAAAAGCTTGGAAAGATCGGCGAGCGGGAGATGTATCACGTCTTCAATATGGGCATCGGCATGATCGTTGTCGTTTCCAAGGATGAGACGGAGAAAGCTTTGGAATCGTTGACAGACTTCGGAGAAACGGCGTTTCGAATCGGGCACGTCGAAGACGGGGCACCGCCCGTCGTGTTGCTGCGCTGACCCTGCTGATACCGCCATGTTGAAGGTTGTTCTGCTTCTAGTCGTCGGCTTTCTGCTCTACCAACTCTGCAGAGCAGCGTGGGGCAATCCCGCATCGCGAGTAATCGGTGGAGAGCGCAAAAACGACGTTTCGCGCGTGCCGCGGGACGATATCGAGGACGCCGAGTTCAGCGATTGTGAGCCGACCCCGGGAGAAGAGGAGCGTGGCCAGGAAGTCTGAGCCAGCCGGCGAATCCGCAGTCCGTGCGGAACTGGATTCCGGACGCGTGCGATCCTACTACCTGCTCCATGGCGAGGAGGGTTTTACTCGCGACCGGGCGGCGGATCATCTGGTTTCAAAACTCACCCCTGATCAGGCCCCGGATTTCAATCTCGATAGATTCTTTGCCTATGCCTTGAACCTCGAAGAGGTGACGCAGGCGTATTATTCCTACCCTATGATGAGCGATCGCCGCGTGATCGTTTTGAAGCGCTGTGAGCGGCTGTCGCCGGCCCAATGCAAGGAGCTCGAGGTCGTACTTGACGCTCCGGCAGAATCATCGATCCTGATTGCGGTGGGTGCCAAACTCGACATGCGAAGGCGAGTCTTCGCGCAGATGTCCCGTCTGGGATTCGCCGCCCGCTTCCGCGTTCCCTACGAGAATCAGGTGCGGCCCTGGCTGCTGCAGTTTGCCCGCGACCAGGGTATTGGCCTGGACCCGGAGGCCGCGGACCTTCTGGTTCTATATAATGGGGCAAATCTCCGGGAGTTGGCGACCGAACTCGACAAGATCGCCGTCAACGACAAGAACATCAGCCGTGAGGATGTGGAAAGGTCGGCCAGCCAGCGTCGCGAAACCAGCGTATTCGAGCTTACAGATCAAATTGGCACCCGGGATTATCAGCGCGCCATCCAACTCGTGCGATCCTTTCTGCGCGACGGTTCGGAGGTTTCGTTCGCGCTCGCCATGATTCAGCGCCATTTCCAGCTCCTGCTCAACACCAAGGAGCTGATTGCCCGCAGGAGATCCCAGGCGCAACTTGCCTCTGAGTTGGGAATTTCTCCCTATTTCGTGGGGAAATATGTCGCGCAGGAACGAAATTTTTCTCGGGAAGAGCTGTGGAACGGATTGAGCGCGATGCTGGCAGCGGATGTGCAGCTGAAGTCCAAAGGGCGGCATTTCGAAGCCGTAGTTCTGGACCTACTGGTGCACAAGCTCTGCTCTGCGACGGGTCGGGATCGGGTTGACAGAACATTTTGAGGTGATTATATTGGGCTCGATTCATTTGGCGGTAACATCTTGAAAAAATTCTAGTTATGTAAGGAGATGTGGCTTCAATGAGCGCTCCGATCGCACTCACTGACGACAACTTCTCGGAGGAAGTGCTGGACTCGCAATTGCCGGTGCTGGTCGATTTTTGGGCTGCCTGGTGCGGTCCCTGCCGCATGGTCGCTCCAATCGTAGAGGAGTTGGCGACTGAATACGATGGCAAGGCAAAAATTGCCAAGCTAGATGTAGATGCTGCCCAGAAAACCGCCATGGAGTTTGGAATTCGCAGCATTCCGACGTTGTTGATCTTTAAGGGGGGAAAGGTCTCCGATCAGGTGATTGGGGCGATTCCAAAGGAGCAGATCGCTGAAAAGCTGGACGCCGCCTTGACCACTTAGCAGGCGCTGATCCAGCACCAGGCGGCACCGAAAAACGACTCTTTCATTCTCATGAGGAGTCTTTTTTTTTCAACCATCTAGCCTGATTCGCAAGGTTCATGGCTAAAGATCCATTCTGGAGCAATCTCTTCCGCCGGCGCACGAAGGACGGCGATGAATTGGCGCAGATTCTCAAGGAAATCCCCATTTTCCAGGATCTGAGCCGCCGGGAGTTCCAGAAACTTGAAGGAATTCTCCACCGACGAAGTTTTGCTCCGGACGAGGCGATCGTGCGCGAGGGAGAGGTGGGAGTCGGGATGTACACCATTCTTTCGGGCGAAGTAGAGATCGTCCAGAAGTCAGAAGAGGGGGGAGTCCTCCGTCTCGCCACCTTCGGCGAAGGAGATTTCTTCGGCGAACAAGCGCTTTTGGATGAGGAGTCGCCGCGAACTGCCTCGGCGATTGCCGTGCAAACGTGCAAGGCTGTTGGTTTTTTCCGGCCCGATCTTCTCGAACTCATCGAACAAAACCCGCAACTGGGGCTGAAGATCATCATGAGGCTCTCGCAAATGGTTTCTGCCAGGTTGCGGCATACCAACCGCCTTCTTAAGGAGGCCCGTGCGAAGGCAGATGAGCTTGCCCTTGCCGGGAATGGAGACGAAAAACCTCCTATGGAAGAATCCTCGAACGGGGGACCCGATGCCGGGTGAACCGGAGCCGGACGGCTGCCAATAATGAACCAGGAAAAACCAACCGTTATAGGCCGCCAGCTAAAGATCGTGCTCTGGGTCGCCGGCCTGTTGTGCGCCATCTGGTTCCTCTACGCCATCCGGGGGGTGCTCGCCCCGTTCGTCCTGGCGTTCGTCCTGGCCTATGTACTGGCACCGTTGATCGATTGGATGGAGAGTCGGGGGATCAACCGAACGATCAGTATTGTCACTGTCTTTCTAACCGTCGTTGGAAGCCTGGCGTTCGGTGCGTTCAAAGCGGGGGGAAAACTGACGGACGAGATGATCGATCTCAGCGATCAGTTTCTCCGGGAGGAGATCGTCGAGCGGGAGATCGCCATTTCCAATACGGGGAAATCCGTGCAGACCATCGACTACCGGTGGACCGGCTCCAACCTGAATCGAACCTTTGCCCTGGTCGACTCTACCAAGTTTCCTCTGAGCCTGGCCGTTGGCGGTAAGCAGCAGCTTCGGTTCACGTTCGCCCCCAAGAATACCAACCCGTCGCAGGCAGTGTTGCTGTTTTCCGTATCGAATCTGCAGCGCCAGGTAGCGCTGCGGATGCGAGGCAATGCTAGACCGTTGGCTGAAGGATCGATTGCTTACGAATTCTGGGAAAGGGGCGGGCACGAGGATGAGCTCAGCGCGCAGACAGTCATCGTTTCGGCGCGAGGAATCGATTTCGGTCGCGCAGGACCGAATATCATCTCCCACATTTCGGATAAGGCGAAGGAGATCCAACCCAAAATCCAACCGTACATCGGCGCCGATCTCGATCTGGCAGATCTGGTGACACAGTACGGCCGCAGTTTGACGGATACGTTGCTGGGCGGGACGTCTGGCTTCGTCGGCGGGTTGGTCTCCGGAATTACATTCCTTGTTATCGTCCCGTTTGTTGCGTTCTTTTTCTTGCGAGAGGGGAGGAGGATCACCCGCGGCCTGATCGAGTTGGTGCCAAACTCCTACTTCGAACTATGTTTGAATCTTCTGTACCAGATAAACGGTCAGATAGGTGGTTACATTCGTGGTCAGCTTCTCGCTGTGTCGGTGGTCGCTTTACTTTCAGTTGTTGGATTGACTATTATCGGCATGCCGTATTCGGTGCCCGTCGGGATAATCGCAGGACTCGCGAACATGATTCCATACCTTGGGCCGTTGATCGGGATATTGACCGGTTCGATCGTTGCTCTGGCAACGGGGGGGGGGATGAGTTTGGTTACGCACGTAATAGTCGTATTCTTGCTGGTCCAGCTGATCGACAATATCGTGATCCAGCCTACCATCGTCGCGAAGAATGTGGATCTTCACCCGCTCGTGGTGCTGTTCGTAGTTATGGTAGGTAGCCAATTGATGGGCATAGTTGGAATGCTGGTGGCCGTGCCGCTTACCGGAATCGCCAAGGTCAGCGGTCAAACCGTGTACCAGGGCATCAAGGGATACCGGGCGCAATAGGGCCCACACAGGAGGAATCTTTTTGAACGGCGCATTTTCGGTTGGCAGTGATATGATCACCGCCCTTGCCAAGAAGATTGCGGATGCGAGGAAGCTGTACGGTCCCGATAGTCTGTACGTCGTTGGCCTGATTACTGGTTTCGAGTGGCTATTAGAGGGCAGTTCTGAGGCGGATGTAGCAAATAGTGAGCTCAGAAAAGCGATCGCAGAATTCGAATCTAGAGCCGAGGCACCTGCGCCACGAGAAGCTTCGGCGCCTCAAGACTCTTCATCCGATCCGCTGCCGGAGAACTCGTGGATACAGGGAACGGTGAAATGGTTCAACAATGACAAAGGGTACGGTTTTATCTCCACCGAAGGGAACGTCGATGTCTTTGTGCACTGGCGCGACATTTCATCCTGGGATCGTAGCCTTGGACAAGGTGACCGAGTAGAATTTATGGTGACCAAAACTGCCAAGGGGTTCCAGGCGATCAATGTAATGAAGGGGGAAACCGAATCTGACGCGGATGAGGCAGGGGAGCCTGTTCAGGACGCGGAGTCTGAGGTTGAAGATCAGGTGGACGCTCGGCCGCAAGCTGAACCAGTGTCCGCAAGCGAAGAAGATTCCGAATCCAGCTCGCGGACAACAGAGCTTGCTGGCGATTCGCCCGAACCTGTTGTGGCAGAAGTGATTGAAGAAGAAGCGTCAGGGCAAGCAATAGGGGGAAGCGAGCAGGGTGACTCCTTGGTTTCTAATGAGAGTCGCCAAGAGGACGATAATACTACGGATAATCCGACCAGTTTCCGGAGTTAAAAGAGGTTTTCATCCACGTATGCTAAAAAAGACCCGTAGCAGCGTTAGCTGTTCATTTTGCGGCAAGGGCATCGACCAGGTCGAAAAGATCATTCAGGGCCCATCTGTCCACATCTGCAATGAATGTGTGGGGCTGTGTAATGAGGTCTTGGATGAGGAAAATCGCCAAGAGCCAAATCTCAACGGCAAGCCCCTGCCCAAGCCGGCGGAAATCAAGGAACACCTAGACGAACATATCATCGGGCAGGAGCGGGCGAAGAAAGCGCTCTCCGTTGCCGTTTACAATCACTACAAGCGCGTATATTCTGGCGCTTCGGATGTAGAGTTGAGCAAGAGCAACATTCTCTTGATCGGTCCCACTGGCACCGGCAAGACACTCCTTGCGGAAACCCTAGCCCGAATGCTGCAGGTTCCGTTTGCCATTGTAGATGCGACGGTATTAACAGAAGCGGGATACGTAGGGGAGGATGTGGAGAACATCCTCGTTCGAATCCTACAGGCGGCCGACTACGATGTAAGGCAGGCTGAGCGGGGAATCCTTTTCGTAGACGAAATCGACAAGATCGCTCGCAAGTCCGGAAATCCGTCCATCACGAGAGACGTATCTGGAGAAGGCGTGCAACAGGAACTCTTGAAGATTCTTGAGGGCACCATCTCAGGCGTGCCGCCAAAGGGGGGTCGCAAACATCCGGAGCAGCCTCTCGTACAGATAAATACCAAGAATATTCTGTTCGTTTGCGGTGGGGCCTTTGACGGCCTCGATCGCATCGTGCACCAGCGGCTCGGGAGGAGAGCTGTGGGATTTGGCAGTCAGGTTGGCGAGGTTGAAGAGTTGGACGATGCTCAGCTATGCAGCCGCGTCGAACCGGAGGATCTGATTCAATACGGTCTGATTCCCGAACTCATCGGTCGCCTGCCGGTAGTGAGCACTCTACATCCTCTCAGCGATCGCGCCATGATGGAGATCCTCGTCACACCAAAGAACGCGTTGGTGAAGCAGTACCAGAAGCTGTTTGAGATGGATGGTCTCGTGCTTCGCTTTGAGGATGAGGCATTGGAAAAAATCGTCGAGTCGGCGCAGCAAAAATCGATGGGCGCCCGCGGCTTGCGAGCAGTCCTTGAAACCTCGATGTTCGAAATCATGTACGAATTGCCGGCTCGCGACGACATCAAGGAATGTGTGATTACCCGAGAATTCATCGAGTCGAAGGCGCCGCCGACATACTTGTTCAGGAGGAAACGAGCCTAGCGATGTCTAGGTACTGAAATCTTCTTTCTCCATACGAAGCGCTCAACCGAGGCCTGTATCAGGCGGCTTTCGCCCATCCTGAGGCAGGCCGCCTTTATATCCAGAGCAGATCTTGGTAAAGCCATCCTCAAGCGAAATCCCCCGCAGCCTGATTCGGTTGCGCGACAACATGGCAGTGCGCTGTGAAGTGGTCCGGACAATACGCGCATTTTGGGAAGAGCGGGGATTCCTGGAGGTAGACACACCCCAACTGGTGCGTGCTCCAAGTTCCGAAGCTACCATCGAGCCCTTTTGCGTGGCAGGTTCCAAAGCGCAGTACTACCTAATCACCTCCCCCGAACACCACATGAAGCGCCTTCTCGGCTCTGGCTTGGAACGTATATTCCAGATCAGCCACTGTTTTCGTGACGAAGATGCCTCCGCCACGAGCAATCCCGAATTTTCGATGCTGGAGTGGTACAGGGCGCGGCACAGTTACGTCCACGTCATGAGCGACGTCGAGCAGCTCGTCGCCCACGTAGCCCACACCGTGTGCGGATCGACCTCAGTTGCCTATCAGGGGCGGGATCTCGAGTTGTCACTCCCGTGGAAGAGAATTACCGTCGCTGACGCCTTTGCAAAACACGCCGACATTTGCCTCGAAAGCTGCATCCGAGAAGCGGACTTCCTCAACGCGGCGCGCAAAACCGGGATTTTGAGTGCCGATCCAGCCGACAGCTGGGACGAATTATTCTTCAAGGTGTTTCTAGAGCGGGTCGAACCTGCCTTGTCAGAGATGGGCCCCGTATTTATCGTCGACTATCCGGCTCGAATGGCTGCATTGGCACGGTTCAAACCGGGCGCGCCCGAGCTGGCCGAGAGGGTGGAGGCCTATATAGGCGGCCTCGAGTTGGGCAATGGCTTCAGCGAGCTCAACGATCCGTTGGAACAAGAGAAGCGATTTTTGGTGGAACGAGAAAAACGCCGAGCTGCAGGAAATCCTATTTACCCTATGGACGCCGAATTTCTGGATATGATGCGACATGGCATGCCGCCGGCCGGAGGTTTCGCTTTGGGGGTGGACCGGTTATGTATGCTGCTCACCGATTCCGCGGATATCGATGAGGTGGTCGCCTTCCCGTTCCCCAGGCAACTCGCGTGAGCGAGATACTGTTCATATCCGCCGATCCCGAATCGCGTGGGGGGGCTCTTCGCGCCCTGGAGGACGAAGGGATATTCGCGAAGATTGTCGAAAACTGGGATCTCGCGCGAGTAACGTTGGCCGATCGCCAGGTTGATCTCGTCATCGTGGATCGGACAACGACGCCTCTGCCGGTGACCGACCTGGTGGCCGCATTGCCGGCGGTGGATCCGCGCGAGGTCGACATCCCGGTAATACTTTTGGGCAGCAATACCGCCTGGGAGCTTCGTGCGAGGGAACTGCGTGCCGGCGCTTCGGATTTTATCGACCTACCATTCGAGCCCCGGGAGCTCGGGGCACTGATCGCGGCACGTCTGCGCACCAAGAAGAGGATCGATGACTTAAAATCCGATGCCCTGGTGGATGAACTCACCGGGGTGTATAACCGACGATATCTCGACGCCCAGGTTGCTGTGAAGCTGAAAGAGGCACGGCGTTACGGACATCCGTGTTCCTGCGCACTCCTGGACATCGATCGGTTCAAAAGCATCAACGACACGTGGGGGCACCAGGTGGGCGATTCGGTGATACGCGGGGTAGCCAACCTGACGCGAACGCTGATGCGTGGGGAGGATCTGATCGCCCGGTATGGGGGTGAGGAGTTTGCCCTGGTTCTCAATCACACCGACGCCCGGGGTAGCGCGATCTTGGGTAAACGCATACTTAGCGCAATCGAAAGCGCACGATTCGAGCCTGAGGTGCAAGAGTGAGGGTTACCATCAGTATGGGGATCGCCACCTATCCGAACGACGATGTGGAATCGGTCGAGGAGTTGGTGCGGCGGGCCGATGAGCGACTCTACAGGGCGAAACTGGGAGGGCGTAACCAGGTGGTAGGTCTGGAGTAGGCTAGGGCCCCGAATCGATCTCCTCGGTTTCCCGCTCGGAGGTGAGTACTGTGTCGATCAGGCCGAACTCCAGTGCTTCGGCAGGAGAGAGGAAGTAGTCTCTTTCCGTCACCTCTACAATACGTTCTACCGATTGGCCTGTGGATTCCACCAGGATCTGATTGAGCCGCTGACGCCAGTCCATGATCTCCTTGGCGTGAATCTCTATGTCCGATGCTTGACCCTGAACCCCGCCCCATGGTTGGTGCAGCATGAACCGGGAATGGGGCAAGGCATGCCTTTTTCCTTTTGTTCCCCCCGCCAGCAAGATGGCGCTCATGCTGTAAGCTTGACCGACGCACAAAGTCTGAACGTCGCAGCTTATGTGCTGAATCGTGTCGAAAATGGCCAACCCGGCTGTCAGGCTTCCGCCCGGGCTGTTGATGTAGATGGAGATGTCTTTATTGGGATCTTCAGAAGCGAGATAGAGGAGCTGAGCGACGATGAGGTTGGCTTCGCTGTCGTTAATGGGATAGCCGATGAAGATGATCCTCTCCTTCAAAAGCATGGAGAATATATCGTAGGCGCGCTCGCCCCTTCCCGTCTGCTCGATTACGATTGGCACAATGGCCATGGAGAATTCCTTTCAGTTGCCTCTTGTGGCTCGGCGAGAGAATACGTTTTCGTTTCTCGAGTGTCAACGCATTCGAGCTCGGACAGTGGCTCTCCACAGATTGACAGCCGAATCGACACCGCATAGATTTTCAACCGTTTTGGTACTCCAGCCGGCATGTGTGTCGCGAAAGGGATTGAATGCCACAACAGTTTGAATTTCCGGGCCAGAAATCCGTACCTCAGCTGAACCTGAGCCCAAAGATGCTGTACATGATCGTGGGCATTCTGCTCGCTCTATGGTTTTTAAGCGGAATTTACACGGTAGATCCGGATGAAAAAGGGGTCGTGCTCCGCTTCAAAAAGCTCCATTACGTGGTGGAGCCGGGACTGCACTACCATCTGCCTCCGCCCATCGAGGTCGTCATCGTCAAGTCGGTTACCAAGGTCTATCGCGACGAGGTGGGTTTTCGGACGATCGACCCGGGTCCCCCCGCCCGCTACCGCGATATTCCGAAGGAAGCCTTAATGCTTACGGGGGACGAGAATATTATCGATGTGGAGATGGTGGTTCAGTATCGCATCAAGAGTGTAGTGGATGCTCTTTTTAACGTGGAGGGGCTCGGAGCGTTCGAGGAGCGCAACCAGGGCTTGGTCCATGACGCCAGCGAAGCCGCTCTCAGACAGGTAATTGGCCGGCACAAGATCGAGGAGGCGCTGACGGAAGGGAAGCTGTTGATTCAGACCGAGATTGAAGCAAAATTGCAGGAACAGTTTGACCGTTACCAATGCGGTCTGGTAGTGGAGACGGTTCAATTGCAGACGGTGAGTGCCCCAAGCCAGGTCGACGCCGCCTTCAAGGACGTGGCTAGCGCCAAAGAGGATAGAGAACGACTGATCAACGAAGCGAAGGGTTACCAGAACGACATTATTCCGAAGGCCAGAGGTGAGGCCGAAAAAGCGCTCAAGGCGGCGGAAGGCTATAAGGTCGAACGCGTCCGAAGGGCACAGGGTGACGCAGACCGTTTCGCCTCGGTATATGAGGAATACAAGAAGGCGCCTGCTGTGACCGAGACTCGCCTCTATCTCGAAACGATGGAAAAGATTCTTCCAACGTTGCAAAAGTACGTTATTGAAAACGACAACAGCGGAGGGCTTCTGAACCTGTTGAATCTGACCCAAAAAGGCGGTGACAAATGAAAGGTCCCGTCGGCCTCCTCATCGCTATCGTGGTCGCTCTTTTCGGGTTGAACCTAGTTGCGTTTACCATTGGCGAATGGGAACAGGGGGTCGTGACCCAGTTCGGTGAACCGGTTCGGGTGGTGCGCGAACCTGGACTTTATTTCAAGCTTCCCAATCCGGTGCAGAAGGTAACCTTCTTCGATAAATGGTTGCTGGGCTACGACGCCAACCCCGAGGAGATCTACACCAAGGACAAGAAGATTCTCATCCTGGACAACTACGCCAGGTGGCGAATCGTCGATCCGCTACTGTTCATGCAGACCTTGCGAACTACGGAGGAAGGACAGTCCCGTCTGGATGATATCATCTACTCGGAGCTCCGAAAGGAGTTGGGCCAACACGATCTGACGGAAGTCGTTTCCATCAACAGAGAAGAGCTCATGCAATTGGTGGCCCAGCGCGCCAACGAAGCGGCACGGGTCTATGGAATCGAGGTTCTCGACGTGCGCATCAAGCGGGCCGATCTGCCTCCAGAAAACGAAGCGGCGGTTTACGATCGCATGCGTGCGGAGCGCGATCGGGAGGCGAAGGGGTATCGCTCCGAAGGGGAAGAAGCGGCCCTCAAGATACGCGCCATAACAGACCTGGATGCGGCACGCATAAGCGCGGGAGCATACGAGAAAGCGCAGGGAATCCGCGGTGAAGGTGACGCGGAGGCGCTGCGTATCTATGCGGCGGCCTATAGAAATGCCGAACGCTTCTACCAGTTTACCCGTACTCTTGAGGCGTACGAAAAATCTCTGGACGACAATACGGTGCTCGTATTGCCGGCGGAGAGCGAATTCTTCAAATATTTGAGAGGCGATCGATAGCGACGGTTGTTTCGCTGCGGCGCTCCACTCTCCCCTCGGTAGCACGGCCGTTGGGCCGCTCACTCCCCCAAGAATCTCCTTCTGGCCATCCTGGTTGACAGAGAACCTGCTCTCTCGTGCTTATCGGAATCACCGGCGGAATCGGAGCTGGAAAGTCATACCTGACGGAGTATTTCCGCAGTCGTGGAGCCGTGGTCGTCGATGCAGACCAGATTGGCCACCGAGTCATAGAGCAAACCTCCGTCAAACAGCGGCTGCTCGAGAGTTTCGGTGAGGAGATCGTCGACCAAAGCGGCAAGGTCGATCGGCGACGGCTCGGGCGGAAGGCATTTACCGACAGAGACAGCTATGAACGGTTGAACCAGATTGTTCAACCGGCGCTGTCCTCGGCGTTGCGGAGAGAGGTAGAGGAGATCGGTAGAAGTAGCGAACGAATCATAGCTGTCGAGGCGGCGGTGCTCTTTGAGTGGGGTGACAAGAAGGCGTACGATGTCATCGTCGTGGTCGATGCCGACGAGGAGGAGCGCATTCAGCGAGTCATCCGTCAAGGAAGGCTGACACGCGAGGAGATAGAGAAGCGCATGGCATTTCAGCTGCCCTCGGACGCAAAACGCACCATGGCAGACTACGTGATACACAACCACGGCACACTGACTGATCTGGAACATGAGGCCGAGAGCTTGTGGCGGGAACTGTCGGGTGAGAGTTGCGCCTCTGATTGAACAAATGACGGAAGCTGAGCTTCGCAAGACACCATTGCATCCCAACCACCTCGCTCGAAGCGCACGAATGGCACCGTTTGCAGGTTGGGAGATGCCCGTCCAATTCCGCGGTATTGGCGCTGAACATGAGGCGGTCCGGACCGCGGTTGGTGCGTTCGACGTCTCTCATATGGGGCAGATACGCATCGCCAAGGGCAACGCGATCGCCCTCCTGGAGTACCTGCTCCCGGCGGAGCCCGGCAAGCTCGAGCTGGGACAGATGTTGTACTCGGTCCTCTGCAACGAGCAAGGCGGAATCATCGATGATCTGACGGTTTATCGATTCGATGCTGACGAGTTTCTGCTGGTGGTGAACGCCAGCCGGACAGCGGAAGACCTGCGTTGGATAGAAGGCGCTGCTGAGCGTTTCGCAAACGTCGAGATCGAATCGGTTGGCGCGAGGCGAGCTATAGTCGCCGTACAAGGCCCCGAGTCGGAGAAGTTGCTGCAGGGATTGATCGGTGACGATGTAGAGTCGTTGGCATACTATACTTTCTTGGAGATGACCGGTTCGTACGGAAGTCTGCTCGTCAGTCGCAACGGTTATTCGGGAGAAGACGGATTCGAAATCGTGAGTTCGAGCGACCATGCTGCAGCTCTCTGGGATGCTGTGCTTGGTAAAGAAGCGGAGCCATGTGGCCTCGGGTGTCGCGATACGCTGCGCACCGAGATGGGGTTCTGTTTGTACGGGAACGAA
Source organism: Candidatus Latescibacterota bacterium (assembly GCA_965197905.1). GTDB lineage: Bacteria > Latescibacterota > UBA2968 > UBA8231 > UBA8231 > CAYNZV01. Next base: position 1,635,639 of record CBDAOB010000005.1, on the reverse strand, counting down.
ATCGACGTCTCAACGGATCCGCTGCAGGCGCGGCTAGGCTGGACCCTACGCCTCGACAAAACGGCTGATTTCGTCGGCCGAGAGGCGCTGGAGCGGTTGCGGGAGCAGGGGGACAGACAGCGATTGGTTGGGCTGAGGCTCTTGGAGAAAGGGATTCCCAGGCGGGGGCAGGTGGTTTTCGCAGCGGAGGAAAAAGAAGTGGGCAGGGTTACCAGCGGAACCTATTCGATGACAATCAAAAGCGGAATAGCTCTTGGCTATGTCGATAATACCGAGGCAAGAAAAGGAACTGAGCTGCAGATAGAGATCCGCGGACAAAGAAAACGGGCCGAGGTCGTTTCTTTGCCATTTGTTCCGTCCCGGGTCAAGAAGAGGAAACATGCGTCCCAGAGATGACGACCAGCTAGCGGAAGTGGGCAGTTTTTCGCGTCGTCACATCGGACCAGACGTCGACGAGATCGGCGGCATGATGCAAGAGCTGGAGATTCGGACGCTGGAGGAACTCGTCGATCGCGTGGTTCCGAAGCAGATTCGCGCGACTCGACCCCTAGATATTGATGACCCGCTCAGCGAACCGGAGCTCCTCGAGGAGTTGCGTATTAAAGCATCGAAAAATCGGATTGCTCACAACCTGCTGGGCTTGGGCTACTCCGACTGTCATACGCCGCCAGTAATCCAGCGCAATATCCTGGAGAACCCAGCCTGGTACACCCAATACACCCCGTACCAATCCGAGATAGCTCAGGGGCGCCTGGAAGCGCTGTTAAATTTCCAAACCATGGTCATTGATCTAACCGGCATGGAGTTGGCGAATGCATCGCTGCTCGATGAGGCGACGGCAGCCGCAGAAGCGATGAGCATGTTGCACGCTCTATCGAAGGTTGAGGGAGAGCCCCGGTTTCTGGTTGCCGCAGATTGCCATCCGCAAACGATCGAAGTGGTTCGGGTACGCGCCCGTGCCCGTGGATGGAACGTGGTGGTGGAAAACCCGGAGAGATTCGACCTCACTGGTCAAAGCTTCGGCGCGCTACTGCAGTATCCATCCACAAGTGGTGAGATCCGCGATCTGCGCGGAATCTGCTCCGCAGCACGGTCGAATGACGTTTTCGTGGTCGTTGCAGCCGATCTTCTTAGTCTGTGCCTGCTTGCACCTCCTGGCGAGTTCGGCGCCGATGTGGTGGTGGGCAGCACTCAGAGATTGGGCATGCCTTTGGGATTCGGCGGGCCACACGCTGCGTTTTTCGCGACGCGGGCGGATTTCAGGCGACACGTTCCGGGTCGGATCATCGGGGTCTCAGAGGATGCCAGGGGAAAGAGGGCGTTGCGGATGGCACTCCAAACTCGGGAACAGCACATCAAGCGAGAACGAGCCACCAGCAACATTTGCACCGCCCAGGTGTTGCCCGCGGTGGTCGCGAGCATGTTCGCTGTATTTCACGGACCCGACGGACTCAAAGCCATAGCGAGTCGCATTCACCAGTTGACGCGGGACTTGGCGACGACCCTTAGCCATCAGGGTTGGGAGATTGGGCATGATCAATTCTTCGACTGTCTGAAGATTTGTTGCATTTCAGGCGGTGCCAGCGAGGTCGTGACCCGAGCGAAAGATGCGGGATACAACCTTCGCCTGCTGACTGCGAACGAGTTCTGTGTCGCTCTGGATGAGACCAGCCGCCCAGCGGATATCGAGAAGATCGCGTCATGTTTGGGCGTGGCTGCAGGCGCTTCCTCCGGCGCCGAGGGGGATTTTTCGTGGCAAGAACCCCATCGGCGGCAATCTAGCTATTTGGCCCATCCGGTTTTCAACAGCTACCAGTCGGAGACGGAGATGCTGCGATACATGCGGCGTCTTGAGGAACGGGATCTTTCCTTGGTCTCTTCCATGATTCCGCTCGGATCGTGCACGATGAAACTGAACGCCTCCGCAGAGATGTTGGCGATTACCTGGCCACAGTTTGCGCGTCTGCATCCGTTTGCTCCCGCGGACCAGGGCTTGGGCTACGCCGAAATCATAGACGAACTGAGCGCCATGCTGCGCGAGATTACTGGGCTTCCGGGCATATCGCTGCAACCGAACGCAGGTTCGCTGGGTGAGTTGGCGGGACTCCTGGCGATTGCAGCCTACCACGTGTCGACAGGGCAGTCGCAACGCAGGTTGTGTTTGATTCCGGCTTCGGCCCATGGTACCAATCCAGCGAGCGCAATAATGGCCGGTTACGAGGTGGTGGTCGTTCGCTGCGATGACCAGGGTAACATCGATCTTGAGGATTTGGCCGCAAAAGCGGAGGCGAACGCCGAAATCCTCGCGGCGCTCATGGTTACATATCCGTCGACTCACGGAGTCTTCGAAGAAGGGATTACCGAGATTTGTGCAACGGTGCATCGCTGGGGTGGTCAGGTCTATATGGATGGTGCCAATCTCAACGCCCTTGTCGGTCTCAGCAGGATCGGGAAAATTGGCATAGACGTGTGCCATCTCAATCTGCACAAGACCTTCTGTATTCCCCACGGCGGGGGTGGGCCGGGCATGGGGCCCATTGCCGTGGCCGAACACCTGGAACCGTTTTTGCCTTCTCATCCCATCGTCCCTTGTGGGGGATCGGCGGCGATCGGACCGGTGGCCGCGGCGCCATGGGGAAGCGCCCTCATTCTCATCATTTCGTGGGCTTATATCAAGATGATGGGCGGTCCCGGACTGCGTCGCGCGACCGTAATAGCGATTCTAAACGCGAACTATGTCGCCCATAGACTCGATTCGCACTTTCCTGTGCTTTACCGGGGCAAAAGCGGATTAATAGCCCACGAAGCGATCATCGACTTGCGGCACTTCAAAGGTTCAGCCGGGATCACCGTGGAGGACGTGGCCAAACGTCTCATGGACTATGGGTATCATGCCCCCACCGTCAGTTTTCCGGTAGCGGGCACCCTTATGATCGAACCGACGGAGAGCGAGTCGAAGCGAGAGCTAGACCGATTTTGCTCCGCCATGATCTCGATACGCGAGGAGATCGCAGAGTTGGAAACCGGCGCCGCCGATCTCGAGGACAATGTGCTGATCAATGCACCACACACCCTCGAAGCAGTGGTATCTTCCGACTGGAAGAGGCCGTACTGTAGAGAGAAGGCGGCATTGCCCGCCTCCTGGTTAAAGGAGCGAAAGTTCTGGCCAAGCGTTGCCCGTGTGGACAACGCAAAGGGGGACAGGCAGCTTGTTTGTTCCTGTCCACCTGTGGAATCCTACACAGAGGAAGGGAAGGCTCTCTCGTGAACAAGAGCGCACTAGTTACGGGGATAACGGGCCAGGACGGATCTTACCTGGCGGAGTTTCTGCTGGACAGGGGATATGAGGTCTACGGTCTGATCCGGCGTAGCAGTACAGTCAATTTCGAGCGCATCCGGCATTTCCAGGACAAGGTGGAGATCCTGTCGGGTGATTTGCTGGATCAAAATTCGCTGGATTCGGCGTTGCGGAAGTCCAAACCTGATGAGGTCTACAACCTGGGCGCTCAGTCGTTCGTGCCCGCCTCGTGGGAGCAACCGCTACTGACGGGAGAGATCACCGGCCTGGGCGTAATTCGGCTTCTGGAAGCGATTCGAGGGGCGAACGATAAGATTCGTTTCTATCAGGCAAGCACAAGCGAGCTGTTCGGCAAGGCCATAGAGACGCCTCAATCGGAAAACACGCCTTTCTATCCCCGCAGCCCGTACGGGGTTTCCAAATTGTACGCACACTGGATTACGGTCAACTACCGCGAGAGCTACGACATGTTCGCTTGCGCCGGCATCCTGTTCAATCACGAGTCGCCACGCCGGGGCCTGGAGTTCGTCTCCCGCAAGATCACACGCGCTGTAGCACGCATCAAACTCGGACTTGACAGCGAGGTGCGTCTAGGCAACCTCGATGCCCGCCGCGATTGGGGTTTTGCAGGCGACTACGTCAAGGCCATGTGGCTTATGTTGCAGCAAGACGAACCGCGTGACTATGTAATCGCGACCGGAGTCGATCACACGATCCGCGACTTCTGTCGCGTAGCCTTCGAATGCGTGGATCTCGATTGGAACGACTACGTGGTCGTAGACGAGAATCTGTTCCGGCCGGCGGAGGTCCATATACTCCGGGGAGATGCGGCAAAAGCTGAAGCGGAACTCGGGTGGAAGCCGGATGTTTCTTTCGAGGATCTCGTCCGGATGATGGTCGACCGCGACCTCGAACTCACAAAAGCCGACACCGCTTGAAGTTTGTACCATTCCGTTTCGCGTGTTTCTTCCCCATCATAGGGTTCCTCGCGGGTTGCCAGAACGCACCGACCGCGGACACTGTCGGGCTGCGCTCGACGATGCAGATCCCCCACTTTCGCAACGAGCTCCAGCCGCGAGTAGACTCCACCTGGACCAGGCGCGACCTGGTATTCGAGAGGGTACGTTTTCAGGGACGCTACGGCGACTGGATACCGGTACTGGCGTGTTACTCGGAACTGGGGCGCACGCGACCCCTGCCGGCGATTTTGTGTATGCCGGGCAGTCCGAATCGCAAGGAAGACCTGTTGCGTCCGCTCGACCTGTTGCCGAGGTGGGCAGAGGCTGGGTTTTACGTCCTGAGCATCGATCGTCCGTACCATGGAGAACGGCAAGGAGATCTCAGTTCGGCCATCTATACCAAAGGGCTGGCAAAGGTCTGGGGCGAGTATGTTTACGATCTGATGAGGGCCCTGGACTACCTGGAAACGACGCCAGAGGTAGATGCCGACCGCATCGGCATGTTAGGGCTGTCAATGGGGGGAATGGAGGCGTTGCTGGTGGCCGCTCTCGACGACCGCGTCAAGGTGGTGGTCTCAGTGGCGGGCCAGTTGAGTTGGCGGGAGATCTTCGCGGCCGGCACATGGAAGCAAGTTTTTCCGGGCTTGGCGCTGCGGCACGAGTTGGTGCGCTCCGGGGTTGACGGAGAACAGGCGTTTGCGGCTTTCAAGTCGGAGTACCCAGAATTGACAACGATGGATGCCGCGATGGTTGCGCCGATGATTGCGCCACGTCCCCTCCTGCTGATGATCGGACAGGAAGATCCCTTGATACCGTTAGCCGCCGCGCAGCGCACCCTCGAAGCTGCTCGGGTTGAATATCGGCGGCATAATCGAGATAGCCGCGTTGAACTACGGGTCGAACTTTCTGCGGGACACAGCTTTCCCCCTGACATGCAGTTCGATGCTCTGGAATGGTTCGGCAAGTGGCTATGATCCATCTCTCTAACTAAATCTTGGGCCTGCTTCCACTCTGCCTGACGGAAAATTTCTCGATCTGCCCGCAGATCTTGTGCAGCACCACAGCGTCTCTTCCAGATAGCTCCGCGCGGCTCAAAACCCGCCGCAAGATCCGCATGAAGTGGTCTGGGTCTCCGTTGTAGTGTTCGAAATCGATCGCATCCAAAGCCGCCAGGATGTGGTGGCTCAGGTGCTCCCTTTCGGCAGAGGTCAAACTCGAGGGGCTGGGTGTCTCCAGGGGCTGAAGCGAAGCGATGTAGAGCTTGTAGGTGGTCAAGAGAACCGCGTGGGACAGATTGAGGGAGGGGTAGTCGACAGCGGTTGGGAAATGCAATAGTTCGTGGCAATACTGTAGCTCGTCCAGCCAAAGACCGTCCTTCTCGCGACCGAAAACGACACTCACTCTCTGGTTTTGGGCCGTTGTAACGATCCGTTCGATCAACACATCCGCCGCAGCTGTTATCTCACGATCTCGCCCGCGGCGGTGTGTCGTGCCTACCACAAGGCTGCTGGAGGCAATCGCGGCGGGAAGATCAGGAAAAACTTGACACCCATCCAGAATCTCTGCGGACCCATGGGCGATCCGCCGAGCATCTGGTGTATCCCAAGGTCCGGGGTTTACCAGCAATAGTCGGTTTATTCCGGTATTCTTTAAAGCCCGTGCCGTGGCTCCGATGTTCCCCGGCACCGATGGGTTGACGAGCACGATCTGAACATTATCCAAAACGGACACGATAACACCTCATAGATCAAGTTATAATAATTTTGTTACTCGTTGAAATGAAAACGGTTACAGTGATTGCACTAGATCGTCAAGGGGGGGAATACAACCTTGATGGAGCGGGCGGGGAGGTGCCCGTGGCCGGTCGTCGAAACGAGTTGCGGCATGGCACAATGCTTGCTAAATTTGAGTGGTTGGCCGCTCGAGCATCTAGGAGGTTCGATTTTCGGTTCGAGCGACGGGCGATTCTGCCGATGCATATAGTGGTGGGCGGTGTGATTCCAGCGATGCCGCGCGAGGGAGCGAGATGCACCGGGCCACGATGTAAACAGTGGATTTATAGAGGTTTCCACATTATTTTCGAACGGAGAGGGCGTTTCATCTCGTTCGGACGAACCGGATTGAGGCGCTGCACATGAGCGAAACCCAGGATACGGTCGAGCAAGAGACGATTGTGGCAGAAGAGGTCGAAGAGGCTCAATTCGACGATCTGGCCCCGGATCAACCCGATGCGGGAGCCGTGCCTTTTGCCGATATCTCTAGAGTTGAGGAGGCGTTACAGGCATGGTCGGAAGGCGGACATGCCCTCGACGAGCTCGACGACAGCGACGAAATCAAAGCCATTCAGTTCCCCCAGCTGGATACGACCGTCGTTCCCAGGACAACGGAGAGAGTCAATCGACTCAACAACGTCATAGTCGACATCGCCGTCGAACTGGGCACGAAGGAGATGACCGTTCGTGAGCTTACCGATCTCAAAGAGCAGGACGTGATCGAACTGGACAAACTAGCGGGCGAGGCGTTCAACATACGGATAAACGGTCGGCAGTTCGCCGAGGGAGAGGTTGTGGTTGTTACCGATCTCATGGCCGTTCGCATCACTCGATTGCACGATTTTCCCGAAGACGATGCCGCAGATAGCTAGTTAGCTAGACGCTCGGCGGCACCCATTTCTGTACCGAAATCTCGTTCCTCTTCAGCCCGATATCGATGACCCTATTGAACTCACTGGCCTCAATAGGGAACTCCAGAAAACCCTCGCATCGCACCTTTTTCATACGTAACTCGGTGATCGGATCCAACGGAACAGCGGTGTGCACGACGATCGGTATACTTTCGGTTGCTGGATGATTGCGCAGGAGATCGAATAGCTCGAAGCCATCCATCCCCGGCAGAAAGAGATCGAGAAAAATGAGATCCGGGCGCCGCTCGACAATCTTTTCGATACCCTCGTCACTGGTGCGGGCAAACACTATCTTGTGGGTTGTGCGGTGCTGTACGATGCGTTCCACGTAGCGACGGCTTTGTGGGTTGTCATCGATCATAAGCAGTAGCGCCATTATTATCCCAGTCCAACATTCCGGTTACATTGAAATTAAACGTCAACGTCCGATCGGGAGCAAGCTGAATCTGCATGAACCCTCCAATTGAACCCAATTATCCCGGGATCAGGTCGAGGAAGTCGTTCTCCGAGGCTCAGGAGGTGATTCCGGGCGGTGTCAACAGCCCGGCGCGCGCTTTCGGCGCCGTAGGCAGAGGGCCGCTGTTTATAAGTCACGGCAGCGGATCGCACCTGTTTGACATCGACGGCAATGAATACGTCGACTACGTCTGTTCCTGGGGTCCTCTGATTTTTGGCCACGCGCATCCACGAGTGGTGAGTGCCGTCGAGGAAGCGTGTAAGAAAGGAACCAGCTTTGGGGCGCCGACAGAGATTGAAACGGCGCTCGCCCGACAGATAATTGATATGGTTCCTTCCATCGAGATGGTGCGTATGGTCAACTCGGGAACCGAGGCGACCATGGCGGCCATCAGGCTTGCCAGGGGCTCGACCGGCAGGGACAGGGTGATAAAGTTCGAAGGGTGTTGGCACGGTCATGGCGATAGCTTTCTCATCAAGGCGGGTTCGTCGGCACTGACCCTTGGGGCGCCGGACAGCCCTGGCGTACCTCGCGGGATCGCGGAAAATACCATCGCCCTTCCGTACAACGATATCTCTGCGGTGGCGGAGGCGGTGGTCGAGTACCGTGGAGAGATTGCAGCTATTATCGTCGAGCCGGTGGCTGGGAACATGGGCACGATACCGCCCCGGGAGGGTTATCTCGCCGGCTTGCGGAACCTCGCCGACGAGAACGATATCATCCTGATCTTCGACGAGGTCATTACCGGCTTCAGGGTGGCCCCGGGGGGCGCACAAGAGCGGCTTGAGGTTGAGCCCGATATGACCTGTCTAGGTAAAATCGTCGGCGGTGGTTTGCCCGTTGGTGCATACGGTGGCAAAAGTCGGATTATGACCGATCTTGCACCGTTGGGGAAAAAGATTTCCCAGGCGGGCACTCTGGCCGGCAATCCGCTGGCCATGTCCGCCGGGTTGGAACAGCTGCGTATGTTGGGGGAGGGGGAAACCTATGTCGAACTCGAAAGGAAAGCAGATCTCCTACGATCCGGCATGGTGGACAACCTTCGCAAGCTCGGCCTTAACTACACTGTAAACGGGGTCGGCGCCATGATGTGCCAGTTTTTTACCGACGCCGAGGTAACTGATTACGACTCGGCCGCCTCGTCCGACCTTGAGTTGTTCAAGCTCTTCTTCTGGGAGATGCTTGAGCGCGGGGTGTATCTGGCCCCTTCGCAATTCGAATGTTGGTTCGTTTCGGCGGTTCATTCCGATCGGGACATCGAGCGGACACTCACCGCACACTACGATGCGCTCAAGGCGATCCACTAACCACGGGACCGAACCTCGTCGGCAACGCACGCCGAAGGTTCCTTCCGGGCCCAGAGTCGGCATGTTGTTTCTGGCAGTCTTCTGGAGCGCCTGTGGGAACGAGGAGGAGCCGGAAGGCGTGGACGACGAGCTAGGGCTGCAGGGGAGGTCCGGGAGAAGCGAAATCGTCGTCATCGAACAGGAGACGGCGAGCGCGGGCGGTGTTGTGAACGCCGACTCTACCTTGCTGATCATGTACGAGCCCGAAGGGGAATTTACGGTTCAGATAGGCCTGTACGAGAACGCCCGGATTGCCGGCAAGATCGTAAGCGAACTCAGTTCCGCTGGGTACCCTGCCTACGCTATCGCCAATCCAGGAAGCAAGGGGGTGAGGGTCCGCATCGGTTATTTCGGTTCGCGCTGGGAAGCCGAGCGGTTCGGTAGATTGCTCAAAGAGGACAGGGGACTGGACTACTGGATCGATAGGCGCTCACAGGAGTCCTACTGAACAACATGACAACGGCTCGAACGCGGGTCTTGTGCTGCGGCACCTTCGACTACCTGCACCTTGGCCACGTCTCGTTCCTGGAGCAGGCGGCGGAACTGGGCACCGAACTCCATGTCGTCATAGCTCGCGATGAGAATGTCAAACGGTTGAAAGGGGTTCTCCCCGATCACGACGAAGACGAGCGTCGCAACATGGTGGCTGGCGTCGAAGTGGTCGATTGCGCTCACTTAGGGCATCCCGGACCCGACTTCCTTCGCATTGTCGGAGAAATCGATCCGGATGTCATCGCTCTCGGATACGATCAGCGCGCGCCCAAGGGGTTGGCGGAGGCGATGCCCCACTGCAAGATCACCGTGCTCAAACCACATTTTCCCGATAAGTTCAAATCCTCGCTCTACCGCCAGGGCCATGCTGGGTAGCGCCAGAAATCTTGCGAGAAGCCTGCTGGGGTTGGGAAAGAAGGACAACGAACGACCACAGTTACTGATGTGGTACCCGCACGCGACTCCGCCCGCAGTTCGGAGGTTGAAGGAGGGGTGCCGGCTGCGGACGTATCGGGACGGGGATGAATCTGCCTGGGCGGAGCTGCTAAATGATTCCAGCGAGCTCGGGGTTTGGACCGTTGCCCGCATCGAGAAAGTGCTTCTCAGCGCACTGCTTCCAGACGGACAATTCTTCGCGACCATGGACGAGACCCTGATTGCGGGAGCCGGTCTCTACGATAGCGAGAAGCGGGGAAGGTCCTGTTGGGAGATAGGTTGGGTCGTCACCGACCCCGACCACCGGGGTCTGGGGCTTGCCTGGCATGTCACCGCCGCGGCGGTTGAGACGGCCCTGACACAGCCACCCAGACCGATATTTCTCATGACCGACGATTTCCGTGTGGCCGCCGTAAAACTATATCTGAAGATGGGATTCGTGCCTGATTTTGACCACGGTTCGTATCGCGACCGCTGGGCGAAGTTGGGCGGCGAATTGGGCCCGGAGTACCACCAAATTATCGATCGGCATCTTCAATCCTGAGTATCACGCTGAAGAATTCAGTCTGCCGCTTCAGGTCAGATAGCCCAGATCCCGCAAACGCTGATCGAGCAACAGATCTTCGTCCATAGAACCCTCCGGAATGTTATGTCGCACGTAGCTCGACTCTGCGCGCAAAACACCGAACGCCGCGTGCATCTGGCGCACCAATTGCGGGTTTTCAATCGACTGCTCGTCGAAGGTGTGCTCTAGTCGATCAGATCCCGCTTTCTCGTAGTGAGTCAACTTCACAGCAGGGTTGAACAATGCCCACTGGCGACCGCGTCCACCGCGTCCGATGAGTAGTTCGTCGGGGACGTTCGCAATGACCGAGTTGTCGGCTAGCGGATCGATCTCCGCCAGGTAATAGTCGGAGGCTTGCTCCTGGCGCATGTCGAGACCAAAACCCAGGTACTGGTTGGGCAACTGGAATAGACCGGTCAGGGTCGGAAAAAAATCAACAATGGATAGCAACTTGCGGGGGGGCAGGGAATTACCACTGTTGGGAATGTGCAGATACAACGGAACCCGCAACACGGAATTGCGCAGAGTCAAACCATGATACGGCTCCTCGTGGGTCCAACTCTCTCCGTGGTCGCCAAAGATAAAAATGCACCATCTACTCAGGTCGAGTCCTGCCAGTACTTGGGCAATGGAGTCCTCGAAGACACGTTGCACAGCCGTTTCATATCGCGACCGCACCGTGGCCTGATCGCCGCCTCTCAGTAACTCCAGGGTCTGCCCATGTGCGCGGCTGTCACGGGCGCCGTAGGGCACGTGGGTTTGCCAGTAGTGAAGGAAGAGAAACGTCGGATCGCTCGGAGTGGTCGCCAGCAGTCCGGGAAGATCGTCCATGGGTTGGATGCTGAAATCCAGCCCAAAAAAAATCTCCGGAACTTCCGAATACGCGCCCACTAGATATCCGTGTTGAGAAAAAAGGTCCAACAGATTCGGTACGCCTTGGCGCATGTGGCGGTACTGCTGCCCCTCGATGCCGTGTTCGAACGGATAAAGACCGGTGAAGAGGCTGGTGTGTACAGGCCGGGTGGCAGATGACACGGAGAAAAGGCGATCGTAGAAGCAGAATTCGTCCGCGCAGTGATCGAAACGCGGGGTGCGAATGCGCGTATTGGTGCGGGAGACGGAATCGAGCCGCAGGCTGTCAACCGATACTAGAAGCAGATTCATTTGAACAGAGATTCAGGTCAGCTTGCCGCGTCCCAACAGGGGCCAGACCCTTTCCACTCGATCGTTGCGTATACAGACAAACTGGTTGTGCAGGAAATTCGTGGAATCGCTATATCCTACATTGAATTCGATGCGATCTCCCAGCTTGGGAGCTGTTCGCCCTTGTTTGACATTGAAGATGCCGTGTTCCGCAGAGAGGCCGCGCAACTCCAGCTCGTCGTGGTCGATTGGGCTGGGCTTTGGGTTCTGGCACATGGTCTTGAAACCCCCATCCACGACGATGTGGTGTGGGTGGCGGCTGACAACGGTAGTTAGAACTGTAAGCGCAAGGTGTAGCTCGTCGATCAAACATTCGTCTCGATAGAAGAGGTCCATGAAAATCCCGCCGCCGGCTTGTAATTCGGTGATGCCAGGGTAAGCAACGGTAATAGGGTAACAGCCTGTACCGCCAGCGCTCACAATGTCCACCTCGATCCCGTTGGCGGCAAGGAGGTCGTGGGTTTCGACCAAGAGAGCAAGGGCCTGATGGCAGGCCGCTGTTTTCTTCTCCAGCGGTTTCAGGTCCAATACCTGTCCCTCGTACCCCATCATGCCGGCCAAGTAAACCCGGTCGGTCGTCTCGATCTTCTGCGCCAGTCGGAGGGTCGGTTCGCCCGGATCGACGCCGGTGCGATTCATTCCGTTGTCCATCTCGATGTATACCGGTATGGTTTCACCTTCGGCGGCTGCGGCAGCGGAAATCAGATCGACAACCTCGATTGCCTCGACGTTACACACTACCGTAGCCCGACGCTGCAGGGCAGCGATCCTGCGCAGTTTGGCGGGGGTAACTATCTCGTTGGCTATGAGGATGTTGTCGATTTCATGCTCGACCATCACCTCGGCTTCGCTCAGTTTGGCACAAATAATGCCGTGGGCGCCCGCTTCTATCTGGAGGCGGGCAACCTCGGGAGATTTGTGAGCCTTTGAGTGTGGTCGCCAGGCGACGCTGTTATCGGAGCATGCCTTGGCCAGTGTTCGGACGTTAGCTTCAAAAAGATCGAGGTCGACCAGAAGGGCTGGAGTGTCGAGCTGGTCCTTCTCTACTCCGATAAGCTCTGTCATGGGGCGAAAAAGGTTATCCTGTTGATAACGAGGGCCGGATTGTCGGGTCGATAGATCTTCACATAGCTTTCGACGCCGCTGATTTCGGTGCTGCACTTGATGGTTAGTCCTGCGGCGTTGAGGTTCCAGTCTCCCGCAGTTATAGACCTGTATCGGCTTGAGCTCGAGCCGGTGAAAAACTCCAATGGCGCGTCGCCCGCGGCACTGGACGATAAGGCGGTCACCTCCAGCTCGACGGAGAGCTTGGGCGGTACCGAGGAGAACTGGAAGACGAGACTGACATTCTTGTCCAGTGCTATGGGAGGTAACATCGGGGGGTTGCTGCTCGTGATCTCTCCTGTGGTCGGATTATCGTCGACCGGTATCATACCCCAAGACAGATAGCCTATCTCTCGCATATCAATCGATTTTTCGTTTCTGGCCGCCGTGACGTTTATGGATTCCATGCTCCCGGGTTCAGGTAGTATTCGTCGAGCTGCCCGATGGAGTTCAATGCTTCAAGGACATCCGTCGGCAAGGGGCCTTGCTCATACGCGGCAATGTTGGCGTCGAGCTCATCGAAGCTGGTGGTGCCAAACAACGTAATATAGGTATCGGGATTGAACGCGACATAACGCAAGGCTAACGCGGTCAAAGATATGCCTGCTGCTGCGGCGATCTCGTGCACCTGCGCCACCGCGTTGCGAAGATCCGCGACATCGTCGGGCAGCGTGGTCGCGCGGTCGGACAGGGCCCCTTGAAGGAAAACCGATCTGACCGCGAGGCCCACGCCTAATTTTTTCGCAAGTGGCAAAATCTGTTTTTCCAGGCGACGGTCGAGTACATTGTAGGCGACTTGAAGGATGCGAAAATGATCAGATAGCTCCAACACTCGGGCCGGTGCATCTTCCCCGTAGGTTGTAGCCCCTAGATATTTCACGAGTCCGCGCTCCTGTAAATCAACCATGATCTCCAGGAGGTCTGGCGTGAGATCCTCATCGAGGGCGTTGTGCAATTGCAGCAAGTCCAGGGATTCTGCGTAAAGCTGTTTAAGGCTCAGCTGGACACTCTCCTCTACGTAGGTCCGAAGGTGGCCGCGGGTCGGTGGAGGGCTCTGATCGGGGCGGAGGTTTACTTTGGTGGCGATCAAGGGGGGGCCTTCGAAGTGGGCGAAGGCTTTGCCGACAATCTCCTCGCTGCGACCGTAAACAGAGGCGGTATCAATGTAGTTTATGCCGCGTTCTACTGCCCTATGCAACAACGCGATACATTCCTCGTCCGGAGGTGGGGCCGGTTTCCCGATGCCATACGGCATGCCAATTTCAACCGTGCCCAATCCTAGTGGGGACAGGCGGATCTCGGTGTCTCCAAGCTGCCGCAGTTCCACGTTAATCCTCCGAGTTTGTTCGGTTTCTCACGGCCGCTTTGACCATTCCCATATTTTCCTCCAACAGATCTCGAGCCGTTGAGATATCGACCTTGCACAACTCCATAACCAGCGCAGTCTTCAAATCACCTTCCGAGTTTTTCAGCGTTCGCTCTGCCACCTCAATCTCCACGTTCGCAAGGGTCGAGAGAATGCGCGCCGAGCGGTCTCTCAGCTTGGCGTTCCAAGGTTTCAGATCCACCATCAGATTTCCGAACGTCTTGCCCAACTTTACCATGGTCGCCGTGGAAAGCATGTTGAGAAAGAGCTTCGTTGCCGTGCCGGCCTTCATGCGCGTCGAGCCGGTGATGACCTCGGGCCCCACCAGCGGAATAACCTTGATGTCGGCATCGACCGAAGCAGCTGCGCCTGGGCTGCATGAGAAGAGAATAGTGGCGCATTTTCTGCTGCGTGCAAACGCGAGACCTTCCAGCACGAAGGGGGTAACGCCACTGGCAGCGATGCCAACGAGAACGTCTGGGGGAGAAAGATTTAGTTTGCGCAGAGCATCTGCTGCTGCATAGCGATCGTCCTCGGCCCCCTCCACGGAACGAAAAACGGCTTTCGAGCCACCGGCGATGACGCCCTGTACTGCACCTGGATCGGTGCCGAAGGTCGGCGGGCATTCGGCGGCATCGAGAATGCCGAGCCGACCGCTGGTGCCGGCTCCGACATAGACCAGGCGGCCGTTCTGCGTCATGGCTTCCGTCACCGCGTCTACCGCCGCCGCAACGGCAGGAAGCTCGCGCCGCAGGGCGGGGGCAACCTTCGCGTCCTCAGCCGAGATGACATGCAACATCTCCAGCGTAGAGATCTCGTCTATGGACTCGCTCGCAGGGTTTCTCTGTTCGGTCGTCAACCGAGACCAGTCTGCCATATCTTCCCGCTGTTAATTACCGTGAAGGACCAGCTTAACGGCAGTCCTAATAAATCCTGGAAGGTATTGATCTGTAAAGCGGAAAGTGGTCGGGAAACCGTTGACAGGGAACTATTTTCCTAGCGCCGGGGAAGAAGTGGCACTGTCGTCTACGTTACCCACAGAAGAAGAAGAAGCAGTACGGGAACCGCGAAGGTCGCGAAGACGATCGCCATGATGGAAGCGAAGAGTCCGAGGAAGACGCCGACTCCTCGAAGACAGAAACTTAAGGGTCTGCTCATGTGCTCTTTTTCAGAAGGGAAAATTCCTGGCTTGTCATGAGCAAAATCAGGTCCAGCTATATCCCATTGTCAATGTAGAACCCCCCTCCTATATTTGACTGAATCGGCATTAAATCATTCATATTCAACCTAGTTACATCCCGATGAGCGAGCTGATCCCAAAGATATTTGATCCCGCGACATCCGAAGACCGCTGGTACCGGGTTTGGGAAGAAAGTGGATACTTTCGCTCAAGGGTCAATCCAGGTAAAAGCGCTTTCTCCATAACGATTCCACCGCCCAACGTGACCGGCGAGCTGCACATGGGACACGCCATTCAGCATGCCATCCACGACATGGTAATACGGTGGAAGCGGATGCAAGGGTACGAGACCCTCTGCCTACCGGGAACCGACCATGCGGGTATAGCCACCCAGATGAAGGTGGAGGCTGAGCTGGCGCGGACCGAAGGCAAGAATCGATATGATCTTGGGCGCGAGAACCTTGTAGAGCGGGTCTGGCAATGGAAGGAACGGTACGGCACGACCATATACGACCAGCTGAGAAAGTTGGGATGTAGCTACGACTGGGAGCGGGCGCGATTTACCCTGGACGATCGGTACGAACAAGCGGTGTTGAAGGCGTTTCAGCAGTTCTACGAGCGGGGTTGGATCTACCGCGGTCGGCGCATGATAAATTGGTGCCCAAACTGTCGCACCGTAATCTCCGATCTGGAAACGGAGGAGCTCGAGCTCCAAGGGCATCTGTGGCACATCTCTTATCCCGGGGTCGATGGCGGGCGGCAGGTGGTGGTGGCTACTACGCGACCCGAAACAATGCTGGGAGACAGTGGGGTGGCAGTGCATCCCGACGACACGCGTTGGAAAGACGCCGTCGGCAAATCGGTTGAGCTGCCGCTGATGGCGCGGCCGCTACCGATCGTGGCTGACGAGTACGCCGACCCGCGGATGGGGAGCGGTGCCGTCAAAGTGACGCCAGCGCACGATCCCAATGATTACGAGGTGGGTGAGCGGCACGGATTGGAACAGATACAGGTCATCGATTTCGATGGGACCATGACGCCGGCCGCGGGCGATTTCTCTGGTCTGGACCGGTACGCTTGTCGCGAGGCGGTCGTGGAGGCCCTGCGGCGCGAGGGTCTCCTCGTCAAGGTGGAGGACCACCTCCATGCCGTACCGCACCACGACAAGTGTGGCACCGTGATCGAACCACTGCCTATGGAACAGTGGTTCATGAACATGGAGGTTTTGGCGGAGAAGACCGTGCCAATCCTGGAAAACGAAGAGATCGTTTATCTGCCCGATCGGTTCCGGGGATATGCCGTCGAGTGGTTGCAGAACATTCGCGACTGGGCCTTGTCGCGACAGATTTGGTGGGGGCACCGAATTCCGGCGTGGTATTGTACCGGATGCAGTCGGAAGGGGCTGTTACCTTTGGACGATATTCCGTACGAGACTGCATTGAGGGAAGGGACCTTTCGGGTGAGGCTCGAAAACGGCGCCAAGGCGATTGTCAGCGCCAAGAAGCCGGAAATGTGCCCGGAATGCCGAGGCGCGGATCTGGTGCAGGATCCGGACGTGTTGGACACCTGGTTCTCCTCCGCTCTGTGGCCGTTCGCAACCCTGGGCTGGCCGCAAGAGTCGGAAGACCTGAAGTACTATCATCCCACCGATCTGATGATAACCGGTCGCGACATACTATACCTCTGGGTGCTTCGCATGGTGATGACCGCGGAGGAGTTCGTGGGGGAGATTCCGTTCAAGACCGTATATGTGCATCCGACCGTGTTGACCAAAGACGGCAAGCGGATGAGCAAGAGCTTGGGAACCGGGCTCAATCCTCTGGATTTGGTTCGCCTCTATGGAGCGGATGCGACACGTTACAGCCTGCTCCACCAGGTCGGATCCACGCAGGACGTGCGTTTCGACGCCGAAGTCGAGAACAATATCGTTCTGTCCTCGCCCAGTGCCGAGAACGGACGCAATTTCTGTAACAAGCTATGGAACGCGGCTCGGTTCGTCCTAATGAATCTACAGGACTACACCCCGGGAGGGGGAGCATTCGGTGCAGGGGACGCTCTGGCCGATCGCTGGATCCGGAGCAGAATGGCTGGCACGATTAGAGACGTAAACAGCGCCCTGGATAGCTACAAACTGAGCGAGGTGACGCGGGCAGTGTATGATTTCTTGTGGCGCGACTACTGTGATTGGTACGTTGAGATGTGCAAGACGAGCCTGCAAAGAGGTGCTGCCGAGTCCAGGCAGAATGCTCAAGCAATGCTGGTTCAAGTTCTTGAAACTGCCTTGCGCCTGATGCATCCTATCATGCCGTTTATTACTGAGGTTTTATGGCAGGCGCTGCCGAAGGACTCGACCGCCCCCGCCAGCTTGATGGTCTGCGACTGGCCTGTCTTTCCACTGGCCGACCTGGATGAAGCGGCCGAGGCGACGATGAGCCAGTTGCAGCACGTGGTCACCGCCGTGCGCACGATTCGCAGCGAATCGAACATATCCCCGGGAAAACGCATCGAGCTGGTGTTGTCGTGTGCCGAGGACGATCTGGTTGGCGTCTACTCGGAACAGCGCGGGCTCCTGGAGGATCTGGTGAGGGCGGAGTCGGTTGTGGTCGGGCGCGGTCTGCCACAACCCGCAGGATCTGGAAGCGCTTCCGTAGGCGGCGTCGCAGTCTTTGTTCCGCTCAAGGGACTGATCGATCTGGCTGGGGAGCGCAAACGCCTGCGAAAGGAGGTCTCCAAATTTCAGGGTTTGGTGCGCGGCATGGAGGCCAAGCTGGGAAATCGGGGTTTCCTCGAAAATGCGCCTCCTGAGGTGGTTGCTAAGGAACACAAGAGACGCGATGAGTACGAGGCAAACTTGGCCAAGCTGGAGGCCAGCCTCGATCTGCTCGGTTCTCACAACTAACTGGGAAAAGTCGCCATGGCACCTTTGAGGAGCGGTCGATCTTTAGGGAAGATGTTTCTGTGCCTTGTGGTCCTGTGCGGCACCAATGAGCACAGCTATAGCCAGTTCGACCCGCCCCGGATTCTGGTGGCGCTAAAGACGGTCGACGGAGGCGACCTGCCTGACAGCCTGGCTCAGAAGCGGGAGTATTACATCAGCAAGGGGTTCGAGTCGAGCATCAATAGGGGGGGGACGTGCTCAACGTGTATCGAGAGAAGAGGCTCAGCGCGGAGCTGAATCTCATGGTGCGACTGTATATTGGTACGATGACCATCATCGATTCGCAAAATGGCTCGTCGCTGGGGCGGTTTGCAGCCAATCCGTACGCCATCTCCCACCCGCGTATCAAATACAAGACCGCGCTCAAGAACGACCTGGTAGTGCCGCGGCTGATCATAGATTCGAGCGTCTTGTTCGACCCTGGCAAAGCCGATCTGAAACCCGGAGTTGCTGAGGAGTTCGATAAGGTGGCAGACTTCGTGAAGAATTTTGCGCCTTCAAAGCTAGTGCTTGAAGGGCACACCGACTCTGACGGAGAACTTGAAGGCAATCAGAAGCTATCCGAGAAGCGGGCGAAATTGGTACGGCAGTATCTCATCGACACCTATGAGTTCATCAGGCCTGCCATGGTCGAGGCCAAAGGGTACGGTGAAGAGCGCCCCATGGTCGACAATACCACGAAAGAGAACAAAACGCTCAATCGACGCATCGAAGTGATCGTTTGGGAGTAGCCTGAACGAACCTGCTGTACACCCACGCGTTTCTTCCTTTCCTATTCAGTGGCCTACGACTACTGTACCCTGAGAAACCTGGCGCAAGAACTGCGGCAGCAGATCGCGACGGAAACCATCTGTCACGCCCGCGTCGCAGACGACGTTCTGGAATTGGGGGGATTCGCACGGGAAGAGCAGATCTTGCGGTTTACCAGAAGGGGAGCCCTCTTTCTGGCCGCCAAAGAAGGTCGGGTGCCACCGGCCAATCGGGAACACCCCTGGCGATATCTGCTACGCGCAATAATCGTCGAGGTCTCGATGACAGGGCCCGATCGAATTCTTGCGCTCCGCCTGCAACGGATCGATCGTTCCGAGCGCGTCACCCATGGCAGACTGGTTTTCGAGCTACTGCCGAAGCGAAGCCAGGCGGTTCTGCTCAGTGAGGAGTCGGGTGTGGTATTGGGAAAATGGCCGACAGCTCAAAGATCGGCGGCGGCGCAGCGGGTTGTTGTGGATGCTCCGTACGTGGGTCCGCCCGCGAGGGAGCGGATCTTTCCACCCGACGAGGAGGAAGCAGGATTCGTCAGGCGCATGCGTCAAGGATCTGATGATATTCGCCTGGCCCTAGTGCGCGGCCTCGCACTTATCGACGGAGACGCGGCGAAGGAATTTCTGTTTCGCGCCGGCATCGATGCAGGAAGCCGCGCGTCCGCCGTAAGGGGTGACGACCTCGAAAGACTCTGGAGCGTATTGCGTGCGGCCTATCGGGAGACCGGAATAGGAGGGTACTGTTGGTTCGAAAACGAGCAATGGCGTTTTTCAGGGTTGCAGCCAACTCGTCTCAGCGATGGGGTGACGGCAATGTCCTCGATCAGCGCGGCGATTTCAGAATGTGAAGCCAGAACCGCAGCCGCTGGCAAAACGGGAACCCTGGGACTGGGCTTGAAGAAACGCCTGAAGGCGGACTTGCGTCGGAAGTCGCGTACTATCGCGGCATTGGAAAGAGATCTGGAGGAGGCTGCCGACGCCGATGTCGCGCAGCGGATGGGGCACTCGCTCATGGCGCAGCTGGATCTCGCGGAACCGGGTATGACGGAAGTCATAGTACGTGACATTTTCGACGAGTCGGAGCGGGAGATCTCGATTGACCTGGATCCGACCCAATCCCCGGCAGCAAACGCAGCGGGCTATCTAAAGAGGGCGGCAAGGTACACCAGGCGATTGGAAATCTTGCCATGTCGTTTGAAACGGATGCAGCAAGAAGAATGCACGATCAAACTGGAGTTAGACGAGATCGAGCGGGATCCGGAGTCAGAGGAAGCGATCGCCCTGACGAAGAAATACGGTGACGAGGACGTGGCGCAGCAGAGGAAGCAGCAGAAACAGGATGCCCATCCCCGGCGCTACCGAACGACGACGGGATGGAGCGTCTGGGCGGGTCGCAACAATTGGGAAAATGACATTCTTACCCACAAGGTCGCGGCGCAGAACGACGTCTGGTTCCACGCGCACGGCTACGCCGGCTCGCACGTCGTTCTGCGATTGGAAGGCCGCAAAGAGAGTCCGGATCGCCGAACGCTTGAGGAAGCGGCCGGGGTTGCGGCCTATTGGAGCAAGGGAAGGACGGCGAAAAAGGTTTCCGTCGTCTTTACCCAGGTGAAGTATGTCACGCGTCCGAAGGGCGGGGCATCGGGGTTGGCACATCTGCGCCGCGAAAAATCCTTGATCGTCGAGCCGGCGCTCCTGCCGGAAGAAAAGGATTCCGCCTGACGGCAGGACGAGACGATTGCGGCTAGAAGAAGCTGTGAAGCGACAGGGTCAATGCGTCGGCATTACCAGGAACATCCTGCGGCACGCTCTCCTTCAGCTTGTAATAGGCGCTTGCTTCGAGAGACGGCGTCAGGAACGCATTTACACCTACCGAAATTCGACTTCGTTCGTCCTCGGAGATCCCGTCAAACGGGTCCCAGTAGTCAAAGGCCGCCCGCACATTTAGGCTTTCGCGCAACCACAGTTCGGCGCTGGTGTAAAAAACGAACTCCTGACCGCCGGGGGACTCATCTATCCAGTCGGCCTCTCCCATAAGGGTAAGCGGACCTGCCCGCATTGCAGCGTAGGGACCAAACAGGGTTCGCTCGATACCGCGGGATTTGTTCAATGAGAAAGAGCCGCCGACAACGAAATTTTCAACAATGATCGAGCCGGTAGAAGAAATCTGTTTGGAGGTGTTGTCGTCGCGAGCGCCCTGAGTTCCGTTGCTCAAAGCCAGACTCAAGCTGAACATGCCTGGTTCGACACCAACCTCGAAACCTAGGTCTTGATTGTCGTAGTTGAATCCGGTGATCTGGCGAATGAAAGCATCATCATCCCACAGCCGAATGCCGTAAGGCAGCAACATGCGTCCGGCCTTGACGTACCCTCCATGCGGAAGATTGTCGTATAAGATAAACGCTTCTCGGTTCGAGGCTCCGGTTGGCGAAACCGTTTCATCTAGGTACAAGGTCAAAATGTCCGGCAGCAGCTGTGCCTCGATATACAGGTTGCCGCTGCGAACATCGAAGGAGTTCCCCCCGTCTTGCTCGTATACCTCGTTCCGACCGCCTTCATCGATCGATTCCTCTACCGAAAAAAGGGTTTCGTGCACGATCATGAAATCCATCCCTAGTGAAAAGCTTTCGCCAATATCGGTTGAAAAATCGAGAGCGTTTTCCGAGGCAGCTTCCAGGATGGGCGAGAATTCTGTCTGGGTGAATGACGATCCATACTCGTTTCGTTTGCCACCACCCGTCTTGTTCACGTGGCAGGTGCTGCACTTGTACCCTTCTCGAAACGCAAAATACGGCTCGGCGTGTAACTGAAGGGGAAGGGCACATGCGATCAACAAGCAGATCGCGATTGCACGAATTAAGCAGATTTCCATTCGGTGGTTTCCCATAGTCCATCTTTCTTTGGGTTTGGAGCGCAATAGTCCAAACTTACCGCTCTCGCACTCAGCATGTCAAGCTGGCATACATTGACAATCGGACTTCACGCCTCGTATCTTGGTGTGCGAAACCCCCCTCTGAAAGGGTGAGGTCGATACGCGGCCATTTCGTGAACCACCCTCCACGAAAATTTCTGGCATACAGCAAGGTTGTTGCGACGGCCCTGATCCTTGGGTCGGTTGTCTATCTCTTGGGTCCGGTTGCCATTGTCGGATCGGCCCAACGCGTCGAAGTCCCGTGGATTGCCGCGGCCTGCGTTCTGGTCGGACCGATCATTTTCGTTCAGTGGAACAAGTGGCACCTACTCGTTCAGAACCAAATTTCTGCGTGCAGCTCTCGGTCGAGCTTGAACAGCCTTTTCGTGGGTTTCGCCCTTGGCATGGCCTCACCAGGACGTCTTGGCGAAGTAGGACGCGGCGTCTTTATGGAGGGCGATCGATTCGAGATCTCGGTTCTGGCAGCGCTCGATCGAACGATATCATTTGCAGTTACCGTGCTGCTGGCAAGTGTCAGTGCCGTTATTCTATTCCCCCGGATGGGGCTGATAGCTGTTGCCGTATCGACGGCAGCGGTTGCCGCTATCTGGATCATGCGGCGAAGACTGGTTGCCCTGTTCAGTCGCAGCACACGGGGCAGGCGTGCCGTGGCGGTGGTTGGTTCCGTCTCCAGGAGGCTCTGGATTCGGGTGGTTTTCTTTTCGGTGCTGTTCAATCTTATTTTTTGTGCTCAGTTCTATCTTCTGTTGCACAGCTGGGGCCCGGTTGACGCGAAGGCCGTGTGGGCGATTCCGCTTATCTTCGGGTTGAAGTCGTTGCTTCCGATCGCATTCATGGATCTGGGCGTGCGCGAGGGCGTCGCGGTTCTGGTTTTTACGATGCTTGAGTTGGAGCCTGTTCCCGCGTTTGGTGCGGCTGTTATCCTGTTTATGATCAATGTGCTGCTTCCGGGCATCGTCGGCGGAGCGCTCATCGTGTACCGGTTTCTACCTGTATCCCGGATGGATGGAAGAGAGCAAGCGGGCATTCCACCAATGTGAAAGGAATAGCGTAGGTTACGAAGCCGTGTGCCGCGACGACCACAGCCAGGCGAGAATGCCGTTTCCAACGACCTCTTGAATGACAAATCTACAAAACTTTTTCGCCCACCTCTCCGATTTCATCGGAAACCGCACCAGCAGGAGAAACATCATTATCCTGTTGATGTTGTTGCTCGCCGTCGGCGCAATGGTGGCCACATACAGCATCTTGTTTCATACGTTCATGGAGAGAGAAGGCAGAGAATACAGCTGGTTTACCGGTGTGTATTGGACGCTGACCGTGATGTCAACGCTTGGTTTCGGGGATGTCACATTCAACAGTACGGCGGGCCGCATGTTTTCGATGATGGTCCTGCTGTCTGGAACCGTTTTCGTTCTGATACTGTTGCCGTTCACCGTCATCCAGTTCATATATCTGCCATGGATTGAAACCCAATCCGCATTCCGCACCCCACGGAAGCTATCGAGCGATGTAAAAGGCCACGTTCTCCTGACCCATTACGACCCGGTAAGTAGCTCGCTCATCACCAAGCTCGGTCAACACCATTACGACCACGTTCTCCTGGTTGCAGATGCGTCTGAGGCTTCCCGCCTGTCAGATCTTGGAATGAATGTTGTGACCGGCTATCTGGACGACGCCGCCACCTACCGGAACGTAAACGTGGACTCCGCCGCGATGGTGGTCATGACTGGAAGTGACGTTACTAACGCCAATCTTTCTTTTATCGTCCGGCAGGTTTCATCTACCGTCTCGCTGGTTGGCACCGCAACAGAACCTGCCTCGGTCGACATCCTGGAGTTTGCGGGTGTCGACAAGATCCTGCAGCTGAACGAAATGATGGGGACCAGTCTGGCAAGGCACGCGAGGATTAGCGCAGTGCCAGCCAGTGTGATCGGAGAATTTGATGAGCTGGCGATTGCCGAGGCAAACCTGGCGGGGACTACTCTGGTCGGTAAAACGCTGCAAGAAATTGGCTTGCGAAGGAACCTCGGCTTGAGTATCGCGGGCGTTTGGGAGCGAGGTCGATTCGAACCCGCGCTACCGGGTAGCACGATGGATAGCGAGACCGTATTGGTGTTGGCCGGTAGCCGCCATCAAATAGAGGAGTTTAACCGACTTTATCGTACCCATGACAGCTCCGATTCTCCGATAGTCGTATTAGGTGGGGGGCGGGTCGGTCGTGCTACCGCTAAAGCCCTGAAGGAGATTGGGGTCCAATCATGCATTGTGGAGAAGGTGGCCGAGCGTTTGAAGGAAGAGAGCAACTACATACATGGGGATGCGGCCGAACGAGCAGTGTTGGAGAAGGCAGGAATTCACGATGCGCCAAGCGTTGTCATAACGACCCACGACGACGATGTGAACCTGTATCTGACGATGTATTGTCGCAGTCTATGTCCCGAAATTCAGATCGTCAGTCGTTCCGCTCTCGAGCGCAACGCCACGAAGATGCACGAGGCCGGAGCTGATTTTGTGTTGTCCTACGCTTCGATGGGGGCTAACGCGATCTTGAGCACCCTCGAAAGAACCGCAACTGTCCTCGTTGATGAAGGCCTCGAAGTCTTCAAGGTCAAGGTGCCTTCGAGCCTGGTTGGGAAAAGCATTTCGGGCTCCTCGATTCGGCGTCAATCTGGTTGCACCGTCATCGCGGTGGGTGACGACAGCACCCTCAAGACCAACCCCGAGCCAACCGCACCGTTCCCAGCGGGAGGAGAAATGGTGCTCATCGGAAGCGTGGAGTCCGAACGAACCTTTCTGGAACGGTTCGGCACGGCATGACCACAACACCTCTGACACAAATGATAGCTCTGGCCTTCGCGCTTCTTTTCTGCAGCGGGGTTCCCGCTGCGGCGGAAGAACCTCCCATGGTGAGACACACCTTGCTGGGTGATAGCCTCGCGACGAGGGGTTTGCTGGAGGAGGCCCTGGTCGAATACGAGAGTGCGTTGGCCGCCGGAGCCGGAAGCGCGCGCTTCTTGAATCGAATGGGTGAACTCTATTTGCGGAGTGAACAGTTTGCCAAAGCGGTTGATACATTTCACAGGTCGCTGCGCGAACAACCCGGCCAACTTCCAATCTACTCTAAGCTGGGTGAAACCTATCTGGCGCAAAGTCGCCTGGATTCAGCAATTCATTACGTCGAGCAGGCGTTGCAGCTGGCGCCAAACGCTACGATGGTGCGAAGCTCCCTGGGTGGTCTGTATTTGAAGGCGGGAGATCTCAAAAACGCCAAAGCACATCTGGATACAGCGTTGCTCATTGATTCAGCGAATCCCGAAGCTCATAGATTCTTCGGCTTTTACTACACGGAACAAGATTCTCTCACCATGGCACGCCGCCACTTCGAGAGCATCATTCAATCTTTTCCAGACGATTTGGAAGCCCACAACAACATTGCATTCCTCTACGCCCAGGAACGGAAATACGGGCTGGCCCTCGAATATTACAGGCGCGCCAAAGCCAAGGCCAAGAACGCCATGGAGATGCACACCTTGAATCTTCAGATCGAGGCGGTGCGCGCCATTATGGACGGCAAGATGCGAGCGCGCTATATCTTGGTTAAGACGGAGGCCGAGGCGAGGGATTTGCGTATGAGGGCGGAGAATGGGGATGACTTTGGCAGAATGGCTGAACAGTTCTCCATAGCGGCTAACGCGCCTTATGGAGGTGATACCGACTTCTTCGGCTCCGGTGATCTGCTTCCCCAGTTCGAGGAAGCTGTCTTGGGACTTGGCATCGGCGCCATAAGCGACGTCGTCGAGGTTCCTCTCGGATTTATCATCGTCCAGCGCACGAACTGAGTCGATGATCCAGAAAGCCGGCATTATAAAAAGTCGCGGCCAGGGGCATTTGCCCCTGGCCGCAAGGGAGGGATGCGAACCATGACCGGAATGGTCCGCATAGGATAGGACTCCTCAAGTGGCGACCGGTTTCCCAGCCACCCAACATCGACCCACCTCGCTCCAAGTATCCACAAGTTAAATATTATCAATGAGATAGGATATCTGTGCCGGGCCGTGTGTTAGATAGTTCGAGAGTGAGAATTCACGCTCAAGTGGCGATTGTTGTGGCCCTGGCGACGGTGTTCGATGTATTCTCGAAATCTGTCCCGTTGCCCCGACTGCCGTATGGGGGATCGGTCAGCATCGCCATGCTGCCGGTCATGGTGCTGGCGTTGCTCAGAGGATGGAAGGTGGGGGGCGTTGCCGGTATCATGTACGGCATAGTTGCTTTGGTGCGAGAGCAGCACTTTATTCACCCGGCCCAGCTGCTCTTGGACTATCCGCTCGCGTTCGGGGTTATAGGGTTGACCGGGATTGCCACCCTCAACGAATCGAGCCAACTGGTTTTTTTGCGCCTAAGAGTCGGTGCAGCGGTTCTTGCGTCGAGCGGCTTGCGATTTTGCGCCCATTTCGTATCGGGAATCGTTTTCTGGGCCCAGTTTGCGCCTGAGGGACAGCCGGTTTGGCTCTACTCACTCTTGTACAATGGGAGTTACATGCTGGTGGAAACGATTCTCGACATGGTGCTCATTCAGGTTGTATTGCGAAGAATTCGTTCCCTCCAAGGAGACACAATTCCCATGAGCAAGTAAAACGTTGGGATTGAAGGCCTTGAGAAGTATATTAAGAAACTGGATACACGCGGTGCCTATCCGTCGTGGGAGCAATAGTTTCCGGGTGGGAAAAAATTCGACCGAATCGGAGAAACGCCGAAGTTGGGGCACCTACAATATCTTGGTTCGTTGCGATGAGCGCGCCAGGATGCTGAACAGGCGTCACAATAGATCGCTTCTAACAATGGTCAATGCGATTGAGGCACGTTTATTGCTCAGAGCAGGGCTGGAGAGGTTTACCAGTCAACCGCAAACTGCGCAAACCGTTGAGTCGGTTCATTTAAACACCCAGGGGCAGTAGTTATGGACAAAGGAAGATCTGCGTGACGTCAAGGATCAGCTGGAAGCGCTGGATTCTCTGGCAAAGCTGTTCGAGAAACTCTGGTTTGCTCAAGTCAAAAACGATATCAAGGATGAGCGCGTCAGGGCTTACCTGACTGTTTTTGACGACGCATTTCCCGGATTCAATCAGGTGGTCGAGTTTGTGCGCGACAGCGCCGGGGCCGTTGTGGATGGAGACATAGGCAAGGTGCAACAGCTGTTCGACAGACTTGCCTCCGGTTTGCTAAACAATGGTTCTCTTGATTCGCCTGCAGCGGGTTCCGAAGAGGAAGCGGCACCGAACGACATCGACTCTCTGTTCGCCGACGACGGTGCGGGCGAAAACTTTGAAGCCGGAGCTGACGATCTGTTCGAAGACGCGGCCCAGGTTGGGCCGAGTGCTGAAGAGGTGGAGGCGATTCTTGGGGGACCCGAGGTTGAGGAAGAGGAAATCGAGTACGAAGCCGATCCGGATGACCTCTTTGATGAGCCGGTTGAGGAGGATGTGGCGCTCGATGACGTCGTCGATGAGCTTGAGGAGGAGGATGGTTCGTTAGAGGACAATGTCTCGATAGAAGGGGATGAGATTGCAGAGGATGAAGAGATCGAGGATGATCTGGAGGTAGAGGATCTCGAAGAATTGTTGGGTGGGGAAGAAGAGGCTGTCGAGGAAGAAGAGGAGGAGGTGGATCTGGAGGAGTTGCTCGGTGACGATGACGAACCGGAAAGTGATGACGACGACGAGGATCTGCGCGACCTATTGGCCGAGGACGAGGAGGCGGAGGAAGTCGTTGTTGACGCCGATGAGGAAGATGAGGAGGAGGACGTGCTGGACGACGAGACTGAGGATCTCCTTGAGGATATGGTTGAAGAGGAAGACGAAGAGGATGCCGGCGGAGAAACTGAAGAAGACGAAGATCTCACCGGCCTCCTGGGCGACGATGAGGAAGGTGAAGAAGAGGATCTGGCCGATCTCTTGAGCGACGACGAGGAAGGTGAAGAGGAGGATCTGGCGGATCTTTTGAGCGCCGACGACGAGGAAGAGGAGATGCTGGAAATCGAAGTTGAAGAAGAAGTGGAAGAAGAAGATGATGAGGCTTCCGAAGAAGAGGAGGAAACAGAGGCCGACGGCGATTCAATAAGCCAGGATGAGATCGACGCTCTCTTCGAAAACTAGCCGCAACAAGTTATTCTCCCAATGAGGACCCTTCGGGGTCCTCATTTTTTTGCACCTCATGTGTGCGCTTGCCGCCGTGTAGCTGCCTCGATAACTTTCCATAACTCCCCGTGCCGTTATCCTGCTTCCGCCACCAAGGGAATTCCCTATGAACTATCGGGCATGGTTCCAGTGCATCCACTGCGAAGATCAGTGTTACCCGCTTAACGAAGTGGTCTACGAGTGCCGGAAATGCGGCGGCTTGTTGGAGGTTCGGCACGACCTGGATGCTCTACGAAGTCGCTCCCCATATGGATGGATCAAATTGTTCGATCAGCGTTATATGAGCACAGCGTTTCCCTACGGCAGCTCCGTGTGGGGCAAGAAAGAGCTCGTTTGCCCGACTGTCGACGACGAGAACGTCGTGTCGATGTACGAGGGCGGAAGCAATCTCTTTTGGGCGGAACGACTGGGCAAGATGCTGGGCGTCGAGGACCTGTGGGTAAAGCAGTGCGGCAACAGTCACACGGGGTCGTTCAAAGACCTGGGCATGACGGTGCTTGTATCCATGGTCAACCAGATGATCGCGGACGGCCAGCAGATTCCAGGGGTGGCTTGCGCTTCCACGGGCGACACTTCTGCCGCCCTCGCCGCGTACTGCGCCGCCGCCGATATACCCGCGATCGTATTCCTGCCCAAGAAAAAGGTTACGGCCCACCAGCTTATCCAGCCGATCGCCAACGGTGCTGTCACCGTCTCGATCGACTCCGATTTCGACGGTTGTATGGCATTGGTAAACGAGTTGAGCCATCGAGAGAATATCTATCTCGCGAATTCCATGAACTCCCTGCGTATGGAGGGCCAAAAGACGGTATCGATCGAATTGCTTCAGCAGGACGATTGGATAGTGCCTGATTGGATTGTCATTCCAGGTGGTAACCTGGGCAACGTCAGCGCGTTGGGGAAGGGGTTCCTGGAGATGAAAGAGATCGGCCTCATCAACAGCCTGCCGAGAATAGCCGTAGCGCAGGCAGCCAACGCCAACCCACTATACGAGAGCTTTCTGAGAAATTTCGAATCGTTCGAACCGCAAACCGCTCGCACCACGTTGGCGAGCGCCATTCAGATAGGGGCTCCGGTGAGCTGGCAGCGGGCCATCCGGACCCTGCGGGAATTCGAAGGTGTAGTCGACCAGGCGACCGAGGATGAGCTCGCCAATACGTCGGCGCTGGCAGATCGTACGGGCCTCTTCACGTGCCCCCACACCGGGGTCGCGCTAGCGGTGCTCAACAGGCTGTTGAAAACCGGTGTGATTGCCGCGGAAAGCAAGGTTGTGGTGATCTCAACGGCGCACGGGCTCAAATTCACCGATTTTAAATCAAGGTACCACGCTCGCGACCTTGATGAATTTCTGGTAACGTCGGGGCACGCCAACGGTCCCATTGAAATCGAAGCCGACTATGAGAAGGTGAGGGCGGCCGTGCTGAGTGCAGTGGAGAAAAAACTCAACGAACCGCTCTCAAAAAGCTAGATTGGCAAGCAGGATCGTCCACGGATTCGATGCCACCTTCTGGTACAGCCGCTCGTCGCTGGTTATCGCCTGGCACCGTAAATGGGTTCCGAGGGCGACAAAGCAGGATGCGTAGATGCTTATGTCGTGTTCCGTCGCAATTTGAGCAGAATGTCGGGCGAGTTCGTGGCTGTAGGGCACGACGCCAATATGCATGTACTCGAGACTGTCGAGGGCACTGGTTATATTGCCCTGGTTGAACTTTGGATTCTCCTTCAGCACATGCATCAGCTCGTAGATGGACTGATCGAGGACCTGTAACTGGACCGACTCGTTGAGGTGCTCCTCCCGCAGTCGCAGGGAAAGCGCGGTATCGGCATCGTTTGAATCGCTGAACCAATGCAACATCACCGAAGTATCCAGGGCGTACAACATCACGAATTTTCGCGGCCGTCCCGCAGTGCTCTCAACGCATCCCAGGAGTCGCCTTCTCCCCTCAATTCGTCTTGAATCTGGATCCCTTGTCGGATATCCGCCTGTCGATGCTTGCGCTCGGATTCCTCCAATCGGTGACGAAAGAAAAGCTCGACGGCGCTACGCAACAGCTTGCTCCGATTCAGGCCTTCGCGACGGACAACCTCGTCGAGCTCATCAAGCATCTTCTGGGGTAAAACGACATTTACTCTGGGCAAGCGAGACTTCCGTGTGGGAACGGTCCGTGTTTTACAGGAGGACAGGGAAGGTGGCACGAAGAAAATAGCATGTCAAGCACCGCCCGTTAATCCGCCGACCCTTGCCAACGGGCTTTGCTGCCCATTCTTTCTATTTTAGATCCAGCAACCGATTTCTTTACAGTCGATGAAGAATTACCTCAAAATCATAACCGGCAACAGCAATCCTGACTTAGCCGACGAAATTTGCGGCTATCTGGACATGAGTCCGGGCCGCATCGCTATCAATCGCGAAGCGAACGACAATATCAAGGTCAAAATCAACGAAAACGTCAGAGAGGACGATGTCTTCGTGATTCAAACCTCTTGTTCTCCTGTAAACGACCACTTCATTGAGCTGCTTCTCATTGTAGATGCGCTGAAATATTCCTCAGCGCGGCGCATTACCGCTGTCCTGCCGTACTATCCGTATGTCCGATCTGACAAGAAAGACGAACCGAGAATTTCGATCACTGCCCGCTTGGCGGCCGATCTTCTGGAAACAGCCGGAGCCGACAGAATCCTCACGATGACGCTCCATGCGCCGCAGATTGCCGCCTTCTCCCGCATACCTGTAGACCAGCTCTGGGCTACGAGCCTCCTATGTAATCACTTCAGGCTGAAGGACTTAGGCAATTCCGTTGTGGTTTCTCCTGACGTTGGAAGCGCCGATGAGGCGAGCACGTACGCCAACAATTTGAACCTGCCGCTGGCGATTATGGACAAGCGCCGACACGGTGATGAAGAGAAAGCGGAGATCTTGAACATTATCGGGGATATTGAGGGCAAGAATGTGCTGCTTTTCGACGATGAGGTGTTGACGGGCGGATCGATGATCGAAGCGGTCAAGATCCTAAAGAGCAAGGGAGCCAGGCGTGTCGTTGCTGGCTGCACCCACGGAATCTTTTCTGGGAACGCCCTAGAGCAAATCGAATCCTCCGACGTCGAGACATTTGTAACGACAAACACTATACCGATTCCCGCCAACCAACCTAGAGACAAGCTGGAAATCATTTCCGTGGCCCGTTTGTTCGGCGATGCCATAAAAGCGATTCATCACGGTGAGTCAGTGAGCCGACTGTTGTAGCGGATAAAATGCCCAGTAAGCTGTTAATCTTTGTCGAGTTGTGGCACTTCATGCGGGTACGTAAGAAGTGGTGGTTGGCACCGATCATAGCCACACTAGTACTTTTAGGTATGTTGATTGTGCTCACCGAAGGTTCGGCGGCAGCCCCATTTATTTACGCTCTTTTTTGACCGATTGATACAGTTGACTGTCAAAAGGTGGTTTTGTCGAAGGTTTGACTATGCGAAAATGTCGCATAATGATCAATATGTAACACACCAACAAATTGACACTCCTGCAACCCTCACCTATCATTACACTTAGACTCCCAAATCACCACCAAACAAGATGAATAACACAACACACAACGTCACTAAGCAGATTGTCCTTTCCGGACGCGTGTGGGAGTTGGTTTTCGATATTTCACGCTAAACGCTGCAACAAACCATTCCATCTGCGGTTACGTGCGGAATCTCCAGGACGGCGCGGTCGAAGTAATCGCGGCTGGTAAGCCTGGTTCCATGGAGCTATTTTTGGAGCAACTGCGATGCGGTCCTCCCTTGAGCCGCGTGGCTCGTTGCGACATCCAACCAAGTATCCTCCCTGATTCTGATCTTGGTGAGTTCGTAATTCATTAGGAGAGAAGCTGTTGGAGCACTTGATGAAACTGGTTCGCGAGGTTCCAGATTTTCCGGAACCTGGCATTTCGTTCAAGGATATTACCACCCTTTTGGCCGATGCTCCGGCGTTGGCGGAGGTGGTTAGGTTGATGGCTCAACCTTTCGGCAACTCCGCCATCCAGAAGGTGCTGGGTATCGAAGCAAGGGGCTTCATATTGGGTGCGCCGATCGCGTTAGAGTTGAATTGCGGTTTCGTTCCAGTACGCAAGGAGGGCAAGTTACCCGCCGAGACCGTGAAGGAGTCGTATGAGCTGGAGTATGGCACGAACACCGTCGAAATGCATCGGGACGCTATCGAAGAGGGTGATCGGGTGCTGATTGTCGACGATGTTCTCGCGACGGGAGGTACGATGCGAGCCACCTGCAAACTGACAGATATTTTAGGTGGCGAAATAGTGGGGCTCAGCTTTCTGCTTGAGCTGTTGTTCTTGGGCGGCAGGAAGAAGCTACCCAACCACCGCATCGAATCAGTACTGGAATTCAGTCAATAGGAAGGTTGTATTCGGATGCCGAACGAACGCAAGACGGGGAACGAGTTCGAAGAAGACAGGGCAGTTCAATGGCTGATGGATGTCGTCGAATTCGTCCAGGACAAGCGCCAGTTCTTTTTAGGCGGCCTTGTCGGCATCGTGGTCCTGGTCGTCGTGGCAAATCTGGTTACCACCTCACACCTACAGGCGGAGGCGGAGGCCACCACCCTGTTAGGGGATGTTCTGGTAGCCGAAGGCAGCGCCCAGCCCGAGGAAGCGATCAGGCTCTGTGAGAAGCTGATCGACGAGTATTCAGGGACGCCGGCGGCAGACCAAGGGATTTTGCTACTGGCGAATCGGTATTACACCCAGGATCGACACGACGACGCCCTCCAGATGTACGAGCGCTTTCTCGCAGATTCTGGTGAGAACGAAATCTTGACGTTTGCCGCCTGGAGCGGAATAGCAGCCTGCTACGAAGCCCAAGGGAAGCTTCTCGAAGCCGCGCGCAAGTACGAGGATTACGCCGCGAATCATCCCGAAAGCTTTCAGTCTTCTCTATCCCTGATGGAGGCCGCCAGGTGTTTCGCCATTTCGGGGGACGAGTCCTCTCAGCTGCGCGTTTTGAAACGCATCACAACCGAGTTTGCCGACTCACCGGTCGCCGGCCGCGCGCAGCTAGAGATCAACATGCTTTGAGCGATGGCATGGGTAATACACTGAAAGTATTCGCAGGACAGAGCAATTCTAATCTTGCCGATGGCATTTGCTCGTCCCTCGGCGTCGAGCCCGGCAAGATCGAGTTTGTTCGCTTTAGCAATGAAAACATCAAGGTCAAAATCTGCGAAAATGTGCGCGGCTGCGATGTATTCTTTGTGCAGACCTCCTGCCCTCCAGTGAGCGACCACCTGATGGAGTTGCTCATTGCCCTCGATGCCCTGAAATTCGCCTCGGCCAAGCGCATTACTGCGGTCCTGCCGTATTTTCCGTACGCACTCATGGACAAGAAGGACGAACCGCGCATTTCGGTATCGGGCCGCCTCATGGCAGATCTGATTGCGGAGGCAGGAGCCCAGAGGATCCTGACCATGACCTTGCATTCGCCGCAGATCATGGGCTTCAGTCGCGTGCCCGTGGACCAGCTGAGCGGCGTACCCACCATTTGCGAGTATTACTCCAAGCGGAACCTGGACAACAGCGTCGTCGCTTCTCCCCATATCAGTCGGGCAAAGGTTTCGGAGTCCTACGCCCGGCGCCTGGGTTTGCCGCTCGCGGTTATCGATCGTCGGCAGGGACCCACCGGCGATACATCAATTCACGGCGTTATCGGCGACGTGGACGGCAAGGATGTCCTGTTCTTCGATGACGAGGTCGTAACCGGGGAGTCGATCCTGCGTGGGGCCGAAGCCGTCGCCGCGCGCGGGGCTCGGAGGATCTTCGCCGGGTGTGTGCACGGAACCTTGGCTGGAGAAACCATTCGCCATATCGGGGCCTCATCGATCGAACGCCTGGCAATCACCGACACCGTGCCGCTCCAACGAATCGACAGCTCTGGCAAGATTGAAGTTTGTTCCGTCGCCACCTTGTTCGCGGCAGCGATCAAGGCGATCTATGAGGAAACCTCGATAAGCGCGCTTTTTAACTGAGGAGTGTTCACCATGTTAGCGGCATCTTCCGGAAACTACCTGGGATTCGGCGGTCCCGATATGAAAATGGTGTACTACTTCGGCGTCGCTATAGCCCTACTTTCCGTAGCCCTGCTGATCTTTCGAGGATTCGGGAAGATCGCCGAGCGGCGCCAGCTACGCAAATCTTCCTGGCAAACCTTTCGCAAGATAGCCCTCGCCAGGGGGTTGAAGCACAGGGAGATCGACATCATGTCCACCGTTGTGCGCAAATCCAAGATAAAGCGGCCTGCTCAAGCCCTCGGCTCGATTCAAGTGTTTGAACGCTGCGTAGCTCAGTCGATGGACCGGGGTGACTTGACGGAGCTGGAAATAGCGATCGTCGGAACGATTCGCGACAAGCTGCTTACCGCAGCAGCCGTCGAGCCGCGAAAAAAGAATGAAGAGCGGAGGCAACACCTTAGGGCCCCCTGTTCGCTTCCCGTACAGTCGTTCGTGGTTTCTAAAGACTCCCTTCGCGATGGGCTGCACGATCCACCCCAAGAAGGGGACGAGAAGTTCAATGCGTTGATCTCGGAACTTTGTGCCGATCTCGTTCCGGTAAACGCCCAGATCATTGACGTGAGCGCCGGAGGGGCTGCACTCTTGGTCCGAGGGCCGATCGATGTGGATGCGACCGACTATATCAGTATCTCAGGGGATGGTGAGTCGCTACCTATCGACTTGAACGGATTTATCGCTGAGGTCACAGAGCTGCAGAAGGTGGAAGAACAGGACAGCACGATCGTTCGCATGAGATTCACTCCCTACGAAAATGAGCGGCGCAAGGAAATCATAAAGCTTGTGTACGAAAATCTCGAAGCTGCGAAATCCAAACCAAAACCCAAACCGAAACGGAAGAAGCGGTCCGGCTCACCCAAGACTCCGGGCAAGGGCGGAGGCAACAAGCCAGGAAAGGTAACCGTCGAAGACAAACCCACCGGGTAATGCGGCGATTTCAATGAAGATTGCGGTGCTCGCCGACATACATGCCAACCTGGAGGCGCTGGAGGCGGTCTTGATTCACGCCGACAAGGAAGGCGCAGAGCGTTACGTCTGCTTGGGCGACATTGTCGGATACGGCGTCGACGCGACAGCGTGTATCCATCGCCTCGTCGAAGTGGATGCGGTGACCGTTCTTGGGAATCACGATAGCGCCATTCTGGAACTGAACCAGCTCCGCGCGTTCAATTCGCTCGCCCGGGAATCTATCTTGTTGTCAATGGACCGTATGGGTCCTGATGACCTCTCATACCTCTCCGATCTAGCATATAGGCGGAGCGCCTACGGGGCCGTCTTCGCGCACGCCAATCCCATAAGACCTGAGGAATGGTCCCATCTCTTCCTTTACGAGGAGATCAAATGGTGTATGCAGAGGCTCGATTGGCCTATCGGATTCTTTGGTCATACGCATTTTCCCGGCATCTACTGCCAAATGAACGGCCAAATGCTGCCGTTGACATCCAGCGTTGTCGCTGTTGGCCAGCACAAGTGTCTGATCAATCCAGGGAGTGTCGGGCAACCGCGGGACGGGGATCGCCGCGCTTCTTTTGCCATGTGGGAAGTGAACGAAGGACATGTTCAGATCCACCGAGTCGAATATCCCTTTGCGCAAACTCAAAAGAAGATGCTCGAAGCGGGATGGCCCGACTACCTGGCCGATCGACTCGCCCGCGGTGAATAGCAGCGATGCGGGGGCGTGTCCTGCGGGTATCCGGCCTGCAGTGTCTGGTCGATGTGGGACCTGAAGAATGGCAGTGTGAGTTACGCGGAAAATTGAAGCTTGGGACCCGCGTGACAAACGCTCCGGTCGTCACGGGGGACTTGGTGGAAGTGGCTGCGGTGTCCGAAAAAGTCGGAGTTGTCGAAGCGGTCTATCCCCGCCATTCTCTGTTCTCGCGGTTATCATCAGGTTCGCGCCCCAGTGAACAGTTGCTGGCCGCGAACATCGACACATTGGTGGCCATAGTGTCGCTACACAATCCATCTCCCAGGGTTGGATTCATCGATCGCGCCATTGTCATGGCGCTCAAAGGCAACATTCGGCCCGCCATCTGTATCAACAAACACGACCTTTTAGCCGATGGAGAAAGCGAATCGCTGGAGCGAACCTATCGCGACCTCGGATATCGGGTTCATCTCACCAGCGCCAGAACGGGGACAGGCATCGAAGCGCTGAGGAGCGACTTGACAGATCGAGTCACCGCCTTCGTGGGCCAATCCGGGGTCGGAAAATCCTCTCTGTTGAACAGGCTTCAGCCTGGCCTTTCCATCAAGACCGATACCACCATGAAAAAACACAATCGGGGCAAACACACCACTACCGCCGCGCATCTCTACAAGCTCAACAGTGGTGGCATGGTGGCTGACACTCCCGGTCTCAAGGAGCTCGGCTTGTGGGACGTTTCACGCGCGACGTTGGCAGACTATTTTGTTGAGATGGCGCCGCTGTTGCAGCAGTGCCGATTTCGGAACTGTCTGCATTTGAGCGAACCCGGATGCGTCATCCGGATTGCCGTTGAGGAAAACCGAATCTCTTCCGCGCGCTACGCAGGCTACGAGAGAATCATTCAAACACTGACAGAGTGATGGCAGAACTCTCCATTAAAAAATTTCTCAATACCCACGGCCGTTCGCTCGGATTACGGATGGTGGCAGGGGAAGGAGGGATTGATCGGACCATTAATAGCGCCGATGTCAATAGACCTGGTCTGGCGCTCACAGGTTTCGTGGAACTGTTCACCTTCGATCAGGTACAGCTGCTCGGCAATCACGAACTTGAATACCTCCGCAGCCTGCCGCGCGCCAATCGCCGGGAAGCCTTGGAAATCATCTACCAGTTTCCAATGCCTTGCGTGGTTGTTACGGGTACTGGTCGCCTGTTACCCGAATTGCGTGAGATGGCCAAACTTCACGATATTCCGCTGCTTCGATCCGAGTTTAACACCGCTAAATTCACCCACCTGCTACATTTCTATCTGGACGGTCATTTCGCACCGCAGGTGACGGTTCATGGCACCCTTGTAGACGTTGATGGCGTCGGCCTTCTGTTTACTGGCCGAAGCGGTATCGGCAAGAGCGAGGTCGGCCTCGACCTCGTTGAACGGGGCCACCGCTTGGTCGCCGACGACACCGTGGTCATATCTAGAATGGCACAGGGCATATTGGTCGGTTCTTGCCCGGCGGTGTTGGAGAATCACATGGAAATTCGTGGAATCGGGATCGTCGATGTGCGTCGCCTCTTCGGCATCAGAGGTACACGGAGACAAAAACGTGTAGAAACCGTTGTCGATCTCGTTGATTGGGACGACAATCTGGAATTTGAGCGCATCGGCCTAGAAGATCGGGCAACCAATATCCTCGGAATCGAGGTGCCGGAGATTACCGTCCCCCTCTTCCCGGGCAAGAATATCACTGTGATCGTGGAAACGATTGCCCGCAACTACCTGCTGCGCGTCTCTGGTACGCACCCCGCTCGTGAGTTCAACCGCCGACTTATCCGCAAAATGCAGGAAAAGTAGCCAGACGCTCCCGTGCTGTGGTGGAAAACGGGGCTTTCACCCCCAATCCGTCCAATATCGGCTTGGGCGCTCGTCCTTCCCCGGCATAGATCGACAGCGCACAACCTGGCATGTATTTTGCCATGTCTTCGCCTCGTGAGACAGGTATATCTATGCAAATGTCTATTTTTCTGAGAATACTGACGGTGCTGTCGGTTGGAGTGCTCCTCGGCGCAGCGGAATCCGCGTTGGCGCAGGAAAAGGCGAAACCTCGGGACGAGCCAGAACAGGAAGAGAAGATCAGGGATCGTCTGCGCCGGCTTGGCCGCTGGAAGGTCAGACAGCTGCTGTACACCGAATCTCAGGTGGACAATAAGCAGAAGCTCAGGGCGAATACGAGTACCAATGGCGCTGAGCTCGGATTGCTGGCCGACGACGAGGATGGAGGAGTAAGGTTCTACGTCGCTACGAACCGGCATACGCCCCTCGGCGTGCTTTGGGTTCTTTCGGCCGACCCGGTCCCTTTCGTTCGCAGCGGCGTTGCCTTGAACCTCACAAGAAAACCCCTGGCACCAAAGGAGCTGCGTGAATCGATTGAAAAGCTGGCATTGCGGCTGGCACGTGACAGCCAGCCCCTGGTCCGCCTAGCACTGGCCTCCAACGAGCTGATACCCGAGGGTGTTTTCGATTTCCTGGCCCTTGATCCGGATCCGGTGGTGCGACAGAAGCTGACCAAGAATATCTATGCGACCCAACGCTCGCTGGCCGTGCTCGCGGCAGACTCGGTGGTGACCGTGAAGCTGAGCGCGTTGAAACATCGGAACACACCCGTGGCCTCCCTGGACAGTGCCAGCACCGAACGGGACATCTCCCTGAGACATGCTGTTGCCATGAACATCAATACCCCGCTGCGGATCCTGGAAAAACTTGCCGAGGATGCCGATCCGACGGTACGCCAGGCTGTAGCGGAACATCCACAAACCTCGCTAAAGACGTTGCGGCAATTATCGGGGGACAATCAGGTAGAAGTGGTCGTGGCGGTCGCCAATCATCCGCGATCCGACCGTAATCTATTGGAGCAGCTCTCGTTTGACGAACGGGATCCTGCCATTCGCTTGGCGGCGCAAACCAGGATCGAACCGCTTCTTAGAAGGGAAATACGCGACGACGTTCTCGAGCGTTGGCAGTGAGAAGGACGACCGCATCCCTAGCGCCCTGCGCGGAGGATTGCGCACTCTAGACCAGCCACGATATTGCGTAACGTTGTCAGCTTCGTCTGCAGACCAGCCGTCTCAGATTTCAGTTCATCTTCCCGCTCTGCGGCCATGTTCAGTACGCGGGAAAGGTCGTCTGCAGTTTGTTTGTCTCTCTCCATTCGCTGACGCAGATGTCGAAGGCGGACGGAGGTGGCGTATTTACTCGCTGCCACCAGCAAGAAAACCAGTAAGACCCAGAAAATTCCGCTCAAAACGAGCTCCTTTACCCTGATCAAAGCTAGTTTTACTCCGATCAGGTGTCAAGAAAAACGGTATCCGCTATCCAGAGCCCTGGTTCGTTGCAAACGATTTCAGCCGCCTGTATCTTATCTCGCCACTCGCCCGATCGCGCAACAGAAAAACCAGTAGCCCGATTATCGAAAACAATCCATGACAGCATCGGAACCGCTCGGCGTTGCGGTTGTTGCATCGACTGACCAGCTGAGCCGCGAGCATTGCAGCGCCATGAACAGGGAGAGCCTGGTTGTTCGTCCGTTTGTTGATCCCCGCGAGGCGCTGCGAGACACCTCTACCCATGTGATGGTTCTGTGCTCGTCCGTGAGGGACCGTAGCTACTGGCTGCAGGAGGTGGCGGCGGCAGGCAAACACGCCATGTGCGCGCCTCCACTCAGTTCGAGTATTCGCCGACTCCAACGGCTGACGCGATTGTATGCCGATGCGGGTCGCCGCCTCGCATGCCTTACTCACGCTGGCGTGGCTGCGCTTTCCAACTGGCTTGCAACACCCCAGCAGTATGGGCGTGTAGGAGCAATTCTCTATCTTCGATTGGATGTGTCGATACCAAGAAACCAGCTTGAAGGAGACGCTGAAGGCATACTCCTTCGACACGCCGTGCCGTATCTCGCTCTGCTCGGCCGCTTCGGCACCGTGGACACGGTGCTCGCGCGTGCCCGAAGTTTGGTCGCCAATCGACCCACCGAGGATTTGGCTGTCGGGTTCGTGCGGTTTTCCACGGGCGTTGAGGCAAGTGTGGAATTCAACGGCCTGGGAGCGACGGATACTGTGAGCGCCGAGTTCTACGGGCGACATGGCCACGCCACCTTCGCCCAAAAAAATGTCAACAGATCCAGCTCGATCCGAGAGCAGATTACCAACTTCACCTCTCGGCTTGACGACGATGACCAGGCACTGTCCGATGTCGGGGAAATTTCGCGCGGCCACCGCCTGGCTGGATGGATGTTGCAATCCGCACGCTTCGATAGGGAACTAAACGAGAGGGAAGTACAGCTGGACTAGCGCGTTCCGCGCAATAGACTGCCAAAAATGGCCCCAACGATTCAAGTGTTATCGGACAGCATGGTTTCAAAGATCGCCGCGGGAGAGGTGATCGAACGTCCCGCTTCGGTGGTAAAGGAACTGATTGAAAACTCCGTCGACGCTGGCGCACGCACCATCGTCGTAAACGTCGTGGAGGGCGGCCGACATGCCATACATGTCACGGACGACGGAAGTGGCATGAAGCTTGAAGACGTCAAACTCTCGGTCGCGCGGCACGCTACCAGCAAACTGAGATCTGCAGCTGATCTTTCTGACATTGCAACCTTGGGGTTTCGCGGCGAGGCTCTCGCCAGCGTCGCAGCTGTCTCGAGATTGACGATCGAATCCCGCTTCGGTGACGATGCTGCGGGCACCCGCCTCGTCATAGAAGGGGGGATCCGGCGGACCCTTGAATCGATCGGCAGATCGCGCGGTACAACCGTACACGTGCGCAACCTATTTTTCAACACACCGGCCAGACGAAAATTTTTGCGCCGCGTCGATACTGAAATGCGCCATATTACCCAGGTTATATCGCAACTTGGTGCCGCCTGTCCGCAGATCGGTTTCACTCTTTCCCACGGCGAGCGAACGATTGTCGAGATGCACCCAGGGACCCCGGCAGCCCGCGGGGGAGTGTTGTTATCTGCGAACGACCTGATCGGAGTATCTGACGAAGGCCAGGAGATTCGCATCGAGGGATATCTGAGCAGGCCAGACAGATGTGGGCGCTCCAAAGCCAAGCAATTCGTCATCGTCGGGGGGCGACCTGTCTTTTCACGGACCCTGAGCCAGGCCGTCTACCGCGCCTACGCCGGTTTGCAGCCGAGAGACTCGCATCCCTCATTTTTGGTTTGGCTGACGGTTCAACCCCGTTCCGTCGACATGAACGTGCATCCAAGCAAGAGAGAGATCAGAATTTCGAACGAACGGGAGATTGGCTCACGATTGGAAGCGGCTGTTCACAGCGCGTTGATGGATACTCTGGGCAGGGAAGGCGCTCCCGGTCGCGCGGTTGCGTTGGCGGACCGAGTGACAGAGTCGAGTCCCACCGGTCTCTACCGCGGAGAGGGAGGTACCGAACTCACCGATTTGTCTGTCGTTCGATTCAAAACTCGAGGTACCGACGAAGACCCGGGACAACTCCAATTGCAAGTGCCACAGTCAAAAGGTGTAGTAGAGGAGCATACCGGTCTCGAGAGGGTTGTTTCGCCGGGCAGAGATGGACTTTCTGACGACAGCCCGATCTGGCAAGTCCATCGAAAATACATCATGGCTCCGTCGAGCGACGGACTTATGATCGTCGATCAACACGTGGCGCACGAACGCATCCGCTACGAGGAAGCCATAGACTCTTTCGAGGCCGAGAACGTCACCTCCCAGCAGCTGTTGTTTCCACTCACCGTCGGCGGAGATCACACGGAGATGGAAGCGATTCGCGAAAGCCGTAAACTGCTGACAAAGCTCGGTTTCGGTATCCGCGATTTTGGGCCCAACAGCGTCATAGTTGATTCCATACCTGCCAACCTGAACAACTGGGATGACGGCGTTTTGTTTCACCGGATCGTATCGGAAATCCTTGAGGAAAAGGAGATCCGAGACACTCTTAAAGAAGCGGTGGCAGCCTCATACGCATGTCATACCTCGATCAGAGCGGGCGAGAAGCTCTCGGAGTCGGAAATGCGGGTTCTGGTGCAG
The DNA here is from genome assembly GCA_965197905.1 of Candidatus Latescibacterota bacterium. GTDB lineage: Bacteria > Latescibacterota > UBA2968 > UBA8231 > UBA8231 > CAYNZV01. Next base: position 1,593,954 of record CBDAOB010000005.1, on the reverse strand, counting down.
CGGCTTCTCAATACCAGAAAGCCAAACGTCTGCCCACACGGACGACCGATCATCTTGCGGATTCCGCTGACCGAGCTGGACCGACATTTTGAGCGCACCTGAGCCGTCAAACGCTACTTGGCGGGTTTCATACTCCCCAAATCTAACTAACGATAATACCCGTTATCGTTAGTTTGGAGCTATAAGGATGTTGAAGTGACAATCTGACCGCGCGTCCTTATATTTACCATTCCCTAGCAGAATATACTCGCCGCGCTCAATCCTGCCCCTTTGTAACACTTGTAAAATGTAAAAAGAGCTATAATCAAAAGGTGTGGAAATACACAGAAGGCGATCCGACCCTTCCTTTGTAATTAGACATTACACGCGCCGGGGCTGTCCCGGCAGGAAGAGGAGAATCGCCATGCCACAACCTAAGCTGAGCACCGCGGAAATGTCCATGCCCACGTTCGAAACGTTGGAAGCGTGGACGCGGTCGCAGATTCAGTCTTTGATGCAGTCGGTTTTGGATGAAGAAGTGACGCAGGTGCTGGGGCGGTCGCGCTACCAGCGTCAGGCCCCGTTGGACGCACCCGGCGGCTATCGAAATGGCTACGGGAAGCGGCGGCGACTGTCCTGTACCTCGGGCACGATCGAGGTAAAACGTCCACGCGTGCGAGGTCTGGAAGAGCGCTTCGAGAGCGCCATTCTGCCGCTGTTTGCGCGGCGTACGAAGGAGGTGGGTCAGCTGTTGCCGGAACTGTATCTGCACGGTCTGTCCCAAGGCGACTTCGAGCTGGCGCTGCGCGGCCTGCTGGGAGCGGGAGCGCCGCTGTCGCCGTCCTCAATCGCGCGTTTGCGGGATAAGTGGATCGTCGAATACCACGCTTGGCGCAGCCGACGGCTGGATGACCGCGAGCTGGTGTACGCCTGGGCAGACCGGATCTACGTCAAAAGAAAATGGATCACACATCGCGCAAAGGAAGAAGATTGCCGCCTGAGTCGTTTACACACCATTTGACCCAAGCTCTGTAAAAACATTGACCCAGCTAACAACCCAGTCCGTTCTGGCGCCCGTTGCCGAGGCACCGCTGCAGCAGTTCCTCGCCGGCCAACTGTCCGAGCGCACCCGTCGAGCCTATAAACGAGACCTCGTCCACTTCTTCGGCAACGAAAACGCCACAATGACGGAAATCCGTCAGATTGCCTTCCACGACATCATCGCGTTTCGCAACGAGCTGGCTGAATCTGGATACAAGCGAACCACGATCAACCGCAAGCTTTCGAGCCTTAAAGCCTTCTTCCGCATGCTGTTAGCGGCAGGACTTGTGGAGAATAATCCGGCCGACGCAACCCTCGTAAGGGGTTACCGGGTGGAGGACAATCTGACCGGAAAAGCGATATCGAACAAAGCTATCAAGAGCATACTCGACGCGGTCCGAGAGGAGCAGGATGATCTGGTTCGCAGCCGCGACGAAGCCTTGCTGCATTTGCTCACCTATGGCGGATTGCGCCGCTCGGAAGCGGCTAATATCTCATGGGAAGATCTCTCCAAGGAGGGTGCATTTACGGTTTTGAAGTTGCCCGAGACTAAAAGCGGGGTTCCCCAGGATATCAAGATACAACCCGTTGTTTCCCATTACCTTAGCCTCTACAGACAGGCACTCTTGGCCCGCGGGTACGAGGCGAAGCTGAAGGCGTTTATCAGCCTTTCGCGGAATCAGTCCCACGGAAAGCCGCTCAGCGATCAGTCGATCAATCTCATCGTCAAGAAATACGCCAACCGGGCCGGTTTGTCTCGCGTCGTAACCGCCCACATGTTCCGACACACCTGCTGCACGCTGGCGATTGAGGGCGGAGCCAAACCACAACAGGTTCAAGCACATCTGCGCCACAAGGATCTCAAGACAACCATGCGTTATTACGAAAACCGGGAAAAGCTGACAGACAATGCTTCAGATTACATTCACATCTCCTGAATACAAGCTTTTGGGGCATCTAAGTAACATATTATACATTATACGCTGCTCAAGATACAATCATCGCACAGAATAGAGAAATTGAGACTAAACATAGGACTACTGCTTATTTGACCACAATATTGACGATGCGCTTCGGCACCAGTATAAAACGTGCCACCAGCGATGGATCGGGAATGTGTTTGCGGATGTTCTCCATATCCAGAATTTCTCTTCGCAGTTCCGCTTCCGCGATGTCAACCGGAACCTCGATGCTGCCTCGTACCTTGCCATTGATCTGAATCGGCAACACCACAGTCTCCTCGACTATCAGATTGGCATCCACTACAGGCCAGGGCTGGCATGATATGTCCCCGTTGCCGAACCCCCACAGAACCCACAACTCCTCGGCGATGTGTGGAGCCAGGGGGGCCAGCAAGAGAAAAAAGGTTCGCGCCAGGGTGTCGTGGTGTTCCTCCGCCTGCACCAATTCGTTGTTGAGCTCTATAAGTGCCGCAATAGCTGTATTGAATCGAAGCGCCTCTATATCTTCGGCGACCTTTTTTATTGTTTTGTGTAACCTCTTTTCCAGTTCGACCGCGAGTTCCCCTCCCCTCTTTGCTTTGCGGTCCTGATCGACGAAGTTGCGCCACACCCGCTGCAGAAAGCGCTGCATGCCGCGAATGCCCTCCATGCTCCATGGCGCTCCTGCATCCAGCGGACCCATATACATCTCGTAGAGCCGAAACGTATCGACCCCGAATTCGTCTCCGACCTCCTCCGGAGGCAGTCCGTTTTTGTACCGCTTTCCCATCTTCCCCGAGAAACGTTGCAGAGTCTTGCCCGAGGGGACGTGCACCGCTTCCCCATCGCGAGTTTCCACCTCGCGGATATCCACGTAGGCGCCACGCTCGTCAACGAACGCATCGGCGGTTATCATGCCCTGGTTGAACAGTTTCTTGAACGGCTCCGGCGTTGAGACGTGCCCCAGATCGAACAGAACTTTGTGCCAGAACCTCGTGTACAACAGGTGTAGGACCGCATGTTCAGCGCCGCCGATATAGAGATCGACCGGCATGAACAAGGCCTCTTTATCTTTCGCACAAAAGGCCTCGCTGTTATGCGGATCGATGAACCGTAGAAAGTACCAGCAGGAACCAGCCCACTGGGGCATCACGTTCAATTCCCTGCAGTAGTTCACCCCATCGATCTCCACCATGCTCCATGCCTCCGGCGCTCGCGACAGCGGCGGTGTCACCGGCTGGTCTGGATCGTCGGAGATCGCGGGTTGGAAGTCGTCCATTTCGGGCAGGAGAACAGGTATGTCTGTCGTTAGGGCGTTTCCATTGCTGCTCTGGACCAAAGGGAACGGCTCTCCCCAGTAACGTTGTCGGGAAAATACCCAATCCCTCAGTTTGTAGTTCACAGCCAGACAGCCCCGTTGGGACGCCTCCAGCGCAGCCGCAATCGTCTTTGCGGCTTCTCCTGTTGGCAGTCCTGTGATGGCATACGAACCATTCTTGAGCTCGGGCGAGTTGATAGAGATGCCTTCCCCCGTAAAACAATCTTCCGATCCTGCTTTCGGGTCTGAAACGACCTGCACGACCTCCAAACCGTATTTCCGGGCGAACTCGAAATCTCGATCGTCATGGGCCGGCACGGCCATAATCGCCCCAGAGCCATATTCCATACTCACGTAATCCGCTACGAATACCGGAATCTCCCGATCGTTTACGGGATTCCGCGCCATGATACCTGTGAACACCCCAGTCTTCTCGCGTTCCTCTCTGTCCGGCGCAGACCGGGAGGCAGCGGCGGCGATGTACGCTGCGATGGCACCCCTGATTGCCAACGCCCCGTCGTCACCCTTCCAACTCTCGTCGGTCCCTGCAGGCCATACTTCCGGAACGGCGAACAGCTCGGATTCAGGCGCCAGCAATGGATGCTCGGGTGCCAACACCATGAATGTCGCACCAAAAAGGGTGTCCGGCCTCGTGGTGAATACGTTCAGCTGCTGTACAGTTGTTCCGGCCTCGTCGAGCAGATCGAACAGCACATCTGCCCCTTCACTGCGACCGATCCAATTCCGTTGCATGAGTTTTATGGGTTCAGGCCAGTTCAGTTCGAACGTCTCTCCGTTTCCTGCAGGGAGTGACGTGGAATCGAGATCCGCCAGCAACCGGTCCGCGTATTCCGTAATCCGCATCATCCACTGCCTCAGCGGTTTCTTGTACACCGGAAAATCACCACGCTCGCTTTTGCCCTCGTTAGTCACCTCTTCGTTGGCCAGAACGGTGCCCAACCCGGGGCACCAGTTCACCGTAACTTCCTTCTGATAAGCCAACCGGTAATTGTTCAGGACCTGATGGTGTTCCTCTTCTGAGAGCTCACTCCACACGGAACGGTCGCCGCTCAACGTCTCCAGGTCGTCCGCACTCGGCGACCGGGCACCCGACTCGAAATCCGCAATCAGCTCGGACACGGGACGAGCGCGGCCCTGAACTCGGCGACCGGAAGCGTTGATCCACTCGCAGTCCGAGTCGAACCAGGAGTCGTAGATCTGCAGAAAGATCCACTGCGTCCATTTGTAATACTCGCTACGAGAGGTGGCGATTTCCCTATCCCAGTCGTAGGCCATCCCCAGGTATTGCAGCTGGCTGCGAATGATATCGATGTTCTCCTCGGTAGCCGCCGCCGGATGCACGTTGTGCTCTATGGCGTACTGCTCGGCAGGGAGACCGAAACTGTCGAAGCCCATGGGATGGAGAACGTTGAAACCCTGCATGCGTTTGAAGCGGCAGTAGATATCGCTGGCGATGTACCCCTTGGGGTGACCCATGTGCAGACCAGATCCGCTCGTATACGGAAACATGTCGAGCACGTAACATTTGGGGCAGGACTGATCAAACCCTTCCTCCCCCGGCCCGTTCGTCTTGAAGGTCTTCTGCTCTAACCAATAGGTGCGCCAGCGCCTCTCGATCTCCCGAAAATCGTAGGAACCCGAGGCTGTGTTATCTGTTCGCTCTTGGTTGGCGTTCATGGGTAGATTCTCTGCATTGTGCGCGGAAATGGTATGGTCTCCCTGACGTGGTGTAGTCCACATATCCAGGAAACGACCCTTTCAATGCCCATGCCGAAACCCGCGTGGGGAACCGAACCATAGCGGCGAAGATCGAGGTACCATTCGAACGCTTCCTTCGGAAGATCGTGATCTTCCAGTTTCCGTTGCAGGATTGCCAGGTCGTCCTCCCTTTGCCCCCCACCGATGATCTCTCCGTATCCCTCCGGAGCGAGCATATCCATGCATAGAGCCAGATCGGGATTTGATTCGTCTTCCTTCATATAGAACGCTTTGACCTTCCTAGGATAACGATGTACGATCACCGGTGTCCCGAATTCCTTCGAAACGACTGTCTCATCATCACCACCCAAATCCGTACCCCACTGGAAGGGTATCCCCTTGTTGGCTAGAATCGCGATCGCATCGTCGTAGCTGATACGTGCGAATGGCTGTGTAATCTTTTCCAACGAGGAGAGGTCGCGCTCGAGAATCTCGAGCTCCGTCTTCCTGCGTTCCAGGACCCGGAGAACCACATAGCGGACCATTTCTTCCGCCAAATCCATGTCCCCCTCCAAATCGCAGTACGCCATTTCCGGCTCTATCATCCAGAATTCGGTAAGGTGTCTGCGCGTCTTCGATTTCTCCGAACGAAACGTCGGACCCAGGCAGTAAACGTTCCCGAAGGCCATGGCTGCTGCCTCCATATAGAGCTGTCCGCTCTGCGTCAGGTACGCCGTTTCTCCGAAGTAGTCTGTGCTGAACAGCGTAGTCGTGCCCTCGCACGCAGCCGGAGTAAAAATGGGTGCATCAACCAGAGTGAATTCCCTCTCCTCCATGAAATCCCTGCATGCTTTGACTACCTCGCTGCGTATCCGAAGAATGGCATTTGGTCGCGTCGACCGCAGCCAGAGGTGGCGATGGTCCATCAGAAAAGCAACGCCGTGAGATTTGGGCGTGATCGGGTAGGGCTCCGCCTTCTGTAGGCATTCTACAGCGGAAACGCCGATCTCGAATCCCAGAGGCGAGCGGTCATCCTTGCGTACAGATCCCCGAACTACCAACGAGGATTCGTTGGGAATCTCTTCACAGAGTTCGAACACATCAGGCTCGACGTCCCCCTTGAATACGACGCACTGAATCGTGCCGCTTCCATCGCGAAGCTGGAGAAAGTGGAGCTTGCCGCTCGATCGCTTGTTGTAAAGCCATCCGCGCAGCTCGATCTCCCGACCCTCGTGATCACCTACCTTGAAGACTCTGGTCTGTGCCATGTCAAACTGTGTCCATAAAATGGAAAAGACTATCGGATTTCTCCGATAGTCTTGAAAATCACTCCTGAGAAATCCGGGTTACTTGTCGCTATCCTTGGTAAGAAGCGCCTTATGGCTAAGTCGAATCTTACCACCGGGATCGATGTCTAGGACCTTGACTTCGATGTTTTGTCCCTCCTTAACCACATCCTCGACCCGGTCAATCCGTCGATGGGCAAGCTCGGATATGTGCAACAAGCCGTCCTTACCTGGCAAAATCTCGACGAAGGCGCCGAACGGTTTTATGCTGCGCACGGTGCCCTTGTAGACCTTGCCAATTTCCGCGTCGGAAGTGAGTGCCTCAATGGTGCTGCGTGCCTGGTTGGACGCCTCCGAATCGGCAGACGAAATCGTTATGGTCCCGTCGTCCTCTACCGTAACGGTTACACCGTAGCTTTCAATCTCGCGAATCATCTTCCCTCCTGGGCCGATAACGGTGCCGATCTTCGAAGGGTCGATTTTCATGAATTCGATTCTTGGAGCATGCTTGGACAGTTCGGGACGATGTTCGGCAATACACTCCTTCATGATATCGAGTATGTGCATGCGCCCTTCGAAAGCCCGCTCCAAGGCCTGTTCCATTATCTCGAAGCTGATGCCGCGGATCTTGATATCCATTTGGATCGCGGTGATCCCGTCTTCGGTGCCCGCAACCTTGAGGTCCATGTCTCCGAGAAAATCCTCGGCTCCTTGAATATCCGTCAGCAACTCCCAGTCGTCACCCTCGGTGACCAGCCCCACACCCGCCCCACTCACGTGAGTCCGAATCGGGATCCCCGCCTCCATCAAAGCCAGGGAGCACCCGCATACCGAAGCCATGGAACTGGAACTGTTCGATTCCGTTATATCCGAAACCAACCGAATAGTGTAGGGGAACGAATCGACCGCTGGAATCACCGGCTCGAGAGCGCGCTCGGCCAGGTGTCCGTGGCCGTAATCTCGGCGCCCGGGTCCGCGTTCGAACTTGACCTCGCCAACACTGAAGGCCGGAAAATTGTAATCGAGAAAGTAAGACTTGAACGTCTTGCCGCGAAGATCGTCAGCCATGCGCTCGTCCATCTTGGTACCTAGCGTCGAGGTGCACAAGGCCTGGGTTTCGCCGCGGGTGAAGAGAGCCGACCCGTGCGCCCGGGGCAGCAATCCGGTCTCGCAATTGATTGGCCGCACCTCGTTAAGCGCCCGTCCATCGATTCGTCGTTTGTTCTCGATGATCATGCGCCGCATGTCTTTCTTGGCGAGGTCATCCAGAACATCGGCTATCTGCCTCTCGGCCTCCGGAAAACGCTCGTTCAACTGGTCGATCGTGTCGGTCTTCAGCTCATCGAATTGTGACTCGCGGGCTTCTTTGCCTTCGGTGCGATTCGCCGCCGAGATCTTGTCTTTCGACAGCTCCTCGACTGCGTTGGCAAGCTCTTCATCGATGGGACGAGCTTCAAACTTCAACTTCGGCTTACCGACTTTTGCGACCAGATCGCCTTGAAATTCGACAAGTGCGCGAATATGCTCGTGGCCGAACTTTAAAGCCTCCAAGAGATCCGCTTCCAATATTTCGTGGGCCCCACCCTCGACGCTGGCGATAGAGTCAGCCGTACCTGAAACAATCAGGTCCAAATCGCTTTCCTCCAGCTGCTCGTAAGTAGGATTGATTACGAAATTGCCATCGACCCGCCCAACCCTCACTGCCCCCATGGGTCCTTCGAAACAGATATCAGATATGCACAACGCCGCCGATGCTCCCAACATCCCGAGCACATCGGCATCGTTTTCGCCATCCACGGAAAGCACTGTGATATAGACCTGCACCTCATATGGGAAACCCTTCGGGAACATGGGACGGATCTGGTGATCCGTGAGCCGGGCGCTCAAGGTCTCCTTTTCGGTTGGTCTGGCTTCGCGCTTGAAGATGTTGCCGGGAATGCGCCCGCCGGCGTACGACTTCTCGCGGTAGTCGACGGTAAGAGGTAGAAATCCGCGATCTTCAGCATTCTTCGTTCGGCAGGCCGTGACCAGGACGATCGTCTCTCCGTACTGGATCCATACGGCTCCATTCGCCTGGTTGGCGACTCTTCCAGTCTCTATGGACAGGGTGCGGCCGCCAAATTCCTTTTCGATTCTTTGAATCATTATTCTCCTTTTGTCTCCGCAAACGGTTTCATCGCCGCAAACCTAAACTATTGATCAATTCGGCATAGTCCGCAGGGTGCTGTTGTTGATAGTAGGATTGTAGACGTCGACGTTTGCCGATCAATTTCAGCAATCCGCGCCGCGTTCCAAAATCTTTCTCGTGACTCTGCAGGTGTTTGGTCAGGTTCGCAATGCGCTCGGTTAGAATAGCTATCTGCGCCGCCGCCGAACCGGTATCCTTTTCATTGGTCCCGTACTTCCCGACCAACTCCCTCGTTTTCTCAGCACTAATCGACACTGTCATTTCCTCCACTAATTAGTGAACTTCGTTTTTTGGCAAACCAATTTCGGGCCTGCTCTATGTCCCTGCCGATCTGAGTGACAAGCGCTCCCACACCTTCGAATCGCGCTTCATCTCTAATCCTCACCGCCAGCGTCACATCGAGATCCTTCCCATAGAGATCACCCGTAAAATCCAGCACGTGCACCTCGAACGTAATCACCCCCTCGCCGAAGGTAGGCCGACAACCGACGTTCACGACGGCCGCATATCGAGGACCGTCCTCCCACTCCACCCAAGCAGCATAAACACCGGGCGCCACATCGACAGCTGTATCACCATCAATCTGCAGATTGGCGGTGGGAAATCCCAAGCTCTTCCCTCTTGCAGATCCGGCGCCGACGGTGCCACTGATGATTGACCCATGCAACGACTTGCAAGCAACGCCGGCACCCCGACCAAGCTCAGTTGGCATACGCCGGCTCCCGCAGAACTCGCACTGGTTGCAGCAACCGCCCCTTCCCCTGCCACTCACCAATGCCGAACAGGTCTCGCTTGTCGTCAAAAACGGCGCAGACCTCGGCAGTATCTCTTCCCGAGCCAGCGAACGGAACGGCGTTGCCGTGCGAAAACGAGTCCAGCTGTGAATGTTGCAGAGAAACCTGATCCAGGCCACTCAAAGCGAGATGCGGTGGCACAAAACACGCCTCGAGCTCGCCGATGGCAACGGCCTTTTCGATTTCAGTGAGCGACCGCGCCATCGTCATGTCCAAACAACCCACTCTTGTGCGCCTCAATCTACTCACATAGGCGCCACATCCTAACAGCTCACCAAGATCGTGTGCGATGCTGCGAACATACGTTCCACGTGAACACACCATTCGCAGAACCAGCCTGGGATATTCGTAGGATGATAAGGTCAACTCTGAAACAGTAACCGGTCTCGCTGGCAGCGGCACGGCCTTGTTCTGGCGGGCAAGCGCGTAACTGCGCTTTCCATCGATCTTCACTGCCGAGTAGGCCGGTGGTCGCTGCATAATCGTGCCCCGGAAACGATCCAAGCCTCGCTCAACGAGATCGGAGCTAGGAGCGGCTGCACCCTCTATCGTCTCGATCCTGCCTTGCGCATCGAAGGTGTCGCTGACAGCTCCGAGCTTCAGTTCGGCGTGATACTCCTTGTCGCCTGCGCTAAGCCACTCGTTTAATCTCGTAAATCGACCCGTGCAAGTTACCAGAACCCCGGTCGCCAGTGGATCCAACGTGCCGCAATGTCCGACCCGGCGCTCACCTAGTATCCGCCTTACCCTGGCCACCACGTCGTGCGAGGTTGGACCGCTCTCCTTGTCAACGACAAGGATGCCGGTCCTGTTATTTAGCTCCATCCCCATCTATCGCCAGACTGTCCAGCAATGCCGTAATGTGGGCGGCTCGTTCTGCGGTGTCGTCGTACGCCACGTCTATTGTGGGCGCGTATCTCAACTGCACCCGTTTTGCGATCTCTTTTCTGATGAATCCCAAAGCATTTTTCAAGGCCGCCATGGCCTCTTTTCGTTCCTCATCGCTACCCACCAGACTGACGAACATCTTTGCGGTGCGGAGATCTCGGCTGATTTCCGCATCCACCACGGTCACCATTTGCGTACGCGGATCCTTGAGCTGCATGACGATGGCGCTGAGCTCTCTATGCAGCAAGTGGCGCACCCGATTGACGCGATGTTGAGACGCCATGAGGGGCTCACCAGGATTCTATGGAATAGTCGAGCAGCTCGACGCGTCTATCCTGCTCGATGAAATCTACCGTCTTGGACAACACCTGGTTGGCATGCTGCGCCGCCGTGCTTACTACGGCCATACCCAGGGTACTGCGTTGCCACAGATCGTTGTGGGCAACCTCGGATACCGAGACATTAAACCGATTGTGAATCCGTTCCTTCAGACTCTTGATTACTCCACGCTTGTCTTTCAGGGATGAACTTTCAGGCAGGAAGAGCTGCACTTCGCAAACAAAAACGATCAACCTCGAAGACCCGTTCTATTCCTCCAACGTACGCGCGGTCTCAACCACTTCCACTACCTCGATTGCATCTCCCTCCTGGATGGCATCGAACCCTTCGACCCCCACTCCACATTCGAACCCTTCCAGAACCTCGCGCACGTCATCCTTGAAGCGGCGCAAGGATGAGATTCCACCCTTGAACAGGATTTCTTCGTCCCGAACAACCCGCACTCTGTTGTTTCGGGTTATCTTGCCGCTTTGAACCATACAACCAGCAATCGTGCCCATGCGGGACGAACTGAATATCTGACGAACCTGCAGGCTGCCTATCACGTGTTCATCGAGCGACGGGGCCAGCAGCCCTGTAAGTGCCGCTTTGACCTCATCCAACACCTCGTAGATGACCTTATAGTGCCGAATCTCCACACCGTTCTTTTCAGCCATCTCCCTGGCCGACGCCTCGGGTTGAACGCGGAAACCAATGATTATTGCACTCGAGGCGGAAGCCAGCAGGACATCGGATTCCGAAATGGCACCCACGCTGCTGTGTATGACCGCAACTCGGACCTCTTCGTGCGTAATACCGCCAAGTTCCTGGGTTACCGCTTCCACGGACCCATCCACATCCCCCTTTACGATAACCTTCAGATCCTTGATCGCCCCTTGCTGAATCTGGTAGTGCAAGTCGCTAAGCGAGACACCGCGAATGTTCCTGTACTCCTGCTCTCGTTTCAGTTGCTGGCGTTTTTGGCTCAAGTCCCTGGCATCCCGTTCCGCCGCGGTGACGACGAAGCTGTCCCCTGCCTGCGGAATGCCGGTAACGCCCAGCACCTGAACGGGAATGGAAGGCGTGGCCTCCGGGACTATTTGCCCGGCCTCGTCCAGCAGCGCTCGAACCCTGCCGTTAAAAACGCCGGTAATAAACGGATCGCCCTTGCGCAGAGTTCCGTCTTTAACCAGGACCGTCGCGACGGGACCGCGTCCTTTGTCCAACTGCGCTTCGACGATGGTTCCCCGCGCCCTCTTGTCCGGGACTGCCTTCAGCTCCAGGAGGTCGGCCTCCAGCAGGATCAACTCGAGCAGATTGCTTATGCCCTCCCCAGTTTTGGCTGAAATCTGAGCACACGGCACCTTGCCACCCCATTCTTCCACGAGGACATCACGCTCGGACAGTTCCCGCTTGATGCGATCGGGATCGCTGCCCGGCAGGTCCACTTTGTTAATTGCAACAACAATCGGCACCTGAGCCGCCTTTGCATGATCGATCGCCTCTATCGTCTGCGGCATTACGCTGTCCTCGGCGGCTACGATCAGCACAACAATGTCTGTGACGCGAGCTCCGCGCGCGCGCATCGCCGTAAACGCGGCATGTCCTGGGGTATCGAGGAAGGTGACGCGGCGACCATCGTCCAACTGAACCACATACGCTCCGATATGCTGAGTGATCCCCCCCGACTCCCCCTCGGCCACATTCGTATCTCTGAGGCGATCCAAAAGTGAGGTTTTGCCGTGGTCCACATGCCCCATGACGGTTACTACCGGAGGGCGCGGCTGTGGATCACCGACCTCTTGCTCCTCGGCGATCTCCTCGAAGTCCTGAACTTCCTCCGCTTCCATCGGCACGACCTCAAAACCGAATTCGTCGGCAACCGTTACGATGGTGTCCATGTCGAGACGCTGGTTAATCGTTACCATGAGTCCCAGTTGCAAACAGGCGCCGATGACATCGGTCGATTTCACGCCCATCTGTTCGGCGAGATCGGAGACCGTGACAAACTCGCTAATCGTCAACTGCGGCGTCTCTTCCGGACCACTCTCCCCATCCTCTTTGCTAACCCTCTCGTAGCGCTTGCGTGTCCGCCCCTCACTCATTTGCGTCAGGGTTTGCCGGATGTTTTCCCGAGCTGTCTTGCGATCGACCGTTCGGCGCCGTTTAGTGCGGCCACCGCGGCCAGCCATCCCTGGGCCGCCCTGCGGTCCAGGGCTCGCGGCGCGCTCCCGAGGCGCTGCCGGTTCGCTATCCTTGTGATCGCGGCGTTTCCGGCGCCGATCGTCGTCATCCTTGGTCGGCAACGGAACCTCGGTCCTGAATTCGCGGGAAATGCCAACCCGTGCCCCACCGCTACGCGCCGGGCGCTTGCTCTGCACCTTGGCCGTTTCCGTTTCCTCCCGTCTGCGAGTAGCGGCGGCCTCCGCCTGTTCCTTCTTGCGGGATTCTTCCTTCTCTTTCTGTCGTTTTACTTCCTCAATCGAGTTCTGCTTTTCTTCCTCGATCTTGCGCGTTATCGCCTGTAGCATATCCTCGGTGACCACGCTCATATGACTCTTGACCTCGTGGCCCATCCCCTTGAGCATTGAAATCAACGCATCACTGGAGAGCTTCTGTTCCTTGGCGACCTGATATACCCTGCGTTTTTCCACTAGGTCTACTCCCGTGCGATGGAACTGATGACACTGTGTCCTGACATGGAGTACCCGTTAATTCTCGTTTTCATCGACGGCTGCGTCCGCCGCCTCTTCGCCCAATGCGGGATCCTCTCCCTCAACCGGCATACCCACCTGTCCAACAGCCTCCTGAACAGTCTCCTCCGCTTCGGCGGGTTCGGGCTCAGTCGCGTCTGAGGTTTCCAAATCGGTTGTGGCAGAGGGGTCTCCAAGATCCGCCCCTTCTTCCTCCGTCGGCTCGGGCACTGCAACCAAATCTTCGTCGGAGCCATGTTCGTCGACATAGACGGTCGCTTTGGCTTTCAACGTCGCGGTGACGCCCTCCTCCTCCAATCCGGGCACCGTTTTCAGGAGAGCCTCCTCAGCTTCGGCTATGGACGCCACCGAGACGAATCCTGAGGTCGCAAGGCTCAACGCAATGAGTTCGCTGACCCCCAACATCTTCCGCAAATGTTGCTGGCTCAACTCGATCTGGAGCCTGCGGTTCTGGTATTCCCCATCGGTAATGATGTCCAATCCCCAGCCGGTTAGGTGAGCTGCCAGACGGGAATTTTGACCGGAACGACCAATAGCTAGGGACAGCTGGTCTTCGTCAACGATAACCGTTGCATGATGCCTCCGGCTGTCGACGATCACCCGCGACACGTTGGCCGGACTCAGAGCACGGCCAATGAAGACATCCGGTTCCTCGCTCCAAGGGACGATGTCGATACGTTCACCGCTCAGTTCGCGTACGATCGCTTGAACCCTGGAACCCTTGATCCCGACACAGGCGCCGACCGGGTCGACCCGTTCGTCGTGGGAACTGACGGCAATCTTGGCGCGCTCGCCAGGCTCTCTGGCCACAGCGTGAATATCGACGATGCCTTCAGATATTTCCGGAACCTCAATCGCGAACAGCTTGCGAAGGTATTCGCCGTGGGTGCGCGACAACAACACCTGAGGGCCGCGGCTGGAAGCCAACACCTCGTAGATATAGCCGCGGATAGCGTCACCCTGCCGGTACCGCTCTCGCCGGATCTGCTCCTTGAAAGGGATAGCCGCTTCGGCGCGGCCGAGGGTCAGTATGATATCGCCACGGCTGATCTGCTGTACGATTCCGGATTCAATTTGGCCCGTCCGCCCCCGAAACTCCTCGAAGATCTGTTCCCGTTCCGCTTCCCGAACGCGCTGAATGAGGATCTGCTTTGCCGTCTGGATGGCGTTGCGGCCGAAATCTGCAAAGTCCAGACGCTCGATGATCTCAGAGCCTAGTTGAGCTCCTGACTCCAGGACCCTTGCCTCGTCGAGAGATATCTCCGCGCTGGGTTCGGTTACCTCCTCCACGACGATCTTGCGGGCTACCACCTCCATTTGACCAGATGTCGGATCGATCTCAGCTGTGTAGTTCTCGGTATCGCCATAACGGCGCTTCGCGGCCGAAACAAGAGCGTCAGCCAGCGTCTGCACGACCATCTCGCGATCGACGTTTTTCTCTCTTGCGATCTGACCAAGAGCCTCGACCACATTAAAATTGTTCATATCTGGATCGGTTTCTCTTCGCGTTTCAACGTTACAACTCAGCTTCGATCGTTGCTTTCGCTATCTCCGCACGGACAATCTCGCCCGGTCCGGATTCTACCGCCAATGTGATTGTCTCCTCGCCAAACCGAAGCAAGCGCCCAAAGATAGTGTGCCCAGAATCCGTCACGACCTTCAGATTTCGTTCAAGGGCCCTGCTGAAGTCGCGATCCGAGGTAAGGGGTCGTGACAAGCCCGGTGAAGTTACTTCGAGACGATACCGCCCGGGCAGCGGATCTTCGACGTCCAGGATATCGCCGACTTCCAAACTAATGTCTCGGCAGTGGTCGACACCCAAACCGGAGTCCTTATGTACCAGTACTCGCAACGTCTGGTTTTGAACCGGTCCCTTGAGCTCGATATCAACCAGCTCTGCGCCATGGGCCTTAACCGTCGGTTCCAAGACGGCGATAAGTCTTGATTTTATGGCGGTTTGATCGAACCGATCCGATCCCGAATCACCCATAATACAAAAAAGGCGGGCGAGGGCCCACAACCCTAGAAAATATGGCAATATAGGGCATTGGGCAAGATTGATTTACACGCACACCTAAATGGCGGCTTTAATTTGTTTTTGCCCAAGGATTTAGAGCTTCTCGAGGAGGGAACGCAGCTCGTTTCGCGTCGATTCCAGAAGTGCTTTCAAATCGGCCTCGTTTGGCGTCCGTCCGGTCTCCCTTCGGCCGGCTGCGGGGGCCATTGCGGTCGTCGACACCCCCGCTTCGGCCGTTTCTTCCGCGGCAGGAACGGTGAGCAAAGGCAGATCGGGCGCGGTGCCATGGCGAGCGGCGCTGCGCCACGAATCTACGTTGTCGGATGCGTGTCGCAGCAGTTCGGGTTCGGTTTTGATCTTCTGCCGAACGCCCGCTATGGTATAACGCTCGCGATGGAGGAGGTGTTTGATCAGTAGAATGATTCCAATGTCCCGCTCCCGATAGGCGCGATTCTTGCCCCGTGCTCGGCGCGGTTTCAAGCAGTTGAACTCCTTCTCCCAAGCACGCAAGGTGTAAGGCTGGAGCTCGGTCAACCGTGAGACCTCGCTAATGCTGTAGTACAGCTTGGTTTTGAGGGGGCTTTTCACGATTGGTCCCCCGTCTCTTGAGATCGCCGTAACAGGTTCATCGCTTGCGCCAAATGGTGCGTATCGGTGTCCCTTCGAAGCAGAATCTATCCCGCAATCTGTTTTCCACAAACCGACGATATGAAGTGGAAACGAGGTCGGGCCGGTTGGTAAATATTACGAACGTCGGCGGTCGGACTGCATGCTGGGTAGCGTACAACAGATTGATCTGCTTGCCGCCGCTGGTCGGCGGATTCCGTTGGTTGATGGCGTCGAACAACTGGTTCAATTGAGAGGTCGAGACCCGGTGCCCGCGACTATCTGTCACCTTGGCGATCGCCTCCAAACAGCGAGACACCCTTTTCCCGGTCAAACCGGAGATAAAGAGGATCGGGTAGTGTTGCAAAAACGGAAATTTATGTTGCAGATCGGCGCGGAATTCGGCCGCCTTCGTGGTGGCATCGTCGATGAGGTCCCATTTGTTAACGGCTACCACCATAGCGCAACCCGCTTCGATCACCTGACTGATGATGCGCGCGTCCTGCGAGGTGCAGCCTTCCGCGGCATCGAGAAGCAGCAGGGCCGCATCCGCTCTGGCAACGGTGCCCTGCGAGCGCAACGTACTGTAATATTCGACGGGATCTTCCACCCGCGAGCGCCGCCGTTGACCGGCAGTGTCCAGTAATTCGAACCTGCTGCCGTTCCACTCGACGCGAATGCTGGTCGTATCCCGAGTTGTTCCCGGTAGTTCGTGGACGATCGAGACCTGTGTGCCGCCAAGGCGATTCACGAAGGTCGACTTGCCCACGTTGGGGCGGCCGATAACCGCGATCCGCACCAGATCATCCTCTTCGTCGGTGGGGGCGACGCGCTCCCCTATGCGTTCCAGCACCAGGTCGAGAAGATCCCCCGTTCGTCGCCCCGTCGCGGCCGACACCGGATGCGCTTCTCCTAGACCCAGCGTCGAAAATTCGCCTACCGCCGGTTCCAGCGACGGATTGTCCACCTTGTTGACCAGCACCAGCGCTCTAACCTCCTGACGACGCACGATCCGTGCCACCTTTTGATCCAAGTCGGTGATCCCGGTCGTGGCATCGACAAGCAGCAGAATGAGGTCGGACTGACGGAGTGCCACCTCCACCTGCTCGCGAATCGCCGCTTCTATTACGTCTCCCGTCTCTGGCAGGTAACCGCCGGTATCAACCAGGGTGAACGAACGACCCGCCCATTCTATTTCGGCGTAGATGCGATCCCGAGTAATGCCTGGTCGATCGTCGGTTATCGCCGTGCGCCGTCTAATCAAACGGTTGAACAGGGTCGACTTCCCCACATTCGGACGGCCTATGATTGTCACGATTGGGCCCGCTGGTTGGATCGATTGCGGAGTGTTTGGTTCAGTCATCGGCGCTCGATCTGAAATCCGAGCTCATCCAACTGGCGCCCTTCTCCCTTGATGCTAACCGGATGAGGGAGAAGCAACGACTCGACCGCGCCTGCAATATCATAACTGCCGACGGACAGGTCGATTTTAACAGCTTCGCTCATTGCGACAACGGTCATGTCGTCGAGGGTAACACCGTCACCATTTACGCAGTTGGGAGGCAAGATCACGTGGTCCCAGGTCCCTCCCCGCAGCCGATCCACCATGTCGGTACCGGTCAAAAGCCCGGAGACCGTAATATCGCTGCCGAAGTACGCGTTCTCCACTGGTAGAAGTTCAACATCCAAACCTTGAATCCCGTTGAGCTGCTCGACGATGC
This sequence comes from Candidatus Latescibacterota bacterium, assembly GCA_965197905.1. Classification (GTDB taxonomy): domain Bacteria; phylum Latescibacterota; class UBA2968; order UBA8231; family UBA8231; genus CAYNZV01. The sequence continues at coordinate 1,576,424 of CBDAOB010000005.1, read as the reverse complement.
CTCGCATAAACCGCGCCGCCAACAAGCCCGTAACCAACCCGATCCGAATGTCCTTTTCAAACTGACGCGGGAGCGCGGAGCAGCCGATCGCGAACCGGTCGATGAACGACCTGGTCATGCCAATGCCATTCTCCAGCTGTGGAAACGCGTCGTAATACTCGGCAGCGGGAAGGGTAGTATCACTAGTGAGGAAAAGCTCATCGGCGGCGTAGACGATGCGTTCCCCGTGGGTTTTTCGATATCCCTCGCCCCACGCAAACGTTTGTTCCACATATCGCCTGGCAAGCACAGGCGTAACGGGATCGAGGTCTGGAAGCCCTTCTCGAAACTTCGTTAACCCCACCGGAACGAGCGCGATTGAACGAACCGCGGGATAAAAACTTGATAGATCGCTCATCGTCTGTTTGAGGTCGTCGCCGTCATTCCAGCCGGGACAGACGACGACCTGGGCGTGCATCTCGATGTCGTGCTCGGCGAGGAAGCGGATGCGCTGTAGGATATCTACCGGAAGCTTCCGGCCCAGCATCCGCTGCCGCAGTTCCGGATTCGTAGCATGGACCGAGATGTACTGGGGCGAAAGACGATGCTCCGCGATCCGCTGCAGATCAGACTCTTTGACATTAGTCAGCGTGACATAGGATCCGTGCAGGAAGGAAAGCCGGTAGTCGTCGTCTTCGAAATAGAGACTGGGGCGCATACCTTCGGGCATCTGGTGAATGAAACAGAAGACGCATTTGTTGTTGCACTTGCGGAGCCGCATCTCATCAAAGGAGAGCCCCATCGAGACGCCAGGTACCCGAGATATATCCACCTCATAGAGTTCGTCATTACGCTCGACTTCAATGGTAAGCTGGGCGTCCGCACTGTGGACACGAAAATCGATCAGGTCGGCGATGGGGTGACCATTTATGGCGCGAATCCGGTCTCCCGCCGCGAATCCGGCCTCCTCACCAACACTGTCACATTCAACGTCGCTTACCTGGATCAATGTAGACGCCGATTCAATTTGAAAGCACCAGCTGCATCGTGTTGGGAGTAACCTGGACGATCTCTACGTCGAGGTCCCCTAGACCCTTTGCACTCAACTCTCGTGCCACATGGAAAGCGGGCGTCTTGGACCGCGCATCGTAGATGGCAAGATCAGCTTCGAAGCTTCGTGGATACAGCTTCTCGATGCCGGCGACCCGCAACGGAAATTCGCGCTCGAAATAATCCGCCTGGGGTCGAGTTCCACGCACGGTAAGGGAGATCGTGCGCCCCGAATACACCTTCTCACGCCAATTCTCCATCATCTCCTTGACAAGGCGTTCGGCCAACGCGCCAAGCGTAGCATCCGTGGCGATTTTAGCGGCAGCTTCGAAGCTGCTGCCCGCAGCCCGCTTTGATATCGAGATGCTGCTGACGATCTCGCGGGAATCGCACCAAAATGCCTCGATCCGGGCGTTGGTGACAACAGAGTGAATCGACAGTTCGCCGAGATTGCTGTCGGCGAATGGGATCGGCAGATTCTTCTGGCCTTGCAGCGCTATTTGCGCGATGACGATGATGTCAGCCCCCTCCTTACGTCCCCACGCCGCCCCAACCGCGGGATCATCCAGGACCTCTCGGTACTCGGCCGCCTCAAGCTGTGGTTTCAACAGATCGATGGATTTCTGCTCGATCTCGAGAGCCTCCTGGAGGGCCGCCGTCGCTTGGCCCCAGTCCTCACTTCGGGATCCGTCCTCTGATGCGGTGCGCATGCGAGCGATGCAGACTACTCTGGGATGGTCGATGGCCTCCAACAGTAGCTTCGACCCCAGGATACTGGCGCTCAGTGCTGTCAGACTCACGGAGGCGTCGACGACCACGAGGTAGGTGCTGTCGCCTTGAGGACCCTGCTCGACGATGACGAAATCAGAAACAAATCCGCTCGTACTGGTGAGAATATGATCTTCGATAACCGCAAAATTACGAACCCTGGTTTCGCCCGTAATCAAGGTCCCCACGGCCTCTTCCACAGCTTCCCTCAACGCCGCTGCTTTGGCTCGCTGAAAGGCCGCCGCTTCGTCCCCTTCGATGATTGCCGCCAATCCTTTGGCACGGACAAACTTGGTGACGGCACCTTCTGCTTCCGCCGGGGCGAGCGGAAGGGTCGAGACTACGACCGCCAAAACAAAGCACGCTTTCAGGCGGAACGTCACCCAGTGGCACAATGTTGACGGATTTCTGCGACAGGACACTAGAACTCCATGCGCAGAGCATTTTGCAGTTCGCGTATGATCACCATCGCCTCCGCACCCGATACCGTGTCGTTCGGTCTGAAATGACCGGAAATCTTGTCGGCTGACATGATGCCCCGAGAGGTGCTCAAGGCAATCGCATTGTAGGCGAAGTTGTCACCTCGAACATCGGGGAAGCGAGAGGTTTCCCCGACGAATTTGGTGCTCAATTCATCGGCGCCGGTAACCAGGACCAATATGCCCTGATTAACCATCGCGTAACTGGAGCGACTGATGGGTTGATCGGGCTGGAAGGTTCCGTCTGGGAATAGCTCGAGACCGGGTATGGCAAGATGTAGAACCTCGGTGACCCACGGTTTTGCCCAAGAACTGGCGAGATCGGTAGCAACCGGATTATCAGTACCGCCGGAACCGGGCGGCTCAAACCCGGGCAAGCCTTTGGCCGCGCGTCGGCGCTGAACCAGGGTTTCGAGCTTTAGTTCCTCTAGCAGGAGCACGGCCAATTCCGCCCGAGTGAGGGTTCGCACGGTGCTGATCTTGAGACCCAACTTCGTGCCGGGCGCGGCCCGCTCGATCATCTGTATCCTCTCGATCTCCTGCATAGCCGCTTCGACGTAGGGTCCGCGGTTGAGTTCGAGAATCTGTGAAAAGGCGCGCCGTGCACCCGGCATATCAAGAGCGGCCAGATGTGCTTGACCTTGCCGAAGGGGCACCTCCGTATTTTCGGGTTCGATCTTGCGCGCCCGCTCGAAGGCAGCCAGGGCTTCCTTCAGCCACGCTCCAGCCTTCTCTCCACGGTCGATCCCTTCGGCCACGGCTACTCTGCCGAGAGCGAGGTAGGCATCCGCGAAACGGTTCTCTTTGTGTAGTGCCTGTTCCACGTCCTTCCGTGCGCGCCAGAAGTCCTTGTGTTCCATAGCCACCAACGCCATGCCAACATAGGCGCCAGGAAAATCGTCGTCTAGGGACCTCGCTCGCTCGAACTCGCGTTGGGCACCGAAGGTATCCTCCCGTTCCATCAGGCGTAAGCCGCGTTCGTAGTGATTTTCAGGAGAATCGAGCGGCGATTGGGAAGGGATCGACTTTGGTCCACAGGCGACCAGCGGAAGTGCCGCCAGGCCTATCCATCTTAGATATCTCATCGGGAACCGCATCGGGTATGAATTGGAGCGGGAGACGGGAGTCGAACCCGCGACATCAAGCTTGGGAAGCTTGCGTTCTACCCCTGAACTACTCCCGCTCCGCGAAGCATGATTTGGATCTCCTAGGAGACCAAAACATTACTTAACATTTTCATTAAATTAATCGCGCTATCTTCAACTGTCAACAGCAAAAGCGACCTCCCTAGATACCCGCAGTCAAGCCGCTCTTTGGAAGGAATATTGGCCTACAATGCGGGCTACAAGCCCTTCGATTTTCCACGTGCTCAAATCGAGCCAGCGGATTCGCCTGTCTTTGCGGAACCAGGTCAGCTGACGCTTGGCGTACTGTCTAGATCGGCGCTTCACCAGTTCTACTGCAGCATCCAACGAGTACCGACCTTCGATGGCGTCCAAGACCTCCCGATATCCCATGCTACCCATCGACCTTGTTTCTCGATCATATCCCCTGTTCAATAGGCCGGCTACCTCTTCGCGAAGGCCTCTTTTCATCATGTCATCGACGCGTTGATCGATCCTCGCGTACAAACGGTTTCTATCCATACCGATGCCGAACAGCATGGGCGTGATCCCCAACGCGTGACCTGTTGAACCATGTTGCAAGTGGGTCAAACTCTTCCCGGCGATCAAGCCGACCTCCAACGCGCGCAGAGTCCGCTGTGCGTCTTTCGGCGAGACCCGCTCGTACGCTTGTGGATCGACTTTCTCAAGCTCGGAGCGGAGCGCGGGTAACCCCTCCAACCTCAGACGCCTTTGTAAATCCGAGCGCAGCAGCCGCGATTCTCGAGGCTCGTCGAAGAAACCGTCGAGAATCGCCCGCATGTAGAGACCTGAGCCACCTACCAGAACGGGCACAATCCCCCGGGAGGTGAGCTGTTCGATGCAGGCCCGCGCCGCCCGACCAAATGCGCCGGCGTTAAATTCCTCATCTGGCTGACGCACATCGATGAAATGGTGGGGAACGCGAGACTGTTCGGCGGGCGTCGGTTTCGCCGTCCCGATATCCATGTGACGAAAGATCTGACGCGAGTCTACAGACAGCACCTCGCCGCCGAGGGCTCTCGCCACCCCGATTCCGACGGCGGTCTTGGCCGATGACGTTGGCCCAGTGATCGCGATTAGGAATCGATCCGACAAAACGGTCCTTGGAACGAAAAAATGGCCCCCTGATTTCCCAGAGGGCATTAGGGAAAATCCGGCGACGCTCAAACTGCCTTCCGTTTTACCCGATCCCCTATTAACAGCGCGTCCAATTTTTCAGTGGCCTCTTGGTTTGTCTCGGGAAACAAGTGCCCGTAGCGATCAAAGGTAGTATCGATCGAAGCGTGCCTCAATTGACGCTGTATGTATTTCGGAGAGACCCCCTGGTTGATGAGTAACGATGCCGTCGTGTGGCGCAAGTCGTGGAATCGGATACGCCGCAGCCCGGCGTCACTTAGAGCGGCATGGAATTGTCGGTGGATGACATTCTTTTGCTCCAGGGGCGCCCCCTTCTTTGTTGCGAAAATCAAGTCCGTGTCTTGGTATTGGGCGCCCATCGCCAGTTTCACCTCCGCCTGTTGCTTGCGGTGCTCTCGCAAGGCTTCCAGGCACAAGGGTGTCAGATCCACCGATTGCGCGGAGCCTTCCGTCTTGGGTTCCGTGAATCCGCCAGCGTAATCATAGCGGGGGTGAGAGAGCGTTTCCTTGACGAAGTAGCGGCTACGGTTCCAGTCCAAGTTCCCCCAGCGCATCGCCAGGAGCTCCCCAGCTCTCAGGCCCGTGGTGATCGCAATCAGAAAAAAGGCGTACCAGGTCGCGGGCACCGCCGATAGGAAAACCCGCACCTCCTCGGGTGCCAGAAAATCCATCTCGCCCTTCGGTATTCTTGGATCTGCCACCTTCCCAGCGGGGTTCCCCCGGATATAATCCCAATCAACCGCGTGGGAGAGCATCGGCCGCAGCAAACGCAACAGATGCTTCACCGTTTGCGGTTTGTAGCCATCCGCCAGTTTGGCGGCTTTGAACGCCTGCACGTCCTCCACGGAGATACGGGAAAGCGGTTTATCTCCAAAGCCCGGCAGCAGATGGTTTTTGAAATATCCCGTGTAGTCTGCCACAGTCCCAGGCTTGACTTGGCCTATCGCGTAGTTTTTGAGCCATTTGTCTTTGAACTCCCGAAAAAGCATCTTGGACGGCTCAATAAACTCTCCCCGGCTAATCTGCGCGAGCCGCTCTGCAAGCACCTGTTCAGCGTGCTTGCGCGTGTGCGGGTTCGGATGGTTCCCCGAGCCATTTTAGCTCTCCTGTTCCTTTGTGCGGGTTCCCCGGCACTGCGCCTTCACGTAGTTCTCAGCTGCCTTCCGTAGTAATGGGGCGTTCTGGGATATCGGAAAGCGATGCCTTTCGCGTTTGGGATGGTGACGGGGTATCTTTTCGGAGTGGGGGCGGATAGCATTATCGATCTGACGTTCTTTCCCGACGGTGGGCATTGGGTGCACGGATGGTAGATTCCCCCGCACAGAGAGAATCGATGCGTATACGGATAGGCGATTGCCGTTAGATGCGTAGGACGTGAGGGTAAGACGGGTGTCCGGCCCTCACCCGGTTTGACGGTCCGGCTGTCAAACCACCCTCTCCCGCTCGCGGGAGAGGGTCTAGCTAAGTGATGAATGCGAAGGGAGTGTGATAAAGCCGAACATTATTCTTCTGATGACGGACCAGCAGAGGTGGGACAGTCTGGGGTGCAACGGGAATCGATTTGTGTCGACGCCCAACGTGGACAGGCTGGCCGAAGGAGGGGCGAACTGCGCGAACAGTTATACGCCTTGGCCGGTCTGTACGCCTGCACGGGCAACGATGTGGACCGGGGTTTACCCCCACCAGCACCAGGTGATCTACAATGCGTACAAGATGGACAACGTTCTGAAGGAGACCTCGCACGAGCAGCGGACCGTGTTCGAGCCTCTGAGGGAGAGTGGATATACGACGGCGTACTTCGGGAAGTGGCACCTCGGCGAGACCGACCCGGGGATGTTTGATGTGTGGAGCGGTTTCAACAGCTCGGGCGGTCACTGGGTGGATGATGTTCGCGATGGTGTCTACAAGCCCGATCAGCAGACGGATCAGATGATCGCGTTTATCAAGGCGCAGACAGATGGCGACAAGCCGTTCTTTGCGGTGAACGGATACTATCCTCCTCACGATCCGTATACCGCGCCTGAGCGATTCTACGAACCGTATCGTGGTCAGGGTGTTCCGTATGCCGGATACTACGCGGCAGTCAGCGCGATCGACGACAACGTGGGTCGATTGGTGGCGGCGATTGAAGAAGCTGGCCTGACCGAGGATACGATCATCGTCTACTACTCGGATCACGGCGATCACTTCAGCTACCGGGGGAGCGACCACAAGTTTACGTGCCACGACGATTCGATCAAGGTACCGATGGTGATCAGCTGGCCTGGAACGATCACTGCAGGTCAAGTTGTTGAGGAATTCGTTGGTCTTCAGGATCTGATGCCGACGATTCTCGAGTGGGCGGGTCTGGACATTCCCGGCTATCTGCACGGTACCAGCATCGTGCCGCTGCTCGGAGAGGAGTCTGTTCCGTGGCGAGACTCGCATTACACGGAGAATGTGATTCGCGGTCCCTTTATCGAACAGCGATCGATACGAACGAACGAGTGGAAGCTGATTCTAACGCGTTCCGTAAGGTTTCTCCAGGGCTACACGGCTTTGAACGAACTCTACGACCTGGTGAATGATCCGGAGGAAGAGCTCAACATCTACAGGACACCGCGCGAGGATACACACAACAGATTCCGAAATACACCGCCTCAGACCGAGGTGATCGAAGGACTCGTTCACGAACTGAGGAAGCAGGCTGTCGAGATAAACGATCAGTTGGGGATCGATATGGCCGATTTTACGTTGGTCGAGATCGGAAAGCGCAAGGCGACTGGTTCGTAGCCAACCATCATTAGAGGTTTCCATAGCCGAGCGCGTGCTCAGAAACGTGGGTGCTCGGCAATGTACTTTGCGCCAATGCCTTCCAGGTCCAATCCGTTAAGCGCGTGATTATAGCGCTTGACGATATCTTCCAGATAGTAGATGGCGAATCCCTCCTCGATGTAGTGTCGGCTCGTCGCATCAGATGCCCCGGGCAAGGTCCGTTGGCGGTGAAGAATATCAGGTGTTTTATTGTAGCACTTTTTTCGGTCCACCAAAGCCTTCTGGGCGAATTCGTCATCGACACGCCTCTCCCCCCTATGTCGTCAACGCTTCGCAAAGGAACAGCATGATGCTGCACGCCGTCCAGAATTCCGTCATCGAATGGTCGTACGCATCCACGAAGGTGTACGAGGATCCCTTCCACGATCTGGAAATGGATGTGGTGTTCACCGACCCCGTGGGTGTCAAACGAAAGGTGCCCGCCTTCTGGGCCGGCGAGCAAAACTGGGGCGTGCGCTACGCTTCCCCAGTTCCCGGGCGCCACAACTTCCGCACCGTCTGTTCGGACGCCGACAACGCCGATCTTCACGGCCGCGAAGGGGAGATCGAGGTGGCTCCATACGACGGCGATAATCCCCTGTATAGCCATGGCCCACTGCGGGTCCATGCCGACCGCCGGCACCTGGAGCACATCGATGGCACCCCGTTCTTCTGGCTCGGCGACACCTGGTGGATGGCGCTGTGCAAACGCTGGAAGTGGCCGGAGGACCTGCGCACCATAGTGGCGGATCGTCTGCAGAAGGGGTTCAGCGTGATCCAGGTAGTGGCCGGCCTCTATCCGGACATGCCGCCCTTCGACGAGCGTGGCGCAAACGAAGCGGGTTTCCCCTGGACGCCCGAGTACGGCCGCATCAACCCGGAGTACTTTGACATGGCGGATCTACGCATCGGTTATCTGGTGCAATCCGGCCTGATGCCGTGCATCGTCGGGTTCTGGGGTTATTTCCTGAAATTCGCCGGCGCCGAGGTCCTCAAGAAACACTGGCGTTATCTGATCGCTCGTTGGGGGGCGTATCCGGTTGTATGGTGCACCGCGGGCGAGGGTTTGATGCCGTTCTACACGGAACGGAACGAGACGACCCTGAGCGACGGATACCAGAACAAAGTACGGGCAGCATGGTCCGCCATGGCCCGCTACATCCGCTCCGTCGACGGCTACGGCCGCCTGGTCACCATCCATCCCACCCGTCTGGGACACGACCAGGTGGACGATCCGTCGGTTCTGGATATCGACATGCTGCAAACGGGCCACATTGATGGGCGGGCGAGCACCATCGACTGGCTCACCGATTCTCTGGAGCTGGAGCCAAAGATGCCAGTGCTCATCGGCGAGGTCGGCTACGAGGGGATTCTCGAATCCAACCGCGAGGAGTTTCAGCGTTTCTTCTTCTGGAGCTCCATGCTGTCAGGCGCCATGGGCTTCACTTATGGGGCCAACGGCATCTGGCAGATCAACCGTCGGGGCAAGCCGTTCGGTCCGTCTCCTCACGGCAACGACTGGGGTGAGCTGCCCTGGGACGATGCCTACCTGTTGCCCGGCTCAGGGCAGGTGGCTCTGGGCAAAAGCCTGCTGGAGCGCTACCACTGGTGGGAATTCGAACCGCATCCGGAATGGGTCGAGCCGCACCACACCCGGGAGAATCGTCTCGAGCCGTACGCCGGAGGCATACCTGGCATGGTCCGTCTCGTCTACATACCGTTTCCACGGAGTGGCGATGTGCGACTGCGGCATCTGGAGACCGGCGTCAAACACCGCTGTTATTTCTTCGATCCGAAGTCGGGCACCGAAGTCGACCTGGGCCAGATCGAGGCGGTTGCGAATGGGGAGTTCGCGGTGCAGCGTCCCTCGCTGTGGCGCGATTGGGTTCTGGTGCTGGAGTGTGGAGGATAGCCCGTGGATCCAGAGTATAGGAATCATAAAGGGCGGATGCATGGTCAAGCAAATAGGTGTTCACGATTCTTGTGGATCTGCAGGTCGATCGAGTCGCTCCAATCGTTCGGCTCGTTTCTGCGCATTCCCAACAGCCTCGAAGCGCCATCCGATAGCTCGGCACTTGCATTGACGACGGAATCGAGATGCTGGAGCATCGGGAAGCACGCAAGCCGCAGCCGACGAGGCGACCTGTAGCGGCAGACATTCCGGGCAGGGTCAGACGCCCACCTATCGCCGCTCCTGGGCCACACTACTGGCACGGGTTTTTCGCATCGATGTGACGCGCTGTCCGGACTGTGGTGGTCGTATGAAGATCATCGCCGCCCTCACCGACCCCAGTTCGATCCGCCGCTGTCTACAAGGGATGGGCTTGCCGGCGCGGGCGCCGCCCATCGCATCCGCGCGACCCCAACCGCAGACTGAATTCGACTACGCCTGATCCTTCCGCGGGCGCAGTGTGTCTACCCAATTCAAGCGCCGCCATAAAAGCGGCGTTCAAGGCGCCCTAAATAGATCCGCTAGCGCTTCGGGCCCGTTTCCCTCAGCCTGCCACCCATATACTTCGAGTCACCCCGAAAATCCCCACGGAACGGACCCTCGACGCGACTATCGATAACCGGTGTTATTTATCCTATACTTCGAAGTATTCAACAGGAACCGGGAGCTCTTCAGGCTGAACGTGGATCCGGAGATTCTCGACGACGGTGGGGCTCTGTCGCTGGCGAAGCTGAGGATCGACGGATTCGTGTCACTGGACGCGGAGGAGGCAGGCACGATTACGACAAAGCCGTTTATGCTGAACGGCGAGGACGTTTACCTGAACTACGAGGCGAAGTGGGGCGCCGTCTATCCCGAGATCGTGACGGTGAGACTCTGAAGCGCTTCCCGGGAGGGTTTACCGTCATCGGCCAGCCGCTGAGCGGCGACAGCACGAGGGCGAAGATCAAGTGGGACTCGCAGGGCCACGGTCTCGCATTCGAAAAGCCCGTGCGTATCATATTCGACCTCCACCTGGCCAGGCTCTACTCGTTCTGGCTGGGAAGGGTGTGCGTTACTCGCGGACGGTGAGTCTGGTGAGTAATGAATCATCGTCGCTGCCGCCGAAGCGCACCTCCAGCGTCCAGGGTGCTGGCTGGTCCCTGCGGTGCGCGTTGGGCCGCAGCCATCTGACATTGCGCCTCAACCGCACCGCTCCAAGGCGCTCATCGCTGAACTGAATGTGCACCCTGACGCCGTCGCGCGTCGCGGCGAACCCCCGCTTCGTTTCGCTCAGATCGACCCCGTAGGCGAAGTGGAACAGGGCGGTGTGGCGTCGGCGTCCGCCGCTACTACCCTCCACCCGGTCCCGGATCGCCCATTCATTGTTATATAGGCCGATCTCCCGCCGCCACCGCGTGCTGCCGCGGTGCGGGAGCTGGCTCGTCCTGAGTCGCGCCCTCCGTCGGCCGATCTCGAGAGAGCTGTCGACGGGAATCGTCCGCGCCCCCCAGGAGTCGGCGAGCTCCAAAGGCAGCTGTCGGAGATCGGCCCGGACCAGCACCACATTCTTGGAGAGCTCGGAGTAGAGATAGCCCCGGAACTCCGTGCCGAAGTAGCGTTTCCCGTTGACGTGGTCGTAGAGCTCGTTTGCCGGCAGCCACAGAAAGGGGACGCCTGCGCCGACGAAGCTGACCGACAGACTGTCATCGTGGGCGTGGCCAGTGTAGGTGTTGTCGCCGTCGGGGATGTTGATCGTCATTGCCGAGGCGGTTCGCTGCCAGGAGCTGCGGATGATGCCGATTCCAGTGGCGGGGTAGCGGATCGCCGTGGGCAGGCGAGCCTTGGTGCGGGCAGCGTCGGGGCGCAGGGACGCGGGCAGATGTCGAGTCAGCCCCGTGCGCCGCAGCACGGTGGCGCAGATCTCGCTTCGGTAGACGAAGTCCGCCAGCCCGAGGACGCCGGCGATCTCAGGCTCGGCGGGAGGGAACGAATCGCCCACTGGCGGCAGGTGGCCGGACGGCAGCACGGTTTGCGCGATCTGCTCGCTGGCTTTGCGGATGACACCCAGGCCTTTGCGGTCGAGCAGACGAACGCGGTTCAGCTTCGCGATCACGAGGGGGGCCCAGAAACATGCTGAGGGCGGCGGCTGAGTAGCCGCTGGAGCGCTCCCGGTAGCCGCCGTCCGAGAGGAAGCTGCCGTCTGCGTGGAGCGCCAGGTTTTTCCGCGCCAGATCGATCAGACTCTGCAGACGGGGTGTCTCCGGGAAGAACATCCCCATTACTGCCGGGACGTTGCCCGAGCACATCAGGTGATGGTTGCTGTGGGCCCCCATGATTCCCGGGACGTTGTAGGTGCGCGTGGCGGCGCGTGGGTCGGTGTGCTTGTAGGCCAGGCGCGCGAAATGTTGGTAGGCGGCGGCGGCGAACCACATCGCCTTGATAAAGGCGAAGGCCGTATCGCCGGGAACGCTGGGGGCAAACAGGATCCCGCTCTGAAGACAGGTTATCCAGTTGAAGAGCCGGTGGCCGGCAGGCATCGTCTTTTCGCCGTAGTACTTCGAGAAGATCATCGCCTCGCCGGTGAACGATCGGTCGAGCTTCAGCGGCCAGTCGGAGACCCACCTGGAGGCGAGTTCGGCGAACTTCGCGGCGTAGACGGCCTTTCGCGTCGAGGCGTGGGCGACGGCGAGGTGTCGCAGGACGTGGCAGCATTTGAAGAGGTTGCCGGGGGGCATCAGGCTGCGGGTTTCGGGTGTCACCCAATCGAGGTCCGGACCGAACTCGCGCTCTATCCCGTCCACCAGGACGAAATGGTTGTCGAGGGCGAGGTTCGCCTTGCTCAGGTGGTCCCGAGCTCGACAGCGAAGCTCGGGTTGCCAGAGGTGGCAGACCTCGCCCCGGCGGCCGTCCCGGAGATCGAAGAGCCAGCGGGGCCGGCGGCGGGTGCGGAAATACTCGACCAGCGCACTCCGCGCCTTTGGAAGATCTCCCGCGTCGAAATGCTTTCTGACGCGGCTCAGTCCGCGGTGTGTGAGGTCGAATTCGCCAAGAAAATCGGCGTCGGAAAACTGGGTCTGGCTTCGCGGGAGAGGCTTCACTCCTACAGTCCGAGGCGGGCGTACTGACATTCCGGAGCTCCGAAGCGCTGGAGTTGCTCCTTCATTCTGCCGGCGAGCTCCGCTTCGAGGTTCGGGTCGCGGATGGGATCCTGCTGCTGAGGATCGGAGGTGATGTCGTAGATGGGGTTGAACTCCGGGGCGTCATCGTGCCGATGCGACGGTGTTTTAATGCGCACGTGCGGGATCCCGTGGGCGCTTTCCAGAAAGACGCCGCTCTCCGCATTTGCCAGGGTGCCGCGATCGATTCCTCCCTTCAGAACCGTGGCCTCCAGGCCCACATCCGCGGCCCATTCGGCGAACTCAGCGACGGACAGTCCGGTGTACTCTTTGTTCGGCCGGGAGACCGCGGGGTAGGCTTCCGTCTTGCACACCCGCTTCTCGTACGGCAGCTGGCGCAGCCGTTCTGCTGTCGATCCAACTCTTTCCAGCACTCCTGGATTTGGCATGCCGATTACCTCCTCTTGGTTCTGCAAGACCATCAAATTCTAAACAGTCTTGCAGAAACAACAAGTTTTTACCAGACATACCTTAGCAAGCAGGTGGAATCGCTTCGTTCAGGGAATCTCAAAAGCAACATGAACCTGCTAAAACTGCAATGGGGTTTTGCGCCTGAAGAAGCAGTTCTTGATTGCAGCACCTCGAAGTATAGTTGACTCCGAACGCAGGTGGGCTCATTTGCAGTGATTTGTAGTTCCGTTCATGAAGAATTCGAAATCCCGGAATGGGCGCGTGGTTGGCGGAGCCCTGCAAAAATTGAGACGGGAGCTTCAGGCTCGGGGGATCCAGTGGTAAGGCCGGCATTCAGCGGCTACCTGGAGGAGGGTGCACTGAAGCTGAAACTTATCCAGCTACATTCACCTGCTGCTCAGCGATATTGATCTGCACGTTTACTCCCAAGTTCGTGCACAATCCGTGCACATTTGCCCAATACAGACCAGAGAGGGGACAAATAAAACCCCTGCAAGATCGTGTCTCACAAGGGTTTACAATGGTCGGGGTGGGCGGATTCGAACCGCCGACCCCCTGCTCCCGAAGCAGGTGCGCTAGCCGGGCTGCGCTACACCCCGTTTTAGGATAAGAAGGGGCTCTGAGCTACGAAGCCCAAAGCCCTTTCTCTTCGAAGAAATCATGGTCGGGGTGACAGGATTTGAACCTGCGACCACTTCCACCCCAAGGAAGTGCGCTAGCCGGGCTGCGCCACACCCCGACCTATGAGAGCGACAACTGGTGAGCTATGCAGGATTCGAACCTGCGACCTCCAGTTCCGGAGACTGGCGCTCTATCCAACTGAGCTAATAGCCCGAATCCGACGGAGAGCTAGTTGATCCCTTTCTTGTGTCGATTCTTTCGGAGTCGTTTTTTGCGTTTGTGAGTAGCGATCTTATGCCGCTTTCTCTTCCTCCCACACGGCATCTTTCTTTTCTCCTGATGTTGAGTTCTGCTCTACTCGATCCCGAAGCTCTTTGGACGGTTTGAACGTTGGCGCGCGACGGCTCGATATCTTGACTTCCGAACCGGTTCTCGGGTTGCGCCCTGTACGTGGCGCGCGGACAACCGTTCTGAACGTACCAAAACCTCGAATCTCGATATGCTGTCCCTGCTCCATCGCTTCTATAACCGATTCGATAAAGCTGTCGACAACAGCTGCGGTATCTGTCTTCGTAAGTCCCGTTCCTTGGGCTATCTGACGAACAATGTCTGCTTTGGTCAAGACCAACCCTCCCTACCTGAGCGGCGAATCTCGGCTGTCACTGCTGCCGCTGAGTTATCGTAACTGCAACTCCTAGAATAGGTAATGCCCATAGGGGTGTCAAGACTTTCACGCTCAACCAGGTTGTGGCATTACCGCAAACACCTCTTCGAGGCCTTGAAAGTCCACGTTGGATTCTAGCAACACCTCTTTGAACAGCGGGTCCTTGCTCTCTTCGCTTACCTCGACAACGTAGCCGATAGGAATTCCCTTCGGATAACGCCCTCCCAAACCCGAAGACACCACCCGGTCCCCTTCTCGTATGAGCGCACCTGCCTCTACCATCGCCAAGCGGAAACGTTGGCCATGGAGCCACATGACAATCCCTTGAGCTCGTTCGCGCCCTTGAACAATGGCGCTTACCCGGGTTCTGACCAGTAGCTGCACCACCGAACTGCGTTCATCGGCCTGCAATACATGGCCGACCAATCCCCGCGCCGTAACCACTGGCCAGTCCTTTTCTATGCCCCTATCGGTGCCGGCGTTGATGATGATGGAATCGTTGATCTGATCGGGGTCGCGGCCAATAACCTCAGCCGCCACGATTCTCCATTCGGTCTCCTCGCGCTTGAAGTCCAATGCGCGGCGGAGTCTTTGATTCTCCCATTTCGCCTCGCGGAGCTGCATGTTTTCCAGGGCCAGCTCAACGTTTTGGGTCAGCAGGAATTTGCTTTTCTCCTCGTTTTTCGCATAGCGGATTACCCGCGAGAAGACCCATTGGCCGGTCGTCCATAGCGTCGATCGGATTCGTTCGGCGACGAACTGTTGCTGGCTGTCCGGCAACAACATCAAAGCCAGACACAGTAGCAGCGCAGCGCCAGAAACGACGAGATTTCGATGTACGGGCATTCAGCAGAAAGGAACGGTCAGTACAGAACCTTCTGGAGTCGATCGAACTCTTCGAGGATTTTTGCATTGCCGCGAACGACCGCGGCCAACGGATCTTCCGTGTCGAGAAAGGTGGGCAGGCTGGTGCCTTCGATGAGGCGCTCCTTCAATCCTCGGAGCTTGCTGCCTCCTCCGCTCAGCACTATTCCGCGATCAAGAATATCGGCGGCAACTTCTGGTGGAGTGCGCTCCAGCGCTCGGCGAACCCCGGCGACGATCTGCTCCACCGGATCGCGCAGAGCTTCGCGTATCTCGCGCGAGTCCACCATGAGCGTCTTCGGAATGGCGGCCACGAGGTCCAGCCCCCGCACCGGAGCCTCTTCTTCCGGTTCCATGGCCATCGCCGACCCGATCTGCAGCTTGATCTGTTCTGCCCCTCGCGGACCGATCGCCAGGTTGTATTTCTTGCGCATCCAGTCGATCAGGGACTGATCCATGGCGTCGCCCGCGACCCTAATCGATTCATGGGTGACAATACCAGACAATGCAATCACTGCAATCTCGGTAGTCCCTCCGCCGATATCGATGACCATCGAACCGACCGCTTGCTCTACGGGCAAGCCGATGCCGATCGCGGCCGCCATCGGTTCGCTGACGAGATGCACCTCGCGGGCTCCCACCCGTTCGCACGAGTTTCGGACCGCCCGCTTCTCCACTTCCGTGCTTCCCGATGGTACCGATACAACGATGCGCGGTCGTACAAAGAGTTTGTTCTTCTGCACTCTTCGAATGAAGTACCTGATCATCTCTTCGGTGACTTCGAAATCGGCGATCACACCATCCTTCAGCGGTCTGATCGTCTCCAGTTCGGAGTTCGTCCGGCCCAGCATCTCCTTAGCTTCTCGACCAACGGCGATAACCTTCTTGGTCATGATCGACCTGGCCACGATTGAAGGTTCGTTCAAGACGATTCCTTCGCCTTTGACGTAGATCAGCGTATTGGCAGTACCGAGATCTATGCCGATGTCGTTCGAAAGAAAGCGAGACAGAAAACCCATTTATTTGCTCCGCACGGTTACTCGTTGTCCTTATGGAGCCACATCTTGAGAACCCGGGCGGCATCCTGACCTTGATCGAAGACCATAGTTTTGAGTCGCTCCAGCTTCTTCTCGCGATCTTCTGGTTCTTCTTCCTCGGAATCCTTTTTCGGGTCTTCAGGAGGGCTCATGATCGATCTCCGCGGGGAATGGGATTCGTGGCGAGCGAATCAGAATGACCTAATTCGTTGTTCCTAAGATAATTACTACTCCAACCATTTGCCAAATCCCCCAGCGGATCTATATTTGATTTTGACGATCTCACCGCATTTGCCGCAAACAGGGAGCGATAACGCATGAACAGCGCCGCGCGATCGGTACTGCGAAAACTTGGCGTCGATCAGAGCCTCGAAACCGAGAGAGAGCAGCGTATTCAACGAGAGGTAGAAGAAGCCAGAGGCAAAGACCAGGCTCGGAGGGAACGTGAAGGCACAGGCGCTCTCGAAGAGATTCCCGATGAGTTGCTCTCGGAATCGGAGAAGCGGCACGAAAAATATCGCCGGCAGCAGGCAATGGCGGGACGCTTCACGCCGGCGGCTGAACGACTGCCGATAATGACTTCGGAGGAGAGGCAGGAGCGCGACAAAGACCGTCCAAACTGGCGCCCGACCTCATTCGAAGGACCCATTGAAAAGCTGATCGAAAAGTACAGAGACCTGGACAAAGTCCAACGCCATTTGACCCTTGGTCAATCGATGAAATACGAGTTCACTGCCGATGGCAGGGTACTCGATCGCGATGGCAATCTCATCTTTGACGGCGAGAAGATAGTCAGTACGACCTGAGACTGTGCCCTTCCACCTTTTTTTTAGTACCCGCCTGCCGGTTTCCACCGCTTTCTCCGCCATTGCCTGCATGTTTCTGCTGCTGGCTCTCCCCTTCGGATGCGGCCAACCAGAAGCGCCCCAAGCCAAAGGAAGCCTGGAGCTCGGCGACCAATACCTCAAAGCCGGGGAGATCGAGCCGGCCATAGCTGAGTTTCGCGTCGTGCTGCATCGCGATTCGCTCAATCCGGTGGTGCTGGTGAAGTTGTCCCAGGCATATGCCGCTCAGGGAAATCGCTACCTTGCCGATATGTATCTACAGCGGGGAACGAACATTCCATACCAACGCGGATTGGACGCGCTCGAGGCCGGAGACGACAACGCAGCCAAGCTGGCATTCGAAGAGACGATTTCTCTCCATCCCCCCCACCCGCTTGCCCTCAACCATCTTGGCGAGATTAAGTACCGCCAAGGCAACGCGGACAGCGCTTTAGCTTATTACGAAAGATCGGCAAGGGGTTTTTCGACCTTCTCAGCGACCTTCCTGCGCCTCGGCCAGCTGTACATGGAGAAGGAGAAGCACGATAAGGCGCAGAGTGCTTTCGAACGAGCCATCAAACTCAACATCAATGCCGTCGACGCGTATCTGGGACTGGGTAATCTTCACCTGGACCAGGGTGATTGGAAACAAGCGGTTGAACGCTTCGACACGGCTCTGGTCATTGATCCGGAGTCCCCGGCCGCGTTGGCCGGTCGCGACAAGGCTCAAAGCAAGCTTTAGCGAACCCGTTATCAAAGGACGCAACATGATATTTTTCCTCGCGCTTTTACTGATCGCTGCGATCGGTTGCGGCTCGGGCGACGACCAGGTCGCCCAAGATTCTTCCAAACAGGAGTCGACGGTAACATCCTACGGCACTTTGGAGGAGGTTTCCGGCTATTTGCACGCCGTAAATCCCTACATTCGGACAGTTGGCGAGCTACAAATGGAAGTCGACAGGGTGGTGGGCACTTCCGGCAAGGCAACCGGCCAGAATCTCGCTGCCGTCATGGAAGGAGTTAGGCCGCGACTGAAGACGGCTTTGGAGCAGTTTGAAAAGATTCAACCGCCCCCGCTGCTGGCTCCTCTCCATCGGGATATCAAGAACCTGATGCTGGTCCGACTGGAGGCGTATGACATTACCCTCAAAGGGTGGCAAGCGGAACAGGCTACCGAAGACACGACCATCTACAAAGATGCCGAGAGCAAGCTGGCGGCCGCGAACCAGATGATCGAGCAACTCAACCAAGACCTGAAAGAAATCAATTCCGCTATCCAGGTCGCCCGCAAAAACGAAGGTCACGCCAGCAGCGAATAGAAGAGTGGCTTTCCTGCGAGACCTGAGGTTGAGATTGTGCCGGACCGTCCTTTGGTCCGGTATTTTTTTCGTTCCTCTTGGCTGTGAGGTCCCGTACTACCTGCACCTTGCTCACGGTCAGTTAGGGGTGCTGAGTAATTGTGAGCCGGTCGAGACTCTCCTGGCGTCGGCAGAGGTCTCGCCGGAGGTTCGGGCAAAACTCGAACTGATTCAGTCGGTTCGCAGCTATGCCCAAGATCGGCTCGGATTAGCCCTGTCCGATAACTACACCTGCCTGCACGATACTGGAGGGGAACCGGTCAGCTGGAACGTCAGTGCCTGCTCGCCCACGCGGTTCGAACCGTTCACCTGGAGCTTCCCCATCGTAGGCAAGCTGGCCTATAAAGGTTTTTTTCGCAGAGATATCGCCGTAGAGGAACGAGATCGTCTTAAATCTACGGGATTGGATGTGGTTATGCGGCCCGTATCTGCCTATAGCACATTGGGATACTTCACCGATCCGGTGCTCAGCACCATGCTGAAATACGATGACGCCAGGCTGACTGAGCTGATCATTCACGAGCTCGCCCACGGAACGGTCTTCGCAAAGGGATTCACCGACTTCAATGAAAGCTTGGCCTCTTTCGTCGGGGATACGGGTTCAATCATGTTCCTCAGATCCACAGGCGTCGCCGAGAGTGAGGTCTCGGTGCTGCTCGCGCACCGCGAAGAGGATCACAGGTTTCGCGCCTTCATGGCCACGGTCGTTGCGGCGTTGGACAGTCTCTACGAACTCGGCTTACCATCCGACTATGTCCTGGAAGAACGCAGAAAGGTGTTTGAGGCGGCGCAGTCGAGTTTCGACCGCTCACAGTTCGCCTCGGGGCGCTACGACCACTTCGAACGGTGGGAAATTAACAATGCGGCGCTACTGTCGTATCGACGCTACAACCGGGAGATGGACCTGTTCGAGCAGCTTCACAAGGCGAAAGCGAAATCCCTCCGAGAAACGGTGAAACTCTGCGGCGGGTGCGCATCGACGCAGAATCCCTGGAGCTGTCTCCGCGATTCCCTCGATGCGTTGAAGAAATCGTGAGCATTCAGATCAAGCCACGAACCGCGAATGGGAACCACGTAGCGTATTGGCGAACCAGCTTTCGACGCTGCCTAACGACCCGCTCAAAGGAGTCGTATCTACCATACGATGCCGGGTTTGTATGCCCTACAGTGTCAGCCAATCGCACGTTGCGATCTTGACGTCGAGAAGGCCTAATGGGATATTTGGCCAAGCCGATCGCTTCTTCCCGAACCAAACAAAATCCCTCACAAATTGCCCTCTTCGGATCGAATAAAAAGAATATTGCGACCACCGCTGCGCACTCTGTTTCTAGCAGGCGGCACCGCGGTTTGCCTGACTCTGTCGTCTGGTTGTGCCGCCAAATTGCGCTCCATGGTGGCGGGTTCACTGATGAAAGATGTGGCCCAGGCAAGCGCGCGTCAGGACGACGTCGTTATCTTCACCGATGCTGTCCCAACCTTCATTCTTCTCCTTGAGGGTTTGCTGGAGAGCGATCCGAACAACCGCGAATTGCTGACTTCGGCAAGCCAGCTCTACGTCTCCTACGGAACCTTGGTGGAAGCGTCTGAGCCGGCGCGGGCGAGAAACCTGTATGCGAGGGCAAAAAGCTATGGGCAACGGGCTTTGGCGCAAAAAAAAGGGGTAGACCAGTTGATGGCGCGGCCGTACGTGGAGTTTGTTCAGCTTCTGGAGCATCTCGACGAAAGTGACGTCAGGATGGTGTTCTGGGCCGCTAGCAGTTGGGGTGCGTGGATTGGGGCCTCCCTGGACTCGATGGCGGCACTGGCAGAGATGCCCAAGGTAATCGTTCTGATGGAATGGGTCCTGAAAACAGACGAATCATTAGAGTTTGGCAGCCCGCACGTTTTTCTCGGGGTGTATCACGCCACACTTCCCCCTTCTCTTGGGGGCAACCCCGACAAAGCCCGCGTCCATTTCGAGAGGGCGCTGGAGATCAGTCGCAATCGAGCTCTCATGGTCCACGTACTTATGGCGAAGTATTACGCGCGGCAGATTTTCGACAGAGAGATGTATGTTTCGTTGCTCAACGAAGCGTTGCAGCGGCCCGTCGATGGCGAGGAAAGCTTGGTGCTGCAAAACACGGCGGCAAAAGCGCATGCCCGAAAACTCCTAGAGGAGACTGATGAATTTTTCTAACTCCCTGTGGAAGGTTTTCGTGGCCGTCGTCCTGCCGATAAACGCTGTATGGAGCGCGACGCCCGGACAACTCATAAAGATCGCGACCCTGGCTCCCGAGGGAAGCACTTGGGTCAAAACGTTGCGTGCTGTCGATGAAGAGGTGAGGACTGAAACGGCTGGAGCGCTCGGCCTCAAGATCTACCCCGGCGGCGTTCAAGGAGATGAGGAGGTGGTCCTCCGCAAGATTCGCGTCGGGCAGCTGCATGGCGGCGGGTTCGGGGGCATGGGTACGACGTTGATCTTCAACGACGTGCTGGCGTTGGAGCTGCCTTTCTTGTTCGAGGAGTATGGAGAGATCGACTACGTCCTTGAGCAGATGAATGAATTCTACACTCAGGGCTATCTGGACAAGGGGTTCGTATTTCTCGGCTGGTGCGAAATCGGTCATGTCTATCTGATGTCCCAGCAACCCGTAAGAAGCGCAGAGGACATTCGAGGCATGAAAGCCTGGCGTCTAGACCGGGAGCCGATAACTCAGGTGCTGTTTAAGAAAGCGGGGGTGGTATCCGTCCCCCTGACGATACCGGATGTACTACTCGGTCTGCAGACTAATCTGATAGAAGTTGCCTATGCCCCGCCGTCCGCGGCAATCGTGCTTCAGTGGTTTACGCGCGTGAAATATGTAACTGAGCTGCCCATCAATTATACCCTTGGAGCCTTCTTGGTGAATAAGCGAGATTTCGATCGCGTTGCCGGGGAGCACCAGAATGTTCTGAAAGCCGTGTCGCGCCGACTTTTGCGACAATTGAGCATCGACAGCAGAGACGAGAATGCGGAAGCAATAGCCGTGATGAAAGCGAACGGACTGGAATTCGTAGCGCCTCCAGAAGCCGGTATCGAAGATTTTAAATCTCTCGTCGATGAGACGATCGCCGAACTGGTAGGCAAGGCATTCTCTCGGCAATCCTTGACGCTGGTGAACCAGCATTTGGGCGACTATCGACGGCGACGGGATTCGTCCGAATGAATCGCGATCGGAGGTTCGCTCGGACCATGGAGAAACTCGAGGATGGCACGCTGGTGGCGCTCGTAGGAGCGCTGGTTGTTGTAGCTTTCTCGCAGATCGCCTTGCGCAATCTGTTCTCAGTGACCTTGGTGTGGGCGGACCCTTTGGTGCGTCACCTTGTTCTATGGAGCGGATTTGTTGGCGCCGTTGTGGCGACGCGGGGAAACAGACACATAAAAATAGACTTCCTGCTGCGCTTCTGTTCGCAGCGCGCCCGAAACGGGATCCAATTGGCGACCAACCTTTGTTCGTCAGGCGTTTGTCTGGTTCTTTTCGCTACCGCAGTCGGATTTGTTCTCGACGAACGGGAGTTCGGCTACCTAGGAGTTTTCGATATCCCGGTTTGGTACCTCCAGCTCATATTCCCCGCGACCTTCGGCCTCATGACAGTGCGCTTCCTGGCGCAGGCGGCCTCCCGCACCCGAGAAAGACGTAACGATTGACTGCAACCGTTGCCGCTCTGCTGGCCGTCGCCGGCACCCCGCTCTTCATAGTAATCGCGCTTCTCGCCCTGCTCAACTATCACACCGGCGGCATCGACCTGACGGTCATCTTCATCGAGATGTACCGCATCGCCGAAACCCCAACATTGTCTGCCATTCCGCTATTTGCTTTCGCCGGATTTCTTCTCGCCGAAAGCGGAGCCGCAAACCGGCTCGTGCGTTTCTCACACGCGCTGCTGGGATGGTTGCCCGGCGGCCTGGCTATCATGGCGATCGGCCTCTGCGCCCTGTTCACCGCCTTCACCGGGGCATCTGGGATGACCATCGTTGCCCTGGGCGGCCTGCTTTATCCCGCTCTCATAAAGAATCGATATCCCGAACGGTTTTCCCTCGGTTTGCTCACAACATCGGGCAGTCTGGGGTTATTGTTCCCCCCAAGTTTGCCGTTGATCGTGTTCGGCATCGTGTCCGAAACCGCCGTGGACAAGCTGTTCATAGCTGGCATCGCCCCGGGTATATTGTTGGTGGTGTTGCTGTCCGTGTACGGTTTCTTCCGCGGGCTCGGCGTACCGAAACCGGTTGGAGATGGCGTTTCCGTCGGTGTAGCGGAAGCATTTCGCGAAAGCGTGTGGGAACTGTTGTTGCCGGCGGTGGTTCTCAGTGGGATCTACAGCGGACTTATCGCTGTCAGCGAAGCCGCTGCCCTGTGTGCCCTGTACGTCTTGATCATCGAGGTATTCCTACACCGGGAGATCGCCTTCCGGGATCTCCCGCGGATAGCGCGCGAGACCATGATCATGACCGGGAGCATACTGATTATCCTGGCATCTTCGATGGCGTATACGAACTACCTGATTGACGCCGAGATACCCAATCAGCTGCTGCACTTTGTAACGCTACACGTGGAAAGCAAGATTGCATTCCTGCTGTTGCTGAATCTGTTTCTGCTGGGGGTGGGTTGCATGGTTGACATGTTCTCAGCCCTGATCGTTGTGGTGCCGCTGATCCTTCCCATCGCTCAGTCGTTCGATGTGCACCCTGTTCACCTGGGCATGATATTCCTGACGAATCTGGAAATCGGCTACTCCACCCCACCTGTCGGTTTGAATCTCTTTATCGCCAGCCTACGGTTCGAGAAACCCGTGTTGAGTCTCTATTGGGCGTCTCTTCCCTTCCTCGGCATCCTGCTCGTGGCGCTGTTGATCATCACCTACGTTCCGGCCCTAAGTCTGTTTCTCATCGATTGACCATGCCTCGATTTTCACGCTACGGCGTGATTGCCACTATACTGACCGTATCGGCCACAGGTGCGGCAACGGACAGCCTGTTCCGGGCTTGGCTCGAGAAGATGCAGCAACGAGCCGAGGCGGAGGGAGTCTCCCGCGAGTTGGTCTCTCTCGCCTTTCACGGCCTCGAGCCATCGCGCGACGTGCTGAGGCTCGAACGCAAGCAGCCCGAATTCACCGAAACTCTCACCAGCTACCTCGATCGGGTAGTACCCGCGTCACGGGTGGAAACAGGCAGGAGAAGACTGGGCCAACACCGCCATATCCTCGAAGAGATAGGCGCCGAATATGGCGTTCAGCCCAGGTTCATAGTGGCACTGTGGGCGATCGAGAGTGATTTTGGTCGCTATCAGGGCCGGCACCCGACCGTTCAGTCCCTTGCTACACTAGGGTTCAACGGGCGCAGAAGACCGTTTTTCCAACGCGAATTGCTGCACCTGTTGCAACTGTTGGAACAGGAGAACATGGATCCTGCGAACCTGTCCGGCTCCTGGGCCGGAGCCATGGGCCAGTGCCAGTTCATGCCTTCCACGTTCCGGCGCCTTGCTGTAGATCATGACGCCGACGGCCAACGGGATATCTGGAGCAATCATGGAGATATCTTCGCTTCCATCGCGAATTTCCTCGCTCACCTCGGTTGGCGGGACGACCAGACATGGGGACGCCAGGTGTCGATACCTGCGGATCTCGAGGAGTCGTTTGCCGGGTTGAAGAGGAGAAAACCACTGACCGCCTGGCAAAATCTCGGGATCCGTCGGGTGGACGGAACGGACCTGCCCAAACGCGATATCGATGCCAGTCTGCTGCTCCCGAAACGCAGGGCCGGCCGGGCCTACCTGGTCTACAAGGATTTCAGAATCCTTCTCAAATGGAACAACTCCACCTTCTTCGCCCTCTCCGTAGGCCACCTGGCAGACCGGTTACAATCACGCTGAACGACGCGATCTATCGTGGAGCCCACTGACGCGCGACGAAAGTTGCACCGCGGCAAGACCCTTGCCGCAGCCGTGGGTTTGTCGGGCCTGGTGGTGGGAATCATCGCCCCTTTCGACGTCATTCCAGAGTCCGCACAGGCCGCACTCGGGTTGATCGTCTTTGCCGTGCTCTTCTGGAGCTCGCTGGCGTTGCCTCTCGAACTCACCTCATTGCTTCTGTTGTTGGCGATGCCTGCTCTCGGCTTGCTCCCGTTCGACGAGAGCTTCGCACCTTTCGCGCAGAAAACACTGTGGTTGTTATTCGCCGGAATGGTGATTAGCCGGGCCATCACCTACAGTGGGACGGACGAGTATCTAACGTGGCGTTGTGTCCGCTTCTTTGCAGCGAGTCCGTTCCGCCTACTCCTCGGCCTGCACCTACTGGGCCTGTCCATGTCCCTCCTGGTGCCCTCGGGTATGGTGCGCGTGCTCATACTGATTCCACTAGGCATCAAACTCGCCGAGCGCCTGGGCGGCGGTGAGGATCGAGCACTCGCGCCCGCGATTCTTTCTGCGCTCGTCTGCAGCACCTATTACGGAGGCTGTGGGGTACTGACCGGATCGGTTCCGAACATCGTCGTCGCCGCCCAGCTGGAACTGTATGCGGATCGCAGCCTCTTGTGGACCGAGTGGCTCCGCTGGATGTTCCCGATCATTGGGCTG
Organism: Candidatus Latescibacterota bacterium; assembly: GCA_965197905.1. GTDB lineage: Bacteria > Latescibacterota > UBA2968 > UBA8231 > UBA8231 > CAYNZV01. Next base: position 1,551,595 of record CBDAOB010000005.1, on the reverse strand, counting down.
TTGCGCACCATGATCTGCCTGGGTGTCGTGTGGCTGATTTGGAGCCGTAAGATTCAGCGGTTCAACACGACAAGACCCGATCAGCTCGAAACCGGTGGTCGGCTCGATCCGCGTATGGCCCTGGTGTTAGGCCTCGGCGTGCTCCTATGGCTCACGGATGGCTTCCACCAGCTAGCACCGACCTACGTCGGACTGATCATGGTCGCATTCTTGCTGACGCCGCGGATCGGACTCTTGCCGGCTACCGAGCTTCGCCACATAGATTTCCCATTCTTCTTCTACTTCGCGGCGCTGATTTCGGTGGGAACCGCTCTCGAGAAGTCAGGTTTCAACACGGAGTTCGCGAGATATGTGACGGCCAACATCGAGTTGCACGATTTCGGGTGGTTCGCGCGCCACCTAGCCATAACCTGCATCGTTGTGCCGCTCGACTTTCTCATGGACATTGCCGCGGTCGCGGGAATGATAACCCCCACTATGCTCGAAATCGGTCGCGCGTCAGGCATGGCTGAACTCCCGGTGGCAATGTGCGTCGCGATGGCCACCACCCTAGTTTTCCTGCCGTATCAAGCAGCTCCCTTCATGATCGCCATCAGTTACCGACAGCTCCCGACCGCCAGCATGATTCTCGTCATGACCCTGATTTCCGCGGCAACTTTGATCGTTCTGTGCCCGCTCAATCTACTCTACTGGCGCTGGCTTGGATTTATCTGATTCACCTAAGTTGATGCCTTTTCGATGGATAGACGATTTCATATATTTTGGTCCGCAACCCCATCGGCTACTCCGGTCTCCGCATTGGGCTACTCTCGCGGTGATCATCTTGCCCTAGGAGCAATACCCCATGAACATCGTCGTTCTCGATGGCCATACGCTCAATCCTGGTGATAATCCCTGGGATGAACTTGCAAGTCTCGGCAACCTGACCGTCCATGACCGAACCGCGGATAACGAAATTCTGCCTCGATCCCAGAACGTGGAACTGCTGTTCACCAACAAGACACCGTTGTCAAAAGAGATCCTCGATCAGCTCGCCGACCTGAAGATGATCGGGGTACTTGCGACCGGCTACAACATCGTGGACACGGAGGCCGCCCGCGCTCGGGATGTACCCGTTTGCAACATACCAGTCTACGGGACCGATTCGGTGGCCCAGTACGTTTTCGCCCAGCTCTTGGAATTCTGTCATCACATCCCGCTTCACGACCAGGCGGTTCGCAATGGCCGCTGGGCGGAAGTGCAGGAATTTTCCTTTTGGGAAACGCCGCTCGTCGAGCTCGCGGGAAAAACGATGGGCATCGTGGGATTTGGACGCATCGGAAGACGCGTAGGGGAACTCGCCAACGCGTTCGGAATGGGCGTAGTGGCCTTCGACGTTTACCACGGCGACCTGCCCCAGTACGAATCGTTCAAATGGCTGTCCATCAAAGAGCTCTTCGAACAGGCAGATGTGATTTCCTTGCATTGCAACCAAACGGATGACAACGCCGAGTTCGTAAACCGGGATCTGCTTCAGCGCATGAAACCAACCGCGTTGTTCATAAACGCTGCGCGAGGTGGGCTGGTTCAGGAACAGGACCTCGCCGACGCCCTAAATTCCGGGGTTCTGGCGGGCGCCGCGCTGGACGTCACCTCCAGCGAACCGATCGATCCGACCAATCCGCTGCTGCAGGCGAAGAATGCGGTGATCACGCCACACATTGCCTGGGCAACCCTTGCGGCACGCAGGCGGATGATGCATACTGCGTACGAAAATGCCAAGGCGTTCATCGGAGGTTCGCCCTTGAACGTCGTCAATTGACCACCTGCATGTCGTCCGACTTCCCCAATATTCTCGCCAGTCGCTATGCCAGCAACAGTATAAAGGCTATCTGGTCCGACCAAAGCCGCGTCGTGCTCGAGAGACAAACGTGGATCGCCGTTCTGAAAGCCCAGAAACAGCTGGGCATCGAAATTCCCCAAAAGGCGATCGACGACTATGAAGCTGTCGTCGATCGGGTGGATCTGGCATCCATTCTGTCCCGCGAATCCAGGCTCAAACACGACGTCAAGGCCCGCATCGAGGAGTTTTGCTGTCTGGCCGGCCACGAATTCATTCACCAAGGCATGACCAGTCGCGACCTGACTGACAACGTAGAGCAGTGGCAGGTCCTCAAATCTCTTCGCTATCTGCAGCTGAAGTACGTCGCCACCCTCCATTCCCTGAGTGAGCGCGCCCACCAATGGAATGAGTTGGTGATTGTCGCTCGCACTCACCATGCAGCTGCGCAACCGACAACATTCGGCAAGCGGCTGGCCATGTTCGGAGAAGAAATGTTGCATGCCTTCGGCAGGTTGGAAGACCTTCTCGGGAGATATCCATTGCGCGGTCTTCGTGGAGCCGTGGGGACGGGATTAGACCAGCTGACGTTGCTGGAAGGAGACTCCGAGCGATACGAGCAACTCAATTCAGAATTTCTTGCCCACTTTGGGGTCCCCAAAGGGTTAAACGCCGTTGGTCAGATTTACCCACGCAGCATCGACTTCGAGGTGGTCAGTTGTCTGTTTCAGCTTGGCTCAGGCATCTCCAGCTTGGCGAAGACGCTGCGGCTGATGGCCGGCGGCGAGATGGTAACCGAAGGATTTTCCAAGGGCCAGGTTGGCTCCTCGGCAATGCCGCACAAGATGAACACGCGAAGCCTAGAGCGGATTAACGGCCTGCAGGCAGTACTAGGGGGTTACGTTCACATGATCGGCTCCCTCGCGGGCGACCAGTGGTTCGAGGGAGACGTCTCCTGCTCGGTTGTTCGCCGAGTCGTCCTGCCGGACAGTATCTTTGCCTTCGACGGCCTCCTCGAAACGATCATGCACGTGCTGCACGACATGGGGGTGTACGAGAAGGTTGTTCAGAGCGAGCTAGAACGCTTCCTTTCCTTCCTGGCAACGACCACGCTGCTTATGGAAGCGGTCCGTCGCGGCGCCGGCAGAGAACAAGCACACGAGGCGATCAAAGAACATGCGGTCGCCGCAGCTCTGTCCATGAGAGAACGTGGGTTGGCGGACAACGACCTTGCCCAAAGATTGGGAGAGGATGAACGGCTTCCGCTGGCGACGGCGGAGATTCAGGAAATGCTGGAGAAGAGCGAGTCGTTTGTAGGAATGGCGGTGGAACAGACGCGGCGTTTCGAGAGCGAAGTCCGCACGCTCGTAGATCGCTTCCCCGACGCTAAAAAGATTCTGAAGAGCCCCATTCTGTGAAACCTCACTCCGTACCGGTGAGGTTCTATTTCAGCACCCCATTAACTTTTAGAGTCGTTTAGAAGGAGAAACCCCACCCATGCGCTACAAACGAGTGCTCTTGAAACTCAGCGGTCAGGCGATTTCGGGCGAGAGGGAGTTCGGATTCGATCCGGAAGCGCTGGAGCACATAGCCGACGAAGTGCTTGGTCTGCACGAGTGCGGCGTCCAGGTTTCGGTCGTAATTGGTGGTGGCAATATCTTCCGCGGCACATTGGCGACTCACTGGGGCATCGAGCGTGCCGAGGCCGACAATATCGGCATGATGGGGACCCTGATTAACAGTCTTATGATGCGCGGCGTATTGAGCTCCAAATCCCAGGGGAAGGTCGAGGTCAGAGTCCTGAGCGCTATCCCGGTAAATACGGTCGCCGAACCGTTTATCCGCCTGCGCGCGATCCATCATCTGGAAAAACGGTATATCATAATCTTCGGAGCGGGAGCGGGCATACCCTACGTTACGACGGATTACACCGCCGCTCAGCGAGCCATCGAAACCCGGTCGGATGCCTTGCTGTTTGCGAAGAACAAGACCTGTGGCATCTTCACTGCCGACCCTCAGACCAGCGCCGACGCAAGGTTATACCGTAGAGTCAACTACGACACGATAATACGGCAGAATCTGTCGATCGTCGATCAACCTTCGATCATACTCGCCCGCGACCACAACCTTCCGATCCATGTGTTCGACTTCTCGGAAAAGGGAACTGTTAGACGAATCTGCGAAGGGGAGGACGCGGGAACCCTGGTTTCGCGTATGGGCGAAGATGTGCTGGAATAAATAAAAAAGGGCCGCCCTCGTAGAAGGCGGCCCCGGAAGAAAAGTCCAGTCAGTTTGTCGTTGAAACTTAGAGCCCGTAGGTAAACGTGAAACGATGTTCGCCTCCGGCATCCACCAGATCCAGTGGAATGTGATACGCATAATCCACGCGAAGCTTCTCTTTCTTCCAGCCTATTCCGGCATTGAGGTCGCCATCGACGCCGTCCTCAAAGAACCGGCTACCTCCCCCGCGCAACATAAACACTTCTGACAATTTTGTTTCGCCGCCTATCAGGACCTTGTTCACCGAATTGTCGCCGGTGAAGTCGCGCGTAACCCATTCCACCGAGACCATGGACTTCGGACCCGCGTTTCGAGACAGTCCAACGTGCAGATCCATTGGAAGCTTGCCGGCGTCGGATTCACCTGCAACGCTGCCGCCTGCAACGTTGGGTTTGTTGAGATTTTTGATCATCAAACCCAGGGTAGACTCTTTGAACGGGGTTTTCCAAAGCGCGCCGAGATCGAGTCCTATAGAGCCGCCGCTATCGTCTGCCGGGTCACCAGCAGGCAGATCTGCGCTCCAAAACAGGTATTTGGCGTTCACGCCGAGACTGAGGTTCTTCGAAAACTTGATGCCCAACGAGACGAATGCTCCGTTCTCGCTCGCGTCTTCAAAACCTATTCGCTCCAGCGCGAGACCAAGTCCGAGCCGGCCACCCAACGGCTTGACGAGGCTAACGATATGCTGCCCGAGGTTACCTCCGTCTACGCCCGAGTACAAAATTGAGACGTTGGTGTAGGCAACCTGGAAATTCTTCATCTGGCGGACGCCCGCCGGATTCGCAAAAATAGCGGACGGATCATCCGCTATCGCGACAAAGGTGTTGCCCAGCCCGACTGAACGGGCACTGGCCCCCGTATTCTGAATATTGACGACCGCGTCTGCACTGCCGGCCAAGATCAACGCCGCTGCAGACAACAGCAAAACTCGATTAGCAAACTGCATGGATACAACCCTCCTCCCGGGGTAATGGCGCTCTTTTACAGGCTAAATCACCAACAATATAAATAAACAAAATAGAAAATAAAAGGTGAAATTTTGCCTAAAACGATACCCGTCTCCCTCGGGGCGACAACGTGGCCGATTTGTGCTACTTAAATCATTAAATTACAATATCTTAGGCTAACTTAGTTAGGCCAGTCTCCAGCTCTTGAAGACAGATCGTCGTGAGGTCGTGCCACTATCTGAGCCCCCTCTTGGCCTGGCATGACCCCTACCGCCAAACCTCGCTTGACCTTCAGAAGGATGTAACTAAATTCTTGGTTTCTCTCAACTTGAACGAAAGCGAGAATGAATTGAACCGCGCGACCAATGTGGTGTGGCATGAAGGACATGTGGCCCGAGCCGACCGTGAGTCGATGCTCAAACAGCGCGGCGCCCTGGTCTGGCTGACAGGCCTTCCAAGCTCGGGAAAAAGCACGATAGCCTATACCGCCGAACACGCTTTGGTGGAACGAGGCCGACTCGCCTACGTCCTGGACGGCGACAACATTCGTCACGGCTTGAACAAGAACCTAGGATTTTCGGCGGAGGATCGAGCGGAGAACATTCGCCGCATCGGGGAAGTAGGTAAACTATTTGCCGATGTAGGAGTTGTTACCTTCGCCAGCTTTGTGAGCCCGTATCGGGCAGACCGCGACGCGGTCCGCACCTTGATGGACGATGGCGATTTTTTCGAGGTCTTCATCGATACGCCGGTCGATCTCTGCGAAGAGCGGGACCCGAAGGGACTCTACAAGAAAGCCAGGTCGGGTGAGATACCGAATTTTACCGGTGTTTCAGATCCGTACGAGCCGCCCGAGTCAGCCGAGCTTGTCTTGAGGACCGAAGATACAACCCCTCAAGAGGCCGCTCTCGAGATTATCGGGCTGCTCGAGCGCAACGGTAAGATCGTCGCACCCGACAGTTGACCGCGCACCTCAAATCGGCGGTCAAGCTGAGCGTCAGCATTCTCTTGATGCTGGCGTTTTTGTATTGGGCCTTCAAGGATATCAACGGGGCGGAAATGTGGGAGGTCGTGGTGGGCCTCTCGCCCGCCTGGGTGATGGCGATCGTCCTTACAACTCTCTTGACGCTTGTTCTGCGGGCGTGGCGCTGGATCGTGCTGATGCGGCCATTTGCACCGGGAGTTTCGTGGTGGGACGCCAGCCTTGCCCTCGCCATCTGCTACGCCGCAAACGTGGTCGTTCCAAGATCGGGAGAGGCGGTGCGCGCCCTCAGTCTAAGGTGGACTCGAGGCGCCAGCATAAGTTCGGTGATCGCCACGGTGGTCGTGGAGCGCGTGATCGACATGATCTGGCTGATACTCTTCGTCGGAGCCTCCCTCCTGTACTTGCGAAATCGCATCAATGAGGCGTTCCCGCTCTTGGAGCCGCTTTGCCTGGCAGCACTGGCCGCTTGTCTGCTGGCACTGATTTTCCTCGCTCTAATCTCGATATATCGGGAACGGGCTTTGCAAACCGTGGAGCGTCTTGTCGCCCGGATCTCACCCTCATTAGCCACCCGCGTCGGGCAGTTGCTGGGCACCTTCGTTCACGGTCTCGAAGCTCTGCATCGACCTTCCGCCTATCTGGAGTTGGTCATCGCTTCAATCCTGTTGAACGCAGGGTACATCCTTATTATCTACGAATCGTTTGCAGCCTTCGGTTTTGACGAATCCCACGGTCTCAGCGCGTTTGCATCTATGGTGATTATGGCCATTTCTTCCATTGGAGTCATTTTCCCGACACCTGGGGGAACGGGATCTTATCACCTCTTCTTCGGCCGCGGCTTGCACATGCTCTTCGGTGTTCCAATGGCCGCCGCCATGGGCTGTGCGACAGCTGTTCACGCCATAGCCACCCTAACGTATGTGTTCCTGGGAGCGCCCGCTCTGGTGATTCAGCGCAGGGCATACAAGCGACGAACAGAACTAGGAATGGGCACATCATGACCGGATACGTGCTAGTCGTCACGACCACCGACAGCGAAGACGAAGCCCAGAAGATTGCACGGCATCTGATCGAGCAGCGTTTGGCTGCGTGCGTTCAGGTACTGGGGCCGGTAGAAAGCGTTTATTGGTGGGAAAACGAGATAGAAACAGCACGGGAATGGCAGTGCATCGCCAAATCGAGACAGGATCTTTTTGCGTCTTTGGAATCTGCCATCCAGGAGATTCATTCCTACGACGTGCCCGAGATACTCGCCTTCCCTATCGTCGAGGGTTCCGGTCCCTATCTGGCCTGGATGAAGGGCCAGCTGAAATAGCGCCACACCTTGGGCGCTATTCGGGCTCCTTTAGCAGGTCTTCCGGATGCGCCTCGACGTAATCCTCGATTGATTTGCGTCCCTCTCGGCTTATGCTCGTAAACGCCCATCCGCTTAGCGCCTTCCCGTCCGCTTCCCCGCTCCCATTTGACTTCCGCTTGCGCCTCCACGATACCGAGAGGCACCGGCAACCTAATGCGAATGGTGATTCCGCCCCTCACCTTCGCCATTTCACTGAACGCGTTCGGCTTAGCCCCTTCGAGAAAAAGACCCGCAGCTGAAGCGTCTCTCGTGAAGAACCCGGTGAAACTGTCTTTTCCAGGCACCTGTACATCGATCAACCAGCGCGCCCTTATCCGCGGCGCCGCTCGCCGACGCAGGCCAAACCGGTCGAGAAAGTTTGTCATCGTGCAACCTTGGGTCGCTCCTCGGCGATAACCGCCAGAGAATCTCCATTACTGAATATGTAGTCCCCCGGAGGATTCAACAGCAACTCACCCCCCTGGGGCTCGACGGCGACGACCAGCATGTTTAGTTCGCTCTTCGCCAGGTCGAGGGTTTCGCCGAAGCTTCTACCCACCCACGTTGCGGGCAAGCCGACCCGGTAGATTTCACATCGTTCGGCGGTTGTCACGAGACTGCTGATCGCCTTCGAGCTTCCGTGGTCGAGAATTGCGCGGCTCAAGAGTCCGCCGGCCAAAGCACCGACTACAATTACCTCGTCCGCTCGCGAAACGCCCGCATGACTGCTACTCCCGGAATCGAAGAGCTGGATGCCTACGTAGATTTCGGGGTTGTATTCCTTGACGGTCAACGCGCCAATAAGGGTCTTGGCATCGCGACCACGGACGTCTTCGATATCCTGATTGCCCAAGATGACGGCAGACTCAGCCTGATGGGCGTTGGCTCTTTCAAGACCCTGTTCGGTCAATTCGCCGCTGACAAATCCAACCCGCTCGTGCTCGTACGGTCGCTCGTGCAAGTCGGCGAGAATCACCACCGAACGCTCTTGTCGGTCCGCGAGGATGTGGCCAACAAGATCCTCGCCCGTTTCGTTCCAACCGCAGATCAGAATATGGTTTCGGTTCCCCAAGCGTTTAACCCCTCGCGCTCGCTTCGATTGATGATCGATGATTCGCGTCGCGAGACCGGCGGTGAAACCACCAAGGAGGCCAATCCCCAGAACCATTAGGATGACACCAACCACTCGACCTGGGACGGTCTCTGGATACAGATCGCCGTATCCGACGGTGGTAGTGGTCACCATCGCCCACCAGATGCTGTCTCCCAGGGTACGGCTTTCGAAAAAGGAAAAAAACGCGGCACCGAATGCGACCAAGGCCAGCGACAGTGCTGCTATCCAAAGAAGGGACTGATGCTTGACGTGCTCCCATAATCTGAGAAATCGGCGCCAATTCAGAACTATCAAAGCACCCAGACGAGAAGCATCGAGCCGCCGACATACCCGAAAGCCTCCAGCAGGCCGGCACCGAGGTTGGGCTGTTGTTCGGTTTGCTCGCTCGCCAGTTTGACACTGGGGGCCAGCAGGGAATCGGTCAGCCGCTTCAAAACAAACAGGACGATCAGACCGAACACAGCGTATGCCGCGAAACCTGTGAGACTCGCCTGCCAGCCGGCAAAGTCTCCGGCCACGGCGACGCTGATGATGTTGCCCATGCCCACCAGGGCCCCGCAGAATGCCAGGCCAACCGCGGCGTTGTTATTGCGAAGCTCCTCGTGAATCTTGTGCGGCGTCACCGCCTCGTAGAGACGGCCAACGACAATGAGTCCGACCTGCGCCAACGCCCAGAATACCAATCCGATCCACCAGGCTCCCGAGCCTTGTGTGATAGCCAGAATAATCAGACCGTTGGCTATGTGCATACCCGCTTCGACAAACGCCGCGCCCAGATTGTGGTCGCGAACGACCTCTTCGGTATTGTCGAAATGCGGCAGCAATATCTTTTCGCATAGAAAGCTTGCTATCAACATCAAAACAATGGCTACCACCCCGTAGGCGGCGATACTCACGGCATCCGATTTCCATCCCGTAGAGGGCCCGGAGAGTGCCCCGCCGAAGGCGAGAATAACTCCGAAGAGATAGCCAGAGACGGAAACCGCCAAGGCGTGATTGTTTCGTTGAAAGAGCTCTACCTTGAGCTCAACTCGGCGGTAGATCGCGGTGTACGCAAACTTCGCAACCCACAGGAGAACGAATGCCTCCAGGAGGTAGGCAAGGGACCGCGACATGGGAATCGCAAATTCTTCGATCATTTTTTTCCTCCGTCGCTGCTGTTCACTTCCCTCTGAACCCCGAGCCTCTGCCCCATGAGGAGCCGCTCCTACCCATGCGACTCTGGGCGCGGCTCGAGAAGTTTCTGCCTCCCGAGCGCAGTCGTTGTTGCTGGCGTCGATAGAAGTCCGGCCGCGTTTTCTGTGTCACCGTCCCGCCCGAACCGAAGGTGGTTCGTCCCCTTTCGGTGGGCCCGTGGTACGGCCTCCCACGTTCGTAGTTGCGGCGATAGTCACTGTAGTCGTTGCGCCCCACGCGCCAACCGCCCATCATGTGGCTCATCATGGCGTACTGGCCGTAGAACTGCCAGAATCCGCCTCCACCCCAAGAGCCGTACTGGGAGTTTCCTACATACTGGTACGCCGGTGGATGAGCTTGCCGGACATCGGTCATGCGCCCCTCGCGATTCTTCGAAGCGACCACCATGCCAACGAAATTTTCATAACGTCCGAACACATCCTCTCCGACCTCGTACCAATTCGTCACGCGATCGGTGTATATCAGGGTGTCCCGACCATCCACCCTCTGGCCGGCAGCCGTCAGTATCTTGAAACGCAAGAAGTAGTCGGGGGAAAACCCGTCCTGGATACGAGTGTCCTCGACCATGAGGGAGAATTCGGGGTATCGAGCCAGATCGCGGCTCAAGGTTGCTACGGGATCCTGCCGTCTGCCGCATCCCAAGACGACGACGGCGGAAATCGCCGAGGTCCAGAGCAAAACCGGAACGATCCTATAATATTGCCGCTTGCTCACTCTTCGACTGATCCTCCCGGCAGAATGTCGGTGAATTGGTACTCCTCGACGTAGATGCCTTCGTAGGCCGAGAAATCTCCCTCGCCCCACTGGTTCAGAAATAAAACCCGTCCATCCTCCGACTCATAGCTCCAACCGACGAACTCTTTCTCGGATTCCTCGTCCCCTTGGGTCTGGATGCCGGCACTCATTTCGTCCGCCTCGTAGCTCTTGCCCTCGAAGTGAATCTGCTGAGGCGGATCGTCATTCGAAGCTACTTCTGCGACCACGTCTTCCGCAATGGCGTCGATTGGAATCCGCTTCGTGAAAGTCCACTCCGCCTGTCCGTCTTCAACGGATTGCTCCAGGAACCCCACTCCACTGTCGCTGTGCAGCTCCCACTCCATGGTGAGATACCCGTCATAGTCGTAGTTGCTTATGGCCCGCACCTCCCACGTCTTGAGATCGTAGTCGACCAGAAAACCCCGCTCAATCTCCCCGAGCCGGTACTCCCGGTACTCATCATCCGTGTTCTTGTCGCGGCTAAAAAATTTCTTGAGACCCACGTCGCTCCCTTGGATAGTCTAACGACTTACCATCGCTCCCAATCTTGTCGATAATAACGCGCCAACATCGGTTTATCAAGTCTGTTCGGCGCTGCCAAAATTGGGCCCATATCCCTGTCGAAGCAGGACATGCCCTTCCAGGTTTCCGAGGTCATAAGTGTGGTCCGAGGCGAAAATTGTATCTCATCGTAGGCGATCGCTCTCCGGGATCCAAGGTGAAACCCCCACTCGCCGAACGAGGGAACTAACAGATGGTAGGAATGGACCTGGAATCCCGACGCTTCGAGAGTTCGGCCAATACACCAGAAAGCGGTTCTCGAGAAATACGGACTAGTGGCTTGAGTTGCCATCGCGCCCCCGGGGGAGAGCAGACGTTCCACCAGCTTGTAGGCCTCCACAGAGTAAAGTTTCGCCAATGACTCCTCACGCGGGTCGGGAAGGTCGAGAAATATCACGCCGTATTGAAGATGGCTGCGCTGCAGGTACAGGAATCCGTCTTCGTTGACGATTCGCACCTTGGGATTGCTGAGTGATTGTTCGTTGAGCTCGGCCACGTGCGGGTTGCGGCGGGCGAGATCGGTGACTGCTGGATCCAGGTCCACCAGATCGATCTGCTCCACGTCCTCGTATTTCAACACTTCCCGGGCCGAGAGGCCGTCACCTCCACCTATGATGAGTACGCGGCTGCGGTTTGCCGTCAGCTCCATCGCCGGATGTACGAGTGCCTCGTGGTAGCGATCCTCGTCCAGCGCTGAGAACTGCAGATGACCGTTCAGATACAGGCGAAGGTCGTCGTGCCAGGACGTGAGTACGATCCTTTGATAGCGGGATTGCTCGCTGAAGACGATCTGGTCGGCGTAGAGTTTGCTTTCCCAACGCTCCAGCAGAGGGCCCGCCTTCACCAGAAGCCCAATAAGAACGAGGACCGCGACGATGCACTGCACTGCCAGGAATCGGCGGGCGGCGAGACTCAATACCCGCCAAAAACCGGCGAGAATAGCGGCACCAACCGCTAGGTTCACCAGACCGACGGCGACGGAAGTGTGCAGGGCTCCCAGGGAGGGCAGCAACAGGTACGGAAATAGGAGCGCGGCTATCAGCGCCCCCAGATAGTCGAGCGTGAGAACGTTGGCGAGAATGGTGCGGAGAGATCCGGCACGCCGCAAGATGCGAGCGAGGAGCGGGATCTCCAGGCCGATCAAAACACCGATCGCAACTATCGACACCACCATCCAGTAACGGAAGTGTCCGGATCCGGAAAAGACGGAGTAGAGGAACGGCACCGACCCGCCCCCTACAAGTCCAAGCCAGATCTCAATACCGATCAACCGCTCCAGCAGCTTCTCCTGGATCAAGCTCGAGATCCACGATCCCACGCCCATGGCGAACAGGAAAAATCCGATAGTCAGGGAAAACTGTTCGACACTGTCTCCAAGAAAGTAGGAGGAGGTGCTGCCAATGAGCAGCTCGTACACGATGCCGCACCCGGCGACGACGAATATGGCGCTGAGCAGGAGTGCCATGCCAAAAGGGGAGATCTTCTCACGCGTTTCAGCCATCTGCGAGCCCCTTCAGCGAGGTTTCAAAACCTACGCCTAGCCGAGTTAGTGCCTCCTCCGCGGCGCGATAGCCGTTGAACACCGCCTCTTCGAAAAGCGGCAGCCCGGTTGCGTCGCAGGTGGCGAAGAATATTCCGTCCAGCGGTTGGCGCCTCCACCTGCTGGAAGCTCCCCATATCAATCCGGGACTGGGCCGGATCATTCCATGCCCCCAGCGATAGATATCGACGGCTTCTAAGAGATCGAGCAGATCGGGATGCGCCGGCAGGAGATCTGCGACGACAGCTGACGCCCAGTATTGATGGTCCCTATGCTGCAAATTGCGGCGCGCCTTTTGCGGATCGTCGCACAAGGGTAGATAGTAGACAAGCAGATCGTTCTGTTTGTCGCGGGAACGTTGATGAGCCGGATTCACGTACCCCACCGAGGGGCTGTCGAATAGGATGTTTTCCCAGTGCTCTCCGAATCCGGCGAGTGGCATTGTTGTCCGGACCGCGGCCACCAGCCACGGGCAGTAGATGGGTTGCGCCATGGCCGACTGCTGGGACTCCGGCAACCCACGCACCACGTGCGGAGCGGTGTAGAGCTTCCCCGCATACACTACCGTTTTGCCGTGGATCAATCGCATCTCGCCCGACTCGAGGTCGATGTAGCCGACGTCGACACCTTCGCCGTTTGGTGCGATGTGTGCCACGGCTGCATTGACCTGTCGCTGATGAGGTTCCAGAGAGCCGGAAAGGCGGTCGGCGATAAAACCGTTACCTGTCGGCCAAGTCAACACATCGGTTGGATAGTCCGCCTCAATGCGGTAGTCGTAATTGCGACACGCGAAGTAGTGAACACCCGCCCATGCCGACACCTGACTCGCCGTTCCGCCGTAGTCGTCACGGCAGGCATAATCGGTCAACCACGAGACCCACTCTGCCGACCACCCCTGACGGCTGATATAATCCCGCATCGAAATGCGGTCGAGCTCCCGAACAGCGGCGTCAGAAGTGCTGTACCGCAGTGGCATCGCAAAAGCCTTACGCCCATCGCGTCCGCGGTAGAGTGCCCAGCGCAACATGTCGTCCTTAAAACGCAGGAATTGCTCCCGATCAGCATCCGAAAGGTCGTCAAGGGGGTTGAGATCCGCTCTCCATTCTCCTTCGGAATACAAGCGCTCATGGGGCCATCGCAGCAGGTATTCGTCTGGAATCAGTGGCCACCCGCGGGCGTCGTACCCTTCGATGACGCCGATCTCGCCCAGCAGCTCGTGGACGCAATCTGCTTCTGGGGGAGGAACGTGAATGTAGTGAGCCCCCCAGGGGCATTCGGAGCCGGGGGTATTGTCTGCCAAGGAGGTTCCCCCAAGTCGGCTTTCCAACTCCAGTAGGACCAGGTTTTCAACGCCGGCGCCGGCAAGCTTCCGCGCGGCGCAGAGGCCGGAGATGCCCCCACCCACCACAATGGCATCGAATCGCGCCTCGGCGACAGCGGGGAGATTGGAGGTCTTGGTACGGGATCGGAGAATGTGCCCGCGGATCGGATTCGGATTGAGGAATGTCCCGGGAATCGCATCCAGCTTGGGAGGAAGGCTGTCTGGCTGGCAAGAGGGGACGAGCGGCAGTCCGCACCCGGAAGCCATCAACCCCAGGAACCGTCTGCGGGTCAGGAGGGGCATACACCCTTCCTAAGTCATGCTGGATGTTCGGAGGTGGTCAGGTCAGGTGATGTCGTCTGTTGGCCGGCAGCATCGACCCACTTTACGACACACCCATTTTCGCCTTGAGCGCCGCCAGCGAATCATCTGTCTTTGCCGAAGAGCCGGTAGTAAGGGCTTGATCGATCTCGTCATCGATCGACTTTGAGTTATCCGCCATTTCCCCGTATGCCGCTCCGAGCGCTTCCTGCTCCTCCACCTTCTCCTTCATCCGTTCGAGCAGGGCCACGGTGCCCTTCGAATCGACATTCGCCAGGCGCTGGTTGATCTTCCTGGTGGCGTTGGCGGTTTTGGCCCTCGCCTTAAGCGTTATCAGATCGTTCTCATAGGACCCTATTTTGGACTTCAGCTCCTGAGTGTTGCTCTGCAGCTTGGCTACCATCTCTTGTTGGGTTTGCGCCTGCTGCACCCCCTGAAGCGCCCTACCGGAGGCTTCTTCCTTACGTGTCAGCGCTTCCCGAGCCAATCGATCCGCCTCCTCCCCGGCCATCTCTCCTTCCTGCGCCTTTTGCAGCAACATCATAGCCTTGCGCTCGTAATCCTCGGCGAGACGTTTGGCGTCGGAAGCCTCTCTATTCATTCGAATAGCGATCGCTTTCACCTCCGCAAGGCTCTTCAAACTCTCATGGAGGTCCTTCTTCAGATCGCGTATCGCCTGCTCGCTGATTTTGATCGGGTCTTCTAGCTTGTCGACCAAAGCATGCGCCTCGGCCTGACCCGTCTTGAACAACCGTTGAAATATGCCTGCCATCGCAGTTTCCTTACCCTTTTGAAAATTCTAACAGCTCGGCGCCGTTTTCGGCCAGACCAAGGCTGAGCGCATTGATGGTGCTTTCCAATTCGTTCAGATCGAGATTCTCCAACGCGAGGGTATTCCGGTAGATGAGTGTGTCCCCCTCTTCATTGAGTACGAACGCGCCGTAGACCAGTTCCCGATTCATCTGCAGAATGCGTTTGAAGACCTCTGCTTTGGCGATATGACCGGCTTCCATGATGAGCTGCTCAAGTACCAGCACATCGTCTTCGCAATCGATTACCAGATTCTGAATGCCGCGCTCCTGATCGTTTACGATGACGATCTCATCCTCGGGAATCTCCTGATCGATACTCAATCCCAATTCGAGGACAAACTCCTTCACTTGTTCAAATCGCTCAGACATCGATGTGGCCTTCTTCTTTCTGTTTGAGAGAGTGCTCCAGCTCGCGATATGCAGTTGTCAGCTGGGCCGCAAGCTCGTTGGCTATGCGGCGTTTCTCGGCGTCGTCGGCATGCATATCGGGATGGTATTTCTTCATTTGCCGTTTCCACGCGGCGCGGACAACCCCCATATCAGAGCCATACGGAACCTCGAGGTTGGCGTAATAACCGGCCATGCGGCTATCGACGTGGGGTTGAGATGGCGGGTCGGCGTGACCGGTGTCGGCGGCGGGCTCAGATTCGGCGCCAAGCCGCACCGAAGATGCCTCTGACATGTTGGCCCGGAATAGATCGTAGATGCGTCCGAGGAGGGTACTCATTGCGGGTAAAATATACGACCGCAGATGGGCGTCGTAAAGTAACGTTGGAAGCAGGTTGCGCGCCCGGGGGTGGAGTGTAGCTTCCGATCTGCCAACCGAAAGGCAGGATATGAAAGCAAGCGGGTTTTTCACCTTTGCAAAAGAGCTGTTGACGCTTCCCACCGCCGCTTATCACGAACACTTCGTCGTCGCGGCGATCCGGGAGTACCTTGCTCGTCGTGAACAGATCACCTGCACAGCCGATCGGTTCGGGAACTTGCGCCTGATATACCGCGGTACCTCGAAGCGGTCTGCAACGCCGCTCGTGGCGACCGCCCACCTAGACCACCCAGGCTTGGGCTGGGTTTCCAATCGGGCAAAACGGGAATTCGAGTTCGAGAGCTTGGGTCGTCTTCCCGCGAGGGGAATTGTGGGCGCCCTTGTCTGCATATACAACGTAAATAGCGACGACATCGAGAGGTGCGTACGGGCAAGAGTCACGGGTAGAGTGGCCGGCACCGAACCGCGCTTCCGGGTAAAGGCTAACGCGAAACAAGATACTCACCTTGTTGGACCCGGGTCTTTTGCCGTTTGGGATTTGCCACCGCTGCAACGACGGGGTCACCGAATCTACGCGAGAGCCTGCGACGACCTGGCAGGCGTAGCCGTGGGTCTGTTCTGGCTTGATCAGCTACTTGAGAGCGGGACCCCGGTCGTGGCCGAACTGCTGTTGACCCGAGCCGAGGAAATTGGTTTCGGTGGCATGCTGGCTGCCGTACGCGGCAATGGATTGAGCCGCAATCGCATCTATTTGAATATCGAGTGCTCCAGCACCCGTTCCGGGGCACGGCTTGGCCTAGGTCCAGTGATTCGAATCGGCGACAAAAAACAGGTGTTCGACCCCCTCGTCTCCGGCGCGCTGAACCATGTGGCGGAGCAATGTCGGGCCGAGAACCCGAACTTTCGGTTTCAGCGGAAACTGATGGATAGCGGAACATGCGAAGCGACGGCGTTGCAGCAGGCGGGGCTCGCCACGGGAGCAGTGGCGCTTCCCTTGGGAAACTACCACAATCTTGGAAGAAACAAGCTGCAAAGGGAGATAATCGACGAGCGCGATGCCCTTATGCTAGTCGATCTTCTGACCGCCATCGCCGTCCATCCCGGCGGACTCGTTGGAGCCGGCCATCAAGCGAATGAATCACTTTCCCAGCTTCTTGAGGGGTACCGCGTCGAGAGCGAACCTCGCCTCATCCGCACCGCACCCTAGACGATCGTCCAGCCTCCGTCGACCACCAGGACATGGCCCGTAATCATGCTCGCTGCTTCGGAGGCCAGGAAGATAACGGGCGCCGAGATCTCGTAAGGTTCGGCGAGATCGCGGCGAATGAGATTCTTCTCTTTCACCGCGTCCGCAAACGCCTGACTGTCCTTCATCGCCTGCTCTGCCAGCGGCGACCGGGTTACCGTCGGTGCCACGGCATTCACCCGAATGCCATGCGACGCCCATTCCGCCGCCAGCGTCTTGGTCATATTGTTTACCCCTCCCTTGGCGCCGCTGTAAGGGCCTCGCTCCGGCGCTCCGACTACCCCCGCTTGCGACGAGATGTTGACGATATTCCCGCCTGACCCCTGGGCAATCATCCTTTTGGCTACGCTCTGCGAACAGAAGAACACGTTTTTGAGATTGGCATCCACGATTTGATCGAACAGCGCCTCGTCGTAGTCCAATGCCGCCGACAGCTTGTTGTAACCGGCGTTGTTTATGAGCACGTCGATGCGACCGTAGTGGGAGACTACCTGATCGACGAACTCTTCGATAGACGCCACGTCCACCACATCCAAATGGTGGCAAAAACATTCGGAACCGCAAGTCTCGATCTCCGCTGCCAGACTTTCTAATTCACTCATGGTGCGGCTTCCGACGGCAAGCTTGGCCCCGGAGGCGGCCGCATCCATGGCAATTTGACGCCCGATCCCTCTTCCGGCACCGGTTACAACTACAACTTTGTCGTTCAGCTCAAAAGACCCCAGATGTCCCATTTCAATTCAGTCCCATGTTGCGAAGATTATGAAGGCTCTTTTCCAGGCTCTGAAAAGGATCGCCCGGACAAGTGTCCTGCTCGACGATATACCACTCGACACTGGCATCTCTACAGGCCGCAAGAATCGGTTCCCACTCCAGATTCCCTTCGCCCACCTCGGCGAATTTCTGTTCAAAGCCTTGCATCGCCAGGTCTTTGAGATGCACGACGCTTATCCGGTCAGCCAACTTGCGAATCCAGGTAACGGGGTTGGCGCCGCCATGCTGAACCCAGTAGGTGTCCAACTCGGCGAAAAATTTGCCGGGATCACTCTCTTCGAACAGGATCTCCATGCCGGTGCGGTGGTCGATTCTCTCGAACTCGAAGCTGTGATTGTGGTAGCTGAAGGTCAGTCCCGCTTCAATCAGGGGGGCGGCCGCTGCCGATGCGTCGCGTGCGAAACGCGCGAATCCATCGCTGTCGCGGTAGGATTGTGGCATAGAACCGATAGCCACGTTCTTGCACGACCAGATTTCGTGCTCGTCGATCACCGACTGAACATCGGAGCAAATTCTCTCGTAGTCGACGTGTGTGGCGACGATGCGTAACCCCAAGTCATCGGCGACCTCTCTCAAGGCGCGTGGCTCGATCGGCCCAAGCGCCGACAGCTGTACCGCTTCGTACCCGATACCGCGCACTCTTTCCAGGGAGCTCTGAATCTCTTGCGGTGTTTTCAGAAAATCCCGAACGGTGTAAAGCTGTGCGGCCAGAACTGTGTCAGACATTCCATCCGTCCTTCCCGATACAGCGCCCGATTGTACGCGGGCGAAAACACCAGGTCAAATAATCACCCGCCGTGAAGGCCGGTCGCCGTTGGCCGCTTTACCCGTCACGCGGTTTCCGTACGAATCCGGGCACGAACCTAGCGATGGTGACAACTGCCGCCGTTGCCAAGGCCGACATGATCGTAACCGCAAGTGGAGCTTCGAAGAGACCGGCTAGCAACCCCGCTTGAAGAGAACCCAGGGGTCCCCCACCGATCGCCAGGACCAGCGT
The DNA here is from genome assembly GCA_965197905.1 of Candidatus Latescibacterota bacterium. Lineage (GTDB taxonomy): Bacteria > Latescibacterota > UBA2968 > UBA8231 > UBA8231 > CAYNZV01. Next base: position 1,532,823 of record CBDAOB010000005.1, on the reverse strand, counting down.
GCTCATCACCCGTCCCCGCATCTCGTCCGATACCGTTCGCAATATCAGGGCACTTTGCATGGTGCTAAAAAACACCTGCCCAAAACCTGCGCCAAACATGGCCGCCATTGAAAGCACCATGGTTGCCGACAGAGAAAAAAGCCCGATGCCGCAAGTTACAAGCAGCGAACCGAGGGCGAAAAGCCAATTCAGGCTGAGAAACCTGCGAACGCGGTTCACCATCAGTAGACCGAGCATGGCTCCCATCCCGTGACACGTTCCCAACATGCCGAAGCCTACCGGTCCCTGCCCAAGGACATCGCGGGCGAACACCGGCAGGAGAAAATTGAAAGGGAAAGCCCAGAGATTGAGAGTTGCCGTCACCAAAACGACAGCAAGCACGTTCTGTGTACGGAATACATAGCGCATCCCCTCCCGCATTCGGACGAGCGCATCCGCAACGCCGGTGGCCGCGCTGGGAGCCCGCGATTCGGTCTTCAAAGTGCAGAGAATAATCGCTGCAACGAGACCTGCTACGGCCAACAGCATCAAGGTCGCCTGGGTGCCGATCACGGCGAGCAACGAACCGCCCCCCAACGGACCGGACATCCGGCTCAAGCTCTGAACAAAATTCTCTAAGAGCATGGCGTCGACGACCCGTTCCCGACCGACGAGATCGGGAATCAAGGCGCGGCGCGTAGGCCAATCCAATGCCCATCCGGAGCCGTTCAAAGCGGCCACCACCGCAAGGTGCCAGTACTCCAGGAGTCCTACAGCAAGCAGCACGGAAAGGCTGCCGATACCGATTGCATTCGACAGCTGTAGCCAGACAACCAGGCGCCGGCGGCTGAAGCGGTCGGTAATCGCAGTGCCGAACACACCGAGGGGAAGTAGGGGGCCGAAGCGGAAAAAACCGATAAGCGAAACCCACCATGCTGAGTCGGTCATGCTAAGCGCCAACCACCCGAACACGAGAATCTCTATCCACATCGTCTGCCACCAGAGCCCGTTCGCGGACCACAGTCGCAGAAAGTCCCGGTTGCCGAGCGGGCGCAGGACCTCCCACCTCGCAACCGCTTTATCCAATCGATTCAGCAGGACCGTCCCGGTGGATTCATTCTCGCTTCATATACTTGTATCACGCCACACGGGGAATATATTCTTCAACCTCACCGCCCTGAAACCTACTCAGAATCGGAGGATGGAGTATGACGCCGCATGACAGATTGGAAAAGATGGGTTTGACGTTGCCGCCGCCACCCAAACCAGCTGGAGCTTACGTCCCTGCCGTGCGAACGGGCAATCTGCTCTACGTGGCCGGGCAATTGCCGTTTGTGGATGGCGCGCTTAAATACGTCGGAAAGGTCGGCTCCGACTTGAATCTTGAGCAGGGGTACGAGGCTGCCAGAATCTGCGCTTTAAATGCGCTGAGCATCATCAATGCCCAAGTCGGCTCGTTGGACCGGGTCTCTCAAATGGTACGCCTAGCAGGGTTCGTGTGCTCCGCAAGCGGATTTACCGATCAACCGAAGGTTGTGAACGGTGCTTCGGAGTTTTTGGCGGAGGTCTTCGAGGAGCGTGGGCGGCACGCGCGAATAGCACTGGGGGTTGCGGAACTGCCGTTGGGCTCAGCGGTCGAGCTCGAGGTGTTGGCAGAGGTAGATTGAAAACCTCACGAAGCCGATTCCTCCGGACCTGTTTCGTCGGCGGGTGTTTTCATGTCCGCAACGGAAGTAGAGGCGGAAGGCACTTCCGGCGGCCGTTCGCTAGAATCTTTGCTCACCGCCCCCTTGTCAGCCGCCACCTTGATGTCCGCGTCTGAGCCGTTGCCACCATCCGCGGCGAGCCGCAGCAATAGCCGCAATTCCTCGCCGTCCATCACCTCCTTCTCGAACAGCACACTAACGACCTGCTCTAGCTGCTCGCGACGTTCCACCAGAATGCTCTTGGCTCGATCGTACGCTTCGGTGATGACCCTGCTGACTTCACTGTCAATGCGTTTCGAGGTTTCCTCACTGTAGCTGCGATCCGGCGCGGGCATGCCCATGTACTGGTGGCTCCGATCTTGCCGGTGAGCGACCAGGCCAAGGCTATCGCTCATGCCGTATTCCTTGACCATGGATTCAACCATCTGCGTCGCCTGTTGGAGGTCGTTCGCGGCGCCGGTCGAAATTTCCGCGAAAACAATCTCCTCGGCCGCTCTCCCCCCCAGCACGGCGCACAAGGTGTCGAGCATTTCGTTTCGAGTCATCAGGTAGCGGTCTTCGGTGGGCATATTGAGCGTATACCCTAGGGCGGCCACTCCTCGAGAAACAATCGAAATCTTCTGCACCGGATTCGCGTGTGGTAGAACCTCGCCGACGACCCCATGTCCGGCCTCGTGGTACGCCACGATGCGGCGTTCCTTCTCGCTGAGCACCCGACTCTTGCGTTCCAAGCCGGCGACTGAGCGTTCGACCGCTTCGTCCAGCTCATCCATTGTTATGGCCGTCTTGTCTCGCCGGGCGGCCAGCAAAGCGGCTTCATTGATCACATTGGCCAGATCGGCGCCGGCAAAACCGGGTGTGCGGACCGCCAGGCGATGCAAGTCAACCTCTTCCGCCAGCTTCGCGTCGCTAGCATGGATCTTGAGTATGGCCTCGCGTCCTTTGACATCGGGGCGGTCGACGGTCACCGTGCGATCGAAGCGTCCGGGGCGCAAAAGGGCGGGATCGAGAATTTCCGGCCGGTTGGTAGCGGCCATCAAGATGATACCGTCGTTGGTATCGAATCCGTCGAGTTCGGAGAGCAGCTGGTTCAAGGTCTGCTCGCGTTCGTCGTGCCCTCCGAAAGCTCCAACACCTCGCGCTTTTCCAAGCGCATCCATCTCGTCGATGAAGATGATCGCCGGGGCGTGTTTTTTTGCCTGTTCGAAAAGATCGCGCACGCGCGCGGCACCGACGCCGACGAACATCTCCACAAAATCAGAGCCGCTAAGCGAAAAGAAGGGCACCTCTGCCTCGCCGGCCACCGCTTTGGCGAGCAGTGTTTTTCCGGTACCGGGAGGACCTACCAGCATAACCCCGCGAGGAATCTTGCCGCCCAGCGCCTGAAAGCGAGCTGGAGTCTGAAGAAACTCCACCACCTCCATTAGTTCCTCTTTCGCCTCGTCTATCCCTGCAACGTCCTCAAAGGTGATACCCGTCCCCTTTTCCATGTAGACTTTGGCTTTGCTTTTACCGATGGACATCAGACCACCGGAACCACCTCCCATCCGGCGCGCCATAAACATCCAAATTCCGACGAAGATCACGGCGGGAAGAATCCAGGACATCAACGTCGTGAACCAGGTGTTTTCCAGCTGTCCGGAGAATTTTACCTGATTTTCCTGGAGGAGCTCGACCAAACCCGGATCTTCCACCGGGTTGGTGGTGAACCCCCGCTCCTCGCCGCGGTCCATTACGGTTCCGCGAATGACCTCCGTGCCAACGATCGCCTCACGCACCATTCCTTCCTGCACCCATTGTCGGAAGGTGCTGTAGGGTACGTTTTCGTCCCGATTCTCATAGAGGGATTGCAGACTCAGCAGTAAGAGGAGGGTGAGAACCGCGTACGCTATGGAAAGTTGGGTCTTTTTCTCGATCTTCATCTAATTGGATCCGCGTTCCGAATCCCCAACGCGATGGCCGCTGAGTATCCTCCGTTCCCAGATGTGGCAGGCGCTCGAAAACGCCCATCGGACGTTGGCTAAGTTCTTTGTTTGACGGAGTGTTATGAGAACATAAGTTGCGGCGTTGGCGAGGTCAAGGAACCACACCTGCGTGCCGAGCGACAGTCGACCGGCAACCGGTTACCGCAATACGAGAATTCTTAATCGGAGGTCCGTTCGGAGTAGAACGGATCGTTATACCGCTGGCACTCCTCGGCGAGCTCCAGCAAGTCGGCCAGTATTTCCCCAGATACGGGCCCTGGATGCACGAGATGCCCGTCGCGCACGAATGCCTGTCGCTCGTGAGCGTTTAGACCTTTTTCCCCGATCATCTACTTGTATTTCCCTCTGTAGTATGATATCGGCATGCACCATCATATCTTAATTTTTGCGGGCGACATAGAACCGCTCGCTGCCTTCGAACTGTCCCGGGAAACCCCATTTCATTCCCTTTTCGATCCGGTTTCTGTTGTTGAAGTAGCACATTTCGTAGCCGCTCGACTTCAGCATTCGGATCCATGTCGAAGGGGGTAAAACCTGCAGGTACTTCACTTCCTCGAGTTCGTCGTCGATGAAACGCTCGCCAAATTCCGCTTCCATCACCGGCAGACCGCAGAAGCGTCCGGCGCAAAATTTCGCCACACCAAATAATCTCCCGGGGAAAAATCGGTTCAGCGCGAAGAAGGAGTGGGAGCTGAAAATCAGGTGCCCGCCTTTCCTGAGCACCCTCCAGACCTCTTCCATTACCCGCAGTTTTCCGCGAATTCCGGGGACGAGTTCGATGCCGTTGTAGGAATAGAGGGCGACCTCAAAAGAGTTGTCCGGAAAACCTAGCTTCATGGCGTCCATTACAGAATAGTCGGCCTGGACGTGGGCGAGCTCCGTCTGGCGGCGAGCGATATCCACCATGGTGGAGCTGATGTCGACGCCGTGGACGCGAAGGCCGAGTTCAGCGAGCACCACTGTTGTGCGGCCCGCTCCGCACCCGAGGTCGAGTACGAGCGCGTTGTCCGGAACGTATTCGAGGATAAGAATTTCTTCAGCGGGCCACAGGCCTACCGTCGTGTATCTGGCAACGACGCTGGGGTCCTCATAACTACCCCTGACCAGGTCCCTGATCGCCGCTTCCCGCTTGCTCAAGCCGGTGGAACTCAGCCCAGTAGACCGGGCGTTTCCAGGATCTCTTTGAGTCGCCCGAGGAACCGCGCTGCCAGGGCACCGTCGACCACGCGATGATCGGCGGCGAGATTGAGCGTCAGTTGCAGCTGGGCGGTCAGAGCGCCATTGGGCAGCGCCACGACTCGTTGCTCGATCGCCCCGACGGCAAGGATTGCCACTTGTGGGGGATTGATGATTGCGGTGAACTGCGATACACCGTACATGCCCAGATTGGAAATCGTGAAGGTCCCTCCACCCATGTCGTCTGGCTTGATCCCCCCCGTTCGCGCGCCGTCGACCAGCCTCGCCGTGTCGGCGGCAATCTCCTCGACCGATTTCGCGGCGACATCCTTGACGACCGGCACCAGCAGTCCCTTTGGAGTGTCGGCCGCAAACCCGACATTGACCTCTCGCATATGGCGAACCTGGTGGCCCTCCAGGACACTGTTTACCCGCGGGAACTCGACCAGCGCCTTGCCTGTAGCTTTCAAAATCAGGTCGTTGTAGGAGATCTTCTTGCCTTCAATGGCGTATCCGTCGCGAAACTGTTTCAGCCAGACGGCCGATACGTGCATGCCGATGTGGATGTGGGGAATCTGCTGATAGCTCGCGGTAAGGCGTTCACCGGTTATCTGCTGGGCCCGTGTCAATTCAACCGATTCGCCGGCACCCGGGGAGGGTACGGCCGCAACCGCCGGCACGGCTGCGCCCGGAGCGGTCGAACCTTGAACACCGGCGAGATCGGCACTGACGATTCGTCCCCCCGGGCCACTGCCCACTACTCGACTCAGGTCGAGTCCGCGCTCGGCGGCCATCTTCCGAGCCTTTGGCGACGCCCTGTGCGGTTGACGGTTGCCATCGACGCTGATCGCCGGTTCCAGTTTAGGAGTCGCGGCTACGGGCGCTTCCACCGTGGCCGCTGCTGGTTCAGGCGCCGCCACGGCAGCCTGAGCTTCAGGGCTAGCTGGTCCGCCAAGCAGGGAGCTGATATCCTCGTCGGCTTTGCCGATAATTCCAACCAGCGTAAATACCGGGACCTCCGTGCCGGCCTCCACGATGATTTTTCGCAGCATGCCGGATTTCTGGGCCTCGACCTCCATGGTGAGCTTGTCGGTCACCACCTCTAGAAGAGGATCGCCCTTCTTTACCTCTTGCCCCTCGTCCACCATCCAGCTCCCGATGGTGCCCTGTTCCATCGTTAGCCCTAGTTTGGGCATTATTACTTCCGTTGCCATATACTCCTCACATCTACGCGCAGCGATCTAGCGCTTTTTTCTGCGTTTTCCCTTCTTGCGATTGTCCGCTTTTGCAGGCTTTTCAACCGTGCCCGAGTCGCCTTCGCCAGCCGCTATGCCCTCCGGAGTTGATTGCTCCACATCGTCTTCGGGGCCGGGTTCCGAGCTGCCTGAATCGGCGTCGCCACCCTGAACGAACTTGTGATAGAAAAAGCTGCCCCAGATGATCACGATGCCAATTATCGACACGATCATGATCGTGCGATCGGGTTCCACCATTTCTTCCATCGCAGCCTTCCTCGAATCTCGCGAGCGGGACCGTGGAACTTAGCCGACGCTCTCAGTGTCCCGGATGACACGCAAAACTTCTTCCAGCGCGTGAACAATCTGGGTAATCTTCACGCCGGTCGTGTCGCGCCCTTGGACCACCTTAACAAGTGGATTTTCGCTAGACACCCACCGCAGGGGGTCATCCTCAAATATCCCCACGGAAGGGACCTGAAGGGAGATGCCCAGGTGGAGCAGGTCGGTGTTGCAGGCAATCAAAACGGTGCAGCCTTCGATGAGGGCTGCCACATCAGGCAGGTTATCCTGCTCGAAAAGCAGGGCCCGATTGCCGTAAGTTTCCTTAAGATAGTTTACCCGTTTCTTCTCCGCGAGAGAAAAGAATAACAAAGCCCGCGCCCCACGCTCGATGACCCGTCCTACGACGTCGTCCAATTGGCGATTGCTCAATCCGCCCCCTTCCCCCCGCGCTATGTCGATGCCCACCACCATGCTCTTGGCGAAGTCATCGTCTAGGTAGCGCTCCCTGATTTTTTGCGCCTGGTCCTGGCTCAGCGTCCATTTCACCGGGTTACCGGCGTCGATGCCCAACATTCGCAACATGCTCGAATACTGGTCTCCTTCGTAGATCCGCGTGCTGCGAGGTACGATCTCGATATTGAACGGCTCGACACCTTGCCGCCGAAATCCTACCCGGAGCCGGGCACCGCTCGCCTTACACAACTGCACCAATCTGAAACTGCAATCGGCACCGAGACAAAAGGCGATATCAAACTCCTTGCGCCCCAATTCCGCGGCAAACTGCTCAAATTCGGCGTTCCAGATGGATCTTGAAAGGGCGGTGGTGATAACGGTGTCGACGAACGGCAGTTGGCGGGCAATAGATTCCTTGCTTTCATCCACCAGCAAGGAGATTTCTGCTTCTGGATACTTCTGCCTCAACGCTTTGTATATGGGGGCACCGATAAAGAGCCCGCCCACCCTGTCGTTGGGCAGGATCAGAATCTTTTTGGCGCATCGCAACTCCTTGAACACATCAAGGGTCTCGGAGGATTCGGGCTCGGTACCCTTCCAAGCGAGCGCGGCACGATCCCACAGGGATCCTCGTATCCAGGCTTCCTTCACGGGGACCGGTCTTTTTGAGGTATGTGCGCTAAAAAAAATCGTCGCGGGGAGCGGTGAAATCACCAAAACTTCGCTTCGGCCTTTGCCATGTCCGCCATTTTCCGGTAGCGATCGGCGGTAATACGATGCAGCCGGTCTTCGACCTTCAGGCCGTTCATGACAAGATTGCAGAGGTCGCGCGCAGACGGGGATTTTGGCGACTCGATCAGCAAGGGCCGACGACGCTCGCAGGCATCCAGGATCTTCATGTCGCTGCGAACGTAACCTACATACTTCATTTCTGTGGAGAGATATTCTTTGACGAGCACAATAAACCGCTGAGCTTCTTCCACCTGCCTCTTGTTTCGCACCCTGTTTAAGATAAGCTTGGGACGAAATGCACGCAGCAAGGTCTCGGCTTCGACACCAGCGGTCTCATCGGCGGCGTAGATCAATTCCAACAGCTCGCGAATGCGTCCGCTTTTGCGGCCCGACCCGGTGGCAAAACGCTCGATTACCCCTTTCCTGATATCTTCGTTCTTGGCGAAACGCCGTCGCAGTTTGCGATATACCGTATTTTTGATGAACCGGTAAGCATCGACCCTGGCCTGAGGTTCTGGAGTGCAAACGATCATGCCCTGGTCGGAGAGCGAGAAGAGATCGAGGGTGTTATAGGAGGTGCCCGCACCCAGATCGAGAAGAATGAAATCGGCGTCTAGGTCTCGAATGTGCCTCAGGAGTTTCTCTTTTACCATGTACGGCAGATTGGCTAGCCCAACCATTTCGTTGCCCCCGCACACGATCTTGAGATTGGCGCTGGGGGTCGGAAGCACGACATCCCGCAGAGTCTCTACATCTTTCGTCAGGAAGTTACTGATGCTTCGCGGCGGAGCGATCTGGTTGAAGAAGAGGTGGAGATCGGCGCCACCCAAGTCTCCATCCACCAGAATAACCTTATACCCCAAAAGCGCGAGCGCGACACCCATATTGGCGGTGAGCGTGGATTTGCCGGTTCCGCCCTTGCCGCCGGCAAGGGGCCAGATGATGCGATCCGGTACCTTGCTGTCGAGAACTATTACGTCGGATGCGGACGATACTGGGGACTTTTCTAAAGCGAGCTGAGTGCTCATCGATAATCTCGGGGAGATGTATCCGCACAGAGCAAAGCACTGTGCTAGAGTCAGTTAGTGTTAGTATACTCTCTCGATTGCAGCCCTGTCAAGACCCAGACCAATGGCTACTCGGACTTCCATTTTATCGGCATAATTGCCGTTTTCTTAATAAGTTAGGTCAACATCGGAAAATTCGAATCGCAGCCGTGGAAAACCCTGAGCGAAGCTGGGGCCGACCAGGATTCCGCGCCACTTTTAGTGGTCCACGATAGTGAATACGCCCATGACCCGTGATTTCGCCGCCACCACCTTCGTTGTTGAAGCCGGCAAGACCCTGCTGCTTTGGCATCAGAAACTCCAAGCCTGGTTGCCGCCGGGCGGCCACCTGGAACCAAACGAGTTGCCCGAATCCGCGGCAGTACGCGAGGTGCGAGAAGAGACCGGACTGGAAGCGAGGATTCTGGGTGCACGACAAATGCTCGGCGAAGTGCCGGTTCTGATTGAACCTGTGTGCACCCTGCTAGAGGAGATCGGTCCGAGCCATCAACATATCGATTTCATTTTTTTCGCGGTCGTCGCCGGGGGGACCCTGCGTCTGAATCCTCGAGAGTCTGGCAAACACGTGTGGTGTGACTCGAGAGATCTCCACCGTCTCGACATGGCAGACGACGTCAGGCAGTTGGCCCTACGCGCCCTGGACGCCGCATCAGGAGTGTGCGAATGACTACAGCGCTCGTTTATCATCCCGACTGCATCCGCCACCAAGCCGGGCCCGGTCATCCCGAACGCCCAGACCGTGTGGCGAGCATTATGGATCGCTTCGACGGCAGCGGACTGCTCTCTAAAGTCGAACTGCTGACTCCTGAAGAAGCGACAACCGAAGCCCTGGAAAGGAATCATACCCCTGAGCACCTGGCGTGCATCGCGCATGCCTCCAGCGGCGGACTGCAAGCCATTTGCGAGGATACTATTGCCTCTCCTGGAACAGAGCGCGCGGCGCGGCTGGCCGCCGGCGGCGTCGTCGCGGCGATCGACTCGGTCATGGACGGCAACGCGGGCAACGCCTTTTGCGCCATCCGGCCGCCGGGGCACCATGCCGAAAAGGCGGTCGCCATGGGATTCTGCTTCTACAACAATGTCGCTGTCGGTGCCCGCCATTTGCGCTCCGCGCACCGCCTCGACCGGGTGGCCATCATCGATTGGGATGTGCACCACGGGAACGGCACCCAGCACAGTTTCGAAGCCGATCCATCGGTGTTCTTCTCCAGCATCCATCAATATCCGCACTACCCCGGCACCGGTGCCGGCCGTGAGCGCGGCGTCGGCGAGGGTTTGGGTACAACACTCAACATTCCGGTTACGCGGGGTTACGGCGACCAACAGTACCAGGAGATATTCGAGCAGCAACTGGCGCCGGCTCTGGAGGATTTCAACCCCCAGTTCCTGTTGATCTCGGCCGGTTTCGACGCCCATCGCCGGGATCCGCTCGGAGATGTTGAATTGACCGAAAACGGATACCGGGAGCTAACAAAGACCATGACGGGAGTTGCTGAACGTTGTTGTGAGGGAAAGCTGGTTTCGGTTCTGGAGGGCGGGTACGACCTCGAGGCGACAGCGGCTGCTTCCGAAGAGCATCTCCGAGCCCTCCTGGAGTCGGGAGCGAACTCCTAATCCGGTTTTTGAAACCGGTGGATATCGACTTTGTGCTCGGTGCTCTTCCAGGTTACCGCAACCGACTCTTGCTCGTGGCGGTATCCGCTGCCCTCCAACAACTCAAAAAAGGGACGGGCAGCCGGGCGGCCCGGGTCGCTCAGAATCAGTTGTCCTCCGTCGTTCAACAACGCGCGCAGTACCCGATTCAGATAGGGATGGTTCTTCCGGTCGTATGCAACATCGGACGCGACCAGAAGATCGGTGCGCTGACCCACGGGACTGCTCCAATCCAAATAGGCCACGTTCAGATTTCCTCCGGCACGGTTGGCGATTCCGTTGTGGGACGTAAAAACGAGTGCATCTTCGACGAAATCGGTCGCCCTTATACGCCAACCCAATCGCGAGAGGGTCACCGCAACCAGTCCGAGCCCGCAGCCAAGTTCCAGCGCAGAAGTCGCCCGCAGGTCTGCTTTTTGCCGGGAGAACCATCTAGACAACCCGATAGACGCGGGCCAGAGCTCTGCCCAGTACGGAAACCGCTCAGTGCGCTGAAATCGAGTTTCTTTTTCGATCAGGTCGTCGAGCAATTCATACGCGTCCTCCGCTTCGGTAATGTGGAGGCACAGATCGTCTGCTACCTGGACGTCGGTCTGTTTCGTGGGGAACTTCGAAATGGTGCGCTGGATCTGTTTTGAGGTGTAGCGTTTCAACAGACTCGCGATTCACCGGCGGACCACCGGCAATGCCGCCGAGACCCTGGCGCTATGAATAGGGCGATCACTCTGGCCGCTTCCAACCTGGCGCTCTCCCTCTGCCTCTGCGCATACCCTGAAAATCACGTACGAGATTGCGCAGGTCGCTTCGGAAGCGGTCCTCGAAGAGCAGCAGTCTGGCCTGTTGGTTGATCGATAGGATACCGCTAAGTCTCTCCTTGAAATCGCCGTCCAATAGCTGTAGTTCCGCATCGATATCGCGAACTTTACTCAGCTGGTCCGCGATTTTCTCGTCGGAATCTGCCTCGAGAAGCTTCGAGAGTTCCTCGGACGCCACCTTGCGCCGGTCGAGGATCCCCTTGCGCTCCCGTTGGTGTTTGCTCCAAACCGGGAAGAAGGTCGCGGCCTGCTCCTCATCCACCTCAAGTTCGTCAACCAATCTCCAGAGCTTGATCAGATGCATGCGCTCCGTGTTCATTTGGAAGCGAGGACGTTCCTGCGCCAGGCAGACAGCCGCGGTTGCCATCACCACAAACACCGACAACAACAGGCGTAGTTTAGCCATAGTTAGTCCTCCTCAATCATGGCGACGAGCTCCCTCGAGTCGAGAACCTCCATCTGCCCCATCAACTCGTCCGTCGAAGCTGTCTCCAAGAGATAGCTATCAATCAACGAAACAAGCTCCTCGCCGGAGTCGTCTACGGACCCGACTTCGTCGCTGCCCTGGATGGCGACTTCCTGCAATCGCGGCGTCTCGAATTCGGGGACACGGGTGGACGGTGCGGAGAGCCAAACGGCGCCCAAGAGGCAGCCGCAGACAGCCGCGATTCCGGCCGCGAAACGCACCTGCCCGTTCCGGCGACGGCGCTTTTCAATGCCCTGCCGCACCTTGTATGAAAAACCGCTGGCGAACAACGGATTCGGAGTCGGCGTCGATGCCTTGTCAGCCAGGTCCAGCGTCGCCCGGAGACCTTCCAGGCGGTACCGACATGACAGACAGATATCGAGGTGGTGCTGAAGTTTCACGCGCAACTCAGGCTCGAGCGCTTCGTCCAGGAATTGCAGCAGGACGGCTTCTTCTCGACAACCGGATTCAACTCTCATTTCGCCACCACATCGCTCAGGAGAACCTGCAGCTTCTTCACCGCATGAAAGTACCCGGCGCGGACATTGCCCTCTGTTCGTTTCACGATTCTGGCAATCTCTTTGTGAGACATCCGGTCGTAATACCGCAAAACGAAGATACTCCGTTGACGTGCCGGCAGCAGGGCAATCGCGGCATCCACCTGATGCTGCAGCTGGGACTGTTGGAGATCGGTTTCGGGCCCGCCCGGGCTGAAGAGGGTCTCGGACAGCCCATCGAACCTCACAAACGTCCTTAACTTTTTCTTGCGCAAGAAGTTAATAGTTATATTTAACGCAATTCTATAGAGCCACGTATATAACCCAGAATCCCCTCGAAACCCCCCGATCTTGGCATGGGCTTTGATAAAGGCCTCCTGGGCTAGATCACTGGCATCGTCAAAGTCGTGAACCATGCGGAAGACAAAAGCAAAAATGCGTTCCTGGTAGCGGCGAACGATCTCGTTGAAGGCGCGTTCCTCGCCCGCTTTGAATCGGTCGACCAACTCCCGGTCGCTGTCCCGCGGAGATTCTGTGGACTTTGTGGCGATGGCTGCTATTTCTCCAGTCACCGGTTTTTTCCGTCCGCGCTCATGAGTTGTATCTGTTGGACCCATTCAGTGACCTCGGCGTTTAATCACCATGGCGTCGCACCCGGCTCTTGGCCTCGGCGATTGCGGCATCGTTCATCTCGACGGTGCAATCATCGCTGGCGGTGAGACGACCCTGGGGGAAGTATCCGCTGTCGTAGACCCCATACGCTTCCGAGCGCAGATGGGCGAGTGGCAGGTGTCCGCGCCGGCGTTCCCGCTCTGCCCGCAAGGTGCCCAGATCGATCGCGGTGGCGACGATCTTTTCGCCTGGACCCGGGTCTGCCTGAGCCAGGATACGACCGTCATAATCCACGATCATGCTCCCACCTGGCCAGGAGAAGGGCGCATAGTGCGCCAGCGAGGCACCCTGGTTGGCGGCGACCACGAAACAGGTATTCTCCAGGGCGCGGGCACGATTGACCACGGTCCACCAATCCATGGGTGGAGTGGCACCCCAGGGATCCATGTAGGCCGAGACCCTGAGGAGAATCTCGGCCCCGTTTGCCGCAAGTTGGCGCAAAGGCTCGGGGAAGAACCAGTCGTAGCAGATGGCCACGCCGATACAACCGATCGTTGTGCGCGCTACCGGAAAGAGCTCCTCATCATAGCCCTCTATATCGTGGGGGCTGGCATGCACCTCCCAGGGTATCCACGGATTTACCTTGCGGTATTTCAAAAGAATTCCTTCGGGACCGATTAGGCAGGTGGCATTAAACACCTTTCCAGGCCACCTGGCATCCTCCTCTAGGAAGCTTCCGGTCTGTATGTAGATGCCCAGCTCCTTCGCTTTAGCTTCGTAGCGCTCGGTGTGTTCGTTGGGAATGGGGACGGTGAGGTGCTGCAGCAGTTGTTTGGCGGTGGGATACACCGGGGCCGCATGTGCGAACTCGGGAAATACCACCAGCTTAATCGGCATGAACGGCTCGTAGCCCACGGTCGCCATCTCAGCCATATCCAGCATGCGTGTGGTGTTGTTCTCGATGTCGGCCCTGCGGGCTGGATTCGGCTGGTCCACCTGGCAGGCGGCGACACCGACGTTGCTTAGGCCGACGGGTTCGGCGCTTTCGTCTTCCAAATCTTCTTCGTCCCTCGACGCACCTCTATTAGTTCCGCTACGACGCTGACCGCAATCTCCTGTGGATTGTCGGCTCCGATATTCAGCCCGATGGGCGCAAACACCTGCGCTAGCCGAGCGGCGGGCGCCCCCCGCTCGGCGAGGCGTTTCCACAGTACCATTTTCTTGCGCTCGCTTCCCAGCATCCCGATGTACCGTGCCTGCGTGCGAACCGCCGCTTCCACCACGACCTCGTCTTCCCTATGGCCACGAGTCGCTGCCACCACGTACGAATAGCGATCAAACACGAACTGTGAAAACACCTCTTCCACCGACGCGACGAGACAGCGTTCCACCGTTGGATGCCTCTTGGCGTTGGAAAACGTGGGTCTGTCGTCGATGATGGTTACGGAGAATCCGACATTGGCTGCCAGTTTCGCGATCTCTCCACCAACGTGCCCCCCGCCAAATACGAAAAGCTCGGGAGCCGGAAGAAACGGTTCGACAAAAACCTCCTGATTTTCGGGCGCCTCCCCAGCGCGGCCGGACGCGGGTAGTTCCAGCAACAAACCGCCGTCTCCGTTCAGAGCCTCCGACAACCCGTCCCCCACCATCTGCCGTGCAATGTCGTTTTGGAGATCTCCGCTGGTAGAACCATCCTCACGAATCAGCAGTTTATTGGTCTTCGGCCCGCCGACAGTGGTGGCAAGGGCGCAGCTGCGGCGTTCCCGGCGGGTCGAGATCACGGTGGCGTAGAGGGGGGCGTCACGTTGAGGGTCAATCGCTTCCGTCAGAATACGTACGGTGCCTCCGCAATTGAGACCGCTTTCCCCCGCCTGCTGCTCGGTCATGGTATAGTGGGTTATGCGGGCCTCACCGTCTGCCAGGACTTCGGACGCCACCGCAATGATTTCCGCCTCCAGACATCCCCCACCAATGGTTCCCGCCACCTCTCCGCCGGATCGAACGAGCATCTTTGCCCGCTCGCTCATCGGGATCGATCCGCTGCTCCATATGAGCGAAGCCAGGGCACCTCGCTCGTTAGTTTCGCGCAGCCCGGCAACCTCGCTTATCACATCATCCATATTCCCCTAACTCGCCGTGTTTGTTCAGCGCCCGTTGATAATCGTCAGGCGTATCCATGTCCTCCAATACGGTTGCGGTCTCGACCGCAACCTCAAGGGTATCCCGCGGATGCCCACGAGTCACCACATTCAGCCCTTCCCCATCCCCCAAAGCCAATATCTCTTCGGCGTAATGCGAACTGATCAAAACGGGGTGTCCGCGTTTGCCCCCGAATACCGGAATGACGATTCCGCGGCCGGTTTCCTCGAAAGCGTTGACGACCGCGTCGATGACCTCATCGTCGACAACCGGCTGATCACCGAGAAAAATGAGGTATGCCGAAGCTCCCGTTGCTGCCGCGATGCCGCATTGTACGGACGAGAGCATTCCATGCTCATAATCCTGGTTTACGACGATCTTCACGTCCACTGCCGACAGCATGGGTGATATCTTGTGCGCAAGATGCCCGAGAACGACAATGGTTTCCGGCAACCTGCCACGTACGCGACTCGCTATTTCTTCGATTACAGTGCCGGAACCCCAGGGAAGAAGCTGCTTCGGACGGTGCATGCGGCTCGAAAGCCCGGCGGCAAGAATGATCCCGGTGGGAAGGTGCGATCTCGCTTGCATACTGGATGCGCCTGGCCACTTACTGACGGAACCAGCCCCGCGCAACGCGAGGATGGCGCTTGGGGGCGTAGATTTGATGGCCAATCACAGCGACCTGAAACATCGCTGCAAGAGTGTAGCGGCGACACCTAAAAGTGTCAATCGCGCAAAGTGCTCTCACGGGGCTCCTGCCTCTGAGCCGGCAACGTACCCGCTGGACCAGGCCCATTGAAAATTGTAGCCACCAAGATCGCCGTGGACGTTCAACATTTCTCCTGCGAAATAGAGCCCCGGAACCAACTTTGACTCCATCGTATGAGGATCCACGTCGCCAGATTTGATGCCCCCTATCGTCACCTCCGCGAATTCGAATGCCCGAGGTTTGTAAATCTTCACCGAAAGTCCGGTCAGTGTGTTCGCAATCTGCCATCGCACGGCTTTGGACAGCCCCGAGACCGCTGTTTCGCGCGGTATCTGCAACAGGTCCAGCACGCCTTGGGCGATTCTGTCCGGCAAGATGGATGCCAGACTCAGGGCAACGCTGTGGTGGCTGTTTCGCGTCCAGCGTTCCTTCAGGTTCAAGCTCACCTCTTCCGGTGAGCGTCCTGGGAGCAAGTTGGCCAGACATTCGAGACTGCTCGTCTCCAAGTAGGGTACGATTCTGGCGCTCAAGTTGAGAACGGCGAGCCCGGATATCCCGTACTTCGTAAACAGCAAATCACCCTCATCGCGATGTACATCGCTGTTCGGAGTGGTGACCGAGAGCGCTGCGTTCACCTTGGCGCCGTGCATGGAATGAATATGCTTATCGCCGCCGCAGAGAGGGACGAGCCCGGGGTAGAGAGGTGTCTGGATATGTCCGAAATTGGCAGCCATCTCCATGCCGCTGGCATCGGCCCCGAGTTTTGGGACACTGACGCCTCCGGTGGCGAGGATGACTCGATCTGCGTTCCAGACATCGCCCCTACTGGTCTCCAGCTCGAATCTCTTGCCCAGTCGGAGCGTGGTGATCTTTGCGTCCGTGACTATCTGGACCCCGAGCGCACTCAATCGGTCTTCCAGCAGGTTCAAAACCGAGGAAGCTTGGTCGGTTACTGGAAACAAACGACCAAGAGTACCAGTCTTGCATTCCAATCCCAAATCGGCGAAGAACGTCAGGGTGTCGTCCACCGAATATCGACGCAGAACCGCGTCGACGAAATCCGGGTAGGTCCCGTAATAGTGCACCACGGCGTCGGCGTCCCGATTGGTCAGATTACAGCGCCCGTTCCCGGAGATCAGGATTTTGCGACCTAGCCGGTGATTCCCTTCGAGCAGGACGACCGATCTGCCCTTTAGAGCCGCCGAAATCGCCGCCATCAACCCCGCGGCCCCACCTCCGATAACCGCTACTTGAGCGGCGTTGAAATCCTCCACTTTAGGTCCCCGCCTGAGTAGCTCGTATGCATAATATAAACAATGGGTTATGGACCCTGACTGAGGAGAATCCAAGGGGCCTGCGCAATCTTGACACCTCCTGCCGATTAACCTATTTTGCTGGCTTGCCTAAATCTACGTAAATATTCGATAAATAGGGCGTTTGGGACGGATTGACCCTGCCTGATTCGACCGACCGAAACAGCAATCGCGGAGTCCAAGAGATTGAACACCCCGCCGAATGAACAAAGCGACACGATGGATTTGCCTGTGCCGATGCGCGGGTCGCCGGCGATCGACTTCACCGATCTGGAGTCCTGGGATATTCAGGCCCAGGACGGAACCACCGTTCAGCTGGGCGGGATCGGAGAAGACCACACTCAGCAGCTCAGTATAACCGGAGCGGGTCAGATTGTCATACGACCTCCTGAGCCCATTCCGATTCCCACAGGCAAAGAATCTGCAAGCATCTGGTTGAACTGCGATCCGGCGTTCGACCCCGAACACCTGCCCCAACTCGTATTGATCTTCGGTGAAAACAAGGAGCACATGTTGGGGAGTGTGGGTGGCCGTGGGTGGCAGTATTTCCATGGCTTGTTGGATACCGGATCGGCAAACATCGAGGGCATTGCGCTCAGAGGCATTTTTGCCCGGCAGGAGGTATCGGTCCAGCTCGCGGGTCTCGATTTCCTGGATCCTCAGACCGCCCAGCTGCCAGCCGTAACCGAAGCGCCTCGGGGGGCATTGCCATCGCATTTGGTACTGCAGCGCGCCGAGGACGAGGAGATTTCGAACAGCGTCTCCAAGGATGGGATATCCTTTGTGATGGAGTCCCGATCTTTGTCTGCGGTGGTCCGCTACATCTACACCCCGATCGACGGCACTCTGCTCGATCTGGAAATGGAAATCAACAATTCAGATCCCATAAATCCGTTCGACGGGGGCGGCATCACCGTCGAAATGGGTGGACGTGAATGGTCTGCAGATGATGAAGAGGTTCAACGTCACTTCGTCTCGTGCGAAATCATAGACGAAAGGGTCGAAGCACGCTGGCAGTGGAAACTCGGAGACGAACAGATTGATTTCCTCTACCGTATGCATATCGAAGGCAAGACACTCGTCGTTTCCATGGAAGGGGGCGGCGGACGGGCAACAGGGATCGAGCTGGGGCGCATTACGGGTGCCAGCCATCCGCGACTGTTCCGCGTCCCGTACTTCAGCTTCGGCGAAGAAGATCCGCACATCCTATGCACCAATGGGGTGTTCGTGTCGGTGCTGTTGGACATCTACGATTCGGAAGCAACGACCCTCCACGCACCATCGGCGGAGGAAGCCCAGAAGTCTCTGCGTCTCAACGGAGGATGCCGGTATCTGCCCGATACTACAGGTAAGCGCACCCCGTTGCGGGAGTCGATCGTCGTTACCGCATCGCGCCGTTTCGAGGAGGTAGTGCCGGTGGTTCCCGCTGCCGGAAGTGACTCGGAATGGGAACTCGGCCGACTCGTCTGGTACCACGTGGGCGCACTGCCTCCCACCGAGGAAAGTTATGTCGAGGCGTACGAAAATCTGCTCACCCTGAGGCAACGGGGCCTGGAGCATCTGTTGATCGTGCATTCGGACGACACCTGGCACGACGGCGACGGGAACGCAACCCTGACCACCACGGGTGCCGCAGCCAAAGGCGGCAATGACGCCCTGGCCGAATACCTTGAAGCCTTAGGCGATCTCGGTCACAGCTTCTGTCTGAGCACTAACTTCCGCGACGTGTCACCTCTCAGCGACAAATGGACTCCAGACCTGGCGGCACAAGGGCCGGACGGAAATCTATCGCGATCCGAATCTGGCCGATTTCTCGTCAAACCTGCCCGCGCAGGAGAGCTTGCTGACGGACATGTCGGCAATATTGCGGACAACTTTTCCAATCATGCGACCTTTCTCGACGCCCACACAGACAGTCCGCCATGGGACCGCGTCGACCACGACAGCAGACTGCCGCACGCCTCGAGATTCATCGACACGCTGGCGGCTGAGCACGCGCTGCTGAAGCAGGTCGTCCAGGAACACCCGACCGTTGGCGCTGGTGGTACGCATTGGCTCTATGCCGGATTGCTTAATGGCAACCTCGCCCCCCTGTCTGGACCCAATCCCAGCAAGCGCGCTACTCTCGTCGACTTTGATTTATGCAACCTTCATCGGTCGGGCACCCTGGCCGGCGTCGGCACCATCGATGCTTTCTTTGACGGTGAAGTTCCGGAGAATCAACGCCACAGTCGAAGCGACTACCTGATCCGCTACCTGACCGCGACCGCGGCGTATGGGCACGCCTGCCTATTACCAGACCTGGAACGCTGGGGCCTGGAGTCGGTAGTCAAGGCGTATTATCTCCTGCAGAACCTGCAGACCCAATATATCGGAGTGCCGGTTCAGCAGATCCAATACCACAATGACGGGAACCTGCTCGAAACGACCGATGCGCTCATTTCCGGTGCGTACGAACGCAGCCAGATTTGTGTGACCTACGAAAACGGCCTGCGAGTTTTTGCTAACGGCAGCTGGGACGACGAATGGAAGATCGAGCAACTGGGACAATCCTTCACCTTGCCGCCCGGCTCTTTCCTCGCGCACAACGAGGACGAAGTTCTGGCGTACTCGGCGAACGCGGGGAGGGGCCGAATCGACTTCGCCCAATGTTCGGACTATCTCTTCGTCGACACGCGCGGTAACCGCATGGACATTGGGCCCATCACCTTGAATGGCGCCGCGCTGCTGCTCCAAAGGAATTGGGAGATCGATATTATCCCCATGGACTGCGCCGGCGACATCCTAGTTCGCACCAATCATTTCTGGTCGGACCGCAGAACGCCGCGGCTTCGCGTCCTCGGATTCACGTCCGATGATGAACCCGAATCCCTTCGATCGGCCCACACGGTAGATCAGGACGTATCGTTTGAACCGGTGGACGGGTTCTACAAATATCGGATCACGCTCCCCGAGTGGATGATAGAGCCCGGAAAATAGGTTGATGCCAGTGATGACCTCAGCTGAAGGGCCTCACGTTGAGAACCAGTCGGAGGAAGCAGAATCCGAAGAGGAGTTCGAGCGCCTGCGCCAACAGACTGAAGCGGCGGCCGAACGTATTCTCGGACTGGCGCACGATGAAACCACGCCGATCACCGACCTCGAGTCGGCACGCTCGATAGCACAGAAAATCAAGCCATACATCGATCGAGTAACCGCATTGAAGCGGCTGCTCAATCCCGTCCATCGCATCGTCAAGAACCGCGCCCAGGTAAACGAGCTTCAGGCGGAGATCGTCGAGGATGTCGCCCACGTAGAGTCTATAAGTCATGACGAACCGCTCGAGATCGAAAAACCACTACTGACGGAGCTGCAGACGGAGCTCGCGGCGGTCAAGAAGGACCGCAAGATCTTCGTCAAAAAGATCGACGCCGAAGACGAGAAGGTTCCCAAGACCGGCAAAAAGCAGCGCAGCGGCTTGCTGGATCTTCCGCTTTACGAGCGCCTTGAGAGAGTTTTTAAGGATCGATACGTCGGCCCTGACCAGCTCTCGGGTCTGATGGGCGTTTCTTTCTCGCCGGAGGAATTGGAGCAGATCTACCGGCCTCTCGCCCAGGTTTGGTCCACCCTGTTCGAAAACGATGAACTCAAACCCCATGTAGAAAAAGGGAGAATCAAGACCCTCCAGAACACCTTTGGGGACTACGCGCTCGTCCTGAGAGTGGCCGATTTCCCCCAGAGCCAGGGATCTGATACGAAGGTGCCGTGCAGCATTGCCTCGATTCGGCAGAATTTTGGAAGCTTCTTCATCTCCGCATCTGAGCGCTCTTTATGGTACTCCAGCTGCGACTTCTACGTATCCGGCATCGAACAGACTCATTGGGCTTTCGTCGATCGACAATACCTCAACTGTTCATTCAAGAAGCCGGGAATAAGGCTGCTCATGTACGCCCGGGCAAACGATCTGCCGGCGGAGCAGGTCTGTCAGAAGAGCGCCCTCGAGGAGGTCTACGATCGCGTCATGCTCACCCTCTCCACCAAGGAGAGCTTCTTTGACGACTGCAACAGCATGACCCGAACGAGCTACCAACAAGGACGCAAGGGCGGGGTCAAGCAGGTTTTCCTGTATCAAAAGGATGGCACGTTGCGCATCTCCGGCAACAGAGGCACTCCGCACTGGCGACCGAGAAGACCTCGCTGGCCTGGGGTGTTGCCCGCGGTCGTTTTCAGTTAGCCTTCCGATTCGGGGTGTTCCCAGCTTTCGAAGCAATTTGTGATCGAAATCACCAAGAATTGTCGTTTTTTGATATATATTCCGATATAAGTAGTATTATCGCACGTGATGTACGCCTCTACATCCTCTGACGGGAACGGTCAGTGGAACAGATCGAAGAACAGCTAACCTCCGAAATTCGAGCTCTTCAGGAGCATATTCGCCGCGTTGGTGACCAGGCGCTTGCCACCGGCTGGACGGTCGATCTGCTCGATCCGTTTGAGCGCGTCGAGGAACACCTCGGTACCGCCGACCTAAAGAGAGCCGTCACGGCCCTCTATTGCGCCCAAAACCGCTTCAGCGTCAACGGACATCTCACCGAACGGATTCAGGAGATCCTCGATCGTCACGGAGACCTGATCGAAGTCGAGGAACTGAACGCGGCAGCGAATGAGGTCCAGGAGACCCCCTATTTCGCCGCCCGGGATCCCGATGCCCCAGAGTCGGCCGCGGATGCAACCGCCTTCGAGGATGCGGACGAAGAGCCGTACGCGGTAATGGCCGCGGATGCGGACGATCTGTTTGGCAGTTCCGCCAAGGACGCGGTGTTTGAGGCGGGTGTGTTCCCGACGGCCGAGGAAGTCTCGGACAGCTCGGAACCGATGGCAGACCCACCGCCGCTGGAAGCGGATCCGGACAGTGACTCGGGCCTGGTGGAAACCAGCTCCCCAGTCAGGGACGCCGATGAGGATGTCGCTGCGTCTGCCGAGCAATTAGAAGACAAGGACAAGACCCCGGCTTTCGATGCCGGCGAGGTCGGGTCGGTGGGAGACGAGCTGTTTAATCAGCCGACGACGAGCGACGCGGCTCCATCACTCCCCGCGGCCACGCAGGAGAGCGACAGCCGTGCACATCAACTTCAGTCCAGAGAGGAGAAGGCGTCCAAGATTCGCGGTCCAACAACTAGGCAGGCTGCCTCCGGAGCCGAAACCGTCGACATATTTTCCGCGAAGGTCAGCCTCGACGACCTTCAGGCCAGCATGGGGTTCTCTCTGCCCGAGCCAGATGTCGCAAATCTTGAGAACAGGCTTCGCGCCAAGCTCGAGGATCAAGTCATCGCCACGTTGCAGACCCACAAGCAATGCAAGCAGCAGTTCCTACTGATCCCTCGGGTATCTCGATTCTATCGCGAGGGCACGATGTATCCCTGTACACTCAAGAACCTGGCGAAGATATATATCGGGCTCTTCGCAGACATCAAGGACGTCGCCCAGTATCGTTCCTGTTCCTTTATGAATCAAGAAACCCCCGAACCGGGCTGGGCGGTGGTACTCCCGGAAGCACCCCGGGAGTCTCTTGACAAATCGTATATGGAGCACAACCAGTACCTGCGGTACCTGGCTTCAACCTTGAAGCTGTCATCGCACCTGGTGCGCCGACGGACGCTGACCGAAGCGCTTTACGACCTCATCGTCGGGCGTATGGTGCTGGGCCAGATGTTTCAAAAGGCAACACTCGATTGGACTTCGACGGACGCGTCGAAAACCGATTTTGTCTGTATCTACTACTCGGATGCCGGAATAAGATTGCGCCACCTGTCGCGCCAGACTAGAAACAAGGCGTTGGGGCTGTGCCCCAACTGGTAGGGTCCGTAACACCTCCGCTTCTCTCGTGAATTCAAATCCATTTCTCGCCGCCTGCGGCGGCAGCTTGCCTGCCACGACGCCGATTTGGCTGATGCGGCAAGCAGGGCGCATCCTCAAACCGTACCGCGACATCCGCGACAAAACCGGCTCTCTCGAGGTTATGTTCAAATCGCCCGACCTGGCGACGGAAATAACGCTTATGCCGGTGGAGCAGCTGAACGTAGACGCGGCCATTCTCTTCGCCGACCTGGTCACACCCTTGGAACCGCTGGGATTCGACTTCCGCTACGACCCCGGGCCCGTTTTCAGCAATCCGGTTCGCAGCGTAGAGGATGTGGCCCGGTTGCAGCCGATCGACATGGAAACTGATATACCGTTCGTGCCGCAGACGGTGCGCCAGGTGTGCGCTGCGCTGCCTCCGGAGGTGCCGTTGATAGGGTACGGAGGCGGGCCGTTCACCCTTGCTTCCTGGGCAGTGGAAGGAACCGGGTCAAAAGACTTCTCTACCTTCAGGAGCTTCCTCCATGCGGAACCGGTCGCAGGGGAGGACCTGATGGGCAAGTTGACCGCGGCACTGATTGTCTACCTGCGCAGCCAGGTGGAAGCTGGCGCGAGGGCGCTGCAGATTTTCGATACCTCTATCGGGATTCTATCGACCCTCGATTTCGAACGTCTGGCGCTGCCCCATTTGCAGCGGGTCTTCGCCGAGCTCGAAAGCTGCCAGGTGCCACGCATCTATTTCGGGCTCGGCGCGTCGCATCTCTTGCCGTTGATCAAACAGGCGGGAGCGGACGTCGTAAGCATCGATTGGCGCATCTCTCCGAAACAGGCGTATGAAATACTCGGCGACGCCACTCCGCTGCAGGGCAATCTGGACCCGTGCATATTGCTGGGAAAGGAAGAAAATATAGTTCGTGAGGCACAGAGAATTGTTGACGACGTGGGGGATCGACCCCATATCTTTAATTTGGGTCATGGTCTGTTGCCCAACACACCGGTAGATATGGTGCGCCGCCTCGTGGAAGTAGTACACGAGTATTCCGCCTCACGCAGACAGAAGGCAGGTACCGCAGATGGAAATGGTTGAGAAAGGAATGACGCGCCGTCAGACCTTCTTTTGTACGAACCGTGAGAAACACACCCGTTTCTCGAAGGTTATCCAGGTCGAACCGAAAACGATTTCGGTGTTTGGAAGAGAGGTGGAAGGTTGGTTGATAACGACGGAAGAGCCGACCATTGACAAATACATCGCCCTGGACGAGACCGTGGTCGGAGATATTCGTTCCCACGATCCCGAATAGGGAGCGGTGACCTATTGGCTCCAGTGGAATCTGCCCCGTCGCCAGTAGGCCAATTTTCTTGCGCCATCCTCGGGATTCTCACCCGGTACCAGAAATTCACCCTTGAAGTCGACGTCTCCATCAAAACTCGACCACAGCTTCGGAAACAGGTTCTCGATCAAGGCTTCAACCTGAAAGCCGATTCCCTCGGCGTGATACTTCAACATCTTCTCGGTGTCCGCTCTCCCCATTTTTACCATATCATCCGCCAAGCCACTACTGTTGAGGAAGGTGAACTCGACGAGGTTTTCTTCGTCCAGAGACAGGCTTATGCGGTAAGCGGGATAACTCAACCGCAGGGCGAGAAGATCGAGTTGGACCCGAAGCCATTCCCCTTCCTTGATCGAGCGGGTGAATTCTAGATCTCCGCTCCTGATCTCGCATTGCGCAGGGCCTCCTAAAATGGCGATCTGAAGACACGCCAGCGGCAGTATTACTCTCGGTACTCTCATCGGGGTTGCCCGCTTTCGCAAAAAACGAGGACGGGAGAAATCGCCCGGTCCTCGTCATTCATTGGAACGCGTTTCGAATTCAGTTGGAGGAAGCTTTTTCGGTGGCGAAATTTTCCTCGATGAAGTTGACGATATCCCGCAGAGATATAAAACCCACGGGACGTTCCTGTTCATCGACCAGCGGGATGTGACGGAAACCGTGCAGCCCCATGAGGTGGCATGCCTGAGCAATCGACATAAACGGTTTCAAGCTCGTTGGGCGTGGGGTCATCACGGATTCGACGAAAATCTCGTTCAACTGCTCCACCAGGCCGGCCACTCGATATAACACGTCCCGCTCCGTGAAAATCCCCACCAGCTCACCGCGCTCTCCGGTGACCATCACACAGCCGACGTTTTTACCCTTCAAATGCTCTATCGCCTGGTCGACTGTCGTTTTGAGGCCAACGCATTCCGGTTGGCGGGGATTGAGCAGAGAAAGGCGCTTATTGAGAATGGTGGGTGCGTCCGACTCGACTTGAAGTTCAACGGTCAAACTTTGTTGACACTCCTCGCAGACGTCGCTGCCCGAGATATTGTCGTATCCGCAAGAGGGACAGATCATGCCAAATTCTACTCCTTAGCTGGCCATGGGCAAGCCGGCTTCATCGGCTTCCCACGTATCGCTGTTGCGGTACAAATCCTCCAGGTCACCGTCTCCCGATTCCCCGATCGCCTGCTCCACCTGGTTGAGCACCAGCTCGTGGTAGGAAGGCCGCTCTACCGCCCTCAGCACGCCGAACGGAACCGGAAAACTGGGATGTTCCATACGACTGAGCATATGGGCGTAGTTTGTGCTTTCGAGGGATTCCCGGTGAACCAACAGATCTGCTTCTTCCACACCCCGTCCCAGACTCACGACTTCCGGTTCCATGCCATTGAGGCGAATACCCTTGTCCATGTCCTTGCCAAAAATCAATGGTGCGCCATCCTCGAGAAAAAGGGTGTTGTCATCGCGTCTGTCCGCGTTCGTCGTGTGGTCCCAGGCGGTGGGATGGTAAACGACGCAGTTTTGAAATATCTCGACGAACGCGGTTCCCTTGTGCAACGCCGCGCGGTGCAGAATCTCGCTGAGGTGTTTGGTGTTGGTATCCTGGGTGCGGGCGACAAACGAAGCCTCTGTCCCCAGCGCTACCGAGAGCGGTTTGAAGGCGTAGTCCACCGAGCCTAACGGAGAGCTCTTGGTACGATGGCCCGGAAGCGAGGTGGGAGAGTACTGTCCCTTGGTCAAGCCGTATACCCGGTTGTTGAACAGAATAATCTTGACGTCCACGTTGCGCCGCAGACAGTGCACCAGGTGATTTCCGCCAATAGAGAGGCCGTCGCCATCTCCGGTGATCACCCACACGCTGAGTTCCGGATTGGCAAGCTTGAGGCCGGTGGCGATGGTCGGTGCGCGCCCGTGGATGCCGTGTATCCCGTAGGCGTTCATGTAATAAGGGAAGCGACTGGAGCATCCGATTCCCGAGACGAAAACCAGACTTTCACGCGGAATTCCGATCTCCGGCAGCATCTTCTGCATCTGCGCCAGAATGGCGTAGTCGCCGCAACCTGGACACCAGCGCACGTCCTGGTCGGAGACGTAATCCTTCCTGGTCAGCTTCTGCTCCGCCGCGGCCTCGGTCATTCCCGTGCTCCTCTCTGTGAAATGATGCTCACGTATCTCTACCCTAGCAGTTGTCGAATCTGCTCTTCAATTTCGCCTATCTTGAACGGCTGTCCCTGCACCTTGTTGTAGGACTCCACCTGAACGTTGTAGGCCGCCCGAATCAGCATCGCCAGCTGACCCAGATTGAGTTCCGGCAGTAGAACGCGATCGTAGCTGTCGAGCACCTCGCCGAGATTCTTCGGAAACGGATTCAAGTGCCGCAGGTGCGCGCTCGCCACCGATTTGCCTTCTCCCTGAGTCCGTTCGACGGCGGCGCGAATAGGACCGAAGGTACCCCCCCAACCAAGTACGAGTAGCTCGCCCCTCTCGGGCCCGAAAACCTCGACATCGGGAATGAAGTCAGCGACGCGGGCAACCTTTGCATGGCGCATACGGACCATGTGCTCGTGGTCTTCCGGCAGGTAGGATACATTCCCGGTCACATCCTGCTTACCCAATCCGCCGATGCGATGCTCGAATCCGGCCGTGCCCGGAGTGACCCAGGATCGCGCCAGGGTCGCATCCGACCTGGCGTACGGTTGGTATCCAGACGGATCCTTCAGCTTCTCGATCTTGATTCGTTCAATCGAGGACGGATCCGGAATTTTCCACGGTTCAGAGCCGGTTGCGAGATACCCGTCCGAGACGAGCACCACCGGCGTCATGGAGCGAATGGCAATCCGGCAAGCGTCAATCGCGGTCTCAAAACAGTCGCTGGGAGTCGACGCAGCCAAAACCGGGATCGGGCTTTCGCCATTGCGGCCGAAGAGAACCTGGAGAAGATCGGTCTGTTCCGTTTTCGTAGGCAGTCCGGTGCTGGGCCCTCCGCGCTGGATATCGATGATCACCATGGGTAATTCGAGCACCACCGCTAGATTCATGCCCTCGCTCTTGAGCGCAATTCCGGGGCCGCTGCTGGCGGTTACCGCCAAGGCTCCGCCGAACGCAGCGCCGATCGCCGCCCCGATCGCCGCGATCTCGTCCTCGGCTTGAAACGTGCGGACGCCGAAATTTTTTAAAGCCGCCAGCTCTTCCAATATGGTGCTTGCCGGAGTAATCGGATAACTCGCGTATACGAGGTGGCGTCTGGCTTTCTTCGACGCCGTAACCAGCCCCATCACCAGTGCCTCGTTGCCGGTTACGCGCCGATAGGTGCCCGGATCGAGCACCGTGCGCCGCGGTACGCTAACGCGACTCTGAAAGGCTTCGGTCGTTTCACCGAAGTAGTACCCCGCTTTCAACGACCGGGTATTCGCCTCGATGACAGTCGGGCGTTTGGCAAATTTCTGTTCGAAGAACCCCAGGGTTTGCTCGAGGGGTCGGTCGAACATCCAATAAGTCAAACCAAGGGCAAATGAATTCTTGCAGAGGTCCTTCTGATGATTGGTCAAACCCTCGATGTCCTGAAGGGCGCTACGGTTGAGCGTGGTGAGCGGCACCCGATGGATCTCATAGGAAGAGAGTGAATCATCGTCGAGAGGATTCATCTCGTACCCTGCTTTGCGCAGGTTGTTCCGCGTAAACGCGTCGGTGTTGACGATGATGATTCCGCCCGGCTCCAGATCACCTAGATTGGCTTTCAACGCTGCCGGATTCATCGCCACCAACACCATTGGCGCATCACCGGCGGTGTAGACCTCATTCGAGGAAAAGTTGACCTGGAAGCCGCTTAGACCCGCGACCGTTCCAACGGGAGCGCGAATCTCGGCCGGGAAATCGGGAAACGTGCTGACATCGTTGCCGAGAATGGCGGAGGTATTCGTGAACTGGGTTCCCGTGAGCTGCATCCCGTCGCCGGAATCACCGGAGAACCGAATCACCACCGAATCCTGGGCGTCGAGATTGTTTTCCGGCACCCCATCCGTCTCGGCCACCCACGTTTTGTGGTTCCCGGAAGCGCGATCCGCCGAAGGTTTCTTCTCCCCCACAACCGACAGTTTCGTTTTGGGCATTACTTGCCCTCCTCGTACACGCCTGACATCGTCGTTGAGAAGCGGGCTTTGGTGCGGCGTTCGCGCGGAGGTGTCACCCGTTACGCACCTTCCCGCGTCCTCGGTATCGACTCGGGGTCGGGTGGAAGATTGTAGATCTCCCGGGGATAATGGTCAGTGAGAAATTTGACGATGCTGTATTGGGAGAGATTTCCAACAACCTGGCCGTCGCGGGCGACGACGGGAACATTGCGGTAGTGCCCGGCATTCATCAAGTGTAACGCCTCTTGCACCCTAGCGTCGGGCGAAACCGTTTGTGGCGAATCGGTCATCATGTCGTCAACCGGCAACTTCCAGGTAGATGGCTCGTCCGCCACCCGCGAGAGCACGTCGCGCTCCGTGAAAATCCCGATCAGGCGATCCTGCTCAGTCACAAGGACCGCACTCAATTGCTGATCGCGCATGATCCCTATGACTTCGTGAATAGGTGTGCCGGAGGGCACCTGGGAGAAACTGGTGAGGTCCAGGTGCGATACTTTCTCGGCGCTGAGATCCTGTTCGATGCTCATCTGCAGATTTCGGCTATGGGGAACACTTGGCAGAACCCCTGCGGTAGACAATGCCAAATATCATGTTCAAGTGGAATATTTTCAACCCCATCTGGAGAATCAGACTTTCCTAGGCGGCGTCTTGTCGCGTTGACGCACTGCTCTTGATGACGGCGATTCCGGAACTCGCTCTCTCACCAAACTCGAGCCACCAGTCAACTTCTGTCAGGATACGCTGATCATTCGTTTCGAAAAAGATCGTCGCCCCTTTGGCCACCAGCGCATCGGCAACCCGGACCAGAACCGCGATGTCGTCCGGGTGATCGAGGCCAGCCGCATCGGTAACGACTATAAAATCCCGCGAGCTGACCGAGCCCAACTCTACAGAGAGGCGAAGAAGGACGCGCTCCCCGCGCTCGAGCGTGGCACTACTCTGGCCCAATCGGCAGTGACCCAACCCACACAAAACTAGAGCGTTCATCCGCGACCGCACCTTCTGGTCCCTCCCGAAATGATCCCGGAACTGATCAACGGTAGCGGACAAGAGGTCGGCAATACTTGATCCTTTCAAGGTCACTTCCAATAGCTCGCTCCTGAAACGGCTGCCTCGGCATCGAGGGCAAACGACCTCCACCTCTTCCAAAATTCCCAATTCGTAGGACAACAGCCCGCGGCCTTCGCACTGACTACAGCGACCCCCTGGCGATTCAAGCTGAAACCACTCGGCCGGATACCCGCGCTCGATGGCGGCCGGTGTCGATGCAAACAGATTCCCCAGATGAGCCGAGAGTCCCAACTCGGCAAGAAGAGTACTCCCCGGCGCTTCGGTCTGGGGTGACACCAGAACGACTCGCTTTTTGCCCGCTTCGTCGCCGACGGCGACCGAACGAGCACCCTTCGATTTACCGATCAACGCCGGAACCAGAACCTCGGTGAGAAAGAAGCTTTTACCCGACGCGGCAGGGCCGCAGACGCCGATCAGACACCGGCAGGGAAGTTCCACATCGACCCTGTCAAAAAGCGGATCTGCGCGAGCAGAGACCAAGAGCTTCCGCTCGCTTGACTTCCGCGAGCGCGTTCGCGTCCCGGTCGCCTTTCCGACCTTCTCCTCTACGATCTCTCCTTTGGAGAAGTGAAACACGACGTCGGCAACTTCCAGCGCAGCTTGGCTATTGTCGACCACCAATACCGAGTTCCCCCGCGCCACCAACACGCGCAACACCGGGATGAGGCTCGCAGCCCCCTCGTCGTTCATTCCGGCGGTTGGATTCTCAACGACGTAAAGCAGACCTGCCATCCCATCGTTGGCACAGGATACCAGCTCAAGTCGCATGCGCTCGGTCATGGAAAGCCGAGAATTCCGCGCCGCCGGCGGCATCGCAGATAATCCGGCCGCCGCCATTTCCGACAGCAGCCTTTCGCACCGTTCATGGATGTCTTCCGCATCCGGGACGCGGCTGAGAAACTGTCTGATCTCAGCGCAGGAAAGCTGCAGTGTTTCTTCCACCGATTTGCCGCCCAAGCGATACTGGACAACCTCTGCTTTATCTTTTCCGTTCGTCTGCAGTAGAAGCTCGGCGTTTGCAGAGCGAAACACGCTGCCGCAATCCGTACATGTGGGATCCCTATTCAAGAGCAGATCGGTCTCCGCTGCCAAATCGCGGAGTTTCGTTTTGCCACGGGATATGGCACGGGCGTTGTTGATGGACTCGATCAACCGCTGTCGCTCCGAACTTCTGGGGACCATGCGGTCGACCACAACAGCGATCGATTCGTTTGCGGGCAGGTCCTCAGGGACGCTCTCCTCCAACAGGCACTCCTCGCGGTCAATCCAAAACCGGCGGAACCCGGCATCCATCAACTGTTCGAGAATGCTGCTCATAGACGAGGATTCTGCGGACAGCTCCAGGGGCGCGATAATGTGACAGCGGCGTTCCGCAAACCCTTCGATGACCCGGTCAGCAGCAGATTCTGTCGAGAAGCTCGCACACCTGCCGCCACAGCGTGGGCACGCGAGCTCGCCGCTGGCAACAAACAATCTAGTGAGTAGGCGATCTAGCTGAAGGAAGGAAGCTACGGTGTCGAATGACTTAACTCTGTGCCCGTTGACCAGCATCGCTGGGGGAAGGCCGGCAATGCGATCCACAGCCACCTTCGCGGTCCCCCCCAGCTTCTCCCGATCTCGGGGTGAGAGTGCCATCGTGTATCTCCGGCGACTCTCGGCCCACAGCACGTCAAGCGCCAGAGCACGATTTCCGGAACCGCTGCGCCCCGCGAAACATACGAGCCTGTTGAGAGGTACCTCCAAGTCCAGAGAACGCAGAGGTCCTTCAGCAGCCCCTTCTACGACTATTTGTGGGGCGGCTTTTGTCACACGAGTCAGAGCCTGCTAGGTAAAAAACGGATTGTTCGACCGCTCTTCCCCGACGCTGGTCGCGGGGCCGTGCCCAGGAAACAGCTGCACCTTTTCGTCGAGCACCAGTAGCTGCTCGGCCACGGCGCTCTGCTGCATCTGAAAATCGCCGAGGTTTTTAGTACCGCCTACCGAGCCGGCGAACAGCGCGTCCCCTACGATCGCCACGCTTTCATGGATGAAGCTGACGCCTCCGGGGGTGTGACCCGGCGTCGCGGCCACCAAAAACCTTTGATTTCCAACGACAATCGAATCCCCGGCCGCGATCTCACCCTCGATCTTGGTGCGTTGGCCGCCTAGAAGATGATCATCTGCAGGATTGATACGCGCCGGCGCTCCAGTGGCTTGGCAGACCTCCGACAGAGCACCTGTGTGATCTCCGTGGCCGTGGGTCAGCAGCACCTCTTCGACGTCAAGCTCGGCAGCTTCCACCACTTTGAGGATCTTTTCAGGATCGAACCCCGGATCGATCACCACACCCTTGTGGGTTTCCACACAACCGACGACGTAGCCGTTCATGAGGAAATCGCTACCGAGCACCAGCATTTCCAGCACCAGCCCCTCCACCGGACGGCCTGAAGGATAGAGGGGGAAGAATCGTTTGCTAGCTGCCGACAGCAGCTTGGCGGAGTCCAGTTCCAGATGAGCGGCCAGGGCATCTATCGTATCGTCAGGCGGGGTCAGCTCGTAGCTTTCGATCCGCTCGATGTCGTTTTCCGAGATTCCCACCTGCTTCGCCAGGTCTGAAACGGATATCTCGTGCCCGCGCCTCGCCTTGCCTACCACGTCACCGAACTCGTCCTCCAGCTGCATGTACAAGATCGTCTTCTCCTATATCCAAAAACTGAGACTGTAGCTTATCGAATGCTAGAAATGAACGTCGTAAAGCTCTGGCTCCAGTGCGACACTGTGGCGTCGGGACCGATCAATTTGAAGAAATACGGACCTTTGTCCGATTCGACAATGGCCCCGAGCATACGGTAGCCCGTAGCTGGTTTATCAGACCCGGCGCCCGGACCCATCCCCGCGGTAAAGCTACCGGCGATATCCACCATTGTGACCGGCATTCCGTAAACGGTGTCTCGCCACCGTCGGGACGCCTGTTTCGTGGAACCGCCGTCCGGTTGTTCGAACTGGCTGTACCAGCGGTCAATATTCTGTTCAACCGAGCCACCCTGGCCCCGTCCAAAGTAGAATATTGCCAGGGTCGCATCGCCACTCCCCACCGGTTTTCCCGGTAAGCTGAATTCTGCCAGTCGCATGGAGCTGGAGGGTGTCAGTTGTTCCCATCCCGATGGCGGCGTAGCTGTTAGGCCGCCGTAATCGATGGGACCGACCACCGTCTCGGTTGAACCACGCTCCTCCTTAGGTTTCACCTTTACCGCTTTCATCCCACGCTCTGCCAACGCCTCGTGAGCCCGCTTGTCGCTGTAGTTCTGGCTACATCCAGCGAAAACCAGAACACTCAGTACGATAGCAAATGGAACAGAGCGTGCGAAGTTCAATCGTCTCAACATGGTGATCGCTGCCGGTACAACTCCCGATCCACTGCATCCTCCATGGCATCCAGTCCTGTTTCAAACTCGAGAAAGGACCCGATCCTCGCCACGTGTTCCGCGGCGTTTTCCAAGACCTCGTTGTAGCTTACGAAGAGCACCTCGACATTCTCTTGCTCCTGCAGCCAGTGTCCGACCTCGTCGAGATGTTTTTCAAACAGCACATTCATCGTTTCATCCGGCGGCTGTGTTTTCTGGGCGCCGCGGCGCTCTAACATCGCCCGATGCGAGGCGAGAATCTCAACCATTCGTCGGCGCATGAAAATGATCCGATACCGGTATTCTCCCGGTAGATGGACGAGAAGCCGCGAGACCACCTTTACTGATCGACCGCCTGATTCAGCCAGCCAGGCGTGATCGAGCTCAAGACGTTTGACTGGTTCGAATTCGTAATACCCTTGCGGGTTGTCCTCGTCGGCGGCTCGATGTTGGTCGACAATCGGCTCGATGCCAGCGGCTTCCAGCATCTTCATCATCATGGAAGTGCCCGAGCGCGGCAACCCCGAGACGACTACTACCGGCTTCATTCCGACGATTTCCTCGGGGCACGGAAAAGACCGGCACCCGGGGAAGAAGGCGCCCATGTCCCGTGATATGTTTGGTGTATTGAGGACGCTAAAAGTAGGAAGCAACGCTGAAGAGAAGCGCGGCCCCCTTGGCTTCGTTTTCGAACGGATCCCGTGACTGATTGCGCTGGTAATCGAGCTTGAATACCGTGTCCGGCGTTGGCCTGAAGTTGCAACCAAAGGTGATTCGGCGCTCGCTGTCCCCGTCGGCATCGGCATCGAAGTCGACAGCACCTAGGCGCACAACCGCGGTGAAGTTCGAATCCGGGAGGCGGGAGACGAAACCGCGACCAAAACGAGCATTGATCTGAACGTACACCCCCTCCTGACTTTCTGAAAAGATGCCGGTTTCTCCTGGGACATCGAGGGAGGCTTTGGCGTATTCTCCCAGCAGATCGAAACGGTCCCGGGTCCATTCCCAGTCGAGCGCGAGAATCGTCAGATTGCGTTTTTCATCGATGGTGAGATCCTCCGCCATCCAGGTGTTGTACGGTCCCGTGTGAACGGAGAGACCTATCTCCTGCGACGCGGCCGGGCTGAAGCCGACACGACCCACCCACGCGGGCCGGTTGTTGTTGTCTTCCAGATTGCCTTTGCCGGCACCGATTCTCGTGCCCTCCGGATCGCCCAGGATCACGCCATCCCCGAAGCCGTTAACACCATAAACCTCGTAGGTAACCCGGGACTGGTCCGTGGGATACCAGGCGCCGTAGAATCCCATCCCAGCCTCCGAAAGAGCGGTAGGAATGATCTCCGTACTCACCAGCGGCCGACCGGTGAGCTCGTTCGTTGGGCTGTCGTGGGCCAGATTGAACCGGCCCAACGGCGAGAGAATGATGCCGCCGCGAAAGGTCACCGCGGGATGAAGCTCGAAATCCAGAACAGCTATTTCGATCTTAATCTCCTCCCCACCCTCCTCGAATTCTAGCTCGGAAGCAACGCGCACACGATCCGAAACCGGAGCAAAAGTGAAGATGTTAAACCGCTTCGGCTCGAACGTCAGCTCTTCGGTAACCCCTTCTTCCCGCTCGTATCTGAAATGCGCTTCCATGTACCCGCCGACCCGGGCTTGATTGCTCGTCGAGGCGATGAAGGGTTTGTCGTCTATGCCACCTTTGACGAACGGTCGAGACGGCGTTTCGCTTTCTGCCGCAGCCGGGTTAAACTCGAGCGCCAACCCTGCCACTAGTACTGCGATCCAGATCCTCAATCTCATGATAATTCCTTTCAGGTCATTCCTATAGAGCGTTGACTTCCAACGCGTTACTCGTTTCAGACACCCTGTACTGGGCAAGCGGCTTCGCAGCGGGACCGCGGACGACGTGCCCCTCCAAGTCAAAGGTCGAACCATGACATGGACAGGTGAGAAAACGTCCGCCAGGGCGTACCTGGCAACCCATATGAGTACACCTCGAACTCACAGCCCGGAAAGCACCGTCAGGGCGACGGCTGAGAACCAAAGACTCGTCCCAGCCTGGAGCGAAAACCACGATGGCCGAGTGTTCGCCGAGCAAGACCTCGATTTCCACTCGATTCAGCGCCAGAACTCCGCGTTCAACCACCCCTTGATACCGGGGTGTTCCCGCACAGGCGGTCAATTCGGTACAGGCCAGCCCAACCAGACCTAGGCGTGTTATGAAATCGCGACGGGAAATCTGGCTGTCCGTATCAGAGGCCACGCTACAGCGAGTTGAGGAAGGCCACCACGGCGGCCTGCTCGCCGGCCGTCAGCCCCGCGTAGCGATCCCTTGGCGCCTCGGCTTCCCCTCCGTGCATGCGTATCGCCTCGTCGAGATCGGAGGTGCGTCCGTCGTGCATATAGAACGGGGTTCCGCCGAGAAATTCAGCCACCAGTCGGAGACCCCACAGAGGCGCCGTACGCCATTCCCGACCGTCAGCGTCACCGTCAGGTCGACCGTCCTCGAGACCTGGGCCCATGTCATGGAGCAGCAGATCCGAGTAGAGATTGGCATCGACGGCGGACAGTTGCTCGATCTGGTTGGGTCCAGTGCGCATCGTGGGAGTGTGGCACGATGCGCACCCAATCTGGGTGAACAGCCCCTCGCCTTGCTGGACCGCCGCAGTCTCCTTGCCGCGATTCGGTGGAGCGAGTAGACGCACATACATCACCGTCTCCAGCACGGTGGACGCCGGGATCTCGGGATCGGCAACCAAATCCCCGCGCGGCATGGTAACATCTGCTTGCGGGTGGGTGTTCTCCTCCGGAAGAAAATCGTTGGTTATGCCCATGTCCTGATGGTAGGCCTCGGCCACCTGCTGCAACAGCGAGGATACTTGGGCTTTCCGCGAAAAGCGACCCAACTGCACCCCGGGGCCACCGCCCTCTTGGGATGCAGGCACGAAATCGGCGGCCTGCACCCAGTTCGCCCGCCCCGATATCCCATCCCCGTCGCTGTCGTTCGGATCCTCATTTGCCAGGATCGTTTCCACCGGGATCGCTTCGATGAGGCCGACGCCGAATGCGGGGGGCGGCATACGAAACGACCGATCGACTCCCGCGGGTATCAACTCGAGGGGTATGCCCGGAATCGACTTGTCCTGGTGTTGCGGACCACCTTCTCCAGGAACGAGATCGGCATCGCGGCTGAAGCGGAAGAAGCCAAGTTCAGGTGTTCCGCGACCATCGCCAGGATGGCATCCCTCGCAGCTGATATTATTGAAGATGGGACCCAAGCCTTCGCTGATCGCAAAAGGCCGTTCGAAATTTTCGTCCCCAACGGCAAAGATATTGTTTAGATCGTGGTCTAGCCCTTCCATCGGCTCTACGAAGCTCTCACCCGCCGTAGGGGCTTCCGACATGAAGGTGTCACACGCCGAGATTGCGAGACACAACGCGCCACCACACAATAGCCTGGTGTATTTCATGATTCTCCGAGGGGTTTAGTAAACAAAACTATTTATTAGATATGACTTCCTGTAAATTTAGAGAAGTCTAATTTAATTGCAAGGGCTAACTAATATGTAAAATTCAAGAAAGGCTTCATGGCGATGCAACCTTTGAAAATTTTGTAGAAACGAGCAGTGAAGATGGGAAAACGAAAGCTTGGAGATAGGTCTCGAACCGAAAACTAGAGGTCGGTTTCCCGGCGGCGTGACAACAAGATCAAGAAAAACGGACAACCGAGAACCGAGGTGATGATACCGATGGGAACTTCGGCGGGGGCGATGATATTCCGCGCCAGCACATCTGCCCACACTAGAAGAATGGCACCCCCCAAAATCGATGCTGGGAAGAGCTTTCGGTGATCGGGCCCCACTAAAAGCCGCATCACGTGAGGTACTATCAGGCCGACGAAACCGATAATGCCGCTCACCGAGACCGCAGCCGCGGCGAGCATCGCCGAAAGCAGGAGAAGCACCTTCTTGACCCGGTCAACGTCCACGCCAAGATATTTGGCGTTCTCCTCCCCCTGAAGTATCAGGTTTAGATCACGGCTAAATAGCTGCAGCAATATCAGACCGACCAGGATCTGAGGCCAAACCATCTGCACGTGGTCCCACCGGCGCGCGGTCAGGCTGCCCATGAGCCAGTAGAGAATTCTGTGCAGATCGTGATGACCGCTGATCATCAGGAAGGAGGTGAGGGCCGTACAGAGCGATCCGACTGCGATACCTGTAAGAAGAACCGTCGTAACCGGGACCCGCCCGCCTCGAGCGGAGAGCGCGTAAACCAGGAATGTGATGGCAACGGCACCTACGAAGGCGAAACCCGCCACTGCGTTGACGCCAAACACCCAGATGTCCAACGAGAGAAAAACGGCGATGGTCGCCCCCAGCGCCGCGCCCGCAGAGACGCCGATGACAAAGGGATCCGCCATCGGGTTCTGGAAAAAACCCTGCATGGCAGCGCCGCTTTGCGCCAGCGCCGCGCCCACCAGGATCGCCAGAATCACCTGGGGCAGCCGCAGGTTACGGACGATCTCGATCTCCACGTCACCGCCGGAACCGGCATCGAATACTTGGTACAGAACTTGGAAGACCTTGTCTGCGGGAATAGCAACGGGTCCGGTGAGAAGTGAGGTGATCACCCCGCCTGCCAGGACCACCAGCAGGAGCAGTAACATCAACGGCAGCGGCATGTTAGTGACCGATTTCGCGGCGCTCCACCTCGGCCACGAGCTGTTCAAGCGCTTCGAAAACGCGGGGACCAGGACGCAGCAACAGATCCGCTTCGAGAAACACGATTCCGTCCTTCTTCACCGCCGGGATTGACTTCCAACCGTCTCGTTGCCTTAGTTCGCAGATTTCCCGTTCCCGTCGCTGGGGTGTGAACGACATGGTGGTGATCAAGATCTCCGGCGCCCACGAGACCACCGTTTCCAGGCTGACCTGGGGCCAGGCGCCCGGTGCCCGGCGGCCCAGATTCTCGCCGCCCGCCAGATGCAACACATCGTCGATGTAGGTGTTCTGCCCGGCTGTGAAGATCGGTTCGCCCCAATGTCCCCACATCATGCGGGGTCTTCGCTCGCGTTTCCCGACGGTGGCTTTCACATCGTCCAGGCGGGCAGTAAGGACGGCTCGCAACGAGTCGGCTGCATGCTGACTACCCGTCAGGCGGCCCACTCGGCTCACCGCTTCCAGTAGCTGCTGTACGGATCCGATGTTGAGAGCAAACACCGGTACATCGAAGCTCCTGAGGGTTTCTAACGATTCCAGGGTGTTCCCCTTGATAGCAACTACGAGATCGGGTTTGAGGGCGAGCATCTTCTCGATGCTGAGCGCCTTGAAGCCCCCTATTTTTTCGATCTGCTCCGCCTCGGAAGGATAGTTGCAATGTTCCGTTACGCCGACGAGGCGATTCCCCACCCCCAGTGCAAAAAGTAGCTCGGTATTGCTTGGCGACAGCGAGACGATTCTCTTCGGCCGAGCCTCCAACGTGACATTGATGTCCAGATCGTCGACTTCGACTATCGTTGCGCTCAATTCGACGTTACCGACGACCAGGCCGATCGCCACCACCGTCAGGCTAGGCAGCACCTGCATTCTCCTCGACGGTTTCAATGGCTCCGCCCTTCTTGAAAACGGGGGTAACGTGAGGCGTATCTTCGCGCAACGCGACGCGGACGCGCACACCGTAGACTTCGTTGATAACCGCTTCTGTCACCACCTCCGGTGGCCGCCCGTGGGCAAATATTCTCCCCTCCTTCATCAACACGATTCTGTTGCAGTACTCCGCGGCGAAGTTCAGATCATGAGTCACACAGAGAAGACTCATCCCCTCCTCACGGTTCAAGCGATACAACAAATCGAATACCTCGACCTGGTGATTGATGTCCAGGTGATTCGTGGGTTCGTCCAACAGCAGAACCGCGGGACGTTGAGCCAGGGCGCGGGCGATGATAACCCGCTGTCGCTCGCCACCGGACAATTCCACCACGCTGCGGGTGGCCAGGTGATCGACCTGGGTTTGTTCCATGGCGATGGTTACACTCGACTCATCTTCGCGAGATGGGCTGCGGAAACGTCCCGTGTACGCATGCCGCCCCATCATAACCACCTCCCGCACCGAGAATGCGAACCTACCGGCTCCATCTTGCGGCACTACCCCCGCCAAGCGTGCAATCTCGCGACGATTGAGGGACTGGAGCTGGCGTCCTCCGAGGGTCACGCTGCCGGATGCAAGCGGAATGATGCCGGTGATAGCGCGAATGAGGGTGCTCTTGCCGCACCCGTTGGGACCCAACAGGCCAACGAAGTCGCCCCGGTGAAGCTGCAAGTCAACACCGTGCAGAACGGGACGGTCGGCCCGGTACCCAGATACCGCTTTTTCAAGCTCCAGTAGGCACATAAAAAAAACCGCCCTCAGTTCGAGGTCGGCTAAGAAGCTCCTTCCGCTGTCTCGGCCTCACCCACGCAGGCACAAAGCAACAGCCCAGGCAGGTCTCCTGACTTCCGGCATGCGTTCGTCCCTTCCCGGAGGATTTCCAGTGGACAGACCTGAGGCCTGTACGAACGCTCAAACAGGTTCCTGTAGAACCTGCGGCCGGTCACAGTGGCGGGGCCGTGGCGGCATTCCACCGCCTTCCCTATTCTCCGGCTCTCAAGCCGGCACCTGGACCGAGTTAAATCTATTCCGTGGCAATATAGCGGCGAGCGATCGGATGGTCAATCGAACCTGCGTCACATGAGTCGGTCATCGACTCGCGCGCCTTCGTGCCATTCGCAGGTAGAAAGAGTACATGATCAACAAGGCGATTACGGCGACGATCGCTACTTTACCGCTTACAGCTTTCGTGGCCTCCTGCCCTTCTTTCGCCTTCAGGCGACCCTCGAAGATTCCGTACTTGCTGTCGGGAGCCAGGCGCTCGGCAATGGCCAGCGCTTTCCGCGCTTCTTCTTCCCTCTCCGCGGCGACGAGAAGATTCACCAAGTTGTAATGCGCTTCCACCAATTGCGGATCTTTGCGGATCGCAGCGCGAAACCACTTCTCCGCCGTTTTGGGTTTATCGATCTTCTGGTAACAGGAACCCAACCCACTCAAGGCCCTCGCTTCCAGTGACGCGGCCTTGGCACCGCTCTCTCTGGCGCTGGCAGCAGCTTGGCGGAATCGCTTGCTCGACTTCTTGAATTTTTCTTGGTCGTAGTAGATTTGCGCCGAATTGAACAACGCGGGAAAGAGCTCCGGATCGAACTTGAGTGCGTCCTCGTAATATTCGAGAGCGAGATCGAGGTCTTTCTCGACTCCGGCGCCTGTTTGATAGCTGACCGCGAGATTGATCAACTCCGCCGTCTGCGCATCTTTGGTCTCCACGCTTATTGCCGTGGCAACAACACACAGAGGACCACCGAGTGCCAATACAAAAAACAGTCCACTCAGCTTGACCGCACACGCACTCATTAGATGGGCCGGCCCAATCGCAAGTGGGGGCTCAATTCGATCCTTCCTCTTCTTCGTGATCTTGGCCGATGAGCAGTTTCCATGGATGCTGGCTGATCTCCCGCACCGATTCGGAAGCAGCGTGAAGGTTGCTCAAGGTACGGTCGATCTCCTCTTCCTTGCCCAACATCAAGGTGTCAACTCGTTGCAGCAAGGTGTCGAGGCGCTCGACGCTGGCGCGCAGCGCTTTGATGGAAGACTGAACATCGCTCCCGGTGGAGATCACTAGCGAATCGGTGTGGCCGATGGTGGATTGCAGCTGCCCGAGGGTCCGGTCCACATTTTTCAACACACCCACCACCTCCGGCTCTACCCCGTCCACCATGTCGCGGCTGGCGCGCAGCAGGCTGTCGGCACTCGCCCCCACCTGATCCAAGGTGGTGGCGACGCGGTGAAAGCTATCCCCCAGGCGACCGAGCTTGTACCCGAGATCGGCGCGGCGGATGCTCTCCCCGGCTCCCCCGAGCTTGTGAGCCATGGCAGTCAGGGTGGCCACCAACTGCTTCATGCCGGGCGCATCTCTGCCTTCGATGGTCGCCCCCGCCTCGAGCACGTCAGAATCGGCCTCGCTCACGTTTAGATTAATGAAGCTGTCTCCTACGAGACCGCTGCTTTGTATTTCGGCGAAGGTCCCGGCAAAAACCGGGTATTCATCCTCTATCCCCATTTCGACCAGGAAATAGGTTTCGCCGTCGGGAGGCTGGGGTCGGAACTCGATCCGCTCCACCTGACCCACCGTGAATCCTCGCAAACGTACGGAGGTGGCTTCATTGACATTGGTGATGGTGTTGAATCCGGCGATGATGGTGTAGCTCTCAGCGCCTCCTTGCTGGCGGATCAGCAGCCATCCGAAAAGCAGAATGGCTACCAATACGAAAACGCCGACCATGAGGTGCCCGCTGTTCCTTTCGTAAAGCAATTTCGTTTGCTGCATGATAGATCTCAGAATCCCAAGTTGGTGACGACTTGATAGTCAAAAGCCAAAAGATCCTTGACCGCATCCAATTCGCTGCGTATCACCGCGCTCCGATCACCTACTTCCGTCACCTTCAACTGGTCGATTATGAAGAAGCGATCGCCATACGGCAGATAGTAGTCTAGCTCGGTCGTTACGATCAGGCGAGTGAGAGGTTGTCCGCAGCGCTCGTGGGTGGAGATGCCGTCAGCAAATCGCGGTGCGTAGAAAACCTGCTCCATCAAACGGGTGGCGGTGCGCGATCCCAGCGCACTGGCGGGATCGTCGAGCAAGAGAATGTACGGTTCGCCGACAAAAGCCCGCGCAAGCGCGACGTACACCCTCTCCAAACCGTTCAAGGTGACCGGACGCCGACCCGACACATCGAGATGGTCGAGCCCGAGATCTTCGAGCACCTGGCGACAACGGGCGTCCATCTGCTGCGGACTCATGAAATCATAGCAATGGTAATAAAGCGGTAAGGTGATGTTCTGATGCACATCCATATTGTCGATCAAACCACCGCCGCGAAAGACGGTGCCAATCTGTCTCCGAAGCTCTTGAACTTGGGCTATCCCTAGGTCGCTCAAGCGCTGGCCACACACCCTTATGTCGCCGCTGACGGTGACGTCCCCAGCCGACATCCCGGGAAGTCCCAACATGCCGGGAAGACCAAGAACGAGACGCAAGAGCAAGGATTTGCCGCAACCCGTTGGCCCGGCGACCACGACCGTCTCACCCTCGGCTACCTCCATTCCGACACCGTCGAAGAACTGGCGGCCCCCGAGCGTCAAACCTACGTCCTCAAGAAGTATGGGTGAGCGATCTCCGAGCACCGATCAAATCCAATAGAAGAGGGCTGAAATAACGGCGCTGGATACGAAAACGAAGAACATCGCCTGCACGACGCCCGAGCGCGAGTACATCGGAATCTCGAACGCGGCCCGTTGGGCGCGCAGACCATGGTAGCATGTAAAAAGAGCAATCACAGCGCCGAAGAGCATGCTCTTGCAGAGGCTGATATAAAGATCGAGAGAAGACAACGACTGATAGATGTAGTCTAGGTACAGCGTGAAAGGCATGGTGAGCCGAATGCTGGCCACGAGAAACCCGCCCACAAGGGCGATAACATCGAAATAGAGGATCATGCAAAACAATGAAATAATACACCCGAACAAACGGGGCACCACGAGATAATGGGAGATGTTCACCCCCATTGCTTCCAGTGCCTCAACCTGCCCAGTTACGCGGTAGGTTGCCATCTCCGCGGCCATGGCGGAACCGGAGCGGGTAATCACCACCATGGCGGTGATGATCGGACCCAGCTCACGCACGATGCTGATGACCAGGATCTTGCCGATGAGGGCGTTGGCTCCCACGCCTTGCAACTGCGGCAGCGATTGGATAATCACCGTAAAACCTAAGAGAAGCGAGAGCAGGCCCAGGAAAGGAAGCGCCTGCAAACCCGTAAAATACACCTGCTGAAGAACTACGACGAGAACCGCCCTGAAACCCTGGCGGCCGAAAAAGGAGACAGAAGCTGCTCCCGCTTCGAACGAGAATTCCATCACCCGCCAGGAATTGGCGAACCAACCCACCACCTGCTGACCGATTCCTTCCAGAATCCTCGTCATGGCCGCTTTTTCGCGCTTTGAACAGGCACTGCCTGGACCGCTCAGCACCGTCCTGGATGTTCAATAGCTGCTTGTAAACAATGGATTTAAGGATATAGGGAATGGTACTAAAGGCGGATTCGTAGCGCAAGCTGAGATGGCTCGCGAATCGGCGAAATCTCGGGCCGCCTCTAGTCCAGCTGCAGGAAATGTTCTAGGATGACGGTGACCCCGATATCCAGATATTTCTGCCGTTTGGCGGGTGTGAAGGTCCTGAAACAGACGGCCGTTTGGGTGCCCTCAAGGGTCTCGACGACCTGGGCGACACAATCGTCCACCGTCTTCAATCTGGGATGATTGCTGTACTTGAGACTGAAGCTGAGATCGGTGGGACCGAAGGAGACGCAATCCACCCCCGGTTTCGCCAGAGCATACACCTGCTCGGTAGCTTCCACCGATTCCACCTGCATCCACAGAATACCGTGGTTGTTCCACCACTCGGCGTAGGCAAACGGATCTGAGAACTCCTTTGCCCTCGGGCGCGCGCCACCACCGACACTCCGTATGCCCGCAGGCAGATAATAGAAGTTATCCACCGCTTCGACAGCGGTGGCTTCGGTTTCCACCTGGGGGACCTCGATGCCACTGGGACCCAGGTCGAGATAGTTGCCGATAAGATAGGTGTGGCGAGTGTGTTTGATGCGCAGGTGGAGGAAGGTACCCGCTTCCGCCACCAGGGCCGATAGGGAAACCAATCGCTCTTCATTGAAGGGAGAGTGCTGACTGTCGACCATAACGAAATCGTACGGACCTCGCTGCAGCAGCTGCTCCAATTGATCGCGCTCTACATTGGCGGGAATCGTCAATCCCAGGACCTGCTCCTTGGTGCGGAATCGTTGCTTTAGACCCTCAAGCGGCATCGCTCCAAGCTCATCTATTCAGCCAGAGTCGCACATAGTGGCGCCGGCTCTCTGGATCTCCATGATCCTCGAAGGCAGTGCGATTGTGCAAAATCCAGCGATTGCTGGTGAACAACATCTGTCCGGGTTGGAGATCGAATTCGACGTTTATACCGGGTTGGTGAATCGTATCCTCCATCGCTGCAATGGCGCGCGCCTGGGCCTCACTCAACGGTTGTCCTGTGCGCTCCTGGCCCACCTGGATGTAGTATAGCATGTACCGCGTGCACAGCTGGTTTTCGGGCGCCGCAAAGATCGGGAACGGCAAGGTAGGCGGTTCGTCTTCGCTGTGTTGTCCCCGGCGATCGAAATGGAACGGCCGATAAAGGGTTTCCAGCTCGTCGGGAAAATGTTCAGCGAGCTCGTCGTGGACGGTATACGCGCTCACCAGCTGACTGCGCCCTCCCGATTTCGCCGTCTTCAAGCAGAGGAGACCTACCACCTGCGGCATACCCGGATTGAAAGCGCAGTCGGTATGATACCCGCTCCCGGCGTTGGTTACCGAAAACCTGGCGCCTTGCTTTACATCCTGTCCCGTATCGGTCACATCGAACAGCAAGGTGCCGTGGTTGTCCTGGACCTGTGGCGTCCCCAGAAGGTGACCCAGGGCCCAGTAGATAGCGATCAACCCTTTTTGCGAAACCGTGTCCGCAGGCAGTTGGTGCACGATGGCGAATCCACGACCCAACAGCAGAGCGTCTCGAACCGCAGCGAGACAATCCTGGCACGCCGCCAGCTCGTCGGTGTCTACCGGTAGCTGCGCGATATCGGCCCCCGCGTCCGTACCTTCGGCGAATCGACGTAACGCACCCAGACAGTCGTCAGAAAGCCTGTAGTACCAACTGGCGTCGGAATCGACCGTTTGCGCCCGCCATGCGTGAAGTCGGTTGCGATTGCGCGCTAGAACACTGCTCATTTACAAACCGTCACCTTATATTGGCCGCGAGGAATATCGAGAATT
Organism: Candidatus Latescibacterota bacterium; assembly: GCA_965197905.1. Classification (GTDB taxonomy): domain Bacteria; phylum Latescibacterota; class UBA2968; order UBA8231; family UBA8231; genus CAYNZV01. The sequence continues at coordinate 1,488,281 of CBDAOB010000005.1, read as the reverse complement.
ACCGCTGGCTGGACAAATTCAGAAATGGAAATGCGATCGATTCGTAGTCGAGAACCGCTACCCAACACCTCCCTCCTGATTCCCGTAATTCTCGCCCTCCTCCCTCTGTTTGTGGCTGACCCGGTGACTGCTGTGGGACCGACGGTGCGGCAGATCACGCTGGTCGGGAATTCCCGCACCGACAGCACCATTGTGTTTCGAGAGTTGCTCTACGCCGTGGGCGAGCCTCTCGATACGGCCCTGGTGGAGGAAAGCGAGCGCAACCTGCGGCGCCTGTTATTCCTCGGCAAGGTGCAAACCGTGTTGACGGGCGATGCACGGTCGGTGGACGTGGAGTTGCAGCTCGAGGATCTGTATGCTCGAGCGCTGACCCCACAACTGGCGGGCGAGGTAGGCGAGCTCAGCTATGGAGTCATCGCTCTCGATTACAACCTGCTTGGACGTGGACAGGTGGCGCGAGTCGACCTCAACCACAACGCTGTAACCGGCAATAGCGGATCCCTGTTCTACCAGAACCCCAGGCTCCAGGGATCGCGTCAAACCGTCACGACGAATCTCGGTTGGGCGGAAGAAGGACACCATCTGTTTCTGACCGTCTCCCACCCTTTTTACGCCCTCTCCACACCCTGGTCCTACGGCGCATCGGTATCAAGATCCGAACATGTAGCCCGTCTCTATTCCGGCCAGCGTCTAGCCGCGAAATATGAAAACCGGCGCGAGGCGGCATCGGCCTGGGTGACCCGGTCCTACGGCGGCGCAACCAAGCTCAGGCCAGGTTTTCGCGTCAGCGTGAGCGATCACCGCTTCGATGGCAAACAGGGATTCACCTACGCGCCGGAAAACCGCCGAAGGGTTTTGCCGAGCGTCGGCATGACGGTGTGGAAGCCCGACTACGAGAAAACGAGGTTTGTATTCGGTCTGGGACGGGTAGAGGATGTGCAGTTGGGCAGCTGGATCTCGACGCGGATCGGCGGTTCGTCTGAAGCCCTGGGCTCGGATCAGAATTTCGTTTTTTACCAGCTGCGACTGTCCCCCAACCTGAAACCCCGCGACAATCTCTATATCTTCGGAACCGCTTTCTACAGCTCGCGGCTCGACAGGAGTGGCAGCTTCGAGCGCTACACCGCGGTAAGCGTGAGGGCTTACGCGCGGCTGGCCTCACACCACACGGTTGCGTTGCGACTCTTGTGGGACGCTCTGGGTGAGCCGGAGGATCAGAGCCAGCTGCTTCTTGGTGTAGACCGCGGACTTCGGGGGTACGCGCCAAGACGCTTCGACGGATCCCGGCGGTTTCTCTTCAACCTGGAAGCCCGACCAACCTTTCGTCAGAATCGAATCTATGTACTCGCCGGCTCGTTGTTCGCCGACGCAGGAAGCGTCTGGTCGCCCCGAGAAATCAAACGCGACTTGGCTGCGAGTGCTGGGGTTGGCGCGAGAGTTAGTCTCTTGACCATCTACAACAGCCCCATCTTGCGGGTCGACGTCGCACGTGGTTTTCTCGACAACTCCTGGCAACTTTCGTTCGGCCTCGGGCAATATTTCTAAGAACCCTCTTTCGACCTGTGAGATTTCGCGATTTTCTAGTAGTTATACTAGGTTTTTTCGTCATTCACCTGCCTATATTTAATCCTAGCTGCATCGCCATATCGAAGCGCAGGCCTTGTAGGAAACCGCCCATGCCACCTGAACCAAACACCGCCCTCAGTCAGATCCTCAAGAAGATTCCCATTTTTGCGGGCTTGTCACCTTCCCAGGTGCAGAAGGTTCTCAGCCTTTTCGCGCGCCAGGCTTTCAAGAGTGGGCATGTGCTGTGTGAAAGCGGATCAACCAGCGAAGAGATGTTCGTACTCCTGTCCGGGGAACTGGGGGTCCTAACCGAGGAAGGCATTCAGATAGCCGCATTGAAACCGGTGACGACGGTTGGAGAAATCGGCATCGTCATAACACAGCCCCGTTCGGCTACCGTGCGCGCCACCCAAGACAGCAACATCCTCTCGATTCGAAAGTCCCATTTCGACAACCTGATACGTGAGGACAAGGACATCCGTATCACGATCTACCGGAACATCATCGAAATACTCTCCGACAAGCTGGTAAACGACAACGTGCGGATGCGCGACTACCTGGTAGAGAGAGCCAGATATGTCAGCGAACTCAAACAGAAGGATCGACGGACGGAGTTGGCGCGAGACCTCCTGGTTGAAAAGACCGAGCTCAGCCACGACGACGTCGAACAACATCTCGCCTCGGCAACGGAGGATTCCACCCTGCGTATATTGATCGCCGATGACGAAATCGATGTTCGCACCTTCGTGAAGAAAGCACTTTCTCCTTACGAAGTAGTCGAGGCCGGCAACGGCGTAGAAGCGCTGCAAATGATGAGCCAGCAAAAACCGGATCTGGTGATCGCCGACATCCGCATGCCAGAAATGGATGGGCTCACGCTGCTCTCGGAGATTCGCGAGAACTACACCGAGCTCCCGGTGCTGGCGCTTTCGGGAGCCTTGAGCGACGATGAGCTGCGCGAGTACGACTTCGACGGGTTCGTGACCAAACCTGTCAGGCTGGAGGAGTTCCGTCGACTGGTCGAGAGCTCGCTGATTGGCGACGAATCCGAATAACCCGCTCTACCCAGGGATGCGTCTGTAGTCGCTTCCCACCCCTCAACAATCGCCTCAAAACACCGCCCCTGCGCAGTTCTTGACCGGTGCTACTGGCAGGTCTATATATGGACTTGCAGGCCTCGCGAAAAACGGCGGGAATCGGTTTCACGGGCTGCTGCTGTAAAAAAAGGCCTCGCTCTTCAACCTCTCATCTGTTACCGCCCTCTTCTAAAGGAACAAGAATGAACGAACACGCCGAATGGAAACCTGGTTTGACGCATATTGGAACTCAGAAGCAGCTCTTTTTGGACGACAGCCTGGTGGAAAGTGTCAAACACGGTGCGTTCGTGATGAATCCGGCGGTCAAATACCGGGACAACCCGGTGATACGGAGAGACCGCCCTTGGGAGGGCAACGACCTGCACTACGGGGCAGTGCTCTACGACGATCACGAAGAGCTCTTCAAGATGTGGTACACCAATACTCACTTTTCGGCCACCGAAAGGGTTCCGAAAAAGCTAGTGCCGACGGTGCCGAAGAAGTACTCCCGAGGTGTTTGTTATGCGGTTTCCGAGGACGGGCTCAACTGGGAGAAGCCGTCCCTGGGTAGGGTGGAATTCGAAGGCTCGAAAGAGAACAATTTTGTAGGACCGGATGGGTGGCTCAACTTCAAGGGCGGAATTTTTGTCGATGAGAAGGAAAGCGATCCCACAAAGCGGTTCAAAGCGATGGCGCGGGTCACCGTTGAAGGGGAGGACGACGACCGCGATGTGTCCGATCCAGATGCACGCGCGAACACGAGATTCGTGTGGAATCTTTACCACTCCGGAGACGCTCTCAACTGGACGCCGTACGAGAAGAATCCGGTTATCGACCTGCCCAACGCCATGTGGGGACCCACCGGCATGATGGGCTGGGATCCCATTCGCAACGTGTACGGCGCCTACATGGAGAACTGCATCAACAAATACGCCTTCTTCGGACCCCACATGTGTCCCCCTGCCAGGCGCCAGCTCGGGCGCGCCGAAAGCCCCGATCTGGTCAACTGGAGTGAGCCGGAGACGATGCTGGTACCCGACGTAGAGGATCCCCCAGACCTGGAATTCTACAGCATGTGGGCGACCACCTACGAGAGCTTCTACATCGGGATGCTGTGGAATTTCCGCAAAACGAGCATGACCATTCTGCCGCAACTGGTGTTCAGCCGCGACGGCATAAACTTCGATCGACGATATCGACAACCGTTCATTCAGGCGGGCGACGAAGGAGATTTCGACTCGGTGACCGTCTACGCGCTACAGCCGATTGTGCACGACAACAAGATCTTCATCTACTACGGCGGTCAGAATTGGCGCGCCTCGACGCAGATGGACCGACTTCTGGAGGAGTTCGGCGAAGATGGTCCAAGAGGACAGATTGGCCTTGCCGTAGCTCTTTTGGACGGCTTCGTTTCCCTAGACGCCGGTCACCACGAGTACGCCGAGGTAGTCACCAAGGCGTTTGTCTTCGAAGGTCGAGAGCTACAGGTGAACATGCGGGCGGCCGAGCAGGGATGGGGCACCGGTTTGCCCGAGCTGATGGTGGAGGTGCTCGCCGCAGATCATACTCCGCTTGACGGCCACCAATGCGACGACGCCGACACCCTGACCGAGTCTGGATTTGCAAACCGCGTTACGTGGAACGGACAGAGTGATGTGGGCAAGCTGGAGGGCCGGCCTATAAAGCTGAAATTCTACTTCAAGAACGTGAAGCTTTTCGCGTACCAGTTCGTCAAGTAAGAACGCGTCGGATGTCGCGATCGGACGGCGCGTTGATCTAACTCACCCTGGAGAGACTGCCATGAAGGTCGAATTGATGTTGCCCCTGAGCATCGCCATGGGGTTGGTAAGCTACACCTTGATTGCAAAGTGGTATCTCATGCCATGGCTGGCCTCCTTCTCCCGCCGTGAGGCCCTCATTCGCCTGGTGCTAGTGCACACATTTCGATACCTCGGGCTCGCGTTCTTGATACCGGGTGCACCGCCGAGCATCTGGACGCCCGTTTTGCCGACCCGGCTGCCTACGGAGATCTGCTGGCCGCTGTCCTGGCCTTGCTGGCGATAATCGCGTTGCGCCTTGGGTGGAGCGTGGGGATTCCCTTGGTATGGATCTTCAATCTCGTCGGATTCCTCGATCTTCTAAACGCCTTGTTCCAGGGCGTGCGTTTCGTTCCCAACGGCCACTTCGGATCGACATACTTCATTCCGGCAGTCGTAGTTCCGGCGCTGTTGGTTACCCACATTGCGATCTTCGTGCTCCTGGTTCGCCGCGGGGCGGACGAGGAAGGCTGACGCGGCAAATCGGAAGAACAAGAAAACGCCTGGCGGAGCAATCAGCGTCTCGCCAGGCGTTGGGTTCGGTAGGAAAAGTCGATGCGCATCTACTTGAGCAACAACATCCGCCGGGTCTGTGCGGCGCCGTTTGATTCCAACCTGTAGAAATAGATCCCGCTGGGATTGTTCGCAGCATTCCACTGTACCGAATGGAGACCAGGACTCATGTAGTTGTCCACCAGCGTCTCGATCTTCTGACCAACTGTGTTGTACACCGAGACGTTGACAAACGCCTCCTGCGAAACATCGAAGCGGATCTCCGTTTCGGGATTGAACGGATTGGGGGCATTCTGCAGCAGCGAGGCCATATCTGGCGCTAGCGGAAGGGGCGCGGCCTCAGCAATGCCGCCGTCCCCGCTTTGGTCCCCGGCATCATGCTTGTGACGGCGCGCATTCCTTAGCTCCTCCAGCTGTGCCAGTTGCTCCGGGGTCAGTATGTCCGCCAGCGCCGCCTGGCGAGCGGTCCGTTGCGCCTCCAGGACCGGCCGAGCCTCCTCGCGGGTCAGGCTTCCCTCTCTGACCTGGTTGCGAATTTCACGATGAGCCTGTCTGGATTCCTCGCGAAATGCCGCAAGCGCCGACTGTTGGTCCCCCGTGAGATCCAGCGCCTTAGTGGCTCTTGCCAGTCCCCCACGCCCGCGAAATCCCCGTCGATGGTGCCCGCGGGAACCTGGCCGGTCTTCGTTCTCTGCCCTGATCTGATCGAGTCGCTCCAGCTGCTCCGCAGTCAGTATCTCGGACACCGCGGCACGGCGAGCTTCCCGCTGCACTTCTAGCTGAGGTCTGGCCTCCTCGCGAGTCAAACCTCCATCCCGAACCTGGCCGCGGATCTGCTGCTCGGTTTGTTTGAATTCGTCGCGCAACGCATCCAACGCCTGCCGTTGATCATCGGTCAACTCCAGCGCGGCGCCAATCCTATCTCCGCCCAGGCCGGCCCCTCGATGGTTCCTATGTTTGATCCCCCGTTGGCCAGCCTCGACCACGCTTTGAGAAGCTATACCCAACGTCAGTATGGCCATGAGAAAACATAACCGTCTCATCTTCAACTCCTTGGTGAGGTCATTCTGATTCTCTTCAGTTTCGCCGTTGCAACGTCTGTTTCAGTGAATTAGACATCACGTGGGCCCGGAAACGCTTAATCCGTCTGCGAATTTTCCGCAGAGTAGAGAATTCACTGGGTGATTGCAGAAAAGAAAAAGAGACGCGAAGAAAGGCGCAGCTCACTTAGCAGATCATGCCACGTTTGGCGCGGATTCCGTGGGCCGGCGGATCGATGCCGATCCAACGTTCATCCACCGGTTGGGAAGCGAGCTGATACCTGGAATCCGAGGAGATGCGAACGCGACAAGACTGATTGTCGGAGCTGGCGTGCATGGTGTACATGCTCATGATCACGACGTCCCCGATCTCAAAATCGGCGCTCAACCAGCGGCCCCCGAGCTCCTGTCGGGCCGTCACTGCATCCTCGGAAAAGTGCCCCGAAGAGTTCCAGTGGATCGACTCTCTTTCGTGCCGTTCGAGCGGCCGGCCGGCCTGCAGCGCTTTGTCCACAACCGCAGCTGCGTCGCCCTCGTTTTCGCAGTAAAGGTCGACGTCGGTTCGACCGTAGGTATTGCGCAGCTCCGTCAGCTTATGGGAATTTTCCAGGATCATCAGGCCCCCCATCTCAAGAGGCACCTGCCCGAAAGGGGTCCAGGAGGTACACAGCTGCTTCGTACCCCGACCCATGTAGACGATATCGTAATGTGGTGTGGTGGCGTCCTCCGAGCCCGGCAGTTTCGCCCGAAACCAAGTGTAGTCGAAGTGCCGCACCTCACCTTGAAGAAAAAACTCGTAGAACTGGATCATGGGACCATCGTAGAGTAGATGGTGCAGCGAAGGATTGTCGCGGCTAAAACTGGTCATCGGCGGCATCTCCGACACACCCGTTCGAGCGACGCCTTCCATTGCCGGATGCCCCGGTTCCAGCAGGCCGCTTGCGGCCAACCTCTCCATAATCTCGCGACGGGCATCGAGCACATCGTTCACATTCAGCAAACCTGGCAAATAGAGGTACCCATCGCGATCCATTCGGCGCACAAGCTCCTGGCGATCGTGGGCCACGTCGTTCGACGGTCGCAACAAACCCACGGAATCCGGCCCGGCACCCAGGGCTCGACCGTGAAATTTCATATCGGCTGTCTGGAACATCATCGTGGAATGATCGGCAAGGTTACGTGCGAGGGATGCTCATGGTCGTGAAAAATGGTCTGCTCGGCCGTCGCTAATATACTATCGGTTCCCCCGTCTCGTCCGGTATTCAAGTTACGATCGAATCGGGGGAAGTTGCTGCTGGAAACCTCGACGCGGAGGCGATGTCCGGCCTTGAAGAGATTGCTGGTCTCCCATATCTCGATTCGGTACCGGTAGGTGGAACCGGGTTCGATCACGGTCGGCACCTCGAACGATTCGCGAAATCGCGCGCGCGCGATGCCTTCACTGATGTTGATCGCTTTGCCACCTGGATGCACATCAACAAGCGTCGCGGTAAAATCGGTGTCGGGAGCGCTGGAAGCGGCGTAGAGCGTCAGCTCAACCGGGCCGGTAACCTCTACATCGGAGGTCAGCGGCGCCGTCGTGTAAACCAGCACGTCGTCACGGCGCTCAACCGGACGGCGATCCCGGGGGCCCGTGCTCTCGGCAAACATGCTCTGTCCTCCGAGAGTGGGCACCGGATCTTCCGGATCATAAACAAAACGATCCGGGGGCTCACTGCCCGGCACTTCCATGGTCAACTCACCATCACCAAACAACGAATTCGCCCCACCACGGCTATGAAGATGGAAGCGTGTAAACTGGGTTCGCGCCAGCGGCCACTCATTCTCGCTGCGCCACACGTTCTCTCCCATTACAAAGATGCGCACCGGCGGCTCATCGTCGATGCCCGTGTGCAACCCGCGGATCCGTTGATCGTACCAACGCAGATGCAATCCCGGAATATCTGTTTCGGCGTCGGGTCCAAACTCGATGTCTCCAAACCGTTCCCCGCTGCCGATGTGGCCATGGGTCCAGGGACCGATCAGCATGCGACTCAGCCGCCGCGCTTCCTCGTTCCCTGCTTGGCTCTTCCAGCCCGTGAAACACTTGAAACCTTCGTGCACCAGATTGTCGTACCAGCCGGTAACGAAATACGCCGGCACGTCTACTTCGGGATAACGGCCCTTCATGCTGTAGGACTTCCAGAAATCATCAAAGTTGGGGTGACGCACCACCTCCCGGTAAAACGGTCGATCGGCCAGATCATCCAGGGCCGTTTGCAGTGGCAATCGCCGATAAATCTCCTCCAGCTCGCAGAACTCGCCGGTCACCTCCTGTCTAAGTCGGTCGCCGAGCCAGACGAAATTCACCGTGTTTTGTAATTGTAGGACCCCGTCGCACCGGAGGTGGCCATAGTTGTCCTCCTGATTTGCCATGGGGACGAGCCCCTTTACGAAAGAGCTGCGCTGCGTCGCCGGCAGGATCTGGGTGAAACCAGGATAGGAACTGCCAAACATTCCGATATGACCGTCGCACCACGGCTGTATCCCGATCCATTCCTGCGTGTCGTAACCGTCATTGGTCTCGTCCACATAGGGACGCCACTTGCCCTCCGACTTATACCGTCCACGACAGTCCTGCATAAACACCGCATACCCCGCACCGACGAAGCGTTTCATCCACTGCATATACCGCGGGAATTGAGTGCTGTAGGGCGAGCGCAAGAGTAGAACCGGGAACCGCTCGCCGTGCTCGGGATAATACAGATCGGCGGCAAGCTCCACCCCGTCACGCATGGGGGTCTTAAGATCGATCCTGACGCGCATATGTTGGGGAACCCTAGCCTTGGATCAAGCCGGCACCAACTGGTGCTCCTCCACCCAACCAACGTTCTCATCTACTTCTGCTCGGCTTACCATACCTATAGTGATGGCATGCACACACGGCAGATCCAAGACGAAGTGGATCGCGTTGCGTGCATCCTTGCCCAGCCTCCCCTGCCCAACCACCTTCATGCCGTACACACCCTTGCCATTGCGATCCATCCGCTCCAGCACCGGGATTATCTTTTCCGGCGGGCCGTCCATATGGTGTCCCCCGTAGTTGATGCGGGCGAGCACCACATCCACCCATGGGTTGTTCGAGGCGGCTTCAAACGCATCGAAATCGTGGCAGGAAACACCGTGAGCACGAATCCTGCCGGATTCCTTCGCGTCGGACAGCGCCTCCATGACCCCGGCGAAACGCTCAGGCCAGTCGCTCACCGTGAGGCAGTGCATGAGCACGATGTCGACGTAGTCGGTTTTGGCTTCTCCGAGGAACCGATCGATATCGGCCGTCGCTTCCGCTCTAGTCTTGGCGCAGGTCTTGCTGGTCAGGACGACGTCCGAGCGGTTTACTTGCTGCAACGCCAACGCAGCGTTCGGATGGCTACCGTACTGATCAGCCAAATCCCAAAAAGTTACACCCTTGCTTTGGGCGTAGATCAGGAGGTCGGCGAGTTCACGCGTACCCAACCTGGTCTGGTCCGACGCGCCATCCCACCCCGAAGTCCCCGTGCCGAAACACAAGCGAGAAACCTCTATACCGGTGTTGCCGAGTACGACTGAGTCCATGTAGGATACTCCCTGGTTGTGTCGGAAGACTCCGGATGCACAGCCGGCATCCGAATCATCGACGAGTCAAAACGGTTCGCGATTTCGATACCTGAGGGTCCAAATAAGTTCAACGCAGCAGCAGCATTTTGCGGATCTGCGACCGCGAGCCTGCGCGAAGCTGGGCAAGGTATACCCGCGTAGCTACGTCATTGCCCTGCGTATCGATCCCATCCCAGGTCGCTCGGTGGACGCCAGGATGAGAATCCGCCCTGGAGCACCTGCCTCCTGACCTGAATAATATACGTCCCTTTACGACAATGAGAATAATCCGAGCACAGAGCGGGCATTGCACATGGCGCCGGCGGTATGTCTCGAACTATATTCGGGTTGTCGGCTTCAGGTAGATGTTTAGTCATATCGTGCCTCACGACCCGACTATTCATCGTTCGATTTGCTCAACATCCTTGCAACCACCATTGCTCGCGGAAACTTGCGATGTTTGAGTCCGCGGCGTAGAAGGGATCCATCTATGTCCAACAATAGGGAACTTGAAAACAACCTGGCCCTATTCTGCGATTTCGAAAACGTCGCGCTCGGTGTTCGCGACGCGAAATTTCCAGAGTTCGATATGCAGCTCGTACTGGAGCGGCTCTTGTTGAAGGGAAACATCGTCGTAAAAAAGGCCTACTGCGATTGGGAACGGTACAAGGACTTCAAGCCCGTCATGCATGACGCGGCGTTCGAATTGATTGAAATTCCTCATACACGACAATCCGGGAAGAATTCCGCTGATATACGTATGGTCGTCGATGCATTGGATCTTTGCTACACGAAGGATCACATCGATACCTTTGTGATCATCAGCGGCGACTCTGATTTTTCGCCATTGGTAAGCAAGTTACGTGAAAATGCAAAGCTGGTGATAGGCGTTGGTGCGAAGAATAGTACCTCCGAATTGTTGATGAATAACTGTGATGAATTTCTCTTTTACGACGATCTTGTGCGGGCCAAGGACACGACAAAATCACGGCGTAAGCAGCCCGCCAAAGCGAAAAAGACGACAACTTCAGACGAACGCGTTGACGAGCTGGAGAAACAAGAGGAAGCGATCGAGCTTGTCATGGAAACGGCGGAGGGACTGTTCGGAGAGCAAGAGGATCGAGTTTGGGGTTCGATGATCAAGCAGACGCTAAAACGTCGCCGACCGGGCTTCAATGAGAGCAACTACGGCTTTCGGTCATTCAGCGACCTTTTGGAGGAGGCAGAAGAGCGCGGCCTTTTAAGAATGGAAATGGACAAACGGTCTGGAGGTTATGTAATTCTATCCATCCATCGAGGTGACTAGCGGCGCACCCGCCGGAAGGAGCTTGCCATGCAACTCAGTCCGGCAGTGGATTGAAGTAGGTCAAATCGGTCCCGAAGTTGTCCATTGCCTCCACTGCATCACCACAAAGGCGCACGCGGATGTCACGTGTGCGATGGCGCAGCACGACGTTGCGGGTCGGAAGTTCATAACCCAGCGTCAACGGCTGGCCGACCGGTTGGTGGGCGACAAACAGCGTTGAGCTGACGAAACGCGGACCGGCGGCACCTTGCACCTCCATCTGATCCCGCCCCACCCACGACGGAATTCGCACCCACAAAGGCCCCGGCCGCTTGAGCGTCACCCGCACCGTCGTGTGGGTGTAATTAGACTCGACCTTGATGGCTTCCGTCTCGTGATCGAACAGCAGGTTAACGTGATGCCCCGTGTCGACGAAAAGAGTCGCGTCCCGATACGCCTCGCACAGGGACCCCACGGCCCCACCCACAATGTCCATGTTGAAGTTGATCTGCTCGCGGCCGAGCGGCTGGTGCCCGTAGGGTGCGGGTCCGCCGACCGCCCCCCGATGCCGGTCGGCCACATTACCCAGCCCGTCCAAATTGTCCGGGTTCGGCGGGTCGACGATGAACGCGGTGTCACGCAACTGTGACGGAAGCAAATGGCACCTCAGGATCCGCTCCGCTGCCTCGAAGTACTCGATATAACCCCATCGAGCCAGGATCAAGGCCGTCTCGACGATATCACCCGTGTTGTTGACTTCGCCCCGATCTGTGTTGATGTCTTCGCGCTCCAGGTCGCTGTTCTCAATAACCCAGCCCAATTGGTCGCTGAACTGAGGCAGGCCGCGATCGTAGAACACCTTGATCCGTTGCAGCAACGCCGAGTCACTCGTCAACTCAGCCAATTGAGCCAGCGACGACATCACGCACGTAGTCGAGTGTGTGTGTGTGCCGTGCACCTGGCGGTCGTAATAACCGTCTGCAACGAACGCGTCGGCCAGCAGGGTTTCTTTCAGTATCAGCGCTAATTCCAGCGCAGCGTCAGAGTGCGTGACGCGGAAATACTTGACCAGCGGACCCAGGACCCGCGCCAATCCGCTGATCAAGGTTTGTTCCTCCGGTTCCAGGCCGTACTTGTCGCGGCAGCGTGCGATGTCCCAGCCGTATTGAGGCGTCCAAAGCTCCAGGACGGTGGCGATACACGCCTCAGCCAGCTCGTGCGCACGCTCGTCTCCGCGGTACTTCACCAAGGCATAAAGCGCGTGCATACCTTCACGCAAACTGTGCGTGTCGAACCGGCATAGCGGCCCGTCAATACGCTTCCGATTTAATGGCGCGACCAACGGACCGCTGAACGAGAAATACGCCGCATGCGCGTGCTTCTGCACGGCCGATTCGTCCAGCTCGACTCCCACCGCATCCTCGGCATTCAGTAGTGCGTTCAAATGCCGCCCAGGGACGTGGCGCTCGCTGGCCGAATCACAAAACGATAAGTGTGCCTGCGGCCGAACCGATGAACCGAAGAAGGGAATGTCGTTGTCATCGGCGTTGAACACACTTTGCATCGTCTGGCACCCCAACCGGATCGCGGCCCCGATGTTCGTGGTGTTCACATCCTTCAGGCGGCCGTAGAAGGTGGGGACGGCAGCGTCACTCATGTCTCAATCTTGATTCAGGCGACTTGATTCGAGGTGCAGCGTAGCTTCGAGTTAATCCTAAAGTGGATGACCGAATCGGTAGCACTGATGTCGATCTCTTCGCGCTCCGCCGGATCTCGGGACCGCAACCAGTCGAGAATCTCGTCGGTGCTGCGGTCGTTGTTCCAGATCCATCCGTTCGTAGAGACAATCAGATGGTATTGGCTCGCGGTCATACTCGACACTACACCGCCTTATCTCATGCGAACGACATTCTCCAGAGATTGCCCAGCAGCGACGGAGTGTCGTGTGGTGAAGAGAAAGGGCTCTCGCTAGCTCAGAAGTGCTTGCCATTGTCATATCCCTCCCTTCTCGCTTGAGCCAGTTAGACCCATTCACCCCTCTGCCTAGCCTTGTGGACCAGTATTCGCGTACGGTCGGTGTCGATCAAAAGCGGCTCATACTTGCTGACGAACTCCGATAGCGACTCCTCAATAGTCGGTGTGCCGGTGTCGACTGTGAACTTGCTCCCTATTAGCGACCTCTCGTACTGGTCCTCAAACCTCTCCTGCACGTATTCAATGTCCTTCTCCTGAACTACGGCATGAGGGTGGGGGGATTCCTTCATCCGCCCGGCAATGACTTCGGGCGGCGCCTTCAGCAGGACGAGCACAGTATCGGGCGCAGCCTTCATAATCGCTTCCTCAGTATGACGGGCGACTAGCTCCCGATCGGCATACTGGCCTGGCCCTCCATAGCCGTAGTACAGCGGCGCGTACACAGCTTCATCATAGTGCATCCCGATCAGGTTGTGGTCCGGCTGAGCGTAGAAGTCCTGACTTATGTGGTACTCCCTATGGTATCGCTGAAAGCACTCCTTTATCGTCGGAGTCAGGGCGTTGAAGAGCTCCTGCTCATGCGGAGTCAGGCCTGAATAGGTAGGATCCTCTCCCCGTCCCTCGGACCATGCCTCGAATACCTCGTCCAAAGCCGCCTGCGTGTGGATTGGTGGGTGGTTGATATGCGGTAGCTTCCAGTGGTCGTGAAAGCCGATGCGCGCGCCCATATTTTCCCTGGCCCACTTTGTTATCGCGTAGGACAGAGTCGTCGTTCCAGAGTACTCGCACCCCGCCAGCATCAATCTCATTTTGGCCTCCTTGTACGTAGTTTGTTCTCGCTGATAAACACATCCACGTGTCGTCCCGCAAAATGGTTTTCTTACAAGCACTCCTGGAATATAGTAATTCCCTAATTGAATCTGCCCTACAGACTTGGTACTTTGATCATTCTATGATCCAACCAATTCTGAGGAGTCTGTGTGTCGCGCGAAACACTGGAGGCCGGCAGCGCATGAGGAACGTCCGCTGGAGAGATCGGCTGGCGCCCAACTGGGCACTTGAACGCCGGCAGCGGGCCGATGAGCGCATGGACGACCGGGCCCTGGACGCCTCGTCGCACATCCAGGCGCTACGGAGGCTGGCACGTCTTAACCGACTGAGTCGAACGGCGGATGGGCTCTGGGCTGCGCTGGCGGGCATGGAGGTCAGACACAACGGAGGCGGAGGGCCTGTTCGGGTGCTGGACCTCGCGTGCGGGAGCGGGGACATTACTCGGCGACTCGCGGCGCTGGCGGCACGGGACGGAATGCCGTTCGAGTTCGACGGCTGCGACAGGAGTGGTCGCGCTGTCGAGTTCGCGAACCGGCAATTCCCCCGCTCGACTCCGGCGTGCCGATTCTTCGCCCGTGACATTCTCGAGGGGCCGCTGCCGTGTGGATACGACTACTTCGTGTCCAGCCTCTTCCTGCATCACCTGGCTGACGGACAGGTGGTCAGGCTGTTTCGGGAAATGGCTCGCACTGCCCGGCGCGGGTTCGTGGTCCATGACCTGGAGCGATCAACCCGGGGGCTTCTCTTGGCGGGCGTAGCGAGTCGCGCGTTCACCCGCTCGCCGATCGTGCACTCGGACGCCCTGCTCTCGGTACGGGCTGCCTTCTCGCTCGAAGAGACGATCGCGATGTCGATCCTCGCGGACCTTCGGGGCGTCCGCTCCACGCGGCGCTGGCCGTACCGGTTGCTGCTGTCGTGGGCACCGCAGAGCACAAATGGCAACTGAGCGGAATGGGAATCCCAGTGAATACTGGGACGCGTTCGTGGCGGGAGCGGGGCCAGCAGGCGCGACTGCTAGCGGGCAGGGGCTTGTCGGTACTCCTCGTTGACCGGTGCACGTTTCCCCGCGACAAGGTCTGCGGCGGCTGCCTCAACGGCGCGGCGCTGGACGCCCTGGAACAGTCGGGGCTGGGTGGGCTTCTCGATGGCCTCGGTGCCCACCAACTGGACACGCTCGATCTTCGCGGCTACGGGCGGCGTGCGCACATCTCGCTCCCATCGGGCTACGCGGTCTCGCGACGAGCCCTCGACGCCGCCCTGGTGCGGGAGGCACAGCGGGCAGGGACCGTCTTTCGACCGGCCACCCTCGCGCGACTGGGTGCGGAGCAGGCGGAAGGCTGGCTCGTCGATCTGAAACCGAGGGCGGGCGGGACTCCGCCCTCGAAGGTGCATGCACGCGTTGTGCTCGCCGCGGATGGTCTCGACGGAGGGTTTCTCCGGGGGCACCCATGCTTCTCCTCGGTCGTCGCACCGGACTCGAAGATCGGGCGCGGGGTTCTCGCGGCGGTGCCGGCATCGGAACTCCGGGTCGGTGAGATCCGGATGACGGTGGCCTCTGAGGGATATGTGGGCATGGTCCGCCTGGAAGATGGGCTTGTGGACGTCGCTGCAGCGGTCGATCGCAGGGCGCTCGTTGGGTCGACGCCGGAAGCGGTCCTCCGTGGTATCCTGGAGCGGGAGGGAGTTCTGGCGGGGTTTGAGATTGTCCGGGGTATCCGGGGCACACCGTACCTGACGCGTCGCCGCAGGATTCACGCCAGGCGGCGGATGTTCCTGGTGGGCGATGCCACCGGGTACGTGGAGCCCTTCACAGGCGAAGGCATGTCCTGGGCACTGAATTCGGCGCTGCGGGTGGCGCCACTCGCGGCAGCAGCCCGCGATCGCTGGTCCGAATCGCTCCTCGTCGAGTGGGAGAGGATCCACCGCCGGAAAATCGTAGGACGCCAGCCCGTTTGTCGAATCCTTCGGAACCTGCTTGGTCGGCCCTCGATCACGAGTATGCTGATCCACATGATAGCAATGGCACCGGGGTGGACGCGGCCGGTCGTCGCGAGCTTCAACCGTCCCCTTATCGAAAGGCTCTAGCGCATGGCCCTCAGAATACTGGCGGTGGCTTCCGCGTCTTCGGCGCACTCAATCGATCAGCTGGCGAGCGCGGACCATGCGCTGTCCCTATCGGCGAACGCCCCGGAGCAGGAGCGGATGCTCAAGGTACTTTACAAGAGGACCAGGATTCGGGCGCGGGGCAGCGTCCTCCTGGACGAGACCGGCGGGTCAATGAACTACGACTTCTACCCGCTCCGGGCAGGCCCGAAGGACCGGGGCCCGTCCACCGAAGCCCGAATGTGCAGGTACGAAAGGCACGCGGGGTCGCTGGCGCTTCGGGTCGCCTCCGATGCCCTGCGCAAATCCATGGTGCATCCGCGCGAGATCACTCACCTGATAACCGTAACGTGCACCGGCTTCTTCGCGCCCGGAATCGATTGCCAGCTCGTCGACGGCCTGTCGCTCGAGCGGACGGTCGAGCGGGTGCAGATTGGCTTCATGGGTTGCCACGCTCTGCTGAATGCGCTGCGCGTCTCCGCCGCGATCGCCCGGTCAGATCTAGAGGCCCGAATCCTGGTGACCTCGATCGAGCTGTGCTCCCTGCACTTCCAGTATGGTTGGGATGCCGACCGGATCGTCTCGAATTCTCTGTTCGCCGATGGCGCGGGCGCCCTCGTGGCACGTTTCGCCGCCGGGTCGGACGGGGGAGCCGACGAGTGGACGATGACGCGCGGCGGCTCTTTCCTGCTGCCAGATTCGGCCGATGCCATGACTTGGCGCATCGGCGATCATGGGTTCCAGATGACTATCTCGGCGCAGATCCCGGATCTCATCGAAGCAAACCTTTCAACCTACGTGGACCCTTGGCTCGCCGAGTCGGGTCTCACGCGGGGTGATGTCTCCACCTGGGCGATTCATCCCGGCGGGCCGAGGATTCTAGATGCCGCCGAGAACGCACTGGGTCTGACTCCGGAGTCGACTGTCGTCTCACGCCAGGTCCTCGGAGATCATGGGAACATGTCATCGGCCACTCTGGCGTTCATCCTGGAGCAATTACTGGACTCGGGGGCCCGCATGCCGTGCGTGGCGCTGGGGTTCGGACCGGGGCTAACCATCGAGGCCGCGTTGTTCCAGTGAGCCTTTCGGCGCGAGGCGTGGTCGCGGGAATGTTCGCGTCGGCCAGCAGGTCAATCGGCGTAGCCCTGGTCAACTCTGTTTAGAACTTCACTTTCTAAAGTAAGGCAATGGACCTGTCTCTAACCGGTGAATGCGTGCAGATCGTGACCATGAGGAAGAAACAGGGCCGTCTTGAGGGAAAAACATCTCTGTGGAGCAAAGTGGACGGCCATTTCTTATTCTCAAAGAGAATCGTGAGTCCCCCAAGACCTCGAGTCAGCTGGAATAGCAGCTGAATATGAAAGAGAAATGGTCCAAGATTGCTCTGCTTTTGGTGAGTAGTCTTTTGAGCCTGGCGGCAGCTGAAGGCGTGACGCGCTGGCTCATGCCGCCACCTCAGACGGTGCGTATTCGCAAAGCGGTCAATGCGCACATGCGTCGGGAGCTGGAGAACAGCGAACGGTTTCTCATAAAGGTATCAAAAAGCCCAGAGGAGGCGCGAGGCTATTCATATATTCTCACCCCAACCGGTCGGCGTATTCGTGCCAATCTAAACATGGTGATAGAAAACCACAGAACTGGCGGGGGAAGGGAGATCGAGCTCGTGACCAATAGCCTCGGATATCGCAACAGGGAAATCGGACCAAAGCAGGGCACACGCCTGCTCTTCCTCGGCGATTCTGTTACGCTTGGAGACTACCTACACGAAAAAGACACTTTTGTGCGTCTCATTGAGACAAGAGCACGTGGCGAGGGACTCGACTGGGAGACGATCAATACGGGGGTCAGTGGTATCAGTCTGAAAGAAGAGTTGGCCATATTGATCGAGACGGGATTGGATTTGGAGCCGGATGTCGTCGTCCTGGGATTCTTCCTCAACGACTTTCGGACGTCGCCTGGTGTTTTCGTCAGCGATTTCCCCCTGTTAATCAAGCACAGTCGCCTCCTGTACTATCTGTTGCGCGGCGCGTACGTGCAACCCGACACGCTGGATCTCGATCCGAAAAATCTGCATAAAACAAGAAACGGCGAAGAATACCACCTCGCGCTGCCAAAGCTCTACCGTCAAGAAATCTCAAGGCAAAACGAAACGCAATTGGTATTTTAAGACTTGACATCCGCTCCCTTATTGGTTATCTTAAGTGTAAGAAAAACAACCAATAAGGGGTGGAGAATGAATTTGATAACCGTGACAGAAAGATTCCCGACGCAGGAATCCTGTATTGCTCATCTGGAGCAGGTCCGCTTCGGGGATGAGCCCTTTTGTCCCTTGTGCGGCACGGTCGGGGAGTGCGCCCGCAAGAAGCAAGGGAATGTAATCGGGCGCTGGAACTGTCACGCCTGCAAATCCAGCTTCAATGTCTTGTCCAAGACGATGTTTCAGGGGACGCATCTTCCCTTGCAGAAGTGGTTCTGCGCCATCGCGTTGATCGTGAACGCCAAGAAAAGCCTGTCCAGTTGCCAGTTAGCGCGTGATCTGAACCTGAACCAGAAGACCGCCTGGTACATGCAACAACGCATCCGCGCCGAGATGGCTACCAAGCAGGGAAGGATCAGGTTAAGTGCGCCATCGCGTTGATCGTGAACGCCAAGAAAAGCCTGTCCAGTTGCCAGTTAGCGCGTGATCTGAACCTGAACCAGAAGACCGCCTGGTACATGCAACAACGCATCCGCGCCGAGATGGCTACCAAGCAGGGAAGGATCAGGTTAAGTGTCCATCCGACATAGGCCAACTTTAGAACATTTGGCGTACTCTCTAAATTGCCTTCGCCCGAATCTCTTCTAAATAAAATATATTCAGACACAGCTATGGATCGCTGAGTGAGTGCCATATGATTTCCGAGCCCCATTGGCGCCCTTACGTGCAAAGAACGCTCTAGAGCCATGCCAATACTTTTGATCTTCGACATTGGCCTTGCGGAGCCTGGAGCCCTCAGATGTGGACGCATATTCGACCACTCTTTGCCGAGTTGAAACGCCTATCAGTTGAACATGATTTTCGACTATTTCTCATCGGTTTCCCAGCTCGCCCTCAGGTTGAGGACCAGATGCTATTCGACTATCCGCAGCAACAATTGGCGCCGCTCTCCCGAGAGCTGGACGTGCCTTACCTTGATCTTTTGCCAGTCTTTAGATCTGAACACCGACGCCAAGAAACGCCACTTTTCTATGACCATGCCCATCAAACACCGGCAGGCAACAGGTTGATTGCAGAAAGCGTTTATCGCTTTTTGTCCGAGCAGCACTAGGGCTGGAGTTCGGTGCGTACATGGCGGCGATCATACTACCGAAACCTTGAGTCTGCGGCTAGCTTTGACGTTAATTCAAAACATTCCGTGCTCTCAAAAGCGGCTCGGATCGACGACCTGCGGCAATTGGAGGAACAGGGTCAGGTCACTATTGTCCGTGGCGACTCAGATGACCAACTTGTCTAGCGAAACACTGAGCACCTGTCCTCTCCGACGCGGCGCTGCGACCAACTCGGCAAATTTTCTCTAACCAACAGAATAGGTACTTATATGCAATACAGCTTTGGTGATCGGGAAGGCACATTGCAGCTCTATTTCGACGATATCGCCGACTCCAAACCGCTCTCTCGCCAGCGAGAAGTGGCACTTTCGGCCCGCATTCAGGACGGCGACCTGCAGGCTCGAGACGAATTGGTGCACGCCAATCTTCGCTTCGTGATTGACGTTGCCAAAAACTATCAGAACCGCGGTTTGCCACTGGCGGACCTAATCAGTGCGGGAAATGTCGGGCTGATGACCGCCGCCGATAGATTTGACGGCACCAAGGGGTTCAAATTCATCTCGTATGCCGTGTGGTGGATAAAGCAGTCCATTCTGCAGACGATTGCCGAACACGCCCGCACCGTGCGGTTGCCGATGAATAGGGTGAGCCTGCTCAATAACATTTCGCAAACCTCTCAGCGCCTGAGGCAGGGGCGCGAGACGGAACCCGGCATTGAGGAGATCGCTGCGGCGTTGGAAATCCCAGCGGAGGAGGTGCTCCTAACCGTGCTCAGTGCTCGCGCCGTGCGCTCTCTGGACGAACCCTTCGAAGCGGATGACGACCGCCATCTGTTGAATATATTGGCGGACACCACGCAGGTTAATCCGGATGCGGACGTCCTGTGTGAATCGGCCAAGGACCAGTTGGAGAGCGTGCTCAACAGCTTGGATCAGCGCGAGTTGCGGATAATCAGATTATACTACGGTTTGGATGGCGAGGCCTTGACCCTGGAACAGATCGGCGACCTCATGGGTGTGACCCGCGAGCGCGTGCGACAGATCAAGGAACGGGCGCTCAGTCATCTGCGCCACCCGTCCCGCCATCGGGTCTTGCGTACACCCCTTGCCGAAGACGTCTAACCGATGAGGTCGCCATAGCCCCGGAGCGGGGGGAGCGCTGACCTAACTCTCTCCACTCGAAACGGCACCGAGGTCAGTGCCGTTTCCTTCTAGGCCCTTGGGGAGGTTATGACTGATCTGATTCTGGTGCTTGGCCTGCTGCGGATCGCACCTTTCCTCGCTCTGTCAACCTGATTTCGTACCGCCTTCTTAGGGGTCAGTGCACATTTTCAGGATCTGGTGGGAATGCCGCATTTGTCGGATATCCGACGGCAAACCGCTTCCCTGCGATGGAACGCCGCTACGTCGCCACCGGAAAGCCGTCACTTCCCCCATGGCTCAGAACTAGAATCGGGCGCCTTCACGCTTGGTGCTTGGCATGATAGGACATTTGGGGACGAAACGAATTCAAATTACCAAGCAGTTTTTCATTAGCTTCCGCTGGCGAGAGCCTTGTCTACCTCCTCGCTAAGCCTGAAGACAAACTCTTCTCCTTTAGCCACGAAAGCAGAAATTCCCAGTGGCTGCAGTTTCATCATGACGTCCGTCTTGATTTCACCGGAAAAGACGATTATAGGCACTTCCACATTCATTTGTTCGCGGATTATCTTAATAGCGTCGTCACCCCGCAGGTCGGGCAGGTTCAGATCCATTAAAATGAGGTCGAATGTCTCCCCCTCAATTCGCGTGAGAGCGCTCTTGACGACGCCTGCGATGCGCACCTCGTGTCCCATCTTGGTTAGCACCGCTTTCGCTACCTTCTGAATCATAGGGGAATCGTCTACAACCAATATTAGTGCCACTAGCGATCACCAAAGACAATAGAATTTCCCAAGAGTCAGGCGGTTGTCCTCACAGGCTTTCAGTCTTTCTGTTCTTGAACAATCAAAGGAGTCGCAGCGATTTAAAAAGGATCCGATCTTCGCGGATTGTCCTTGATCTCACGCTCCTCGAGCTCTTCCTCTTTGAGCTCTTCCAACTCCTCGAGCAGTTTTTCGTGGCTCCGGATTTTTCCTTCTTGATGTTCTCTAAGCATACCGACGGTGCCCTCGATCGTCTACCGTTGAACTTTTGCTTCGGCCAGCCGAGACATGGTCTCTTGAGGCCCGTCATTCGACCGCGAAGATGACCCTGGGAAGTGTATGGTCGTGCGCGCGATGAGCGCCTGTCCGCGGTGGTAGAACGCATGGCGCAAAGAGTAAAACCGGGAAAAAAGTGTGCAATATATGTGCAACAGCGTGCTGTCGGCGCAGAACAAGAAATCGCAACCTCCTATGAAACAGAAGGTTGCGATTCAATAGACATGGCTCCCCTCGTGCAACCCTCTTCATAACCACTCACCGTCAGGCCCCAGAGAATAACACCTTTCAGAGCAAGGACTTACGAAAGTCTGACCGCCCACCAGAGGCGGAAGCGGTGTCAAGCGGACTTCCGCCCGTCGGATCAAAATAGACCCCTCTCCGGAACTGCGACCAGGATATCCGGGTCGTCGTTCTGGACACGACACTGTTCACCCTGGTGCTGACGGCGCGTTTCGCGCCCAGGATGCCCCCGGCTGCCTTCCTCATCGCGCCGCCGGACGTCACGATGGGCTGATGTCGAACACCGTGTCAATGCCAGCGAAGGCAAAGACCTTCCTCGTGTTCGCAGCGAGGGTCTCCCTCATCTCTAGAAGGGGGACGTCTCGTGCGAACGCTAGTCGCTCTACTAGCGTAACGACATCGTGTGGCTTGGTCTTACGGTCATCCACTGTCGGGAAGGGTGCATCAGTCTCCGTGAGGAGCCTATCCGCGGGAAGATTGCGGATCAAGTTCATCCCGGAAGCGCCTCTGAGCATGCGTTGATTGACAGAGAAATAACACCCAAGGCTCACGGCTCGCTTGGCGACCGGGACCGAGCCGGAGAACCAGTGCAGAACGGGCAACACGCGATCTGGGGTGGTGTACTCTTCGATATGTCGCAACACATCAGGAGCGGCACGCCGGCTGTGGATACTGACAATTCGACCACCGAGCCGCTGCGCGCCCGACAATACCCGGGCGAATACCTGTTTCTGTGTCTCCCAGCTATTCCGGTGTTTTGGACTGCCATCGAGCCCGATCTCGCCGATGAAGGGAGACTCCTCAAGAGCGCCTTCGAGCAGCACAATCTCCGCATGCCGTTCCCCGACTAGCTCTGGGTGCAGGCCGGGAGCGGCATGGACGTAACGGCTCGCTGCCGCCCATAGCCGATTCTGTGTCCAGGCCAGAGGGGTCGTCGTCACGGCGAGTGCGACAATCTGGTCCTTCTCGCACATTGCTATCAGCGCCGCCGGGTCCGGAGACAGGTCGATGTGGCAATGGAGATCGAAGCCTCTGACTAGTAGCCGCTCCGTCATTGGGGCTCTACCGTTACGCGATCGGTTATGCGGCCAACCTCAACGATGCCGCGTCGGAGGACATCCGCATATTGTGCAATCTCTTCATCAGCGTAGTCAGACAGCGGCCCCGATTTGCGAATCAGAATCTCCGCAATGTCAGGCAGTCGTGAAAGGCGGCGGGTCATCATCTGGAACGCCCGGATGTGTTCGCCTTCCGGGCTCCGTGAGTTACGCGGCTTAGCAAGCAGGTCGGCAATCGTGTATGTCGTTGGATCTATACCGAAGGCAGCCACGATAGCTGCCCTTCGGATCAGACAGGGCACGCAAAAGCCGCAGTGCCGGGGCGAAAGGCTCTGCCAGCGCGCCTTCGCGATCGATGAGCACGATATGGTCTCACCGACATGTCGCCTTACGAGCGCCGCGTTGCCACATCCGGAGAGCATCTCGCCCTTGGTTCTGAAGCGGTACGGATTCTCGAGGCTGGCCTCGATGCCGAGCTGTCCGAGAAGAGCTTGCCAACGGGCCATATAGAAGGGGTGCGTCGTCCGCGTGCTCCAGGCGCCGACCCGCAGGGAGTCAAGTGGAACGTTCAAAGAGATAAGGCCGTTCTCGGGGACGTAGATGGTCGGCGGCCCGTCGAGCCCGCTGGCAGCAAGTGTGGCGAGGGCAAAGAACAAGAACGAGCGGCCCCTTGTGGTCGGCTCGGAGGCCATTTCGCGGCTGAAGTCACTGCTGTCGAATCCCACGCGTGCGCGTACATGCCGCGGTCGCAAGTTGCCGTATGCCTCGCCTAGACTTCCTGCACAGCGTTGCTGCGAACTAGTGCTGAGATCCCAGTAGTGGCTGACGAAGAGGGGTGTCTTGTCGGCCTCGAGCAGGTCGACCGCGCCGACAAAGCTGTCGACGCCTCCCGAGAACAGGCAAACACCAGAAAACAGCGGCCTCTCCAGGGTACGAGGTCTGGTGATCAGGTCCGGGTAGTCTAGATGGCGCTCGCGGAAGAATACGCGCCAGCGATCGCCGGTTAGGAACTTCAGCGTCTGTTCAATCAGTGCGACGACCTCCCCCGTCCACACTACTAGGTCTCGCACTGGGACATGGACATCGATCTCCCGGGTCCAACTATCCTGAGAATCCGTGACGCGGGAGATGCGAGTGTCTGCTGCAGTTACGCAAGCGGCGAGAATAGCGAGATCCACGGCGGTTTCCGAGGGTCGGATGCCGCGCGCATATAGCTGATCGATCATCTGACCAAGGCCGAAGGCCAGCCGACGGTGACCGTCGATGAAACGCAATTCGGTCTCAACGGAGTCCGTCATGTGGCGCGTTACATGGGTCGTGTCACTTGGGCCGAGCCGCGCGATGATGCTGTGCCGTCTCATTCTTCGGCATCTCCCCACGTTACGAGAAGGTCCCAGGCCTCCTCGTAGGTCTGGTCGACGATCGTCGCTATCTGGCGATCGGAGAACGTCGCAAGCCCGCTCAGATCACCTGAGAATGAATCACGCACCGATCGGCGAATATAGCTTCTGAACTGCGCCTCAAAGGCCTCGATGGCGGCGACGTCTGCCGCGATCTTCAGGCCGTTGACGCCGATATCCTGGAATAGGCGGGTTTCGATAGTGTGCGCCACGAACGCGAGGAAGATCTCCTGCATCTGGCCGGCAGTGAGGGTGGCGACGTCATCGATACCCAGGTCGCCAAGATCGGCGACCGTCTCCAGCCAGGCGTCACGCGCTATCCCTTCGTCGATGGGGCCGCCATCCGGGCAGATGACGTCGGTAAGGCCGAGAAACAGATCGGCAACGGGGCGGCCAGCCAGATTGCTGAGGTTGAGACGCCGCAGGGTGGCGTTTGCGCCGTCGCGCTGGAATCCGCGGAAGAGGCCGAGGGCTCCGCCAGCAGCTGTGCGTGATGCGCCCATGCGCTGCGTGGCGTTGCGACTGCCACCTGTACCTGAGCGGACATAGTCGCGTGCGGCACGTCGCAACGCGTGGCGGTCAGTACCACCCGAACCCGCGAATACGGAAAAGTTTCGTCGCGCACCCTGGAACCGTGCAGGAGAAGGCGGGGGTGGAATCGGCGGCAGGGATGGTAGAGCGCCCTGAGCTTCTCCGGTGTCTCCGTTCCCAATGTCATCGCTGTCGCCATCCGAGGGAGGAACATCGCCGTCGCCACCGGGCAGTTGCTCCACAGGCACGTCTCCTAGCCAGGAGGGCACGAGCGGCGTTCCTCCGCCGGGTCCGCCAGATGCGCCTGACGTCCCCATTAGTGCACCGCCTTCTGCAGCGAGAGAAGGGCTTGGGTGGCCGCTGTTTTGAGTTTTGGGTTGTCGTCCTGGGTCGCCCATTGGTCCATGAGTGCCTGATGCTGCTCGATCGCGGATGGCTCTGTGAGGATCTCGTTCCAGCCCTTGACCACCCAGAATCCGAGCATCTTTGGCTCTACACTACCGAGTAATTCGAGCAACTCTGTCTGAAAACGCGGATGGTGCTTAGCGACGAGCATGAGACCTTCGAAACCGGGCGGTTGTGTGGAGAAACTACCCGCGCTAACGGCACGTTCGCTCAGTGCGCTAAACACGTGTTTCGAATCTCCTTGCGTGAGCGCTTTGACCTGCGGCTCTACGCTGCGCGCGGCCATCTCAGAACCGGTCAGCGCCTCGATCAGGCTGTCGAGGTCGCTCACTTCGCCTGCAGCGGCGAGAATGCGTTTGTCGCGGGCGACGAAGACATAGGGACGCAGATCGACTGCGCCGAGTGCTGGGGGAAGCATGAGCCAGCGCCGCAGCCATTCCCGCTCGAACCATTTCTCGCGGCTCTCATCAAGCTGCACCGCAGGTTTCTCAGCCTTTGCTTCCTTGCTGCCGGTTGAGGGCTTGGCCTTGCCGTCTTCCTGAACCGCTGCCTCCAGGTCACGCAGTTCCGCGATCTCGCCATTGTTAGAGCGCATCGTAGCGGCGGCCAGATGCTCGTAGAAGTCTTGCTGAAAACGCT
This sequence comes from Candidatus Latescibacterota bacterium, assembly GCA_965197905.1. Classification (GTDB taxonomy): domain Bacteria; phylum Latescibacterota; class UBA2968; order UBA8231; family UBA8231; genus CAYNZV01. Next base: position 1,462,697 of record CBDAOB010000005.1, on the reverse strand, counting down.
CCGCGAGCATCAGCTTCGCAAGAACGGTTTCGTTGACGCTGTCGCCGAAGCCCCGAGCCTTCGCGATTGTCAGTCTGACAAACAGGGAGTTGAGGAACCGTTTTATCTGGCGTGGGTTGCCCTTGGTGCCTTCGGCGAGGATCGGTCCGATCCGCTGCGCGAGCAGGAACGCGCCGTTTAGCCGCTCGTCCGTCGGATCGACTGCGCGCACGTCTGCCTGGCTGATGCCTTCGCCGAGCCATGGCTTATTCAAGCTCTCACGTGCCTTTGCGAGCAACGTGTTGAAGCCCTTGTGACCTTCTCCGACGTGGGCCTCCACCAGGAGGAGCGTGACATAGGTGCGTGCCTCCTGGACGCCGAGCGCAGGAATGCGGAACGGCACCTGGATCAGCTTCTCCAGATAATGCCGGGCGTATGGAATTGGACCCGAGACCAATGGCAAGTTGGGAAAATGGTGGCGAACAGCGTATTCGATCATCCCCTCGTCGGCACCGACGACGAAAGCCGTCTTCGGCACGAACAGAAAGAGCCGGATGGCCTCCAGGGTATCGATCGCCGTCGCCGGCAGGCAGCGGTCGAGGTCGTCGATCAGCACCACCAACTGGTCGATCTTTGCCTCGTCGAGCAGCTCCGCGAATTCCTCGCGGAACTGGTGTATTTCCTCGGGGACGCTGCGATCATTGCCAGGCTTAAGATACGACGCTGCCTCGTTCAATTTCGCTTCGATCTCAGCTGAGGACATGGCCCACTCCTGTGCCGCTCTCAGCTTGGACTGAATCGAACAGGTGAGCCAGGCGAATGCGATAGGCCTCGGAGACAAGTCTCAAGAGCGCACCGTCGCCATCGAACGACCCTACCTCGCCATCCACACCTCGCGCATTGAGCCACTGCCACACCAGATCACGGCGGTCTATGGAGAGATGCTGCCGCGTCAGCCCATGCGCTTTCTGTTGGCTGACGATCCTGGCGCCGGGAAGGACCACGGGCGCCCGGCCGCCACGACCTCGAGCGAGGGCTCCTCGTTGCGATACACGAGCCGGTTATGGACAGCTCCCGTCGCGTCCTCATATGTAACCTTGACAGCCTGGTCGCCGAACCATTCGATTTGGACGACCTTGGCTACCCCACCAGGTGCCAGCCCTCTGATGAACACTCCGGCCTGTAAGTCTTCAAGGGTCGCCACTGCTAGTCCCGCTCCTCGTCGAAATTGCTGCCGCGATCCGGTACGCAGATGTAACCGCGTGCATTTAAACGCACGCGTGCTTTTAGTAAACGCACGTTATGCTTTTTATGTGTTTTTTTCATAGCGAACACTTCTTCCCCGAGTGCCGACCCGACGGAGAACTCCCTCCGACTCCATCTTCTTCAACAGCCTGTACGCCTGGGGGAGGGCGATGGCGCAGAGTTCCGCCACGTCTCTGCGTGATATCGAACCATGATCTTCGAGGTACCGGCCTACCATCTCGTGATGTTGGACGGGTTCGGCGCGACCCCGACGTGCGTCGGTGCGGTCGCCCAGTCGCAAACTCGTAACTTCCGAGAGTTGGAATACCTGACGCCCAGCAGTACCCCGCATCTCCACGATGCCCCTCTCGGACAACTTTCGCAGGACGGTCCCCACGTCACCTTCCCCCCTTTGAATCGTTGTGGCTGCATCGGACAACGTCATGCGACGCTGATGCCCCAATGCGTTCAGGAGCAACAATTCATCCTGGGAAAACGGATGGCCTTCCCGACCCTGCTCCACCACTAAGCGCACGAAGCCGAGATTGGCCTCGCCACCGGGCAATTCCAGCACGATGCCCGTTTCCGTGCTTCTTTCGTAGGACGGAGCGGGACGACCCGTGCGAATCTGTTCCACGAAGATGGTATCGATACCGCGCGCGGTACGCTCTACGATGCCGGCGCGCTTGAAAGCGTCCGCCAGCAGTGGATTCCGGGGACGCGGCTGAGTCACAAGCAAGTTGTCGAGACGCACACCGTCCGGGAATCCGCCCGGGTTTGAGATTTCCAGCCGGTCTTTGCGCCATTGCACGTGCACGGCGCCCAGGCGCGTGTAGTCGCGATGTGTGAGCGCGTTTGCGACGCCCTCGCGGAAAGCCCGCTCAGGGTAATCCGACACCCCGATACGAGTCACCTCGACGAGGATTTCCCGCTCCCGGTTGCGCGCCCGAAAGCGCGCCTCCAACTCCTGCATGACTCGGAGCAGCGGCCAGCGAAAGAAGTCGTTGACTTCCACTTCGGTCTCAGAGAGCACCTGAAACGCGACCTCGTGCGCCGGCAGGGTTGAGGCCAGCACATCCTCTCGACCGAAGAGCAGCAATCCCAGAACTCTGACCGCCACATCGCCGTTTGCGTGTTCCACGGCGCCCAGTGCTTTGGCGAGTTCAAGATCGCTGAGACCGAGTAGCGCTTCATCTCCACGGTGCCGGTTTTCCCGGATCATGCGGCGGTAGCGCTCGAACTCCAGCGGGTCCAGCGCATCCATGCCCACGGCATCCAACCGGAGTGCGGAGTAGTCCAGCAGACCAAGATCAGCTTGGCGCGACTGCATCTCGTGGAAGTGAAACGGAACACAGGAAGGTTTGCCGTCCCCACCGACGACCCGGCGCAGGTAGTGTCCGTCCGACGTTCCGACCGGCTGGCGGAGAGCTGGTACCTCTATGATGAGAATCTCCCGCCCGTCGAACGAGCCCATTTCGGCACGAGAGGACAGGGATGGGCGAGTTCGGTTTCCGATGAGCGCTTGGACGCGGATGGGATCGGTTCTGCCAGCCTCGTGGCGGGGTCGAGCTCCGGTCACGCGGCCGTCGTCCTCCACCCCAATCAGCAACCACGCAGCACCGTCATTACTGCGGTTGGCGAGACAGACGACCGTTTCGACGAGTTCGCGGTCCGTGAACGCCGCCGCTTCTTCGCCTTTGAACTCCACGGCGAGTGTTTCTCCGCCCTCGACAAGCGCTCGGAGATGTTCTGGCGTCAAGAGACTCGTCCTCCGTTCAACGGCGGATACTCCCGAACCGTTATCGGCTTCTTCGGGCCATCCACTCTCGGGTCACTCGGATGCACTGTCATTCGTTTCGCCAGGGGGGTTCTCCAGCCACCGGTCGATGGCCTCTTTCCGAAATCGCCAATGACGACCGACTTTCTGGGATGGAATCTTGCCTTCACGGACCAGTTTGTAGAGCGTTGACCTCGGGATTCTCAGGTAGGTGGACAGCTCTTCGATGGTAAGGACATCGCCAGGCTTCTCATCCATCCCGTACACCTCTCCAGCCGCAAGACGATCTTTGCCAAAGACAGCTCATAATAGCCATGTATATTACAGTTCTTGTCAATTAATGACAGATATTTTCGTGAAGGGAGACTCTTAGGGGGAGTGGGCGGACCTTACTTCGGCCAGCGGCCGGAGACGATTCGGCGCCGCTTGATGCCGGTCGTCTCGACCGTGTAGACCCAGGCGAGCTCGCGTACTTCGTTCACCGTCGCCGGAACTTAGCACGCGCCGGTAGAGGCTGGAACCGCCCGGGCGGAAGCCCTCCAGGCGGTCGATGGCGGGCAGGCGGGATTCGGGGTCGTTGAAGGAGACCAGCTCCCCGGACACGGCGCCCCAGGCGCCCAGTGTCGCGCTTCCGGGGACCGGTCGGGGGTGTGTTTCCCCACCCAATCGGACAGGCGCACCTGTGTGGCCACGTCGGCCAACGGATCGATCGGCAGTCCCATGGGCGAGAATGTCCTCGTCCGGAACCTCTATGACCGGGAAGCCGGGCCCCTCGTAGAGCCGGCCCCGCACCTGCGCTTCCCGGACCTCCAGCACGCCCAGGCAGAAGGCGTCGTGATTCCAGTAGCCGCGCTTGAGCGTGCCGTAGACGAAGAGCTTCAGTACGGGGGATGTGTTCTTCTTCGGGGCTTCTCTGGGTTCTGTCGGCTTCTCTCTCGGCGTCATGGCGCCTCCTCGGGAGGGGCGTTCTTCCGCCGCCTGGCCCTGCGCGACGAACTCGAACGGCTCGATTGAGAAGTCCGTCAGCATCCGGTGCCGGAACACCATCAGGCTCCTGGGGGGAACGGTCAGTTCGCGCCAGCCGCGCTCGTCGTCCAGGACCGCGTCCAGGAAGGCCGGATCGGAGGCCGCGAGAAACGCCTGGACACTACGCAGGTCAACGCCATCGAGATCGGCGGCGCCTTGTCCGCCTCAAGGCGCCGGAAGGAGTTCCGGCCCGATCCTGGACTGGATCGGATGCCGGCGTCCGGCAAGGAAGTCGGACGGTCTGTTCCCGTGAGTCCGGGCCCGGTCACGGATCGGCCTGGTGCTTAGACGAGCTCGGAGCACATGAGGATGAGGCGGGTCTTGCGGGAGTCCGGGAGGACGGCTTCGATGTCGAAGGTGCGGCCTTCGAACAGGAGGCGGTGATGGGGGGTGAGGTCGGCGCGGTAGCGGAGGGTGAGGCGGTGGCTGACGGCGTTGAGGAGGGTGCGGGCGGCGAAGTACTCGTCCCCTTTGAGGGTGTCGACGGCGGCCCAGACGGTGTCGCGGTCGTACCAGGTGCGGATGACCTCGCCGTATTCGTTCCGCGTGATGGCGGCGTCCTGGAGGGTGACGCGGTGGCGGTAGCGTCCGGCGGGCATGTTAGCCGACCTGGGCCACGCACCAGGGATCGAGCAACCCGTCGAGGAAATCCCGTGGCAGCCTGGTGAGGGGCCGTAGGGCGAAGGCCTCGCGCTGCTCGTAGAGGCGCCGGTGACGCGTGCCAGCATCCAGGTCTGGATAGCCTCGGGGGTGGAGGCGGCGCCGTTGACGACGGGCCAGCCGGTCTGAAAGCGGACGGCAACAGCGCCCGGCTGTCCTCGCGTGGGAGGCCATGCGAAGGCCTCGACCGGATAGATCACACCGCACTGCCCGGCGGCATCCACGCGGTAGTTCGCGGCGGCCAGGGTCTGTTCCTCGCCGTCGAAGTCCACGTAGGCGACCGCCTCGACGGCCTGGAGCGGCGGCCGGGGCAAGGCGATGGGTCCGTTGCCTTGGGGGAACGCCTCCAGGAGCAGCTCGAACTCGGCTTCGACGAACTGCCGTGCGGTCAAGTGTTCCCCGTGCTGGCGGGCGGCGGCGATGAAGGTGGCCAGCAGGTCGTCCTCGAGGTCATGGTCGATGCGGGCGTGGAGCTTGGCGTGCTCGAGCGTGACCGGCTCGATGGCCGGCGCGGTGATCAGTCGCAGCCGTCCGGGCATGCGCTTACGCGTTGACCGGCGCCACCTGGGCGTGGCCGCGCAGGGCGAGAACGCCGAGGGGCGTGCCGGTGGCGTGGGCGCCGCTGAGGTTGACCACGACGCGGCAGTAGCGTTGGTGGCCGCGGTATTGGGTGACGTAGACCGTGTTGTCGTCGTCCGCATCGGCGATGACGGCGAAGCAGCCGTCGTTGGTACCGGTCACGGCGTGCGCCAGGTGGGCGTCGTCCACGTCGGTCCAGGTTCCGTGGTCCTTATCGTCGGTTTCCTCGACCTCCAGTTCGATCTTGACGGTTTTGGACAGGGTGGCGCCGGCGGCGGCGACGGTGACCAGGAGCAGGCAGGCGCCGAAGCCTTGCAGGTCGACGGCCGCGGCGTTCTTGTCGGCATCGTAGACGGCCGGGGCCAGGATTTGGGTGGCGTTGAGGTTGCTGTAGAGATCACGGGTCATGGTCGGTCTCCTTTAGCTGGCGGCAAACTTCATGAGCTTGACGGCCTCGAAGTTCTGCACACCGCCGCCGAGGCGCTGGGTGACCCAGAAGGCGGTGAAGCCCTTGTGGGTGATGTTGTCGCGGATGAGTCGCAGGCCGCGGCGGCGGTAGACGAGGTAGGCGCGGCGGAAGTCGCCGAAGGCGATGGCGAGGCTGGCGGCGGCGACGTCGGGCATGGCGTCATCGGTGCGCACGGGATAGCCCAGGAGCAGGCCGGCGACGCCGGCTTGGAGTCCCGGCTGCCAGAGATAGTTGCCCTGGCCGTCCTTAAACTTGCGGATGGCGGCCAGGGTCAGGTCGTTCATGAGGAAGGCGCCGGCGGCACGGTATTGGGCCTTGAGGGCATGGACGAGGTCGATGAGGGTGTCGCTGGGGTTGGAGGCGGCGAAGGCGCCGCTTGCGCCGGAGGCGACGTAGCCGATGTTCCCCCACGCGTATTTGGCGTTGGTCACGGCATCGTAGGTGAGCAGGCCACGGGGCCGGGCGAGGCCGTCGCCGGTGAGGAAGGCGTCGGCCTCGGCGTGGGCGAAGGCCAGGGCGACCTCGTCGGTGAGGAAGGCTTCGACGTCAAACCCCAGGTCCTCGAGGCTTTCGTTGGTGACCTCGGGGAAGGCGTCGACTTCGCGGGCCTCGAAGGTGAGCAGGCTGAAGGTGGGCGTGGAGGTGGCGGCGGGGCTGTCGCCCTCGCCGCGCCAGGCGTAGGAGAGGCCGGCGGTGCGCACGGGCTTTTTGTAGACGGCGGCGTTGCCCGCAAGGGTCTGGGCCAGACTGGAGAGGGCCGCCATGGAGGTGGCGGTGCGTTCGATAGTAGAGGCCATCTCCTCGGTGAGGAAGTAGCCGCCGTCCGGGTCGCTGTAGGTGGCCATGGCCTTGCGCTGGAGGCCGGTCAGGTCGCGGTCCTCGCCCTTGCGCAAGTAGCGGCCGAGCGCCTGGGTGTGCTCGAGGGCGACGGGCCGTCGGCGCCGGCGCCGGCGCCGGGTCGGTTGGCCTTCTTGGCGACCGAGGCCAGGTCTTGGCTCAGGCGGGTCAACTCGTCGTTGATGGTGTCGACCTTAGCCTCCAGCTCCGCCGGGGCGTGTCCGTTTTGCTCGATGGCCTTGAGGCGTTCGTCATTGGTCTGTTTGAAGGCCTCGAAGGCCTGGTGCTGCTCGTCGAGCAGCTGTTTGATCTCGTCCATGGGTTACCTCCGGGTGGCTGTTTTGATGGAAGTGATGTTGCGCCGCAGCAAGGCGGCGAGGGACTTGATCGCCTCGCGCTCGCAGCTGCCCTTGACCTGATCCACCCGCGCTCGGGCGTTAGCGGGAAAGGTCACGGGGCTGATCTCGATGAGGTCGAGGCGGGTGAGGCGGCGGCGGGGCGGGTCCGGTGTCCTACTCGATTCCCACTCCCGGGCCACATAGCCGATGGAGAGCCCGTCGATGGCGGGCCGGGGCGCCATCTTCATCAGGGTGTAGACCTCGCGTCCCCGCGTCGTGTCGGCGAGGGTGCCGCTCACGCGCAGGCCGACCTCGTCTTCTCTCAAGTCCGTCCAGACGCCGATGGGGGTGAGGTCGCCGGCGTCGAGCCGGCCGCCGCCGTGCTGCAGGAGCATGACGGGCCAGGGCGTGTGGCCCGCTTGAGCCTGTGCGAGGCTGTGCTGGAAGGCGCCGGGCAGGATGACGTCGCCGTCGGCGTCGACGTTGCCGAACACGGCGCCATAACCGGCAAACGTCATGCGGTCGGCGTCGGTCTCCCCGGACGCGCACTTGAGCTCGCGCAGGCTACAGGTCAGACGCTGCATGGGCCGCCTCCGGGTCACGGGTGGCCGCGTCATCGTTGTGTTCGGCAGCGGCCGGATCCGTCATGTTGAGGGGCACGCGGTAGCGCGCGCCGCCGTCGTAGGGGTTGAGGTCCTCGAGCTGGCGAATCTCGTTGGGGTTGAGGGCGCCGATGCCGTAGAGGCGGGCATAGAACTCGGCGCGGTCCTTGGCGGCGCCGCGCAGCAGGCCGTTGAGCATGAACTTGGCGTAGAGGCCCTCGCGTCGTTCCTCGTCGGTGAGCAGGTGTTTGGCGATGCCGGTTTCGAGGCGGCGGCACCAGGGTCCCAGGGTATGGACGACGTGGGCCAGGAACATCTGCTCGGCGCTGGCGTAGGTGGCGGTCTTGTCGGCGTAGCCGACCATGAGGGGGAGCACGCGGAAGGCGCGGCAGATCTCCTCGACCTGGAATTTGCGGGTCTCGAGGAACTGCGCCTGGTCGTTGGGCGCGGTCATGGAGGTGAATCTCATGCCGCCCCACAGCACGGCGGTCTTGAAGGCGTTGGCCGGTCCGGCGTGGCGGGCCTCCCAGGAGGCGCGCAGGGCCGTGCGCTGCTCCTCGTTGAGCACCTGGTCGGCCGACAGGATGCCGCCCACGACGGCGCCGTTGGCAAACAGCCGGGCGCCGTGTTCCTCGGTGGCCAAGGACAAGCCGATGGCCTCGCGGGCCAGCTTGACGCCCTCCAGGCCCATCCAGCCGTTCCAGGAGGGTCCGCGCAGATGCCACATCTCGGCGCCCGGGACGCGGATGGTTGGGCCGTCGCCGATAGCGATCTCGTAGGTGAGAGCATAGCCGTTGCGGTGGACGCTCACCCGCTGCGGCTCGTAGGGGAGCAGTTCGGCGATGGGTCCCAGGCTGCGGTTGACGAAGACAAAGGCGTTGCCGCACAAGACCAGGTGCAGGACGATCTGCTCGATGAACTCGAACGGGGTCTGCCATTCGTTGGGCGCCTCCTCCAGCAGCTGATACAGCGGATGGTCGGAGGCCGGGACGCGGCCCCCGTCGCGGGCGCGGAAGAGCTTCAGCGGCACCTGCGCCAAGCCCTCGGCGACGACGCGGGCGCAGGCCAGGACCGTGGTGGCCTCGAGCGCCGTCTGCCAAGTCACGGCCACGCCGCTCTTGGCGGGCGCGGCGAAGACGCCGAACAGGTCCTCCAAGGTCCGACGGGAGGCGAACTTGCGGCCCTGCAGCCAGGGGCCCTGGAGCCAGGACATAACGCCCATCAGTCCCAGACCTCCAAGGCGATGACGGGGGCGTTGGTGTGCAGCAGGGCGCGGGACAGCGCCATGAGGGCGGCGACGATGCCGTCGATCTTGTTGTCGGGCCGTTCCTTGCCCGGGTAGTAGGCCTTGGTCTTGGTGGAGCGCAGCACCACGTTGCCGGCCTGCCAGGCCAGCAGCGGGTCGCCGTCGTGGCGCAGCTGGCCGGACAGATAGAGCGCCTCGAACTCCTTCATGGGCTCGGAGATGAAGACCGGCGCCTGGTTGATCTCGATGCAGGGGAAGGCCACCTGCTCGCGGACCTGCTGCATCAACAGCTCCGCCTCGCGCGGGTCGTAGGCCAGTTCCTGGACGCGGAAGCGTTCGGCGAAGGCCAAGAGGTCGTCCATCAGGTAGCGGTAGTCGGTCCGCGCCCCGGGCGTGGCGGTGAGATGGCCCTCGGCCACCCAGCGCTGGTAGTGGGCGTTCTCGGGCCGCTGGACCGTGTCCTCGGGCAGGTAATGGCGGGCGAAGAGATAGATGTCCTCGCCGCGCCGGAACAGCAGCGCCAGGGCCGTCAGATCGACCTTCGAGGCCAGGTCCACGCCGAGCCAGCACGCCTCGCCGGCGAAGTCGTCGAGGCCCACGTCGGTCCGGCAGGCATGCCATTGGCTCATGTTGATCCAGGCCGCCCCGGCGTGGGCCCAGATGTTGAGGTGCTTGCCCTTGAGGACGTTCTGCCGCGAGGCGATCTGCAGCGCCTCCTGGCGCCGCGCGCGCAGGAAGTCCGGGTAGACGGAGACGCCCAGGTTGGGGTTGGCCTTCTCCCAGACGCGCCAGTCGGTCCAGTCGTCGTCCTCGTCCAGCGTGTAGATGACGGCGAAGAGCCGGTCGTTGTCGAGCCCCCCGTCGAGCACCTTCACGGCCTCGTCGCGTTGGGCGTAGCAGGGCCCGGCGGTGTCGATGCCGGCGGTGGTGAGGACGGCCAGCATCGGCTGGGCGCGCGCCGCCATGCCGGTGAGCATGGTGTCGTAGAGGTCGGGCGTGGGGTGCTCGTGGTACTCGTCCACGATGGCGCCATGGGGCGAGGCCCCGTCGCCGGGCTTGCCGATGACGGGCTCGAACCGGCTGGCGCTTGTGAGGATGTGGAGGTTGCCGGCGCCGACGTGGATGCCGAAGTGGGCGGTGAAGGCGGGGTTTTTCAGACACATCTGCCGCGCCGGGCCAAACACCTCCCAGGCCTGTTTTTCGCTGGTGGCCCCGGCATAGACCTCGGCGCCCGGCTCACCGTCGGCGGCGAACAGGTACAGGCCGATGGTGGCGCCGAGCATGGACTTGCCGGATTTGCGGGGAATCTCGGCGTAGAGCCGGCGGAAGCGGCGCCTCCCGTCGGCCTTGCGCACCCAGCCGAAGGCGCTGGCCAACAGGAAACATTGCCAGGGCTCAAGGGTGAGTTTCCGGCCCGCCCAGGCCCGGCCCTTGACGTGCACCATGTTGGATGCGAAGCGGCAGATCCGATTCGCCGCCTCCCGCCGCCAGCGGTAGGGGTAGTCTTTGCCCTTGGACCGTTCCAGATCGTCCAGGTGTCGTTGGCAGGCCAGGCGCACATAGCGGCAGGCGGCGATCTGGCCGCCCACGACCTGGCGGGCGTAGCGGTTGGCGCTGGTGGCGAAGGGCGTGGCGGCCATCTCAACCGCTCCCGAACCCCACCCACTCGGAAGGGTCTGTGTGCGCTGGCGGCGCCTGGAGGCGCGTGCGGCTCGACGGGGTGAGACCGAACTCGCCCAAAAACTTGTGCATCAGCTCCATGGCGCGGTTGGCGATGCCCACCAGCGGGTTTTGGATCACGTTGCCGCCGGTGGTCTTGATCAACAACCCCGATTGGCGCAGCTTGCCCTCGGCCTCGACGAAGCGCTCGAAGGCCTGGCAATAGGCGGCCAGGGCCGCGTCGTCGCCTCGAGTCAGCACCCCCATCCGCGCCAGCACCTCGGTTTTGCGCTGCCACTCCGCCCGGGCGGTTTTTCCCAGGTATTCGGGCGGAGCGAGTTCGACGACCTCCGGGCGGGGCTCCCGCGGATTCGTGCGGCAGGGCTGCGCCGTCCCTTTGAGCACCTTGAGCCGGGTGGGTAAAGGCTTGCGGCCGGTCATCGCTTACGCCGCCTCCGCTTTCTGCCCGGTGAAGGCTTCCCAGCGCCCGAGGGCCACGTCCACGTAGGTCGGATCCAGTTCCATGGCCAGGCAGGCCCGGCCCGTGATCTCGGCGGCGATCAGCGTCGTGCCCGACCCCGCAAACGGCTCGTAGACCGCTTGGCCGGGGCTCGAGTGATTCTCGATCGGCCGCTGCATGCATTGGACCGGCTTCTGGGCGCCGTGGGTCGTGGCGGCATCCTGGTCTTTCGACGGGATCGGCCACACGGTGACCTGCTTGCGGCCGCCCTGCCAGTGGGCCTTTCCCTTGACGGCGTACCAGCAGGGCTCGTGCATCCAGTGATAGTGGCCTCGCGAGAGCACCAGCCGCTCCTTGACCCAGATGATCTGGGCGCGGATTTCAAAGCCGCAGGCGGTCAAACTCTCGGCCACGGTGACGGCGTGCAGGGCGCCGTGCCAGACGTAGGCTACATCACCCGGAAACAGCGCCCAGGCCTCGCGCCAGTCGGCACGATCATCATTGAGCACCCGGCCGGTGCGCCGGGTGTTCTTCCCGGCCAGCGCCCGGTTGCGCCAGGCCGGGTCGTAGGCGACACCGTAGGGCGGATCGGTGACCATCAGGTGCGGACGGGCCGCGCCCAGGAGGTGCTGGACATCGTCGGCTTGGGTGCTGTCGCCGCACATCAGCCGATGCCGGCCCAACACCCGCACGTCGCCCCGCTTCGTGATCGGCTCGGCCGGCGGCTCGGGCACCTCGTCCGGATCGGTTAACCCCTTGGACGTGGGCTCGGCCAGCAGGGCGTCGATCTCGGCGGCATCAAAGCCCGTGTGGCTCACGTCGTAGGCCATCGCTTGCAGCTCTTCCAGCTCGAGGGTCAAGAGATCCTCGTCCCACGCCGCCCAGGTCGCCGAACGGTTGGCCAACAGTCGAAAGGCTTTCACCTGGGCGTCGCTCAACTCGTCGGCCAACACCACGGGCACCTCGGCCAGTCCGAGCTGTCGCGCCGCCTTGAGCCGCAGGTGGCCGTCAACGACGGTACCATCGGAGCGCGCCACGATGGGGATGCGGAAGCCGAACTCCCGAATGGCCGCCGCCATGCGTGCGATCTGCTGGTCGTTGTCGCGCGGGTTGCGGGCGTAGGGCGCGAGCTTGTCGAGCCGCCAGGATGCTGTTTTCAACCGGTTCATCATCGCGGTCCCCGTAGCCGGCCGTGCAGGCGCTCGTGGCAGGCACGGCACAGGCTCATCAGATTGTTCTCGGCGTGGTTGTCGGGGTCCTCGTCCCGGTGGTGCACCACATCGGCGGCCCGGCCGCAGAGGGCGCACAGCGGCTCGCGCCGCAGCGTCTGCCGCCGGATACGCTGCCAGGGTGCGCCGTAGCCCCGTTGGGCCGCACTGCCCCGCCCTCGGTCCCGGGCGTGGCGAGCTTGGACGTGCGTCTCATCCACCCAGGCGGCGTGTTCGGGGCAACAGCCGCCGAGGTCCACGCTCAGGTTTTTGCAGCCCGGCTTGCGGCACGGCCGCGGCGGTCGTTGCGGCATCGACCCCCCCCACCCGTCATTTTGCACGAAAAAGAATCTGCCACACGCGGTCTCCGAACCCTCACTCCCCAAGATCCGACCCGCCCCCAGGGGCTGTTTCGAGGGGGCTGTCCCCTCACCGTACATACTTACCGGACGGGAGCGGAAAACGTCGGGGGAACCGTGAGTTTTTTGTTGAGCCGTTGGCACCGATGGCGGCGCCTCGATGCAGGTAGGTCGGGTGCCCTTGCTGGACAGACTGGACGGATGGGACGCGTGATCCGGTTGATCGTCTACGCGCGCGTACTCGCCCGCGCGTGAGCGGTGAATGGTTTCATCGGTCCCATCCGTCCAACCGTCCATCCTGCCCGACCTGGACGGCAATCCCGCGGAAAATACGCTGGGTGCAACCGTGCACGCTGCGCCGGTCGGCGAGGAACTCCCGTTTGGACAGGTTGGCGCTGAACGCCTTGGTGCTGCCGGGGTATTCGCCGTTGCGTTCTGCATAGTGTTTCCAGGAGTCAAAAAGACGCGCCGTGGTGTCCCATGACCCGGGCCCGGTCTCGCAGCAGGCCTCGATCCATTGTCCGAACAGATCCTGCTCGTCGAAGTAGGCGGCCGTGGCCTGCCGGACGCTGTCGGGCCGCAGTAGTCCGTGCTCCCGCCAGTCCAGACAGCCCTCGATCATCCAGCGCAGGATGGCCGGATACTCCGCTTTGAGCTTCTCTTCCAGACGCTGGTCCGGGGTCTCGGGTTTGTGGACAAAGGGAATAATGTTGAAGCGCCGACGGGCGGCTTCATCCACGTTCCGCAGCACCGGCTTGTGGTTGCCGACGATCAGCAGCTTGAACTGCGGCCGGTAGGTGAAAAAGTCCTGGCGCATGAACCGGGCGCTGATCGGGTCGCCGCCGGTGAGCGCGTACCCGGCCAGCTGCCGCAAGAAGCGCGTGAGCCTCGCGTCGCCTTGCGTGGTCTCGTCAGCGCTGTATCAAGGTCATGTCCGTTACGATGAGCGAACCGCAGTTGATCTGGAACGAGCTGCACGAGGCGGAGAACAAGCACATCACCGGCGACGGAAAAACTTGGTCGAACATCTCCATCCGGAAAGGTAGCCAAGACAGCCCGGAAGAGGACGAGTCGGCGAGCGACTTGATCCATCGCTATGCGAAGCAGATCGTCGGGGCCGTGTCGGCGGCCGGCTACTCCGAAACTGCTTCTCTCGCGAAGCGGGGTCCGTTCAAGATACCTAACACTTTCGAGGCACGAGCGGCGGTAGGCCCGGTTCAGGATCGAATCCGCGATCAGCGGATTGCGATCATTGGCCTGGGCGGAACGGGCGCCTACGTCTTGGACCTTGTTGCCAAAACGCCCGTGATGGAAATCTATCTTTTGGATTCCGACGACGTTAACTGGCACAACTTCATGCGGGCGCCCGGCGCACCTGCTGCCGAGGAGATTGAGTCGCGTCACAAGGGACGTCTACGCAAAGTGGACTACTACTATTCCAAGTACGCGTCCCTCCGGGAAGGCATCCACCCCCACGCTGTCCGAGTGGACAGCCCGTCCACGTTCGGCGAGTTTCTGTCGGCTCATCGAATCGACTATGCCTTCGTGTGTATTGACCAGTTGACCGACGGCGATTCGCCGCGTCAGGATGTCGTCTACTGCGCGCTCTCGAAGGCGGCGGTTCCGTTCATAGATTCGGGCGTGAGCATAACGCTGGACGACCGCGCCGTTAGAGGCGTCGTGACGACAAGCGCCTATGCCACAGGCTCTGTGGCGTGGAAGGAGGCCATACCGAATGCTAGAGTCGAGGGTAACGTCCCCGGGTATCGCAACGTCCAGTTGCCCGAAGTGAACGCGTTGGCGGCGTCACTTGCCGTGATGGAGTGGCGGCGCCGCACGGAGCAGTATATTTCTGAGTCCGCTTCGTTCCTCCATAGGTTCCGACTCGAGACGCCGCGCATTGTCAGAGCGGACTGACTCACAGGAGTGGCGCCCGTGAAACTCCGTCCCATCTGGGTAGACGTTCTGCCCAAGTTCGACGCAATCAAAGCTGGCGAGCTCTGGATCAGCCACAAGTATCGGACCGTCAACCTGCGCTGTCCCTGCGGTTGCGGGGATCTGACGGTGCTGTCCCTCACCCCAGCCGGTGGCACGTTCACTTCGATGGGAAGTCGGTCTCCCTGGACGGTCCTACCCGTGGGTCCGTGTGGGCCAATTCCGGCTGCGGCAGCCACTACGCTATACGGGACAACGCCGTGATTTGGTTGGATAGGATCGATCCAGGTCGTCATTCGGAGTATGCCGACGTCGAGCGGGCCCGCCTGCTCGGCTCAACACCGAGCCGTCAGACTCTTCGTTCATGGCTCGGACGCGTATGGCGCAGTCTGTCGTTAGGAAGTTGGCGCAAGTAGAGTGCCGTCTTCCGCTCGGTCGGCTGTGGCAATCTGATGCTCTGTTCCGGCTAACGGTCCATGAGTCGCTGCACTGTTCGAGATGCGGACGATTTCCGGATCATCTACGGCCCAGCTGGCGCGAAACTGGGCGGAGCGTGGTGGACCGACGGGGTACATACGGAAATCCCGTGTCTGGGGTCACGATAGTGGCCAACTCCCGCAGCCGAGCACGGCCCAAGCGATGGCCAAGGACGGTGAGGCGGTGGCGCTGGTCGTCGGTGAGCCGGAGCGGTCGTTCTTGTCGGGCGTCGACCTTCACTTTTCGCCAATGCCTTTAGCACTAGTTCGAATGCAAGACCCGCGCATACGTGTGCCACGTTGAGCTCGTGGTGATTGATCTCGACATCATTCCGCCCGCGTCCACTTCGGCGGTCCTTCTCTACGGCCGTCCTCATCCACACCTGGCTATCTCCCAGCCACGTGGAATTGGCCCACGGTCTTCAATCTTAATTGTTTTCTTGTAGTTCAATATAATTCATAACTAAATCTATTCTTACTCAATAATCCCGCAAATCCGCTGGGAGCCTCCGCCCCAAGAAAGAAGCGACCGCGCCGATTACTTAGAAATATCTGTGGCGAATCAGTTCGTTTATTGTCCGCTGCAGATCTGCCAAGAAGTTCTCGTCAATGGTATCCGTCCACCAGTGCGCAATGTCAACTCGGTATTCAGTCAACTCCCTTAGCGTCTTCTGTCCAGCCACAACAACGTCGTCTTCCCTGACATTTCCCGCGTAACGCAGGCCTGCTTTTCCGGCCTCGGCCAACGATTGCCATAAACGCAGGTAATGGAGTCGCCGGTAGGACTCGTCCTTGTGATCATCGCTGTACATTGAGTTGATTAGCAGTGCCATGTGCGGAGTCTCAATGTCCAGTTCAATGACAGCAATGGCTTTCCGAATATCTGCGGCCCTGCTTCTATACGCCCTGGCATCCATCACCGTTGCTGTTTGCCCTCTTCCCGACATTGTAGGTCGCATCATCTCCACGAAGCGGCCATCGTCCGTCACGAGACAGCTCTGATCCACGTATTTGCGTATCGGATTGGCTGTCTGCTGGGCGACTCGGACGCCCGCCAGTATCAAATTTACGAGCTGTTGATTGCTGGGAATTGTCGGCCACGCTCCGTCAACCGTAGCCCAAGCGGTTATGAACTTCTGATTTTCCCTACCGCCAACCAAAACAGGTCTCTTTTCACCATCTCGTAACAACACTTCGTCCGATATACTGCATTCACCCTTGATCATCTCGACAGGCGTCAACTCGCTGTGCTCCTCGATCACCAAAAACACCGGTACGTGGTCCTTTTGTTGGGATCTGATCTTCTTTTCGGTCTCACCGACTACGTGCCGCAAGCAAGGGCTGATGGCGTAATGCCTACCACGCGTCCCGTTAGCGAAGTAGCCGACTAGATTCGAGGTAACACACGCTTGAACCGACGGAGAGTCATAAATGGAGTGATGAGGCTCGTCGCCGTTCGGACGAAAATCGATCCGCGGGAATTCAAAAATCTGTGTTCGACAATGCCCACCGATTGAGCAACGGAACTCTTTACCTTCCATCCCCGCATACATCATCCGCACTCCGGCTAGCGTGAAGTTCGCCTCCGGCGCGACGGGTTGAAGAGACTTCTGCCGATTCGCTACTGTTCGGTTCTTTCTCGCCATTATGAATTTACTCCTTACCGGCGTTGCCATTCCGGCTTACGCTGTCACCTCTCTCCGCGCCACAACGGTCCACCGCTTCCGACCAATCGAGCAACCCATGCCACAACCGGGATCTCTTCTGCAACACCGAGCCACCGCTCGCCTGATCTGGCCACCCCGCTGGATGGCTTCAGCCGATGTTATTGTCCGGGCTCCGAATCCTTTACCGTCCCTTGGACTAGGTAGCGCGACCAGTCGTCCATCAGAATACGGCGGCGCTCAAACAAGTCCGAACGGGCGTAGGCCGCCTCGACCTTGTTCCGGACCACGTGCGCTAGGGCCGCCTCGATCACTTCCCGGGGATGATCCGTCTTCTCGGCCGCCCAGTCCCGAAAGCTAGATCGGAAACCGTGCGGCACGGCGGCGATATCCAGCTTGTGGAGCAGGCGGCGCAGCTCCTTTTCGAAAAGCGGTTGCCCGTCCCCGATGGTGAACACGAACGTACTGGCTCCGTCGTCAAGCACCGATGCTGCATCGAGAATCTCCATCGCGCGGCCACACAGCGGCACCCGATGCTCGCGTTTGGCCTTCATCCTTGTGGCAGGAACCGTCCATACGCGGTCCGTCTGATCGATCTCAGCCCACACCGCCCCCCTCACCTCGTTCCACCGCGCCGCCGTCAGCACCAGGAATTCGAAGGCCAGCTTGGCCACGGGCGCTGCCCCCGCCGCTCGTACCGTTTCGATGGCCGCCGACACGTCGCGATGGGGCAACGCCTGCATGCGCTGCACAACGTCACGTTGGGGACCGAGCGCCGGCACGATCCGGTCGCACGCGTTGTCGATGCGGAACTCCATGGCGATGGCCCACTCCAGCACGGCGCGGATGCGCTGGCGCACGGTCCGGGCCGTCTGCATCTTCACGTGCCAGATGGGCGTGAGGATTTCCAGCACGTCGGCGCTGGTCACCTCCGAGACCGGCATCTTGCCGATCCGCGGGAAGGCGTAGCGTTCCAGGTTTCGCAGCCAGACCTTCGGGTAATTCGGATCGCGCCAACCGGGTTGCTGCTGTTCCACCACGCGCGCGGCGGCTTCAGCGAAGCTGGGTGTGCCCTGGGCGCGGCGCTTCTCTGCCAGCGGGTCACACCGCCCTCGCGAGCCAGCTTGCGATTGGCCAGCGCCTTCTCCCGGGCCTCGGCCAGCGAAACCAGGGCGACGCTGCCGAGTCCGAGTTCACGGCCTGCGTCATGTCCCGTCGATCCCTTTCCGGGTAGGAGGCTTCCGTTTCGTTGCCACCACCTTCCCCAGAATGCGGAACGCGTCGTCCGGCCCAACGGTGACCGGCCGGTGCCAGCGGTTCTCCGGCCTCAACTCAATCTGCTCGTCGCGAATGGAGAGACGCTTCACGGTCACCTCGTCGCCGAGCAGCGCCACGACGATCAGCACCTCGCCGACGATGTTCTCCGGGGCCAGAATCGGCGCCCCCGCGGCCACCGTGCTCCGGGGCGGGGTCTTCCGGCTCGCGAAGGATGGCCAGTCCCCGGGCCTTGCGCGGTTCCCGCCTCAGGTAGCCCTTGCGTACCAGCTGGCTCACCTGCGCATGCGCGCTGGCGTGAGAGATCCCCAGCCTATCCGCAAGCTCTTGGATTGTCGGGGGGGAACCCGCGCTGGTCGAGGAATCGCCGGATTTCTTTCAAGGTGCGCCGTTGGGGGACGCTGATTTCTTGGAGCGGGCGTCGACCTCTGGGCGTGTGCTTCGGAGCCATAACTTCCATCCGTTCCATTCCGTGCTCGGCACAACGATGCGCACAACCTCATGCGACCGGTGCATAACCATCGAAACTACCCAGGTCTTTTATTGTTCGATGTTAAGTTCTGGCCGTTGTGTGCTTTCATCTCTCGGGTGCAGCCAAACCGCTGATGAAGGAGTTTCCTCGAACCTGATGTGCAGGTCCGATTTCGGGGCACTGGGTCTGAATTACCTGTTGTTAGACGCGATTGTAATAGCCAAGTTCATCTGATAGACGGACCACGAAAGGCATGTCATCAGGGTCAACAGACGAAGACCAGTCAGATAGGGAGCACGCAAGTTCTGCCGAAGAACTCGGAAATCTGCCAATGGCGTTCCATCCTGCTGGGAATTCCTCGAAGACTGGCAAAAGAGCGTATGCCACCAATGCGTTCTTGTCTCTTTGGTACGGATCCTTGCGTAACCCCGCTTCGTGGGACGATAGCCAATCCGGAAGGGTGGTGGCCACAGGCAGCTGGACCTCTCGACACGTAAGCCGCACCTGCGTGTAACTCGGGAAACACCATCAAGGCGGCAGGCGGAGGAAAACGGAGCGAAGTTGGTGGGATACCCTTCACCCTGGAAAGCCTTGGACAGCCGAGGAAACACGACTCAAGACGGTTGCCGAGGCCAGCAAACGGGTGAGGGATTTTTGGGGAGTGCTCGAATGAAGAAACGCCCGGCTGATCCCACTTCCCATTCCGGTCGCGGAGGAGGTGCGTGCGCTTGGCCAGTTCGATGGCCAGCGATTCGGCGGTGAACGTTGGGGGCAGCGCAAAGCCGAGGAAGCGGTCGAGCAGGGCGTAGAGTTCATCCGGCTTTTCAATCGGCGGCGACGTGCCCAGCGTGTTAAGCACCAGGGGCCGGGCGGCCACGACCGTCCGCTCGCGTTTGCCGTTCCGGTACAACCGGAACTCGAGAAAGTTGGTGAGGATGAGGTTCGGGAACGTGGACCGGTAGCGCCTGAGTTGTTCGGAATCCTCGACGGCATCCAGCCGCTCTTCCGTCGGTTTCTTGGCTTCCAGGTAGCCGATGATGCGATCCTTGCCGTTCCAGAGGCGGAAATCCGGGTTGCCGCCCTCGGTGGGCCGGGGCAGGGTGGTCACGTGGACGTGCGTCCTGCCGGTGGCGGAGGCCACAGCCTTCAGCATACCCGCCAGCGCCGGGTAGAAGCTCTCCTCCCGCGCGTCGCCCCGACGGGCCACACGTCGGCTAGATGGTTCAGATACGTTGAAAAGAGGACCTTGCTCACGACGCGATCCTCTTGCCGTGTAGCGTCGCGGAGAGCGCGCCGACGCTCCTCATGGGTCTAATACTCGAACGCGACCGCCTCGAGGTCTTCGATCTGCTCATCTTCGGTGAAACGCCAGACGCCGATATGGCCGCGGCTCAGGTCGCCGTTCTCGTCCCAATCCAGCGTGACGGCGGCGCCTTCGTAGTCGACATCCCCGCCCTCTGCGAGAATACGAAGAGCGGAGGCGATGCCTTCCGGACCCGCGATCACGACCTCGCCCGGCGCACTGCCGATGGCGCGCAGCCGGTCACGGATAGCGGCCCCATCGACGCTGCCGGCGGCCTGGGCCGCGAGTGTGAGCGCGACAGTGGCGTCATAGGCCTCCTTGACGTAGACGAACACCGGTAGTTTGCCGTATTCCGCGACGTATGCACTATCCCATGCGGCTGAAGCCGCGTTATCCGGGGCAGTTGCCCCCGCCGTGCCGTACATGCCTCCGAGGTGCTCGCCCCCAATGGCTCTGACCAACTCAAGGCTCTTCAGGGCGTCGCCGAACGTGAATTGGTCGTACAGGCCGTTCTCGATCGCCTCCCGGATAAGGGTCACAGCTTCCGCCTCGAAGGTGATGACGACGAGGGCCTGGGCTTCCTCGCCCGCCGTCTGCCGCAACTGGGGGAGGAAAGTAGTCTGGCCGGGATCGATTGCGGCGGCCTGGAGCGTTCCTGTCCAGGTCTCTTCAAAAGACCTGGACAGGCCCTGCCCCCAGGCATCATCGCGGTAGACTAGGCCGACGTTGGTGAAGCCTCGCTCTCGCGTGACGCGTGCGAGGACGGGCCCCTGGGCGTTGTCGGATAGAGCGGTACGGAAGAGGAAGTCGTGATCCGCGGCCTCCGTGAGCCTTGGGGAGGTGGCCGAAGGGCTAATAGTGGGTATGCCCGCAGAGCCGGTCACTTGCTCCGCGACAAGGAGCGCATCCGCGCTGGTGATGGGGCCAACGATGACGTGAACACCCTCGACCTCGATCATGCGCCGCGCCACGTCCGCCACGGGGTCGAGGGTGGAATCTTCCACGAGCACCTCAACCGGCCGCCCAAACACGCCTCCTCCTCCGTTGATGTGCTTGATCGCCAGGTCGAAGGCCCGCCGCCAAGCGACGGCCAACTCGATCGATCCCTCGCTGAAATGCAGCAGCAGACCGATCTTCAGCGGTATAGCGGCGTCCGGGGTCGGCTCAGGACCGCTAACCGAATCATCGCCGCACGCCGCGGCCATGCCGATCAACAGCGCACAGACCGCACCCACCTTCCAGGCTACGTTTGATCTGATCGACAGCATGTCATCTCCTTTCCCTTCTTCCCTGTTCATCTGTGACGGGCGCTCCACCAGCATCCGGTGGAAGGCGCGGTTGCAGGGTCGGTCCTTCCGGTCTGGTCAGCCTGCGGAAGACGTCCTCCAACGCCTCGGCGGGCAGCTCCCAGGTTGAGCCGGGCGGGAGGCGTCCCGCCGCCGCCGCTCCAGCACCACCGCCCCGTAGTCGGCACGCTCCGAGGCAATATCTGGCCCCTGGGCCACACGCCAGCCGAGGCCCTGCAGCCAGCAAGCGCAGCCTGCTCAACGTCGGACTCGTTAATGTAACACATCAACGAGTCCGAATAGTCAGCCCACTTGGGGTAGGGTGGGTGAATAGGCCACCGCTCTGCCATACGCCGAAGACTGAACACCGAAGCAAGCTCGCAGACCGTCTCATGAAACCACTGGTTCGGGTTTTCTTTCAGGTGCTCATAACCGGATAGAATATGACAGAACTCATGTGAAAATTGGTATGCATATTGAGACCAATACGTGCCGCGAGTGTCGAGCTGGATGACATATGGCTCGCATTGAGAACAACGATAAAGAACCCGGGGGTGTTCGATCGTCGGGTGGTGCAGGCTTGACATGAATCTCTCCGGCGAAAGGAGTTCTGAGCACACGATTTATATGTGAGGCGGTGTCTGTTAACAATTTCTCGATATCGCAGAGTTGTGCGTCGCCCCAATCGCCTAAGACCGCAATAGTGAGCTTGCACTTGGTGCTCTGTTGAGTCATAGGTTCCTTTCCATAAATGTACCTCTCGTAGCGCCAGCTTGGCGTGTCACATCAATGTACGCTGTTGGGGACGATTCAAGCCGCTGTATGCAACCGGCGCAAGCCAACGCCAACGCATCAGGCCCAAGCCTTACTACCTGATATATATCAGGCTAATAGAAAAGTATACACAAATCAAGGAAAAGCAGAAGGGCGCTCGCAGGGGACGACAGCGTATGGACGGGGAATGAGCGCGTCGAATGATGAGAAATTACGGACGGGACGGTGGGCGCTGTCTGACCAGCGTCGCCCACATCGCGCGCTGGCGGTTCCAGTGCGGGACGGCGGCAATGGGACGGACGTCCTTCTCGCGGATCGGATCGCGGCCCTGGATTGTGCGCGGCAGAAACAGCAGCGCTTCTTGAATGTCGGGCGCGAGGTTGAGCAGGTTCATGATCTGCGTAATCCGCGCCCGGGTCACGTAGCCGAGGCGCGCCAAGTCCGCATAGTCCCGCACCTCGCCGCGCCGGATCAGCCCCTCGAACCGGATCGCCAGGGCCATCAATCTGGAGATACGCAGCACATTCCCCGGCTCGACCGTTCGGTCCGGATCCACATGGCGGTGACCATTGTTCCGGCCGTTCTTGGGCTGGAACGTGAAGGAGACTTCCAACGGGCTCGGCCCGGCTCGTGGCTCGCATGCGCGACCTCTCACGCGATCGCCTCCTGACCGCCGATGGCTGCCTGCTGGCAGAGGGCCTTGATGCCCAGGGAGCGGAACGCCACCGTCACCGTGCCGTCCCGCCCGTCGTAGCCGACCCGCTCAACCAGCACCCGGATGATGCGCGACTGCTCGCGTGTCGACAGCGACTCCCACACCGGATCGAAGTGCGCCAGGGCCCGGGTCAACTCACCTTCGCCGACGGCCTCCCGCTCCAGCGCGATGACCTCCTCGCGGATGGCGGTGACCCGCTGCTCCGAGGTGCGGATTTGATCCTGCAGATCGGCCAACTGATCGGTCGTGAAGCCGTTGGAGCGGTCGGAACCGGCAGCGCGAACCAGTTTCTCGACATCGGAGTAGAGCTGCTTGAGCTCGCGCTCCTGGTTGAGCCGTTCGACTTCCAGCTCCGCCATCCGCCGGTCGCTCTGCTCGCGCACCTTGGCGATGGTCGCCGCAACGACCTCCTCGTTGCGCCCGATGCCGCGGATGTGTTCCACCACGGCGTTCTCGATGTCGTGGGCGTTGAGTGCTTTGCTCGGGCAAGACGACCAGCCCCGCTGTTGGGCGTTGCGGCAGACGTAGTAGCGGTAGCGCCTTCTCCCCTTGCGGGTGTGGGTGTGCGCCATGCCGGACTCGCAGGGCGCGCAAAACAGCAGGCCCATGAGCAGCGCACCGTACTTGTTGCGTACCCCGCTTCCGCCCGCGAGGCCGTTGCGGCGGAGCGTCTCCTGGACCCGTTGCCACACGTCGGCGTCGACGATGGCGTCGTGTTCGCCCTCGTAGAGCGTGCCCTCGTAGCGCACCTTTCCGGCGTAGATGACATTCGTCAGGAGCCGGTATACAGCGCGTTCTTGGTGAAGGGCTTACCCCCGGTTTCGCGGCCCTTCTTGGTGATCCAGTGTTTGGTGAGCCATCCCCGGCGCGTGATCTCCTGGACGACCGGGATCGCGGCCTGGTGTTCGAGATACAAGTTGTAGATTTCCCGCACCTGGGCCGCCTCGTCGGGATTGACGGCCAACCGGGCGCGTTTCGGGTCCACGTCATAGCCCAGGACCGGCTGGCCGCCGACCCACTTACCCTTGCGACGCGCCGCCGCCATCTTGTCCTTGGTGCGCTCGGAGATGATCTCCCGCTCGAACTGGGCGAAGGAGAGCAGGATGTTCAGGGTGAGCCGGCCCATCGAGCTGGTCGTGTTGAACTGCTGCGTGACCGAGACGAAGCTCACCTTTTGCCGGTCGAAGAGTTCCATGATGCGGGCGAAGTCCAAGAGCGAGCGGCTGAGACGATCCACCTTGTAGACCACCACGCAGTCGATGCGGCCGGCCTCGATGTCCGCGCACAGGCGCTCGAGCGCGGGCCGCCGCATATTGCCGCCGGTGAAGCCGCCGTCGTCGTAGCGGTCGGGCAGGCAGGTCCAGCCCTCGTGTCGCTGACTGAGAATGTAGGCCTCGGCCGATTCCCGCTGGGCGTCGAGGCTGTTGAAGTCCTGGTCGAGTCCCTCGTCGGTGGACTTGCGGGTGTAAATGGCGCAGCGGACAGCTCCGTTTGGTGCGGAGGATGAGGCTTGCATCATTCGCTCACCCCCTGGCGCGTGTGCCCGTTTGCGGGTGCGCCACCGTCGCCGAGGCCGAAGAAGAGGAACCCGTTCCACTTGCTGCCCGTGACTTCCTGGGCGATGGCGGACAGCGACCGGTAGCGCCGGTTCTCGAACTCGAAGCCCTCGTCGAGGACCTTGACCACGACGTCGCGGCCCCGGAACTCGCGCGCCAGCAGCGTGCCGGGCAGCGGCAGTCTCGGATCACGCGAGGGCGGGAGGCGACCTTTCGTCGTTCGCGCTCGCACGTCCGCCGAGCCAGGCCGAACCGGATCGCGGGGGGCGCGCAGCCGAAGATCGCCGTCGTCGGCCAGCTCCGCGGCGCGGCGGCGGGCGCGCTCCGAGAGGTCGCCCTCGGCTCGGGCCTGCAAGCGCCAGGCGATGCGCTTGCGCAGAAACTCCTTATGGCGGGCGCGGGTCTCCTCGCCGAAGACGTCCAGGTACTTCTCCCGCAGTTGGCCGACGGTCAGCCGCGACAACTCCTGGATCTGTTGATACGTGTCTGCTTCCATCCAGATCCTCCTCTTCATGGACTCGGCCCCTGGCGGGCGGTCCCTCCGCCTCGCCGTCTCCGGGGCGTTAACTCGTGTCATGAATGAAGGCTGCGGCGGCCCGAACTATCAAGTCGTTTCTCCGTAACCACTTGGGAATATTGGACTTTCTTGGCCTCACTCCCTGGTTCGGGCGAGATACGGCGCCTCTTCCGGTGCCGCAGGTAGCCTTGCGCCAGGATCGAGGCGATCTCGGCGACCACGTCATCGAGGATGTGAGGGATGGGCGGGCTGGGCGGCATCCGGTCCTCCTTCGCGGCGGGCCCGCGGAAGAGGAGGTGTCGTGGATGCCGTGGGGGACGGAACGGTCGTCAGAGCCGTTGGAGTCCGCTCAACACCGCCCCAGGGCGATGTCGCCGGCACCCACAACGGGCTCCGTTCTCACGGCCACGACCGCTGTCTGGTGATCAGCCGGACCCCCGTGGCCCGGCTTCCGATGGATACCTACCGGCGCGGGTTAGGAAATGTCGAAACTCGGGGGTCCGAGGCGAAAAGGGCTGTTAAACAACGCGGAACGAAAAATGGAGAATCGGAGAATCCGCAGACGAAATCGCGGGGTGGGCGTGCGCAACCCCCCTGGTTGCACGCGGCACCCCAAGTTGAATTTACGAACCGGAGAATCGAGGAGCATGTAGGAGGGGGCGTAACTCCTTGGAAAAGCGCCAGGTACGACGAGACCCCGAAGGGGTCACCCTCCGGCGCTTCGCGTTAACTATCGAGTCGCTGTAGTTAGGGCTCGAAAAAATGGCTCCGGCGGTAGGACTCGAACCTACGACCAAGTGGTTAACAGCCACCCGCTCTGCCAGCTGAGCTACGCCGGAATAACCGAATTACACGTCAAATAACGCGAAAAAAATTAGCCGGCCGCCCAATTTCTGTCAAGGAACCGGCCAGCTCTCTTACTCCCCGTAATACTCCTTGAGCGAGTCGCTGCGCGCCGGGTGGCGCAGCTTCTGTAATGCTTTTTCCTTGATCTGGCGCACCCGTTCCCGGGTGCGTCCCACGTAAGCTCCGATTTCTTCCAGCGTCATCGGTTCGTGGCCGGCAAGACCGTAATACATCTTCAAGACTCGGGCTTCGCCATCGGTCAGGGCATGCATCGACCGCGTGATTTCGTCTTTTAGCTCGTCTTCCGAAAGCACGTCGTCGCTGGATTCGATGGTGTCGTCGGGAATGAGATCCCCGAAACACCGATCTGGCTCGCTATCGTCGCAGGGGGTCTCCAATGACACGGGCCGCTGCGCCAGACGCAACAGAAGATCCATGTCCTCGACCTGGGTATTGAGCTCGTCTGCGATCTCATCTACTTCGGGTGGTCGCCCCAAACGCTGCTCGAGCTTGTTGAGGCATTTGTTGACGCGGGTCAGCTCGCCTATCCGATTCAATGGCAGGCGTACGATTCGCGACTGCTCGGCAAGAGCCTGCAGGATGGATTGCCGAATCCACCACACCGCGTAGGAAATGAACTTGAAACCTTTGCTACCGTCGAAGCGCTTGGCAGCGATGATGAGACCGAGGTTTCCCTCGTTGATGAGATCCGACAGCGGCAAGCCGAGATTCTGGTACTGCTTTGCCACACTCACTACAAACCGCAGGTTTGCCTTTACGAGATCTGACAATGCTTCTTCGCTGCCCTTCTTGATTTTCTTGGCAACCTTGATCTCATCTGCCGCGGATAATCCCACAGAACTTTCGATTTCGTGAAAGTACTGATCGACCAGCGTGTCTGTTTGCAACGCGGTCATATACGCACTAACCTCCTATTACGAATTCCACAGCACACAGATCCCCGGGGAGAGATCTTGACGTACTATGAAACTTCATGCAACTGTGAAGGGAGTTTCCTACTGCAAAGGGAGTTGCTTAGGGAGGGGAAATCGTTGGGATTCAGTCAAATATAAGTAGCAACATATTTTTGACAACGCTTTTCTGGCATTTTTTTCAGTTTTTTTTGAGGTGTTTTGCAACCCGAAAAATCTCCTTTTTAACAAGAAGCACGTCTGCTTTTCATTTCCGTGTTCCGAGGGACAATCGGCATGTCCTATTTCCGCCTTGCCTCGTTGTTGCCGATTTGAACGCGGCCACTGGAATCGAACTGCCCCTGCTTACCTTCGCTAATCACCCAATGTCGATTCGATTCTAGTAAAGATCTTACCAACACGGTTCCTCGCTCCACGTTGACTCGGGTTGTTGCATCTAAAACAACTCTGGTCGCAAACCGAGAACCCACGCTACCCGAAATCTCGACGACCGGCGTTTGCAGAATGAAGTCATCCCGCAGGACCTCGACGCGGACGGAACCCAGGCGGAGGTAGAGTGGACCTGGGTTTCCCTCGCGGTCATCTCGTTGGTGAATTTCAGTTTCGACATCGGTGCGTACCGTGGCGCCAGGCAGCCTGACCACGGCGGCCGCACTATCCGTCTTCAATGAGTCTCCCGGCGCCAGCGTCTGCGATCGCCTCTGTTTGCCACGCCGACTCGTGCGACTCGGTTGGGCATCTGCTTTCTTCTTCGAGACGATGCCGCCGGACCTCTTTGCCTTTACGGCCGGTACCTCTTTTGATGCCTGCTCCGACGAGGAACCCATCATGCCAACAACGAGCCACAAGACGCCGGCCACAGCGATGACGGCGGCCAGCCATATCAGTTTCATCCCACCTCGACGAGTCGCTTTCGGCTTGCGTTTCTTCTTAGGTTTTACTCCCTTCGCATCTTCTGTCGTCGTCGGACCCCGCACCTTGCGCTCCGCCGACCCGAAATAGGTGTCGATGCGCCCCGCATCGTACTGCCGGCGCACCTCGTCGAGTATGCTCCTCTGCGCCATTACCACCTCTTCCTGCTCTGCACGCTCCAATTCCTGCTCTGCACGCTCCAAATCGTCCTGCACAATGGCGCGACGCCGCGCCGATAGATTCTGCAGAAGTCGTGCCGAGAGCACTTCATCTGCCCCGAGAAGAGCCTGCACGAGCGTGGGATTGTCCACGTGCATCATCAATGTCTGGATCTCGGCATCCTTCAACAGATCCAGATCTTCGAAGGGAAACATGTGGAGTTGAATGAGGTGTGCCGCCTTGGGGTCCGCCGCGACAACGACGGCGATGGCGCGCTTCAACTCTTCTTCGGATGGCGTGGCCCCTCGATCGTGGGTGCCAACTGCCGGCCTCAGGTCCGCCGGTAACCTGCTCTGCAGATCTCCTAGGGAATCGGCATCCAGTGCCGCTCCGATGACGCTCAGCGCGTCGGTGAGCTCGGACATCTCACGCCATGGGGGATAAGATCAGAGTAGCCAGCCCTGCAAATCAGTTGCGCAGTGGTTTGCCGGTTTTCAACATATATTTGATCCGCTGGCGGGTTTCCTCGTTGCCGCACAGTTTCAGAAACTCCTCGCGCTCCAGATCGAGGAGCTCCTGCTCCTCCATCTGGGCGGCGCGGGTCTCGCCACCACACAGTACTCTGGTGACGCTGCGACCCACTGTTCTGTCATAGGTCGTTATCTGCTCTGCACCTTTCTGCTCTTCAAGCCAATTCTCGAGCCGATCTATGCCGGTCGCACCAGCCACGCGAAGCATCGCCGGAGACGGCGGGAGGTACTCTTCGGTTGCCCTTTCGCGGGCCCAGGCGATCGCGGCGGATAACCCATCTTCACGCAAGGTTATGCGGTCTTCGTCTCCCAGCAGCCCGCGCTGCCGAGCTTCGTAGGCGTTGTCGGTAAACTGACCCTGAAAGATGATCCTGAATCCTTTTTCTATATCCTCCCCGAACCTTCGCACCAACTCCATGCAGCCTCCTCCCCCCGGTATCAAACCGACTCGAGTCTCCACCAAACCCATACGAAGCTCGGCGGCGGCCAGGCGCAGGTCTGCTCCAAGGCAGAATTCGCACCCACCTCCCAACGCCAACCCGCGGGGGGCGGCAACCACCGGAAACGGCGCCCGTTGCAGTCCGCGAATCGAGTTCTGGAAGTCGCACAAGTAGCGCTCCAGGGCTTTCCAGTCGCGGGCTTCACTCATATTGTCGATGAGCTTCAGATTCGCACCGACCGAGAACAATTCTCCGGCACCGCATAGGACCAGTGACTTGAATCCGTTCCCGTTCGCTGCTTCAAACGCTAGAGCAAGCCCCTCCGGTCCAATGGCATTCATCTTGCCACGGAATTGCAATACACCCAGCCCATCACCAAGGTCCATAAGACAGGCGCCGTCATTCTCATTCACTATGTGCGCGCCCGTAAGCGGCGATGGCTTCGCCGCAATGCGCACTAGTGCATCGCCGGTGGTCTCGAGCGCCTGCTGGTCGGCCCCTGCTCCTGCGTAAAAGCTTCCGCCGGCCATCCGCTGCGCGGACTCCAGCAGCAACGGCACCGGCTTCTCCTCCAAAACGAGTTCGCCGATCATGTCCCAAAGTTCGAAGGGTCCGGCCACCCAATTGAAACCGTACTTCATGGCGCGATCGATCTCCGAGACGTCGGCGGCCATCTCCGCAGCGTGGTCGGCCGCATATTCGAGAACGCTGGTCATATGCTGGCGCGCAAACCGACTCAAGTTGCCGCCCTCTGCCCACAGGAGGCGTAACCGATCTCCCAGATCCCGAATTTGAAGCACTGTATCAAGACCAGAGAATTCCGGGGTTTGGAGATCCCGATACTCCAGGGTCTTCAGATCTATCGCCTGGATCTTGGAGTCGACCTTGCGATAGAAACCGCCGCCCGCTTTGGCACCTATGAGACCCGCCTCCAGCATCCTCCGCAGGGTAGCGGAAGGAACGAACCGATCTCGCATCGTGTCGTGGGGCAGATTGTCGTACGACGTTTGCGCCACGTGGGCCAGGGTATCCAGCCCGATGATATCGCATAGACGCAGGGTGGCACTCTTGGGGCGGCCCAGGACGGGGCCCGTCAAGCCATCTACCTGCTCGACGCTGAGGTTGGCTTCCTCCATCCCGTGGAGCAGATCCATGATAACGAAGATTCCCAACCTGTTGGCGATGAAGTTCGGCGTGTCGCGGGCGAAAACTACCTCCTTGCCGAGGACATCGGTCAAGAACGCAGCCATTTGGTCCGCGAGACCCTCCCGCGTTCCTCTGCCAGGAACAACCTCCACCAACCTCATCTGACGCGGTGGATTGAAGAAGTGGGTGCCAAGGAATCGCGCGGCGAATTCCTGCGATCGGCCCTCGACGAGACCGCTTATGCACAGTCCGGACGTGTTTGTGCTGATGATCGCCGTGGAAGCGACGGCCGCTTCGATCCGCTCCAGCAGGGTGCGCTTGGGTTCGAGCTGTTCAACGATCGCCTCGATCACCCAATCAGCCGTGCTGAGGGAATCCAGGTTATCGAGCCCCAAGGGCGTGACACGATCGGCAAGTTCGGGGACATAGAATGCGGGAGGGTGGGCACTCAGGGTACGTTCCAGACCCCGCTTCGCGAGCCCCGCCGGATCGTCGTCCGCGGCCAGATCCAGCAGATCCACTTCCAGGCCGGCGTTGGCGAAGGCAGCGGCGATCTGCGCTCCCATGACGCCGGCCCCGACAACAGCAACGCGGCTGATCTGCAGCTCACATGCCATCGGGCTGCTAGTCCTTGCCGACGATCGGCGCGTTGATATAGAGGAGTCCGGTGAGTTCCAGCAGATTCTCTTCGTTGCGCGATTGATCAAGAGCGCTAGCCAATCCGGTGACGCGATCAAAGGCGTCGAGCTTGAAGATCTGCAGAATCCACAACGGAGAATATCCTTCATCACCGGGAAGCCGCGTAGCGACGTTGTGGGTGTCCCCGGTCGCGGAATCTTTGGCGAACCCGTCATCTACATCCCGATCGTTGTCGAAGAACCCCCACATCTGCGGCGTATTCAACACCTCCCCGTTGAAGTCCACGAGACCGGTGCTGCTGAGCCCCTCGAAGAGGAAGTACTTCACGACCTGATCTCGGTACCAGCCGTCCATTGGAGCCCTCGACGCGCCGGCATCGAACCGCTTGCCGGCTATGGAGCCGGCCGGCACCATCACGCAGTTGAGTACATCGTTCGTGGCGGAAATCTCCAATTCCGCCGCGGTGAGCGCTTCCAGGGAGGTGATAGCGTTCGGCTTGTAGTCGGCGTCGATGACCCTGGCTTCGTGAATCTGCCAGAAATCATTGTGTCCCTCGTCTCCCGGGACGAGATCGAAGATCGGCAACTGTCCGGCGACCGAATCTCCTCTACGGTCGGTCAGCACGTAGATCGGCGCTGGTGCGGGTGTGCGCACATCGAAATGATAGAACTCTATGCGCTCGCCATTGGGTCCTATGCCACCCAACAAAAACCGGGCATCGTCCATGTTGATCGCTTCGTTGGCTGCCGGGAGTCCGGGATTATTGGCACGGCGGAAGAAGGTACCTGCCGAATCGCTGAAGCGGTCGATTTCGGCTATGGAGATATACTCCGGGAAATGGGCCACCACCTGCAGTGCTCCCGCGGTCACCGAAAGGGTTATGTGGGCAACCAGATCCTCGCGAATGTCGCGGGTGAGGTCCCTGCGAAATAACACCTGCTTATCCGGATCCAGCGCCGTAATCGCAATGGCGACGTCGGTTCCGGTGGGTATGTCCTCGATGCGCTCCTGTAGGACCTCGCTCTCAACCCCAAATGAGAACCGGAGCGTATCTCCAGACACCGTGATCGCCACCGCCAAAGTGTCCACCTCCGGCGGCAGTTGCGAGGTCAGCTCCAGCGCCCCGACGACGCGCTCAAGAATGAGGGCAACGCTCAACGGCGACGTCTCGGTGACGTCGACGGTATCCGAGGCCGAGAAGGTGCGGATAGAATTCGCATCGAAGGCATCGACCCGGAACACCCGACCCGTTCCGATGGGCACGTCCCGTACCAGCGCCCGCGCCTCGTCGCCGACGAGGTTCATGGCGCCTTCGACGGGGCGGGTTATATCCGGCGCGCTGACTTCGAAGCGTATCGACTCCAGACCCGAGCTGTTACCCGCAAACCCTCCCTCGGGCAGATTGGCAACAAGCTGAATCCCTTCTTCGTCACCATCGCCGCCAGCTTCCGGATCGGCCGGATTGTCCCGCTTGTTGTCGCCGCATCCGCAGTACCACACAACCGCCAGCGCGAATACGAAAAATCTCATGCCAGGCTCCTCGCAGGGAGATTGCGGTGAGATGGGGCTCGATCAGCGACCGAGTACAACGGTGCTTTCGAACAGGGAAAGTTGGTTGGGATTAAAAGCCAAGGGCTCGGGGGGGAGATCGCCTTCGTGGTGCAGTGCCAGCCAACCATCTATTTCGCTGCGCCGGAACCGCACCATCTTTCCCAACCGGTAATGGGGCAGCTCGCCGGCGTGTACGAGACGCCGAACGGTAGACACGGAACACCTCAAGTAGGTAGCGGCATCCCGCGCGTTCATGAGTCGGTCTCTAGCCATCAAATAGTGACACTGCGTTCCAGAGTAAAGAAGTTGTTGTCGGTTTCTTGGATCGTGGTTCTAATATGGTACTCTATGTGTCTGTTAGGGAAGACATCGGAGATGACGCTTACGGCTTCCTTGAGACAGTGCAAAGCGACGTTTTCGACGCTTGGATTCTCTCCGGGTAACACCACGACCCCTTCCGGCTCAAAGAGCTTGGCCTCCAGAAAGGTTCGGTCTTTCTCGGAGATCAGCATTTTATGGTCCAGCGCCCGAAAAATCCCCTTCAAAGCACCGAAGTCGACTCCCATGTCGAGCTTGGGATCTCGAGGAAACTGCTCGGCCTTGACGGTGAAGGTTCCCCTCCACGTATGACCATGTACGTACGCACACTTGCCGTTGTATCCGAGCTGCCGATGTGCGGCGTGGAATTTTCCTCGGGCTTCGATCTCTTCCATCGAGAACCTACTACAAAACTCGCGGTATTCTGATTCGTTTTTCGATCCGGGTCCTATAAAACCAGACAACAACCGAAAAGATCGCGGAGGTTACGATCACGTAGTAGAGGACCTTGGCCGCAACTTGCACGAAGGCACCGGTGGACGCGGTCGTAAGTACGACAATCAATACGAAAGCGCCCATGATTACCGCCGTTGCCGCCCTCATGAACAGCTGGCAATACGCCAAGTGCGTCGCGGCGCGTTCAGATTGTTCGTCGGTCATCGACCGAGTATGCCTTATGAGTCAATGTTTGATCACTGTCGATCAGACGCTGAGCGCGGCGAGGTTTCGGCGAGCCACCTCGCGCGCCTCGCGGTCCGCTTCGACCACGATTTCGATGCTGTCGGCGGCGCGGTTAACCCAGCCATCGAGAACCCGCCGATTGGTTTCGCTAATGTCTACAAAGCCGGCTCTTCCGGCCAGAAACTCGGCCACCGCGACCTCGTTGGCGGCGCTCAATGCGGCCGGGGCCGTTCCCCCCTCCCGTCCAGCCGAATAACATAGATCCAGGCAGGGGAAGTTTTCCCGATCTGGCGCCGCGAAGTGCAACGCACCCAGCTCCAGCAGATTGAGCGACGCCAGCGGCGTTCTGCGTCTGGAGGGATGGGTAAGGGCGTATTGTATGGGAAGGAACATATCCGTTTTGCCCAGATGGGCAAGAATCGCGCCGTCCACAAATTCGACCATTGAGTGAACGGTCGACTCGCGGTGGACGACAACGTCGACCTGTTCGATGCTCAGATCGAACAACCAGCTGGCTTCGATCACTTCGAACCCTTTGTTCATCAGGGTCGCCGAGTCGACGGTGATCTTCGGACCCATAGTCCAGGTCGGATGATTCAGCGCCTGTTGGAGCGTTATGGTTCCCATCTCCTCGGCGGTCCAGCCGAAGAAGGGCCCGCCCGACGCCGTGAGAATTATGCGGCTTATCTCGTCCTTGCGCTCCCCTTTTAGACATTGCCATATGGCGTTCGGCTCGCTGTCCAGAGGCAACAGCGCACCTCCATGTTTCGCCGCCGCTGACATGATAAGTTCGCCGGCCATGACGATCGGCTCCTTGTTGGCCAAGGCCACTACCTTGCCCGCCCGCAGAGCAGCTATTGTCGGTTCGAGACCGACACGACCCACCAGGGCATTGACGACCAGGTCCACTTCCCCGTCGGTGGCCAACGACACGAGTCCTTCCGGACCGGAAACCACGTCAATTCCGGGCAAACTGGCTCTAGCCGCGGCTTCCTCCTGGACCGCCCCCACACAGACGCGTAAAGCTCCACACCCTGCCGCACGGATCAACAATTTCTCCGTGCGCCGACCCGCGCTCAAACCGACGACTTGGAACTCCCCTTCCAGTTCTTCGAGGACCCTGAAGGTGGTGTCGCCTATGGATCCGGTGCACCCGAGAATGGCAATCTTTTTCATGGCAGGTAGAAACGGTCAGCTGGGGAGGATCTAAAGCGAAAGCCAGTGGCCTGTCGCGGAAATAGCTTATGGAATTCCGGCGCCTGAGCGAGCCGTACCGGTCGAGTACGGCGAGCAAAGGCAACGCCACGGGTCGGGATGGATCGGCACCCGAAAACGCAATGCATTTACGCGAAACTAGACCGGTTCAGCGTAACAACAGTGCGTCCATCTGCAGCCGGAGTCCGTCGCGATCGCGCGCCACCGGTGCCCACCTGGCGGACCGATCGAGTGCATCTTCGGGGCAGGCGTCCACACACAATCCGCAGAGGATGCAGCGTCCCGCATCGAGTTCGAAACGCCTGGGGACCTTCTCCCGGTTTTCCCAAGGTGCCGCGGTTGCCTCGATAGCGATGCAGCCTGCTGGGCACGCCGCGACACACAGGAAACAGGCGACACATTTGATGCGACCCTGGTCGTCCTTCGTCAACCTAGGAATGCCCAACCGACCTGCCTGGGCAGAGGGCTGCACACCAGCAAGACGGAGGAGATTGTCGAAGGTGCGCTTCAGGGCGAGGAACAATGGTCCCAGGTAGAATCGATCGGACCAGCCTTTTTTATGTCGAAGTTCCTTCATCTCGCGGGAACCGCATTCTTTGGCCGGCGCGGACGGGATCGGCGGGTTGAGTTCTGATTCTTGCGACCGCGACCGCGGCCACTGTAGCGAACCGCCCTGGTCTCCCGGACAACCATCACCTTCACTTCGCCGGCAAAGGTTACCTCGTTTTTGACCCGTTCGGCGATCTCGAACGCCAGCATCTCAGCGTCGTCATCGTCGATCCTGTCGCCGCGAACCATTACGCGAATCTCGCGGCCCGCGTTGATGGCGTAAACGTCACGTACGCCTTCAAACGAGTTGGCAATCTCTTCCAGCTGCATGATGCGTTGGGCATATCCTTCCAAATCCTCTCGACGACCTCCGGGCCGGGTGGAGGACACGGTATCCGCCGCCCGCACCAGAAAGCAGATGGAAGACTGCCGCTCGTGGTGCTCGTGGTGCTCGGCAATGACCTCACGCACCACGGCGTGCTCGTTGAAGCGGTCGCCCAGTTCGACTCCCAGCTCGATGTGCGAACCCTCCATCTCCCGGCTCAAGGTTTTGCCGATATCGTGGAGCAGGCCGGCACGCATCGCAAGCTTGACATCCAGCTTGAGCTCCGCGGCCATAACCGCGGCCAATTTTGCCACCTCCAGCGAATGTTGAAGCAGATTCTGGCCATACGTCGTACGGTACTTCATCATGCCGACGTAGTGGGGCAGCTCGGCGTGATAGTCGAACGCCTTGATCTCTTCCAGAGCGCGCTTGCCTTCCTTAGCGATGTCTTCTTCGAGTTTCTTCTGACAGTCGGCAACCACCTGCTCAATATGCCCAGGCGTGAACCCGCCGTCGCTGATCAGGCGTTTCATAGCCGTCACGCCTACCTGGCGCTTGGCGGGATCGAAGGCGGACAGCAGCACGGTGTCAGGAGTATCATCGACCACGACCTTAACACCGGTGGCGGTTTCGAACGCCCTTACATTGCGTCCTTCCTTGCCGATGATGCGGCTCTTTATCGCTTCGTTGGGTAAGGCGACGGATGCGGTCGACAGCTGGACCGTCTCGTCGACGGCGCACCGTTGAATGGCCTGGGCGATGATCTTTTTAGCTTCACGATCGGCCTCTTCGTTGGCCCGCGCCCGCTCGCTGCGAATCATCGCCGCGGAACGCGCCCGAACCTCTCCGGCGACCTGTTCTATAAGCTGCTCCTTCGCCTCGTCAGAGGTCAGGTTCGTCACCAGCTCCAGCCGTTCGCGGTACTCGTCGATCGACTTCTTGAGCTCCTCTTCCTTCTGATTTACGGCTCGTTCCCTGTTGGCAAATCGGTTTTCGCGATTATCGAGGCCGGATGCCTCCTTCTGCAGTTCGTCCCGATCGTTGTGCACCTGCCGATCCTTTTGGGACAGTTCCTTCTCCCGCCGGTTCAGGCCGTTCAACCGGTCGTCCAACTCCGATTCCTGCTGCGTCTTGAGCTTGTACCAGTCGTCCTTTTCCTGTAGGAGGTCGAGTCGCTCAGTACGTTCCTCCTCCGCCAGATCGCGCTCAATACGCTGCTGAATCTCCTCTTCCAGGTGGGATATGTTGTTTCGCCTCAGCAAATAGGTAACTAGAACACCGAGACCGATTCCTACCGCGAGGACGCAAAGGCCACCGATGCCAAGGGCCAAATTGCTGTATTCCATTGTAACAGCCTCTCAAAAGCTTACATGCCGTTGGAGGGAGAGGCGATTTAGGTCGCCAGTTTGGTGCGGGGAACTCCTAGCATTAAACGGTAGCTATAGCGGAGAATATGGGCAACCGGACCCGAGTGCCCTGTCGCATAAATTCATCGCGTTTTGGCGACGGGCAACTAGCGGTCCGCGATGCCCGCGGCCCCGATCGCAGCTGCCAGCATTTCGATCCGCTGAGCGCTATCCCTCCACCGACGTTGAGCCGACTCGCTCAAGGTATCAATCGGATCGAAAAACAGGAACCGTTTGCCCGGACGGACGGCTGGGCTGGTGTAAATGGCAATACCGTGCTCACGATCATAGTTCTCGAAAGAGTAGACGTCTCGTTTGCCGCCGCCGCCCATGGTGTCCAGCACGAAAGTCGGGGTATTGAAACCCGCCGTTGCACCCCGCACGCCCTTTTCGAGATCCAAGGCGGCTTGCAGTGTTGTGCGAAGGTCTTCCACGCCCTTGACCATATCGTGAACAAACACGTAGTACGGCTGCACGTTGATAAACGACAGGCGCCTTATGAGAAGCTGCATGGCGACCGCCGAATCGTTCACGCCACGCTGCAGGACTGACTGATTGCGCACGGTGATTCCGCGCTCCGCCAACCTGCTCATTCCGGCGTGCGTTATCGCCGTGATTTCGGCAGCGTGATTGAAGTGGGTGTGTAGCGCCACCTCCTTGCCGAGCCGCCGCCCCCTCGCCACCACCCGCGTAAGTGCGTCGACCCACGGATCGTCGGTGATCAACTTTTGCGGCAAAATGGCCGGAGCTTTGGTCGCAAACCGCATGCGGCGAATGTTCTCCATATCCAGGAGACGGTTGCCGATCAGCTCGATGTGTTCGGAGCGGAGGTTGGCGACATCACCGCCGCTTATGACCACGTCCTCGATTTCCTGGCGATTCTCCAGATATCGAAAGACCTGCTCCCAGCGTTCCACCTGGGCACCGAAATGGACCTTGTCGACCTTGTCCGTATCGAGGCCCACCGAATACGAGCGAGTACAGAACCGGCAGTAGACCGGGCAGGTATCCAAGGCCAGGAAAAGGGCCCGGTCTCGGTAGCGATGGGTCAATCCCGGCACCGGAGAATCTTCCTGTTCGTGTAAGGCGTCGAAATCGAGCTCCGGATGATCTGGCAGTGCACTGCTTGCCAACGGCAAAAACTGGCGCCGCAGGGGATCCCCGTACGGATCGGCCCAGTCGATTAGACTGACGATGTAGGGAGACAGTCTAATGCTCATGGTGGAACGATTCTGGCCCTCTTCCATGTCATCGAAAAACGCATCGGGCACGAGGGTGCCGAGAACGGCGCGCAACTTTTCGGTGCTGGTGATAGCGTTCCGACTCTGGAAGCGATGATCGTTAAACTCGGTCGACGACAAGTCGCGGTAAGCCGGGACGAGGCGCCAGAACTCGTCGCCACGGAGATCCTTGTGGCGTGAATCGTATGATTCGGTCGGAATGGAGTGTCCGATCTCTTCAGATATAAGTTCGGAAGACATGGTTGTTTGCCCGTCGACGGAAATAGAACGAGGGGCGAAAGCTATCGGCTTACCCCCCTCGACCCGCTTCGAATTCGGTGTTAGTTAAGTGACTCGAGACAGCCTTTAATCGCCTCAAAGTCGGGGATCACTTTGGCGTCGTCCGATACGGAGGCGAAACGCACAACCCCCTCTTTGTCCACCACAAATGCGGACCGCTTGGCGACGCCGCGAAAACCGAGCAAGTCTTCGTACTGCGACCCGTACGCGTCCGAAACCTCTTTGTTGAAGTCGCTGAGCAGAGGGATCGTAATGCTTTCCTTCTCGGCCCAGGCCTGCAGGCTGAAGGGGCTGTCAACGCTGATACCGAGGACCTCCGCGTCAAGCCCTTTGTAGTCGTCGATGCCTGTGGATACGCCGCAAAACTCTTCGGTGCACACGCTGGTAAATGCCAGCGGGAAAAAAAGGACGACAACGTTCTTCCCGCGCATCGAACTCAGCGAAACCTCTTCCAAATCAGCGTTCTTCAGGGTGAAATCCGGTGCCCGATCACCCACCGCAACGGTCATGATCCCCTCCTCGCTATTTCGCCGCCGCAAAGCGACGTGCAACTTCGTCCCAGTTGACTACGTTCCACCAGGCTGCGATGTAATCGGGGCGTCGGTTCTGATAATTCAGGTAGTAGGCGTGTTCCCACACGTCGAGCCCGAGGATCGGCGTGCCATCCCCTGACATCAAGGGATTGTCCTGGTTGGGAGTGCTCATTACGCTCAGCGTGCCGTTCTTGGCTACAAGCCAGGCCCATCCACTGCCGAAGCGGGTCGTACCCGCAGTCGCGAAACTCTCCTTGAGCTTGTCCAGTCCACCGAGGTCGCCGTCGATCGCCCCGGCGAGATCGCCTGAGGGAGCTCCGCTGGAACCGCTCATGACGGTCCAGAAGAGGGAGTGGTTGGCGTGCCCGCCCCCGTTGTTGCGCACCGCCGTGCGAATCGATTCCGGGACGGCGTCGAGGTCAGTGATCAAATCTTCGACACTCTTCGAAGCCAGATCGGCATGGCTCTCCAACGCCGTATTAACGTTGGTTATATAGGTATTGTGGTGCTTGCCATGGTGGATTTCCATGGTGCGCGCGTCGATGTGAGGTTCCAGCGCATCGTGGGCATAGGGCAGGTCGGGTAGTGAGAAAGCCATGGTAGTTCCTTTCAGGATATTGGTTTACGTCGTGGTCGAGCTATCTCTCAGTTTCGCTTCGTAATTGCCAAAGGCCGCGTTGAGGGCGTCGGCAGCAAGTATTGAACAGTGCTGTTTCATCGGCGGTAACCCCCCCAGAGCCGATGCCACATCCTCCTTGTCCAGCTCCCTTGCGCGTTGGACGTCGACTCCGGTCAGGAGCTCGGTCAGGACCGAACCGGCGGCGATTGCCGGAGCGCATCCATACGCTTTGAAGGTCGCCCGGACCACCGTCTTCGACTCGATGCTCAGATACAGCTGCATTACGTCGCCACAAGCTGCATTCTCTACGATGCCGACCGCATCCGCGTCGCGCATTTCGCCGACATTCCGCGGATTTTCGTAGTGATCCAGCACGATATCGGGATTGGGTGCCAAAGAGGTCTGTCTGGGTGATCTGGAAAATTGCCGGAGATGTGAAGATTAGAAGAATATACTCGTGCAGAACACCGCTGTCAACCCGCTGAAGAATATCTATAACTCTTTCTGCGACAGTCATATATGCTCAACGTTCTGACTACGCCTTTAGGTCGATGATGCCGGTCGTGCCTTCCCCGCAGTCACGCCAGAAACTACGCACCATTTGTACGAGATCCCACATAATGGTGTCCTGAGCGACTTGATCCACCAGGCTGTCCAGGGCCTCCACCTTGTCTTTCTCGATCAAGCCTAATCCACACATCATAGTCAAATGGTGAATCATGCCGGTCTGCAGCACCGCCCTGTTCATATCTGCCAAAGGCATGCTGCTTCTGCGCTCAAACTCCGTAATCAGCGACTCGTAGAGCTCGGCTAGATCGCGCGAGACCGTAGTCTCGATTTTAAACACCTTTTCCATGACGCTGTAGAAGTAACCTGCGGAGGCAAGATACTGACGTCAAGCAACGTTGCTTGGGGCCCCCGGGGAAGATCGGCCTGCCCCTCTCGGCAAATGCAGATGTAGCGAACAAAGTAGCTGAAATACAATAGGTTACCGCACGTCTCGGAAGCGCACGGCTTGAAATCGAGGCAGGTGCGCCATATTCTATTATAGACGCCACTAACACCCTTTTTGCATCTCGCGAGGCAGCCAGTTGACCCACCCGGTCGTTCTCATTGGTCTGGCCGTTTACCTGCTTATCATGATCGGGGTGGGACTGTACGCCGGCCGGCGAGTGTCTGGTTCCGTCGATTTCATCGTTGCTGGAAAGCGGTTGTCGCTGTTGTTGTGCACCTCGACTCTGGCCGCAACCTGGTTCGGGGGAGGCATTTGCATCGGAGCCGCAAGCGCTGCTTACCAGGGTGGATTCCTCGGTGTAATCGCAGATCCGTTTGGCGCCGCCCTCTGCCTGTTTCTGGCCGGCCTCTTCTACGTCCGCGTCTTGCGGCGAATGGGCTTGATGACGGTGGCCTCCTTCTTCACCACCCGTTTCAACCGCCAGGCTGGACTGCTGGCCAGTTGCTGTACTATCCCCGCCTACGTAGGGTGGGTGGCCTCGCTGATGCTCGCCTTTGGGCGCATCCTGCAATCTCTCACAGGTCTGGATCCAACGACAGGTATGGTTATTGCCGCACTGGTGGTTCTCGTCTACACCTACGCTGGCGGCATGTGGGCGGTTACATTGACCGATTTCGTGCAGTTGATCGTGCTTATTGCTGGCATGGCGATCATCGCCCCAATGCTCCTGGTGGACATGGGGGGTTGGAGCAGCATTGCCGCCCAGATCCCGGCGGAGAGATTCCACCTCTACCCACAGGACGGTAGCGGCAAAGAGTGGTTCGAATACGCCCGCAACTGGCTCGTGATCGGGCTCGGCAATCTGGCGGGACAAGACCTGATCCAACGCAGCCTGTCCAGCCGCGACGAGAAAGTGGCCTATCGCAGCTCCTACCTGGCCGGACTCCTATACGTGACCGTGGGACTCCTGCCGGTATTGTTGGGCATGGCGGGCGCCGTGGTCCTTCCCCACCTGGGAGATCCGGACCTGGTGATGATGCAGCTGGCCCTGAAATATCTACCCGATATCGCGTTGACCCTGTTCATGGGGGCCCTGGTTTCGGCCTTGTTGAGCAGCGCCGACAGCGCTCTGTTGGCGCCGGCGAGCGTCGTGGGCTGGGACCTGCTCAAGTACTTCCGGCCGGACGCCACCGAAATCACCTCGCTGAGAGTCACCCGGATCTCCGTCCTGGTATTTGGCGTCGGCGCCCTGGTCCTTGCCCTGCACAAGGCCTCCGTGTACGATTTGATGGTGGATTCCTGGTCGGTACTGCTGGCGTCTCTTTTCGTACCGTTAACGGCCGGCATCTGGTGGCCTCGCAGCAACGGGCCGGGAGCAATCGCAGCGGTGGTAACCGGACTGGTGTCCTGGCAACTTTTCGCCGTCTGGATGCCGGAGTTGCCAAGCGACCTGATGGCGGTGCCGGTTGCAACCGCCGCGTTAATCGTTGTGAGTCTACTGACGGGGCGCGATGCGCCCCCAAAACCTCTAGCCGACGCGGAAGGCGAAGTGCTGGAGTACCGTGACCGGCTGGGATGGTCCGGCGGCGCACGGTCCTGATGACGAATAGAACTTTTCTTCATATTCAGTGTTTTTTGATGAACGGATTCCCAGCAACGACAGAAAGGAGCGTTAGTCGGTATGTTCCGTAGCACGTCTCTGGCGGTTTTGGCCGTATCAGTTTTCACGTTCGCCGGTTGCAGCTTGGAGCCGGACCCCACTATAAAGACGAGCGATGGCGCGGAGATGGTCCTGATCCCCGCAGGTGAGTTCATCATGGGCGGGGAGTTGGATGATCTAAAAGGACAGCCGCGCGGGTATCTTAACTACGAGGCGGAAAGACCGCGGCATCGGGTCAAGATCAGCGCCTTTTACATGGACACGCACGAGGTCACGAATCGTCAGTACGGGCACTTCCTCGAGTACGTCGAGAAGAAGGGCGCCGGTGGGGTCGATCACGCGCAGCATCCAAAGGGCGTCGGTCACCATCAACAGTACCTCGACGATACCCTCGATGACGACGATCAACCCGCGGTGGGTCTCAATTGGTTCGACGCTTATGCCTATTGCGGATGGGCCGGCAAACGCCTGCCAACGGAGGCGGAATGGGAGTATGCCGCGCGGGGGCCCCGCCCAGGGTATCGGAAATACCCGTGGGGCAACGCGGATCCAAACGCAGAGGGCATTTGGTGGGCAAACTACAGCCCGAAGGCGGGACCGGCGGCTGATAGACACCGGTTCAGCGCCCCCGTGGGATCGTATCCGGATGGGGTCAGTCCCTTCGGGGTCATGGATTTGGCTGGAAATGCCGAGGAGTGGGTCCACGACTGGTGGTCGATCAACTATTATCGTTATACCGAGGAGGCGCAGGACCCGCAGGGACCGGACGCCGGTCGCAAGAACAACAAAGTGATCAAAGGCGGCTCCTTCGGTTCCAACAAGTACCACATCCGCATAGCTACCCGATTATACGGGGCGCCGGAAGTCAAAACCCAGTATCAGGGGGTACGCTGCGCCAAGAGCCTTTGAACCCGAAACCGCAGCTCGAGAAAACACATTGGATCTCACTCAAACAATACAACACAGAGGACTTGAATCATGAAGATGCACATGGATGGCTCATGGGTTGATCGGGATAAGAAGATCGACGTACTGAATCCGTTCGACGGCTCGGTCGTGGACACAGTACCCGCAGCCGACACCTCCGACGTCGATGTAGCGATCGGATCCGCGGTGCGCGGCGCCGAAATAATGGCCG
Source organism: Candidatus Latescibacterota bacterium (assembly GCA_965197905.1). Lineage (GTDB taxonomy): Bacteria > Latescibacterota > UBA2968 > UBA8231 > UBA8231 > CAYNZV01. The sequence continues at coordinate 1,420,206 of CBDAOB010000005.1, read as the reverse complement.
GGATTCCCGCATTCGAGCGCTATCAGATCTTGCACCGCGCCGCCGACCTGATGCAGGAACGCATCGATGACCTGGGCCGGACCGTAACCATGGAAGAGGGAAAGACCCTGACCGAAGGGTTGGGCGAAGCGTCGAGAGCGGTTGAGACGATGACGCTGGCCGCTGAAGAAGCCAAGCGCCTCACCGGCGAAACCTTGCCCTTGGACGCATCCTCCAACGGGGTGGGAAAATTCGGTTTCACCCTGCGGGTTCCCTGCGGCGTGGTGGCGGCGATTACGCCGTTCAATTTTCCCTTGAATCTGGTTTGTCACAAGGTCGGTCCCGGACTGGCCGCGGGTAACGCGGTCATCGTTAAACCAGCCACGGACACCCCACTCTCAGCCCTCAAGCTGACCGAAATCCTGTTGGAAGCCGGCGTGCCTCCGGAAGCTTTGCAGTGCATCACCGGTTCGGGGGCAGTAATCGGCGACGCCATCTCCGGTGACCCCCGCGTGCGCAAGATCAGCTTCACCGGCAGCCGCGACGTGGGCGAACACATTTGCCGGACGGCCGGCCTGAAAAAGGTGACCATGGAGCTGGGCTCCAACGCGCCACTGATCGTGATGTCCGATGCCGACCTCGACAAGGTGGCCGAAGCCACGGCTACCACGGGTTTTGCAAACGCCGGTCAGGTCTGCATCTCAGCACAGCGGGTGATGGTCAATGAGAAGGTCTACGGCGACTTTCTAGACGCCCTGACACCGAGAGTGGACGCGTTGACAACGGGGAATCCGTTGGAAGAAGGCGTCACCATGGGACCGATGATCCGCGAGACCGACGCGGCCAGGGTCAGCGATTGGATCCAGGAGGCGGTAGGCAGTGGCGCCAGAGTGCTTACCGGAGGCGACAGGACCGGCACTCTGCACGCTCCCACCGTGATCGCCGACGTAGACCCGAAGATGCAGATTTCGTGCAACGAGGTGTTTGGACCGGCGGTTGGCGTCAGCCGTTTCGATTCGATCGAAGAAGCGATCGGCAATGCCAACGACACGAACTACGGCCTGAGCGCGGCCATATTTACAGAGAATATCGATTGGGCAATGCAGTTTGCCCAACGCGTGAATTCCGGAAACATCCACATAAACTGGGGAACGATGTGGCGGGCGGATTTCATGCCGTACGGCGGTCTGAAGGAGAGTGGCATGGGCAAGGAGGGACCGAAATACGCCGTAGAAGAGATGACCGAAACGAAGATGGTGGTGATTCACTGACCGATCAGGAACGGGGTAGTCCGGTTTCCGTCGCCGCACTGCGCATGTGCAGCAGGGCCTCGCTCAGCTCGCAGGTGATGGGACCCGGCTTTCCCGATCCGATAACGTGTTCGTTCAGCTGGACCACGCCCAGGGTATCGATGCTCGTACCGGCAATGAACACCTCCTGAGCATTGATGTAGTCGTCGAGATAGGTGTCTTCCTCGCTGACCCTCAGCCCTATCTCGCCGGCGAACTCCAGAATCAGCTCCCGCGTAATGCCGGGCAGGATCGCGGGACCCAGCGGCGTTGTCCGAACCAGCCCATCGCAGACACAGAACGAGGATGTCGCGGCCCCCTCGAGGACCCGATGATCGGCGTCGATCAGCAAGGCCTCGAACGCCCCACTTGCACTCGCCTGGTGCCGCGCCAGCACGTTGGGCAGGAGCGCGACGGACTTGATATTACAGCGCCCCCACCGCAGGTTGGGCACCGTAACGCACTTCACACCCTCCACCAGCCATTCGTTGGGCAACGGCTCAAGCGGTGAGGTGGTGATGACGACCGTTGGTTTCGTTGAGGGATCAGGAAACTCGTGCCGTCGCGGCGCGACTCCGCGAGTGATCTGGATGTAGATCAGGTTGTCGTCGGAGCAACTTCTATGAATTGCCTGATCGACGATCTCCCGGATCCCGTATCCATCAACGTCCAGCCGAATCTCCAGTTCGTCGAGGCTGCGCTGAAGTCGACACAGGTGCTGCTCCAGCGCGAACGGCTTTGCGTCGTAGCTGGCGACGACCTCGTAGACGCCGTCGGCGAAGAGGAATCCCCGATCCTCGATGGACACCACCGCTTCACCGGGTTCCACGAAATCGCCGTTGACAAACGTTACGTCGGCCATGCCGCGATCAGTTTGCGTTGGGGAATTCGCCGGCCCCATTGAAGGTCTCGGAGTGAAATATCTTTTTCTGCACCTGCAGGTACTCGGCGACGGACATGGCAGGCCGTTCCGCCTTGATGTTCTCAGCGCTCTCACCTCCGTCGCCTAGCAGATCGATCGCCATCATCGCCAGGGTTTTCGCAGGAGCGATATATCCCGAGTCAAAGTCGCCGATGTGCCATTGGGGGCTGTGGTTTCCGCCTCTGGCGCCGGTCATATACGGGTGTAGAACCGGCATGATCTGACTCAAGTCGCCGGCATCGGTGGAACCTCCGCTGTGTGGATAGTCGCGGTACTCTGACGGCCCGAAAAGGTCGGAGGCATTCTCCTTGAATATCGCGGCCAACCCTTTGTCCGAACGCAGTGGCAACGATCCGGGAATCGTTTCGATCGCCACAGTGCATCCCAACGCCATGGCTGCTCCCCGCAGCGCCCGATCAACCTTGGCAGAGGCGCTCGATACCGCCTCGTGGGACTTGGCGCGCACGTAGGTTTCCATTCTTACTTCCGCGGGAACGATGTTTACGAGATCCCCTCCTTTGGTGATGATCGGATGAACCCGGACGCAGTCCTCGTCGCGAAAGGTTTCGCGCTGAGCATGAATGGCGTTGAGAGCCAGCGTCGCGGCGTTGAGCGCGTTTACGCCAAGATCGGGACGCGCGCCCGCATGCGCGGCGGTGCCGACGAAACGGATGTTCTTGGCCAGGAATCCATTGTTGGATTCGGCGATGCCCATGGAACCTTCCGCCTGGTCAGGGCTAGTGCTGTGGATCATCACCGCCATGTCCACATCGTCGAAATGTCCGAGCTGTACCAATTCCGGTTTGCCCTGGATGAAGGAGGTTTTTCCCTCTTTTACCAGCCCCAAGCGGTAATCGATTTCCACATACTCTTCGGCAGGGACCGCAAAGAAAACCACATTTCCGCTCAGATGCTCGGCGGCGTTGACCCGCACCAACCCCATCGCCGCGCCCAGCATCCCCGCGATCTGGGCGTTGTGGCCGCAGGCATGAGCAGCACCAGTGGCGCTGTCGGCTCGGGGATGGTCAGGCACAACCAGCGCATCGAGCTCGCCCATGATCGCAACCGTGGGTCCCGGGTTCTTGCCGCGTAAGACGGCTTTTACCCCGGTAATCGCCAACCCGTCCTCCAAAGGGAGATTCATCCCTCCCAACAGCTCCGCTACCCGCTGCGCGGTCCGGACCTCCTTGAACCCGAGTTCCGGGTGGTCCATGATGTCCTCACCCAGCCCGGTGATCGAATCTGAGTCGCGGTCAATCTGTTCGCATACTTTGCGTTTGAGCTCCTCTTTGGTTGGCATCGAAATGTCCGCAGTTAAGCGTGGTTAATCGTCGTGATCCTCGAAGAGGTCGTCCCGATTTTTTCCAGTTTCGGCTTCGAATCTCTTCTTCTTTTCATCCTTCTGCAGTCTCTCCTGCTCCATTTCGCGCAGGTCGAAATCTCTTATGATATCCTGCAGTATCCGGAAGTAGTTGCTGAACACCTGCCGTTTCTGGTGCAGCGGTGGAACTTTGCGTCTTACCAACCTTACCTTCAATCGCTGCTTCGGCAGCTTGGGACGAAGGAGATCGAGCTCGGTCTCGATCTGGGTCAGCTGGAGCTTCAAAGGTCCGCGTTGAGACAAAAAGGAATAGAAGGCGTAGAGCGATATCATCACGGAGACGATGAAGAAAACGACGAAGATCAGTTCCCCAAGGCTGTGGATAGCGAGGTCGAGCACCATGATCGTCAGCCTTCCAGAGCCCGCCGGACGACGGCTATCAGATCATCGGGATCAAACGGTTTCTGCAACACGTGATCGACCCCGGACAAAGCGGCCTTATCGGGAGCGAATCCACTAACGACGACCACTTTGACCTCGTTGTCGAAGCTGCGAATCTCCTCTAGAACCTCCACCCCCGACATCTGCGGCATGGAGAGATCGAGCACGATCAGACGGACCTCCTTCTGTCTCTGCTTGAAAATCTGGATCCCGTCTTCTCCGTTTTCAGCCGTTGCCACGAGGTAATCATTATATTCCAAATACCGTTGCATGGATCTTCTGACGATGTCCTCGTCGTCGATCACAAGAATCAGCTCGGGAATCGTTGATATCTGTTCGCCAGCAGTCATGGAGGGTCAACTCTGGAAAAGAGCAACGATCCTTGCGGCGATGTCTCCCGCCAGAGCTTCCGTCAACACCAGGGTACCTCCTAGAGTTACGAGGGTAATAGCGGCAACTCGAAAGATGCGACTGGTCAGCCTCTTGCCGGCGCGGATGCCAGCGACGTACCCGATCACGACGCCCGGCACACTTGCCAGACCCATCGACAAGACCGTGGAATCGAAGACTCCTGACGCACCCAGCAAAAGCAATACGCCCAGGTGGAGAACGGTGAAATAGCCGATCAGGTCCGCCCTGAAGTTCCGCGGCTCCCATCCCTGATTCAATCCTAGCAGAACCACCGGAGGACCCGACATAGCAGTCGCTCCCCCTGATACCCCGCTCAGCATGCCGCCGGCGATGCAAAGCGCCCTCTCACCCGGCAACCGGGGGAACGGTCGCACGACCAGTACTCCCGCTGCCAACAATGTAAACGACCCGATGGCCAGTTGCATCGGCTGCACGCCAAGACTGGTCAACAGGTAGACCCCTACCGGAGCTCCCAAAGCAGAACCCAAAAGCAGGCTGCCGATCCTCCGCCCAGACATATCTCTTCTGACTTCGATCACCAGGAAGACCGAGAGGGGCACCCATGTTGTCAGCACCAGAGGCACGACTACCGCCGGCGGAAAAATGAGGACCAGGAACGGTGTGGCGATTAACGCATATCCGAATCCGGTGAGCGAAGAAAAAAAAGCCGCAATGGCGAGGATGCCGTTCAGCGCGAGTATAACTTCGGATTCCATGCTTCCACTACTCGCCGCGACGACGTCGCCATCGGCGGATAGCTTTGATAATCCAGATCAGGGCAGCCAGCGCACCTACCGCCGGTACCGCTGCTATCGACAGCGCAATAGTCCCCCGCAACACCACTGCGAATCCTTCGACGCCTGCCCTGAATCCGTCCAGAACCGTTTTCCAAAACCCCTTTCCCTCGGGCAGGCTGCCCACCGCATAAGGCTCGTGCCATTCCACTGTTACCGTGGACATCTCGATACGACTCTTCAGGTGCTTCTTGCGACCCTGCAGCCGGTCGACCTCCTCCCGCAAGCGCGAGAGTTCCCGCTCTACCGAAAGAACCTCCTCCACCGACGTGGCTTTCTCCAGGATTTCTCGAAAGCGTTTCTCGGTTTCGATTTTGTTGGTAATTCGCGCTTCGAGATCGAAGAACTCCGTCGACACGTCGCGCCCCGACCGACTCTCGCGTTCAACGATGAGCGCACTGCCTTTCACGTAGTCGACGAACGCATTCATTTGCTGGCTCGGGATTCTGACGACTAGCCTACCCGTTTGCACATTCTCGTGTAGGGTGCGGGAACTGACACTCTGTAGAGTTCCTCCGTAGTTGGAAATCTGTGCTTCTAGAGCGTCCAGCCAGCTGTCGTAATCGCGAATCTCGAGCGCGAGGTTGGCATTCTCGATGGTTAGGCGGTCCGTCGGCCCAGAATCCCCGGATTGCCGGGCAGCTCGAAACGCAAGACGTTCGCTCTCAACTCTCTTGCCCAGAGCTTCCTGCTCCACGGCGAGAACACCGGCTTCAGAGCTGACCGGGACGGGCGGTTCCGCGAGAAAATCGCAGCCGGCCCAACCGATCAACCCGAAACAAAAGAACAGTCTTAGAACGCGATTTTCCATCTGATCGTTTGGCTCCAGAGCCTTGGGGATTGGGGCACTAGAGGGACAAACTAAAACACCGCCACGGCATGTGCAAACGAGGCCACCTGCCGTAACTACCAGTATTTCTGAGGAATTGCGCCACGGTGAGCGAAGTCACATCGCTGGAAAATTAGGGAGCGTACTATTATCTTTGAATCTGCTGGATTTGCTCTTTCCCCCAGATGCGCAGAGAAACATCCGTGGTTTCCTCTTCCGCGCCACGCCATATCCATTCCACTCGAAACGGCTTATGACCCAGTCCACGCTCAAGATTCTGGTTCCGCTGGAACATCCCGACATGGAAGGAGGTCTCGTTCGTTTCGCGTCAGCTATGGCGCAGACCAGGGGCGGAGTAATGCATCTGACACATATCCTGAAGGATGGGGAATCCAGCGAGACGGCTGATTTACTGTTGCAGAAAGCCACCGCCGTGGCCACCGATCAGGGCGCCACGGCGATTCCGCACCTCGTTCGCGGGCCAAACGTTACCAAGGGGATTCAGGAGGCGGTGACACAGTGGGACTGCAACATGATGATCATGGGCTGGTACCGGGGTGTCGACAAACTCAGCGTCTTGGCTTCTCAGAACCGAGACCTGGCCAAGGAAGTGCGCCTGGACACTTTGATCCTGAAGGAGCGCGATCTCGGCAAGGCCAAACGAATTCTCGTTCCCAGCGGCGGCGGGAGCCATGCACTCACTGGAGTCCAGATCGGTTACGAACTCGCCCAGTTGTGGGATGCCGAGCTGGAAGTCTTGCGTATCGCAAGGGATCGGCGCTGCAATTCCGATGATCCGATTCTGCAACGGTATTGCGAACAGTTGCGCCAGGAATCCAACCTTCAATTGAGCCTGCTCAACATCGATATCCCGACGACCATATTGCCCGCATCGGATGTCGTTTCAACGGTCGTCGAGCGCGCCGGAGCGGACGACCTCGTCATTCTTGGAGCATCCAACGAATGGCGCCAGGACGAGTACCTCGCCGGTTCGATACCGGACGAAATCACCAATAAGACATCCTGTTCCGTTCTCATGGTGCGATCGACCCTGCCGAACCGCCCGTCCCTCACCGATATCTTTTGGGTCAACACTATTCGGCTCGATCTGCGCCCCAACAACAAGTGGGAGGCAGTCGAAACGTTGGTAGATGCACTGGTGGACGAAAGACAGGTCCCCGCCTCGCAACACCGGATGGTACTCGAGACGGCCATGGCCAGGGAAAGGGAAACATCGACCGCGATAGGTCACGAGATTGCGGTGCCCCATGCCCGTATCCCGAATCTTCCGGGGGTAATCGGCTGCCTTGGGATCTGTCCGGAGGGCATCGACTTTGAAGGGCCCTATGCGGAACCGGTGCGCTTCGTATTCCTCCTCTTGACACCGCAACAGAACTACCGCAGCTACATTCCGGTGTTGGCCAAAATTGCCGCACTCATGAGACCGGACGACACCCGCCAAGAATTCCTGCGATGCCAGACGCCCACCGAGGTGACCGCGTTAATTCGCAGGCAAGACGCTGTCGGCCATTAAGCCCCCTTGTCTGCCTAGACGGACCCCGTTCAACCCCCCAACCCCTAGCGCCAGGACCCGACTACCATCGTACAGAAGCTACGTGCGTAGGCGTTCGGCCTGAATTCCGATAAAAAACCACTCAAGAGATTGGGATCGGGGCCGATTGTTGTGACGTAATACTACATTCCATCAATCGCCCTATCCGGACCTGGCGCATGCCGCGAAATCGCTCGACGTCCCGACTCAGCCACGCCTTGAAGGCCCTATTTCCGCTACCGTCAAACGGGAAGCTCAAGTCTAAAAAGAAGAACTGCGGAAACAGCGCTGCCACCGCTGAGGTAGAGCTGCCCAAAGATCCATGTTGTCTCGAGCTGGCTCAGCTGCTCAACTCCCCTGCGGACAAGGTGCGCGTGGATACCTGCCAGCTGCCAGAGGCCGCGGAGAAGGAATACCTGTTCGCCGATCTGGAATTCGAGACGTGCACGCTGACCGTTGCCTTTTCGAGGGGTCTGGTGGAGGCGTTTCTCGCCGGATTCAGCTACCTCGAGGACTTCGAACAAGAGGACCTTTTCGCACTTTTGGAGAGTCACAATCTTTCTTGCCTGGACTTCGAACCAGTCGAGAGAGCGGTCAACACCCTTATCGAATCGGGGCAAAAAACATGCTGGCGCGAGATCGCGATGGGGACTCCCCCGGAACCAGTCCGCGGCCAGAAGCCCCGGATCGAATTCGCCGCGGAAGAGGCTCTCGGAGATTTGGCGCCTTACTTTGGGCTCCTGGCCAACGGGAAAGCGATGGAGTATCCGAAGGGGATTTGGGCCTGCTGGGTGGAGCCGGGACAGCCGTTGGCTACTCTCGAACCGCCCTCGGAGGGCACGCCGGGACAGGACGTTTTCGGTTACGAGATCGCACCTCCCGTCGACGAGGAGAGCACATTTGTTGCCGGCCCCGGAGTTGAGGCCTCCTCCGACGGCACTGAATTCCGGGCGCTTGATTACGGCTACGTCTACCTCCTGGAGGATTCGATCGGAATCCGGGATCCACTCTGCATTGACAGCGGCGGCTCGTCATGTCACTTCGAGCATGTCCCCGCGCCAGCCGGCGGCCCAGACGCGGCGTGCATCGAAGGTTTGCTCGAGCGCCAGGGGGTTTGTCGCGGTATCGACCGCGAGGCGATCGAGAAACTGGCCGGACACGCAGAAACCGGCCCTGCTGGACCGCACCGAACTCTGGTTGCTGCCGGCAGAGCACCGCGGCACGGACGCAGTGGGAAAGTCGAGTACTGGGTAGAAAGTGATCGCGCCACCACCAAGGTCAACGAGAACGGCACGATCGACTTCAACGAAAAGTTCACGGCGCTGAATGTCAGGAAGGGCGCAAAACTCGCGCGCCTTCAGCCGGCGGTTGAAGGTCGACCTGGCTTTACCATTTTCGGCGACGACCTCGATGCGCTGGGAGCAAAATCTGCAACCTTGAAACCCGGACCCAACGTCGAGGTTGAAGAGGAGCCGGATGGGACACAGCTCTTCACATCGGCCATAGATGGCCGGGCTACCTTTTCCGGAGAAACGGTCTCGGTTCTGGAATTTCTGCAGATCGCCGGAGACGTCGGTGGCGAAACGGGCAACGTGAACTTCAGCGGAGATGTATATATATCGGGATCGCTGTTGTCCGGTTCTACCGTGGCTGCAGGGGGTTCGGTGTATTTGAGGGGGAGGGCCGAACCCGGATCGAGTATTTCAGCTGGCAGAGATATCGTTGCTGCGAGAGGCATCGTAGGAGAAGAAACCCGCGTGGTCGCGGAAGGTTCCGTTTCCACCCGCTTAATAAAGGGAGCGGATATTCGTTGCGCTGGTGACCTGCAGGTGGGGTGCTACATCAAGAATGCGCGGGTTTCTAGCGGCGGTCTGGTCACTGTGATCCGCACGGGTCTGACCCGCTCGGGAACGATCAGCGGCGGCCGCGTGGTGGGTGCGCGCGGTGTTCGGGCGACTTTTGCGGGCTCACCCCGTGGCACGAAGACGGAGATTATCGCCGGTGTGGATCCGAGGATTCAGGATAATCTGAATCTGTGCCAACAGAAACTTGGCGCCTGCGAGGAGGATCTAGATCGGTTGCACCGGCTGCTGGGCACGGAAACGATAACGATACCCAAACTGAAGTTACTGCTGCGGCGCACCAGCCCGCAGAAACGACCGCAGATCTCCGGATACATTCGCCAGTGGCAACGCACGCGTCGCATTGCCAATACCGTCAAAACCAGGCGGGAGAAATTGAACCGTGAGTTGGCGCGGTCAGCGATGGAGGCGATGGTGCAGATCAGCCAGACCATCTATCCGGGGGTTCATCTCCGGGTCGGCGAGCGCAGCAGCGACGTGAAGGTCGCGATCAACGCCACTACCTTGACGCAGAAGAACTGGCCCGACGACGGTCAGCTTCAGGCGGCCTGAGACTCCAAAGCGCAGACTTCAGGCGTCCTGCACCTTGGCTGGCTCGCTCCGGCCCCAGGCATATCCGGTGTCCTTCCACCTGAAGCGGCCGAGAACGCCTAACATCCCGACATACACCGTGTAAACCGATAGAATCAACGCCCACCACGGAAAGAAGCGGCGCAGATCTCGACGCCTGAATTGCTCTGCCGCGCGCGTAAACAGCACGGTTTCGGCCAGAATCTTCAGCAGGAAGATCCCCACTGCCCAGCGCCAGCTCACAACATCGATCCCTACCAACAGCGGCAAAGCGACCACGGCGCAACTCAGTGCGAAACTGTTGAGAAGGTATATGAAAAAGGCGGGATTCAACATCAGTTGATACGGCGCGTTTGATGCCCACCGTGCCCGTTTGCTGAAGAACGACTTCCACGTCGATACGGCCGGATGTATCACCGGAGCCGCCACATGGTTGAATACTGCGCGCCACTTGGTGTGGCGGCGAATCAAATGAAGTAGTAGCACGTCATCGCCGGACACCCGGTGTTTGACGCGTTCGTACCCTCCTATCTCCTCGAATGCGCTCTTGCGAAATGCGAGACTCTGACCGCTTGCCCCCAGCGCTCTTCCATGCCCGGCACTTCCCGCAGCGCTCCCCATCAAGCACAGAAAATCCACCGCTTCCCAGCCCTGCAGCCATCCCAGATCCGATCCCGATCCCGCTGTCTCGCTATACCCGATCACCATGCCCACATCCTCTACAAAACAGGATACCAGATCGGCCACCCACGATTCCGGCACCAGACAATGAGCGTCTGTCGTCAGCACGATGCTCCCGTTGCTCGCGCGGATGCCGGCCTCGAGCGCTTGTTTCTTCGAACCGCCACCGTCGGCACGCAAGAATTTGATCTGCCGATGCCGCGCGCACAGGCTCGTGCCGATGCGGCCGGTTGCATCGGTGGACCCATCATCGATAAGGACGATCTCGAATTTGGAGCTGGGATAGGACTGATTGAGAAGCTTGCCGACACAGGATTCAAGCCGGGCCGCTTCATCGCGCGCCGTAATCACAACCGATACGAACGGCTCCTCGGTTGTGGTGGAGATGTGCCCGCCAATCCCGCTGGCAAACCACAAGACACCGGCGACATAGATGGCGGCAAGAACAGGGAGCAGATACGGTACGGCCGCCGATAGCTGGTCCAAGTGCGGCTCCATCGCGAGCCTTTATCAGCCGCGCATTTCCTTGACTAAGGAAAACATACCGGTGTACCCCTCGGAGCAGTTATTGCACATGGGAACCTTGGTACGATCGCGCAGAATCATGCGGCGAAAATCCATGTAAGCACGACCGCGCCAGGTCTTGTGGAAAGAGCCGTCGCCAAAGGCATGACCGAGATCGACCGATCCATTCTTGTCGAAGCAACAAGGGGCAACCTTGCCGTTCCAATTGACCATCGAGCTGTACCAAAGGACCTTGCATCCCCACTTGGGCTGTCCCTTCACGGCCAGTCCCTCTTGCGGGATGTTCTCGTACCGATTGAACTCCTCCTGCTCGGGAAGATACCTCGATGCATCCTCATCGCTGTAGACTTGCGCCGTCTTGATCAGGAATTTGTCGGCACCCAGATCACGGGCAATGCGTTCGGCCTCCTCCAGGTCGCCTTCGTTGTGTTTGAAGACGATGAACTGCAGGTTGATCAGCGGAGTACGCCTTCCGAGCCTGTCTTTTTCCCGCGACAGCAAACGCACGCAATCGAACACCTTCTCGATCTCGCCCCCTACCCGATACTGCTGATAGGTTTCCTGATCGACACCATCCAGGGACACGATAATCTCATCGAGTCCCGATTCTACCACATCCCTCGCCTGCTCCGCAGTGCGTACGAAGTGGCCGTTGGTGCTGGTCAACGTGGGAATGTGTTTTGCATGAGCGTATTCCACCATTTGCGTGAAACATCGATTGAGAAACGGCTCGCCCTGATTCCACAACATGAGCAGCACTAGATCCCCGCCGACGCGATCGATCAACGATTTGAAATCATCCAGGTTCATCTTGCCCCTGGTGCGGGTCATGTCGCCGTTTCCCGAGGGGCAAAGGGGGCACTTGAGATTGCAGTAGTTGGTCGGCTCTACCATCAAGACGAACGGCTTGCCCCAAACAACCGGATTGCGCGTCGCCCAGGACAACCCCATGGAGGCCATGACCTTGGAGAAATTCCAGGCTCGTTTCCAGGAAAAGGCGTAACCGTATTGGCGCAGATAACCGCGGACCGAAGAGGGCGAAAAGAGAAAGGCCATTAAACCTCTGCAAGCTGTTGAAGTTCGGCGGGTGGTTTCCAGCTGTACCGCCCCGCCCAACCGAGCAGGGTGAAGATTAGAATGTATGGAATGTACAACAATTCCAACAACGGCAGGTGAAACAGGAGGCGACGTTCGGCTCGTTCCGCAAACCGCCAAAGTAGGGCGAAATGGGCCGAGGTTCGGCAACACCAGACCACCGCGGCGGTTGCATCACCATAGAACGCCCACTGTATCATGCCGATGGCGAGACAGACGTGAAACAGGTAGATCACCGATCCCAACACCCTGGCCCCACCCCGGTAGTGCCCGGCCTTGCCCGCATGCCGTAGCTTCTGCTGAAGAATTTCACTCCATCTGCGGGAGGGCAACGCATTCGGAATGGCGGCCTCCCCGGAGCGGTTGAATCGCATCTGCCACTCGGTCCAGTGGCCAACCAGTCTGGCGAAGTAGACATCATCTCCCCCTGTCAGATGTCCGATCTTCGCGAAGCCGCCGAGTTCGTCATACACCTCGCGGCGGTAAGCCAGATTGCGGCCGGTTGCCGACAGCGCCGCACCCATCCCCAGGCTTCCGGCGCCCAACGCGCCTACTGCAAGGTTGTCGAGCGCCAAGAGCTTGTGCCTTAGCAGGTGCGGTCGCGGGAAGTAGGCGTAGCCGGCTACCAATCCGACCACCGGCTCGAACTGGGCCACCGTACTACGGACCCAGCCAGGGGGCGGCTGACAATCGGCATCGGTGAAAAGCAGCAGGTCCCCGGAACTCCGCTCTATGCCCGCAGCCAAGGCGCTTTTCTTCGGGCAGCTAAACCGCGGCTCTGAGGGGGCTTCCACCAGCTGGAGCTGGGGCCAATTCCGGGCCGCTGCGGAAATCAACGCCGCGGTTCGGTCTTGGGACCGATCATTGACAACAATCACTTCCAGCTCGCCTGCGTACTCCTGCCGCCGCAGGGCGTCCAGGCATGCCTGGATATGTGTTTCCTCGTTGCGCGCCGCCACCAGAATGCTAACGGCTGGCGTCTCCGGCGCGCTGCCGGCGGTCGTTCGGGAAAGCCCGCGTCTCAACCACAAAACGGCCCCCAGGTAAAAGGCGGCCGTGGCCAGCAAGACGATCTGAAACGTGGTCACGGGGAATGATCAGAGAAGGTTGTACCGCAGGTCGAAGGCAAGGTGTTGTTGTCGCCCATCGCCGTAGCCGGTGCGCTGCGTCAGCGCGATGTTCGGGTCCCACCGGGGCGGCAACGGCACGTTCGTGCCCCACTCGAGATGATAGCTCAACGTCGCATCGAGATGGGGCAAGAGGCGCAGCTCGATCGCGGTTCCCAGGGTCGTCCACTTGCTCAATGTGCCTTCCAGAAAACTCTTAGTTTGGCGCTCGTCACCGGGACGCCAACCGTAGTGAAGATCGCCACCTACATTGAGGATCTGGCCGTTGGCAAGCACCTCATTATCCCCGTGCCGCGTACGGCTGACCTCAAGGCGGAAGGCGAGATTTCGAGTGAAGTTGTGCACCGCCCTCATGGACCAGCGGTCGCTGTTCGGCCCCAGCGAATGTCCGAGGGGAGCATCGAAGTGGCGAAAGGTGTTGATGGGAAACTTGTGGGTGAAAATCCACGGTTCAATGCGAACATATTCCGCCCGCAGTTCGGCGTCCCGAAAACCAACCGGATCCACCCAAAGCAATCCGGATTGAAACGAAAACTTGTTGGCGAAATCGTTCGAGAAAAGACGCAGCTTCTTGAGATCGTCCGCGAGATAGGCGAAATAGAGCCGAACTCCTCGTCCCGGATGGATATCTACATCAAGCCCCATCATGAGGTTGTCTTTGTCGCCGAGATAACTTTGCGCCGCCCAATAGAACATGATCGGGTTCAGATAGCTCAGCTCCGGTCCGCGATCTCCGTAAACCACCAACTCTTGGAACCCCAGGTCGATCCAGGGGGCCAGCGCTACCTCCATTCGGTGCGCCGCAAGGTACTTCTCCCGATCGAGGCTCCGCGTGATGTTGTTCACCACATAGGTTGCACTGCTATCGCTCGCCCCGGAACAAAGGGGCGAATCCGGCCGGTCCGGGCAGGGACGCAGAAACCCGGCAATGCTGACCACCTTGAACGCGCCCCACCGCGCACTCAGGCGAACCATGTCGAAGGAGGGTGCGTTGTTGGTCAAACCCAGGTTGTCGACGCCCGCGGGACCCCAGCTGGCTACATCCTTGCCGACTTGCACATCGAAGAGCCGCGTACCGAAGGCGACGTATGCCGTGCCTTCGTGGTAGTCCACTCGGTTACCCTTGAGCTGCGGTATCTCCAGTCGCGGCTCGAACACGTCGTCGCGTTGGCGATATCGGCGACTGCCTTCTTCGCGCGCCTGCTCGAAGCTGAGGCGGAAGCCGAGGATGTCGTCGACATGTCCACGGACGATTCCACCGAGGCGATTGCGATAGATGCGTTCGGACGATCCCCGTCCCTTGCCGCTGAGAACGTCGCTCTGGGAACGCACCAGAAGATTGGCTTCGATGCTGCCCCGCTCGTGGCGATAGACAGCCAACGGCGCCCCCCGTCGCATTTTACTCCCAGAGCTGCCGTGCCGCTGCGGATTCGAGGCGGCATGATCATGCGGAAACTCGCGCTCCAGCGACTTCAGATGGGCGGACTCCACTGAGCTCAGCACGAGTCCCCTGTCGACCGCCATTGAAATCCTCCGAACCGCCTCGCTCACCTGCCTTCTAGTCAGCGGTTTGATGCCGTCGCCCAATCCAGACAACACCCCTTTAGCTTCGAATCGTTCGAGAAAACGGTAGCACCGATGTTCGGGGGAAACGGTGATCAGAGGATGTACGGGCACCCCTTGTGCGACCCCGTGCGAAGCCGAACCCAAACAAAGGGCCGCGTACAGGGTGATTGACAGTGCTCTCAAGGTAATGTATTCTTGGAAGTTACGACGTTTTGTTTAATTCTAAGAAGGTTCTGCCTCATGCACATCCGCGAAATCGAAACCATCGTCGCGAGAGAGATCCTGGATTCCCGCGGCAATCCCACCGTAGAGGTAGACGTGAAACTCCATGGTGGGGCGTTAGGTCGCGCCGCCGTGCCGTCCGGTGCCTCAACTGGAGAGCACGAAGCGATCGAACTCCGCGACGGAGACAAGCGGAGGTATCAAGGCAAGGGAACCCTAAAGGCCGTTGCCAACATCCGGGAGATCATAACCCCCGCCCTCATGGGCATGGACGCTACCGACCAAATCTGTGTAGATCACAAACTGCTCGAACTAGACGGGACGCGCAATAAGGAGAAGCTGGGGGCCAACGCTTTGCTGGGCGCCTCCCTGGCCTGTGCCAAGGCGGCCGCGGCGGCTTGTGAGCTGCCGCTTTTTCAATATCTGGGTGGCGCTGCTGCCTGCCAGCTGCCCCTGCCGATGATGAACATACTCAACGGAGGAGCCCACTCCGACAACAACGTCGACCTGCAGGAGTTTATGATCATGCCGGTGGGAGCGTCGAGCTTCAGCGACGCCCTGCGCATGGGCACCGAGACCTTTCACCACCTCAAGGCAGTCCTCAAGAAGAAAGGGCTCAATACCGCGGTTGGGGACGAGGGTGGATTCGCCCCCGACCTGGGCTCCAACGAGGAAGCTCTGGACGCCATACTGGAAGCGATTGAAGGCGCCGGGTATCGACCCGGTGAGGACATTCTTCTGGCCCTGGATGCCGCTTCCAGTGAGCTGTTCGAGGACGGCACCTATCGCTTCCACTGGTCGGACGGAGCGTCACTGTCCTCGGCGGAGATGGTAGAATTTTACGCTGATCTGGTGCGCGCGTATCCGATCGTTTCCATCGAAGACGGCTTGGACGAAAACGACTGGGAAGGATGGGAGGCGCTGACCGCTGAACTGGGAAATCACGTGCAGCTCGTCGGCGACGATCTCTTCGTCACCAGCACCGAACGGTTGCAGCGAGGGATCGATTCAGGGATCGCAAACTCGATTCTGATCAAAGTCAACCAGATCGGCACCTTGAGCGAAACCCTTGAAGCCATCGACACGGCCAAACAAGCCGGGTATACGGCAGTAATATCTCACCGCTCTGGCGAAACCGAGGACACCACCATCGCCGATTTGGCCGTGGCCACAAACGCGGGACAGATCAAGACGGGTTCGGCCTCCCGTACGGATCGGATCGCCAAGTACAACCAGCTCTTGCGCATCGAGGAGATATTGGGATCGTCTGCCATCTACCCGCAGGGCAGCGCGTTCTACAATCTCGATCGGGACCGTGATTGAACCGGCGACATCCAGCCGGCGTGGTTGAAGAAATCGCGCTCCTTCAACATCTCGTGGCAGATAACCAAAAGCCATTGAGCGGTTAGTACCGCCGCAACGATCGAGACCCCCACGGGAACGGGCAGCAAGTAACCCAGCATCAATGCCGCCGCAAGTGCCAGGTCACTCGACCCGAAATAGGTTTTCGCGCTGATGTGTAAGCTGCGCGGCATCGCCACCAGATGGTGGGTCGCAACCACCGCACCCATCGCGGCAAGGGGTCGAATCGTAGCAATGGCGAGGCACACGTACAAAGCGACGGACCCATCAAACCCCTGGACCGGCAACCCCCCAAGAAAAAACCCCGCCACGAAGTAGATACCCCCACGCATTGGCAGTTCCCCCGCAGTGACAGCGCGTAAGATGTCGAGTCGACGCAGGGTCGTGTTGATGAGCCAAATCGCCGCCACCAGGCCTACCCCAATCGGCTCTATGCCACAAACGGCAGCGATGCCGCCGCCAAACATCAAACATAGAATCACCAGGAAAACCACTGACCGTCGGTGACAGTCTCTGGTCAACAGGTCAACGCCAAGCCCCAAAAGACTTCCCAGTAGGAGCGCCGCGATCAGCTCCATTCCCCCACTCTCTATGATCAGAACGCGACCGGCCGGCGCAAAGGGGGCTCGAATCACGATATCGCCACCCCGCATCGAGTCGGCGGCGATGGCAAACAGCGCCGCTGCCAGTGCCGAGGCAATCATGGGGTTGTACTCTCCCGCCATGCCGATATGCTGCAGCTTGGCGGATCGACCGAGGGTTTTGGTTCCGAATCCAACGATAGCGCAAAGCGCGATAACTACGGGGATGGTGAATTCAGCCTCATCGACGGCGCCGGTCTGGACGGCGGCGTAGGAAGCAGCCAGAACCAGAAAAGCGCACAGCAGAAACCGGGTTGCTTCCAGGATCATTGCCGGGCTGGTTGTATGTCTGAAAGCCCTTCGATCCAGACTGCACCCAACACTGAACGCCAGCCACGCTCCAATAAGGTGCGCCGCCATCTCCATAGACTCGGAGATCTCCTGGCGCACTTCGAGCGGAAAGGCGATGGCCGCCACGAATCCCGCCAGTGCAAAGTGACTGCGACCGCGCAACAGTGCCTGCACTGCCTTCCACCCGGTCAGGTGGAGGTGGGCGGCCCGCACGGCAGCGTAGATCGCACCGACCGCCACCATTGCAAGACCGAAACGAACCCAATGTTCCAAGGAAATCACGAGTAATCTACCGACGGTAGAATGGCGGTGTAGAGGGAAAGCGCCACTGCGCGGCGTCGGCAAACAACCGCCCGATGAGACGTCAATCGGTTAGAATGGCAGGTCGTCGTCTCCACCCATGTCGTTGCCCGCCGGCGGCTCAGGGGGCGTCGGTGGCACTCCTTCACCACCGCCGCCTGAGGTTTCGCCGCGCTGATCGAGCATCTGCATATCGTTGACCACGACCTCGGTGGTGTACCGCTTTTGCCCGCTCTGGTCGTCCCAGGATCGCGTCTGCAGCTTCCCCTCGACGTAGATCTTGCTTCCCTTTCGTAGATATTGGCCGGCGATTTCCGCCAATTTGCGCCAGAGCACTATCCGGTGCCACTCCGTGCGCTCCTGGCGTTCCCCACCCTTGTCGGTCCACGATTCGGATGTTGCCAGGCTGAAGTTAACCACCGGCACACCACTCGGTGTATATTTCAATTCGGGATCAGCACCAAGATTCCCGATCAAAATTACCTTGTTGACACCACCGCGAGACATGATCGCATCCCTTTCGTCAAATCTTTCGCTCTGAGAACGTGCCCGGGCCTCGGACCGGGAGGATTATATCTTAACCACTGCCCATTCCCGAGGTCAAGATTCGCATGCGGCCAGGACACACAACCTATGCCGATGACATAAATGTTGAATATTTGGAGCCTCTTGTATACATTTCACTAGTTAGCTATTTCGTTTCTACACCGACACTTCCACCTAAATGAACGGATCGTAGGCGGTGGCCAAGCGCGGCAAGAAAACCCTGATGGATTCCCTGAAGGGGATCGTCGTCAGCGGAAAATCGCCCGGCTCCAAAGCGGGCCGCTCTGCAAAGGCAAGGGCAAAGGCCGACAACGCTGCCAAGCTGCAGCGGCGCGACCTCTTGAGTCCGTTTGTAGTTGCGACGATTGACCTCGACCCCCTGATAAACCCGCTGCCAGGCCGCGCCCGACCGATTCCAAACGAGCTGCCTTCCGGACGCGTCTTGGTCAGCCAGCAACATGGGGTTAAGTGCCTTTTGCTCGCGGATCTGGAGAAGGTTGGAATCCAGAAGTTGCGATCAATTTGCGCGCGCAAGCTCTCTGAGGAAGAGGCAATCTTTATGCCCATGGGGACCCAGATTCTGCGCGACGAGGCTCTCCACCAGGGCAAGCGCTTCACCATCAAACTCCGTAAGGGCACCTTGTTTCTCAGCCCGGGAGGGCATCCGAACGGCTATCTGCTCGAGCCGCTGCAGCTGCCGCTGCGCAAGGAGCTTTCACAGAACCACCAGTTTCTCATGGTGACCGAACAGATAGCAGAGCGGTACCTGCAAAATCTGGTTGATATTCCGGCGAGCTTCGCCGTTGTGAAGGAAGATGTCTTTTTCGACGAGTCCGGACAGAGTACGGGCTTGATTGAAAAGGGCACGCTGGTAATAAGTCGCAACGGTGCGTTGACCGGACTGATGCTCGACGACATCAACCTTCCGATCAAAGGTCCGGTGAACGATCTGGAAGAGCTCTTTCAACTGCGTACTTCTTACAATCGGTTGCCGATCGATACCCTCATTCAACGCGCAGCTCAGGCCGGCGATGACGTCGAGATCGAACGCGGCACCTTCCTCTTCAGTCCTCACGGCAAGGTTTATTTCGTCTGGCGCGAGGGACTCAAGGCATCGGAGCAGCAGCTTATCGTCTGGTCCAAGCAGTCCCAGATCAACGAGCCGAGCATGCTGCTGGTTTCGCTGATCAAGGGAAACGAGATTGGCGGCCCCGGAGAGGTAATCACCCAGGACGAGATCAACTATCTGCGCGACGTGTTTCGGCAGGCCGGCACAACCAACATCCGCAAGCAGTCCTTGCTCCTGGATCGCAACCTGTTCTACAAGTTCCTCATCGACATGCCCTACGCCCAGACGGGCAAGTTCCGCTCGTATCTGGCAACCGGCGGCGTCATTATCCTCAACAGCTTTCGCAAGGGAACCTTCAGTGTGGAGATGGGAGGCAAGTCGGCGGGGAATGCAATGGAGATCACCCACCTCGACATCCAAGCCATGCGCAAACACCTCCAGCCGACGGGTAGAATCCTGATCAAGATCGGCAGCCATCTACGCATTCGAGATGAACGGGAGGGCGATTGGATCTATCGGGTGACGACGAACCTGTTTTACCCTACGATACCTTTACCCGACCATACCTGGAGGAGTTCATTCCCGAGAATCTGGCCTTCGACCACCGGGCCGAAAAGACTTCGACGCTCATCGGACCGCAGGAAGACCCCCACGATGAGGATCTCGGCGCCTCCGGCGAGCCACTGGCTGACCTTCGCGCTTTGATCAACAACGAGCTCGGCAAGGAGCGCGTCGTCTTCGTTCTAGACAACACCCTGTTCCACTGGCACGGCCGGCTCTATCGCGTCAATGAGGAGCTCGGCTTCCGCCCCCAGATGACCGAGCAGATCCTCGACCAGGATTTGGAAGCGCTGGAGACCGAGTGGAAGATTCATCCCGTGGTAGAGGATGTCGAAGACGACGAGGAAGTGCCCATGGATTTCGAGGAAGACGAGGATCTCCAGGACCTACCGCTCGATACCGGATCTCTCCGCTGACCGTATCGCCTCCCTTTTTATCACCCGCATCACCGTGTTGCAATGAAAAGCTACTGTAGAATCTGGGTGCTGGCTGCGCTGGTGGTTGCACCGGTATACGCTTTCGGGTCCGAGAACCGCTTGCGAGCCCTTGGGGGGGAACGCCGGTTGTTGACCGGCACCAGCGCCATCCGTCTCTACCCTGCGACAGCCCGTGACTTTCCCCATTTCGCCGTCGAAGTCTTTGAAGACTGGGGCAGCGGCATCTACAATCTGGGATCCCGTCACGCGATCGGTCTGTTCCTCAACCGCACGTCTCCCGAATTGGACACCTTCAACGAGCGACTTGAAGACCGCGGGAGCGCCCTGTTTGGAGAGCTCGAGCTCAACCCTTTAGCCGACGTCATCTATGCTGTGCAGCTTAGCGACCGACTGCGGGTGGCATTCGCCACAACCTATTCCTTCGACGAACAGCGCCGCGGCCAAAACCTGGCGTCTGCTACTCACTGGAATGTGCACGTTGGCATTCAAGCCGGACACACCAAGCGCTCCCACCTGCAAGCGACCGTCGGCATGTCGCGACAGGACCTGAAGGACCGGACCGCAGGCGCAGCGCCGCTGGGTAACACCGACGGCAACGGCTATTCGGTCGAAGTGCGAGGCCACATTCCGCTTGCCCCCCATGCGACCTTCTTGCCGGCGGCTGGGATTCGCGTCTCTGCCTACGACCTGGAGCCCGCTGAAAGCGAATTCGTCAACCTCGACGTTGTGCTCGGCTTGAACCTGTCACCGGCGCGGAAGGTGAAGATCGTCGCCGGCGTCGGCGCGCAGTATCTTTCGGCTGAACGGCTGCATCCGATAAATCCTGATCGTGAACAGACCGAGCTCGTATTGCCGATCGTCCTGTTTGGCGGCGAAATGCAAGTCGGCTCGTTGTTATTCCGCGTTGGCGCGCGACATGCAAACAGGTCGATCCGCGAGAAATCGAAAGCCCAACCAGCCTCGAAGAACGAGGACTTCGAGGCTTCATTCCGCACCGACTTCGGTTTGGGGTTTAAGTTCGGATCGGTCATGCTCGACGGTTTGATCGAGCGTAATTTTCTCCGCGACGGACCTCACTTCATCGGTGGAAGCCGCCGCGGCGGAGACATTTTCTCGGAGCTCAGCCTCACCTATTATTTCGACGACTGAGACGGAAGTGCTTCTGGTTCGTCACCAGGTTGCAACGGAGGGTGTCCCAGCATGACCGAACCCACGCAATCCGAATCCTTCAAGCTTCTGTTCGTCGATGACGAGCTTGAGTTCCTTTCCACCATCCAGGAATTCTTCGATGAACTTGGCTTCGAGGTCTACACGGCGCACAACGGGCAGGACGCCCTGTTCAAGATCAAGGAGTTTCGTCCCAACGCCGTGTTCCTAGACATCTCGATGCCCCAAATGGATGGCACGGAAACCCTCCGTCTGATCAGCGAAATCGACGACCGGATCCTGGTGGTTGTGGTTTCCGGATATGCATCTGAGGAACTGGCCAAAGACCTGCTGCAGAAGGGGGCTTGCGACTTTTTCCAGAAGCCGGTCGACCTTGTCCAGCTGCTGGAAACAGTGAAGCGGCTGCAAACCCTTCACGAACTCAATTAAGCCGTCGACCCCTCGAAAAACCGAATAGTTCTTGACATTCTGAAGAGGCCGCGTTATCCTAAGTGAGGTTATGTAACTTCTTTATTTAGGCCAAGTTCTCCCACTTGCCTATCGCTTTTTGACGGCCCCTGGCAGGTCGCGACACCGTGGTTGGTCGGGGCGCCGCAGACCCCCGGTTTTCACCGCTTTACCTCCCCCACCTTAGCTGCAAGATCTCCCCTCCCATCGCGACTGCTGCCTTTACGAATGGCGATCGCGACAGGAATCCGAAACACCCTAACAGCGGAATGTTTTCAGCTATGGCTGGTTCACCCATCGTTGTATTGGATATCGGTGCCTCTAAGGTCGTTTGCCTGGTGGGCGAGCTTCAGGATGAGGACAGAATCAAGGTACTGGGCGTGGGCAGTCGCCCGAGTCTGGGACTTCGAAGAAGCGTCGTGATCGATATGCCCCGCATTGTCGATTCGATTCGGGCTGCCATACGAGATACGGAGAGATCTGCCGGATTGAAAATCACCGGGGCCTACCTCGGTATGGCAGGCGAGGACATATCGACCCGCAGCAGTCGTAGTACGGTGGCGATTTCGGGGACTTCGAAACCGATCGACGAGAACGACGTAGACCGAGCCCTTGTTGCCGCCGAGCAGGTTGATCCTCCGGGCGCAGTTACCGTACTTCACCGCTTTGTCCAGAGTTACGCTGTCGACGGCGAGCACGTGCAGAATCCACTGTGGCTTCACGGCAATCGCCTGGAGTTGGAAACCTTGAGCATCACCGCGTCGAGTCATGCATGCACAACATTGCAGCGTGCTACCGAAGAGGCGGGGATCGAGATTGTCGATTACATCCTCGAAACCGTGGCCGCCTCCTCTTCTGTGCTGACCCTGGACGAACGCGAGATGGGGGTCGGCATTCTCGACATGGGCGCCGGCACCACCGACCTGGCGATATTCAACGGTCCCTTGCGGCACGTGAAGGAGATTCCGTTTGGCGGGGACGATATCACCAAGGATCTGTCGGTGGTACTAAACATGTCTCCCAGAGAAGCCGAGCAGCTCAAACGTCAGTACGGTTCGGTGTGTTATCGCGAAGACGAAGACGACGAAACGATCTCATTTCGAACCACCGCAGGCAAGGTTCATACCTTGACGATGCATCAGCTCAGCGAAATCATCGAAGCCCGGCAACACGAGATATTCGAATTCGTCAAAGCGGAAGTCGAGGACCAGCCTTCGAGCCAGATGTTGGCGGCGGGTTTCATCTTCACGGGTGGAGGCGCCTTGCTGGGCAACGTAGCCGATTTGGGCGAGGAGGTGCTTGGACTACCGGTGCGCATTGGCGCACCACAAAAGATCATTGCCGCCGAGTCGATGCAGGATCCCAGTTACGCCACGGCGACCGGCCTGCTACGTTTTGCCGCGGACGAACGCGCCCGTGAGGGACACCTGTTGTCGCGGGGGCCGGCAGGCTCGCGAATCCTCGAGAAACTGACGAAACTGTTCAGTTTCCCATAGGGTAGGCTTGACACGGTGCCCAGCGCCCGCTATCTTGTCGCACTGTGGAACTCGCTGGGCTGCAACAACATAAGCCACCCTAGCTCAGTTGGTAGAGCAACTCACTCGTAATGAGTAGGTCGCCAGTTCGACTCTGGCGGGTGGCTCCAATAAAAACAAAGAGTTACGAGATCTTAAATATCGCTCGTAACTCTTGTTTTGTGTTTGGCGCCC
This sequence comes from Candidatus Latescibacterota bacterium, assembly GCA_965197905.1. Classification (GTDB taxonomy): domain Bacteria; phylum Latescibacterota; class UBA2968; order UBA8231; family UBA8231; genus CAYNZV01. The sequence goes on along the minus strand of CBDAOB010000005.1, from coordinate 1,396,490 downwards.
AAATGGCGCCCAAACTAGCGTTTATTCCGCCTAGTTAATCGTGCGGAAATGTAATCCTCTAGATCTTCAGGACGGATCCGTTTCGACCTACCGATTGGAACAACCGGCAGGTCCCCGCGCCCAACGAGCTTGAATATCGTCGTCCGGCCAACCGCCAGGTAGTCGGCCGCTTGTTGGTAGGTCAACAAACGACTTCCTCCCACTTTTTCGTTTGCCTCATTCATTACCAGTTAGCACAGTCAGTCTGTCTTTGGTCTTCTTCACGTTTCTCAAGCCCTATTTTGTTCTCCTCGCCAGAATCTACTGACTTATGCCTTCGCAGGTTCGAGTCCTGCTCCCCCCACTTTTTTTCATGCCCGGAACCCAATCGTGACCCAATCAGCCGATTTTTTGAAATATTTTTCTTCAAGATACGCTTCCAAATCGCAGACTCGCACTCGCATCACATCACCGACGAGGACTGCGCGTACCTTCCGTGCTTTGATCAGTCCGGCCATCTTGCTGCGCGAGATTGAGCTGCGGCGGCTTCGCCGACGCGCGAAAACCCACGGCAGATTCGTATCAATCCGCGGGTTACATGTCAGTACCTCCCGATTAATCGGGTGGGGTCTACTCGATTTTTGTCTTTCCGACTAGGAATCTACTTAAGAATCGAACACAAACCTATTAGGGTTCTTACTAGGTTGAGGGGAGCTTTGCTGGAGCTCAGAAGAGGGGTTACCAACCTATTGCAGCAGAATGGAGCGATCGTTCACTGTGCGAGGGATGAGGTGGAGATGGTGGAGTTAATGCCGGCGAAGCAGCGCAGTGCGAGGTGGATTTCGGTTCCCGAACGGGATGCAGACGCTAGGGTCACGGCGGCACAGGTACACTTCATCCACGTACCCGTGACAGAATCAGGCGTAGTCGAATTTCGCTTGGAGATGTGGTCGCGCCGGTGCGATGGGCGGCGCCCGCGCGCGCAAGCCCATACCGAGGTAGGCTCAGGAGTGACCCTGTCCCGGGAACCGGATGACGTCGACGACGAAGGAGACGCCGACGCCGAGGTCCCACGCGCAGGTTGATGGTCTTGTGGCCGTCAGAACTCCCAGCTGGCCCCGACTGAAGGCAGCAGAGGGAACCATTCTTCGTCGGAGGTGCCCTCCACGATCAGATCTGTTCCAGGCCCAAGATAGCTGACATTACCGGGAAAGCGAGCTTGAACGTTGCCCCGATCGTAGAGGTTGATGACCTCGACAAACAGGGCCAGCCGGCCGCCGCGAAGCTTGAAGTAGCGGCTGATCCGCAAGTCCAGCCGATGGTAGGGCGGCAGGCGAAGCGCGTTGCGTGGTCCGAAGGTCTCGTCGTACGGGAACGCACCCTCCTGAACCTCGATCGGAACGTAGATCTGTTCGCTGTACGGCCAACCGGAGCGATACTGCCAGGCAAGGTTGATCTGCCACCGGGGGCTGGACCGGTAATAGCAATCGAAGTAGATCGTGTGACGCTGATCCTGGTTCTTCGGCACATCGGTCCCATCAATTCCTTCCTCGGCACGAGCGATACCATAGCTCGCCCACCAGCTGAATCTGCCACCCACGTCTCTCTTCAGGTAGAGCTCGAGACCCCGGGCATCGCCGCGGTGCGGTTCGAGAAAAACACTTTCTTCTTCCAGCTCGGGAAAGAATAGAACCTCCTTGGAAAAATTCTCGAAGCGAGGTCTTATGCGGGTGAGCTTCTTCTGATACCCCTCGAGACGAAGATCGACGCCGTTTTTGAAACTGTGTTCGAGCCCGACAACCCGGTGCTCAGCTCGCTGGCTGCGGTAAAACGTCGCGTCTCCATACGCCACATCCAGATCGCTGATGCTTTGGGCCTGATGAAACTGTCCCCATCCGGCGCGGATGGCGGTTCGCTTTCCCAAACTGTAAACGAAGTTCACCCGCGGACTTAAGTCGGTGTCATCGGTGTAGGTAACATGGTCGTAGCGGCCGCCGACCTCTAGGGTGAGGGGGGTGCTGACCCGGTACCGGGTCCCAGCGTAGAACCCCAGATCGTAGCCATCCGGCTTCAACTCCACGTCGATGGTATCGGTGACCGCCTGTATCTCCCCCGCGACATATCCGGTGACCTGCTTCACGTCCCAGTTGAAATAATCGAAGTCGGAGGTCAGGCGCTTCGCATCCACTCCAAAGTTGAAATGCTGGCGAGCGGATGCCTCCCAGTTCCAATCCTGCCGCAGGCCGACGAGGTTGAAGGTTCGATCCTCGCGTATCTCGTATCCAGTGAAGTTGATCTCGCCACGAATCTGTGGCGTCACGATAAAAAAAGCTTCTGAAGTCGGTACCCCGACGTCCGTCAGTTACCTGGCCCAAAGACAGTACCGTCTGTGCACTCAGTTTCGCGCCGATGGCTGACCTAAGCCGCAGCCACCCGTAGGTGTTGGCATAGTCGGTGTTGGCGATGTCGCCGTCCTCGCTTTCCACGGCATTGAGATCGTCGTCGGCACGCAGAATATGAGCAGACAGGAGATGCCGGTCGTTCAGCCGGTACTCCGTCTTGGCCATGAGATCGTAGTACTGCGGCGAAAAGTCCTCCTCGTTCATGAGCGACAGAACGATGTCGAGATAGCCGCGGCGCATGGAAAGGAAATAGCTTCCGCGACCTTTGTCGTACTGTCCTTCGGTGAGAAAACGGGCGTTCATCAAACTGATGCCGACCGCGGTGCGGCCCGTCGGATTTGGTCTTACGGACGAAATGTCAAAGACCCCGCTCATGTGATTGCCGTACCGGGCCGGGAACCCCCCGGTCATCATATCGATCCCGCCGATTGCCACGACGTCGACGATGCTGAGTGCCCCCCCGTAGATGTCTTTCAAATGAAACGGCTCGTACATCTCGAGTCCGTCCAGCATGACCAGAACTTCCTCGTGCTCGCCTCCACGCACGGTGAACTTGGCAGAGAAATCGTTGCCCGAAACTCCAGGCAGCCGTTTAATGGCGCGGTAGATATCCTCGCCCAACTGAGGCAGGGTGTGGATATCATCTTTGGTGAGGGTCTGCTTGCGCACCGGATCTTCGTGCATAATGGCGAATCGGCCCGGCGTCACCACGATCTCGCTCAAGGTGATGGGAGCTGGTTCCAACGCGAAGTCGACTTGAGCCTGGGCGTCTCCTGCAACCTGCACCCCTTCGATACGTTGCAACTCGTACCCCAACAAGGAGGCCTGGAGCGTGTAGATCCCGGGCGGCACTCCCGCGATGACGTAGCTACCCTCCTTGTCAGCAACGGTCCCGATCGATTCGCCTACTACCCGCACGACGGCAAATCCTAGCGGTTCCCCGCTATCGCGGTCGAATACGGTACCTTCAACACCTTCAAGGGCCAGACAGGTACCAGCAGAAAGGATGATTGTTGCAAGAGCAACCAGAATGGAGGGAACGCGTAACATGACGGAGCTAATGATACTACTACTATTCGAAGTATTCCACGCCTTACTCCCCTCCCAACGCATTTAATGCCGCTATGGCGGCTTTCAGATAGCTCATCCAGCTACATTCACCTGCTGCTCAGCAATATTGATCTGCACATTCACGCCCAGCAGCTTCCGCACCTGAGCCAATGTCTTACAGGCTGACAGGAACCGCCGATGACAGCGTTCCTGCCATTTCTGATAGAATGCGTGTCTGTCAATAAGTGCGACTTGGAACTCTAACTTGTCGAGGCACAGCTTGTCCACCAGGTGCGACTCCAGAGCTTTCGGAGCTTCGGCAAAGCTGTCTCGAATGCTCGGAGAGCGTCCTTATCGCCCTTCTTGGCCTTATCATAAAGCTTCTTTTCGGCCTTGGTGAGCTCGTTTATCGACTTCTGGAGGCCGTTCTCATCCACTCCGCTTTCTCCATTCCCCTCGGTGATTGAAGAAGCCCGAACCTTCCAGTACCCAGGCTACCGCGGTCTTGCACATGGCTTCGTGAGCCCGCATTTCGCGCTCGATCTGCGCAAGATCGGCCTTCATCTGCTTCCACGCCCTGCGCTCTTCCTCGCGCTGCTGACGCGCCTCAGCATCGATTCTAGCGGCCTCCTGGCCCAGTATCCCGCCACCGATGTATTCCCGGATCTGGCGGCCATTCACGCGCCGGGTACGGGTGTAATACGGGCCTCCACCGAGAAACCTGGAAATCTCGCGGCGCGAATAGCTGCTTATGTAATGCAACGTGATCACAGCTCGCTCCGCCTCTGGCAATGATCGGACTGTGGCCATCACCTCATCGTCAGACTCGATGTTTTCTCGTGCTTCCACTGGTACTTCCATTACCCAGTTGTGTGCGTCGTTTGGTGAGATCGTCTGTAGACGCTTGCCCCGGGTCAGTCTCGTACATGCCGTCCGCACGATAGTGCGAAACCAGGCCGGAAAGGCCACGGGATCTCGTAGCTCTTGTAGTTTTTCAGATAGCGTGACAAATGTTTCCTGAGCTGCGTCTTCGGCCACGTGGAAATCGCCCAGCAGCGAGACAGCGTAGCCTAACGCCATATCCTGGTACTCTCGTACCAATCGACTGAAGGCATCGAGGTCGCCTTCAGTTGCTCGCTTGATCAGGGCCGCCTGCCGTGTTCGGTCCCCCCTACCACTCGTCATCGATTCAGTCTCTTTTCATATACAGGAGCCGACACTAACCGTGGAAGGAAAAACAAATCCACTGCAACTTCCGTTGGAAAGTGCGGGACATCCTCGAATCAGTAAATCGCGAGTCGTCTGTTAGATTTGAGTCTGAAGTTGGGCGGGAATCGAACTTGCGGGAAACAGATTAAAAGTCTGATCCGGGCGTTTTCGCAAATTGGAGTAAAAATATAGGGTTTCGTTAAACCTCTGAACAGGTGCGGGTTATTGCGGGTTACTTGGAGTGAGGCCGCGTGTCCAAAAGTGCCGCCATTTGCCCCAGAGCTCTCGAATCTGTGCTCCTATTTGCCACCACGGCTAGAGTCGTAGTTTCCTGATTCTCAACCTAGCACTGACCACAATTGCAACTGTGCTGCATCGGAGACATCTTTAGTGCACGGACTGGGGCACCTTGTTTGAATCTATCTGCCAGACTAACACACCGAACAAAGGAAATCTCATGCTGGAAATGAGCGATCGCGAAAAGTTTCTCTTCGATCTCCAAGGTTTTCTCGTCGTCAAGCAGATCCTGTCGCCCGCGGAGGTGAAGGCGATGAACGAAGCCATCGACATCAATGCCGAGACCTGGAGCGAAGATATGTGGACCGGTCCTAACCCGTACGGCGGCGGCATGGCCGGCAAGGATAGCGAGTTCGGCGCCGGCGGGGTCCTCGAGTGGCCGCAGCCGTACTGCCAGCCATTCCGCGACCTGCTCGCGCACCCGAAGGCGATCCCATATTTGAATTCGATCTTCGGACGAGGATGGAAGCTGGAAGGCCGGCCCGGCTGTATCCGGGCGCGCAAGGGCAAGGGCGGACACGGGCTCCATGGCAACACCGCCCGAGTCGTCGACGGGGCCCAGAACTTCAATTTTGCCAACGGCCAGTTTCGTTCCGGGTTGACCGTGTTTCAGTATCAGCTGGCCGACATCAATCCAGGGGACGGCGGCATCACGGTTATTCCGGGCAGCCACAAGGCGAACTTCAAATGCCCCGAAGACATCATGCTTCACAACTCGGACAAGGAGTGCGTCTACAACGTCGCCTGCAAGGCGGGCGCCCTGGTGATCTTCATGGAGGCCACTATCCACGGCGGCCTGCCGTGGACCGCGGATCATGAACGCCGTTCTCTGTTATACCGGTACTGTCCCAGACACATGCAATACGGGTCAAACCACTACGGCGAGCACAAGATGCCCGAATGGACCAAGGAGCTGACCGAGGTCCAACAGGCCGTCCTCGAGCCCCCGTACATGAACAGCAGGGCCCTCATCGAGGACGACGGGGAAACCCTGGTGCGACCGTCGGCGGAGCCGATGCCGCACATTCCGCGCAAGATTCACGAGATGTAAGTCACCTTGTTTCTAGTGCCGTGCAATGGTACTGGGTGGGTCGTCTTCCCAATCTCTCAGGAGACGCATTTCCAATCCTAAGATTCCTGTGTGAGACAGATATTTCACTATGGAATTCTGCAACTGGACTTTGTCGTCCTTGGAATCGAGCGCCTGACCCCAAGAACGATATCGCTTCTTGAACTACATTGCTTCTCGAGAGACAGCTCAGTTTTCGCGGCGTCGCTTTGCTCCTGGTCAGTCGCAAACCGTCAAATGATCCGTTACTGCCCCAGTTGTTCGCGGTCGAGATTAAGGTCTTCGAAAACAGATCCCGCGCATACTGTCCCAATTGCGAAACCATACACTACGAGCAACTCAAGGTTGGAGTGGCAGCTCTCGTCCAGAAAGCAGACGAGATCCTCCTAATTAGACGTACGACTGAGCCGTTTCAAGGTCTCTGGAATCTGCCCGCGGGGTATGTGGAGGTAGATGAGTTACCCACGACAGCAGTACGCCGCGAAGTTCAGGAGGAATCAGGCTTAGACGTACAGGTTGCGAATTTGCATGGTGTCTACTTCTTCGATGATGATCCGAGAGGGAATGGTGTTTTGATCGTGTACACCTGCGGCGTAGTGGGTGGGTTCCTAATAGAAACAGCCGAAGGCCTTACTCCGACGTACTTTGCACCTCATCAGCTCCCGAGTGGTCTTGCTGGGGCCGGGCACGATCAAGCCCTACGTGTCTGGAGTCTAAAAACTTCGGGCATTTAAAACATCAGGTTGACACCGGTCCGCACCGACACCGCTTTGGAGAGTACCTTTGGCGGGAATTCAACCCATTGAGACCGATCGACTGATCCTCCGCGAGTATGAAGCGGGCGATTTCGAGTTGACTCACAGGTTCAGCTCAGATCCTCGGGTGGTACGCTATGTGGAATGGGGTCCCAACCGACCAGAGGATACACGACGCTTCATCGAGTGGGTCCTTGCCGAACAGGACGCAACCCCCCGGAGTCGCTACCAGTTCGCAATCGACCTAAAGGGTTCAGGTCTCATTGGAACCTGTAGTCTTACTAGAAGTAGCCGCGAAAGTCGAGAAGCAGAACTTGCATATGTTTTTAATCCTCGCTTCTGGGGCAACGGTTACGGAACCGAGTCAGCAAAAACCATTGTAACTCTTGGGTTTCATCAACTAAACCTACACAGGATTTATGCGAAATGTGTGACAGCAAATGGAGCATCTGCCAATGTTATGGAAAAACTGGGGATGAAAAGAGAGGGGCTTTTTCGAGAACATAGATTAGTACACGGACAGTGGCTAGACTACTACTACTACGCGATTCTGGAACATGAGTGGAAACTTGAACGTACTGATAGCGTCGGATAAATACCGGCTTTCCGCTGCGGCGCTGAGAGACTTGGCCCTCGGCAACGACAGGTTGTTTCGTCGAAATACGAACGCATACCACAGAGACTACAAGTGACTCTTGCCTGGAGAATAAAGGACGCCTCGGAGATTCATGGGGAATTCGTCTTGCGGAGCGGCAAAACGAGCAATCGGTACTTCGATAAATACCTTTTCGAGTCTGATCCTGCTTTGCTCTCCGATATAACAAGGGCGATGGTAGCGCTTATCCCGGAGGCTACCGAGGCGCTTTGTGGCTTGGAGCTTGGCGGAATAGAAGTGGACCCCATCCTTTGGTAGGCTGCCCTTCGCCGCGTGTATTCCTCCATCGGAGTTCTGTCATGGAGGTGGCTCGAGTGAGGTCTTTCCTCGTTGTAGCCTGAGCCAGGTTCCGATGGTCAAGTCGTGCAGGTAGACACACTCGTACTTGAGCGAGCGGAGGCGCTCGATGAAGACGTTGTCCATCCACCGGCCCTTGCCGTCCATCGATATCCGTACCGGGGCTTGTTCGAGTACCTGGGTGAAGTCCTGGCTGGTGAATTGGCACCCCTGGTCGGTATTGGATCTTCGACTGGGCCAGAGCCTCCGCCAACAGAAGTCGCTGTCCAGCGTGTTCGACAGGCGCCAAGACAGCACCGTACGCGTCGCCCAGTCCATGATTGCCACCAGATACTGGAATCCTCGTTGCATCGGGATGTAGGTGATGTCGGCGCACCACACCTGGTTCGGCCGATCGATCCGCACATTCCGGAGCAGATACGGATAGATCCGATGTGCCGGATCATTCGACGTTCGCGGCTTGCGGTAGATGGCCGTCAGACCCATCTGCCGCATCAATCGGCGAATCCGCTTGCGGCCAACACCGAAGCCCTGCCGCCGCAGGTGACGCGCCATCTGCCGCGATCCGTACCAAGGCGTGGACAAAAACTGCGCGTCGAGTAGACGCATCAGCTTCAGATTCAGGGTGCTCTCACCCTTGCCCGTGTAGTAGTGCGAGGAGCGCGAGATGCTGACCAACTCACACTGACGCACAATGCTGAGCCGGGGATGATCCTCCTCGACCATCTCTGCCCTTCGGCCGCGGCTCAACGAGCAAAGGCTTTCGACAAAAAATCGTTCTCCACGGTAAGCTGGCCGATCTTGGCGTGCAGCGTCTTCACCTCCGCCTCACGGTCCGCAGCGCCACGAGAGGTCTTCTTGGCGAACACCTCGGGAAGGCTCTCCTTAGCCTGCCGCTTCCATTGTACGATCACATTGGGATGCACGTCATGCTTGGCCGCCAGCTCCGCCAGCGTCTTGTCGCCAACCAGTGCCTCCAGGGCCACCTTGGCCTTGAATTCGGCTGAGAAGTTACGTCGGGTACCCATGGCAAATATCCTTTCGCGTCAGGTCTGGGTCCAACTTAACACACTGTCCGAATTCCGGGGACTTGATTGCTTAGCCACTACACCAAAATTCCAGCGGCTTTTATTCGCAAGACACGTAAGGAGTATGGGACATGCAAGTACGCTGAGGGCCCAGATCTAGCTGGGAAGAGGATTGTATTGGTGGAGGACGTTGTTTCCAGCGGCGGCGCGATCATCGATGCGGCCAACATGTTGAAAAGTGACGGCATAGTTACGGAGACAGCTATTTGTGTCCTCGATCGACAAACAGGCGGATTCGAGAACCTGCGGGAGGTTGGGATAAACTTGATTAGCCTACTGCGGGCAGACGAGATCGACAACTCATCTAACAAGCAATGAGCGCCACGCACCGGCGCTTCTCATGACACAGCGCGTTGAGCTACGCCGCGTAACGCCCCTTGGCCTCGAGGTCAGTGACGCCCCTGGCTCATGACCCCTTCCAGATACCCCGCCAGTTTTGATAGCAGCTGATTGGTCTCTTGCTGCTGATGAATCATCTCGTCCATCTTCGCTTCCAACGTCCGCAACCGATGTCACGTGCCTGATGATCCATGAGCTAAAATCGCCGGAGAGCCAGGAAACGCAGCCGTTGTTTGCGCCCTTCTCGTTCCACGCCTCTTGCGCCGCTGTGCTGAACGGAACGAATCCGGGGAGGATACTTGTGGACGATCCGCTTGACGCAACCGCTGGGTTCGTGTTGTCGCCCGAAGCCGCCTATCTATCGGGCGACGCGGACAACATGGCTTTCTGCCGCAGCCTCGGGTCGTATCTCCGCGACCTAAAGAACTTGGGCGTGGCTATTTGGCATCTGGAATTTGTAGTGTCTTCCGACCGCTGGAGGCACCGGTTGGATGAGATTGCGAGGGCGGGCGAGGTTGTATCTACTTCCCGACGGCACTACCTGTGCAGCAATGTCGACGACGTGCGGCCACTTCCGCGTCCGGAAGAGGGAGTGACGATCAGGCCAATTGACCAAGCTCTACTGGACAGCGGGACATTCTCGCTGCCCAACCATATCGTCTCATGGATCGGCAACAACTGGGGCTCACGTTCCCATTTCCTGAGTGCGGGCTTTGGCGTGGTAGCGATTTGCGGAGGGGAGATTGTCTCGTGGTCAGTTGCAGACTGTAGAGCCGGAGACACCTGCGAGATCGGCATTCGGACAGCGCCGGAGTGGAGGCGGCGGGGTATGGGATCGTTCACTGCCAACGGCGCAGTTCAGCACGCGTTCTCCAGTGGTTTGCGGCACGTGGGTTGGCATTGTCCGGAAGAGAACGTCGCGTCTCAGCGCACCGCAGAGAGAGCAGGATTCAGTGTAGAGAGGAAGTACAACACCTACAGAATCCGCGAACCAAAGGATAGTGGGGACGCTTAACAGCGCGCCTCAGCGTCTTCGCTAAGAAGAATGAATTGGGGAGAACGTATCGGTAATGGGAAATTGTCAACGTCCTCAGATCCGCATACCTCGCGACGGCCATGTCCTAAACTTGCGTCCCCTCCTAAGCCCTTGACATGACACCTTCGAGATACCCCGCCAATTTAGAAAGCAGCTGATTGGTCTCCTGCTGCGGTGAATGATCTCGTCCATCTTCTTCCAACGCCCGCAGGCGGTCTCTGCCACCGTTGCGCTCGCCCCGGTTCCCAAGGTACGGGATCAACAGTAACGTTCCCGCAGTGCCCCCCACGGTCCCGCCTCCCCCACTGAGCAGCATCCCGACCCCGTGGCCTGCGTTGCCTGCGGATCCATCAGAGCACCCACGGGAAATCCTCAAGTCGCTCTGGATCTTCTCCAGGATACGTTTCTTCGCGTCTGGCGCAGTATTCATAGGATCGCAGATCTAAAGACAGAGCAATTGGGACCGTGGGTGTTTTCTATTGCACGAAATATTCTAATTGACTACTACCGGAATCAAGCCAGGGAATCAGTCGCAAAAAGAGCGCTGGGACAACGTGCGCGTGAGATGCCCCTACCCTTAAGTGACGCACAAACCGTATTGCCAGCTAAGGAACAACTAGCCCTGGCAGATACTGCCATAAGAGACCTTCCGGAGGACCAACGTACGGTCCTGCTTATGACTGTTGTAGGGGAAATGTCGAGCACAAAGATTGCCCAACTTTTAGAAATTCCCGCCGGCACCGTTCGCTACAAACTATCATTGGCTCGAAGGACACTGGTAGAAAAACTTCGATTACATGAGACGATGGAGAATAGTCGACAGGTTTGACATGACGAATTCAGCTATCCCACAAAATGCGGCTCAAGCATTGGATGCGATATTGACGGCGTGGTCGGAAAGTCACCGTCTTTCAGACGAGCAAATCGAAACCATCCGCGCCTCACTTATCAAAGATTCCGAAGTTATGAGTGGTGGTGGACACTGTTCAAAGGTCATACGCTTCCCTGGCTTCCTCGCGACGACCTAAATCAAAAAAGAGTGGATCCCTTGAGACGCCAAGCGTCAGCATGGTTCGGGTCGAGCGCAAGGCACTTGCTAAGTGCATTCAGTGCATCCTCATACCGTTGAAGTATCGTGAGAACCTTCCGCGTCGATGGTCGGTGGTGTTTCTGCGCGTTCGATCTCAACGACCCAGTGCACCTCGACGTTGGACGTGGCTAAGGCGTCTTGTTGCTGCTCAGCGAATGACGAAATGGCGCCAAAACTGACCAAGGTTTGGGAACCACCTGGTACTGGTACGTGCGGTGACTCAGCCCAGCGAGCCTACTGGTAGAATAGAGCGAGAGGGATGCCGCAAAGTAGGCCGCCTATCAGGAGCACAGGCCAGAGGGTGCTATTCCAACGGGGGGTATGGAGGTTCTCGTAAATCCACCAGTGGCAGAGACCGCCAACGAGAACGAGCAGTAGTATGAGGAGTCCCATTTGTTACTTCGCCTTCAATGCCACCAAGGTGATGTCGTCGTCTTGAGGCCTGCCGTCTGCCCATTCTTCCGCACTCTGTAGCATCCCGTCGCACAACTCCTCTGGGGTGCCGGTTGCTGCTTCGGCAAACACAGCCTTCGTGCGGTCGTAGTCGAAGTATTCGTCCTGCGGGTTCAGACGCTCCGGTAACCCGTCGCTCATCATCAGGATCACATCGCCAGACGAAACCTCGAAGGTCTCCTCTTGGTATGTTGCCTTATCCGACATGCCAAGTGGGTATCCAGAGACATCAATCTCCTCCACTTCCCTACTGCTTGCGCGATAGATCAGGACGGGAGGCATCCCGGCTGATGACACCCTGCAAGTCGATTCCTTCATCCTGAGAAGCGTCATCGCCATACCCATACGGGGGAGATCCATTCCCTTCAGGGACCGCGACATAACTGTCAGTGAGTCCGTAATAGATGGTGCGTCAGCAAAAGTCTGAAAGAGAGACTTGGTTCCGGTCACGATCACTCCCGAATCCATCCCGTGGCCGGTAGCATCGCCAACACAACGAGTTAGCGTGCCATCATCGGAAATGGAATAGTCGTAGTAGTCGCCGCCTACTTCGGTTGCTGTTTCCATGTGCCAGGCAATTTCGACGCCTGGCGTAGTTGGTACCGCGTCAGGAAGCAGGGACAGCTGCAATCTGCGTGCCTCCTCCAACTCCTGTGTCTTCCGTGCGTTGTCCGACAATGTGCGGACAAATGTGCGGGCCATGAAGACAGACATAGATCCCGTAAACACGACCGTGCCGTAGAGAAAACCGAGATCCCCGAGAAACTCTACCGGTAGGAGCGACCAGATGCCCGCCAGGACGTAACCGATCACCCCGATGGACAGGATACCGGACCCGTCCACCTTACGGCTCACCCCCCATACCTGCACCGTCGCCAGAGCGATAAGGGTAAAGGGGGCCAGGTAAAGGGTCAGAGACAGTTCCCATAACAGGAGGGCACCAACTGCCACACCGTGGCCGACTCGAAGCCAGCGGCGCCCAGTCTGAACGAAGCCAGCGTACAAGCCATAGAGGAAGGCAGCCCCGAAGCCGGTCAGCACCACAACAGCCAAGCTCGTCGCGCCCGCGACCGAGAACATCGAACACAGCATCGCCGCCAGCAGAACCGTCATCGTATAAGACGCGTTGCCCGTGTCAGTTTTGTTCCGGCCAAACAGGTGGATGGCCATGTGAAAGACAGCCAGGGCCATCACCACGCCCGCAGTGTACACGAAAAGTCGGTTGTCGAGCAGCGAGACCCAAGAGTTCAGCTCCACCATCGCTTGCACCTTGAGTCGGAAGTAGGCGATCGCGCACGCTGCCGCCAGCATTCCCAGCAGGCGGGTCGCCAGGTCTTTTCTTATGTATAGGAACGGCAACGCCGCAACTGCGGCTATGGCCAATAGCCCAAGGAGAATTCCGCGCATCCAGTGCGGAGGAAGTTCATGGCTGCGGGCGAACAAAAACACGGCGCCGACCAGAATCATCGAGACAAGCTTGATCACCATATCTTCTGGTGAGCCGCCCGAGAGAGAAGCCTTCTCCGAAGAATCGGTCGATTCGGATGCAGCCGGTTGCCAAACTCGCGAACGCACTTCCTTAGTGAGTAGCACGACCAGCGAGAAGACAGAAAACACCAAACCTATAGCAAAGACGTGCAGCCAATTCGGGGGTGGAACGTCGGTGAACGGCAGGACAACGCAAGCAAGCGCGCCCTGTGCGCTTAGACCGACGATCAGACTCCACGCGAACTTGCTGTAGCGCTGTATACCCCGTGCAACAACGCAAAGCAGGCCACTGTTAAAAAGGAACAGAATAGAGAGGAAGACGAACTGGCCAAGGTCTTCTGGAAAGCTGTCCTTCTGCGCCTGCTTGACGGTCAAGTCGATGACGAGCCACACAACGAATGCTGCCAACCCATACCACGCCCACGCTACAGCCCGCAGGCGAGTCAGACGGTTGGTCGAGGCTTTTTTATTCGCTTCACTCATTTGGTTCTCTTGTGAACAGGACGTACTCTGCGTGGTGCCGCTATGGTACGGTGATTTGACGGCTCCACCAAGGAACCGATTGGACACCTGTGAAGCTGAAGGGCTGTATTTGGCGTCGGTATGGGCGGGGATATGTGCGCCTACCCCAGGGGACCCTACCCCGGTTTCGGGTTCACCTCCCCAGGTTCAGGGCCCAGGTACCAGTTGAGGCCATCCAGTCCCCTGGGCCCATAGCTTAGACCCTCCGATCAGACTATTGATAATAACGCTTATCGGTAGTGGTATAGGCCGATATGAGGGTATGGGATCGGTTAGATAAAAGGGTGGCTCGTAGTGGGAGGAGGTGCTCCAAATGGGGGTGTGTAAGGGCTCAGAAGGCCGCTTAGAAGCGGCTTTTCTCGATCTCGAAGCTCTCCTGTAGCCACTCTTCGTACGTCTGCTCTTTAGGCTGCCGCGTTTCGGCGATGCGCCTGTTTTCGTCATCGTCGAGGTACACGCTTTCACCGGTGCCGCCGGCCAGCCAGAAGCCGTGGACGCCGGCGGCGACGTTGTACTCGAGGACTTGGCGAAACGCCTGTTCGTCGAAACGGCCATCCGCCTGCATCGGCGTAATGGTCGCCGGGAACACACCCTTGAACTGATTCATCCTGTTCCTCTCGTATCGAACTATATCGGCCGGCCGTATTCGGTAAATCCGATTAACCCACGAACGAAGAAGGACCAGACATCGAACTCGTTGAGCTCCTGAGCCGGGTCGTCGAAGGTGCGTCGGTCTCTATTGAGACCGACGACAGTGACCAGGTCGTAGCCGAAGTATTTCGACCGGTTCGTCGCGGTCAGGAAGGCGGTCCGCTGCTCGAAGCTCTTCCGGCCGGCGAGGCGGTCCTTTGATCGGTACGGCAACGGACCGACTCCCTGGAAGCCGGCCCGGAGGACGGTGCGGGGCAAGAAGGGATATTCGACGCGCAGGATCGGAATAGATCGGGTCTCGAACTCGATGCCCCGGTCCCTTTCCTGGTCGTGCAGCCGGAAGAGCATGTATTTGTACTGGGGTATAACGGTCACGCGTCCCAGCTGCAGGGCGTAGTCGATGCGGCTCACCCAAGTCCACAGATCGACCCGGCGCTCGAGCTGGAAAATACCCGGGCGCAACTGCCCACCTTGCTGCCAATTCAAGCGCCAGCGCATCTTCTGGTGCAGGTTCAACCCCGGTACCGGCGTCACACGGGCTTCCAGGTACGCCTCGTTCACGAAGCTGTCCTGGTATTCCACCAGGTCGGGCACGAAGCGAGTTCCGAAGATCGGGGGGCCGTCCTGCTTGCCGGCTACGCTTTGTTCTATCCTGAGTCCTCTAGCGTTGAATGTGAAGTTCCGCGCCGGAATCTCATCCAGGGCGAGGTATTCGTCCGGAATATCGTCCCGCACGCGCCGGAGATTATTTTCGAAGAGCAGTTGGGGCAGCCAATTCCTACCCAACCGCTGGTAGGTGAGCAGCGAATAAGTGGATCGGTTGCGGCCGGCGCCGGCGATCTGCTCCACGTCGTAGTGTCCCACGGCGAGTGACCAGTGCCGACTCAGATCCACCTGCCCGAAGAGGTGAAACCCTTTGTTATCGAGGTCGTACGGATAATCTGGATCGATATCGTCCTCCCGCAGGTCTGGTTCGTTGTTGTTGTTCCGATCCGGGCCGTAGACATACTTGTTCGGCTCCACCTCGTACATGAGGAACGGCTCTTCGAAATCGGGAACCAGGTCGCCGTTCCGATTGACGTCGGGAAAGCCGTCGTTGTCGGCGTCCTGACCCAGGGTGACGCCATCCAGATCGTCGTCGTCTCGGTTAGCGCCTCGATCGTCTCGTCGCGGGGACGCATCGTTGGGAAACCCGGCGAGATTGCCCGCCCGCTTGTCGGGAAAGCGATCGCCATCGTCGTTGTCTTGCACCAGGTCCCAGTAGACGGTCCTGTTGGTTATATGCTGCAGGTTGGTATTGCCGAGGCCGGCTTCGCTTAGGTAGTTGCGCATCTCAGTGCGGAAGCTCGGACCGATGCGGAAGTACTCGCCCCCGATCCGGCCGCGGGACAACCAGTGGCTGGCGTTGACGAAGAAGGCCGAGCCCCGCTCCACCGAACGCGGTCCGGCGCGAAAGTCGTTCTCCCCTTCCATGAGTGCGGGATAGCGGCCATACCGGGCTGAGCCGGCGTACTCGGCGGTGATCTCCATGCCCGGAATCGCCAGACGCAGATCGCTGCCATAGGTGAACAGCCCGGTGTCTTCGCTCACACTGAAGCGCCGCCGTTTCAGATTGCCCACATCCTGGACATTTCCCTTCGACCGCGCTACGGTGCGATAGAAGGTGCTCTGGAACTGCTGATGGTAGGTGCGCCCGCGAGTATTGACGGTATTCAGGTGCGCCACGTCGACTCGGAAGTCGTTGCCGACCAGGGCCTCCACCTTCACCGACTCTATCGTCTGTTCCCCGGTCATGTCGAAGAGGTAAATCACCTGGCCGTCACCGTCGGCGCGCACGAGGTCGCCTGGTCGGAGTACGGAGATTCCGCTCACCAACCCGGGTATGTTGGCGACATCGCTTATGTCGATGTCGGCGTCGTGGTCGAGACGATACAGGTAGTCCGAGTAGAGGGGAAGGTCCCGGCGTCCGCGGTAGAAGAGTTTGGAACCGCCGGTGTTGGTGTAGTCGACCGGCTGAAAAAGGCCTGTGGCGGAAGAAAAACGACCCACCTGCGGTGTTATTCCTTCCTGATGAGACACGACGCGGGGCACCAGGTCGGGGCGCGCCTCCCCGTTCACCACCAGTTGTACTTCCTGCACCAGCGCCCCCGCGATACCGTCCTCAGGGGAGTCATCGGAGAACCGGACCAGCAGCCATTCGATCGCGGGCTGTCCCGGGCGCAATCGACCCTTGAGGCTGTTGCCCGGTTCGGTGCTGCGATAGATATGAATGTTGGCGCCACTGAAACCCAGCTGTAGACGGCTCAGGTCGAACAGGGCGCGCCCCCCCAGCAAGAGGGTGGAATCGTCGGCGAGGTGGAACTTCTCGAACGCCCATGGCTCCGGGGTCTCGGTGTAGATCTTGGGGCGTTCGATGCGCGACGCGATACCGGTAAAACGCAGATTCGGAACCGCCACATCCATGCGCACCCCGTTCAGGTCGACCATGGACAGCACCAATGGTGAGAAACGCGCTATCAGCCCGTCCCCGGCGACCAGGGAGTAGCCCCAGTCCCCGTAGCCGTCCCGGGCCATGACCATGCTGTCGAAAATGGTCACCCAGGGGCCATTGGGTCCCAAACCCTGTCCGGAATGTTTGAAAATGGTACTGGTCCACTCATGACCAGGAGTGCGTTCTTCCCTCCATTCGTACAATGGATACCCCGAAATGAGATAATTCCCCATCGATCCGTAGTACGCCCGCGGCGAATCTTCGTAGGGGGCGGAGTGGTCTTGGTAGTTGTTGAAATTCTGGTGAGCGTAGTTCGAGTAGGTGGGCCGCTCCCAACGCAGCAATGGCCGCGCCGACTGGGCGTCGTTTACATGTTTCCAGGGGTATTCCTGCGCCTCCCCACTTGGGGCCCAGGCTGTTGTAGCAAGAACCAGGGCGCACAGCGACCGACGTGGCAAGCACCCCCGAAGCAAATGAGAAAAGCCCACCGTTGGCTCTCCTTTCGTAAGGACGCGAGTTCCCTAAAAAGACGCCTCTCGTCGCATTTCTCGTTTTCACAACAATCAATTATTTCATTGGTCGCGTGTCAATCGTATGGCGCGATGCAATGGCACACGCTCTGAGCCTTCAACCGCAGACTGGCGACGGGCAGCAGTGCCCGATCGAAAACTTTGCCCGAAGATCGAGGCCGACTATTGCTACGGCGACATCACGTTGATTGAAGCCGAAGACCTGGCACGGGAAATCATGATAAAAGCACGAACTTTGCCAGAGCACGCTGACAAAGGCAGGCGACCGACCGTCGAACCTGTGCACCATGACTGACCTACGAAGTCTGGTACCGCAATACCCCCGAGCACTGGATGAAGTCAAGGAGATGCTGGCGGCCGAAATTGTGGCGCTACAAGCGGTTCTGGCGGGGCGGAGATGGCAGGCCAGCGCCTGCTCCAAGAGCCAGCAGCGGCGTCCGTACCGTGACCAGGATCAAACCAGCTGCTATATTATCTAAACCATGCCGACTAAAATCCGACCGCCGCGGCCGGCGGCGTGACAAAGGTAAATTGAGATGACAGGGTTAAATCTTGATGATCGACTTCGACTCCCCTACTCCATCGCTACGGGTATCCCCAAAGGTGGTGATGCGGAGATCGAGGGGTACCTGCAATCGCTGCGAGTCCAGGGTTTCTGCGTCGTCGAGAGGGTGATCCCCGAGGACCAAGTCAGCACGGTGTGCGAGAGCGTGTACCGGGGACGCCGGCTGTTGCAGCAGGACCGCGAGGCGGAGCAGAGCAAACGCATAGAGCTGGAACGCCGCAGAAATCCCGACTTCCAGCCTGGCAGCGGTCCTGTGCGGTCGCCGATGGCGCCCCACGCCGAGCTCTGCGACATCGCGCGGAACGAGACCTTCGCCGAGCACCTCGTGGAGCCGCGCGTGCTCCGGGTAGCCAAGGCGATGCTCGATACGCACGTCCGCATTTTGCAGACGGAGGTCACCGCTAGCCTCGGCGTCTCGAAGCCGACGGGGGAGGCGTTCTCCGAGGAGCAACTGCTGCGTCGCCGCTGGCATTCCGACTGGCCGCATGATCTGGCTGCGTACCGGACGACCGGTGAGGAGTGGAATCTCGCCGGCGCGGTCGCCCAGCCATTCCCCGATGTCTGCATGGCGCTGACCGCGATTTGGTACCTCGGTCCGGAGGAGGTGACCCCGTATAATGGCGGCACGTGGGTTGTTCCTGGGTCGCACAAAGACCCGCGCAACCCGCGCGGCCCCGATGACGGGATCGACGAACGAGCGCCGATCCCGGGCGAGTTCCAAATCTCGGCGCCCGCGGGCTCGGTCTTTATGCAGGACACGCGGCTCTGGCACTCGCGCGCTGTCAACCAGAGCGAGCACGAGCGCACGACGGTTGTGTGCCGTTACGCGCCGTGGTGGCTGTCGGGTAACGAGTTCGTCAACGTGCACTCGGGCGGCCACGCGCTCAGGACGTACGTGCCGCGGGAGGTGTACTCAAGGTTTTCCCCGGAGCTGAAGCTGCTGTACCGGCACATCGCCGAAGGCGAGGAGGACGTCCTGCAGCCCGAGAACCAGCACAAGGCGGCCCGCTCCCGGTTCGTCGACCAGCCGGCGCTGCGCGAGCCGGATCGCATCGGCGACAACAGCCACGTGGTCGCCGGCGCGATGAGCATGGAGGAATGGGAGAGCAGCCGCGCCAGGAGCAAGCGTTGATTGAAAGGCTAGCCGCCCTGATCCCGCTTTAGACTTGCGATTTCCCATTCCTCTTTACCATCAGACTCTACCACTGTCGCCAACAACAACGCCGCGATAAGCACCCGCTTCATGTGGTCCCCCATTTATTTTGGGTCTACCTTGCAGACTTTGGCAACACGATTAGCGTTGAGGGACAGGGAACAACCAAACAGGTCGTATTGTTCTATGTTGGCTGTTCGGCAACACCAATTCTTTTTGGACTACCCACTTTTTTTCATTGGTGCGTTAGTAATTTCTCGGTTGAGGCTTGCGTTTCGGGTATAATTGCGGGCGCTATCACGTTTTGCCTAATTGGTTGCCTTTGGACTCGGTCACACAACAAATGGTTAGCTCAACAAATTGAAATGCTTGGCAGCAACCGGGAACACCTTGGAGGGACTCCACGAATATGAACGCTGAAGACGTACGACGAATCGGTGTTATCGGCGCGGGCCTCATGGGCCACGGCATCGCTCTGCAATTTGCGATTGGCGGCTACGATGTTGCGGTGGTCGACACCACCGACGACAATCTCCGGCGGGCCATGGACAACGTCCGGAACTCTCTCGATGTGCTGGCGGAGCTGGGGCTTGTTGACCAGCAAACAGCAGCGTCGGCGCCCGACCGCATCCACACCAGTACCTCCCTCGCCAACGCGGTTGCCGACGTGGACTTTCTGGTGGAGGCCGTGTTCGAGGACCTGCCGCTCAAGCAGAGCGTCGTCACTGACCTCGACCGCTTCGCCCCGGAGCACGCCGTCTTGACCAGCAACACGTCGTCCTTCATGACCAGCCAGCTCGCGCCATCAACGAATCGACCGGACAAAGTCGTCGTTGCGAACTGGTGGAATCCGCCCTACTTGCTGCCCCTCATTGAGGTCGTCCGTGGGCCGGAAACCAGCGACATGACCATCAACATCACGACAGGGGTGTTTTCCAAGCTGGGCAAGAAGCCCGTCGTGCTCCAGAAGGAGTCGCTGGGGTTCATCGGCAACCGGATGCAGTTCGCCCTCCTGCGCGAGGCACTGTCCATCGTGCAGCAGGGGATTGCCTCAGCCGAAGATGTGGACACGGTGGTCAAGACCAGCTTCGGGAGACGGCTCGCGGTGGCGGGCCCCCTGGAGGTCTTCGACATCGCGGGCTGGGACACGATTTCGGCGATCATCGACCAACTCTTTCCCGACCTGGAGACTGGAAGAGAGACCCCGGGGCTGGTGAGTAAGATGGTCGAGCGAGGAAACCTCGGCATAAAGTCGGGACAGGGGTTCTACGAATGGAACGACGAAAAGGTGGCAGCACTCCGTCGGCGCATCTCGCGCGCCCTGGCAAGCATCGATCAGTTTCCGGGCTAGTGCCGGGCAAGCCTTTTACCCTTACAACCGGACCCTCTTTCTCAAGGGCTAATCCTTACCCACAAGTCTGCGGCCCTTGTGGCATGCGGCTCCCGCCCGCCGATGAATCAGCGGGCTATCGGGCGGCGTCCGATAAATCGGACTGAAAGGATCGCTTGACAGCCGATTCATCGGGCGCCGTTTTCTGTAGCTCGGCGACTTTATCACCGAGCAAAAAGATGTGGGTAACGATTAGTTCTCAAGGGAGGGAAAGCCAGAACATAAGGA
This sequence comes from Candidatus Latescibacterota bacterium, assembly GCA_965197905.1. Lineage (GTDB taxonomy): Bacteria > Latescibacterota > UBA2968 > UBA8231 > UBA8231 > CAYNZV01. Next base: position 1,375,753 of record CBDAOB010000005.1, on the reverse strand, counting down.
AGAAACCATGATACAGCGATTACACCACACAGGATTCGTTGTTCGGAACCGAGCCACGGCCGTCGCCTTCTACCGCGACATCGTTGGCCTCAACGTCATCAGCGAGTACGAGCGCGTCGGCCCGGAAATTGACCAGGTCGTCGGGTACGAGGATGCCCACCTGAAGTTGGCCTTACTCGACCTGGGGGGTGGCCACATCCTGGAGCTCATTGAGTACGTCAATCCGCCGTCAGACGAGTGTCCGACCGAGGAGCGCAAAGTGGTTGGGGCGGCGCACCTGGCGTTCGAGGTGGAAGACATCTCAGCGACGTTCGCAAAAATGTCAGCGGGCGGCGCGAAGAGCATGAATCCGCCTGCCCAGATCGCCCCGGGCCGGATCGCCTGCTACCTCCAGGACCCGGACGGTAACTGGCTGGAGTTGATGGAGCTCAACGAATAAGGAGTCGGGCGGGACAAGCTGAAGTTCAAGGCGTTGACGTGCCGGCGTACAATACGAGGTTGAGATGCCGGCGAAACCAGAGTGATAGAGCATTTCGCCACACGCCACATAACACCTGGGTCCCGGCTTCGGCCCATGCGGGCCTTCGCCCAACCCACTTCGTGGGTTCGTGACCCATTAAACGTTGAACCGAAATTGTTTAATTGAGAAAATTGGTGTCTATAGGAGCAAGTGAATGTCTAAAACTACACGATCAGAATTTCACGATTTCAAGATTGTACTTGTTCGTCATGGACAGGCCAGTGGTGAAGAGAGGCCAGGAGAGTTAGGAGCACCCCTTACTTCTTTAGGAGAGAAACAAGCCGCTCGGGTAGCGAAACGGTTAGCCAAAGAACATTTTACCCACATATACACAAGCGATTTATCTAGGGCATATTACACAGGCCTTGCTATCCGACATTTTCATCCAAGCACGCCTTTCACAGTCACGGCCTCCTTGCGGGAGATCAGTGGATTCATGATCAAGCCAGGTCGTGCGCCCGGTGGAAAAGCAGTTCAGGAGGACATCCGCAAGCGTCGTGCAGAAATAAAGGAATTTGCTCGTCAAATTCTTTCTGAACATACCTGGGATGATCAGATTCTCATTGCCGCCCATGGAACTCTGATTCGTTTCCTTGTATCTACTCTAGCCGGCGTCAATCCAAAGACGGCTGTTCTTTTTAAGACAAGCAACACCTCTATTCACGAGGTAATAATTCAAAATGGAAGGTTTTTGTGGCTTTGTCGGACGAATGATGTACACCATCTGTTGCCACAGCAGATTACATAAACATGTTCGAATGAATGGCAACTAAAAAAGAGGAGCCACATGCGAATCGCCATCATCTCTGATATCCATGGAAATTTAGTGGCTTTGGAATCTGTCTTGAGCGATCTCAAAACAGAACACATTGATCACGTCGTGTGCCTGGGTGATATCGCCGCTGATGGCCCCCAGCCACGTGAGGTCATTGCCCAATTGAAAACTCTAAACAGTTCTGTCGTCATGGGCAACATGGATGCTTTGTTCCTGAATCCACCCCGGCGCAACGAGAAGATTCATCGGTTCACCGCCGACATTCAATTCTGGGGTGTCAGTCAGCTTTCACCTGACGATCTCGATTATCTGCGTACATTCCAAGCAACGGTCGAAATGCCTCTTGATGTTACCACAGGTCTTCTTTGTTATCACGGTTCCCCACAGTCTAATGTAGAAGGAATCTCTTCGACCACTCCTGACGAAGACCTCGAACGGATGCTGTTTGGCTATCACGCCACGGTATTGGCTGGAGGACATAAGCACACACAGATGGTTCGTCTTTATGGAGATATCACCCTTTTCAATCCAGGAAGTGTTGGTGCTCCTGTTCCACAGACAGATCAAGATCGCCATCCTGCATGGGCAGAATATGGGGTTATCGGTTGGGAGAAGAGCAGCCTTCGAATCGAGTTACGTCGTGTGCCCGTGGATGTCAACTTGGTGATACAAGCAGCGCTTGGCAGTGGCATGCCACACGCTGACTGGTGGATTCAAAAGCGGTATCAAATGCTGGCTTCCGGGGTGTAGCTGACTGGTGCATATCGTGAAAGTAATTATTACGGCAAGCGAACAACAAGGAGAAAAAACATGACTGAGCGGCTAGGTTCAACAGCGCAAAGACTAAGTGAACTCCCCTACGAAAAGAGGGTTTGCAGGATTGAGAAATATCCTACCTGTCTGAATCCTCCAGCAGCCGGTAGCAGCTCCGTCGCACGTGCCACTATGGAGCAGGAGATCAACGCCATCGCCGATGCGGGCACCGAGGTCTGGGTCGTCCACGCCACCAAGAGCGGGAGCCGGGGCATACCGCTATGGCCCTCCAAGATGCTGGAGACACCTCCAGACGCAGACCCGGAGCGCATCTCCAGGTTCCTCGATCTGGCGCACAAAAAGGGCATACTAGTACTGACCTACTATCCGTTCATCTTCACCACACAGTTATTGAAAGTAAAACCTGAATGGATGATCCAGATGCTGGACGATGGTGGAGAGGAGGTGTGGAACGAGGGCTGGTTTTGCTGGAACTCCCCCTATCGGGACTGGCTACCTAAATACCTGAACGAGATGCTCGACTACTTTGATTTCGATGGCATCTACTTCGACGATATGAACTGGGGCTCACACTCTGATGCCGGCCAGAGGCGAACTGTCGGTTGCATATGTTCGTATTGCCGGGAGTTCTATCTTAAAGAGAGCGGTAAAGAGCTTCCCACGAAGGTAGATATGGCCTCCCTTGACTTCAAACGTTATATCAACTGGCGCTATGAAAAGTTTAATGAGGGTGTTGAACATGTGGCGAAGGGCATATACGCCAGACACCCCGACGTAATCATAGATTGGAACTATTACGGACGCCCATACTATTACGGACGCCAATATCACAAGACACACGACACAGGCTGGCAAACAGCCCACCCGCTCAATCCACTGCCAGATACTACCCACTTCTTTCTGGAGGCAGGCATTGAAAATCTGGGAGCGAGTTTTCTAGCTAAGCTGCTGAGAGCGGCAGGCCCGACCTTCGGATTCTTCTATCATGGAGACCAGAGTGCTCCCGAGGTAGGGACGGTACCTTATCCTGTGCCTATCTCTGCCACCATCCATGCCCTATCCGCCGTCGTCAAAGGAGGAGCATCCAACACGGTCGGTCTTGATGCAGGAGACCATACTATATATGGGGATGCGCTTAAATCCGTATTCTCCGAAGTGAAAAAGCTTCAGTCATATGTGGGTGGAGAATCGGTCAAGCACCTGGCCCTCCACGTTTCTCAGCAGACGAGGGACTTCCGGTACCATGATAATCCCGATGGTTTCTGGACCCTGCTCAGAGGAAGCCACGAGATGCTTAAACGATCTCACATACTCACGGAAGTCCTCTTCGATCAGCAACTCACATACGAGAAACTCTCACCTTACAAGGTTCTCTTTCTTTCCAACAGTGCCTGTCTCTCAGACCGTCAGGTTGATGAAATAAGGCGGTTCGTCTCGGAGGGGGGGGGTCTCATCGCCACACATGAGACATCTCTCTGTGATGAACTCGGCCAGAAGAGAGATAACTTCGGGCTGGCCGACGTTTTGGGCGTTGACTATCAAGCTTCTGAAGTCCAAGAGCCAGTAAAGATCGACACTAAACTTGGCGAAATCGACCCCACCGAAAGTAACATCTACGTACCCCAATCCGAAGCTCTAAGAGACGAATTTGGTCACGCTGTCGCCTTCGGAGCAAAACAATCGAGCATCTCTACAAGGCGGGGCAACGAACCCGAAGTCCTTTTCACAAAAAGCAACCTTAGGTGGAAGGGACATGAGCCGCCCCTTGCAAAGTTCTATGCCTATGCAAACTACGACTCAGGATTGCCTGCCGTTACTACTAACACCTTCGGAAAAGGGAAAGCCATATACGTTTGTGGAGACATCGGAGATGGTTACAACCGTAGCCCTCTCCCACAGTTGAAGCGATTTATCTCTCATCTAGCACGAATGGCCGAGCCATCTATAGAGTTAGAGGCGCCGCGAGTAATAGAGCTGTCGGCTTTTAACCGCAAGCCAGGCCAGTTGATGATTCATCTCCTCAACAATCCGTTGCCCTTTGTCCCCTGGAGGACCTCACGGGCAGACAGAGCAAAGTACTTTCATATTGATGAATTGCTACCTGTGCATGATGTCGTCATCAAGTTGAACGACTTCAAAGCAAAGTCTGCTTCCCTTCCTTTTCAAAACCGGCCGTTGGAAGTAACGAACGATCCGACTACGATTCTGGTGCCAAAGGTGCATATCGAGGAGGTTGTGCTGGTGGAGTTGGCTGACGAGTAACCACCATGTGTAGTTTACTCGACAACAATCAAGATTTGGAAGTCCCGGCTTATTGTAATGTATCATTCATCGGCACAGTGAATCACATCCACACTCCAGGGCTCTACTGTAAGACTAAAAGCACCATCAGTGAGAGAGAGCGTGGAGCCCTTGAGCAAGTCTTGCGCCTCCCTCGTCTTCCACTGTGGACATAGTGTCACCTGAGCTTCTTTGTCCTCGACGTTGAACAGGAACAGCAAACAGCCACCTTGCCGTGAGCGTCTCACCACCGGCACCACCCTGTCTCCTTCTACAGTCACGGGCGGCTGAACACCAAACTCCTTGGCCAGGCCCAGCACCAGCGTGGGCTGCCCCACATCCCCAAATCCAGCGGAGAAGGTCAACCCGTACCAGGTAAAGCGTCCATCCTCCGTTCGCACTGCCACGGTGTCGGTACCCAGGGATGCGATGGCCTTGGTTCCACCTCTTGGCTCAAGGACCGCGTATCCGCACGGTGTCGTAATGGTGACCGGGCTGTAGGGAGTCTCCATCCTGTTCTGCCCCTGCTGGATGTCACGTTCGGTCACACGGCTGAGGTCCGACACGCGCATGCCAAAAAGCTCTGCAAACCCTTCGGGTGGAAGATAGCTGGACTGGCCGTCGCTGGAGTACATGCCGAAGCTGCCCTCCGCAACCAGACGCGTCTCCGGGCTTTCCTTCAGCGTACGCATAATCCGTTGCTGCATCTCCTCTGTCATCAATGCCACATTGGGTAGAAACAGCAACCGGTAGCCCGACCAGTCCATCCGAGGCGTCACCACATCAGCGGGTATGCCATGGGTCCACAACGTTCTATATACCCCACGCAGGTCGGCCATGTATCTTGCGTCGTATGCCTTCAGCGACCGGTCGCTGAAGCCAAAGACTTCGTGGGACTGGGAGTGATAAACGATTGCTACATCTGCCTTGGGGCACTCCAGGGGCAAGTGGTCCTTAAGGCCCTCGATCTGCTGAATTGCATGGGCCACGCCCTCAAAGCGAGGAGTCGGCTCACCGTCCAGGGCCACCAGGTTGAAGCCCGGCGACTCGAAGCTGAGATACTCGGGTCGGTACTGCCAGAACATAGCGCCCGCCGCTCCTCCGGCCAGGGTCATCCACAACAACATCGTCAGTTCCCGAGGGTCGGACTGCTTGGTCTCCCAGCCCACTCCGGCGGGACTCATGCCGGCGTAGATTTCCTCGTTCCACCAGCGCCCATTGCGCCCCACGCTGCGTGTCCAATCGAAAGCAAAGGCCCGCTCCGCAATCTTATAAGGATCCTCAGAGGTGAGCAGATCATTGGAGCTCATGGACATGCCCCAACTGTCCACCTGGCAGGCGCATTGCTCATCCCAGGGTCGGGGTCTCGAGAGTGAATGTGCCCGCATCTCGTGTTTCGGGTCTATCTGCTCCACCTCGTTTACCATCCATTTTAGGTGATCCACTAGATTTTCATAGTGGAACTGTCGGTAGGGCAGCATCTCTACTATGGCTTGGTTGGATCGCGGCGGCTCCACGGGGATCCTCCCAGCGGCGGTATCGACGGAGCAGCCGCCTGTTCAGTTCCTCCAGCGTGAACCGCTCTCGCAGCCAGGCCATATATTTAGCGACGGTGCAGTCGCAGTAGCAAGGGTATTTTTCCGAGTGCCCGGACGATGCTGGAGCGACGCCATCCCACAGCCCCCAGATGAGCAGGTTAGGACGGTCTTTATACCGGTTCACCACATGGCGTAGCAGAGCCCCCCCGTACTCACGCCAGGCCGGGTGGTCATAGCAATGTCTTATGCCGCCTTGAGGGAACGCCCCAGCGCGATAATCAAGGGCTGGTTCGCCCCGATAGTTTACAATACGAATGTCGGGATACTCCCTCATCAACCATTCCGGACATGCACCATGAGTGCTTAGCATGATGTCTAGCCATACATACAATCCATGTTTCTCCGCCAAGTCGAACAGCTGGTCAAAATCTTCCAGCTCATATTGGCCTGGTCGAGGCTCCATCCAATTCCAGTAGGAAGCGCTACGTACAACGCGAAAACCGGCCGCACGCAGCCGGGCAAAGTCCTCGTCCCAGCACTCCTGCTTGGGGATGGGCGCTCTATAGTACTCGACACCTATGGGGAACGGAGTCTCGGGATGCTCAAGACGCTTCGCTTTGTCCATCCATACACCTCCTCTGCGGCCCATTTGGGCGTTCTACAAAACAATAAAAGAAAAGCCTTACCAGCCTCTGCCTGCAAGCACACTCTGAATGATTTTGTTACTTCCCAGTCCCCGGAGGAAAATTTCGCCTGCTACTCATTCCTTGTAGGCTATCGCTTCCACTTCGGGCGCCTGCACGCCGCTTTTGCGCAGCCTGTAGACATACCTCGCCCGCAGAGGATCAGGCGTAGTCGAATTCAGTCTGCGGTTGGGGTCGTGCGGGTGCGATCGGCGGCGCCCGCGCTGGCAGGCCCATGCCGTGCAGATAGCGGCGGATCGATGTTGGGTCGGTGAAGGCGGCGATGATCCTCATCGGGCCGCCGCATTCCGGACACCTTGTCACCTCGAGGCGAAAAACCCGTGCCAACAATGTGGCCCAGGAGCGGCGATAGGTAGCTGCGGGCGTCTGATCCTGCCCTGTATGTCGTCATCCCACGGCACAGTGAATCACGCTCACACTCCAGGACTCTACCGTAAGACTGAAAGTACCATCAGCGAGAGAGAGTGTGGAGCCCTTGAGCAACTCTTGCGCCTTCTTCGTCTTCCACTGTGGACGGAGTGTCACCCGAGCCTTTTTGTCCTCGATGTTGAACAAGAATAGTAACCAGCCACCCTGCTGAGAGCGTCTCACCACCGGCACCACTCTGTCTCCCTCTACAATCACGGGTGGCTGAATACCAAACTCTTTAGCCTGGCCTAGCACCAGCTTGGGCAGCCCCACATCCCCAAATCCCGCGGAGAAGGTCAACCCATAACAGGTGAAACGGCCGTCCGCCGTACGCACCGCCACGGTGTCGGTACCCAGGGATGCAATGGCCTTGGTTCCACCTCTCGGCTCAAGGACCGCGTATCCACAGGGTGTCGTAATGGTGACTGTGCCGTAGGGGGTCTCCATCGTGTTCTGCCCTTGCTGGATGTCAAGTTCGGTCACGCGGTTGACGTCCGCCACACGCACGCCAAAGTGCTGTGCAAACCCTTCGGGCGGGTGGTAGCTGGACTGTCCATCGCCGGAGTACATGCCAAAGCTACCCTCCGCAACCAGATGGGTCTCAGGGCTATCCTTCAGCGTACGCATAATCCGTTGCTGCACCTCCTCTGTCATCAATGCCACATTGGGTAGGAACAGCAGCCGGTAGCCCGACCAGTCCATCTGAGGTGTCACCACGTCAGCAGGTATACCATGGGTCCACAAGGTACGGTACACCCCGCGCAAGTCGGCCAGATAGCGTTTAACGCCATCCCATCCCCACTGGTCGTCGAAGCCAAACAACTCCTGTGACTGGGGGTGGTAAACAATGCCCACCTCTGCCTTAGGGCACTCCAGGGGCAAGTGGTCCTTCAGGCCCTTGATCTGCTGGATTGCATGGGCCACACCCTCAAAGCGAGGCGTTGGCTCACCGTCCAGGGCCACCAGGTTAAAGCCCGGCGACTCGAAGCTGAGGTATTCGGGCCGGTACTGCCAGAACATGGCACCCGCCGCCCCACCGGCCAGGGACATCCAAAGCAAAGTGGTCAGCTCACGAGGGTCGGACTGCTTGGTCTTCCAGCCCACTCCGGCGGGACTCATGCCGGCGTAGATCTCCTCGATCCACCAGCGCCCGTTGCGCCCCACGCTGCGCGACCAATCGAAAGCAAAGACCCGCTCCGCAATCTTATAAGGGTCTTCAGAGGCAAGCAGGTCATTGGAACTCATGGACATGCCCCAACTGTCTATGTGGCGGGCGCATTGCTCATCAAAGGGCCGGGGTCTCGAGGTTGAATGTGCCCGCATCTCATGATGAGGGTCGATACTCTCCACCTCCTTAACCATCCACTTGAGCTGCTCTACCAGATTTTCGTAGTGGAACTGTCGGTAGGGCAGCATCTCTACTATGGCATGGTTGGATCGCGGCGGCTCCACATCCTCCCAGCGGCGGTAGCGACGGAGCAACCGTGCATTTAGCTCATCTAGCGTGAACCGCTCCCTCAGCCAGGCCTTATATTTGGCGATGGTGTAATCGCAGTAGCAAGGGTAATGCTCCGAGTTCTTGGCCGATGCTGGCTGGATGCCATCCCACAGCCCCCAGATGAGCAGATTGGGCCGATCCTTGTACCGATGCACAATGTGCCGGAGCAAAGCTCCCCCGTACTCCCGCCATGCTGGATGGTCGTAGCAATGCGTCATGCCGCCCTGAGGGATTGCCCCACCAGCATAAGAATGGGCCGGTTCTCCCCGATAGTTTACAATACGCATGTCAGGATACTCCCTCATCAACCATTCCGGACATGCACCATGAGTGTTTAGCATGATGTCCAACCATACATACAATCCGTGTTTCTTCGCCAAGTCGAACAGCCTATCGAAATCGTCAAGCTCGTATTGGCCTGGTCGAGGCTCCATCCAGTTCCAGTAGGAAGCGCTGCGTATAACGCCAAAACCCGCCGCACGCAGCCTGGCAAGATCCTCGTCCCAGCACTCCTGCTTGGGGATCGGTGCCCTATAGTATTCCACCCCCACGGGAAACGGTGTCTCGGGGTGTTCAAGACGCTTCTGTTGCGACATCTGCGTTACCTCCAAAAGACATTTCCCAGATGGAATTCAGTGCTTTCTTAAACGCATTATTCTCGGATCGCACCGACTATACGACCACCCCTTAATGTTGTCAATCGCCATCTCAAAAGCTCAATTTCACCTCGTGCCATTGGTAGTCGCGGCAAGCCAGCGGGTGCGTGAACTGGGCGATGTATCGGTTCGTTTGGCGGCTCGCGACGCGGCCGAAGCGGCGCGGCGCCTAGTGTGGCGTGGATTTCGGTTCCTGACGGGCTCTAGATGTTGGGTTCACGGCGGCCCAGGTACACTTCACCTGTGCACTACGGGACGTGAGTAACATCGAGAGCCCTGATGGCAGCGGTGCCGCCCCCATTATGCCGCTATCGTGCTTTCCGGATCGCCTTGATATTTGGAGGCAACGACGGTGTAGGGTGTACGCCGTCGACTAAATGTGAATGTCCCAATTTGCCACGTAATAATCAGATATGCCGCGAAAGGGGCCGACGAGGTGGGCAGCTTGGCAGGGCTCACCTCGCCGAACTTCGTTTGCGTTGCAGGAGTTAACGCTGTTTAGTTGGTGTGGCGAAGGTGTCGGCGCAGTGGGGGCAGGCGAAAAGTAAGGCCAGATAATGAGGACGTCCACGTACTGTATTGTTAGACTGCTTGCATGCAACATTAAGATTGGAGGCAGAACTCTGCAACCAACAATTGTTACGTGGGTACCCAAAGGACATAACCCCAAGCATGCCCAAGAATCACACGAATGCTTCCCGAAATTACCAGTGGGACCACAAGCAACCAATCCGCCCAAGCTAAGAAGATTGAGATTCTGTGGCGGCGGATAAAGTATAAGTGGTTGCCTTTTGCGGCGTACACGGATTTCAAAGCCTTACTCGATTCGATACAGCACATCCTCAGACATTACGGTCAGCAATATCGCATCGATTTTCAAATCACTTAAAATCAACCCAAACTTATGAACACGTACTTACTTCTTACACGTCGAGGAGATTAGAAGATGGACGACGCGATGCGCGACACATTCGCACGACAAGGCTATGTCGTCGTGCCCGACGTGCTCAATCAACAGCAGCTCGACGAGCTCAATGAAGTATATGATCAGCACATCCTTGAGCGGGAGGAGATCCGGTCTAAGGGCGGCACCGATAAAAAGATCCGCTTCTCCATCCGGGGGCGCGACACTCACCAGACAACGGATCGGCATGGCAACACGTACGTGGGAAGAAGGCTCTGGAGCAAAGCCTACAGGGACCTGATCGACAACGAGACCATGCTGCCCATCTTGGAAGAGATTCTCGGTGACCCGTCGTGGGGCCATGCCCCTGCACACATGCCGGCAGAGCTTCGCACCTTGTTCCGGCTAGATCACGACAATATACACTACAAGCCTGGCCGGAAACCGACAGACGGCGAGGACAAAGGCGGGACGCTCCACGGAGGCCCGGGCAGCTTTCATATCACCTGTGTGTATGAACTCAAGACCGTCGGACCAGATGACGGGGGCTTTGGGTGTGTTGTGGGCACACACAAGCCGGCCAACGAGCAGAAACTGCTGGACATTGACGGCGACTGGAAGCCGAACTGGTGCGACACGGAGTGGACATCGCAGCTGCCAAACTGGGGTGAAGATGTGCCGGTGCACCGGGTCGAGGCCAAGGCTGGGGACTGCATTCTGTTCACTGAGAAGCTCAAACATGGTACAATTCCGTGGGCGGCGAGCGGCGAGCGTCGCACGCTCTTCTACAAGTATGTTCCTTTTGGCATGCATCACGGCGACGTCGCGTACGACACCAACGACCCCGAACTCACTGAGCGGCAGAAACGCATTCTGGAGTTTTCGCCGTGCTGGTTTAACGAGCCCCGGGAGGAAAAAGAGTACTCTGCGAACCCGGCGCTCACAAAGCTCCATCCACTGGCGCATGTGGAGAGCGACCCGAGTGTGTTGCTGCCGGGCATGTCCCCGCCGCACATACGGCTGACGGACGAGACCAGGGCGATGCTGAGTACCGCTGGAGGTTGATATACAGTCTAACAAGCGCATGCAGTCGGACGCACTACTCGTTGCGCTCGCTGTGCGCCGCTGATGCGTGGCGTTATCACACAAGAATGAGCTCCAGGACTGGTGAAACTGAACATCCTTCAAGGAACCAAAGCGAGGTGCCGGGACGACGCTCTCCCATCATCTCAATTCGCAGTTTCCCCGAACCATCAAAAACAATGAACCTGAGTGCTGAACCGGAGACGTCTCACATCCAACTTAGAGACACTGGATCACAAGGGGATCTCCTCAAATGAATGGGTATAGCTTACGCAAGCGTTATCGTCTCCAATTGGAGGAAGATAGCACAGCCTCTCAGGTTGTCATAGATGAGGTCGAGTGGAAACCAGGCAAGACTGCTGCGATCGTCTGCGATATGTGGGACACACATTGGTGTACCTCGGCCGCCAAGCGTGTAGACGAAATGGCGCCGCGCATGAACGAGGTGATAAATAGCATTCGAGAGGAAGGAGTGTTGATCATCCACGCTCCCAGTGATTGCATGGCATTTTATGCCGATACACCACAACGCACGCAGGCCCAGCAGACACCGCATGCAAGTGCTGCGATGGAGTTCACTGGGAGATACTGGAATCAGGAACGGGAGCCGCCCTTCCCATCTGATCCAGGGGAGTGCTCATGCGACTTATCCGAACCCGCCTGTCCAGCCGACCATTACCCCTGGACCCGTCAGATTGATACGATCAAGATTGCTGAGGAGGACGCAATCAGCGATAACGGCCAAGAGGTATTCAATATGCTTGAACACCGAGACATTGAGGATGTCATCGTCATGGGCGTCCATACAAACGCCTGTGTACTAGGTCGTCCCTTTGGAATTCGCCAGCTTGTCTACTTGGGTAGGAAACCACTACTCTGCCGTGACTTGACTGATTCCTTCCATAGATATGAGATGGATCACTTTGAAGGTACAGATTTGGTTGTGCAGCACATCGAGACACACTGGTGCTCAACTATCACCAGCGACCAACTCGTTGGAGGCAAGGCATTCAAGTTTTCTGACGACAAGCGTGATATCTCTGGTTAGTCAGAGATGCCCGAAAATCGGATCGTGAGTGATAACATAAGATGGAACCGACGATTCCAACGGTGGATCTCGGTGGACTGTGATTCGCAAATCTGATTAGGTTAATCAACGCAAACGGCGAGTCTGGTCGCGGCTCATCTTTGCGTTATCGATGAGAACGCGTAGGAAGACCTGACGAATCAAGATCGTGGCAATGTTGACCGACTCGGACCCATCTCTATCTCGTATGATTGCTCTGGTAACCGGCGCCAGTAGAGGCGTAGGTCGTGGCATCGCCTTGGCTCTCGGCCAAGCTGGAGCCGTGGTCTATCTGACGGGACGAACGTTGAAGGAAGGAAGCGGCCCCGTCGCGCTCCGGGGCTCGCTGCAGTCGACAGCCTCTGAGATCGAGGCTCTCGGCGGCAAGGCCATCGTTTGCAGATGCGACCATCGTCGTGACACCCAAGTCCGAAGGGTTTTTGATCGGATCGACCGCGAGTACGGCCGACTTGATGTCATGGTCAACAATGCGTGGGGCGGATATGAGCCCCTTCACCGAAACGAGTTCTACCAAGGCCGATTCTGGGAGAGGCCGGTTCGCGAGTGGGATGAGGTCTTCGAGGTGGGAGTTCGTTCTTGTTACATCGCGACTTCTCTGGCCGTTCCCTTGATGCTGAGAGCCCAAGACGGACTGATCGTGAACATTTCCTTCTACAGTTTCAGCCACGGTCAAGGTGGTGTAGCCTACCAGTCGGCCAAGCTGTGTGTGGACAAAATGACGAATGACATGGCTCGAGACCTGCGCAGCAGCGACGTGAGTTGTGTGTCCCTGTGGCCCGGCTATGTGCGCACCGAGGGGGTCATGCGGTTCAACTCACCCATGACAGACACAGAGTCACCGTGGTATGTTGGCCGCGCTGTTGTAGCTCTTGCATCAGATGCCAAGGTGAAAAAGAAGAGCGGCCAGATCCTGTTTGTCGGTGAGTTGGCCAAAGAGTACGATTTTGATGATGAGGATGGCTCTAGACCCAAACCGCTACATCAGACCAAGCGGGGCAAAGGACTGAACAAGGCAGCTACGGTTCGTCTCCGGGCACTGCTCAAGTAGGCCTGTCATCGCCGAACCAATGGCCCGGCGATGACAAGAAGGGCTGGTCGATTCGATAACATGTGTTGCAGCTGGCGGAGGATCGGTGACTCTGAGTTGACGGTGTTTCGCCTTTCCCATCGGATGACCGAGGCAATCGGTGCGACTGTCCGCAGCTGAACACTGCGTTATACGCCAAATGCGAAGGATTCGCTGGTCAGGTGAAAGATGGTGACAAAAGAGGTTGAGGAATCCCTGTCTGCATGGGCGTTAGAAGCCTCTTCAGTCGAGCTGGATGGAGTGCCGGATATTTATCACGTTCACACCCGTGACGGAGAGCATTACGTTCTCAAGAACGTCGGTACGCCAGAGGTGCTGGCGCGAACTGAAGCGCAGTTCAGGGTGACCCGACATGTGCACGAGGCCGGGCTTCCCATCGCGTATCTTCTGGCAACAATTGAAGGTTCCTTCTACACACAATCTAGCGAGAGCGTATTCGTTCTGATGCCCTACATCGAAGGGGATGAGACTGACTTCTATGCACCAGAGTCAGCAGGAGCCTACCGAAGCCTCGGGAGAGCCTACGCCAGGTTACACGCTTGCCTACGTGGGTTTGACGGACCGGTAAATACATGGAAAGAAGACATGCACACGATGGTGTTTGAGGAGTATGCGCCGCAATGGTTGCCGTACCTGTCGGATGGTGATCTGTCTAAGGTTGAGAGGACTCTTCAGTTGCTTGAAAGCCCATTGCAACGTCTTTCGGATCAACTGCCCGTTCAGGTCATCTTTCTGGACGTTCACAGAGGCAATGTCAGATTGGTAGGCGATCAGTTCCGAGGGTTCATCGATTGCGATCACATTTGCCACGGACAGAGACTATTGGATGTTGTCACAGCGCTGACGTCGATGGTCCGATACAAAGGGCGCAATGGACTCCCAATCGGAGGCGATCAAGATGACCAACGCCGATATTGGCTTTCTCACTTTGGGAGATTCCTGGGGGAATACCACTTGGCGAACCCATTCTCTTCACTTGAGCGAGATCATCTCTGGTTATGTATGTTGGCCTCCTGCTTTCCTGACGAGAGGGAGATCAAAGACGAAGTCCCTGTCTTGGAACACATGGATTGGTTCTACAATCACCGTGACATCATAGAGGGCGAGATTCAAAGATCCATTGCGAACTGACGGATGAATGGTGCCCTATACTGGAAGTCACTTGGTTTTGGACATTTCTGTCTTGGTTGAACGGGTCTTGATTGACTTGTGTTCATCGCTAGACCGTACCTGAACAGTACTTCGGACGGATAAATTAGCTCAGGATTCGTATAACAAGGCATTGACCTGATGGACTCTAGCGGTAGAACGGGCGCCCCGATAGTGATTTGCCGGGCCATTGGATGCTGTTCAGGGGTACACGGCCCTGGCCTCAGGTCATGCCCGCGTTATCCGTTGAGATTACGGAGGCCGACTTCAGATAGCGCCTGGGGCCATATCCACAACAGGGAGACTCCGTGCACAGCAGGTCAGCCGAGTGCTCGGGCTCATACACTCTTTTCCACCGGAGGATGCAATGCGCATAGCTATCTCCACTTTCCTTCTCTTCGTCCTTGGGACCGCTCTGCGTGGAGCCACAGCTGACGAGAGCACGCCGCTGATCAGCCGCCAGATTCTCTTCGGTAACCCGGACCGGACTTCGCTGAAGATCAGCCCGGACGGCATCAGGGTCAGCTATCTGGCGCCGCTGGACGGTGTGATGAACGTATGGGTGGCAAATGCCAACAATCCAGGGGAAGCCGTCTCAGTGACGAAGGATACATTGCGGGGCATTCGCACATACTTCTGGGCGCACACCAACGACCACATCCTCTATTTGCAGGATCTGGGAGGGGATGAGAACTGGCAGGTGCACGCAGTCGATGTCAAGTCGAAGGTAGACCGAAACCTGACCCCGTTCGAGGAGATCATCGGGCCAGATGGCGAGACTATGACCCTCCCGAGCGGCGACAAGATGAGGCCGACGGCTCAGATCCAGGAGGTCAGTCACAAGTTTGCCGACGAGATCTTGATCGGATTGAACAAACGCAATCCGCGTTTTCATGATCTCTACCGCCTGAACATCTTGACCGGCGACATGGAGCTGATCCAGCAGAACGATCGCTTCCTCGGCTTCCAGACCGACGATGACTACAACATCCGCTATGCCCTGCAGATGACGCCAGAGGGAGGCAACGAGATCTTCACGCCGGATGGCAGCGACGGATGGGTTTCGTTCGACAAGATTCCGATGGAGGATGTGCTCACGACGTGGCCGGTCGCCTTCGACAAGAGTGGGCAGGTGCTCTACATGATCGACAGCCGCGGACGGAACACGGCCGCGCTGACGGCGGTCGATCTACGGACCGGGGACAAGGAAGTGGTCTTCACCGATCCCCGGGCAGATATAGACGGCATCATGATACATCCGACAGAAAAGACGATCCAGGCCGCTTCGAGCAACTATACACGCATCGAGTGGACGCTCCTCGACGAGTCCATTCGTAGCGATATCGACTATCTGGAGACCCTAGCTGACGGAGACATGAAAGTGACGAGCCGGTCGCTCGACGACGATGCCTGGACGATCTCGTTCGTCGTCGACGATGGTCCAGTTCGCTATTTCCTCTACGATCGCGCCAAGCGGCAGGCGGTGTTTCTATTCACTAACCGGGAGGAACTGGTCGGGGTGGCACTCTCGAGCATGCACCCGGTCGTCATCAAATCCCGCGACGGACTCGATCTGGTCAGCTATCTGACGCTCCCGTCCTGGACCGATCCGGAGCGTGACGGCCGCTCCCAGACGCCACTACCCACCGTCCTCTTCGTCCACGGAGGCCCTTGGGGACGAGACTCATGGGGCTATCACTCGCGTCATCAGTGGCTTGCCAGCCGCGGTTACGCGGTGCTGAGTGTCAACTACCGCGGCTCCACGGGCCTCGGTAAACAATTCATCAACGCCAGCAACCTCGAGTGGGCGGGAAAGATGCACGACGACCTGATCGACGCCGTGCAGTGGTTGATCGATGAGAAGATCGCTGACGTAGAGCGAATCGCGATCATGGGGGGAAGTTACGGAGGGTACGCCACCCTAGTGGGTGTCACCTTCACACCCGACGTCTTCGCCTGCGGCGTTGATATCGTGGGGCCGTCCAATCTTCGGACGCTCCTCGAGACGATCCCTCCCTACTGGGAGCCGATGATCAACCTTTTCACTACTCGCGTAGGGGACCATCGCACCGAGGAGGGGCGGGAGTTCCTCAGGGCCCGTTCGCCACTGACCTATGTCGAGAGAATACAGAAGCCCCTGCTGATCGGTCAGGGAGCGAATGATCCGCGCGTCAAGCAGAGCGAATCAGACCAGATCGTCGACGCCATGCAGGAGAAAGGAATTCCAGTTACGTACGTCATCTACCCGGATGAGGGCCACGGCTTCGCAAGGCCCGAGAACCGCTTGTCTTTCAACGCGGTGACGGAGATCTTCCTGGCCGAGCACCTCGGCGGTCGATATGAGCCGATCGGGGATGACTTCGAAGGCTCGAGCATCACGGTGCCGGTAGGCGCAGGTCAGGTGCCGACGCTGGAAGGAGTGCTCGGAAGGTAGCGGCCGCGCGTCCGGCCCCTGGTGAAGGTATGGCCGATGCAGCAGCATAGGTGGCCACAGCTACTCGTTGTGTCCGGATACTGATCGGTAAGTGAAAATTTCCTGAAACGGATTGTACCATTGGAAATGCATAACATGTGATCGAGCCGACGATCGGACAGTGATCTTGAGATCTTGAGCGCGTTCACCTGCCCATTCTGTGTTTCTGGGCTTGCGGTGAGTCTGCGCGGCTCATCACTGTGTTAGGCGACGTGAGAGATAGTGCCTCAGGAGGCTAGAAAACACCACTACGTTCCGCGGGCAGTACTCCGGAACTTTGCCCTCGTTCCCGGGGGGGATCAGGTATTCGCCTTTGACAAGAAGACAGCCCAGCAGTTCAAAGTGGCCGTCGGCGATGCGGCAGCTGAACGCGACTTCAATCGGGTAATCATCGGACAGCGGGAGATCAACTACGAATTTCTCTTTCAGGAGATCGACAGCCGACTCGCCGCCGCAATCAGAGCACTTACCGAAACCCGGACACTCCTCGGCGTAAGTGAAGATGTCCTTCGAGACCTCCCAGTCCTCCTGGCGTGCCAGCTGGTTAGGACTAGAATCATCAGAACTTCGCCCATAGAGTTCTCCAAGCAACTCTCTGAGTGGATGGAGTCTCTTGAGTTCGAGCCGACGCGTGTGATTGATGACGCCGACGCTCGGCGAATCTCCCTCGGTCAGCTCTTCGAGTTGGACAGGTTTGCCGAGATAATGCGGCGCAAGGATCCCGTCCTCCTCATTTCGAGTCAGCCAGCTTGTGGGTTTCGGACAACCCAGTGGTGATGCACAATACGTTTCCATATGGGAGATTGGGCCTGGATGCCCCGGGAACAGAGATCTACTACCCGATATCCCCGCGGCTCTGTCTGGCCCTGTACTGCCCAAGTGTGCGAGAGATCTTGGCGGAGGCTATCGATGACGCCCATCCGAGACCGGCGCCGTCAGATCCCTTCATGTGCCGCCTACACCAGAGTATCCACGATGGCACGCCTCTTCTTGTCGACGAGAACTACTGCAGGGCTCTTAATGAGCTCCAGACGTTACGCTCCAGCAGGTTCTTGTACGCATCTGGTAATGACTTCGCGCTGGCAAAGGCTATCCTCGCCCAGAGACCTGAAGTGAAGGAGGTCCGGTCTCTGTACTCGATGACTTCATCGCCGGTGCCTCCAGCTCCGGGGATGCCAGAGGGAGACTGGTTGGTCATAGAGAAGGGACATCGTCACGACTGTCTTCCGATCAAGTGGCTCGACGCGAAGTCGGAGTACATCGATTTTCAAACCGCGGATTTGACCAGGCTCGCGTTCATCGTCAAGGAGCAGCCATTTGACTCTGCTGATGTCTACCGCGATGGCCACGGAGTGCGAGGAATGAGAGATGTCGTCATCGAGACAGTTCCCGCGGAGGGACAGGAGCACTTTCGGGTGCGGCACTCTGATCCGGGGCTCAACGATCTCCTTAAGAAGATAGGATAGAGCCTGTAGCCTAACATGGCATGCACCTGACGGACTCTTACCGGTGAATCTTTACCGGATTAGTATTTCGCCGGGATTAATCGTGTCTGCTGAGCTGGTCAATTATGCCGCCCGCGGGTGATGCCTGTGTTATACGTAGGAATTGAAACATCGACAGAATGAGCGCTCGCAACGCGATCCGGAGCCAATGATAGGCGAACGAGTCCACATCCGCGAGCACACAGCCAACGATATCGGTTCCTACGTTGATTGGCAAACTGACCCTGATGTGGCTAAGCACGTGTCTTGGCTGCCTAGAACCCGTCCAGAGGCAGAAGCTAGCTTGCGGGATGCTATCGACCAACAGAATTCTGAACCGCGGGTTCGGTATTTCTTCGCAGTCGTACTAAACGATACGCAGGAGATGATTGGTGACGTAGGGTACACAATTACACGTCCACAACATGGGGGCTGTGGTTGGTTTCTGCGGAGAAAGTTCTGGGGCAACGGTTACGCAACCGAGGCCGTCAGGGCGATGATTGAGGCCGCTTTTCTGAGCAAAAACATAGCGGCGTTTTCAGCTTCCTGTAAATCGGACAACGTGACATCCATGCGAGTCATGGAAAAGTGCGGTTTCCTTCTAGAGCGACGGTCAGAAGATCGGCTTTGGTACACGCTCATCAGGAGGCCCTGGGAACAGCGGGTTGTCCAAGGCTTATAAATACGCTTGGCCTCCGCAGTGATGCTGGACGCGAGGACAAACTGAGCAAAAGAGTTACCTATAACAGAGAATTTACTTGACGGCATCTTGTAATGGTACTTGACCGAGTGGCTGTTTCGCCGGGTTGGATCAGCGAGTGGAAGAGCGATCGGTGACGCTCCCCGCAGGTGATTCTTTCGTTATACGGGCGAGGGCGGAGTCTTGTAGCGCGATGCGCAACATGCTATATTTCATGAAATGATCAACTCCTTTAGGCATAGGGGATTACGACGCTTCTACGAAACTGGGAACGCGGCGGGGATTCAATCCGCTCATCGAAAGCGTCTGCGACTACAACTGGTGGCGCTGGATACAGCTGCACGGATTGATGACATGGATATTCCAGGGTTTCGTCTCCATAGGCTTAGAGGAGCCCGCAAGGGCCTCTGGGCAATCACTGTGAGCGGAAATTGGCGCCTCACGTTCGAGTTTCGCGAAGGCAATGCTTACGTAGTCAACTACGAGGATTATCACTGATGAGAATGCACAATCCGCCGCATCCGGGTGAGTTTATTCGAGAGATCTACCTAACCCCTTATGACATTAGTGTACGGAAGGTTGCAAATAGCCTGGGCGTATCGCCGTCTACACTGAATCGCCTGTTGAACGGGCAGAGCAACGTGTCACCAGAGATGGCACTGCGATTATCGAAGGGCTTAGGTCGTTCACCCGAGAGTTGGCTGAGTATGCAGGACCAGTACGATCTTTGGCACGCACGTAGAAGCGTAAATCTCAAGAAGGTCAAGAAGGTGGATGTTACCACTGTATAACATGCGCTGGACCTGACGGACTTCACTGCTGGCCCAGCTAGTTGGATTGCCTATTCGCCGGGCTGGATTGGCGTGACTGAGTGCCGCCAGCTCCGCCCGCAGGTCAGCCCTGTGTTATGCGGTCACAGGCACCGCCTTACTGTCTCTATGCAGATACCGGAAATGGTCATAGCGACCACTGAAAAGCAATCAGGGTGTGGACATGCTCGAAGCAGTACCTGACGTCGGATACGCCCACCGGCTGCCAGTGTTGGGGCCAATTGGGAGGAAGAATGGGCAAATGAGCGGGCCTTGCACGTTTTAATCGATGAATGGAGGTCCGCATGATCCCGAGTGATCGTGGATTGCAGGCGATTCAGGAAAAGATCGTCAACGTAGCCTACATCGTGCTTTCTGTTTCTTCATTGCCTGCGGTCGTTGCTTCTCTGGCTCGGTCGACGGAGATCGGCTGGCAGCCAGTCATGTATCTGCATGTGATCGCCTATCTGTTCGTTGTAGCGATCGCTGTCCTACGCAAGCGGGTGCCTCACACCCTCAAGACCGTGTTCCTGACATCACTCTTTCTCGTTCTGGGCATCGGCGGTCTGGCCTCCTTTGGCCCGGTCGGCATCAGTGCCATCGCCCTTACCACCATACTTGCCACGATCTTCTTCGGGCTGAGGCTCGGCATCGCTATCGCCGTGACGGGGGGTCTTTCGATCGCCGTCGTCGCCTTCCTTGTCGTTGCGGGTGACATGTCGTTCGTCGTCGAACCCAGTACCTATGTCAGATCCAGCCTCGCATGGATCGTGACCGTATTGGGCTTCGCGGTTCTGTGCACCATTGTAGTGTTCACGTTGGGGAAATTGATCGGTGCCTTGACGAAGACGATGGATGAACTGGCCACAGCCAAAGCAGCTGCCGAAGAAGCGAACCAGGCAAAGAGCGTATTCCTCGCCAGCATGTCCCACGAGATCCGTACACCCATGAACGCGATTCTCGGTTTCTCGGAGATCCTTACGAGTTCCATAAGGGAGGGACAGCAACGAGAATTCCTCGATGCGATCAGAACCAGCGGTAAGTCTCTTCTTGGACTCATCAACGACATCCTCGATCTGTCCAAGGTGGAAGCCGGAAAACTGGAACTGGAGTTCGGACCGTGTGACGCGGCCGCGATCGCGCGGGATATGGCACAGATCTTTGTGCAGAAGGCCGAAGAGAAGGGGATCGAGTTTCTCGTTGAGGTTACCGACGATTTCCCTGCTGGTGTTGTGCTCGATGAGCTGCGTCTGCGACAGTCCGTGATCAATCTGATCGGCAATGCCATCAAGTTCACCGACAAGGGACACGTTAAACTGATCGCCTCAGGATCACCCTCGGGTGATGACGCGGTCGATCTTCGTTTCGACGTAACCGACACCGGCATAGGAATCCCCGACGATCAACTGGGTAAAGTCTTTGGCGCCTTCGAACAGACCAAAGGCCAGAGCGCGGCAAAGTTCGGTGGCACGGGGCTGGGGCTGTCCATCTCGAAGCGTTTGTGCCAGATGATGGGGGGAGACATCACTCTCAGCAGCCAGTTGGGCGTCGGTAGCACCTTCTCCATTGTGCTCGACGGAATCGCCGTGGCTTCGGAGGCGGATGTTGCCGCTTGCAGTGCGGACGAGAGCGTACCGGAGGTATCCTTTGATCCGGCCAGGATTCTTGTGGTCGACGACGTGCCAAATAACCGGCTGCTGATTAAGACCTATCTCTCCGATTATGAGTTCGAAGTTGTCGAGGCCGGTGATGGGAACGAGGCACTCGATGCGGTCCGTGCCCAGGCTCCCAGCGTAGTCCTCACGGATTTACGGATGCCTGCGATGGACGGAATGAAATTGACACGGCACCTGAAGGATGACCCGGCATCTTCCCATGTTCCTGTTATTGCTGTGACAGCTTCGGCCATGAAGGAGGAGGAAGAACAGTTGCGGGAGATATGTGACGACTTCCTCACGAAGCCCGTCAGCCGGGCCGGATTGGTGGCTGCCCTGATGAAGTTCCTGCCGCACGAGCAAGCTGCCGAGATGGCGACGACAGTCGCGGAGACAGGACCGAGTTGGTCTGCCGACCAATTGTCGGTATCCGAACGCGCTGAGTTACCCCAGTTCCTTCGTTTCGTAGAATCGCAGAGGGAGACGTGGACAGAGATCAGTGCCACACTGACGATCAACGACATCGAGCTGTTCGCGAGTCGGATGCAGGAAGAGGCACACAGGTCTGGGTATGTCCCACTGTCGACGTGGGCAGAGAAGCTGGCGACCCAGGCCAGCATGTTTGATATGGCGAAACTGCCGGCAACGCTGGAGGAGTATCCACGACTGTTGAGTGACCTGAATGTGATGGCCGGCGGGGATGTCAAAGAGCCAACAGATAGACAGAGGACACAGAAATGAAGCATAACATGCATTGCACCTGACGGGCCTTGCACAAGTTCACCAGACCAACACGATGGTTCGACAGATCGGATCGGTTGCTCAAAGAAGACCGCGAATCTGGCCGCAGGTGAATGCTGCGTTGGGCGGATAAACCTATTGGGTAAATGGAGGTCGATGCCGCAGCGTGAATACGGAAGGAACTGAGAGAGTCCGTGAACGCGGAAGATTGAGAATTGGGCACATCTCTGATCATCAATCTACCCTATATACACACCGGGTCATCAAGTTAGTCTGCGAAACACTGAGCGTCGGCGCCCTGCCGACGCTGCACTGCCAACCCCACACTCCTAGCACTTGATGGCATCGACTCGCTGCGCCCAGGCCGCTCCTTCAAGCGCCGTATCGGCAAAAACAACCACAAGCTCATACAGTGGCCCGATGATAGTGACCCATCGGCAAAAGTGATCCCCGAAGTAGACATCAAAAAATCGCTCTACAAAGCATCCGAAGATGCCAAGCTCGGGCTTGATCGACTGGTCACGCTGCACATGATGCGGCATACCTGGGCGACGCGGCTGCGGCGAGCCGGCGTGGAACTGGACCGCATCAAGGAGCTGGGTGGGTGGGATTCCTACGAGATGGTGTTGCGCTACGCCGACGTGCCGGATGACCTGCGGAACGCGATGGAAACCCTGGAACAGTTTTCGAGCAGCGACGTGACGCTGCCGTTGACCGTGGTATCACAAGAAAAACATTAGTACCACTTCCAGGCGGCCGTAGCGGTAGCGTCGCTCACGGCCAATCGAGTTCGGCGACAACCGGCAGGTGGTCCGAATGGACCCACACACCGTCGACCTGGGGACCGTCATGACGAAAGCCGTCGCTGCGGACGACCTCGGCGCGTTTGAGACGTGGAGCGAGGCTTGGACTGACGTATATGTGGTCAATGGCACGCCTGTTGGTGGTACCGACGGTGTCTATGGTAACCTGGAGCCCGCCGCCCGCGCTCTCCATGGCGTTGACGAACGCCATTTCCCGTAAGTGCTGATGAACTCTCTCATCGACCTCGCAGTTGAAATCGCCAAGGACTACGGCTTTGTCGGTAGTCTGAAGCAGATCGTTCAGACGGTCGCGCAGGATATCTGCCTCACGGTCGCGCATTTCTCTGGTCCTGTGATATAGGTGGAGGACCACGAACCAGAGCGTGGCATCAGCCTCGCCGACCTCGAGTAGGGCGGCACCAGCGGTACGGCTGAATGGCGGAAACGATTCGGTTGGATCGAAGTGACTGAATACACGCGACTCGAGGATCGGATAGCGTGACACCACGTGCCCTGGGCAAGCGGTCGGCGACGGGAACGTCGCCAGGTAGCATTGCATTGGGCGCGCAATCTTCTTCATGTCACCTGCAAACACACCCTCTTGCAGTCCCAGGATATCACACGACAATTCGGCCAACACTCGTGTGTAGTGCGCGGCGTTGTCGTCACTGCCTGCAGGGCCGATTCTCTTCGCCGACTCCTCTTTCGGGTACCCTCTAAAACCATAGACGTTGTAGGTGCCAATGCGCATCTCTGCCTCCTCGCCCTAAGTCAGCAACTGGTTTACTTATAGCCACGCTCCTGATTAAATGAGCGAACGGAAAGGGTGGCGTGGCGGCTAGAGTCTCACCGCCAGAGCTGCTCCGTTGCCCGCCGTGCGCCTTCGGCCATGGCCTGGAATTTAGCCCATACGACGGTCGGATGAACCTCCGGGGTGTAGGTGGCCTGGGTGGAAAAGCCGCAATCGGTCCCGGCGATCACGTTCTCCCGGCCCACCAGCCTGGCGTAGCGGAGGATGCGCTCGCAGATGAGTTCGGGGTGTTCGACAATATTGTTGGCGTGTGCGACCATCCCCGGGATGATCAACTTGCCCTCCGGCAGCTTCACATCTTCCCAGACGTGGTACTCGTGCTCGTGACGCGGGTTGGCGGCCTCGAACGAATAGGCGCCCGCGTTCACGTTCAGCATGATCCCCACGATGTCCTGCAGCGACGCGTCGTGAATGCGCGGCCCTTCGTTGATCCCGTAGCAGGTATGCAGGCGCACCTTCTCCGGGGGAATATCCCGCAGGCTGTAGTTGAGCACCTCGACAAACATCTCGATCTTCTTCAATCGCTCGGCGGCGCTCAAAGAACCGTCGCCATGGACCACGGTGAGCCACGGATCGTCGATCTGCAAGATGAAGCCGGCGTCGACGATCGCGCGGTACTCCGTGCGCATGGCCTCGCCGACCGCGTATAGGTACTCCTCTGCCGTCGGGTAGTATTCGTTCCCGCCCACGCCGCCCGGTGCCACGGCGGGCATGAAGACTTCCACCGCCTCCACGTCCTGCACCGCGGCTTTGAGGTTTTCGATGTCCCGGTTCAGGGCATCGATCCCCTTATAGCTGACGGGTCCGATGCACACTACAGGGTCTATCCGCGCGACCGCACCCCCATGCATGGCCGCGCCGAAGTAGCGCTCGTAATACTCCGGAAAAGCGGCCACTTCCTCCGCGAATTCAGCGGAGTCGATAGCGCCCGGCCGCGCTTCATAACCGCTCAACCGCTCACTCACGTAGGCGGAGAAACCAAGCTTCCCCTGCTCGCCGTCGGTCACAATGTCGATGCCGCTCTCGGCCTGTTTGCGGACGATCTCGGCCACGGCGGTCGGGATCCGCTGGGCATAGACATCGTGGTCGTACGGCTCGCCGTTGACTTTGGCCTGCATCAGATCAAGCAGGTCCTTAGGCCGTGCCAAGCTGCCGACGTGGGTAGTCCCAGAATGCGATCCGTACTGCGCTTCATGTTGGCTCTCCTTGCTTCTTATGAATAATGTGTCAAAGAATTCGAGGCCCTCAGTCCAATCCCAGCGCTGCGTCGATCTCTTCCTGGTATGCCCGCACCCTGCCCGAGAGCACCTGTCAACAGTATTACGACACAGCTCATCCTAGACAGATGCCAACTCCGCATCATGGTTTATCTCTTCCTGGTAGGCGTTCACTCTATCCTCCACCACGTCATCAAATGAGATCGGCTTGCTTCCGGGCAGTTGTCCGGGGAAATGCGGGTCAATGAAGTGCACCCACAACAGGTGCGGGCACGCTGAATCGGCGTTTTCCATCCACGCTTCGATGCGCTCGATGGTAGCGATCCCCGCGATTCTCTGCCGTGGCCGCCCGTCCTGGTTCACTCATCGCTTTTCCCACCTGTACACGAGCTGAGAATTCTTCCAGAAAAACTTCTCCCGGGCTTCTTCGCTTTTACCGGAAAAATACCCCCGGACGATATCCATACACCGTGCATACGTTCCAGCCCTTTCGCAGACAGGCCAGTTGCTGCCGTACGCCAGATGGTCTTCACCGAAGATATCCCACAGAGCGTCCAGCGTCGGCGAATAATAGGCGACATCTGCGGGCGCCGGCTGAATGGTGCTGTTCTCCATAAGGGCCGAGACTTTCAGCCAAACCTGTGGGTGAGTCGCCGCCTGAGCCATATGCTCAATCCACTGATGGTCCGGCTTATTTCCGTCAACCGACACCCCGGCGATGTGGTCGATCATGACGCGTAGTTCGGGTAGGCGTTCGAGCAGCGTAAACAGTCCACTGGCGTCCTCTTTACTGAAACCCACGTCGAGGGCAAGACTATGGTTTGCCAGTGTCTCCATATCCGCCATAAAACTGCCACGATCGATATCATCGAAATATCGCTTGCCTCGGAAACGGATACCCTTGAACAACGGATGCTCCGCAAAACGCGCTACATTCTCCGCAAAATCAGGGGTGCACGGGTCTATACGGCCCACCAGACCCACGATAAACGGTTCGTCGGCTGCCAGATCCAGCACCCACTTGTTGTCCTCCAACCAATCAGTGGCTTCTACGATAACTGTGCCGGTAACACCTGCGGGCATGGCTTGAGCCTTGGCGTGCGCGGGCAGTACAGTGCGATACAGGAGTTTGTTGTCCGGATCGGGATAGGGTACACCTTCGGGTCGAGAAGGGTCGTAGATATGGATGTGCGTGTCGATAATCATGATATTTCTCCGGAATTAGCTCATGCACTGACCTACGAGCTGTTTGACCTGTTGGACGACGATGTCTCCGTACTGATCCCTGAGCTGTTGCATGTCCCCCACCATGCAGTTTGATCTTGTCGAGAGCGCAGTGGCTCGCAGTCATCGAAGCCGAAACCCCTCGATCGGATCGATCTTTGCCGGAGGCCACAACATCGGCTCCATGAAGGCGGCGCGCACCCACCCTCCTCTTTCGGTCTTCAGGTTGAGCAGCAGCCGTTCCCCGCCGCAGGCCCTCGGCAGGAGGGTCACGCGGCCATCTACCTCCGCTTCGAGGCCGACGAATCGATCCCGTTTCCACAGCGCGAAACCGTTTGAATCGACCCGGTGGGCGTCATAGTAGTAGCTCTCGTTGTGGCGCGCGTCCATGCCATTGTAAAGCAACCCCCATCGATCTTCGGCGAAGGTAAAGACGCCGTGCCTGACCCACATCATGCCTTCCTCGTTACTGCCCTCCGGACCTCTGGTGAGGAGCGGAGTCTTGTGTCTGGACCAGGTGTGGCCGTTGCGGCTGACTGCGATCTGCACATCCAGGTCGTCGGTGCCCCGGTGGTAGAGAGCCCGTCCTCCTGCAGCAGCGTCTCCACCCGTGGCCCGTCATCCTCCCAGTCCCGGTCCTGCCGCAGATTCAGGTCCTGCTTTTGCGACGGCGGCTGCACCACCAGGCGCACTCCCTGAGGTGAGGCGTGAAGGTAGCCGCGTCCATCCGTTTCGTACCCGGAGGCTCCGGGCCATATTCCGAACCAGTCCAGAAAGGGTTCAGGGACTGCGTTTTCTGATTTCATGATTTTTCTCCCGTCGGGGTTCGGCGTAGATGAAGATTGGCTTTTCGGATGCATTAAGGTGGCACGGGCATTGCGTCCATCCCAGCGGGAGTCCAATAGCATGACGGCTCCCGCTTCTGCTTCGGCCACATCCATGGCGCCGGTGAGCACCCCTTCGCTCACATCGGTCACCTTATCAGCCATATGCTATTGTGGAGGATAGACAAGCGGTAAAGAGTCAACATCAATCATGGGCATTTGTCTATGGTTCTCGTTACGTGAGTATCGGCGTGTAAGGTCTGTCAATCTTTAAGACCGAGAAGATCACATGTAGCATTCTGTGGCAACGTGTATGAGTGCGACCATGTGGTGCCTGCCGCGATCCTTCTGGCGTTTATAGATGGCGGTGAAGAGCGGGTCATGCTGGCGAAAGAATGCCACCTCAGCGGCCTGCATGACCGCTGTGCGCAGGTAACAGCTGCACCGTCCCGGCAGGAAAACCGAAAAGCATATCCCTTTGAAGCTCGAGGATATTGGTATCTGAGTATTTTCGTCTCTATATTACCTACCTCCTGACATTAGGTTCTTGCAGTCGTCGCGCCCCTGGCAACGGTTCGACGCGCGGGAAATTGCATACTCAGGAGAAAGGTGCGTCGGCGTGGACCGAGAATTGAATAAGCAGCAGATCGCGTGGGCCACGTGGGCTTCAACGCCGTCAACTCCCATGTCTATCGCAGCACCCAGGGCAACAACAGCCTCAAGGGAGTGTTGCGTCCCGACCAGCCGCCTAAGGACTGGGTGATCGTGCGTTTTTCCGACGATTCGCCCGACGACGGTATCGGTGGCGCCCACGTGCAGGACGTGCGGTTTATCGTCAACGGCGAAGTCCGTGCCGATATCGTACCGCTGGTGGTGAGCAATCCCGCCGGCACGCGCTTCATCGCCGGGACCCACTTCCGACTCTAGGTTATGGTCGACGTCGTCGGCATCGGCTGTTGTTGCATCGACTTTCTGGGCATCATTCCACGGCTCCCTGAACTCGACGAAGAGTTCGACCTGCTCGACTCCTTGCAGCAAGGCGGAGGCGAGGTCGCAACAGCGCTGGCGGCGGCGGCCCGGTTGGGCGCTTCGGCGGCCTATCTGGGTCGTGTGTCCGATGATCTCATCGGGGTGATGATTCGCCACGACTTCGAGCGCTTCGGCGTCGATACGAGCCACCTCCTGATCGAACCGGACGAGCGCTCCCTTTCCGCCATCGTATTGGTCCACAAGGAATCTGGAAAACGCTCGATCCTGGTTGGCGAGGCAACTGTCTCAGCTTTGTCGGCCGAGGAGGTACCCCCAGAACTCATCGAAGATGCGAGGATCCTGCACCTCGACGGCACCGAAGCGGAGGCCGCCATGGCGGCCGCGAAAAGGGCCCGCCAGGCGAATACGACGGTCCTGCTCGACGCCGATGTCTCAGCGCTCGGTCACGACGCGGACGAACTGATCGGCTGCACCGACATTGTCGTCGCATCCACGGCCTTTTCGCACGAACATACCGGCTTCGAGGATGCCGGGCCGGCGGTCGAATCACTGCGGGAAAAGGGGCCGCAGACCGTCATCATTACCCAGGGCGAAAAAGGCGGCGTCGGCCTGAATGTCGAGGGACCGTTCCGCTTCACCGCCTTTCAAGTCGACACCGTAGACACGACCGGGGCCGGCGACGTTTTTCACGGAGGCTTCATCCGGGGCCTGCTGGCGGGCTGGCCTATCGACAGGATCGTGGAGTTCGCTGCTGCCGTCGCAGCCATCAAGTGCACGAAGCTCGGGGGCCGAGCGGGAATTCCTGAGATGGCGACAGTGAAGGCTTTTTTGGAAGAGCGGCACGATGAGTTTCAGTTCACGCGCCTGTAGTGCAGAAGCACCAAACGGAGAGACTCAAATGGCACATAGAACGATGGTTGACGTCGGCAAGCAGGTCCGGTTGTCCCGCATCGCGAATCCGGCCACGGGCAATATAGTGATGGTGCCTATGGATCACGGCGTGATCCTGGGGCCGATCGAAGGCATGGATGATATCGCGGGTACCGTTGATAAGGTCATCGAAGGAGGCGCGGACGCCATCGCCTTCAACGCCGGTATGGCGTCGAGTCTGTATGAACGTTACGTCAATCGCTGCGGAACCGTGTTCCAGTTGACCAACGCCATCACCGACGACTTCGATCTCACCCAGATAGCCACCGTGGAGCAGGCCCTGCGCCAGGGCGCCGACGCGGTTTCGATCCAGGTCATCATCGGCTCGGAACAGGAGACGCGAATGCTGGAACAAGCCGGCTCTGTGGTGGAATCCTGCTCACGCTGGGGTCTGCCGCTGCTGATGATGATGTATCCGACCGAAGAGATGTTTTCGAAGATAGGCACCGAAGCGGTGGTGCGAGCCGCTCGGGCCGGCGCGGAACTGGGAGCGGACATTGTGAAATCCTCGTACACAGGGGATCGCGAATCCTTCCAGCGGCTCGTCGACTGCTGCCCGGTCCCGGTCGTCGTTGCGGGGGGACCGAAAGCGGACACTGAGCTCGAGATCCTGGAAATGATTGCCGAAGCGATGGCTTGCGGTGCCCTCGGCATCGCCCTGGGCAGGAACATCTGGCAGAGCTCAGACCCAGCGAGGATGGTCGCCAGCATCGTCGAACTGGTCCACGAGGGGAAAAGCGTCAGCCAGCTTGGCTGGACCGGTTGATCTGAGGGCTCGCCGGGCCGCGGCAGCCTGCCGCAGGTATTGTCACCCGGCGCTGAATGCTACAGGGAAGGCACCTCCTGCTTCGGGCGCGGCGCCCGCGAGGAGAAGCGCCGGGAGCAGCACCGCCCGCATCAAGGATCTCATGATCCGAAGATCTCCTTCAACTTCGCCTGCATCACCGAAGGCTCGGCGTCGACGCCGGTCCAGTACTTGATCCCGACGACGCCCTGGTTGACGAGCATCCCGAGCCCGTCGATCACGCGGCATCCGCGAGCCTCCGCGTCACGCACGAGCCTCGTGCGGGGCGGGTTGGGAATCACGTCGGCGACGACCATTTTCTTCGTCAGCGTGTCGACCTTCACGGGCACGCGGGCGTCGACATCGGGGTAGAGCCCGATGGACGTGGCATTGATGACCATGTCCGTGCCCGTCGGCACCGCGTAATCACCCTTCCACGGCTCGAACGCCGTCTCGAGCGACCCGCCCGTCACCTCCTTCACCTTCCCCCCCAACAGCCCGGCCAGCTCCTGGCCGCGGCCCTCGGACCGGTTGACGACCGTGATCTTCCGGGCCCCCGCGAGCGCCGTCTCGACGCCGATCGCCCGCGCCGCGCCACCCGCGCCGAACATCACGATCGACCTGCCCTTCGGATCCACGATCTCGCGCAACGACTTCACGAACCCCTTGCCGTCGGTGTTCTCGCCGATGTACTTCCCGTCACGCCGGACGACACAGTTCACCGCGCCCATCAGCGAGGCGGACTCGCCCAGTCCGTCCAGGTGTTCGATCACCGCGACCTTGTGCGGGATCGAGCAGTTGAAGCCCGCGAATCCCATCGCCCGCGCACCCCGGACGGCGTCGGCCAGCTGTTCAGGCGCCACTTCCATGTTGAGGTAGCGGCAGTCCAGGCCGTGGTGTCGATACGCCGCCTCGACCATCGCGACGGTCGGGTTCTCCCTCGCCGGCTTCGCGAACGACCCCGTCAGGTTGGAAAGGAAGTTCATGTTCGTGTCTCGATCTTTGAAACGGCTTTATATGTCACTATATCGCGCTCTGCACGAAACGATTTTTACCGGAGACCCTCGATGAAACGGATGACTCTGGCGCTCCTCGCGGGAATGATCCTCGCTCCGGCGGTTGCGGCAAGGGGGATGACACGAGCGGCACGGCCGGCAAACCGCCCAAGAAGCCCAAGGGCACCATCGCCATCTCGGTCCTGACGCTGACCAAAGTATAGGAAGAAATATGGCATTATCGGTAGTCGCGGCAAGCCAGCGGGTGCGTGAACTGGGCGATGTATCGGTTCGTTTGGCGGCTCGCGACGCGGCCGAAGCGGCTCGGCGCCTAGTGTGGCGTGGATTTCGGTTCCTGACGGGCCCTAGATGTTGGGTTCGCGGCGGCGCAGGCGCTGCCGCTGCTTCTGGCGACTCCAATAAAAACAAGGGGTTACGAGATTTATTCCACATCTCGTAACCCTCTTTTTTTGCCAGTTTCGTCCAATTTTCGTTCGCACGAAAGCGCAACCTCGATTTTAGCCGTAGGGTGAGGTGCGCCTTGTAGTGCTAATCGATGAGTCGTCTATAGCCACCTCGGCGGTGTCAGTCCGGAAACTTTCGAAACCGCCTCAACAGCCGGCCTCTAAGTGTCTACTTTGTCGGGTCAATTCCATTTGACGCTTCGAGGTGTCCACTCTTATGGGGGAACATCACCATCACGCAGTCCGGTTAAATGGATACCCCCAAGACCGCTTATCTGTACTCGATAAGACCGCTTATCTGTCCTATACTCCCATATACGCAACAGAATGCCACGACGTCTACATGGACATCTTTCCGAACACCCGGCCTTCAACCGCAATCAAGCGGCGCTTCACCACCACACCCGAACGGCCACTCAGCCAGAGAACGCAGGTGAAACGTGTCATATACGTGTCAAACCCGACGCTGCTTCGAGTGGTCGAGGGATGGGACGAGCTTCCTGCTGTTGTCCAAACTAGGATCGCTCACCTCATGGCGGAAAACAGCTAAGAGTCACATGGCGATTCGAGGCGGGTCCGATAGACCGAATTCCACAAACAAGCGTCATTATCGACGCAAGGCCCTGTAGCGTTTGTTTTGTTACGTGATTTAGCTATTCGGCGATTGTCGAGAGCAAAAACATGCCGCCCACTTAATCAATTCCGCCACCCATTAGGCGACGATTCTGGGATCACAATGACCTCCTCCTGGAAGCGGAAGAATCGCCCGCTGGGGCCGTCGTCAGGTAGTCCCGCCAAATCGATCGCCGTCGGAACTGCAGCGCTCGCGGGTTGGGTGCCTTCCGGGTTCATGTCTGTCTTGAGAAACCCCGGACTCATGGCGTTCACGAGAACGTTGTAGTCCCTCGTCTCGCTGGCCGTCGTTCGGCTCAAGGCGTTCAACGCTGCTTTCGACGCGTTGTATGCCCCGGCACCAGCGGAGCAGACGACGGCGGACATGGAGGAAACGTGCACAACTCGTCCGTAGTTTTGCTTCTTCATGTGTGGCAGCACTGCGCGTGACAGGAGGAAGGGACCGCGTAGGTTGACCGCGATGACCTCTTCCCACTTTTCTAACGGCATCTCATCGACCGGGTGCGTATGGTTCACACCGGCGTTGTTGCACAGAACATCGATACGTCCGAACGCTTCAAGCGTGCGGTCGACGACGCGCGATACATCTGTCTCTTGTGATACATCCGCTTGGACCGCGAACGCACGTCGACCCGATTCCTGAAGTCGACTGACCAACTGCTGAAGACGCTGCTCGTCTCGTGCACAGACGACGAGATCCGCTCCTTCATCGGCGTAACCGAGTGCGATCTCCCAACCGATGCCGCGACTGGCACCAGTGACCACGGCGATAATGTTTTCTAGCTTCATGTAGTAGCCTCGCTAACAGATATATGATTGTCGATTATACGGTCAGATCGCGAATCGGTGAGCTGAATCTTTGTCTTCATGTTCACTGGCAATGATATAGTATACCAGATCATCTGACTCGCTGGCATTCCGAATCCGGGCCACGTCGAGCGAATGTGAATCAAAAGCTCCAAAGCCCACCCCCAAGTCATCTATCCGAGAATCTGAGTGGCGCGTACTCTATCTCAGAGGGTTCCTTCAGTCGTGCCTCGATGGCCAGTAGATCGGGTCTATCTTTCGGCACATCCTTCTCAGTGCGTCCGTCGGGGTACACGGTGACGGTTGTCGACACCTCCAAGAAAGCCTTACTCGCCCTTGCTCGCGCCACCTGCAGTCCGTCCTCGGAAACCGCCATTGCCGACTCCACAATGCGGCCCTCCCCGATCGCCCGGAATAGAAAGCCCAGAATACCCGAGGTCGGGCGGCCCGTCAGCCCATTGATCTGGTCGTAGACGATTCGATCTCCGAGATCGAGCAGCCGGTAGGTAATCACCCGGTTATTCATCACCTTCAGGTGAGGTGTCGAAAGCGTGTCACGGTAGGAGTATCGCGTCGGCCCTCCCGGTGTCTGCGGCCACCAGATAACTACGTTTGCCGCCAGCTCCGGCACCGGCCCCTCCTTCACCTCTCGGATGACGCAGCCATCCCGGAAGCTGATTTCCACGCGTTGTCCGTGACGATAGGCCAACAGCGCATAGTTGGGTGCCTCGTCTGCGGCTAGCCCGGTCACATCCAGGAAGCTGGCGAACCACTCCTCGTGTCCGATGAACGGAGGGCGGTCGTCGGGGTCGCTCCGTATCGCCTCTCGGGCCAGGTGGAGTAGCACCTCCGCCTGAAAGCGAGCGCCGTTCGTCGTCGCAGTAGGATCGTAATCTCCGTGCGACCGCATCGCCGCCAGGAGCTCCTGGCGGGACACCGCCCGCGGGACATCATCATTGGGGGGTTCCGCCAGAATCGAACCGATCCGCCCGAACAGAAGACAGGCGGCGATGCCGAGTATCATGTTGCGTTGATCAGACATCACTGGCTTGGGCGAGCAGGTCGAGCACTTGGCATGGGTCTCAACCTACCCGCTATGGACAGCTGACGCCAATCCTGTTGGATGCCTCGCGCCTAGCTCCCGCGGTCCCCCTAAGGAGCGTCTGAAACTCATCAACATGCTCAACAAATATTCGTCTGCTACGTTCGCCGCTGCTCCGATCGAATTGCGCGAGATTGAGAAACCCCAGCGTTGGCACCGCGGCTTGGCCAGCAACATTTCCATCTGAGCAAGCCATGGCCGTATCTTCGTACTTGAAGAAGAGCATGTGAAAAAGGTCGTATTTGGGTACGAAAAGGAGAAAAAGTCCAGACAGCCAACGCGAATAAGTATCCGTCTCGCCCTTGCAGGCGCGGCGTTGATCACGTTGTTATTTAGTATGTTGGGAAGGGGGTGACTTTCCTCAGTTCGGTCGGTGGGTTCTTTTTCTCGGCGCAGCATTCAACATGTAACTTCATCAATGTGTTTCGTTTTTCCATCCATATCGATTGGGAGTTCGCCATGCGAAAAGCTTTCGATCTGACGGATCGAAATAGACAGATCAAAGGGGTCGCGACGCTTCTAAAAACGCCATTCGACAATGACAGCCGTCTGGATGAATCCTCATACCGCCGCCAGGTTCGCCACGTGATTGATGTCGGGACGGTATTGCTCGTCCCCGGGATGCTAGGCTGCGAAACGTATTGTCTTTCGCCGGCCGAACGTGAGAAGTGCATCGAGATATCACTCGAAGAGGCAAACGGTCGTATTCCGGTTTGTGCCGCAGTCGGCGGTGTCGGAATACATGAAGTTGTGAACGCGGCACAGCAAGCAGACAAGATCGGCGCAGACATGGTAGCGGTAATCCCTCCGCCATGGGTGACTAGAGAATCGGAAGCTGCCCAGTGTTTGATGACTGTCGCCGAATCAGTGCAGCTTCCGGTCATGCTGCATACCATCTATGGGGGGCCAAGTAACAAGGTCTTCGGTGTCGGCACCTTGGTGGACATCGTGCAGTCCCATCCCAACGTTCGTTACATGAAAATCGAGGGACCCCGCTGGGTGCGCCAGGTACGGGCTATGCAGGCTGAAGTGGGCGATATTCTATTGGGAATGATGGCCGGGCCCAATTTTGTGATGTCCTACCGGGCAGGTTGTACGCTGTTCATGACTGCTGCGGACGTAATCGAACCGGTGATAGCGATCTTCGAGGCATTGAGGTCGGGTGATGAAATCCTCGCCGAACAGACCGAAAGCAAAATGCTGGGTGTGATCTGTTTCAAGTCCTACATCGGCGGAGAAAACACGAACAAGGCAATCATCAAGCGCCGCGGGATTTTTTCAGACTCACGTCTGGGCAAGCCGTCGCTCTTTGATTCTCCCGATTCGCTGTCTGCTGACGAAGAAGAGCAGCTCTTGAAAGCACTCGCTCCGCTGATGCAGTACTTCAAGCAATGCCCACCGATCGGGGTAGTAACGACGTGAAGAACATCCCTCTATGCGGGGCTCAGGCTCCGCCGGCACGGACTTCTGGCTAGGCGTCGCACCGAACGCGCACCTGCGCCGTGTCCAGTACGACAGGAGATGATGCAGTGTCGCCCCGTTTTTCCACCTTCACTTCCAGCCGATTCTCACCACGATTGATCTGCTTGGCATCGAGATCGCCCTGTAGCCACTGACCTTCGGCTGGATTGCGGCCCGGCTCGGCCGGTTCCAGCCCTTCGACGGATGCCCCGTTGAGTCTGACGGAGAGGTCGTCGCCCGGAACCCAGTCCCACAGATGCAGGCTGAAGTCGATGCTTCGCGCACCGATAGATCCGACATCCTCGCCCACCTGAAAACCCACGGCCGCGGGGAGTGTTACCTCCGGGATGGCGGTGAAGCTATCGGCACCTTCGAAACGGTCGATGCCATACAGTCTGTCCTTTCCCGCCATGGTCGCCACCTCGCCGATCTCCTTCCACACACGCGGCTCACCAAGCGCGGGATTGAAGATGTAGAGTCCATCGGCGCCGGCGTTAAACAGATTCAGGGCAGCACCGCGCCAGGCTGGGAATGCACCTCCCACGCGTTGAATATCGAGACATACTCCGGCTTGCCGATGCGATCCGACTGTCCCCCATAGAGCGTTTCCATCCAATCCTCACACTTCTTGTATTTGCCGTCGCTCAACGCGAGAAAAACCCAGTACTCCCAAAACGACCACGACATGCAAGGATAGACCGGGATTTCGTACTTGTGTCCCAGGTCGATGATGTCGGTGTAGGAATCGCGCAAAACCGACTCAAGATCGCCTCCCGGGCTGAACTGGTCGATCAGTCCTTCCTGGAGCCATGTTTCCAGATCCACGCCAACGTGTACGCAGTCCTCCAGGCTGAACGGCGTGTGGGCCGCCAGTAGCAGCGGGCGGCCGCGCCGGCTGGCAACGTCGTCATCGTGTGGTGTGGTAAGGCCACCCGTGCGAGTGGAATACCAGATGCTGTCCACCTGCGTCCCACTAGCGACGTGCTGCGCGCATTGGGAAAGTCATCGATCAGGTCACCTCACGAACGTTGGCGAACTCCACTAAGTCGTTGTATATTATGGGTTAATGGGTAAGTCAGTAATAATAGTAGGTCTTGCGAAACGGGCTCGAACCTAACCGGCCCGCTAAGGAGACGGGATTATGTCGAAGCAAAGCAAGGCAGTGGCTTTGGAACTGGCCAATCAGAGGCTTATGGCGTCGATGGAAAAGATGAAGGGGGAGTTGGGCCAGCTGCAGAGCGAAAACAAGGAACTGACGGAGAGGAATGCCTACCTCGAATCGACCCTGCATTCAGAGCGGGAGAGTTTCTCCGGTCTCAAGGAGGAACACGAGCGCATGACGGGCA
This sequence comes from Candidatus Latescibacterota bacterium, assembly GCA_965197905.1. Lineage (GTDB taxonomy): Bacteria > Latescibacterota > UBA2968 > UBA8231 > UBA8231 > CAYNZV01. The sequence continues at coordinate 1,339,037 of CBDAOB010000005.1, read as the reverse complement.
AAAGCTACACCGGCGCCATGAATATTACCAAGTTCGGTTTCTCCAAAGACGGATAGACACCCCCCATCTTTTGCGCTTCGCATCGCCTCCATTCACCGTTCAAATAGAGGCCCGAATGTCGCTCAACGCCGCATCGATCACCGGTCTGTTGATGTTGGGTTGGTCGGTGTTGGCAGCCTGCCAGGACCCGTCCCACGGTCAGCGACAGTCCCTGCCCGATCGCTTTGCCGAGCTCCGTGCGGAGATGGTAACATCCCAGCTGTCGCGGCGGGATATTACAGACCCGGCCGTGCTTCGAGTTATGGGCGAAGTCCCGAGGCATCTGTTCGTGCCCGACAAGTGGCGCGAGTTTGCGTACGCCGACCATCCATTGCCGATCGGCGAAGATCAAACGATCTCTCAGCCGTACATCGTGGCGTATATGACCCAGGCGCTGCAATTGAAACCCGGCGACCGGGTCTTGGAGATCGGCACCGGTTCAGGGTATCAGGCCGCTGTCCTCGCCGAATTGGTCAAGGAAGTGTTTACCATAGAAATAGTGCCGGTGCTGGCTGCGCGTTCGGCGGCCCTGTTGGAGGAGTTGGGATACGACAACATCCGCGTCCGCGCTGGGGACGGCTATCTAGGTTGGCCCGAAGCGGCTCCCTTTTCCGCCGTTATTGTAACGGCAGCACCAGACCATGTGCCCCAACCTTTGGTCGAACAGCTCGCAGTAGGCGGCCGCATGGTGCTTCCCGTTGGCGACGAATTCCAACAGCTGGTAAGGCTGAGCAAGTCCGAAAGCGGTGTCGGGGCCGATACCTTGTTGCCGGTCAGGTTCGTGCCCATGACCGGCAAGGCGGAAGAATGCTAACTACCGCGGCGCTGGTGCGAACGCCTTCCCATCCTTCTTTTCCAGGATCCGATTCCTACAGGCACCAGAACGAGCAATAGGATACTGGCGCCCCACGTGGTCTTTCGCAGCGAGGACAGTTGCGGAGTGATCTCGATTCGGTTCCTTCCCGCAGGCAATTTCAACCCGATGAAACCGCCCGCTGTTTCCAGGGCGTCCACCTCGACCTCATTGAGCGTTACGCGCAAATCCGGATAAAACGCGTACGCCAGGCGAGCGTAGCACTGTTCGGAAACCTCGACCGCGAGCTCGACTCTTTGATTCCACACACGGTGTTCCGTCACGACAACGCTGGGTGAGGTTTTCAGATCGTCGCGATAATGAGGATCGCGCAGGATGATCTGCTCACACGTTCCGTTTTCCCCGTCGACCCCAAGAGCCCGCACGAGCCACAGGGACTTGAAAATGCGGGCGAGCTCGATCAGGTCCGGCCAATCGGGAAAGGTGCTGCGCAAGAGCGATTGGAGTTTGCCTTCCGACTGCATGCGGTCAAACTCGTCGTATGGAAACGGTCCTACTTTCGGCGACACCAGGATCGGAGTGCTCGCGTTCCACTCGAACGTCAGGAGTTCCTCCTGCTGTAATGCGACGACGCGTCGCACATTCAACAGCGCGAGGCCGCCACTGATGATATCCGCCTGGGGGTGTGCCAGGAGAGCTCGCGGGCGTGGTCGATGGTGTTGAACACCGGTTCTGCAAAGGTCTCCCATGGCTCCGCCAGTTTGCCATGTGCGCGTGGGGCTTCGTTGTAGAGGCCCTGAAAGGTGGGAATGCCGGAAGCGAAGCAGAGCCAGCCGATTGCCTGAAACGGGTTGCTATGCTCGGTGGTGACGTAGGTGCGAAAGTTCGGAATACTTCCGCCGCCGCTGGTGCTTGCACGAATCTGCTGAAGTGTCGATGCGGGAAAGTTGATTGGAATCGCCGAACGCGGCACGTACGGGTGTTGAAATGTCGTTGGTCCCAAGTCTATGAGAATGAGCGCAAACATCGCGGTGTAGAGTCTCGAAGCGCTTTTGGCTGAGGACTCAGAACGTTCCACCACCACCACCGCCGTGGCAACCAGATACGCCAGGAAGAAGACTGCGAAGAGAAGGTAGCGGCCGGAGTTCAGCGCGGTTACCGGCGCTAGGCTTTGTAGCAAGGTCAGGCGATACCCGAAGATGATGACGAGCACCACCCCCATCCCGGCCACCCCCGGCGCGAGTAACCGCCACAGCCGGAGCCCGCGGGCGGCGAGGACCGCCACGGCCGCAATGAGGATTAGAGACAGGCCAAGGTACCCACCATACCAATGGTGGTTGGTCTCCGGCAAGGCTAACAAACGGAGGCGGAAGTTGGACCATCCGAGGAGATGCTGCCAGGACGGATCGGGCACACCCGACAGGGAGACGCCGGTCTCCAGGCTGGTTTGATTCGCCTCAAGCAGCATGGGCAACCCAAAGGCGGAGCCGAACACCGTGCCGAGCAATACCAGGCCGCTCCCCCAGACCACCATTTGGCGGCGGTGCGAGGGTTCAAAACATACGCGCAGGCCGATGTAGAGCAGGAGGAAGAAAGCCGCCCAGAAGGCGTAGCCGGGATGGATAGTAGGGTCGGACCGGAGCGCCCTGCGCCACACGCGTGATGTGGGTTTCTCCGGCCCGCCCTCCGAACCGGACGTGCGCGTTACCACGCATCCGGCTCTCCACAAGGTGCCGTGTGACCGCAGAGTCTCATCCGGTTGTCGCAGGCCAGGGAGAAGGGATCCGCGCCGATCGATAGCGGTAACGAGTCACTGCTACTTCGCCGACGTTGTAAAGAGCAATCCCGTCCTCGGTGGGCCACCATCCTGGCAGGTAGCGGCGTTTCAGCTTCCTCCAATTAAAGCGCGGGTGCTTGCGGCGCAGCCAATGCACTACGCGGCGCCAAGTGAAGCCCCGCACGTAGTTGAAAGTGGCCTTCGACACCCCGTACTGAAAGTAGTTGGCCCACCCCCGCAACACCGGATTGAGTTGGCGCAGAAGGCTCTTCAACGGCCTCTGCCGACCCGTTCTCGTGACTGCGCGCACCGTGCTCTTCAACCGGGCCAGAGATTCCTTTCTTGGCCACGTATAGATGCGTGCGCCAACCGGGCCCGGTTTCCGTCGCTTCTGAATGCGAAAACCCAGGAAATCGAAGCCACGGCTGATGTGCGTGATGGCGGTCTTCGTCTCCGACAGGTGCAGACCCATGGGGGTGAGAGTCACCCCCGCTTGGTCGCGCAGGTCATACGCTGCAGCTTCGGTGCCCGCCACCAGCAGCACGAAATCGTCAGCGTAACGGACAAGCCGACAAGTCGGTAGCCCCTTTCGCCGATGCGCTTGTCGCGCACTGGAGGTAGCGCCCACCTTTCTCCAGACCTCAGTGAAATAATCGTCGAGGACGGATAAGGCGATATTTGCCACCAGCGGTGAGAGAATACCGCCTTGCGGAGTGCCCGAAGTGCTTTCTTGCAACACCGATTGTTCCGTGAGGACACCGGCCTTGCAGAACGCTTTTACAAGCCTCAGAACATGCTTATCACCGATACGTCGACGCACGCGGTCCAAGAGGGCTGCGTGATCAATCTCATCGAAACAAGCACGGATATCGCCCTCCACCACCCACTCATAAGAGCGGGAGCAGAATTGATGAATCTCGGCGATGGCGTCCTGAGCCCGCCGATTCGGGCGGAAGCCGTAGGAGCACGGCTTGAAGTCCGCTTCGAAGATCGGTTCGAGCACCAGCTTGAGTGCGGCTTGGACCACTCGGTCCCGAGCGGTTGGGATGCCGAGCCGGCGCTTCTTCGTTGTGCCAGGTTTCGGAATCAACCGCTCGCGTACGGGCAGAGGCCGGAAACTGCGGGTCTTCAGATCAACCCGCACCTCGGCGAGAAAGGCCTCCTCGCCGCGTTCCGTCTCCACAGAGTAGGCCGTTTGTCCGTCCACTCCGGCCGAACGAGCACCCTTGTTGCTGCGCACCCGACGCCAGGCTACACTCAAAAACGCCGGGTCACACACCAGGTTGAACAGGTCGTCGAAGCACTTGCTTCGATCCTCTACAGCCCAACGGTGCAGTTTGGTCTGGATTTCCAGTACTCGATTACGGGCTTGTTCTGCCTCGGGCCACGAAGCGCTGGCATTCACCGGCGTCCTCCTGTTTTTCCAGTACCCCACTGCGCAACTTGCTGCCTCCCTTCGCCATGTAAGCGGCTTTCCCGCTCGCGGACTACTACAGAGGCTCCGTCCCTTGCCAAGCCCCACAGCGGACAGCGCGCTGCCCCGATAACGGTCGGACTCGGCTCGGTTCCCACGTTCACCATGAACCGTTTGACGGGGGAGGTGCCCAGCTTTTCCCCTGCAACTTCGCCTTGGGTACGCCGCAGGCATTCTCCAAGGCCTCTGCTTCGGTGGGTATCACACCTCCCCAGAGTCGCAGTCGGTCATATATCCGACCACGTGCGTTGCGTACCAACCCTTATCCACCAGGTTTGGGTTGGCGGGCCGCTAAAGGGGGTTCCATCACTGGTTCACTTCGGGTTACACCATTCCGTCTTGCTTGCCAGACGTGGAGTGTCTGGAGGTGCCACTCCACTCTGTCGTTGTCGAGGCTGCTTCCACCTTCCCCTGCGCTCCCAGGGTCAGGCTGCCTCCAGCTTCAACGGGCTGCTGCGACAGCCCGTTGGTGGGTCCTTGCATCCCACCCGGTTCTCTGGCGCCTCGTGGCGCACAATACCAGCGATCCCAGGGATGCGGCACCCAGTCCCAGCGCCAGCTCTTTGTTGCGCCAACTTCTGAAAGCTTCGAAGAAGAGAAATGGCAGCGGCAGGACAGCGTAGAACAGGGACAGGGGTAACCGGCCCATGAACAGCACCTGCTGCGTATGCCAAAAGCTGAGGATGTAGGCCAGAGCTCCCAGGTACGCGGCGCGGCGGGAGCCGAACATAACCTTGAACCAGGCGTAGGCGGCAACGCCAGAGCAGATATGCGCAATCCCCAGAACCAGCTTCAGGGAGGTGAAGATCTCGCCAACGACCAGATCTACGCCCGCGACCGTATAGAAAAACAAGAAGCCGTAAAACTGCAGGAACGGCGAACCGCCCGAGATGTAGTTCGACCATATGGGCAACTCCCCGGCCGCGAAAGCGCTAGCGGCGATCCAGGAATAGACGATGTGTTCGGCAGCATCGCCGGCCCAGCTCAGTTGCCCAACGGTGAAGTAGTAGCGCATTAGAACAGTGCTGCTGATGATCAGCAGCACCAGTGCACGAGCATCACGGGCGAAGCAATAGTCGAACAGTCTGGTGAGCTGGTGGCCGCGAATCTCCATGATAAGCACGGAGAAAACGGCGCCGGCGAGGAGGATGATCAACCCCCAATCCCACAGCTGGAAGGAAACCGAGGCGTGGAGTTCCGCGGCGAAATCACCCGGGCTCTTGAAACCGGCCGCGGGGGGCATCACCTGGAACTTGGAAAGCGTCGCGAACTGCTGGATTTCAGCCACGATCACCAAAGCTCCGATCAGCGCCGCGATGGTACCGGGGAACCCCTGTGTTCCGCCTCCTTCCCCAATGGCTACGCCATTCTCTCTCAATGAGTTGGACAATTAGTTGCCGTCTTCCGGTTTGCCATTTGTTTGAGTTTAATTATTTTAAGGAAAGTTGCTCTCAAATACATCAAATAATGGTCGAATTGCCTAGCAAATGGATATATTAGGAGGACTGCTGACCCCGGAGGTTCTCGCCGCTATTCTCGTGGTGGGTTCGTTGGTGATGTCGATCCGCTCGATCCTGTTCTTTACGCAAACAGCGGCAGGATTGCGTCCTAAACAAGATCAAGTGGAACGGGAGCTGAAAAGACTTAAGGACGGCATGGCTGACAAAAAGAAACGGGTCGAGGAGCTTACGCCGATTGTTGCCCCACTGAAGGCCGCCACCGACAAGCTGACGAACTACTACGAAGAGTTGACCGACATGCGGCTCGAAGAGGACAAGCGCGTTCACGCTGCTGAAGAACAGGAAGAATCTAAACGCAAGAAACGCATCCAGCGAACCAAGATGGGCATGGGTGGCTCGAACTGACGCCACCCGCTTTCCGCAGTCGTATTCGCATCTTGGTCGACCCCGTAATTCCACATACCCGCCCTTAACGCTTTTCTCAACACCACCTCCACCCTCGTGTTCCTGCTCGGCTATCGCTACATCCAGCGGGATCAGATCAACACCCTCAGGTCGTCACCTTGCGTGCCGCGACCCAGACTGAGAGAAGCAAGGTAGAAAGCGCCCAAAGTGTGGTGACCCCCATCGCCAACAGGTAATCGGGTTGTACCATCAACTCATAGCCGGTCTCGTAGAAGGCCCCGCAAATTACCTGCATGGCGTAGGTGACCGGATTCAAAAGCATCACTAGCCGCAGCCATTCCGCCGCCCGCTCCAACGGGAACACAGCCCCTGAGAGCAACCACAAAGGCAGCATCACCATGCTCATGACAGCGTGATAGCTGGCCACTGTTTCCGACAACCAGGCAACAAAGAATCCTAGGCCGGTAAAACCTATCCCCACCAACGCGAAGAGTCCGATCAAGCCGAGGATTCGGGCGAAGGTCATCTCGAACCCCGCGAATGGGGACAGGATGAGAAAGACCGCTGCTTGAAGCACCGCTATCGATGTTCCGCCGATCACTTTTCCCAGGACGATGCTGAGTCTTGACACCGGCGCAACCAGCACACCCTGGAGAAACCCGGCTGCCCGGTCTTCGATGAGTGATATGGTGGAAAAGATGGCGCCGAACAGGAGCAACATCAGCGCCACTCCAGGGAAGAAGAATTCACTGTAGGACTCTGCCAATCCTCCGGGGGCGAAACTATCGGCAAATCCTGACCCCATAAGCAGCCAGAAAAGGAACGGCTGCGCCAGACTCCCGAAGAGCCGGGTGCGCTGGCGAAAGAACCGCACCAGTTCGCGTTGAGCGAGCACGAGTATCCCGTTCATGCCTACCCCTCCGCGGTGGAGAGCGGCTCACCTGCGAAATGAAAGAAGACATCTTCCAGCGAGGGTGGTGCAACACTGAGGGATCGAATGCAATCACCGAAACTCGAAAGCACCCCGTCCAGACTTACGGGATTCTCCAATTCGAAGCGGATCCCACTGTCGAAGATGACCCCCTCGATTCCGAGCGAAGCCTCTAGTCCGGCGCGTAGAGCATCCGGGTCGTCTGCTCTGATGGCGAGCACCTGCTTGCCGATGCCTGCCTGGAGCTTCTCTGGAGCATCATATGCCAGCAGGGTTCCCTGGTGCAGAATGGCCGTCCGATCGGAACGGCTCGCTTCATCGATCTGGTGAGTGGTCAGTACTACAGTCGGCGCACGCTCTTGTCGTAAATGGTCGATTTGCCGCCAGAATTCGTGACGGGAAACCGGGTCTAAGCCAGAGGTGGGTTCATCCAACACCAGGAGCACGGGATCGTGCAGCAGCGCCTTCGCCAGTTCGACGCGCTTCGCCAACCCACCCGAAAGGGTTCCCACGAGCTCGTTTCTCCGGTCGCAGAGGTCCATCTTGTCGAGCCAGCGAGCCATGCGGCGTTCGATTTCGCCCGCCTGGATCCCCTGCAGACGTGCAGCGGCGCGGAGATTCTCGGAGACTGTCATTTTGTCATCGAGAGCGGGCTTCTGGAAGACGACACCGAGGGTCTTACGCACCTCGGAGGCATCTTGAGGCAACCGCCAGGGGCCGATTTCGATCGAGCCGCAGCTGGGATGCAAGGAAGTCGTCAAAATGCGCAGCAGAGTGGATTTTCCGCTGCCGTTGGGCCCCAGAAGAGCTACCATCTCACCGGCGGTGATGTCGAGATTGACGTCCTGCAAGGCGGTGCGAGCCTCGCTTCGACGGGAGGCCGGATAGGTTTTGGTCAGGTCCGATATCCGGATATACGCGCCTGAGTCTACCACATGGGGTTCTCGTATTTTTACGGTAGCCCGGCCCTTTCCTGGCGGCCCCTCGCAGTGAAAAAAGCGAGGACTAATAACGCCAAACGATGGCGTCCGTCAAGAAATCACGGTAGACCAGGCCCTGCAGCTCTTGATGGCTTAGCCTGCCAGTTGAACCTCTAGTGTGGCCGGACCTTCGGCGACCGCTTGAGACCATGCTGAGTACAACGTCTGCATGAGACGCCGAGCTTCCAGAACAGCCCCGCGATCAATCGAGAGGTTGCCATGAATCAGCCGCCTATAGATGTATAGGTATAGGCGTTCGAGATTGTGCGTAATCGAACGGGCGGTTGGATCGAACGAATTCTTGTCCAGGGCGTCACTCAACTGCAGAATGATATCCTGGGCCCGGATGAGCTGTTCGCTTTTGCCGATGACATCGCCGGCGTCTATCATGCTCACAGCTTCGGCCATGCAGTGCATGGCTTTGTCGTACAGCCTGAGCAGGAGTTGTCCCTTTTCTCTGTTCCATGCGGGCACAACCTGTCGTTGACTCATCCCTGGAGTGAGAGTATGCTTGACCATCCTTGGCCTCCTATATCGCATGTTAGACCGTCCTATTTAGCGGACGGGGAGTATTCGAGCGGGGAGTATGATTAATACTACTTAATACTAAATATTATCAATCACTCTTCCATTATCGGCGGCGGGCAGAAAAACTTTACCCATCATTTGAAACAGGTTGCGATACCTTTATAGTTGGAACTGGTTAACAACCTACGTGGTTCGCCCTAAGTTCATTAGTACTAGCTAGATACATGGTACGGAGACGGACTGAGAACCGTGGCAGAAGGGCTTTCTGAAGAGGAACTCCACGAGTTGCTGCACGCCCAGAAACCGGGTTCGGGGTCGGATTCGAGCTCGTCGGCGCCCCTACCTCTTACCTACGATTTCAAACGGCAGCAACGGGTCAGTTCGGAGCAGACACGGTTCCTCGAGGGCATCCACGAGCAATTTGCACGGTTGACTGCCGCCTCCCTCTCCGGCTCGACCCGACTTGTGGTCGACGTCGAACTGGGGGTCTGTGATGAAATCCCCTACAGTGAGTTCATCCTAGGGCTCGCAAATCCCTGCGCCGGCTACAGCTACGTTCTGGAACCCCCCGGGGGCACGGCCCTGCTCACCATATCGCCAGAGCTATTGATGATGGTCATAGACCGCTCATTCGGGGGGCATGGAAATTCGGTCGAGTTCGAGCCTCGGACATTTACGCAGATCGAACGCAAGGTGGTCAATCGTCTGGCCACATCGGTGTTGAACAACCTTGAGGCCGCCTGGGAGACGGCTGCGGCCGTTGAAGTGAGGGATGTCTCCTTCGAATCAAATCCTGAATTCATTCGCATCGCTGGTCCTTCCGATCCGGCAGTCGTTCTTGCCTTCGAGGTGAATTCGAAAGGGGTTACGGGCCAGATTCACCTCTGCTACCCTATGACGACCCTGGACCCGGTCTTGTCCAGACTGGCGCCCCGGCGCCCGGTGCCAAACGCCAGTCCGAAACGAAAACCCCCACCCGCATCCAAAGCTGCTCTAGCCAAGATCCAGGTGCCGATAGTAGTGGAGTTGGCTAACGGCCACATCTCACTCCAAGAGCTCTCCAGTCTGCAAGAGGGAGACGTGGTCAAGCTCGACACCGCCAAGAGCGACCCCGCCGTGGTAATCGTGGGCGAACGACCGAAATTTCTGGGGCGACCGGGTTTGAACGGTAAAAAACGGGTAGTCAAGATCACCACGATCGTCAGCTCGGCAGAGGAAGAAAAGTACCAGTGAGAGCGGAGATCCGCAGATCTGCCGATATGTAGTTTAGGCGGTATTTCCGCCAGGCATTGATCTAATCCCAGCGAACAACCATCGAAATGAATTCCGCGGTTAGCTTTTCCGATCGTATGTGGAACGCCTGGCCACTTATGGCCATCTGGTTCGGCGTCGGTGTCGCCATTGCCCTCTGGGGCCCGCACCCCAAGCTCATTCTGACAGTGGCCATCGGCATAAGCCTAGGCATGTTTGCCCTCGGGCCCTACGCCGCGGCGGTAATATACTTCATGCGTCTTCACCGCGTTCTCGGTGGACACCTGCGCTGGCCTCTCTGCCTGGTGCTGGCCATATCGGCCGTATTCCTTCTCGACTATTTCCTCCGCTGGTCTCAGCTCCAGACGGTTCTCGCCGCGGTCACCGCTTCCATAGGCACGATTCTCGGTCACGACGCCACCCTTGCCGTGCTCGAGCTGAGAAGCGCCCAAGACGCCAACCCGGACTACGCCATGGTGGTCCTGCTGCCACTCTTTGTGGGACTGGCCGTTCTCGCCGGCTACTGCAGTCTGGCATTCGGGGTGGGCGCTTTTAACTTCGCGGCGGCGCTGGCGTAGCATGCCCTTTTCTCTGTCGAAATTCCTCCAGGATCGCCTCGACAGCATCGTTGTCGGTCCGCCGCAATTCGATCGTCTCGGCCGCGTGCCGAACATGGTGGTGTATCCCCTGTTTCCGCCCTCACTGGATCCCCATCCTTCGCCCCTGATAACGCTTTCGGAAGCGATGCGCCGTGGAGTGAGTCTCCACGATACCGGATTGGTGAACCGGGTGCATGTAGAAAATCCGCTGCCGGCGTCGGTTCTGGCCGGTGAATCCGACGTGTTGCTCGGCCCCACCCAACTGCGGTCCCTGCAGTACAGCTGCCTTGTCCCACCGTACTGTCGCGCGTCACTACCAGTGAATTGCGTCGAGGAAGGACAACCCACCGAATACCAGGCTCGTTTTACCCAGTCCAGCACCTGCCCTTGGTACTTGCGTTCATTCAAAATGGAGAACCTGGCACGATCGGGAGAGATTCCCCAGTACGAAGTATGGGAGAAGGTGAAGTCCTACCTTAATATGGCCGGTACGGTTTCGAAGACCCATGACCTTCATGCCGTCATGAACGACAACGCCTTCGAGATGCATAACCTCAGCGACCTGTTTCCGCGGCGTCCGGGACAGGTCGGCACCATCTCCGCCGTCGGTCACGACCTCTTCGTCGAACTCTACACCGATCCCGAGATTCTGGAAGATCGCTACGACTCAGTTCTTCGCAGCGCACTGGTGGACGCGATTACCCAGTCGGGAAGCAACGTCGTCTCCCCGAACAGGGTAAAGACGGTACTGGCCGAAATTGCTGAAGCCAGCAAGAACAACCTCGTACTGCAGAGCCGCAGTCTCAAAAGCGCCGGTCGCTCCCTCGCCTTTACCGGCAATGGCGTCTCGGGTACGGCGCTGTTATCGGGAGACAATCTGGTGCATCTGAGCGCCCACCAACGCTGTTGGGGGCAGGACGAGCTCTTTGACTCGGTGTGTGATGAGCTCGAGAGCGCCCGCGACGCCTGGGCCACCGAACACAACGGATTCCTGCGCAATCTCGCCTCCGATTACTCCAATCGGAGAAAGAGGTACAACGAATTCAAGTCGCGGATGAGTTCGGATTCGCGCTCTAATTCAGAGACTGAATACGTGGCGTCCCCGGCCGGCGAAGAGGTAGAGACCACCACCTCAAAACCGATGCCCCTCAGCCCCCATGTTCACGACTTCTTTCTCACCCTGTTTCGCAGCGAGTAAGCGCATTCCGCCCTTTCTTGCACCGAAACGGGGCTGATAGTACTATCTCCTCCCCCCACCCAACCCAGAATTGCTCGACCCTGCCCCACCGATGTCCACGACCTTGATAGTTCGCAATTACAAGATCGTCCTGTTGATTCTGGTGCTGTTGAGCGGCTCTGCCGCCGCCGGCACCGCGTTGGCGGTTTGGATGCTCAACCGCCCGACCGGAATGAGACAAGCAAGAGATGTACGCATCGATCCGGGCATGAGCGCGCGAGCCATCGGCGACCTGCTTTACGAGAGGGGATTGATTCGCGATGCGCGGATCTTCGAATGGTTGGCGCGGGTCAGGAAACAGGCGCATAAGCTCGAGGCGGGAACCTATCGGCTCGATGGCACCAGGAGTACGAGTGCTCTCCTAGAAGACCTCTTGCGCGCACCCATCCAAACCCAGCGCGTTACCATCCCGGAAGGACTAACTCGTCACGAGACCGCGTCGCAGCTGAGTCGCCAGACAACTCTCGATTCGGCGCGTATTGTCGCGCTGACCGAGGATCCCGCCTTCCTGTCTCGGCTTGGCATTGAGGCACCGACCATGGAGGGGTACCTCTTCCCCGAGACCTACTTTCTGGATTTAGACGCAACGGAGGAGGAGGTCGTCGCACGTATGGTCGATGAATTTCGCGTGGTGTTTGCCGATTCGCTTCACCGGCGATTGCCGATGATCGGGATGAGCTTGCATCAGGCGGTAACCCTCGCCTCCATCGTGGAGAGAGAAGCGCGCATCCCGGCGGAAAGGCCCGTCATCTCGGCCGTCTTTCAACGCCGGCTCGATTTCAATCGGCGATTGGCATCCTGCGCCACCGTGGAGTACGCGCTCGGAGTGCACAAGAAACGATTGACCAACGCCGACCTCCAGGTAGACTCCCCATTCAATACATACCGGCACCGCGGCCTGCCCCCAGGGCCCATCGGCAATCCCGGCCGTGCATCCATCATGGCCACCCTGTTTCCAGCGGATACCGAGTATCTGTATTTCGTCGCCCGCGGGGACGGCGGCCATATCTTCAGCCGCACGAACAAGGAGCACGAACAGGCCAAGCGCACTCTGCGCCTCGAACGTCGGCGCGCGAGACTCGCCAACTAGCGTCGGTTCGACCTCTCTAGAATGAATTTTCTCGACGATCTCAACCCGGCCCAGCGAGAAGCCGCCGAAATCAGATCGGGACCGTTATTGGTTCTCGCCGGAGCTGGATCCGGAAAGACCCGGGTTCTTACCTATCGCATTGCGCATCTGATCAAAGAAGCCAGCGTACTGCCGTGGAAGATTCTCGCCGTCACCTTCACCAATAAAGCGGCCGGCGAAATGCGCCAGCGGGTTGTGGATCTGGTGGGAGACGAATCCCGCGACATATGGCTCGGCACCTTTCACGCCATCTGCGCCAAGATCCTGCGGTTCGACGGGGCCCGGCTTGGCGTCGACTCTCGCTTCACCATCTACGACGAGGAGGACCGACGGGCCCTAGTGCGGACCGTATTGAAGAATTTGGACATCAATCCGGATGATTTGACGCCGCGATCGGTCGTCGGCCAGATCAGCCGCGCCAAGAACGCCATGATCGACGCCACCCGTTTCGGCCAAGAGGCAGGAAGCTCATATCAGAAACGGCAGCTAGCCGAGGTATACGCAGCGTATCAGCAGGCGCTGGCCCAGAACAACGCGATGGACTTCGACGACCTTCTGGTAGAATTAGTGCGTCGTCTACAGGATAACAACGAGGTTCTCGAAGATTACCAGACCCGGTTTCAGCACGTTCTTATCGACGAATACCAGGACACGAACCGTCCACAATACCTCCTGACTCGACTGCTTGCCAAACAACACCGCAACATCTGTTGTGTAGGGGACGACGATCAGTCGATCTATCAGTTTCGCGGCGCCGACATCCGCAACATACTCGACTTTGAACGAGATTATCCGGATGCAAAGACGGTGCGCCTGGAGCAGAATTACCGTTCGACCGGGCGAATCCTCGCCGCTGCCAACGCGGTCATTCAGAACAACCAGCGTCGCAAGGGCAAAAATCTCTGGACCGAAGGAGCGGAGGGCGATCCGATCGAGTTGTCGGAATGCGCCGACGACCGGGGAGAGGCGCGCCAAATCACTGAGACCATCTCCGGCCATTTCGGAGTACACACAGCCAAGGACATGGCCGTATTGTACCGCACCAACGCCCAATCGCGGGCGCTCGAGCAGGAGCTACAGGGAGCCGGCATCAAATACGAAATCGTTGGCGGCCTGCGATTCTACGAACGCCGGGAGATCAAAGACCTTCTCGCGTACCTGAGAATCTTGATCAATCCGGCCGACGACGTTAGCCTGCGGCGCATCGTCAACGTTCCCAAGCGCGGGATCGGCGATACGACTCTCGGAACCCTGGCGGAATACGGCAGGCAACACCGCCTGCCGCTGACCGATTCCCTGAACCATCTTGCGGAGATCACGGCGCTCAACTCGCGTTCCAGAAAACAACTGGGCTTATTCAATACCATGATCAAGTCGCTACGCGAGCGGCTCGACGAACTCAACCTGCCCTCCCTGGGAATGGAGGTGTTCGAGCAGTCGGGCTACCGGGAGATGTTGAGAACCGAGGGAACCCCGGAGGCGGAGGTGAGGGAGCAGAATGTGGATCAGCTGATTGCGGACATGGCAGAATTCAGTCAAGAAGAAGAGAATCCGACCCTCGAGGAGTTCCTGGAAGCCAAATCGTTGATGTCCCCCACCGACGAACTGTCCTATGAGGACGAGGCGATCACCTTGATGACGCTGCACAGCGCCAAAGGACTGGAGTTCCCGATCGTGTTCATCTGCGGCCTGGAAGAGGATCTCTTTCCCACGGCGAGAGCGTTGGAAGAAGCTCGCACCAATCCCGAATCTCTGGAGGAGGAACGGCGACTATTCTATGTTGGAATCACCCGCGCCCGCGAGCGACTCTACCTTTCTCACGCCGAGCGCCGTTTCGCGTTCGGAGCGTTTCGCGAATCGGCTCCCTCGCGATTCGTCGATGAGATTCCGACCGACCTTTTGCACAAGAACAGATCGCGACACCAGTCCTACTCCGCTCCACGGCGGCCGCGGCGGATACTGCCGCCCCCTCCTGAGAAACAACCCGCCAAGCAGGGCGTTCACTACGAATGGGACGAATCCGCCACCCCGAGTTACGATTACGCTGAGGCCGGCGACGATTTCCTGAGCGTAGGCAACTGGGTGCTGCATCCCACCTGGGGACGGGGACGCATCGAATCCAGCGAAGGAGTCGGTGCCGATCTCAAGCTATCCATCCGCTTTGGAAACAATCGGATAAAGAAGGTGGCCGTCGCTTACGCCCAACTCGAACCCGCTTGAGGAAATTTCCCAGCTAGAATGCAACCGGTCCGCGGACTGAACGACCGACGCGTTGCCTATTCCCAACCGACCGTCTAAGTTTCAGCATTACGGAGACTGATAGGAATGGACACGCAGCAAACCACATCCCCTCTGCGAGTTGCCTTCAAGAGCGTTGGCTGCAAGCTGAATCAGTACGAGATCGATGCGCTGAAGTTCGGATTCGACACGTCAGACTGCCGCATCGTGCCGTTTGTCGATCCGGCAGACATCTATGTGATCAACACCTGTACCGTGACCGGTTCGGGAGATGCCGATTCACGCAAGGCGGTACGTCGCGCCAGGCGCACTAACCCCGAGGCGACGGTGGTCGCCACGGGATGTTACGCGCACCGACGACCGCATGAGCTCGAGGAAGCGGGTGCCAGCCTGGTCGTTGACAATAACGCCAAGTCGAACCTGCACGAGCGGCTCAAGTCACATCTACGGCTCGAAGGTCGAGACCTGGAGATTTCGCCAAGCGCCGTCTCGCCCAGCGGTTTTCTACAACAGCGCGGAGCGGTCGATCTAGGACGGACTCGCGGCGCCTTGCAGATTCAAGACGGCTGCGACGAGCACTGCACCTATTGTATCATCCCCGCGGTGCGCGGTCCCGGCCGAAGTCGACCGATTCCCGAGATTGTCGAACAGGCTCGATCGATGGCGGCTGCCGGATATCGAGAGCTCGCCCTTACCGGCGTACACACCGGCAGCTACGGTTACGACCGTCAGGAACCCGAAGCGCTGGTATTTTTGCTGGAGCAGATGGAGACGATCGAAGGCCTGTCCCGCGTGCGTTTGAATTCCGTGGAGCCCGGATACTTTTCGGAGGCCTTGATCGAGTTTGCCGTCACGTCAGATAAGCTATGTCGCCATTTTCACATTCCGCTACAAAGCGGAGACGACCGCGTGTTGCGCCGCATGGGACGGAGATATGGGAGCGCCGAGTATCAGAGTCTTGTGGAAAGGTTGGCGAGAGAGGTCCCCAAATGCGCCATTGGCGCCGACGTGATGGTCGGATTCCCCGGAGAAAGCGATGGCCAGTTTTCCGAAGCTTTGACATTCATTGCCGACTTACCGCTGACCTACCTGCACGTGTTCTCCTATTCGCAGCGGGAGGGTACGCCCGCCGAGCGTCTGATCGATCAGCAGTCGGCGGAGGCGAAAAAACGCCGCAGCCAGGAGTTGATTCGCCTCGGCGAGCGCAAACGCCTCGACTTCCACCAACAGCACGTCGGCGAGGAAATCGAGGTGCTAGTTGAGGAAGAGAAGGTCAATGGAACGGAACTTTCTTCGGGGTTGACCGACAACTACATCAAAGCCCTGTTCGCGCCCGGGGAAGGTGGCACCAACCAGTTCGACACGGTGCGAGTTGGGCAGGCGCGAGAGGATCTTGTATTTGGCGAGACGACCGTGAGACATGGTTGAACTTACCAACATCGAAACGTTGCCGGCCACCGAGGCGGTGGAGATACCCACTGATGGGATCCGCCGCGTCTACGTTGAGACCTACGGTTGCCAGATGAACGTCGCGGACTCGGAGCTGGTAACCAGCATCCTCAGGGATGCGGGCTATCGCATCGTGGACCGACCGGACGGCGCCGACATCATCTTGATCAACACCTGCGCCGTGCGGGAGCACGCCGAGGAGCGGGTCATCGGCAGGGCGAGTCAGCTGCACGGACTGCGCAACAGGAACCCTCAGCTCACCATCGGTATCCTGGGCTGCATGGCGCAGCACCTGGCCGCAACCTTACCCCAGCGCGCGCCGTTTGTTGACCTGGTGATGGGGCCCGATTCCTACCGACGCCTGCCGGACATCCTACGGGAGACGGCGGACGACACCTTGCTGGATCTGCGCCTCAGTCGGGGGGAGACGTATGCCGGAATAGACCCCGCCCGCACTGTCGGGACCAATGCCTGGGTCACCGCCATCCGGGGCTGTGACAAGTTTTGCACCTTTTGTGTTGTGCCGTTTGTTCGCGGCCGCGAGCGCAGCGTGAGCGCGGCGGAAATCGTGAGGCAGGTCGAGAAGATTGCGGCAGCGGGGTACAGGGAGGTAACCCTGTTGGGGCAAACGGTAAATTCCTACAACGACGGCACCACTGACTTCGCCGATCTGCTACGTTTGGTGAGTGAGGTCCCGGACATCATGCGGGTTCGTTTCACCTCGCCCTATCCCAAGGATTTCCACGATCGCACGATTCGGGCAATGGCTGAGATCCCCGCGGTGTGCCCTTCGCTGCATCTGCCGGTGCAGAGTGGCTCGGATGCGCAGCTCGCCGCCATGCGGCGCGGTTATGATCTGACCGGTTACCGCCGCCTCGTCGAGCGGCTGCGCCTCGCTATTCCCGACTTAGCGCTCACCACCGATATCATCGTGGGTTTCTGCGGCGAAACGGACGCCGACTTCGAGTTGACCTGTGAGTTGATGCAAGAGATCCGCTTCGATTCAGCCTTCACCTTCAAATATTCCGAGCGCTCCGGCACCTACGCCAGCAAGAACATGCCGGACGATGTTCCAGAGTCGGAAAAGGGTGAGCGCCTGCAGCAGGTGATCCAGCTACAGGAGCGCATTTCCTTCGAGATAAATCAGGAGAGGATAGGAGGAATCGAGCAGGTTCTCGTGGAGGGCCCGTCACGACGGCAGAGCGGAGAAACGCGGAATATGTTCGGTCGCTCGCCACAGGGAAAGACAGTGATCTTTCCACAACAGGCACCGCCAAACTCTCTGACAGACGTCACCGTCCACAACACCACCTCCCACACCTTGTTCGGCGACGCCGTCACCAACGGCAACTAATCCGGCTCGTCCGGAACCTCTAGATCCTCCAGAAATTCCAGTCCTTCCTCTTCCATGGGGGATTCTTTCTCGGCCTGCCTGCCGCAATAGGAGCGAAACTCACATCCGCTACATCGCGAGATTTCGGAAGTGAGTTCGAACTCCTCCTCGCCCGTCCTCCCTAAGATCTCTTCGATCGCCCGCGCCAGTCGAACCTGCGTTGCCGCGTGCTGCTCCTCGTCGTGAGGAAAGCGATGTACGGTCTGAGGGTACTGGGCGTACCAATAGGTAATGCTGACGCGGTCGGGTGCGATGGCCTGCTCCCCGTTGATCACCTCGCCCCCCTCAACCAACACGAACGGATAGATCGCGGTTTGCCAGCTTGTTTTGAACTGCTGCAGCTTGGGTTCGCGAAAACCGGTTTTCCAGTCGTAGATGACAAATTCGTCGTTCACCGTGACGACCAGTCGATCGAATTTCGCCACGACCATAAACTCGCCGAACGGCACACACAGCTCCAGCTCGGTGAATAGCTCGTTTGCCGGCGCCTCGTGTTTGAAGAGCTTGAAGTTGGACCACCATCTCGCCAGCACCGGGTCTTCACTTGCCTCTACCTCCGACTCCGCTGCTAGACCAAGAACGTCTTGCTGAACCAGATAGTGGAACCGCTGGCCCCGGGCCAAGGCGTTCTCCCGTTCCTCCTCGGCGGCCGAGAGATCGGAAGGCCATGGCATCTTGCGCAGATATCGCAGGAAGAACCTCCGTGGACAATCTTCGAAGAGGCTGAGATTCGCCTGGCTGAAGATGAACCCTGCAGGAACCTTGTCAGTCATCTTCCTTGGATTTCAGGTGGTGGGTTTGGAGTATGGAGAACATGGCAGCGGGCGGGACTCGGCGATGGCGGTCGAACGATGGCACCTGTCGACTCCAGCTGAATCCCAGATATCGGCGCGCTCTGGTTATGCCGACGTAGAGGAGACGCAGCCGCTCGGCGATGATCTCCACATGGGCGTCATCGGTCGCCAAATGCTCGGAAGATGCGGATTCGCCAAGAAGACGCAGCAAAGCTGCTTTGGTCTCCTCAGCCGGGTCGGCGTTCAAGAACTCTCGCTCCCCTCGAAAACGATCGCTCAAATCGTGAGGAAACCATTCCCCGTCGACCCCGACGAGGTAAACAAGGTCCCATTCGAGCCCTTTCGCTTTGTGCATAGTCGTAAGGGTGATACGCCCGGGACGGGGTTGAAACTCGGCGCTGTCGCCGGCGAAGATGGCACTGTGGCCACGAATGGCCACCTCGAGTTCACGGGCAAAATCTGGAAGCCGCCAATGGCTGTTCTGCTCAGCCTTACCGCGCAAGTACGCGGCAATTCGCTGCGCGCTTGCCAGTTGCTCGTCTTCGAACAGGTCTTGTCCCAACGTCAACACCAGCTGATCGATGGGCAACGAGGCAGCCATTAACCATCGACGGAGTTGTGTGGCGAATTCGTCTAACACGACCATCTCTGCTTCGGAGATTGGACCGATGGGCGGGAAAGCCTCTGCGGTAGCTGCACCCCCTTCCGGAAAAATCAGCGACTCGGCCCGGTAGCAGCTGCGCAGCAATCTGGACACCCCTTCGCGGGTGCCGGACTCGTCACACAGGTGGCCCCGCTGACACACCGACTGAAACGCCCTTTCCAACCCTTTCGCCTTGAGCGGATCTGCGAGATAAACCAACACCGAACTAAGGGCGTCGCAGGTCTCTCGTGAACGTCGGGAGGTCTGCAGCACTTCGTCGAATGCGGCATCCTGTTGCTGTAGACGCTCGACCATCTCCGTGCCGACGCGATTGGTTGGAACGAGAATCGCCGCGGTCCTGTCCGGATGCGAAAGGGTGAAACCATGAGCCCGGCGCGCAATGTCCTGCAGCTCATCGTCTCGGTCATTGTATTCGCGGAAGAGAATGCCGCTTTCTTCGTCACCTGGATTTTCCTGGCTGTCTCCGGGTTCGGTGCCGCAAATCGTCTGACTGCGGAAAGCCCGCTCACGCACCGACTGCACCGGATGGTGGGCACAGATCCACTCCACCAAATGGTTCGCCAATTCGAGGATGGGGCGGGCGCAACGTCCCGAGATCAGCATCTCCACCGTCTCGACATCGTTGCGATCGAGAAATTGACGCAGGTATCGGGGGTTGGCGGCGGTGAAGGTACTCATGATCGACTGATTGGGATCCCCTACCCTGATCCAGCCTGAACCGCCGGAGAGTTGGCTCAGCAGTTTCTCTTGCAGGGGAATGCTGTCTTGGGCTTCATCCTCGAGGACGATCGGCCATTCCCGACGGAGCCGCTGCGCCAGCTCTTCGTGTACGGTGATCAGGTCCAATGCCAGGCGAACGAGATCATCGAAGTCGAGGCCGCCGATGGTCGTCAGATTGCGCTGATAGAGCCGGTAGATCTCCATTCCGGCTGTGAGCAGGGTTCGCACCATTCCCGCAGGTAGCGTATCAGCCAACCCTAGGCCCCGCTCGGGCGCCAACCGATGGTTCTTTGCGGTGGCGATCAGTGAGCGCGCGAGGGCATGAGCGATCTCGATCCACTCCGCCTGCCAGTCGGACTTTCCCTGGACGGCGAGCGGCTCCCACACCGATCGGTTCTGCTCACTCCACAAACGTGTCGCCTTGTCGAGAAGATCAGCGCGCGTCCGGTCGTCGACGACGTGAAACTCTGCGGTCGTTCCCGCCAGGGCGGGTTGAGCTTGAATTATCCCGTAGGACAAGCTGTGAAGTGTCCTGACGTCGTACCCTCCGTCAGGTCGATTGACGTGACCGAGCTCGGACCTGATTCGGGTTTTGATAGCATCAACCGCAGCGTTCTGATAGGTAACTACAAGCACGCTCCCCGTGCCCACCGTCCTCTCGCGGACCAAACGCGCCGCGAGGTTGGCTATGGTTGCCGTCTTTCCACTCCCTGGCACCGCCGACACACCCATGAGACCACCGCCATACTCCATTATTTGCTGCTGTCCCGGTCGCGGCTTGAACGGACTCAATGCGGCTCCTCCTCCAGCACTCGTTCGGCCGTGAACAGCAACGGCCCCTGCTGCGGATTGCCTCCGGAATCGAGCTCGCTGTTGCACAGGTAGATTCCTTCGTCGCAGCGCCGGACCAAGCCGCGCAGCAGACGTAGCAGGGTGCGATTGCGGCGGCGGTAGTCGATGAGATCCGTCCACTTCTCATCGCCACTCCAGCTGCGGGCCAGGACCTGATGATTGGTAAGCGGCTGATGCAGCGGTTCCCACCAGTATGGCGAACCGATGTCCAGCCAGAACTGTACCCGCGCCCGCTGATGGCTGAGCAGATAGGTGTATACCGGTGCGATCAAGGTTACGGCGTCTGCATCGGCTTCGATGCCGGAATCGACCAGGTATTGAGCGGCCACGATCCCCTCTGCGAGCATCGCTATGTAGCCATCGCCGATCTCCTCGATGCCAAGACCCATGAAGGGCGACGTTCGACGGAAGGCGGCCGCCGAAGCTACGAGCTTGCTGAAGATCTCAACGTCGTGAGACTCCAAGCCCGCCTGGAGAAATGGTTCGTTGAACAGACGGCGCAGGAAATGATCGATATGCTCCACCGGGCGCGACAGGTACTCGTCGAGCCATCTCTTCAGCGCGCCGAAAGTGGAGAGGAGGCGCTCGCCCAAGCGCAACGCCACGGTTTCGTCCAGATTGACTCGCGACATCAAGGAGCCGGAGCGGGGGTCGTACAAGTGATTCGCTGCGAGTCGGCCGCGGATCGGGTCGCATTTGAGAATCGATGTAAATGCTTCAGCGACCTCGTATGGCGTTGGCTTTCGTCCCCATCGCGGGTGCGCTAGCATCGCCAACGCGATGCCCGACCGGACTATCGGTTCCTCAAAGAGATTCTCGTAGCGGCGCACGATCTTGAAGGCGATCCCGGCTTCAGACAAAACCTGGCCCAACATGAATCGGAGGCCGCCATCGGCGAAGGGAGCGACCACCGCAATGTCGCCCGGAGCTATGCCCTGTTTTTGCAGAACGCCTATTTCGCGCCCGATCTGCCGAATCATCTCCACGCGGTACCGGGTCCGAATCAAACGCACGAACCCAGGCTGCTCCCCATTTGCCTCCTCGATCGCCGCTGCTTGCTGCAACTCTCCGGCGACGGCGTTCAGGAACGAAATTACCTTCGTCGCCCCAGCTGCGGTGCTCAGCTCGACCTGGTCGCGACAAAGCTCCCCTAGCTCGGTAGCGCCGGCGGGGTTCGATCCGAGAAAAGAGCGGTAAACACCTTCGGGATCGCAACAGAGAAGGCTGGATTGACATTCGCCCAGCAGGCGGCGCACCATATCTTGCGCCACGGGCACCGTCTCCTCCACCTGTTCCGCCACAAGGTGCCGGTAGCGCCGCACCACGAAACTCCAGAAAACCTTTTTTGCGCACAGTTGGGTAAATATGGACACCGACAACGAGAGGTCTAGCAGACCGTATTTCAGGCAATGGGATCGGAAGAGATCGATGCACTCTTGTCCCTGTTCGTAGTACCGCAACCTATCCGGGTCACCGTTCCACGCAGCAGCAAGTCGCGACTCGACCGCGGCAATGGGGTAGCCGTTGACCGCTGCCCGGTTCAGGTTGTCTATGAGCTGACTGATTATGCGCTGGGGGCGCAGGGAGAGCTCGCCAAAGTATCCCTTGTTCAGCAGCGGTTGGATGAGCTGGCCTAGAAGGTGTTGCGCCATCTCGTAGTTCAGCAGCACCGGAGGACGGCTGGGGTCGGCGAAACCCGTCTCCGAGGCGATCAGGGGCCAGAACAGCCTGGTAAACCGGGCCGCCATACTGTAGTAGGTCTGCGGATCGAGCTGGGCGAACGGCTCGGTTTGAAGCGCCGTCAGCTCGGCGCGAATCTCGATGCCGGTGGCACGGTCCGGAACCAGGAGAAGGATCTGGTGTCCGGGAATTCGGTTGCCCAGGAGATATCGCAGTCTCCCCATCACCGCCTGCGGCCAGTCACTGCCAGAAGGTGCGGACAGAAAACAGGACCATCCACCCTCCGTCGCCC
Source organism: Candidatus Latescibacterota bacterium (assembly GCA_965197905.1). Classification (GTDB taxonomy): domain Bacteria; phylum Latescibacterota; class UBA2968; order UBA8231; family UBA8231; genus CAYNZV01. Next base: position 1,316,331 of record CBDAOB010000005.1, on the reverse strand, counting down.
CTTCGACGGCGGCGGCGATATCACCCTTCATCGCGCTGCCAAAACTATTGCGTTAAGGAAAAAGGAAGCTCCTGAATGCAGTCGCGCGCTCAGACAGGCTGCGGCGTGTGTGAGAAGACCTCGATCACCTCCGCCGCCTCGGTCGCCCCGATCAAGCGATCGCGGACAGAAGCTGTCTGCAGGAGGCGGGACAGCGCGGCAAGGAGCTTCATATGCTGCTTCTGGTGTTTCAGGGGGCTGGCGAACAGTGCCACAATCCGCACCGGTATGTCGTCCAATCCGGCGAAGTCGATGCCATCGGTGGAGACACCAACGGCCAGAATCTGCCTGTGGATGTAGTCTTCGTGAACGTGGGGAATCGCGACCCCGTGACCGATACCCGTCGAACTCTGTTTCTCCCTCCGAATAAGGTCTGCCAGAAACCGCTTGGGGTCGCCAACAGCCTCATCCTCCGAGATAACGGCCGCGAGTTCACGTATGACGTCGAACCGTCGCGTTGAACGGACACCTACCAGCACTCGCTGCGGATTGAGTAAGCGATTCCATTTTATCATGGCACCCTCCCGGGTCGTGGCGAAACTAATGACCCCTAGGCTCGACGTCAAGATAAACAGTATCCATTTGTATACCATTTTTGACGGCCTTGTCTGCAGCTCACGCACTCGGTCAGGGCGCATATCCCCCGCCACAATATTGATCTAAATTCATTTTTTACTTATGTTTGAGAGAATTTTTGTGCATCGTTCGACCCTTCTCGAGAGGATCTCGTTTGCGTGAGTGAGCTCAACCGGGTTCTGGTTACCGGGGGTGCCGGGTTTATCGGGTCGCACACCGTCGATGTGTTACTGAAAAAGGGGTACCGGGTCCGGATTCTGGACAGCCTTCAGGACCGGGTTCATCCCGACGGGTGGCCTCGCTACCTGCCGCCGGAGGTCGAGAAGGTGCGCGGAGACGTGCGCAACAGGGCGGATTGGGAGCAGGCGCTGACGGATGTCGACGGAGTCTTTCACCTGGCGGCCTATCAGGACTACATGCCCGATTTCAGCACTTTCTTTCACGTCAATACCGTCAGCACGGCGATGCTGTTCGAGCTCATCGCAGCCAGAGAATTGCCGGTCCGCAAGGTGGTGCTGGCCTCATCTCAGTCGGTGTACGGGGAAGGCTCTTATCGCTGCGCCACCCATGGGCGCCTTTTTCCCGACAGCCGGCCGGCTGAACAGCTGGACAGGTCCGACTGGGAGCTTCGGTGCCCCCGATGCGCTGCTGAGATCGAACCGGTGGAGATTACGGAGGAGGTCGTTCACCCGCACACCGCCTACGGCATCTCCAAGTACGCCCTGGAGCTGGCTTCGAGGGAGCTGGGCCGGAAGCACAGGGTGCCCACGGTCTGCTTGCGGTATTCGATAGTACAAGGGCCGCGAAACTCGTTTTTCAACGCTTATTCCGGGATCTGCCGACTCTTTACAATGCGAGTCCTTCACGATCAGCCGCCGGTCTGTTACGAGGACGGCCAGCAGCTGCGGGATTACGTATTCGTCGGCGATGTGGCTGAGGCAAATCTGCTCGCCTTCGAGAACCCAGCGGCGGACTACAACGCGTATAATGTTGGAGGCATCGAAGCGACTTCGGTCCTCGACTACGCCAGGGCGGTGATTCGCATCGCCGGAAAGGATCTCGAGCCGGAGGTCTCGGGAGAGTACCGCTTCGGAGACACCCGTCATACCTTTTCTTCCTCAGCTGCCCTCGGCTGTCTCGGCTGGCGACCTCAGGTCGGTCTGGAATCGATAATTTCTTCCTATGTCGAATGGGCCCGTGAGCAACCCGACCTCGATGCGTTCTACGCCGAGTCCGAAAGCAAAATGAGAGCAGCCAAGGTGCTGCGAAAAGCGGCGCCGTGAAGGCGATGATTCTCGCCGCCGGACGCGGTCGGCGGCTGCAGCCACTCACTGACAACTGCCCCAAACCGCTGATTCCAATCGCCGGCAAACCGTTGCTCGAGTACGTGATTCGTCTCCTGGTGCGCTACGGCTTCGACCAGCTCGCCATCAATCTCCACCACCTGCCCGACGAAATCGAAGCCTTCTGCGGCAGCGGCAAACGGTGGGGAGCGCAGATCACCTACTCCCGGGAAGACGAGCTCCTCGGCACCGCCGGCGCTGTAGCAAAGCTGCGATCTCATTTTCGCGAGCGGTTCCTTGTCTATTACGGCGACAACCTGTGCAATGTCGACCTGGGAAGGTTGTGGGCTGACCACGAAAGCAGCCGCAGCATGGCAACGATCGGCTTGTTGCCGATGGACGATCCCACTACTCGCGGCATCGTGCAGCTCGACGCCGAAGGAGCGATCACCAAACTCGTGGAGAAACCAACACCGGAGGAGGTCTTCGAAGGCTACCTGGTGAATGCGGGTATCTACGCCATAGAACCCGAATTGGTCGACGACATCCCCGATGGGCAGTGTCTCGACTTCGGCAGCGACCTCTTCCCGGCGATGCTCGAGGATGGGCGCCCACTTCATGGACACCGCCTCGAGGGACAGCTACTTTCAACCGACACGCCGGAACGCTACAGGCACGCGCTTGAACAGGTGGGTGCTGGTGTCTTCGATCTTCCTTGAATAGATGAAATTCCCGTGATTACGACCCGGGCTCCCTTGCGCATTCCCTTGGGTGGCGGCGGCACCGACCTCGCATCCTACTACTCCAAATTCGGTGGTTTCGTTCTCAGTGCCGCCATCGACAAGTATGTCTATATCCAGCTCAACACCTTGAAGGTCGAAGACTTCGTGCGCGTCAAATATTCGCAGACCGAGCTCGTGGAGGATCCGCTCCAGATCGAACACCCGTTGCTGCGCGAAACCCTCGTGCACATGAAGATCGTCGGCGGTTTGGAGATCAGCGCAATGGCCGACATTCCGGGGCGCACCGGGATGGGGTCTTCCGGCGCCTTTACCGTGGCGCTGCTTGCGGCCCTGCACGGCCATACGCGCAACCAGCTATCGACACAAGAGTTGGCCGAAGAGGCGTATTACGTGGAATCCCACTGCGCCGGCCAACCAGCCGGGAAACACGATCATTACCTCGCGGCATTCGGCGGCGTAACCTGCTTGGACATCGACAAGGAGGGTCGAGTCGAGGTGTCCGAGCTGGAGTTGAGCCATCACACCGAAGAGGAGTTGCGCAACAGCATGGTGCTGTTCTTCACCGGGATCGAGCGGGAGAGCTTCGATATTCTCTCGCAGCAACAAACGGAAACGAATAAGGGAACCAGCGAAGTCGTGGAGAGTTTGCACGACGTGAAACGCATTGGCCTGGAGATCAAGAAGAGTCTGGAAACCGGCGACCTGGAACGGTTCGGCACGCTGCTCGATGAGCATTGGCGAGCGAAGAAGCGCCGGTCATCCATGATGTCGAATCAGGATATCGATCGGTGGTATGCGGCGGGCCGTGAAGCCGGAGCGCTTGGGGGCAAGATTCTGGGTGCCGGAGGAGGCGGATTTATGATGTTCTACTGTCCGGCCCAGGACCGTGAAGCGTTGCGCCATGCCATGGCGGATCAGGGGCTGCGCGAGATGCGCTTTCAGTTCGATCTGGAGGGCGTCAAGGTACTGATGAACGTCTGACTGGACCAATTGCTGGAAGAGATCCGAATGGTTAGAATGGATCTGATCAGACGCCAACCCCACTCACGCGAACTCCCATGCCACTCGAAGTAATCGAAATATCGGAAAAACACAAACAGCTGCTGGAAAAGCTGAGCGAGCTGGTACCCAATCTGGTGCCGGACTCCCCTCAGAGCCTGCAGCGCATTTTCGGGCTGGGTTTGATCGCCCTCACGATGCAAATCACCAACAAGGCGCGTGCCGATGACCAGTCGGAGCTGGTGGAAGAGCTGGGGAATCTGGCGCGGGAGATGGTTGAAGCCGAGCAATGGTAGTCGCCATTTTGGGTGCGGTAAAACGACCTAGTCTACACCTTTCGCAGCGCACTCCTGTAAAAAAATCTCCAACTTCGCGGCAGATAACGACGCCACAATATCCCAAGGTGGGCAAAACGATCGGGAACGAGTCGGCGCCGTCGGCGAACGATGGCATCGACGATAAGGCGCGCCACCCGTTCGGGAGATGTTCGCGGTAACCATCGGTACTGTCCCGCGGGCGTGCCGCTGACGTCGGCGAATTCGGTAGGCACCGACCCGGGCTCGACCAGCAACACCCCGACCCCCCTCGGAGTCAATTCATACTCCAGACTTTCAGCCAGGCCGGACACCGCGAACTTTGTGGCGCCGTACACCGCGTTGTTTGGTGCCGGCAGCTCCCCCAGCACGCTCGACACGAAAACCACACACCCATCTCCCCTTTCGAGCATGTCCGGCACAAAGGTCCGGGTGCATTCGATCACCCCCAACAAATTCGTTTGAACAATCGCGGTCAGCTCTTCCGGATTGGCTTCCACGAATGGGCCGTACAATCCCCGGCCAGCATTGTTTATCAGAATGTCCAACCCGCGCGGAAATCGTTCCAGCAGTTGGTGGCGAGCTTCGCGAACGCTGCTCGGATCCGCCACGTCCCCGACCACGATCATCGAATCGTGCCCGCACTGTTCGACAATCTGTTGGCGTAGCTCGACCAACCGGTGGCGCCGTCTGGCCATGAGAACGAGTTGCGCCCCGCAGCCAGCGAGCTGAGTGGCCAGGTGCCACCCGATGCCACTGCTGGCCCCGGTGACGAGCACAACTTTGTTGGTGAGATCGAGCATCTTCTTCAGCGGCGGGACCGCTGTGTCCGGACGGTGCCTAGGTCGGCTCCCAGACCCCTTCCCGATTTTTTACCACATACCGCTTGGCGCCGCGACGGCGCACGAGTAGAAGCTCGCCGCTATCCGGATCTTTCTTGACGAGCACGAACCTGGATGGATCGTCATCGTCGGGCATGATCTTAAAAGGCACGTTCCCGATTTTTTACCACATACCGCTTGGCAACGCGCTGCCCACCCCCCATACGCATCAGTACCCTCCCTATCATCACTCCGCTCTTCACCTCGTCTGCGCTGAGCTCACCCCCTCCCTCTTCAGAGGCGGGCGCAGAGGAAGCGGCCCCTTCCTTGGCTGCACTTGCGCCGGCCTCTTTTTCAGCGGCGCGCTCTGCCACGATAGTCTGCTCCACCGACTCGATCATCTCCGCGCCCAGCTGCTGCATTTCGGCGGTTTCCTCCTCGGTCAAGTCGGGGTACAGCTTCAAAATGCGGGTCTCTAGAAACTGCTGCGCGCGCGAGCGCGCTTCACTCACGTCGTTGGAAGAACGAAAGAAGTCCTCAATGATGAGGTTCAACTTTAGAAGCCGAATCTCTTTGCGAATCGGCGTAGGTTTGATAAGGCGATTGATCAGTCCTGCCATACACAACATGTCCGCCGCCGCTCGCACTTGCACCTTGCGGTCCGGATCCCTCAGCTTCTCGGAGATCGCACCGGGTTCCGACTCCCGCAGCTCGATGACGAAACTCTCTTCGATAACCATGTTGGAGACGCGATCCTGATCTCTGCGCATGATGTGGCTATACGGAGGCAGGTTCGCAGCGATCATGCGCACCTCGCCGTCCTGTCTGTCAAGAAGGCCGATGACCTTCTGCAGGCAAGCGGTGTCTTCGATGAGCTTCTTGCCCAACGCGCCGAATTCCTCTTGAGTGCGCTCCGCGGCGTTCGCCGCCTCCTTGAATTCGATCAGGAGCCGCAGTGCGTCGTCGTACTTTTGTTCGATGCGCCCCAGCGCGTCGTACACCTGTGTGTAACGCACTACGTAGTCGACGGTTTCCTTGACCTTCTTGTCCAGCTCGTAACGTGCGGTGCCGGAGAGGATACTGTTACGTATTTTGCTTCCCTTCTCTTTGTCTACCTTGCCACTCTGCATGGCCGTGTCGACCTGATTCAGCTTCTTGAGCTTCCCCGCTTCCTCTTCAGTCATCTTGCCCTGGGCGACATATTGGTCCAGATGTTCTATCAAATGGTCCATCTGCTCTTTGCGAATCTTTGCCTGGGCCTTCTTCTGCTCCGCGTGCCGATGCTCCACCTCCTCCGCACTCGGGTCCTCGGCTGGCCCCGAAAGCAGCTCCTGCAACCGCGCTTCACTTTGGGCTGCGCGGTCAACCGGGGCGCCGCCTCCATCGGCGGGGACAACGGTCTTGGCGTTGGCTCTTGCCTGTGCCAGGCGCGCCAGGGAGCGTTTTTGCTGGGGATCTTCCTTGCCGGCGATCTGGTAGGTTATGGTGTGAAGGCAGCGGCGAGCATTCAGCTGATTCGGAGTAGTCTTCAAACCCTGGAGCAACGCTTTCACCTGGGCGCTTTTCACGAAGTCGCGCACCAGGTGATTCCCGCCCTCGCGCACCTCGGTTACGCCCCAGCTCTTTTTGCGCATCAAGCCATAAACCGACTTGGTGATCCAGTTCTCAATCCCGGGTATGAGCACCAATTCCGGAGTAGATTTGTTGACCTCGCCAAGGAGAGATGACAACTCGCTCTTCACCTCCTCCGAGACGAAGCTTCCTGTCAGCACCTGGTAATCCTCGACGATGGCGGCGAGGAAGTGGGAAGGTGAGATCAACACTTCTCCGGTGGCAATCCGGTCGCCCAACAAACCTACGAGCTGGTCGCGCAGCTCACCCTGGATAGACGTCAATGTGGGATTTCCTGTATCGAAATGAGATGTTGCAGGGCCTTGAACAATTCAGACCAATCTGCCAATGACGGACAAAAAGATAGCCATCCCTATGGCCGACGGCAAAATGTCTCCATTTCACCAATGGGAGGACCAGATTCCCGTTTTGAGAATGCCCGGAGATAGATTCCCGATTCGGGAAATGATCTTAAAGCTATTAAAATTAATAGACTATGAATTTCGCGGCGCGGACTTCCTGCGCCAATATTCCCATTTTGGGAATATTGGCCACTTGAAGGATTCGCACGGCAGCGGGGCACAATCTCTTAAGATGTTATTTATCAATGGTTTACTCTTTTTCTGTTGCTATTGGCACGGGAATTGCCAACTGAGTAGCTACACCATCGTAAGGAGTTTCTTTTACCCCACACGAGGAGACAATCCCATGGCCAAACCAAAGATCAAACCACTCGCGGACCGCATCCTGGTCAAGCGTCTAGATGACGATGATGAGCAGAAGGTTGGGGGCATTATCATTCCCGATACCGCCAAAGAAAAACCCCAGGAGGCCGAGGTCGTGGCCGTCGGTCCCGGAAAACTGGATGGCGGCTCGCGCGTTACGCCCGAACTGAAGAAAGGCGACAAGGTTCTTATCGGCAAGTATTCTGGCACCGAGGTCAAGATCGAAGGTGAAGAGTTCCTCATAATGCGCGAGGAAGATGTTCTCGCCATCGTAGGTTAAGAGAAAGGAACATTCACAATGGCAGCCAAACAAATCGCTTTTCGCGAGGAGTGTCGCGATAAGATTCTGACTGGCGTTCGCCAGCTCAGCAAAGCTGTGAAAGTCACTCTTGGCCCGCGCGGCCGTAACGTCGTGCTGGCCAAAAGCTGGGGTTCTCCTACGGTGACCAAGGATGGAGTCACCGTGGCCAAGGAGATCGAACTGCCCGACAAATACGAAAACATGGGTGCCCAGATGGTCAAGGAGGTAGCCTCCAAGACCAGCGACGTAGCTGGTGACGGGACAACCACCGCAACCGTTCTGGCTGAAGCCATTTACGGCGAGGGCCTGAAAGCGGTGACCTCCGGATTTTCTCCGATGGAAATTAAACGCGGCATCGAGAAGGCGGTCAACGTCATCGTCGAGCAACTCGCGAAGCAGAGTAAGTCGGTTAAGGACCACAGCGAGGTGGCGCAGGTTGGAACAATCTCTTCCAACGGCGACAGCTCGATCGGCGACATCATTGCCGACGCGATGGATAAGGTAGGCAAGGACGGTACGATCACCGTTGAGGAGGCCAAAGGCACCGAGACTACCCTGGACGTCGTGGAGGGCATGCAGTTCGATCGCGGCTACCTGTCGCCCTATTTCGTCACCGATCAGGAGAGCATGGAAGCCGTTCTGGAAGACGCCTACCTGCTCATCCACGAGAAGAAGATCTCGAATCTGAAGGACCTCCTTCCGTTGTTGGAGAAGGTGTCCAAGTCCAGCAAGCCATTGCTGATTATCGCGGAAGACGTGGAAGGGGAAGCGCTGGCGACCCTGGTTGTAAACAAGATCCGCGGCACACTTCAGATTGCAGCGGTCAAAGCGCCCGGTTACGGCGATAGGCGTAAAGCTATGCTCGAGGATATCGCCATTCTGACCGGCGGCACCGTGATCACGAAAGACCTGGGTATCACCCTGGAAAGCGTGCAGCTCGCCGACTTGGGCACAACCAAACGCGCTCTGATCGAAAAGGAAGATACGACCGTTATCGAAGGAGGTGGCAAACCTGCCGATATCAAAGGACGCGTAGAGCAGATCAGGAACCAGATCGCGGACACCACGTCTGATTACGATCGCGAAAAGCTGCAGGAGCGCCTTGCCAAGCTGGCAGGCGGGGTCGCCGTTATTCGCGTTGGGGCCGCTACCGAGACGGAGATGAAGGAAAAAAAGGCACGAGTGGAAGATGCGTTGCACGCCACCCGCGCCGCCGTCGAGGAAGGCATCGTGCCCGGTGGCGGGGTATCCCTGCTTCGTGCTACTGCCGCGCTCGACGTCCTGAAGGGCGCCAATGATGGTGAGACGACTGGCATAAAGATCGTGCGCCGCGCATTGGAGGAACCTTTGCGGCAGATCGCAGCCAACGCCGGACAAGAAGGAGCTATCGTGGTGGAGAACGTAGCCGCCAAGAAAACGCTCGCTTACGGTTACAACGCCGCGACGGAGGAATACGGCGATCTGGTGAAGATGGGTGTCATCGATCCGACGAAGGTCGTTCACACCGCCCTCAGCAATGCGGCCAGCATTGCTGCTTTGTTGTTGACCACCGATGCCATGGTCACCGAAGAGCCGGAGGAGAAAGAAGCCCCGGCGGCCGGCGGGCATCCCCATCCGCACTAAGAACCAGTAGTTTTGCCGGATACGAAAAGTGGGGCGAGGGTTGAATCCCTCGCCCCATTTTTCGTGGCAACCAAAGGATTGTTCACTCTCACTTCAGGTACCGCCATCCACGAACTGAGTCATCTGTACGCCGTAACTGTCGCCCACGAGCACCATCTTGCCGCGCCCGATCAACTTGCCGTTGACCCGCACCTCCACCGGATCGTCCACCTCGCTATCGACCTTGAGGATCGCTTCGGGGCCAAGCGTCCGCGCCTCTTCCAGCGTTATGCGGGTCCGCCCCCATTCCACCGACACCCGCACATCCATATTCTGCAACTGGGAAAGATCTGTTGGACTGCTCATCGTTTGCCGTTCCTTTGCGTCGTCGACTCGCCTACTCCCCGAACCTAGCGGCGAGTGGGGCAGGCGTCAACGCAGGATTGACATAGAGAGAGCCTCGCGGGAAATTCACCCCACACGCCGATCAGGAGACGCAAAACATGGCAGAAGACAAAACGGTACTCAGCGCCAGTGAAGTTGATGAAGAATTGAAGCGACTCGAGGGATGGTCGCGGACCGATACGATCATCGCCCGCGACTTCACCTTCAGCAATTTCCGCGACATTACTTCTTTCTTAAACCATCTAGTAAAAACCATTACCGAGATGAATCACCATCCCGATTTCAGTTTGAACACCGGCACGAAAACGGTTTCTGCATCCGTCACGACCCACAGTGCAAAAGCTGTTACGCGGGCGGATATCCAGTTTGCTTCCGAGCTGAACGCCTGGCAACCTTCCTGAACGGCTCATTTTCCAATCCTGACTCTCCGGCCTTTCTGCACCGCCTCGATTTCCTTCAGGCAGATCGCGATCGAGTTTCGAGCGCTCTGACCACCGATGATTCGCGACGGTTTTCGGTTTTGAACCGAATCTACCGCTTCCTGCAGTTCAGCAACGAATCCATCCCGTGAACTCAACCTCGGGCGCCTCGTCTTGCCGTCCCGCGTAAGTAGTAGAGGAGGCTGCCCGGAGCTCGAATTGAACTTGAGGGTCGCGTCTTCGAAGTAGACATCGTAGCCGTGTTCGAACGGGCAGCCGGCTTGCGACAACCATCCGCTTTCGGCGCTCACTGCCATCCGTTTCCCAGCGTAATCGTACTGGGTGTGCACGTACTCCACCAAACCGCCGCGATCGAGATACCCTGACGACGTGACCGCGGTTGGCATCCCGAGCAGGTATTGCAGAAAGTCGACGTCGTGAATGTGCAGATCGATCGCCGGTCCTCCGTTTTCCTTGGGATCGCGCCAGTCAGGCTTGGAAATAATCCGCTTCATGTGCATCGCCTGAATCTTGCCGTACTCGCGGCTCTCCAACATCTCCTTGAGCAACCGGAATTCGGGAAAGAAACGGAGGACATGGGCAACCATCAGTAGCCGTCTCTTTTTTCGTGCCGTGTTTACCATGCTATCGGCTTGCCGCGGCGAGAGCGAGATAGGTTTTTCGACCAACACATGTTTGCCAGCTGTAAGCGCTGCGGTGCAGGCTTCGTAGTGCATGCGCGTTGGCAAGCAGATGTCCACCAGGTCCACATTCGCATCGGCGAAAAGCGCATCGACCTGTCGATATCGGGCGACGGATTCTAGATTCTGCACACCCCCGCTACCGCCGAAGTTCCCCTGTACACCGCGCCAGTCTCCGGCCAGCTTTCGCCGGTCTCGGGTGCAGACGGCCACCACTTTGCCTCCCCGGACTTTCTGTATCGCCTTGTAGTGGGTCACCCCCATGAAGCCGAGCCCGACAATGCCTATGCGAATCATCTTCTGTTCCCTTTCTCGAGTCAGGTGCTGCTAATCCGCGACAACGGCGAATTTTCCACGGACCGATTCCTTGCCGGAAGACGCGGTAAAGTAGTAGACTCCCGAGTCCACCGGCCTGCCGCGGTCGTTGCTGCCGTCCCATTCGAGGCCGCCATCCTTGTTGTCCTCCACGAGCGTGCGGACAAGCTGCCCGGCAAGGTTGTAGATGCGGATGGTAGCCGATTCGGTCAGGTTGGCGAAAACCAGGTCGCCGCGGTCGGGCACGAACGGATTGGGGAACACCATCACGTCTGCGAGATCGGTGGCAGTCGCGCGCAGAGGGACGCGCTCGCTGATCAGATTGCCGTTGGCGTCGAGCAACCCGGAAATGACCAGCTGAAAGGTCTCCCCTCGGGCCCGTATCGGCGTCAAATCGTCCAGGTCGATTCCCAGCCGATCCTCCGCTATCATCTCCACATCGCGTATGTGGATGTCACCTCCGACGAAGGAAAAGGTACTGTCTGCGCCGTCGTACCGAACCCCGCCGTCGAATTGCAACTCGATTCTCAGGGAGTTGATCACGACCGCATCTACGATCTGAACAACCGCGAGATACGGCTTCAGCTGCACAGGTAAGCGAGCGCTGGATGACGCCAATGGCGTGCCGTCCGCCGCCTTCACGCCAACCAAAACCAGCTCAAACGTGCCGGAATCGGGCAGTGCTGATTCGAAGCCGAGTACGACCCTCGAATCTTGACGATCCTGGGTGACCGATGTGGGTTTTCCAATACCCGGATCGAGGTCGAATCGGTGCGCTTCGAGCGGTTCCATCGACTCGCCGAACTGAACTGCAAGGTGCGTCGCCGATACCCGCTCGACTGCTATTACCTGCGCCAGCGGACGTGCCTCGATCTTGAACTTATGACTCCTCTCACCCTCGATCCCCCGCTCGTCGATCGCCGCCACCGAATATTCGTAAACCCGACCTGCCTGGGTCCGTTGGTCGAGATACTCCGTTCCCGTCAGATTGTCCTGGCGCAAGAGGCCATCACGAAAAACTCGATATGCCGCGGCCCCTTTGATGGTCTCCCAAAAGACGGCGATTTGCCCGTCGGGGCCTGCGAAGCCACGCACTCCCACCGGCGCCAACAAGATCTCGGGGCTTGAGACCATCGACCGAATCTCGATGCCGTTGGCGGTATTGTAAGCGATCGCCATATCGCCGGATGCCGTCAGATCTCCAATGACAGTTCTTCGAGCGTTGCCAATGGTGGAGTGCCACACCGGTTCATAGGTGTCGACACCCGTTGCTGAGACGACATAGAGATCGGGCACCAGAGCCAGAACGAGTTCCGGCAATCCATCGCCGTTCAAGTCGCCGCTGGCAATCCCGTTACCGTTAGACCGGCCACCCTTTACCTCCACAGACCACTCGCGGGTAAACTCGTTGTCTCCCACCGATTGGAATACGGATACGGTCCAGCGCTGAAGGTCGGGACGCACTGGGTTCAGGAGCAGATGAGCGACGACAAACTCTACCCGCGAATCCCCATCTATATCCGTTCCCCCGCCCACCACCCGACCGTCTGAGTTACCGCTCTGATCGCGCCGCCACGACATCCGCTGACGGTCGTCGCCAAAACCTTCGAAGATGAAGAGGTCGCCGTCCCCGTCTCCCACCAACAACTCCGCGCGTCCGTCGTCGTCGAAGTCGCCGACTAGCTGCCGATCTCCCAACTCGTTGGTGCCCGTTGTGGGATTGGTGAGCACGGTGATCTCGGAAAAGTCATTGTCTCGTTGGTTCTCGAAGACATGAATCAGGTCGGCGTTGCTGGACCGGAGAAACATCTCCTGATTGCCATCGCTATCAAGGTCACCCACCTCGCCACCCCAAACGTCTCGTCGTTCCCAGACAACCTGTTGCGGGAATCGACCCTCGTTTTCGGGCTCCAGCAACCTGACCCTCTGGGCATCTACGGCCATCAATTCGGGCAGCCCATCGCGATCGAGGTCGTGGGTGTTCCACGGGATGAATAACCTCGAGCTGCGAAACACCTCCCTAAACCCTTCGGTCCCCGGTTCATGGAACACGGCCTGGCCGTATTGTGGCGTCCCGCCCATCGTCATTTGCACGAGTTCCGCAACCCCGTTGGTGTTGAAGTCGGAAAACATCGGCATGAGGTAGCCGTCTGCTAACCTGCCACGAAGAACGGAATTCCACTGCGGGAACTGACGAGCGTCGACAGCAAAACCGCCCGCTTCGAATTCGACCCCTTGCAGCTGTCCCGAGCGCGGACGTAGATGTACGCGGTATTCCCCGCGATCCAGATCAGAACCCAAGGTCAGGGAATGGCTGCGGGAACGTGCGGGTACCGGCAAGGTTCTGACCGGCACGCTCCCGACGTCAGCGACGATCACAACCTCGCCGCCTGACGGCTCATCCGTCTCCCATTCCAAGAGATAGTCCCACTTGGGCCCGTCCAACACAGGCGTGAGCTCGACCTGCGTTATCCGCGGCGGCGTACGCTGCACCCGGACCTCCACGCGGTCTTGAAGATCGTGCTGCAACGCACGCGCGCGGATTTCGTAGCTGCCCTCCGGCAAGGTCGAAACATCCCACATCAGGTTTTCCGCGCTTACCTGCGATGCCGCTCCCGCGAAAAGCCGGTTCCATGTCGAGCTTTCTTCGAGGGCGCGCCAGCTTACATCCAATCTGCCTACGCTTCCAGCAAGGGTTAGCTCAATTCCGATGCGATCGACAAGAAGATCATCAACTGACGGCTTAGCGATCGCCACCACCGGCGGCGACGGGGTAGATGCATCGATGTTGGCGATGCCGGCACCGGTGCGGTCATCCCATCCGGACGACCCTACGTCACGCGCGCTCAATGCGAGCGCCGCCCTTACCTGAGCGGCGTCCAGGCCAGCACCTTGCGCCATGAACGCTGCCGCAATCCCGGAAATGTGGGCGGCCGCCATGGAGGTGCCGGTCCGCTCGGCGTAGGAACCACCAGGCGCCAGGCTCCAGATCCCGATCCCCGGCGCCGCGACATCGATACTTGATCCGCGGTTGGTGAAGGCCGGCACGGAATCGCCTGTTCCGCTGGCTGCTACCGCAATCGTCTCGTCCAGCTTCGCGGGATAGAAGACCGCATCGCCGCCATCATTGCCCGCCGCCGCCACCAGAACGCAGCCTCTGCTGCGGGCGTAGCGAATCACATCGCGAATCAGCGGCGAGAACTGAGGATCGCCCCAACTCATGTTCAGGATGTCCGCGCCGTTGTCCGCCGCGTAGACAATGGCAGCGGCGAGGTCGTCATCCTCCAGGAAGCCACCCGCAGCCAGATTGAAGCCGGCTCGCAGCGGCATGATCCGGACCCCATGGGCCACACCTGCTATTCCCAGTTCGTTGTCGCTCGTTGCGGCGATGATGCCAGCGACGTGGGTTCCATGTCCGGACTCATCCATGGGATCGCCATCGCGATCTAGATAATCCCCTTGTGCCGCGAATCCTGGGGCATGGGTAAAATCCCAACCGAGGAAATCATCTACGTATCCGTTGCTGTCGTCGTCGACACCCGGCGCACCGGGGATTTCCCCTTCATTGGTCCACACCTGGTCAACGATGTCGGGGTGACGGTAGTCCAGACCAGAATCGATGACCGCAACGATGAGGTGGCTGGCATCGACCGGTTCGACCTCCGTCCAGCCAATGTGGGAGAGATTCCACTGCCGCCGAAAGAGTGAATCGTTGGGCGTACTGGCAAACCGTCGGAGGTAATTTGGCTGGACTCGCTCGACAGTTTTCAACATCGAATAATACAGCACGAGCGAATCGGCGGCGGTCCCCGGGGAAAAACGCAACAACCGCCATCTCTCCAGTGTGCTCCCGCCAGCGGTCTTCGCACTGCCCGGCAAGGAGTTAACTGGTAACACCGGCACCTCCGCCACAAGCCCGAAGAGACGGTTCAGTCGTTCGACCTCGTCGTGGGCGGCGGCGGATATCTTGGCACTCGGGGCACGGAAGCGAACCAGGATCTCGCTGGGTGCATGGGTGGGGACAGACGAGGCTTGCGCACCACCGTAACCAACGGCCGCCAACCCTGTGATAATCGCCAAGTAGAGCATGAACTGGTCCCTACAGAATTGTATAAACTCTTCGATTGTCGGCAAGAAAGAGGTTGCGAGCCGTTGGCAGCTGCTTCTTTCGGTAGTGGCCGCATGCCGTGAACACATTCGCCCTTTTCGCCATTCACATCACCGTGAGTATGCCTGAGGAAACTTTTGCTTGACAGTCCTCCAGTATTGCTCTTACATTGTGCGAAATAGAGATTTACACATGATTTTGACGTATTTTTCGGGGAGCATTTGAATATGGCAAGTGCCGAGGCGGAAGGAGCTTTGGATAAGTCCTCCAAATCCGATATCCTCTGCATTGGCATAGACCTGGGCACATCGCAGAGTTCTATCGCCACAAACACACAGATCAAACGAACAGTCAGCAGCGTCGTCGGTTGGCCGAAGGACCTAATATCTTACAAGTTCCTCGGAAAACGGGTAGTGATCGGCGAGGAATGTCTGAAGAACCGCATGGCCGTCGACATGATCTGGCCATTGGAGAATGGTGTTTTTAGATATCGCGCATCGCCGGAAGAGGCCGAGGATCAGGATTTGAACCGGGATGCGGAGGCGATCAACCACCTGGTCACCTTCATACTCGAATTAGCCGAACGCCAGCCGAATCAGGAACTTCGGGTCGTCATCGGATGTCCGGCCCGCGCCTCCACCGAGGACCGGCAAGCGTTGGCCGACGCGGTAAGCGGTCTGGTTGATTATGTGCTCATAGCCTCTGAGCCATTTCTTGTCGCGTATGGCTTGGATCTGTTCAATAGCGCGCTGATTATCGACATCGGGGCGGGCACCTTAGATCTCTGTCGCATGCACGGTACGATCCCCAGCGAGGAAGACCAACGGACGTTGGTCAAAGCCGGCAACTTCGTAGATTCGCGCCTGCACATGCTGCTTCAGGAGAAGATCAAGGATTCGCCCATCACCCTGGAAAATGCGCGCCGCATCAAGGAACAGTACGCTTTCGTTTCCTCGCAGAAAGAAGTGATCTACGTCGATTTCTAGGTCAACGGAAAACCGAAGACCTACGACGTAACCGAGGAAGTGAGGGAAGCTTGCGAAAGTGTCATGCCCGATCTGATCGAGAGCGCCCGGGAACTGATCGTTACGTTCGATCCGGAGTACCAACACGATCTGCGGCAGAACATATTGCTCGCCGGAGGCGGCAGTCAGATTCGCGCCCTTGCGGAAGAGGTGCGTTCGAACCTGAGCGAGTTTGGTCCGTGTAAGGTGTCGACGGTGGAAGACCCGGTGTACGCCGGAGCCGTTGGAGCGCTGAAGCTGGCTACTGACATGCCCGATTCCGAGTGGCGCCAAGCCGGCAAGGTCTCCTAGGTCGCCGGCTCAGTTTTCTTCGGTTCTCCCCCCGACTCCCCCGAAATGTGCGGTTAGCTGCGTAAGAGGGAAACTCAATGGGAATATTCGCCTTCCTAACTGCCGGTAGATTAAAAACTGAACTCACCCGACAACGTGATGAGATTGCACGCTTGCACCAAATGCTCGACATCGAAGTCGCCGTCAAGCAAGAGGCGGAGAAACAGGTGCATACTAGCGCACAGGAGCGAGAGGCCGTCGAGGAAAAACTTTCGGCTGTCTACGAGGAATTGAAGGCACAGGAAAGAAAACTGCAGGAAGAACAGAATCGCATCCAGCAGGAACTGGACCAGGAACGCAAGAAGGTCCAGGAGGACGCTGACAAAACGATTCACGATATGGAGATCCGGCTGTCCACCTTGCGCCAGGAGCTCGACGAACGCCAGAAGCAACGCTCACAGGCAACGGAACAGAGCGCTAAGTTGGCTGAAAAAGCAGCTGAGCTGGAAGACGCCATGAAGAATCTTTCCGGATCGCTCGAAGAAAGCGAAAACCGTATTCGCGAGCTGGAAACGGAAAAGAAGGGTCTGCAGACTGATCTGGACAAGATCATGGGCAACTTGACGCGCTGGTAGCCAGTTCCGACCGGCATCGATTCGAAATGCCGGCCTCATTCATCTATTCTCCCAAAAAACTGATTCGCCGTTGACCGACCTCGAGAGATACGGAGTTTTGCTGGTAAGCTTCAGCAAGTACAGCCACCAACCGAGCTTCGTCCCCCTCTACCAGGATCATCCTCGCATCGAAATCGTCGCCGTCGCCGATGACGCGGACATCGAGGAGGATCTTGCGGTAGCCAATCGCGATTGGGCGGCGCGCCTGGGCGTCCCCTACCTCGAAGATGTGGATCGTGGGCTCGAAGACGATCGGGTTCACATCGTGAGTATCGGTCACGAAATCGAAAAACGCGCCGGCCTGGCCCAACGTGCTGCCGCCGCCGGCAAGGCGCTGTGGATCGACAAGTTCATCGGGGCGACAGTCGACGAGTGCGATGCGGTGGTCTCCGCCGTCGATCGCGCTGGCGTCTGTTCGATCATTCCGAGCTTCACCTATGGTGAGCTGGCCAGGCAGAGCCAATCCATATTGGAGTCGAATTCGTTGGGGACCCTTCTCGGCGTCCACGCCGACGGTTTGTTCTCCAAGGGCTGGCCACGGCCGATCGATTCGAGCGCTACTCCCACCTTTCTAGGGCCGGGACGCTGGAAGTTTCCCGACATCAAACGGGAGCTTCTTTGCGTCGGCGCCTACGGCGTCGGATTGGTGCAGACCTGTCTGGGCCCCATAAGAAAGGTCTACGGACGCGCCGGGGCCCACTTCTTCCCCGAGCACGCGTCCCATGGTGCTGACGATTTTGGCACCTTGACCATGACAGACGACTCCGGCCGCATCGCCACGGTTTGCGGTGGCCGCATCGGGGTTGCAACCCACCCGCAGGGCGGTCCCTCGAAGGCATATCTCGTTGGCAGCTTGGGAAGCGCGGTCGTTGATGGCAAGGGACCTACCGTCAATAGCTTCCTAAGGGAGGAGATCGTCGGCGCCGACTACAGCATCCCCCCCAAAGACCCGATGATGTGGCACAGCAGATCTCCGACTCCAACGACGACAGCGGTCCCTGATAGCGTCGGATTCGCCGCCGCCCTCGAGGATCTGCTTGGGGCTATGGACAACGACCGCCATACGTCTTACACCGTCGCGGACGCCCGCGACAATATGGAGATTCTAACCGCCGGCTATTTATCGGTGATGCAGAATCAGGTAGTCAGCTTACCTATGGAGGCCGCCGCATCCTGATGTCCACCGCCCCTCCCATAGCTCTCGTAGCCAGTGCGGCGCAGAAAGATGCGGTCCAAGTACTTTGCGAGTCCCTTGAGATCTCGGGGGTAATGATCCTTGGACGTACCCGTTTGGATATCGGCTCGATACCGGTGTTTGACGAGTTGGGCGTCGTGCTCCAGCACGTGGCGTCTGGAGTATGCTGCTTTCTAACGCCGTATTCTGCGCTGAAGCGAGACCTGTTCCGGTGTGTGGAACAAGGGATTCATGTTCTCGCGGCTGGCCCCGTAGCCCTATCGAAAACCGAGCATGACCAGTTGGCTGAAATGGCAGCAAGGCAAAATATTTGTGTGGCAAGCGGAGGGCAATTCCGCTTCAGCAACCATTACAGAACCGTGCAACGGGAATGCCGCAAGCCAGCATTCGGCCAGGCGGTTTACCTCCGCCACCTTCGGGGAGGAGGCAGCAGTCTCTTACCCGCGTGGTGGGCAGCGTGGGACGCCGTCGATATGGCGGTCGATCTGATCGGCTCCGATCTTCAGTTCCTGCTTGCCACCGCCACGAAGGAACGTTCCAAACACCATCTTGCCATAACGGCAGGAATCGGGAGAGCGACAGCCCAGCTTCTGATGGCGCCAGTTCACCTTCCGCTGAATCAAGAGCTCACCGTTGCGGGAACCGGAGGTGTCGTCTACACGGAGGGGCTCTCGAGCTCCTCGGCGGTCGTGCGACAGGACGGTTTGCACCTGCATCCACACACTGGGCAGTTCGCCGAGCCAACCTGGCTCGAAGATTTTGTCGCACAGCTGGCCCAACCCAAGCCAGGCGTTCCACCCTGGGACGAGATCGTTTTGCGGTCGAAGTTATTGCGCGTCTTGCGGCGCGCGCTGCGTACCTCGACACCCGTAGCCCTCGATCTGTAGCTACGGTACGGCTTTCGCGGACACCTGATCCCTAATCTTGTCCGAACCGTTCGGATGCTCTCGCGGTCGTCTCGAGAACGGTTTCCACCGCCGTCGACTTCACCTCTTCGAAGCCGCGGATCCGGTCAGCAGTCGCCGCAATCTCTACTGCGCTGTCATAGTTGGATTCGTCTAGTCTCGCGGTCAGCTTAGCGATCAGATCTCGGTACCAACCTACCAACTCTCGTTCCTGTCTTCGCGACTTCGCAAAGCCGAAGGGATCGCACCCCGAGCCGCGCAGCCATTTCATACGGGCCAGTAATCGCAAGACGGTCCGCGTCCCCCAGCCGCAACGAATCTTCTTTTTGAAGAGCCAGCGCAGAGTCTGCGGTTGCAAATGGTACCGGATGGAGAGTCGGCCCTCGAACAGTCCGCGAATTCTGCGCTCGAACTGCGGCCTGGTTGCCAGCCGGGCCACCTCGTACTCGTCTTTGTAGGCCATGAGGCGATAGAGCTGAAGCGCCACCGTACGTGTAAAGCGAGTCCCGGTCGTACCAATCGCCTGCTCCTTCCCGCGAACCTTCTCGATGTATCGAAGAAATCCGGACGCGTAGCTAGCGTCCTGATACGCCGTAAGCTCGGTTAGATAGCGACCGACCTCCTCTTCTAGCTCTTGATCGCCCAGGTGATTGGTGATCGATGGCGTCGCAGCCTTCGCCGCCGGCTTGGAGGTATACTCGATACCCCCAAACCGAATCGACACCGGATTCGAATCACCGTCCTCGGAGATTCGGGTGAGCCGCTCCGGATCAGCGACGGAGATCCGACCCCACCTGAAAGCGCACAGATTGTCCTCGACGGCGCGGTCGTTCAGGCGAATTGCCCTTTCGATGGAGTCGGAGGACACGGGAACGGCGCCGGCCTGGAAGGCCGCGCCAAGCAGAATCATGTTGGCGAAGACCGAATCGGCGAAGAGGGATTCCGCCGCCACGTAGGTGTCCACGTAGAGATTCTCGCCCGCTCGTGTATACCGCTCGATGACACTGCGCAGGAACTCTTGGTCGGGGATGCGGCCGTCGGGATGCCGATTCTGCGCGGCCGTCGGCAGTACGCTGCTACTCACGACGCCAACGCTCCGATTCGCGGCCGCGTACCTCAGATTGCCCGGCTCGGCGGCTCGAATCAGATCGAAGCCAAGGTAGAGATCGGCGGCGCCAGGCAGCAGACTATGGAAGGTAATCTGTTTCTCAGCGCTAATCTGTACGGGTGCTTCCACGGGCCCCCCTTTTTGGGCAAGACCCGTATTGTTGGATAGGTAGACGAACCTGCCTTCCATCATCGCCGCGAACGCGAGGATGTGGGATATGGTAACAACACCCGTACCCCCACGGCCGGTGGCGTAGATACTGTAGGTACGCTCCAGCTCTGGCAGCGCGGGTTCGGGCGGTGGTTCGATCATGCCAGGGGAGCGACGCCGGAGCTTCGTGCCTGCCGCCGGAATCACCGAAACGAACGCCGGACATTCTCCTTCTACACACAGACTGTCGCGGGTACACTGCGAGGTGCGAATCTGAGTCTTGGGTCCATTCTCGGTGTCTACCTGATACAGCGCGGCGCACCCCTCAGACTTCCTGAAACAATCACCGCAGGCTTCGCAGATCGCCTCGTTGATCATGATGTATTCTGTCGGGGACGTCCGCTGCCGGCGCGCACGACGGTTTTTCTCGGTTGCACATTCCTTGTCGAGGATTAGAGCGGTCGTTCCGGGAAGTTTCTTGAACGTGTCTAGTGCCTCTGCGTGACGTTCCGTTGAGAACAGCTCCACGCGATCGTCCGACTTCAGTTTGTACACCGTTGGATCCTCGCTTACGATGCCTAGTCTCTTCACACCCATTCCCAGAAGCTCGGACACTACGTCTTCCGTGCAGCGTTGTCCCGCCGGTCGCTGACCGCCGGTGAGCGCGACAGCTCCGTTGAACAGCAGCAGAAAGGTGATGTTCGTGCCGGCTTCGACGCAGCTCTGAATCGCACCGCGACCGCTGTGGAAGTAACTTCCGTCTCCAAGGTTCTGAAAGATGTGCTTGTTCCCGTTGAACTGGGACCAACCGCTGTAGATCGAACCCCCCGCACCCATGGTCGGGATGTAAAGCACGCCGTTATCATAAGCGTCAACGGCGCGAATCGAGCTGCATCCTATAGCCCCACCCGGCTTCTCAGACAGATCGCGGAAGCTGTTGTAGGGACAACCCCCACATGACATGGGCGAAACTGTCGGAACATGTGGATAGGTGCGGCTGTCGATTTCCTCCAACCCTCGACTTGCAGACGTAGCGGAGTGGCTCGCTTTCAATCGCGGTTCAAGTATCCGAATCAGTAGCTCCGGGGTGAGCTCTCCGTGTGCTGGGATCAGCGGCTCACCGCGATCATCTGTTTTCCCGTACACCCCTGTCACTCCCGTATTCCAGAGAGCAGCTTTTATAGCATCCTCCACGAAGTCGCCGGCCTCCTCGATCACGTAGATGTGGCGAAGATTCTGACCAAACTGGGCGACGATTTGTGTATCTAGCGGAAATGTTACGCTGATCTTGAGAACCGGAACCCGCAGGTCCATCGCTTCTAGCGCGCAAGCGAGATCCACCGCACTCTTGCCCGTGGCCACAATGCCCACATCCCCGCCAGCATCCTCGTCGACCACCTGATTGAGCTGATTGAGGCGCACATACTCCGCTGCCAGCGGCACCTTCCTTTCCACCAGCTCGCGTTGCATTGGAAGCGCTCCTGTGGCCATCACCAACGGATTGAACTGCTTTTTATAGCTCACCTGCTGATGCTGCCATCCAGAACGCGGCTCTTCCAACGTGACCGTGGCAGCTCCGTCGCAGATCGGGGTCGTCAATTTGAGCGCGGTTACGAGACCTGTCCGGCGCGAGAGCGCGATGGCGTGCATTCCGAGAGTGAGAACCTCCGCCACGGACGACGGATAAAAAATTGGTACGTAGCTGCTGCGCAGCACCCAGTCGCTACTGCCAGGCGTCACTGAGCTTTTGGAGTTGTGATCCTCCCCACATAGCAGAACCATGGAACCCGATCCCGCAGACCCGGCGAGGTTTGACAACCAAACCTCGTCGGGCACCCACATCACCCCGTGGGCTTTGCCATACCAGAACGCGTCCACGTCAGCGCAATCGGCGTACTGGCTTCCGAGAATGGCCGAGGCGGCGACCTTTTCATTCACGCCCGGTTGATGCACGGTGCGCCCAACCTGATTGAGCAAATCGATCTGTTGGGCCACGACCATGTCGAACCCACCTAAGGGCGACCCCTCATAACCGGTTATGAAGGTTTGATTCACGTGGCCGTTGGCGGCATCCGTCCGTTGTTTCTCCAGGATCAAACGCACCAGGGCTTGGATTCCCGTCAGGAAGACGGTCCCGTTTTTGCGGGTAAATCGATCCCGAATATCCATGGACAAGTGGAAGTGCTCCGTCTACATCAAGATGAGACAATTCGCAAAAGCGACCCTGTTGCCATCATTATAGGCGAGAAAATATGGATACTCAACTAAGACGTTACTTTTTACGGATTGAACAACAGGGTTGGCGGAAGATCTACAGCGCAGAGAACACCTCGAAGAATCTTGTTGCAATTGGATTTGCATTGGTCGTTATTCTACGTGACGCGAGATTGAGATACAGATAGTGGAAAGGTTCAGATGGCGGAAACGGTAGAGGAGTTGACGATCCAGTACGAGGAGGATGGTCAAGTCCTGCGGAAGGAACTGGACAAGGAAGTGCTGAGCAAAGGCTCGTGGGCCACCATCATGTTTCTGTACCAGGATCTGGACAGAAAATCGGGTGACTACGGCCCCCAAAAGATATCGATCCGCAGATACCAGAAGCGCGAGGGCACCTACCTGCAGCGCAGTAAGTTCGAGATCTCAAGCGCCAACCAGGCCCGTTCCGTATGCCGAACCATCGAGGAATGGCTGCCCGCCGAGGAAGCCTGATACCCGCTTAGATCTACGCTGCCGCCCCCCATCAACCCCATCCGATCGCCGAGACAGTCTCACTCCGTTGATCGGCGTTCCCCATAATCAGCTGGTCACGACGTTCACCGGAACCCGGTGGTAGCCCGTGCGGCCATCGTACAGATCGACACCGGTGTCGGTGGCAGGCTGCACCTCTCCCGCATCGTCGGTTGCCCGGGCGAAGATCTCGTAGCGGCCGCTTGCGGGTAAAGCCCAATGGTAGCCCCAGGTCACCCAAATATTCGGTGATTGCTGGGTAGTGATATGGGCCTCCTCCCACACAAACCCACCGTCGGTACTGACCTCCACCCGGTCCACAATACGCTCACCTGCCATCGCGATGCCGTGTATGATGAAATCCTCTCCGACGGCACCCCGAATAGTCTGCAAGGTAAAAGTGACGCCCCCGTTTCCAGGATCCTTGACATCGTCCCATATGGAAAGCGGTGCGTCGATGCGAGAGTTCACGGTGGCCACTGCTTCGTCCGACCACTTGAACGGCTTGTCCTTGGGCAGCCTTTCCCAATAGCCCAGGTAGACGTCGTCGATGAGCTCGATTCGGGTGATCCACTTCGGCATCTTTTGACCGTAGTGACCCGGGTTGATCAGACGCACTGGAAACCCGTGCTTCGAAGGCAGCCTTTCGCCGTTCATTTCCCATGCCAGAAGAACATTATCCCGAACGGCACGTTCGAGGGGGATCGAAGTCGTGTACCCATCGACACTGTAGAACTTGAGCCGGATGGCTTGATTCTGGACCCCTGCCCGATCCAGGAGATTGCGCAACGGCGTGCCTCCCCACTCCGCATTGCCCACCAACGGTCCGCCGATCCAGTTGCCGATGCATTGCAAGGTAACCGTGTCCCTTTGTATGGGCATGGAAATCAGGTCTCCGTAGGTTAGACCCGTGATCGGCGAGCTGACCAAACCATCTATCGTTAGGCGCCAATTGTCGGCGTTGACGTTGGGGTCGTAGTTCTGTCCGTTGATCGATTGCAGGTAGAAGCGGTCGTTGCTGGTTATTGGTGACACCAGTATCTCGCTCCCTGTTGCGCCGGCGGGGACATCCACATCGGGCGCTGTCGGCATAGCAAGCACGTCTACGTCGTTGGATGAGCATCCAGCTAACGGTATGAGACTGGAAATAACCGCCACACCTCCCGTCTTCATAAAATCGCGCCGCGCCAATCGTTTCATGATCGAACCTCCGTCACTATTGTATCGTTGAAATTCCCAGACCCCACGTCGCACCGGCTCCGACGTTGTTCCCGTCGAACACGGACTCCCAAAGCACGTCTACCCAGATCGATCCCACCGTTTGGAATGCGAGATTCAGTCCCAACTTCGCGAAGTCTCCTTCCGATACCTGAACGCCCGCGCCGACCAACCCCAGGTTCTCCGTCTTCGAACGGGTTTGGGTTCCGTTGACATAGATCTTGGCGAACATGCCTTCGCGGAACTGCGAACCAACCTCCACCAGATACGGAACCTGATTCGAGAACGGGCCGCCGCGCAGCCTGTAACCAACCTCGGCTCCCATATACAGCGGCCACGGGTGGAACGACTTTGCAGCCAGCACCCTGAATTCGAGATCGGCATCTCCGGTGCCTAGAGGCGGCTCGTATTTCTGGTCGTAGCCGCCCGGTATCTTTGCCGTGACGAATGGTGCCAGTACGACCGGAGCGTCGATCCACTGGTACTTGAGACCCAGATCTACATCGCCGGTGCCCACGGTCGTCTGCCGGATCAGCGCGTTTTCGTTGACCAACCTACCCCCTTGAAACTGAGCCACCGTGGTCAGTCTGTCGGCTACTCCGTACTCGACGTAGAGGAACCCTTGGGTCGACCTGAATTCATCGTCATCCTGTCCCAATTCGTCGCGCCGGCCCATATCGTTGTAGCGCTCGTCGGAGGTGTAGTAGATACCCGAAAACTTGGCATAATAATGCCCCTTCTGCTGGCTCCAGGCGCCGGCGAAACTCGGCGTATGCGATGACACCAGGCAGATCGAGCATGCTGAGATGAAATGGACCAAACCCTTCATACGGCTCCACCTTTGAGAACGAGATCGTAGAGTGAAAGTAGCTTGCTGCCCTGGCGGCCCCACTGGAACCGCTCCTCAACCAACGCCCGGCCCCTCTTCCCCATCTCGGCGGCTTCGCCCGGATGGTCGAGCAGATAGCCGATTGCGTCGGCGTGGGCCCGCGGATCGTCCGGATCCACCAGGATGCCCCAGCTACCCTGATTGTGCAGCGCCCTTATGGAGGGCAGATCACTCGCCACTACCGGTACACCGCACGCCAAATATTCGAAAAGTTTCGTGGGCACAAACGGTTTTAGATTTTTTGGGCAGACGATCCCCGGAACCAATCCCACTCTGCCCGATGCGATGAGATGGCCCAACTTGGAGTACGGCACGTGGCGCTGCAGACAGCGCACGTTCGTGCATAGATCGAAGCTTTCCAGATCCTCATGGAATCGCTGCTCATCGGACGGGGAATGGAACCCACCGACGTTGAGCATAGAGAATGTCGGATGGGTCCCTTTGAGGGTCTTGAGTATGCGGGGCAACAGCAGGGCCCCACGTTCTCGCGACAGGGAGCCCACGTGCAGCAAATCGCAGGATATCCCCCTCGCGCTCTGGGGGGCATCAAAACACTCCAGCCGCGGATAGTTCTTGACCGCGACGAAGGGGCGCCGGCCAAAGCGGTTGCCCTGCTCATCTACCACTCCCACTACTGCGTTCATGTAGCGGCCGAGATACCGTTCGCCGTGTTCCACAGCAAACGCCAGCGGCCTTCTCACCGCGGCAGGTATCCACGATCGCGTCAGGGCAACCATGTGAAAATGCTCGTGGACGTCGTAGATGACCTTCTTGCCCATAAGCGAGAGCAAAAACGCGACGGGAAGCAGCTCCGGATCGTGGAAGTGAACCAGACCCACATCGGAGCTCCGTGCAATCTCGAACAGTCGCCACAGGTTGGTCAAACGGTCCCACGGGGTTCGAGGAACGGGAATGACCTTGACCTCGATACCTTCATCGCATTCCTGGAGCACGGCGTCTCCCGGACCCACAATGGTTATCTTGTACCCGGCCGCAGCCAGGGTTTTTGCTTCCTTATGATAGATGCGCTGATCCAGGGGGCTGTGCACGTTCGTCAACATCAACACCTTGTCAGCCAAACAGCACCTCCCGGCTCGTGGGACCGCAGTTCAGCAGCAGGTCCAGGGTCGACATGGACGGTTCGAATCCCGGAAAACATTGGGGGTAGACCGGGTGGCGAAACGTGCTGAATCGACACTCGATACCTGCCTGCTCGAAAGCGGCTGGATCGAGGTATTGTCGGGACGATCCCGCTCCGGCCAGATAGACCCCGCAGTCCAGCGCTGTTGCCAAATCGAGCAACCTAAGAGTTCGATCCTCCCGAACCTCGAATTCCGATGTCTTGCGAAGCTCGATCTCTATCTGCAGCTCCCCCAGGACGAAGCGGCAGAATTCCATGTTCAGATCCACCAGATGTCGCCAATCGGTTTCGTAGTACCGTGCCAGGACCTCCTCGTAGCGTGCGAAATAGGGTGCCTTGCCGTAGTTCCATCGCAACGACTTGAGATGTTTGTCGCGCCAATTCCGGGCATTGTCGATCTCGACTTGCCCGATGGATTGCAAACCCTTACCCCTGGTGAGAACCGGCACCGTAAGCCACTGCCATCCAGTTGTTGTTCGAACGCGATTGCGATTGGTCAAGCCATGTTTGGCAAACTGCACATCATCGGCAACCACCCAGACGTCGGCGTTGCCCACCTTGTGGAAAAGACCTAGCCAGGCAAGATAGTTGGGCTGGTGAGCGGCCAACACGCGACTCACGGCAGCACCCACCTGAGCACGTCGAACGCTTCTGCGTATTCAGCTGCTATCTGTACTCCCCGCGTGCGCGCCCATCCCCAGATAAAATCCTCTTCGCTGTAGGGACGATGGGCTTGCGACTGGTAACACCGCAGCGCTTCGATCTTGGTCTCCACGTGGCGTTGCTGCAGCACGACGAAATGCCGATAGTCGAAACTGAGGTTGTTCCAAGGCAGTTCATATCCGAGAACCGTCGACATCTTGAAGGCGCGCAGCCCTTCGGTGTAAACGGTTTGGTGGTCCTGGTGAAGATCCTGACTGCTCGGAAGAAAAATCGTATCGGGGTTTATCTCCGCTTTCAGCCGCACTAGCTCTTCAAGAATCTCTTGCCTGGCGTGCGGCAGGCAGCGTACCTCGTATTTGTAAACGAGAAGATTTTCCGGGCGTATACCCAGAACGCAGGTACCCAATCTGACCTCGCGCTCCAGAATATTGGGTGGAAATTCAGGTGGGACAGACTTCTCGGCGGTGGAGAATGCAGCGTAATACACGTCATCCCCCTCTTCGACGAATCGACTAATCGTTCCTCCGCAGCCGAACTCGCCATCGTCCGTGTGGGGCGCTAGAACCAGAATTCTCTTTCGTTCCGACATCTCAAGCTTCCGCGCGAGTCGATTCTTTGATCCGAAACATGTTGAATATCGCCTCTACTACGCGATCTGCATACTGGGAGGCGGGAGCGGCAAGGGCACCCTCGTTGATCAGCCGCGGCACGTTGAGCATTACTCCGGTAAACATCGCCATGGCCAGATCGAGTTGAAAAGATGGTAACAGACCCTCCTTCATGTCGCGGTCGAGCATGGCCATGAGCATGGCTCCTTGCCTCGTGGTAATCTCAACCCCATCCCGCTCTTCGAAGTTGTGCGGAGTCAGGAGCACGAAGGTGAACGCATCGGGGAATTTGTCAAAGAAGTCGTAGGTAACCCGGACCCATCCCCCGATTCGCAGGTGCATCGGCTCGCCGCTTCCGAGGATATCTTCCTTGGAGACCGCCATATCGTCGACGATCTGGCAGTAAACCTGAAAAAAAAGATCCTCCTTGCTGGAGAAATGTCGATAAACCGCAGCTTCAGATACCCCCGCAGCTTCGGCTATCTGCCGAACGGAAGCGGCTTTGGTCCCTTTTTGAGCGACCAGCCGGATAGCGGCCCCCACCAGCGCTTCGCGCTTGTTCTTGCGGGTTCTCCTTTCAGCAGGCATGATAGTAAACGTTAACTTACTTAACGACGCCAGAAAGTCAACCGTTTTCGTAGCGACGTGCCACCTCCTTGACCGCGCCGCAAATATACTCCACATCCGCCAGTGCCATGCCGTTATAAAGCGGCAGGGTCAGGGTTCGCGGCAGCACTTCTTCGGCGGTCGGGAAACTCCCAGGACCGTAGCCGAAACGCCGCCGGTAAAAGGGTTCCAGATGGCAGGGCGGCCAGTAAATGGTGCCACAACGGATGCCAAAATCCCGCTCCAACGAGGACAGGCAGAATTCTCGATCCCAACAGTCCGGGAGTAGTATCGGGAATTTATAGTAACTGTGAACCTGGTTTTTCGGTTCTCGAAAAATTCCTACGTCCGGAACTGATTTCAATTGACTTATATAGCTGTTTACCAGCGATTTACGATATGTCATTTTTTCTTCCAGTCGCTCGAGCTGACGCAGCCCCAGGGCCGCACTTAGCTCCGGCAACCGGTAGTTTGCTCCCAGACGCTCGAGGCGTTTCCCCGCATCGTCGATCCCGTGGCAGCGAAAACTTTCTGCAAACCCCGCCAACTCCGAATCATCCGTCGTCAACATCCCCCCCTCTCCACTGGTCATCGGTTTGGTAGGAAAAAACGAAAAGCTGCCGGCGTGGCCCAGGGACCCGGCCGATTGGCCATCCAGGCTGGCTCCATGGGCGTGAGCCGCATCTTCCAACAGGAAGAGACCCCGCTGATCGCAGAATCGTCGCACCTCGTGAAGATCCGGTTGAATAAACCCCGAGATGTGGACGGCGATGATTCCCCTAGTGATGTCAGAAACGTGGTCTTCGATCGCGTCCAGATCACTGGTCAAAGTCTCGCAGGTTATGTCGGCTAACACCGGCGTCCCACCCGCCAGAAGGACCGCGTTTGCCGACGCGGCAAAGGTGTTCGTGGGCACGATCACCTCGCCGCCTGCCACGTTCCAAAACCGCATGGCAACCTCAAGTGGAGCCGTGCCGGAACTCATGCCGACTGCATGTGAGACACCCGCAAGTGTGGCGAATTCCATCTCGAATCGATCTATAAACGGCCCCCTGGTAAGAGTCTTAGACCGCAAAATCCCCTCGAAGTCGGCCACCAGAGTCTCGATCTCCTCCTCGGTCAAATACGGCTCGGATTTCGGCAATTCTCGTTTCTTCATAGACCGGTATGGCGGCGATCAACACAGCCGCTGAATCGAAACTGGGTCATCCGCGGCAAGAGAGTCGTTTGCTGGCCGAATAGCGACCTGTTTTGACAACAATTTTCAACGCCCGTACAATGTAGCAATCATCCGCCATCCCCGACGAAATGTGACGTATGAGGAACCCTACCCGAGAGGTCTGGATAGGCAGTACGCCGATCGGCGCGAATCACCCGGTCGCCGTGCAGAGCATGGCGGCTACCCGCACTCAGGACATCCCCGCGACCGTGCGCCAGGTGGAACTGTTGGAGGCGGCTGGCGCCGACCTGATTCGCATCGCCGTAGACAGCCGTAAAGATGTGGAAGCGCTGGCCGAGATCAGCGAGCAGGCGACGACCCCACTCAGCGTCGACTTGCAGGAGAACTATCGACTCGCCAAGCAGGTAGCCCCGTACGTCCAGAAAATTCGTTACAATCCGGGACACCTTTACCACCACGAACGGAACCTTCCGGTTGCGGAAAAGGTCGCCTATCTCGCCGACGTAGCCCAGGAAAATGACTGCGCCGTTCGCATCGGAGTCAACTGCGGCTCCGTAGACCCCGAACACAAAGCCAAATTTCCCCAGGGTGATTCCATCGGTCCCATGCTCGCTTCGGCTCTGGAACATTGCCAGCTGCTGGACGATCTCGGGTTCTTTCGTTACTGCGTATCCCTCAAAGACTCCGACCCGAACAAGGTCATCGAGGCGAACGACCGATTCGCTTCGGCACGACCAGATGTTCCCTTGCACCTTGGCGTGACCGAAGCGGGCATGCCTCCGGACGGGGTGATCAAGACCCGCATCGCTTTCGAGCAGCTGATACCCAGAGGAATCGGCGACACCCTGCGAGTATCCCTGACCCTGCCTTTCGAGGAGAAGGGAGAGGAGATCCGCGTCGGACGAGACATTCTCACTGACATCGAAACCGGTCGTTTTCGATCGGTTCCCAAGTCTTTGCCGGATGGACTCAATATCATTTCCTGTCCCTCCTGCTCCCGGGTCGAAAACGAGGCGTTCATAGAGCTGGCGCAACAGGTCCGCGAAACGACAGAATATGCGAAGCGGCACTCCATTACCATTGCGGTGATGGGGTGCCGGGTCAATGGACCTGGAGAAACCGACGATGCCGATCTCGGGCTGTGGTGCGCCCCCAACTTCGTAAACCTGAAGCGGGGAACCCACCTGGTCGGCCAGTTTCCATACGACGAAGTGCTTCCCCGCCTGAAGGCAGAAGTAGATAGTCTGATAGCTATCAAGTAGCTATCAGCTTGTTGTATCGCAACATATTACGGAATTTGTATTTGTATCACTATTAAGTTAGACCTGAGGAATATTTGATGGAAAATCCCGTACGGGAAACCCTTTCGCGCGGAGAGGCATCGGTGGGAAGCTGGCTCAATCTCGCCTCACCTTTGGCCGCCGAGGTTCTGGCGTCGATCGGATTTCCATGGATCGCCGTGGATGCCGAACACTCCCCCTTCGATCTGGATCTGATCACGCAGACCTTCCGCGCCATCGAGGCGCGGGGATCGATACCCCTGGTGCGCGCCTGGGACCACGACCCCGTCACCGTGGCGCGCCTTCTCGACGCTGGCGCCCACGGAATCGTCTTCCCTCACGTCAGCACGCCCGAGCAGGCCGAGAAACTGTCCAAAGCCATGCGATATCCTCCCAGGGGTAGCCGGTCGGTTGGCTCGGGCCGCTGCAACCTGATCTCTCCGG
This sequence comes from Candidatus Latescibacterota bacterium, assembly GCA_965197905.1. Lineage (GTDB taxonomy): Bacteria > Latescibacterota > UBA2968 > UBA8231 > UBA8231 > CAYNZV01. The sequence goes on along the minus strand of CBDAOB010000005.1, from coordinate 1,285,286 downwards.
ATTACCGCACGACGGCAAACGACGCTGTTCTCTGTATTCCCCAGATCGAGGATATGGAGGGCATCAACAATGCCGAAACGATCGCATGCGTCGAGGGTGTCGACATCGGCTTTCTGGGTCCGACAGACCTGGCCTTTTCCATGGGCGTCGAAGCAGGGCACTCCGACCACGAAGAGGCACTGCAACGTTTTCGCGAAGGGTGCCAGAAAGCGGGCACACCGAGCGGCTTGCCGGTGCAGGATGCCGCGGGCGCCAGATCGCGGCTCGCGGAAGGTTTTCGGTTCATCGATCTGGCCAGCGACATGCGGTTTCTCACCACCCACGCGCAGTCGGAGCTCAAAGAAGCCTTGAGGTGATTCTCAATTTCGGCTCCATCAACATAGACCACGTCTACAACGTAGCGCATATTTCACGGCCTGGCGAAACCATCTCCAGCCGCTCTTATCAGGTCTTCGCCGGCGGCAAAGGGGCGAACCAGACCGCCGCCCTCGCGCTGGCTGGCGCCGAGGTCGCCCACGGTGGCATGGTGGGCCCCGATGGCCGCTGGCTGATTGAAAAACTCGCCGCATTTGGCGCTGAAACCCGATATATAGCCACTTCCAATCATCCGACGGGACACGCTATCATCCAGGTGGACCACGAGGGAGAGAACTCGATCTTGTTGCATGCGGGGGCCAACACTGATCTATCCCGGGAATATATCGCCGACAGCTTGACCAACTTTCATAGTGGAGATACTCTACTGTTACAGAATGAGATAAACGAAGTATCTTATTTAATAAATGAGGCCAAAACCAGAGAGTTGAGCATCTATCTCAACCCGGCTCCGTTCGACCCCGACCTGCTAAAATATCCCTTGCACAAATTGAGCGGCTTGATTCTCAACCAGACCGAAGCCGCCGGTCTCGTCGGCAACATCAGCATCGATCAATTAGCCCAACGGGTGGCGGAAAAGCTGCCCGCTGCCGAGGTACTGTTAACCTTGGGCGCTCAGGGAGCCGAGTATCGCTATCGCTCGGAAGGCTTTCGGATTGACGCGCCGAAGGTAAAGGCAATCGACACCACGGCGGCCGGAGATACCTTCATAGGATATTACCTCGCAGAACGCGCTCGAGGCGCGGACGCAAGGTTTTCAATTGAGAGGGCAACGTCTGCGGCGGCCATATGCGTTTCGAGATCGGGCGCCATGGATTCAATCCCCAGCGCCGAGGAAGTGGACGACACCACTAGCGCCCTTTGAGGTTTGGCGCTGCCGCTCTGATCTCTTGTATCAACGTCCGCGCCTGTTCCAAGGAAAGGTTCAGATCCTCCACGATCTCCATTAGAGGACTTTCTGGCGCAAGCCGATTTTGCAGCAGATCTGCGTTGACCAATGCCGCCGCCAGGATATTGTTGAGATCGTGAACAAACCGTTGCAACAGCGCCGCATTCTCCTCCAGGGGTTCATCTCCAGTTGGGAGCGTTTCAGCCACTACGCCCTGCCTTGCGAATCTCGGTGGCGTTGATGCCGTACTGACGCAGACGGTAGTCCAGACGCGACTTGCTCAATCCGAGCCACCGGCAGGCCCGGGCCTTGTTGCCACCGGCTCTTTGCAGCGCTTCCATCAGTAGTTGTCGAAGGACACCGTCGTAGACATCGCCTTCGGGGTGCTCTTCGACGATATGGGCTAGGGACTCCCCTATCGGTGCCACCTGCGCGCTGCGGAGCCGATCCAACTCTCGCCGCAGATTGACCACCTCGAGGCTCCGATCGATCAAGAGCAGCACCTCGTCGAAATTCAACGGTTTCTGAACGTAGTCACTGGCTCCAAGTTTCATCGCTTCCACCGCGGTCTCCACGCAGGCATGACCGGTCATGATGATGATGGGGAGCTCCGAGTTCAGTGCCCGCGTCCACGCCAGGACCTCGAGACCATCCAGGTCCCCATCCCCTAGAATCAAATCAAGCAGAACAACGTCGGGCATATACTCCTGCAGCATCGCCAGACCGCTGTGCCCGGTGTCGGCCGTCGACACCTTGTGTCCGGCTGGTTCGAGGGCGCGTTTCAACGCCCGTTGAAACACCATGTCGTCTTCAATGATCAGTAAAGTGGCCATGGGGCATAACCTGGGGTGAGTTTTCGGGCAAGAGGAACGCCAACCGCCTAGCTAGTATTAATAGCAATTCTGACAGCAACTTACAAGCATTTCTCAATTGACTTGCAAGGTGGTCTTTCGTATCTAAGACCGAAATGGAGAAGGACGAATCGTGAACGAAGGATTGCGCGAGATTCTGCCCCTGCTGCGGCCACGGATTGAGGAGCCGTCACCGGTAGTAAAAGTCCTGTTTACATTGCTCTGTGCCGGTCTGTTGGCGATGGCGGTGGGGTACTTTGTCAAACGGCGGCGCCATCAGCAGGCGATTCACAAACGGTTCTGGAGTTCGGGCAAGGATCGAGGTCTGAAGCCGAAACAGTTGCGATTTCTCGCAAAGTTGGGCCGCAAACATTCGCTCAGCGACCCATCGATGCTTTTGAATTCCGTGTATAGCTTCGATCGACACGTGGGCCGATACGCAGCTCGCGTGGCCGATCGCAATCCGGAAGACCCCGTGTTGAAGAACATCGCCGAGATGCGAGAGATGCTGGGGTTCGATTCCCTCGATGCCGCCCAACCGATGCGCACCACGCGGCAACTGGAGCCCGGAGTCACCCTGATGGTGCAGCCGGAAGCAGGCGACACGGAAACCTTTTCTCCTTGGCTTGTGGTAAGCCGGGACGAGCGCGGGCTCTCCGCCACCTTGATGTTGCGGGAAGACCAGCGGGAATTCCGCGCGGTGACTCAGGGGAGCCACCTGTCCGCCCGGTTTTGGAGAGAGCAGGACACGGAATATCGTTTCACGACCGAAATAATCTCCGTCGACGAGGTCTCGCAGACGATTCTGCTCAAGCATGTGCACGACCTGGAGCGCATGCAGCAGCGCGGATTTTTTCGCATACCGGTCCACTTCCCGATGCTGCTCAGAGTGCTGCCTGAAGATGCGGGGCCAAAGGGGACCGAGGCGGCCATCGCGTTGCTCGATAGCGTCGATACGTCCGGGGAGGAGGACGTAGTCGTCGAGCTCCCGGAAGACAGCTCTGACGCCGACGATGGGGAAGCGCATGAAGCGGTTTTCGACCCCCGAGAGCTACCCGCCATTCAGGTGGAAGTGATGGACTTGGGTGCCGGTGGACTCAGTGTCAGGACGGAGGATACGACGACTGCAGGCTTCCGGGTGTTGATCGATCCCGACTTCGAAGGAGCTTTCCCACTGGGGGGAATTGTCTGCCAGGTACTTCGGGACACGTCAGACCCGCATGGCCGGACCATGCAATTGCGTTTTGTCGACCTGCCACCCGCGCTGGAAAGCACTATCGTACGCACGGTGTACCAACACCAGATCTTCGAGATGACGGGGGAGGAAATAGAGATTCCTCAGCACATCGGCTAGTCGTTCAGGATCGAGTTAACAGCTTCTACGATTCCCGCGGGGCTCGTTCCCACCGCCAGGCTGTACCAATCTGCAATTTCAACCAACTGCTCCAGCTGATCGAGATTTCGACGCCACACCATGGAGCTGTCGAAGTACAAGCTGTTTTTTACGATAGCCTGCATGATCTCCGACCGATCCACGACGACGTAATGGCTCGACTCGAGCTCGCTTCGCCGCAGCAGGCAAAGTGCGATCGCAGCCGCGGAAACCGCTTCTTTTTCTGTTTGTGAACGCTCGGTCAGTTCGGCCACGTATTTGGTTTCAGAGCGTACCTGCTCCGCCTTCAACGAAGCTTCGAACTCCGGGAAACGGCTGAGAACATTTCGCCTCAGTTTAATCCGGCCCACCGGCATGCCCATGAGTAGCGGCCTGCCATCGACCAGCTGAAAGAAGACCATGCTGTCGGTAAGAAGGCGATAGCCGGCGCGCACGAGTTCGAGGGCGGTCGTTGATTTACCGGTGTTGTGTGGCGCCATCAGCAATAGCGCCCGTCCGTTCCGCATGAGGCACGAGGCGTGCAACATGCCTACCCCATCGGCGATGGCGAGGTTCAGCAGCACCGTGTTCAAAAGGTACGAGCTGACCAGGTCGGGCCGACACGCTAGCTCGGGGGTCAGTATCAAGTGGGCTTCTCCACGGTTCAAAGCAACGTGGGCGCTGCCCCATGCGGCAGCGCGGATGTGCAGCCAGTCGCCCTGTCCCACGTAGTGCAACTGGTTAACCAGGCTCTCGTCCACCGGCTGCGGCGGTTGGGGTGCCGGGCTTACGACGATCCGCACCTCGAAGGACCGGTCGCACAACGTGGCGACGCGGGAGAACAGCCGGGCCGAGAAATCGACGGCCTCGAGCACGGCCGCCTCATTGGCATGGATGCAAGTGTTGCGACCGAATAAGACCGTCTCCCGCCGGTGGGTCGGCTCATTCTTCCGGCGCCCCCAGAAATCTTCCAGGTCGGCGGCGAATTCCTCGTATTCCATCAATTCCGCATTTCTACCGGTATTCTCGCGCCGCCCAATTCAGATTCTCAACAATATTCTGCAACATGTTCAACCACCAGCCGGACAGGGATCCTGCCTCCTTCAGACTCCGGGCTACCGGGGGAAGGTAACTGAGTCCGTCGTACGCCAGGGCGAAGCGGAAACAGTTCCACTCCTCCTGTTCGTCGAATCTTACTCCGTCCAGCTCGTAACGGGCATGGAGATACTGCCGCAGGGTTTGAGACCGGCTCAACTTCACGTGGTTGCAGTGCGGCTGGTAAAATAGCGACCCGATCTCGAATGATGGCATACCCCAAGCCGCGATATGCCAATCGATCAGCCGCGCTTCTCCGGAGCGGTTCGAGAAAGCCACATTTGAGGCATTAAAATCGCTATGAAGCAACGTCGAGGGTCGCTGCTGCCAGCTGTTCGGATCCAGCCTGCCGAGCAGGAATTCACACTCCGAAAGAAATCTTGAGGGGATTTCTGTAACGTGAGGCATTACGCTTCGCGCCGCCTCCAGAATGACGGCCTGCCCCCAGCGAAGGTTCGGAGCCGCAACCAGGGGGCCACCATCCGCATGGCCGATCTCCTCCGCTTGCAGATGCAAGCGAGCGAATGTTTCGAGAACCGGCACGATCTCCGTCTGGCTCCAGAGATGGTCTGATCTCTTGAACTCATGATCGATCTCCAGATCGGAGAGCACGATCACAGTGCCGTCGCCATCGGCCTCGCAATGGATCAGCTCGGGGCCCACCGTGGACGTTCTTCCAATGAAACGTTCATAAACGAACGCTTCCCTGCCAAACCCGGTCGGGTCACTGGAGGGCCAGGGGGCTCTGGAGACCTTGAGAATAAGCGTAGGAAAACTTGGATCCCCCCGTTCAAAGTGCATTCGGAACACGGTGCTGGGACTCATTCCCCTCTCGATAAGTTCGGCCCGGCAGCTGCTGATGTCGCGTCCGAACAGACTCGTCCAGAAGGAAGGAGCCAGCAAACGATCGGGAGGACGTTCTATCGTCGCCATCATTCTTGTGAACCCCGAGACTTTACTGTTTCCAGTATAGCCCGCAACTCTCTCAATGAAGTCCGTTGCTTGGCGCCCAATGGTGTAGCCTCGGCGTTGTCGAAGGCGGTCTCCGCCTCGCGCATGCGGCCGCGCCGAAGATAGAGAGCCCCGAGATTCATCAGATTCTCACCATTGTTTGGATCCGTTGTTGCCAACAGCTCCGATCGAGAAATAGTACGGTCCAGCTTATCCATAAGGCGAAACAGATCCTCGCGACGATTTGCCGCACGATAAAACTCGGCCAGTATTCCGAAATAGGTTGGATGGGGGTGGATGCTGATGACGTACTCCAGCAACTCGATGCTTGCCAGCAATCCGTTGGGCGCGCGTTTGCGATAGACGCGCAAGATCTTCAGCGTGGCCTTGTCAGGCACGAGCAATAGGGTTCTCCGCAGCAGCGAGTTGACCTCGTCGAATCGGCCTTCCTCGAGATAGATCTGCGCCAGCGTCCGCAGGACCACCGGTGCTTCGTCGCTCGAACGCCGCTCCGCCCGTTCGAGCTGGCGCCGTCCGGCTCCATGGAAACCCTCAGATATCATGCTCACTCCGAGAATTCCGCTGCGCCAACCAAAGGTGTGGGCGTCGTTGACTACCATCGCCTCGACCGCCAAAACCGCTTTGTCCCCCCAACGTTGAAGTGTGATCCACGGAATCGTGTGTGTTAGACTCAATCCGACAACCACTGCTGCGGCGTAACCCAGAGAGCCCTCTGAAGGGAATCGGACGATCATGGCGTACAGACCGAAAAGAACCCAAGGCAATGCCGATATAGCGAGCAGATCCCAATCGAGACTGCCCAGAGCCGGGTTGACCGTCAACCACATCCCCAAGCTGACGACGGCGGCAACGCCCAACAATTGCAGCCGTTGATCCGCTTCTCCCCGAGGCTGTACCAGCGCCAGCAGCAGTCCGATCCACCCGGGTAAGGCAACCAGCATCTGCTCATTTACCATATCGAGAAGATGCGCCAACGAAAGGATTCCGTACGGTAGATGGTCGACCCGGTCGAACAGCGGGAGCATGGAAGAAGGCCGTATCAGATGAAAGGACCACAAACCCAGCAGCAGACTGACAAAGCAAAGCGCCGGGGCGAAGTGACGGCGGAGGATCAGAGGGAAAAAGCGATCCACCTCGTATCGTTTCACCGCCGCGTAAACCAACCCTGGCGCAACGAAGAGTCCCATGATGTGCAGGAGACCTACTGCGGCCAGTGTCAGCACTGGTAACAAGATGGAGCACCTGCCTTCCATAAATGCGAGCGTGGTCAAGAGAAAGAACAGGGTAGCTGAAATTACAGAACTGTAAGCCTCCGCATAACCGAAGAAGAGCAGCATATACCCGGGCGATAGGAGTCCGCAAAACAAAAGTGCAGCGCCCGCAGAGCTACGACCCAAAAGCCGAGAGAGGGCCAGGGATCCGCCGACGTACGCGACCCCGAAGAGAATGGAGATCGTCGCATAGGTTCGATCCACACCCCAACCCAGCAATTCGCCAAGCTCGCGGTGAACGAACCGGCGTAACATAGTGTCGTACTCATGGGGGCGATGGTCTATCTCGGTCAGCCCTGCTACTTCACCTAGCCTTGCTAGATTGTCGCCAAAGAGACGGTGGTCAAGAGGAAACGCGGAGAAGATCAGCGCGGATACGCAGAGTGCGATCGCGTACCGAAGAGCTGTTGACCCGCAGGCACCGAGCACTGCGCCGACGATGCGACGAAATTGCCGATTCACGGACGGAACCAGTATAACCAAAGGGGACAGGTAGAATGGGATAACGGCTTCGGGAAAGAGGAATTTCAGGTGGTGTGCGCCCCACAGATGCTCCGGAAAAACATTGGCAAGGAGATGGAGCGTTGTGGACCCTGCTGCGGCGACACCGGTTGCCACATACGTGCGACGGTCTGGATCGGTTGCCAACATTCATTGCCTCACTGTTGCTGCAACCCTATCTTTCCCGCGCTCACGGAAAAGAAGCATTCCGGTGCCAGCCAGATAGAGGGCGAGGTGGCCGAGAATCGCGAAGGCGAATCCCCAGATGTCCCAGAGCCAAGTTGCGAGGCATTTCGACACAAACCCGATCAAGATCGTTATTCCGCTTAGCACTAAGAGCGGTCGCTCTCGATTCAAAGCAACCAAGGTTGTGGCAAAGAAAAACCCCAATCCTTGGAGTGGGATGCACCAAACCAATAGGCGAAAGAACGGACGCGAGTGGAAGAACGTCTGTCCTAACGCGTACTCCAGGAAGGGAATGCCGATCCACAGCATACCAAGAGCCAAAAGCGATAACCCCGCGCACAGCATAAGGCCGATCTTGAGAACCAGTTCCCGGATCCGAGCAGAGGCCGATTCGACCAACAACGGTATGGTGGCGCTGGAGACGACGGCGGCAACGAAGAACATGCCTTCGATCCACTTGAACGCCAGCATCAATTTGGCCACGGAGTCGATCTCGACGAGATATGCCAGCAAGACGGCATCGCCTCGATAGATCAGCTGGCCGAGGAAGAACAGAAGAGTGAAAGGCCAGACCGCCCTGGCCAACATGCCTCCCTTGCTGACCATGGCGCCCCAAGTGTCGCCTTCGCGAATCGTGTACCCGATTTTCGGTAACAACAGCAACATTGCCAGCAGGTGCAGAAATCCTACGCCGGCTTCGACCAAGGAAAGGGATTCCAGAGAGGGACCGCTCCGCACGATCGTCAGCAGACATAGAAGGAGCAAAAGCTGCGAAGATACCCGGCCCAGAATCGGGATCACAACCCGGCGCCGACCGACGAAAATGGCTCCGACGAGGAAGGCACCCGAGCGCATCATCAACCCCGCAGCGATCAGTGCCTGAGGCCAACCGAAGTTCGTCATCAGGACCGCCGCGATGAGTATCTGGGCGGCGCACGAAAATCTCAAGAAGAGTGGAAGGTGCTGCTTGGCAGTGAGGTCTGACGCAGCCTCTCGATTCACATAGTGCTGGGCGCCCCAATGAACGAACACCTCGAGGATGCTGCCCAAAGAAAGGCTGAAGAAATAGAACCCCAAAAGGGTGCTATCAAACCAACGGCCTAGAAGTATGACCTCGACGGCCAGGACGCCATTGAAGAAGGCCTGGCTGGCCACAAGCATTGCGGTCCGATTAGCATCACCCATGGATTCACATCAAACTAATAAGACGCATCATCGGCTCACGCCGGAGGATCTCATCCTCGTCCTTGCGTGCCGAGAAAAACTGGAGGAAGAATGGGCACAGCGATTTGCCCGTTTGGTTACGGACCAGCCCGACTGGAATCGCATCCTGAGCAAAGCCGACTACCACCGGATGTTGGCTCTGCTGCATCACCATCTCTCCGCCTGTTCCCTGCTGGACCAAATCCCGCCCTCGTCGCGGTCGACGTTGCAAGATGGGGCCGCCGAAATGAAACGTCTCCAAGGCCAGCAGGTCGATACCCTTCTACACTGCCAAGATCTGTTGAATTCGGACTACATCGAGACCATGGCGTTGAAAGGACCGATTCTGCAGAGTCTGCATCCGCCTGGAGCCCCGCGCGCCTCCTACGATCTCGATCTGCTGATACGCGAGGCGGACCATCTGGCGTGTCGAGAGATTCTCGAGAAGGCCGGGTTTCATCAGGATACGCCGGTCCCCAAAGATCTGACGCCGGCAGGAATGGTCGAGTATTCCCAGTACATGGAGCAGTTGCGATTCACCAGAGACGATCTTACTCCCGTCGAGATTCATTTCCGGTTGTATAACTACGGAGTGCCAGACGGGCGCGAGTCCTCGTGGGACGAATCGCACGAGTGGACCGTACGGGGCCGCACGATTTGCAGTCTCTGTCCGGAGGAGATGCTACTGTATCTCGCCACTCACGCCAATCTGCACGGATTCGGCCGTATGCTCTGGTACTATGATATCAACGCCTTCTATCGACAATGGGGGCCGCGCATGGACTGGGACCTGCTTTGCGGTAAAGCCAAGTCACGACGGCTACAAGATTCCTTCTATCACTCGATGCTCTGGATAACACAATTGATCTATCCCGAGCGCACCTTGTCGGAGCTGGAACCGTTGGCCCCTACCCGCTCCCGGTCATGGCTATTCCAACGGATTTGGCGGAAACGGGAGTTCTTCGACTTGAAGTCGTTTATCCGACCGTTCGATGCGGCTCGCTATTATCTCTTCGGCGGCGCCCCGATTACGAAAAAACTGCTCTACCTGATTCGTATTGCGGTGCCTCCGGTGGAGTGGATCCGGCTCCAGTTCGAGCCCCCTGCGCCGCGCTTTCCACGAGTGAAGTATCTGCTGCAGCGTCGGCGAGAGAAGAAAAACTGGAACAGAGTCACGCGAAAATCGAAGCTGTTGGGATAGTGCGCTGCCTTCGGCACTATTTGGGATTTGATTGGGAACCGACTCCAAGCAGAGATACGCTCAACACTATCGTGGATATGGCCATGATCGGAAACAGGTACCACCACCATTGTCCGTTGATCAATCCCCCGTTTGTAAAAGCGTGATTCAAGGTTAATCCCAGGCTCTTTACCGACGGGTCTCCGAGTCCCAGAAAGCTAAGGCCGGCCTCTGTGAGAATCGCTTCAGGCACAGCCATGGTGAAACGTGCCAGCAAAACTGGGCCAACGTTCGGCAAGACGTGAACCAGCATGGTGCGCCATCTGCGGGCTCCCAACGCGGTCGAGGCTTCGACGAAAGGCATTTCCCGCACCTGCAACACTCGGGCGCGTACGGCCCGCGCCGTGCCGGTCCACCAAACCAAACCTATAACCGCGACAAACCACCAGAAGCTGGGTCCGGAATAGGCAACCAGCAGGATGATCAACGGGAGTGCCGGAATCAACATGATCGTGTCGGTCAACCCCATCAATGCCTCGTCGATCCAACCCCGATAATACCCCGCCGCTAGCCCGACAAGCGCCCCAATGAAGGTCGCCACAGCGGCGCCAATCAAACCCACCGATAGAGAAAGTCGAATGCCGAAGATTACCTCGCTCAGGAGATCCTGGCCGAGATCATTCGTACCCAGCAGATGCGGCCAGTTGGGAGATGCAAACGGAGGTCCGCTAGCCGCCCACGGATCGTAAGGGGCCAGAAAGCCTGCCAGCGCGCCCGCCGCTGCAAGCGCCATCAGGAATCCGCAGCCAATCAGACACTCGGGGCGAGCGACGAAGCTGTTCAAGAGCCGATCCTCAATCTCGGATCGCAAAATCCGTACGCGAGATCAGTGAGGTAGTTGACCAAAAGGACACTGATAGTCAATAGCAGAAAGCAACCCTGCAGGAGAGGATAGTCGCGGCTGTTGACGGCGCTCAGAATCAAGGTTCCCATTCCGGGCCAAGAAAATACGATCTCCACCAGCAACACCCCGGACACGGAGAAACCGAGTCCCAAACCCAATAGGGACAGGAATGGCAACAGAGCTTCGCGAAAAGCGTGGCGCCTCAGGACCACCCAGCTGGTAAGTCCACGGGCTCGAGCGCTAACGATGAAAGGTTTTGCTCGTGTAGCGGCGATGGCGTTCCGCAGCACCAGGTAATACTGACCGGTATAGAGGAGACTGAGGATGATCCAGGGCAGCAGAGCGTGGCGCAGGATCTCCAGGCCGCCGATCTGGGCTATGCCGGCGAGGGGGAACAGGGCAAGGTGATAGGCCAGGAGGAGCAAGGCAATCATAGCGATTCCGTATTCGGGAACCGATCTGAATAGCATGATACTCATGGTTAGCAGCCGCTCCCACGGTCGTCCCTGACACCAACCAGCGACACCCCCGAGTAAGGCTGCCAGCAGCGATCCCACTGCGAGGGACGGCAACACCAAACACGCCGTCCACTTTATGCCGCGCAGCAGAAGCTCGCCGACATTGCTTCGATAGCGGAATGACACGCCCAGATCACCTCGCAGGATACCGGCGAAATAGGTCCAGGCCTGTTCAACCAGGGGTCGATCCAAGCCGTGCTTCGCCCGAACCTGCTCTGCCATCTCGGGAAACCGGTAATAATCCTCCGCGCCCATGAGGTGCATTACCGGATCTCCAGGCATCGCACGGGGTAAGGCGAAATTCAGTAGGAGCACAACCAGCAGGCTCAAGGAATACCGGGCGCTCTTCTTGAAGACGTGATCGCTCAAAAAAGACCTTGGCGTTGATCGGGGTTAGAGCCTGCGACGTTTCCAAATCCAGGACGCTGCGGCCAGAAACAGGACGGCAAGGCCGAATTTCGTCCAGAACCCCGCAGACATCGAGTCGGTAGGTTTGGCAGCCGCCGCGGGTCGAGGTTGTAACGAAAACCATGAATCGTAGTTGGGAAATCCGTACCCGCTCATCCCCTGCCAACCGCTGAACCTGTCTTTTCGAAAAGCGAATATTTTCGAACCCCACGTCAAAGGCAATCCGGGCAACTCGCTGCTGTTGAATGCCTGGGCTTGTCTGACGGCTAGCAGATATTCATCCGCGTTCTGAGCGTGGGTGATGCGATCCAGAATCTCGAAATAGACCGAATCTTCAAAAGTGCCATAGGAGTAATCCTGATAGTTGGCAAAATACACATGCCCACCATCTCGCACGCTGGCATGGGTCGCATGTCCCACATATGCCTGGTAGTCCCGTCGTTCCCAGAGAATCTCGTACTCCTCTTCCACCAGATACTTGGTCAGTTGGGCTGGAATGCCCACGGACTTGAGCTGGTACACAAGTAGCTCCGTAGCGCGCAATTCCTCTCCGTGAGATTGCCATGTTTCGGGAATCAGCGCCAGTGTGAAGTCGTCCCCATTTTCGTCCTCCCGCAGACCGTCGCCGTCCACATCCTTGAATCCGATGGAATCGAGCAAAGCCACAGCACGCTCTGGGTCGTGGACATGGAGGGGAAAGGGCCCGCCGTAGGTCCAGGCGGCCGGAGGCACGAATCCACGCTCGGGAATACGACCGCGACCGCGCATGACGGTCGGAATAAATGCTCCGTAATCGATCGCTGCAGCGACGGCCTGGCGGAATAGTGGGAGGCGGGTGGGATGTCTCGTCGCGTGAAATACCAAAGTCAGCGGTACACCCGAGTCCTCGATCTCGACGAGCCCAATAGCCGCCTCCCCTTCGACAGCCGCCACGTACGCGTTGGGAATGTGGCTGGTAGCTCCCACCACAACGTCGATATCCCCCAGTCTAAGAGCGAGCACGAGAGCCTCATTGGAGCCGTAGTACCGTATATCTATCTGCTCAACCGCCGTATCACCACCGAAAAATTCAGGCACTCTTCGCAGTGACGCCACCCGCGCGTAGGCATCGTATCGATCAAACTCGAACGGGCCACTTCCGATCATGGCTTGCGTTCCTTGGAACAGATCCGGCTCTGATATATCGTTCCAGATGTGTTTTGGCAGGATCTTCGGCCACGGAAAGAACATGGATTGATAGAATGCCACTGGTTCAGTGAAGTGTACGGCAACCGTGAGTGTATCTATTACTTCCGAATGATCCAGAAAGCGCCAGAGCTGACCGATGAGCTCATGCTCCTTGACGTAGTCCAGCGTAAAAGCAACGTCCTCAGCAGTAACCGGAGGGCCATCGTGCCACCGCGCTCCGGAATGCAGGCGGAACTGAATCGAATGGTTGTCGGCGGCTACCTCCCATGACTGGGCCAGGCAGGGGCCAAAACGAGCGTCGGGACCTCGATAGGTGATGAGGGGCATGAACAAAAAACCCATGTAACCGGTGCTGTACCATAGGCCGTTCGTGTCCACAGGGGAGAGGGGTGCCATCTCGGTGGTAGTCCCGACCCGCAGTACTACCGCTGCTGAAGAGACGGAATATCCCACCAGCGTTACAACCATAATCGTGACTATGATCACCATCGGCATATCTCTTTGGCATGGGAAAAAAACGGAGGGCTGCACCAACCGGCGAAAGGTGTGATGCAGCCCCAGTGAACGGCATAGATGTTGATCAACCGTAGCAGACGCGCGGCACGTCGGGATTAGCTGGCGGCTAGAACCCGTATCCTGCGGTCAGGTGCAACCCTCGGCCCAGCGGCCTGTAATCCCACACTCCGTTGCTAGGTACCTGATAGTCCTCATCCAACAGGTTGGTAAGGCCGGCATCGATGAAATATCGATCTCTGCCGGCTCCGGCGATTTCGTAGCGCGCCTTGAGATTGAAGATCTCGTAGCCGTCGATACCTCCGGGGAAAAGGCCGTCTGTTATCTCACCTATGCGTTGCACCGACAGGCGTAGATCCAATCCGTGGATCAGAGCGTAATCAACATTGACGTTTAATGTATGATCCGGAACGTAAGGCGTTGGTTCGTTCTTAAAGGCGGACGAGCCGCTGGTGTACTCGGCATCTACAAACGAAAAATTCGCACCGACGGCGAGATTCTGTCCGACGGCGAATCCCACCTCTCCTTCAATTCCGATGATTTCCGTATCGAGATTTCGGTGTACGATCACGAACGGATCCTCGGCCGTAAAACTCCCAGTCAAGGTAAACTCGATACGATCTCTTGCATCGATGCGGAACGCCGTAGCCGACAGATCGAGGCGCTGGTTCAAAGTGGACCAATCGAATCCTGCTTCGTAAGAGATGATGGTTTCCTCGTCGAGACCCGGGTTGGCCCGAAACTTCAGAAAGTCCAGGGTCTGATAGTCGGGACTGTAGGTCTCGGTTATCCGCGGCGCCCGAAAAGTACTGCCGGCGGAGGCCCTGATCTTGAGACGGTCTGAATGCAGGTATGCCATTCCAACCTTCGGACTGAACGCCTCTTTCTCGCTGGTACCGGAAGCGTAACCTGTATGGACACGACCGTTGAGGTAGGCGGGCGCGGGTCCGGGGAAATTGGGTGCGTTGTCGGGCGTCTCCTGCTCCGAGTATAACGCGTTGTCTTGCCACTGTTCCAATCGAAACCCGGGAGTCAACTCGAGCCTGCCGAAGCGCAGCTTGTCCTCCACGAACAGCGAATAGATCTCTTGGGTGCCGTTAACGTCGAACTCAAGGAATTCCCGGTCGCCCCACCAGGACGTGCGGCTACTCCGATTCCGTCGCCACTCGACTCCCGTATTGAAATGGTGGGGGCCAAGCTTGCCGCTGACAACGGTTTTGACCCCGATTTCCCTGTTGGGAAACGGTTGCGTACGTGTTATCCACGCGGCGGAGTCGGGATGTGCGGGATTGTTGTCGGCGACCAGATCGTAGGTATTGCGCAGCCAGTTGCCCAGAACCGTAAGCGTATACGTATCGTTGATTTTTCGCGTAAAGGTCAAATGCAGAAAGTCGCTGTCGATCTCCTCGCGGTTGATCGGCCGTCCATCGTAGTTGTTGAACTTTTCCAGTCGACTGCCCAACAGATCAACCCTGTCGGCGGCGTTCAAATCGTACCCGATCATGAACCCGTATTTCGACTGCTCGATTCTGCCCTCGTCGAGATAGCCGTTGGCGAGATTCCACGTCTTCCGCCGGCGCCCGAGCCGTTCGCTGCCGTGCATGAACTCACCCCAGGCGGAATAGGTTAAACGATCCGTCTGACCGAAGAACGCGGGGGCAATGGAACGAAACCCGTAGGGACCGACCTTGTATTGAACATCACCTCCCATGGCACGATCAAAATGTTTGCGGGTCGTAATATTGATGACGCCTCCGGTCGCGCCCGAGCCGTAGATCGAGGCGTACGGTCCCTTGATCACTTCAGTTTTTTGAATAATGCTTGCAGGTAAAGCATCGAGATCACCGATGTTCGCCCAGGAACCCAGAGTGCCGTTGAGGGAGTGCCCGTTCAAGGTGGTCAGCACCGCTGAATTGCGGCCAAAGGTGCCTGCCGTCATGCCACGAACAACGACAGTTTGGAAGTCGACCAAGAGCCCTTGGCCCCGCGACACCGCGACACATAGAGACCTTCCGAGTGTTGCAGTACATCCTGGATCGTATATCCCGTTGAACGCTCGATCTCCCGCCGATCGATGATATTCACTTTGTTTGGAGCAGTCCTCACCTCTTCTCCGATAGCGCTCGCGGAGATCACAAGGGGATTCATCTCTATCGGTTCGAGCGTCAGCACGAAATCAATCCGCTTGGACCCCGACCGGAGATCGACCGATTGGGTTTGGGAGCCGTACCCGATCAGGCTGACCACCACTTGCACTTTGGTGGCCTCCAAACCTGCAATGCGAAACCTGCCGTCGGCATCGGTGGCCTCACCGCGACCGGTCCCCCGTATTTGCACATTTGCTCCAGCTAATACTGCACCCCGCGCATCGTGCACGGTTCCATCGATGGTTTCTCCCGCCGCACTGCGGCCGGCGAACACGAGAATCGACAACAATAACGCTGTCACGGTCTTCGACATCTCTGAGATTCCTTTCTATTTCTGCATATTGGCTATGGCTGTCTCTGAAGAAAAACCACGAACGCCCCCAAGGCGTTGGCGTCCGCCTCGCTCAAGTGCGGGTAGGCCGGCATCGCGCTGTTGCGCCGACCGATACCGTTTTTCACTGTTGCCGCGATTTCCCGTTGCGTACCCCCCTGTTGATATGCCGAGAGTTCACGAAAATCGCGTGGGCTGGGGTTCAGGCTCTTGGCGGCGTGACCGTCACCCCGTCCGTCTCGGCCGTGACAAACCGCGCAGCCGTTCTTCGCGAATAGCTCGCCACCAAGCGCGATTTGGTTTTCTGTGTTGTTCTCGGGTGTTTGTTGGGCGGCATCTTCGGTCACGCACGCAACCAACCAAGCGAACCATAAGGAGAGAACAAGTGGGGTCATAGGTCGGGACTAATAAATAAACCAACCCCGAAAAAGCAAATATGCGTGGGTTTTGGCTTCGACCATCGCACCCAGCCGGGCCCTCGGAACCTTTGGACTACAATTGGAAAGTCGATACACCCGCCTCGACCAGAGCCCGGTTCAGCTCCGTATCGCTTTGGTAGATATCCTCGCGAAACTGAGCTCGCCCTTCATCGTCAACCCAGGCGGTCCAGTAGAGTAGAAAAACAGGAACGCTCCTGGCGAGGTCCACCTGCACGTTCTCTCCCGAGGCCAGCACTCGGTCAATCTCCGATCGGGGCCAGTCTCCGTGATCCTTTAAGAGATAGGCAGCGAGATCCGTGCTGTGTTCGAGTCGTATACATCCGTGACTAAAATCCCGGGACCGTCGATCGAAAAGCTCGGCAGCCGGCGTGTCGTGCAGATAGATGCTATATGGGTTGGGGAGCATGAACTTTACGCGCCCGAGTGGATTTGTGTATCCCGGACTCTGCACAAGCATGCTCGTGCCCTTGCGAACCGCATCGAGGTCGATCTCCAATGGGTTGGTTTGTTTGTCAGGCGGACCGACCACGGGCAGAGCGTGGATACCGTTGCGTTCGAGGTAGTCGGAATCACGCTCAACCAGTGGCAGGATTTCGTTGGCGGCGATGCTGCGCGGTATGTGCCAGTATGGATTGAACACCAATCGGGTTAAGGCACTGCTAAAGACCGGGGTTCGGGTATATGGCTTGCCAACAATCACCCGCATCGTCATTTCCACGTCCTCGTCCTCGACGACGTCCAACGCGAAATCGGCGATGCGCACCAGGATGTAACGACTGCCTAGCGTGTGGGGCAACCACCTCCAGCGCTCCAGGTTTACTTCAAGTTGGGCGATACGTTGCTGAACCGAGACATTCAGAGTCACGAAGGTGGACGAATCGATCGACCCCGAAACCTGGAGACCGTGACGCTTTTGAAACCCACGTAGGTACCCCCGCAGCTGTTCGTTGGAGACTTTCGACTCCTCGACATACTCAGGCTTGTCTCCGGACAAGAACAGTCGCTGGCCGAAAATGGCAGCCATCTTCTTATCCATCCTACCCGAAGTCACTGTTGCGGGAACCTTGGGCCACCCGCCGGCCGCTTCGAGTTCCAGGTAACGTCGCCGTAGATCCTGCAGCCGTGCGTACTCCAACCGCCGTGGCCGCAGCCCCAACAGCGACGATTCTACCTGATTTGTCGCCAATGCCATTTCCAGCAATCCCGCCAGATCGCCGGTCGGTGAGCTGACCCGCCAGTCAACGTCCACGTCGCGCCTAGCCACACGCCCCGCGAGCAGATGTCGGGCGCTCCGCAGGAAAGCCGTAGTCAGCTCTATATCGAGCTGTGCGAGACGACGAAGTCGCTCTATTGAGATTCCTGCCGAATGTCGTACAGCAACCATCGCTGCCGCCAGCGTGCTCAATCCGTACTCTTCCGGATTGAGGCCATCAATGGAAAGCTTGGCAAGCGCTTCCACCAGTTCGTCCGCCTGCGCGAGGGGGCCACGTGGTCCGCTCCAGGCCATCCGGTCAGAGCGCCGAAGATAGAACCCGGAAAGCTCATCGTCCGCGATTCGATCGCGGCCAACGCCGGAATTCGCCTTTTGCTGTTTCCGGTTCGTCAGTTGCGCCCGCAACGCCTCTGGGGCCGACGAACTCCAATCCATCTCCTCCTTGATCGCAGGCAGAACACAGCCGACGACCGTAATGAGGATGGTCGCAGCCGCCGTCTTCGCGAGTCGACCACCGAACTCTTGCGGTCTGATGGGCGCCAGACTATAGCCCGGTCTTCCTCGCCACCAGAAAGGCAGTAGCTTTTTGGACTGGATGTATGCAGCCATCCTTCTATCTTTCGGTTTCGGTCAGCTATTCAAGTGGTCTCAGCGACGAAGCTATTATGCACCAGTGGTCGTGACGGCCAACTACATTTTTCTGGCCACCCCGTTGGGGGGCTATTACCTTAGTCGAAGCGAACTCGACATAACCGCGCCCATTTGCGAGTGGGTGTAATCACCGGCTGCGCCTACGCCGCTTCCATGCTAGATCTTCACATGGCCGACAAACTCAAAGGGCAAGTTGCGCTAATTACCGGGGGCAGCAGAGGCATCGGCTACGCCATTGCCACCACGTTTGCCCTGGAAGGTGCGCATGTTGTCGTAGCCGACATCCGCGCCGAAGCCGCGGCAGAGGCAGCGAAAAGCTTGGCTACCAGATCGTTGGGTATCGAAATGGATGTATCGTCCAAGAGCTCAGTAACGACCGGCTTCTCGAAAGTACTGGATGAATTGGGTGACTTGGATATTCTGGTGAACAACGCCGGCATACTGGAGCTATGCACTTTTGAAGATTGCGACGAGGACCTTTGGGACCGGACTATCTCCGTAAACCTAAAGGGAACTTTTCTGTGCAGCCAGGCCGCCTATCCAATCCTCAAAAAGCGGGGCAAAGGCGCCATAATCAACCTGACCTCGCTGGCTGGAAAAACGGGCGGTCTTGCTTCGGGCCCCCCGTACGGGGCCGCCAAGGCGGGGGTGCTCGCTATGACCATGGCTCTCGCCCGAGGCCTCGCACCGTATGGTGTACGTGCCAACGGCATTGCCCCGGGCATAATCGATACGAACATGACCGACAATCCGCTACACGCGAAATTGAGCGAGCAGATCCCCCTGGGCAAGAAGGGGACCGCGCAGGACGTCGCGAACTGCGCGCTCTTCCTGGCCTGTGAAGATTCCGCCCATATCACTGGCGAAATCATCGACGTAAATGGCGGCATCTTAATGGACTAGGAGCGTGGCCGAACTCTTTCGGCCTCCTCCCTGGTCCTGCCGACGCCATAGACACTCCCCCTTTCTCAAAACGCGGTACTGAGCCTCCTAATGGTCGTTGCTTCATCGATTTTCTGCCGGCTCTCTCACCTACCTCCGCCCTCGGCCGCCTCGGTGATCGCCTCCTTCCTGCTTCTGGTGTGGTTTGCGATCTGCTGGATCTCGGTCCATGTCGCTGCCTCCACCGGCTCGCTGTCCACCATCGTAGAATATTCCCATCTGGAGATTCGGTGGTCGCTGGCACCTCTGATCACGGCCGTGGCCGGACTGCTCCTCGCCCATCTACGTGCCAACGCTGAACTTCGCCTCCAAACCGACGACCGATTCCTGCACCTTGCGTGGTTGGCCGGAGCCCTTTCGGTCGTCAGACTGGTTTCCCTTTGGAATCCGCTTTGCCAGCTATTTCCGTATCTGACGTTGTTGTGGAGTCCCCACGCCACCTGGGGCTTGTGCCTCTGTTATATGGTTTATCCCAACCTTGCCATCGGAACGGATTGGAACCGGTCACCCGTCAGGTATCTTGCCATCACGATTTTCCTGCTGTGCTCGGTAGGTTATGGAATCTACACCTTGTACTTCTGTCAGGTCACCATGATCCATGGCGACGAAGGCCAGTATCTGCGCGTGACTCAGAGTTTGATTCGGGATGGCGACATGGATCTGGCGAACAACCTGGATAGTTCCACCACCGACGAGTTCCACATAACGGACTTCGGTCTCGCCAAAGCTCCTGCCTCGCCGACGGGAAAGGTCCATTCGGTTCATCCCATCGGGCTTTCGGTGCTGCTTGTTCCGGCCTACTGGCTCGGCCTCGAGTTGTGGTCAAACCCGCGTTTGGCCTGCGCGTTGTTCATGTGCCTTTTGGCAGCCGCAACTTCAGCCGCGGCTTTTGTCTGGTTGTGTCGCGTCGGCATTTCTGTCGCCGCGGCCCTCATAGCTGTCTTTTTGTTGGCGACTACCGCCCCTTTTTTTCTCTACAGCAACCAACTCTACCCCGAAATGCCAGCCCTTCTGATCGCACTTATCACTCTGTCATGTATGCCTCACTGGCAACGTTCCGAAGGCGTTTACCAATCTGTGGGCCGCTGGGAAATTGCGTGGCTTGGGTTGCTGGCACTCCTGGCGTGGGTCCTGCCATTTCTGCATCCCCGATACCTGCCCCTGACGGCTCTTTTGCTCGCCTTGCTCCTGCTTCAATGCTGGTTCAGCGTCGAAAATAAGCGCAACATCGTGTCGGTGTTGGCGGTCAGTTTGGTCATGACCGCCGTCCACATTCGCTTCAACTACACCTTCAGCAACGATTGGCTAGGACCCTTCCGTCCGGGGAATGCCTGGTCGGAAGGGTCGTTAAATCCGGCCGTTTGGTTCACCTCGCTACCCGGGCACTGGTTGCTCAGCACCCACGGCCTGCTGAACGCTGCGCCCGTATTCCTGTACAGCCTTGTGGGTTTGACCTTGCTCGCACGGACACGAAGTCGTTTGGCCCTTGTCTGCTGCGCCCTTTACATCTGCACCGCGGCGGTCAACGGCGCCCATCCGGATTGGACCTTCGGATTTGGATACCCGGGTCGTTTCCTGATAACAGCGCTGCCGGTGTTGGTTCTGGGACTAGCCTGGTCCTTCGGCTCCAAAAGACAAACCGCCCTAGGGTTGTTCCTGCTGGCGATGGCGTGGACCGTTAGCTTGGACACCGTAACGACGACGGTGGAATTCCCTGAAGGAGGATACAACGGGGTCAATCACGAATACCGATCCGTAAATCAGTACTATCCATGGCAGGTTCATTTTACGCCTGACCGCGATTCGGTCGCGGTGAGCGAGATCGTACTTTGTGGTATTCTCGTCCTGGCCGGCGCCAGGTTTCTTGGCAGGTATCAGCCAGCCCTAGTTCTGCTGGCATTGCTCGCACCGAAACTTTGGAGCACTGCCATTCCGACGCAGAGGATTGCCGATTCGGCGGTTGGGCTCACCTATGACAACCCGGCTCACGGCGAACCACGAATCATCCCCGTCGCCAGTTCGTTCGAGCTCGACCTGACGAACCAAATGGTCGGCACACGGGAACCCGACGGGACTTTCCTGCCCCGCGAAGGCAGAGACGCGCTTGGCCTGCTTGTCAATCTCGATGGTCCGTTGCTGGACCCCGGATATTACAGCTTCGACACGCCCGACCTATTCTCCAAGAGTCCAATTCCGCGTGTCACAGGTCACCTCGTGTCCTTGTTGTACACCAACGTGCCAGCCGTTAGCAGGTCGAGAATCCATTTGAGTAAGCCGATTGTCCCATCACCGAGCCCGGGTGTGTCTCAGGCGTTCTACGTGGGGCGCATCAGTCTTGGGCGTTTCTACGTGGAGTACTCTGGATTCGGCGAAATCGGGTTGGAGCAGTTCTCCCTGCGACAGCTTCCCATGTTTGATACAGGAAGTCCGGAGCTTATCAAGGTCTTCGAGCATGATGAGAAAACCTCCGACGGCCCCATTGCAGCCGGTGTGTTTTACCCGCGGCTGGAACCGGGCTTCTACCGCGTCGTCTTCACGTTCAATGGTCCCTTGCTGCCGGGCATTCTCGAGCGTTCCCCTCGACCCATCGCGTTGGCAGTATACACGGTCGATCCGTCCGTGCCCAGCAAGTACCGAGGACGGCAACTGGTCGACCTCTGGTTTGAGCAGAATCGGCTCGAATTCAGCGGTATTGACGACCCGGACTACGTGCGTCCTCTGGCCGAGCGGTTTCAATCCCCCTGGTGGATATCCATACCCGACAATGAACACGCGATGGACATCAACTTCTCCCTGCCCGACCGGCAGGATACCTGGTTTCTCGTCAGATACGACGGCGATGAACATCTGAACCTGCAGACCACAACCTTGTTCAAAAAGAAGGTCCAACTCACCTTTCCACCTACGGAAACTGGAAAAGGGAACTCGATATGAAAGGCATCGTATTGGCGGGCGGCACTGGCTCCCGACTATACCCGCTGACCCGAATTGTGTGTAAGCAACTGGTTCCGGTGTACGACAAGCCGATGATCTGCTATCCGTTTTCGACGTTGATGTTGGGCGGGATAAGGGATATCTGTATCATCTCGACACCCAAGGATGTACCCGTGTTGCGGGAGTTCATCGGCGATGGCAGCGATTTGGGCTTGCGGGTTTGTTACGAGGTTCAGCCGCGTCCCGAAGGTATCGCCCAGGCCTTTCTTCTTGCCGAAGAGTTTATCGCCGGCGACGCCATCACGCTGATTCTGGGAGACAATGTCTTCTACGGCGACTATTTCTACCGCGAGGGAGGGTTTTCCGAAGCCCTGAAAAGTTTCTCGGACGGCGCTCTCATTTTCGGTTATTACGTCAGCAACCCGCAGGATTTCGGCGTCATCGAGTTTGATCAACAATCAAACGTGGTGGGCATCGAAGAAAAACCGGCAACGCCCAAGTCGAACTATGCGGTGCCGGGACTCTACGTGTACGACCAGGAGGTGTGCCGAGTTTGCCGCGCCTTGAATCCGTCGGCTCGCGGCGAGCTGGAAATCACCGACGTCAACCGCGCTTATCTGGAATCGAGTCGCCTAAGAGTCGAACGCCTAGGCCGCGGGACGGCATGGCTGGACACCGGCACTCCGTCAAGCCTGCAGGAGGCCAATTCGTTCATCGAAGCAATAGAGAAACGTCAGGGACTGAAGATAGCTTGTCTGGAAGAAATCGCGTACAAACAGGAGTTCATCGACGAAGCGGCCCTCCAGTCGTTAACGGAAAAGATTCCCGATTGCGACTACCGGCACTATCTGGAACAGCTGCTACGCCAGAGTACAGGACCCGGTTGAGGAACAACCCGCACGCCGCGGTACCCCGCTAATTTCGGGCGGCCCCCAACTCGGTGAGAAGCTTGCGGTACCCTTCGAGACCCTCGGCATCCCAACGATCTAGCAAAACGGAGCCAACGATGCCCATTTCAACCCTGTCCTGCAGGCCTCGAAGATCGTCGCCGCTCTGCAAACCAAAACCGAGAGCGAGCGGCAAGGAGGTGTTTGCTCTGCACTGTTCGAGGAAGTCGTCCAGCTGGGCATCCAACTCGGTCCTGCGGCCCGTCACTCCTTTGCGAGCCACCACGTAGACGAATCCAGCCGAGCGGCTGCCTATCTGGGCGAGTCTTTCGGGGGTATTTGTCGGCGTCATCAACAGAATGGGCGCAATCGCATGTGCCCGGCTGCAATCGAACAGATCTCCGTACTGCTCGAACGGCAGATCCGGAAGTATATATCCCCAACCACCGCTGTCGCTGAGCCGTTGGCAAAAGTTTTCGTGTCCCATGCGAAAGGCCACGTTGTAGTAACCCATCATGAGATGGGGGAAATCGAAACGCCCGGCTGCCCGGCGAAAAAAATCGAAATAAGCGTTCGTTCGCATGCCCCGTTCGAGCGCTATCTGGTTGGCGCGGGCAAAGGTCGGACCATCGGCGATCGGTTCGCTGAACGGGAGCTGCAGTTCCACCATATCAACCCCAACCTCCGCCATCACCTCCAGCATCTCCCAGTTCGCCTCCAGGGATGGATAACCCACAATCAGGTGGGTCATGAGCAATATCTTTCGCTCTCCCAGTCTTTGGCGGATCTCCCCTTCCAGATTCAGAGCTTGGCTGCCCGATTTTTCAGAAACTGATTCCATCCCTCGTCGTTCATTGCGTCGGCAATGGTGAATATGTCTTTGTCGCCGCGGCCGGAGAGATTCACCAACGCAACATCGTCCCGATTCATAGCGGGGATCTCGTGCAACGCTAAGGCGACGGCATGTGCACTCTCCAGCGCTGCGATAATGCCCTCGGCGCGCATCAGCCGGCGCAGCCCCTCGACCACTTCCTTGTCGTCGGTCGCTTCGAAGCGAACGCGGCCGACCTCGTACAGGTGGGAAAGTATCGGGCTCACTCCGATGTAATCCAGGCCAGCGGCGACGGAATGGGTGTGTTTCATCTGTCCATCCTCGTCCTGAAGAAAGTAGGTCTTGTACCCCTGAGCCACCCCCACGGATCCGTCGTTCCCAGCGAGCCGCGCGGCGTGTCGGCCGCTATCCAACCCGAATCCCGCGGCCTCCACCCCAACGAGTTCCACCTCCGTATCCTCTAGGAAACCCTGAAATATGCCGGTGGCGTTGGACCCCCCACCAACGCAGGCATAGACCCTGTCCGGCAGACGCCCTGTTCGACCCAACATCTGCTCGCGGCTCTCTTTGCCAATTATACTTTGAAAATATGCCACCATCTGCGGGAATGGGTGGGCGCCGCAGACGGTTCCCAGGACGTAATGGGTGTCGCCCATCGAGTAGGCCCAATCCCGCATGGCCTCGTTGATTGCGTCCTTCAAGGTTGCGGCACCGTCCTCCACCGGGACCACCTCGGCACCCAGCTGTTGCATCCAAAAGACGTTCGGCCTCTGTCGCTCGACGTCGACGGAACCCATGTAAACCGTGCACTCGAAACCCATTCGAGCAGCCATGGTGGCTGTCGCCACCCCGTGTTGCCCGGCCCCGGTCTCCGCGATGACCCGCTTCTTACCCATCCGTTTCACCAACAAACCCTGTCCCATTACGTTATTGAGCTTATGCGCTCCGGTGTGGTTCAGGTCTTCGCGTTTCAAATAGATCTGGGCACCGCCGAGCTCGCGGCTGAGATTCTCCAGATAGGTCACGGGGGTCGGGCGGCAAGAGTAGGTCTGCATCGTTTCGACGAATTCCTGCCAGAAGGATGGGTCGGCGCTCGCATCGCGAAACGCCGCCTCCAATTCGTCGAGTGTGGTCCTTAGAATTTCGGGTACGAAAGCCCCCCCGAAACCTCCGATAAAACCGATGGGTTCGCCTGCGAAGAGCTTTTTCAAGGACCCACTCATTTTTCTGACTGGGAGCCCTGCTTGTCGATCAAATTGGCACGTTGTAAAGCATCGAGCATCGCATTGCTTCCCTGTGTTTCCTGGCCCTTCTCCTGGCGCTGCTGAAACTCCTTGAGGTTGGTCGCCGACTCGAAGCGCTCCGCCTGCTTGAGGGAGAGGCGAAGTCTACGCCGTTTGTTGTCCATCTCGACAATGGCCACGCGCACCGTGTCGCCCACCGACACAACGTCTTTCGGATGATTGACTCTCTTGTCTGAAAGTTCCGAAATGTGGGCCATACCGCGTACACTGGGGGCGAGTTCGACGAAGATGCCGAACTCTTCCAATGCGTCGACCTTGCCTTCTACCACTGAACCCGGTTTGAACTGCTTGACCACCTCATCCCAGGGATCTTCTTCCAGCGCCTTCAGGACAGGGAGATTCGCTCTTTCTTCTTGCTTCTGAGATTCTTCAGCTCGATAACCGCCACTTTGACCTGCTGCCCTTCCTGCAAAACCTCAGACGGATGTTTCACCCTCTGGAAACTCATCTCGGACACGTGTATGAGCCCTTCGACGCCCCCACCCAATGCCACAAATGCGCCAAACGGCTGCAAGCGGGTAACGGTACCTTCGATCTCAGCACCTTTCTTGAGTCCGGCGCGAACCTCATCGGATATCCTCTTCTCGTCTGCCTCCAACAACGCACGCCGAGAAACGACGATGTTCCGGCCCCCATTGCGATACTCTATGATCTTGAAACTGAAACTTTGATCGCGATACGGCTCGGTATCCTTGACGAATTGCGTGTCTATCTGTGATATGGGACAGAAGGCTCTGATGTCGCCGGCCAGGGAGACTCCAAGACCCCATTTGTTTACGGCTTCGACCTTGCCTTCGATGGGGATTCCGTTCGTGTAGGCCTGCTGCAGGTGATCGGAGCTGACATCCTCGTGGCGCAGGGATCGGGTCAATACGGTTTCTTCCCCTTCGGATACGACAAAGACCTCGAGGGGATCACCCTCGGAGAACTGCACCGATCCGTCCTCATCCTTCAGCTCGACGGTCTTGATAACTCCTTCGCTGCGCCCGCCGAAATCGATGAAGCTGTCTTCCTCACCGATCTTGACCAGGACCCCGCTCACCTTCTCCCCCCCCTTGAGGACGCGGTCGCCCTCTCCGGATTCCTGTTCCCGAAGTAGCTTGGAGAACTCACTTTCCGGTTCAGGCGCGTCAGCTTCGGGCTCCCCAATCACTTCGGGCGCCTTAATCGCTTCAGCCGCTGCGGCCGGCTCGGCCACCGGCTCTTGAGTAGCACGCTGCTGCGCGTCGGTTTCGAGATCACCGCTCTCCTGGCCGTCGAGTCCTTCTACCATATTACTGCTCCTTTGCGTCTTCCGGGTACATCGGATAGCTACCGGGTCCGCTTTACGCTCACGGTAACAACAATACCTTTCCCGTTGTTCGCCGCCCTTGCAGCGCCTTGTGTGCCTCCGCAGCATCGGCCAGTGGAAATCGCTCGCCTACGCGTACGTCGAGTCGCTCGTCCACCACCCACTGCAGGAGATCATTCGCCCGCTCCAACAACTCCTCCCGTGTCTGGACATAATTCACCATCGTGGGTCGCGTAAGGAAGAGGGATCCCTTGATGTTTAGAATAGCCGGATCGAACGGTTCCACCGGACCACTGGATTGGCCGAACAGAACCATATACCCCCGGGGCTTTAGCACGTTGAGACTCTGCTCGAAGGTATCTCGGGCCACACCATCGTAAACCACGTTGACCCCGCGCCCTTCGGTGTTTGCCAAGACTTCCTTCTCAAAATCGTTCTCGGTGTACCTTATTACCTCATCGGCACCGGCGGCACGGGCAAGCTCTTCTTTGGCTGCCGTCGATACGGTGCCGAACACCCGGGCCCCAAGCATCTTCGCGAGTTGAGTCAAAAGCAGACCCACCCCTCCGGCGGCCGCGTGCACCAGAACCGTGTCTCCTTTTCCAAGAGGGTAGGTGCTGTGAGTGAGGTAGTGTGCCGTCATGCCCTGCAGCATCAAGGCCGCGCCTGTTTCGCAATCGACGCCGTCTGGGAGTTTCACCAGCTTCCCCGCGTCGACAGCAACCTTCTCGGCGTAGGCGCCCAAAACTCCAGCGTAGGCGACTCGATCTCCCACGGCGAAATCGCTGACTCCTTCGCCTAGCGCTGCTACAACGCCGGCCGCCTCCATTCCAGGAATACACGGCAGGTCGACCGGATAGAGGCCGCTCCGGTGATAGGTATCGATGTAGTTCAATCCGCAAGCTTCGACGGTGATCAATGCCTGTGCGGCTGCCGGCTGCGGATCCGTGATCTCCTCGTAACGCAGGACCTCGGGGCCACCGCTGTCGTGAAACCGAATCGCCTTCATTGTGGCTCTCGAGCTATTGGATTGTGGTACGCAGACAAGACTGACAAGGTACGAGTTGGCCGATTTTCTGACAATGGGCGGGGATGCTACGGACCATCCGGGGGCAGCGAGGACCAGGGTAGTCGATAGGCGACGAACCGGTCCCCGGCGACCACCGTGTTGTCGGAGACATTGATCGAAAATACCGCTTGAATCCCTCCGATTCTTCGGGTCAAGGTCGGGTACCAGCTGGGGATCAGCACGAGGTAGTCGGGTTTCTTATCGCGCAGAAAGCGGGCGACGCCCTTGTCCGCTGGTCGTCCTTTCGGCAGGTAGTCCAGAACAGTCGGCGTTATCAAGCCGGTAGTATCGTACAGATACCGATTCGAGAAGAATCCAACGGCGCCGATGTCATGGGTGGCAACGACGGCGTCCGCTGGCGTATTGCTGGCCAGCCACTGCCCCATTTTCACGTGAGTGGCGTTGATGTTGGCCACGTTGCGTGCGTAGGTGCGGGCGTATTTGATGTTGGCGACGGCCAGCTCGAGCACTAGTAGACCTACGACGGCGGGAATGGCCCATTGCCGCAGGAGCTGGAGTTGCTTGCCGGAGCGGCCGTGAGCGAGAACCTCGAACAGGCTCCGTAAACCCAGTACTCCGGCAACCGTGATTAGCGGCACGAGAAAAGCCGCGTACCTACCGTGCTGAAATAACGCTCCCTTGAACGGGGCGACTGCCCCGCGGACCAGCGGAAACGCCACGAGGACGAGCGGGATGATCCATGACAACTTCCCGTTCTCAGTTCGATCGCGACGCAGCAGCTCCAGGAAACCCAGGAGGCAGGCCATGCTCACGAAAAGACTGTTCTCCACCGCGAACCGACCCAGCTCGCGAGCCTGAATCAACGGATAGACAACCAGCGCTTTTCCCACCTGCGTCATATCAGCTGCGGCGATCGCCTGCAGTAATCCGTAACCACCCACCTTGGCGTAGTAGGTGTTGGGAAGCGGATTGCCGGAGACGAGCAGATTGAAGACAATCGATGGCGCCATGATGGCGGCGTAGAGCAGACCGTGCCTGAGGTTCATTCGCCGATGATCCTGGGAACGATCGAAACGCCACCTGTCGATGAGACAGAGCGGGAAAAGAATGAGACACTCCGGGCGCGCCAGCACTGCTAATGCCACCAGCATAGTGCCCAAGATCGACGGCGAACGACCGATGCACTCAACGTGAAAGCAAAGTCCCGCGGTCGACAGCAGCAGGTACAGCGGGATCTCCATCCCCGAAAGCGCTCCCCAGACGAGCCTGGGGGTTGTCGCCACTACGAGACCGACCAGGAGGGCCCATGGAGCTTCCAACCCATGGCTGCGAGCCAGGCGAACGGCCAACACGGAACTCGCCCAATGAAGTAGAATGCCGAACACCTTGACCGAACCAAGGATGTCCCAGGGCAACAGCATCAGTGCGGCAAGCGAGAGGGTCCACAGCGGAGCCGTCGAACCCGCCGTCGTCTCGCCCGGATTGAAGGCGAAGCCGTTCCCCTCGACGAGATTGCGCGCGAATTGCAAGTGGATCCATGAGTCATCCAGAGGCATGCCAGCACCGTGCTGCAGTTCGGCGTAGCGAAACAGGGACGCGACGCCCACAGTGGCCAGTCCGGTAGTCAAGGCTACGGTCTTGAACGAAATGTTGTCCTCCATCACTCCCGTCAAAAGAAATCCTGGTGTCGCTTGAGGGTGAGAACGACGGCCATCTGCAATGTGACCGTTGCCGCAGTCCCCGCCAAAAGGCGATCAGGCATCAATCTGTTCAACGTGGCCGCAGCGCAAAACGCCACCAGCGGCGCCAGGAAGATCCACAGTCGGCCGGTCTCGCCTACAGTTCTCCCGAACATAAGCAGGAACCCTCCAGTGGCTAGAAGAGCAACACCTAAGGTGCCCTCCTCCGCCACTTGTCTGGTGGTCCACATGATCCGAGCCGAACGATACAGCTCGGCCCCGCATAGAATAGCAACCGGCACGCCGCACCAAAGTGCGAACTCCACCGTGTTCAGGATGGCGAAATAGACAACGGTGAGAATACCCCAGGTCTCTACCTTCCATTGTGAATGCCGGCCGATGGCCGCGAAAAAACGATCTACTGCGCTGTAGTCGGCGATGGCATAAAGCAGGCCATACGAAGCCACAAACCCAAAGATCAGGTAGCCCAACATCCTGGTAGCGTTTGAACGACCGGGGCCACGCACGATCAGGATGACGGGAATCAGGGCGACCAGCGCAATTAACGAAAACGAGACAAACAGACAGACATAAAGCAGGACCCCGCTGAACACGCCGCCCAGCGCACTCCCCCGTCGGTGCGCGAGGACCATTGTCAGAGCGAACCAGAGTCCCAGCTGGGGCAACAGAAACTGATCCAGATGCATATTCATCAGCACGAGATTGGGAAGCGCAATGTATAGGCAGCAGGGCACCCAGGATTCTTTCGTGCCAACGTACTGCCGGCAAACCATAAACAGTGGTACCAGCGCCAGGTAGGTAAAGACGGGAAACAGCAACGTGGCAAGCGTCGATAGCTGCTCCAGGTTCGTTCCGGAAAACTGGAGCATATCCGCCAGTCGTGCGCAAAGGACGAAGAAAACAAGCACACCGGGTGGTTTGGTGCCAAACGGATAATCCGCCAGTTGGCCCGCGGCCAGCATGTCGTCGTAACCGGCGACGACTCGAAGGAGGCTTATCTGATCGGACGCGAGCCGCGGGAATCCACCATGCCCGGTATCCAGCAACCGATGCCGCAAGCCGTCAAGGGCATTGCCTTCCATCGCGACGATCCCGTACTGCACCAGGGTTCCTGTCAGGATGAGGAGCAGCAGATTGCGCTTGTTTCTTGCCGGCCCACTAAATATCTGGTGCAAGGTGCCCCACAGGACCGCTGCGAGCGGGAAAAGAAGCCACCAGTTCCCGAGCTCCTTGAGGCGCAGAGACCAGAACCAGTGGGGCAGTAGCTGAAAAATCGGAACGCCGAGAACGTACGACTCGCACACCAGGATTGTCGCGAACACGATCGCCACCAAAAGCGGCGGATTCCGCCGCCGAAACAACCCGGTAGCCAGCAGAGTTTGGTAGAGCGCTATCAAGGCAGCGGCGCTCCACATCAACCAGGCCATGCCCCGCGCCGCCGTCCACCCCCTGTTCAGGTAGTAGTCGACCCGATGTACGGACTGTCTCTTTATGAGGCCGTTCAGAAACTCAGCGGGGGCGGCGGCGGCGTAGATTGAGCGCACCAGATCCTCACCCCAAAGGGCGAACAGGATCCAGACAGACGCTCCGGCAACCAGCAGCAGCGACGAGATCCATCTCCATCTGGTGCGGCTCGGGCCAGCCAAAAGGAGATTATCCCAGCCCTCGAAGAGCGCGCAGGCAACGATCCACGTCGTCAGCGTTGTTGTGGACGTGGGTTGATATGCGCACTCGTCCCATCTCACCCCAAACCAGAATGCGCTGCGCTGCTAGCTGCGCCACCAAATGCTCGGCCCGTTCATCGACGAAGCAGGTATTCCCAGACCGCCTGGGTTGCTCCTCTGGAGAAATCACGACCCGCCCCAAATCCTTGAGGCCTGCACTGGTACGCGCCGCCAGCTCCCTGGCATGGCCTTCTATACGCTCGATGCCCAGATCTCGCATCAGGTCGAGGGCTCGCTCGAGAAACATGATCACGATTAGAGCAGGGTTGCCCGGTTCCAGAAGATCGGGCATCGGCTTGGCGGCCACCTCTGGCTTGCAGTCGTAGGTGTTTCGTTCCCAGACCTCCAGGTTGTGCCAGCCGAAGCTCGTCGCCTCGGCCACCTCCTCGGCCCTGGTGCTCAAGTAGCAGGGTGCCAGCCCGTGGGTCGCCAGCATCCACTTGTAACAGCTGGTCACACAAAGGTCGGTAAGTTCGGCGGGTACCCGCACGACACCCGAAGCATGGGTGGCGTCCACCGCCAACAGAGCACCTTGTCTTCTCGTCGCCTCGGAAAGACGGAGAATATCCAAACACTGACCGGAATAGAAACTCACCTGACTTACCGCCAACACCCGCGTCCTGGAATCGATAGCCGCGATCAATTCCTCTTCCTCCACGACCCAGTTCCGATGCGCCACCATGCGTATCTCTACCCCACTCTCCCGCGCCGAACGCCAGGCGTAGGCCACCGACGGAAACTCCATGCGTGTGGTAACGATGTTATCTCCCGATCGCAGTTCGAGACCCCGCGCCAGCCAGTTCATCCCTTCAGCCGCCGAGAGCATGAACCCGATCCGATCCGCAGGCACATTCCACAGATCGGCCATCTTGTTTCGACAGGCGGAAACCCGATCGAATATCTGGCGCCGACCTTTCGCGCCGGCGCTCTTACAGGTGGAAAACTGTTGGTAAACGGTGTCGAAACGCTTCAGCCACGGCGCTTCGCCCCCAGTGCACAGGTGTGTCACCCCGTCTAGTCCTACAAACTCGGAGGGTGACACCAGGGATTCAGTCATTCAATCAGGTATTGGAGGGCAGTGAGATCGATTCGCGACGGCTGCACAACGCAGCGATACTCAGCCGCCACAACGTGCTAGTCGCTGCGTTCGAAGATAAGGCGTTCGCCGGCGAACCCTTCTCGCCAGACGTTGGTACACGCGTCCATCATCTCGGAAAGGTTTTCGGTAATCGCGCCAAACCGGGTTCCCGGGGTCGGACCCATGGTCGGAGAAAACAGGAAATTGTCACGGCCGTAGAAGATCGCCAGGTCGACGACGCCGTTTTCGCACGCGGTGTCCTTGACGTCTGGAAGCGCGACCAAGCCGGGGGCAAAGTAGAAATACACCAGGTCACCGGCGATCGGCGTCATGGTGGGATTCTCCAGACCGGGCTCTTCGGGCGCAAACGGGGGAACGAGGGTGTAGACCTCGTTGCTGGCGTACTTGGCGTGGAAGGCGTCGCCACCTTGAGGCAGCGCTTCCCACAGCAGGCTGCAGGTCTTTGGCGCCAGGTCCTCGAGGACCTCCGCCTTGCAGGAAACCCCCCGTTTCTCTAGCCGCACTTGGATTCTTCTAGCAGTCATCTACTCACCCTGGATTTCTATGCGTGTTTTTCACGCAGGATCTGGGCAGCCTCACACATGGAGCTCAGCTTCAGATACGCCTCGTCCAGATCCATCGGATTCTGAACCGAGGGGGCGAACCCGCAATCGGGGTGCAAGGTGATGCGTTCCTTGTCCACGTGGCCCATCGCCTCTTCAACTCTGGCGACGACCTGCTCGGGAGATTCGATATCGCGATTGCAGTGGTCGATGCACCCCAACCCCAACCGCACCCGCTCCGGGAACCTGTTCAAGGTGTGCATGCCCCCGGCCACCGGCGTGGCATACTCCATTGATATGGTTCCAACCTTGATCTTGGCCAGGGAATCCATGATCAGATCATACGGCCCCTCGGTTCCATGTTTGTGCGCGAAATGGGCGTGGCAGAGATGCATTCCGGTATTGAGATCGTCGAATCCAGAGACGGTCTGATTGATCAGATCCGCGCACAGGTCTTTTTCGTACTGCCACTGCTCATCGCTGACGCCCTCCCTCTTGCGGAATTCCGGATCGACCATCGTGCTCAACCAGGGTTCGTCGAGCTGGATCGTGTCGGCGCCCGCCTCTTTCAGTTTCTCGATCTCTTCGCGAAGTATCCCGACGCAGTCGGTCATCAGCGCCTCTCTCGTCGGATATGCTTTGGCGGAATATTCCGGATGCCACATTCTGCGTCCGATGATATACGGAGCAGGTAGGGTAACCTTGACCCGCCGGGAGGTTCTGGGGCGGAGAAATCTCAGCTCTTCAAGGGCGATGGGCCGGTAGTACTCCACTGGAGCTACCACCGCAGGATACGGAATATCACTCACGTTGAGATCGCTCTCAAAACCCCGTACACGTTCAGCGAACACCTTGACATAACTCTCTCTGCGCCACTCCCCATCCGTAATCTCCTCCAGGCCGGACCGTTCCTGCAGCAGGATCGCCTCGTCGATCAC
This sequence comes from Candidatus Latescibacterota bacterium, assembly GCA_965197905.1. GTDB lineage: Bacteria > Latescibacterota > UBA2968 > UBA8231 > UBA8231 > CAYNZV01. Next base: position 1,251,855 of record CBDAOB010000005.1, on the reverse strand, counting down.
CCGGTCGAGGATGGCGGTGGTCTCGTCCTCGGTCAGCGCACCAGATTTGCGGTCCAGGATTGCCTGGCGCAGCCACTCGGGCCGGGGCAAGCTCCCGATGACGGTCGTGGGAAACAGATGATTGGACATTGCAGGATCCTTGGCGATTCCACAGCGCTCGAAAACCGTTGCAATTCGAGTAGTTATCAAAATGACATCATCAAGTCAAGCGAACACATCGCCTTGACTGCTACGGTGCGTTGATGCTGTCGAAGACTAACAGTAGATTAGCGCAATCGACGAACACTCCCAGCAGGAGCAGAGGATCGAGAGATGACCTTACAAGAGACGATTTCAGCAGATGCCGTTCGCACTGTAGATCAACAGCACGTGTGGCATCCGATGCTGCAGCATCGGACCCTTGAGCAGACCGATCTCATGGTGATCACGTCGGGCGACGGGGTTAGAGTTCAGGACGCGGACGGCAACAGCTACATAGACGGCATTGCGGGAATCTGGAACGTGACCCTGGGGTACGGCCGCACCGAGATCGCCGATGCGGTTTACGAGCAGATGAAGAAGCTTCCGTACGCTTCCAGCGCGATGGTCACCGCCCCCGCCGCCAACCTGGCTTCCCGCCTCGCGGATATTCTGCCCGGCGATCTGCAGCACTCGTTTTTCAGCGCTAGCGGCTCCGAGGCGAACGAAACGGCACTGAAGATCGCCCGACAGTACTGCCGGCAACGATTTCCTGGCGAAAACAGATTTAAGGTGATAGCGCGGTACCAGGGGTACCATGGCTTCACCATGGGCGCCCTCTCCGCGACGGGCCAGGTGGGTCGCCGAACAAAGTTCGAACCGCTGGTGCCCGGGTTTCTGCACACAGATCCGCCTTACTGTTATCGCTGTCCGCTTCACCTGCAGTACCCGAAATGCGGTGTGGCCTGCGTCGCAGAAATAGAAGATGCGATTGTCCGCGAGGGACCGGAAACGGTAGCCGCCGTCATCGCCGAGCCAATCATAGGAGGCGGCGGAGTTCTGGTTCCTCCCGACGAATATCTACCCCAGCTTCGCGCGATCTGCAATCGTTATGGAGTCCTGCTTATTTTCGATGAGGTCATCAACGGCTTCGGGCGGACCGGAAGGTTATTTGCCTGCGAACACTGGGGTGTTGTGCCCGACATGATTACGCTGGCAAAGGGCGCTACCAGCGGCTACCTGCCCCTGGGGGCCTGCGTTGTTACCCCGGAGGTGTTCGAGGCGTTCCTCGGCTCTCCTGAAGAAGATCGGGAGTTCTCGCAGATTTCCACCTACGGCGGGCATCCCGTCTGCTGCACCGCCGCCGTGACAGCTATCGATATCCTTCTGCGGGAGAGGCTATGGGAGAACGCCGAAACGGTGGGCAACTATCTGATGGAGAGTCTGTCGAGTATTAGCTCACCGTTTCTAGGGGACGTTCGCGGCAAGGGACTCATGATCGCCATCGAGCTGGTGGATGAAGAGGGTGGCATGTTGGATGCACCACGCACCGCGCAGGTACAAAAGAAGATGAAGGAGGAGGGGCTGCTTCTGGGTCGCATGAGCCACGCCATAGCCGGCCCCGAACCGATATTCTTCGTGGCGCCTCCGCTGATTTTGACCAAGGAAGAAGCGGACGAGATCGCCGTTATCGTCGAATCGGGATTGAAGAGCATTTCCTGAATGATGGCGCCGGCAAACACTCAACGGTTGGGCCGTATGGTCGCTTTCACGCAGCGCATCGCCATGGCCGCGTCAATAGCTTCCTGTACTCCTTCTTCCGAGAACGGGAAGGATGTTTGCAGTTGTGACCAGGGGTAGCGATCGGCTGCTCTATCGAGCATTTCGATCGCCAACGGAATGTCGTTTGCGGTAAACGCCCAACTCCCCACGATCGTCACATCCTTTGAGCAGATGCGGTGCCAGTTGGTTTCGATCGAACCGGCATCGGTAAACTGCCCCATTTCCACGTAGGTTCCGCCGTCGCGAAGCATCTCCAATCCTTCCGGACCGGCGGAGGGATGCCCGCTGCAATCGACCACCAGATCGGCGCCAAATCCTCCGACCATTTGCCCGACCGCTTCTATCCGGCTCGCGGCGGAACCGTAATCTTCGATGCAGACCGTGCCGTCCGCTCCGAAGGCACGGCATATTTCCAGTCGCGGGCGTTCCGGGGCACCAACCACGAAGACCTTTCCCGCCCCCATTTCGCGAGCCGCCACGAGCATCAGCACCCCAATGGGGCCTGACCCCTGCACTACTACCGTATCCCCCACCGAGAATCCCCCACTCCTGGCGGCGCGACCTAGCGCACGGATACATGATGTCAGCGGCTCCGACAGCGATCCAAGCATGGCCGACATACCGTCGGGCAAGCGGTAGATTTTGGTAGCCGGCAATAGGTCGAGGTCAACGTACACCATCTCCGCCCAACCACCCCACAGATGAGGAGGTTTGTCGAACGCCAGGTACCTGCCGTAGTAGGTCGGTTGCAGACAACGATTGGCGTGAGTCGGAAAATGCACGCAGTAGTAGCAGCTGCCACAAGGCATCAATGGCGGCAGCATGGCGCGACATCCCACGCTCAACGGAGCACCCATAAAATCGTGAGTGAGCCTGCTGCCAATCTCAACCACGGTTCCGGCTAGCTCGTGACCGAGGGTGAAGGGCCACGGCAGCTCGCCGGGCCAATGACCTTTCAGGATATGCAGGTCTGTCCCACATACACCACACGCTTCGATTTCTATCAGAGCTGCATTCTCCGGCACCGCAGGTTTGGCTACGGTTCTGATCGTTGGTTTGGACCCTGGACCGGCGAATGTGGCAACTCGCACCTCCTCCATGGCTATACTCCTCTACAATCCCGAATTTGGTTCGACTTGCTGCGTAACTTCCCGGCAATGGTCGTCCTGGCCTACGACTCTACCGGCCAACTCTCGAGCCTGTCTCAGGAGCTCGCCATCCCGGCTCAAGTCTGCGACGGCAAATGCCGCCTGTCCCGCCTGTGCGGTACCCAGCAGCTCACCGGGACCCCGCAGGGCAAGGTCTTCGTCGGCGATCTCGAAGCCGTCACTGGTCCGGCACAATAGATCGATTCTGTTCTGCGCGGCGGTCCGATCTCCGTCCGCAGCGGCAGCGTTGATGAGTATGCAATACGACTCGTCCACACCACGCCCAACGCGCCCACGCAGCTGATGCAGCTGTGCCAAACCGAACCTTTCGGCGTTCTCGATCACCATGACCGTCGCGTTCGCGACGTCGACGCCCACCTCGACAACGGTAGTACTGATCAGCGCCTGGGTGCTGCCCTCGACGAACCCCTTCATCGTCGAGTTTTTCTCATCCTCTGACATCTGGCCGTGAAGCAGCCCGAGCCGATAACCTGCGAGAGCCCCAGTGGAAAGCTCCTCGAACGCCCGGGAAGCGGACCTTAATCCCAACTTTTCGGAGTCCTCGATGGACGGATACACCAGATACGCCTGCCTTCCGCAATCCAGTTGCTCGGCCACGAATCGGAGAATAGCTTCGCGGCTTGTCTCCGATCGCGCCGCCGTCCTGACCGGTTTCCTCCCGGGCGGTAGTTGATTCAGAATTGACATATCGGTGTCTCCGTAAAGTGCCAGGGCCAGGGTGCGGGGAATCGGTGTAGCCGTCAAATATAGAAGGTTCGCCTGTTTTTTCTTGTTCGCCAGGAGATCGCGTTGGACCACGCCGAATCGGTGCTGCTCATCGATCACCACCAGGCCGAGCTTCGGGAACCTAACGCTTTCTTGAATGAGCGCGTGGGTTCCGACCACGATGTCCGCAGCGCCCGTTTCGATCGAGTTGAGCAGCTCCAGACGGAGAGCCGGTCGTTGCTTGCCCACCAAGAGAAGGGCGTTTACTCCGAGCGGATTGAGCTGCTGTACTATCGTATGGTAATGCTGCGTGGCGAGAATCTCGGTGGGCGCCATCAGTGCTGCCTGAAAACCACTGCCAACAGCCTGCAGAATGGCGCAGAGCGCGACCAGCGTCTTTCCCGATCCCACGTCGCCCTGCAGCAGGCGGCACATTTGGTAGGAATCCTCCATGTCGCTCAGGATCTCCTCCGCTGCCGCGCGCTGCGCTTCAGTAGGCGAGAACGGGAGTTGCTCCAGGAAGCGGTCGACCAGGTCCCTGAGACCGAGAGAGATCCCGTCGCGGGAGGCGCGGCGCCGGGCTCTGGCCCGCGCCAGCAGCAGCTGTTGCTGGTACAGCTCTTCAAACGCAAGGCGCTGGCGCGCCTGCTGTGCCGATTCTGCATCGCTCGGAAAGTGCACCGACCGCAGACTCGTTTTCAGATCCAGCAACCCCAACTCCGCGCGGTCGTCTGGATCTAACGTGTCCACCACGGCCTCGCCATACTGATCCAGCGCCTGAGCCATAACCCGCCTGAAGGTGCGGGTTCGCAATCCGCGTTCCTTGAGATCCGCGCTGGTACTGTAGAGCGGCACGATTCCAGAGGTGTGGAGAAAGCTCTGCTCCCCGGAAAGGCTGACGAATTCGTAGTCCGGATGGGTGAATTGCTGCCGCCCTTTATAGATTCGGACCTGGCCGCTGAGTGCCAGATGGTCACCTTCCTCGAAATTCTTGGCCAGGTATTTGCTACCTGCAAACCAAATACACTCGATCGAACCGCTCTCGTCTTCAACGGTAAGTGTCAGCCGAGTCCCTGGACCATACGACGATTGAACCAAGGCAACTCGCCCGATGATGGTGACCTCACGGTCCGTTCGCAGTTGTGCAATCGGCAGCACGACGCTGCGATCCAAGTACCGTCGCGGAACGTAGTAGAGCAGATCCCTGACGGAATAGATACCCGTTTCGGCCAATACCTTCGCCCTCCTTACCCCTACCCCTTTGACCGTTGAGACCGCCTCGTCGAGTCTCCTGTTAACTTCTAAGACCATGTTCTTACTTCACTTGTTACATTTTAGGCGGGGCCAGATGCAGCTTGCAAAAAATTCTTACCATGTAGTATGAAATACTACTAAAGATTTGACTGCACCCGCCGATTTCTTGTAATACGATCACTTTGATACGTGATCACTTTTGTCAAGGAGATTCACTCATGGCTAAGACACAGAATGGCCACCGGCTTCCGGATGGCCTAAAGATTGGCGAACGTTTCCTGCTCTCTTTTGACGATCCGGAAATCTCCGCCTCGCAGCACCTGGGGCGCATTCAGGATCTGAGCTCCGACGGGTATTTGTGCGTTGACGCCCCCGCCGATTTGAGTCCCCCTCGGGGCGCCTCGGTCACCGTCCGGGCGTTGCCAAAGAGCCCTAAGGACTACTCCTTCTCCAGCGAAATATTCGGACGCCGGCGATTGCATGATCGAGTGCCCGTGTTGCTGCTGAAGCTACCTCGAACCATTGACGGGCACCAGCGTCGCGGCTCCTATCGAGTTGCTGTAACCCTTAAAGCGTTGGCGGAGTGGGAGGAAACCGCGAGACCGGGAGTGACACTTTCGAAACCGGCCGTGGTCACCAACCTCAGTGGCGGTGGCGCTCAGGTGTTCGTGCGCCAGATCCCGGCATCGAAATCGTTGCGCCTCACCCTGTCCGCACCTGAAGAGTACGTGGAGCAGGCGGTCCGTCGCAGAACGGCCAAACGTGGTCGATTCACCCGACCGTCGATGGCAGGTACCAACCTCTCTAACGGAGCAGAACGTGATATTCGCTACGGTTTGGAGGCGATAGAAGCCCGCATCGTCAACTGTCGGTTGCAGACAACCGATGGACGCGGCCCGGTGTACGCCCTCGCCGTCTCCTTCAACGAACCACAAGAAAGCTGCTATAACCTGGTGCGCTTCCTGGAACGCGACACCATCGGCAAAGGGTTGGAAACTTCGGAGTGTCCTCTGGCCAACGCCGCTTAGAGTCGAGTAGCCTCGACTCGATCGAGTGCTTGACGGCCGCAGAGACGATGTAGTATCTTAGGGCCTCCCCGCCCCTGCTGCGCCCTGCTACACACGTTGAGCTTGTGACCAAACGCCCGACCTTTTCCCAATATCTCGTCGGTCAAGCCTCTTTGGAGCGACCGGCGTTTTTCTATGCCTACGCCGGGATGTGGGTTCACCTTCTGATCGGCAGTCTGGTCCTGATCGCATTCTTCCAGCTACCCATTCTGAGTGGTCTTGCCACTCTCACCATTAGTTCCTTCAGTCTCGGCATTGTCATCTACGGATTAGTGTCGCGCGAATTTGGACTCCTGGTGAACGTGATTTCCTACGCGCTTACCCTGAGCCGCACCTTCGCACCGGAACAGATGGGCATTGTATTCCTGATCGTGGCGATTATCAGCTCGATTGTCTCCGCCTACATGCTGATCTCCCGGGAGTACAACCGGTATTCCGTAGAACATTACGGAAACAAGGCGGCTCCGATCCCGATTTGGATCAGTGTCACCATGGGTATCGTGGTCGTCTTGTTGTGTATCTACGGATTAAACGTTCTCTGATCTAGCTCCGCCTACATCAAATTCGCTTTCCTAGCCACCGGCCTGACGGGCGGGCGCACCCATCGAGCCGGTCGAATTGCATCTGCTTGAGCTATTCTGCGGGGAGCTACGTATTTATCGAATCTTCAATGTTGCCAGGCTGCACAGCGCCAAGATGCCGGCGATGATCCAGAACCGAATAACGATTTTGGTATCGGCGAGACCACGAGACTGGAAATGATGGTGAATCGGTGCCCGCTGGAAGAATCGTCTGCCCAGCCATTTGATGCCGATTTTTTCTTGCACCAGGACGGAAAACGCCTCCCCCACAAAGATCCCCCCGACGATGAGAAACAGGAACTCCTGTTTGACAAGAACCGCGGCTGTCCCGAGGAGCCCGCCGAGCGCCATCGAGCCGGTATCGCCCATAATGACATTGGCGGGGTAGGAATTGAACCAGAGAAATCCCAAACAGGCCCCGAACACGACAGAACAGATAATGGCCACCTCCCCGACGCCCGGCATGAACGGAAAGATCAGGAAATCCGATATCTCTGCGTGGCTCGCAACGTAGGCAAAAACTCCGAAAACCGCGATGGCGAACGCCACCGGCACCACCGCAAGACCGTCAATTCCGTCCGCGATATTGACCGAGTTGGCAATCGCGATCACTGTGAAGATTACGAAAGGGACGTATCCCCAGGAGAGATCGACAATTGGATTCTTGACGAATGGGAGATACAACTGCGTTGCCAAGCCCGTCGGCAAAGGCGAGAGTTCCTCGATTACATAGATCAGGCCAAAAGCGAGGCCGTAGACTGACTGCAGGACCAGCTTGGCCGCCTCCGAAAGACCGCGATCGCTGCTGCCATGCCGCACCTTCAATCTGTCGTCGATTAGACCCAAGGCCGCGAACCACAGAACCGCTCCGATACACAGCAGCACGAACGTAGTGTGGACCTTCGTCCACAAAATGACGCTCAGAAGTATGCCGGTAACGATAAGTCCACCGCCGTAGGTTTTGGCGGAGTCCCCCTCGGTAGAGAAGCTGGCGTAATTTCGCGGGGTGTCGCGCTGGCCGGAACGATAGAAATAGAGGATGATGCGATCGCCAAACAGAATGGTAAACAACAACGCCGTAATCGCCCCGGCAATCGCTCGAAAACTGATCGAGTTGAGCAAGCGCAGGAAGGAGAGCGCTTCCACCGTGTCGTATAGGTATGTGCCTAGATAGTAGATCACAGCGGTCACTGTTCCGCAGTGTGCCGTTGATTTTCCCGGCTCGCGGAAGCGCGTTCAAGCTGTTGGAATAGAGAGTCCAGCTGCTGTTTGAGGGGAAAACGGGGACTGAAGAAAGGGGACGTCATTAGAATTTGATCAGCGCTTTTCGCCACCTCATCTAGATCTACGAGGCGGCGCTCGAGAAGCTGCGCGAGCACAGCAACTACCCGCTGTCTAATCTGCCAACTGTCGTGCAAATAAAATCTTTGCAAGTGCTCGAGGACCTTCTCGTGACGAGCGATCGAGCCGAGGGCTCCAATCACTTCGATGACCACTTCGGGATAGGGATCGTCCAGCGCCTCGACCAAGCGCTCTTCCAGCTCGACGCACGGGCCCATAAACTCTCCCAGCGCTCTGGCCGCCACAGCCCGCACCTCAAAATACGGATCCTCGCGCAACGCGAGAATCAACGCGTCCTTTACCGTTTCGTCCGCTACACCCAACTTACGAATCCCGAATTCGATGGCGTTGCGCCGCAGGAACCCACCGTGGACAAAATCCCCTCCGAACAGCCGCTTGAGCGGGCCAACCCTGGTTCGATCCTGCAGAATGCTCAGCAGTAGCGGCACATGCTCGACATACTGGAGGTAGCCCACCAGCTTGATCCCCACATTCCGCCTGCCCAGCGGGGTCTCGTACCATGCCGAGGAAACCAACAATCGGTCCGCGTGATGGCGCAGATAAGCCAATTCCCGCGGATCCAAGCCATTGACGTCATTGCTTTCGTCGATACGCTGACTCACCCAGCGCAACAGCGCATTGGGGTCTTCAGGCACCGACTTCGCACGAACGGGAAACTCTAAGGTGAGAGGTGCTGGCCGGCGCCCCAAAATGAGATTCTCGATCTCTGCAAGCATCAGATCGAGGCTGTTCTTGTGCGGCAGCGTAGCAGCAGCCTTGCCCATGGCGACGCGCTTCTCGCGGTCGTCTATCAGTGCGGTGACTTTCGCCGCCAGGCGCTTGCCGTCGACACGACTGAAAATCTTGCCCTCGCGCCACGATGCCTCTTCGTAGATCACCTGCGCCGCGTTTGCTCTCTCCATCTCCCGCGCGTTCATCGCCTGGTGGTCCTCAGCAGCGGACGGCAATGGGATGATCACGGACGGCAACCCGCAGACGCCAATCTCGGTAAGCGCGCCCATGCCGCCGCGGCAGATTGCCAGGTCGGCGGCAGAATAGGCGTCTTGAATCGTTTCCATGTAGGAGAAACGGTGGTATCTGTCCGCGCGGTTCGGAGCTAGAGAGAGAGTCTCCAGTCGCGCCGCCGTTTCCGCCACGGCGTCATAGTCTGCACCTTTGTACTGACCGGTGATGTGTATCAGATGGAGCTCGGGGCGGGAAAGAAGGTGCGGCAGCGAATCGATCACCGCTTCGTTGATTGCCCGCGCCCCGCCCGATCCGCCAAATGCGAGTACGACGGGCGCTTCCGGTGGGATACCAAACCGCTTCCTGGCCACCGCGCGATCCGACGCCAACACCTCGCGCCGCACGGGATAGCCGACGACTGCGACCCGCCGCATGTCGAACCATCGACCCGCCTGTTCAAAGGCGACCCCAATTCGATCTGCCATCCTGCCGGCGGCCTGGTTCAACATCCCTGGATGGGCGTTTGGCTCGAAGATAAACACCTTGCTGCGTGAACAGCCGATGTTCTTGAGGATTCCGTGCGCAAACATTATCGGAGCACTTACGTAGCCACCCGTGCTTAAGATCAGATGTGGCCTGTAGCGCAGCAGTAGTAGGGAGGCCTGTAGGATTCCGACGGCCAGGGTCAAAGAAAAGACGAGCCAGGACCAGGGTGATGTGGATCTGGGACAGGAGCGAGAACGCACAAACTTTATGGGGAATCCACGCTTGGGGACAACCCACGCTTCCAGCTTGCTTGCCAAGCCGACGTATAAGAAGGAGGCCGCAGGTTGGCGAGCTGCGATCTCGTCTGCGAGCGCCAGGGCCGGGTAGACGTGACCGCCCGTACCTCCTCCGGTGAGCAGGTACTTCATCTGTCTATCGAGTTGCTGTGAGTACAGCTCAGTGGTTGGGGCTTCTGGGAGTCCTGATCGAAGGTACGCTTACCTTCCTCAATTGTAGTTCTGCTTGAGGGTTGCTTCGACCACCTCCTGAAGACGTTCTGGCCCCATCGGTTTATCGATGAACCCATTGAATTCATAATCGCTGATTTCCTCGGTCCCTAGGTAACCCGACACAGCCACGACCCGCAGGTTCGGTGAATAGGTACGCAGATTGGCCAGCAACGAGTATCCGTCCATCTCGGGCATTCGGATGTCGGCGATGACCAGATCGAACTGTTCCTCGCGCACGATCTGAAGGGCCTCTTTCCCGCTCTGGGCCTCCAAAACGGAGAAGGAGTCGAGAGCCTCCTTGGCAAATCGCCGAAAATCCGCTTCGTCGTCCACCACGAGAATCCGCGGCACGAGGTCTTTCAACCTTTCCTGCAGATATAGATCGACCTCGTCCTTCGACATCTCCGCACGCGACCCGAGCAGTTCCAAGACCAGGTCGATCTTGCGGGTGTGATTCCCGAGTTGGCGCTCGAGGGAAGCGATACGCACCTCGTACCGGTCCTTCTCCTTCTTGTTCACCTCGAGCAGGGTTTCCTCGTTTCCCATAGAGGAAGCCAGAGTTTCGCTCAGGTTCCGATAGATTTTGACCTGCATATCCAGGTCGCGCCTCAGCGTTCGGTCTAGCTGGAACTTGGTCAGGGCGAAGATATGGCTTTGCTTCGACACCCGGATGTTAGCTGGGTGCCCGACGCCGGTTAGTAGCGACGCATCTCCAACCGTCGAAACCGGAGCAATCTCCTTGATGATCTCGCTTTCCGTTCCCACAAGGCCACATTCGCCTGCGACCAGGATGTACATCTCGTCGGCGGCCGAATCTGCCTTGCAAAGCAGCTCCCCCTCGTTCAAAACTCGATGCTCGCAGATTCCGATGATCGAACGTAGCTGGGTGGGTGACAGACCCCTGAGAAGAGGAATCTTGCCTATTACCTTGATTAGACTATCGCTGGCTGGCGGTGCCATCTAGGGTGCTTTCCGTCGCGCTTGCCGACCGCGGGGAGCTCTGAATAAGTGAAAATTCCGCGGCAGGAATGTCTGTTGTTTCGTCGTTAGTGTATTATTAATTAATACTTACAAAGTCCGGACCTGTCAATCGCAAATTGATTATGCGCGGTTTGCCACGGGGCCTGAATGCGGTCACATTGCCTCGAAAATCACCGTTTTGCGCCGCTTGGCGTTCCATCCCGGCCTAGGACCTCGACGATCTCCAGTGTTCGAAACAAGGCTCGGCCGGTTTCGAAGGGCGTTTTTCGGGTACTCGCCTTTTTCTCTTCAAGGGCTGCTTCCCGATCCACTATCGCATGCCACCCGCCGCGTCGGCGATCCGCTTGAGCGTTCAGAATCCAGCCAAGGGTGCCCACGAAGACGTTCAAATAATCCTCTTCGCCGGTGAGATTGTAGAGGTAAAGCGTGGCCACCAACCCCTCTGCCTGTTGCCACCAAACCTTGTGTCCAGTTTGGCCCCGACCGGGCACGAATGATACGAACCCCCCGTCTGTTCGATCGAAACCGCGTTCGATCGCGTGGCTGACTTCTCGAGAGAATCGGGGAACGAACGGACACACAGGAAGACCAGCCGCGCGGCACGCCTCCGCGACCACCCAGATAGCTTCTAGGTCATGACCTGGTGAGCGAACCCGATTCTCAGGATCAGAGCGCGGCCGCCAGGTTTGATCGTAGGTAAGGCTTGAATCACCCATGGCGTTGATCTGTATCAGGATCAACTCTATCAGTCTATCGCGGACCAGCTCGTCCGCCGTCACCTGATAATAGGCCGCGAAGGCTTCGGTGAGTTGGAGATGAGTCCGCAGCGATCTGTCGTCAGTTCGCAACCCCGAATACGACCTGATCTGGTCTGGCATGGCGCCCCAATCGCGTCGGAAGAATTCGCGATACCCGCCGTGTATTCGATCGTAACCATGCTGTTCCAAACGCCGGAACAGCGCTGAGGCAAGCTGCGACGCGTTGGAGTCGGCGGTGGCCATAATGAACTGGGACAGTGCGTTAAGTGCCCTGGCTTGCGCCCCGATCTCTTTGTGGGGTTTGCTGGCAACCGCGGCCGTCGAATCGATTTCCCAGAAGAAACCTCCGAACTCGCGGTCCCACATGCGATCCCGAAGGAACTCAAACCCGTGCCGGGCGGCGGCAAGATGCTGCTCGGTGCCGAAAGGACTTCGGGCGAGACGTGCAAAGAACCACAAGGTCCCCGCCTGACTCTCGATCTGCTTCGCCGCAGGCCCCAGGTAACGCCCGCTGCTGTCGTGGTTCAATCTGTAACCGCCGCGGGCTAGATCGACGACGCCCGGATACCAGAACGGAATCAGGTTGTCGGTCAGCAGGGTTTCCAGCGAGTCTCCGAGTGATTCGAATCTCGCCTCGGACTCCGCGCCGGCGGAAGCCTGAAGCGCAAGCATGGCGAGAAGCAACAGTCCATGTCGCCGGCGGATCATGTTTCCTCCCAAACACCTGCGAGCCAACCCATGAGGCCGGCAAAGAACGCCCGGTGGTACTGTCCCCATCCATCCCAGACGACCTTGTGGTAGTGCGAGCCCCAGGCCGGGCGACTCGCCACCACCGCTACCCGGCCTAGACCAATCTGACCCAGGCCTACGGCGGGACTACCCGCCGGATCGGTGTAACGCAAAGGCACGATACACTCGGGGCCGGGTTGGCAGACTTGCCAATGGCCGATGCGAACCTTGGCGTCAGGTTCCAGCATGAGGTTCCGCGCCACCAGGTGCGGGGTGCCCGCCTGCAAGCCAACGACCGGGGCAACCTCTTCGATGCCCCAGTGGATCCGGCGCTCGAACTGAAGTTCCCCGCCCACCTCGGTCGCCCGCCATTCCGCTTCGGAGTACCGCGGCATCCCGGTGCCCTGGACGACGTGGGTGCTGGGCAACGCGGAGTCCTGCGCTGCCAGGGGCACCATTGGCAGGATCGACCCAAGCCCGGAGGCAAGATCACCAAACGGGGCGCACAGCAGCAGACCCCCTCCAGACTCAATCCATCGCACGAGCCGGTCGATCGCCGTCGGTGGCCAGGCGTCGCCGACCAGACAGACGACACCTACCTCTGTCATATCGCTCGGGATCCTTTGCCCACTACCTTGCCAGTCAACGTCGAAACCAGATTGGGTGCCGTGACACCACAGGTATCGGCCATCCGCTTCGGGATGATCGAGCTCGTGGCTCACGGCCACGAAAACGCGGGTACCACTGGCGTCGAACGGCAAATGGGAGGTGGGTCGGGACGGGCCCAGGGGCAGGATCTCTTCCACCTGCAGCGGCATTCTCGAGGGAGTTTCATAGGTAACGGCGAATTGGCAGAAGTCCTCTTCATCGGGAAGGTCTATATCCAACGTCAACGGACGTTCCGGTGCCGCCCTGTCGCTGCGCTCGCGAGCGAGTAATCGTCCACTCTGGTCGGCCACTTGAACGCTCAGCTTTCCCTGGCGCTCGGAGGCCACGTGGACGGAGACCGTTGCTGAGCCTCTATCCAGGTCAATCGTCACACCAGAATCCTCGGCGGCGGCAACAAAGTTTCGGCCGCCCACTCCGAGCGTCACGTCAAATCCCCAGGTGGCGCGATCGCCAGCCGGAACCTCGACGTTGTTGATCCCCTGCGGCGTAAACGCGTCGTAGCCCGCCCAGAACATGCCCCAATACGGTTCGAAGCGCGCCCGCAGCAGATAGAATTCGTCTCCGTCGCCCGGCCCCAGCGCGTACCACCAGGGCGTTCCGTCGGTGTCCCAAACGATCCTATCGGACACCATCTCGCGAGTCTCCGGAGTGGCCATTATGGGACTCGCTTCCTTGAGGGTCGTGCGAACCCGGCTGGTACCGCAGCTGGACCAGCAGTTTTTCGGCGCAACCAGCCAGGACGTGTTCGGTGGCACTCCGGCTTTATGAAAGGAGTGGATGTCCCAGGAAGTGGCGATGGTGCCGGATCCGCGGTTCTCGAGGGTCACATCCATGGCGAACCAGGCGGCATCCGGACGAAACCGGTATCGTTTTTCGTAAACGTAGCTGTAAGGACCTATATCGCGTACGTCCTGGCGAAAGGCGACAACCAGCTCATCCCCGTCCTCCTCCTGATACCAGCTCCACGGCAGCGGTTCGAAACCATCCTCGCCGACCTTTGAGCGGAAGATGCCCACGCCCATCTTCAAGATTCGTTTTTCGCCGTCTGAGTCGTCAAACTCGAAGCTTTGGAACAACTCGTCGGGAAGGCCGAAAGGGTTGATGCCTTCCAAATCTATCATGCGGGTGAGAAAGTATTCGGTTCCTGTCGGTCTGTAGACCAGGGATTGCAGCCTGCCTCCCCAGGTGAAGCGCCGCTTGTAGAACGAGTATCCGAGATGTTGGGGAACGCGCAGCTCTACGCGGATCCATCGATTCTGCACCACTACCTCTCGGTCCCCGTCGTTGTCCACATCTTCAAAACGGCTTTGCAGACCCTCCATGCTCAGATCCCCGCGATGGTTGGACATCACCTTTGTGTTTAGATTTAACACCGTCGACATTAAATCCCGACAGAAAGGCAAGTCTACTGATGAGTCTTGCGAGGCGCCAGTTTCTCAAAACCTCCACTGCTGCGACGATGGGATTTCTCGGCCTGCGCCACCTCGTTGAAGCGGGTTACTGCAGCGCCACGCAGGCCGTTCCGAACCTGCCGTTTCCCGATCCTGTTCCCGACCCCATCGGTGTGGTCGACCTGCTTCCGGGCTTCGATTACAGCGTTGTCTCGGTAGCCGGGCGCCAGATGGACGACGGCCTGCTGGTGCCGGCTGGTCAGGATGGAATGGCCGCCTTTGCCGGAGCCGGCGAGAACACCATGTTGATTTGCAACCACGAGCTGACCCCCGGATCGGTGGGCAATGGAGCGTTCGGCGACAGCAACGAACTCTTGGCTGGCCGTCCCTGGGAAGCCCTGTTTGACGGTGGTCGCCGGTCGCTGCCATGTCTCGGCGGGACCACAACCATGACCTACAACACGCGATCTCGCCGCCTCGAGCATCACCATCTGAGCCTCGCCGGCACCGTGCGCAATTGCGCCGGCGGCCCAACCCCCTGGAACAGTTATATAAGCTGCGAGGAGACGCCGCAAAGATCGGGAGAGACCTTCGAGCAGGATCACGGATTCAACTTTGAGGTTCCCGCAGGTGAGCGTGGCGTCACCACGCCCAACCCCTTGAAAGCCATGGGCCGATTCGTACATGAAGCGGTGGCGGTGGATCCGAATACCGGGATCGTCTACGAAACCGAGGATCGCGGCGATGGTCTCTTCTACCGTTTTATTCCTCACCGCCAAGGCGCTCTCCACGAAGGCGGCAGACTTCAGGCGCTCGCTACACGAGATGCGAAGAGCCTGGACACCAGAAATTGGGAGGCGCAGAACGTCTTGCCCGGCACAACAATACCGGTACGCTGGATCGACATCGAGAACGTGCAGGCACCCGACGACGATCTCCGATTTCAGGGTTTCGCCAACGGGGCCGCCCGCTTCGCGCGGGGCGAAGGAATCGCTTATGGTAATGGGGCGATGTATTTTATCTGCACTAGCGGGGGCAAGACGCTAAAAGGGCAGGTGTGGCGCTACGAACCCAGCATCCACGAGGGCTCCCCAGAAGAAGATGAGAAGCCGGGCACCCTTGAACTCTTCATCGAACCGAACGATTCCGCTTTGGTGGACAACGCCGATAACCTGGCGGTATCGCCATGGGGCGACCTGCTGCTTTGCGAGGACGGCCCGGAGGAACAGTTCATGGTTGGGGTAACTCCTGGAGGCAACATCTACAAGTTTGCGCGCAATGCGATGAACAATTCGGAGTTCGCGGGAGCCACTTTCTCCCCGGATGCGACCACCTTGTTCGTGAACATTCAGTGGCCGGGGATGACCCTGGCAGTACACGGCCCTTGGGGCTCGCTCGCAGGGCACTCCAGGCGTGCGGACCGCTCATGACGAGATTTGATTGACACGCACCGCTAGCTAAGCTATAGTACGAACCCTACATCAAATATCGGCGCGATTAGTGCTGCCCAACCCACCTAAAGGAGGACTATCATGGCACAGATTCCCCTAATCAGTTCGGATCTCTCAGGACCGCTTGGTGCTATCCACCTGCCGCGATTGTGGTCGAAGGTTCTGTTGAGCGCCAAAGGCCAACTGGAAAGTAGCTACGATGAGTGTGGACAGGGATTCGATCAGATGGCGCTGGATGGCCTCAAGGTCGACCGCGACAGCGCCATCAGCTACATCAAAGACAACCTGCCTACCTACGCCCAGTTCGAAAAGTGGGTCCTCGATCAGCGTGGTGGCAGCATTCCGAGCAGCGAGATCGAAGCCTCGAATTCCGCCATCAGAGGGTATAATCACGATGACGGAACCAGAGGTGGAATCCTGTCGGCCGCCGGCATCAGCGACGACGGTTCGATCCTCGACGCCGTAAATCTTAACAACCTGGAAGACTGGACCGAATTTCACGGTGCCGTCACTGGCTGAGAATTAAGTCCAAGGTTTGCGAGGGCCTGCTTACCCGTGGGGAAGCAGGCCCTCGCCGTTTTACCACCTCTGCATCTGTCTGTTCGCCGTTTCCTCGCAAGGAGGACATGTGAAACTGGACGTTATTCGAATCGCACGAGATCTCGTCGGATTCAAATCACCCAGCCTCACCAGTAATGTCGAAGTCACCCGGCACGTTATCGAAATCGCCAGCAAGCTGGGATTCGAGATCGAAGAGATCCCTTATGTGGACGACTTCGGGACGCCGAAGCTTTCGATGATCGCGAAGTTGGGCAACGGCACCGGTGGCCTGTCGCTCATGAGTCACGACGATACGGTTCCGGCAGCGATGGAGGACGGCTGGACCAGCGATCCCTACCGTGCATTGATCTCCGGCGACAAAATGTATGGACGTGGCTCTTGCGACATGAAAGGTCCGCTTGCCGCTACCCTCTGCGCCGCTGCCCGTTTCAAGTCCGCAGATCTCAAGGCGCCGCTGTATCTGATCGTGACGGGTGACGAAGAGCGCCACGCGGCGGGCGCCAAGAAGGTGGTTCAGCACTCGAGGTTATTCAAGGAGGCCTCCGAAGGGTACGGAATCATATGCGAGCCGACGATGCTGCGCGTGGTCCACGCGCACAAGGGCAGTCTTTCGGCTTGGGTGACATCGAAGGGGAAGCCGGCTCATACCAGCACCACCAAAGGTGTCAACGCAAACCTCAAGATGATTCCGTTTCTGAGTGACGCCCTGAAGATTCGGAAGATGGTGCTTACGTCCAAGCGCTACTACAACCCGGAATTCGATCCGCCGTACTCCGAGCTGAACATCAGCGTCAACGACCACAATGTCGCCATCAACATATATCCGGCACGAAGCGAGTGTTTTCTTCTCTATCGTCCCATGCCCGGAGTCGATACCGAACCGCTAATCCGGCGTATCACCGACAGTGCCCGAAAAAATGGACTGAAATGCCGCATCCGCCGCGGCGGGTTGCCGCTCTATACTCCGCTGGAATCGCCCTTGGTACAGACGGCCCTGAGAATGGCGGGGAAACGCAAAGCGGGGACGGTGTCTTACGGAACGGATGGAATGGCGTACGTGAAGAAGATGTCACAACTGGTGGTGCTGGGTCCTGGCGATATCGCGCAAGCCCACACCGCAGATGAGTGGATTTTACTAGAACAGCTGCACAAGGCGGTGGATCTCTACGAGCGATTTATCGATCACGTGTGTGTGCGTGACCTCCCCTGAATTCAGCTTCCACGTCTCACCAGCCGACCCGTTACGCCGCCCGCAGCACCTTCATATCCGCCAGCCGCTCAGCTATCTGAACGGCGTTCAGCGCCGCACCCTTCCGCAGTTGATCGCCACTGACCCATAGATCGAGACCCATGTTGTCGGCCTGGGAAATGTCCTGCCGGATACGCCCCACCAAGACCTCGTCCTGGCCAGAGGCCTCGATCGGCATAGGGAAATAGTTCCTTTCGCGATCATCAACGATCTTCACGCCAGGTGCTCGAGCGAGGATGGATCGCGCTTCCTCGACCTCCATCGGCATTTCAAATTCCAGATTGATCGCTTCGGAATGAGCCCGCATCACCGGGACGCGTATGGTCGTCGCGGTGATGTTCAGATCATCGCGATGGAACATCTTGCGGGTCTCCTTCACCATCTTCATCTCCTCCTCACAATATCCCTCAGGGCCGATGTCCGAATCGTGAGAAAAAAGATTCAGCGCGATCTGGTGAGAAAATTCCTTCGGCTCTACAGGAGCACCGGCCAAAACCTGCCGCAATTGCTCGCTGAGCTCGTCCATCGCTCGCGCCCCGGCGCCACTGACCGCCTGATAGGTGGATACGACCATGCGCCTGACTGGAACCACTGTATGAAGAGGCCAGATCGCGACCACCATGATAATCGTGGAACAGTTAGGGTTGGCGATAATGCCATTATGGTCGGCGAGGTCGGCCTCGTTGACTTCGGGCACCACCAGCGGCACGTCGGGATCCATCCGAAACGCGGAGGTGTTATCCACCACCACAGCCCCCGCCTTCACGGCGTGTGGATTGTACTCCTTGGACAGCTTGCCGCCCGCCGAGGCCAAGACGAGGTCGAGGCCTCCGAACGAGTCCACCGCCAGCTCCTGCACCACCAACTCCTGGCCGCAAAATTCGACCCTCTGTCCAGCCGATCTATGGGAAGCCAACAACCGTAACTCGGAGAGTGGGAAACGCCGTTCCTTCAGAATCTCGAGCATTACTTGCCCCACCGCTCCTGTGGCTCCCATTATCCCAACTCTGTATTGCCTTGCCATTAGATCCTCCGGATATCAACTCGCCTCAGCCAATTTAAAAGCGTTGTGCAACACACGCACGGCGGGCTCTGCGTCGGCTTCACGAACCACGACGGAGATTTTGATCTCCGAGGTGCTGATCATATGAATGTTAATGTTTGCCGTCGCCAGCGCTTCGAACATGCTCGCCGCCACCCCCGCATGGCTCTTCATCCCCACTCCAACCACGGACACCTTGGCGATGTCGGAATCGGCAACCACCTCTTCGGCACCCAGTTCCTTCTGGACGCCGGCACACACGTCCAACGCTTTATCGAGGTCCTCGTTCTGCACGGTGAAGGAGACATCTGTCGAACCCGCCTCGCTGGTATTCTGAATGATCATGTCGACGTTGACGTGGCGTTGCGCGAGCGAGCCGAACAGCTTTGCCGCTATTCCCGGCCTGTCAGTGACGTGCCGAACCGTAATCTTGGCGGCATCCAGCTCGTGCGCGACACCCCGCACCAGTACCTCCTCCATCTCTTTTGTCTCCTTTATCAACGTTCCAGGGTTTTCGTTAAAACTCGAACGGACAGCGATGGTAACCCCGTACTTTTCGGCGAATTCGACGGAGCGCGACTGCAAAACGCGAGCTCCGGCACCGGCCATCTCGAGCATCTCCTCCGGAGTAACGAGATCCAGCTTTCGTGCGTCAGGGACGACTCGGGGATCTGCCGTATAGATGCCGTCTACGTCGGTATTCATCTCACATACGTCTGCCCCCAGGGCGTAAGCCAGAGCCACGGCGGTGAGGTTCGAACCTCCCCTGCCCAGGGTCGTTTCCTCGGCGTCGGTGGTGACGCCCTGGAAACCGGCCACGATCAGCACCCGACCCATTTCCAATTCCGCCAACATGCGATCGACCTTGATGTCAAGAATCCGCGCTTTCCGATGGGCGGTATCGGTAATAATTCCGCTTTGGCCGCCGGTCAGAGATACCGCTTCCACCCCCAGATCATTTACCGCCATCGACAGAAGAGACATTGAAATCCGCTCTCCGGACGCCATTAGCATATCCATCTCACGGTCGGAGGGACGTCGGGTCACCTTTCGCGCCAGCGCTTCGAGCTCGTTGGTCGTGTCGCCCATGGCGGAAACAACCACCACCATGCGGTCGCCGGCCTTATTGCGAGCAACGATACGTTCCGCCACTCTGCGGATAAGCTCGGGAGTCGCAACCGACGTGCCGCCGTATTTCTGAACGATCAACGCCATACGGTCACCATCGGCTGGTAGCTCGTTCAGACATTGGTTGCTCCGCGGACCAACAACTCCATCAAGCGGTGTCCGGCTTCGACCTGAAGTGACCCCCGCTCCGCTTCTCTTTCATCGTATCGACGGATGTCGTCGGGCGACACCCCGGTACCCCAAAGAAGGAACGGTACTGGTTCCCGACTGTGTGTGCGGAGCTCGAGGGGCGTCCGATGATCGGGCGACAGCAGGATTCGACAATCGCCTAGCTGGACCACCCCGTCAGCCAGAGGCCCAACGACGTGCCGATCTATATCCTCCAGCGCGCCTATCTTGGCGTCCAGGTCGCCGTTGTGACCCGCTTCGTCCGGAGCCTCGACGTGCACATAAACGAGATCGTATTTTCTCAAGGCTTCGAGGGCGTACTGGCTCTTACCTTTGTAGTTGGTATCGGTGTAACCGGTAATTCCCGGGACGTCCACGATCTCCAATCCGGCAGTAAGTCCGATACCGCGTACCAAATCCACAGCGGAGATGACGGCACCGGATATGCCGAATTTGCTGTGCATCTTCTCCAGCTGCAGTGCGCGACCCGAACCCCACAGCCAGATGCCATTCGCCGCCAGCTCTCCGGCTGACTCGCGTTTCCGATTGACCGCGGCACCAGACAGAATGTCTGCACCTCTGTCCATGAGATCCCTTACCAATTCCTGGCCGCCGCCGGCAGGCAAATTGTTGGCGATCTTCCTGCCCATGATATCGTGAGGGGCATGAGTCTCCAGGTGTTCCGGACCGCCTTCGTAGATCATTAAATGGCGGTACCCCACCCCCGTGTAGAATCGAATCTGGCGGCTCCCCAACTCCTGGTTCAGAAGCTGAATCAGCTCGTCTGCTTCGGGCGTGGAGATGTGCCCTGCACTGTAGTCGTGAAGAACCTCCTCCCGCAGGTTGATCAAATTGCACCTGAACGCTATCCCGTCCTTTTCCAGCTCTATCCCCATGCTTTTAGCTTCGAGCGGAGCCCTGCCCGTATAGTCGACCAAGCTGTCGTACCCGAAAAGCTCGAGGTTGCCGATGTCGCTGCCGGCATGACGAGCGTCGGGGATCACCTTCACTAACCCCCCCGAACCTTCCGCAGCCAGGCGATCGGTGTTCGGCAGGGAGGCCGCCTCCAGGGGCGTCCGACCCTGGATCTCGGCGACCGGGTAATCAGCCGCGCCGTCGGGAACGATAACTACGTACTTCATGTCGCTTCGATGCGGATCAACTGTACATCCTCCTGCACCTCGTTCAGTCGATTCATCTCCTCCCGACCGTTCTGCATGGCTGCTTCGCTGGCTTCGTGGGTCACGATAATCAGCGGCACGGCACCGCCTTGCAGATCGCGTTCCTTTTGCAAGACCGAAGCGATGCTGATTTGTTGGCTGGCCAGTATCTTGGCGATAAGCTCGAGCACTCCGGGTCGATCGGCCACCACTAGCCGCAGGTAGAATCGCGATTCCATCTGCGCGCTGTCCGCCAGCCTCAAGGCGCCGCGCCCTGGAAGCAAATCACCTACACCCGAACGAGCTCCGGAACTCCGGCGCTGGGCCACCTCGATCATATCCGCCACCACAGCGCTTGCCGTGGGCATCTGCCCAGCCCCCTTCCCGGTGAACACCTGAGTTCCCACCGCGCTGCCAACCACCTCGATGCCGTTGTACTCATCGTGGATGTTGGCCAGCACTGAATCCTGCGAAATCATGGCTGGATGCACCCGGGCTTCGATCTGGTCGTCGCGCCGCTTGCCAATGGCGAGCAGCTTGATTACGTAGCCGAGCTCCCTGGCGTACTCGATATCGGCGCGGCTGATGCCTTCGATGCCCGACCGCGCTATCTCGGATCCGGAGGCATTCGTGCCAAACGCAATGCGGCACAGGATAGCTAGTTTTTGCGCCGCATCCATGCCGTTTAGATCCATGGTCGGGTCCGATTCTGCAAAGCCGTTCTGCTTGGCCAACTCCAGACTCTCCCCATAGTCTCCGGTGCCTCGGGTCATTTGGGTGAGAATGTAGTTGGTGGTGCCGTTGAGGATTCCGTGGATCGATTCCACCCGATTGGCCGCCAACCCCGAGCGCATCGAGCGAATGATCGGAATGCCACCCGCGACGCTCGCTTCGAACATGAGATCGGCGCCACTGGCTTGGGCGCGATCGAAGAGCTCCTCACCGAATTCGGCAACAACGGCCTTGTTGGCCGTCACCGTATCCTTACCCTGATCGAGTGCCCGTGCTATCCAGGAGCGGGCCTCCGCGTCGCCGGAGAGTTCGACGACGAGATCGACAGAAGGGTCATCAATGACCGCCGTGGGGTCCTCTGTCAGCAGCCCCGCGTCGAGATCGACCCCACGCGATTTCGTCCTGTCGCGTACGGCTACACGGCGTATGCAGAACCCTACATCCGTCGGGCGGTGGCTCTCCGACCGCTGCAGCAGCAGATGGACGACCCCGGTGCCAACCGTGCCAAGACCAATGAGACCCACACCTATAGTCTCTGCCAACGTGCTCACTCCGCGGAAATCCAAGAATATAGAAGGTGCCCGCTAACCATCGCAACCCGGCATCTGCTCACTCCGGATTCTCAGCGCACCACGAAAATAGCGCCTGCCACTCAGCCTGTTGGCGGGCTACCAGCTCAGCAGATTGACTGCCGCTATTCAATTCTACCGCGTCGATGAAATCGTGGGCATCGTACCCATCGATCCGCGACATCGCCGGATGTTCTCCAACCTTATTGAACCAATAGTGACTGTTGGAAAAGTCGCCCTCCCTGCGGTGCATGATCCCGTGCCAGAAAGACCCTGTGGCGCTTTGTATGCCCTGGGAAATGGTGTGGCTGCGGTTCAGGTCATCCACGTAGAGCCACAGAGCAGAGTACAATGGGGTTGGCAACTGATTTCCCGATTCTTTCACAAGCCCCTCGACCAAACCCAAGAAACCCGACGCCGGTTCGCGCACAACGAGCTGCTGCATCGCGCGGTCGGGCGGGTACTCTGAAAACAACGGCTCCAGTAGCGTCGATATGGCTTTCGGTAGATCCATGTCAACCCCTCCTTGTCTCATGCTGGGGGAGGAGGAATCGGCTATTCCGCCTCGATGCCCGATTTCAAGGTGTGCAGCTGTACCTCGATCCGGCCACCCAACTCGTCGGCTGTTCCGTGCAGTGCCAGGAAATGCTCGAGCGCCTCGACCGCCCCACCCCGGTCCCCTACCTGAATATGGGCAGCGGCAAGATTCATGTAAGCGTCCTCATGACGATCGTCAGCAGCCACCACCTTTCGCAGCAGCTCCATGGCAGCGGTCAGTTTACCTTGTTGCAGGGAAAGGGGTCCCAGGTTGTAGAGGGCGGCAACGTGTTCGGACTCCACAGCCAGCGCCTTTTGATACATCTCCTCCGCCCGTCGTTCGTCGCCCGACTGGTTGTACAGCAGACCCAAGTTGGTGTATGAGTCGGGTGACTCAGGATCCAGAGCGATGGCCTGGCCAAACACCTCCACCGCGGCAGCTGTTTTGCCCGACAATGCGTACGCTTTTCCAAGAAGCTCAAAAACCCGCGGATTGTCCGTTTCGAAATCCAGGGTACGCTCCAGGGCTGCTGCCGCTTCGACATCACGGCCCCGGGCCAACTGCACGCGGCCGATGTTGGTGTAGGCAGCAGCGAGCTCTGGATCGGTTCGGGCGGCGGTACGGAAATCTTCCAGAGCCCCATCCAAATCGCCGGTGGCAAAAAGAGCCTCGCCGCGGGCGTTGTAGACTCGAGCATCCCTGGAACCAGCATCGAGAGCGAATTCATAGTGCCCCAACGCCCGTTTCCAATCTCTTCGTTTTCGCGCTTCGTCCCCCAGGCTCAGTTGAACCTCCACGGTGTCCAGACCGGCGGCAATCAGGGCGCGGGTGGCCGCCGCGTCGTCACCCATGGCGGCATAGACCGAACCCTCGAGCACCTTGAATGGGCGCTCCAGCGGCCACAGTGCCTGGGCTTTCAGCAACGTGGCCAACGCCGACTCGTGACGCTCTCCGTCGCGAAGCGCCTTGGCCAGCCCCTTGTAGGATTCCTTGGAACCTTGTCTGTCGGGATCGAGCTGAATCGCCTGCTCAAAGGCTATTCGTGCAGAATCCGGCTCACCGTGTCGTAAAAACGCATTGCCCAGATTATGATATATCTGCCGAACCGGCCGAAACTCCAGGGCTTTGTAATAGGTTGCGAACGCTCTGTCAGGTCGTCCCTGTTCCTGATACACATTGCCCAGGTTGTTGTATGCTTCAATCAACTTCGGCTCTAGCTCGATAGCCCGCTTGTAGTGAGCAGCGGCGAGTTCCAGCTCCTCTAGACTGTGATGCGCCCAACCGACATTGTAATACGCCCTCGGCAACCCGGCATTGATCTCCAGTGCCCGGCGGCTTTCGGCGATAGCCTCGCGAAACCGGCCCGCCTCTATGTACGCTTTTCCCAGGTTTACGTGTGGACGAGCCATGCCAGGTCCTTTGGCAACCGCGTCCCCCCAAAGCGTTTCCCCGTCGCGCCAGACCGTGTTGCGCTGGACGCTCAGGGCCATCAACAGCGGCAGGATCAGCACGATGATACCCTTGAGTCGCCCCATCGAGAAAAGGACTCCCAGTATCAGCGCGAAGCCAGCCATGGAAAGGTAGAGACGATGTTCGTTCACCAGGACGTTCAGGGGAATCGCCGAAGACGGCAGCAGAGCGACGAAAAACCAGACGGTGGGCAGGATCATCCGGTGGCGCGATGCCATTTGACAAGCCACCAGGATTAGGGTCAAGCCGAACGCCAGCGCCGTCACGACTGGTGTTTCGAGCCAATCGGTTGCCATGTCGAACTGGGGCTCGACGCTTTGGCGAACCGGCATGACGACGGTCCAGATGTAGAACACGAAGGCCTTCGCCTGCGTCGCCGCCTGCACGCCGAGCGTGCGTACCGGTTCGAAGATCGCTTTGGAGATGATCGCTCGGGTGCCGACCATATAGACCACGGTGATGCCCACGAGTATTGCCGGTAGGTACCAATACCTCAACCGTGAACGGCCCCAGAGATAGACGGCAGCGATCACCGGGAAGCTGGTGGCCACGGCCTTCGATGCCAACCCCCCTAGATACCATGCGCTAATCGAAGCGATCCATACGATACCCCGCGAATGGGGTCGCGTCAGTAGAACCATTCCGAACAAGCAGCAGAGCGCCGCCATAAGAGATGAACGGCTGCTGATGTAGTTGACCGGCTCCGTAGCCATTGGATGAACGACGAAAAGCAGCGCCACCAAGAGGGCCTCACCCCGTCCCGCCCCTAACCGGGCAGCCAGAACCCAGAGCAGAACCGAGTTGCAGATGTGAAAAGCAGGTTGACCAGGTGATAGCCGGGGGGCTCATATTCGCCGAAGGCGTAGTTGAGGGAGAGTGTGACCAACAATAGCGGACGGTACATTCTGGCCTCGTCCAATCCGGAAAAGGCGCCCGCATCGACAAGAAACTGCGGGATATTGGTCAAGCTTCGAATGTTCGGATTCTCGATGATCGAGTGTTCGTCGTCGTAGTGAAAGCTGTTGTGGAAAGAGTTGGAATAGGTCACGCATCCGGCAGCCACAATCGAGAGGATGGCGAGGTAGACCCATTTCTTGCTTCCCACTGAGTCGCTGTCAATGAGCACGGATACCCATCCAGACTTGCTTCAGCTCCGTCCTGATGGACGGCACGATTCCGTAGAGGAACGCCAGGGCCACGGAAAATACGACACCACCGACCACCATCTTCATTATCGCCATACTAACCCCCGCGGCCGCAAACCAGGCGAGCAGGGCGGCGCCACATGAGATCCCGAGCACGCCGGCCAGGCGGCCCCAGGGGAGCAGCGCAAAAAAGGGCCACTTCAAATGCCAACCTATCGAGACGACGAGCAATGCAACTTGCACAAACGTGGCTACAACCGTTGCCGCCGCTGGTGCCATAAAGGCATAGTGGGGTGCTTTCTCGAGCAACCATATTACCATGAGAACGCTGAACGCGAGATTGAGCACCAAGTCCAAGAAGCTTCCCCACATGGCCCAGGTCGCTTTGCCCATACCCACTAGAAGAGCATTGTAGGTCGCGCAGCGGAGGGGCAGCGCCACCAGGAAAATCCTGAACACCCACTCACTCCGGGCGTACTCGTTCGGTAAATACAGTTCGAAGAGGGGTCCGGAGAATACAAAGAGGAAACAGAAGAGGGGCAGCACGATCAAGGCGAGCTTTCGCACCGAATGTTTCCACAGTTCGGCGATTTCAACTTGGCGGCTATCGGCGTAGCGTTTGCTTACTTCGGGAACGAGTACCGTGGCGACGGCAGTGACCAGAATGCCTACCGGGACCTCCAGGGCTCCGAACTGGTAGAGCGAGAAGGTGGTGGCCGTGAAGAAGAAGAGCACCACGTATCGGTCGACAAAGCGGGACAACCCTCCGATCGCGTCTGTCAACCCGATGGCGATGGTGTATTTGAGATACGCCGACAAACCGGTTGCGGTCAGGCGCCAGCGGCCCTCGAGACCGTCCATTGCCCGCGTGACCAACACAACGCCGACGACGAGCCTCGCCACAGCCACGAGGGAGAAGAGCGCCAACAGCTCAGAGAGGGGCCGGCTGTAGATCGCTGCAACACCGATGACCATGACCGAGACCAACGCATGCACTATGGAAAGTGCGGCCATCCATTGGGTACGGGTTGTTGCTACTAGAACCGCATCGGCGAATCCACCGGCAACCGTAGCGAAAGCAAAAGGGAGAAAGGGCAACAGATATCCCCGGATTCCGCTGGGCTCTGCGACGCCGAGCAAACGCGCAATAGGGGTTCCGACTAGATAGAGAGCGAGAGAGATGGCCAGACCGGATACGGCGAGAAGCAGCACGGTCTGCAGCGTCATTTCTAGCTGACCTTGATGGCTTTTTCGAGGGAAAAAGAAGAGTAGACTCGTAGGTAAACCCAGCTGAAACAGAGGCAGCAGGGAGTTTACCAGTACCAGGAGAGTGAGGACGACCCCCACCTGTTCCATCGGCCAACCACGCGCGAGAATGGCATTGACCAGAACCAGGCTGACAACGTTCGCGGTCCTGCCGGCGGCAACGGTAGCTACACGCCTGGTGACCCCGCCTGATGTCATTGTTCCGGTTTCTCGGCCAGGATGCTCAAGAACCCCGCCTTGCCGATGGCCGCATTGCAGAGGCGGTCGAAGCATCGCCAAAGTGCATGGGGTAGCCGTGCGGATCGCAACGGAAAACGGATCAATTCGAGCAGCTTGTTGTTGAGGAAGATCAGTCTCTTTGGCTCGAGCCCGAAGCGGCGTAGACGGTTGCCCAGACTGTGTTCGTCGAAGCTGTGTAGGTGGGCATTGGCTGGCGTGAACTGGTTGCAGTGAATGCACAGATGACGAACGATTTTTTCGCGATAGGGGACGCTTACCAGCAGCAGACCCCCGGGTCGCAACACGCGCGCAACCTCCCCTACGGCGCCGTCCAGATCCTCCAAATGCTCCAGCACCTCCGAAAGCAGCACGATGTCGAACGAAGAATCGACAAACGCCAAACCGTAGACGTCGCCAACCTGAAAGTGCCCCGCGGTAGGGTAGCGATCGCGCGCCCCTCTCACTCCCCTGCGCGACAGGTCCGTCGCCCACACCCTCGCTCCCACTTCCGCACATTCTTTGGCAAACCATCCGGAGCCGCAACCAACGTCGAGAACTCGAACCCCGTCCTCTAATGGCAACCCCCGAACGAGGGTTTCCAAACGCCGTTTCTCGGAATGGTAACGCGATGGTCCCAGAGCCTGCGGATCGTCGATGGCCTGTGCGTCGGCCTCGTAGTGCGTCCTGTAATCCGCCAGCCGCTTCGCGGTTATGGAGTCGTCAATCTCCAATCGGGGATCCTAAAAAAAACCCCGCCCGCATCGGTAGCAGACAGGTAGATGTGTGGGGTGGGTCGATGCCCGGAAAGGAACTCAGGCGCCGCTTTCGGCTTCCATGAGTTGGACGCGTTCGTAGGACTCCCGGTCTTCTGCCGGCTGTTTCAGACTATCCTCAAGATTTCTGACGACATCTTTGAGGTTGTTGAGGAGCTTCTCCTTCTCCTCGACCTTCAGCTTCAAGGTATCGTAGCTGTCCTCGGCCTCTGCTACCTTGTAGCGCACCTCGTCAATTTCGGGTTGGATAGCCTCAAGTTTCGCCTTCAAGCCACGCAGTCTCACCGCAGTGAGAAACTTCGTAGCCATGACGCACAGCAGCCCGAGAATAGTCCAGACCATTGGATCGCCTCTTTATTTAATCCCCGATATCACAACCGAGCGTGTGCGGCAGGGACCAAAATCGCCGGGAAATATAGATAAACACATTTGTTATGTCAAGCTGTGGACTTAAGTTAGGACGCAGAGACGACACTGACGGAAAGGTTTCCGCTCCAGGAGAAAAATCTTCGCCGTGTGCGTCATCCGATAGCCCGAAACATTCCTTATTCGTTACCTGTAACCATTTGTATAAACCCCCACTTATGGATACTCCGCAGCGGTCGGCCCATGGTGGCACGTCTATTGCTAAACGAAAGATGTCTCTGAGTGGTACCCGCTTGCGCGCTTCTTCGGACTGGATTGTCTCCAAGGCAATCCGGAAAGAGGAAGCGCGCTTTTTTTGTGCGTAATATCGAATCTCGCAGCTCTCCGTCTCCCTTCGTTTACCCCCCTGTATATATATATTACGTTACATGACTTTGAATGTCGCGGGAAATTCATGACCACAACCACAGACGAGCAGATTCTGCAGCGTTGGCGCAACGAGCCGGCTCCGTTGCTTCCCCTCTTCCACGCCTTTTGTGAGCGAGACAGTTTCGTCTCGGCCGCGGCAGTACAATCTATTGCGGGCGCTTTGAACCTGCCGGTCGCTGAAGTCTTCGGAACCCTGACCTTTTACCACCATCTGGGTCGCGAGGAAGGCGCCCACGCCCAAGCTCGGGTCTGCACGGGTCCGATCTGCAGAATGCACGGCGCTGACGCCCTGCTGCATCAAACCAAAGGGGCCGTCTCCATGCCCTGTGCGGGACGCTGTGACGATCCGATTCCGATCATCTTGGGAAATCGAGTGCTGACAGGCTCCCCCGGCACGCCGGCTGCCGAACGCAGCTCGCCGCTTCCGCCGCCGCCTCCCGGAGGCGCGGCAGAATGCGTGTTCGCCGGCATACGCGAACCGAACCGACCTTCCCTCGAAGGCTACCGCCAGGTGGGGGGTTACGGCGGACTCGAGCGTGCCGTGCGTGAGATGAGCCCAGACCAAACACTCGAATTGGTTGCGGAGAGCAAACTGGCTGGACGGGGCGGCGCTGGATTTCCCACGGGCGTCAAATGGAAAGCTGTGGCCACCGCACCTGGAGTTCCCAAAACCATCGTCTGCAACGCCGACGAGGGAGAACCGGGTTGCTTCAAGGATCGCGCCCTGCTGGACTACGACCCCCATGCGGTCCTGGAAGGCATGGCGATCGCCGCGTATGCAACCGGGGCGACACGAGGTTTCATCTATCTACGTTACGAGTATCCTGAAACCTTCTCCGTCTTGGAAAAGGCTCTTTTCGAAGCGGAGGGCGCCGGCTACCTGGGACAGCAAACGCTGGGCACCTTTGATTTCCACGTCAACCTCAGGCGGGGCGCCGGCGCCTACATCTGCGGTGAGGAAGGCTCGCTGCTCAACAGCCTGGAGAGCAAACGTCCCCTCCCTAGAAACCGGCCTCCCTTCCCGGTAACCCACGGGTTCGAAAACCTGCCGACGGCGGTCAACAACGTCGAAACCCTCGCTTCGGTCCCGCCAATTTTCATACATGGGGCCGAATGGTATCGCAGTCTTGGACGCAACGGTCATGCCGGCACGAAGGTGGTGAGCCTCTCTGGAGATATCCATAGACCTGGAAACTACGAGGTGCCTTTGGGGCTGCCTCTCGACACCCTCCTAAACGATTGGGCCGGCGGTCCTCCAGCCGGTCGCGCGATTCAAGCGGTGACCATGGCCGGTCTTTCGGGTGGGTTCCTGGCCGGCGACGATCTCCGGGTTACCCTCGACGAGCCCAGCATCAAGAGCAAAGGTTCGTTTCTCGGAGCCGGGGGGATCATGGTTTTCGACGACAGCCGCGACATGGTGGAGATCGCCAGGCAGGCGATGGAATTCTTTGCCGAGGAATCGTGTGGTAAATGCTTCCCTTGTCGCATCGGCACCAAACGGCTTGCCGAACGGCTGGATGGCAGTGCCGGTCCGGTTAGCGAACGTGAATGGTTGGAGGAAGTGAGCGATATCGGGAGCACCATGATGGCCACCAGCGCCTGCGGCCTGGGCATGGCCGCGCCAAACATAACGGAAAGCCTGGTGAAGTATTTTCCGGAACGCGTCGCGGATCATCTGAAATAATCGCTGAAGAAAGGCCACGTTCCATGAGCAGTGTCACCGCCGAACCGACCGTCGCCACGTATATCATGGTGCTGGACGGCAAAGAAGTGACCTTCGAGCCGGGTGAAACCATCTACGAGGTCGCTTCTCGTCATGCCCGCCAGATTCCCACCCTCTGCTACGATCCCCGACTTGAACCGTTCGGCAGTTGTCGACTGTGCGTAGTCGAAATCGAAGGGATCCGCAATCCGGTTGCCTCCTGCACTGCGCAGGCGGAACCGGGCATGGTCGTGCAAACCGCCTCCACGGATGTCGAAAAACACCGACGAGTATTGCTGGAGATGGTGGCATCGGAGAATCCGCGCGTGGAGGTGGAACCGCTACGGGGATACGCCTCGCAAGAGCTGTCCGTGCTGGTCGAACGCTACTCCGCCGCAAGTGGACGCTTTGCGGGCGAGAAATCGGGCACGTCGAACAAGGAGGATGACAATCCGTTCATCCTGCGCGACTACGATCAATGTATCTCCTGTTACCGCTGCGTGCGAGTCTGCGCCGAACAGGAGGGCGACCACGCCATCAACATCATGAACCGAGGATTCCACACCCAGATCTCCACCGAGTTCAACGGCAAGCTCAAGGACTCCGCCTGCACCTTCTGCGGACAATGTGTTCAGACCTGTCCGACAGGTGCCTTGGGGGACCGCAAAGCGATGCGGGCGTCATCGGTCCAGAAACCGGAGAAGACCCGGACTGTGTGCCCGTATTGCGGCGTCGGATGTTCAATGGACATACTGACCGATGAGGAGCGAATCGTCGGTA
Organism: Candidatus Latescibacterota bacterium; assembly: GCA_965197905.1. GTDB lineage: Bacteria > Latescibacterota > UBA2968 > UBA8231 > UBA8231 > CAYNZV01. The sequence continues at coordinate 1,220,761 of CBDAOB010000005.1, read as the reverse complement.
TTCATCCAGCCATGGACGGTCCCGCCAACGAGGGCGCACTCTGCGTTAAGGGGCAGTACGCATTCGACTTCGTGCAACATCCGGATCGCCTCACGACACCCTACCTACGCGATTCCGACGGTTCGTTAAAGCCGGCAAGCTGGGACGATGCCCTCGACAAGGCGGCGGAGGGATTTCGTCAGGCTTTTCAGAAACACGGTCGCCACGGCATATACGGAGTGGCATCCGGCCGTGCTCCGAACGAAGCGGCCTATGTGATGCAAAAGTTCATCCGTGCCGGATTCGGCACCCATCAGATTGACAACTGCAGCCGTGCCTGACACGCCCCAACGGTTGCCGGTCTGGCAGCCACGATCGGGCGCGGGGCCATGTCAAATCCGCTGGTGGACATGGAAAAACCGGATCTGATTTTCTGCATCGGAACAAACATGACCGAGTGCCATCCGGTAGCCGCGACGCGCTTGAAAAAAGCGCTCAGACAAGGTGCCCGCATGGTCGTCGCCGATCCCAGAAGAATTCACCTGGCGGAGCTGGCGGATCTCTATCTGCCTATACGCGTGGGTTCGGACGTTGCTCTGCTCTTGGGCATGGCTCACGTGATCCAGCGCGAAGGCCTTTCCGATGAAGGGTTTATCGAGAGCCGCACCGCCGGGGCGGAGCAGTTCCTCGAACATGTGAAGGCATTTTCACCGGAATGGGCTTCGACCATTACTGGAGTGCCAGCAGCCGACATCGAAACAGCGGCACTTTGGTACGGCGCAGCCGACAGAGGTGCCATCTATTACACCCTGGGGATAACCGAACATATCTGTGGCGTGGACAACGTGCAGAGCCTTTGCAATCTGGCTTTGATGACGGGAAACATCGGCATCGAGGGGGCGGGCATCAATCCGATGCGTGGACAGAACAATATCCAGGGGGCTGGCGACTGCGGCGCAGTACCGGCCAACTTTCCCGGTTTTCAGGCGGTTACCCTGCAGGAAAGCCAGAAGAAGTTCAAATCCTTGTACGGGAAGGAGATCGAGTGCGAGAACGGCATCACCAAGGTCCAGGCGCTCGAGCAGTGCGGGGAGACGATCCATGCAATGCTGATAGACGGCGAAAACACACTGGTCTCCGACCCCGATCGGAGCCACTGCGAGCATGCGCTAGGCAGCCTCGAGCATCTGGTCGTAATCGACATCTTCATGACGGAGACGGCGGAGCTCGCAGATGTCGTGTTCCCCGCCACCGCGTGGGGTGAGACCGAAGGCTCATGCACGAATACCGAACGCCGCATCCAGCGCTTAAGGGGCGCCGTGGAACCTGCCGGTGAAGCCAAACCTGACTGGTGGATCGTGGCGGCCATTGCCCGTCGACTGGGATTCTCAGGATTCGATTTCGAGTCGCCCAGGGAGGTGTTCGAGGAGCTTTGCAGTGTTTCTCCGATCTACGCCGGCCTCGATTGGAATCTGATAGAGAACGGTGAGTATCAGTGGCCGGTACCGCACAAGGGCCATCCTGGCACCCCCATTTTGCATGAGAACGAGTTCAAGAACGGAAGAGGTATCTTCAAGGTGATCGGGTATCGCGACCCGGCCGAGTCCATCGACGACGAGTTTCCGATCTGGCTCACCACCGGTAGACGCCTCCAATCCTATCACACGCGCACCCAGACCGGTCGCTCTCAGGGCATCGACTATCTCCTTGCTGAAGAAACGCTGGAGGTGCATCCGAAAGATGTCGTCTCGCTCGGGTTGGAGGATGGCGGTTGGTGCAGTATGACGAGCCGCCGCGGTTCAATTTCGATCAAGGTGAAAGCGACGAGTCGATCCCCGCGAGGGACGGTCTTCGCCAGTTTCAGTTTTAGCGACGTGCCGGTCAATGTGCTTACCGGTTCGGGCTACGATCCGATTACCTACACCGCGGAGTTGAAGGTCTGTCCGGTACGCCTCGAGTCTGCGAGTGACGCATCATCCAACTAGTTGGGAGCAGCTCATGTTTGTACCATCCATAGTCTTGAATATACACACTCGAAATGGAGCGATCCGACGCTCTCTTGAACTCGGCTCAGTAGCGGGAGCGCGTTTCTGCGCGCGCGATGTGGAGGCGACTCGCGCCGAGCTGGATGAACAACTGAAACGAGACGGCCGACTCACCATGGCCACGACCTCTAACCCGTCTGTTTTCCGCTTGGGACGTTATCTCCTGACCCAGGAGCCGGAGTTCGAAGTCCAGGGGTCGATGACCGGCGGAGAAACCGAGGTCGTCGCCGTGCGCGACGGCAGCGAGATCTACATCACAGTTGGCAGCGATCAGTGTGATCGGGAGCTGGATCCCCTTTTTCCCGACAAACCGAAGCAGATGTGCCCTCACCCGGTGGCGCGCGACGCCTGGCCGTATGAAGAGGTTCGCGACCATTGGGATGAGTTGCGGGTTTACAGTCATGTCGTTTTCGGTCAACACCAGGTCGCGCTCCAGGACAGCGAGGTCTCCGAACTGGTGCCCCTCGACTTTCTCCTGTCCATGCAGGAGATCGGGGAACTTCAAGATCCGATGGTTCTCTATTGCGGCTGCAGCTCGTTTCGGGAGTCCGTCGAAACTGAAGTGGCGCAGCTCGGCCTTCCGGCAGAAACCGCCATGGGCGTAGGTGACTCGTTTCTCGTGCGGCTGCACGACCCCGTGCTGGACCGCACCATAGAACACCAGTTTCGCCCCGTGCCTTTGGGCGACGACTTGCGGCAACGACAGGCGTTTGATTAACCGCCTGCGTACCGATTACCCGAGATTGCGAACGAGACGTAGCACCAGATCCACGTAGACACCTGTTCAGGGCCCGATAGGACGGATTATGAATTTTGACAGCATCATCAAAGGCGGAACCGTTGTAGATGGATCGAAGACATGCAAGAGCAAGACGGCCGATATTGGCGTCAAAGGAGAGCGAATCGCCGCCATCGGAGACCTGGCGGACGCACAAAGCGACACCGTAATTGACGCCGAGAAGCGGATCGTCTGCCCCGGATTCATCGATGTGCATGTCCACTCTGAGCGGACCCTGGTCGGAGGTCGCGACCAGTTCACCGGGACTCATCAAGGCATTACCACCCATCTGCTGGCTCCCGACGGATTTGGTTGGGGCCCTTTGCCAGAAAAGCTGGCCGGCGAAATGTGGTACTACACCAACTTCGCCTACGGCGATCAACCTCCCCCACCCCCATGTTCCTCGCCTCAAGAATACTTGGACCTTTTCAATGGGACTTCCCCCGCGAACGTCGCCCCTCAAGTTCCCCACTGCGCCGTGCGCCTCGCGGCGATGGGATGGGAACCGCGAGCCGCCGACGAAGCGGAACTGGAAACGATGCGCATCAGCACGCGGTCGTGGATGGAAGCTGGAGCAACCGCTCTCAATCTCGGACTGGACTACCAACCCAGTGCCAACGCGACCTTCGAAGAGCTCGTGGAACTTTGCAAGATCGCTGCATCCTACGGAGGCGTGTACGCCGCCCATCTGCGCTATCAGGATTACGGGCGCACTGGTGCCTGGGACGAGATCATCGAGCTCTCGCAGGCCTCCGGCATACCGGTCCATGTGTCTCACGAACGGGTCGACGAAGAGAGCCTGGAGAAACTCGAGCGGGTCGAACGCGAGGGCATTGATCTAACCTTCGAATCCTACCTCTATCCGGCCGGCATGACCCATGGGGTCATGCTCTTGCCGATGTCGTATCAGGCTGGTAGTCCGGAGGAAGTGCTAAAACGGTTGCAGGATCCCAAGGCACGCATTGAATGCACACCCCACTTGAGCGAGAAGCTCGGAGTCAGAAAGGGATCTCAGATAATCGGCTACACAGCTTCAGGTCGTTTCGCAGGATCGACACTCGGCGAGGCAGCCGACAGCTGCGGTCGTTCGTGCGAAGACCTTCTTTTCGATCTCATACTGGAGGGTGTCGGGACGTTTATCTTCCCCTGGCAAACCCCCGATGATGAAAACAGGGCCACAACCGCCCAGACCGTGGCTCACCCCCGGATGATGCTTGCCAGCGACGGCATCTACGATGTGCCTCATCCGCATCCTCGTGGTTTTGGATGTTTTGCCCAATTGCTCGGCCAGTTCGTGCGCGAGCGGCGCGCGGTATCACTGGAAGATGCGATCTACAAGATGAGTGGCTTCCCGGCGGAACGTTTCGGACTGACCGACCGCGGCAGACTCGCCGAGAAAGCGGCGGCAGACATCGTCGTCTTCGACCCTGACACCGTGGAAGCGCGCGCCACCTGGACCGAACCCAAGCTGCCGGCCGTGGGGGTCGACGATGTCATGGTCAACGGTAGATGGGTAAAGCGGGAGGGCGAGATTACCGGCAATCTGCCGGGCCGCACCATTGGTCGAGGGAAAGCTTGATGAGATCGGGTATCGTCAAGATTGAGGAGGCTAATGAGTGAATTCGAGGGAGTCGTACCGGCGCTGATCACGCCGATGGATCGTGGAGGCGATCTGGACGAGGAAGCGCTCCGCCGCGTCATCGAATTCAACGTGAAGTCCGGTGTTCACGGAATGTGGATGGCGGGAGGCACCGGCGAGAGCGTCCTGCTGAGCGACGAAGAGAATGGCCGCATCGCGGAAGTTGCGGTGGGTCAGGTGAAGGGACGATCCAAGGTCATTATGCACGTAGGGGCGCCCACGACTGCGCGCGCCGTAAAGATGGCGACCGTTGCGGCGAGACTTGGTGTCGACGCCATCTGCTGCGTGCCACCATTCTTCTATCCACCCAGCGAGGACGAGGCGATCGAGCATTTCCGCCTGGTGGCGGGTGCCGCTTCCCTCCCGTTTTTTGCCTACAACCTGCCGGAGTGCACCGGTTTCACAGTGACTCCTGAATTCGTTTCGAAGGCTCGTGACAGGGTCCCCGAGCTGATCGGGTTAAAACACTCGTCGCACAATCTCTACCACCTCAGAGAATTCGCCAGAGCGGGATTCATCTGTTTTATGGGGAGCGGACAGATGATGGTGCCGGCAATGGCACTAGGTGCGGTTGGTTGTATCGACGGTCCGTTATGCATGGCCCCGGAGCTCTGGCTCGAGGTTTGGGAATGCCGTGCGGGACAAGGACTCTGACAGGGCTGCCAAGGCTCAGGAGCACGCTTCGGAAATCGTCGACCTGGTGCGGAAATATGGCAATCCCCGAGTGGAGAAGGCAGTGTTGAGCTGGCGTTTGGGTGTTGATTGCGGCAACCCGAGGCCTCCACGACTCCCCCTCGCCGAGGAACAGCGCTCGGCAGTGCTCGATGCCGTTGCCCGAGTTGGAATCGAGCCTGTTTCCCGTTGAGCGCTGACACTCTCACGGCGATACGGCTGCTCTTGGACGAGCGGTCTGTGTCATACCGCGAGGTTCATCACGAACCAACTGACACCTCCGAAGCAGCGGCGGCGGCGCGGGGAGAAAACCTCGAGATCGGCGGCAAGGCGATCGTCATGAAGGTTGGCACCGAATTCAAGCTTTTCATTGTGAGCGCGGCACTGAAGGTAGACTCGGTATCGATCAAGAAGCGATTTCAGGCTAAGAAACTCCGCTTTGCCACCAGGGAAGAGCTGTTCGAGCTTGCTGATCTTGTTCCCGGATCCGTGCCACCGTTCGGCCCTCCCATAACCCCGTTCGAGCTTCACGTGGACCGGTCTGTCGTCGACAACCACACCATTGCCTTCAACGCCGGTTCTCTTACCGACTCCGTCATTATGGCTGTGGCAGATTATCTGCAAGTCGCCAAGCCCCAGATAGGTGATTTTTCCGCTTAGGAGGCTAGCATCATGCATGAGGTCCTGCCTGGAATATTCACCTGGAGCGTCGTCTAGCCCCAATGGTCCCTCGAGTCCTACTGGCTGCGTTTTCCAGGTGGCAGCGTACTTATAGATCGGATGGAGGCGTTTGGCTTGGATGACATCACCGCAGCCGACGACGTCGTTGCCATCGTGCTTACCGTGGGCTGGCACGAACGCCAGGCGCATCTCTTCGCAAAGCGGACCGGCGCTCAGTCTTGGTGCCCGCTGAAGACACCTGCATGATAGAACCCTGGAGTCGTTCCAGACCTTCGGCGATGGAGCGGAGCTACCTTTGGGCTTGAGAGCTATCGGTGTGCCGGGGCTGACTCGAGGAGAGCAGGTACTGTTGGCGCCCTGTCATGGAGGCACCCTGGTGGTGGGCGATGCACTCGGCACAACGGCGAAATGGGCTCCAGATGACCTCGCCCTGGGTGGACATCCCACGGGACATCCCCAGCCGTGGGAAACGCTGGATCACCTGCTCGATGTCGATTTTAGAAACTTGCTCCCCGGCCACGGGGAGGCGCTCCTTGGTGATGCTAAAGAGAGCCTGCGCAGCATGATCGATCAACGGGTGAGCACGACTACGGATCCGCCGCGGGTGACTTACTTTCCGAAAAATCCGCTCCGACAATAACCGCTCGCAGGAGTGAGGACTAGGGCTCGTGGCGACCACGCTTTGTCGTGCCCGGCGATCACTCCTGTTTGCATTCGCGCCGGATTCGTGCACCCAACCGCTCGAGACCCACATCTATCTGCTCGTAGCCACGGTCTAGCTCCTCGATCCCTCGTACGGTCGATCGTCCCTCGGCGATGATGGCTGCAATGAGGTGGGAAAAGCCGGCGCGCACGTCTGGAATCTCGATCTCGCCCGCCTTGAGGCGTGTGGGCCCTTTGATGACGGCGCTGTGTTTGTTTCCTCGCGTATTGAAGCGACAGTAGCTGTTGCCAAGACAGGTCTCGTACAGCTCCATGTCGGCGCCCATCTTGCTAAGGTCGGTCACGTAAACGAAGCGATCCTCGAACACCGTCTCGTGAATGACCGACATGCCCGACGCCTGCGTCAGCAGTATGGCGAACGCGGGCTGCCAATCGGTCATGAACCCCGGATGCACCGTCGTTTCCAGCGCGATGGAACGCAACGCTCCGCTGCGATAGAAACGGATGCCTTGACTGTCCACCTCGTATTGACCACCTACACGCCGCAGGGTGTTCAGAAAGGTCAGCAGGTCCTCCTGCCTCGCCCCACGAACAAAGACGTCTCCGCCGGAGGCGACCGCTGCTGTACCCAGAGAAGCGCTCACCAGGCGATCGGGCATGATGTGATGGGTCGCTCCGGTCAGCCGAGAAACGCCCTCGATGGCGAAGGTGCGATCGACGGTGTAATCGATGATGGCCCCCATCTTCTGCAAAAACATGGCCAGGTCAAGCACCTCCGGTTCGATTGCGGCATTGCGAATGTAGGTGGTGCCGCGGGCGAGGGTGGCGGCCATCAGGATGTTCTCGGTAGCGGTAACACTCGGGTAGGGCAGGGTCAGATCGGCACCCGTTAGTTCGTCCGCAGCGGCCACGTAAACCTGGCCGTTGTCGTCGATCCGAGCTCCCATCTTGCGATAGGCGTCCAGGTGGAAGTCAACCGGGCGGGCACCGATCTTGTCGCCTCCTGCCGCGGGCACGACCGCCCTTCCGCAGCGGTGCAGCAACGGCGCCAGCATCATGACCGAAAGCCGATTTCGTTTGGCGAGACCCTCGGGCACCTCGGCGTTGCTCATAGCCGGGGTGGTTATCTCCAAGTGGCCCGAGGCAGCTTCGATACGGGCACCCAGAGACTCCGCCATCTCGCGGGTAACAGAGGTATCGCCGATGTTCGGCACATTGTCGAATGAGCAGGTGTCGGCGCTCAACATCGATGCCGTCAACAGCTTACTGACGGAATTCTTGGCACCGGACACCGCTATCTCGCCGTGGAGCGCAGTTGGCCCCTCAATTACCAGCTGGACCATGATTGGACCTGTGGCGGTCTATGATTCGTGCTTTTGAACTCCGGTTATCGCCTCCGCTTGCGCAGCAGGTTGCGCCAGATCCGTTCGATCTCGCCGCGCGCGACAATGGCATCCTTCCAGATGTCTGGAAAGATTTCAAGGCCGTATCCGGAACCCTTGGGACCCAGCTCGACTACGGCGAAGAGGTCCCTACCCGATCCGGCTCCCTTCAGCCACGCTTCAAGCAACGGCCGGCAAAAATTGTCCCGCCATGTGACAAAATCGCCGTCCAGCTGGCCGCGACCGTTGGTGATGGGCGTTTGGCAATGACTGCCTGTAAACGGACGCAGGTGCATGAGCTCGCCTCTCCGAAGGATATCGAGCCGGCCAGAGAGTCGCTTCCAGAAGTCCGGGGGCCGCACCTGTTTGATAATCGCCGGATGGGAATGGTCGAAGTTCATATTGAGTTTGCTCTTGTATCGCTTCTCGTAGGCGGTGGCGAGGGCAAACGCCTTTTCCGGGGTTTCGGTGCAGGTATCGCGGTGCACCTCGATAGCCGGCTTGAGATCGAGTGCATCGCCGACCTGCATCACCTTGCGAGCGACCTTTACGGCATCTTTGGTTTCGGTGTCATGATCGCAGAGCTGAATGTTTACGTGAACTACGCCGAGCTTCTGGAATAGTCCCAGCTTGCGTTCCGCTTCGCCTTCGCGGCCGACATCGACACCACCCACGTATCCCAACCCGTATTTCCGTGCCGCCTTCACCCACTCCTCGTTGGCCGCGCCGCTGATCGCATCGAATCCGGCCTCGGCAGCGCGTTTTACCTTCGTATCTACTGACCACTCCTTCTTGGGAGAGGGATAACCGGTGAGTGTCCACGCAGCGGCGCAGAGGTGCAACTTCGGTCTGGCTGGGGATTTTTTCTTGGCCATCACGTTCCTTTCGTCGAGATGCGTTGCGGGCCCGAGTACAGGTTGAATTCATTTCCTCTCAAGAAACCTATCAATGTCATATTGGCTTCACCCGCCATCTGGATCGCCAGGCTTGACGGAGCCGACACGCCCGCGACCACGGGGATTCCGGCCATAAGCGCCTTTTGAACGATTTCGAAACTAGTGCGGCCGCTAACCATTAAGATCACCTCCTCAGGCAGATCCTTGCCCTGCAAAACATAAAATCCGACAAGCTTGTCTACTGCATTGTGGCGGCCTACGTCCTCTCGGACGATGAGGAGATCTCCGCTGGGGTCGAACAGCGCGGCAGCGTGAAGGGACCCCGTTTTCTCGAATACCTTCTGTGATTCTCGAAAGCGTTCCTGAAGCCCGTACAAGGCAGCAGCCGGGATCTGGAAATCAGCCTCGATTGCCGGAGCGTTGGTGCGAATGGCGTCGATACTTGCTTTGCCGCAAACGCCGCAGCTGGACGTGGCATAGAAATTTCGCTTTACCTTCGTAGTGTCGACCTCGACACCGCTGGCCAACCGGACGTCGACCACATTCTGGAGGTTGGGTGGCTGTGCCTGGGGACAGTACGAAACGGTGCCCAGGTCGGATACATGTTGAACGATCCCTTCCGTGAATACGAATCCGGCGGCTAGCTCGAAGTCGTGCTTCGGGGTTCGCATGACCACCGCCAGCGCCTCGCCGTCGAGGCGAATTTCCAGAGGCTCTTCGACAGTCACGAGATCGTCTCGCTCTTGTCTGTTAGAGCCCTGGAACCGCCAGACTCGATGTTCGGCGGTTTCACTGAGGGTGGCAATGGCTGTCACGGCATCTCTGGCTGGTGAACGCTGCTGCGCTGGACTTCGGGCATGTCACATCATGCCCAGGCGACGTGGCCCTCTATCCATATGCAGCACCGACTCGTCGAAGCTGCGTTGCATCAGCTCCAGCTTCAACGGCTGCGCTTCCGGTTCGTCCCACATGTTTTCGAATTCGTTCGGGTCCTCTTCCAGATCGTAGAGTTCTCCAAGACCATGCCCATGATAAAGGACGAGTTTGTGACGTTCGTCGCGAAACATTGTGGCAAAGCTGTGATCGGGCTCTTCGAGGGCATCGTAATATTCGCAACGCACGAAGTCTCTGTGGTAATCGGAACTGTTCTCCCCTATCAGAAGAGGCACCAGGGATCTGCCGTGCATCCGTTCGGGAATCCCCGCTCCGGCCAAATCGAGGAAGGTGGGAGCCTTGTCAGTCAGTTCCACCAGAGCATTGGAGCACACACCCTCCTGGACATGGCCGGGCCATGAAAAAATCAACGGCACTCTGACCAGCCCTTCGTAAAATCGGCATCCCTTCTGGATCAATCCGTGGTCGCCCAACATCTCGCCATGGTCGCTGTTAAACACAACCAGGGTGTTCTCGCGTTGTCGGGTCTCGATAAGGTAATTCAGAATCCGGCCGACCTGGTCGTCCACCAGCTTTATCATAGCGTAATAGGCGGCTTTCAAGGTCTGCGCATCCCGCCTGACGGCGATTGAATCGGCGGGCCAGACGTCGAGTTCTGGCGGTTTCGGAAGCACTGGCGACTCCATGTCCAGTTCCTCCGGGCGCCGGCCGAGTGACTGGAAATCGACCCCCGCCAACTTTTCTTGTTGCAGCAGATCCGATTCGCGGAACAGAGGCGCCGGCATGTCGGAGGGTTCGAACTGATCGCGATAGGTTTCCGGCGGATTGAAGTACGGATGCGGATAATACATGTTCACGCTGGCAGCCCATGGCCCCGAGCGTTCCTGGCCAATGAATTCCATCGTCTTCTCGGCACACCAGGTCGTCTGATGCAGCTCAGCTGGGACCCCTTCGGGATCTTTGATAAGATCACCTAGAATCTCGCCTTTCGAACGCACCCAATCGGCGTACCGGTGGCCGATGGGCCAGTCATCCCGCGGAGCGTGGCTATACTCCCAGTATCTGTACCCATCGTCAGTCCTCACTTCCGTACGTCCCCAGGCGCTGCTGAGATGCAACTTGCCGATCAACCCGCAATCGTATCCTGCATTCGCCAGCAGTTTAGTCACAAGTGGAGGATGGCCGGCGGGCATCGCTTCTGCACCATTGCCATTGACGTGAATCGCACTGGCGTACATGCCGGTGAGAAAACTGACTCTGCTGGGGGTACAGATGGGGCTCTGGCAGTAGGCACGTTCGAAAGCCATGCCTTCCTGTACGAGGCGGTCGATGTTGGGAGTCGAAACATACGGGTTTCCCAAAGCACCGATCGTGTCGTAGCGCTGCTGGTCCGTGCACAGCCAGAGTATATTCGGTCGCTGACTCAATCGCCTTGCCGCCGTTCCCCTCATGAGATTACGTTTCCGCCTTCCACCTGCTTATCTTTTCAGATGGCCACTCGAATCTATTACCCGCTCTAGCCAAGATCAACGGTCCAGGTGAGATCCTCGTCTACATCCCCCCTGCTTCGGTTCGGCGTCCCCGCCATTCTCTTGATAGCTGGATTGGGCGCAGCCTTCACGATTGGGGAGTTGGTACTACGCCTGCTCATCCCTGCCGGGAACATTCAGATAACCGCGACCCTGGACATCTACGCGACCAAGGGGTGCTGCGGCATAGGTTTAAAACCGGATCTTCGTCGAGCGACCTTCTGGAATGGCAAGGTGGTATATATCCGCACCGACACGAAGGGTCGCAGGATTCCCCTGCAGTACGACTTTCTCGAATACGCCGGGAAGGATCGATTTGTCTTTTGCGGCGACTCCTACACCTTCGGAAACGAGGAGAACGCCAAGGACACCTTTCCTTTTCTCCTGGGAAAAACCATGGATCGGGAGGTCGTGAACCTGGGCGTGGGCAGCTACTCGACGTTCCAAGAAATCGCCTCATTGCGGGACTTCGTCGAGAACCATCGGACCGGCTCTATCGATCAGGTTTTTCTGTGTTTCTTTGTCGGCAACGATTTCACCGACAATCTCCCTGAGCGTGAGTACCTGGCAATTGACGAGACGGGACGCATACGCCTGGAAACCAGTGCCGGTGGAGAGTGGCTACGAAACCTCGTCTACAGCAGCCGCTTGTTATCCGCGGTATTATTGCGGCTACGATCGCTCCTGTTGCGATGGGAGTACAACCTGGGGCACTCGAGTCCGCCGCGCCTGTATGCTGCGGATTTCTACACCGAAGAGTTGCTCGAACCGACCCGCCGCGCTTTCGATCGCTTCCGGCGATTCTTCCGCGCCCATCGGCTCGATGCCGTGGTGGTGCTAATCCCGGACAAAGATCAGGTCTACAAAACGTTTGCGAGCGAAGAGGAGCGCCACCGACCGAACAGAGTTCTTTCCGAGATCCTGAGGGAGCTCGCAATTCCTCATGTGGATCTACTACCGCAGTTCCTGACGGTCTCCGGCGAACCTTTGTACAACATGACGCCCGCCGGACACCTTTCGGTGCGCGGGCACCTGATAACCGCAGAGATTTTGCTCGCGTATGTGCGAGAGCTCGAAGGGCGCTCGCCCCGCTGACGGCCTCCTTCAACCCCCCGCGGGGAATTCACTGCGCACGAACTGCTCGGCTTCTACCGGGGTCGATATTCGGCCCTCCAGCTGCTCTTCTTCCACGCGGTTCAGAATCACCTTGAACACAGGACCCGGATCGTATCCCATGGCGATCAAACCATCGCCAGTCAGCAGTGCTTCTGGCTTCAGCTTCTCCTCCGGAAGCGTACGCAGTAGCTGACGGCAAAACTCGAACAGATCGAGTTTGCGGTGACTGGCCAGACAGTCCAGACGGTGCAGTTCGAGAAGGGTGGAAAAGAACGGTTCGCGCAACAGGCGCTTGAGCTTGCTCTCTCTCATCTGTTTGACCGTGCCAATACGCATATGTTGGGCGACCAGGTCCACGATGCGGTGACTCTCGGCGCTCGACATCCGCATCCGCGTGCAGATATCTGCCGCCATTCGGGCCCCTACTGCGTCGTGACCGCTAAAGCGAATCCGATCGGAGACAGCGAAGGTTGCCGGCTTGCCGACGTCGTGCAACAAGATTCCCCAGGCCAGAGCCGAGTCCGGCTCTTCCGCGAGATCCAACATCAGTCTGACATGGGTGAATACGTCCCCTTCAGGATGGTATTCGGGAGGTTGCGCAACTCCGTCCATCGCCGCTACTTCTGGAAGCACCTCCTGCAGTAATCCGCATTGAAGTAGCAGCAGAAGGCCGCGGCCCGGATTTTCTCCCGTGAGGATTGCGGTCAACTCATCCCGGACGCGTTCACCGCTGATTCGAGTGATCTCCGAAGCCTTCTCGCGAATTGCAACGAACGTGTCGGCGTGGATATCAAACCCTAGTCTCGCCGCAAAGCGTACCGCCCTCAGCATGCGCAGGTGGTCTTCGCTCAATCGGTCCGACGGATCTCCGATAGATCGCACCAACCGACGCTCAATGTCTTTCTGGCCGCCGACGTGATCCAACAGCCTCTTCTCGATGGGATCGTAGAGCAAACCGTTGATAGTGAAGTCGCGCCGGGAGGCATCTTCATGGACCTCGCCAAATTCGACCCCCTCCGGATGACGGCCGTCGAGGTAACGTCCGTCCCGACGGAATCGCGCCACTTCGTACCTGCCCTGCTCCAGCACCACCAAGACGACGCCGAACTGTTTGCCAACCTCGATCGTTCGATCGAAGTACTGCCTGACGATTTCGGGGTCGGCGTCGGTGGCGATATCCCAGTCGACTGCTTTGCGACCCATGAGCCAGTCGCGCACGCAGCCGCCAGCGAGCAGCGCCTGATGACCGCCCGCGCGCAAGGTCCGCACGATCTCCAGCGCACCGGGATCGATCTGGGAGCTATCTAATCTTGAAGCTTTCGATGGCGCTGACGGAGTTTTCAACACCACTATCCTTGGTACTGGCCACTACCTTCCAGTAATACACGGACCCTTGTGCCAGTTTCAGCTTTTCGCCGGAAGCGAGGCTGCGACCGACGAACACTGCGGTGGTATCGCTTGCCAACGGCATGTCGGAAAGCTCGCCGCTGGTAGGAGACGAGGTGACGATCACACGATAAAAAGAGGCGTCCCCTACCGGGCGCCAGTGAAAGACCGGCACCACCGGGGCAAGGGTGCCTCCTACCGGGTTGACGGGGCGGGGTTCATCCAGGGCCACATCGCTGACCAGTCGCGAACTCGCGCTCTCCTTGCCTCCGCGATCCACTGCGGTAACTCGGTAGTAGTAGACGGTTCCCACGTTCACGTCCTCATCTACGAAGCGGGGTTCGGATACGACACTGAGCAGATTGGCCGGACCCGGCGTAAAATCAGGTTCGATCGATCGATACAAGCGGTAGAACGAAAGATCTGATTCGGCACTCAACCCCCAGTCCAGAACGATATCCAGCCGACCTATGATCGAGATGTTGTGGGCCGTCGCTCGGAGCGCGTTCGGCGCCTGCGGCGACAGGTTGTTGAACGGTTGGCCACTGACCAGATTGGTGGGAATCCCCTCCTCACCTTCATCCAACATCGCTATGACGTAATAGCTGTACTCCACCTCGTAGCTGAGACCAAGATCTCGATAGCTGGTGTCGAAGGTTGAATCGAGAGCCACGACGACTCCGTCGTTTTCGGCCCGATAGATGACGTACTGAGTCCCACTATCCGGTCCCTGCCATTGGAGCCAGATCTCTCCGTCCCCAATCCTTGCCACCTGGAGATTCTGCGCGTTTTGCGGCCCGGAGTTCTGGCTCTCGGTGGGAGCCGGGGTATCTTCGGTGCCGCAACTGGAAAGGAACATCGTTGCCGCAACGAAAGCTAGAGGTCGAATTTTCATCGCACAAACTCCCTTTTTTGCCTTTTCTCAAAGGTACCACCGCCTGGCCAAATTCGGCAAGTGGATCGGGGATGTGCGTTTTGTGATCGTCGGGATGAACCCCACCTCCTAGGGACTCGTCGTCGGAAGCCCCGTCAGTGCGGAAGCGAGTGGGAGATTACGATGCCGCCGCTTCCATGAAGTGGTAACAAATCATATGCAGCACGACCATGTGGAGATCCTCTACGCGACCCATATGGTGGCTCTCGACTACGAGCGGTAAGTCGACCGCGGCGGCCAGCTTGCCGCCGCCGAAGCCAATCAAACCGACAGTCTTCATACCGAGCTCGCGGGCAGCCGCGACGGCGTTCAGCACGTTCTGGCTGTTGCCCGAGCCGCTTATGGCTATCAGTACGTCATCGGGACCACCCTGGTTCCTCAGTTGTTCGGAAAAGATCGACTCGTAGCTGATATCGTTGGCCAGTGCGGTTATCCAGGAAAGGTTGTCGGTCAAGGCGATCACCTTGAAGCGCTTGTCCTTACCGCAGCTGGCACCTTTGCCCAGATCGTTGGCCATGTGGCTAGCCGTGGCGGCGCTGCCGCCGTTGCCGCACAGAAACACTTGCCGCCCGTCCTCACGCGCCTGAGCCAGAAGCCCGCGAATCCGGGATACCGTTGTAAGATCCAACGCCTCGAGGGCGGCCGACAATTGGACGCGGTAATCAACATGGTGCTCCATCAGATGTTAACCGCCTCTCCGTAGGCCTCGCCGGCTGCTTCCATCACCGCTTCCGAGAGGGTGGGATGGGCGTGGACCGTACTTAATATCTCCTCGTAGGTAGCCTCCAACTGGCCCGCCAAGCCGATCTCGGCCACCAGCTCCGTCGCCTCCGACCCGATGATGGAGGCACCCAGCACCTCGCCGTACTGGGCGCCAAACACCAGTTTGACCAATCCTTCCGCTTCGCCGGTGGCCTGGGCCTTGCCGCTGGCCGCGAACGGGAAGCGGCCGACTTTTACCTCGTGCCCTGCTGCCGTTGCCTGCTCTTCCGAAAGTCCGACGCTGGCAACCTGCGGCTGGCAGTAGACGCAGCTGGGAATGAAGGATCTATCGATCTCTGGTCTCTCCTTGCCGGCAATGAACTCGGCGGCAGCAACACCCTCGGCGGAAGCCATGTGCGCCAGCTGTGGCGGACCTACCACATCGCCGATGGCATAGATTCCGCCGATATTCGCTTGCATGCGACCGTTTACCTGCACGTCGCCGCCCTTCATGCTCACGCCGAGCGCCTCCAGACCAAGTCCCTCCGTATAACCTGCAACACCTACTGCCATCAAAACCTTTTCCACCTTCTTTTTCTCAGCTCCCGCGGATCCAACGAAGGCAACCTCGGCACCCCCTTTGTCGACCCTGATCGACCCGACCTTGGCGCCCACCTCGATGCGGATCCCCTGCTGCTCGAGGCTGCGCGCCAGAAGCTCGGCGACCTCGGTATCCTCCCGCGGCAGCACCTGTGGCAGAGCCTCGAGCACCGTTACCTCGGTGCCGAAGGTGTTGTAGAAGTAGGCAAATTCGATCCCTATAGCGCCGGCGCCGACAATCAATAGCGACTTCGGTTTGGACTCCAACACCATACTCTCTTTGCTGCTGAGCACCGTTGAACCATCGATCTCTACACCCGGTATGGATTTAGGTTTGCTTCCGGTGGCGATGATAATATTCGCTGCCTCCACAACCTCCGTCAGCTCGTCTTTTTCGTTCCAAATCTCAACCTTCTTCGACGGAGCAATTCTCCCCTTTCCCAACAAAACCTGTACCTTGTTCTTCTTCATCAAGAAGGCGACACCGTTCGCCAAGCCGTTCGCCACGTCCCGGCTGCGCGCGATGATCTTATCCCAGTTGGCACTCACCTTGCCGACTTCGATGCCGAACTTCTCCGCCCGCTTCACCAGTTGGAAAACCTCGGCCTGCTTCAGCAAAGCCTTTGTGGGAATACAGCCCCAATTCAAACAGACGCCGCCCAGCTTCTTTTCCTGCTCGACAAGGGCAACCTTCAAACCCAACTGTCCCGCTCGAATCGCTGCGGTGTATCCACCAGGCCCACTTCCGACTATGACGACGTCGAATTTCGAGATGTCAGCGGCCATCAAACCTCGCTTCTAAAGTGTCTAGGTTGCAAAATGTCCTCCGCCTCATGGCACCGATCGAGCATCGCCGAGGGGGTCGCGCGCCGGTTGAACATTATGGCTTATGACAAGATACGAGCCCTCCATATCGATCTCAAGATCACGCTCTGTTTTGCTCAGCCGGCAAACACGGTTTGACGCTCAAACCAGCGAGCTGTTACCTTTGATCGGTCGCAGCCGGCGACCTAGAAGCATGAGGCGAGATCGGAATTGTTGAGGGTCTACAGCGACGGGGCATGTTCGGGCAATCCGGGTCCGGGGGGATGGGCCGCGCGATTGATTGCACCCGACGGACGAGTGCGCGAGTTGGGTGGCCACGTGCCCGACACGACCAACAACAGAATGGAACTGCAGGCGGCTCTCGAGGGTTTGAAGGCAGTCCCCGACGCTGAAGCCATAACCATGACAACCGACAGTGAATACGTGCGCAAGGGCATCACGGAGTGGATACATAACTGGAAGCGCCGGGGGTGGCTTACTGCCTCGAAGAAACCAGTGCTGAATCAGGACTTGTGGAAAGAGCTGGATCTTATGAATAGTCCCAACGTGGTTTGGGAGTACACCCGCGGGCACGCCGGAGATCCTGACAACGAGCGCTGCGACGAAATCGCCCAGTCATTCGCCCAGGGCGGCCAACCTCACCTAGAGGATTCTTTCTAGTCGCGCTAGATCCAACGCCGGACCCAATAAATCGCCAGACCGCAGTACTCCCTGAGGGCGATCGTCGAATACTCCAGTCCACTGATGCCCGGCATGAGGTTCCGTATGAGGCTCGGTTCGTCGATGGCGCGCAGGTCGGTTGGCGCGGCGATCGTATTGAGCCCCTGCTTCTCGAACGCGGCAGCGGCACGAGGCATATGCCACGCCGAGGTCACCAGGAGAATCGTGCTCAGCCCCCTGCTTTTGAGCAGCTCGCTCGTGAAACGGGCGTTTTCATGGGTATTGTTGGAACGCTCCTCCAACAGGAGCGACCTCGGTTCCTCTCCGTATTCCAGCGCCAACTGGTAGAGACGAGACGCCTCGCTGATCTTCATGCCCGCCTGTTCGGTCGACCCTCCGCCACTGAGCACGAGAATCGGCGCCTTCCCTAAACGCAGCAATCGCATCCCGTGAAGCAGGCGGTCGAACCCCTCGCCCACATCGATGGCTTCACGCGGCGGCACCGGCGGAGCGGTCACACCTCCGAGAACGACGACGGCATCTGCTTCCTGGCACGCTGCCGGCGCGATCAATGGGTAGTCGTCTTCAAGTGTCGCCAACAGCGCCCCTCCAAGAGCGGGACTGCTGAATGCCAGCAGCAGGAGAATGCCTCCGACAGCGCAGCATTTGCCCCGAAAACGGTAACCCGTGAAGTGGAACCCCAGACCGGCTATCCAGATAAAGAAGCAGATACCGAGGGGGGTCAGGAATGGGACCGTAAACTCAGATAGGGAGTTGTAGATCATCGCTCAACTGATTGAGCCGGGGGGGTGGGGGATCTATATTCAGCGCCATTGATAGGAGGTGGTCCTGTGTTGAACGTGGGGTTTATCGGCGCGGGGGGCATCGCCCGCCACCATGCAGTACGCATGGTCCAACTAAGAAACGCAAAGATCCAGGCGGTCGCTGACATCCTACCCGCTTCCGCCGCCAGTTTTGCGGCTGATTTCGGTGTCCCACTGCATTTCACCGACTTCCGCGATCTGCTCAAACTCGACGGTCTCGACGCCGTCTGGGTCTGCACCCCAACCTTTCAACACGCCCCTCCGGTCGTTGCTGCCGCGCGGGCAGGGAAGCACGTGTTTTGCGAAAAACCGATCGCCCTGAATCTCCGCGACGCCACGCGTATGGTGGATGTCTGCGCCCGGTCGGGGGTGCGGCTGACGGTCGGTTTTGTCCGCCGCTTTGACACGGAGTGGGGAAAATTGATGAAGGTCGTCCGCTCCGGGGCGGTTGGGCGACCGGTGATGTGGAGATTTGTCACCAACGGCCGACCGGAACACCCATGGTTCCGAGATGGGACCAAGGGGGGCGGGCCGTTGATGGACGGTGCGGTGCACAATTACGATTTCGCCCTTCAGATGTTCGGACCCGGGGAATCCGTTCAGGCTTCTGCGCTGCAATTTGACCCCACGAGTGTCGGTGCGGATACCGCCTCTGCGGTTATCAATTTTCGCTCCGGCGATCAACATACGCTCGTTTGGACCTGGGGATTGCCGTTCGGAACGCGATCGGCGGGGTTGAACGACATTGTTGGACCCAAGGGTTCTCTGCAGTTCGGAATGACGGCACCCGAGCCGCCAAGGAATTTCGATCCGGATCGCAAAGGGGCGTTCACACTTCAAACGGCCCATGGCAAGACCCGTGTCTACACCTTTGTCAGAAACGATATGTTTGTGGACCAGCTTAAACATGTGGTCCGCTGTTTCGAGCGCAACGAGAAACCGCTGGTCACGGGAAACGACGGTATTACGGCGCTGCGCGTCGCCCTAGCCATTCTCAAATCGGGCTCCGGTCATAAACGGTGCGGTTGTAGCCCAATGCGCTCATAACGCCCCCAGCGCGCCCCTGATCTCTTCCGCTTGGGGATGGTTCGGGGCCACGGTCAACACCCGCTCAAAGCTCTTCCTGGCATCCTCGGATTTCCCCAAATGCGCATGCAGTTTCCCCAGCTCCAACAGCGCCTCGGCGTCGTCGGGCAGTAGTTCCACAACTCGCTCGAACGACTCGACGGCCGCCTCCAATCGGCTGCGACGCAGATGGACCTGCGCCACATTGTAGTGGATATTGGCCTCGTTCGGAGAGAACTGAAGGGCGGTCTCGTATGCTGACAGGGCCCGATCCCACTCTCCCAGCTCGTAGCTGATATTCCCGAGGCCGTAATGGGCTTGTCCATAATCCGGCTTCAGTTGTATCGCCCGCGTCCACGCTTCTGCCGCGCGACCGTACTGCTGCTGGTTGAACAGAGCATTTCCAAGATTGAAATGCGCCTCGGGATAGTCCGGCTCAAGTGAAATCGCCTGTTCCCAGACCTCCGCCGCCCGCACCACGTCTCCCAGGCGAAAGTGCGCCGCCGCCAGGTTATTGTACGGCTTGGCAGTCTGCGGCTGCAATCGCACGTTCTCCTCCCAATAGGCAACGGCCTTATCGAACTCGCCCAGGTGATGGTGGGCCAATCCAAGATTGAAATAATAATCGTAGAGGTAATCCATCGTGAGTGCTTCGGTCAGGGGCACTGACAGCTTGTCCACCGAGTCATAGATCTCTATGGCTCGCTCCCATTGTTGCTGTTGCATCGCGACATTGGCTTTCAGAATTCCGTGGATGGCGGCGAAGAAGTGATTCTGGTAGATCGTTCCAACGTTTCGTCCAAACGGAATCTCTCCGATCCGGATTCCAGGTCCCGTGCTGTTGGAGTTGCGGAAGTCTCCCAACGGCACAAAGTGCCAATCAACGACATCGAATGGCGCATTTTCGGTGCGACCTGGAGAGAATTCGGCCAGCCAACGGCTTGAGCCGAGAGCTCGCGCGCGAAGGTCCGAATCGGTTGGGCGCGGAAGGATCGGGTGCTCGTACTGCAGAACCAGGGCCGTTCCTTTTGCCGTCTTCCAATCAACGGCCAGGTCTTCGGCCACCGCTTGGGTGTTGAGGGCGAGAAACATGGGACCCAGATTCGGCTGCTGGCTCAGCCAGGCAAAGGCATCCATCAACTCTTCCACCTCGAAACTCTTGATGAAATGTTTCTGACGGACGTAAACGTGTCCCGGTTCCGGAATCTGAAGGTTTCCGAACGAAGCGGGGATATTGACCAAATAGCTGAACTGGGGCGCGTTCTCCTTTATCCACCTGACCGCTCGCTCGCGGGTGTCGGCGCTGGACAACAACGATCTGGTGTGCAGGGAAGCATGTGCGGGTTCGGCGATCAGCGCGAGGAGCGAGAGTGAGAGAATGGACCCGGGTACCCGGACAAGCGACAGGAACCTGACGGCAAACAGGGCGAGCATCGGCACCAGAGGTAGTAGATAACGCATGAATACGGACTCGGCCGAGGCAAGTAGAATGAGGAAAGGAACCGTTCCGGATAGGATGACGACCTCCTCCCGGCGCATGAGACGGAATCGCCATAGCATGCCGCAAGCTGCAAACACCAAACCCACGACACCCAGGCCATAACGCAGATTATGGCGCACGTGGTAGAGCAGGGACGCTTCGTCTGGAGATGCCTCGTTGGCAAAGATGTGGAACTTTCCCATGGTGGCGACGAACGACCAGGCCGTACTCCAGTCCAAGAAGACGTACGGTGTTACGAGGAGGGTGGTCGCCAGACCCGATGCTCCGGCCACCCAGAGGTGGTGCTGGCGCAGGGTGGGTTTAATCATGAACGCCGCCACGACAACGGCGACCGCGATAAGCGCCGACGGAAACTTGGTGGCAGTGGCAAGTCCCACAAATACCCCCGCAACCGCAGCATCCCAACGGCCGCGCTCCTGTACCATCCGTACCGCCCAGAGCAAGGCAAGGGTGATCCAGAGCACCGCCGGATTGTCGGTAATCGCCAAGTGAGAGAAACGAACGGGCAGTAGCATTACCGCCGCGAATGACGCAGCGACCAGCCCACCCATCGAACCATAGAGGCGGCGAGCGAGGAAGGCGCACGCCCCGACGGTGCCTGCCGACATTAGGGAACCGACACCGCGGGCAATGGCAACGAGATCGGCGTCGTCAACGAAATAGCGATAGGTCAAGAAATGGGTCGCCGTCGACTCTCCGGCAAGAAGATAGTAGAGATAATAGATGGCGGAGAGGAGATAGAGATGAAAAGTCGGGTAGTTGAAGAAATGAGGATTTAGATCGCCGCTCCAAAACCCAAGGGGAAAAACCACCAGCACCCATTCATCAACGTGGGTCCAGGAGGGCTCGGGGAACGGCCATCGAAGAAACAGGGCGACGACGAGAATTAGAGTAAGGGCCGAACTCCAGTAGCGCGCGGCAAGGCGTTCACCGGCGGCGTTCAAGAAGCAGCCCGCGGTGAAAGGCGCTTTGAACAGCGAGGCCGAGGATCTGCGGCCGAGATCACGGCGTGCGAGTGAGACGCATCAGAGAGATGCGGCGATCGAGCACAACGCAGAGGTCGGCCGCAAGAGCCGGCCGCAGCCCGAATGGCTTTTTGCCGCGGGCTGCTAAGTGTCGCCATAGAGAGCCACTGTGTCGTCGGCGACCTTGCGGCGTTTCGCCACGGCCGATTTGGTGTCATCCACACCCATCGCGCGATAGAATTCGGGGCCGTACTCCCGCGTCTTGATGACCACCGGCATTGGGACCGCGTGCCCGATCACCAGGGCTTGCTGCTTGGAGTCGAGACTGGCTAGAACGCTTCGCAATCCATCGGTACCACTTACTCCTGTAAGCACCGCTTGTATATCCTTCTCATCGTTCAACAATGCGGTAACTCGAGTGCCAATCTGGGACAACACCTCATCGTCGATGCCCGACGGACGCTGGTCGACAATCAACAGGGATACGTAGTACTTGCGCATCTCCCGAGCGATCACCCCAAAGATGGTCTGCTTGGCGGCCGAGCTGTTGAGGAACTTGTGGGCTTCCTCGATGGTTATCATCAACTGCCTGGGTTGATCCTCCGGGCGCTGAGTGGCGTAGAAGCGCTCGCTCTTCTTGACGTACATCTCGTGGATTCGACGCGAAATGATGTTCGCGACGAGGAGGTAACAGAGCATGTTGGTCTGCTGACCGAATTCGAGCACGACGTTGATGCCCCGATCGAGATACTCCATGATGCGATCCACCACGTCGCCATCCCGCAGTTTCGATACCATGAACGGAAAGCTCTCGAGCCGCTTCAGCTTGCGATGTAGGGCGACGAGCGAACCGGGATGAGCACCGATTTCGTTGGCGAACTCCTCGACCTCGGGACCCTCGAGACTCAAGAGTGTGCGCAGCCACCTGTCCTTGTAAAGTGCATGTACCAGATACGCCGATTCCACGGCGGTTGGATTTAACTTTAGTTCATCCTGCAGCGGAGCGATGTCTTCAACAGCGATCTGGTCGTAAGAGATGTAGACCTCGAAATCGGGCTGCACCCCTCGGGCTCGAGTCGATTCGGGGTCGAGCGAAAAGATAGCGACGCGTTGACCGAATAGCTGCTTCAACCCCTTCACGAAGGTGGCATTGGACCCCGCGGTCTCCTTCATCGCTTTGAATCCGTACTCATTGTGCATATCGAAGATCAGATTGACGGCGCGCTCGTAGTGGATCAACCCGCACAATGCCAGCCGCGTCAAAAACGACTTGCCAGTCCCGGTCTTGCCGAAGATCCCGTTGCTCCGCTCCGCGAACCGAACCATGTCGATACATACGGGGGTATCCATATCTAGAGGGCTTCCCAGACTGAAATGGCGCTGCTCACCATCCCCTTCGCGGCCGAAGATGCGGGCCACGTCCTCCTCGTGAGCCTCCAGCACGTTGGAGAAGTGGCTCGGAATCGCTTTGACGGGCCTAGGCTCCTCAAGGAATCCGGTTCCAGATTTCGGCATCATCAGCATCGGCCGCAGAGACACTATGTTGTAGGTGCTGGTACCGCTGAGGACCTGACGCATGAGGCGATCCTCGCGCGAAGGGGGATGCAGCAACACCTCCTCGCTGGCGGCCTCGATACGCATATCCGTAACCATGCTGAAGAACTCATGCTTGTCGCCGTCGATGACCACGAATTTACCCGCCTTGAGGTCTTCCACGTTGCGCACCGGATCGAGTTTCATTTCGACCCCCTCCACCAGCGAACCCCGGGTCAATACCCCGAGGCGACGGTCGGACGTTTTTTTGGCTCCGTTGTTCAAGGCAACTCTTCCCCGACGCGCCGGAGAATGGCCCCGAGACGATCGTAATCGTCGTGCAGTAGGCGTGCCAGCTCCTTTCCTGCCCGTACCAGGTATTCGGGAGAAGAGCCGTTAGCTTTGTGTGCGGTTCGCAAGGCTGCCGGGATGAGCTGGTCTGCCGGCAGATGGCCAGAACCGAGGATACAGCGCAGGTAGTCGTCGGTTCGGGTGAAGTCCTGAACAATCCTATCGTTGCAGCCATGTACGAAGCTGTGAATGCGCGCCGGCTGGGGCGGCAGGTAGCGGACCGGTTCCCCGTCCACCAGATGACCGACTAGAAGCACGCTGAACTCGGTGCGAAGCAGCTCGAAGATCTGCGGCTGCTCAAGCCGCAGCTCCTGCTCTGTTTTGCCGAACGCAACAGGCCGCCGATTAGGTTCGGCGGATTTCGTTGTCGCACCGGAAACAATGCCGACAACGTTATACTCGGAAGCGATGGTCACGAACGAGCCGAACGGGGGCGCTCCGTGGAGGGTTCGCGCTTCCGCCACGAGCTCGGTTGTCGAACTCTCTATGACCTCACCCAGCTCTCCGTGGCGGGATGGGGTTGGCCCCACAGACAAATCGGCGCTGTGTTTGAACCGGTCCAGCGGCCGTGGCGAATTAGGTTTGATCATCCCTTTCCATCCTTGTTGCGGTTGAATCAGACTCTCGCCACACGCTTGCGCAGGTTCTTGCTGGAGATCGCTGCGCCAATGTCGTGTTTGACCAAATGCTGGCGCAGGAAACCATAGAAGGCCTCGCGATCACCCCCTCGAACCACAGCCCGTTCGTGAGCTTCCGCCAACACCACGGGATACCCCTGACCCTTCTGTGCCTGATCGAAGAGAATAGCGTGTACCTGATCCAGCATCTGGGCATCTTCTGCCACCCATAAAGGTATCTCCACCCGCGCCACTTCGGTTCCCACGTGAAGATAGAAGAAGCAGACCCGGTGCTCGCCATACTCGGCCAGAATCTTTGAGGAGCTCACAAAAACTCCCGTCCTCTGGCCAGGTTCGAGCAGTCGACGCAGCAGGGCGGCGTCGCGTAACCCATCTATGGTGGCGCAGGGGATCCCCTCCCCCTCTATTCGCAGATCACCACCCTCCTGCCACGGACAACGATCGCAGTCAGGCGCGTCCAGAGGACAAAGTCCGACGCGAAGGGCGTTTATTAACTCTTGACTACCAGATTCACTGATATATCCGGCGATCGGAACCCGATTGTGGCGAAGTCGATCCCAGGAATTGGCAAGGGATTTCAGCGCCGCGGCGCGAACATCCTTTGGTTTTCCCTCCAGATTCCAGAGAATCAGGGTGCCGTCTGCAGCCGCCACCGGAAAATACCCTTCGTCGACGGCAGCCAGGGCGAGATCGGCAAGCTCGGTAAGCTCCAACATTCCCCGTTTGAAAGCCACCGTCTCCCTGTTGGCCAGGACCTTGCGACCACCCCAATTCTGATACAGATCCTCCTCTCTGTAGAACAACATCGGTTTGCTGTTCAGTAGGGGCCTCTCGCCACGCCCGTAGTGCAGCAGGACGTACCCGATATTTATGAGGAAACAGGAGGATATTTCGTGCCGATCGGGGAATATCTGCGATCCGTCGGTGGCGGCGATGGTAAAACTGGGCGGCAGCGCGGGGAGGGGATGCGCCGCCGCCATCGATTCGCGGAGACCTGGAAGCAGCCAAGAGGTACGACTGAGGGTGATCTTGTCCGCAAGCAGCTTCCAGCCGGAGGACCAGCGATCTTGCTCCTTGAGAGCGATTCGCATCTTGTGACGGAAGTCGCCGGCGCGCCACGACTCGACCTGCATCATTTGGTCGAGTTGCGATTTCAACGCTAAAAGGTCCAGCAGTCGAATCCGTTCCTTATTGACCGCACCGACCAGGTCCTCCACCGCCGATCATTGCCGATTCATTCATTCCAGGTCTCGCCTCCATCGGAGGAGATTCGCGTATGTACCTTCCAACTCTCAGCCGTTCCGTCGGCAAGCTGGCGAACATGGGAAACGGAGGTCTCGGCGATCTCCGCCCCGACCTCACCCGACCCGTCCGGCCGGTTGGTCTCTATGCGGATGGTGGTGAATTCGATCTTACCGTCCAGAATGTCGAGCACGCCTGCCTGCACGGCCATCTGCCGGCGTTCGAGAGCCTCCCGCTCGAGATCGCGAACCCGAAACCTGACCACCAGCCGATCCAGATCTTCATCCATACTGACGCCGTAAAAGAGGCCATGCTTGTCGTTCACGAAACGTTTCAGTCGTGGGAGATTATCTTGTAACGGCATCCTCGGAGGTGGATCGTCGGTCTCTGCCGTTTCGGTTTCCATCTTCCAACCCTCGAGCGACGGCCCCCAGATCCACCCTTCGACCCGGAAACGCACCCACTTACCTTCCTGACTGATTCGCTCGATCTCTACGTTCTCGAGGAGGGTGCCGAGACGCTTCCCATTCGGGGCATCGCGAAAATTCTCGACGCTGGATTTCACGACGACGCTGCCGTCTCGATCTCTTGCCTTGGCGGCAAGAACGACGGCGAAGGTAAAACAGACGACCATGCCAACGGCGAGGACGATACGCCTTAACGACCGAAACATGGGGATCAACCTCCTTGGAATCTCAAGTTGTGCGCAGCGAATTGACCCGCTTTCCGGCGCCTCAGCAAAGAAAGAGGGCGCGCCGAAACCCTGTCAAGAGAATCAGCTCCGCAACCTAAGATCCACTACGGAGCGGGAGCTGCAGCCCAAAACATTCTGATCAGCATGTAACCGAAGGTAGTAAACGCCGCCACGGCGACCGCGATTAGAAGCAGTAGGATCGGTTCGTATTTGGGCCGCCGGGGCCGATTCAAGTGTTCGCCAAACAATGTGCTCCCTCAAGCAATCAAACGAGTGCCAACCTCAATTCATACCTTGACTTAACAATTTTCAATGGATAATTTAAAATTGATTCCCATACTGCATTTGGCAACCTCAAAAACCGATAAATATGACGTAGTCGGACAAACGTTTTTCACGCTATAGCCAATCTTTATTATGTCGGTAGCCTCACTATTGACCGATAGGGTTTCGATGGATCCCACCTCTCTCTCACAGGC
Source organism: Candidatus Latescibacterota bacterium (assembly GCA_965197905.1). Classification (GTDB taxonomy): domain Bacteria; phylum Latescibacterota; class UBA2968; order UBA8231; family UBA8231; genus CAYNZV01. The sequence continues at coordinate 1,194,088 of CBDAOB010000005.1, read as the reverse complement.
CATTCTAGATCTCGAAAACGGCCAAATGCCGCGATTGGAAGATCGAGATCTCGCCTTCGCCCTAGCTCAGCATTCCAAGCCGTATGTGGATCAGCTGTTTGATCTGAAGCATGGAAACTCGAATGGACATGCAGACGATGGAGATCTCTCCAATTCGGGCATTGGGTCGTTGGCCGCGGAAGCCGCACTCGGCACTGATGCCGAGCTGTCCGTTGAAGCCGGACTGGCGGAAGAGCTCGAAGACGCTCCTGCGGCACGGGTCAAACGGAAGAAGCGAGCGAGGCGGCAATCCACACCCGCGGGGCCTGAACCGGAGCTGCAAGCGATCTCCCCGGGCGAGCGTGCAAGGTGGCTGTTTATGGATCGATTCATTTCTTTGGAACAACACGAAAGCATCCTAGGGTACAATTTCGACGAGGACGACGTGGCTAAGTTCCGGGAGGAGTTGGATTCGCTGGTTGAGCGGCTGCTCCTTCTACCAGGCACCATCGAGGCCGCGGAAACCAATGACATTCCGGCCCTGCAGAAGTTGTTCGCGACCTCGGTGTTGATTTTTCGCAATCCCTTTATCGGGGATGCAGATGACAACCCGATTCCCTGCAATATCGCCAATATTCGCGAGCTTTTCCCCACCTACTTCTACAAACGGCGCAAAAAACCGAACTGGTTTGAGAATAAGGATTTCTATTCGGAACCGATCGGCAGACCTCATTGGGTTCTCTGTGAGACCGAGTACATAAACTGCACCCTGCGAAAGCCTGAAAGCAAATTGCGGAACTTCGCCAAGGATTTGGGTGTCGAGATCGAGAATGCGCGCCAGAAGTCGGTTGCAGAGGATATCTACGACCGCGTCATTTGTGGCGAAGCGCTCGAGGAGAACATCTTCGCCCGAAACTGCAATTGTCTGACCTCGAACAGCTACGGGGGCCGCAGAAACGGGGCCGGGCGTCTGGTCTACACGGTGCAGCGAGGGCGAAAGATCACCATACACGGAAAGGCCGGAATCCCACATTGGAGCGCTAAACGGCGCCTGTGGCCTGGGGTTCATCCCACCCTTTCGCTTACCTGAACCTACACCTTGGAACCGACACGGTGAGCAAGAATACGAAGAAGATCGCGCAGATCGAGAATCGAATTCGAGAGGAAGAAAAGAACTTCCTCATCGAGGTTTATGCTCGCCAGTTGGTGGAGTCCCTGCACGAAAACTCGCAAAGCCCGGACGACAAAGCCGTCGAATCACTCATCGTCGCGCGACCCCGAGTCGCACCCGATCTTGCGGAGGAAATCGCCAGTCTGCTGGAAGCAAATGGCCACGAGGTGGATCGGGAAAGCACCGCTTCCGAACCGGGCTTCGGGGATAGTATGGCCGATTTGGCAGACGCCGCAGGTGGCAATGGCGACGGTGGCGACATGGGTGGGCTGTTCGAGGATGTCGAATTGTCCGCAGAGGACGCCGAAGAGTTTTTTGGCGACGAAGACCGGGATATCCTCCACGATGACGATGAGGTGGAAGAGGACGAAGAAGAGGAGGAAGACCATGAGGCCGGCGACGGACTCTTCGATTCCGATTCGGAGGATATGGAGAATGACGAGGAGGCCGAATACCCCGAGGACGTGGACCGAGGCGAGTTAGGTGACGCGGAGGAGGGGCTCTTCGGCGACGACGATGGGGACGAGGCTGCCGGGAGTGAGCAAGAGAAGGGCTCGAAAAAGAGAAAATCTGGAAAAGGTGCGAACGGTAACATACCTGCCGCCGACGGCAACGGAGCGGCAGTCGATACGGATGAAGATGCGGCGGAGGTGGCGGAGGAAGATGAAGAGGCTGGGGTTCTGTTCAATCAGGATATCTACTCTGGTCATGGCAAGCCGGGCGAGGCGGCGGATGAAGGAGAGACGGCAGGGGGTTCCCCCGAGAGCGAAGACTTCGACCTGGATGGGGAAGAGGGAACTCCAGGATTCGATCCGACCCAGGGCCATGACACCGAGGAAACACCAGGATTCACACCTACCGAAGGGCACGAGGTTGAGGAGACTCCCGGATTCACACCCACTGAAGGGGACGAGGTTGAGGAAACACCCGGGTTCACACCCACTGAAGGGCACGAGGTTGACGAAACACCCGGGTTCACACCCACCGAAGGGCACGAGGTTGACGAAACACCCGGGTTCACACCCACCGAAGGCCACGAGGTTGACAAAACACCCGGGTTCACACCCACTGAAGGGCACGAGGTTGACGAAACACCCGGGTTCACACCCACCGAAGGGCACGAGGTTGACGAAACGCCTGGATTCACACCCACCGAAGGGCACGAAGTCGAAGAAACTGCCGGATTCACACCCACTGAAGGGCACGAGGTTGACGAAACACCCGGGTTCACACCCACTGAAGGGCACGAGGTTGACGAAACACCCGGGTTCACACCCACTGAAGGGCACAAGGTAGAAGAAACACCGGGATTCACACTCACTGAAGGGCACGAGGTTGAGGAAACACCCGGGTTCACACCCGCTGAAGGGCACGAAGTCGAAGAGACAGCCGGATTCACACCCACGAAGGGGCACGAGGTAGAAGAAACGCCCGGGTTTACACCCACCGAAGGGCACGAGGCCGAGGAAACTGCCGGATTCACACCGACTCAAGGGCACGAGGTAGAAGAAACACCCGGATTCACACCGACCAAGGGACACGAAGTCGAGGAAACGGCCGGGTTCACACCCACCGAAGGGCACGAGGTAGAGGAAACACCTGGATTCACACCGACCAAGGGACACGAAGTCGAGGAAACGGCCGGTTTCACACCGACCAAGGGACACGAGGTCGAAGAAACACCCGGATTCACCCCGACCCAAGGACACGAGGTTGGGGAAACACCGGGATTCACACCGGTGGAGGGCAAGGAGAAAAAGAAGCGCGGCAAAAAAGGTGTGTTGGCGAAGGAAGCTGAGAAGGAAGAAAAGAAACGCGGCGTCAAACCCGCCGCTGCCCGTGAAGGCAAAGAGCTTTCCGCCAAGGAACGCATGGCAAAGGCCAAGGAAGAGCTCGAGCAACGGAAACGCCAACGCCTGGCACAGATGCAGGCAAGGGAGAAGGAGCAGCAGGTCGAGGAAGACGACGAGATCGAGGATGAGATTCTAGATGCGTTGACCTACCAGGTATCCCTCGAAGACCTGGAGAAGTATCTCGGGATCACGGTCGTTCCCGACGATCGATCCGCATTGGACAAGCGTTGGAAACAGAAGCTTCAGGAACCTTGCATAAAGACGTTGCTGCAGAATGCCGAAAGCTCGCGCATCGCATATGCTCTCGTTCCGCGCTTACCGAGGTTCGTCAAGGATGGCAAGGCCAACCTGAATTCGGTTGTAACCTTGTTACGTTCCCACCCACAGATTTTTGAGAACGTACCCCAGGTGATCAAATACAAAGCGGAACCCTTCTTCGTCAAGGAGGTTCCCCGCCTGGATTGGGCGATCGTGAGCTGCGAGGCGTTGCCCGAGACACGGGGCAAGAATTACAGCCAACAACGGGTGGTGGTCAAAGGATACGCACAGAAACACCAAACCACCGAAATGCGTGTGAGACGACGGACCGTGGTAGAAGCACTCTTCGACATGGTGGTGATCCAACTCGTCATCAAAGAGAAGCTATTGATCAACAGCGTGGAGCTGACCGATTCCAAGGTGGGGCGGATGAACTATGCGTGTATCAACAATGGCGACAAGGGGATTCGCATTGGAGATGTCAGCCGGCAACAGACGCATGCTCAGCTGGGAGTGTGCGCCTCGTGGTAATGGGCGAGTTTCCAACGGCTTCTATTTCACCAGAACCATGCGGCCAGTGGTTGACCGTTTGCTCGTCTGCAGCTCGTAGAAGTACACGCCGCTCCCCGCTTCTCGACCGTAGTCATCCGTGCCATTCCACCCTACTTGATAGTTGTTGGGCGGCTGTTCCTCGTTTACCAGAAGCTTGATCTTTGCCCGGCTAGATTGTAAACAGCCAGTCGAACCAAGTCCGTCTCCCCGATCTGGTACCGAATCGAGGTCTGACTGTTGAGGAATTCGGATAGTTTCGGTGCCAACTCGAACACCAGCGGCAAAACATCCAACTCTTCCCCCACCAGCGTCGCGCCTGCGGGATGTTGTTGTCGGACCCTCTGATTGACCCCTAGGCCAGCGCGCTCCGTCAGCGCACCATCTGGCCACCGGATACGCAAACTGTCGATTGCTCCAGCGTTTCCAAGCCCGAAGTCTATCACTGGGGGCGTGATTCGCCTCGAAGGTGAATGCGGTTTCACCACGAGAAGCCCCAGGCGATGCACCGGAGTTGGGCACAACATCCGCCCCGTAGTTGTCGAAGGTCACCAGGTCGACATCACGATCGCATGAACCCGGCCTGTCGCTGGCGACGGAACCGTGCCGGCTATCTTGGCGTTGGCGCCCGGAAGTTGCTTGGGAGGATTGTGCCCGGAGCAAAGGAACTCCTGACCGAGCAGTTCCTGCAGTAAAATCAAAGGAAGTGGCAGGTACAATAGGGCAAGGATCCATGCGGCTGGACGCCTGGACCTTTTGGGTGCGAAAGCTATCACCTCCATCGCGCTAAACTATGAAAAAACAGATCCCTGGCTCAGGTGCCGCTTTTGACGACCACATCGGATATTGATATAATAGGCTAAGCGCCGCACATCGAGTCAAAGGACTTGCTGCATGATCCGTTTCAAGAGGGAGATAATCGAACAGCTGTTGGAAGAGCGTAAACCTTCAATTAACCTGACCACCTACCAACATATAAAAAAGACCTTGGAACACGGTGCCGACGATCTTGACCCGTATACCTTGTCAAATATGTGCCGCGATTTGAAGTGCCTGCCCACCGACATCGTCGAATACGTGTGAGATCTTAGCGCATCCCAAGCCGACGGCCCTCTACTCGATTATTTTATACGCCGCTTCCACACGGGCCTGGATCTCCAAGTCGCCCGGTTCTATCGGCACCACCTGCCCCTGATCAGCTTCCGCCCGTGCGTAGACGGGGCCGCCCGCGAATCTCGACTCGTTAATAGTTAGCAGCCTACCGAGGGTGACCCCCGCTGCCGAAGCAAGATCGCAGGCGCGGCGGCGTGCATCTTCGACGGCAAGCATACGCGCCTGCTGTTCTACCGGTGCCGGGTCTAAAAGATAGAAGAACAGGCCGAAGGAGCGGTTCGCCCCGGCGTCCAACGCGGCCTGCAACAGAAAGCCAGTGCGATCGATCTCCATGACGGTAACCGTCACCGTGTTGTTCGCCCAATAACCGGTAATCTGCGCCTCCCCCTCGCGTTTGTAGTCGCGCTGAGGAAAAACGCTGAACGCGGAGGTGCGCAGATCGCTGTCGTCTATTCCTTCCCCTTTCAGGGCGCTCAGTACTGAATCGGTGAGTCGATTGTTTTCGGCGACCGCCTGATCCACGGACACAGCGAAGGTCTGGACGCCAAGCTGCACCTCGGCCATATCCGGTGATGCCTCCACGGTGGCGGTGCCGACCACGCGAATCTGCTCTCGCGTGTCGGATGAGGAAACGATTGTATCCCTGTTCTCGCAGCCCCAACCCAAGAGAGCTGCCAACGGAACTATCGCGATGTAGGTTTTCATTTTTCTTCCTCCCACGTTAAAGCGTTGTCTTTCTCAGTCTTATTGCAATGGCTGTGCCAACCGCGAAAGTGCCGAGGTTTCTGTCTACGAGCCGTGCCCGTGCGGCTGCAGACGCCATTTACTCTCAGTTATCGGGAGTGGCCATCAGATTTCTGAGCCTTGCCGGCTGGTGACGCTTCCCCTATGATAGGTTTCCCGGCTGACCCGAATCATGTTTCTCGTCCTGTTCCTCACTCTCATTGGCATCGTCTATGGTTATGCGGGGTGGCGCCTGATCTCCCCCCTGGAACTCACGTCCACCCTCCGTCTATCCGCGAGTTTAGCGGTTCTCTGTTTCGGCCTGCTGCCACCAATCACCCTCCTGTTCCGCCGGACCCTTCAAGGCAAACGATGGCATGACCAGTTCTGCTGGTTAACGTACGTGTCGATGGGGTTTTTCGTTCTCACTTTTCTGCTGCTGCTCAGTCGAGACCTCGCGTGGTTAGCGTGGGATGCTGCGATTCTGATCGTGAAGCTTGCCAGCGCGAGCCCCGATGTAACGGCGGAGACTGACGTGTTTCGAGCAAGCAGCTCCAATCCTGCCGTCATGGTCGTTGCCATCTTGATGTTTGCGCACGGGTTTTATCAGGCGCGAAGAAGACCGCGGGTTGCGCAGATAGACGTACCGCTGCCCCATCTGCCCGAAGCGCTGGTGGGATTCCGGATCGCCCAAATCTCAGACCTCCATGTGGGCCCCACGATAAAGGCGAGCTTCGTACGGAAAATCGTTGAATCCGTGAGGGCGACCGAACCCGACCTCATCGCCTTCACCGGTGACCTGGCAGACGGTTCGGTCGCCCGGTTGGCTTCTCATGTTCAGCCGCTGGCCGGTCTGCGGGCGGCACATGGATCGTTCTTCGTGACCGGGAATCACGAGTACTACAGCGGGGTCGATGACTGGCTGACGGTGATCGAGAGTCTTGGATTTCGCACGCTGATCAATGAGCACGTACTTATCGAACGTGGAGATGGCCGGATTTTGCTGGTCGGGGTCACCGACGACGGTGCGGGGGAGATTGCGGCAGGGCATGTCTCGGATCCGGCAGGGGCGGTTTCTGGAGCCCCCGCGGCCGATCTTCGAATCCTGCTTGCTCACCAGCCAAAGACTGCGATCGGTGCGGAGGGCCTCGGCATCGATTTACAACTGTCCGGCCACACCCACGGAGGACAGTTCATCCCGTGGCAGCTGTTCGTGAAACTGCAACAACCGTATTTGGCAGGGATCTACCGACGCGGCTCGTGCTGGATCTACGTAAACCGCGGTGCTGGATATTGGGGGCCTCCATTGCGCGTGGGAGCACCCGCCGAGATCGCGCTCTTACGACTTACGAGGGCCGGCGATGAATAGCCTCGGACGCCACATTCTCGTAGATCTATACGAGTGCGATGCCGCTCTGCTGGACGACTTGAAGTTCATCGAGGAAAGCATGAAACAGGCGGCGGTAGGGGCGGGCGCGACCGTGGTGGAGGCATCGTTTCACCCCTTCAAACCGTGCGGTGTGTCGGGAATCGTGGCCATCCAGGAGAGCCACCTCGCGGTCCATACCTGGCCGGAGCACGGCTTCGCGGCCGTCGATCTCTTCACGTGCGGTAGCGAAATCGACCCGTGGCCCGCCTACGAATTCCTGAAGGAGGCGTTCGGCGCGGCCCATGGCACGGCAATGGAAATCCACCGCGGCATCCCCGACCGGCTCGCCGACCCCAAGAAGGTTCGCGGATCAGATGTTGATGTCTAACCCGACGGCGTAGACATTTTTCCGATAGGAGTCGTCGTCCGCCAGACTCCCATTGCGCGAGCGTTTGTACTGCAGAGAGAGTCCGTAGCGATCGGTCAGCCGCCCAAACAATCTGACGGAAATGACCGATTGTTCGTATTCCTCCTCTGCCGTCGAAAAATTGGGAATCGGTTCGGCGCGTGCTTCGTCGTAGCGGCGAAGCTGGGTGGTGAAGAATATCTGACCGTCGAAACCGCGACCCAAGCTGCGAGCGACCAAGAAATTGAGTCGATGGGATGCATAACCGTATCCCGCGCTGTTGGAGTGGTTGTCGATGAAAGCGTATCGTGCCCGCATCAGCGCTCCTCGATAGAGCTGCAGCCCCACCCTTAGCTCGGTCGTGCGATCCTCCTGGTCCACGGGGGTTGCCAGCAACACGCCAGATTCATCTCTGGCTATAGCCCGACGGTTGTAATCGAGCCACCGACGGTTTATCCCGACGTTGGCTCTAAGCTTTCGCGTGGGACCGTAGCGTGTCTCCCACCCCACCTCGTGCAACGAAACATCAGAGAGTGCGGCGTCCCGGGCATCGTCGCCCCCGCGCCGGTAGCGTGCGCTGGTCGATATTCCGGGCGCGATCGTTGCGTTGAGACCGACGCGTATCCCCGCCCGCAGATACGCTTCCTCGCTGGAAACCCGCTGCACGCTCTTGGATTTGAGTTGTGTGCCGAAAAAGAGGTCCGCCCGCGGATGGACTTGATGCGACCCATCGAGATAAAGTTGATTGGCCATTACATCCCCGTTGTCCCCAGTCGCATCCTCGGCTCGCCAGTACCGCTTCATGCCCCATTGATGCCTGATCTGCAGCACTGTATTCGGTCGCTCCAGCAGAGTTTCCGACGCCGAAACGTAGAGCCGATTCAACCAACCGGCACGTCGGGGACCGACGGCCTCGAACGGATTGTCGTCATACTCCAATCCGACCGTTGCGCGCAAGCCGAAGCTGGACGCGGGTTGGCTCCAGCACAGAAGCCCCAGAGCTACCGGAAGAAGCGGCAACCTTGGCATTACTCTGCCCCCGTCAAAAGCTGATCGAGGTAGGTGCGAAATGTCCGTGCCCGATCCCGCGCCAGCGCCTCTAGCTGCCTTAGCTCCTGTTGCCGGGTTTTGAGTTTGCGAATTTCCAGCTGCAAATCGTCCACTGAAATATCTACCGACGGAATTCCGCGATCGCCGAACGCCACCTCCCGCCGCGCTACTACCGCAGCAGTTTCGACCGACCCGCTGCGCTCTGAGGCATCCAGCGACACTTCGGCGCCCTCAGTGGGGGCGACGCCGTCGACCGCCAAAAGTACCCTTCCCTCCGGCAGATCTTCGTCGAACAGATTCATCTGATTCGTGAATGCTTGTACCCGTGCTTGCAGGCGAAACTCCTCCTGCAGCCGGCGCAGACGTCTAGCAACGGCCACTGCCTCGCTGTTGAGCCGCTCGGCCATGTCTTCCATGAGCCCTGCCTTCTGCCTGATTTCGTCGGGCCCATCGTCGGACGTGACATCGAGCTGCTCGCCATAGCGGAGGGAAGCTTCCACGTCGTCGCCAAGTGCCTCGCGGGCTTCCTGGTAGATGATCAGCTGCTGCAGCAGGCCGCGATCGGGGGTTTGGGAGAGTTGCCGAATCAACGCTCCGATCTCCCAATCGTACGCGGTGCGCAGTTGCTGTCTGACCTGCCGCTGCCTTGAATGTAACCCTTCCAGCCGCTGGCCCAGGGCCATCAGTCCCTGCTCGAGCACCAGCGACGACCGCAGCGCGTCGCCCAACAGATCGGAACTCGATCCGGTCGCTTTCAGACTGTCAATGCGAGCTGACAGACTGTCGGCCTGTAGCCGGAGTTCGGCGCGTTCTAGCTCTAACGCTCCCTGGAGAACGCGCATCCTCTCCGCGTCGATCTTCAGAGCGCCAATCTCCATCTGGTCGGCCACCGCCGGCCCGAGCGACCAGGCGACAATTAGCAACCCAAGAACAGCCGTTCGATTCTTCTTCATTGTACCAGTCCGTACTTCTCCAATTTGTAATACAAAGCGCTCGTCTTTATGCCAAGCAGTTCGGCGGCGCGGGTCTTGACCTGGCTCGCTTCCTGCATCGCCCGTTCGATCAACTTCCGCTCCATGTCATCCAGGGTCTTGTTGAGCGGGATTGCAGCGTCGGGCAATGCGTCCCCACTATGATCAGACGAGTCGAACGCCAGTGGCAAGCCGTGCAGCCCGATCTCGACGTCGTCGGAGAGCACGATCGTGCGTTCTATGACGTTCTCCAGCTCCCTCACGTTCCCCGGCCACATATAGTGGATCAGGCCGTTCATCGCTTCCTCTGTTAGACGTTTGAGGGGTACGTTCATTTCCCCACATTTCTTGCTCATGAAATGTCGCACAAGTGCCGGAATATCCTCCTTGCGTTCGCGCAGGGGAGGCAGAACAAAGGGAATGACTTCCAGCCGATAAAAGAGATCCTCTCTGAAGGAACCCTCCTCAACCATCTTCCTCAACTCGCGATTGGTTGCCGCAACGACGCGCACATCGGCACTCAGCGTTTGTTCGCCGCCGACCCGCTCGAACTGCTTTTCCTGCAGGACGCGCAGTAGTCTCACCTGGGTTTCCAGCGGCACGTCACCTATTTCGTCCAGGAAGATGGTGCCCTGCTCCGCCAGCTCGAATTTACCTTTCTTCTGCCGCACCGCCCCGGTGAACGAGCCCTTCTCGTGGCCGAACAGCTCGCTCTCCACCAACTCCCGGGGCAGGGCCCCGCAGTTCACCTTGACGAAAGGTCGGGACTGCCGCTGGCTCTGGTAATGCAGCGCCCTCGCCACGAGCTCTTTGCCTGTTCCGCTCTCACCGCTTATCAGAACCGAGGAATCGGTACTGGCGACCTTCTTCACCGTCGCCAGGATCTGCGCCATTTGAGTGGACGCCCCGACGATCTCTCCGAAATTGTAGCGACCGCTGATCTCTTCTCGCAGGTACTTGTTCTCTTCTCCCAGACGTTCGCGATCTCGGCGTGCGTCCCTATAATCCAACACCTTCTCGATCTTGATCGGCAGCGCTTCCCGCAGATTGGTTTTCTCGATAAAGTCGGCAGCCCCCTTCTTCATCGCCTCGACCGCGATCTCGATGGTTCCGAACCCGGTCAGAATCATCGCTTCGGTGTCTGGCGCCTGAGCTTTCAAAGCTTCCAGAACCTGAAGCCCGTCCATATCGTCCATCCGATAATCGATGATAGCCAGATCGAACACCTGCTCCTGCAAACGGCTGAGTCCCTCAGCTCCAGTGGCGGCGCCAATCGCCTCATGACCCATCCGTTTAGCCACCTCCGATACGGCGCTGCGCATGGATTCGTTGTCGTCGATCACCAGAATGCGACTCATCTATCTGCCCAGCCCCGTTCGGGCCGAGGCGCGAGGCAGATAGACGCGGCATTTCGTACCACGACCTTCCTCGCTGTCTACCTCAATACGGCCCTGATTTTCCTCCAACGTCTTGCGGACAATCGCCAATCCGAGGCCCGAACCCTTCTCTTTGGTGGTGAAAAACGGCTCGAACAGTCGCTCCTGAACGGCGCGGCTGATGCCGGGACCACTGTCTAAGACCTCCACCATGGCATGGCCGTTCTCATCATGCGCATGGACGCGGAGATCGCCGCCCTCTTTCATCGCCTCCACCGCATTCTGCATCAGGTTGAAGAAGGCCCGTTTGATCTGCTCCGGGTCGACGAGAGCGTCCAGGTTCACGTCCACATCCTGATGGTACTGGACGCCAGCCTGCTCCATCTCCGGCGCCAATAGAAAGGCCGCGTCGTCTACGAGGCGCCCGACAAGGGTGCGCTCCAACGCCGGAGGCGCGGGACGGGCGAATTCCAGAAACTCCGATATTACATGATCGAGATTGCGAACTTCTCCGATGACCTTTTGTATGTGGATCTTGCGCGGGTCATCGTTGGGTAAGTCGTCCGCGATGAGCCCGGTGTAGAGCTCAATGCTTCCGAGTGGATTGCGGATCTCGTGCGCAACCCCCGCCAGCATCTGCCGCAGCTGCGCATCGCGCGCCAGCAATTTCTTGCGCATCTCTTCCATCGTTTCGCCCAGGTACCCTATTTCGTCGTGGGCGAACGAATCCACCACCTGCTGCAGCCGACCCTGACCGATCTCCCGCGCCGCAGCTACCAGCTTCTGAATCGGCCGCGTTATGGTGCGTGCCAGGATCAATCCCACCACCACGGTTAGCAGCGCGCCCACGCCGGCAAAGACGTAGACCGAGCGCTTGAAGACCCGAATTGTGTCGACGTAGGCTGCGCCGATATCGACGCCCACGGCCGCGACGATCCTGTCTCCGGACCACACCGGGGCATAACCTGTCATATAGGTGACTCCATCTTCACCGTCGAACAACACCGAGTGGGCAGGTTGGCCGTTCCATACTTGCTCCAGCTCAAGCCGATCGCGGATCCGGAGGTGCGGATACTCGCGACCGATGGGCACCTCCCCTTCGGTATCGAGCAAACTGCGCCCCGAGCGATCGAAGGCGTAGATGCGCCTGGCACCAACCATTTCCTTTCCGCGCTCCAACTGGGCGTTGAGCAAACGGTAAACACGAAAATTCTCGTTGCCTGGCTGCAGACGTCGCAACACGTCGCCGTCAACGCTGGTCGTGACCAACCGCGCCGCGGCCACCAGTTGCTGGCTCATCTGTTGTTCCAGGCTGCGTTCGATCAATTGGAAAAGAACCCAACCGGAGCTGCCCACCACTACCATAACCAGCAATACAAAGCTCAGAACGAGCTTGGTACCGATGCGACCCCTCGAGGGTCTGTTGTTGGTCGGTTCGACCGCCGGCATAGACTGCGCTTTCGGCTCTGAGAATCGGGCGTATATCCTTTATTTACACAAAACTACCGGTATTTGGTATAGCCGACAAGCAAGAGCCGCAGCCGGCGAACATTCTGGTTTTCCTGTTTTCGGTCAATTGCATAGGCAAGCTGCGTGCCAGCCATGGCCGCAGAACAGCAACGCCTGCGCAGAGAGAGGTTGGCCCGATCCATGCGGGATAGTTGGAAGGGATGCGCCGTCTGTCTTCGTCACGGGTGTCGAAAAACTGAGAGAGGAACTCGGAATTCTGAGTATTCGGCAAGATTCTTGCACGCGGTTGCGTGGAGCCGGCGCCCGTCTCATGGCTTTCCGACCTACGCTTGCGGCACATGATCTTGATTCCGACCAGGCCAGGTTCTCTGCAACCTAACCTGGAAGGTCCTCGGTTTTTCGAGATAGACACGCGACCCGAGCGCTCGAGCCGCCTGTTGCAGCTGTCGTCGCTTCTGGGAGATTCTCCTGCGCAGGGCTCTGATCGTCGATGGTCCATGCCCCCTTGGATACGCCTCCGTCAGGGTCCCTTCGAGCAGGGCGAGATCATGGTCGTCGCCCAAGAGCTCGCCCAGATGGTCCAGCTCCTCGACCATAACCCCAAGCGCAACCGGGTCTGAGTCCCCCAACAGCTGTACATGATACCACAGATATTTCACCGACTTGCGCCAGTTGTGCAGGCCTTCATCGCTGGGATCTCGATAGATCAGCCGGTACTCTCTCCGACCTTTGGCGTACGTCCGTTTCAATCCCGCACCCACGCCCTCCCAATCGCGCTGAGAGAAGGACCAGGACACAACCCGATCGTGGGCCCGTTCCAACTCTCGAACTATGGTTTGTACGGCCCGGCTATCAGTCGCAACCCTCGAATAGGCATTCCTGCGTCGCTGCACGAGCCATAGGCGCACTGCGGAGAAACCGCTTCGGGGAATGTCCGGAGCGCAATACTCGATCAGCTTGTCCAGGGTCTGCACCCGGACCGCGGCATCGCGGAGACCGGATATCAAACCCGCGGCATCGCGGAAGGTGGCATTTTCGCGCATGTAGTTGTCCGCTCCCAGGTCGGCGCGGACCAGGCGTACCAATCCACGCAGCCGTTTCATACTTTTGCGAGCCTCGTGGACATGCCTGTCCCGCCTGTCATCGGTGCAGTTGAGGTGATCGATCGCCAGACGCAGCTGTTCCGAAGCCACCCTTCTGACGGCTGTCGAAGGGTTTTCACCCGGCTCGAACTTGAATGCCACCGGTGCTACCTGTCCTTTTTCACGCATGAATGATTCCGGCTTCGGACTAATGGGAAACTACCCGCACCAAACTCGCCCGGCAAGCTGCGATCACCATAGCGTCGCGCAAGACATTCACCTTGAAGGAGAGCGATGCTCGGCCGGGCTGAGGACCGATGCTCGACCCTGGATTTGTTCCTATGTTCTGCCCCGCATGACTCGCATGGCCACTCGGCAGTTTCAGGCGACTTCAGCTTAGGAGACTTGATGTTCGAACCCATTGAACGTTTGAAACAACAACTCGCAGACGGCGAGCTGGCAATCGGGACCAGCATCGCCATTGCCGACCCGCTGGTTAGCGAAGCCCTGGCGGATTCGGTGGATTTCCTGTGGATCGACCAGGAGCACTCGCCGCTCAATCCCGAATCGCTCAGGACACACTTGCTCGCCATTCGCAGCAGATCGAAACCGGCACTTGTCCGGGTGGCTGGCGCCAGCCCGGAACAGATCAAACCGGTCCTCGACGCCGGAGCCCACGGCATAATCGTGCCCCAGCTCGAATCGGCCGAACAGGTGCGCCAGGCGGTGGCGGAATGTCGCTACCCGCCGCAGGGAAGCCGCGGGTTTGGCCCCATGATTCCCACCGACTACGGTCGACGAGGCGAGGCATATGTCGCAAGAGCCAACGCCGGCGTTTTCGCGGCTGTGATGATCGAGACCGCCGGAGCGGTTGCCGAGATCGAACAGATCGTTGCGATCCCGGGCCTGGATTCCGTGGTCCTAGGGCCCTACGATCTCTCCGGATCCCTGGGCATGCTTGGCGATGTGGAACACCCGACTGTGGTTACCGCCATGGAGACCGTAATTGCCGCCGCCTCGGCTGCCGGGGTTTTCGTCGGCTCGGGCATGCCCATTGACGCGGAGTTTGCAGCAAATCAGGTGCGCCGCGGTGTAGATTGGCTGCAGATGGGGAACGACTTCGAACTCCTGATCCGTGCCATGGACGATATTACCACAGAGGTCCGGGCAAAGACCTCTACCCTATAACATGGAGAATGGTCGATGGCTATAAAGGCGGCCGTCATAGGGGCCGGAGAAATGGGCAAGGTCCATATGGAATCGCTCAATGAGGTTCCTGAGATCGAGCTTGCAGCCGTAGTCGACCCCTATGAAGAGGCTGCGGTCGCGGCGGCGAAGGAATTTCAGATTCCGCAGACCTATACCGAGGTACGCGAAATGCTGGAGCGCGAGCGGCCCGACTACGTCGTGGTGGTTTCTCCCCCGCTCTATCACGCTGAGCAGACCATAGCCGCCTACGAGGCCGGGGCCCACGTACTGTGCGAGAAACCTCTCTGCATGAGCCTGGGGGAAGCGGAATCGATGCGAGACGCGGCGCTAAAGTCGGGCAAACTATTCACCATGGGTCTGCAGCTCCGACAGATGCATTTCTACGAGGCCGTGCAGCAGTTCCTGGCTCTAGGGAAACTGGGAGATGTCTACCATTCCCGCGTGTGGGCGGGCCACATCATGGAATACCCCGCCGGCAGGTTCTTTCACCGTCGAGAATACTCCCTCGGTGGAGTTTTCGCTGGGACCGTTGTGCATTTCCTGGATCTGGCCATGTGGATCCTCGGGACACCCCAGCCCGTTACCGTCTCCGCCTCTACCTTTCGCCGCATCGACAAGATGCCCGACCCACTGGTTCATTTCGATGGCGTGGCCGCTGACGCGGACGTGGAAGACTTTGTTCACGCCCACGTGCGGTTCGCAGATGGCAGCTCCATGTCCTTGGAGGGGAGCTGGCTTCTGCACCCATGCTCCGAACCCGCAGGGGTGGAGATCAACGGGATCGAGGGAGTCATTCGGGTCAAGGAAGATGGCTGTATCGTGGAACTGGAAGAAAGGGAAAAGGTGCGGCAGTTGATCTTGGAACACGAGCCGGAACACGAGAAGCGTCAGGTCGAACAGCACAGAGTGTTTGTGGAGGCGATGAAAGGCAATATGGATCCGGCGGTTAGCTTCGACGAGGCGATCGCAGTGCAGAAGATCGTCAACGGGGTTTACGAATCCGCGACCACCGGAGCCGAGGTGCGGCTGTGAGGCCGCGACCGTCGCTAGCTACGACGCAAAACGTGACCTGACCGGTTCCCGGTCAACTCCCCGTTCTCAACCGCCAACTCCCCGTTCACGATAACATGGGTCATGCCGCTCGCCGTCTGGTTCGGCTCGAAGGTGGTACCCCGTTCCTTGAACTGGGTTGGGTCGAAAACCGCCACGTCGGCAGAGCTGCCCTCTTTCAAGACCCCACGATCCGCAAGCCCCAATCGGTCGGCGGGCAACGAGGTCAATCGGCGCACTGCTTCCTCCTGAGTGAGGATCCCCTTCTCGTGCACGAAATAACGAAAGAACCACGACGCCCAGGTGTACGCCCCGTGGAAGGAAGAGCCTGCCAGCGGTCCATCTGGAGCCAGCGCGGTGGCGTCTGAACCGATCATACATCTTGGATGCTCGAAGACGACGCGCACGTCCTCCTCGTTGTAGGTAAAAGCGACGATCATGGTACTGTGCAGATCCTCAACCTCCGCGCTCAGAATGTCGTAGATCGCATCGAGTGGCTCACGGCCACGGCCGTCGCTGATTTCGGCAATGCTTTTGGTAGCCAGATCGGGATTGAATTTGCTGTGGAAGATGACGATGCGGCTCCAGTCGCCCCGAGCCAGCGCCGAGATGATGTTCGGACTCGCTTTCAGCTCCCGGCGCGTGCTGGCGTTTCCCAGTCGGCTACCGATCTCTGCTTTCGTACCCTCCAGCGCCCACGGGGGTAAGACGGCGCTGAGGTTGGTGGTGCCGAAGAGGCGAGTATGCATATCGAAATCCACGTCCAACCCGGATCTGCGAGCCTCGTCCACTTGACGGAGCGCCTGTTCAATCGCCCAGCGGCCGTCATCCGCCAAGCGCGAAACCACCGAGATGTGGGAGATCTGCAGCGGGACAGAGGCGGTTCGCGCCGTGCGAATCGCCTCGTCGATGGTCTCCGCCGGATCACCGTCGATGTTTCGGGTGTGCGTAGCGTAGAATCCTCCGGCTTGGCGCGCTACTTTGCAGAGCTCGGCGATCTCCTGCTCGGGGCAGTCTCTCTCGGGCCCGTACTCGAGCCCTGTGGAGTAGCCGAACGCACCCTCTTCCAACCCCTGCATCAACGTCCGCTTCATTTCTTGCAGCTCAGTGTCCGTGGATGGCCTGTCCACGAGTCCAGCGGCGGCGAGACGCAGGTTCCCGTTGGCAACTAGGCTCAATACGTTCACCGCAGGTTTGCCTGTCTCCAGGCGCTCCAGATACCCCGCCATCGTGGTCCAGTCGAGCTCGTGCTCCTGCTTGCAACCGTAGATGTTCGAGCGCACCAACTCCACGTCGTTGATCGGCGCGCAACCGTGACCGCAGTTGCCGACCACCTCCAGTGTCACTCCCTGGGTGATGGAGCTAACGGCCCGCGGATCGAGGATCAGGGTCAAATCAGAATGGCTGTGGATATCGATGAAACCGGGTGTGACCAGGAGGCCTTCCACTTCCAGACGCCGGGATGTTTCAACCTCGTCCAGCCGCCCGATGGCGAGGACCTTGCCGTCCTTTACGCCCACATCAGCCGCCATAGCATCGGCGCCGGTGCCGTCGATCACCGTACCGCCGGAAATGAGAAGGTCACACTCCATAGTCTCGTTGCGTACTGAAAGATGAGCCGCTGCGCCCTTCCCAGCGCATCACCTGGTTGCTCGCAAGCGATTGGTGGCTTCCGGGTCCACGGCACCCGAAGAGTCCAGCGCTACGCGGTACTCCTCACGAGCTGCCGCCGGCGACACCTTGCCGTTCTTGACGTCGCGAGCAACCGCCTCCGGTTCCCGTTCGACCGGGTCTCCCCATCCGCCGCCGCCGGCCTGGCGGTGGTATAGTCGCTCTCCGGCTTTTATGGTGCTGGAGAGCATGATCGGCAGCACCTCTTCTTTCTCCTCCCCGGTCAGCACTGTGTTGGACCCGCCACCGGGCGACCCCCCATACAGCCCGTAGGGCAGATGATCCCGCCGGTCCGTCCGCAGGGCAAGGTGGGACTCCCCTTCCAGCAGCTCCCACTCCCGCTCGACCGCGAGGCCGCCACGATATTTTCCCGCGCCACCGGAGTTATCCACAAGTCCGTACCGATTTATGCGCACCGGATACTCCGCTTCGGCCTGCTCGATCGGAATGTTGCTGGCGACGTTCACCGGATTGCACAGACCGTCGTTGCCGTCGCGGTCGGGGCGGGCACCCCAGGTTCCGGTGACGAGCTCGTAATAGACGTACGGTGAACGGTCTTCACGTTGACCGCCGATCACCATGAGGCTATTGCCCCCTTCCCCGGCAGCGGGCACGCGATCGGGCAACAACCCGGCCATGGCGCCGAACACCAGATCGACGATGCGGAAACCGGTAACTCCCCGCATGGAGGAGGCGCCGGGCATCACTACGTCCACCACCGTGCCGGGTTGGGTGATGATATTCAACGGTTTGAACATGCCCGCCGTATTGGGCATCTCTTCCCTTGTGGCGCACCGTACACACATGGCGACGCCTCCTTCGGTGAAGGAACGGGTGGCGTTGAGCGCACCACGAACCTGACCGTCGGTGCCGGTGAAGTCGGCGGTGAAGGTGTCTCCCTCGATGGTCACCTTCACCTCCAGCTTCACCCGCGGCCCCTGAACGCCATCGCTGTCCATGTAGTCGACGAAGCTGTTGCTCCCATCCGGCCACGAGGCGATCTCCGAACGCATCAGCCGCTCGGTGTAAGCGATGAGATCGTCGGTGCAGGCGGCGAAGGTTTCAGGATCGTAGCGCTCTATCAGCTGCGTGACCGAGCGCTCGCCGATGTTTGCAGCCGACATCTGGGCGCGAAGGTCCCCAATGGTCTTCTCCGGCACCCTGACATTGGTTCGCAACAAAGCGAAGATCGCTTCGTCCTCTTCGCCACGGTGGCACAGTTTCAGCCAGGGAATGCGCAATCCCTCCTGAAAGATCTCGGTGTTGTCGCACGCAGAGCTTCCCGGCAATCGACCCCCCAGATCGAGGTGATGGGCGGTAGTCACCGAGAACGCGATCCGCTCGCCTTCCCAGAAAATCGGCTTGGCCACATAGATGTCGGGGATGTGCATACCGCCCCCGAACGGGTCGTTCATGATGAAGCTGTCCCCCGGCTCCATCTCGTTACCATATTTCTCCAGCAGGGTTTCCATGGCGTGGGGCACGGATCCGAGATGAAACGGAATGGTCACACCCTGGGCGATCATCTCTCCTGCGCCGTTGCATAGCGAGGTGGAATAGTCCAAACAGTCGCGGACGATAGTGGAATAAGCGGTGCGATACAGACCCAGCGACATCTCGTCAGCCGCCGACGACAACGCGTTCTGTACGATCTCTCTGGTGATCGGATCTACCTCAGGCATTGTGCATCTCCATGACAATGTTACCGAACTCGTCCAGATGAGCGCTGGCACCGGGAGGGATCACGATGGTGGAGTCGTATTCGTCGACCAACAGAGGCCCCTCGAGCGTGCATGCCAGATCGCGCCGGGTCACGATGTGGGTTTCCCTAACGGTGCCGGAAAAACAGGCCTCTCGCCGTGATGCCGCAACGCCGAGATATTCGGCCGGTTCCATGGAACCTTCGCGGTCCGGCACCCCGGCGCGACCGATGAGTCGGACGGCCACTACCTCGATTGGGTTGTCCGGATCAGAGCGGTGCCCGTAGAGTTGCTCGTGTTCTTCGGTGAATGCCTGGTGCAAGGTCGAGATAGAGCGCTCATCGATCTGGCCAGGAACCAAATCCAACCGGATTTCCGACGTCTGTCCCCTGAAACGCATGTCGCATTCGCAATCGAGCTCGACGTCTTCGGAAGAGAATCCCTCCTCACCAAACTGGCGCAGCATCTGGGTTCGCATCTCGTTCACCACCTTGCCCACCGAATCGGGATTCAGGCCGGCCCCGGAGAGCAGGCAGCTGCGTACATCGTGATGTTCGATCCCCGAAAACAGTAATCCCAGAGCGCTGAACAACCCTGGAAGCGGCGGTATGATCACCCGCGAGATCCCCAGCTCGGCGGCGAGACCCGCCACATGAATCGGCCCGGAGCCGCCGAAACCCATGAGAATGAAACGGCGCGGATCGCGGCCGCGTTCGGTAGAAACTGCACGTAGCGCTCGCATGGTCCGGGCGTTGCCTATCCGGTGGATTCCTTCCGCCGCCTGGATGAGGTCCATTCCCAGCGGCCGGGCGATCTTGTCCGCAATCGAGCGCTCGGCTGCTTCGCGGTCGATGCTGACTTCGCCGTCGGCCAGATCGCCGGGACGTATATAACCGAGAACCACGTTTGCGTCAGTGAGCGTCGGTTCGGTGCCCCCGCGTTGGTAGCAGACCGGACCGGGAATTGCGCCGGCGCTACGGGGCCCAACCCGAAGACCGCCGGCACTGTCCAGGTACGCAATGCTCCCGCCGCCCGCCCCGACCTCGGCGATATCGATACTGGGAGCTCGAATCAGCTCGCCGCCCCCCCCGACCAGGCGGTTCACCACCGACAGGGAGGATCCAACCTCGTATTCAGGGCTGTAGTCGATGCGGCCGTTCTCGATCATGGACGCCTTCGCAGTGGTGCCTCCCATGTCGAGGGTAATGACGTTGTCCACACCCATGCGGCGTGCAGTGAACCCCGCGGCCAGCACTCCAGCGGCCGGCCCCGACTCGAGCATGAAGACCGGGCGCAGCGCCGCGTCGTCGTCCGGAGTCAATCCGCCGGCCGATTGCATGATGTGGAGCGGGGCTTCGATCTCCTGCAGGCTCAGCCCGGCGCGCATGTTGACGAGGTATCCGCGCATGATCGGCCGCACGTAGGCATTCACCACGGTCGTCGCCGTACGTTCGTACTCCTTGCGTTCGGGCAGCACCTCATGGGAGAGAGAGATCGGCATCTCAGGAAACCGCGTGCGCAGGAACTCCCCCACCGCGATCTCGTGTTGGGGAAAGGCATAGGCGTGCAAGAAACAGACGGCGATCGATTCCACCGCCTCGGTCTCCATGCGCAGGACGATTTTCTCCAGATCCGCTTCCTGGAGCGGGATGAGCACCTCGCCATCCACTGCGATCCGCTCGGTCACTTCGAAGCGCAGATAACGCTCCACCAGAATGTCGGGTTTGTCGAAAAATAGATCGTAGATCTGCGGCGCTCTGATGCGCCGCAATTCCAAGACGTCGCGAAATCCCCGGGTCGTGATCAGGGCGGTCTTCGCTCCCCGGTGTTCTAGTACAGCATTGGTCGCGACGGTCGTGCCGTGGGCAACTTGGCTCACGGCATCGCCGGAGGTTTCGGCCTTGTGCAACAACAACTGGGAAGCTTCGAGCACGGCGCGCTCGAAGTCTGGCGGCGTGGACGGCACTTTCTGCGTCCAGATCTTGCCGTTGGAATCCATAAGCAGCACATCGGTGAAGGTGCCGCCTACATCGGCGCCGATGCGAAGATTGTTGCCAGTCACACTCTCATCTCTAATGGTTCGAAAAATAGGTTAGGGAGCGAGGTCCTGGGCCCATTTGGCCGCGAGGATCGTATTCTGCAGCAGCATCGTAATGGTCATCGGTCCCACCCCGCCGGGAACCGGCGTGATGGCCGCTGCCTTGCCCCTCACCTCCTCGTAGGCCACGTCCCCCACGAGCCGCCATCCCCGCTCGCGATCCGGGGCATCCACCTTGTTGACGCCGACGTCGATCACCACTACCCCCTCCTTCACCATGTCGGCCGTGATCGTGTCGGGTCGGCCTGCGGCGACGATGAGAACATCGGCCTGGCGCGTGAAGTTGGACAAATTGACCGTTCCGGTATGGCATAAGGTTACCGTGGCATTGGCACCGGGTTTCTTTTGCAAAAGGATGTTTGCCACGGGTCGTCCCACGAGGGTGCTGCGACCCACAACCACCACATGCTTGCCCTCCACCGGGACGTCGGCGCGGACCAACATCTGCTGAATGCCGAACGGGGTGCAGGGCAAGAACCCCCGCTCTTCCCGCATCAACCGCCCCAGATTCACCGGGTGGAGCCCATCCACATCCTTATCGGGTTGGACGGCGCTGAGAACCTGCTGCTCATCCTGTGCCGGCAATGGCAACTGCACCAGAATTCCGTGTATATCATGGTCTGTGTTGAGCTCCGCAATTACCTGCAGCACCGTTTCGGTAGAAACATCCGCATCCAGTCGGCGTTCTACAGAGTTGAGACCGACGTCGGCGCACGCCTGACGCTTGCTGTCCACGTAGGAGATGGAGGCCGGGTCGTGCCCTACCAGCACAACCGCGAGCCCGGGTACGAGGCCCTGCTCCTCGAACAGAGCTGCCACCTCCAGCCTCATCTCTTCCCGCATCTCGGCGGAAATCTTCTTGCCACTGAGTCGCCTGGCGCTCATCAAGCGCTCACGCTAGCGGGGGGTCTGGGCACAATCCGCTCCTTCCCCATCACGCGCCGGAGCGGCTCGGGGACGACGACATCTCCCTCGGACTGCTGGTAGTTGTCCATGATGGCGATGAGCATGCGCCCCATGGCGCAGCCGGTATCATTGATGGTATGGCAGAACTTGGGCCCGCCTTTCTCTCCCTTGAAGCGGATGTTGAGTCTACGAGCCTGGTAGTCGGTGGTGTTGGTGTCCGTCATCACCTCCATGTACTCACGGGAGCCGGAGAGCCATACATCCATGTCCCGTTGTCGGTGACTGGCCAGATACCCGGCGTCTCCAGCACATTTCTCCACCACCCGGTAAGGCAGTTGCAACGTCTGTAGCAACCACTCATTGATCTCGCTGAACTCCTCGTAGATGACATCCGACTGATCCGGTGCGCAAACGGCATTCATTTCAATCTTGTCGAACTGGTGAACCCGCTTGATACCTTTTACATCCTTTCCCCATGAGCCTGCCTCGGAACGAAAGCAGGAGGTGGCGGCAAAGATCTTGACCGGCAACTGGTCCTCGCGCAACGTGCGATCCATAAAATAGCTGAAATTGGTCGGCTCCGAAGATCCCACCAGAAAAAGCTGCACGTCTTCCTCTACATTGTGGGATTTGATCTCGTAGACCTGATCGCGTCCCTCTGGAAAGTGCGAGGTTCCGTAGAGCGAGCGTTCCCGCACCAGGAGCGGTGGCACCACCATGTCGTAGCCGCGGTTCAGGAGTTCATCTGCGAGGAGTTGCGTCAAACCGTACTGCAAGCGAGCGATGTCGCCGATCAGATAGGCGAATCTGGAGCCGGAGACCTTCGATCCCTGGAGGGTGTCGACGCCCCCGAGCATGGCGCCCAGATCGGCGTGATGCAACGGCGTGAAATCGCCGGCGGCGGCATGACAGGGGCGATTGGGCATGGACGCCGCACTTTTTTCCCCGGTACCAAGCAGCGATCCGTCCAGATAACCGCTTCCTGGAATCCAGGCTTTTAACTCGACGTTTTCGGCGTCGGATGTTCCCGCGGGCATGTCGGGGTGGGGCCAGTTGGGAAACCAGTCGAGAATTTCCTGCCATTTGGAGGTTATTTCGCTCATCTCCTGTTCCAGCTGCTTCCCCTTTTCCCGCAGCCGTTGGCCCTGCTCCCGCGCCTTCTCCGGATCGGACTTGCCAAGACGTGCCAACTTTTTCTTCTCGCCATTCAAGCCATCGATCTCTAGCTGCAGCTGTCGTTTTCTCTCGTCCAGTTCCAACCAACGATCCAGATCCGCCAGGCTGGGATCCACGTTGCGGATGCGGATTGCCTCCCGGAGGCCGTCCGGATTGGAACGAATCGCTCTAATGTCAATCATGATGTTCCTTATTCATTCGCCATTATGACCCTCTTAAAAAACGGAGTTCGGCAAAACCGTGGCAACGGGGATCCAAAGACCCAGGCAGCCAGGCCCATGGCTGGCACTGTTTTTGGTCTGCCCGGGCTATCCCATGAGCCTGGACGGAGCTGAATACATCGCCGTGGCCAGACGCGCAATTTGTTGTCCACCTGGCGATTGCAGAGATCAACTCGAGCGTTGGTTCATACTCCTTCAGTCGAAAACTTTCTCGCTTTCAGCGAATTTTTCTCAAGTTTCAGCCGCGGCGGTCGATCTCTGTTAGTGGACTTAGAGTCCAATCTTCTTGGGGCTCCCTGTCGAGTACCGCTAGGCACTCGGCAGGGAATTTTTTTGTCCGCTTCTCTATGACTTTCGACCTACGAAATCTTGCGTTTCTTCAGCTCCTCCTCGTACTCCCCCAGGATCTTCTCATACGCCTCTTCACCCATAAATCCGGTGACCCGGAAATCGAGGGTATTCTGAAAGCGCCCCGCCGGTATGTACATTCGGCTGTGCAGACCGGCTGACCGGTCCCACAACCCGCTGCTGTCGGCGGCGACGTACTCGGCTTTCTCGCGGCTGCCATCCGCCTGACGCACAAAAATCGATATGAGATGAGGCGAGTGCCGGTCATCGCCGTGGTAGAGGCTCCCTGCGTCAAATCCGTTTACGTCGAGCAGCTTTGCTTTCAACTCTTTCTTCCGGTCTGGCACCAGTACCGAGATCGCTCCCCCAAGCCTCACGTAGGATCTGCGGGGGGCGACCACATCAATCTGCGAGTTGCACAACACCACCATGTATTTGATGAACGCACCCTGGTCCGCATATCTGACGAGATCAGTAACGACGGTGGAGTGCGACTTGGCGTGGACGTCCTGGGTCTGGGTTATGTAGTACTCGGCGAGAGCAACCGGCAGAATCTTTCGCAAGTCGGCTGCGGACAACAGCTCGGCCTTGAAATCTCCGCGCCTCAGCTTGAGCGCGGATTCCGCTTCTTCCTCTGTGCTGAAAAACTCCCGCCGCAGCGTTATGCGCTCGGGATCATCGGGATATTCCGTTATTTTCACGACCCCGAATCTCTTGGCCAACCGCGACAGATCCGAGTGCATCAGGACGATTTTGATGAGCGCCGGCGCGTAGGTGCTTACTTCAGGGAGCTCTGAGACGATCTTGGCCCCTTTGATTTCGTGCCCTTCGTCAAGAAAATACGGTTCGTTCCATAATCCGCAGTCGTGCATGAATCCGGCGAGGAAAATCTCCACCAGCTCAAGCCTGAAGAGTTGCATCAGCTTGTCCGCCCGTTCTTGTGAGGACCAGGCCTCCTCCGGAGATTCCTCCCCGAGCAGTTCGACCATTTCGGCGTCGGAGATATTGCTGAAATAAGTCCTCAGACGCTCGTCATCTTCGCCCGGTTTCAGCGCCATCTGCGCCACCATTTCGGTAGCGAATGCCGCCACGTTGAGGGCATGCCTCACTGTCTGTTTATCGAGCTGAAACTTGAGGATCAGATCGAGAACCAGGGTATTTCCTTCTAGATACTCATCGATCGCCTTGCGTACCGAGGCGTGAAAATCCCGCAGGTTCTCCTCCAGCTCTTTCAAACGCGCCGACGATTCGTCCGTCCGCAGATCTGCCGCCGTAAACTCGAGTTTCCCGATGCTCCTGTAGACCTTTTCGGCTTTCGTCGCCACCAAACGCGCCCGCTCTGTCACCTCGGAAGCGGCCGCCTCAGCCCGCTGCCGGCGATCTCCCTGCGGCACAGGTTCCTCTGCCTTGGGCCCCCTCAGGCGGCCGGCTCTCGACGGCTGAGCCGCGGTAAAAGACCACATCCAGCGTCGTGGGAGCGTTTTCGGGATCCGGATTGCGACGGTCCAACCACTCCAGATGTTTGGATGTCAGCTCGGTCTTTGCAGTGATGTAAGCAGCCCCCCCGGGACCTACGATGTCGTCCGCGGCGCAGACGCGATAGTCACTCTCGTTCCTGTGTAGCTCCGCCAGCAACCAACGCAGGCGCTCGGTGCTCATGTTTACGGAATGTTTCATATCCAAATTGTAGTTCGACAGCCGCATCGGCCTCCGTGATGGAAATCACGGGGACTTCAGGGTGGTACAACGCAGACTCTGACAAGCCGCCCGGACGTTCGACGCCTCGAATCCGACCCGCGGGTGGCTCTTCGTTTCATGACTCTAGATCCGGGAGTCGTCACCCGGTCTACTCATTAAGATCAACATCCGGGCGGAATGCTGCCATTTGACACCGAAAACGGGCATGGCACTATCGCGTGTCCGCCGCCATTGACGGCGAAATATGGGTGTCGGCTTTCCCCGAGTCCAGCCAGCTCCGGCGGCGGGTCCAACCGCGAAATTCACCGTTATCACGGTTCCAAGTTTGTCCTTGACTTTCGTGTCGGGGGGGTTATAAATTAGTGAAATTATTGCCTTTGCGAACTGTTTTAAGGTCTAAAAGAGAGCTGGAAACAGCAGTTATGCGATACACCGTTGGTTTATTCCTCAGCCTGTTTGGAATCTGGTTGTTATGGTCGGGGATTTACAACTCCCTGCTCATCTCGCTCGGGGGTATCTCCTGCCTATTCGTCGCGTTCGTGGCTGTCCGTCTCGACATCAACGACAACGAGGGCTCGGTGATCGGTCTGGCGTTCCGGATGATCGTCTATCTGCCCTGGCTCCTTTGGGCGATCGCCAAAGCCAACGTGGATGTTACGGCGCGCATATTGAGCCCCCGGTTGCGAATCAACCCGAAACTGGTGGAGGTCAAATCCGGGCAGAAAACCGCTCTCGGGCAGGTTATCTACGCCAATTCGATTACGCTGACACCGGGCACCGTATCGGTCGACGTCGGGGAAGGACGCATCCTCGTACACGCGTTAACGAGCGAAAGCGCCGAGGATCTGCAGACCGGCGAAATGGACCGCAAGGTAACCGGACTGGAGGGATCGCGCTGATGTTCTTCGCCGCGATAGCCGCCATCCTCGTGACCATGATCCTCGCCATGGTACGCGCCGTCAAAGGTCCGACGGTCTACGATCGGATCCTGGCGGTGAATATGGCGGGGACGAAGACGGTACTGCTCATCGCCGTGCTTGGATTCGCCACCGGTCGCCCCGATTTCCTCGATCTGGCTCTGATCTACGTGTTTCTGAACTTCATCGGCGTGTTTGCGATTTTGAAGTTTGTCGAGTACGACAACCTGGCAACAACAGGAGAGGCCGTGGAAAAGGCCCAGGCAGAACAATGGAATTGACCGACGTTGTCAGCTGGGTGCTGCTGCTCGCCGGCTCCTTTTTCTGCATTGTCGGCGGTATAGGTCTCATTCGGCTGCCCGACTTTTTCGCCCGCATTCACGGCGCCGGCATCACCGACACTCTCGGAGCCGGCCTTCTGCTTACCGGCCTGATGGTTCAAGCCGGATTTGAGTTGGTGACGGTCAAGCTGGTAATGGTCGTAGGCATCCTGCTGATCACCAGCCCGACAGCCACTCACGCCGTCGCTCGGGCCGCCCGCCTGGCCGGCCTGGAACCGGTTACCACCGAGGAGAATAGCGACGCGTGATCGAGCTACTCAACGGTCTGTTGCTAGTCTTCATTGCGGTGATTGCCGTCAGTATCGTCCGCCTGCATAATCTTTTCGCTGCCATCGTAATTGCTGGATTCTTCAGCTTGCTGTCGGCCGGCATGTTTCTCCTTCTGGATGCGGTGGACGTGGCGTTCACCGAAGCGGCGGTCGGCGCTGGCATTACCACTGTATTGGGCATCGGCACGTTGATCTTGACCAAAAGCACTGAGAAGGAGCCTGCCCGAAGACCGTGGTGGCCGCTGGTCCTGGTATTTTTGACCGGGGCGGCCCTCATCTACGGCACCGCCGACATGCCCCACTTCGGAGATCCTCAGGCACCGATACATCTTCACGTGGCACCGCGGTACATCAACGACTCGCCCACCGAAATCGGAGTGCCGAACATGGTGACCTCGGTGCTTGCTAGCTACAGAGGATTCGACACACTGGGCGAGACCACGGTCGTGCTCGCTGCGGCAGTTGGGGTTCTCCTGCTGCTGGGACAGGTCTGGCCCCGGCGTTTGGAGGACGAGGAGGACGAAACATGAGATTCCAGCTAGTTCTCCGGGTCGTTACCAAGCTGTTCATTCCGTTCATTCTGTTGTTCGCCCTGTACGTACAATTCCATGGCGATTTCGGGCCTGGCGGCGGTTTCCAGGCGGGCGTCATATTCGCCGCCGCGTTCGTCCTGCACACGCTCGTCTTCGGTCTCGACGATACCCAGAGATTCGCCAAACCTCCCCTGGTTCACGCCTTGATCGCTTTCGGTGTTCTGCTGTATGCTGGCACCGGCGTCGCCGGTATCCTGATGGGGGGAAACTTCCTCGATTACGGGGTTCTGCAACATGACCCGGTCCACGGACAGCATATAGGAATCCTGGTGATCGAGCTGGGTGTGGGCATCACCGTTGCCGCGGTCATGATCGCCATCTTCTTCGCTTTCGCGGAACGGCGTTACACCGAATGAGCCTTCCCGTCCATTTCAACTACTGGGCCGTCGTCTTTCTGATGATGACCGGGTTCTACGTGGTGATATCGCGTGGCAATCTGGTCAAGAAGATCATCGGATTGAACATCTTTCAGACCTCTGTATTCCTGCTCTACATTACCATGGGCAAGGTAAGAGGCGGCACTGCCCCGATCGTTTCCGAAGGGGTCGAGATCTACTCCAACCCGTTACCGCATGTCCTGATCCTGACGGCCATCGTCGTCGGCATTGCCACCACCTCCCTCGGTTTCGCCCTGGTGGTCCGCATCTACCGCGCCTATGGAACCATTGAAGAGGACGAGATCCAGGATCAGGACCGCGAATCATGATCGAAACACACCTGCCCGTCCTGCAGATCGTCGTACCGCTGGTGGCAGCTCCAATCTGCCTGCTCTTGCGCCAGCGGCATTTGGTGTGGGCGTTTTCCGTTCTCGTGAGCGCCTGCACGATGGTGATCGCAGCGCAGCTGCTGACGGCGGTCCTGGAACACGGTGCGCTGTCGTATGCCGTGGGCGGCTGGAGCCCGCCCTGGGGCATCGAATTGCGTATCGATGTGGTGAATGCCTTCGTGCTGCTGCTGGTGGGACTCATCGCCACGGTCGTGCTTCTTTACGCCCCGGCAAGCGTTGGGGCCGAAATTGCCAAGCGCCACCAGACGCTGTTCTACACCGCCTACTTGCTCTGCCTCACCGGTTTGCTCGGGATCGCAGCTACCGGCGACGCTTTCAATCTCTTCGTTTTTCTGGAGATCTCGTCCCTGTCATCCTACGCCCTGATCAGCATGGGCAAGGACCGCCGCGCCCTGACCGCAGCTTACCAGTACCTGGTGATGGGCACCATCGGCGCCACCTTCATCCTGATCGGTGTCGGCCTGATGTATATGATGACGGGCACCCTGAACATGGCTGACCTCGCCACCAGACTGCAAATGGCACCGGCCAGCGGAAGCCGCACCGTGCTGGTCGCCTTTGCGTTCTTCAGTGTCGGTGTATTTCTCAAGTTGGCGTTGTTCCCACTCCACTTGTGGTTGCCAAACGCCTACGCTTATGCGCCATCGGTGGTCAGCGCGTTTATCGCTGCCACCGCAACGAAGGTTTCGATCTACGTTTTCCTGCGTTTCGCGTTCACCATATTCGGCGTCGATTTTTCCTTTGCGACTATGCGGGTCGACCAGGTGTTAATGCCCCTGGCTGTAGTGGGAATCTTCGTCGCTTCGACGGTGGCGATCTTCCAGACCAACATCAAACGCATGCTGGCCTATTCCAGCGTCGCCCAGGTGGGCTATATGATGCTGGGCATCAGTCTGCTGTCGCTCAACGGCCTCACATCTGGCATCGTGCATCTATTCAACCATGCCCTGATGAAGGGCGGGTTGTTCCTTGCCATGGGGTGTATCGCGCTCCGCATTGGCTCGGTAGAGCTCAAGGATCTCCAGGGACTCGGAAAGAGAATGCCGGTAACCATGACCGCGTTCGTTCTTGGTGGCCTGAGTCTGATCGGCGTTCCGTTGACCGTGGGGTTCGTCAGCAAGTGGTACCTCATCCAGGCAGCCCTGGAGAAGGGGTGGTGGCCGCTGGCGTTTCTGCTGCTGTTGAGCTCTTTGTTGGCGGCGGTCTACGTATGGCGAGTCGTCGAAGTAGCCTACTTTCAGCCGGTTCCTGAGGGCAAGGACACCGTGACCGAAGCGCCTTTTACCATGCAAATTCCGATGTGGCTGCTGATCGGCGCCACCCTTGTGCTGGGTATCTTCACATCGCAGACAGCCGGCGTCGCTAAGCACGCCGCGCGCTGGTTGCTGGGGAACGGAGCATGATCGCCTCCACCGCCATCATCACCGCCATCCTGTTGCCCCTGGCCGGCTCGCCGGTCATCGCTCTGCTTGGGCGGCGCCCCAACCTGCGCGAACTGGCGACGCTGGTCACGGGCGTGGCGACCTTCGTGGTGGTGGTCTCTCTGGTGCCGCAGGTGCTCGCAGGATTTCACCCGGCCGTCGAACTGATTCAGGTCCTTCCTGGCCTTTCCATCGGATTCAAGATCGAACCCCTGGGTATGTTGTTTGGCCTGGTTGCCTCGGGACTCTGGATCATCACCTCGCTCTACTCCATCGGGTACATGCGGGGACATCACGAGGAACAGCAGACCCGCTTCTATTTCTTTTTTGCCGTAGCTATCACCGCCGCCTTGGGTGTGGCCTTTGCTGCGAACATGTTCACTCTATTCATCTTCTACGAGGTTCTCACCCTTTCGACCTATCCCCTGGTGACTCATCACAGATCCGCGGAGGCGCGAAAGTCCGGGCGGATCTACATGGGTATTCTCCTGGGCACCTCCGTCGGTTTCCTGCTGCTGGCACTGGTGTGGACCTGGCATATCGCGGGCACGGTTGACTTCGTTCCTGGAGGCATTCTCGAAGGCAAGGCGAGCGAAGGCATGGTGGTCGTACTCCTAGCTCTGTATGCCTTCGGCACCGGCAAAGCTGCCCTGATGCCGTTCCACCGATGGCTCCCTGCGGCAATGGTGGCACCTACCCCCGTAAGCGCGCTACTGCACGCCGTAGCCGTCGTCAAGGCTGGTGTATTTACGGTGATGAAGGTGATCGTCTACATCTTCGGCATCGATTTTCTCAGCAGCACCGGCGCCAACATCTGGCTGATGTATGTCGCCGGAGGCACGGTGATCATCGCTTCCCTGGTCGCTTTTACCAAAGACAATCTGAAGGCTCGTCTGGCCTACTCCACCATCAGTCAGCTGGCCTACGTTGTACTGGGCGCCGCGCTGGCCACCGGTTGGAGCGTGATCGGCGGCAGCATGCACATTGCGATGCACGCGTTCGGCAAGATCACCCTGTTTTTCTGCGCCGGAGCCATAAACGTAGCTCTGCACAAGACCGAGATCAGCGATATGACCGGGATCGGGCGGGCTATGCCGATAACCTTGTTCGCCTTTCTGATCGGGGCTTTGAGTATCATCGGAGTTCCTCCGCTGGGCGGCTCGTGGAGCAAGTGGTATTTGGCGTTGGGTGCGCTCGAGGCTGACCAGATTGTTTTTGTGGCGGTGCTGATGTTCAGCTCGCTCTTGAACATAGGCTACCTGATGCCGGTAGTGGCGCGGGCGTTCTTCGCGACTCCCGCGAGTCCGGGTCCGAAATTGAAATTCAACGAGGCGCCCTTCTTTTGCGTCATGCCGTTATGTATTACCGCGTTGGGATGTTTGGTACTCTTTTTCTACGCCGACGATCTTTACCGCATGCTTCTCCCTATCGTCGGCAGGTGAGCTGAGATGGAAGAGGAAAAAAATCAGGCAGGTGATCAGCAAGCCGGATGGCTGGAGCGGCCGGGCAGCATAAAGAAGCTGTTCGTTTCGCTATTGGTAGTCAGTGTCCTCCTGATCCTCGCCGACCTGGTCTACCACAAGCACGTGCACTACGCCATCGAGGAGTGGTTCGGGTTCTACGCCATCTTCGGTTTCATCGCCTACTCGTTAATCGTCGGTGGCGGTTGGCTCTGGCGACGCGTCGTAATGCGCAAGGAAGATTATTATGACGGTTAATCTGCCGCCCGGATCGGTGATGATCCTGGGTGCCTTGCTGGTACCGCTGCTGCGGACGCGATTGCAGGCCGTATACCTCCTGCTGTTGCCCGTGGCGAGCCTCGCGCACCTCTACCACATGTCGCCGGGCATCTACGGGCAGATCGAGATCTTCGACTACACCCTCGCCGCCGTTCGCATCGACAAGCTCAGCCTCGTATTCGGCTACATCTTCCACATCGCCGCGATTCTGAGCGTGGTGTATGCGCTTCACCTGAAAGACAACACCCAACATGTGGCGGGGTTGATCTACGCCGGCAGCGCCATCGGGGGCGCCTTCGCCGGCGACCTCATCACCCTGTTCGTCTACTGGGAGCTAACCGCGATCTCTTCGGTCTTTCTGATCTGGAGCTCGCGCACCGAACGGGCGTACAAGGCCGGCATGCGTTATCTGGTCATTCAGGTCGGATCCGGCGTAATACTTCTGGCAGGCGTGCTGATGCACGTCCACGAAACCGGATCGATCATCTTCGGGGAGCTGGGAATCGATAGCCTGGGTGGCAAGTTGATCTTTCTGGCCTTCGGCATCAAATGTGCCTTCCCCTTCCTGCACAACTGGCTCCAGGATGCCTATCCCGAAGCGACCGTAACGGGAACCGTCTTTCTGAGTGCTTTTACCACCAAGCTGGCGGTCTACACCCTCGCCCGCGGTTATCCGGGCACCGATATCCTGATTCCGATCGGGGTGGCGATGACAGCCTTTCCTGTGTTTTTCGCGGTGATTGAGAATGACCTGCGCAGAGTGCTGGCCTATAGCCTTAACAATCAACTGGGATTCATGGTAGTCGGCATCGGAGTGGGAACAGCGATGGGGATCAACGGCGCCGTCTCCCATGCCTTCGCCCACATCCTCTACAAGGCGCTATTGTTCATGTCTATGGGTGCGGTCCTGCATCGTGTGGGAACCGTGAAGGCATCTGAGTTGGGCGGACTCTACAAGTCGATGCCTTTGACGACCTTCTTTTGTATCATCGGAGCCGCTTCCATATCCGCATTCCCGTTGTTCAGTGGTTTTGTGACCAAATCCCTGACTCTGACCTCCGTCGCCAACGGAGGTTACACGGCTGCCTGGTTCGTTCTCCTCTTCGCCTCTGCCGGCGTGTACTCCGGTATCAAGATCCCATTCTACGGCTTCTTCGGTCACAACTCCGGGCTGCGCTGCAAAGAAGCACCTTGGAACATGCTCGTAGCCATGGGAATCACCGCGGCCCTCTGCGTCGGCATTGGGGTCTATCCCGCGCCACTCTACGCGATCCTGCCCCACTCTGTGGACTTCGAGCCGTATACGACCGGCCACGTGGTCACCCAGCTGCAGCTTCTGGTGTTCGCGCTTTTGGCGTTCGCAGTGCTGGCGTTGCGACATCTGGAGACGCCCGAGCTACCCTGCGTCAACGTCGATACCGACTGGGTCTACCGCAAGCTACTGCCGGCAACCGTTCGCGGATTCACGCGAATCGGGGCTCCGCTGCGGGATGTCGGCCTGGGAAGCCTAAAGCTTCTCGCGTTCGGATTGATGGCCATCGCGGAGATTCTCAACGGCCCGGGCGGACTGTTCGGCAAGGGTTGGAGAACCAGTAGCGGCGCTTTGCTTGTCGTGCTATTTCTCGGCCTGTTTCTCTGGTTTCAATACTGAGAGCGGATTGGTTTCGAGATACTTTTCCAACAGATAAAACGCTACAACCACGAGACTGTGATTGATGGTGCCGTCTCGAATCAGTTCGGGTATCGAACGAAATGGCACCTCTTCGACCTCGATATCTTCTCCGTCGTCAAGCTGCTGCCCTCCTGCCAGCGCCGCATTCACCGCTAGAAAACTGGAACATCGGTTGTTTTGTATTGCGGGATTCGGGGCTACCGAGCCGAGGGATACGAGAGTCTCTGCTGCATACCCCGTTTCCTCCAGCAACTCTCTGCGCGCTGCTTGCATGGGATCCGCTTCCCCCGCCTCAACGGCTCCACCCGGTATCTCCAGTTTCGTCTCTTCCATGCCGTGACGAAACTGGCGAATGAGAACCACGTTCCCCTCTGCGGTCACGGGAACCACGTTGATCCAGTCCGGCATCTCCAGAATGTGAACGTCGTGGACCGACCCGGTACGCGGCGACCTCGAGCGGTCCCGGCGCACTCGTAGAATCTTGCAATCGACCACCTCCTGGCTGTCGATCTTTTCCCAGTTTTCAATCTTCGGCTTAGCCACTGTTAGTCCCTGATTTAGGTGAGATCAATACAACTCCAAGCGCATAGCTATCTCCCGCACGATCTCTTCGGAGGGCGGCGCAATATCGACGGTACAGGCGTGCCGCGGCTCTTCGAGGGTCTCGAACTGGCTGGTGAGCAGTGAGGCCGGCATGTACTCGTGTACGCGCTCGGTGAGCCGTCGGGAGATCAATTCAGCAGAGCCCCGCAGATAGACCAGACCGACCTCTGAACGCTCCCCGACAAGCAAATCACGGTAGGATTGTTTCAATGCTGAACATCCCAAAATGGCACCGGTTTCAGAGGCAACCCACTCGTCAATCTTCCCTGCCAGGCTCTGTAACCACGGCCACCGATCTTCATCCGAAAGCGGCAAGCCGGCGCGCATCTTCTCAACGTTGGCCTCGTTGTGAAAATCGTCGCCGTCGAAGAAGGGACGTCCGAGGTGAGTCGCCAGGAGCTTGCCAACGGTAGTCTTGCCGCTGCCGGTGACCCCCATCAAGACGACAACTCGAGGATTCTTCACCTCATCTGGCCGCGCGTCCAAGCGCTCGCTGCAAAAACATCTCCATAAAAAGCTCTGACTTCAGCTCGCTGGCACATTTCACCGGCCTTCCCGACCGACCCCTCCCCGGATTTGGCCGGCGATCCAAGACCACCTGCCCCCGCGTAAGCTCTCCTTCCGTCTCTATCTCGATCCATGAGACCTCCATATCGCACAGTTGCGGATCGCACGCCAGTCCCACCACGAGCGGATCATGCAGACAGATGCCACGGACACCGGTGGTTTTCTCACCATGCTCGATGGCGGTGCGCACAGCCGCCTCGCAGAATACCGCAATCGGATCTCCACCCCGCGCCGCCTCGTAGGCGGATTCCTCCATCAGTACCGCTTTGCGGGTAACGTCCAGCGGTACCAAGGTCAGATTCGCCTTTAGTCGCAATACCTGCCGAGCCGCGTCGGGATCGACAAAGAAATTGAATTCCGCGACGGGGCTGACATTCCCAGGTTCCAGCAGGGCTCCCCCCATGACCATTACGTTGCGGGCGCGACTGAGTATCCCCGGCTGACGAGCTTCGGCGAGAGCGAGATTGGTCAACGGCCCCAGGGCTATCACGGCGACGTCGCCAGGACGCAAGGAAATGGAGTCGATGAGAAACCCCACGGCATCGCCGCAGGCAGCTGTGCTGGGTTCAGGCAGGACAGCCTCGCCGAGGCCGGTCTCACCATGAACATGCCCCGCGTGAACCGGCTTCCGTTTTAGCGGCCGGCCGGCCCCGGCAAACACCGGCACGTCGGAACGCTGCATGAGCTCGAGGATCTGCAGCGCGTTGGTCGTCGCCAGGTCGACGGGCACGTTGCCACACACCGTGGTCACGCCGATGACGTCGAGCTCGGGAGATCGCAAAGCCAGGATGATGGCGAGGGCGTCATCAACCCCCGGATCGACATCGAGAATTACCGGTTGCACTTTTGAGATTACATCCCTCTTATGCGAGAGACCGTCGATCCCCCGACTTCACCAGGGTCTCCGGCACGAGCAGCCCCAGTATGGCAGCTGCCAGCACACCCACACCTGCGATTACGAACGGGGTGGAGGATATGCCGAGCAGGTCTCCAAGGCTTCCCACCGCAAGCGAGCCACCAGCGTGTCCGCCGTCTCCGATGAAACGCCAGATCCCCAGAAACTCCCCACGGGCATTGGACGGCGCAAGATCCGCTCCCAGTGTCATCATGGTTCCCGCACCGATGCCGTTGCCCAATCCGATGACCAGAGCGGCGACCAGGAGCAAACCGAATCCTGTGCTCAGCGGGATCAGAGCCATGCCTGCCCCCTGAATCAGAAAACAGGGAACAGTGGCGTATTTTCGACCCCAGCGATCCATGAGAATTCCGGCCGGATAGAATAGACTCATATCGAGGAGCGCCGCGAGACTCATGATCAGACCCACCGATTTCAGATCGAGCCCGATCACGTCCGCCGCGTAAAGCGGAATGATGACCCCTCTCGCCGTACGGATAAGCTGCGCGAAAACCTGGCCGGTTCCTGCGGTTGCCAGGGCCCTGGAATGGTCTTTGAGCAGCGAGCCTAGTGCCGGGGAGGGGCGACGGCTGTAGGTGGTACCTGCCCGCGTAACCCAAAGGGCAACCGCAACTAAAGCGACAGCACCGACGGCACCGTACAGCAGAAACGGCGCCCGCAGCCCGAAGCTGGACGCCACCACACCACCCATCACCGGTCCAAAGAAACCCCCCATCCGGCCCATGCCGCCCATGGTCGAATTCGCCCTTCCCAGCTGTCGCATCGGAACGACCTCGGCCAGGTAGGCGTGGCGCGATGTGTGCCACAATGCCGCGCCTACGCCGGAAAGGAGATGAAACAGGAACACCTGCAGCAGATTTCCGGCAAAGGCGAGAGCGGACGTACCCAGCACCACAAGTCCGAGCCCCAGCAGCATTACCGGTTTCTGCCCCAGTTTCCGCAGCAGCATGCCTGCTGGGACGTCTGATAGGAGGGTACCGAACGACTCGGCCGCCAAAACTACACCCACCAGGCTGTAAGAGGCGTCGAAGGAGCGGACGTAGAGCGGGAGTACTGGCAACAGGAGTCCGCGGCAGAAGGCCAGGCACAGGGCGGGCAGATAGACGGAAAAAATCAGGTTTCTTTTGGATACTTCAGCCAAGCTGCCCCGCATTTCCCCCGGCGGTCGAGAGTTGCTAAAATAGCGAGGAGATCATCTGCGCTCAAAAGAAGACAACTCTGATACCGTCATGTCGGTGACTCGATGAAGATCTCCGTACTGCTTTCTGGAGGGGTGGACAGCTCTGTTGCCTTGCATTTGCTCGCCCGCGAGGGACACGAACTGACTGCCTTCTACTTGAAGATTTGGCTCGAAGAGGAGCTTGCGTTCCTCGGTGACTGCCCCTGGGATGCCGACCTTCGCTTGGCCCGATCGGTTTGTGAGCAGATCGGCGTTCCGTTGGAGATCGTACCCCTGCAACAGGAATACCTGGATCGGGTGGTAACCTACGCTCTGGACGAGCTGCGTCGCGGGCGTACGCCGAGCCCCGACATCTTCTGTAATCAGCGGATCAAGTTCGGCGCCTTCGCCGACCTGCTCCCCGCCGACTCAACGGTCGCATCCGGCCACTACGCCCGCCTGGAACGGCGCGAGGAGCGAGCCATTCTGCGGTGTGGTTCCGATCCGGTGAAAGACCAGACCTACTTTCTTTCCAGCTTACGTCCGGACCAACTAGATAGGCTGCGTTTCCCCATCGGGGACCTCTCCAAGTCGCAGGTGCGAGCGCTGGCAGCGGAGTACGAATTGTGCAACAAGGATCGTCCGGACAGTCAGGGTATCTGTTTTCTCGGCAAGATCAGCTATCGGGATTTCGTCGCCTTTCACCTGGGTGAGAAACCTGGCAAGATCGTCGAACTCGCCAGCGGCAGGGTTTTGGGCGAGCACCGGGGGTACTGGTTTCACACCATCGGACAGCGGCACGGTCTCTCGCTCGGCGGCGGACCGTGGTATGTGGTGGGCAAAGCGGTTGACGAAAACGTGGTGTACGTCGCCCATGGGAAAGACCTTGTGCCCCACGGACGCCGGGTGTTCGAGACCGGACCGTTCAACTGGATCTCGGAGCCCCCTCCGAACCCATCACGGCTGCGGGTAAAGCTTCGGCATGGACCCGACTTTCACGATTGCACCGTCGACCACAACGAGACTTCCGGGATTCGCGTGGCGTTGCAAACCCCGGATATGGGGGTGGCACCGGGCCAACATGCCGTCGTATACGAAGGAGACACCTGCCTCGGTGGCGGCGTGATCTCCTTTTGAGAGCCGCTCCTCACTTTCGCTGTTTCCGTGCCATCTCCAGGGTTCGTCGAGCAACGGCAAGATTCGGATCGATCTTCAACGCCAGCTCGTACTGATGAATCGCCTCATCGAGGCGCCCAGCGATGTGCAACGCTACGCCAAGATTGTGCCGCGCCCGCACATAGTTCGAATCCAGCTCCACCGCCCTCTCGAAATGGTGAATGGAGGCTTCCGAAAGCCTGTTCGCCCCAAACGCCACACCCAGATTGTTGTGCGCCTCGGAGAACGCCGGATCGATACGTAGCGCAGCCTCATAGTGTTCGATGGCGGAAGCGATTTCACCCGCGGATTTCAGCAGGTTGCCAAGGTTGTTGTGCGCCTTGGCGTACTCCAGATCGAAATGGACCGCTCTGCGAAAGTGGTGGATCGCCTTCTCCCGTTCACCCTGCCCACCGAGAACAACACCCAGGTTGTTGTGGGCTTCCACGAACGTCGAATCGATAGCAATTGCCTGTCTGTAATGCCGAACCGCGGCCTGCACTTGCCCCCTTCGTTTGAGCAGGTTTGCCAGGTTCTGATGAGCTTCGGCATAGTCGGCTCTCAACCCCAGTGCACGTCGATAGGCGGCCACCGCCGAGTCGGTCTGCCCGATCGCTTCCAAGGCGCCGGCCAGATTGTTATGGGTTTCGGGCGCTCTAGGGTTCAGCCGCCGCGCCTGTCGGTAATGTCCGATAGCTTCTCCCAGTCGGCCGCGTGACTTTAGAACCAAGCCCAGATTGTTGTGGGCCTTCGCGTATTCGGGATCGGCCTTTAACGCCTGACGGTAATGGTAGACCGCCTGCTCCAGATCTGCGGTCATTTCCAACGCGTTGCCGAGATTGTAGTTTGCTTCGGCGTAGTCCGGTTTGAGGCGGAGTGCGTGCCGATACTGTTCGATCGCCTCCGCAAGTTGTCCCCCCGACCTAAGTAGCACCCCCAGGTTGTTGTGAGCCCTGGGATTCTCGGGCACCGCAGCCACCGATGACCGCCACACCGCAATCTTCCTCCTGGTGCTCCACATTTCGCACGACCGTCCGGTAGCTCAAGCCTGACGCTACGCCGAGCACCACCAGCCCGCCCAGGATTTCATGGCGTCGAAAGCGGGTGCCTGTTGCGGTTTGATGATTCGACCCGAGCAGACCTAGACCCCAATACATCATCCACACCACCAGCACGGAGACAGCGGCCAGCGAGAGATAGACCCGCCTCTCGGCAGCCACCTCATTGGCAATCGGCACGAAACTGGAGGTTGGCGCGAGAATCAGAAAAAACCACAGACCGAGCAGGCCGAGCGAGGAGCGTCTCCAGATACCAAACAGGGATGCTGCCAGCATCAGAAGCAGCAGGCCGGCTTCGGGTCCTGCTGTAGCGAGAGTCAGGGTGGTATCCGGAAAACCATAGTCCAACACCAGCGGATCGGGCCAGATCGCTAGCCTGAGGTAATGCGGCACCACCCAGCTTTGGTTCAGTGCGTAAATCCAGGGCGAAACCCGGCCCCCGAAACCGACCGAGCTTCCGTGGGGATCCGACCATTGGAGAGCTAGGAGGATCAGCCACGTCGCCGAGAGCCCAGCGTATAGCTTCGGACAATCCGCCAGAGCCGCCCGGAGGGTCGGCGCAGCGAAGAATCGATGCAAGGCCAGCACCATGATTGGCGCCGTCACCATCACCTCCTTGCTGCCCATGCCCGCGGCGCATGCGCCGACCGCCGCCAGGCTCCAGAAGCGCGAACCGGCGTGAAACCTGAGGATTGAGAAGTGGATCGTAAGCAGATAGAACAGTCCGACCAGCAGCTCACTTCGTTGAACAACGTAGTTGATGGTCTGGCTGTGAAGCGGATGAACCATCCACACCAGAGCTGACCCTACCGCTATCCATTCAGCCCGGACGCCGGCAGGCCTCAAGCGCTCCTTCCAGCGCAGCAGCTGCCACAGGATCGACAGCAACACAATGGAGGAGAGCAGATGAACACCCAGATTGAAAAGATGGTACCCGGTTACCGACAGTCCTCCGATGGCGTAGTTCAGGGCCAAAGAAAAGCTGACCAAGGGCCTACTGTTTACCGGTGGATACTGCGCATTCTCACTGGGCGCCCACGTCGGGGGCCACAACCTCTTGATATCACCGTTGTCGACGATCGAACGCAGATCGTCGAAGATGAACGGGTTGTAGATGCTGTTGGCGTAGATGCCCAGGCCGACAACGATCAACAGACCCCCCAAAACGAAATGCCGTTGGTCGCTACTCATTTGTCGACGTCGGCTCTCCGAGCTGCCGGCGAAGATCGGCGAGATTCTCTCTCGCCTGTGTCAGTTGAGGGTCCAACTCAAAGGCTCGGCGCAGATGCACGGCCGCGGCCGACAGCTTGCCCTGGGACATCAGAGCCGTCCCGAGGTTGTTGTGAACCATGGCGTTGGCGCGCACGGACAGGACGCGTTCGTACTGCACAATCGCCTCGTCGACCGCCCCGCTCGAAAGCAAGGTGTTGGCGAGGTTGTTGCGCGCCGCTACGAAATCGGGACTGACGGCTAGAGCTTGCCGGTACGAGGCGATCGCGGGGCCTGTCTCCTGCAGCGATTTCAAGACGTTTCCCAGATTATAAGCGGCCTTCGCGTAAGCCGGCTTGATCTCCAGAGCCCTCCGGTAGCTGGCGATAGCTTCGTCGTGGGCGCCCATGGCCGCCAGCTCATTGCCGAGATTGTTGTGTGCTTGGGGATAAGCTGGGCGCAGCTCCACCGCCGCTCGATAGTAGTCCGCTGCTTTTGCGTGCGCGCCCTCAGCCGCATAGGCGTGTCCGAGATTGTTGTAAGCCCGTGCATTTTCTGGTCGCTGGACAATCACCGACTTCCAGATCGACAACCCGCTGTCGTAGTCCTGGTTGCGAAGGATGGTGGTCGCGCCCAACACCACAATTACCACGGCGGCTGCAGGAAAACGGATGTGCGACACCCAGCCATATGGCCCTGCGCGTTGAAGACCCTGCAGCATCAGGCTCGATCCCATCACCACCACTACCACAATCCCTAACAGCGGCAGGTACATCCTTCTCTCTGCAGCGACCTCGTTGACGATCGGCACAACGCTAGAGGTCGGGACCAACGTAAGGAAGAACCAGATGCCCAGGAAACCGAATTTGGGTGCTTTGACAAGGGCGGCCGCAGTGATCGCAGCGATTGTGGTTATCAATAGCAGCTGCGGCACGACATCCGCGAGCTGCAGATTTGGGTTGGGCCAGCCGTAATCCAACAGCAGAGGATATGGCCAGAACGATAGCTGCAGGTACCGGGCGACCACTGCAATCTGGTTTACCAGATACACCCAGCTCGTGATCCCGGAGGAGAATCCCACCGTTCCGCGGTGCGGTCCGGACCACGTGAGTAGAACTATAATCGTCCAGGTGAGCGCAAGCCCTAGATAAGCGGTCCATCGTTCCCGAAACATCTTCGCAAACGAGTCCGCACAGTATATGCGATCCAAAATCAAGACCGCAACCGGCGCTGTGACCATCGACTCTTTGCTCGCCATTCCCAGGGCACAAGCACCTACGGCAACAACGAACCAGCCGGCTCGGGAAGATTGGCAGCCGCGCACGAAGCAGTAACAGGTGGTCAGGTAGAAGAACCCCATGAGCGATTCGCTGCGTTGCAAGGTGTAGTTCACGACCTGGCTCTGGAGCGGATGCAGGAGCCAAGTCAGCGCGCAGATCGTGGCCAGGACCAAAGCTCTGTCGCCGAATCTATGCTTGAGCTCGTCGCTGAGCAGAGTACGATGAACGAGACCGAAAACAACCAGCCCGGCGCAGAGGTGCACGAGAAGGTTGACGACGTGGTAGCCGAACACATCCAATTCGCCGAGACGGTAGTTGATCGCCAGACTCAAGGCTACCACAGGCCGATGATTTACCGAGCCGTACCAGGTGGAGGTCTCGGACATCCACAGGGGAGGCCAGAGCTGGCGGATGTCCAGGTTTTGTACGATCAGATCCAGGTCGTCGTAGATAAAGGGCGAATCCAAGGCGTTGAGATAGACGGCTATCCCGGACACCGACAGGAGGAGCACGGCCTTCGTCCAAGAGCATCCCTTGCCAAGGAGTTCCGCAATAGAACTCATCCCGGCACCGACCTCACTAGCGAACAATGCCTACGCCGATTATTGACCGTCCCAGGTGGCGGTTCGATATTCCGGAGTCCGAATCTCTCGTGAAGGATCATCTCCCAAATGTATGGGCGGGGTAGCCATGTGGAAAAGCGATAATGAATTGTTTCACTTGGTGAAGTCGGAGTTGTTCACGGCGGTGGTGGGTGACGTGATGGATGCCTCCGGTCTGACGCTGCAGTTTCTTCCCCGTGAGATTCAACCCCTGCGCCAGGACATGATAGTGGCAGGCCGGGCGATGCCGGTGCTGGAAGCGGACGGCGCCGGAGACGAGATAAACCACGAAGAGGCGCGCAAGCCGTTTGGCCTGCTCTTCAGGGCACTAGACGACTTGCACGAGAATGAAGTCTACCTGTGCACGGGAGGATCGCCGACCTTTGCCGCGTGGGGCGGGCTCATGACAACCCGCGCTCTGCAGCTGGGAGCGGCAGGCGCGGTATTGAACGCCTGCTCCCGCGATACTCGGGAGATCCTGGCACTCGATTTTCCGACCTTTTCGCTGGGGCGGTACGGTCAGGACCAGCAGGTTCGCGGCCGCGTGGTGGACTTCCGTTGTTCCATATCCTTTGCCAACGGCGTCCACGTGGAACCGGGCGATCTTATTTTCGGCGACCTGGATGGAGTGTTGGTGGTTCCGAGGGAGTCCGAAGACGAGATCGTTTCTGCCGCGTTGGAGAAGGTGCGGGGTGAAAGTACCGTGCGCACGGCGATCGAGAACGGCATGTCCGCTCAGGAAGCCTACGACACCTACGGCATTCTGTGACATGCCGGCCGCGTTGGATCGGAAGAACATCATGAGCCCGGGAAGGTCCTGAAGATTTGAACAATCCGTTTCCGAGTGCAACGTTCGTTTCGGCGGTCTCGCACCCCCCGAACGCCAGCGGACCCACGCTTCACTTCTGTTTCCGGGGTGATGAGCTTCTGGTCCACCAGGCCGACGAGGTCGTCTCGGTACCGAACCTGGACGACAAACCTCATGCATCGTCGTTAGTCGAGGTCCGGAGGCATTATCTCGGGCATATTTCCGGCACCCACATCGAGGCTGTCGAGCTGGAGCACAACGCTCCCGCCCCCTCCGGATTCGAGTTTTCGGGACTGCGCGAGCTGTTCGGTCGTTTGGATGACCAATCGATGGCGATGGCCGGACGGGCGGTGCAGATCGTCGCCTGGGCACGGACCCACCAGTATTGCGGACAGTGCGGAACGCCGACGCAGCCACGGCCCAACGAAAGAGCCCTTGCCTGCCCGTCCTGCGGTCTGCTCTCCTTTCCCCGGCTTTCGCCCGCCATCATCGTGTGCATCGAACGGGACAACCAACTCCTGCTGGCACACAATCGCCGTTTCCCCAAGGGTCGATACAGCATCATTGCCGGCTTCGTGGAGCCGGGCGAGACCTTGGAAGAAGCCGTTGAGCGGGAAGTGGAAGAGGAAGTGGGTGTCCAGATTCGGGACATCGAATACTTCGCCAGCCAGCCGTGGCCGTTTCCCAACTCCCTCATGCTGGGGTTTACCGCCAAGTACGCTGGGGGTGAGATTTGCCTGCACGATGGAGAGCTTTCCCACGCCGACTGGTTCTCAGCCGACAACCTGCCCGATCTGCCACCTTCCATAAGCATCTCGCGCCACTTGATCGACGCGTTCCTTGAAAACCATCGCCAGCAGCCCGATGACGAAGGCTGAAAAGGCGCGAATCATCATGCAGACGCTGGACGGCCTCTACCCTCGGGTCGAGCTGCCGCTGGAGAGTCGCGACCCGTACACCCAT
Organism: Candidatus Latescibacterota bacterium; assembly: GCA_965197905.1. Lineage (GTDB taxonomy): Bacteria > Latescibacterota > UBA2968 > UBA8231 > UBA8231 > CAYNZV01. The sequence continues at coordinate 1,150,582 of CBDAOB010000005.1, read as the reverse complement.
CTCGTCGCCGTGCTCCTGTCGGCGCAGTGCACCGACGTCCGCGTCAATCAGGTGACACCGATTCTGTTTGCCCGCGCCAGCACGCCCACGCAGATGGCAAAGCTCACTTCTCAACAGATCGAGCGGGTCATCCGGCCGTGCGGACTGGCGCCGCGAAAGTCGAAAGCGATTCGCGGGTTGTCCAAGATCCTGCTGGCGAAGCATGAAGGCCAGGTGCCTCGGTCGCTGGAGGAGCTGGAGGAATTGCCCGGTGTCGGCCACAAGACGGCGCAGGTGGTTTTGGCCCAGAATTTCGGCATCCCGACCTTTCCGGTAGACACCCACATTCACCGGTTAGCCTTCCGCTGGGGACTTTCATCCGGCAAAAACGTCGTGCAGACCGAGCGCGATCTGAAACGGCTTTTCCCCGAGGAAGCGTGGATTAAGCTGCATCTGCAGATCATCTACTTCGGCCGGGAACACTGCCCGGCGCGGTCTCACGATTTTCGCGCTTGTCCGCTGTGTCGCGCGGTAGGCAGGAAGAGTCTGTTGAAATGAAGAAATCCTCGAAGCCGGCAGCCTGTGGCATTAGCGGACGCGTCGACCTGCTTGAAAGACCGCCACGACGCGACTCAACGCCCCGATATCTTTGGTAGGATCCCCTTCGAAGGCAGCCAGGTCCGCCACCTTTCCCGGCTCGATGGTTCCTCTGTCGGTGAGACCCACGGCGGTGGCTGAGATCGCCGTGACCGCCTTGAGGGCTTCTGCGGGGGTAAAACCGACCTCCACCAACAGGCGCAACTCGAAATCCATGTGACCGAAGGCGAGGTAGCGCACGCCCGAGTCGGTGCCCGGCACGATGCGTTCGCGCAGATCGTACTCAAGCATGCGGCGCAACACCTCCAGGCGACGGGTTCGCTTATCCAGCAGCCCGTCCAGCTCGGCCGCTTGAGCCGAGGTGAGCTCGCTGGCCTCGCGCAGCTGTTCGAGCTCGAGGCTCCGCTGGTAGCCGATGCTTGCCTGGATGGTGGGACTGACCCATACCCCGGAATCCACCATCATCTCCGCTAGCTTCGGATCGAAGCTATAGTTCATCTCCGGGTCGAGGAACTCGGCGTGCTCGATAAGGTGAATACCCGCCTTGACGGCCCGTAACATGGATTCTCGAGCTCGACAATGGGCGGCGGTCACGCGGCCGAAATTGGCGGCTTCATGAACCGCCGCGTGCAGCTCCTCCTGCGAATATGACGCCACACCAGGTTCCGTGCCGATCGTCCCCCCTCCGGATGCCATGATCTTTATGTAGTCGGCGCCTTCGTGCACCAAACGCCGTACCGATTTGCGGATCTCCTCCTCGCCGTCTGCCACCTCGTTGCACATGTGGAAGTGTCCGCCGGTACACGTCAGCGGCCGGCCGCTGACCAACATGGTTGGGCCCGGAATGTAACCGCGGCTCCATCCCTCTTTCAGCGCGAAGCCGACCATGTTTCGGGCGCCGTGCTCGCGTATGGAGGTAATTCCCGCAGCGAGATGTTTGCGCATGTTCATGGCCCCGGTCAGTACCATCACCTCGTCGCTGTCGGCGAATTGACCGATGTAGTCCCGGTCGTCTCCGGCGAGGCTCAGATGGGTATGTCCGTCGATCAGTCCGGGGGTCAAACAGGCTGAGTCGAGCTCAATGGTCTCCGACGACGGCGCGCCGGCCACGATCTGGGCCGTATCTCCGACAGCAGAGATCGCTCCGTCCGCAATCAGGACCGCTTGATCGGCTTTGGCACTGCTGCCGGTACCGTCGAACAGGAGCGCAGGAAGAATCAGGGTCGAACCGCTATTCGTGTCTGTCATTTTGGTCAACCGTCCGTGGCGCGCATGGTGAGACCGTAGATCCGGTTCCCTCGGGTCGGGGCCAGCACCACCCAATGATAGTTTCCGTCGGCGTCACGACCGTCTTCGGTGGTGCCGTCCCAACGCAAGGTGTAGGATCCCGCTTCGATCGAACCGTCGAAGACGTTCTTGAGCGGCGACCCGGAGAGATCGAGGATATCCAGGCGGTAGTTCCCTCTGGTCGCGATGGTAAACCCGATATTTGTCCCGCTGTCCGATCTCGGGTTAGGGAAGAGGGTCAGGAAGGACTCCTGTCCCCCTGTCGGCAGTTGCAGGGTGTCCGAAACCAGCAACCTGTCGACGCCCAGGTTGATCAGTCCGGTAGAATCCATATCCGAGGTTACCACCCAGGAAGAGATCCGGTAGCTGCCCGGCGACTCCACGCTGAAGGTGTAGCCACCATCCTCGGTGTGGGTCATGTCGAGCAGTCCCGATGCGTTGCTCAGGTAGACCGGAACGCCGCTGGCGTTGTCCACCGACAGGTCGCCCTGGATCTGTCCATCGGCATCGGCGATGCGACCCAGCAACCGGACTCTGCCGTCCAAACGGTAGGTCCGCGCACCGGAGTCGGGTTCGTCCTTCGACGTGGAGGTACCCCCGCCACATCCCTGCACGGCAAAGAACAGTGCCATCATTGCCGCCACGACTCCGGGGATGTAGAAGATTGAGAGCCCTGCGCGTAGAGGCCGAGAGGGTGGATTTTCCATAGTGATCGAACAGTATATGGCACCGCGGGGAAGGCAGCAACAGGCGTTCCTCCTTGCCGCCTTTGCAGCCCGATACTATACTGAACGAATACCGTTTCACTGCTGGGACCCGGTATGGCTATGTCATTGGAAACCAACCAGATAGATAGCGGAAGCGAAGAGATGAGCCGGGCGCAGCTGCTGGCGGAGCTAACGCGTCTACGGCGCGAAAAAGCAACCTCCGAAGAGCAGTACAGGACCCTGGTCGAAAACCCGTCGCTGGGGGTCATCCTGATGGATAGACGCGGCCGCTACCTCTACGTCAGCCCCAAGATCGAGGAGGTGACCGGTTACACGCCCGCCGAGTTCTACTCGAAATGGCGGCTCGGTTGGCAGATCACCCACCCCGCCGACCACAAGCTGGGCGAGCGGGCGTTCGGTAAGGCGCGGATTGGCAGACCGGTGCAACACGTGGAGTTTCGCCTGGTGCGCAAGGATGGAGAGCAGCGGTGGGCATCCGCTTCCTGCTTCCCCGTTCGCGACCCGGATGGCACTGTCACATCGGTGCAGGTCATTCTGCAGGACGTTACTTCGCGCAAGCTTGCCGAGGACGAGCTGAAGGAAAAGTCGAAAGCGCTGGCAGAGTCCAACAACCTGCTGGAGGAACGGACGCGGCTGCTGGAATCATTTCACCGCATGGGAAGCTCCGTGCTGTCGTCGTTAGATCTCGACACCATCCTCGACAGCCTCACCGAGCAGATCGTCAATGCAGGAGTATTTCGCAGCCTCGCAGTCGCTCTCGTCGACGACGAGAACCATTCGATAGAGATGGTCCGCAGTTGGCAGTATGACTGTCAGCGAGGACACTTCGCTGCACCCATCAACTATAGTTACGACCTCGACAGCCCCGACATATTCGCTTTCGTGGTACGCACCGGAGAGTTTGAAGTAGTAGAGGGCTGGGATGAAGAGCGTTACAATGCGGAGGGGAGCTCACCCGAAGAACATGAGGGACAGGTAGCATATTTCATTCCGGTCAAGCACGGCGATCGGGTCTTGGCTGTATTGGGGACTGGGAGCAACGACTCACAGCGAGCTGAGATGATCGCGCGAATCGATGCGATGAATCCCCTGCTCGACCTAACCGCCATTGCGCTGTCTCATTCGCGGGTATATCGCGAGCTGAGGAGCAGTGAGGAGCGTCTGCGGCAAGCCCAGAAAATGGAGGCCGTGGGACAGTTGGCCGCCGGCCTGGCACACAATTTCAACAATATGCTCCAGGTTCTGATGGGCAATTTGGAACTGGGCATTCTCGAGTCGGGCAAGCCGATCCGCAAGCGGTTGGAGGACGCCATCTCCGTCTGCCAGCGCAAATCTGAAATGATCAAGCAGCTCATGCTTTTCAGTCGCAACGCCGAAGTTACCAAGAAACGCACAGATCCGGCTATGGCTATTGCCAATGCGATGGAGATATGTGAGCAAACCTTCGACAAGAGAATCGACATTCGTTCGGAGATCGCCAGTGAAATACCCGACATCCTCGGTGATCCCAGCCAGATAGAGCAGGTCCTGCTGAATCTTTGCATCAATGCTCAGGATGCGTTGGTCGACCCTAAGAATGAGGGTGGGCCACGTCGAATCGATCTAAGTATCGATCTGGTGGAACGGCCCGACTCGGTTGGACCATCAAACAAGTGGCGCCGTTTCGTTCGCATCTGTGTGCAGGATAATGGCCTGGGCATGAACGAATCCACCCAGATGCGGATATTCGAGCCTTTCTTCACCACAAAAAAGGTGGGTCACGGAACCGGACTGGGGCTAGCCATGGCGTACGGAATCGTCAAGGAACACGACGGTTGGATCGACTGCGAAAGCGAGCCAGGCTCTGGAACCACCTTTTCCGTTTACCTGCCTGCTTTGGAGGGATCCGGTTCCCGCCTGATTCCCACTGCCCCCGAAGAGACACCTCGAGGCACGGAAACCGTGCTCCTCATCGAGGACGAGGCAGAGGTGTTGCGCATGACGAAAACCATGCTGACTCGCTATGGCTACGTAGTCTTGAGCGCGCGGGACGGCAAAGAGGGGTTAGATCAGTTTCGTCTGGAGCGGGAACGAATCAACCTCATTATGCTCGACCTCAGCATGCCGCGCATGTCCGGACAGGAATTCTTGAACGAGATTCGTGCCGAGTCGCCGTGTCCTCGAATCATCGTCTCCACCGGACACCTGCAGGATCACGGGAACGGCAAGACCCCTGACGCCCTGCTCAAAAAGCCGTACCGGCTTCCGGAACTCCTGCAGACGGTACGTCGCGTCCTCGATCAATCCTAGTTCGTTGGTCGCTCAACAGAGTCCACCCAGGAACTCGGCAGTGCGGATTTCGGACCAGTAACCGCCGCCGCGCACGGCGAAACCGACATGGCCACCCGCAGTCGAAATCTCGAGAAACAGGTTGTTGTTGCGGGTCGCTTCCGCATGTGGAAAACATTCCGGCCCCAGAAAGGTATCGTTCCCGGCGCTGATCATCAGCAACGGCAGGTCGATAGAACCGAGAGCCTGAAGACTCCCGCTCTCGCGCCAGTACTGCACGGCGTCCGTAAATCCGTGAAGCGGAGCGGTATAGCGATCGTCGAACTGCTTGAAATCTCGCACGCGACTCAGGTAGTCCAGGTCGAAGAGATCGGGGTAACGGTCCGCCTTGGCTTTGACCTTCGCCTTGAGCATGCGCAGGAATCGGTGCAGATAGGGTCGATTGCGGAGGCGGTGCAGTTGCAGAGTGCTGGATTCCAGGTCGCAGGGTGCCGAAACCGCTACCGCACCGATCGTATTCGCGGGAACCCTGCTGTGGCGATCACCTAGAAGGCGCACCACCATATTCGCACCGATACTGAAACCTACCAGACCCAGTGTGGCGTAGCTTCTTACGGCCGCGGACTCCAGTACTGACTGAAGATCCTCCGTGTCGCCGGCGTGGTAGAACCGCGGTTTCTCGTTCATCTGCCCACTGCACCCGCGGAAATTCCACGCCAGCACATCCCAGCCGGATCTGTTCAGTTGGGCAGCCATTCCCAGGATATACGGCCTGTGAGAATCCCCTTCTAAGCCGTGGCACAATACGGCGAGCCGGTCGCTGCCGACTTCGGACCAATCCAGGTCGAGAAAGTCGCCGTCGGCCGTGTGTATCCGCTGCCGTCGGTACTGCACCGAGATCACCCGGCGCATAGTGTTAGGGATGACCGTCTGTAGATGGGCGTTGAACTGCAGTGCGGGAGGGCGAAAGAAGGAGCCGGTGGTTATCGGCACGAGGGCGATGCCCTCAAGTACCGAAGGTGCCGTCGGTGTCCATCACGTTGTCCTTGTCTTCCTTGACAACCGTTGAGGAGGCGATCTTTTCCTGCAACTTGGCGTAGAACAGATCCTCGTCCACCGGGATATTCACCCAGTCGTCCAGCCAGGCGGACAACAGCATGGCGTTGGAGAGCTCGACTCCGTTTATACCTTCCTGGCCTGCGGCAAGCAATGGTTCGTCGCCCCGGATGGCGGCAACCCAGTTCTTGCAGATTCCCACATGCCCGCCGCCGGCTTTCGGTGCGATCTCGCACTTCCAGACAGGGGGCACGCCAAAGCCTCCCTTCCATTCGCGACGGAACTGACCGACGGGGACCTCCGTGCGCCAGAAGGTGATCTGGTCGTGCTCCAGGAGAAGCTTGCCTCTATCACCGGTGATCTCGAGACGATTCGATCCTGGCGCTTCCCCGGTCGTGGTTATGAAAACACCGGTGGCTCCGTTCTCGTATTCGACGTACGCCGTGACGTCGTCATCCACCTCGATGTCGTGATACTTGCCGAATCCGATAAATGCCCGGACCCGCTTCGGCATGCCACAGATCCACTGCCACAGATCCAGGTTGTGAGGACACTGGTTCGCGAGGACCCCTCCTCCCTCGCCCGACCAGGTCGCTCTCCACCCGCCTCCGTCATAATAGCTCTGCGCTCTGAACCAGTCGGTGATGATGTAGTTAGTGCGCAGGATCTCCCCTATCTCTCCACTCTGGACCAACTCCCTAAGCTTCAGATGCTGGCCGTGACTGCGCTGGTTGAACATGAGGGAGAATTTTTTGTCACTGCGTGCCGCCCTCTCGTTCATCTCGCGCACCTGTTTTGTGTACACCCCTGCCGGCTTTTCGGACAGTACGTGCAGGTCGTGGTCCAGAGATTTGATAACCAGTTCCGGATGGAGGTAGTGGGGTGTAGCCACGATGACACCATCGAGGTTTTCGGCCGCGAAAAACGCTTCCTCGTCGTCGAAGCACCGAACGGTATCCCCCAGGTTCTCCCGCGCCCACTTCACGCGGTCTGGGCTGAGGTCGCAAACCGCCGCCAGCCTGGCGCCGGGCACCTCGCCTTTCGAAAGGTAATTGATATGGAAACCGCCCATACCGCCGATACCGATAATACCGATTTCAACCTCAGACATTCCTCGTCCCTTTCCAGTGGTTCTTTGGTCTAGGTGGCAACAGCACCTGGGCAGGCAAGCGGTTTTCCCTCCTCGCATACCCGTGGAAAATGGGCGCCGGCTTCACTCATGAGCGTGCCGTCTTCCAGATCTATCAGCTCGCCCATGAGGTGCATCCCGTCCTTTACGAACCGGGTCTCTCCCGTCATGTAATGAATAGCAATTGCCCGGCGTGGACGTGAGGAGTGATTGACGGGAGATCCGTGCCAGGCCATCGAGTGGTGAAACGAAACCTCTCCCCTCTCCACTGGCCAGGGTTTCGGATCGACTGTTGTGATCTCCGCGCTCGCGGGAGGTTCAAAGGTTTCGATTCCGGCAAATTCGGTCAAGCCGGTGAGTTTCTCCTGGCGTCGCAGAAAAGCAATCTGATTGCCCCACCTGTGGCTCCCTGGCACCATCCACATGCATCCGTTCTCTTCGTCCGCGTCGTCCCAAAGGGATCCACGCCGACACCGGCGTCATGGGTCGTATGCTGGGCCACAGCGGCGCATCCTGGTGCCACGTGGTGGCGCCACCATAGCTCGCCGGTTTGTACTGGATCTGATCGTGCCATACGGACAATGCCGGTTCTCCGGTCAACTGACTAACCGCCTTGACGATGGATGGATGGTAGATCAAGCGATGAAACGGGTCGGAGGCCTCCCAGATGTTGACAATCTGCCACACTGGTTGCCCCCCATCGCCGGTCCGCAGGGCATTGATATCCCTGAAGGAAATAGGCTGCCGCTCCCTTCCGTGAAACCGCGTTTCCCCTGTTGAACAATGCGCTCCAGATCCTCGGACAACTCGGCGATTGCAGCGTCGTCGAGAACGCATCCGCCGTTCAGAAATCCGTTCCTTTGGAAGGACTCGATCTGTTCCTCATTTAACATCCTACACCTTATTTCTCCTCGAGATCGAGATTGGGGGTCGCCGTCTCCCTGTGGGAGATGCGATCCCCTTCCTCGCGTAGACGGTCCGCCTGCTCGAGTATGACGGCCCCGTTCGCCAGCAAGCTGTCTTGCAACGCCGCAACGGGCACGGCCCGCACCTCCACCTTTCTCTCGGCTGCCAGCGCGGCTGCAGTGCCGGCTGCCTCTCCCATTACCATACAGGTAACGGTGACCCGGCTGGACGCCAGCGCCCCTGCCTCGGCGGAGTGGCAGCGGCCGGCTACCAACAGATTCGCCATACCGATGGGAACGAGAGTGCCAAACGGAATGTCGTACGGTCGCACCAACACGTGTTCATGATAGCCTGAGCTTGTCGATGGATGGCGATCCAGCCACTAGGCGCCAAGGCCGACAACATCATGATGGGAGCGCCGCTCGACGATGTCTGCGGCGGTCAAAGTTCCTACACCTCGTACCCGACGGGATTCGCGCACCCCCACCGTGGGCCCGCTGCTTGCAAAGTGGGCGTCGCGGAACGCGGGAATGTGTTGTTTGAACAAGGCGAACATCGCATGAGCATCCTCGCGTCCCCGAACCTCGGCGCGACTCAGATCTTCCGGATCAAGCGGGTTGCCATTGATCCTCGTGGCATTGAAATACACCTCTCGAGGGGCGATCTCCGACATCCACGGCCCAGCGTATAACCCAAGGAGTCCGTCGCGATGGGCCGCGTCCAAAACCGCACCACAGGCCATTCGCAGCTCGCGCGTGGGTGCTATACCGCCAACACGAAAATGGAGACTCATCGGTTGGCAATCCATGGGATCGAACTCGAACTCGCCGCCGGCAAACGCCACCACGTCCGCATCGCCACTGGCATCCACAACGATCTGGGCTTTGATGACACCCAGCCCAGCCTTGTTGGTTACCACCACACCGTCCACCCGCTGAGAACTTGCGATGGCGTCGGCTACAACCGTGTGATAGATCACGCGCACACCGGCAGCAGCCAGCAGCCGATCAGCGGTCAGCTTGAAGCGCTCCACGTCGAATCGAATTCGGTGCCGATCACGATCATCGCGGACGTGCCCGAGCTCCACGTTGAAGTGGAATCGGGCGTTTCTCAGCGGCTGTGGGGCATCTGTGATCGCCGCGGCTGTGGCCAGTTCCATGGCGATTCCCCCTGCGACGGGACGCCCGGAACGCAGATCCACGAATCCGTCCAGACCCGCTCCGCAGACGTTAGTGATGTAACCGCCGCAGAAACCAGAGCGTTCGACCAACATGGTGTTGGCGCCGAGGCGTGCCGCTGCCAACGCAGCCGCAGTGCCGGCACACCCCGCGCCGACCACTAGTACATCGGGTTCGGATATTACGGGCAAGGAACGTGCGAAGTCCACGGGTTTCGATCTCGTTTACGCCGGCTCGGTTTGCTCGTGGCACCCCCGGCGCTGCAGTTCCCGTTGCGCCTCGCGAAAGAGGGCGATCAATCGGTTTCGCACGGAGTCATCTTTGAACACGCCGAGCTGCTGGGCCCAGGCGATACCCCCCTCCATGTGGGTCAGGAGATAGTTCCCCTCGGCCTCAACAAAGGCCTCCCTCTTCCCTACATCGATGTACACGGGGGATGAGTGAGCCATGACCGGGCCTGCATCGGTGAGGTAGGAGCCCCAACAACGGGCTGCGACCCAACAGGACACCTCGGTCTTGAGTTTGAAGTTGATGCTGATTCGGCGCTCACCTTCCGTGGTCTCCTGGGCAACCGATTCACCATTGACGATCAGTTCGATCCCGGTCAGGGGCCAAACGCTCTCGGCCACGGCATCGACTTCGATCCGTCCACCGTTGCCGGGTAGACGGATCTCATCTCCCATGCTGTGACCCTCCACCTTGAGATCGATCATCGCCCCGGTGCTGGCAAAGGTGTTTCCGCGACGAACCGCCTTACACCAATTCTCATAGGTGAACTCCTCGTCGTCCCCAAGCTTTGCATAGGTTCGGGAGCCCCCGAGAATACGCCCATTGGACATCTTGTCGGTGCCGCCGACGATGGGCAATTTTTGACCCACGTTGAGCCATCGGTAATAACCCCGCTCTCCCTGCCCTATCTTCTCCCCCTGCCAAACCCAGCACATCTCCGCCGCATCTGCCTGTCCGAGCACGATGTTGGCGGCGTTCTCGAAATCTGGAACGGGCATGTGAGGCATGATGACAGTGCCGCCCTGTCGCCTGCACGCTTCGGCCCAATCGGCCATCAGGGTCTGTACTTCGCCGCCTATCCAATCCTCGTTGGGACCGCCGGTGCACATGGGCGCAACCATCTCCTTCAATCCCAGGAGACTGATGTGACCGAGCACATGTTGCCGGTTTTCCTGACTGACCCAAATCAGGTGGTCGGCGCTGCTCGTTGGGGAAAGGCCGCCGGTAAATTCCTCCCAAGAGGTAAAGAGTCGACCCCATTGGCTGGCAAGGAGATTGACGACGTTGAGATCTTCGCCAGCAGCCTCCAGGTGGCTGGACTGGGACGAGAGGAAGTGCACATGGGTGTCGCCCGAATAGTAGCGCCGCTCCTTCATATCGATGGAGCGGCGAATCTTGAGGGTCAGATCTCGCTGTCCAGGTTTGATCTCGAGCTCCCGCCGCACCGGCACATACTCAAAGCCACGCACGACTTCCGCCAACACCTGACCAACCGGCAATTCGATCTGACAGGTGCCGTCGATGTAAGCGTATGGTGTTCCGCGGGTGCGACAGTCGCCGCCGAGATCCTCGAACCACGCGTCGTTGACATCGGCCTGATGGCCGTGGGGGGCGAAATAAGCGCCTTGAGCCGAGCGGAAATGGATCCGCGCACCTACGGGGTTCCCGGTGGTTTCATCCTCAACGCGGACATGCACCCATTCTTTGCCGTGAGGACTCACAAGCTCGATCCGCACGCGACCCTGCTCCTGACTTCCTTGCTCGAGCAGATCGCCCCACCGAAAGAGTTGGGTTTTGTCTTCCGCCGCCTTGACTTGGATCGTACCTTCCGCCGATCCGTGAATCTCCAGATATCCGCCTTTTTCCACCCGCTGGCCCCCGACACCCCACCCCGCTTCGTCGGTGTCGAGGAAATCTTCGCCAGGAACCAACAGGTCGTCCTGCCGCGCAATTACGCCCCGGTCCATCTCAACCTGCGGTGCGGCCCCGTCTGTATTGCCTTCAACCGCCACCGCGACCTCTTTACGTGGGACCCAGAGCAGCGGATCGCGATCCTCGTTGCAGACCGTAATGGCTCCCAGCGCCAATGCGGCTTCCCCAGCCGCTGAGACCTCGATCGCCTTGATCGTTTTCTCAGGGGAAGGATTCTCCCAGTCGAAGAGCCACCATCCATCCTGGTCGCTGGCCTGATCGTCCAGAGTTCCGCTGTACACGCCTGTCTGTGCCCGCCCCCAAACCAGGTTGCGATCATCCACCGGCACCGAGCGGAACAATTGACAGTTGCGGCACTGAAACGGGTGGTGGCCCCAGGGAATCTCCACGTCGTGCACTTCGAAGCGACGGCGCAGCTGCACGCTCTCGCTGCCATCCTCGAACAGAATCCGGTACTCGCCGATCGGCTCACCGGCGCCTTCAAGCGTTGGAGATTCGCTACCCGTGGGGGCGCACACATGGGCAAACAGGAGCCGCCGCGCCTCGGTGCCCACAGGTATGGTGATCGAGTCCGGGACGACCTCCGCCCCCTCCTGGCAAACCAGGACAAAACGCTTGCTCGCGCTCGCCGAGGCCAGGTTAAAAGGGATTCCCCAAAACTGAACATCGCCGGCCGGTAGGCGTTGCAACGGTGTGTCGTCGGGATCCCCTGCGGACGAGGGCCACAGCCGCCGATCGCCTAAATCGGGATTTTCCAATCCGGCGTTGAAGCTGCCGGTCAAGTCGATGGGCACGAAAGGATTGGACATCACTGCACCGCCTGTCGGATGGGTACCTGTCTGGTATTTGCTAGTGTGCGTTGGCAGGTCGAATATATCGGGCTGGAAAACGCGAATCAAGGTGAGCTCCATCCGTCTACGGCAGGGGCTGCCAGCGCCAACTCTACTACCTTACCTATTGAATTCGCAGTCGTTATATTCTTATGATCGACGTGATATATGCCGACGACCTTGATCCCCGGCATTACCTTCCTCCAAACCACAAGGGAAGATGTCTTCAGCGGAAGCAGCCAGCCCTCAGCAGCTGGCGTTGATTATCCAGGAACCTGGCAAACCCCACCAGGTAATCGCCAAGTTTCTGATGATGATCCTGAATTATCGCTACGGCCTAGACCTTATCGTCGCGAGCAACTTCGTCGAGGCTTTCTCAACCATTCAGAGACAGAAGAACGAAATCTGCGCCACCTTCGTTATTCAGCGCAAGAAGATAGACAGCTCCACCTCACTCGCGGCGCTCAACGCAGAGGACACAGTCCCCCTTTTCCTGGTGCTGCCCGCGACATTTATGGAGGAGCACAAAACCCTATGCCACCGTATGAAGAATGTCTATTTCGGCGCCTGGGAAAAAGCGTTTGGCGAGGAGGAGACGTCGCTCCAGAGCTTGATCAAGTCGGCGTTTGATGCCCGGGGCATAGGCGATCTCTTCAAGGAACTGGAGGGGGCGTCCGACGAGGATGCCCGCGAACGCATCGTCCGGCGTCTGAAGAACCTCAACACCCTTCCGACTTTGCCCGAAATCGCCATGCGTATCATGGGAATGGTGGAGGAGCCAAGTTCGACAGCCGAAGACCTTGAAGAACTCGTGGTAAACGATCCCGCCATCGTACACAAAATGTTGCAGCTGGTGAATTCACCGGTCTTTGCCGGCAGCGGCCACCAGGGAGGTTGGAGTCTCAAGGAGGCTATCGTGCGACTTGGGAGAAAGAAGGTGGGCTCCATCGCGCAGCAGATCAAAATGATGAACGGTCTGGTGCGACCGGAAGAAAGCATGTTCGACTTGAGGCGTTTTTGGGAACACTCCGTCGGATGTACCATGATCGCCGACCGGCTCTATTCCAAGGGTATCGTAAAGACGAAGAAATCGCTGCAGTTCAACGACTACTGGATCGGCGCGCTGCTACACGATATCGGCAAGATCGTGCTGGTTTTTCTTCTGGGATCATTATGAGGAGATTCTGCGCCAGATGTCCGAACACCAATCTTCCTTCCGGCAGGCCGAAAAGGAGCTTGGTGACGCGGCCAATCACGAATACTTGGGAAAGTTGCTGTTGCTGAAATCGAATGTCGGCAAGGAGCTGGCCGACGCCGTGGGCTCTCACGATTCAGTGGGCAAAGCGCCTGGAGATCTAGTTTGCCTGATCCACGTGGCCAACAACCTCAGCAAGGAGCTGGACCTGGGTTATATGTCCGAAGAAGAGCCCAACTACAACCCCGAGGTGCTGACGGCACTTGGCCTCGACGAAAGGCGTGCCGGCGAGCTCAAAGAACACCTAGGCAACGAGATGGCGGCTGAAATCGCAGAAGTGGTCGACCACTGCACCCACCCCCATTAGAAGCATGCTGCTCATTTCCCCCGGACAGTTTGGACTGCTTCCTTCAGCTCGTCTCGCTGGCGATACTCCTTCACCACGGTGAGCAGCTGTGATTCCGGTTTTTTCTTGAGTTGGTCTACCTGTTGCAAGAGATTCGGCAGGGCTCGGATCACGTTGTCGACAATGGTGATGTGCGCTTTCCGCGCGGTTCGGGACAGCGGGTTCAGGTCGACCGCGATCACCTTCTTTCCCGCCTTCACCAATGCCTCGCAGCGGTCCCCGTCCTCCAGGGGCACGAAAACCACATCCGCGCGCAGGATTCCTTTGGGGTTCGCATGACGTCGATTAGAGTCGATCCCGGGGATGGTCGTCATATTGTCCGGCATCAAGACCTGCTTGGCTCCGAACGAGGTGAGGCGATTGCGGATGGCGCGTTCCCGATTCTTCGATGAATGAAAGATATTGACCTCCAGCGGTGCCCCGATGAGCTCGGCCAGAAATACCAACTCGCCAGCCACCAACGCCGCGGCGTTGCCGTTTACCGATACGACCGGATGATCTGCCGCAAGTAGCATGGCCGCCGCGGCTCGCGTTGCCTTCTTGGCGAAACGCCGCGTGCGTTCCCCCAACAAATAGTCGAACGCCTCACCACGACCGTGGGCTAGCAGCCCGTGAACAGAGGTTACCCCTTCTTCCACCCCGGCGACGATAACCTCCCGCAAACGCAGGGATTGGTAGCGCGGGTGACTTTTCGGAACCTCAGTCATCGATAGCCCCAGCTCTTCGCACGCTCAGCGAGGTTTCGCGCGAGCCTTCGAAAGGTTGCGTACTGAAAACGGCATTGCCCAACATGATCATTGATGCCCTTCCGCCGGCGTTTTCGATCATTTCGATAGCTCCCCGCACCCGCTCGTCGGTGAGCAATCCACTCTTTTCTGCGAACTCCCTGGCGATCTCGATGTAGGAATCGAGATCTTCTTCTTTACGCTCCTGCAAGTCGGAAAGTTTGCCGAGCGCCGAATCGGCCGCAAGGTTGATCCGCACTCGGCGCTGCGGATCGCCGATCACTTCGCTGGTCTGAATGGGACCGTAGTAACGAAAGTAAATCGGTTGCTCCGCCACGGGCAGAACCGACGCTTTGAGTGGATCGCCCTCCTGCAGTTTCGCCAGGCACCCTCCATGGAACTGGCCGCAAACGTCTCCCAGTCCCGTAAGATTCTCTACCTCTGCCACGTGTGCAGCCATGGCCAGGTCGCGATCGGCAATCTCCAGACCGAACCTGCGGTTAATGGCGAAGAGCGTTGCCAGGGTCGAGGCGCCGCTGAGCCCGAAACCGCTGGCCAGAGACAGGGACGATTCCAGCTCCACCTTGACCGGCTCGTCGGTCAATCGCTCTAACGCGGAACGGACAGTGGGAAATTCGATTTGCTGACCGTTGAACCGTACCTCACAACTAGACGATGGCGCAACGCGGGCGCTGACACCGTCGCGCACCGTGAAGCTCATGCCCAACGAATGCATATGCCGTGGATCCACATGAGGGATAACCTTGAAAAGGCACGATACACACCCTGGAGCAAAGGCGGAATAGCTTTCCGCGTTCGTTGACACCCGAGACGAAAATCCTCTCTGTCGTTATCTGCGGACCGGTGAAAATAAAGACATAGATCGGACCCCCTTCAAATTCGGTCAGCTTGTATCCGCCTTGAGGAAGATCTACCATGATGCTGTCGAAGCCGGCCAGATGACCCGGAACCAAGGAGTTGGACCGTGAACGAGAAATCTAGTGGCGTCCGCCGTGTCGGAACAATCGTCCAGCGACTGCGCGAACTGCCGTACGAGAAGAGGGTCGGCCGGGTTGAGCAGTACCCAAGCTGTCTGTCGCATGAGCCGACCTACACCGGTCCCTCGGTGGAGGAATATGTCGATTTCCTGGTGGACGTCGGGATCGACGTGCAGATCGTGGGCGAAGTGGAGCGAGGGTATGCTCGATTCCGATCGACGATGCTGCCGGCTCACGAGCACGTAGACCAGGAGCGCCTACCTCAGTTTCTGGAGCTCGCCCATGAAAAGGGGATCGTCGTGCTCCTCTACTACGCCATGATGTTTAACAAGCCGCTCAAAAACGAGCATCCTGAGTGGCTCATGGAGTTTCTCGACTTCAATCGCCCCCAACCCAAGAACGAAGGTTGGTTTTGTTTCAACTCACCCCACCGCGACTGGCTGCCCGAATACCTCACCGAATGGATGGATAACCTCGACCTGGACGGGTTCTACTTCGACGACACAAACTGGGGTTCTCACGCGGGCAGACCGTTCCATCCCAGCTGCTGCTGCATCTACTGCCAGGAGCTGTTCAAAACCGACACCGGGCTGCGGCTGCCACGCAAGGTCGACTTCGCGAACCCGGATTTTCGCCAGTTTCTCAATTGGCGCTACCAGAAATTTCTGGATTTCGTCGTGCATCTCAGCGCCCGCATGCGCGAGAAGTACCCGGACATCATCCTCGACCACCACTATTATGCCCGTCCTACGACAGAGTGGGTCGATGGGCATCAGTTGAATCCGTTGCCCATTGGGGAGATCGGCGATCACTATTTCATCGAAGCACACCGGACCGTGCGCGAGACCGGGTTTATCGCCAAAGCGGCGCGGGCGCTGGGCACGCCCTTCTGCGTCTGGCGCAACCCGATTCAATCCCTGCCTCAATGCACTTCGGCGTACGCCCCGTACCAGGAACCGTACTCGCCCGCTCTTCATGGGCTCGAGGCGATCATTAACGGGGGCAGCACAATCTTCGGTTCTTTCGGCGGTCCTATCGATCTTCACCGAGCAACGTGCAAGACCGTGTTCTCCATTCTCAAGCAGAGGGTCGATTACATGGCCGGCGAGTCGGTCAAGTACCTCGCTCTGCACTACTCTCAGCAATGCCGTGATTTTCGTCCGTCGGAGATGCCGAAGAATCTGTGGCAGCTGGATTATTCCTCGATTGCTCAGCGGAACGTTCACGGCACCTACGAGATGCTCAATCGATCGCACCTGCTGTTCGACATGATCCTGGACGACCAGCTGCAGGAGGAGCACTTGTCGGCCTATTCGGTGCTCTACCTCGCCAACAGCTGTCTCTCCGAGGAGCAATGCGAGAGCATCCGCGGTTTTGTAGCAGCCGGCGGAACCCTGGTCGCCACCCAGGAAACCTCGCTCCTCGACGAATTCGGACAGCGGCGCACCAACTTCGCTCTGGCTGACGTGTTGGCTGTCGACTACGAAAGCGGAGTTTGCGAGGGCGATCTGGGCGGCGTGGTGTACGTTCCGCACGACGAAAGCTTGGAGGCTGAAGTCGGCCGCGTCATCTGCTGCGCTGGGCATCAGACCCAGGTGTCGTTGCGATCAGCCGCCAACGTGAAGACGCTCTGCACCCGCAGCAGCCTCCAGGGGAAACCACCGCTGCAGAACTTCCATCCGTCGAAGCCGTACGACTCGGGCGAACCTGCAGTGACCCTGAACCGGTTTGGCAAGGGAAACGCGATCTACATCGGCTGTGATGTGGGCGAGGGTTTTATCAGCAATCCGTATCCTGGAGCGCAGCGATTCGTCGCCAATCTGGTAAGGCGGACCCCCGCACCTCTGTCTGTCAAGGCGCCTGAGGCGATCGAGATCACCGCTTGTAAACGGTCAGAGAAGGAGTTGGTCATTCACCTGCTCAACAACCCGACGCCAATGCTGCCTATGGCGGCGGGCGAGCAGGAGATCACCAGCCACTTCTACCTCCGAGAGCTCAACCCGATCCACAATATCGAGATCTCGTTCCACGGATTCGACCCCAAGTCTGCCCGGTTGCCGCTGCAGGACCAGATCCTGGATCTGGTCGGCAGTCCGGCCGGCGTCGTCGTGCCCAAGGTGGAGATGCACGAGGTTGTCCTGGTGGAGCTGGACTAGCGGCCCGTGGTGAGAGGCCCTTTGAACGGCGAGGCCGAATGGCTTTTCGCCACTGGCTGCTAGACGCGATAGGCGAAGAGCTTGGCCTGGAACATGCGAATCCGGATACCGACGGTCTCCCCGACTCCGGAGATGTCACTCTTGCCGTTCCACGAAACGACCTGGTCCTCTTCATCCCCTTGAAGCCGATCGCATTCCGCGAAGCTGAACCCCGGTATCTGATCCACATCGACACAAAACATCGTCGGCAGGAACTCGACCAGCTCCACGCTGATCCACCCTCCCGGCGCGCAGCGGTAATTCAATCTCAGCTCATCGCCTTGGCGAAAAATGGTCGGGATCGTAAAACGTCCCTCGCTCTCCGCTTCTACGCCGCAAAGCCGGTGCGGCCGCCACAACGCCCAGCACAGCCGCGGCTCCTGCATCTCGGGGAAGATCTCGCGCTGGTATTCCTCTTCGACGTTGTGAAGGACGGAGCCGGCCTGTAAGGAAACCGCCCAGTTTCCATCCGGCAGCTCAACCATGCCATTGCGCCAGGGGTGGATCGAGCATTCGTCACCATCCCCCCGTTTGCCGTTGCTGAGAACTGGCCGGCGATCGGGACGACTCCAGATCAGTCCGTCGCGGCTGAAGACGATCTGAATATCCATATTGTCGTTGGTCTGATGGAATACGGGCAGAATCATCGCGTGCAGATCGGTGCGTCCCGGGTACGCGAAATAGCAGGCCCCGTAGAACGAGATGTCCAACGGATCCTGTCCGTCGGGATGTATCAGTAGTTTGGAAGCCGGCCAGTTGCTGAAGTCGCTCGTGCGCGCTATGCCCACCGCCCGGCGCACCACTTCGGTCTCGGGGGCGCCGCTGCCGATTCCTACCAGCTCGGTGGGAGCCGCGCCCTGGGGCTGCATATAGCCAAAATAGGAGCCGGTCTCTTCATCGTAACGCGCCGCGATACCTCCGTTTACCGAATATCGGGCAAGCGGCTCCGGCATCGGTTTCCACTCCAATCGGTCAGCAGAGGTCCAACCATGGAGGTGTCCTTTCAGCTCCACCTTGCGCCCCTGGTAGTTACGTCCCGCGTACTGCCAGGCCCGCCACAGCTTGTCCGCTTCATCGTCAGGAACCTCCTCCCCGGTATCGAGGTCGATCCAGAAGCCGTGCCCACCCATCGCTTTGTATCGCTCGCTGGCGGGAGCGGAAGGGTCCTCGAAGAAACCGGAGGCCCCGATGGGGGTGTCCATGGTGATGTTGTTATCGGTGCTACCCTTCCACTCTACCCGGTTCAAGCTCGGTCGCTCCCAGTGATACCCGTCGTCGCTTTCGGCGTAACAGGTTGAGGTCACCGTCACGTAGAGCATCTTCAGCCGCCCTCCCTCCGCCCAGATGCAGAACGCGTTAATCGATCCACCCAACTCCCACTCCTTTTCCGGTGTAATAATCGGTTTCGATTTTCGCGCTTCTTCAACCCTGAGCACGACACCGACCGGCGCGTCGTAAAGCTCGAACCGACCCTGGCGGTTGACGCTGCGGTGACCGGTGAATATCTCCACGGCATCTACCAGCGGTATCCAGTCGCTGGGATTGTAGCGCGGTCGAACCCAGTCTCCGGGAAAGTAGCTACCTCGTGCTCGAATCTCTTCTCGACTGCCGGCCATGCCAGAACTCCTCTGTTTGATGTGGGCGACGAATATAAACAACAGTGTAGGCGAATCGAATGACCGGATCGGCTTGAGCGGTCTTCCTCATTTAACGATGTTCGGATCTCCACATAGAGCTGGATGTAATGACCAAGGTTTACGATACCATCCCCATCGTATCTCGTGCCAGCGGCTTCACTGACCGCACGGCAGTAGTGGCGGCCGATGGCCAGTTCAGCTATAGCCAACTCCTCGATCTATCGGCGCGCGTCGGATCACGGCTGCTCGACGGCAAGCCCGACCTGGAGGAAGCCAGGGTCGCCTTTCTGGTGCGCCCTTCCATGGCTCACGTCTACACCCAGTGGGGTATATGGCGCGGCGGCGGCATGGCCGTACCACTCTGCGTCGATCATCCGGCGCCCGAACTCGCATACGTTCTGGATGACTCTCAGGCGTCGATTGTGATCGCGGACCCCGAGTTCGAACCGTTGCTGCGGCCGCTGGCCGAACGCCGCAAGCTGCGATTCGCGCTCGCCGGCGAGCTGACCACCAGCGCTCCCGTTGAGCTGCCCGTGGTCGAAGCGAGTCGCCGGGCGATGTTGATCTACACCAGTGGGACCACCAGCAAACCTAAAGGCACCGTCTCCACTCACCTCATGATCGAAGCTCAGATACGTTCGCTGGTGGAGGCATGGGGTTGGACACCTGAAGATCATCTGTTGCACTGCCTGCCACTGCACCACCTGCACGGCATCATCAACGCCTTGTGCTGCGCGTTGTGGTCAGGCGCTATCTGCGAGTTGCTCCCCCGTTTCGACGCCGACAAGGTATGGGACAGGCTTGCGGTTGCCGACGGAACCACCCTGTTCATGGCGGTTCCCACCATCTATTCGCGGCTCATCAAGAAATGGGAGGAGGCCGACGGCAGCACGCGGACAGAGATGACCGAGGGTTGCCGGAGACTCCGGGTCATGATCTCCGGATCGGCGGCACTGCCCGTAGCTACGCTGGAGAAATGGCGCGGGATATCCGGCCACACCTTGCTGGAGCGATACGGCATGACCGAGATCGGCATGGCCCTGTCGAACCCGTTGAAGGGCGAACGCCGACCCGGCTGCGTGGGCACTCCACTACCGGGCATCGAGGTGCGGCTGGTGGACGAGCGGGACAGCTTCGTTGAGGACGGTACGCCCGGTCAGATTCAGGTGCGAGGACCGATGGTGTTTTCGGAGTATTGGCAGCGGCCCGAGGCGACGGCGGAAGCGTTTACCGCGGAGGGGTGGTTCCGCACCGGCGACGTAGCGGTGCGAGAAGACAGGATCTACCGCATCCTCGGCCGCGAATCGGTGGACATAATAAAGACCGGTGGATACAAGGTTTCGGCGCTGGAGATCGAGGAGGTCCTGCGCACCCACTCAAGTATCGAGGAATGCGCCGTCGTGGGCATTGCAGACGAGGAATGGGGACAGCGGGTTGCCGCGGCCGTGGTGCTGCACGGCAATGAGGAGCTGGAGCTCGAACCGCTGCGGACCTGGTGCAAGCAGCTACTTGCCCCGTACAAAGTTCCGAGCATCTTGCAGGCCTTGAGCGAACTGCCGCGCAACTCGATGGGCAAGGTTACCAAACCAGCGATCGTGGCGCTATTCGAAGAATCATGAGAGCCTAGCTTCGACCACGATACTCGCTGTATGCACCATCATAGAGATCGAAATCAACAAGTGATGCCGGAGGTTTGACCGTGGACAAGCTAGATACGCTGGACCTAGTCCATCACGCCGAACTGAGCTTGAACTACCTCACAGGGATGGCCGACTCACAGCTTGGCTACCTGCCGTATTGGCGGGTGAACCTGGAGACGGACCCGCCCGAGGCCTCACACTGCCGCCCGGATTCCAGCGAGTTGCCTGGCAGCTGGGTGGACGGGATCGTTTTGGCGCGCCGAATGACGGGCAGCAGGCAAGGGATCGAGGCCGAGGCCGGGCTGAAAGAGATGCTGCTGTCGGACTACGGTGCGGACGGACTGCGCTACCACGCCTCCCTACCCTGGTGTCGGGTCCGGCACGCCGTTATACACGAGCAGGGATACCTGCTGAATGGATTGGTGACCTGGTACACGTCTACCCGCGAGCCGCGTGTGAAGGAGACGACGGAACGACTAATTGACGGCCTCCTCGCAACGGCTGCCCACATTGGAAAGAGTTATACCTACGAGCTCGAGGAAACGGGCAAAAAGAGCTATTACTTCCCCTGTGACGGAATAACACCTGATGGTTGGGATTTCACGATGCTCACCGGTCGGGGTAAGGAGCACATCTTCAACGGCGTGATGATCCTGCCGCTGGTCAGATATTACGAGGCGTCCGGCTACGAGCCCGCACTGGACCTGGCCGAAGGATTGATCAACCACATCGTGGGGCAGACCAGGGAGTTCGGCCACGACGGTCGGTTCATCGGTCACTTCCATGCCACGATGTGGGTCGTTGCTGGCATACTCAGATACGGCCTGGTGACGGACAACCCGCAGCTTGTCGAGCTGGGCAGAAAGGTGTATGACTGGGCTCGACTCCAGGGCTCCTCGTTCGGTTGGTTCCCGGAGTGGGTGGGAACCAGGCCCCCCGATGAAATAGACGCGGAGACTTGCTGTCTCGCCGACATGATCGAAATCGCCCACATGATCGCTGAATCATGCGACGACAGATACTGGGAGGACGTGGAGCGTTTTACCAGGAACCATCTCGTTGAAAGTCAATTGCAGAGCCTGCCGGCGCGCCAGCACGAGACCCAAAAGGCCGAGACGTCGCAGGCAACTTACCGCGATGTAGTGGGGCGGGCTATCGGGGGTTTCGCCGGGGGGAGCTGGCCGAACGATTTCATGACTCACGGGCGGCGATTCATCGCCGGCTGCTGCGGGGCAACGGGCGCGCGGGCGCTCTTCCTGGCATGGGACGGCATCGTTCAGAAACGCGACGATACGGTCTGGGTCAATATGCCGCTCAATCGCCGAACGCCATGGCTAGGAGTGTGTCCGAGTAATGGTCATGATCCCTATCTTAGGGGCAGACGATGACCCGGAGGTGGATAGATGTCCAAGACGTTCCGTGCTTACGCCCCTGATCAGCTGTTGTTGCTGCCGCCTTCGCTTCGAGAATGGCTACCGGAAGACCATCCGGTCTACTTTGTGAACGACTTGGTGGCGACGCTGGACCTGCAGCCTATTCTGTCCTGCTACGAGGAAGAGCGTGGGTATCCGCCGTATCATCCGTTGTTGATGACGAAGCTGATTGTTTACGGCTACGTGCGCGGCGTGCGTAGTTCGCGGAAGATGCAGCAAGCCTGTCAGGAGGATGTGGCGTTTCGCGTACTGGCCGCCGGTCAGGCGCCGGATTTCCGCACGCTGGCGGCCTTTCGTGCCCGTCATCTGGACGCTTTGCAGGGTCTGTTCACGCAAGTGGTAGCCCTGTGCCGCGAGGCGGGTTTGGTCAAGCTGGGTCACCTGTCGGTGGATAGCACCAAGGTGCGAGCGCATGCCGGCAAGCACAAGGCGATGAGTTATACCCGGATGAAAAAAGAGGAAGAGCGGCTGCGCGCCGACATCCGTCGGTGGTTTGAAGAGTGCGACGCGGTCGATGCGGCCGAGGACGCACTCTATGGCGCCGACAAGACGGGCGACGAACTGCCCAAAGAGCTGGCCGACCCGAAACGGCGGCTGGAGAAAATCCAGGCGGCCAAGGCGACGCTGGAGGCCGAAGCCAAGGCCCGGGGCAAGAAGGAGCCCGAGGCCAAAGCGCAACGCAACTTCACCGACCCGGAGAGCCGCATCATGCTGTCGAGCGACAAAGCCTTCATCCAGGCCTACAGCTGCCAGGCCGCGGTGGACGCGGACTCGCAGATAGTGGTCGTCGCGCAAGTCAGCCAGACAGCCCCCGACCAAGGGCAACTGCTGCCGCTGGTCGAGCAGGTAACGTTGGAGCAAGAGCGGGCCCCGAAGAAGGTCAGCGCCGATGCTGGTTACTGGAAGGAATCGGATATCGAATTGTTGGAAGCCAACGACATCGAGCCGTTCGTGGCACCGAAGAGAATCAAGCATTCGCAATGGCGGCA
The DNA here is from genome assembly GCA_965197905.1 of Candidatus Latescibacterota bacterium. Classification (GTDB taxonomy): domain Bacteria; phylum Latescibacterota; class UBA2968; order UBA8231; family UBA8231; genus CAYNZV01. The sequence goes on along the minus strand of CBDAOB010000005.1, from coordinate 1,127,465 downwards.
GATGACGGCGCCTCGGGGCCGGATCCCGAAAGATCTCAGTCGCAAGGATCGCATGCTGCGCAAGCTGTGCACCCAACGCGGCCGCGCCGAATACAAAAAACGAGAGATGTCGGCCGAGCCGGTTTTCGGTCAAATCAAGGAAGCGCTGGGCTTTCGCCAATTTCTGTTGCGCGGTCATCGTAAAGTGCAGGGCGAATGGTCGCTGGTATGCATGGCCAACAACATTCTTAAGCTAATGCGCTCCGGATGGAGCCCGATATCGGCGACTGGTTGATCACGATGGCTGAATTCCGCCCGCAGGCGCAGCCAAAATAGGGCCTTCTTCGCGAGATGAAACTCATGCACCGGGTACTCGACGTGTTACAGCACAACCAGCGGTGACTCATTCATCTCAAATGCGTAATACCCGGACACACTCCTAGACGTTGTCAGCCACCATCCGCAGGAGGGTAAACTCCGCCTGCTCATCCACGACGCACCGAAACTTAGAGTGCGCCTGCCGAATTGGGCGGATGGACGAGTGAGCGTATCCGTTGACGGCACTGCCAGACTCCCCGAGTGGCGAGGCAACTTTCTCGAGCTGAACGGGCTCGCAGGGGGGCAGGAGGTCGAAGTCCTTCATTCAATGCGCGGAGAGGTTTGCGCCGAGGTGGTGGCCGGCCGCAAATACACCGTCAGCTGGCAGGGCAACACGGTCATGAACATCACGCCGCCTGGAAAAAACGTACCGCTCTACCAAAGGCGGGAAACGGACAGGGACGCCACAGCGGTCGAAGCTACCATGATTTGATTCACAGACGAGGCATTTCGGCCAGCTCGATCGACCGCTTCGATGCAATCGTCTATCTCGACCAACCTGGCGTCGGCGCAGGTCACATGCACACTGCTTGAATCATCTGCTCATAGACTGCGACGGCGCGGTTAAGCTGGTCGATTTCAATCCATTCACCCACCGTATGGGCCTGGGCGATGTCACCAGGACCCAGCACGACCAGTTCGAACTCACTCAGGTAGAAGGCATCGGTGCCGTAGGGGACGGTCTTAGGATCTTCGATATCGGTGATCTGGCAGGCGATCTGAACGATCTCGGCCGTCGGCGAGGTGTAAAATGGTTCAGTGAACTGTGACTGAACCTCAAAGCCATAATCTGCGGCGCGGCTAGTGACGCGGGTGAGCACATCTTTGCTGCGGGCGTTTGGCATCGTCCGAAAACAAACCGAGCACACGGTCTTGGCAGCCGTGACATTGGGCCGGCATCCACCATCGTCAAGCACAAAATTAAAACCGCAGGTGGGTGGACCGAACTCTGAGTCCATGAACGACTCGTCCGAATTGACTTGCTTGGCCAGTTCAACCATATCGGCCAGAAACGGCACCATAAGGAAGTTGGCAGAGACGCCCTTGTCGGTACTTGTGTGCGCCGCCTCACCTCTGGCCACAACCTCGATAAGAGCCCCGCCTTTGTGTGCATAAACCGGGACGAGCGAGGTTGGTTCAGCGACCACACCATACTTGGGAAGCGCGGCTTTGAACAACTCGGATTCCGCCGCAACTTGCTTCGCGCCTTGCCCACTGATTTCTTCGTCCGCACAGACGACCACATAGACCGCTCGTTTCAGGCGATTGACATCCACATTGGCCGCCGCGATTACCGTAGCGGCCAGCGGTCCTTTCATATCACAGCTGCCCCGACCTACAACCCGACCATGCTCAACGGTCGCATTGAAGGCATCCCAGTCCTCCTCCTGGCCAGGCACCGTATCCGAGTGCGAGAAGAAGGCCAGACCATCGGCACCATCCCCCTTTTTGGCAACCAGGCTGACCTTGACTTCGCCGTTTCCGTCGATGTAGGTCAGCCGCTCAACCTCAAAAGCGCACTGCTTGAGCAACTCCTCGAGGTGGTCGGAGAGGGCGCTGTTGCTCCAACGACTGACGGTCGGGAAATTGATCAGTTGTCGGGTTAGTTCTACGAGTTGGGACGTCGCCCCCAACGGCGTGTTGCACTGATCGATCATGCCGTCACCGGGACGCGCGTGTTCCTGGGTTTTTCTCCCGTTCTAATCCACTGTATGATGTCGTCGGTACTCATCACATAACCCCACACGCGGCCAAAGAGGATCTGCGTGGCTTCGGCGCTTCCCGGGTCGTGGTTGGCAACCGCATCGGAGGCGATGATGACGTGGAATCCGCGATCGGCTGCGTCGATAGCCGTAGCCAGCACACATTGGTCCGACGCCACACCGGTCAGCACGATGGTCTCGACCTGCATATTGCGCAGAAACAGGTCAATTGGAGTTGTGTGGAACGCGCTGCTGGTGTTCTTGTCCAGGACCATCTCGTCTGGCAGGGGCGCGACGCGGGCGTCGATCTCATAGGCTGGGTCTCCGGTTCCAGCCATATGACCTGACTCTTCTTCCGTGGAAGCGAGTGCCACTTCCTCGCGGCCTCGTCGGCGCACGATGAGATCGGCGCCATCGCGAGTTTGTGCTCCGTGACGGGTGAAGAAAACGCGTTTGTCGTTTTCTCGGAAAACTTTCAGAAGCCTCTCGATGTTCGAAATCATAGTCTCCGCGCGCTCGAGGAATGCCGCTTGAAGCTCTGGACTGTGCCGCTGCACCGTGTGCGCCAGGTGCCCGTCCGTATCAATCACGTAACCCTGCACGTCGATCACAATAAGAGCGGTAGCTTCCCGACGAATCGGGAGCTCGAAGTGGAATCCGGCTTCGGGCCACTCCGCGTCACTGAGGAGGTTGATCTGCTTTGTCATGATGGCTAGTCTCGGTGCCCGATCAAGCCGAGCTGGAATCAGTGATTCGGAACGATTGGTCGCACTCTTAGGAAATTAAATTGCTAGACGGGTCAAGAAGGACGCGCGAAAGATCGGTCGTTCGCGTCGCCAAGGCGTCTTCAGTCCGACACTTCGGACTCCACTTGGCGCACGAGCTTGACGTTCGCCACATTCGTACGCATAGCCTCCGTCCCCCACAGGTACTCGGTACCGACCTCGGCTGGCGAGGTCCAGCGCCTCTCGAAGGACGTCGTGGGCTCGACGAGGAACATGGAAGGTTTGAAGTGGTGCGAGTTCACTTGGGCATTCTCCCATTCAGAGTGTCTAGAAAAGTATAACCCAGAGATGACTGCAACACACGTGGTGCCCAGCGCTTTACTTCCGCCTTTACCACCCAGTCCAACTACGGCGACCATTGTACTTGGGGTCGTATTCGAGCTGCCTCTTGACCGGTTCTGGGCAACCTCGGGCATGGTGGGACTGCCGATCGGGGGTTGCGCCGTAACCTACAGCGAAGCGAGCAGCTGCTCAGGATGTTTTCGGGCATTCACCTTGTCGTAAACCTGGGCAATCAAACCGTCAGGTCCGATTACGTAGGTATGGCGGTTGGCAGACTTGTCAGACGGGCTGCCGCAGGCTCCGTACGCCGTGCAGACCGCACGTTCGGTGTCGCACAGCAACGGGTAAGAAAACTCCTGATTTTCGGCGAACTTGGCGTTTGCTTCCACACTGTCCGTGCTGACGCCGAGAATCTGGACGTTCTTCGCTTCATATGCTTGGATTCGATCACGGAATCCGATGCCTTCGGCCGTTCACCCACCGGTGCTGGCGCGGGGGTAAAACCAGAGTACCACGGTTTTACCGGGATAGTCGCCGAGACTCACTTCCCTCCCCGTGTGGTCCTTGATCGAAAACTCCGGGGCTTTGTCACCCACTGAAACCATTTGTTCTCCTTTCGATTATGACGATCTACGTGCCCACCTCCACCAGCACCACCTCGTGCATGTCGAGTTTTGGCACCACCACCGTCGCCGGATCGCCCGAAACGGTCAGCTCGACCGCCTGCAGCGGCAACCGCGCAGACACCACCTTAAGTCCGGGAAAGCGCAGCACCAGATCGTGGACCGGATAGAGCTCGGGGGTGTAGTGAAACGTAGTGCGCTCCTCTTCGTATGACCGGTGATCGGGATGCACTGCTGAATCGATGCGCCACGGCACCAGCGGCATGGGATTGTTCACCAGGTGAACCATCAACTGCCCGGGTTCCTTCCATGCGGCGTTCATTTCGACTGCTTCTGGTCCCTCGAGCACCAGCGGAGCCGGTGCGCGACCAACGAGCTCGGCAACGAAACGACGCAACGGTGGATACGGACTAGTCATGAACGCTCCCCCGACATCCGCAGCAAGGTAGAACACCTGACCCTTGCCGTGCCGATGGCAAACAGCCGTTGGTTCCCCGCTGTCGTAGTCGCCCTTCGGGTCGAACCCCTCGAGCCCGTCGATACTGGCTCGCGTGCACAAGACCTCGACTTCGCTGCCAACCTTGATCACGGCAGTTTTTCCATGGCAGCAGATGACGTAACCCAGTTTGCTCAGCTCCTCATCGTGCGGTACGTAGATGATGTTGTGGTCCTCACCATTGGCGCGGAGCCCCTCGTAGGTCACCCCAAAGAGATCGGCGAGCGCGAACTGCCCCCGGTCCTCCCCCCACTCGTCCAACAGCGAGGTCTGAAACGTCGCCACCAGGGTGCCACCGGCGGCGACAAAACCACGAATCGCGTCGCAGTGGTCGTCACCCAAACAGGCGCTGTTCGACAGAAAGAGCACTGAGTACTGGGTCAATCGCTTCGGATTCAGATGTTCGTCGAGGGCGATGTCCAGGACCACGTGAGAGCGGTTCAGGATCTCGTACGCTCCATATGCGTCGTGCATGCCGATTTCCCAGGCCTGGGTTTTGAAGGTGTTCTTGGCACGTTCGGAGGGACGGAAGTCCCGATTGATGGTGGAGTAGTGCAGCGCCGCATGTTTGAAGCTGTCTCCCCCCATGTAATCGACCCGCTTCTTCAGGTCCGAGAACACGGTTCTCTGGTGTTCCCTCTGGACGATCGTCTGTCCCCCGAAGGGCGCGCCGCAGGGCGCGCCGCCGTGGGCTATCGAGGTCATGCTGAAGATGCCCGGTGTATGAGGTTCCATATATGGAGCGGCTCCGAACCCTTCTAACCTCTGGGTCACGTTGCGAAATACGCCGAATGGGGTGCCGGTGGACTGCAAAATCTTCGACACCAAGCCGGGCTCCCTGGCCGAGCGGAAGGTCTCGACGAAAAAATAGGAGCCGACCTCCTCCAGACGGAAGGAACCCAGCGGGTGCCCTAACGCCCAGTCACCTGACGGCCAGAAATAAGTATTCATGTCAAGGATGAGGTCGGGGTACCGTCGCCTCATCTCTCCGTAGAGGTGATGCATGAAATCGATCACCTTCTCGTAACGCCAGGAGACGAACCGCTTGAAGGTCATGGAGTCGAAATCCACCTTGCGCGGTATCTCCAAACCGGTATCGGCGCGGAAGAGGTCTTCGCAGTAGGAGCAGTGGCAGCCGGGGGTGAACGGATAGCCCTCGTGAGTCCCCCAGTTAGTATCGTCGAAGTAGAACCCGTCCACATCCAGGTGGTTCTTGAAGTCGCTCAGGTAATCGGCCAGCCAGTCCCGATGGGGCGAGTTGAAACAGAACCAGCCCAGGTTCTCTTCTTGCGGCCGTCCATCGTCGAGCATTTTCATCAGCCATTCCGGGTGTTTCGGCTTGAGCGGTTTGCAGTAGATGATCGGGTAATATGTGAGGACGATGATTCCCTTGGCGTGAGCCTGTTCGATGAAACGCGGGAGTAGATCGTTTTCGATGTTGGGATGGGGTGTCATCATCTCGGATGGGAACCGTGGGGTTCCGCGATTGTGCTCACCGCTGACGATACAGACCTCGAACCCGACGTCGCTGATCAGCTCGACATAGTCCTTCACGGAGAGGTCCGTGTGGGCTTGTCCCGGGTCGAGAGCGCTGGGGAAGTGTGCTTCCACGCGGCAAACCCGTTTTTCGTACGGCACTGCAGCCAGTCTTTCGGCGGTTGAGCCGATTCGCTTTACGTAATCAGACATTCCGTGATTTCTCCCTGTCGTTCTCGTTGGTTGAACCCTTCAGCGGCAAGCGGCCCTCCTTCTGGTTCTGCACCTTACCCCCGAGATCGTGGAGGATACGGCGAATAAACGCCATTATCGTCAGCTGCGGCAAGTGTGTGAGAGTGGGGAAAGTTGGAGGCAGCCGCTACCCTTCGTAGACGAACCAGCGAATCTGGTTTGTCGTTCTACTCTTCGCAAATTTCTGCGTGAGCGGATCGCAAAGCCATCGGTCGACGTTCCCGTCGCTGCGCGCCATCAGCCAACCAAAGTCCCAGGCGCCGCTGTGGTAGACTACCGGAATCGCGGGTGGGGTGCGCACGACTGGTTGGGTGGCCGCAATAAGCAAGCCGGAGCCTTTGTAGTGATAGAGATGATCGACGTGCACGAATACTTCGTGCGGCAGTGGTGTTCCGCTTGCCAGATCGTCGTTCAATCCGCTGATACCGACCTTGACGTCGGAACCGCTGGTAAACGCCTCTCCTAACTCGGCAACCGCTGCGGGCGGTGCCGGTGTCCCTGCCTCGTGCACTGCAATCTCGCGCCAGGCATCCCGCACCAGGTAATTAAAGAAATCGAAGTCGTAGATAAAGGTGCGGATCGGCGCCAGCGTATCTGCGTCGTAGCTGTCGATTGCCTGATACCTTGGCACGTCAACACCGTCGGGCATGTCGGCGACTGCGGGATCGCCGGAGGCCGATTGCCCATCGAGGAAGGGACGTGCCAGAGCTTGTAGGCCGTCCTGGTTGTACAGGAAGAGAGAGAGTGAAGGTCGCGGTCCGAAGCCGTCAGGCGGCACGACCGGGACGCGCGCCGTGGTAAATCCAGCGCTCCAGCGATCATCGATCAAGCAGGTGACACGGAAATCCATGTTTTCATCGACGACCTCATTCTCACTAGCGCCGGCGTCGACATGTTCGGCGTGCCTGTAACGAGTGACAACGTGCAGATCGGCGCCTCGCCGAATTGCATCGTTCAGTGCGTCGGTGCTGCCCGACGCGATCTGCCGATTTTCATCGAGCGCTAATACACGCGTCCACCTGTTGCCCATTGTTCAACCAATCATCCAGTCGCGCACAGTCCGGGAATGTCTGTTCATATCGGAATTCAGAAGTCGCGGCGCCGGGCTCAGCCGATGACGGAGAACGAGGAGTCGGGGTTGTTTTCGCGCGATCGCCTGAAGAAGCCGATATCGCAGGTGCGACCGATGTACTTCATTTCAAAGGTAACCGGGTCCCGGTCGTGATCCTGCCCCGCCTCGACCTTGTCGATCAGCTCGGACATCAGCAACCCGACCACCGGCGCGTTCTTGAATTGATTGCCCGATGTACCAACGGCCATATAGAAGCCGGGTAGGCTCGACTTGTCGTAGATCGGGATCCAGTCGGGCGTACAATCGTAGAGATCGACAAGACCCTTGCGCTCGCTCGGGAGCTGGAGTCCCTCGACCCTTTGTGCCTCGCGCATCACCTGGGTCTGCCATTGATCGGTGAAGTTCCTGTCGTAATTGTCCGGATCCTCGACCCATTCCAGCTCGTCGCACTCCGGATCCTCGGAGCCGATGAGCACGTGGTTGCCGGCTTCGGGTCTGGAGTAACAGCCGATGTCGCCATCGGAGATTAGGGTGCCGAGAAAATCGTACTCGATATTCTCGGGGGCACGGACGTGGCAGACCTCCTGCTTGAGGGCGCGGGTGGTCATGTTCATCTCCTCCTCGACCCCCGCCATGCGGTTTATCTTGGACGAGTGAGGACCGGAGACGTTGATCACCACCGGCGCGTGTATCTGGCTGCCGTCGGCGAGTCTCACACCCACAGCGCGCCCATCCCGTTTTAGGATCTCCACCACCTCGGTGTTGAAAAGGTACTCACCGCCTCGCACTTCACACGCCCGCTGGACGTTGTGGACCGACAGCTGCGGGTCATTAATGAAGCCCGACTCCGGGATATAGACAGCGCCGGCGACGCTCTCTCGAGTCGGCTTGCCGAAGCGCTTGTCACTGGACAAGACCGGTGGGCCGTAACCGCGAGTATCGATGTAAGAGAGCTTTTCTCTGATCCCCTCCTCGTCCAGTTCCTGGTAGACCACTGACAACTCGTCGAGGCAGGCCATGACGTTCACGAGGTGCTTGTTCTTGTCGGTCTTCATCACCAGGCAACCGGTGTTGACATACTTGGCCATACCGGTTTCGTCAGCTACACCCAGATACCGCGGCCAGTCGATCCAGTAAAAATATCCTTCGCGAGCCATGGCCACTCCCTGGGGAGTCGAATAGTGCAGACGGATAATGGCGCAGGTGTTAGATGTCGAGCCGGAGCCAGCCACCGACAGCTTGTCGATGTTGAGGGTTCTGTACCCTTTACGGGCCATTTCTAGGGCTGTGCAGCTGCCGATGATACCTGCACCGATCAGGACGGCGTCGTAGTTCTTTGCCATGGTTTCCTTCTTCGATATCGTAGAATCTCGTGTGTAGGCAATGCCACTGTGACTCGTCGCTGCCCGGCGTCAGCTCGGCGGAACTGCTCTGCTCGGGTCGATTTCATACGCCACAGAGATCGTCCCTGTCGCCGGATTGCTCCAGCAATCGTCCCGCTCATACGTGATAAACTCGGATGGGCATATCTGTTTTTGACAGACAACGAAGCGGATTACGCAAGGGCCTGCCAAACCCCTCCCACGCGACGGCCATGATGTCTCCGTCCTCGAGCGAAACACCTGCGCCGAAGCTGAAAGCGTCCGCTCCATAGAAGTGGATATGAAGATCTCCCGGCCGGCGATGGCTCGCATACTTGAAGTGATGGTGCTCCATGTTAGCGAGGCTATGACAGGTATTTGCGTCTCCGCTTGCGATGTTTTGCGACCAGATCGTTTTGCCGCTACGCTCGATCGAAACCGTTCCCGAGATCGCCTCGAACTCCGCGTCGAGAATGAGCTCGGGGCCAATCGCGCAGTCCCTGAGCTTCGAGGGTGCGAGATACAGATAATTCTTCTTCTCCATGACGTGATCGGCGAACTCGTTGCCCTGCAGGAATCCGACGCGACGAGGTGAGCCGTCGGCGTCGATCACATAACATCCCGCAATTTCGGGTTCTTCACCGCCGTCGTCCGCGAAGGATGGGACCACGAGTTCCTCACCGTGCGCACGGATGATCGTTCCCAGTCCTTTGTAAAACCATTCCGGTTGCGTTCCAATCTTCCCGGCAGCGGGTTGTCCGCCCTCCAAGCCCCACTGGAACATGCGCATGCTGTCGGTAAGAGACTCCTCGTCCCCGCTCTGTGCCTCGTGCATGGCCTGTCGGTTCGCCGCACTCGCTTTGTGTGTCAAGCCCGTGCCACTGACAATGCAGCGATTGGGTTCATCGGGATGATCGAAGGGCGGGAGCAATCTCCAATCGCTCGACCCTGCGTAAACCATCCCGTAGTCGATGCTCTGGGTGGACACGCACGATGAAACGACCTCCGTCAACGGTCCACCGGATTTGAGGGCAGCTTCGACCAATCCGAGCGTACTCGATGTTTGGAGCAATTCGAGCGCGTCGGCCTTGACGCGTGCGGCACAACGGCCGCGAGAGGGGTGGGAAAGCTGTACAATCGAAACCATGGAACCCTCGAGTAGGGGGCCTCAGATCGGGTGGTCTACCATGTCGGGAAATACGGGCCCTTCGTATGGATGTCTTGCCGCCACCTCCTCATCCAACTCGACGCCGAGACCCGGCTTGTTGGGCGGGATGATGAAGCCGTCCTCCCAATGAATCGGCTCCTTGAGGATCTCCGCGTGGAAGCCGCCGAGGGTTTCGATGCTCTCCTGAATCAGGAAATTCGGACTGCAGGTGGCCACCTGAATATTCGCTGCCGCCTCCACCGGGCCGCAATACAGATGAGGGGCGAGCTCTGCGAAATGCGCTTCCGCCATACCAGCGATTTTCTTGGCTTCCAGGATGCCTCCCACCCGTCCCAGCGCCGGTTGAATTATGGAGGCCCCCTGTTTCTCCAGCAGGCCGGCAAATTCGTATTTAGTGGCTAGACGTTCTCCGGTGGCTACCGGAATACTGGTCGAGCGCGCAACTCGCGCCATCTCCTCCAAATTCCCCGGCGGCACTGGTTCCTCTAGCCAGAGTGGATCGTAGGGTTCAAGCCGTTTGGCCAAGCGAATGGCACTTGAGGTGGTCATCTGGCCGTGGGTACCGACGAGCAGGTCGCACCTGCTACCCACCGCCTCGCGCAGGTTTTTGGTGACCAGCTCGGCATTGTCCAGTGCTGCTAGAGAAAGCTGGCGCGGATCGAATGCGGACATGGGCATCACCGGATCATATTTGATCGCCGTGAACCCCTGCTCCACGTAGTGCGCCGCCCGTTTGGGCGCCAGGTCCGGATCGCCGAACACGTCCGCGATCGCCAGGGCCCCTTCCGTTTCGTCGACCTCGTCGAATGCTGGATAGAGATAGGTGTAGGAGCGCAGCTTTTCATGTACCTGGCCGCCGAGCAGATTGTAAACGGGCTGCTCCAACGCTTTTCCGACGATGTCCCAACACGCCAACTCGATGCCGCTCAACACGCCCATCAAGGTAAGGTCGGGATTCTGAGTATAGCCGCTGGAATAAACCAGCCTCCACAAGGTTTCGGTTTTGAATGGATCCCACCCCATGACATACCGCTCGCCTATGTCCTCGATCAGCTGCGTCACCTTGGCCGGGTGAAAGGGAGTACCGTAGACTTCGCCGACCCCGTCGATCTTGTTGTCCGTGGTCAGTTTGACAAAGACGAAGTACGGGCCACCGCGGTGAGGGGGCGGGTTCGCCACCACAAAGGTGTTGATCTCTGCGATTTTCATCTGCTATTCAACCAATTCACGATCTCTCCGACCATTTATCTATCTCCACCTACGCTTTGGCTATTTCGGATTTTAACCTGCCAACCGACACCTGCGTCCATTCGTAAATTCCCTTTCCCGACAAGGCCTAATAACGCCATTATCGTTAGTCGCAGCAAGGGAGAGGAACGGGATGGACGCTCGGAATCGGACGATCTACATTCGCGCATCGTTCCATTCGCAGAGAGAGCTGATTCATGCCATTTCAGAAACTGCTGTCCACCTGTCTCGCAGGGGGGCTCGTGGCCGTTAGCTACGTCGAAGCTCAGCCGCCGGATCCCGTGAGCTCACCGTCACCGACGCCACCGGAATCGCTCGCGTCCGGGAAGCAGTCTGCTCCGGCGTGCCGTTTGTCCAAGGAACTTTATCGGTTGGCCAATCGATGCACGTTCGAATCCCCGGTGGCGAACCGATACCGACGCAGACCAAGGTTCTGGGTACCTGGCCCGACGGAACGGTGAAGTGGCTGCTGGTTCAGTTTCTCGCGGATTGTCCCGCAAACACCGATCGCACATACCATTTCGTTCCCGGCGATTCCCCACCACCAAGAACACCACTGAAGATCGACGAACAACCGAATGAAATAATTGTCGACACCGGTCCCGTCCGACTGACGATACCCAAGAACGACCTGGCGTTGCTCGGATCGGTCTGGATTCAAAAGGACGATGATTCACGGCAACTGCTTCTCGACGGTTCCACAATGCGGTTCGTGCTGGCGGACGGCACCGTACACAACTCGTCCGCTTCCAAGCCCGAAACGATAACCATCGAGGAAACCGGCCCAGTCAGAGCCACCGTCCACCTGGTCGGTTGGCTGCAGGACGCCGCGGGCAACCGCGCCTACAAGCTCGACACGCGGCTGCGCTTCTACGCCGGCCAATCGTACATGAAGGCGGAGCTAACCTTCATCTGCCTGGGGCAGCCGGAATTGCACGAAGTCAAAGAGATCGCCGTTGAGCTCAACCCCGAACTCGGGGAGCAGCAGCGGTTCACGCTTCCGAGAGATTCGGGTTTTGTCGAGGGGTCAGTCACCAAGGGCAGGACCGCCTTGTTGGCGGCGAACGCAAATATGGTCTGCAAATCCGGCCCGGGTGACGCCCCGGTCCAAGCGGTGCAAAAGCTGAACGGTTGGGCGATTCTTGCAAGTGACCGGGGTACCCTTGGAACGGCGGTTCGCGATTTCTGGCAGCTGGCGCCCAAGGCGATCGAGCTGGCCGCCGGTCAGGTGAAGTTGGCCCTGTGGAGCAGCCACGAAGACGAGCGGCTCAAGCTTGGCCGCACGCGGGCGAAAACGCACCACGTTCTGTATACCTTCGGCGGACCTGATGACGACGACCTTCCAAACCGCGTCGCCACCTTTCAACAACCCCTGATCGCGACGGTCGAACCGGGTTATTTCTGCAGAACCGATGCCTTCGGACCCCTGTCCCCGGCCGGTGAGCCGGAGACGGTCGACTACGACCGCAAAATACGCCGAGCGTTCGAGAGCCTGCGCGACCAGCGCGAGAGCATGCCGCGAGAAAACGGCATGCTGCACTACGGCGACTATTACCATGGAGGGTACGGTAACGAGTTGACCCGGGGCGATCTGGAGTACGACACGGCCCACGGCTGTTTTCTCCTCTACGCGCGCAGCGGCAGGCGTGACTATCTCGATTTTGCCATCGCCTGCAACCAGCACTTCATCGACATAGACTTGAACCACGAAAATGGCGAGCAACGCTTCCATGGGTACGGCGCCCGCGCCGAGACCCACGAAGCGGTTACCACCGGCCTCGAATGGGGTCATGTCTTTGTCGACGGCGCTGCCGACTCCTACTACCTCACCGGCGACGAACGCAGCCTTGAGGCGGTGCGCTTGATAGCAGATCGCGTCTCCGCAATCGCCGAAGGCGACAGTCACGGCCGGATTCGGAATATTTTCGCTGGAGCGGAACGGCAGCTCGGCTGGCCACTGATGGTGTTGTGTCGCGCCTATGTGGTCACCGGCGACGCGAAATACCTCGCAGCCGCTACGGAGATCGTAGACTACATCAAGATCTACGCCCGCGACCCGCTGGCCGCTCACGGCGAAGGCAAGTGGTGGCGGTCGTGGATGATGGACGGATGCAAACTGTTTATGACCGGCCAGCTTCACGACGGCCTGGGCGCCTACTACGCCATCACCCGTGACGAGGAACTTCGCGAGGTGATCACCATCGGTCTCGACTGGCTGATCGACCACATGTGGAATCCCGAGCTCGACGGGTTTGTCTACGAGTTCAATGCGCTCAATCGCCGGAACCGTCTTGCCGGCCTCACCCATTTGAATCTTCTCGGGACGACGCATTCCGCTTCGGCTATGAGATGACCGGCGACCAGCGCTATCTGTCCGTCGCCACCAGGGCGTTCTGGGCGCAGGTGAGGGAAATGGCGCCAGAGACGGGACGGCAAATCGTTTTCTATGAACACGCGCAACTCGCCACACACGGCGGCCTACTTCCATCGGGAGGGGATTAGGCCCGGCGAGCTTCCCCCGTCGCCCCAACCCCTCAAACAAAGGGTCGTGGTCCCACCGGGGTCTCGAGCCGAAATCCTGCTGCAGGCCGGCTTTGAAGGCGACTTGCAGTGCACCACACCCCGAGGCACCACGCTGGGGCAGCGCGTTGGCCGTATCGAGTTCGTCGCCGGTCGCAAGGCTGGTAGCCGTGCCGTTGCGGTCGGAAAGAACGGTTACGCGCAGCTACCGGCTCCACCCGAAATGCTCCGCGGCTCTGGTGCCATCGAGCTCTGGGTACAGCCCAATTTCAAGCCGGACCCTGCCACGCCCGGACAGCGATCCGTGTTTCACGTCGAAGGCCAGACACCTCTCGTCAGTTCACTGGCGCTGTGCACGCTCTTCGGAGACCTCCGAGTTCGTTTGAAGGACGATGTCGGCCATCTCCACGGAACGGCGGAAGGAGATATCACCGCTTGGGAAGCCGGACAGTGGCATCACGTGGTCGTCACCTGGAGCACGACGCGCGTACGGCTCTATTTGGACGGGTTTGAGCAGATCCGTGACGACGAAGGGAGCCGGTTCGGCGACCAGGTGGTCGCTCTTCCGGCCGGAGAGCAGAGCCGGATCAATCTTGGCTGGAGATTCGGCAACTGGTACTGCGATTCTACGATCGATGACTTCACCGTCTATGGCCGAGCATTGACCGCGGAGGAAGTCACGGCGCGCTACAACAACAGCTGACTACTGCTTCGCATCGACCAGCTTCTCGTGTTTGATGGGCATGGAGGAGGCCGACCAGAGACAGCGATGGTGAACCGCGATGTTCGGTTCGATTTCGTGCGCGGCGGATGCAATCCTTCAACGCGAATCTGGACCTTCGTTTTTCCACCAGCGCAGCTCGTTGGCGCCGCGCTCGGCGCTGGCAACGATATCGAGTCGCCCGTCGCCCGTCAGGTCGACCAGAATCGCCTGGGTGACGTTAGGCCAACCCTCCTTGAGAATCTGCATGTCCCACGGACCTCTCGGGTCGCCGCGATGTTTGAAAAGAACGAGCCGCCCGTCTATGCCCCACGCCGTAGCCACCACTTCGATTTGTCCGTCTCCGTCGATGTCGCCTGCAACGGCCTCGAAAGCCGATGGAAAGCCGTCGGCAATAACGTGCTTGTTCCAGGGGATTGATTCCGGCGAACCGTCGTTTTCGTACCAGACGATCTGATTGAGGCCGACGGCGGCGGGGTCGTCCGAACCCCGCAGGGCCATCACCACGTCGAAATCACCGTCGCCGTCCATGTCGACGGGCTGGCCGTGCATCGGTCCGGAGGCGTAGTCGATGACGTACTTCTCCCAGGGCTGGCGGGACGGGTCGCCCGGATTCCTGTACCATACGACCTGTTTGCCTGTGTAAGCTGTACCGAGCAGGTCAAGGTGTCCGTCGCTGTCGAAGTCGACCGCGTGGATAGCTCGAGTTTCGCCGATACTATCCTCGATCATGTGTTTTACCCACGAGCCCTGGCGGTTTTCGAACCAAGCAAAGTGGTTGCCGATTCTCCAGCTCGACGCGGCCACGTCCAGGTCCCCATCCCCGTCCAGGTCCGCGACCGTCAGGTCGTAGGCACCGGGGAGCCCGCCCTCTGTGATGTAGTGGTGCTTCCATGAGGCACTGTCCCTGGGGTTTCCGCCGCACTCGAAGTAGAGCAGACAACCGTTGGTATTGTCCACCGATACGACCTCCGGCTTGCCATCGCCGTTGATGTCAGCGATGGCATGTCTTTCGAGCCACTCTCCGACCCGCCGGCGGATCACGTGTCGCGAGAAGTTGCCCTGGCCATCATTCTCGAACAGGTAGAGGCCGACGTTGGTGTCCACTGCCAGCAGATCTTTAGCTCCGTTGCCGGTGATGTCGGCGGCCGAGACGGCGTAGGCGAAACCTCCGTGAATCAGGTGCTCGCTGAAGCGGGTGATCGCAGTTGTTGTGGGGGCGGGTGAAGGGCGCATGAACCTGGTGCTTCCCCGGGCGAAATAGGCATCCATTGGCTGGAAGTAGCTGTCCTCCCACCACTGGGGTGAGAAAATCCGCTGTTCCGGGGGCAAACCTGAATGGCGAATCCCGATAGTCGCCCCATCTGCGGCAGATCCCGGCAACCCTCCCCACGACGGCCCCGTGCTGAAGGTGATCTCGACTCGTGATTCGAACACTCTACCGCCCGGTTCCTCGGTGCTCCAGACCTGCGCGATGCGGTGGTACGGTTCCGCTTCGAGAGTCCGCCCTGTGATCTGCCCATCGGCGATGCTGAACGGTTCCCCTTCCCCCGGACCGATAACGCAGGCAGCACCCGTCATGTCGCAGTGTTCCTGGCTCTCCAGCCACGCTTCGAACAGGCGCTTGGGCGTGGCCCGAACTATGCGCGCGGTTTCGTAGGTGCTCGGCATTGCTGATCTCCTTCAAGTATGATAAACGCAGGAGTTCCGCCCACTGGTGCGGACAAATTCCCGTTTCGGGTCTTTAGGGACGCACATCTTTTCTTTACGTTCCGTAATCGAAATTGAGATTGATTATAATCAAAAAACTGTAACGTAGGAGAAGGATGTGGCAGAGATACAACAACACGTAGCCCGAATCGGTCTCATGGTCATTGGACTAGGTAACTACTGGGAACAATTCCCTGGAATGAAAGAAGGGATCTTAAATACGCACGGGCGCCTGGCCCAGCTACTCAAGGGGCAAGGAGAGATTGTCCCTGCCGGGCTCGTAGACTCCGTGGCGACTGCACGCAATGCCGAGGATCTGTTTTCAAAGTCTCAAGTAGACATCGTTTTCTGCCATCTCGCTACCTACGCAAACTCCGAGACCCTCCTTCCGGCTGTAGCTTCCCTTGATGTTCCAATCGTCCTTCTGAATGTGCAACCCGTCAAGGCCCTGGATTTGACCCAGGTCAACACCATCGCTGACTGGCTCGGTGTTGGCGTTACCTGCGCGGGTCTACCGGAAATGACGGCGGTCTTGCTCAGGTCTGGAAAACGTTTTTCAACCATCACTGGACACCTGGATAACGACGCAATTCTCGATCAGCGTCTACGACAATGGTGTTCCATTGCGACGCTTCACAGGCGGCTTGTGTCTCAGTCCATCGCGTTACTCGGCCGCCCCTTTGCCGGGATGCTTGACCTCAATGTAGATGAGACACACCTACTAAATAAATTCGGCACTTTCATCCACCATCTCGATTGGGACGACATCATCGCCGAGTTGGCAAACGTTACGGATGCAGACAAGGAACTCGGGATCGCTCGCATTGAATCGCTTTTTGACTTTCCCACTTCATTAGACAGAGAAGAAGTCAACTCTATAGCCACCTTTTATGGTGCCTTCTCGAGGTTTGTCAGCCGTTACAACCTCTGCGGGATTGCAAGTCATTATGAGGGAGAGTCCAGTGGCGAGCGCGCTGAGCTCCTCGCTGCTCTCAATCCGGTGCTTTCGCTACTCATGGCCGATGGCATTGCTTGCCCGGTTGAGGGTGACATCAAGGCCGGCATCGCCATGCTTATCCTCAAGAGTATTGCCGGAAGCACGACGCTTGCCGAACTCTACTCGATGGATTTTGAGGACGACATCTGTTTCATAGGGCACAGTGGTGCAGGCGATCCGGCAATATCTTCAAAAAAGCCATCGCTTTCTGCGTCGGAGGTCTTTCATGGCAAGAGTGGCAAAGGTTTTCTGACCCAGTTCTACCCGGAAACGGGGCCTGTAACACTTGTATCTGTCACCCAAGATGCGCGTGGAGATTATCGAATGATCGCCGCTGAAGGAGTTGTCGAGGATGGACCAACACTCTCGTTGGGAGATACCAATTGTCGGGTGCGATTCTCTTGCGGACTTCGAGATTTTGTTGAGCGGTGGAGCTCGTACGGCCCTACACATCACGGCGCTCTTGGCCTCGGTGAACACGTCGAAGCTCTCGGCCGGGTTTCTATTGGTTTGGGAATCCCGCTAGAGATAGTGTGTTGACAGGTGGTCTCCCCAGCATCTGTATGAGAAACAGCGGAATGGCAAAGTCGTTGGCGGTGCTCTTTGCAAACTAAGGAAAGCCTGCCGCTTTGATGAGCTGCTTGAGTTGGGCGAAGTTCGTGCGCATCGCATCGACCTGCGATCCGTTGGCCGGCTGGAAATGCGTCGCCACTGCCAAGATTGCCTCGGAGCGGTGCTCGCGGAGTTGGCGCAGGATGGTCACATAGTCTACATCTCCGAGCCCGAGGGCACAGTATTCGAAGTCCAACTGCTGGCCGTCAATGACGTGCAGGTCCTTTAGATGCAACCCGTGCAGATAGGACTGTACATTGGCGAAGCCAGCCGTCGCTACATCCGCCTCGCCACAGTTGAAGTTGTCCGCTGGCCCCCACAGCGCCTTAATCCGCGGCGATCCCAATCGCTCGGCCAAGCGGCGGAAGTTGCCAGTCGTATTCGTGTACTGCCATGGCTCCAGGAAGAGGGCCACGTCCACGTCGTAGCGCTCGGCCTGCTCCAGCACCAGGGAAAACGCTTTGACCAACTTCTCCATGTCCACCTCGGCAATCACACCACCGCGCGTGATCCAGCGCATCGGCCAGGTAGGTTTGCCCGCGGAGTACTCACCCGGCCAAGCGAACGTGAAGGCAAGGACCGTGCCCACCCCCAGCCGGGCGGCGATCTGCATCGAGCGGGTGAGGTGGTCGAAGTCCTGGCGGAAGAGGGGCTGGTCTCCCATGGCCTCCAGATCGAGATCGGTGAGGTGGAGTTGCTTAAAAGGACTGCCTGCCCGCACGAGATGGAGCTGGAGGCCGTGCTGGGCGACGAGGGCAGCCATGTGATCCACCTCGGCATCGCTCATCTCGGCGATCGGGGTTTCCTCACCCCCACCGCCAAACCACACGTACTCGGCGCCGATGTCCTTGGCGGTAGCAAGGGCCTCCTCAAAGGGCAAGCCGAGCTCAGACAGGAACATGCTCAGTTTGAATCGGTAGTCACTCATTGGCCTGTCTTCCCTCTCGTGGGCAGCGAGGAGCCCTCAATCCGAGGCAGGTGCGTACCACGGCGCGCGCGGGTCGTGGGTCCGCCGGTTCAATCGCAGCCGGCAGTCCGGAAGGGGCAGGGATACCCGCGCCCCGCCCCGCCGGTGCGACTCGATAAACCCGAAGCTAATCTCCAGGTTGGCGCGGGCCACTCGCACACCCCCACGCGGCGCGGTGCCGGTGTCCAGCGCCTGCACCATTTCCTCGACGAGCCGCAGCGTGTTGCTGGCCGGCGTGTACGCTAAGGGGGGTGCAGCCACCAGCTCAGCTTGGAGACCGCGGTGGTGCCGCACCGCGGGTGGCGCATCCACCAGCCTCACTCCCTCGCTCTGGCGGCGCCACACCAGAAAGTCAACGCCAAGATAGGTGGCTCTGATTAGACCTTGCTCACAGTTAGCCTCATACTCCCGGCCCTGCGGCCCATCCATGAGGTAAACGATCACTCCATTGGCGAACCCAAACATGCCCTCCACCGAGGGGTCCTCGCGCACTTCATCACCAACAATGCTCTGATCGCCTTCTGGCAGACATCCCTGTACCCAGGTCGCTGGCTCATCGCCGTTGAGGTGCTGCATCAGCTCAAAGTGGTGGCTGGAGGCGTTGAACACGGCGTTACTGCTGTAAATCACCAGGGTCTGGAGCGCGCCCAAGTCGCCAGAGGCTACCACCTCCCGCATTTTAATGAAGCCGGGGTGCCAGCGCCGATTGGTGCCCATGTTGAAGACCACCCCGTGGCGCTCTAACGGCCGTTACCATCGCGTCGGCCTCCGGGAGAGAGGCGCACATGGGCTTCTCGCAATACAGCGCCTTCACGCCATGCTCGGCGGCGTAGACAGCGATCTCTGCTCGCTGTTCCGGCTGGGTGGCGACGCTGAGGATATCCGGTTGCTCCTTGGCGAGCATTTCGCGGTAGTCGGTGTACAGGTGATTCTCTCCTACGCCGTAGCGCTTCCCGAACTCCGACAGCACATCCGGACGCAGATCAACCCCAGCCACTAAATCAGTCCGGTCACAGGCTTCGTAGCCAGCAGCATGCGAGTGGGGCGCGATGCGGCCAGGCAAGCCAACGAACTCGTTGTCAATGAACGCGCCCATGCGGCTGCACCCGACTAAGGCGGCTCGGTATGTCTCACTCACTTTTTACACTTCCTCTTCGCGGCAGCGGCTCCCGGCCCCTGACGTTGTCCTCGAACCTCTCGACAGAGGTACCGTGTTCCGGAAAATCTCGAATGAAGTGATCGCGAATGACGGGAACTCGATCCGATTCAGGTCCTTTCAGCCTGACCTTTTTCTCTTGTCGTAACGGCATGTGGCAAGAGATGCAGCTTTCACTTCCACCTCCGCCCATTCCGGCGGCCATCTTACATCGGGCGATTTCGTGACACTTCAGACAGCGCTCGGTGAATAACTCGCTTCTTGCATGTTCGTCCTTATGCGGAACGTGGCACGTATCGCAAGTCAGGTCAGCGCTCTCCTGGAAGCATCGGCTCAAGGATAATTGACCCAGTTGATTGGCAGTGTGAACACCGCCAGTTCGTTCGGGGCGTTTTGCTCAAGAATCATGTACTCAGTCAGGACCTCCCCCGGACGGAAAGTGAATGGAGGTTTCAACCGAGCTTTGCCGCCCTCAGCTGCGGGGTGTGAGCTGTTTCTGGCAATTCACCGCATCCTACGTATAGGTGGTAGCAATAAGCGGCTTCGTCGTTACTATCCAGCGAAGATCTGCCTGGTTCGAGGGGTGTCTATGTGGACTCGCTCTGGTCGTCATCCTATATTCATTTTCTCTTTGAATGGTAGTGGAGTATAGCCATGATCAGGTTCGCCATCGTCGGCACCGGTTGGCGTTCACACTTCTTCCTGCGCACCGCCGCTGCTTGTCCCGACCGCTTCGAGGTGACCGCCCTCGTCTCGCGGACCCCCGAGAAGAAAGAGGAATTCCACAGGCGCTACGGCGTCACGCTCGTTCCCTCGTTGGACGATGCGATCGCCACCAATCCGCTCTTCATCCTCACCAGCCTGCCCATGGCCGTCAACCCCGGTGTGCTACACCAGCTGGCGGATCGCAACGCGCCGGTCCTCTCCGAACGCCACCCCGGCAAGACTCTCGAAGACCTGACCGGCCTAGCAGCGCGTGTCAAACAGGGCGCTAAAATCCAGGTCACCAACCAGTATTACCTGCAACCCCATCACGCCGCCCGCCTCTCGTTCGTGCGTTCCGGCAAGCTCGGCCGCGTCTCCCAGGCGCAGATCTCTGCCGAGCGCGGTTTTGGCCTGCTGCGTAAGTTTCTCGGGGTGTCGTTTGAGAACCCCACTATCACGGCGACTAGCGTCACCTCTCCGCTCCTGAAGTTCAACAACTATATTGAGCCCGAAGCCGGTGCCACTCTCGTCGATTCAAAGCAGACCATCGCCTGGTTTGACTACGGCGATCGCTTCGGCGTCTTCGACTTCGACGATGCGCAGTACGGATCGCTCATTCGCAACCAGCGGGTGCTGGTTCGCGGCGAACGCGGTGAGCTCATTGACCTTCGTGCCAGTTATCTCCGCGACGATCTAACCCACATCGAGGTCGACTTCACCCGTCACAGTGCCGGACCTGAAGGCAACCTGGAAGGAAACTATCTCAAGGGGTACCAAGCCGACGGCGAATGGGTGTACCGAAATCCGCTGGCTCCTGCGGCCTTGTCAGACGAGGAGATCGCCATCGGCGATTGTCTACTCAGAATGGCCTCCTACCTTGATGGCGGCCCACCGGTGTACTCATTGGCAGATGCCTGCCAGGATTGGTACCTATTCCTGCTGATACAAGAGTCGCAGGAAAGCGGCCAGCCCGTCAGGGCCGAGACCCAATCCTGGGCGAGAGGGTAGGGCGAGTGACGCCAAACGGGCCGAACAACACACCCAAACTCGATATCTACATAATGAAGATCTGATGAAGCACTCGCTTGTATGGACTAACGTGACCCTTGCTGTTTTTTCAGTTCTGCCCGTCTGCTCTCAAGAGGAAATCACCATTGAACTCTCCGCGAGCGAAACGATGGAGATGGTGTGGGTGGAACCGGGGACCTTCATAATGGGGTTGACGGAGGAGCAAGAAGAGCTGTTGCAGGACAAAAACGATTGGATCAAAGACGAACGCCCCGCTCACGAGGTGACCATCAGTCGCGGGTTTTACCTGGGGAAGTTTGAGATCACCCAGGCGCAATGGCAAAGTTTGATGGGAACAACGCCCTGGTCTGAAGGAATACATCTGGAGGTGAACCCAACCCATCCGGCGGCATATATCTCTTGGTACGACATGCAAGAATTCATAGCAACGATGAACGAGGATGCGGATGAGGAGCTCTACCGCTTGCCAACGGAAGCAGAGTGGGAATATGCCTGCCGGGCGGGAACGACAACTCTGTGGTCGTCCGGGGACAGTGAAGTGCAGTTGGGGGAGTATGCCTGGTATGGGCCCAATGCTTTCAATGTGGGATTGACATACGCTCAGCCGGTGGGCACAAAGTTGCCGAATCCATGGGGCTTATACGATATGCATGGGAATCTGTTCGAATGGGTGCAGGATTGGTTTGGCGCGAACCATTACCGGCAGTCGTTACGTGTCGACCCCCGAGGACCTGCAACGGGCTTCGTCTGCGTCGTGAGAGGGGGTTGTTTCAGCGCCGACGGCGAAAACCTGCGCTCCGCCCGACGTGAGTCGTTCCATCCCGGGGATCGATCCTACGGTATTGGTGCCCGCATTCTGAGGGTGGGGCCAAAGATCGGAGATGCGCAGACATCGGTTACGCGCAGGAGCTGGGGCCAGCTGAAAAACGACGCGCGCTAATTCGCAACTTGGCGACGTCCCCTAGCGACGAAATCCTCCACGCCAAAGTCCGCTGGCATCCCGTAGAAGTGGCACAATCCGGGCGCGTTTGCCCGGGCTAGAGCATCCGCCCATATTCGGTGAAACCCATCAGGGCGCGGATGAAAAAAAGGAATCCATCCCGGTTGCGGAAACTCTGGTGGCGGCTGTCGAATATGAGCCGCTCCTTGCTGAAGCCGACGATCGTGTGTAGATCGTAGCCGAAATACCTGGAGCGGTTAGTCACCGTCGCCGTGGTGGTGTACTGCTCGAACCCCTCGAGCGACCGCGCATGGTCGTCGACCTTGTACGGCAGTGATCCGAATCCCTGCAGCCCAAGTTGCACCTTCGTGCGGGGCAGCATACGGTATGAGATCCGCAGGATCGGAACGGTGGTCGTTCTGGATTGCAGGTCGCGGCTGGCGTATTTCCCTTCCCCGATGAGTTCCGCGCCCCGGTCTGTCAGGCGCAGGTGCATGAATTTGTATTGCGGCATCAGGGTCAGCTTGCCCAGGGTCCAGGTGTACTGGATCCGGCTGACGGTGGTCCAGAAGTCCAGGCGCCGCGGTCGCTGCAGCATTCCGTTGGGAAGAAGACCTCCCTGCTGCCAGTTGATCCGCAGGCGAAGCTTCTGCACTACCTGCAGGCCCGATACGGGACGCAAGTCCCCTTCCAGATAGGTCTCATTGACGTAGCTGTCCTGGTAGAAGAGCACGTCTTCCCGCCGCAGCAACGATCCATCTATTCTTGCAATTATGCCAGTAAAGCCTGCGTCGTATGGGCTGTTCAGCTCCCATTGCGCCGATTGGCTGTACTGATTGTAAGGATCGGCGATGTCGTCCTTTACGCGGCGCAGATTATTCTCGAAGAACAGCTCGCGCACGCGGTCGCGCCCCAACCATCGGTAGGTCAAGAGCGCATAAGCCGAGCGATTGCGGCCGCCGCTGGCCAGTCCCCGAACCGCGTAGCGCCCAAGGCCCAACGACCAAGCAGGCGTGAGGTCCAGCTGTCCAAAAAGGTGGTAGCCGCGCTGGTCGTGATCGTACGGGTAGTCCGGCTGCCAATCGTCCTCCCGGATATCCGGCTCGTTGTTGTTGTTGCGGTCGAGCCCGTAGACGTATTCGTTCGGCTCCACCTCAAAGACCAGAAAGGTCTCGTCGTAGTCGGGAGTACCGTTTAAGTTTCGATCCGTATCCACCAGGCCATCGTAGTCGGCGTCCTGACCGGGAAAGATTCCGTCCAGGTCGGAGCTGCCGTACGGGCTGCCCAGGACATTGCCCACCAGGATGTCTGGCCAGCGGTCTCCATCCTCGTTGTCCTGCACCAGGCTCCAGATCACGGTGTTTCGGTCCAGCTGCGCCAGGGGATCGTAACCGCGGCTGGCGGTATAGCCGAAATCCTTCCGCAGGTAGGTGGGCATCTTGGTGGTGAACTCCGGATTGATTGAGAACAGCTCGAACCCCATGATGCCGCGCCGAAAGCGGCGCAGGCCGTTGAGAAAGTAGGCGCTGCCTCGATGGACGGAACGCGGGCCCTCGTCCAGCATTGGGTCCCCTCCCACCTGCGCAGGGTAGCGGGAATAGAGCGCGGAACGCGCGATTTCGCCGCTGAGATCCATCCAGGGTAGAACCAGCTCCATATCAGCGCTGTAGGTGAAGATCGCCGTATTCTCCCCCACTGAGAAACGCTTGCGCGAGAGATTGGACAGATCCTCGACGCGGCCTCGGGACCGCATGGCGGGATAGTAGATCGTACTCGAGTAGCGGTCCTCGTAGCGCTCCGCCGTGGCACTGCCTCTGTTGAGATACACCCCGGCCCATTCGACTTTGTAATCGTTCCCCACCACCGCTTCCACCTCCACCGACTCGACATGCGGTTCGTTCCGCAGGTCGAAGAAGTAGACCAGCTGCTTGTCGCCGTCGGCGCGCAGAATCTGCCCCGGGGGTTCCAGCTGGAATTCGTCTATCAGACCAGTCAGCAAGGTGACGTTGGAGACATCCTCGCCGGCTTCGTGATCCAGCCGATATAGAAAGTCGGCATAGAGTGGTATCTCCCGATCCCGGTAGTAAGGTCTCGGCCCGGTGATTTTATTGTAGGCGCTGGCAATGAATCCGGTCCTCAGCACGCGCCCGGAGTAGACGCCGCTCCCCGCTCGCTTGCGAATGATATGCGGCGCGATATCGGACCGCACCTCGCCGTTGACGACCAGGCGTACATCCTGAACTGCAGCCCCGCCCAGGCCGTCCCCGGGAACCTCGTCCGAAAAACGGACCACCAGAAAGGAGTACAGAGGCTGGTCCCGTCGCAGCAGACCCTTTATCGAGTTGTTTTCCTGGGTGCTGTTGTAGGCGTGCAGGTTGGCGCCGTTGAACCCCACCTTGAGCGCCCCCCAATCCACCTGGGCCCGGCCCCCAAGGAGCATGGTTGAGTGATCCACCCTTACCTCGCCCACATTCTCGCTGGGGAGGTAGCTCTCGCGGTTCGGCCGGGCGATGCGGGAGGCCAATCCGGTCAGTTTGAGGTGCGGTGTCGAGACGTCTACCCGCAGCCCATAGAGATCGGTTTTCGACAGGGTCAAGGGGGAGAGCCGCGCGATGAGACCGTCCCCCACGATCGCCTGATACCCCCATTCGCCATAACCGTCACTGGCCACTGCCACGTTGGTGAACACCAACTGCCATGCCGACCAGTCCTTGAACAGCTCGCTGCCGGTTCGCTGCTCCGGCTGACGCCGCTCCTCCCAGGTGTAGAGGTCGTAACCGGTCGTGAGGTAGTTGCCCATCAAATCGACTACGGTCCGTGGCCGCTCGACACCGAATGCGATTCCGTGCTGCCCGCCGATACCGCGAGTGCTCCACGTGTGGTCCGAATAGTTCTGGTAGAGATCGTACGCGTAGTTCTTGTAGGTGGGTCGCGTGTAGCGAAAGGAAAGACGCGTCGCCGTCGTTTCTGACGGACCAGGGCCTACGTAACCGTTTGCGGGAACCCCGTGCACCAGCAGTAGGGAGGCACAAAACCCAAACCAGCGCAGGTTTCTGGCTCGCTCGGGAGAGCCATGACCCGACCTTCCGCCGCAGCGCCCGAGCGTTTCAGTCCATCCTCTCCAATACATGATCAGCTGTCCCATGCCGCTTCGGGCACTGAGGAAACGTTACAAGACAATGCGATACAAAGAAATGGCCGAAGTCAGCCGGTCTATTTCGTGGCCAATCTATCGATGGTACTGGCGATACCTGGTCTCATCAAACTGCGAGCCGTTGAGGCAGAAGTCTAATTCCATCAAAATAGGCTATTGAATAAATATAGCTTTTTTGAGGCCCTCTGGTATTTCCCAGTTTTCCTTGCGAACCGAACATAGCACCGTCGCTTTCTCGGGCCGGCCTCCTCGATGCCCATCGAACACCCGCTTGCTGCGACCAACGATTGTGGCTTTTATTCGCCATTCTCCGGTTGGTTCGCGACGAGATTCCCCACTTTGTGGATTGCGTTCGCAATGACCGGGAGAGAAGCCGGCAGTCACGGGCGAGGATGGGCGAGAAGCCGGTGCGGGCGGTATGTGCCAAATCGACGCAAAGCAGCCGTCGGTGCAGCTGTGATTGCGAGATTTTTTTCAAGAGCGAGATTATTGTGTTGTATATTACTCAACGGCTGCTACACTGAGCAGTTGTTCGTGACCAAGCGTAGACGCGCGCGCTCCCCAAAAAGCGAGGACTAGGTTGTTGCAAGGCGATTGGTGCACCATCGGGGGCAGGTCTCACCTCGGCTCCAGCTACAGGGTTGCCATACCCTGTGTCCTTCGTTGCGCATTGCTCGGCCTACTGCTGGCCGGGCATTTGTTTGCCGACGATAGACACGACCTTTTTGCCCCCGAAACTCCAGAAAGACGATTCGGCATCCGCTATCCGCGGCCGGAATACAGGAACTACGCATTCAATCACTACGAGAACTATCCGGATCACTCGTGGAAAACCCGTCAAATAGGTTCCCAGCATGGCATCGCGTTGGGCGTAGATCGGCCCCAGGCGAAGATCGATCTCATGGGCAACCACCTGACCACCGGTTACGACCTTTTCACCTGGGTCGAGCGGCGCCAAGCGGAGCAGCGGTTTGGCAGCCACCTGTTCAAGGACTGGTCGGCCTGGCAGCTGGTGTTCACCAATGTGGTGGTGGGCAGCGACGGCTATGGCAGCTGGGGCTACCGGGCTATGGTTGGCGACGGCCTGATCGCGCGGCTTTCCCCCCTCACCCTGTCCCGGACCGATTTCAACGGACTGCGGGTGGACCTTTCCACGCCCCATCTGAAGCTCACGACCCTGGGCTCGCGCATCGCCCGGCCCAATCGAGAGTCGACCACCCCCAACGAGAATGTCGCCGAGGTCGATACCGATCATTCCACATTGCTCCTGGGCGGACGTGCCCAGCTGGATCTGGGACAGCTATCGCTGGGGTTCCAACCTCCATTCCTATAACAGCACCGAGACCAACAACTCGATCAAGGGCCGACTGCGGCAGGACCAGCCGACCTATTCCTTGATAGTGGTTCGTTTCTCCGACGACGCTCCCGAGGATGGGCGCCCCGGCGCGGCCGTCCAAAACGTCCAGCTCGTAATTAACGGCGAACTGCGCCCCGATATCCTGCCCCACATCATTCGCAAGCGTGCGGGAGCTCGACCCCAGGCGGGCCGCACCCTGAGCACCGGTCGATTCATTCCCTCGACCTACACCGCAGTTCAAGGACCGGTCGTCTACTACCGGGACAGTGAGCTGCCGTTATTTGCGGATTTCCTCTACCGGGCGGAACATGACGCGGGGGTGGACGTTACGTCGAAGGTACGGTTGGAGGGCCTGCTCGAAGAGTTCCAGCTCGAATCGCCGGGCCAGATCCTGCACGCCGACGGCGGCGAGCAGTTGGTCTACCTCTTCGATCTCAGGGAAGAACCATACCTGGAGGCGGTGGTGGGCAACGACTACTTGGTGGAGTGGGCCGGTGTCGACCTCAACATTGCCAATGCCTCCGCGGAACGTCACGAGGATCGCTTCCAGAGCACTTTCCTGCGTACCGCCCTGCGGGCGCCAGGACGGGTAGAGGATCTCTCCAACCTCGCGCGCCGGCGCTTCGCGGTGGCGGAGAACACCGCGATCTTCACCTACAGCGCCGATCTACAACTGACCTTGCCCTGGGTGGATATCAGTGCGGAGTACGCGCGATCCGCGCTTTATTCCCGCTACCCGGCTCGCTCACTGAGCCAAACCGTAGTGAATGAAGGGCCGCGCTTCGCGACACGCGGCACCGCTTATTTCCTCAACGGCATTCACCGCTTCGACCGCGGTGTCTTTGGTTTCGAGACCTTCTCCATGAATCCCAATTTCACCACTGAGATGCCGACCTTTCTGAAGAAGGATTACGGCTACCAGGCCAGCCGCGGGTACAGCCCGTACCATTTCATGACCAACGACAGCATCATATGGCGCCTGGTGCAGGATAACGAGGACGGCGACCGCTGGCCCGACATTGCGGCAGGCAATGTTCTTGGGAGTCCTCAGCAGGGAGGCGGTGGACGAGTCGCTCCGGTCAATCCGGATCAGGACGGCGTATTCCCCGGACAGGATAAGGACAAGGATGGTCTGATAGATACCGACCGCAATTTCAACGGCACGCCGGACTACGACGAACCCTTCCTTCTTTTCGATGTGGAGCCGAACGAGTATGTCTACGGTCTCGACCGCAACAACAACGACGAGCCGGATGTGCGGGAGGATGACTGGCAGCCGGACTATCCATACGATCCGAACCAGCGTGGTTATCACCTGTTCGGACAGGTGAATCTCTCGCCGCACTGGTCGGTCGGCCTGGGGCGCTACGCCGTGAAGGACCAGGCAGGCGGCGGCCGCAATCGCTCCGACTACGCGCTGTTGACCTACCGCTGGCAGGGACTGGGACGCGTGCGGCAGCTGTTTTTCGAGAGCAGCATGCGGCAGGTGCAGGATGATATCGCCGACGCCTACAACCAGTTCAGCAGGGGAGCTCGTCTCTCCACCGTGGATCCGTATGACGCCCTCTTCATCGGTCTGATACAGCGGTTTTCGGGCACTCTGCTTCGACGCGAGGATATCCTGCTCTACCAGAGGAGCAATGTGAACGAAAGCTATCTAGAGGGGCACCTGCGGCCGTTGCAAAAGCTGAGACTGGTCCAGAAACTGCGCTTGCGATTCAACTGGCAGCAAGGCGGTAGACTGCCGACCAGGCAGTTTCAGCAGAACCGGCGGATCGATTTCTTTGCGTACGTAAACCGCGTCGAGTATGCCTGGACCTTCGGAAAGTTCGATCTGGTGCCCCGCTTCAAGTTTCTCTACCTGCGCCTGCGCGACAACGAGTCGGGCATCGATCTCCAGTCCGAGCACCGCATCGTCCCGATCCTGAACATGAGCTATGCGATCATGCCGAAAACGACCTTGCAGCTGGGGGTTCAGGGTTGGGGTCCATTGCCCTACCGCGTAAAGAACAAGGCGCAATCTCGCGAGAGTCTCAAGCAGAGAAGCACAACCTTCACCGTGACCAATCGGACGCGCTATCTAGGCTACGAGCTTATTTCCATAGTCGGTGTCGGCAGGGACAAGCTCAGATTCGACGATCCGGGGCAGCGATTCCGCGACGCCAACGGTCTCCTGTTCTTCGTTCGCAGTGCCGTCGGTTTTACTGAATTTGGGAGCATGTTGTAAGCGCCCCAGAGTAGCGGGACGCATTCAGGATATCGACGAAACGAACGTCCACACCGAAGTTAGGCTGGAGGGTCTGGACGGGGAACGAAAGAAGAAGAAACCGGTCATGCCGGCGACTATATCGACCTCATAGGCCGGACACACGCGTGTACAGCGGATCACTCAAAGGGGGCGCCCAAAATCCGTGAAACCAATCACGGTTCGCACAAAGAAGGTCCACAAGTCTAGGTTTCGATCTTTCTGGGAGATGTCATCGAAACTTACCTTGTCTTTGTTGAACCCGACGATCGTCACCAGCTCGTAGCCGAAATACTTCGAGCGATTTCTGAGGGAAACAAAGAACGTGCGCTGTTCGAAGCTCAGTCTTCTGTCCGCATGGTTTTCGCGCAGGTACGGCACCGGGCCTATACCTTGAATGCCCGCTGCCATCGACGTCCGGCGCAAAAGCGGATACTCCAGTCGCAGAATCGGAATCGAGCGATATTCTGACTGCAGCCGCACGTCGCGCTCGCGGTCGACCGAGCGCAGTATCATGAACTTGTACTGGGGCGTCAGGCTCAGGCTGCCCCAATACATGGGATACTGCACTTTGCTCACCCAGGTCCAGA
Source organism: Candidatus Latescibacterota bacterium (assembly GCA_965197905.1). Lineage (GTDB taxonomy): Bacteria > Latescibacterota > UBA2968 > UBA8231 > UBA8231 > CAYNZV01. Next base: position 1,097,939 of record CBDAOB010000005.1, on the reverse strand, counting down.
AATCCAGTCGGCGATCGCGCTGGACATCGCCGTTGTAGAGTTGTCCACCCTGCTGCCAGTTGAGACGCAGGCGAAGCTTTTGTTTCACATCCAACTTCGACCACGGCCTGAGATTGCCCTCCAGATAGGTTTCGCTCACGAAGCTGTCCCGGTAGAACAACAGATCCGGTATGAAGTCGACGAATGTGAAGACCGGCAGGCCAAAACCGGTGTCTGCACCTTGTGCGTAGAAGATCCCACGCTGACGGTAGGCGCCTGTCCGAGCCCCTACGTCTGGATTGAAGGTCATGATCTCGTCAGGGATGTCATCCCGCACTCGCCGCAGGCCGCTCTCGAAAAAGAAGCGCCGCAACCAGCCGAGCTCGACGGGTCGGTAGCTCAGCAACCCGTAGGTGGAGCGGTTGCGCCCGCCACCGGCTATCTCTGCCACCTCGTAGCGGCCCAAGCCCAGGGACCAGTGCCGCGTCAGCTCCCATTGGCCGAAAAGATGCCAACCGTCCTGGTCATAGTCGTACGGATAGTCGACGTCGCCGTCGTCTTCGCGCGGATCCGGCTCGTTGTTGTTGTTGCGATCGAGCCCATACACGTAGCTGTTGGGCTCCACATAGAACATCAGAAACGGCTCGTCGAAATCGGCCACCCGATTGAGATTGCGATTGATGTCGGGTGCCCCGTCATTGTCCTCGTCCTGATTCAGCCAGACGCCGTCGAGGTCCGTCCCCACCTGGTCCGGACTGAGGGCCACCGGATTGCCGAACTGGCGGTCGGGATCGCGATCGCCGTCGTCGTTGTCTTCTACCAATTGCCAGTACATGGTATTGTTGACCACCGCCGAAAACATGCCCAACCAATGAGCGGACTCTTCGTGCAGGTAGGAGCGCATCTCCGTCTGAAATCCGGGATCTATGGAGAACAGCTCAGCGCCCACGAGCCCGCGTCCAAACTGATGCACGGCGTTGAGGAAGTAGGCCGCACCCCGATTGCTGAAACGCGGCGCGTCATCGAACGCGGGTTGCCCACCCACCCGGGCCGGGTAGCGCGAGTACACACTGGACCGCGCGTACTCGCCGTGGATCTCCAAGCTCGGCAGCAGCAGCTGCACGTCGGCACCGTAGACGAACTGGCCGGTGTTCTCCCCCACCGAGAACCGCGCCCGTCTGAGGTTCGACAAATCCCTTACATTGCCCTCGGCGCGCAGGACGACGTGATAGAAGGTGGGCAGGAATCTGTCAGCGTAGGCAGCACCAACCTCACTTTTGCTGTACAGCATGGCCACGTCAACGTGGTAGTCGTTGCCCAGCAGTGCTTCGACCTCCACCGATTGGACGGCCGGTTCGGCCGACAGATCGAATAGGTAGACCAGCTGTCTTTGGCCGTCGGCACGGAGCTCGTCCCCAGGCGAATGCACCTGGTAGTTGGCTTCCAGACCTGCGATATGGCCCACTTTGCTCACGTCGACGCCGGCGGCGTGATCGAGGCGCGTCAGGTAGTCGGCAAAGAGCGGATAATCGCGCTCGCGATAAAAAGTCTCGTTGAAAAAGCCCGTACCCCCGCCCGAGGCCGACAACAGGTTGTAGGGCAAAGGGGTGAATCTCCCCGTGATCGCCGAAACAAAACCTATCTGCACGGGAGGATCTGCCAGATGGCCGATTACGCGTGGCGCCACGTCCAGCCGCGCTTCACCGTTGATCACGAGCCGGACGTCCCGCACCACGGCACCGCCGGTGCCGTCGCCCGGAGAATCGTCCGTAAAACGGACGAGAAGGTAGTCCATCATGGGCTGGTCCGGTTTCAACCGCCCCTTGAGGCTATTGCCGGTCCGGGTGCTCTGGTATACGTGCTGGTTCACCCAATTGAGACCTACCTGGAGACGACCCAGATCCACCTGGGCTCGACTGCCCAGAAGCAAGTTGGAATCGTCGGCAAAATGGGTTTTTGCTTGAAGGGCCCTATCGACCCGTCGAATTCTGTCCTTGGGCCGCTCCTGCCTCGATGCCAGACCCGTGACCTTCAGATAGGGTGTGGAAACATCCAGACGCACGCCGTTGTAGTTCACTTTGGATAGAGTCAACGGGGTGAAGCGGGCGATCAGAGCGTCGCCAGCGATGATGTTGTAACCCCAGCTTCCGTAACCACCGCGGCCGGCCACCATGTAATCGAACGCGTTGGGCCAGGTACCCCCCGCCTCATCCACACCAAATTCCTTGAAAATGGCGCTGCCAAACTCCTGACCCAAGACGCGCGTCTCCTCCCATTTGTAGAGATCGTACCCGGTTATCAGGTAGTTACCGAAGAAGCCGTAATGGTCTTTCGGCGTGTCCACGTAGGGAAACACGTGACCGGGGAAGTTGGTGATGTTCTGGTAGGCGTAGTTGTGGTAAGCAGGCCGGGGCCAGCGCAGAAACGGGCGCGCCGTGGTCACCTCCTCGAGGCGCTCAGACACCTCGGCGCCGGCATGTGTGATCGCCAAGCAGAGGCAGAGGATTTGCGACAGTCTGAACATATTGACATATGAGCCCAGGTGAATCCTGGAAATCTAAGCTCCCGGATAATCTACCAAAAAGATGTGCCATTTAACAGTACCCTGGAACCTTGTTTGCGCAGGAGCTACGGGCCGGTCTGTCCCGTCCACAATATTGCTTCATTGGACCGGAGGCTTTGTGTATAATACTGGGCTACTGCCTACATCGCTTACGCCAGGACCGCACAACTCGCCAGAGGGATGTCCGGAGAGCTCGATTACGAGACCGGGCAGCACCGCCGAGCGGAGGATATTCTGATCGCCGAGGGTGTGTGGTCTCAGACAGAGAGGGTAGCGGGTGAACTTGGCGTTATTCTGTAGCCCCCAGATTTCCCCATAGATCTCAAGTGTTCGACGATAGCGCGATCGAGATAGCGGCACTTGGTATTTACCTGGTGATCCTCTTGGGCATTGGGATCACGAGCGCCCGCAGGATCCACACTGCCACTGATTTTGCCCTCGCCGGCCGCCAGGTCGGGTGGCTGGTGCTGCTGGCGACGACGGCTGCCACGATGCTGGGAGGCGGATCGTCGATCGGCTCCGTCGGCAATGTCTACAAAGTCGGCATCGCCGCTGCCGTTATCGTCTGCGCCTGGCACCTGCAGCTGATCTTCACGGGACTGTTCGTGGCACCGCGTCTGCGTGGGCTCAACCTGATCACCGTGGGCGATTTCTTCGAGCTCAAGTTCGGGGTACTGGCGCGGGATTTCTCGACGTTTCACTGCGTCATCTTCCTCATCGGGGCCGCCGCCGCCCAGATGGTCGGTATGGGCACGATCATGACCGCCGTGCTGGGAATCGACTATGGGGTGGCGCTGCTGATCGCGTCGGCGATCACGGTTTTTTATTCCACCGTCGGAGGCATGCGCGCCGTCGTCAAGACCGACGTGCTGCAATTCGTGATTCTCATCTTCGGACTGGGTACCGCCGCATTCATGCTGTTCTCGCGTTACGGCGGCTTCACAGGAATCGCAGAACACGTCGGAGACGCACCGTTCGAGCTCACCAGTCAATGGACCTCCGTACACCTGATCGGACTGTTCTTCGCCTTCCTGCTGGGCGAGACCTTCATTCCTCCTTACACGACGCGCTGTTTCATCGCCCGGGATGCGAAACAATCAAGGTGGGGGGTGGCCGGCGCCGGGCTGTTTCTGCTGCTTTTTCACCCGATCGTGATATTCATCCTCGGACTCTCGGCGCACATCGATCCTGCCGTAAACGGCCAGTCCGCAGGCAATGTGCAGCTGGCGCTGCCTTCGATTGTGAGAATGCTCTTTCACCCGGTGCTGTCGGGGGTTATGATCGCCGCCCTGATGGCGGCTGTCATGTCGTCCGCTGACAGCTGCCTGGCGAGTTTGTCGTCAATCGCCATGGAAGACGTCTACAGGCGCCACGTCGATCTCTCGGCAAGTGACAGCCAGCTGCTAGGTGTCGCGCGGTGGACGACATGTATCGCTGGAATCGGATCGGCTATCTGCGCCTACTTCTTCGACGATATCATCAAGGCACTCGAGTTCATCTACGACTTCTGGGCGCCAGGCATGGTGGTGCCGTTTATCGTCGGTGTCTTCTGGTACGACCGCAGTCGCGTCTATGCTGTGGTGGCTTCGATGACGGCGGGCACGATCGCCACGGTGGGTTGGCGTTTCCTGCTCGGTTCACCATGGCAACTGAGCCCGGCGCTGTTCGGTTTCGTAGTCGCTGCCGTCACATTAGTGGTCGCCCTACCGCTGACGTCCCGCAGACCGCTACGACCCCTGTTCGAGCCGCAGGATCAAGTGTACCATAGCTGACCTAAGATTCTGGTGCGTTTCAGAGACCGGCGCAGAACACGGCACCGAGTTTAAGAAGTGAGAGATTCAGCTGGAAGGCGTCAACGGGATTGATCCGTTCAAGCTATCTATAAGGTGCCGATCTACAAATAGTTCGCGCCTGGCACCGATACCTGTGATTGCTTCCATCTATTATTTCCGCCAGAGTACGACACCCATGTGATAGCGCTGGTGCATGGGAATGTGCTGGCAGTAATAGGCGGTAAGAATGGTGCCGTCCGCCAGCTGCACGCTGGACGGATATCCCCCGTCCGTACCCTTGCTGCTCGTATCTGACTGGTAGGCGGCTATGTTGAACAATACCCGGGGATCATCCCAGGTGATGCCCTCGTCGTGACTGATGCTGGCGTAGACTCCGAGCATGCCCCGCAGACGCACTCCGTAGGTGAGCAGGATCGACTCGTCCTGCAGCTGTAGAAGATGTGCCGGCATGTGCCGCGCCGGCGTTACCGCACCGCGACAGGTCCATGAGTGCCCTCCGTCACTCGAGGCAAAGATCTCGGATTTGGCGGTTCCCGCCGTGCGACTTGCAGCGAGCATCTTACCTTCCCCCAGGACCAGCAGGTTGGTTTCGTTGTACCGCTCGCCAATAAGCCGGGCGTCGCCCCAGGTTCGCCCGTCATCGTCGCTGAAGTAGATCCAGGCACTGTCGCCGTTTTCGTCCCGATCGTCCATTGACGAATAACAGGAAACGCCCAGCCGGCTTCCCGGCAGCCTCACAATATCGCCGAAGAGAAGGAGCTTGCTGGTTTCGGGGGCGAACACCTGGCTTTCGTGGGTCCAGGTGGTGCCGCCGTCTTCAGATCTGGAAACAATGGGGGCCAGTAGGCGTTGGGCCGGAGCTTGTTTCGAGGGCATTATTCCCTTTGGGCTCATGTTGCTCCTACCGCTGCACACAACGACCAATGCACCCCCGTGTGTCAAACCCGCCGCCAGATTACCGCGAGCCGTGCCCTTCCCGTTGGGGACGGGCACACTCAAGAATGACCAGCTTCTGCCTCCATCCTGGCTGCGCCAACATTCTGCCTCGCCTTCCCACAACAGGTGACAGGGCTCTCCGAAGACGGACGCAACGATGCTGCCGTCCGGCATGAGCGTGAGATTCGGCCAGGCGCATTTATTATCGATAGCTACGTATCGTTCGAGAATGTCCATGGTTTTCCCTCGCTATTCAGGTAGTTCGCATCGGGTACGCTGGGCGGGCACATCCTGATTCTCACCTCGATTGATCTGCTTGGCATCGAGATTGCCCTGCAGCCACTGACCTTCCTTGGGGTTTCGGTCCGGGTCGGCCGGCTCCAGCCCATCGACAGCTGCGTCGTTGAGTTTCACAGAAATGCCGTCACGGGGAACCCAGTCAACGACGTGGATCTCATCGGCATGGAGTTTTTCAAGTACTGGCCCTTCTTCCGCAAGTCGTTGGATGACGATCCCGTCGCACCCAAAGCGCCTCGGCATCAGCCAGATCCTGCTCGATCACCGCTGTGATGTGCGGACTTTTCATGTCCGCTTTAACGCGCTCCACATCCATACCCCACCACGTTCAGCAGCGGCCAGACCTCGTCAAGCAGCACACGCGGTGGTGCCGGGTCCAGACGACTAGGACAAGTAAAGGGGGCCAAAAGTACTGCCCAGCTCAAACGATAACATCGCCTCGATCAACTCTTCGGGGGAAAGCAGCACGTGGGTGCTGCCGTCGGACCAATCGCCGCGCAGTTAATCAGATCAACCGTCCATATTCGGTGAACCCCACCAGTCCGCGCACTAAAAAGGACCAGCCGTCTACTTCCTTGTAGCGTTGAAAAGGTTCGTCGAACTTCAACTCCTCCCGGTTGAAAGCGATGATCGTATGCAAATCGTAGCCGAAATAGCGCGAACGGTTGGTAAGGGTAACCATGGCGGTGCGCCGTTTGAAGCTCTCGCGCTTCTGGGTCCGGTTTTCCACCCGATAGGGTACCGGGCCCCAACCCTGGAACCCGGCTTGCAGTACGGTCCGGCTCATCAAAGGGTAGCTCAGTTTGAGGATCGGAATCACCCGGTATTCGGTGCGCAAGGAGCGGTCGGCTTTCTGGTCTTTTAGGTGCAGGAGCAAGAACTTGAATTGCGGGGTTAGACTTAATTTGCCGACATCCCAGGTGTAGTCTGCGCGACTGACCATCGTCCAGAAGTCTAGCCGGCGCGCGCGCTGGAAACGGGCATTAGCCAGCCGGCCGCCCTGTTGCCAGTTGAGCCGCAAGCGCAGCTTGTGCACCAGGTTCAACGTCGACCAGGGACGCAGCTGCCCCTCCAGGTAGGTCTCGTTGACGTAGCTGTCCTGATAGTCCAGGAGATCCGGGTGAGACCTGTTTCCACCCTTGTAGTGAAACACTCGTCCGCCAGCCCAGTCCAGCTCCGCAGGAGAATCCAACACCTGGATTCCGTCTGTTTCGAATTGGGCGAATTTATCGGCAATGTCGTCCTGCACCCGGCGGAAGTTGTTCTCGAAAAAGAGCCGTAGCAGCCGCGCGACCCCCTCCCGGCGGTAGCTCAACATAGAAAGAGCGGTTGCGTCCGCAGCTGACGAGCTCTTTGATGGCGTAGCGCCCCAGCTCCAGAGATGCGTGTGGGCTTAGATCCATCTGCCCGAAAAGGTGATAGCCCTGCTGGTTTGGATCGTACGGGTAATCCGCGTCCCAATCGTCTTCGCGCGCATCCGGCTCGTCGTTGTGATTGCGGTCCAGGCCATAGACGTACTCGTTGGGTTCCACTTCGTAGAGCAGGAAGGTCTCCTCGTAGTCGGGGATGGCATTGAGATTGCGATCCGTGTCCACCAGGCCGTCGCGGTCCTCGTCCTGACCAGGAAACGTCCCGTCTCCATCCGAAGGGTAAGCCCCGGGGTAGGTTGTCCGTGGACTGCCGGAAACATCCCACAGGCGGACCTCCGGCCAACGGTCTCCATCCTCGTTGTCCTGCACCAGGTGCCAGATGATCGTCTGGTTGTCCAACCAGGGGGGGGCGGAGGTCAGCATCTCGGTGGTGAAGTCGGGATTCATGGTAAAGTACTCCGCCCCGACGCGGCCGCGCCCGAACCTGTGCAACGCATTGATGAAATAGGCCGAACCCCGATTCGCAAAACGCGGCCCCGCATCGAACAATTTGCGGCCCTCTAGGTGCGTCGGATAGCGCGCATATACCGCCGAGCGCGCATACTCGCTGCTGATCTCGACGCTTGGGAGCGCCAGGTGCATATCCACGCTGTAGGTGAAAATCCCGGTGTTTTCGCCCACGTTGAAGCGCACTCGTTTGAGATTCGATCCATCCTGTACGCTACCCCTGGCCCGCAGGGCCGTGCGGTAAACGGTGCTGCGGAATCGGCGGTCGAATCGGCGGTCCTGGGCAAGGGGCTCGTTTACGTATATTCCGGCCCACTCCACCCGGTAGTCATTGCCCAGAACCGCTTCCACCTCCACCGATTCAGCGTAGCGCACCGAACTCAGATCGAAGAGGTAGACCAGTTGCTCCGCGTCATCGGCGTGTTTGGTTCCCTCCGATGCTTCAAGCGCAAAATTCGCCAGCAGACCCTCCAGGTAGGTATCCTTGCTCACCTCCGCCCCCGCTTCGTGTGCCAGGCGATAGAAATAGTCCGCAAAGAGCGGTTTCTCCCGACCCCGGTAATACTGGGAAGAGCCCTCGACATGGTTGTAGCTGGCCCTTAAAAAGGCACCCGTTGACCTTAAATGGACCCCCACCTGAGACTGCGTTCGGGCCTGGTGCCGGATCACCCGGGGGCGGATATCGGGCTGCAATTGGCCATTGAGAATGAGGCGTACCTCCTGCACTACAGCTCCACCGCGGCCGTCGGTGGGCGCGTCATCCGCAACGCGCACGATGAGCCACTCAAAGAGCGGTTGGCGTGGAGGCAGTCTGCCTTTCATGCTGTTGCCCGGCTGTGTGGGGTCGTAGCGGTGCAGGTTCACTCCGCTTAAACCCAGGCTCAAAACGCCCAGATCGACCTGGGCGCGGGCGCCGAGAAGCATGGTCATATCGGTTCTGGAAAAGACGCCCATCCGCGAGCCCAGACCGGTGAACTTCACATGGGGTAGGGATAGATCCAGGCGCAGACCGTCGAAATCCGTCTTCGACAACGTCAGCGGTGTGAAGCGAGCGATCAATCCATCGCCCGTAATGGCGCTGTAACCCCACTCCCCGTATCCGTCGCGCCCCAATGCCACCTGGTTAAAGACGTCCCATGCCGCCCCGTCATTGAAGGCCTCGCTGCCCTCGCGCTGTTCCGGCTGGCGTCGTTCCACCCAGCTGAACAGGTCGTAGCCGGTCATGAGGTACTCCCCCAGTGGGCTCCACATGGCCTGAGGCCGATCAACGCCTATGCCGTCGCCGTGTCCTTTCGGCCCCGAGAGCCCAAGCGCAAGATTGCCGTGCCTCCAGGTGTGCTCCGGATAATTGGTGAAGTGGTTGATGGCGTAGTTCTGGTAGGGCGGCCGTTCATAGCGCAGAAAAGGTCGGGTCCCCGTCACCTCGGGAGACGCTAGGTGCGGTGGTTCCTCAGTATGCCCGGCCGTCCATACAAACAGCCCTAGAGCCCAATACGCCTGGAAGGATCGCTGCGTCATTCAGCTCTCCTGCCTTTGCGCCGGATGATCCTGCTTCCTTGCCGCCGGCGCGGTTGGAGCAAAACCACTCGTAGAGGTAGATATCTACGGGGGTAGCAACCTCCTCTTCGGGAAGCAGGAAACGTCCTGGCGGCGTGACACGCTGAGGGTATTTACAAACCACCGGCGCGCCCTGCTCCCACAGAACAAGAACGCTCAGGAGGATGCAAAGTTCAACAAATTCAGTACAGATGCCGCGCCAGTTGCCAGTGGGGCGGTCAACATCGCGACCGTTGGCGAATTCAGCGAGAGCTCACGTCGGAATCAGCTTCATTTCGAGTTGCCATTTTCCCCCATGGTGAACACCTTCTGGTCACATCGGGGCGCTTGCAGGCCTGGCGAGAACCCAATCGGTATCTTTGAAACCTGCCGGACCGCGGCGACAGACTCATCTCGAGCAGGTGCTGACGCACCCGAACACATGCCCGAGCAGCTGGCGAAAATTGAGGGCGAGCTCCTAGTGGTATGAGGGGAATACAGATGAAGAACGGATTTCTACCCACCTCGAATGCCGACGGCCTGCCTATCGTTCCGATGACGGCGGCGCAAAAGTACCTCTTCGACTTGAAGGGGTGGATCGTGCTTCCCGGTCTCCTTTCTGCTGAGGAACTGGAACCGATTCTGGAGCACCAGTGGAGGTTTCTCGACGAACCGGAGTCACTTCCCCCGGGCGAGAGAAACTCGGTAGGAGGACCATCACAGGTGTTGCTGGACCACCCCGTAATCGTGGGTGTGCTCAACGAGATTCTATCCCACCAGGGGCTTGCCGACGAAAACTGCTACGGTTTCCGCTTCGAGCGCACTCGGACCGACCGCCGCCCGTGCGGTCACGACCTCTGGGGCGCCCATGGCGGTGGCGGTTATTTCAACTTCTGCGGCAACTCGCAGCTCTACCAGATGCTTCCTGGTAAGATTCACGCCGGCCTGACCCGGGTGGTCTGGGAGCTAACTGAGGTGCGCTCTGGAGATGGCACTCATCTAATCTCCGGGAGCCACAAGACCGCCTTCGAGCGAGCAGATGAGCTCTGCGGCCGGGAGAGCGATTTATGGCAAACCTATAGCTGTCCTCCGGGGTCGGCGCTGATCTTCACCGAGTCGCTCTGTCACACCGGGGTCACCTGGACAAACAAGGAATGGGACCGTCTCAGCCTCTTTCATCTCTACAACACGGTCAATTCCCGCTGGGGCGCCCACTCGGTGCCTACGGAGATAGTTGCAACCATGCCGGAGAAACGCCAGAGCCTGTTTCGCCCGGTTTATCGTGCTCGCGGTCCGCAAGATCAAAACCTCAAGTACGATCCGGAGTATTTGACCGTCTAATCCAGGGTGGCAACGTCGGTTCGAAACGGGCGTTAGTGACCTGCATGCAGTTCGCGGAAGCGATCCCGGACTTCCAGCTGGTTTCCGCCTACGAGGTCGACTACCGCGACCCGACCATGCCCATCCCCAGCCATGTCTCGAGCGGAGCAGGTTTCGAGAACATGGGGGACGAGACCCTGTTCTGGTACGCGCCCTGGCGCGGTGGATTCGTCTGTGTTGGAAGGCGTTCCGCGATTGTTGCTAACTAAAATGTTCATCCGCCGCGTGTAGGGCTCCCGGACCTTGCTGCATCCGCAACAATTCGCGCTGACGTGTGTTGAGCTGACCATACCACTCGGCGGGGAAGTCGTCGTGTGGATCGAGCTGGAACGTCAACATCGACTTTCTGTAGTGGGAGAAAACGGCGTATCGGTTGTTCTTTGTTTCGTTGGCACCACCCGCGTGCCAGCACTGACCGTTGAAGACTAGCACACTGCCCGCTTTGCAAGTTGGTTGAAAAATGTGTTTAACCTCAAATCCTTCAGGTGGACCGTCGTGCCCACTCCTATGGGAACCGGGAACGATCCTCGTACCCCCGACTTCGGGACTGAAATCAACCAGGGGCCACACGGTATTCATCATCACCGGCGACACGGGATTGAGCATGTGTCCCGGGATATCGCTGTGAAAGTTTTGCAGGCCATCGCCAGGCCTTACGATGCGTGCACTGAGGCTTCCAAGGATCAGAGACTTATCCAGGAAATGCTCGAGGATCGGCAAGATCACCGGGTGATCAACGACCTGGAAGAACGCCGGGTCAAGCGTAGGCAGATTGCGAACAAGCAGCGAAGTGCCCCCACGGTTTTCGTACCCGTCCTCGCCCATCCGGTCTGCGCTGCGGATCAAAGCATCCTTCAGGGTCTCGATCTCTTCCGCAGTCAGTACATCGGGGACCAGGGTAAATCCGAAGACGTCGATTTCGTTGATAGCTTGTTCGTACGGGGTCATCATAGATCCTGTTACCCGTTTCCGAGGCTCCCGATGTCCAGCAGGTAGACCTGCCGGCCGACGCCTCCGTGAGCGGAATCGATGGCGACATAACGACCGCTGGGGAGTGTCATCTTTTCCTTTGCGATGACCGACACCTCGTCGGTCTGATCCTTAAGCAGCTATCCACCGAGCTAGAATGCTACGGCCGTTTCCTTCTGCCAACGACTGGGGCTCAAGCCCGGGGGATCACTGATCATGTTGGCCGGCTTGTTGGGAACGCCGTAGTCCCAATGCCGGGTACTGCGGTCCACAAAAAAACGCCGGACGTTGTCGGGTAAATTCGCCAGGTCAGTTTCATCCCACGGTTCCACTTCAGAAATAGGACCAGCCCAGGCGGGACGGTAGGCTGCCGACAACATGGAGCGGGTATGATTTCCAACGTTGGGGCCGGTGCCGTGAAAGGTGCGGTGATTGAGGAAGAGCGCCGAACCCGCGGTACATGGCACAATGACCTCTTCTGGATGAGACGTATAGCGCTTGTATGGATTGGCGTCGGCGTGCATACACAGGTGTGAGCGCGGCACGACCCGAAACGGCGAGACATCGAGGGTGAGGTCGTCCAGATAATAGAGCACACGAATGGTGAAGGGGCAGCTCCCGTTGAGGCCGAAGATGGTCGATCCGTATGGTTGGCCATCAGTGTGCAGACTGATGCCCGGCGTACCCGGTTCGGACCGATCGTACCCGGCGTATAAAAATACGATTTCCTCGCCGAATATGGCCTCCAGAAATTCGATGGTGGGCGGATGAGCAATTAGATCGGTTACCACTCCCCCTTTGAACTCGACGTTGGTGGCGCCCCGTTGAAATTCGCTGTAATCGCGGGGGACGGTCTCCCATCGTTCCGCCTGCTCCTTGATCCGCGCAATATGTTCGGGGGACAGCGTATCCGGGATGATCAGATACCCTTCCAGCTCCACCTGTTGAATCCGTTCCCCCAAGGTCAGCCTCGACCAGTCTCTGTCATCGATCTTTCTGTCGTCCATGTTCTCATCTCCCTCGACGCGCAGCGGTGGAATTCGATAGATAGGTATTTAAGCAAAATGCAGGCGGTCCTCAAACCCAAAACCGCCTGACCTCATTTTGCCGTACGGGCCTGCTTCGTTGATAGTTAAAATATAATTGAATTGTGACCATGCTTTAGATAGGTAGATTGGGAGAAGGATATGGAATTGACGGATGCCCTGCCGGCGCGTCGCCTGCGCCTTCGCGCCCAGTAGCCGGACCCAGCATGAAGAGACACCGCGTCTGGTTTGTGGACGATTTGCCCTCAAACCGCGAAAAATTCGAGACAGATCACCGAGAAGACTTCTCCGTGCGCACCTTCGAAAAGCCGGTTGATGTTCTCGACGCCATTCGGAGGGACGGTCCGCCCGATGCTTTGCTCTGCGACATCTATTTCTATGACACCGTGGACGAGGCGATAGAGATCGAATCCAAGGTGAGCGCAGAGGCCACTCGGCTCAGGGAGGTTGCCGATTCACTGGATGCGAATCGGGATGATGCTCGGCAAGGCATCGATCTAATAGAGGAGGTGGCCAAAGCATTTGGCGGTAACACTCCTTTCCCCATTTATGCCTACACGTCGAAAGGTCCCTATCTGCTTGGTGGTCCCGCTTTTGACAGGATTGTGAAGTCTGGTGCCGGCTGGATTCTTAAGGGTAAGTACGATGCTGGCACGGAGCGCTGGGTTATTGATCGAGATATCAGGGCCCTGACGAGGAACAGACTGCGAAATACAGTCTGGCGATATCTCTGGGTGATCCTGGTAGTAACCGGAGTTCTTGGTTGGTTCGTGGGCAAGGGTCTGGAAGCACTATTGTCGAACAACTGAATCCAAGAGCGTCTTGCCCTTTCATGTCATGGCATTCATCAATCGGGTGCCAACCGCAGCATCGGACCTTTCACTGGGATTCGAATATGACTTTTCCGCTCCTGCCTCCTGCAAACGTCTCGTAGGCCACGGCCGCCTTTTCCAGGGGAAAGCGATGGGTTACGGCGCTTTCGAAAGAGAGCCGTTGCCCGTCGAGGAAGTCTATCATCTCCCAGGTCATCCACAGGGGAAGCACAAACGAACCCATCAACGTCAACTGTTTGCTTTTCAACTGATTTGGATCCAAGAATCTGTGCGCGCTGCCGGAACCGACGAGCACACCTCTGCCTCTGCGGCCAAGACAGGCGCCGATATTGTCACGAGCCTCGAAACTTCCCGACGCTTCGAACGCTGCTGTCGCTCCCTTTCCGCCGGTGAAATCGCCTATGGCTTCGACCGGGTCCTCGCGGCGGGCGTTGACCGCTGCATCGGCTCCTACGTGTTTCGCCAGAGCCACGCGATCATCGACGATATCGACGCCCACTACTCTGCAGCCCTTTGCCTTCGCCAGCAAAACCCCGCTCAGTCCAACAGGACCCAATCCGAACACCACCACTGTTTCGCCCGCTTTGACTTCGAGCTTCTGCATCGAGGAATACGCAGTTCCCCCAGGACAGGCGATGAACGCGCCATCGATGAAACTGAGAGAGTCTGGCAGCGGAACACAGTTGCGTTCGTCAGCAATAATAAAATCGGCGTGCGACCCCTGTACATGCGCCCCGTAGGCTCTGGTCTGGCTGCACCACATCAGATCTCCCGCAGCGCAATCCGCGCAACGGCCGCACCCCAGATAATGGTACACTGTCACCCTATCGCCTTCTTTGATGTCTCTTACGCCACTGCCCACGAGGTCCGCAATTCCGCACGGTTCGTGGCCTGGGATCCTGCTGCCCCTCTCCCTGGCCTGCTCCCTGGTGATGGGATAAGCCCTCATATCACTACCGCAGATACCCGTGGCCATCATCTTCACTCTCACTTGTCCGGGACCAGGAACTGGATCGGGGAACTCGCGGACTTCACATCTGCGCTCGCCCAAAAGCACGACACCTTTCATGGTATGCATCTCCCTTTGCCTGAAAAGATACGGGGCAATAGGCGAAGGTCCAGCATGAGCTTAATGCCAGCCGGACAGAGTGGCCCAGCCTGTTGATAAGCCAGCCCATATCAAGGCCAAATTCCCCGTCTCCAAGTAGCCCTAGTACGGGATGCAGGACCGCAGTCCGGTATCGCGGACTATCTCAATGGCAATTCCCCGCTGCTAATAACTCTCTTTCAACTCCGTAACTGACTTCGCTTCAAGCGCTTAGCGTGCTCCTCTGGACGCTTTTTTGTTGTTGGCCCCCACTTTGCATGGTATTATTCAGATCTGTCAATCCAGGAATTCTGTTATGAATCGAATAATACAGACGTTGATAGGGGCCTTCTCTTTGGCGGTTGTCGGATGCCATGACACGCCGCGCAAAAACCCGTTCGATCCTAAGCTGACACCCGCCGTGGCGGTGACGGTGTCACTGGACCCGGGGACCGGGACGGCTGTTGTCGACTGGACTCCCTACGACGGCAAACAACCGTTCGCCGAGTATTGGGTTCTGCGCCAGGTACAGGGTCTGGTCACCGTCGATACGTTGGCGGTGATCCGCGAGGTGGATCTGACCACCTTTGCAGCGCATTCAGAAGTTCAATCCTTGAAGTGATACAACGGGATGGTAGATAGGACGGCCATCAAGGCGAAGCCCGTAGAATCGGCGCCAGCGAACGCCACTGCACACTCTCCGCCACTGCGAAAAAATATAACTAAATTATGACCATGCTTTAGATAAGTAGATTGGGAGAAGGATATGGCATTGACGGATGCCCTGCCGGATATGGAACGGGAGTTGCGTTTTTTCCGGCGGGTGAGTCGCCCAAAACATTGACGCCGGCCCAGGTAAAACAGTTTAACGAGAAGGGCTATATCTTTCCGCTGCAAACCATGCGCTGGGACGGGGTCTGATGGTGCCAGTACGTATAGTCCGCATAAACGAACCTTGAACCTTTTGAAGGAGCGGCACTCTTTGGAAGCCTCCACTTTTCTTCACCACCAGCACGACGACATCCTGCAGTTCTTCAAGGAGAACAACTACGTCGTTATTGAAGACGCCCTCAGCGAAGAGGAGGTGAGCACCCTCAACGCATTTGTCGACCGTTCCCAACGCGAGATTCCCGGAAAATGGGGAATCGGTGGCGAGATGCACGGCCATGGCCAGATCCTGGTGGAGCATCCGGAACTGGATCGCCATGTGCAACCGCCTCGTTCCTATCCGCTAGTGGAGGCGATCTTGGGGAAGGGCGTTCGGTTCGCTCAGTTTGATTTCCGCGAGGCGCTCCCGGAGAACGCCGGCGACTGCGCCATGGATTTCCATCGAGATCGGCGTAAGGTTGCGCTGAACCGCCGTAAAGAAATTCCGTTTGAATGCGCCTATCTTTGCGCCATTTACTATCTGTGGGACGTCCACGACTGTTGCCCCTGCTTCTGCGTGATGCCCGACAGCCACCGCTATCAAACCAAGGAAGAGGCGCGCGCTCAGATGACGAACTACCGGGAGGTACCCATTCGAGGCAAGGCGGGAACCGGCATCCTTTACAACATCGATATCTTCCACGCCCGCGTTACCGGCGTTGACGCCTGCACCCACGGCCGCCGTACCCAGCATACCTACTACAGCCATGTGACAAACCCGCCTCTGACCTACTGGATGTTGGTGCCGGAACGTCTGGCGCGACATCCCGACGCGGCAACTCGAGAGTTCTACAGCCAGTGGACGGAGGATATGGCGGAGCACGCGGCGCAGCACTTTCCGACGGAGCGATGATGTTGGCGCGTTGGCGCCCGCGAGGGCACGCCCATACTGTGCAGACAGCCTGTGCGTCTCCAGAGGATCGGACTGCCACCACGTCTGCAAGCCCGACAGTACCGTGGGCTAGCTGAAACGTCCCTGCGCGGTCCTGGAACAGATGAAGGCCGTGCTCGCCAAAATCGGCTGAACCCGGAGGCCTGCTCCATGGCACGCCCGAATATTTTGATCACGTTCGCAGACGACCAACGCCACGACATGGTCGGATGCCTCGGTGATCCCAACGTCCGCACTCCGCACCTGGACCGGCTCTGCGATCAGGGCACCGCGTTCACGCGAGCGCATCATCTGGTTCGCTTCAGGGCGCTGTCTGCGTGCCAAGCCGTGCGATGCTGCATACCGGCACCACGCTCTTCCATACGACGAATCATATGGAAGCCGCCGGGCCGCACCGGGCGACGTCAGCACGGCCACCGATCAGCCGCACCAGACTCTCGGCCAGATTCTGCAAGGCGCCGGCTACCGGACCTTTGCCACGGGGAAATGGCACAACCAACGCGCGTCGCACGTGCGCAGCTTTGATTCCGCCGGCAAAATTTTCTTCGGCGGCATGAGCAGCCATGACTCGGTCCCCACCTACGACTTCGATCCGGAGGGCGTGTACCCCAAAGACAAGATGTATATCGGCGAAGCGTTCTCGTCGGATATGTTCGCCGGCGCCGGCGCCGGCTTTTTGAACGAATATGAAGGCGACGCGCCTTTTTTTCTTTATGTGGCCTTCACTGCGCCGCACGATCCGCGCACGCCTCCTGAGGGCTACACCTACGATCCCGATTCCGTGCCGCTGCCGCCGAATTTCATGACCGAGCACCCGTTCGACAACGGCATGCGGTCTGGTCGCGACGAAGACCTCGCCGCGCACCCCCGTACCGAATTCGAAGTGCGCCAGCACATCGCCGACTACTACGGCATGGTCACCCACATGGACGAATGCATCGGCCGCATTCACGATGCGCTCGAAAAGTCCGGCCGCGCCGATAACACCATCGTGATCCACACGGGCGACCACGGCCTGGGCGTAGGCCAGCACGGCCTGCTCGGCAAGCAGAACGTTTACGACCACAGCATCCGCATGCCGCTGATCGTCCGTGGACCGGGCATCCAGGCGGGTCGTCGGACGGATGCGCTCTGCTACCAACACGATCTCTTTCCCACGCTTCTGGAAGCGGCCGGCGCGGACATTCCCGCGCAGAATGAGTTCCGAAGCTTGGTCCCCGTGCTCACCGGCGGCGCAGACACCCACCGCGATTCGATCTACTGCGCCTATGGTGACTACATGCGCACGGTCAAAGATGAGCGCTTCAAGCTCATCGAATACCTCGTCGAAGGCGCGCGCCGGACGCAGCTGTTCGACCTGGACGCGGACCCCGCCGAACTGAACGATCTTTCGGGCGACCCCGCCCACGCCGACCGCATCGCCGCGCTCCGCGCCAACCTGGCCGCTTGGCAGTCCCGACTGGATGATCCGCTGGACCTCGGGTAAGCCGGCACTCGCGGGCAGCGACTGTCGGGTGGCGCCAGAGTCTCAACGAATCCGCCAACGCTAGTTTCATTGGGCGGACAGCGAACCTTGCGCCGCCTACTGGGGTTTCGGCACCCCCCGCATCGTCGTAGCCGGCGATGCATGGTGGTTCCAACCCCGCAACACCAGATTCTCAGCGAATCTGTAGATGTCTTCCTTGCGGTCCTTCCCGGAGAACATCCGCACGAACACTACCTTGCGAGGCTTGTCCGATTGATTCGAAACGGAACCATGCACGGTAAAGTAGTGAAAGAAAACCACATCCCCAGGTTGGCACGCAATCGCCGTCACGTTCTCGAACGGAAATTTCTCGTGGAACGACTCATCTCCCGCTGACGAGTCCTCCATGCGACCGCGCTTGTGCGAACCGGGATAAACCCTCAGACAGCCCATCTCCTCGGTCGCCTCGCTGACGTGAATCATGGCCCCGATCATGGTGTCGTTCAAGGTCGATAGATAGCTCCAATCCTGGTGCATGCGAAAAGGCCCTACCGCGTCCGTGCGTTCCTTTTGAAACAGGGTCGTATGGTTGAGCACGACGTCGGGGCCGATCAGTTGCTCCACGATATCCAGTAGCCGGCGGTCGAGAATCAGCGACATCCAGAGGCCAGAATATTGGTGAACGTTTTTCGTGCTTACGATCCCGCTTTCGTTCACCGGGCCACACTGTAGCACAATGCGGTCGAATTCTTCTTCTAGCGCAGCCATCTCGGGTGGCGGGAAAAGCCCCCTGGCCACGCAATAGCCGTTCTCATTGAAAGAAGCCGAATATTTCGTCACGAGTACCTGAATAGTGTTTGATGTCGTCGTCGAAGCCTAACAGCACTTCAGGATCGATCCATAGGGTCCAATTGCTCAGAGAAAGAGCACCGTCTGCGACGAGATTCGCGGCGTTGATGCAGCCCGCCCGGGGGAACAGAGAAACAGGACAACGGCCGCGATCTGGTCAGGTTCAGTACGCTGCCCGGGCTGGCGCAAACAGGCAAGATATTTTTGATCTGCTGGGTCAGATCAAGCGACCGTACTCGGTGAAGCCAATCAACGTCCGGATAAAAAACGACCAGACATCAAACTCATCGGCCTGCCGGAAGGGATCGTCGAATTCCTTCTTGTCTTTGGTTACCCCGATAGCGGTGTAGAGATCGTAGCCAAAATACCGCTTGCGGTTGGTCAGTGTAAAGAATGCGGTGTGCTGCTCAAAGCTGTTGCGACTGCGGACGCGGTCCTCAACCTTGTACGGCAACGGCCCCAACCCCTGTAACCCCGCTTGGAGCATCGTTCGGCTCATCAGCGGATACTCTAAGCGCAGGATCGGAATCGTCCGGAACTCGGACGTCAGGTCCCGGCTGGTGTAATCTCCGTTGGCCAGCCGGTCGGCTTGCTGGTCCACCAGACGCAAGTGCATGAACTTGACTTGCGGCGTCAGACTCAGCTTCCCCCAGTACCAGGTGAATTCCGCCTGACTGACCACCGTCCAGAAGTCCATCCGCCGCTGACGCTGCTCGAGACCGCTTGGCAACTGCCCCTTCTGCTGCCAGTTGAGCCGCAAGCGCAGCTGCTGTGCCAAACGTAGGGTAGACCAGGGCCGCAGTCGTGCTTCCAGATAAGATTCCCCCACGTAGCTGTCCTGGTAGAGCAGCGGATCCTGCCGCAAGCTGCTGCCAAAGATGGGTGGACCTATCTCCCCTGTGGCCACCGGTTCCGGACCTCGGTAGCCCAACCGACGGTCCCGTCTCGGGTTCTCATCCACTAGCCTGGCTTCGTCCGCAATATCGTCCTTTACCCGGCGAAAGTGGTTCTCGAAGAACAGCCGGCGGAGGCGGGCGACCCCCTCCCGGCGGTAGCTCAGTTGCGCGTACACAGATTTGTTGCGTCCGGCGCCCACGACCTGCTCGATCGCGTAGCGCCCCACACCCACCGACCAGTGTCTGGTCAAATCCATCAGCCCGAAGAGATGATAACCGCGCTGGTCGAGGTCGTAGGGGTAGTCGAAATCCAGATCGTCTTCGCGCACATCCGGTTGGTCATTGTTGTTGCGGTCGAGCCCATATACGTAGTCGATCGGTTCTACGTAGTACATGAGGAACGGCTCTTCGTAGTCGGGAGTCGTATTGCCATTACGGTTTGTGTCCGGAAAGCCATCAACATCGTCATCCTGCCCCGGGAAAACCCCATCGGGATCGTAGTGTTGACTATCAAAGGGCATCCCCAAGAGATTTCCGATGCGGAAATCCGGATAGCGATCCCCGTCTTCGTTGTCCTCCACCAGGTCCCAGTAGACGGTGGTGTTGGCCATCGACGCCAGGTTGGTTTCCCACAATCCGGACTCCATGTCCACAAAGTTGCGCATCCCGGTTTGGAAGTCGGGATTCATGGAGAAGTACTCTCCGCCCGCTCGTGCCGGTCCAAACCAGCGGGTAGCATTGAGGAAATAGGCCGAGCCGTGCTCCACCGATCGACTTGCCTGATCGAAGATGGGCTCCCCGTCCAGCTGCGCCGGATAGCGCGAATAACGTGCAGAGCGCGCGTATTCGCCGTTGATCTCAAGCCCGGCCACGCCAAGATGCATATCGGCGCTGTAGGTGAACAGGGCGGTGTGCTCCCCTACCGAAAAGCGCACCCGCTTCAGGTTCGACAGATCCTGAACATTGCCCTCGGCCCGCAGCGCCGTCTGGTAGAACGTGGTTCTGAACATCGAAGGATAGTCTCGGGCGCGCTCGTTTTGACCAGTCAGAAAGCTCACTTCCGCGCGGTAATCATTGCCCACAAGAGCCTCCACCTCCACCGATTCTAGGTGAGGCTCCGACGTCAGTTCAAACATATAGATCAGGAGCTCGTCCCCGTCCGCGTGCAGAATCTCGTCCGGAGATTCCACCAGGTAATCGGCGAGCAGACCCGGGAGATTGGTGTTGTCGGCTACCTCCTGGCGCACTGCCTCGTCGCCTTCCTCGTAGTCAAAGCGGTAGAGATAGTCCGCATATTTCGGGGCCTCGTCCCGCCCGCGGTAGTAGAGCGGCTGGCTCTGGTATCGACCCGAGAAGCTGTAATAGGTGATCGGCCGGAATTCGCCCGTCGCCCTGGAGACGCTCCCCACCTGGGT
This sequence comes from Candidatus Latescibacterota bacterium, assembly GCA_965197905.1. Classification (GTDB taxonomy): domain Bacteria; phylum Latescibacterota; class UBA2968; order UBA8231; family UBA8231; genus CAYNZV01. The sequence goes on along the minus strand of CBDAOB010000005.1, from coordinate 1,077,199 downwards.
GGGAATGCCCTGCCGGTGGCGGATAACCCTGGGTCGCAGATCGGGCCGCGCGGTGCCGTTGACAACAAGCTGAACGTCCTGGACAACCGGACCGCCCGCGCCATCCGTTGGCGAGTCATCCTTAAAGCGCACTATCAGCCAGTTAACCAGGGGCAGGTCAGGACGCAAAACGCCCTTCAGGCTGTTGCCGGGCTGGGTGCTTCTGTACACGTGCAGGTTGACCCCGTTCAGGCCCAAGAGCAGGGAGCCTATCTGCGTTTGCACCCTGCTGCCCAAGAGTACGGTGTTGTCATCGGCGTAATGGGTGTTCTCGACAGACCACTGGGAAGGTGTTTCCTGGTAAGCCTTGGGCCGCTCAATGCGCGAGCCGAGAAGGGTGAGCTGCAGGTGCGGCATGGACAGATCCATCCGGATGCCGTTGAAATCCACCATCGATAGGGTCAATGGTGTGAAGCGCGCAATCAGCGCGTCCCCGACAATGGCACTGTAACCCCAACCACCGTAGCCGTCGCGCCCCATGACCATGCTGTCGAAAACGGGGATCCACAGACCCGAGGCTGCCGCACCCGCTTGCATGTCTTTGGAAAGGCTGCTGCCATACTGTTGCCCGGGCAAGCGCGTCTCGCTCCACTCGTAAAGCGAATAGCCAGTAGTGAGGTAGTTGGCCATTGAGCTGTAGTACGCTCGAGCTTGATCAGTATAAGGGGAGGAATGGTTCGGGTAATTGGCAAAGTTCCGGAAGGCGTAGTTGCGGTAAATCGGACGCTCATGCCGCAGGAAGGGACGCGAAGGCACTAGCTCGGGTATGAGTACTCGTTCCTCGGCTTGCACCCCCACTATCCATCCTGCCAGGGCCACTGGCAAGAACCTGCCCCGAAAAATCAAAGAACGGCTCAAGTGTGGCCTATATAAGGCGCCCAGAACAGCGGGGTAGTAGCCGGGCTATGGATGCCAACCCACCCGGATCGGAGATCGCGGTCCAACCTTAGACGCGTCACACCCTAACAAATGTGCGGCGCATATGAGCGCGAATATGGGCGAAATTAGCCTTGCACCGATCAATCAAGCCTCCCGACATGCAGTATCTTGGCGTTAGTGGGCCTTACCCCGGTGTCTACAATCGGTACGCAAACAGCTTCGTCTGGAACATCTTCACCCGAATAACCACCGATTCGCCTATTTCCGAGATGTCGCTGTTCCCATTCCAGGTTACGGCACGATTGGTGTGATCTCCGGTCTGACGGTCACACTCGGCGAAAGAGAATCCCGGGATCGGATCCAGATCGGGCTGAAACAAACCGGGGTTCCTGGGTAACAGCTCCACCGCGATCCAGCCTCCGGGTGCGCAGCGATAGTTGATCCGTAGCTGATTCGCCTTGCGGTAAATGGAGGGGATAGTGAAACGCCCTTCCAGCTCGGCCTCGACGCCGCAGAACCGGTGCGGATCCCACAGGGCGTAGCGAATCTGCCCCTGACGCCGCAGAGGTAACAGCTTCTCGACGTACTCGTCGCGCACGTTGTGGAGCTTCGAGGTGCCGGTATGCGGCACCGCCCATTTGCCATCTGGCAGCTCAAGGAGTCCACTGCGCCAACAATGCGTCCCGCACTCGTCGCCGCTACCGGGTTCACCCATGGTGTGGGCGGCGCGCCGCTCCGGGCGCGTCCAGAACAGGCCGTCCCTGCTGAAGGCGAGCTGCGAATCCATGCCGTCGTTGGCCCGGTGATAGATCGGCACGATCATGCCGTGCAGATCGGTGCGACCGGGATACGGAAAGTAGTTGCCACCGTAGAAGTCGATGTCGTACGGATCCTGAGCATCCGGCCGCAGGATCAGCTTCGGCGCCGGCCATTTGGCGAAATCCTTCGTGCAGGCAAAGGCGATGGTGCGCAGCTGGGTCTCTTCCTCGATGCTGGCGCTGCCGATCCCCTTTATTGCCTCCGCCGCGAATCCCATGATCTGCTGATAACAGATGTACTGCTGCGTGTCTTCGTCCCAACGCGCGGATATGCCGCCGTTCACCGGCCTGTTGCCCAGCATCTCCGGCATCGGTGTCCAGCGCAAGCCATCCGCCGAGGTCCAACCGAGCATGCGCCCCCAGATCTCCGCTTTGGGTCCGGTATAGCTGTCACCCTGGTACTCCTGAGCATCGTACCGTTTTTGCGCCTCGTTCCCATCCAGCGGTTGGCAGGTTGCCGGATCGTACCACTCCATGTCCCCACCCATCGCCTTGAAGCGTTCTTCGGGCGGACCGTGGGGGTCGATGAAGACCCCAGTACATCCTTTGATGCCGTCGCCGAGGATATTGTTTGCGGTAGAACCTTCGTAATCCACTTCGTTCAACACCGGTCGTGTCCATTCGTACCCATCCTCGCTGGTTGCCAGACAGGTCCCGAACTTGGCCGAATACAGCATCTTGAACCCGTCTTCCGCTTTCCAGATGAATAGTGGGGAGACGGAACCTTGTTCCCAGGGCTCGGTTCCTTCCAACAGCGGTTCCGAACGGCTTGCCTGTTCGACGCGCAGCTCGACCCCGATCGCCCCATCGTAGAGATCGTAGACCCCCTGACGATCGACGCTGCGGTTGCCGCAAAAGATGTCGGTGGTATCGACGATTGGATTCCAGGTGCCGGCGTTGCGCCGGATTCGCGACGAGCGTATCTGAGGTTCGGTGAAGGGTGATGCTTTCTTAGCCATATCTAGCCTTTCATCCTGCGGGTTGCCAGCGGGAAGCGGCGCTACTCGTCAAACTTTGTAGGCAAACAGCTTTGCCTGAAACATCTTTACGCGAATCGAAACCGTATCACCCAAAGAGGTGATATCAGTGTTGCCGTTCCAGGTCACGGCCCGATCTGTTTCATCCCCCATCAAGCGTTCACAGTCCTCGAAGGAGAATCCGTCAGGCGGTTCGATGTCGGGCTGACTGCGGGTGGGGGTTTTCGGGAGCAGCTCGACGGCGATCCAGCCGCCGGGGGCGCAACGGTAGTTTAATCGCAGCTGGTCGCCGCTGCGGTATATAGTAGGAATGGTAAACCGTCCTTCGGCCTCGGCTTCGATGCCACAGAGACGGTGCGGCTGCCAAAGGGCGTAACGGATCTGGATCTCACGGTGTTGCGGGAAGAGCTGCTTTTGGAACTCCTTTTCTACGTTGTGCAAACCCGAGAGCCCGGTATAGGGTACCGCCCAAAACCCGTCCGGCAGCTCCACGATACCGTTGCGCCAGGTATGCACCTGACAGTCCTCGCCGCTGCCGGGAGGTCCTACTGTGTGCAGCGCTCGCCGCTCCGGCCGGTCCCAGAATAATCCGTCGCGACTGAAAGCGATCTGGGTGTCGACGTGGTCTATCGCCCGGTGAAAGACCGGAATGATCATGGTGTGTAGATCGGTGCGCCCTGGATACGGAAAGTAGTTGGCGCCGTAGAAATCGATGTCGAGCTCGTCCTGGGCGTCGGGCGCCAGGATCTGCTTGGGGGCCGGCCATACCCGGAAGTCCCGGGTGCACGAAAAGGCGATGGTGCGGCGCTGGCATTCCTGCTCCAGCTTGGCGCTGCCAATCCCTTTCAATGCTTCGGCCGGATAGCCCGCAATCTGCTGGTAGCAGATGTACTGTTCCGTGGTTTCGTCCCAGCGCGCGGAGATGCCGCCATTGACCGGACGATTCCCGAGCTCCGGCAATTGCTCCCATTTAAGGCCGTCGGAGGAGATCCATCCCAACATACGACCCCAGATCTCCGCCCGTGGGCCATCGTAATCCGCGCCGCCGTATTCCTGAGCGTCGTACCGCTTCATCGCGTCCTCGTTGTCCAGCGGCTGGCAGGTTTCTGGATCATACCACGCCATATCCCCGCCCATCGCTTTGAAGCGCTCTTCAGGTGGAGCATGTGGATCGAGGAAGACCCCGGTTGAACCGACGATGCCGTTCGCCAAGAGGTTGTTGGCCGTGGAACCCTCGAACTCCACCTCACCCAGCTCCGGGCGTGTCCAGTTATAGGCGTCGTCGCTGCTGGCATAACCGGTTCCACTCTTGGTCTCATAGAGCATGTGGAAACCAGCATCCGTCTTCCAGATGAAGAGCGGGCCCACCGAGCCTCCGGCTTCCCACGGCGGGTCCGCTTCCAGCAAGATGTCCGAACGCCCTGCCATCTCGACCCGCAGGGCAATCCCAACCGGAGCATCGAAGAGATCGTAGACCCCGAGGCGATCGGTGCTGCGATGCCCGGCGTAGATCTCGGTGAGATCCACCAGTGGATTCCACGAGCCGAGGCTGCGCCGAGTGCGATCGGGTCGCAGTTGCGGCTGCGTAAACGGGGAGACCTTCGGCGCGGTCAATTTTTGGCGCGCAGGGTGCGGTTCACTTCTTCCCGGTATTCATCGCCCATGACATTTACGGCGTGATCGATCCCAGAGCCACGAGAATGCTCCAGGTCGAGATCGGTAATGGGCAAATACGAGGCAACGTTGCGATTCCCCTTGAGGAACTTCTCCGCCAGATTGACGCCGGCGGACCAGCCGTAGCTACCACACTGGCGCAGCACCCGTTGGCGGGCGTAGGACGGTGTGTGTCCCTGGGAAGCATACGCCATCTCCGCTTTGATCCGCTCCTCCTCCCATTCGGAGGTGTCGATGTAAACATCCACCTGATCACCGGGTTGGCCCGGTGACATGTAATAGATCCGGCCCGGTTTGTGGGGGATGCGCTGTTTGTCTCCGTCCAGGTGCGGGTGCTGGGCGATAATAAGCGCTTCTGTCACCACAGCAGAGCAGGTGCTGTGATCGTCCGGGGTTACGAAGGTGCGATCCATCCAGTGCAGCGCCGGCACCTCGGTGATCAATATGTCGGGTCTCACCTCGCAAATCAGATCGACCACCGTTTCCACCATCTCGTCGGTGCGCAGAAGTGGCTTGTCCTTGTAGCCGAGAAAGCGGACGTCGGTAACCCCGAAATAGGAGCAGGCGGTTTTCGCCTCCTCGTACTTCTGCTGAGCGTACTCCTGCCGTTTCTGCTCGGTCACATCGCTGTTGCGCTCGGCGCCTTCCTTGTGCAGCTCCTCCCAGAGGCGCTCGTTGTGGGTGGCGCCGCCATCGGTCACGATTGCCACCGTGGCGGCGTCGCCGTTTTTCACGTGATTCCCCATGGTCCCGATCGCATGGGTTAAATCGTGGGGATGGGCATAGATACCTAGAAGCTGGAGCTTCTCTTCGGTCTGTAACCAGGGCATGTGGGTTCTCTCCTTATGAGGGTCGCTTCATTTTTGTGGCCGAATTGGCTAAAATAGATCAACAAGATTCGCGTGCCTACCCTTTGCGGGAATATTCCAAACATCGTGAGTGAAGCTGACGACCGAGAGCTCTGGGAAGCGGTCGAAAAACACCTGGTCCGCTACGGAGGACAGTTTGCCCCGTTCCTGATCGAGCGCGCCCAGGGTTCCTACGTATTCGACCGCGACGGCCGTGCCATTTTGGACTTCACCTCCGGACAGATGTGCGCCATCCTCGGCCACAACCATCCCGAGATGCTCGCCGCCATGGAAGAGGCGATGAAACAGGTGCTCCACCTGTTCAGCGGCATGCTGTCACCGCCGGTAGTCGAGCTGGCCGTCGCCCTGGCCAAAATGCTTCCTTCGGAACTGCAGAAGGTGCTCCTGGTCAACACCGGCAGCGAGGCGAACGAAGCGGCCCTCCGCATGGCCAAGATGTTTACGGGAGGGTTCGAGGTCGTGGGTTTCGTCGGTTCCTGGCACGGCATGACGGCGGGGTCCTCTTCGATTACCTATTCGGCGGGACGCAAGGGGTACGGTCCTGGGATTCCGGGTGCGATGGCCTTACCCGTCCCCAACGCGTATCGCTGCCCGATCAAACACTGTCGGGACCGCTGCGATATGACCTGTCTGGAATCGGGGTTCGATACCCTGGATCGTCAGTCGGTAGGGGCCTACGCCGCCGTCGTCGCCGAACCTCTTTTGAGCGTCGGCGGGGTGGTCGAGCTTAGCGAAGACTATCTCCTTCGGCTGCGGGAAAAAGCCGACGAACGCGAGATGCTGTTGGTCTTGGACGAGGCGCAAACCGGCATGGGACGTACAGGCCGGGAGTTCGCTTTTCAACACTCCGGAGTCACCCCTGACATATTGACGTTGTCAAAGACACTTGGCGCCGGCCTGCCGCTGGCGGCAACCCTGACCAGTTCGGAGATCGAAGCCGACTGTCACGAAAAAGGATTCCTGTTCTACACCTCCCACGTATCCGACCCCCTTCCAGCCTACGTCGGCCTGGCCGTCGTCAAGGTGCTCCAAGAGGAAAAACTTGCGCAGCGCGCGGAGGAGATGGGTGCCTACCTGAGGACCGGCCTGGTATCTCTACAGGAGCGCTTCGAATGCATCGGCGATGTGCGCGGTAGAGGACTCTTGCTGGGGGTGGAGATTGTCGCCGATCGCGAAACGCGAGTCCCTGCACCTGAACTGGGAGCGTCGATCTCCCGCCGTTGCCTCGAACTTGGCTTGAACATGAACATCGTGCAGCTGCCTGGCCTGGGCGGAGTATTTCGCATCGCTCCGCCGCTTACCGTTACCAAACCCGAGATCGATTCGGGTCTCGCCATCCTGGAGCAGGTGTTGCAGGAGTGCAACGGGTGATGCGAGCCCATTCCACGGCTCATCGATGATGGCACATATGAGCCGTGGAACTGGCCTTCTCACCGTTGCACTTGGCGTCGTCTGTTTTCTCTGGACCACTGGTGCCGGAGCCCAGGTGAGCATCAGCACATTATCCGAGGCTCAGTTGGGCAACATACCCGGTGACAAACCGGCGGGTATGCGCACCGGGTACCTGCAGCTGAACCTGGACCTGACCTACGGGGCTCTCCAGGCGGGAGTACGCGACGAGAGTTACCGAACCAGCGAAGATGGTCGCAATTACAACGAGCTCGTCCAGCGCTTCGTGCGCTATCATCGCGGACCGATCGAGCTGAGTGTCGGCAGCTATTACAGCATAATCGGGCAGGGGCTCCTTCTCCATGCGTTCGAGCAGCCGGGGGTGATCACCGAGGAGCGGGGCGCGCGCCGTCGGTACCAGTTGACTCGCGATCTAGATGGGGTTCAGCTGCGATACCACAACAGGATGGTGGACCTGGTCTTGCTGCGCGGCTCACCCCTCAATAGCAATTTCCCGCCAGGCCTCTCTGGCATAGATCGGCGTCGGGGCGCTGTCGCCGGCAGCCGGGTCGAATTGAAACCCACGCCCTTTCTCGATCTGGGTACGGGATTGCTGGAGATCAAGTCGGGTGGCCGGGAGCAGAATGCCGGCACCCTGTTCACCCGACTTCGCCTTGGCCGCTTTTTGGAGCGCCTCGGGTTGCGCGACAGCTACACCGAGATCTACGGCGAGTACGCCCAGTACGATATGGACCTCGGCCGCTGGTTCTCGCTCGATCGCGACCTGCCGCGGGCGCTCTACTCCTCCTTCACCCTGGCCCGTGGAGGTTTCGGCTTGAGCTTCGAATACAAGGATTACCGGCGTTTCGCTTTTTCGACGATCAACAACCCGCCACCGCTGATTCGCGAGCATGAATCGTATCTGCTGAACCGGGATACCCACGAACTCCTGGCGGATGACGAGAGTGGAACCCAGCTCGAGATCAGCTACGGATTCCTCGGCGGACAGACCCTCACCACCAATTTCACAACCTACAAACGGCGGGGTGATGCAGGATCCGAGGACGACATGAATTCCTGGGAACTGTTCGCCCAAGCCGACCTCCCTCTTGGCGCCGACGTCGACGGTCAGCTCTTCGCGGACTACAGCCGCGATCGAAGCTTCAACAACGAGCGTCGACGCACCGTCGGAAGCGGGATAGATTGGCAGGCGACCTCGCGCTACGCCGGCCGTGGAGATCTTCAATTCCAGGACGTTGACCGTCGCTTCGGTCGGGAGAAGCTTCCCTACCGCAACCTGTATCTAACCTTGGGTGTGGACCGTGCCCCTGCCTGGTCCTGGTCGATCGTTCTCCAGCGGTCCACCGACGAGCTGGAGCGCGGCGCCGATATCTCGGGAACGACCTATTGGTGGGGAGGCAACATGAACTGGGAGATTCAGAACGGCCGCAACCTCAATCTGTTCGCCGGCAAGCGGCGACCTGGCCTGGCCTGTACCGGGGGGACCTGTTACGAGGTGCTGGGCTTTGAAGGTCTCGAGTTCCGCCTGGTCAGCCGCGTATTCTGAACGGCTCGATGCTCATTGGCTGGCAAGCAACTGGTTGAGCACCTGCCGCAGCTTCGCCTCGTCCCCATGTTTGTACCCTTCCCGTTTGTAGACCACTTCACCGTTGCGGGCGATGACCATCGTCGCCGGCGGGGCAACGAAATGAAACTGTTTCATCAAGGCGTTAGTCTTGTCCAGCAGCACGGGCAGCTCGAGCCGGTAACGGCGCAAAAAAAGCTGGATCTTCGATTCGTTTCGCGGCCCATCGATGTTGATGGTGAATACCTTTACCCCGCGCGGCGCATACTCCTTCGCGATCGTTTGCAACCCGGGCAGCGCTTTGATACACGGTTTGCACCAGGTCGCCCAGAAATCGAACACCAGCGGTCCGCGACCCAACTCCTCCTCCAGCACGAACTGAGATCCATTCACCTTGGGCAGGCTGAAAGGCAGCGCGCGCTCCGCTTGAAGTTTGCCGCACGCTAGAATGACCATGCCAAAAGAGACGAAAGCTGCCCGCACGCAAGACCTGTTCGCTGACATTTTCGCGATCCTTATTTAGCCAGTATCATTTTTCTCGTTTGCACCTGATCGCCGGCGTGAAGCCGATAGAAATATAACCCTGCAGCGACGGCTGTGCGATGCTGGTCCATGCCATCCCATTCCACCGCGTAGCTTCCCGGTTGGTGGGCGCCATCCGCCAGGGTCCGTATCCGCTGTCCGATGCTGTTGAAAATCTCGAGGGTCACGCGGGCGCCGGCCGGCAGGTTGTAGCGGATGGAGGTTGTGGGATTGAACGGATTCGGAAAATTCGGTTCCAGCGAAAATTCGGCCGGCAGCATCTCTACTCGGTGTCCTCCCAGCCGTTCCGGTTGACCGATGGTACCGCCGGTGAGACTCACATTTGCCGATTCGACGATGAAATTCCCTCTGGAGGTTTCGGATACGGGAGCGAATCGCAACTGGGCAAGCATGCTGTTTTGGTAGGCGCTGCCTCCAGCTTGCCCCCCCAGGATCTGAATCTCTCCGTCAACAGGGAACACCATCAACAGGTTTCGTTCGTCCTGGAGTGGGTCGTTCGGCAGCAGCTTGAACCGGTCAGCGTCGTACCGGATTACAGCTTGGAACGCCCTTAGCTCCATATCCTGGCTATGCAGCTCTAACGTAAACTCGTCCCCGGAAGGTTTACCAATTAGAGCGAGCCCCCCCGGCACCGAGGTGAGCTGGTCGACCACAATCGCTTTGCCGGCGGCCTGGCCGAAGTGATCGGCGAAGAGAAAGAAATCACCGAACTCCACCGCCCCGTTGCCATCGAGATCGAATACGGGGTCGAAATCGGGGCGCCCAAACGCGTCTGCGAACATGAAGAAGTCGTTGAAATCGACTCGCTGATCGTTATCGAAATCGGCGTCGACCTTGGCGATTGCGCCCAACGACTTATTGGTCAAGCGCGCAACGACAGGTGTTGCCAGGGTTTCGTTCGTTCCATCGAAGCTCCGCGTTGAATAGTCGACGATGGTGAGCTCGGTTTCCAAGAAATGCGCAGTGGCGGCGAAGGTGAGGATAGCCACTATGCCGTTCCCCGACGGTGCCTCGTCTGCAGAGGGCCCCAGGAGGGCATTGCCGAACTCCAACGAGCCATTCCCAACTATCGGAGGCAGCGCGACGATCCTTCCGCCAGCTGAGGAGAGAAAGGGAGGCTCATTCGTTCCGTGGATAGAATACTCCAGGTACTCCAGTTGCTCGGTATCGTACGCGATTTTCACTGAATAGTTGGCTATCGCGGTGGCATCGTTGATGTAAATCGCCACCTCAAACTGGTCGCCGGCCTGAATCTCCCCCAGCTCGGGCACCCGATCGTCCCCCGCGTTCGGATTCAGATCGAACGAAAACCTGCTTGGTGAGATTCGGGGAGCTATGGAAGGTGCTTCGAGGACAGCAGTAGCGTTAACGTCCAGGGTATCTCGGCTCCCTCCCACGACGCTCAATACCAACTCCTCGAGTTCTATCTGCGTCCCTGCAAACCCATCCAAGACGGTGAAATCGAATATCCCAAGTAGCCCGTCTCCCGTCGCCGCCGTGTTGGCCGTCGGGCTGAGTATGGCACCGCCGAACTGCACCCCATCATCGCAAGACGGGGAGGCAGAAACAGCGGGATAGCACCCCGCCGGGAGCGCAGTAGATGAATCTCGTCCTCGGTGTCTTCGGATACCCGCTCGAAGGACAGCTGTAAGGTATCGAAGCGCACGACAGCTGAAACCCCGGTTACCTCCTGCAAGTCGGACCCGTATAACGACAATCTCACGGTGTCACCCGGCTTTACCTCTTGATCTGATACGAACTGGTTGCCCGCAGCAGGGTCCAGGTCCCACGAAGCTGTTCCCTGTCCCATCGCTGTCACCGGCGCGCCGCCGTCGACCCAGAACTCGTATTCCAGATCGATCTCGGTGTCCGAATTGACGGTGATGATGTCTCGTTCGCCGTCTCCGTCAGCGTCGAAAAACTCCAGCAGCGAGACCCCGCCGGCGGTCTCGATCTGAGCGAAAGCACTGTAGGACCCGGGCACCAGGCCAACGAACCGAAAGCGGCCGGAAGTTCCAACGTTTATGCCCGTAATCACTTGCAGAATATCGCGAGAGGGATCGAACAACAGCACCGAGGCATCTGCGATCTCATCCCCGTGCAGCCGGATCGCACCAGCGAAGGTGCCCAGCTCGGAGGCGGGTGGTTGATTACCCAGCAGCAGGTGGACAGGTTGTGTCAGCTCGCGACCGGAAGACCCGCGGGCCGACAGTACAGAGAGCTGATAGGTCTGCTGGGGATCAAGCGGCACGTCCCTCAGGACGATTCTCCGGTTGCCCTCCTCCAAGTCGCGGGTTGCATTCAGGTATCCCATGAGATCTCCTGCCGGGGGGCGTGGATGCAACGCCATATCGACGGCGACGTAACTGCGGCGGACTACTAGTGGCTCGCTGAACTGCACCTCGATGTCGTAGAGATCCGCTTTGGATCCGGAAGTGAGCACGCCGGAAACCACGCTCAATCCGGATTCCTCCTCCAATTCGTGCTGAATCTCGATGCGGCGAGCGATAGACGCGGAATGCCCGTCCACGTATACGGAAACCCGATGCCCCGGCCGCACGTCGGCCAAAGTCAGCTGCCGTCCGTCCGCACTGTAGATCTCGACTGATTCCGGTACCTCGAACTGTGGTCCTTCAACACTGAGAAGCCGGTCGCCGACGTGATACGACCGCAGTCGCCCGAATGCCATCTCCCCACCGAAGCGGAGACTTTCGTCGCCGACGACAAATATCTGGGTCGCCGTAGGTATCTCACCCGGGACGGATTCGATGGCCAGCAATTCTCCGCTGCTCAACTCCTCTACGCTGACGCGCTCACCGCTCGACAACATGACGGTGGTGAGAAAGGGGTCGTATCTAAATTCGGTTCCCCGCAGCGCGAAACTGCGGCCTCTTTGGTCCAGCTCCTCGATGACGCCTTGGATGGCACCGGACCGGCCTTCATGTGCAACAGATCCGGTGGCGACCTCGATGTGACTGACGATATCCCCGAAGAAACGAGCGTATCCGGAAGGGACTGAGGCGATGCTGATCCGCACCGTCGACCCGGGAGCAACGGATTCCAGCGGCAAAAGCTCTCCGTCACGGCGGACGCTCGCATCCACAGCCAGATGTAACCAGCGATCCCTGTCAATCAGCTGCAGCTGATCCCCATCCAACCATCCCAGGTATCCGACCTCAGCTCCGTCCGGTACTTGCTCTTCCCACGGGACCTGATGGTTGTAGATGCGAACCAATAACGCTACTTCCACCCCTGAGGCACGGCTAGTTCGGTTGACGGCGATGAGCTTCACATCCGGAGATCGCCCAATCTCCTCCGAGAATTCGGTCAACGAGAGCTCTTCACCGTGGCGACCGATGAGCTCGGTGCCGCGGGTGGAGCCGGCGGGCCGGGGAACCAGCGTCATTCGCGGACCGGCGAGGATCAACCTGCCATCGTTGGCGATTTCGAAGAGCTGAACCTGCTCTTCGCGCTGAGGCTGAAAATGCGGATCCCTACTCTGGATTCGAATCTGTGTGGTTCGACGGCCCACCGAGGTGTCCTGAATCCTCAATTCCACATAGGTTCCGCCCTTCAACTGCTGGGTCTTCAGCTCTTCACCCTCCTCATCCTGAACCACCAGCTCGGCGGGCAGGGAGAATCGCTCTCCTTCTAGATAGATGAGATCGTTCTCAACCGCATCGATCGTGCCGATGGCGATTCCGGGCCCGTCACCGTAGCCCAGTTGCGGGTTCCACATCTGTATTTTTCGTGCCAAAGCGACGAGGGGGTCACGGGCCGGCACGATCTCCAGATAGACCTTCTGCCCGGGACGCAGCTCATGGAGATCGGCGGGAAAACCGTCGCCAGTAGTTATCTCGGTGAATCGATCCCTGCGCACGATCGGACCCTGCAGAACCAGCTCTCGGCCCACGAAGTTCTCCTCGATGCGCGCAACGATACCGTCCCGGTTCCACTCGTGGTAAATCTCCACATCGGCGTCAATGGGGACGTTGGCGTCCAGCGCGACAACGATATCGCAGAAATGTTTGCTGCGGAGTTCGGCAGTCGGTGTGTGCCGTGGATCAGTGCAATGCAGCCGCTCGATCCTGACCGACATCCCCGAGACGAGATCCTCGAAGGAGATGCGGGCATCTGTTTCCACGTCGACCAACGAGGCGTCTGCTGCGACCTGGGTGTAATGCTGTTCCAGGGTCCTCAAGGCACCCGTGGTGACTTCGAATTTTCCGGCATAAAAGCGCCAGAAGTTGCCGTCACGAAATGCCCTCGACTCGTGAATGTCCTGCAGCAGGTCGACGCTTCGAGCGTGAAAGAGCTGCCCCCGGTATTCGCCTTCCACCTGGAGCGGATCGCCCGGTTCCAACCGATCGGCAAAAGCCTCCCGGTCGATACCGAGTCCGCGCTCGTTGTAGAACTCGGTGTGCGCCCCAACCACGACAACGGGACCCTGAAGGCGTAACGCCCGGCGATCGGGCAAGATCTCGCCAATGATCCGGCGTTCGGTGAAGGTGGATGCGTGATGGGACTCCCCGATGAGGGGCGGATCGCGAACGATGCGCAGAACGGTGCCGTTGTGCAGAAGCAAACGCACGCGGTCACCCGGAAGGGGGAATTTCTCGGTTTGCAGCAGATCCCCGAAGAGGTCCACGATGGGATCGCCGTTTTCATCTCCCACCTCCCCCACCAGTTCCCAATGCTCTCCCAAGGCGCGAAGGATCGTGCCGCGATCTTCGTCCTGTTCAATGCGGCCGAAGTGAAAGGCGCGATCGGTAGGTTCGGGCGAGATGCCGTACTGTGCCCGTTGGGCAACGGCGCTGCCGTCGCTCAAAGGCAAGCTCCAGACGGTGACCAAATCCGGGGCTTCTCCGGCTTCGATCCGTTCGGCGAACTCGGCGAGTGATAGCTCGCGGCCATCGAATTCTGAGGGATCGTTGTTCCAGAAGTTGCTGTTGATAAAGACGGTCTCATCCGTAACCTGGAACCCAGGACCTTCAAGAATCAAGCGGTCTTTGCGATCGGAGACGGAAAAAACGATACCGTCTTTCACCCACAGCCCGTCCATGTGGTTGCCGCTTTCGGACCACCAATCAGATGGCACTGAAGCATCCAGCTGTTCAAGGGTCTGGGTGTGTCCTGGGAAAGAAAGAACCAGCAGAAGAAGCGATAGTGCGGCTATAGCGTTCATGGTACCCGTCTCCTCGTCTCTGAGTTACGAACCAAAAACTATTACGTAGTATTACGTGATGTCTCTTACTTATAGATTTCGACGAGGTAGGACGGTTTCTGCGTGATCCTAGTCACGGTGCCCCCTCTTTTCAGGAGGTTTTCCTTTGCAGGGCTACAAATGGGGCTTAGATTTGGGTCGTTCTCTACCGCCTGGCACACGGGACGGCTGGCATGCAAGATATTGATTTAAAAACAGTTACGGACGCAAGGGGAATGCCCGAGCGCATCCTCGGAAAAACCGGGGAAATCGTGCCTATACTAGGACTTGGAACCGCCCCCGCCGGCATAGGCCTCGAAGATGAAGCTGCTATAGAGCTATTCCACGCAGCGGTAGATCGCGGAGTAACCTACCTGGATACGGCTCCCGGCTACGGACGCGCGCAAAAACAGCTCGGGCAGATGCTACCCGCGCGCCGCGACGAGGTTTTTGTCGTAACCAAGGTCCTTACCGCAAGCGCCACGAAAGCACTGGACATCCTTCAGGAGAACCTCACAGACCTGGGGATCGATCAGGTGGACCTGACCTACGTCCACGACGTGGGCGGCCTGGACACGGATGAAGTCTTGAGCGCCGGCGGTGCTCTCGCAGGATTGCGGGAAGCTCAGCGTCGGGGATGGACCCGATACCTGGGTTTCAGCACCCACAATCGGCCCCGGAAGGCGGCGCGTATCCTGCGTGAGGCCGAGGTCGATGTGGTGATGTTGGGGATGAACTATGCCGACCGTTACACCTACAATTTCGAGGAGCTGGTGTTGCCGCTGGCAGTGGAACGAAATGTAGGTGTGGCCGCCATGAAGGTGTACGGCGGCGCGGAGTCGATGAACTACGAAACCGGCCCGACGGAATCGAAGCGCAAGTCGGCCCTGGCAGCCCATGGCCCGCACGATCACCAGAAGGCGTTGCGTTATGCCCTGGGGTTGCCCGGGATAGCAATCGCTGTGATCGGGATGTACAATGAGCAAGAACTGGCGGAGAATCTTTCGTGGGTCAAGGATTATGCACCCTTGGCCGCCCCCGACCTCCCCGCGCTAGATCGCGACGGACGAAAGATCGCAGAAGCGTGGGGCCCTGATTACGGTCCGGTGAAAGAGGACAGTTGAATGGCTTCCATCAATGAATTGCGCTGCGGACGGGAGGCCGTGCGCCTCCAAACGGTGCGCGAAATGGTGGACCACCTCTCGCATCTGATCGAGAACCGTCTAGTTGATCCCCATGAAGCTCACGAGCGCGCCGGCGATCTTCGCTTTCAGATCGGCCTGCTTTTCCCCGGCAAGCAGGACACCTTCGACATGATCTACGGCGCCCGCTTCAAGCGACAGATCGAACAGTTCCTCACCAAGACCTGATCCTCTACCACGAGGGCTTTAGCCCCGGCATCTGCAGAACTCCGCCGGCATGGGCGTTTTCCAGCTCTGCGGCGACCCGAGCAAGCGGCTTGAGGATAACGGCCAGCTGACGACCGGCCGTTGCCTGGGCGCCGCCACCGGTATCCAGCCGTTCCAGCAGCTGCTCCAGCAATGGTTTCGGACGCGGATATATGCGAAAGGTTGCCGGTTCCTGTGGGTCGAGCCCGGCTTCCTCACTTGCCAGGCGCACCGCCAGCTCCAATCCCCCAAGCGTGTCGACCAATCCGTGGGCCATGGCGTCGGAGCCGCTCCAGATCCGGCCGCCGGCGACTGCCTCGACCTGGCTCGTCGTCAGATCCCGTGCGGCAGCTACCTTGCCGGTGAAATCTAGATAGATCCGGTCCAGCACCTGTTCCAGCTTCTCCTGCTGTTGCGGGGTGTAATCCTGGACGCCGGTCCACATGGTAGCGTTGGTATTGGTGTGCACCTCGTCCCAGGTAACCCCAAGGTGCCTCTTCCAGAACTCGCCGGTGACCAGCTTACCTGCCAGCACCCCGATCGATCCCGTGATAGTGCCCGGTTGTGCAACGATCTTGGTGGCCGGTATCGAGACGAAATATCCCCCGGAGGCGGCGACGTTGCCCATGCTGACGATCACCGGCTTATCTGCCTCTCGAGCCTGTTGAAATTCGCGCCAGATCGCATCCGAAGCCACGTAGGATCCTCCCGGCGAGTCGACGCGGAAGACAATCGCTTTCACATCCTCTTCCTTCGCGGCGTCGCGAACGGCGGCGGTGACGGTGCTACTCCCCATGGAGGGCGAACCGCCCAATGGATTAAAATCGCTCTTCCCCCGGTGTACCTGGCCAGTACCGTAGACCAGGGCGATCACCGGACCTGTTTCGATCGAATCCTTCGTCTTTCGCAGGTACTTCTTCAACTCGATCAGCTTGCCGTTCTCAGCTCGCTTCTTCACCTGCTCGGAAACCTCATCGCGGTAGTAGAGACCATCAATCAATCCGCTGTCGAGAGCATTCTGGGAACTCAGAGGCGCGACCTCCATCAGCGCCTTTACCGCGTCGCCTTCCATTCCTCGAGCCGCGCCGATTCCGGCGACCAGCTGGAGGAACTGAGCGTTCATGAGCCTCGTGACCGACTCTTTATGGGCTTCGGTGTACGACTCCTCGGTGAACAGATTGGCCGCATTCTTGTACTCCTTGCGTTTCGACAGCCGCGGCTTTATGTGGAGCCTCTCCATGGCCCCTCTTAGAAAGGGGCTTTCATACATGATGCCGGTCAAACCCAGATCTCCGCTGGGCTGCAGGTAGATCTCTCCGAAACTGGTGGCTAAATAGTAGGAGCCACTCCCAGGTCCGAATTCCCCGAAGGTTTCGGCATGCGCGACGGCGAACTTCCCAACTTCTTGAAAGGCCATTATTGCATCGCGCAGCTCCTGAATCACCGCCATCCCCATAGGAGCCGCCCCAACGCGGGCAAAGATTCCAACCACCCTGGAGTCGTCCGCTGCTCGCTCTAGCGCCTCCGTCACCTGGCGAACCGTCAGCTGCTCTTCCGCCAAAGACAGCGCCTGGGCAACCGGATCCTCGGGAACGTACTCGACCAACTGCTGCTCCAGGTCGAGCTCAAGAATGGCCGTTTCGGGAACCGACTCTTTCCCACTGCCGACCAGACTCACGGCGATTACCAGAAGCACGACCGCCAGAAGCGTCAGCGCGCCTATCGCGGCAAGAAACCGCATCAGATATTTCATGAGATCCTCGTTTTCCGATAAATTGGCCACCCGTCACGGCAGCGAATACAAAACCTGCTCGATTGCCGCTCACCATGCAATCCTTATCTTTCCTTCCCTTCTCCGGTCTTCGTCGCCCGATACTGCCAAGCCAAACCAAAGGAGTTTGAACCGTGTCGGAACCGAAAAGTGCGCATATAATGGACGTTGGCGAGCGCTTTGCGCCGCTCGAATTTGTCGTCACTCGCGAGCTCAACGAACAGTACCTATACGCCGAGGAGGACTACAGCGCGATCTACCTCGACGCGGAGGATCCCATTGCGCACCCCGGACTGTTGCTCAATATGAGCAACAATACACGGAGCTCATCTTTCCATCTTCCGCAAGGGTGGGCTGAGATTCACGCAGCCGAAGAGACCAACTACTGTAATCCAGCACGGGTGGGCAAACGTTTGACCGTCACCTGGGAAGTGGTCGAAAAGTTCGAAAAACGGGGACGGCCCTGGCATGTGCTGGACATACTCATTGCCGACGAAGATGGGCTGGAGATCCTGCGGAGAAAAATGACCAACACTTTCGCGGCTCCAAAACTCACCTGAGAATATCGATGATTGACAGAGATACTGAAATTGGGAAGGTGTTTGCCGGTAGAACGAAGAAGATGTCTTGGGAACGGATCGCCGCCTTTTCCGGAGGACCGCTCAATACCCCCGGTTGGCCGCGGAAGAACATTCACACCGACCTGCAGACTGCAAAGGCGTCCGGTCTCGAGACGATCTACGTCTCCTCGACCCAGTACCTGGGCCATCTCGCCGAGCTCATGATCGAGCTCTTTGGCGCCGGCTGGCTGCGGCACGGCACCACCTCGAACCTCAAATTCATCCACCCGGTGGCCGAGAACGATACCGTACAGACCAAAGCCCGCATCGCCGACATTGAAGCGGATGGCACCTGTTCCTTGGAAGTCTGGTGCGAGAACCAGGAAGGCACCCGGGTGATGGTGGGTGAAGCCAGCGGCCGGACTACTGGTAGATCTGGTCGACCGGCTTCATAATCAGTTCCGGGACGCAGGTTTCGCGGCGGAGTAGGCGGCACCCGCAAGTTTCGAAGCCCGCAGCCCGACGATGGCATCGGCCGCTATCAGCTTTGGTTGGTTTCGGGTGTGCCACCCACCAACAAGCCACCGTCGACCGTGATGGACTCGCCGTTGACATAGTCGCTTAATCCGGAAGACAGGAACAGCACGGCCTTGGCGATGTCGAGGGGCAGGCCGCTGCGATTGCACGGAATCCAGGGCCAGGCATGCTCGGCATGGCCGATCTTGCCGCGTTTGTGCTCCTCCTCCGGAGGCAGCAAGCGGCTGTCGATGTAACCGGGCAGGATGCAGTTGGCGTTTATGTCGTGTCCGTGGAGATCCAGGGCGATACTGCGCACCATGCGCAGCAGACCGGCCTTGCACACACCGTAGATCAGATCCCCATCCCAGGCCCTGAGGGCGTGAACGCTGCTGATACAGACGATGCGGCCACCATCCCCTTGCTTCACCATCTCCCGCGCCGCGCGCTGGCTGCAGAGGAAATATCCCTTCAAGGCGACAGCCAGCTCCGCATCCCAATCCTCTTCGGTAATCTCGAGAAACGGTTTGTCGTGGGTGGAAACGGCGTTGTTCACCATGATGTCGATGCGGCCGTGGGTCGCGATGAATTCGTCGATCATCCGGTTGATCCCATCGGCCGTGCTGACGTCTGCCTGATGCCAGCTCGCTTTGCGCCCGGTGTCACCGACCAGCTGCAGGGTCTCTTCAGCCGCCTCGTTGCGCTCCAGATCGTTGATCCCAACATCGGCCCCTTCCTCGGCCAGCAGCTGGGCGATGCCGCGGCCGATGCCCCGACCGGATCCGGTGATGAGTGCTTTCTTGCCTTCTACCAACATGACGAAGCGCTCCTTTTTGGAGTTTGGTCATACAGATGATGGGGTTTTCTCAACCGGGCAAATGGCCGGTAGCTCGCAGCAGACTCTCCTGAACCAGCAGCTCGTGGTCGAAAGGGCGGTCCGGCGGTTGCTCCCCTTTGACGGCAGCCAGGAACGCCTCCAGCTCGAGCTCGTAGAGTTGCTGCCGGGAGCAGCCCCGTATGGACAGCAGGTGGGCTCCCGACGAGTACCCTTCCCGCGGCTCTTCGAGACAGAGACGCACCTGATGACCGGGTTCGAACGGTTCGAGGATTATTGCGCTGCCGTTGCTGCCATAGACCTCGAACCGGCGTGCCATGGGCCGGCTTTCCATCGCTGAGATCTCGATGATCGCCATGGCCCGTTCGAACTCGAACACGGCGAGGGTGTTGTCGGGAAAATCGGGTATCCTGATACCGTCATTGCGCAGAAAGGGTGTAACCTTGCTCGGACGACCCAATAACCAGACGATCTGATCGAGCACGTGACCGCCAAGGTCGAACATGATGCCGCCCATATGATCCCGGGCGATTTGTCGCCGGTATTCCTCCGGAATATGCGTCGACATATGGGCACGCACGAAAAAGATATCCCCCAGAACTTCGTTCTTGGCCCAGCTGATGATCCGTGCGAACCCGTCGTGGTAACGCAGCATGTACCCCAGCTGGACGAATAGTCCTCGCTCTTCCGCCTCGGCGACGACGGTGCGCCAGGATTCCCAGTCATCTCCGGCCGGCTTGTCGTACCAGACATGTTTGCCGGCGCGCACCAGTGCGGAGGTCTGCTCGAGGCTTTCGCGATTGTTGCCCTCCGATGCCACCGCCACTATATCCGGATTCTCCAGGATCTCCGCCGCGCTCTCGAACCAGTGCACCCCTGCGTAGGCGTTATCTTCCTCCGCATCCTGAACTTCCCTGCGCCGGTCGGGATCGGGTTCGTAGACGCCGGCGAGAGATACCTCAGGGTTTCTCTGCAGAGCCAGAAGCTTGCCCCCCGCATGCCGGTGTTTGGTGCCGTATTGCGCGCAGCTGATCATCACCGCCCCATCCAACCTCCGTCGACGACGAGAGTGATACCGTTGACGTAGGAAGAAGCGGACGAACTGAGGAACACGACCGCGCCCTTCAAATCGTCCGTGGTGCCCCAACGCCCCGCCGGGATCCGCGTTAGAATCTGCTGGAAACGTTCCTCGTCATCCTGCAGCGCCTGGGTATTGTCCGTGCGGATGTACCCCGGCGCTATGGCATTCACATTTACTCCACTGCCCGCCCATTCATTGGCCAGCGCCATGGTCAATTGAGCGATCGCCCCTTTCGACGCGGCATACCCGGGCACGGTGATGCCGCCCTGAAAACTCAGGATGGAAGCGGTGAAGACGATCTTGCCATCGCCGCGTTCGATCATGCCCCTGCCAAACTCGCGCGCCAGCACGAACTGAGCCGACAGGTTCACCTCCAGAACATCGTCCCAATCAGTATCGGAATGATCCGCGGCGGGAGTTCGCCGGATGATTCCGGCATTGTTGATCAGAATATCGATCGCCGCTTCCTGGTTCTTGACCTCGGCGATGAACTGGCGGACCGCGGCGCGATCTCCAAGATCACATGCGTATCCTTTGAAGGTGCGGCCACACCTTTCCACCAACGATTGCACCTCGCTTCCGCTGCTTTCCAGCTGGGCGCTGACCCCGACGATATCGGCGCCCGCTTCAGCCAACGCTTGAGCCATGCCGGCACCGATGCCCCGACGGCAGCCGGTGACCAGCGCCGTCTTACCGTGCAACTGGAAACCTTCGAGCACACTCAAGCCTGTCCACCAATCTTCAGCAAGGTCTTCATGACCGGCGCGCCCGTCTCCATCTCGTTGAATACATCGCCAAGCTCTTCTACCTGGACCTGCCCGGTTATCACGCGCTCGAACGGATACTGACCGCTGGCGATCAGATCGATCGCTGCATCGAAATCCTCGTGGGTGTAACAGCGAACCGACTGCAGGCGCAGCTCGCGCATGAAACAGCTCTTCAGATTGATGCGCGGCGGCTCGCCGAAGACGGCGACCACGAGCATCAAACCGCGGGCGCACAGCAGCTCGCTCATGATCGACGCCGCCGCCTGGGAGCCGGAAACCTCGAATACGAGATCTGCCCCCGACCCATCGGTGGCCTCCCGCACCGCTTCCTGCAGATCGTCCACGGTGGGGTCGACCACATCAAAACCCAAGGCGCGGGCAAAGTCGAGGCGAAACGGATTCGGCTCCGACAACAGCACGCTGCCTCCGCGGAATTTTGCCACCAATGCGGTCAGCAGCCCAATCGGTCCGCCACCCAGTACGACGGTGAAGTCCCCTTCCTTGAGGGCAGACGTACGCACCGCGTGCATAGCCACCGAAACCGGTTCGACGAGGGCGGCATGCTCCAGGGGCATCCCTCTCGGCAGACGATGGAGCGTATGGGCCGGCACCGTCCATGAGTCCTGGAAGGCCCCGGCACTCTCGACGCCGAAGAAGTCCATGTTGTAGCAGATGTGAGAAAGACCCTGTTGGCAGGCGCGACAACTGCCGCAGGTCTCGAACGGCAACACCACGACCCGGTCGCCGGGTTGCCACTCGCCGGCCTCGTCCCCGACCTCCGCAACCGTTCCGGACATCTCGTGGCCGATGATCGTCGGCAAAGACATGCGTTCGTCTCGATGTCCGCGGTAGATCGAGAGATCCGAGCCACAGACGCCGGCGTACGCGACGTCGATGCAAACCTCGGACGATGCCGGCTGCCGCGGCTCGCACGGCCGGAATTCGAGCTGTCCCGGTCCAGTGTAGTATGCTGCGGTCACACCGTTCTTCCCCTATAAAAACGACCCGCCTTTTTCTTTTTGCGAGTGAAGGAAGAAAACGGAATGTGTCTATGGGGTCAACTGAAGTGACTAGAGAGAGGAGCCTTGTCCGCGCGGCCCGCGGAGGGTCGCGAAGCTAGTCTTCGTAGGCGACGGTTCGATTCGGTGCTGCGGATTGCTGTCGGCGCACCCGCTCGATGATGCGGCGTTCGCCATCCATACGAAGCGTCACCGAGTGCCTGATCTCCGCGTCCGTGTACCAGACGGTGTACCAGCGGGTTCCAGCGAGGCGGTGCGTCGGCGGCGCCATCGAGAATCCCCAGAGAAACCTCTCGATGGCGGCGGGTCGTACGGCGAAAATCCGCCCCATCTGGCTCACTTGAGGGGGTAACAGATCCTCCGTCTGGATCGCCTCAAACGCGCGGATCTTCTTGGTAATCGTCCCCAGCTCCCACTCGGACACCTGGCGCCCACTCATATCGGTGTCGACTGTAGCTGTGGAATGGGTATCGGCCTGTACTATGGCCGAGCTTCCGTGCAAAGCTATCATCAGGAAAAGAAGTCGAGCGGACTGGACGATGGGCGGGATCCTTCGTTCGAGAAAAAAACGGAATAAGGCTTCTCCTTCTACTATCGGCGCAGATCAGCCCAGGTTGAGAAATCGCCGCCTTCATCTGCCTGGGAGCGTGCCTGGGTATTCGCTTTGACACGCTCCTAGTCCTTCAGGCCGGCACGAATTGCCTCCACGAGTTGCACGCTCTTGAATCCTTCTTCCAGGGTGGGGGCCGGGGCCGTTACCGGCCTGTCCTCGAGCAGGCAGTCGATGAAATACCGAATCTCCTCCTCGGTGCCGCTGGTCTCTGGAAACGGCAGCTCGATGCGTTCATCGTCGCGCAGCACAAAACCCTCGCGGACACCCTCCAGGTAAGCCGAGACGTTGTTGCCGTGGATCTCGTAGCGCTCGAGCCTCGCCGCCGTAGTATAGTTGAAGCTGTAGCTGGCGACGCAGTCGTTTTCAAACACCACCAGCGCGGCGTGCACATCGCGGTACTCGGAAACGGCGCGGCGAGCAAAGCTGTGAACCTCGCGGACCTCGGCGCCGGCCATTCTGCGCACCATGTCGACGACGTGGATATCGTTCGCCACCAGCCAGTTGTCCATGACCTCGGGTGCGAACCGGCTCATCTTGGCGAGTACCGACATGGGTTTGTGAAATTCGCCCACCAGCTGTACTACCGGCCCCCGTTCTTCCACCATCTCCAGAGCCTGGTTGAGCATGGGATGAAAACGTCGATTCAGCCCCACCATGCCTTTAGCACCTGATTTCTCGGCGGCCACGACGAGTGCCTTTGCCTCGGCAGCGGTCATGCCCGGTGGTTTCTCTAGAAAGGTATTGACTCCATGTTCCAGGCAAGGGAGGGCCACCGGCGCATTGAATTCCGGCGGGGTGGCGATGAAAACCGCATCCAGCTCTTCGCCGTCCAGCAGCTGATCTACTGAGGAATATCGGCGACTGATGCCGAACTTGTCGCCGACGGATTCGAGAATCTCCGGCACCGTATCGCAGACCGCGACCAATTCCACTTCCTCGAAGCCGCTCAGGATTTCCATATGCTGCCCCCCTTTACCGCGGATCCCTACTTCGGCGACGCGTAGTCGAGACATCTGCTTTCTCCTGGCGCTTGTTTCTGAGTTCCGAAATCGTTAGAGTGGATTCTCCGCTGCAGCCCCGCGGGCCAAGCATCGATAGTCTGCACAAACCTTGCTGGAG
Source organism: Candidatus Latescibacterota bacterium (assembly GCA_965197905.1). Taxonomy (GTDB): domain Bacteria; phylum Latescibacterota; class UBA2968; order UBA8231; family UBA8231; genus CAYNZV01. Next base: position 1,053,554 of record CBDAOB010000005.1, on the reverse strand, counting down.
GAGCAACAATGCGCGTTCTCTCCGCAACCTTCGCCCACGAAACGAGCACCTTCACACCGGTGGCCACCACCTGGGAGAGCTACCGGGAGCGTGTGGGGTATCTCACCGGAGAGGAGATTTTCGACAAATTCCGCGGCTCCAATTCGATCATCGGAGGATATCTGGATGGGGCCAAAACCCATGGATTCGAACTGATTCCCACGGTCTGCGCCCACGCCTACCCCAGTGGCCCAACCCCGCGGGAAATCTTCGATACGATCTTGAACGATATACTGGAACGCATGGCCGCTGCCGGCAAAGTGGATGGCGTGCTGTTGGAGCTTCACGGTGCCATGGTGGCGGAGGGAATCGACGACGGCGAAGGTCATATGCTCGCCGCGGTTCGCGAGTTGGTGGGTCCGGACGTGCCCATTCTGGCAGAGCTTGATATACACGCCAACGTCTCGCAGCAAATGGTGGAGATGGCGGACGTCCTGATCGGTCGCAAGACCTTTCCCGAGATCGATCAAGCCGAGCGGGCTCGACAATGCGCTGACGTACTCATGCGTATGGTAAACGAAGGGCTGCGCCCGACCATGGCCCTGTGTCCCCTGCCGATGATCTGGGGTGCGAAGCAGGTCACGGCGCACCAGCCAATGAAGGAAGTGATCGACCGCCTCTATCGCATCGAGGGCTCGCCGGGCGTCGTCTGCGCCTCGCTATCGGCCTCCTTTCCGCTGGCGGACGTACCATGTATGGGGGCTTCGGTGTATGTGGCCACCGAGAACGACCTGGAACTGGCGCAGCAGCATGCAGACGAGTTGGGGGCGTGGATCTTCGAGCGCCGCGCCGGCTGGCACGAACCCCAAACTGACACCCGCGAGGTTCTCGAAAAGCTTGACGGCAAGGGACCGTTTCCGGTGATCTTCTCCGATCGCTACGACAATACCGGCGGGGGTTCCCCGGGAGACAGTACCGCGGTGCTGCAGGCGTTCATCGACTTCGGGCTCAAGGAGGCCTGTATCCTGAACATCGTCGATCGCGAATCCGTCGCGCAGTGCCACAGCGCCGGGCCTGGAGCGCGCCTCGAGCTTGATGTGGGTGGCAAATCTTCTCCCATGCAGGGAAAGCCGGTTCGAATGCACGCCGAAGTGGTCGCCGTGTCGGATGGCCGCTTCAAATACGATGGCCCGCGCAACGCCGGTCTAGAGGGCAATCTGGGTCCGTCGGCGCACATCGTGGAGGATGGGATCCACGTCCTTCTGGTAAGTATCCGCGAACAACCTTTCGACTCCGCCGTTGCCCGCTCGTTGAAGCTCCTTCCCCAAGAAATGCGGTACATAGGCATAAAATCCGCCAACCATTACCGCGCCCACTTCGAACCTTTTGCCGGCGCCATCTACAATGTTACAGAACCCAGCGCGCAGAATCCTACGACCGGTCCGATTCAGTTTCAAAACCTGGGCCGCAAGGTCTATCCCCTTGACGACATCTGAACCGCGATGATCGGGATTTCCTGTTGCGCCTGGGCATTGCCCGAGCTGAATCAGCTCGACCTGCGGCGACTTCGCGAAGTGGGCTACGAACTCATCGACATGCGGCCCGATACCTTTGTAGAACCTGAGGTGGAATCGGCGGCAAAGGAGCTGGGCATGGATGTCAGCTGTATGAGTATCCACTTCGATGCCGATGCCCTTCACAGCGAGGACCCGCGATCGGTCGAGGCCGCTCTGGGTGTCGTCAGCCGATCCTGCGAACAGGGAGTATCGTTGGGTGCTAACATCGCCTACGTCGTCCCTGGCCAGGACAGCGGCGAAGCGGCGCTCACCAAATACGGCGATGCCCTCGCCAAGGCGGCGGAAAGCGCGCAGGCAGCTGGCTGTAGACTCTGTGTCGAACATTTTCCCGGGTTGAGCCTGCCCACAGCTCTGGGCACACTGGAATACCTCGACACCATTGGCCACCCCAATCTCTATCTCTTGCTCGATCTGGGACACCTGCAGATCTCCAGCGAAGATCCAGTCGACGTCATAGAATGCGCCGGCGAGCAGTTGGGCTATGTTCATCTGGACGACAATGATGGGAAAGGCGACCTTCACCTACCGTTGCTGCACGGTGTCATGCAGGAAGCGGATCTGGAACGCACCTTTGCGGCTCTACGCACGGTGGGGTACGAGGACGCCGTCAGTCTTGAGCTCAGTCCGAAACTGATCAATCCGTTGCAGTCATTGGAAGAGGGTTACCAGCTTGTAGCCCCCCTTTTGACCGAAACTGGTTGATTAAAAGGAGCAGGCACTATGCCGGTAATAAAGTCGAAGGACCGCGACACGGTTACCTACGGTATCGTCGGTTACGGGGAACGTGTAATTGTGGACGAAAAGGCTGGATCAAACACCACGCTGGGAGACCTCGTTTTCGAGCCCGGCTCGATTGTCGACTGGCACCATCACGACGTCCAGGAGGTGTTCTACGTGTTCGAAGGCAGCACCACCGTCTGGCTCGGCGAGGAAGAGATCGAGCTCGAGCGCGGGGATGGTATGTTGGTTCCCATCGGTATGAAACACAAGTTCCACAACCGGTCGGGTCTGCCGTGCCGCATGGTCTGGGGTTATCCCGAGCTGGATGCCGCCACCCACTGGGACTGAGCAACGAGGACTTCATGGACCTGAGTCAAGTCGAACTTTTGGAGATGTACCGACAGATGCGCACCATTCGCACCTTCGAGGACCGCCTGCACCTGGAGATCTCGGAAGGCAATGTTCCCGGCTTTTCTCATCTCTACGCCGGCGAAGAGGCATCGGCCGTTGGGGTCTGCTCTCATTTGGATGACACCGACTACATCGGCAGCACCCATCGGGGCCACGGTCATTGCATTGCTAAAGGCTGCGATGTCAAAGGGATGATGAAGGAGATCTTCGCCAAGCGAGATGGCCTCTGCGGAGGCAAAGGCGGGTCCATGCATATCGCCGACTTCGACAAGGGCATGATGGGCGCCAATGCCGTCGTCGGTGGAAGCGCACCGTCGGCCGTCGGAGCGGCGCTCACGGCAAAGACGTTGAAGACCGGGGGTGTCGCCGTGGCCTTCATGGGGGAGGGCGGCACCAATGAAGGGGCGGCGCTGGAGTCGTTCAATCTGGCAAGCGTCTGGCAGCTGCCCGTCGTGTTCGCGGTGGAAGACAACGGCTATGCCGAGTCGACCTCCAGTAGCTGGGCGGTGGCGGGTGACCAGCTGGACCGTGCCAAGGGATTCAATATTCCCGGCTGGCGGGTCGAGGAAGGACACGATGTTCTACAGGTGTGCGCAACGGCCGGCGAGGCTGTCGACCACGCCCGCGGCGGCGGCGGACCCGCCCTCCTTCACCTTCAAGTGCCTAGATTCTATTCCCACTACGAAGGAGATCCCGGGACTTATCGACCGCGAAACGAGGTTAAGGAATTACGCAAAAACAAATGCTGTTTGAAGACCTTTCGCGCCCGCGCCGAAAAAGAAAAGCTCGTCGACCTGAACGAGCTCGATCGCATCGATAGCGTCGCCGAGGTGCTCGTCGAGGAAGCGGTCGAAGAAGCAAAGAAAGCACCTTCCCCCACCGAGGGCGACCTGCTGACCAACGTCTACACTTCCTATTGAGGTTGTCTCATGGCTGAGAAAAGCATGCGCCAGGCGCTCAACGAGGCGTTGGCACAGGAACTGGAAAAAGATCCGACGGTGATCCTGATGGGGGAAGACATCTCGGGAGGTATGGGCGCCGGTGGCGAGGACGATGCCTGGGGTGGTCCGTTGGGTGTCACCAAGGGGCTCGCCCCAAGATTCGGTCGCGACCGGGTTCTCGATACCCCGGTGAGCGAGATGGCGTTTATCGGTGCTGCCGTCGGTGCGGCGGCTACTGGTTTGCGGCCCGTGGCCGAGCTGATGTACATCGATTTCCTCGGAGTCTGCCTGGACCAGATCTTCAATCAGGGAGCGAAATTCCGCTACATGTTCGGCGGTAAAGCCAAAGTGCCGGTAACCATTCGAGCCATGTACGGCGCCGGCCTGCGTGCCGCGGCGCAGCACAGTCAGACGCTCTATCCCATCGTAACTCATTTGCCGGGTTTGAAAGTCGTCGTGCCGTCGTCGCCGTACGATGCGAAGGGTCTGTTGACCCAGTCGATTCGAGACGACGATCCGGTCATCTTTCTCGAGCACAAAGTGATGTACGACGAAATGGGTGAGGTCCCCGACGAGGAGTACGCAATTCCGTTCGGGGAGGCCAATATCACGCGAGAAGGGGACGACGTTTCGATCGTCGCGATCGGTCGTATGGTGCTGTTCGCCAACGAGGCGGCCGACAACCTGTCCAAAGCGGGGGTTCAGTGCGAGGTCCTGGATCCCCGCACCCTGTCGCCGCTGGACGAGAGTGCCATACTCGGTACCGTGGAGAAAACCGGACGCCTGGTCATCGTGGACGAATCGAACCCGCGCTGCAATCTGGCCACCGACATCTCCGCCCTGGTCGCACAGGAGGCGTTTCACGCCCTCAAGGCCCCGATCAAGATGGTCTGTCCCCCCCACACCCCGGTGCCTTTTGCGCCGGAGCTGGAAGATGCCTATCTGCCCAACGCGGACAAGATCGAGGCCGCGGTGTTGGACATCGCCGGTTGAGCCTGCACCTAGTATTCGCTCATGAGTGACGGCATCAAGGCGCTCAAGATGCCCAAATGGGGCATGGCGATGAAGAACGGCACAGTGGTGGCATGGCTGGTGGAAGAAGGCACCGAGCTGGACGTCGGCGACGAGATCGCGGAGATCGAAAACGAGAAGGTGACCGGAGTTTACGAGTCGCCGGTAGAGGGAATATTGCGAAGACGCCTCGTGAACGTCGGGGAGACGGCTCCGGTGGGTGCGCTGCTTGGCGTCGTGGCTTCGGCTTCAACGGAAGATGAGCGCCTGGACGAATTCGTTGCCCGTTTTGCGTCCGGATGAAACCGGAGCAGGATCAATGAGTACGCAGAAGAATCTCTTTCATCTGAAAACCGATGGCTGGTGCGTTGTGCCGGATATCGTTCCACCCGCGGATGTCGACACGATACGTCGAAGCGTTGCCGACACCGTCGCCGAAAATCGGAATCCGAACGCCCCGGCCGGAATCGGACACCTCTCCTCTATCATCGTTCACGATCAGACCTTCGCCAAATACCTCGCGGCGCCGGCCATCATGGGGCTGGTCAACGCCATGCTCGGCGAGCATGTCCGGGTGTCCTTCACCACCGGGACCATAAACTATCCGGGCAACGAACGCGGCGGATGGCACGCCGACTGGCCGTTCAACCAGCGCAATGCCGGGCACATTCCGGCGCCGTATCCGGACGCCACCTTCCACCTGACCTCGCTGTGGATGTTCTCCCCGTTTACCGAGGGAAACGGAGGCACGCTGGTCGTACCTGGCAGCCACCGCACCTCCAACAACCCGACCGGCGACAACGGCATCGATCCGCTGGCCCCGTACCCCACCGAGTTCAACGCCACAGGGACCTCCGGAAGCGTTCTGCTCTTCGATAGCCGCCTCTGGCATGCTTCCGCACCAAACCGCTCGCTGGATCCGCGGGTTTCCGTCGTAGTTCGGTATGCGCCATGGTGGTTGAATCTGGAGGTGCTGCGACCGGGTTCGGTCGAAAGGGAACAGATTGTGGATGCGGTGGGCGGCAGAGAGAACGAAGTGCCCGCCATTCCGGCCACCACCTTCGAGCAACTTCCAGAAAGCGCGCGCCCTCTTTTTCGACATTGGGTCACCCGGTAGCGCCGAGCGACCGCGCGATCCAAACTGCCCAACACTCAGAGCTGCGATTGCAGTCCGAAGAGCTCGAAGGCGTTCTCCCGCAGGATCTTTCTCTTCACGGATTCGCTGAGATCGGTGCAGACCACCCGCGCCCACTGCATGGCCGAGTAGTAGACCGGAGTGTCGGTACCGTAGAGCAGGCGATCGGCGCCCACCTCCTCCACTGCCCATTCCAACAGACGGGGAAGAATACTGCGGGCGCTGGAGGTATCGATGAAAAGATTGTCGCCGCGAGCTTTTTGCAGCGCCCGCACCTGAAGCTCAGGTGAACCGGCTGCGGCGCCCCCGTTGCCCAGATGGGCAAGATAATCCGGGTTTCCGGATAGCGATCGGCGAACGGCACGAAATCATCCGGCGCACTGTTTACGTCGCCGCTGTGTACCAGAACAACGGCCTTGTGTTTGGCGGCGAATTCGAAGACGGGATCGCCATGTTCGGCGACGGGGTACTGATGCGACTCGGGGTGGATCTTTATGCCGACGCATTTGGGCCGCTGCAGGATATCTACCGCTTGATCATAGGATTCGGTCTGCAACGGGTTGATGATGACGTACTGCAGCAGCCCCTCGTTTTCGTCGACCACCTTGGAAGCCTCCTCGTTGGCCTTCAGCACATCGAGAAGCCCGACGGGCGTCAGTCCGGACAGTGGAGACACGAGGGTGAATTGCGTGCGCGCGTGACGAGCGCGTCTGAGAACCTCTTGTGGCTCGGCGCTGAGGAACTCGAGCTGTAGATCGGAGAACTTGCCATGGTCGTAGTAACCGTAGTGGCCATGGACATCCACGGCCCCTACTTCACCTTCGAAAAACAGATCGGCCATTCCTTCTCCTTCGAGATTGGCTTGTATGACACTCAGCGCTTCCGCTTTTCCAGCGCCTTACGACGCGATTCTTCCCTCTGCTCCAAGGCAGCCTCCGTCAGGTTTCCCTGAGCATCGTAAAAGCCCCCGCTATCGCAGGGCGTCGTAAGCGGACCATAGAGGTCGGGCCTGCGTCTAGCGAGGGACATATTGTTCTCATGGGGTAACATCAGCACCTGAACGCTGACACATTCGGTTTCATATTTCTCGAGATTCAGCTCGCCGCTGGGACTGATGAGCACCGCGCTCCAGGTATTGGCGATCACGATCCAGCAGCCGTTCTCCTTGGCGCGCCAGCGCATCTTCTCGGTGTTGTCCGGCCCGCCGCTGCCATCCATCGGGATAAAGATGACTCCGGCTCCCTGAACTGCCAGGGTGCGGACGTTGTCTGCCGATCGATCGCTGCAGAGCAGAAAACCGACCTTCCCCAGCGGCGTGTCGAACGGTTTCAGTTCGGATCCCGGTGTGATGTCGTACTCGCCGGCGGTGGTAATCTTGCGATGATGGGCAAGCACCTCACCTTCTCTGCCCAACAATACGCAAGCATTAAACAGATCGGTGCCTTCGCGTTCCAGGAATCCGAAGATCAGATAGATCTCCAATTCCCGGCAGAGCGCACCCGCTCTTCCCAGGTACTCTCCATCCGGAACGGTCTGGGCGATCTTCAGCATCTCCGCCTTGGTGGAAGTGGGGTCGGCGTTGAAGACGTAACCATCCAGCACCGATTCCGGCGCCATGACCAGCTCCGCTCGGCGGCCGGCGGCTTCCCTCACCATGGCCTCCAGGCGATGGAAGTTCTCTTCCAGTTTCCAGGGGTCGCTCTTCAGGGTTGCTATGCCGATCAACATCTAAATTCTTCTCCAGGTCGTGGCCGGTCGCGCAGTGGACGCATCTCTTCCTACAACGTTACGGCAAAAAGGCGGGCGCGGGCCATACGGAAACGCAGGTGGATCTTCTTGCCTCGCAACACAGAGAGGTCACTCTTCCCGTTCCAGGTGACCACCGCGTCGAGTTCGTCACCACTCAAAGAATCACATTCCGCGAAGCTGAATCCGTCCAGAGGCGAGGGTTCAGCCGCGGTGGCGCGGTTGGGCAAACCGCCATCGACGATCTCTACCTTAACGAAAGCGCCCGGCTGGTGGGTCTTGAAGTTCAGGGTCAGTTGCGCTCCAGCACATTCCCGTTCGGAGAGAGCGAACTCGGCGTAATCATCCGCCTCCCAGGCCACTAATCGATCCCGCTTCCAGGTCGACCAGAAAAACTCCTCGGGAAGTTCGGGGCAGCCCCGGTTGTGCGGAGCGGGACACCCCATAGTCAGCAGTCCCCAGCGATCGTCCCCCAAATCCACCAACTCGGGAGTGGGATATAGGCTACCGTAGCGGTCGCTGGTGGAAATGATAGGAACACGTTCGGGGCGGAACCACAGTTTCCCGTCGTGGCTGACCGCAAGGTAGACATCGACCAGATCGCTGGCCCTGCGGTAAGGACTGAAAAACATCAGGTGTTTGCCGTGAGGGTGGGGGCAATAGCAGGGAGCGTAGATATCCCAATCGGGGCCGTCTTCCGGCTCCGCCGTCAGCACCATCTGGTGATTGCCCCACGGACCGCGAAAGTCGTCCGCCTCGTAGCGGGAAACCGCGCGCCGCCGTTCGTGGCCGCTGCGAAGATAGATGACGTATTTGCCGCTCTCTTCATCGAAGTTCAAGATGTTCTGCGTATCCAGAAGCCACGGCGGCTCCATGAGCGGCTCTTCAAGATGGGTCCAGTGGATGCCATCCGGCGAGACGCCACCCAGAATCATCATCTGCGAGGTGATGTTGGCGCCGATCTCGCCTGCATCGCCGGCTGCTTCCCGGGCCGCCCGCAGTTTCACCACCTCCGCCCGACTGGCGGGTTTGCCGTCCACGAAGAATTTTCCGGCGATGGTGATCGCCTTGTACCGCTCTTCAGGATCGCCGCGGTCGTCGCGCATGAGATTCATGTAGCCGTAATGGCAGCCGGAGTCGCCGGCGGCGAAAAGGATGTTGTTCTCCGTGGAACCGTCATACTCGAACAAACCCAGATTCGGACGCACCCAGTTGAAACCATCCTCGCTTTCGGCGTAACACCAAAGGCTAGGCAGTTTCCCCGGTAGATTCGCGGTTTTTATCCACGGATCTTCTGGATCGGCGAACGCCACGTACCACATGCGAAAACGGCCATTGTCATGAATGATGGTAGGGTAATGGGTGTTGCTCTTTTCCCAGCGCTCGGTACGGCTGAAAACCGCCTCTCCCTGCTGGGCTGGTTGCACCGACAGCTTCAGCCCGCGGGGCAAATCCTGGGGAAAGTAGCGGCCCTTTTCATCGTAGCTGACGTAGCCAGGCCACACCCCGTGCCAGTCAAGAGCGGGAAAGGTTTTGGTCTTCTCGTTCAAGGTTTTCTCCGTTCGGTTGGCGACCGCAAGTGCCGGCCGCATTCAGGCGATCAGGAATCCGCCATCAACGGGGAGGATGTGGCCGGTCACCATGTTGGATGCGTCCGATGCCAGGTATACCGCCGCACCCCCCATGTCCTCCGGTTCGGCCATACGGCCCATCGGGGTACGCTCGACGAAGTAGTCGGCGGTGTCCGATCGTACTCGTTTGGTCATCGGCGTATTGCAGAGGGTGGGCGCGATCGCGTTGACCTGGACATTCTGATCCGCCAGCTCGAGGGCGAAGGAGCGCGTGAGTTGGGCGACGCCTCCTTTGCTGGCGAGATAGGCCATGCTGCCCGGGTAAGCGACAAATGAACCTATAGAGGCGATGTTGATCACCTTGCCCCGCTTGCGGCTGGCCATGTGACGGGCCACGGTCTGCATCGGCAGGAAGGTCCCCTTGAGATTTACCGCGATAATCCGGTCCCAGTCCTCCTCAGGATAGTCGAGGGCGGCGGCCTTGATCGCAATTCCCGCTGAGTTGACCAGGATGTCGATGCCGTTCCATGCAGCGATCAACTCATCCACACCGCGGCGAACCTGGGAGCTGTCAGTGACATCCATGACCACTGGCATCGCCTCCCTTCCTTGCTCGGTAAACTCTTTCACCGTCTCGTTCGCCGCATCCTGGTTGAAGTCGGTGATCGCGACCCGCGCCCCGGCCGCACCCAATGCCTCCCCTATGCCTTTGCCGATACCGCTGGCTCCACCCGTTACCATGGCTACCCGGCCATCAAGCTTGAATGATTTGAGTACGTCGCTCTCGCCCATCGCTGTCTTAATGCCTTGTTGAATGATCAGCCGTCCGCAGAATTTCGGCTTCGTGGCGCCCGCGTCGTCGGCACCCGCGAACAAGCCATATTAAGGCTATGAGGCGTAAGCGCAACGTAACGAGTCAAACCGGGCGGGGGCCGGAATCAGGAGGTTGTTGAAGGGCCCTAGAATTCGAGCAGTATGGTGAACGTGTCGAGACCATCGAAATACTCGGTCGCGGTGTAGGCATAATCAACGCGAATTCGTTCCACCGTCGGCACCTTAAATCGCAAACCCGCCCCGAAGCTGGTTCCGAAGATGTACTCTCTGTCCTCGGCGCCAGCGGCAAAATCGAAACCGGATCGCACCGCCAAAAACTCGTTGACCTCGAACTCGAGCCCGGTCTTCCACTGGTCGAAGGCGAAGTTGTGGTGTTGAAAGACGGAGGAGAAGCGGGCACCGGAATACCCGTAGGCGATCCCAAGCTCGAACAGCGAGGGCAGGTCTGCCGAGCTGGAGGGCACCTTATAGATGGAGCCTGGACGACGCAGATCGTCCAGCTGTCCCATCCGCAGCAGCCCGGACCCCCCGAATCCCATGCGCGTGCCTATATGTTTGACCGTCACCCCGAGGTCGAGACCATTGATCGAGCCGAGATTGGCGTATTGCAGCCCGCCGCTGAAGGCAACGGCCGTGGCTTCAACCCTGTCGATGCGGTTGACGATGTAGCGAGTCGTAAAACCGACGTTGATCCGATCCGTCAAAGCGCTGGCGAAAGAGGTGCCGAGCGTGAGGAAGGTCGGTGAAAAACGTCCTCCGGTTCCATCGGGCGCCCGTTCGGTCGTGATAGGAATCTCGCCAAAATCCAAAGCTTTAAGGTGAATGGCCACGTGACCCCAACCGCCGAAACGTCGGCTCACGGCCGCGTAGTTCAGGCGGATATTGGCGATGTAAGCCATGGTGGAAAACATCAAGCTGGCCGCCCCGTCGGACCCTCGAGCCAGGCCCGCCGGATTCCAATGCAATGCCTCGACACCCGAGGTGGTGGCGATGGCGGCGCCACCCATGGCCATGTCCCGTGCACCCACCGGTATCAGCAGCTCGGGAGCAGCAGCGGTGCCCACGCGATTTTGACCGCTAGCCAAAGCGGCCTCCGCGATGGTCAAGGCGAGGAGAAAAACACCAGCAGCGAAACGGCAGATCCGCCATCGCCTCGCAAGCAGTTTCAGAAACGACATCAGTAATTCTCCAGAAACTGCTGCTCTTGAACGATTGCCAGCTGTAGAATCTTGCTGGCCTTCAAGTCGGGCATCTCGATATGGGCGATGAACATGCCACTGGCCACCGGAAGCTCGTTATCGTTCAGCAGGTCCCATTGCAGAAACTGGTCCGGATCGTTCTTCTCCAACCTGCGCACCAGGTTGCCCGCAAGATCGAACAGGCGCACGGTAACCTTCTCCGGCACGTGGCTGAAGGTGACGAAACCCTCGTGGCTGCTGGTCTCCGCCAGGTTCAACCCGTAGTACGGATTCGGAAAGACGTTGATCCGCTTTACATCCACCCGCGCTGCTTCCAGCGTGTACCTCTGCGCGCGGGTGGTGAACTGGAACCGGTCTTCGCCTGGGACCAGAACACTGGGATATTCGATGCGTAAAACATCGCCAGTCGACCAAGCAGATAACCCACCTTGCCGAAAGAAGACAGTCCAGGTGGTGTTCGCATCGGTCAGCGTGTGGATGGCGGTGGAGTCGTATGGAGTGGCCACGATAGTGATATAGTCGCGACCGGCCATGTTGTAGGTCTTGTGATACGCGGCGCTGCTGCGACTATCCGATCCGTCGGCCCCACGGTCGAAGATCGACGCGTTCAGCTGGCGCGGCTCCTCGGGATCCTCCACGTCCCAGACCTCGAACGGCACCCGCTGCAGAAACGGACCGGTTGCGGGGGCGGAAGACGGACGGAACGGATGGGCGTCCAGTGAGCGCTCGGCGGAACCCGGTTGTACTCCTCCTAGCGTCGCGTTGGAGCCACCATTAATTACTTCAGATCCATCGGCATTGAGAATGCCGGTAAACCTGAGCTCCAGATCGCGCCCGAGCAGATCCGGATCATTGGTCCCACCCCCGTCCCAGAAGGTGGAGGCATACCCGTCGACCTCCTCGAACAAGGTCGGATCACCCCAGAAGGAGAGCTCGCCGTCCGTCGGATCGGCGTCGATCAGGACTGTAGCGTTGGAAAAGGTGGTAGGGGTTTCGCGAACAGGATTTCCCACCTTCACCTGGATGCCGTCCACGGCCAGATACCCGTCATCGAGACTGTAGTTGTCCTGGCCGCTGAGGATCACCTCGTCTTCGCGCCACAAACTCCAGGAACCCGGTTCGAAATCCACCGTGTAGGTGGCGTCTACCACGGCTACCGGGTTGACGACAACAGGACGAACCACCACATCCCCGGTGCCGGCGACTTGCCGCACCGGAATGACCTCATTCATTTCGGCGTCACGGCGAATCCCAGGACGTGCCTGTTGAGGGACGACGCTGAGTTTTCGAGGCACGGACTCCAACGCCGTGATGATCGCATCCGGTTCTGTATTGCGACTATAGGCGGTTACGGCAAAATAGTAGGGCTGGCCATTGATCAGAGGCTCGGCGCGCAAAGCGTCACGCGTGACGCGAAAGACCCATCTCAATCCAGAATCGGTACCGATCTGCTGCGGAAGGCGGAGCACTTCTCCGGAGCTATCGTCCAGCTCTTCGCCCAATATGGTGGTAATTCCGTTCGCGAGATCGAACGTCGCCAGCTTGACGCCCTGGGAGATATCCGCCTCGAGAGAGGGGAACTGATACAGGTTGTAACCCTCGAACATGAACGTGCTGGCAAGGTTATTTTCAGTAGCGTCCATGGCGCCAGGGTCGAACCCCCAATCCAGCACAATCGCCCCATCGCCCACCGCTGAGCGCACCTTGGGCCCGGCGGGGGGAGCCGGAATTTGAAACAGGCCGTCATACGCCTCCTGGATGAACCGGTTGGAGAATTTCAGGCGATCAACGCTGCGCAGATGGTCGCTCCCAAGGCCGGCAAGCAGCGCCACCACCACCTCCTGGCTGTCGTTCAACGCCATGGAAAACGGTCCTGTATTCATGACGATGCGGCGATCGCCCGGCGGTAGTGGGATTCCGTCCACCCACCCGGTCCCTCTTACCGGATCGCCATCGAGCGCAAACACGCTGTCCTCGCCCGTGTTCGGATCGGTGAATGGCACCGGCTCGACGATGTTGGGTTGGGGCTGAAAACCGCGCAGCAGGTTGTACCATTCCTGGGTACCGGAATAGCGCCCTAGCTGTGGATCGTCCACGGCGCTGCCGGCCGCGAAGTAGACAAACGATGTCATGGGCAGGTTGCGAATCCCGCGCTGACGCCGAAAATCGAATACTCCCTCGCTATCGGCGTCGATAACGGTCGGTCCTTGCAGGAAATCGTACCCAACGGCGGGCGGCGGCAGCTCGAAAACGCGGTAGTGATCATCCTCCGGATTGGCGTTGTAGGCGAATCCCATATTCAGTTCGGTGTCCGAGCCGGCGAAGTCGTCGCCGAAATCACCGATGTCCGGGTCGGACCAGAGGGAGAGATACATATCCTCGATCGCGGCATCGCTGGTTGCCTCCGCGGTGCCCTTGTAGTGGAGCTTGTAACGCTTGAAGATGGCGTCGCCAAGGGCGTTGGTCCGCGCGTACGCCCATAACGTAAGCTGCATCTCGAGTCCGATAGGCTTGGAGCCGTAGAGCGCGCTGGTGGCGCCACGATTCAAGTCATTCACAACGAACCAGGCGATCTGGTCGGCGTTGTTCGCACACGGGTCAGGTGCATCGGTACAGTCGATGTTGCGGAAGGAGGGTTCATCTATCTCCGGATCGTAGCTTCCGTCTCCATCCCGATCGAAGAAGGGAGCTCCCTTGCGCCAGGGCCATTCGCGCCAGTCGGCCGCATATTGGGCGCGCACGAGCGCGACCTCGTCGTCGCTCACCTGGCTCAGCGGTTTATCCAGAAGCTCGGCGGTATCGAGCTCAAGATCCGTGGTCTCGTAGTCGCCGCGCACGCGGTAGATGCGCACCCTGGGATCGTTCGGGTCTTCCGGCACGCCTTTGCTGGTAATGGCCCCGGGAACCGTGCCAATCTCGAAGGTCTGTCCACCCACCCGGATCTCCTGGGGATCGCCGTCCAACACCCTGCCACCCCACACAAGCCCGTCCTGGTAGACCACTTGATCAGTGGACCTGGGAAAGGTGACGCCAGAGAAATTCACCCGCAGGGGGTGGCGGGCGGACCAGCCGTCGCGCCGAAACCACATGGACAGGTTGTTGATGTTCAACAGGGAACGCTCACCGAGCAGCGAAACCTCGGCGGCTACTCCGTGGACCGAAACGGTGCTTTGCTGGCGGGCTTCGACGGGCGACACCATCATGCCAACCCACGCGAGGGTTATCACACCCGAAAACACGACAGCCCTTATGCCTCGTCGATCCACCGCAAGTGCGAGTCGCTGTCTCAAAAACCCACCCTTACCCCGAAACGGATCCGCCGCGGCGTCGCGTAGATATCACCGCGCTCGGTAAACCAGTAGTGTTGGCGATTGTCCAGGTTTATCGCCTCGTAGAACCGGCGGTACTGCTCGCCCCCATTCGCTTCGACGATTCGACCGCTCAAATCGGGATCGGTCAGAAATCCGTCGTCCCGATCGTTGCCGGTGCGCCCGTACACGTTGATCACATTCTTGCGATTGAAGAAATTCTGAATGTAGAAGTATGCGGTGGCATCACTCCCGAAGAGGTCGAATCCACGGTTGATCTTGAGGTCGACGTTGAAGGTCCACGGCGTCGAGGAGCTATTGATCGACTCCAGGGGTTGTCGCGAGCGTGGATCGTCGCTGGCCAGAATACCCCCGAGCTCGGGACCCCGCTGACCGATGGAACCGGTGACCAGGGTGTAGTTGTGCCCGCTGGTAAACCCCATCAAGAGATTCACTGCCATACGCTGCAGAATGAGGCCGCCTTCATCCTCGGGAAAACGATAGTCCAGCATCAGGCTGCCCTTGTGGCGCTGGTTGAAGTCGAGTGGAGAGATGACCGTCGGCAGATTGGTGTTGTTTTCCACCCCGGCAACGGCGCTGTTGAGACTCGAGCCAGTGCCGCGTGCGTCGGACAAGGTGTAGTCGAACTGCGTCAGCAATCGTTGCGCACGGCGCATCCGCAGCACCAGCTCCAAACCTCTGGTGGTGGCAAAATCGCCGTTTTGCAGATAGTTGTAGGCACTGGCATCGACCGCACCTGCGGACAGCTGCTGGCGCTGCAGCTGCAGCTGTCCCTTCACGTCGCGGTAGAACCCGGTGAGATCGACGGAGGCCTTGTCGTGGAACTGATGTCCCACGCCGATCTCGTACTGGGTAGTGCGCACCGGTTCCACGTCGAACGCAGTGGGAAACGGGATGAAATTCTGTCCCCCCAACTCGACGGCAAGACCGACGCCCCCGCGGAACATGCTGCGCATCGCCGGCATCTGGGAGAAGCGCCCGTACTGCACGTGGAAGACGGTTCTCTCGCTCACGGGAAACGAAATACCCAGCCGCGGACTTAGCTCCGAAAACGAGCGGGTCTTGCGCATGATAGACGCGTCGGGTACGCCGGTGTAGGTGCCGACGGAGTCATCGCGTACGACGGCCGTGAACCGATCTTGATCGCGAACGGGCGCCGCTGGATCGACAAAACGCCAGCTGTCGGCGTCGAAATAGTCCCAGCGCCAACCGGCCTGAACAATGAGATCGTCGTATTCAAGCTTGTCCTGAAGGTAGGCCGATGCGAGAAGCGGATGCCGCGGACCTTCCAACCCGTCAGTGTCGTTCCGCCTCCCGAACTCGTCGTAGCCAAAGAAATCGCCGCGGCTGGTGTTGCGCATGAAATCGCGAAAATCCGCGAGGTCACCTTCCCCTGCGGGAGCTACCTTGGCAGCATCGATCAAACCGGCGAGAATCTCGCCTTCGCCGATTTCGCCCGCGTAGTACCGCTCGTACACCTCCTCCAGATTCGGGTAGGTGTTTTGAATTCCGGACCTGAGCGAGCTCAGCACCACCAGGTACCGGCGGGAAGTCCAGCGCTGCAGATCAAATCCCGCCCTTAACTGGTGTTTTCCGCGCTGCTTGGTGACGCTGCCTCCCACCCCTGCGTAGGTATCTTCTTCTTTGCTGTAAGCGCTCGAGCGTTCGCTGCCATTGGCGAAAGAAGTAGGCGTCCCCGGACGGCTAAATGGAAAGCCGTTGATATCGTACGGCTGCGGCGGCGCACCCTGACGTGTATAGGGGATACCGTCAGACAAAACCTCCGCCACCGCCGCGCTGTCGTTGTAGGCCACGAAGTTGGAGCCCAGCGCGGAATCGAAGGTCTCGCGGCGCTGCTTGTAAAAACTCCAATGAAGCTGAAGAAAGGTGGAAGCGTCGAGAACGTGGGTTGCCTTGAGGTTGAGTAAACCCGAGCTGCTTTCGGATAGGGGCAGGCGCCCGGTGTTGAGCATGTTTCGGACCGGCGCCGGGTTGAGCTCGATCTCGTCGAAGGAATAAAGGCCGGTTACCCGCAGTTGTATTGGCTGGTAGTCGAACAGGAGATTGGTGTTGACATCCACCTGAGATCTGCCGGTGTGGTCGATGTTGCCCGGCTTCATCCGCAGTACGCGAACCGTGTCCGGGTTCGAGCCATTCACCCAATGTATCCGCCCACCCCGGTCCCCCGTGTCCACCAGATTCTCGAAGCGGAATCCCTGCCAGAATACCGGTCGCGAGTCGCGGACCCGGCGTTGGGCCGCCACCAGCGCACGCACATTCTGATTGCCCCGAACGGGGCCGCTCATGGTAAGCACCTGGCCGCCGTAGCCGTAGGAGTAGGTGCCGAGCCGCTTCTTGTACTTCGAAGAGATGCGATCGGACTCGAGTACAAAACCGACGTCCCACGCGGGACCGGCGGTGCGCAGTTCCTGAAGCACGATGCCGCCGTTGGCGCCGCCATATTCGGCGTTGAATCCGCCGGCCTGCAGTTGCACTTCCTGCAAGGCCTCATCGATGAGGGTGACGGCGCTGAATCCTGTAATGGGGTTGCGCACGTTGGCCCCTTCGACGAAATACGCCACCTCATCGGCTCGCGAACCGCGAACGTGGAGCCGCCCCTCGTCCTCGACCACACCGGCCTGAATCGCCAAGGCGTTTTGCACCCCGCGAAACGGCAGGGCCTCGAGCTGGGGACCACCGACGATGCGCACCGCATTGGTGGCGTTCTTGTCGATGATGGGGCGCTCGGCCCGCACCACCATCTCAGCCACGCGAATTTCAGTAGGCGGTAGCTCGAAATTCAACGAGGAGGTAAGATCGAGAGACACCCGCACGTCCTGCACGACGACGTCGGCGTAACCGACGTAGCTGGCACGAACGGAGTAGACTCCTGACGGGACATTGAGAATGAAGAAACGGCCGCTTCGGTCGCAGACCGCACCGCGTTTGGAACCTACTACCCGTACGCTGGCGGCGGGCAGCGGATTGCCATTACCGGCATCGCGAACGGTGCCAGCTATCTTGCCACTACCGGCAAACAGCGGAACGACAGAGAGCAGAATCAGCGAAAAGGACAGCAGCCCGACGAAATACAACCGCCTGACAGACGTGGCGCGGGGCGATAACATATAATGTCAATATACGCGAGGGCGCAGAAAGTGTAAATCAGGTAACGCCTTGCGGCATCGCGAGTTCCATCCTGCCGCGCCGCCATTTTAACCAGCTTCCGCGAGCGCTTGGGAACCATTATCTTTCTGCCGATTCTGAACCTTATATTATCACTCCGTTGGAGAAAGTGGATGCCACGCACTTCAATATCGATTGTGCTTGCGACCTTCCTCTTCTACGCTTGCGGCAGCGATGGAGGCACTGGGAGCGGCAAAACCATTGCTCCGGTATTGTTGAGCATCGATGCGCCCGACTCCCTGCTGTCGGGCACGCACCCTGTCCAATTTGCCGCCACCGCCCAGGACAGCGATTCCATAAGCGATCTGCCAGCCGTGCTGATGTCTTTCGTGCGCGCCGGAGAGTCTGCAAAGGTCGAAACCCTTTCTATCCTCGACGAACATTCCGCGGACAGCGGCAAGTTCAGTGCATTGTTCGACTCCACCCTGGGAGCCGGTCTTTCGGGCGATTACTCACTTGAGTTCCAGGCCATGGATTCCAAAGGCGCCCTTTCGAACACCCTGGAGAAGTCGATATTTGTCGAGAATCTGCGCCCCAGCCTGTTTGCCATTGAATCACCGGACACCCTGCAGCGACAGATCGCGTTGCCGGTGCTCGTGCGACTGAATGTCTCCGATCCGCAGGGAGTTGAGGATATCGATTCAGTCTATTTCAAGTTCTTGAAGCCGGACGGTAGCTTCGGGGCGAGCGCGGAAAGCGCAGAGGGCACCGACTTCAAGGAGGGAGGATTCCACTTTCTCCTGTTTGACGATGGCAATGCGGAAATCGGGGACCTGGTGAGTGGCGATGGGCGGTATTCCTACAGCTTCCCGATTCGCGGCGATGCGCTGCTGGGAACCTACACCTTCTTCTTTTTTTCTCGGGATCGCGCCGGCAACCTCTCGGATGAGGCGAGCCGGAATTTCGAGCTGGTTCGTTTCGGGCGCTGACGGGACGCTATAGCGTCACCGCGAACAGCTTGGCGCGAGCCATGCGAAAACGCAGGTGAATATTCTTGCCTTTGAGCGCGGACAGATCCGAGGTGCCGCCCCAGCTGACAACACCGTCCAGGTTGTCGCCCGAAAGGGCGTCGCAGTTGTCGAAGGCAAATCCAGCCAGCGCCGGCGGATTTTCCGCCGAGGAGCGATTGGGTATGCCTCCGTCGACGATCTCGACCTTGATGTGGGCACCCGGTTGATGGGTCTTGAAATTCACCTGTAACTGCCCACCGCAGCATTCCAGTTCCGACATGGTGAATTCGGCGTAGTCATCCGCTTCGATCGCCACGAGCCGGTCCCGCTTCCATGTGGCCCAGACGAATTCGGACGGATGTTTCTTCATGAGTCTGAGGGTGTCCTCCGCGCTTGCGGCGAGATAATTGTGGGCATGCTGGCAGCCCATGGTCATGACGCCCCAGGTGTCTCTATCCAGCTCCACGAGCTCCGGCGTGGGATACAGTCCGCCGTACCGATCCGTAAGCGGGATAATCGGTTTGCGTTCCGGGCGTGCCCACAACTGCCCATCATGACTAACCGCCAGATAGACATCCAACAGATCGCCGGCCTGGCGAAAGGGGCTGAAGAACATCAGGTGTCCACCCCGCGGATGGCGACAGTAGGCCGGCGCGTATATCGACCAGTCCGGCGGATCATCCGGTTCGGCGGTAAGCACCACCAGATGGTTGGCCCAGGGACCGCGAAAGCTTTCCGCTTCGTAGCGCGCCACCGCGCGCCGCCGCGCACGCCCGCTGCGTAGATAGATAACGTACTTTCCGATGCTGTCGTCGTAGGCGAGGATGTTCTGGGTGTCCAGCAGATATGGGGTTCGCAGGATCGGCTCTTCGAGATGGGTCCAGTGCAACCCATCAGGTGAAATCCCCGCCTTCACGACCACCTGCCGATCCACCCGCTCGCCGATGGAGCCGGCATCTCCCGCCGCTTGCAGCTTGTGGGTGAGATCCAGGTATTCCTTCTGAGTGGCCGGGCGACCATCGATCTTGAACTCGCCCTCGATACCGACGGCGATGTAGCGCTCTTCGTCAGGCCCTTTGGGATTCCGCATCAGGTGCATGTATCCCATGGCACCCACTTTGCCACAAGCCATCATGATGTTGTTGGCGGTGGAGCCGTCGAAGGAATAGATGCCAAGTTCGGGTCGTTCCCAGTGGTAGCCATCGGAACTCTCGGCGTAGCACCACAAGATTGGGTACTTACCGGGAATGTTTCCCGCCTTGACCCAGGGGTCGTCTACATCCGGATATGCCAGGTACCAAAGACGGAATCGATCCGGCTCGCGTATGATTGCCGGATAGTGAACCGAGGAGCGTTCCCAGCGCTGCTCCAGCTGAAAAACGGGTTCGGTGAGGACCGCTTCCTGTACTGAGAGCCTGATGCCTCTGGGCATATCCTGGGGAAAATAGTTGCCCTCTTCGTCGTAGCTGGCGTATCCGGGCCAAACCCCGTGCCAGTCAAGCACGGGTGTGGTTTTTGGTCCCCGCTCGCTCATGATCAGCTCATCCAGTCCTTCCGATATTGGTCGGACCACTTGGTGGTGATTTTTTTGGTTTTGGACCAGAAGTCGATGGCGCTGCGGCCGGTGATGTCGCCGCCGCCGAAGCTGCTCTGGTTCCAACCGCCGAAAGCAAACGGTTCCCGCGGCACCGGCACGCCGATGTTGATGCCGACCATGCCGGCGCTGGCGCGCTCGCCGAAGTACTGGGCAACCTCGCCGGAGCTGGTATAGATGGCGGCGGCATTGCCATAGGCATTGCCGTTCTCAACCGCCAGAGCTTCCTCCAGATCCTTGCAGCGCACGATGGTCAAGGTGGGGCCAAAGATCTCGTCACATGCGGCTTCGTGGTCAGCTGAAGCGCGATCGATGATCGACGGTCCGACGAAATTCCCTTCCGGATGCGCCCCCGCAGCCACCTGTTCGCGGCCATCGAGAATTAAGTCAGCACCGTTCTTCGCCGCGCGCTCGACATAACCCTCGATGCGCTCTTTCGCTTTTGGACTGATGATAGCACCCATCTGGTTACCCGCCTCGATCGCGGACATCTTGTCGCGAACCAGCTCGATGATATGGTCGACGTCACCCACCGCCAGCATGACGCTGGCGGCCATGCAACGTTGGCCGGCACAGTCCATGGATGAAGCGATCACATTGGCGGCGGTCATTTCCGCATCGGCATCCGGCATCACCACCAGGTGGTTCTTGGCGCCGCCCATCGCCCGCACCCTCTTGCCGTGGGCCGTGCCCCGCTCGTAGACCGCCTTGGCCGCAGTGGTGGAACCGACGAATCCGATCGCGCGTATCCGCGGATGGTCGCAGATCGATTCCACCGTTTCCCGGTCGCCATGCACGACCGATACGATACCGGGAGGCGCCCCGGCTTCCAGGAACAGCTTGGCCACTTCGACCGCCGCCAGTGGGGTCTGCTCAGATGGTTTGATGATGACCGCGTTTCCCATGCCGATGGCCATCGGCGTCATCCAGAGGGGCACCATGGCGGGGAAATTGAACGGGGTGATGCTCGCCACCACTCCCAGCGGAAAACGCACCGTCTTGCATTCGATGCCGCGACTCACCTCCAGGACCTCGCCGGCGGCGATCTGCGGTAAACTGGTGGCGAACTCTATGCACTCGATACCTCGCGACACGCTGGCGCCGGCTTCAGCGAGGGTTTTGCCGTTTTCGCGGCTAATGATCTCGGCGATTTGCTCGGTGTTCTCTTCGAAGAGCCGTTTGGCCGCGAAGAGCACCTGGGCTCGATCCTTGATGGTCTGCGCGCCCCAAGCTTTTTGGGCTTCCTCGGCTACCGAGACGGCTGTATCCAGCTCAGCTGCCGAAGTGACAGCCACCTCGCCGATTGTTTCACCGGTGGCGGGCACGGTCAAAGGAATCGAGCGTTCGGCGTCACTGGTCTGTTCAGTGCCACCTACGAAATTGGGCACTCTAGAAGCAGTCTGGGTGCTCATGTCGTTACCTCTCTAGTCGCCGAAGCGGTAGGAATAAAGGGTGGCAGGTCCGTCGGCCTGAATGTGCAATCTCACCTCCTGGCCGGTAAAACTAGAGAGATTCTTGCGATCGGGACCCCAGGTGATTTCGAAATCTGTCTGGTCGTCGCGTACCAGACCGTTGCAGGTCTCGAAGGTGAATTCCTCCGGAACCTCCGTATCGACGACAACGCGCACGCGGACGCTGCCGAGTTCAGCTCCCATCTTGGTGCCGAATACCGCGGCGTTCAGAAACAGCCTCGGTCCGCTCACGCCCACCGGCTCGGTCATCACGTCTCCTCCTTGGTTTCCGCAGCGAAAGGCGACAAAACCATCCTTGCGCAGCGTGACCAGTCCTATGCCGCCGCGGTTGACGCGATCGCTTCCATGCCGCCGTATCCCGGAGTAATAAACGTGCAGCGTGTCCCGGCTCCGAATAGGTCCATTCGCAGCGCACGTAACCCAGCCATCATCCCACGCTCCGGGTGCGCCCACATCGAGAAACGGCTTCCTCTTCCCGACCCGCTGCCAGCGATCGATGGCGCGGGCACTCGTGAGCTCCGTGCGGCCCAAATCGAGCTCGGTTCGAAACATCCAGACGAAGCCGAGGTACTGGTTCCCGTATGCAAACGGTACCATATCGTACATCTGGTCGCGATCCTCGTCGAAGTCGTCGGGTTTCAACACGGTCTGCGCCGGCGTCCAGGTCGCGAAATCCTCACTGGTCGAAACGGCGATAACACGGCGATATCTCTTCCACATCAGAACGAAATGATCGACGACGGTATTGTAACGCCGCGAGACCGCCACGAAGCGATTCGCTGCGTAATCGTAGACCATCGCCCCGGCGTCACCACAACGCGGTATCAGCAGCGTATCATAGATCGTCCAGTTGAGTCCATCCGGTGAAAAGGCCGCGTACATTCCGTGGCGGTCGGCGACCGAACGCATGTAGGCCTGACGCTCCTCATTTGTGTTGGTGTTGTTTGCCCGCGGCACATCTGCGAGTCGCTCCTGGAACCCGCCCATTTTGTACCTCCTGGCCGGATCCGGATCGCGGGTATCCTTCACCACACCCCAGGGATCCATGCCAATATCGGCTCTTGCTGGAGGTGGGTAGACGATGTTGGTGGCGGTGGATCCTTTCCATGGAACGATTCCCAACTCTGGCTTGTCCCAGCCAATTCCATCCGTTGAAGTCGCATAACACATGAAATGGACCTGGTCTCCGCTTTCGGTGGTCCCGAATGTGAAGTACCACATCTTGAAGAGGTCTTCTTCGTCGTCGTACAGCACCGACCCCCACAGAGCCACCGAATTGCCCTCCCAGGGTCGGTCGCAGCAAACCACAGGTTCAAGCTGAACGCGGGCAGGCTGGAGCACCAGCCGGGTGAAACCGGGATGATCCTGCACCTCCGCGTCGTCGACAAAGAGGCGAAGCCCGGGGTCGTAATGATTGTCTGTCATGCGTTCGAGCCTTCGGTGACGTTCTGCACTGCTAGTCCATTTCGAAGCCGCCATCCACGTTCAGAGTCTGGCCGGTTATGTAGTCAGCGTCCGACGAGCAGAGGAACGCAACGGCCGCGGCGATGTCTTCCGGACGGGAAACTCTCTTCAGCGGCACCGTGTCCACGAACGCCGCCATCGCCTCGCCGGCACCGGCTCCGAAAAGCTCGCCTCGATCTTTGTCGATCTCTTCCCACATCGGTGTTGGCACGACCCCGGGGGCAATGGCGTTCGCATTGATGTTGTACGGAGCGAGAGCCAATGCCGTCGACTGGGTGATACTGATGATCGCCGCCTTACTGGCGGCATAGTGGGTCTGCAGGGGCCGCCCGCGCCGACCCGAGATAGAAGAAAGACTTACGATCTTCCCGAAGGAGCACGCCGGTCGTTCGGCGGAAACCTGCTTCTTGTCCCCCATATTGATCAGATCGGCTGGAGCACCGGCCTGGGCGATCTCCTCTGGTAACTGCTCGATCATCTGGCGCGCCACGGCTTGAATGCAGAAGAAGGTTCCCCGCATGTTGACGTTCAAGACCCGGTCCCAGTCCGTTTCGGTCAGCTCCATCATCGGTTTCGTTTGCACGACACCGGCGTTATTTACCAGGATGTCGATATGGCCGAATTCGGACGTTACCGCGGAAGTCATGCGATCTATGGCAGGAACGTCGCTGATGTCGATCTGGTAGGCCAGGGGCGCACCCGCCTTCCGCTTCGATCTCGGATACCGTCGCGCGAGCGGTATCCTCGTTGAACTCCGCCACTACGACCGTCGCTCCCTCGGCCGCCAGACGCAGGGCGATGCCTTTGCCGATGCCCTGTCCCGATCCGGTGACGATGGCGACTTTATCTGAGAGCCTCGCGTTCATTGGGCGCTCCGGGTATTGAGATCAACCTCCAGAGGTGCGACTTTAAGATAGGGCGCAGTGACGGCTGTTCAATGGGCGCCAGGTTGCTGAGCTGCTGGTCTACACTGCGAGGGCGCTGAGATTGCATAGTTGATTTCGCGGTGTGAGCTGTTGCGGATCGAAATACGACTTGCGGAGAAGAGGCATTGAATAGCTTTAACGTGGCCGCGGTGCAATTGGGCGCCAGCGGCAACCCGGAAGAAAACCTGCAAAAAGCGATCGATTTCGTTGACATCGCAACGCGGCGGGAACCGGTCGACCTGGTCGTGTTGCCCGAGTACTGCAACGGCGAACCAACCCCTGCCAACGTCGAGGAGATGGCAGAACCGATCCCTGGTCCGTTCTCGGAGGCGATGCGCGAAAAGGCGCGCGCCTGCCGTGTCAACCTGGTGACTGGAAGCTTTGCCGAGACAGCGCCGGATGGCAGGGCCTACAACACCACCCTGGTGTTCGATCGAGAGGGCGAAGAGATCGGCAGATATCGTAAAACCCATCTCATGGATGCTCTGGCTTTCCGCGAGTCCTCCTTTGTCGCGCCGGGCGACGAGCTTTGTGTCTGCAACTTGGACGTGGGCCGGCTGGGTGTGATGGTCTGTTACGACCTGCGATTCCCCGAGGTGGCACGCAGCCTCGCGCTCAAGGGGGCAGAACTCATCGCCATCCCTGCCGCGTTTCCCAGCGGGCAGCCGCTGCCCCCCCGCACGGACCACTGGGATCTTTTGACCATGAGCGCCGCGCTCCACAATCTGTGCTACGTTGTGGCAGCCAATCAGTTTGGTCAGCTTGGGAGCGACTTTCCGTTCGGGCGGAGCGCCATTATCGATCCGTGGGGCATTCCGATCGCAAAGGCCCAGGGGCGGGAGGACATCATCCGTGCGGAGATCGACCTGGAGTACGTGCGAGACCTGCGCCGCCGGCTACCGAGTCTCGATCTGCGGCGGCCGGAATTGTACCACCTGGATTGATCGCACAGCTGGAATCACTCCTCGGGCCGC
Source organism: Candidatus Latescibacterota bacterium (assembly GCA_965197905.1). GTDB lineage: Bacteria > Latescibacterota > UBA2968 > UBA8231 > UBA8231 > CAYNZV01. Next base: position 1,028,535 of record CBDAOB010000005.1, on the reverse strand, counting down.
TCTCCGGCTGCATCGAGAAGCTGTTTCGCTCGTGCGTATAGTTCAGGCGGCAGCGGGCCTTTCTCCGCGGCTGCGACATTCGCTTCAAGATGGGCGAGCTTGGTCGTGCCAACTATCGTCGTTTGGCATCCCGGATGCGCCAAGGCGAAGCGCAGCAGAAACTCGTAGCGGTCCATGCCTGCGAGCAGTCGGTCGAGGCCCGATCGGGTCCAGGTATCCAGAACCGGTCCATACGCTCGGTGGCCAGCGGCGATCCCCCCTCGAACGATAACTCCGACCCCGAGCTCGACGACGTCATGAATCATCTGCTCGTGACGCCGTTCAAGCGCTGAATACGGAACCTGAACGGTGTCGAAGACCCCCGACCGCGCCAGAGTTAATAGATGAGGGGCGGTCGTCGACGCGCCCAGGAACAGGGTTTTCCCGGCCTCCTTGATGGCTAGCAAAGCCTCGACGACCCCGTTGTCCTCCAGATCTTCGGGGGTTGCATTGTGGCTTTGCAACAGGTCGACGTGGTCCGTCCTGAGTCGTTTGAGGCTTTGATCGACATTCGAATGAATGCGTTCGGCCGTCCAGAGATGGTCGGGGTCTAGCCGCCTGCCGCTCGCGTCGATATTGCAGCCACATTTAGTAGCGAGGAAGAACTCTTGGCGACGGGAACTCAGGTGAAGTCCGATCTGCGCTTCGCTGGGACCGTAATCGGGCGCGGTGTCGATGATATTAATTCCCGCGTCGAGTACGGCGTTCAACAAGCGGCCGGCCTGTTCGGTGGAGAAAGTTTCTTCAGGTGAAAGGCGCTGGCCCGCGCCGAACCCCAACCGGCTTACGACCAGGCCGGTTCCGCCCAGCTGATCTCGCCGCAAAGCAAATCTACCTTTGATGTCACACACACGATTTTCTTCATTAGTGTTTCCAACTGTCCTGGCTAGCATCAATCTAGGGCCCGATACCGTCCCCAGCAATTGGCGTCGGGCTGAGCGCATCGTCGTTTTGACGCGCCGCAGTTGAACCCCGGTCGAACCTAATGCGGCAACTAGCAGAATTTCTAAGACGTCGCCATGTCCCTTGGGCGCTGTACGGTGCCCAAATAGGGGCACTTGCCGTTGTCTACTTCCACGGGCTGGCAAATCTCCTTACCGACGTCGACGACGGTTTCACATTTGCCGCCAACGAACCCGTCGGTCGAAGCTTTAGAAATTTCTTCACGCTCTCGGCACAGTGGGCGGGTCGTCCCACCAGCGCTCTGTTCTTTTGGATAGGCGGGATGCTTTGGGGTAACGACCCCTTTTGGTTCCACGTTCTTTCTGTGGGCATTCACTCACTGGTAAGCTTCACGCTCGCGATAGCACTATACACAATGGGATTTAGCAGACCTCAGAGTTTGCTCTCAGGCGCATTGTTCCTCATCAATGTCAGCCATTTTCAAGCTGTTCATTGGATCTCGGCACTCATGTATCCGCTGTACATGTTATTCATGCTGGGATTCCTGATAGGATTTCTTCGCTTTCTCAAAACCGGCAAGTGGATGTGGGTAGTTGGCGCTCTTGTCAGCCTAGCGGCAGGGGTATTGGCGAACATTGCCGCGATATCTGTTGTGGTTTTTTGCTTCTACTGGCAATGGTCTCGAGGTGTGCCTCTCCGTGTTGCGGCATTGCGTCTGGCGCCCGCATTCGTCATCTCGGCAGGATTGGCACTGCTGATGATCTCAGTCAGCGCCGAGCAAGTAGTGACATCGCTCGTGGTGCGGAGCATGTGGGAGGACTTGACGGCACCTGCGATCAACGCGGGTCGCAATCTGTTGCTTCTTGTGAGCCGCGAGTTTAGCCTGGCCCATTGGGTTCCTTTCCCCTTTTACGAACAGTTCCACTGGGAGTTGTATCTCGGCGGCGCGATGCTGGGCGTGCTTGCGGTCGTGATTCTGCTACGCCAACCTGGTCTATCCGATGGTGCCGTATGGATCCTGCTATCGCTTGTTCCGTTTCTTCCTATCATGTTGAACCCGGATGTTGCTCAGCAGCTACCGCAGGGACCCTCACGCTACTTGTACGCGGCGTCGGGGGGTACCGCACTTCTCTTCGCATCGATTGCGGAGCGCCTGCGCATAGCGTCCGATAGGGGTCTGTGGCTGTACGCCGGCTCCATTGCGCTCCTGGCGTTATCCAGTTACTACGCCATGCGGAAAGTAGAAGGCCTCTCCTACTATGCTGCTGCTAGAAACCTCACTTTCGAACGGAAGATGCAAGCCGCCGCCACGCAGTGGGAGCGAGCGGTCGAGCAGGGTGGCAACGCCGTTCCGCTACCGGACGCCTACGTTAGATTGATCAAGAATCAGATTGCCAGAAGCGGCGACTACCAATCGACGATGTCCGAAGCGCTTCAACGACTGCCGGACAACCACTTCCTGGAAGCAGCGAATCGATCCCTGGTGTCGTTTGAAAGGAATCGGGCGCGCGGCGCATGGCAACCAGAGCAAGAACCCTCGCAGGACGCCAATATGAATGCTTTTCTTGCCGGCATCTTCCACAATCTCGGTCTCAGATACGCTCGCCAGGGAGATCCCGAGTCGTCGATCGTGGCCTGCAGACAGGCTCTCAGGTTTGAACCGGATCGAGCCACTACTTTAACATTATTGGCTGCCCAATTGGTTGAGGCTGGCAGGTTAACAGAATTGGAGGAGCTTTTCAATGCTGCTTCGGTGAGCGTAACCAATGATCCTGAGATGCTTGTTGCGCGCGCGGACATTCTGCGCAGAAGTGGACATCCAGAAAGGGCTGTGGATCTATTGTGGCCTGCCGCTAAACGGCAGAACGATGCGCGCCTCTTCAATGCTCTGGCCGTCTGCCAGCTAGAGTCGGGAGACGACGAGAGCGCCCTCAAGTCCTATCAAGTTACGGTCTCCATAAACGCCGAAGAGGCTTTGCTCGTCGAAGCCCGCACGGGACTGGCATCGATCATGCTGGCCAGAGGCGCATGGGAGAAAGCGCTAGATCACTTGGCCCACGCACGGGCTATAGCTCCCAAGAACTCGGATGTGCACTACAATTTGGGATTGTATCACGCCTTGAACCAGGATCACCATCAAGCGGTGGATGCCTATCGCGAAGCTGCGGAGTTGAACCCCCAAAAAATCCGCGGCCACCTCGGACAGGCCGAATCGTTGATTGAGCTGGGCAAGCTCGACGATGCTCATTCGGTGTACCACCGCGCCTCCGACATTTTGCCCAACGCGGCCAGGCCGAATCGTCAGCTGTGGGTGGCGACGCAGAACCTGATTGATTCCCCCGGGGGTGTATTTCCGCTCGACTCGGGCAAGCTCGACGATGCTCATTCGGTGTACCACCGCGCCTCCGACATTTTGCCCAACGCGGCCATCGTCCGCACGATCCGTTCCAGAATCGCTGCCGTGGACGCTGTTGCGGCTAGGGGAACTCGAACTCAAGCGTGCGAACAAGCATGGCGCCCTCGCCGCATTCACGAGAGCAGTCCGATTGAACTCAGATGTTATGGAGACCTATCTAACCCTCAGCGAGATGCAATCGTCCCTGGGCAACACTGGCGCAGCGCTGAAAACCATGACCCTCGCGCTGCAACGTGAATTCAACTCTGCCCGAAGCTCCGATTACACGCGTCTGGGGATCGCCTTTTTCGACCTGGGAGCCGTCAAGAAATCGAATGTAGCCTACGAAAGAGCTCTGCTGCTGGACAAAAACAACACGACAGCCCGCGTCAATATGAGATGGGGCTTGTATCGAACAGGGGATATACCCGGAGCGACCGCGGTGTATCAAGCGGTCCTGGGACGTCAAAAACACAGCATTGTACAGTTCAACTTGGGGCTCGCCTATCTGGCAATGGGAGACCTGGCAGCGGCCGACGTCACCTATGCGGCCGCAATCGCTGAATACGGCACCGAGGAAGCAGAACGAATAGGCGCCGACAACGATTTACAAGAACTGGCCAGCAGCAGCAAACATGCCGAGCAAGTACGCCAGTTGCTGCACAGGTACTGGCCGAAGAAACCGTGAATGAGGTCGCACCGGGCTTAAACCTGCCGCGATCGGTGGAGGCCGGTCGCCTGATCCAGCAACTCCGCGATCTCGAAACTCGTCGCGCGCCTCCAGACCCGAGCCGGCCAGCTGATAGTCATACCCTCTCGAGGACAAGACGCGAGCGAGAAAAGAGCGCACCGCTTCGTCATCTTCGACTACCAGGACGCGCGCCCGATCGCTTTTCCTGGCGTTTTCTTGCGCCTCGCCCCGACGGCCATCTTCTTCCTCGCGTTCTGTCTTTCCTCTCCAAATTGGCATCCTCAGCTCGAATGTGGTGCCATCACCGGGCGCGCTGGCTACGGTCATTCTCTCTCCCTGACGGAACGATTGTCAATATGTCGAAATCTCGACGACCCGATTTGTCACCGGATTCATCTCCACATATCCTTGCCGTTTCTGAATACGTCCTCAACCAGACACGATATCGATGAACAAAACGTTCACCCTTTTCCTCGCCAGGCGTCTGCCGTTCTACTACGGCTGGATCATGCTTACGGTTGCAATGCTGATTCACATCTGCACGGCACCCGGCCAGACCTACGGCATATCGTTGTTCAACCCGTACTTCCGCGAGGAGCTTGGCCTCTCCGCAAGTCGCCTGGGGGGCGCATACATGGTGGCCACCTTGTTGGCCGGACTGCCCCTGACCTTGGTGGGAGGCCTGATGGACCGCTACGGCACCCGCACCGCATCGCTCATCATCGTATCGTTGCTGGGAGTGACCTGTGTTTCCATGTCGCGGGTGAGCGGCATCTGGTCCCTTTTCCTGGTCTTCTTCTGCCTGCGTTTTCTGGCTCAGGGATCGATGGGATTGCTGGCAACCAACACCATGGCCATGTGGTTTAGCCGGAGGTTGGGATTCGCCAGCGGGCTCTCGAATATGGGGATGGCTGCCTCCTTCGGGCTTATTCCCCTGCTGAACCTGTTCCTCATCCGGGAGTTCGGTTGGCGCTCGACCTACATCCTGCTCGGCGTGACCGTATGTCTCATCCTGCTGCCTCTGCTGCTCCTGCTCTACCGGAATCGGCCAGAGGAGATGGGGCTGCAGATCGACGGCCAGTCTCCGCCTCCACAAGAGGACACGCGGTCATCGAGCTCACCTCCGGATTTGGCTGCCTCCTTCACTCTCCAGGCGGCGATGAGAACCCGCAGCTTCTGGCTCCTCGCCGCCGTTACTTCCATCTGGTCCCTGACTTCCACGGGTGTCCATTTCGAAATGGTGTCGATCTTTCAGGAGCGCGGCCTCACCGCCGGCGACGCGGTGCGGGCGTTCTCCATTTCTGCCGTCATCATGGCCACGTCTCACCCCTTTGCGGGTTACCTCGCCGATCGCGTACCGCTCAATCTGATGCTCTCGTTCGGTGTCTTATGCATGTCCGCCGGCGTCGGTTTTATTGGCGCCTTGCCCAGCGACTGGATGGTATACTGCTTTCCAGCCGCCCTCGCTGTCGGCAGCGGTCTGTCGATGTCGGTCGCGGAGACCATCTGGGTGCGCTACTACGGCCGCGGACACATCGGCAGGATCCGCGGTTTTATCGCCACCGTCGGTGTTGTTTCATCGGGCGTCGGCCCCTTTGCCCTCGGGATCTCGTTCGATTTCTTGGGGGGATACCTGCCAATGCTGTGGGGGTTCTCCGGTCTTTTGGGTGTATTGGCCGTGACGAGCCTGTTCGCCACTCGACCAAAGAGTCCAAGGGAGCAACCCTACGGTAGCAGCGCTCCCCCGAGAAGGAGTTAGCGTTTCGTTGCTCCCACCAGCAGGTACCAGTGGTTGAAGTGAATTTCGCCGTCCCGCTCTTCCAGATCGAACAGCTTCGTTTGCTTCGAGCTCAGTCCTCTCAAGGAGGAGATCATCGATTCCATCTGCGTTTGCGAGAGGTCCTGGGTGAGTGAGGACATCGGCCGGTGTTTGATATACACCTCCGTCGAGCGGACCTCGAAACCAGCTCCCTCGAGCATCGAGCGCCACTCGGATGGGCGGTATTGGCGCACGTGGGTCGTGGAGCCGGTCGAATTCGTTCATCAACCGGTCCACCGTGTCTTCCTCGGGGACGGAGCGATCGTCCACTACCAGGGTCCCGCCGGGACGCAGCACCCGCGACATCTCTTCCAGCACGCCGCGAATGTCGGGGAAATGGTGCGCTGCTCGCCGGCATGTGATCAGGTCGAAGCAGCGATCGGGAAAAGCAGGTGAGAAACATCGGCCTGGCCGAAACCGACATTGTCCACGCCCTGCATTCCGCGGAGCTTCGTGGCCTCCGCCAGCATCTCCGGTGTCAGGTCGATGCCGGCGACGAAACGAACTGCGGGCGACAGGGATAGTGCCGTGTGACCGGTGCCGGTCGCCGCGTCAAGCACTTGCCAGCGAGGTTGCGGAGCACACACCGCAGCTAGCATTGACAACGCCTCGGGATCGGTGTGACACGCGCTCGTGGTGTACTGCGCGGCTCGTTGGCCGACATTGGTGTACCGGCTCGTTGGCCGAAGATATCCCGCGGGGAGGTCCGGTCCGTCGCAGCCACTAAGCTTCCGGCGGCCACGCCAACACTAGCTGGCATTCGCCGCCGTTATCGCTCGTCTCGGAGCGCCTCAACCGGCGGCAGCCGCTACGTTGGCACCAACTCGATCGCGAATCGCCTGTCCGGTGGCGTACACCTTGGTGATATCGATGATCAACTCAACATCGTGGCGGGCCTTTGAAAGATCCGATCGGCACTCGATGCCCTCGGTGATGCATTGGTGGAAATGCTTTAGCTCGGCAGAGAAGGCGCTGTCCCAGGGAATCTTCGGTTCCTTCGTATAGCTGACCCCTGCACCGTCGATCCCCTGTACTTCGAGCTTGGCCATGACGCGGCGCGAAAATCCCGTGGGATACGCGAGCAATACCCGCTTGTCATCCCCGTACACTTCGAGCGTTTCTTTGAAATCCCACAGTGTGTTCAGATCAACCCTGGTAATGACGCAGCGGGCCCCGTTGGCGTATTCGAACACCGAGGTGATCGCCCGATCGTTCTGCCAAATCTCCACGCTGAGAACGGCGGTGGGCACGCCCAGCATCGTGCGCAGGCTGTAGAGGTCGTGAATCAGCCCATAGGTAATTCCACACCATGGGGAGACCTGCTCCGTCAAGTCGCCGAACGCCTCGCGCAGATTTTCTTCATACGCTTTGCGTTTTTCGACCCGCGCCTCAGGCGGCACGTCGTCGAAGTGACGCACACGAAATTGATCCAGGTGCAGGTAGTTGTTGGGATGGAGGTGGTTTATCTGCACGAATTCGTACCCTGACATCTCGTCGATTTCCTGCTTGGCCATGACGAAGCCGGGATCGTAGATCTTCATGTAGGCCGCCTGCCCCACCTTCCCCGCTCTTTGCTGGGCTTCGATCATACGGTCGGTTTCCTGCAGCGACGCCGCGATCGGTTTCTCGACCAGGACATGCTTACCCGCCTCGAAGGCGTCGACCGCCGCATCGGACTTGGGATCGGTGTGGCACAGAAGGACGGCGTCGATGTCCATGCTCAACAGGTCGGGGATCTGGGTGACGTGATTGGACACCTTGAACCGCTTCGCGACGTACTCAGCCGTCCCGGCGGAAACATCGCAGACACCTACCACCTCGAACTCCTCATCCAGCTCCAGCAGGTTGGGTAGATGCTGCACCTGGGCGATGGCGCCACAACCGACTACTCCGATACGTACAGGTTTCATGATGGTCTCTTCCTGGGTTGGGTGATGGGGTCAATCACAAGTCTTTAATAATGTTTGGTTACGTGTCCCACTCGGGGGCAGAGCGCGTTCCATTCGCCTGCGAGGTCGGTCATCAGCTTGAATGTCGAGAGCAACGGCTCCCACATCTGCTCGCGAATTTCCGTGGCGGCTTTTTCGTCATCCTCGGCGACCGCTTTCTTTAGCGCAGCGGAGAGCTCCCGCTGCAGAGTGGAGCAGTTTTCGGCCACCGTGGCTGTTTCTTTCATTGTGCCGAGGTACCGATCGATATGATCCGCTACCGGAAGTGAAGCATCTGTTTCGCTGTTGTAGTCGCTGGAAGGCCGAAAATGAGGGCGAGCTCGTTCGCCGTCTTCCGTGTACATGGTGTGGGTGGGCTGGATGTGCGGCGTAACCGACAAGTAGAAATATACCGGTTCGTCTCCCAAAGCTCGTACCGTATGTGGTTCGTCTACCAGGGCGTAACACATTTGACCCGGCCCCAGCTCATGCGCCTCGCCATTGATCTTGAACTCCACTCGACCGGACAGAATGATGAAGATTTCGTGGCCGAGATCGTGGGTGTGACCGCCGACGTGGGAACCGGATCCGGGCTCCATATAACAGAACCGCGCACGGATCTGGGGCGTGACCAGGATGTTCCGGATATCCGTTTTACAATCGTATACGGTGAAACCCTTCATGGATGGCTCCTTCCTTTAAGCAATAATTTCTCGCTATTTTTTCATTGCACCAGACCAAGAGCTACGTCGATCTCGCGCTGGTAGCTATCCACCGACCCGGACAACATCTCCTCCATGGAGACGGCGCGACCCAACTCAGCCGACTCATACGCCCCCACCAGGGCGGCCACTGCTTTCATGCCGCCAAGTCCATCCACTTCCGGTGGCCGGCCGTTCAAAATGGCTTCGCCGAAGTCGTGGTATTCGATGGCAAGATGTCGAGCGTCGATGGCATATCCGGGATGGTCTTCGTGCGCGGGCATGTCGTAGTCGACTGCTCGCTTTCCGAACAGCCGTTCCGTAATCTCGTTCAATTCAAAGTCGGGCACCAACTCCAGGATCTCCCGCCCCACCAACTCCCGCTCCTTCAACTGTAACCTGATCGGCCTGCCACTCCGATCCCCTTCCGAGTAGAGAGATCCAAGCTGACCATGGACGCTGCGTTCCCAGGTTCTTCCTCCTCTACCCGCTGTCATTGTAAGCTGTGCGAAAACACCGGATGACATGCGGTAGAGGGCGACTACGGAGTCTTCCCCGGTTGCTTCTACCTGGTCGGGATAGGTTTTTGCCCGCTCACGATACGAAACCAGCGGGTGGTCGTCATAACCCTCGGGGCGCCGGCGCACCGGTTCAACGATGAAACCAGTGCCGAATATCTGCTCGTACTCCCCGGTGTAATAGCGGATGATGTCGGCGAAGTGGACACCCATATCCAGGCCGATCGCTCCCTTGTTTTTTAGGTGCCGCCAGGGCGTGATAGCGATCCCGTCGTCGCCACCAACCGAGATCTGGAGCATCGTATGGATCGTTCCCAAGAGTCCCGAGTCGATAATGGCCCGGGCAAGCCGGTTGGGCGGATCGCGACGATAGTTTTCTGCGGTGGCGAGGACCGCGCCACCGGCCTGGGCAGCATCGATCATCGCGCGGCAAGCGCGCATCGTTATGCCGAGAGGTTTTTCCACCAACGCGTGTTTGCCGGCCTTGAGGGCAGGCACGGCAATCTCGTGATGCGTCGAGCCGTCGGTAACAACGTCCACTGCGGCAATATCGGGGTGCGCCAGCACCTCATCCAGATCGCTGAACACCATCGGCGTACGCCCGAACACACGCTCCATTTCGCCAGCGCATAGGGCAGTGCTCTCCGGGCGGACGTCGCACAACGCGACGAGGTCGACGTTGGCGATGCCGCTATCTTCGAGAGCCTTGTAGGCGAGAAGGTGACGATGACCCATGCCGCCACATCCGACTATGCAGATCGGAATCTTTTCCACAGCCAACCTTTCTATTCAGCACGGCGCCTGGTCAATATAGCGCCCTCGTCGACCCCAATCAAAGGCGCTCCATTGACCGAATGGTACGGAATAGTAACCACTTCTCAGAGGTAGTCATGCATCAGTGTCAGCCAGAATCGGGTGAGTTTGTGGGCAAGTTAAGGGCAAACCGTCCGTGACCATAGCCGCCAACTTCTCGGACGGCTTCTGAGTCGTGATTCACCTACGCATCCGTCACGCTCTGACGTCGATGCCGTAGCGCTGCACGATCTGACGGGGTGCGCCCAACTCAACCTACAGAGCTGTCGCACCTGTTTTTCTCAAGGTATGCTCGCTGACGCGCCGTGCGCCGGCGTTCTCCGCGATCCGCTCATTCCCACGGTCAGGGTGGCCAGCAGGGGTTTTTTTGGGTTGCTGCTTTCCTTCCCCTCCTTTTCCTTCTACCCAAAGCCCACAGCGGCGCGGTGGCCATCGCGTGCTGGTTAGTCCACGGGCTGAGGACGGACGGGGCCTGTCTGAATTGACCTTTCAGATGGAGATCTGGCGGTGAATTTTTGAACCACCGATCGTTTCATAGCTATTGCAGCGTTGTGCTGCTCGCATGGACAACCATGGGTGCAGAGGAGGCGCCGCGCCTGGCGCCTCCCGAAGTACTGGGACCACGGCCTTTCCTGCGCTATGAGCGGCCATCCTACAGGAATTTTGCCTTTGATCTCTACACCAACTACGCGGATCACACCTGGGGCCAGCGGCAGCCCGGGAGAGCAACCCGGCTAGATATGAGCGAGATTTCGCGCCCGCAGGCCTTGTGGGGCCCCCTGGGGGATTACCTGGCGACCGGCTACGATCTGTTCACTTGGATCGAGCGCCGCCAGCCGGAACAGCGCTGGGGCAGCGAGCTCTTCAAAGACTGGCCGAGTTGGTCGGATGAGTTCAACAATGTGGTGGTGGCGAGCGACGGCTACAGGGGCTGGGGCTACGGCGCCATCGTCGGCGACGGCTTGATCGCCCGCCTCACGCCGCTGACCCTGTCGAAGACGGACCTCAACGGTTTGCGCATGGACGTGTCTCTGCCCCACGTGAAGTTCACCGGTGTGGGCTCGCGCATTGCCCGGCCGAATAGAGAGTCGTCCTTTAGCTCCGAAAATGCCGCAGAGGTCGAAGTCGACCATTCCACCTTGCTTGCCGGCGGCCGCGTTCAGGCCGAGCTGGGCGCGCTGCACCTCGGGCTGAACGGGGTGAACCTGCACAGCTACAACAGCACGGAGCCGAACAACAGTATGAAAGGACAACTGCGGCGGGATCAGCCGCTGTACGAGTGGCTCATCGTGCGCATTTCGGATGACGCGCCCACCGACGGCCGGGGTGGGGCCGTGGTCCAGGAGGTGCAGCTGATCCTCAATGGCCGGGTGCGCCCCGATCTGCAAGCGCAGGTGATCCGGCAGCGGACCGGCGTCTTATCCCAGGTAGGGCACACGCTCTCGACAGGTGCATTTGTTCGGACCAACTACACCGGGTTCCAAGATCCTTCCAGCTATTACCGGGGGCGAGAGATACCGACCTTTGCCGACTATCTCTATCGCCTGGCATATGAAGCAGGCGAAGACGTGAGCGGCAACACCAATTTAGAGGGGCTACTGGCGAATCTCGCGCTGGAGGCACCGGCAAAGATCCTGCACGCCGATGGGGACGAGCAACTGATCTACCTCTTCGATCTGGGGCGGGAACCCTATGTCGAGTCGGTAGAGGTGGAAGCGGTTGTGGGCAATGACTACCGGGTGGAATGGGCCGGGGTGTATTCGATCGAGCAGAGCACCCCGAAATTCGAGAATTGGTTTCGCAGTACCTTCTACCGCCCGGTGCGGCGGGCCCGGGGAGTGTGACGGATGGGTCGAATCTCAAGCGGGTGCGCTTTCAGGTGGGCGAAAACACGGCGCTTTTTACACGGGGATGGGGTTTCCCCGGGTCAGGACGAGGACAACGACGGCCTGGTGGATACGGATCGCAATTTCAACGGCACCCCCGACTACGAAGAGATCTTTCTGATGTACGAGGTGGAGCCCAACGAATATGTCTATGGCCTGGACCGCAACCACAACGACGAGCCGGATCGGCGCGAGGACGATTGGGAGCCGGACTATCCGTACGATGCGGACCAACGCGGCTACCATCTCTTCGGGCGGGTGGATCTGAGCCGTCACTGGTCTCTGGGGGTGGGGCGTTATGCCATCAAGGGCCTGGCCAGCTGTGGGCGCAACCGCTCGCTCTATGCCCTGTTGAGCTACCGCAAGGAGGGGATCGCGTGGTTGCGGCGGCTCCTTTTCGAGAACCACTTCCGCCGGGTGCACGACGATATCCCCGATGAATACAATGAATTCAGTCGGGGAATCCGCCTGGTCACCGTAGACCTTCCAACGAGCAGGGGTTCAGGGGTTGTGACCGACGTTGCGGCGGACATCAAGCCGCACCCGGATCTGCTGTTCTACCAGAACAGCTATGTCAACGAGTCCTACCTGGAGGGGCGGCTGCAGCCGTGGTCGACGTTGAACCTGTCGCAGCGGTTGCGCCTGCGGCTCAACTGGCAGCAGGGAGGCCGGCTGGCCAGCGAGCGCTTCCAGCGCGCGCGCCGGCTCGACTTCTGGGGCGTGGTCAGCCGGGTGGATTATACCTGGCATTGGGGCAAGTTGAGAGTGGTGCCGCAGTTCAAATATTTATACCTGCGGTTGCGGGACCGGGAGGCCGACCGGGATCTGAGATTCGAGGACCAGGTGATTCCGATCCTCAAAGTAGCGCATCCCTTAATGAGCCGGGCGATGCTGCAAGCCGGGGTGCAAGGCTGGGGGCCGGTGCCCTATCGGCTTAAAAACAGGACCCAGAAGCGCGAAAGTTTTGAGCGGCGCTCCACCTTTATTAGCCTTACCAACTCTTCGCGCTATTTTGGCTACGATCTGCATACGATCATCGGCTTCAACCGAGACGAGGCGGACTTCGACGATCCGCTTCAGCGTTTAAGAGAATTTGATGGGTGGTCGTTCTTTGTGCGCGGGCTGGTCGGCTTTACCGAGTATGGCCGGCTGCTCTAGGTTTACCACGGTATTCGCTTTATCAGCCGCTCTCGCCAATAGAGTAAACCGGAGTACTTACGCTGTTCATCCAGAAACGTCATACACAACTTTGCAGATCAGATTTACACGCTATTGGTCCTAGAATTGTGACATCAAGAATTTGCAACTTGATGAAACGCACTCATATGCGCGAGCATCTTTTCGCTAACTTCATCCCAGTTCATCTCTGCCTCTGTCCAACGCCGACCTTCTTCACCCATTCGACTGCAAAGGTCCTTATCTGTCAGAAGGCGACGTATCGCTCGCTCGATTTCAAAGATATCATTTGGGTCTACCAGGAACCCGGTAACTCCGTCGCGAATCGCATCGGACGTTCCACCTGAACGCCCACCGATGACGGGTAACCCACTTGCACTAGCCTCTAAGTACGAGAGGCCAAACCCTTCGATCATGTCGACTCGCCCCGGAACCTCTCTGCTTGCCATGATAAATACGTCTGCCTTTTGATACAGCAAGGGTAGTTCGAGGTCCGAAACAAAACCTTTGAAAGTGACTTGCTCTTCTAGACCAAGCTCTGTCGTCATATTGCAGAGCCGTTCTTTCTCATCTCCTTCACCGGCGATGATATAGCGTGCTTCCAACCCATTCCGCTTCAGAATCGCCAACGCTTGGAGGACATGGTCGTGGCCCTTGTGGAGATCTAAGCGTGCAACCGTAAGCAGTGTTCCCACGTGATCTTGTATACTAGACCCGTACCGAGGGAAAAAACGAACTGGATCCACACCGTTTGGGATGACCTTGATACGTTCCTTGTTTACACCCTCACACTCCGCCAACTTCGCGCTGTACTGGCTCACCGGAAAAACTCCGCCCGCCTTTCTTAGCGCTAACTTTCTCCAAGATCCTAGCAACCGCTTTAGCCGACGCCGCCAGGAATGATGATCGTCAAGAATTTCGGAGCCATGGATGGCGACGAAATACGGCACAGGCATGAGTTTATGCCATAAGTGGCTGACTAGGGACGTAGTCCACACAGTATGGAGTACAACGTTGACCTTGAATTCTCGAATAGCCCACGGGACAAAGAGAAGAAAACAGCAGAGCCGAAAGAACGGGATGGCTGGTGTTCGCACGATACGATAAGGTTGGGAATCGTCAAACTCCGGTATGCCAGGTCCAGGGCTCAACACTATCACACTGCATTTCTTCGCAAGCGATGATGCCAATTGCGTCGTATAGGTGCTGATCCCACCCCAGTTGGGTGGGAAATCTGTTCCGGCGATCAGAATGTTCACCGGTTCTCCCGTTCACCATATAACCACCACCAAGAATCGCCCTCCTTGATGAGACGCGTACTGCAAAGCGCGCTACTCGCGAGCCAGTTACGCATCTCGTGGTCTTTGTAGTAATTGGTGATGGGAGCTGAGAGCCGGTCATACCAATCTGTATAGGACACATGGTAACCGTATTCGGCATATTCTTTGATACGTAAAGGGGCAACCCGCTGAATAATTGGTCCGATGTAAGGTATTTGGCGGAAAAACCTGTAAAGAGTTACGAAAACTCCGTAGTCTAGCAGATTACAGAGAAACGCCATGCGTCGAATGCTTCGGCTTGAGAAATATTTTGCGATAAATCGCAGCGACTCGAGTGCAACTTTTCGCAACCCATAAGCATAGAGCCACACAAACAACGCACCACCCGGCTTCAAATACTTCCTGAGTGACAAGTAGGCTGCCTTCGGGCTCGGTACATGGTGGAGTACGCCGAGGCTATAAATGAAATCGAATGTCCGCTCACGAAATGGGAGCTTGAAGACATCCGTTTGAACAATGTGAACGCGATCATTGGATGAATTGTTGTCATATGCTGTATCAACTGCGTTCGAGAGATCAATGCCTATTATCGAATCTACTCCCTTTTCGCTCGCAAGGTGTACATGCCTCCCAGCACCGCACCCCACATCAAGCCCAAGTGTTCCGTTGAAGAACCCGTTTGGCAGGTGGCTTACAAACGGCTCGAAGTTGTCACATGCATAATCGGAGAAGTAGGTCCACTCGTAACCAAATCGGTCGATGGTATCTAGTTTCTCCGCTGTGTGAGCATTGACGGTTTTGGGATTCTCCTCCGACGATAACGCACGATCTTTCGCAATGAAGCCTGGATAAACTTCCTCGAGCTTTCGGTCAAAAGCATTGGTAAGCATCCGTGGCACGCCACGGATAATCGCATATTTCTGACCACATGTGCAGTGAAGAAACCCTTCTCGAATTTCACTCCCTTCCCTCCTGATGATTTCCAAAGCAAGATCCCCGTTACACTCGATACATACCAACCATTGAAGAAGGACTTCTCTCATTTTGACACCGTATTCGAGAACGCAGTGTATCTGCTAAACGCGCTCCGTAGTCAAAAACACACGGGAAATTACCAGTGGGAGGGGGACATTTTGGGCACGGCACAAGATGTCGGCAACCAACTGTCACGACCCGCCGCATTGAGCTATATTCTCATACCTTTTCACAAATCGCAATCGAGCTTTTGGGAAAACCATTCAAGAGGAATTCTCAAATAACTGTTTTCATTAGAGTTAAGTAGTGACCCCCGAACAGAAATATCTCTTCGATCTCTTCAGTACGGCCACGGGATAGTAACCCCTTTTTCAGAGGTAACCGTTCACCAGTATCAACCAGTAGCGGGCACAATTCCCTGAGTTTGTGGCCAAATCGGCCAACTCCTCGATGTAGGGTCGTAACGCTTCAGCATCGTATCGCACATAAACATCCGTAACATGCTGGCGTTCATGCCGTAAATCCGCTTGCACGACCGACCTGACGCGGTGCCCTCAAACCGTTTCCAGAAAGTCGCGCCCGTTAAGGAGTCGATCAGTACGGACGGAATAGGGATCGCCGCTTCACTGGCTGCAGTCTTCGTGGTCGTCATTCCGTGCTTACGTGAATGCTGGCGTTGAATGCGACACACCCACCCCTCCTCATCGAGATCGGACCACTTGAGTCGCCGTGCTGCCGTCTTGAAGGTACTCTGAGACTCCGTCGCTTCACGAACCACTCAAGTGACGCTCTAGGTCTCTATCGTCCATCGCTACACTCAAAGCCATTCCCCTCGGAATCTTCGAAGCAGCGCTGCTCTGGTACGTGACCGTGCCTTTCGCGGACTTCGATCAGTCGTCCCCCATGTAGCTCTACATCTGCTTGAACCTCATCCAGGTTATCTACATTCAGACTTAGTCCCGCATGAGGCATGGTACCTGCGTTTCCAGCAGGAAGGCTGTGCAATGCCAATACCATGGAGCCGAGATCCAGTTCCGTCCAACCCTCTGACTCCTTTGTAGGTTTAACCTGAAAAATCTTCATATAGAAATTCTTTGCGCGATCCATATCGTACACGTAGTGGATTAACCATGTGCTCCGAACCTTCATAGACACCCTCTCGGCTTGATGTCGATATTGTCGTTCATACCGATGGCACATAACGAGTTTTGAGTGACCGAACTACGAAGCAGTTAGGCAAACTAAAATGGAGCCGGTCACTCAATGTTAGATGACGTAGGCCGTCTAGTCTAGCCCGCGGGTGCCAACCCAACCGGTCTCGGAAACATCGATGATGACTCCATCTGGTCCGCCGTATTTGACCTCTACGTTGGCATGGCGGGGACCATCCTTGTCCAGACCGAGGGCCTGGTTTATTTCCTCCCTGGGACTGGAGTGAGCCTCTTCCAACTTCTTGGCTACCTCCTCTATGCATTCCACCTCGAACCCGATATGGTGGATGCCGCTGTAGTTCTGACCGTACTCGGGGCCAGCAACCTGATCGTTCTTAAAGTTAAGGATAGCCATGTTGATATTGCCATCGCTGAGGTAATAGCCCGATGCATTGGGGCTATCCACCTTGGCAATTTGCTTCAGCCCAAGGACCTCAACATAAAACTTGGCGGTCTTGTCAGCGTCCTGGGTCGCAATAGCAATGTGTTTAATCTGTGCCATTCTAATCATCTCCCTTCAAGGTTGGTGTGAGGTTATGTCTCTGAACAATGGGCTTCAACCAGGAAAGACGGCCCCTGTTCGGACAACCACTAGTTGTCCAATTTAATGGATGATTCGACCAATTGTCTAAGGTCCTCATTGGGCTTAAATTTCACCCGAGTGCCCTCCAACCAGGCTGCGTAGAATGCGCACACGAACGCCTCGTTCGCGTCTAGCCCCTGGGCAAGCATTGATCGAATCTGCTCAACGTCTTCGTCCCGCATCACCCTATGTCCAGGTTTGACATGGTGCTATTCGCTTCCATGTCTCAGATCGTTGCGCCGGTCTGCGAACCGCGAGGCGGTACCGAAGGCCAAGGATCTAAGTGACGTGAAGCACTCAATTTACAATTCAATCGCAAGGATCTATGTACCAGTAACACGTAGCTCCATGCGCTCTTGATATTCGAGATCTGCGACTACGTTGAAGCCCAGTCGGGCATAGAGTCGCTTGGCGTCTGGATTGTCCTTTTCTACTTCTAGTGTCAACGGCAATGCTTGCCCTCGCGCTTCCTCAGTCATAGAGCGAACGAGGCGACTGCCAAGTCCCGCTCGCTGATAATTGGGAAGTATCTGTATGCCGCCAATAAAGATTTCGCCACCGGGGCGAACGATGCGGAGCCGACCAACCGGAGTTCCGTTGAATTCGATCACAGTAGTACTGTCCTTTATCTCGCCCGCTACTTCCCGAAGCGTCTGAGCTCTCCAATACTCCTCGAATTGCTTCGCATCCCATTGGGGAGGCCGATTTCGTGTTGAGGCTATAACCTCGAGCGTTGGGTAAGCCCCCCCGTCGTTGATACCGAGGAAATTCCGAGAGATCGATTCCGCGAACTGCGCGGACAACGGAGGGAGACCGCAACCAATATATCAGGGGAGGTGAACATGCACCAAGAAATTCAGATATCCCTGTCCGTGCCGCCTCCCTCGACGCTGTCGATCGGATCGGCTATCTGAAGTTTCTCGACTTCATAGACGCCGACCGGACAGCTGCTCTTTCGCGATTTCGACGAGCGTTCTAGCGGCCGCCGATCTGTTCCGCGATCTGTGGAACACGAGCCCTATCTTTCGAGGTTTCATTCCACGCACAGAAACTCCGACGAGATTCCGCTCCTCGATCTCCCTCATGACTGCGACGTGCGGCACAATACCGATACCAAATCCGATTTCCACGAATCGTTTGATGACCTCCACGCTGCCCAGATTCATTGACACATTCATCTCCACTCCTGACTGCGAAAATGCCTCCTCCATGACCAAACGACTCATGCTACCACGCTCGAGCGCAAGAAGGGGTTCAGTTGCAATCGTCTTCAGATCGATATGGTGGCGGTGTGCGAAACGATGGTCCGGCGAACAGATAATAACATCCCGGCGAGTGAACAGCGGTTCGCCAATTAGATCCCGTTGCCTCAGCGGCAAGCTTACCACCCCAAAGTCAACAGCGTCATCCGAGACCAACTGGCGCACTTCAGAAGATTCAACTCATCGAGGATGCTTTGAAAGTGATTTTGCTGCCGACAGAAGTCAGGTGCTCTGGACCTCTCCCAGGCGTTCGGACCTCAAACCTTAACTTGCCCATCATGCCGGGTTCAGCTTCTTCTTCCATCGGCTTGTAGTCGTCGGGCAGAAGCCAGAGATTACTCATGTTTTTTCTCCGTGTTGTGTTATGTAGGATTTCCTTTGTAGATGGAGATACAGACAACCAACTGTCGCAGACCCTCCCCTTAGCGCTATATTCTGGGAGATTTTCGCAGATTCGTTCGAGTTTATGGACCGTTTTTGGCCAAACTGGTTAATAGTGAATTTTCAAATAACTGTTTTCAAGAGAGTTAAGTAGTGACTCCCGAACAGAAATACCTCTTCGATCTCACCGGCTATCTGAAGATTCCCGGTGTCCTTCGAGGAGCGGAGCTCGCTCGTGCCCAGGAAGCGGCCCAGCGTTACATCGACACCCCCCGGGACGAGGTCCCCGACGGTTTCGAGATCAACCTCGAGCGCGACCACTTCAACTGGTACATGCACGCCTTCGCCTTCGACAAGGCGTTGGAAGCGATCACCATGAACCCGGTGACCTGGCCGCTGATCCTGGATCTCACCAGAGGAAAACCCCGTCTCGCCCTGGGCAATATGATGGTCAACCGTCAAGGCGCCCCTTTTCACGGTCTGCACAGCGGCGGCCCCTTCAACCGTCCTGACGTCTGGCGTTATTTCGTGCACGAGGGCAGCATCTACTGCAGCGACCTGATCTGCTTCGTATATCTGACGGAAGTGCGGGAGGGTGACGGAGGATTCATCGCGATTCCCGGCTCCCACAAAGCCAATTTCAAGATGCCCCGGGATATGTTCTACCCCGGGTCCCACACGGATGACGGATACAACGACAACTTCAACTCTTCCGTGGTCCCGCCGGGCGTTGCCAGCTTTCCCGTCGAAGCCGGAGATGTGATCCTCACCACCGAGAGGGTGACCCACGGCGCGCTAACGTGGACTCCCGAGGACCGAGACCGCCGATTTCTCACCTTGCGATACAGTACCCAGTATTACAGTCCGATGGATTCTTTTCCGGACGGCGTGAAGGCCCGCCTTTCCCCGGAAACGCTGGAGCTGATTCAACCAGCGCCGTTCAAATACACCAAAGAGATCGCCAAACTGGACGCGATAACGTTAAGTTGACGGCGATGACACCTGAGCAGAGATATTTCTTCGACGTCACCGGTTACCTTCACCTCGAAGGGGTGCTTCAAGGGAAGGAGCTCGCCGCCGCCCAGGAGGCCGCGCAGCGGTATATCGACACGCCCTCCGAAGATCTGCCCCCCGGCTTCCACGGTGAAAAGGGAAGTTACCGCAATGCTTTCGCTTTCGACAAAAGCCTCGAATGTCTCACCTTGCATCCGGCGATATGGCCGATCATCGTAGAGCTCAACAATGATCGCCCGCGCCTAACCGGCGTTACCCTGCGCAATAACACCCATGAGGATATCTATTTCGGCCGTTTGCACTGCGCCCGCGAGGGGGGTGGTGGACCGGAAATGCCCCACTACTTCGTCCAGGACGGCCGCATCTTCTCCGACTTCCTGGTGGTGTTTATCTATCTGACAGATGTCTTCCCCGGCGACGGTGGTCTTCTTGTCGTTCCGGGATCACACAAGTCAGAATTCACCCGCCCCGAAGGTCTGTTCGCGCCCCACAGCGACACGGAAGTGGTAGATCCGGAACCGCACCCGGCGGTCACCAATATCACCCCGCGAGCCGGAGACATGGTCGTCATGCCCGAGATGATGACCCACGGCATCTTGATCTGGAAACCGCAGGATCGCCCGCGTCGCTTCCTCATCATGCGTTACATGAGCCAGTTCAGCGGATACGCCAGCTTCGAGACCTTTCCACCGGAGCTCGTGGAGCGCCTGTCCCCCGAAACCCGCGAGCTGATCGCCCTCGCCAAACATTCGGAGATCAAAGAGATCGTCAAGGAGAAGGAGTAACACATGCTATCCGGACGAAAGAACCGACTATGTCCCTGAGTTTCAAAGCAGAGGTACCCGTATTCGATGCCAACGTCGGCGTTGGACATCTGGTGGACGCGCCCTGTCCATTCGAAACGCCGGACGAGCTCATGGAAGAGATGGGGCGCCACGGCGTCGAACGGGCGCTGCTCTATCATCGGCTTGGCGAAAAGATCAGTGCCTTCGAAGGAAATGAGCTCTTGATGAAGTGGACGGATGAGGCCGGCCCGTTCACCTATCAGTGGGTAGCGAGTCCGGACCGCCACACCTTCAGACAGCTACAGGAACTTCACGGCGCTGGCAAGGTTACCAGCGTCCGCCTTCACGCCATACAATCGTACGTTCCGCTGCTGGACTGGATTTACGGTGATCTGTTCGAGTGGATCCAGGCTCAGCACATACCGCTGTGGATCTCTCTTCCCGACACACCCACCACGGAGCTAGTCCCGATCCTCAAAGCATTTCCGAAACTGAAGGTGGTCTTCGTGGGTGCGCATTACGTGGATGCCATGCTGGTTCGGCCGCTGCTGAAAAACGTAACGGGATCCTACCTGGAGCTCAGCCGCTATGAGGTTCTCGGCGAACTGGAGAATCTGAAGGAAGAGTTCGGTGCGGACCGATTCGTCTACGGCTCGTACTATCCGCGGCTGGCGATGGGTCCGATGCTGTTCTACGTGCACCGCATCGGCTTGAGCGAGACGGAACTAGCTGCGGTCTGCGGCGGCACGTTGGAAAAAGTCCTGGCAGGTGATGGATGATCGACGGCAAGACGGTCATCGATTTTCACGGCCACACCGGACGATTCGAGATCTTCCTGGCGATAGATGACGTCGACACAATCATTCGCGCGCTCGACCGTGCCGGCATCGACCGTGCCTGCCTCTTCAACATCTTTCATCCGGACGGTACGACAGCAAACAACCAGACCGCTGCCATGGTTGAGAAACATCCCGACCGCCTGGTAGGCTTCGCCTATGTTTCACCCACCATGCCCGATCGGATGGTGCCGGAGCTGGAGCGGGCGATAGACGAATTGGGATTCTCCGCAATAAAGCTGTATCCACCATATACACCTTGCGAAGCCGATGATGTGGCGTGGGATCCGGTCTACCAGTTCGCCGACGACCGAAAGCTTCCGATCATTGTGCACACCGGCTCGGACGCGCCGCCGGTATATCTGGGAAAGGCAGCACCCCGGTTCCCCAACGCCACCTTCATCGCTGCTCATATAGGCAACTCGGAACCGTACCGGAGTCAATGCATCGAAGCGGCGCTGCGCAGTCCCAACTTCTACGTCGAGACCTGCTCCACCTGGCGCACGCCTGGGGTTATCGAAGAGGTAGTGGAGAAGATCGGTGCGGACCGCGTGATCTACGGCTCGGACATCTCCTTGATGGATCCGCGCTCGCAGATGGGCAAAGTCATTACCGCCGACATCAGCGACGCGGACAAGGAGCTGATCCTGGGTGGCAATGCCCGGCGCCTGCTGGGGCTTTAGTCAAGCTTTGCCGCCACGGTACCGAGCGGCGGGACCAGTCACATAGGAGGTAACGAATGGCTTGGTTTAGCAAAATATTCGGTGCGGTCGGGGTGGATCTTGTCGGCACCGTGGGGAAGGTATTAGACGACCTGACCACGAGCGACGAGGAGGTCCGTCTGAGCGACAATCAAAAGATGAAGATCAAGACGGCTTATGAGGTTCGAATGCGTGAGCTGTTGAATAAACTGGACAAGCAGCAAGCCCAACACGAAGAGAACCTGGAAAACGAACTAACGGAGCGCTTGAAGCTTGATATGAAGAGCGACTCGTGGCTGTCTAAGAACATTCGGCCGATGGCCCTCATTTTTCTCACGGTGACGATCTCCATCCTGGCATTCTTTACCGTCTTTGACGAACAACTCAACGAAGTTCAGTTGGAGGCATTGAAGGAGTGGATTCCGTTTTTCTCGACATTGATGTTGACAGTTTATGCGTTCTACTTCGGATCTCGCGGCATCGAGAAGATTCAGAAGATAAGATCGGCGGGACAGACCGACCTCGAGAAGGCAAAAAAGCGAACCGACGGCCTGGTTCAGGAACCCAAGGGTTGAGGCATGGACAAGGGTGTAGTTAAGTCAGGCAGCGGGTTGTATATCCGCTTCAAACCCAATGGAGTGAAGATCGGCGTCCTCGAAGATGCTGAGGAGTTTTCAATCCTGGACGAGGTTACCTTCTTCAGGATAAAAACGAAGGACGGGATGGTGGGGTATGTGCACGGCTCCTACGTGGACAAGATTCCGGAATTTTCGGCCCGCATAGCAACACCAGCAACCAAACCGAGATTTAATCCGATCGTCTACACCAACGAGTCGTTTATGGGAGAAGCGGTCAAAGTCGATGAAGACTTCGTCCCGGAGCTCGACAAGCTGGCTGACTACGCTTCTCGGAGCGATCTAAAGATATGGACCACCTCATCACTTAGGCCTCTGAACAACCAGGTCGACGGTGCGATCATGAGACCGGCATCCAACAGTTGCCATCATATCGGTCACGCCATCGACATGAACCTGTTTCACCGGCACCATCTCTACACTTCCAGCATGCTGCGGAAAGACAATCACCCGAATCTTCCGGAGGAAGTTTCCGGGTTCTTCGAACTGATCCGTGCCGACAAGGTTTTGAGATGGGGTGGTGATTTCAGAGAGCAGGATCCCGTTCACATCGACGACAACTATTTCAACGAACGGAACCTGATGTATTTGGCAAAACTCGACAATCGGGTGGAGCTATTGAACGCCTGATATTCACCAGACGTTGACCGCATGCGGCTCATGTCGTCGGCCGGCCTCGCAGCTTCCTCCATATCTGGACGATGATCGGTGTCCAGCTCTTCTCCCTTCGCCTCTTCACCGCTTGCCAGATGATCCATGACCCGATGGAGGTTCCGATCCAGATCGCAACATGCCAGCGAGGCGTATTACCCAGCGGCAACAACGGAAATTCCTGCCACAGCATATACAGGTCGAGCGGATAGTGACTGAGCCAGGATAGCACATGCCAACGATCGAATGAGTCCGTGGTATCTTCGTTGCTGGTGAGTTTCCGCCTCCACCACCTATATTCGTTTGGATCGATCAGAATCTTGGAGGCGATCAGGCATACCAATGAGAGCGCCAGAATGGCCGAAGTGACAAGGAGATCGGTTGCGAACCGGTAGAATACCCAGAGCGAAATCAGCACGCCCCCGGTTGCGAAGTAGCGCCACTGGCGCGTCGTGTGTCCGTTGATCAGACACGCTTCGTAAGCCAGGATGACGGGTATCGTGATGAACTTTACTGCCATGCTCCCAATATAGCACCACGGCAACAAGAATGCTGAGTCACCAAAATCCACAGCTACGCTGGAAAGACCACAAGAATCACTGGAGGTTGAGCCTGCAACTCGCGGGTGACGAGGTAGGCGCTCTCTGGACCGTGAAGTTACGCGTGCGGATTGGATCCGCCAAAGTTAGAACCGGAGGCATTAAGAATGTAAACACGGCGGAAAAACACCGCCTGAAGGGCTACGCCAGCCGTGGAATGCAAGCCGCATTCGAGTTGATGAACAATTCCGGTTACGACATGAGCATACTCTTCGGTATTCCCGACTTCTATCATCGGTTTGGCTACGCCGCCGTCTTCCCCGAATCGTGGCTCTACGTCAAAACCACAGATCTTCTGAGAGCTGAAGCTCGCGGCGCGACTCAGAACATGAAGCGTAAGACGGACCTTCCAGAAATGTTGCGGTGGTACAACCGCAATAATTCCCAGCGCACGGGCTCAGTGATTCGAACAAAGAACTGGAGATATCGACGGCCCCGGTCGCTCGGTGTCATTGGTGCGTTGGATGCGCGCAAGTGCCTGGTTGGCTATCTGAGGTATCTCAAAGAGGTCGGCCACGAGAATGACAAGCTCGATGTTGTAGAGCTAGAGACGCGCGACAGCAGAGTGTTCGACTCACTGGCGGCTGCTGTCGGTCGCCAAGCCCGGCGCCGGAACGCAAGCGAGGTAAGATTCTGGCTACCGCCGGATCACCCCTTCGGAGCCTACTGCGCCAGTCTGGGCTGTCGATGGGAGACCCACCACAGTCGCAACGGCAATGCCATGGCCCGCATTATCCGCCTGGAAGGGTTCATGAGGAAGCTCCTCCCCGAATTCGGCCGCCGGCTGGATGCCGCGGAATCGTCATGGAAGGGCTCGCTAAATCTGTTGACCGACATAGGAGCAATAAGGCTGGAGGTCAACGGAAGGCGGGTTCAGTAGAGGTCTCCCGAGCAACGCGTGTCGGAGATAAAAATTCCACAGACGGCGCTGACGCAGCTTGTGATGGGCTACCGCAGCGCAGAAGAGGTAGCGCAGGATCCGCAGGTTAGGATACCCGTTCGGATGGTACCCGTCATGGCGATGCTGTTTCCGAGGGGGAACCCATACATGGCATACCCGGATCGGTTCTAGAGAGCCGCGCGCGGATCGACGTGCGTGCAGGAACCGGGCACCTACGCCCCCGTTGCGCATCTTCCTGGCGGGTCTTACGGCACCTCCGGGTCGACCCATGGCGTCCAGTTGCTCAGAGATAGGGCTCCATCGGCAACGATGCTCGCCCCGTTGATGTACCGCGCCGCTGGGGAACACAGAAACAGCCCCAGTGCCGCAATCTCGTTGGGATCGGCCAGGGCGGTGAGCGGGGATATCCTTTAAGGCAAGAGCCTCGTAGTCGTCGTAAGGCAATCCCCCAAATTCCTCTTCACGCAATCCATCCGTAGCGACGAATCCCGGAGCGAGGGCGTTGATAGTCACGCCGTGGCGAGCATAGTAGTACGCCAGGGACTTGGTCAGATTCACCACCCCTGCCCGGGCGGCGCCGGAGTGGGCCAAGGGCGGCCCCCCGCGTTCGAGTGCGTAGATGTGGACCATGTTGACGATGCAGCCGAAACCGTTCTCAATCATATGGGGTCCAAGACGGCTGCACATGTTCCAGGTTCCATTGAGGTTCAGGTCGATGACGGCCCGCCAACCGTTGTCGCTGATCTTCGAAGGAGGACCCGGGAATTGGCAACCCGCATTGTTGATGAGGAAATCGACCACTCCGAACCGCACCAGGGTCTTTTCCAGCAGCGCGTCGACCGCTTCCGTTTCGCGGATGTTGGTTGGCACTGCCAGGCACTCGGCGCCAGCCTGGGCGATCTCCCTAGCCGTGGGATCCAGATTCTCTGCCTTGCGGCCGGCTATGACAACGTTGGCTCCGAATCGCGCAAAGGCGAGCGCGATATGTCGGCCGATGCCGCGGCCTCCCCCGGTGACGAGCGCAGTTCGTCCGCTGAAGAGGTCGGGGGAAAAGATGTCTAGGGGGGCCGATTCAACCTTCATTTTCCCCACTCCCTTGCTCGCGCTTGTTTCGATTTTGAGCAATGCGCTGCGCCGTGCCTGGATCGAGAAACGCGCGAACGGTGACTTCGGTCTCGAGCTCCATGGCACCTTCCACATCCAGATAGCAGGCGCGGTTGATCACTCGTTTGAGATCGCGAACGGCCTGTTCGGGCAGGGCGGCAATCCGCCGGCACACTGCTTTGGCTTCGGCGAACAACTCCGATTCGGGCACGACCTTCCAGGCCAGCCCCATGTCCAGCGCTTCCTGCGCATCGAACTGTTCACCGAAAAGAATCAGTTCCCTGGCCTTTTGTAACCCGACGAGCTTCGGCAGGAGCGTTGTGACCCCACCGGTCACAAAAACACCGAGCGATATTTCCGGGAAAAAGCAGCGGGTGCCGGCCGCCAGGATCGCCAGATCGCAATTGATCAGCCATTCCAGGCCACCGCCGACGGCCCAGCCATGTATGGCACCTACGATCATCTTCTCCCCCAGCACCATCTCTCGGGTGATATCTTGAATCGATTCGATGTAGGCGCGAGCCTCCGCCTCCCCTTCGCTTTGATGATCGAACTCCTTGAGATCCTGTCCGGAGCAGAAGGCGCGGCCGGCTCCGCGCATAAGGATGACTCGGACCGTCGGATCGGCGTTGGCATTGCTGAGAACCGCTTTCAACACCGGGAGCAGGGCTCGATTTAGCGCATTGAGACACTCGGGACGGTTGAGGGTGACCGTACATACGCCGTCGTCGATACTGCTCAATATCGCGCTGTTCACGGCTTCTCCTGGCGGACAACCCGCTGGGTTTTGCCGGCGGTGCGTGGCAAACTATCTGGCGGCATCAGAGTTACTTTGGGAGTGACGCTAAGTCGAGTCTTGATGGATTGTGTCAGTGATGTTTCCAGATCGGATGTTGCCTCATGGCCGGACGCCAGCTCGGCTTCCAGCGGTAGGCGCTCGTAAGGACCGGGACCCTCGAGCACGATTCGGTACTCGCCCGAGAATTCAGGGAATTCGTTGATCACGGCGGCCACGGCTGTGGGGAAGACGTTGATTCCGCGCACCACCACCATGTCGTCGCTACGTCCCAGTACCCGAAACCGCGGCACCGTGCGGCCGCAGCCACACGGACCGGTGTTGGTGATGACGATGATGTCGGCCGTGCGGAAGCGCACCAGTGGTTGGCATTCCCTCGCCAGGTGGGTCAGCACCAACTCACCTTCGATGCCCTCCTCCCAGGGCAAAGACTGCCCAGATTCCGCGTCGATCAACTCGGGATAACACAGATCGAGACACACGAAATGGAGATCATTGGAGTACTCGCACTGACCGGCAAAGTTACAGAACACATCGGAAACCCCGTAGTTGGCGTTGCGCGCCTTGAATCCCCAGGTCGTCTCCAGGCGGGCGCGAAAACTATCGCTGTCCAACCCCGCTTCACCGCCGAAAAGTCCAAGTTGCAGCCCGAGCGCGCGGGGTGACAGCTCTGGAAAGCGCTCTTCGATGACGCGCTCCAATACGATCGGATAGGAGGGAGTGCACGAAATCGCGCTGACGTCCAAATCTCTTATGGTACGTATCAACAGCTCGCTATTTCCCACTCCGAACGGTATGACCGTCGCACCCGTCATTTCCAGGGTGGCGTGATCGGTGAAACCGCCTATCCACAGCTGGTAGTTGAGGCAATGAACAACGCGATGGCCCGGACCTAACCCGGAAGCCCGTTGGGCGCGAGCCCCCACCTCCGCCGTTTGCTCGGCGTCGGCGGCACTCAACGCCAGATTCATCGGTTGGCCGGTGGTCCCCGACGTCCGATGAATGCGTATCACGTCCCGGTCCGGTGCCGCCGTGCCGCCAGATAGTCGCCAAAGGGCGGTGTCTCCGCCTGGCTGCGTCGTAACATCTCCTTGTCGCAGATAGGTAGCGAGGGCAGGTCTTCGAGGGCCGATGGCACGTTGTCGGTTGGCCACAAAGCCTTGAAGAACGGTGACTGTTCTAGAACATAGCGACGCTGCTCGTTCCACCGGACGCGCTGTTGTGCAGCAATCTCATCAAGCGGCAGAAAATCCGGGCGGACGGGTGAGCTCATCAGCGACTCTTGGTCAGGCCGGCCTTGGCGCCAGATGCTGAGCGTTGCTCGGTCTCATTCATCGCCTACTTCAAGTTGCCGAAGGAAAACGCCTGAGGCAGATCGTGCATGATGAGCTCACCTTTCTCATCGGATTTCAACACTTCGGCCATATACTCGTTCCATCGCGGGGTCGCGGGGTCGTTCTCCACCGCATCCCAGGCCTCCTGCGAGGGAGCCGTACCGTAAACGAACAGGAGCTCCTGGAACCGATAGATCACCATATCAATACGATTTTGCCTCATCACAGCGGCTAGTTCGGGCCAGAGCTCGTCGTGGCGTTTCTTGTATTCGTCGTACCAGCCCGGCTTCAGTTCCAGGACCATGCCTACGGATACCATGATTCGTCTCCTTGTTCAGGGTTGTTGCGGGACCGGAAGCTACTCCGCAGGCGTCGTGGGTGGAATCTCGACGCCGACGATCTCGAACACGGTGAGCGGCTCACTCTTGTTCTTCACGGAAAGGGGTGGAAGCGGACGCACCTGTATATCAGACCGATCCCTGATCTGGTCGTATGAGGCCTCGGAGATAATGATCTGATGCGCCTCGGCGGCACTGCAGAGGCGTGCGGCGACGTTGACGTTGTCACCCAGTACCGTGTAATCCATGCGCGCCTCGCTTCCCATCGCACCCAGCACCACCTGCCCCGTGTTGATCCCAATGCCGACGCCGATCGCGGCATCGGGATATTCCTTGTTCAACTCCTCGATGCGCTGCTGTATCTCGTAGGCGCAGCCGGCGGCTCGCGCCACCATGCCTTCCGCATGGTCACCCTCATCATCGAAGGTGGCCACCAGCTCGTCGCCGACAAACTTGTCGATGTCGCCACCCCACCGATTGACGATTTCCGTTTGCGCCCGCAGATAGGTGTTAAGCATCCTGATGACCTGCTCCGGCTCGACACCTTCCGAATAAGCTGTAAAACCGCGGATGTCCGAAAAGAAAAGGGTCCTCACCTTGCGCTCGCCGCCCAGCTGCACCCCTTCGTCAGCCCCCTGGACGGCTCCCAGGGTCTCTCCGGATACGAACTTGGTGAGCTCGAAACGCTCCCGCAGACCGGTGGCCATCTCGTTTATTTGCGTTGCGAGACTACCCAGCTCGTCTTCCGAGCCCACGTCGACACGGGCGCGCAGGTTGCCACCACCGATCTGGTCGGCGGCACCGCCAATGAGACCGATGGGTCGGATTATGAAGCGTTTCATGAAAAACCGCAGGATAATCCACACGAAAACCAAGGTGATCAGTCCGACGACTACTGCGATGCGCTGATTGCCCTCAATCTCGTCCTGGATGGCGGCCATGGAACTGGCTACCTCCACTACCGTTCGCACCCTCCACCGATCTTTGTTCGCGGCATAGTCGGGGCTGCCCTCTTCAGGAGGCTGGTGGCAAGCCTGGCAGCGTTGATCATTGACAATCGGAATGAGCTGCACGAGAAAGGGCTCGCCCTTTCGATCCTCGGTGAAGATAACCGGCTCGATGTCGTTGGTTTGATGGCCCACGTTGACAGCCCGGATCACTGTTTGAATGCTGTCCAAAACGCTTTGGGGGACCGGCATCCGGTTTTCGTTGGGCACGTAGACTTCGATCAGCTCGCTCTTGTTCTCGGTGAAGATCCTCGCTTCATCCACGAAGGGAAGTTGCCGCACTGCGTGCACGAACTGGCCGCTATGGCTCCCGCTTTCCACCAGCATCATGCTGCGGAACCCGGTGTCGAACGATTCCTGGACAACCGGGAGCTGTTCTTCGGCAGATTGGGGCCCGGCTCGTTCCTGCTCGCTGAAGGACAAAGCGAGCACGCCGCGCAGTTGGTGGTCATCCCCATGACATACGTAACAGCGTTCCTCGTTGGGCAACGGCAGAAAGAACAGTTCCCCATGGCTTGAGGAGCCGGAAGATTGCGGCGGTCCGTGGGGGTCCTCATCGAAACGACTGACGGCACGCTCTAGCGCGATCTCGTCCAGTTCGTCATCCAGGTCGCCAAAGGCAGGAAAGGTTCCCGTGTTGTCGTATACCTGAGCGAAGCGAACCCCCGGAATCGATGCCACATCCATCAGCAGAGAATCCGCAAGCTCTCCCTGGCCCGAAATCATGATCTGCTTAAACGCCGCCGCCAGGACCCGACCTACCATCAGGCCGATGGAATGGGACCCCTCCTCAGCGCGAAGAGATAGCCAGGTGGCGCCACGAACCTCGTGATTCGATCCGTGGCAGGATTGGCAGCGCTCTTCGTTGAAGAGCGGACTGACGCGGACCGATCCGAAGGTCTGTGTTTTGTGCGACGCCAGGGCTCCGGCCACCTCAGGCTGATCGGTCTTGTTCGACAGAAACTGCCCCCGCTCGCTGAAGATCTCCTCACCCGAGTTGTTGAACAGCCGCACATGGCCGTCGGTGAACTGGTTTCGCGCGTCGGCAACTAGCTGCTTCACGTATCCCGCCCTGCCCGCCAGCATGACGTTGCGGAAGCCGGCCATCAAGGTCTCGGCAAAAAGCCGCGATTCGCGAATCTTCTGCGATCGCAGATTGGCCGATTCGCGCTCGATGGTTATCACGACGGATAAACCGAGGCCGCATACCAGTGCGATCACGATGATGACGAGGATCTTGTGCTCGAGCTTCAAACTGGACATTGATTTCGTTTCGCTTTAGCGCCCATTCTCTCTGTCGGCTTGACTTCCCCGCTAAAAGGCGCATGGTTTTTTGCCAGTCATCGAATCCGCTGGCAAGATCCAAATAAATCACATCGAGGGTTATGATTCAAGGAGTCCACCATACCAGCTTCACGGTCAGCGACCTGGAAAAGGCGGAGGGTTTCTTCACTGGGCTGATGGGCTTGCAGCGCGTCGGCGGCGGGATTTACGATTTCGACTATATCCGGGGCATCATCGCCTATCCCGATGCCAAGCTGAACATCGCTGTTCTGGCCTTTCCCGAGGACGCCAGCGGGGGTCACCTACTCGAGCTAATCGAATATCTGCAACCCGCCGGCGAACCAGTAGATACGGCCACCAATCGCCCAGGAAATGCGCACCTCTGCTTCGCGGTATCCGACATCGATGCCGAGGTTGATCGTCTGCGCGCCGCGGGCGTTGCATTCAAGTCCGAGGCACCCCACGAAGTCACCTGGGGCATCAACAAAGGCGCCAAGGGAATCTATTTCAACGGACCGGACGGCATCGCGCTGGAACTCCTGCAACCGGCGAGTAGTGCCTAGAGGAACGCAACCGATCCATGAGCGATGGCCCGGACATAGCGATCGGTCGCGTTTGGCAAGAGACCAACACCTTTTCCCAAGCGCGCACCACGATGGCGGATTTTCGCCGCCACCGATATCTAGCTGGCGCAGCAATGCTGGACGGAATTGAGAACGAAGATGATGAGTTAGCCGGCTTTGGAGACGTCCTTGGGTACGAGAAGGTCAACATCGTTCCGTTGCTCGCTGCCAACAGCTGGTGTGGCGGACCTGCCGAAGCAGCGTTCGTCGACGATCTGATCGCAGCACTCACCCAGCAACTACAGCAGGCCTCCGTTCTGCATGGGGTGGTCTTCTCTATGCACGGCGCGCTGGTCGCCGAAGATACCGCAGATGTAGAAGGTAAAATCGCCGCAACGATCCGAAGCCTGATCGGGCCTAACATTCCTCTCCTTCTTACCCTCGATCACCACGCCAATGTCACTCGCGAAATGGTGGATGCATGCGATGCGCTTACGGCCTATCGCCACTGCCCCCACATCGACATGCGCAAAACCGGCAAGCGAGGGGCCGCCCTGCTGTTGCGCTTGATCCGCCGAGAGGCTCATCCGATCATGGCTTACCAAAAGTTGCCTCTGGTGACTCCGTGCGAACAATTCATGACGGATGCGGGGCCGATGTCCACCTGGTTTGGGCTGGCCAGACGGATGGAAGAGCAGACTGGCGTAATCGACGTTTCGCTCTTCCCGGTGCAGCCCTGGATCGACGTGCCGGAGCTCGGATGGTCCGTCGTGGTGACCACCGATGATCAGCCTCAATTAGCGGAAAAACTGTGTCGCGATCTTGCGCAGCACGCTTGGGATCATCGAAATGAGTTCTACGTGGAGAAGTACGAACCCGCCGATGCAGTACGCCATGCCGCCACCGCGCCGAGTGGACCGGTGGTCATCGCCGACGGAGCCGACGCCACCAACGGTGGTTCCCCCGGCGACAGCACTTGTTTGCTGAAAGAGATGTTGGCCCAGAGGATCACTTGTCCAGCCTACCTGACTATGGTAGACGAGGAGGCGGTGAAACGAGCGCTGGACGTCCCGGTGGGGAGTGAGATCGACCTGGAGCTGGGCGCCAAACGATCCCGCCAATACCATCAACCGGTACGACTTCGAGCGCACGTCGAAGGTTTCAGCGATGGCCGCTTCGATGTCGGCAGCCACTGCGCTCAGCAAGCCGACATGGGGCGATGTGCGCTTCTCCGTGTCGGGTCGATCCATATCGTTGTCAGCGAGTGCCCCGGGCCTGGACACGATCCGGAAGTGTTCAGGCAGATCGGACTGGAGCCGAGTGACGCCCAGATCGTGGTGTTGAAGTGCACTGTCGGCCACATGAAGGTCTTCGCTGACATCATGACTGAGTCGTTGGCGTGCGAATGTCCCGGCCCCAGTCCATCGTATCTGGACCGGTTGAACTACCGCTCCATCCCAAGGCCGATCTATCCGCTCGATCGAGAAACCGTATGGAAGGCAGCCTAATATAATGAACGAGACCAGACGCCTGGACGGCAGAGCCTACATCGTCACCGGCGCTGCCAGCGGCATCGGACAGGCGATCGCCGTGCGCGTCGCAGCGGAAGGAGGCTGCGTTGTATTGGCAGACCTGAACGAGGACGGCCTTCGGGGTACGGCAAGCTCCATCGAGGAGACAGGTGGCCATTGTGCCCTGCTGCCCGGCGACGTCACCGACGAGGAGCACCCTGCCCGCGCCGTCGCGCTGGCACAGTCGGAGTTCGGACGCATCGATGGGTGTGTGCCTGCCGCCGGAATGATTCGCATACGCAGTATTGCCGAGGTAAAACGGCAGGAGTGGCAGCAGATCCTGTCTCTGAACCTGACCGCGAGCTTCTTTCTTGACCGGGAGGTGGCAGAAGCTGCGAAATCGGCGGGGCGGGGCGGCAGCATTGTAAACCTGTCCTCGACCTCAGCCCATGGCGCCCGACCCAACAACGTGGATTATGGTGTCAGCAAGCTTGGCGTCGACCATATGACGCGCACCCTCGCCCTGGAGTACGCCCCGGTGAATATTCGCGTCAACGCCGTAAGCCCCGGCATCGTCGACACCCCCATGTGGCGGGACGTAGACCTGAATCGCGGAGCCCATCTTGGCTTAAAACCCGGTGAGCTGACCCGGAAGATGGTCGATGCCATCCCCATGCATCGCATCGCGCAACCCGAGGAAATGGCCGCCCTTGTCGCCTTCCTGCTTTCGGACGAGGCTGGGTATATCACCGGCCAGGTGATCGAGATCGACGGCGGCTTTAAGCTGGGTAATCCATAAGAGGTGCATCGAAAAGGTCAGACTGGCCGCCAAATCCAACGAGGCTCTCATGAAAAAACCTAAAATTGCATGTGCCGACTTCACCTTTCCCCTCCTATCCCACGACGAAGCACTTGATCTGATCGCAATGCTCGGTATCAGGGGGGTCGACATCGGCATCTTTGCCGGCCGCTCACACCTGCAACCGAAAGATATCTTTCCAAACACCGGGGCTTCTGCACGCCGGTTGTCCAAGAAGCTCAAGGACCGGGGACTGAAGTTTGCTGACATTTTCCTGATCCCCTCACAAGACGTATTCAAGCAGGCACCGAACGCGCCCGATGCCAGTGTGCGCCGTCGCTTTCGCGACCTCTTCAAACGCACCCTGGACTTCATTGTTCGCTGCGATGCGCCTCACATGACCTCACTCCCCGGCCAGCACTTTGAATCTGAACCCAGGAGTGATTCCCTGAAACGCTCCAGCGAGACGCTTGCGTGGTGCGTAGAGCAAGCCAACGATGCCAAGGTTGTGTTTTCCGTGGAGGCGCATATGTGGTCCGTGGCACCGACCCCAAAGCTGGCCGCGCAGCTCGTGGAGATGACCCCTGGTCTGACCCTCACCCTGGACTATGGTCACTACACGACCCAGGGGATGCCGGACAGCAAGATCGAACCGCTGGTCAAACACGCCGGTCATTTTCACGCACGCGCCGCCTGCAAAGGCTTCCTGCAGACCACCCTAAAGAACAACACCATCGATTACCGCCGTGTGGTGCGAGCGATGAAACGCGAGAACTACCCTGGGTACATCGGCCTGGAGTACGTGCGCATGGATAACGAGATCGTGCCTGACGTGGACAATCTCTCCGAGACGGTCATGCTTCGAGACCTGATCGCCAAAGCGTGGGCAGCGAAGCGATGAAGATCAAGTCCATGACGGCCCACCCCCTTCGCTATCCCGAGCCTCACGATCACGGAGCACTTCGCCATATCACGCTGGCGCGGGTCGAAAGCGAGGATGGCACCGTCGGCTGGGGGGAATGCATCAGCCAGTTCCCCGACTCCTGCCATGCCACCAAGATCGTGATCGAACACGGATTCGCACCGTTGCTAGTGGGCGAGAACGCATTCGAGGTGGAAGCCTGCTGGCACCTTATGCTCGACCGCATCTGGTGGTACGGTCCACAGGGGATTGCCGCGTTCGCCGTCAGCGCCATCGACATGGCGCTCTGGGATCTCAAGGGCAAGGCTCTGGGTTTGCCGGTGTGCAACCTTATCGGTGGCCGGCTAACGGACAGAGTAATCGCCATGGGCTCGATCCACCTGGACATGGACGATCTCGATTGGACTGTGAACGAGTTCAAGTGGATGACCGAGCAGGGATACCAGATCGTGAAGGGCGGCTGGGGTACGCGCCCGGAGTCGGTATTCGGCACCGACGAGAAGCGGGATCTGGAACTGGTTCGACGAATCCGGGAGGTGATCGGCGAGGAGTGCGACCTGGTGCTCGACGTTCTCGGCGCCCGGGTGCGGTGGGATCTGCGAACAGCCATCGACCGCCTGGAGAAGCTGGAACCGTACCTGTTGTTATGGATTGAGGAGCCATTGCCACCCCAGGATTACCAGGCCCACGTGCTCTTGCGCGAGCGCATCCGCACGCGCGTCGGCACCGGCGAGCAGGAGTGGAAC
This sequence comes from Candidatus Latescibacterota bacterium, assembly GCA_965197905.1. Lineage (GTDB taxonomy): Bacteria > Latescibacterota > UBA2968 > UBA8231 > UBA8231 > CAYNZV01. Next base: position 993,448 of record CBDAOB010000005.1, on the reverse strand, counting down.
GTAGATGGTTACCGGCGGTTGCTCGAAGCAGGTGGCGTCGACGTGGTGCAGATGGACCCGGGCCGGTGCCAGGGGATTACCGGTTGTGTGAAGACGATCAAGCTGGTGGAGGCGGCATACTTGAAGTTCACCGCGCACACCTGGTCGAGCGCGTTGAACACGGCGGCCAGTGTGCATTTGCTGGCGTCGTCGCCGGCCGGCTGGTGCATGGACTTCAAACCGCACGCATCGCCGATGCAGCATGAGCTGGTGAGCGAGCCCTGGGTGCAGGAAAGTGGTTATCTCGAGGTGCGCGACGTGCCCGGGTTGGGAGTAGGAGTTAAAGAGGATGTGGTGAGGAAGTATTCGTTTGAGCTGTAGTTGAAACTAATGGTTATTTCGGACCATGTTGAAAGTGGATGCACTGTCCCTCGAGCCTTGTTCGCTCGTTATTCTTGCGTGAAATTGACCTGCGAGTAATATACTCTTTAGTCCCACGATGTGTGGAGTCCTTGATGGCTCCTGCCTGCCACTTTAATGAAGATATGTTAAAGAGGCAAACAAATCGCATGGAAGAAGCCACTGGAAACGGCGCCGACAAACCCCGGACACTTGAGGGTCCTGTTGCGCGGACGACCAAACTCATCGCGCTGAGCCTTCTTGGGTCATTCGTCACATTGCTAGCAGGCGTAGGTGCTGCTGCAATCTTCAGCGAAGATCCGACGAACAGTTGGCTCGATTTGTTCAAGAGCGGCTTTCTGCTTCTTGGTGGCGGTTTGACCACGATAATCGGATACTACTTCGGCAATCAGGGAGTCCAGGAACTTGAAAGTAGGTTGCAAAAGACGGTTCGGGAATCGGAGTCTGCCCAAAAAGAGGTGGAAAAACAGAAGAAGCTAATTGAAGAACTCGAAAAAGACACATCTCCGACCCTGGACGAAGAGGCGGACGACATCGAAATTCCAACCCAAAGCTGAATAACAATCATGCCCTTCGAGATAAGATCTCAACGCGCACCCGACGGGAGCAAGAAGGTTTTCCGGACTGGTGGTCGTGAGCACTACAAGGTTTGGATTACAGTAGAAGCGTCAACTCCTGACGACTTAAAAAGTGTGGTGTCTGTCCAATACGAGCTTCATCCGACATTCCGTGACCGGGTGAGATATGCGCACGATCAACGTCGGAACTTCCGGCTAGTAATTTGGACGTATGGGTATTTCGACATACGCGCAATCCTGCAGATGAAAGATGGCACATCGCAAACGATCGATGGATACGCAAAATGGGAAGTCTGACAGCTGTTGCGTGGGCGCCTATTCCTTAAAATCATCAGCGGGCGGCACCAAACGTTTCGCGTCAATGAAAGCCAAAGGTTCTTTCTGAAGCTCCTCCCAGTCTGACTCTAGCCGGTTCCACAGTTCTTTGACCTCGTCGGTATATTTTTCTGGCTCTTCCCCTCAGTTCCGCTCAATGTATTTCATAAGAATGTATTTCATAAGGTTGTAGCAGATAGTCGCCTGACCCGCCACTACTACCTTTCGTTGTTGGCCGGGCTTTTCCTTCTCAAACCACAAGATCGTCCTCATGGAAGCCGCTTCATCGGCTACAGCTTGCAACCGCGTGGAAGGAGCTTGGACAAGCTCATACTTGTCCCGTCTATAATTCGATGTCAGGTGATAGATTAGGTTCGATACGCGTTCTCCCTCGTATTGGTCATTTTGTAGATGAGCCGATAGAGGGAACGTATGCGATACATGAAGACGTTTGTGGCCATCGACACCAACGACGTGCCGCGCAGAATCACCAGGTCGGCGAACTGATCGATACCGCACCAACGATCCTGCTATGCCCCACGAACAGGAAATACACGGTAGCGACGGTGACCAGAATCGGTGCGGCCATCAGCCAATCGAAGAGCCCAAGGGTCTCGTTCATATAGCCGGCGACCAGACGAGCACCGAGCATTAGTGCGGAAACAATCCCCCCCACGTGAGCAGTGAAACCAACCATCGCGCCGTTCCAAGTTTGAATTAACCGTGTTGCGCAGGCCGCTCGTAGTGCGTGCTCTTCAGTTGATCTGTGTCGGAAATAACGAAGAGATCCAGTTTCATCTTTTCGCGTTCATCTGCCAGCAGCAAGCTTTCCACCCCCTGATTGTCGTAGACGCCACCATCCATCAGAGCGATCGTCCCCCTTTTCAGTGCAATCCTCCCTTCTTCCGGTTCGTCAACCGCCTTCCTGATTCCTTCGGGAACCCTTCCATTGGACCATACGAAATCGTCTGGGGACTCAAGCGGCTCGAATCCGCCAGGGAAGCAGGAAGGTGCTGCCATGACATCCGCCAGCCGGATCTTACCGACTTCATCTTCGGGAAGATCGACATAGAAATTGGCGATCAACCCTGATTCCGTTTTCTGGAAACGAAAAGTCGATCCACTTCTGAAATCGGTGGCATTGAAGGCCGCCTCTTTGACAGCGATATCCTCGGCTCCGAGCACATCACCAAGCAGATAGGTGTCCTCGTTTCCCTTGCGCATGAAGGTTTCAGCATACACCTGAGCAATGGCGATGATCAGGCCCTTCCGTTTGGAAGGGGCCTTCGACACGCCCTTGCCGAGGTTCTTCATCGCCAACTTCACGAGATCGATGTTTGCCAGGTCGCTGTAGAACGCCTTGTAAAAATCTTCGAATGCGATCCCTTCGGCTTGTGAGAGCACGAATCGCTCTCCGGTGAAGGTCCCTCCTGAGACGGTAGATATGGCGTTCACTCTGTCCAGAAGGCCGACTCGATTGAGATAACCGAGGGTTCCCAGATGAAAGGCCGCCGCGCGGTAACCGCCACCAGACAGAGCCAGACCGATTCTCTCGAACTTCTTGTCTTCTGCCATATCCCCTACCTCGCGAACAGTACATCATTGCGACGAGAAGCTCAGAAGTCAGCTTTCTTTGTACCGGCTGCAAGAGTCGACTTCGGAAGCCACTTCGTGTCGACGCGATCACACACCGCGACCTGCATGCCCATGCGTATCCTTTGAGGTGCATGGGATGTGCCAGCACAGACCCACACCCAGTGCGCTGAACTCGGCAGCGAGTGTTCATTTGCTGCGGCGTCGCCGGCCGGCTGGTGTATGGATTTCAAGCCGCGCGAGTCACCGATGCAGCACGGCCGGTCAGCGATCCGTGGGTGCAGGAGAGTAGCTATCTTGAGTACGCGACGTGCCTGGAGTGGGAGTTACCGGAGATGAGGATGTGGTGAGGAAGTATTCGTTCGAGCTGTAGGGGCTGCAAAACCCGATCGTCAACCGGGAGGACAACCATTCACCTAGCCTGAACCCGGCGCTCCAAACTGCTCAAGGAGTACCCCGACCGTTTGGCGGCTTGCGATGTGCTCAGTCTGGTCTTTCAGAAAGCGCTGTCCCGCAGCCAGATGGTGTACACCATACGCATTTAGCATCTTCACGGTGGGAAAACCGCTGGATCAGGGACCGTGCTTCGCCTCGTTGGGCCTCGTTGGATATGCTGCGTCTATCGAAAGAGACCAAGCCCGGCGCGCCATCTTCGAGTACATCGAAACCGAGTACAACCGACAACGTCGACACTCAACATTGGGTTATCTCAGCCCCGTTGAATTCGAGCGTCAACATGCAGCTTAACGTGTGTCCACTAAACCGGGGCAACATCACTACGTTAGCAATTCCGCCGCTTGCGGCTTGACCTTGCCCCTAGATCTGGACTCTGGCAGCGGATTTAACCGAGCGACATGTTATCCACATATGAGTCAAAGCTTAAAAAGCACTGCCTACGCCCACATATACTCGATTCACTACTAGAGTCAGATCTGGAGGCAAGGAACCATACTCGCCTCGAACAAAAACGCGTTTATCTGCACTGAAATTGTAGAAGAGTTCACTGTCGGCAAATCCACTTAGCCTGAAACTGGAAAAGTCACTTTCATCTGGATCCTTAGAATCGTCGAAATGATCTGCCCACCCTCGACCTCGAATAAAAAAGCGCAAACCCCTAGAATGCTGGCGATTGATAAATAACAAGGGGGGGGCAAGTTCTAAGACGCCACCGAGTCGTCCCAGGATGTTGCCTCTGTCCGGCGCTTTGGTTCGTACATCTTTAAATTCGGCATCCCCTTTGCGGTATCCAGCTTCTAATTCGGCGCCTAAAAAGTACCACGACCCGTTGATGGATGGGGGCTGGATATATCCTGAAGTTTCTACTCCGTTGAATTCACCAGTTGCTCTCAGGCGCAATCCTATGTGATCGAGTAGTCCGAAGGTATTAATATCAAAATTTATGTGAATTGCATCGGTATTCTCTTCTGAGGCATCAGGCTTGGCGGTTGCTTTGACGTTCTCTTCTGAAGCATCCGGCTCAGATGGTGCTTGGGAATTTCGTAACAATGATTGATTGAGGATCTTTTGAACATCTGGGGGGACACCTAAAGGAGTTTTAACGGAAATCGAGAGTGTTGGGAACCATTCTTTTGTGATCCATGGAATATTGGTTAAAGCACCTGAGGCATTGAATTCAAAAGATGGGCCACCTTGCCCCGAACCTATATTCAATCTCCTTTGAAGGCTGGAACTTTCCAGTCTTTGCTTATCTGCCAGCTTATAGTTGTATTATTCTGATTGTGAACTTTGATAGCCCAGTCTACATCAGGGGAGCTTGGGTCAAATGGTGTGTAAACGACTCAGGCGGCAATCTTCTTCCTTTGCGCGATGTGTGATCCATTTTCGTAGCGCACATTGGCGTACACGTCAGCCATAAGATGCGGTGCACGGAGTCGGCGAAATCGTTTCTCGGCCACCATCAGTACCCGCCATATGAGGGCGGTGGCATTGGCCACCTTCTTGTAGCGCTTGGCCGCATTGGTTCGCAGCCGTACCGAAGCGAAGGGACTTTCAACGACGTTGGTAGTGCGCAGGTGTTGCCAGTGGGCCTCGGGAAAGTCGTAGAATGCCACCATACGGTCCCAATCGCGCTCGAGGATATCTACGGCGTCTGGGCATTCGCGGTGGAATCGTTTGGCGAATTGATCGCGGCGTTTGGTCGCGTCTTGACGGGTCGGCGCGTAGGGGATCTGTGTCAGCAGTTGCCGCGCTTCGGCCTGCACGCGTTTAGGCAGCTTATCCAACACGTTCAGGAGGCGGTGATTCCAGCACCGCTGTTCCGCCGTCTCCGGCCAGACCTGCGCCAGGGCGGCCCAAATACCCAGGTGCCCATCCGCCACCAACAACTTCGCCGCGCTCAGTCCGCGGTCACGCAAATCGCGCAGCACGCTCGTCCACGACTCCTTCGATTCGCGATAGCCTGGGACAATCGTCAAGACTTCCTTGCGCCCATCGCTCATGGCGCCGATGACCACCAGGAGAGCGGCCTTTTCTTTCTCGAGCCCGGCTTTGACGTAGTAGGGTCGGACCGGAGCGCCCTGCGCCACACGCGTGATGTGGGTTTCTCCGGCCCGCCCTCCGAACCGGACGTGCGCGTTACCACGCATCCGGCTCTCCACAAGGTGCCGTGTGACCGCAGAGTCTCATCCGGTTGTCGCAGGCCAGGGAGAAGGGATCCGCGCCGATCGATAGCGGTAACGAGTCACTGCTACTTCGCCGACGTTGTAAAGAGCAATCCCGTCCTCGGTGGGCCACCATCCTGGCAGGTAGCGGCGTTTCAGCTTCCTCCAATTAAAGCGCGGGTGCTTGCGGCGCAGCCAATGCACTACGCGGCGCCAAGTGAAGCCCCGCACGTAGTTGAAAGTGGCCTTCGACACCCCGTACTGAAAGTAGTTGGCCCACCCCCGCAACACCGGATTGAGTTGGCGCAGAAGGCTCTTCAACGGCCTCTGCCGACCCGTTCTCGTGACTGCGCGCACCGTGCTCTTCAACCGGGCCAGAGATTCCTTTCTTGGCCACGTATAGATGCGTGCGCCAACCGGGCCCGGTTTCCGTCGCTTCTGAATGCGAAAACCCAGGAAATCGAAGCCACGGCTGATGTGCGTGATGGCGGTCTTCGTCTCCGACAGGTGCAGACCCATGGGGGTGAGAGTCACCCCCGCTTGGTCGCGCAGGTCATACGCTGCAGCTTCGGTGCCCGCCACCAGCAGCACGAAATCGTCAGCGTAACGGACAAGCCGACAAGTCGGTAGCCCCTTTCGCCGATGCGCTTGTCGCGCACTGGAGGTAGCGCCCACCTTTCTCCAGACCTCAGTGAAATAATCGTCGAGGACGGATAAGGCGATATTTGCCACCAGCGGTGAGAGAATACCGCCTTGCGGAGTGCCCGAAGTGCTTTCTTGCAACACCGATTGTTCCGTGAGGACACCGGCCTTGCAGAACGCTTTTACAAGCCTCAGAACATGCTTATCACCGATACGTCGACGCACGCGGTCCAAGAGGGCTGCGTGATCAATCTCATCGAAACAAGCACGGATATCGCCCTCCACCACCCACTCATAAGAGCGGGAGCAGAATTGATGAATCTCGGCGATGGCGTCCTGAGCCCGCCGATTCGGGCGGAAGCCGTAGGAGCACGGCTTGAAGTCCGCTTCGAAGATCGGTTCGAGCACCAGCTTGAGTGCGGCTTGGACCACTCGGTCCCGAGCGGTTGGGATGCCGAGCCGGCGCTTCTTCGTTGTGCCAGGTTTCGGAATCAACCGCTCGCGTACGGGCAGAGGCCGGAAACTGCGGGTCTTCAGATCAACCCGCACCTCGGCGAGAAAGGCCTCCTCGCCGCGTTCCGTCTCCACAGAGTAGGCCGTTTGTCCGTCCACTCCGGCCGAACGAGCACCCTTGTTGCTGCGCACCCGACGCCAGGCTACACTCAAAAACGCCGGGTCACACACCAGGTTGAACAGGTCGTCGAAGCACTTGCTTCGATCCTCTACAGCCCAACGGTGCAGTTTGGTCTGGATTTCCAGTACTCGATTACGGGCTTGTTCTGCCTCGGGCCACGAAGCGCTGGCATTCACCGGCGTCCTCCTGTTTTTCCAGTACCCCACTGCGCAACTTGCTGCCTCCCTTCGCCATGTAAGCGGCTTTCCCGCTCGCGGACTACTACAGAGGCTCCGTCCCTTGCCAAGCCCCACAGCGGACAGCGCGCTGCCCCGATAACGGTCGGACTCGGCTCGGTTCCCACGTTCACCATGAACCGTTTGACGGGGGAGGTGCCCAGCTTTTCCCCTGCAACTTCGCCTTGGGTACGCCGCAGGCATTCTCCAAGGCCTCTGCTTCGGTGGGTATCACACCTCCCCAGAGTCGCAGTCGGTCATATATCCGACCACGTGCGTTGCGTACCAACCCTTATCCACCAGGTTTGGGTTGGCGGGCCGCTAAAGGGGGTTCCATCACTGGTTCACTTCGGGTTACACCATTCCGTCTTGCTTGCCAGACGTGGAGTGTCTGGAGGTGCCACTCCACTCTGTCGTTGTCGAGGCTGCTTCCACCTTCCCCTGCGCTCCCAGGGTCAGGCTGCCTCCAGCTTCAACGGGCTGCTGCGACAGCCCGTTGGTGGGTCCTTGCATCCCACCCGGTTCTCTGGCGCCTCGTGGCGCACGATCCCGTCGGCCCAGGCGTACACCAGCTCGCGGTCATCCAGCCGTCGGCTGCGCCAGGCGTGGTATTCGACGATCCACTTATCCCGCAAACGCGCGATTGAGGACGGCGACAGCGGCGCTCCCGCTCCCAGCAGGCCGCGCAGCGCCAGCTCGAAGTCGCCTTGGGACAGACCGTGCAGATACAGTTCCGGCAACAGCTGACCCACCTCCTTCGTACGCCGCGCAAACAGCGGCAGAATGGCGCTCTCGAAGCGCTCTTCCAGACCTCGCACGCGTGGACGTTTTACCTCGATCGTGCCCGAGGTACAGGACAGTCGCCGCCGCTTCCCGTAGCCATTTCGATAGCCGCCGGGTGCGTCCAACGGGGCCTGACGCTGGTAGCGCGACCGCCCCAGCACCTGCGTCACTTCTTCATCCAAAACCGACTGCATCAAAGACTGAATCTGCGACCGCGTCCACGCTTCCAACGTTTCGAACGTGGGCATGGACATTTCCGCGGTGCTCAGCTTAGGTTGTGGCATGGCGATTCTCCTCTTCCTGCCGGGACAGCCCCGGCGCGTGTAATGTCTAATTACAAAGGAAGGGTAGGATCGCCTTCTGTGTATTTCCACACCTTTTGATTATAGCTCCATCAGGGGGTTGTTCGATGATAAGGGTTCCGGTATTTCTAACTGGACAAGCAGCAGGATCGGGGTAAATCGAGAAGTAGTACGCACCTATTTCCTCGTCGTATCTTGAATCTACCCGTTTAGCTTGGCAACCTGGTTCCCGTTTGGCAGTATCAGTATTGGGCCCAGTCCAATCAGTATGAAAAAAGTACAAACTCTCATCTGTTAATTATGCGAATTGCCTGTTTTTCCTCAATCTCATCTGAGAAATTCGGGAATCCGGTACTCTTTTGAATGAAAATTGAGACAAAACTCAATTCAGATTGATCAACTGCGGCAATTTGCCGGAATTCAATTGTTTTTTGGGCTTGAGCATGAGCTAGTAGAAAAAACAGAATTGAAATGCCAATTTTAAGAGATAACATTGTTATGCCCCCCGAGATAAGCGAAAATTCACACGTAAAAATAGATCAAAAAGCTCAAGACTGAGTTCGCTCAATTCGCGCAAACTTAAGAGTTCGTTACGCGTCAGATTGACGATATTGGGATGGTCTTGAAATTCTTTCTTCGCAAATCTCGGTAATAGTTCGAGAAATTTCGCTCGTTCGTCTTCTTCTACAAGCTCATTAAGTGTTGTATCGGAACGTATGGCGGCAGCGGCAAAAACATGTGGTTTCGCCATTGCTACGGTCGGAACTATGGCCCCTCCCTCAACTGCCAAAATAGTTGCGTATACCACCTTGCGCGTCCGTTTAAACATATCATAACCCTTATCGTTCATATTGAGCTCGTCTTGTTCGGACTGCGTGGGGACTAGCTCTTTTTCCCCCTTGATTATTGAAATGATCGTAGTCGCCAGGGCTTGGGAGTCTTGTTCGTCAATTCCATCAATGAGATCGGATATTCTCTGAGTTAATTCCGTTGTCAGTCTATCGGTTATTATTTTGCCAATATTCCCTTGTAGAACGGCTCCAATTATAGCCTCGGAGTCAGAACCCAATAATCCTAGGACTGTTTTAAGCAGCTCGTGGATATTGTCACTGTCAAAATTGGTAAGTCGCGTTACGAGGTCATTCCAGGATTCGGGAATATTATTGGCTTCATTATTGAAAACGGCTAATAGGTTAGCCGCCTTTTCTTCCGTCGTCGATCCGATGTTGTCAATCCAGCCTTGCTTGATCAGCAGAGGTACGAGGGTCAGCAGGGTAGACCTGAGTGGCAACTGGGTGTTTAGGGCTTGTTCTAGCGCGGCTCCTATATCCGCATTGCTTCTCCTGACGAACTCTATAAGTGCCGTCTTGATCGCATCTGTCGATAGGCTGTCGTTTTTGATGCTTACGATCAGTTCTTTGATCGCTTCTCGAACAGCGGCATTGGGGCTATTGCTTGCTATCCAAGCTGCGGCGACTTGTCCCACTTCAATGAGTTCAAGCTCGCCATCTTCTAATGCATCGCGTAAGCCGTTGGTCAATTCGTTATCGGGAAGGGTATCAATAACTGCTATAGCCAATTGGATAATTTCGGACTTCGAAATATCTCCGTCCCTCAGTGCCTCAAAAACACCGATAGCCAATTCGCTATAATCGCCTCCGACTAGACGTTCTATTAATGCGTGTACGGCGGTAGTTATATCTTCATCATCTGGTGGCCAATTCGTCAGATCCCCAAGCATTCCATCGAGTAGATCTCGCCAATCATCCATATCTGATTTCTCCCTGCATAAATGGGTATATATTGCACTAATGGCCCTTAAGTGCATATTATGTGAATTACCCTTGCTGATTGTCAAGTCCTATTTTCCGTAGGAGATTGTTGGTCCTCTGTCGATGAGCGATGGGGGCATACGTGGTGAATCTGCACTTAAGGTAATCTGGCGGGTGCCTGGAGATGAAACGAGTTGCGATGTGGGGTAATTCTACAATTCGATAAGGAGATTTCCGAACCGATCGATATGTGCGGTGTACGCCGGCTTTAGCAGCGTCGTGGAGTCTATCTCCTCCACGATCGCCGGCCCTGAAATACAACAATCAGCGCCTAGCTTGTACCGATCGAGTATCGGGCAGGCAATGCCGATTTCGTGGTGGACGCCCTGGACTTCTTCCTCTTCGCCGATCACTTCGATCTTACCCGTGCCGACGCCGGCTGGGATGCGAGGTACGACCTGAGCGGCAACGGCGAAGTCGACTTTAGCGACTTCTTTGTTCTCGGCAACCAGTTTGGCCTCGAAGCGCAAGCCAAGATCCTCGCCATGGCGCGGGATATGATCGGTCTTCCCTTGACCGCACACCTGCAGCCGAACTACCCGAATCCCTTCAACACCAGCACAACCATTCCGTTCGTGCTCTTGGAGCCGGGACAGGTGACCCTCGAGATCTACGATGTTACCGGCCAGCTCATACGTTCGTTTGAGCTGAATCATCAGAGAGATGGAAGCTACCGGGTGGTCTGGGACGGGGCCGATGACCAGGGTAGGCGCGTTTCTAGCGGCGCCTATTTTACCCGCCTGCGCGTCGGAAACGAGGACGAATTCAGCAAGATGCTGTTCCTTAAGTAGCAGCTGTCGATCGCCCCTCCCCCTCAGGGACATGCCCCGGGGCTTCATGTCGCCGAAGACACCGTAGCGCATGTCCGATCGCGCATCCGCCACCTGTTTGCCGTGAAACTGCCCTCTCTTGCGTGTCTGATTGCAACCGAGCAGTCAGGTTCCTATGTTGCATATTAGACACTAAAACGTCTTGGGTTCAGAGGAGTCGCGCATTATCTTAAGCACGGCTTCGGTACCCTGCGAGGCGAACGCATAACCAACCTTAAGCCGAGAGGTCGAGAACATGGGTCAGAGAAGCGGAAGTCCCTGGATGGTGTGGGCTGAAATGATGGACCGCTGGTGGCGCCTGCCTTATGAGATGGCCTCGCCCAGTCGGGATAGTGGTAGCGATGTAGATCAAACCAACTCGTACGAGAGCGGCTCGATTGAGACCGATGCTTTGTCGTTATTGTTGAGGGAGGTGAAGAAGAGAACTCGACGGGCGAACCTCAAGGAAGATCTGTCGCAGCAACTAAAGCAGCTGAAAGAGATCGCGAACAACGATGAGCTTGTGGAAGAAATGATGTCTGCGCTGGATAAGAGTTAGAGGACAAGCGACTCCGATGGAAGACGATCGAATACATCGCGAAGACCCGGAGCGTTCTGCACCGCGCCGCAACTGGACTGATGGCCATGGCCCCGCCTGGGACGGCGGTTCCGGCGCAGGCAATGACTGGCAACAGGCGATCGAGAACAGTGTACGCCTGGGGTACGAACTTATCGATTCGCAAATCCGCGAAGGACGTCGAATGGCAGAGCAATTTGGCGGTTCCTTTTTCGGGACGGGCGCGAACACGGGCACCGATAACATGCGCTCGACCGCAGATGGTATGGCGCGCTCCTTCGTCGACCTGACGACCCGCTGGTTCGAAGCTATGAGTGGAGCGATGGCTGGAAAGCCATTCGACAGCGGGTGGCCTGCCAACGGCCAAAATGGAGATGTCGCGTCAGGAACGGTTCCGCTCAACGTCGAGGTTGCCTCGGAGGTTCACGTCCGCCTCTCGTTGGATTTCGAAGAAGGCACCAGCGGATCCGAAGAATTGTTCGTTCCACCTTTGTGTGATAAAGATTCAGATAAGTTAGCACTTGACGTCACCTGCTTCCCGCCTGAACGTGGGCGCCCCGCAGCGGTCCGCATCGAGGTGCCCAACGATCAACCTGCCGGTTTTTACTCGGCGCTCATTTACGATCGCGCCAATCGGCAGCTTCGGGGACGCTTGACGTTGAAATCCCCGATTCCGAGGAGCCCGAGACCGAGCCCTCCGCATGACTGCAACCTCGTCGCGACCTCTGATCGCCGAGATCTTGGAGGAGTACGGCGAGGCCACACGCACAGCACTTTCGGAATATCTGCCACGCAAAGAACCACGGCGCCACCTCTACGACCTGCTCGCTGACTACCCTGGGCGGGGCGGCAAGATGCTGCGTCCCTCCCTCTGCATCGCAACCGCTCGCGCCTTTGGCGCTACCCTCAATGACGCGCTGCGGTCCGCCGTTTCCATCGAGTTGCTCCATAACGCGCTCCTAATCCACGATGACATCCAAGACGGTAGCGAGGAACGCCGCGGGAAACCTACGCTTCATCGCCTTGCCGGCGTTCCGATGGCAATCAATGTTGGCGACGGGTTAGCGCTGATGAGCCTCCGCCCGTTGATAGAAAACCGATCTCAGTTGGGACCGTTCCTGTCAATGCGCATCCTCGAAGAAACCGAACGCATGGCACGTGAATCAGCGGAAGGCCAAGCCATGGAACTGGGCTGGCGCCGCGACAACACGGTCGTGTTGGATGATGCTCAGTACCTCGAGATGGTCCTCAAAAAGACGTGCTGGCTGTTGTCTATATACCCCACCCGTGTTGGCGCCCTCATCGGAACCAGGGACCGGGTTGATCTGGACGGTTTCATCCACTTCGGATTTTTCCTAGGTGCTGCATTCCAGATACAGGACGACATTCTGAATCTAGTTGGTGATGAAGCCTACGGGAAGGAAATTGATGGAGACATTCGCGAAGGCAAACGAACGTTGATGCTGATTCGCCTCTTCTCACTATCCACCCCCAGGGAAATCGACCGGCTCGATTCCATACTTGGGGACGATCAAGGAGATCGGACGGAGGATGACGTCCGCTGGATCCGCCAACGGATGGAAGATTATGGTTGCATCGAATACGCGCGTCAGATAGCCCGCGGCATGGCGGGGGCTGCACAACACGAATTCCAACGCATGTTCGGTTCCCTGCCCGAATCGCGAGATCTCGAGTTCATTCGCGAGCTGACCACCTGGATGCTGGATCGGCGCCAATGAACGTGCAAGGTCGCATCATCAATCTGCCTAAGTACAACATGGCGCGCGGCGCGGCAACACAGACTTCGGCGCCGCCATACACCTTCAGTGGTGTCACCATCTGGTTTCTGCCGCTTCGCGCCCGCCTCGACCAGTTGCGGCGATTCTGCGATGCATACCTCAACATTATCCCTCCTGAAATTGCCCAGTTCAGGCCTTCCCTACCATACGTCTTCCTGCAGCTCGTGCATTACGACCGCATTGCGATGGATGCGCGTAACGCCGGCTGGCTGTCCCAGCACGAGATCGTCTTCTCCGTTTTCCTTGACCGGTACCGCAAGATCCATGGCAAGTACGTCTACCAAGGTTCTGCCTCCTTTTCTCCCTTCATCTTCGTCGATCAAGATTCGTCTCAAATGACCGGCCGCGAGGTTTACGGTTGGCCAAAAATGCAGGGTTGGCCGGTTCACATCGATTCCTGGCCAGGAAAACCACTCACTCCCCACAAGATCACCAGCGTCGGCACCCGTGTATTCTCTGAGGTATACACCGGTGTACCTATGGAAACGGCGACGTTTCTCGAGATCGAGAAGGATCCCGACGTGACCCTTACCCAGATTCCTCCTAACTGGGAGTCACCGAGCAATCCCTTTGGCGCATGCACGAAAGCCGCGTCCAGCATGCTAGCGTGGAACGCACATGTTCTCGACATGTTGATGTCCTTCCCGGGTCGCGGATATGAAACCCAAGGATGGCCTCAAATTCCGATCGAGCTACTACGCACGATGCGGGGGTTTGCCACCCTCAAGCCGGCCTCTGGAAATTCGATCAATCTCAAACAGTTCCGTGACGCAGAAAACCCGGAGGAGGTTTGCTACCAGGCCCTTGTCAACTCGCAGATTTCTCTATCGCGCTTCAACCAAGGGGGGATGCTCGGCGACACGAATTTGATGCGAGGTGATTCAACCGGCGGTTACTTCGTACGCATCCACAAGTACCCAAACCTCCCGATCATTGATAGCTTGGGCATCGAGGTTGGCCATGAAGAAGCAGGCGACGGGGTGCCCGTCGCTTTGATGCGGCCAGACTACCCGTTCTGGGTAGATGTCGATCTCACCTATTCCAAAGGAGAGAACCTGTGCTGGCGATCCAAAGCCACAGATGGCTGGTTGGTGCCTGCCCAACCCAAGGGTGCTTTGCCCAAACTTAAGAAGAATGATACCGCCGCCTATGCGGTGGAGCACTACGGGCACTTGTACGACACCGCCAGGGGCGCCGCCATTATATCACTCCCGGGTCCATTCCACCTGCCAGATACGACGATCCGAGTGTTGCCACTGCTGGCACACCCTGGCCAACTGCAAGATTTCGTCGACCGCCGTTTCAATCATCTGGAGAATCAGGAGAGGTACCAATTTCGTGCTTTTGGCAAATTCGTCTATCTGATAGTCTGGAGTACCCAACAGGCACATTCGCGGAGAGACGACATTGGTCATTATTCCGGCCTCCAGGTTCGTTTTTCGGTCCCCGTTAAGCTATTCGATCATATGCACTCAGATAAGAAGCCCGTTTCGGCGGGGGTAATCTCGCCCTTCGTATTCTCGGACAACGAAATCACTGCAGTAACGGCACGTGAACTCTACGGCTTGCCAGTTCTAAGGAGCCAGATCTACGCGCCGGCAAATAAATGGCTGGAACGCGGAGGTCCTGACCCAGACAAAGGCCAGGGTCTACTCAAGCTTGACGCTCCGGCTATGTCTGCGCTGTTCATGGGACAGGAAGAGCGTCACCTTCGCCTGCTCGAGATCTATGAGGGGAAGATAGTTGATTCGGTCGGACCGCCTAAGATGGAGACCGAAGCCAAATATTGGGGGGACAATTGCCCTGCACCCTTTCCCAAGACCGAAACCGAAGCCGGATATTGGGACAAAAGTGCGGTGCCTTGTCCCGATAACGCACCCGCTGATGCCAAAACCCCGCTCAAGAATTTGATGGCCCTTGGCTTGGAGACTCTGGTAAACCAGAAATGTTTGAACGAATTCACGCTCAAACAATTCCGTGATGCTGCCGAACCAACTGGCGCCTGCTATCAGTGCATTGTGCGCGTTCCACAAGTTTTCGAGCGCTTGTTTTCGCTACACAAAATCAAGGAGGATTTGCACTTGCGGATTCACAAGATTGCGGGGCAACCCATCGTGGAGATGCTGGGTCTTCGGGCTAAGCTGGAGGAGACTTCTTCCGAAGGCAGCTACTATATTCTCCAGGCAGAAACTCCTTTCTGGTTCCGTGCCAATGTGCGAATTGACACGGCGCAGAATCTGTGGACCGCGGTTGTTGGCGAATCACCCAGGTACCCCTGCGGAGAATGAATGGAAAGGCTACTTCACCGACTCAGAAAACATTCACGTTGGTGGTGACATGCTAACGCGACGCGAGTCTGAAGGTGGCGCCGATTTCTGGCAGGATGACGAACGCCGAGAGCAATACTGCAGGGATTGGCACGAGAATGAGCCAAATCACTGCATGAAGCCTAGAGATGCCATCGATGCCGTAGAGTGTGATCCGCATTCGGCGATTCAGGCGCTTCTTGGCACCAACTGGGTGATCCCGAGCGGCGTCTCCCCAAACAAGCCGGTAAGCGGAGAGAACGGAATTTGAATCGCCGTCGAATCGTCGAAGTCCCAGATCAACCCCACTACAACATGGCCCGCAGATGGGCGTCACTCGTATCAACGCCACCGTACGAATTTCGAGGTGCCATGCTGCGCTTCTACCCTTTGCGCGCATCCATGAACAGGCTTCGCGATTTCTGCGACGATTACCTCAACCTAGTACCACCCGAAATCGCCTGTTTCCGCCCAGCGATCCCCTACGTATTGCTGAGCGCCATCCATTATCCAGAGATGACGCCGGAGATGCGCACAGCCGGCTGGGTATCTCAGAACGAGGTCGTTTTCTCCGTTTTACTCGACTGGTTCCGTGTTGAAGATGGCCGCGAAGTGTACATCGGCCCCGCTTCCGTATCACCTTTCATCTTCGTTGACGACGACGCTTCACAGGCAACCGGTCGCGAGGTATACGGTTGGCCCAAGGTGCAGGGTTGGCACGCCAAGTTCGATCCGTATGCAAGGGCACCCGACGTGCGCCAACATCCGCTAATAAAGCTCGAATCTTACGTCTTTCCAGAGGCTTTTGGGGGCCAGACACGCGAACGCCGCATCGTCCTTGAAATCGACTACGAGCAGCCAAGCATGCCATTTCGTATTCCGCCCGATCTGCGCTCTCCCTTCAACCCCATTTCCGGCATCAGCGAGATAATGCTTTCTGCAATGGAAAGTTGGGCTCGGTTGACGGAGATTGCGGCAGCATTGCCTGCTAGAGGTTTTGAACCACTGGATTTGCTGCGCATGCCCGTTCGTCTCCAGGCCATGATGCAACAGATGCAGCAATTGGCGGCGCCTACCGCCGATACCGTCAACCTCAAGCAGTTCCGCGACGCGGAGAACCCGAACGCAGTTTGCTACCAGGCGTTGATCCGTTCGCGGATGGAACTCAAATGCTTTCACAGGGGCGGCCTCCTAGGAGGAGAGAACCTCCTTACGGGCGATCGGAGTGGAGGCTTCAGGGTCCTTCTGCATCGGTACCCGAACATCCCGATCGTCCAGGAACTCGGAATCGAATCCCAGGACAAGCGCTCGGGCGATGACCGTGTCCAAGTGATTACTCCTGAGTTCCCCTTTTGGGCCGAGGTGGACATGCGATACACACGAGGAGAAAATCTCGCCTGGCGAACGCGACGCAGCAATTGGCATCACTTCGTGGAAAAATCAGGTAAACGTCTAATAGAGAGCGTTCACAATAAGCGGCGGAAAATTGGGAATCCCTTCAATACAGCCCGCGGTGCCGCAGTTCTGAGCATACTACCGCCCTTTCGATTCCCAAACGCTCTCGTCCGAGTCATGCCGCTGCAGGCAGATCCGAAGAAGCTGAGGAAGTTCGTCGACAAGTATTTAAATGAGGCACACAAGCAAGATGAGCCATTGCTACCAGTCGGATTGGACGGTCAAGACAAATACGTTTTCAAGCCATTCGGACGATACGTTTACCTTCTAGCTATCAATTTCACTGAGGTTCGGTCCCGAACAGTGAACATAGGACAGTGGGCACAACACGAGGTACGTTTTTCGATTCCTGTGAAGTGTTATCGCAAATCAAACAACACACTAGAGACCATTGGGTTGGTTTCACCCTTTACGTATAGTGACACTGAGATCGGCACTGCGATCGGTCGCGAGATATTCGGCTGGCCAACCATACAGTGCGCGATCAAGTCAGATCGTCGGAACTGGTTGCTTGACAGCGAGACTGACCAAAATCCAGAAAGGCTACTTCGGGTGGACGTTCCCATGCTAGATGCTATTGGGCAGAGCCAAGAGCGGCGCCCTCAACGCCTCCTGGAAATCACCACCGTAAAGAATTCGAAGCGTGGTCAGCCAGAAGCATTTAAATGGGAGGACACTCTTAGAACCGAACTTAAACGTAAGGTCGGGTTATATAAGAACTGCAAGGGTAAGGTCAAGGCACTTGTAGCGCTCGGAATGGAACCATTGGCCAATGGAAAATCAGTGCCCGAATTCTCCGTTAAGCAGTTCCGCGATGCCGAACAGCCGGAGCGGGCTTGTTACCAGGCAATTATCCGTACTCCCATGCTGATCAAGCATGTGCGTCGCATATGGGAATTCGATAGCGAACCCGTTCGCATTGATATCCGTCGCACAAAGGGACAACCGATCCTCGATACGCTTGGGCTGCTCACCCGCCACGAAGAAGACGACCTGGCCATCCTGGAACCGGTGCGTCCTTTTTCCATGCAGCTACGGCTAGACCTGGAGCGAGGCTGTGAGATCTGGAGCAATGTGGGCAACACCGAGTCGAGCGTTATCGACGAGACCGACTTGGACAGTGAAAATCTGATAGTACAACAATCGGGGGTCACTACGGGCCAGTTTGATATGTCAGTTGACGACGTGCAACCGTGCGACCAAGACCCTCCCGATTTTTTCGCTGATATCAAGACGAATCTAGACCTCCTCGAGCACATCGACAAAAAAATGAAAAACGCCCGTACTGATTTGAGGATCCCCCGAAACCTTTCTGTTTGGGTAAAGGATTGGCTCGCCGAGGGTCAGAGACCGTCGGTTGTCAGGCTTATCGATCGCCTCAAGAATGAAGAATTAGAACCTCAGCTTGCGATCGAGTACTTGCTAAGTAACAGGTGGCTGAACTGGACCGACCGGGAGACTCGGCATCGTCCCCGTTTCCGCGTGATGCCCCCGCCGTTCCACCTAAGGGGAGACTCCTTTGACTCGATCCCTGAAGAGATGAGGGTGTTCCGCGGCATGTTGGACGTGGAAAACAAAGCCCAGTTGCTGTTCTTTCCTAAAAAGGATGCTTGACCCTTCACATGGAAGAGGCAACACCGCCGCCCGCAGGAAGACCATCCTGAGTGGCCCGACCCGTCCGCGTCGCCATAATCGGCGGTGGCTGCGCCGCCACGACGACCGCGTTTGAGCTGACTCGCCCCGAACACAACGGACGTTTCGAGGTAACCCTCTTCCAACAGGGTTGGCGCCTTGGAGGCAAAGGGGCCTCCGGCCGCGGTCCTGCAGATCGCGTCGAAGAGCACGGTCTGCACCTCTGGCTGGGTTATTACGAAAACGCTTTCCGTCAACTTCGCGAATGTTACTCGGAGTTGGACCGCAATCCGGCGACCTGTCGCTTCGTCGATTGGCAGGATGCCATCTACCCCGACCGCCTCGTCGGCCTGGCCGATCGCAACCCCGATGGCAGCTGGTCGAGTTGGGTGGCCCACTTTCCACCCGTTCCGGGCTTGCCTGGCGATCCCCTTCCCGACGGTCTTTACACCGTACGATCCTACATGGTCCGCACCGCCCAACTGGCGGCATCACTGTTGGCCTCCGTGTCCTCTGACGGACACACGCCGGAGAACACTGACGAACCAGCATCGCTGAGCGATCTAGCCGCAACGGTGGGTCGCGTTCTGCGTTACGGCCAACTCGCGACCTGGGCGGCACTCATCGAGGCTACGCGCTTACTGCCGGCGTTGCTCGAAATGCTTCCCGGCTTCCCAGAAAGTCTCGCGCTACGCCTAATCGACGCCATCGGCACAGCCGCCCAGAGCCAGCTGGAGACGCTGCGTCGCAAGGACGCCGCTAGTCGGAGAGTCTGGGAGGTCCTGGATCTCATGTTGGCCGCTCTTCGCGGTTCGGTTCGCTTTGGATTGGCCACCGACCCGCGAGGTTTCGATGCGATAAACGACTACGAGATGCGCGAGTGGTTGCGGTTGAACGGCGCCTCCGAGTCTACTCTGGAATCAGCCTTTGTCCGCGGCCTCCACGACCTTGGTTTTGCCTATGTGGACGGCGACCCGCAACGACCGGCTATCGCCGCCCGTGTGGGGCTTCGTGGGGCCGTACGCATGTTCTATACCTATAGAGGTTCCCCGTTTTGGAAAATGCGGGCCGGAATGGGCGATGTCATTTTCGCTCCCCTCTATGAAGTGCTGAAGAAGCGTGGCGTCCACTTCAAATTCTTCCATCGCCTGCGAAATGTGGGTCTCGTTCCCGAAGAGCAGCTCGCACCCGGCGAAAAAACCTATGTGGAAACCCTTGAGTTCGACGTTCAAGCCCGAGTTTCCGGTGGGGGTGATTACCAGCCCCTGGTGGAGGTACGCGGTCTCCCCTGTTGGCCGGCAGCACCTCGCTACGACCAGCTGGAGGACGGGGATCGACTGCACGGGTCCGAGATCGATTTCGAGTCACACTGGGACAGCCATCGGTGCGGCACACTACGCCTGAGAGTCATGGAGGACTTCGACTTCGCTGTTCTCGGTGTCAGCCTGGGCGCCGTCCCCCACGTGTGCAGTGAAATCGTCGCCCACGATCGTCGCTGGCGAGCCATGGTCCGAAACGTTAAGACCGTGGCGACCCAGGCCATGCAATTGTGGCTGCGCGAGAGCACGAAGGAACTGGGGTTCGCACAGGCACCGATCAATCTTTCCGCGTATGTCAAACCGTTCGACACCTGGGCCGACATGTCCCAGCTGATCCCCGAAGAGAGCTGGCCGGATGAGCCGCGAGCAATCGCATATTTCTGCAGTAGCCTCGCGACCCCTCCCACCGACCAGGAAGCTTCATCCCCACAACAGCATTGGCGAGAGGTCGTGCGCCAGAATGCCGTCCAGTTCCTGGAACGCGATTTGGGCCGCCTTTTGCCCAAGTCGGTAGACAAGGAAGGTTTTCGTTGGGATCTATTGGTACCCCCCGACGGCGCGGCATTGGACAGAACTGTCGGCAGTGAGTGCGTGGACGGTCAGTTTTTCACCGCCAACGTGAATCCAACTGATCGCTATGTCTTGTCGGTACCTGGCAGTCCCCAACACCGCATCTCGCCTCTCGACAACACCTATGACAATTTGACTATATGTGGTGATTGGACAGACTGCGGGCACAACATGGGCTGCGTGGAATCGGCAGTCATGTCCGGTCGTCTCGCAGCCCATGCGTTGAGCGGCAGCCCGCCCCTCGAAGAGATCATCGGCTACGATCATCCTTGATGGCGGATGATTCCGCGGTCATTCCCCGGCCCCCCAGGCGGTCTTGGCCGATGCCCGTTTTTTTGCCGGGGAACCCATTTTCCACAGCTGGCCGCCGGGTACAATGCCGTTCTGCAAAGCGTTCAGGCAATGCCGATACAGGATTCACAGTTGCATAGTTCCGTCACATTCCATATACATGAAATCTGCAAAATGTGATCTGGATCACAAAAGGACGTAACTATGCTAAGTACCAAAATCAGGAAATTGTGTGTTAAGGCCCTGGCGTCGTTCGCCTGGCTACTCTCTGTATCCGCCGCAGAAGGCGTCGAACTTCGGGGCACCGTACGAGATGCTGCCTCCGGTGAGGTGCTTCCCGGCGCCAACATCGCTGCCTCGTGCGGTTCGGAGATACACGGTACGACTAGCTCCCTGGACGGCAGCTACATACTGGTCGACCTGCCCGCGGGCGGCTGCACCCTGCGCGTATCGTATGTCGGCTTCGACCCGGCCGTGAAGCCAGACTTAGACCCTCTGGAATCATCGTCGCACAAGATCGATTTCACGTTGACTCCTGGCTCGATTCCCCTCAACCCGATCACAGTGTCCGCATCCCGGCGTACGGAGCGGGTGATCGATGCCCCGGCGGCAATCAGCACAGTTGGGCGTAGCGAGATCAGCACGCGACCGGCGATGAGCCCGATCGAGCATCTGCAGGGTTTACCGGCCGTCGATATTATTCGCACCGGCATCAGCGGTTCGCGCTGGGGTGTCCGAGGTTTCAATCAGCTGTTTTCGGCGAGATTGATGACGCTGGCCGACAGACGCATTGCCAACCTGCCTGGCTTACGTCTCAACAACCCAGAATTGGTCTCATTCAACGATGGCGATCTCGAGCGCATTGAGGTCCTGGAGGGCCCAGGGTCGGCTCTTTATGGTCCCAACGCGGCCGGGGGAATTGTTCATTACATAACCCGATCACCGTACGATTCTCAGGGGACAACCGTCAACGTCGGCCTGGGAGAACGTGACCAGCACGTGCTGGGTATTCGTCACGCAGGAGTACGCAACAAGACCTTGGGTTACAAGATTTCTGCCCGCCTCCACGAGGGCACTGACTGGCCGTTTGATGATCCCAATGAACCAGACTCGCTAACCATCGGCAAAGATACACCTGATGGACGCAAGCAGCTGACGGAATCTGTCGACAACAGCCGTGACTATGACACGCGCCGGTTGAACGTCGATGCCCGGGTCGATTTCAAACCGACAGCTGACATCACGGCTGTCATGTCTGGTGGCCTGGTTAGTAGTGACCAAGTTGCCCTTAACCCTACTGGAGCCGCCCAGCTGGACGGATGGCGAACGGCATATTTGCAGGGCCGCCTGTACTATCGTGACTGGTTCGCGCAGATATTCGTCAATAAGGGGGATGCTGGCGACTCTCGTCTCTTGCGCACTGGCAACGTGATCATTGACAACTCGACGCAGGTCGTAGCTCAAGTCCAGCATAGCTCTACATTTATCGACGGGCGTCAGCGTTTTGACTACGGTCTCGACCTACTGCGCACCGAACCTGATTCTGACGGCACGTTGTACGGCCGCAATGAGAAAGACGATCGGCTGGACGAAGGCGGTATCTACCTTCAGTCGGTCACGGACATCACATCTCAAGTGAGACTGCTGGCGACAGCTCGACTCGATCACAACAGCCATCTTCCGGATCCCGTGCTGTCCCCAAGGGCAGCTTTCGTCTACCGTCCGGCCGTCAATCATACGCTGAGGGTTACTTTTAACCGCGCCTTTGAAACGCCGCCGGTAGCGGAAATCTTCTCAGATTTTGTCCTGTTGCCAGCGTCGATAACAAATCCCTACGCAACACGCATCCTTGGAGTTCCTGCCGACGATGGCTTCAACTACCGCCGCGATGAACAAGGAGGCGTGGATGGACTGTATATGACGTCCCCTTTTACACCTCCTGCCGCAGGAGGGCCGGCAACCCCACTCCCAGCCGACGCCGGTGCGGCCTGGGGAGCTATCGTAGCCATCATGGGCGCTTCCGGGGTGGATCTCTCACAGGTGTCGGCTCCGAACTCGGACGGTGCGACGATCCTTAGGGAATTCAACATCCAGTCCTTCGCCTACGAAGAAATCAAGCCTTCTGACGTTGAAAATATCGAACCACTGCGCTCCCGCCGCACGACGACCTACGAGATCGGGTACAAAGGCGTTCTCTCCGGTCGTTGGCTGCTCTCGGGAAACCTCTACTACGAGCGCAACAGGCGCTTTTCCGTCTTCAACGTTATCACCCCGAATGTGTTCTTCGAACCAACGCATTTGGCGACCCATCTGGCACAGTTCATGTCCGAGGAGGCGGCTGCAGCCCTTGCCGGAGCAATAACCGCGATACCTGTCGGTACCGTTTCTCCTCGAGAGGGAGACCCGGTAGCATTGTTGTTGTCATCACGACAGTTCGGCAACATCTCTCATGTGGGCATGGGTTTGGGTCTCGCATACTACCCATCCGAGAGTTGGACGTTTTCGGGCAACTACTCTCACTTGAGTGAGACCCTGTTCAAGCGCAAATCGTCGTGGCCCGACGACATCGCCATGAACGCACCAAGTCATAGAGGCACTATCAGGCTTCACTACCGCGATCACATCCGCGGATTCGATGGCGGTTTACGCGCGCACTATACCGGTGGCTTCCGTATACAGGACGTGATCGGCAGCGGACGTGTGAAGTCCTACACCCTGGTCGACCTGATTGCGGGAGCCGACCTCCCCACCTGGCAGCTTCGAGTCGATCTCTCAATACAGAACCTGCTTAACAACCGCCACAGCGAGTACATCTTCGCACCCCGCATCGGCCGCCTCGGCCTCATCCGTCTCTCGTACACATTTTAATGAAACACCGGCACTGCCTCGCGATCTGCTGCGGACTCGCTGCCCTTTCCGTGGCTGCGTCAGTTGCAGGGGAGCCGGCCACTTTGATCCTGACTGACGACACCGAAGAAGTGATTCTTGGGAAGTACCTGGCAGTTCTTCCTGATTCGGCTGGAGTTTGGAGCATTGACGACGTCAACTCGCAGAAGGTTCGTCGTCGTTTCGTTGACAGCGAGGCGGAGTCACCACACCTCGGACAAACCCGTCGCGCAGTGTGGTCCCGATTCACATTGCAGAACGAGTCTGAACAACGCCACTGGATCTTCGAAGTGCGACCCGGTATCCATTTCGGTATCGAGGTCTACTGGCGCGACGATTCCACATCGGAGTGGATGATAGTTCAGGTCGGCGAGCATGTCCCGTTCAACGAGCTGGAGATAGAACATCGCCACTTCGCTGTCCGTTTGGAGCTAGAGCTCGGACAGAAGAGGGAATACATGGTCCGCGCCACCCCGGATGTTTTCTTTGTCCATCAGCGCCTTTATTCCGAGTCTGCGTTTGCCGCCCACGTTCGCAGGGAAAGTATCTCGCTTGGCGCCTACTATGGTTTGATTGTTGGAATGGCGATCTACAACCTGGTCTTGTTTCTGTACCTTCGCGACAACGTGTATCTCTATTATGTGCTGATGGTCGCCACAGGAGCCCTCTATTTTCTCCAGTTTAACGGGGTTGCCCAGGAGTTTCTATGGCCAGGAACAGCATTCGGGTGGGACCGCTACGTACTTGTGACTGGGTCCATATATTTGGTCTTTGTCCTCAGGTTCGTGCAAGTATTCCTCCTGACGCACGCACATGCGCCGGGAGTCCACCGGGTCATGTCATGGTTTATCGGCGTCAGCTTTGCTTTTCCGGTGGCATCTCTGGCGGGGCTGCATGAGGAGTTCTTTCCGGCATACATCACGGTCTACAATTGGTCATTATGGCTGATCATCATTGTTGCTGCCGTTTTGACGCTGAAGCGGGGATTTGTGCCGGCACGGTATTTCCTCGTGGCATGGTCCGGCTATGTGCTGGGCCCACTGATCACGTTATCCGTCGTGTTCGGTATGCTGCCATTTGGCGTTTACTCCTGGAACGCCTTTCAGATCGGTCACGCGTTTGAGATCCTTCTGCTGTCGCTTGCCCTTGGCAATCGCATTAGCACCCTGCGACGCGCTAAAGAGGCTCAGGATCGCGAACTGGACACCGCCCGACGCCTGCAACTTGAACTCCTGCCGGATAGGGCGCCATCGGTAGAGGGGCTCGACATTGCCGGCCGCTGCCACCCGGCTGGGGATGTCGGTGGTGACATGTACCGATACTTCGAATCGCCTAATGGGATTGCTGTCGGAATGGCCGATGTGACCGGGCACTCCATGGAAGCGGCAATTCCGGCAGTAATGTTCACCGGATTGCTCGACAGCCAAATGCAAACCAACCCGCAGTTGCCCCGGTTGTTCGCCAATCTCAACGACTCGCTTTTTCGCGCTCTGGAGAAACGACGCTTCGTCTGTTTCGTTATGATACGCATTACCGACAGCAATCGCCTTCAGCTGATTACCTGTGGCTGCCCCTTCCCATTATTGGTGAGAGCAGACGGCAACATTACCGAACTGGGCAATGAGCTCTACCCTCTGGGAGTTAAGGCTAGTGTTACTTACGATCTCGTAGAGATTTCAATAGAGCCTGGAAACTGTCTGGTGCTGTACTCCGACGGAATCTCGGAAGCGCTGAACAAGAGCGGCGAGTTCTTCGGCGAGAAGCGGACGTGGGGGACGATCTCCGAAGGTCATCTGGCAGGGATTTCCGCTGGCGACATCTGTGACCGCTTGTTACACAGCGTGCGGGAGTTTGCGGGTGGGGTAGATCAGGCCGACGACATGACTTGTGTTGTCGTTCGTGTACGGAATCCATGATGATGTCCACTGCACCGCGTCCCTTTCGGTATCTCCGAAGTCGGTTCCCGGCGGCGATGCGGCTTTGTTGCGAAACAACAGAATGACGACGTTCGATGTAGCGATTGTAGGTGCCGGTCCTGCGGGTAGCAGCCTTGCTATCCGTCTCGCTGCGATTGGGCAAAACGTGTTGCTTTTGGAGAAGAAATCCTTCCCTAGAGACAAAGTTTGCGGTGACATTGTTAGCGCTAAAGGCCTCATGCTACTCGACGAACTCGGGTGCTTTGAAGCAATCGCTCGGCGTAAGCTTCTACCATTGAGGCGTGCCCGTACTGCCCTAAACGGGAAATGGCTCGCCAAAGGCGGCATTCCTCCTCGTGCTAATACTATCGACTACTATCATGCTGTACCGCGCGTCGTACTCGACGAGATCATTTTTCGGCGGGCGCAGGAAGCCGGTGCCACCACTGTCGAGAACTGCACTGTCCGCGATCTGGAGATAGACAGCGATTCGGCGACTCTGACCGCCCTGGAATCTGGCACACAACGCCAGTACTCCGCCCGTCTGGTCGTCGGCGCTGATGGCGCTCATTCTGTCGTTGCCAGAAGAGCCGGTCTGGCGATGACTGATGAGCGATTCGTTGAGTTCGCGATGCGGGCGTACTGCCACGGACTACCGTTGCGCGAGTCGATGCTCTGGTTTGAGGAAGATTTTTTTCCCGGCTTCGGCTGGGTCTACCCGATCTCGGACGGGCTAGCCAATATCGGTGTGGGTATGGTGGCTGAATCGGTCAAGAGATTCGATCTGAAGCTCCACGACTTTTTCGGAAGACTTTCAAAGCGGCTCCAAAACTGGGCCGCTGAACAAGGCTGGCGTTGCGAAATCGAGAAACCGGTTGGTTGGCCGATCAAGACCTACGGCGGAGCGCGAACCAACTACTTTGAACGCGGTCTGCTCGTCGGCGAAGCAGGCTGCTTTGTCGATCCCCTCTCAGGAGAAGGAATTGCTCCTGCATTGGAGAACGCGACGCTGGCTAGGGAGACGATCAGCGATGCCTTCGACCGAGGAGATTTCAGTCGCAGGACACTCCGAGCTTACGAAGGCAGATGGAGGCAGAAATTCGATCCGGACTTCGGGGTCGCAGATCTGCTTGTGTCCTTTGCCCGAAATCGCCACCTGCTGCGTGTTTGGATGGACGCCCTCAAGGTAGTCTGCAAGACGGCCGATAAGGATCCCAACTACGCCTGGCGCGTCGGTGGAGTGTTAGCGATCTGGTCCCGTTCCGTCAGAGCTTCACTCCAGATGTCCTGGTGAAGTCGCTGTCACATCCACCGCAGTTCTGGATGGATCTCTTCGATATCTCGTCGACTCGAACGTTTCCCGACCTCTTCGGTCGGGCCCTCGACTACGGATTCTGGCAGCTTTCAACGCTGAACGGATTCGCACGTGACCGTGAATGGCTGCTTGGATGGTGGTCCGAGGTTAACAGCAAACAGACTCGGGTTGCAGCCGAACTGTGGCGATCCGAATTGAGAACACCAATGCGGTGACCTTGCCCAATCTTAGTTCTTTATAATCTGGGCCACCTGCTAGAGATACCGCCGATGTCCACTACAACTGAAAACGATTCTCCGGCAACTTCGACTGCACTGTCACTGTACTACGATGCGGTCTTTTCCGACCCGATTCTCCGCGAGTTTTGCGGTGACAGCGGATACGCCAATTTCGGATATTGGGACGGCGCCACGCGTTGTGCCAGAGAAGCTGGCGATCGACTCGTGGACATGCTTCTCGAACCGATTGAGCCCCTCAGGGGAACGATCCTGGACGTCGCGTGTGGTCAGGGAGCCAGCACCAGGCGATTGATGAACTACTTCCAACCGGCGGCTATCACCGGGATTGGTCTTTCGGAATCACAATTGGTGGAGGCGCGGAAGCGTGCACCGGGATGCACTTTCAAGCGAATGGACGCTACCAAGCTCGACTTCGACGACGAAACCTTCGACACGGTTCTGTGCATCGAAGCTGCCTTTCATTTCTCCACTCGGAAGCGTTTCTTAGAAGAAACCTTTCGCGTGTTAAGGCCCGGCGGCTGTTTAGTCCTGTCCGATCTTCTGATGGCATGGGGAACACCGCTGGTCCCTGCGCAAAACTACGTGCCCAATGCCGGCCGCTACGGAGACTTACTGAGAGATGCGGGATTCGGAAACCCCGATCTCAGCGACGCAACCACAGAGACCTGGCACGCATACCGCGATCGTTTCAACAGATTTGTGCAACAGGATCCGTCGCGGTGGTGGAACCCGTTCGCTATGCGCGACCTGCTTGCGGCCAACATCAACTTGAGCTGGGCAATCCGCAAATGCTTGCTTGTGTGCGCCAGGAAACCAAAGCCTGGCATGGCGATCGAACACTGAAAGTCGCTTCGGGGCTTGTGTCGGAGATATCTGCTAAGTGCCCAAAATTCGTAACCTCGACCTGACGCTGTACGGCGCCACCGGCTTCACTGGCCGACAAGCGGCAGCCTACCTGCGGGACCACGCTACTCCTGACCTGCGTTGGGCGCTAGCGGGGCGCGACGAAAAGAAGCTCGCCGCGCTCAAGACGGACCTCCAGCTTCCCACGGATGTCGAAGTCGCAGTCGCTGCAAGCCAGGACGGCCCTGCCATCGATCGCATGGCAGAGCGAACTCGCGTAATTCTCACTACGGCAGGACCTTTCGCTCTGCACGGTGAACCGGTTGTCAGCGCATGCGTCAGAAACCAGACCGATTATGTTGATATCACGGGTGAGACAACCTGGGCGCGAGATATGATCGACCGCTATCACGAGACGGCCGTTTCATCGGCTACAAAAATCGTACACTTCTGCGGTTTCGATTCCGTACCGTCGGATCTTGGAACGCTCATGATTGCGGACGAATCCAAGCGTCTCGGGCAAGCCTGCCAGCAGGTTAAAGCCTTCATCGCGACGTCGGGAGGACTGAACGGTGGGACCGCAGCCTCGGTACTGAATATTCAACGCTCCGGGCAGGGATCCCGTATGCGAGACCCCTTTCTGCTCAATCCTGACCATACCGGTACAAAATCTGGGGACCAACGCGACCCCGTGGCACCGGCATACGACAGCGACCTCGGATCCTGGGTTGGTCCGTTCGTAATGGGGCCCGTCAATACGCGCGTTGTCCGGCGTAGCGCTGCCCTCTTTCAACAGTGGCACGAGGGTTACGGTCCGAATTTTTGCTATCAAGAATATGCAGAGGTAGGTGGCCCTGTCCCCTGGCTCTCCGCCTCCGTGCTGGCCTCGAGCATAGCATTCTACCAGGTCTACTCCCAGGTCCCAGGTGCTGT
Organism: Candidatus Latescibacterota bacterium; assembly: GCA_965197905.1. Taxonomy (GTDB): domain Bacteria; phylum Latescibacterota; class UBA2968; order UBA8231; family UBA8231; genus CAYNZV01. Next base: position 964,644 of record CBDAOB010000005.1, on the reverse strand, counting down.
AGAACTGACAGAAGTGTTGGCCCCGAAGCCGGGGTCGGGCCCTTCCGAGCGCGAAATGGACGCGGGATTCTTCCGTTGTCGGTTCGTCGGGACCGGAACCGACGGATCGAAGGTTTGGGCCCTTATTGAAGACCGTGGCGATCCTGGAAACCGCGGCACCGTCAAGATGGTATGCGAAGCAGCCCTGGCCCTTGCTGGCCAACGCGACGATCTCCCGGGCGGTCCAGACCGTGGTGGCATTCTCACGCCTGCAACCGCACTGGGCATGCCATTGGTCGAACGACTGCGCCGAGCAGGCATAACGATCGAGATCGAAAGCCGCTCGCGCTAGTAATTGGGCTGGGAAAGCAGCGGGCGATCGGCACTGGCTACCGATCCACCTCATAGAATGCGGTATCCTGCAGGCACAGGAAATTGTGGGTGAAGGATCCGCTCGTGCGACGGTCGTCGCCGATCTGGTCGGCGGCTCGCCAGCGTCGGCTAGATCCCTCGAGTCGTGCCTCCGCGGGCCGTGGTGCTGGCCATGGGCGGATGGGCGACGATCACATCCTCGTCCAGGGTTAGACCCAATCCCGGGGCGGGGCTCAGTTCGACGTGGCCATCCCGCTGGCGCGGGAACCCCTGGAAAACATCGAAGTAGTGGCTGTCGTAGAACTCCGCGTGGTACTCCAGAATCTCGAAGTTGACAATAGATGCGCACAGGTGCATCTCGGCCATGGCTCCCACCGGTGAGCAGACATTGTGTGGCGCCACGGTTATATGTTTGGCCTCCGCGATGGCGGCGATCTTCTTGAGTTCGGTCACGCCGCCAGCGTTGGCAACGTCCGGCTGCAGCACGTCAGCCGCATGCGCCTCGACTATCTGAGCAAACGGGAATTTGCTGTAGAGTCGCTCCCCCGTGGCGATCGGTATGTCCACCTTCCGCCGCACCTCCAGCAGCTCGGACAGATTCTCCTCGGACACCGGCTCCTCGTACCATAGGGGGCGGTATGACTCAAGACGTTTGCCCAGCTGAATCGCCGTCATAACGTTGAACTTGGCGTGGGCTTCGACGAGGATGTCGACCTCGGGACCCACTGCAGCGCGCACGGCCGCCACCCGGTCTTCGGCGAGCTGTGCCTCGCCCAGCGAGATCTTGTAATAGTTCTCCTGGCCGAACGGATCGAACTTCATCGCCGTGTAGCCCATCTCCACAACCGTGCGGGCCTCCTCGGCGTTCTGCTCTGGCGTGCCAGGGTTGGTGTACCAGCCGTTGGCATAGACCCGGATCTGCTGCCGTTGAGCCCCGCCCAGAAGCTGGTAGACCGGGCTTCCGTGAATCTTGCCCTTGAGATCCCACAGGGCGATGTCGATGCCCGACAGGGCGCTGGCGGCCAGCCGGCCGCCGCGTGAATGGGGGTCGTGATAGAGGGTGGTCCAGTGCCGTTCGTGGTCCAGCGGGTCCTGCCCCACCAGATACTCTTCGACAAAGCGCTGCACCAGTTGCAGAACCTTGTCGTCGTCCTCCATGGCGCTCGCGTCACCCAGGCCAAAGAGTGCTGAATCGTCGGTGTTCAATTTCACAACGAGCCAGTTGCGTGTAGCGTTGTGGTGACGGGCGGAGAACCGACGGAACTCAACGCCGGCGATTGAAGGCATGCGGATGTTTGTCTCCCCTTATGATGGTCGTTCGTGCACGATCAAGAGAAGCCGGCCATTCTGGTTTCGACAGCGGCGAGCATTTAACTCGTCACACCCACACACACGACTTCGTGGAGGTCCACCCTCGGCACAACGATGGCGGCGTCGCCAGAGATCTCCAGATCGACATCCTGCAGCGGCAGGCGAGCCGACAACGGTTTCAGCTCGTTGAAACGGATCAGTATGTCGTGGATGGGGTTTACCTCGAACGGAGCGTGGAACAACCCCTGGGTTTCATCATAGTCCTCCCGCGTACCCTCGATCTTCCATGGAACAACCCCAACCGGGTTATTCAGCAGGTGGATCATCAATTCTCCGGATGGCCGATAGGCAGCGGTCATCTCGATCACTTCCGGCGCCTCCACCGCGATCGGTGCCGGAGTGCGGCCAACGAGATGGGCGACAAACCGGCGCAGGACCGGATACGGACTGTTCATGTAGGCGCTCCCCACATCGCCGGCGATGTAGATCGCTTGCCCCTTGCCGTAGCTGTGGACGGTAACCGCCGGTTCGGAAGAATCGTAATCCATAGAGGGGTGAAAATTGCCGAGGAACTCGGTAGAGGAGTCAAAATGGCCGATGCAGAATTCGGGTTCGTGCACCTTGCTGCCAGTGCACAAGACTTCGGACTCTGCGTCCACCGCAATCGATGATTCTCCGGCGTAGAAACAGATGACATGGCCAAAACGACTGGCGATCCCGTCGTCGTGGGGCACGTAGATGACCGGGTGTTTCTCCTCCGCCCCACGGGGACCGCGATATTCCACACCGAGAACGTCCGCGAGTGCAAACTGCCCCCGCGACTGGCCCCACTCGTCCAGGAGCGAGGTCTGGTGGGTGGCGATCAGGGTGCCTCCCTCTTCGACGAAGCGGCGTATGGCGTCGCAGTGGGCATCGCTGAGACAGGCGCTGTTGGACAGAAAGAGGATGCCGTACTCCGCAAGGTTCTCAAATGCGAGATGCTCATCCAGCACCATGTCGAAGACCACATGGGACCGATTGAGCATCTCATAAGCCCCGTACTGATCGACCTGTCCTATCTGATGGAAATGGACCTGGTTGGTGTTTTTAGGGATCTCCGAAGGGCGGAAGTCCCGGTTCATCTGAGAATAGTGCAGTGCGACATGTTTCAGCGTCTCCCCCGCAACGTATGGAGCGCGTTTCTTGTAGTCGGAGAAAACCTGCGTCGTCGCCTCCTTCTGCAGCAGCGTACATTGACCTAGGGGGCCGCCACACGGAGCACCCCCGTTGATCATCGCCCCGAGGCCGGAGATCGCAGCCGCATAAGGCTCCGGATACGGAGGACAGCCAAAACCCTTCAAGTTTTGTGCCACGTTACGGAAGATGCCGAATGGCGTGCCGGTGGCGCGTAATGCCTTGGCCACAAAACCTGGTTCGCGCAGGGAGTGAAAGGTCTCCACGAAGAAATAACCACCCACCTCCTCCAGTCGCAGCGAGCCTAACGGATGGCCATCGGACCAGTCGTTCTGTGGGCGGATGTAAGAATTCAGGTCGAGGATGGCGTCGGGATGTTTCGCTCTGATCGTGCTGAAGAGATGATGCATGAAATCGATCATCTTTTCGTAGCGCCAGTTGATGAAACGACGGAAGGTCATAGAATCGAAGTCCACCTTCCGTGGTATCTCTTCTCCGGTTTCTTGACGAAAAAGCTCTTCGCAGAAGCTGCAGCAGCAGGACGGCGTCCACGGTCGATCCTCGTGGGTACCGTAATTGGTGTCGTCGAAGTAGAGCCCGTCGATGTCCAGGTTATCCATCCACTCGATCAGGTATTGAGGCAGCCAATCCCGGTACGGCGAGTTGAAGCAGAACCAACCCAGGTTCTCGGGCTCGGGTCGACCGTCGTCGAGAAACTTCATCAGCCACTCGGGATGCAGCGGCTTTAACGGTTTGGTGTAGATGATCGGGTAATAGGAGAGCACGATGATGCCACGCTCGTGAGCCAGCTCGAGGAAGCGGGGCAACCGTTCGTTAGCAACGCCGGCGTGCGGTTCAATCATCTCCGAAGGAAAGCGCGGCGTTCCGCGATTAATCTCTCCGTCAACGATCTGCACCTCCATGCCCATCTCGTCGATGAGGTCGACCCACTCCTCAACGGAAGGGCCTTCATAGGTCGCTCTCCACGACACGCAGCTGGGGTAGGTTTCAATGCGGCACATCCGCTCTTCGTACGGCTTTTCGGCGAGGCGCTGGGCGGTCGAGCCGACGCGTTTGATGTTCCCGTTTCCGGTGCTCACGGCGTGGTCACTCCTGGGAATTTGGTGCTGGCCCAGCTGTACCGCGATGAGCGCATGCTCAGGCCTCGTCCGCCGGCACGCCCCCAACGGTGCCGGGTTCCAAGCCCATCGATTCGTGTTGCTTGCGCGCCACCTCTACATGTCGCCGGTGGGCTTCCTCGTCTAGGCGGCAGCTCTCGCCGTGAATCACCATCGCAAAGGCACGGCGGGATCGGGTCGGCGAACCGTTGGGATCCGCCCGGTGGATGACCTCGCAGTGATGTGCAACGACATCCCCCGGCTCCAGTTTGATCGCCACTTCGTGTGACCCGTCTTCGGGACCGTAGTCGGTGATGCCCTGCGAGAAACCGAGGACGCTGGTGACTGCGTGAGGCCGCCGGCCGCGACGGTGGGATCCCGCGACGTAACGCAGGCAGCCGTTTTCCTCGTCCACCGGATCCAGTGCGAGCCAGATGGAGACGGTGTTGGGCGGTTTCAGATTGAAGTAATAGTTGTCTTGATGGGGTGGCGTCGGATGCACGGTGCCCGGCGGCTTGTTGAACCACTCCGGCGACTGGGGGTCGAGCGGCTCGTTGAGCAGCGCCTCCGCCAGTGCGATCCAGCGTGGATTCTGGCGGTAACCGTCAAAGAAAGGGTCCTTTCCCGTGTTCTGCATCTGCTTCAGGGTTTCTGGCCGGCTTCTGTCGTCATAGAAGGCATCGGAATCCGGCAGGGTCGGCACGACCTCGCGAATGTAGCGGTCGAGATAGCCGGTCAACTCCGCCATGTCATCGCCGGTCACGAACTTCGGAACCACGACGAAACCATCGCGGTCAAAACCGGGTTTGTATGCCGCAAAATCCATCTGATTATCCTCAGACGAAACGGTAGCCGAAGATCTTGGCACTGCACAGACGAAACCGGAGTTGAATCTCTTTTCCACGTAATTCTTCGAGATTCTCCTTGCCTTTCCACCGACACCGGGCCCAGATCTCATCGCCGCGAAACGGAATGTTTTCGTCGAAGGTGAACCCGTCGACTGGTTTGCTGACGTAGCGGTCTACCGCTTCCCAGACCTCCACCTCTATGCTTCCCGCGCGTGTCGTGCGCGCGTTGATCTCGATCTGGCTGCCGTCGTGTGTGACCCGTTGGGTGAAGAACTCCCCCTGGTCCGAGGACTCGATGCCGGCCAGTCTTCCCTCCTGCCACTTCGCCCATGCGAACTTAGTTCCGGGCTCTACGTCGTCGTAGAACCGGTTGAAACTCTCGTTGTGGCTCTTCCCCATTCCTCGGTAGGGCATCCCCAGAGAGCCGTTCGGCAAACGCACAAGATTGGGGCACAAGTACATACCGCCGTCGTCCCAGTCCCCGGGTTTGCCACTGTCGACGATCGGCTCATGCGAGACCCAGTTGAACAGGCGGCCGTCCGGACTGGTAGCCAACCTCGTGTCCACCAGATCGCTGTCGTGGTGATAGATCGTAGAGAAGAGGAATTTGACGGAAGGATCGTCCGGGTACCAGGTAAAACCATTGGTGTAATAGTCATCCGCGGAGGAATCCATCGGCGTGGGACATATGACCACTTCGGAATCCGGCCACTGTCGAAAATCATCGGTCTCGGCGCGGCCGATGGCGCGGCCGTTCAGATGGCGTCGAACAAAGGCGACATACTTCTTCAGCGTGGGATCCCAACAGCCGATGTTGTGGGTGTCGTGGAAATAGCGCAGCAGCGGATCCGGCAGGCGCTTCCAGTTGTACCCGTCGGGAGAGACGCAACCATACAAGCCATACTTCAGATGGGGTTCGGCATCGTCTGGAACGTCGTGCAGGCGATCCCAATCGAACATCTTGTAGCGCTCTTCAGGTGGACACGCGTCGTCGCGGAAGACGTTGGATGAATCACCATAGAAAGAGACGATGTTGTTTTCCTTCGATCCTCCAAAGGTGAAAAGGCCGAGGGAGGGTTTCTCCCAAAGAGTGCCGTCCCTGCTCTCACAATAACACAGAGCGGTGCCGCCCAGGTCCATCCCCCGTTCGCCGTCCATCACTTGTGTCGCTTCCACATGTTCCTTGGGCAGCGGAGCCGTGTACCAACATCGAAACTTTCCGTCCTCCGGAATCACAGTGACCCAGTGGAGGTCATCCTCCCAGGGTTGGTCGGGCTCGAGCCAGGGCGCCGATTTTTCCCCTTTCTCCACGGTTATCCGGACGCCGAACGGAATCCTTAGCCGTTTCATCCCGTGTCCGGATAAGTCGCGACAGATGCCCCACTCGCGCTCGTACTGCTCTATGAACGCTTTGCCGTCCTCCGACAATCGGTCGGCGTCCAGAGTCACCTCCATCCGACCTTTATCCACGTGAACCCAGTCAACAAAGAGGTAGGTATTTTCCATTTCAGGTATCCTCCGTAGCCGCGCTACTCGGTTCGCGAGGTCACTTTCAGCAAATGGTAACCGAACTGCGTCTGCACCGGCCCTTGAACGGTGCCCACCGCGGCGCTGAAAACGACTTTGTCGAACTCCGGCACCATCTGTCCAGGTCCGAACTCACCGAGATCACCGCCTTCCTTACCGGAAGGGCACTGGGAGTGTTCGGCAGCGAGCGCAGCGAAATCGGCACCCCCTTCAATCTCTTCCTTGAGCTGACTGCATTCCTCTTCAGTTTTGACCAGGATGTGGCGAGCTGCGGCTGTGGGCATCGATAGTTCCTTTCAGGGAGGTTGTCTGAGAATAGACGCCGTGAGGCGTGCGACCATGGAGAGGTGATATAGGTCATTTGTGAGGCGGAGGTCAAGCAGAAATCAATATTGAAATCGATGAGGAACGTCTGCTGGAGTCGGTGATTTAGGCGCGCGTCACGCTGCGGCGAAGAGTGTGTTTCTGCAGCCTGTTATCTGAACGGTCTCGGAGTAATGGTTCACCGAGATCCCGGCAACGATTGGGGTTGGCCGGTTGACGACGAACTCGACCCAGTCCGTCGTGTTGAACGCCGCAAAAGCGAGCCAGAATGCTTCGGCGGAGCACTCCACGGGCGCTGCGAAGTCGGCATAAACGACCGGGCCTGTATCGGTCTGGTAGAAGTTGTGCCGCTCGCTGACGTTGATGGTTGTCACCGGGTAATCGATGACAATTCCATACCCGTTGGAGGTGTACTCGGTTCGCGCGACCACAGGCAATCCCTCGTCTACCGCCTGAACAACCGCATCCGGGGTTGCGAGCTCGTCGACGTTCCTTCGATTCAACAGAAAGTGGTACTTCCAGAACGAGGAAGTCGGGATGACCTGCCGCTCTGGCTGTGGCCCCAGCGACGGCGGATCGAGCATGACGCCCCGCTCGTTTTTGTCCCAGCTCTTGATGATGATCGAGTCCGCATCTGACATGATGATGCGGAAATCGGCATTGGGCTGCGTAAAAATACCCAGTGCCATGTCGGCCCCCACCCTTTCCGTCTTGCACGCCTCCGACAGGTAATAATCGGTCGTGGTGCCGCTCTGGTCCGTGAGGCGCAGGTGGCAGTCGATGCATATCCGGGCACGGTTGTGCACATTCTGCCGCAAATCGGAGACCATCTTGGGAGGATGCGCTTCGAAATCCGATTCGAAGAAGACGAAGGAACGATCGAAGTCCAGCATCTACGCCTGTCCCTTCTTCCACTCCTCGTACTCTTTCCGTGCCTCTTCCGACAACGGATAGTAGCGGCGCAGATCGCCTCCCTCCGCCAGTTTCATACGGCTGAAATCCTCCCATTCGGCGTGCTCGTTGGCGACGCGCGCCAACTCTGGCGCGAGGTCGATGGGCACAACCACGGCCCCGTCGTCGTCGGCGATGATGATATCGCCTGGCACTACCACCGTACCGCCACAGGCGATCGGAACGTTGACGGCGTTGGGAAAAATGTTGGTCTGGGTATGATAATTCGGGGTAACACCGCGCAGCCAAAGCCCGAGACCAAGCTCCTGAACCTTGGGGAAATCCCTGATACAGCCGTCCACGAATACGCCGATCCCACCGCGGCCCTTGAAGTAGGTGAGCATCATGTCGCCGAAGACACCACTGCTCAAGTCGGACCGCGCGTCGACCACCACGACGTCTCCCGGCTGGGTGTGATAGAGCGCGTGGCGGTGCATCTGCTGCTCCGGATCGGCGTACTCGTCGACGTTGTAGAGATCTTCGCGCTTGGGCAGGAACTGGAGAGTCAGGGCGGGACCAACGACCGTCTTTCCCGGGATGCGCGACGAAAGGCCGTGAAGCTGAGGGTCGCGGATGCCCAGTTTATGGAGCTCGCCGCTGGCGGTCGCACTGCCGACGGCGGCAAAGGCGTCGATCAACTCTCGCGGCGGGCGTTGGATGTCGGAGGTTTTGATAGCCATATCCTATTGGCAGAAATACCCTCTCAGAAAGGGCCAGGCGCCATCCTTGTAGTATCGATGTCCACCCTCGCCCACATATAGCTGGCAGCGATCAGCCGCACCGGCCACGGTGTAGACCCTCTGCAACCGTTCGTAAGCAAATTCCACCTGCTCGAGCGGAAATATCCCATCCTCCTTGCCGGCAATGGCGGAAAATGGCCGCGGCGCGATCAGTCCCGCAACATCATACATCTCTCCCAACCGTAAAATTCCGGGCACGTAATTGCAGTCACAGTGTGCGATGAGACCGATGCTGCCTTGGAACGTGCAGAAATAACACCCTGGCATCGCCACGGCGATGCGAGTATCACAGGCGGAGGTAAACAGGGTTACGGTGCCGCCGCCGGAATTGCCGGTCATGGCGATGCGCCGCGCGTCCACTGGCAGATTTGCCACCGCCCAGTCGATCAGGCATCCCATATCGTATACCCGCTCGCCGATCGGCGTGCGGCCGGCCAGCAATCCGTGCATGAGCTGGCTACGACAGGAGTTCCCGCTATTCTCCGCTTTGTCCTTTTCGGTGCGCGTTTTCCCGAAGGCGCGCGTCGTGGGCGCAATCGCGATGTACCCCTCCCGCACCGCCTGCACGGCAATATCGCGCTCTCCTTCCTCGATCTCGGCCGCCTCCTTGTCGTCCTTCGCAATCCCGGCGTAGAGATGGGGGTGGTTGTGTCCGTGGGGGGTTAGAACAAGCGGCACCGGATTCGAGATCGTTTTGGGACGCAGCAGGTAGAACGGCAGTGGAACCGTGGGTTCGACCTGTATGTGCCAAACGTCCCGGATATGATCTCCCACATCCTCCGTCGACTGTCGCTGTGCGGTTGGCTGGTGGTCCTCGAGGTCTGCAGCAAGATTGTCCAGGCCCAGAACCTGCCGCGGCCTGAAGGCCTGCTGCCATTCCTCCAACTCGGGGCGCGTCCGCGCGCTGAATTCGAATTCCGGCTCAAATGCACCATAGGAAGCCGTGAAGTGTCGGACCGAATCGTACCTCAAAATTTTCGTTTCGCGATTGGAGGTGGCGCTACAAATCCACGTTTTTGAATTGGGGCAGCCACTTCCGATTCTTGCGGAACATCTCCTTCACCATCTTGCGGATTTCTGCCAGCGAGAGCTTCGCTGCCGTCAACGGATCGTGAGCGATCGCCTGGTACACGAGGTCTGCATCGCCCTGCAAATACCCTTCCACTGCCATCATCTCTATCTGGGCACTCAGGCCCGTCAGCATGGCGCACGCAGGTGGTAGACGGCCAACGCGAATCGGCTCGAACCCCTTGCGGCTGGCGACCACAGGCACCTCGACGCAGGCTCCCTCGGGAAGGTTGTCGACGAGGCCATCGTTGACCACGTTGCCATTGAATTCGAAGATCTCGCCACCGAGGAAAGCGTTTACGATCGATGCGGCGTATTCATGGCCACGTTCCAGCGACACCTCGCTCTGCGCCAACCAATCCTTCACTGAGCCCTGCCAGGTCTTCTCTCGTTTGCGGTATTCGTTCAGGATGTAAGCGTAGCGGCCGGGATTCCATCCGGTCCCTTGGGTGCAGTACTGGCGGATCAGATCCGGTCGCTTGCGGAACCACCAGTTGTACTCGGAATTGTGGCCGCTGGACTCGGTGACGTAACTTCCCAGGGCCAAAAACATCTCGTTGCGGACCTGTTCGTGGTTGTACACCTCCTTGTTCGTTGATACGACCCTCTTCAGCTTCGGGTAGAGGTCGCGGCCACGGTGTTCCAGCTTAAGGTACCAGGCCATGTGGTTGATGCCGGCGCATTGGTAGTCCATCTGCCCGGGCTTGAGACCGAGCCAGCCTTCGATCATCGTCGCTGTTCCCTGCATCGAGTGGCAGAGGCCGGTCAGCTGGACATCGGTCTCTCGCTGCATGGCGTGGCAGAGCATTGCCATCGGATTGGTATAATTGAGCATGATGGCCCGCGGGCAAAGCTTCTCCATGTCGTGCGCTATGGCCAACATCTCCGGTATGGTGCGCAGGGCACGGAAGATTCCGCTGGGTCCGCGGGTATCGCCCACGTTGGTGTCGATGCCGTACTTCTTCGGAATCAGGATGTCGTGTTGCCAGACACTTGTGGCCCCGCGCCGGATGGTCACACACACGGCGTCAGCTCTTGGCAAAACCTCGCGACGTTCGGTGGTCGCTGTAACGGTGGCGCCGTACCCCCCTGATCGATCAGCTTTTGGCACGCGCGACGAGCGAAATCGAGCCGTCGCCTATTGATGTCGACCAGGGCGATCTCGGAGCTTCGCAAAGACTTATAGGTAAGCAGGTCGCGGACCAGGTTTCGGGTAAACCCGAAGCTACCTGCCCCTATGAAGACGACCTTCGGCATACTATCACTCCCTGACGTTGGAGTATCGATCTACTAACTAGGGGCCATCCAAATCCGATTGGTTCCATGCGTGGCAAATCGAGCGGATCGCATCAAGTGGAGCTATTCCAGCTCCGCTGAGTCCTCCTCCAGCAGCGGCCGATACCGAATTCCCTCGGGGGTCCTGTAGAACACGGAGGCGCCCAGATCGTCTGCAACGAGATTGCTCTGCTCGCCGATGACGACTTCGACATTGGCGAATACCTTCTCGGTCACCTTCACGCGGCATTTCTCGAAGCCTTGGGTGTTCTGCTTCTCCAGTTCGTCGAACATCCTCAGGGGTTCGCGCCGTGACATCAAGAGCTCGTTCAGTTTTTCGACCATCTCGACGACCGGTTTCCGCCGACTCTTCGGGGTCTTCCTGATCAGTTCCTTGATCTGCCCAGCATCGACCTTCTGCAAACCGAGCGTGCGGAGTATCCGCAGGATGTGGCCGTTACAGGCATCAATGGTTTCGCGGAATCTCCTCATCTTCGCCGAGATTTGGGGATCTAGACAAATCCCGACCACTGTCTGATCTGTTGAAGTGGACCCCAGATGCCGCGCTTCGATCTCCTGGGCTGCTTGAACATCGCCCCCAATGATGCTGCCTCCCCTCGCTCCACCCCCCTGTTCCACCACGATCCTGCGTCCGGACTGAACATGAGCGTTGAAGATGTAACTGCCTACAAGGACGTCCCGTCTGGCGACAACCGAGCTGTTTTGGATGAACTTGGTGACAACGTCTCCGAGCGAAATCACCCTGGTGGTTTCACCGACGATGCTCTGAGCAACCAGTACGTCCCCCTGGGCGTTTACGTAGGCCCCTGCTTCGATTGCGCCGCCAATGGTTACACTTCCGCCGGCCTCTACCGTGAAACCCGAACAAACGGAACCGCTGATCTGGACTTCCTCGGGAGCGTGAATGTTACCCACCTCGTAGTCCACGTCTCCCTTTACCGCAAAAATCTGACTGACCGTTATCGTCGAGCCATCGAAGGAGAGATTGCCGTCACATTCGGCGAGGAACTCCGAAACGTCGCCTTTGGATTCCAATCTCACGTTCTCACCGGCGACAAACTCTTTCGTGGTCCCGTCGGTGGTAGATATTTCCGTGCCAGTGACATCCGTACCCGGGCTTCCTGCAGTCGCTGGCACAACCTGACCCAGAGATTGACCGGTGGTAACGCCGATAGCGGAGTTGCGCTCCCTCAGGTCGACTGATCCGTCTTTCCGGAATTTGCCCGACCTCTTCTCCAGGTCGACTACGAAATCGATGTGGGTATCTTTCCCGGGTCGCGGCGGCGTTCCTTTCGCCACCAGTACGATGGACGGAGTTTCGGGAAGGGTGTGACAAATCCCTTCGAGAGCCGCGTCGAGGATCCCCGCCTTGACGTTCGCGGCCTCCAGCATCTGCATCAGCCAGTCGGTCTCAAGCGGCGGCGGCGCTTGCGCTTCTGGGAGGAAAACGAGGCACGCCTCCATCTTGTCTTCCGAGATTCGCAGCGGCGACAAGACGGAAATCTCGTCTTTCAATATTCGCAGATAGCCGAGGGTCTCGGAAGTGATAACTCCTTCGGACTCGGAGACGTTTACGCCGGGTTTCAATTCTGCTTTAACACCTTCGAGCATGGTCGCCTGGCCAAAAATGTCCGAGCCAGGTTCCCCATTCCCTGGTGGGAACAGCTTGGCCACCTCCGTTCCCGGTGCGACGAGCAAGGTGAGCAGATTGTCTGGCGGCGCCTCGTCTGATCCGGCGATCGCGGCCGGTAACTCAGTGTGGGACAACGACGCATCTTGGGGAAGCTTGTCGAGACACGGGTACTCGATGCGACCATCCTCCCCCGGGTTCGGCGGTTTTCCTTCGGCGATGGGGAAATCCCCCCGTATGACTCCGTAAGGTGCCTTGGCGGCGCGGGCGGCCAACTGCTGAACGAGCTTGTCGTTTAATCCGTACTTGATGTGGTACTGCTGCGCCAGTGCCTCTTTCAGATCGTCGAAGCCGATTTCCTTGTCACCGGCGAAGGATACCGCTTTTAGCGTGGCTCGGTTTCCGTCGCTGGATATCTCGAGATCGATCCAGGCGGCGCCTGCGCTGCCGAAGGTTTGTCGTTGGCTACCCTCGACCGGCCCATCTGCCGGGGCAGCGGACTGAGATTCCGCTGGCGCTTCCGCCGTCGCACCAGCGTCCTTCTCCACCGCATCCAGATACGCTTCATCTATCGACACTGAACTGGAAGGATGCCGCCGCGGCTTCCTGGAACTGCGATCCCTTCTCGGCATTCGCGCCTATCTAGTCCGTAGTTTCGATTCGCCTGCTTCGCCGCGCCTCTCGATCAATCGGCCCGATCACGCAGTTCTGACATTTCTAGAAACACCTTATCCAGGTGCCCCTTCCAGTCGTCCACATCCTGATGAATAAGGGCGTCATGGATAGCGACCGCCGCGGGGAGCGCGAGCCGCGTCATGGTCTGCAATTCGTCGTCCGAAATGGCGCCACCCGTGCGGTGATTGTCGAATTCGATCACACCAATCAGTTCGCCCCCACGTAGCATGGGGACCATACCGAACTGGAAACCTTCCTCTTCGTCGTCGATGCGCGACTCAACCATAGATTTCGGTACGAGACTTACAGCGTTTTTCAGCGCACCAGAGAATCGCAGTTGACCCACCTCCCGGGCAGGCACCCTGATCCGCGGTGCAGTCACGCCTATGGCGGCAACCGGCTGCATTTCACCGTCCTCCAGGAGGAGGATTAGGGCGCGGTCGAATCTCAGCACCTCCACCATAATATCCAGAAGGACATCGAGGGTCTCGCTCAAGGTGTGGATCGTCAAAACGTGCTGGGCGATCCGGTCCCTCGCTTCCAGCTCCTTCAAACGCTCCCGCAACTCGCTCGTTCTTTCTACAATCTTCCGCTCAAGCTCATCGTTTTTTTGCTGCAGTTCGCTCGTCAGCTGGCGATTCTTTTCCTCCAGATCAAACCTGGTCAGCGCCTCACGGATCGTCATTTTGAGCTGTTGATCATCCCACGGCTTCGAAAGATAGCGATTGATTTTGCCGGCCCCGAGAGCGGCGATGGCCTCCTCTTCGTCGGTGGAACTGGTCAGCAGGATTCGGATCGTGTCCGGCGAAATGGAGGCCGCTCTCTCGAGGAAGTCCGCGCCCAGTATCTCCGGCATACTTTCGTCGACGATGGCCAGGGAAATCGATCGCTCGCGGAGCAGGTTGAACCCGGCTTCCGCTCCCGTGGCAGTGGCAACATCGAAGTCCTCCCGCTGCAACAAATCGGCAAACTGTTGAACTATCGCTTCGTCGTCGTCGACGAATAAAACTGTGTGGTCGGCAGCCATGCTTGCTACACCTGTCTATTTAGGGGAATCTCGTCTCGTAGGTAACGTGCAGCTGCGGGTTGCTCACCAGGAGCATTGAAGTCCTCTCACCTCAAATAAACACCGGTATGCAAGACAGGACCAGTGTTTCCCCTAGGATCCAGCCGATGGACTACATCTCGATGCCGAGCCCTTCGAGTATCTCCTGCCGCAACCTGCGGCGATCCACCTTGTGACTGGCACTGATGGGCATCTGGTCAACGAAACGGATGTGCTGGGGAATCTTGAAGCTGGCGATGCGGTCCCGGCAATAGGCATGGACCTCCGAGGCCGAGAAGCGTGCCCCTGGCTTGAGCTGGATCACGGCAGCCGGGACCTCACCCAGGCGTTCGTCCGGGATTCCAAACACCTCGGCTGCCTCGACCTCGGGATGCCGGCGCAAAAACAGGCTGACCTCTTCGGGCACTACGTTTTCTCCTCCTACCCGCAACCGTTCCTCCACGCGCCCCAGGTAGGTGAGATAACCCTCGCGGTCCATTCGCCCAAGATCGCCTGTGTGGTACCAGCCATTGCCATCGAAAGCGGGAGGGACTTCAGGTCCTGGATCATGGTACCCTTTCATCATTGCCCACCCGCGAACGAGGATTTCACCCTCTTCTCCGGCATGTAAGCCAAGGCCGCTATCGGGATCGACGATCTGGACCTCCATGCCTTCTATTGGCTTACCCATCTTCTCCCAGCGTAGCTCCGGGGGATCTTCAGGATAGGAAAGGCTCACGACGCCAGTTGCTTCGGTGAAGCCGTAGTTGTTGACGTATTCGTGAGGACCTATGACCCGTTCGAGCTTCTCAAACACCTCGGTGTTGAGGCTCGAGGAAAGTCCGGTCCGCAGTTTGGAGAGGTCGTACTCGTTCCTCCGCTCCTCGGCAACGGCGAGCTGATCCATCACCAGAGTGGGAAATGAGCGCTCAACCGTAATCCCCTCCTCGGACAGGGTTCGCAAGGTCTCCCGGGCGTCGAACCGGGAGTGGGTGAAGAGCGGGCCGCCGACGGCAACGGCGAGCCACCACCCGCTGAACAGTCCTGCAGCATGCGAGAGCGGCATGGCCGTGTAGAAACGATCGTCGGCTCTCAGTTTCAGACGTTCCGCGAGTACGATTGGTTTGCGGGCGCAGGAGGCGTGTTTGAGGAGCACCCCTTTCGGCGTGGCGATGCTTCCGCTGGTATACATGAGGATGCAGATATCGTCGGGTTGAACCGATTGCTCCGCCTGCTCGGTGGGCCCTGCGGGGACGTCTTTGCCGTCCTCTAGGAATGACCAAAAGGAGCAGAAAGGCTTGGCCGGCGTGTCGGCGACAGTAAGAATACGCTTCAGGGAGGGAATATAGGAGGTGCTGCATTCCCCATTTGGGCGGGGCTTCAAGTCGGGAGCTAACCGCCGCAGCAGTTCTGGGTAATCGGTCTGCAGGAAGGTCGCGGGGCACACCAGCATGGCCATCTTGGAATGTTGCAGCAGGAAGCTGAGATCGTCTTGCCTGAAGCGGGTGTTGAGGGGGATCGCTATGGCACCGACACGGGAGACCGCCAAGAGACCAAGGATGTATTCGACGCTGTTGGGAAGCCAGAGACCGACTCGGTCACCGGGATCGAGGCCGGCTTTGAGCAATGACCTCGCGAGGCAGCCGCTCGTTTCCCAAAGCTCCTGGTAGGTGTAAGGTTTCCCGTCGGCTGATAACGCCAGCGCGCGCGGGGCGAGTTCGCAAACCTCCTGAAAGAACCGGTGGAAGTTTTGATCTTCTGACTGAAACATCAAGTTGCCCGCCTCGCCGCATCCATTCGCGCGAAGCAATGCTCGGCCGTCCGCCACGGATCGTACCCTTCCGCATTCCAGATCTGGGCGCTGACCTCCACGGTAATGGGAATTCGTAGCCCCGAGGCATACATCTGTCGCAGATAATCCTCGAGCTGGAGCTGGTCATCGCCGGGTAGCGCGAAGACCACCTGGCCGTCGACCATACGCCCATCCTTGATGTGAGCGTGGACGGCGTATTCTGCGTTCAGGTCCAGGGCGTGCTGCAGATCGATGTCGCGAACCAGAAAATGGCTGTAGTCGAAGTTGAGTCTCAGGTTGGGATGGTCGATGGTTTCCACCAGCCACCTCGCTTTTTCAGGGGTATCCAGCTCCTGACCCACATGCGCTTCGGCGGCCAGAATCACGTTGTGCGCGGCAGCGATCTCGACGTACTGCCGGAGCTTGGACACAACCGCCGCGCGAGAGATCTCCCAGATCTCCATCTGTTTTCCGAGCGTGGTGGTTACGATCGACGGTTGATCGACCCAACAGAGATCGCGGGCGAGCCGACACGTCGCTTCCAGTAGCGCCCTCTTCTCGGCGGGGTTTTCGTCGTGAGCGCAAAGATGGATGAGATTCATAACGACTGGCGGCGGAAAGCCGGCCGTCTGAAAGGAATCCTTCAATCGCTTGCGGTGGTCTGCACTGAACCGATCCGGCGCGGTAGGCCAGTCATGGCCGCAGTTGATCTCGAGTCCTTCGTACCCGATGGCGCTGACCCGCTCGACCGCTTCGAACGGATCCACCGACCGCAACCCATAGGTGCTGTAGGCTATCTGGATTTGCGTCAATCTTCGAGCCAGTAGGAATATAGAGAGCCGTTTGAGAGGTTGAAGCGAAGGGTCACCTCTTCCCCTCGATGTTCGTTCAAACAATCGCTTTCCCACTCCAACGCGGCGCGCAGCTGATCACCCCGCTGGGGCAGCGATACGGCCAGGACATCGCCCGTTGCGTCTAGCAGCTCGCAGCGCAACTCCCCCCCCGGACTGAGTTCGGTGTTCGCTAGGATCTTGTCCCCCTGCAAAACAAACGGGTTGGTCCAAACGAGCCCCTCCTTCTCGCCGGCATCGAGGGAAACGAACCCGTCGCGGCGCAGCACCGCCAGCATAATGGCGGAGTCACCATCCTCCAGCCAGTCGGCGCGCTCCTCGGCGGACAGGGTTGATGGGTCCCGTGGGGTGCCGTCGCTGTAACGGTCGTGAAACGGCACCCGTCGTTTCATGCCGTTGTAATAGAACCGAACCTCATCGCCGTGCACGACCCCCTGATTAAAGAACCCGAGCTGGAGTCTGTCGTAATTCCCTACCATTCCCGCGTCGAGGCGCGAGGTTTCCAGGAACGGCTGCCGATCTCCCAGCCTTTCCCAATGTCTTAAATCGCGACTGGCCGCCAGCTGGATGGTGTTGAAACCGTCGGTATTGACCCGGTCCGGCAGCCCCTGCCCGGTGGGGTAGAACACCGTCGCCAAACCGATGTAGATCCCCTCGTACGGGAACACACCGAAATTGTAACACTCGGCCTGCCACGTGGCGATGTGGTTCTTGCCTTCCGGCGGTGTCCACCCGATAGCCGGATCAGGGTCCACATACATCGGCTTGGCTAACGCCTGATCGCCCAGCCGGCGTCGAATCACGTCGAGGGCCATCTCCTGGTCTCGCTCGGTATCCATGCCGAATATGAAAGCCGGCTCCGACCAATGCTCGAAGTCTTCGCTGATCGTGACATCGTAGGCACGGCCAACAGCCGTCTGATTGGGGATCGAACGTGGCCGTTTGAGCAGCCCAAGAAAACGGCGACGGGAACGATCGTAGGTAAGAGTGCCGGCATCGCCCGAACGCAACGCCAGCGGATCCACATCCAGCTTGCGCCAGTGGGCGCAGTCGGGGCTCACCACCGGGATCCGGCCTTTCTTCACGGTAAGGAATCCCTTGAAACGTCGGGTCTCGTCGGCGTCGTCCGGATCGTACACGACGTGCCAAATCCGTTTGTTGTCCGGGGTCGGGAAAAGATTGTTGTCGGTCGAACCACCAAACTCCACCTGTCCAAGAGCAGGTTTCTCCCAAACCAGGCCGTCCCCGGAAACAGCGAGAGCGTATCGTTTTACTTTCTTGTCGCGGATCTCGTAGAGAAGCTTGTACTGATTCTCCGCATCGATCCACATGGGCGCGGAGGCTGAGTGTACGCCCTGACCGTCCCAGGGCCGGTCGGCGGTCAGCACCGGGCCACGCTTCACCGGGCGGTGCATCGAACGTTCGAGGTTCTCTATCCGGGCGATGCCGACGTCGTCTACAAAAAGCTGCCGCTGGCCATATGGGGCTGAGAATGTTGTCAAATCTTGCTCCGTTCTAATTGCTGACCGACACCGGCACTAGTACAGCCAGGTCATGCGGAACGTGCTCACTTCTCGAGCTTCACCGCTTTGATCTTGTTGTTGTAACGATCGCTGATCAGCAGAATATCGGGACCGTAGAAGCAGATTCCCTGGGGCGCATTCAATCGGCAGGCGCGAGCATTGCCATCCCCGGTGTCGCCTCCTTCGCGGCCGCCCGCAACGGTCTCTAGAGTTCCATCGCTGCGAATCCGCCGCACGCAGTTGTTACCCGTATCGGAGAAGTAGACCTGTCCTTCGGCCGATACAGCCACTCCGTACGGCACCTCCAAACGCGCCGCTGTGGCAGCAGTGCCGTCAGCAGAGTGTCCCAATTCACCGGTACCCGCCATCGTACTGATGATCCCGTTGGTATCCACCTTGCGCACTACATGGTATTTGGCGTCGGCGAAATACATGCTGCCCGCTTCGTCGAAGCAGATCGATTGCGGGCCGCCGATACGCGCCGCTCGGGCGTCCCCTCCGTCGCCACTGTAGCCCACCGTGCCATTGCCGGCGACGGTTTCGATCAGACCGGTGGCATGGTCCACCCGGCGAATGCGCCCGACGCCCGCATCACCTATATAGATGTTGTCGTTGGCGTCGTGGGCGACAGACTCCACCGCCATGAGGCAGGCGCAGTTGGCGGGACCGCCGTCCCCTTTGTCCCACAGGAAGACGGCACCGGCGATGCCGCGAATGGTGCCGTCCTCTTCGATGCGCCGCACGTGCCCGTGGCGAGTGTCGGCGATGACCACCCGGCCACGTGAATCGACCGATACGTCGTACGGATTGCCCAGGTAAGCCTCGGTGGCGGGACCACCGTCCCCACCGTACGCGCGAGCGCCGTTGCCTGCCACGGTCTCGATGATCCCGGTCTCCGGATCGATGCAGCGTATCCGCTGGTTCCAGGTGTCGGCGATGTAGATCTTGCCGTCGGGCGCTACGCTCAACCCCCCTGGCCCGCACAGAAAGGCGTGGTCGGCCGTTTCGCCGTCGTGCACGCCGGTGCCCCCCAGGGCCGTGGTCACGATGCCGGTCTCGCCGTCGCAGCGCCGCAGGCGGCCGGAGCAGTCACCCCAGAACACGGTGCCATCGGGATCGGCCCAGATGCCGGCCTCGCAAGAGTTGCAATGAGTCTCCGAACCGGGCAGTCCTTCCTCACCGAATCCGGGGACACCGGTTCCCACCAGAGTGGTCACGATCCCGGACGCGGCATCCACCCTTCGCACCCGGAATCCGTACTTCTCACCCACATACAGATTGTCGTGGGTATCGAAACAAAGGGCATCCGGCATCAGCGTGCTGGCTTCAACCGCTGGGCCACCGTCGCCATTGGAGGCGCGCTGGCCATTTCCCAGCACCGTCGACATCATCCCGGTCTCTACCTCGATCTTGCGGATGCGGTCGTTGGAGTTGTCGCATACATGGAGATCGCCCTTCGAGTCGAACGCCAGATGTTCGGGATGACGGAAGCCAGCTTCGGCCGCCGGTCCTCCATCTCCATGGTAACCCATTAGGCTCAGGTCAGGTCCGGAGAAAGGCCGGCTCTCCCCCTCCTCCGAAGGATAGTGGCGGGCGCTCAGTCCGTAGACGGTCTCGATGATGCCGGTGTTGGCGTCCACCCGGCGGATGTTGTTCATCCACTCGCTGGACAGGAAAAGGTTCCCCGCCTTGTCGATTGCTACGCCGCAGGTACAGTCCAGCTCCGCCTCCACGGCCGGTCCCCCATCGCCACCGCGCCCCCGCCGGCCGCTGCCAGCGACGCGGGTGATAATGCCGGTCTCCACGTCGATGCGGCGGATGGTGTCGTTGCCCAGATCGGAGAGATACAGGTTGCCCTTGGCATCCTGGTTGAGATCGTGGGGGTGGTAGAATCGGGCCTCCAGAGCCGGCCCGCCGTCTCCGGAATTTCCAGGCACCCCGTCCCCGGCGAAGCGGTGCAGGATGCCGTCTGCATCGATGCGCCAGATACTGTGGGCGTAGTAGTCAATGACAATGAGCTCTCCGTCAGGTCGGCGCACGACGCCGAGGGGCCAACCGGCATCGGCATCGCGTGCCGGGATGCCATCGCGAATCGAGACACCGGCGATGGTGCTAATTGCACCGCGAGAGAGGTCGGTAAGCTTGCGTTGGATACTCAATTTCAGCTCCTGTGAGGTGTCGGATCTAGGGCTTCTTCGAAGTAGCGGCGGAAACTCTCGAGTTCGTGCATCAGCGAGCTCTGAAGCTCCATCCCCGGCAACCGGTACGGATTTGACTCCTCCGTGATGTAGCGCACCGACATGGGCGGTCCACCATCCGCGTCGTTCGGCTCATCGGAACCGACGTACTCGGCGTAACGAATCGTCCGGCCGTCGACCTCATAGTCGCTAGGTGATTGGCGCTCTGGCGTATCTAGCTGACGAACCCAGAGGCGGCCGAACCGGTAGCGCTTCATCACCTCCCGCTCCGCCGAGCTACTGCAAGAAGTGCCGGTAAAGGCGAAATCTCGCATAGGGTTCCCCAACTCCCGTTGAAGCGTCTCGTTACACTGGTCCAATTCGGCGGCGATCTTCTCGCCGGTGGGATCCTCGACATGGAGCTCCGATAGATTTGGATGGGTGACGGTGTGGGCTCCGAGATGCCACCCGTTGGCCATCAATGCTCGGACTTCGTCCCACGTCATGGTGGTGCGCTCTGCGTCGGCGGGCATCGGACGAGAGTAGAGCTCATCCATGGGACCGGTATTGACAAACAGATTGCCCTTGAAACCATAGCGGTCGAGCACTTTCTGCACATCTGTAAACACCGATCTCTCCGGGTGGTCCACGTCGAACATGAACGGTCGCGGTGGCAGTTCGCCCTTTCCGCTGCGCCAGAGATCCAGCTGATCGTAGTTGATGGACTCGAAGCCAAGCTCCGCCGCAATAGACATCAAACCATCCAGATAATCCGCCGACAACGGATAGTTTCCTCCTTCTCGTGTGCCGTGACACATGGTGATCGGGATTCGCATCGCCTACTCCTTCAGTGAGTAATCAAGGAGGTTTCGAGGCGCTCGTGCCAAAGTTGCTCTCCATCTCCCGACGCAGCTTCACCGCCGTGGTTGAGGCGTCGATTTCCACATCCTTCCAGGCGACCTGCTCGCCGGCGCCGAGATCCCGCCTCAAACGGACATCATGGGAAAGCCCGAGCGGCAACCACCCTTCCTTCAGTGATACCTCGGCTGGCACCTGTTTTCCCCAGACGCAGTAGCCCCCTTCTCCATCAAGCGTCTCACTCGATTGGAGATCGCGCTTGGCCGTAGCCACGATATCGGATTTGAATCCACGCGGGGCACCTGTAGGTTCGCCGCGCAACGCCGCGGACGCCACCGATATTCCCAGCTCCAAACCGATCAT
The DNA here is from genome assembly GCA_965197905.1 of Candidatus Latescibacterota bacterium. Lineage (GTDB taxonomy): Bacteria > Latescibacterota > UBA2968 > UBA8231 > UBA8231 > CAYNZV01. The sequence goes on along the minus strand of CBDAOB010000005.1, from coordinate 943,023 downwards.
GTGGGTGGGGCGATATAGAGCCGCGTATTGTCGAGAGCTGTCCGGGAACATCCGGTATTCCTCGAAACAGTTGCGCACGTACTCGTTCTCCGCCTCCACCACGACGTAGGTGCCCATCATCAGGTCATTCTCCACCGGTGTCATATCTCGGTTCAACGACGATACCACTTCCGTCGTGCCGCAATGAGTGAGAGTACCGCCAGCATCTCTGGGTTTGCAGACCTCCGCCAGGGCAGTGCAGGATGAGGGCGGAAATGCCAGTCCGTCCGGCTGTGGCGTCAACCCTGTGGCGTTGCAGACCGCGCTCATCTCGATGGCCGACTTGCTGCCGTCGATAAAGCTGTTGAACATCTTCGGATTCATGCCGCCCCGTTCGGCGGTAGCGCGGTCGAAGTGGAAGTTGTCCCACACAGTGTCGGGGGTGGACTGATGAAAGGTGGGATGGTAGCGTGTGCCTTTTCCGGCACATACAACCTGAAAGCCACAGCTGCGCGCCCAGTCCACATGTTCGCAGATCAGCGCTGGTTGATCTCCCCAGGCGAGGCTGTACACGAGGCCTGCCTGTTGCGCTCTTGCCGCCAGTACAGGTCCGGCCAGCACATCTGCTTCCACGTTCACCATGACGATGTGACAGCCGGCGTCGATCGCACCGAGGCAGTGGTCGATGCCGACAGCTGGATTTCCGGTCGCCTCGATCACCACCTCCAAACCCGGCGCATCTAAAAGCGCGCCTGAATCGTCGGTAATGCAGGTGCCGCCCGAATCGACGGCCGCTGTGATAGATGCGGGTTTAATCTGCTCCTCCGACCAACCGGTGCGCAGGCAGCTGGCTTTCGCTCGTTCCACATCGAGATCGGCGATCCCCACCAAGTGTATCCCCGTCATCAGGCGCGCCTGAGCGATAAACATGGTGCCAAATTTACCGGCGCCAATGAGCCCGACCCGAACCGGGTTGCCCTCTTCTGCTCGAGCGGCCAGCATGGTGTAGAGATTCATACGTGCCCCATTCCCCAAGAATCGCCGCGGCGAGGTCCATGCCTGTTGAGAAACCGCCGGCGTTTCGGCGCGAAGCAAAACTGGATTCCGTGTGTGATCGGGGTCACAAAGGATTTCGCGGATCGGCCGATAACTAATAGTAGACGATCATACGTCGCAAAATACGCCGACCCGAAGACCACTCTATCATATCCCGCTTCGCGTGTCGGCGTTTTTTGTGCCCAATTCTACACATCTGACTCCCACCCGTCTACCGACCTCCTCCGACATCGACGAAACAGCGGCAATTTGTTTGATTGGTGCGATCACATGTAGATCGGGCAACCAGTCAACCACGGCGCATACGCCTATCCTGCTAAGAGTTGAGGTATGAGAGAGGAACGATTCGAAAACGGATGTGCATGGGTGGACGGCAGCTACATGCCATTTACCGAAGCCACGGTGCCCATCATCGACATGGGTTTCCTCCGATCTGACGTCACCTACGACGTGGTCGCCGTCTGGAAAGGCAAATTCTTCCGTCTGGACGACCATTTCGCCCGCTTCGAGGCGAGCTGGAAGTCGCTGCACATGAATCCCAAGATGTCCCCTGACGAGATGCAGGATATTCTCTTTCAGTGCGTGCGCAACACCGGCATTCGCGACGCTTATGTAGCTATGATTCTAACCCGGGGGATCGCGCTTCCCGGAGTGCGGGATCCCCGTCTCATGGAGAATCGGTATTACGCTTACGCCGTGCCGTATGTATGGCTGGTAAAGCCGGATGCGCAGGAGACGACCGGGATACATCTGGTGATCTCCAATGAGTCCTTTCGCATTCCTCCGTCTTCGGTCGACCCGACGGTCAAGAACTTTCACTGGGGGGATATGGTTCGGGGTCTGTTCGAGGCGTACGAGCGGGGCGGCGAGTCGGTGCTGCTCACCGATCCGCAGGGAATCGTGACCGAGGGCCCAGGGTTCAATCTCTTCGTCTGGGACCAGGGTAAGCTCCGAACACCGGCATCCGGGGTTCTTCACGGAATTACGCGGAGAACCGTCTTGGAGCTGGCCGCGGAACAAGACCTGGATACGGCAACGACGGACATCCAGCGGGACCAGCTCTTAGACGCCGAGGAGGTATTCATCACCAGCACGGCCGGAGGCGTGATGCCGGTCACCAAGCTGGACGGCAAACCGGTCGGCACGGGTAAGCCAGGAGAGCTTACCTTGAGGTTGCGACAGAGCTACTGGGACGCCCACGAAGAAGAGCGCTGGACGACGCCGATCAACTACGAGGATTGAGCGCCGGCCGAAGACAGTCAGTGTGATTCCGTTCTCTGAATAAATCGCTGTAGTGCTGGTAATACGCCCCGAGGACATTGGGTCCGTCTGCCCAGGCCACCGTACTCCATCCCCATCTGCCTATTCAAGATCACCTCAACACGGATAAGACCATGAACCCGGACAGCCGCTCTGTTCACCAAGAGGCCATCGTCATCGACGCCCTGAACGTAAGCAACTGGGACAGTGATCGCGTTTTCCAATGCCTGCAGGCGGGCGGGATTTCGGCCATAAACGCCACCCTCGCCACTTGGGAGAATTTTCATCAAACCATGGCCGACGTCACCGCCTGGATTCGTCGTTTTCGAGAACGCTCCGATATCCATCGCGTGCTCAACGCAGGCGATATTCGCCGCGCCAAGGAACTGGGCAGGACCGGAATCATCCTCGGCTTTCAGAACGCATCACCCATCGAGAACGACCTGGATCGGCTCGGCCTCTTCCGCGCCCTCGGCGTGGGCGTGATTCAGGTAACCTACCACGAACGCAACCTGCTGGGCAACGGCTGCATGGAACGACAGGATGAGGGGTTGAGCAACTTCGGGGTAGACGCGGTGCGGGAGATGAACCAGCTCGGTATCCTGATCGATCTGTCCCACTGTGGCGACCGCACGACCCTGGAGACGATCGAACGTTCGGAAAAGCCGGTGGCGATCACCCATGCAAACGCTCGCAGCTTCTGCGATCACCCGCGAAACAAGACAGATGACGCGCTGAAGCTGCTGGCCGAGCGCGACGGAGTTATCGGCGCCTGCGCATTCACTTCGTTCCTACCGCGGAAATCGGCGTCCACGGTGGACGATTTTGTCGACTCCATCGACGACCTCGTGCAGCGAATGGGGATCGATCAGGTGGGCGTCGGCACGGATGCGACTCAGGACCAGGAGCTCCCTTTCTGGCACTTCATTGCTGGCCAGCAGGGAACGAAATTTCCCTCCACCTTCTCCGACCCGTCCATGCGCTACACCGAGGAATCCTTTCAGCCCAAAGGGATGGAGACACCGGCCGAGTGGCCGAACCTCACTGCTGCCCTCCTGAAAAGGGGTTATTCTGCGGAAGATACCAAGAAGCTGTTGGGTGGAAATTGGTTGCGGCTCTTTGAGAAGGTGTGGCCTGAATAGGACTACGGTTTTGCGGCTTCCTGGCCGCGCCAATGCGGACGAATGTCCAGATCCAGTTTCTTCCAGTAATATCTGAGCGGGTCGTCCGCGGGCCAATCAGCGTAGACCTCCTCCCAATCGATCCAGCGCATGTGGGGTATGAAGGTGTGTTCATCCACCGGTTGACTGGCCGCTTGATTGCGGAAGCTGGTGGCGACGCGGATGCGATCATCGGTTTCGTTGTCGCGCGCCTGGTGGATCGTGAGGCTGTTGAACATGATGACGTCACCGCATTCCATCGGGCTCCAGGCCCATTCGGCTTTCTCATCGACCTCGCACGTCATCATCGTCATCTCGTGGTCCAGTAACTCGGCCCGGTTGGAGCCCACGACAAATCCCAATCCGCCCCCAAGCTCTGCACCGCAGTCCCCGATGGGGGTCCACACCGTCCACGTATTCTCGCTGCCGCGGACCGGAAAGAAATCCTGGTGCGGGGGTGTCGTGAGCTTGCGATCACCGGGAAAAACGGTGTGGCAGATATGTCGTGGGTGAACCAGAATCGTCTCACCGAAGAGTTGATCCAGGACTTGCAGGATGATCGGGTGCTGCCCGAATTCGTGAAAGCTTCTGAGTTTCTGCACGTCGTTGTAGAATAGCCTGAATTCCGGACTCGGGTCGTTTTCGGACATGAAAACTCCCGGGCGAGCGACCCCCTCCTCCGCCTTCGTTCCCGGTGCCAGGAACTCGTGACGCTCGGCCACCTGCAATACCTCCCGGCGCACCAGCTGAATGTCCTCGGCGGGAAGCAGCGCCCGAAAGCAGAGGTACCCGCGCTCCCCGGCAGCCTCGCGCAGCACTTCCGGTCGGCCCAGCAGATCGGTGCAATCGATGTAATCCGAGATGTTGCTCATGATCGTGGTGCTCATAATTCAACTTTTCCGCCTTTTAGCATTTCGATTCGGGCGCCCCGCCTGTCAGACCTTCATACCGAGCTCGACTCCGAGCTTCTTCCCCCATTCCGCCACCTGCCGGCAGGTCTCTTCCTCTATGTAGATGCCGTCGGCTTCCCGTTGCCGCTTCACCTTCTGCTCGATCTCGCCGGGAAGGAGAATCTCGTCCACTCCGGTGGCCGGCGGCGAGGATTTCACATGTTCAATGAAGGTAGTGGCACTCCGGAAATAATCGTCCAGCGGCATGAACTGCTCGACGTCGAGCAGGACCAGCAAGACCCCATTGGCCAGGCGACCCTCGACACTGACACAGCCGGTCCCGCTGAGAGCACCCCCGAGCAACTCTAACGCCACGTTCAGCCCGTACCCTTTGTGGCCGGCGGTCGTTCCCCCAAGCGGAAGGATGCTGCCGTACGGCGCCTCGTAGAGCACAGTCGGGTCTGTGGTGGGATTGCCCTCGGCATCCTGGAGCCAACCGTCTGGAGTTTGCTCGCCACGATTCCGCTTGAGGCGCACCTTGCCTTCGGCGACTACGGTGGTGGTCATGTCGATTACCACCGGATCACCTCCAGGCGCGGGTATGCCGAAAGCCATAGGATCTGTGGCCAGACGCGATTCGGTGCCGCCCCAGGGTGCCATGCGGTACGCCGGAATCCCCACTGCGTTGACGAACAGCAGTGCCACCATGCCCTCGCGGGCGCAGTGGTCCGCATAGCTGCCAACGCGGCCGATGTGGTTGGCTCCGCGCACGGCAACAGCAGCAAGCCCGCTCTTTGCCGCTTTTTCCAACCCCATTTCCACAGCGCGCGTCATCGTCACCTGTCCGAATCCCCAGTTCCCGTCGACCACGGCGGTAATCGGATTTTCATGCGGAATGGTTATTTCGGCGTCTGGTATCATATCTCCATCGTCAACCGCCTGCAGGTACTGAGGGAGACGAATCACTCCGTGGGAATCGTGACCGGTCTGATTGGCCTCGGTCAGTAGCCGAGCGACGACGCTGGCATTCTCTGGTGAAGCACCCGCGGCTTGCAACGCGGTGGCCGCGGCGTCTACCAACTCTTCTGCGGAAAACTGGGGCATTGAATACTCCTGAAAACTTGACTGTATAATCGGAAAAGGGCTTCGTATTCGCACCGTTGCAGTGCGTTTTTCGGCCATTCACGTACCGAGCCAATAAACTTGCCCATCCTGTGGCAATTTGCAAATGAGCAGTCCCGCTGTGAGTAACCGGCTTCCCACCCAGGATGTTGGTAAGGCCATTGATGTTGCTCGGCTGGTTGAGACGGCCACATCTCTAATTGAGATCCCCAGCCCGACCTTGAGTGCCGGGGCGGCCGCCGATCGCCTCGAGTCGATCCTGCGGCAGGACGGCTTCCAGGTGGAACGTCCGGTGGCGAACTGGCCCGAGTCGCCCGCCGTAGTTGCGCGCCTGAAATCGGGGAAACCGGGGAAGGTGATGCAGTTCGACGGCCATCTGGACACGGTACATCTGCCGTTTGTGCCTCCCCGGGAAGATGGAGGGAATCTCTACGGCTCGGGAGCGGCCGACATGAAGGGTGGCCTCGCCGCGTGCGTGGAAGCGATGCGGGTGCTGCGCGACCTCGACTGCCTGCCGGCGGGAAGCGTGTTGCTGACCGCCCACGATCATCACGAAGGTCCGTGGGGCGATCGCCGCCAGGTCGTCGCGCTGATCGAGGAGGGCTACACCGGAGACGCCGTTCTGTTTCCCGAATACCTGTCGACACATCTGCCGATCGCCGGGCGCGGTATGGCAATCCTCGAGTTCACGGTTAGCCGCGATGGCGATCCGGTACACGAGGTCCTGCGGCCGGATGGTTTGCCCGACGTGCTCGGAGCCGGTGTGGAACTGGCCCGGAGACTAAGAGAACTGGGAGCGGTAGTGGCGAAGCGCTCGCACCCATATTCCGGTCTTGACTCCCTGTTTCTGGGATCGTTCAGCTGCGGCGAGATCTACAATCAAGCCGCCACCGAGTGCTACCTCAAGGGCACGCGCCGCTGGGTCGAGCCCGGAGCCGAGGTTATGGCAAAAGCTGAGATCGATGAAATTCTCCGCGAGGTCGCTGCCAGCACCAAAACCCGTATGGAGGTGGATTTCGGCACTCGCGGCGACGCCTTCCACGTGAACCCGGAGAACCCTTTCATTCATGCCTTTCAGGATGCTCACCGTACGGTTTGCGGCCAGGCACTCCCCCTTGCGGGCAAGCCGTTTGTAGACGACGGCAACACGTATGCCGAACTCGCCGGAGTCCCCGTATTGACCCACGGCCCAGGCAGCACCGGCGCTCACACCGTTTACGAATGCGTACCGATCGCTGAACTCGCGCGCGCGGCGCAGGTATTTGCGTTGACGGCGGTAGGCTTTTGCACTCCCGACGAAACGTAGGAGCTCCCAGGAGATGAGCATAGACGCTCGCCGGATTTCGTTGCTGCGAAACACCTTTCTCGACTACCAGCCCACCGAACGATTCCTGCAGCAACCCCTGATCATCGACAAGGCCGAAGGGTTGTACTACTGGGACGTCGAGCAGAAACGGTACTTCGACGGTATCGGTGGCATCTTTGTCGCCATCCTCGGACACGGTCACCCCCGGGTCATTGACGCCCTGAAACAACAGGCGTCGAGGCTCAGTTTTGCACCACCCATGCACGGAGTCGCGGACGTCGCCCTGGATTTCATCGAGAAGCTTGGATCGGTAACACCTGCCGGCCTCAACTTTGTGAAGACCTATAGCGGCGGCTCGGAGGCGATGGAATCGGCGTTGAAATTCACCCGACAGTATTGCAAGCAGACCGGATGTCCCGGCAAGTACAAATTCATTAGCCGCTACCAGGGATATCACGGAGGCACCATGGGCGCCATGGCCGCCAGCGGCACGGGAGCGCGCAAAGCCCCCTTTGAGCCCCAGATGAGTGGGTTCTTGAAGGTATTTCCCCCGACCCATTACCGGGATCGCTTCGACAGCTGGGAGGAGTGCAACCGTTTTGCCGCCGAGATCGTCGAAGATGTAATAATCGGCGAAGACCCGAATACGGTGGCGGGCGTGATTCTCGAGCCGATCGGACTGACCGGCGGTGTAATCACCCCTACATCGGAGTATTTCAAGTTGCTGCGGGAGATCTGCGACCGCCACAATGTCGTCCTGATCTTCGACGAGATCATCAACGGTTTCGGGCGCACCGGGTCGATGTTCGCCGCCCAGACCTTCGAGATTATCCCCGACATCATCTGTTGCGGCAAGGCGATCTCCAATGGAGCTATCCCGTTGGCCGCCATGATCGCTCACGAGCGTATGGCGAAGGCGTTCGAGGGGGGGGCCGAAGACAGCTTGAATTTCGCTCATGGGCACACCTACGCCAACAATCCGATGGGCTGTGCGGTCGGCGTCGCGGTCGTCGACGAACTGGTGGAGAACCGTTTGCCGCAAAAAACGCGCGGGCTGGGCGACTATCTGGTTGGCAAGCTCGAGGCATTGCGACACCTGGGCGTAGTCGGCGAAGTGCGCGGACGCGGCATGTTGCTCGGCGTCGACCTCATTAAGGACGGGGATCCGTCGCAACCCTTTCCAGAATTGGGTTCGACCTTGAAGCGAACGGCCCTGCGCAACGGCCTGATTATGCGTATAGATCCGACCTGGTTTGCTGTCGGTCCAGCGCTCGTCGCCCGCGAAGCGGACATCGACGAGCTCGCTGACCTGATCGACAAGAGCTTGCGGGACGCTTTGAGCGAGCTGTGTTGATGAGAGCACGACGCCATTCAATGAGCCAGCAAACGGAACTTTGCCTGTCCCCTCCTAGCTGCACCTGAACTTTTTTGTCCAGCTCGTGCCATTTCCGCGTACCAGACAGAACCCTCACGTGGGTGTTCTACATCTCTTTCGTGGTTCTCCTGGCGGCAGTCAACTTCGGCAGCCTCCGGGAGCATCTACTCCAGATAGACGATCAGAATCACTTCCGTGACAACATCAAGACCAGTGAGAACTTCTGGTATCTGTTCGCCCCACCCGAAGAAAAAGGGGTCGGTTCCGGACGACCGATACCCGAATTCGTTAAATGGTTTCCATCCGTGATCTGGGGCAACGATCCGGGCGTATACCACATGGTAGTGGTGGTGCTGCACACCCTTGCCAGCCTTTCGATGGCGTTGGCTTGCCGGAAGCTTGGCATGAATCTCGAGTTGAGCTTGCTCGGAGGGGTGCTCTTCCTGGTCAATGTGGCCCACGTGGCTACCGTGGGCTGGATAACTGCGCTTGACTACCCTCTGGCATTGATATTCGCCTTCGCATGTGTCCTGTGCTATCTCCGATTCGTCGACACCCGCACCCGCTCCTGGTTGGCCGGTTTTCATCTGGCCATCCTCGTTAGCCTATTCGCCCACATAGCCTTGGTGATGCTGTTACCGTTTTGCGTATACCTCTCCTGGCGCCAAGGAGAAACCCTGATGGCAGCCGCGCGCAGGCTAATTCCGCTTGGAGCCATCTGCGCCGCCGTCGCCGTGGCGGTTCCGACCATGACGTCGGTGCGAACGACTACCTGGATCGCCATCGAGGGCAATTTGTCCAAGGATGTGGGTTCCCTGACCCAGGAGCTTGCGGGGGCGCTTTTCTGGCTGCTTGGCCGCCTGGCTGCCTCCGCGCACTGGCTGAATTTTCCGTTTCACGAGCAACCGGCGTGGGAGAAGATGGTGGGAGCGGTGGCGGCGCTGCTGTTGGCCTGGACGATCTGGAAACATGTCGAACACGCTTCTCGCTGGTCGCTTTGGACCTTCCTCTTCCTCGCTCCGTTCCTGCCGCTGGCTCTGGTGCACGAAGGCATCGCCCGCTATCTCTATTTCGGCAGCGTCGGAAGCTGCGCTTTGACTGCTCTGGCCCTGCAAAGGGCTTGCTTCTTGGTGGGCGCACGCTACGCGGTAGCAGGCAGGGCGACCTTCGTCGTCGGGTGTGTCGCACTGCTGGCCTCGAGCTACGTGGGGATCAAGAAGGCGGAAGCCCTAGGATATTACGCGTCAGCGCGCTATTACTTCTCCATCAAGGAAACCAATACCGCACGCGAGCAGTTTCGCAGGGCCATCGATCGGGGGCCCGACGTCATTCCCCTCAACGCCTCCTACCTGTCCCTGGTGATATCGACGCTGATCTCGGGCGGCGACTACCAAACCCCGCTTAGCGAGGGACTCGCCGTCTTCCCGGACGACCCCCAGCTCAACTCGGTTTTTGGCGCCGCTCTGAGTCTGGACGGGGATTCGGCGGTTCGAGGTCAGGGCCTTCAGATCATCACCGGCCTTGAACGATACGCTGAGGCCTCGGGGCAAACGGATACCTACAAGCATGTCATGACCGTTGCGTTCGACTATCTGGGCAACCGCTTTCTGTCGGAGGGCAAACTTGCCAGGGCATTAAAAGCCTTCCAGAGTTCACTGCAGCTCGATCCGGACCGCGCCAACAGCTTGGAGGGTAAGTATAAGACCCTCATGGGTCTGAAAAGGTATCGAGAAGCCGCGGACATCGCCGTCCGAAGGTCGGCGGATTCGCCGTTCGACAGCAGACCACTGCATCAGGCTGCCCTGGCGTTGCGTGCCGCCGGCGATGTCGTTGCCGCAATCGAGATGTGCCAACGGGCGTTGGTCGTGCTCCCTACCCCCTTCCTGTATCTGCTGCTTGCCGACCTATATCGGCTGACCGAGGAGCGCGAGCTGCGTATCGCCTCGCTGCAAAGGGGCGTGCTCGCTTTTCCCGACCGGACCGAGATCCGCGTGGGGCTGCTGGAGCTGCTGGTTTTGGAAGGAAATTGGCAGCGGGTTGATGAGATGATCCGGGAGGCGGCACAGCGACATCCTGACCCCCAGCTGTTCTACACCGCAGGTAATCTCTTTTACGCCGTCGGAGAGCTGAAGAAAGCGGTGCCCCTCTACGAAAAATCGATTCATCTTGCTCCCGATGATCCACGAGCCCATGCCAACCTGGGCACGGCCCTCAGAGGCCTTGGAGACCTTTCGGGAGCTGAACGCGCTTATTTGCACGCTTTGCAACAGGATCCGGTGAATCCGATCCTGCACCACAACCTCGGCGGCGTCTACCTCGGCGGCGTCTACCTCGACGGCGGTTTGGAGAGTCAGGCGCTCCAGTCATTCTCCCGCGCCCTCGACCTGGGCGTCGACCAGGTCGACGCCTACCTCTCGTTGGCGCGACTCCATAGAGAATTCGATGACCCATCTAGCGCACTCAAGGTTTATAGACAGCTCCTCGAGACCCGCCTGCCCGGAACAGGAGCGGACGTCCTCGCTCACCTGAGCCGAGAATTTTCCGAACTTGGCGATCCCAAGAGCGCCCAGATGGCCGAGGCACTCGCCCGCAGGCTTCGGGCCAGGTGACCATGCGAAAACCGTCGACTTCGTTGGGCTTGGCCGTCATGCTGCTGGTTTCGCTCGCGGCATCTGGCTGTGATTCCAGCTCAAAAGAGCCCGAGCTGGATTTGGGAAACAACCCGGAGCCGGTTGTAGCCGCTCATCCCCTGGTCGGAACCTGGCAGACCTCCGGCACTCACGAGCGCTTGGGTGAGGTGGAGATCGTGATGACATTGGAGGCAGACGGCACCCTGCGCATGGTAGTCGAGCTTTCCAGCGGGGGAAGCGTGAGTTTTCCCGGCTCTTGGGAAGTCGAGGATGAGTCGCTGGTGCTGCGAGGGGCTTTCTTTGCCGGCGCGGTGAGCGAGGTGAGCTGGGCGCTTACCGCCAGCGGTTCATTGCTCTTGACCGACTCGACGGGGTCGACGCAGAACTGGTCACCGGCGGAGCCCTAACATGCGTGTGTCGTGAGGGGAATCTAAAACCTCACATGCAGTCGGCCACTTCCGGTAACACCGTTGAAACCGAACTGATTGACCTCCCAAGGGTACTGGAACCTTCCGCCGAGATCGGTCAACACGTCGCCTTTGCTTTTTATCTTGTCCGGATAGACGTTCAGCAGGTTGTTTACCGCAACGCCGATGCCCAATACGGTGTTGATCTGATAGTTCAGATTTAGATCGGTGATGATCTTGGCCGCGAAGGTCTGATCCTTATCAGAGTCGGTGGCATGTTTCCAGGTTACCTCGCCGAAACGAGTGTTGTTCAGGTTCGCCCTCAGCGGACCGCGCTCGTATGCGAGACCAACTAGCACCTTGCTGTCGGGCCTGGCAGACAACAGGCGCGATTGTTCCTTGCGATCAAAGATGTCCGTGTCGGTTGCGGCAATGGGAGCGGGCGTGGAGACCTGTCCCTGGATCTCCGTATCGGTGAGATTTGCCGCCAGGTCCAACTCCATGAGCCCGCGACCCATTGGCCGCGAGTAAGAGGTGACGAAATCGACGCCTCGGGTGCGCGTGTCGACCGCGTTGGTGAAGAACTTCAGGCTTGTAATGTTGGACTGCTCGAGGATACGGCCCAGAACGGTCGAGGTATCCGTCGACGCGATGCTGCTCGAATACACGATGCGGTCATCCACATCCACCTGGTAGAGATCGAGAGACACAAACAACGACGAAGAGGGTTGCAAAGCGACGCCGGCGGTGATATTGAAGGCGTTCTCTTCCTTAAGCTGAGGTACCTTTAGCAGTCGCAGTACGGTGCTTTCGTTGTTGAAGGTTCCCTGATTGGATACAGAACCACCGGAAACCAGGGTTTGAATGTTGCTCAGATAGATCTGGTGCAACGAAGGGGCGCGAAACCCTGTGGAAGCGGCGGCGCGGAACGAAATCTTATCTTCTGAGAGCTTGTAGCGCCCGTTCAGTTTCCAGGTAGTGTTGTCGCCGAAGTCGCTGTAGTTCTCGAAGCGGGCGGCCCCCCCAACGAGCAGAGATTCGCTCAGATCGACAGCCACTTCGGCGTAGATGCCCGCGTTGTAGCGATGGGCATCGATCGCGTTCTGCGGTTGTAATCCGGGGAAGGACTGGGTGCCGCTGCCCAGGTAAGACGCCTCCTCTCCCGCCTTGGCGCGGAAGCTCTCGGTGCGGAATTCGGCGCCGATCGCAACGTTGGCGTTGTAAAAGCGACGCGCCAAATCCAAATCCGTGACGTTGTGGGAGAAACGGTAACCGCCGGCCCGAAATGTGGTCGGCGTATCCGCACCCATGTCCGTGTTGAGCGATTCGCGCACCGTGTAACCTACCGTGTTACTGCCAAATACCTGACTGATGTCGAAGTCCCAACCCCGCTTTTGACCGCGGGCGCCCGCCGCCAGGTTGCGGTCGAACACGTCCGTGTCGAAGGTGGGATGGAAACCGCTATACGGCTCGCCCTCGTCGTGGTAGATGTTGTGCGGATCGGGTATCCAGTACGGTGTCCGGTACATCGCGTAGCTCCGGCCGTTGCGGTACTGTAAGCCGCCGAACCCGTACAACTCGACGTTGTTTTCCATGGGCAGTTTCGAATTGAAGGAGATATCCGAGGTAGTAAGGTTGGGAAGCCCGATCCTCATTCCCAGATCGGGATTTTCTTGAATCCAGGGATCGTCGGCGCCGACGCCAAACAGGACGTCCTCGCCCGGGCTGGCAGCGCGATTGGTCTCGTCGTGATCCGAAAAACTGTGGGTCAGGTGCAGGAACCCCTTGCTGCCCAGCTTGAATCCGGAGGCGACGCTGTACCCGCGAAAGTCGCCGTCCCCTTCGTCCATGGAGCCGGTGAAGACCTGAACATCGGTGCCGGAATCGGCGTCCTTCAGCACCACGTTGATGACCCCGGCGATAGCGTCCGAACCGTACTGCGCTGAGGCACCGTCCCGCAACACCTCGATGCGCTCGATGGCGGCAGTGGGCAGGCTCTTCATGTCGACGCCGACTTCCCCCTTTCCGGGGGTATCGTTGATGTAGACCAGAGAGCTTGGATTTTTACGCTTGCCGTTGACGAGTACCAATGTCCGGCTGGGTCCCAGACCGCGAAGGTCCGCGGGATCGAAATGGGCGGTGGCCGGAAACAGTCTGCTGCGTCGAATTGAAGGCAGGCACCGCGTAGGTCAGCATCTTGTCGAAGGTGAGCTGTCCCGTCGCTGCGAGCTCACTGGTCTTGACGTGTCCGGCGAAGGTCCGCGGGATCGAAATGGGCGGTGGCATCGGAAACAGTCTGCTGCGTCGAATTGAAGGCAGGCACCGCGTAGGTCAGCATCTTGTCGAAGGTGAGCTGTCCCGTCGCTGCGAGCTCACTGGTCTTGACGTTGTCCACGGGAACCGGGGAGGTAATCACCGTGCGCGGCTCGAACCGCGAACCGACAACCACGAGATCTTCGGTCGTCAGCTCGATCTCTCCGAGACCGACCTTCAAATACTGATTCTCGCCGACCTCGACCTCCTGTCGTTCGTACCCGATGTAGCTCACCAGAAGGGTTACCGGAAGGTTCTTGACCGCCAAACGGAAGGTTCCGTCAACATCAGTGATAGTGCCGCTGAGACCGTTTTTCAAAGCGACGTTGGCACCCGGAAGGGGAATGCCGGCTTTGGCGTCAGTTACCACCCCTTTTATGACCACCTCCGAGAATGCCGGCGAGGTGGCGGCGAAGAGCAGTGCGACGGTAAACAAAACCGCTAGGAGACTGCCCTGGCGTTGCTTACTGCTGTCTGTGTGATACATGATCCGCATTCCTTCCCCTTGTGGGCTGTAGATCTCTAATCGACAAACTGGGGAAATCTATACACTGGCCGCAGACTCTGACAAGCTTGCAAACCGCTACCGACGCACAAATAGCGTGACCGTTGTCTTTCTGCGACAACTATAGCAGACTATGGGGCTGTTTGAAGACGGCTTGAGAAATGGACAAAACCCTACTAACACTCGTTTCAGGCTTAGCACTTTGGGCGACCACCTTGGGATGCGGTTCTTCCGAGGAAGATCAGGACCCACCCAAGAAGAGGATCTACATCCGCTGCGCGCTGCTCAACGAGGTTTGGACCCCTCCGCCATGGCACCATCGCAACGACGGTCACTGGCCCACGTGGTGGTTCGTCTACGACCGGTTGGTCGAGAACAACCTCGACTTCGAAGCTGAGTATCCGAACCTGGCTCACAGTTGGGATATCTCCGAGGATCGTCTTCAGTATACCTTCCATCTGCGCGACGACGTCCGCTGGCACGATGGCAAGCGGTTTACCGCATATGATGTAGAAACCACGTTTCTCTACGGCATGGATCGCTATCTACCGGCCGCCGGGTACAGGGCCCAGTTCCTCGCCGTTGAGGGCACCCCCGATTACCGGACGCACAAGGCGAAGGGAATCAGTGGCCTGAAGGTGATCGACGATCACACCATCAAATTCTATCTGGCACATCCGGCCCCCTTCTTCATGTGGGCAATCGGCAACCTCACCATACTGCCCAAACACCAGCTGGAGATCGCCGGCGAGAGCAGCAAGGTGGAGGGTCTCAAGACATGGCGAGACCCCGGTGCGGCTGGCACCGGACCGTTCAAGCTGGTTGAGACGGCTCCGTTCCAGTTCGTTCGTCTGGAGAAATACGATGACTACCACTTTGGGACGCCATTGATCGACGAGGTTATCATTCACGACAAAGAGATCGCGCTGTCCTCAAGCAACTTTGAGCTGGACCTGGGTTCTAACGCCACTCCCCAACAGGCGGCCGAGATCGCGGCGATGCCCCACATGACCATCGTACCGGGCCGCAGCATACACCTGACGTCCATGCAGGTGAACGTCTCAGACCCGGCGCTGTCGGACCGTCGGGTTCGACGCGCTCTGATGCACGCCATCGACCGCAAGACGATCGCGGAAACCACCTTCGGGGCCTACGCCGACGTCACGGTGCCCCAAGGTGTGGTGCCGCACATCAGCTGGCGCAACGAGAACCTGCGGCCGATCGATTACGATCCCGAACGGGCAAGGGCACTGTTGGCCGAAGCGAACTTCGACATGCAGACCGAGCTCATGATCAACCTGCGGGATATCGACATGGCCACGATCCGCCTGGATATCGCCACCATCGTGCAGGGATATTGGACGCAAATCGGACTCAATGCCAAGGTCGAGGCCGTCGAGGGGGCGATCATGAGCGAGCGCACACTCAAGGGGGAGTACATGCTGTACGTGGGGGGCACCGGGTCTGTGGTTCCAACGACGTTGCTGCGTTTCCGTACGGGCAGTCCGAGTCCGACGGCGTTCGGCTATTCCAATCCGTGGGTGGACGCCACCATTGCTCAGATCGACACTACCTTCGATCACGAAGCGCTGCGTTTGCTATATGACCAGTTGCAGGAGTACGTTTGGGAGGATGTTGCGGTGATGCCGATTTTGAATACCATTCCACTGCTCGCAAAGAGCAAACGCTTGAAAACCGGCCCGCTCACTCCCAACAACAACCACCCCGTCGCCACCTGGTGGCATCTTTGGGATGTGGTGGAGTGATCGATGGCTGAAGATTCACACTCGCCGGAAACCAGGAATTCATGAGGGAATACCTCATTCGCCGCAGTCTCTCGATGATCCCCACCCTGTTGGGAATAACCATCATCGTGTTTGCTTTCCTCGAATGGGCACCCGGCGACGCGGCCACGGCTATCCTCGGCAGCCGCGTGCAGCAGGGCGAGGTAGAATTCTCCCAGGAAGAGCTGGACAGATTGCGTCATGAGCTCGGGCTCGACCGTCCGGCGCCGGTGCGCTACCTGGAATGGCTCGTGGGTCTCGGTAAAGGAGATCTGGGCACCAGCCTCGCCACCCGTCGACCGGTCTCCGATCTGATCAGCTTGCGTATGGGGCCCACCCTGGAGCTCATGATCACGGCCTTCCTGCTTTCATCGGTGCTGGGCGTTGCATTGGGAGCGATCTCGGCGCTGCGACGGTACTCCGCGACGGACCATATCTTGACGGTCGCCGGCATGCTGGGGATCTCCACCCCCACATTCTATATCGGGCTGCTGGCGTTGTTCGTCTTCAGCATTCAGCTGAGCATCTTCCCCCTGGGTGGCCGGGTATCACCCGGCGCCACGGACTTCGTGTCGCGCCTGCACCATCTCGTTCTGCCCGCCCTCATCCTGGGTCTCGATCTGACCGCCGCGCTGATGCGATTTGCGCGTTCCAGCCTGTTGGAGGTGTTGAAGAGCGACTACATCACGACCGCACGCAGCAAGGGTTTGCCCGGACCGCGCGTGGTCCTGGTCCACGCGTTTCGCAACGCCCTCATCCCGATGATCGTTATCCTGGGTTTGCGCCTACCTATCCTCATTGGCGGCTCGGTGGTTATTGAGACTGTCTTCGATTGGCCGGGAATGGGATCCTTCTACATCGCCGGTGTACGCGGTCGTGACTACCCGATCATCATGACGGTGACGCTGCTTTCGGCGTTCGCCGTGCTAGCCGCCAGTATCCTGGTGGACGTACTCACTGCCACCGCGGACCCGCGGGTTAGGCTAGAGTCCAAGAGGGACGGCTGATGGCCTCTGATATCCAAAGAGTAGTCGAGGTCATGCCGGAGGAGCCGCGGCAACACAATCGCTTCCTGCGCCGCCTCGCGCGGCACCGGCTGGGCACAGGCGCCTTGCTGATATTCACTCTGATCATCACCAGCGTCGTCTTTGCGCCGCTGATCGCACCTCAAGATCCCAACCAGATCAGCCTCAAGCTCAGGAACTCTCCTCCCGATAGCGCCCACTGGCTGGGAACCGACCATCTCGGCAGGGACGTCTTCGCCCGCCTGCTCTATGGGGGGCGCGCCTCGCTGTCGGTAGGTGTGGCGGGTATTTCCATCGCCGTTTCCATCGGGGTCATATTGGGTACCATCTCCGGCTTCCTGGGTGGCAAAGTGGATGCCGCACTGTTGAAATTTTCCGAGGTCGTCATGAGTTTTCCGGGGTTTATCATCATCCTGACCTTGGTGAGCCTTCTCGGCCCCAGTCTGTTTACCGTGATGGCGGTCTTGGGGTTCATACAATGGACCGGGATATATCGTATTCTGCGCAATCAGCTGCTCTCGTTGCGAGAGCGGGAGTTCGTACTTGCAGCCCGGGCGCTTGGCGCCGGCTGGCCATCGATGGCCTTCAAACACCTCCTGCCCAACGCCATGGCACCGGTGATCGTAGGCGCCACCCTCGGCATTGCCGCCAT
Organism: Candidatus Latescibacterota bacterium; assembly: GCA_965197905.1. Classification (GTDB taxonomy): domain Bacteria; phylum Latescibacterota; class UBA2968; order UBA8231; family UBA8231; genus CAYNZV01. The sequence continues at coordinate 925,559 of CBDAOB010000005.1, read as the reverse complement.
GATCTTGACCGAGGCCGGCCTCAGCTTCCTGGGGGTTGGCGTGCAGGTTCCAGCGCCTTCGTGGGGCAACATGCTGGCGTCGGCCCAAAGTCTCGCGGCATTGCGCAAGTACTGGTGGACCTGGGTCCCTCCCGGGTTCGCCATAACGCTGGCCGTACTCTGTATCAATTTCATCGGTGACGCCCTCCGGGACGCTCTCGACCCGCGCCAGAAGATTTGAGACGGCCTCCCAGCAAAGTTGATCTGCAGGCCTGCCTGCCGGACGTCACCTCGACTCTTGCTTTTCCCGAACTCACCGAAGCGGTAACGATCTACAGGGATAGGTGGGGCATCCCCCACATATCCGCCGCCAACGAGCGGGATCTCTTCTGCGCACAGGGGTTCGCCTCTGCCCAGGACCGCCTGTGGCACATGGACGCCGACCGGCATCAAGCGTTGGGCCGGTGGTCGGAGTTTGTCGGTAGCTCGGGCTTGGAACGGGATCGTCTGTTGCGCACGGCGGGCATGGGCCGCACCGCCAGGCTCGACCTCCAGGTGTGCAGCGACGAAGCGCGGCAGATGGCGGAGGCGTACGGTGCCGGCGTGAACGCCTTCATCCGTACGACCACAACGCTTCCAATAGAATACCGGCTACTGGAGACCGAACCAGAGCCGTGGGAGAGCTGGCATTGTCTGGCGGTGTACAAGATTCGCAATTCCCTCATCGGCAGCTTCGAGCCGAAGCTCTTCCGCACCCGCCTGTCGGCCATGGGCAACGCGAAGGAGCTGGCGACTATCTTGCGTGGATACCCATCTGGCCACCTGCTCACCGTTCCGCCGGGAACAGAGTACGATGGCGTGCGCGAAGAGGGGCTCGTTGAGCTCAGCCGAGCCGCCGCCGAAGTCAACTGGCTGCGCGAAACGGATGTCGGCTCCAACGCATGGTCGATCTCGGGCAAGCTCACCAGGTCCGGCTTGCCGCTGGTTTGCGGTGACTCCCATCGCGGCCTCGACGTTCCTTCCGTTTACTACCAGGTGCACCTGTCCTGCCCCGGGCTCCACGTGATCGGCAGCTCCTTGCCCGGGGTTCCAGGGGCGCTGCATTTCTGCCACAACGAGCGCGTCGCCTGGGGCATGACCTACGGCTCCGCCGACACCCAGGACCTGTTCGTCGAGCGCTTTCGCGAGACCGCCACCGGAAGGGAGTATGAGTTCGAGCAGACCTGGCGCCCGGCGCAGGTGCTGCCGGAGATTATCCGTGTTCACGACAACGCCGACGAAGAGGTGGAGGTGACGATCACGCACCACGGCCCGGTGATTGCCGGTCGGCCGCGGGACGGCTGGGGTATCGCCATCAGCGATCCCGGCCTCAAGGAGGGTACCCCCTGGCTGGATGCCGCTCTCGAGCTGATGAAAGCTGACAGCGTGAAGGCCCTGGAAACGGCCTTTGGCAGCTGGACCGACCGCGTCAACAATTACGCCGTGGCCGACGTGGACGGAAGTTTCGGCTATCTGCACGAGGGCAAGATTCCGATCCGCGGGGTGGCCAACGGTTGGCGCGCCGTACCCGGTTGGGATGGCAACCACGAGTGGCAAGGATACATTCCACAAGCGGAGCTGCCGCGGGCGATCAATCCCGAGTGCGGCTACGCCGTTACCTGCAACCAGCGGGTAGCGGGCAGCGAATACCCGTATTACGTGGGTCTGATCTTCGCTTTCGAATTTCGCGCACGGCGCATCCAATCACACTTGCTGTCGCTTCGTGACGAGGCCGGTGACATCGATACCATGGGACGAATTCATGCCGATTCGCTATCGATACCGGCCCAGGTGTTGACTCGGGTATTGTTGCGCTGCGAGCCTTTGGACGAGGCATCTGCTCAAGCGTTGAATCTCCTCCGCCAATGGGACATGCGGTTGCACCGAGAACAGGCGGCTCCCGCCATCTACGCGGTCGTTCAAGGTAAGATGATCCGGTGGTTGGCGTCCGAGCTCTTCGGTGAAACGGCCGCTTTGCTGCTTTCGGATGAACCAGGTGCAGACGTGCACCTGCGCCAGCTGGCCCTGGAGATGCACCTGGCCCTGGAGAAGGACGATCGCGGGCTGCTGCCCGCTGATATCACCTGGGAAAAGCTGGCGGCACAGGCACTGCAGGAAGCGGTTGTTTACCTGGCGGATCGACTGGGAGTGGAGATGTCGAGCTGGCACTGGGGGCAGCTGCACCGCACCGATCCTCGGCACCCGCTGTCGGCTCGTTTCGCCGCTGCCGCGAAGCTGCTTGATCCGCCAGGACTGGCCGTACACGGAGGGGGCGATACCCCTCTGGCGGGCAGTTACTCGATGAACGGCGGCGGGGATACCCCCTTGTCCGGTGGGGGAGTCTCCGACGGCGATTTCACCGCCACCGGGATGTCGGTCAACCGCTACATCCACGACCCGTCAGATTGGACCAGATCGCTGTGGATCGTACCCCTGGGGGCTTCGGGTCACCCCGGGAGTCCGCACTACGCCGATCAGGCGGAGACGTGGGCGAACGTCGGGTATATTCCGCAGCTCTGGGACTGGAAACAGATTGCCGCGGAAGCGGAAACAAGACAGGAGCTGCGGCCCCAAGCTACCGGGTGAGTTCCTCGTGCAACCGTCGAGCGACGATCTCCTCTTCCCCTTCCTGCAGCGTAACCATCGCGACGTAGAGCTCGTCCCGATAGCCTCCGGCACCGATATAGATCGGTGGATCCCCGGCGATGAGGGCATCGCGAACCTCCGGACCGCTCGGACCCTGCCAGTCGCGCTCGAAATAAACCACCGGTTGGGGACCCTGTCGCGGCGGATTCTCTTCTTCCACGTTCACCGCCAGCCCATCGATGTCGCTCAGGGCATCGGCGATCGTCTGCGCCATACGCCGCCAGCGCTGCCAGCGAGCGCGGTGATCCAACCTGGCGAACCTCTCCAGCGCCGCCAACAGACCTATGATCTCCTCCTTTCCCACCTTCGCGGGCCGACCCACCCCCGGCATGGGGGACATGTTCAACCGAGCCGCTTCAATCAGGTCAGTGCGACCACATAGAATGCCGGTGGACTGCGGCCCCTCCAGCCCCTTGCCGCCGCTGTAGGTCACCAGATCGGCCCCCTCCTCGATGTACCGGGTCAGGTTCTCCGGCGGCGGTATCATGCCCGAACCGTCTACCACCACCGGGAGGTCATGGCGGCGGGCTACCTCCACCAGATCCGTCAGTGGCAGATCTCCATGACGCCAGTTTCTCATGATGTACGCGAAGGCCGCGGTCCGTTCGGTTATGGCATCCTCCAGCTCCCAGGTCTTGCACTCCCGCGGGGATCCCCACTCCACCAATCGGGCGCCGGCGCTGCGATAGGAGCGATCGTATTCCATGTGGTGGGTGCGCGGCAGCAGGATTTCGTTCCGCATGCCGCTTGAATCCGGAAGGCGGGATACTTTTGCGGGGTCAGCGCCACTCATGCATGCGGCTGCCTGCAGCTGCATGCCGGCACAGGCGCTGGCAACGACCAGCCCGGCCTCGGCGCCGGTATGACGAGCCACCTCCTTGCCCGCCGCCAAATTGAGATCGTGCACGTTCAGATAGCAGTTGGCCGCCGCCGACATCGCTTCGATCACCTCCGGCGGCATGATACTGCCCCCCATAAAGCTAACCCAACTGTAACCGTTTATCACTGGTTTTAGACCGAGTCGCGCGAAACATTCCGGCAGGTTGAGCTGTTTTACCATGGAGTGTTTTCCTCTTGGCAGCAGTGGGTGTTGCCTGCGGATTCACCGTGCACACAGTGCATCGAGAGAGGAGAAATGATATATTCTCGCACCCCGCACTGCAACCGCATTTATGAGGTGGCCCATGATCAAGCTCGGCTGCAACGCCATGCGCAAGCTCGGCACCCCGGGCACCTACACCGAAGTAGAAACTCTGGTCGATCTCATTCACGAGCTGCGGCTTGACTTCGTGGATTTTCAGCTCTATCGCGGATTTCCGTCGCGGGAATCCGAGTTCCTGCTACACTTGAAACACAAGTGTCACAGCTACGGGCTACCCATCGGTTTCGTGGCGCCGGAAGGCGGATTCCTGGGTTCGGCGACGACCTCCCAGGGGACGGTTGTAGGCGTACCGCTCCCGGCGGATGAGCTGCGCGCCACCATCGCCGGCGCCAAGGATGCAGTGGACGTGGCCGTGCTCATGGGTACCCCGTTGATTCGCATCTTCGGCGGGGGCGTTCCAGATCAATCCGAAGATCGCGATAAACTTTGGCAGATCGTCGTATCCAGTTTCCAGGAGGTGGCTGATTATGCCAAAGACAAAGGGGTTTTCATCGGTCTGCACAATCATGCGCCGGCGGTGCCCCCGACCGGCGATGACATACTCTACCTCCTGCAAGCAGTGGATCGCCAGAACTCTACCTATATACTGGATACAGGTCAGTGGTGGGGTTCGCCAGGCACCAATAAAGAGGCGGTCGGCGACCCCGACGTCGACTTCTACGCCTACATGATCCAGACCGCGCCGCATGCCACCTACGTACGGTCCAAACTCTACCGGGTCGACAGCGGAGAGGAGCGGGTAATCGACTACCGCCGCATCATGCCGATCATCCGCGACGTCGGATTCAATGGCAACATGTCGATCGTCTTCGAAGACAGGGGCAACAGATGCAGCTACGAGGAATGCTTGCGATTGGGATCCCACTACCTGCGAGGTTTGCTCAACGAGTTCGGGATGTGATCTGGTTAGCGGTCCGCTACGACTGCTTCGACGAAAGGCAGGACAGATGGAAAACGGACATCTACCCCAGACCAACGCCGGTAAGCAGGCGCTGCGGTCCACCGTCCCGCTCTTCGATCAGCACGTGCTGTGGTCCTATGGAACGGGGAATGTGGGATTCGGTGACGGTGAACTGGCGGGCCCACACACCGCTGCCGAGAATCCGCTGAATCCGGACGAAATCGTCGTCTCCGAGCAGTTCGGCTGTGACGTCCTCGTGATTAGTCGATCCACTGGAGAAGCCCGCATCCTCCGCGGTGAGCGCGGCGTAGCCGGCACCGGCGACCTCCAGGAAGCTACCCACTCCGCCTATTTTCTCACGTCGGGGCCATATTGCGGCCACGTCCTGGTTTCCGAGTGGAAGAGAGACCACCGGATCATGATCCTCCACCGCGACAGCGGCGAGATCCTCTGGTGCTGCGACAAGATGCAGGCTCCTCTCGAAGCAATCCACTGGGACGACGAGCATATCATGGTCTCCGATCAACCCCGCGGCATCTACAAGATCCGCATGGCTGACCAGGAGATCGCGTGGCATTACGACACCGATCCCCATGGCCATCCGTTCTATCTGCAGCGGCTGTTTGACTTCAACGATTCCTACGGGGGCGACCTGCTGGCGGGATTCTGGGGAGGCAATCGGACCATCCAGGAGATCGACACGGCGACGAGCGAGGTGAAATGGTCGTATGGCGACGCCGGAGACCGGGGCAACGTGGCCAACGGGACCGGCGGTGATCTCTACGACCGCCTCGGCTGCCCGGTGCGGGCTCTCAGGTACGGCAGCAACGAGCACGGCGGCGGGATGACCGTTATCGTCGACGAGCGCGCCCGCATCTTCTGCGTCAACCAGGACAAGGAACTGATCTGGGATCTCGGGGGCACCAGCGGTGAGGGTCTGCTGAACGCCTCGGCGAATGTCGTTCTGCCCACCTATATCCACATCACCAGACGCGGCACCTTCCTGGTTACCGATTGGGGTCGCAACATGATCTACGAGATGAACCCGTTCTGTATCCCGGAGCGGCGCGAGAAAGAAGGGTACCTCTTTCATGAATGCGCAACGAGTGACGATTTCGTCGAAGGGGCGACGATGGAGTCCCGGGGCTACCGAGACAAGAACCTCCAGGTCTACAACAAAAGCTCGAGTGGGGATCTGTGCTGGCGCCTGCTCGGTTCCCACAATGCCAAAGATTGGCAGAGCGTGCACGAAGAGAGTCACCTCGATGCCAGCGAAGGAACCCATTCGCTCATCAGTGGCGCCTGGAACTATCTAAAGGCCGAGGCCAAGTCCGCAGAACCTGGGATACCCGCCAAAATAAGCGCTTTTCTCACCATGCAGCGTTAGCAACTGCCACTTGGGTTACCTGGACGAATGCGCCCTCGACCGGTCTTGCGTTCCAAACCGTTCCTACTGTGTATGGCCTTGACCGCGCTGTGGGTTCAAACGGCAGGAGCAGCGTCACAGCGACCCTTAAAAAGGGAGGAGATCACCCCACAGCGGCTGATGATGCGGCGGGACGCCATCAGCTACCAGAACTACGCCATCAACCACTTCGTCAACTATGCCAACCACACCATTCCGACCGCACTGGCCCTCCGCGACAACTACCATCCGCGGGGGTTCTACGGTCCCCTAGGCAACGAGCAGATCACCGGCTTCGAGTTTCTCAATTGGCAGGAGCTGCGACAGCCGGGATTGAGCTGCGAAGACCGTCGCGGTGCCGTTTGCGGCAGCAACTACATCCAGCGGGACAGTGGTGTCATCGTTGGCAATGACGGCTACGGCAAATGGGGTTACCGGGCATTGGCTGGATCGACGGGGCGGCTTCACCTTTCCCCGCTCACCATCTCGCGGGCAAACACATCCGGCCTGAGAGTCGATTTGCTGACCCCAAAGGCGCAATTCACTGGATATATGCGACGGTGGGGACACTGGAGGGGAGGTACGCGCTTATGGCTGGCCAATCGAGTGCAGACCGAGATAGGCGGGCTGAAGCTCGCACTCAACTGGGGGAACTACCACAGATATATCAGTACCCTCCCCGGAAACAGCCTCAAAGGCCGATTGGACAGGGAGATCGAAATAGCCGATTGGATTTTCGTGCGGGTCAGGGACGATTCCCCCGAGGATGGTCACTCCGGACCAATGGTTCAGGATCTGCTGCTCATTGTCAATGGCGAGAAGCGGCCGGACCTGGTTCCGTATGTCATTCGCCACCGCGCCGCCGAGGCAACCCAAATCGGCTACGTTTCGGCGGAAACCGGACGCTTCCGACCGACGCGCTATATCGGCGGAGCTCACAACCCCCTGCATGCTGACTATCTCTACCGCATTGCCCACGAGCGTGGTGAGGATGTAAGCGATCGCACCAACCTGCCCGGGTTGCTGAAGAGCTTTCCCCTGGTTTCAAGCGTCGAAGCCATGCAGTTCGATCGCGACGAGCAGGTGGTCTACATCTTCGACCTGTCTGCGGAACCGAGCGTGATCTCCGTTGCGGTGGAAGCCCTGGCAGCGAATGACTACGAATTCAGCTGGGCCACCATAAAAACGATCAACGATCGCAATCCCAACTATGTGCAGCGCTACCAAGCCCGGTCCTACTATCGCGTCCGTCGCGCCTGGGGCGATGTCCAGGACGGCTCCAATTTCAGGCGGGTGTCTTTTCAGATCGGCGAGTTTACCGGCAATTTCTATTACAGCGGCGAGATGAGTCTGGTCATGCTGGGCCTTGAGATGCACGCAGAGTACGCCCGCTCGTCACAGAATTTCCGTTACCCCGCTCACGTCGGCCGAGAAAAGACCCTCGACGACTCTCCGCGGTTCACCAGGCCGGGAGATGCATACTTTGTCAACCTGATCCGCTGGTTCGGGCACGGGCGTTTCGGAGCCGAGCTCTTCAAGATCCACCCTAACTTCAACAGCCTGGTAGAGGACAACGACGACGGAGACAGCGAAGCGGACTTTGCCGATAACGACGGTGTCTATCTGGGTCAGGATGTGGACCGCGACGGTTATCCCGACACCAACAGGGACGGGGACCCGCTACCCGACTATGTCGAACCGTTCCTCATGTTCGATGTGGAGCCGAGCGAGTTTTCCTACGGTCTCGATCGCAACAACAACGACGAGCCTGATTTTCGCGAAGACGACTGGGAGCCGGATTATCCATACAACTGGGATGAACGAGGGTACCATCTATTTGGTCAGCTGGATCTCAGTCGCCACTGGTCGTTGGCCATCGGGCATTACCAGGCAGAGGAAATGGCGGGCGCCGGAAGAAGCGCAACAGATTACGCGCTGCTCACTTATCGGCGCGAGGGCGTTGATCGCCTGCAAACCCTCTTCTTCGAGAACAATCTCAGGCGAGTGAAGGATGACATCCCGGATCGCTACAACGTCATCGCCGAGGAACGCCGCTTCAGCTCGATATATCGGAGATACTCGGTGCACACGGCGATGACCTACGGTTCCAGAGGTTTTCGCCCGAAGAGTCGCAAGGATCCCTTGTCCTACCGGGACAGCTTCGTAAACGAGGGGTACCTGGAAGCGCGACTGCAACCGTTGCGCGGCCTAAATCTGGTGCAGAAGCTGCGGCTGCGGCTGAACTGGCAGCAGCCCGGGCTGCTGCCGGGCGGATTTCGCTCGCGAGAAGGCCGGCTGGATTACTGGACCTCGGTTCACGCCGTCGATTACTCTTGGCGCCGCGGACGGCTCGCCGTGCAGCCGAAATTCAAATTCCTGGCGCTGCGAGCGGTAGACCAGCGCTCCGACCAGCTGATTCGTTCGGAATACGATACGTTGCCGATCGTGCAGGCAAGCTTTCGGCTGATGCCGCGGACCTTTTTTCGCATCGGCCTGCAGGGATGGGGACCCCTGCCCTACCGCTTCGACGACCGCGCCCGCAAGCTGGAGAGCTTCGATCGCCGTACCGCCATCTCATCGGTGACCATGCGTTCGACCTACTTCGGTTATGACCTGATCACCATCGTCGGTCTCGAAAAAGACCGTCTCACCTATGATTCTCCGGCTCGGATATCCGAGAATTTCGACACCGTAGCGTTTTTTGTGCGCGCTCTGGTCGGGTTCACCGAATACGGCCGGCTCATCTAGCGGTCCCTCTCGTGTTTGGTTCCTTTCCAAAAGCTTCCTATTATTTGGGTATTGCCATGCCATTGAAACCCGAATCGTGAACAGTATGCACAACGCGCAACGTGTGTTGACCCTGGTTGTTCAGATGGGAATGCTGACCAACCTCGCTGGACCGCTTCAACTCGAGGCTGAGCAGGTTACCGCCAACGTTCCTCAAGTCCTCCCTTCACGGCCTGTGCTGCGCTACGAACGGCCCGGTTACAGGAATTTCGCACTCGGCCGCTACTCAAACTACCTGCACCACGTCCTGCCCCAAGGCACGCAATTTGTGGACAATTACCATCCCAAGGCGGTATATGATGGATTCGGCAATCACCTTATCCATGGCTTCGACCTCTTCAATTGGACCGAGACCCGCCAGCCGAGTCAGGAGTGGGGCAGCAGCATCCAAATCGATGAGGGTACCTGGATTGAGGCGTTCAACTACACCGCGATCGCCCGGGACGGATACGGGAATTGGGGGTACGGCGCCATGGTCGGCCATGGACTCACTGCTCGCTTTACGCCGTTGACCCTTTCCCAGGTAGACTACAATGGGCTGCGGATAGACCTGTGGACCCCGCGCTTGAAACTCACCACCCTGGCCAGTCGCGTCGAACGCCCGTACTCGCCGCGCGGATGGGACTACAACCCCATGTCTCAGTACCATATCGAAAACAAGATGTTCGCGCGCGAATCCTCCCTTCTACTAGGAGGGCGGGCGCAGGCGGAGCTCGGCGCTGCTACGTTGGGGTTGAATCTCGCCAATGTGCACACCTATATGAGCACGGAGCCGGGAAACAGCATCAAGGGCAAGCTACGTCCGCGGACGCCCCTGGCCGATTGGGTGGTGGTGCGGTTCTCTGACGACTCGCCCCGCGACGGGAAAGGGGGCGCCATGGTGCGGGACGTGGTGTTGGTGGTAAACGGCGAGCGCCGGCCCGACATCGTGCCTCAGGTAATCCGCAACCGCTCCGGTATATCCAGTCAGGTCGGGCGAACAACAACCACTGGTGGTTTTATCTCAGGTCAGTACTTCAAGACCAGGGGGGAATTCTACGGGACCTACTTCGTAGGTCGCAACGATATCGTCAAATATACCGACTACCTCTACCGGATGGATCACGAGGCGGGGATCGACGTGAGCAAAGAGGCCAATCTCCGGGGCCTCCTTGCCCATTTCACGATGGAATCGCCCACTGAAATCCTTCACGCCGACGGCGACTGGCAGCTCGCATTCCTGTTCGATATGACTGGTGAGACCCTGATGGTATCGATGGAGGTGGAGGCGACGGTCGCCAACGACTACAGGATCGACGTCGCGTCGCTCTATGAAGATAGTCCAAGGAGCAAGGGGTACGGGGGTCGCTTCAAGAGCGAGTTCTATCGGACGGTGTTGCGGGCCCGGGGCAACGTGCAGGATGGCAGCAACTTAAAGCGGGTTCGATTCAAGATGGGTGAAGACACCTCCATTTTCACCTACAGCGCGGACTTGAACCTGCAGTTCGTGGGCGCTGAGATCAACGGTGAGTACGCTCGTTCCCGAGTGTATCGGCGTTTCCCAGCCGAGATCGAGAATCGGCCTGCCTTCAATGAGAGTCCGCGCTTCACCAACAACGGTTCGGCCTACTTCGTAAACGCCACCAGGTGGTATAAGAATTGGAGTTTCGGGGGAGAGTACTTCACCATGAACCCTGATTTCACCACCACCATGCGCACCTTCATCTGGGAGGAGAAGGGCGTTGTGTCAGACAGACGCAGCGTGATAAAGGCGCTGACGAACGAGACCATGTACTGGGATCTGGTGCAGGACAACGAGGACGGCGACCAGTTTCCCGACAAGCGCTCAGGCTACACCCCTGGGAGCATCTACCGCAACGACATCGGCGTCGACGCCGACGGGGTCTACCTGGCCCAGGATCAGAACAACGACGGGTTTCCGGACGTCAATCGAAACGGCGACGCATTGCCGGATTACCTGGAGCCGTTCCTGATGTACGAGGTCGAGCCGAACGACTACACCTACGGGCTCGACCGCAACAACAACGATGAGCCGGATCAAAGGGAAGACGACCTGGCTCCCGACCATCCGTATGATCCCGATCAACGGGGTTACCATCTCTTCGGGCAGACCAACCTGACGCGAAATCTGATGTTCGCCGTGGGCCGCTACGACATCGACGAGATTGCCGGAGGGCGCAACAACCGTTCCACCTATGCGCTGCTCACCTACGAACGAAGCGGCAACGAGCGCTTGCGGCGAGTCTTTGCGGAGAACCACTTTCGAAGGGTTGAAGACTCCATTCCGGACGAGTACAACGTCTTCACGGAGGACCGCCAGTTCACGGACACCTACCAGTACTTCGTGCACCATTTCTACCACGGTAATCGGTCGTTCCTCAACCACCAGCGACAGGATCCACTTTGGTACGAAAATAGTTATGTTAACGAGTCCTACCTGGAGAGTTGGCTGCGACCCTGGTCGACGCTGAACCTGGTCCAGAAAATCCGGCTGCGGTTGAACTGGCAGCAGGGAGGACGCCAGTCGGCTGGCCGCATAGAGCGCAAGCGCCGTTTGGATCACTGGACGATGGTGAACCGCATCGACTACACCTGGATGATCGGCCGCTTCAGCATCCAGCCCAAGTTCAAGTTCCAGATGATCAGATTCGTTGATCAGGAGCAGGACCGGGTGATGCGCATGGAGTACGAGACGATGCCAATACTCCAGCTGACGTTACCTATAATGCGAAGAACCACGGCACGACTTGGCATCCAGGGTTGGGGTCCGCTACCCTATCGATTCAGGAACAACGCCCGCGAGCTGGACGACTTTGAGCGCCGCACGCTCATGGCTACCATTACGAACTCGTCGCGCTACTTCGGCTACGATCTCTATACGATTGTCGGCCTGCACCGAGACGCCAGAAAGTTTGAGGCACCGGCCCGACAGGTTGCCGACTTCGACACCCTTTCCTTCTTTGTCCGCGCTCTTATCGGGTTCCCCGACTTCCATCAGCTGATGTAGCTTAGAGGCAATCCCCCAGGTCCGATCGACGAGCGCCCAGGTTCGGGCAGGGCCTCTTAGTTGAAGATCTCGCCGATGGTGCCCAAATCATCCTCGGTTGCCAGCCTAGCTATGACTTTTCGCGTCGGCCAATGTTGGCTCCTCGCCGCTGGCGACCCGACGACGGTGATGATCGCCAAGAACCACGACGCGGCGAATCAACAGACGAAGATCGTCGAACAGGGTGTAGAAGAGGGGCACGATTATGAGGGTCAGCACCATGGACACGAGCATGCCGCCGATAATGGTGCGGCCCAACGGCGCGTATTGCCATCCGAAGACCTTGGCGTTGCCCACTGCCATCGGAATCAGTCCGCACACCGTGGTGAAGGTCGTCATCAGGATCGGCCTGAACCGGTGGCGGCCTGCCTCGATGAGCGCCTCGTGCCGATCCATCCCTTCGGCTCGCAGACGATTGGTCAGATCTACCATGACGATGGCGTTGTTCACCACCACCCCGATCAACAGGACCATGCCGATCTGGGAGAGCATATCCATTGGGCTTCCGGTCAAGTAGAGCGTCCAGTAGACCCCGAGAAACGCGAACGGGACGGCGACAATCACCGAGAGCGGCAGCATCAGGGATTCAAACAACATGCCCATCAGCAGAAAGACACAGGTAGTCGCCAGGATGATGGCGAAGCGCTGGGACTCGTCCGCCTCTTCCATGCGTTCGTAGCGCGCACCCTTGTCCCACGAATACCCCCGCGGCATCTCGAACCCCTTCATCGCGTCGTCGATCTGCTCGAACAGTTTCTTGGCATCCTCTTTTTTGGCAACCGCCGTTATCTGTAAGGTGGTTTGCCGGTCCAAGCGAGCGATGCGGCTCATGCCGCGGGTCTGGGAGATCGACGCCAGTGCCTCCAACGGAACCTCCTGGCCTTCGGCGGTGCGAAAAGCGAATTCCCGCAAGCTTTGAATGTTCTGCCGGTCGTCCTCCGACAGAAGCACGCGCATATCCATGTCCACCCCCTCTTCGGAGCGAAATCCGGCGACGTCCGTTCCGCGAAAGGCGTAGGTGATATCCCGCAGAACCTCCCGGGGATCGAGCCCGTACTTGCGGACTTGGTCCTGGTCCAGGTGGACCCGCAGCTCGGGGGCGCCGATGTCGATTTCGGTGAACACCTCGAGGAGGCCGGGAATGGCTTTCAGCCGGCGCCTGACCTCCATCGCTAGACCGCTCAAGACGCGTGTGTCTTCACCGTGCAGATCGACGTTGACCGAAGGGCGGCTATCACCCTCCTCCCAGTCCACCCTCATGAGATAACCGGCAGGCAGCCGCAAGCGCTTCCTCAGATCCTCGCCGACCTCCGTAGGGGTCATATGCGGCTTTTCCTTCAAGCCCAACCAGATGGACAGGTCGTTGAACGCGACCTGGTACCACTCGATCCGCTTGGGAGGGTTGAATACCGCGATGACCCGCGCGCGGCTGTTGCTGTACCAGCCCCTAATGGTCCACACGTTGTATTCTTCCTGGTGGTTCATGACGGTGTCTTCGACCGCCTTGAACCATTCCAGGGCCTGCTCCCTCGACTGGCCGGAGGGCATTGTGAACCACATGGAGATGTCGCGCTGGTACCCCTGCACCTTGTCCATCTTCTTCAGGCCCTCCATCGGAATCCAGATGCTCGCCAGCGCCAGCGCGGCGACGATGAAGGTGTCCAATCGGTGATGCAGCACCCAATTGAGACCGGGCACGTATCGCCGCCGCAGCCTTGCAAGCAGTTTCACTTCGGTCCTGTCCGTACCTCGCAACCGCATAACAGCGAGAGGTATGATCGCCAGCGCGATAACCAGGGAAGCGGCCAGGCCCACGATCACCGGCATGCCCAGACGTAACATCCAGAAGGCCAGATGTTCGTCGTCGCTCATCAGGATCAAGGGCAGGAATACGACGATCGTCGTCAAGGTGGCCATGGTCACCGCCATCGCCACCTCGCCCGCCCCTTCCACGGAAGCCGCCCTCGGCGCCACACCCTGATTGCGCTTGCGGTAGATGTTCTCGACGATGACGATGGCATTGTCCACCACCAGACCGAGGCTGAGCATCAAGCCCATCATAGTCGCGAGGTTGAGCGACCAATCGAGGAAATAGAGCACCACGATCACCGAGAGGATCGACAAAGGGATCGCCATTGTGATCACGAGGGTCATGCTGATGGTGCGCAGAAAGAGGAAGAGGACGATGGCGGCGAACAATCCTCCCCATAGACCGGACGACTTCAGGTTGTCTATCGCTTCGGTGACCCGGGCGCCCCCATCGTCGAGAACCTTTATGTCGGCGCCGCGAAGCTCCGGGCGGCCTCTGACCTCATCGATGGCGGCGAGTATCGCCCGCGAAACCTCCACCATGTTGGCCCCCGCCTCGCGCCAGATCACGACGTACAGTGCCTCTTTCCGGTCGAGCCGGGAGGAGCGCCAGTTTTTCTGTACCAGCTCGATGGTGGCCAGGTCCTCGAGCTTCAGATTATGATCCCAGTCGACCGTAGTCGTCTGTATCTCCTCGATAGAATTGAGCACTTCCAGGGAGCGCATGTACAGCTTCCGGCCGCCGTCGCGCACGAAGCCGCTGGGTATCGCCAGGTTCAGGTCTTGCATGCTGCGGACCAGCTCCGGAGCCTCCACCCCGTGACGGCGCATGCGCTCCAGGTCCATCTGCACGTGGACCTCCCTATGGCCGGCGCCCCAGATCTCCACCTGGGCCACGCCGTCAACACGCAACAGGTAAGGCTTTAGGAACCTGTCGAGCAGGTCGAAGGGCCGCTCTATGCCTTCCGGAAACGCTGCGCTGGTCCAGACCAGGGGATTATCATCGGGGTCCCATCGACGCACCCAAAACCTCCGACTGATTTCCGGGAGTTCTGGTGCCACCCGATGCAACCGCTCCCACAGGTCGCCGTAGGCCTGGGTCATGTCGGTTCCCGGAAGAAACCGTATGGAGGTCCAGACTCCGTCGGGGAAGCTGCCGGTCCAGATGCGCTCAACCCGCGGAAGAGTGGACAGCGCCTCTTCGATCCGGCGAGTGATCGTGGACTCGACGTCGGCAGGGGTCGCATTCTCGTACGAGGTCCAGAAGCCGAGCCATTTGCCCTCGAATCCTCCCGGCCACATGCTCACCGAGATTCGGGTGTAGGCGATGAATCCCACCACCAGCAAGGCCGTGAGCACCATGATTACGGCGGTGGGTCGCTCGACGGAGAGTCGAGGCAATAGAGATTCGCGAAGTGCCTTCATGTGCCAATGAAACGAGGTCTCAGGGAATGCCCCATAAACACGAAACAAACGGCGGGAATGAACAGTGCCAAGCCCGAGGGCAACGGTGCGTTGCGGGCTACCGCTCTTCGACTTCGGCGAGGATTTCGAAGGTATGTTCGAGTTTGACGACGTCGCCGGCGGAGGTGAGGTACAACAAGCTGGCAACGCAGGAGGGGAACGCCTCGGGGGTATGAGGATTGTCGCGCCGCAGGAGAAAGGTTATCGGGTGCTCTTCTGTTCCAGCAGGCAATGACACCCGCCGCCCCTTTGATGGATCCACGGACCAGCGGGCATTTGGAAGTTGCCATTCGAAGAATGCCAGCAGGTCTTGATCGGACAGGTTGTTCACCCGAAGGACGACCTCATAGCCATCGTCCTTTCGTTGGAGCTTCTCGAACGCGATTTCCTCCTCCTCGAAAAATCGCCGATGGAGATTGTATAGCCGGCTGTTGTCCTTGGGAGTAACGATGTCGGGCGGCAGCACCGATCCGGCCTTAACGACAGCAATGCGAAAGGTGTTGTCGCGCACGGTAACCAGCAACATGTGATGCATATTTCCTGCTTCGAGGGGAAACGGGGTACTCAGTTTCGTCGCGCTCATCGTCATCATGTATGGAATGCCATCTCGCTCCCGGTAGTGCAAGTGATGCCTGTGTCCGTAGATCACAGCGATCACCCCGTGTTCCACAAACAGCTTGTGCAGCTCTTCCTCGTTCTTGAGCGAATAGATCGGACGGTGGAAAAAGACGAATATGTGATCCTGCTTGCGCGCACCTCCAAGATCTCTCTTTAACCAATTCAGTTGCTCCCCGGTGATCTCGCTTCCATCGCGATCGTCGGTGTTCAAGATGATGAAATGCGCGTTGCGATAATCGAAGGAGTAGTAGGTGTCGCCCCAGACCTCTTTGTAGATCTTTTCGCCGCCGGGTTTGTGACTGGCATCGAGCACGTCATGATTCCCGGGAACCGGGTAGAACGGAATCTCGCCGAGAGGAGCGATCTGGGCGTGAAACCGCTTCCATTGGGCGCGAAATTCGTCCAGATCTTCGACGTAACCGCTGATCATATCCCCCACCTGAATGACGAACGAGGGATAGAGATGTACGATCTCGTCGATCAGCCTGTTGAAGGTGTTCGGAAGATGAAACTGGCTGTCGCCGAGAACGACGAAGGTGAATTCGTGTCGGGGCTCTCGGGGCGGCTCGACGGCGTATGCCGTGCGGTGGGCCGCGAGGAGTAGAACGATGACGGCGAGGGTACGAATCAATATGACGCTGGACCTGTTCTCTAAGGACACGGCTGTTCGCGAATCAACACAGAACAGTAGCATCTTTCGAGCAAAGATCCAAGGTTGTCTCTTCTTTGATCAGTTCACTGTAAGCGGACCGCAAGCGTTCGAAGATTGCGTGTTCTCCCCTACCAATCCGCCGGCCCTGAACCTCCGCCACAGGAATGAGCTCGGCTCCGGTACCGGTGAGGAAACACTCATCCGCGTTGTACAGGTCGTAGGGGGCGAGACTCCCCTCCCCACAGGGGATCGCAAGTCTGTCGGCGAGCTCGAACACCACCTGACGAGTGATTCCATCCAGTGCCCCGTCTGACAGTGGCGGCGTCAGCAGCCGGTTGTTGGCGACGACAAACACGTTGTCCGCTGTACCTTCCACTACCATCCCGGCACGATTGAGCATGATGGCCTCGTCCGCACCTGCATGGTTGGCTTCGATGCGCGCCAGGATCTGGTTCAGATAGTTCAGCGATTTGATGCGCGGATCGATTTCGTCGGCGCCGAGCCTGCGCGTGGCTGAAAGAATGACCCGTGCTCCGTTTCGATACACCGCCTGGTCAGCCAACTCGAGCTTGTCGGCAAGAATGAACACCGTTCCGACCCGGCAGGATCGCGGATCGACACCCAGAGTTCCGATACCCCGGGTCGCCACCAATCGTATGTAGCCACCTTGTTCGCCGGCGGCGGCGACCGTCTCGCCTACGGCGCTGGCCAGCTCGGTCCGCGAATACCGTATCTCGAGGGCGATCGCCCGGGCCGAGCGCTCGACTCGTTGAAGGTGTGCATCGAGACGGAACGGGACCTTGTCGTAGAAGCGGATCCCCTCGAAAACGCCGTCACCATAAAGCAGCCCATGATCGAAGACCGAAACCGAGGCTAAATTCGGATCGACGAGCGATCCGTTCAGCCAGCACGCTTTCACGACTCCCGCTCCACCGCTTGAAACACATCACGCAGTTTTTCGTAGTCCGCCCCGAAGTTGCGCTTGAGATCGTCATCCATGGTTGCCGTAACCTTGGTGATATAGACGTCGTGCCGGACGCAGTCTTCGGCAACAAAGACAAACGCCCGATTTCGGCTCCAGGCCCCTTCCACGCGACCGTCGTCGAAGTAAGTGGCGATGACCACGCAGCGTTGATCGACAACGAGGGTAAGGCCGCGCCCGCCCCGTTCCTGCCGGATCGTCTCTTCCACGGGGTGGTGAAAGGTTGCCCCCAAGCGCCTGGCGGGCGCGCCGTAGTGCACCAGGGCGAGACCGACACCCCACCGCTCGGCGGCTTGCAGATCGTCGTCATAGGCATCGAACTCGGCTTGCCACAGGGAGGCCAACACGGTTCCTTCTGCCTCCCGAATCAATTGGGCGCGTTTTATCCTCGAGCCCGTCGGCCCCGTCCAGTTGCCAGATAAAGTCCGCTTCCATACCGTTGCTGGCGGCCTTCAGGAGAGGCTCAAGCACGTTTGTCTGGCGCGCAACCTCCTCGCGTTTGATGGAGATAAAGTCCTCGGCCCCCACGGCGATGTAGCGTTGCCCGCGTCCACTATCGGCGGTAACCGGCTCGATAAGCTTCTTGTCTACCAGGCGGTTGGCTGTTTCATAGATTTTCGAGCTCGGGATGCCGGATACCTTGGCAAGTTCGTATGCCGTTGCTGGTTGGCAGCTCAGGAGGGAGAGATAGGCTCCGGCTTCGTATTCGCTCAAGCCCAACTGAATGAGCAGTTCCTTTGCCTGATTATTAACTACCTATAGTAGTCAATATATTGCAGCCAGGCAGAGAGTCAACAACCCACCATACTATATTTTTCTTTGAACCCCTCCGTTTCATTCGGTGTCATGAGCAGTAGGGAGGTTGTTTGGACACTGACCATGACCTCATGGTGCGCATTCGAAGCCGGGACGAAAAGGCGTTCGAAGAGCTCCATCAACGATACTCCACCGATCTAGTTCGCCATCTGCAACGGATGGTGCGCGACAGAGGTGCGGCCGAAGACCTGCTCCAGGAGTTGTTTCTACGGGTCTGGTCGCACTCCGCGCAGTGGAGCGGTTCATCGTTGCTGTCGTGGCTCTACCGCATAGCCACCAATCTGGCCCTCAACCATATCCGCACCGTGCGTCGCCGCCGCCAGCAGCCGCTGGAAGCTTCCGGGCTCGATCTTGAAGAGGATGAAAGCGACGTCCCGGTGTGGTTGGTCGATGCGGCTGCGCTTGGTGCGGACACGCTGCTCGAACGAAAGGAGGTACGCGATAGATTGCAGGATCTCGTGGACGACCTGCCGGAAGACAAACGAGAGGTGATGCGTTTGATCTACGACGCCCAGATGGAGGTGAAGGAGGTCGCCCAGGAACTGGGCATACCTCCGGGAACCGTAAAATCGCGCTTACATTACGGCCGCAGGGAGATCGGCAGAAGGTGGAAAGCCCTCGGCATAGACTGGGAGGAATTCGAATGAAGTTGAGCTACGGGGCACCCTGGCACAAAACCTCGTGGGATCGGTTCATCCAGGAACTGCTGCCGCAATTACTGAGCGAGCGGATTCCACTTGTGGGATATCATACCGAAGCAGCCGGACATCATAGGTGCCGGGTCAAGGTGGTTCTGCGCGGAAAGGACGGCGAGGTCGTGGTGGAACATGACGATGTGCCTGAGCCAAATGACGAGGGGGTTTTCGAGATGGACGGTCGGTGGCTTGTTGTATCTCCGAAAGCCACCGAGGACGATCTCGATCGAGCTGAGATTCGCTGTGTGGGCGAGCAGTTGTTCCACTTTGTTGAGCAGCGCCTGGGAGACGCACCGCAAGAGATGCAATGGGAGGAAACCCTTGCTGCCGCATGGGTACCGATCACCGACTGGGTTCGCGAATTCCTCCAGCAGCTTGGTGAGGAACTGGTCGAAATAAACTGGTTATCTCGGCAAGTACATCTGCGCCGGGTGTCGATTCCTGAGCGCAAGAAGGTCTTCACCCCCGGTCATTTCGGCCGCACCTGCCCCTTCGAAACCCCCGAAGGGCCCAACGTCGGACGCATCCTCACCATCGCACAGGGGGCAGAGATTCGGGACAGTCGCCTGGAAATAGTGGAGAACACGCCGGCGGCAAACCTGGGTTTGTCCGCCTCCGCGATTCCGTTTCTCGAACACAGTGACGGGAATCGGCTCCTGATGGGGGCCAATATGATGCGCCAGTGGACCCCCCAGGCGCAACCAGAACCGGCTCTGGTCCAAACCGGCGCGGAGCCTGATGTCCCGGAATTCTGGTGCGGTCGGAACCTGCTCACCGCATTTATCTCCTGGGATGGCTACACCTTTGAAGATGCGATTGTACTCAGCGAATCGGCGGCTTCCCGTTTCCAGGATCCTCACCCAATCGAAGTAGGTGACAAGATTTCCAACCGGCACGGATCGAAGGGTGTGGTCTCGTGCATCCTCCCGGACGTAGAGATGCCGCACCTGAACGGGGTCCCCATCGACCTGATCTACAGCGTCTGCGGCCTGGTATCCCGCATGAATTTTGGGGTCGTACGGGAAGCGTTGATGGGTCGTATCGCGAAGACCGAAAGCAAACCGGCGATCGTGCCTCCTTTTCAGGCGCCGAGCGAGAAGGAGCTCCGCAAGCGAATGACGACAGCGGGAATATCCGGCGACGGCATGGAAACCCTTACCGTTAACGGTAAAAGACTACAACGCCCAAGCACCGCGGGATGGGTCTACTGGGGCCGCACGATCCACGATGTGCGCGGCAAGATACATGCCTCGGTTGGAGATGGCCGGCCGCAAACGGTTGGCGCCAACGAATATGGTATGCTGGCGAACATCGGCGCGCTCGAGACCGCGTCTGAGCTCTTCAACACCTGCGCCGCGGAGCGCGACGGATCCGAGACGCTGGCGGAAAAGGTCGGCAAGGGAGAGCTGCGACAGGCAGGTCCGCCTGCACCGTCGTTTACAAGACTCGTCCAGCGCCTGGAGATCGCGGGAATCCAGGTTGCCCTCGAACAGGAATGTCTGCGGTTGACCTTCCAGTCGCCACCGAATCCCTGCTTGCAGTTTGCGCTTCCCGTTCCTCACCCATGGTTCCGCCAACACCGTTTGAAGAGGGTCGGGCAACTTGAGGAGCTGCCGGAATACGCCGAGCTGGAGTCGGCCAATTCTCGCCTTCAACAGATGGTCGACAGCAGCGCCCCAAAGGCCTTGATAGAAAGTGCGCAGACACACCTCGAAGAGATGCTCGGCGCCTATTTGAATGCGGTTGTCAAACCCAAGGATTTGCTTCCCAACGCCAGTGTCTTGTTCAGTGGACGAACTGTTACCACCCCTGGGCCTGAACTGCACTACGATCAGATCGGCCTTCCCGAAGAGATCTGCTGGACCCTGTTCGGCCCGCTGCTCGCTCGCGAAACCGTACCCTCGACCGCACCCACCAGGCCGACGCCCGAGCTGGAAGAATCCCTCGACCAACTCCTGGCGGGTTCGTGGGTGACTGTCTACACAGGATGGGTGCTTTCCCCTATTTCCTCTTTTCTCGCTTTCCGACCGGTTCGGTGTCCGGGACGGGCGCTGCGCCTACCTCCGCTTGCTTGCGAGTTGATGAACGCGGATTTCGACGGCGACCAGATGGCGGTTTTTCTCCCGATCACCAAAGCTGGGCAGCTCGAGGCGGAGCAGCGCTTATCTATCCGCGCCGTGGTTGAGCGGAATCCCGAATTGATCAGCTCCCTGGATCCGCGAATGGATGCCGTTGTGGGACTGGCCAGCTTGAGTATGACACCGGAAGGCCATGCTGAGATCGAAAAACTCCCCGGCATGAAAATCGAGAAGGGTGCCGCCTTCATCACACGCCGGCCGCTTGTCGATGCGCTGCGCGAGATGGTCGAGCGCAAAGGTGTGGAGGAGGCCCTTACGACCTCCGAACGCCTGATGCGTCGCGGGTTCGAAGAAGCCAAAACCCTTGGTCTGTCGATGAATCCATTCGTCGGCACTAGCCTGGATCTTCCCTCGCCACCGGAGGAGGACGACCGGGACCAATGGGAGTCCTACACCGATGAAGCGTTGCATTGGTTGGCGAGATGCGACGAGATCGACGACGACGAATTCGGGCCGCTGAACCTGCTTTGCAAGAGCGGAGCGAGGGGTAACACGATGCAGCTCCTCCAGCTGATCGGCCCGAATATCGCGACGACCGACATCGATGGCAGGACCGTGCCCACGCGACACGGTTGGCGGCAGGGGTTAGAACCGCACGAGGCGTTTGCCCGAGTCGTGGGAGCTCGACGGGGCATTGCCGAGGTGATGGGAGAGATGTTTGAGTTGGAGCGAACGGGTGAACGAGCGCTGCCTTCCGGCTACGGTCTGCTGCCGCGAGCACGGCGGGCGAACTGCCCCGGAGTCGTCTTCGCACGCGCCGCCGACAAACGCGAGTCCGATCCCCTGCTGGATGCCTACAGTCGTCAATTTGTTGGACTGCCTCCGAATGCTTGATACATTCCCCTGCTCGAGCTATTACAAGGAGTAATCTAGCACCAGCAGGATTCTACGGGTCGAGGCGATGGAACCGGTACGACTTGGATTTATTGGTCTGGGACAGATCCCTACGCTGGCTCATCTGCCGGCGTTGGCGCCGCTGGTGGAGAAGGACGAAGTGGTGTTCCAGTCCTTTTGCGACCTCGACGAGGTGCTGCTCGACAAGCAAGTCAAAACCTACAAGCCCCGGACCGTCTACAGCAACCATCGCGAAATGCTCGACAGGGAGGAGCTGGACGCTCTCTACCTGTGTATCCCACCGACGAGCCACACCGACGAGCTGCTGATGGCCGCCGACAAGGGTATAGCGGTGTTCGTGGAGAAGCCCCAGAGCCTGGATATGTCCACGGCGCTGGAGTACAACGCGGCCGTGCAGAAAGCGGGCATCATCACCCAGGTTGGTTTCGTCACTCGCTACGAGCCCGCCGCCCACGTGGCACGGGAACTCTTACGGGAGCGCACGGTGCGCCACGCGTTGATCCACGCAATCTATAGTGGCAAACCGCAGCGCTACTGGACCAGCCGCTACGAGCTCTGCGGCGGATCCTTTGTCGAAAATACCATCCACCGAATAGATCTGCTGCGCTATCTGACCGCCGCCGACTTCGAGGCGACCTCCGCGTTCTACGTGGTCCGCAAGAAGGGCGAAGGTCCAGAACCGATGAACCTGCCCCATGTCTACAACGTGAATTACCGCTTGACCAACGGCATCACGGCGAATGCGACGACCTCGCGAGTGATGCTGGAAAGCGGCGCTTCATCGCGCCAGCTGCTGGTTGTTGGCGACGACTGCCTGATCGAGTGGGGCCGTGGCAAGGTGGTGGAGAACGGTGAGACCGTGTGGGAATCTGACCGGACCGATAGTGCGTTTGCCTTGCAGGCCAGGGCATTCGTCGCAGCAGTTCGCAGCGGGGACCCGGCGAAGACTCTCAGTCCTTATGGGGATGGAATCAATACCCTGGCGGCAGTTTTAGGGGCGAATCTATCGGCGGAGCGGGGTGGTGAGCTGGTGCAGGTGGCAGATCTGGTCAGCGGTCGCGTCGGCTATCGGGTTCCTTCAGACGCTCCCAGCTTCGCCTAACCGGCGGCACAACGTCCGCAAACTCAAGCACTCCGCTCAACCCTATTCAGCTTTCCGCAGCAGGTACTATTCGATCCAGTAGGAGAACAGCTGTGCATCCCGCGCTGCCAGACGCAGCGTGACCTCCTGATCACGGACGGTCACCGGGTCCCCCTGCCGCCATTGAAAAGCTGCGTTAGGGAGGTCACCCGAGAGCGGTTCAGAGGTGCATGCGGCCGTGCCGTCGGCTGCGAGCAGTTCCGCCCGAACCTCCCCGACAGGTGCCTGTGTATTGAGAAACAAGCTCTCTCCCGCGAATCGAAACGGCTTGGTAATCAGTACGCCCTCTTCGGCTCCAGCGTCCAGCGAGACGAATCCGTCCCGGCGGATCACCGCCAGGCAGGTACCGCACATCTCTTGGTCCACCCCCCGCTTCGGTTCCGGTCCACCGTACTGTCTGCCGCCGTTGTAGTAGAGCCAGAGTTCATCGTCGCGCACCAGGGGAAATGAGGGTGGGGTCACTGAAGTGAGATCGAGGTCGCCGCCTCCCAGTAGTGAGAGGTCGATGAACGGGTTCCTTTCAGGGGGACGCGCCCATTGTCGAAGGTCCCGACTCCAGGCGAATTGGACGGGATGAAAACCGGTCCAGTCCCCGTCGCGCTGGAATATGGATCGCATCTCCTCCGAGAGCTCCCAGTTGGCGAAGTCGGGCCAGCTTCCGCTTACCTTGCCGGTCTGGCAATACATCATCGGAAAACCGAGGTAGACACTCTCATAGCGAAAGACCGACATGTTGTAGATGTCGACGTTGTAGAACGGTGGAAAATCGAAAAACGGAGAGGCGAGATTGGGATCGGCGAATCGCTCCTGTATGCGCTCACGACCCATCAGCTGATCCACCTCATCGGCATGGAACATCAGCTCCGGTTCGGTCCAGGTGTCGAAATCCTCGCTGGTGGAGAGCCAGACAGACCGCCCGTGGGGCCCGGCATGTTTGACCGTCGCGATGAACAGTCTCTTGCGCTGGTCAAAGGAGAAGTTGTGCTCGTCCTGGCTGGGAACCGGAGGCAGATCAAGGGTTCTCCAGGTGTCTCCGTCTGGAGATACCGCCCGATGGCCGGGCGAGAATGCCTTGTATCTCCGACCGGGGTCGGGATCATCGCCGTCGTAGACCACCAGAGCCGGACCTGAATACGGTGCGACGATACTCCAGTTGAGGCCGTCCGTGCTCTCTCGCACCGAACCACCGCCCCAGAAGCGGAACCGTTCCTTTTCGGGATCCCAGATCGGCGCCGAACGGATCTGGAGACATGGGGGATCGATCCCGAGGACGGGACGGATGACGGCTCCCTTCTTAGCGGGAGGATGTAACGTGCGAACGAGATTCTCGATGTGTTGAATCCCGTGGTCGTCTAGAAACAGCTGGCGATCACCGTTTGCGGGTTCGAATCTCAGATCGTAGATAGTCACTCTTTCCAGGTTCTTGCGTGGCGGCCGTATCGGCACAGACTTCTACGCGAGTTTCATATCCGTGCGTTTCAACGTGTCCTTGAGCGCCTCGAGGAAAAGGTCTAGGTCCGCAAATGAGGCGTAAAAATGGGTCGATACCCGAAAACAGCTGTGTCCGTAAGCGTTGGTGTTCACGACTTCGATACGGCACTCTTCCCATAAATGACGACACACCTTTTCAGCATCGAAACCTTCGACGAAAAAACTGGTGATGAAACCGGACATCTCGTCGTCCCACGGGACAGTCAGGTGTGCTTCGGGAATCTCGCTCAAGACTCGTTCCTTCAGATACCGGGCCAGCGCCAGGCAATAGGGCCGGATGCGGTCCTCCCACCCGATCTGCAGTTGAAAATCGAGAGCGGTCTCCAACGCCGCCGCGTGGGTCCAATCGCTGACACCGGGCACCTCAAAACGGTCTGCGTCGGTCGACTCCTTCAACGGATAACCGAGCAGCGGCGGTTCCATGTTGCCGGCGTGGCGCTCGGCGACGTACGCCATGCCAACTCCTTTCGGCGCCAGTAGCCATTTGTGGCAGCTGGATCCGTAAAAATCACAGTCCCATTCATCCAACTCGAGAGGCACCATACCGATTGCATGTGCACCGTCTACGACTGCTACCGCACCCTTCTCGTGCGCCAGCTCGGTCAAGCTTTTGACCGGCGCCACCAGGCCGGTGGTAAAATAGACGTGACTGAACAACACCACTTCGGTTTTTCCAGTTATGCCCCCGGCAAAGGCATCGACGATCTCTTCGGGGTCGGCTGGCATCATGGGCAGCTCGGCGAAACGAACCGACAGACCGTGCCGTCGTGCCGTCACTTCCCAGATGTTGCGCGTCGAGGAGTATTCCTGATCGCTCATCAAGATCTCCCCACCCTCCTCGTACTGAAGACCCCGCGCGGGTATGTTCATGGCCATGGTGGTATTGAGGACCAAGGCGATCCGTTCCGGTCGCGCACCGACAAACCTGGCCAGTTTCTCCCGCGAGCGCTCTCGGGCCTCGGGGAGCAGACCGCTGTATCGATGGTGCAGAGGATCTTCTTCGAGCTTCCGCAGCAGCTCGGCAACTCGCTCGATGGTGGGTCGCGCCGACGGACCGACGGTACCCCCCTGCAGGTAGGTGATGTCGTCCCGCAGGTAGAACTCCTTGCGGACACCCTGCCAGAACTCCACCTCGCCGGGAGAAAGGGGATGTTGCATAGAGGCGAGAAGTAACGACGGCGACGGTCACGGTCACGGTCAACTCTCGGCGACTGTCTTGAGCAGAACCACTCAAACGGGTAAGCTTTCGTTGCCTGACAGGATCAACGTTTGGCGATTGCAGAAACCGAACCCTGGAATCGAGATCGTGAAGAACAAGCTGTTCCAGCTGGAAACCCTGCTGCTGCTGATACCGCTGGCAGTAGCCACCGTCCAGATCCTCCGTTCCCAGTATTCCGATCTAACCAGCTGGCGCGGCGGCGGGTTCGGCATGTACGCCGATTCCCACCCCAGGCATAGCCGCTTCGTCTGGGTCACCGGTTCCGTCAGCGAGAAAAGGGCGGCCGTCCGGCTCTATCCACCGGACGATCGAATCTACGATCGCAATCGCCGGGAGACCGATCTGCAGCTCTCCCTACGGCGCCTGCGCGACGATGCATACGAAAGCCGAGACTGGCCCGCAGGGGCCGAGCTCGCCGATCTTGCGGAATCATATCGACAGCTGTTGGACGACCATGGGGGCGAGGAATCTGTTGCCGGGCTTCTTCCCATCGCGAATCTGGAGCTGCAGATCGTGGAGATTCTAATATCGGAGGATTTGCGCAGCCTGCGCTGCCATGCAGTTGCGCGGCGGCCGCTGTGAAACATCTGCACCAGATCTTCGAGTGGGAACGGGTAAACGCCGGCATGGTAGCGCGCGCCGGCACCTGGGTTTATCTGGTGGTTTTGGTGGCGACTCACGACGGCATCTCCAATGTGGTAAGGTTCGGCGTCGCCTTTCTGAGTCTGTTTGCCATCGTCGTACCGCCGGTGACCCGGTGGCCGGCCTACTGGCTCGCCGTCACCCTTCTTCTCGCAGCTGATCTCCTCTACAGCTACGCCCACGCCGCAAACCACTACTACCTGACGATCTACGCCCTCGCCATTCTGGCGCTGGAGACGTATCGAAGATCACGGGGCGATGAGCTTGCCTTCAACCTGCCCAGGGCGTTGCTGATCGTCGTGTTCGGTCTCGCCATCCTGCAAAAAGCGATCTCACCCTATTTCCTCAGCGGCCGTCTGATGGCGGACTACGTTCTAACCGGCGGGACCCTTTACTGGCCGCTTGCCTGGATCTACGAAGGACTCGATGGCGCAACGCGGGCGTTCGAGCATCAGTTCGATCTGATATCCAGCGATCCGGCGCTGGTCGGCAGCCAGCTGCCCATCGAGCTTCCAATGGCCGGCTTTTCTCTCCTGGTTCGAGGAGCCGCCGTTTCGATTCTGCTGTTCGAAGTCGGCCTGTTCCTCGCCCTCGCGTGGCACCGCGCGTTCAAACACCGTCTGATGCCGCTCCTCATGCTGCTCTTTCTCTGGGGGACCTTTCTCGTGCGGCCAGAGTTCTCGTTTTTCGCACTTCTCGGTATTCTGTTCATGTGTGCCCGTCCGGATCTGAACCTTCGCTGGACCGCGTTGTTCGTCGTGTCGATCGTCTTGTTCCTGGCGCTGGAGGTCAGCGAGCTGACGCTTTGATCTGTGGGTACACTTACCGAGATTGTAGCACGGCGCCGCAGAAAATCGCCTGTATCCTCTAAATCCCTGGCACGAGCATGTTCGATCGTCACCTGCTACCCCCCGCTCTCTTCGAGTTCGTCGTTATCAGCGACACCCACTACATCTTGAATCCGGAACCGTACGCCGTTGAGTTCAGCTCGGTGCGAGAGTGGCCCGCTCGGGTTGAGCGCGCCCTGGAACAAGCGGCGGTACTGGGAGCGGAATTTGCGGTGCACCTCGGGGACCTGACCGAGGAGAATCCCCCCAAGACCGAACATCCTCAAGCCCGCAAGAACGCGCTCGAGCAGATCCGCAAGAGTGGCCTTCAACCTAAACACGTGCCCGGAAACATGGACATAGGGGACAAACCAGATGCCACCATGTTCGCCGATTGGGTGTCTCAGGAAACCCTGGATATCTACCATCGGCAGGTCGGACCCTCCTGGTACAGCTTTGATCGTCACGGCATGCATTTCGTCGTGTTGAACACCCAGATCATGAACGGGCGCTTGCCGGCGGCCGCTGAACAGACCTCGTGGCTCGAAAGCGACCTGGATGAAAGCCGCGGCAAACGAATCTTTCTCTTCATGCACCTGCCGCCGTTTTTCGTGGATCGCAACGAACCCGACCGCGGCTTCTACAACAGTCTCGACGAGCCCGCCCGTAGCTGGTTGCTCGAACAGATGGAAATCTATGGTGTGGAATTGGTTTTTTGCGGCCACACCCACTTTCGTGTCTTCAACCGGTTGGGCGCTACGCAGTTTCGAGTCTGCGCTTCCACCACCACCTCGAGAGCAGGTTTCTACGAAGCCTTTTCCGTTTCTCCGCCCGAGGAGCAGGGACGCAACGACCGGGCGAAGCTCGGTTTCTACCTGGTCAGGGTACACGAGAAGGATTGCACCACCCACTTCATCCGCACTGAACTCCCGGACACGGATCGCCCCACACGCCAAGAACGTCTGCTGACGTTGACTTCGAAGGAGTTGGCATCGCCAGTCGGCACCTATCTGCGCCGGCCCCTGGCACACCTGGATGAAGGTGCCGTGGCGTGGCCCAGCGCCCTGCGTCAGCGGGTACGGGACGATCATCCCTTTCTTGCCTGCACCGAAGCGGGACTGGGTCATGTGCGGATCCCCGCGGCGGATCTAACCAGTACTCTGCAGCGGGAACGACTGCAGTTGCTGCGCCAGGAAGGGGTGCGCATCTCCGCGTTCTGGCTGTGGCGCGAGGGACTGCCGCTAAACCACCTGACGCAACCGCATGAGGAGATGGTGGATACCATCGAGGTACAGATTACGGGTGACCTGTGGCCCAGCGAGGGATGTTTGGAGGCGCTGAGCGAATGCCGGGAAACCCTCGGCAAGGAGATCGTCCTGGCCCCTTACCTCGCGCGGGAGGTGAGTCCCGCCACGTATCATCCGCGGGCGCGCATCGGGTATCGCCCCGAGGAGCTGCCGCAGCTGGACGCGCACTTGCGGACCCATCAGAGCATCCTGGATCGAGCGCTGTGTCACCTTGATGACAGCGGCGACCCTCCTGAAGCGGTGGCGGTCATCGCTCGATCATTACCGTTAAACCAGGTGAAGGGATTCGACCTGGTGGTCGAGTTGCCGGGCACCGACGAGCAGGCGCACGCCGACAGGACTGCAGCAGCGATTTTTGCCGCGGCCCTGAGCCCAGGATTGCGCATCTTCCTGTCGCCGTTCGTGGATCTCGACCGCACCAACGATGTAAGCCACGGACTTTTGGACCGTCTATCCAACCCGCGGCCGGCGTATCACGTAACCTGCTGCTTGAACAGTCTCCTGTTCGCAAGTAAGGATGGGCTGGGCAAGTTCGGCGGGAGCGGACGCTTCAGCGTATCCGTATCGGGTGATTATCGATTGGCCGCCGCCGGCAGCGCTTCCGTGCGTTACGTGTTGATCGTCGCTATGAACGACGGAATGCCGGCACATCGTCGTCGCTTGAACGCGAACGATCTCGGGGACGCGCTGTTCCCGATCGAGGACACGGTGGAACTCTTCGACCTCTCACGGTCGCAGAGCCAACGGGACCTAGCACATTCCAAGCTGGAGTCCGCCCTGGCAGAATCTCCAGGCCCCTGGCTGGTGCGACAACGGCAGGACCCGCCTTGAATCGCTGGACCGATCGACAGCACCGGGCTAACCAAGCTTCAGCAACACCAGCTCCTGAAGGTTCAGCTCGGGCACGACGATCTCCTGGGGGTCCAGCTCGATATCGCTGAACGGCAGCCAGACCCGCGAGATCTTCGAACCGTTGGCCCGAACTCGGATATCGCGCACCGGGATCAGTTCCTCAACGTAGAAGTGGGTACCGAGTACGCCACGAGCCGTGCCCCAGGGTGCGTTGCGAGTGGAGTTGTTCAAGAGATGAATCGCCGTTTCATCCTCTGAACGCTTCCACGCCGTCACTTCGACCACGCCTGGTCCGGCGATCTCCAGCGGGGCATTTGCCAATCCCACCAGGTACGCGAACAAGCGTTTTGTCTGCGGCAGCGGATTCCGCTCGTAACCGCTGCCCATATCGGCGGCGATATAGATAGCGCGGCCCTTGCCAACATGGTTCACCGTTATGGTGGGGATCCCCGAGTCTTGGTTTTTGGCCGGATTGTAATGGTAGAGCGGCGGATTCTTGGTCCACATCAAGGTGCTTTTGGTGCATAGGACGCCGGTGCCCGAGCGTGCCTTGACTCTCGACTGGGGTGCTCCAAAGGCGATGAGCTTGCCGCACGCTTCTCGTACCCCCTCGTCGTGGGGAAGATAGGTGGCGCATTCGGAGCGCTCGACGACGCTGCCGAACCAGTTCTTCTCCCACAGAGCGTCAGTCTCGTTCGCCTCTCGCTGCTCTACGGCATCCGGTCCTTCGTAGTCGACGCCGAGGGTATCGGCAAGCAGCAGGGTCTCACGCTTTTCGCCGAGCTCGTCCAGGAGCGAGGATTCGTGGGTCGCCACCAGGGTTCCACCATCCTCCACGTAGCGGCGAATATCTTCCGCCTGCGCGCTGGTCAGACAGCTGCTGTTTGGCAACACCAAAACCGGATAGTCGGCGATGGTTTGATAGGTCAGCTCGCCGTCGAAGACGTAGTCGATCAGGCACTGGGAACGACTGAGCATCTGATGATACCCTTTGATCGCCCGCCAGAAATCGTCCGGCGCATTCGGATAGCCGAAATCGCGTGTCTGTTGCGAGAAATGCATGGCCACATGTTTCACTGACTCCCGTTCCACATACGGTTGCAGCTTCTTCATCTCGTCGTTGACGTACTTCGCCGCATCCGTGTAAAGCGAGTGCTCGCCCCCACTGGTAATCTGAATGGCGCAGTTGATGTAGGCGCCGCCGTGGGCGACGGCTGTCAACCCACACAGGGCAGACGAGTACGGCTCCGGGAACGGGGCGCTCTGAGATGCCCCTTCCGGCAACGACTGGCTCTGGAACTGGAGCATTCCGAAGGAGGTACCGTGCGCATGGCAGAGCTTGGCCGGCACCGACCATCCGAGGTTGTCGAGCCCCGCCTCGACAAAGAGGTAACTGTCCAGATCGATTCGGTTCATGGGGTGAGCCGACTTCCAGCCGATGTCCGGCGCGCCGTACGGGCGACCGTAGTAATTGACATCGACGATGGCGTGGGGGTGCGCCTGGTGGATCTTCTTGTTCACGTGCCGCACCCCTTCGCAGAACTTTTCGTAGCGCCAGTTTACGTAGCGCTTGAATTCCACATCCCTCATGTCGACCCGGGTCGGCAGCTCCTTGGCGGTCTCTTCGAGGTAGAGCTGCCGGCAGTACTTGCAGGTGCAGCCTCCGGTTCGTCGTTGACCTTCGTCGGAGTGGGATCCCCAGTTCATGTCGTCCAAATAGAGGCCGTCCAGATCCAGGCAGTCGAGCAGCTCGACCATGTAGTCGCCGAGCCAGTCGCGGTACGGAGAGTTCCAGCAGAACCAGCCTTCGTTCCAAACCTCCTCACCCCCGTCATCCAGCATGCCGATCATCCAGTCGGGATGTTTCTCCATGAGGGGTTTGGTGAAAATGAACGGGTAGTAGGAAAGCAAGATCATGCCCTTCTCGTGGGCCAGATCGATAAACCTGTGGGTGGATTCGAAATCCACATCCTCGGGCGGATCGACCATCTTCGACTGAAACAGCGGCCATCCACGGTCCCGCTGGCCGCCGATCACCCACACGTCCACACCGATGGCCAGCATCGCCTCAATCTCCTCCTCCATGGACACGGCGGCCGCCCGCGCCTCGTCCCGCTCCTCTTGAGTGCGATGTATCGAGGGCAGGCAGTTGGGGTAGCGCTCCAGGCGACAAACCCGGGCTTCGTACGGTTTTTCCTTCAGTCTCTCTTCGGTAGAGCCGACACCGGGCATGGTATTGTCCTTTCGTTCGCGTGCGAACATCCTATCAAGAAGGCTCTGGCATTGTCAAGTTCAACGACCGCCGATTGACCGGCAAAGCCAGCGGATTAGTTTACGTGCCCGCAAACGTCGGGCCCCCTAGCGCACCCGAACCCCACGAAGGAGCAGGTTTTGGCAAAACACCGCGTAGCTGTCATTGGCTGTCGCAATATCGGCATCGCCCACGCCGCGGGTCTGGTTGGCATGGACAATGCCGATCTGGTCGCCGGCTGCGATCTTTCCGATCAGCTGCTGACCGAATTCAAGGAGCATTGGAAAGAGACCTGGCCGGACCTGGCTCTATACAAGGATCACCAAGAGATGATCGCCACAGAGAAGCTGGATTTCGTCACGGTGGCGACCTCCGATCACGCCCATGCCGACCTGGTGGTCAACGCCGCCAATGCCGGCATCAAGGGAATCCTCTGTGAAAAACCGCTAGCGACCACCGTTGCCGACTGCGAGCGCATGCTGGAGGCGTGTGAGCGGAACAACACGGTGCTATCGGTGGACCATACCCGACGGTTTATGCCCTACTGGCACCGGATCAGGGAAATCGTCGACGACGGCGCCATCGGCCCGGTGCAGAATATAGTGGGTATCCTCAACGGCGAACGCGCCATGCTCTTCCGCAACGGAACCCATATTATCGACCTCATGTGCTGGTTCGCGGACGCCGATCCGGAGTGGGTATTCGGGGAGCTGGAAGCAGGGTACGAGGATTACACCGAGTACCGCGGTGACGGAGGGCATGTGCCAGCCAGCGAGCCAGGTGCCCACGGATACATCCACTTTTCGAATGGGGTTCGCGGCGTCTACATCGGTGGCCCGAAAACAACCCCGCCCCCGAAGGTTCGTTTCGAGGTTGTGGGGACCGACGGATACCTCACTGTAAACGCAACCATCGCGGGCACCCGGTGCACCTTGACCAAGGATGAGCAGACATCACTTCTGGAGTTAGGGGAAGAGGGGGCGGGTCCCGGCATCGGCCTCAGCGTGCAGGACGTCATTCATGCCGTCGACGAGGGCCGTGCTCCGCTCTGCCCCGGAAGCGTTGCGAAGAAGGTTGTCGACGTGATGCTCGGTATTCTCGAATCCCAGCGGCTGGGCAACGTCAGGGTTGATCTCCCATTGGGCTCGTGAGCGCCTCTTTTCTCATTTCGCCAATGAAAACAGTGTCTCACGACAATTGCGACGCTCCTCGAGCCGGTTCGAGTCAAAAGCATTACACCTAAAGCGGATAGGACTTTGCACGTGTGCATGTTCTTCCTTATACTTACGGTCTCGCTAGTCCTCGGCTGGGAGTTGTAGCCGAAGCGTATTCGGAGTCCATAGCAGGAGAGTTAGATGTCGAATTTCAGCGTCCAGGTGCGCGACCACGAACCGTTTGAGAAATCGTTGCGGCGGTTTTCGGTGCAAACCAGAAAGTCCGGAATCCTGAAGGATCTCAAGCATAAACGGTTCTACACAAAACCCTCTGTACAGAAGAAGATCGATCTCCAAAAGAGCATTCGGCGCCAGAAGAAAGCCGAAAGGCTCGCGAATATGACCCACGCCGAAAAGAGGAAGCTGGCTCAGAATCGGCGCGGCCGGAGAGGCCCCGGCGGAGGCCCCGGTGGTGGTCGTTAGCTAGTTTTTGTAGGTTCCACCCTGCTTAGCCCTCGTTTTGCTCGAAACAATATTCCAACCCACATTCTGTTGGCAGTCTCGCTCCTTCGTTCTGTGTATCGCCCGATTCCAGTACGCGTGGAATTGAACTGTTCAACTTGACCACCCGTTATCGGAGAAGGGAGATTCACTCATGGCTGATCGCGTAACCGGAACCGTAAAATGGTTCAATGATACGAAAGGCTATGGATTCATCGAGCGCGAGGGAGGCGACGACGTCTTCGTGCATCACAGCGTGATTCAAAGCGACGGCTTCCGCACCTTGCGCGAAGGACAAACCGTGGAGTTCGAGGTCGTGCAAGGTCAAAAAGGGCCCGCCGCCGAGAATCTGACGGCCATGTAGCTCCGAGTCGCATCGCGAATTGAGGGTGGCGCCGATCGGCGTCACCCTTTTTTTGTTCGCCCCAGCAGGCTACCAGTGGTGCAAAGAATGACCCTCGGTTGGAAACCAGATGAGATCGACGGCCACCGACAGGATTATGCCGGAAACGTAACCGATCGCGATGCCGTAGAAGAGGGGTTTCCCACGCCTGAACGCACTCGCACCCCCCGTCCGCAGGATCGTCAGCTTCACGATCCAGACCAGCAGTAGACTGAACCAATACAAACGGGTGCCGAAGGTGGTTTGAAAAACGAGACCTATCGGGTGCACGGGAAACCAATGGAGGCGACTGCGCGCGAAGGCAAGGACCGCTGCTTCCACCCACCCCAACCCCCAGACCAGCCATTTCCCGGCGGTGGAGGTTCTTGGGTTGTTCGTCAGTTCCACCATCTGTTCGAATACCTGATTCGCCTTACCCCCCATAAACACAGATCCCCCATCGCCGTACGCCAGCTGTATGGTAGCCGTGGACGCTACCAGAAAGCCTGTGGGGAAGGCCAGGAGTACCATGAGCGTTACCCGCACCGGTTGCTTGTCCAAGGAGAACATTCGAAACAGATGGGGAATAGCCGGCCACGCCGGTATCCTGAAGGTGCCGAAGAACGCCTTGCTGGTCATGACCTTGTAGGCGATGAGCTGACGGTGAGAGAGACGGGCTGAGCCGATCAGGTCCAGCACGAACATGTCTCCCTTCAAGTAGGTTCGGTTTGGCAGCAGATAGGCGAATCCGGTGGCCGCTACCAGCTTTGCGGTTACGAAATAGGTGAGGCTCATCAGCAACAGACTGCCGGCGGCCAGCGGGAAACCCATTCCCAGTCCCATACACCAGACGACGATATACGCCGCGGACAACACCAGTCCCACGACGATCGCTCGGTAGATGGTGGTTTGACGCACATCCTGCCCCCCTTGCCAGACCAGCCGCCCTATCCAGCCCAGGTGGGAGCGGGCAAGCCATATGGACCAGAGTCCGACAAATACCATCGCACCGTAGCTTTCCATGTGGAGTATCTCGAAAACCGGCATCGGTTGCCCTTCGGTGCCCACCGTCACGCCCAACCGGGTCATCGTCCACGCTTTCAGGGTTCCGATTAGATGGAAAACCACGAGGCTGCCGAGGATGTCCACAGGGCACAGATAGGTGAGTCCGAGAATCAGCGGCAGGATGCGAATGGTGAGGGACAAATCGCTGGTGAATTCGATCCGATATGCTTCCCAGTAAATTCCCATCGGCATCAAGCCCGGACTGAAATAGGTGGCAATATTGTAGAGTATCGGCAGGAAAACGATGAAGAATCCGATCCACAATCGGCCCGAACGGAAGATCGGAGGGATGCGTTCACCCGTCGCGAACCCACGGGTCAGGTCCAGAGGAAGCTGGGCGATCGGGAAAGCGAGCTTCTCGGCCTCGCTCCAGTGCTTGTGAAACAGGGCGAATAGGCAATACCCGAACATGACCATCGCCGTCGATACGCCAAGCCATTGCGCGATGGCCGGATACCAGGCTTCCCACGGTATCTCCATGCCCTGCGGCAGCCCGAACCAGAAAGGATCGATGACCCGGGTTGAGGTTTTGGCGAACACATGCCAGGGAAGGACGTCGAAGAACACTTCAGTCCAATTGTTCTCGGCGGAGGCAAAATAACTCGGCGCCGCCATGATCGATGTCCAGTAAGTCATCCAACCGAGTTGCGGCAGGGTTCCAACGACCCACAACATGCAGAAGATGGTGAGGAGCTCGCCCTGCTTGAGCGCGATTCGCGGCGCCACGATTCTGAGGAAGAGATTGAGAAACAGCCAGACGACGAACGGCATGAACGCGGCCATGGGAAACAGGGAGTGCACGTAGCTGCCCACCCGGTATCCCTGGCCGATGTGTATCAGGTAGAGGAAGGTGACACCTACGGAGAGCGTGCCCAGCACGAGGGCCTTCAAGGTGATGACGGGTGCATCTCCCGTCGATCCGGCTTCAACCTCGCGAACCGCCTTGGCCCCTTTGTTCACATCGTCAAACATCGAGCGAAATCATCGTGGTTGGACTGCATGGGCCGCGAAGATACGCCTTTGCACACGTGGTCTCAAAAACCTACTATTGGGCGTACCGCTGACGCCCATCGCCATGGAACCCTCCTCCGACAGACACACGATCCTCATCGTGGACGACGAAGAATCGGTCCGCTCGCTTTTGCGCAGGATCCTGGAGCGGGTCGGATATTCGGTTCTCGAAGCCGAAGACGGGCGGCAGGGACTGGAGGTCTACAAACAGAACGTAGAGTTGATCGACGTGTTGCTGCTGGATCTCACGATGCCCGCCATGTCCGGTTACGATATGCTCGCCGAGATTCAGATAGTCGACCCCGATGTTAAAGCCATTGTCGTAACCGGATACCACCCGCAGCAGGAACGCCTGGTCGGAGTGGCGGATATCATCCGCAAGCCGATCCAATTCAGCGTCATTTGTGCTGCCATCGAACGCGCGCTGGCTTGACAACCCTTTGATCTGTGCGGATTCACGTTAGCAGTGTTCTAGTCTTGAATTCGGAGACGTCGCCATGTCCCTGTCCAACTCCCAAATCCAACATTTCGAAGACGACGGTTACCTCATCCTGCCCGACCTCCTGCCAGCGGAGGCCTCCGCACCCTTGAGGCAGGAGCTGGCCGACATCGTCGAGTTCGAGGCGCGGAAGGCCCAGGCCACCGGCAAGGTACCCGAAACGTTCGCGGAATACCCCTTCGAAAAACGGTTGGTCAAGCTCTGCGAGGCTGCAGACGACCCGTTAGAAATGAAAGAGGCGGTCACCGGGGGCAAGCGCCAAAAAACCGACGGCGTCTTCAAGCTGTGGACCTACCCGATCCTGGTGGACGTCATCGAACAGCTGGTCGGACCGGAGATCCTCGCTCACCCCCAGTTCGCCGTGCGCTCGAAGATGGCCTTTCAGGCGCAGTTCCCAGAGATAGCGGACGACCTCTTTCACCAGGACAGTGGTTTTCTCCTGGAGGACTCGGAAGACACCCGCATGGTGAACTGCTGGATGCCGCTGGTGGATGTGACGCAAGACATGGGGGCGCTTCAGTTCGTACGCGGCAGCCACAAATGGGGCACGCTGCACAGGGAGGGACCAGAGAAAATAGGCGAGGAGCACTACTCACCAGAGGACGTGGTGACCTGCCCTGTCAATCTGGGTGGCGTGTTACTCTATCACAAGGAGACGGCGCACCGCAGCGTGATCAATACCACCGACAAGGTGCGATGGAGCATCGATATCCGCTTCAGTGACCTGACCGCCCCGTCGGGACGTCCAATGCGCGGTTTCGTGGCGCGCAGCAAGGCACATCCGGAGCAAGTCGCCACCCACTACTATCGCGATTGGGCCGTCTTCTTCGACAACGAAGCGACCTCTGCACCGCACCGACCCAGACCACCCGTCAAACTCTGAGTCTCGAGCAGAGCCGCCGCGAAGAGTTGCCGACGTCGATAATCCTTGCGACTACCCGGTGTGCCAGAGTCGACCCCGGAGGATTACGACTCGTTTCAACACAAAACGGTGTCGGATTCTCGTCCTCAAGTAGGGAGCAACCGTTGTAAAACGGCATGTGCGACCTCCATCGACTTCACCGCTTCATCCAGATTGGCGGCGGGCAGGTCGATCTTTTTGCCATCCCGAATGCACTCGATGAAATATCGATCTTCCAGTCTTGTTCCAGCCAAATCATCCCCCGCGGCGATGTCGATGCGCTCGCCGTCGCGCAGCACATAGGCGTCTTCCTCCATGTAAGCTGACACATCCCGGCCGTGGATCTCATAACGCTCCAGCCGCGGCGTTCCGGTCATGTTGAAGATCAGATGGCCTATGCAGCCGTTTTCGAAGTACACCAGGCCGCCGAATACATCCTTGAACTTGTGATACGCCCGGCGGCACGCTCCGTGAACCTCAGCCACTTCCGAACCTGCCAGAAATCGCATCAGGTCGATGGAGTGAATCGGCGTTTCCCACAGGAAATTGTCCATGAGCTCGTCCGGCCAACGTCCCAGCTGCTCCATACGCGTCATGCTCTTGTGAAAGGTGCAAACCAGCTGAACGATGGGACCCCGTTCACGGACCATGTCTGCGGTCTGGGTGGTCTGCGGTTCGAAGCGGCGGTTGAACCCGACCATTCCCTGGGCCCCCGTCCGAGCGCCCGCGTCCCGTAGAGCCTGGGTCTCTTTCAAGCTGATGCCCGGGGGTTTCTCCATGAAGGTGTTAACCCCCGCCTCAAGGCAAGGAAGTGCGGCTATCGCGTTGATATGTGCAGGAGTCGTGACGAACGCCGCGTCGAGATCCTCATTTTCCAGCATGGTTTCGATCTTGTCGTAGCGGCCCTCGGCTCCGTAATCATCGGCGAATTTGGAGCACAGCGGTTCGACCGGATCACATACCGCCACCAACTCCACCCCTTCCATCTTCACCACAGTGTCCATATGTTGGCGGCCCTTACCGCCTGCTCCTATGTGTCCGACCCTGATCTTCGACATGGCTATGCTCCCATACAGATGGGGACTACCATCTGGTTAAAGGTTCGATGTCAGGCGCTCTCGTCGGCGCCTGCTCGTCGTTGCGGTACGGGGTCAACAGCACCCCGATCGTAGTGTTCGTCTCCGGCTCGAGATTCAACGCCAGCTTGCGGGTATTGGGCTGCTGTTTTTGCGGCTCCGGCGGATTGCAGCTTTCTAGCTGGAATTCCCCGTCAGCCGGCAGCAACAGCCTCACCTGGAGATGAACGTCGTCCAAGGTCAGAATCGCCGTCGATCCGTGCAGCTCAATCTCTGCATCAGTGAGCATGGCCCAGGCCACATCCGTCTTCTTGTCGAGAGCAATCTCATCCTGGATCAGTACCGCTTCGCGATCCAACATGGCGACGCCGCGCATCACGCCACGGGTGGTGGGATACGCCTCCGACAGGTTGGCGACAGCGAACGCCTTTTCCGGTGTCGACCGGTAGCGAACGATTGGCGCGCGGGAGTTCGGGTGCTGGTAGGTCTGGTCGATCACCAGGGTGTTGTGACTGTCGGTGCCCAGCCGGTAGATCTCCCATCGCTCCTTCACCTGTCCAGTCTGCAGCAGGAAGTCGCGGATCTCGTACTCCTCCATGCCCAGCTCCAACGCCCAGCGTTTCCCCAGCGCGTCTAGTACGAAACACCCGAGATCCATGTGCCCGTGGCTCACCGCTCCTTCACCCCCTTTGAAACCCACGAACAACGCTTCTTCGTCGTGCCACGAGCTGCGGAAGAAGGCGACCTCGATCTTGCGGAACAGGACATCGAGGGGAAAGTCCGGCGGATCCTCTTGCCCCCCCTCGAACCAGATCAAATCCTGGGCAACGGCGCCCTCGTTCCGCGGTTTGCCGCGATGGCCGATGTGGTCGTCGTCGATCCACTGGCGTTGATGCCAGAAGTACTCCGGCTTGTCGAAGGTGCGACCGAGCCAGAACATCTCCGGGGTGCCGCCGGCGCTGTCTTCGCAGTCAGAATAGTTGAAGGTGCGACCCAATGGACCGATGTATTGGACCCGATAATCACCCGCGACGCGGAAGCCGGGAAGATCGATCAGTCCGAAGTCATCACCGAGGGCGATCTTCAATGACTGAATCAAATAGACCAGGTAACGGGTGCCGTAATGCCAGTACATGGGGCCCTCGTCCC
Organism: Candidatus Latescibacterota bacterium; assembly: GCA_965197905.1. Classification (GTDB taxonomy): domain Bacteria; phylum Latescibacterota; class UBA2968; order UBA8231; family UBA8231; genus CAYNZV01. Next base: position 886,097 of record CBDAOB010000005.1, on the reverse strand, counting down.
AACCGCCGTCGGGAGCGTAGGTCTCCATCGCCCGGCGCAAGGAGGCCAATCCACGCGACAGGATATGCTCGGCATAGCCGGGCTCCTCATCGGCCAGTGCCAGGGCACCCATGCCCAATCCGCCATTGCACACCTGGTTCCAGTTCGTTCCCCGGGTAACGAAGTGGTGTTCCTCCCGGTACGCCTGGATCCCTTCCTTCAGTCCCTTTTCGACGATGGCGGTGCGCACCTGAGCGCGATCGGTCTCATCCATGAAGGTGTAGAGCCAATCGTAGCCAACGGCAGCAGCGTGGGTCATCTCCGCGGTATCGAGGAAGTGGAACGGATTCCAGTCGGGGAAAGCGGCGATCGATCGCAACTCCTCGACCGCACGGCGCGCGAACCGCTCCTCCCCTTCCAGGCGGTAGAGCGTCGCCAGGGTGTAGATGCGATCGGCCACCATCCTGCTGATCGGCAGCAGCACCCAGACCTCGTCGAGACTGCGATCGGCAAGACCGCCCCGTCCTTCCAGCTTGTGTTCGGCCGGCGGTTGTTCCAACAGTTGCAAACCCTCCTCGTAGAGACGGTTTCGCAGCCTACGAGCATCTTCGTACTGCTCGATGTTGGTGCGGGCGCGGTCGAAATCCTCGTCCAATGCCAGCAGGCGCGGGTGTCCCACTCTCAGGTTTTCGAACATCTATCTCAATCTCCCAGGTTAAGCAGTCTCATCGCGTTCAATCCAAGCACCTTTCGCTTCGCCTCCTCCGAGATCTCCGCCGTGACCACCCTGCCTAGCTGGTAGCGAAGGTCCTGCTCGGGCATGTCCGAGCCGAAGAGCACACGGTCTTCTCCCGCCCCGTTCACGAGAAACTCGATGGTGCGGCCGTCGCCGAACGAAGTAGAAGTCTCCAGGTAGATGTTGGAAGACGCCTGGGCGGCGGCCACGGCGTCCTCCTGGCCGAACGGGCCGTTGCCTCCGTGGGCGACGACCCATCTGATGTTCGGATATCGCTGTGACAAGCCGATGTAACGTCGAGGTTCCGGCCAGCGATCGTGGTGGCTCATGATCACCATGCCACGGGGATCGGCCCACTCGAACACGATATCGTACGCCGGGTCATCGATGGGACGACCGAGATAGGCAGGATACAACTTGATGTACTTCATGCCCAGATCGGCGAAACAGCGGTCCAGTTCGGGCACGATCTCTTCCGGGTAATGAGGGTTGACGAAGCAGGCACCGACGAAACGGTCTGGATACGTGGCAACGAACCTTGCCGTCATGTCGTTGCCGTGGCGGGCGTCGCCGTACCAGACATTGAACATACATGCCCGGTCGACCCCTGCCTGATCCATAAATCGGACAAAGCGGTCTGGATCGTCGTCCATGAACAACCGACCGTGGCGCCCCACATGATTGTGGAAATCGATAACCGGCGTCTGCATCGGTTACCTTTCCAGTGCCAGCAGTCGCTCGAGATTGCCGCTGCATATCAGGCGCAGCGGTTCCGGCTCGAGACCACAGTTGAACAGATGAAAAAGATGGGCGCCCAACGGCGAATCGGGAAAGCGCGAGCCGAACAGGATGCGCTCAACACCAACGGCAGAGATGAACATCTGGACTCCGTCGGTGATGGCGTGACGCGAGAGCTCCACCGCCAGGTTGGGAAGACTTCGCAGCAGCGGCAAAACCCAGGTGATGTGACGGATCTGGGTCTCGCAGAGGACCGCTTGCAACCTGGGGAACGCCGACAGCGTGTCGTGGACTGCTTCGGGGTCGAGCTGATTGGCATCGAGCTCCGAGCGACGTGTAGGAATGCCGAAGTTTACCGGCAACCAGACCGGAATGGCATTGCTGGCCGCCCACTCCAACCACGGTCCGACCACCCAGTCGCGGAACGGATATCCATGAACCGCGGGCAGCATGCGAATAGAGCGAATCCGGTGAGACCGCAAGCGGTGCGCAAAATCCTGAAGATCGTCCGCCGACGGATTGCAGACGAACTGGGGCACTAGTCTCGACTCGCCGTCGATCAACTGGAGCAAGTAGTCGTTGCCTTCCCGAGTATCGTAGCTGACCGCGTGCGGGGTATAGACCAGGGCTCTATCGACGTTCAATCGATCCATTTCGCCGATCAACTCGGGAGCCGTGTCGAACGGAAAGCGACGGTTGTGCCGTCGCCCAAGAACCATATTCGCATCGAACACCGGAACGCCCGGTGTGAAATCGAGATCAATCTCGGCCATCGGTCACCACATATCTGTTCAGCCATTCCACACATGCGGCGACGGCCTCACATTCGTCGCCACCGAACGGATAGAGTGCGGACAGCTCGACCAACACCGGACCGGCGAAACCAGCGGCGACCAGAATATCTAGGGCGGCGGTCACGTCGGTCGAACCCTGCCCAAGGACGGCCGACGGCCAGACGGCCAGGGGATCGCCGACCGATTCGGGCAGCTGGACGATGTCCTTCAGGTGCACCATACTCGTGAACGGCGCGATAGTGCGCGTGCCTTCCAGGAGCTCGACGCCAAGCCTGACGCAGTTGCCAGTGTCGAAGGCCGCACCCAGATTCTCCCTTCCGACCTCCTCGATCAACTGTTTCAACTCTGCAGGTGTGAAATCGGCATGATTCTCCAGGGCGAGATCGAGCCGCGTTTCAGCCGCTTGGTCGCAGAGTCGCTGCAGCACGGGAGTCAGCCGTCGAATCTGGTCCGCCACCGGCTCCTCTCCGCGATAGGAAGGGTAACCCGCAACGATACGCATGAGATCCATCTCCAGCTCTTGCGCCCGGCCAATCCACTTTAAAGCATCCGCCTCGGCTGCCGCCGACTTCCCCATCTGCAACCCGTCCGGATGGCCCCACTCGAGGATGGTTTCGCGAAAACCGTGGCTGGCCTCCCTTAGCTTGCCCTGGAAGTTCTCCTCCTCCTGGAGATAGATGGTCTGCAGCGAGATCGCGTCCAGATCGAGGGGTTCGATCTGCTCGAGAAACCTATCCAGATCCCAGCGCACCTGCGGATCGGTCTCGCGCCGGAGAATCTCGCCGTAATAACGATGAAAGCTGAACTGGTTCACCCCGATGCGGATACCGCTCACGAGCCCGCCGCTTTCACGGCTTCTAGCGCGCGCTCGCACAGTTCGGCTACGGGTCCCGTCGACCACCCCAGCCACCCGTTGAGCGAAATCCTCGCGCCCGGTTCCAACCTGGGCGCTACGGGGCCTCCATGGATGCAGTTCAGGGCCGGATCCGTGTTCCCGCTGTATTCGTTGTGGGTCTCCCAGGCCATGGCGGTGGAACCTCCCGAGGTCGCCTCTACGCCGATTACCGCCCTACCGCTTTCCGGATCGGGCATCTTCAGGAACGAGGATTTTTCGGGTTCGTGGTGATCGTGACACTCGGCCGGGATACCGTCTGCCGCGACGTTGGCCAGGCGTCGATCCGCCCACGCATAGGTTCGGTCCCCCACCTGATCCCGGAAGTTACTGGCTTCCGCCAGCTGGTAGCAGGTGCCGACCGTAACCTTCTCAAGCAGATTGTCACCAGTGTTCAATAGATCATACCGCAGCACGAGGTGATCCTCTTCGATCCGAACCACGGCGTCCAGCTGTAGAACCCCCCCGTCGACCTGGCGCGACCTCAAGCTGTTTCCGTTATCCTCGGCGACCCACTCTTGGGGGCCGACCTGTGCCTGGTTGTAGATTTGACCTCCGGTGGCTCCCACGTTTTCCGAGATCCAAAGACGAAATATCTGCGACGAAAAGGCGTCCACTGAGATCTGCAGCACGGACATGTTTTTCGGTGGGTAGAGCACAAGGGGCAGCGATCGCGGGGCGACTGAAACGAACACGACTATTTCCCTTCCGGTGATTGCTGAACGGACGAGACGGCTCTTAATTCTGAGGCACTAGTGCCCTGTATCGGAAGTAGGCTTGTAAAATGAGGGCGTCGAGTCAGCCTGGCCTGCAAGGCGCGCGATCGAGACGTATTGGTGACATACGTCGAATGAGCGCAACGCCGCAGGTCGGGATGAATCGGCGACTAAATACAGGCATACTTGTGATACAGGGCACCAGACAATATACGAAATAGGTGCTATGGCTAAAGCGCATAAAGCGAGTAGATCCGCCACGGGCGGACGCAGGTTGAAGAGCTCCGCCGACCGGACACGGGTGGCGTGGTGGAACGAAGCCCGTTTCGGCATGTTCATTCATTGGGGAATCTACACGGTGCCGGCGGGGCGCTGGAAGGGGCGGGAGATCGATGGCATCGGCGAATGGATCATGCATCGAGCGCGTATCCCGGTCAGCGAATACGAAAAGCTGGCCCCCCGGTTCAATCCGGTCCGTTTTGACGCGGAGGCTTGGGTCAAGCTGGCGGTGACCGCGGGCATGAAATACCTGGTAATCACCGCCAAACATCACGATGGCTTCGCGCTCTTCGACTCGCCGTGCAGCGAATACGATATAATCGATGCCACTCCTTTCGGACGCGATCCGATGGCGGAACTTGCGGCTGCGTGCAAGAAGGCCGGCATCCGGCTCTGCTTCTACTATTCCCAGGACCAGGACTGGCACCATCCCGACGGCTTCGGCAACGACTGGGATTATGACGAGAGGGAGCAACGGTTTTCCCGTTATTTGAAGGCAAAATGTAAACCTCAGGTGCGCGAGCTGCTCACCCAGTACGGCCCCATCGGCCTGATCTGGTTCGACACCCCCTATTCCATCGGTCGCAGGGACAGTCTCAGTCTGCGTCGGCTGGTACGAAGCCTGCAGCCAAGCTGTATCGTCAGCGGACGAGTGGGCCACGGAGTCGGGGACTACGGCAGCCTCGGTGACAACCAGATCCCGCAGGGGCGCCTCGAAGGTTTATGGGAGACCCCGGCAACCATGAACGACACCTGGGCCTACAAGATCAGAGATCACCACTGGAAATCGGTCAAAACGCTGCTGGCGTTGCTCGCCGAGCTGGCCGGCAAAGGGGTCAATTACCTGCTCAACGTCGGACCCACAGCCGGGGGCTTGATTCCTCAACCCAGCATAAGGCGCCTGCAGGCGATCGGGGCCTGGATGGGCCTGCATGGCGAAGCGATCTACGGGACCGACGCCAGTCCGTTTCCCTACTCCTTCAGCTGGGGCACGGTCACCCGCAAGGGGAACAAGCTGTTTCTGCTGTTCACCACCTGGAGGGGAGGTCGCTTCAGCTTGTTCGGCCTGCGCACCGAGGTGCGCTGCGCTTACCTGCTATCGAAGCCGAGCAGTTCTCTCTCGTTCGAGCAGACCCACTCCAGACCGTTAGGTCACGACGTTCTTTGCCTTCAGCTGCCAGCCAAGAAACCGAACCCCCACGTTTCGGTGGTCGCGCTGGAACTGTGCGGCGCGCCGAAGGTCGACCCGGCCCCCCTGCAGCAACCCGATGGCCGCTTAAAGCTGTTGCCGAGCATGGCCCGGCTCCATCTGCCCGCGCGGGGTCGGCGTCTCGCGCTCAGCCACAGCGGAGTGGTCGAACACTGGCACAACAAGGCGAATTGGATGAGCTGGCGGATGAGGATCTTGAGGCCGGGAAGCTATCTCGTGCGCCTCGTTACCGGCACCCTGCGCTATACTCGGGGCCACAGCATCACCGTTGGCGGAAAGCGATTGATCCGCGTGTTGCGCGCCGACGAGAAGCTACAGACGCCACACGCCCAGTATTATCCCGAGATCGCCTCGAAACTGGGGACAGTCCAGATCGACCATCCAGGATTGGTAGAGGTCACGCTCAAGGTGTTGCAGTTCAACAAAACTTCCAAACCAGGACTTGCCCTTGCATACATCGAGATGGTGCCGAACCATTGATGAAACGTAGGTCGTCGCGTATGTGAGGAGATCGAAAATGGCTTACGACGAGGGGATTGCGACCCGCGTGCGCCGAGCGCTTGGACGCAAGAAGACGGACGAACGCAAGATGTTTGGCGGCATCGCCTTCATGTTGAATGGCCACATGTGTTGTGGCGTCAGCGACGACAAAGTCGTCTTGCGGCTGGGAAACGAGGGCGCTGCAGCCGCACTCGGGGAATCAGATGTCGAAGAGATGGACTTCACCGGCAAACCGATCAGGAGCATGGTCTACCTTAGTAGCGGCATACACACGGACCAGAAAAAACTGAAGAAATGGATCGACCAGGCAGCCAGGTTCGTCTCCTCACTGCCGCCGAAGTAGCTGCCTGCCTGTTCGAAACGTCCCTGGCTTGGGCAGCTTCCTGCCTCAACTGCCGAAAAGCCCGTACGACCCAATCTCCTCCAGATCCGTCACTTCGGGCGGAACCTCGCACCGCTCTTCGATCTCTTCCTGGAAGGCGCCAAACGCTTCCAGGATTCCCAGCGGATTCGAGCCGTCCGTGGTTTCTATCGAAGCGAGGTGCATGAAGCTCACTCCGTCCTCGAGAACGAACGATGCATAGCGAACGCCCGACGGCGCCGTGGCCTTCAACTCCTCGAACACCTTCTCAATCAACTGCCTGTTTTCGGCCGCCTTGTCGGCTTTCACCTTGTAGCGAACCATGACTCTGCGCATGAAGGTCTCCTCCTTATCGTGTGGGCCAGAGATTGATCCGGCCCTGAATCTGTGACTGGTACCACTCCACCACGACTCGCAGCCCATCCTCTAGAGAGGTCGTTGGATTGTACCCGAGGACGCGGCGCGCCTTGGATATGTTCGCCAGCGTGCGGGTCTGATCCCCGGCACGGCGGGGTTGTCTGTCGACCCGAGCCGACTTTCCAGTAAGCTTTTCCACAATCTCGATCCCTTCTCCGGTGGTGTGGGCCACGTCGGTGCCGATATTAAACACCTCACCGACGCAGGAATCGAAGTTGTTCAAGGCTGCCACCATTCCGTCGACGATGTCGTTCACGAAGGTGTAGCTGCGGATATGTTGTTCGCTTCCTTCGAACAGCGGGAACGGTCGATCTTCTAGGATGGCGCCGACCAACTTGGGGTAAAGCTTCTCCGGGCGTTCCCTGGGGCCATAGACAGAGAAGAGTCGCAGCGAACAGCAAGGCACTTCCCCGCCTCGATGAGCCGCAAGCATCAGCTGCTCCGCGGCGATCTTGGTCACCCCGTAGTGCGAAGTCGGCAAAAGTTCTGAGGTCTCATCCCCGGTGGCGTCGGCCCCATAAACCGAAGAGGTTGAGATGTTCAGCATGCCCTGCAGACTCGCGCATTCAGAGGCAACCTCCAACAACCGATGTGTGGCGACGATATTGTTCCGCAGATAGCTATCGAAGGAAGTGCTACCTGAGATCCCAGGTTGCGCCGCCAGATGGAAGACGAACTCCACGCCATCCATCAGGTTCTTCAAATCATCCGCCGCCAGATCGCTCGAGTCCAGCCGCACACCTGAATGGCGCAGACCCTCGAGGTTCAGATCTTTTAATGCCGTAGTGTAATGGTCGGTTTTGCAGTCGACTCCCAGAACACCGTGGCCGGCACCCACGAGCCGTTCGCAGAGGTGGGACCCGATGAAACCGGCAGCGCCGGTGACGAGGATGCTTCTGTTGCTTGCCAAAAAGGTTTCGGTCTTTCCGTGGGAGTCAGTGACTTTAGAGCAGATCCGCCATTCCCTCCACCATACCCCTCAGCCGTGGATTCGAACTGTTGAGGAAGTTTTCGTGCGGTTCGAAGGCAGCCAAAGAATACTGCTTCAAGGTCGCGACATCTTCCGGCCGCCGCGGTCGCGCGGCGAACTTTAGGGCAATGTAACGGCGGCCGTGGCGGCCACCGAACATCCCGTGCCAGAGACAGTGGTCGAACAGGGCCACATCCCCCGGATCGGATTCCAAGGGCACACATGGCACTTCCCGCCCCTCCAAACCGAACGGTTTCTCGTCCCGCAGATCTTCCTGGGGTCCGAGATCCTCGTGCAAAGGTAACCGGTGCGACCCGGGGAGCACACGCATGCATCCGGTTTCCCGGGTTACCGGCTCCATGTAGATCATCATCTTCAGCTGTCGAAACGGGATGTTGTGTTTCTCTTCGGGCCGGTAGTACTTGCGGTCAGGGTGCCAGTGCAGCTCGCTGTAGTAGGTCTCATTGCCCTCCGATCCGATCCAAATGAAATCGGGGCCGAGGAGAGTTTCGGCGGCCTTGTAGATGCGGTCATCGCACACCAGCTCGGACAGCACGGGAAGGCGCTCGACAAAATGACTCAGTCGGCGGTCACCGATCTCCGACTCCGGCGTCTGATCCGTGTCCCACAGGGCGTTAGCCGCCGCAATGACCTCTGACATCTCCGTAGCCGTGAACAACCGTAGTCTTTGCAGAAAACCAAAGGTGCGAAACCGGGCGATCTCGCTCGGTTTCAGCTCGGTTACCAGCATCTCGATGCCCAACCCAAAAGACCTCCCCAAAAGGCCCGGGTATACTGCCCCCACCCATCCCAGATAACGGCGTGACTTCCCTCACCCCAGGCCGGCCTCGAGGCGACCGCGATCACTCGGCCCTTACCCACCTCGTGCAAGGCCACGGCGGGGTGCTGGTACTCATCGGTGAACGACAGCGTCACCTGCGCGCCAGCTACCGCTTTAGCGGGGGTCCACCTGGCGATCTTGAGGGACTCGCCGGGGCCCATCAACAAAGAATCGGCGGTCGGATGCGCGGTTGCCTGACTCAATCCCAACGGCGGATCGCATACCTGTAAGCTTCCGTCCCCGTCGGGCACCAGAGGAGACAGAGAACCCAGAGCCTGGACCAGGTCTCTAAATGGCGCGCACAGCACTAACCCGCCTCCGTCCCGAGTCCAGGCAGCAAGCTCGTCGATTCGTTCTTGCGGCCACCCATCACCCACGATGCAAACCACAGATAAACCCGCCAGTCTGTCTGGAATCGTCGGACCTGCCTGACTCCACTCGGCATGAAATCCGCACTGCAGGGCATGGGAGCAGAAGTGAAGATAGTCGACCTGATGATCTTCGATGTTAGGATCGCTGATGGCGAACACGCGACGACCGCCTCCTTCGAAAGGCAGGTGAGCGGTGGGGCGATGGGGCTCGCAGGGAACAATCTCTTCCGTTTGTAACATCACCCGATCGTGCTCGAGATAAGATACCGCTAGCTTCACATAATCGTGATCCGCCGGCAACGCGACGCGCGCACCGAGCGGCTGTCCGGGGCTTGAGTGCCCCTCCAAGAGATTGGAGTGCAGCAAGACACCATCGGGCGCCATCATATGCAGGTTGACCTTTCCGATGCGGCGGTGCGCTGAATGCACCCTTACCACAACCTGCTCCTCCTTCTCCCGATCGATGGTTATCCCACAGTCCTCGCCAGCCGCGACGAAGTTTCTTCCCCCCATACCGAGGGTAACGTCAAACCCCCAAAGAGCGGTCTCGCCCGGTGGCAGGGAGATATGGCAGATCCCCTGGGGTGTGAAGGCGCGCCAGGCGTGCCAGAACAGCCCGCGGAAGGGTTCGAAGCGGCCGTGAAGCAGATAGAACTCGTCGCCGTCTCCGGGGCCCAATGCATACCACCAGGCGTGGCCGTCCAGATCCCACGGAATCCGGTCGGCGACGTAGCTGTTCCGATCGAGGGTAGCGAAGATCGGGCTGGCTTCCTTTACAACGGCGCGCACGCGGCTTTTGCCGCAGCTGATCCAGGTTCGTTTGGGCGCCACGAACCAGGAGGAGCGGGGCGGTTCGCCACTTTGATGGAAGGAGTGAATGTCCCAGTCCGACTCGTAGGTTCGTTCACTGCCGTTCTCCCAGACAACGTCAAACCCGAACCAGGCGGAATCATCTCGAAAGCGGTACCGTTTTTCGTAGACAAAGGAGTAGCCGCCCAGATTCTCTGCCTCTTGGCGGAACACAATCGCCGTTTCGTCGCCTTCCTTTTCCTGCCGCCAGCTCCAGGGCAACGGATCCAGCGTCGCGTTCTCTTCCGGACCGTCGAAAACCCCGACCCCCATCTTGAGTTGCCGTCTCTCGTCTCCTTCGAACGGAAACATCTCGAACAGCTCGTCGGGCAAACCAAAAGGAGCCACGTTTTCGGGGTCGATCATTTCGGCCATGAAATATTCGCGCCCGGTGGGCCGGTAGATCAGCGACTGCAGGCGACCGCCCCAACTGAATCGCTGACCGTAATACTCTTGGCCGACCTTTTCGGGGAATCGCAAGACAGCGCGCAGCCAGTCGTTTTCGACCACGACCTCACGATCGCCATCGCCGTCCACATCCTCGAACCGAACCCGGACCTCGCTCATTCGTTGCTTCCGAGCTCGCGGAACCAGATGTTGCGATAGCGAACCAGGTCCCCGTGATCCTGAAGCTCCAGCGGTCCTGTATCGGGGTGCTCCTCGTATTCCAGAAAAGTGTGATGGGCGGTGGGGCCGAGAAGCTCGCGGTCGTGATGGACTACGGCGCCGTTGTGGATCAGGGTGAGACGTGCCGGGCTCACAAACTTGCCCCCGTCGAAGCGGGGTCCTATCCAGACCAGGTCGTAGGTTTGCCAGCGTCCCGATTCGCGGCAGGCGTTGACCAACGGCGGATACTGACCGTAAATGGCGGCCGCGGCACCGTCGGCATAGGTCGCGTTATCGAAGGAGTCGAGGACCTGTATCTCGTACGTGCCCATTAGAAACACGCCGCTGTTGCCACGACCCTGGCTCTCGCCTTTGACCACCTGGGGTGTCGCCCACTCCACATGCCACTGTCCATCGCCGAAGTGCTCACGGGTCCGGATGCTTCCGTTGCCGGGGGTCACCTCCATATAACCGTTCGCAACCTGCCAGCTGGCCTCTCCGCCTTCTCTTCTCACCCAACTCGACAGATCTGCCCCGTCAAACAGCACGGTAGCGTCGGACGGAGGGGTGCCTGGTGCCTCTTCAACGCTCGAGCTGGGCGGGGTGATCACCGGAGCCTGAGGACGTTTGGTATCGTGGACCTTGTACTTCAGTCCAGGAATCTGGGGCGTATCTTCGTAACCCAGCTTGTTGTCTGCCATTGCCTTCCCTTCCCTTGTTTGATCGTACTAGCTGAGCTCGTCGTCGGACGCGCCCACGGTCGTTCTGGGTGTGAATATATGAACGGGAAAATGCGGGAGCGAATGGCCACGTGCGGCTGCCTTCAGCAACTGGGAGGCACCCTATCGACAATGGAACGACCATTCTCTATGCTGTGGACGGCCCTTCGAACCCAGCGACGTTAAAGAACCCACTGGAGAAACATTCATGGAATCAAAACGAACTGTCGGAGTGCGCCCGATCGCGCTCAACGACGTAAAACACATCAAGGTCCATTATGACGACCATCTCTATATGTTCGCACCGAATCGGGGGGGCATCTGGAACTTCGGCGACGGCGAAATCGCCCTTGCCTACTTAGCCGTACCGATGAATTACACCGACGATCTCCCGCCAGGCTACAACAGGCACAGTGGCGGACCCCGGTCATTTCGTGGCGCGCACGAGAAGTGGGGCAGCGAATCCGGCGTGATGTTGAGTCGCTCCCTCGACAACGGCGAGACCTGGCCGGAAAGCGAGCGCCAATGGATCTGGAACAACGACCGCACGATTGACGAGACTCTTGACTGGTTGCGTCCCCGAGACATTAGCGAACGCGAAGAGATCGACCTGGGAGATTCGAACGCCATCATCCACTTCTGCCACAGCGAATATCTGAGGTGGCCTATTGGTGGATCGGCCAATCAACCGAACAAGGAGCTCAACTTTCACCTGGGAAAGCTGAAGCACAATCCGTCGTTCTGTGTCCGCAGCCGGGACCGGGGCCGCACCTGGGAGAGCCAGGCAACGTTGATCGACGCCCCCCGTTGGGCGCCGGGTGCAGGGTACCTGTCCGTCAATCTGGGGCACGTGCATTTCGACAATGGGGTCCTCGGCATCGTCGGGGGCATCTACCGGCGCAACATCTGTGCCTATTACGCCAGCTACAACAACGGCGTCACCTTCGAATACGTCAGTAACGTCGCCCGCATCAACCCGGATATCACTCCCCTGGACGGCGACATGCTTGCGGGATACAACTACTCCGGGGTGCACAAACTGCCCGACGGTCGTTTAATGACCTGCATGCATCAACACTGGGGACCGACCCCCGATTTCGAGACCCCGTGCGTCGCCTTCTCGACCAACGATGGCATGACCTGGTCGAATCCGGAGTTCGTCACGACTCCCGGCACATTCTGCGGCCCGGTTTTCGGTCCACGAGCGGAATCGGCTCCGCGCAATGAAGAAGGGATCAAGGACAACTCGCGCCAGCGCTGTCCGGTAGCGCTGGTAACTCGGGACGGGCGCATTGTCATACTGTTCGCCCGGCGCACCGCGGATCGCGGATGCCGCGGAATCATCGGTGTCGTCAGCGATGACCTGGGAAAAACCTGGAGCGAAGAGTTCGTCGTTCGCGGCGACGCCTACTGCTGGGATCTCGGGTATCCGGTGGTCACCGAGCTTGCCGACGGCCGGCTGTTCACCGCCTACTGGTGGACGGAGAAAGAAGGAGACCAGCCGATTCCCGAGCCCGAGCTGGTCCGATTCATCGCCGGGACCACCTTTCGGCTGGATTAGCTCTATTCGATCCAATAAGGGTACTGAGAGTGTCCAACGTGCTTCACTGGCAAAAAGGCTGGCTCCCCTACCTCGTGTTGCAATAGAGACCCATTGCTACCACAAGAGCAAGAGATTGTCCTTCGACATAGTCGTCATTTATTCTAAGAGCAGAATAAATGCAGTTGCAAAAATCCCATTCAAAGCGAACGTTGGGTCGACTAAAGTCCGTTGTCCTAGCTTAGAAATACAATAGTCAAGGTACTGTAGAGTTGATCTATGGCTCGGGTTTTCAACGTTTATTTGGTCTTTTTTCTTTCAGGTATCAGTGGGCTTCTTTACCAAATTGTCTGGGTTCGTCAGTTTGGCCTTCTCTTTGGAAACACTATCCATTCCACTTCCCTAGTGGTCGCCGTATTCATGTGCGGATTGGGTCTGGGGGGCTATTTTGCCGGACGATGGATCGACAAAGTTTACAGAAAAGACAGAGATTTCTGTATCAAAGTCTATGCCTACGCTGAGTTTTTGATCGCCGCATTTGGCCTTCTAATCGCAGTGCTACTGATCCGGGGGGAAGAGTGGTCGGCCCTAATTTCTTCCTATACCCTCACCAGCAACAATTGGTACGAACTCTCGTGGGGATCTGTGATACTGCGCTACGTTGTAGCAACGGCCCTTGTATTTCCACCAACTTTCACAATGGGAGCCACCCTTACTCTTCTCATCCGGTATCTATTGTATAGTGACTTACGCGAGACAGCCCCTAAGGTTGGTTGGCTCTATGGGATCAATACCGCTGGCGCGGCCCTTGGCTGTTTTCTTGCTGATTTTGTCTTGATCCCCAAGGCTGGGATCTTCAGCACTCAGATGGTCGCTGTTGCTTTTAATCTTCTGGCAGGTCTAGGGGCTCTTGGAATAGCTTCGGCAAGGCTCAAAAAGCTTGGCGATAGCGCTTACAATGAGGAGACTCTCATTGTTCAGGCCGATCACCCAAGCCCTCAGTTGAAAAGTAAGTCCCAACGTCCTTCGAAGTCTAAATCTACTCCCTCCCCTAGCCTAGTGATCGTGTCATCGATATTGTTTTGTGTCGGCTTCGTTGGCCTTGGTATGGAAGTCTTGTGGTTTCGATTTTTGATTAGTTCACTAGGACAGTATCGCTCTGTCCTTTCGCTCCTACTGTTGGTTATTCTCGTCGGTATCTGGTTTGGCTCTGTAGCCAGTGGCATCCTGACTAAACGACTGAAACGTCCTGAGCTACTTTTTTTCTATTCTCAGGTGGTCTTTGCATTCTTTGTAATGGGCGGGTTCTTATTCTTCGACTTCTACCCAATCACAAAAGTCCACGAAGACACATTCTTTGCACTCCCTGCTCTCATTCAACCGCTCTATGAATTTGCACTGATCCTAATACCGATTCTAAAGTTAGTTGGCATTCCAGCCTTCGTTATGGGATTTTCTTTTCCCTTAGCAAATGCGCTCATCCAAGACAGGACTCGAGAGGTCGGAAAGAGATCTGGAAGCCTCTACCTATGGAATACCCTAGGTGCCCTTTGTGGGTCACTGCTCACCGGTTTTCTATTCATACCATCGCTTGGCACTAAGTGGACTCTCTTTTTCATGGTCTGCTTAACCTTTGTAAATATGCTGTTACTCTTCCCAATGAATAGGGAATTTTTGCTACGTAAAAAACAAACTGCATTGCGATTGGTACACGTGGTGATCTTAGTTGCCTTAATCTCATGCCTTGTTCGCTGGCTTGAGATGGATAAGGACTACTTGCTTGTTAAGAGTTTTCGCAATAAGAACTTTGTCAAGGGTATGCTAGAACCACCTCACCTTGTGACGACAAGCGAAGGAATTCTCGAATCCATCGCAATCGTTGACATTCCAATAAGAGCCGAGGGACGCTACCTATTTACCAATGGCCATGCCATGTCCTCAACATCATTGGAATCGCAAAGGTACATGAGATCCTTCGTTCATCTTTCCTTGCTTCAGTTAGAGAAGCCAGAAGATGTTCTGGTCATATGCTTCGGAGTTGGAAACACAGTGCACGCAGCCTCTTTGTATGAAAGTGTAAAAAACCTCGAGCTGGTTGATTTATCTAAGCACGTATTGGAGCACGCTAAATTTTTTAGGCAGTGGAACCAAGACATTCTCCGTGATCCGCGTGTTCGAGTTTTTGTTAACGATGGTCGCCAACACCTTCGCATGGACAGGGGCGTCACCTACGACCTTGTCACCCTTGAGCCACCCCCGATAGGCTTTGCAGGTGTAGCTTCCCTTTATTCAAAAGAGTTTTATCAACTTTCGAAAAAGAAACTAAAGAAAGGAGGTTTCCTTACCCAGTGGCTACCTATTCGCCAACAACCCAAAGAGGTGGTCTTATCGATGATTCGGTCGTTTATGGAGGTCTTTCCCAATGGAAACCTATTCTGGGGGGATGTTGGAGAGTTGATACTAATGGGTAGAAAGGATGCTGAAAACATTCTGGATCCGTACACTTTTACTCAAAATGCAAATAAGAGCCAAGCGATAAGCATGGATTTGAAAAGAATCTCTGTAGGCAACCTCACAGACGTTGTCGGTATGTATTTGTCAGACGCTGAAACTCTGTCGAGAATCACTCGAAAGAGTCCGGCATTGACGGACGACTATCCAATCAGCGAGTACAGTAGAATTCTCTTTTTTAGGTCCCAAATCCCAGACATCTTCAATTTCAAGGCAGTTAGAGAGTGGTGCCCTCAATGCTTTCCTGATGGACAACCATTGCAGGCGCTCTCCAATATCAATATGTATAGATATATTCTGGAAAGTATCATTCGAGACGACAGTTTTGCGAGCTACTCATCCTACTCAGGAACGAGGTTTGGCCCCTTGAACTTTCCACCTCAAATGCATGGAGAAATCGACAAAACCATCGCGAGCAGTCGCTATTTGAAACGAATTTTCAACTGGAAGGCAGCGCGATGAAGAAATGGTTTTGCATCGGCATCGCCGGTTTGGTTCACGGTTGTACGGGTACGGATCATATCGCCGATCCGCCCATGACGGTCGATCCCCGCATTCTCGTGATTCCGGATATGGCGGCCGTGCAGGTCGGCGAAAGCCGGAGGTTTGAAGCGACCTACTTCGACGACCCCTTGCCGATGCCTCCATCCGCTGGTCCGTATCGGATGCGGAGATCGCTACCGTGGACGAGCGGGGTACTGTACGCGGCCTGGTCTCGGGGCAAGTGACCGTCTCCGCCAGCATCGAGGACGTGGTTAGCGATCCGGCTCTGGTGAACGTGGTTGACGACAGCGATCAAGTGGCGGTTGTGCGATTATCGCCGTCCGCGGTCCAGATACAGCAAGGCGGAACTTTTCAACTCGCCGCGGAGAATAAGAATGCGCGTGGCGAGGTGCTGGGAGAAACGTCCTATCAATGGCGCAGCTCGAACGAGGGCGTAGCCACAGTGGACGATGCCGGTCGGGTATCAGCCACCTCGCCTGGACGAACGACGATTACCGCCGAAACCGAGGGCGTCACCAGCAACGCGATTGTCGTAACGGTACCGGGAGGTGAGCGTGCGGGCATGTTCGTGCCACGTCCCGGCTCCAGTTATGTGTGCGAGGGGAGGGCCGTTGTCCAGACGGGGGATTCGGGGGTACTGGAGCTGGTTCTGGGCGACGACTTTCTGGTGAGCAAAGGACCTGCACTGGAGGTATTTCTCTCCACCGCAGCCATGGTTGGACCCACCAGCCTCAAAATCGGTCAGCTGCAGAGTTTTTCCGGCGCCCAGAGCTACCCGCTTCCGGCCGATGTGGAGATGACTACGTATGATTGGGTTATCATCCACTGCGTTCCGTTCAATGTCACCTTCGGCTTTGCTGAACTCCAGTGACTCCCATCGGCAGCGCTCACGATCTAAGAGGAGCATGTGATTTGAAGCGCTTTGCAATTGTGCTGGCCGTCGTAGTACTTGGCCGTGCCGGCGATGCCGGCGCCGGGGCCTGGACTCAACCCCAAGGGAGCGGCTTCTTCAAGATCGACACGCAGCTGGTGCGCGGGAAAAACTTTCGCGAGGTGAATGGCAGCAAGATTACTATTCCGACGCTGGCGGACTACACTTCGAGCCTGTACGGCGAGTACGGGCTGAGAGCCGACCTGACCGTCATCGGGTATCTGCCATTTTTCAAACGCATCACCCTGAACAAGCAAGTCGGCCGCCCCAGCGGTTTTGTCTACTTCAAAGGGGACGATGTCACTGGAATCGGGGACGCACAGATCGGTCTGCGCTACCGCCTGCGACAACTGGGAGCGACGACGCTCGGCGCCGACCTCGTTCTAGGCCTGCCCTTGGGGGATGACACCCAGGCGAACGGTTTACTGACCGGCGACGGCGAAGCCAATCAGCAACTGGCCCTGCAGGCGGGACATTCCTTCTATCCGAAACCTGCCTACCTGAATGTCTCTATTGGATTCAACAACCGCATCAACGGTTTTTCGGACGAGTTCCTCTATGCAGTGGAATGCGGCTACACCTTTAGCGTCGGTTTCACGGCCATACTCCACGTGCGCGGCCTCGAGTCGCTGGAGAATGGGGACGACGCAGTTGGCGGAGGCATGGGTGGGTTATACGCCAACGACCAGAGCTTCGTCACCTACGGCCCGGAACTGATCTACGACCTGGGCAATGGTGCCGGCGTTTCACTGAGCGCGACCAACTCCGCGCGGGCCAGGAATGCGCTGCAGGCGCCGGTCTATTCCGCAGGTTTTTTCATCAAGCGATAAATAACTGGGTCGACATAGCTGTCCCCCTACGCCATCCTCCACCTCACCTCAGCAGCACCATGGAGCGCACCTTCTCCTCACCGCCGCTCCCCAGGCGATAATAATAGGCTCCGCTGGCCACTGACCGCCCCTGGTCATCCCGGCCATCCCACACCACCTGACGTCTCCCGGCCGCCAGGTCCTGGTCGATCAGGACGCGGATCTGCTGCCCCAGGGCATTGTAGAGCACCAGACGCACCCGGCCAGGTTGTGCGATGCTAAACCCGATCAGGGTCGAGGCGTTGAACGGATTGGGATGATTCTGCTCCAGGGCGAACAGGTGCGGCACGGGCGCAGACGTCTCCTCCACAGCTGTGGGGCGCTGGCCTTCGACCACCTGCCGGGTGGTGTTGGCCGCAAAGTCCAGGTAGCTATCTACCTGGCCGCTGGGCCAGTGCACCACCAGGGAATCGATCTGGTCGCGTTCCCCCAACCCGAAGTGCGCTGTGCGGCTGCTCTGGGAAAAACCCGCGGTGCCGTTCACTTCGTGGATCAGGGCCTGGCCCTCGGAGAAAATGCCGATGCGCGCGCCAATGCCATCCGTATTGCTCTGCACGCCCTGCACGTCCACCTTCAGCCAGTTGTGCGAGCTGCCGCCATTCTGGTAGAGACGATTCCTCGCTCCTTCGTTGACCACGTAAGCATCCAGGTCCCCGTCCTCGTCGTAGTCGCCCAACATGACCCCGCGCGCCCGCGAAGTATCGGCCATGCCAAAGGCCCCGGCCAAATCCACAAACGTGCCGTCTCCCAGGTTCATGTAGACCCGGTCGGCTGTTTCGAGGTTGACCACGAAGAGGTCCAGATCGCCGTCGTTGTCGTGATCGCCAAAGGCGCAGCCCGTACCTGGCGCGAAGTTCTCGGTGCCGCTGGCAGCGCTCACGTCCGCGAACAGCTGATCCACCTCGTTGCGGTAGAGCCCGCTGCGCCAGTGCCGGTTGACCACGTAGACATCCAGATCGCCATCGCTGTCGTAGTCTCCCATCACTATCCCCACTGAGTCCCCCCTCTCATTCCCGACAGGGCTGACCGCGAAGCTGGTATCGCCGACATCGGAGTAGAACAGGTCATGCCCTCCGAACACACTGGCGTAGAGATCCACGTCTCCATCGTTGTCGTAGTCGGCAAAGGCTGCCGAGGAACCGCTGACGTCGACGGAGCTCTGGATGTTCTTGGCCTGGGTCACATCCTCGAAGGTCCCATCTCCCTGGTTGTGGTAGAGTCTGTTGGACTGTCTGCGGAGCTGCGACACGTACAGATCCAGGTACCCGTCCTGGTCGTAATCCCCCACTGCTGGGGCATAGCTGGACTCCTGAAGATCCAGACCGGCTGCTGTCGAAATATCCGAGAAGCTACCGTCCCCGTTGTTGTGGAAGAGCCGGTTTGACTCACCCTCAGGGAAGAAACCCCCTTTGGCGAATGAGGAGATCCAGGAAGCTGTCCCGGTCGAAATCAGCGAAGACCAGACCGGTTCCATTGCCCCTATCAGCGGTCCCGCTGGCCTCGGTCACATCCGTGAATCCCCGCTCCAGGTCATTGCGGTAGAGGATATTGGCTCCCCTACCCAGGGACCCCCCATTGGAGATGTAGATATCCAGATCGCCGTCGCTGTCGTAGTCGGCAAAAGCACCGGCCCAGCCCTTGCCTGGATCGTCCACGCCGAGTTCGGGGGCCACGTCCCTGAAAGGATACAGGTACGAGGTGCGCTCCCAGGTATTGTTGCCGCTCACATCGTCGTTGATCTCCAGCTCAAACCGGAACCTGTACACCCCGCCCAACACCGGCGTCCAGGACGGAAAGCGGACCCGGGCAGAAGCCCCGGTCGCCAGCCCGGGGACAGGCTCGGAGGCGCTGTAGACAGAGCGGTCTCCATAGGTGATTTGCGCCTGCAAAGCAACGCCAGTCACCCGGCTCTGGCCGGCATTGTAGACCTCTACCTCGGGCGCCAGCGGTGCCCAGACCGGAGCCAGGGTAGGCCGCACCACTGTGCGGATGCGCAGATCGCGCTGGGGCAGAGGTTCCCGCAAGGTTATGACCTGATCCGCCTCCACACCCTTTAGGACCTGGCGCTGCCCCAAAGGCCAGTCCACCGTGAGTTGGTCCACTTGCACCTGGGATCCCAAGCCGAAGTGCAGCAGGTCTCCGTGCAGAGAGCCCAAAGCTGCCGCATTCACGTACTCGCGCACCTGGATCCCGGCCGACGTCTCAATTGTGACCCGCGCCCCCAGGGCTGTTTGTGCCTTTCCACGGGCAGTGAGGCGCAGCCTCAACCAGTGGCCCTGCGCTGCGCTGTCGTTGCGCAGCAGCAGATCCTCCCCGG
This sequence comes from Candidatus Latescibacterota bacterium, assembly GCA_965197905.1. Lineage (GTDB taxonomy): Bacteria > Latescibacterota > UBA2968 > UBA8231 > UBA8231 > CAYNZV01. The sequence continues at coordinate 866,446 of CBDAOB010000005.1, read as the reverse complement.
TGCCGGCCAGGAACACATCCACATCCCCGTCCAGATCGTAATCCGCCACGGCAACTCCCGCCGTACTCAGCCCCGCTGACCGGCTCCCGCCCTGCGCCGCAGCAGTGATATCCGCAAACGTGCCGTCTCCATTGTTTTCGTACACAGTGGGCCCACCTGAGTTGGAGACGATCAGGTCGAGATCTCCGTCGTTGTCGAAATCCGCCCACCCCGCTCCTAAACTCCTCCTTCTCTCCCCTGTACCCGCTGCTGAGGTCACGTCGACGAAGCGCTCGTCCCCGTTGTTGCGATAGAGGACATTGGCTTGCTCCCCTGCATTGACCACGTACAGGTCCAGGTCTCCATCGTTGTCGTAGTCCGCCGGAAAAGCGGCCACGCTGGCCCCCGGGTGGCGCAGTTCGACAGCCTCGGCCACCTGTCGGAAAACCCCGTGACCATCATTGCGGTGCAGCAGGTTGGGAAAACCTAAATTGCTGACGTAGAGATCCAGATCGCCGTCGTCATCGTAGTCAAAAGGCACGGCGCTGAAGGTGTCCCGCCCGGAACGCAGGGAGCTGATGATGTGACTCTGGTCTGCAAAGCCTTCTGCGTACATGCGGGTGTAGAACTGATTGGACACAGAGAAGCGATGGGTGGTAAAGAGATCGACAGCGCCGTCACCGTCGAAATCGCCAAATACGGCACTGAGCGCCACGTCGTTTTCTGCCAGAAAATCTGGCGGGTCGATCCTGGCGAATGCACCGCCGTCGTTGCGAAAGAGCTGGTTGGACGCACCGTAGTACACGATGTAGATGTCCTGATCCCCGTCGCCGTCGTAGTCTACGAAGCTCCCGCTCAATGCCTGCTTCTTAGCAGCAGCCAGGACTTGGCTCTGGTCTGCGAAGCTGCCATCCCCCTGGTTGAGGTAGAACAGGGGATGCTCCCAGATGCCCATGCGCATCACCAGCAGGTCGGGCCAGCCATCCCCGTTGTAATCCCCAAAGGCGGCTCCGTTGGCCTCACCAGGGTCGGCCACACCCGCCGTGGAAGCCTGGTTGGAGAACGAGATGGAAGCAAAGAGCGGAAAAGGCTCCAGAACCAGGACAGAGAAAAGAAGCACCAGGAAATACATGGGCAGTTCCTTTGAAGGGATAAGTGATGCTAGAATCAGTACTTCACGAAATCCGGATTGGCTTGGCGCGCGGCCCGGGGCCGCCCGACGGCGACTGCAATGCCGTACGGCCGGGGCTCGACGCCAAAACTAACGCAACAACAGCATCTTGCGCACCTGTTGCTGGGACCCGGCGCGCAGAAACGCCAGATAGACGCCGGATGCCATCTCGTTGCCCTCCGCATCCGTGCCGTCCCACGTTGTTCGGTGGGCGCCCGGCTCGAACCAACCCGAATGCAGCAGGCGAACTTCCTGTCCCAGCAGATTGTAAACAGCCAGCCGCACCTGACGCGGAGTTGCGAAGGAGAATCGGATCTCGGTGGAGGGGTTGAACGGATTGGGGACGTTGGCCAAACGAAATTTCTCCGGAAGTTTCACCGTTTCGGTTACCGAGGTTGGCACAGAAGCTACCGCGTAATACACGGTTCCAGTGGAGGACGGAGCATTGGCAGCGAGCTCGTAATAAGCGACATGCGGCCGGCCGGACTCATCCAACGCCAGAGAGACCAGCTGTCCGAGGATGGCGCCGTCTCCCATCGGCACCGCAACCAGATCTATGTCCCAGTCCGTACCGTTGTGACGCGCATAGCGCAACTTCCCCTGGTCCGCGTAGGCGATGTGCGGCCGGTCATCGCCGTCCACCGCGATCGCGATCATGCGTCGGGCGCCCAGAAAAGCGATCTGCACCGAATTCAATTCGTCCACTTCTTCTACCTGCCAACCCGTGTCGTCGCGAATGGCGTACTTGACGATGCCGGCGCCGGTTTCGGTCCAATGGAAGTAGGCGATGTGCTCGCGGTCCTGGCTGTCCATCGCCAGGCTGGCGAATTTCCCCACGTCGCCACGTTGGTCGACGACCTCCAAAGACCAGCTCCCGCCGTTTCTCACCGCCAGAAAGAGGTCGCTGCCATCGGGTCCGGGGTTGAGCCGTTCGCTGCCGTCGTGATAGACAATTGAGGGAACCCCTTCCCGATTCAGCACCAGCCCGGTGCCGAACTCATATGGGACGGGACCACTGCCGATCGCCTCTACCGACCAGCCTCCACCCGCCCCCCGCACAGCCCATTCGACCCCTTCTAGCGAGCCGAACTGGACGGGATCGATGGATGCCACGTGCACCTCGCCCGACGGAGATACGGCGATGCTCGTGTCCCACCCGTCGTGACCTGCATGGACGATAGTCTCGACGACCCAGTCGTCACCATCCTGAAAGGCGTAGGTCGCGTCCCCAAGCTGGGGATTGAAGTTGGGGGCTTGATGGTCGTGGTAGGCGATGTGGGCATGGCCCTCGGCGTCGAGAGCCAGATCGAGGGGACCGTAGAAATATCCGGTCGCAACCGCTTCGATCCCCCAGCCGTCGGTACTGCGGACGGCATAGAACACACCACCTTCCAGCGCTTCGGTCATGAAGGCGATGCGAGGCCGGCCAAGCTGATCCACCGCCAGCTCCGGCTTTGTGCCTTCCGCAACCTCTTCGATGCGCCACTCCTGGGCGATCGCGATTTCGACCATGGCGATCAGTGCCAACAAAGATGTCAACCCCGCCATCGTACACCTCCATTCGTATTGGTTTGGATTAGATGGTCGCGCGACTGCGGGCGTTTCAGCTTGCGGTATCCTGGTCGACTGGAAGTCGAACGGTGAACGATGTCCCCACCCCCCTGTCACTTTGGACTTCAATCTGTCCTCCCAGTTTCTCGATTACGCCGAAACTGACCGACAGACCCAGACCGGTACCCTTCCCGACCTCTTTGGTGGTGAAGAACGGGTCAAAAATCCGGCCCTGGTGTTCCTTCGGGATACCATTTCCAGAGTCGGTGATAGTAAAGACAACCTGGGACCCGTTGGTACCGTCCGTGAACGTAGCAATGTCCAGCCGCCCCCCCGAGGGCATCGCGTCGACCGCATTGCTCAACAGGTTGATCACCACCTGCTCCAGATCCGTTGGATCGGCCAAAACCTTTGGCAGGTTTGGATCGAGAGAAACGGCCAATTCGATCTTCAGTGAATTCAACACCAGCTCGGAGAGTATGAGCGCGGTCTCTACGGTCTTGTTGAGATCGATCTCCACAGGAGTACCCTGATCTTGTCGCGAAAAACTGAGCAGGCTTCGGGTGATGCGGGCGATGCGATCGATCTGTTGAACGGCAACTTCGAGGCTCGAAACAATCTTTTGAGAAAGCTTCTCGCTGTCGGCGATGGAAAGGAGAAACTTCAGCTTCATTAACAGGACACCTGTCGGATTGTTGATTTCGTGCGCCACACCTGCCGCGAGGTTGCCAAGCGACGCCATCTTCTCGGAATGTATCAACTGCGCCTGGGTCGCCTTGAGTTCGCGGGTGCGTTCGTCGACCATATCCTCCAGTCGTTCGGTATACGCTTCCTTCGCCTTCTGCAGCTCCCTCTGCACCCGCTTGCTTTCCGACATATCGAGGACCACCGCAAGCGTCCCTTCGAAACTGCCGTCCTGGGCGGTCAGCGGCGATGCCGACACCAACGCCGAAAGGCTGCTCCGGTCCTTGCGATATAGGTGGGTCTCGTAGTGGTTACAGACCCCCCGTTGTCGTTGTTCGGTGAGCTGTTGGAAGCGGGAGAACTCGGCGGGCACCGTTAGATTCGAAAGGCTGACCCCGATAAGCTCGCCGTCGGCATGGCCCAGCATTTTGGCGAATGCGGGGTTTGCGTAAATGATATTCTCGTGGACGTCTGAAATACCGGCGAATGCCGTTTCGGCCACTGCCCGGTAGCGCTCTTCACTCTTGCGAAGGGCCTCTTCGATACCCGGCGACTCCTCCTCCAGCTCGGTCACCCGCTTTCTCAAGTAGGAGATTTCGGCGATCAGACCATCGGTTTCGGCGTTTTCTTGAGGATAGACAGCTGGCATTAGACACCTCGCAACATGGGACCTTTGGGGAAAGATATAAAAACCGAGGGCATCGACAAAAATTTGGGCCCGGTCGGTCATTCCCCTGGATCGAGGTCGTAGTTTGGCGTCAAATGCCGTGGCGGCGTACCGTTTGGCGCTATCGAACTAAACCCGCTTCGAGAAATCGGGATCAGGGTGGGTTGGCTGCAGAGAAATCTTCGACGAAGAATTCGGTGAGGGTGGATATAGACCGGCGAATCGTCGCCCAGTCCGCCGGTGGAAACGATGTTGACGATACCCGTATCCCAAGTCGACGAAGATGTGGCGACCAAAGCTCTCTCGAGAGAACCACATTTGATGCAGCTCGAGCGCCACTGAATAAGCCGCCAGGTGATCGTGGCATACTGTGGCGATCGTAACATTCACGCACAGATAAGGAGTCCCGGGCGTTTCGATCCATTCCTCAGCCGACAGGACAGGAATACCCGCGAGGTACGCGAGTTTGTGGCGGGCGATTTATTGGGTCGTTTGGCGGGCGTGGTGGCCGCGACCCGGGACCTGCTCACCTCAGACCTCCACTGTTGCTCGCACCAATCCGAATTCAGCCGCCTTGGCCAGAATGTGCTCGCGCTGCTCGGGAGAAAGGGGCAAGCCGGGCCGGCGCGGGTCGCCGCAGTCGCATCCGATGCGCTCGCCGACGATGGCCTTCAACACGGCATGGAAGTGATGCGGCCCGGACTCGCCGATCAGCTCCTTGATCTGGCGTCCGCGCTCTTGCGCGGTGCGGGCCCGCTCCATGTCGCCGGCGTGGAAGGCGTCCCACACCTCGACGAAGACTTCTGGGGCCATGTTGGGAGGACCGTCGATGCAGCCGACGGCGCCGAGGGACAACGACGGCAGAAGGAGCAGGCAATTGCCGATGAAACACGCGGGCAGATCCATCGCCATGAATTCCTGCAGGTTCGCGTAGTTGGAAGCGGAGTGCTTGAGGCCGACGAGCTGAGGCACCGCGTCGGCGATCTTGCGCATGAGGTCGGGAGTGATTTCGATCCCCGTCATGGACGGCAGGTTGTAGACGAAGAACGGCAGATCGGCGGCGGCGGCGACGGCTCGATAGTGCTCGACGATCTCCACCTCGGATCGCGCGTAGAAGACGGGGGGCACGCAACAGATCGCGTCGACGCCCGCGGCCGCGGCGTGCTCGGCCATGGCGGCGGAGCGACGAGTCGTGGGAGAGCCCACGTGCATGATGGTCGCGCCCCGGTCACCGACCACGTCGGCGGCAACGCTCGCCATGCGCTCGTTCTCCTCATCGTCCAGCAGCACGCTCTCACCCGTTCCACCTGCCAGCCAGAATCCGTGGACGCCTGCCTGCAGGTTGAACTCGAGCACCCGCGCGAACACCTCGTCGTCGAACTCGCCGGCGGACGTCATCGGTGTGACTGGCGCCGGAAACACTCCGCGAAAACGATCCATCGTCATCCTCCTGTGGGTATTCAAAAGACGGCGGTGGACATGGCGAGGTCAACAGCTTCACTTGGAGTGCGTTTCGGCGTCCGCTGGTACTCTCGCGCTCCCACCGTGCTATGACTTGACTGAGGTCCCGGAATCCCGTTTTGTCATCGCGCCCCCTGGCGAACCACCGGTGGCTGCCTAGGTTCTTTGACCAATCAACCGGCAAAGGGAGGACACAGGTGCAGATCAGACCGAATCGAGTCAAACGTAAACTGGCAGCCGGCGAAGTCGCCTGCGCGGTCAGCGGCATCAGCTCGGCCGACGATATCGAAGCCTTCGGGCCCAACGACTTCGACGGGATATGGATCGAGGGGGAGCACGGTCCGGCCGACCTGGGCAATCTGACCCGGGCCTGCGACATCTGGGGCATCAGCTCGGTCGTGCGCGTCAACCGCAACGACCAGAACCTGATCTACCGGACCCTCGACCGCGGTGCGCAGGGCATCGTGGTGCCCCATGTCAACACCAAAGAAGAGGCCGTCAACGTGGTAGAGGGAGGTAAGTTCGGGCCCATCGGCAAACGCGGGATGTTCACCGGCCGGCAGGGCTTCGGCGTGGCCGACTACCCCAAGGTGGCCAACGACGAAACTCTGCTCATCGTCCTGATCGAGGACATCGTCGCGGTGGAAAACCTGGAGGAAATACTCACCGTCGATCACATCGACGCGTTCATGGTGGCGCCTAACGACCTGGCGAGCTCGATGGGATACACCGGAGAGATGAATCACCCCGAAGCTGTGACCGTCAAGGACAGGGCGCTGCGGACCATCGTCGATGCGGGACGAACGGCGGGTTCGCTGGCCTTCAACCACACCGCTGCAGACCTCGTGTCGCAGGGTGTCCGCCTGCTGCTCACGCCGGTCGCGCCGTGGCTGACAGAGGGAGCCGCCGATTTCCTCGCGAAGCCCGGGGTTGAAATCGTCGTCGACAGGTGCGGTGGGCAAGCATAGATTTGCCGCACAGAGAGCAAGAGCGGTTGGCGCCTTCTTCTTGACCCTCGTTGGTCAGTTCACGGGATTCGTCGATCACGACCGGCCAAAACCAATCAAACAGTGGAGCGCATTGCGATGGCAGTTCCAGAGATCGACAGACAGATCGACGAGTGCATCGATCTCCTCGAGCGCGGCGATCTGACGGCAGAACGTCTGAGATCGCTAAAAGCCGCGGTGGCGTCGAGCTCAGCGGCAAGCGGCAAGCTGTGCCAGGACGTCCTCTACATGCAGACCGTGTTTTCCTCGGTAACATCGATCGTCAACGGCATCTCCATGATCAGCGACGGCGAGGTGCAGGAAGTGCCGGAAGACCCCGATGACTGGCCCTACCAATCAGTCCTCGAGGCGATGAACGACGGCTGGCGGATCGTCAGCTTCCCCAACATGGCGCTGATGATGGACGATTCCATCACCCATGGGGTCGGCAATGAATTCATTCTGGAAAGGATCCGCTACCGATGAGAACCCACGACAGCAAACCGACACTCACCGATTCCCAGGTCATCGAATTCTGCCGCAACGGTCATCTCATGCTCCCGGGGGTCGTCCCGGATGACGTCAACAAGCAGGCGCGCGAGTTCATGGACGAATACCACGCCAAAACCGGCAGGTTTCAGATCAGTAGGTTGCTCGAGGAAGAATGGTTCTTCGAGCAGGTGATACGCAATCCCGAGGCTACGGGTGCCATGCGCTCGCTACTGGGCCCCAACTACCGGGAGCCCGAGTGGCTGGCCTGGTTCCGCGGCGAGGGGCCTGGGCCCGCCGGGCAGTGGCACATCGACGGCTGCTCCAAGTGGGGTCCTAAGGTACGCACGCTGAAGTGGTACTATATCCCCAGCGAAGCGACCGAAGACACGGGACCCACGATCTTCGTCTCCGGCTCCCACCTCGCCTTCAACCAGGTCCGCTTCATGGCGCACTACGACTCGTTCCGCGGCACCTACAAGGCGATCGGTCCAGCCGGGTCCATCTACCTGACGCACTACTCCATCTGGCACCGCCGCGCCAAGTGCCGGGCGCCCGGCATCCGCTACATGCTGACCGGCTCCATGAGCCGGACGGCGGCGCCCACGCGCGACTGGGTTCGCGAGCCGGATCTGGACATCGGCGGCGTCGAGTTCGGGCGTCTCGAGCCGCGCTTCGGTGAGCAATACCGCGCCCACCAGGACGGCGCCCAAATGTTCCTGTGGCTGTGCGGTAAGAGCGACCGCTTCCAGCGTCCCTCGGGACCGGGATGGCCCCTGCCCCCGCTCGAGGGCCAGAACTACGAGCCGCCGGTGGGGATTCTCGACGACGTCTAGGTTCGCGATCGTGCGCCTCGTCGATTCTCCAAGACGCTCTGACGCATTGAACCCGCATTATCATGCGCAGCTACGCTCACGGCTATATTCGCTCCAAGCCGCCAAAGGAGGATTTTCCCCTGTTTTTGGATCGAAATACTGGACTGGCTTCGGATCCGGGATATTCCGACGATGTTCCGCCTAATTGGCGGAAGCGAAAAGTCGTGGTTGAAGAGGGGGGATATTGACCCCGGGCTGTGTTCCGCTCGATAGATCCCCCGCCACATTCGACGGTCGTTCTGGAGGCACTAACCTTGCTCCGCGGTCGCCGTTTCCCAGCGATGGTGCCTATCGGCCCCGAGCGACGTCTCGGCCTCAAGGGCTTCCACCCACATCCTCGACCACGCCGAATGGTCGGTTAACACCGAGGCGGGATTGGACCGGCTGCGCACAACGAAGTCGGGGTAGATGGTCCTGCCGGTGGAGGTGCCGGTCTTCTGATAGCGCAGGTCCATGCTCCAGCGGATTCCGTCCGAAAGATTGGGGGTTGAGCGGTGGGGTATATTTTTGTGAATCAGGACCAGACTCCCCTTCTCCATGGGCAGATCAACCGGCTCTATCTCCGGCAATTCCTCGGCCCGAATTCGGGTTCCGAACTCGGGAACGGTCTCGTGATTTAACAACCCGCCCTCCTGCGTTCGAGGAATGACCTGCAGACAACCGTTTTCGCGGGTCACTTTGGTCATTGAGATCCAGACCGTGAGGATGAAGTGTGGATCGGCATCTTCCTTGGCTACGCCGGCGTCCTGGTGCCAGGCTGCCACGTGGGAAGCACTCGAGTGGTAGTCGGCGACCAGCCGGCTTGGCAGTTTTGGCCGCATGTGTTGAATGGGACTGCAGATGATTTCCGGGCCCACCAAATCCTCCACGAGATCCAGAAGGTTGTCGTTGCGCAGAAACTCGAAGGTGCGCCGGCCCCGGGCACGGTACAGATCGAATAGATCGTTGATTTGGGCCACGAGCTCCGGATTCTCGTCGCAGATTCTAATCAGGCGCGTCTCGAACGGTGCAGCGGTGTGCAACGAACGGATCTTCCCCTCATCCAGCCAGCGCTCCGCCACAATCCCGATCAACTCCTCGTATTCGCGAATGACTGGATCCAGGTCGGAATCGTGGAGGGCGCCCTCCACGACCAGGTATCCCTCTTCTTCGAAGTGCTCGATCTGCGACGCTGACAGCTGCATAGCGCGAATGCCTCCGGTCCTTCCTGGCTTGACGACTTGCCGAAAAATTAGATGATCCCCTTGACGCGGACAACATGAGCTGAACAGATGACGCCCTATCTGGATAGATTTCGGCACTACCAGCACCAAGTCGGCGATCGCTGACCTCGGACACTGGCCTGTTCCACCACCTCTGGCGGTATGGGGCCCTACCGAGGAAGGATTGGCGATGGGAGATGTCAGACTGCAGATCCATGAGGAGCCTGAGCTAGCACACTTTATGGCCGGACCACCTTTCGGCTGGACTAGCTCTATTCAATCCAGTAGGAATACAGAGATGCGCTCCGCAGCGTGAAGCGGAGCTGAACCGGTGAACCCGCGGCGGCGGAGAGATTCCCCTCGTCCCACTGCACCTGTACGCGGCGATGATCCCCTTCCAAATCTGCCGACACCGCGGTCACGTTGCCCTCGCTGTCCAGAAGCTCGACAACGACCTGCCCCCGCCGCGCGTCTGCATTGACCCACAGCGCACCCTCGGGCAAAACAAACGGCTCCGTGGTTATCGATCCCTGGTCCCCGCCGGCATCCAGTGAGATGAAACCATCGCGGCGGAGGACCGCCAGGCATACGGCGAAATGATCGGAGGCCGGATTCTGGTGGTCAGAGTACTCCTTGCCGCCGGTGTAATAGAACCACAGCTCATCTCCCCACACCAACGGGTAGGATGGGGGCATGTTCTTGGTAAGGTCGTAGGCGCCGCTGCCCAGCGGTGACCAGGGAAGGAAGGTCTGCCGGTGGGCGGCGCGTTCCCACGTGTAGAGATCGCGGCTGTGCCACAGCTGAATCAGGGTGAAGCGCAAGGTGTGGCTCGTCCAGCGCTCGCCGCGGGCGTGATAGATCGCCGGCAACGCGAGAAAAATGCCCTCGTAGCAGAAGACCCCGGCGTTGTAGATGTCCACGTTCTGCCAATGCCATGCCGCGGTGTTGGGAAAGGGGCGGAGGTAGTCGGCGTTGGCCGTCTGCAGCAGCTCCTCGATGTGCAACCTGCCCAGCTCTTGATCAAGATCGTCTGTCTGGATCGCCAGCACCGGTTCGGTCCAACTCTCGAAGTCCGGACTGGTGGTGATGGCATGGGAGCGACCATAGGTGCCGCCGCGCTTCAAGGAGACGATATACTGGCCGCCGAGCGAATCATAGCTGAGGTTCTGTTCGTCCGAGCTGGGCAGGGAGCAGTCCAGACGCCGCCAATCCTGGCCATTCGGCGATACGACGAAATCGAGGAGCATTTGGAATTTCTTGCCCGGCCACGGCCTGCCCTCGGGGTCGACCATCTCGGAGTCGTCGCGCACGACCCTTCCCGTCGCCGGGTCGATGGTGTGCATGGTGAAACCTTTGTAAAGCCGTTTGGAATCGGGATCCTTCTCGTCGTACAAGACACAGTATGCGGGGGTATCGTCGCCACTCTCGAACTGCTTCTCGCTGCGGCCCCAGTGCAGACCGTCAACACTTTCATACCAGACTGAATCGGCAAGCAGCCGAAACCGCTCCGCTTGCGAATCCCAGTAGGGCGCACTCCGGGTCTGCACACCTCTTTCGCCCTTGGAGAAATCGGGTCGGATGACCGCTCCCTTCTTCGAAGGCTGATGCAGGACGCGGGTCACCCCCTCCATCTGGGCGACACCGTGGTCGTCGATAAACAACTGTCGCTGGCCCCGTGGAATGCGGAATCTACCGTTGTCTCCCATCGCCTCACCCTCCTGGAGCGTTCACTTCCCGGTTTTTGATGATCAGCTCCAGGTTCGTAAAAATCAGCTGGTCTGGACGCCGCGGATCGTCAGCATCGAGGGTCATGCCTTCGGCGTCGGGCACGTGGCGGTTCACTCGCAAGCCGATTTCGTTCGTTCCCTGTTTCAGGTTGTCTTCCTGCAGCGATATCTCAAGACGACCGACGCAGTACCAGATCAGGGGGAAATCCGGTTCGATGAAATCTTTCGGAGGGATGGTCTTGCCGTTGCAACTGAAGACTACGTCATCGTCTGCGGTGAAGTGTCTGAGGCCGATAACGAGAATCATCTTCTCAATAGCTCCGCGCGCATAGGCCGCCTCCAGATCGTCCCCCACCTCCAACTTGACGGCGTACTGGCTTCCTTCATCCAACCGGTGCGGCAGCTGGTCGAACAACAAATAATGTTTGTCGAACGTCGCACAGGTGGACCTGGACTTGAGGTCTCGCAGCAGACTGTAGTCTTCGGGCTGCTGGAAGTCGCTCGAAACGCTCTGGTGACGGGGCCACCACACGTGCAGACCGTCGACGCCAGCGTTGCGATACAGGGAATTGGCGGCCTGCAGCATCTCTGCGCTCGGACGTATCTGGGTAAACTGGTCGCTCATGATTTCGCTGAGACAGCCCAATACTTGACAGTCCGTGCCGCGCGCCGCAGTCACACAATCAGCCACGCCACTGACGTGCTCCGTCGCGGTAGTGGATCCAACCGGCGCCAGAATATCCACCGATTTTTCGGCGATCCAGGAGGAGACATCGAGGCCAACTTGCCGGCGTAAGAACTCGAGACCCTTGTGGGCGAAGAACCGGGCCAGTAGCCGAATGGACCGACCGCGCTCGGTACCAATTCTGTCCATGACGGCTTTCGTTGCCGACATGAACTCCGACATGATCTGGGCGCCGCCAACCTGGTCCTTCCTGAAGAAATGGGGATCGAAGCAGAAGTTGAGCTCGAGGCCATCGATTTCGTAACGCCGGCAGACCTCCTCTATGGTCTCCAGACGCAACTCACGGACCTCCCCGCGCCCGAAATCCAGACGTGGGCAGAAGGCGGTTTCGGGCTTGGAGTGAGTATCGCCATCGGGGGCGGGACTCTGGTACATCGCTCGGTACGCCTCTGACTCCGTCCCGCTGAGATCGGTGCGATGGCAATCGTAACCGAGCAGATACTCGCTGTTCTCGAGGGCGAAACGACTGATTGGAACGTGCGAGCCATCGAGGTAGTGGATCGCCGCATCCGCCCGATTGATCTGCAGCTCCAGAAACACTTCGATGCCATGGCGATGGGCTGCCTCAATGATCGTCTTCCAAGGATCGAATCCGTGCTGCTGGAAAAGTCTGAAATTTTCAGCCAGCCGCCACCAGCCCAGCGCGTGCGGGAAGGAGACGTACTCGGGACCGCCCGCGTTGCGAGGTATCAGCCCGTAATCGTTCTCCAGGCGGCTTTGAATCACCGTAACCGGCTCACCCACCCGGGTGTCGTAACACAGAAACTGATTGCCCGCATCGACGCGGAATATCAAGGCATCCGTACCCGAGTTGACAAAGGGATACACGAAGTCGTTCAAGATCCGCTCGCGCGCCCTTTCGACCCGCATTTCCGCCGGACAGTCGGTGGTCAGATAGGCCGGTCCGTGCCATTGCTCCCCGCTGTCGGCAACAAATATGCGATAGTCTGTTCCGTCCACGATCAATTGCGTTGCCCCGGGTTGGTGTAGCGCACGGTCAGCTCGACATTTCTCAGGATCAACTCGCCGAGGCGTCGACGATCGTCGGGCATGTCGGCCGCGCCGACATCTCTTTTCGTCACCGAGATCGTCAGCATGTTCTCGCCCAGCTTGGGAAGCGTCGGCCCGGCAAGGATCGCATCAACCCGACCCGAGACATACGGCTCTGATGGATATTCTGGTGCTCTGAAGGCCTTCGCCGGAACGAGCTCGCCATTGACCCTCCAATCGAGCTCATCTCCGGGTCTCAGATGCAGAAAGCGGAGGCGCAGGCGCGCCTCGCCCAGTATCCCCTTGGCCGCCGCATCCTGAAGATCGTCAGCCACCAACAACGGCACAGTGTTGCCGGTACCTGCCAGCGCCAGCGGCAGATGCTCGGAAGCCACATAATGTTTGTCTGCCGCCGCCAGCCTGGGGGGATCACCGACATCCTTAAGTAGCTCCCAATTGGCGTGATCCGGATCTATGCGAGGCCACCAGTGGTAGACCCCGTCAACGCCGGCACGCTCGTACGCACATATTTGCGCCCGCAGGATCTCTTTGGTAACCGGACGCAAGGCGAGGTCGTCGTGATTCGGATTGCGGGTCCCGGCGAAGACGGAGCAGGGCAAACCCTGCGCTGCCTCTACATATTTCGCCACGTAGCGCGCGCCTTCGGCGGCAGCTACCGGCACGGTGGGAACAACAATGTCCACCAGCTCTTCGCGCATCCAGCGGACGATGTCCGCCCCTTCTTCATACTCCATGTCCTGATAATGGCGCTCGGTGCCACAGCATACGTGGAAGCGGACGATGGCTTGAAGCCGTCTACCGCGTTCCGCGCCCAGCCGATCGAGAATGCGACGCATCTGCCGAAAGAAATCGGTCAGCAGCTCTCGGCCCTTGTCTATCTCGTTTTGCTTGAAAAGGTGATAGCTGCGGCAAAAGTTGATCTCGAGGCCGTCCAGATCATAGCGCTCACAGATCTCCTCGATCTCGGCGAGACGGCGGGTGCGCACCTCCTCAAGGCAAAAATCGCTGGCCAGGCAGAAACCGCCCGAAACGTCGCGCTGATCGAGGTAACCCAGCATCAACTCCGGGTGTGAGAGGAATTCGTCCGTGCCCCGGGCGCGGGAGCCGGTGTAATCGAACCACAGCCGGCGGGCGCTTACGTGGGTGTCGTTGATGCGAGTCTTTATATACGCCTTCTTGCCGGCCTCGTGGAGACGCTCGATGATAGCCTTGTGAGGGTCCCATCCGGCTTCGCGAAAGCGGCGGAAATTCTCCGCCGTGTTCCACAGACCTCGAGGACCTTCGGCGGAGTAGATTTGCTTGCTGCGGTGAGCGAAAGGATACCGATCCAACAGCTCGACGGTGTCGCCGAGGCACGGCGCCACCTTGGAATCGTAGAATAGGAAATGGTTGCCTTGGCAGATTCGGTAGGTGACGCCTTCCACCGCGGTCGCCAGCAAAGGCTCGACGAAGGTGTCCAGCACCCGCCTTCTCGCTTCTTCGACGCGGATATTCTCCGGTCCATCTTTGGATATGAAAAGATGGTGGAACCACTGTGCTGCATCCTCGACGAAGATGTGACGCAACCTATTGCCGTTGGCTGCAGCCATCAGCGCGCTCCTACCTCCGTCACGCCGTTTCTGTTTCGATCTGATTGAGCAGCTTCTTGATGTTGGCTGCGTTGATGCGCATGGCGTCGACGTTGGTGCCTCCGGGCGGTTGGAAGTGGGTTGCTAAAGAGACGAAGACATCGCAGTCGTGGTCGCGCAGGTTGCGAAACACGGTTGGGTAATCGGTGTCCCCCTCCCCAAACGGGCAGTACTCGAAATCCAGGCTCAGACCGTCATTGACGCGCAGATCCTTGATGTGCAGGCCGTAGATATAGGGGCGCAGATTGTGGAATCCCGCCGTAGCCGCATCGGTTTCTCCGCAGTTGGTGTTGTCGGCCGGTCCCCACATCACTTTCATGCGCGGGGAGCCGACCCGCTCGGCGACACGTCGGAAGTTGCCGGTGGTGTTGGTATAGTTCCAGGGCATCATCGATACGGCCACATCGACGTTGTGGCGTTCACCCTGTTCCATGATCAGTGAGAACGCCTTGACCAGCTTGTCCATATCCAGATCGGAGATGATGCCGCCGCGGGTCATCCAGCGCATCGGCCAGGTTTGTTTCCCGGCCAGCTCTCCAGGCCATAGAAAGGAGAATACGTTGACGGCAGGGGCGCCGAGGTAGGTAGCGACCTCCATCGTGCGCACGAGCTCGGTGAAGTCGCGCTTGAAGGTGGGGTGCTCTTCCATGTTGTCGAGGTCGAAATCGGTCAGGTGGATGCCCTTGAAATGGGGTCGGTTGAGCAGCAGAAAAAACTCCTGGCCGCGGGACTTGAGTTTCGCCTGCATCGCGTCGAGCTCGGCTTCGCTCATATCCACCAGAGCCTTGTCTTCGCGCCTACCGCTTACTTCGCCGTTGCACATGTACCACTGGTATTTGATGCCCAGCTCCGCTGCCAGATCCAGGGTTTCTTCGAACGGCAGCTGCGGTTCGGTCAGGAACATGCCCAATTTGAATTTGTGAGAGCTCACGAGACTCCGTTCTGTTTTGGGTTGAAGGGATGTCAATACTAAGTGCAGCGAAAGTTGCGTGGTCAAGCCGTACGGATCAGGCTGGCGAGGTATCCAGCGGACAGAGGCAGTCGACAGCCAACACGAGCGGCAACAGCCGGATTTTGCCGCCTGGCCACACCTTGCTTGTAATCCAGCCGAACATGTAATAGACTTGCCGATCCATCCGACCTGCCCTCCCCGGACGAACGGTTTGCCCATTTCCGACCCTGATCACAACACCGTCTCGGCAACTCCATCGATCACCTTGAGAGGCGTGGTCCTGGGCTTGGCCACCACGGTGGGCGTGATCCTCTATGTCATCTACGTCTCGGAGCGCTCGGGGGTGGGACACTTCGTCCACTCGCAGCTGCCGCTGCTCGCCCTAATGCCGTTCGTCCTCTGGATCTTCCTGAACGTGGGCTTCTCGCGGATCTGGCCCTCCCAAACCCTCAAGACCGGAGAGCTGCTGACCATCCTTTCCATGCTCTGGATTGTCGGCACCCTCCCCCACTGGTTGGGCCGATGGTCGTTGATGGTCGCCTCACCCACCCATTTCGCCTCTCCCGAGAACATGTACGCCGAGCATTTCTTCGACTACCTGCCGTGGCATGTGCTCGCTCCTACGAGTGCACGTGTGTTGGACAGCTTTTGGCTCGGACTTCCGGACGGCGCCCTGGTGCCCTGGGAGGGATGGATCGAGATAACCTTGCAATGGCTGGGTGTTTCCCTGGCGATGGTGGCCTTCGGGTACTGCCTGTTCGTTCTCTTCCAGACCCAATGGGAGGACCGTGAGAAACTCGCCTTCCCGCTGGCCCAGCTGCCATTAGACCTGCTGCGCGGCATGGATGGTCGCCGCCGCCTACCCGACCTGTTCCGAACGAAACTGTTCTGGATCGGTTTCGGATTGGTTTTTGTGCCGATCCTCTACAACATCTCCACCTATTTCACCATGGCCATGATTCTCCCTTTCAATACCGAGATCTTTCGCTTCGAGGTGAGCGATTGGATCTACCGGATCAACATTCGCTACATGCCGCTGGTGATGGCGGTGACCTATCTCTGCCCGATGGACACTCTCGGCAGCCTGATCCTTTTCCGTATCATGAGTCTCTTCAAGGCAGGTATGCTGACTCGCACCGGGATCTCGTTCGGCGCGGAAGGCCAGCAGATCGGCGGCGAACGGCTGCTCTTCATGGAAAACTATGGAGCTTTGATGTTCATCGCCGTGTGGGCGATATGGATCGCGCGAGGTCACCTGCGAGAGACCTGGCGCATGGCTTTTCGAGTACGGGACGATGCCCATCTCCGCCGACGCTATCGGTTCGCCTGGGTGGGGCTTGTGCTTTCCGCGGTCTACGTGGTCGTCTGGGCAATGAGTTTAGGCATGAGTCTGGCATTAGCACTGGGATCTTTCCTGCTGATGTCCCTGACCTTTTTTGTTACGACCAAACTCGTCGCCGCCTGCGGGTTCGCCTACCTCGCTCCGTACCGTCCATTCGTCAAGGGCGCCCCTTTTGTGGTCGACCTGTTGGGCACGGCCCCCATCACGGCGCGCGGGTTGGCCGGATTCCACCTGTTCACCAGCCCCGGCTTCTTCGGCGGTAATCTGATCCCCGCCTGGCCCGCTCTCACCCACTGCTTGCGTTTTTTTTCACTGCGACATCAGCCACTAGCGGTTACCCTTGTAACCCTTGGAGTTTTCGCCCTCGTCTTTGTCGTCACCGTTGCCGCCCGCGTCGATACTACCTACCGGGGGGAGGCACCGGTATCAGCTTCGAGTGGTGGATGACCGCCCGTTTCTTCGACCCCTTGGTCTACATGCTCCAGAACCGCACAGTTATGGACTGGCAGAAGATCGGGGTATTTCTCTTCGGATGGCTACAAGCGGCGGGCATGACCTACCTGCGCAGTCGCTACCACTGGTTCTCCTTGCACCCGGTCGGTCTCGCTTTTCAGGAATCATTCTGGCTGGATCTCTACTGGATTAATCTGGCGGTGGTCTGGGGCGTCAAAGCCACCCTCCTACGCTATGGCGGGGTCGCCGCCTACGTGGCAGGCAAGCCGTTTTTCTACGGCATGGGGGTCGGTTACATAGTCGGGGTTGCCTCTTCCGTCTTGGTCGACCTGATCTGGTTCCCCACCGCAGGGCACACCGCGGCCGGACCGAGGGGTGTCGGATAGATTGCGACCATCAGTGCCGGTCACTTGCCTTGGGCGCCTCGAACCCGAAAGAGGCGCAAGCCAATGAACCCGCGCGGCCGTTTGGTGGCAGCTACAGAACTAGGCGTTCGGGCACAGGTATTCCGGTCACCACAGCGGTTCGTTGTGTCGGCCAATGGCGTTCAGGTAGTTGACAGGCGAAAAGTCATCCGTAAGCAGAATCGCGTTCGGATCGGGATTTACTGAGAACTTGTGTTTTACGATTTCCCCGATATCATGGTGAAATTCGAATCGTTTCTGCAGCGATGCTGCCCGCACCGCAAGTTCTTCCTCAGCCTTTCGAGGGCCCATGTATGACACGGTGATGACATTGTCGCCTTCACTCGAGAAGGTGTCCACCACATCGAACACGCTGCCGAGCGTTAGCAGTGTACTATCGAACAGGCGGCTGCCGCCGTTGACGTTGGCTACTATGCATCCTCCGGCCTTCAAGCGGGATTTCAGAAGCTTATAAAACTCCTGGGTGGTGAGGTGAAAAGGGATGTACCCTCCGCGAAAGGCGTCTACGACGATAATGTCATATTGGGCAGAATTGCGAATCAGGAAGATGCGACCGTCGTTCGCGGTGATAGAGTAGGTAGAGTCCTCTACGGTGCCAAAATACTTGGCAGCAGCGGCGATAACTCCAGGATCCAGCTCCACTGCCGCGATCTTGAGCTCGGGCATATGATGGTGGATGTATCTGGATGTCGTTCCGCCACCCAGTCCGATCATCAACAGTTTCACCGGATTATCGACGTATAGCAGCCCCACGGGCATTAGCTTGTAGTGGGAAAATGCGAGCTCGAGGGGATTCTTCGGATAGATTGCGGACTCGTTGAAATCTAATCCAAGGCGTTTAAAGCGCATCACGATCAGGTCGCCCCTGCGATATACGAACATGCTGTTGTAGGGCGTTTCCGATTGTTCCAGGAGGATAAGCGAATCCTGAGGGGCCTCGGTTTGGGCAGATGCGCCTGCCTGAAAACAGACGAACAGGGTCAGGAATCCGATGACAGCAATATCTATTCTCACGGGCATTTCTTGGTCCATTGGTAAGACGCATTGTAGAGGGCAAAAGCGAGGGAAGCTAACAAAAGACCGTCGCCACTATCTGGAGCCACACTTACCACCATCGCAACACTCTGCACCTGGGAAACCACTTCCCCATTGACAGTCCAGCTCTATTAGATTACCTCGTCAAGGATTCGAATTTCCCATGCTGTTTTAACGCAGAAGAAACTGCAGTTTCCAAACGCATCCAAAAAGGCGATGAACCGGCAATCGCAGTTCTCGCCCCAGGAAATCTACGTTTCGTTTTCACGATTGCCAAGAAATACGAAAATCATGGCTTGCCTCTAAGTGATCCCAAAAAAATGGAAATCTAGACAGCCACAGCGATGACAGGAGTAAATCATGTTGACTTCGGAACAAGAGAGACAATTTAGAGCCTTTGGATTTGTTGTACTCAGGGAATTTTTTCGTCCAGAGGAGTTGGATACTCTCAGGAAAGAGTTCGATTACGCCGCAGAAAAAGCGTCGAGGTGGACAAAATTCGACGGTACGAAAATGCAATTCTTCAGGATGCTGAGCGCTGAGACACCCGTCTACGCAGGCCTCCCGGAAGACCCGCGCTTCTACGAGGCGGCCGAGCAGCTCTTCGGTGAAAGAGCTCTCTGTTTCGAGGTCAATGCCTATCGGTACGTCGGCAATACTCCGTGGCACTACAACGACGGCTGCATGAACGTCTACGGAGGAGGGATAAAATTCCAGTTCGGTTTGCAGCGGGTGGATGCCAATAGTGGCGCGTTGAGATTCATACCCGGTTCCCATCAAGACCCATACCAGACCCAGCTCGCCCAGTACCCCGTGCTGGGCAAGCAGTTCCGGAAGAATCCCGATTTTCACGAGAAAGCAACCGAGCAGCTGGACCGGATACCGTGCTGCAAGATCGAGATGGAGCCCTCCGACGTCGTGGCATTCGACCTGCGCATCATGCACGCAACCTACGGCGGAAGCAACGACCGGCAGATGAATTGTGTGAGTTTCTTCAACTACCCTGAGACACCTCAGGAACTGGAAACCATGCGCAACATCGCTCCGAGATACCTGCATCCCGAACCGCATCCCGAGATGCCCTGGCAGGACGGGGTCGCCGAGGAGTGGTTGAGCAACCCCGAGAAGAACCCGAAACGCCAACAGTGGATAGACAGCCTCAGGGAAATCTGCGATACCTCTGAGGACGCCACCGGGCTCAAGCTCGTCGACAGTGGATTCGGGTCGAGGATCCCCGTTCCAAGGTAGTCCCTCGAACATTCGATGACGACGAGCCGCGTCGACCTACTCCCGTCGGATCGGTGGGCGCTGACGCCGCGCAGCTTGTTGATCGGTTCGCTCTCGGCCCTGAGTATAGCGCTGATCCTGCCTTACACCATCAACGTGATCCACGGGTCGCGCATCGGCCTGAGCTCCTGCACACCCGCTGCGTTCATTCTCTTCTTCACACTCATTCTGACCCTGCAGATCGTCCTCGGACTGCTCAAGCGCGACTGGCTGCTGCGTCCCGGGGAGCTGGCGGTCATCTTCATCATGATGGCGATGGCCACGGTCGTTCCCAATCGCGGCATAGCCCAGAAGGTGGTTTCCATGGTCACGGGCGTCACCTTCTACACCACCCCGGAGAACAACTGGGGCGAGCTCATCCAACCCATACTGGCGGAATGGCTCGTGCTGGGCGATCAACAAGCCGTCCGCGATCTGTATTACGGCGGGGGCGTCGATCGAATTCCCTGGGAGTTGTGGATGCCGGTCCTGCTGCGCTGGTTTCTCTTCTTTATCGCTTATTATCTGACCCTCTTCAGCGCGCTGGTCATCCTGCGCCGGCAATGGGTGGAGCACGAGCGCCTGGCGTTTCCGCTAGCCCAGGTGCCCCTGGCCATGTTGGAGGACAACGGCCGGACGGATGCGATCATCAGACCCTTCTTCAGGAATCCGGTGATGTGGGGCGGATTCCTCTTTTCGTTTCTGATCAACAGCACCAACATACTACACAACTATTTCTCCTTTATTCCCGCCGTGATGGGGGTCGTGGAGACCATGATCTTCCGCGACCAGATCGAGTTGATGTTCCGCATCAATTTTCTGATGCTCGGCTTCGCCTATTTCATCAACACCACCGTCGCTTTCAGCATGTGGTTCTTCTATCTCGTTCGGGTGCTTCAAGGAGGGGCGTTTGCGATTTTTGGCATTGGCCTGAGCCAGCACCTGGGTCCGGGGGATGCCTCGGGACCGGTGGGTGGGGCCGCCATTGGGCACCAGATGATCGGTGCCCTGATCGTTCTGGTGGTCTTCGGCCTGTGGACGGCAAGGCCCCACCTGGCCGAGGTTTTGCGCAAGGCCTGGAACAGCAAGACTCCAGTGGATGACTCGCAGGAGATCATGTCGTACCGGACCGCGGTGCTCTGCTTTCTGGGAGGGTCGGGCTTCATTTTCATCTGGCTGTGGCAGTCGGGGATGCCGGCCTGGACGGCGCTGCTCTTCATCTTCGCCGCGCTCGTGCTTATGATCGGCTTGGCGCGGGTGGTTGCCGAGACTGGTTTGCCTACCGTCGCCCCGGCCATGGCGCCCGCGACCTTCCTGATGTCGGGGATCGGCTCAACGTCACTGGGCATCAAGGGGGTGGTGGCGCTTGGCTACACCCTGGTCTGGGTCGGTGGGTTTCTCATGTTCGTAACCGCGCCGATGGCGAACGCGCTGCGGATGGGTTCGGAGATAACCCGCAACCGGAGGGGAGTCTTTCTCGCCGTGGCCGCGGCCGTGGTGATCGCCATATTAGCGGCGACGTGGTTTCAGATCTACCTCGCCTACAAGTATGGAGGTTTGCACCTCAACTCCAAGTACTACCAGGGTTTTGCCATGTGGCCGTCGCGGTTTGCGGAAGCCGGTATGGCGAACCTCACCGGGCCGAACGTGGAAGGGTGGATATGGACCGGGGTAGGGGGTGCCTTGATGGGCGGGCTCATGCTTGCGCGCCACGTTTTCGCCTGGTGGCCGTTCCACCCGATAGGATTTGCCGTCAGCGCTTCCTGGGTGATGAACCACTTGTGGATGTCCATAATGTGCGCGTGGTTGATCAAGGTTATGGTGCTGAACTACGGAGGGGCCAGCCTCTACGAACGAACAAAGCCGTTTTTCATGGGGATCATTCTGGGGCAGTTCGTGGCAGCGGGATTCTGGCTGCTGGTGGATTCCTTCACGGGAGTGAAGTACAATCATATCCGGGTGTATTGATTCTGCGTTGTCCAAGCGCCCGTTGGCAAGGCCTACATGCGTCTCCAAACTGTGGCTAAAGAATGCCACCAGCTTAACAGGAGGTACCGGCGGTGAAGCAGGCAGATCACGATTTCTTCCGAGATCACGGTTACGTATCGCTGGGAAAGATTCTGAGTGACGAGGAGCTTGCCCGATTTGTCGATCTTTTCGATCGCAATCGTCGGGAATTCAGCCGTTTCTGGAATGACAACGGCATCTGGCAGACCCAGCATTGTGATGCGCTCCTGACGGCACCCGAGTTCGACGAGATCATTCGGCATCCGAAGGCGATGGGACCCCTTCGTGCCCTGATGGGCGGCGATGTCTGCTTCGCCGAGATCTGCCTCAGGCGCATGGGACCCTACGCGGGCGAGCCGATTCCTGGGATGAGGACGTGGGAAGGACAGGTGGGGCGGCGGTGGCATCGGGACGGGCGAGAGGACAGCATGTGGCCGGAACATCCGCTGCGGATCGGCTATGTGCAGATGATGCTCTTTCTGGAAGACGCGGACGAGACGACCCACACCTTCTCCATCTCACCGCAGGCGTTCGATGAAGAATTGCTGGACACGGAGGCACAGCTGGAGCGCGGAGGCGTCCACGATCTGTATGGCAAAGCGGGTACGGCGGTGATCTTCAACATCACCCGCTTGCACACGGCGACCGTGCGTCCCACGCAATCCGAGCGCAAGACGGTGCAGATCTACTATGGCCACCGCCACCGCGAATTCCTCGGCGACGATTCGTTCATACCGGCCATGTTTTGGCGGGACCACACAGATGCGGATGTTCGCGGGTTTTACGGGGTTCTCAACGGCAAGACCCGGGAGTTCCTGAAGCGCACCGCCGGCCGCGACGAGGTTCCGGTGGTTGAGACGCTGGAGACCCTGGCCGACATAAGGGAGAACGTCAACCTGGCGAAGAAATATGGACCCCGCTGGCGCTTTACGGTGCGCGGGACGCGGAGGCTGAGGAGACTACGACAGCCGCTTCGCGCCTGACGGGCGCGATCAACATTCTTCGCCCTAATCGCGATCCCAGCGACTGGGGTTCATGCCCGGAGCCTCGCTGGCCATATCAGCCGGTTTGTTGCCGCCCTCGTAGATCCAAAGGCGAGCACTGCGATCGCCCATGAACTGGCGCACGGTCGGAGCGAGGTTGGCCACATGGTCCGGATCCCACGGTTCGACATCGCCTGCCGGACCTGCCCAGGTTGGCCGGTAGGAGAGCTGAAGCGCCTCCCGCGGGTAGCTGCCCACGTTGGGATAGTTGCCGTGGAATACATAATTGTCGAACAGCACTGCAGAGCCGGCCCTGGAGGTCACCATGACTTCCTCGGGGTGCTCCTCGTAGCGCAGGTACGGATTGGCTTCGTTGTGGTAGCTCAGATGCGACCGCGGCACCACGCGGAAGGGCGATACCTCGGGTATCAAATCGTCCAGGTAGTAGAGGGCGCGGATCAGTTTGGGGCAGGTGTATTCAGCACCGAAAATTCGCGACCCCCACGGCTGGCCGTCGCAGTGCAGACTGATGCCCGGGTGCCCCGGCTCGGAGCGAGAGTAATCGTAGGACATCAAAACGATCTCATCGCCGCAGACTGCTTTCAAGAACTCGATCATGGGGGGAAACGCAACAAGCTCGGTAACCCCCCCGCCGGCAAACTGGATATCTTGCCGACCGCGCTGGTGCACGCTGTAATCCACGTGAGTGGTTTCGAACTGCACGGTTTGTTCCTTGAGGCGCGCAATGTGATCGGCCGAGAGTAGATCGGGCAGAACGACGTAGCCTTCGACCTCGAGCTGTTGAATCTGCTGCCCTAGGGTGAGTCGGCTCCAATCGCGATCGTCTATGCGTGGGCTGCTAACTCGTTGGGACGAAGAAGATATATCTGACATAGCTCAAATTCCTTTCAAAGCGTACAGCTGGCACAGGAAAGTTGCTGAATCTAAACCAGGAGATCCAGTCCTGCGGCCGCCACGACCGGCGTCATCACTAGCTCTATTCACACCTTCTACCGCCGATTGCGTAGCTCCCTTAATTGATCATTTACCGTTGAAGTCTCCATGTGTATTATTTTGCAGGTCGCCTTTGACGTTTGTTTGACGGTGCACAGAGGGTGACAGCCTAATTTCAACCTGCGAACGGCGCTAATAAACTTCAATCCTCGAATGAGAGAAGGAGACTGTTGGTGGCGGGTCGAGAAGAGATCGCGCTGATGGCGCACCTGATGCGTCGAGCTGGCTTTGGCGCGGCTTACGAAGAGCTGGAGGTCCTGGCTGAGCACGGGTATGAAGAGACCGTAGAGCAACTGCTGCACCCCGAGCAGCACCCGGACATAGATGAGTATGAGTTCTACCGCTATCACCCTATCACCCATCCGTCCGAGGGAATTAACCATGCACAGCTGTTGTGGCTCTACCGCATGGTGAACACCGGTCGACCTCTTCAAGAGAAGATGGCGCTTTTCTGGCACCACGTCTTCGCCACCGGTGACGACAAGGTGTCGTCCGCTATCGACATGGACGTCCAGATACAGATGTTCCGCGCCCGGGGAATAGAGAATTTCCGGGACCTGCTGCTGGAGCTGGCCCAGAATCCCGCCATGATCTTCTGGCTCGACAATCAGGAGAACCACAAGCGTGCCCCCAACGAAAACTGGGGCCGGGAGTTGATGGAGCTGTTCTCCCTGGGGGTGGGAAACTACACCGAAAAAGATGTCTTTGAGTGTGCCCGCGCCTTTACGGGTTGGACCATCAAACCCAAGA
The DNA here is from genome assembly GCA_965197905.1 of Candidatus Latescibacterota bacterium. Lineage (GTDB taxonomy): Bacteria > Latescibacterota > UBA2968 > UBA8231 > UBA8231 > CAYNZV01. The sequence goes on along the minus strand of CBDAOB010000005.1, from coordinate 842,043 downwards.
TCCCCGGATTTCCCTGGGGTGCTCATCCCTGGGGCTTCGAGTACCGCCCGGAGGACCACGACCACGGCGAGAAGAGTTTTCTGGGACACACCGGTCACTTCAACGGTCAAGACATCATCGACATCATCCTGCAGCAACCGGCCTGCCCGGCGTTCGTCATGAGACACCTCTATAACTTCTTCGTGGCTGATGAGCCCGAGGTGCCAAAGTGGCCCAACCAGCCTCCTCGAGACCCGGATGCCATCGACCTGCTCTCAGAGACGTGGGTCAATAACGACTTCGAAATGAAGCCTGTGCTGCGTGTCCTTTTCAACGCTGACTTCTTCAAGGATGCGACCTACCAGAAGGTCCGGAGCCCGGTCGAGGTTGTCGCCGGGACCCTGAGGTTCACCGGGGCCCTGAGAGGACCGCATCCGAGCTGGGGAGAGATACCCGCCCAGACCCGGGGCATGGGACAGGACCTGCTCAACCCTCCCAGCGTCGAAGGTTGGCATACCGGCAGAGAGTGGGTTAATAGTGGGGCCCTCATCAACCGCGTGAACTTCGTCGCCGACCGCGTCAGAGATACCGACCTGCCCGGCGTCCAGAACATCGTTAAAAGAGTGGCCGCGGAGGTCAACGGCGGCGGCGACGCGGCCGAGGTCCTGGTTCAGCGCTGTCTGTATGAGATGGGTCCGTTGGTAGTTGAAGAGGCTACGCGCTCAGAGCTAGTAGACCATGCCCGTTCACTGGGGCCGTCCTTTGAGACGGTCGAACCAACGCCGGAATGCGCACGTATTGTGGGCGAGTTGCTGGCCTTGATCGCGGGCACGCGTGAGTATCAGTTCGGATAGAGAGGATCATATGTTCTGCGGAAACAGAATGGCAGACCGAGTGTGGAGAACATCCTATGACAACTAGAGACAAAGACCCGGTGCTCGTGGTTTTGCAATTGAGCGGCGGCAATGATTACATGAACTCCGTCGTCCCCTTCGCCAACCCGCAATACTACGACAACCGCCCGCTGCTGGGTGTACCCGAGGATGATGTTCTCAAGCTGGACGACGAGATTGGCCTTCATCCCGCGATGGCCCCGCTCAAGGAGATGCACGACAAGGGAGAGATGGCGATCGTCCATGGAGTAGGCTGGGAGAACTCCAACCGATCTCACTTCCGCTGCCTGGACATCTGGCACACCGCCGAACCGGACACCTTCTCCAGCGAAGGCTGGCTGGGTAAGGCTACCAGGGAACTCGACCCCAAAGGTGACAATCCGGTCACCACCGTGAACATAGGTCCGGGTTTGCCGCGCGCGCTGGTGGCCGACGGCGTCTCCGTCGCCTCCGTGGCGGACATCGACGCCTACGGCCTGTTCACCTCCTTCGCGAAGGAAGAACGCCGGAATATGCTCGAAAGGTTTGCCAGGATATACAGCCCTTCCAGCGACTCGGGTCCGGTGATGGACTACCTGGGTCACACCGGTATGGACGCGCTGAACGGCGCGGATATGGTCAAAACGGCGGCGCAAAACTACAGCTCGGACACAGAGTACGGCCCCAACCCCGTTTCCAACCGGCTAAAAGATGTAGCCAAGATTCACCTTGCCGACCTGGGAGCACGGATACTCTACACCGAATATGGCGGGTTCGACACCCACGCCGCCCAAGCCACCTCACATGTGAAGCTGCTGACCGACATATCCAATGCCATCGCCGAGTTCTGGGACGACCTCAAGGCCCACGAGGCCGATGAAAACGTCGTCATGCTGGTGTTCTCCGAATTTGGTCGACGGGTGAAGGAAAACGGCGGCGGCACCGATCACGGGGCGGCCGGAGTGTCCTGGGTTCTGGGGCCGAAAGTCAAAGGCGGCGCCTATGCCGAGTATCCGGATATCAGGAGCGAGAGGCTCAAGGATGGCGATCTGGCGCCGACATTCGACTTCCGTGGCCTCTACACCAACCTGCTGGAAGACTGGCTGAAGGTGGATCCCGCAGCTGCCGTTCGCGGCCAGCACGAGAAGCCCCACCTGATAGACGTTGGATGACACTACAAGGTTCATGTGACCACGGGCCGCAACGGATGGACGCGGAGGTTGCTGATATGATCACCACCACCGCCGCTGGGCGCACCTGGCGGTTCAGCCACGCCCTCGGACGCAATACGGCCGAGCACAACGAGAGCAAGTACGGCGTCACCGGCGGGTTCTCGCGGCCGGTGTCTCTTGCCCTGGCGCCGGGTGGTCTCATCTTCGTCCTCAGTCGTGGCCTGGGTTATGGGACGTTCAGCCCCGATGCGCCCGATCTCTACCGGCGCATCGGAAAAACCACGATCGAGGAGCACCACGAGGGCGACTTCGGCCGCAACGATTTCACCTGGCCGGCAGGCATTGCCGTGTCTGACGACGGAGATGTGTTCTGCTCAGACGAGTACGAAAACGCCATCTCCATCTTCGATCCCAATTCGACGCTTCCGTTCCCGGAGTACGGAGAAAACGGTGACCGGAAAGGGCGATGGGGAGAGACCGGCGCGGGACCCGGGCAACTCAACGGTCCTTCGGGCCTCGCGTTCGACGCCGACAACAACCTGCTGGTCGTTGATAGCCGCAACGACCGCGTGCAAAGGTTCACCAAGGAGGGTCAGTTTCTCGCGACCTGGGGGAGTACGGGGCAAGGCGAGGGTGAGTTCAGACGGCCCTGGGGGATCACAGTTGATGCCGCGGGCGACGTCTATATCGCCGACTGGAGCAATAATCGAGTGCAGAAATTCACCGCCGACGGCGCATACCTGATGAGCTTCGGCACCTCACCCGAAGAGGGAGGAGCGCTGGATCATCCGGCGGACGTGGCGGTAGACAGCGGCGGAGATGTCTACGTCACCGATTGGGCAAACAACCGGGTGCAGATCTATGAGTCCAGTGGAGAGATCCTGACGGCCATACACGGTGACGCCAAGAACCCCACAGATTCCAAGGCCGGGGAGTATGTCATTAACCGCGACGCGCGGACTAAGTTGGCGTTCGACGTGGTCGAAGACCTTACACCGTTGGGCAGGTTCATCAGGCCAACGGGAGTAGAGGTGGACGAGCAGGACCGGGTCATCATCGCCGACTCTCGCGGCCGGCTGCAGATCTACTCCAAGCTCGCCAGCAGCGCCGAACCCGAGCTTACCAGGGAATTCGGCTAGCGGTCCTGCTGTGGCCCCAGAGCACCTTAGCTCAGGCGATGTATCAGGCTCTGGGCAACTGTCAAGGTTCGCCGATGTGCTTAGCTTTGGAGAATAGCTGACATGGATCGCAGACTTCTGACCGACGAACAGATGCAGAGGTTCATCATTGATGGATACCTCATGCTCAAGTCCGGCCTGCCCGCCGAGTTTCACAAGCAGGTCTTCGACGAAATCGACAGCGTGTACCAGACGGAAGGGAACCCCGGCAACAACCTGCTGCCGCGGATTCCGATGCTCCAACAGGTATTCGATGACCCGCGCATCTCCGGCGCTTTGGAAAGTATCCTGGGCGCAGGCTACTTCCTCTATCCGCATCGCCACTGCCACTTTCGCGAGCCGGAGTTCGTTCCCAGAAATGGGGTAAACACCGATCCCAGAAAGGGCGGTTTCGGAGGAAGCCTGCACCGGGATGGCATGAGCCGTCGCCGACATCGCACCCGGTGGGCGCTGGGCCTATACTACCCTCAGGATACGGCGCCCGATATGGGACCCACCACTGTCCTTCCGGGAAGTCAGTACTACAATGCGCTCTCCGACGTTGACCTCGGTCGCGAGTTTCCGCTCTGCGTGGATGCTGGAACCATCGTCATCACCCACTACGATCTCTGGCATGCAGCCACGCCGAACCGCAGCCAAAAGAAACGGGCTCTTGTCAAGTTCATGTTCGCGCGCATGAACGAACCGCCGGGCCCGAGCTGGGACAGCGAGAGTCAGGACTGGCAGCCCGGCGCCGAGGTCAAACATCCATCTCTACGGAAACAGATCTGGGACTGGCACTGCGGCAAGCTCAATGGGGGATCCGCCTCAGGCGGCGATCGACCCGTGGCTTCCATCGACGAGCTGGTGACCAGGGCGACCGAGAATGCGGCTCTGGACAATACGCCTCAGGAGGGCAGGTCCGAACCGATCTGGCTCGAAACCATCTATGAACTTGCCGCTCTCGGCGAGGCGGCAGTGCCTACTCTGATCGATGGCCTGGCACATCCGTCGGAGGGGGTGCGCCGAGGTTTCGCTCACTCGCTGACCGCCATCGGCGAAGCGGCCGTACCCGCACTCGCGAACGCTCTGGAGGATGACAACGCATCGGTTCGCGCCGTGGCGGCGGAGTCGTTGGGAGACATGGGCAAACAGGCCGAGCAGGTGGTTCCGGAGTTGATCAGGTGTCTGGGAGACGAGTCAGAGGATGTGGTCGAACATGCCGCCGAAGCCCTTGGGTTGATCGATGTGCCGGAACCGGACCTACCCCAGGCTCTGGGGAGGACCCTCGAGCATGCCGCAGACAAAGTTCGAATGCGGGCCGCTCTGGCGTTGGCCCGAATGGGTAAACGCGCAGAAGAAGCGACACCGCAGCTGGCATCTGTCCTTGAGGACAGCAACAGGTATGTTCGCGGCAAAGCCGTCCATGCGTTGTTCAACATTGGGACGCCCGAAGCCCGGGAAGCGCTGCTCCGCCATCTTCTGACCCATCGTTGGGACAATCTCACCTTCGGAGTCAACACCCACTGAGCGGTATTTCGTCGTTCGCCGACCTGGGAACAGCTGACATGGATCGCAAACTCCTTACCGACGAACAGATGCAGAGGTTTATCATTGATGGATACCTCATGTTCAAGTCCGGCCTGCCCGCTGCGTTCCACAAGCAGATCTTCGACGAAATCGAGAGTGTCTACGAAAGCGAGGGTAACCCCGGCAACAACCTCCTGCCGCGGATCCCACTGTTCCAGCACCTGTTCGATGAGCCGCAGATCTCCGGCTTCTTCGAGAGTGTCCTGGGTGCCGACTACTTCATGTATCCGCATCGGCATTGCCACTTTCGCCAGCACGGTTTCATACCCAGAGGCGGGGTCAACACGGATCCCAAACGCGGCCGCCTCGGCGGAAAGCTGCACAAGGATGACATGAGCCACCGTCGCAGACATCGCACCCGGTGGGCCTGGTGCCTCTACTACCCCCAGGATACGACCGCGGAGATGGGCGCGACTACCATCCTTCCGGGTAGTCAGTACTACAATTCCTTGGATGGCGTTGACCTCGGTCGGGAATTCCCGATCTGCGGGGATGCGGGAACCATCGTGCTGGCGAACTACGATCTCTTTCACGCGGCCACCTCCAACAAGACCGAGAAGAAACGGGCTATGGTGGTTTTCATCTTCGCGCGCATGAGCGAGCCGCTGAGTCCCAGCTGGGACTGCAAGAATCAAGACTGGCAGCCAGGCACCGATGTCCCCCATGCAAATTTGAAGAAGCGCGTGTGGGATTGGCATTGCGGCAAAAGCGGTGAGAAATTCGCAGAGAACGGGGATTCTGCTGCTGCTTCGATCGACAAACTCGTCAAAACCGCTTCGGAAAATTCGGCCCTTGGTGAACCTAATCGAGCGATGTGGACCCGAGTGGAGACCAACGAACAGGTAGGCGCATCCGAACCGGTCTGGCTCGAAAGCATCTACGAGCTGGCTGCCCTCGGGGAGTCGGCGGTGCCTTCCCTCATCGATGCCCTGGCAAGCACTGAGGGTGTTCGCAGGGGTTTTACCTACGCGCTTAGCGCCATCGGTAAATCAGCCGTACCCGCTCTCACAGAAGCTCTGGGTCATAGCGACTCATCTGTCCGTGCCGGTGCGGCCGAGGCGCTGGCCGACATGGGGAACCAAGCCCGGCCCGCCCTCCCGGAGCTGGTCAGGTGTCTGGAAGACCAGACGGATGAAGTGGCGGCAAACGCCGCCGAAGCCCTAGGATGGATCGATCCGCCGGCAACTGATGTCCCGGGAGCGCTGGCTAGAACGCTTGGTCACTCCGAAGAGAGGGTTCGCATGAGGGCTGTCATGGCGCTAGCCCGCTTGGGTTCACGTGCCGAGGAAGCCACGCCTCAGCTGGAGGCAGCTCTCGAGGACAGCAACCGCTACGTTCGCGGCAAGGCCGTCCATGCCTTGCGCAATATCGGAACAGAAACGGCACAGGAAGCTCTACTCCGCCATCTGCTGACGCATCGCTGGGACAATCTCACCTTCGGAGTCAACACCCACTGATCAGCCATCGATCGTGTCAGTCGCCGGAGGGCAGCCGGGAGGCAAGAAGGTTTTGAACGGCATGATCTGGTGTCGCCAGACCTTCAGAAGACCGGCCTGATTTTGTCGCCAACTCCACCACGCCTCTCGGTGAAATGATGACCCACCCGTCTCAACTTGCCGATCGCTGGGAGATCAGCGCTCGCTGCCTCGTTATCGGCTCGCTCTCGGCGCTCAGCATCGCGTTAATCCTGCCTTATACATTGAACGTGATGCGGGCGACGCGCATCGGCCTCAGCTCCTGTACGCCGGCAGCTTTCATTCTGTTTTTCGTCGTGCTTTTTACCGTACAGGTGATGCTGACGCTGCTCAGGCGCAACTGGCACCTGCGTCCCGGTGAGCTGGCAGTGATCTTCATCATGATGGCGATCGCCACCGCCATTCCCACCCGGGGCGTATCGCAGAAGCTGGTGGTGGGGATCACTGGGATCATCTTCTACGCCTCGCCCGAAAACAACTGGGGCGAGCTGATTCATCCCGTACTGGCGGAATGGTTGGTGCTCAGTGATGCGGACGCGATCCGCGAGCTCTACTACGGAGGAGACCCGGACCGAATTCCGTGGCATCTATGGCTCCCGGTCCTGCTGCGCTGGCTTCTCTTCTTTGTCGCCTACCACCTCATGCTGCTCAGCGCCTTGGTGATCCTGCGGCGCCAGTGGGTTGAGCGCGAGCGCCTGGCCTTCCCCCTGGCTCAGGTGCCGCTGGCGATGCTGCAGGACAACGGCCGGCCCGACGCGATCATCAAACCCTTCTTCAAGAATCCGGTCATGTGGGCAGGTTTCATCTTCTGCTTCCTGATGAACAGCACCAACATTCTGCACAACTACTTCGCCTGGATCCCCGCTTTCATGGGGCAGGTACAATACAGGTTCTTTCACGACCAGATCGAGATCATGTTCCGCATCAATTTCCTCATGTTGGGGTTCGCCTACTTCATCAACACAGGCGTCGCCTTCAGCATGTGGTTCTTCTATCTCGTGCGTGTGCTGCAGGGAGGGATCTTCGTCCTGCTGGGCATCGGGCTCACGCAGAACCTGGGTCCGGGGCACGCCACGACGCCTATCGGAGGACCGATCTTCGGTCACCAGATGATGGGGGCGCTGATCGTGATGGTGGTTTTCGGCTTGTGGACGGCGCGGTCCCACCTCATGGAGGTGTTGCGCAAGGCATGGAACGGAGACCCATCGGTGGACGATTCGCAGGAGGTGATGCCGTACCGTGCTGCAGTGCTCTGCTTCCTGGGTGGTGCGACCTTCGTTTTTTTCTGGTTGTGGCACTCCGGCATGCCGGCCTGGATCGCTCCTATATTCATCTTCGCCACCCTGGTCGTAATGATCGGATTGGCGCGGGTCATCGCCGAGACCGGGGTGCCCACCATTACGCCCGCGATGGCCCCGGCCAACTTCGTCACCTCCGCCCTCGGCACTACAGCCCTCGGCATGACGGGGGTCGTGGCGACAGGCCTTACCCTGATCTGGGCCAGTGGGTTCATGACCTTCATCACCGCACCGATGGCTAACGCCCTGCGCATGGGATCAGAGATCACTCGCAATCGAAGGAGGCTCGTCTTCGCCATCGGCGCCGCTTCGGTGATTGCCATGGTGGCCGCCACCTGGTTTCAAATCCACCTGGCCTACAAGCACGGTGGACTCAACCTCAATACCCGCTACTACTTCGTCTACGCGCAGACCGCCGCTCGGTTTGTAGAGCTCAAGCTCAACAGTCCAACTGAAGCGCACATGGGCGGCTGGATATGGACCGGGGTGGGCGCTGCAGTTATGGGCGTATTGATGATCGCCCGCCACACCTTCGCCTGGTGGCCTTTCCATCCGGTCGGTTTCGCCATAAGCTCCTCCTGGATCTTGAACGCCATCTGGATGTCAACACTGGTCGCCTGGCTGATCAAAGTCCTGGTATTAAACTACGGGGGGCCGGCGCTGTACGAACGCACGAAGCCGTTTTTCATGGGGATTATTCTGGGCCAGTTCGTGGCAGCCGGCTTCTGGTTGTTGGTCGATTCGATCACAGGCGTGAAACACAACCACATTCGGGTATATTGATCCACGGGGTTCAGATCCCGTAGGTAGCGTGCCGGGGCCGATTTTAGCCATCCGTCACTTCGGTGACTACGACGGCAGCTTGTCAAAGAGGAGGAAAGCGCATGAAACAGAAGGACTACCAGTTCTTCAAAGAGAACGGCTACCTGTCGCTGGGAAAGATCTTGAGTGACGACGAGGTAACCCATTTTGCGGATCTTTTCGACCGGAATCGGCGCGACTACAGCCGCTACTGGGGTAACAACGGCATCTGGCAATCCCAGCATTGCGATTCGCTCCTGACCGCGCCCGAGTTTGATGAAATCATTCGCCACCCCAAAGCGATGGCGGCGCTACAGGGTCTGATGGGCGACGAGGTCTGTTTCTCGGAAATTTGCCTCAGGCACATGGGGCCGTACGCCGGTGAGCCGCTCCCGGGGATGAGGTCGTGGGAAGGGCCCGTGGGGCGCCGCTGGCATCGAGATGGGGGGCCAGACACCATGTGGCCGGAACATCCGCTGCGCATCGGCTATATACAGATGATGGTTTACCTGGAAGACGTGAACGACACTACCCATAGCTTCGCCGTTTCGCCCCAGGCGTTCGATCAAGAATTTCTGGATGCGGAGGCTCAGCTCGAGCGCGGTGGAATCCAAGACCTCTACGGCCATGCGGGAACGGCGATACTGTTTAATATTACCCGCCTGCACACGGTGACCGTGCGTCCCACACAGTCCGAACGCAAATCGGTGCAGATCTATTACGGCCACCGGCATCGCGAATTCCTCAGCCACCAATCGTTCATACCGACCCAACTATGGCGTGACCATCCGGACGAGGAGGTGCGAGGATTCTATGGGGTTCTCAATGGCAAGACCCGGGAATTCTTGAAACGCACAGCCGGCCGTGACGAGGTTCCGGTGAAGGAAGTACTGGAGATCTTGGGCGATATAAAGAAAAACACTAACCTGGCGAAGAAATATGGACCCCGCTGGCGTTTCACGGTGCGCGGGACGAGGAGGAAACGAATTAACGTAGAATCAAGGAGCCGGTGATGATCAAGATAACCATCTCCATGCCCCCCGAGCCGAGCCTGCAGTGGACGTTGATGCGGCAGTGCGGCGTGGAGCATGCCGTCTGCCACGGCAACCTGCAGGTGATCCCCGGTAAGCCCGAAGAGGAACAGCCCTGGAGCCTGCCAGGGCGTGACGAGGAGATCGAGGTGATCTGCCGGATGCTGCGCAATATGGGCGAGCTCGGCATTCCGGTGTGGTGCAGCATGTTCTCAACCATCCTCGGCGTTGTGCGAACTGACCGCGACCTGCCGTCCCGCGCCGGCGCCCGCGTTAGCGGTTTCAAGCTTTCCCAGGTGGAGGTGGGCCCCACCGAGCACGGCGTTGTCTCCGAAGAGGAGCTGTGGAACAACCTCCAGTATTTCCTCGAGCGTGTCGTCCCTGTGGCCGAGGAAGCTGACGTGAAGATGGCCATGCACCCCGACGACCCGCCCCTGTCCCCGATCCGCGGCGTGGCCCGCATCATGAGCAGCATCGACAACTACCAGCGCCTCATCGACATGGTGCCCAGCCCGATGAACGGTGTCGGCCTGTGTCAGGGGAATTTCGCCTTGATGACGGATGATCTACCCGCTGCCATCCGCCACTTCGGCGGTCAGGGCAAGATCCATTTCGTCCACTTCCGCGACGTGCGCGGAACAGCCGCCGACTTCAAAGAGACCTTCCACGACGATGGACAGACCGATCTTGTGAAATGCCTGCGCGCGTATCGCGAGGTGGGCTACGAGGGTGTGCTGCGTCCGGATCACTACCCGATAATGGGTGACGACGCCTACGACGACGAATACCTCTCGGCACGGGTGTTCGCGGTGGGCTACGTGAAGGGACTGCGGGAGGCGGCCTACGCCGAGAACTGAAAAACGACCACAATGAGACTTATCCGCTATTCGCGATTCACGGCGTCACCAAGACCCAGTGCAGGACTCATGTTGTCTGGGCTCACGACGCCGTGTGTTTCCGGAGGAGACCCAACTCATGTACGCTAAACCCGTCGAAATTCCAGGAATGATTGAGATCAAAGCAACGAAGGTCTCGGCGGCGCCGGCGTGGGCGCTCATCGAGCGGAACCTGATCGAGCTGATGGAGCGCTCCGCCCGCCTGTTCACCAGGAAGTACACCGAGCGCGGGGGCGGGACCCTTCTCGCCGAGGATCTCGACGACCTCTACGAGCAGTTCTACAACTACGGTCTGTTCTACGCCATCGGCGCTGCCGACGATCTGCTGGACCTCCATCTTCAGCAGTGGAACGCCGCCACCCGCATCAGCGATGAGAGTATTCAACATCGTCCCAACCTGCACGAAGATTTCATCAGGGTCTACATGCCCTCCATCCACAACGAGTTCTGGAACTTGGATGCGGGGGCGGAATGGCACCATCTCGGGGAAGGAGGTACGGCGTTCTATCACATGGGTCTGGGCGATCCGACCATCTCAGAGAACGTGCGCCGAGCCAAACGCTTCGCCGCCATGTTCATCGGCGAAGATCCCGAAGCGCCCAACTGGGACCCCGAACATCGGATCCTGCGCTCCCCCTTCCATTCCAGTCAGGGACCCAAGCTGGAGGGGGATGCGATCTTGGCCAACGTGATGCTCCTGGGTGGCCGCCGACTGGGAGACCCGGGCAACTACTACGGCGTGCGGGCGAGTCTCTACCCCCACATCAAACACCTTGAGGCCCGCTGGTTCGAGAAACCCGAGCGCAGGCGGCAGATCCTTGACCTGTTCAACAAGATGGTCATGCAATGCGACACCCCCAGCAGTCTGGCTGCGGCCGCCCTCGTGACCAACGCCTATCTCTACACGGGGGACGAGAAATACAAACAATGGGTTTTGGACTACACCGAGGCCTGGATGGAGCGTACTAAGTTGAATGGCGGCATCGTTCCGGACAACGTCGATGCAAACGGGGTCATCGGCGGCGGACGCGAGGGTATCTGGTGGGGAGGACAGTATGGCTGGTCCTCCTTCAAAGGCTGCAGCATCATGTACAACGGAATCAACATCGGCGTCGAGTGTGCCCAACTGCTCACCGGCGACAGCAGCTACCTGGATTTTCTGCGCTCGCAGCTCAAGGTCCGAATCGATCAGGGGTTCCGCCGTGAAGACGGTCAGTTCGTTGTGCCCTATCGGTATGGCCTGGATGGCTGGGAGATGGGAGAGCCGATCGAACCCTACGTAGACGATGGCATTCCGATGGGAGAATGGTCTTACTCGCCTCCCGGCCCCATGAACGGGCAGGAGATGATGCACCTCTACCACGCTTCCATGTCCCGGGAGGATTACGAGTTGATCACCCATGTCCGCGACGGCGAGGTGGAGCGGGATTGGAACGAGGTCGGATCCGTTCTGGGCGAGAAGAACGGAGGGCAGACCGAGTTCGCCCGGTTCCAGTATTACGATGGCAAGAATCCCGACTGGCCCGAGAAGATCCTGACCGCCGAATATCAGCACGCCCTGGAGATCTACGAGCGGATTCGGCTCGATGAGCGCACCCCCCACGAGATGATTCTGACTAACGAGTTCCCCTACCAGCCCGTCGTGACCAAGGGGCTGACCCAGGTCACGATGGGGGCACCCCAGACCATCTATACCGGCGGACTGCTGCGCGCCACGGTGCGCTACTTCGACCAGGATCGCGCTCGTCCCGGACTACCTGGGGACGTGGCCGCTCTCGTGGATGAGCTGGGGCCCGAGGTCGTGGGCTTTCAGCTCGTCAACACCCATCGAAGCGAGACGCGCAATCTCATCGTGCAGGCGGGGGCTTTTGGCGAGCATCGGTTCACGCAGGTCCGCTACCACGAGGAAGGCCGCGACGGCGAGACCGTTGCGCCGGTGAATGAGAAGTACTTCGCCATTGAGCTTCCGCCGTCCACGTCCATACGTGTGGAGGCCGGCCTGAAACGCTTTGTCAACGCCCCCAGCTACGCCTTCCCTTGGCACGGGGACAAGATTCCCGTACCGTTCCAAACCCTTTAGGAGAATCCGCAGGACAATCTCTGAGCACCGAGCCAAGCGCAGCGCGAATCCGGCTACGGCCGGATGACCGCTCGGCACCCGCACGCCAGAGAATCAATCCAATGATCGACGGCACCAGAGACACCTGCCGCTCTCGAGGTGCGATGCCCCTAGTCGACGAGGGCGTCGCGGAGGGAATCGATCTGAGCCTGACTGACGCCGGCATGTAGGGCATAACCCTCGACGCCGCAGTGGCGTTCGTCCAGGTCCCGGAGCACGGCGAGCATCACGTTGGGATTGCAGGCATCACGCCGGAAGTCCTGCCAAGTGTAGTTGGCGGCATCGATCTCCGGATGGGCCTCGAGGTAGCGGGGCAGGTTGAAACGAGCGGTCAGGCCGTAATCCTGCGCGATGGTCTCGGCAGATACTCCGGCGATCCCGAGAACGAGGGCGGCGATGAGACCTGTCCTGTCGGTGCCGCCGGCGCAGTGGACGAGCGCGGGCAGCGCCTCGGGGGCAGCCAGCGTGCACAGGGTGTCGCGCACTTCAGACTGTCGCTTGTCGAGCACCACCGAGTATCCCCAGCGCTTCCTCTCGACCTCTTCCATCGGGGGAAGGCCCTGTCGTTCGCGCAACTCCATGTCCCCGGCCATGTTGTGGTGGTAGTAGGTCACCTTGTCCGAACCGAAGAAGACGTTGAGCTTGTCCTGCATCTCCCCGCTCCTTCTCAGGTCGATGATGGTCCGGAGGCCGTAGTCCAGGAGATCCTGCTGGTCCTTGGCCGACAGTTGATGCAGAGAATCGGAGCGCAGGAATTGTCCCCAGCGCGTCTGTCGCCCGTCCCGGGTGGCATATCCACCGATGTCCCGCGTGTTCAAGGTGCCTTCGAGCTTAAGATGCCGTCTGGTGTCCAGTTCCGCAGTCATATCGCTAGTCCGGCAGTCCATCTTTGGCCAAAAATCCTGCCATGATCTTTTCTCCCAATTCCATGGTTTTTACCGCCTCATCCAGATTGGCTCCCGGCAGAGAAATGGGACGCCCCTCTCTAATGCAGTCTATGAAATAGCGGTCCTCCTCCTCGGTACCGCTCGTGCCCTCCTTATTTAGTACTTCGTGACGCTCTCCATCGCAATACACTATACTCTCTCTTACGCCTTCCAGATACGCGGAAATATCGCGCCCGTGGATCTCGTAGCGTTCCAGGCGCATCGAGGTGGTCAAGTTGAACATAAAATGCCCCACACAGCCGTTTTCAAAGAGGACCAGAGCCCCGTACACATCCTTGTATTTGTGCAGAGCGCGGCGAACCACGCTGTGCACTTCGACCACCTCTGCTCCCGCCAGGAAGCGCACCAGATCTATGGAGTGAATGGGGCTTTCCCACATATAATTGTCCAGCAGATGTTCGGGAAACCTGTCGGTACGTTTTTCCAGACGTGTCATACTCTTGTGAAATTCGCCGACCAATTGCACTATGGGGCCGCGCTCCTCGACCATCTGCCGCGTCTGGACAATCTGGGGATGGAAACGGCGATTCCAACCCACCATGCCCTGCACGCCGGAGCGCATAGCGGCATCGCGCAGAGCTGTGGTCTCTTCCAGGCTCAGCCCGGGAGGCTTCTCTACAAAGGTATTGACCCCCGCTGTCAGACACGGCAATGCAGCCTGTCCGTTGATATGCGCCGGCGTCGCTACAAAGGCAGCATCGAGTTCCTCATTGTCCAGCATTTCCTCAATGCTGGGGTAGCGCCCCACTGCCTCAAATTCGTCGGCCACGGCCGTGCGCAAAGTCTCCACCGGATCACAGACCGCAACGATCTCAACTTCTTCGAAGCTGTTGACTATCCCCATATGCTGGCGACCTTTGCCGCCCGCTCCTACAAGTGCAACGCGTATTTTTGACAATTCTCGCCAACCTTTATGATGGAGTGGATCGTCGAATCTCTTGCCGGCTATGACTCGACCCAGTGACGGTAAAACTGCTTTACATTGGATGGTAGCCGGTCGTAGACATCGGGCTTGACGAGTGGCTCCGTCCGCATAGTGTAGCCGAGGTCAATCCAATGCTGTCGCTCGAGCGATCCCTCACAGCAGAGCCCCATATTGAACCACCACGGGATCCAGCGCAATATCAGGCAGGAACGCCGCCTGCCGGAGCTGTTAGGCATGATGCTGTGCCAGGTGCGGCCATCGAGCATGAGCACGCTGCCAGCCTCGCCTGTTGCCTGCAACTCCGTCGGGTAGCGCGCCAATCGGTCAACAGCGGCGCCGGAGGGTTTTCCGTATCGATGGCTGCCGGGGACCACGGCCGTAGCACCATTTTCTTCGGAAAAGGGCGTCAGCATCCACAGGGTGTTGATGAGGACAGGTATCTCAGGGAGTTGCTTGAGGAGTTTGCCGGAGATATCCCCGTTTTGATTGTAAGGCCAGTCACAATGCAACCCGCGCCGCCTGAGGCCGATACTGACCGCCACACCGCAGTCCTGGGCCAGATAATGCGGACCCAATAGCGCCTCGAGCGCGCCTGCCAGGCGCGGTTCGCAAAGGTAGGGGACAAACGACTGGTCGTGGTTGAGTAAACCTCGCGGCCGCGCTTCTTTTCCGCTCTTAACAAAGTCGGGATCGGTCCACTGACTGGGTTCCTCGCCATCTTCGGGGAAGCGCTCAGGGGCCAACATCTTCGTCGTGCGCTCGATGCTTTCGAGCACGTGCGACACCTCATCCTTCGGGATGACCCCCGGGATGACGCAAAACCCATCGATCTGCATGTGCATGACGATCTGGGCGACGTTCATGGGCTCCTCTCGACCGAACTATTCTACTCATCAGGGGTGTGCCATGCAACCAAACCCAGGCAATTGCCGCCCACGCCGGTTACCTCGACGATCTTTCCTTTCTCTGATCTCAAGCGTTAGCGTTATTCTGTTGGAATTTCACTCTCTGTCGAAAAGGTCGTGGATGTCTGCCTCGAGTCGGTTGGGGTACAAATACCCGAGACAATTGGCTTTGGCACAAAAAACTCAGACGGATTCAGTGGCTTTTCCACGAAACTGGCGGTTGCGTCCGCAGCCCAAGTCTTCCCCCATCCGGGACCGTGCGTGTAGACTGATCCGAATCGTCTGCCTCGCCGTGACGATCTCAGAGACCGCCGGCGCCGACGTGTCTGAGCGCCTCGAGGAGGTAACCACCGCGCGTCCGTTTCTGCGCTGGACACGGCCTGCTTACCACAACTACGCCCACCAGAATATCACCAACTCCCCTGGCCACATGTTTCCCTACGTGGACACGCCGAAATCCCGTTACGACTTCATGGGGAACTACCTGGTGACCGGGTACGATCTGTACCGATGGGAGGAGACGCGCGTCTTGGGTCAGGAATATGGGAGTGCCATTTTCAAGGAATTCGGCCTCGATGAGTCAGGGGGTACCTGGCCCAACGCGTTCGATTACGTGGTGGCGGGCAGCGACGGTTACGGACGGTGGGGATACAACATGATCGTCGGCGACGCCCTGATCGCCCGCTTCACCCCGCTGACGCTGTCCAAGGTGAATTACAACGGCGCGCGCCTGGATGTTTCCACACCCTATTTGAAAATCACAGGGCTGGCATCGAGGCAGGAGCGGCCCAAGGACCGAGCCAGGCTCTTCAATAGCGCCTTTGAAACAAAGACCCATTTTGCCGACGATTCCACTTTGCTTTCGGGCAGTCGGGCGCAGGTGGACCTGGGCCGTCTTCAGATAGGGCTCAACTGGGTCAACCAGCACGTATACCAGAGCACCCAGCCGGGCAACAGCCTCAAGGGGCGATTGAAGCCGGACCAGCCCATGACGGAGTACCTTCTCGTCCGTTTTACAGACGACTCGCCGGACGACGACACGGGCGGTGCGGTAGTGCGGGACGTGCACCTGTTGATCGATGGCGAAGTGCGCCGGGACCTGATACCTCGGGTAATCGGCCATACGGCCGATCCTCCGGTGCAGGTCGGTTTTGTTTCGGTCGTCACCGGGAAATTCAGCCCTCTACCATACAACCGGTTGACGGCCTCTACCGGGGGCACGGGCTTTTTCAACGAGACCTTCTATAGGGAACGCGATCTTCCGCTCTATGCCGACTACCTGACGCGAATCGATCATGCTGACGGCGTCGATGTAAGCAAAATGGCCAATGCAGCAGGTCTGGAAACCACCTACGAGCTGCACGCGCCCGAACGCGAGCTCCGTGCCGACGGCGAAAACCAACTGGTATACGTATTCGATCTCTCAGCCGAGCCCTCCGTCAAGTCGGTGGAGGTCGATGCATTGCTGGGCAACGACTACCACGTGGATGTGGCGATGTTGTACGCCGTGAATCAGATTGCTACCGCTCACGCTGACAGATTCAACGCCACCTACTATCACGTCGTCCTGCGCGCCGAGGGGAACGTAAGGGACTTGTCGAACCTGAGACGGGTGCGGTTCTCGGTGGGGGAGAACACCGGCCAGTTCGTCTACAGTGCCGACGTGCAACTGGTGCTGTCGAGCCTGGAGATCCACGGCGAGTATGCGCGCTCCAGTCTGTATTCCCGCTACCCTGCCCGAGTGGGTGGGCAACCGGCGTTTGATGACGCACCGCGTTTCAACCATCGAGGTGCGGCCTACTTCCTCAACGCCGTGCATCGGTTTCAGCGCGGGCTGGTGGGCGGTGAGCTGTTCTCCATAGATCCAGGGTTTCAGACGGAGATGCGCTCCTACCTGCACAACGAAACCCCTCTCTGGTTGGGCATGTTTTCGGCCGTGATCAACAGTAGCATGTACTGGCAGCTGGTGGAAGACAACGACGATGGCGACCGCGATCCCGACCGCCAGTTCGGCAATCCGGTGGCGGTCAGTCCGGACCAGGTCGGCACCGACCTCGACGGCGTCTGGCTGAATCAGGACGAGGACAATGACGGGGGCCCCGACATCAATCGCAATCTCAATCGAGTCCCCGACTACGACGAGCCGTTTCTGATGTTCGACGTGGAGCCCAACAGCTACGTGTATGGGCTCGATCGCAACAACAACAACGAGCCCGATCCGCGCGAAGACGACGGCGATGTCGACTATCCGTACGACTACGACCAGCGCGGCTGGCATCTGTTCGGCCAGTGGCAGCTGACGCCGCGCTGGTCCGCAGGTGTGGGTCGCTACGAGGTGGCAGAGATAGCCGGGGGCGGCCGCAACCGCTCCACCTACGGGCTGCTGAGCTATCGCCGCGAGCAACGCGGGCGGCTGCAGCGGCTCTCTTTCGAGAGCGGCATCCGCCGGGTACAGGATGATATCCCCGACGAGATCATGACCTTCGATCCAGACGTCGGGACTCGACAAGGGGCCTACCGTCAGCGCGGGATCTTCAACGCGCCAGCGACCGACTCCGGTTTCGGCCTTCCGGTTTTCACCTTCGTCGACTTCATACCGGATCTGTTGTTCTACCGCGACAGCTTCGTGAGCGACACCTATCTTGAAGGCCGTCTCAGGCCCTGGTCGAAGCTGGAGGTCGTGCAGAAGCTGCGCCTGCGTTTCAACTGGCAGCAAGGTGGACGGCTCTACAACGGCAACTTCCAGCGCGATCGACGGTTGGATTTCTGGACCTGGGTGAGCCGAGTTCAGTATCCCGTGTATTGGGGCTCCTTGGGCTTGACGCCCCAGTACAAGTTCATGATCCTGCGCTCGATCGACCGGGAGCGCGACGTGCGACTGCAGTCAGAATATCGCTCCGTACCGATTCTGCGGCTGGAGTATCCACTTTTGCGCCGGACGTCGCTGGCAGCTGGCATTCAGGGTCTAGGTCCGGTGCCATACCGGCGCAAGAACCATACAGACAGAAGACTCAGCTTCGAGCAGCGCACGTTCTTTGGTTCCCTCAGAAATCGCTCGAACTATTTCGGCTACGAGCTGGTGACGATCGTCGGATTCAACAAAGACAGGGTGAGTTTTGATCAGATCTCTCTGAAGGATCGAAACGTAGATTTATGGAGCTTCTATGTGCGGACGGTGGTCGGTTTCACTGAGTTCGGACGCCCGCTCTGAGTTGTCGTTAATCCGGTAACAGACGACCGACACCGCATCCACGCAGGGTAAAGAGAAACAGGGGCAGATCGTGCGATCTGCCCCTGTACCGCAACCACACCAAACGTAAAGCCGCGTTTACTTCAGCAGCGTCATCGAGTGCGTCGCCGAGAAATCACCGGCTTGCATGCGATAGAAATAGACGCCGCTCGAAACGGGCTGGCCGTTCGAATCGCGCGCATTCCAGGTGGCTTTGTAGGCACCCGCGGTTTTGAAATTGTCCACGAGCGTGTCCACCAGCTGGCCGGCCGCATTAAACAGGTCGATCTTCACGTGGCTGTCAGCCGGCACGGCAAAGTCGATGGCGGTCTCGGGATTGAAGGGGTTGGGATAAGCGGCTCCCAGATTGTAGCTGTCCGGCGTGCCGGCACCTTCCACCTCTTCGACAGCCGTAACATTGGCACGCATTCTCCCCGTCTGGATGTCAAACGGGACGTGCATGGCCATCGCGGGAGTGCGGGGATCAGACGCTTCAAACGACCTGTAGGAGTGGGTTTGAAGATCGTATCGGGTGTCGAAGATCAGGCCGTCATACGGACCCGGACCGCGGTTAGGTGCGCAGTAGAGATCGCCACCCTGCGCGGAGCAGTTGTTCTGGAGAATGGCGGTGTTGCGGTCGGCGATCAATCTGAACGGCCCGATCTGGGGATCCATGAAAAGTTTGATTATTCCCGCGCCGTCGCGGCCCACGATGAAGCGGTACACGCCCTGCGCGTTGGCCAGCGGGCTGCCGAACGCCAATCTGCCGCCCGCTTCCGGGATCATTTTGATGACGAGGGAGAATCCGCCTTCGGCAGCGTCACCCGTAATCCCGAGCTGGGCAGCGCGCTCGGCGGAAATCTGGTCGCCGAACCGGTCTCCCGGGCCGTTGGCCCAGATGAGGTCGAAGTCGTGATCGACCTTGATCATGCTGGTGCCCCGCCAGCCAACCACCCAGAGGCCGGTTTCGTTGATGGCGACGTAGGTAGGACCACCCGCACCGAAGGTCTCGTTGCCGTTTTCGTCGACGTTGAACTGGTAGAAAAACTCCCGATGCTGGTCGACATTCTGGAGGAATTCACCCGTGGCCTTGTCCCAGACCGAAAACGAGGGGGCGGGGACCTCTTGGGTGCTCCAGTTTGCCGTATAGAGTTTGTCCTTCCAGATCGACAGCTGCATGGCCCGCTCCCCTGCGGGCAACGGCAGTACAGAAAAGCCGTTATCGGCAAACGACGGGTCCCGATCGAACGTCTTGGCGCTGTCATTCCGTTTCATCCTGTAGACGCCGTTAGCCGGCTCGCCCGTCCACGTTGAGATGTAGAATGAAGTCGGATCCGCCGCATCCGGGCGAATGCCGCCAGTCGAGGTGGCGGTCTCGATCATCTGGAGCGACTCCTCGAAATTCCAGGTCTCATAGCCCGTGGGATTGGCAAGGTAGTCCGTGCCCAGGGTGCCGCGCCACATCGTCCCCCAAAACTGTCCTCTATCTGGAGACGGTTGTCCGCCGGTGGCATGGACCCAGATTTCGTTGCTGCGTAGATCGAAGATGGGGTCGGGGGGATTGGCGGCGCTGGGCCCGACCACCGCTGCCAGGTCAAGGTTGTTGATGCCTATGACGTCGAATTCATAGTTGCCAGCGCCCGCCGGCTGACCGTTCCAGTCGCGACCGTCCCACCTAGCGGTGTTGTTGCCGGCCTGGAAGACGGCGCCGCCGGAAACGGGAGCCACCGCCACGAACTTGGCCTGAGGTTGGGCGCGGACCACGGCCCCGTTGGGACCGCTCGGACCGGTCTCGCTGGAGCCGACCTCATATATGGCGATCCACACCCTGGCACGCTGGTTCAACGTGAAGGGAATGTTCACGTCGCCGCTGCCGTTGTAGGGGACGTTCGAGGTGCTCAGGCGCAGGGGGTTCGGCGTTGCGTTGGTGATGTCGGGAATGAGCTCTTCGAAGTTTTCCGGCGGTCCCACGGGCCTTGGAAAGGACTCCGCCCAGGCAATTCCCGTGACGAGCACACTCAGCGCCAGAGCGCAAAAGCCAAATCGAGGTAACTTCATGGAAATCCTCCTTTGAGGTTCGTGTAACTCTTATTCTTTGCGACAATATTGGGAATTAGAATCATTACAACGGGTCTTTTCTGCATCACCTCCTTTCGAGACCACAGCGAGTTGGAAAAACATGACACCGCGATAGGCGGCTTCGAGCGTCTTGTAAGACAATTTGCGGAGAATGTTTACAGATTTGAATCGAATACATAGATAATAAATTGATCGGCAAGAATCAACTTTATTCGAGATGCAACCGCCCGGAATCGGACGATTCAGCCCTGCATGGCATTTTGAGCGATCGCGCGCGCCCGAGGGCCCGTTGTCTGACGCTTTCGTCCGCCGTATAGTTAGCTTTCGAAGAAACGATTAAACCAGGAGACCGGCATGGCTGCAATTGAAGTCCTCGACCATCACGTTGTATACGAGAACCCGCAGCCTTATAATCGATCCCGTCACGGCATCTTTCCCGGCCTGGAGAAGCTGCCGTCGGGTGACCTATTGGGCATGTTCACCCTGGGTGAAGCGTTTGAAGCGACTGATAATACAACGGTTGTGACGCGCTCAAAAGATGAGGGGCGAACGTGGAATCTGGAAGGTCCCCTGCACGAGAAGGACGACGAACACCGCCACGATTCCGACTACTTGAAACCGACACTGTTGCAAAACGGCAGGTTGATGGCCATCGGTTTTCGGCTTCACCGCACCGACCCGGACCAGACCATCGCTAACCCCGACCCGAATGTGGACGGCATACGCGGTGGTGACAACCTGATCTCGTTTTCCCAAGACGACGAAGGGCACACCTGGTCTTTTCCAAGCATCATGCCCCGGACACGCACTGAATTGATCGAACAATCCGGGCCGGCGATTCAGCTGCGCAGCGGGGTGCTATTGGGAGCCGGTTCGTTGTTCCCCATGTGGGACGGCAGCAATCCAGGCGGTTTTGTCGGAGCTCTGTTCCGCAGCGAGGACAACGGCGAAACCTGGGACGACCGAACCAACTTCTTCGTGGACCCTGCAGGACACTATGCGCCGTCGGAGCCAAGATTGTGCGAAATGCAGGACGATCGCATCGTTTCCCTGGTGTGGATGATGGACCACGTCAAGGGGACGAACCTGGCCAACCACATCACGGTGTCCCACGATGGTGGAGCGACCTGGTCCGATCCGATTGATACGGGCGTCTGGGGACAGGCCTCGAACCTGATACACTGGGCAGATGATATCCTGCTGACGATTCACTGCCACCGTGAAGGGGAGGATATCGGGTTGCATGTGAGAATTGTCGATCTGGCCGATGACCGCTGGCGCATCGTCGAGGAAACCAAGATATGGGGCAACGCCCCCCCGATGAAAGTGGCCGCCTATTCGACCATGGGGCACAACCTCAAATTCGGTCAAGCTTCGCTCCTGCGCCTGGACAACGACGAGGTGCTAGCAACTCATTGGGCGATCGAAGAAGGTCAGGGCCGTATCCGCACGCACCGACTGAGCGTCCAGGTATAGGCTGCGGCCGTCGTCGGCGTTCTGGCGCGAGCTCCTTCGATAGCATCCCCCACACTGCCGATTCACACCTGGTAGGCAAACAGCTTGGCCTGGAACATCTTCAACCGGATGACGATGGTCTCGCCAATTCCGGAGATATCACTTCTGCCCTTCCAGGTGACAGCCTGATCTTCCCGGTCCCCCGTCAACCGGTCGCATTCGGCGAAGGTGAACTTTGATAGGCCGTCTACATCGGGCCGAATCCCGGGCGTGGCCTGAATAAGCTCCACGCTGATCCAACCCCCCGGCTTGCACCGGTAGTTGAGCTTCAACTGGTCATGGTGTCGGTACAGGGTGGGTATGGTGAACCGTCCCTCAATGTCGGCCTCCACGCCGCAAAACCGGTGTGGTCGCCAGCGGGCCCATCGAATGTCGGTGGGACGGCGCGACGGGAAAAGCGCATCCGCATACTCATCGCTGACGGTGTGCAACCTAGAGGCACCCGTGTAGGGCGTGCCCCAATACCCATCGGGCAACTCCAGTATACCCGCACGCCAGAAATGGACCATGCAGTCGTCGCCACTGCCTGGAGCTCCTACCGTGATAATCGCCCGACGCTCGGGGCGGCTCCAGTACAGCCCATCGTGACTGAAGGCGATCTGGCCGTCCATGTGATCCGTTGTCCGATGAAAGACGGGTATCAACATCCCGTGCAGGTCACTGTGACCGGGATAGGGGAAGTAGTTGGCACCGTAGAAATCGATGTCCAGGTCGTCCTGAGCATCGGGCTCAATAATGAGCTTGGGCGCGGGCCAGCGACGAAAATCTTTGGTCCTGGAGAGGCCAATCGTCCTGAGCTGAGTCTCTTCTTCAACAGAGGCCGTGCCGATCGCCTTCGGCTCCTCCGCCGGGAATCCCATTATCTGGAGATAGGCGTAGTATTCCCCATTGTGAGGGTCGTAGCAGGCAGAGATGGCGCCATTCACCTTCCTGTCGGCCAGGGGTTCCTCCATTTGCTTCCAGTGGAGCCTGTCGGGAGATGTAAGACCGACGGTTTTCCCCCCGGTTACCGCCCTCGGTCCGTTGTACGCCGCTCCCTGGTATTGCATGGCTTCCGCCCGTTTCAGGGCCTCGTCGACACTCAAGGGCTCATTGGTGTCCGGGTCGAGCCAGCCCCTAATGCCGCCACCCATGGTCTTGAACCGCTCCTCCGGCGGAGCCGACGGGTCCTCGAAGAACCCCTGCGAGCCCTGTAGCTCTTTGTGGATGATGTTATTCTTCTTTGAACCGTTGAACTCTATCCAACCCATTTCCGGACGAGTCCAGTGGTAGGCATCTTCGCTGACGGCATAACAGGCACCGTTCGGCGATGCTCCGTAGAGCATGTGGTAGCGCTGGTCTTCTTGCCACATGTAGAGCGGGCTGATCCCTTCTGTCTCCCACTCCATCTCCGCTTCCAATAGAGGTCCTGCCTTGACCGCTTCCTCAACCTTGAGATGGACGCCTATAGGCGCATCGTACAGGTTATACACGCCGCGACGATCTATGCCGCGGGTGCCGGGATACACATCGGTCACATCAACGATGGGCCTCCAGGCGCCGGAGTTTTGCCTTATGCTGCCCCGCATGTTCTTGGGGCGTTTTCTCCTCGTCTGTTCCGGTTTTTTCTGTATGCCAGTCATAGCTCTCCCAGTCTCCACGTCAGGCGGCTAACAAATTCGATAGCGCCGCTATAGGTTGAAAGCTTAAGGTACTCGTTGGCGGAGTGTTTGCCTCCGGCATGGCCTAGGCATGAACCTACCCACGGAATCCCCAGGGTTTCAGTGAAGAGATCAACAGAAATAGCCGTGGCCGTACGCGGCCACACTTCCGGATCAAAACCCATGTCGCGATAAGTTGCCGTCAATGCCTGCGCCGCCCGGCTGCTGGCAGGGACGCGACCACCGACATAACCGCTTCGCTGCTCGATTTCCACATGCCCGAAACCATGTCCGTCGAAATGCCGCCGCAAACAGGTCAGTACCTGATCGACGGTCATGCCGCTAACGGGGCGAATCTCGATATTGGCGGAAGCCTCGTGCGGGATGATCGCTTTGTGACCGTCTTCTGCTGTGTAGCCCCCGTGGATGCTGGAGACGTTGAGCTCGGGCTCGAGCACGTGGGCTCTGAGGGCGTCGAGAAAACTACCCTGTTTGAATCGGGCCGCGCCGATGTCCGATAAAAGCAAATTCGGATCGAGGCGAGCCGCCAGCTGGCGAACCAATTCCTCATCCTCTTCGCCAGGTGGGAGACTGTCTCCCGTGAATCCCTCTACGGCGACCTCTAAGTCGCCCTGGTTTTTCAAGCTCGCAAGCGCTGCGGTCAGTTCGTGGATCGGGTTGGCAATCCAGGACGAATGTTGTGCGTGCATGTCCGCTTCAAGGGGACCGCCCCATCTATTCGCGCGAACCCTCAATCGCAACAAGATCAAACCCTTGCACCCCAGCCAGGCCACGGCCGTACCATTCGATCGCTGAGTATGCCAGGGCCAATAAGCTACGTCCGCCTGTCTGAGTTCACCCAGGTGATCGCGGATAAACGCTGGCATGGAGGCACTGCCCAGTTCGGACGCCTCGAAGAGCAAGATCAGATTCGCCGGCAGGTCGACGTTAGCGTGTCGATAGGAATCGATCATGGCCAGGACAGTGGAGACAGGTCCTTTGGTATCTTCCGCGCCCCGGCCCACCATACACTCCCCCAAACCATTGAGCTGGACCCTGCGGGCTTCAAAGGGTGGCGCAACCCATCCCGGTTCGCTCGCCGGTGTCGTGTCATACATGCTGTGGATCAACACCGTGCGCGGAGCGTCTGCCTCCACGCGCCCGTAGACCAGGGGGAAATCAACACCGGCAACCACATCTGCCTGCCCCCCGAGATCGCGGATATCCGCAGCCAGCATGGAGGCCATTTCCGCATTGCCCTGAGCCAGAGCGGAGATCGAAGGTTGACGGATGTAGCGCTGCAGCCGCTTTATGTGGCGGTCTAAGTTGTCTTCAATTGCGGTCGCTACGACGTTGGGGAACTCACTCCGCATGAGCGCCTCGGCTTTGAGATTGAGGCATCATGGGTATCTCGAGGTCCATTAGTGGTCCATGTTGTTGGGCGCCGTAGACGTCGCGGTCTCCAGGCGAGCCGGCCCCTGCTCTGCCCCACAGGCGCGGCAGTGTCACCTTGATCGCTTTGGCCCTGGCGTATGGCACCACGCGTACCTCCGCCGCGCTGATCTGGTAGAGCCGGGCAACCGTCTCGGCGCTCAACACGCCGGAGTTCGCCACTTGCTCGAAGGTTGACTCGGCGCCAAACATCAGGTCGACGGTCACCAGGAAGGGTCCAGCATTCTTGCTGCGGAAGACCGACGCCAACTCGCTGAGCAGAGCCATGGGTTCAGCCTCCGATGGTTACAAAGTCTGGAGTAAACAGCGAGCCATTCTCCTCTATCTCCAAAAGATGATAGACTGCAAACTCGTAGACCGGTCCGCCCTCAAGATCTGAAGGAGAGAAGGGAAAAGCCAAGTTGCCGGCGGTGGTCTTGCGACCTTCAAAGGGGCAATGGAGCATCGATGATCTTAGCAAAGCCAGAAAGGCGCTGGCGGTTTCCTGGGTGGGGCCGATGACCTCCAGCAGCACCCCCACTTCCCGGGGGGGCGCCGTTTCGGGCTCCAGATGTCCCAACACCGCGTCCCGGCCGTAGACTCTCATGTCAGCTGCGAACGAGCCGGGATCCATGTCGGAAGGCAAGTTGGCGACGGCCATCTCTTGCGACGTCGCGAAGATTGTATCCAGATTCTCGATCACGCCCGGGTCATGGACACCGGCGATCGTCGTGGCCCGGTAGCCGGCCAGCTTGGCGCCTTCCATCTTGATGGTTTTGGGTCCATGCGCGGGTCGCAGAAAACTACCCGATACCCGCACCGTGCGAGCATCGACTTGCTCGAACAGGGTGTCGACCATATCAACGGTACCTTCGGGTTCGTGCAGCTCGTAGGGGTCCGGTTGCTCGTAGAGAGAGTGCGCGGCCACTGATTCGGGGGTCACCGTTCGTTGTGGGTTCAGGGTTTGGATGAGAAACGAATCCCTTTGCATGATCCCCAGGAGGCAATCGTTGGGAGCCAGGGGGAGGGCGCATTGGGCGCCGCACTCCATGATCTTGGCCATGTGAAGGGCGAGGCCGGGATCGAAACCCTTCATAATGGGAAGCGTGGCGTAGACGGCGGTATCGCAGGACCTGCCACAGACGACGACCTCCACATCCTCTGCCTGCAGAGCTGCGGCAATCACCTCCGTATCGATTTGGCCGACAAGCTGCGTCAAATCGTCGATATCTTCGGGACCGATCTCCGGTGCACCGCCCAGGGGACGGACCTTCTGCTCGATGATGGCTCGTTTGACCATCTCGCGATCCAGATCAGAGCGGATGACGGCGCAACGGAAGGATGCCGACAGCCGCTTGGCCACCCGCTCGATGCGCTCGAGGCAGAAGTCCACGTGCACGGAGGCACCGCCAAAACCTGCCGAACCAATCACCAACGGAACTCCGGCCCTTTTGACTGCTCGCAAGGCCCCATCGAGATCCCGTTCCACTTGCCGAGCCGAAGTCAGGGAACGGCCGTGACCGAGGTAGAACGGCCCAGCATCGGTAGACCCGGCATCGACCCCGAAGAGATGAGGATCGGCCGCGATTCCGTTTTCAAGGCTGGCCAGTTCGTAGCCGTAGCCAAGCATGCCGTTGATCGCTACCAAACGCAATTCATCAGGCATTGCTACCGCCCGTCGGACGCCATTAGGTCCGCTTCACCTCAATGAAAGTGCCGAGGATCTCACTCTGGCCGCAATCATTGACCTCCGTTCGCGCATAGGCAACCAGCAGGGTGTCCGGTGCCACCTCCTCAACCCAATCGTAGTTGCAGCCGTCGTAGGCCTGGGGCCCGCGGTAGAAGCAGAAGTGTCCAATCCACGTGTGCCCGTTGTCCAGGCTGAACGCCAGCCAGTCGCCGGTCCGCCCACAGGTCACTGCGATGACGCCGTTGGCCATCAGGCAGGCATTGGGCCAGACCCCGCGGTCGGCGATCGGGTCGGCTTGACTCCAGCTTTTGCCCCCGTCGATCGAGCGGCTCATGTACATCGGCGAAAACGTGGAATTGTAGGTCCCGCCGGTGCGCATGAAACAGAGGATTTCGCCGCCGGGCAACAGCAACAGGTCGGGTTCGCAAAAGCTTTCCCACCTGTGCTCGTTCCCCGCGGTCAGATCAAAGGCCACGGTCGAGAGATACTGCCAGGTAGCACCCCGATCGACCGAACGGACGACGAACGTGCGGTACTTTATGTCGGTGGTAAACTTGCCGTATAGAGCAGCCAGCATGCTGCCATCGTCGAGCCAGACCACGGCATGGTCTACGGCCCCCACCAGATGGTCCTTGCCGAATCCATCCTTGGCCTTGGCGAGCTCGGGCACATCTACCAGAGTCGCTGTCTCCCGCTGGTGGGTGTAGCCGTTGTCTGTCGAGCGATCGAGCCCGGTCGTGTACACACCTAGTTCACCGGTCTCTTCGAGTTGGTGGCCGCCTCCCAAATGGACAATCTCCCCATCGGGCAACTGACATGCGTTGTAGGTGGGCCAAGCCGGCGTGTCGGCCCAGGTCTTACCGCCGTCCGGCGATCGCCTCCAGCTCGGTAGAGATGCGGCAGCGGCAGCCCATTCTTCACCGTGGTGCTCAGAACCCAAGCCGGTACCAGTCACCAGCTCTCCATTGGCCAGCTTGCACAGGTATCCAAGAGGGCCGGGCGTCTGGTGGGAGGGGATGAGGATCTGGGTGTCCCCTACCTGGACCTCCAGCCCGGGGTGTTGGTAGTAGCCCCTGCACCAGTTTTTGCGGGCTTCGTATTTTGGTCTTGGCATTTTGCGGTCCTTTTGGTTAGGTACCAATCTGTCGAGAGTAATGAACCGGTACAGAATCGCCAGCCAGAAGCCACAGACGACTCTTACCACATCGACCAGGACAACATTCTGGAACCCCCAACAACATCATCGTTTCGGTATTCAAACGGCGAAACGGGGAGTTATCGAACAACCAGGAGCGAGAACTACCGTCCTGCACGGTTGAGAACATCCAAGACGATCTCGGCCACGGCGTCGATGTCGGCGTCGGAGATCCCGTGGTGCGTTATGAACTTTACCGAACCGGCGTCGAGCTCGAGCACACCGGCGCCGCGCGCGAGCACACCCTCGGTGAATTCGGCCGGAGTCATACAGTCAATCTCAACCCGAACGATGTTGGTCTGAACCGTCTCCATATCGACGCGAATGCCCTCCATTTCACCGAGTAACCCGGCCAGTCGACGCGCCCGCGCGTGGTCCTCGGCGAGCCTTGGAATCATGGTTTCGAGGGCGATGATGGCGGCCGCGGCGAACATGCCCTCCTTGTGGATCGAGTGCGAGCCCAACACGCTGTGGTTTTTCCGGGCGCCTTCGATGAATTCGGCCGATCCGCAGAGCATCGAGCCGTAGGGCGCGCCTATTCCTTTGTTGAGGCTCAAACTCAATGCATCCGCGGACGCCGCCATTTCGCTTAGGGACACGCCGCGGGCCACGGCAGCGTTGAACAGTCGGGCACCATCGACAAACACCGCGGCGCCATGCTCACGGGCGACTCGCGAAACACCGGCCATGTACTCAGGGGGCAAAGCTACACCTCCGGCGATGTTGTGCGTGTTCTCGAGACAGACCAGACTGGTCCGCGGCTGGAAACCGTACCCCGTTTCGAGGATGGCGGCTTCGACATCCGACACCGCCATTTCTCCGAGTTTGTCTCCTCTGATAAGGCGGGGAACGGCACCGGTGTGGGCAGCGATGTTGCGCTCTTCGACCCACCAGAGGTGGCAGCGGGCTTCCATGATGGCCACGTCGCCGCGCCGGCAGTAGCCCATCACGCCCAGAAGATTGGCGACATTGGTCGTCGGACACAGCAGGGCGGCTTCCTTCCCCGTCATCTCCGCAGCCAGCTCCTGCAGGCGACTCACATGAGGATCTTCACCCAACAAAGGCCATCCGATCTCGGCGGCTCGCATGGCTTCCCACATGGGCTCGGTGGGTGGCAGGAGGAACTCGCCACGAGTGTCGATGGCCGGTTTTCTGCGATCTTGCGCTTGATGCATCAGGGCACCTTGGTTCCTGGGATTTTGAAACCGTTCAGGGTAATGCCGCTGTGCCCTATATCAATCGTCTGGGGTATTGAGGTCAACATCAATACGTCCTACTTATACTTAGGTGACACCGCTAGCGGACAGATTGTACCAATTCGATGACGCGGGGAGGAATCAACATGACAAGTCGTTTCAAATTCCTTGAGCCTGGCCTCTCGCGCCGGGATTTCCTGACAACCTCCGCGAGCTTGGCCGCGGGATTCTCTGCCGCCAATTTCCTCATCCCCAAGGCCTCAGCCGGCCAGGACAGGATGACGAAGGAGCTGCAGATCATGACCTGGGGCGGCAGCTTCGGCGATGGGGTACGCCAGACGATTGTGGAACCCTTTGAAAAGGAATACGGGGTGAAGGTAACCGTGGGGGTCCTCGGCGCCAATGCAGAAATGCTGGCGAAACTGCGCGCAGCCACCATGGGAGGCGCCCCCAGCGACATCGATGTGCTGTGGCTGAATCTTGCCCATTCCTACATCGCCATTACGCAAGGTCTGGTCGAGCCTTTGCGCCCGGATAACATTCCGAGCTACAGCTCGATTATCGACCCGTTCAACAAGCTGAAGAATCCCGTTCCCTGGGATCCGGGCAAGGAGATTCATGGCGTGCCGGCAGAGTATGTGCCCGGAGGTATTGCCTATAACTCGAAACGGATTCAGGGAAAACTGGATAGCGTCGGGGAGCTGTGGAGTCCGGCCTACGAAGGCAAGCTGGGGATCTTCAGTCAAACGATTTGGCAAATGGTCAACGCCGCAGTTCTGGTAGGACAGGACCCCAACAACTTTACCGATCTCGATGAAATCTGGGCCAAACTGCGGCAGCAGAGAAAGCTGGTGAAACGCTACTTCAGCGGCATGGCGGAAGGCCAGGAGATGTTTCGCAACGAGACGATCCATATCTCGTCGTTCGGCGGTGGAAGGGCCCTTGCACTGCAGCGCGAAGGCCACCCTATCGAATACTACCAGCCAAAGGAAGGATACCTCGTGGATGCGGATCTCCTGATCATCGGGAAAGGGTCCAAAAACCGGTACACCGCCGAGAAATTCATCGAGTTCACGCTGAGACCAGACATCGCGACCGCCTCGACGGAAGCAATCGGCTATCCACATACCTCGAAGAATGCCCAACCAACCGAGATCATCCGGAACCTGCCCGACTACGACCCGACCGGGGAGCTCAAGGGTGTAATTCTCCCCGATCCCCCTTACTGGGACGCCCACATGAGTGCCTGGACGGAAAAGCTTAGACAGACCATGGCGGGAGGCTGAGTCCATCACTACGAGCGCTAGCGACATGGACTCGAAAATCATGGTCCAGCTGTTGGGGGTGAGCAAGCTCTACGGCGAGGTTCGGGCCGTTGATGACGTGTCGTTCCAGGTGCGTGAAGGCGAGTTCTGTGCCCTGCTCGGTCCGTCGGGCTGCGGTAAGACGACCACCCTGCGCATCATTGCCGGCTTTGAAAAACCGGATGCCGGCGACGTACTGATCAATGCCGAGCGTTGCACCGAGCTGCCGCCGAACCGGCGCAATACTGTCATGGTATTCCAGGGCTACGCCCTCTTTCCCCATCGCACGGTGCTCGAGAATGTCCTTTTTGGTCTGCGCATGCGCCGGGCAGGCTCGAAAGCCCAGATTCATGAAAAGGCTCGACAAGCTTTAAAACTGGTTGGACTAGAAGGCTACGATCACCGCTACCCACGGCAGCTGAGCGGCGGAGAGCAGCAGCGAGTTGCACTGGCCCGCGCCATCGTCGTAGAACCCGCTGTGCTGCTGATGGACGAACCCTTGGGAGCGCTGGATCTGAAACTGCGCAAGGCGATGCGCTACGAGCTAAAGCAGCTGCAGCACAAGACAGGCCTTACAACCATCTACGTCACCCACGATCAAGAAGAGGCGATGTCGATGGCGGACAAGGTCGTGGTGATGAATGATGGGGAGGTCGAGCAAATCGGCCCACCCGAGGAGATCTACTTCTCACCAAAATCCCAGTTTGTCGCGGACTTTATCGGGGAGCCCAACTGGTTTCAGGGCACTGTGAAGGCGCTGGAAGGCGCCGACGCTGTCGTGGCCTACCTGCCGGACCTGGGCAAGGAACTTAGTCTCAAGCGCCGGGACTCAACCGATCGGCAGGATGGATTGAAGACCGGTGATGCGGTCTGGATCATCGTCCGTTCCGAGAACGTGTCGCTGCAACAATCGCCTTCCGGATCCGCTCAATGGTTCAGGGGAAGGATCGTCGAACGCGACTTCCTCGGCGCTTCATCCCGATACTATCTCAAGCCCTTGGAAGGCGACAAGCTGATCATTGCCGACGTCAAGGGGGAGCGCTCCGGAAATCTGCAACCCGGACCGATCTGTTTCGGGTGGGACAACGACGGCATGGCGTGGTTCAAGAAAAACCGCTAGCCGCGATGGTAACAAGGTTTCTGCGGCACGGTGTTTTTCAGCCGCTTACCCGGGGAGGACGGCTGCCGTTGTCCCCCATGTTGTTCTGGTTGCTGGCCTTCTTTTTCGTGCCGATGCTGTTCGTGCTGGTCTATAGCTTTAGCATCCGCACTGCCGGCGGCGGGGTTGATTTCACCTTCACATTGGAGAACTACCAACGTTTTTTGACCTCCAGTCTATATCTCAAGATGACTGGGCACTCGCTCTTGGTAGCGTTCAAGGTGACCCTCATCACGCTCCTGGTTGCCTATCCAGTTAGTTCCTACCTGGTAACTGCGGCCCCTGGGTTGAGGGCCTTTCTGGTGATCCTGCTGATCGTTCCGTGGTTTGCCAGCATCCTGGTAAAGAACTTCGCCTGGGTGGCAATCCTGTCGGACACCGGAGTGGTCAATCAATTTCTGCTCTTGTCGGGCCTGGTAGAGGAACCTCTGAGTTTGGTCTACAATGAATTTTCCGTCATTGTTGGTATGGTTCATCTGCTCATTCCCTTCATGGCCCTGCCGATCTTCGTGACCCTGGAGAAGATCGACGGGCGGTTGCTGGAAGCGGCGCGCAATTTGGGATCAACGCCTTTTCGCGCTTTCAGAGAAGTCACCTTGCCCCTGAGTCTGCCGGGCGTGGCTGGAGGATGCATCATCTGCTTCATCCTGACCTTCGGCGCTTTCGTGACCCCGGTTTTGTTGGGAGCGCCGAAAAATCATATGGTTGCCAATGCGATCGAGGACCAATTCTTGATGGCCTTCCACTGGCCCCTTGGTGCGGCCATCGCCATCGTTCTCCTGGTGCTGGTGATCGGTATCCTGCTGATTTTCAATTCGCTAATGGGGCTGGACAAGATCATGGGTGAGGAGCGGTAAAAATGCGGATGGGTCTTGGCTGGGGCGGGTTGTCTTTGCGGGTCTACGTAATCCTTGTCTATATATTCCTGTTGGCGCCGCTTCTGGTGGTGGTCCTGCTCAGCTTCAGCGAAAGCATCAGTGTAATCACCATGAATAATCTGTCGGCACGGTGGTATCTACAACTGCTCCGTGATACCGAGGCCTTGAGTGCGCTTGGGTTCAGCATCCTGGTTGGGGTGAGTAGTTCCGTTCTGGCTGTGGCAATCGGAACCACGGCGGCTTTTGGCCTGGTACGACACAAATTTCGCGGCAAGGCGATTTTGCAGGCGGCGCTGTTCTCGCCGATGCTGGTACCGGAGATCATCACCGGAGTCGCTTTGTTGAGCTTTTTTGTCTTTCTGCGAATTCCGCGAGGCTACGTAACCGTGACCATCGGCCATACCCTGTTGCTGCTGCCGTACGTGGTTTCCATAATAAGCGCTCGACTCTACGGCTTCGACCGATCCCTGGAGGAGGCGGCCCTTAACCTCGGCGCATCGCGGCTGCGAGTGCTGACGGAGGTAACCCTGCCCCTGATGATTCCCGCCATCATCGGCGCCGCCATCATCGCCTTCATCATCAGCTTTGATAACGTCGTCGGTTCCATGTTCTGGACCTCGGTTTCGAACCAAACCCTGCCAACGGTCGTCTTTGCCAAGATACGCTTCGAGATGTCCCCGGATATCAACGCCATAGGCACGGTAATGATTGTCATCACGCTCAGTCTTTTCAGTATTTACCAGTTGTTGAACATCCGTCGTACTAGTTCTCGAGTAGGGTCTCCAGGGGCCCCTTGATTAGGTATTTATGTCACACGCGCTGTTCGATCTAACTGGCCGCGTAGCTCTGGTTTCGGGGGCGGCGCGTGGCGTCGGTCGAGCCATGTCTCTCGCCTTTGCCGAAGTCGGTGCCGATCTCGTGCTCGCCGACCTGAACGAGGATGGGGCGCAACAGACCGCCGCCGTGGTCGAGGCGCTGGGTCGCCGGGCAATGCCGCTGCGCTGCGACGTTTCGGACCCGGACCAGATCCGCCCGATGTTCGAGCACATCGACAACGAGTTCGGCCGCCTGGACATCTGCGCCAACGTCGCCGGCGAGGCCATTCTCAAACCGCCGGAGGAGATATCGACCGAGGAGTTGCTCCAGGTGTTTCAGGGTCTGGCGATCGGACGCTTCCTCTGCTGCCAGGAGGCCGGCAAACGCATGCTTGCCGCCGGGCGCGGAAGTATTATCAACATCGGCTCGCTCGCCAGTCTCACCGCTCTCGGACGCGGTCACACGGCTTACAGCATGGCGATGGGATCTGTTGCCCAGATGACGCGCGAGCTCAGCACCGAATGGTCGAAGAAGCGGGTTCACCACCTGAGCGAGCAGGATGGCGTTGACGCGCACGCCGCGACGTGCAGGAGCGCATGAAGCGTGAACCCCGTATGGAAGAGCAGTGGCTGCGGGGCATTCCAAACCGGCAGGCTCGGTCAACCCGACGACGTCAGGGGTGTGGCCATCTTCCTGGCCTCCGATGCCTCCGCCTGGGTGACGGGTGTACTGCTGCCCGTGGACGGCGGCAACCTCGCCATGAATGCCGGCGCTTCCTATCCCGGTGGCCCGGGCATCACAGGCTGATTGCACTCATGACCATATCCAACAGATGCACTCCTCGACATGTATCGCACCATGGTGCGGATCCGGCGCTGTGAAGAGCAGCTGGCACGGTCCTATCAGGCGGGCTTGATCACCGGCGCCTGTCACACCTACGTCGGACAGGAGGCCGTCGCCGCCGGGGTCTGTGCCCATCTGCGTGATGACGACGCCGTGTTCAGCACGCATCGCGGTCACGGTCACGCTCTGGCCAAAGGCCTTCCTCCGCGACAGCTCATTGCCGAGCTCTTCGGGCGGGCAACCGGCTGTTCCGCTGGCCGCGGCGGCAGCATGCACCTCTTCGCGCCCGAGATCGGCATGATGGGCACGAGCGGTATCGTCGGTCCCAGCATCCTGCAGGCCACCGGCGCCGGCTACTCGTTTCAGCTGCTGGAAAGCGATCGCGTCGGGGTCGCTTTTTTCGGTGACGGCGGCGTCGGCAACGGCGCATTTCACGAGGGACTCAATCTGGCTGCCATCTGGGAATTGCCCGTGCTGTTTGTGTGCGAGAACAACATGTATGCCACTGAAGTGGCTTTCAACTACGCCGCCCGCAACACCGACGTCGCCGCTCGAGCGCGCGGTTACGGGATCGAGGCCGTTGCAGTGGACGGCAACGATGCTCTGGCGGTATTCGAAGCGGCCGGTGAAGCTGCGGCGCGCGCCCGCGGAGGTGATGGGCCCACCCTCCTCGAGTGCCGCACCTATCGCACCCGCCCTCACGCGGAGGGCATGGGCGATGGCGGTTACCGAACCCAGGAAGAGATCGACGCCTGGAAGGCCAGGGATCCCATTGAGGCCCTGGCGCGCAGACTCGCAGACGAAGGCGTCGGCGCCGACACCCTTCAGGCCGTCGATCGGGAGGTGGCGGAGGAGATTGCCGAGGCCGTGCAGTTCGCCACCGACAGCCCATGGCCATCGCCGGAATCCGTGAGCGCTCACATCTACAGCGACGATTCCCAATGACCAGAGAAATCACCTATACCGAGGCGGCCCGCGAAGCGCTCACCGCGGCGATGGAGCGTGATCCGACGATTTTCGTGCTCGGTGAGGGCATCGGCGTGCGCGGCGGCAACTTCAAAACGACGACGGGCCTGTTTGAGCGCCACGGAGCCAGACGTCTGCGAGACACGCCGATCTGCGAGCGCGGCTTCGTCGGCATCTGCACCGGTGCCGCCATGACGGGCACCCGACCGGTCGTCGACTTCATGTTCATCGACTTCGTGCTGGACTCCGTCGGCGAACTGGTGAACCAGATCGCCAAGATCCAGTATATGTCCAGCGGCAGACTCAAGATGCCCGTCGTGCTGCGCGGCTGCATCGGGGTCGGCGGCGGTGCCGCTACGCACCACTCGGGCAGCTATTACCCGCTGTTTGTGAACGTCCCCGGCTTCCGCGTCGTGCTGCCGGCCACCCCATACGATGCCAAGGGGCTCATGGCCACCGCCCTGAGCTGCGACGATCCGGTCCTCTTCCTGGAGCACAAGTCGCTGCTGAACAGTCGTGGCGACGTGCCGGAGGAGGCGTACGAGATCGCGCTGGGTCAGGCTGCGATCAGTCGCGAAGGCGCTGACCTAACCGTTGTCGCCCTTGGTCCCATGGTGCCGAAGACGCTGGGCGTATGCGACCAGCTAGCCGATGAGGGCATCTCTGTCGAGGTCGTCGATCCCAGGTGTCTCGCGCCACTGGACATGGATACCATACTGACATCGCTGCACAAGACGGGTCGATTGCTCGTCGTCGACGAGGCTTTCGGTCCATGCGGCATCGGTTCCGAGATCGCTGCCCGGGTGATGGAGACGGGGTTCGACGCTCTGGATGCGCCGGTGCGCCGGCTGAACGGCGTACACACCCCGACACCCTACAGCCCACCACTCGAGAGTGCTGTGGTACCGTCGGCCGAACAGATCGCGCAGGCCGTCCGCCACCTCGCTGAGGAATAGCGCGGGCAATCTTCATGGCTGTGGAAATCGCGATGCCCCGTCTCGGCTGGACCATGGAAGAGGGCACCCTCGTGGAGTGGCTCGTCAAACACGGCGACCGCGTCGGACTGGGAGAGATTCTCTTTACGGTCGAGAGCGACAAGGCCCTCAGTCAGGTCGAATCGCTCGACGAAGGCATTCTGCACATCCCCGACGGTGTTCCCGGTGAGGGCGCGACCGTTGCCGTCGGTACGCTTCTCGGCTATCTGCTGGCCGAAGGCGAGTCGCCGCCCGCAGCGGTGCCGGCGACGAGTTCCGCGCCTGACCCGAAACCGATCTCAGTCCCTGGGGTCGAGCCTGCGACGGAACAGGAACATCCGCAGCCAGCGGCTACCGCGCGGCCTAAAACATCAAGATACAGAATCAGTCCCCGGGCACGCCGACTGGCGGAGGAGCTCGGAGTCGACTGGCGGAAGCTCTGCGATTCGAGCGGTGCCCGCAGAATCACCGAAGACGAGGTGCGCGCTGCGTGCGGAGGTATGCAGTGAGCAACAGACCCAATGTCGTCGTCTGCATGTGCGATCAGCTGCGCGCCTTTGAGGTGGGTTGCTACGGCAATCCGGTCATCCGCACGCCGAATCTCGACCACCTGGCACAGGAGGGCGTGCGTTTCGAGCACGCCGTCACCAACAATCCGGTGTGTACGCCGGCGCGTTCGTGCCTGATTTCCGGTCAGTACAGCCGCACCTGTATGGGCAGCCCGCGCCATGGCACCCGAAAGGACGCAGCACCCGCGGATCCCCTCCGGGACGAGTATCCCTTCCAGGAACGGAACCAGCTCGTAGATCCCACCCTGCCGGAGCAGTTCAGGAACCTGGGGTACGATACCGCGCTGATCGGCAAGTGGCACATCCAGCCAGCACCGCACCTGCTCGGTTTCGACTACAGCCTGTTCCCGCGGGTTCACCACCGCCACACGGGCCAGACCTTCATCGAGAACACGGGCATGGGCGAGGTAGTGGAGGGCTTCAGCGTGGAGTTCGAGGCGGAGCGGGTGGATAGCTACCTGGGCGCGCGCACGGAGCGACCATTCTTCCTGTTCTACAGCATATCGCCACCCCACATGCCGCTGATGGACGCGCCCGCACACTACCTCAATATCTACGCTCCCGACGAAGTGCCCCTCAGACCCAATGTGTATGTGGACGGCGAGCTGGCCTACGACGAGCACTGGTTCAAGATCTATTGCTGGGACTTTCTCTACTACCAGGAGAAACTGCCGCACACGACCACTCCGCCCGCAGGGTTCGACCTGCGGCACCTGACTGCTCTCTACTATGGTCTGACCACCTGGGTCGACGACATGATGGGCCGGCTCTTAGCCGCCCTCCAGAGACATGGACTGGCCGACGACACCATTGTGGTGTTTCTAGCCGATCACGGCGACAACCTGGGCAGCCACCACCTGTTCAACAAGAGCCAACTCATCGAGGAGGCCATCCGCATCCCTTTGATCTTCCACGCTCCGGGACGCTGGGCGCCGCGGGTAAACAGTGGCCAGGTCGCCCAGATGATCGACGTGATGCCCACGTTGCTGGAAGTGTGTGGCGGGGAGGTGCCCCCAAGCGCGCAGGGAAGGAACCTGGCACCGATAATCACCGGAAGCTGTGACGTGCTCGAAGACGACGCGGCGTTCATCGAGACCGACAGAGCACAGAAGAGTAAAACATGGTGGATCGGTTTGCGCACGCCGACTCACCTCTACGGCGTGCAGCTTGACGAAGACCGGCAGACCATCGCCGATGATCGCTATTGCTTCTTCGATCTACGCGCCGATCCGTACGAGCAGAACAACCTGGCCCGGAGCGCACAGCAGTCCGACCTGGCCGAGGCATCACGCCGCCGCCTGGAGGAGTGGAACCACAATACCCCCTGGCTCCCGGTGCATCAGACGCCGTAGGTCGCCTCATCGTACTTCAGGTTGTCCCGATTCCCGGGGCCACGGGCGACGTAGACGGGGCGGAAGAGACTCTGGCGCTTTTCCGGCATGGTTGCGATTACCTCCGGGGGAACCGAGTGCGCACCCCAGCGCGAGTTGACCGTGTTGTAAAGGTGAAAAAGACTGAGGCGGTCCCACTCCTGATTTTCCCACCTCACCCCTGTGTGGCAGATCGCCTCGGTGAAGATCATGACCGACCCCGGTGGACAGGCGTAGGTCTCCCACAGATCGCTGTCTCGTCCGCAGATCTCGTCCGCGCGCTCATAGGCGGTCTTGTGGCTGCCGGAGATCAGATGGGTACCGTCGCCGGACCGCACTTCGTTCAGCTCCCAGACGACTCTGGTCAGGCCTGCGTGGATCTTGTTGGGCAGCATCTGATAGAGGTGTGAGTTGCCACAGAAGTTGAAATAACCCGCGCCCCCGTGGGCTTCGAAGTAGTCGCGATCGCACGTGCGGCGGTCGGTGCGCGTACGCTCGAAGCGAAAACCGTAGCAGTTCTCGTCGGCCAAGGGCTGGTAGGAGAGAACCTCATTGAGCATGCCCACAATCACGGGATGATCCAGGAGGATCTGTGACGGACCGCCGACAGCGTTTCTCTCTTCCGGAGGTAATGACTCCGGTTCCTTGAGGAACTTCCACTGGTGCTCCAGAATCGGCTCAAGCTCCTCAGTAGTCAGGAGGGCCGGCAAGCAGATCCACCCCTTCAAGTCGAAAAGATATTTTTGTGCCGCCGTCATCGGAACGATCGGCACACCGTCGGCATTGGTGCTCGGTAGATGTCCGTTTTCCATTTGTACCACCTTTCTAGGATCCGGGGCGCGACTGACCGGTCTCGCGGTCAGATGGCGAAAGCAATCCCCTCAGCCGATTCCCCATGGGGTTTAGATTGAACTCCGCTAGCCTCCGTGTTCTCATCGAAAAATAGGGTAAGCGCCTGGTTCGAGACAAGATCTCGGCAAATAGAGTCTGGGCTAATTCTTGCGACCTCTGATTTCGAGCAAGTACATAACCATCACCTCATCTTCCCCGAAACTCAGGTGATACGCATCTGAAAGTTCCTCGACGCGCCGAATCTGTTCGATGTTTTCCTGGAACACGGGTCCGAAGTGAAACAGGCTGAAATCGATCACCTTGCACCCGAATCCGCTGCGCTCCAATAACTCAACGGTTCGCAGTTGGCCCAACACTGAA
Organism: Candidatus Latescibacterota bacterium; assembly: GCA_965197905.1. Lineage (GTDB taxonomy): Bacteria > Latescibacterota > UBA2968 > UBA8231 > UBA8231 > CAYNZV01. The sequence continues at coordinate 802,810 of CBDAOB010000005.1, read as the reverse complement.
ATCTGCATCACATACGCCACCCCGTCCTCCTCCAGCATATCCGGCAGGAGCGATATCAGGTGGTCCAGCAGATTTCGACCCCAAAAATCCACCGGCCGGTGGCTGGTCGTTTCCCCCATGGGATCCACCGGCATCTGGTAAAGACTCGCCACGACAACCTCGTAGCGCTCCTCCGGAATGTAGGAGTAGAGATCGGCCACCTTGCCACTGATGCGTTCGGCCACGCCGTTGCGAAAGGCGTTTGTCAGCATATTGGCGACGGCTTGAGGTTGAATGTCAATCGCATCTACGTGTTGGGCACCGTTCAAGGCCAATTGGACACTGAGGATTCCAGTTCCGCAACCGACGTCCAAACACCGTTTGCCTGTGGTTGCTCCAGATTGCCACAGGTACTTCCACATTAGGAAACTGCCCTGGGTTGGTGGAAAAACTCCTGGGTCACAAACGATCTCAGGAAGGGGGAGCGGGTACAGCACCCTGCTCTTTTCATCGATCCAGGGTTCGAGCGTGAGCGGCGGCGATTCGAGATGTTGGGAAGCGGCCGCAGGACCGGCGAGAGGATGGGCAGCAGCGATGTTTCGGTTTCCCGGTTTGGTCGAGGCGAGCCTGGTGCCCACGACAGCCATATGTTCGGGGGTCACGCCGCAGCATCCACCCACGATCTGGGCGCCCTCCCCGCGCCACTGCAACGCCAGGTTTGCATACTCCTCCGGGCCCACCTCGTCGTCGAACTTCCACCCCGGATCCAGATAGCGCCCAAGATTGGGGTATGCTCCAAGGGGCATCTCCGTAAAATCACGCAGCCAGGATATCATTCCTGGCACATGGTCTATTGGCAGGCAGTTGATCAACAGAGCGCCGACCCCCATTTCTTCGAATTGCCTTGCCTGGCGCCCGAACAGGTCTCCTTCCGGCCCGCCCCAGTGTTGGCCATGGATCCCGCACACCCCGTGCCGGCAGCGGCGAAAACTGAGCCACACGGGCAGACCTGTTTCCAACATGATTTCCACAGCCGGCGCGGTCAGATCTTCGCGGACCAGCGACATCGTCTCAAGCAGGATCAAATCCGGCGGATCCTCCTTAAACACCCGCGCCAGAAGCTGAATTCTGTGCAGACGCTGTGGATCGACGATGTCGCCGTTGAGACTGAAACCCACCGCACACTCCCCACTTCTCCCCCCTTCGTCCACCGCCTGGCGTGCCAGCATGATCCCCAGTCGCGCTACGTCCATCCAATGGCGTAGTTCGGAATGTTCCACCATGCGTTGCGTCTCCATCTCCTGGGCGTCCATAATCGCCCAGGTAATGGTCGAGATGATATCGCATCCGGCAGCGACGTAGCGTTTATGCACCTCGAGGGCAGCATACGGTTCGCGGTAGAGCACCCCGGTGCCCCAGAGACCCTTGTCGCTGACGCGGTGTTCTTTCGGTCCGACGTGCTGCAGCTCCGTGGTGACGCCGCCGTCGAGAATCGCGCATCTCTCCGAGGCTATCAGCTCTTCGATGCGCTGATAAGCTGCACTGTAGTGACCCTTCATATCGGACACCTTCGACTGTGTCGTTGGATTAGACACTCCGCCATCGATGGCGCTTCAAGGTCCATCGCAACAGATAATCTGCTGGTAAGAGCCCTCCTTGACCAAGAGCCTACCCCAATATCACATTCTCTCACCGCAACTCCAATCCGGCCTGCTTTTTGGGCGAATAACGGAAAAAAAGGGTAGGGCGATGGCTCAAGATGCAACGAAGCGCGCCTCCGGACCAAAGGGTTCGGTACTTGCCAACAAGGCGCCTCCTTGAACGCCCGCCAAAGCGAAACGAGCGGTTCGTCGCATCCTACCGATCGGTGGGCCGTTTCGTCCCGCAGTCTGGTGATCGGCTCGTTCTCGGCGTTGAGCGTTGCCTTGATCCTCCCCTACACGATAAACGTGATTCACGGGTCGCGCATCGGCCTCAGCTCGTGCACACCCGCTGCCTTTATCCTGTTCTTCGTCCTGCTCCTGACGGTGCAGGTATTCCTCGCCTTGCTCAACCGCGGATGGCATCTACGGCCCGGCGAGCTCGTGGTCATATTCATCATGATGGCTATAGCCACGCACATTCCCAACCGCGGCGTGGCGCAGAAGGTCGTGGTGATGGTCACCGGGGTCATTTTTTATGCCAGCCCCGAAAACAACTGGGCAGAGCTCATTCATCCCATTCTGGCGGAATGGCTTGTACTCAACGAGCCTGAGGCGGTCCGCGACCTCTACTTTGGGGGCGCCCACCGCATCCCGTGGCGCCTGTGGATCCCGGTCCTGCTGCGCTGGTTTTCCTTCTTCCTCGCCTATCACCTCATGCTGCTCAGCGCGCTGGTGATTCTGCGGCGGCAGTGGGTGGAACACGAGCGCCTGGCGTTTCCGGTGGCCCAGGTGCCCCTGGCCATGCTGCAGGATAATGGCAGCCCCGATGCGATCATCAAGCCGTTTTTCAAGAATCCGGTCATGTGGGCCGGTTTCATCTTCTCCTTTCTGATGAACAGCACCAACATCCTGAACAACTACTTCCCCTGGATTCCCGCCTTCATGGGACAGGTGGAAACCATGATTTTTCGCGACCAAATCGAACTCACTTTTCGCATCAATTTTCTCATGCTCGGTTTTGCTTACTTCATCAATACGGGGGTCGCCTTCGGCATGTGGTTCTTCTACATCGTTCGGGTGCTCCAGGGCGGCATCTTTGCCATTCTCGACATCGATCTCGCGCAAGATTTGGGTCCGGGAGCTGCGACGAGGCACGTAGGGGGGGACATCTTTGGGCACCAAATGATGGGAGCGTTGATCGTCCTCGTCGTCTTCGGCCTGTGGACCGCGCGACCCCACCTCAAGGAGGTTCTGCACAAGGCCTGGAACAAGGATGCGCCGGTGGATGACTCGCGGGAGATCATGTCGTACCGGGCCGCCGTCCTCTGCTTTCTGGGCGGCGCGACCTTCGTTTTTTTCTGGTTGTGGCAATCGGGCATCCCGGCCTGGATCGTTCCGGTTTTTATCTTCGCAACCCTGGTGATCATGATCGGGTTGGCGCGGGTCATCGCCGAAACCGGGCTGCCCACCATCACCCCCGCCATGTCGCCGGCCAGTTTTGTGATGTCCGGCGTCGGCGCCACGGCCCTGGGTATCAAAGGCGTGGTTGCAGCGGGTTACACCCTGGTCTGGGCGGGAACTTTTATCACCTTCGTTACCGCACCCATGGCCAACGCGCTGCGGATGGGTTCGGAAATCACGCGCCACCGGCGGGGCGTTTTTCTCGCTATCGGTGCAGCCGCAATAATCGCCATGGTGGCCGCCATCTGGTTGCAGATCTACCTGGGCTACAAACATGGGGGCCTCAACCTGAGTGGTAGGTATTACCAGACCTACGCCAGGTCCGCTTCTTTCTTCGCCGAACATCATCTGGGGAGTCCAACCGGGCCGCATGCGGCTGGGTGGATATGGACCGGGGTGGGGGCGGCAGTTATGGTCGGCCTGATGATCGCGCGCCACACCCTTGCCTGGTGGCCGTTTCATCCCATCGGATTTGCGGTGAGCTCGTCGTGGATGTTAAACGCCACCTGGATGTCGATTCTGGCCGCCTGGCTGATCAAGCTGGTCGTGCTCAACTACGGCGGCCCTGCCCTCTACGAACGGACGAAACCCTTCTTTATAGGGATCATACTGGGACAGTTCGTGGCGGCCGGTTTCTGGCTAATGGTGGACGCGTTTACCGGCATGAGAGGCAATCATATAAGGGTGTATTGATGATGCGGCTGCTTTTTAAACGCGTATTCCACTTGCGGAGTAGAAGCCAGGTGGGACCAACAACGTGAAGGAGTTGAACTCCATGACCCCGAAAGCTGTTCCCAGCTATGCCGACGAATTCATTAGCGCGGAGCCGGCGAGGAGGATCCACAAGGAACTCTACCGAGACGCCGGTTACGACGCCATTCGGAGCGATCTGGCCAATGGCGTGGAATACTGGAGACCGGCATCCCGCGAGGGTCAGTCCTTGAAGCCAGACATGGCCAGACAATGGATTTCGAGACCTTTTCCGTGAAGGTGATTCCCGCCGATCACAGTGCTTATCAAAGACCCGATCCCGGCGCCTGTGGGTATTTAATAGAAACCCGGCATGGCAACATCTACCATCCTGGCGACACCAACTTTGACCACCCCGGCAAGGAGGCTATCTGCAACCTGGAGGTGGACTACCTCATAGTTCCTATCTGTGACACCGACCTCGGTGCAGGCTTCGCCGCGCTGCTCACCTTTCTGCTGCAACCGCAAGTGGTCATTCCCTGTCACTACGGGTACACCTATCCACCGTTGCGTTCCCAAGGAGGTCACCCGGCAGAGTTCGTGACGGCGCTAGGGGTGCGGAACTACAAGATCCCCCGCACCGACATCGCGATCCTCCAACCGGGGGGGAAGGTGGTGCTGTCCTAAGGACAGGCTGGATCGACCATTTTCGCCACCCTGTCTCTCGTAACAAGAATCGTCCCAGCTGGCGATGAAGTCAGCGACGCCGAAGTTCGCCGGCATAGCGTATCGCGGTATATTCACGCAGAAGCTTGCTCAGCCGCACGCTCGACTGCAGCGGTCCAAGGAGGAGGAATCCGCAATGAATCGGGAAGATTACGAGGTCCCCATGAACGAGGCGCTGGAGATTTTGGCGGAGATATAAGAGCTATGGACGTCACCGAGATTGTCATGCACATGCAGATCACGGGTTTTGCGTCATTCCCGACGTTATCCCCAAAGACGAGGTGCCGCACGTACTCCAGAGCGTCGAGCGCACGACGAAGATGCTGCAGCCCGACCGTTTCCCCGAAGATGGCGAGGAGCCCGGCCAGTGGACCGAACCCGACTTCGTCAAGAACGGAAAAGAGGCTCGCCCGCGAGGTTTGCTCAACCACGACCAGTCGTTCGTCCCCTACCTTGCCGAGCCGCATCTGGCAGGAGCGCTCGAGGGGCTGCTGGGTCCACACTACTTGGCCCAGGACTGCGGTGTAGCCATCGGCATGGGCACCCTTCGCCGCGGGCTTCACACCGATTGGCCCTACAATCGCAAGGACGATGCCGCCTATCTCAAACTGTGCCAGTGCCCCGCTGAAGTACCCGTCCTCATCAACACGTTGTGGATGCTGACCCCTTTCACCGAAGAAAATGGTGCCACTGCCGTGGTACCCGGGAGCCATAGATACGGAAAATTCCCCGGTACCGACGTTGACTTGGACCGCTTTGCCCGCTACCCCACAGAGTTGCAGGCAACCGGCGAGGCCGGCAGCGTGCTTTTGCTCGACGGCCGCACCTGGCACAGCGTCATGCCCAACACCTCCGGGAAGCGGCGCTCTTGCCTCATCCTGCGCTGGATCCCCTGGTGGTTCAATATGGGAATCTGCCGGGACGGGTCACTGGAACGGGAGCATTGGATTGACGAACTCGGCAAGGAAGAAATACGGAAGGAACCACTGGTCAAACGCGACGTCTACGATCGGCTGCCATCCAACGTGAAGCCGCTTTATCGCCACTGGGTCGAGTCGTAGGTGAGCACGTCAGCCTGAATGACGGTCTGTACCCGGGGTCATCCCTCGGGTGGAACCCATGCGACAAGACTACCACCCGTGGATAAAATGGCCTGCCGTTGGAAACCAGATGAGGTCCACGGTCACCGACAGAATGACTCCCGTCACGTACCCTATGCCGAGACCGTAGAAAAATGGTTTGCCGCTCAAGTAGGCTCTGACGCCGCCGTATCGCAACAGTATGAGTTTTATTAGCCAGACGAGAAACAAGCTGAACCAGAACAGAATGCCGACGATCGTGTTCTGAAATGCCACGCCCACCGGGTGTAGTGGAAACCAGCTCCACCGCGCGCGCAAGAATGCCAGCAGAGCGCCCTCGAAAAAGCCGGTAAGAAAGACCGCCCAACGCTCCGGATCCACCGCTCTAAGATTAGCCAGTTTGGTGACGGTGTCGTCGTAATGCGCGATGCTGCCACTGGAGATCGAAGCCAGGCCGTCCCGCATATATGCCATCTCCAAGGTAGAGGCCACGGCCACCAAGAAACCGACGGGAAACGCCGTGAAGATCAATGCCACCACCCAGCGGGGTCGATGCTCGAGGGAAAAGATGCGCGTAACGTGGGGCAATGCCGGCCATGCGGGCAGCCGTAGGTTGCCGAAGAAGGCGCGACCGCTGAAAAAGCGAAAAGCGATGTGGCTCTGTTGGGAGATATGGACCGTGCCCAGCAGCTCGTGCACAAAAGTCTTGGCTTTCATGTGGTTCCAGTCAGTGAGCAGATAGGCGCATCCGGTCGCGGCTATCTGCTTCATGATCACCAGATAGGTCAGCGTCGTCACCAGGAACACGATCAGCGCCAGCGGCAGACTCATGCCCGTGAAGTACATGAAGCCGATCACGTACCCCGCCGATGTTACCAGACCGAAAAGCGCGAGCCGGTAGCGCTGCCGTTCGCCAGGATCTCCACCGCCCACCCGCACCTGATGCCAGACCTGCCGCAGGTGTCCCCGCGCCAGCCAGAAGGTCCACAATCCTATGAAGAGCATGGTGCCGTAGCTCTCCAGGTGCAGGATCGACCTCGATGTCAGCGGGACGCCTTCGGTACCCATGGTGAATCCGAAACGGACCATGGCGGCACCCTTGGCCAGCGCCAGCAGGTGAAACAGAAACATGCTGCCGAGAATGTCGAGCGGACAGAGATAGGTGACCGCCATTACCAACGGCATAATGCGGAACCTGACCGCCTGGTATCCCGTGCCTAACTCAATCGCATACCACTTCCAGTAGATCTCCAGGGCGGGGATTCCCGGGGTGAAGTAGGTGCCGACGTTGTAGAGAATGGGCAGGAAAACCACCAGGAATCCGACCCAGAAGAGGCGCGATCTGAAGATGGTGGGCAGACAACCCTTATCATCGAATCCCGCGGTCAAGTCCCGGGGCAGCTGGGCGAGCGGGAAGGTCAGTTTTTCGCCCTCCTCCCATTGGCGGCGCAGCAGCACCACCAGAGAGAAACCGAAAATCACCATGGCGATGGAGACCCCCAGCCAGTGGGCTATAGCGCCGTACCACCCCTCCCAAGGAATGGCAGCCCCTTCGGGCAGTCCCTGAAAGAAACCGGTAAGCACGCGATCGGTGGTGGCGGGTAGTACATGCCAGGGCAGGTCGTTGAAGAGGGCCTCGGCCCACTGGTTTTCAGAAGTGGCGAAATAGGCGGGCGCCGCAAGCCAGATGGCGAGGTAGGTGGTCCACCCGATGTGCGGCACCGTGCCCACGAGCCAAAGCATACAGAAGATGGTGAGTAGCTCGCCCTGTCGCAGCGCGATACGAGGCGACAATCGCTTGAGGGCCACGTTGAGGAATAGCCAGATGACGAAGGGAACTAAGACGATGATCGGCAGCTGGGAGTTCACCAAGCCCCCCATCCCCAGGCCCTGTATTTCGGTAATGGCGTAATGGAACGCTAGCGCTATGGTCAACGCGCCGAGAACCAAAGCTCGCAATGTGATGCGCGGTGCGTCATTCTCTGGAGGGCCTACGCGAACTTCTGCATACTGGGTCATTTACATCTCATCGCGTGCCAAGGTCCGTACCTGGCCATGCACAGATGTGCCGGAGTCATCTTTCAACGAATTCGCGACAGCCAATGCCCCCCGTTTCGATGTCATTCGGCGCGTCGGGTGCCGGCCGCCGCGCGCATACGGGGTACGCCATGCTACGATCGCGCTTTCGATGATAGCAGATTAATCAATTTGTCCGAAAAGCAGCTTGACCGGCTGCGCCCGGATCATTACCGAAGATGTGTGACGACGCCCATGACGACGAACACCGCCTGGCGCGGCTGTTCGCCGTGGGCTACGTGAAGGGACTGCGGGAGGCGGTCTACGCCGAGGACTGAATCTGGCGCTTGCGCTTGGCCGTCTCCGAAATGTAGGCGGTGACGATCTTTCAAGGTCCGTTGGGCGCTTGTTCCAATATCGTCCGGGGGAGGAATGCGGCCTCTGTCTGCGGCGTGTGGGGCTCGGCGCAGATCACGACATGCCGATCAACTCTCAAACCGGCTCCGGAACTGCATCATGTTGTCCTGTGGTTTGTATCCGAGGACATCGACCGCGGGACCGATGTCGAGGGGGCCACAGTGATAACCCCAGGCGTTGCCGGAGGTACCGTAGGTGACGAGAAACCTCTCCGGTCCTTGGTAGTCGACGGCCAGGCCGAAGAGCTGGACGCAGTCGCGCGGCGACAGCAGGTATCCGCAAGCACGGAGAGTGTCCGGTTCGGTCTGCCCGGAATAGGTGCCTATGCGGATGGCGATGAATCGCATGTCGCCAGCATTCACCATCATACGACCGGCGATCTCTGCCATCCCTTTCATGGCGCCGTACCAGCTGCCAGGATTGAACTGATCGGGTGTGTACGCAGACCGGCCGCCCATGCTCTTGTCGCCGCTGTTGACTTTGTTAGTACTGGCGAGCACGATCCTGCCGATGCCGGCTTTGCGGGCTGTCTCAAACAGCGCCAGCGATAGCCCGATGTCGCTCATCCTGTCGCTGTCGGGGCCGACGTCCCTAAAGAAGGCGAGGTGGACAAGCACGTCCTGGTGCCTACAGATCCTGCGCATGAATCCAAGATCGCAGACGTCACCGATCTCCGTCCTCGACCGTGCGTGTTCGATCGGCCGTACATCGACCAGGGTCAGCTTGTATTTGTCCTCTTCCTCCCACGCCTGCCACAGGGTCGTACCCACATTGCCGGCGGCGCCGGTGATGAGGACGCGGAGTTTTGCTTCTGCCATTGGCTTACTAGGGATCCATGAACCTACCGTGTCACGGTGCCGTCAGCGCGCCGCGTAACCCAGCGAATGCTGCGAGCACCCGGATCCTCGAGGGGGTACCGGGCGGCCAGCTCCTCATTGATGTCCACCCCCAGACCCGGTTTGCCGTTGGGCCACATGTAGCCACCGCGCACTTCAGGTGTACCGGGGAACACTTCCTTCAACGTCTCATGGGTGTTCAGGTAACACGAAGCTTCCTGGACGCCAAAATTCCACACATTCATATCCAGCATGAGGTTGGCCGCGTGGCCCACAGGGGAAACATCGGCGGAGCCGTGCCAAGCGGTGCGCACATTGAAGGCTTCGCACAGCGCCGCCAGTTTCCGTGCAGGAGTCAGCCCGCCTATGGTCGAAATGTGCAACCGGAGAAAGTCCAGTAGCCGGTCCTTAATCATCGGGACAACCTCCTGGGGATTGCTGTACAACTCGCCCATGGCGATCGGCGTGCTGGTCTGCTCGCGTACGAGGCGAAAGTAGTCGTTGTCCTCCGGCGTGAAAAGGTCCTCCATGAAGTATGGTTTGAATTGCTCCACGTCCTTGGCTAATGCGAGCCCTTGAATAGGAGGCATATGCGCCTTGACATCGAAGAGGATCTCCGGTTCGGGGCCAAAGGTGGCGCGGAACTGCTCAAAAGCGCGCACGATATTGCGGGCGATCGGCGTCGGCTCGAGGATGGTCCCGCTGTCTATGGCGGCCTTGTTGGTAATGACGGCCGGTTCGTAGTAATCCTTATCATGTTCCGTCAACGCACCCCCCCATCCGAGCTTGATGTGGCGGAAGCCTCGTTCCAGTAGCACGCGCACATGTTCTTCGTACTCCTCGGGGTCTTGTCCTTTAGGAATCACGTACACCGCCGCTGCCTCCCTTGATTTGCCGCCGAACAGCTCGTACACCGGCATTCCCGCTACCTTACCCTTGATGTCCCACAGTGCCTGGTCCACGCCGCTGAGGGCATTGTTTAGGACGGGCCCGCTGCGCCAGTAGGAGGACACATAACACGACTGCCAGATATCTTCGATGTCAGCCGGGTCTTTGCCGGACAGAAAAGGCTTCAGATAATCGTCCACCGCGGCGGCAACAGCAGTCGGTCGCGTGCAGAATGAGGCGCATCCCACGCCGTAGATCTCCGGCTCGTTGGTTTCCACCTTCACCACCGTGAGAGTACGCGCACCCGGTGGCTGCGTGATAATCGCCCGAACATCGCGAATCTCAAGCTTGCTCATCGTCTCCCTTTCGCTCTGTAACCACAGAATAGAATGAGGAATGGCCTTTCGCTACTGGTACGGCACTGGTATCTCGTCCCCGTGCCAGGGAAAAGCATAGGTGGGACGGTGGGCAAAGCGGCGCATACCCACATCCAGCCGGATGGATGCAGAAGGTGGCAGTTGGACCGCGAAGTACTTCGACTCCACGGGAACGGTCTGATCCGCATAGGTCAGCTCGACAAACTGGTGCTCGGCGAACGCCCCGGCCTGGACGATCAGGTTTCGCGTCTCGCTGGCATTCAGGTTGACTAGATGAACGCCGGCGCGCTCGGAGTCCAGTTTGTCGACCAGAGCGGCCACGTCGCGCGGCAAACCGGGCCGGGCCCGGTCTGAATCGAAGTAACGCACGGTCGCGCGCAAGAGCCCTCCCGTGTACACCGATTGCGGTGCGCCCATTGTCACCTGCGTTAAGCCCTTGGTGTAGACCGGATTCGGGGAACTCGGGTTGTCTGCGATCAGGGTCTGAGCATCGCGGGTTTCGTTTTGTATCGTCTCGAAGGCGGTCTGAGCATTCTGGTACTCGGCCTGCAGGATCTTCTCGGGCCAGTCGGGGTTCTTGCCGTCGTAGTACTGGAAGCGGGCCAATTCGGTATCGGCATAGCTCTTTTCTCCAACGACCGGCACCTCATTCCAGTCGCGCTCTTTGTCGGTCTCCCGTATCCTGGCGATGAGGTCGTAGTCTTCGGCCGCCATGGAGGCGTGGTAGAGGTGGGCGAGCTCCTGCAGGCGGAAGGGTACGAACCTGCCCTGCTCATAGCTGTAGTTCTCCATGGTGTATTCCCAGCCGTCCGGGCCATAGCGGGCCGGCAGGGTGAGCTGGCCGTCATCGCGGGTGATGGCGTTCTCCATGAGCAGTTTGATCTGCGAGCGCAGCAATTCCAGGTAGCCGAAGTCGCCGGTGAGCAGGAGGGCGCATTCGGCGGCGATGGTCAGCGAGGTGAACATGATGTAGTGACCGACGAAACTGTTCCAGCCGTAGAGCCCGCCCCACCACTGGCCCTGACGATTCTCGCCGATCTGGCCGGTAGGCCCGACGTTGTCGGGCAGGATGCCGCCGTTGCGTCGGATGCGCTCCATCCACGCTCCCGTATAGTCCAGCACCCACTGCCTGTACTTGTCTTCTCCGGTGTAGAGGTAGGCGTTGGTGACGAGAGCGGTCGAACCCAGGCTGTGGGGGACGTCGCCGTTGAGCACGATTTCGTCAAACAGCTTTAGGATCTCGTCTCGACGCTCGGGGTTTTCGAACCAGTCCGCCTCCAGGTCCTTGACCACCGGATAGAGCGTGGCCCGTGCCTTGTAGGGGCGCTTCCCCGCCTCAAAACTTCTCTGGTGGTCATGAAGCCACATCAGCACATGTTCGACAGTAGCGTGGCGCATGGGGCCAACGCTGGTCGGTACGGGGCTGCGCATGATTTTGTGCTGGGGATCGTAGTTGAGGGCTTCGGGATCTTCATCCATGAACATGGCCGCAAATCGCCGGGCGCGGCGCAGGTTCTCCGAAATGGTGGGGTCGGCCAAACCGAAATGGTAGAAGGCCATGTTGCCCTCGCCCTGGTGGTACCACTCGTTCGCACCGGCAGAGGCCTGGTTATAGTATTCGTTGTGGATCTGAGGTTGGAAGCGGGGGTGAACGCGACTGACGATATCGTCGGCGAAAAAACGGGTGGTTGCGTGCCACTGCTGCAACCCAAGGTCGAGCACCTGTCGATCTGCCCCCATGGCATAGAACAAGCCCCAGTTATAAGCCCTTTCGTACAGGTCGTCCACGTCGTCGGCATAGTAGAAGGCCCCTCCCTTTTCCGCGTACTTGTCGACCATCGGCTGAACGGCTTCCTCCATGAGTTTCATCAACTTGCATTCCAGCAGCGCCCAGCCCGGGGGCGGCGAAACCTGTGTCGCTTTGACCTCGACCAATCCGGGGACCGTCACCGGTTTCGAAGAAGAGCCCACATCAGCCATATTCGCGCCTCCAATTCATAGTCTGATTGCGTTTCCATGTGTATTCCTTCATTCTAACTTCGCGGATCAGGCGCTTTTGCGGTGGCCTGCATCCCGAAGAGTGCGCGCTTGGTATGCTGACCCTTCTGGTTCGCCATGTACCGGACTCATTGAACCCAGGTGTCTGAGGGATCGAGATATTCTGGCACGGCAGACAACCGACCACCCGCACATACGTAGATCGCTCTGCCCTTGCCAAGGGTATTCACCGTGACTGCCGGCAAGCCGGAATCATAGTCACTGTACGCATAAAAGTCACTAAGAGGTGGTCGGCCATCTACCACTTGAGGCTGCTCCGCGCCCTCCCCATGTGCCATGGTCAACCCACACCTCGAGGCCGGCGTCGGCCCAGACAAGATCTCGGAACGAGGCAGCCGCGCTCGATCAAAAGGTGGTTCGTCTTCACAACGGAGTTCTATTACGTCGGCTTCATGGACCCCGCAGAGCTACCGAAGGAGCCTCACTTCTTGCGCAAGCCCCCACCCAATGCTTCTCTATACGACCAGAAGAAAGCAGATTGTTGCGAGGTCTGCCTGAATACGAGGGAATGCCGAGACCGGATGGCTGCGACTTCGTGCGGGTTATCTGCGATCTTCTGGATTATCGGCAAAGGGCACTGAACCTCTCGCCGGGCCGTTGGATGGCGAGAGGGACAAATGAAAAGGGAGAACTGGATATGAATGCAAGTTCGATTGAACAAAGTCCACTTGCGAGACTTCCGGATGGCACGGAGTTCGAGCACTGGGAAGATGAAACTGAATACGGCAGGGTGTATTACGTCGATCAGCAGCATCCGGAAGCCGCTGATCGAAACCCGGGTACGGAAGAGGCGCCGTTTCTTACGATCCAGCGCGCCGCCGAGCTGCTCGAGCCGGGTGAAAAGGTGTTGATCAAGTCGGGCGTATACCGCGAGTGGATCAAACCCAAGCAAGGGGGCTCCGGAGTCGACAGGATGATCAGCTACGAGGCCGCGCCCGGTGCAGACGCGATTGTGCGCGGGTCCGACCTTTTGACCGGCGAGTGGCGGCTCTCCCAGTCGCCGCGCCGGCGCTCGATGAATGCCTGGGAAACCGATCTTCCAGAAGAGTATTTTGCCGAAGATCGCCCGTTTTCACTGGAAAATGCGGGCGAGGAAGACATGGACGTCATGCGCTGGGCGAGGGATGTGCGCGGGCACGTCCCCTTTACCTTCCGGCGAGTTATGATTTTCGAGGATGGCCGCCGCATGACCCAGCTCGCCACCTACGAGGATATGCATCGCGTCCCGGGATCTTTCTGGATCGACCTGGAAGAGAAGAAGCTGCACGTCAAACCGTTCGGTTACACCAATCCCAACGGCGCCGAGTTCGAAGCGACGACCCGACAGTACCTGCTCAATCCCGTGGTGAAGGGGTTGGGATATATCCGCGTCAAAGGGCTCACTTTCGACCATGCGGGCAACGGTTTTCCGCGCTCTGGAACGGGGGCGGTGACGACCTGGGGGGGACACCACTGGATCATCGAAGAGATCACGGTGCGACACATCAATTCGGTAGGTATAGAGATCGGGGCCTTTACCGACGAACGCGAGCACACCGCCGTAACGGATGAGTTAAAGGACGCGACCGGCCGACACATCGTGCGCCGCAATCACGTCTACGATTGTGGCACCGGCGGCATCCAGGGAACCGTCGTCGCGCGGTCGGTAATCGCAAACAACCATATTCACCACTGCGGCTGGCAGGAGGCGGAGCCGTACTGGGAGACGGCAGGGATCAAAATCTTGTGCACCCTCGGCGCCCTCGTGCAGTGCAATCACATTCACCACTGTTACGCCGGTCCCGCTATCTGGATCGATTTCAAGAACCGGAACACGCGGGTATGCCGGAATCTGGCCCACGACATCTCCTCCTACCACGGTGCCATATTCTTCGAGGCTTCGGACGAGCCCAACATGATAGATCACAACGTCGTGATGTTTACGCACGGTAGCGGTCTCTATCAGCACGACTGCGATCTGGTGGTGATCGCCCACAACCTGGTGGTGGATTGCGACGTAGGGATCCAGATGTTGAAGAACAAGCAGCGCGACCGGGTGGGGATGTGCAAAAACAATCAGGTCATCAACAACGTGATTGTCGGTTGTGCCGTTCCACTCGACTACTACGACATGGAGAACGTGTCGGATCACAACCTGATCGCCGGCGCGGGAGATGAGCACGACCTGGCTGAATGGCAGAAGAGAGGCCTCGACGCCCACAGCCGGGTGGTCTCCTTGGATCTGGAGTTCGATCGGGAGACCCAGATCCTTTCCTGGCTTTCGGCTGCAGACGAGATACTGCAGGTGGAGCGCGACGAGGTGCTGGATTGCGACTACTTCGGCCGCGCGCATCCGGTCGCCCAGGTTCCGGTGGGACCTTTCATCGAAGGCTGGAGCAAGGTGCGCCGACACCTGCGGATGAACCAGGGGTAAATAAGATGGCAGACAGAGAAGCGGCGCGCTGGCGCAAACGTCGCATCATCTACAACAACGACGGCGACGATGTGGTCGTGGCCAAGACCGAGAACAATATCAAGGCGGGATTGATGGCGCGCGGCGACGGTGAGCTGATCGATGACTTCTTGAACGCGCGCAGTGTGCCGTTGCTTGGCACAGAGGTCGACAGCATCTGGTATGCCACATGCTTTTCGGGGCTCACCTTCACCCACCAGACGAAGCTGGGAGGATTCCACGACAAGTGGATAGGCCGAGAGCTCATCGACCGGTATGGGCGCGACAACCTCCAGATCCAGATCGACTTCGGTCACGAACATGACATGGAGGTATTCTGGTCGCTGCGCATGAACGATACCCACGATGCCTGGCCTAGCGGGTCCCACCATCAGGTGGATGGGCTGGCTCCATTCAAACAGACATATCCGGAGTTTCTTCTGAAGAAGCCAAACGCGGCGTCTGATCATGCTGGGGCGGGTGAGCGGAGCTGGTCGGCGGTGGACTTCAGTCATTCGGAGGTTCGCGAGCACATCTTCTCGCTCATTCAGGAGGTGTGCCAGGGGTACGACGTGGACGGGGTCGAGCTCGATTTTCTGCGAAGCTTTCCGTACTTCCCCGAAACACGCGATTGGTGCGAGGTCGGGGAGCAGAACCTGGAGGCGATGACCGATCTGGTGCGCCGGGTCTGGCAGATGGTCGGGGAGCTGAGTCGCAAGCGCGGACGTCCCTTGCTGGTGGCCGCACGCACCCCCTTCAGCGTTGCCGACGCGCGGTTCGTTGGCCTCGACGTGGAGCGCTGGTTGGAGGAGGGGTTGATCGATCTGTGGGTGCCCGGCGGTCTCCAGGAGTCGATCATGACCGAGTCGTTCGGGGAGATGGTAGAGCTAGGGCACAAACACGGGGTGCCGGTCTATCCCTGTATCGGATGGGGGTTCTGGCAGCACTGGGGGTTTCTCGACGGCGGAGCAAAGGAGCACCGGACCCGCGAGGCGTGGATCGAAGCCCTTCGCAGCGAGCACACGCCGTACTACGTGGCGCTCAATTCCTGGGACGGGATGATGCCGTCATGGCGCGGCGCAGCGATGAATCTGTGGAACGCCAGTCCGGATGGTATCTACGTCTTCAACGGTTTCCACCGGGCCACTATCCCGGCCTATCACGAGATCGGCGACCTGGAAACGCTGGCCGGGAAGGAGAAGCTATTCGGCGTCGACCGATTCGCCGGCAACTCCAGCTTCGAGGATGTGCGCGAGCTGGAGCTAGAGCAAGGAAAACCGGTGAGTGCCCGCTTTGAGGTAGGGGAGGATCCGACGACGGGTAGTTTCCCAGAGCTGAGATTCCGCATACACCTCTGGGGTGCTGCGAATAGCGATCTGATCGCAGTGAAACTCAACGGCGCATCGCTCGACGATCTCAAGCCAACCGGCGCTGCCCAAACGGGATCGCAATGGTTGGAATGCCGGCTGGATCCAGATCGGGTGAAGAAGGGGCCAAACGAGGTTGAACTTTTGGCGACTAAACGAGACGAATCGATGCAGACGCCTCTCGTCTGGGATTCCGCCCAACTGCACGTCAGCTATACCCACTAAAACGTCCCGGAACACGCCCGCGACCAGGCACGCGAGGCCTGCAAACGGGCCCGCGCTGCCGACGCCGGGGCACAGCTGAGTCTTGTCGGAGTTCCGGGCTAGACGCTCTCGTTTGGGGTCCCGTCCAACTGCGCGTGCGTTATTGGTACGGCACCGGTATGCTGTCGCCGTGCCAGGGAAAGGCGTAGGTCGGTTGGTTTGCGAACCGCCGCATCCCGAGGTCCAGCCGAATAGACGAACCGGGCGGAAGCTGGACGGCGAAGTACTTCGAATCTACCGGGACAGTCCTATCCTCATGGGTCAGCTCGACAAACTGGTGCTCGGCGAACGCCCCGGCCTGCACGATCAGGTTTCGCGTCTTTCCTGGGTTAAGGTTAACGAGTTGCACGCCGGCACCGTCGGCGTCCAGTCGGTCCACCAGGGCAGCCACATCCAGCGGCAGCCCCGGGCGCGCGCGGTCCGAATCGAAGTAGCGCAAGGTCCCCCGCACGAGCCCTCCGGTATAGACCGAATGGGGGGCGCCCATCATCACCTGGGTCAGCGCTTTGGTATAGACCGGGTTCGGGGAGCCGGGGTTGTCCGCGATCAAGGTAAAGGGATCGCGGGCCTCGTTTTGTATCATTTGAACGGCGTTCAGGACGTTCTGGTAATCGGCCCGCATGGCCTTCTCGGGCCAGTCCGGATTCTTGCCATCGTAGTATTGGAAACGGGCGAGCTCGGTGTCGCCACAGTTCTTTTCGCCAACCACCGGCACCTCATTCCAGTCGCGCTCTTTGTCAGCCTCCCGTATCCTGGCGATGAGGTCGTAGTCTTCCGAGGCCATGGAGATGTGGTAGAGGTGGGTCGGTTCCTGCAGGCGGAACGGCTGGACCCTCCCCTTCTCGGGATCCGGATGGCCCATATGGTACGACCATCCATCGGGGCCATAGCGTGCCGGTGGGGTAAGGTGCCCATCCTCACGGAGGGTAGCGTTGTCCATGAGGACCTTGATCTGCGAGCGCAGCAGTTCCAGATAGCTGAAGTCGCCGCTGAGCAGGACGGCGCATTCGGCAGCGATTGTCAGGCAGCTGAACATGATGCCGTAACCGACGAAGCTGTTCCAGCCGTATAACCCGCCCCACCATTGGCCCTGCCGGTTTTCGCCGATCTGACCGGTCGGTCCGACGTTGTCCGGCATGATGCCGTCGTTGCGCCGCATGCGTTCGATCCAGGCTTCGGAATAGTCCAACACCCACTGCTTGTACTTTTCTTCGCCGGTGTAGAGGTAGGCGTTGGTGACGAGAGCGGTCGCGCCCAGGCTGTTGGCCACATCGCCGTTGAGGACGACCTGATCGAACAGCTTCAGGATCTCGTCCCTACGCTCCGGGTTTTCCGTCCAGTCCGGCTCCAGGTCCACGACGACCGGATCGAGGGTAGCCCGCACGCCGTACCAGCGGTAGGCCTCGCCGATGCTCGGTATCCCCCCCTGAAGCCACGAGGTCGCGTGCTCCAGGCTGCTGTGGACGTACGGTCCGACGCTGGTCTGGATCGGGCTGCGGAAGACCCGGTGTTCGGGATCGTAGTTGGCGGCCTCGGGGTCCTCATCCATGAACATCGCGGCAAATCGTTTGGCGCGGCGGAAATTCTCCGAGATCGTCGGATCGGCCAGGCCGAAGTGGTAGAAGGCCATGTTCCCCTCGCCCTGATGGAACCATTCACTCGCACCGGGGACCTCCTGGTTGTAGTATTCGTTGTGGATCTGAGCGTGGAAGCGGCGGTGGACGCGACTGACGATGTCGTCGGCGTGGAAACGGGTGGTCGCGTTCCACGACTGCAGCGCCAGGTCAAGCACCTGTCTGTCTGCGCCCATGGCATAGAACAGGCCCCAGTTGTAGACCCGTTCGTAGAGGTCGTCCACATCGTCGGCGAAGTAGAAGGCCCCGCCCTTCTCGGCGTATTTCTCCACCATCGGCTGAACTGCGTCCTCCATGAGTTTCATCAACTGGCGCTCCAGGAGCGCCCAACCTGGTGGTGGCGAAACCTGGGTCGCTTTGACCTCGACCAACCCGGGGATCGTCACCGGTTTTGAGAAAGAGTTCCCATCAACCATTTTAGTCTCCGATCACAGTTTCTCCCTACAATCTGTGATTAATCGAGCTTTTGCGAAATGGAGGGCGTAAACAGATGAACGAGATGCGAAGAGCCGCTCGCTGGCGTCGCCGCCGTATCATTTTCAATAACGATGGCGACGACATCCACAACGCGCCTAGTGTTAATCTCGAGCACGACGTTGCCGACAACCGAGGCGAGTCGGCGGCAACGCCAATCGTGCTGGACGCGGTGCAGCCGCAGGTTAGCTATGGCGAATAGCTCGGCAAAGACAGCACCTACGGTCGTATCACCGTTCCATCGGCGCGCCGTGTGCTGCCCCACCTTATGGTAGCTCCGCTCAGATCCTTGACCGGAAACCGGGCGGCCAGCTTCTCATCGATATCCACACCTAAACCGGGTTTTCCATTGGGCCACATGTAACCTGCCCGTACCTCTGGCGTGCCCGGGAAGACTTCCTTCAACGTCTCGTGGGTGTGCAGGTAGGCCGAGGCCTCCTGGATGCCGAAGTTCCACACGTGCATGTCCAGCATCAGGTTCGCGGCGAACCCCACTGGCGAGATATCCGCCGGCCCATGCCAGGCGGTGCGGACATTGAACGGTTCGCACAGGGCTGCCAGCTTGCGCGCCGGCGTCAAGCCACCGATGGTCGAGATGTGCACGCGGATGAAATCTATTAGACGGTCCTTGATCATCGGCACGATCTCCTGGGGATTGCTGTAGAGCTCCCCCATGGCGATCGGCGTGCTGGCCTGCTCGCGCACGAGGCGAAAATAATCGTTGTCCTCCGGTGTGAAGAGGTCCTCCAGGAAGAAAGGCTTGAATTGCTCGACGTCCTTGGCCAGCGCGAGACCCTGGATGGGAGGCAGCCGTTCATGGACGTCGTAGAGAACCTCCGGGTGGGGGCCGAACAGGGCGCGGAACTCCTCGAATTGACGGACGATACTGCGCGCGAAAGGTGTGGGCTCGAAGATGGTTCCGCTGTCGAAAGCCGCCTTTTCGGTTATTACGGTGGGGGCGTAATACTCCTTGTCCTCCGCCGTCAGCGTTTCGCCCCCCAATTTGAAGTGGCGGAATCCGCGTTCCAGGAGCGAGTGGACATCATCTTCTTTACTCGGAATTACGTAGACCGCTGCGGCCTCCCTCGATTTGCCGCCGAGAAGTTCGTACACCGGCATCCCCGCAACCTTGCCCTTGATGTCCCACAATGCCTGATCTACGCCGCTGAGGGCGTTGTTGAGGACGGGTCCGCTGCGCCAATAGGAAGACGAATAGCAGGACTGCCAGATGTCTTCTATTTCGCTTGCGTCCTTGCCGACCAGAAAAGGTTTCAGATAATCGTCAACGGCGGCAGCGACAGCGGTCGGGCGCGAGAAGAAGGAAGCGCAGCCCACGCCGTAGAGCTCCGGTTCGTCGGTCTCCACCTTCACGAGGGTGAGGGTGCGCGCACCGGGCGGCGCGGTCACTATCGCCCGCACATCGCGGATCTTGAGATTGCCCATTGTTTTCCCCTTTCTTCAATAGCGGACTGTCGCCGCGTTCCGATCAGCAACGCCAACTGACGGCGGTCTCCACACGAATCGCAGACAGTGAGAGATCAAGATGGCCCTTAAACGAGTACTAATAACTGGAGCTGCTGGCCAGATCGGCACGGCCCTGTGGAAGGCCTGAGAGGCAGAGGAACGCTACGAGCTGACATTGGCCGACGTTAGAGAGATCGAAGGAGCCCGATCCCGCGTCGAGATCGGCGACGTTCGGGACCACGCTCCAACAAGGCAACCGGCTTGAACGAGCGGGTCAGCGATCCTCCCCCCCTGTCGACGGTCGATCAGTTCAACCCCAGCGGCTGGTACGGCGCCTCCGAAAACGTGGACGGAGGTCACACCGGCTTCCTCGACCTCTCGGTCGCCAAAGAGGTCCTGGGGTACGAACCCGAAGTCAACATGATGAGCTTCCGAAGTCGGTTCGTCGCGTCCCACCCTCAATGACTTAGTACGCCGTAGCGCAGCGGGTGGATGGCCAAAAAAACTTGACTCTTGAGGATTGGATGCTATTGTATTAGTAATATTTTATATTTTGGCTGGTTCCCAGAGGCGGCAAAACAGAGTCTAACTAGTGACCTGGTCGCACTTTAACCCCACTTCGGTTGTCTCCAAAGGAGGTGATGCATAGGGGACGCAACGATGTGCCGATCAAAGTAGATGTGCCGATTAAATATAGTTATTTGAAGCCACGTGGAACCTGGAACCCTCAAGGAGGAAAAAAAGAGATGAAGTTACCTCGAATCGGAATTATTGCTTTAGTACTAGGTGTCCTTGCCGTCGGCATCGCCGGGGCAGAGACCTATCCGCCGGGGCTTGATAGCTTCCCGGAGAATTATCAAGAGCTCATCGGCGAGATCACCAATACCACGGCGAATCCGATGCGCCTGACCACGCAAAATGTCCCCTACAGCGGCAGCGGTGCCGCCGACATTACAATCACAACGAACCAGCGCGCCACCATCTGGGTCGCCATCTACGAGATCGGCTCCAACGATACCGGTCCTACCGGGATCAACGACGCGGTGATTCGCTACATTCCGCAGGACAAGCATGTCGCCACGGTCGGTGGTGTCCAAGGTATTTCCGTCGAACAGGGCACCAATACGATCATATGGGACGGCAATGATTGGGAGGGTAATGCCGCCGGCCCTGGTAACTACGAGTTCGACGTCATCGCCCTCAATAATGTGGACCCGGCGGCGTTCGTAGGGCTCAGCACCATGGCAATGGGCGACCCCGTCTGGGATATGCGCAACGGCGATCAATGGACCCACATTGAGGGGCCGGCAGACGCGGGGCAGTACTGGGGCACTCTGGCGCTCGGCAAGATGGGCACCAACTATCTTGACAACCCCACTGGCTATGAGACCTGGAATTTCGTAGAGGAACTCAACACCATCGACAACGGCGGTACGGTCGGCGGCATCCGCCCGGACGTGGACGACCCGAATGCCTACTACGTATCGTTTATCGGTGGTAATTGGTCTACCTGGGGCGGCGCCGGCGTCTACCGGCTGCTACGGAATGACGCCGCCAAAACCCTGGATCGGGATCCGAACTGGGGCGACAACGGCTATTCGAAACAGCCGATGCCCGACACGGAGGCCACCATGGCGGTGGCGCTCTGGAAGGACAAGATGTATACGACCAACTGGAGCGGAGCGGACCCCCCAAATCCCGGAATCGGGGTGTGGGACAAAACCACGGGCGAATTCCTCATGTACAATTCTGATCATGTGGAGTTCTACCGTAGATACCGCATCGACGACAACGGCAACGAGGCCTTTGGTAACGGCGGCACGACCGCCATCACCGTGGACGAAAGCGGCATGTGGCCGATGGGCTGGCGCGGCACCCAGTTCCTCAAGATCGATCACGACTTCAACCTCATCTGGTCCAACGGCCCGGGCGACCACTACGGCGATCAGATTTCGGCCGAGCGCGCCGCCGCTCTTGGGATTCAGGGTCCGGCCCGCAACGGCGAGCTCGCCCTCATCCTCGACTCTGTGCCGGACGCCAGGAGCAGGATTGCGATCACTACCCCGCGGCACAACACCCTCGGGAATTGGCACTCCATCTACGGCCGCGACGGGACGGGCATCGGCCAGACCTTCTTCGATTACTCGGTCGGTCCGTTCACGCAACATACGACCACCAATGTTGCCATGATCACCAACAACTGCGCCAAGCATGACGGCGATCTCTACTGCGCCCCGAACCAGGGTCCGGGTCCGTACGACGGCCTCATCGTCAACACCAATTACAGCATCGTTCATCACGAGGTCCATACGTACGAAGCCACCGAGCCACGCGTCCCCAATATGGGCCTGCACCTGCCGTTTGCGGTCGAGAGTGGCAAGATGGGGGCGAACATAACCGCGGTCGAGGAGGTGGCAAGCGCCGCCTTGCCCGAAAGCCACAGTCTCGGAGCCGCCTATCCCAACCCATTCAATCCCGAGACCGCCATCGACTTTATGCTGGCAAATGAAGACCAGGTGAAGATCGAGGTGTTCAACACCACTGGTCAGCTGGTGGACACGCTCATCGACGGTTACAAGCCGGCGGGCGCCTACAAAGCCACCTGGAACGCCCACAATTCCAAGGGCGAACCGGTATCCAGCGGCGTTTATTTCTATCGCATGCAGGCCGGTCAGTTCTCGGCCACACAGGCGGTGACGCTGCTGAAGTAAACCCGCATCGCGCGGGTCGTATGTGAGTATGGTTACACAGGGGTAGATTGTCACAATCTACCCCTGTTCTTTATTCTGTTCCCGGGTTACTGCTAGACAGACGGGAAGGTTTCCCATGGCGCGCGGCTTCGCGACCAGATATTGGTCCAGCATGCGCTGGAGTGTGCTTGCGGTGCTGGCGCTGTGGGGGTTCCCGGCGCACGCCCAGGACCTGCCCCTGGACGAGGTGTTTCCGGCGCGGCCGTTCCTGCGCGGGGAGCGCGTTCCCTACCGCAACTTCGCCTTCCAGCAGTACGAGAACTATCCCAATCATACTGCTCCCTATACCGATTCGCCGACCGGCTACTACGATTCCTTCGGCAACTTCCTGCTGACCGGCTACGATCTGTTCAGATGGGAAGAAACCCGGAGGGAGGGCTTGAAGTTCGGCAGCGACATATTCAAGACCATTCCCGGCCCCTGGCTCAGCGTATTCGACCTGCGGGTGGCGGCCATCGACGGCTACGGCGACTGGGGTTTCCATATGATGGCGGGAGACGGGGTGATCGCCCGCTTTACGCCGTTGACCCTTTACAAGGTGGACTTCAACGGGGTCCGCTTCGATCTGTCCACCCCCCATCTGAAGCTGACCACGGTGGCGTCGCGCGCCGAGCGGCCGATGGGCTATATGCGAGATCTCCGACAATCAGGCGAGTCGTTTATGCTCTGGCGGCACCGGGCCGATGATTCGCTGCTGGGCAGCCGCGCCCAGGCTGATTTAGGCGCCCTGCACCTGGGCCTCAACTGGGTGAACCATCATATCTACCAGAGCACGCAGACCACCGGCAACAGCCTCAAGGGCCGGCTGAAGCCGGACCACCCGCTAATGGACTGGATCATCGTGCGTTTCAAGGATGATTCGCCGGCCGACGGCGTGGGGGGCGCCGCGGTGCAGGAGGTGGTCCTGGTGGTCAACGGGGAGGTCCGACCCGATCTGGTGCCACGGATAATCAGCCACCAGGCCAATCCCTCGTTGCAAGTGGGATCCACTTCTGCCCTCACCGGTAAATTCCAGGCGGTGAACTACACTTATTTCTCCGCCGGCTCTGCGGCCACGCCGTACGTCAACGAATACTATTATCGCGGCCGCGAGATTCCGCTCTTTGCCGATTACTTCCTGCGGATCGACCACGAGGATGGCCTCGATGTCAGCGGTCAAGGAAATCTTCCCGGTCTTCTTTCCACCTATGCGGTTGAGTCGCCCCAGGCGCTGCTGCGCGCCGACGGGGAGCGGGAGCTGGTCTTTCTGTTCGACCTGAGCACCGAGCCCGCGATCGAATCGGTCGCCTTGGAGGGCGTCGTGGGGAACGACTACCATGTGGAGGTGGCGACGTTATATTTCAAATCCGCGTTCGCCAGCTCCTACTATGACAAGTTCACGGCCAACTATTACCAGGATCTGGCGCATTCCCGGGGCAATGTCCAGGATCTGTCCAACCTCAAGCGGCGGCGCTTTGACATCGGCGAGAACACCGGACATTTCGTCTACAGCGCCGATCTGCACCTCGAGCTGCCAGGGCTGGAGATCGCCGGCGAGTACGCGCGCTCCAGCGTCTATTCACGCTATCCCGCCGAGATCGACAACAGCCCCGTCTTCGATGAGTCGCCGCGCTTCGCCGACCGCGGCTCCGCCTATTTTCTCAATGCCGTCCGCAATTTCGAGCGCGGGCTGGTAGGCGGGGAGCTGTTTTCCATCAATCCGGGGTTTTCCACCGAGTTCCGTTCCTATCTGCATTGGGAGAGTCCCCTCCGGTTAGGCCATCTCTCGGGAACGCTCAACGATTACATGTACTGGAAGACGGTGGACGACAACGACGATGGGGATCACTTTACCGACATTAATTACGGTGCTCTGTTGGGCTATAACAGCACCAATGTCGGCACCGATGTAGACGGCGTGTTTCTGGATCAGGACGAGGACCATGACGGGATCCCGGATACCAACCGCGACCTGGATCGCATCCCCGACTACGAAGAGCCCTTCCTGATGTTCGACGTCGAGCCCAACGACTACGCCTACGGTCTCGACCGCAACAACAACGACGAGCCCGACCGGCGCGAAGACGACAGCGAGGTGGACTATCCGTACGACTACGACGAGCGCGGGTTTCACCTGTTCAGTCAATGGCACCTGACGCCATACTGGTATCTCTCGGTGGGGCATTACTCCGTTAAGGAGATTGCGGGCACCGGCCGCAGTCGCTCCACCTACGGGCTGGTCGGCTATCGCCGACAGGGGTCGGGGTGGCTCAGGCGGGTCTTCTTCGAAAACAACAGCCGCAAGGTGGAGGACGACATCGCCGACGAGTTCATGGACTTCCAGGACGACGCCGGCGACCGCAACACCATTTTTGAAGGGCGCGGGATCGTCTTCATGCCCCGCGGCCCGAGGGGCCAGGGGGTCGTTAAATTCCTCAAGGTCGACTTCGTCCCGGATTTGCTGTTCTACCAGGACAGCTTCGTGAACGCATCCAACCTGGAGGGTCGCGTCCGGCTCTGGTCGGACCTGGATGTAGTGCAGAAAATCCGCCTGCGCTTCAACTGGCAGCAGGGCGGTGAGCTGCGCAGCGGGCGCTTCCAGCGCGATCGGCGCCTGGACTTCTGGACCTCGGTGACCCGCATCCAACACCCCTTTCACTGGGGCAAGCTGCTTTTCACGCCGCAATACAAATTCATGCTGCTGCGTCTGGAGGATCGGGAGCGCCAGGTGCGGCTGCGCTCCGAGCTGCGCTCCATCCCCATTCTGCGGCTGGAATATGCCCTCTCACCGAGGACGACGCTGCGGGCGGGGATGCAGGGCTTTGGACCGCTACCGTATCGACGTCGCGACGACACCTCGGAGCGCAAGAGTTTCGAGCAACACACCTCTTTCCTCTCCCTGATCAACACGTCTGCCTATTTTGGCTACGAATTGGTGACCCTGATGGGCGTTGCCAAGGACACGCAGAAGTTCGACACCAAATTCAGGGACCAGCGGAACTTCAAGACCCTGGAGTTTTTCGTGCGCGCCTTCATAGGCTTCTCCGGGTTCGGGCCGGCCATCTAGCGTTAGATCCCCCTCGGTTCGAGCCAGCTGGAGTAAAGCAGCGTCATCGAGCGCTTGCGTTTCTGTTTCCGTTGGCGAACATCAATATCCCAATACAACCCCGCGAACGAGTCCCTGGAGATTCTGGCCGATATTCAGAAAAGATAGACTCGTGGCAGATCGGCGAATGGGCGGGGAGAGCTGATCGATGAAACGAATGCCGAGGCGCGATTTCCTGAAGGCGGGGGGGGGTGCGATGATCTCGAGCTTTGTGCCATGGGTCGGGTGCGCGGATAATTCCGTGGATGTGACCGCCATGCCGACGGCGCCCGACCTGGATGTCCCGCCAGCGACGACGGAGGAAGACCTGCCGTTGCCTCCCGTTACCAGCAACGACCGCTTCTATGTAGTGTCCATAGAGGGCGAACAGTACGACCCGCGAGTGGATCCCGACAGATGGCATCTGAGCGTAGGTGGTCTGGTGAATTCACCCATAAACGATCTCACCTATGGTGACATGAGATTGCTGCCTTTCGAGAGGCATACGGTTACGCTGCAATGCATCGGCAACTGGATCGGAGGACCCCTGGTGGGCAATGCCGAGTGGGGAGGCACGCCGCTGCGACATCTCCTGGAACGCGCGGGCGTGCGGAATCAGGCCATACGCGTCAAGTTCCACAGCATCGACGGGTATTCGACCTCGATTCCCCTCGAACGCGCCGTCAGGGAGGAGGTTCTTCTCGCCTGGGAAATGAACCGCGAGCCCTTGCCATCCAAACACGGGTTCCCGGTGCGATTGATCAATCCCGGGCACTACGGTCAAAAGATGCCGAAGTGGATTGACCGGATTGATCTCATCGACAACGTCTACCTGGGGTACTGGGAGAGTCTTCCCAAGGACCAGCCGTACAAGTGGTCAGATGACGCCATTGCCACCGTCAACTCGCGCATCGATGCGCCGGTTTCCGTGTGGGATGATGTGAAAGATCCCGCCGGCGGCGGTACGACCGTTGCCCCGCAGACGCTTCGCGGAAAGGTTGGAGACGACTTTGTCATTCACGGCATAGCGATGGCGGGGGAGCGCAGGGTAGCCCGGATCGAGGTAAGCACCGACGGCGGGGTGCACTGGCAGGAGGCGCAGATAACAACGAGAAATTCGCCCAACATATGGGTGACCTGGGGTTACCGTTGGTCCCTGCCGGAGAGCGGTGGCTACCAGATCGTCGCCAGGGCAACCGATGATGCCGGGGACGTCCAACCCCGAGACGACGACGGGGCCGACGCCTACGATGGCCGCACCGGGTGGCACCGGGTTCCGGTGAACGTCGTCACAGCTACCAGCTGAGACCATGTCAGAACCATCGGAGCGTCCCCTTACCACCTGTGGAGCCAGTGCGACTCCGCAGGAAACCATATTCGATCCACACCCCGGGCCAGGATGACCCCGATCACGTAACCTACAACGAGGCCGTAGAACAACGGCTTTCCAGCCGCGTAGAGTCGAACGCCGCCGTAGCGCAGCAGGCCGTACTTTACTATCCACACCACCAGCAGGCTGAACCAGTAGAACCGCGCACCCACCGTGTACTGAAACGCCAATCCCACCGGATGAAAGGGAAACCAGTGAAAGCGCATCCGCAGCCAGGCGATTCCCGCAGCTTCGAAGAAGCCGGTTAGCCATACGGCCCACTTGCCCGCCGCCGCCACGGTGGGCTGGTGGATCAGGCGCACCATCTGGTCGAGGGTTCGGTCGTTTCCGCCCATGCCCTGGGTCGCCCTACCGTACGCCCAGTCTATGGTGGTCCCGGCAATAGCGAGAAAGCCGCAGGCAAAGGCGACAAGCAATGAGGCCGGAACCCACACGGGCTGCCGGCGGATGGAGAAGATGCGCAGGTGGTGTACGATTGCCGGCCAGCCCGGAATCCGCCCGGCAGAGCCCATGAACACATTGCCAGTGATGAGCTTGAGGCCTACCACCGAGCGCGGCGACAGATGTTCTGTGCCCACCAGGTGGAGAATGAAGGACTCTCCCTTGAGATGGGGATGGTTCGGGATGAGATATGCAAATCCGGTAGCCGCCATCAGCTTGACCGTGACGAAGTGGGCTAGGGTAAACAACAGCAACAACCCCGCTGCCAGGAGCAGGCTTGCCCCAAGTGCCATGATCCAGCCCGTGACATAGAGTCCCGAAACCAACAGCCCGAAGAGCGCCCAACGGTACTGCCTCGTGTCGCTCGGGTCCCCTTCCCTGGAGAATGCTTGTCGCCAGATGCCACGAAGGTGCCTCCGTGCCAACCAGATGGACCAGAGGGCGACAAAGATGAGGGCCCCGTAGCCTTCCATCTGAAGAATATCCCTGGCGCCCAGCTGGTTGCCTTCGGAGCCGACCGTCAAACCGGTCCGGCTCATCATCCACTCCTTGGGCAGGGTCAGCCAGTAGAAAACAATCAAGCTGGCCAGTATATCCAGCGGGCACAGATAGGCGACGGCGAGAGCAAGGGGCAACAAGCGAATCGAGACACCAATGTGCTCGCCCAGTTCGACGGAATACGCGTCGAAGAAGATTTTCGTCTTGGGCAATCCGGGCAGGAAATAACCGGCGGAATTGTAGGCGGCTGGCAAGAAAACCGCGGCGACTCCCACCCAGAATAGCCACGATTTGAACAAGCGGGGAACGCGTCCTGGACCTTCGCAGCCGAGTGTGAGATCGAGCGGCATCTGAGCCAGAGGAAAGGTCAGCTTTTCCCCTTCGACCCAGTGGCGGTGAAAGAGCACGAAGATGCAGAATCCGAATACCATCATTCCCATGGAGACGCCGAACCAGTGACCAATGGCGCCAACCCATCCCCCCCACGGTACCGTCTCGCCCTGATCAAGCCCGTACCAGTAACCGTTTATAACCCTCGGCTCGGTGCTGGTGAACACGTGCCAGGGCAACATGTCGAATAGGACCTCGACCCACTGGTTTTCAGGTCCGGCACCGTGAGTCGGGAGCGGCAGCATCGCTACAATGTCCCACATCCAGCCATTGAGGGGTACCGTGCCCACTACCCATCCGTGGTAAAAATCGTCAGTAGCTCGCCCCTGCGTAGCGCCAGCCGCGGGACGAAGGTTCTGAGCAGGGAGTTGAAGAAGAGCCAGAAGACGAAGGAAATGAGGACCATCAACGGGAGCTGTGAGCTCACCGAAAGAAACAATAGATGCACCACTGCCCAGAAGGAGACTATACCCAGCAGTACAGCTCGGAGGGTAATGGTGGGACCAGACTCTTCCTGCTCTTCCCACGTGCGTCGAGTATGCGCTCCGTCTGCAGGTGAATGTTCCCCGGGAACTGGGTCTGACACCATTCTACCTGTCCTGGTTAGGAGCGCGTAACCGGCCCGGAATCATTTGAGGGGCATTTTGGGTGAGCTCTTTGTGCTCGAGAGTCTATCTGTTTTTATTGATGTCAGCCAAGCGAAACCTATGAAGTGACATAAGGAATCGCCGTGCCAGAAAAAGGGACTGGTGACGATGACATGTCGATTCGGCAGCATCCCGCGAAATTTCCTTCTGGTGGTTTTGGCCAGCATTGGAACCGGTGTTGGCTACGGCGAAGAATCGCGCGTAACCCTTGCCGAATCCTATCCCACCAATTGGCTGCTGCGGCGGCCGGTGCCGTCCTACCAAAACTACGCATTCGACACCTACAGCAACTATCTGCAAACCAACTTCCCGCAGGCGGAGCAACCTGGCCTCGTCGAGAACTTCTACCCGCGAGCGATCTACGACGTGTTCGGCGACCATGTGGTTACCGGCTACGATCTCTTCACCTGGTATGAGCGGCGCCAACCGGAACTCCAGTGGGGCAGCTCCATATCCAAGAATGAGGGCACCTGGACCGAGGCCTTCGCCTACATAGCTATCGCTCGCGATGGCTATGGCGATTGGAACTACAGTGCCACCGTGGGAGACGTACTCACGGCACGTTTCACGCCCCTTACGCTGTCGCTGGTCGATTTCAGCGGCTTTCGTTTCGATCTTGCGACCCCACACCTCAAACTGACGACCCTGGCGAGTCGCATTCAACGCCCCTACGCACCCCGCGGGTTCGACTATGTTCGCAAAACTCCATTTCATATCGGACCGACCATGTACGCCGCGGACTCCTCCCTACTTCTGGGTGGCCGCCTGCAGACCGATATCGGCAACGCCAGCCTCGGTTTGAATCTCGCCAATCTCCACGTATACGATAGTGGGCGACCCGACAACAGCATCAAGGGCATATTGCGACCCGGTCACCCTCTGGTCGACTGGATCGTTGTCCGCTTTGCGGACGATTCCCCCCGGGATGGCCGCGGCGGCGCGGTGATCCAGGATATCCTGCTGATCGTCAACGGCGAGCCGCGACGGAACCTCGTGCCACAGGTGATCCGACACCGTGCTAACGCCACTACCCAGGTCGGTACCTATTCCGTGATTACGGGCAGGTTTCTCCCCTATCCCCACTTCACTCATACCCCGGGCTACACAACATTTTACCGGGGCCGCGACGAGATCCCCCTCTACGCCGATTATCTCTACCGCCACGACCACGAAGCAGGAGTGGACGTGAGCCGTCAGACCAACCTCAGCCGCCTGCTTTCCACGTTCACGGTAGAATCTGCCGCGGAGCTTCAGCGTGCTGATGGCGACGAGCAGCTTGTCTACCTCTTCGATATTTCGCAGGAACCCTACCTGGAATCCGTCGAGGTGGAGGCGATGCTGGCAAACGACTACCGGGTGGAGGTGGCCAACCTGCGGGAGGCTAATATTCGCGGCAAAGGATATGAGGAGCGCTTCAAGAGCGAATTCTACCGCACGGTGTTGCGAGCCCGCGACAATGTTCAGGACCTGTCCAATCTGAAGCGAGTGCGGTTTCGGATCGGTG
Source organism: Candidatus Latescibacterota bacterium (assembly GCA_965197905.1). GTDB lineage: Bacteria > Latescibacterota > UBA2968 > UBA8231 > UBA8231 > CAYNZV01. The sequence goes on along the minus strand of CBDAOB010000005.1, from coordinate 772,322 downwards.
AGGACACGGCCATATTCACCTACAGCGCCGATCTGAATCTGCAGGTTGTCGGCCTGGAGTTGAATGGCGAGTACGCGCGCTCCAGCGTGTACCGACGTTTTCCGGCCGAAACCGCGAATCTTCCCAGCTTCGATGAAAGCCCACGCTTTGCCGACCGGGGCTCTGCCTACTTCATCAACGCCACGCGCTGGACAGGGAATTGGCGATTCGGCGGCGAGTACTTCGCCATGAATCCCGAGTTCACCACCACCATGCGCAGCTTCGTAGCGCGCGAGGGGGGTGTTTCGGATCACCGCAGCACGATCAAGGGCATTTCCAATGAAACCATCTACTGGGACCTGGTGCAGGACAACGAGGACGGCGACAGATTCCCGGACAAGCGCACCGGATGGACCACCGGGACCTGGTACATCAATGATTGTAACCCCCCTTGCGGAATAGATCCGGACGGCGTCTACATCTCTCAAGACTCAGATAACGACGGCTATCCCGATATCAATCGCAACGGCGATGCGTTACCGGATTACCTGGAGCCTTTCCTGATGTACGAAGTGGAACCCAACGACTACACCTATGGACTCGACCGCAACAACAACGACGAGCCCGATCAGCGGGAGGACGATTGGGACCCGGACCACCCCTACGACGCGGACCAGCGCGGCTATCACGTTTTTGCCCAGGCCAATCTGAGCCAACGTTGGACGCTGGCTCTGGGGCGCCATGATGTCGAGCAGATGGCCGGCAGCGGCGCGAACCTTACCACCTACACCCTGCTCACCTATCGCCGCGAGGGCCTCGACCGCGTGCGGCGGCTGTTCTTCGAAAACAGCTTTCGCCGCGTGCGAGACAACATCCCTGACGAATACAATATCTTCGCGGAAAACCGACGGTTTACGGGGGAGTACCGGTTCTATGTACACTCCGCCTATAGGGGCAATCGCTCGTTCCACAGCCGCCCCCGCGAGGATCAGTTGCTCTACGAAAACAGCTATGTCAACGAGGCCTATCTCGAAAACTGGCTGCAGCCCTGGTCGACTCTCAATCTGGTGCAAAAGCTCCGCCTGCGGGTGAACTGGCAGAAGGGGGGGCGTTTATCTGGAGGGTTTATCGGGCGCGAACGCCGCCTCGACCACTCGACCTTCGTTAACCGCCTGGATTACACTTGGAACTTGGGAAAGCTCAGCATACGGCCGAAGTTCAAGTTTCAGATGATCCGTTTCGTCGATCGCGAACAAGACCGGACCATTCGCTTCGAGTACGAGACCTTGCCCATCCTGCTGTTCGAGATGCCGCTCATGGCTCGCACCACCGCGCGCCTGGGAATACAGGGGTGGGGGTCCTCTTCCGTATCGTTTCGACAACCGACAGCGCGGCCTGGACAGCTTCAGGCGCCGAACCGCGATCGCATCTCTGACCAACCGATCGCGGTACTTCGGATACGAACTCTACACCGTTGTCGGACTGATTCGGGACGCCAAGGAATTCGATTCCGCGGCGAGATCGGGGGGCAACTTCGATACCTTTTCCGTTCTCGTGCGGACCCTGGTGGGGTTCCCCGATCTCTCGAACTTGCTGCTTTAGGAGAGTGATGTTTCACGCCGACGCAGGTGGCCGCAGTGGCGATAGACCAGACGCTATTTGCCGAGATTGTCTCTCAAGAAGCGCTTAGGTTATTATTCTGTATGTTGGAAAAAGTCGCATAACCGGAGGGCACCGCCCATGTCCGTTCTGACTACGAAAGATCTGGAATTCTTCGACGAAAATGGCTATGTCATTGCCCGCCAGGTAATCTCCCGCGAGCAGGCCGAAGACACCGCCCGCGCCTTGTGGGCATTTGTAGCAATGGATCCAGATGATCCCGACACCTGGTACGCGGAACGGCCGCCAGGGCCAGCGGGACCTGATGGCCCCGGGGTCCCGGCGCGTAAGGGTACCGGCATGATCGAGATCTACCACCACCAGGCCCAGTGGAACAACCGCACGGCCCCGCGCGTGCACCTGGCTTTCAGTCAGGTTTTGGCCAGCGAAAAATTGTGGGTCAGCCACGACCGTGCCAGCATCAATCCGCCTAGCCGCGATCCCGATGCGCAGGAGCATGGATTGCACTGGGACGTAGACCTGGGAGACCGACCTGTGGGCTCCGGGGTGCAAGGTGTCCTTTACCTGAACGATACCCCCGAAGAACAGCCTTTCGCTGCGTACCGGGATTTCACAAGAAACTGGAGAGCTGGCTCGACCATCTGCCTCCGGGCAGCAGGACTTACGAGGGGAACGATCCGTCGCAACGCGTAGCGGCCAACGCCGGCGACCTGATCATCTGGCGCACCGCCCTACCGCACACGGCCGGCATCAACTGGGACACGCGGCCCCGCGTAGCCCAGTACATTGCCATGGAACCTGCACGCGACGACGACAAAGAGGCACGCCCAATCGATCGGGCGAGCCCATGGACGAGCTCTCTATGCCCATTATTGTTTCGGCACAGGCTCTCCAAGAGTTGGACGAGCAGGCTTAAGACCAAATCGACGTTAGCTGGCGGCGAAACAGCTCCCCGAGGTCTTTCCAACCTCAGCTCGGTGGGTGATCGTCTCGTAATCGCGAACAATGCGCTGGCAAACCTGAGCAGTATTCCTGCGGCGATAATCGTGTGGGACAACGACAGACTGACGGACCTCGACGGTCTCGGCGGCATTGTTGAGGAAGAGCGCCGATCCCGCCGTGCAGGGTACTAGGACCTCTTCTCGATGAGACGCATATCGGCAAAAGCCGCACAAGAAACGTGTCAAACCAAAGTTGCCCCTGTTCGCAGCAGAGCAAACCGCTAATACACCCTGATATGATTGCCTCTCACACCTGTAAAGGCATCCACCAGCAGCCAGAACCCCGCCGCCACGAACTGGCCCAGAATAATCCCTATGAAAAATGGCTTGGTTCGTTCGTAGAGCGCAGGTCCGCCGTACTTCAACACCCCTAGCTTGATCAGCCAGGCGAGCAGCGTCGACATCCAGGTGGCGGTCAACACCCACGAGGTGCTGATGGCGAAGCCGACGGGATGGAAAGGCCACCAGGCAAAGGTGTGGCGCGCGATCATCAGACCGATCATGACCGCTGCCCCGATTCCTGACCAGATCCACCCAACCAGGTTGACCCCCGGGGCGCCACCGATCGCGACTTCGGCGAAGCGGGGCGCCGACCGCGAGTAGACCTGGTAGTATCTGCCATTGAGGTTGAGACCTCCGTGATTATAGCCCAGATAGATCCAATACCAGGTACCAGCCGCGATGGCAATCGCCGAAGCCGCCATGATGGCGATCACCAAGGCCCGTCGATGCCGGGTGATCTCCGACCCCAGGCGTAGCGCGTTGGCCATGGGCGCGGTAACGAAGGTTAGAAAACCGCCGGCCCACACCAGCGTGTAACCCGCTGCCACCAGACCCTGCATGCCCAGAGCCGTCGCGCCGACACTGGACATTACGAAGGTGGCCGGCCCCATGGAGGGCGTAACGGTAGGTATACCGGTCTCGGCGATGACCCGCGCCAGTCCGATCATGACCACCAGGATGGCGAAGATGAAGATCGGCGCGATCCAGGCTGGGAAACCCGACTGCCACAACCAGACGAAGACGACAGCCCCGCCGCTCAGGAAGCAGAGTACGGCAGTCCGATACGACATGATTTCCCGCGAGTCGTCCACCGGTGCATCGCTGTTCCAGGCCTTGCGCAAAACATCCTTGAGGTGAGACCGTGCGGTCCAGAGACCAAAGAGCACCATGACAATGAGGGCGCCCATCATCTGGTGGCCGAAGATGGAGCCGCTGGCGGACGCCCACCAGGGACCCATGCTTTGGTACGGATTTATGCCCAGCGTCATTAAGAGACCTTGCTGGGCGAGCTTGAGGAGGTAGAAGAACCAGATGCTGAAAGCAACGCCGGTATTGATGAAATAGGCAAAACCCAACATGAGAAAATTGATACGAAGTTGGATCTCGATCTGTTCCCGAAAAATCATGTAGGTTGCCTGTCCCATGAAGGCGGGAATCCAGGGGAAATAGTCGTGTAGAATGTTGGTGCTGTTCATCAGAAAGCAGAAGAGGAAGCCGGCCCACATGACCGGATTCTTGAAGAACGGTTTGATGATCGAATTGGGGCTGCCGTTGTCCTGTACCATGGCCAGGGGTACCTGGGCCATGGGAAACGCCAGGCGCTCGTTCTCCACCCACTGTCGCCGCAGGATCACCAAAGCGCTCAGCAGCATGAGGTGGTAGGCAATAATGAGGACAAACCAGCGCGACAGAACCGGCAGCCACAGGTGCCAGGGAATCCGGTCGACGTCCCCGCCGTGGTACAAATCCTGGACCGCCCGGTTATCGCTGAGCGCGAGCCAATCCGGCCGTATCTCGTCAACGAGCTCGGTCCAGTTGTTTTCGGGGGTGGCATAGAAGCTACTCCCCGTAACCCCGACCACGAGCCTCCCCGATACGCCGCGGTTGGGAATGTGCGTCGCCACCGCCAACATACTGAAGATGACTACGAGCTCCCCGGGGCGCAGATGCCAGTTTCGTTTCAGCAAGGTGAGCACCACCTGCACCGTCAGCATCACTACGAAAAAGAGGATGAATGCGGCCGGCGTGCAGGAGCTGAGACCGATGCGCGAGCCGTGGATCACGTTTATGGTATACGGCAGGATCAGCGCGATACTCAGGGCTGAGAATGCGCCGATCACCAGGCTGCGGGGGGTGATCGCCCACCGGTCTGAACGGTGTGATGAACCAGGTGTGCTCACGAATCTATATCGGCCGTCCGAATTCGGTGAAGCCCACCAGCGCGCGCACAAAAAACTCGAGAGTTTCGAAGCTCCGGTGGTCCCTGAATCCGCTGTCGAACTTCTGCTGGTCCCTGATAATGCCCGCGATGGTCACCAGTTCGTAGCCAAAATACGGAGAACTGTTGGTAAGGGAGAAGAAGGTCGTGCGTTGCTCGAAACTCCTGCCTTCCGAGGTGTCGTCTCGACGCCGATACGGCAGCGGCCCGAAACCCTGCACGCCCGCCCGCAGCAGCGTCCTCGGCGAAAGGGCATATTCCAACCGCAGAATGGGAATGGAGCGCAACTCCGACCGCAACCGCACGTTGCGCTCCTGATCCTCCAAACGAAGCAGCAAGAGCTTGTATTGCGGTGTGAAGCGCAGCTGGCCGAACTGAAACGAGTACTGCACGCGGGTAACTGAAGTCCAGAAGTCCAGGCGCCGATCGCGCTGGAAAGGTCCGCGGCGCAGCTTTCCGCCCTGCTGCCAGTTGAAGCGCACACGAAGCTGCTGTACTAGATCCAGACCCGACCGGAGCTGGGCACGACCCTCCAGGTAGGATTCGTTCACGAAGCTCTCCTGGTAGAACAGCAGATCCGGTTTGAAGTCAACCGCGAGGAACTTTACGATGCCCTGGCCCAGCGGGGCGTCGGGCAGATATTGCACCCCGCGCGAACCAAACAGGGTATCGCGGGCGCCAGCGTCATCGTCGAACTCCATGAACTCGTCGACGATGTCATCCTGCACCCTGCGGCTGTTGTTCTCGAGGAAAATCCGCCTGAGCCACCCCAACCCCTGTCGACGGTAACCTACCAGCCCATACGTGGAACGGCTACGGCCTGCGCCCGCCACCTCCTTGATGGAGTAGTGCCCCGCCGCTAGACGCCAATGTGGCGTCAGGTTCCATTGGCCGAACAGGTGAAAGCCGCGCTCGTCGTAGTCGTACGGATAGTCCACCTCCCCGTCGTCTTCCCGCCGGTCGGGCTCGTCGTTGTTGTTGCGGTCGAGGCCGTAGACGTATTCGTTGGGCTCCACGTCGAACATCAAAAACGGCTCTTCGTAGTCGGGGATGCGATCCAGGTCGCGGTTGGTGTCCGGGACCCCGTCCTTGTTCACGTCCTGATCCAGAAATACGCCGTTCAGGTCGGTACTCTGCTGGTCAATGAGCCCGCCCACCAGATTCCCATGCCGGATGTCGGGATAACGATCCCCGTCGTCGTTGTCGTCCACCGTCTGCCAGTACATGTAGTCGTTGCGCATACCGTTGAGATGGTGTCGCCAGAACATAATTTCCGTATGAATATAGGAACGGAACTCGGTGGAAAATCCCGGATTGATGGAGAACAGCTCGCCGCCTACCAGCCCGCGCTCGAAATTGTGCACGGCATTGAGAAAATAGGCGGAGCCGCGGTCGGCGAAGCGCGGCGACTCATCGAAGGCGGCGTGGTTGTCGACCTCGGCGGGATAGCGCGAATAGACGCTGGAGCGCGCGTACTCGCCGGCGATCTCCAGTCCTGGCAGCTCGAGGTTTAGATCGGCGCTGTAGACGAAATGTCCGGTGTTCTCCCCGATATCGAAGCGCCGGCGCTTGAGATTGGACAGGTCCCGGACATTGCCCCGAGAACGCGCCAGATCCTGGTAATAGCTGGCCGAGAACCGGTCCGGGTAGGATTTGGCGAACGAGGACTTGACATAGAGCGTTGCTACCTCCACATGGTAGTCGTTCCCCAGGAGCGCCTCCACCGCCACCGACTCGACTGCGGGTTCGGTCGTCAAGTCGAACAAAAAGACCACCTCCCGCTCACCGTCCGCCCGTAGTTGGTCCTGGGACGACTCTATCGCAAAGGTGGAAAGAAGACCGGGAACATTGCCTTCGCCACTCACGTCAATCCCATCCTCATGATCCAGCCGCAGGAGGTAGTCGGCAAAGAGGGGATAATCGCGGTTGCGGTAGTAAAAAGCCTCGGGGGCGGCGCTGGCAAAATTGTAGCCCACGGGGGTGAAATCTCCGGTGAGCGCAGAGGTGAACCCTACCTGAATGGTGGGATCGGCCTCGTGGCTCAACACCCGCGGAACCAGATCGGGACGGACCTCGCCGTTAACCACCAGTTGCACCTCCTGCACGGCCGCCCCACCGACGCCGTCGGCCGGCGAATCATCCTTGAAGCGCACGATGATCCAGTCCATCAACGGGTGGTCCGGTTTCAGTCTGCCTTTCAGGCTGTTACCGGTCTGGGTGGTCTGGTAGATATGATGGTTCACCCAATTCAGGCCCAGCGTCAGGGCGCCTAGACCACTCTGCGCGCGACCCCCAAGAAGCAGGGTGGAATCATCGGCCCGGTGCAGCCATCGCTGAAACTGCTCGCCCCCTCCGGTTCCTCCGAAATGGTCGTCCATCGGTCGTTCGGCGCGGGACGCAACCGTGGTGAGTTTCAGATGGGGGGTGGACAGATCGAAGCGAACTCCATTGAAGTCCACCTTGTAGAGGGTCAACGGCGTAAAACGCGCAATCAGCCCGTCTCCCACGATGAGATGGTAACCCCAGTTACCGTAACCGCCGCTGGTAGCCACCATGTAGTCGAAGGCGCTGTTCCAGGAGCCAGGTACGTGTTTGAATATGTCACTGCCGAAATGCAAGCTTGGAGCGCGAATTTCCTCCCACTTATACAGATCGTACCCGGTCATAAGGAGGTTGCCGAAGGAGTCGTAGTGCGCCCTCGGTTGATCGGTGTAGGGAGATTCATGGTTGGGATAGTTCTCGAAGGTTCTCCAGGCGAAGTTTTGGTACGGGGCGCGATTCCAACGCAGGAACGGCCGTGCGGAGAAGACCTCGTCGAGGATTGGTTCTTGGCCGTGCGCGGCGAACCCCCACAGGGCGAGCAGGGATAGCAGACGCCACCGCCTCTTCTCTGACCGTTGTTTCAGGAAATCACTCGGCATGGAAAACTGCCTGTCTTGGGATGGGCAATCTGCGGGCGATCGACAGCGCGGAATCGCGAGTCGGTAGCCAACCGATCAGTTGGTTGTACTCTATGGAAGGATACTCTCTTGAGCAAGGGGAAGCGATATGACCAGTTATTCCAAGGGTAAAATCTTTCCATCGGAATCGCGATCGTTTCGAGATAGTCAGACGGGCGCGCATATTGTTCAGTTAACCGACCATCCATCACAATCTCTACTTTCTCACTTCATCTTTCACTCCGGACGAGCAGTCGGTAGTCGTGGCATCCTACCGATCTGGCGCAGTCAACTATTATCGAGTCGGATCTCCTGACGGCGACATGATTCAGTTGACGGATGAACCGGATATCCACGGCTATTCAGGTATCATCTCGGGCGATGGTACAACTGATCGGTCCCCACCGACTCAACTTGCACAGAAGGCTCGCAGCGCTTCTCGCCCGCCGCCGATCAAAGGAGTGCCGTGCGCGAAGAGCAGGTGATCGAAGTCGACGTCGTCACACACTTCGAGGAAACGGGCTTTGGTGCGGCGCTTGATCCGCTCGGGGTCGTCCCCCATCAGGTAATCCGGCACGAATCCGATGTCGTCGCCGTATCGGATGAAGCTGTCGGCTATAGCCAGGACACCGGTATCGAACGGCAACACCAGGGCCATCTCGTCCGGACAGATGACGCCGATGTCGATGGCACGGACGCCGCCGTGCAGGTCGCCGGCGTCGTACGGCCTGACCTCGAGGCTGCCGTCGGCGTACTCGTGCAGGCCCGGGCGCGGGCACCAGATAGGGGCGCCGAACCGCTCGGCGAATTCCGCGCAGCTGCGATCGTGCAGCCGGTTGGTCATGTAGACGTATTGGGGGGCCTCCTCGCCATCGAACACCGCCAATCCCTCCTTGGGAGCGAGCGGATCGAGGACGTAACTGACACCTGCGGACGTGGCCCAGTAGCAATCGACGTCGTAGTCGATGTCTGGATTGTGGGTGCGCCAGTGGCGCAGACCCGGCAACAGTTCGTTCATGAGGCTGCTCCCAGGGTGGGCGGCTATCTGTCGTCTGCGCGAACTGCGTTACCGCATAGGATTCAGCGGAGGATGGGGCGAATGAGTGGCATTATCGCCAATAGCGGCAAGGTAGTACCTCCAATTCAGAGTGTGAGGTGGCCAGGAAACGAGTACTCATAGCGGGTGCTGCCGGCAAGGTCGGTACCGCCCCCCCTTTCAAATGGCTGAAGTGGCGGATAGACCAGACGTTATTTGCCGAGATCTTGTCTCGAATCAAACGCTTGCGTTATTATTCTGTCTAGAACGTTAATTTTTGTAGAGCAAGGTATAACCTGCGCGAACTGTCAATGACCGTACTCAGTAGCAGAGATCTGGAATTCTTCGACGAAAATGGCTACGTCATTGCCCTCCAGGTGATCTCCCGCGAGCAGACCGAAGACAACGCCCGCGCCTTGTGGCATTTGCAGAAACGGATCCAGATGATCCCGACAGCTGGTACGCGGAACGGCCCAGCAGGACCTGATGGGCTTGGGGCCGGCGGCGACTTGTGGGATTGAGTTACCACGCATACCCTCTGATACGATCCGCGCAACACGAGATCAGGCTAGCTGACGCCTCAGACTCACCAGAAGAGGACGGTGGATAATGGACCGCTTTCGGCTCTCTCCGCACCAGAAATCCTTCTTCGAAACCTTCGGTTTTATCGCCCTACCCGGTCTGATGCGCGACAGCGTCGGCGAAATCATCGATGCCTTCGAGCAAGTCTGGACGCGTCGGCCCAGTAACAACGGCGAATGGCACTCCGGCGGCAAGCGCTCGTCGATTATACCGTTTATCGACCAGCACGAGCGTCTGTGCGCGCTACTGGAAGACCCCCGGATTGAAGGACTCGTGGAAGGCCTGGTTGGCGAGGGCTTCAACTATGTCGGCTCGGACGGCAATTTCTTCGTCGGTGACACGCCATGGCATTCAGACCGCTGGATCAGTGAGGTGAGATTCGTGAAAGTCGCCTTCTACCTCGACTCCGTAAAGCGGAACTCCGGCTGCCTGCGTCTGATTCCGGGAAGCCACCGACTCGAAGATGTCTATTCCTCGCAGCTGCACGAGGAGATCAAGCAGTCGTCCGAAAAGTGGGGGGTAGAAGGGCCAGACCTACCGTCGCTGGCGGTAGAAACCGAGCCGGGCGACGTCGTGGTCTTCATTCACAGCCTCAAGCACGCGTCCTTCGGCGGCGGCACCCGACGTCGCATGTTCACGATCAACTGCTGCGAACGCGTTCCCGACGAGCACATTAGCATACTGAAGGATTGTATCACTGCTCACGTTCGCTACGGCATCGACAGCATGTACGACGAAATCATGCTGGCCACGGCCGGACCGCGGCGACAGACTCATCTCGAGCAGGTGCTGGCGCACCAGGGACACATGCCCGAAGAGCTGGTGAAATTCAAGGCGAACTCGTAGTGCCGATGGCTACCTTACCTGCTCTGCAGTCACAACGCTCAGCGAATTCCCCAAGAGGCTGCGACAGGCCGGACGCCTGACGAAGGGAAGGCACGCAATGAGGCAAGAGGATTACGATTTCTTCAGGAGCAACGGCTACCTGTCGTTGGGAAAGATCTTTAGCGACGATGAGGTGACCCACTTTACGCAACTTTTCGACCAGGAACGACGGGACCGGGGCAATTTCTGGAAGGATACCGGGATCTGGCAAAACGATTTACGGCGACGCGCTCCTTACAACGCCCGAGTTTAATGACATAGTTCGCCACCCGATGGTCATGGAGCCGCTCCAGGCCTTGATGGGCGACGAACTCTGTTTCTCGGAAATCTGCCTGCGGCACATGGGGCCGTACGCAGGTGAGTCGATTCCCGGGCTAACCTCGTGGGAAGGGCCGGTAGGGCACCGCTGGCATCGCAACGGCGGGGAACGGTTCATGTGGCCGGAACATCCGTTGCGCATCGGCCTGATCATGCTGATAATCTACCTGGCTGACGTAGACGCTACGACCCACAGCCTCGCCGTTTCGCCCGAATCGGTCGATCAGGAAATCCTGGATAAGGAAGCTCAGCTCGAGCGCGGCGGGATCCGCGAACTCTACGGGACCGCCGGTACGGCGACGCTGCTCAACGTCTCGGTTCTGCACTCCGTTTCCGTGCGTCCAACGCAGTCCGAACGCAAATCCGTACAGATCTGCTACGGCCATCGCCACCGCAGGGACCTCGAGGGTTCGAGCTCATCCATGATCCCCGCATCTCTGTGGCGCGACCATCCCGACGGGGAAGCGCGCCGATTCTACGGCGTTCTCACGGGCAGAACCCGAGAATATCTCGAGCGCACAGCCCGCGAGAGATCTTCCGGTGAACGAGGCCCTGAAATTCTGGCAGACATTAACAAAAGGTGAAGCGTGCTACGACGAGGCCATCGTTATCGACGCAGGAGGAAAGACCATGGGACTTAAAGTCTACGACTTCAGAAGAGAAGAGGACCTGAACAATTTTCTGGTTACGCCGCAGATCCGCTCCCGTTTGATGCGCCTCGCTCCCGGGCCAGGAGGTGGCCAATATCACAGTCACGATCTGGGTCACGAGATCTTCATAGTGCTTCAGGGTCGCTGTCTGTTCGAAATCGGCGGCGAGGAGGCCGAGGTTGGGCCCGGCCAGATGATCGTTGCCCTCGCCCATGAATCGCACACGCTCCGCGCTCTGGGAGATGAGGAGGTGATCATGTATCTCTCCGTCACCCCACACATCTATCCCACCCACACTGGCAGAGATCCCGATGGCGAGCGCCATGCTCCCCGCTTTCCCCCTCCCCACCACTTCAATGTCACCACCGACATGGAGACCCCTCTGGAGGAAATGGTAGACCATTTTGCGGAATTGGCACGAGCCACAGCGACGGCTGCCGCAGCCAGTGCGCAGCGGGCAGAAGAGCTCAAGAAGAACCTCGGCGACGGCGCGGCCGAGGGCACCTCACGCGTCCACCTGATGGATGAAATCTGCAGCACCTTCAATGCCGTTTATGAGATGGGTGGCGTCTGGAACGACCTTGCGCTGCGGGTCGCGGACGACGGCTCGTAAGGAGGTGACCAAACCATGACCGATACCTACCGGGTCGGTATCATAGGCTGCGGCACGATGGGACGTTCCCACCTGCGCGCTTACGCCGAGAACCCCGCCACTGACGTCGTCGCTGCGATGGACGTCAACCAAAAGCCGCTGAATGGGCTCGCCGAGGAGTTTTCGGTTCCTGCCGCGTACAGCGACTATCACCACATGCTGGCTGAACAGGATCTGGATATTGTCAGCATTACCACCTGGCAATGCGCTCACAAGGAACCCACCGTCGCGGCTGCCGAAGCGGGTGTCAAAGCGATCCTGTGCGAAAAACCGGTGGCGGCCTCTCTGGGCGAGGCCGACGACATGATTGCCGCCTGTGACGCCCACCAGGTCAAGCTGGTCATAGGCCACATGAACCGCTTCTGTCCCACCCTCAATGAGGTGCGCCGGCTCGTGGCCGACGGCGCCATCGGCCAGCCGCTTCTCGTGTACCACCGCGCCCGACCAGTTTCCGGACTGCTGAACTCAGGCACCCACGCGATCGATTCCTGGCGCTATTCGCTGTCGGATCCGGAGACTCTCTGGGTCATCGCCCAGACGGCGCGTTTCACCGATCGGTGGGAACGCCGCAGCTACTGCGAGGACCTTTGCGCTGGAATCGTTTGTTTCGCCGGCGGCATCCGTGGCGTCTACGAACAGGACTTGCCCGAGCCGGGCATGATGCTGCCCCCGGCCCCTGCGGTGGCTGGCAATCCCGGTTGGGCAACCAGCCGCGACCTCAGCGGCGTCATTGGCAGTGACGGGAAGATCGCGCTGCGCCCGGATGGTCACGTCCTGCTGCACCAGGACCACCGCAGCGGTTGGCAGGAGATCACCCCAGAACCGTTGCAGACCGACCAGCTCAAGGAGTTGATCCACTGGATGGAGGGCAGCGTCGCTGAGCACCGCAGCACGGGCCGCCAGGCGCGGTACACGATGGAGATCATGATGGCGATCTACGAATCCCTGCGCATAAAGAACGTGGTTGCCATGCCCCTCCGAACGCGCCAAAGTCCCCTCGATATGATGGTAGAAGACGGCACCTTGCCCGTGATACAGGAAGGAGCCTACGACTTGCGAGCCCCCTTTCCCGGACAGAGCTGGTCGCGCTAGGCTCTATTCGCTCCACCGCCGACCCGTTGCGGACGAGTGCACCTTCAGGCCACTGCTTTCCATGTGGGACGAAACCATTTAGCTGTAGAAGCGATCTAATGGTGTATCATTCTCGTACGGGTGCGCGGATGGTCACACGCCCCCGTACTAAATAATCTCTCCTATCTACTGTCTCACCTGGTGTTGGAGTATGCCCCGATCCATCTATTCATGGCTACTGATTCTCGGTCTGGTGTGGCCGAACGCTTCGCAAGGTGAGCTGCGGAAGGGCGATCCTGCGCCTGATTTTACGCTGCAGCAGTTGGGCGGAGGCCAGGTGTCCCTGAGCGACTTCAGGGGCAAAGTGGTCTTGATAGACATCTTTGGCTACGCCTGACACTTCTGTATCGCGGAGGCCGCGAAGATTGAAAAGATCTGGCAGGAATACAAAAACCGACCTTTCATCACCATTGGCGTCGATGTATGGGATGGATCCCCCCGGCAGGTAGAATTCGAGTTTCGCAGGACAACGTTCGTAACCTTCCCGCTACTGATGAAGGCGAGGTCGCTGATAAGATTGTACGGGCTGCAACAAACCAATTTTGTGGTCGTCGACCACGAGGGGTTTATCCGCTTTCGCTCCACCGGTCTGTCGGATCAAGCGGACGTGAAGGGTATCACGGCAGCTATCGAAAAAGCGTTGTCAGACCTTGCGGTTGCACAGGGACAGGCAGCGGAGTCTACAACCGACGTGACAGCACGTGAAGCGCAGCCGGATCGCTTTGCGTTGGAGGCGAACTATCCCAACCCCTTCAACGCGGCTACGACCATCCGCTTCGTCCTGGTTGAGCGCGGGCCAGTGTCTCTGCGGATCTACAACACAGATGGACACCGAGTCCGCGAATTGTTGGGACATTTCGCGGCGGCCGGGGCGTACGCGGTGAGCTGGGATGGACAAGATGAAGCGGGGAGATACTTGGCTTCTGGCGTATATATGTATCGCCTGGAATCAGGTGCGCGGATGTCAACGCGCAAGATGCTGCTCTTGCGTTAGTAGCGCTAAGCCCTTGCCCAATAGCGCTATTTGATGGTGAACTGGTGGAAGGTAGCCGCTTCCATCCGCTCCCAATCCACGTCCAAGCCCAGGCCGGGTTTGGTGGGGGCGCGCACGTATCCGTTGGCATCCGAGCGAATGACGTCGTGCATGCCGTACTCGTACGGTTCTTGGGGCACCGAGTGTTCGTAGAACGAACAATGGTCGTGGGCCAGCATCACCTGGAGATTGGCGGCTGAGTTCAGGCTGTATCCCCAGGACATCAGTTCGCAGTTGATGCCAGCCACTTCCGTCAGCGCCATCGCCTTTTGCGTTTGGGTGATCCCGCCCATCATGTGGACGTCGGTGCGGGCGGACCTCCAAGTGTGGGTCTTGATCGCCTCGTTGAAGGTCATCAGGTCCATGTACCAGTTGCCCGAGGGCAACACCGGTATGGAGGTGGCTCGCGTCAGCTCCCGGTAGCCGTCCAGGTCCCAGTCGGGCAGGGGGGCTTCAAACCAGGTGAATCCCAGTTCCTCAATCTCACGGGCAACTCTCAGCGCACTGGCCCGATCGTAGTTGTTCTCCGCGTCCAGCATGAAATCGATGGCCCCGGTGTCGAACTCCCTGGCCACCGCCCTGGAAAGCTCGAGGTCCTTGTCAGGGACGCACCAGGTGTGGAACTTGACCGCTGTATAACCCTGGGCCAACAGCCCCGCGACGAACTCCAAGTAGGCGGGTATATCCTCCAGCATGGGGGTGCTGGCATAGGAGCGGATGCGCTCTCGCCTGGCGCCCAGAATTTGATAGATAGGCAGCCCCGCCACTTTTCCGGCCAAATCCCACAGGGCGATGTCGATGGAGGCCAGGGCCTGGGGCGGCACCGGGAAGACCCTGGGCCTGATATCGTGCCACAACGCCTCCCGCTGCAGCGGATCGCGGCCGATGAGAATGGGCGTGATGTGGCGGATGGCTTCGGCGGTGTACTTCTCGTAGCCGTACGACGTGGCGTTCCATACTCCGGAAACCGCTTCCAACCCTTCATCCGTATACAGCCGCAGCACGGTGTTGGTGGCGTACTGGGCCGGCAGATCGTCTGACCAGGTGAACTGTTCAGTCGGAGGCCCCACCGAGCGAACTTCGATGCGTTCGATTTTCATGGTTTGTCTCCTTGGTGTCGACCACAACCGGGAGGCGGCGTGCCCACCTCGTGGTATGTACAGACTGCGGTCGCCACCAACAACTCGATCCGACCACCGCATGGTGATATCGATATTCCCGCCGTGACAACCTGCATCGTACGGTGGAAATTACGACTCTCTAACCGCACTGCGCAATTACAACCCCGGCAAGCGGACCGCTGCGATTTACGACGTTTCTTGCGGTAGCTCCCGCGCGGGTCAGGGCGATCTCCTGACGACGGTGGCGAAAGAGATCGCGCCCAATCCCGCCGCCGAAGGGTGGTTGCAGCAGCAACAACTGTCCGCCGTACCGGTTCCTCCGTAGATTCTGCCCGTGTTTTTCACCCTTCGGACAGTCATTCCCATCCACGTGCTGGAAAGTAAGCCCTTCCTCAGATTTATACCTCTCATTAGTGTCCTATTCCTGACACTTTTAGAGCCCGGGTGCGACGGCCGCCCTGAGAACGGGGCGCCCGAAACCCCGACTCGCTCAGCTGTCGATGCCCGGAGACCATGGTTCCATGAGGTCGCCGAGGAACGGGGTATCTCATTCAGCCTCGACTCCGGATTCAGAGAGCGGCACCTGCTCCCTGAGATCATGGCCGGCGGGGTCGGATTGTTCGATATGGAGAACGACGGCGACCTAGACGCCTATCTCGTGCAGGCCGGGGTTCTGGCGGATGCGAGTCGCAGAAGCGGGAATCGCCTCTTCAGCAACGACGGCACGGGCATGTTCACCGACGTGACTGATGGGAGCGGCAGTGGCCATACCGGATACGGAATGGGAGTCAGCGCCGGCGACGTTGATGGCGATGGATTGACCGATCTCTACGTGACCAACTACGGCCCCAATCTTCTGCTGACGAATGAGGACGGCGTGCGATTTCGCGACGTATCGTCAGCGTTTGGTGTGAACGACCGCAACTGGGGCACCAGCTCCGCGTTCCACGATTTCGATAGGGACGGCGATCTCGATCTCTTCGTGGCGAATTATCTCGACTGGTCGGTGGAGACCGACCAGGAGTGTGTATCCTCCCTTGGAGAGCCGGACTATTGCGGCCCGGTCAATTACAAGACAGCGGTGCCGGACCTGCTGTATCTCAACGACGGCGAAGGCCGCTTTCGGGACGTGTCGGAGCCGTCCGGCTTGCATACCGCCTATGGCGCCGGGTTGGGGGTGGTCTGTGCGGACTTCGACGAGGACGGACACCCGGATATCTTCGTGGCGAACGACGGAAGCAAGAACCAGCTATGGATGAATCAGGGAGACGGGACATTCGCCGATCAAGCGGTTCTCCGGGGATGCGCGGTGGACGACAGCGGTGGCCCGAAGGCCTGCATGGGGGTGAACGTCGCCGATCTGGACGACAACGGCACCCTCGATCTGCATGTAGTCAACCTGGAAACGGAGACCGACTCTTATTATCGGAACGCGGGCTCGTATTTCTCGGATATGACCGCATCTGTCGGCCTGGCGCTTCAAAACACCCTGTTTACTCGGTTCGGTGCGGGCATGGTGGATTTCGACAATGATGGACGGCTCGATCTCTACTCGGCAAACGGACGCATCTACAAGAACAACCCCAAACGTTACGGCGTCGATCCGTTTGCCGAGCCGAATATCCTCTTTAGAGGACAACCGGGGCCTCGTTTCGAAGAGGTCCTGCCCCGAGGTGGGACGGCCGAGCTGCTCGCCGCCACCAGCCGGGGGGCGGCCTTCGGCGACGTTGACAACGACGGGGGCATGGACCTGCTGGTGGTCAATCGCGATGCTCCGGCCCATCTGCTGCACAACCGGGCCCCCAACCGGGGCAACTGGATCATGTTCGAGGTGGTAAATCGTGCGGGCAGCCCCGCTGAGGGAGCGCGGGTGACGGCAGGCGTGGGATCGATCCGGAAAATGCGCGATGTCCGCTCCGCCTACAGCTATCTTGCCGCCAACGACCCGCGGGTCCACTTTGGACTGGGCCGGGAAACAGAGATTCTCGGCGTGGTGGTGCGATGGCCGGACGGCTCGGAGGAAGAATTCGGAGATTTTGCCGCCAATCAGATCGTCCGCATCGCGCCGGGAACGGGCCGGTGCCCTGAAACCCGCTAGGGCGATTTGTGCCCATCCGTACAAGAGTTCAGAGCAAGCGTCCAAACTCGGTGAAGCCAAGGGCGCTGCGAACGAAAAACTGAAGCGAATTGCGCGCACGGAAACGCTGTGCCGGATCGTCGAAAATCAGCCTGTCCTTGCTGAACCCCACAATCGTAATCAAGTCGTATCCCAGGTAACGAGTGCGATTGGTGGTAGTGAACACCAGCGTGCGCTGCTTGAGGCTCTCGCGGGATTGCGCCCTATTTTTGATGCGGTATGGTAACGGACCCCACCCCTGGATTCCCAGCTGTAGCGTGGTTCTCGAAACGACCGCATAACTCATCTTCAGAATCGGTACGATCCGCTGTTCCGACAGCAGGTCTCGATCGATTTCACTGTCACGCAGACGCATATACAGAAACTTGAATTGTGGGACAAGGCTGAACCTGCCCCGGTTCCAGGTGTAATCCAGACGGCTGACGTAGGCGGTGAAGTCCAGTCGTCTTTGGCGCTGAAACTGTCCGGACGGCAGTTGACCGCCACGCTGCCAGTTGAATCGGACTCGTAGCCTCTGTACCAGGCGAAGCTGCGAGAAGGGGCGGAAATCACCTTCGAGATAGGTTTCGTTTACGTTGCTGCTCTGATAGTGCAGCGGATCGTCACGCTCGCGTCTACCGCGGTTGAACTGAATGTGGTTGTCGGCGATATCATCTTCCACACGGCGCAGGTTGTTCTCGAAGAATAGCTGCCGCACGCGGTCCCGCCCCTGCCATCGGTAGGCAAACAGGGCGTACGACGAGCGATTGTGGCCACCGCCGGCCAGTCCCTTAACGGCGTACCGTCCCGTCCCAACAGACCAGCTTGGCGTGAGATTCAGCTGCCCAAAGAGGTGGTAGCCGCGCTGATCGGAATCGTACGGATAGTCCGATTCCCAATCGTCCTCGCGATGGTCCGGCTCATCGTTGTTATTGCGATCGAGACCGTAGACGTACTCGTTTGGTTCCACATCGAAAAGCAAGAACGTCTCTTCGTAGTCGGGCGTACCGTTGAAGTTGCGGTCCGTTTCTACCAATCCATCGTTGTCCTCGTCCTGACCGGGGAACACCCCGTCCCGGTCGGCGGTTTCACCCCCACTGCCCAAGATATTGCCGACGAAGAAGTCGGGCCAGCGATCACCATCTTCGTTGTCCTGCACAAGACTCCAGATCACGGTATCGTTGGTCATCAGCCACAGCGGGTCCTGTCCACGGCTGGTGCGATATCCGTGGTCCTTCTTGAGGTAGGTGGGCATGTCAGTGGTAAAACCTGAATTCATGGAAAACGCCTCGAAACCGAGCATGCCCCGGTCATACCGCCTGATCCCGTTGAGAAAATAAGCGCTGCCTCGCAGGTCGAAGCGGGGGCCTTCGTTCACCAGGGACTGCTCCTGCGTGCGGGCCGGATAACGGGAGTAGAGCGCTGACCGCGCGTACTCGCCGCTGATGTCCAGCCACGGCAAGGTCAGCTGCAGATCGCAACTGTAGGTGAAGATCGCCGTGTTTTCCGCCACCTCGAACCGCCGGCGCGCCAGGTTGGACAGATCCTGCACTCTTCCTTTGGCGCGCAACGCGGTGCGATAGAACGATGCCTGATATCGATCTTCATAGCGGGGCGCCGTGTCGTTGATCTCGTTGAGATTGATCCCAGCCCATTCCACCAGGTAGTCGTTGCCTACCACCGCCTCGACTGCAACAGATTCTATGTACGGTTCGTTCCGAAGATCGTAGAAGTAGACGATTTGCTCACCATCGTCGGCGTGCTGAATTCCCTCTGGTGACACCAGCTGAATTTCCTCCAGCATCCCCTCCAGACGAACCAGATCGGATACATCCACTCCCGCTTCATGATCCAGCCGATAGAGAAAATCGGCGAACAGCGGCAGCTCCTGATCCCGGTAATAGACGGTCGGTCCCGTTATGCTGGTGTAGGCCGAAGCGATGAATCGGCCGGTCGAAAGGGTGCGTCCGACCTGGGGTCGCGTTCCTGACCGCGTGCGAAAGATGCCGGGTTGCAGATCGGACCTTGACTCCCCATTGATCACCAACAGCACGCTCTGTATCGCCGCACCGGGCCTGCCATCTTGAGGAGCATCGTCCGAAAAACGCACCGCCAGAAAAGAGTAGGTGGGCTGGTCTCGTCGCAGTCGGCCCTTTATCGAGTTGTTGGTCTCGGTGCTGTTGTAGGAATGCAGGTTAGCGCCGTTGATGCCCACCGAAAGCCGACCGATATCCAGCTGAGCGCGCCCACCCAGCAGCATGGTGGAGTGATTGACGTCTATTTCTCCGCCGTCCGCATTGTAGGAGGCCTCGCGGTTGGGGCGAGCGATACGCGATCCGACACCTGTTAGTTTCAAAAGCGGCGTAGAAAAATCAAACCGAAACCCGTATAGATCAGTTTTGGACAGGGTCAAAGGCGATAACCGCGCGATCAGGCCGTCTCCCGCCATGATGTGATATCCCCAGTCGCCGTACCCGTCGTTGGCCACCGCCACACTGGTGAAGAGCGGCTGGAACGCCGGCCAGTCCTTAAACAGCGCGCTGCCGAAGCGCTGCTCCGGTTGTCTCCGCTCGACCCAGGTATACAGGTCGTGGCCCGTGATGACATGGTTCCCCATGAGATCGAGGAACGCCTTGGGCCGGTCGACGCCGTGAGCTATGCCAATCAGGGGGCCACGGACGCGCGTGTTCCAGCTGTGGTCAGGGTAATTCTCGTAGTGATTGATCGCGTAATTCTCGTACCCAGGGCGGGGGTAGCGAAGAGCCAGACGGAGATCCGTGGTCTCGGGCGGAAAGAAAGCGCTGTCCACGCTCGCGTAGGTAGCGCCTGACAGCAACAGACCGGCAGACACATACGCGAGCGCGAGTGGGGCGCATCGGGACAGAAACCTCATATTCCTCTAGATAGAACAAAGATCGTGGCAAAACAATGGATTGAAAGGTTCATCGATGGCTCTCGATCTGCGCACGACGGCGGCGAATCCCAGAGACTTGACGCAACGACGGATAAGGTGCTTCGTGCTCTTTGTGACTGATGTAAGAAAGCTGCCCGGGTAAGCAGAGGAAGAAACGCGTAACGAGAGGACCGTCATGGCGGAAATGGTTCGAGTGGCAATGATAGGAGCTGGCAACCTGGCAACCACCGTACATTATCCCTGTTTGTCGAGCCTTCCAGATGTCGAGCTTGTTGCCACCTGTGATCTGATTGAAGAGAAGGCAGCGGCGGCGGCTGAGAAGTTCGGAATACCACGCGTTTTCACCGACTTCGAGGCGATGCTGGAGGAGGTCGATCCGCAGGTGGTGTACGCCATCATGATGCCGCAGCACCTCTACGCCCCGGCGGCCGCGGTACTGCAACAGGGCCGCCATCTGTTCGTGGAGAAACCGCTGGGCTTGACCACCAACCAAGCCCGGATGCTCGCCTACTTCGCCGCAGAGAACTCCTGCTTGACCGCCGTCGGTTTCCAACGCCGGCACATTCCCGCACTGTCCGCTCTGAAGCCGAAGCTGGAGGAACAGGGCCCGATCCACCAGGCAACCGTGAGTTTTCTCAAAGGCGGCCGAAATCTGAGCGAACCGGCCGGCATCTATGGAGGGGTTATCGATAACCTGACCTGCGATATGATTCACGCGGTGGACAATCTGCGCTTTCTATGTGGCGGCGAGGTAGAGGATCTGACCGCTCACGTATGTGCCCGCTACATTCCCGGACCGCATTACAACGAATTCAGCGCCCTGGCCTCTTTCAGCACCGGTGCCGTTGGCATCCTGAATTGCAGCTACGTCACCGGGGTTGGCGTGTTTCGCGTCGAGTTCCACGGGCGCGACGTCTCCGCTTACGTGGATGCCGCCAGCGAAGCCTTCATCAGACGGGGTAAGGATGACGAGGAGCGCTACGAATCCAAGGAGTTTGCTACCAAAGAGGGTATGCCCGACGAGGATTCACTCAACTGGATGGGTTTCTGGCACGAGGATCGGCATTTCATCGACTGTGTGAAGGAAGGCCGCCAGCCGCTGACCCATTTCGGTGATGCGGTCAAAAGCATGGAGCTGGTGGAGCGCATTCTCCAGGAAGGCACCGATCCAACCGCACAGTCGTAGGTGTAGCACCGACTTGGGGGCGCTGGGTGGAGCTGGGGAATCTGCTCCAACGATAACTCTGCGCGCGGTTCTTCTGGGCGTAGTCTCTTTCGCAGCGGTCGTGCATCTGCTGCACCTTTCGGTGAGCTCTCAGCTGCCGTTGATGGTGCTCATCTCCTTCGTTTTCTGGCTGTTCGCAAACGCCATCCTGCATACCGTCATTCCGCGGTTCGCCCTCAAAAGAGGGGAGCTGCTCACCATCTTCGTAGCGGGATGGGTGGTGGGCACGATTCCTTCCAACGGCTGGATGTGGGACCTGGTCAAGCTTGGGGCCATCCCAACCCACGTAGCCAGTCCTGAAAACCAGTGGGTCGAGACGATCTTCGACCTGTTGCCTTGGCATGTTTTCGCCAGTACCGAGCAGCGCGTCATTGACGGCTTCTGGTTCGGCCTGGATCGAGGTTACTCAGTTCCCTGGCAAGGATGGTTCGAAATCGTCGGTCAGTGGCTCGGGGTGTCCATCGGTATGGTCGTACTTGGTTTCTGCATCTTTATACTCTTCCACCGGCAATGGGTCGACATGGAGAAGCTAACCTTTCCATTGGCCCAGATGCCCCTCGATCTCACCTCCGGCTGCGAGGGACCCGGCCGGTTCCCCCGACTGTTTAGGTCGAGGTTGTTCTGGGTAGGTGTGGTTCTCGTTTTTGTGCCGGCCGCCTACAATGCCGCCACTTACTTCCTGCCGGGATTGCCGATGGTGAAGATCTTCTTCGACCAATACCCCGTCGATCTCGGTCCACACATTTCCCGCGGCCTTGTTTTTCGCTTTCTGCCTCTCGTGCTCGCAGTGGCGTATCTATGCCCGCTGGATATCCTCGCCAGCCTGATCGTCTTCTACTGGTTGACACTGCCCAAAGAGTGGATGATGGGTCGAACAGGATTCACGGTAGGGTCCGAGGGCAGTCAGCTGGGTGCCCTCGACATCATGTATATGGAGAGCCACGGCGCGTTAATCTTCGTCGCGCTCTGGTCCATCTGGTTGGCGCGACGTCATCTGCAGACTGTATGGAGGCAAGCTCTTAACGGCGAGGGCGCTCCCGCGGAGATCAGACGTTACCGCTGGGCCTTGTTAGGGCTGGCAATCTCTGCAACCTACGTGACAGGCTGGATCATGGCGCTGGGTGCCAGCCTGCCCTTGGCGGTAGGCATGTTGTTGCTACTGGTTGCAGTGAACTTTGTAACCGTAAAGCTGATGGCTGCCACCGGGTTCGCCTATCTCATACCCAACGCCATCCACATCAAAGGCGAGTCCTTCATCATCAACCTGGTGGGCACGAAATTTCTCTCTCCCCGCTCCGTGGTCGGCTTCGGCATGTTCACCAGCAACGTCTTCTTCGGCTCCGGGGGTCGGATCCCTTGCTGGCCGGCTATCGTTCACCAGCTGCGGCTTTTCTCCATCGAACGGCAACCGGTGTGGGTCTCCACGACGATCATTTTCAGTTTCACGGCTGGTTTTCTCGCCATCGCCGGGACCACCATAAACGAAGCCTACGGCATGATGATTCACGGTCTCAGCGGCAACGAGGTGGCGCTGGATACCATGGTGCGTTTGATCAACAACCCGACCGTCACATCCGCGGGCAAGTGGGTCGTGTGGCTGATCGGCTTTTTCGAGGCGGCCGGGATAGCATGGCTTAGAACGCGTTTTCACTGGTTCCCATTCCACCCCGTAGGGCTGGCGTTTCAGTACACCATTGGAGCGCAGCTCTACTGGTTCAGCCTGCTCGTGGTGTGGATCGCCAAGTTCACCCTGCTGCGATTCGGCGGCGTGCGCAGGTACTCAGCCGCGAAGCCGTTGTTTTACGGAATGCTGGTAGGCTACGTGCTCGGCATCATCGTGGCCCGGGGGGTGGACCGGATCTGGTTCCCCGGCGTTTCTCACTGGCTACACCGTTGGTGATGGCCCGACTGACGGGCAGAACAAGATTGAGCACTCGATTCCTTTCTGTGGGCGATCATTCGCGTTCTTGATCGACCATTGGTATTAATCTGAGGTTGTTCTATCTTCGCGCACGGTGGCCTGTCGCGGTGCTAGGACGCCAGTAATGAGCACAGCCTCTGGAGACATCTAGTGTCGGAATACCGGTTCAAGCTGGGCATCTACTTGCCCGACGACAAGCTGCCGGCGAACCTCCAACAGTTCGGAGACAACCAATGAACAGATCGCTCAAGGTCGGCTTTGTGGGTAAGCGCGGCGAAGGCGCGCTGCAATGTTTCAGGGTGATGCCAGAGACGGAGGTGGCGGCGTTTTGCACGCGCCACGAGGAAACCGTGCGCCCCATCGCGGACCGGTACGCTATCCCCCAGGTTTACACCCGTTTCGAAGATCTCCTGGCCAGCGATGTGGACATCATCTTCATCGGGTCACCGTTGCCCGACCACGTACCGCAAACGGTGGCCGCGCTCGACGCCGGCAAGCATGTATTGTGCGAAATCCCCGCCGCCGCAACCCTTGAGGAGTGCTGGGAGCTCCTGGAAGCGGTCAAAAAATCCGATCGTACCTACATGCTCGCCGAGAATTACGTCTACATGCGCGAGCATGTGCTCGTTCGCGAACTTGCGCGCCAGGGGTTCTTCGGCGAGATCCACTACAGCGAGGGCGAATACGTCCACGACATGAAACACGTCATCTATGACTCGGACGGGAATCCTACCTGGCACAACCGCTATTTGGCCAATAAGAAAGGAACCACCTACGCGACCCATGCACTGGGGCCGGTGCTCGACTGGTTTGGCGAGCGCGTGGCCACGGTGTCCTGCTTCGGATCGGGCCGCCGGAGCTTTCCGGAGTTTTTGAATGACGACAGCAACCTGCTGATCTGTCAGACCCCCAGCGGCAAGCTGATCAAGATCCGCAACGATGTGCTCACCACCGGACCGGTTCGCAAGTTTTACAGCTTGCAAGGAACCAAAGGGGTCTACGAGGGAAACCGCCGCACGATCTGGGCAGTAGACGGAAACGTGAAACACAAGAACCACGGTGAGGGCGAAGGGGTCGTCGACGAATTCCATCAAGTCTGGTTCGCCGACGTGCATGGGGAGCCACCCCGCTTCCACCCGCTAATGGACTTCGAAGAGCACCTACCGAAACCTATGCACAACCCACCGCCCGAGGGCATTCACGTCGGTCACGCCGGTGGCGACTACTGGCAGGTGCGCGCCTTCATCGATGCCATCATCAACGACGAAACTCCCCCTCTTGACATCATTACCGGCCTGGAGATGACGGCGCCCGGCATCTGCGGCGGCATTTCATTGGAAAAGGGTGGAGTTCCGGTCGACGTGCCGGATTTTCGCGAAGCCTAGCATCGACATCGCTTGACCGACCCAGCCTACTTCTGATACAGGGGACTAGGTCACAAACTCGAACGCCCAAAGGGTGCCGCGGGTAATCTCTATGCGGGCTTTGACCGTCTCGTTCGCGAGCAGCTGGGGCCCATTTTTCCATCGAACCACCGCCTGCCGGTGGTCACCGCTGATTGGCTCGCAGTCCTCGAAGCTAAACCCCGCAATCGGCTCTTCCTGTTCATCCACGAGAGCCACCCGTACGCGTCCGGTCTGCGCGGTGACAACATTCAAAACCATTTTGGGCGTGTTTGAATCTGCCGCGGAACTAGAGGCTGCGGCCGGCGTCAGCTCCATCGTTTCCAGCAACGGGGCCTGGAATCCGAGAAGGCGACCGGTAGGCCACGAAACCATGCCGATCACCGACTGGCCCCGCTCTCGCATCATGGCGGTGCGCTGTGGGTCGGGATTCCAGGAGCTGTCCAGATAGGATCCATGTCGATGCGGAGAGCCGGTGATGTAGAGCCGGGTCTCGTCGGCCACCTCCAGCGGGAAGGCGGCGGTGCAGAGGCCGTGCTCACCCCATTCCGGCATGTCGGCGCCAGAGAGCCACGCGGCGCGTCCCGGAAAATGCTGCCACTTGCCCCGGTGTTCGATCTGATAGATCAGACTGATGTCGATGCGGCCGAAGATGCCGTACTGAACGTTGCCACTGCTTAGCGGGAGCTGGTGCCGGAAGTGCCAGAGAAAACCAATGGTGGCGCCAGGGGTGGGAAAAAGCCCGACGCCGTAGTAGTCGGCGCTGTTGAATCCGTTCGCCACCGCCACCACGTCATCGAATTCGTCCGGAACGAGCGCCGATTCCGGTTCGGTGAACGAGTCCCGCGTCCAGCGGGAGGTCCAATGGACGCGACGGGGGATCCCGCGGATCCATTGGAGGCGTTTTGAAACAACGAGCGCGCTGTCGGTGAACGGATTCCAAACAGACGTAATGACGTCGTGGCCCTCGTAGAGCGGTTCGTCCGAATCCAGCTTCCAGTGAATCCCATCAGCCGAGTGGGCGGTATAATATCCCCGCCGCTTGACAGTCTCGCCGAGGCTGGGATCCGGTTTGGTCCACCCGAACGCGCGGTACCGCATCGGTGCCGGTGCCGTGGAGTCCACAAATACGGAGGGACAGTGCAACGGCAGATCGGTAATATGATTCTGTTTGGATCCACAGACCTCGAGCGCCCCGTAGTTCGGGCGGCGCCACTCAAAACCGTCGTCGCTCTCAACGCAGCCGACGCCGAACCCCTGGGGTGCCCCCTCCCAGTTTGCCGGGACGGCCTGATACCACATGCGATACAGCCCGTTATCCCGCAAGACGGAACCGTAGATAGAGGTGCTCATTCGATCCGCATCGGTAGCCGGTTCCAGCACGGGCTCGGGGTGAACCGTCGGCCGGTTTTGCACAACCTGCATGCCCGGCGTGACCCAACCGATCTGCGAATGCCCTTCACACGCCAGTTGCATCTTGTCCTCCAGTGATTCGGGCGGCCCCGAATCGACGGTTGCGGTTAAATCGGCCGGCCAAAATCGGTGAAGCCGAAGTTTCCGCACCGCATTTTTCAAGTCACCTGGCGCCTGACGAACCGGACGGACGATTCTGGATCCCGCACAGATCTGCCACGTTGCCGCCAAGAACGAGGTCCTTTTCCGGCGACGAGAGAAACTCACAGTATCGCAACAGGTAATCCAGGCACTGCCTGTAGGTACAGAAACGCTCGACGTTAGGCATGTCGGAGCCCCAGATGAGTTTGTGGGCACCGTATCGTTCCCGCAGGTCCTTTATCAAAACCTGCGCTTCGCGGTATGGGTAATCCCACTTGCCTCCCCAGGTGATCGGAAATAGAAGCTCCAGCTGAAGATTCTCGCGAGAATAAGCCCGGTGGACCGCTTCCGGAAAATGCCAGCTGTCCCCTGTGCCAAAGAACTGAACCGGAGGTCCCATAACCAGCAACCAGCGCATCTGCGGGAAGCGGGTCAGCAGAATGTCAAGACGCTCCATGTTGGCGGTGTAACTCGCAGCGTCGTAGTCGGGGATCGGCGCTGCTTCAAAGAATACAGGGATTTCCACTGTCGCCAGCTTTTCCCAAAACTCGTCAAAACGTGAGTCCTCGAACGCCCATTCAAAGCCGTACCTGCTGAAGGATGACAGCTGATAGTAGATTCCTTTCAGATTCAGCGCATTTGTTGCCCTGTCCAATTCCTCCATCCCCTCGGTTTTGTCCGCCATGGGTTCGTCGAGTTGGAAGAGGGCAGTGAACTTCTCAGGATGTCGCTCCTGGGCCTGGGCATTGTAATCGTTCATCCGGCCATAGTTGCTTCCCGCCTGCAGCACACAGTGATCCACGCCGACGTATGACATCTGTGCCAACATTTGTTCGGGGAGTGCTTCGATCTGCGCCATGCCGACGGGCATATACTGGATGTAATAATCCTCTCCGTCGACGGTATATTCCAGTCTTCCAAAGCTTCCGACTCGAAAATCGACATCTGCCCGCAGACCTGCCCAACTGTTGTCGCCCGGCTTGAACAATGCCTGCGGATTCGCCGGCGTTCCATCGGAAGAACGGTGTACCTTGGCTGCCGGCCGGCTGACGTCCTTCTGCAGGTATTTCCAGTGAATCTCTCTCGATGGATGGCCGCAGTCCTCGTGCCAGTTCCGGAAGATGTGGGCATGGGCATCAATGATCATCGGAAACGGTTCTCGTCGACGCTCGTTATCCACCGAACTCTCGCAGGTAAGCTTCGCGGGCGACCTCCGCTCCACCTTCGACGACGCCGACACGGCCCCGACGCAAGGCCTTCTCTCCGGCGCCGATATCCGCGAAAAAAGGATTCGCGTGAATACAGCCATAGGACGGCATCACGTTACTCTGCAGGTACTGCACCTCTTCCCAACCCATCCACACGGTTCGCGACGCGTCAACTGACGTCACACAAATGAACCCGCAATCCGGAGGCGTCTTGGAGAAACGCCACTTTGCATTCTCGCGATGGGGATCGCGGTGGCGCATCGGAGCCTCGTGTCCGGGCAGCATCGCGAAGAGAAACCATGGTTTGCCTTTCCCGATCTTTTCGATCTCCGATAGTCGCACCAGATTGTTTTCGATGACGCAAAAGGTTCGCTCCCAGGCGAGATCCAGAAAAGAAACAGCCAGGGTCAGCTGCAAGCAGACGCAGGCCTGCGCCCCTCCCCAATCCTGGGATGTGAGATTGCCGATCTCCATGTCGAGCGCAAACCCGGACGCTTCGGCGCGGATGCGGGCCGACAGAGACAGGAGATCGGGCAGGCATAGGTCATAGGTCAGCAAGGAGTCATCCGGCTGGTTCCAGACCAGAGGATGATCGGGATTGTGAGCGAAGGGTATCATCTCTCCCCTGTCTCCGATCTCGACGATTTCCGGAAGCCAGAGATGGGCAAGGTCGGTGTGCTCAGGGGTGAGATCGAGGACGGCCTGGGACGGTCGCGTGCTTATGTGTAACATTCCTGGCCTGCTCTTCGGTTCAATGTCTGGTGTTCGAATCTCGAGTTGGCGAACTTACGGTAACCCGAAGCGAAAGTCGAGTGTTAGAGAAAGGAACGCGATGAAACTGAAATTCGGCATGCTGGGGGCCCATCACGGTCACCGCGGTGCCCACGTCAAAGTGGCGTCCGAGAATCCCGACAAGTTCGAGCTGGTCGGATTCTATGAGCCGGACCCGGAGTTCGTTGAGAAGAACCTGAGTGATTGGCCGCGTGAATTCGCGGGAATCGAGGTGAAGGCCTTCCCCACGGCCGAGGCCCTGCTGGAAAGCGACATCGAGGCCATCGTCGTGGAGGGCAAGGTCAACCAGAACGCCGCCTATGCGCGGCAGGCGCTCGAGGCGGGGAAACATCTTCTACTGGAAAAGCCGCCCGGCGGACGCCTGGACGAATTCGCGGCGCTCCAGGATTTGGCGCGCGAAAAGGATCTGGTATTGAACCTGGCCTATCTATTCCGTTTCCACCCCGATCAGCGCGAGCTGGTGCGCCTGGTACGGGCGGGTGGCCCTTAGGGACATCTTCTATTTCCGCTCGCACATGTCGAAACCCTGGGCTTGGCATCCCAGGCTGGAGGCCGATTTTGACATGTTCAAAGGGGGCGTCTATTTCGAGATGGCCGGCCATTACCTGGACCTAATGGTGGCCCTGCTCGGGGAACCTGCAGCGGTCAGGCCTCATCTGGGGGCCCAGTATGGGAGCCGTCGACATGTGGACAATGCGGTGGTTGTGCACGAATACGAGCGCTGTCTGGCGACCGTCGACACCGCCGCCATGCACGTGATCGTCGACGAAACCCGCAGAGTGGAGGTCTACGGCACCAAAGGGACCGCCATCAACATGCCGTACGGCGAAAGCCCGTTGGACGTCTTTCTCGAAGAGCCGTTCGAGGGGCTCAAGGGCGGATGGAATCACTTGAAGCTGGAACCGGCTCCAACTGCACCGACCATGCTCGACGAGCTTGCAACCTGCATCCGGCGGGCGCGAGAACCGGAGTTTTCATTCGAGCACGACCTTGCCGTTCATCGGGTTCTGCTGGAAGGGTGTGGCGCCACCGACGGCAATGCGATGCGCGCCGGCGGCTAAGCGAGGTGCCCGGTACTTGATATCTGGGGCGCTCGCGGTCCATGACGAGACTCCGTCAGATTGCTCAGTTCGCATCGCGTGCTGACACACCTAGGTCGGCGGCACTTCCAACGGGTAGGTCGTGAAATATTTCCTCAACGGCTCCAGCGATCGGGCGAGCATCAAAACCTCGGGGGGGAGCAGGGTGGCCGGGCTTGGGGACAATTGCGGCGTCCCGCGGAGCGCGTCAGCGAAGATACCGCGCCATTGCGCTACGGTCTTGTTGCATATCTCCCCCGGTACGTACCCTTCCACGGCGTAATATGGCGCTATATCAGCCTCGATACGCTCGGCGCTTGCATCGTCGTCCGCTTCGAGCGCGTCGAAGAGCGCGACCAGCGGTTCGATGATATGCGCGGCAATCATGAGGAGCCGGCACCCGGCGCGATAGACCTCTCCGAAGTTGGGGGCGCTCATCAAACGCACGAGGCGGTCGCCGCTCTTCTCTTTGATATCCGTGGCCTGCTGGACCCATCGCGGTCCCTCCACCTTCACATAACGTATGTTCGGCACTTCCCGTACCAGTCGATCGATGGTCTCAGCGCTGAAGATCTTCGATGCCGGAGCACCAAACGCGGAATGAATCATGACTGTCAGCTCGACGCTGCGAGCGACCTGCTCCAGACATGCAGCACCATCCCTCTCCCCCGCTATCCAGGGAGGTGGAATCACAGCAATCATGTCCGCCCCCATCTCCTGCGCTTTCACCGCGGCGTTCGCCACATCGTAGATGCCGATACCACCAACCGCGGCGCAAACCGGCACTCGGCCGTCGGATTCCTCGAGGGAGATCTCGATACAGCGCTCGCGATCTTCGGGAGGCAGACAAAAGGTCTCACTTCCTACCATGCCGGGTATCAGCAAGACTGTTCCGGCGTCGATCACGTGCTGCACCTGGCGGCGATAAGACTCCTCGTCCAAGCGATTCTCGGATTTGAACGGCGTTTTCAGTAAGGTCGCGACGCCGCGTGGCGCACGCTGCGGGTCGAGCAGATCAAACGCACGTGACACAGAGCATGTCCTTTTTCAAACGGCGAAGAAACTACCGGCGATGTACCGCGTGCCGCCGAATTTGTTGCCGTCGTTTTCCATGAAGTAGTAGGCCGTAAAGATCCGACCGTCGTCCAACTGAGTGGCCACCGGGTAGCCGATATCCCAATCGCTGGCATCCGCTCGAATCACCGCCTCCGCCGACCAAGTCGCTCCTTCGTCTTCGCTCACCATCACGCCCATCCCGAACGGTGGCTTCCTGCGGGCGAAGATCACGGCGATGCGGCGGTCCTTGAGAAGAAGGGGCCATGGGGAGCGGTAGAGAGGACCGGAAATCGAACCGCTCCACACGCGATCGCGGGGCAGGCTCGCCCACGGCGATTCCCCCCACCGCACGATCGGCTGCGGTGCGCTCCAGCTGATCCCCCCATCGTCCGAGTAAGCCATCTCGAGGATCTGATTGCGCATGCCGGCCAGATGCAGCATGTAACACTGCAACCGTCCTCCGGGTAATCGCAGCAAACGCTGGTAGGCGAAACGTCCGAACCGCATGTCCGAATCCTGGGCCACCATCGATATGTAGTGCCAGGCGAGCCCGTTGTTGTCGGTGGCGTAAAAAGCCAGCTGACTCTGATCCAAATCGGCCATCACTCCCTGAGTGCCATCCGGAAACTGGACAGGTGGAGTTGCGTCCACCATCACCGAGCTGAAGCCGTGTGGCGTGGGAATCCTGGTTGGCACCTTCTCCTAGGTGTGACCCCGATCCGCCGAGCGAAAAGCGAAGGTCTCGATATTCTCATTTCCGCGAGAATCCCGGCCCTCGGCTTTCGAGCGTTTGAAGAAGGTGATCGCATCGGGACTGCTGAGGTCGATCTCGTCGCGCTCGACTCCGGGCTTCAACGCCTCTGCGAGGATCCCTTTCTTTTTTTCTTCGGACCACGCGTTGTCCCAGACCACCTGGTCGTCCCCTCGTTTCCAGGTCTCGCCGTGGTCGAAGGAACGCTGCAGCAGAAACGCACCCTCGCGAAAATAAACACCGTGGGATACATCCTCTTCGGCGCCGTAGGCGCAGATTGCGTGATTGTGCATCAGAGCGATCTCGCCGTTGCCGAAGTTGTGAAGACCGGATTGACTCGGGTGCCCACAGTAGGTCTGCTTGCTGTAACAGACCTTGATGTGGCGCACCTCCCGCAACTCCGGAGCAATCCGTTTCATCGAAAACCGCCGGGAAGATTGGGCTCTTCTTCGAACCAGTAGGAGTAGAGCGCTGCGTCCCGCATCGAGAATCGCAGCTGGATCGGGGTTCCGTCAGAGGCTGGATGCCCGTTCGTCCACTCGATCTCCCGCCGCGGATGGTTGCCCTCGATCGGTCCCGCGGATGCTACCACCTCATCGTTGCCATCTAGCGCCTCGATCCGCAGCTGACCTTTGCCGGCATCTGCATTGACCCAAAGGGTAGCGCTTGGCGGCACGAACGGCTCGGTCAGCAGATGACCACCGTCCGCACCTGCATTCAATGAGACGAAACCATCCCGACGCAAGACCGCGAGGCAAACCGCGGCGCCATCGAGATCCGGCTCGGGAAAAACCGACTGCTCCTTGCGCCCGGAATAGTAGAACCACAGCTCATCCCCGCGAACCAGCGGATAGGACGGCGGGAGATTCTTGCTCAGATCGTAGGCACCGGAGCCGCCCGGCGACCATGGAATGAAGGCTTTGCGGTTCCCCACCCGTTCCCATTGATGTAGATCGCGCGCGCACCAGAGCTCGATCAAGGTGAAACGCAGGGTATGGCTGGTCCAACGTGCCCCCTTGGCGTAGTAGAGGGCAGGGAGGGCGAGAAATATGCCCTCGTAGCGAAACAGTCCGACATTGTAGATATCGACGTTCTGCCACAGCCAGTCGGGTGTTTCTGGAAAGGGACGGAGGTATTCGGCGTTGGAGGATTTGAGAAACTCCTCGATGTGCAGTCGGCCCAGCTCCTGGGCCAGGTCGTCCGACTGGATCGCCATGAACGGATCGCTCCAGTGCTGAAAATCGGAGCTTGTGCTGATCATGTGGGCACGGCCGTAGGTACCGGTCTTCTTGAAGCTCAACAAGTACTGCCCGTCCACCGGATCGTAGCTCATATTGTGCTCGTCGAAGCTGGAGACCGCGGCGTCCAACCGCTGCCAGCTGAAACCGTCCGCCGAAACCAGGAAGTCCAGGTTGCGCTCGAAGTGAGTTCCCGGCCACGGCTTGCCCTCCGGGTCGACCCGTTCCGACGAATTCACCACCCGTTTCCCCGTATCCATATTGATCACGTGGCTGGTGAGTCCTTTGTACCGTCTTTTCGGATCGGGATCGGCGTTGTCCCGCAGCGCGTGGAACTCGGCTCTACCACCCTCCGGCTGCAGCTCCTCCGGCACCTTCGTCCAGTGAAGTCCGTCGGCACTGCGATACCAAGACATCTGCGCCAACAGACGAAACTCCTCCCGTTCCGGATCCCAATGAGGGGCGGAGCGCGTCTGCATCGCGTGATCCCCTAGCGCGGGTCGCAACACCGCCCCTTTTTTCGAAGGCTGGTGCAAAACTTGGGTGAGGTTCTCCATCGATCTCACGCCGTGGCCGTCGATGAACAGCTGGCGCTGACCTTTGGGAATCTCGAAGCTGGTTCCGTTCATTCGCTCAGCTACTTGGCGAGCATCTCGCGGAAATCCTCTACGATTCGCGTCGCGCCCTCAATGAGCAGCACGCGCTCGTCCACGGCTTCGAAGAAGACCGCTCCTTTTTCTATCCAGCGCGCCGCCGCTTCGTTGTTGGCCGCCGTGGTACCGAAAGGCACCTTGTGGGATTTGCAGATCTCGAGAATCTCTTCCATGGGTCCGCGTACGTCCGGATGTTCGGCGTTTCCGGGTTGACCCATCTCGACCGAAAAATCTCCGGGACCTACGTAACACATATCGACGCCGTCGGCGGAGATGATCTCTTCCGCATGTTCGTATCCCTTACGTGTCTCGATCTGTGCTACGATGGTCAGCTCCTCGTTCTGCTCATCCATCCAGGCACGCTTGTCGGTTATGCGCACGTAGTCGCTGTTGCCGTACCCGGAGGCCAGCGCCCGATTTCCTTGGGGGGTGTACTTCGTCCAGTCCACCAGAATTTCGATGTCTTCCTTCGTTTCGGTTCGCGGCAGTTGGATTCCGACGATGCCGGCTTCCAGCATCTTTGCCAGCTCGCCTCGTTCCAGCGTCGGCGGTTTGGCCATCACCGGCAACCCGTTGTCGCGGGCGGACTGCACGGTGTCCACCAAGTGGGTCGGGTCGAAGAACATGTGCTCGTTCTCGATGAAGATGAAGTCGAATCCCGCTTGCTGGTAATAGCGAATAATCATCGGACGGGTGTACTCGGCGATTACACCGCCAACCAACACCTCCCCATTCTTTAGGCGTCCCTTCAGCTGTCTTCCCGGTCCCCCTTCTGGATAGAGATGGGCCGATGGTTTGTTTCCTGATTTTGGCATCTGAAATCTCCGGTCGAAGTTCTTGGTTTACAGGCGGAATGAAAACAGAATAGCTCTGTGCATTTCGATGCGAATCGTCAGCGTATCTGACAGGCGCGCCACGTCGTCCTTCCCCTTCCAGGTGACTACTCCGTCCAGCTCATCTCCCTGGAGCGGATCGCAGTCTTCGAAGCTATACCCCGGGATAGCCGAAATCGAACCCGAGTTGTGCGGTTTGGGACCGATGTGGGTGATCAGCTCGGCTTTGATCCATCCGCCGGATTCGGTCTTGTAGTTGAGCCTGAGCTGTCGCGGCGCTTCGTTCGGATCGGCAAGGGGCGGAAATTTGTCGTGGATCGGCGCTGCAATGCAGTCCGGGCAATCCTCTGGCGCGCGATACTGTTCCTGGCGCAGCGTAAAACGACCGTGCCCTTTCGCCCGGATGCCGCCCAGCCGATCCTTCGGCCACGATGCCAGCCGAATGGGGAACTCCTCGAAGTCGGTGCGATTGGCGTCCCTGCGTGCGTTGCCGAAATAGACGGCGCCGTAACGACCGTCCGGCATCTCCAGGAGCCCGGGTCCGCAGTACAGCATGGCGCCGTGACCGAACCCTTCGGAGTAATTGTCGATGAGGTGGTTGCTGCGATCGGGCCGGCACCAGTAGAGCCCGTCGTGGCTCACGGCCAGCTGGATATCGATGGTCGGCACGGACTGGGCGAAGCGTGACAGCAGCATCAGGTGCAGGTCGTCGCGGCCGGGGTAGCGCGTGTAGGCATGGTTGTAGAATGACACGTCGGGCGGGTCCAACGGATCGCTCAACACCATCAGCTGCTCCGGACTGAAGGTGCGGAAATCGTCGCTGACCGAACGCCCAACGCAACGCCGGCCGGCCATGTGGTAGCGCAGGTATCCGACGTATTTGCCAAGGTGCTCATCGTAGAAGACAATGTTGTCGCCATCCACGAACTCCTCCAGCAACGGTTTTTCCAGCTCGGTCCAGTCGAGACCGTCCGGTGAAACGGCTCCGGTGAGAAATGACTTCAGCTGTCCCCACGGCCCCGGATACTTCTCCACCAGCGTCTCTTGTTGCCTCAGGATGTCGGTAACCACCGAGTCGGGGGTGTTGCCAATACTCCCGGTGGCTTCCCTGGCGGCTTTCACCTCCACCAGGTTGCCGTCCTGGTCCCGGTCGCGGACGTACATGCCGCCGTAGCCACCGGTCGCTTTGAAGCGTTCCTCCGGCGGCGCCGACGAATCCTCGAAGACCCGGCCGTGGCTAGTGCTGGCGATGTTGTTTGCTTTCGACCCCTCAAAATCCACCGCCCCCAGCTCCGGCTTGGTCCAGTTGAATCCATCCTTGCTTTCGGCGCGACAGAGCCCACCGGGGTTGGCCCGGTAATACATGATGTAGGTGCCGTTCCTTTTATAGAACGAACCCACCGCGCCGTGACCGTCCCGCTCCCAGGGCTGGTCGGGCAGGATCAGGGGATCCGACGTGTCCGCTGCCTGCACCTCGATCTCGATGCCCGACGGAGCGTCCCAGGTTCTCGATTCCCCGTCTTTGAAACCCATGTAACCGGCGTGCACGTACCACCAGTCCAGCAGCGGACCCGTAGTCGGATGCCCCGTGGTTCGATCGATTACCATCTCGCCCTCAACGATTCTGTTTTGTGCGGGGTCCGACATCCGATACGTCGATCGGCTTGAAACCCAGAGCCCAGGCCGGAGAATCCTCTTCCAACATGAAATCGAAGTTCTCGATATCGCGGCACTTGGGATCGGCGATCACCGAATGGATGTCGTACCCCATCCCCTGCCATCCCTCGAGGTCGTACTCGTTCTGCTTCAAGCCGTGAGGGGCGCTGCCACACAGCAGCGGTGTGCCCGACACGTCCCAGAACAGATTGAGATCAGTGCTGATCGCTTTCTTTTCTACCACCCAGCGTCTACCCCCGGTGTAACATGGCTGACCGTTGGTGATCACCACGTTGCGCTCGAAGGTAAAGGCGTTGTGGTCCTCGCCTCGTCCGAGTCGCACCTGCCCCTCGCGACCCAAGGCAAGGATATTGTTGCGCACGATGTTCTCGCGGCCGTAGTGCTGCACGAACGCCTGACTGCTGCAGTTGTAGCTGACGTTGTTCTCGATGATCATGTGGGAGCTGCCCTCGTCTAGGTAGATGCCCCAACCACCGTAGGCCGACTTCTCCACGTCGTGGACCACGTTACCCCGCACGACCGTTCCCGGCTGTACCCCCAGCATGTAGATCGCCCCCATGTCGCTGAGCAGCGCATGGCCGATGTCGTGGATGTGGTTCTTTTCGATCAGGTTGTCCTTGGCGATGTGCACGCCGTATCCCCAGCTCCAGCCACAGTTGATGCCGCTGTAGAAGAAATCGTGGATATGATTGTGGGCGATCACCGTGCCAAAACATTCCATGCAATGCACACCGAGCGCGGCGTGAAAGACATGGCCGCCGTCACCGATGTGATTGTCGGTGATTCGATTGGCGCCGGTGTGTCTTTGCAGCGGCACTTCTGAGTTGGGATACCCGCGAGACTCTGCCTTGAGGCCGCCGGCACCCAGGTCGAGCACGGTGTTGCCGACGATGTAGTTGCCCTGACTCCCGGCCGTGAGCTCGATGCCGTACCAGCCGATGTTCTGGATGGTACAATCCTCGATGCTGCAGTAGCGCGCTCCCGAAAGCGAGATGGCACCAGGTACATGACAGGCCCCCTGCGGTGCGCTGCCGTAATCCAGCTCGGCCTGATAGTGGGGCACCCAGCGCTCGCCCCCTCCTGGAGGCAGACTCCACTCGGTGTGCTCGAAACCGAGGCCGACGAAATGCAGCTGCTCCACGTACTGCCCGTTGTCCGGATCGCCCTCTAGGCGAATCAGTTGTTCGATCTCGGGCGCAAAGATCTCCGCCGAGTCCAGGGTTTCACCCGGCAGCGGGATGTAACAGAGCTCCCCCGTGGGCCGATCGAGGTACCACTCCCCCGGCTCGCGCAGCGCTTCTTTGACGTTATCCACGTAGAACTTGGGCGCCTGACCGTCCGCCGCATCACCCGGATCCAGCGGGAAGATGCAGTAGCGTGACGACTCCACCAGGTTGGTTTCGGAATCGAACGCGGAGATCGGCAACCGTTCTTCCACCCACCGGTGCATCGCCACCACGTCCACGTCGGTGAGGTTGTCCCACTCCTGAATCTCCCCGTCGTTACAGTAGAAGCTTCCTTCCGCCCCCCAGTACTCCGGCGCGAAGGAGTGGGTGGCCGGCACGGCTTTGACGGTGTAGCGCCCCTCCTTGGGCAGCCGCGGACGACGCCGGCGTTTGCCGTTGACGAAGAGCTGGTGAAAGTAGGAGCGACCGCCAGCCACGTCGGCGACTTCGGTCACCCACATCTCGATGCCGTTCCGTTTTTCGACACGCCAGCCTTCGATCGGCGTGCCCCCGTCCAGGATCGGCTGCTCTCCAGGGTAGGCGCGGTAGGTGGTCGGCCAGGAGTCCGCCGGCGTGAACTTGATCGTCTTCTTGATCGGATAACGCCCGCCACGAAAGAGCACCGTTGCGGGGCCCGAAAGCTTCCCCTCCTCCTTGCGCAGGAAGAGCTCCTCCCGCGCTCTTTCGAGCGTGGCCAAAGGGCCGTCGGTACCGTCGGAATTGGGCTCCGGAAGCGCTCCCGACCATTCATTGTTGCCTTGTGGAGAGATGTAGAGATCGGCCTGGGTTGAAATACCCATCCCTCATGTCCTTTCATTCAAGCGGGTCGAAAGTTTGGTTCGGGGAATATATGAATGGCTAGGAGCGGAGGCGAATAACGCGCGGCGATTACCGCGTTCGAATCACAACGAGTTTGTCCGTGCCCGATTCGGCACCCCACACCTCTCCCGGGCGTCCTAGAATCTGGCGGACATTCGCGCCGGCGCTGGGAAGCTCGAAAACTTCGAACATCTCAATCGCGGGATCGAAGCGGACCAGAGCGTTGGCGCCGAAATCGCTCAACCAGACCATGTCCACGTCGTCGACGTAGACTGCGTACGGACGCGGTCGCTCTCCCGGCAAGCGCCACTCCTTCCACGCCCCGGTAGCAGGATCGTATAGCGCAAGCTGACCGCTGTTCCACTCGCTTACCCAGATACGACCACTCGAGTCGGACCAGACCCGTCGAGCCCCCTGGCCACCGGTGGGCGGCTCGAGTACGACAACCTCGGCGGTCTGCAACGCGATGTGACCGACGTAACTTCCGGCGAGCGAAGCGAAATAGACCGAACCATTCGGCGTGGTTGCAATGCCGTAAGGACCTCGACCTCGGGGCGAGGGGAACACCTCGACTTCCCCGACTTCGGGATCCAGCCGACCGTAGATTCCGTTCTGACCAGTGAACCACAGAACACCATCAAGGTCGAAGGTTGCGGTGTTTAGATTGGCTCTGCTCGATCCTTCAGGCAGGGGAAAGATACGAACCTCTTCCGTAACCTGATGGACGCTGACGATTGCGTTCAGACCACTGTCGGTGACCCAGGCCAGGTCATCGGGACCGACGATCACTCCGTGGGGCGCGGCCCCTGTCCCGAGGGCAATATGCCTGGTTTCTCCGGTGGCGGGATCGAGGCGACCGAGTGCCGCCTGCCGTTGGGCGGTGTACCAAACGATGCCGTCCGCTCCCGGAGCGACATCGTGAGGTCGCGAACCGGCCGGCACCGGGTACTCCTCAAACGTAGGTACGAAGATCTCCGAATCACCCGCCGCCTGCGTCATAAGCATCGACTTCTCCGCGTCGGAGTCGCATCCGAGGGTAGCAAGTGCAACGATGATGGTTATCGCCAGGAGTTTCACTTTGAAAGCCGCTTGAAGGCCCCCCATGAGGTTTCCTCGACCGCGGTCGGCACGTCCAGCGCGAAGCAATAGAAGAGCCCGTCGCCCCCCGTGCCGCGCAGCGCGCTCTGGCTGCACCCCCTCGAACCGTGCGCCGAATTCCACGAGGTCGGGTTGGTGCCACCCCCCTGGCGATCGTGATGTCCCAGCTGGGCGCTTCCCGAATCGCTGCTGGTCCAGTCGTCACAGGTGCGCTCTTCCCCTTCGGGGAAAGCGGTACCGTCCAGCTGAGATCCGGTGAGGATATCGTGGCGGTTGGGACTATCTCCGCGACCGTTCACTGCTCCGCCAAGTTCGTCGAGAGCCGTTTCCTTCGACAGGTTGTTCTCGCCGTGCAGCTCCTCAACGTCGTCCGCAACCTTCACACCTGCCGCGTTGAACCAGGGTCCCTTGCCGATGCGATCGCGCGCGTTGACCACCTCGACTCCGGAACGCTGCGCCGCGCTCAAGTAGGCGCGCCAGGTTTCGTCTCCCGCGCCTACTGCATCAGCGAGTGCCTCGCAATGGGCATCGGCACCCGACAGCCCGCCCAGATCCGCCCCGTTGCCAGGACCCTGGCTGGTAATGAAGAAGCTCATAGCGGCTGTTTCGCTATTCTGAGCGATGCTCTGTTTGTCAACGAGCATCAGTAAGGGTACGGCGACAGCAGCCGCCCCTAGCATCATATGTTTATGTGTTATCCAACTACTCATCGAAATCAACCTCGGTTTGAAGTGACGGTATGAGGGGCTTGACGGGCGTACTCTGAGATGGCGCACACGTCGGCTTTCCCGGACTAAATACGTGCCACCTGGGCAATCTCGTCCATCCAGATCATCCTCTCGGCGGTTGAATCGTTGCTCGGCGCCGTTTGGCCAACACCGGACCAGTACCCCTGCTCGGCTTGGAGTGCCTCCAGGTTGTTTCCGATCCTGATCGCCATCTCCCGGTACTTCTCTTCTCCCGTAAGGCTGAAGAGCAAGGACGCCGCCCAACCCACCTTGCCGGCGCGGATCAGGCGAAACAGCTCATCACTGGCCACTTCGGCAAAACTCATGTAGCTCATCGCCAATTCCAGCCACTGCTTCTCCCCGGTGACCTGGAACAGACGACAAAGAAAACTGGCTGCTATGCCGGCATTGAAGAAGGCTTGATCGTCTCGCGCGTCGGCCACCACCACGTAGCGAAATTCGAGTCCGGGTTCGGGAACGGTGTGGAGACCGAGTGCACGGCTGTAGACGGTGTAGAGACGCTGTGGAAAATCTGGTTGGGCGTCCATGAGGTTTTTGAGCCAGGCGCCGACCCTGCACGCAATTTCCAATCGACCGACCTGGAGAAACGCCAGCCCGCACATGCTCACCACCATAAGATCTTGTTTGGTATCGGCTTCGCGTTCTTCCAGGCTGGAGTAGAACCCCCCCGTCCGCTCATCGTGAAACCCCGACAGAAAGTCGACGCCTCGCTGGGAGATATCCAATTGCCCCAGTCGGTGCGCTCCGAGAATTACCCAGGCGTTGAAGTACGCATAGGCATGCCCCGATGTCGATTCCCCCCGCGGCTGAAAGTCCCCATCGGCGGTCATGCCTTCGGCGCGAATCCAACGGCACAGCCGATTGGCGGCGTCGTTGTGGCCGCAGACTTGAAAGGCGGTCAGAGTCTTGTAGTACTGACCTACCTCGGGCTCGCCCGCGGGAAATGCGCCGTTTGCTCCCAGCTCTTTGAGTAGAAAAGCACACCCCCTGTCCCTGGAGCGCTTGAATTGCTCGGCTACTTCCTTCGAGTCGTCGCTTGTTTGTTCCACCATCATGTTGGGGTCCCTCGGCCTTCGCTATAATCCCAGTTTTAGTTCCCCACCCAATGTCCGAACACCGCTTGCACGTCTTCCGGCAGCTTCGCAAAGACGTCCTGGGGGACGAGGTCGACAATCGGCCACTCCAGACCCTGCTCTTCCACCAGACGCAGACGATCCAGGGAGCCTGCTTTGAAGACATCCAGGTTTATCCACCAGGGCACGTAGAGCACCCGGAGCATAGGCCGCAAAACGCCGGAATGGTTGAGTGGTCGGGCATGCCACAGTCGCGCGTCGAACATCAACACGCTACCCGCAGCGCCTTCGACCTGCAACTCGTCCGGATGCGGATCGAACGGACCGATGCCGTAATAATCCCCCGTCGGGTTGTTCGGCTCCTTGTGAGTACCGGGAATCAGCAGCGTGCCCCCGTTTTCGATCGTAAACGGCACCAGCATCCAGAGGGTGGTAATCTCCATGACCACGTCGGGATAAGGCGCTGGCAGGCGCCCCGGTATGGTGTCGTCCTGGGCGAAGGGCCAATCCGCGTGCCAACGACCGCGTTCGGTGCAGATATCGGAACTGTAGAGGGTTTCCAGGATCCTTGTGTGTGGACCGAGAAGCGCTTCGCACGTGCCAAGAACTCGCTCGTCGGCGAGGTAGGGCGCAAAGGTCTGGTTGTAGTTTATCACCGAACGGATCTTCTTCCCGGGCCCTGGCTGCCCGTCGCCGAAGGTATCTTGAGGCATTTCGGTTTGGTCCAGACTCTCAAGTATGGCGGGCACCTCAGCTTCTGGGATGACCCCGTCGACCAGGCACCATCCCTCTTCGTTGAGACGCGAAACGGTTTGCGCTACGGTCATGGCTATTCGAACCAGTATGAGTAGAGCTCGGCGTTGCGCAGCTCGAAGAAAAAACTCACCTCCCTTCCGGAGAGGACCGCTGTATCTCCTTCGCGCCACTCAACCGTGAGATTGGGTTTGTCGCCGGCGATGGGTGCGGAAGTGGCGAGTACGGCGCCCTTGGGATCCAAAGCTTCGACCACCAGCTCTCCGTCGTGAGCATCCACGTTTACGTGCAACCTGCCGGGCGGAACCGTAAACAGCTTCGTTTCTACGGATCCGCCATCGGCTCCCGCATCAAGTGAGATAAATCCGTCCCGGCGCAACACCGCCAGACAGATAGCCCCCCTGTCCGGTTCGTAACCGGGCAGCTGTTTCATCTCGCCCTCCGGATAGTCGCCGATCCACTCGTGGGTACCGCGATATTTAAGTCCGGTGTAATAGATCCACAGTTCGTCGTCGCGGACGACCACGTCGGAGGGGCCGATGATTTGCTGGCGGTCGTACGCCCCGGTCCCCAACGGGGAGGGACCGATGAAAGGCTTGCGATTCCCCAGCCGCTGCCAGCTCTTCAAATCGCGACTGCATACCAGCTCGACCAGGTGAAAACCGTCGGTGTTGGGGTAGGTAGGGTTAGGATGCGGGGCAACGGCGTGGTAGATGGCGGGATGACCGAGATACACGCTCTCGTAGCGGTAAACTCCCATGTTGTACACATCGACGTTGTACACCTTCGGATCATAGGACCCCGGTTGCTGTAACGTGAGATCGGCACGTCGCGCCTCGATGTTGGCGCGCCCCAGCTCCTGGTCCTTCTCGTCCGTGGAAAAAATCAGCTCCGGCCTCGTCCAGTTGGCGAAATCTTCGCTGGTGGATAGAAATACGGAACGGCCGTGGGGCCCGCTCTGTTTTACCGTGGCGATGAAGACCCGGTCCCGCCGATCGAAGGAGAAATTGTGTTCATCCTGGCTCTCCACCGGATCTCCCGGCAGCTGCGTCCAGGTAATGCCGTCGGCGGAAATATGTCGTCGGTTGGGGTAGAACGCTTTGAATCGTCGACTGGGGTCCGGATCGTCGCCATCGTAGACCACCTCGCCGTGATCGGTGTTGGCGTCCGGTAATGCTCGCCGCCAGTGCAGTCCGTCCGGGCTCTCGCGCCGGCCGCGCACCCAGAGTTTGAACAGCTTCGCCTCGGCATCGTATTGCGGCGCACTGCGAATCTGCGGCGTGGCGTCATCCTCCACGGTCCAGTCGGCTCGTAGCACCGCCCCTTTCTTAGCCGGCGTATGCATAGTGCGCTCGAGATGGTCGATCGCCTGGACGCCAATGTCATCTAGAAACAGCTGACGTTCCCCCGTCGTTACGCGAAACTCCGCTGCGTTCATTGTTGCGTTGCCCTCGCTATCTGTTGGCCCGAGATCACGCCGGCACCAGTTGCCCGAGAAACCTGCGCGTCTCCCGGGCGATCCTCAGCGGACTCGACGGAATGATCTCCAGCACGGCGTCACCTCGAAAATTGATTTCATCGAGCGTCTCCAGCAGATATTGCCAGTCATCCTCCGGGATGCTCCCATGGCCGGGTGTGGTGTGCATGCGGGCGAACGGCTCATCAGGCGCAAATGCATCGCTGATGTGCAGGTGACACAAGCGCTCCTTGAGGGCATCGATGTACTCGCGCAGAGGATGCCTTCGGTACTTCTGCGTGTGGGTGGTGTCCAGACATACCTTCAGGTCGGGCAGGGCCTCCAGAGCGCGCCTCAAGATCTCGAGATTCCACAGGGACGGATCTTCATCAGCCTCACCCTCCGAAGCGTTCTCCAGGGCGAGGGTAACGCTCTTGACATCTGCACACTGGAGCACCTCGCGCGCGAAACCGTAGTCCGGATCAGGCCCCGATAGAAACAGGTTGCCGGCATGCACCACAAGCACCTGACTATCGGTGGCGGCGACGGTGTCGATCTGGCGCTGATACTCCTCGATGGTGTCTTCGTTGCCCGTATGCCAGCTCGAGCGCACGCCCCGGAGAATCGCGCTGAGACGCGGATGGTTGTCCGGATCGAAGAGATCGATCTGCTGGGATATCAAACCCTCCCGAGCCGGCGAGGTCCATTCCCAGCTGGTCCATTTAGACCAGGGTTCAACGCCGAATCCTTGGGCGGCCACATCGTCGACCACGGCGGCAAGCCCATCCAATCCGTTGTCAAAGGCGAAGTTAGTCCCCCCCTTTTTCAGAGGGAAGTAGTGAATGTAGTTCCACAGACTGATGCTGAAGTTCAGTTCCATATTCTGACACCCGCGTTGAAAACCGTGTCCGCTTCCTCACCCCTGTCCGCCCGCGATGAAGATAGACCAGCCACGAGAGCCAAACCAGACCTTGGCAGCCCGTGGCAAGAATCCATTCCGGCTGCTAGGTAGTGTTTTTAACCGCCCAATTTGCTACCTTCCCCCAATTCGAGAGCTGTATCTCTAACTGCGGGAGTGTCGAGACATGTTTCAGTCAGTGAAGGTGGCAGCTATTTCGTTTGTGCCCAAGAAATTCGAGTTGGAAGCTAACTGTGATCGGCTCGAGCAGATGTTCCGCAGAGCCGCCAAAGGAGGAGCTCAGCTCGCTCTTGGTCCGGAAGGAGTTTTGGAAGGATACGTGGTGACCGAACTTCTCAATGGCGAGGTCCCGCTGCAGCGGATGAACAACGTAGCCATTCAGATGCGAGGCCCCGAGCTCGGGCGTTTCCGCGACTTG
This sequence comes from Candidatus Latescibacterota bacterium, assembly GCA_965197905.1. Taxonomy (GTDB): domain Bacteria; phylum Latescibacterota; class UBA2968; order UBA8231; family UBA8231; genus CAYNZV01. The sequence goes on along the minus strand of CBDAOB010000005.1, from coordinate 728,223 downwards.
GCAAAGGAGCTGGGGATCTGCCTGGCGTTCGGCTGTGCCGAGAAGATTGGCCGCAACGTCTACAACTGTGCCGTCTTCATCGACCAGAGCGGTAAACTGCGGGGCAAATACCACAAGATGCAGCTAGCTGAGGGCAGTCACTCATCGTGGTGGTTCAATCGACTGGGCAAGAAGAGTCGTTCCGTCAACACCCCGTTCGGACGGTGTGGTTTTCTCATCTGTAACGACCGCTGGAACGCCGACATCGGACGCCTACCCGTGCTCGATGGTGCGCGCTACCTGCTGATCCCTTCCTACGGAGATTGCACCAAACGTCAGGACGAGGCGGCGCTGGCACGGGCCTGGGAGAACGGGGTTCCCGTGGTGGAAGCGAATGTGGGACGCACCCTCATCATCAGCAAAGGCAAGATCGTCGCTCACTCGCGGGAGAAAACGAAACTGCTGTTTGGCACCATTGAGGTCCCGGCTCCGCCCTCGGCCGCTAACCGCGATGAACACGAGCGCAGTTTTCTGCGCTGGCGCCGCAAGGAAATGCCGATTCGCTACCGCCAACAGGCGGAAAAGAGGAAACGCAAGGTAACAAAACCTTCGCGGCACGATCCCAAGGGAAGACTGTACTGAAAACTCGTTGAGCGCTGCGAGTACCCGGGTCCTAAACGGTCAACGAAATATCCCTTGAATCCCCGACTCCTTGCGTCCTGGAATCCACGCTCCTATAGAAGCCCACTTGGTCGTCACTCGCGCTCAACAATTGCGTCTTGTAGCAATGATCGTCCTCCGCAATACTCACCGAGGAAGAGCTCCAACAATGACTGATGAAGCCCTACAACCGGAGCGACGCCTCGACATCCTTGCGCCCCGAGTAGTAGAACCAGAGCTCCTCGCCTCGCACGAGCGGACAGGAGGGCGGCATGTTCTTGTTGAGATCGCAGGCGTCGGAGCCTCCTGGTGACCACGGGATGGAGGCCTGTCGATTCGCCACCCTCTCCCAGTTGCGGACGTCGCGACTCGACCATAGCTGGATATGCGTGAAGCGCAAGCAATCGTCGATGACCAGCTGCCGCTGCCCTGCCGGCACCGTGAATTCCGCGCTCTCCGTCATGAATTCTCCTCGCATCACTTCGAGCAGTTAAACGCTCAGTGCAATGGTACGGTCCAGGCGGTCGGGGGTAAATGGTACGAATCGATCCCTATTCGTGGGCAACGTCTAATGCTTTTCCCGTTGACTTTCAGTCCGGGCAGTATCAGGTTTAACCAACCCGTCACCATCCCATCGGAGATCAAAAAATGACCCATATCGAAATGCTTGGAATAGTCGCGGCCAGCGCACCTTCCGGTCCATTGCCGGCCATGCCCATCGACCCGGCCTCCATCACCGCCGGCAATCCGGTCGCGCGCGGTGCGGTCCTCAACCAGTCTGCCGACAAGACGCAGTCCAGCGGCCTGTGGACCTGCGAGCCGGGCGAATTCAACTGGGACTATACCTGGAACGAGTTCGTCTACGTCCTGGAGGGGGAGGCCACGGTCACAGAGGAGGGAGGTAAGAGTCATGACGTGGGCCCTGGCGACATGGCTCACTTCCCGCTAGGACTCAAGACCCATTGGAAGGTCAAAAAGGCGGTCCGCAAGTTCTTCGTGCTCAAGACCCCGGAGCCTCTCGAACTGTAATGCATGGAAGATTAAGGTTTAGTAGAAGGGCATGCAATTGGCGGATCACATCACATCGTATCGCAGAAACGACAGATAGGCTCCCATGAAGAAAACTACGTTCCACACCCCGAGAATCAGTATATCCACCCAGCTTATCCGGTCGACCACGGCGGACTCCTCGAGCCTGAATTGAGGATATCCCTCGATGATCGCCTCATCTTCGTAGTCCGCGGTTTCTTCGGCTGCTATCTGGCGTTCCAAACCGAAGACCGTGACCTCTTTCCTATAATCGGGAAGCTGATCCATAAAACGGTTGCGATCCCTGACCCCGGTGTTCGCCAGATCGGAGACCGCGTAGGCGAAAGATGAGAACGGGGATAGGCGTGAGATATTCTGAGCAAGCTGTATCTGCTCGTTTAGGTGTTTGTGATATTGCTCGTTGATTCGATTTTGCATGTCCATGATTCGGGGTAACTGTTCTAGCCTCCTGGAGTAATACTCGGCATGCCATTCCGGCCCCCATCGTCCCGGTACGTGAGGATTTTCCTCGGACCACCTCGCCATCCCCTCATCGAATTTCTGCTGATCCTCCCGTTCCAATTGATACTTCTCTCTCTCGACCAGGGTAAACGAACGCACCGGTTTGATCTGTTTGGCGATATATGGCGCGATATTCGGCGCAGCCAGCACCGTCAAGACCCAGGCCATCAGCAGTACCGTTATCGAGGTCGAGGCCAGATGAGTGCGTGCCGAAACGAAGAGCCCTAGTGAAAATATGGCCGACAAGTAGAGCAACGCCACCAGGAGCACCGCGCCCAAAGCCGACCAATCTTCGAGCCTCAATTCCACAGTCGGGAACAGGATTACTATGACTAAACCGCAAAGCAACGACACAATCAAAGGTAAGATCATTGCCAGGTAGCCTCCGATCCACTTGGACAGAATCACCTGGTCGCGCGGCACGCTGTAGGACATCAATAGCTTTAGAGTCCCCTGCTCCTTCTCGCCGGATATGGCGTCGTAGCTGAAGGCTATGGCCAGCAGGCTCATGATAACACCAATGAAAAAGAGCAGATCTATGGGAGGGAACAGGAATACAACCGGATTGCGCTCGAAGTTGGCTTCGAATTGCGGCTCCCGCTCCCCACTCACCCTCGCGGTGCTGGTCAACTCTCTACCGACTCCTCTAAAAAAGATCTGCATCGGATTGAGCGGTTTGTCGATGTTGATCCCCTCGAAGGCAAAATCCCTCGACTCTTCTATCTCGTGCTTGTGCATCACCAGATTGGTGCGATAGTCGGCCAGGGCTTCTTTGAAATCCCGGGTGAGCACGAAGGTGCTGGACAGCACAATAACCAGACAAATGACGCCGGACATGGCCGCGCGCAGGCTCAATAGCTGTTCCAGCAGTTCCTTGCGGATGAGTAGCGAAAACATTCTTGCGTCAGAGTATCAGGTGACGTCGTAGCGCAGGAAGCAGAGATAGGTGAGCATGAAGAACAGCACGTTGAAGACAAGGAGCAGCAGAATATCCATGAGGATGACGCTTATCGTATCGTCCAGACGTGTGTGGACAACCGTCAAGCCCGGGATCTGACCCTCCTGAAACCAGTTATCCCCCAGCGTATCATCGTGATAATTGTGATCCCAATCCTCTCCCCATTCTCGATACTCTTCCCCCAATCGTTTGTAGGCGCGTTTGAAGCTGTCGAACAGACCCACTCCGGTGCCGGCCAGGTCGTTGCTGGCGTAAATAAAGCTTGCCGAAGGTGAGATGCGCGACAGCACCTTGCTGACTCGAATCTGCGTCTGAAGCTTGTCCTGGTAGAACTGGTCCAACCTCCGTTTCTGTTTTGTTCCTTCCTCATAAATCTTCCCGCGCTTGTCCTGCGCCTTTTTACCATAGTACAGCATGTTCCGGCTAAGTCGCGTCACGCGTATATTGGTCTCCCGGTCAATCGCCGTTTTTTCGGCATTTATCTTTTGCAAGGTAGGTACGGGCGACACTATTCTGGCTATCACGGGGGTGAGGTTGGGGATTACAAGAATCCAGCATACCCAAACAAAAAGCGCTACCAGGAGTGCCGTGGAGGTTTTGTGTGTAGCGGTGGATATGAACATCCCCAGGGCGAAGAAAAGCGCGATGTAGAGCAGAGAAACCCCGACGATCCACAATAGCCGTGCCACAACCTCATCCGTGAACTGAATGGCACCGACCAAGTAGACATAGGCGACCCCTCCCAGAACGGCGATGAGGAAGGGAGCCGCCAGAGAGATGTACCCGCCGATCCATTTGCCCAGCAGGACCAGATCTCGCGGCACTGAGTTGGCCAGCAGCAGCTTGAGGGTCCCGCGTTCCTTTTCGCCACAGACGGCATCGAAGACGAACAGCAGCGCCAGCAGACTGACCACGATGTTGACGAAATAGCTGTAATCTGGGGTTGCGAACAGCTCAAAAAGCGGATTGCGAAAGTACTCTTCGTTGAATATGCGCGCTGTACCTCCCAAGCGCGTATTAACCTGGGTCGGTAGCTCTGCTTCCAAACCACTTACGAAAATACTTAACGGCAGCGGAGCGCGACCTTTATACACCCCTTGGTCGTACAGTATTTTGTCGTGAAAGAGTTTGTTGAAGCTTTGATTGTCGTCGCTATCCTCCAGCACGTCGTTCAAGCGGTCGCGACTATCCGTTTCGGAAGCTTCGTGGGCGCGCAGGGCGCTTCCGTAATTATCCGTCAGTACGAAGATGCTGACCAAAATGAGCACGAAGAACAAGACGAACGTGACACTGAAACGCAGGCTGAGCACGTTGTTGACGATTTCTTTGACAATAAGCGAAAGCAGCATCTCGTTTCGACCGCGTAGAATCGATACTTAATCAAATAACAGTATGCCGTACTGGTCCGGACGCCGCGTGAGGCCATAGGTAGGCGTCCACAGACTTAGCTCCGACTCGTAAATCATTCGTTGTCGGCCCACGCTGAACCCCCATATATCCCCCTTTTTCACCTTCACGTCGTTCAGACTTCTGAAGGGAATTTCCACCTCGGTCGTCCAATGGGTGGGGTTTACCTGGCTGGCAACTGTGGGATCCATATTCCACGCGGTGTCGATGGAGGGTCCCTTATTCACTCCAACGAGCCAGTCGACCATGGCGCCGACGCTGTTCACATATAGGTGAGAGTACACATGCACGTCGCGGTCCGTGTGCATGAAAATCAGCACACTATCATCGCGAGGAATATTCCTATCGTCACGCCTCGCGCCCTCCGCTACGAGATTGGCCGTGGTTTCCTCATACCCTTTGAACGCCACCAGCAAACTGGTGTCAGTGTACCCCACGTATGTTTCGGTCCGGCCCGGGCTCAAGACGGCACGCATGGATCCTCGCATCTCGTAGAAACTGTCGATCCGGGCGGCTTGCCGCCAAACCGGCTCATCCAGTTCACCGTCGATGGCGGGGGTTGGTTCCAGGTGCGGCGCCCGAATGGCCAGTCCATTGGCCATCAGAAGTTCCAAACCTCGCGGTCGATCAAGGTTGTCGAGGTAGAACTTCCCCAACCGCATGAGAACATTCTTGCTGTTGGGCTTCACCTCCAGAGCTTCGCGGTACCGGGCTTCCGCTCCTGACAGGTCTGCCTTGAGGACCAGCTTGTCTGCGTCTTGCGCAATCTGGGCTACAATTTTCTCTAGGAATTCGTCGGCTTGAAGGCGCACGCTGTCGTGCTCGGTGGTTTGGTACAGGTGCTTGACTCGGTGGGTGAATTGGATGCGCTGGTCCGGCGTCAACTGGGCACCGCCATCAACCCTGAAGTGGGCCCGCTGTCCCACCAGCTGAATCTTCCACCCATCCAAAACCTCCAGCGCTCGCAGGATCTCCAGCTGCACTTTCGGAACCTCCTCGACCACCAGACGCGCCAACAACGGATGGACGAGCTTCTTCTTCTCCATGTCGCCTAGCGCCTGAGCGGCGCTGGCGCGCACATCGGACGAAGGATCACCTATCAGCTTGGTCAGGGCTACAAGAATGCGAACGTCGCCCTCGCGGAGATTGATCTTCCACAAAACATCCACCAGATCGATCCGGCCTGCGGCCGGTTGCGTGGTATCGTTGAGAATCGGGAGGATCACCTCGACCACGTCGCCCCTCCGTAGGAGGAGTTCCATCATCGCCTGTTCCCGCCCCTCACCACCCGACAGAACGTCCCGTACCTGGCGCTCGATGGGATCGCCGCAGCCGGCGTACACAATGGCGAAAGCCGTTGACAGTAGTAGTGTGCGGACCATGTTAATTGTACGGCGCCGGATCCCAATCCGATTATCTGAGAGAGAATGCTGGTATTGTCACGAAGCTACGTAGCTCTACAGCTCGCCTAGTGCCTGCCGCAGTTCCGTGATTCCCTCATCCAGGATATGGACGACGTCATCGACTTGCTCTCGGGTGATGATGAATGGCGGCGAAAGGCGGAAGTCATCACCGCTTTTCCATTCCGTTGAAGAGCCAACGGTAGCACAAGAGAGACCTCTTTCCATAAGTATGCGGTGAAGACGCTTGTGCACTGCCGCTGATGCGGGGAAGGGCTCCTTTGTTGCCCGGTCTTTGACCAATTCTACACCAAACAGCAGTCCCTTACCTCTCATTTCCCCAACAATCGGATGCTTCTTCAGCTCTCCGGCGCGTTCAGACAGGTATTCGCCGATTTCTTCAACGTGTGCGATCATGTTTTCTTCTTCGATAATATCCAGCACCTCGAGTCCGGCACGAGCGGCAACCGGATTGTTTACGTAAGTGAATATGTGAGGAAAGGCTTTGCCGGTTTCCGCCAGCGCCTCGCGTATCTTATCTCTGAGAATCACACCACCGAGTGGACAGTAACCACTACTGGCTCCTTTCCCGAAGACAATCATGTCCGGTAGGACGTCCCAGTGCTCGATAGCGAAAAACTTGCCGGTTCTTCCAAATCCGCTGATGACCTCATCAACGATAAACAGGACGTCGTACTGGTCACATATTGAACGGATGCGCGAGTAGTAGTCGGGTGGCGGTGCGGAGGCTGCTATCCCAGCCATGCCTACTGGTTCCGCAATGAATGCCGCGACGTTTTCTGGACCAGTTTCGAGGATCGTCTTCTCCAGGTCATCGGCGCATGCCAGATTGCATTTGCCTTCGCAGCCCTCGAAGGCGCATCGATAGGGATAGCAGGTGGCTATATGGGGGAAGGGCAGCAGCCACGAATCAAAGTCCCGCCGAAGCCAGGGCATGCCCGTGAGCGACAACGCACCGAGCGTCGCGCCATGATAGCTGCGCCAGCGGGCGATGACCTGCCGCTTATCGGAATTTCCGCGCTGCTGATGATATTGACGGACCATCTTGAGGGCACTTTCGTTCCCTTCCGAGCCGCCCGAGACAAAGTACACATGGTTCAAGTCGCCCGGTGCGATCGATGCAAGACGGTCGGCCAGCTCAAGCGCTGGTAGATTCGCGAATTCCGCCGAAAAGACGTAAGCAAGTTTCTCAGCCTGCTGTGCCATCGCTGTGGCGATGCGCCGGCTGCCGTGGCCCAAGATGACGTTCGCCGCTCCCGCACCGCCGTCGATGTAGCGTTTTCCCGCGTCGTCAAAAAGATAGATGCCCTCACCCCGGACGATAACGGGATAATCGTGGGTCGGATCGCGATGGAGCAATGCTGGCTTTGCTTCAGGCATACTCAGTCCTTTGTGATGCGGCAGCCAAGTAGGTGTCGACCTCAGACCAGAGGGCCTCGATCATCGTCTCCCCTCATTCGATCCAGTAGGAATAGATCTCGCCGTTCCATAGCGAGAAGCGCAGCTTCACCGTTTGGCCGCGAAGGTTCGAAAGATCCGCTTTGTCTTTCCAGCTGACGACGTGATCGATATTGTCCTCGATCGCCGGAACGCAGTCATCGGCGCCGAACCCCGCAATGGTTGAGCCGTCGGACGCGTCCAGAACCTCTGCTTTCACCCTGCCGCGCCACGAGTCGACGTTCATGTGCAACTGATCTCCGCTGATCTCGGTGGGTTTCGTGGTCACCGAACCCCATTCGACCCCACCCTTCAACGAGACGAAACCATCCATGCGTAAACGGGCCATGCAAGCGGCGGTGCTGTCGAGATAACCTCGGTTCAGGGTGTCGGCGATGGAGAGGCTGCGGTGTTTGCATCCGAGGTAGTAAAACCACAGCTCGTTGTTGCGCACGATCGGGCCGTTCGTCATCACATTCTGACTGAGGTCGTAGGCGCTGCCGTCCCCAACCTTAGAGAGCTCCAGAAACGGCGCCCGGTTCGCCACCCGCTCCCAGTTGCGCAGATCGCGACTGCTGGCGAGCTCAATTGATTTGCGGCTGTCCACGTTCTCGTACATCGGCGGATGTTTGGCGATCCAATGGTGCATCACCGGAAAAGCCAGATAGATGCCTTCGTATTTGAATGCCGGAAAGTTGTAGACGTCGGTGCGGTACTCTTCGGGCCGGTTGTAGACCGGGCTCAAGTATTCCGGATCCTCAATGAAACGGGCGATCCGCTCATTCCCGTTCTCCTGATCTTGATGGTCGGCGTGGAACGCCAGCTCCAGCTCCGTCCATTCCTCCAGATCCGGGCTCGTGCTCAAGCAGAAGCTGCGCCCGTACGGCGACCGCCCCTGGGGATCCCGGTGTTTTACCATGGCGACGAACAGCTTCTCATCCCGTAGGTGCGTGAGGTGGGCTTCGTCCGAGCTCGGGACGTTCGTATTCATGAGCGGGGTCCATTCGATGCAGTCGGGCGACACCGCCGGCGTCAAACCGTTGATTCCCGGCCACCAACCCATGCCTTTGTAGCGCCGCCCCGGATCCGCATCCAGCGGGTCATAGATCGGCGCCAGAAGCAGCTTGCCTTCCGTGCTCAGAATGTTGTTCTCCTTGCCCAGCGGCCGCCCAGTCCAGTGTAAGCCCTGATAATCATAAAGACTCAGCGTCGGTTTCTCCCAGTTGACCCCGTCCTCCGAGGTAGCCAGGCAGAAGAAACTCTCCCCACCCTTGGGTGCCCCGGTCGGATCTAAGGTGACGTTCGGCTCGTCGCCTTCCGCCGATGCCATGTACACCACCTTGAACAGCTTCTCTTCCTCATCCCACGCCGGCGTCGTGCGAATCTGGATAGAACAATTCTCCCAACGGTGTTCGGGACGCAGCACCGCGTTGCCACGAAATTTCTGCGGCTGGTGCAGCTTGTGCGCCAAGTTGTCGATCGCTTCCAGCTCGTGGTCGTCGATGAACAGGTGTTTCATGGTAACGTCCTTTCACTCGAAGGCTAGATTGTGTTGGCAGGAGGCAATATACCTAGATTCTCAGGACGGACACCTAGGAAGTGCCTGGCTCGGGGTTACTGGGAAATTGGCGCCGCCATTCGTGCCAACCTGTTAACAAATAAGGCGAGATCCGGTCACGGCGAAGGCCTGTTCAACCACTTTAAAATGACCTAAGTGATGATAAACAAATACTTTACATCATTATTTGCCGGCGCCACAGCATGCCAATTTTGGAATCAATTCCAAAATTGGCGTGGTCGCATCACGTTCACATAGTCCCCCAGTAAACTGTGAGCGCCTAGGCCGTCCGTGACGTTCGGTACGTAGTTATACTAGTTGAGAATTAATTCTCAAAGTGGTAGGGCAAAGTGGCATCTACGCGCAAAGGTTGGTTGCCCGCATGCTCAGCGCGAAAGTTCTCCGAAACGACGAGATACACCTATGAGCAACATGGAATCACAAGCGGTCCTCATCGTAGATGACGAAGCGTTGGTGCGCGAACTACTGAGGACCGTCCTGGAAGGTGAAGGACTGGATGTATTGGAGGCACGTGATGGGCGGGAGGGTCTCGAAGTGTTCAAAGGCAATCAGAGTCGGATTGATTTGGTCATTCTCGATCTCAACATGCCCGAAATGACAGGCTATGATATGCAGGCTGAGCTGCAACTCATTGATCCAGATGTCAAGATGATTGTCGTCACTGGATACATGCCGGACGAGGAACGGCTGGTCGGGGTAGAGGAAATTATCTCGAAGCCTGTTCAGATCCCAAAGATGTCCAAAGATGTCCAAAGTTGTACGCGCAATCTTGGATTTGAACTAAGCGAGATCAGAGGTACCTGCACCCTTCCGAGCGCCAGGTCTGATGTCAAAAACAGAATCCGACGGTCTCTCAAGGCTTCAGAGTCAGAGTCGCATTCCCGCCCGAACCTGGAGGCAGTGGTGTACCGTCCTGGAGGTGGATCCGAAAGATGCAGTTGAGGTGTGGGAGGAAATCTGCCAACCAATCTTCATCGCTACCCAAAAGCTGCCGGAAGTCGCCTACATCCTGCAGATGCGGGCCGCCAGGCTCCAGCTGAATCTCTTCGACTTCAAGGAAGAGGTCCCAGCGATTCTGCACACCTACACTTTTCTCCTTTCTCTCAAGGATGAACAGGTTCCCGAGAGCAAGATCAAGAGTTTGCTCTTGAGATTCTACAAAAGCCTCGTGGCCGAGGCGTTGCCCGAAGAACACACACATGCATTCGTCGAACGCTTTCTCAGGTCCCTGTGTTCCGCGCTTCTCGTCGCCAAAGTGTTGCCCGACGGCAACATCACCTTGAGAGGAGTGCTCAAGCCAGTCATCGACAAGCGTGGAAACATCGAGCAGACCGTCGGCCTGGGGTTGAAATCACTGGGCGATCAACCTTACGCCGATGCGGTCAGGGATTGTCTGAATGGTTCGGATGCCACCACGGTGGACGTCGATGACAGTCCGGATGATGATTGCGAGAAGACTGAAGATGTAGCGGCCGCTGAAGAAGCTAGCGAGGAAGATGCCTTGGAGGTGGACGTGGACGAGGAGGAGCAGGAGGAGGAAGAAGATGACGATGAGGACGACGAGGAAAATCGGTTTGATGAATTCCTGACGAAATTCAACTACGCTTTACAGCAGATCTACCGGGCTGAATACGAGGTTGACGCGAAGGAAATCTCGTCGGAAGCGACTGCAGCTCTGCTCAAACACCGCTTGAAGGCTGTGTCTCTCTTCAAACCGTTGCGAGCCCACATCCCCTCCATGGAAGAAGCCCAGGCGGTCGCGAAGCGGTTGGAGGTAGCTCGAAACGCCGGCAAACCCCGAAAGCAGACGGCCACTCCCCGCGGTACAGGAGGCAGCCCTGCCGTGACTGGACCCGGAGGGTCAGGCGGCGGCAGTGGAATGGTGGCCCCTCCCGCGGCCGCGGGTTCGACGGACGGGACGAGCCCGGTGGACCGAACTTCGGCGATTATCAAGAGCGAGCAAGGGGGCGAAAGGAAAACCGGCGCCGACAGCGGTCTTATCGAGACCGGCAACGTCGACTCTGGGGTCGACGTTTCGGCTTCCGACATGGTGGAGTCGGGAGAAACGAGCCTGCCGGAGCTCAGCGATCGGGTACAGGAAATCGCCAGGTTGCTGTCATCTATCGAATCAGCCGAGCAGGAGATATGGAGTGTGTATCTCGAACCCGGCAAGGACTTCAAGAATCTGCGCACGATGGCAAGGACCATTACTACCTCCACTACCGGAAGCAACAATGCCTACAGCGCTATCAAGAAGATTGCCCAGTATCATACCGTCGGTCAATTGCTCCACGGACAGGACCAGCGCGTTTCGAAGGGCCGCAACTTCACCATCGATGTGACTTCATTCATAAACGGTGTCGCCAACAGCAACAAGACATTCGACGCAGGAGACCGGGCACTTGGCGCTCTGAAAAAGATTCTGGATCACGCCGCTGTAACCCTGGTTCGTCTCGAAGCCCTGAAAACCAACCACAACTTTTCGGAAGAACACCCCGACGACTATTCACCGGAAGCGGTTACCAAATATTACGAGGAGGCATTGCGTTCCATCACCGACCAGATAAACGACGGGGATCTCCTGGGGCTTGGCCGGCAGAAAGCAGATACAGACACCCGAAAGCTGTTCGCGCACTTTCTGGCCGAGAGGTTCGTGGAGGAGCTGATGCGTTTGTGCCGGGAATACATAGTGGACCTGCATGCCGAAGGGCACACGAAAACCCTTGCCGGACTGAAAGAAGCGTTTGCCGGCACGCCCTTGAATTTCGAGGATATGGAGCCCCCGACCGAACCCCCCGATCAAATTCCGGCGGAGACGCTGTCCGCCAGCGGTTTCGGGGATGTCTTCGACGCCGCCTACACCTATCTGGCGAGCCAGGCGTGGGACATGCTGTCGCCGGTTCACCAACCGGACGAGGTAATGGCGAAAATCAGGACGATGTTGCGCGAGGTGCTCGTGGGAAGCCTGGTGTTCGAAGGTGAGAACCGACGACATACGGAGAAGCCTTCCGTCACCCTCGCCGTAGTCAGTCTCGAAAAAGTGGCCGAAAACCCGAACTTGCGCGAATTCTACGTCAGGGTGAGTGAAAACGGCAACTTGATGACCGTTGACGGTTTCGAAGATGGCAGCTTTTCGGATCTCTTCGAGATGCGGGAATACAAACCTAGCCGCGTCCACGCCGCCGCAAAGAAGAAAGCCGAAGCGGAGGGCACCGAGGTGTTGCAGACGGGCAGGAAGTACCTCTTCACCGTCGGTCGCACTAACAAGCTGTTCTGCGCTTCACCCAGCGAACTCCTCAACGGTTGCATTCGCGCCGATGGCGGAGGTCCCAAGGTATTCAAGGTTTTTAGATAAAACGCGCTAACTCGCCCCTGACTGCCGCCAGGCGACTCGAGCTTATCTAATCGCCACCTCACGCTTCTTTTCTGCCGACGCGTAGATTCCATCCAGCATCTTCTGCACCATAAGGCCGTCGGTCCCGGGAGCCATGCTCTTCTTACCGTAGAGAACGTGGTCGACGAAATTGCGCATCTTCAGCCGGAACGGATCCTTCGCGGGGAGCCAGTTCGGACTGCTGTTGGTCATGTAGCCGGAGTCGTCCGTGAACAGCCCCGGGGGATCCCACGAGGCGCCCCCCTTCTCCCCCATGATCGTGACGTTCCATACGTTGTGTTCGATATGGGCGGCGAAGCTCGATTCGATCTGCATGGTGGAGCCGTTAGCGAAACGGATCTGGCCCACGGCCAGGTCTTCGACGGTGTAGGTCTTGTAGTCCCAGTCCGGCCACATCGAACGCACGTCCGTAGGTTTATCACCCAGATAGGTGTAGGTGCTGCCGCTGGCCGCGACCGGCGTGGGTGAACCCATCAGGTAATGGGCCGTTTCCATGAGGTGCACTCCAATGTCGATGAGGGGGCCACCTCCCTGCAGCTCCTTGCGACCGAACACACCCCAGTTGGGGATCCCGCGGCGACGCAGCGCCTGTATACGCGTATAGACTACCGCGCCCATACGTCCGGTATCCAGTGCATTCTTGATGTATTGCGTCTTCGGATCGAACCGATACTGGAAACCGATGACGAGCTTGCGCCGGTTCCGCTTCGCGGCCTCCACCATCCTCTGCGCCTCGCGGGCGTTCATAGCCATCGGTTTTTCGACGATTACGTGGGCGCCGGCATTGAGCGCTGCAATGCTACATGGTGCGTGCAGACCATTGGGCGTGCAAACGCTGACCGCGTCCGGTTTCATTTCCTTGAGCATTTTCTTGTAGTCGACGTAGGCGGCGGCCATCCCGTACTCCTCGCGCCGCCCTTCGGCGCTTGCCTGCACTACATCCGCAGCGGCGATCATCTCCACGTCCTCCATCTCCGCCAGATATCCCATGTGCGTGCCGGCAATTCCCCCGGCACCGATAAACGCCACTCTCAGCTTCTTGTTTTTCTTCCCCACCTTGCTCTCCTTTCTCAGCGATCCGTATATCCTTTGGCAGCCACATGCTCACCACTCATTTCGCGCCAGCTTTTTGCAGCTGGCGAGCTATCCTCGCATAACCCCGCCGTTCCGCCCACGCCAGCGGTCGTGCCCACGCTTCGCCACCATTGGGATTCGCTCCCCGATTCATCAGCAGCTCGACCGCGTCTTCCTCTCCCTGACGCGCCGCCCAACCGAGCGGGGTCGAGCGGTACTCCTCGTCCACGGCGTCGATCTCGGCTCCGAATTGAAGGAACAGATCTACCAGGTTCGCACGATTGGTTCGTTCCCTCTTTCGCGAGTTCTTGTGGCGAGCCCGGTGTTTATACATCGGATTGATCTCGGCGATGTTGTGCAGCGGGGTAACCCATTGCCAGTTGGGCAGGTTGGGATCCATGCCAGCTTCCAGCAGGCGGCGGGTCAGTTCGGGCCGGCGCCATAGGTAGGTGCGGCAGGCGGTGACGACCGGTGGAACCGGGATTCCTCGCGCCAGCAACAGATCCAGCATGTGCACCTTGCCGAGGGAGACGTAGGTGTATACCGTTCCGCATTCGGCAGTTGATACCCCTTGTGGATCGCGGTCGATCAGCACCGCCAGCGCATCCAGGTTGTCATCGAGAACAAAATCAGCCGCGTCTTTAGGTTTTCCTCCATAGCGATACATCAACGCCTTCATGGCGTCGTCCTTCGCCTGGTGCACGGGAGCACCGCCCGACTCGATCCAGCCGTTGGGATCGGCGCTGGCCTCCAGCAACATCTCGGCGATTTCCAGATGTCCGTCCTGAGTCGCGACCCACAGGGCCGAACCGCGAGGAGCATGTGGCTCCGGTTGAGTCGGGTCCACGCCGGATCGCAGCAACGTTTTAACCAGCTTCGGATCGCCCGCATTCACGGCCAGTGCCAGGGCGCGTCCGCCGAAGGCTTGTCGGTTTTCCTTCGATCTCGACAACTGCCTGACCGCCTTGCCATCTCCGGCAGCCACCGCCAGATCGAGGCTGTAGTGGGCACCCCGGGCCAATAGAAAACCGAGCATCATATGGCTTTCTTTCTTGAGCGCCAGGTCCACCGGACGTAGCCCGCGGGCTCGATACCAATTCTCGCTACCGCCCTTTTGCACGGCATCGATGTTGGCGCCGCGCTCGATCAGCAGGCCGGCAACCTCGAATTGGTCTTTGTCGACCGCATGATGGAGCGGTGTCCAGCCTTCGCCGTCTCCCGCATTCACCAGACTTGCGTCGTCACCTAGTTCCCTCTCGACCTTCTTCAGATCACCGTTTGCCGCCGCAAAGTGTATGTTTCGGACCCGATCGACGTTATGTTTCAGCCGGTCTGCAATAAGAAGATCGGCGACGGTATCGTGTCCTCGATCCCGGGCTACCGTAGCCAGGTCGTCGTGTCCATAGCGGACCCAAGTGGAGTCGTCGTCGTTATCAAGGAGAAACCTGACCACCCCCTGGTGCCCTTCACGCACGGCGAAGTGCAGCGGCCGGGTGTACCAGAATTCCTGTTGCATCAACGAAGAATCGGCAGCATGCAGACGGGCTACCTTACCCCGATGACCAGCCCGTGCGGCGGTGAGCATCTGCCACAACTCTGGATTGACGTCATCGGGTTTGATGAGATTGAGCTTAGCCGCACGTTTTTTACGTTTCATGGTGTGCCCGAGTCTTGAGGGGTCCGCTGCAGACGTATGATTATCTGATAATTACTTATAGCGGCAAGAGGAAGGAATCCTTGATCGGCGAGCAGGGCCGAATGACTGGTCTCCGATCCCTTCCGGCAAAGACGTTGGGACAGTGTATGTTTAATAGTGGTCGGGATCTACCTTCACCGCGAACATGGAGACTAAAATGACCCTACCGATGAAAACCATGACGGAGTATATCACCCAGCTCGGCGCCGCGAAGATTCCGCATTCGCGAACGACCTACCTTGCTCACGCTGTTGGCGTGTACAAGTACATGCAATCATGGGACGCGGACGACGAGCTCTGTCGCGCCGCGATGTTCCATTCGATCTACGGCACCGAACGGTTTCAGGATTTCACCCTGCCGCTGGACCGACGCCCGGAGCTGCGGGAGCTGATCGGCGATCGAGCCGAGCTGCTTGCCTACGCCAATTGTGCCATGGATCGCGACAGCTTCTTTGCCCTGGTAGACCAACACCAGGCCCGCTACCTGATCAAAGATCGGCTTTCAGGTGAGCACATAGACCTTTCCCACGAACAGTTCGAAGACTTAATGCGGCTGCATCTGAGCGACTATCTGGAGCAGGTCGAACGGTCTGACGGTTGGGAGTACAGGCGCACCGAAATCAGGATCATCAGTGAACGCCTGGGTGGAGCTGCGCTCGATTCCTACCACTCGACATTTGCGCAAGCACCGCAGTCCGCTTGAAACCCCCGGCTGGCGCGCTAGACTTCATGTGACGGTCTGACCTATATCGCTGGATGCGAGTGATCAGCGCAGGAGCGTAATCTGTCCCGTCTCCCTCACACGACCGGCAAGCGCCCTGTAGAAGTAGACGCCGCTGCCAACGTCACGCCCGCGATCGTCGCGGCCATCCCAGACGAAGTTATGCCCGCCCGGTTGCATCGAACCCTCGAAGAGCGTCCGCACCCGACGCCCGAGTGCGTCGAACAGATCGACCTCGACCCGAGATGCGACCGACAACCTGATCCGAATTGCGGTTTCGGGATTGGCGGGATTGGGGTGGGTGGATACCACTAGCCGACTGGCCCTGTCCACGTCAGGCAGGTCATCGCCCCTGGGCCCAGCGGCCAGCCTGGACGGTGACCGCCTCCGCCCGCCGACGGCGTAGCCGATGGAAGTCTCCCCATCGGAGCGACCTGCAAACCACATCTTGTAGGAATTTCGTTTCCAGGGCAGCACGGCAGGGGTATAGCTGCGCTCGGTGCGCCAGCCGACTCCATCGTCGACGTGGAAGATCGGGTTTCCAGCCTCTCGCACCCAGTTGCGCCCGTCCCGAGAAACAGCGTAACCAATGCCCTGGTTGAGGGCGCCGTCGCCCCCCGAGTACCACATCTCGTACTGCCGGCGGCCGGTCCTGACCACAGTCGCGCGGCCGACGTAATCGAAGTCCCAGTCACCTGCAGTGTAGGTGCCACTGAACACCGGATCCGCGGCACCGTCCCCGTCGCTGTCGTATCCGGTCCAGGTTATTCCGTCGGGCGAGTGCGCCAGACCGATCGCCTCGTCTCCACCGGTCGTGCCGTTGTAATACAATACAAACGGCGCGTCCGCGCGCGGATTGTAGATGATATCGCAGGGGCCGTAAGTGCCTCTGTTCCAATCGGGCAACTCGCCCGTGACGATCTCTACGGCGCCGTTCTGAACCGGCTGGTCGTTGTGCCACGACACGCCGTCGGGCGATTCGGCGTAGCGCATGGCAGCTACGGTATAGAGCAGGGTGGGATCCCAGTACCAAACGCGATAGTGCATCCGATCGGCACTGGGCTGCTCGCCGCTGTCGACTCCGGAAAACCCCCGCCGGAAATATTTGACCGTGGCGTGATATCCCTGAGGAAGCACGATACCCTCGTCACGCCAGCGTAGGCCATTGTTCGAGACGGCTATACCCGTCTGCCCATCCGCGGTACCGTACCACATGCGGTAGTTGAATCGTCCACGCCGGTCGCGACCTGCAGCAAAACCATGTTTGTCGAATAGCACACTGGGATAGTAGGCCTTGGGACCGTCGTTTCTGGCTTCTCCGAATATCGGATTGCGCGCCAGCTCTTTCCATTCGACGGATTGCGCTGACAGGGCGGTGCACCAGGCGACTACGGTTACGCTGGCGGTGTACAAATAGAACCATCATTGCTGTCTCCTCAGCGTTTGTTGTTCAACCCTACGTGCTAAACCGACGCAACTACCCGCCGGCACGCTTCGCCACAAACCCTTTCTCTTGCAGCAGGGCAACGATCGCGTCCCGGTGATCTCCCTGAATCTCGATAACGCCCTGCTTCAAGGTGCCGCCGGCTCCGCATTTCGCCTTCAGTTCCTTCGCCAGATTTTCCAGCTCAGCACCCGCCAGCGGCACGCCGGTTACTATGGTAACGCCCTTGCCTTTCCGGCCCTTGGTCTCGCGACCGACGCGCGCGATGCCATCCTTCGCCGCACGCCCCTGTTGACCGGTCTTGCACGAACATTCGGACACCGGTTTGCCACAGTCGGAGCAGAGGCGGCCCGATTGGGATGAGTATACTGGCCTGGAGTTGACCACTCTTTTTCGTGGCATGAGCCGTCGAAGCCTATCCCTTGCCTCCGGGCGTTTCTTGTGGTGGACCTGACACTGACAGCTTGGCGGCAATACCGTCAGCCAGTGAACCTGGCTTTACACCTAAGACAGATACGTCTGCGCGCCCCGCGGCCGCCGTCAAGCTGGTCATGTCCGCGACGCGGAACAGCCGGGATCCGGAATGACGGCGCTCCAATTCCCGCAACGTGCCGGCCGCCAGTTCCGTCGCCACGAACACGAAGGCGAAGGTCGCCCCGCGCCGCACCGCCGATAAACCCATAACCGTGTCGCCGGACTGGCAACCGATGCCGATGAGCGGTGCAATCGACTCTACATCCTTCGGATCGAGCTGGTCGGTGTTTTCTCCGAACACGAAGATGCCGTTTCCTTGTTTATGAATCATCGTGATGCAACCTACGAAAGGACGACTCCATGTCCACCGGCGATCGCAGCGCGTGTCGTTGTTGGCCTGACACCGGCAAGGCACCGGTTCTCTGATTGACCCTCATGCCCTATCTTGGATGTAACTTGGGACTGCCAGATGAAAGGGATCCTGAAGATCGAGTCAGGATCCTTTTTTAGTAACCGCCTAGCCGTCCGGATCCTACGATACTGATGACTGAGATCGACCGCGTCGCAACGCCCGCCAACATCCGCAACGTGGCTATCATTGCGCATGTCGACCATGGCAAAACTACGCTGGTGGACGGCATGCTGCGTCAGACCAATGTGTTTAGGACCAACCAGGAGGTGGCCGAGCGAGTGCTCGACTCCAATGATCTCGAGCGCGAGCGCGGCATCACCATCCTCGCCAAGAATACTGGAGTCCTCTACGGGGATACTACGATCAATATCGTCGACACCCCTGGTCATGCCGATTTCGGCGGCGAAGTCGAGCGTATAATGAATATGGTCGACGGTGTCGTGCTGCTGGTGGATGCGGTGGAAGGCCCCATGCCCCAGACCCGCTTCGTGCTCCGCCAGGCATTGAACCGGGGCCACAGGGTGGTGGTGGTAGTCAACAAGGTGGATCGGCCGGCTGCCCGGCCCGACGAGGTGGTCAATGCCACTTTCGACCTTTTTGTCGATCTTGGCGCCGAAGACCACCAGGCCGACTTTCCAGTGGTTTTCACCCGGGCTCTCGAAGGACGCGCAGGATTGGCACCCATCGATCTGGCCGACGATTTGCGCCCGCTGTTCGAGACCATCATCGAACACCTGCCTCCCCCCCAAATAGATGCGGACAGTGCTTCCCAGCTGTTGGTCACGACCTTGGAGCACAGCAGCTACGTTGGCAAGATCGCAGTGGGACGCCTCAGCAGCGGTGTCATTCGTGCCGGACAGCAAATCGCCCATATCAACGTTGAAGGTGAGACCCGCACCGCCACCGTCGGTCAGGTCTTCGTTTTCCGCAACTTGAAGCGCGTGGCCGTGGAGGAGGTGAACGCTGGCAATATCGTCGCCGTCTCCGGCGTGGCTGAAGTCGGAATCGGCGACACTCTGGCCTGCCCCCTCGACCCTCGACCCCTGCCGCCGATAACGGTCGAGGATCCGACGGTACGCATGCTCTTCAAGGTCAGCGACAGTCCGTTCTCGGGACGCGTAGGGCGCTTTGTCACCAGTCGGGAGATACACAAGCGCCTCGTCGACGAACTCGAAAGCAATGTTGCTCTGCGGTTGGCCGAAACCGAACATTCCGGAGAATTCATCGTTTCGGGTCGGGGCGAGCTGCACCTGGCCATTCTGATCGAGACCATGAGGCGCGAAGGATTTGAGTTTGCCGTCGGCAAACCCGAAGTGATTTTCCGCGAGAGCGAACGAGGTCTTCTCGAACCCATCGAGCGCGTTTTTGTCGAAGTGCTCAACGAGTATCTAGGGCCGGTGAGTCAGATGCTGGGCAAGCGCCGGGGGCAGGTGCAGAATATCCGCCACGGTGAAGACGGCACCGTATTCGCCGAGTTCCTGGTGCCGACGCGCGGCGTGCTGGGTTTTCGCCAACCCTTCCTCAACGCTACGCGCGGGACTGGCACCTTCAATACCTTGTTCGAAGGCAATCAACCCCTCGCCGGTGAAATCGAAACCTCCGGGCACGGTTCGCTGATCTCACACGAAACCGGTACTACCAGCGCCTACGCCCTGGAGCACCTGCAGCAGCGCGGTACCTTCTTTATCCGCCCTGGGGATCAGGTTTACGGCGGACAGGTCGTCGGCCAGACGATTCGCAACGAGGATCTGGTGTTGAACGTTTGCCGCACAAAGAACTTGACGGGCCACCGCACGACTCCGAAGGCGATCGCCGAGGCACTCTCGCCGCCGCGCATCATGTCTCTGGATGACGCCATCGATTACCTGGGTGAAGACGAGCTGCTCGAGGTTACCCCCGGAGAGCTGCGTGTACGCAAGAAGGAGCTGCAGCACGGCGTGCGCCAGCGGGCCCAGAAAAATGGGCAAGGGGGCAAGGGTCGTTGAACCAATAGCTATTTCTTGCGCGTGAACTATGCATGAACCAGGCACCTTCTTGACCGGCATCGCCGGACTGATCCGCAACCGCGATGGCGCTTACCTGATGATGAAGCGGGTCCCCGATCGTGATTTTGGCGCCGATGTCTGGGAATGCGTCACCGGCCGCGTAAATCAGGGAGAGGGGTTCGAGGAAGCCCTGCATCGCGAAGTGGCGGAGGAGACCGGGCTTCGCGTGACTATCGACTTCATCATCGGTCTGACCCACTTCTACCGCGGCGAGGAGAAACCCGAGAACGAGCTACAAGGAGTCATGTTCTGTTGTTCGATCACGGGAAACGATACCGTAGAAGCGGACGCGGAACATTCAGAGTATCGCTGGATGAAGCCGGATGACGCGATCGCCTTTCTGTCGGCGGATGATGCGGGAACCCGGTGGTTCCGTCAAACGATCATGCGTACGGCACACATGCTGAAGACGGTTACGTCCGCATGGATCGATATCCACAAGGTTGGTGTAACGATCGAATAGTCACCGAACTTGGGAGGCATAGGTGGAGCTGTCCTGCGGAGCCATCATGCGGTGTACGTAACCTGCCCAATCTCTCCTATAGCTGCGCTTACGGATAGGCTGGGAGGGTTGTGAGCCTGCTGTCCTCGACCGGTCCACCGATCGTGAAATGGTAGAGATCTTGATATTTTCGGTCTCTCAGGCCGAGGATTTCGTGCATGGGATCGTCGAAGTAGCAACCGATGCCAGTGCTTCGAATGCCTGCGGCCTCGGCTTCTAGATAGAGCACTTGCCCGACGATGCCGGCTTCCCAGAAAAGCCGCGAATAAAACCATGGACCGTACCGTTTCAGTGATTCCTCGTATTCGGCGATCATACCAAGACTGAAACAACCATCACTGGCGATTTCCTGACCACAGGAAACCTGCCGGGCAGCATTCCGCATGTCGCCCTCCACAACGCAGAACAGCTCCAGTTGCTCTGGACATTCAACGGGTCGATGCCATTGGTCAGCCCGGGTTATTGCCGCTTCAAGGTTTCTTCTCTGTGCCGGGTCCCGCACTAAGAAGTAGAGTCCTGGGGCTAGATCCTCCACCCGGTGGACAAAAATGGCCAGGTGTATATGGGACTTCCAGGGGAGGGCGTTGAAAGGCATGTTTCCCGGTACGGCCTGAGTATTTTGCAGGATACGATAGAACGTGTCCCTGGAAATGTGCGACTCTCCGTCCATGGAAACCGCACTACGGCGCTGGCGAATCATGCTGCGGAGAGCAACCGGGCGAACGGGCAACTCCCGCTGTTGCGGCAAATTCCAAACTGGTTCATAGCGGCTGGCACCCTGCGGTTTCCTCGCCGCTTTGGCCATTTCATTCATGCCCCAATCGACGTGGGACGGACTCAGTCGATTGGGTCGGCCTCGCCAGGCAAGCGACTCGAAGGTCCGCACGCAATCAGCGGGAAGACCTGACTCGACCATCTGCTCTTCCGATCGCGTCACTGCCAACAGCAGATCAGGCTCTTCCGATTCGCCATCGTGCTCTTGAGACAAACCCATGAGCAACCCCAGCTCGTCTGTCCCCAAATCCTCCAGGACTTTTGTCTTCCAGCCCATTCCGGCGGCAGCTATGGCAATAGCACCTATGGCGTGACCTGCATCATGCTGACAATATCGAAAGGCACGCTCGCCATACTTCCAGGCCTCCCGCCAGTGAATGGAACTGAGTCCGATGAAGAAAACGTTCTCGGGAAATCTCGCCCGCAAAGTCTTCCACAATTCAAGGGGATATTCTGCCCGAACCTCCAACCCATGCTCCTTTGGTGCGTAATGGCCGACGATCGGTGTGCTGCAGAGGTTTTCTATGGGGCCGCAAATCAGGTAACCCTCGGTCGGGTGCAGATTGCCACTCGAGGGATTAACCCGAAGAGCCCAGCTGGTCTCGCCGATACTTTTCCAGGCCGATATAGCCAAACTGTCATAGAACAGCTGAGAGATGCTCAGCCGATTCACCGACTGGGAAGATATGCGGCCTGGAAGGAATGCGTGGTCGTACAGCGGTTCTTCTGAAGGGGAAATTTTCTGCAGCGGCAGTAGCCTTGCGCCCTCAAACCGACGAAAGGGATTCGGCTGAGTGGCCCAGTCCATATACCCCGGGCCCCTGGCATACTGCTGGAAGGAGTGTTTCGTCGCCTCGTGATAGTCGAAAACGGGCAGTGCGGTCCTCTTGTGGACCGGCTAGCTGAGGTGCTGCTCCACGAGGTTGGCCACGAGAAAGATACTCACCTTCTTCTCGTCCCCCAGGACCGGTTTCAGCTTGTCGTCGATCTTGACTTCGCGCCGCCCCGCGTCCTGCAATCCCTGCTCTCTAACGTATTGCCAGAAATTCTGCATGATTTCGGTACGTGGGCGCGGCGTATCACCTATTATATCAGCTAACACTTCGTCAGGCTGCAGATCTTCCATGTTTTTTATCTACCAAGCGTCGGCATGCACGCAGCGAATACATCGAGACAGAGGGCGAAAATGAACGCAGAGATTGCGTAAGTATAAGGTAGCTACGCGATACCATTGCGCAAGCGGCTACATCAGTTCGTCCGCATGCACCGGCATCTACGATACACATTTCGAAACAGACATATAAGAACCCCTTGAAAAGCTTTCTCTTCAGGTTGTACGCCTTCAGCTTCCTGGATGAGCTCATGCTCATCTACCCGTTCTACGCCGTCATGTTTGTCGACTACGGTTTGAGCGGATTGGAGGTCTCGATCCTCTTCGCCGCCTGGTCCGGCACCTGCGTCGCCCTGGAGGTACCTTCGGGTGCGCTGGCGGATCGGTTCTCGCGCAAATGGGTCATGGCAGCGGGCGAGCTGATCCGCGCGTGTGGATATGCCTGTTGGGTGCTCTACCCCGACTTCTGGGGTTTTTTTATCGGTTTCGTGCTCTGGGGCACCGAAAGCGCCCTTTCCTCAGGATCATTCGAAGCGCTGGTCTATGACGAGCTCAAACGCTTGGAGCGGGAATCGGAATACGTCAAGGTACTTGGGCGCACGCGCAGTCTGCGCTACGGCGGTTTGATCGTTTCCTCGTTGGCGGCAACCGCACTGTTCGGCTACGGGTACGACCTTCTCGTATGGGGCAGCGCGGCCGCCGTGCTCCTCGCATTCGCCTTATTGCTGACCCTACCTGAAGCCCCGGCCGTGGAAGCAACGTCAGAGCACACCTATCTCAGGCTCTTGAAAAGCGGAGTCGGTTACGTGATTCATGAACCAGCGGTTTTTCGTCTCATAGTTTTCGTGGCAATCACGGTCACAATCGGGGGCGTGCTCGACGAGTACTGGCCTCTCTTCGCCACGGAAGCGGGATTGCCGAAATACTCCTTGGGCTTATTCCTGGCTGTGGTCTATGCCGTTCCGGCGGCGTCGAGTTTCGTTGCCCATCGTTTTGAGAACTGGCCAACGCGTATATTCTGCGCTTCGATCCTTCTGTGCGGAGTCCTGTTGCTCCTGGCCGCCTGGCAGATGACACCTGCCAGCATCGCCTTCTTGGTGATCATCACCTTCCTCATCCAGACGGCGGACGTTGTGTTCGATGGCCGGCTGCAGCATATGATTCCGTCCGCAACCCGGGCGACAGTGGCATCGGTGCGCGGTGTCTCCATCGAGCTCTGGGGAATCCTGACCTTTCTCGCCATGGGAAACATCGTCGGCGAGGGGGCTTTTCGCGTCGGTTTTTTAGCGTTTGGAGGGATGCTTCTTGTCTGCGGTTTAATCTACACCGCCTGGATGGTGCCGCTGCTGATCCCCAGGAGCAAGATCGAGCGAAGTTAGACCGCGCGATCGTCCGGGATGACGGCCACCGCCTCGATCTCGATCAGCCAGTCGGGGTCGATGAGCTGGGCCACCTGCACCAGCGTGCTGGCGGGATACGGTTCCTTGAAGTACTCACGGCGGACCTCGTGGATGGTCCCAATCTCGGAAACATCGGTCACGAACACGGTTACCTTGGCCACATCGTCCATGGTACCGCCGGCGTGAGCCAACACATCTCGGATATTCTCGAGCACCTGCCGCGTCTGCGTTTCCATGCTTCCCTTGCCGACGGTTGCACCGCTTTCGTTCTGGGAGACATGACCCGAAACATGCAGCACCCGACCCCGGGGCTGCCAGGCAGCGCTGGAGAACACGCCAAACGGCTTGACTACCCCGGGAACATTGAATGCGTCTGCCATCTCTTACTCCCTGCTGCTGACATCTGGCGCCTCAGATATCAGGATGTAACCGGTGCCATTCGGTTGCCTGCTCATAGGCGTGACCCACCTGGCAGAGCAACGGTTCGGACAAATGTCTGCCGGCTAGTTGAAGACTGAGGGGCAAACCTTCGCTGTTCAGTCCGCACGGTAGCGACAGCGTGGGGCCACCGCTGAAGTTGAACGGCGCCGTGAACCGCTGGAACTTGGGTTCGCGCTCTTTGGCAATGCCCCCATACAGTTCCTGGGGTGTGATCGGGTACGGCGGTCCAGCCGTCGTCGGGCAGGCAAGCAGATCCGCCTCCTCGAGCACTCGGCGAAGATGACCCGCGCACTCGGCGCGCAGGTTGTTGGCCCGGGCGTAGTCGGCCCCCGCGACCCTCGCGCCCCGGTCCAGCCATTCCCGGAGCCAGGGACCGTACTCGTCCTTCCTCGATGGATAGGTGGCCTCGTGGGCCAGAACCGCCTCCGCGGTACACAAAACCGGCCACGCCGAGGTGTACTGATCCATGTCTGGCAGTTCCACCTCGACCACCTCGACTCCCAGATCCCGAAGAACCTTCACCCCCGCGTTAACCGCCTCGACCAGTTCAGGGTCGATGCCTTCAGTGGCGAATCGTTCATTGAAACCGATGCGAATGCCGGCGATCTCTCTGTCGATACCTGCCAGCATATCGGGGACCGGCGCGGACAACGAGGTAGGGTCATGGGGATCGTGCCCAGCGATCGCCTGCAGCATGATGCCCGCATCGGCCGTACTCCTGGTCATCGGTCCCACGTGGTCCAGCGACTCGGCAAGAGCGAGCACCCCGTAGCGACTGACTCTCCCCCACGTCGGTTTGAGACCGACTATGCCGTTGCATGCTGAAGGGAAACGAATGGAGCCGCCCGTGTCGCTGCCAAGCGATCCGAAGCACAAACCCGCCGCCGTCGCCACCCCCGAGCCGCTGGACGAAGAGCCGGTCCAGCGCTCGGCGTTCCAGGGATTGATGGGGATATCGCGCACCGGATTGTAGCCCGCCATCGCGCCTTCGGTCATGTTGAGCTTGCCCAGCAACACCGCGCCCGCTGCTTTGAGTCTTGTTACGACGGTTGCATCGAAGGAAGGTACGTGATCGGCCAGCACCTTGGTTCCTCCCATGGTGCGAACGCCTTGGGTAAAACATAGATCCTTGACCGCCAGCGGAACTCCGTGCAAGAGCCCGCGGTAGGCACCTGAAATGATGTCCTTCTCCGCATCCTGAGCTGCTGCCAGTGCCTGATCCGCCATCACGGTGGCGTAGCTCTTGAATCGGGCATCATGCTCCTCGATGCGCCGAAGCGACTTCTCGGCGAGTTCTACCGGCGACAGTTGCTTTGATTTGATCAGCTCAGCAAGCTGAGTGATGGTTTTGAAATGAAGCGGCGCTTCGGTCATCGTCGAGATCCGGTCCATTTAAGTTCGCGGCACTGGTTGTGGTTTCCGGTCACCGTATCGTCACGCCTTCCGGTGATCGAATGGCGATACATCTGTCAGGTTGATCTCCAGGCCAAAGCCGGGGCTGTTTGACGGCCGCATGCGGCCCTTGTCGGGAGCAGCTACTCCGGGCATCCACGGAGCTTCCTGCGGAGGAACGCCGGGTGGGGTCGCTATGAAACACTCGGTCCAGGGAATGGCCGGCAGCCCATAACACGCATGGTGTCCGTAGGGCGAGTTGCCACCGCCGTGAGGAATGACGGAGATGCCCGCTGCCTCGGCGATGGCGCAGATTTTGACCATGGCGGTGAGACCTCCAACCCAGCCGATATCTGGCTGCAGGATGTCTACCAGCTGACGTTTGGCGGCGTGCTGAAACGGCACGGTTGTGTACCAGTGCTCGCCCGTAGCCAAAGTTTGCCACGGGACCCGCTGGCGCAGTTCAGCATGGGCATCGAAGTCTTCAGACCTCAGGACCTCTTCCATCCATTTGAGATTGTAGGGCCGCAACGCCTCTGCCAGGCGCACCGCGTACTCCACGTCGAACGCCATCCAGCAATCCAGCATCAGCTCCGTCCCGTCACCGACCAGGTCCCGGGTTTTCGCCACCATCTCGACGTTCTTCTGGAGCCTCTCGAGACCATCGTCCGGGCCGTACGGGCACGGAAGCTTGATCGCGGTAAAACCGAGCTCGCGGTACCAATCTGCATCGCCTCCGGTGGCGTAGCAGAAAAGCTCGTCGCGAGCAGGGCCGCCGAGCAGCTCGTAGACCGGTCGCTGCAGCAACTTCCCTTTCAGATCCCACAAAGCCAGATCGATTGCACTAACGGCATAGGCGTGGAGCCCGGTCGCGCCGTAAGGGGCGCCCAAACGCACCATCATGTCGTAACACTTCTCGGTAGCCAGGCAGCTCTCGCCCTCGAGCCGCGGCCCCAGGTGGTCATCGATGATGGCGGCCACCGGGCGACCGTGGCTGGCCGTGGCGAACCCCCAGGTGCCGTCTTCCGCTTCGACGACACATCCGAAGTTCCTCCAGGTCGGCATCCACGAAGGGCGAAACTCGGCATAACGTGGATAGCGTGTCATCGGATTGGCGACCGGTCCGGTCTCCGCCCAGGACGGACGTCTGGCTGTCTTGTAAGTGATTTTCTTGGTCTTCGCAGGTGCGGTGGTGGGGAACGTTACATCGACGGATCTGATCGATTTGATCTTCATGGTCGGAGAACAAACGAACCGTTCCGCTGTGGGTCAAACAGATCGGGGATCTCTCCGAAACGAATGCAGAAGCGGTTGAACAACAAAATTCGACGCAACGAGCAATTTCGGAGAGCACCACCAGCCTTGCGGGAAATAGCGAGGGCATAACACGAACGCTGGTGGATGTAGCTGAGGGATCCGATCAGATCTCGGCGCGTGCGAGCGGGGTGCAGGACTCCGCGCAACAGCTCAGTCTGTTAGCCGACAAGCTACAACGCGCGGTAGTACAATTCAAAGTGTAGCTGCGGCCGGTTTATCCGCCTCCCGGTTCCTCACCGGTATTTGGCGATGATCGCGTCCACCACCCTGTGCCCACGGAGCTCGTCGAGTCCAGCCTGCCAGGACTTGATGATCAAATCATCGGTATCCTTGTTGAAGGCCAAGTAGAGATGGCCCGACATGATGTTGACATTGGTTATCGCTTCGATCCGGCCCTGAAGACCCATCTTTTTCGCGCTGTGTAGTCCGGCCAGATAGGAACTCGGCCAAAGATCGATGCGGTCCCTGACCAGCTTCTTGATGTTGGTCTCATCCGCACCACTCTCGAGAACATCCAGGTTGGTGAATCCGAGGCTGAGAAGAAGGTCGTGCGACCCAACATTCTTGGTAACGCCGACTTTAGCAAGCTTCATAGCATCATCTACGGAAGCGAGCTGGATCGGGCTGCCCGCCTTCTTGAAGAACACCATCCTGAGCTCAGCCAGTGGACCCACCCACTTGTACTTTTTCTCTCTACTTTCCGTCCTCAACGTAGAGAAGAGCGCACTGTTCTTCGTTCGCTCCAAGAGCCTGAGGCCCCTGCTCCAGGGATAGACGACAATCGCATCAGTGCTGCCTACCTTCGCCTGCAAGGCCCGCACGATCTCAATTGAAACTCCGGTCAGTGTTTTACCTTCGTAGTACTGGAAGGGCGCAAACTCCTCGGTCATGAGGCGAATAGGCTCGCTTGCGGCTGCGAGATTGCAGCACCAACAAAGCAACATCAAGCTTAGGGACACTTTCTTCATTCGCTCTATCCTAACACCGCCATATCTTCATCATATTTGATGTCCCGCGTCCAATATACAGTACCGCGTCCATGTGATACTACCCGATCCATAGCGAGCACAAAAGGTTGGTCATTGTTCATATTCTCCCCCTAGCTTATTTGCACCTCGCCTGGCGTTGAACCGTGTGGCACTCTATCGTGGGCGCCCCTGCCGGCGAGGCCGCATTTGCATCCATCTGATAGACCGTAATTAACGGCGGTCCTGTCGACATGCAGAAATACCTGCTGCCCCGTCTGTCCGTAAACCGTCCCGTCACCGTGGTGATGGCGCTACTCGCATTGCTGGTGATCGGATGGATCGCCTACCTGCGCATCCCCCTGGCGATGGAACCCAAGGGTGAGGCAACCAGCACCCTCTGGGCTTGGGTACCCTTTCCCAACTCAACCGCGACTCAGACTCTCGAGGAGATCGTTATTCCGTTGGAGAACGCCCTATATACCCTGAGCGGCTTCAAGGGCACCAGGGCGTTTGCGCAGCGGGAACGGGGTTCCTCCTATGTGGAATACCACAAGGGCACCGATATGAAGCGCGCCTGGTATGAGCTGCGCGACCGCATGGATTGGTTTTACGCTCAGTTGGATTTCGATGAAACCATGAGGGGTCGTGAAGTCGACGTCGGCTGGGTGGAATCAGGTGACGAGAGCTTCGATGTGATGTGGATCAATGCACGCTTTGACCGCTCCATCTCACGGCCTGACCTGTTGCTCGACCAGACCATAAAACCCGAAATATTACGTATTGACGGTGTCGGCGGAGTGAGCGTTTGGAGCGGCCTCGACCTCGTGCTTTGGATCGTGCTGGATGAGGACAAGGTACGCAGCCTTGGTGTCGACATCGATACAGTCTTGAGGCGCCTCACGGAGGAAAACTTCGCCCTCTCCAGTGGCCATGTTCACGAGGGGGGGCGGCGTATCATGGTGCGCTCGGTAGCGACGTTGAGCTCTCTGGAACAGTTTCGCGAGTTCGTTGTGGAGCCCCGGCGAGCACTGCGCCTGAGCGACATCGCCGAGGTTGAGCTGCGCTCCTCCACCGAACTGCGGGTTACACGCATCAACCGCAAGGAATCCGTCTGGATCGGAATTCAGCGTTCGCCAGATGCCAATATCGTGGGTGTGTGCGAAGAAGCGCGTCGGAGATTGGCTGACTTCGTCGATGATCCGCGCTTGGCCGGAGCCGAGCTGCAGATCGTCTGGGACCAGGCCGAACATATCGCTGCCTCCATCGACAATCTCAAGATTTCCGGTCTTTGGGGCGGCCTGTTTGCGGCGATCGTTCTGATGATTTTCCTGCGCAACCTGCCCATGACCCTGATCATCACCAGCGCCATTCCGCTGTCGATTCTGGCCAGCATGACCGCCATCTATTTCTACGGTTGGTCGTTGAACCTGGCCACCATGATGGGTTTGATGTTGAGCCTGGGGCTCGTCGTGGACAATGCCATCGTCGTGGTGGAGAACATCTTCAGAAAACGCAGCGAGGGTCTCGGCGAACGAGAAGCGTCCGTAACCGGTGCCGGTGAAGTCGGATTGGCCATCACCATGGCGACGCTGACCACCGTCGTGGTGTTTCTTCCCCTGATCTTGATGAGCGACGACGATCTCTTCTCGTTCTGGATGTGGCGTGTGGGTTTCCCGGTCACCGTGGGTCTTTTCACGTCCCTGTTCGTGGCATTGCTGCTGTTTCCGTTAGCTGCCCAGCGCTTTTCCGGCCCCGGAGCGCACCGCGAGCACAAGGCTATTCAGAATCTGCAGCGTCGCTATGGGAGCTGTCTGCAATGGGTGCTTTCCCACCGTCTGGACGCGCTGATTTTGGCGCTCCTGGTAGGGGCGAGCATCTGGATTCCGTACCAGGGCCTCGAACAAACCGACCGCACTTCGCAACGCCGCAGCCATGCTTGGATGAAGTTCGACATGCCGCGGAGTTTTTCGCTGAAGCGGTTGAACGAGTTCATGACCGCAGTAGAGGATACCCTGATGAACCAACGCGAGCGTTACAACGTCGACCAGGTGCGCGTCTCCAGCTACTATGGCATGGGGGGTCGGGCGTCGATCGCGCTAAAGAAAGAAGAGCGGCAGGAGTGGTATCAGGTGGTCTGGAACGGGCTCCTCGACAGGCTGGGAATGTTAGAGCAGAAGCGCATGGAATACGACGAGATAATCGCCGATATGAGGCAACGCCTTCCAACCCGCCCGGGAATTTTTCTGACCATCAACGGCGAACAGGGGGAACAGGATGCCTCTTTGACGTTGAACATATATGGTACCGACCACTTGGTGCTGACGAGACTGGCGCTGGAAGTGCAGCGGCGCCTGCTCAGCATACCGGGCTTCGTCGCGGTCCACACCGACCTGGACCGCGGCTCATCAGAAGTACAGATACGACTAAACCGCGAAAAGATGGAACGGTATGGGATCGAACCTCGTACCGTATCCAACGCCATCGGCGTCCGCTGGCCCACGGGGGCGATCCCGGGGAATGAGATCGGCTGGACACATATCGGGGATGATCGCGAGATACAGATAAAAACTCGATTGCGGGACGAGGACGGACAGGATCTCCAACAGTTGCGCAACCTGCTCTTCAGCACAACGGGCGGTGAAGAGATGCCGTTGGACGCCTTCGCCAGCTTCTACTTCGAACGGAGCCTGGACAAAATCACCCGCTACAATCGTCAGGCCATGGTGGCAGTCACCGCCTATGCGACGCAAGATGACGCCAAGGGACTCTTCGAAGAGGTAGATGGCGCTATGGCCGACCTGGAGATGCCTCGCGGCTACCGCTGGGACAAGGGAGCCCGTTTCATCCGTATGGAGGAAACGGACCGGTCTCAGCAGTTCGCTATCGCGTTGTCCATTACCTTCGTATTCCTGCTCATGGGGGTTCTGTTCGAGTCGTTCGTGCTGCCCCTTTCGGTCATAGTCTCAATACCGTTCGCCGGGCTCGGTGTCTATTGGACGCTCTATCTCACGGGAACACCGATGGACGACATGTCGCGCATCGGAACGGTGATCCTCGTGGGCGTGGTGGTTAATAACGCCATGGTTCTCGTGGACCTGGTTAACCGATTGCGCCAGGAGGGCTTGGATCGGTTTGACGCCCTGATGCAGGCAGGCCGGCACCGGTTTCGTCCGATCCTGATGACCACCTTTACGGTGGGCTGGAGTGGGAGCTCACTAATGAGGCGACCAATACCCTGTTGCTTGACGGGCAGACCGATCAGCAAGGCAGCCGACACTATGTCGGGTCCGAAGGGTTCGAGGTCCGGGTCCAGGGCCCCGCCCCTGGAATGAAGGAGTGGAGCGTGCCGTCGGGAGAGCGCTGGTATTCATGGGTGGGCGCCGAGTGGGGCGCCGAAGGTTTTGGCGGCGCCATAACGGGCGATCCGAACACCTTCTGGCTCGCGCCATCCTCCGTGTCCGCGGACCGCGCACGAACGGTCGAGCTGCGCTTTGCCGACGTGGTTGTTGAAGAAGGCAGAGATCAGTACCGGCCGGTTGACCTGACGGCTGCCGATGTATCCTGGGCTTATCGCTATCTCGATCATGCCGATGCGCCGGTGCCGGCCCCCGATGAGCTGCTCAACACCTCCAATCCATACGATTGGAGCGAATTCGTCGTGCAAACGGAGGGGCCCGGTTTCATCCTCTACCAGGACCGGGTACCGATCGGGGTAGCTGCTTACGACGTGCAGAGCGACCCCCCGCGCCGCCTCGAGGTGGGCTTTATGGAAAACAACGTGCCGGAGGGTCTGGTCAACGGCGCTTACGGCCCCGCCTGGCAGGAGACTACCGACAACATCTCCATCTACAGCCCCAGCGAGTGGTTGCTCGTTTTCGACCTCGATTACACCGA
The DNA here is from genome assembly GCA_965197905.1 of Candidatus Latescibacterota bacterium. Taxonomy (GTDB): domain Bacteria; phylum Latescibacterota; class UBA2968; order UBA8231; family UBA8231; genus CAYNZV01. Next base: position 696,172 of record CBDAOB010000005.1, on the reverse strand, counting down.
TCCGAACGCCGGCGCCGGAAACGGATTGTTGACCGATCACGGCCTGCTGCCGGAAGAGGTCGACCTGCCCATCATGTGGATCGTTTTTGCCAGTCGCTTGCAAGAGGATCGATTCCCCCGCGAAGAGGACAGTTTCCTGCTGGTTCCGACCTCGCCTTTGGCTGTGGAAGACGTCTTCTCCTTTGAGGTGCCCGGTATCGCCTCCTCTGATTCACTGCGCCGGGCCGATGCCAGGAAGATCAAGGCATTTCCGAATCCGTACTACGGAGTAAACGAGGCTGAGACCAGCCGTCACGATCGTTTCATCACCTTCAGCCACCTTCCGGAGCATGTCCGAATCCAGATTTTCGATCTGGCAGGGACCCGGGTTCGCACCCTGCTAAAAGAAGACGACAGCCAGTTCATGCGCTGGGATCTGCTCAACGACCACCGGATTCCGGTAGCCAGCGGCATGTATCTGGCGCTGGTGCAGCTGCCCGATCTAAACATCGCCCGAACACTCAAGCTGATCCTGGTGCAGGAACAACAGGTCCTAGATCGGTTCTAGGTTCCTAGCTATGCATACACTGAGAACGTCCTCCGCGATACAGTTGATGGCATTCGTTGTTTTGTTGTGCCTTGCCTCCAGTGTCTTCGCCAACGGGGACAAACGGGCCGGGACCGCTGCTGCACCTGAACTGCTGATTCCGGTCGACGCCCGGGGCCGCTGCACTGGGAGGCGCTTCCATCGCCACCACCGAAGGCATAACCGCCCTCTCCTGGAATCCTGCAGGCCTTGCGCGAGGGTCGCACGACGCCACCCTTCTGTTCGCCACCATGTCTTACCTGGCGGACATTCGCATCAGCTACGCCGCAGCCAGCGCCCGGTTCGCCGGATTGGGTTCGGTTGCCGCCAACATGAAGGTCCTCACCGCAAATGAGATCGAGATCACCACCGAAACCCAGCCCGACGGCACGGGTGGCACCTTTGCACCGACGTTTGTGGTCGCCGGGTTGAGCTTTGCGCGGCAGGTGGGAACTCGGGTGGCGGTGGCAGGCACAGTGAACTACGTGGCCAACCGCTTCGACCAAGTCGGTGCCTCGGCGCTCGCCTTCAACTTCGGTTTGCAGTATGCCGATTTCGGTGCCATACAAGGGTTGGACTTCGGCGTATCGATCAAGAATCTGGGAACGCCGATGCGGTTCGACGGTTCCGGATTGAGGCGACGTGGACAAACGGAAAACCTGCGCCGCCCCTCCTCGACCTACAAGATCGAGGCGAGTTCAGCGATCTCCCCTCCACCTTCGAGCTGGGTTTCGGATATCGCTACCGCCCACGCCCGGCTGACCGCCTGCAGCTGCATACCATGTTCCAGCGCAATAACTTCGATCTGGACGAGATCAAGATGGGGGTTGAATACGGCTTTGGCGATTTTCTCACGTTGCGCACCGGATTCGATGTCGCGCCAGGCGGAAGAGATAATGACCTGTTCGGCAGCAGCTTTGGATTGGGGCTGGAGCTCGACGTCGGCGGTCTCGAAGATGTCGACGTCGACTATGCTTTTACCGATGTGAAGTTCTTTGACTCGCTGCATACGGTGAGTGTCGCCGTGGGATTCTGAGTGGTGAGCAACGCGGAAGACATTGGAACGACTACCGCGGTACTGGTAATCGACGACGACGTCGATCTTCGTGGACTATTGTCGAATTTCGTTCGCGGCTTGGGGTACTCGGCGGTCGAAGCGAGCTCCGGGGAAGAGGGCATCTCCATCTGTGGCGAGATCGAACCGGGGTTGGTGTTGCTCGATCTGCGCCTTCCCGACATGGATGGCCTGGAGGTTCTAAAACGCCTGAAGCAGTTGGAACACTCGTGTCCCGTGGTGATGATGAGCGCCTACCAGGGAGCATCGGCGGTAATGGATGCGATACGTCTGGGAGCGACGCATTACCTCACCAAACCAACTCCCCTCGCCGAACTGCGCGTGCTCATCGACAAGCTCTTGGAGCCGCCCCCGGAACCGGAGAGCGAGCTGGAGGGACTCGTCGGTGCCAGTGAGGCGATGCAGGATGTGTTTCGCATGATTCACCGTGTCGCTGGCACCCGGGCCACCGTATTGATCAGGGGAGAAAGCGGCACCGGAAAGGAGCTGGTGGCGAGAGCGATTCATACGCTTGGGAGCACGCGTGACAAACCGTTCATTAGCGTCGATTGCACCAACATCCCGGGCAACCTGATGGAATCCGAGCTCTTTGGCCATGAGCGCGGCGCCTTCACGGATGCCAAGGCTCGAAAACAGGGCCTGCTGGAGGTGGCCGATCAGGGGACGCTGTTGCTCGACGAAATCGGCTTGATGCCCATCAATCTGCAGGCCAAACTTCTGAGCGTCTTGGAGACGCAGAGATTTCGCCGCGTTGGCAGCACGCAACAGCAGGAGGTTTCGGTGCGATTCCTCGCCGCCACCAACGAAGATCTGGAAAAGGCGGTAGCCGAAGGTCGATTTCGTGAAGACCTCTATTATCGGCTCAATGTCGTTCCCATGGATTTGCCGCCCTTACGGGAGCGCAGCGAAGATTCGCTTCTCCTTGCCAAACATTGTTTGAATGCCTTTTCGGACATGCACGGATCGGCCCGGCGCCGATTTGGCGAGGATGCCTGCGAATTGGTCAAGGCGTATCCGTGGCCGGGAAACGTCCGCGAGTTGCGCAATGTCGTCGAACGCGCGGTCCTGATGACCGACGGCGAGGTGATATCGGCAGCCGATCTGGAGATCGATCGGCGATCCCGGGACGCCCGCCGCGAGCCGGTTTCCAACGTTGCAGTTGACGAAAGGGGCTCTATCAGCATTCAATTTCCCGAGGGCGGAATTGCGATGGAAGCAGTGGAGCGGGAACTGATCGAAGCGGCTTTGAAACACGCCGGCGGCAACGTTTCGCAGACCGCCGCCCTCCTCGCGATCAGCCGAGACAAGCTGCGGTACCGCATGCGAAAGTTCGGCATCAACAACGCCGTATAGTCATGAGCCGAAAATCTACCCATACCGATGAGAAGTTGCAGGCGGAGAATACCTATCTGCTGGACGAGCTGGAAATGGCGTATCGGCAGATGGAAGGGATTCTCTCGGTGTCCGATCTCGAGACCCAGATCGCCTACCAGGAATTACGCGCGCGCAATCGGGAGCTGCAGCAGAGATTGAGCGAAATCGAGCAAGCCCACGTGCAGCTAAAGCAGGCGCAACGCATGTTGGTGCGCTCGGAGCGCATGAGCGCGATGGGCCAGATGGCCTCGGCGATCATCCACGAAATCAACAATCCGTTGGCCGTGATTTCCGGCCATCTCGAGCTCTTGCTCAAAGAAGAGAATACCGAAGAGCAAGAGTTTGTTTTTACGGCCATGCACCGCGGCACGCAGAGGTTGAAAGACCTGACCCGGAACATTCTCAATTTTTCACGCAAGAAACACGCCGAAGTCAGCGACCTCAACCTCAACTCCGTGTGCGACGATCTGCTGACGTTCTTCCTCCCGCTCACACAGGGGATCGACGTGCACACCAGCTTCGACTTCGAGCTGCCGGAAGTCCGCGGCGATGCGACACAGATCGAGCAGGTAATAACCAATCTTTTGGTCAACGCCTTGGATGCCACCAGGAATGTCGACCGCGGACTGATCGAGATCGCTACCGGTGCCGCCGCGGCCGAGGAGGTCGCATCTGAAGAGGAAGAACGAGGCTGGTCGGTGTTTCGCGCTCTGAGCTCGGACGTTGACGATGTCCCCATGGCATTTGCCGAGGTACGCGACAATGGTCCGGGGATTGCTACAGAATCGATGGCTGAGATCTTTGAGGCTTTCTTCACGACAAAGGATGAGGATGTGGGCACCGGGTTGGGCTTAGCCATATGCAGGAGCATTGCTGACAGCTGCCGGGGCGAAATCCTCTTGGCTTCGAAAGTCGGCGAGGGCACTAGTTTTCGGTTTTTCCTACCCCTGAGCTGAGCGCCTGGAGATGGGTACCAACATCATCAAGAGGGTCTTGATCGTCGACAACGACAGGTCCGTTGCGGAAACCCTGTCCCGCATGGTGGAGAAAGCCGGCCACTTAACGCTCCAGGCCGAAAGGGTGCGTACGGCCCTCGAGCTTCTCAAGGTCCAAACGGTCGATGCCATGCTCCTCGACCTTCATATGCCTGGGCCCCATGGGCAAGACCTCTTGAGCTTCATGAAAAACAGGAAGATGGCGGTGCCCCCCACGATCGTAGTCTCAGGTTATCTGAACAAGGAAGCGATAGGGCCGCTAATCGACCTGGGGGTCTGCGGAATCATTGCCAAGCCGTTCGACCAAGAGCGGCTTCTACAGGAGCTTGGCCGGGTGCTGGAGGATCGGAATGGTGATTTATACCTGTTTTGTCCTCAGTGCCGGGACCCAGGCCCAAGCAGATGATCGATTCTGCCGGCAATGCGGCACTACCCTCGAAGCGGAGAGGGAATGCCAACAGTGTGGGACTCTCTTCAGCCCCGGCGATCGATTTTGCGGCAATTGCGGCGATTCTGTGGCGACAGATTGAGAGCGCAGGAGTAAAATGCCAGAGTGTCCCGGTTGTCAATCAGCCTACCATGAAGGCGACAGGTACTGCGGCGTATGCGGCACGCGCTTGGTCGATCCGCAGTTCCTCGAGAGTGGCGCCAGAACCCAAAAGTCACTGAATCTGGTGGACGTGCAGTACAACCTGGGGCTCGTCTACTTCAAGAAGGGGATGTATTCTGAGGCCGTCGAATCCTGGGAAAAGGCGCTGGAGCAAGACCCGCAAAATGAGGAGATAAAGGACCGAATCGCCGAAGCGAAAGACCTCATGGAGAAGAGCAGCTGAACAGCATCCCATGAAACTCTGCACTAACTGCGGCCATCAAAACAGAAGCGGGACGAATTTCTGCACCCAGTGCGGCAATGGCCTCGCCATCGAACCGTACATCGTCGGCCGTCTGGTAGTCATGGGGGCAGATGGAGAGAAACAGGAGTACCTGATCTCAGTGGTCGAGCGTTTCATCGGTCGGGGAGAATCCAACGATATCGTCTTGAGCGATGACGAGGTGTCCACGGCGCATGCCAAGATATCCTACCAGTCGGACAGTTTCTGGGTCGAGGACCTCGACACCACCAACGGCACCCACGTCAACGGCGAGCGCATTCAGGCGCCTACGCTCTTGAAAAACGATGATCTGATCAAAATGGGCCATACGATTTTGAAGTTCCGGGTTTAATCCCCCGGGTCATTTGACCCAGTGGGTTATATCACCCGCGTCGTTTTTCACCACCACGGGATGAAAACCCCAACCAGGGCTTTGCAGACTAACCGTAACTCGTTGAAATTAAACAATTAATAAAAAAGGCGAGAGGGTCCGCGCAGATGGCACGACCTTTGCCTGTATGAGGATCTGTTAGAACTCCCCCTTCTGGAGGAAATACGAATGTTACCTCGATTCAACAGTCCGGCACTCCTCGCCATCACCTTCCTGGTGGCCCTCCTTGCGTTGGCCATGTACGGGTGTAGTGACGTCTCCGACTCCCCGACTTCGGCTGGTCAAGCTGTGGAAGAGGATCCCTCCGGCAGGGTCATCATCGCCTTTTCACCCGAGGCGGCCATGCGCGCCGCAAAACGGCTCGACGACGATGACGACAACAGCCGCACCGATTCGGACCTGTTCACGCCCGATGACGCTGGCGAGTTCGAAGTGAAAATGGAGGAGGAGGACTCCGAAGTCAACGTGGAGTTCTGTGTGCAAGAGGGAGGGGTTGGCGAGGATGTGGTAATCACCATGACGGTGTCCGGAAGCACACTGAACGATTTGGTTATCGCTTTCCACCCCCCCGGCACTCAGTTCGTAATTCCGGCGGTTCTCAAGATCGATATGGAATCTGAGGACGACAATCCCGAAAGCTCTGATATTCAGGCATTTCACATCTATCCCGATGGCACCAGCACCGTTGCTGAGATTATTGACATAGATGCCGACGACGATGAGCTCGCAGTAGAAATCTCCATACCGGGCTTTTCACGGTACGGTCTGCGCCGCGGTTCGCGCCGCTGATGATCTGCCTGGAGCCGCTCGAGGAACGGCATCCCGGAGATTCTCCACACCAGTCTCTCCGCTGTAACTGAAAAAAAGCATAGTCCATGAAAACTCGATCGACTACAACAAGCGAAGTGCGCCCACAGCTGATCGCCCGCGACGCGGAGTTATCGCTGCTAAGGGAAAAGTTGAACGAATCCCTTTCGTCGCGCGGTTCGGCCGTATTTGTCACCGGCCTACCCGGCACCGGAAAGTCCCGGCTGCTCGCCGAAATGGAGTTCTCCGCCGCGGACCTTGGAATACAGTATGTCGGGGCGGGCGAATCGCACGAGGACCCCGGCATTCCTTTCGGCGCCTTTCTGAACGGCCTGCGCGTTTGCTCCAGCCTGGGTTCTCCCGCTGAACAAAGGAACTTTCGTACTGCAATCGAGGCATACGACCCACAACTGGCGCAACTAGTGTATCCTCGCCCCCGCAAGCGCAGTGGGTCTTCGCCTGACACCGACGAGGTCCTGGGTGCCAGACTTGGCGTCGCCCGCATTGCAAATTGCTTGTTGAGCTTGTCGCGAAAGCAACCGCTGGTGTTGTGTTTTGACGACTTTCATCGGGCCGATTCCGCTACCATCAGTCTCGTCGCCTACCTTACGAACAGGATTGAGAGCCAAGCACTGGTGGTGGTCTGCGCGATGCGGCCGCGGACGGCAGGTTGGTCCGGACCGAGCTCAACCACCCCCCTTCTGCGTTCCCTGACCTGTCGCAAGCATGTAGAGCTCGTCCGACTGAGCAGAATGTCTGCAACCGACGTGCGCCAACTGACCGAAGCTTACCTGGTCTACTCCGAACTGAACGAGGATCTCACTGCACAAATCTGTTCCCGCAGCGACGGCTACCCCGCCGACGTAATCGAACAGGTGGAACGGGCAAGACAACAGGGCATCCTGTACGAGCACGACGGAGTCTGGGTTAATCGCCGCTGGGAAGTGGTTGAATCAGAGGATGTCCTGCACGTCGACTATTTGCTGGAGGGCCTCGATACGGAGGACCGTTCCCTGCTGGAATCCGCCTCGATTCAGGGTCCGGTGTTTGAAGGTGTGCTCGTTGCCGAAGCGTTGGGTTGGCCCCGCACCAGCGTCTTGAGGAGGCTGGTGCGAATGCAGCGATCAACCCACCTGCTCGCCCCGGCCGGCAGGTGTTTTCGTTTCTCCCACGGCGCGATGGCTGACCTGTTCTACGCCAGGATGCCCGCTGAAAAACGCCGCCAGATGCATCTGCGTCTTCTTCACTTCATGGAGAAAGCGCCCGCCAATAGAACGGAGGCGTTGGCGCGACATTCGCGTCACGCCGGAGAATCCGCCAAGGCGGTGGAATACCTGTTAAATGCGAGCCGAGAAGCGCGCCAGCGGGCAGAGCTGACGGTAGCTCGGAGCTTTCTTGGGATGGGACTGCAGATGGCTCGGCAGTTGGAGACCGGTCCGGACCGTAACCGGACCATAACCGTGCTGCTGGAATTAGCGGACGTGGAGATTCGTCTAGGTGAATGGCAGGATGCAGCCAGAAACTGCCGCGAAACCCTGCAGCTTGCCGCGCCGAACGAGAATAGGGCGGCCCAGGTCAGGGCCCTGCTGCTGATGGGCGAGCTGCACTTTCAGAGAGGGCAGAACGAGGAAGCGGAACATTTGTGTCACGACATCCAGTTCGAGTCCCAAATCGACGCCATGCAGCGTGCCGGATTGTCGGAGCTGCTGGCTCGGATTGCTCTCGGGAAATCGCAGTTTATCACAGCTGCCGAGCACCTTCGCGTCGGCGCCGAACTGGCGATCGTGGCCGGCGACGACGAACTACTCGGGGCCATCTACTCTACCCGCGGCCATTTGGCAACGTTACAAGGTGACAATGTCCAGGCTATGCTGCTCTACACCAAAGCGATGCGTTGTTTTACGGGTGCAGGGGGCTTTCCCCCAGTTGCGCACGGAATTGGATTCAATCACGTTGTCCAGAAGGATTGGCCGGCGGCGTTGGAAAATTTTCGGAATGAGGTGGAATTGGCGCGGCACATGGGAGCCACCGCCCTCCTCGGGCGGGCTCTGAGCAGCCGCGCGTTAGCCGAGCTGGAAACGCGACAGCCCGAGACGGCGGAACGCACATGCGCCGCTGCCAGCGCCTATGCCGATCAGGCGCGCGACCGGCGAGGTCAGGCCGAAAATATCAAGGTGGAAGGCATCATCAAACGCGAACAGGGGGAAGCGGATCGAGCCGAGGAATTGCTGCTGAGAAGCAAGAATCTGCTCGTCGATCTGCAGAACAGCTACGAGGTAGCCGAATGCGATCGAGAGTTGGGACATGTCCATCAACGCCGCGGTGACCTGATTGCAGCGCGCAGATCCTGGCAAGAAGCGCGGCTCCGTTTCTCTGACATCGGGGCATCGGCGGCCGCCGACGAAGCCGCAGAACTCATCGATTCGTTGGCCGCTTAGATTGGCTGGATACTCAAAGGGATTCCGCAATGGAAACCGATGATCCGTTAGTGGGGCGTCAGTTCGGAGGTTATGTCGTCACCCGGCTGCTCGGGAGCGGAGGCATGGGGGCGGTTTACCGTGCCCGGGACGAGAACCTCCGCCGAGACGTGGCCCTCAAGCTGCTGCGGCTGGATCGGGTGGATGATGTTCGCGAAGCCGATCGCTTTCAAAGAGAAGCCCAGCTGGCCGCCAAGATATCCCACCCCAACGTCGTGGCGGTCTACGGTGCCGGCAAGGACGAAGGCCACCTCTTTTTGGCGATGGAGCTGGTTGAAGGTCAGCCATTGCGGCAGCTCATACGCCAGCGCAAGAGCGGGTTGGCAGTGGAAGAGGCGTTGGCGATAGCTTCGCAGCTTTTCAATGGTCTCCAGGCGGCGCACGACGGTGAGGTCATCCATCGGGATATCAAACCTGAAAATCTGGTCATCAAAGAAGATGGCACGATAAAGATTCTCGACTTCGGCGTGGCAAAGATGGCCGAAGACGTGGCGTTGACCCGAGCCGACGAGATCCTCGGCACCGTCGAGTATATGGCTCCCGAGCAGATCGTGGGCGACAAAATCGGTCCCGCAGTCGACCTCTACGCGGCGGGCGTCGTGCTTTATGAGATGCTCACCGGTATTCTGCCTTTCGCGGGAGATTCTCCGGCGACCTTGGTCTATCACCAGCTGAACGAAGAGCCGCGCCCTCCATCCTTCCTCAACCCCAATCTGCCGCGTTCCGTCGACCGTTTCGTATTGCGGCTACTGGACAAGGTACCGGAAGACCGCTTTCCATCCGCTGACGCCGCCTTCAACGGTATAGAGGAAGTCAGCCATCGACAGCAGCTTCTCACCGTACCCGAAGTTGGTGCGACCGAACCGGTGGACGAGGGGGAAGAGCTTCGCACCAGGTATTTCCAGTCCCGTTTCACCGGACGCGAGATCGAGGTCGGCACTTTGGTGGCGCATTTCGATGCGCTGGTGGATGGCGGCAAGGTGGTTTTCCTGGCCGGCGAGGCGGGCATCGGCAAGAGCCGCGTCGTCGAGGAATTTGGCCGCTACGTGATCGAGAACGAGGGCCGCGTGGTCAAGGGAATCTGTTTTTTCGAGCACGGCATGGGTCCGTACATGCCCTATCTGGACGCCCTTGCCAGCTTATTTGCTGCCGGTGAAGGCGAGCTTTCCCCGGAAGAGCGCGCCGCATTGGCCGACATCCTGCAGCGCCAGGCACCAGAGCTCGCCGAGCTGGCGAGCAGCTCCAGCACCACCGCCAAAATCCGCGCAAGTTTCGCCGCCGCGTTCGGAGCTGAAGCCAATCCGGAGGCGGCCAGGCAGCGTCTGTTCGACACGATTTTCGAAGTCCTGCAAACCGCCGCATCCCAGCATCCCCTGGTGGTATTCTTGGAGGACATGCATTGGGCGGACGAGGGCTCCCTCTTGCTGCTGCAAAACCTGGCACGGCGGGCAGCGGAGGCGCAGATCCTGTGGGTTGCAACCTACCGCAACGAGGAAATTTCAAGCGGAGATACGGAAAGCGTTCAGCTCGAAAACGTATTGCGACAGCTCGATTCCGAGGGTCGCTTGAACGAGGTGAGTTTGGGGCGCTTCTCCATCCCCGAGCTGGCCAAGCTGGTGAGGTCGCTGTTCCTCGAATCGGACTTCAGCGAAGAGTTCTCCAAATACCTCCACGAGCAGTCCCAGGGCAATCCGTTCATAGCGCTCGAGATTCTGAAGCTGCTGCGCAGTCGCGACATGCTCTATTGCGAGAGCGGAGTGTGGACGGCGCAGACCGGGATCACCGAGGTGGTGGTTCCCGAACGCATCAGCTCCTTGGTCATGCGACGGGTCGAGCAGCTAGACTCGGAGAATCGCGAGCTCCTGCAGATCGCTGCTGTAATCGGTCAGCAATTTACCTCCCGCGTTCTGGAGGAGGCCTCCGGGGTCGGGCGCATCGACCTGTTGAAGTCGCTGTTCAAGTTGGAAAAGTCGAACCAGCTCATCGTCACCCGAAACGGCTACTACGAGTTCACTCACTCGAAGATTCGCGAGGTGCTGTACGCCGAGATGCCGTGGGAATTGCGGTGCGAATACCACAAGATCGTTGCCGCCGCATTGAAGGACCAGCTGGCACAAGGGAACGAAGTCAGCGATGAAGAGCTGGGAACCCATTTCTTCTTCGCCGAAGATTTCGACGCTGCTTTACCCTATCTCATTCGTGGCGCTGACGAGGCGTTCAAGCTCTTCGATTGGCGCGGATCCATCCGCCTGTTCGAGTGCGCCGGGGAATCATGTCGCAAGGGGGCCGGGTCTGGAGACGACCTCCTGCATGCCCTTTCGTTTGGCGCCAAGGCGAAGGTCTTCCTCTCGAACCTGGAACAAGCGTTGGAGTCGTGCGAAGAAATGCGCCAGGCCGCCCGAGAAATGGCACGTCCTCTTGAAGAGGCGGAGGCTCTGCGTTTGATGGGCGAAGCCAATGAGCAGCTGCGCCGCTTTGCCGAAGCGTCGTCGCACTACAAGGACGCCCTTCAGTGTTTGGAAGGCCAGAATGCGTCGCCGATCGGGGCGCGTGTGCTGACCAGTTGGGGCTGCATCGATTTCGAGTGCGGTCGTTACGACGAGGCAGAGAACCGCTGGAAAGCAGCTTTGGAAATACTCAGTGACACACCGCAAGAGACCGGCGATGTACTCAACAACATGGCGGTGCTCGCCACCGTGCGGGGTCAGCGGGACGAGGCGTGGAGGTTGTACGAGCGGGTTCTGGCCATCGACGAGGGCGGGACAGTTACCTGGCAGAAGATGATGACATTGTGGAACATGGGAATGCTGCGCGCCGACGAAGAACGATGGGATGAAGCCCTCGAGCTTTACTCTCGCAGCATGGACGTCTGTCACGAGACGCGCTACTTCTTTCACCAATCTGACATTGAGCTGAGCCGGTCGGAGGCGCTCTTGGGAGCGGGTGAGCGGAACAAAGCTCAAGAGGCATGCAGTCGCACGCTCAAAGGATACCGCCGCCGCGACGATCCCCTCGGCGTCGCAGATGCGCTCAAGATGTACGGTCGCTTTTGCCGCTTGGAGGGCAAATGGGATGACGGCAAAGCCTATCTCGAAAAGAGCATCGAGATAAACCGGCAGTTCGGCGAATCGGTCAGTCTTGGTGAAGCCCTCTTCGAGTTGGGTATCCTGAGCCGCGACCGAGGCGAGGCTGACACGGCGTTGATCCCGTTGCGAGAAGCCGAGTCGATCTTCGCCAAGATCGATGCCGATGCGGATCTCAATCGGGTGCGCGACATCCTCGCCGAGCTCGCCTGACCAATCAATGACCTTCGATAGCGCTCTCTGCTCCAATCGCGGAGATCGAGATACAAACGAAGACCGCGGGGCGGTCCTGGGGGAAGGGATCGTCTATCTGATTGCCGATGGCATGGGAGGGCAGGCCGGTGGTCAGGTTGCCAGCGAATTAGCGGTCGATACGGTGGACGAGCATATTCAAACTCTTCTCGCCGCCGTCGACCGTGAAATCCCGTCGCTGCTGGACCGGCTCTTCCAGGCGGCGAATCGCCGCATCAGAGGTGTTGGCCGGCAAGACCCCAGCCTTCGGGATCTTGGTACCACCCTAACGCTCGGGCTCGTAAGAGATCAACGCCTGCATTTCTGTCACGTGGGCGACAGTCGTCTATACCACCTCCGCGACGAAGAGCTCAAGCAACTCACCTTCGACCACACCCAGGCCCAATACCTAGTTGATCGCGAACTGATCTCGACGCAACAGGCGGCTCACTCCAGCTACAAGAATGTTCTGACGCGATACCTGGGTACCCCGCGAAATGTAGAACCGCAGCTGGGTGAAGAGCAGCTGGAAGAAAATGACCGGCTGCTCTTCTGCTCCGACGGATTGCATGGGGAAATGGAGAACTCGTCAATATGGGAGATTCTCGGCAACAACGGCTCCGCGGCTGCCATCGCCAGTGAGCTTGTAAACCGCGCAGCGCATGAGGGGCACGGAAATTTGGACAACATTTCGGCTCTGGTGGTCCTCGTCGGGTAGTTCAAGTCCTCGTTCCTTAATGCTTTCGGTAGATTGGGTCCACGCCCGACACTGGGTTCGTTGCCCCGTCGTGGTCAGGCTTTCCTTGGCGCGACAATTCTAAACCAATAGGTTGCCATGACTTACGTAGCACGGTCTCGGATTGGACTTCTCGAGTTCTTCGGGCCAAATGCCCCAATGCCATGGAGAGCCCTGCGCGAATCAATCGCATTTGCGGGACAGGCGCCGCTCAAGCTACAACTCGTGTGCCGATATTGGGCATCTTTTGTCCCTTCTGTGTCGACGGGGCGCACCCATTGTGGCATCGCAATTGCTCAACTATAGGCGAGGAGGCTCAAGCACAAGAAGACAAACTGGGGAGGTGCTCAATGTACGTCGATACCAGTTTTTTGAGCGTGTCGCTCGCAATCATGGCAGCGGCCATTGGCACGAAGATTCTGACCAGCCACCTGCTAGTTCGAATGCACAAATCTATCTGGGAGCTGAAATGCCTGCGCCAGGAACGAATGAACTCCCTCAGAAAATTTGAGGTTGAACGAGAGACGGCAGAGCAGAACAGGCTGGCGCTGGAACGCAAGAAGGTCGCGCTGGAAAAGAAACTTGACTCCCTCAAGCTCAGGCTGGCTCACATCGAAAACGGCCTGGCCAAACGTGAGATTCGGTCAGCTCTTCTCAGAAACGAATGGAAGCCATCGCCTGTTGCGCCACCAGAGGTTGAAGCGGCATGAGGCTGAGAAGTTGCCTCTTTTTGCCGCCCACGGTTCGCAGCATCAGTAGTTCGGCATCTGGTAGGAATTGTGAGCTTGCTTCTCTTGACCATATCGCCACAGCAATGCCAAGATCATTCAGCTCAATCGGCCATGCGTCGCGAATAAGAAACGCTATGGTTGGCCACTATCGTAGACGAAATTGAGGATTTCGACCTTGGTCTGTTCCGGAGATTTTCCTTTTGTATAAACCGTGAACTTTGCCAGATCGTAATTGGAATGATGTGCGAGAAAATGTGCCTTGATATCCTTGGGCATGTCAGGTCGCACCTCCGCTAGTGTTCGTATTGCCTCGGATTCGTCAGGAGAAGGCAAGACAAGCACGACGTTCCTGAAGAGTTCTAACGCCTTCTGGACTCGCGTAAAGTGACTGTCGATCTCGTAGACGGAGTGACCGGCACCGAAATCTAAGACACAACTGTGATACTCTGACAGAACTTTTTCGACGGCGTAGCAGCAGAACTCTTTCCTGTAGATATAACTCGCCCAAAATCCCCCCCCCCTCTCCTGTAGACTTTTGGCGAAGTCACTATCGTAGCCAATTTCCTGCGCGTAGTTCCGCCAAACATCATCCAGTGAACACGATGGGACGTTCAGCTCCTTCGCAATGAGCTCGCCAAGAGTACTCTTCCCAACCCCGATTGGACCGATCAGCACAATCTCATAGTTCACATCGTTTTTCATTCCCTACTCGACTCACCGTCTGGGCATCAATTCTCCAGATTGACCTTTCCGCTCGCCGGGGCGCGATTCTCTTCGATAAATCGATAGATTCTCGGTCGGTTGGTGCCCAATAACCGCGCGGCTGCGGCGATGTTTCCGCCGGTTTGTTCCAACAGCACAGAAATACAACAATTTTGTCGAGAAACTGCGACGTAAGCGATTTAATTAGAAAACTTCGGGCGTTCGGGACCTCTGATTAATACTACAGTTTTGTGCCAAATATGAATCATGGCGACAATTATGTCGTTTTTAGTGCTCGTCTCCTGCTTGGCAGAGGCTATGAGATTGAGACGGAAGACAGGCGTCTTACCAGCCGATGTCTATCCCTGCTGAACATGAAGCTGGACGGCATCCAGTACGAGCGGCACGTCTATCGAATCTCCTCGCTTCTTTAGCAGCAGCTCGACCCAATTCTCGCCCCGTTTTAGATGAGTCGGACTTATCGCGCACTCGAACCAGCGACTTCCCGTAGACGAGCTGCCGGGGCCGTCGGGCGTGAGACGGTCGAGCGATTCATCGTTGAGCTTGATATCGAGGTCGTCCGCGTCGGAAGAGTGCCACAGGTGAAGACGAAATCGCAACTGCGAGATTGTTCCCGCCGTCACCTCCTCCCCCACCTGAAAGTGTGCCTGGGCCGGCTCTCCCAGTTTTAGCTCCATTCCGCGCATTCCAAGCGCCTCCTCAACACTCAAGTCTCCTGGAAACCAGTCAACGCCGAACACCTTGTCCTTGTTTGCCAGCGATGTGGGATCACCGATCTCGTTCCAGGCATTCATGCTGGGACCGCAAAATCCGTTGAAGACATATATCCCGTCGGCGCCAGCGTTCCAAAGATTCGCAGCGGCACCGCGCAAGTTGGCCGCAGTTCCTTCCCATGCGTTGAAGAGGTCGAGATAACACGGTTTGTCCAGATCTTTCGGATCGCCGCAGTACATCGTGGCTATCCAGTCGTCCTGAGTCGGGTGTTCATCTGCCGCCAGTTCAAGAAAAGCCCAGTAATGCCAGAACAGCCACGGAACGCAGGGATACACCGGAACATCGTGGCGGTGCCCCAGCGTCACGATCTCCTCGAATGACTTGGTCAATGTCGAATTGGGATTATCACCCGCGATCAACAGATCAACTAAATCTTCCGCGAGCCACGTTTCCGTATCGAGTCCGATGAAACGCCCTGCCTCGACGGTCCTTGGCACCCGCACGGCCAGCAGTAACGGACGTCCCCTTTTCTGACCCGCCTCGTTAGCGGCCGAACTGATGCGCCGCATCAGGTCGGTCATAATTTGTATGTGCTGTTCCTCGACGGCTTGCCCCTCCATTGTAGGCGGGAAAAACCTCGGAGCGCGGAAGAAGTCCAGTTCCACCCCATCGACGTCGTAACCCTGGCATACCTCCTCGATCAACGAGAATACGTGCTCCCGAACCTCCGGATAGCTGAAATCGAGAGAGGTCCACCCGTGTTTCGGTCCCTTGGGATATTTCTCCCAGTCACCAGGCTCCCCCATCATATAGTGCGGATTGGCCTGCTTGAACGGGGCCAGTGGGTGAAAGTTGGTGCGGATACCATCGGGAAAAGCATCGTGGGTGTCGTTCATGCGCAGCGACCAGAACGCTTCGAGGCCGTTCTGGTGGCAGAAGTCCGCCTGGATCTGCAGGTTGTCGCGCCCACAGCTTTCTACGAGTTCCAGGGGAACGTCCTTGCCGAAGAAATCGCCCCGCTGGGTGTGGTGTGAGAAAGTGAGGCCGGCGAAGCAGGTGGAGTACCATATGCTGTCCACCTGGGTGCCCAATAGCGGCGTGCTGCGCGCCTTCAGGAAGTCCTCTGCCAGGTCGCCGCCACTGCGCTTGATGATCTGCCAGAGGAGTTCGTGGTGATTAACCGGCTCCCTGACGTCGTCGCCGTCGTTGTTGTAGATGATGCGCCGCTGCCGCCAGCGTGCTGCTTTTCGTTTCTCGTCCATTGGGCTCATTTGGATTCTACGCGTCCTTTTTCGGGGGACGGTGGGCGGCCGGCTCTTGCCCGGGATGCACCAGCGTCGCTCCGTCGTCCTCCAGCAGGGGCCGGGCATAAACGTAGGCAGGTTCCAGAACGGCTCGTTGCACATCGGTCAGCTCGCTCACCCACTCGGGCTGGCTGGTCTCGATGTAGTCCGCGTGATAAGTGAGGTACTTGGGTCCGTAGCGGTAGAAGAGCGAGCGCCGATTGTGCTCCGCCGTCCAGGGAAAAGCCCCGTGTATGGTGGCCTCGAGGAAGATCGCCATGTCCCCGGCCTTGCCACCCACACCTCGCACCACTTCCCGGTCAGCGCTCCAGAGCATGATATCTTCGGGGCATTTGAAATTCGCCTTGTGACTGCCCTGAATTACGGCCAGCCCCCCGTCGCCGGGATTGATGTCTGCCAGTTGGAACTGGAAAACGGCCAGCCCCGCGCGTATCTCGCCGTTGGCATAGTGGTAGAACTGGCTCCCGTCGAAAATTCGGCTGGTAACACCATGCAGGCCGTGACCGCCCGTGCCCTTCTTGGCAACGCTGATAAACGGCCGTTCGTCCATTCTCCAGCCTCGACCAAAGAGCGTATTGAGATATGGGATGAGTTTCGGATGGGCCAGCATGTCGCGGAAGGGCTGGCACCACGGCTGCTCCCAGGTGAGCATTCCTTCTATGGTTCCTTTGCCGATTTGCCCGTCCATCCCGCCGCCGTATTGGGCTTCCGGAGGAAAGAAATCCTCGGCTTCCTCGTCTACATTGGCATCTACGGCTTCGTTGAGGGCACGTACTTCTTCCGCAGACAGAAACTCCCTCACATGCAAAAAACCCTGCAAGTCCAGGAGAAACTTCTCGCGTTCGCTCATTTCTATCATGTCATATCCCGTTTTTGGTTATGGGCTTGAGGCCGACCAAGCCCCGACACCATAGACCTAACCTCTAAGGACTCGGCGATCAAGGGACGTATTCCTCTACTGCGTCGGTGGCGCGCAAGCCGGCCACCGTTCCGCCGCCGATAACGTAGATCTTGCCGTCGACGATGCCGCTGGCCAAACCATGACGGGCGGTAGGCATGGGGGCAGCAGTCTCCCAGGCATCTCCCAAGGGATCGTACACCTCGTTGTCATCGAAGACCCCGGGGAGCTCGCCGCCGAAAACGAAGATCCGCCCCAACCACGACTGAGAAGTGATACCACTACGCGCCGTCGGAATGTGGGCGCGCAACTCCCAGGTGTCCCTACCGGGGTCGTAGACCTGGACCTCGGAGAGACCCGTTCCGAAGCGACCGGAAATGGCATAGATCCGACCCGCCGCGGCGGCCACCGCCAGGTGTTCCGACGGAATCGGCATGTGAGCACCTACGTCCCAGGTATCCTCCGCTGAATCATAGATCATCACCCGCGTCTGCTCTCCGGCCGGCGACCCGATGCCACCCACCACGTAGACGCGGCCATCCAGAAAAGCCGCGCCGTGGGCGCCACGCGCGAACGGCATGTCCGCCTTTCTCGACCACGAGTCGGCGGTTGGATCGTACTCGAGGGTCTGATCCGAAATGAGCAGACCGCGGCCGAAGTTGACGTACCCGCCCATGATGTAGATCCGTCCTCCTACGGCAACCGCGGCGAGGTGATTGAGGGTTAGCGGAAGGTTTTGTCGACGTTCCCAGGTATCGGTGTGAGGCGCGTACGCCTCGACCACGTCGATCGAATTGGCGTCGTCGTCCAATCCGCCGAAGACGTAGATCCTGTCGTCGATTGCGGCGGCGGCAATCTCCTGTCGCAACGTCGGCATGGGTGCGCGTCGGGTCCACAAGAAGCGCTCGTCGACACGGAAATCGATGTTGCTATCGCCACCCACGCGAACCTGCTCGACGCGATCCAGAATCTGCTCGCCGGTGAGCGCCACCGAATAAACGGCTGCCTGGAGCACAATCTTGCCAGTCTTTGACACACCACCGCCGCCATCGGTCATAAGCATCTTGCGATGTTGGGCAAAAGACCCGGCCCGGAGGCTATAGAGGTAGAGCCCGGAGGCCGCATCTCTTCCCACCTCGTCCCGACCATCCCAGTAGATCTCGTGCCTTCCGGGTGAAAAATGCCCATGGGCGAGAGTGCGGATTTTCTGGCCTGAACTGTTGTAGATGCTCGAACCAGTAGGAGTAGTAGTGCGCGGAAGATATGAAGGGGTAGGAACAGAGGCGAATACAGAGAGGACGGGGTGTTCGATTACACATGGTTATACGCAATTCATAGCGAAATACTTAGCAAATAATTAGATGGCGATCTTTTCCTGGATTCTCGTCAAGGACTCGCGCCGCTTGCCTTTGTACACCGTGGCATAAACATTGGCGGTGGTTTCGATGCGAGCGTGCGCAGATGGGCTTGCACTTCTTTGAGATCGCCGCTTTCCTGCAGCAATAACGACCCAGAAGTTTTCCTCAGGTGTGGAAAGTTACATCTCTAAGCCCAGCATGCTTGAGAATTTGCTTAAACCACTTGTGTCCTATATAACCGTGGGTCTGAGGTCCGCCATTCCGGGTGCAGAAAATGAGATCCCGATCGTTCCAGCGTTTATTCCACCGAAATATTACGTCCCCTCTTGACTGATCTATCTTCAGCTTGCCATAAGCTGCTTGTAACGCTCCATCCATTCCCTGGTCACTTCGTCTAGCCATGCGCGCGTTTGGTGCAGCAATCGTGACACCCTCCGGGACACACAGCCCAAGGAAATCGAGGAGCGATCGCGTCGTGCCGACGGGATCGGTATCAAGATCTTCGTATTTCAGTACATAGGGTTGGACATCTACTTCCTCGAACCATGAAGCCCATGCCTGGTTGTGATTCTCGATCAAAGCACTAAGCCGGCACAGCTCGTCGTAGTCGAACCGAGGTGACCGTCCTTCTTTGGCCGCGATCGCTGGGTCATCCAGGTGCCAAACGTCTGTCTGCTCGGCTCGCAGCCACGAAATTGCTTGAGCCAGGACGTTCTCGCGTGTCATACAAACGAATCGAACGTTGCCGAAAGCGCTGTCAAGCAAGTCGAGTGCGTTCCCGCTCATGTTGGGATACATAGCTCTCAACCTGTCAACAATGAACTCCATTGATCCCCACATTATGCGAACTCCAAAAACGCCGTTTTCGGTACTTCCGGCATTCACGGCCGCTCGCACATAATCCACATCACTAAAGTCGCCGTCTTTCGCAGCGATGCCCCACCGAGTTGCCCACATTGGTACATCAGGCTCCCGGAAGTAGGATTCTGGTACTCCGGCGACTCCAGTAGACTTAAGAAGGGAACAAAGAAACGTACTCCCCGTGCGTGGGGTCCCACAGATTATGTATGCGTCGGTGGGTTTCACCATAGGCCTGCACTACCCGGTCCAGACATGCTCAAAGTTCTCGCTTTCGTCTGGAGGCTCAAACTGAGTCACGAAGTTCGAAAACGCCTCCTCGTCAATCCACAGCGAGTTCTCATCCTCGTTGGTCCGGCTCAGTACCCGAGTCCTCATGACCTCAATCGGCGCGTCGAGGTAATAGAGTTTTGACCTGGCACCGAGGTCGTCTACGGCCTCTCTGATCGCGTCTCGATCCTTTTGGCGCCAGAACCCGTAGTCGAGAATCACGTCGTTGCTGAGCTCCAGATTCCGTGAGGCATTGCGCCAGATTAGATCGGCCACTTTGCTGTGTAGTGCTTCGAAATCGTGTTTTGGCGGGCACCGCCCGAAAAGATGGGCGAGCCATTCGTCATGCGAGTACCGGACCGCCTTGTGCGAATCTTCAAGCTCAATGGCAAACGTCGTCTTTCCGGAGCCAGGCAAACCACAAAGTAAATGAGCAGTTGTCATTCAATTCGGCATTTGCGAAATGTCTCTCCAGTTGCCTATTGCCAAGTCGCTCTCAACGGATGCTACGTGAAGTGTTCTTAGCGCCTTGACTTGATTCGATTGAACCGTCTTCAATTGTCCGCGCCTGACATGACAACAGAAACATGCCTGGCGGGCTCGAAGTGCGTCTGATAATAATCCTCCGATGCGCGCCAACGGCATATCAAATCCGCTGAGTCGCCTCGTTCTTTAAGTCTGGTGAGACAGTCCTGTTTCGGCGTGTCGACGAAGATTGAATAGCCGTAGTATTCCCTCAATTCCGGGCGAAAGGTATACACGCCGTCAACCAATACCACACCTGTAGCCGGCACCTCCAACCATTCCCTTAGCTGATCTAGTTCCCAATCGTAGCGTTGGTATCGAGCTGCCGCGCCATTTGACAACGGTTCAAGGAGCTGATCGCGCATGCGTTTCCAATCGAAATATCTTTCATATCCGTCTTGGGCGGATAGCTCTGATCTCTCAATTCGATCCATGACCGAATAGAAATCGTCGCCACGCACGACGGACACCAAACTTCTTGATCGGCTCAAGTGGTTGGCAAGTGTGGACTTACCCGCCCCACCTGGCCCGTCGATTGCAACCAAGAGGCATTGATGCGAGTCCAATTCACCTTCTAGTCGTGCAGCTAGTGCATTAACGTTCATGTCCCAGTTTACTTTGGTAATATCTGTTTCTACTCCGGCTTCCTAAGTACCATCACCCCTATCGAGTGATACCTTCCGGCATCCTTCTTCCAGATCTCCACTTCTGTGTCTCGGTCCGTATGCTCTTCTTTCACTTGGCCCTGTTCGTCCAACAGCGGAGCGTAGAAATCATCCCAGAACCGTTAGCTATCTGGATGATAGTAGGCTGATATGACCTCCAAGTCTGTCCGATTCGCTAGATCAACGTTCCACTCTAGTGTCCGAAATAACTTGCGAAATCGACATGGATCATCTTCTCCATAAAGACGTAGCGCCTCGTCATCGGGGACCTCCCTTGTCTGCATGGGGTCAGCAATGCCAATGCGTCCTCCAGGTCGTAAAATGCGCTTCATTTCCCGCAATGCTTTGGGTCTTTGTTCATCAAGCATTTCAAAGACGCCCTGACAAATAACCCCATCAACACTCTCATCAGCCAGGTCAAGGTCTGCCAAATTCCCTCGGATAGCCACCACACCCGCCAACCCGCGCTCGTTCGCCTTGCGCTGGATTACGGGCACTTCTTGAGGATCGATCTCGACCGACAGAACATT
This sequence comes from Candidatus Latescibacterota bacterium, assembly GCA_965197905.1. GTDB lineage: Bacteria > Latescibacterota > UBA2968 > UBA8231 > UBA8231 > CAYNZV01. Next base: position 674,990 of record CBDAOB010000005.1, on the reverse strand, counting down.
CCATTTGTACTCTGCTGCCAAGAAACAGCTAGTCTCGCCTGACCCCGGCTCCACCATCCAGAACGTTAGATCCGGGGGAAAGAGCCATGCTGTCTGCCAACGTTTCTGTGAGTTCGACGCCGCCAGGTCCCCATATTTCTTCCCAAATCTCGTCACAATCGTACTTTTCATGCTTCGACATTCTATTCACCTTTCAGTCAAGAGGTGCCGGCTGTTCCCAGGGCAGCAACCCCAACCGGCGCTTGGCATACCCATCTGAATGGCAACGCCGGGGAGACACTTCTGATGCCCTATCTTACATCTGACGACAAAGCCACCTTTAAAGAGAACGGCTATTTGGTCAAGCACGACACCCTCACCGAGGAACAGCTCCAGAATGCGCTCGATGTGATCTGGGAGCATCTCGAATGCGACCGGGACGACCCCGGAACCTGGATCGACTCCGGCCCGCGCAATCCGCCCGTCGGAGACCATCCGGCAATCCTGGCCACCCTCTACGAGTCCCCCATCTTCGACATGGCCGAAGAGATCGTCGGCAAGGGGAAACTCCGCAAAGACGGAAGACCGGGGCCCCACTTCCGGTTTCCGACCGGCAGATCGGACTGGAAACCCGCTTCGGGCGGCCACCTGGACGGCTACTACACCCCGACCAACGGCGTGCCGGAAGGCACCGTGGACAAATTCAGCCTGGGCACCATCCTCTACCTGAACCACGTCGAACCCAGGGCCGGCGGCTTCACCCTGTTCCCCGGCACCCACAGGCAGGCCGCAGAATATTTCAAGACCCACGCCCTGCCCAGCCTGAAGGGCGGCAACGCCAACGCCTACGACATCTTCGACATGCCCGAAGCGGTCGAGGTCACCGGCCCGCCCGGAACGGCCTGCTTCTGGCACGGACAGCTGGTGCACACCGGCAGCCAGAACTACGGCAAAGAGATCCGGTTGGCCCTCATCGGCCGCCTGCGTCGGATCGACAACGACGACATCCTTTTCGAAAGCCCCGACGACATCTGGGAATACTACGAAGGGATCGAATAAACCGATCATGGTTCAAGGGGTCGCCCGCCCGGTCACCTCTACGACCTTTCACAGGAGCTACCATGAACCTGAGCTTCAGCCCGACCGTCTGTCCAGAAGCCCTCCTCTCCGACGCCCTCGAAATGGCCAAAAACGCCGGCTTTGGCAGAATCGAACTCTTCCGGGCCTGGACCGAAAGCAGTCCGATCCATCCCGACACCTCGGTCCGGATGGTCCGCGAATGCCTTCAATCTGCCGGTGTCACTCTCATCGGCCTGAACGTCCGCAATCTCACCGGCCGCAAAGCCGATTCGGACGAACGCAACCTGCACTACAACCTGGGGCAGGTGGAGTGGGACATCCACCTGGCCCGGGCGCTCGGCCTCAAAACCGCCAATCTCAAAGCGGGCGCCCGAACGCAGGAAGCCCAGGAGGACCTGATCGAAGGTGTCAACCAGCTCCTGGAACGGGTCCCGGACGTCACTCTGAACCTGGGAAACCACATGGGCAGCCGCCTGCAGGATCTGGCCGATTACCAGACCGTCATACCCCACCTGGACGGCCGCGTCAGAATCCTCCTCGACACCGGACACCTCCTCTCCGCCGGCGGTGACATCCTTCAATTTGCCGAAACCTTTGCCGACCGAATCGGCCTGGTCCACCTCAGGGACCAGCAGGGAGATCAACCGGTGCCCTTCGGAGAAGGCGACCTTCCCTTCGAAGGTCTGATTCGCACCCTGAGAGGGGCCGGATACGACGGCACCCTGGTCGTCGAACTCGAAGGCGTCACCTGGGCCGACCCGGCAGAGGCAGCCCGAACGGAACGCGAATATGTCGAAACGATCCTGGCGGCCTGATGGCCCTTTTCCAATCCGATCGATTCATGAAAACGCCACAGAACCACATGGAATCACCCAAGGAGAAGACGGTGAACCTCGAAAGCATCCTCAAGGAATTCGATGAGGAGCGACGGACTCTCGAATACCCTGGCGCGATTCGGGAGGTTTCTGGCCCTGTAGTTCGCCATGTGAGTCGGCAGGGCCGAGACTACCTGGTACTGGTACGTTCGGAGGATCGATGGAGGGTTTAAGAGGTTACTTCGCCTTCAACGCCACTAAGGTGATGTCGTCGTCTTGAGGCCGTCTTTCTGCCCATTCTCGCCGCCCGATGGATCAGATATGAACGAAAAAGAGTTGGAAAGTCCGATGGGAGCCAGAAGTTCACGCGTTGGTCGATTGGGATGAACCGACGGCACGCCAGCGCTGGCGCGTAGCGGCCGATGGTCAACTGACGGTCAAGGACGCCAGCGCTGGCGCGTAGCGGCCGATGGTCCACGACATTCGCTTACGCTGATCCCGGTCCGACACGAAACCCCTGGCACTTGGACCATACACCGGGCGGATCGAGTAGCGGATCAGCCGCGGCCGTGGCTAGCGGTATGGCGCGCATTGCTCCCAAACCGTCGGCTCTGTGAATCGACCGGCGTCCTTCTGTGGTGTCGTGGGATTTAAGCCCACTTTCGGACGATTACCCATCGAAGGCGTTTTTCCGTTTGCGCCCAGCGTGGATACGGTCGGTGTCTTCGCCACAAATGTGCGAGACGTCCAGACTGTCTTCTTGTCGCTTACCGACGAAGCCGTCAAAGAAGCGCGACCGTCGCTTCGGATTGCGTTTGTACAAGACATGCGATGCGACCCGCCTGAGACGTCGATGTCACAGGCGCTCCAGGCTGCCTCCGGCCAATTATCAGATCTGGGACATGAGGTTAGTGACTTGGCGTTGCCCGCTTCAATTTCCGATGCATACGAGAACCACTGGACATTGGTCGCCGCAGAGTGCGCCCAGAGCCACACTGATCTTTTTCAACAGTACGGGCAGGCTTATACGCCCAAGCTGCGCGATATTATTGAACGTGGTCGACAAGTCGAAGAAAGCCAAATCGAGCGAATACAGGAACACCGTCGCCGGACGATCGAAGAAATCGACAAACTGTTTGATACTTACGACGTGCTTCTCACGCCATCGGCCGTCGGTTCTGCGCCGCGTGGTTTGGACAGCACGGGAGAGCCGCGCATGAACTTACCCTGGACGTACGTGGGATGCCCCACACTGACGTTGCCCATGAATTTGGATGCACACGGCCTGCCGCTCGGACTGCAACTCGTTGGCCGCCGTATGCACGATCAAGCGCTGCTCGCGGCCGGCGCTGTCGTCGAGCGGATACTGGCATTTACCGCGCGTCCTTCGTTAGCCAATTCGTATTGACAACGCGGATCTTCGATTTCGACATTCATTCGTCATTGGGTATTTCGTCATTCGCGCCGCTACCTGAACTCGATGAGCTACCGCAACTTCGTGCTGCCGGATTCGAAACTCATGGAAACAACAAAGGTCCTGGTATTCGTTGGCACAGAGGGCATCTACCACGACCACGTGAGTCATGGCAAGTTTCTCTCGGAGTTGTTATCCGGCGCCAATGGGATGGAAGCGCGTTTTTCGCAGGACTATGAGATCTTCGCCGGCGGCGCACGTGATGGGATTTACCCATACCTATGGTCGGGGACGCGTTTTCTATTTCACCCTCGGTCATGACATGGCGGTGCTACAGAATCCGAGCTTCCAGGAGGTCGTGCAGCGCGGTGCCCGCTGGGTGGCTTCGTCTGAAAAGGTTTAACGGGAGGGCGATGTATCGGGTCACGATGCGTCGGCTCGTGTGTGCAGGTCTGTGATGTGTTCCCATCGGTCACAAGCACACAGCACCCTTTGGGATGCTGTGTGGCACCCGCGCTGAGAAACAGGAAAAAGCTACAGGAGCACCTAGGGCATCTTCGACTGCGCCCTCCCACTCCGCCACTCGACCCCCGCCACTCGACACCCTGCCTTCCTCACACGTCTGACCAATCTTCGATGATCTGCATGACCTCTGTCCGGATGCCATTGGGATCTTCAAAGAAGGCAATCTTGCGCTTACCGATCTCAGTTTCGATCTCCTGGGGCTCCATCAAGAAACGCACCCCTCCTTCCCTGAGCATTTGCACATGTTTCTCGTGGTCATCCACCTCGTAGACCACATGGAGAAAGCCGGGTGGCAAGTTCATGCCATGCTGCTCTTCATAAGGCGCTCGGTCAAAGATGAGCACGCGCGTATCACCCAGTCGAACGAAGTTGTACTGACAGCCAAAGACCTCGCCTTGCATCCGCAGTTCGGCGCCCATATGCTTGATGTAGAACGCGGTGGTGCTCTCGAGATCCGCAGCTTTCACAGCATAATTCCACAGGCCGATGATCATGACATGTCTCCTGACGCGCGCGTCGAATGGGAAGAATGATACATTCTGAACCCCTTCGGTTTCTTATCTACAAACGTTGTCGCGCAGTTTCGCAGCTCCGCCGGGACGGGGATCCGGTGTGCGGGACGAAGCACGCATGTCGAAGGATCGTTAGCCATGCTAGAATCCGAACGCCGTGCCAAAGTACAGGAAGAATAAACCTCATTATCGGTAGTCTCGGCAAGCCAGCGGGGGTGTGAACTGAGCGATGTATCGGGTCGTTTCGCGGCTCGCGACGCGGCCGAAGCGGCGCGGCGCCTAGTGTGGCGTGGATTCCGGTTCCTGGCGGGCTGTAGATGTTGGGTTCACGGCGGCGCAGGTACACTTCACCTGTGCACTACAAATCAGGCGTAGTCGAATTGCGGTTGGGGATCTGGGCGCGAGGGTGCGATCGGCGGCGCCCGCGCCGGTAAGCCCATGCCTTGCAGACAGCGGCGGATCGAACGTGGGCCGGTGAGGGCAGCGATGATCCTCATCGGGCCGCCGCAGTCCGGACATTTGGTAAATGGAGGCCTACGGAGCCGGCCGGCCGGTCCTGTTTCAAGACGCTGGCGTCAGAGCTTTGCTGATGAAGGCTCAGGGGACGTTTGTGCCGGATAGCTGTAGGGACGATTTTGGGCGAGGAGCTAGGAGCCGTGGACTCTAGTGTGGTGCGTCCGAAATCGCTGCCATATGAGAGTGGGCCAAATCAGGCTCGAAGGTCGAGCAAGGTGAGAGTAGACCCTGTCATTTGGCTGTTTCGACGCTCGTCGGATAACGCCCCATCAAGCTGATGCATTGCACTAGCAGCTCTCTCACCTTCGATCAAGCAGCGGACCGCTGCACTCTCAGCCACCGCGCCTTCGTCCACCGTCGTTGTGAGAGGCTCCCTGTCGTCCAGCACCGGAACGTCCTTGTTTCGCTGACCTTGTTTCGGCCATTTACGGTTCGGGAATCGGATGCGCACGAAGATCGCGACACGCTAGCCGTTCGGTAATTATCTCGCCCGTCCACCAATGGGGCGGGCTGCGCATCTCGAGAACCATCTCGTTCGGCGGTGTTACCACGTCGCACAATCGGCGGCCCACGCGTCGATAGATTCGAGGGTCGGAAGGCACGAGTGCGCCCAATTCCTTATCCGACCAATGCGGGAGGGCCAGGTACCCCGCGTACTCCTCGCGAGGATCCAGAGTGACCTCCGCTCTGGTGGCCTCAGGTAGTTGATCAATGCCCTCTTGAGACAATAAGACAACCGCCAAGCTCTCCGAACCTGAATAGAGTCGGAAGGATAAATGAGGATGCCACAAGCCGATAAACGCCAGGCCTGGACACACCGTGCAGAAAAACAAGATACACCATTGAAACAGCGGGGCTCTCCACCCCAGGATATCGGCGCTCGAGACCATTCGTTGCTTCCAGAAAAGGAGCGCAACCCAAATCATCATGGCAACATTCCACGGCCATACAACTCGGTTGTAGTCCAGTTCCAACGGTCCGATCATCAGCAAGATGCTGACGTGCATTGCCAAGGCGCCGAGAACGGACAAGGTGCGAAAACGGCCGACGAGTAGTCCGACCGCAATCAGGATTTCGATGATCGGAATCGCGACGACGAAGTGCCGAATAATGTCAAAGACACCTGCTGGCAGGAGATGTTCTAACAACTGAGGCATCGCTGTTTCGAGAAATCCGGCGTTGACTTTGGACACGCCTGACCAGAAGTAAACGCTAAGGACGATCAGCCGCAAAATGTTTAGCGCGACCAGGGCGCGTTTCTGTTCCGCTTCCTTGGCCTTCGAACGGAATTGTTTCCTAGGCTCCGTGCTGCGTGGCCCCGCTGAACTTGCCCAAGCAATCGTTAACAGCATAAAGAAATACTGGTAGATATATGGTTGCCACGTGATTCGATCCCAAATACAACGAGCGGCGCAAAGGCCACACCAGAGCAGAATCCAGCGCCGACGTCTGCGTTCGCCTGCCAGCAATATCGGGATCAGCAATAGAACTAAACTGGCAAGCAGAACGTAATCGGCGGGTGGAACGAGCCGTGGCAGGCCATCGGCGAGGGGCATGGTGCCGAAAAAGGGGTGATCTAACCAAAGCCCTGGGGCAACGAGAAAAGTGCAAAGCAAGGCACCCACGACAAGAAAGAGCACCGACGTCAGCTGACGATTCGCCGTTGAGGAATGCAGCGTCATGATTGGGTCTCTGTCAGTTCACGATCTCTCTCGACCCCGATCCCGTAGCTGCTCATCCTCGCCACGGTGGGTAAGCCGCCTCTCGACCCGATCCCGGAACAGAGTTGCTGGTGGCCGGGTCGGGTAGCCCGGGGGAATCGCACCCCAGGCTCCCACGGATCCGTACGTGACAGTCTCCCGTCATACGGCTCTTGTCGTTCTGATCATCTGAGTTCCGGTTTCACCCAGGCCCCATGAACGCGAATTGGAAGTTTTACCTCGGTTGACCTATCGAGCCTTCGCGTCGTGCAGGCGTGGCAAGTACTCAACCGGCTCCGCGCGCTGCATCAGCCATCGGTCGACATCTTCCGCCAGGAACCGCCAAAGTATAGGACAAATAAAGACCGTTATCGATAGTTGCGCCGAGGGTCCGTGCCGCTCTGGTGGGGGTTTTTCGGGACATTTGCAACGTATGGTCGGCTGGCCATGGGAAACGGCCGCGAAGCGCTATTGCGGATCTATTTTGGGCACTTGAACGCCGCTTTAAGCAGCCGCTCAAGAGGGTAGACACACTTCACCCGCAGAGGATCAGGCGTAGTCGAATTGCGGTTGGGGATCTGGGCGCGAGGGTGCGATCGGCGGCGCCCGCGCCGGTAAGCCCATGCCTTGCAGACAGCGGCGGATCGAACTTGGGTCGGTGAGAGCGGCGATGATCTTCATACGACCACCACAGTCCGGGCAGCGCGTCACATCGATGCGGAAGACCCGTGCCAGTAGTGTGGCCCAGGAGCGGCGATAGGTGGACGTCTGACCCTGCCCGGTATGTCGGCCGTTACAGGGTCGCCTCGTCGGCCTCGGCTTGCGGCCCGGGTACGATGGCGGCGCGATCGGCTGCGTGGGGGGCCAACACCATAGCGGATTAGGGGTTCTCTTCAGTTGCTCTGCGTTCGCTTCAGTTCCAATTAGCAAATAGTTAGATGGGAACGAAGCGCATTCTTCTGATATTTCTGCAACTTGCTGTTATTCATCAAATAAGCACACCCTGTCCTCTCATTCAAACCAGTAGGAGTAGAACCGGGCATTTTGCAAGGCGAATCTCAGCTGAACCGTACGCCCGTTCGATTTCGCCACATTGCCCTCCAGCCATTCAACCTCTGCCCCGGGTTGATCTCCCCGAATCGGCGCCGACGCCGCAAAAGCGTTGCCGGATTCATCGAGGACCTCAACCCTTAGTTCCCCCAGTTGCAGCTCGGGGATGGGTTCCTGCGGCTCTTCGCGAAACCTCGCCCCGTAGCGCCAGTACCAACCATCCCTTGGCGGATAGGCGTCGACATTTACGAACAGCTTTTCACCGGGTACCACAAAAGGCTCGGTCGTAAGTGTCCCTATCCGCTCCCCCGCATCCATCGATACGAACCCGTCGCGGCGCAGCACCGCGAGACAGACCGCCGCACGATCGGGATCCCTTCTTTGCTGGCTTCCTTGGGATTTTATGCCCGCATAATAGAACCAGAGCTCATCTCCGCGGACAAAGTTGGATGGCGGCAGGTTCTTGCTCAAATCGTAGGCGCCCATCCCCGGCTTCGAACAGGCTATGAACGGCTGCCGGTCTCCCAGACGAGTCCACTCCTTCAAGTCGCGGCTGCAGGTCAGCTCAATGGCGGTGAAACAGACGATACACTTCGAGTACCGTTTGCCGCGGCGGAAGTAGACTGCCGGCAAACCGATGTAGATCCCCTCGTAATCGAATACACCCATGTTGTAGACATCGACATTCAGCCAGGCCCAGTCTGGATCGTCGTCGTCGGGGAGTTCCACGTCGAGGGGCGTGGCATCCGCCATATACTCGTCGACGATACCGGCGCAGCGATTCTGATCGATCTCGTCCGTCTGGAAGACGACGCCGTAGTCCTCCCAGATCTTGAAATCACGGGTCGTTGCGATCGCTACCGACCGTCCATAGGTTCCCCCCCGCTTCGCTGTATGAACAAAGAGCCCTTCATTCCGATTGAAGGAGAGATTACCCTCATCCGAGCTCCGTACCGGAGCCGCGCCGGGACAGCGCCACTGATGTCCATCCGCCGAGAATACGAACCCGTCGTTCAACAGCACGCCTTTATATCTCCGGAAGGCTATGGGGTCCAGATCGTCACGCACCACGTGACGCACGTTCACACTTTGTCCGCCGGCGGGATTCCAGTGCAACCCATCCTTGCTTTGATAGACCGTATCGCCGCCCTCCGAATAGACCCAGAGCTTGTACTGCTCTTGCTCGGGATCCCAGGCCGGCATGCTGCGGGTTTGCAAAGATCCACGCTCGTCTCTGATCACCGCGCCTTTTTTCGATGGCTGGTGCATGCGCCACTGTAGGTGGTCGGTAGCGGCAACGCCGTGACCATCTATGAACAGCTGTCGACGGCCGCACTCTACCGAAAAGGTCGATTCTGGCTGCATATCTCCCCAGGTCTCCGTTCAGTGCGCCCCAAGATAGCCGCTGGCCTCGGACCGGGCAAAAACCTGTGCCTACCCCGCCCCGCTCCGGCTGACGGCGTTGAGAAATGGACGTTCGTCTCCGGTGAGACTATTTTCCGGTCTTGATTCCCAGCGACGCGCCGAACAGATCGTTTTGATCGCGCTTCGGCAACCCCTTCTGATGAGCTGACCATGATCGCAGTCGACTTCGTTACCGACTTCAGCCCCAATCCGATCGCCGAGCCGAATACATCTAACGGTGAGCTAGTGCGTCAGTTGGAGACCCACAAGATAACGCTGGCGCTTGCCACCTCGCGGCGGGGACTGAAGAACCAGGTCAATGGCGAGGCGATTGTTGAGACCCTGGAAGAGACCGCTCGACATGACCGGTTGCTGCCGGTGGGGACCCTGGATCCACGCCGCTACGTGGGATGGAGAGAAGACCTGGATATCTGCGTAGGGGGGGTTGTCGTGCCATCCGTTTTGCGCCTGGCAATCAGAACTGGTCGCCGGACACATTGCTCTTTGAGCAGATGTTGGAAGCAATAGGCGCCCTGGGACTTCCCGCCGTCGTCGATTTTAACGGGGCCGGGCCAGAGTCTGAGGCTTGGATTCACCGCATCGGCGAGATCTCCGCGCGCCACGTTGTCGCCGTTGTCTTGAACGAGGTTGCCTACCAATATACTGGCGAGCTGCTTACGGTGATGCACCGTTTTCCAACGGTGCATGCGGGCATCCGCCGGTTAACGTTGGCCGGAAGTTTGGAGCTCGCCCTGTCTGAGGGGTTGGTGGATCGCTTCCTGTTTGCCAGCAACGCACCCAGGTATTCCGTGCGGGGATTGCTTTATCAGGTGCTCGGGGCCTCCATTCCCGAGAGTGCGAAACAGGCGATTCTGGCAAACAACGCCCTTCGACTCCTGAATCTGAAGGCCACGCAGCTGCCCGCTTCGCCCCTGCAGATCGACGATCAGCCCGATCTACCTGCGAAACCGATCGTAGACGTTCACGCCCACGTTTCCGGGTTCTTTCTGCCGCAACCGATCGATGGATTCGATCGCTCGACCGTTCCCGAGATGTCGGCGAAGTGCAACATCGAGGTGACCATCGTCTCCTCCTACCACGCCATCGACTACGACATGGCCGTCGGCAACGCCCAGACGGCGGGATTCCTCGCCCGCCATCCCAACCTGCGCGGCTACGTGGTGTGTGACGCGCGAGACATTCCCGCTTCGGTCTCGCAAATGGAACAGTATTTCGGCGATCCTCGTTTTGTAGGTGTAAAGCTGTACTGTCCATTCGCGGGGCCCATGTCCGATCTTGGCATGCAGGAGCTGTTGGACGAGGTCGATCGCTTCGGCCGGCCGGTAAAAATTCATATGGACGCCGCACCCTATGCCGGGCTCAGGAAAGCAGCCGAGCGTCTTCCCAATCTGATTTTCATCAAAGCCCACGGCGATGATCGGGAGGGAGCCCGCAAGATCTCCGACCTCCCCAATGTATATTTCGAGTTCTGCAGCAGTGGACTTACGGCGGGAAGGATACGGCGCTCCACGGACGTTCTTGGCCCGGAGCGTATCCTGTTTGGAACCGACCAGCAGATCTTCGCACCCTGGTATCAATTGGGGATCTATATGGATGCCATTACCGATCCTGTTGAGGCCGAGCTGGTGTACCGGACCAATCCAAGACGCATCTTCGATCTCAACCTGGAATGAGCAACGCAGCAGGAGGAAAGAACCGTGAGTGATTCGAACTACCGCGCTGGCATCGTCGGCTGCGGATTCATTGGAGCCGCCGACCAGGTCTCGGGAACCGCGATCGGACAGCAGGTCGAAAACCTGGATGGCACCCACTACAGTTCCCTTGCAGGGAACCCGAAGGTCGATCTCGTCGCCGGCAGCAGCCGCGATCCGGGACGGCGGGAACGTTTCGCGGAACGGGCTGGCGCCCGCGTCTACGACGACTGGCGGAAGATGTTGGAGGAGGAGGATCTCGACATCGTCAGTGTGGCCACCTACGCCCCCTCCCATGCGGAGATCACCATTGGCTGCGCCGAGAAGGGTGTGCGCGCCGTTTTCTGCGAGAAACCGATCGCCAACATTGCCAGTGACGCCGACGCCATGATGGACGCGTGCGAGAAGAGCGGCACGCTGCTGGCGATCAACTATAACCGCCGCTACAATCCGAATGGGAACCTGACTCGCGACCGCATCGCCGGCGGGGATCTGGGCGACCTGACCTCCGTTTCGATGGTATGGCCTTCAGGCCGCACGGGCGGCGTCGGTACCCATATCATCGACGCTATGTGTATGTATGTCGGACAGCGCGTGGCGGCGGTCTCCGGCACTCTGGATTTCGCCGGCAAACCGGATTGCCGCGGCCCCGACTTCAAGGATTACGGTTCGTGGAGCGTTCTGCGCATGCAGAGCGGCCTCATGGTTACGGTAGATGCCGCCGACTACTCTGTAGTGCCACCGCAGATCTGTATCAACGGAACGAAAGGCCGGGCAACTACCTCCGGCGATGACGTGGAATTCGAGTACTGGGACGGGCGCCGCGATAGGTTACCCTCCAAGAAGGGGGAGAGGAACTCCATGGATCGGGCCGTGGCGGCTATCGTCGACAACCTAGAAAACGGCACCGAGTTTCCCTACCCGGCGGTGGAGTCCGTGAACGTTATAGAGGCGATCGTCGCTATCCACCTTTCCCACGATCAGAACAGCGCCTGGGTCGAGTTGCCGCTCTCGGGCGCCGATCGCCAGCGCGTGGTGCTGTGTGCTTGAATCGCCGCGTCGCACCGGTATCATCGGCGAACTGATGACGGAGCATTCCGCAAGATCGGCGATGGAGCGCTTGAAGTGACCGGCCCCACGTTGAAGACGGCAATGGTCGGCATGCGCCATGGCCACATGGGCAAGGTGGGTCCCGACTATGTGGGTTACATCGGAACCTTCCGGCAACTGGAAGGGGTTCAGATCGTCGCCTATTGCGAAGACACTGACCCTTCCCTGCTGGAACCGGTGGCGCAGTTCGACCCGGGGGCACGCACCTACACCTCCGTCGACGACCTGATCCGCGACGAAGAGTTCGAGCTGGCAGTGGTCGTGCTACCGGCCGCGGAGATCCCGGCCACCGCCATCAAGCTGGCCGAGGCTGGAAAACATATGTATCTGGAAAAGCAGTTCGCCCGGCGTTCGCCGGAGTTAGCGGAATTGGCAAGGGCTGTGCGCCGCAACGGGGTTGTGGCCATGCCGGGATACCCTCACCGCTTCAATCCGGTCTGCCGCGAGCTCAAACAACTGATCGATGGTGACCTCTTGGGACGTCCGCTCGACATCGAGGTGCGTCTGGTGACCACCCAGGTGCGTCCCGGGCTGCGCGATCCGCAGAGTTTTCTGTTCACCGACGCCGGGGAAGGTGGCGGTGTCCTGCACATGCTGGGCTGCCACTATCTCGAGGTGATGCGCTACCTCATGGGATGCGAAATCAAGTCGGTACAGGCGATGACCGGTCGTCCGGTTGGCTTTATCGACGAACCCCTGGAGGATGTTGCGCTGGTAACCATGGAGTACGAAAACGGTGCCTACGGCACGATGCATGCCGGTTACCTGCAGGCCGCGAGAGGTGAGTACGACCAGACCCTGGTGTTTCGCGGCAGTGAAGGCGAAGCCCACTGGACCCCCATTGGCGGACCGGCGTTGATGGTGAAGAGCACCAGGGGCACCTGGAAGGACGCTCCTGAACGCACGATCCATCACCGGCTCGAGCCGGGACCGGCCGGTTACGCCAGTTCGAAATGGATGTTTGCTTGGATGCAGGAGTTTATCACCTGCGCCCGCGAAAAGAAAGAGACAGAGCTAACCATGGAAGACGCGTTGCGCGTCCTGCAATCGATCGACGCCATCTACGAATCGGCCAACACCGGCCGCCGCATCACTGTGGATTATTAAACTGAGATCCAACAATTTGGGAGGAGAACCATGACATCACCCCTAGCAATCGACGGCGGCACCCCGGTGCGCCCCGAACCCTTCGACGGTCCGAATCACGACTTCGGCGATGCCGATATCGAGGCCGTGGCCGAGGTTCTGCGCGCCGAATTCAAAACCAATAAGCGGGATGAATTCGAGCAGGCCTACGCCGAGCGGCACGGCGCCCAGTACGGCGTCACCACCAACTCAGGTACATCCGCCATGCACACGTGCGTCGCCGCCATCAACCCCGACCCCGGTGACGAGATCATCGTTACCCCCTGGACCTCGGGAGGCAGCATCATCGGATTGTTATTTCAAAACTGCGTGCCGGTATTCGCCGACGTCGACGACACCTATAACATCGACCCCAAGGATGTGGAGGCGAAGATCACCGACCGCACCCGGGCTATTATTGCCGTCCATCTCTTCGGCAATCCGTGCGATATGGCCGGTTTGCGGGATGTGGCCAAACGCCACGACCTCTTCCTCATCGAGGACTGTTGCCAGGCTCACCTTGCCGAGTTCAACGGCAAACGGGTCGGTTCCTTGGGAGATATTGCCGGATTCAGTTTCGGCGGCAAACATCTCTCCGCCGCGGGTGGGGGCATGGTTATGACCAATAACAAGGCACTGTGGGAACGTGCCATCCTGTTTCGGAATATGGCACTGCCGCGTGACAACGGTCCGCTGGAAGGCAAGGATTACGCCAACTATTTCCTGGCCCCCAATTACAAGATCAACGAGATGATGTGCGCCCTGTTACTAACGCAGATGGAGAAGGTGGAAGGGTATGTCGAGCGCAAGATTCGCGCCGCCAACTACATCATGGATGGAGTCGCCGACCTGCCGGAGATTCAACGTCAGAAGATTCGCCCTGGAGACCGCCATACCCATTGGGTGCTCGGTTTCACCGTCGACACCGATGCCCTGGGCATCAGCGCCTTTGATTTTGCCGATGCCGTGAAAGCGGAGGGGGTGCCGTTTGGTGGTCCCTTCATCGGCAGTGGACGTTTCGGACCGCTCTACAAGAATCCGTTTCTCGCCGAGCCGAAGATGTATGGCGAATCCCACTTCCCTTTTGATTACAATCGGCAAGAGACTGTGGATTACACCAAGGCCTGGTGTCCTTACGGCGAGGCACTAATGGGTCGCAGCATAGCAATGCAGATGCGGCCGAGTTTGTCCCAGAAGGACCTGGACGATGCAATTGCTGCCCTCCGCAAGGTTGTTTTGCACCACAGGGATGCCCGATGAGGTTCGGAGCACGCCATTCGCTGCTGTGTTCCAACATCGGCTTGCTTTTCGCGCTGCTCTCCATTGCGCCTCTGTGTGGCTGTGGAGACTCCCAACCCGGGGAGGAGATTAAAGTCGGGGAGGCGGGTCGATCCGGAGGTGGGGCGTACCCTGAAAAGCCGCCAATTCTCGGCACCGTGCCTCCCTTCTCGCTGACCAACGAGGATGGATTCACTATCGACAACGATCGTTTGGGACGACGGGTCTGGATTGTTTCATTCATCTTTACCCGCTGCCCGGCCACCTGCCCTCGGCTCTCAGCCGCCTTTGCCAAGCTGCAGCAAACCTTCACTGGCAATGTCGACTTCGAAGCTGGCCGTCTCGTCAGTATCACTGTGGATCCCACTTACGATACTCCCGAGGTCCTCCATCGGTACGCGCGCAATTTTGGAGCCGACCACTTGAAGTGGACCTTCCTCACTGGAGACCGGAGAGCTATCTGGTCGCTCGCGAAGGACGGGTTCAAGCTGGCGGTAAACGAGGCTCCTGACTCCGACATGGTGATCGCCCACAGCCAGCATTTCGCACTCGTCGACCGGCTCGGTCGCATCCGCGGCTACTACGACGGTTTGGATGACGAAGCGATCGAGCGGTTGAAGAAGGACTTTCTCGTGGTGAAAGACGACCCAGGGTGGCCACCATCCGAGTAACCGCCGATGAATCTGACGCAATAACCGAAGCATCTAAGGGTTGACCTGGGCGACCACTGTCTCACTCACCTAAGATGACCCGCAATTTCTTGAGCTCCCTATTCGCGAGAAAGATTCCCGAACCCTCCTATCCCACGCTTCCACACGCGGACAAGGATGGGCAGTCGAATATTCCGGGGATCTACGTGGTGGGCGAGCTGGCAGGAACACCGCTGGTAAAACTGGGTCTGAACGCCGGCCACGACCTTATTCATCGCCTTGCTCCCGAGCTCAAGCGCGACTCTAACGGCAGCGAACTCTACGACGTGGTGATCATCGGGTCCGGCAGTTCAGGTTTTGCAGCTACCCTTGCGTGCGCCGATCTCGGTCTGCGCTACGTCACCATCGAGGCAGCCGCCTTCGCCAATACCTTCGTCACCATGATGAAGGGCAAGTGGTTGTTCGCGGAACCAATGGACGTGGAAAACCGCTCACGCGTCTGGTTCGAGGAATGCACGAAGGAGGACCTGCTGGCGAACTGGCGCGAAACCGTCGAGCGGGAAAAGCTAGATATCCGCCAACAAGAGAAGGTTACCGATATCAAAGGTCAGGTTGGTGGGTTCGAGGTAGTCACCGACCTTGGCAGCTACACTGCGCGCCGGATCGTTTTGGCAATGGGGAAATCGGGTAATCCTCGAAAGCTGGGTGTTCCCGGCGAAAAGGATTTTGCCGATCGCATTCATCACCGCCTGCTTGATGTCGACGACTTTCACCATGAGCATATCACCATCGTCGGCGCCGGTGACGTGGCTTGCGAAGCCGCTATCGCCCTTGCATCGGACGAAACCAACACGGTGACCCTCTCCGCGATCGATCAGGAGTTCACCTATCCGAAGAAGCGGAATGTGGACGCCGTGCGCGCGTTGGAGCAGGAGGGCAAGCTGCAGGTACTGCTCGACTCTCAGGTGCAGCAGGTAAGACGGGATTCGGTGGAGATCGCCGTGTCCGGGGGGCCGAGTGAGGATCTTCGGTGCGACACCCTTTTCGAGATGATTGGAGCCGAGCTGCCACTGCGGTTCTTTGACAAAGTCGGCATCCGCTTGAGCAACGCCTGGAACCTGCGCCGTTGGGTGTTCCTGATCGGCATGTTTGCTGTCGTCTACTCCGTTTACGCGTTGAAAAGCTACGGCAAGGGGATCGCGGCCTGGCCCTACCAGGGTCTCATCACCGCCACATCCTACGATCAGACCCTGCTCGCTCTCTTCGATCTGATCTTTGCGCCGTTCGCTCTACTATTTTCTCCTGAGGCGCTAGCCGACCTGCGCACCGATCGTGGCTACCAGCAGGGGTTTCTCTACAGCCTGCTCTACACAGTGATCATGTTGGTGTTCGGGTATGAGGCGTTGGTGCGCTGGCGCGGCAAGGCCAGAAACGGCCGCTATCAAACCTGGCGCTACGTTTCGCTGCTCTCTTTTCAGGTCGTCTTTTTCGCCATCGTCAACCTGATCGCGGTGCAGGCGGTCAGCGTCAAATACGCTTGGCGCGCCTGGGGCCTTTACCAACCGTTCCCCCTATTTTTCAACAGCTTCTTCTGGTGGTATCCCAACGATCCCCAATGGATCATCTGGTTCTTCGTTGGCAGCGGCTTGGTAGGGACCCTGGTTGCCATTCCGATCCTTGCCAGAAACCATGGCAAGCGATTCTGCACCTGGATCTGTGGATGTGGGGGTCTGGCCGAAACCCTGGGCGACCGCTGGAGGCATTTGGCCCCGAAGGGCCAACGCTCCCGCGCCTGGGAATTTCAGGCGACAGCCGTTCTCCTGGCCAGCGTCATTGTCTGTCTCGTGGTAGTGGGACTCTATAACACCGATGGCAACAATCTCTGGTGGATGGCGTACAATTATATCGTTGATTTCTGGTTGGTCGCTGTCATTCCCATCGCCCTCTATCCGATCTTCGGAGGCAAGATCTGGTGTCGGTTCTGGTGTCCCCTGGCGGCCTACAATCAACTTCTGTCCAAGTGGTATGGGAAACTGAGGATCGTCTCGAACGAGAAATGCATTACGTGCGCAGAATGTTCGAAGTTCTGTCAGGTAGGGGTAGATGTGATGGCGTTCGCCAAGAATCAGCAGGCTTTCGACAACCGCAATTCAGGCTGCATACACTGCGGCATCTGTATCGACGTTTGCCCGATGGATGTGCTGGCATTCGACGCGAGCCCCATCAACGGCAAGACGACCATCACCGCAAGTTAATCGTCTACTCGGACTCCGTATTCTCTTCTGGCAAGAGCACCACGCGAACGTAGTTTTCCGTATCGAGGTATCTTCTAGCAGCCTGCTGCACGGCACCGGGCGTCAGGCTGTCCACCATCGTCGTGTAGCGCAGGACCCGTCTTGGGTCCAGCTTGTGGAAGTCAGCTGAGCTCAAGGCCCCGCGCCAGTAGCTGTTCTCTTTGAGATTGACCTCGTGATTCCGCCTTGCTGCTTCCTGCACCTTGTGCACGTATTCGGGGCCCGGACCCGAGTTCTTCAGGCTGTCAATCTGTGAAAATACTACTGCGGTGAGTTCCTCGACCCGATCCGGATCGCAGCCAAAACCCAGACTGACCATATACCTAGACTTCGGAAAATGGGAACCGCCGCCGTTGACCCATACGCCGTAGGTTCCCGCCAGATCTTCCCTCAGCACCTCCCGAAGCTTGATCTGCAGCACATCTGCCATCGCCTGCAACTCGAAGTCGTTGCGCCAGCCGTCGAACTGATACGGCCCCGTAAACGACAGCAGAGTGCGACTCTTCGGCTCGATGCCGCGCCGCACGGTCTTCTCTATGACGCCACGTGGTGCACGTTCCCCTACGTCTTTCCAGCTTTCACGCCGGTCGGTGGCTGGAAGGGCGCCCAGATAGGTGCGCACCAGCGGCTCCATCTGCGCGAGGGTAAAGTTGCCGATGAAGTAGAAGGTAAAATCGCCCATGTCGGAGAACCTGTCCTGGTAGACCGCCATCGAAGTGTGAAGATCCATTTCATCGATAAGGTCAAGGGACCACGGACGGGCCCTATGGTGGCGCTGCGCCAAGGTAACCTGCACGGTGTCGCTGAACGCTGTTTCCGGTCGGGCGTTGCGATTCTCGATAAACCCGCGCATCCGCGTTTCGTACGCCTGGAATGCAGTGCTGTCCTGCCGGGGGGCGGTGGCGTAGGCGTAAATCAGCTGGAACATGGTCTCGATGTCTTCAGGTGAGGCGGAACCCGAAATCCCCTCCCTCAGCGAGCCGATCCAGGGCGAAACGGTCACCACCTTGCCCGCCAACTTCTTCTGCAGATCCACGAGGTTGAAGTCACCGACGCCCCCCTGAGTTACCACCGAAGTCGCCGTCGAGGCTGCGATGTAGTCGTCATCCCCCACCAGCGAGTGACCACCAAGACTGAACGATTCGAACAGGATCTGATCGTTTTGAAAATCGGTAGGTTTGAGCACCACGCGGATGCCGTTCTCCAACGTCCAGGTGGTCACCCCTATCTCCGGTATCTCGTGCCGTTCCACGATCTCCATCATGGGGGGGATATCGGGCACCAATGGTTGATCCGAAACATCCTCCACATACGGTTCGATCTCCTTCGCACCCACCTCTGCGAACACCGCGAGCAGGCTTTCTTCGGTGGGAATCCGTAGCCCCTCCTTGTCCGGAGCACTGATGGATAATACGCGATTGCCCTCCCCTACCCAGGAGGTGGCCAGCGCGTTCACCTCCTCCAGCTCAATACCGGGAACCAACCGTCCAAACAGCTCGAACTCCTTCTCGATGCCCGGTATCGGCTCGTCTTCCAGCAGGTGATTCGCATACTCGCCGGCAAACGAGCTGGACGGACTCTTGTCGCGTTCGCGATAGGCCTGCTCCATGGCGCGCAGCATCTCTTGCGCGTTCCGCTTCAACTCCGACTTCGTGAAACCGAATCGACGAACCCGCGCCTCTTCGGTCAGCAGCGCTTCGAGCCCGGGGTCGAACCCATTGTCGGGCACGCCGGCGCTGAGGATGAAGAACTCCTTGGAGCGCAACCATCGCCCCTGACTGGAGTAGCCATAGAGAAATGGTGGCCGCGCAAGCTGGGTCAGCTCGTACAGACGCTGGTTGAGCATCCGGTGGTATAGACGTTCGATGAGCATCGTACGGAATGCGAGCAGGGTAGTTTGATCGCGAGGTTCCCGTTTGTAGTAGATGGTGACCGCATTCCTCGTCGCTTCCGGATCGGTGGCGATGGAGAACAGGGTTTCTCCATGATCGGGCACCGGGAAAACCACTCGCTCCGGCGGAGAAGCAGGTGAAGCCAACCGCGAGAAATGGGATTGCACCAGATCTTCGATCCAACCGACCTCGAAATCTCCTACCGCAACCAGACCCATGAGCTCGGGCCTGTACCAATTTCTGTAAAACTGCCGCAGCTTGTCGTGGGCAAAGGTGTCCAGCACCGCTTTTTGACCTATCGGCAACCGTGCGGCATAGCGAGAACCTCTGAGTAAGACGGGATACAGCTTATCCCACAGCCGCTGATCAGCCCCCTTGCGCGACCGCCATTCCTCGATCACCACACCCCGTTCCTTGTCAATCTCGGCTCCTTCGAAACTGACGCCGTGGGCCCAGTCCTCGAGTATCTGGAACCCCTGTTCCATGAACTCGATACTATCGGTGGGTACTGTCAGCATATACACCGTCTCGTCGAAGCTGGTGTAGGCGTTCAAGTCGGCGCCGAACTGCATGCCTATCGACTCCATGTAATCCACTAACTCCTGCTTGGCGAAGTTGCGCGTTCCGTTGAACGCCATGTGCTCGACGAAGTGGGCGAGGCCCTGCTCCGCTTCGGTCTCCAGTACCGATCCCACATCAACTACCAGCCGCAGCTCGGCCCGATTCTCCGGTTTCTCGTTGGCGCGAATCAGATAACGGAACCCGTTCGCCAGCGTCCCCTTCAACACCAGCGGGTCCACGGACAGGACCTCGTCGAGCGCGCCCATCTGCGGCTGTGCCGGCACCGATACTTCACCCTTCTTGCCTCCCGCGCAAGCGTTGAAGAGCGCCGCCGTTAAACAGATCAGAAGCACGGATCTCATGTAGTATCTCCCTTGTCGTCCATTGCTTGGGTGTACGCGAGCAGAGTGATCAAGATGATGCGGCCTGCAGCTTTTTTAGGTGTCTGCGGCGCAGGCTCCGCCAGATGACAAGAGCACCGCCCGCTACCAGGACCAGGTCTACCCACAATAACACGCGGCGAAGTGGCGACAGCCGAGGTTCAACCACGATCTCCTGTATTCCTGCCTCCAGCCTCAGCGCGATGAAGCGGGTTGCCGTCTGCATGAAAGGGACCTCAGTGCCGTTGACGGTAACTGAAAGATGAGGGTAATACGCATAGGGAAGGCGAGCGAAACTTGCATCAGAAACCCTGACTCGCATCTCGACCTTCTGGTTGGCGACGACGTGGCTCAGCACATCTACGGCCGGTGCGGTTCCAAGGTCTTCATCGCCCTCGCTTTCCATCAGGTATATGCGCTCGCAGGTGGATTCATCGAAATTCACCTTCATGTTCCGCGCCAACCACACGAGCGGATAGGCGTCAGCCGTTTCCAGTCCGGTTTCCACCCAATCGCTCGATCCCTCGATCGTTTCGCTGGGATATCTCGATATCCTCGGTGCGACAAGAATTTCAGTCCGTGGTCGCCATTCCATGCTGGTCAGGGAGTCATCCGTTTGAGTCGCAACTACGAATCGAGTATTCATCAAGGCGAATCCGGTTCTGAGCGTTGCGAAAAGCTCCGCAAATTGATCGGTCGCCATATCCTTCATCAAGTCCGCAGCAAATCTTTCGAAGGGCCAGTAGAACGTGGGCACCGCTTTGAGCACATGGCCGCTGGGCGCCGCGGGGGTCGGCGTCTGAGTTTTGACCACGAGCCGCCCCATTGCCAGAAACGGATGAACCCGGGGCGCCAGCCAGACAATGCGGTAGTTGGGAATCTGGTCTTTGGCGTGATAGCTTTCGGCCTCCTGACGGAACGGCTCGTACAATTCCACGGAATACCCTGTGGGGGAAGAGCTTCCTCCGCGGTACGGATGTTGAAAGGTTGTGGGGCCTAAATCGAAAACCACCAGGATAACCAGAATGGCGAACCCCCGACCGCCGAAATGAGCGGCCTTTTTGCCTCAAGATGGCGCTGACCCCTAACCCGGTGACGAAGGCGAGAAAGAGCGAGACGAAAAGCAGATAGCGTCCGGCGTTGAGCGCGGTCACCACGGGAATCGCTTGCAGGATGGACCAGCGATACCCGAATACCAGCAGTAAGGAGACGAACAGGGCCACAGCTCCCGCGAGCATCGGACCCTGCCCCTGACTCTCCCGACGCGGTCTCCAGAGCAGCACGCCTGCCACAGCGACGGCAACCAACGACAGACCTACATAACCACCGTACCAATGAAAAGGATCCGGAGGCCATGAAAAGAAGCGGAAATTCGACCATCCCAATACCTGACCTACCGTGGGATCCGGCACGCCCGACATGTGGAGCCCTTCGGCCAGGTGTGTGTCGTCGCGCTCGGTCCAAATGCCGAGCGTGAGAAAAGCCCCCATGAGCACCCCGAAAACCAGGATTACCACTCCCCCCAACCAGCCTCGCAAGATTCCTCGCACCTGGCCGTCTTTCCAGGTTCGCAAAACCCAGTACAGGCCAAAGAAGGCCGTGATCCAGAACCCGTAGCCGGGATGGGTGAATGCCAGTAGTCCGAGGGCGAATCCTCCTCCGATCAACCAGGGCCAGATATCTTCGGCTCGACGGGATCGTTCGAGGAAGAAGAAGGGCCATGGAGCCAACCCGTAGAACAAGCTCAGTGGCAGGCGGCCCATGAACAGAACTTGCTGCGTATGCCAAAATCCCAGGACCAACGCTATGCCGGCGACGAACCCAGCGCGTCTAGATTGAGTGGCGGCAAGCACCCAGGCGTACATCCCGATTCCTGACGCGACGTGGGTGCAGATCAATACCGCTTTCAACGGGGTTTCGAGATCGTTCAGCGCCATGTCCACGGCACCAACGAGATAAAAGAAGAGGAATCCGTAGAGCTGGATGTACGGAGACCCGAATCCCAGATAGTTGGTCCAGATCGGTAGCTCGCCGCGGACCATTGCCTGGACGGTTATGTGGGCGTACGAGAGATGGGCGGAAGAGTCCCCTGCCCAGCTCAGTCCGCCTGGGGCCAGGTAGTAGCGCAGGAACACGACGGAACTGATGGTCAGCAACCACAAAGTGTGGGTTGAGCTGGAAAAGATCTGATCTAGAAAGCAGGAAAACCTCTTACGCCAGAGTTCCAGCACAAAGACGGACAGACACAGGGTGACGATGGCAGCAGCGAGCACTCCATCTACCCAGTCCAGTGTCACCCTTGCCCGAATTTCCTCCACAAACCGGCCGAGGGTCACAAAGCTCAAGCTCGGAGGAAGCTCAGAGAGTTTGGTCAGGGTCCGGTACTGGAATGCAAACAGACTGATCGCCGTGCCGGTCAACAGGGCGGCGATATCCCATGGCCAAGTCAGCTTGCCCGAGTTCCCGTTCACAGGGCTTCGCTCGCAATGCGATCTAAATCGTTATACATTCAGGAGTTTGCAGCTTCACGCAATGTCATCTGGGGAACTCGCTCAATATAAGTAGCTGAGGCTGGATTTGCTGTTCGAGCAGAACCTCTCCTTTCTTTTAAACTGTCGGGATGCCCGAAACCCTCCTACGCGTTGAGAACCTGACCACCTCGTTTGTAACCGACGCCGGCAAGATCCGCGCGGTCGACGACGTAGGCCTGACGGTCCAACGAGCCAAAACATTGGCTTTGGTCGGCGAATCCGGTTGCGGCAAATCGGTTACGGCCCTCTCCATCATGCGTCTGGTCCCGAAATCGAACGGCTCCATCGATCGCGGCAGAATCCTTCTGGGTTCGGAAGACATCTTGTCCTTGCGGAACGAGGAGATGCGCCGCATCCGCGGCAACCGCATTTCCATGATCTTCCAGGAGCCGATGACCTCGTTGAACCCGGTATACACCGTGGGTCAGCAGATCGCCGAAGCGTTCCGGATCCACCGCGGCCTTTCACGCAACGACGCGCTTGCGGAGGCGATACGCATGTTGGACCAGGTGGCGATCCCCGATGCAGCCCGCCACGCCGGAGAATACCCGTTCCAGCTGTCAGGGGGCATGCGTCAGCGGGTCATGATCGCCATGGCATTGGCCTGCGAGCCGGAGCTGTTGATCGCCGACGAACCCACTACGGCTCTCGACGTGACCATCCAGGCGCAGATTCTGCGGCTGATGGCAGCACTGCAAGAAAGACGAGGTACTTCCATCATCTTCATCACCCACGATCTTGGTGTCGTCGCCGAGGTGGCGGACGAGGTCGCGATCATGTACGCTGGACGGATCGTCGAGAGTGGACCCGTCTTCGAGATCTTCGAGAATCCCCGTCATCCTTACACCCGCGGTTTGATGGACTCCATTCCATCCCTCGAGGACCGTTCAACCGAACCTCTGCAGATCATTGAAGGCACGGTGCCCGGCCTCGCGTATCTGCCTCCGGGATGTCGCTTCCATCCCCGATGTTCCTTCGCGGAGGACAGCTGTTCCCAGTCCATTCCAGATTTGCAAGAGTGCGCCCCGTCGCACCGGGTGTCCTGTTTCAAACACGACCAGCTGACCGCGTACCAACTACGCCACTGATGAGCCCTCTGCTCGAAGTTCAGGATCTGAGTGTACACTTTCCGATTCTCGGGGGCGTTCTAAAACGTCCCGTGGGGGCCGTATACGCCGTCAGCGATGTGAGTTTCAGTCTTGAAAAGGGAGAAACCCTCGGCATCGTAGGAGAGTCGGGCTGCGGCAAAACCACCCTCGGCCGCGCCATCGTCAGGTTGTATGCTCCGACCAGTGGATCGGTCCGTTTCGACGGCGTGGATTTTACCGCGGTGGCGAAGGATCGTGATCGCGAATTGCGACGTGACATGCAGATGATCTTTCAGGATCCCTACGCCTCGCTCAACCCACGGCAAACAGTGCGCTCGATATTGGAGGAACCGCTCAGGATCCACCGCGTGGGGAACGGGGCTGCCAGATTGGATACCGTGCTCGAGCTGATGCAAACCGTTGGCCTGCGGCCCGAGGATCTCTACCGCTATCCCCACGAGTTCAGTGGCGGACAACGACAGCGTATCGGCATCGCCCGCGCGTTGGCTCTCGGTCCTCGGCTGGTCATCGCCGATGAACCGGTATCGGCCCTCGATGTGTCGATCCAGGCCCAGGTGCTGAATCTACTAGTGGATCTGCAGAATCGGTTGGACCTGACCTACATCTTCATTTCCCACGACCTTACGGTAGTAAAATACATCTCCGATCGCGTCGCCGTGATGTACCTGGGCCGGCTGGTGGAAATCGCCTCCTCGGATGACATCTACCGCGAGCCCCGCCATCCGTATACCCGGGCGCTGTTGTCTTCGGTACCCCTACCCAACCCGCGCCGGCGCGAGCAGGGCCAGCCGCTCGAAGGGGATGTGCCCAGTCCCAGCGATCCACCGACCGGTTGCGCATTCCACATCCGGTGTCCGCATGTCCAGGAACGCTGCCGCCAGGAGAACCCAACCATGCGCCCAGTGACGGGCAACCGCGAACACCAGGCGGCCTGTCACTTTTTCGAAGAGATTGGCTCGTAATGTGTCTCGTTGTGTTTTCGCATCACGAGCGAAATAGCAGAAGGAGTTGATGAAGTGAAGTTATCGAACGTTGTCGCAAAAAATTCAATCGTCGCGTTGGCCTTCGCCCTCACCATCGCCTGCGGCACTGACGACGATCGGGAGAGCACGGACACCAGTTCAGCAGGTTTGAAAGTCCTCCGACTCCATCGCAGCAGCGCGCACAAAACCCTCGACCCGATGAAGCAGTTCGACCAGGCGTCGGCGAACGTTATCTCCAACCTGTTCGACACCTTGATAGAATATCACTACCTGGATCGACCGTATCGTTTGATCCCGGGTTTGCTGGCCACCATGCCGGAAAAACAGGTGGACGGTGTGACCTACAAGTTCACCCTGAAAAAAGCCGTGAGGTTTGTCGATGATCCCTGTTTTGCAGGTGGCAAAGGGCGGGAAGTCACCATCGACGATGTCATCTTCACTCTCAAGCGATTTGCAGACGCCAACGTGAACATTCTGAGCTATTCCTTGATCCAGGGATTTATCGACGGCATGGACGAATTCCGCGCGGAAACCAAACGTTTGGGCAAACCGACGGACTACGACGCGTCGGCGATCTCGGGTGTTCGGAAGGTCGACAAGTACACCATGACGGTTCGCTTTACCGCGGACAATCCACTTGCGCTCTTTCCTTTGGCGTTCTCCGGCATGTCGATCCTCGCCCGGGAGGCGGTTGAGGAGTACGGCGAGGACATTGGACGCCACCCGGTCGGCACTGGCCCGTTCTACATGAAACAGCAGTCCAGGCGAGGCGAGATGATCCTCGCCAGAAACCCGAACTACCACCAGACCTACCCGACCTCCGGGGAGGCCGGAGACAGGGAGCGCGGATTGCTCGCTGATGCGGGCAAGAAACTACCGCTCATAGATGAGGTGCGCCTGCCGTTGATCGAAGAATCGCAGCCGGCGATGCTCAAGTTCAAGAAGGGCGAGATTGACTGGATCGGCATGAACAAGGACGATTTCGTGCGAATGGCTTACCGCGATGAGGAAGGTCGGTTCCACCTCAAGGAGGAATATGCCAACAAGTACGAGATGTACACCGAACCGGGGCTCTACGCTGGTTATGTCGCCTTCAACATGAAGGATCCGCTCTTCGGTGAAAACAAGGCTTTGCGGCAGGCGTTCGCCTACGCAATGAGCACGAAGGATTGGATAGACCTGTTGCACAACGGGCGCGGCATGCCCCTCAACACCATAGTGCCCCATCCGATCTCCGGCAGCGAGAGCGACATCGATTTCAAGTACTACCAGAAGGACGTCGAGATGGCGCGGAAGAAACTCGCCGAAGCTGGGTTTCCGGACGGAAAGGGGTTGCCTGAAATCACCATCGATTTTCGCAGCACTACCAAAGACATGCGGCAGTCGTTCGAGTTCATGCGCAATGAGCTGGCGATGGTTGACATCAAGGTAAAAGCCAACTTCCAAACCTTCTCCGCCTTCCTGACCAGGATCGAGTCGGGCAACTTCCAGATTGCCGAAGCCGCGTGGGGCGCCGACTATCCCGACGGAGAGAACTTCTATCAACTCTTGTACGGCCCCAACCGCAAGCCGGGCCCAAACATGAGCATGTATGGCAACCCCGAGTATGACCAGCTATATGAGAAATCGAAGTTCATGCCGAATGGTCCCGAACGCTTCGAGCTTTTCAAGCGCATGTCCGAGATCATCACGGAGGAGGTACCGCTTATTTTACGCAACAACCGCGTTTATTTCGGTCTCTATCAACCACGGCTCAGCAACATGAAACGCAACATGATGGTGGATGTTCCGTACAAATATCTCAATCTGAGGTAGCAACGAAACGCTTCGACATGACCGCCTACATAATTCGCCGCGTGTTGTATATGATCCCCATAATACTGGGGGTCGCCCTGCTTGTTTTCCTGCTGTTTTCGTCAGTGGGTGAAGACCCGGTCAGGGTCGCCTTGGGCCAGCACGCCAACCAGGAGGCGATCGACGAGCTGCGCAGCCAGTGGGGCCTCGACAAACCGCTGGCCCTGCAGTTTCTCGATTTTCTTGCCCAGATAGCGACCCTGGACCTGGGCCGCTCCTTCAACACCGGAGAGCGTCTCACCGACATGTTTGCGGACGGTGTCGCCGTCTCCCTCAGCCTCACCGTGTTCCCCTACTTCTTCGGCATGAGCACCAACCTGCTTATAGCCCTGGCCATCGCCTTCTTTCGCGGCAGCTGGTTCGATCGTTGGTCCACCGTCTTTTTCGTCGCCGCCATGTCTGTATCCTACCTGGTTTACATCATTGGCTTCCAGTACCTGCTCGCATACAAGTGGGACCTCTTCCCGATCAACGGCTTCGCAGAGGGCTGGGCAGGTATCCAGTACCTGATCTTGCCGTGGATCATCATTATGTTCGTTAGCGCCGGCCAGGACATTCGCATGTTCCGCACGGTTTTTCTCGACGAGACTAAAGCGGACTACGTGCGCACCGCTTTCGCCAAGGGCGCCAGCGAACCGTCAGTGCTGCTGAATCATATCCTCAAGAACGCCATGATCCCAATCCTCACTTATTCGGTGATCGGCATCCCCTTCTTGATTCTCGGAGCGTTCCTGATGGAGCGATTCTTCAGCCTTCCAGGAGTCGGAGACATCCTGATCACCGCCATCAATACCGGCGATTTCCCGGTGCTCAAGAGCCTGACAATCTTGATGGCGATCGCCTACTCAGCCTTCAACCTGCTTACCGACATCCTCTACGCCTACGTAGACCCGCGAGTCCAGCTGTCGTGATGGTGAAGACTGAACAAAGCGAGACAGAGGTGCGCAGCGGAAGCGACTCGCGAGCACTGCGAGCGGCAAAGGGGGAGAGCATCGGCCGCCGAGCGCTGTTTCGCCTGTCGCGCAAGCCATACGTGGTGAGCTGTTTCGGCATCGTACTGCTCTATCTGTTGATCGCACTCCTGGGGTACGTGGGGTTGTTGCCCGATTTCCAGGAGCGGGTCGGTTCTTCCTACGAGGAGCCCAGCTTGAGTTTTGCCAAGCTCCTCGGAACCGACATCTTCGGCCGTTCGATTCTTTACAAGATCCTGATCGGCACCAAAACCGCGATGACCATCGGACTGGTGGTGACCGGCATAGCGGTTCCGCTGGGCATCTTCTTCGGGTCCGTGTCCGGGTATCTTGGGGGCAAGGTAGATGCGGTGGTCGTCTGGCTCTACAGCGTCATCTCATCGGTGCCGTACATCCTGCTGATCATTGCTATCTCCTACGCGCTGGGCAAAGGCATCCTGTCAGTCTGTATCGCCCTGGGTGCGGTCGGCTGGGTAGGACTGTGCCGCTTGATTCGGGGTGAGGTGCTCAAACACAAGAACAGGGATTACGTCCTTGCGGTGAAGCTGATCGGCGCCGGAAACATGACGGTCATGTTCCGTCACATCCTGCCGAACGTGGTGCATCTGGCGATTATCACCGCCTCCCTCACCGTGCTCGGAGCCATCAAATCGGAAGTGATCCTGACCTTCCTTGGCGTTGGCATTCAGGACGGCGCCAGCTGGGGCACCATGATCTCCGAAGCCACGGGCGAGCTGAGCCAGGGAATATGGTGGCCATTGGTGGGAGTGATCATCGTGATGTTTGGGATTATCTATTCGCTCAACGTGGTCGGCGACGCGTTGCGGGACGCACTGGATCCGAAGCTGGTGGACTAGCCACGCTCACTCCCCTCGAAAGCCCCACACCTTTAGCGCCGCGCCGCCAAATATCCACTCGCGGTCTTGTTCGCTGAGATCGGCGAGATACTGCAGCGGAAAATCCAGCGAGTGATGATACCCTTCTCGGGTGCTGACCGGCGGAAAATCGCTGCCCCACATAACGCGCTCCGGTCCAAATGCCTCCAGCGAATCACGGACCGCCTCGGGCACTTCCTGAAAGGGATAGGGCAACTCGCAGATCTCACCGAATCCGGGCAGCTTGATGGTCAAATTCGGGTGTTGGGCTAGCGCTTCCAGCATTTCCCGCTCTAAGGTTGCGTTTCGGTTGACCTGGAATCGAAATTCCTCATACTTTGCCTCATTGGCGCCGGCGATCACGGTATCCGCGAAGGGAGCGCATCACCATGAACACGCAGATCACCCAGGAACAGATCGAAGCGTTCGACCGGGACGGATTTACCATAATAGACGAATTCCTCGGTGAGGACGAAATCGCAGAGCTTCTGTCTGCCATCGAAGAGTGCATCGAGGAGTTGGGAAATAGACGGATTGCGGGCGAGGGCCGCGATCTCGTGGACAATGACCAGTACAGCAAAATCTTTCTGCAGCGACTGAATCTCTGGAAGATTAGCGAGACGGTGCGTCGATATTTCCTGGCACCGGAGGTGGGTGAGATGTGTTGCCGGCTTGCCGGTATTGACGGCATTCGGATGTGGCACGACCAGACCTTGCAGAAAGCGCCGTGGGGCAACGCCACGTCATGGCACATGGACAACCCCAAGTGGTCCTTTCATTCCTACCAGTCGGTCACCATCTGGGTGGCACTCGATCCAGTGACCATCCAGAACGGCTGCCTCTACTATCTTCCGGGCTCCCACAAGGTCACCCAACACGACCTCGGCTCCTCCACCACCGGAGCCGACATGCCCGATCTGTTCGATATCTATCCTGAGCTCAAGATGGTCGAAGCAGTACCTGTAGAGCTCAAGAGGGGCGGGCGGGCGTTCACAACAGCACGATAGCCCATGCGGCCGGCCCTAACATGACCCCCTATTGGCGTCGAGCCATGACCTGCTCCTACATGCCTAACGGAGCCACCTTCAACGGACTGCAGAATATCCTCTCCGTCGAGCGAGCCCGCAGCCTGCGCATCGGCGATGTCATGGACGACGAGGCGATGGTGCCGCTTGTCTGGTCGAGGGAAGCAGCGACTGCTTGACCGCCTTGAGCCGATTCGAAGTCTGCTGCTCTGATTGTCGGCACCAGGAAACCGAACCGCAGGCCTCCTTGTGTTCGGTCTGCCACGGCCGCCTGGAGTTTTCCTACAACTACGAAAGCATCGCATGGGACCCGCGGTTCGGCAACAGCATGTGGCGCTTCTGGCCCCTGCTGCCCGTCGAAGGACCCGAGGCAATAACCACTCTGGGAGAGGGAGGCACCCCCCTCCTACCGGTCACTGGCGACGGCGACCTGCAGATTTTCATCAAGGACGAGGCGCGCAATCCAACCGGCTCCCACAAAGACCGCTCCCTTGCCGTGGCCATCAATCACGGGCGCGCGATTGGAGCCCGAGCATCAGTCGTCGTCTCCACCGGAAGCGCCGGCATCTCCAACGCGGCGATGGCCAGCCGTGCCGGCATGGCCAGCATAGCGGTGATGTCCTCCGGGGTTCCCCGGGATCGCATCTTCCCCATGGAGGCGCTCGGCTGCAATATCGTGGAGGTGGAGGCGGAAATCGATCTGATTGTTGTGCGGGTAACCGAGATCTGTCACGATCTGGGGCTCTACGTGAGCACCACGACCCGGGCAGCCAATCCGTATCAGAGCGAGGGCAACAAAACTGTCGCCTACGAAATCGTCGAGCAGCTCGGTCACGCCCCGGATCGCATGCTCGTGCCGGTGGGGGGTGGCGGTTCCATTGCCGGCATCTGGCGGGGTTTCCGCGACCTGGAACGGATGGGGAAGATATCCCAATTGCCGCAGATGATCGGCGTCGTGCCCGGCGACTACAACGGGCTGGAAGTGGCGCTGAATCGGGGACTCGAAACACAAGACGAGCTTTTGGCGCTTCCCTATGAGGATCTTCCCCCTTCCATTCTGGTCAAGATTGCCCACCCCTTCCCCCCTGACGGGGCAGATGCTCTTAGCGCCGTCCGCGACTCCGGGGGTTTCTTCGTCTCGGTCAGCGACGAAGAAGCGCTGCAAGCGGGGGCTGAACTAGGACGCAGCGAGGGACTCTACGCGGAGCCGTCCAGTGCCGCATGTATCGCGGGCCTAAACCGCTTACGCCAGAGCGGCAGGCTGGATGAAGGCACTGTGGTCGCGATGCTCAGTGGGTCCGGATTCCGCGAGACCTTTCTCACCGCCGATCGCAGTCCGGCTTCGTCCCAGCGAGTCGGAATCGACCGATTGCCCGAGCTGTTCACGCAGATCCAGTCAATGCCCGATTCGTCGCTGCGCAATTCATCGAGACGGTAGGGGAGTAGATGTCCCAAAACCGGCTACCGACCTCTCGAATTACGCACTCACCTCAGGAGGAAGCACCGTGAAAAACGGACTGATCGATCCCAAGACCTACCGGCAGCTCTTTGTCGATGACTTCGCCGCCGACAGCATCAAAGGCGCGACCCGCACCATCCATTCCCCGAAGAAATGGGGGCCCGTAATTACCGGTGGCATTCAGAGCAGGACCTGTCCGCAATGGAATTCGGACAAGAATCTGTGGGAGTGGTGGTACTTCGGGGAAAATGTCTATTACGCAACCTCCGATGACGGCGAGCACTGGGAGCAACCGAACCTGGGGCTGTTCGAATGGAAAGGGTCCAAAGAAAACAACATCGCCTACGATCCAGCCGGCCAGGCGGCATTCGATCCGAACGAGAAAAGTCCCGGGCGCCTCTACCATATTGTTCGCGACGAAACCGATCCGGATCCGGAACGACGTTACAAGGGGATGCTGAGCGCGAGCAATCGCTACCCGGCCGTGTCGCCGGATGGCTTTCACTGGAACCTGGTGGACACCTCCCCCATTCCCAGTCAGGACGAGTCTCAGTTCACTCACGATCACCAGTCCAATCAGTTCCTCGCCATGGTCAAGTTGAGCACCGAGTGGGGACGGTCGGTGTGGCTATCCACCAGCACGGACTTTCGCGAGTTCAGCGAACCAAAACTGATCTTTCACACCGATGAGATCGACCGCCAGAACCGGCGCCAGAGGGTGCGGGAAGTGATCGAGAACCCGCTCTACATAACGCCGCCGGTCATCGACGACGAGGATTACATCGCCGAGTGTTACAACATGGCAGTGCTGCCGTATCAGGGTTTCTACATCGGGTTTCCGACCATCTTCAATCCGTTCGGCGCCAACCCGCCACCCGGCACCAACCATACGCGTATCAACCAGATCGAGATGACCGTGTCCCGCGATCTCTACAATTGGCAACGGGTGGCAGACCGGGCCCTGTTCATCGGCCTGGAACCGTTCGACGGCGAGAATTACGGCTGCAGTCAGCTGCTGATGGCGGGTCACCCGATCGTGCAGGCAGACGGCGAGATCTGGTGCTACTACAACGCCC
Source organism: Candidatus Latescibacterota bacterium (assembly GCA_965197905.1). Lineage (GTDB taxonomy): Bacteria > Latescibacterota > UBA2968 > UBA8231 > UBA8231 > CAYNZV01. Next base: position 643,110 of record CBDAOB010000005.1, on the reverse strand, counting down.
TGCGCATGCCGGGGTCAATCGAGAAATTCAAGGAGTTTGGCCGCGCCCAGGAGCTGTTTCGGCTCAACGTAAAACCGGAGCATTTCGAAGACAGCGGCGCGCTGACGCTGGCAAAGCTGCGGCCGGACGGCTTCGTCTCGCTCGACGGCGGCGAATGCGGCACGATGCTCTCCAAACCGTTTGAGCTTAAGGGAGAGGATGTTTACATCAACGCCGACGCCAGCTGGGGTGAGATCTACGCCGAGCTCGTCGACGGCGAGACGCGGAAGCCGCACGACGGCTTCTGGGTGCCCGCAGAGAGCCCGGAACCGTTCACCGGCGACAGCACCAGGGCGAAGATCAAATGGAAACACCCCCATGACCTCGTCTTTGAGAAGCCCGTGCGCCTCAAGCTCTATCTACGCCAGGCCCGCCTGTTCTCGTTCTGGATCGAGTAGCTGTTCTTTTCCCGCCGCCTGCGCGCCAGCGTCGTTTGAGGGTTCGTTGATCGAAGGGTACGAGGTCGTCTCCATAAAAGGTGCCGTTGCCGCCTCGCCGGACGAGGCGGCCCGCGTCGGGGCGCGAGTTCTGGAGCAGGGCGGTAACGCCATGGATGCGACGACGGCCGCCGCCCTCGCCTGTTGTATGCTGGCTCCCCACAAGAACGGGATCGGCGGCTACATGTCGTCGGCCGTCGTGGTCGACGGATCCACCGGAGAAACCTGGTCACTGGACGCCAGCGGCAAAGCACCGGCGACCGCCCACGAGTCGATGTTCGAAGTCCTTCCCCGCCGTTCGAATCCTATAGGCATCAACGAAGACGAATACGGATGTAGCGTCCGCGGCGACGCCAACGTTTACGGTCCCCTGTCGGTAGCCGTGCCTGGGCAGATGGCAGCGATGGGCACCCTGTGGGAGCGCTGGGGGCAACAACCATGGGAACGGATTGTGGGCCACTCCCGCCAGCTGTTGGAGGATGGATTTCCCTATGGCCGCGAGCTGGCCGACGACACCGCCGAATGCGCAGAGGCGATTCGCAGGTACGAGCCGACCGTCCGCCACCTCATGCCGAATGCACGGCTCCCGGGTGCGGATGAGACCTGGCATCGCCCCGACATGGAAAAGACCCTTGGCCGCCTGGCCACGGCCGGTTGGCGGGACTTCTATGACGGAGACCTGGGACGCACCATCGCCGACAGCGTGCGAGCAGCGGGCGGGATCTTGAGTCGTGAGGATATGGCGTCCTACGAAGCCGAGGTGGGCGAGCCGTACGCCGTGCGTTACCGCGATGCTCGAGTCTACGGACCCGTCCTCACGCACGGTTCGCTTACTCCCCTGCAGATGTTGCGGATGTTGGACTGTTTCGAGCCGGTGAATGCGGACCAGGCGATATATTGGCATCGGCTTGCGGAGGTGGCCAAGCTAGCCTGGCGAGACCGACTGCTCTACCTGGCCGACCCCAACTTTATGGAGGTCCCCATAGAACAGCTTCTCAGCGCCGATTGCGCTCGTGGCCGTGTCGAGACTCTGCTGCAGTTTCCCGAGAACGTCGACCGCTCCACCCAAGGGGCGTCTGGGAAATCCAATACCCATACCCATCACATCTCGGCGACCGACATAGAGGGCAACGTGGTCTCCATGACCGTGACCCAGGGCGGGAAATTCGGCTCCTGTTTTACCGTACCCGGAACCGGAATTATTTTGGGACATGGAATGTGCCGGTTCAATCCCCATCCGGGCCGGGCCAACTCGGTTGCCCCCGGGAAACGGCCGCTGAATAACGGCTGTCCCCTGCTGGTCCGCTCGATGGACCGCGATGCGGCTATCGGTCTCCCGGGTGGGCGCCGGATTATCTGCGTCTCCACCATGATGGCCCAACAGCTCGTCGATTTCGGGGCCACCTCGTTACAAGTGGCCAGCTCCCCCAGATTGCACGTGACGACCGGAGAACCAATAGAGATCCTCGATACAATGAACAGCGATATCGCCAACGGTCTGCGGAAGATGGGCCATGACGTGGAAGTGGTGGACTGGATCTGTGGCAACGCCCATGGCGCCGAGGTGCTCAAGGAAGAAAGGTCGGTTCGCGCTGGGGGGAACGGTTGGGCGGGTGCGGGTGCGGGTGCGGGTGCGGAATCATGATAACCAACCTTGAAACGATCGCTGCAGCAGCCCTAGTTGCGCTGGCATTCGCTCCGCTGGCCTTGCGTGCATGGCGAGCCGATTCCCGCTGGCTTCGCGCCGGCGCGCCGGCCCTACTCTTGGTTCTACCCGCTGGTGCCGGGTGGGCTGTGGCCGGTCGGCTTGACGAAGTCGTGCTACCGCTTTCAACCACCGATCGTCCCACCCAGGTCGCGGACGCCGGCTACATCTCCTCCGACGCTTGCAGATCATGCCACCCGCAGGAGTACGACACCTGGCACTCATCCTACCACCGGACCATGACCCAGGTGGCGAGCCCCGAGAGCGTGGCGCCACGTTGGTCTGGTACGGTCGAGATTGGCGGCGAAACGCTGCGCTTAGAGCGTGACGGCGAGGATCTTTGGATTGCTCTTGATCCTCCGGCCGGATCGGGGCAAAAGCCGATCCGACGCAAGATCGTCATGACCACCGGCTCCCATCACATGCAGGTATTCTGGATGGCCGTGGGGGATGATCGAAGGGTGGTTCAGTTGCCAGTCCTCTACCTCATTCACGAAGATCGCTGGGTCCCGGTCAATGCCTCCTACGTGGTACCCCCCGAGCGAAAGTGGTCGCCGGCGGTTTGGAACACCTCCTGCATCAAATGCCACGCAACCCATCCGCGGGCGCGGTTTGACCCGAGCGGCGAAATGGACACACAGGTAGGCGAGTTCGGCATCGCCTGCGAGTCGTGTCACGGTCCGGGGGAGGACCATGTGCGGGAAAATCAGAAGCCGTGGCGACGATATATGCTGCATCTCTTCGGCGGCAGAGATGCCACGACGACTCATCCGCAGCATCTGCCGCCAAAACGTTCCGCAGAAGTGTGCGGTCAGTGCCACGGGGTGCTGATGACGGTAAACCGGCCAGAGGAGATGTGGGCTTGGACCAAGTTTGGTAATCGCTATCGGCCCGGCGATGAGCTGGCGATAACGCGACAACATTTTGGCAACGGTGTTGACCACCCGGCCGTCAACGACTTCCTCCACAAGAATCCCGGCTACATGAGCACACTGTTCTGGTCGGACGGCATGATTCGGGTCACCGGACGCGAATACAACGCCTTGATCGAGAGCCCTTGCTTTCAACACGACGACGCGGAGCGTACGATGACGTGCCTCTCCTGCCACCGGATGCATCAAGACGCCGACGACCCGCGGTCGATGCGAACGTGGGCCGACGAGCAGTTGGAGCAGGAAATGGAGACCAACGACGCTTGCCTGCAGTGTCACCCGGCTGTCGGCGACACCCTCGTCCAGCACACCCGTCACCAACCCGGCTCCAGCGGCAGCCTGTGCTACAACTGCCACATGCCCCACACCACCTACGGTCTCATGGGGGCAATCCGTAGTCACCAGGTGGATTCACCGAGTGTAATCGCCAGTGTTGAAACGGGGCGCCCCAACGCCTGTAACCAGTGCCACCTGGACAAGACCCTGTCGTGGACGTCTGAGTACCTGAAGGAGTGGTACGACATACCGCGGCCGGTCCTAAGTGAAGACGAGCGCAGCTTTGCTGCGTCGGTGTTGTGGACGTTGCGGGGGGATGCGGGACAACGGGTGCTCATGGGCTGGAGCCTGGGCTGGGAAGCGGCGCGCAAAGTGGCCGGAGGGGAGTGGATCCCTCCCTATCTGGCCACGTTATTGAATGACCCTTACGCGGCAGTCCGATTGGTCGCTTATCGCTCCCTTGCCACCTTTTCGCAATTCGAAGACTTCGAATACGACTATATCGCGACGCCTGAAATCCTGGCCGTCAAATCCCGCCAGGCGAAGGCGATATGGGAGCGATCTCAACATCGAACCGAAGACCTGAAGCAAGTGCTGATCTCGCCGGAAGGTGGCTTGCGCGACGACATTTTCGAACGGATCTTCGCCGAGAGGAATAATCGCGAGGTTTGGCTACAGGAGTAAATGTGGCGAGATCGTCCGCACCCGGGCACGGTACTGATGAGCAGATCGAAACGCGCGGCCGGCAGTCCTGAAGACGCTGTCGCCAGCCAGCCAGTGACCCAGCTGGTCGCGAGACACCTCCGCTTCGGGTGGTGGTCACTATTCCTCTTCGTTTGCCTGGGTATCTTCCTGGAGAGCCTTCACGGCTTCAAAGTATCCTGGTATCTGGATGTGGGCACGGAACCTCGCCGGTTGATGTGGCGGCTCGCTCACGCCCACGGCACCTTTTTGTCCCTCGTTCACATCGCCTATGCGGCAACCCTGCACGCAAAACCGGATCTCTCTCTCGCTACCCCGTTTGTTTCCGCTGCGCTCATGGGGGCGAGCCTCCTCATGCCGGCGGGCTTCTTCCTGGGAGGGACCATTATCTACGGCGGAGATCCGGGTGCCGGGATTCTGCTGCTGCCAATCGGTGCCTTTCTGCTCCTGACCGCCGTTCTGCTTACTGCCGTCGGCTCCATCAGGAATCCGCGAGACAGTCGCTAAAACGTTGAATGCTGTGTCGGAACAGGAAAACTCCCCACCAACCGGGCTGAGCCCGCTCGAGGGCAACCTGGAGTCGGTCGATCTGAGCCGGCTGGACGATGCCTTCGCCGCCTGCCGGCTTCTGCTCGAACACCTCGAGGCCGATGGCTCCTACGAGGTTGAAGAACGTTGGGGTCCGGAAAGCAATCTCTACCTCCGCGGAGATCGCCTGGGTCCTGCTGGAGGCGTACCGAATCGGGAGTCAAGCCGAGATCCTCGACGGTGCGACGCGGGTTCTCGATCGCTTGCAGCGCTTGCAGAAACCTTCCGGCGGGTGGACCCTCGACCTGGGCCCTGACGGACTGGAGTTCACCGCGTCCGAGGAAGAGCGACGCCCCACTTGGGAGCGCGAGGATCCCCCGGTTGTGGGCGCGGTCGCCTACGCCGTGGCCAAGTTCCAGAATCTTACCGGAAACGACTGTTATCGGGAAATGGTGGAGCGGGCATTGACCTACCTGCTTCCCATGTGGAATTCGGCGGACGGCTACTTCCGCGAAGACAAGGATGAGCATCTCAGCAGCTTGCGTTCCAACCCCGCCGCCTATCAAGCCATGTTCCTGCTGGGACTGGCGGAATGGCGCGCCTGGCGACCGGATCTGGAGCCGGTCGTGGATCGCCTGGTCCAATCCATCCGCGCCGCCTTCGAATCGTTCGACGAGGAAACCATGCCGTTCATGCGTGCCTATCACGCGCTGCTGATGCTGCGGCACGGCGGCTCGGATTACGTATCCCGGGAGGTCCGACCGAGCATTCAGTCATTGCTGAACAGTCAGGTATACAGGTGCGGCAAGATCAAAGGGGGTTATGGTCATCGCGACGGATGCCGAGGGATCGTCACCTCCGAAGCCAATATTCGCGGCACCGGAGCCATCGCCGTGGCCTCGAGATTTTACGATCTGGCTACCGGATCTGATACCTTTTGTAGGACAGCCGCTTACCGCGAGGCCGCCGAATGGATCGATGGAATGCAGAGGTCTGGAGGCGGGTACTTCGAATATCAGCAGGAACATGATCTCCAACGCAGAGGTTTGGGTTCCCCCGGGCAGTATATTCCGTGCTGGTGGATCTTCGGCGCCCTTTGACCCTGTGCCGAATCCGTGAATCGGGAACGGCCGTGGAGATATCTAACTAGAGAGCGCCATCGCCGTTGGATGTCCATGCCCTTGGAATCGAACCGTTAGGCTCACGCCTAACAAAGGAGTTGCGTTGCGACTGATTGTTGCGCTGACGATCGCCGTTCTGCTCGCAGTGCAAACCGCCAGCGCACTTAACCTTTCGGGACAGGTTACCGACGGCCAGGGTGTTGCCGTCTCCGGTGCCATGGTGGAGCTGACCAACGAAGCGACGGGGAACAGTTTCGTGTCGGATACCACCGATACCTTTGGGGCCTATGTCATCGCCGTCGATATTCCCACTTCGATTTTCGAGCGCGACTCAGGCGTTCCCCAGGGGTTCCGCCTGTCGCCGAACTATCCAAATCCCTTCAATCCCAGCACCCTCATTTCCTTCCGGCTCGACCGCCCATCCCATGTGCGTTTAGCGGTCTACAACAGCCTCGGGCATCCGGTGCAAATCCTGCTCGATGACGAACGCCCTGCGGGCCAATACCAGATACCCTGGCACGGGCGGGACCGAAACGGTTTCGGAGTCGCGGCGGGGGTCTACTTCTACCGTCTGAAGGCGGGCTCTTCTTCCCAAACGCGAAAGATGACCTTGATAGACGGCCCCAGCACCATCCTTTCAGCTCGACCCGCAAAGACTGCGATTCCAGCCCAGGCGCACCCCGATTTGTTCTCTGTGATCATCTCCGGATTCGACATCGAAACGCTGGCTCTTCAAGGACAGGAGATCGACCGGCGGGCTCCGCTGAACTTCGAGGTGATGCGCATTCGCGATCCGCTCGTTTTCGACGACCCCTTCCTATTCTCATCGCTTCGGCGCGCCAGCCAGATATCGGAGGGGGAGATCACCCTGACGGATGTAGCCGGAGTCAGGGCGCTCCAGCAAATCAACAGCATTGTCACCAGCCTTGGTGGCATCGAGAAACTTACCCGTCTGGAGGAATTGCGAGTCAGTTTGAATCGAATTACCGACCTGACCCCGCTGGCTGGTCTGCGCAATCTGCGGGTTCTGTCGCTGGGCACGAATCAGATCGTCGATATCACTCCGCTGGCCGCTTTGGTTCAGCTCGAGTTTCTGACACTCGACTTCAACGGAATCGTCGACCTTTCCGCCCTGTCCGGTCTGATCAATCTTCGTGAGCTCGGACTCGCCCACAATCCGCTTGGCAGCTTGGAGCCGCTTTCCGGTTTATCCCGATTGAAGAGATTGGTCCTCAGCCAGAATCGCCTCGTCGATATCTCCGCGTTGGGTACCCTGGCAGACCTCGAAGTACTTTTGTTGGATCGCAACAGGATCGAGGATCTGGGACCGCTGGGCAGCCTCGTCAATCTGCGCGAGCTCAGAATTTCGCTGAATCAGATCTCCGACCTGTCCACCCTCGGAAACCTCCCAAAGCTGGAAAGCCTAGTTGCCAACAACAACCAGATCAGCGGTGTCCCATCCCTGGCCAACAAGGCGCTGACCCACCTGCAACTCAGCCACAACGGCATCGACGACATCGCCTTCGTTGCAGGTTGACGAACCTGGAAGAATTGAATGTCTCTTCAAATCAGATCAGTGATCTTGGGCCGCTGGCGGGCTCGCAGAATCTCCGTCGGTTACTCCTGTCCTCGAACGAAATATCCGATCTTACCCCTCTGGTTGAGAACCTGGCTATTGGCGAGGAAACCGTGATCACCTTGGCTGGGAACCCGCTCTCGGTCCTGGCAGCAACCTTCCAGATCGGCGCACTGCGCCATCGCGGCGTAAGCGTGGTGTACGAGTAACCCCTGCGGTAACCCGACCGACCTACCCTTTGCGCCTCATAACGTGTGTGCGGGAGAACACGCGTTTCCAGGACGTCCGAGATTTTGACGCCATTGGCTTTTTCGTACGTACTCTAATAGGTTTCTCCGACTTTGGCCGACCGATATGACGCCTAACTTGGGCGTTGCCCACGTTTACAGGCTTCAACCAAATGGGAGATTTTAGCACTTGGCGAACCACGACGAGACACGACAAACCTTCGATTGCGATCCTACCCTGACCGACAGCCAAGTGTTGGAGTTCTGTCGCACAGGTTTTCTCCTGCTCGAGGGTGTCGTGCCCAATGAATTCAACAAAATGACGCTCGAGTATCTCAACGGCGTTATGCCGGCGAATCCGAGGTTCGTTCCCAAAGGCATGACATCCGCGGACCTCGAGCGGATCCGCGCATCTCACGAGCCGAGCACGATTCTACTAGAGGATTGGTTCCACGAGAACGTCGTGCTCAACCCCCGGCTGACCGGCGCCCTGCGGTCGTTGCTGGGGAAGGACCTCGGGCTGCCGGTGCTCGTTAGCAGCCATCCAATGGAGTGCCCAAAACCAGCGCAGGGATGGCACCACGATGCCGACCACGTGTTCGGTCCGGAGACCAACTTCCTGGAGGTTTTTTATTTTCCTCAGGATACGCCGGCAGAGCTGGGTCCAACCGAGTTTGTACCAGGATCTCACATCCGCCCCACGACCATGGCGGAAGACGCGGCCGGCGTCCTCGCCGAGGGACCGGCCGGTTCCTTCGGGATCCATTCCCAAAGCATCCTGCACCGACGCGGGAAGTCGACCGCGAATGGGCTTCGCCATATGCTGAAATACAATTACTGGCGAACAACGCCGCCGGTCGGGGACTGGGTGCGGGAAGTAGCGTTCGATTCTGGATCCGCCCATTACGGCGGCCACGGAGATGCCCGCTACGTCGCCCACATGTTTTACTGGCTGTGCGGCAAAGGAAACCAATATCGGCTCATGGGCGGTCAAGCCTGGCCGTGGACGTCTACGAATCAAATCGGACCATCCTACGGATTCGGCGAGACGGAGGGTTATCTTCCGAATTGGCGCAAGAACAACCCCGACGACTACGCGCGTTGACAACCGCCCACGGTACGCGGAAGAACGCAATGCCTACAGCACGACGGATGAAAACGAGTGGGGCTTCAACCTTGACACCGCACTAGCAGAGGGGCGTGTCCAGATGCCGATTGCCATAACCGAGGGACAAAAAGATGAGCTCAACGGCCAGGGATTCACCGTAGTCGAGAATGCCCTGGACAACGACTCCGTTGACCGGGTTTCACGAGCCATGGACGAGGTCGCGGAGCAGACCCGGGCGCTGCGGGGTCTGTCCCCGGACGATTCCGTATCCCTGCGCAATGGCATCTCGCGGCATGAACACATTCTCGATCTCATCGACCACCCAGCTATCTTGCCCATGTTGGTGGATATCCTCGGCTGGAACATACAGAACCGCGACAGCGTCTTCGATTACAAAGCCCCGCTTCCGATCGGCGCAGATCCCGAAATGATGTCGCTGGGCTGGCACTTCGACTACGAAGAGGAGTTCGCCGGGACCACCGTGGACGGCGTTATGCCGTTGCTAGACTTCAAGGTCGGATGGTACCTATCCGACCACACAGCAGAGGGACACAGCACCATTTTGCTGGTACCCGGCAGTTTTCGATGGAACCGGGAGCAACGAGCCACCTGGGAATCCTGGCTCGATCCCAAAGAGATCTTCGAATTGCGAGTGCCGGCCGGAAGCGCCCTGCTGTGGCGGCCAACGCTGCTCCACGGGGTGACCCCGAATCTCTCCGGAGGCTTCCGCAAGGCACTCTACATTAGCTATGGTCCCAGATGGATACGCCCCAGCGGTCACATCGAACAGGATCCGAATCTGATCGCCCGAAGCTCGCCCATCCGGCGCCAGCTGTTGGGGGCGATGGGCGACCTTTCGAATCCCCTGGGTAAGGACCCTCTGGGAGGACCGTCTTCCCAGTACTGGTTCACGGACAACTGGGATAACCTACCGTTGAAAGCCTGGGCGGAGGGGCGGTTGGCCGGGGGTAAGGCAGATTGGGGCCTGGGTTTGGGAGCAACCTACACGAAGGGTCCCAAATTCGAGTTTACGCAGGTTACGGTTCCGAAAAGCACGTGATCGCGCCAAGCTTGCGGACAAGCCGCCTCCCGTTGAATTCTAGATGAGATGTCGACCAAAAGGTGTATTGAACTACGATATCCGTGCCCCAACGCGCCATGCGGCGGCGCCACCCTTGATTCTCTTCGGCCTACTCCTCTGCCTTCTTTCCTGTAGTACCCCGCCACAGCCTTCGGATTATCCGGCGTTATTGACCGGCATCAGCACCGCCTCGTTTCCCGCTACCACGATGTCGCCGGAGGCACAACGTTATGTAAACCAGGGATTTGCCCTCCTGCACGGGTTCTGGTACTACGAAGCCATGAGGTCGTTTCGCACGGCAACCCGTCTCGATTCCTCATGTGCTGTAGCCTGGTGGGGCATCTATCAAACGCCGCGTGGAAGGAGGTCGGAGAATAGGACCGCCTTTCGCAAGTTCAAGAGCTTGATCCCCGATGTTACAGACCGTGAGCAACGATATCTGCGGGCGACCGTGCTGCTCGATTCCATCGGCCGCCAGGCCTACATCCAAGAGATGCAGAGCCTTATCGCCGCGTACCCCGAAGACGTCGAAGCCAAGATTTTTCTCATCCGCTTCCTTATGCGGGGTTATTATCCCGGTCATCCGCGAAAAGGCGAGCCCGATCCCCTGGCGCTCATCAAACCGTTGTTGAAGACACGCCCCGACCATCTCGGGGTTCACCACTATTACATTCATATCGAGGAACGCGGGGACAATCCCGGAGCGGCCCACGAGAGTGCTGAGAAGATAGCAGCCCTCGCGCCTGCCAACGCACACGTCGTTCACATGCCCGGTCATATCCGCTATTTGAGCGGCGACTATGCCGGTGCCAGGGCTTCATTCGTCGAAGCGTTCGCGGTGGATTCCACCTACATGGCCGAGTACGGTACGCCGGCGTACAACAACTGGAACTATGTGCACAACCTCAGCTACCTGGTAGCCAACTGCGCCGAAGACGGACGCTACCGGGAGGGCCTACGGTGGGCGCGCAAGCTTGAAGAGGTAGCGCTGAGCAGTCGGCGCACGATCATCTATTACCAGGGACGTATGGCGCGGGTGCGGTTGCACATTCGCTACCGCGAATGGAAACTGGCATCCGCTGCCCTAGCCAAACTGGCGGCCAACGACACCTTAAGCGCCAACTTTGGCGGCCTGTTCGCCAACGGCCAGTTGGCCTACACCCGGGGAATGAGCGCGCTGGCCACAGACGATGTGGATCTGGCCATAAGTGAGCTGGCCAAGCTGACCAATCTAACCTGGATGTATCTCGTGGAGGAGCCGCCCCGGAGGGACCGCTACCACCGGCGGCGGCGGGTCGACTACCTCGAAATCCTCGCCGACCAGCTTCAGGCACAGATACACAGCGTCAGGGGTGAGCACGATGAGGCATACGAACGTATCGCAAGAGCCATTTCCAGTTCTGCCGCGCTGCCATACGAGGAGCCGCCTGAATTTGCCCGCTCTCTGCACGAAAGCCACGGTGAGGTTGCGCTCAGAGCCGGCGATTGGCGCACAGCCCGCGACGCCTTTCAGAAAGCGCTCGCCAAACGGCCCCGAAGCGGGCACATGTTGCTGGGATTGGCCAAGACTTACGAAATGGGAAACCAGACCGAAGCGGCCGCACAGGCCTACGAACAAGCGCTTGCCACCTGGCGATTAGCCGATTCGGAACTCCCCGTCGTGCTCCGCGCGCGCGCGGGCCTGGCTGCGAATCGGAAGTAGGGGCAGCAGTTGCGTCGGCGGAGACCTCGGCCCATCCTTTTCTTGAACAATTGAACCCGGCAATTGAGGAAGCCGAGTGTCCAGCAAGACCACTATGATCCAGCCACGCATCCTCTCGGATTACGAGAAAATCGCTACCGGTCGCGAACGTTCGCTTTTTGCAGGTGATCTGGATGACCACCGAGCGAAATCGGCGAACGGCTAAATGGTAGCCGGATCGCTGTTGTTGGCGCCGCCGGATCGATCGGCTTTTCAACCGTTCGGGCTATTCTGGAGTTTTCACCGAAGACCATGGCGTTGTTCGACTTGAACGAAAATGGTCTGGTGGAGGTGGTTCGAGAACTCCGTTCATCGCCGGATATTCGGCCACCTGATGAACTGGTAGAATTGCCCATTGGACTTGGCAGTACCGAGTTCGCGCGCTATTTCTCTGACCAGGAGCCGTTCGACTTTATTCTGAATCTGTCCGCCTTGAAACATGTGCGTTCGGAAAAGGATGTCTATTCCCTGATGCGTATGGTGGATACGAATGTCCTGTTCTTGAATGACTTTGTGCACAACCTGCCAAGACCATGCCGCAATTTCTTTTCGGTGTCCTCGGATAAAGCGGTCAATCCCGGCAGCCTTATGGGCGCCACAAAGATGGTTATGGAGAGGGTCTTGCTTTCACACGCGGACGTTCAGCACTACTCCTCTGCGCGATTCGCCAATGTCGCGTTCTCCAATGGCAGCCTGCCCTTCGGTCTTCTCCAACGCCTGCAAAAGAGGCAACCACTCGCGGCTCCCAAGGATGTTCGGCGATATTTCATCTCCCACGAGGAGGCTGGACATCTCTGTTTGCTGTCAAGCATACTGGGCGAGAACGGCGATGTTTTTTTCCGAAATTGGAAGTGCTGAAAGAAAAAACCTTCCCCGAGATCGCACTCGAGCTTCTAAGTATGTTGGGGTACGAGGCGTTCGAGTGCCGGACTGAGGACGAGGCCAGGGCATCCATCGACAAATTGCTACCACAGAACAGGTGGCCTTGCCTGTTCACCTCCAGTGACACCTCGGGCGAGAAGCCGTTCGAGGAGTTCTACAGCGAGGGAGATAGCTTGGACCTGAATCGTTTTCGTTGTGTTGGGGTGGTGGAACAATCGGTCAACGGCGTCGACACAGCTGCCACGGACGAATTTATTCGCTTCGCGCGCGCCGCTAAGTCACGAACAGATGTATCGAAAACGGACTACGTGGCGGAGCTGAAGCGGGTAATACCCTCATTGAAGCACATGCAAAGCGAGAGATCTCTGGACGAGAAGATGTGAGGGAGTGACTCCGCCGACGGCCATCAATTGATGAAAAAGCCCCGCAGATTGCAGGAATCCGCGGGGCTTTGTTGTTGATACTGAAAAGGTTGGTCAGCCTCCGCAGCTACCGCCACAACCGCCTCCACAGCCACCACCACAACCACCACCGCAACTGCCGCCGCAGCCACCGCCATCACCACATCCACCACAATCCCCACATCCGCCACAATCCCCACATCCGCCACAATCCCCGCAACCACCGCAGGCATTCACCGTTTTAGGGGAGTCGGTCATTCTCAGAATGACGTCGATGTCGACCACCTCGCCGACCTTGAGCACCAGCATTTCCGGGCGCTCGATCTTGTAGTCAGCCAAGGCGACCCGAAGGTTCGCCTTAACGGCGATTACGTTTCCGGGCAGCACGTTGTCGGGGACCATGCCGTCATCCATATAGGTGACGGTGGCGGCGACGGTCTCGCTACGTTGGACCCCATGCATGTCCAGGGTGCCTTCCAGCTCCAGGTCCACGGACGCGCCGGTCTTTACCGACTTCGCCGACGTTTTCGTTACCTTGCCCAAGGTGAACGTAGCGTTGGGATATTTGGCTGTATGCAGGAAGTTGTCGCGAAAGTGCTCATCGCGCAGGTCAATGCCGGTTTCAAAAGATGCGACGTTGATGACGAACATGCCGCTCTTCAAGGCTTTGACGTTGTTCGGATCGAAGTCGAAATGTCCCTTGACGGCTCCACCAGTCGTGCCAACTATGGTCTCCAGCGGCGCGGAGATTTCGAAGGTTACCGTATTGCCAGGATCACCCGGCTTTGTCGCGAAGGTGCCGGCCGCGACCGGAGCGCCGGCCACGCCCACTGCGAGCAAAACGGCGAATACGAAAGCCAACTTTTTCATCTTCTTCTCCTTAATGGGTAATGAGGGCAACCTTCGAGTCCGGTGGTGGATGTGGATTCTCCCTCCATTCGCGATCACGACTTCCGCCGGACAGGTCTATACTGCAGTTAACTCGATTAGATGATTCCAGGTAGAACGGCGTCGCAAAAAAAGTCACGTCTGCAGGTGGGCGTCTTGACACCGGCAGCGTGCTCGACCTGATTTGCCGGCGCGCGAATCCCGGTGTATCCGGAACGGCCGCCTCGCCGAACGAGATACCGAGGGCCCTGTTCAAGGCCAAACCTGCGAGAATAGAAACGGTGCCCAAACAACAGTCGCTGGAAACGTTGAATGTCGGAATCGTCGGTGCCGCGGGGCGCGGCGCCAGTTTCGAATCAGCCCTCGGCGCATATCCGGGGGCGAAATTGTTGGCGATCTGTGACCTGCGAGAGGATCAGCTCCTGGCGGCCAAAGAGGAATTGGGAGCCGTCGAGGTCTATGTCGATTATCAACAGATGCTAGATCGGTCAAGCATCGACGCCGTTGTGATCGGAACGCCGATGCCGTTCCACGCCGCCCAGTCGACCGCCGCCCTGGAGCGGGGAATCCATGTCCTGAGTGAGGTTACCGCTGGCGTTTCGCTGGAGGAGTGCCAAACCCTGGTGGAGGCGGCCAACCGGTCGCCGGCGATCTATATGATGGCCGAAAACTATACCTACCGAAAACCTAACGTCCTGGTAAAGGCGTTGGTGGATCGGGGATTGTTTGGTGAGCTCTATTACGCCGAGGGGGAATACCTTCACGAGCTGAAACAGCATAATGAAGTCACCCCGTGGAGGCGACGGTGGCAGACTGGCATCGATGGGGTCACCTATGGCACACACAGCTTGGGTCCGATTCTCGATTGGATGGAGGGGGATAGGGTCGAGAGGGTCTGTTGCGAAGGCAGTGGACATCATTACCGGGATCCCCGGGGTGACCTCTACGAGAACCAGGACTCCTGTGTGATGCTGTGCAAGACGCGGCACGGGGCTCTGATCAAGATTCGCGTGGACATGATCTCCGAGCGGCCTCACGCCATGACCAATTACACCTTGCAGGGCACGCGGGGATGTTATGAGTCGGCCCGTGCCCGGGGTGAGCATGGAAGAATCTGGCTTGCGGAGGTGTGCGAGGACGACAACAAATGGATGAATCTAGATGAACTGGAAGAGGATTACCTGCCCGATATCTGGAGAAAACCTACCGAAGAAACCTTGAAATCGGGGCACGGCGGTGGGGATTTTCTCGAGGTTCAGGATTTTCTCAACAGCATTATCAACGGAACCCCCTGCCCGATCGGGATTCACGAGGCGATGGATATGACCTTGCCAGGGCTCATGAGCCAGGAATCTATCCGCGACAGCGGCAGTTGGAAGGTGGTTCCGGACTCTCGCGACTGGTAATCGGCACCCCCCTTCGCCTGGCACAAGCCGGTCGAGAAGAATCAGTGGCTCACCACGCCGTCCATCCCCCGTCGATTGTAAGGTTCTGTCCGGTCATATAGCTGCTGGCGTCGCTGGCGAGGAATACCATTGCCCCCTTTAGCTCGTGGGGTTCCCCCATCCGCTTCATCGGACTTCTGGTGCAAAGGCGCTCCACCATTGCGGCCGGCGCCTTTGCCATATTCGGGAACGGCCCCGGACTCAAACAGTTGACCCGCACCCCGTCGGCCGCCCAATAGATCGCTAAATGGCGTGTCAGCTGGATGATCCCGCCCTTGAGGGCGTGATAGGCTGCCGGGCTGGCGTTGCACACGCCGGCGTAGGAGTCTGGATATGATGCCACCTGACCATACATCGAACCCAGCATAACGACGCTGGCGGCGCTCCCGCGGTCGACGGCGGCATTGCGCACCAAGCGAGCCAGGGTGAAATATCCCGCAACGTTGATTTGATGGCGGGCAAACTGGTCGTGGGTAACCGTCGTCCAATCCTCTCCCAAAGCGTCGTGCCCATTGTTCACAAGCACATCGACTCCACCCGCAAGACTGACGGCTGCGGCAAACCCCGATTCGATGGAATCGGCGTCCGTGTGGTCCAACTGGACACCGAGATGGTCTGCATCTCCGGGCAGCAAACCCGCCGCTTCAGCCGCGCGGTCTTTATCTCTGCTGCTTATGACAACTCGAGCGCCCGCCTCGGCAAGCGCCGCCGAAAGCGCCGATCCGAGATAACCGGTGCCCCCGGTGACCAGTGCCACTTTCCCGGTGAGGTCTAATAATCGTTGCACGGTTGGCTCAGTCATGCTGTTACCTCCAGTCCCATCGTCCTCTGAACACTCCGTCAAAGGTGTTGTACCGCGGTTTCGATTCGATTTAACCCCTCGTCAATTTCCTCCGTCGTGTGAGCAGCGGAGATGCCGTGATGGCCGGCTACCACCGAGCCGTAGTCATGGAAGTAAACCCCATTCTCGAAGCACGCCCGGATAAAGCGCGTTTTCATATCCAGGTCGCGTCCGAGGGTATCGTCGAAGCGCTCGACCGGATCGGTGGATCCGAAGAATATCCCGAATCGAGCGCCGAGTCCTTGAGCCCGGGCAGCAATGCCTGCTCGCTCAAAGATATTGCGTAAGCCCGTTTCCAAACGCTCCGCCGAGGCATGAATCTGATCGTAGAATCCGGGGCGACAGATCTCTTTCACGGACGCCAGGGCGGTGTTCACGGCCGGGATATTGCCGGTGAATGTCCCACTCTGGACCACCTTTCCTTTAGGACCGACCTGATCCATGATCTCTCTTTTGCCGGCGATGACGACGATCGCTCCTCCGTTCGCCACCGCCTTACCCAACACGCATAGGTCAGGGGTGACCCCGTAATAGCCCTGAGCGCAGTCGGGGCCGGTTCGAAAGGCGGACAGGACCTCGTCGTATATCAGCACAATGCCGTGTTTCGTGGCCAGATCGCGCACGAACTGCATATAGGGAGTGTCGGCGACGATGCATCCCTGGTTGTAGTTGACCGGCTCCATCATGATGGCGGCAATCTCGTCGCCATGCTCCCGGATGGCCCGTTCCAAAGCGGCCTCGTCCTTCCATGGGACGACGACCACCAGATCGTCCAGAGCTGCGGGGATCTCAGGCGCCTCGCGGGATGGCGTCAAAACCGTACCTGGTGTTACCGGGGTCAGTGGGGAGTGGGCATTGTACATGACGTAGTCGTAGAGGCCGTGGAAGTGACCCCAGAACTTCAACAGCTTCTTGCGACCGGTGTGGGCACGCGCCAACCGCAGGCAGATCATCGTGCCCTCCGAACCGGTGTTGCCATACCGCACTCGCTCGGCGCAAGGGATGATCTCGGTGATTCTGCGTGCCAGTTCGGTATGGGCGGCGGTTTCGTACCCGGCGAGTATGCCGCTTTCCACGGTTTCCAGCATGGCCCGACGGGTGGCCGGGTGATTGTAGCCCAGGAAGGCGGCGCCGTGGGCTAGATTGAAATCGATGTACTCCTTGCCTTCCACATCGCGGATGCGACATCCGTCCGCTGAATCCAGGTACAATGCGCGGCCGAGAGAAGGATTGAACCTCCCCGAGGCGCCCACTCCTCCGGGCAGGTAACGTTCGGCTTGCGAGCGCAGATCGCTCTGTTTTTCAGTGCCGTCAGTGGTCGTCAAAACGAATTCTGTCCGTGCAGGGGACGAGTTATCAGGTGTGTAATTGGTTCGAGACCGGACCGGGTAAGTAGCTTCCTGACCCCTCAAATGTCAAACTGAGAGGTGGCACAAGGCGGCATCCTGGGTTGACATGGGGCGGTTGTGTCGCTCGGTTCTGAGGTTCAAAGACCCGACCAACGCCTGAGAATATCGAGTGGCCAATGCGAGGATCGACAGGAAAAGCTATACAGATAGACGGCGACCGGCTTTCCTGGGTTGACTGTGAGATCGGCGAACCGGCAGCGGACGAGGTTCGAATCGCCGTTTGCGCCAGCGCGGTAAACCGGGCCGATCTGCTGCAACGCCGGGGCGACTACCCGCCGCCACCGGGTGCCAGTCAGATCCTTGGATTGGAATGCTCCGGCGTGGTGGATGCCGTAGGCGCAGAGGTGACCTCGTTCGACTGCGGCGATGAGGTGTGCGCGCTGCTTGCAGGAGGTGGATACGCCGAAAAGGCCGTGGTGCCGGCCGCGCAGGTGGTGCCCGTACCGTCCGGAATTTCCCTGGTTGAAGCGGCCGCTCTTCCCGAGGTATTTGCCACGGCTTACCTGAACCTCTTTGTGGAGGCCGCGTTAAAACCGGGCGAACGAGCGTTGTTGCACGCTGGGGCAAGCGGCGTGGGCACGGCGGCTATTCAGCTCTGCCGCGCCTTCGCAAGTCCTTGTTTCGTTACCGCCGGCTCTGATGAAAAAATCGCCCGTTGCGTGGATCTTGGGGCTGAGGCGGGTTGCAATCGACACGAGGGGCGATTTGGCGAGCGCGTGGCCGCTTGGACCGATGATAAAGGCATGGACGTAATCCTCGATCCGGTAGGGGGCCAATATCTAAAAGAAAACCTCAAGAGCCTCAGTATGGAAGGCCGCCTGGTATTGATCGGATTGATGGGTGGAGCCGAAGCCAACATCCACCTCGGCCTCATCCTCGCCAAACGTCTAAAACTGGTAGGTTCGACCTTGCGGGCGCGTTCGGTCGCCCGGAAAGGGGAGGTCATGACTGCGTTGAGGGAGCGCGTGTGGCCCCTCATCGCTGAGGGAGAGATCAAGCCTATTATTGACGCAGTTCTTCCGATGGACCGTGCCGCCGAAGCTCACGACCTGGTGGCGAGCAACGAGACCTTCGGAAAGGTGTTGCTCGAGGTGCCATGATGCCGCTTCAGTCCGTTCACTGAAATTCTCTGATCCACTTGTGCGCCGGACCGATCCTGACCACCTTCGAGGACGAACGCATGTCGGCCAACAACAACCATCAACTCCCCGCAAGGCAGGTGGACCAATGACCGAAGAAGAGTTGTACCTGTTCGATACCCTCGGGTTTTTGAAGGTGGAGAACGTCGTGGACGCGGAGACCCTCGCGCAGGCTCAAGAAAGCGCGGACCGCATCGTCAACGAGCATGAGCACCTCATAGATGGGAACAAGGGAGACGGTTACGGTGATAAGTACCGAAACGCTTTTCTCCACGACAAGGTGTTGGAGCGTATCGCCTACTCGCCCAAGATGCTCGACTACGCCTGTCATCTGACCAACAACTTGCCCCGCCTCGTCGACGGCACGATGATGGTTCAGAATTCCGACCACGGGTTCCATAACTTCCATCTGCGCAAGGACATTCTCAGCGAGATGCACGAGGACGCGCCGCGCTTCTTCACGGATGTGGTCCACCGCAGGATCTATTGCGACTGGTCGACCTTCTTCGTCTACCTGACCGAGGTTCGTCCTGGCGACGGCGGTCTCCTGGTGGTTCCGGGAGCCCACAGGGCGAGCTTCGAATACCCACGCGAGCTGTTCTATCAGAAGGATGCCTATCCCACCGATGCCGCAGAACGAGACAAGCTGGGATTCATCAACGTTCCGGTGAATGCCGGGGATATGATCATCATGCCGCTGCGTCTAAATCACGCGGCCTTGCCCTGGCTTCCCAAGGACCGGGACCGAACCATGATGTTCTACGCCTACCGGCCCCAGTACTACTACAATAGTCAGATAGACAAGGCTCTTGCGGACGCGGCTAACGACGGCATCGAGCTGGACCCAGAGACTCTCGAGCTCACCGCGATGGGGGAGAAGGCGGAGCTGAAGGAGCTGGTAAAGAAACACACAGGCCGGGAAAAATATTATTGAATCATGCAGCGGCCGTGAGCGGCTCGCGGCTTACACCTTCGTTGCTCCCTAGAGGCATACCGTTATGAAGAACGATCAATATTCACTGCGCGTCATCCCCGGCTACCATTCAGACCACCCGGGTATTCAAATCGGAACCTACGTCAATCCCGATAACGATGACGAAGAGCTGCAGCTGCTACGGCAACTGGGAGTCGACTGGGCTATGGTCACTCCGTACGATGGCGACAAACAGACCCTGTCTCACTATCGCAGATTCAAGGAACGACTCGCCGATTACGGCCTCAAAATCTACCGTATCCACAACGAAAGCGTACACAACTCGCCCGAAATCACCCTGAACCTGCCGGGCCGTGACCAGAAGGTCGAAGAGTTCATTCAATTTATTCGCGATATCGCCTCAGTGGGCATCTATTACAACACCTACGCTCATATGGCCAGCGGCACCTGGAGCTCGGGCGCCACCACCGGCCGCGGTGGAGTAGAGGCCAGACACTTCGACCTGAAGAACGCACAGGGCAGCTGGAACGGTGTAAACTACGACGGCGAATTCTCCCACGGCCGCGAGTACTCCGAGGAAGAGATCTGGGACAACTACCAATATTTCATTCGCAAGGTCGCCCCCGTCGCCGAGCAGGAAGGAGTGTATATCGGCATTCATCCAGACGATCCACCCATCTATCCGTTGGGGGGCGTGCCCCGCTGTATCTTCGGCGGTTTCGAGGGGTATAAGCGAGCGTTGGAAATCGCTGACAGTCCCAATGTGGGCGTCTGCTTATGCGTGGGTTGCTGGCTGGAAGGCGGAGCGGAGGCGATGGGCGCCAGTGTCGAGGAGGCGATACAACATTTTGGCAGCCAGGGGAAGCTGTTCAAGGTTCACTTTCGCAACGTTTCCAATCCGCTGCCGGAACCCTGGCAAGAAACCTTCATCGACGACGGATATTACGATATGCACCAGGTCATGCGCGCCCTGCGGGACGTCGAGTTCGACGGATGCGTCATTCCCGATCACATCCCCTCCATGGTCGGCGGATCGCACACCGGACTGGCCTATTCCATCGCCTATCTACGTGCGCTCGTACAGGCTGCCAACAACGAACACCAGGAGCGATCCATGGCCTAGTCGTGGAATGCCTGGCCGTCGTTGTCGTCGAGAAATCGTCGTTCTCACCAGAAACCAGAACCGACACGCGAGAAACACCGCGATCAAGCTCCACAACATCCACGGCGTTTGAACGTGATCCCGTGTAAAACTCACAGCGGCGCTCCCCGGAATCAGGCTCATCAACGGAGGTCGTGAAGGCCGATCGGGCATGGTATCGGGGGCCACTGCCGGAAAAAAACAAGGCTCTTGTGACAATGTCTCAGTCAGTGGAAATACCACCCGCCGCCGGAGTACGACTTGATAAGGCAGACGAGCGGTAAAATGAAAATCCGGCCGCCACCGAATTCAGAATCGAAAGAGAGACGGCGACCGTGAGCCTCTCGTCGCCCCGCAATGCTGTTGCTCTCAACAATAGCAGAAATGGGAAGAATATCAGGAACGAAAAGGTGCTCCAGATGATCAGGAGCGAAAGCAGCAACCTAGGCTCCAAAATGGGCCGAAGGTCTACGACCCCTTGAGTTCGACGATTCTGTAGCGGCCCTCGAAACCAGGAGCACCTACGTACTGACAACAGCCCGGTCTCAGCAAGTCCACGTGGGGAAAATGTACGTGGCCGCAAAAGACCCCGGCGAGATTGTCACAGGGGCCGTTGGTCAAGAAATCGAGGCAATCCATGGTGCTGTCGTAGTTCTCGAAAACCTTCCACTTCTCGCGGGTTTCGTCGGACCAGCCGTCCTCGGCGCCCATCATGATAGGCGCCTTCCATCGATCGATTACGGGGCCGGCAAGGGATTCGATAAACAAGGGCACGTGCACCGACAGCAACGAGGGTTTGCCACTAGCCAGCTCCTGCTTCAACCGACTGACCTGCTCGCTGCTGACCTGATACGTGCTGTTGTCCATTGCGATCAAACGCACTCCCCCGATCTCGAGGACCTGAAAGGAAGGATCACCTTGAGTCAAGCCATGGAATCTGGGGTAATACTGGAACCGTGTCTCGTCGTTCCAGGGGAGATGGGGAAAGAACCAGTCGTGATTGCCCACGGTGTATAGATGCGGCACCCCAAGGTCTTGCACTCCATACTCGATCTGCTCCAAGGCGGCGTAGGAGGGGAAATGAATGATGTCACCCGTAAGCAGAGCTGCATCCAGCTTCAGATCTGAAACCGCACGGACGATTCCCTGGAAGATCTCATTGGTTGGCCTTCCATCTGCATACTCTGCGAATACCTCCCTATATCTTTCGACGTGTTCCTCTGCCTCCGGGTCACGCTCGTCGCCTTCGACCATGTGACTGTCGGTCAGATGAAGCAGCTTCAGGTTTCGGATCAAACCTTCGATGACGATGGTGGTGTTGTCTGCGTCTGTCTTGATATGCTCGATCTTCATCGCCGCTTAATCCTCTTCTGCAGGCAAATGTCTTCCCAGGTCAAACACGTGCTCCATCATCGCCCACCACTCCTCTTCTTTTGCTTCGGCCACCTTGACTTGAAAGGTGCGCATGAGGTCGTCCCATTCCTTCGCCTTTGGATTCGCTTCGATGTACTTCGGAAAATCTACATCGGGTTCGAATTCATCGATAGTCGTCATATACATGAACATGCGGGTGCCTAGAAGAAAGATCTGCATGTCCACGATGCCCACGTCTCGCAAACCTTGCAGCGGTCCTGGCCATGGATTCCTATGGTATTCTTTGTAGCGCTCTATGACCTCCGCATCATCCTGCAGACAAAGGGTCAATCCGTAATGTTTCATGGATGGCTCCAGTCAGTTGGTGATGCCACAAACATAGCTGCTGAAAAGAGGGTCGCAACTCGAATCACTCGCCCTGCCAAATCTTGATTTCGCCTTTGGTATGTCTCATGTTCTTCGGGTCCACCTACAGCAACCTCGGAGGATTCCAATGGGCTGTTACAACTCAATCGTCGTCGACGCTCCAGCGGACCAGGTTTGGAACGCCGTGCGAGACTTTCACGACATGTCCAAGTTTCCCAACGTCGTGACCAGCTGCGTGGCTGTGGGCGACGTACCGGGTACACAGGTCGGTGCCAAACGCGTCCTGAACGACGCTTTCCACGAAACCCTGCATGCCCTCGACGATACGGAGTGTGTCATACGCTACAGCATCGATGACGGGCCGGAGGCAGTGTCGAAGGATAACGTGTCGGGGTACTACGGCGAGGTTCGTATCTCCCCAATTACCGAAAACAACACAACCTTCGTGTTGTGGACTTCCAAGTGGGAGAATAGCGGCGGCGGGGTGGCAGAATTCGTCTCCCCGATCTACCAGGCTTTGCTTGCAGATCTCAAAGGCAGCTTCGCCTAGAACCTAATACGACAACCGCCCGGAGATGTCTGGGCGGTTGTCACTTTCCCACGCTAGACTCCCATCGCGACACCTAGCAACCTCCCACGCGCGGCCAATCACCATCATCATCTCGATACGTTCGGCTGCTATGCAGATCGCAGCGACCTCTGGGCGTGAATAAAAAATACTTTCTCAATTCGTTAACCGTTTTGCATCGCGTGTATCTGTTTTACCGGTTCCATGTGTAAGATAGGTCACGTTCCTTCTGGCGAGAGCTGCCGATATTGTTATATAACACCCTAGGGCTACTACTGATCGGTTTAAGGACTCAGACAACGGGACGATTTTAGATGTCGGATAGTACGGTTCTCATTGCCGAAGACGAGGCGATCGTTGCCACCCATCTGGCCGATATTGTAAAAAAGTTGGGGTATAAGGTCGCTGAAGTTGTTTCATCCGGAACCGCTGTCGTGTCCAAGGCCGCGCAGCTCAAGCCGGATGTAGTCCTCATGGACATTCGCCTTGAGGGCGAAAAGGATGGCGTCATGGCGGCACAGGTCATTGGCGAGCGAATGGGAACCCCAGTAATCTATGTCACCGCAAACACCGATCCGCAGACCATTCAACGCGCCCGCGCTACGAATCCTGCCGGATACGTGGTCAAGCCGTTTAGCGAGGAGAAGCTGGCTGGTGCGCTTGAGAAAGCGCTTGAACGTCCTCGCGGTTCCGCTGACATCGAATTCAAAGGCCGCGCCGCCATCCTGCTCATCGATTCGTCGGTGGGGTCCAGGACCGAGGTCGTAAAAGCGCTCGGACAGCGGCATCGCGTCATTCTTTCCCCCTCGTTCGATCACGCCGTACAGCTGCTGTCTACGCGACCTTTCGATCTCATCCTGATAGATATCGCCACCCCGGACGCCGGCGGCCATGGCGCCATCCGCAAACTTCGAAGAAACATGAACGTAACGATTCCGATCGTCGTACTATCCGAGGATATCGACCAGAACACCGTAGCCTTTCTGAAATCGGACGTGGAAGGATTCGTCAACAAATCCACCGGGCTCGAATCGCGTATCGTCGAGGAGGTTGCCCGCATCTTAGGGCGTTGAACAGCCGGTGACGCGACGTGGCGCCTGGGCTACCAGGTGTGGACGATATGCGGATCGAGGGGAAACCAGATGTAGTCCACGCCGTCGGACAGCAACGCTCCCATGACGTAACCCACCGCAAGACCGTAGAAGAATCGCTTCCCGGTTTCATACGCCCGTGGCCCTCCATAACGCAGCAACGCGAACTTTACCCACCAGACGATCAACAACGTCGCCCAGTAGCGATGTGGCGACGGCGTGTACTGAAAAGCCAAGCCGATCGGGTGCAGCGGGAACCAGTGGACGCGAGCGCGCAAGATGGCCAAGAGCATCCCCTCGAAGAACCCAAACAACCAGACCCCCCAGCGGCCGAAGTCGGGAAGCCGGGGATTCAGAATTAGGTCCACGGTGTAGTCGAAAGAACTGACGCCGGCGCCGACGCTGCGAAACATGCCGCCTTCGTAACCGGTGCTCAACGCTGAAACGCAGGCTGACACAAATCCAACGGCGAAAGCCACCGCCACCATCGCCGCGACCTTGCCCAGTTGCCGACGCACCGGAAACATTTTGAGGATATGGGGGATGGCCGGCCATGCCGAGACGCGAAAGTTGCCAAAATAGGCGTGACTGGTGACCACGCTGAACGCTACCAGGCTCTGTGAGGAAATGTGGTTTGTGCCCACTAGATCTAGGATGAACGACTTTCCCTTCATGTGATCCCAGTGCGGCAGCAGATAGCTGAATCCGGTGGCGGCAACCAGTTTGGCTATGAGGAAGTAGATGAGCGTTGTCAACAAGAACATGCCGACGGAAAGAACCAGGTTCATTCCTATGCTCACCTGCCAGGCGATGATATAGATGGCCGAAAGCACCAATCCCAAGAAGGCGATCCGGTAGCGCACCACATCACTCGGGTCACCTTCCCCACTTCGCGCCTGCTCCCAGATGCGTCGCAGGTGACGGCGTGCAAGCCATATGGACCACAACGCGACGAAGATCTGGGCGCCGTAGGCTTCCATCTGCAGGATCTTCTCCCAACCCAGCACATGACCCTCCGAACCGACCGAGAATCCGATCCGCTGCATCGCCGTGCCTTTCGCGACCGCGATGAAATAGAACAGGATGAAACTCCCGAGAATATCCAGGGGACACAGGTAGAGCATGATCATCAGCATCGGCAGGATGCGCACCCAGAGATCGGGAACAGAGCCACCAATCTTCAGATCGTAGGCGATCCAGTAGAATTCTAGGGCGGGCAGCCCGGCGATGAAGTAGGTGGCGACGCTATAGAGGATTGGAACAAAGATCAGGAGAAAGCCGCACCAGAAGAGACGGGAGCGCAGCATCTCGGGCACCGCCCGCGGACCGTCGACACCGGCGGTCAACTCGACCGGGACCTGTGCGATGGGGAACGCCAGGCGCTCCTTCTCTTCCCATTGCCGCTGGAAAAGGAGAATTATGCAGAAACCGAAAACGACTAACGCCACGGATATCGTGAACCACTGACTGGCTGCACCTAACCAACCGTCCCAGGGTATAGGGGCGCCTTCCGGTAACCCCAGCCAAAATGCGTCGATGACCCGTGCATCGGTCTCCGGAAAGACATGCCAGGGCATGAAATCGAAGATCGTGTCCGACCACTGATTCTCCTCGGAGTCGTAATACGCCGGGGTCGCCATGATGAGTGCCCAATAACTCATCCACCCACTGCCCGAAATAGTACCCGCGACCCACAGCATTCCGAAGATGGTCAGCAGCTCACTGCGACTGAGAGCAAGAAACGGCAGCAGCTTCTTCAGAAGTATGTTGACGAACAGCCACATCATGAAGGCGCCGATAACGATGAGAGGAAGCTGGGATTTGACCGCTATGTCGATTCCGTAGAAAATCGCCGCGATCGTAATTCCCCCGATGGCAATCGCGCGAGCGGTGATGTGGCGATCGAC
Source organism: Candidatus Latescibacterota bacterium (assembly GCA_965197905.1). Lineage (GTDB taxonomy): Bacteria > Latescibacterota > UBA2968 > UBA8231 > UBA8231 > CAYNZV01. Next base: position 617,251 of record CBDAOB010000005.1, on the reverse strand, counting down.
TTTGCCTGATTCGGCGGAGGATTCGACAGATCGTGAGGATGAGTGATCCATCCGCGTTACCAGCCGTGTATCCTGTGACCGGCGACGGGAAACCAGATCAGGTCCACGGTCACCGAGACAATGACCGTAACCACGTAGCCGATTCCCAGCCCGTAGAAGAACGGCTTGCCAGCGAGGTAGGCGCGCACGCCGCCGAAACGAAGGATGACTAGCTTGGCCAGCCAGACGAGCATCAACGTGCTCCAGTAGACGATGGCGACAATCGTCCATTGAAACGCCAGGCCGACCGGGTGCAACGGAAACCAATAGTACCTCGAGCGCAGAAATGCGAGCGCCGCGGCCTCGAAGAACCCGAGGAACCAGACTGCCCAGCGGTGCAGATCCAGCTCGGTCGGATTGTCGAGATAGACGAAGATGTAGTTGACGTTGCCGATGACCCCCCTTGATTCGAAGATCAGCTCTCCCCGGGTGTAACCCAGCTCCAAGGTTGCTATGACCGACACCACGAACCCCAGCGGGAAGGCGACAAAAACGAGGGTTGTTACCCACCCTGGCTGCCGATTCAACGAGAAAATGCGGAAGACGTGGGGCAGGGCCGGCAATGTCGGAATGCGCAGATTGCCGAAGAAGGCGCGGCCGACGAACACCTTGAAGGCGACGTAGTTCTGCGGCGACAGGTTGGCGTTGCCGATCAGCTCCTGTACGAAGGTTTCCGCCTTCATGTGGCTCCAGTCGGTTAGCAGGTAGGCGCAGCCGGTGGCGGCGATCAGCTTGATGAGAACCAGATAGGTGAGAAACATCACCACAAACACGCATATCGCCAGCGGCAGGCTGACGCCCAGACCCACGGCCCAGGTGATCACGTAGATGCTGGAGAGCACCAGGCCGAGGTAAGCCCAGCGATAGCGGGCCACCTCTCCCCGGTCTCCCACACCGTGTCGCACCTGCCTCCAGACGCGACGCAGATGACCACGGGCAAGCCAGATCGACCATAGCCCCAGGAAAAGCATGGCGCCATAGCTTTCCAGATGTAGAATTCTGCCCCACTCCAACGGCTGCCCCTCGGATCCGAGAGAGAAGCCGAACCGGCCCATCAGCGAACCCTTGAGAAAAGCGAGCGCCGCGAATGCCACCATGCTTCCGAGAATATCCAGCGGACAGAGATAGGTCACGGCAATGACCAGCGGCATGACACGAAAGTAGAGCTCGGGATAACCTGGGGGCAGTTCGGCGGTGTACCACTTCCAATATAGCTCAATCGTGGGCAGGCCTGGAGTAAAATAGGTAATGATGTTGTAGAGACCGGGAGCGAACACGACGAAGAAGCCGACCCAGAACAGCGGTTTCCTAAAAATCAGAGGAACGCCCACGCTATCGTCGAATCCGGCGGTCAGGTCCAGAGGCAGCTGCGCCAGGGGAAAGGTGAGCTTCTCGTGTACCTCCCATTGGCGCTGCAGCAGCAAGACCATGCAGAAGCCGAAGACCACCATCGCCAGGGAGACCCCGAGCCAGTTGGCTGTGTGGCCGATCCACGCCTCCCACGGGATCGGCGCCCCCTCCTGCAACCCCTGCCAGAGACCGTGCAGCACCCGCGGGGAGGTATCCGGAAAGGCGTGCCAGGGGAGGTAATCGAAGAAGGTCTCTGCCCATTGATTCTCCGGAGAGGCGAAGTAGGGCGGCACGGCCAGCCACATGACCCAGTAGCTCACCCAGCCCCATTGCGGGATCGCGCCCACAACCCAGAGCATGGCGAAGATGGTGAGCAGTTCGCCGCGGCGAAGCGCAATCCTGGGCCACATGCGGTGCAGCACGAGGTTGGCGAAGAGCCAGAGCACGAACGGCACCCACGCAACCATAGGCAACTGCGAAGCGACGAACCCACCCATGCCCCGTCCGGCGATTTCGGTAATCAGATAATAGAGGGCGACAGCAACTGTTAGTGCTCCGAGAATTATCGCTCGGGCGGTAATCGCTGGCGTGTCGTCGGTCTCCAACTTGAGATTGGGATGGGAACTTGGCGGAACGGAAGTAATCGCGGCCCCTATCGCTGCAGAACGTGAAGCCTCCGGTATGGGCGGTCGGATATGAGGCCGCGGGCAGGGTACTCAGCAGCCTGTGTTAATCTAAAAAATCGGGTCTGTGAAGGCGACCGGATCGCCCTTACCAGTTGTGGATGAGATGACCGCCGCCGGGGAACCAGATCAGATCCACGGTGACCGAAAGGATGACGCCGGAAACATACCCCACTCCGAGACCGTAGAAAAACGGTTTGGCGGTGAGGTAGGCGCGGACTCCGCCGTAGCGCAGCAGCATCAGCTTTACCAGCCAGACCAGGAAGAGCGAGAACCAGTAGCGGGAGGAAACGATCGTGTTCTGGAACGCGACGCCAACCGGATGCAGCGGGAACCAGTGGAAATGTCCGCGGAGAAACGCCAGACAGGCCGCTTCGAGCAGACCAAACGAAAAAACGCCCCAACGGTCCGGATCGGTTGCGGTCGGGTTTTGAATCAAGCGGGCAATCTGGTCGTATTCGCCGATGGCGCCGCCGGCGCTGGACACCAGCCCGCCCCTGACATACCCCATCTCGAGGGTAGCCCCCACCGCTGTCAGAAAACCGACTGGAAAAGCCAAGAAAATGAGCGCTGTAACCCAACCTGGCTGATCTCGCAGCGGAAATATTCGCAACACGTGGGGCAGGGATGGCCACGCCGGTATGCGCAGATTACCAAAAAAACTGCGGCTCGTATAAATCCCGAAACCGACGATGTCCTGTGGCGACAGGCGCTCGGTACCCAGCAGATGGTGCACAAACGACTCTGCCTTCACATGCCCCCAATCGGTGAGCAGGTAAGCGCACCCGGTGGCGGCGATCAGCTTGACGATGACCAGATAGGTCAAAACCGTAACCAGGAAAACCAATACCGCCAGCTGTGGACTCATGCCCAACATTATCAGCCAGCTCACCACGTAGAGGGCTGACAGCAGCAATCCGCCAACGGCGAGGCGGTAGAGGCGCACATCGGCCCGATCGCCGGAGCCCAGACGCACCTGTTGCCAAACGCGGCGCAAGTGGCCACGGGCCAGCCAGACGGACCACAAGCCGATAAAGATCATGGCCCCATAACTCTCCAGGTGCAGCACCGTATTGGATGTCAGGGTTCGGCCCTCTTCTCCAAAACTCAAGCCTAGCCGGTCTATGACACCCATCTTGCCCTTGGCCAGGAGGTGAAAGAGCACCATGCTGCCGAGGATATCCAACGGACAGAGATAGGTCACCGCCATGATCAGAGGCATGATACGCACGCGGATGGAGGGATACGGCTCTGGGAACTCGATTTCGTACATCTCCCAGTAGATCCCCATAGGTCTTATTCCAGGAGAGAAATAGGTAGCGACGTTGTACACCACGACGCCGAAAACCAGAAAAAAACCGATCCAGAATAACCTCGATCGAAAGATGTCGGGTAGTCGACGGCTGGAATCGAATCCGGCGGTGAGATCTAGCGGCAGCTGCGCCAGAGGAAAGGTGAGTTTCTCTCTTGCCTCCCACTGACGCTGGAAGACGGCAACGAGACAAAACCCGAACACCACCAGCCCCATAGAGACCCCGAGCCACTGCGCAATCGGCCCCAACCACCCCTCCCACGGAATCTCCGCCCCTTGTGGCAGCCCCTGCCAGACCCCGTCTATGACTCTCGCCGAGGACTCCGGAAAAAGGTGCCACGGCATCAGGTCAAAGAACACCTCGGCCCACTGATTCTCCGCGGAAGCAAAATAGGTGGGAATCGCTAGCACGATCACCCAATAGCCACTCCATCCTATGTGGGGGACGGTGCCGACCACCCAAAGCATGCAGAAGATCGTCAGCAGCTCATCTCTTCTGAGAGCTATGGCAGGCCACAGCCATTTGAGGGCCACGTTCAGGAACAGCCAGGTGAAGAAAGGCACGAGCACGAGAATCGGCATCTGCGACAGCACGAAACCGCCGACCCCCTGCCCCTGTACTTCCGTGATAGCGTAATAGAACGTGAGACCTATGGTGAGGGCTCCAAGAAGGAGCGCCCTCAGGGTAATCCGGGGCTGCACTGCCGACTTGTGTGGGTCCATGCTCAACTTGCGGCAGCTCCGCTCGTGCGACTTTCGTTCAAGCCCATTCGATGCAGAACATTGAGCATGAAATTGGAGAAGTTCCGATCCTCCAGAAGGACCAGCGCCGCCATGCAGCTGCCGGCGGCGAAAGTGATGCCTCCAGTTTCCGATTCTCCGAATTGCATCTCGGACCACAGCTCGCCGATGGTGCTGTTCATGTCGAGGTCCAGGACAAGAGCGTCCTGGAGGCGCGCCCGCGCGAGTACGGCGCCGCTGTTTTTCGCTGCGCCCTCCGTGCTCGCATCAGACCGCGACGGTCGGGGCGATCGGACCGGGTTCTGAGCCTCGCCGAATCGGTCTACCATTGACCGGTAGCTGACATCGGTCTCGTAACCGGCGCCGCCGGGGGCAAACGGAGTCTCGACCGACACCTCGTGGGGATCGCGAAACAAGGGGTGCTCCGGCTCCAGCACCTCGTAGCCGGCGCTATCGCCGTCGATGCGACAGGGAACTGACCAACCATTGGTCATGCCCAGGCCCAACCGGTACTGGGGCCAACCCGATGCCTGCATCAGGGTGCCCGGCTGGTGATCCATCTGGTGCCAATGGGAGTTGTCTACCATGGCATCTACGGTTATGCAGCTATCTCGGGCCTGCTCGGCACCGTGCTTGCGGACCTCCATGACCTCGTTCTCGAGATCGATACTGACCCGCCAGAAGCAGGTATTTCCAGAGAGCGACAAGATGTGACCGCCCCGATCGCGAAAGCGACACAACCCCTCATACCGTGTGGCCGTCCAGTACTCACAGTGACCCGCCCACGCCACCGCAGCATAATGAACCAACAGCGATGGATCCGACTCCAGGTCCCACTCGCTATACAGGTCGTACGGTATACGATGCTGATCCAACCAGGCGCACAAGGGAAGCTCGAAATTGACCACCTGGTAGAAATAGGGGTCGCCCCGAGCGGGTCGCCGTTGACCGAGCAGATGCCCAAGGATCGGATAGCTGGGATGATTCAGATATGCGCCGTAGTCCAATTCCGGATCACCAAACGGCATGTAGTTGTAGGCCACACGCGTGCCCGTCGTCGACAGAACCATAAGCGTGGCAGCAGGTTTCGCTGCCCTCACGATGAACGGGAGGTCTCTCGAGTCTCCGCCTTCATTCTCAAGCCGCATGGCATACTGGCCTTGAGGCAGATCGTCCGGAACCGTCCAGGTCAGGACCTGGGGCCAGCGGCAGTCCACCAGCTGATCCGCCATCAGGCGCACGGCGTGGCCATGGTTCGGGTCGGATGTCGGATCGAACTCCGCCCAGGGTTGTTCCTCTTGCAGTCCTGGCCCCGGTATCATGCGCAGCGGATAGTTGACACCTTGGCCGTGCCGCCCCGAGCCAGAGGTATCGCGGAACGGCGGACCGTGCAGGCCATCGAACTTCCAGTGGCCGATGCAACCGGAAGCGGGCTCCAGCTCTTTGGTGCGAAAGCGATGCCGTATTTCCTCTGCACTGAACACCCGGTCGTAGACTGCTGGCGCACAGAGATCACCGGTGAGCAGATGATCTGCCTCGTTGTTGTCGTTGAGCAAGGCACCCATGCGGAGCGTCCCCTCCCTGCCGCCGGCTCCCTCTGATCCACTCTGGATGCTCGCACTGCCCACGAGGTCGCCATCCAGAAATAATTCGATCTTGTCTGCGTTGCATTGGGTCCAGGCGTGATGCCAGATCTTCAAGGAGGGGGCATCCGGCGCCCTGATGGCCGCTTCACCGAGGCGAAATTCGAGCCTGCCTTCCGCACCGAGCGACAACGCAAAACGATCGTGGGAGATGAGCCCCGCACATCCCCGGTGAGCCAGCTGTCGAAACCAGACCTCCAACCCGAACACAGTAGGAACGGACACGTCGGCTACATGGACATAACTTCCGCAATGAACAGGCCGCTCGTCGCAGTCGACGCGACCCAGGTCGGATATGGGGACCGTCGATGAAATCGCGTCGGCCTGCCGGTTCACCTTGCCGACCCCAAGTCGGAGCAGCTGAAGGTGTAGTGGGCCATCGTTGCTCGCATGTATCTCCAGCTGATGTCCCCGTGACACGCTGGCATGGGAAAGATATCCATGCAGTCCGAACACCTTTGTGGGCCGGTGAGGAGGTGCAAAACCAAGGTCTTCAGAGTGAATGGGCAAGGGGACCGTAGTCGAGGAAGGTTCAGCGAACTCTGCTTCTCCGCGACCTGGTGCGGGGCGACAATGCGCGTGATGTTATTGCGTTAGCGAGGCACTACTCCAGGAGAGCGTCCCGCAGGGCCTCCATCTCCTCTTCGCTCACACCGATATGGCGGGCAAACCCGACAACGCTGCAATAACGCTCTTCCAGCGTCCTGAGCACGGCCAGCATGGTGTCGGGCCGGCATATTTTCGCTTGATGATCTTCCAGCGTGTAGCTGTCGGCCGATAGCTCGGGATGTTTCTCCAGGTAGTTGGCATAGGTGAATCGTGCGGTCAGCGCGAAATCCTCCGTGATGGTCTCTTCGGGAACTCCTACGATGCCCAGAACCAGCCCGACGATCAGACCGGTGCGTTCGGTGCCACCGGCACAGTGAACCAGTGCGGGCAATGTCCCCGGACGCGCCAACAGTGAGAGGGTATCCTGTATGTGGGATCTGCGGCGATCGAGCACCACCGAGTAGGACCACCGCATATGCTCGACGTAATCCAGCTCCTCTGGGATATGCTCCCGTTCCCGCATGAGAGTGTCGCCTACCATGTTCTGGTGATAGTAATCGACCGTGTCAGAGCCGAAGAACACGTTCCGCGTTTTCTGCATCTCGGCACTCTTCCTGAGGTCCAACACCGATTTCAATCCGAAATCCACCAGCACTTGCTTGGAGGCCGGCGACAGTTCGTGCAGCGAATCGGAGCGCAGAAGGACACCCCATTTGGTATGCCGGCCATCGCGAGTTTCGTACCCACCCACATCCCTCGTATTTACGGTACCTTCCAGTTCCAGATGGCGCCTGGGGTCCATATCTTCGGTCATTTCAACCCTTTCTGTTGGCTATTAGCTTAGGTTCGCTAGGGCAAAGATGGTCATGGCACAGTCAGAGGAATAGGACAGTCGCGCCCAGGCGGGAGCGTCCTCCACGTTTCCCGGCTGGGGGTTCCAGAGCCCGTCGTGGCTCTGTTTTGCCACCAATACTTCCCCCAGCTCACGGGCGCGCTCCAGCAGATCGGTGTCGCCGGTCTCCGCATATAGATTCAAGATGGACCAGCCGAACTTGGTGGCGCGCCCAAACTGTGCCGGATTCCGCCGGTGCCGATATACCAGATCAACATATTTCCGAGCTGCTCGCAAATAACCTTCCTCGCGCAGAGCTCGCGCTGTCCACACCAATGTGTTGATCACCGTGGCAAAATTGGCGGGACGCTGTTCGTCCTGCTGTAAATCATACGCCTTCTCCCACTCGCCCCCCGCTTTTCGCAACACCACAGATCCGTCCCGCCGGAAGCGGTTGTAAAAGCAACCCGCCGCGCCTTGCACGACGATAAGCGCTTCGAAGGTGTTGGCCATCCTTCGCGCTGCTTCGAGGCGCCCCGCGGCCGCAAGCGCCATGCCGGCGCCCCCTGAGAAACAGACCTCCGCCACCTCCTCACCCGCATCCTCATCCTGCAGCACGATTCCCCCGCTTTGGCGGTCCTGATAATGCTCGAGCCGATCAGCCAGGACATGTGCCAGATCAAAGCGCTCAGCAACCACCGCACCCAGTACGAGCCAGCCCATGGCGTAGATTCGATTTTCCAGGGGCGCCGAGGAGACCAAGTCGCCGACATCTCCGACGAACCGTGTCATCACCTGTTGGGCGACCCGTGCTCCTCTCTCGCGCATACCCGCCATGGTCATCATATACGGGGTTTTCATGTAGTACCGGGCGTCCTCGGGATTGATGCGGCAGCTACCGTCCGGGTCGAAGTTCGCCTCGAGCCAGGCCCTGGTTTTTTTGGCGGATTCGTTAAAGGAAGTCATCTTTCACACTCTGAAATGCGTTGGACTAATATTGTTCAGCCGGCGTTTCCCAACAACCTTTCCAGCTTCATCTCTCACGATCACATCTTGAGCCAGCCTGCGCAGAGCATTGGTTGACCCTCCTTGCTCACAAGCCTAGATTAGCCCGCTGTTCGTTCGAGACCATGGGAGAATTGGCCACGATGTCTAAAGAAAAGATTCTCGCCACCGGCCCCATAGCCGACCTGGCGATCCGAATCCTCGAGGAGTACGGGGAGATCGTCATAGCTCCCGATTTCGCGGAGGAAACCCTGATCGAACAGGTCGAGGACGCTATGGCCCTCGTGGTCCGTGGCGAAGGGGTCGGCAGTGCACGGGTAATCGAGGCCGGCAAGAAACTGCGGGTCATCGCTCGCTGCGGCGTGGGGTACAACAACATCGATATCGCCGCCGCCACCGCCAAGAACATCCCGGTGGTGTTCACTCCAGGGGCTGGGGCGCGCGCGGTGGCGGAAGGCGCCATGTCCTTGATGCTGGCCCTGTGTAAGGATCTTTCCTACTGGGATGGTCAGCTGAAAGCGGGCAACTGGCACAGTAGATTCGAAACCAGAACCCGCGATCTAGACGGCGCTACGGTAGGCATCGTTGGCTTCGGCCGCATCGGCCAATTGCTGGCAACGATGCTCCAGCCGTTTCAGTGCACCATTCTGGCCCACGACCCGTATGTGGAATCAAAGGTGGCTGAGGAATTGGAAACAGCGCTGGTGTCTCTCGAGCAGCTGTTCGAGCGATCCGACTTCATCAGCGTTCACGCCGTCGTTACGGATGAAACCAAGGGATTGATCAACGGCAAATTGCTCGGCCTTCTTAGGCAGGACTGTTATTTGGTGAATATGGCAAGGGGCGAGTTGATTGAAAGCCTCGATCTGCTGGAGGAGGCGATGGCGGATGGTCGTCTCGCGGGCGTGGGTCTCGACGTTTTTTCGCCTGAGCCGCCCGATGTCAGCCACCCGATCTTTCAGCGCGCCAAGTGTCTGACCGCACCCCACTCGCTCGGCGTCACGTTTCGCTCCACCGAAAACATCTTCGGCTCCATGGCCCGCGATATGGCCGCTATTTTCCGCGGCGAACAGCCCGAGTTCCTGGTAAACCCCGAGGTCATGTCGAAGGCATAGAGGCCAACCTCCCCATGAATTCCTACAAGGTGGCCATTCTAGGCTGCCGCAGTCGAGGCGGTTCAGCCGCCCGCGCCTACTACGATCACCCCCGCACCGATCTCGTCGGCCTTTGCGACCTGCTGCCTGAACGCTACAACGAGCTTGGCGATGAGCTTGGCGTCGAAGCGCGCTACGACGACCTGGACCTTATGATTCAAGAAACCAAACCCGACATCGTGGCGATTCCCACGGGAACTGAGTTCCACCACCCGCTGGCCATGCGCGTGCTCGAGTACGGCGTCCACATAGATATCGAGAAACCGATCTGCGTCGACCTGGAGGAAGCGGACGAGGTGGTTGCGAAAGCGGAAGAGAAAGGTGTCCGCATCGCCGTTCACCACCAGGGCCGTTCGGGCGCGATCATGCGCTCGGTGGCGAAGGCATACGAGGAAGGACGCATCGGTGAGCTGCGCCACATCTCTGGCTATGGCAAGTTCTACTACGGCGGGTACGGTCTCATGAACATCGGGACGCACATGATCAACATGATGCTCAAGATCGGCGGCGATTGCCGCAGGGTCACCGCTACCGGTATGACCGACGGTCACCCTATCACCCCCGATGATGTCATACCCTCGGCAGGCGGCATGGGCATCGTCGCCGGCGAACACCTGACCGCCACCCTCGACTTCGACAACGGTGTCACTGGCGATCTCTTGCAGCACCGTTATCCAACCGCGGTAAATCCGGTGATGGAGTTTTGCGGAACCGAAGGGCGCCTGATGGCGGGCAACCTGATATACGATGAGAAGAAGAAGGCGGGCATGTTCCTGCCGGCGACTCATTACGCCCCTGGGGGCGCTACCGTGGAAGAATGGGAAGATCTCGAGCCGATATTCCCGGACTGCAGAAAGCCGGATGGAGCGAGCACCGTGGACGACCTTTGGTACGTCGACGAGTTCGTAAGCGCGCTGGACGAAGGCCGCGCCCACGAGTCCAGCGGTGAGGAAGGGCGCCATGTGGTGGAGGTAATGATGGGTATCCTCGAATCCGCGGCATACGGTCGCCGCGTCGATCTCCCGCAAAAAGATCGCTCACAACCGCTTATGCGCTGGCGCCGCGAACACGGTCTCGGGGCACCGGAGGAGATGCCTCGAGAGTATGGCGAATGGCTCGAAGCTGAGGATCGCCGACTCGGTCGTATCTGAAGGTGCGGTACCATGAGCGAAGTTGCAGGGCCAAGGGAGCATCCGCGGATTTGGCGTCACGCCTCGAGCTGCGATCGATCCGCAGCAACATGCTGACGGATTCCTGCGATAGGACACTATCTCACTAGACGAAGACCACGATGGAGAAGGAGACCTGATGGCATCCTTGAATTTTTCCGCCCGCGTGCCGGTGATCGACGCCAACGTCGGTGTAGGCCACAAGAACAAACGGCCGGCACCCTTCGACACGCCCGAAGAGCTGTTGGAAGAGATGCAGAGGCATGGGGTGGAACGTGCCCTGGTTCACCACCAGTCGGGTGAGACCCTCAGCGCCATCGATGGCAACGACCTGCTCACTGACTGGTGCAGCGACGACGGACCGCTTACCTACCAATGGATGGCCGGTCCCGAAGCCGACTCTCTAAAACAGCTGCAGGAACTGCGGGACGACGGCAAACTCGACCACGTGCGGCTGCACGATTCAGCCGCGTCTGGGCTGCCGTTTGTCGACTGGCTCTACGGCGACCTGCTGGAGTGGCTGCAGGCCGAGAAGATCCCACTTTGGGTATCCATGGCTAACGAGTGGGGTCCCACCTGGTTGACTCCCATGCCGATGACCCCGGTGACCGAGATCATGGATACCTTGAGGAAGTTTCCGGACCTGGTGACGGTGCTGGTCGGAGCCCACTACTCGCACGCCCATTTCGTGCGCCCCTTCTTGAAGTTGCTGCCGAACTGCCACATCGAGCTGAGCCGCTACGAGGTCCTTGGCGAACTGGAGAAGGTAATCGACGAATATGGCGCCGGGCGTTTTGTCTACGGTTCGTTCTATCCGCGTTACGCCATGGGACCGATGCTCTATTACATCCACAACATCGGGTTGAGCGATGCTGATCTGCAAGGGATATGTACCGGAAATCTGGAACGCATTTTGGAAGGGGGCGCACCATGATCGAAGGAGGTACTGTTATAGATTTTCACGGGCATCCCGGGCGCTGGGGACTGACCGGTAGCTCCCCGGAGAACCTGTTCAACTCGATGGATGCCGTCGGCATCGACAAGACCTGTCTCTTCAATATATGGCACCCTGAGGGCACCCGCGGCAACGACGACACGGCATCCATGGTCGCCTCCCACCCCGACCGCATTGTGGGTTTTGCCTACGTCTCGCCCCTCATGCCCGAAACCATGATGCCGGAGCTTACCCGTGCATTCGACGAGCTGCATCTGACGGCAATAAAGCTCTATCCTCCTTTCACCTCGATCAATCTCAACGAACCGCCCTGGTTCCCCATCTACGAGTTCGCCAACGAACGAGGACTGGCGGTCATTTGGCATACGGGAATCGAAGCGGCGGCCTGGCCCAAGTTCGTATCGGATGTCGCTCCCCGCTTTCCCAATGCCATCTTCGTTTGCGGACACTCCGGGAATTGCCCCCCGATGCGGGCGGACGCCATCGAAGCTGCCCAGAACAATGCCAACGTCTATCTGGAGACCTGCTCTACCTTCCGCTCACCGGGAGCGATAGAGGAGCTGGTCAATCAGGCGGGTGCCGACCGCGTGCTCTACGGTTCCGACGTTCCTTTGATGGACCATCGACCGCAGATTGGCAAGATCATAACGGCCGACATCAGCGACGAGGCGAAGCGGCTTGTGTTGGGGGAAAACGCGAAACGAATATTGAAGTTACCATGACGACTTGCTGCTGGGGACCGCGTTTGACCCCGGCTAAGGTCGTGCTCGCTCCCGCTCAACGCGCTCTCGCAACCGGGCGAATTCGGTCCTGATCAAGTCGTCCGTTCCCAGTGCCAGCGGCTGCGGCCAGAAGTTGGTGCACAGCGGAGCCCGATCCACCTCGTACCCGCCGTCCGCAATCAGCTCGTCCGTCGGCAGGTAGGTGTGGTCGTGCTGGCAGTAAGCCCAACAGGCCAGCTCGTACCCCGAAAGCACCTCCTCGATCAGCGGACGCCATTCGGCTACAGCCTCGCTGGCCATATAGGCGATCAGGTGTTTCCGGTCCAGCTGAATCAGGCCGACGGGCCAGGGCTGAACCAGATCGCAGGGCGGCCCGTTCTGCAGGCGTTCTCGCCAGTAGACATCGGCTCCACCCCAGGAGTCTCCCATCTCCTCCACTGAGTCCGGGTCCAACGGTGGGCCCGGCCGGACAGGCTCGTACCCCATCGCCGCATGCAGTTCCACCTCTATCTCGTTGGCCGTAGTTCGCAGAGTTTCCATCAAATCATCGGCCAACTGGTCGCCGGTGCGCTCGAGCGTCTCCCGCGATCCGCGTACGAACACCTCTTTCGCGAGATCGGCGAGGATACGCGGCCGCACGCTTCCCGCCAGACCCTGAAGGAACTGCACGTGAGTTGCCTCTCCAAACGCCGCTCTGAGAGTTAGGCGGGTCCTGCCCGGGAAGTCCGCCGAGATCGTCTGCCACTCTGCCCCGTACAGCACCACTGGGTGGCAGGCGTAGCTGTAGAGAATCGCTCGGCCGTCAGACCCCTCCAGTTCCAACACCCAGAGATTGGGATCGTAGTACCCGTCCTTGTTCGGTCGATGCTCGGTGATGCCGTTCTCGTTCTTGCGCCGGCGATTGATGGCCAGATCGCTCTCTCCGTTGCGCCAGTAGGCACGCACTGGCGAGAGACGGTCCAAAGCATCGTGCGTCAAGGCGCAGGAGCGTCTTCGACAACCGGGTCTCGTAATCCCCTATCTGTGCCGGTTTCTTACCGCTGTACGGATAGATCTCCAGCAAGCCCATGCCGCTGCTGTGGGTATGGGAATAATTGAGGACTACCGCTTCGGGAGTGGCGCCCGCAATTGCCGCCAGCTGATGGCGGATTGGATCTGCTACGGAAGGGGTCGATCCCAGGATGTCGAGGGATACCAGAATAACGCGCCGTCCCCGTCGATCCTGCAGGATGGTGACTTGCGCCAGGAGCGGATCGGCGATCTGCTCGGCTGGGTCGAAGACGGGCCCACGCCCACCCATGGGAAATCCCAGAGGAGGCGTTATGTCCGCTTCAGCCCACCCGGCCATGGCCTGTCCGCCGGCGACAGTCATTCTAATGCTTCAAGTAACCCAGACTATCTGAACTCGACACTGTATAGCTCGGCGCAGCGCATGCGAAATCCAAGGGAAAGAGTGCCGCTTCCGTCGTGTCCGAGGTCGGTCTCCCCGTTCCAACTCACCTGCCGATCGATCTGATCGCCGATCAACCAGTCGCAATCCTCGAAGCTGCGGCCGGGAAGCGGCTGGTAGCGGCGATCGGTAACCTGAACCTGAACATACCCCCCGGGGGGTGTCTTGAAATTCAGGTGGATGTTTCGTTTCTCGGTCTCCAGAGGAAAGGTTCGGAAACTCCCTTCCACCGGTGCCTCCAGCGCCACCAATCGTCCTTTCGGCCAGATCGCCCACGCCATATGTCCGTGGGGCGGCTGCCGCAAATGCTTGTGCGGTTCCGGAGAGCCGACGATCGGGATCCCCATCTTGTTGTCCGGCAGCTCCACCATACCCACGCCCGGAGCCACCGCACCGGCTACCCAATCTCCGGAATCACCTGGCTCGCAGACCGCGCCCCCGGGGACGTAGCTCCACAGGATGTTGTCCGGGCTGGCTGCCAGCACGAAGCTGAAGGAGTCGTCGATGAGGCGCCAGCGCAGCGGAAACATGATGTGGTAGTCGGTGGTGCCGGGCATCTTGGTCTTTGCGGCGGTGTACCACAGGTCGTACGCCTCTTCGACAGTGCCCGGCCAGAAGAGATCCTCGGACAGGGGCAGCCGACGAAAATCGTCACTGGCGCTGCGGCCGATGGTGCGCCTGGCAAAGAAATGGTTGCGGACGTACGCCACGTACTGCCCCAGCACCGGATCGTACTCGCAGGCATTGTGGGTATCGCTGATCTGGGCCACCAGCGGCTCGGGCAGCGGCGTCCAGCTGATGCCGTCGGGAGAGATTGCCCCAAAGAGGCCGTCCCAACGCTCCGCCGTATTCAGGGCGCCCACCTCGTCCGGTCGCTCCTTCAGGTAGCGCTCTTTCATCGCTGGCGTCAGGTGCCCGGTGTGGATCATCTTGTAGCACTCCTCCGGCGGCGCCGAGGGATCCTTGAAGATGCAGGGCCCGTGCAAGCCGGTGGGATCGATGACCGGGGGACCGTACACGATGTTGTTGTTTGTGGTGCCCTTTCGCTCGATCTGACCCAGCTCCGGGAATCGCCAGCTCCAACCGTCGTCGGATTCCCCGTAGCGCACGTAATCGCTATCCCCCATGGCGTATTTGTCGCTGGTGATATGCTCCGCCGGGAATGATTCGTACCACCAGCGATAACGCCCTTCGTCCTGCATCATGACGCCGGCGAAGATGAAACCCTCGTCCTCGGCGGGCAAATAGAAGGGCTCGCTTTTCTGCGCCGGTTTGGCACGGAGTCGAATACCCATTGGCATGTATCCGGGGTCGTGACGCAGCGGGGGCACCGGGTCGGCCGACCAGATACGCAGCCACTCCCCCTCCTTATTCCTCCAGCCGGTGGAGTGACTGCCGTGGTGCACGTAGCGCCAGTCGTGAAAGTAGATAATGTCAGAGGGCAGTTTGAAAGGGTGTGAAATGTTTCGTAGCGGCGAAATCATGCGCTCTCCTTTAGCCGAACTAGTGGTGTTGGTGCGGGTCCGCTGCGGGAACGGACGCGGCGTCGCCGCCCCCCAGTTTGAAACTGGAAAGCCGCAGTGATTGGTAGGTCGATTCTCCTTCGACGATCCGAATCGCTTGATCCAGACCCAGGTCCTCAAAGCGCTGTGTGCGGCCGGTGGCAGGCCATAAGATCTCCAGCGCGAGGATCTTGTCGGCCTTTCCCAGACCCACTGTTTGCCGCAGCGGGTTGCAGCCGAAGCTGCCGCCGCTGTTTACGTGCCGATAGATGGAGCGCTCCTTGTCACCTTCCCGAATTCGCACATGAACGCGGGCGCCGATCGCCGATCGATTCGAGGCACGTCCCTCCAGCTTCAGCGCAATCCAGCGATGGCCGAATCCCGGATTCTCGAACAAGGCATCGCTGTATTTGTCCCCTGGATAAGCCCCTCCCATCTGCACGTAGACATCCTGGTCCCCGTCGTTGTCCAGGTCGGCGAACGATACCCCGTGCCCCTTCTGCAGGTGTCCGAATCCACCCGCCATGGTAACGTTCTCGAACCGGTTTCCGCCGCGGTTCCGGAACATGACGTTCGGTCGCAGCTCCGAGTAGAACACGTCGCCGGTAGCGAGGTAGAAATCGAGGAACCCGTCGTTGTCCAGATCGCCGAAATTCGCTCCCATCGGCTGCGATGGGTAGGTCAACCCCTGCTGTGTCGCGACCTCGCTAAAACCTCCTTTGCCGTCGTTCCGGTAGAGGTGCATGACCTCAACGTCCACCGACTGTTGCAGCGAGCGGCGCGACGGCTCGACTTCTTCCACATCGACACCCAGCGGGTTCAGGGACAGCACCCCCACCGAACCCGAAGAGGCGTTAACCAGGAGGTCGAGGGCGCTGTCGTTGTCGAAGTCCCAGAACCAGGCAGCAAACGGTCTTCCCGGTCCCCGCACTCCCAGCCGCCGTGCCACGTCGGTGAAGGTGCCGTCGCCGTTATTGTGAAACAGCTTTGCCGGTTGGCAATCCCCTACATATAGATCGAGGAACCCGTCGCCGTCGTAGTCGCCCCAGACGGTGCCCATGCCGAAACACCGGCTGCGGACCCCGGCTTTGTCGGCAACGTCGGTGAAGGTGCCGTCGCCGTTGTTGTGAAACAGCTGAGACGGCGCGTCAATGCTGCCATCGGTCTCGTTGACGACGAAGAGATCCAGGTTGCCGTCGTTGTCGTAGTCGCCCCAGGTTGCCGACTTGGTGGGGTAGTTCACCTCGGCCAATCCGGCTGCGTAGGTGATGTCGGTGAAGGTGCCGTCGCCGTTGTTGCTCAACAGGGAGTTCGGGTGCCGACCCCATCTAGAGAGCCAGGCGCCGCGCAGGACGAAGATATCGACGTCGCCGTCGTTGTCGTGGTCCGCCTGGACCATGTTGAGCCCGCCAAAAAAGCCGGTCAGCCCAGCCTTGTCGGTTTCATCCACAAAGGTTCCGTCGCCCTTACTGCGAAAATAACGCATCTGGCCGGCAAGATCCCAGGTACTGGTGACGATGTCCAGATTGCCGTCGCCGTCAAAGTCGTCGACGATGGCACCACCGCAGAGATTGAAGGTATCCAACGCGAGCTTCGGGCCGACGTTTTCGAAACGGGGAAACGCAATGTCGGCCGCGAACACGCGGGGTTGAATGAGGTGTTTCTTTGGAACAGACTCCGGGTACTCTCCCAGGGTCATGTAGGCGATGTTGAGCAGCCATCGTGAGGCCTCGCGAAAATGAACCAGTTGGTCGGCGGTGCGTTTGTTCGGCGCCGCCAAACCGCCCAGACGCTCGGAGCTCATCCCTCCCGAGGCATTGCTTAGATCCTCCGCATCCCCCTGGTTCAGGCGCCAGTAAGGGTGGTCCAAAACCTCCCGGAAATAGCGAATAGCGTTGCGCGAACCTTCCTTCTGGGTGTGGATACCCTTTCCCTGGATGGGCAGAATGCAGGCTTCGGCGAGGTTCTGCACCGAGCAGTTCTGGTCCTCTCCGAGACGAATGTTGGAGATGCCCAGGTAGAAAGCGGTCTGCACCGAAAAATTGCCCATCCGCAATTGAATGCGTTTGAGCTGTTGTGCATCTCCGCCCTGTCGAGCGAGCGCAGCGAATTGGCGTTCCAGCTCGTTGAGCACGCCTCGGGATTGCAGCAGATGTTTGATGCCCTGCTCCGGGTCTCCCGATCTGACCAAAGCCTGCCCGAGATCGAAGTTGAGTCGCCAAAGAGTAAACGGGTTTTCAGCAGGTTGTCCGGCCTTGGCCTGCGCTTCGACCTCGTCAAGCTTGCGTTGCAAGAGTTCCGCGCGCAGGGTGGGGAAAACCCAATGACCTTCCGGCGGATGGTCGGCGATCCTCTTGAGAGCCGCACGCATCCGCTCATGACCGGAGTCGGTGGAGTCAGCTGGAGCCGCCGGGAGTGTGAACAGCAGAAAAAGAAAGAGATTCCGAGCTGATCGCATAATTCTTACGGCGTCACAGCCTCTCCCGTTCCCTGCACTAGCTGAATTACCTGGTTGGCGGCGCAGTCACCGAAGCGCTCCGTCTTACCCTCTGGCCACCGCACCTCGACAGCCGCGATGTTAGAGATATCTCCCAAACCGATGTGCACCCTCGGATCGTTGGCCGCTTGGAAGCTGTATGCCGTTCGCGCTTCTCGCCACCGGCGCTGGCCGGCAACATCCACGGACAATATCGCCCCGAGAGCGTCAGCACCGTTTAAATTGACTAAGCGAAACGTGATCCAGTTTCCTTTTTTACCAACCAGGTTGTGGAGCAGGTAGACCTGGGCATTACGATTTACGACTAATACATCGACGCCACCGTCGTTGTCCACGTCGCCGAAAGCGGCGGCACGGCTCGTCCCGACTAGTAGCTCTTTGGTACCCCCGCGCGGGGTCACTTCCTCGAAACGCACTCCCGCCACCCCACTGTAGAGCAAATTCGGCTCGGCGTAACGATCGGTGACATCGAGATCGACTTTGTTGATCCGGCCGTTGGCGAAATAGCCGTCCAGATAGCCATCGTTGTCGAAGTCGACTATTCCGACCCCAAAACGTGTATAGAGGTCGCTTCCGCCGGACAATCCCAGCGAGGTTGACGCGTCGACGAAATATGGGCCCTCATTTCGAAAGTAGGAGTCCGTTTCAGATTGCAGGTTTACGACCAATAGGTCGGGCTTCCCGTCATCGTTGAAATCGTTGGAAGTCACGCCCATCCCCGCCTTTGGCCGGCCGCTCTCGCCCAGGGCACAACCCCTGGAGAGGGCCTGATCAGCGAAACTGTCGCCGCCCTGGTTCACCCATAGCTGGTTCTGGGAGCCGTCGTTCGCCACGAAGATGTCGGCAAGTCCATCTCCCGTAAAATCGCCGGCTACAGTGCCGAAACCGTATCCGAATGCCGTCTCCATTCCGGCCTCGTCAGACACGTCCGAGAAGCTGCCGGTGCCATCATTGCGGTACAATACGTCGACCGCCGGCATCTTGTAGACCGGCGGGTAACAGTAGTCGGGCAAACCTGAGGCGTTCGTGCACGGGCGTTCGATGGCGGGTGACCAGTGCATGTAGTTTGCTACGAAGAGATCCAGATCACCATCGGCATCGTAGTCGACAAAAACCGCGCTTGTGCCCCAGGCTTCGTCTCCGACGCCCGCCTCTCGCGTGACGTCATCGAATCGACCGTTTCCGAGGTTTTTCAACAGCGCATTGGAACCGACGTTGGCGATGTAAACATCGGCATCACCGTCATTGTCGTAGTCGCCCGTTGCAACACCCATACCGTATCCAGGGTCGGCGCTTCCGCTACCAGTGGTAACGTTCTCGAATATTCCGGCACCATCGTTGCTGAACAGCTGATTTGTGGACGTGGATTCCGCCTTGGTTTCTAGACCACCCCCCTGTACTAGATAGGCGTCGAGATCGCCGTCGGCGTCCATGTCGAATAGTGCTGCCCCGCCACCCGTCAGTTCCGGCATCAAATACCTTTTATCATGTCCAGATTCCAGCCGAAACACGACTCCCCTCTCTATAGATCGCTCTTCAAACCACGGAGCCCCTTCGTTGTCCGCATCCACCCCAAACTGGCAGCTTACGGCGCATAGGGTCGGCAGAGAAAGCGAGACGAGCACTCGCGTCATGGAATTCCTAGTTGAAGTTTTGTGGATTGCGGATTCTTTGAAGAAGCATTCTCATTTCGTTCGAGGGATCGAGAATCGATGCCTGCCTAAACGCTTCTTGCGCCCTTTGCGACCTCCCCAGATTCATGGCCGCCGTGCCGACGCCCAATTGAGCTTCGACCAGTGTAGAGTCCAACGCGAGCGCCCGCTCGAATTTGTCTAGGGCTTGCTTCCATAACCTCAAATCGCATTGAGCTACGCCGAGTTGTACTAGAACGAGCGCATTGTCAGGATCTGCAGCATGAGCGCGCTCAAGCGCAATAGCCGCATCGAGCGGTCGGCGTGCTTGCAACAGTGCCAGGCCCCGTTTCTCGGGCACATTGTCGAGACTCGGATGCCCAACAACACGATCCAAATGTTTCATCGCCATGCTCGAATTGCCGGCTACCAGATAGGTGGTAGCTATGTTGGAATGTAGATGGGGATTGTTCGGGTGCCGCGCCAGCGCGCGACGGAACATCCTAATGGCCTCCTGAGTCATCCCTATCTTGGTATAAACGATTCCAAGATTGTTCAGCACGGAAAAATGGTCTGGATATTGGGTGTATAGCCGTTGGAGAAGCCCTCGGGCTTCGTCCAGGCGCCCAGACTCGATTAGCTGCTCCGATGCCCGCAACTGATGCATCAATCCCGTTTGGTAGGGGTTAAGGTCCTGATTCCAGGGATCGGAAAAACTGAAATAGGCGCCCTGCCCCTTGGAAAACTCCTCTGCTGAATCGACGGCACGGCCAAGTTGTCTGTAGGCTGCGGCAAGGAGGAGGTGCGTGTATGAATGCCCGGGCAACTCGGTGTCTAGACGCCGAAGGATTTTCTCCGCTTTGTGGGGGTGATTCCGCTGCATCATGACCCGCGCCCGACCCCATGTTCCCGCCGGCTCGTGCCGGTCGAGTTCGGCGGCTTGGGCAAACCAGTGGTCGGCTTGCGTCAGCTTCCCCTGTTCGAGGAGCCAGAGTCCAAGACGGAGCCGAAGAGGTGCGTAACCGGGCGCCAGATCGACTGCGACTTTCGCTGCCTCGACGGCCGCCGGCCTATCGCCCAGACGCTTGCGGACTTGGGACAGACGATACCAGATCTTGGGATCTCCACCGTCCAGATCCAAGGCGTTCAGATAACTCTCCAGTGCGAGCGAGTCCAGTTCGTTGGCTTCGTAGGCGAAGCCGAGGCGCAACCAGGCCAACGGGTCTGTTGTATTGGAGGAGACCTCGTTGACTCCTCTCTCAACGAGACGATAAGCCGCGGGATCTGCCCCGTATAGACTCTCTGGAATAGTCGGCGGGGTCAGTGGTCGCGGCCAGAAGCCCCACATCAAAACCAAACCCAGCATGGCGAGAGCTGACAAAAGATAGGTCGTTCGGCGGCGAAGACTCAGGTGCCACCACGCCGAGTCGATAGATCTCATGGTATTACTGCCACGGGCAGAATCTACGGCGGAATGAAATCCGCCAACAGCTTCGAGCAGGAGGCGCTTCTACCATGCATGCATCCGGTGACCACCCGCCGGAAACCAAAAAAGATCCACGATACCAGAGAGTGTTACACCCAGCACGTAACCGACCGCCATGCCATAGAAGAATGGCTTTCCCTTGAGGAAGGCGCTAACACCCCCGTATCGCAGCAGGACCAGCTTCACGGTCCAAACCAGGAAAAGGCTGAACCAGTAGACCCAGACCCCTGTGGTGGCTTGAAAAGCCAACCCCATCGGGTGAAGTGGGAACCAGTGATAGCGTCCCCGAAGATAGGCGATGCCGGCCGCCTCAACGAATCCGGTGCCCCAGACGAGCCACTTGCCCACCGTGGACTCCGAAGGGTTGTTCATCAGGTTGACGAGATCGTTGAATAGAAATCCCGACAAGCCGGCGGAGCTGCCCTCCTGGTAATTCAGTTCGATGGTAGAGGTTGCGGTCACCAGAAACCCGACCGGGAAAGCGACGAAAATGGTGGCGGTTACCCACCCTGGCTGACGCTCGAGTGAGAAACTGCGTAGGTGGTGGGTGATCGCCGGCCAGGCGGGAATCCGGGTGTCGCCGAAGAAGGCGCGGCTGGCGAACACCTTGTACGCCACCACCTCCCGGGGCGAAAGATGAATGGTACCCACGAGCTCGGCGATGAAAGACTGCCCCTTGGCGTGGGGCTCGTTTGGAAGGAGGTAGGAGAACCCGGTGGCGGCGATCAGCTTGACGATTACGAAATAGGTCAGGACCATTACCACGAAAGCCAGCAGAGTTAACGGCAAACCCATGCCCAATCCCATGCCCCAGACGATCACATAGATCGCTGAGACGGCCAGTCCTCCTGCGGCCAGTCGGTAACGCGCGACTTCCCCACGATCAACCCCCGCCGACCAGACCAGCCGCCAGACCCAGCGCAGGTGGCCGCGGGCGAGCCAGATGGACCAAAGGGCGACGAAGATCAGGGCGCCATAACTCTCCATGAAGATGATCTGTTTGTATTCGGCGATCTGTCCGGTGGCGCCGACTCCGGAGAATCCCTCTACCGAGAAGCCGGCCCTTCGTATCAACCCCTCTTTGACCAAGTAGAGGAGATGGAACAAGACCAGGCTGCCCAGAATGTCCACGGGGCAGAGATAGGTTACCGCCAGCACGATCGGCAGTACGCGAATGGTAACGGACGGAAAGTCTTCTAAAAGCTCTATGGGAACGCGTTTGGTCCAGATCTCCACTGGCGGCAGCCCGGGAACAAAGTAGGTGACTACGTTGTAGGCGAGGGTGATAAAAACCACGAAAAAGCCGAGCCAGAAGAGCCTCAGGCGAAAGAGATCGGGAATTCGATGGCGGTCGAATCCTCGGGTCAGGTCCAAGGGTAGCTGCGCTAGCGGGAAGGTGAGCTTTTCCCCATCCTCCCAATGCTTCTGGAAAAGAACCATCAGGCAGTAACCGAAAATCACCATCGCCATGCAGACCCCAAGCCACTGCCCCAGCACCCCCAGCCAACCGTCCCATGGCAACGGCATCCCCTCTTCCAAGCCGAAAAAAAACGGATCCAGGATGCGCCCTTTGGTCGGAGCGAATACGTGCCACGGCAGGTAGTCGAAGAAGATCTCTGCCCAAAGGTTCTCTTTGGTAGCCAGGATGGTGGGACCCGCCATGATGGCGGTCCAGAAGCTCATCCACCCCCTTTGGGGCATGATGCCCACAACCCAGACCATGGTCAGAATAGTGAGCAGCTCCCCGCGACTGAGCGCCTGGGAGGGCCACAACCGTTTCAACAGCACGTTGATGAAGAGCCAGAGCACAAACGGCATGAACGCCGTCATGGGGAACTGGGAGTTTACGTAGCGACCGGCACCGATCCCCTGCCCCACCACAACCACGTAATACAGCATCGCCGAGGCCGTGATCGCTCCCAGGAGGACACCCCGCGGAGAGATGCTCGGCCGCGAGGTTTCCGCTGTGTCGACGGTGGCTGCCGATCCCTCCGTCCTCGAGGGGGGTTCTGGTCTACCGGATTGCATCAGATTGGGGGGGTTGCGCACAAAAAAAGCAGAGGGGGAGCAGGTGCTCCCCCTCTGCTACAACTGCTCGAAGCAGGTTGTTCGGGCCTACTTCAGTAACGTCATCGAGCGGGTGGCGGTGAATTCGCCGGCTTCCATGCGGTAGAAATAGACACCGCTGGATACCTGGCTCCCGCTGGAGTCGAGAGCATCCCAGGTGGCGGTATAGGCACCGGCACTGAGATCCTGATCGACCATGCTGGCCACCACCTGACCGACCGAGTTGAAGATCTCGATCTTTACGAAGCCGTCAGATGGCACCGCGAATTCGACGCTGGTCTGCGGATTGAACGGGTTCGGATAGGCGTCGCCGAGCGTGTAGCTGTCCGGGGTGCCGGCGCTTCCGTTCGCCGAAACCGCGGTCACGCCCCCGCCCAGCCGCCCGCTGAACACGTCGTACGGGGTCGGTGCCAGCATCTTAGGACCGTATTTCCCTTCCGGGGTGTTGCCGTGGTGGGTCCCATCCTCCTGGGCAACCATGTTCAGGTTCACGCAGCTGTAGAGCCCGTCATACTGGCTTCCCTGATTGATCATGTTGAAGCGCGTGCAGCCGGGACGAGCCCGTGCCCAATCCACGGGATAGCTGATGGAGAAGATTCCGGTGCCGTCGCGACCAATGGCGCCCCACGTGGTGGGACCGTTGACCCCGACCATGTTGAACAGGGTAAAATTGCCACTCCCCGGATCGATGGTCGAGCCGGTGATGTTGATAGACGGGCTGGCAACGCCACCGATCGCCGCAGCACCTTCTTGGTCGAGCCGGTCGCCATAGCCGTCGCCGTTGTCGTTCATCCACAGAACCTCACCGCTGTTCTTGTTGACGCCGAGTATGGCCTGATGGCCCCAGGCAGAGGTTACGATCAGGTCGCCTACCACGTCGATCTGACGCGGGCCGCCGGATCGCAGGGTCTCGTTACCCTCGTCATCGGTACGGATGACGTGATAAAAATCGCCCACGTCAAACTCGGTCAGGGTGGCGCCGGAGGTCTTGTCCCTCTTCTCAATGGCGCTGAAGGGCACCTCCTGGACTCCGTGCAGCGTCTGCCAGATGACGTCTCCCTCCGGCTTGAACTGCAGGATACGATCGCCGTTGACATTGACCGAGCGGCCATCTTCGGCGAAGTCGGTAACCCCTTCCCAGCTCTGCGCCGCGCGGTTGATGCGCATCTTGTAGATGCCCTTGCAGCACTCGGCAGTGTAGTCGTTGGACCAGTAGATATCCGGGTCCACATCGTCCTGACGCAAGCCGCTCGCGGTGCGCGCCCCTTCCCAGTTCATGACATTGTTGTAGGACCAGCGCTCCCAGGCGGTCGGATTGGTCAGGTAGTTCGTGCCGATGGTGCCCCGGACCATGTCGCCGATGGCATGACCGCGGTCGGGCACGCTGCGCTCGTACTCCTGCACGAAGATCTCGACCGGGTCCTTGGTCAGGTCGATGTTCGGCCAGGTGAAACCGGTGGGGCCTGAGGCGGGGCCGACCACAACCAGGTCGTCCAGATTGTTCACGACGACAAGGTCGAACTCGTACTCTCCGGCGCCGGCGGCGTTGCCTTCGAAGTCACGGCCGTCCCAGACGATGCTGTTGTTACCGCTCTCAATGGCCTGGCCAGAGGCGGGCACGGTAGTGACGTAGAGATCCTGGGGTACCAAACGCTGCCAGGCACCACCCGGTCCACGACGGCCCGTCTGGTTGTTGCCCTTCTCGTAAATGATCACCCAGGCGGTACCGCGCTGGCTTGAATTGAAGCTGAAGGTCGCCGAACCGCTGCCGCTCCAGCTTACGTCAGAGGCGGAAACAAGCAAAGGCGTGGGAATCCCCGAGCGCACGGGCAACTTTTCGCCCTCGGGAAACGAAAATCCTTCGACCGCCGTCTGGGCGCCGGCAAGACCGAAGCTCAGAAGGGCGATCGCGAAAACGCTGAGAAGCATCTTGGTTAGCTTCACTGTCTACTCCTTGGTATAAGGCGTTGAAGCGTGTGCATGATTTGCGTACGGCTACTGATTTATGTACCACTTAGGATTTCGGCTGAAAGCCCATTTCTACTCGTCGTTCACCTCCCTTCTGTGTAGACTCAGTCTGGTTCAGCCAGTGCTACCTAGATCCTCAACCTCATAAATTGGACAATTTTCGCCCTTGACGTGCCCCTGCGTAGAAAACACCTTTTGGCCCCTTCTAAAGGAGAGTTCCAGCTGTGGCAAATCAGCAGATTATTACCGTTCGGGGACCGCTTGAGCCCGCAAAACTGGGTTCGACCCTGATTCACGAGCATTTGCTGTTCGATCTGAGTTGTTATTTCGTCGAACCGGCGGATCCCCCGGGCAAAAAGCTCGCTCGAGAGCCAGTTCAGCTGGGCAATCTGGGCTGGGTACGGCGCAATTCCATGAGTTCGCTGCACAACCTCGAGATGTTGGAAGAGGACCTGGCCGTCGCAGAGGCTTCCAGGTTCCGGGACGCCGGCGGGCAGGCGATCGTCGACCAGACGATCAACGGAATCTCCCCCCAACCAGAGGGTTTGCGTCGAATCTCCGCCGCGACAGGGCTCCATATCGTCGCTGGATCAGGGTATTACATCTTCCCGTCTCATCCACCGGATATGGACGGAAAAACCGTCGGGGGCATTACCGACGAGATCGTCGCCTGTGTCGAAAAAGGCATTGACGGAACGGACGTCCGCGCCGGCTTGATCGGCGAGATCGGGGCCTCCTGGCCTCTCCATCCGAACGAAGAGAAGTGCCTGCACGCGGCGGCACGAGCCCACCTCGAGACCGGTGCCGCTATATCGATTCACCCTGGGCAAAGCCCCCACTCCCCGATTCAGGTTCTCGACCTGCTGCGCCACGACGGAGTCGATCCCGACCGGGTCATCATGAGCCACGTGGGAGCACGCTTTCGCACCGACGTCGATCTATATCGTCATCTGGCGGATACCGGTTGCAAACTGAGTTTCGACACATTCGGCCGAGATATCTACTACGCCCACCTGGGCCGACAGCATCCCAGCGACAACGTGCGGGTGGATGTAATCGCCGAGCTGGTGCGTCGCGGCTATCTTGATTCGATCATGGTCGCCCAAGACTGCTGTTACCGCATGGATATGACCGCCTTCGGCGGTTACGGCTATGCCCACATCCTTGAACACATCGTGCCCCGCCTCCACGCCAGCGGCCTCACCCCGACCGATATCGACGGCATCATGGTGGCAAATCCGGCCCGGTTTCTCGCCCTCTAGTGTTTAGGGGATTCCCTTGATTCAACATCCCGGCTCAGCCGCGGTTCTGGAGCGCAACGAACGCCACATTCCGGGAGGGGTGGTGTCCGGTGCGCGCAAGGTGGAGCCCAACATCGCCTTCGCCCGGGGCCAGGGGGCCTACCTGTGGGACGTGGACGGCAACCGCTACATCGACTTCCACGCCGCGTTTGCGCCTCACGTCCTCGGTCACAACGATCCCCGAGTTAATGCTGCCGTAAAGAGGGTAATGGACGAGGGCATGAGCCTGTTCGGTTCGGGAACCAACGAGTTGGAAGGCCGGCTGGCGGAGCTGGTGTGCACCCATATCCCGGCAGTCGAAAGGGTTGAATTCATGACGACGGGCTCGGAGGCAAGCCTCGGCACACTGCGCCTTGCCCGTTCCGTCACTGGTCGCGAGCACGTCATTGTGATGCAAGGGGGGTTCAACGGCTCGCACAGCGAGATAGCCTGCAACGTATTGACACCCCTGGACCAGATCGGACCCCGGGTGTGCCCCGGCGAGTATCCCTACCGACGGCTTGGTTCGGGTCTTCCGATGGCCGCGGAGGGTCTGGTCCATATAGTCAATTTCAACGACCTGGCCTCGGTGCGACACGTCTGTGAAAGGAACGAGATCGCCGCGCTCATCACGGAGCCGGTGTTGCAGAATATTGGCATTGTAAAACCGGAGCCGGGATATCTGCAGGGTTTGCGGGAGCTGGCGGACGAATTCGGGTTCCTGTTGGTCTTCGACGAGGTGAAGACCGGCTTTCGCTACTGCCTGGGGGGGTATAGCCAGCTGAGTGGGGTCCAACCCGATCTGGCGTTTTACGCCAAGGCGATCGCCAATGGGTTCCCGATCTCTGCCATCGGCGGCAAAGCCGAGTACATGGACCTGTTCGCCGATCCCGATGCAACGAAACGTCCCCTCATTGGCGGCACCTACAACGCCCACCCGGTTTCCGTGGCCGCGGCCATCGCCACTATCGAGGTTCTTCAGGAGGGTGGGGGCGTCGTCTACCGCCACATGGACGATCTCGGAGCGCAGCTACAGGAGGGAATCGAATACCTGCTGAGTTTGCACGGGGTCGTCGGTCGGGTCTCTCGGCAGGGGGGTGCGCTCTGCCTCTACCTGATGCAACACCTGCCCCGGGATTATCACGATCTTGCGGAGCATCATGACTTCGATCGAGATGTAGCCATGCGCCGAGCCATGATCGACAACGGGGTCTACTTCTTCCCGGTTGCCACCAAACAGTGTTCGATATCGGCCGCCCACAAAACGAACGATATCACGGCTACCTTGGAGGCGTTGGAGCGGGCGCTGACGACGGTTTTCTGAGGGTTGTGCGCGAAGTGTCGCTCAGACTGCCTGGCTGCGCATCTCTATCTCGTAGAGGGCGGCGCGAAGCTCAGAGAGCGGCGGGTCGAGGAAGGACAGATGAACCACATGCTCGTCAGTGTCATCGTCTCGTTTGAGCTGAACTACAACCGCCGTTGTGGGAGAAAGCAGTACGTTCGGATCCCCTGACCAGAGGTCCACGAGGTCTCCGGAGTCCGCCTCGATCTCCACCTTAACCGCCGCTCCCCCCTCCCCGATGTCCACCAACCGCCCCTGACTGGGCTTGAGTTCGGAACCTTCCTCTTCTGGCGCTTCTAGTGCGTCCGGATCGGAAGCGCTACGTCCGATCTTCCTGACGACCCAGACCGGCATGTTGCTCTCGATCCTCTTGGATTCCCGTTCCGTGATGTCCCGACCCCGCATATTCTCGAGCTTGCGTTGCACGTCGCGGATCACGGCCACTTCGCGCTCCCGAACACGCTTTTCCAGGTCTTTGTAAAGGTGTTCGCGACCGTTGGCGGTGTTCAGGACGGTCTCCGGCTTGTGAGGTGCGACCTTAGAGGCAATCTGAATGAGCAGCTTGGATTCCTTCACTCTGAAACCCATCGACTCGGCCCGCTCGCCGAACCCGGTCTCTTCGGGTGTTTGCTCCCGTTTCTTGCTACTCTTGGCCGGCTTGGATTTGGCTTTTGCGCCAACGACCATTTTGAGGATGAGGACGAGAATGGATGCAGCGAGGAGGATTCCGACGGCCCATTTTACCGGGGCCCAGTCGAACGCCTGAAACTGGACGTAGGATTCCTTGGCCGCAACGGCCTGAGGAAAAATCGCGATAAACAGAAAAACCATCCGCACAGCGCCACCAGAGCCCATACTATTATCCTCCGGATTTGACTGCCGGGTCCCGCCGGATCTCTATTAAGATAACTCTCTGGGGCGGAAAAACAAAAACAACCTCACCTACCGGTATTGAATATATCGGCCAAGGAAGCAAGAGTGAGAGGAGGTTAATGCTCGCCGTAGGGGTGATTGGGCGCCGGCGCAGGGGCAGCGGACTTGGCAATAATCCGCTTTCACTCGAGTGAGCAGGGGCATTCCCATCCCGTCAGGCAATTGAACCAGGCGGGCGTGATCTCAGAAAACGGACCATATTTCCGCCCAGGATGAGCTCCATATCATCAGAGTCGATGAAATCGCAGTAGTTGCGAATGAAATCCAGACTCTGCCGGTAAGTCCAGTGCAACAGCACGATCGGGATGTCGGTTCCCCACATGAGTCGATCAGCTCCGATCCGTTCAACCATAGTTTCCAGGGTAGGACGCATCTGCGGCATCGGGTAGTCCCAGCGGGATTGGAGGAATACGGCGAACAGGATCTGGATGTTGAACATGGGGTGATCCAGGGGGGCCGCGTCGTAGACTTCATCCGGAACCACCAGCCTTTCGTCGTCAGAAAACAGCCGCCAGTTGAACCCATGGGTCTTTACGACAGGCACCTCCGGGTATCGCTCCATCCACCGCCGCAAACTGCGCAATTCCTCGAGATACTCCTCCAAATCGCGGCCGCCGCCAATGGTGAAGAATACCGGGATTCCCAGAGACTGGACCGCCTTCCAGTACGGGTCGAATTCCGGCCCATTCCATTTGGCGGACAGCCCGTACAGGGGTCGGTGAAACGGCATGAACTGCAACCCGACCAGGCCAAGCTCGTTGATCGCCCGGTCCAGCTTGGCGATGCAAGCGTCCATGTCGCTTGAGAGAAGCCACTCTTCCACGTACGCCAGTCCGTCGATGCGGCCGGGATTACGACGACAGCAGTCGGCAATAAAATCGTTGGACAGCCCCATGTACGGGGTTCGATGCAGCAGGGCGCGGTCGACGCCGGCATAGTCCATCTCGGAGATCAGGCTGTCGGCTGGATAGGCGAAGTCGACAATCCATGGGGGTAACGCCTGTTTGACGTAATCTTCTCCGTCGACGGTCCATTCTACCAGCCCATGTTCGCCGATGCGGAAATAGGCCTCCTTGAGACTGTCGAAGCTGACCCCCTTGGTCGTGTCGTACAACCCTCCTGCGTCGGCCGGCTCCCGGTCGCGTTTGCGCCAGCACGGCTGCTGACGTGCCCAGGCCATGAACAGTTGCAGGAAGCGCCAGAACTCAGCCGGGTCGGCAAAACCTGCGTTCTGGCTCGGGGGTGGGAAACAGTAGGCATGTCCGTCGTATATCAATTTCGTGCTCCTAGCTGTACGGTCGTGATCGGAGCGAGTCGTCGGTCGCGCAACTTTTTGCCTGAGCTTGCCACGTTCGGTAGGAATAAAGACTGGTGGCGTTGTCCGTCTGTATGTGAAGGCGGACCTTGCGACCGACAAAGGGCGCCAGGTCTTGGCCATCGTCACCCCAGGTGATGACGGTATCGACGCGATCGTCGCGCACCAGGCTGTTACACTTTTCCAGCGAGTATCCGTCCGCCACCTCCGCATCATCGATAACACGCACCTTCAATTCGCCAAAGAGAACCGTCGCATTCACCGAGAGTCTGGGGCCGGTGATCTCGATCGGTTCGGTCATGAGTTCACCGCCGCGAATTCCGGCGCGTAAGGCCACGAAGCCGTCGCGGCGCAAGGTCAGCAGACCGATGGCGCTGCTGAAATTTCCCTGGGTGCCGTGTCCTTGAGGTTTACCCGAATACCACATGTATAGGGTGTCCCCCTTCAGCGCCGGCGGACTCAAGCCGAGCGCCGCCCACCCCATATCCCACGATCCCGGTGAGCCGACCGAGAAGAACTCTTCCCGGCGCCCCACCCGCTCCCAGGAGCAGAGTTCCCGCGCCGATGCCAGCTCCATGCCGCTGAGCTCGGTTGGATGAGCCACCCAAAGAAACCCGACGTACTGATTGCCGTAGACAAACGGCACCATCTGGTAGAGCTGCACACCCACGTCGTCGAACTCATCCGGCTTAAGCACAGTCCGCAGCGGCTTCCAAGAGGAAAAATCGTCGCTTCTGGAAATGGCGATCACGCGGCGGTATTTCTTCCACTCGAGGACGAAGTGATCGGCGAGGTTGTGGCGACGTCTTGAGGTAGCGAAATATCCGCCACGCAGCGGATCGTATGCCAGTACTCCGGCGTCACCCGCCCCACCCACTAGAAGCGTATCCTCGAAAGTCCAGCGAATGCCGTCCGGTGAGGAGCAGGCGTGCATGCCGTAGCGGTCGATCACTGACTGCATGTAGCGCCGCCGAGCCGTCGGGTCCTTTGGTCCCGGGCTCCCCTGTGGCTGATGGTAGAGCCCCAGCTTGAAGCGACGCGCCGGGTCCTGCTCAAGGGGATCCACGATGACACCCCACGGATCGCCCGTGGTCGCCAGCACGATGTTGTTCTCCCTGGACCCTTCGAACTCGTACTGCCCCAGCTTCGGGCGCTCCCATGCGACGCCATCCCTCGAGGTCGCGTAGCAGAGGAAGGTGGGAGCCCCTTCGTTCATCTCGTCGATCGTGCAGGACCAGGTCCAATACCACATCTCGAACAGATCGGTTTCCCGATTGTAGCGATAACCACCCTTGATCTGGACCGTCTTCCCCTCCCAGGGTCGCTCGGGCTGCAGCACGGGTTCCGGCTGCACCCGCGTCGGACGCTGGACCTTGCGCATGAATCCGGGATGATCCTGGACTTCGGAGTCGTCGACGAACAGATGAAGTCCTGGATCGTAGAGATTAGTTGGATCAGCGAACGTCATTGCCACGCTTTTGGAGTCTATGTGTCGTCCCGACCTGTCATGATCAGCACCGACTCGTCGCGCCAGCGCGGACTCGATCTCTCCATCGCTCTGGTTCGGTTGGCAAGGCAGGAGCAGTTCTGCGCCAGAACCTCGAATATTCTGTTGGAGACGATCCGGTGCCCCAGATCGTTGGCGTGAACACCGTCGTAATGGATCATCCAATCGCTTTCTCCGTAGGCGTCCAACAGATCGACGTAGAGACAGTCGTGCGCCCGGGCGAGGCGGGAGATTCCTTTGTTGAATCTCTTGAACATCTCGAGATCTCCCCTGCCGTAACCTCCTTCCCGACCGATTTCGAAATCCCACATGTAGTACGGTCCCGGCAAGACGATGACCGGATCGAGTTTTTCGCGCACTCGCCTTACCAGACTCAACATGACCCGACGGAAGAGGCTCCACGAGATGCCGCAGCGCGCATCGTTCAGGCCGTAGGAAATGACCAGAAGATCGGGCACCTGGTCGATGACGTGTTTCTGCAGGCGCTCGTCGGCCGCCGGCTTGCCGCTGGTTTCGTAGGCGGGAGATCGCCGTGAGATCACATTGGCACCAATGCCGGCATTGAAAACCTCCAGGGGTCGTTCCTGGAAATCGTCGATCAGCGCCGCCAACCGCGGCACCCAGCAGCGCTCCGGCGACGTGGACCACCCGCCGGCCGTGGTGCTCTCGCCGAGGGCGACGAATTTGGTGAACGGTTGGTGTCTGTAGTCCTTTTTGGTAGTCAAAACAGTCTCCCCTGGTTCGCCCGGAGCGGCTGCACCCACCCCGGCCGTAACGAAACAGCGGGTCTGAGATTCACACCACTCATTCCAAACCCCAGAACTCGATGCCGTTGTCGTGAAGAATGCGGCGGGCCACCTCTAGCGCCAGCTCTTCATCGAAGTACTCCCGGTGCACCAGGTCTGCCAGCACGTCGGCCACCAGCTCGCGTGCAACCACCAGAGAGCCGTAGCTCTGCTCCAGGATCGTGTGGTCGCCACCCCAAGCGAAGATCTTGTTCATCGGCACATTCTCGATCCATGCGGTGAGCGCCTCGCGAAATCCCTGATACGAGATGGAATGCAGCCAACAACCATCGATAAACATGTTTGGATGGTTCGCCGCCATCAAGCCCGCCTGAACCGACCAGGGGTAGCCGCCATGAAAGAGATCTAGGCGCAGCTCCTCATGTTTGTAGAGGAATTCGGTCATGTGCGTCGGGTTGGCACCGGCGATATCCTCGGTCATGCCGGTGTGGATCTGCATCGGCACGTCCGCTTCTACGCAGCGTTCGGCCAACCGATTCATCATGTAGTCCTGAAAGGTTTTCTTCTCCTCCGGCGATGCCGTAAGGATGCCGCGGTTGAAGATACGCGCCGCGTCATCGCGGGTCGGACAGCCGAAATCGAGAGGACGATTGTAAGCCAGACCGCATTTAAAGCCATGGGCGCCGTCGTCCAGGGCCTGTTTACAGATGCCGTCGAAGAGCTCCATCCACCCTTCGAAGTCGCGGCCTGGATGGTCGTCCAGCGCCATTTTCAACCCGCGCCCTTCGTGGATGAATCGATCCAGCCGTATGACGTTAAGCAGCGTGTGGTCGCTGGGCACCGTTTTGGGAAGCCCGGGTGCGATCCCCGCCTTGGCATCGAGAACGGAGCCTGTAGTACCCATGCGAGCGGAAAGCTTCGCCCCTTGACCTTTCGTTTCTCGACTGTAGCATCGGATGCGTTCAGAAGCCTGCCGCCAGCGATCGCAATATAGATCGCTCTCCTCTACCTCGAACAGATCGCGCAAAGTGAGCAATTGATAACGGTAGAAGGCGGTGTTGCGCACCTTCGGTAGAAACGGTGCTATCAGCGACCATGCCTTCTCCGAGCCGTCCGGCAGCTCCGGGTCGCTCAGGTAGTCGAAATCTCTTCGTTCCCCAAGCCCCGCGGCGTTGAGGTTGCCACCCAGATACCCATAGGTTAGCAGACAAGGCAGGTCGAACTCCTGCTGATGGTCGGTGCTGAATGATTTCCAGCAATGCTCGTGATGATTGAACACCGGCATCGCGGCGATGGCATCGCCGATCCGTTGTCGCAGTTTGCTGTTCATGTGGCCTCCTCAAATCCGAAAGAGTAAAGGCGAGCCGCTCCCATGAGGTGGAATCGAAGTTGTAGTTTTCGGCCCGCCGGCAGTTGTCGCGCCTGGTTCCAGGACAATTTTGCGTGCACCGAGTCAGTCTGTAGCTGCTTGCAATCACCGCGTCCAAACCCGGGCACAACCTCATTCGCTCCCGCGTCCAGCACTTCAACCTCGATCCAGCTTCGTCGCGGCAGAAGGGAACCCGCGTTTACCCAGAGCGCTGCATCAGCTTCGAGCTGGAAGGGAACCGTCTCCATCCAACCGGGGGTCTCGCGATCGGCGGTCTCGAGGCAGGAGAACCCATCCAGGCGCAAGGTCGCCAGACCCATGCGGGTGGTGCGAATGAACCCGGTTTTGATCTCCATGTCGCGGTCGATCTTGTTCTGCCACGGCCACGAGGTCCACTCCTCTGAGTTGCCGCTATAGTAGAGGTAGATCTTGTCGTCCACGACGATTGGCTTGTCGGAGATGACCAGAAAGCCATCGTCCCACTCCCCATGCTGGCCCCGCCGAATCACCGGCTGGCTAGAATTCACCCGAGTATAATGGTCGCCATCGCGGCTGGCGGCCAGGCGCACATCCGCAGTGTAGCTGCCGAACCTGCCGGTGCCGTTAGGCATGTACCACCCGTACTCATAGAGCACCACATATTGACCGGCGTAAGGGGACAGCATGATGAAGTGGTTCTCCTGCTCCAACCCGTCGTTGGGATGCAGGATCGGGTTGTCGGCGATACCGCTGAAATCTTCGACGTCGGGGCCGCAACCCAGAGACTGGGTGCGCACGAGATCGGGTCCCGGTTTGTCCGCTGGATGAACCGACATCCAGGTGTACTTGTACCGCCGGTTGGGGTCCGGATCCTGGTCGTCCCGGATCAGACCACCGATGTCGGGGGTGCGGTCGTTCCACTGCGGCTCTTCCATCACCGGTCCGTCGCGCCATTCTAGACCGTCTGAGGAATAGGCTAGAGTAATTTTGTCCGGGTGCTTCGCGCCTTGCTTCAGGATAAGTTTGTAGCGCCGGTTGGGATCCTCTTCGGCGACATCTTTGATAACCGGGCCGTATCCACTCTCTATGCAGATATTGTTGTCCTTGTTCCCGTTGTATTCGAACAGGCCAAGGCGAGGTTTTGACCAATCGACACCATTTTCGCTGATGGCGTATCCCGTGGTGTGCACCGTGGCGCCGATATCGATCCCGGTATACCAGCACTTGAATAACTGTTCTTCGTCGTCGTAGATGACACTCCGCGATGCCCACGGTTTGACCTGCAGGGAATCCCATTCCCCCACATCGCCCAGCGGCAACACCGGATTCGACGGATGTTTCTCGGCTTCGACGACTGTCTGTATTACGTTGCGTCGAGCGGCCACCGCCTCCATATCGAGGAAGAGTACACGTTCGCCGCAGCAACCGGCGATTCCACTCATGAGAGCTCCACACGATCGAGCTTGGCGACCTCCTTGGTATGGGCATAACCGGTAACCGCGACAAGCTCGTTCGTCTCGGGAGACAAGCGCTCTAGGATCTCGTCGGGGAACTTGCCGTTGCTGGCGATAAACTGGGGCGCGTAGCGCAAGGTGAGAAAGCGCCGATCCCGATCCTGCGGTTTCCAGTTCAACGCGCCGTGGCTCACCATCTCCGACATGAACACCACATCCCCTGCTCGAGCCGTCACGTTGGCAACACCTGCCGGAATTTCCTCAGCTACATACCCTTCGTTATCGTAGGTGTCTTGGTAGAAAAGGTTCTGTGGGCGCGAAAACTCGGATTTGTGCGAGCCGGGGACTAGCATCAGTCCGCCATCACGAGGGAGCACGTCGGTGAGGTAGAAGAAAACGACGAAGTTGTCGCTGAAGATGCGCCCATCCTTGGTAGCGTGGCAGTTCGGGGTCCGCTCTGTTCCACATCTTCCTTGAGAGAATGCAACGGATGGAAGCGATGGCGCGCTGTATTCACGGCCAGGGTGCCACTGGTGAACCTGGGTTTATTTCCCGTAAGCTCCTTGATGATCGGCCAGGTCACCGGATGCATCGTCAATCGTTCGAGCGCCTTGTCGAAGGCGAAACCGTGGGCGTGACCGTCGAGGTGGCGAGGCCCCTCGGCATATTCGATAGAGAATCCGGGCGGCAGCTCCTCTGGCGTGGAAGTGATGTATCGATCGGCTGCTTCTTGGGCCTGCTTCAGTTCGTCCGCCCCAAGGGCGCTCTCGACATGCAGATACCCGCTGAGATCGAAGAAATATCGTTGTTCGGGTGTCACTCTTACGGTCTCCCCTCGAAATGAAACGCATACAGCTTGCACGCCCGGGCCTTGAAGTGAAGGCGCACCGGTCGGCTTACCAACTCTCCCACGTCGTCTCGATCGTTCCATACGACCGGCGCGGCGATCTGGTTGCGATCGACGCTGATGCTCTCCGACAGGGTGTAGCCGGCGATGGGATGGTTGCGGTCGTCGCGAATCTCGACCCAGACCTCACCCATAGCCGAACAATCCGCGTTTAGCTTCAAATCTTCTCCTGAAAAGGTGATAAGGGGGGTCGTGAATTCACCCCCCGTGTACTCGGCGTCGGCAGATACGAAACCGTCGAGGCGTTGAACCAGGCGGCACAGCCCGCCGCTGCGATCCTCTTCGTCCGGATCGTAGGCGCCGTGGGTATGGAAGGTGCCGCTGTAATACTGCCAGATCTCGTCTCCCTTGTTGATCAGGCCCTGTGCCATATACACCTGGCCACCGTCCCAGCTACCCACCAAACCCAGAGGTACATACGGCCGACGATCGGGACGTGACCAGGAAACTCCGTCCCTGCTCACCGCCAGCTGAATCTCTAACGGACCGTCGTTGCTGAACCGGCCGCGCTCATCTTTTCCCTGTAGCGTTGTATCAGACGTATCCCCGAAAGGATAGTGGCGGTACGGCGTGGTAAAACTGAAATAGGAGTCTGCTGCCCACGGATAGATGTGCACACTTGGAGTGTAGAGGTCGGTGTCGGGCGGATCGGATTCGTCTGCGCAGAGGGCGAGCTCGTATTCGCCCCCCGCCGCCCAGCGGGAGTTTCCAGGACCGCGGAAATCGTTGGGATTCTCTGCGAAGGGCCACGGCAGTTGCATCGGGTCGTCGAACTCGGTGCGGCCGACGGTTCGGCGTTTCTCGTGCGTCCGCATATAGGCGACATAACGACCGATGCGCTCATCGTAGATCAAGACATTTTGCGTGTCGTGAAAGAACGGCATGGCCGACGGGGATTGTCGATGCCAGTGAATGCCGTCGGGGCTGGTGCACAAATAGAGCTCGCACCAGTATTCCTTCTCGTACCCGTCGTACTGGCCGCAGATACATCCCTTGGAGTCGTCCCAGAAGTCGTTCTCAGTGATCAAGGCCATACATTTGAAGCGGTGCTCATCCGGACCGTTGGGATCGACCATGACGCTGCCGTTGGTTCCCGGCATTACCACCGAATTTCGGGGCACCCCCGGCAGCTCGAACAGATTTACGTATTGGCGCTCCCAATGGACACCGTCTTCGCTGGTGGCGTAGCAGATACTGCGGCGCATGCCGCTGCCTTGGGTGGGAATGGCATCGTACCACATCTTGTAGATGCCGTCGTGTTCCAGGACCGTGCTGTAGGCATGTATACCCTTCGCCTCCCACGGTTCCTCGGGTACCAGCACTCGCTCTTGCTTTGTGGGAGGATTGACGGTGATGCTCATTCCGTGTTGGGTTGCGAACCACCGCTCATCGATGAAGAGCTGTTTCTTATCTCCAACGTCGTAAGCCTGCACCGAATGTCTCCCTATTCTTCCACGTACAAAGCGAAGAGCCTGGCGTCCTCAGCGCGCAACCCTTCCCAGTTCACCTTCAGGCGCAGTGGATGATCGATCCGTTCGAGGGTATTGCCACCCCGCCAGGAAACGGGCCGACGGAATCCCGCCTCGGTGATGGGGTCGCAATCCTCCGCCGCAAAACCATTGAGCACGCGAAGCTGCTCATCCAGCACCTCCACCGTCAACGTGCTGTGCTCGGAACAGTTGTCGGCGTTGACGAATACGCGGGCACCCCTGTCGGCGTCGACTTCGAACGGGCAGGTGATACAGTGACAGGATTCGACCTCATCAGACGCGTTTCGCGCCGCGGACTCGCCGGTGGGGGCGTAGCTGCCGAAACGATCGCGGGGCCAGGTTGCCAGTCTCACCCCCGTGGTCTTGGGCGGTTCGTAGCGCCAGACCCCGTACCAGAAGAAGCTGCGCTCTCCGTCGTTGGCGAAGCCCTGTCCCTGCAACAGGCGCGGTGGGCCATCCTCCAACTCCTCGTAATAAGGCACGAACTTGAAATCGGGAACCGGCTCGCGGAAATGCATGGCGTCGTTGCTGACCACCAGTCCAAGGTCGCAGGTGCCATTGCGGCGATCATTTGAGGTGTTGTGGTACTGACCGTAGATGCCGAGAAGAACGTTGCCTCGATTCCACAGGGAAGCGCCCATGTGCACCTGCTCGCCACGATGCATCTCGAAATCGGTGGGCGGGTGAGGCGGCACCGGATCGCGCCTGAAACCGGGTACCACACTCTGGGTCCAGTGATCGAAGTCATAGGAGGCGTAGGTCGCCAGAGAGCGTTTGCCCGCGCCGCGAACAGGGTGGGGCATTCCGCCCCCCTGGCCGTTGAGGTAATAGCAGTCGCCGTAGCGCACCAGGCCGCCTGTTTCGATGCTGTTCCCCTTGATGATCGGATTGTGAGGCGACAGGGTCCAGTGCAGCCCGTCTTCGCTGAAAGCGGCGCGGATGTCACGAGGATGAAGCTCGAATACCATCTTGAACCGCCGGGAGGCATCCGCTTCGTCGGGCTCATGAATAACCAGGCAGAAGTTGACGTGTTCGGCGTGGTACCCGCTATCACCCGTACGGAAACCGACCAGATTGTTCGACTTGCTGCCGTTGTATTCGACGATGCCCAGGTTAGGTTTGGTCCATTCCATGCCATCCTTGGAGACCGCGTAGCTGGCCTTGCGTTTCTCGTCTTCACCGCGCCCCAGATACCACATGCGGTACTCGCCATCTACGTGTACGACGCTGCCGTAATAACAGACCTCCTTGCAGTCGGGGTCCGGTGATTCACCCTGACGTACCAAGACTTTACCCGGATGATCGGGATCGAAACCGTGACCGCTGTCGAAGTCGGCCTTGCGGCCCGGGGCGAGCTCCAACAGGAGCCCCTTGTTGAACGGAATGGAGTAGCTGTCTATAGGTAGAAAGGTGGCTTCTCTGATGGATTCACGCGGACCACCGTTCAGGACTATCATGTGGGAGTTTCCTCCTTGTCAGCCGAACCGCTCTGGGCTTCACGCGGCCGTATCACAGCGTCAAAACGAGCGAGTGGTGTTTAGTCCGACGCCGGTCTCAAAGAGTATTGGGCCGGCAGATGCCCGTCAAGAAATCGGCAGTGCTCTTTGTCTTTACCGGTTGAACCAATGAACTAACTTATGCCGACTTTGACGGCAAGAACCTACTCCATCGGAAGGAATATTATGAGTTCCGCCGCTCCCATCGCCAAACCGATTCTCGATCAGTACGGCATCTTCGCCTCTCACCGCAAGGAAGAAAAGGATGGCACTATCTGGTCTCAGGAGCCGCCGACCGGGGTTAAAATCTCCATAGAGCAGGCGCGGAAATCCGACATCTTCCTGAAGGCTGAGCGTCCTTGGGAAGAGGATGCCA
This sequence comes from Candidatus Latescibacterota bacterium, assembly GCA_965197905.1. Classification (GTDB taxonomy): domain Bacteria; phylum Latescibacterota; class UBA2968; order UBA8231; family UBA8231; genus CAYNZV01. Next base: position 578,302 of record CBDAOB010000005.1, on the reverse strand, counting down.
ATCTACGCATCGTCACCATGATGCACGAAGGCGGCAGATATCGCCTCTGGTACAGCTCCAGCAAGATGCGCGATGTGGCGGAGAGCTACGTCTGTTACGCCGAGAGTGATGACGGTTTCAACTGGCAGCGCTCCGACCTGAACACGACCGAGTACGAAGGATCCACCAAGAACAACATCGTCTGCCACGGCCAGGACCACCATCTGGGAGCACTCTTCATCGACCCTACGGCACCCGAAGCTGAGCGCTACAAGGCGATTGCCGGTGGCGCCCTTTATTATAAGGACGGCAAACCGGATCCGGAGATGGATGGCAAGAAGTTCCGCGAGCTTCTCATCGCCATGGACCTTGGAGGGGTCTCCCCCGAAGAGCGGCGAAAGAAGATCGACATGCGCCAGAACGTGAAAGCCTCGGTCTCGCCGGACGGAATCCACTGGACCAACCTGGATGAGCCGATTCTCGACGTGGGCGCCACCCAGCTCGACACCCATAACCTGTGCGTCTACGATCCGTACAACGAGAAGTACGTCGCCTATCTCCGTGGCCACATCGAGCGTCGACGACTCGTGCGCCGCGCGGAAGGGACCGATTTCCGCGACCTGGGGCAGGCGCGGCCCTGCCTGATGTGCGATCCTTTGGATTCGATGGGCGATGACATCTACAATCCGTGCTACTCGCTTTACCCGGACCGACACCTGTATCTGATGTTCCCTTCCTTTTATCACCGGATTCCCTCCACCGTTGACGTCTATCTCGCCATCAGCCGCGACAGCTACACATGGACCCGGCCGGAGCGAGTGCCGATTATCGACCGCAACTACGAGGGCGGCGAATACGGCGCACTCTACGCCGCACCCAACCTGGTGGACACTGGTTCCGGTGAATTTCGTTTGCCGTTCGTGGGGCACGAGCGCAAGCACGATTTCCTCGACCGCGGTACGCCCTATCCGGTCGATTACGAGATTCGCTGGGCCCAGTGGCAGGAAGACAGGCTGGCCGGTCTGGAAGCGGACGCCGACGGCAGCGCGCTTTTGGTGGAAAGGCCGTGCGCGGGCGAGGAGATGCGGATCAACTATCGCACCGAGAAGGACGGCTGGATCAAGGTGGAGCTGGTGAACCCGCCTTCGACCCCGCCCAGAGCGGTGGACGCCTTCTCCGGGTTCGGCCTGGAAGAGGCGGAGACGCTGACCGGTGACGAGCTCTCTCGGGTTCTGAGCTGGAACGGAAAGAGCGATCTGTCTGAGTTGGCGGAGCAGGCGGTGGCGGTGCGGTTACACCTCCACAAAGCGAAGGTGTTCTCGACCGCCCTCTAATCTGGCGAGCGTCTAGATAGGTCGTCCGAAGTTATATCGGCCGACCGAACTCCGAGAACCCGATTATGCCCCGCACAAAAACCGAGAAAACGTCAAAGTCACGGGCGTCGGTAAACCTGGTGTCATACTCCTTTCGGTCTTTGTTGATACCAAGTATAGTAATCAACTCGTAGCCGAAGTAGCCCGTTCCGTTGGTGATGGTCACGAAGGCAGTGCGTTGCTCGTAGCTGTTGCGGTCTGCGGTGTCGTCCTTCAACCGGTATGGAAACGGACCGACACCTTGAAATCCTGCTCGCAGGAAGGTGCGCGACATCAGCGGATACTCGATCCGGAGAATCGGGATGGAACGAATCTCGGAAAGCAGATCGGAGCCGCGCTCCTGATCCCGAAGGCGCAGAAACATGAACTTATACTGGGGCGTTATGCTCAGCTTACCCCAGTGCTGGGTGAACTCCACCCTCGTAATCGAAGTCCAGAAGTCCAGCCGCCGCTTCTGCTGAAAGGTCTTGCTGTAGAGCTCGCCCCCCTGCTGCCAGTTGAACCTGGACCGAAGCTTTTGGTTCAGCTTCAGGCTCGAAACCGGATTCAACCTCAGGTCCATATAGGTCTCGTTGACGTAGCTGTCCTGATAATTCCGAACGTCGGGCACGAACTGGCTGGTAAACAGCGGCGGCCGGTCGTGCAGGCCGAAAACCGCATTGTTGCCGGTACAGTTGGAGCACATCGACTGCGTGAGGCCGCGGCCACTGAATTCCAGGTTCTTGATCGGCGCCTCGTCGATGATCAGGTATTCGTCGCGGATGTCGTCCTGGACGCGTCTGAGGTTGTTCTCCAGAAATAACAGCGGTCGATCGCCGACATTCCGGATGTCCAGCGTTATCAGCCCGTAAGTGCTCTTGTTGCGGCCGGGACCGGCGATTTCGTTCACCGAATAATGTCCCGCCGCCACCGAGAGCTGATGCGTCAGGTCGAATTCAGCAAACAGGTGGAACCCCCGCTGGTCCGGATCGTACGGATAATCCACCTGCCCATCGTCCTCCCTCGGATCCGGCTCGTCGTTGTTGTTGCGGTCTAACCCGTAGAAATAGATGTTGGGCTCCACGTCGTACATCAGGAAAGGCTCTTCGTAGTCGGGAACAAAGTCACCGTCCCGGTTGGTATCCGGGAAGCCGTCGTTGTCTTCGTCCTGAGCCAGGTGTACCCCGTCCAGATCGTAATCCTGGTTGTCGTTCGTGAAACCCACGATGTTGCCATAGCGCCGATCGGGCAGTCGATCCGCGTCGTCGTTGTCCTCCACCAGATCCCAATAGATCGTGTTGTTCGACAAGCCCTGGAGGTGAGTGTGCCTGAAGAACTCTTCGTCCAGGTAGGTGCGAAAGGAGGTGGTGAACTCAGGATTCAGAGAAAACGCCTCCAACCCCAGACGGCCACCGTTGAACCAGTGAGTAGCGTTGAGGAAATAGGCATTGTCCCGGGCGGCGAAACGTGGACTGGTGTCGAACGCAGTGGCACCGCCCATATGCGCGGGATAACGGGAGTAGAGCGATGAGCGCGCGTACTCCCCGTTCAGCTCTACCCCGGGTATCGTCAGGTTGATGTCGGCGCTGTAGACGAATATGCCGGTGTCTTCGCCGAAGTGGAAACGCACCCTCCGCAGATTGGTCATATCCTGAGGGTTGTCGCGGGCGCGCAGGACAGTCCTGTAGAAGGTCGCCTTATAGCGGGCATGATACGTCTTTCCGCGAGTGTTGACCTCGTAAAGGGTCGCCACGTCCACCTTGTAGTCGTTCCCGAGCAACGCCTCGATCTCAACCGACTCCACTGCCGACTCCTGGGACACGTCGTAGAGAAAGGTGATCTCTTTGTCGCCGTCGGCAGCCAGCATGCCCGTAGGTGATTCGATCTGATAGTTTGCGACTATGCCGTCGAGATTCGCGACTCCGCTGATGTCCTCACCCGACTCATGATCGCGGCGCACGAAGTAGTCCGAGAAGAGTGGCACGTCATCGCGGCCGCGGTAGTAACGACGGTGGCCGGAGATCAGGGTGTAGTTAGTGGCGCGAAAGCGGCCGGTAGCCTGCGAAACCGTGCCGACCTGTGGGCGCAGGCCGGCGGGATTGCTCACCACCAGCGGCACTAGATCGGGACGAACCTCGCCATTGATTAACAATTCCACGTCCTGTATGCTGGCGCCACCTATGCCGTCATCGGGCGAATCATCCGAAAAACGCACGATGACCCATTCCATCAGCGGCTGATCGGGACGCAGAACACCTCTCAGGCTGCTCTCGTTGGCGGTACTCTGATAGACGTGTGAGTTTACCAGGTTGAATCCCAGACTGCCTATGCCCAGATCAGCCTGCAGGCGCCCCCCCAGAAGCACGGTCGAATCATCAGCAAAATGGGTCCTTTCGATCGCCCATTGATTGGCCACCTCCTGATAGGAATGCGGTCGCTCGATACGGGAAGCCAACGCCGTCGCCTTGAAAACCGGCAGGGAGAGATCCCAGCGCAAGCCGTTGAAGTCGACCATTGACAGGGTGAGCGGGGTCAGGCGCGCGATCATGTTGTCGCCGACGATGAAGCTGAAACCCCAGTCGCCATAGCCGTCTTTCATGATGGCCGTGGAGTTGTAGACCTTCTCCCAGGGCATCGAGCGGACCTCGTTGGGTTTGAAGATCGCGCTGCCGTATACCTGACCGGCGGTTCGCCTCTCTTCCCAAAAATAGAGGTCGTAACCGGTAGTCAGGTAGTCACCCATCGGGCCATAGATGGTCCGCCGGGCGTCGTCGTAGGGAACCCGGTGATTCGGGTAGTTGCCGAAGTGATCAATGGCGAAGTTCTGGTACTGCGGGCTTTCCTGGCGCAGAAACGGCCGGGATTCGTAGATCTCCCCGGTGCCCGAGATGCGGTCTTCCTGCGCGTGTAGCAATGAAACCGCGCCGGAGATTCCGATGGCGTACAACAGAACAAGGGTTATATGCGTGATACGTTCGACCGGCGGGGTGGGCACGTTAAATGGGCCGACCGTATTCGGAGAATCCGACGAGGGCACGCACAAACAGCGAAAAGGCGTCGAAGTTGCGAACATCGTTGAATTTGGTGTCGTACTCCCGCTGATCCTTGTTGACACCAAGTATGGTAACCAGTTCGTAGCCGTAATAGTCGCTGCGATTGATGATCGTCACGAAGGCCGTGCGTTGCTCATAACTGTTGCGATCGGCGGTGTCATCGGTCAGCCTGTACGGGAACGGACCGATGCCCTGAAAACCTGCCCGCAACGAAGTCCGCGACATCAGCGGGTACTCCACCCGCAGGATCGGGATCGAGCGGATTTCCGCAAGGAGGTTGGACTTGCGCTCCTGATCCCTCAGGCGCAGAAACATGTATTTGAATTGAGGGGTCAGACTCAGTTTTCCCCAGCTCTTTGAAAGCTCCACCCGCGTCACCGAGGTCCAGAAATCTAGACGCCGCTCCTTTTGAAAGGTCTTGTTGTAGAGCTGGCCTCCCTGCTGCCAGTTGAAGCGCGCCCGCAGCTTCTGGACCAGTTTCAGCGTTGAAACCGGATTCAGCCGCAGGTCCATGTAGGTCTCATTGACGTAGCTGTCCTGGTAGCTTCGAACGTCGGGCACGAACTGACTGGTGAACAGCGGTGGGCGATCGAACAACGTAGTGTTGTTGCCGCTGCAGTTGGTGCACATGGATTGGGTGAGACCACGGAAGCTGAACTCCAGGTTCTTGATCGGCGTCTCATCCACGATCAGGAATTCGTCGCGAACATCATCCTGCACTCGGCGCAGGTTGTTCTCGGCGAATAAGAGCGGGCGCCCGCCAACATCCTTGATGTCCAGGGTCAGCAGGGCGTAGATGCTCCTGGTGCGGCCCGGCCCCGCGATTTCGTTCACCGAATAATGCCCGGCGGCCAATGCGAGCTGCGGGCTCAGATCGACTTGGCCGAAGAGGTGATAACCACGCTGGTCCGGATCGTACGGATAGTCCACCTGGCCATCGTCCTCCCGCGCATCCGGCTCGTCGTTGTTGTTTCGATCGAGTCCGTAGAAATAGATGTTGGGCTCCACGTCGTACATCAGGAACGGCTCTTCGTAATCGGGAATTTGATCGCCGTCTCGGTTAGTGTCCGGTAAACCGTCGTTGTCGTCGTCCTGGGCAAGGTGTACGCCGTCCAGATCGTAATCCTGACTGTCGTTGGTAAAACCGACGATGTTGCCCATGCGCCGATCGGGAAGGCGGTCCCCGTCGTCGTTGTCCTCCACCAGATCCCAATAGATCGTTTCGTTCATCATGCCGGCAAGATTGGTGTGAGCGAACACCTGTTTATCCAGAAACGTGCGGTAGGTGGTGGTGAAATCAGGGTTCATGGAAAAGGCTTCGAGACCCAGACGTCCGGCTTTGAACCAGTGGGTCGCGTTGAGGAAATAAGCGTTGTCCTGCCGCGTAAAACGGGGGCTCGCCCCGAAGTTGGTTTCACCCGCCATCTGCGCCGGATAACGGGAATGCACCGTGGAACGTGCGAACTCCCCGGTGATTTCCAATCCGGGTAGTGCCAGATCGAGATCGGCAGAGTAGACGAAGATGCCGGTGTTTTCGCCAACCTGAAAACGCACCTGCTTGAGGTTGGTCAGGTCCTGCACGTTATCTTTTGACCGCAGTGCATTCTTGTAGAAGGTGGCATTGTACTTCGCGTGATACGTCCTCCCCCTGGAATTCACTTCATGCAGCGTCGCCACATCCACCTTGTAGTCATTGCCCAGCAAAGCTTCGATCTGCACCGACTCCACAGCCGGCTCCTGGGACAGGTCGTAGAGAAAGGCGATCTCTCGGTCCCCGTTGGCTTCAAGAGCGCCAGCTGGTGACTCGATGTGGAAGTTGTCCAGTAACCCCTTCAGGTTTGCAGCACCGCTGACATCCTCTCCCAGCTCGTGGTCGCGGCGCACCATGTAATCGGAGAAGAGGGGCACCTCGTCGCGACCGCGGTAATAACGCCGAGCGCCGCTGAACAAGGTATAGTTGGTAGCGCGGAAACGACCTGTCGACGATGAGAAGGTGCCGACCTGGGGCCGGATGCCGGCAGGATTGCTCACCACCAGCGGCACGATGTCGGGCCGCTCTACACCGTTCAAGACAAGCGTCACGTTCTGCAGGTGGGCGCCGCCGAAACCGTCGTCGGGCGAATCGTCGGTAAAACGCACGATGACAAACTCCAACAGCGGATGGTCCGGACGCACGACACCCCGCAGATCGTTGCTCTCTTGTGTACTGCGGTAGACGTGGGAATTGACCATGTTGACACCCAAACGGCCCACACCCAGATCTGCCTCCATCCGGCTCCCCAGAAGCACGGTCGAATCGTCGGCGAAGTGGGTCCTTCCGACGGCCCAGAGGTTAGCCGTTTCGAGGTAGGTATGGGGCCGCTCGATCCGGGAAGCCACCACTGTGCTCTTGAATCGCGGCAGTGACATATCCCAGCGGAAGCCATTGAAGTCGACCATGGACAGGGTCAAAGGGGAAAACCGCGCTATCATGTTGTCGGCAACGAAAACGCTGAAACCCCAGTTTCCATAGCCATCCTTTGTTACAGCCGTCGAGTTATAGACCTTCTCCCACGGCAGATCGTACATCAGATTAGGTTTGAAGATAGCGCTGCCATACTCCTGACCCGGCGACCGGTTCTCCTCCCACGAGTAGAGGTCGTAACCGTTGACCAGAAAGTCCCCCATCGGCCCGTAGATGGTTCGCCTGTTGTCATCGTAGGGGAATAGGTGATTCTCGTAATTTTGGACATGGTCGATGGCGTAGTTCGTATAGGCTGGACGTTCCCAGCGCAGAAAGGGGCGAGAATCATAGGTCTGGGCGCTGCCCGTGACCCTCGCTTCCTGGGCAGAGGCACCGGAAGCAGCAGTCAGCGCCGCGACCGTGGCAAGCCAGACATGTATGCTTTTCATAATAGAGACCTCGGGGTCATATGGGGCGGCCGTAATCGGAAAATCCCACCAGGGCGCGCACGAAAAGTGACATACTGTCAAAGTCGCGTACATCCTGGAATTTGGTATCGTACTCTCGCTGGTCACTGTTCAGTCCTATGATCGTCACCAGCTCGTAGCCAAAATAACCGCTGCGATTGGTAATGGTCACGAAGGCGGTGCGCTGCTCGTAACTGTTGCGATCGGCGGTGTCGTCAGTTAAACGATACGGAAACGGACCGATCCCTTGAAAGCCGGCCCGCAGAGATGACCTCGACATGAGCTGGTACTCCAACCGCAGGATCGGGATGGAGCGGATCTCCGACAGCATATTTGTGCCGCGCTCCTGGTCACGCAGTCGCAGCAGCATGAATTTGTACTGGGGCGTAATCCTCAACCCGCGCCAGCTCCGGGTGTACTCCACGCGCGACACCGAAGTCCAGAAGTCCAATCGCCGCTCCTGCTGGAAGGTTTTGTTGTAGAGCTCCCCCCCCTGCTGCCAGTTGAACCGCGCTCGCAGCGTCTGATCGACCTTGAAGGTCGAAAACGGACTCAGGCTCAGGTCCGCGTAGGTTTCGTTGACGTAGCTATCCTGGTACTGAAGGATGTCGGGAACGAAAAGGCTCTGAAACAGGGGCGGTTTGTCGAACAGTTGCGCCGAAGCTACACTGCTGTTGTCACTCAGGCCGCGGAAGCTGAAATCCAAGTGGCGAATCGGGGTCTCACTCAGGGTCACGAATTCGTCTCGGATATCGTCGCGAACGCGGCGAAGGTTGTTCTCGAGGAAGAAAAGGCGACGCCCGCCGATGCCGCGGATATCGAGGGTTAGCAAAGCGTAGGTGCTCTGATTGCGGCCCGTGCCCGCGATCTCGTCCACGGAGAAGCGACCCGCCGTTAACGAGAGCCGGGGTGTCAGGTCGAACTGGGCAAAGAGGTGGTATCCCTGTTGGTCGGGATCGTACGGATAATCCACCTGACCATCGTCCTCGCGGCGGTCCGGCTCGTCGTTGTTGTTCCGGTCCAGGCCGTAGAAATAGATGTTGGGCTCCACGTCGTACATCAGGAATGGCTCTTCGTAATCAGGAATACCGTCCCCGTCGCGGTTAGTATCGGGGAAACCGTCGTTGTCCTCATCTCTAGCCAGATTCACGCCATCGAGATCCCAGTCGCGACTGTCGTTGGTGAACCCGACGATGTTACCGATCCGGCGGTCGGGGAAGCGGTCGCCGTCGTCGTTGTCCTCGACCAGGTCCCAGTAGACCGTTTCGTTGAGCATGCCGTGCAGATTGGTGTGGAGAAATCCAGTTCCCGCTTTCTCCTCGTTCAAGTAGGTCCGGTACGAGGTGGTGAACTCCGGATTGATGGAAAACAGTTCCGCTCCCAGGCGGCCGCCCTCGAACCAGTGAGTGGCGTTGACGAAATAGGCATCGTCCTTCACTGAAAACCGGGGGCTCGCATTGGGAGTGAGCGCACGCGCCTCATGTGCCGGAAAACGCGTGAAGAGCGCGGACCGGGCGTACTCCGCGTTGAGCTCGAGCCCCGGCAAGGCCAGTTTCAGGTCGGCACTGTAGGTGAAGATGCCGGTCTCTTCCCCCAAGTGAAAACGCCTGCGCTTCAGATTTGTCAGATCCCGCACGTTGTCCCGCGAGCGCAGCACGGTTTTGTAGAAGGTGGCTCTATAGCGGGCGTGGTAGGTCCTTCCCCTCGTATTTATCTCGTATAGCATCGATACGTCCACCTTGTAGTCGTTTCCCACCAGCACCTCGAACTCCACCGACTCCATGTTCGGTTCCTGGCTCACGTCGTACAGGAAAGCGATTTCCTTGTCGCCATCCGCCTGTAGCGCAGAGGCGGGAGATTCGATCTGAAAATTCGCCAGGAGACCATCGATATTGGAGACTTTGCTGATATCTTCGCCCAACTCGTGGTCGCGGCGCACCAGGTAATCGGAGAAGAGGGGCACCTCGTCGCGACCGCGATAGTAACGACGATGGCCGTTGAACGACGTATAGTCGACGGCGCGGAAACGGCCGGTGGCGGCAGAGACCGTGCCCACCTGCGGCCGAATGCCGGCGGGATTGCTCACCACCAGTGGCACGATGTCCGGGCGGGGATTCCCATTGATGATAAGCTGAACATCCTGCAGATGAGCCCCACCGACGTCGTCGTCGGGCGAGTCGTCGGAGAAACGCACGATTATCCAGTCAGCAATCGGCTGATCCGGGCGCAACACTCCTCGGAGGCTGTTGTTATCCTGGGTGCTGCGATAGACGTGGGAGTTGGCCAGATTGATGCCGATGTTGCCGATTCCCAGATCCGTCTGCAACCTCCCTCCCAGAAGCAGGGTCGAATCATCGGCAAAGTGAGTTTTTTGAATCGCCCAGAGTGTGGGCGTTTCCTGATAGGTATGGGGTCGTTCGATTCTCGACGCCAGGGTGGAAATCTTGAATCTGGGTAAGGCCAGATCGAAACGTAAGCCGTTGAAGTCGGTCATGGACAGGGTCATGGGCGACAAACGGGCAATCAGATTATCACCGGCGACAAACGTAAAACCCCAATCTCCGTAACCGTCCCTTGAGACCGCCGCGGCGTTGTAGACCTTTTCCCAGGGATGATCGTACATCTCGTTCGGCTTGAATATGCTGCTGCCGTAGACCTGGCCAGGTGTGCGGGTCTCCTCCCAGAGGTAGAGGTCATACCCCGTCGTGAGGTAATCCCCCATCGGACCGTAGTAGGTGCGTGGGGAGTCGTCGTACGGTACAGTGTGATTGGCGGTGTTGGAGAAATTCTGCAGCGCCAGGTTGTTGTAACCGGGTCGCTCCCAGCGTAGAAACGGGCGCGACGCGTCGAGCTCGGAGGTGCCGGCCGCCCGGCCACTCTGCACGGAAGCGCCGTGGGCAGGGTTTGTCCCCGCCAGGGCCGTCAACAACGCGATCAACGTTCCATGAACTAACAGTATATGCTTGTAGATAAACATCTTATAGGTCACATATCGCGATATCGACAGGATGCGAAAAGCCTTATATAGAGGTTTTTATATATAATCATGGAAATGTAACAAGTGCACCAGGGAATCTCAAAGTATTTTTTCGGTGCTGGAGCGCGCAAGGGCCGTTCAGGGGGCTGCGCCGAGGGGATACCCTGACTCCGTTTCGCCGCTATGGTAACTGTAAATCAGGCCGTCTCCAGGTAAGTGGCGTAGAGATGAACGTCATCCGGCCGCGGTCCTTCCCAGGTGATTTTCAGGCGCACCGGATCCGCCAGATCGTGCAATCGATCTTCGTCCTTCCACCCAACCTCCTGCCGCAGACCAGGTTTGGTAACGGGGATACATGACGCTCCCGAAAGCCCGTCGATCGGCTTGAACTGCAGATCCAGCACTTCAACCCGGAGCTGCGCCTCTGCGGACAACCCGTCGGCGTTCAGGAACGCGCGTGTGGCTTTGCCGTTCAACCGAATGGGACAGGTGATGAAGTGAGGGTCCGTCTTTTCGGGCACCATATCTCCCACATGCTCGCGCCAGAACATGGAGTGGGTGTCCTCCGCCATCAGCAGTGCCGGCTTGGGGTCGGTAACCACCTCGAAATATCCTAGCCGATCGCGTGGCCAGCGGGCGACGCAGATAAATCCGCCACGCCACGGCGCGTACCAGATCAAGGTCTCGTCGCCTATGTTCTCGAAACCCTGTCCCTGCTCGAGGCAAGGTTGGGGGTGTGCCGGGTAGCGGCGGTCGATTTCGTAAGCGGAAACGATCTGAAAATCGGGAATCGGCTCCACGAACTGGAGACCGTCGTTGCTGACCACAAGCCCGAGATCCATCGACACGAAGCCGCGATCGTTGCTCTCTCCATGCCAGGCGCCGTAGAATCCGATCACCACGTTACCGCGGTTCCACAAGCTGGCCCCCAGATGAACCTGTTCGCCTGCATGACAGCCGGGAATCTGTTTGTAGGGAGGAACGTCGCGCCGCAGACCGATGGCAACCGCGTCGGTCCAGTGGTCGAAGTCGTAGGACATGTAGGTTACCAACGCTCGCTTGGAACCGACGTTACCCCCCTGCCCGGTCATGTAATAACAGCCGTTGAACCTCATCAGGCCGCCCGGTTCGATGGCGTTGTGTTTGAGGATCGGATTGTTCGGTGATTCCTTCCAGACGAAACCGTCGGGGCTGAAGGCCGCGATATTGAGGAACGGATGGACCTCATTGATCAGCTTGAAGCGGCGTCCGGGATCGGCATCCTCCGGATCGTGCAGCACCAGAAGGGCGCCAGATCGACTCGCGATGGGGGCTGTCGAATTCCACCAGGTTGTTTCGTGTGTTGCCGTTGAATTCGACCAAGCCCAGCTCCGGTTTTTCCCAGTTGATTCCATCCTTGCTTACGGCGTAACAGATATGTGGTCCCCGTTTTTTTCCATCTTCCTCGCCCGTGCCGATGTACCACATGCGCAACTCGTCGCCAATGCGGATCACCGTGCCGTAGAATTTTACGGCCACGTGATCGGGGGCTTCGGGACCACCCGGCTCGAGCACCTTGGGGTGTGGTCTGTACGGGTTGGTTGCCGGCACCAGACCCGGTTGCAGCAGATACCGCAGAGGGATGGTGCGGCTGTCGAACGGAAATAGAACTGCTTCGTCCAAATCGGTGGGTGGTCCGCCGTTTTCTACGATCATGGCAAATCTCCATTCGCTGTGGTTGTGCTCCGTCCGTGGACCCGCTTTGATGCGGCAAGCTGCGGACTGGCTGTCGGCGTGAAGGATGACTTTGGCAGCAACGCCATTTTCACCGGCCGTTGGCGTTTTGTGCCGCCCTGATAATGCCGGCCATGAATCCTATCGCGAAGCCATGTCCCTGAAGCTGTGGGGGGCCGTCATTGACGGTGCGAGGCAGGTGGGCGACGGCGAGAAAGGTGTCGAGGCCGATCTCGTCGAAGGTGCGCACGATTTCGAAGTAGTCGCAGTCGGATTGATCGAGGAAACACTCGTTGAATCGTGGGACGGTACCCTGCACACCCTGTGCGTGTCCATAGAGGATCTGGCCGCGCTCGCCGAACTGCCGGATCGAAGCAGGAATGTCAGTGCCCATGGCGGTCCAGTTTCCCAGACAGAAATTCACCGCGCTCACCGGGCTGCCTGCCAGGTCCATGGCGCGCTGGTAACCGTCCGGACTGTGAAAGATCCGCGCGATGCCGCCGACCTTTGGTGTCGGTGGGTCGTCGGGGTGAAGTCCCATGCGCACATTGGATTCCTCCAGCACCGGAATGATCGCGCGCACGAAGTATTCGTAGTTCTCCCACATCTCTGCGGCCGTATACTCGCGCTCGCGAAAGAGGGGCGCCTTGTCCACCTCCGCCATATCCAGCAGATCGGAATGCGCTCCGCCTCGCGCCGGGTAGTTCGTTGAGGTGCGTGTCGAAAAACGCCAAAGCCTGGCTGGATTGACCATCCAGTTGTATCCGACATAGGGAATGCCCGCGCGTCCCATGTTGCGAATCGTGATGAACAGATTCTCCAGCTGTTGGTCCCTTCCGGGCAATCCCAGCATCACGTGATCGAAACACCAGCTCGGATGGGGATTCTCCATGCTCGCCAGAGTGAGTCCGAACGCCTCGACACGCTCGCGCAATTGCACCAGTTCCAGGTAGTCCCAATGGGATCCGGGCTTGTCACCTGCATCCGGTGGAAACTTACGCGTGTAGTCGGCCATGGAGTAAAACCCGCCGACGATGTCGGTAACCCCGTACTGTTGACAAAATTGAAGAAAGGTGTCGCTGTGAGCGCCCAGAAAGGCTCCTATTCTCATGCTGAATCTCCTTCGGTTCGTATGAAGTCGGCCACCGCCTTGCCGAGAATGGCGGACGCCGCTTCGGTGAAATGAACGCCGTCCTCGCCCAGCATGGTGCCAACGTCGTTATCCACAACCACCTGGTGCAGATCGATGACGGGAACGTCGAAGTCCGCCGCCGCCGAACGTGCCGCCGCGTTGTATGCGTTGACGTCCTCTGTGGTCCGGTTACATCCGTACTCGACCGCATGCTGTCGCGCCAGATCCACGGGCGTCGTCAAAGCAAACAGAACAAGGGCATCGGTTTCGTCGCGAATAATCGTAAAGATCTGGCGCAGGTTCTTGCCGTACTTGTCTAGCGCCACCCTGTTCTCAGGACCGGGTCCGGGGTCTCTTGCCATGTCGTGCAGGCCGGCGTTGATGTGCACGATATCCGGCTTGTTTTGTACCGCCCATTCTCTCAAGTGCTCCAGGACGTTTCGGGTGTGCCCTCCCTGTTGATCCCCTATCCCGAGGATCTCGCCCCATCCGGCAAGCTCGTCGGTAACTATCGCTTGGTACCCCCCGCGAATAGAGTCGCCGATGCATACGATCCGTTTCATAGCAGTTGTCTTTGCCCCTTCGCTGTGCTGCGCCTACGAAGATGAGAATGCAGAATTACGCAACCTACAACATTGTAGGTCAAGGTACCTTCGTTGCTGTGTCGGCATAACGAAGGCCGGTCGGAGCACGCGGCCGAACACGGTGAAATTTACGATTGTGCACACGAAGAAGGTGAGGGAATCGAAGTTGCGCGGGTCCCGGAACCCGATGTCAAAACCCCCCGGCCGATTTCGAACCTACAATGCCAGCGAGAACAGCTCCGCCTGGCACAGCTCGATGCGCAGGCAGATCTCCTTCCCCTTCAGAAAGGACAGATCCGCGCTCCCCTTCCACTGCACCTCGGATTCCAGGCTATCACCGCGGAGCGCCTCGCAATCCTCGAACCCGTAGCCGTCCATCGGGTTCAGTCTGGCCGGCGGCCACAAGGTGGGTTCGATGAGCGCCACGCGAATCCAGCCGTTGGGCGAGGTCCGGTAGTTGAGGATCAGCGACGCGCCACTGCATTCCAGTTTGTTGGTGGTAAACTCTCCGCTTTCTTGAGCTTTCAGGGCGACCAGGCGATCCCGCTGCCACACCGCCCAGCGCAGCTGGCCTCGGGTCGGTGCGGGTTCGATGTAATATCCGAGGTTGTGCAGCGACTCTTCGCAGGGGCAGATAAGACCCCACTGGTCTGCGTCCAACGGTATGAGTCCGGGTCCCGGGTAGATGCCTCCGGGATATTCGGGTGCGTCAGTAATAACCGGTGTGCGCGAAGGCCACGACCAGTTGTGCTCGTCCCGGCTGACCGCTATCTGCACCTCCACGGTGTCGCGCACCCGCCGGTAAATGGCGGGGAACATGAGATGCAGGTCGTCCTTGCCGGGGTAGCGGGAGTAGCAGTTGGTGTAGTAGTCGTCGGTGGGGGCATCCTGGCTGTCCGGAGCAAAGATCAGATCCGGCTGGGGCCAGCTGCGGAAGTCATCCGTTTCCGAGCGCGCGATGCTGCGGCGCCGACCGGCGCTATCACGCCAGTAGCCGATATACTTTTTTCGTTCGGGATCGTAATAGACCACGTTCTGGGTGTCGCAGAACTTCACGAACAGCGGTTCCTTGATTGTTTCCCAGTGCAGACCATCGGGTGAGACCGCGCCGTGCACGGCACCACGTATGGAAAGCTTTGCGGCGAGCTCCTCCTGCGTCGCCGTGACCTTCATCAGCTCTTCCCGAAGCCGCAGAGCCTCCTGCTCGGGGATGTCTTTGCCTTCGTGCACCCACGACGCCTCCAGATCCACCAGCTTATAACGCTCGGAGTCGGGGGCGCTGGGATCGCGAAACACGTTGCCGGCGACGTTGCGGGTGTAGACCGCGTTGTTTGCGGTGGAGCCGTCGTGCTCCTGGATATTCAGCACCGGTTTCTCCCAGTTGAACCCGTCGGCACTCTCGGCATAGCAAGTGCCGCAGGCGGCGCCATACCAGAGCCGGTACTTGCCGTCCTCTACCAGTACCGTCGATGAGGACAGGAAGTTGCCTTCCCACGGTTTGTCGGCGGTCATCACCGGTTCCGTTATCGTAGCCGGCTGCACAGCAAGCTCTACCCCACTGGGTGCCTCGCTGATGAACGCGGTTCCGTCGGCGTCGTACCCGGTGGCACCGGGCCATATGGCGAACCAATCCAGGAACAGCTCTTTGGAACGTTCGATCATTGTAGTTGAATCCCCATGTTGAGTGAAACAATGATGTGACTCAGATGGAGAGAGAGAACAAGGTCGCCTGACACAGCTCGATGCGCATGCAGATGTTCTTTCCCTTCATCGAGGACAGATCAGCATTGCCGTTCCAGCTCACCTTCTTTTCCAACTCGTCTCCACGGAGCTCGTCGCACTCCCCGAAGCTGTAGCCCGGCATCGGCTCAAGCCGCGCCGGCGGCCACAGGGTCGGCTCGATGAACTCCACCCGGATCCACCCGTTGGGAGAGGTCTGGTAGTTGAGCACGAGGGAATCGCCGCTGGCCCGCATCTGATTGGTGGTCACCTGACCCCGCTCCGTCGCTTCCAAGCCGGAAAGCCGATCGCGTGTCCAGGTTGCCCAGCGCAACTCGCCTCGAGTGACCTGCGGGTTGTAATAATATCCCTCGTTGTGCAGCGCCTCTTGACTGCGGCAGATCAATCCCCAACGGTCATCACTCAAGGGTAGCAACCCCGGCCCGGGATAGAGACCGCCGCTGTACGGAGGTTTCGCTGGAATAACCTGATCGCGATCCGGCCACGACCAGTTTATGCCGTCGCGGCTCACCGCCATACTCACTTCCGTCAAGTCGCGGACCCGACGGTAGATGGCTGGGAATAGCAGATGAAAACCGTCATGCCCGGGATAGGGGGAGTAGCCGTTGGTGTAATAGTCGTCTGTGGGCGGCACCTCGCCATCGGGCTGGGCGACGATGTCGGGAAGCGGCCAATGGCGAAAGTCGTCGGTCTCCGAGCGCGCGATGCTGCGCCTCCTGCCGGCGCTCGAGCGCCAGTAACCGACGTACTTCTTATTAGCTTCGTCGTACAGCACTACATTTTGGGTGTCGCAGAACTTCTCGAACAGGGGCTCGTCTAGGAAGGTCCAGCTGAGGCCGTCCGGCGAAACCGCTCCGTGCACTGCGCCCACCAGCTGAAGCTCCTTGCCGAATATCTCGGCCGGCGGAATTCCGCGCTCCTTCAGCTCCGACAGGCACCGCTCCAGCTCGGCCCCTTCGATCCGTGCCCCCTTGCGGTCAGCGGAAGCCCTCATCGTCACCAGCTTGTAGCGTTCCGCATCCGGTGCGCTGGGATCGAGAAACACGCTGCCTTCGATCCCCGTATCGAGCACCAGGTTGTTCGCCTTAGAACCCTCGTGCTCGATGAGGTTCAGAATCGGTTTCTCCCAGCTCCAGCCGTCGTCGCTTTCGGCATATGCGAGCCCCCCCGTAAATCCGTACCACAGGCGGTACTTGCCATCGATATGTCGCGCGGTGACGTACCCGAACGTCGATCCTTCCCACGGTTGGTCCGCAACCAACACCGGTTCGGTGACCGTTGCGGACTGCACCGAAAGCTTTACACCCGACGGTGCCTCGCTGATAAATGCACTGCCATCCTTGTCGTATCCAGTGGCACCAGGCCAGAGGCCATGCCAATCCAGGAAGAGTTCCTTCGTCTTTGCCGTCATTGATCATCTCCAGTGTCGTGTCCCGGGGGTAGTTGAAGAGTTCGGGGCCTGGGACGCCGCACTACATCTGGGTGGAAAAAACCTTGGCCCGACAGATCTGCAGGCACAGGCAGATGTTGCGCCCTTTGAGCGCGCTCAGGTCTTTGCTCCCGTTGAAGCCAACAGCCGCTTCCAGGTCGTCGCCGCGCACCGCTTCGCAGTCATCGAAGGAGAACCCGTCGATCGGTTTGATCTGTTCGGGGGGCCAGAGCATCGGTTCGATGAAGGCGGCCCGTACCCAGCCACCCGGTTCGGTCTTAAGATTGAGCATCAGCTGATTTCCCTGGCAGACCCGCGGCAGCAAGGTGACCTGTCCCTCCACTTCCGCCTCCAGCGCGATCAGACGATCCCGTTGCCAGATGGCCCAGCGGTAGAAATTGTTCTTGTCGTAGGTGTCGTAGTAGTACCCTTCGTTGTGCCGGGCGCTCATGCAGATGTACGGCACGCCCCAGTGGTTGGCGTCGAGGGGAAAGATCCCGTGGCGCACGTAGATGCCCCCGTCTTCATGGGTCTCGGGCGAGCCGAGCTTGAGGATCGGATCCCGGTGGCGGAACCAGGAGACCCCGTTGCGGCTGACGGCGATCTGGGTGTCGACGGTGTCGGTGCCGCGGTGGAAGATGCTGGGAAATAGGATGTGGTAGTTGCCTCCCGGATACAGCGCGTAGGCGTTGGTGTAGATATCCTGGGTCGGCGGTTCATCGGCGTCGGGTTGAACGACGATCGTGGGTGTCGGCCAGTCGCGGAAATCGGTGGTCTCGGCACGGCCGATGCAGCGCCAAGGATTGGGTGGCCAGACGGTCGGCACCGTTTCGCGAAACATGTTGTGGCGGAAATAACCCACGTAGCGCCCTCGATCCTCGTCGAAGAACACGATATTGTCGGAGTCGCAGAACATCTCAAGCAGGGTGTCCTCGAGCGGCGTCCAGACGAACCCGTCCGGCGACACCGCACCCTTGAAATGGCCCATGAGCCCGATCTGTTCCATGATCTCCTGTTCGCTGCGACCCTCGGCACAAAGATCGGTCCTGAGCTTGAGGGCGTCGGGCTCATCCTCCAGGCCTTCCATATACTCGCCGCCGCGCTTCCACCAGCCTTCCATATACACCATTTTATAACGCTCGGCATCGGGGGTCTTCGGATTGGTGTCGAGAAAAATCGATCCTTCACGCAACTGCGTTTCCGGCAGCATGTTGTTCTCCTTGCTACCCTGAAACTCACGCAGCCCCAGATTCGGCTTTTCCCATTTGTTGCCGTCGTCGCTCTCGGCGTAACAGAGAGCGGTGGTATCATCTCCCGGTGGCGACGTTTTGTACCAGAGCCGAAAGCGCCCGTCGTGAAACAGCATCGTGCCGATATCGGCGTGCCCGCCCTCCCACGGCTTATCTGCTGGCAGGTGGAAGTCGCGCTTCTCTTCCGGCTCCTGGACGGAGAGTTTTACACCGGTTGGGAATTCGCCGATGAAAGCGCGACCATCCTGCTCATATCCGGCGGCACCCGGCCACAACTCGAACCAGTCGAGAAATGGCACCGGCAGATTGTCGTTACTCATCTTTTTTCTCCTTGTAGGATTCTCGCTTTTGCGATCGGGATCATACCGCCTGGGGAAACGAGATCTGCACGATCTCGTGGATCTCTACGTCGGGCAGGTGACAGCGGACACCGTTTGAAATAACCTGCCACTCCAGCGTCCGATTGCCCGGCTGCAACAACACCGATGCGGGTCGCTGCTTGCAATGCACAACAAGGGTGCGGGGGCCGCTGCGCGGCACCTTCTCGACGAAGAAGCTTTCTCCGCCCATGTCGCGATCGGCGCCGTGGTTTACCAAGTGTACCAGCCACTCTCCCTCCCGCTCCCGCACAGAGAGCTCCAGCTGGCCCGGAGGATCGAGCTCGGCGACCGGGTGAGGACGTAGGAAACGCAGCTCCGCCATCACCAGGTCACGCAGCGGGGGTCCCTGCACCCGGCGATAACCGTCGAAAACACTGCCCGCACAGGTGATGACGGTCCCATCCCCCAGGCGATTGACGTAGGACACCGGTTGCTGAGGAATCGCCTCGAACCCTTGCGCCTGCCACAGCTGACCACGGGGTTCGGCATGCGGTTCAACCGCCCTTGCCGCGGGATAGTAGACCCGCGCCCACCCTGAAGGCAGTAGAACCCGGTGGGCAATGCCGGCAAGCGGGTCGTCCTCGATATCCTTTTTGGCCCAGCGTTCTGCTCCCGTAAGCTTGGCACATCGGTCTTCGGGTAGCGGCAGACTGAGCAACAGATTGCCCCCGTTGCGCACGTACTTTTCGAGCTCTTTCAGCAATGCGTCGGAGAGTTCGTCAACTCCAGGCAAGATCACCGTGTGCCAGTCGGCGTCGCTTTTCAGGAATGCGTCCTCGCTCACCAGGTCGTGGTGCAGGCCGGATTCCAGCAGCATCTGCTGGGCGGCGAAAACCCGTTGCGTATCTTCGGTCTCGTGCCGGATCGTGGGATCGGCAGCCCAGCCGGCGGCTGAAACCAGTATGGCCGTATCCGGCACCGACTGCGTGGCTGTGCAGTACGGCTGTCGGTCCCGAACGAAGCGACCTACCTCAGCGGCCGTGGGTGGATCCTCCACCCGAAAGCTGGCGTCCCGATTGGGAGTCATCCAGTAGAAGAGGCGGGCACCATTGGCCACCACCGCCGCCGCCTCCTGTTTCATCTGCTCGGCGGATTTGTGGTACATGTAGCCGCGGGTGCGGTAGTCGAGACTGAAATCACAGATCATGATGTCGAAGGGCAGACCCTGGTGGTTCATGAAGCGCGCCTCCCGCCCGGCTGCGTTGACTCCGTGGTTGAGCGGTACATCGCCCGAGAGCCAGTCCACCTTGCCGCGACTGGACCACGGGTTGCTCAAGGTGTGCAGCCAATTCACCGAGAACAGACACTCGGGCCGCACCTCCTGAATGAGGTCGTGCACTTTCTGCAGATATTCCAGGTAGGTTTCCCGAGCGAACTCGGGCGCCGGAGGCCAATCTTCCTCGTCTGCGGGACGCGGGACCTCGCGGCCGTGCAGCTCCCGGTACTTCTCCTGGCAGGAGGCACAGTAACAAACCCGCGACACCCAGACGTCCCCATCGAACCAGAGTCCGTCCGGTTCGTACTCTACCAGGATCTCCTTGATCTGCGGGAGCAGATATTCCTCGATATACCCGGTGTTGTGGCAGAGGAAGAAGCTGTTCATTCGGTCCCCTTCCCACTTCTCCCCCGTGCCGTAATAACTCCCATCTGCCTTGATGATGCGCCAGTCCTCATGGGCGTTAGCGGCAATGACATCGACCAAGCTCGAGTAATAGACGCTGAAGCAAATCCCCATCTCGCGGCAGACATCGCGATAGATCGCCATCACGTCCTCTTGGTGATTACTGCTATAGGTGCCGACCTTGGTGGGATAGGAGGCGATACCCGGGTGCCCCTTGGAGTGAATCTGGATCATGTCCGGACGCACCTCGCCGAGAAGGGTCCGCAACCCCTGGCGTGTGAGGCCGGACCCGGTGTGTGCATCGTCGCGGGTGTGGTAGTCGACGTGCACATTGAAGAAACTCTTTTCGAACCAGTTCATTTTTTCTCCTTCATGGCCCTGGGTAGCGGTAGTGCTCGGCCGCGTGCTCGGCCGTAATGAGCTCGTCGCTCAGGTCGCGCTGCACTCGTTCGGCTTCGCGATCGGCCGGATCGCCCCAGCCGCCCCCGCCGGGGGTCTGTACGAGCAGGCGATCCCCTTCGTGAAGCTCGGTGAAGACCTTGGTGGGAAGCTCGGATCGCGAGCCGTCCGGTTTGATCACCCAGCAGTGGGAGCCTTCCGCCTCACCACCTCCCTCCAATCCCCATGGGCGGAACTTGCGGCGATCAGCCCCCATGGTCAACAGGGTGCGCTCTCCGAGGCATCTCAACTCCCGCATCATGCCGCAGCCACCCCGCCTGCGGCCGGCTCCGGCGGTGTCGGAAACGAGCCCGTAACCTACCACCTGCAACGGATAGGTAGCTTCGATGACCTCCACCGGGGCATTGCGGGTATTGGTGAGGTGGGTATGTACGCCGTCCTCGCCATCCAGGTCGGACATCGCGCCCATACCGCCGGCGTAGGTCTCGACATAGTTGTAATACTCCCCCGTACGTGGATCCAATCCCCCCACATTGATCAGATTCATCTCGCCGCTGCAGGCGGCGCACACCCTGTCAGGTACCGCCTGATGGAAGGCGCCCAAAAGAGCATCGACCACCCTTTGATCGGTAATGATGTTGGCGTTGCCGATGGCCGCCGGGTATTGCGCCTGCAGGATCGTACCCTCGGGGGCGAAGACCTCGATCGGGCGGTGGGCACCGGCGCAGACCGGCAGATCGGGGTCAAGCACCGTCTTTACGACGTAATAGGTCGCCGACGCCGCAGCGGAAACCCGGGCATTGAGGGGCCCCAGGACTTGGGCGCTGGAACCGGTGAAATCAGCGCGTAACTCGTCTCCAGCAATCGTCAATTTGACGGCGATCTTCACGGGCTCATCCACGGTCCCGTCGTCGTCGAGATAGTCCACATATTGATACTCGCCGTCAGGAGCCCCCGCGATGGCCGTTCGCATGCGGCGTTCGGCATGATCTAGAATCGGTTCCATATAAAGGAGGGCTTGCTCACCGTCCCCCCGTTGCATCAGCTCGTCCACCCTCATCTGGGCGATTTGAGCGCAGGCGTACTGGGCCATCAGATCGCCGCGCACCTCGTGCTGCGTGCGCACATTCTGGTTGATGAGACGGAACAGCGACTCATCCATCTCGCCGCCGGAAAAGATCCTCAGCGGCGGAATCTGCAATCCTTCTTGATAGATCTCGGTGACGCCAAACGGCATGCTGCCGGGCGCGAAACCGCCCATGTCGACGTGGTGAGCGGTGGAAGCGGCGAGAGCCACCACGCGATCCTGGTGGAAGACCCCCGATACGAGGGAAACATCAGGTAGATGCCCGGGACCCTCTGGATACGGCAGGTTCGTGACATACACGTCGCCAGGGGTCATCTGCGCCACCGGATACTCTCGGAGAATGGCCCCGATCACACCTGGCATGATGCCCAGATGTAGGGGTGTGCCAACCTCGGCTTGGGCAACGATCTCCCCCGATGACATAGCGAGAGCTGCCGAGCAATCCCGTCGGTCCTTGATGTTGGTGGAATAGCTCGCGCGCACCAGGGCAGCGCACATCTCCTCGGCAATCCCCTTCCACCGGTTGCGCATGATCTCAAGGGTAACGGGATCGACTTTCATTCGTTCTCCCTCGTGGCCCAGGGCGGAAGCGGTTGTCCGAGGGAATCGCGCAACGCTTTCAGGTCGGGTTGTGGTGGTTGCTGATACAGTCCCAGGCGGCTGACAGGCGGCAGTCCGGCGCGTTGCAGGGACGCCATCGTCTCCGCCATCTTGAAACCAGGCAACATGCCGTCGATGATCGGTGCCGGATGAGCATCCGGATTCTCCCGCGCCGCTTTGGAAAGCACCGAGCCGGCCAGGGTACACCCGGAGATCAGCACATCCGCGCCATCCTCGTCGATGCAGCGCCGCGCCACGGAAAGCACTTTCGTGGAAATCTCCTCTGGGGAGCTGCGGTCGGCGTAGAGATCGGTGGCATCGATGTCGAAGCTGCGCACCGACACCAGACCCTGGGCAAGCTGATACTGCTCTAACAACATCCTTTGAATCTGCCCGTTCTGGTCATCAACGCTCAGCAAGGAAAAGCGGCGTCCCATGGAGTGAGCGGTCAATGCCGCCGCCTCCAGAGTGGCGGTTACCGGGATATTGCACATCTGGCGGCACTCGTACAATCCAATATCCAGGTTGCAGGAGATGAAGATGGCGTCGTATCCCTGTCGTTCCGCCTCGATGGCTCGATCGATGGTGGGCCCGGTACAGCCATGTTTGAAGTAGAGCCATTGGTTGTTGTTGAGTGGATAGCGGTCGCCGACATCGCAGACCTGGAACTCAGTACCCGGCGCAGCGATCGCTTCCAGATTCTCCCTGCCGAACTGTTCCGTCCCTGCGAATGGATTGATTACGCAGATGCGCATAGTTAGATCCTCCTAGAAAAAACCGGACGGCATTGGGCCCAGGCGCAGCTGCCCCCGGGTATCCACTTTCGCTTGCTGGCCGGGCCATACGATGGTAGCGGAATCCAGCTGTTCAATCACGGATGGACCTTCGAGCTCTGTACCGGCTCCCATGGCGTCGCGCTTGAAGACCGGTGTGGGATGGGCTTTCCCGCGAAACACAACGTCTCGGTTGCCAACCCGCCGGAGTTCGGGACGCGACGGCCATTCCGGTAGTTGGACGGCGTTTGAGTCTGTTTCCATCGACACCCAGATATTGACCAGCTCCACGGTTTGATCGAAACGCTTGAACCCGAAAGCGCGCTCATGCGCGGTGTGGAAATCGGCCGCGACCTGCGTTAGATCCAGCGGCTGCCAGCACACCTCCACCGGCAACTCGTACCCCTGACCCAGATATCGCAGCCCGAACCGGCATTGGGTGGTCGGCGTCCCACTACCTGCCAGAGCCAGCTGCTTACCGGCATCGCGTTCCAACTCTTCGATAGCGGCCGTGAGTTGCTTCCAAGAAAATGAGTCGAGGGGGCCTACTTCTGTGCGCACCCTGTCCTCTCGTAGTTGCGATTGGAGAAGACCGACGGCTGATGTTACGCCAGGGGCAACTGGAATCAGGGTTTCCCGGACGCCCATTTCCGCGGCGAGCTCAGAACCATGCAAGGGGCCGGCTCCGCCGTAGGCGCAGAGAGTAAAGTCCCTGGGATCATGTCCCCGTTCGACCGTAAGCTTGCGTATGGCAGCGGTCATCGTAGCGTTCACCACACGTATCAATCCCTCAGCAGCCGCTTCTAGCTTCAAGCCCAACGGCCCCGCTAGATGATCGTGCATCGCGCGACGGGCCGCTTCGAGATCGAGCTCCAGCCCGCCTCCCAGGAGCGTCCCGGTTGCGAGTCGTCCCAACAACA
This sequence comes from Candidatus Latescibacterota bacterium, assembly GCA_965197905.1. Lineage (GTDB taxonomy): Bacteria > Latescibacterota > UBA2968 > UBA8231 > UBA8231 > CAYNZV01. The sequence goes on along the minus strand of CBDAOB010000005.1, from coordinate 554,403 downwards.
GGTTGGCATCGGTGACGGTGGGCAGCTCGCCCCCTTTTCCGTAACAGGCGGGACCTGGATGCGCACCCGCGGACTGGGGCCCGACTCGCAGGGATCCGCCCGCATCGATCCAACCTATACTGCCGCCGCCGGCTCCGACAGTGTGGATGTCAAGCATCGGCACCTTGAGTGCCAGTCCACCCATCTCCGCGTCGCGGGCGAAGTGTACGTTGCCTTGGTGGATAACGGTTACGTCGAAGCTGGTGCCTCCCATATCCGCCGCGATCAAGTTCTGATCCGAGCACGACTCCGAAATGGAGCGGCTGGCCACGGCGCCACCCGCTGGTCCGGACAGAATGGTGAACACGGCTTGTCGAGCCGCGGCAGCTGCCGACATGGTGCCGCCGTTGGACTTCATCACAAACATGGGAGCGTCTACTCCGGTGTGGTTCAATCCTTCTTCGATCCGTTCCAGATAACGGGACATCACCGGTTGCACGTAGGCATTCATCACGCAGGTACTGAAACGCTCGTACTCCCCCCGCTCGCGGGCGAGCTCGTGGGACAGACAGACATTCGCCTCTGGCAGTTCGCGGGCAACAATCTCGCCGACCTCCCGTTCGTGGGTCGTATTGGCGTGACTGTGAAGTAAACCCACCGCCACCGCTTCTATATTCTGTTCTCGCAGTGGGACCAGTGACTGCCTAAGCATTGCGAGATCGATGGGGAGCTCGACTTCTCCCTTTGGACCGAGACGCTCGCGCACCTCCAGACGGAGGTGCCGCGGCACCAGCGGTACTGTCCGGCGAGCACGCAGATCGTACATCTGCGGGCGATCCTGTCGCTGGATGTGCAGGACGTCGCGGAATCCCTCGGTCGTCAGGAACGCAACGCGGGCGCCGTTCCGTTGCAGAATGGTGTTGGTTGCGACGGTGGTTCCATGAATCAGGAGATCTAGATTACTGCGCGCGTATCCGGCCCGCTCGACTAGTTGGCACACCCCGTCAACGAGCGCCCGGCTGGGGTCGTCGGGTGTGCTGGAAACCTTGTGAAAGTGGAGTTGACCTTGCGGGTCGAGCAGCACCAAATCAGTGAAGGTGCCACCGGTATCGATGGCGATGCGGGCAGTCATGAGCGCCGAGATAATAATCAGCTGGTGATTTCACCACCAGTGAACGCGGTGGGGGGAATCAGGAAACCAGATCGCGTCTACAATAGTTGACAGGATTACGCCGAAGACGTAACCGATACCGAGACCATAAAAAAACGGTTTACCGGCCAGGTAGGCACGAACGCCACCATACCGCAGCAGCACCAACTTGACGAGCCAGGCGATGAGGAAGTTGAATCCGAACCACCAAGTGGCGTGGGTCGACTGAAATATGAGCCCGATAGGATGCACGGCGAACCAATGGTAACGAGCCCTCAACAGGGTAATAACCGCCGCTTCACCGAACCCGAACAACCAGACCCCCCACTTTAGCAGGTTGGGTTCGGTCGGCTCGTTGAGCCGCATCATGAGCCCGCGATACATCTCGTGATATCCGCCCGTGGAGCCGTCGGTGTAGCTCCGGTCCAGGACGCCCCAGATTGAAACCGCATAACCCAGCGCGAACGCCGCCAGCACGATGGCGACCATCCGCACCGGTTTGGACCTAGGATCGAAGATGCGCAGATGGTGGGCAATGGCGGGCCAGGCGGGAATGATGAAACCACCAAAGAAAGCGTGGCTGGTAAACACCTTGTACGGAACCAGGTTCTGGGGCGCCACGTGAGTTGTGGCCAACTCCAGCACAAAAATCTCTCCTTTCAGGAAAGGCCTGTTGGGATAGATGTAGGCGACGCCGCTGGCGGCAATCATTTTCATGCTTACCAGGTAACCGATCATGGTGAGCGCGAAGCTGCCTATCGCCATGGGCAGGGTCACGCCCAGTGAAACAGCCCAGAACACCACATAGATTCCGGACCCCAGCATGGCGCCAAGTGCCCACCGATACATGCGGACTTCCCCGACACCTCCATCACCGACGTGGCCGTATCGAACCTGCAGCCAGGTATTCCTGAGATGCCCACGGGCGACCCACAGAGACCATAAGAAGACAAAGATCAGCGCTCCGTGGCTTTCGATATTAAGTACGATCGAACGCTCATTGAACATGTTGCCGCCGCTGGTGGGATGCAGATCGAAGTCGGGCAAGCCACCAAATAGAACGATGATGTAAACCTTCAAGATGACCAGCACGGTAAAGAGCACCATGCTGCCGAGAATATCGACCGGACACAGGTAGATCACCATCAACATCAACGGCATGACACGGATGAAGAAGATCACCCCCTCGCGAAAGACGATCAGGTTATACGTCCAGAAGAGATCGAAGGATGGCTGGAGCGTGAAGTAGGTTGTAATGTTGTAGAGCAGGGGCAGTGTAACGACGGCAAAACCGATCCAGAATAGTTTCTGATAGAAAAGGTGTGGCAAGCGCCGCCCCGTCTCAGTCCGGGTGATGTCCAGCGGCAGCTGGGCGAGCGGGTAGGTGAGCTTTTCCGCCTCGACCCACTGTTTGCGCAGTAGGATCATCGCCGAATACCCGAAGACCACGACCGCGATGGAGACTCCGAACCATTGCAGGATAGCCCCGATCCACCCATCCCACGGCAACGGCATCCCCTCTGGCAGGCCGTACCAAAAATTCCCGATCACTCTGCTGGTGGTGGCGGGAAAGACGTGCCAGGGAAGGTAGTTGAAAAACGACTCGGCCCACTGGTTTTCGGTATCCGCGTAGTGGGTCGGGGTCGCCAGCGCCGAGCTCCAGGAGCCTATCCAGCTAGGGATTGCCGCCACCACCCAGGTCATCGTGAAGATGGTCAGCAGCTCGCCGCGGCGCAGCGCCATGGCAGGTGCAATCACCCTGAGCAAGAGGTTGATCAGGATCCAGACCACAAACGGCATGAACGCCGCCATGGGGAATTGAGCAGTTACCGTTGCGCCCGAACCCCGTGCCGCGATCTGGATGTTGTAGTAGAGGTTTAAAGCGATGGTGATGCACCCCAGGACCACCGCGCGATATGATATGGAGTGGGGCAGCGCTACCAACTCAAACCTGGACGCGAATCAGGCCCGATTCGCACCATAAGCGGCTTCAATCAGGCTGCCTTTTTCGAAGCGATCGAGTCCAAAACGGCTAAGGTCGACGGTGTGGGCACTGCCGTCCATGATTTCTTCCGCCATCAACTCACCGACGGCCGGACCGATCTTGAATCCGTGACCGCTGAAACCGGCACAGAGGTAGAAACCCTCGACACCGTCGACGCTGCCGAGCACCGGATGCCAATCGGGGGTCACGTCGTAAAGCCCAGTGTAGGAATTGAGCGCCAGCGACCCAGCCAGTGCCGGCAGGCGCTGATGAAACAGTTGCTCGGTTTCGGCGATAAATGCCACATCCACAACCTGGTCGTAGCCGTCGGGCTCCACGTATTCGTACTGCTTCGGAAAACCGCGGCCCACCAGGGTGTGATCCTTCCCGTCCGGGCGGTAGTATATCGCCTTGGCCATATCGGAGAAACAAAGCCGGGGCGGTCCCCCCTCGGCGACGGTCGCGTAGATGATCTCCTCCTCCCGGGTGACCTTGAGCGGCAGTGTAACCCCCGCCATCGCCGCCAGCCGATCGGACCAGGGCCCCGCCGCATTCACCACCACAGCGGTGGAAATGGGACCATTCTCCGTTTCGACCCCCGTAATTCGTCCCCCTTCCAGCTGCAGGCCGGTAACCGAGCACAGCTGCTGCAGATGTCCGCCCAGCTCCATGAACCGCCGTGTGTAGCTGTGGGTCGTTGCCCGCGGGTCCGCATATCCGGAACCCGGTTCGTAGGCGATGCGGTGTACATCGCCAAGTTCGATGCGGGGCTCCAGCTCCAGAAGGTCCTCCCGGCTGATCTCGCGGACGTCCACTCCCAGCCGCCGACCCATCTCCAGATTGACACTCAAGCCGTCGCTCACCTCTTCTGGAACCAGGAACGCCCAACCGGTATTGGTGAATCCGGAGTCCCCCCCGACTTCGCCGTCGAAATGGTGGAACACCTCCACGCTGCGACGCACCATCTTCACCAGCTCGGGGGTGGAATAGTGCTGGCGCACGATCGCCGCGGAGCGACCGGTTCCGCCAGAAGCAAGAAGCTGCTTCTCGATGAGGACGACGGTACCGGCACCTCGTTTCACGAGGTTGTATGCGGTGGAGGCGCCGTTGATACCGGCGCCGACAACAACAGCGTCGGCAGTCTGCATCGATGTCTTCTCTTAGTGTGAACCGGATGAATTACGGCTGTGGGAAGGACGCGGTCCACCCCGCAAAACCGAGCGGTGGATTTCTGAAGTCTTAGATGAGGCGGCCGTATTCGGTAAAACCTAAGACCGCCCTCAGGAAGAAGGTCAAGTCGTGGAAATCCCGAACATTCCGGATTCCGGATTTGAATCTCTTTTCGTCTTCACCAACGCCGACAATAGTCACCAGGTCGTAGCCGAAATAGGCGCTGCGGTTGGTCAGCGTCACGAAAGAGGTTCGCTGCTCGAAACTGTTCCGTTTGGCGATGCGATCGTCGTGGCGGTAGGGGAAGGGTCCGAATCCCTGGACGCCTGCCTGAAGCGTGGTGCGATTCATCAGCGGCACGGAGAAGCGCAATATCGGGATGGAACGGGTTTCGGAACTGAAGCTCACGTTCCGTTCCTGATCGACGAGTCGTAGCAGCATGAATTTGTATTGGGGTTGAATAGTCAAACGGCCCCAGTAGTATTTGTAGTCGACGCTACCCACCCATGACAAGAAGTCCAGTCGGCGCTGGCGTTGAAACTGCCCGTTGTGGATACTCCCTCCCTGTTGCCAGTTGAAGCGCATGCGCAGCGCCTGGGTGAGTTCGAGATTCGGAATGGGACGCACCCGGGCCTCGCCGTATGACTCGTTCACGTAGCTGTCTGCGTACCAGACCGGATCCCGGCGAAACCGCTGCACGAACCGCGGCGGCGGCAGCGATCCGTCCTGCCTCACATAGTGAAAGGTGAGGCCGCGCTGACCGAATGCCCCCTGACGTATCGGAATCTCATCCACCACGACGTATTCGTCGGATATATCGTCCTGGACCCGCCGCAGGTGATTCTCGAAGAAGAGGCGCCGGATCCTTGCCACCCCTTCCCGTCGAAAACTGAGAATGGCATAGGAAGAGTGGTTGCGGCCGCCCCCGTCCACCTCGTCTACCCGATGAAGTCCTACGGCCAGCTTCCATCGTCTGGTGAGATCGAGCTGGCCGAAAAGATGGTAGCCGCGCTGGTCGTAGTCGTACGGGTAATCCACCGCGCCGTCATCCTCCCTGAAGTCCGGCTCATCGTTGTTGTTGCGATCGAGGCCGTAGATGTACTCGTTCGGTTCGATGTCGAACATCAGGAACGGTTCCTCGTAATCCGGCACCGTGTTCAGGTTGCGGTTGGTTCGCGGCGTCCCGTCTCGATCCTCATCCTGGCCGGGAAACACCCCGTCGATGTCGTACGCCTTGGCATCGTGGATGAGTCCGGGAAGATTGCCGATGCGCCGGTCCGGGTACGCGTCCCCATCTTCGTTGTCGTCCACGAGCTGCCAGTACAAGGTGCGATTGGCAAGGCCGTAGAGATTGGTCAAACTGACGGTGTAGCTGGGATCCAAGAAGGTCCGAATCTCGGTCTGGAATTCGGGATTGATCGAGAAATACTCGGCCCCGAACCGAGCCCGGCCGAACCAGCGCGTGGCGTTGATGAAATAGGCATTGCCGCGATCAGCCGAATGGGCGCCTTCAGCGAAGGTGGGTTCCCGATCCAGGTGGGCGGGAAAACGCGAGTGCAGCGCCGAGCGGGCAAACTCTCCTTTGATCTCGAGGCCGAGGGTCTCCAACTGCAAGTCCGCGCTGTAGACGAACTGTCCGGTGTTCTCGCCGATCGGGATTCGCAGCTGCTTTATGTTGGTGTGATCCCTCACATTACCTTTTGCGCGGGCCACCGTGCGATAGAAGGAGCTGATATACTGGGCGTGGTACCCCTTGGCCCGAGGATTCCGGTTGCTCAAAAGGGCGACCTCTACCTTGTAGTCGTTTGCCAGCATGGCCTCGAGCTCGACCGATTGCGGCGAACTCTCTCCGGTCAGGTCGAACAGGTAGACGAGCTGCTCGTTGCCGTCCGCCTTCGCTATGCCCTCCGGCTGCACGGCGAAACTGGATACTAGACCTGATAGATTCGTGTCGCCGGACACGTCGATACCCGTTTCGTGATCCAGCCGGTAGAGGTAATCGGCGTAGAGGGGAATCTCCCGCTCGCGGTAGAAGGTGAGCCCCTCCAGGACGGTGTCGTAGCTCAGCGAGTTGTAGGCAAAAGGTGAAAATGCGCCTGTTGCCTGCGAGATTCGCCCCACCTGGATCTGGGCACCACTGGTATGGCGGATCGGTGGCCGCTTGAGATCGGGCCGCAATTCGCCGTTGACGCGGATTTGAATGTCCTGCACCAACGCGCCGCCGCTGCCGTCCAACGGGGAGTCGTCGGAGATGCGCACCAAAACCTGATCGATCAATGCCTGCCCAGGGCGAAGTATGCCCTTGAGGGTATTCCCCGTTTTCGTGCTCTGGTAAAGATGTTGGTTGACCCAATTCAATCCCAATTGTAATCGCCCGAGCTGCCCCTGGGTACGCCCCGCCAACAGGAGGGTGGAATCGTCCGCCATGTGATAGTCGTCGTTGACGAGCCAGGGCACGACAACATGCTGATAGGAATGGGGCCGCTCGAAGCGAGAAGCCATGCCGGTGAACTGCAGGTGCGCCGTGGCCACGTCCATCCGAAACCCGTTGAAGTTGGCTTTCGACAACGTCAAGGGAGTCAAACGCGCCAACAGCGCATCCCCGGCAATCAGGCTGTAACCCCAGTTCCCATATCCGTCCCTGCCCACGAGCATGCTGTCGAAGATGGTGACCCATTCGCTCTTGGATAAGCCCGCAAGCCGCGCATCCTTGAAGATAGAGCTGCCCCATTTTTGTCCTGGACGCCGGGTTTCGAGCCACTCGTAAGCGGTGTAGCCGGTAATCAGATAGTGGCCCATGCCACCGTAGATCGCCCTAGGAGCATCTTCGTAAGGAAAGGTGTGGTTCGGGTAGCTGGACCAGTTGTTATAGGCGAAGTTGCGGTACGGCGCACCCTGGTGACGCATCATCAGGGGCGATTCCGCGATCTCCGAGAGCGGCAGGGTCTGGGCGACCCCTGTTTCAGTTGTTAGCGCGCCAACGATCAGGAGCAAGAACGGCGCTAGAGTAGTGCAGCGGTCCCAGCAATGTCTGCCCCTTGCCACCGGAAGAACAATTCTCGGTCGAAGATTCATGCCGGTGTGCCATGGTGCGGGGTCACTGCGGCCGCACGATAGGTTAGATCAAACGGCCAAACTCGGTGAATCCCAGGAGTGCCCTGGCGAACACAGTCCAGGTATCGAAGTTGCGGAAGATCTGGCCTTTGTCGTCGTAGGTCTTCTGGTCTCTGTTGACGCCAAACACGGAGATGAGTTCGTAGCCAAAATAGTGGGTCTTGTTGGTAACCGTTAGAAAAGTGGTGCGCTGCTCAAAACTCTCGAGACGGGAAATGCGATCATGTCGCCGGTACGGCAGGGGACCCAGACCCTGAATGCCCAATTGCAGGTGAGTGCGGGGCAGCAGGGGATATTGTATCCTCAGAATCGGTATGCTGCGAGTCTCCAGCTGAAGGTCGGCGTCCCGTTCCTGATCCGTCAGGCGCAGCAGCATAAATTTGTACTGGGGGGTGATTCGCAGGCTACCCAGCATCCAGCTGTATTGCACCCGGCTAACCCAGGTCCAGTAGTCGAGCCGGCGTTCGCGCTGGAATTGTCCAGGGCCCAGTCTCCCACCCTGCTGCCAGTTCATTCGCAGCCGCAACTTCTGGACGATATCCCATCCCGCGAACGGCTTCACATGGCTCTCGATGTAACTCTCGTTCACGTAGCTATCCTGATACAGCACCAAGTCGGGCTGAAAGCGCGAAATAAATTGGGGGGGGGTACCAGGTCTGAACGCGCCTACGACCAGACCGCGCTGACTGAATGGGCTACCCCGCACCGGGATATCGTCCACTTCCTTGAACTCGTCGAAGATATCGTCCTGCACCCGGCGAAAGTGGTTCTCGAAGAAGATCTTGCGTAGCCTATGGACAGTGTCCTTGCGGTAGTTCAGCACCCCGTAGGTGGAGTTGTTGTGTCCCGGTCCCGCGATCTGACCCACATCATAGCGACCGACGCTCAGTGACCAATGCTGCGTGAGTGCCCATTGGGCAAACAGGTGATATCCCTGTTGATCGAAGTCGTACGGATAGTCGACGACACCGTCGTCCTCGCGGTAATCCGGAACGTCGTTGTTATCCCGATCAAACCCGTAGGCATAGGTTCTCGGCTCGACATCGTACATCAAGAACGGCTCGTCGACATCGGGAATGGCGTTGAGGTTGCGGTTCAATTCGGAGGTGCCGTCGTTGTTACTGTCCAGGCCCAGGAGCACACCATCCAGATCATATCCGCGACTGTCGTTGGGCAAGCCGATCAGGTTACCGGCGCGGGCATCGGGGTAGCGGTCACCATCATCGTTGTCGTCGACCGTTTGCCAGTAGAAGGTGCTGTTCGTCAGGCCGTGGAGATTGGTGTAGTTGATCCCGACCTCCCACGGCAGATAGGTGCGCAACTCGGTTGTATAGTCGGGATTGATGGAAAAGAGCTCGCCCCCTATGGAGCCGCGATCAAACCAGTGGGTGGCGTTGAGATACCATGCATCGCCGCGATCCGAGATGCGGGGCGCTTGTTTGAAGGCGCGAGTCCGGTCCGCGTGCGCGGGAAATTTTCCGTAGAGCGTGGAACGGGCGTACTCCCCGACGACCTCGATACCGGGAAGGGTCAGCGACATGTCGGCACTGTAGATGAACTGGCCGGTATCTTCACCCACGTGAAAACGCAACCGTTTGAGATTCGAAAGATCGCTGGGGGTTCCTCGCGCCCGGGCAGCCGTTTTGTAGTAGGTGCTGGTGAACTGGGCGTTGTAGGTCTTGCCCCTCGGGTTAACCAGCGTCAGCATCGCCACTTCTACCTTGTAATCGCCGCCCACAAGGGCATCCACCTCCACCTCCTGCATCGACGCCTCCTGGGACAGGTCGAAGATGTAAATCAGTTGGTCGGTACCATCGGCCTGGAGGATTTCGCCTGCGGAGTGAACCTGGATTCGGACCAGTCCGGGGATGTGGGCTACTTTGGAAACATCAATACCCTCCTCGTGATCCAGCCGGGTTAGGAAATCTGAGTAGAGCGGGATCTCGCGATCCCGGTAGAAAAGGGTACCCTGGAAACGTCCCTGGTCTACCGCTCCGCCGGCCGCCGGACGGGTGTAGGGGGCAGGTCGAAATTTACCCGTAGCCGCCGAGGTGGAACCTATCTGCTCGGTAGCCCCGGCCTGCTGGCGCACCACCCGCGGCACCATATCCGGACGAGGCTCGTCGTCAATAATCAGCTGCACGTCGTGAATAATCGGTCCCCCAATGCCGTCATTTGGCGAATCGTCGGAGAAGCGGATGATGAGATGGTCCATCAGCGGCTGATCCGTTCGCAAGGTCCCTTTGAGATTGCTGCCTCCCGGCTCAAGGCTGTTGTAGACATGCTGATTGACCAAATTCCCACCCAATTGCAGCAACCCCAGGTCGGCGACAACTCGACTGCCCATCAGCATGGTGGAATCGTCGGCGAATTGGAAACCATCCACCCCCTTCCAGGTTGGCTGATAGTTGAAGTTCGTGCCGGGTCGTTCCTGGCGGGATGCGAGGGTGCTGATCTTCAAGCGAGGGCTGGAGATATCGAGCCTCACCCCATTGAAGTTGGTTTTCGACAAGGTCAGAGGAGTGAAGCGGGCAATCAACCCGTCGCCGGCCATGGCGACGTACCCCCAGTCGCCATACCCATCCTTGGCGACGAGGAGGTTATCGAACACCTTGTTCCACGCACCGCTCGGATTGTTCTCGCCGTTGGCCTTGAAGAGGGCGCTGCCAAATGCCTGTCCGGGCCTGCGGGTTTCGAGCCATTGATAGACGTCATAACCCGTGGTGAGGTAGTCGCCCGTGTTGCTGTAGTATGCCTTGGGCGCCTCGTCGTACGGAAATGCGTGTCCGTGCGAGTTTGCGAAGGTCTCCACGGCGAAGCCGCGGTACGCCGGACCGGGAATGCGCAGATACGACCGCGACTCATCGACCTGATTCAGCAATAGCCGCTGGGGGTGTGCCGCCGTGAGGCATAAACAAACTACCATTACCGGTAGTAGCGAGCGCAATCCAAGCATCTGCAAATAGCTGACCCTTCCCGTGGCTGTCGCAATTACTGATTCGGGTGATTCAGGTTGCGGCCATATTCGGGGAAATATACGAAACGAATCTCGGAAAACCTAAAAGAACCACACCTTCGCCGTTACCACCAGTGCACCCGGTGACCCGCCGAGGGAAACCAGATCGTATCCACGAAGGTGGAGAGGATCACGCCGACCACATAGCCGATGCCAAGTCCGTAAAAAAACGGCTTTCCCGCCAGGTAGGCCCTGACCCCACCGTAGCGCAGCAAGGTCATTTTGATGATCCAGATCAACAGGAAATTGATCCAGTACCACCAGGCCGCGTGGGTGCTTTGGAAAATCAGCCCGATGGGGTGAATCGAGAACCAGTGGAGTCGTGCCCGCAGCAGGGTTATGAGCCCGGCCTCGGCAAAACCGCCGACCCACAGCAGCCATTTCCCCAGATTGGGAACGACCGGGTTTTGCACGAGGTAGGTGATTCCGTCGAAGAACCAAGTGTGGCGTTCGCCGAGAAACAGGGTCCCTCCCTCGTCATAGGAGAGATCGAGTATCGCCCATGCTGCGACGATGAATCCGAGTGGAAAGGCGCAAAATACCACTGCCACTACCCATCCCAACTGCTTTCGGAAGGAGAAGATCCGGGACAGGTGTCCCATTGCGGGCCACGCGGGGATGGTGAAATGCCCGAAGAAGAGGTAGCTGGTGAAGATCTTGAAGGGCACCAGCCTCTGTGGTGAGATGTAGATGGATCCGATTAATTCGGTGAAGAAAGACTCTCCTTTCATGTACGGGCGATCCGGATATATGTAAGCGATGCCGCTGGCCGCCAATAGCTTTACGGTCATGAAGTAGGCGATCACCATCAGTCCGAATACACCCATGGCCAGCGGGACGCTCACCCCCATGTATGCGGCGAAGAGAATCACGCCGGCAGCAGATACCAGCATGCCGATAGTGGCAACCCGGTACAGGGCAACCTCGCTGAGGTCCCCTTTTCCGGTGCGAACCTGCACCCACACAGATCGCAGATGCTGGCGTGCTATCCAGAGCGACCATACGAAAAGGAAAACCAGAGCACCGTGGCTCTCGGTCTTCAATATTAGCTGTCCCTCGCTGAAACGGCCGGCGGCGCTCACCCCGGAAAACCCGAGATCCGGCGTGCCGAAGCGCGTCATTGCAGCACCTTTGAAGAAGGCGATCCAGTGGAACAGAACCATACTGCCGAGAATGTCTACCGGGCACAGATAGATCACCATCAACATCAACGGCATTACGCGAATGTAACCGGTGAACAACCCGTCTTCGAATTGAAACATGTAATAGGTCCAGAACAGCCCGATTGCGGGCAGACCGGGCGAGAAATAGGTGGCTATGTTGTATAGTTGGGGCGCAAAAACAACCCCGAACCCGATCCAAAAGGTTTTCGTCCGGAAGGTCTGCGGGAGGCTGCGGGGCCCGTCGAATCCCGCGGTGAGGTCCAGCGGCATCTGGGCCAGGGGATAGGTGAGCTTCTCCGCCTCCTGCCACTGCTTCTGGAACAGGATGAAGAGGCAGAACCCGAAGATCACCACCGCAACCGCGGCTCCGAGCCAGGCCGCAATGATCCAGATCCATTCGCCCCAAGGAACGGACATCCCCGGAGGCAGTCCGTACCAGAGGTGATCGATGACATGGGATGTCGCTGCCGGGAACAGATGCCACGGCAGATGGCCGAAGATGGTAACTGCCCACTGGTTTTCGGCGGTGGCAAACTGGGCCGGGGAGGATAATATTGAAACCCATGGACCGATCCATGCCGGTATGGTGGCCACTACCCAGGTCATGGCAAAGAGGGTCAGCATCTCACCCCGCTTGAGGGCGAAACGCGGGCAGGCCATTTTCAGCAGGATATTTAGAAACAGCCAGGCCACGAACGGCATGAAGGCTGCCATGGGGTACTGGGCTTGCACATACGTCCCGGAACCCTGCCGCTGGGCTATCTGGATAACGTAGTAGAAGGTCGCCAGGATCGTCGCCAGGCCCAGAAGGAGAGCCCGAACGGTGATGCGCGAGGGCGCTGGCTCTTGGTCGAATTCGAAATTCTGTGGATTCATCTACCTGGTCGTACCGCCACGAGGGCCGTGCAAGGATGGTTCAGTGGCATCACGGGCAGTCGACAGGGCAGCGGCCACACCCGTGCGCGCCGGCGATCGTTTCAAACGGAGGAGTTTTCGCCTGGCGTATCGACGTAGCCGATCCCCAGGCCGGAGGTTAGGAAATTCCATGGAGATGGGTCGTTCATCGACGCGAGATGAAAGGTTTGAGCAAGTCTGGCTGGATTCGACTTGCCCGAAGTTCACATCAGAATAGGCATAAAAAAACTACAGGGGTGGATTCTGCGAATCCACCCCTGTAGCGCGAAACTGTGAAAAAGGTAAGGCTTACTTCAGCAGCGTCATGGAACGGGTGTCGGTGAAATCACCGGCTTCCATTCTGTAGAAATAGACACCGCTGGAGACCTGCTGGCCCTCCTCAGTCATAGCATCCCAGGTGGTCTTATAAGCGCCGGCGGAGAGGTCCTTGTCCACCAGGCTGTTGACCAACTGACCGGCTGTGTTGTAAACGTCAACCTTGACGTAACCATCGGTCGGCAGGCCGAACTCGATGGTGGTCTCGGGATTGAACGGGTTCGGGTAGGCATCGCTCAGCGAATAGCTGTCCGGCGTTCCGGCGCTCTCCACCTCTTCGACGGCGGTCACGCCAGTGCCCAGCTTACCCTCAACCGCGTCGTAGGGCAAGAAGAACATTGCCTTCGGACCAAACTTCGTTTCCGTGGCTTGCCCTGGTTCTAATGTGAGGAGCTCAACCTCGGATTCTGTGTAGAGTCCGTCCCACTTGCCGCGGCTGCCGTAGCCCGCTCCCCGCAACGGAGTTCCGCCTGTCCTGTAGCCGTCGTTCTGGATCATGCATATATACGTTCCGCTGCCCGTATTCTTGGGTACGACCGTTGCCGCATCTACGAAAATATGATAAAGCCCCGTGCCGTCGCGACCCACAGCAGAGTAGACATTACCCAGCGAGTTGTGCCGCGGGCTGAATATCGCAGAGTTGCCGTTGATGTCGCTGTTGAAACGAATCGGGTAGGAAGATTCTGGGGTCAGACCGGTCTCCGCCGCCGTCTCGTAAGTCACGCGGTCGCCGACCAGATCGCCAGCGCGGTTGACGAAGATGATGTTGCCGTCCCAGTCGAGCTTGACCAGATTGGTCGAGGCCCAACCCGAGGTCCAGATACCGGACTCGTCGGCGGAGAGGTTGCCGGGTCCGCCGGCGCCCAACGTCTCGTTGCCTTCATCGTCGACACCAACGTTCGTGAACCACTCGGCGATGTCGAACTGCTGGGTGACTTCACCGGAGGCTTTGTCGAAAACCTCAATGGAGCTGGCGGGTACGTCGGCAGTGCTCCAGTTCGGATTTATGATCATGTCGTTATAGATTTCCATCTGATACATTCGGATCTGAGGATCGGCGACGGCGGCAAAACCGTTATCGGCCCAGTCCGTGTTCCTATCCCACGCCTTGGCGGCGCGGTTGATGGTCATGTTGTAGATACCGGCCTGCTCGCCAGAACGATTGCTGGTGTAGAAGTTGTCTAAATCCTCGGGATCGGCGCGCATGCCGCTCAAGGTTTGGGCACCCTCGAAATCTACGACGCTGTTGTAGTCCCAGCGCTCCCAGGCGTTCGGATTGGATATGAAATCGTCACCCAGGGTGCTATGCATGATGTCACCTATTTTGTGCCCGCCGTACTGCGGCGCATCGCGATCGTACTCCTGGCTCCAGACTTCGGGTGGGTCGTAGCGCACATCGAGGATGTTATCGCCAAAACCTCGGCCCATAACCCCGGCGAGGGAGGATGGATCGAGAACGTTCCAACCGATGATGTCGAACTCGTAGCTTCCGGCACCGGCGGCGTTGCCTTCGAAATCATTGCCGTCCCAGGTGATCGTGTTGTTGCCGGACTCCATATCGTGGCCGGTGTTGGTGGGACTGCTCCAGATGTAGAGATCCTGGGGCTGCAAGCGCAGCCAGGCACCGAATGGACCACGTTCGCCGGTCTCGGTGCTGCCCTTGCGATAGACGGCAACCCAGACGCGAGCGCGCTGGTTCAAATTAAAATTGAAATCCACACTGCCGCTACCATCCCAGCTGATGTCCTGAGTGGTGATGATCAGCGGATTGATATCAACGCTGGTGGGCTTGTAATACACGCCTTCGAAACTGGGCTGTGCCGGGAGACCGGTAAGCTCCTGCGCGAACCCGGAGCCGACGGCCACAAAGGTTACAGCCAATGTTAGCACCAAGATTTTTTGCAACTTCATGCTGTGGTTTCCTCCATAAGGTACGTGCGACTTAACCACGCGAATTTAAAGTTCAGGCGTTTCAAACAAAAACTCGTCGTTCAATCTCTTTGCTTTTTCACCTCCTTCCATCAGGTTGTATATGTTTGCGCCTGAAAAACTAAAAGTATATCTGTGAAGATTGTAAGAATGGAGGAGTCGAAAGTCAAATATATTTTTAAGGTGAGAGCGAGTTGCCGTCCCGCTCTAACCTCAAACCAGGACTTGGGGTTGCAAGAGTCATCGAAGTCGGCAGATCCTGGCGGAAAAGCGTTTCAGACCCCTGGAACATTGGCAGGATTCCCCTATTCTAAACCAGATCCGCCGCCCGGGAGCGCCGAAGCTGTATTCATCGCTTCACGAAAGATCTCATAAGTGTTTGAAAAAAATAATCTTATAGCAGTTTTTGGGGCGATCGCCAGCAGCTGTACCGTGTTTTTTGTCTGCTGCGGAGAAGCCCCCGAAACCGGTCCGGCAACCGAGCCAGGACCGCGCTTCGATCTCCAGACGGCAGCTCATTACGTGGAGGACGGTACGGCCCGATTCAGTCGCGGCGACAAGGCCGGAGCCCTGCGGTCCTTTCGCCACGCGACGCGGATCGATCCCCGCTACGCGCCGGCATTCTACAGTCTTGGGTCGCTCTACTACCAGCGCGGGGAGCTTCGACCCGCTGTGGAGGCCTACCGCAAGACCCTCGAGCTGGACCCCACACACGGCGACGCTCAGTACAATCTGGGACACGCCCTCAAGAGGTTGGGCGACCTGCCGGGCGCCGAGGAAGCGTTCAGGCGCAGCACCGAGCTCGAGCCCGAGAAAGCCAGGGCGTACAACAATCTGGGCGGGTTGTTTAGCGAGACGGAAAGGGCAGACAGCGCCATCGCCCTATATCGTCGAGGCATTGGGAGCGGGGCGGCCAACGCCAATACCCACGCCAACCTTGGGTCGGCGTTGAGACGGAAGCTACATCTCGAAGAAGCGCTTGCGGCACTGCGCAAGGCGATCGAGCTAGATCCCAGTCACGTGAACGCCCACTATCAGCTAGCCCATGCCCTGCGGGACCGGTCGGAACTCGAAGAAGCGATTGCTGAATATCGTGCCGTTCTGAGCCTTCGCCCGCAGCATGCCAACGCCTTATACAACATGGCAAACACCCTCAAGATGGCCGGAGATGTGAGCGCCGCCGCCCGTGCTCTTCGTCAGGCCATCCGCCTTGCCCCCGATCACAGCCGGGCACACAACAGCTTGGCCGTGTTGCTGACGGAAGAAGGCAGTACAGAGGAGGCGATGGTGGAATACCGATTGGCCATCCTCCACGCCTCGGATTTTGCCAGTCCCCGATTCGGTTTGGCCACGTTGCTCAGAGATGCAGGCAAAAACGCCGAAGCGATTGAACAGTATCGAACGATCGTTCAATCCGGCGACGACGATCACCTGGTCCGGATCTCCCGCAAGATACTGCGCGCTATGGGTGAAACCCCGTAATGCTCGGGCGCCGACCCGGTAGGTAACCCTGATCTGCTCGAATGCCGATCAGCGAGCGCGGACCTCCGCGGGCGCGGCGGCCGCTTCTCCTACGTGCCACATTCGATCGGCGGACACCTGGGCGAAACGCTGCACCACTCCACTGGGCCAGCGAACCACGATCGAGTCGGCGCCGGTGCTTTCTCCAAGTCCGAAGGTGAGCCACAAGCTATTGTGGGAGAGATAGCTGGCTCCGGCGCGGACCTCGCGGATCTGGACCCGATCGCCGGTCACCACCCGGACGCGCGCCCCGATGCCGTCCCGATTGCTCGTCGACCCCTCCGCACGCAACGCCAACCAGTGGTGACCGCTCCTGGTGTCGTTCCGCAGTAAGCTGGGAAGGTCATTCTTGTTGACCACCAGCAGATCTTCGTCTCCGTCTCCGTCGTAGTCCCCGGCCGCCAAACCGCGACTCGAACGCACCTGCAGCAATCCCGGGCCGGCGCGGCTGGTGACGTCGGCGAACCGGTCGCCGTCGTTGCGAAAAAGCTGATTGCGCTGGGCGAAGCTGGACTGCGGGTACTCGTTGTCCAGGGCGGTTGAGAGGTGACCGCTGGCGACATAGAGATCCTCGTCGCCGTCCAGGTCGTAGTCAAAGGCGACGACCCCCCACTGGACCGGCATGATAGTGGGGGCGGCGATTCCACGGTCGTAGGAGAGATCGGCGAAGTAATCGCCTCGATTGCCGTGCACCGTTGTCGTCTGAGCCTCATAGTTGGTCACCACCAGGTCCAGCCGCCCGTCGCGGTCGAAATCCGCAGGGGACACACCCATGCTTCCCTCGTTGACCCCGTCGATGTCGTGGGCAACCTCCAGAGCAGCGGCCCGGTCTGAAAACGCACCCTTGCCATCGTTGACATACAGATTGTTGGGGCCGGCGTCATTAGCTACGAATATGTCCTGGTCGCCATCGTCGTCCATGTCCCAGAACACCACACCCATCCCCCTCTGGGGCACGCCTGCCCGAACACCGACCTTGCTGCTGACGTCCTCGAAGGTCCCATCGCCGCGATTGCGGTACAGGATGTCCTCCTCCGGCTCATGGGCTTCCGGAGGCGCCATGGAGGGTACGCCCCGCATCGCCCCATAGATGGTTCCTTTGCGCTCTCCCGGCAGCACCGCGGTCTCCGGCGAAAATTCGGTGTAGTTGGTCACGAACAAATCAAGCAGACCGTCTTGGTCATAGTCTCCGAATGCCGCGCCCAAGCCGTAACGCTCGTCATCTACCCCGGCGGCCGCCGAGACGTCTGTAAAGGTGCCGTTGCCCTCGTTGCGATAAAGGACGTTTGGCCCCCAGTAGCTGATGAACAGATCCCGATCGCCATCGTTGTCGTAGTCGCCGCAGACGCATCCTCCGCCCCATCCGCTGTGGCCGACGCCGGCCGCCTCCGTCGCCTCGGTGAAGGTGCCGTCGCCGTTATTCCGAAACAGGCCATTGCGCGGTACCGAACCGTTTGCCGGGGGGACCTGGTCGTGGGGCAGGGGTTTGATGCGAGGATGATCGAATCCCACAGGGCCGTTCACCAGGTAGACATCGAGATCGCCGTCGTCGTCGAAGTCGCAGAATGCGGCTCCGGTCCCGGTGGTCTCCAACAAGGTTTTGGCGAAACTGTCGCCGTACCAGTTGCGAAACGCCAGACCGGCCTCGGTCGTGACATCCACGAAGTGTGGTTGGATCTCCTCTGCTTCGGTGCCGCCCACCAGAGATAGAAACCCGACAAAAGCCACCCAGCGAAGCATGGGCTCGCTCAGTCCTTATCTTCGAGTGCGATCGCCCGGGTCCACGAGGCGGTGACGCGCTGCATCTTCACCGGGAGTGCGATGAAGAACACCCTCTTCTTGCGGATCTCCGCCAGGTTGTAGAGCGCGTCGATGGTGGGTATGCCGCGCTCGAGCAGTTTTCGCTCTGCGTCGAGATGGTCTGGATAGGTCGCTCCGTATAACAGATTGCCCCCCGAGGCGAGCAACTTGATCCCGGTTTTGATGAGCCAATCGATGGATTCATTGGTCATGTGGGGTAGATCGCCGCGCAGCTCCGCGTCCGTGCGAATCAGCACGCCATCCCCCGCCTTTACTCCCTCCCTGTCGAAATCCTCGGCGGTGATGGCCTCACCCCCTTTGCGATCGGAGAAGTCGCAGAACACCGCTTCACCCAGAAACGCTTCCAGCGGCATGCCAGCTGCGTCGGGACCGTCGTCGAGATATTTGTACGCTGCTTCGCAGTGGGTCCCCAAATGGGTTTGCGCCTGGATAAAGTGCATGCGCGCGCCGTACGCCATGAATTCCTGGACCTCGATCGGCCGGTCGACCCAGGTGGTGCCATGGGTGTAGGTACCGTCGATCTTGAGCTCGCCGGGGATCAGTTCGTATGAGAGGTCGATAATGCGATAATTGCTGAGGTCGATCATGGGTGTCTCCCGTTCAGGTGCGAAGCTGAAAAAACGAACCTAATAGCCGATTCCGGAATAGGGGTGGTTGCCTCATTATTTTTGCCACTCGAAAACCACCCCTACCATCGATTTCTCTCTGCGATACGCCATCTCATACGCCTCGGTCATGCGCTCGGGTGGCAACCGATGGGTGATCAACCTGCCCGGCTGCAGCGACTCGTCCTGCATCATGGCGAGAATCTGTTCGCAGCTCCGCAGCAGGGAGAAACGCTCCTCCTCGATCGGGTAGCGATAGGGAGCCTGACCGTTTACCGCGATGATGGTCAGCGCCTTGCCATAGAACCACTCGAGCGCCAATGGATTGAAATCCAGTGCCTCTTCACCGCGGCCAGGGAGGCTGAGAACAGCCATGCGGCCGTTTTCCCGCAGGATATCCACGCCGACCCGATACGCCGGCCAGGGATTGGCCGCGAGGACCACCAAATCCACCCCGATGCCGTTGGTGAACTCCTCCAGCTTCTGCTCGAGAGCATCGTCGTCCGAGCGCAGACAGAGGTGGGCACCAACCTCCTGGGCTCGTTGAAGCCGCGCCGCGTCATTGCCGAGGGCGATAACTCGTCCACCCCAAGCGCGGGTCAGCTCGACGGAGGTCAGCCCCAGGATGCCGAGTCCGATGACCGCCACCACCTCTCCTGCCTCGAAATGACCCCTCTGGAGGGAGTGGAAACCCATGAAGTAGAGCATCGCCATTGCGGCTTCCTCGGAGGAGACCCCATCGGGGACCTTGGCTATGAGATCCCACTCTTGACCGATGTAATCGGAGGCGTGGGAGGTGGTGGAAAACACCCGATCGCCGGGGCCGAAACGCTGAACCGCAGATCCAACCTTGCGGACGGTACCGACGTTGCTGTAGCCAACCCATCGCGGATAACCTGGCGCGCCTGGAATCTGCTCGGCACCTTCGTAGTTGCCGCGATCGGTTCCGGTGGAAAGCGCGCTCACCTCGACCTCCACCCAAAGCTGATCCGGCTCCAGATGGTCTGTGTCCAGCTCCATCTCTTGCACGCGCAGGTCGCGGGGTCCGTGAAGAATCGCCTGTCTCATGGTCTGTTCCTCGTTATTCGATGGGCACCCGATACGACTTCTTGGCGATGAGTTCGTGATCTGACATGCGGGTGGCCTGGAAGGCATTTTCCGTCAACGGCAGGTAGTAGTGGGTTTCGGCGCTTTGCTTGATGTAACCCTCTGCGTAAGCACAATTCCCGTACATCCCGAACGCGCCGTCGCTGGTCTCGATCCGCTTGCGCACGTAGGCGCCAGCGTACCCCTGGCTGACCAGACAATCCATCGCCGCCAGCTTCTTCTCGATTACGTCCGTTATGTCGATAAACACGTCATTGTAATAGCCCCCCTCGGCATCCCAAACCATTCTCGGAATGGCGGCTGCGCCACTGCCCATGTAGAAAACCTGGGCTACCCGATGTGGAGGATGGCGATCCCCGGGATCGACGCCGCACGCGAGCGTCAGGGCATGCAAGACGATCTGACCGGTAATGGCGTGGGGGTTGGCGAGGCCGTCCATCTCCTTGGGGAACTGGGTGATGACGATGTCGGGCTTGAGCTCGCGGAGCAGCCGTGCCAAACGGCGAACATTCTCCTCGGTAACCAGTAGAACCGCGTCGTCGGCACCGAAGAAATAGAGGTCTTCCACACCCAGGATCTGACATGCCTTGCGCACCTCCTTGGTTTTCACATCGGCCCGCTCCTCCATGAGATTCTTCAGTTCGTCCGCATCTGGCACCTCGTCCTGGTGAAACATCCTGTCGCTCATCACCTCGTCATGCACCCGTGCCCCGTGGGTCAAGACGACGCAGCCCACGTAGTCACCACGGCTGGTGTGATGGGCCATGGTGCCACCCGATTGGTCGAATATGTCGGCGGGATGGGCGCCGACGACTAACAAGCGCAGTTTTTCGTTCATCATTTTTCCTTTCGATTGCGAATGCAGGAGCTCGACGCCGGGAAACGAGCTCAGCCCGCCGCGTCCGCCGCGGCTGCCGGCATCTCGCCAAGCAACCTGACGGCGTTGTCGAACAGGATCGCGCGTTTTTCGTCTTCGGCGAGGTCGGCGTACTCGATGCGGGCTTTCTGGCTGGAGGCAACGTAGACCGGTGTGTCGGTGCCGAAGAGGATCTTGTCCACGCCGAGCTGTTCCACGGCCCACTCCACCAGCCGCGGCGTCATCGATTTAACGGAGGAGGTATCGACGAAGAGATTGTCGGTAGCGGCATGTTGAATGGCGTAGACCTGGCGGCCGAGGTGCCCATCCGCGCTGTTGCCGAGATGGGCAAGAATGAGGGTTGTTTTTTCGGGGTGTTTCTCGATGAAGGGCACGAAATCCTCGGGGTAACTCCCGGGGCAGCCACTGTGCGTGAGCACCAGCGCCTGGTGGGCAGCGGCGAACTCGAAAATGGCCTCGCCCCGGTCGCGGATCTCGTACTCGTGGTTTACAGGGTGAATCTTGATCCCCTTGCAGCGACCGTGATCGAGCAGCTGCTCCACCTGCTTGAAGGTGGGTTGGCGGCAAGGATCGAGCACCGCCCAGAACCGAATGTCAGGGTAGCGCTCCGCCTTCTCGCGGGCATCCTCGTTGGCGCGAGTTACGTCGCCCCCATACGGGTGCAAGGCCTGCAACGGCGAAACGACCGTCAAACAGATATCCACCTGCTGCGCCCGCTCCCGCACCTCTTCGATGGAGGCGCTGCGCATCTCGGTTTCAAGCCCTGTGCGTCCCCTGGGATTGTGGGTGCCGTAATGCCCGTGCACGTCGATGGCAAACATGAAAACCTCCGTCAGGAAAGGGCTGCCGCGGCGGCCTTGAGCTGCTCCACCTGATCCGCCACCTTGTGAAAAGCGGCGGCTATCTGTGCGATATCTTCGGCATCGGCGGTGGGGTGGATCTTCAGTTCGATGTTGCGTCTGCTGCAGTAATCCTCCGCTACCGGACAGGATCCGTCCTCGTAGCTCGGCTCGCGGCCGGGCGTCGCCGCGTAGAACGGAGACTCGAATGGAAACCCCTGACCGTACGGGTCCCGGACCTGGAAGGTATGGTGGCGGTAGACCGGATCGTAGAGCTGCGGCACCGGGATCCCCTCCGCCTGGACCGCCGCCACGAACCGGTCGCGCTCCAGGCCCATCCTCTCCTGATGGTAATGCAGCACGTAGTTGTAATACGCCGCCCGCGCGTCGGGCCGCACCTTTTGAGGTTCTATCCAGGGAATGCGGGCAAACTCCTCGTCGAGGTAGCGGGCGTAGCGGTTGCGTTTCTCGTTTTCCGCATCCAGGCGTTTGAGCCGCACGCTGCCAATGGCTCCGTGCAGCTCCGGCATGCGGTAGTTGTAGGCCAGCGGCACCTTGCCGAAACTGTAGATGGCGCGGGCTTTGTCCGCGAGCTCGGCGTCGTTGGTGATGAGCATACCCCCTTCACCCAGCGACAGGTTCTTCTTCTGCTGGAAGCTGAACACACCCATGTGTCCTATGGTGCCCACATGTCGGCCCCGATGTGTTGCTCCATGGGCGTGGGAACAATCTTCGATCACGACCAGCTCGTGACGCTGTGCCACCGACATCAGACCGTCCAAGTCTGCCGGATAGCCGTTCATATGAACGACCATCAATGCCCGCGTGCGGTCGGTTATTCTCCGCTCCACTGCAGTCGGATCCAACCCGAGGCTATCGGTTTCGATGTCTGCGAATATGGGAATTGCGTTCTGCATGAGTACACTCGTGGCGGTGGAGAAGAAGGTGTACGGCGGCACGATGACGTCGTCACCGACGCCGATACCCGCTGCGACGAGCGCAGTGTGCAGAGCCGTTGTGCCGCTGCTGGTAGCCACTGCGTGGGAGGCGCCGGTATACGTGGCGAATTCGTTTTCGAAGCGCTGCACCGTGTCGCCCATCTGGGACGATAGGTCGTTGCTCCTTACCACGGCCAGCACCGCCTCCTCCTCTTCGCCACCTAGAACGGGGTAACGCGGCCATTCCGCCGTGCGCACGGGAACGCCCCCCAGTATGGCCAACTTAGACACTCAGAACAGTCCTTACCCGACAGCGTGCCAGCGCGGTCGCAAACGAGCGCAGGTTCGCTCTTCCGTGGAATTATTTCAAGTGAAGCAGGGTCCGGGTCGCCGTACTGGCCGCCCCGGCGATGCGTGCGAAATATACACCACTCGCAGCCGGCCGCGAGTCGTCGTCCAGCGGGCGCCACTGAACCTCGTAGCGGCCGGCATCCAGGTCACGATCTATGAGTGTTGCGACCGTGCCACCAGTGGCATCAAAGATCCGCAATGTCACCCGTTGCGGGGTGGGTATGGTAAACGGGATGGTGGTTGCCCCGTTGAACGGATTGGGATAGGCTGGATCCAGCCGAAATCCGTTGGGACGGAGGGATTCACCTGCGGTGATTGCGGTCGCGACCGGGGTGATGCGACCGGAGCCTAGATCGTAAGGGATGTACAGCAGCATCCCGGGGCCGAATTTGCGCCCCTGCGGGAAATCGAAGTTGAGCACCATCATGCTTAAATGGGTGCCGTAATATATTCCATCGAAGTCGCCTCCATCGTCATCGACGACGGTGAGGTACCAGGTCGTGTCGTTGCGGAACGGTCCAAGGGTACTGCGCAAGTAGACATCGAACAGTCCGCTGCCGTCCCTGCCGAAGGCACAAAACTGGGAGCCTCGTTCGTTCTTATATGTGGCGACGAAAACCACCCGACCGCTGCCGTCGGCGGCCATTTGCAAATTGTTGCCGCGGGCGCCCCGCCTCATGCCCAGATCGACGGCAGATTCATTCGAGATATTGTCGCCCAGTACATCTCCATTGCGGTTGACCCAGCGAATCTCCCCCTCGTGATCCAGGTGTACGATATGGGGCGTACCCCAGCTATCGGACCAGATGCCCCGGTCATTGACCTCCAGTTGGGAGGGGCCTCTGCTGGTCAATATTAAGCGACCTTGCTCGTCGCTGATTGCCAGGGAAAAGAATTCGGTAACGTCGAATTCGTTGAGTACCTCACCGCTGCTTTTGTCCCACAGCTCAATGGTGGAATACGGCACCGATCCGCGACTCCAGTGGGCGGCGTACACCACCTGCTTCCATGGCGCGATATCCATGATGCGATCTTCTCGGTTGGGGGAGAACCCATTGATGGCGAACGATTGATCCCGCGTCCAGGATCTTCGGGTGCGATCGATTTTCATCTTGTAGAGACCGCCGCGGGACCCGCGCCAGTGAGTCGTCCAGAACACCTGTTCATCCACATCGTCGAAGCGCAGTCCCGACGTGGTGCGCGCGTCGGCGAAATCGAATACGTCGTCATTGTACTCCCAACGCTCCCAACCCGAAGGGTTGATCAGGTAGTCCGTGCCCAGAAATCCGCGAATGACATCTCCGGCTTTGTGTCGGCCCCAGGCCTCAGCCCGGCGATCGTACTCCTGAATCCAGATCTCTGGTGGATCATGACGAGTATCGATGATATTGCGTCCGAATCCGGTGCGTGCGCTGGGTCCGGCGAGGACCGCCTTGTCGAGATTGTTGATGGCGATCACGTCGAACTCGAAATCGCCGGCGGGCACCGCCTCACCGCGCCAGTCGCGCCCCTCCCAGGTAATTGTATTGGAGCCCCGCTGGAAATCGCGCCCGTCACTGATTGACACCAGCTTTGGTTGGGGCGTCAGATGCAGCCACGCCAGCCCCGGCCCCGTCTCCCCGCTCTCCGGGTCCACCTTATAGACGGCCAGCCAAACCGTCGACCGCTGGTTGATGTTGAACGGAATGCGCAACAGGGAGGAGCCGTCCCATTGCACGTCGCTCACCTGAATGCGCAGAGGACGGAATTCTCCGGACAGTTCGGGAAGGTCGTAGACCCCGTCGAACACCGGCAGTGGCGGGTAGGTTTGGGCGCGGATTTCGAGGACGCCGAGGAGGATTACGGCGACCAGCGTTTGGCGCAATGTCAACATGGCAACCTCGCTTTGGCGCGCGCATCGGCGGCATAATGCACGGGGCGGGGCATCTGGTGGGAAACTACTTTTTCAATAGGCGACGGTCAAGAAAACCTAATCGCGGACCTCTTATCTTTACCCGCCCTGCTACATGCCCTTTAATACAGTTATGGGTTGGATGTTTCTCGTTGCAATCGCACTAGGCACCCTCCTTCAAGCAGCATTGATCCCCCATGTGCACGGCGATCAGGTCGACGAGGCAGCGCTTGGCCTGCCGCAGATACCGCCCTCGCGGCTGGCATTGAGGATGCCTACGCGTCTCTATGCCAATTACGCCCACCGTCGTTACGTCAACTACCGCGACCACACCACACCATACTCCGATCATCCAAGCGTGTATTTTGGTGCGCTGGGCAATCAACTTATTTCGGGCTACGAGATTTTTTCCTGGAGGGAACAGCGCGGTGTGGGCGGACAGTACGGCAGCGCAATCTTCAAAGACATCAATGTTTTTCGACCCATTTTCGAACACCTTATTGTCGGGCGTGACGGTTACGGGAATTGGGGCTACAGCATGATGGTGGGAGACGATATGATCGCTCACCTGTCGCCGCTCACCCTGTCGCAAGTGACCTTCAACGGCACTCGCCTGGACGCTCACTTGCCGCGGCTCCAATTCAGCGTCATGGCCTCCCGCTACGAACGCCCATGGCACTGGGTCGAGGGCAGCAACATCGAAGAATGGATGGCGGACCGCGTCCATTCCGCCGACGCCAGCACCATGCTTCTGGGAGGGCGCCTGCAGACGCAGGTGGGAACAGCCCGGCTGGGCCTCAACGGGGCAAACCTGCACATCTTTCACAGCACCGGATCGGACAACTCGCTAAAGGGAGTCATTCGCCCGGATTTTCCTCGCCTCGACTGGCTCGGCCTGCGTTTCTCCGACGATTCCCCCATCGATGGTCGTGGCGGCGCGGTGGTCCAGGAGATAAAGCTATTCATCAACGGGGAGGAACGTAGTGACATTGTCGGGCACGTGATCAAACACAACAGCCTGGTCAAAACCTCCATCGGCTCGGTTTCCTCGCGCACCGGCGAATTCCAGTCATTGAGTTACCGCGGGCGATCTGGCCTCTCGTTCTTTGCCGATTACCTCTACCGCATCCAGCACGAGCAAGGCGTCGATGTTAACGATTTCGCCAATGTAGACGTTCTTATAAACACGTTTGTCATGCCTCCGCCGGACGAGGTGTTGCAGGCCGACGGCGAGGATTGGGTCATCGCCCTCTACGATCTGCGCAACGTACCGGTCATCGAGTCTGCTGAATTCGAGGTATTGCTGGGGAACGATTACCGCGTCGACGTTTTCTTTCTCACCAAGATCAACGATCGCGCCGATAACGAGGCACGGCGATGGAGGACCAGTACCTGGCTCAATCGCTTGCGCTCACCCGGAAACGTGCAGGATCTGAGCAATCTACGCCGGGCGCGATTCACATTCGGCGAACAGACCGGCCTGTTTACCTACAGCGCCGATTTGAAGTTGGCTCTTCCCGGCTTCGAATTGAATGCCGAGTATGCCGGCTCGTCCATCTTCCTGCGCTATCCCGCTTTCGATGGCGACGAGCCGGCATTCGGCCAGTCGTCCCCACGAGGGGAGCACGGATCCGCCTATTTCGTGAACGCGAGCCGCTGGTTCGATCGCGGTCTCGTCGGCGCCGAGCTGTTTTCCATCAATCCCGATTTCAAAACGTCCCTGATCGGACACCGCGAGTCGCGGGCGGCCGGCGAGCTGTTCGGGGTGAACCGCGCTAACGGGTTCGGCGTCAGTCTCATCCAGGACAACGACGACGGCGATCACCTGGCCGATGGCGGCCCACGACCGATCTCACAGCCATCGCTGGGCGGCGATATCGACGGCGTTTTCCCGAATCAGGATGAAGACAACGACGGAATTCCGGACACCAACAGGAACTTCAACGGAACCCCCGACTGGGACGAGCCGTTTTTCATGTTCCACGCCGACCCGAACGAATACGCCTACGGTCTCGACGCAAACAACAACGACGAACCGGACCACCGCGAGGACGACAGTCAGAGCGATCTACCTTACGATGCCGACCAGCGTGGTTATCATCTGTTCGGCCAGCTCAATCTGACGAAAGAATGGTCCGTCGGATTTGGCCGTTACCGAGCGCGTCAAGTGGCAAGCAGGGGGCGCAACCGCGTTACATACGGTTTATTGAACTACCGGCGGCGCTCGGTGAGGGGACCGCTGCGCCATATCTTCTTCGAGAACCAGCTTCGGCGCGTCAAGGACGACATCCAGGACCCGTACGTTTCGAACAACCAGCGTCCAACGATCGGCCTCTACTTCGATCACCGCGGATATGAAGCGGTGCGCGGCTCGATTCAGCAGGCTTTGATATTCAGGAGCGCCAACACGCGCACCGATTTCCTGATGTATCAGAACAGCTTCGTAAACGAAACGTACCTGGAAGCAGATCTGAGGCCGCTTCCCGGCCTGGAGCTCAATCAGAGGTTTCGCCTGCGCTTGAACTGGCAACGCGAAGGGGACTCTGCTGGGGGTCTCTCTCAGCGACAGCGACGTTTGGACTACTGGACGATCATCGGTCGCGGCAGCTATGTGTGGCATTGGGGCCGCATCAAGATGCAGCCGAAACTCAAGCTCATGCTCCTGCGCCTGGTGGACCAGGATGCAGACCGCGTTGCAGGCGGCAGATATGCTTCCCGTCGGCTCCTCTCGGAGTACCGGATCATTCCGATCCTCCTGGCCTCGTATCCTGTGCTCCCGCGCACCGAGCTGAAACTTGGCCTGCACGGGTTTGGACCGCTCCCCTACCAGGTTCGGGATCAGGTGGACGAATCCCGGAGCTTTGAAGAGCGCGTCGGTTTCTTGACGGCAACCAATCGCTCGCTCTATTTCGGCTACGATCTCTACACCACGATCGGCTTCCAACGCAACAGACGACATTTTGACGATCCTCTTCGTAGAAGCTCCGACAGCGACAACTTCTCGTTCTTCGTACGCGCCCTGATCGGGTTTACCGAGTACGGCCGGGTCATTTAGTTTCGTGCTGAATCGTAAAGCGGCACGCTTCCGTTTCCGTCTGCTCCTCAGCTCGACCTACATCTTGGTTGTTCTGTCGCCAGCATTCGGCGCCGAACCTGATCTCGGACCGTCGGTCGGCCTCGGCGAGATCGCGCGCACCCGCTTGCTGCTGCGCGCCGAGACTCCCCAATACGTCAACTACGCCCACCAACCCTTCGTCAACTACCCCCAACCACGCCCCTCCTTACGCGGACCATCCTCGGGCTTATTTCGGTGCCATGGGCAATCACCTCATTAGCGGTTACGAACTCTTTTCCTGGACCGAAAACCGTGGTTTCGACGAGGAGCACGGCAGTGCCCTCTTCAAGGACATCGATGTTTTTCGACCGATCTTCGATCACGCCCTGGTAGGGAGGGACGGCTACGGGGACTGGGGGTACAGCCTGATCGTGGCTGATGACATGATCGCCCGCTTCACCCCCCTCACCCTTTCCAAAGCCGCGTTCCACGGAGTCAGGCTGGACGCACATTTGCCGCGTTTGCAGTTCACCTTGCTTGGGTCCCGCTTCGAGCGGCCCTGGCATTGGACCGAGATTCCAGCTCCGTGGATGGTGGAAGATGTACATTTGGCTGACACCAGCACGATGATGCTCGGCGCCCGGGCACAGACACAGATTGGCGCCTTAAGACTCGGGCTCAACGGTGCCAACCTGCATGTCTATCAGAGCACTCAGCCGGGCAATTCTCTCAAGGGAGTCATTCGGCCTACCTATCCCCGCATCGGCTGGCTCGGCGTGCGGTTTTCCGACGATTCGCCGGTGGACGGACAGGGCGGAGCGGTGGTGCAGGATCTGAAGATCATCGTCAACGGCGTGGAGCGTTCCGACATCACCAATCATCTCATCAAACACAACAGCCTGGTGAAAACGGCCGTCGGCACTATCTCCAGCGCCACTGGAGAGTTCCGCGCATTGAGCTACCGCGGCCGTTCCGGCCTTTCGTTCTATGCCGACTACTTTATCGGATCCAGCACGAGCAAGGGATCGACGTCAGCGCCAACGCCAACATCGAGTTATTACAGAACACCTTCGTCATGCGTCCGCCAGGATCGGTTCTCCAAGCCGATGGCGAAGACTGGGTCATCGCCCTCTACGATCTGCGGGAGGTGCCGGTTATCGAGGAGATCGAGATCGAGGCGTTGGTGGCAAACGATTATCGGATCGACGTCTTCTTCCTGACGGTTATTTCGGAACGGGCCAAGGACGAGGCTAGGCGTTGGGCCACCAGTTCGTGGATCAATCGCCTGCGCGCGCCGGGGAACATTCAGGACCTGAGCAATCTCGAACGGGTGCGTTTCAGCTTTGGCGAAACCACCGGTCTGTTCACCTACAGTGCCGACGCCAAGCTCAAGCTGCGAAACCTGGAGATCAAGGCAGAGTATGCGCGCTCGGCTCAGTTCTCGCGCTATCCCTCCTTTGACGGAGAAACCCCCGTGTTCCGCAAGGCTCCTCATGCCGTGGAGCACGGTTCCGCCTACTTCGTCAACGCTACCAGAAACTTCAAAAGCGGGGTGCTCGGTGCTGAGCTGTTTGCCCTCAACCCCGAGTACAAAACCCGCATGTTCAGCCGTCGCGACGGGGAGAGTCGCAACGAATACGTCGGCGTCGGCCGCAGCGGCATGTTCACCATCGACCTGGTGGAAGACAACGACGACGGGGACCAGATGTCCGAGAACGGACACCGACCTATCGGCACTCCGTCGAACGGTGGCGACCTCAATGGGGTTTTCCTGAACCAGGACGTGGACAACGACGGGATCCCCGACACCAACCGGAACTTCAACGGCACACCTGACTGGGACGAGCCGTTTTTCATGTTCGATGCCGATCCGAACGAGTACTCCTACGGCCTGGATCGGAACAATAACGACGAGCCGGATCAGCGAGAAGACGACGGTGACGCGGACTACCCCTACGACGCCGACCAGCGCGATATTCATCTGTTTGGCCAGCTCCATCCGACGGAGCACTGGTCCGCAGGCTTCGGTCGCTACCAGGCGCGACAGATCGCCGGTCCCGGCCGCAACCATGTGGTCTATGGCCTGGTGACCTACCTACGCCGGGACCTGGGCCGGGTTCGGCGCCTGTTTTTCGAGAACAATCTGCGGCGCGTGAAAGACAACATCCAGGATCCGCACGTCTCGAGCACTCAGCGACCGACCCTTGGTCTGTATTTCGATTACCGGGGGTACGAGGCGGTTCGTGGCGCCATCCAGCAGGCGCTGATCTTTCAGGGCGTCCGCGCCCAAACCGATTTCCTGCTGTATCAGAACAGTGTGGTAAACGAGACCAACCTGGAAGCCGACCTGCGGCCGTTGCCGGGCCTGGGGCTGAGCCAGCGACTTCGCCTCCGCCTGAACTGGCAGCGAGAGTCTGACCTGCCCGGCGGCATTTCTCGGCGCGCCCGCCGGCTCGATTACTGGACCACCATCAGCCGCGCCACCTACACCTGGCATTGGGGCCGACTAATGGTGCGACCGCGGTTGAAGCTGATGCTGCTGCGACTCGTAGATCAGGATGCGGACCGCAAACAAGGCGGTGGTTACACCTCCCGCCGGCTCATCTCGGAATACCGGGTGATTCCGATCCTGCTGGTCTCGTATCCTATTATGCTGCGCACCGATCTCAAGCTTGGGCTGCAGGGGTTGGGACCGGCGCCGTACCGCGTCGAGGATCAGGTGGATAAAACTAGGAGCTTCGAGCAGCGCATTGGTTTTTTCACCGTGGCCAATCGCTCACTCTATTTCGGCTACGATCTCCATACGACGATAGGCCTGGAGCGGAACAAACGGAGCTTTGACGACCCGTTCAGGAAGAGCTCAAATGCCAACACCTGGGCCTTCTTCTTGCGCGCCCTGATAGGGTTTACCGAATACGGACGGGTGATATAGTCACATCTGCAGCGTGATGTTCCAGGTTTGACCGGTGAACGAATCGATGATGATCCATCCCACTATACAGAGGCAGTGTCCGGTGATGAGACCGAAGAAGAACGGCTGGGTTCGCCGGTAAGCCGCTGCCCCTCCATATCTCAGCACCAACACCTTCACGAGCCAAGCCACGAAGATGTTGAACCAGGGGTAGTACAAGGTCATGCCGACGGGAAACCCGATCGGGTGCAGCGGCCACCACGGCAGCCGCATCTGTGCCAGGATCAACAACAGCATGATCCCCGCCCCCGCAGCGACAAATACGAGTCCATCCCAATAGACACCCGCTGGCGCAAGATTCGCCACTGATATATTGAAATGGTCGGCGGGGAACCTGATAAAATAGGACCCATGAAGATTGATCCCGCCGTAGCGGTAGGCCAGGTGCATGTTCATCCAGAACGCCCCCCCAATGCCCACGATCAATGCCAGTACGACGGCGATCGCCAGATATCTACGACTCCTGACCTCCACTTCGCTGGTGAGTCGCAGGCCGCTCGCAAATACGCTCATCAGGTTGTTGGTGTTGGTAAGGGCCCAGGCGTAGCTGAGAGGCAGCAGAAGCACGCCCGGACCCCCCACTAGGGTGGTCCCCACCGTTTTCAAGATCAGCTCGGGAGGGGCCACCGGCGAAGATACTCTGACCAGGCCGGCTTCGGCGACGTAGCGACTGATGCCGATCAAGGTCAGAAACAGGATCCCGATGAACAACGAGGCGATCCAGAGCGGCATGCCCATGATCCAGAACCAGACGACGGCCACTGAAAGCCCGAGAATCGTGCCTACAACCGCCTTTCGATAGCTAAGAACCTCGGTCGCGTCATCGACCTCCCCGACACCGCCCAGGGCCTTGCGCCATACCTCGCGCAGATGCCCCCGCGCGATCCACAACCCGGTCAGGACCATCGCCATCAGGGCGCCGAATCCCTGGTAACCTATGAACGGCACCAGGCTGAAACCGCGCACATAGGACAGGCCGCGGTCCAGATCCAACCCCACCATCGCCAGAACCTCCAGCTTCGACAGCAGGTGGAAGATCCACAGGGAGGCGGCGATTTTGGTGTTGATGAAATAGCTGAAGCCGATCCAGATGAAGCTGATCTGGATGATGAAGAAGTGATAGATGTCGAACGGGTTGAACATCCAGAAGACGGTTGGACGCAGTATTGCCGGATTATAGACCGACCATGCCTTCAAGCTGCCGATCACCAAAGGCAAGGCGGCCCCGGCCCACATCATTCGGCTCTTGAGATAGCGGTTCACCAGTCGGTCCTCGCGCTCCTCGCCGAGAAGCGCCAGCGGCACCTGAGCAAGCGGATACGGAAGGCGCTCCCGATCCATCCACTGCCGGCGCAGGATCACCGCCGCCGAGACCATGACGCAGTAGACCGCGCCGATCAGAATCGCCCACCACAATAGTGGCTCGATCCAGGCCCCGTACGGGGGTACGGCGCCTTCTTCCAGTCCTTCGTAGAAGGAGGTGTTGCGGTTTCCGTCATCCACCAGGATCCGGTGGGAGGGCAGATGCGGAGCGAGACTCAACCATCGATTTGAAGGGGTGGCGAAATAGTAGAAGCCGGTTATGGTGGGTAGGAGGGTCGAGCTCAGACCCAGCGTGCAGACGACCGACACCACCACCAGCATGATGAACACCAATACCAGCTCCGAACGATTCAACGTCAGACCGCTCCCTCGCCCTATTACCAGAGCTGCGTTGAGCAACAACAAACCAAGAACCAAACAGGAGAAGATCAGGTGCGGGGAGTACGGATCGAAACTGTCTAGCGGCCAGAACGCCCAGATGAAGAGTAGAATCGATGCTCCGGCGACTTTCTGCGCAGTGGCCGGGCCGCGAGCTTCGAGCTTGAAGAGCATGTTGAGGCAGCCCACTACGAACAGAAAGACCAGAAAGGCACCCGGGGCAGTGGCATCCTGGGCGACGTAGGCACCCTTCACCAGCATGTTGCCGTATGGGGCGCCGATGGCGAGGAAGAAGCTGAAGGTGCTACCAACCAGAAAGGCTCGCGGTCGGATCCTCGACTTGTCGAATTCGGTAGTTGTGTCCCCGCCGAATCCCGGATTCAGAAAGGAACGAATATAGTCGGGAATCTCGTGTCTCATGGATTCTTCGTCTTAGGCTGCTAGAAGCGGAACGGCGTTACCTGGGTCTGGCCGGTAAACGTGCCGATCGCAACCCAAAGCACCATGCATAGAGATTGACCGACGATCAGGCCGAGGAAGAAGGGCTGCAGGCGGCGATACGCGGAAGCCCCGCCGTAGCGGAGAATCAGGCGCTTCAACAGCCACGCCAGAAATACGCTGAACCAGGCCGCGCCGAGGGTCATGCTCAGGGGAAACCCGAGAGGATTCAGCGTCCACCAGGAAATATGCATTCGCGCCCAGATCAACATCAACATGGTAGCCGCGCCGCTAGCCAGAAACCCGATGCCGAGCAGACTCGGACCGGTTGGCTCAGCGTTCTGCAGGATGTCTCCGAAGATATTTCTGGGAGCGTTGATGAACAGATTCCCGTGAAGGTTAACCCCTCCGTAGCGGTAGGCCAGCTCAATCATCATATACGCGCCCAGGGCGAGGCCGAAGATCAGAGCCAGTGCCAACGCCCTGAAGACCTGGCGGCGACTGGACGGGTCCATCTCGGACACCAGCTTCAAACCGGTAGCGCAGGTTGTCATCAGATAGGACTGCCAGCACAGACTTGACAGGTAGATCCCCATGACCCCGCTGGGTCCCAGAAGACCGCTCCCGGCAGATTGCAGGATTACCCCATGGGCGCTCACCGGCGAACGCGCCAGCACCAGCCCGGTCTCGCTGACGTAGCGTGCAATCCCGAACAAGATGAGCATGCCCAAGACGACCAGCAGCACGGCGAACAGCATGGGTGTACCCATTACCCAAAGCCAGCAAGTCATCAGAACGGCGCCCGCACCCGCACCGAAAATGGCGGCCCGATAGGAGATGATTTCGCGGTCAGCTCCGGGGGATTCGCTTTTTCTCCGGACTTCGGCCGCGACCGACCGCAGGTGATCGCGGGCCAACCAGAGACCGGCTGCCGCCATAGCCAGCAAAGCCCCACCTCCCTGCAATTCGATGAGAGTTCCTGTACCTCCGCTGCCGTCGGCGATCGAAAAAAATCCGCTTGTTGGAAGCAACAGAGACTCCACTTTGTAAAGCAGGTGGAAGATCCAGATGGAGGCGGCGATCTGCGTATTGATCAGGTAGGAGAAACCCAGCAGCAGGAAGTTGAGATGGCAAGATAGTATCTCAGTATCAAAAAACTTGAAGATCCAGGTGAGTCGTACCATCGGCACTGATGGGTCGTACCAATACATCGCCTGCATACTTCCAACGACCATCGGTATGGCGCATCCGAACCACATGGTGCCGCGGCGGAAAAAATCGTTGAGCAGCCGCCCCTTCTGTTCCCCGCCGATCAATGACATCGGCACCTGAGCCACAGGATACGGCAAACGCTCGTGCTCTATCCACTGGCGCCGGACGATCACCATCAGGCAGACCAGCGTCGTACACACTGCAAGTACGAATACACCCCACCAGACTAACGGTTCGAGCCAGGCAACGTAGGGAACCGCGGAGCCAGCCTCCAGGCCTTCGTAAAAGGCCACGTTCTCCGAACCATCGTCAACGAACAGCCGATGCTCCGGAAACAGCGGAAACAGCTTTTGCGCCCACAGATTGTCGCGGCTGGCAAAGTAGTACGGTGACGGCAGCAGTGATAATAGCGGGGCGCTCAAACCCATGGTGCAGACGGCCGATGCGACCAGCAACATGAAATAGATGAGAACCAGCTCAGAGCGATTGAGGATCAGATCCCTACCGCGGCCGACGTTGAAG
The DNA here is from genome assembly GCA_965197905.1 of Candidatus Latescibacterota bacterium. Classification (GTDB taxonomy): domain Bacteria; phylum Latescibacterota; class UBA2968; order UBA8231; family UBA8231; genus CAYNZV01. The sequence goes on along the minus strand of CBDAOB010000005.1, from coordinate 519,819 downwards.
AGATTAGCCAGGGCGAGGGTTGCCAACATCACCCAGAAGAGTGGATGGGGTGAGCTCAGATCGAAGTCGGTAAAGGGCCAGTAGTTCACCATGAGGAGGCCCCATGCGGCGCATGCCATGAGTGTAGCCGCTCGCAGGCTCGACCCCACCTTCAAGAGAACATTCAAACCACCGACGAGAAAAAACAGCAGGGCGAAGGCACCGACGGTACTGGCGTTAACAGTCATGTAGGCGCTGCGCAGAAGGATCTCGACGTGAGCTGCTCCCACCGTGAGGAACGAGATCAGCAGTAAGCCCACGAGCAAAGCGCGTAGTCGCAGCTGGCCCACGTTATCCGCAGAACCCTTGCGGTCGACCGATGCGTCCGTTTCGCTGCTAGAGGCGCGCAGGTGTTCGGGAATCTGTTTGTTCATGGAATGGGTAGCCGCGGAATCAATAGGAAAGGGAGGAGACCGCCTTGCTGATCATCGCCAGAGCGGCGCAGAACATGCCGATCAAGGCCATGCCTACCCCGAAACCGACCGCCAGCACCATGGCGTAGCGCCGCCACTCCTGTTTTCCGTACCGCTTCCAGAAATAGAATCGGGCCAGCAAAGCGCCGATGATCTGGGGCAGCAAGGTGTGAGGTATGCCGTTGACACTCTGCACGTACCCCCAGATCAGAAATATCGGCATGCCGAAGAAGGAGAGCAGGAAGTAGGCGAACAGCCCGAATCCGGCCCCGATGGCGATGATTGGCCATTTGAGTCCTCCGAAGGGATGATGGACATCCTCGTCGATCAGCTTGTCGCCGTCGTCGTCTCTCCCGTTTACCACCTCCTCATCGACGCGACCGTCGCCGTCGTCGTCGCGCAGATCGCCGGTATACTTCAGGTCCTCCCAAAGCACCTGGAAGAGGAGCGGGCGCTCAGCGGAATTGGAACGGAACTGGCCGTCGAAGGTGGGGACTCGATCCACCTCGAAGTAAAACTCGATGCTGTCGTTGCGAGCTAGCGCGGCCTGCACGCGAAAATTCGGGTTTACGGTGGCCACGCCGCTGCCATCAGGGGGCCACAGCAGGCGTGGCGCAGCAAGCTCACCAACCACCACCGCTGGCTCCGCCGCGGATTTGGTCTCCGGAGTGAATTCTTGGAGTCCCCCCTTTAACGGCACAGCGATCCGTTCAGGAGGACCGCTGCGGTCCAGGTCGGTGTAGAAATAACCGATCTTCGACCACTTGCCGTAAGTGCGTTTCTGCGGATCAGGTATGTGGACATCAGTGGTACAGCGTGCGCGCCAGTACCACCACCGCCGATCCTGGAGATTACTCGGGCTCCAAGCCGCATGCCCACTGCCGAGCACCTCACCCTCCACCTCCTCACCCGCACGCCAGTTGCGGGAATACATCGTGCTCGAAAAGAACAGCGCCTGATCAAACGCCCGCAGCGGCCACATCATTTGGGCGTACGGGTAGCTGTCGGAGGGAATCGGCGCCAGACGCCAGAGAAAGGTCCAGTACATCAGGCTGACGCCGAAGACGATTGGAATCATGAACAGCTCCGCCTTGAGCAGGCTGGTAAAGCGCATACCGGTGAGCTCAACCACGCGGAAACCTTCCGCGTGGCCGCCGTAGTTGCGGGTTGGAAAGGGCACGAACCAGACATCCACGCCGCGATAACCGGTCAGGAAGATCACCGCTTCGTTGATGTAGGGTACGGCGACCTCGCGTCCGATAAGCCCGTCCAGCCGGGCGCTCACGAACGACATGATCGGAGCATAGAGGAAGGCGATCAGCACGAAGGTCACCAGCATTCCGACGCTCATTAGGGTCGGAAAAAGAGCTTTTGCGAGGATGATTGGATAGATGGCGGCCACGCAAAACAAGGCAGCGCACGCCCACAGGTTGAAGTCACCGCGGCCCAGGTGAGTTAGACAGAGACCCCGCACCTTGGAAGGACGAGAGCACCCATCGTGCTGGCAGGTGTCGGGGTAGCTCGAGCGCTCTCCTTCCAGCTTTTCGCGGACCTCCAACCGCTTCTCGCGCCCAGTGGCGAAAAGTTGATAGAAACTGATGATGGTGACGGCGATGGTGACGCCGATGGAGAAGGCGCGCCAGAAATCGATCCCGGTGGCGATCTGGGTGCGGATCGTGTCCATGCCCACCTCCCACCGCGGCAGCAACCCCATGTCGTAAAGGAAGGGACTGGCGGCGATGTGTGCGACGACGCCCGCAAAAGAGCCGATCACCGCCCAGAACGGCATTAGCAGACCGGCAAAGATAGGCCCCAGATGCAAGGTGATGCCCAGTGGGGCCGCGGGTATGAAATTGCCGAAATAAGGGGTGAAGTCGGCAAACGGAATCGGAATCAGGGTCGACTTCTTGCCCATGATCTCGGTGACCGTGGGAATCCCTACGTATACCACTCCGAATACCGCGCCAATGGCGCCACCGATACTGAAAACCGGCCATTTCCAGGACTCCCTCTCATCACCGCTCTCTTCCGCCAACGCCATGGAGGAGAGCGCTGACATGGGGGCGGTGGGAAAAGGGAGCTGCTCCTTATCGGAGGTCAGACGGAACAGCATGTACCCGGAGGTAAACCAGGCGATGCGACCGACGATCGTGCCCATGATCAGGAGCAGGATCGGAACGAGCCAGTCGCTATGCAGAAAGGTGCGTTCGGCGATCGCCTCCGAATCCGGGTCTGGGACCCACCACCAGGGAAGAAGGCGGGAGATGCCGAACTGATCGGCTTCCGCCGAGGTGACGAAATACTGACGCCATAGCAGATCGAGAAACGCCCCCTCCTCGCGCGCCACTAACGCCGACGCCACGTAGACCAGGAGATAGATCTCCTGCCGCCGCAGCGAGGTGAACGAGCGTTTGGCCACCTCCAGGAACAGAATCACGGTAACCCATTGAGCGGCTGCCCCGATGCTGCCGCCGGTAACCAGGCCGAGATACATCTCTCCGGGTGTCATGATCAGGGAGATGAAGAGAACCCCGATAACTGTGCGCAGGGTGAACCCGGTCTCGAAGCGGTTGGGCGCCTCCAGCAGGCCGCGGTACTCCTCCACCTCCTCCCATTGACGCATCTTGCGATCGCGACGTGCCATGGTTAGGGCTCCCGCGAGGCTGGGGCGGGTCCACGACACGGTAGGTCTCGGCTGCCACTGCCGATCATCTCGCCTCCGCAAGGGCAAGCTGGTGCAGTGCCGTTTGCCGGTGTTCTTCCTTGGATCTGGCGTCGAGGGTGTGCCAGATGAGAAACTCCTTACGCAGGCCGTTCATGAAACGCTGGTTGGTGCTTTTCCAGAACGCATCCTGGCCGCTGATGCGCTGTATGAAAATCTCGATAGAACAAATCGAGGCAGAATCCGTCGGCGCAAAAGCGATCTGCAAGTACTGACTCACCCCCATGTCGAAGGGCGCCAGCCAGATCACCATCTGCAGCCCGAACTCTTCGCCGAGTTCGCCAGTCTCGCCAACGATACGCGTCTTGTCGGCGTAGAAGGTACCCAACGATTCCTCGCTGTAGGCCGAGAAGTAGCTGTGCAGAAATCCGCAGACGCCCACGACCTCGGCGGCGTTGACCATGAATGGGAACTGGAAGCTCCAACGGTCGCCGTCGGTAGCTGGCGGCTTCCACCGGCGCACAACGTCCGGCACCGCCGCTCGCGCCGCGAGGCGCGCGGGATAGACGGTCGAGAGCAGCACGATGGCCATCACCAACAGCGCCGAAGCAACGGCGGCCAGCGAGGAGTAGTTGAGGTTGACGCCGGTGGAGAGACCAGCCGCCAGTAGCAGCTTCCCCGTCCCCTGCCCAAGGATGTAACCGGCCGTTATTCCCAGCACCGCATAGACACAGGCTTCGGCGATGAAAAGCATGGCTATGTGAGCCGGCGCAAGCCCTACCGAAGAGTAGATACCGATCTCGCGACTGCGTTCGTACACCGCTCCCAGCATCGTGTTCAAAACTATGAGGGCGGCGATCACCATCGGTATGACCAGCTTCCCCAGCCCTTCAATGGAGGTCATCCCCGCAGAGCCGTAGGAGTATACCCGAATCTCATCGGTGCCCGGTTCAGGGAATCCGGCAAAGAGGGTCGTGTCCACGCGTTGCAGAAAGGCTTTCACCAGACCCAGTCCATCCGTCCCGTCGTGGAACCCAAGCGCAATGGAATGCAGCTCCCCGCCAGAGTCCATGAGGGTCTGATACGGAAGATACAGAACCTGTTCCGGAGGTATGTGATCGAGGGGTTCCATGAAATCGAAGAACTGGTCGGTTGCACGCTCCGCTTCCTCTTGTGCAATGCCGACATCCTGGGTAGGGATGTGGAAATCGACAGGAGTCAGGATCTCTCCGTCCAGATCGAAGATTTGTTTGACCCGATTTTCGTCGACTACCCCCCTGACCAGCACCTCGCGGCCGAATACCTGGACCGTCGCGCGCCCTATTTCGTCGGCGCCTATCCCGAGATTTTTTGCCATTTGGACTGGGACCAGACAGGTGGCCTCGTCGTCGCGTTCAAACCATGAGCCCGCCACCACAGCCGCATCAAATCGGGTGAGTTCCGACTCGGCCACGCTGACGCCGTAGAGTCCTCCTGCCTGCACCGATTCGGCGCCGTAGTTGACCGACATGGTGCTGCCTCCTTCGGGGGAGTCCACCACGTACCAACACCGTGGACTAAGCAGGGCGTGGCTCCCGAAGTGCGAACGCACGTATTCCAGCAGGGTGAGATCCAGCCCGTACCAATCCCAATTGCGAACCAGGGCGCCGTGGTAGGCGCCGCTGCGCCAAAGCCCGAAACCGTAAAACTGGATTCGGTCCCGGTAGGACGAGAAGGAGAGCACGGTAAAAGTGAGCAGGGTCAGGGTAGTGAAGGTTAGCCAAGTGCGCAGCTTGCGGCGCCGCATGTTGGATATTCCAAGCATAAACGCGGTGTAGAGCGCACCGCCCCGGCTTATATCCGCCTCGTGCACCTGCGCCGCACTCAGCTGATAGTCGCGCATATAGCGATTGAAGCGACCGACCACCATGGTCAGTACGAAGAACGACATCGCCATGATCGCGAAGGCCAGGAGAATGACGATCGGGTTGGCGATCGCGAAGGCTGGATGGATCTGCGAAATGATTAGCCATACAAGTAGCAGCAGCAGTCCGAACCCGAGCAGTTGCCGGCGGATGTCTGCCGCCGCCAGCAGCAGACGTTCGGCGAAAAACGCCGCCGGTATGACCAGAGCGAGGAAAAACACCAGCCCTTTGATGACGTCGTTGAGAGTGCCGAGAGCGTCGGGATACGCCCGCGCCTCGGTGCCGATCGCCGCCCGCAGATGGGCCACGTAGTCGGACCATCGCAGGTTGAGACGCGCATCCTCGGCGGCGGCCATAAGCTGACCGGCCCGTTCGTGTAGATGTGAAAGGCGTCGGTTCTCGATCGCGTGCCGTCGCATAGTGCGCAGTCGGCTTTCGGTTAGTGACCACATGTCCCTCAACCCCAGCCACGCCGCATGACCCAGGGTCTCTGCGGACAGGAGATAACCGATCCCCCGTGACTGCGCCTCGCTTTCGACCCCTTGACTGTTGGTGAGCAACATGCGACCGCGGCCCACCACTAGCTTGAGCCGGTCCGCATGCTCGACGCCACGTGGTCCGAACACCACCCCAGCTCCTTCGCGGCTGGATCCGCGCAGGGCATATCCGAATTGGCGTGCGGGTCGACCTGCCGGATCCAGCGCTTTCAGCTTGAGCATGGGAACGACGAAGCGGGGTTCGATGAGGTTGTAAAGCGGTTGCGAAACCGCGGGAAACAGCACAACCAGCTTTTCATTCAGCTTGTAGCGGATGTTGAGATTTAAGCCCCCCCCGGCGTTCGCTTTGCCGTTGTGGACCTCGGACCGTTTACTCAAATCCGGAGCCATCAACACATCGCCGCTTACCGGGTCCAGCTGGTAGGCGGAGAGGTTCCTCCCGCCCGTCGGAAACCCCACAGCGTTGAGATTCCCGTTGTCGTCGGTATACGCCAGACGGGGGAAACGAACTCCTTTCAGCGATTCGGTGGTGTAATGCCCCCCAGGCATGACAACCACCAGCGCGTCCTTGACCGGCTGGTCCGGTAACTGGCTCTTTCTCGGGAATCTGCGCGCCTCCACCTTCAGGTCACGGAAGCCATCTCCAAGGACCACACTTTGCTTGCGGTTGTCGTGACGCAATCTGTCCGTCATCAGTGCGCCGAACCGCTTTAGATCGGTGAATAAACGCGGGTCGTTGAGACCCTTGCTAACAAGCGGCAGTAACAACGACGTTTGCCGCCGAAGACTCCCGTAGTCGACGAATTCCGGAAGATCGAGAGGGGTGTCGAGCTGGAAGCGCCCGTCGAAAACAGTTGCGAATACCAGCGACATGAGACCGCCGATGTGGGTCATCTGGGCATCGGACGGCATTCCCTCCGGCACGAAGTTCTTCCATTCGAGCCCGCGGATCGGACTTATCCCGTTGACCAGCGCGCTCTCCGGGTCGATGCCCACCGTTGGCGCGATCTGGCTGGCGTACTCGGTGAAGCGACGGCCGAACGGAGCGTAGAAACGGCGCAGATCGGGCTTGTTGTGGCCGCCCCAGATCGCCAGCTGGTCGCTGCGCGTGGAAAGATCGAGGCTGAGGAACAGCTTCACCGGCAGCGGCTCCGGGACGCGGTCGACGAATTTTTTATGGAAGCGCGCGTGACGTTCCATAAACGCCACCGCACCTTGCATGTGCTGGAAATGTGCAGAGGTCGCCAGTAGAATCACCGATCTTGCCGGGGGATGCTTGCGAAGATAACGGCCGAGCTCGAGCAGAGCGGCGATGCCCGCTGCCGCTTCGGCCGCGGGTGCCAGCGCCGGCACCACGGAATTGCCGTCGTAATACGCTTGAACAACCACGAGCTCGTCACGCAGAACGGGATCGGTTCCGGAGATCTGGCCCAGGACATTCCAGGCAGATCGCTCCTCCCAATCCATTCTTCCGTAGAGACTGACTGGGGCTTCCGCCTCGCGAAGCTCCTGACGCAATGCGATACCGCTGGCCCGGTCGATCCAGTATCGAGGCAAATCGAGCGGTAGGTCGATGTATTTCTCGTTCGCCTGCAGCCAGGTGCTCGTCTCCGGCTCGATGAATACCACCGCCCGCGCACCCAGCGCACCCGCGTGCAACCAGCGATCCTCGCTGTTGAACTCCAGAAGGACGAGACGTCCCTCCATCTCTTTACCGTCGAAATCGGTCCAATCCCCATTGCCGCCGTAGATCATCGGCGCGTTCAACCCGTCGGGCGGCACCGTGGACGTGCGGACCAGGTTCGGCCACAAACCGTAGAGTGGAATCTCCTCGTCCCCCACTCGCAGTCGCCCCCCTTTGTCCATGGGCACGGTGATCGGGAATTGCTCGCGGCGTACGCGCTCCAGTCCCATGGCGCGAAATTCCGCCTCTATGAACGCAGCGGCGCTGTCGCAACCGGGATATCCGGCGACCCGGGATCCCATTCCGCTGAGGTGGCGAATAGTCGTTTCAATTCGATCGGTCGCGGCCTTCGCCGGCAATCCATAGAGCAGCAGCAAGCAGGCGATTGCCGCCGCGCACCTGCACGACTGGGATCGGCGATCGAGCCGATTGCGATCTATCAACGATCTGGACTCTTTGTGCGGATCACCAGTCATGCACACGGTGTCCCACTGGAAACCAGATCAGATCGACGCAGAGCGAAACGGCGACGCCGGTAACATACCCGACCCCCAGCCCGTAGAAGAGCGGCTTGCCGGCCACAAACGCCTGAACGCCGCCGTAGCGCAGTAGAATCACCTTTGCAATCAGCACGAGAAGCAGGCTGAACCAGTAAACCGCGCTGCCTAGGCTGGTCTGCAGTGCGATACCGATCGGGTGGAAGGGAAACCAGTGGAAACGGCTGCGAATGAACGCCAGAGCCCCTGCCTCGAAGAACCCCCAGAGCCATACCCCCCGCGTCGCCAGACCGGAGGATTTCGGATTGTCGAGCAGCTTCACCATCTGGTCGTAGATCTCGTGCCCGGCGTTGTAGAGGTAGAGCGATCCGCTTTCGTGGTAGGCCAGCGAGATCGTGTTGCCGGCGGCTACTAGGAATCCGAAGGCGAAGGTCGCCACGATCAGCGTCGGAACCCAGATCGGTTGGCGAGACACCGAGAACAGATGAAGATGGTGGGCGATCGCGTTCCATGCCTGTACTCGCCCGCCGCCAAAGAAAGCGTGACTGGAGAATATCTTGAACGCCACCAGACTGCGCGGGGCAAGTTGGCTGGAACCGATCAGATCCTCGACGATCAGTATCCCCTTGGAGTCTTTGGGAAAGGTGGGACCAAAGCCGGTGGCGGCGATCAGCTTGACCGTGACGAAATAGGTCAGAGCGATCAGGGTGAACGCAAGCGTCGCCGTACCGATGTCCATGCCGATACTGACCCCCCAGCCGATAACAAAGATCGCCGAAAGAACCATGCCGACGATCGCCCACCGATACCGCGTCACATCCACATCAGCTCCCTCGCCGAACCGTGCCGATCGCCAGGCCCGACGCAGGTGGCCGCGGGCAAGCCAGATGGACCAGAACGCGATCAGAAAGAGCGCGCCGTTCGCCTCCAGCGACAGGATTTCCCACGATTTGAGCTCCTGACCCTCTTCCCCGATCGCCACGCCGAATCGCCGCATGAAACCGTATTTCAGCATGTAGATCAGGTAGATCAGAATCAGGCTGGCGAGGATATCCACCGGGCACAGGTAGGTGAACGCCATCACCAATGGCTGAACCCGAATGATCACCGAATGGAACTCTCCGAGCTCCCAGTCATAGCGTTCCAGGTAGATGGTGGTCGCCGTCATCCCCGGCGTGAAATAGGTGACTATGTTGTAGGCGTAGACCAGGAAAACCACCAAAAAGCCGATCCAGAACAGGCGCGAGCGGAAGATCTCCGGCATCCTGCCTTCACCGTCGAATCCCTGCGTCAGGTCTCGCGGCATCATCGCCAGTGGAAAATTCAACTTCTCGCCATCCTGCCACTGCTTCTGAAAGAGCATCATCAGACAGAAGCCGAAGATGACCATCGCAACCGACACACCAAGCCAATGGAAGATGGGACGGATCCAGCCGTCCCAAGGAATCTCCATGCCCTCCGGCAAGCCCAACCAGAGGAGTTCGGTGACCCGCTGCGAAGTATCCGGCAACACGTGCCAGGGGATGTAGTCGTAGAGCAGGTCTGCCCATCTGTTCTCGGGCGTCGCGTGGTACGCGGGACCCGCTACTGTGCTCGTCCAGTAGGTGACCCAGCCCAGCTGCGGCATGGTACCCACCACCCAGAGCATGGCAAAGATCGCCAGCAGCTCTCCCTGGCGCAGGGCCACGAAGGGCCACAGCCGCTTGAGCGCGGTGTTGAGGAACAACCACAGCACGAACGGCATGAACGCCACGATGGGGTATTGGGACTTGACGAAGCTGCCCGACTTCATGCCCTGGCCCACCTGGATGATGAAGTAGAGAATCCCGGCGCAGGTGAGCAGCCCCAACAGAAAGGCGCGCAGGGTGATTGAGCGATGCTGGCTCAAAGGTGCATCGCTGTTCAAACGCACCTCAAAAGAGTACCCCGTATTAGGTGAACCCGATGAGCGCGCCGACGAAGATGTTGAGGTGGTCCGCATCCGCGTCGATCAACTTCAAATAGGGCAGTTTGAATTGCGGCCAAATCTCCCATTGATCCAAACGCAGGGGTGTAGTGCATCCGGCTCATCGATACTGAAATCGAGGCGCCGACGGAGCTGTGTGTCGTCCGGCTCAAAACCTCCGAAGTTCTCAAAGAATCGGGGATCGTCCAGGAAGGTATATCCGTAAGACGGAGCGTCCAGCCACAGCGTGGTGCCCGCGAAGCAAGGCCCATTCATTGACTTACTACGTATTCGATATAATCTAACTTTTCAGCTGTACCGTGCTCAACACCTCGAAAAAAGCGAGAATCAGATATGGGAAACACCTACTTCTTTCTGGACTGGGTTCACGTGGACAAGGGACGTATGGATGTGACCCTGGATGCCGATCGACTGTCGAAGGCGGGCAAGGAGTTCGTCGAGAGGTACGAGCGCGAGTGGGACATCTATCGCGACTTTTCCGGTCACGGGATGAAACGCCTAAGGATCCCCTTCGGCGTCCAGATCGCGGTGGAAAAGGCCACGAAGTCGGCGCCCTGGCTGGAAGCTGATCAGCCGTGGGAGGACTCGATCAATTGGCTTACCGTAATCGAGGAAGATGGCAAGTTTCGGTGCTGGTACTTGGTGAAATTCCCTAAGGAAGATGCGGCTGATGCCAGACGTGTGATGGCCGGCGAGCAGGAGATGGACTTCGGTAGCGGTGCGTTGTGTTACGCCGAAAGCGAAGACGGTTTACATTGGGTCAAGCCTTCACTCGGTATCTTCACCTTCGGCGGAGCGAAAACCAACAACATAGTGTCGCCCTATGGCGGTTCTTCCGCCGTATTCCGGGACGATTCGGGTCCTGCCGACGAACGCTACAAGGCGTTCCACTGGGACAGATTGCACGACGTTCCTGAGGATACCGAGCCTCAATTCAAATACGGCTTGTACGGCTGTGTTTCCGCCGACGGGTATCACTGGACGCGACTACCCGAGCCGCTCCTGCGAGATTTCCACGACACCCATAACGTCGGTTGCTGGGATCCGACCTTGAAGAAGTACGTCGCCTTCGTTCGAGGCAAATTGAACGGCAGAGCGATAAGCCGCAGCGAGACGGATGACTTTCGCCAATGGCCCGCCGCCCAGGTCGTTATCTGTCCGACGCCGATGGACTCGCCAGCAGACGACTACTACACCAACGGGTTTACCTGGTACCCAGACGACCCCTCCGTCAAGTTCCTGTTTTCAGCCATCTATCATCACGACAGCGATCTGGTGGACACCCGGCTGGCAACCAGTCCGGACGGCAAGTTGTTCAACTGGGTCTCGTATGAGCCGATCGTGGAGCCAGGCAGGTTGGGGGAATGGGACAGCGGCGCCGTCTACATGTGTCCCAACCTCGTCCGTTTGCCGGACGGCGTTCTGGCGATGCCGTACCGAGGAGAGGGCGAGACCCACAACGAGAGCTTCAGGCAATTCTACGAAGACATTGAGTCCCCGGCGCGTTTCGCCTGGGCTATGTGGGAGGAGGGTCGGCTGGCGGGCATCGAAGCCGCGAGCCAGGGCGAGTTCTTCACTCAACGGGTGACGTACGAGGGCGGTCATATCGAGATCAATGCCCGCACCAAACAGGTGGGCAGCGTGGAAGTGGAGCTGTGGGAAGCGGTGGACCGCCGCGTCAGTAAGCCGGTGGTGGGATTCACCTTCGACGATCACGTTCCGATTCGCGGCGACGAGATCTGGACGTGCTGCCGTTGGAAGGGCAAAGAGAATCTTTCCGAACTGGAGGGCAAGGACCTGCAGCTGCGCATTCGGCTTTGTAGCGCCAAGATTTTTGGCTACCGCTTCGCCTAGCGTCACGCAGACTCGATAGACACCTCATTGACGCGAAGCCTACCACCCGTGCACGACGTGGCCGACAGGGAACCAGACTAGATCGACGCAAAGGGAAGCGACGACACCGGCGACGTATGCTACTCCCAAACCGTAGAAGAAAGGCTTGCCGGCCACGAATGCCTGAACACCACCATAGCGCAACAGAATCGCCTTTACGACCAGAACCAGCGCCAAGGGGACCCAGTAGAGTTGGGAGCCGATGCTGTTTTGCAGGGCCAATCCGATCGGATGGAACGGAAACCAATGGAAACGACTGCGCATGAACGCAAGGATGCCCGCTTCGAAAAAGCCCCACAACCAAACTCCCCACTTTGCCAGATCGGATGACTTGGGATTCTCCAGAAGTCTCACCATGTGGTCGTACACCCCCTGTCCGTGGGCATGGAGGTGAAGTGCCCCGCCGTCGTTGTACGCCAGTGATATGGTATTGCCGACGGCTACCAGAAACCCGAACACAAAGGTCGCCAGAATCGCCAGCGGCACCCACACGGGCTGCCGGCGCAGAGAGAACAATCGCAGGTAGTGTGTAATAGTCGTCCAGGTTTGGATACGGCCACCACCAAAAAAAGCGGGGCTGGAGAACAGTTCGAAGGCCACCAACCCCCGCGGCGAAAGGTGGCTTGAGCCGATCAAATCCTCGACGATCAGGGTGCCTTTTTCGTAACGCGGAAAAGCGGGTCCAAAACCAGTGGCGGCGATCAGCTTCACCGTCACGAAATAGGATAGGGCGATGAGGCCAAATGCCAGGGTCGCCGTCGAAGCGCTCATTCCCAGATTGACGCCCCAGGCGATCGTGAACAGTGCCGATAGCAGTATTCCCGCGAGAGCGAGCCGATAGCGAATGACCTCATGCTTTTCGCCCCTCCCCGTTCTCACCAGGTGCCAGACCTGGCTTAGGTGCCCGCGGGCGATCCAGATCGACCACACTGCCACCAGGAAAAGAGCGCCGTTCGCTTCCAACGACAGAATCTCCCACGGTGGGAGCTCCTGACCAGCCTCTCCAAGCGCCACGCCGAATCGTTGCATGAATCCGAATTTGAGCATGTGGATCAAATAGAACAGGATCAGGCTGGCAAGGATGTCTAGCGGGCACAGGTAGGTAAACGCCATCACCAGCGGCTGGATCCGGATCGACACCGGGTGGTACTCCCCGAATTCCAGGCTGTAGCGCTTCCAGTAGATGGTGGCCGGCGTCATACCCGGCGTGAAATACGTGATGATGTTGTAGCAGAAAACCGAGAAAACCACGGCGAATCCGATCCAGAACAGCCGCGATCGGAACAACTCTGGCATGCGTCCTGATCCGTCGAATCCTTCTGTCAAATCCCGCGGCATCTGGGCCAGGGGGAAGGCCAGCTTTTCCACGTGCTCCCACTGCTTCTGGAACAGAACCATCAGACAGAATCCGAACACAACCATCGCCACTGAGACTGCCAGCCAATGTCCCAAGGGACGGTACCACCCGTCCCACGGAATATCCATACCTTCCGGAAGCCCGAGCCAGAGCCGCTCGGTCACCCTCGGTGACGCGTCGGGGAGCACGTGCCAGGGAAGGTACTGCAGGAGGAGTTCGGCATATCGATTCTCCGGCGTAGCATGAAAGACGGGATGCGCTAGGGTGCTCGTCCAGTAGGTGGCCCAGCCCAGCTGCGGCATGGTACCCACCACCCACAGCATGGCAAAGATCGCCAGCAGCTCCCCCTGGCGCAGCGCTACGAAAGGCCACAACCGTTTGAGCAAGGTATTGAGAAAGAGCCACAACACGAATGGCATGAACGCTACGATGGGGTACTGGGACTTGACGAAGTTGCCCGACTTCAAGCCCTGGCCCACCTGGATGATGAAGTAGAGAATCCCGGCGCATGTGATCAGACCCAGCAGAAAAGCGCGCAGGGTAATTGAGCGATTTTGGCTCAACGGTGCGTCGCTGTTCAAACGCACCTCAAAGGAGCACCCCGTATCCGGTGAACCCGATGAGCGCGCGGACGAAGATGTTGAGGCGATCGAATTCCTCGGCGCGGCGAAAGGTGTCGGCGAACTCTCGTTGATCGCGGCCCATGCCCACGATCGTGTAGAGGTCGTAGCCGAAGTATCGGGATCGGTTAGTGAGGGTGAGCGTAGTGGTGCGGCGCTCCAGACTCTCCCGGGAGCGGACCGAATCCTTCAGGCGATAGGGCAGTGGCCCAATCCCCTGGATTCCGAGGCGCAAGCTGGTGCGCTCGAGCAGCGCGTATCGCAGGCGAACGATAGGTATGAGGTGGTATTCGGAGCGCAGGTCGCGGCTACTGTAGCCCCCGTTCGGTCGGCGGTCCGCATCCCGGTCGATCAGCTTCAAGAAGAGCAGCTTGAACTGCGGAGAAATCTCCAAGCGACCGAAATGCAGGGAGTACTGCAGCTTGCTTACGGAGGTGCCGAAGTCCAGGCGCCGGCGGCGCTGGGTAGCGCCGCCAGGTAGCTCGCCGCCTTTCTGCCAGTTCAGCCGCAAACGCCATTTCTGAGTCAAATAAAGCAACGGCAGCGGCTCGAACACACCTTCGAGGTAGGTATCGTTCACGAAGCTTTTCTGGAAGGCCAGCGGATCGTACGGATAATCCACCTCGCGGTCGTCCTCGCGCACGTCCGGTTCAGTATTGTTGTTGCGGTCGAGGCCGTAGACGTATTCGTTCGGTTCCACATAGAACATGAGAAACGGCTCGTCATAATCCGGAATCTCGTCGAAGTTGCGGTTGGTGTCGGGCCAGCCATCCTGATCCTCATCCTGGCCCGGGAAAACCCCGGTGGCATCCACGGAGACCGCATTACGGCCGGCGGAAATGTTGTGCCCTATCGGGGCGTCCGGAAACCTGGTAGCTGGGCAGTTGCCGTTTCAGGAGTAGGTTGCGCGTCGATACTTGCTGCAGATCCGGATAGTCGACGGCCTCGCTTGCATGAACAATCGGCGGTGTCAGTAGCAGCAGGAAGAGTATTCTATCGCGCATCTGATCTCTGTTTTGGGGCGCTCTGTTGAAAATAGGAACAAGATTGGCCCGAAAACAATGGAACCCCGGACGAAAACCCTTTCTGGATCACGGAGAGGCGGATGTTATATTCCGGTCGGTTCTAAAACTCGTTAAAGCGGAGGTCACAATGGAGATGCGCTACCCTCAGGCGCTGCTGGTCAGTTGCGAAATCCCGTGGAACGACAACGAAGAGCTCCTGGAGGAGTCTTTCGCAGCGAGGTCAGGGCGACACTCAACAAGGGTTTCAATCACCTGTACATCTTTGGTACGGCGGGCGAAGGGTATGCCGTAACCCTGTCGCAGTTCAAGCAGATCGTGGAGATCTTTCAAGAGGAGGTGGACAAACCAGACGTATATCCGATGGTAGGCATCATTGGCATGTCCACGGGCCAGGTGGTAGAGCGCATTTCTTTTGCCCACGACCTGGGAATCCGCACGTTTCAAATCGCCCTGACGCCGTGGGGTGAACTGGACGACGAGGAATACATGATCTACTTCGGCGACGTGTGCGGAACGTTTCCGGATTGTCGCTTCATTCATTACAACTTGCCCCGAGGCCGGAGGCTGCTGCGGGGCGAGGACTACCGGCGCCTGGCCGATGCCATTCCGAATATCGCCGGCACCAAGAACTGTCGCTCGGACATCGGCGACGTGGCAAACCTCGCCACCAATGCGCCCGAGTTGCAGCACTTTTACGGGGAGTTGGGATTTCCCATTGGCTGCCTTTACGGTGAGTGTTCCCTATTGAGCTCCTACGGCGGACTGTTTCCCAGCAAGACCAAGGAGTTCTTTCAGTACGGTGTCGACAAGAACTGGGACAAACTGTTTCCGATGCTGGCGGAGTACGAACGGGTGATGACTGACTTCGACGTGCCGACGCTTGCCCGTGAGGGTATCGACGGCTGTTACGACAAGATGATCGTGCGCGGCAGCGGCATCGATATGCCGCTGCGCCTGCTATCGCCGTACAAGTGCTTCGATATGGAGGTGTACGAAGCGGTCATGAAGAACATGCGGGACCGCTACCCGGAGTGGCTTGCCTAGGGGGCGTGGTGAAATGCGTTTTGTCGCGAGGCCGAGGAATTGTCGCGAAATCCGGCTGCAACGCGAGTGGCTTATTGGAACCAGAGCTGTTGCGCCCAGTGTTCCATGCGCTGGTCTTCGTTGTACATGCGCCAGCGCAACAGTTTCTGACAATAGGTTGCCACGGTGGGTGTGTGACTTTCCCTGGCTGCCAGATTCTCTAGTTCGGCTGGATCGGCGGCTAGGTCGAATAGCAATGGGGGCATGTCCGGGTCGGCGAACTGCACGTATTTGACCGCCCGGTCGCGCACCACCCAGGCCATGTGTTTATCCGGATCCGCGCTCCGGTCCACCCGCAGCACCCCCTGCCGGTAATCGTATTCGTGGAAGACTTCAGTTTTCTCGACATATGGCTCTCCGCGAACCGCTGGCAGCAGACTTCGCCCCTGCACCACATCGGGAATCTCGGTACCGGTCCACTGGAGAATGGTGGGAGCAACATCGACGGATTCCACCAAGGGATCCAGGTGCTGGCCGCGGGTACCGTCGGCCGCTGGTGAGGGATCTCGAACCAGACACGGAATGTGCAGGGAGCCGTCGTAGAAATGACCCTTGCCAGTCAAGTAATGGTCTCCCAAGTATTCCCCATGGTCCGATGTAAACACGATCAAGGTGTCTTCCCATTGGCCCGAATCCTTCAAAGTTTGGAAGAGCAACCCTAGATTTTCGTCGACCTCGCTGATCATGCCGTAGTAGGCGGCGGCATACTCGTGCCGATGACGCTCGTTGGTCAGATCGGGCTCACTCAGTTTGTTCCAATGAAATTGCCAGTAGGGGTGGGGTGTCTCGATCTCCCGTGGGTTGCGGGCGGCAGCTGGAAAATCTGCATCCATGTACATGCGATGGTACGGATCGCAGCAGACGTTGGGAGGGTGGGGTTTGATGTAGTTGAGACTCAGCGCCCAACCTCGGGCGTCTCCCCGTTCCCCGCGCTGCGTTACGTACTCGATGGCCGTTTCGGTCAGGTAACGGCACTCGCTGTCTTCCCTCTTGTATTTTGCCGGAAAATAAGAGTCCAGATGCTCGCTTGGACCTTCGGCGGGCACGTTCGGGAGGTGGATCGCTCTGTGATTGAGCAACTCTTCCGGATACCCCTTCTGCCGCAGTGACGCGAAATACTCGGGACTGTCGTACTCGTGATAGAGCACCCGTTCGATGCCCGGTAGGACGTTTGCATAGTTCAAGGAATGGGTGCGAAAATCGCTATCCGGCAAGATCGACGGATCGATGCCATAGTCGTTGTAGCCGATGAGACCCGGATCGTAACCGGCGCTGCGCAGCACGAAACCGAAATTCTCTTCGGCGTTCTCCAGCGGCGTGCAGTTGTGAGCCGAACGCGTTGAACACATGTAACGACCGGTATAGATACACATGCGACTGGGGCCGCACGGCGCCGTTTGATTGAAGCAGGAGGTAAAGTGCGTGCCTTCAGCTGCCAATCTGTCGAGGTTCGGTGTTTGAATCACCCTGTTGCCCGCGCTCCCCAAACAGTCTGCACGCCACTGGTCTGCGATGATGAGTAGCACATTCTTCGGTTTGGCCATTGGGTCGAGTCTCGCTGGAATGGTGGGAACAGGGGAATTGTTGAATTATACTAAGTCGTATGCGCGACTTCCAACAACGGCTCGAAGATGACCTCCAAAGCTGACCTCGTACGCCAGTGGAGTGAGCGCGCCCGACGTGCCCTGCCGACAGACTCCGGTCGCACGGAGATGTTGCGACGTGCTATCCAAGGCGCGGCGGCCAACGAATTCGCTGCCGGAAACCTGCCGCAAACCCCACGGCCTCTGATTGTGCGATCCCTTCCCACGGAAACGCTCCCGCAAAAGCAGGCGCGCTGGACCCTTGATCTGGAGTCGAGAGTTGGACGACACGATCTAACCTGGGGCGAGCCGTACG
This sequence comes from Candidatus Latescibacterota bacterium, assembly GCA_965197905.1. Taxonomy (GTDB): domain Bacteria; phylum Latescibacterota; class UBA2968; order UBA8231; family UBA8231; genus CAYNZV01. The sequence goes on along the minus strand of CBDAOB010000005.1, from coordinate 502,280 downwards.
GACCTTCGGCGGATTGGACCCGTGGTGCGATGCTTGGTAACGGTGATCTGGGCGTGGCGGTTCACGGCTTTCCAGACAACCTGTCGATGGTGTTCGGCAAAACGGACTTGTGGGACCGACGAGATCCCGGCCGCGGATTCCTGCCCCAGTGCACGTTCGCAGAGTTGCGTCGGTGTTACGAGTCGCAAGATGAGGAAGAGTATCTGCGCTTGGCTGCCACCCTGCCCACCTATCCGTTGCCCTGCTTTATGCCAGCAGGGGTGCTGCGACTGCGAGTCGCCGAAGCTGCTATCAACGCCCGTTGTTCCCAACACCACAACCTTTACCGCGCAACCAGCGAAACCACGTTCTTGCCCGCCGGCCAATACCAGCAAGGTCAGCGGGCGCGAGGCGCGCCGACCACTATCCGCGCGTTGGTATCCCAGCCGCACGAGGTTTTACTCACTCGCCTGACACCCGGCGTCTATCCGCTGGGACCGGTGGGAATCGAATACTCCCGCAGCCCCGAGGCAGACGTGCCGGCGCCGGAGGTTTCCGTCGCAGATTCCACCCTTTTGCTCCGTTATCGTTTGCCCGCCGGCGATTCCTACGTAATCGGAATCCGGGGCGACCACGATCTGAACTGGCAGCAGGCCGGCCACCGCTTTCTTGGGGACGTTGATCTGGCAGACGGCGAACTGGTTATCTATTCGACGGTTGTCACGGAACTTGACGCCCAAGACCCGGCGGCCCTGGCTGGCAGCAGATTGCAAACCGCAGTCGAGGACGGTGCGGACGAGGTGGAAAAACGCCATGCTGAATGGTGGAGGTTTTACTGGAACCGTGGTTACGTGGCCATCGACGACGAAGATGCAGAGCGAGGCTGGTACCGGGCCCTGTACATCTGCGGGTCATGTCTGCGTGCCGGTAAACACTCTCCTGGTCTGCAAGGAGCCTGGATCAAGGAGCACCAACCGGCTTGGCGCGCTGACTACCACGCCAACCTCAATATCCAGGCGACCTACTGGAGCTGCTTCACCGCCAACCGGCTCGACCTCGTGGAGCCATTGCTGGCGTTCTACCTGAGTATCCTGCCCCGGTGCCAGCGCGACACGCGGGAGTTCTTCGAGATGGAAGGGTCGTACTTGCCGCACTCCTGCGACGTCTTCGGAAACCCCACCGGCAACGCGACGGTCCTCCCCCTCCTCGCCTCCATGAGTCCGGCATGCTGGCTGGCGTCCCTGTTCTGGGACTACTACGAGTACAGCGGTGACTTGGATTATCTGCAGGAATGGGGATATCCACTGCTGCGAGAGGTTACTCGGTTCTCGGAAGACTACCTGTCGTTCCACGACGACCGGGGAAGGATCGCCCCATCCATCTGCTGGGAGGTAAATACCGGCAGTCTGGAGGGCTGGGGGGTGAATTCTCAGTACGACCTGGCGGCCGTGCGACGACTGTGGGAGCTAACACTCGCGGCGGCGGAAATACTGGGCAACGACACATCCGACCGCGGGCGTTGGACGCGGCGTCTGGCACGCTTGCCCGACTTTCCGGTCGATGTCGAGACAAACGCCTGGAAGGCGTTCGAAGACAAACCTCCCCTCTTCAAAAAAGCTCATGGGCCCTGGCTGACCTGTCCCGTCTTTCCGTTCGAGCAGGTGAGTTTGTATCACGGATCGCGACAGTGGTATGAAAGAGCGGTCGCCGCCGCTCACCAAGAGCGCGAACATGGAATCTCGCTCTTCGACATGGAACGCGACTGGTGTGGTTATTTCACGGCCAATGCCGTTCGACTGGGATTGCCCGAGGAGGCTCAGAGGTTGGCGCGAATCGCGGCGGAGCCGACCCTTGGCTTCCGTCGCAGCTGGGAGAACCCCAAGTTCATGGTCGATCACGCGCCGGGGATGGGACGCGCCCTCAACGACATGTTGTTGCTGAGTCTGGGAGGCACCATTCACCTTTTCCCCGGCGTTCCCCGGGACGTGTCCGCTCGCTTCCACTCATTGCGTACCGCCGGCGCATTTCTGATTACGTCCGAGAAGCGGGGATCGGAGATTCCGTACGCCGTTGTCCACAGCCTGGCCGGCCAGAACCTCCGCATCGCCTCGCCGTTCGGCGAGGGCGAGCCACTGCTTGTCAGGTTGCGGTGTCTGGACAACGGTGAGGTGGTATTCGAAGCGATGGTCTGTCGGTTCTCAAGGCAGGACGCCAAAACGGTGGACCTGGCGGCAGACCAGAGCGGCAGATGGACGCTGGAGACGCCGACGAAGGCGGGGGCCACATATATCTTGGAACGATCCGATCGACCCGTGGAAACAGTGGAAATGGAAGCGATCGACTGAGTGGGTTATCGTGACAGCGCGGAACGTTACCCACTGCGAGCGATTTCTACCGCTTCAGGAACACCGCATATCCAGCTGCACGGCATCGAGTACCAGCTCCGAGCTCACGGCTTCGTTGCGCTGCTCGAGAACAACCTCGACCTCGTTGTTCCCGGCCCGCACCATATCCTTCGCAATCGATTCTTCAAGCCAGCACCCTGAAGGGTCCGCCCCCAGCTGCACGGAGGGCCTTAGGCCTGTCAGCGGGTTGCCATTGAGGGTTATTCGGAGTTCGTCTTTGGCGGTGAGCTCCCAGAGGTGGAACCGGACGTTCAACGACCTGCTCGACGAAGGGTCTTCACCCACCTGGAAGTGGAGCTTTACCGGTGTGCCCTGCCCCACCTTCTCTCTCCGTTTGTCTTCTCTGGTGGCAAAGCTCGATTCACCTCCGAACTGCTCAACGCCAACTGTCCAACCCCTTTGCCCGCTTCGCCATCTCCGCACCGATCTTTCCCAAACCCACGATTCCCAGCGTGCTTTCGTGCACCTCCTGCCCCACCAGATCCATGGTGGAAAGGTCGTGTTCCCAATTTCCGGCGCGGGTCCACCTGTCGATCTCGGCGATGCGACGAGCTCCGGCCAGAAGCAGTGCCATCGCCATGTCCGCCGTGCCCTTGCTGGCCGCCCCGGGTGTATTGCCCACCGGAATGCCCTTGCGGGTCGCTGTCTCGATGTCGACGCATTCCGTGCCACTGCCGACGATGGAGACGACCTTCATGTCTGATGACGATTCCAACAGTGCGGCATCCACTGTGTTGAATACCTGGATCATCAATCCGCTGGCGTCGGCACATTCCTTCTTCAATATATCCTGCGGCACCGGGGTCCATTCGGGCTAGTAAGCGACTTCGGTGGTTTCGGCGAGCAGCTCCCGGACCTCCGGTTGAAGAGGACAGCTCAGATACACCTTCGGTTTCGACATCGTATCTCCTCGTACGGTTTTTCAGCCAGCGGCACGCGATCCTACCGAACCTTTGTCCGTCACGACGTCGCGCCTACGCAGCCTGCTAATCGCTTCGGCGGCCGTAGTGCGCGCTGTCCCGGAAACGCTCCACTGAAAAGAACTCCTCAGGATGGTACTCCGGATCACTTCGCTTGCCCAGGATCCGCTCCACAATCGTGTTGCCGGCATTGAACGAGACCGCTGAGCCGGCACCGGCAAACCCACCGATCATGTACAATCCGTGATCGTCCAGCAAACCGACGATCGGAAATTTGTCAGGGGTGGTGGAGGTAGTTCCGGTCCATTCGTGGGTAACCCGCAACGGTTCCGGTGTCCAGTTCTCCCCAAAGGCAGCCGCCCTGTATAACGTGATGAAGCGTGAAGGACTGTTCATGCCCGCCTGATGCTGGCCGACCGGCGTGTGGTCGGACCCGAAAACCATGCCACCCGCCGCGACTCGGGTGTACCAACCCAGGGGACCACTGATCCCCACCTGCTGCGCCAAGGTAGGCGGTCCGCCGCTGGCATGCATCCCCTGCTCTTTGTGAGGCGTAACCAGGTTTGGAATGCCCCTGGTGAAGTTCGCAAAGACTGAGCAGGTGTGCGACTCGGTCGCGTTGACGACGTGACGGGCGCGTATAGATCCGCGATCGGTCTTCACCACGTAGCTGTCCCCATCCCGTTCAACAGCAGTTACGGTGGTCCGGGTGAAGAGTTCGACACTGGGTTTCTCGATCGCTTTCTGCAGCAAACCCCAAACCCACTTTGCCGGGTGCCAGGTGGCGCTTCCGACGGATTCGGCTCCGGTCAGTTCCGTAGAGGCGCCGCAGCGGCTGGCGATCTCCGCGGGCGAGCGTCGTACCCAATCGGAGTGATCGAGACGATCTCCCATCTGCAGAGATGTTTCCAGTTTCTCGTGCGTAACGTCGTCTGCGAAAAACACCCACCCTCGCTGCTCGTAATCACAGTTTATCCCCTCTTCCGCCAAGGTCCGTTTGATCATCTCGTGACTGGCCTGGACCGCGTCGACGTAGACCGCCACGAAGTCTGTCGCCCGCTGCTTCCGTTCGGTCTCTGACAGTTCAGGAAATTTCTGCGACATGTAATTGAAAACTGGATCGTGAACGTAATAACCGTGGTAGTTTCCCCCGGCCATCACCACAATGCCGCCGTTGCGGCCAGCGGCGCCGCTGGCCGCTTCGTTCCGCTCCAGGACCACCAGCGGTTGCGACCCGTGTTTCGACCAGTGGTAGGCCACCGAAGCGCCACCGAAACCGGCACCAACCACAACGACCTCCGCGGTCTCGGGAAGCTTCGCTTGGGCATCCGATTCCCAGGGGTGGTTTTCCAGCGGATTCGGAGCGGTTAGCCAGTACGGCGTAGTGGACAGCTCCTTATCGAGACTGATCAAGTGCATTGCCTCGGGGATCTCGCGCCACATCACATCGAACGCCCAGGCCAGCAGCTTGAGAAAGCGGCGCGGCAGGCCAACTCCCGCAAACCGGGTGTTCATCAATTGCCGAGCAGAGGAAACGTCTCGGCCCCGGAGGCAGAGTAGAAGGCCCACCAGCACCCTTACACGGCGAAGAAACCCCGGATTGACGTTGCCCGTTCTCATCCTGTCAGCCATGTCTTTACCGTGCTCCATTTTAGCCGCCCCGTTTCGAGTTTCAGCGCGGTTGAGCTCCCAGCCGCCCGGTAGGCAGTGCGCGCCCACCGCCTGGGGAAGAAGGGCCCGGCGTTGTGAATGAGCAATTGTCCGGGCGCTATCAGGCTCAGCGCAGACCGAACATCCCCCGAACTGCGTAGCGCCGGTACGAAGAACCGGGAGCACCAGCTCTCGTCGTCGTCCACGTCGAAGCGATTGAAATCGATGGCGGTCCGCACCGCCTCCTTGAAGAAAACACGTGCCATCAGACACCACAACCCGGCGTCGCCGAGGCCGACGAGATGAACGGATCCCACATCGGTCCGGCTCTTGAGATATGCCAGGGAGGTGATGATGTCCTGCACCCTGCGGGCCGCGCAGGTCTGATTGTAGGTCGTCACGTAGGCGCCGCCGTCTTGGGTCGGAGCCGGCGCTGACTCGCCCGTGAGAAACGGATCGATGGTGAGCGCACAGATCCCGGCGCTCAGCAGGTCCGCAATCTCCTTCTTCGGACGGCCCCGCGCATCGACCAGGGCTGCTTTCCCTTCGGGGTGAACCACCAATGCCGCCCGCGCGCGTCTGCCGCACCCCAAAGGCCCGTAGAAAATCGCGGGCACGCGCTCACCCGATTCCCTGCGTCCGAGAAGCTTGCGTTGCGCGGTGTGGGCTTTGCCACGTTCCCGCCCCATCTCCTTGAGGAACAGGTCCTCTGGCAGCGGACAGCGGACCCCGAGGGCGTGGCTCAATCCAGGTTTCGCCGAGGCTCTAAACCCGCGCAGCGTCGATGGGCGGTCGGCGTGCAGCGCGGGCCGACTGCGATGGGAGCGGCGTATCAGCGAATCTGTCACACCTCTCTCGTTTAGTAACCGGCGTGGTTTCGATCGTCTGCTGAAAACCCGGAGCTCTTCATCGGCGTCGACGGTAAATCGCCGTTCCCGGACCCTGCCGTTCTGCTTAAGGAACCACCTGCTGAAGAAACCGTAGACCACCTCTCTACTTTCTCGATTGAAGTTATGGGGTGCGTCAACGATCGCGGCACGGACCCGATCCTCCGCCCCGTAGAGTCGATAGATCTCGCGGATCGCCGGGTATTCAACCTCCATGGTGTGGACGGTCCAGTCGCCGCTCGCCGCCACCAATAGGAGGGGTTTTGGAGCCATGGTCGCGGCGATTTCGACGTTGTTGATGTCGAGGCGTAGATGCCCCTGGTTCTCGCAGACACATCCTCCCTGAAAGTCGGCTGCCACCATAACGGCCGGCGCCGCAGCGGCAACCCGGTCATCGACGGCGGCCAGGAGAAAGGATTGACTGCCTCCCCCCGAAGCGCCGGTGCAGCCGACCCGGTTCTTGTCCACGCCTGGAAGGGAGCTGAGAAAGTCGAGCGCCCGAATGCTGTTCCAGAGCTGCAGTCCGAGAAGACCAATGCCCCAGAGAGATCCGCGGGGGCCGGCGAGGTCCCGGTGCCGGATCTGATCGCTGTCGTTGTAGCCGATCATGTCATAGGAGAAAGCTACGTGCCCTTGCCGCGCAAGGTTGATACAGCGACCAGGGACCGAACCCGCTTCCGAATGCTCCAATCGCCCCCGCTTCCAGTGACCATGAGGACACAAAACCGCCGGGGCAAGCCCGCCGCGAAGCGGACGGTAGAGGTTTCCGCATACCAGGAACCCGGGGAAACTCTCGAAGTACACCTTCTCGATGGAGTACCCGTCTCGCTGCGCAGGTTCAAACAGTCGGGCGTTGAGTCTTGTGCGCTGGGGCAGCGGCCAGAGTCCGGAGGTGACCAGGATGTGCTCGCGGATCTGCGACGCCCTGGATTCCCAGATCTCTCTGCTAGCATAGGAGCGCAAAGTCCACGGTGACTTCGTATGGCGCACTTCGGCAAGACGCAGATCCGGCAGCGAAACGTCGGGTTGCAACACGGTGGCAGCAGAGTTTTTCATCTGATCAAGTCAGAGAGCTATATGGAGACGGAAAACAGCGTCGTCTTGGCCATTTCGATGCGCAGCGATAACGGCCGATTGGCGAGGGAACCGAGATCGCCCTTCCCTTTCCAGGTTACCTCCTGCGCCAGCTCGTCACCGGAAAGCAGATCGCAGGAAGCAAGCTCGAAACCCTCCAGCTCCGGTACCGGCGTGGGAGGGGTACCGGGTCGTCGCTGCACAAGGGCGGCGCGGACCCAGCCGCCCGGTTCGGATTTGAAATTCAGTCGCAGCCGATCGCCCTGGCATTCCCGCTCTACCGTAGTAAAACAGCCATGCTCCCGGGCTCGGAGGGCGCACAGACGATCCGGCTGCCACCGGGCCCACCGGAACTCGCCATCGCAGACCTCTGCATCGGGCCATCCAGCCCAGTCGTGAAGGTGGAAGTTGCCGTGGTATGGTACTCCCCAGCCGTCCTCCAGCTCGAGGATGCACGGAGATGCGTAGATACAGCTGTATTCCCCTTCGTCGGTTTCGCGGGTGATGATCGGGCGTCGCTCCGGGCGAGTCCAATTCCAGCCGTCCCAGCTGCTGGCCAGCTGGATGTCTGTGGTCGCGGCAACCTGATGATACATGGACGGAAACATGAGGTGGCGTCCGCTGCTCAGACAGCGGCAGTAGGCCGAGTTGTAGATGGAGTCACTTACGGGATCCTGGGGATCCGGCGTAAACACCAGACGCGGCTGGGGCCAGTTGTCGAATTCGGATCCTCCGGTACGGCGTAGCGAGCGCCGGCGCTCCAAGCTGCCCCGGAGGTATACCATATATTCGCCCGCCGCCTCGTCGAAGGCGAGGACATTCTGCGTATCGAGAGCGGGCGGTACTTGTACCAGCGGTTTCTCCAGAAGCTTCCAACGCAGGCCGTCGGCCGACACTGCTCCGCGGACTACCCAGCGGGTATCTGCTTCCGCTTCGATCTCTTTCGGTTTGTAGCCCTGGACATCCATCGCTTTGCGGATTTCCCGGATCTCGAGCTTGTTCTGCCGAGTGCTGGGGACCCTCTTCCCCTTCTTGTAGAGCTGCAGGTGTCCGTCGATCGATTTGTAGCGCTCCTCCGCCGGCGCCGACTCATCTACGAGAATCGAATGGCAGCCGAAAAACGAGTGGTCGAAAAGGATGTTGTTCGCTCTTGATCCTTGAAATTCGTAGAGTTCCAGCTCCGGTCGCTCCCAGTTGAAACCGTCGGCGCTTTCGGCATAACAGATGAAATTTTCCGTCGGATCGTTCGAGGCCATCGCCGAGTACCACATGCGGTAACGGTTTTCATCGCGGCGAACGATGGCGTGATTCAGGCGCATCCGCTCCCACGGCTCTTCCCGCGAAAGGAATACCGGTGACTTGGCCGCTTCCTGCACCTGGAGTTCCACACCGTGGGCAGCATCCTGATAGAAGGTGTGTCCGCTGTCGTCGCAACCCGCTTGCCCGGGCCAGACGTCTATCCAATCCAGAAACGGGTACACATTGGCGGTCGCCATCTCGATCTCCACTACCGCCAGTGAATGTTGTAGATCTCGCCGCGTTCGTATTCCAGCCTCAAACTCACGGCGTTGTAGGTGTAGTTCTCGGTTGAAACTCCTTCCCAACCGAGCGTGTGATCGACGCGATCGCCGGAAACAGCCGTCGATCGTCCCTTGGTAAACCCTTCGATCGGCACCCCAAACGGATCGCACAGCTCGGCGCGAAGCCAGCCGTCGATCTTGGCATCGATGCAGAGCTGGGTGCCACCCATCACAAAAGGCCGCGTCCACAGCATAGCAATGCCATCACCCCGGGAACGCAATCCGAGAAAGCGGTTCCTGGGAAACCTCGCGGCGCAGATGTAAGAAGATCGGTTGGCGGCGGGGTCGTTGCGGCCTTCATTGTGACGAAGCGGACTTGCCGAATAAAGCAGGAGCCAGTTGTCACCATCGTCCAACAGACGATTCGGGGCGTGTAACATGCCGCGTTCGTGAGGTTCCTCCCGGGGGACCCAGGGTGTCCGAACCGGCCGCTCCCACCGGCGTCCGTCGCGGCTGAAGCACAGTTCGATATCCATGGTCTGGTCGTGCACCGGGTAACTGCCCATCATGCCGATACGCCAGTCGTCCTGGCGGTGGACTGCCAAATAGTAGAACTGCTGGTCCGGCCGGTCCTCATCATCGGGGGTAATCAGCAATTCCGCGTCCGACCACAACAAACCGTCGACGCTGGTACGGCGAGAGATCGATCGCAGCATGAACGGAGCATTGTCGTGTTCCGCCCGCCGCCAGCTTCCCTCGGCATTGCACATAGGCCACGGCGCATAGAACTCGAAGTGCCCACTGTCGGGATCGCGAAAGACATACGCCGCGTCGTTGGCCCGCATGCGTTTGTAATGCAGCAATTCCTCTACCGTGCTGATGGCCAACATGCGCCCCCACTTCGCCTCCTTGGAGCCGGGCACAAAGTTCTCCAGCGCCTTCACGTCTGGGCCGCTGGAGCTCGCGTCTACGGGGGGCTGCACCCCTGCCGTCCAAATCCAGGAACCCAACTCTATCGGATGGTAAATCACGGGCTTCTCGAAATCGGGCACCTCCCAGCTCAGGCCGTCGGCGCTGACGGCCACCGTGTAGCGCAGGAAGGGCCGATTGTTGACCCAGAAATACATGCGCCAGTTCGAGTCATCGAGTTGAAAAACCTGCGGCTGCCCGTATCTATTCACTCCGGTGGGGAGACCCTGGATCGCCAACAGATTGCAATCCTTCCCCTCGAATTGTTCCTGTCCCAGAGACGGTTTGTCCCACTGCAAGCCATCCGCCGACTCGGCCACCGCGATGCGCATGGTGGACGTGGTGGAAACCGTGTAGTAGAGTCTCCATGCTCCAGACTGGAGCCGCACCATCGAGCTGGCAAAGCTCATCACCCGCTGACCATCGGACGGCAGATCCGGTTTAAGCACGATCCCCAGCTTTTCGACAGGACCGGGCACCTTGTCGATACTTTGCATGGAGTGGAGGGGTTGGTCGTCAAAGAAGTGTATCACGTACTATTCCCTTAAAAAAAACCAGAGCAACTCTGCTCTGGACGGATCTGGTGTCTCTTGGTGGATTGGGACTCGCAACCTCCAATGCAAATAGCTCTATCTCCGCACTCTCACGAGTGTCGGACGAGAGCTTACAGGGGGCGTCCGTATTCCGTAAAACCGACCAAGGTTCGAATGAAGAACGCCATCGTGTCGAAACCATCCGCCACGCGAACCGGATCATCGTACTTTCTGCGGTTCTTGGAGAGGCCGACGACGGTGTAGAGATCATATCCGAAATAGCGGGAACGATTGATCAGGTTCACGAACGCGTTGCGTTCCTTATAACTTCGCGACCCACGAACGTCGTCCTTGACTCGGTAGGCAAGCGGTCCAAACCCTTGAAATCCGGCCTGCAGTTTGGTCCGGTGCATTATTGGAAGCTCCAGGCGAACAATCGGGATGGAACGGGTCTCGTCGCGCAGCACTCGGCTCGAATATCCTCCGCCCGGCTTGCGATCCGCATCTTGATCCTCGAAACGGAGCAATAGGTACTTGTATTGGGGCATGATTCGCACACCGTGGATATTCCAACTGTTTTCGATCTTGCTCACCCACGTCCAGAGGTCCAGCCTTCGATCCCGCTGTTTGAATCCGAAAACCGTTTCCCGTTCCTGCTGCCAGTTGATCCGAAGGCGGACCTTCTGTTCGATAAAAAGGGTAGACCGGGGGTTCAGCTTGCCCTCCAGCACGGTTTCGTTGACGTAGCTGTCCTGATATGAAAGGGGATCTGGGGCAACCCGGATCGTGAAAATGGGAATACCCGAGTCGCCGGCAGGTGCGCGCTCGAAGCCGCGATAGCCGAATATCAAGCCACGCCCCGGGGTTTCGTCAAGGAAGGTATATTCATCAACGACGGTATCCTCGACTCGGCGAAAGTTGTTCTCGAAGAAAACTCGTTTCAGCCGAAAGATCCCTTGCTGGGTATAGTTGAGCAGCATGTAGGTGGAACGATTCTGGCCGTTGCCGGCGATCTGTTCGACCGAGTAACGGCCGATCGCCGCCGACCAGTTGCGCGTAAGCCCCAACTGGCTGAAGATGTGAATGCCGCCTTGATCCTTGTCGTACGGATAATCGAAGTCGAAGTCGTCCTCGCGCTTGTCAGGTTCGTCGTTGTTGTTCCGGTCGAGCCCGTAAACGTATTCGATCGGCTCAACGTCGTACATGAGAAACGGTTCTTCGTAATCCGGAGTGCCGTTCCCATTTCTGTTGGTGTCGGGAAATCCGTCCGCGTCCTCGTCTTGTCCGGGGAATACTCCGTCGACATCGAAATCGCGCCGATCGTTGGGCAATCCTTGAAGATTGCCGATTCTAAAGTCGGGGTACCGATCGCCGTCGTCGTTGTCCTCTACCAGATCCCAGTAGACCGTGCTGTTGGCAAGACCAGCGAGGTTGCTTTCCGTGAGCCCGAGTTCGAACGGCACGAAGGTACGCAGGGTCGTGTTGAAATCCGGGTTCATCCTGAAATACTCAGCGCCAAATTTCAAACGACCGAACCAGCGGGTGGCGTTGACAAAGTACGCGGAGCCGTGGTCCACCGTACGTTTGCCCTCGTCGTAGATCTTGGCGCCGTTGTCTTGCGCCGGAAACCTGGAGTAAAGGGAGGACCGAGCAAGCTCCCCATTGACCTCCAATCCGGCCAGGTTGAAGTTCATATCGGCGCTATAGGTAAAGAGTGCAGTGTGTTCGCCAATTGGAATACGGATGCGCTTGAGATTGGAAAGGTCCTGCACATTGTCGCGGGCCCGGGTTATCGTCTTGTAGAAGGTGCTCTTGAATGCCGCCGCCTTGTTTCGCGCCCGTTCGTTCGGTCGGTCGAGGATGGCAACTTCCACGTGGTAGTCGTTTGCAACCAGCGCTTCGACCTCGACCGACTCGGCATGGGGCACGTCCGTGATCTCCCACATATAAACCAGGATCTCGTCGCCGTCTGCCCTCAACGGCAGGTCCGGGTTCTCTAATTTGAAGTCCCTCAATAGGCCGGGAAGATTGGATTCTCCGGAGACGTCGATACCCGCCTCGTGGTCGGCAAGCAGCAGATAATCGGCATAGAGTGGAATCTCGCGGCGTCCGCGGTAGTAGTTGGGCTGAATCTGGTAATACCCTTTGAAGGTATTATACACCGTGCGGGTAAAATCCCCCGACGATCTGGAGATCGTACCGAGTTGAGTCGAGATTCCCTTTACATGACGGACAACGATCGGCCTTATGTCGGGCCGGCGCTCGCCGTCGACCACCAGAGCCGCCTCCTGCACCACCGGTCCGCCTATTCCGTCTTCCGGCGAATCGTCCGCAAAGCGAACGACTACCCAGTTTATGAGATCCATGGTAGGCCGGAGCCTGCCTCTCAAACCGTTCCCCGGCTGCGTGCTCTGGTAGACGTGAATGTTGGCGCCGTTCAATCCGAGATTGAGATTGCCGATGTTGGTCTCCAGGCGCGACCCGAGCAGGAGGGTACTGGCGTCCGCGAAGTGCTCGTCATCAATCGCCCACACAGGGATCGACTCTACATACGATTTTGGTCGTTCAATGCGCGAAGCCATGACCGTCGCCCGCAGCCGGGAAGAGCCCATATCGAACCGGATACCGTTGAAGTCGACCATTGACATGGTGAGTGGACTCAACCTCGCCTGAAGACCGTCTCCAACGTACAAGCTGTACCCCCAACCTCCATACCCGTCCTTTGCCATCGCCATGCTGTCGAAGACCGTAACCCACGGTTGCCGGTCCTGGAAAATGCTGCTACCGTACTGTCGCCCGGGCGTCCGCTGCTCCCGCCATCCCCACAATTCGTAGCCGGTGATCAAATAGTTCCCCAGGGAGCCGTAAAACGCCGTCGGGTGGTCCGCGTAGGGCGGGCTGTGGTCGGGATAGTTGGTGTATTGCTTGAAGCTGTAGTTGGTGTAGGTAGGACGTTCCTGCTTCAGGAACGAACGCATGGACTCGACCTCTGCAAGTCCAACCCTCAATTCCTGCGCAAAGGTGGATTCAACAATAAGAAAGGGGGTGCACAATAGGCAAAGTACACCCCCAAGAAAAAACCGCGTGAACATGTGTGATTATTTTGCTGCCGGAACCCTGAACTCGAATGGGTAGGTGACGGTTACCGGCACGACGCGAACTTGAGCAACGGCTACGCCGCCGCCGGCGGCAGCACCAAGGCCCGGACCATCGATGGCGCCCGCCGCGGAGGACGCTTGCGTACGCGCCGCCTGCAGCCCGGCTATGTCGATCGGGCGCAAGGACCAACGCAGCACGTCACCGCGAATACACTGGGAAACCTCGTCGTTATCGACCGTGGATTCAGTTACCCGAACTTCCGAGATCGCACCACCAACCTCGATGGTAAAGTTCACCACAACCCGGCCCTCCTGGGCCTCGCCTTTGTCGAAGTAGGAGGTAAAGCAACGGTTCAAGCCGTTAAGACGCTGACGTGCAACCGCCTGAATGGCGCTGACGCTGCGGGTGCGATCGTCCGGAAGATTACCCAATACCCGGCTTGGACCGGACTCGGTGACCATCAACTGCTCCGCTTCCACTGCCGGTCCTGTCAACCTCTCTACTTCCGACTTTTCGATATTATGTTTGAAGGTAAACGTCAAATCCTCACTGTCGATCGGGTTGTCAAAAGCGCCAAACCGAAAGGTGAAGTCGCTCAAGGTCAGAGTCACCGAATCGGTCTCCTGTTCGACCGGATCGAAAACTATAAATCCGCCGTAGTTCTCGCCCTTGAAAACTGGCTGCTCTTCCTCATAGTTGTATGACCGTACGGCGCCCATGCGCAACTCGAAGCGATAGAATTCGTTGCCACTTTGACCTCGACGGGAGCGATAATAATTCTCGAAATTGTTCTGGTCTGCGGCCGCTGAAATGCCGTAGGATTGCAGGTACTGGCCGCGATTCGTCTCCAGCGTCACCTCGCTTGGATCCAACATGACCTTGGGGTAGGTGCGGTTGTAGATCGTCACCTTGAACACCGAGAAGCGATTGGGGGTGTAGCCGAGTCGTGGATCTACCCAATCCCCGTAGGTATAGGCGTTGGTGGAATATTTTCCGCGGGTCGATTCGTCCGGGAACATCTGGTTGAGCTCATCGTCCGTCATAGGCTTGACCTCGATGCGCATTCCCGGAATCTCGTACGAGACGGTTCCGTCTTCGCTGGGCACGTACTGGGCTTCCTCGCGTGCAGCTTTTTGACCCTCGGTTGGCGTGAGAATCGCCTGGTATTTGATCGCGGGCGGAAAAAGAAAACATCCGGCAACCCCGAACAAAGCCACGCCGGGTATCAGCAACCCGAGCCAACGCTTTGCAGCCTTTGATATCATAGTAGTGTTGGTCCTCACTGTGTAGTCTCCTTGAAGAAGTCGATCTGTTGCTGTGCGATGGAGCCCTGCTGCGTCAAGGCGAAGACCACGAGGTTGATCCCTATTTGCAGCTGCGGTTCGTTGCGGAATTCCTTCTCCCACGCTATGCCGTAGGCCTTATTGGAGAAAACCACCACGAGGCGGTCACCCAGGAAGATGCCCTCCAGATACGGGACTTCAGGCCGAAAATCGCGCTGAAAGTCGATGCGATCCTCGCTCCTTTGCGGCGGTGGGCCATCGTCAAAGTCGAAGAAACTGTGGTAGATGGGATGATCGTTGGGTAGCACCCGGAAGCGAGCGTCGCGTCCCAGCGATTGCTTCAACATCTGGCGCAAAGATGCCTCTGCCGGGCTGTACTCGATGTCGGGGGTCGCGTTTTCCACCAGCGCGAAACCACCGTTCCGTAGATAGGACCCGAGATTTTCCACTTCGCGCTCAGTCGGAACAAAGGCTTCGCCAACCGTTATATAAACGAAAGGCGTGCGGTAAATGTCCCTGGAGTCGAGGAAAAGGTGGTCGTCGACTTCAGCCCTGATCTGCGTGTAATTGTTGATCGCCTCGACCAACTCGAAGATGGCGCGTTGAGTGGCTGGTTTCCAGTCATTACCCCATGCCAGCGACAAATACACAAACCCGGTAATATTCTGCTTGTCCGTCGGATCCTGAATAACCAGTCCTTTGTATTTGCCGATGTCCAACGCATCCAGGTCCAGGAACTCTTCCTGCATGCTTATCCTTTTTTCGGGGTCCTTCGGGCTTGTAATCGCAACGCGCTGGATATCGGGCTGCACGACCTCAAGGCCCAGATCGGCCCCTGTGTCGACGCCAAAGCGGAAGGTCTTGATCTTTCCGATGAGATCAGGACGCCGAATCTGCGGCCGGCGTGTTATCTCAGGTTTGGCCGCTGTAACCTGCCGGGTCATCTTGCGCTTGGGTATCTTGCGCTTCTCAAACTCGAAAGGTTTCGTCATGCGTGGCTTGCGGACCACCAAGTGCATTATGGGAGGTTTGGGTGCTTTTTTGACCCGGTCCTGGGTCGCCAAATAAATCACCGGAATTCCGGTGATTATGAACGCACCAATCAACCCCCAATAGGTGAATCTGCGCAGACGGAGAAGTTCAGCCGTCTTTAGAAAATCGGCCGGACCCCGAAAACGTTGCGCTATGTTGTCAAGACGCTCTGTCAAGGTTAACTCCTGCTATTTTAGTTTTACAACCGGGTGCTAACAATCCAGTCCTTGTGCATTTGGGCGAACCGATACGCTTCTTCGCGCTGGCCCTCTTCGTCACTGAATCTTTCCAGCACCTGGTCGTAGACTTCCACCGCTTTCGTCCACTCACCCAGGCTTTCGTAACAAACACCCATATTGCTCAATGCGCCGATGGCGCTTTCGGTTTTCGGATACTTCTGGGCAATCTCTGTAAAGCTACCGATGGCCTCCCGAAATTTGGCTTTGTCGTCGGTCTCCAAGGCGGACGCAAAAATCGCCTCTGCGCCGGCGTATTCGTTGTAGGCAACAACCTCGTTCAAATCATCCAATAGCGCCGGCACGCGATCGGCGACGTCGCTGCGCGGGAATCGTCGAGCCACCTCTTCATAGGCCCGAATCGCCTCCTTGTAGCGCTCCTCATTATAGAGAAAGTCACCTACTGTGAACTGTGCGTTGGGAGCCAGCGGACTCTTCGGATAATCGACCGCCATCTTCTCGAAGGCAACCATGGCGTCGTTGTCGCGCTCCAGATTCAACAGCGCCCAGGCCAGGTTGTAAGAAGCGTCGTCGGCGAGATCGGCATCGGGCGCTGTCTCAAGCAGCGTTTCGTAATACCCCAGGGCGCCATCGAACTGGCCCAGATTGTAACGGGCCTCTCCTGCGCGGAACAACGCGTCTGGGGCCAACTCGCTGTCCGGATAACCCTCCGCCAAGTCGCCAAATGTTTCGGCTGCACCTTCGAAGCGGGTCAAGTTGAACAACGCGTACCCCATATAATACAGCCCGTAAGGTCTGTTGGGATGGCGCGGAAATCCCTCCAGGTAGGTCGTAAATACATCAACCGTCTCGACGAGGTCTTCCCTTTCGAAGAGGACCTGACCTAGAGCGAAGTTCATATCCGCGGAGTAGTAGGAATTGGGATAGCGTGCAACGGCCTTCCTGTAGGTGGCGATCAGCGAAGTGATATCGTTGCGCTGGTTGTAGGTATCTCCCAAGAGGAAGTAGGCTTTTTCCTTCAGGAAGTAGGGTAGTTCAGTCTTCTCGTCCGGAAAATCCATTGCGATGATATCGCGACAGATCTCCTCGACCTTCGCAAAGTTCTCAAGACTGTAATAGAGCTCGGAGAGAACGATCATGTTCTCGACCCGCTCGAGAGGATCGGTGGAACTCTCTACCAGGGCGGTGTAATCCTCGATGGCCTCCCGTTCCCGGCCCATTTCCAGATTTGCCAGTCCTATCATGCGACGCGCCGACTTGACGAGGTCCTCGTTGTCGCTTTCGAGCAGGGGTTCCAGATCGGCAACCGCTTCGGCGTACCTCTTCAGCTTGAGCAGACTCACTCCACGGCCGTATGTGGCACCGCTCCTGACATCGTCCTCATCGGTGAGGGATGCCGCTTGAGCGAGCGCGTCGACAGCTTGCTCGAACTCTTCGATCTCGATCAGGGTGCGCCCCTTCATATAATAGAAGCGCGCCCGTTCTCTCGCATCCGTCGTATTCTTCAGGCCTTTTTCTAGTGCCGCGAGGGAAGCTTGGAAATCCTGCGCTTCCGACAGCAGCCGGCTGGCTTCAAGCATCGCCTTGGGCAGGAGGCCGGACTCTGGCTCTATCTCCTGGAAGATGCCAATAGCCGTATCGCCCCTGCCGAGATCGCGATGACATAGTGCCATCTCGAATTTGGCGGCGTGGCGCTCGCGAGCCTCCGGAAAATCGGCCAGAATCTTTTCGTACGCCGAGAGCGCTCCCGCAAACTCGCCGCCCTGATAAAGGATGCGCGCTTTCTGCAGAAGAGAGCTCCGCACGTAGTCGGGAACCAGGTTTTCCTTTACGATGAGACTGTAGATATTCAGGGCTTCATCCGTACCCCCTTCGACGTCCATCAAACCCAACATCTGGTAACATAAAGCGACATTGAATTTGGTAGCTGCCAGAGCGAGCTCGGTCTCCGGATAACTGGTTTCGATGGTTTGATAGCCATCGATGGACCGCTCATATTCGATCTTCGCACTGTCTGTTCGCGACGCTTCGCGATGATCTTCGGCGAGCTCGAAATGGGCGCGAGCAACCTTGTACTGCGCCCACGATGCCGACAATCCGGCAGCGGAAGCAACGTCGGCGTAAGCATCCAGATAGAGCTTGTATTCGGCGATGGCGTTGGGAAAATCTTCCGTCTTGTAGTAGTGCTCGGCGAGCAACGACTGCATGCCGGCTTGGAAGTAGCGATTGTTGCTGCTGTCGATCGCCCGCTGGTAGGTGGCCACCGCGCCGTCAAAGTCGCCATTTTGGTAATACATGTCGGCGAGCCGGATATAAGCCTCAGACACGAGTCGCTGCTCTTGGGAGAAAGCGATGATCACCTTCTCAAATGCCGTGAGAGCTTCGTCGATGTTGCCGAGGTGTGAATAGCTGTCACCGATCTTGATCTGGGCTTTGGCCGCCAACTCCAGCGCCGTTTCATCTACCAGCCCCGCCAGCTTCTCACGGCGCATGCGCAGAAGCTGTCGGTCGGTCATCTGCTCGATTCCCTGTCGGTCAACCACGTCGCGATACCAAGGAATGGCTTTTTCGTAATTCTCTTGCCGGTAGTACGCTTCGGCGATCTGGAAAAGACTACGGTCGGCCTGGAAACCCTTAGGAAAATGCCGAATGAGACGCTGGTAGACTTCGATGCATTCGGGATAACGCTCGGTGTCGAAATAGGCCCAACCGACGTTGTAAAGAACGTTTACCAACCACGGACTGTCGGCATAATGTTCCTCGAAGACCTGGCCCTCCTTGCCTACTCCGTCGAAATCGCCGCTCTCGTAAAGCGTGCTGACGAGACGGTTGCGCGCAAGTGCCCTCAACTTGGGGCTCGAAGAAGTAGCTTCGGAACGTCTGAAGAAGTCGGCCGCCTTGAGGAAATCTTCGTTGGCAGCGGCGGAAAGTTCCTCCTTGAGCTTCGGTTCCCTGGCCCGCCGCGACTTGAACTGCGTTTCTTCCCCCTGCTTGAAATACGAGTTGCCTGTCTGGTAGAGGGCGATCTCCTTAATCGGAGCTTTGATCTCGCCTATCTCTTCCGTGATCTCGTCGGTAGAAAGCAACGAGCTCTCGATGCCGGTGATCTCCTCGAACATCTCGATGGCTTGCTCGTAATCTTCCGAAGCATAGAACTTCTGCCCCTGCTTGAAGGAAGCACGGATCTCCTCCGGCGTCGGCACCATTCGGGAGCCTGCAATGAGGCCGGCGAGGGCCGCGATAATCAGAATTGTAGCCATTTCCTCTACACTCGATAGGTTAGCTTACAGTACCGGTTCCAGGCCAACGATGATGTTGACAAAGAATTCCTCGAAATTGATGTCCTGCACCGAGCGGTCACGATTTTCCATGTCTCTTTGGCTGATGCGGTATCCCGCGGTCAACACCTGGTCGTAGCCGGCATATTCGAAGCGGTTGATCAGCATCAGCAGCAGATCCTTCGTGTCGTAGCTCTGGTTCTTGTCGATGCGATTTGAATACAGCGCCGGCAGACCTGGGAAACCCTGAACACCTACGCGAAGCCAACTGTTGTCGGTGAATTGGTATCGCCCCACAAGCATGGGATAGGAAAAAATCTCCTCCAGCTGGTGGACCTGCAACTCATCGTCGGTACGCTTGCGAAACATGAACTTGTAGCGCGGCGCGATCTGAAACTCACCAATGTGCCAATTGTAATCGGCGCGGATGACTGAGGTCCACTTAGAGATCTTGTTCGAAGGCAGCATGCGGCCGCCCTGTTGATCGTTGAACTCGTACTGCACATTGGCATCGGCAAAGAAGTTGTCGATACCCACATAGGAGAACTCAACGAAGGTCGTATTGACCCAGCTGTTCCGCATCAGCAGCCGGTCCTCGGCAAATACTGCGATGGTGCTTCGAGGGGTGAAGATATCGAAGTTGGTGATATCGCCGTAACGCGACACGTCGTCCGGAATATCGTCCTTCACTCGCTTGAGAAAGTCGACGATTCGCAGCTGTCCAATGGCCGGATATTTGGCGATGTACTCACCCTTGACGTAGTTGACTTTGCTGCGCATGCCGCCGCGGATCGCCGCCATGTCGTAGCGACCGACGTTCAGTTCCAGCCGACTTTGAGGCCGCAGCCGCACGAAGAGGTGATACCCCTTGCGGTTCAGATCGTAGGGATAGTCGGGCTTGGCGTCATCCTCGCGGTAATCGATGACTCCATTGTTATTCAGATCCTCGCCATATTCGAAATCATCCGGATCGACGTCATACAGCAGAAACGGCTCAAAATAGTCAGGAACACTGTTGAAGTTCCGGTTGGTGTCGGGCGTGCCGTCAAGATCCTTGTCCAAACCAGGGAAAACCCCGTTTCGATCCGTAAAGCTGCGCAGGAAAAAGTCGTCTGGGAATGGGTCCTTATCGTCGTTGTCGTCGACAGAATTCAGGTCCAACGTAAAGTTTAGACCGGTCTTGGCGGTGCCAAGGTCTCCTGCATACGGCCCCGGAGGATCCGTATACCGAGACAGACTGCGGTCATTGGAAGACAGCTGTGTCGTATACTCCGGATCTAGGCGGAACCACTCGCCGCCGAAGGCAGCGGTTGGCGACAACTCCCTCTCTGCGTTAACGAGCCAGGCGCTACCACCCTTGTCATGGCGAGCCCCGCTGGGACAATCGTCGCACAGGGGTTTAGCACCGGGATACTTCAGATAATTGAAGCTGTGTGCCCACTCGCTTTTGAACTGGAATCCTTTTACCGCGGTCTTGAGCTCCACACCTGTTATTGTAACGCCCGTCTGTCGACCATAGTCAAAGCGCACCCGTCGAATGTCCGATCCGGGCGAGCCACGGCCATTTGATCCAACAACCGCATTGAAGTAAGTGGACTCGTTTCGAGCCCGGGGATCGTCGCGACGAGCATCAAGTTGCAACGCATACACTTCGGCGATGCTGATGGTGTAGTTGCCACTTACCAATGCTTCGAACGACGCCTTCTTGATGTCGTTTTCTTCCTGTGGTATCGGGAACCAGTAGAGCACATACTCTTTGCCATCCGCTTTAAAAAACTCTGGGAACGGTGGATCGAACGTGTCAATCGTATTAATGCCGTTTCGTGCCTGAATTGCCTCGATGAAGGGCGGAATGGAGCCGGGACCTCGCGGAAACTGGCGGTCGCCGTTTGGATAATCGAGATCGAAGACATCCTGATGGTGCAGGGTCACAAACGGCTGCAGGTCGTCTCGGCGCTCGCCGTTGATCATCATGTGCATGTCGTAAACGCGTGCACCTTCTCCATCGCGTATGGAGCTATCGTCCACTCGAACCACAAGATAATCAATGACGTTGTTGATTTTAGGCAGCCTGCCTTTCATGCCGTTCCAATTCGGCCGGGCAGATGCATCGATTCGAAAGAGATTGACGTAAGAAGCTGCCGCTTCGATAGTGTTGAACTTACCACGCCAATGCCCACCTAATAGATAGGCCGCATTCGCCGTTGTACCAAGGGCGGCCACATCAGCCTGTCGAAATAGGGGTCGATCCATGCGTGAAGAAACCACGGTAAAGGCCTGGGATTCGTTGGCCAAGTCCCAACGAATCCCGTTTAGGGCCGCAAGATCGAGATATAAAGGCGAGAAGTGCGTGCGGATTCGGTCACCAATAATGAACCTGGTGTGCCAGGCGTTGTAGCTGTCATCGGCAACCATGAGGCGGTTTACATAACTGTCGTAATTCGCCGGCTTGAGGTGGTTGCTACCTTCGAAAAAAGCGCTTACCGGATTCTTCTCTAACCTTCGCGTCTCTTGCATCCGATATACCTCGACGCCGTTGACGAGGAACTGTCCAAATTCGTCATATACCGGATTCGCCGTTCGGGTCAGTACGTTGCGCGGCCAGGGCCTGTAGCCTTCGATCCCATAGTTGTCGTAGGTCAACAGTCCGGGACGATACAGCAAAAGGCGCGAACCGGTCGTATGAGGATCGACAAGCTTGGGCGCGCCCTCGCCCCAGGCAGCAAGCGCCAGGCCGAGCAGCGAACCAAACGCGATAATAGTTGATCTCAGCATGGGTTCAGTTCGTCCTTACTTGGAGGAAGAATTCCGAGGTCTCGACCTTGCCGATCGACTTCGAACCGACATTGTCGATGAACGACTTCCGGAAGCCCAGATTCATACTGACCTCGTATCCGATGTAGCTACTGTTGTTCTGAAAGGCAAAGATGTAGTGCCACGCATTGAAGTCCCGAAAGGAAGCGGCATCGTTGCGGAATCGATGTTTGAAAAACGGCAGGCCCTGAAGACCGGCCCGCAGTACGGTTTTCTCGGTCAACGTGTAATCAGCGCGAACTATCGGAGCGAAGGTGGTTTCGTCGGCTATCGTGCCGTCAAAAATGGCTGAATCCTCACGACGATAGCTGAACTTCGCCATGGGGGTAACGACAAAGTTGGTGATGGGCTCCCAGGCGTAATCGATGCGATTCACCACTGCCAGCGACCAGTCGGTTCCTTTTCGCTGCGTATCACCATCTCTGAAGGTCTCTTTGAGGCGCCGGTTGCGGTCATAACGCCACGTCGTATTGACGTTCATATTCTGGACGCCGAGATATTTGAGTTTTATGAAACTCAAGCTCGCCCAGCTGTTGCGATAGCTTAGACCATCACTCTGCAGCCGAATTTCGTAGTTGCCCTGAACCAGAGGGTTGGACACATACTGGTAAAGCGGATCGGCGATGTCGTCTTGAACGCGTTTCGTGCGATGATGCACGTCGAGATTCAAGTCCCACATCAGGGGTCGATGGTATTCCAGCTTGGCGTAGACCGCTTTGTTCGACCCGGCTCCAGCTATCTGTTCAACATCGTGACCACCAAAGGTCAGGCGCAAATCGCGATGGGGGTTGTAGCTGATGAAAAGGTGCTGGCCCTCGCTGTCACGCTCATAAGGATAATCTGGTTTGTTATCGTTCTCGCGGGTATCGACGACACCGTTGTTGTTGAAGTCGTCGCCATAGACGAATGCCTCTGATTCCACATAGTACATCAAGAAAGGCTCTTGGAAATCGGGAATCAGATTGTCGTTTACGTTCGTGTCGATTATGCCGTCCCCATTGTCATCCAGTCCCGGGAACACGCCAAAACCAATATCTCGCAGCGAAGCCGGGTCGAGATTGAAACGCGACTCTGGAGTGGACAACGTGATATCGTCCTGGAAAACCAGGCTGAGGGGATCTTCGTGCTCCCAGCTGTCGGGCCACGGATCCAGATCGTCGTTGTCGTCGATGAGCTGAAACTCGGCAAGAGCGAGTCTGCGGCCCTCATCCCAGAATGAGAAGGATGTCTGATAGTCGGGTGGCACCCTGAAGACCTCCACATTAAAGTCGAAGCGACCAAATCGGCGTTTGCCGAGGGCAGAATACGACTGTGCATCCAGGGTGTGACGTTTGCCTTCGTTCGAAGGCAGGGGAAATAGCGTCTGGTGGTTACTGATGCTGTAGTCGCCATGGAATTCAAACCCAAACAGGTTAACATCGGTCTGTGCCCCGTACATCTCCAAACCAGTCGGAAAACCGTAGTCAAACTCAACCCACTTCAGGTTCGTCTCATCTTTGGTATTGCCCTTTGCGCGGGCGATGTTACGAAAATCGTTCCATGTCCGTCCGCGGATTCCGATCCATGAGACAGCTGCGCCGATATCGATGGCGTAGTCGTTGGCAGCCAGTACCCGAAACGACACGTCTTCCGCTTCTTCAGGTACCGGAAATCTATAGAGCAGCACGTCGGTTCCACTGGCTTCCAGTACCTCGGTGCTGCCGTCGAGATTAATCCCATCCTCGAAAAAATTGCCACTCAACAAGAACAGGGTAGCAAGATTCTGGTTGCTGCCATTCGCCATAACCCGTGGCAACCAGGACTGACGCTCTCGCGCGTGCGTCATGTCCTCGAACCGTAGGCGGTCTGAGATAAACCTCTTGTTTTTTCCCTGGGCCACGGCGTCGGGCATCTTGCGGACCTCCGGAACGATATCTGTACGCAGTTCGCCGTTCACATATATCTCGATCATATGAACTCGAGCGCCGTTCCCATCTTCCGGCGAGTCATCGCTGAAGGTCACGAATATGAACTCAGGCGTGATCAGATTCGTGGGAAATACACCTTTGCGAAACGATCCGTTGCCCCGTTTTACCAGCGTATCCGTAATGTGGGTGTTGACATAGGAAGCGCCGAAGCGGACGACGCTACCGAGTTGAGTCTCCCAGTGCCCTCCATACAAGTAAGTCACAAAGTCGAGCGGACGACTCAGCTCAAATACTCGCAGAGGTTCGGAGATTCTCGAAGCGGCGACGGAAAAGCGATTCCGGCGAGAGTCTGCATCCCAACGGATACCGTTCAAGCGCAGAACCCCGAGCATCATTGGGTTGTAGTTCGCCTCTACTGCGCGACCGACGGTTACAGCCGTCCCCCATCCCTCATAGGTGTCGTTGGCAACGACCAAATTCTGAAACAGATCGCGGTACAGGCCGTCCTTAAAAATGGTGCTGCCACCAAACGGACTGAGGGTACGAAACTCATCGGTTCGGTACAGAGGGATTCCGTTCAACAGGGTAGTGCCGAACGGATCGTAGGTGCGCTGTTCCTCGTCGATGGCGAGGGTTCCGCGCGTTGTTCGCAAGTCGACATCACGAAATCCGGGCGAAGTGCCCCGGGCATAGTTTTCATATGCCTCGTTTTGCCATAGCGGGTAATATTCGCGACTTATGAATTGTCCGTCGCTGCGACCCGGAAAACAGATCAACGCCAGCAGTAATGCGGCGACGGCTCTGATTCTGACTGTAAGTCGCGTGGGCTCTCTCATCATGGCTATCTCTCCCGCAGGCTGCTCAATAGGCCACGGCTACGGGCCGCACCCTGGTTTCGTCGCCCCGATCGAAGCGGGCCTTTACACGCACTAGATAAATACCGGGTGGTACGGTGTTCCCTTCATCATCCTTCCCATTCCAATAACCCGGGGCCTGGGTCACTCTGTTTGCCGCTGGTGGCCGCAGATACTGTCCACCGATTAACTTCGGCTTGATCGACCTAACTACCCGGCCACTGAGATCCAGAATGCTAATGTCGATGGTTTGCGGTTCGCTCACCCGCGCCAGCGTGAATTCAACCACCGTACCATCGAAGTTTCTGTCACCGTTGGGACTGAAAACCGACGGATTCACATCCACCTCGCTCAGCAGTGGGCCCGTTACGTCCGTAGCCCGCACGCTCCACGAACGGCCCCCAGAGGTATTCTCCGCACCGTTCAAAACATCATCGGAATCGGCGGCGAAAAGCTGGGTCCCGAAGTGAAACTCGTTGGTCAGCAGACGCGCCGTGAACTGCAGCGTGAGTTGGCCATCTGCGCTCCAGGGCGAGGAGAAGGTCAACTCGATACCCTCGCTGCTTATGATCGGGTCACCGGACAGAGAAACACCGTCGGGAAGCGTGGTTACGACATCCCGAGCAAGGCTCGGCGTGCTGACGATAAGTCGATTGACACCGGCGTCTGCGGTGCCAAAATCCAGATCGAGGGTGTAGACGAATGTCGTATCCCGGCCCAGTACCGCGTCGTTGGGAGTCACCCATGCAAGAGCCTCCGACACCGGGAAGGTGTCCGTGAACCCAATAAGAAGGCTGTCGAGCCGCGGCGGTGAATCTTCAAACTCGGAGGTCATGTTAACACGGTATTGGAGTAAATTCCTCGGTTCAGGCACAACCAATTCGGCAACGGCTTCGGTGATCTCCTCGCTCCAATCGCTCCATGAATTCTCGTTGTCCTGGTCGGCACTCCTAAACTGAAGCGAAATCGTCGAACCTTCGGGAGTTGCGCCCACCCACCGAACTTGACCGAAATTCTTGGGGCCTGCCTGTCCCAGATCTAACGCCGCGGAAACAAACGCACCGGACGGAACAGCGCCTTCGCCGAAAACTTGAATCTCGGCAACTCGCGAGCGTCGCAACGGGTGGACCTGCGAGATTCGAACCCGGACGAATCGCACGAACAGTGGATCCAACTCGACAGCGGTGCGCTCGAACTCTTCGATATTGCTCAGTGCTCCCATTTCGGTCCACTGAAACCCGTCATTGCTCACCTCGACCGCATAACCGCGAACGGAATTCGATTCGAAGTCCTCCGCGTCTTCACCTTTAGTCAAAACCCTAACTTCGTTGACCAACCTAGGTGTAAGCAAGTCGACAGTGGCGGCTGTGTTCACGCCGTCTGTATTAATGTTCCAGTCCGAGTCGGGATCGCCGTCGAAAACATCGGGTCGATTCGACGACGGCTTGTTGAGGGCAAGATTCTCGCCGTCGACATTTCGCAAGGTGATGCCCAGTTCAGATCTCCCAATATCGATGTCGCCAGGGAAACCCGCGACGATTTCGGCATTCAAGGTATCCGCCCAATTACTGCTCGCGGCCGCAATCGCCGCCCGGTCGAGATTGCCACCCTGGACAGGCGCCCAATCCTCGTCCTCGCTCACATCAGCGGTGGTCCAACCCGTTCCTGACTGTCCGACGTCGGTCCAGCGCCACACCTCGTTGAGGCCGCTGGTATTTGAAGTCCAGATACCGTCATCCGACTGAACTTCAAGAATCAATCCGCTTCCGAAGCCGTCTCCACCGTTGTTAACCTGGATAGCAATCTCGTTAGCACCGCTTCCGAGACTAACCGAGTAATCATCCATGGTAGTCCAATCGGCATCGGAACCCGTATTGGAACCATTGAAGAAAACCTGGTAATCGTCGACGGCGGTTATGCGCAACGTCGCGCTTCCAGAAGCCGGCGGGGTGAAGGTGAAGCGATAATATAGCGTACGCTCCCACTGATTTACCGGCCATTCTTGCGCGCCCACGGCACCGAGACACAGCAGTGTCGCGGCCAACGCGACTGATAGTATGCGCCCTCTGGTCTCCATATATCCTTCCTTCATTGCCATCATTTGTTCAGTATGCAACCGCCACCGGTCTGACTCGTACCTCTTCCTCGCGTTCGAGCACTGCCTTTACGCGAACTAGATAAATTCCGGGGGGAACCGTGTTGCCTTCGTCGTCTTTACCATTCCAGAAACCTGGCTCATTCGTCGCCACGCCCCGGGGCGGCCTGAGATACTGCCCGCCGGTCAATAGACCGGCATCCAGATCCCTTATTAACCGGCCGCTGAGATCCAAGATGCTGATTTGGACATTTTGGGGTTCGCTCACACGGGAAAGTGTGAACTCAACAACCGTATCATCAAATCTTGTGTCGCCATTTGGCGAAAATACCGAGGGATTAACCTTTATACCGCTAAGAAGCGGTCCCTGAACTTCGCCTGCTCTGACCGTCCATGACCGGTTCAGGCGGGTGTCCTCTCCGCTGTGGAGCGGCTCGTCGGAGTTGGGAGCGAACAACCTCGTAGAAAAAGTGAAGGCATTGCTCAATAGCCGGGCGCCGAATTGCATGGTAAGCTGACCGTCCGAGTTCCAGGCTTCGTTGAAATTGACTTCGATTTTGTCTCCGAATAGCACCGTTTCAGACACCTGAACGGGCGCCGTAATGTCCACGTCCGTAGGCAAGCTAGGCATGTCAATCTCAACCCTTCCCACACCGGTGTCACCCGCATTGAAATCGAGATCCAAGGTGTAGGTAAAGGTGGTGTCACGGCCCAGTGCCGCGAGATTGGGTTCCACGGAAGCCATGGAGCTCGACACGGGGAAGGTGTCGGTAAACTCAAACTTCAAGCTGTCAAGGCGGGGTGATATCAGGTCCGACTCCGAAGCCATGCTCACCCGATACTGCACAAATTGTCGCGGCTCGGGAACATCAAGCTCGGCGACAGCATCCGACAATGGAAAACTCCACGGACTCCAGGCATCCGGATCGTCCGTGTCGGCACTTCGAAATTGCAGCGACAGTGTGGTTCCCTCGGGAACGTCACCCCACCATTGCACCTGACCAAAATTCTTCCGCACCGCGCGGCCGAGATCGTGGGCCGGTGAAGTATAGCTTCCGGAAAGCGCGTGACCCGCGCCGATGATCTGAATCTCGGCGATTCCAGCGCGAGTAAGGGGCAGCACCTGGGCGATTACAATGCGGACGAAACGTGTGGAAACCGGCTCAAAAAAGAGTGATGTGCGCTCGAACTGTTCCGGTTGGTCGATGTTCTGGATCACTGCGACCTCGGTCCACAGGAATCCGTCATCGCTGACTTGAACGGCATACCCCTTAACGGAGTTTTCAGCGTATTCCTCGGCGTTCACACCCTCCGTCAAAACGCGCACACCGGTCACTAACCGGCGCTCGACGAGGTCTACGCTCGCACCGTCATTTAACTGGGCATCGTTGATGTTCCATGTAGTGTTCGAACGACCATCATATGGCTCGGACCTGGCCGCCAACTGGCCCAGGGCGAGGTTCTCGCCGAAAACGTTGCGCAACGTCAAACCACCGGCGGCGCCATCGATGTTGCCAACATAGCCGGCCACTACCTCCGCGTTCAGACTATCTGTCCGGCCGACAACCATGCTGGTGTCGAGGTTGCCAGCTTGTACCCGTTCCCATTCGTCCAGCTTCAACAACTCGAACGAATCCTCAACCAGCCAGTCATCGCCTTCTTGCTCGACGCCTGTCCACGCCCAGAGCTCGTGCAGACCGGCGCTCGTACTGATCCAGATATTTTCCTCGCTCACCATTTCCAGGAGAAGGCCGGTACCCCGCCCGTCTCCCCGATTGCGGACAACAAATCCGAAATCATTGCGTCTTCGCCCCAACGTAATTTGATACTCCTCCATGGTAGTCCAGTCGGAGTCGCTCCCCAACGATTCGCCGTTGAGAAAAAGTTCATACTCGTCTACCGAGGTTACCCTGAGGACAGCGGGCGTTTCTGCTGCACTACAGCAATTGATCGAGTAGCGGTAGTAAACCGTGTTTTCCCACTGATCGATCACAATTTCGTCAGCCTGGGCCCTCTGTACCGCAACGAGAGCCAGAGCCACGAAGATCAGCGCAACAAAATGTCTGTTACCCATTCTATATCACCTACCGGCGTCGATGTAAGGATGCGTGCGGCCTACGGTTACTGCTTGTGTTTTCGGATTGACCACGAGCTTCTCGTATTTGCCAAACGGCTTCCAACGTTTGGCGTCGTTCTCCCACTCCCAATCGAGGGATTTTGGAGCGCCGATACCAAGGGCCTGGAAGGCCTCATCTTGATCGAACGGATCCATCTCTTTGAAGGTGTAGGTAACGTAAGTCGACCTGCCGTCCTTCAATATAATGAATATCCACGTCCCTTCGATATACTTCCATTGGATAGTGCTCATATCACCGGTCTTTTGGATGAAAATGTCGGCGTCGCCGAAATGTTCTTCCAATTGGGCTCTGGTCCGACCTAGGGTATAGCTGAGATCGAGGTCGGTCTTGGATTCCGCTCGCGCCGCCGAAGGGACGATCACAAACACCGACACGAGCATCATCGCCGTTCGAAAACAACGTTGGTGAAGAAACTCCGGCAATTCTTTCGTCAACGCCACTTCGGCTCCCGTCTGCCCAATCCTAACACGTTTATTAACAACCACATACGCAAACAGCAAAAACGACTGGTCCACATCCGCTTACATGTACTCAGATACATGAGGGGCTTTATCACGGATAGAGTGCTAAGATACTCAGCCTTTGTCAAGGATTTTGTTCCCCGCGGACGTATTTTCACGTGATTTTCGTTCCGAAGTACTCGCCCTGAAGACCACGGTTGTCAAGCATCATATTTGTGGTTGACCATGGACCTGTGCGAGTTTATACTCTACGGCGATTTGTGGAATCTTGGTGGGCGGGAAAGAAGCAACGCTGCTTTTCCCGAGCGAGGACGAAAAATCCTTGGGTTCTGCAGCGCCTTTTGTTAAATTGTCGACGATAATTTTGACGGTGAGTTTGGACCTTTTCTCCAAGAAGGAGTGGCTGCATGGAAACTCTATATTCTGGCGGTATTTTGATGATTCCCCTTGGGATATGCGCGATCTTGGGGCTCGCCTTCATCATTGAGCGGTTCGTGGTGCTCGGGAAGGTGCCGGACGACGACACTGCGCAGGCCGAGTTTGAAGCGGCCGAACGAATTCTTCTCAGCGAAGGAGAGGTTGCCGCCGCCCAGCATTGTAACACCAACGAGGGACCGCTCAACTTCGTTTTCGCTTCGCTGCTGAAGCGTTTCGACACGCTGATGATTGAGCTTCGCGAATTCAAGGATACCAACGAGCGGCTAGCGCAGATGGCCGAGAAGGCTGGCGCGGGCAGTCTGGGAAACTTCATGATCCAGCAGAAAGAACTGTCGGACATGAAAGAGGAGTTGGTCCTCGAAACCGAAGAGGCCGGGAAATCTTATCTCGGCAAATCGCTGGTGCTGTTAAACACCATCGGCAATATAGCACCACTGCTGGGCCTGCTTGGAACGATCCTCGGTATGATCACCGCTTTCGAGGCTATCGCAGTCGCGGGAACCGGCGATCCGAAGGTCGTCGCGGGAGGTATTTCTCAGGCGCTCGTAACCACTGCTACCGGACTTTCCATAGCTATTCCCGCCATCGTTGCGTACCGCTATTTCGCCCGGCGCGCCGATGGATTGCGGGGTCGGCTCGAAGTGTATGGCCATGCATTCGCGAATGCCTTGCTGGTCGCCGGCCAAAATCAGATGGATCGCTCTGAGGCAAGCTGATGTCGCTCCTGCATCGTCGAACACGGGAGAATTTCGGCGGAGACGAGGGCAATGACCTCACCCCGCTGATCGACTGTGTCTTCCTGCTTCTCATATTCTTCATGGTCACCACGGTCTTTCTGCACGCCAAGGGTCTGGACGTGGATTTGCCCGCGCAGAGCGAGGCGACCGAGCAGGAAAAGAAGAAGGACATCAACATTCACGTGGCCCAGGACGGCAAGATCCAGATCGGCGGCGAGGATGTAAGTCCCCCGGAACTGGTGGGACGGTTGAAAAAAGCGATGGTCGACGCGAACAACGAGAACATCATTATCCAAGCCAATCCTGATTGTGCTCAGAAGTATGTTGTTCTCATCGTTGACGCTGCCAAGGAAGCAAACGTCGTCGGAATTGCGTTTGCCAAAGAGCAGGAAGGCGGAGGTGCCCTGTAATGGCAAGGCGGACATCCCTAGAAACGGAGAGCACCGGGCTCGACCTGACGCCGATGATCGACTGTGTGTTCCTGTTGATCATATTCTTTATGGTTACTACGGTGTTCAAGGAGCCGCACAGCCTGCAGGTTGAGCTGCCCGAGGCAAAACAGGCGGTAATCGTCGAGGAAAAGAAGCTGGTCGCAAGCATCGATAAGTCGGGTCAGATGGAGATCAATCGACACCTGGTCACGCTCGCCGAGCTTCACGGGGTTCTCTCGCAACAAAAGCAGGACACCCGCAGCATGACCTTGATCATCCGCACGGACAAAGAGACCCGGCATGGACCGGTGCTGGAAACCATGGAGATTGCCAAGAGACTCCGGATTGAAAAGGTGGTCTTGCAGTCAGAGGAGCTGAAAGAGTAGTTACACTGTCACACCTTCATCTCGTTTCACGGCGGGCATTTCGTTTCGCGAAATGCCCGTTTTTTTGTGGTACCTGCCTGTCGCACCCAAAACCTCACCGATACAGGTTCAGCCATCTCCCCACCAATTTTTTTTCGAATTTCTGAAGAAAAGACTAAAGCCTCAAGGAAATCTGCCGATACATGGAGTAGGAGGAAGATGTCCATGGCTTGGAACTTCGCATTTGCCGCCCAGACGGTTCAGCTAAGCGAACGAAACTCGGGCAGCAGGACCGTAAGCGCCCGGATCGGAGAAACGATCGATATAGCCGTCGATGCTCAGTTCGGCCGATTTTCGGCGTCGTCCGGTTTCTCGTTGTATATAGGACTCCCTCACGGCGCTTTCGAGGTCGTTCACAGCGGGCTCCAAAGCACTGTTGACGTCACGCCGTTTAAACCTGGGCAACTTCTTCGAGAATGCAGCGGTCATCGCCAATCAGGTGATGCCGTCAATTCCCGGTCTTCCAAACAACCTCGAGATAATCCAATACGCGGCCGTATCGGGCCCCGCCGGAAATCGAGCCCGCACCGGATCCGGCACTCTCGCGACCTTCAAACTTCGCTGCACCGGTGCAATCAGCGAGGGAAAAATAAATGTCTTCAGCAACCCGGTATTCGAGTCCCGGTTGGTATCCGCTACGGACAATTCAGAACGGCCATTTCTAATTGGAGAGAACCTGATCATCGAGGTAGATCGCGTGACGGCTGTAGAGCAAAACAGTTCCTGGGCCCTGATCAAGAAAGCCCTAACCAGAGAAGATGGACTCCATTAGCGATCTCACATTCTTGATCGCCGAACAGGCTGCTGCTCTCAGCCGCACGCGCATTGACAACGAGCTGTCGGTAACTGCCGTCAAGAAGGCGCTCGACCAGCAGAAGCGCCAGGCGTTCGACCTGCTCGACGCCGTCGATACAAACATCTATGACGGCACCGGTGCCCACCGAATCCGTGGTTCGGTGGGCACCTATTTAAATCTAGCACTTTGAGCTGGATCACCACGTTCATCAAGCACGAGACTTCGACTAATCCCCGATAGGTACCCCCGCACCATCGCAACACCTCCTTGACACGACGGGAGTGAAGGAGCATTGTCGCCGTCCAAACCGAGCGACGATATTCATCACTCCATGGCAGATTCTGTGTTACCAAATAGTCTCAGTGCGGCCGCCCGGTCCATGGGGGTTGAGCATATCGCCCTGGAGTTCGAGCTGGCGTCGCGGGCACCGGCGATTCTCCGCGCAATCCTACCTTCGGGGAACTGGATCGTGGCCTCCGACCGCACCACATCTGCGGTTGTGGCGATGGCGATTCACAGGAATTTGGATTGCGATGTGGAACCGTTCCTCATCGCGGATGCCCCCGGTGGAAACGACGCGCCAGTGGCGGATCAGGCGCAGGTCGACGTGTTGGAAGCGCGCATTCGATCGGACGGAGCAACCGCCGTCGTTGCGGTCGGTAGTGGAACGGTCAACGACGTCGCCAAACTGGCCTCGTTCAACACCGACATCCCATACGCCGTGGTAGCCACGGCGCCGTCGATGAACGGATATACTTCGTCCGTAACCTCACTGATTCATGACGGGTGCAAGGTCTCCAGGCCCTCCCGGCCCCCGATAGCCTGCCTCGCCGATCCGGAGATTTTAACCGCGGCCCCCGCGAGGATGATCGCCGCAGGGTTCGCCGACCTTATGTCTCGACCTGTAAGCCAAGCCGATTGCCTGCTGGCCCACTTGGTTACCGGGGCGCCGCATGCCACGGAAGCGGATGGTTTGATTGCTGCGAGCTGGCGGCACTTGGATGGAATCGAGTCGGGCCTCGCTAACCGTAACAGCTCCGCGGTCTGCCAACTGTTCACCGCCCTGTGCATTTCGGGGTTGGCCATGACCGCGGTCGCGTCGTCGGCACCCTTGAGCGGCGCCGAGCATCTCATAAGTCACCTTCTCGACATGATCTGTCTTCAGGCAGGTGTTCGAAGGGAACTCCATGGATGCCAGGTGGGAGTTGGCACCCTCGCCACCTTGGAGCTATACAAGCGATGTCTGGATTTCGACAGCGATGACCTCGATATCGAGCGGTGCATCGTCGCCCACCCATCCGACGCAGACTATTTCCAGACGGTCAGGCAGCGGCTCGGACCCATTGTCGACCGTTTCTCTACCGGTTCGGAGACAATGAACGATTCGAGCGAGGGGTTGCGAGATAGGTTAGGACAGATAAAGCGGCTTTGGCCAGAGATCTCCGAACAGTTGCGAAAACGACTACCGACCGTTGGGCCAATTCGCGATCGGCTAGAAGCGGCGAAATGTCCGGTGTCATTTGGTGAAATCGGGGTAAGCCCTACTCTTGCGCGCCACGCCCTGCTGCACGGCAAGGACATTCGGGAGAGGTACACTGTGCTGCACTTGGCCTCCGATGTTGGCCGGCTGGAAGGATGGACTGATTCGATTTTGTCCAAAAATCGGTAACGCTTTTTGACTCAATACCCCGAATCCCGTCGGCTGATGTGGCCCTAATTGGCTATATTTGTTCCCGACCCACAGCGGCGATACGCCTCAGCTATTCTGTTTACCTCAGACCGCAATTCATGAACGACCTGGAAAAGGCCGACCGATCAGAGCTGGTTGCCGAGATTACCCAGTTGCGGGAACGCATCGACACGAGCGAAGACCACGACCTGGTTATCTCCGAGGCAAAGTATCGAGCTTTGGTCGAGGGCAGCTCGGATTTCATCTATGTCCTGGACAAGGACGGTAGATTCACCTTTGCCAACAGAGAAGTGGAAAACCTCCTGGGATACGAATCGGGGCAGATCGTCGGCCGTCATTTCTCAGAGGTCCTGCATCCCGACGACATCGATAGCGTCGGCCGGTCGTTTCACGAGCGGCGTACAGGCGAGCGCGCGACGAAGCGGCTGGAGGTCCGCCTCCGATCCTCCGGGGGAGACACGCGCGACGTCGAGCTGGACATTCGCCATTTCGCGCTCAGCGCAAGCGGTCTCTACAAGGGCGAGGACTTTGTGGGAACCCACGGAGTCGCCCGGGATATCACCGAACGGAAGTACCTGGCGCGCAAAAACCAGGCGCTTCATCAGGTCCGGGAAGCGATCTGGAGCATGGTTCACGCCGACGACATCCTGAAGGTATTGGAGGCAATCAGAGCCGGTCTCGAGACGATCGAAGTTCCGTTCTCGAACTGCGGTTATCGTGCACGAGGATGACATCACCGCGCTCGAGGAGTTCTTACAATTCCGCAAGAAACCGATAGTGCGCGACCTGCAATATCGCTGGCGCAATCAATCGGGAGAATTTCAGTGGGCATCCTCTTCGTTGTTTCCGATCTTCGAAACGCCCGAGGACGAACTCGTCAACAGGGTGGGCATGATCCAGATGGTTGTTCAGGACATCACCGAACGCAAGCTTGGAGAGCAACGGATTCAGGCTTCGCTGTCGGAAAAGGAAGTCCTACTCAAGGAGATCCACCATCGGGTAAAGAACAATCTACAAATCATTTCCAGCTTGCTGCATCTGCAGTCGCAGGAGTTGGGTGATGCAAAATCGATGAACGTGTTCAGCGACAGCCAACACCGAATCGAATCCATGTCCCTCATTCACGAGGAACTCTACAAATCAGCCGATCTTGCCCGGGTCGATTTCGCGGAATACATGAGCAACCTGACGGAAAATCTATTCGACTCTTACGGTGTCGTGGCCGATCAAGTCGCCCTCGGCATCGACGTGGAAGCCCCACCTCTCGACATCGACAAAGCGATCCCCCTCGGCCTCATCGTCAACGAACTCGTTTCCAATTCCCTGAAATACGCCTTCCCCGAGTCGGGAAAGGGTACCGTTGCCATCTCGCTGAACCGATCGGAATCGGGTGGTTTCGTTTTGACAGTCGGTGATGATGGCATCGGCATTCAAGGCGAAATAGATTTCGGCAATGTGCAAACCTTGGGTTTGAGGCTGGTGAATACGTTGGTGGGTCAGCTAAAGGGGACTGTGGAACTGAATCGAAAGGATGGCACCGAGTTCGTCATCAGGTACTGACGGACGCTGCAAACACACCGACGGCTCGGTGATTGCCTGAGTGGGTGACGCCGATCGAGTTAGTCGGTTACGATCCGAGCAGGTAGGTGGCCAGGACCAGAAGATTTACGAGCATGGGCAAAAAGACGCAGAGGGACAGCCCCACTGCCCAATCTGATTTGTCTTGCGAGTCCATGCCGGGTCGACCTGCTGCACTTCGAGGAATACGTCCACTGAGTACATCGGCATGTTCGCAATATTCTATACTGGCCCCGTTGCAACCGGTCGCCGCGGGTCGGCAATCCACTCACTCCACGATCCCGCGTATAAGCGCGCGCCATGGATACCTGCCACCGCCAGCGCCAGAAGGTTGTGTGCGGCCGTAACCCCAGACCCACAGTAGAAAACGGTCCGCGCGGGTTCGACTTCTCCCAGGATTTTCACGAAACGAGACCTCAGTGTTGCCGCCGGTAGCAGACGTCCGTTGGCGTCGAGATTCGCCGTGAAAGGGGCGTTGACGGCGCCCGGAATGTGACCCGCCACCGGATCTATAGGCTCTGATTCGCCGCGGAAACGCTCCCCGGTACGGGAGTCGATCAGCAGCCATCCGTTTTTTGGATGGATTTCCACCATCTCGGCGCTCCCTGCCAGCAGGGAGGAGTCGGGTTCTGCCTGGTAGATCCGCCGCTGCCGCCGCCCCGGTTCCTCAGTCGCAGAGCCGCCCATGTCCACCCATGCCGCCCATCCTCCGTCGAGAACAAACACACGCCGGTGGCCCACCCAGCGCAACATCCACCACAGACGGGCGGCGATCGAAGCATCGCAATCGTCATATATGACGACGTACACACTCGGATCGATACCCCATTTTCCCAACGTGGCAGCGAAGATCTCGGGGGAGGGCAGTGGGTGGCGGCCGGTCGCGCCGGCAACCACCGGACCGGAAAGATCGTCCTCGAGGTGCGCGTAGAATGAATTCGGAATATGCGAGAGGGCGTATTCGCCGCGTCCGCGTTCCGTGTCGTTCAGAGCGAAGCGACAATCCAGAATACACCAATCGGATTCATCCAAATGACACGCCAACTCTGTCGCGGCGATGAGGGGCGAAGGTTCGCTCACAGGTCAGTCGTCGACGCGTTCGAAAAGAGTGGGCGCCGCCAATTCGATTTCGCTTCTCAGCTGCGGATCTAGCATGCTGCCCCACAATGACTCGCACCCGGCCAGCTGCTCGCTGGTAAGATCGATAGCACCGCGCAAATTGGCGCCCATGAGATCGGCTCCGCTCAGATTCACCTCGTGCAGCTTTGCCCCTTGAAGGTCGGCGTCGGCAAGGGTCGCGGACCAGAGATCTGCCGCCTCCAGGTTTGTCCGCAACATTTTTGCTTGCCTCAAGTCTACCATGCGCAGGTTCGCGCCGCTGAGATCTGCCTCGCTCAGATCCGCCTCGAGCAGGTTGGCGCCGACGAACTTTGCCTCCCGGGCATCGGCTCCCCACAAATTAGCACCCCACAGATCGGAGCCCCACAGGTCGGCGTTCTGCAGTCTCGCCCCAATCAGCGTTGCCTTCTGAAGCTTCGCGCCTTGCAGGTCCGCAAGCCAGAGATTCGCTTCCTGGAGATTCGCCCCGAGCAGGTCCGCCCCCCAGAGATTGGTTCCCTGAAGATCGGCGCCGGCCAGATTGGCCCCCAGGAGGTCTGCTCTTTGCAGGTGGGCCTCCAGCAGATTGGCGCCCAGCAAATCGGCTCCCTGAAGCTTGGCGTTGCGTAGATCTGCCTCCAACAAATCGGCACCGCGCAGGTCGCTTCCCGCCAACTCGGCTTGAGCACCACTCTCGCCGTCGCTGATCATCCAGACCCGGTGGGCCTCTAGTATCTTCTCAAGCTCGCTTTTCTTGATAGCTCGAAACCCGCCTCCCGGGCCACCGGTCTCTAGCGCCGGCTCGCCCTGGTGAATAAATAGATGAGTCCCGCGATTCCGAACAGGTAAAGGGCTTTGGTCTCAAACAGATACAACGCACCCAGTCCGAGAATCACAGCCATGATCCACATTTCCCTTGAGCTCATGGTGCACTCCTTTCGCGACGACTGTATCTCATGATACCTTATAGGCTTGGACCAATCAAGAGTCCTGTCCGGCGGCGGAATCCGCTTCTTAGGGACGGCATCGCCACCGACGGGCAACACGGAGAAATCGCCATGAGCGAACAACAAGGAGCGGGATCTCGAGAAAAGTGGGACCAACGCTACCGGGAGCAGGCTTTTGATCCCCACATCGAGCCGAATCCGTTTCTGAAAGCCCAAGTCGACTCCGCAATGCGGGGGCAGGGCCCTGTGCCTGGCTGCCGGAAATGGGCGCAATGCGGTTTTTCTGGCCGAACGGGGCTTCGAGGTTGATGCCATCGACATCTCTGGCGAGGGACTTCACCTCTGTACGCGACTGGCGCAGGCTCGCGGGGTGTCCATAACATCGATTCGTGCCGACTTAACGGACTACGAGCCGGGCGATCGTATCTACGATCTGATTACCAAGTTTTACTTTTACCAGCCCCGGCTTTTCGAGCCGATCTGCCGCTCGCTGCGCCCCGGAGGACGCCTCATGTTCCAGACCTTTTCTCGAGATCAGCTGGCATTCTCGGGAGGTCCGCGAAATCCCGAGCACCTTGCCAAACCTGAGGAGATACTGCCCCCCATCTCCAGTTTGCGTCTTCGTTTCTACGAGGATCTAATCCTGCAATCTTGCCATGGGGCTTCATCCGATAAGGAAGCGGTTATCCGGCTTGTTGCCGAGAAGCAAGTTGATTGATCGCGCTGGCGCTGCTTGACGAAGCCTTGCCCGAGGATACCCTTTCACGAACGGTAATCCAACCATCATTTCGAAGGAGTACGGGAGAGGTACCGATGAAGATTCTCATTATCGATGATGAAAAGAGCGTTACGGACTTCTTCCTGAATCTTGCCCAGGTTCGCGGGTATGGAGACATCGATACGGCGGCTTCCGGCGAAGAGGCGCTCGCGTTCGTCATCAAGAACAGCTACGACCTGATTACCCTGGACATTCGCATGCCCGGAGTGAGCGGACTGGAGATCATCGCGATGTTGCGCAACATGTGCCCGCATGCAATCATTGCCATCGTATCCGGTTTTATCCCGGACGAGGTTTCTGAGGAGGTGGCAGGTTGTGTGGACGTCTTGATTCCCAAACCGGTCAGTCTGGAGACCTTTCATCAACTCCTCGATGGGGCCGAGCAAATACTCTCTACCATTGAGAATATTCGATTACTAGGATCGGTTCCCACGGTCGTACGCTAATCCGCAGTCGACGCCGGATTGTCGGCTCCGTCATCGAAGAGCCCCGCCAGCAACATGAACGATGCGCTAGAAATCGAAGAGGCGAAAAAGTCCGTCGTGGCTGCCGGCAACCTGCTGGAAATCGACACCCTGCCGGCGGACCAAAGCAAGATCGACAGCGGTGATCGCAATGCCATCTTTCGCTGCGACATCCATGGCGGTATCACGCTTGAAGGTAGCGGCTCGCTGATTGTCGAAGGGTCGGTACGGGGAACCGATGGAAACCGCTGTCGCATTTCCATGCTTGGTGATGCCTTCGTCGACGGCTCCGTCGAACATTCCCAGATCAATGCCGCAAATATTCGCGTCCGCGGCACATCCCGGCATTCTGAGCTGGTTGCGTCCAATGACATCATGCTCGGCGAAAACCTGTTGGAATCGCTCTGCATTGTAGGAGATTTTCGCGAACTCAACCAACGCGTGGACGAGTTGAAGAGAACCATTTCCAATGTGGGCGAAGACCAAGAGAGTTTGGAGCGCCAAATCAAGCAGCAGGAGCGGCGGGTCGGGCGGGCGTGCAAAACGACCCGCTCTCCTCTCGACTTCAACGTTCCGCGCATCGTGCAACACGACAGCGATCGGGTGACCGTCGACCTCACGGCGTTTGCCGAATCACTCGGCGAATCGTCGGACCAGAAATTCGAACTGGCGCTAAACGAATTCTTCGCCAAAGGCATCGTTGGAATTCTGGTAAAGACGAACAGTCAGTACGTCAGCGATAACCTGTCCCGGGAGAAGGTGTTCCTGCAACTCCTCAAAGGTTTGAGGGAGCTCTTTGCCATCGTCGGCAAGCGGGACCGCGCACAAGCGTCCCTTGAGAGCGCGTGCTCGGAGCTGGATCAAATCTTGGAGACGCTGAGTCACCGCGGTCAGAAAATCTCCGTTGGCGGCGAGATCGAACCCGGAAGCGTGCTGAAATTCCTATTGCCGACCGTAAAACGTCAACAGAGCGGGGAAATCGAAATCGAAGAGAATTCAGCCAGCGCCGAGGTAGGATCCTCGGGCTCCCAACTGGAGGCAGAACTGCTATCCGCAAAAGGCGAAAAATCGACGCAGGTGATGGGTAAGAAGGATCTTATTCACGCGGTTTTCAGCCTCGACGGTGATGCCGTTCGCTGGTCACACATACAGAGCTAATCTCTGGCACAGCGAAAACCGATGGAATCGTCGCTCCAGTCGGGCACGATGCCGTAGCGATACGAGGAACGGAGAAAAGCCGCCTCCGTCCCCCAGGCACCCCCTTTAATCGTTCGAAATGTACCGCTGGAAGGCCCCTTGGGGTTGCGCTCCGGACTCCGGCCGTAGTAAGAGCTGTCGTACCAATCCGAAACCCACTCCCAGACATTGCCGGCCATGTCGAAGACTCCGTAGGGAGAGACCCCGCCTGAGTAGTGCCCCACCTCTATCGGTTGGCTGAATAGTCCCTTGTAGTTCGCGCGCTCCCGGCTGATTCCCCCGCCCCAGGGGTAGCTTCGCCCATCGGTGCCCCGAGCGCCCTTCTCCCACTCGGCTTCGCTGGGAAGGCGCCCCCCCGACCAATCGCAGTAGGCACGCGCTCCCTCCCAGGTCACCTCGACGATCGGTCGCCGGCTCACGGTGACGGACTTGAGCTCGTACTGTTTCCCGGTCCACGCAATCTGCAGATCGCTATCGTCGACCGCCAACAGCAAGCTGTCTGGCTGCCCCGGTGCAGGACGGGAATTGATAAACGCCAGATACTGACCGTTGGTGACTTCGTGTTTGTCCAGATAGAAGCCGTCCAGATGCACGACGTGCGCCGGGCTTTCGTCTTTTTCTCCGTCATCGAGACCCATGGTAAAAGGTCCTTTCGGAATGAACACCGCAAGGTGTTCGGTTCCGGCAGAAGTTCGAATGGTCTTTCCCGCAACGCTGGTCGCCCGTGCGGCACCGTGTGTCAACAGTACCAGGACAAGGAGCAGACCGGGTTTCAATTCAGGCTTCCCTCGCGAACCATCGAGCGATAGTCCTGCGATTGAATCCCGTGCTTGCGCATGAGCCGCTGGAAAGTGGACCGATGCATGCCCGCCCGTACCGATGCGCGCGACACATTACCGCGGTGCTCTCGCAGCAGCTCGGTCAGGTACTCCTTTTCGAAGGGAACCAGATAGGCCTGTTTCGACTGCAGGTACGGCAAACGCGTATCGACCATTGGTTGCTCTTGGTCGGTATGGAGCATCTCAGCCGGAAAGTCCGCGGGCTGAATAAATTCCTCTTCGCTCAAGAAAAAAGCGCGCTCGACGACATTCTGCAGCTCGCGAACATTTCCGGGCCAGTCATGCATCTGCAAGGTCTCGATGGCCTCCCTGGAAAACCCGCTCAGCTGCCGGTCGTGCGTCGAATTGAGTTGTTTCAAGAAGTGCTGCACAAGCAAAGGTATGTCCGGTATACGGTCGCGCAGCGGAGGCAGCGATATGGTAATGACGTTCAATCGGTAATAAAGGTCCTTGCGGAAACGGCCGTTGCTGACGGCTTCTTCCAGTTTCTCGTTCGTTGCCGAAAGCACGCGGATGTCGATGTCCGTATATGAGGAACCGCCTACACGCCTGATCTGACGCTCTTGCAGAACTCGCAGCAACTTTACTTGCAGCTCGAGGCTCAGGGTCGAAATTTCGTCCAGAAAAACCGTGCCCCCTTGGGCCGATTCCAGCAGACCCAGCTTGCGCGTGTAGGCCCCGGTAAACGCGCCACGCTCGTGACCGAACAACTCGCTCTCCAGGAGCTGCTCTGGAAATGTGCCGCAGGTAACGGGAAGAAACGGCCGCTCGCGCCGCGGGCTGTTGCGGTGCAAGCTGCGGGCGATCAATTCCTTTCCTGTTCCGGTTTCTCCTTCGATGACCACGCTCGAGTCGCTGTCCGCAACTTTGGCGACGAGATCCATCACACGCTCCATGACATGGCTTTTTCCCACAACCCCCTCGAATCCCGGGCGAAAACGCAAGGCTTCCCGTAGGACGAAATTCTCTTCGGCCAGCCGCTTTTGAGCGCGCGCGCGATCGACGACTATCAGCAGCTGCTCGGGGGTGAAGGGTTTCGGCAGGTAGTCGAATGCCCCCTCCCTGACAGCCTCTACTGCGGTGGCAATGGTCGGAAAGGCGGTGATCATGACCGCCAACACCTTGCTGTCCACCGACCGGATCTCGCGCAAAAGATCGAGACCGTTCATGCCGGGCATCTTCAAATCTAGTAGAACCAGGTCGAAGGTATCTTGCTGTACCGTGGTGATCGCGAGCCGGGGATCTTCCCGGAGCAGGACGTCGTAGCCGTAGTATACCAGGGTTTCGGCACACGCGTCCAGCATCGCCGGATCATCGTCGATTACGAGAACGCGGCCCTTCTTCATGATCCGGCTTCCTCATCAATTGGGAGTAGAATCGTAAACGATGTCCCCACCCCACTGTTACTTTCGACTCCGATGTGTCCACCGAGTTTCTCGATTATTCCGAAGCTTACCGACAGTCCAAGACCGGTGCCTTTTCCGACCTCTTTGGTGGTAAAAAAGGGATCGAAGATACGGCTCATGTGCTCCTCCGGAATGCCGTTACCGGAGTCGATGACCGTGAAGACCACTTGGGAGCCGGCGCTGCTATCCGAGAGCGTGGAGACCTCCAGCCGTCCCCCACCCGGCATCGCGTCGACCGCATTGCTCAGCAGGTTGATCACCACCTGCTCCAGGTCCGTGGGGTCGGCCAGCACTTTCGGCAGGTCCGGATCAAGGGAAACCGAGAGTTCGATCTTCTGCGAACTAAGAGCCAGTTCAGAGAGAATGAGCGCGGTCTCAATGGTTTTGTTGAGATCGATCTCTACGGGGGTACCCTGATCTTGCCGCGAAAAGCTGAGCAGGCTCTCGGTGATGCGGGCAATGCGATCGATCTGCTGGACGGCCACGTCGAGGCTCGACACCGTTTTTCGAGAGAGCCTCTCGCTGTCGGCGATGGACAGTAGAAACTTCAACTTCATCAACAACACTCCGGTCGGATTGTTGATTTCGTGCGCGACACCCGCGGCCAGGTTGCCCAGTGAAGCCATTTTTTCAGAGTGGATCAATTGGGCCTGGGTAACCTTGAGCTCACGCGTCCGCTCATTGACCATGTCTTCCAACCGCTCGGTGTACGCTTCTTTGGCTTTTTGCAGTTCCAGCTGCACACGCTTTCCTTCCGATATGTCGAGAACCACTGCCAGAGTGCCTTCGAAGCTGCCGTCGCGGTCGGTCAACGGCGACGCCGATACCAAAGCAGAGATGCTGCTGCGGTTCTTGCGATACAGGTGCGTCTCGTAATGATTGCAGACCCCGCGTTGGCGTTGCTCGGTGAGCTGCTGAAATCGGAAGAATTCATTGGGACCAGTTAGATTCGCGAGATTCACCTCGAGAAGCTCGCCATCGGAGTAGCCGAGCATGTGGGCGAACGCCGGGTTCGCGTAGATGATATTCTCGTCGACGTCAGTGATACTGATACCGGCGAAAGCGGTTTCGGCCACAGCCCTGTAACGCTCTTCACTTTTGCGCAGGGCTTCTTCGATGCCCGGCGACTCCGCCTCCAACTCAGCTACTCGCTTCCTCAAATAC
This sequence comes from Candidatus Latescibacterota bacterium, assembly GCA_965197905.1. Classification (GTDB taxonomy): domain Bacteria; phylum Latescibacterota; class UBA2968; order UBA8231; family UBA8231; genus CAYNZV01. The sequence goes on along the minus strand of CBDAOB010000005.1, from coordinate 459,197 downwards.
GAGACTTCGGCTAGCAACTCGTCGGTTCCGGCATTCCCTCGATGAAAAACAGTTGGCATCGCACACCTCGCAGACTGGGACTTTTTGGGTAAGATATAAAAACCGAGGGCGTGGACAAAAATTTGACCCGCGTCTTGACAGCGGAGATTGCGGCGGCCTCTTGAGCGCGTGGGGTCTCGTGCGAAAACCCCCAAGGGCAAACGGCGCGGGGCCAGCGTCAACCAGGGTTGGCTGTGGAGAAATCTTCTACGAAAAATTCGACGAGGGCGGCGAGGGATCTGCGGATGTCGTCGTCCAACCCGTCGGTCGAAGAGATGTTGACAAGACCTGTATCCCATGTTGATGACGATGTTGTGACAGATGGTTCCCTCGAGAGGGCTACATTCTGGTGCAACTCCAGGGTTATCGAATAAGCGGCCAGCTGATCGTGGGCGACATTGGCGATGGTAACGTTCACATACAGATAGGGCGTCCCAGGCGTTTCGATCCACTCCTCCGCCGACAGTACAGGGATGCCGGCGATGCGGATAGCCAGCTTGAGATCCTCCTGCAACTGATATTCCAACAAACCGGGTTCCTCCTGCTCAAACGTGATCTCTTCGATCACCAGGTAAATCCCCTCCAGGTCCTGCAGCACCTTCTGCCGTTTGCCGACAACCGATATCTCTGATCTCATAATCTCTTCCAGGGGTGGGCCGTCTCGTTTCGCCGAGAGAGCACCGAACCGTCTAGTTGGCCTCAGGCGATAACTTGCCGGCCGGCAAACTCATCCACTCGCTTCTTCAGGTCGCCCAGCTTGAACGGCTTCGACATACACTCGTCGGCGCCACACTCCAGAGCGCGCTTGAGGTTTTCACCTTCGGCGTACCCCGTAAGAACGAGAATGCCAATATGACTGGTAGCCGGGTTGGATTTGATCATTTTGCACACGTTGAAACCATCAACCTGCGGCATATGCAGATCGAGAATGAGCAGGTCGGGTTTGAACCTTTCTACGTGGATTCCGGCTTCGAATCCATTCGAAGCGGACTCGACCTCGTAATCTGACAGCTTGGCAAAGTAGTTCGAGATCAACTGGACGATATCGGGCTCGTCATCCACGATCAGGAGCTTCGTCGCGACCGCAGCACCTTCTCCGTAAGGGGGCATGTCGTGCTGGCGCAGGAAAATCCTGAAATCCTCCACTTTGATCCGCCGATGCCGACCGGGCGTGGCGAACGAGTTTAATTTACCCGCCCGAATCCAGTTGGCGACGGTTTCGTAGGAGACGTGGCAGTGGGCCGCGATATCTCCGGTCGTGAGGATCTCTTTGTTTGCCATGGTTCTGCTTTCAGCATGCAAATTTTGCAAATTTTGGAATTCGCCAAAGAACGCTATTTGCGGAGCGTTGTCAAGGCTTCCTGTTAAGTTTTTATAAATCACTGTTTTATAAACACTTATAGAGGACAAACACAGTGCTTGACAGGGCTGAGGAGGTGTGGATATTTGCACACGGCAGCCCCGCGATTAATGCAACACTTCTGGACGCAGGTGGAGACCGGCTGATGGCGAAAATTTGGAAGACCGGATGTTGGCTTGCAGTGCTTTTTGCGGCCTTGTCTTTTGCCTCCTGCGACATGCTGGGCGGTGGCGGCAAGGATGATCCGGTGGCCGACCAGATCAGAGCGCAGGCGCAGCAACTGAAGTCCCAGGCGGATCAGATGCAGAAGGTGTCGATTCAGCTGAAAAAAATGGCAGACGACAAGAAAAAGGAAGCGGATACCATCCAACGAGAAGCGGACAAACTGCGCAAGGAGGCAGCCAATCTCCGCGAACAGTCAGAAACCGCGCGACAGCAGGCCACGCAACTAAGGAACCAGGCGAGCCAAATGAGCAGGCAAGCCGACAAGCTCAAATAGAATCGGCCGCAGTCGCGAAAATTTCGCGCCGAGTCGATTCGTGAAAGGCACGTAGAATGACAACAGTGAAACGAGTGGGTTCGATCGCAGCTCGGCTAAAGGAGCTGCCCTACGAGAAACGGGTTTGCCGAGTCGAGCAGTACCCGCCCTTCTCCGGAAGGTCGCCCGAGGACCGGACGCCAGACCACATCATTCGGGAGTATGTAGATCTGATTCACGAGGCGGGGGTGGAAGCGCACATATGCCAGTCGACCCACAATCGAGGCACGCCGATGTTTCCGTCCAAGATGCTTCCGCCCCACCCAGACCATGAAAAGAACTCCCTGCCGAAATTCCTCGAGGCAGCACACGAAAAGGGTATCGTGGTGCTGTCGTACTACGCCATCATGTACAACAAGCCGCTGCGCCAGCTGCATCCCGAATGGATGATGGAATTCATCGACTTCGGCCGGCCAGCACCGGAGAACGAGGGGTGGCCTTGCTTCAATTCCCCCCACCGAGATTGGCTGGGAGACTACCTCATCGACATCATGGATCACCTGGATCTGGACGGATTCTATTTCGACGACACCAACTGGGGATCGCACGAGGGCCGGCCCTTTTACCCGAGCTGCATATGCAAGTACTGTGAAGAGCTCTTTCGCAAGGACACCGGCTTGAAGATTCCACGCAAGGTCGATTTTGACAACCCCGACTTTCGCCATTTCGTCAACTGGCGCTACGAAAAGTTATTCGACTTTAACCGACACGTTTTCAAGCGGGTCAAAGAAGAACACCCGGACATTATCCTTGACTATCACTATTACGCCCGTCCCACCACGGATTGGGTCGACGGCCATCACCTGAACCCGGTGAATTTTGGCGACGACGGCGAACATTACTTCATCGAGACTCACCGAACGGTGCGGGAAACCGGATTCACCGCCAAGGTCGCGCGCTCCATGGGATCTCCGTTCTGTGTGTGGCGAAATCCGGTACAGGAGCTGCCGGAGTGTACCTCGGCCTACGCGCCGTACCAGGAACCCCATACCCCTTCCATCCATGGCCTGCAGGGCATCATCAACGGTGGGGCGGCGGTGTTCGGAAGCTTCGGGGGCTCGATCCATCTGCACAAGGAAGCGATGAAGTCCGTCTTTTCCGCGATGAAGAAGCGGGTGGAATACATGCAGGGTGAAACCGTCAAGTACGTAGGTTTACACTATTCGCAGCAGAGCCGCGATTTCAGACCGACCGAGCTGCCGAAGAACATGGCCCAGACGGAGAACTCCTACATCTCCCAGAAGAACGTGAATGGCACCTATGAGATTCTGAATCGTTCTCATCATCTGGTGGACATGGTGCTGGACCAACAGTTGAACCTGGCGCATCTGGCACAATATCCGGTTTTCATGTTGACCAACAGCTGTCTCTCCGACGTCCAGTGCGACGAGATTCGCGAATATGTCCGCGGAGGCGGCACCTTGATCGCGAATCACGAGAGCTCATTGCGGGACGAATTCGGTCAGCCGCGCGACAACTTTGCGCTGGCCGATCTCTTCGGCGTGGATTTTTCCGGACCGATTGGAGACGACACCCCCCATGGCATCGTCTATGTACCGCACGATGCCGGCTTGAAATCCGCTTTCGAGCACGTCATCTGCTTTGCGGCCTGCGAGTCCGCCGTCAAGGTCAGGGGGGATGCCCATACCGAGGTACTCTGCACCCGCTCCAACCTCGGCACCGAGCTTCCTTTGGGTCATTTCGACGCCAACTCCGAATACGACTCCGGCGAGCCGGCCGTTACGACGAACCGGGTCGGCGAAGGACAGGTGATATACATCAACAGTGATGTGGGAGACGGATACATGCACAACCCATTTCCGCTCCTTCAGCGTTTTGTTTCGCTGCTGGTGCAACGCGCCGAAGCCCCCGTCGAGGTGACCGCCCCGGAGGCGATCGAGGTGACCGCCGCCCTGCGAGGCCCCAAGGAGCTGATGGTGCATTTGCTGAACGACCCCACACCGCTCGTGCCCATGTACATGACCGAAAAGCACGAGGGCATGAATACCCACCTCTATTTGAGGGAGCTGAATCCGATTTACAACGTCGAGGTGCGCTTCAACGGATTTGACGTTGAGTCGGCTCGCCTTCCCCTCTCAGGTCTCGATCTGGAGGTTAAGGGATCCATCGTGGTGGTACCCAAGGTCGAATTGCACGAGGTGGTACTCGCCCAGCTCTCCTAAAGGACTGGACCCTAGTGGACCATGCTTACCGATGATCAAGTAGGTTTCTTCAAGGCGTACGGGTTCCTCGTATTTAGAAACTTGCTGACCGAACAGGAGATGGCCCAGGTTGGGAACGAGGCAGAGAGCGCTGCAACCAAGATCTACGGCGATCAGTCGGGAGGTCCACAGGGTAAATGGGTACCGCTCTTGGGCGACTCGACGCCTTTTAGCGCTTCCCTGCTGGAAGATCCTCGGTTTTATGCCATCGCTACTGAGGTTTTTGACGAATCGCTCGTCGGCGTCAACACGGACATGCTCTTCTGGCAGGGAGATACCGGGTGGCACCGCGACCTGGACGTTCCCGGCAACACGGGCCTGAAGATCATCTATTATCTGGACCCGCTGCAGGCGGAAAACGGCGCCCTCCGCGTCGTGCCAGCCAGCCACATCGAACCCCACGAAACAGAGGTTCCTGATTTTGAGCCACTGGTTCTAGCTGCTGGCGATGCGGATTACCAGGAGAATGTCCGCGGACTGACGAAACGAGCGGGTGATAGGATGCTTCCCAGCGTGGTCGTGGAATCCGAACCCGGGGACGTCATTGCGTTCGAGATGCCGCTGCTGCACTCCAGTTTCGGCGGCGCTGCCGGACGCAGGCTGGGTGCCACGGTATACTGGTACCCCTCTCCTACCGAGGCGCAAGCGGAAGCCCGCCGCAAGGAAGTCCGCGCCATACACAGCAACCACAAGAGGATGTTCGAGTTTCCGTTGGATGAGCCGTACTGCCATCCAGATTGGATCGCGGGCGCAACCGGGAATCCGGTCCGCTCTCGTTGGGTGGAGTACCTCAAGGAGCTGGAGTGGATTCCCACCACGGGGTGAGTGTCACTCAGCAGACGTCATCGATCGAGGTTCACGTGGTTTTGATGAGCTTTTGCATCGAGCGCAACTCCCGCGGAGGCTCCATTGACCTGCCGTACTCGCTCCAGGCAACCTCGGCAACGTAGATGTCGCCTCTGGAGTCGACCGCGATTCCATGGGGTGCGTAGAAGCGACCCGGTTCATCCCCGTAGGACTCGTCGCTCAACCGGGCTTTCACCGTGCCTGTGCCATCCAGTACCGTCACTCTTGGACCCAGCTTCGTGCCCGTGGAGTTCGGCTTTATGCCGGCGAAGTACTCACCCACGTAGAACAGCGGGTCCGGACCTTCTCCCATGCAGATACATGCCGCCCTGGACGAGTTGATCCACTGGGCTTCGTAGTTCCCATTGCGGTCGAACACCTGGATACGGTGATTTTCGCGGTCGGCGATATAGACCCATCCCTCGGCGTCGACGACGATGTCGTGCACCACATTCAGATATCCCGGATCGGTACCCGACTCTCCCCAAGAGAGGATATACCTGCCGTCAGGGGAAAATTTGTGGACTCGTGCGTTGCTGTAGCCGTCGGCGACGTAGATATCGCCATTGCGGGGATCGATGCCTACCTGGCATGGCCGATTGAACGGTTCGCCGCTCATCAAGCCGGACGGGTGTTTTGCTTTCAGATCGAGTAACAGCTCCCCTTCGGGGGTGTGTTTGGTGATCTTGTGCGCCCCGACGTCGATACAATACACGGATCCGTCGGGACCAATATGCACGCCGTGGGGTACATCGAACACGCCCTCGCCCCAGCTATCGACGAGTTCGCCGGCGGAGTCGAAGATGATCATCGGCACGGTGCCCCGATTGAAAACGTACACCCGGTCGTCGCTGTCGACAGCGACCGATGTGGCTTCACGGTAGGTCCACTCCTCGGGAATGTTCCCCCAGTCGGTGCCCGATAACTCGTACTGAAAGTCTCCCGTACCCAGTGTAACCATCTCGCCTCCGTTTCTAATTTGACGCAGAATCCGGCTTCTGCTGACCCCATGGAGCAACCTGCTCGAAAGCGGCGGCGGCGCGCAGCACGGTATCGTCTTGCCTCCACCGACCCACGATCTGGAGCCCCACCGGCAACCCATCCCTGTCGAATCCCACGGGAACCGTGGCTGCGGGTTGCCCGGTTATGTTAAACGGATACGTAAACTTGGTCCAACCCAGATAACTCGTGGGATTCCCGTTCAAGGTTGGCGGGTAATCCGCCCCCGCTTCGAAGGCCGTGATCGGAAGCGTTGGTGTGAGCACGATGTGGAACTTCTCCATGATGGCACGCCAGCCATCATAGTAGCTGTTGCGACGTTGGAAAGCCGCCGCAAGCTGCGGTGCCGAGTAGGAAGTCCCTTCCTCGATCACCTCGAGCAAACCAGGATCGAGTTGGTTGCGCACATCATCCAGATCCTCGAGATGAACGCCGGCGAAAGCCGATGCCCAGATCACGGAAAGTATCTCGTCGTACGGATCCTCGAGGCCCGGGTCGAATATTTCCACGGAGCAACCCAGCTCTTCAAAACGCTGAGCCGCCCGGCTGCAGAGGTTCTCGACGTCGGGCGCAACCGGTACATACCCCAGGTCGAGAGACCAGCCGACTTTCAAACCTTCGATCCCGCCCTCTGCGACGTTGGCGAAGTCGATCTCGTTAGTGATGGTGGTGCGGTCTCTGGGATCGGGTCCTGCCAAAACCGACATCATCAATGCCGCATCCCCGACCGTACGCGTGATCGGACCCATGTGCGAAAGCGCTTCGACGGCGCTGGGTGGATACTGGGGCACTCGGCCCCAGGAGGGTTTGAAGCCGAAGGCGCCGCTGAACCCCGCGGGAATGCGGATCGACCCGGCGCCATCGGACCCCTGTGCAATGGGACCCATACCGGTCACTACCGCCGCCGCGGCACCGCCGCTCGAGCCACCGGCGGTGTGCCCCTTCTTCCAGGGATTGTGGGTGGGCCCCGAAACCCGATTGCCTGAGTCCCCCTTCCAACCCGCAGCCGGCGTATTGGTTTTACCCAGGAGCACACCGCCCGCTTCCTTCAGCCGCTCCGCGACGGGAGCATCTTCTTCGGGTATCCAATCCTTGTACAGCAGGGAACCCCGAGTGGTGCGAATACCTTTGGTCGGGGTGAGATCCTTCAGGGAGTATGGAATACCGGCCAGCGGCGGCGCGGCATGGTCGCTGCGGTAGAGAGCTTCCGCGGCGCGCGCCTGATCCAGTGCCAGTTCGGCCGTCACGGTCACGAAAGCGTTGATTTGGGGATCGACTCGATCGATTTGTTTTAACGTTGCCTTCGCTACCTCGACCGGCGATAGATCGCCGCGTTCGAAGAGGCGGCGAAGCTCTACTGCCGACATGTACTCCAGATCCAACTGCTTCACCTCATGGGATGATTGCGATAGCGCGCACGGGGGACCCGTCGCCGCCCTCGATGGGCAGCGGTAGACCATAGAACGTGAATTCGATCTCTTCTGGCAACTGATCCAGATTGACCAGATCTGTATAGGTCAGTATCTGCCGATCCAGTAACGAGCGCTCCAACTCCGCTGGAAGCTCGCCGGCAACGAAGGGAGGGACTGCCTCCGCGATACGGTCGACATCCTCGGCTGCGGGCGCTTCGACGAATATCAAGCCCACTCCCGGTGGCAACAGCTGATGCGGTCGCACTGCCTGCGCCGGACCGAAAAAACGCTCCAGGGGGATATCGTCGAGGGCGTGTCCATCCGGATGCATGTGGGCGAAGGCGTCCACGTGGGTACCGGTATGAGATCCTAGAGAAATTCGGCGTACCAGTCCGTTCTCGGATTCCGCATCCCCAAGGGTCTGGATTTTGACCTCAGAATCCCCGGGGAAAACAGGCATGCCCTCATAGATGGGACGGGACAGATCGATGATTTTCATTCTGCAGGTCCAAGGAACCGTCGCTTCGAACGCCCATTGCAACATGTCGGTATCGAACGATCCGGTGAAATCGCCAACGACGAATTTTCGTGTTAATATCGAATGAGCCAGCCGGATCGTAAATAGGCGTACCGCTGCGGCGGTGCGATTGACCGCGAGCGTCAATTGCATAGCTTCCGATCTTTCGAATTAGCCTATTCAAGTAGGAGGAATATATGACTGCTAAGGGTGCGGGAATTACACCCCACGTGGGACCCGTTTCCCAAGCTCGGGCTCACGGCAGGGGACCTGGCATCTGGCTGGCTGGTGACCCCGAAGAGCTCAAGCCTTGGATGCCGTTTTCGACTGGAATCGTAACCAACACGGTGGTGCAGAACGATCTGGTGAAGAAGTACGGCCCGCTCACCGAACTGATCAAGCGCTATCTCGACATCACCGATAAGCCTGTCGTCGTGGAAATCGATGGCCACACGACAGAGGAGCTGCTGGAGGTTGGCCGGGTTTTTACCGACATGTCGAAGCAGGTAATTCTCAAGATCCCGTGTACGGTTCATAGCCTGGCGGCCTTCAGGGCGTTGGAGGCGGAAGGGGTGGAAACCTATTGCACAACCGTTTTCTCGCTTCCTCAGGCCGCTGCCGTGGCGCAGGCGGGCGTCAGGCATGTTCTGCCATTTTGCGAGCCGGTCAAAGCAGCCGGCGGCGACCCGACCAAGCTGGTTCGGGAGTGCGCCCAGATGTTCGCCGGATGGGAGAATCGCCCGTACATCACTGCGGCGTTGATACGCTCGGTGGACACCGCCCATGCCGCTCTGCGCGATGGCGCCGACGGGATTATCATCTTTTGGACCGTGTTGCGTGACATGATGCAACACACGCTCACCGATCAATGGAACCAGACCTTCATGGATCAATGGGTGCAAATGCACGAGGACGGAAAGTTGAAAGATCTGCCGGTGAAGCTTTCGCATTGAAGATGCAGAGCCTGGCCACGACCCGTGTGGGATCCCTGTGGATTTCGATCCTCTTTCTGAGTGTCGTGGGACTCCATGCCGGCGAAGGGGCCGGGCTGAGCAATCTCTTCTCCCTGGACCTGCGTCCGGTCGCCACCTCGGTCGCAGAAACCGCGGTTGCCCGGGGGTCACGTTTGTCGAAACCCTATCCCAATCCGTTCAACAGTTCGGTAACCCTCAGTTACCAGATTTTCGCGGGCCTCGAACGGCACGTGGAGATCGCTATCTTTGGCGTGGATGGGCGGAGCGTGCGACGGTTGCACTCAGGCAGCCTGAGCACCGGCATCCACGAGATTCACTGGGACGGCCGAAATGACGCCGAACGCAGCGTCGGTTCGGGGGTCTATTTCGCCGTGATCACTTCGCTGGCAGGTGTCGAAACACGCAAGCTCGTGTTTCTACGATAACACTTGACCTTCATTCAACCGATTTCCAGCATGACATTTGCTCGGAAGCTGTCCGCTGTCGGGGGCGCCGTGTTGGCCATCGCTCAAGTCGCAACCGCAGATCCCCTGGTTGAGAACGTGATGGCGCTGCCAGGACCCGACAGTCGTCAAGTGGAAATCACCTACGATGTTGCGGATGAGAGCGATACTCTCTACCTCACGGTCGAGATATCCGCCGATGGCGGAAACAGCTTCGATCTGCCGGCCTATGCGTTTTCAGGTGACGTGGGACTGGTGAATCCGGGACGTGGAAAACGGATAATCTGGGTGGTCACGGCGGATGTGGGCGAGGCCCAAGGCGATCAATTTCAAGCGAAAATCACCGCCAGCGATGAACCGCCGGGGATGGTGCTGGTCCCGGAAGGGAGCTTCCCCATGGGTTCGTTGTCCGGCGATCGGGACGAACAGCCGGTACATGAGGTATTCCTCGATGCGTTCCTGATCGACCAAAACCTGGTGACCAGCGGTCAGTACCGGACGTTTCTGCACGCCACCGGAAGAAGCCAGCCGACATTCTTCGAGTTCGGGGATAGTAGCGGGAAGCTGCCCGCCGTGGAGGTAAACTGGCTCGACGCCCGGGACTACTGTCAATGGTTGGACAAACGACTACCCACGGAAGCAGAATGGGAAAAAGCGGCTCGGGGAACGGATGGCCGCACCTACCCCTGGGGGGAGGAGATCGATCACAGCAAGGCCAACTATGGCGGCGGGCCCGGACGGACGACGGAGGTTGGGTCCTACGAACAGGGGATCTCTCCTTACGGGGTCTACGACATGGCGGGAAATGTCTGGCAATGGTTGTCAGACTGGTACGATGGCGGGTATTACGAGGTCAGCCCGGACACCAATCCGCAGGGACCGGAAAACGGCACCTTTTACGTGCTTCGTGGCGGCTCCTGGGGCTCCAATCCGTACAGCGTTCGGTCCACCTACCGCATCAGAAACGAACCTACGATCACTGGCGGTTTCATCGGGTTTCGCTGTGTCCGCAACACCGACTGAACGGCGTCGCGGGCAAAGTTATTTCAGCGAATACCCCGTTATCGAGTCCTTGCGACGAACTACAAGAAGATCGTCCGCTACTCTGGTGAATTCCCCCTTCACGTCCTTGTCCTCCCATAGTGCCTTCCCGGTCTCGCCGTCCAGCCCGACAAAGCCCTTGCACGCGTAAACGATGTTATCCGTGGAACCGAAGAATGTGGGATCGAAGAGTAGATTAGCCTGATTGGGATCGTATTTCCACTTGTACGCCCAGGCCAGCTTGCCGTCCTTGTTTACCCGTATGATCTGTTTCTCGCCGAACACGATGAAGTGGGTGCCGCGGTATTCGGGTCGCAGAATGCGACGAGGATCCGACCAGGTGGTTGTTACGGTGTTGGAGGAAATACCGTAGAAGGTGCTCTTCTCCATCTTAACGGCCCAGGCCTTGTCACCCGTGATCTTGCCCGCTTTGCCATCCTTGTCGATGTCGAACTTCCACTTGTAGCTACCATCGGCCAACGAGAGAGCGTAGAGAATCTTTCCGTCGCAGCCGTAAAGCACCCCTTCGTCTATTGTGGCTGCCAGCGCGAGGGTCGGGTCGACCTTGAAGTCGGTAGTGGACCACAGCATCTTGCCCGAACCTGCTTCGACAGCGGAGAACCCGTACGGCTTGCGGCCGAAGGAGTTGGTTTTAATCTTGCCTTTTTCGAGGTTCGAGCTCACCACCATCTTGCCGATCTGGCAAAACAGCGTGCCATCCGAATGGGTTATGTCCGTCACGATACCAGGCATCTCGAGCTGCCACAGGATCGCTCCGCTGGATTTGTCGACGGCATTGAGGGTTCCGAATCCGGCAGCCACGAGCGTTTCGCCAAGATCGATCACACCTGGATATCCGTCGTTGGGATCGTGAAGCGGACCAACCCCCAATCCACCGTATCCTTTGCCCTTCGCGTCCAGAATCTGGAACTTGGCCTGGAAATTCACCTGTCCGGTTTGCGTATTGATACTGAGAAACCCTTGCGATTCTTTCCGCTCCAGGGTTACCGGATCTCCCGAAACAAGAGACTTGCTCAGGAAGATCAGATTGTCACCATCGACGATCGGCTCCTCAAACCAGATCCCGATGTCCATTCCTCCCCTGCTACTGGCTTCGCTGTTGAACGCCTTGTTGACGAAGACCGAAGCCAACTGGGAGTAGCCAATCATCTGCGACCAATTAATGGCGCCCGACTGCACATCAAAGCTGTACATCTTGAGCCAGGTGCCGGCATCTTTGCCAAACTTGTCGGAACGCAAGGTGACGATAAGAACACTGTCTGACGTCGGCCCGGGACGCAGCCAGCGCACCGAACCTTCTACGGACTCCTCCGGAGTCTCCCACAGTTTCTGACCGTTGTCGGCGTCGAAGGCTATTAACCGCTTGTTGAAGCCGAAGAAAACGTAGGTCTTGCCGCCGATCTCGAACCTCTGGAAGGAGCTGGCTTCCTCCACCTTCCCTTCAATCGAGATAGTCTCCGTCGCCGACTCCAAATCTACCAGGGCGACGCGTTTGTCGAAGAAGAACATCAGCTGGTGGTCGAGCAGAACCACCGGATCGACCTTCTTGTTGTATTTGTCCTTGATGCTCAGCAGCGTCTCCCCGGTCCTGGCGTCAATCAAGACCGGACCGTCTTTGGCCAGAAAGAGGAAGCGGTCCCCCAGGTCAAAAAACCACTGCAAGCCGCGCTTATTCGCGAGATCGGAGCTGGGCTTGAGGGGTATCGACCATTGTTCTTTACCGCTTTCCACGTCCAACAGGGTGAAGTTGTTTTTGATTTGGAAGATATAACCGTGGTCGGTCCACCAACGGCGGTCGACATCCTTGAACTTGAGCTTCGACAGTTCCGTCGACCAGTCGATGTTGCCGGTCTCGACGTCCAGGCGGGCAACCCCCTTCTTGGTGGAGTAAAGCAGGTACTTCTCGTTGACCAGCAGGTTGTAATTTCCATCGAAATCCGGTAGCTCCTTGTGGCTCCACTTCTGCTCGCCGGTGTAGGCGTCGAAAAGATGAAACCCTTTTTTGGCACGGAACCAGACATATTTCTCTTGTAACGTGTCGAAGTAGCCGTCGTTTTTCGGGTCTTTGAATTTGAACTTATACAGCTGGTTGGCATCCTCGGCAGCGAGGGGCAGGGCCGCGATCAGCGCGACCAAAACAGCAACAGACAGACTGCGGGTGAGCGTCCTCATGATCATCCCTCCGATGATTGTCGCCTTTGGCAAGTATGGACCACGGCACACAGCGGAACACACTAGTCAGTGAAAATTTTCCACTACGATATGGCCAATACCGCCCGAGGACAAGATGGAAATCGAAACAAAAAATCTGTTTTTTTCCGATACCGGTCCCAAATCAATGTACACCGACGAACCATGATGCCCGGTTGAATTTGGTATCCCGTAGCGAATCTGATATTCGCAGCTGGCAACCGGTGCAGTAGGCTAGAGATTCCGGGTCACCGGGCCAAAGGGAACCGCCTTGTGAACCGCTCCTCGAGCGGATCCCACAACGGAGCACTACGCGTCTGCAGGCTGGTCTCTCCTGCGACCCCAATTGGGCCGAATGACGGCACGACGAAGAGCGAATCCTTCGATAACTGGAGCACACCGGAGCTGATCTTCCACGCCGACGAGCTCGACCAGGGGCTGGGACGCGACAATATTGAAAATCGCTTCGCGATGGACCGATGAGCTGGGTTAGATCGTAGGCGCCCGAATCTCACTTCGACGGCCCAATGAACGGTTGGCGATCGCCCAAGCGCGTCCAGTTCTTCAAATCGCGACTGACGGCCAGCTGAATCAGGTGGAATCCGTTGTCAACAGACGGTGCTCCTGCGTTTCATTGTGCGAAACGCCGAGTTGTATTCCTTTTGGACCGAACCGTAGGCGGAGACGTGACACGGTCCCTCCGCTGAGGGCAACCATCACCTCAGTCACCATGGAGTAGCTAACATGCCATCAACTCGCCACGCCGTTCTGCTGCTCGTGCTCCTCGTGCTTGCCAACTGCGGCGACAGCGATAACAAGGACCCCCTCTCGTCTGGGGATCGGGCATCACCTGGCGACAAGGTGTTGCGTGGCGACTACGCCATCGATTCGCAAGAAAGCCTCAACGACCTGGCAACTGAAGGCGGAGAGTCTTTTCTGATCACCAGGAATCTGACGATCCAGAATACGGATTTGACGGAACTGGCCGGGCTGGAGGGGCTCACCGGTGTCGGCGGCGACATGCTGATCAGCGACAACGGTTCCCTTTTGAGCCTGCGCGGACTTGAAAACCTCGAGACGGTAACCGGATTTCTCGACATCGGTAGCAACGCCAACCTGCGCGAGCTCGACGGGCTGAGCAAACTGCGCAGCGTCGGTTCGTTTCTGATTGTCGGGTTCAATTCCTCGATGACCCATATCGACGGTTTGTCGAATCTGTCACACGTGGGCGTCGTTGGGATCCAGATTATTCTCAACCCGGTCCTGGCCAATGTGGACGGCCTCAGTGGAATTGCCGCGGTCGGCGACCTGTCCATTTGGAACAATCCTTCCCTGACAAATGTCGACGGCCTGGGCAATCTTTCGCGAATCACGCGATGGGAGCTGGACATCCGGGAAAACCAGTCGCTGGTTCACGTAGATGGTCTTGGCAAACTCGAATACGTTGAACGCCACCTGCGCATCAGCGACAACCCTGCGCTCAGCAGTTTGAACGGGTTGTCCAAACTCACCCACGTCGGCGAGACCATTCAGATCAGCAACAATGCCGCTCTAGATTCCACCGTCGTTCAAGAGCTCGTGGACCGGTTGGTAGAGAGCGGGTTCGACGGGGAGGTGGTTACCGACAGGTGAGTCCCACAATTGGAAGAGTACGAGGCCTCGCCACGGCAGATATTTTTCCAGATGGTTCAGGGTTGCGGCACCGCGACTGCGGGTGGCGCCGGGGTAATGATCATCCCACAATCGCCCAAGCTTACCTACGGTCAACCAGGGCGCGATCTGCGCTCAGCGGATGAGCCGACCGCCTTCGATGGGCAGGGCGTGCCCGTTGATGTAGGAAGCCCCGTCTGAACACAGCCACACTACCGCGTTGGCTACCTCTTCCACGGTGCATAGACGACCCATGGGGTGCATCCCCAGAATGAATTTCTCACGCTCCGGGTTATCTCTTGTTACCGGATCGGTGAGTGGGGTCTCGGTCCATCCTGGACAGACTGCATTCACCCTCAGACCCTTTGCGGCGTATTCCATCGCTGCAGCCCGCGTAAGCCCGATAACCCCATGTTTGCTGGCGTAGTAGGCCGCGCCCATCGGGCCGCCGCACAAACCGGCCACCGAGGACATGTTTACGATCGCTCCACCTCCGTTGGTCAGCATCGCCGGGACCTCGCACTTCATGCAGAGGAAGGTTCCTTTGAGGTTGACCTTTAAGACCTGATCGAAGGTTGCTTCCTCGTAGTCGGCCGTGGGTACGAACATGGTGCCGCCAATCCCGGCGTTGTTGAAGGCACAATCCAGACGTCCGAATCTCTCGACGGCCGCCTGCACCATGTTTTCGACGTCCGATAACCTGGTAACATCCGTCGAGACTAATTCGACTTCTCCACCCGCCTGGCGGATCTGCGACGCCGTTGCTTCGCTGCCGGTTGCATCGCGGTCGGCGATGACCACCTTGCATCCCGCCTTGGCGAAAGCCACGGCCGCGGCTCTGCCCATTCCGGACGCACCTCCGGTAACCAGAGCGACCTTATCCTGGAGCGGTGCGGTCATTGAAAGCTCATGAGAGATCGGCCAGTGAATTCATAACAAGGGTTCGTTTCAAAGAGAAAATGAAAACAGCGTAGTGCGGTACATCTCGATTCGAACCGCCATGGTGTCCGACAGGCAGGCGATATTATCCTTGCCTCTCCAGGTGACCACCTGGTCGATCTCATCTCCATCCATGGTGTGGCAATCAGCGAAACCGTAGCCTTCCAGCGCATCGATCTGGGGATGGGTCATGGGTCCGATCACCGGGATCAGCTCGGCCCGTATCCAGCCTCCCATCTCGCAGCGGTAGTTTATTCGCAGCTGCCCTGGAGGTTCGTTCGGGTCGGCCACCGGAGGAAAACGATCGAACGGTGGCACCTCAATGCTGTCGGGGCAATCCTCTGGTCGCCGATAGCGGTCTTGGCGCAAGGTAAAGCTGCCCAGCTGCCTAGCCCTGATCCCAACCAGCCGGTCCCGCTCCCAGGTGGCGTAACGGATGATGCCCTGTTCATAGATATCGTCCGTGTCTTCCCCAACCCCTTCAATATGCCTTTTGAGCCGGCCCGAGTAGGCAATGGCGTATCGGCCCTCCGGCAGCTCGATCAGATCCGGGGCCACGTAGATGCAACCGGAGTCGGGACTGCCGTCGGGGCCGTTGGGGATGATCGGCTTGATCCGGTTGGGGCGATCCCATTGTAGACCGTCGTGGCTGACCGCCAGCTGAATGTCGATCAAACCGGTGTCCTGATGAAAGATGGAGACGAACATGGCGTGCAGATCGCTGCGCCCGGGGTAACGTGTATAGCTGTGGTTGTAGAATGAATCTTCCGGCGGATCGGCGGAATCGATCTGCAGGACCACCTGCTCGGGCGTGAAAGTACGGAAATCATCGCTGTAGGAAATGCCGACACAGCGCCGGCCCGCCAGGTGGAAACGCAGGTAACCAACGTATTTTCCCAGCTCCTCGTCGTAGCTGATGAGGTTGTCGCCATCCACCCACTCCGGCAGAAACGATTTTTCCAGCTCCTTGAAATGGATGCCATCGGCGGAAACGCTGCCCACCAGAAATCCCTTCAGCTGCACCCACTTGTCGCGAAAGGTCATGCGCGTCGCCGGTGATTCCTGCAAGTCGAAGGTGTCCACCGCTCCAGCGTCGCCCCCTTCGGCGATCAGGGCCTTGGCTTTCTCGCTAGTGCCTTCGTACGGGACAAAATTGCCATCGCTGTTCCGCTCCGCGTCGTAAAGGCCACCTTTCATGCCGATGAGCTTGAAACGCTCTTCGGGAGGCGCCGAAGAATCCTCGAAGTAGTGTTCGCCACTGCCTGCGATGATGTTGTTCTTGGTCGAGCCCTCGAATTCCACCGCGCCGAATTCCGGCTTCGTCCAATTAAAACCGTCTTTGCTTTCGGCGATGAGGTGACGATCGCCGGACCGATAATGCAGGCGATAACCACCGTTCCAGTGGTAGACCTTTGTCAGAAAGGTACTGGCGCCCAATTGGTAAAGAGAGATTTGGAATGAGGATGCTCAAAATCGTATTCGGATGCACGCTTCTTCTCTACGTCCCGGCGACGGCCATAGACAGAGACATGATCACACTAAATGGGTACACGAGCTTTGAATTCGAAAAGCAACTCGGAAATGCAGAAGACGGGCCTGGCGATCCAAATTTTTCTTTCGATGCGGACCTCTTCGACTTGGTCTTCAACATCCAAGTAGACGACAGGATACGAGCTGCCACGGACGTCACATGGGAACATGGGGGCGCGAGTGAGGATAACCGCGGCAATATGGCGCTCGAATACGGATTTGTAGAATATGCGGTATCGGATCTCGTCAAGTTGCGCTTTGGAAAAATGTTTACACCTTTCGGCATTTTCAACGAAATACACACGGCAAAACCTGCCTTCCTATCAGTCAAAGAGGCCGCTGGTACCAACAAAACCGAACGCATCGTCAAGGACGCCTTCCGTTTCTTTCCAAGATGGGGTACCGGCATAGGCCTTCACGGCGACGTTGTGCTCAGGGATGGCTACCTCGACTACGATGTTTTGATCGCAAACGGCGAGCAAGAAGAGACGAATCCGTTTGAAGAGGATAACAACAAAGCGAAATCGGTCACCGCGCGAATTGGGTACGATCGGTCACCGACAGTCCACCTGGGAGGCTCTTTTTATTTCGACAAGCTCTCGGGGCCAGACTACGACTACACAATGAGCGAAGGAATCGAGATAGAGTACGATCGCGAAGCTTTTCGAATAGTAGCAGAGGTAGTGCTGGGTTTCAGGAAACCCGATTCCGACGCCGTGGTGAGACAGCTGGGGTGGTTCGTCCAGCCTTCCTACCAGATCTCCACCGGTTTTACGCCATACCTGAGATTGGATTTCGTGGACTCGAATCTCAGTTCGGGAAGCAATCATGGAATCGGGGTTATATTCGGAGTTAATATCGAGACAAGCGGGGGTCTGATCCTGAAGCTGGAGGAGAACTACCTGAAGGGCGCAGCCAACAGCGCTGGCCTCCGCGACCTACCAGGCCGTGATTACCACGAGATAAAAGCCGCCGCTGTACTCGGGTTTTAGGGATAGTGAACTGATGAACAAATACTGTTGTCTTCTAACGCTCTGTTGCGCGGTTTTCATGGTGCTCCCCACAACCGGGCATGCAGCTGGACCGACAGCTTTCACGGGGACAATCGTCATTAACGCCGAGAATGAGGTGCGTGAAATCACACGCTCAGAACTGGCGGCCATCTTTCTGGGGAGAAAGTCCACGTGGGCTTCCGGCAAGAAGATCATACCTGCGCTTCAGTCAAGTACGGGTCCGGTGACGCAGGAGTTTGTCCGTGCGGTTCTGGGAAAGTCGCTCAGCCAGTATCGGGCTTACTGGAAGCGCCGGCTGTTTTCCGGCGGTGGCACTGTTCCCAGGACAATGCCAACGGCGAAGGAGGTCATGGCGTTCGCGGGCCGTCATCCCGGCGCCATCGGTGTCGTTGAGGGACTGAGCCAGCAGGACGACCAAATTAGAGTCGTAAAAATCACCGATTAGATCATGGCGCAGTTTTCCCTCAGGACAAAATTCGGCTTCGTGCTGGTTGGAGCTGCACTTGCAGTCGGGCTCATCATGTACACGAATTTCCAAACCTCCAACATAGTGCCTGCACGCCTCGAGCAGGTGAAAGAGGAATCGGTGCCGCGGTTTACTCACGCGAGTGCCTTGGAAGCGAGATTCGATGTCATGGCGCGACTCATAGAAGACGCCGTCGTAATCGGCGAACCCGCACTCCTTACCGCCAGCGATGGCGAGAAATCCCTCCTTGTCGAACACTTGAGACGCTTGATGGCGCTGACACCTGAAGCAGAGCTGTCCGATTTGCAGGACCTTGAAAGGGACGTCGACCAGTACCAAATCATAGCTCGTGAACTTGCAGAAATGCTTTTGGCGAGTGAGGCGGAGGGAGAAGACCTTGGATTCCTGAGCACGGAGGAGACATCACAACTAGCGGCGACGGTGTCGAGGACGGATCTCGATTCTAAACTTCAAATCTTGATCCGCGACAGACAGTTGGCATTGGATGTAGAGTTGGGGCATACGGGGGATGAAGTTCGATCTCGTGTCCGAGCCACATTGCTAGTCGGCATCTTGATTTTGGCCTTGTTCACGGTTGTGTTCGTACTGCTCACCAACAGAATTGTGTCGCCGATCCGGATGCTGTCAGAAGCGATGGCTGGGGTCGCAAAGGGTCAGCTCGAAACGGATCTTGACATCCCATCGAACAGTCGTGATGAAGTCGGCGATCTTGTTGAGTCTTTTCAAACCATGACGAAGAGCCTGAAAGAGACTACCGTTTCGAGAAATTACGTGGATAATATCATTAGGTCGATGGGAAATTCTCTCATAGTCCTCGACGCCGAAGTCAACATCAAGATGGTGAATCAAACGACTAGCAGGTTGCTCGGACTCGACCCCGAGGAGCTTATCGAGCGGCCATTTCAGGAGATTCTGGCCCCGGAATCTAGGCTTATTGAGTCTGAAATTGAGCAGCTTGCAGGCGATGAAGTTACTCACAGTCTTGAGGATATTTACGTAGACAAGCACGGACGGCACATACCAGTCGCCATCGTTGCTGCGGCTCTCAAACACGACGAAGGTGGAATCCAGGGATATGTGTGTGTCGCGCAGGATCTGACAGAGCGCAAGCAAAGGGAAGATGAACTGCGAGAAGCAAAGGACGCGGCGGAGCAATCGAGCCGCGCCAAGAGTTCGTTCCTGGCAAATATGAGCCATGAACTGCGAACACCGCTGAACGCGATCATAGGCTACAGCGAGATGCTCCAGGAAGACGCATCGGACCAAGGAAATGATGAGTTCGTGACGGATCTGGAGAAGATACACGGATCCGGCAAGCATTTGCTCTCCCTCATAAACGATATTCTAGACTTGTCCAAAATCGAGGCCGGGCGAATGGAGCTCTACATCGAACGATTTGAAGCCGGCGCCTTGGCAGAGGAGGTAGTGGCAACAGTTGAGCCACTGGTCAAACAGAGCGACAATGTCTTGGAGTTGGAGATTTCCGATGGTGTGGGTCAGATGGTGACGGATCAGACGAAGCTGAGGCAGAACCTGATGAACCTGCTCTCGAACGCCGCCAAATTTACCACAGGGGGTAATATTTACGTAAAGGTCGAGCGTCAGTCGGAGAATGAGAGAGAGTGGATTGTCTTCCAGATCACTGATACGGGGGTGGGCATGACGGAAGAGCAGATGTCGAATGTCTTCCAAGCTTTCGCACAGGCGGACCTATCGACGACCCGGAAGTTCGGGGGTACGGGGCTAGGTTTGGCGATCACCCGGCACTTTTGTCAGATGATGGGCGGCGAGATCCTCCTGAAGAGCGAACCGGAAAAGGGGTCTACCTTCACGATGCGTTTGCCGGCAGAGGCCGGTTCCGTTTCTTCGAGTTCATCGTCTACCGAGAACGACGAGAACGAGATAAACCTCGAACAAGGCGAGGTGATTCTCGTTATCGACGACGATGAAGCTGCAAGGCAGATTGTCATGCGCTACTTGACAAAAGAGGGATTCTCCGCGGTCGCAGCCAAGGACGGACTCGAAGGACTGGAGAAGGCGAGACAGCTGCGGCCATCGGCGATTACGCTCGATGTTTCCATGCCGACAATGGATGGCTGGACTGTCCTACAGGAGCTCAAGAAAGATGAGGACCTCGCCCATATTCCTGTGATCATGCTGACGATGGTCGACGATCACAGCAAAGGATACGCATTGGGAGCAGCTGATTATCTCGCAAAACCCGTGTCCAGTGACCGCTTGATCGCCGCGTTGAGCCAACAGATTCCTGAATCGTCCGGTCGCATATTGGTCGTAGAGGACGACGCCAACACCCGTGCGATGATGAAGCGGACCCTGGATAAGGAGGGCTGGCAGGTGGCTGAGGCGGAGAATGGACGTGAGGCCATGGACGCTGTTGCCCGGCAACCGCCCGATCTCATCCTCTTGGATCTGATGATGCCGGAACTCGACGGCTTCGACGTTGTCGAAAAACTTCAAAAGCACGAAGATTGGCGGGATATCCCTGTGGTCGTGGTAACGGCCCAGCAGCTGAGTTCGGGAGAGCGAGAACGGCTCGACGAACGCGTGGAGGGCATACTCGAAAAGGGCTCGTACAGTCGGGCGCAGTTACTCGAGTTCGTCAGCGATGCGCTGAAGCGGTCCGTCAGTGTGGCAACTAGCTGAACCGGCTTCAGGGACGCTGGTCTGATTCCAGTGCCCCATGACCACCAGCTGTACCGGTGGGATCTTCGGCCGTTGCCAACTCCGGCGGAGGAAGAATAATCGTCACGGTCGTGCCCCGATCGATCCCAGAAGAGAGCTCAAGCCGACCGGCGGATTGTTCGATGATCGTGCGGCAGATCGAAAGTCCGAGTCCCGTACCACGATCGGGATCCTTCGTGGTGAAGAAAGGCTGCCAGACGCGGTCTTGCAGTTCGGCAGGAATGCCACAGCCATTGTGGACAACACCAATCCGCACCCATCCCCTCTCATCGGTATCCGTCCTTACCTCAACAACCGGGGGATCATGCTCCCCATTCCGACCTTCCAGAGCATCCCTTGCATTGACAACCAGGTTCAACACAACCTCTTCCAAAGAAAAAGGATTCACAAACACCTCGGGAAGATGGACTCCCAGTGTCGTTCGTAACTCGACACCGCTAAGTCGCAGCTGAGTGCCGAGCAGACTGACGCTCGATGTGACGATATCATTTACTTGGGTGAGTTTTTTTTGGGGGTCGCCTGCTTGACGTGCAAACCTCCTTACGTGGTCAATGATATGGACCATACGGTCCACCTGCTCGATGATGGTCTCCAGTCGTTCCACCAGTTTTTCCTCATCCATATCCCATCCACGCTCCATCCCGATGAGGGTGTGCTCGGCACATCCACGTACCCCCACTAGGGGCTGATTGAGTTCGTGAGCGATCCCGGCGGCCATCTCACCCAGTGATCTCAGACGGTCGGCGCGCATACTCAGCACCTTCTGCTGTTCGAGCTCAGCCTCAACTGCCATGCGGCTTTGTTCGGCTACTACGCGCGAGGTGACATCGACTATGGTGCCAACGATCTCGAGGGGACTACCGTCGTCGTCATAGACCAGGAAGGTCTCGTCTCGGATCCAACGGTACTCACTTCTGCCGTTCTGGATGCGGTATTCCTGAGCTTGTTTGCCCGCATTCAGTACTCGTCGCTGTTCACCCATCACCCTTGGCAGGTCTTCCATGTGGATGCGCCATTTGAAGTACTGTGGATCTGACAAGAGATCGGCCACTCGCAATTGTAACAGGTTTGCTACGCTCGCCGATACGAAGGAGAACCCGAAGGTTTGATCCAACGGACGGCTGTAGAGGACAGCCGGGCTCGAACTCAGCAGATGTTGCAGGTGCTCTTCTACCTCTATCAGCTTCCGCGTTTCGTTTTTCCATTGACTTATGTCGTGGGTCACCAGACACACGGTTTTGCTGCCGCGAAACGCTAGGGTATGGACATCGATTTCTGCGTCCATGATTGAGCCATCTGCCAGCTTCAGGCGATGATGCGCGGAGTAGGGTCGGTCGTCGTTCACTGCCTCGAAGAGGCCGGTCAAGTCATCATCATTGTCGAAAAGCGCCTCGACCTGGTGCACCTTTTCGGGCCAATTCTGCAGATTATGCCTGGCGATGAAAGCGTCGTTCATTTCGAGAATCTGGTGCGAATTGGGATCGATAAATACGATGCCATCTGTGCTGCTTTCGAGGATAGGGCGATAGTGGGCGTCCCTTTCTCTCAACGATGCCGATGTCGATTTGTGAAAATGCCGGCGCATTGCCGAGAACGCCAGAAATACCGCAATAACACCCACACCAACTCCGCCCGACCAACGCACCGCCACGTCCCGCTCCCGTTTGGACCGCGCGATCTTGGTAGCATCACCCGTCCATCGTGGGTCACCAATTGGGGTGTAACCCTTGCCGAGCCAAAGACAGGGAGACTCTGGAAGCAGAGAAAAGTCATCATCATTCGGGTCGTAGAACTCCGGGTTAGCTTCCAGGCAGTTCAGACAACGGATGCCGCTTATGTGCTGGTGTTTCTTCGAATCGAAAACACACGAATTGCGAACAGTCAACTTTTCAGTTCCGCCGGCGACATTGTTTCGGATGGCGGAAAGAATGACTCCGGAGACTACCGCCTGTTCCACATCATTGAGCACGATGCCGTCGGCTGCATCGTGGATCGTTACATCCGCAATTCGCACCGAGAGCGCAGCGTCTCCTTGGGCAACCTCGATGGCCGCCGCGCCGAGACGGTGAAACGTGCTGCCTGACACCTGGAGAACGCGGACCATGTCCTTCCCTGCAAATCCCAATGCCTTACCGCATCGTGAAGGACGCTGTATCGGCTGCGGGGTCGCCGGTTCCCTGGTGTGAGATTCGGAACTCGGAATTCCACGATATCGACGATCAGGCTGCTAGGTTCGCGGGCCAGCGAACGGATGGCATACTCCGCAGTATGCCCACCGTCGAATACGACAGACTGAACGCGAAGATCCGATTGGACCAGCAGCCCTTCCGTTTTCAGCACCGGCCGGCTGTCCAAGTCGTTCGAAGCCAGAATCGTCAGCGGAAATTCGGGCAAAAGGATAGCGGCGCTCTCGATGTAGGTGCCACTTTTTGCCAGTTTAATCGAATCGCCGGGGGCAACGCGGCTCAGTATGTCCTGAAGCTGATTGGCGCCAGGTTGAACCTCGAACGTTCGCGCACAAACTGGGGCTGCGCCAATTAGACAGGGCAGGAACATCAGGGCAACGATGCGAGCCCGAGCAGCCATCGAGCTTATCATCCGGAATCACTCCGATCCTGTTTGTTCTCGGACTCTATGCGCGATTTTTGCCACTCGTAATCCACCTCGCCTTTATAGAAGGCTTCCGGTTTTTCGATAGCCCACCTTTGCTTGCGAATCAACCAGTTCTCTGGATCCAGAGTGACCGCCTCCTGCAGCTCCTCGAGAGCTGCTTCCCGATCGTCGTTGTCCAGATGTTTGACTGCATTCTGCAAATGCTCATCCGACTGTTGCTCGGAGGGACTCAGTGACGTCGACCCTCTGCTCGATCCATCTTTCCAGCTAGGGGGGAGGATCCCGCTAGTGACCCACTCCTCCAGCTCGAGCTGAAAGGCGGGATCGCGAATGTCCACCATGCTGACCGGACGCACAAGCAAGCCGTCTGCATCGATAAGAACGCCAACGGGCACGTACTTCACTCCGTACGCCTTGCCGATCTGATTGTGCCGGTCGAGGAGCGTCGGAAAGGTAGTGTTCGCCTTTTCCAGCCAGGGCGTTACGAAGCCCTCGCCTTGGGCATCTTGTGCGATAGACACGATGTTGCTGGTGTCACCGTGCTGAAGGTGGAATGACTGCCATCCAGGCAGTTGCGATCTGCAGCGTCACCACGATGCCCACATGAACAGGACTGTCGGTCGCCCACCGAAGTCTTCGAGGCAGCAAGATCGGTCGGTGCCAATCTGTGGCAGTGAGAATTTGGGTGGTCTCTCACCGACGCGAATTTCGGTGGATTCGTCAGTCATCAAACACCTCCGATTGGGTGGGTGTGGACTGCCAACTCTAACCTAGGCAAGCGCTGTGCCAAGCGCATTTGGAAGCTCAAAATAGGATCCTAAATACAGTATAAACATAAGGTTATAAATTAATGGTTGCGAGGTGCTGGCAGTGCACCTCCCAGCGCTTCCTCAATAAATACTAGCATGAGTTGCCAACAACGAAGTGAAACGACGCGGTAGCGGGCAAACTCGATGCGCACCTCGTGCAGCAGCACGTGACCGCTTGGAAGACGCGAACGGTCCACCTCGTAGTCATTCTCGGCGCGCACATGGTGGAGATCCCCCGCAAACGGTTCAAGAGCGGCTACGTCAAGCGTGGGAACCCGCCGGCGATAAAGCGATTGACCCCACGGAGCTTGGCGAAGTTCCGCATGGCGTAGAATCTGCTGTGAGTATGGAGGCAATAAAGAAGATGGAGGTAACCGCCGCCCGGCGGGGCATGGTTGCTGTCCACCCACCAAGGTCCACTGCTGAGAGCGGCTCCGTCAGCTAATTCCAGTTGGCGTGGCCCGTTGGCATCCCATCCGAGCCATCCTCCCGGCCCGTCCGCAAAGGTTTCCACGTAGGTTCGATCTTCCATGAAACCCCAGGACCGTACGCGAGTTTATTGGGTTCGGTCCGCCACGTCCTGTGCGAGCATGAACGGCACCTTGAAATCGAGCTCGCGTTTGCGCCGCGCTAAGCTAAGCTCAAGCTTACCAGTTCGTGCGGCCCGACCACTGGAACCGTTACTGTCGATCCGTTGTTTTCCACTTTCAGCTTCTGTTTGGTCAAGGGCGCAGTCGCTTTCTTCACTGTGAAGCCGTTGAACCTCAACATCACATTGTGCACCGGGGCCACTTCTTCCAGATAGAAGTAAGATCGGTGATTCGCGGCCGATATCGACCAAGGCAGCATTGGAAGCGGGTTGTTCAACAGATGTACGCTGACCTCCTTCTCGCCGCGCCAGGTAGCGCTCAACTCGATCACTCGGGGGCCATCAACCTCGATGGGTGCGGCTGTTGTTTCCAGCAGACTTGCCACGAATCTTTTCAGTTGCGGCAACGGATTCAGATCGTATCCGGAACCGACATCGCCGCAGATGTATATCGCTTTTCCCTTGCCGTAGTTGTTGACGGTAACCGCCGGCTCCCCCGAATCGAACTCCATGCCGGTGTAGAAATTTTGCAAAGGCGGTCCCTCCTCCCAATTTAGACTGCTCCTTGTGCACAGCACCTCCGCCGAACTGCCCGCGGTCAGCTCGACGATTGAATCCGGTGCCCCGAAGCAGATTACCCTTCCGAAACGCTCGCGCATCTCGTCGGACTGAGGAACATAGATGCAGGCGTTGGTGCGGCTGGTGCGGCCATAGAGTTTCATCTGACCGCTATTGGCCTCGTCATCCTCGGTCGCCGGAACCAACTCAGCTTTGTAAGTGACGCCGAAGAGATCGGCCAACTGAAAGTCGTCCTGCTGTTGCCCAAGCTCGTCGCACAACGAAGTCTGATGCGTGGCGACCACGGTGCCGCCATCGTTGGCGAAGGACCGAATGGCGTCCGCCTCCGCGCTCGACAGGCAAGCGCTGTTCGAAAGAAACAGGACAGTGTATTGCGACAGTGTTTTCTTATCCGTCAGGCGGCGATCGAAGAGATAATCCATGAGCACATGGGAGCGACTCATCATCTCGTGACTGCCGCGCAGCTGCCGCCACCAGAGATCCGGTTCGTGGCAGTAAGGTGGCGCGAAATCTCGCGTCTGCTGCGATACGTGCAGCGCGAGGTACTTGACCGTTTCTTCCCCGATATGATCGCGCAACCTGACGAGCTCGCTGAATACCGACTTAAGCGTATCCCCGTGAATGGAGTGGTCGCCGGCATCGAGGCAGGTGGTGACCGATCCGCCGCCGTGGGCGACGGCATTGAGACCATAGATTAGGGGAATATGAGGCTCGGGATACGGAGCACTGTGCGAGATGCACTCCACAAGCGTCTGCGTTGCCCACAGCCAGATCCCGAAGGTCTTCTCTCCCAGCGCCTGACAGATCTTGGTAGGTATGCCCGAGCCCAAATTGTCGAGACCGGCCTCCACAAACTGAAAGCTGCCCACATCCATCGGATTCAGCGGGTGCGCCGTCATCCAGCCGGTATCGGGGGTTCCGTAGGGTCGGCAGTAGTAGTTCCAATCGACGATAGCGTCGGGATGGCTCTCGTGTAGCTTTGTAGAGAAGTGCGCCATAGCGTCGACGAATTTGTCATAGCGCCAGTTGACGTAACGCCTGAAATCCACCGAATCCATGTCGACCTTCTGCTGCAGCTCGAGCCCGGTCTCTTCCCGAAGCTGCTGGCGACAAAAGTCGCAATGACATCCTCCGACCCGGCGCTGACCCGCGTCGGAGTGGGTACCCCAGTTCATGTCGTCGAAGTATATGCCGTCGAAATCGAGATGATCGAGCCCCTCGCTCAGTAGTTCGGGGAGCCAATCGCGGAACGGCGAGTTCCAGCATGACCAGCCTTCGTCCCATACCTCTTCCCCGCCATCGTCCAGCATCTTGATCGCCCACTCCGGATGGATGTCTTTCAACTGGTGGTTGAATATGAAGGGGTAATAGGTCAGAACGATTATGCCGCGCTCGTGGGCGAGATCGAGGAAACGGGGAATCGCCTCCAGATCCAGATTGTCGGGCGGCGTTAGGATCTTGGATGGAAACATGGGGATGCCTCGGCTGGCATAACAGGTGATTGACCACACCTCTGTGCCGGCATCGGCGATCGCATCGACCTCTTCTTCCATGGAAGCGTAAGGTCGCGATTTGTCCCTCTTTCCGGTGATCTCGTCCATTTGGAGGCTGGTGGGATAGTGCTCGATGCGACAGACGCGTTTGTCGTAGGGAAGCTCTTTCAGACGCTGGGCGGTGGATCCGACGCGTTTTGCCATGGCTCGGCCTTTCTGTGAGGTCGTCCTCGTGTTGACTGCGCTCTGGGTAACAGCTTGAATTCGGGATAATATACCATCTAGAAAGTCCACTACCAGGAGGCATCAATTGGCCGTGGCAGACATAGACCAGGTAGAAGCGCTCACCTTCGACGTCTTCGGCACGGTCGTCGATTGGCGCAGCTCGATTTCACGGCAAGTAGCCGAAGTCGGGGCTCGCCTTGGACTGGAAGCGGACTGGGAGGAATTCGCCGACCGCTGGAGAGAAGGCTATAACTCGGGGATGGCGGAGATCAATGCCGGCAAAGACGAATGAAACTCGTCGACGAGATACACCGCGAACGGCTGGATCTTCTGCTCAACGACTACGGCATGGCAGAGAGGTTGTCGGAATCAGAGAAACAGGATCTGAACCGAGCATGGCACCGATTGGACCCTTGGCCGGAAGCCGTTGAAGGCCTTACTCGCCTGAAGTCGAAATTTGTGGTGGCTGCCCTCTCCAACGGCAACATCAGCTTGTTGACCAACATGGCAAAATTTGGCGGCTTGCCGTGGGACTGCGTGTTGTCTTCCGAGCTGGCCGGTTGTTACAAGCCGGACGCTCGGGTCTACCGACGTGCGGCTGAATTGCTCGGGTTGCCGTGCAACAAGGTGCTCATGGTAGCAGCTCACTCTTCGGATCTTCGCGGAGCAAAAGAAGCTGGTCTTGCGACGGCTCTGGTGGCGCGTCCAGGTGAGTTTGGTCCGGGGAGAGCGCGGGATGTGGACGCCAATCCGGAGTTTGACCTCTTCGCGGAGGATTTCAACCACCTGTCCAAGATTCTGGGTTGTTGAGAACGGGTGGGATGTATACCCTAATCCGCACGGAAGCTACCGGGGTGTCCAGCAGCAAGCAAGGAGACTTCTCTTGAAAAGGGTTATTGCGCTAGCCGTGCTCCTGTTCGGAGCGTCGGACTTGATCGCGGCTGTCAAGATCGAGAGCTCGGTGAACAAGGGCATGAAAATCGGGAGTACGAAGCTCTTCAAGAAAGCTCCCAAGGAGATCCATATCGGTCAGTTCTGCGTGTGGTACCGAACGGCCAGGCAGAAATCGGGCCAGGTAACACGAATGCGGGTTGAGCTCGATTTGACGGAAGAAACAGCGATGGACATTACCAGTGCTGCCCATATCTATCTGAAAGCTCAGCTACAGGCTAAAGGCTTTACGGTTCACGCCTATGATTCCACCGCCATTGCGGAAACCAAAACCTACAAGAAATTCGCCAAGAAAAAGGGCAACGACGCTGGCATCAATACGGGGAGTCCGTACTACCATAAACCCGAAAATCCGGATGATTACCGCATTGGAACCTGGTCGAGAGGGGTAAACACCGCCTATTTGGGACACAAGGCCTCCGCCGGCGACTACGCCCATCTCAGCCACAACCTGGGTGGCAAGGAAGGCAAGTTGTCCCTCTCCCTAACGGCAGTAATCGACTTTCTGGAGTGGGATATCTCGGTGAAGAACAGCCAAGAGCATCTGAATGCCATTCCCCTTCTGCGACTGGTCGATGAACCGACCTTTGGCCAGACCTACTTCTCCTTTCACACTGACAAGAAGATGGGTGGCAAGCTCTATGGAGGCCATAACTACTGGTTCGATGAGAGGGGGTGGGTGGAGAGCTTCGAGGCGCAGAACAGGGATGTGAGAACCCTTGTCGTCGACGTCGACGCCTATAAAGCTTCCACCCTGGGGTTGCTCAAAACCTATATCGACGAACTCGTGCCGAGAATCGACGAAGCGAAAATGAAAGGAAAATAACACTTGATCGTCGTCAGTAGCATCAACGGCAAACTCGGATTACCGGCGGCGATGAAGGTAATGAAAGAAGGCGGCACCGCCGTAGACGCCGTCGAAGCCGGCACTCGCCTGGTGGAGCTCAACCCCAAGGACCGTAGCGTCGGTCTGGGAGGTCTTCCCAACGTCCTCGGCGAGGTGAGGCTGGATGCCGCCATTATGGATGGCAAGACCCTGCGCGCCGGCGCCGTGGGGTCCGTACGCAGCTACATTCACGTAATCTCCCTGGCACGCAAGGTCATGGAAGAGAGCCCCCACGTCTTTCTCATCGGTGATGGTGCCGAGCGTTTTGCGCGGGAAGTCGCGCAGGAATCGGCCGACCTGCTTACACCTGAAGCCCGGAATCGATGGCGGGAAGGTTTGTCGAAACGTTTTCCGGAGCTGGACGCGGCGGAACTTGGCGACCATTCCGACCTCACCGAGGTAGTCCGCGGCCTCAACGAACCTATGGCCGGCTGGGAACCGGAAGAGCCCCACGGAACGGTGAATTTTCTCGCCCAGGATCGCGAAGGCAACCTGGCGTCGGCCGTCAGCACTAGCGGCTGGCCTTGGGGTTATCCGGGCAGGTTGGGTGATTCACCCGTCGTGTGCGCCGGTTCTTATGCTGACAACCGTTGGGGGGCGGCGGCATCGACGGGAACGGGCGAGGTGGTGCTGCGCACGGCCGGAGCCCGGAGCATTGTTCTGTATATGAAGATGGGAATGGATCTCGAAGGAGCCCTGAAAGAGGCGCTGTTAGACCTGCGCGATCTCCACGATCCTTACACAGACCACATCGCGATGATCGCGATGGATCGCGATGGGATTCATGCGGGATACGCCCACCGGAAAAACGAACGCTATTCGGTAATGAGTGCCGAGATGCAAGCTCCCGAGGAGATTCCCATGCGGCCACCCGTGTGAAAACGGTTGGCCGCCTTCCCACAATTGCCTGCCCGTATCGCTGCCAACCCCTCGCGCGAACCATATAGGACATCCCTCAGAGCAGCGGACCGAACTCGGTGAAGCCAATTAGCGAGCGAATGAAAAACGAAAATCCCTCGATATTATCTTCGCGTCTGGTAGGCGCATCGAACTTCACCGCGTCCTTCTCAATCCGACGATGGTGTAAAGCTCATAGCCAAGATACATCGAACGGTTGGTCACCGAACCCAACACCGTCCGGCGCTCGAAGTTCTGAAATTTGCGTGTCCTATTCTCAAAGCGGTACGGTATCGGTCCCCACCCTTGTAACCCGAACCGCAGCAGCGTCCAACTCATAAGCTCGTAGCTCAGCTGCAAGATCGGATTTGTGTCGATCTCGTAACGCAAGGTCTGGTTGCGCCGACGGTCGGCCAGGCGCAGCAGCATGAATTTGAATTTTGGCTGCAGACTTAGCCTGCCCCAATGCCAGGTGTAGTCGGCGCGGCTGACCCAGGTACGGTAATCCAGCACCCGGTCGCCCCCTAGCCCGGTTGTCGATAGCCGCTGGCCCTGCTGCCAGTTTAGACGGAGTCGTGTCTTCTGTACCACGTTCAACGTTTGCCAGGGACGCACCCAAAGTTCCAGATTGGTCTCATTGACGTAACTGTCCTGATACTCGAGAGGATCCTCGCGCAACTGGCTGAGAAAGGTGTTGCCGCCGCCACCGCGGAAAGCCCGGTCCTCCAGAAAAACCATGTAGTCATCCCGGATATCATCCTGAACCCGTCGCACGCCGCTTTCGAAGAACAGCTGACGCAAACGGCGTACCCCCTGTCGCTGATAGGTGAGCAGGGTGTAGCTTGTTTGGTTGCGGCCGTCCCCCGCGATCTGCTCGCTGACGTAGTGACCCGCAGCCAACGACCAGTAGCGCCTTAAATCGAGCTGACCGAAGAGGTGATACCCTTTCTGATCGGGGTCGTAAGGATAGTCCCGCTCCACATCATCTTCCCGGTAGTCGGGTTCATCGTTGTGGTTGCGATCGATGCCGTAGACGAACTCGTTCGGTTCGACGTCGTACATCAAGAACGGCTCGACATAATCGGGTAGCCGGTCTCCGTCCCGATTGATGTCGGGCAAGCCGTCGTTGTCCCGATCCTGACCGACGTAGACGCCGTTCCACGGCCGCTCGAACATGTCCGGAAGGATGTCTCCGTCGTCGTTGTCATCGATGGTATCGTTGACGAACTCCGGATTCATGACGTAATACTCGGCCCCGACCAGGCCGCCGCTGAACCAGTGCGTCGCATTGACGAAATAGGCTGCATCCCCGCCTCGTTGCCGCGGACTCCGGTTGTAGTCGGGCTCCCCGTCGATCATAGCAGGGTAACGTCGGTAGATGGTCGTGCGCGCGTATTCCGCATTGATCTGCAGATAGGGCAGCTCGATGTTCAGATCGGTCCCGTATACGAACTGGCCGGTCCACATGCCCCCTACCTTGAAGCGGATCCCCTTCAGATTTGAGCCGTCGCGGACGTTGCCGGGAGACCGCACCAGGGTCTCGAACGAATCGGCGGCGTAACGGCTGATGTGGTCCTTCGCCCGCGGGCTCACCTCCTTCACCATCGATTCTTCGATCCGATAGTCGTTGCCAACCACCGCCTCCACCTCCACCTCCACCTGTCGCACCGTTGGCTCGTCTGACAAATCGAAGAGGAAAACCAGACCTTCGTCGGCCCCGGCATAGAACACCTGGTCGGGATTCTCCAACACGAATTTGCGAACCAGGTTTTCCACATCGACGTTGCCGCTCACATCGATGCCTCGCTCGTGATCGATGCGGGAGAAATAGTCGGCGTGCGGCGCCCCCGTGCGCCCGGGGGCGGAGGGAAGAGGCCGGAATTCGCCAGTCACGGATGAAATCCTTCCGACCGACGTGCTCTCTCCGACGCGGTGACGTATCACCACCGGCCGCAGATCCGGCCGGCGCTGACCATTGACCAACAGCTCGACCTCCTGGACAATCGGTCCCCCTACCCGGTCGTCGGGCGAGTCGTCGGAAAATCGAATGAAGATCCAGCTAACCGGATGGAGCTCGGTGTAGGTCCATCGGTGTTGAAAATAGCCGTGGTCGTCGGTGACCAGACGGCCCTTCATGCTGTTGCCCGGCACGTTGGAGTCGTAGTTATGCCAATTGGTAAAGTTCAAACCGAGAGTTACCGCGCCGATCTCGAACTGGGCGCGATTGAGCCACATCAGCTGCCCCCGGCCGCGTTCCTCCAACTGCCGTGAAAAGAGGGTCGAGGTCTTCAGGTGCGGCGTGTACAGATCGAATCGGGTGCCGTCGGGACCGGAGCGCGAAACCGTCAGCGGAGTGAAGCGCGTGAAGCCGGCGGTGCCGGCGCTGAAGCTGTACCCCCAGCCGCTGTAGCCGTCGGTACCGACCACATGGGAGCCACTGCCACCTCCATAGATGTCGATCGTGCTGCCGCAAACCTGCCCCCGACGGCCCTCGCAGCTGAGACCGGGCATGCGCAGCTCGCGCCAGGTATAGAAGTCGTATCCGTGGATCAGCCGGTTGCCCAGGGGTCCGTAGTAGGTTCGCGGGACGTCGTCGTACGGGGGTTCCTCGTACCGATAGTTGAGGAATGGTTGCGTGACGAAGTTGCGGTAGGTTGGACGCTCTTGCCGAAGATAGAAGCTTCTTGGTTGGACCTGGGACAGTTCTACCTTGGAGGAGGGTTCGGCGAGAGCCTACGTGGCAGCAGCGAGAACAGCCAGTCCAAAAGACAGCCCACGATAGGGTAAAGCATCTCCTCGGTTCTTGCTCATCGAGGATCTATTAGTTCAGGTGTGGCGCTTGTCCCCATTTCTGTCGTACACTCATTGTCAACCCAAGAGAGCCAAAAGCAAGCGAAGCTCCCCCGGAAGTCAAGCGATGATCCTACGACAAGCGACCGCAAAGGACCTGGATCGAATCTATCAAATCACCTTCGACTCCTTCGGACCTTACTGCGCCGCGGAAGCCATAAAAAAGCGTTATGGAATCGGCGGTGGAATCGCGGATAAGGCAAGGTCAGTGCGAAGCCTCTGCGAGCAACATTTGAATCGGGTGTTGGTGGCTGAGGAAGGGGGGCAGGTGGTGGGTTACTATAGCTCGATCCCCCACGAGGAGTATGGGATCGAGCAACTCAGTGCCAACGCGGTCGATCCGGCCTATCAGGGCCGCGGCATCGGCACGCACATGGCCCGCCATGTTGTTCGCGAACTGATCGAGAAAGAGTCCGAGGAGATTCTTTCTGTCTCCACCCTGGTTCACGACAGGCCGGCTCGCCGGGTCTACGAGAAGGTTGGGTTCACCGAAGTTTACCGGCAGATGTCCTTTTCAAACTGGATAGACCTGTTGGATCCGGAGAGTTTGGAAGGTGACCTGGCGTCCGACGCGAAGATCAGAACGGCAAGGCCGGCAGATCTTGAGGGCGTTATGGAGATCGCGGTTCAAGATCCCGCTGCTCACTTCTGTCCCCAACGTTTGATGGAAGCCAGGTTCGGGACGCTGGCCGGCAAAACCTGGCAACAACGACGCATGGAACAGGTCCAGCGCCAGTGGGAGTCCGATGAAATCTTCATTGCCGAAGGCGCCAACGGACCCGTAGGGTACACGGCCCTGGCGACTACCGCGGGCTCCGAATTCTGCCGTGTGACTTATCCCTGCGTCGATCAAGAGGAGGGGCGGGCCGGATTGCGCGACCAACTCCTGGCCTACGTGTTGCGAAGGGCGCAAACACAGGAGTCGGTCCGAATCATCGACCTCGAAGTTTCGGCCGACGACGAAGAAGCTGTTCTGAGTTGTAAAAGTGTTGGCTTCGAAGAGTTCAGTTGCGGTATCGGCTTCGCGATGCGGAGCACTGACGCGATATATTCCTGAAAGTGGTTCCGTATATTTTCCGGGGGACTAACAAATCCCTCCGAGTCCTCCAGCCTTCCTTCCCGACGCAATCGAACCCGGCTGAGGTGCCTTTCTTTCCCAGTGGGAAGAAAGTGCTCATACCCCTTGGCAGAGGCTACGCCTCTACGAGGGTGGCACCTCAAGCTTCAGTTTCGTTGTAATCGGCCAGCTGGTTCACCCCATGAGTATGCGCCCACTCAAGCAGGGGACGAGCTGGATTGAGAAGGTCGTGATAGCCATCGGTGCCCAGAAGCTGCTTGTCGATGTCGCTCAGCTCCCGCAGCCAGGGAGCGTTCGTATCGAGCAGGTCAAGATTGATGTCGGGCCGCATCCAGCGATAGGCATACCCATACATGATCACCTTGGAGACACGCCTGCTGAGGTTGGGCGCCGCCGAATGGAAGGTGCGATTCTCGAAGAGGATGGCGTCGCCGGCGTTCAGGATCGGATCGACTTTTTCTTCAGGGTCACACTCGCCCGCGGGGATGCGGAGGACACGCTGACTCCGGTTGGTGGAGCGCGCCAAGAGGGTCATCCCTGAGTTCGGCTCGTGGAAGTCTGTGAGACAGTAGCAGACCTTTATGCCGACGCGAGGCAAGCCGGCGTGTCCGAGATCCTCCTGAATGCCGATATCGCGGTGCCAGCCCCTGTCTTGCTGCGCCGTAGCTGGATCCTGCGGTTTCTTGTAGATGAGCGAAGCAGTGTGGAGATGGATCTGAGGCGTCAACAGCTGTACAACCAGAGGGACCGTGCGAGAATAAGAGATCAGAGCGCTGAACGGCGCGTGCTGCACGATTTCTTCGCGACGCGAGCGGTAGTATTCACCTTCGGTGTGGAGAAATTCGGTCATCAGCGGGTCACCGGCCTGGATCAGTTCATCAACGGTGTCCGCGTCGATGACGTCCGGCACAACGAGGAAACCGTTTTCGTCAAAGGATGCGCGTTGTTCTCCAGTGATTCTTACGAAATCCATGTCAGATCTCCCTACGACCTCTAGTAAGGATCAACCCGAAACTTTGCCACTACTTCTTCATTCAGCTCGAATCCCAGCCCCGGTCGTTTAGGCACTTCGAACTGCCCGTTTTCATCAAGCTTGGGTTTCGGATCCAGCAGTTCGGAGATAATCGGCGAGTCCGGATAGGCCATTGGGGTCTCGATATACGGCATGTTGGGCAAGACGGCGGCCAGGTGAATCTCCGCAGCTACTCCCACCATATGGCACCAGGCGTGAGGAACGCAGAGTAAACCTCGTCGAAACGCCGCCTCGGCGATGCGGCTTATCTCCCGCATGCCTCCGGAGCGTACCGCGCTCGGTTGGACCACGTCGACCCGCCCACGATTCATTATATCTTCGAATTCGAAGCGCGTGGAAAACCCCCAGTCCCCCACCGCAATCCGGGTGTCTACCGTGTCGGCCAGTCGGGCGTAGCCATCGAGATTGTCCGCCGGCAGCGGCGCCTCGATGAAAAACGGGCGAAACTCCTCGATCGCGCGAATGGTCTCCACCGCTTGCCCGACCTCGCGCCACTGATTCTGGACGTCGATTAGCAGGTCCACGTCCGGGCCAATGGTCTCTCGAACTGCCCGCGTCACCTCCACATCACGCTGGAGATCAACCCGGGCAAATCCTCCGGGCCACTCCTCTAGCTTGACGGCACGGAATCCTTTTTCGGCAACCGTCGCGAAACGCTCCCGGGTTTCTTCGATGGTGTCACCAGGTGAATACACGGTGGCGTACGGCGTAATTCTGTCCTTGATATCTCCAAGGTCGCGCACGGTGCAGCAAGCCTGCCAGATCAGCTCACAAACTGGCTTTCCTTGTGCCTTGCCAGCGATATCCCACAGCGCCGTTTCGACAGCGCCGATCGCCGCTATGGTTACGCCGCGGCGGCCGAACAGGCCGGTACCCGCATACATCTTCTGCCACAGTCGCTCCACCTGCAGTGGATCCTCGCCCTGCAGGAGTTGCTCTAGACCGCCTTCACAATGAAGAACGGCATCGATTACCAGAGAAGGTGACTCGGCCTGGCCCAAGCCGGTCACCCCGGTGTCTGTATGCACCCGTACAATCGTTTCGCCGTCAGCCCCGCTATCCTTGAGGGCGATCGTTTCAAGATCGGTAATCTTCATCGAAAAGGTCTCCTGCTTAGCTCCCGGCTGTTTGTCCCTTTCTCGAGGTTACTATCGCCAATAAATCCCCCTGGCGCCCAGTTTGCACGGTACCCTTCACGGCGGCACCGAGAGTCCATCGGGGTTGTTGAGCACCGAGAACACGGATTGCATCCAGTCAATGCTCCCCGCCTCCTGCGGCAGGTGACGCAAGGTGAGTTGCCGGTCGGCGGCGAGAGCAGCCCATTGAAGGATATCGCCGTGTTGCAGAATGAAGGGTACAACCACCGGCTCATCCTGGTTGGAATCACCACCCTCCTTTTCCACCTTGGCGAAACAGGAGTGGAGAAGATCGAGATCCACGAACCCGAAGCGGCGGTCGAGAATCGCCGCGAAAAGGGCAGCCGCCGCCAGCAGAAACGAACCGCGGCTGACGATGCGAACGTTTTCAATGTCGACGTCGCGGCGCGTGGAGAGCCCATCCAATACTGCGCGGATATCGGTGCATGCCATTGCCGGCAGAGGCCTGCCCCACAAGATTGAGTTTCTGAACCATACCGAAGACAGCCGGGTCTTCTCTGAAGCTGCCGGCATGCTCACCGCCTTGAACCGCAGAGAGTCTTGCAGGACTCCGCCCGACAGCTCAGCCAACGACAGGGCTCCGGAAAACCGGACATCGACCAGGGCGACAAGCGCACCGTTCCTTGCAAGGACTGCCGGGGAATCGGCGCCGGCACGCTGGAGGGTCGCCTCCTTGCCAGCGGCATCGCAAATCACGACCACTGGCCGCCGGCCCTGCTCTTCGATTGAACGCAGGAGCACAGCGGAAACCCTGAGGGATCCCTCGCTGGGATAGAGCACCCGCTCGACCTCCAACTCATGCCACTCTTCGGTGGTGAGTCTCTCGGGTTTTCTTGTTCGGCGTCTGAGCCGTGCCTTCTCTCCTAACAATTCTCGCAAAATCGCCGTCATCTCCCGGCGATAATGCTGCCACTCGCGGCGCGTCTTGAGGGCGGGAGTCCGGTAACCTTGAACGTGGCGGAGATGAGCCCCGACCGACGAAATACCCCGATCTCCATCCACCTCCACCTGGAGCTGATAAAATTGTTCCTTCCGAAATACCGCCACCTCTGCAGGTTCCCCTTCGGGGCTGGAGACCGCGGTATCGGTCAGCCACCGGTCCATCCACCAGTAGGTGCGCTCGCGCTTGGGGGTATCGTAGGAATGTGGAGTCTCCCAATAGGTACACTCCGTCTTGTCGGTCGCTTCGCCGGCCGCATAGAGCTCGCGAATGGTTGGGAAATTGGTCTGTTCGAAGGTCGCGGTCCAGTCGTCCATCGTCAGGTACTGGATGGGTCTGGGAGCCCTCAGGGTGCTGATCTCTGGATGATCTGTATACTGCATGACATCCGGAAAGTGGTTGCAGGCGCAATGGGCTTTATGCGGAAACAGAATCTCGCGGAAGTCGCAGGTCATCCCGACGATGGTCGCTGCGTTCACCCGCTCGTCGAGGGCAGCCAGCATCTCCGTTTGCAGCCCGCCACCCGAGCAGCCGCAGCACCCGATGCGAGCGTCGTCGACCTCGTCGAGCGAGCACAGAAAATCCAGGGCCCGCATATTGTTCCATACCATGACGGTTTGATGAGACACGCCGATCTGCAGATCCTCGAAGTGGTGCTGCCTGGATGAGAAAACCACGTACCCTTTCTTGGCGAAGACCAGGCATCGAGTCTGTACGGCCGCGTCCGCCGCGCCATGAGCCCAATGTCCGTGGGGACACAGCATTCCCGGTGCCGGTTCTTCGGCGAACCGCTTGGGAAGGTAGAGGAAACCGTCTGAATAGATCTCCGGCCAGAGCTGGTAGCACACATGGCGAACGGTGCACCATGGGTGATTGAGGGCGTCGGAGACCCGTAAATTCAGTGGAACCCGCTCGGGGGTCGGATACAAGTTGATGGATTTGAGCAGCTTTTCCCTGAGATCGACCTGATGGGCTTCCAGCTCATCCCCGGCGCGAATGGTGAACGGCTTTGGAGTGCTCATGCGCTCGAAATATTCCACCAGCATATTTGCTGTGTCAGTCCTGTTCATCCCTCGCGGAGCGTGTGGAAATCTCAGATCATCCCCACAATCGCTTTGGCGTTTTCGAACGCCTCGACGGTGGCCAGCTGCCGCAGGGCGGGCGCTTCCTCCTCCCAATCTATATACCCCCAGAACAGACGCTTCTGACCCTGGTGCCGGCGAAGATAGGTCATCATCCAGTAGCCCTGCGCCCGATTGAAGATCCTGATCTGGCTCGGCGGAGTGGCACAGGAGTGGGCCAACGGCCGTAGCGGCCCGTCCGCCACGGCGATGTCCTTCGGCTGCGCGTAGTGAGGTTCCGATTCCGCAGCGTGGCTGCCTCCCCTAACATCCACCACGATCGTACACCCTGAATCGCCGTGGTGTATATCCACGGTCACGTCCTGGATCTCGCGGCCATCTTCGGTGTCTACCGCCACCGACCTTGGTTTCCAATCACTTGCCCCGCTCCACTCTTCGCCCCAGGAGCAGAGCACCTGCGAATTATGCCCTGACGGCACGAAATACACGGCCTGCCCTCCAGCCACGACGCTTGGATATTTAGGATAGATATACCAGGGAGTTCCGGTGGAACAGCCGTCGATGGCAGCCAGCTCGGTCCACTGATCCATGTCCGTTGAAGCATACAGAACCATCCGCGGGGGGGCGGCGGCGGTGCTGGCTCCCAGGATCGCCATGCTGCCGTATTGATGAAACTGCAGGGCGCGGATGGGACCGATCCTCAGGTCGATAGGCTCGGTCCGCCGCCAGTCGATGAGATCCTCGCTGACCAGACGCTGCACGAGACCGGGCGCCGAGGTTTCGTTGTAGAACAGATGGCCGCCACAGCCGAAGTGGAGGAGGGCCATACCGATGACGTCATCCCAGGGTGCGACGCCGTCGGCCAGCGCCCTGGCGGCACGCTCGGTAGGTGGCGACGAGTGCACGGGCAGATCGATGTGGAATCGGTGCGCCAGATAACGCGCCGAATTGACTTTTTCGATGGTTGACATGCGATCGAACGGCTTGGCCCCGGGCACTATTCGACGATTGGGCA
Organism: Candidatus Latescibacterota bacterium; assembly: GCA_965197905.1. GTDB lineage: Bacteria > Latescibacterota > UBA2968 > UBA8231 > UBA8231 > CAYNZV01. Next base: position 420,076 of record CBDAOB010000005.1, on the reverse strand, counting down.
GCCAGCGTGACAAAAGTGCGTGACGAGTGGAGGGATCGACGGTGTTGTTGGAGCCCGTGTGACCTAGAATGTGGTGGAAGAGCAGAACGTCGCCCGGGTCGGCCAGGAACTCGTGTCCCGGACCGGCATGCTCGAGCTCCGGGACGACCTCCTTTATGCCTTGCCAGCCGCGCGACATCACCATGCGGTAGCGCCGGTGTGATCCCGGGAAACAGATGAAGGCGCCGCCGTGGGACCGCACTGGCGTGAGAAAGACGAAGGACCCCAGGGCCCAGCCATTGGGCATCATAGTAGGATAGCAGTCGTCTACGTGGGCGCTCGGCAGCGGCCACGAAACATCCGGCTCGTACGGACGCGGCATATCGTAACCGGCAGGCCGGCGTTGAAACGGGTAGGCGGTACCGAACAGTTCGCCGATGGCGTCCAGCATCATTTCGGTGAAACATGCTGCCACGGCCTCCCGTCGGTGGTCGGGATCGGACCCGTCATCCTCCAGGGCCGCGACCGCTGCCGCGATGGTTTCCGGCGGCACGGCATCGTGCACAACCACATAACCGTGTTCGACGAAGTGTTCGTGGTCCTCACTGCTGAGAACGAGGCATGGCTGGTGAGTCGTCTTTGGCGACGAAGTAGGGAGTGGCCCTGGGAGACGTTCACGGGAGCCAGCCATCGACTCAGCGCTATCCATACAGCTGCCGCAGCCGCCGGGCCGCGTCAGCTTCGTTTTTCAGCTTCTGGTACGGCTCTTCCAGCGGCATGGCACCTTCGAGGCCGGGAGAGAAGCCGCAATCGGGATTGATGCTCAACCGTTCCGGCCCCACATATTTCAGCGCCTCTTCCACCCTACCGACGATTTCATCCGTCGAATCGATCTTCTCGAAACGGCACTCAACCGCACCCAGGCCGATGAGCTTGTCTTCCGGCAGCTCCTGTAGAATGGCCCCGTCGCCGGCGACGGGGATGCTGAACTCCATTACGTACTGATCTACTGCGATCTTCTTCATGGTTTCGATGATCGGATCGTAGCCGCCTTCCGCGCCCCAGCCTTTGCGCCCCCAGTTTCGCCGGCACAGGTGAAGCGCTGTCTGCACCCCTTCGACGCCATCCAACATCTCGTTAATCTTGTCGGCAGCCAAGTCCATCTCGTATTGGGCGTCCTCGAAGGAATTCCGGTACTCCGGATCGACCAGCACGCACAGGTGCGGCTCGTCGATCTGCACCACCGTGACTCCCGTCCTCTGCACCTCAAGCAACTCATGTCGGAGAATCGGCACGAGGGCATCGATGAAATTATCGCGCGTGGCATAGGACCTGGAAGAAAACTCCTGTTCCCAAAGCCGGACGCCGAGCAGATAAGGCGAAGGTACACAAACCTTGGTCATCCGGTCGGTAGCGGCGACGAGAAAGCGGGCTTCTTCGGCGATCAGTCCAGGCCGCACCACCTCCATCGGCTCGCTGACGGAGATGCCCCAACGTTGCATTTCAGTGCGGTGGTCAGCTGCAAAGCCGTTGGCGATGTCGGCGATGACGTGGGTATAGGCGTGGCGGCGCCACTCCCCATCGCTAACGAGGTCGAGCCCGGCCAACTCCTGCATGGTGATGGCGTAGCGAACGGCCGCATCCATCTGCGGCGATTGGGCCACCTCAACTGAATCCGCGCCGGGCACCTCCGGCAGCATCTCCTTGACCATCAGGGGGCGTGGCAGGCTGCCGACGACACCGGCAGCAAAGCGGGTTTCCGAAAATCGTTTCGATATAGTCATAACTCTGAGAAAGCTAAGTGGGTGACGAGGCATCGCCCCGCATTGCCGTGAAAACTTGGTGAGTCTCGGAGAGTTGGTCAAGCGACGCGTTGACACCCGCCCAACGAGTCGCTAGAATCCCTCACGATTGCTATCACCAGAGGAAGGACGCCCCGGTTTCGTTACGAAGCGTTTAGGTTTGGTGGGTGGTACCCACAGAAGAGAGGTGATTGATGGAACGTGTACCCCGGAGTGCCTCCTGAACAAGCTGGAGTTCGTCGACGCACACGTCTATTATTACGACATGCAGCACCCTGTGCTGCACTACGGTCATTGGCAACCTGGTGTTCCGCACGCGTTCCTCGGCGAACAGATTCAGAAGCTGGCAGAACGGAACTACCTGGCAGAAGACTATATTGTGGAGACGCGAGATTCGAACGTGGTCAAATCAATCCACGTTCAGGCAGCCATCGGAACCGAAGATCCCGTCAAGGAGACCGAGTGGCTCCAGGAGGCCGCAGAACGTACTGGATACCCAAGCGGTATTGTTGCCGAGGCCGATCTGCGCAGCTCGAATGTGGAGGAGATCCTGGTCCGACACTGCGAATTCGCCAACATGCGAGGGGTTCGCGACTTCTCATACGGCGACTACCTGGTTGAACCGGAATTCCACCGCGGCTTTGCCCTGCTCGAACGTTACAACCTGGTTGCCAGTATCGCGGTCGAGTGGCAGGAGATGAAAAAGTTGCGCGACCTCGCCTCCAGGTTCCCGAACATCGCGATTGTGGTCGATCACACGGGTTTCCCAACCGAACGCAACTACGAGTACTTCCAGAATTGGAAGCAGGGCGTAGTTGCCGCATCGCAGGCGGACAACATTTCGTGGAAGATTTCCGGCATGGGCATGGGTGACAACAACTGGAGCGTTGACAGCATCCGGCCCTACGTGCTGCACTCCATAGAAACCTTTGGCCCGGGCAGGTGTTTCTTTGCAAGCAACTGGCCAGTCGACTGGCTATTCAGCACCTACGACGTGCTCGTCGACGCCTATACCGAGATCATCGCCGATTTCAGCGACTCGGAGCAAAACGCAATGTTTTCGAAAAACGCCGAAGCGTTGTACCGGATCTAGCGGTTCGGAGTTTTCCGGACGAATGATCGGTTGTCAGTACCTCGAGCGCTTCCCAATAGTTACTCGTCGTACCCCCCTTTTTTGCCCTTCCAGTTCGAGGTAGGCCTCCAACGTGTGCTCGCCGCGTCCGAGCTCGACCCTTTCAAAGGCGAATTCTCCCCGGTCTCTGTTTGATGAGTGGGGAACATCGTCGCGACAGATTATTTTGTGTTCGATGCGCAGGTCGCCGCATCTGAAATGCAGGGTGGCGTTACTCATGCCCGCAAGATATTCCGTCTCTATGAGTAGAGAGTAGATCCCTTTTGCGGCAATCTCGACCGTCCAGAATCCAGGATGATCTGCGTCCCACCCCTCCTCCTCGCCATAGAGGCGCCAGTCCTGACGGGTCAGCCTGGTGGGATTTTCGTGCTCGCTCCCAATGATGATGCGCGGCGCCGCGAAGTTGTCAGGCCGCGTGCTGGACACATCGTCGAACCAGCGGTCATACTCGTGCCGCATGGATGCAACTACTTCGGGATGCTCACGGCTTATGTCGCGCTCTTCCGCCGCATCACTTTCTAGATCGTAAAGCTCGTCCTCTTGATCACCCCTGGGTCGGAGCAGCTTGTAGCGCTGGCTGATGGCGGCGTAGTTGCGGTAACGTTCCGCGGCATCCCCACGGTGCCACTGCATGCAGATAGTGCGCTCCGGCCAGGCTGTAACCTCCGTTTCGCCTTTGAGCAGAGGCAAGAGGTTCAGGCCGTCAATAGTCCGATCCATCGGCGGGTCAATAACGGCCGCTGAACATGCCGTCGGCAACAGATCTATTGGATTGGCGATGCGGTCGAGATCCCGACCCGCAGCTATCTTTCCAGGCCAGCGAACGAAAAAGGGAACCTTGATCCCGCCTTCATACAATTCCATCTTTGAGCCCCTGAGGCCCGCGTTAAAGCGGATCCTGCCGCGTTCATCCGGCGATGACCGACACGGGCCGTGGTCGGAGGTGTAGATGATGATCGTATCCTCGGCGACGCCGAGATCCTCCAGTTTCTGCGTCAGCCGACCAAGATTGTAGTCGATATTCTCGACCATGCCGTAGAGCCGGGCGAGGGGTTCGTTGAGCCCCATGTCCCGGTAAGGCGCGCTCCAGTCCTCGGCCACGTCCAGCGGGTTGTGCGGAGCGTTGGTACCCATATAGGCAAAGAAGGGTGGCTCCGCGCTTCGCTCTATGAATTTGAGCGCTTCATCAAAGAAGATGTCGGTGCAATAGCCGTAATAGCGTTGCAGTTGTCCGTTGTGCATCAAGTCGGGATCGAAATAGCTGCCACGGCCCACATCCGACGGCTGGCACAAACCGCCGCCACGGTGCATGAGACATTCCTCAAAACCCTTGTCGATCGGACGGCTGGGATAACAATCGCCCAGGTGCCACTTGCCGAACAAACCGGTGGCGTACCCTCCATCACGTAGCAGTTCGGCCAAAGTCACCTCCTCCGGATCGATCATCGAGCGGCCCAGATAGGTGTCGAAAGCGCGCGTCCTATAGGGATGCCGGCCAGTAAACAGAGCCGCCCGGGCGGGCGTGCAAACGGGGCCGGAAAGGTATCGCGTCAGACGCGTGCTTTCTCCGTGGAGCCGGTCCAAGTTTGGCGTCCTAGTGTACGGATTCCCGTGACAGGCGAGATCGCCGTATGCCAGATCGTCCATGATGACGATAACCACATTGGGTCTGGACATGCCTCTAGTGTTCGGCCGACAGGGCCCAGTCGTACGGGTATACTTCGACGACGACTTCGGGGGACAACCCGTCAATTGCGGGATTGTCGGAGTAGGCCTGGATCCACTTCAGCAGGGAGCCCTCGTCGCGGGTAAAGTCCGGCTCAAACCACTTGAAGATTTCGTTGACGACGAGCTTGCCGTCTTTCAGGTAAACATGGTGGCCATCGTTGACCGTCACCGTGGCAAGTCGGTCGAGTTCAGCATCTAGGGTGGACGCTTCGAACGCCTGTGGCGCCAGAGGTGGACAAGACAAAGCGCCGCAGTTCAGCGCTACGTGGATGCGCGCGTCCTCGAAGCGCGGACGGATGACCCCGTTCTCGATGTCATCGAGGGAACGCTCCTTGCCGGCGACGGTGTAACGGATCTCTCGGAAAAACCGGAAATCGCCCCCCTCCGCATCCTTAACGCTCTTCAACGGATACCGCTCCAGGACGGCGTGGATGACCAGGACATTGTAAGCGTTGATCCAAGACGAGAGCGGTTCGGACTCCGGCATTCGGGCGATGGCGTCGGCGTAGGCCTGCAGTTGCGCCTTAGCTGCCTGATCGGCGTGAAGTGTATTGTAATCGATGCGTCCCTGTTTCAGGTGTTTCGTGAGGACGGCGTTGAAGGGTGTCGAGTCGAGCGTCTGTTTGCCCTCGTCAGGCTTCTTTGCCGCCGCTTCGTGAACCTTAGTAGGCTTTGTATCGCCGTCGGCGGTCGTAGCAAGGCAGACTACGAGCAGATTCGCGAACGAAGTCGCGACGATGAGTCGGGTCAGAATTTTCATGTTTTAGTCCTCCAGAATGATACGACGGATCGGTGTGTGGCTGCTACGGTGACCCCGTCCCCGGCACGTCGACCTCGACGGTCATGATGCGACCGTCGCCGGGATGACGCTCGGCACCGAGCAGAGTCGACTGACACAGGAACAGCGTGGTCATATCGCGCCCGCCTAGCGTGCATGCGTACGAGGAGACGCCATCCATGTCGATGCGGTCGACGATCTCGCCCCCCTCACGCACACGCACGGAACCTCCGGGTCCGCCGTAGATGTAGTACGGTACCGCCACCCACAGGCAACCTTCGACGTCCAGGGTTATGCCGTCCGGGGGAGCGCCGATATCAGCCCACACCCGCCGGTTCGTAAGGGAACCGTCCGCCTCGATGTCGAACGCGCTCAGCCGGTTGGCGAAAGTCTCGGCGACCATGTAGGTCTTGCTGTCGGGGCTAATGACCGCCCCGTTGGGAAAGGTCATGCGATCCGCCACGATACGTGCCGAGCCATCCGGATCGACCCGGATGATATGGCTGAACGCGGGCATGTTCCCGGGCCCTGGATGGCGCATCTCGTCGAAAAGCTGGAACGAGCCAATGTAGGCGCGCCCCTGGGCGTCGACGACCATGTCGTTGCAGTTGAGCCCGTCCAGCGATTTCATGTCACCAGCCGCGCAGAGCCCACCATCCTCGCTCACCGCCATCAGCTTGCCATCTCCAAGGGACACGACGATCAGCGTCCCGTCCGGCCGCCACCCCAGACCGGAGGGCAGTTCGGGCACAGAGGCGATCTTCTCGATATTGCCGTGCAGGTCGACTGCCACCACCTCGCCGACGAGCACGTCCGAGTACCACAATTTGCCGACGCCGTCGGCGCCAACCCGCCAGCGAGGTGCCTCGGGAAAGTAGATGTTGTCGACGAGCAGTTTGGGCGTACGGGTCATTGGTCCTGGTCTCGCGTTGCTAGTGAGCGGCTCGGTGAAAGGCGATGAAATAGTACTCGGTGGTGGTTCGGCCCCGGTCGTTATCCATGCTTTTTCGTCCAACGGTCCTTCATCTTCTTCATCTCCGCATTGGGTTGGATCACGGCCCCGGGGCATTGCCGCTTCTTGTCATTCAACCACGACCCTTGATTATCCCGCAGTATGGGAAGCCGCTTCACAACGGGCGGTGGAGTCGCTACCGACGTAGGCCGACCTGCGTACCAGTATGCCACCGAAGACATTTCGTTGGCCAGATGGTTGCCGTGACCGTGTTCAATAGTGACCTTAATCTCTTTTTCAAATCGAACCGGATTCTCGATGTGCAGCACGTAGCTGGTCTGGTATCCGTCGGTGTTCTTCTCATGGATGGAGGAGCCATTGCGCAAAAAAGCGTTTGGCTGCATGCCCCAGGCCTGATTCAGATAGTCCTCGCTTCCAGTACCGTGCAGGTCCGGAGGCCATTTGTATCCATCCACCCAGATCATGTCGTCACCTTCTCCCCACCAGGTGCCCTGGAAGTTGGTGACCGACAAGTTGCACCCCACGTAGTGGCCCCTGCCCTTGGTTTGCGCGATGACGTAGTTGTTTTCCCAGGCTAGCCGGCCTTTGTTGGCAATGTTCGCCTCAGGGCTGTTAACCGGTACTTCGTGGCCCCAGCCACCGAACGGATTGGCTCTACGAAACTCTGCGTGAAAATAGCCGGCATCGGCCGCGGCCTCCTCAAACGTCTCGTAGTCGATGTAAAAATACTGCCGGTGAGATTCACTGCTCTCGTTGACAAGCTCGACTACAGCACGCTCGCTGAACGGCATGTGGGCGTAGCAGTTGAGCGCGCAGCCATGGTTGAACTGGTTGTTCCACGTCGTTGAGGCGGTGAACAACAACGATTGAAAACTGTTGACGATACCATGCCCCAGGCAGAAGAAATCGCCAAGAGGGACGGAGATGCTTGGTTTCTTCGCATTATCCCAGGTGATCTTGAGAAGGCACTCACGATAATGGTTTGCCTGGGTCATCCAGATGTGTGTGATGGCCCCCGGGCCGTCGATATCCGCTAGGATTCTGGATTCACCCGCTTCCATGGTCCACGCATCCTCATTCCTTCCAGTGGTGTCCCAAGATGAAAACCGTCCGGCTCTACCGTTGCTCAGCACTGATAATTCCTTGATCATTTTGCTCGTAGATTTTCCCGTTAATTCCTTAGTAGCGTCGGCCTTCGCCGAGCGATGGGTCCCACCGCTGCGCCATTACCAGATCCGAAACCGCCTGTTGCGCGGTCGAGGATTCCATGTGCTGCAGGGCATCGGTAGCGAGCAGCCCGACATATCCGCACGGATCGTCCAAGGCTTGGATGAGCTCATTTTCGACGACGGAAACGCCGCCTCCCAGCCGTGCCAGGGCAGTGGAAGCATTCGCGCGCACTTGATCGCGTGGGAGCCAGTTCGGTCTCTCGGGGAGCGGCTGGTCCCATTCTGGGCGGCTCTCCACCAAGAAACGGCCGATGCGGGAAGTTAACTCATCCCCGTCGCCGCCTATGGCCCCAAGGGCATCAAGCACAGTGCGCACAACCCGATGAGAACCATCGTCAAGGCACCGGACCAGCGCGGGTACGGCCTCCGCAGCCCGGGCGTCCATCTCGCCTAGGGCGAACGCGGCGTTGATACGTCCCCACTCTTTACAGGATTCCAGCAGGCCGACGAGGGAAGCAACCGCGGGGGATCCAATCGCGCCCAGGGCGTGGGCTTCGTCCATCAGTCGGATCGCGCTTTCGCTCCAACTCGCAGGTGATCCCTCCTGCCAACCGGCTCCATCCGCTTCTTTCAGTCTTGTCACCAGGCTCTCCACGGCCGGCTCGCCAATGGCACCCAGTGCGTAGGTAACTGCTGTGCGCACAACCTGATGGCCGTTGTTGAGCAGCCCGATCAGCGCGGGAACCGCGTTCTCCGCCTGCCGGCCGGAAGCGGCCAGCTGCCGTATCGCGGCAAGCGTATCGTCGAGCGACGCATCGGAACCCAACCCTGCAAGGTGGTCTTCCTCGCTGCCATTGGCGTCCACGCGATTCGCCGCCTGGAAACTCTCGTACCGGTTGTCTTGGCCACACATCCAATCCCAAATATGCGACCATACCACCTCGAGATCCCACGGAACCTGGAGGCCCTTAGGATTTTTCCAACGGAGACTTCTGCTGTCCCACGAGGGCGAAGTCGGCGACCGGCGTTGTTTGTATATGAACTTGATCATGTGCCGTTGGACATCGGACAGATTGATGCCAGCACCATGAATGATGTCGAAATGGGTGATCCACAGAGAGCCAGCTGCTCCTTCCATGGGAACGGTGGTAGCCCGGTCTTGGTCGGTGACGACCTTTTGGAAATGCGTCCCCGGGGTAACGTGCGTGGGACCGTGCGCCAGCGGCGTGTCCCGTGGATAGTAGATTATGCGCGCATAGCGAGGATAGTGCTGACGAGGTTGCGACAGAGGGGTGTATGAATCCTGATGGCATTTCTTGCCCACCGCCGCGACCATGTCCTCGGGCAGTTCGTCGGCAGGCCCAGAAGTGTGACAATAGCGATGCGGATGTTCGATATAGTCCTCACCCAGCAGGCTGGTCAGCGCACCACGCACCTCCGGCGCGTTGAGGACATGTCGAAACTCGGGAGCGTGAGGGAGCAGGTTGTTGCCGAGATTGGGGCCCCGCTCGAGCATCAAGTCAAGCTTGCGAGCGATCGCCACGTGGATTTCTGCTGGCACGGACAGTTCGACTTTGACGTAGCCATTGGCGATATACTCCCGCACCTGCTCGTCATCCAGGAGAATCGGTTCGGCCATTTTCATTCAGCTCTCACGAAACTGTCTGCACGCCTCCGACAGCACCCTCATCTTTGCTCTGGTGATATCAAGGGGCACGTGACCGCAGCCGCACTCGCTGCTCAGCAGCAGGCGGTCAGGGCTGAAATGCTCCAGCGCCGGCTTCGTCCGTTCCCAGATGACCTCTGGCGTCTCGATCTCATCGCTGCGCTGATCGATGACGCCGAGCATTAGATCCCCTTTGAAGTCCCACAGGGGCCATAAATCCATCAGGTTGTAGTGCAGAGTGCAGTGTTCAAGAGAGATCTCGTCGATCTTCAGCTTCTTCAAGCCCTCGGTCATATCGGTGTATTTGCCGAAGTAGACTCTCTTTCGGTGAGGGTTGCCGCCGCATATGTGCATCCCGATGCGCACGTGAGAGGGTAGCTTGTCGATGAGCTCGTTGAGCACGTCCGCTGCCCACACCGCCTCGTCCGGTGACAACGTCAGGACCGGCTCGTCGAATTGGATGTAGTCGCAGCCGGCCTCGATGAGCTCGCGTAGTTCGCGGACCAAGACATCGACATAAGCCCGGGCGACGGCGATTTCGTCTTCATAGAGGTCGGGCCGCTCGTTGGCGGTAAACCGGGAGAGCATATGGGGGCCGGTCACCGTCTGCTTCACCTGGACGTCGGCCGGAGCCGCCTCCCTCGCCGTCTTCCACTTGCTGGCCAGCTGCCACCGCGTCTCTCCAAGCTCGCCGACGAGACGAGCGCACTCGATCCCAAAGCCGGCATCACCAAAACTCTTGTAGGCCATGTCCTCCATGGTGATGCCATCCATGCGTTTCTGGTAGAACCAGTACATGTTCTCGCGATAGCCCTCGCCGTCACCGACGATTTCGAGGCCGAGAGAGACCTGGTCCTCGACCGCCCAACGGATCATCTCCAGAGCTTCGTCGTCGGAGATGGTTTCTTTCTTCAGTGTGTCTTCGACGGGGATGTTGCGCGGATAGCTGCCGACGACGGTGGCGCGATAGTCTGTCATGATGGTGCTGTTTCCTCTGTTATGGCCCCCGGCCCTGTGAAATCGGCGCCAGGCCGGCGGCTTGACGAGCTTCGTCGATGTGGGCGAGCAAACCCGCCGACAAGGACCGTGGGTGAAAGTCGATCTCCTGTTGAAGGCGACTTCCATCCATATCATCGATGAGCGGGGTGTAAGGCTTGGTCTCATCGACAGTAATCTCGGCATCGGGCAAGTGCCGTCTGACCTGCTCGACGAGCTCGGCAGCGGTCGCCGTCTCGCCGCCACTGTTGTAGACGTAGTGCTTGAGATCGGGCTTCAGCGCCAAGCGGACCAGTTGCTCGGCGCAATCGTCGACGTAGATCCAGTTTTCGCGGTTGTCAGCAGGAAAAGGCAGGTGCGCCGGCTTGCCGACGGCTGGATTTGTAGCGAAGACTTCGGCCCAGGACTGACCACCGCCACCTCGACCAAAACCGAAAACGATCGAAGGCCGCAGGCAGGCGACGCTCAGGTCGTGGATGGAGGCATATTTGCTACCCATGAATTCGGCGAGCAGCTTCATGGCTCCGTATGCGAAGTGGTGGTCGAGAGGACCACAGAAGTCCTCTTCTCGCACCGGCCTTTGTCCGTAACGAGCCTGGCCGTTGCCGTAAACCGCTTCGCTGCTGGCCTGCACTACTCTCTCTATCCCGCAGCGGACCGAGGCGTCGAGAATATTCACCGTACCCACGATGTTGACGCGAGCAGCCATAACCAGATGCTCTTCCACCCCTGCTGTCAGCAGGGAGGCGAGATGGATGACCCGCGTGACATCGCGGTTTTGCTGAAGGGCCGACTCGATCTGTTCGAGGTCGGTGATGTCGGTTTCCACGAGCGTGAGGCGATCCTCCGGCAAGCCGGATCGAATCCGACGCAGCTGGTCTACGACTGTCTGCTGGGGCTGTGAATCAAGGATGAGAACGGGGACATCCCGTTCGAGCAAATTGCGGCACACCCGGCGACCGATGAATCCGCTTCCTCCAGTGACCAAGACTCTGTCAGGCATAGCCTATGAGGCGCAAGCTGCAACGCCGCTCAGCATCAAGCGGGCGAGTGAAAGAACCGTGACGTGACCGTTGAAGCTAGACGCGTCCCGTACCAGCTGTCAAGTTTAGACCGGGTGTTGCTGCCAATTGCAAAGGAAGCTGGTGGACGTGCTCGGCGGCGCGATGGTTGACTATGCTGGCGGTTCTTCCTGAAAGAGGGTAATCCCCATCTCCAGATACCTGTCGCGTTCTTCAGGTTTGGTTGCCGTACCCATGGCCAGCCGAATGTCGGTACCTGCGAGTTGGGCAGCTACATTTCGCATGCAATCGTCGACGTTCTGCAACGGATATCCCGGGTGATCGTCAATGTTGAAAGAGAGATCGTTGGGTCCGAAGGTGACGACACTCACCCCTGGTTTGGCCAGTTTTCGAATGTTGGTTACCGCCTCGACAGATTCCAGCTGAATGCCCAGAACGACATACTCATTCCACCATGTCGCATAGGTGAGCCGATCCGCACCTATGCTACTCAACCCTCGGCGAAAAGCTCCGCCCCAGCTGCGTCGTCCAATGGGCCCGTAGTAGGCATAATCTATGGCGTCATCCACGGTTTCGGGTTCCATGACTTCGGGGACCAGAACCGCAGTGGGTCCGAAGTCCAGAAAACGCCCAACCAGGTAGGCATGCCTCGTGTGGGGGATGCGCAGTTGCACGTCGATGTCCAACTCTTCGGCCGCAACGCAGTAGTCGACCAGCTGCTTCTCGGTGAAAGGGGTATGCTGACCATCGATCCAGACATAGTCATACCTGCCTGTTGACCATATATCTTCCAACTGGCTCTTCGTCGTCGACAATGAGCCGCGCAGGGCGACCAGCACGTCACCTTCTTTCATGCGCTGCCTGAGGGTTTTCGTTTGGGACATGCTTCGCTCCTAATGATCAATAGTCTCGCAGCGCCCCGTCGTGGCCAATGATGGGCTGACGGTCGCGAGAAATCGGTGGGTAATGCTTAAACGCTTCTTCGTTGAGTTCGATACCGAGACCGGGCTTGTCGGGAACTATAAGATAACCGTCGCGCAGTTCGAGCGGCTCCTGCACCAGGTCACGTCTGGGTGCTTCCAACTCATGGGTTTGATATTCCTGGATGGCGAAGTTGTGGATAGAGACATCCAGCTGCACGCAGGCGGCGGTCAGTACGCAGCTCAACGGATTGTGCGGCATCAGCTGAACGTAGTCTGCTTCGGCCAAAGCAGCAATCTTCTTGCAGTTGGTCAGACCCCCCGCCAGCGCGGGATCGGGTCGCAAAAATTTCGCCGCCTGCTTGTTGAGCAAATCGCGGAACTGGTGGATGGTACAGTGACGCTCCCCGGTCGCCACCGGCATCGGCAGGGCGGCCGCCACCTGCGCCATGGCGTCGATGTTGTCCGGCTCGATCGGGTCCTCGAAGAAGTGTAGCCCGTAGGACACCAATGCCTGCCCTACGGCAATAGCTTCGGCGGGCGACAGCACACCGATGACGTCGATACTCAAGTCGATCTCGTCTCCGACGGCCTTGCGGGCAGCCCCCACAAATCGTTCCGCACAGCGCACGATCTGGTTGAAGCCCATATCGGCGAAAGCCTGCGGGTTGCCTCTGAACGGATTGAAGCGGACGGCGGTAAATCCCTGTTCTACCTTTTCTACCGCCTGCTCCGCCAGCGCCTCGGGCGATGCCCCACCGCCGAGCGCTGCGAATAGCCGCACCTTCTCCCGCGTCGGGCCCCCGAGCAGCTTGTAGGTCGGCAGTCCCACCAGCTTGCCGGCGATATCCCAGAGGGCCATGTCGATAGCAGCGATGGCCGCCATCGAGTCGGCACCGCCGCGGAACAGGCTGCGCCTAAACAGATGCTGCCAGTGGCGCTCGATTTCGGTCGGGTCTTTACCTACAAGATATTCAGCGCAATATTGCAGCGCCGGCGTCGTCACCAAGCGGTTGCCGGCCGTGTTGCTGGCCGGGTGCATCTCGCCGCTGCCCGTCACGCCAGTGTCAGTATGGACCTTGACGTAGGTAAACAGACCCACTTCAAAGACCTTGACTTCGGTGACCTTCACCTGGCCCCGTAACCCGCCTATCGTATCTTCTTGATTCATCGCTGGTGTCGTCCTGGGCGAGAGCTGTTCGAGCACAACCGCCAAAATACATAGAAGGGGGAGAAGCACAAATGCCGCAACGTCAAAACGCGAGCTTCGGAGTCGATAATCCCTGGTATCCCGAAGGCGGTCCAGGCCGACATCTCAAGGCACGACTGCAAAAGGGCGATCTGCTGATCGGTCCAATGCTCGGCGAGTACGCCCGACCGTCCCTGGTCAAGCTGTTCCAGCATGCCGGTTTCGATTTTATCTACATCGAGTACGAGCATACCTTCTTCGGTCTCGCTGACCTGGCCGACACCATTCTCTCCGCTCGCGACAACGGTCTGCCGGTGATCGCCAAAACCCCGCAGCTCGAACGCATGGAAGTTGCGAAGCTACTCGAAGCAGGCGTCGTTGGCATTCAATTGCCACGCACAGAGACACGCCAACAGGTCGAGACGCTGGTGAGCTACCTGAAATTTCCGCCACAGGGAACGCGAGCGGTCGCTCCCGGATGGGGTAACAGCGACTATAGAGGGGTCACCGACTGGCAAAGCTGGATGGATGAGCAGGACCAGGAAACGACTGTTGTCGTTCACATCGAATCCGTTTTGGGGTACGAGAATGCGGAAGAAGTGATCAGCGTTCCCGGAGTGGACATGGTTTACGCCGGTCCGGGCGACTCATCCATAGAGCTAGGACACCCGGGCGACTACAACCATCCTGAGGTTCGCGGCCCAATGGAGAATGTGCTCGAGCTGTGCAAGAAGTACGGCGTTGCCTTCGGCACGACCCCTGCTGATGGCGAGGCGGCGGGCGAGTGGGTCAAAAAAGGTGCTACGTTCTTCGAGGCAGCGTCGGAGACCGGCTTTATCCGCGCCGGCGCTGCTGCCCTGCTGGCCGACTACAAGAAACACATCACCTAGCCATAAGTGGAGAGACCGGGCCGATCTCGCTCGACTGCTGCGTTGAGCGATTGCGGTCACGCCACGCCCATGGCGCGTCAGTTTAATGGTACGCGTGATGATCCGTGGATGGTGAAGGCCCGAGCTACTTGAGGAGGGTCACAGAACGGGTGTCGGTAAAATTTCCGGCGTGCATCCGATAGAAATAGATACCACTCGATACTCGCCGGCCAATCTTATCGATCGCTTTCCAGGAAACCTCGTAAACACCTGCCCTCAGGTCCTCATCGACCAGGGTAGCCAGCTGCTGACCGACTGCGTTGAAGATTTCGATTCTGACGCGCTCTTCAACCGGAACGGCGAACTCGATGCTGGATTCTGAATTGAACGGGTTGGGATAAGCGGCCCCAAGACGATAGCTGTTGGGGGTTTCGGCACCTGTTGCCTCTTCCACCGCCGTCACGTCTTCACCCAGCAGACCGGACGCTAGATCAAACGGAATGTGGAGCAACGCACCGGGACCGCGCAGGCCACCTTCTGAGCCAGTACCTCCCAGCAGTCCCAGAGGCGAGCCGTAGTAGAACCCGTCGTACGGTCCGCCTTCATCGACGATCGTGAGATGCCAGGTGGCGTCGGGGCGGAACGGTCCTAGGTCGCTGGAGAAGGAGATCTCGAATAAGCCGGAACCGTCACGGCCGAGGGTGGAAATGTGGGTTCCGCGGTTGTTGCCGTTGATGGTAAAGAAAGCAGCATGGCCGCTGATGTCGGGGCGTATTTGAATGTTGTTCCCGCCCACCGCCGATATCCCGAGCTGTGCGGCCTCTTCGTCGCTGATTACGTCGCCGATTCGGTCACCGTTGCCGTTGACCCATTTTATGTTGCCGTCGTGATCCATGAAGACGACGGCAGGTGCTGCCCAACTGGTCATCCAGATGCCGTGACGGTTGACATCCATATGGCCGGGGCCGTTGCCCGTGACCGATTCGTTGCCGGCGCTGTCGACATTGAAGGTGGCGTAAAACTCTGTTACGTCGAAGGCGGCGGAAATCTCGCCGCTGATCTTATCGCGGGCTTCGATGGCGCAGAATGGAGTCTGTTGCTGTCCCCAGAGCCCGTTGTAAACAACGCCCTTGGGGCCCCAGGGCTCCAGCTCAGTGACTTGATCGCCGTTGCCATTGACGGAATGGCCGTCCTCGGCGAAGTCGGTGACTAGGCTCCATGATTTGGATTGGCGTGAAATGCGCATTTTATACAGTCCGCCATCTTCACCGTTCATGTGGGACGTCCAGAAGATATCTGGATCTTCATCGTCGACGCGCATACCGCCGATCGTTTGGGACCCATCGAATTCGAAGATGTCGACGTAGTTCCAGCGTTCGAAGGCGCGCGGATTGGCGATGTAATCCGTACCCAGCGTCCCACGAACGATATCACCTGAGGTTTCTCCGGACGCGACTTTTCGGCGATCGCTCGTGTGGGCCCAGATTTCGGGGGGATCGAAGCGAGTGTCGATGATGACCTTGGTAAAATCGCGCGGTCCAGGTCCGGCCAGGGCCGGTTTGTCCTGGTCGTTAACGCCGATCAGGTCAAAGGAGTAGTTTCCGGAGGCTACGGTGTTGCCCCCAAAGTCGGCACCGTCCCACATGATGACGTTCTGGCCTAACTCAGCCGGCTGCCTTGCGGTCACGGCGACGAATTTGTCCTGCGGCGCCAGGCGCAACCAGGCACCGTTCGGTCCGCGCTCACCCGTCTCCGAAGAACCCAACTCGTAAATGGCGGCCCAGAACGTACCCCGCTGATTCGTCGTGAAAGGAATGGTAACTGGACCGTCCCCGCTCCAGTGCACGTTTTGAGCGGTAATACGCATAGGAACAAAACTGCCCGAAACCTCCGGTTGTGAAAGATTCTCGTCCGAGGCGACGGGGCTGGGTAAGGTTTGCGCCCACAGACCACCCTTGAGCAGAACGGCCCATATCAAATGGATTAGAACGGCGCGAAAATATGGCATAGTTACTGTTGCTTAAGATGACTAATCATGTGGCGTTTGGATCGACAGACCTATGGATACCGCACGGCCACCTTGATCACCTCGTCGGGGGCGTGATAGATCTGACCGTAGGTCTCCGGCAGCTCCTCCGGCCCGACGATTGGGCTGGGTAAACCGAAAGTTTGCAGGTCGCCCCGCACGAATAGCTCGATCAGCGTTTCCTCGAATCGCTGATTATCCCAGGTCAACTCCCGCGGCGGTTCGCTGCAGGTGCGCGAGGAGAGGATGTTGAGCCGGTTGAAATGAAATTCTTCGCCCAGAAACAATCCCTTGGCCTCCCCCAGGTAGTATCCCAGTGGCACCACGTTGCCCGCGTATCGCGTGGCGCGGATAGCCTGGTTCAAGGCGACGTAGTTGCCGCTCGCCTCGATGGCGACATCCGCGCCATCAGGAAACCACTCTCGGGAGGCGGCTGCGAAATCTTTCACCTCGAGCGGATCGATCACCCGGGTCGCGCCGTGCGCAAGCGCCAGCTCGCGCCGCGCCGCGATGGGGTCCGAGGCGACTACCTCGATGGCTCCCGAAAGGCGCGCCAGCTGCACGGCAAAGAGCCCGATGGCCCCCATACCCAGAACCAAAACACGTTCACCAGCCCGCACATTGCCGTCGCGTACCGGCCCGAGGGCGAAAGTCGCCGGATCCATGCAGCAGGCAGCTGCGGCGCTGAAACCGTCAATCAATTTTCTGAAACCTTTGCCCTGATGAACCGTCTGGAAACCCCCACCTCGCCAGACCCGATCCCCCTCCTTGAGATCGCGCACTTCGGCGCCCGCCGCAATCACTGTTCCCACGGTGGCATTGCCCGTGCCCACCCACCTTTTCGAATCGAAGGATGATTCTCGCGTGCGATCAAAGTGTTTTCGGTCGATCATATAGCGCATCTTTATGTGGGCACCGGTGCCGAGGATTTTCGCCATCTCGGTGCCGTGTTTCGCGGCGCTCAGCTCGCTTCTCACACGAACCTCGTCGGGGGCGAGGTCATCCAGCTCATAAGATTCCCAACGCGGCTCGAATTCAGCGTTGCAGACCAGTTTTCTCAGCTCGATTCCATTGATGTTGGGCATCAGATACCTCTCGACGTGGTGGGCGCAGGCCTGTCTTAACGAGACCTATAGCCAGTTCTGGGGCACGACGGGAAGATCGCGCGGCTGGGTCGCCACCTCTTCACAAAACTTCCGGTACAGCCTTTGATGTTCGGCCGGGTCCGCCCCGAAGTCGTCGATTACCATGCGTGCCTGGGTCTGCCAACCGAATCCCGGACGCAGATCTCTCCCGAATAGAGGCAGGTAGATCCCACGATGGGCGGCGACTCGATCCGAATCCTCGTCGCCGGCATAGCTGACACCCACCGCCTGGACGTCTTCGCGGCGCCCCATCACTACAACATCAACGGTGCCGTCCGTAAACGAGCCCAATGGAAGGCCGTAGATGCGTCCCAGCGCCACCCACCAGTTGTGGCGACCGCTCTGCCCTCTACCGTCGTAGAGCACCTTGGCGGCGTCCATGTCGCGGGGGAATATGTTGTACATCCCCCGGTAAACATCATTGTAGACTACTTTGACTTGCTCCGCTTCTGCATCCTTGTCCTGTAGATAGACAACTGGGGTGAAACCAGGCGCCACATAGCAATTGAGAAAAACCTGGTAGTCGGTGTAGGATGTGTACCCCTCTACCTTCAAACCGACGTCGATAATGTTGGGCTCTTTTACATCGATGGTGCTCTCCACGTACGCCTGGTGGTGAAGGGTGGGTGTCCAGCGGAAGCACAACCCCGATTCCAGCGGTAACACCTCAGGCCTCTGCACCCGGAGCTCCGTCAGATAGCTCGATCGCGCCAGTACCTTGTAGAGGCTGAGCAGCCCCGCCTCGCGTTCGCCATCGGGACTGACGAGGGTTCCCGTGGGTTTGTGCACCACCTGATGCAATCGATGGCAGTGACAGTCCTGCCCGTCGAAGAGTGCCGCGACGACCCCCTCGATTCGATCGGTGCTGAAGGTAAGGGTAGCGCTGTCCTCATCCCATGATACGCGCATCTATACCGCTCCTGCGTTTGGGAAGGATAACGAACTTATTAGCACTCGGGTCAAGAGAGCCGCTGCGGACTTGCTGCATACCGTACCCGGCGGATCGTGACTATTGGTAAGGCACCGGAATCCTGTCTCCGTGCCAGGGAAAGGCGTAGGTGGCACGATGTGCGAAACGCCGCATGCCCACGTTCAGCCGGACGGACGCAGCGGGCAGCAGTTGAACGGCGAAATACTTCGACTCCACGGGAACGGTCTTGTCCTCATAGGTCAGCTCGACAAACTGGTGCTCGGCGAATGCCCCGGCCTGCACGATCAGGTTTCGCGGCTCGCTGGTACTCAAGTTGACCAAGTGAATGCCGGCACTATCGGCTTCCAGATGGTCGACCAGCGCGGCCACGTCAGGCGGCAGGCCAGGCCGCGCGCGGTCTGAATCGAAATAGCGCACTGTTGCGCGCAGCAACCCGCCCGTATAGACAGATTGCGGGGCGCCCATCATCACCTGCGTCAAACCTTTGGTGTAGACCGGATCGGGTGGACTGTAGTTGTCCGCAATCAGGGTGTTGGCATCGCGAGTTTCGTTTTGTATCGATTCGAAGTCTCTCTGGGCATTCTGGTATTCGGCTCGTAGGATCTTCTCGGGCCAGTCGGGGTTCTTGCCGTCGTAATACTGGAAGCGGGCCAGTTCGGTGTCGCCGTAGCTCTTTTCTCCGAGGACGGGCACCTGATTCCAGTCGCGCTCTTTGTCCGTGTCGCGAATCCTGGCGATGAGATCGTAGTCTTCGGCAGCCATGGAGGCGTGGTAGAGGTGAGCCAGCTCCTGCATGCGGAACGGCACGAATCGACCCTTCTCACGATCCAGATTTTCCCTGGCATGCTCCCAGCCATTGGGACCATAGCGAGACGGCAGCAGGAGCTGGCCATCCTCGCGAGTGATGGCGTTGTCCATCAGAACCTTGATCTGCGAACGCAGCAGCTCCAGATAGTGGAAATCACCGGTGAGCAGGAGGGCACATTCGGCGGCGATGGTGAGCGAGCTGAACATGATGTAGCTACCGACGAAGCTGTTCCAGCCGTAAAGCCCACCCCACCATTGGCCCTGACGGTATTCACCGATTTGACCGGTCAGACCAACATTGTCCGGCATGATCCCACCGTTCTTTTCCATGCGCTCCATCCATGCTTCGGTATAGTCCAGCACCCACCGCTTGTATTTGTCCTCGCCGGTGTAGAGGTAGGCGTTGGTCATGAGGGCAGTGGCGCCCAGGCTGTTGGCTATGTCGCCCTTGAGCACGACCTCATCGAACAGCTTGAGGATCTCATCCCGGCGCTGGGGTTTTTCGTACCAGTCCGGCTCCAGCTCTTTCACCAGCGGATAGAGCGTCGCCCGCACACCGTAATACTTGTACCCCTCCCCCGTCTTCGCTTCCCCTCCTTGAAGCCACATGACCGCGTCTTCGAGGCTGGCGTGACGGAGGGGGCCTACGCTGGTCTGTATGGGGCAGCGAAAGATCTTGTATTGTGGATCGTAGTTGGGAGCTTCCGGATCCTCGTCCATGTACATGGCGGCAAATCGCCTGGCGCGGCGCAGGTTCTCCGAAATGGTGGGATCGGCCAGGCCGAAGTAGTAGAGCGCCATGTTGCCTTCCCCCTTGTGGTGCCACTCACTCGCACCGGGGGTAGCGCAGTTGAAGTATTCATTGTGGATCTGAGGTTTAAATCGGGGATGGATCCGACTGACGATGTCGTCGGCAAAGAAACGGGAGGTTGCATGCCATTGTTGCAGCGCCAGATCGAGCACGTGGGAAGACGCCCCCATGGCATAGAACAGGCTCCAGTTGCATGCCCTTTCGTAGAGATCGTCGACATCATCGGCATAATAGTAGGCTCCACCTTTCTCGGCGTAGGTGTCGACTACTGGCTGAACAGATTGCTCCATGAGTTTCATCAACCGGCGTTCAAGGAGGGCCCAGTTTGGCGGCGGCGACAGTTCGGTCGCATTGACAGTGACAAGTCCCGGGACCGTCACCGATTTCGAATAAGAGTCCGTTTCAACCATCTTGGCACCTCCGGCTTGTAGTCTGATAGAGTACCAGTCGCACGTGAGATTCGTTCCACTAGGTTAAATAAGCCCATTTTCTGTTCCCGTTTCAAAGCAGTGCCCACCTGTTGCTCACATGGTCGCTGCGTTGAAATCTAGTTAGATTCGTCCTTTCCATCACAGCAACGACCGGTAGGCAGCGAGCGGGCACCGGCAAGCTCGTTAGGTCAATAGGAGGTTGTTGATGAGCCGAGGACTCACCTCTCGAGAGGTTGAGAATTTTCACGACGACGGATATTTGATTGTCCGCGATTTGCTCCCCCCCGAAGCCGTTCGACCCCTAATCGAAGAGCTCGAGCACAAGGTGGACGAGACCGCCAACGAAGCAGTGAGCCGGGAAATCTTGGCCGCAACCGACACATTTCGGGGTGCGCCCTTCGACACGCGCCTGGCGCTCATGTCGAACGCCTGTTCGGACCGAGATTGGCTGTGGGGACAGGTTCACGGCAAACATCACAAAACCGCAGGGATGTTCACACTTAGGACGTGGCCGGCGCTTCTAGATGCAGCGGAATCGCTGATTGGACCGGAGATTCTGGCCCATCCGCAAGCCGTCCTGCGCGGGAAACTACCGGACCATGAGAAGGGCGTGGTTCCCTGGCATCAAGATCTGGCTTATCTGATTCCTGAGGAAGCGGGCGAAACCCTGGTTGTGAATTTCTGGATTCCTCTGGTAAAAGCCACCGCCGACAATGGCTGTCTGCAGGTGTTGCGAGGATCGCATCACGAAGGTCTGCTGCCGCACAACAGCCGACAATCCGGCTATATAGGTGTTGCCGAGCCGGAACTGCCCGACGGCGACGTGGTGACGTGTGAATTGGACGTGGGCGACGTGGTGTTGACCCGGGAGAGATTGTTGCATCGCTCGATTCCGAACAGGTCCAACACCGTCAGATGGAGCGTCGATTCACGCTACAGCGGTATTGGCCTGCCTACAGGCCGTCCGCACAGTGTCGGATTTGTCGCTCGTAGCCACGCAAATCCCGACACTGTCGCGCGTTCTCATCACGATTGGCTCAAGCTCTTAACCGATGCAGGTATCGCTTTGAATGGCTGAAGAGAAATCGACGAAACGAGTTTGTGTCGTCGGGCTGGGGCCGATCGGGAATCTCCACGCCGATATCTACTCGACCGACGAGCTGTGCGAGCTCGTGGGTGTTTGCGATGTTATTCCGGCACGAGCACAAGCCACCGAGGAACGACTTGGGGTTCGACATTACCTCGAAGCAGCGGAGATGTTTTCAGCCGCTTCGCCCGATGTCGTGAGTGTCGCGACCGGCGGATACGAGTACGGCAGCGATCACCATCGTCCGGTCATGGAGGCGTTGGAGTCAGGCGCCCACGTGCTCTGCGAAAAGCCCCTCTCGAACGAGCTCGCGCCGGCTGAAGAGATGGTCGTTGCTGCCCGCGAAAAGGGACTCTGTCTCGGGGTCGACTTCAATCATCGTTTCACGCCGGCAACCCGGGAGGCCGAGCGCTGGATCGAGGAAGGAGACATCGGCGACATCCTCTTCATCAACATGTCGTTGTGGATCGGAAGATTCGACGAACCGGAAACCGAGGCGTACCACCTGAAAGCCTTGAATCCTCATAGCGTCGATCTCATGCAACATTTCGGCGGTCAGATCTACCGAGTGCAGTGCTTTGCAACCAAGGCGCCCCAACGCAGAATCTGGTCTACCGCCTCGATCAATCTACAGTTCGCCTCCGGCGCGGTGGGGAGCCTTACCAGCAGCTACGATATCGGTCGTGGCCATCCGATGGAGCGTTGCGAGGTCGCCGGTACGGAGGGCCGGTTCGTCATCGAGGATATGTGGCGAGAGGCGACGCTCTACCCGGCGAATTCCCTGGAGAAGCGCGTCTATACGAATCCGGTATTCGGCGGCTACGGCGGTTTCGACGACACCTTTCGGGCGCGGCTGCACCGCTTCGTCGAGCAAGTGTCAGAAGGTGTATCGCCTGATGAAATCGATGGCTCCGGAGCCGACGCGCTCGAGGGACTTCGAGTCATATTCGCATCGATTGAATCATTAAAAAACGGCACCGTCGTGTCGCTGTAACGACCCCTGGTGGGCAAGGCGCTTTGCCCGGCGAGGCCGCGCGATAGCTTCGGAGAGGAAACACTGATGGCACTCAGAGTAGGGATAGTTGGAGCGCGAGGCATAGGCAAAAACCACGCCGCCAGTCATGCAGCAGATGAGCTCGCGCAGCTCGTGGCGATCTGCGATTTGAATAAGGAACGCGCAGACGAGATGGCGGCCGAGTTTAAGGTGAAGTCGTATCGTTCCTTATCCGAGATGTTCGAACACGAAGAGGTCGATATCGTCGATGTCTGCACCGGCGGCAACGAGAACGGGAGCTGGCATTTCGAGCCGACCATGGAAGCGCTCGAAGCGGGAAAACACGTACTCGTCGAGAAGCCGATCTCGAACGATATCAACGAAGGGCGGCAGATGGTGGCCCGGGCGGCGGAGCTGGACCTCTACCTCGGGTGCAATCTGAACCATTACTTCACCCAGCCAGCGGAGAAGGCCGACGAGTATATCGCCAACGGCAAGATCGGTGAGCTCGGGTTTTGCGTACATCGGATGGGGTTTGCCGGCGGCGAAGCAACCTACCAACCGTCCGACGCACCGCGCTCCGCCGACTTCCCTTACTTTCACGTGAAAGCCTTTCTGCACCATCCGTTCAGCTGCATGCGCTACTTTTGCGGAGACGTCACCCATATTCAGGCTTTTATGGATCGTCCCGGCTTCAGAAAACATGCCGGCGATCTCATGGTAAGTGTCAACAGCATCCACATGCGCTTTGCGAATGGGGCCATAGGTTATCTCCTGAGCCAGCGCGGAGATTACACCTTCGGTCTGGGCGGCTGGTGGTCTCTCGAGGTCGGTGGATCGATGGGGACGTTCTGCATAGAAAATTGTGTCGAGAAGATTACCTACTTCCCCGCCCCCGATCCGAAAAATGCCGCATCACCGGAGAATATGAAAGCTGGCGAGTCAGCGGGGCTTGAGGTGACCGAGTCGGGGGTAACCGATTTCGGGACGACCTTTCCGAACAGAATTCATGCCTTTCTCGAGGATGTCACCAGCGCGGTGCCGAAAGAGAAGCTCAGGGCCTCCGGGCGGGACGCCCTCGCGGCGCTCGAATATACCTTTGCCGCAATTGAGAGTTACGAACAAGGTGGCATCCTGGTGAGACCGCAACCGCTGCCCACGCTCAGAGGTAATCCGCTCGCCCAATGATGGACACGCGGCTCGGCGAGGCCGGGTCGTGACGTTCGATTCGACCGAACTTATTCCAGTTACCCAGCCGACCTAGGAGGCGTTGCTGTGAAAACCTACAAAGCAGTCGTTATCGGATGCGGCCGAATGGGTGGATTTATCGACAATGAGATCGCTGCAGATCCGGCCCACCGACCTCCCTTCTCCCACGCCGCTGTATACACGGCCTGCAGTAGGACCGAGCTGGTGGGTTGCTCCGATCTGAGGACGGACGTCATGGCGGAGTTCGGGAGACTCTACAACGTTCCGCAGGAGCGCCAGCTGGTTGACTACCGTCAGTTGATCGAAAAGGAGAAGCCGGACATCGTAAGTGTTGCCACCCAGCCGGAACAACGCGCGGAAATCGTAACTTTCGCCGCAGAGCACGGAGTCAAGGCGATTTACGCGGAGAAAGCGATGGCTTCCTCTATGGAGGAAGCAGACCAGATGGTAGAGGCCGTCGAGCGGCACGGAGTCGCCTTCAACCTGGGTACCAATCGTCGTTGGGACCCAGGTTTTCACGCGATGAAGAGCGTCATAGACAGCGGAGAGATCGGTGCGTTGAGTTCGGTGATCGTCTATAACACCGGGGATCTCTTCAACGGCGCCAGCCACCACTTCGACGTCGTTTTGCTGCTGAACAACGAACAACCCGTGTCCTGGGTCCAAGCCCATCTGCCCTACGGCTACCATCACGAGCATACCGACGGCACTGATTTCACCGGGATCGACGGCGACAACCTGATCTCGGACCCGCAGGGGCACGGGATCCTGCAATTCGAGAACGGCGTAACGGCGTACGCGCTGCTGACGGACCAGGGAGGACAATACGAAGCCGTGTGTAAGGAAGGTACCGTAGCCTGCCTGGCCAATGGCCTGGAATGGCGAATCATGCGGCGACGGTCCCCCGTTGCAGCCGATGAGCCAGCCTTCGAGTTCCCGCCGTTTCCGGCCTTTGAGCGCGCGAGTGCAACGCTAAGGCTCGTCGAAGACCTGGTCCATGCTCTCGATACCGGGGAACCGACCCGCGGCGGCGTGCGACTTGCCCGCCGCAACCTTGAGCTGATCCTTGCCTGCATCGAGTCACATCGACGAGACGGAGCGCGCGTGCGACTCCCGTTGAAAGACTGCAAGCTAACACTCCGACGCGACTTTGCGCCGAAGCGGCCCAGGTATGCCCCTAGCGCTGCCGGCGCGACGATTTCCAGACCATCGCCGCTGGGAGGAATTCATGCCCCCTAGGTGGCCGCCGCGAATCATCTTTGGCACCGAAGGAAACCTGGTGCTCAAATACCTGAAGCGGCGCAATCCCGAGGATGTAACCGAGTTGTTCGAGGCATTGGCTGGAAGCGTCGATGCGGTGTCGGTGCATGTCGGTCTCAGTGACGAAGTGTCCTGGAGGGGCAGTCCTCATGCAGAGCTCTGGGGCGACAACATGGCGGACGACTGCGGGAAGCTGTTTTCCGACGGAAATGCTACCGTCGCCTCCGTGCTGAGCACGAACGTTACGGGTGCTGACCTGTTTGCAGATGTGTCTCGCCGCCATGATTGATGACGGTCACGACGTTTTCCAGCTCTACATAGACAGGGCACGGCGAACGGACCTGGGCATCTACGCCTTCTATCGCATGAATGATGCCCATTGCAACAACGAACTCCGCATGGAGGATGCCAGACGGTCGGCGATGAAGGTGAATCGGCCCGATCTCCTCATTGGCAGTCCATCGCCCTACATGAACAAGCATGGCGACGAATGGAACTTCTGCTGGCAGTGGGATTATGCCCAGAAGGAGGTGAGGGACCGCTTTCTCGGACTGTTCGACGAAACCCTCACCCGCTACGATGTCGATGGCCTGGAGTTGGACTTCACGCGAAAACCCCCATTCTTCAAACCCGACCAGGCGTTCAGACATATCTCGACCATGACCCAATTCATGCGCCAGGCGCGGGATGTCGTGCACCGTCATGGCGCGAGGAAGGGCAAGGAAATCAAGCTGGTGTGTCGATCACTCTCCAGCATTGATTGCAGTATGGAGCTAGGTCTCGATCTTGAGACCTGGATTGAGGAGGGTTTGGTGGACATTGCCGTGATTTCAGCTGCGGGGGGATGGGGAAATGAAACGGACGTAGCTCGTGCTGTATCAGCGGCGGAGAACAGCGGCGTGCTCATCTATTCTGGTTCGGGAGGACTCATATCGGCCTCTCCCCAGGAGGGATACGAGAGCGGACAGCCTTCGGTAATTAGGCGGTGGCATTAAACTGTCACAAGGAGGGCGCCACGGGGATTCACCTCTATAATCACGACTACGCCTCCTTTCGGCCACAGCCGGTGCGCGAGGATGACGAGAGCGACATGCCTCTGGTTCAATACCCGTCCCAATACAGCGATTTGACCGCTCACATGGCTACCGATCGACTGACGAGAAGTGAGCTCCAAAGCTACCGGGACCTGGCAGATCCGTATAAGCTGGAACGCCTGAACCGCTGTTATCACCTGAATGACCGCCAGGATCTGGGCGATCACAACCGCCAGGTGCCGCGAAAGCTGGCGATCGGCGGACGCGGGGCCGGCCCCGGCCATGCGATGCACGTCAAGGTTGAGGATGACATCGACGGGGGCATGGCGGAAGGCCGGATCGCAAGCACCGAGCTCCGACTACGCCTCACCGACTACGAACAATCCTTGCACAGGTTTCGTTGTGAGGTTAACGGCGAAGCTGTGGATCTGTGCGCGGCGCGGGAGATCGAAAGTTCGAGTGGAGACCAGTGGCTGGTGGTGGACAACCCACCCATGCGCCAGGGGGAAAACATCGTCCTCGTGTTACTGGAAGGTTTCAGATTGCCGGAGGGAACGCCTATGAAGGAGCCCGGCATCGGCGGCTCCTCGCCATGGCCTACGGTTAACCAATGCGAGCTTCTTGTTCTGTGCCAGGCGTGAGATCAGTCGTAACGTCCCGCCAAGCGCGCATGACGAGAGCGGTAGTCCGCTCAAGCTCGGAGCGGCTGCCCGCAACACGATCCTTCCTCCAATCGCCCGTGCCGCAGCGCCCAGGCCCCGTTGATGAGCACGTGCTCGATGCCCTCGGGGGCGGTGATCGGGATCCACGTAGTTCGCTTGCGTGCCGATCTCATCAGCTGAGAGCACGACGATGTCTGCACAATAAGACGCCCTCAACAGCCCTCGCTTCTCCAGGCAAAAACGTTTAGCCGGCAGCGCGCTCACCTTGCGGATCGCCTCTTCCAATGACATCCAGCCTTTCTCACGCACGTATTCACCGAGGAACGTGGGGTAGGTCCCGAACGTCCGGGGATGGGGTTTGCCCTCGGTCATCAGACCATCCGTGATGATCGACGTCAGTGGGTGCGTCAACACCTTGCGCAGATTCTCGTCGGATTGATTGAACGAGACGATCATGATCCCGCACTCGTTTTCGATCAGCAGGTCCAGGGCAGCTTCTACACCAGGGCATCCACGCTCATCCGCAACATCCTGCATGGTTTTGCCGATGAGCCCTTGTAGTTCAGGATTGTCCATGTTCGACAGCATGATGTCCTCCCAGCCATTGGACATGTCGCTGTCGGTGTCGGCGGCGATGCGCTGGCGGCTTTCCGCGTCCGTCAAACGGGACATGAGGTGCTCGGTGCCCCCTTCCATGCACCAGATAGGCAGCACCTGGGTGAGGCTGGCGGAGCCGGCAACATAGGGGTAGGCATCTATACCTACGTCGACCCCCTCGCTATGTGCTTGGTCGATGAGTGCGAGCACCGGATCCATCTTGTCCCAGTTCTTTCGTCCCGCCGCCTGCAGATGGGATAGCTGCACCGGGACCCCGGACTCCCGGCCCAGATCGAGCGCCTCCTGCACCGCCTCGACGAAGTGGAACTTGTAGTCTCTCAAGTGGCTGGTGTAGAGGGCGCCGTGCTGGTGCACGATGCGGCACAGCCCGACCAGCTCTTCGAAGTCACCGTAGCTGCTGGGCACCTCGTTCAATCCCGTGGACATCCCGATCGAACCCTGCTCAAGACAGGTGATCAGCCGCTGCTCGACTTCGCGCAGGTCGGACCCCTCGAGGCGTCCGGCCTTGATGCCGGTAACTCCGGCTCTGAGGCTGGAATGGCCGGTGAGGGCGGCAACATTCGTGCGGCTCTGCGTACTCTCCAGGTCTTCGAAATAGGATTCCGCGTCTTCCCACTCTCTGGAACCGCGATCGGGAAACACGATATCGAAGACGGGTGCGAGACCGGTTAAGGGTACCTGCGGAAATACGGAGAAGCCACAGTTGCCGACGACCTCTGTCGTCACCCCCTGCATGACCTTCTCGGTCCGGTGCTCGAGGACCTCTAGATCCGCGTGACTGTGCACATCGATGAAACCAGGCGCGATGACGAGACCGGAACAGTCGACGACTTCCGTATCGGGGCTGGGGTCGATGTCACCAACCGCTTCGACATGCTGATCGTGGACGAGAACCGAGGCTTGCCGCGATGGCTTCCCAGAGCCGTCGATGAGACGACCGTTGTGGAAGAGGATCATGGTGCTCCTTTCAAAGCTTCTGAGCGCCCTGGGTTTCTACGTAAAGCGAATAGAGAGATTGACTGGCGGCGATGAAGAGCCGGTTTCGTTTGCGTCCCCCAAAACACAGGTTGGCTGCTGTTTCAGGCAGATGAATCTTGCCGATAAGATCACCATCCGGTGCGAACACGTAGACGCCGTTACAACCATCCCCCGCCCAGCCTGCGCTGCACCACAGGTTACCATCGATATCGCAGCGGATACCGTCGGACATAGACGGTCCCATGTCGCAGAAGACCCGACCGTTGGTCAGGCGGCTGTTGTTAGCTACATCGTAGATCAGAATATGGTGCGGATGGTCGGTCCTGTGCGAGGCCCCGGTATCGACAACATAGAGTTTCTTATAGTCCGGTGAGAAGCAGAGGCCGTTCGGCTTTTCCAGCTCGTCGGTAGCTACCGTCGCAACACCATTCTCGGGATTGACCCGATAGACGTTGGTTGGCAGCTCGAACGGTGCCTTGTTGCCCTCATAATTCATCAAAATACCGTAGCCGGGATCAGTAAACCAGACATGGCCGTCGCGGTGCACCACAACGTCGTTTGGGGCATTTAAACGCTTACCCCCGAACTGATCCATCACGACGGTGATGCTGCCGTCGTATTCCGTGCGGGTGATGCGACGGGTCTCATGTTCGCAGGAAATGAGACGTCCCTGCTTATCGCGGGTATTCCCGTTGGTATTGTTGGAAGGACGACGAAATTCACTGACTACACCGGTCTCCTCGGTCCAACGCAGGATGCGGTTGTTGGGGATATCGCTCCATAACAGGTAACGGCCATCGCCGAACCAGACGGGCCCTTCTGACCAGCGAGCACCGGTGTAGAGGCGTTCCACAGCAGCAGTCCCCAGTATGTATGGTTTGAAACGCGGATCGATTACCTCCACAGCTGGATCCGGATAGCGGACCACCCCGCGTTCCCAATCTCTATCCAGCAGCCTATCCATGGTAGTTAGATTCCTAATGGTTCAGATACGAAGTCGTATTCAGGGTATTCGCTGGTTCAGAACGAAAGAAACGGTCTAATCCTTGTATTGCGCCGCCAATGCATTCCGGATCATGCGCCTCGAATCGGCGTGACGTGGGCTGCATAGGTGTCGGGATCCAGCCGTACATCGATCAGGTGGAGCTGATTCGCGTCGAGGGCTTTTTTAAATGCCGATTCGAACTCTTCCCGCGTGTGCACCTTCGTTCCTACGCCTCCAAAGCTCTCTGCGAGGCGGACAAAGTCCGTCTGCGCAATATCGACACCTTCACGCGCATACCCCTTCGAGCGCTGCTTGATCCGGATCATCCCCAGTGTGGTGTCGTCGAACACGACGATTACCGGCGCAAGCTTCAGCCGAGCCGCCACCTCGAGCTCGCCAGCCCGCATAAGCATGCCGGCATCGCCGATGAGGGAGATGGTTTTCTGGGCGGGTCTGACCAATGACGCAGCCAAACCCGCGGGGATCGAGAAGCCCATTGTGTTGGAGCCGCTCGAATCGAAGTAGGTGGTGGGGGCGTAAACCTTCCAGGCGTAGAGGTTGACCCTGCCGTAGACGCCGGCTTCGGTCGTCAGAATCGCATCCTCCGGTGACAGGCGGCGGGCGGCGAGAAGCGCGACGGTTGCATTGAGATTGGGGTCCGACCCACCGAGCTGGTGCATGGCGTCGCTCCAGAAACGCGCGATGTCAGCTGTGTCCCACGTATCCCGTCGCCTTACGCCGCTAGTCAGCGCGTCGAGCAGCTCGGGTAGGGCACCGCTGGCGATGTGGGCCGGTTCCCCCACCACCTCTTCGGGCGCGACCGGTATTGCGTCAAGGGTGACAAGCTGCTGCGTGTGTTTCCACGGGCTCAAGAGCTCGACTCGGTCGAGGCCGACAGCGACCACCAGATCGCTGCGGTCGATGAAGTGGGTCTCGAGGGTGTTCGGCGCGTACACGCCCGACATTACACCTGCGTAAAGAGAGTGGGTCTCCGGTATGACACCTCTTGCCTTCGACGTCGCCATCACCGCGGCTTGCAGCTTCTCCGCCAGGGAGAGCAGGTTGCTTTCCGCGCCCTGGCGTACCACAGCCGGCCCGGCAACAAGGATTGGTCTCTCGGCGGCGTTGATTGCGGAGGCGATGGCATCCAGGTCGCCTTGGATGGGGGTGGGCGCGTCCGCCGCCTTCTGGGACGGCCCAGAAGAGGAGCCTGGCGTGGTGGAGTCGAGGTTCTGGGGAAAATCGATGTGCACGTTACCCGGTCGTTCGGCCATGGCTGTCCGTATGGCGTTCGAGATCTGCAGGCCAGGATCCTCGGCGTCGAGGGTCACGGACGTTTTGGCGACGGGTCTGAAGAATTGAGGATGATCGATCTTCTGCATCGAGGTCGCCGGCGCCTGGGCGGGTGAATAGCGCTCAGTCACGCAGAGCAGCGGATGACGTTCCAGGTGGGCGTAGATGGCGCCGCTGGCCGCGTTGGTCGCGCCCGGCCCCATGATCGAAAGGCACACCCCGCAGGTGCCGGTCAACTCGCCGGCGACGATTCCCATCATCGCGGCCGTTGTTTCGTGCTGGGTCAGGACGAACGGGATGTCCTGGTTGTAGCAGGCCTCTATCAGGTCGATGGAGCTCCCCCCTCCAGGTATGCCGAAGACGTAGGGAACATCGTTGCTCTTCAACGCGGCCGCTATCTGGTCTGCGACGCGGTTGGAAACCGCCGGCCGTGGCATTGTGTTTGTCATGACTGTGTCTCCGATTCGTGTTTTTCTGTAACTGCTTGGGATAGGACGCGTAAACGGCTCATCGGTAGTTGCGTCAAGTCGCGCCGCGTACGTCCCAACCCACCATCAGGATGCTGCCGATAGAGAGGCCACGTAGGCGCGCCAACCTCCCCATCCCGTAATCTCCTTTTGGCCTTCGCACAGAACCGGCTCGGCCAGGACCCCAAGAACCTGCCGGCCATCCTCAAGATCAATGCGACCGATGCACAGACCGGCAGGTTCCTGCAGCAGGACGGCTGCAATCCCTTCCAGAGGAAGGGCCCAGATCTCGAGGGCAATGCGCCCGCCTCCGCCGCAGTTCGCGCGCATCATGCCCGGGTGGTCGTCATCGATGGACCACATCCTATAGCACGGTGCCGTGGCGCTCTCACTCACAAAGCGCCCTCCAGCTGCGAGCAGATTGCCGTTGAGCGCCAAACCGCGCATGAGCGTCCCGTTGACGGCGAGTTCGATCGACTCCATTTGGCCGGTGATCTTGAATGTGCGAATGCTGCAAACCGTCAGATGGTACGATCTCGACGCTCGACCATCAAGCAAACCCAACCTGTGGGTAGGCAGCATTGATAACCCAGCACCATGGATTGACAGTGTAGTGGCGCTACATTACTTAATGGGCTGTCAGCTTGCTGGCCACCGACCTACCGCCATCCGCGTCCAATCACTACCCGTTTAAAACGAGAATATGCGTCACTGGGTTACCATCCTCGCCATGACAGCCGCCTATTACTTGAGCGGCAAGGCGGGCTTGTTGCTGGCCATTCCCCCCGGCTATGCCACGGCCGTTTGGCCGCCATCTGGACTGGCGCTGGTTGCAGTGCTGATCTACGGCTACCGCGTCTGGCCCGGCGTGCTGATTGGGTCGATGCTGCTCAACAGCGAAATCTCGCTGGGAACAGGGGGCCAAGCCGCCTCCGTGGCGGTCCTGTGGCCGGCTGCCAGCATTGCGGTCGGGGCAGCGCTGCAGGCTGTGGCCGGAGCTTTTCTAATACATCGCTTCGTGGGTTTTCCGAGCCCTCTCGACCAAGACAAGGACGTGTTGAAGTTCCTGGTGCTGGGCAGCCCGATCGGCTGCCTCATCAATGCCACCTGGGCCAATGCGTCGCTTCTCTTCTCCGGCGCCGTGACGCTGAACACCGTCGCCTTCAATTGGTTCACCTGGTGGGTGGGCGACGCCATCGGCGTGCTGATCTTCACCCCACTCGTACTGATCTGGCTCGGTCAGCCACGCCAAATCTGGCGGCAGCGCCGGTTTCCATTGGCCCTTTCTCTGGGCGTGTCGTTCACCCTTGCTGTCATCGTTTTCGGCTATACCAGCAGCTGGGAGAAACAGCGATTGCAATTGGCATTTGAGCGTCGGGTGAGTGCCATCGCCCAGAATGCGAAATTGAACCTCAAGAGTTACCTGGACGCCCTCTACTCCATTCAGAGTTTCTACGCCAGTTCTGACACCGTGGGGAGAGACGATTTCCGCACTTTTGCGGAAAGCATGTATCGAAGAAACGCAGGAATCCAAGCCCTAGAGTGGATTCCCCACGTCCGCAATGACCAGCGTGACGGCTACGAGGAGAAAGCTCGCCGGGAGGGTCATCCAGACTTCCAGATCACTGAAAAAACGGGCGGCGGCGAAATGGTTCGCGCCGGTCGTCGAGACGAATATTTCCCGGTCTATTTCGTCCAGCCATATCAAGGAAACGAGCGGGCGTTGGGGTTCGATCTGGCCTCCAACCCCACCCGCCTGAAAGCGCTAAAGCGGGCAAGGGACCTGGACGGACCAGTGGCCACGAGCCGTATAAGGCTCGTCCAGGAGACTGGCGATCAATATGCTTTCCTGGTTTTTCTTCCCATCTACCGGCCAGGTGCTCCCGACACGACGGTCGCTCAGCGGCGGCTTAACCTGCAGGGTTTCGCCCTGGGGGTCTTCCGCATCGGCAACGTAGTGGAGGCCGCCCTAGAAGGCGTCGATGCGGCGGGCATTCATCTGGTTATTGAGGATGAAAGCGCCGGCAGCGATGACAGACGGCTCTTCGAGCGTGGCGGCAAGGCAAAAGCTGTGACCGAGCTAAGCTGGGCGACGGAGTTTAACGTCGCCGACCGCCGCTGGGTCTTGCGCTTTTCCTCCACCGCCGAGTACCTCGCAGCCCAGCGGACCTGGCAAAGGTGGATGGTGCTGGCAGCTGGTCTGATGTTCACCGGCTTGCTGGAAGCCTTTTTGCTCATGGTCACAGGGCGTACCGCCCGAGTCGAGCAGGTCGTGGCCGAACGCACCGCCGAGCTGTCGAATGTCAATCGCGATCTGAGCAGCGAGATCATCGAGCGCACGAGGATTGAGCATGCATTGCAGCAGGCCAAAGAGGAAGCTGAGTCGGCGAACCGCGCCAAGAGCGAGTTTCTGGCCAACATGAGTCACGAACTACGCACACCATTGAACGCGATCATCGGCTACAGCGAAATATTGTTGGAGGAAGCCGAGGATCGGGCTATTCCAGAGCTGTCTGACGACCTGTCCAAAATTAAAACAGCGGGTACTCATCTTTTCTCGCTGATCAACAACGTTCTCGATCTGTCTAAAATCGAAGCCGGCCACATAGAGATCTTTTTGGAATCGGTCGATGTAGACGGTCTGATCAGTGAGATTCTTGCGACGGTGACGCCGCTCGTGGAAGCGAACAACAACACCTTGACGGTGGATATTCAATCGTCACTGGGAGAGTTCCGCACCGATCAGACAAAAATCCGGCAGATACTCTTCAACATGTTGTCCAATGCAACCAAGTTCACAACCGACGGCGACATCGATTTTCGAATCCGTCGCTCGGCGACGGCCGGCCGCGAGTGGTTGGAGATGCAGGTGCGAGACAGCGGAATCGGCATGAGCGCGGAACAAGTGGAGCGCGTATTCGATGCGTTCGTTCAAGCCGATGCATCGACGACGCGAAAATTCGGCGGCACCGGTCTGGGTCTGGCGATAACCAAACACTTCTGCGAAATGCTGGGCGGCGGAATTTCCGTGGAAAGCCAGGAGGGAATCGGCTCGACCTTCACCGTGCGGTTGCCAGCCGACCCCGAAGAAACAATCGAGGCGCACTCCTGATCGTATCGGTCAGAGTATCCGCTTGGGTCCCACCGGCACGATGCGGAAGGGGTTGATGTCGTCGTGGGTGTAATAATAGTGCCGTTTGATGTGGTCGAAGTCCACCGTGTCCGCCACTCCCTCCACCTCGTATAGCCGCTTCAAGTAGGCGTGCAGATTCGGGTAGTCGATGATCCTGCGGAGATTGCACTTGAAGTGAACGTAGTAAACGGCGTCGAAGCGGATGAGGGTCACGAAGAGCCGCCAGTCGGACTCGACGATGTCATCCCCGAACAGGTAACACTGCCCCTCGAGCCGGGACTCCAGCATGTCGAGCGTCTCGAACAGCGGGTGCACCGCCGCCTCGTAGGCCGATTGCGTGCTGGAGAATCCCGCCCGATATACCCCATTGTTCACCGTGTGGTAGATCCGCTCGTTCAGAACGTCGATCTGAGAACGCAGGTAGGGCGGATACAGATCCGCAGCATTGTCGATGAAGTCATTGAACTCGCTGTTGAACATCCGCATCAGGTG
Organism: Candidatus Latescibacterota bacterium; assembly: GCA_965197905.1. Lineage (GTDB taxonomy): Bacteria > Latescibacterota > UBA2968 > UBA8231 > UBA8231 > CAYNZV01. Next base: position 385,490 of record CBDAOB010000005.1, on the reverse strand, counting down.
ATCGTCGTTGTTGCTGACGATGCGCTTCGTCCGCTTGTCCCACAGCACGGGCACGGTAACGCGGCCCGTGTAGGTTGGATCGGAAGCCTGGTAGGCCTGCTTCAAAAAACGGAAGCCGTTCACCGTGTCGACGCCATGCCCCCGGCCCTCGCGGAAAGCCCAGCCTTCGTCCTCGTCACGGATGGGATCGACGACATCCATGCTGATGATCTCCTCCAGCCCCATGATCCTGCGCAGTATGATCAGCCGGCTGGCCCAAGGGCAAGCGTAGAACACGTAGAGGTGGTAGCGGTCCTTCGCGGCAGGATAGGGCGAGCTGCCGTCGGCCCGCACCCAGCCTTCGAACGCATCTTTCTGCCGTTCGAAGGTCCCCGCGTCCGAGTGCTCGTCTGGCATGATCGGTTTCTTTGTTGTCATAGTAGGGAGTGGGCTTTCCTGCGCACAAGATGGTCATTCCGTCCCCTGTCGGAAAGCTCCCGGCGGCCCCAATCAAGCAGAGGTTCTTGACAGCGCTCTCGAGCCACGGTTACATTTCGCGGACAGGGCGGAAGATTCGCTATGAATAGCCTGACATAGACCGAAGTGGAAACCGATGAATTTTGTATCTGAGTTGCGGCGCGAGCTGGTCGACTGGGTTCGGGACGGCCTCGTCCAACAGAGTCAAGCGGACGCGATTCAGGCGCGTTATGCCGGTGACGCGATGTCCACCACCAGCTTGCTGCTACCGACGATTTATATCCTCGGTGCGGCGCTTATCGGCGGCGGGGCGATCAGCTTCGTGGCGGCCAACTGGGATTCGATTCCCATCTCGGTGCGCATCGGACTCCTGGTGACGACCATGCTGGGCTGCGAGATCGCCGGCTTTGTTCTCTGGAAGGTGAAGGGGACGAGGCCGTATCTGGGACAGGCGCTGATCCTGGTCGGAGCGCTCGTCTTCGGCGCCAGCATCTTTCTGATCGCCCAGATGTACCACTTGCGCGGTGAAACGCACGGTGCGTTCGGTATCTGGACCCTGGGCGCGCTGGCGCTGGCCTACGCGACCTTCAGCAGCCCGGTCATGCTTCTCGCCTGTATCACCAGCCTGGTCTGGTCGATCGGATGGATCGACTCGAATCCGCACGGATTCTGTTGGTATCCCCTCCTGCTTTGTGTCGTCTCTTTTCCGTTCCTCCTGCGCCGTTGTGTGTTAACGTTTACGGGCGTTCTGATTGCCGGAGGGGCGGCGGTGGCAACGGCAGCCGGTACGGATAGCGGGCAGGAATGGGCCGTGTACGCGACCCTGATAGCGCTCGGTGCGCTGGCGCGAGGGCTCGGTCTGCAGCTGGATCAGCGGGAGTCGACAGAGGCCATGGCCGTGCCGGCGCTGGGCTTAGGTAGTCTCGTCCTTTTGCTCCCCATCTACTTACTCTCTTTCCACGACGAACCGGCTGAAACGGTTGTGGAGAATCTATGGGTGGCCGAGGGCTGGTGGTGGACGGTGCTGCTGGGCCTCGCTTATCTAGGTGCTGCCGTCGCCTGGTTCGGAGCCCTGAGACACCCCCATGGCGGGGGTCAGGTGCGACAGCGGACACATCTGGCGATGCTGGCGGCCGCCCCGCTGGTGACTCTCGGAATCGCCGTTGGAAACGACATCGTCCTCCCGGTAACGGCAAACCTCGCGCTGCTGATGGTAGCGGGCGTGTTGCTGTGGGAGGCGGTTACGGAAGGCCAGCGGCGGGAATTCTGGTTGGGGCTGGGGCTGCTTATCCTCGTCATCGTCAGCCGGTTTCTGGAATGGGACACACACCTGATGGTGAAGTCGGCCGTGTTCATTCTATGTGGCATCGGAGTCACACTCGGAGGTGTGCGTTTCGAGCGTTTCCTAAAAGCGAAGGGGACGGCATGAGCGCGCGCACGGTTTGGTTTGCGCTGGCGCTGGTAGCGCAGGTGGCACTGTTGGCGGCGCTGCCGTGGGAGCGTGAAGCGGATGATTCTGCGTCACGGACGATTTGGCTTGCTGTGCACGCAGGAGGAAACAATCAGGATGTGATGCGGGGGCAGTATGTCAACCTGACCTACGACATCTCGGATCCAGCCCAGTTTGTCGATGCGATCATGGCCGATGCGGACCGGACGCTGAGATCGGGCGAGGCGACCTACGTCGTGGTGACGGAGACCCAACCGGGGTTGTGGAGCGGTCTGCGGACGGTCCACGGAGAGCGTCCCGCTGCGTTACCAGAGGGTCAGGTGGCGATCAAAGGAGAGGTGATCGATCGGGGGATGCAAATCAACGCGTTTCTGCGCAAAGAGGCGGATGGCTCCTGGGCGGCGGACTCGATCGTGACTGGAGAGATGCCGCGGAACATCGATCGCGAGCAGCGAGACAGAGCCATCGCCGGCGCCTGGGTCATGCGAAAGTCGATCGCCTACCGCGACATCGATTCCTACTTCGTGCCGCAGAACGAGCGGCAGCGGTTCAAGGAGGATCTACTGGCCTACCCGGAAGAGGTTCGCGCGCAGGTAAGGGTGACAGAGGACGGCAGCGCCTCGTTGCTGCAGGTCCAGGTTCAGAACCGGATGTACGACTTTTGAGCAATAATCTCATGGACCGCTATCCGGCCATCGCCGATCTACGGCGGCGGGCACGACGGCGCATTCCACACTTCGCCTGGGAATATCTCGATAGCGGCACCGGCGCCGATGAATGCGTGCGGCGCAATCGCGAAGCATTGGCAGCCGTCACCCTGATCCCGCAGTTCATGAAGGGCGTGTTTGATCCGGACATCTCGACCACCCTGTTCGGGGTCCGGTATGGCACGCCCTTTGGCGTTTCGCCCGTCGGACTGACCGGGTTGATTTGGCCACAGGCCGAGCAGATCCTTGCCAGCACAGCGGCGAAATACCGCTTCCCCTATACCCTCAGCACTGCCGCAACCGAAGCCCCGGAGACCATCGGTCCCCTGGCCGATGGGATGGGTTGGTTCCAGCTCTATCCACCGCGCCGGGCCGACATACGTCGCGATCTGCTCGCCCGCGCTCGCGATACAGGTTTTACCACGCTGCTGGTTACGGCTGATGTTCCCACGGTCAGTCGTCGTGAAAGACCGACGCGCGCGGGGGTCACCGTGCCGCCGAGAATCACGCCGCTCATGCTCTATCGCTGCGCGGTGCGTCCCGTCTGGAGCTTGGCGACCTTGCGCGCCGGACCGCCACGTTTCCACGGTCTGGAGAAATACCTGGATGGGCGCGACATGCAGGACATGCTCAACTTCATTGGCCAAGAGCTCGGCGGTTCGCTCGACTGGGCTTACCTGCAGGCGGTACGAGACGAATGGAAGGGACCCCTCGTGATCAAAGGCCTGCTCGATATCGCCCAGGCGGAGCGCGCGGTGGACGTGGGTTTCGACGGAGTTTTGGTCTCCAACCACGGCGGACGCCAGTTCGACGGCGCTCCCGCCGCCATCTCGGTGCTCCCCGACATCGCGCGCGCCGTCGGACATCGAACAAAGATTCTCTTCGATAGCGGCGTGGAGAGCGGGCTCGACATCGCCCGCGCTCTGACCCTTGGCGCGGACTTCGTGCTGCTCGGTCGCGCCTTCATGTTCGGCGTTGCCGCGCTCGGCCGGCGCGGTGGCGACCATGTGGCGGAGATCCTGATTCAGGACCTGAAGAACAACATGACCCAGCTCGGATGCGCGAACCTGGCGGAACTGTGAGGGCACCGGTTTGCGGGCCTTGAGTTCTTTGAGATCGGGTCCGTCGGTCGCTAAAAACCCAGACTATGGAGATAGCTACGCGCGCTTCGGCTTCCTCGCGCCTCCTCCGCTGGATCGCTCGGGCACTCATCGGCGGGACAGCTGGTCACCCAGCCGGAAAAACCGATTGAGCCCAAGGCTTCAAGAATCTTGCGGAAATCCTGACTTTCGGCTGAGCCCACATCAACCCAGGTGGGATGATACACACCTTGCTGATCGCGCGTGCATCGAGAGTAATCTTGCAGGTGCACGTAGTGCAATTGATCGCGGAAGTCATGGATCGACTCGACCGGATCGTAGCCCCAAAGCTGCGCGTGAGAGAAGTCGATACACAGCTTCGTCTCGCGCAACAGGCTGGCAAAGAGCTTCCAGTGCTCGACGGAATCCACCAGGAGATTCGTGTGGTTGTGGTGGGTCAAAACCAGCTCGTACTGAGAGGCGTACTCCGCCCACGCTTCGGTTCGCTCAGCCGCCCGTATAACGTCATCATCCGCAACCGGTATGCCATCCGGCTTGGGCCCGTTCATAACCATGAAGCAGTCCACTTCCATTTCGGCAGCGAAGTCCATTCGTCGCCTGTTTTGCTCGACGTTCTCCCAGCTCGGATCGTCCGGGGAACCGGACGCTGCATATACGACCATCGGCATGCCCGCGTTGTCGCAGATACGTCGCAATCTCTTTGGCGGTCCCAGCCAGTCCAGCGGAAGCCGACCTTCCCATCCGTCCCAGCCCACTTCCCTGAGCGCCTCGAGAGCCGGCTCCAGATCCGGACTCTTCCATCGCAACGTCGCATAACTCATTCTCAAGGGCACACCTCCACACGCGATATGAGATCAAGCGCGTTCACTACAATTGTTCGGCTCCCCATTCTGATTGCCACCGCGTTTTCCTGTTTCTCGGCAGGTCGTAGCTCGCGACACCCAAAAACGTCATTTCTCCCCCTGCGGGAAAGAGTTCGTGGTTATCCAACGCACAGGTTCTTGACGGCGGCCGCGCGCGGCGGTTACACTTGCCGACGCTCGTCCACTATCATCCCACACGAGGACCGTTTGTATGTTGGATCGCACGCCCGTTCTGCGCCTCGGCAAAGATATCGAGATCTACAGTGCCGAAGCAGAAGAGGCATGTCCGCAGGTCGCTGTCTTCGACTTCGATGGCACTTTTTCGCTGATCCGCGCGGGATGGCAGGAAGTCATGATGGACCAGTGCGTAGAAATCCTTGGTATGACACCTGGCGGGCATGATGTCAATGAATTGAGACAGGTCTGCGACGAGTTCATTGCCCGTCTCACCGGGCAGCAGACGATCTATCAGATGCTACACCTCCGTCGGGAAGTCCAGGCACGCGGCGGAACCCCTTTGTCTGCCGAGGAATACAAAGCGGACTACCTGAACCGCCTGCACGAAAAAATCGCGCACCGGCTGGAGGATTTGCGGGCACGACGTGGATTACCTTCTGACTATCTCGTCCCCGGGAGCTACGATCTGTTGTGCGGACTTCGCGACCGCGGCATCACCTGCTACCTTGCAAGCGGCACCGACCAACCCTTTGTGGAGGAGGAGGCTGCCCTGTTGGGGCTGGCTTCCTATTTTGAGGGCGGCATACACGGTGCCCGAGAGGAATACTGGGCCTTCTCGAAGAAGAAATTGATTGGCCGCATTATCGCGGAGACTCAATTGAACGGAAGTGAGCTTGTCGTCGTAGGCGATGGTTATGTGGAAATCGAAAACGGCGTAGAAGTTGGCGCCGTAACCGTCGGCATTGCCAGCATAGAAACCGCTGAGGGGGGCTGGGACGACTGGAAGCGCGCTCGCTTGCTGGAAGTAGGCGCCCAGATACTCGTCCCGGATTGGCGTGAGGCGGATGAGCTGCTCACTTACCTCTTTAGGGACGGTTCGCAATGAACACGCTCAACGAAAAACGATTGCGACAGATCTTGGGCAGGTTTTCCAGTCTCCGGGTTGGCGTCGTCGGAGACTTCTTCCTCGATTCCTACTTCGACTGCAATCCAGACCTCGACGAGCGCTCGCTGGAAACCGGAAAGAAGTGCTACCAGGTGATACGGACCCGACGCCAGGCTGGCGCCGCTGGCACGGTGGCAGCCAACCTCAAGGCACTGGGGGTGGGTGCAGTCGAGGCCGTCGGTTTCTGTGGCGACGATGGCGAGGGATACGAGCTACGCCGCGCGATGACGGAGATTGGTCTGGATCTGTCCGGTTTTTTCACCTGTCCCGATCGATTCACTCCCACCTATGGCAAACCTTGCTACGTGGATCCGGCCAACAGCCGAAAGATGGTCTCGCAGGAATTGGAGCGCATCGACCTCAAGAACCGCCGGGCCACTCCCGTTTCCCTGCAGCAACGTATCATCACCTTTGTCAGGCAACGCTGCGCATCGTGGAACGGGATGCTCATGCTCGATCAGGTCCAGGAGGCGAATTGCGGGGTGATGACGAGCCGAGTGCGGAAGGCACTTCTTGCCCTGTCGCGTGGGCGTCCGGAGCTGGTAGCACTGGCGGATTCCCGAACGCGAGTCCAGCTATTTCGACACGTGATGATCAAACCGAACGAGTTCGAAGCGGCGCAGGCTATGGGTGCTAGCGGCAAGAGAATCTCAATGCGCGCCTCGCGGACCCACGCTAGCAGACTCAGCCGCCTTACCGGACGACCGGTTTTTCTGACGCTAGGGGAGCACGGCATCCTGATCGCCGACGATGACCGTCTCGAGCACATCCCAGCCCGCAGTGTGAAGGGCCCCATCGATGCCGTGGGTGCCGGCGACGCGACTTCGGCTGCGTTGGTCGCGGCTATGGCAGGGGGCGCAAATCTCGAAGAGGCGGCAGCCATCGCTGCAATTGCAGCGGCGATCACCGTGCGTCAGTTAGGTACCACGGGGACGGCAACTCAAACCCAGATCCGACGCCACTTCAGATCCAGGCGTCGCTGACGCCGCGGTAGGCGAATTCAATGAACACGCTCGCCGTTCGTCCGGTCACGCTCGCCGTTCCGTTTATCATGTCCATCCAGGCGTCCCAATCGAATCCGCAATCGGCAGCGCGATATCTAGTTCTTCATCGGTTAACGGAGGAATCTCAGACGCCTTCACATTCTGATCGACCTGATCAGGATTCTTGGCTCCGGCGATCGCGCAGGATACGCCAGGATGATCGAGCACAAATCGCAACGCCGCCTGAACCATTGACCGTTGTTCGTTCGCCAGAAACGCGAGCTGCGGCAATTTCTTGAAGCCCTCCTGTACCTCCGGCTGTAGAAAACGCTCCTGGCGCAAGTCGCCTTCGGGCAACTTCTCCGCGTTTTCCCCGAAGTATTTACCTGTGAGCATGCCTTTTGCCAATGGGACGCGGATAAGCGTGCCGATATTCTCCTGCTTCGCCCAGTGCAGTAGGGCGTCCGCGCTCCGTTCGAGCAAATTGTAACCAATCTGTAGGACGTCGATGGGCCCGAACGCACGCAACTTCTCAATCGCTGCCTGGTTGTTCGTCGAAATCCCGTAGAAACTTACCTTGCCCTCTTCCTTGAGCTTGGCAAGCTCCGCCATCACGGTCGGCATTGCCCATTCGTGCGGAACTGAATGGAGTTGATACAGATCAATCGTCTCCATCCCCAACCGTTTCAGGCTCCCTTCGCAAGCCTCACGAATCAGCTTCCTTGCCGCTGCTTCGTCCGGCACATCTCGTTCCACGCCGATATTCGGCGCCACCTTCGTCGCTACGATCCATTTGTCGCGCCGACCTCGGAGCGCCGTTCCAACCAGGATTTCACTATGGCCTGTCCCATAACGTTCCGCAGAATCGATCAGGTTGACACCCAGCTCCTCAGCACGATGAATCATCGAAATCGATTCGACGTCTGAGGTTCCGCTCCACCCGAACATGGAGCCGTCTTCCCGCTTCTGCATGCCCGACATCGGATAGGCACCCAGCCCAATCTCTGAAACCTCCAAGCCTGTGTTCCCAAACGGTCGATAGTTCATATCACTCACCTGCCTTCAAATTTACAGTTTCACCGGGACCAATTTCAATTGAGAGAGGGGATGGGGCGTGAAGCGTCAACTTGTGCATGGTGTCTCCTCCGTTGTAAACGGTCACAATTGCCCCCCCGTCCAAGTTCGGTCGAACCAGGGTTAGAATGTCGTCGGGGATTGTCATTCTACCGTCGGATTCGATATTGACCATGGGTACGACAGCGCTTTCGATCTCACGAGTACCGAGCATCAGGGGTCCGTAGCAGCCGGTGACTGCCCCCCACCCCCAGTTCCTACCGTGTCCCGCTGCTGCGGAGCAGATCGCCCCACCCATATCGGCGTGCTCACGACCCCCTCTCAGGACGCGACGGGACATCGTGAGTTTTCGCTCAGCTTGCTTAAAGGCGCGCCGCGCAAAGTCGACCTCCCCACTCATCTGATAAGCCAGGGTAAGGGCGGATGTCGATGGCTCCTGAGACGGCTTCGACGATCCGTCCGGCAGCCAGACTCCCCAGAAGGCCATATCCCGCCGCTTCCCCACGCCCGGCAAGACACGCCGTTGGTGTTCGGGAAACATGATTGTCAACTCCCCATCTTCTTCGGCGGGCATGTTGCGAATCTGGTTCTCGATGAGGGTATCTAGCGACGAATCGCCGAACGTCCAGCGGTAGTATGAAATAGCTGCGGCGCCTGGATCACTGTAGGGATCCAACAGCTGGTCCACCATGGGTTCCGCGATTCGCTTGGCTGCGGCGGAGAAAACCGACTCGCCCGTCGCCTGATACAGATCGCCGAGCGCGTAGATCGCCCCGCTCGCAAGCAGTACTTCCACGCCAGCCAGTGGATCGCCCTGGACGTGATGTTTCTGTGCTGCCATCCCACCTTGAAGACGAGACAGCGTCTCCTCAAAAATGGGCTTCCCGGCGTGGTCCCACATCACGGGAAGACGATCCCCTTCGTTATGGCAAATCTGTTGAGCACGCTTTCTTCCATAGCCGACGGCCCAATCCAGATATCGTTCTTCGCCCGTCACACGGTGAGCGGCCAGCGCGATATGGATGAACCGAAAATGCTCGGCTAGCTCCACCCGTGTCTTCTCTGAATTCTCTACATCTACTGAGCCGATCCGGTACCCAATGAAATGATTTGCCTCCCAGTCGAACCAGGCGGGGACCCCTTCAATCCAGTTCCCGATGTGGTGGGCGGCATCCTCGAGCAACCAGCTTGCCTTGTTATCGTCAGGAAAGAGCCCGAGAAACCGAGGAAGAAACAGAAGAAACGGCTCCGTGCCGTGATGGACCTCCGCTTCAGTCTCGTATCCATGGTGACATTCTCGCTCAATCCATCCACTCAGCAGATCACGAAGATCGAAAAAATGCTCACGAACCGCTTCACTTTGTGTGACGAGGTAGTGGGGAAACCAGGCCAGCACATAATTAGCTTCGTCTTCCCCGCCGCCGTGCCGGCTGGGAGGATCCATGCGCCGACTCTGGTGGATCCAGCTATCCATCTCCTGGCGAAGCTTGAGACTATGATGATGGCATTCCCGGAAGGTGCTCACCAATTTTCCCTCGATGCAGTGGGAGAAACGACGGAAACCATCGCCCTGTTTTTGCAAGATTCCTCTTTTGGAGGAGTCTAGCCAACGTTTGTTCCTTTCACCAGATGTTCCCTATTGACGTCTACACCGAAGAAAGACGTAACCGTGAATCTGAACAAATCTCGGGGAAACGCCGCCTAGAATTCTTGACTCAGCCAGCGCGAAGGCCGTTTATCCTCCCGTACAAGCGCTATGACACACCGATACCTCCTACTTCTTTTCTCCTCGAGCCTCGGCCTGGTGCCTTGGGGCGCCTGTGCCCAGGATGGAGATCCAGCTCTAGCGCTGAAGAACCTGCTCAACACTCGAATTAGCACCGACGCCAAGTACGAGCAGACAAGCCGTGAAGCCGGCGCGTCGATCACTATCATCACGGCAGAGGATATTGAACGTTTCGGATATCGCACTCTGAAAGACATCTTTGCCAGTGTCCGCGGGTTCTACGTAAGCGACGATCGCAACTACGCCTACGTGGGGATCCGCGAATTGAGCCGGCCCACGGACTACAACAACCGGGTGCTACTCCTGCTGAATGGGACCACTCTCAACGAGAATGTCTGGGCCTCCGCAAGCATCGGGCCAACTCTGGGGTTGAATCTGGATGCTGTCGAGCGGATCGAGATCGTGCGGGGGCCGGGTTCGGCGCTCTACGGATCCAGTGCTTTGTTCGCCGTCGTGAATGTCATCACCAAGACCGGCAATGCCGTCGACGGTGTTCGCGGGGCTGTCGAGGTCGGCAGCTTCGGGTCGCGAACCGGGAAAGCCATGTTCGGCAAGTCCCTTGCCAACGGAATGGATCTCGCTCTTGCCGGCCAGTGGTCGGAGACCGATGGCCAGGACCACTACTATCGGGAGTTCGACCGTCCGGAGACCAACAACGGCATCGCCCGGGACCTGGACCGCGATGAGCACTACGGGGTAACGGCCAGAATCACCTACGGGCGCTTCGATCTGCATGGCCATTTCTCTTCGCGGGAGAAGGAAATTCCTACGGGTGTCTACGGCATCGATTTTAACGACGGCCGGTCCAGGACTGTCGATGAGCTGGGTCTAGTCGAACTCAGATACGAACGCGACTTCCGGGCCGATCGGATGCTGATGCTACGGACTTACTTCAACCACTATGATGGCACGGGTTGGTATCCCTACGATGGGGTCCTGGAAGCAGAGGATGCTCGCGGGAATTGGCTGGGAAACGAGCTCAGGTATCGCTGGGATACTCACGCGTACAACCGTCTGATCGTCGGGGTCGAATACCAGGAACACTTTCGCGCCAAGTACTGGGTAACGGAGGAGGAGTACGGGGTCTACGTCGAAGGCAGTGCCCCCTATCACCTGCTCTCCTTCTACGTGCAGGATGAATACCAGATCACGGATCGACTGGCTCTCACCTTGGGCGCCCGAAGGGATGGGTATTCAACGGTGGGCAGCAGTGTCAATCCGAGAATCGCCCTGGTGTATCACCTTTCCGAGTCCAGCACCTTGAAGCTTCTATCCGGCAAGGCTTTTCGGGCGCCCAACGTGTACGAATCCACCTACGAAGAAGAAGGTTACGCCAGACGCAATCGCGATCTTGGACCGGAAGAGATTAGAACTCTGGAGGCCATCTGGGAGCAGAAACTGAACGGTAGCATGTTCGGCACCGTTGTCCTCTACAACAACAGATTGACGGATCTGATCGATTGGGCATTGGATCCGAGCGATGGAATCGGTCAGTACGAGAATAGCGGCAAGATCGATGCCCGCGGCGTTGAGCTGGGTCTCACCGTACGGCAGCAGAGCGGGCTCCACGGGTACGTCAGCTATGCTCGACAACACGCGGAGAATGCAGAGTCGAACAGGAAACTGAACAATTTTCCTTCACACCTCGCAAAGGGGGGCTTGAGCTATCCCTTGTCGCGGTCCTTCTCCGCGACCTCAGCTCTGCAGTATGAATCCGGCAGGACCACAGTCTACGGGACCAAGACCGATCCGTATCTTCTGACCGACATCCGTCTTTCGACACGTATTCAACCTACTCCTCTAAGAGTGTCGTTCGCGGTGGGGAATCTGTTCGGCGTCACCTATTCAACGCCAGGCGGACTCGACCACCGGCAAGCCGCTATCACTCAGGATGGGCGGAGCTACCTCGTCAGAATCGCTTTCGAGTTATGAGCCGGTCGTCCCTGAGTCGAAAAATGTCGATCAGTTCGGCTGACTGGAAGAGTCAGTGACGCTTCCCTTAGGATCACAGGCCTCTAGCTCCGTCCGAGAGAAGAGCCTCGGTTGGATGCTCATTCTCGTTCTGACGTCGGCGTCGCCATCTTGGACGCAGGAAATGCCTGTTCCGGTAGCCGTTCAGTGGAACCTGTTCTCCAAGGTGTTGCTGTTTGATGGCGATTTGTCAGCGCGGGCCAATGACGAACTCGTCGTCGGCGTGGCATTTCAGCAAAGATTTCGGAAATCCCTCACAGCGAAGAACGCAGTCATAAAGGCAGCATCATCGGTAAAGCGGATGGGCAGATTCAGCTACCGCTGTCTGGAGATTGACATCAGCGATTCCTCCGATCTGGCGAGCACTATCGAAGCAAACGGCATCGACATCCTCTACGTCACGCCACTACGAGCCATGGAGGTTGAAACCATCTCTTCTGCCACTCGGGCCACGCGGACCATCACCCTGACCGGCGTGCCCGAGTATGTAGTGTCGGGTCTTGGCATAGGCATTGGAATGGAAGGTGAAAAGCCGCAGATCATTATCAATCATCGCGCCGCCAAGGCGGAGGGATGCCATTTGTCGTCACTTTTGTTGCGGCTGGCGAGAGTCGTCAACTGAAATTCATGAAAGGACGGATCATGGGAAAGAGATCGACGTCCCTGAATACAGTGCGCCTAACCGTAGTCCTGATCTGCAGTGCGCTACTGCTGATCGGCTGTGGTGACTCCGGCACCTCGCCAGACACATCCGCCGTACGCCAGCCCGAAGGGGACGTGAACAGCTTCTGGGACCAGTACGACTGGGCAGACCTCACCGCGGATGAGCAAGCTCTGTGGGAAACGCTGGGTTGGGATGAGGCCAGCTGGCAAGGCGAAACGGAGGCACCGGATTCCGAGAACAACGCCTGGAGCGACTTGACGGACGCACAACGCGCCGCCCTCGAGCAGCTTGGCTACGACGAGCAGTATTGGGATTCATGACCGGAATGATGTTGTCGGGCATCCGCGATCTGTCGCTCCAGCGCAAGCTCACGCTGATCATCATGGGCACGGCGGGCATGGTTATCCTTTTCAGCTCCACCGCGTTCATCGCTTACGACCGGATTAGCTCCAGAGAGGCCCTCATTCAGCGGCTCAAGGCCATCGCCGAGATTGTCGGGGCGAACTCCAGCGCCGCCCTCATGTTCGACAACCGGGATGACGCCGAGGATGTACTCTCCTCTCTGCGGTCCGAGGCGCAGATCGGCTCCGCGGCAATCTTCAAGACAGACGGCTTGCCCCTGGCCACCTATGGCCGCGTGGAATCGGCGAACCTACTGTCCGAGCCGCCGCCAGTAGGCTATCGGTTCGGCGACGACTTTATGGAAATAACCGAACCGATCGTCCTCGAAGGCAGTCAGATCGGTACCGTCTACCTGAGAAGCGATCTGCAGGAGCTTGACGCACGGCTGTACCGTTACCTCCGCATTGTCGTGGTTTTCGCGATCGGCGCGGGTCTGCTGGCCTTCCTTCTAGCAGCGCGGCTGCGGCGTATCGTAACCAGGCCGATCCTTGGTCTGCTGGAGACGACGAACAGGGTTTCTGGTGAGCAGCAGTACGGACTGCGGGCGACCAAATTCGGCAACGATGAACTGGGCAGGCTCGTCGATGGCTTCAACGGAATGTTGGCTCGCATCGAGGATGGCGATGCGGCACTGCGCTCGTCTCTAAGCGAGAAGGACGTACTCCTGAAGGAGGTCCACCATCGGGTGAAGAACAACCTTCAGGTGGTCTCCAGCTTGATCAGCCTGCAGAGCTCGCACGTGCAGACTCCCGAGTTGACTCCGATCCTGGCGGAGAGTCACAACCGGATCCGCGCGATCGCGCTCGTCCACGAACGGCTCTACCAATCCGAGAACATGGCTCACCCCAACGTAGCAGACTATCTGGGCGACTTGTGTGACAATCTGCGCACTTCTTTAGCTCGGGCAGATCGACACATCGAGCTCCATACGGAAATCGACAGTATCGACTTCGACATCGACGGAGCAATCGCGTGTGGCCTGATTGTGAATGAACTGGTGACGAACGCTCTCAAACACGCTTTCGGCCCGGGAGGTGGCACGATACGAGTCAGCATGAAGTCGCTGGCAGGTGAATGCGAACTTCGGGTTGCTGACGACGGTGCGGGGGTTGTGAGCGGAATCGATGTAAAAAACCCGACGTCTCTCGGCCTTCAGCTGGTGAACAGCCTGAGCCGGCAATTGCACGGAACTCTGGACTTGGACTCGACGGAAGGCACTGCGTTCGTCGTGCGGTTTCCGTGGCCGAGCGGAGAACCGTCATAAGCCTGCTTGTCCGGCTCTCAGGACAGACTGCGGTTGATCTCGGCTGCCAGCCGGGACTTCAGTTGTGAACTCTCGAGAAGGATCTGGACGTCAGCCTTGTAGAAGGCAGATAATCCCGGATCGACCTTCTGGGTGATGGCGATGATGGGCGCCGATACCCCAAGCTCTCTCCTCATCGTGCGAATCGATGGTCCTCCGGTGTCTGGCATGTCGACATTCACCAGGATCACGTCGAATTGTCCCCCTGCAAGAGCTTGCCTGGCCGCATCGAACGACCCCGCAAACCTCACCCGGTGACCACGCGGGAGAGCCCTTGCGATCGTATCCTGCGTGTACTCCAGGCTGTCGACGATCAGAATGGACGCCTGTCGCTCGCTCTCGACTTGCTGATCGACCGGCTGCAAGGCATTTCGAAGAGCCTGGCCGATTTGCTCTGTATCGAAGGGTTTCACAATATACCCGCTTGGGCGAACCGACCTTGCCCGTTGCACCGTGGCGGCGTCGGTGTGGGCGGTGACGAAGATCACCGGCACCTGGAAGCGGTTGTTGATGGCTTCAGCTGCCGTGATGCCATCCTTCTCTCCCTGCAGACTGATATCCATCAGGACAACATCAGGTTTCACTTGAGAAACCTTCGTGATGGCCTCGGTGCCAGCTGATGCAATGCCCGCCACTTCGTATCCTAGTTGCCGGACCGTTTGGGCGAGATCATCGGCTACGAGGGCTTGATCTTCGACGATGAGCACGAGGCCACCTGCCAAGTGTTTGACTCCTCCAAGGGTGAGAGAACCTACAGCAAGGCCGAGGATGGCCCTGCCCACAACCGACTTAAGAGATTATAACGCAATAGGGGCGAAAATGCTCGGTCTATCGCGCCCCCACAAAGAGTCCGGGAAGAGACCTGCACAATACTTGACGCAGCCATTGCAAAGAGCATCTATATCACCGGCAGTCAACGGGCGTGAATAGCAGTGGGAGGCGGTGCTGCACCGGGATGGGTTCGTCTCGTTGGTCGCCGGCGGCGCCGAGGGTTCAGTGCTGACGGAGCCGTCCGTGGCGCCGGAACGTGACTTGCACCTGAACGCGGATGCGCTCGAAGGACGCCGGGCGCGCAGGTGTGCGATCTGCCGATTGGGCCGGAGTAGTGCCACACTCGAGCGCGGGGAGCGCGTCCTTCTTCGCCTCTCTGTAGAGTTGGGCTTGGTCAGCTCGTCCTTAGGTTACACTCACGTTAGGAACCATCGAGGGATGCGAGATCCGAATTCGAAAAACTATTGGGGACCTATGCGTCCCCTGGGCGAAGCCCTGCGTTTCCTCACCTGCATTCCTGTAGCTGGTTTGCCGGCTCCAGATGAGCAGTCCATGGCACGAGGGTTTGCGGCATTCCCTACTGCGGGACTGATCATCGGCGTTTTGGGTGTCGCAGCTGGGGCTATCGCTCAAATAATTTGGGGTCCTCTGTTGGCATCGCTCTTCGTCGTGTCGACGTGGGCCTTTGTCAGCCTGGGGTTACATCTGGACGGCGTCGCCGATACCTGTGACGGCATGTTTTCCGGTCACCCACCAGAACGCAAACTCGAAATCATGCGCGACAGCCGCATTGGAGCTCTGGGCGCGGTCGGTCTGATATTGGTCTTGGCCTTTAAGGTGGTGGGGATTTTCAGCCTCGGCCCTTGGTGGTGGCTGGGGGCAGCAATCGCGCCGGTCTGGGGACGCTGGTCGGCCGTGTACGGTATCTTCTGGTTCCCTGCGGCGCGCGGAGAGGGACGCGACAAAAATCTTCACAAGCTGATCCGCGGGCGCGACTTTCTCATGGCTACGATCTCGGCGTTGGCTATGAGCGCCTTCTTCGTTTTCCCCCACGGAGTGCTGGTGTTGTTGCTCGTGGCATCCGTCACCCACCTTCTCGGACACCTCTTTCGGCGGAGCCTGGGTGGTTTAACCGGAGATACTTGTGGCGCCATGAGCGAAGTCGCCGAAATCGTCACGCTGTTGGGATTGGTTGCGGCGTCGCGCCTTTGGTCGGGATGGCCTGCGACCGTGTGGCCGGCACGACTGCTAGAGCTGGCGCTCTAAGACTCGATCCCGGGTGCCTGCGAGACCGCAGCCTCCTCAAAGGTCTTCACTTCCGAGAGCAAACGCGCGGCACCTTCCACCAGCGGCATGGCAAGGGCGGCGCCCGTGCCTTCGCCCAACCGCATACCCAGGTCAAGCAAGGGCTGCTTTTCCAGGAGATTGCACATTACCTGGTGGCCTCGTTCGGCACTGCAATGCGCCAGCACGATATAATCTGCCGCTGTTGGGGAGAGGGTTCTGGCGATCAGAGCCGCTGCCGTAGAGATGAAACCATCCACGATTACCGGTTTGCGTTGCGCGGACGCCCCTAGAATCAGTCCGGCGATGCCGCCGATCTCGAACCCGCCAAGTTTGGCGAGGACGTCGACCCCATCGTTGGGATCGACCTGATTTACGCGCAAAGCCCGCTCCACGATTTCGATCTTGTGTCCCTGTCGCTGCTCATCGATGCCCGTCCCTTTACCCGTAACGTCCCGGACCGAGCTGCCTGTAATTCGGGCAGCGATGGCGGCGCTTGGCGTAGTATTGCCTATGCCCATATCGCCGGTACCTACCAAATCAAAGTCCACCAGCCGCTCATTGGCGATCTGAATCCCGGCTTCCAGTGCTCGTACCGCATCGCTTCTGGTCATGGCAGGACCGGTTGCAATGTCTGCGGTGCCGGCGCCGATCCGGTGGTCGAGCACCGCGCCGCTCTGCTTTACTTCTGTCAGGTCACCTCTCACACCCAGGTCGGCAACGAGCACATCCGCTCCGGCTACCTTCGCCAAAGCGTTAATGCCGGCTCCCTGCTGCACAAAATTGTGCACCATCTGAACGGTAACCTCTTGCGGATACTGGCTCACCCCCTGCTCCGCGACGCCGTGATCACCCGCCATCACGACCATGAGACGCCGTTCGACAGCGGGTCGCAGCGATCGGGTCATGCCGGCAAGATCGACGCTGAGATCCATCAGTCTACCCAATGCCCACCTTGGCATGGTGAGTTGCTCCAGACGCTCGACAGCCAGACTCCGCCACTTTGGGTCCTGCGTTTCGATGCGTTCAAGGGTGGCATCGAGAACCTTCATATTCTCATCTCCTATTTCAACGGCAGAGGGAGACCGCTGACCATCAATATCACCCGGTCAGCTTCCTTGGCGACAACCTGGTTGCAGCGACCAACCAGATCGCGGTAGAGACGCGCCAGCTCGTTGTCGGGAGCAACGCCCAGCCCCACCTCGTTCGTTACCAATACGACCCTGCCCGATCGATCCCTGCAGCTTTTCAATAGTGCCCGACTGGCTGCTTCCAGGTCGTCCTCAGTCAAGGGGTTGTCCTGCTGTTGGACGGCATGCAACCCAAAGCGTCAGGCAATCGACGAGGATGGTATCACCATCGTCGGAGGACGCGAAGGCGCGCGCGAGATCGAGCTCCTCCTCAACGGTGCGCCAACCCAACGGCCGTCGTTCCTCCCGGTGTCTTTCGATGCGCAGAACCATCTCATCGTCAAGCCGGGGACAGGTAGCGATAAATACGACGTCGTTGTCGGTTTCCGCGGCACACAGTCGGGCTTGGGTGCTTTTGCCTGATCGGCATCCTCCGGTAACAAGAGTTATCTGGTTCATCGCGATAGGTCCATGAGTTGTAGGTTAGGCATGGCTTCTAGGTCGTTGTGATGGTGATCAGTTTTCATCGTTCGAACGGCGCTCGAAACGTGCGGAGATGAAGTAGGATCGACCGGGGAGAGGGTAACCCCAGACATCGGCGACCTCGTTGTTGCCCAGATTGCGCACCTCCATGGACAGGTCCACCCCTGTGGTGACGAGAAGATTGAACCCCATGGTGTGGACCGAGCGGGCGGGGATCGGATTAAGATTGGCGCGGTCGAGAAAGTTTCTGCTTTCCCGATCGAACGCATAGCGCAGACCGTTGCCCAATTTGCCGGCGCTCAACTGCAGACCGAATCGATGCCGCGGGGCATTGGGAAGATCGTTGCCCCGCTCGTAGGAAAGGGGGCCGCGGTTCTCGGCCCGCTGGTAAACATAGCTGCCTCCGATCCTCACCAGGGAGAGGCTAAGATTGAATCGTGTCTCCAGTCCGCTGAGACCTGTTTCGCCGATGTTGTGGGGCTCCGACACCTGCTGCGTGCTCTGCACGAAGCGGATCAGGTTCTTGACGGCGCTCTTGTAGTACACCACCTCTGCTCGCTGCAGAGCGCCTCCGAACAGATTTCGAGCGTCCAGCCCCAGATCCCACTTGTCTCCCTCCTCACTGACCAGATCTGGATCGCCCACCAAGGACCCGCGATCACCAAACAGCTCAAAAAAGCTTGGCGGACGCTGGTAGCTGCCGCGGTGTGCTTTCAGCGACAGCGATTTGTTCAGCGCCATGGTCGTCCCGAGCCGAAATCCCCAGATTGATTCTGTGCTGTGCCGGCCCGATTCAAACGCGCTGGCCAGAAAGCTTTGCCGCGTAAGGAGACGGTCATCCAGTCGTTCGACCTGACCGCCGGCGGTCAGCGTGAATCGCTGCATCAGGGGGAGCGACTCCATCTCCGCCCCCAGCGACCCACGATACCGCCGGGCATGAATGGACGGGCCATTTTTCTGGAGGAGATTCTCCGGCTCGAAGTTCTCGGAATGACCCACCGCAAACAGGGTAGCGAGACCGCGCTCTGGAATGACCGCATGCACTTCGCCGCGAAAACCGGCGCCGAGAGTGGTATTGCGGTCGTGCTGTGCGCCGAATCCCACCTCACCGTGAAGATCTTTGTATTCGTTCGTTTCCACCGAGTAGTATCCCTTTAGCGCATATCCGCCAAATCCGCCCGCCCAGGGACCGTGGAAGTTCGCTTCCGAAAGATTGCGCCATGAGTCCAACCGGCTACGCCTGGCTTGATGAATTCCGGTGCCTGATATCCCCGAGTGGCTGAGGTCGAAGGTGTTGTGGACCTGCAGCCGGTTTTCACCGAAACCTCTGCCCAGTTTGACCAATCCGCGGAAAGAGTGAAAATCGCTGTTTACGCGGCGAGCCCAACCGTCATCATCCAGGTTGTATTGGGTGCCGTTGTCGTCCCAAAAACGGAAGTCGTTCTCGCTGGTATTGAACTCTGACAAGGCCAGATACTCCCACCGTTTCCAGGGGCCGGACACGGACATGCCCACTTTATGCGTGCCGAAAGAGCCAGACTGAGCACGAACATGAGCTCGGTTGGCGTTAGACAGCGAGGCCGTGCGGATGTGCACGACGCCGCCGAGGCTGTTGCCACCGAATCGCGCCGGCGTCGCGCCCCGGTAAATATGAACGCTCTCGACCCCGGAAAGCGGCAGGTTGCCCAGGTTGACGCCGCCGCCGAGCGCCTGGTTGAGGGGCACTCCGTCCAGGTAGACCTGGACCTGCTCGGCCGTCGATCCGCGAATCGAAAGTGTACTGAAGCTGCCGAGGCCGCCATAGCGACGGACATTGACGTTTGTTGCCGCATCCAGCGCCTGTGCTAGATCGGCTCCCGGAGCTTTGAGGATCGCTACCGGTATGGTTTCTACATAAGCGGGCGTATGCCGACTGTCACCGTCGCGTCGAGCCCACACGACCATAGGTTCCATGCGTAGCGGCTGGGATTTCAAGGGCACATCAACAACCTCCAGCCCATCGCTCAGGGATATTGCACGGTGAAACGAGCGGTAGCCGATCATTTCCGCCGACAACATCCAATTGCCTTGAGCAAGACCGTTGAAAGTAAAGAATCCAAGGGAATCGCTTAGCGTGGTGCGGGTCTTAGTTGCAGTCGTTGCGGAATCCAGGCGCACTACGGCGCCGGGAATTGAGACGCCGGTGCTCCTCTCGAAGACGCGACCACTGATACTGGTGGAAAAAGCAGGGGTAGTTAAGAGAATCTCCAAAAGGAGGAGGGCAGGCACGAAAAAACCCGCCCTCGAAGGAGAGCAGGTCCAGGAATCACCCACAGGTTGACCACCTTTCCGTCGAAGGTTTCGTCACCTCTGGTAAAGGCAGGTCTCCTGGCTTCCGGTGCTTGCTGCCGACCCCTTCCCGATCACAACAGATCAGTGGGTGTTTTTGTCGGTAGCGCTACGGGTCAATCCGTAGACCGGTTACAGTGGCGGGGCCGCGGCAGAGTTTCACTGCCTTCCCTATTCTCCCATCAAGACGATGCCTTGATGGACACCTCAACCATCGATCTAGCTATTTGTATTCGGCTACAAGGTAATCCGGTCTCGACGATCTCGTCAAGCAGATCAATAGCCTAGGCCATCTAACAACCCTTCGAGCACGACTGCAACCCCATCTTCATCATTGGAGAGGGTAATGTAGTCAGCGCAGTTTCTCACCTCGGAGACGGCATTTCCCATGGCAATCCCCACACCGCTGCTTTTCAGCAGATCGAGGTCGTTAATGTCGTCTCCGAACGCCATCACCGAATCGTAGCCGAGACCCAGGCTTTCCAGCAGAACCGACATAGCCGTCGCTTTGTTTGCGGTCGGCGACGTGATGTTGACGGCCAGGCCGCCGTCGATGTGCTCGACCTTGCACTGACCGGGCAGGGGCGGGACACCCACTTCTGGCTGCCCTGGGGCGGTCACCAGAAACTTGGTGACCTCTCCGCGAATTGACTTTAGATCGACCAGCTCGAACGGGACGGAGCCGGTGTCCAGCTTTTTGTTGATAAAGAGCTTGCCCGATGACGCCATTTCCATGGAGACGACGAGATCCCAGGAACAGGCATCTAGTAGCTCGATGCACGTCATCGCCGTATTCGCATCAATGGTATCTGAATAGATCCGTTCCCCGTCTTGATAGATCGAGGCGCCCCCAGAGCATATCCAATAGCGTCCCTCATGAAGCCGCTTATCAAGCGAGCTGCACACTGACAGGAATGGTCTAGCCGTCGCGATCACGACATGGAAGCCTGACTTGATGCATCGTTGAACGGCAGCCACCGAGCGCTCCGACGCAACCGAACTGGAGCCAAAAAGAGTGCCATCCAGATCGGTCGCGAGAACTCGAATTCTTGACATTGTTGTCGTGTCGAGCCGAACCGTCATTCCCGGCACCACTGGCTGGAGGTTGAAGAGACGGGTGGTCTACCTCGCGCACACGTCCACACGCTGGAGGTGATTCGCCATCCGATTTTCGTCAAACTTCTGCGCGGCAGGTTGGTTGTTGGGTTCAACCAACGCCCAACATCTCGCACCGCTTGTTTTTCATAGTTATTCCAGCCAAAACGAATAGAGCCTCGCCTGATACAGGTAAAACCGTATGCGTACCGGTTTTTCGAATACCAAATCGTGCTTGGGCTGCCACTCGATCTTTGCTCGCAGGTGATCACCGGTCAGTGGTGGTGGGAGGTGAGCCGGAACCCAGAAACCGGGGAACGGTTTCATGGTCTCGGCATCCAGGATCTCGGCATAAATCTCGCCCCAATTTGCCTCGGCGTTTATGTAGAGGTCCTCGCCTTTCATCACAAAAGGCTTCGTAACAATGGTTCCCGCTTCCTCGGCCTCGAGGCACGCGAACCGGTCCATGGGAAGCTTGGCCAGGCACAGGGCGCTCTGGTCATTGTAGACCTCAGGGTCTACTCGAAGTCTGAAGAGCTCCTTATTGCGGTTGTGCGTCGCGTAGAGCTCTTTGCCGCTCGGAATGCGCGAAGCCATGTGATAGATGAATATCTCACCGTTTTCGCCAACGATGGGGCGTCCTGCCATGCCGACCTGACTGGTGTTGTATCGCACCCCATCCCACGGTTCGATCCCGATGAAAACTTCCCGGTCCGCCACTCGCTCCCAGTGCCGTAGATCGCGAGAGACGGTCATCTCAATCTGGTTGATGCGGCTGTGATTCATGTGGGGTGGCGGGTTGGCACCGAACACATTGAAGATCAGGGGGAAACCGATATAGAATCCTTCGTACGGCATCACCGCCATGTGGTAGCTTTCGGCGGGGGTGACACCGTCGATCTCTCTCGTGTGTAGATAGTCCAGGTTATCCACGGTAGCCGGTGTTATATACGCCGGGTTTTCGATGATCTCGCGCACCCGTTTCTTGCGATTCTCCCAATCGATCTTGTCCGTGTGGAAAACCAGCTCGGGATCGGGGGAGGTGCCCAGGTATCGGTCGGACGCGCTGAACAACCCCTTGTAGCGGCGCTGTGGGTCCGGGTCGATTTCATCACGTATGATGTGATAGAGGCGCCTGTCCTGATCTCCCTCGGGGTCGTTTGCGATGTTGTTGTCCTTGGAGCCGTTCCATTCGTACAGCCCCAGGGAAGGGGTATCCCAGTGTTCCAAATCGGTGGATGTGGCGTAGTAGATGTGGTTTCCGAAATACCACCATTCCCAGACGCCCTTTTCAGGGTTCCATTGGGGAGCGCTGCGGCTCTGAATAGAGGTCTCACCGATTGAGCGGTTGGGTTTGAGAACGGGACCGCACTTTTTCGGAGGCTGCAGGGTCTGCTTTACACCGATCTTTTTCTCCACGGCGTAGTCGTCCAGGAATAGCTGTCTGTGTTTTTTTGGATCTATCAGTGAAAGATTCATTAGACGCTCCTTCTCGGTGGTAGGCTTAGGCATTCCTCAAATCAATTCTGATTGTCCATCCCTATTCGAGCCAGAAGGAGTAGAGTCTGGCCTGACTCAGGTAGAACCTTATGCGCACCGGCTTTTCGAAGACCAGATCGTGGTCGGGCTGCCAGTTGATCTTTGCTCGCAGGTGATCACCGGTCAACGGTGGCGGCAGGTGAGCAGGCACCCAGAAGCCGGGAAACGGCTCCATCGATTCAGCATCCAGAATTTCGGTGTATATCTCACCCCAATTGGCCTCGGCGTTTACGTAGAGGTCCTCCCCTTTCATCATGAATGGCTTCGTCGTAATCGTTCCGGCCTGGTCGGCATCGAGGGATACGAATCGGTCTATGGGTAGTTTCGCCAGGCTCAAGGCGCCGGTGTCATTAAAGAGCTCTGGATCCACATTGAGTCTGTATAGCTCCTTGTTCTGGTTGTGAATCTCGTATCTTCTTCTGCTGGATGGCATGCGAGCACCGTTGTAGTAGATCCATATCTCACTGTCACGAACATGCGGCCGGCCGCAGAGGCTGACCTGGTGCGTATCGTAGCTCACACCGTCCCAGGGTTCGATGCTCAGAAACAGGGTGCGATCCCCTACGCGGTCCCAATGATACAGGTCACGTGACGCCGCAAGCTCCACCTGGTTGATGCGCGTGAAGTTCATCTCCGGTGGCGGAACCGCCCCGAGCGGATTGAAGATTCGCGGAAAACCGATGTAGAATCCCTCATACGGCATCACCGCCATATGATAGGTCTCCGCGATGTAGTCTGCGTCATCCACGACGGGAGGCGTTATATATGCTGGATTCTCGACGACTTCTCTTACGCGTTTTCTACAGTTCTCCCAATCGATCTCATCAGTGTGGAAGATGAGCTCAGGTTTGGAGAAGTGGACGAAATCCTTGCTGGTGGAGAGCCAGACGGAGCGCCCCCACTTGGTACTGTGCTTGACCATGGCGATATACTGGCCGCTGATCTCGTCGTAGGTAAAATGGGATTCGTCACTGCTGGGGATGGGTGGCACATCCAGCATGGTCCAGTCGAACCCATCGGGGGAAGTGCCAAGGTACCTGTCAGAAGAGCTGAACAGCGCTTTGTAGCGACGCTGCGGATCCGGATCACCCTCGTCACGGATTATGTGGTAGATGCGCGGCTTATTGGGGTCGCATGCGATGTTGTTGTCCTTTGACCCATTGAATTCGTACAGCCCCAGGGAGGGTCTCTCCCAGTGTTCCCCATCCTTGGAGGTCGCATAGTAGGCATGCTCCCCGTAATACCACCATTCCCAGATTCCCTTTTCTGAGTTCCACTGCGGAGCGCTACGGCTCTGAAGAGCGGTTTGTCCACGCGAGCGGTCCGGCCGGATGATAGGTCCACACCTTCGGGGCCGATGTACGGTCTGCTTGACGCCGATCTTTTCCTCTACGGCATAATCGTCCAGGAAAAGCTGCCGGTGCTTCTTGGGGTCTATGAGGGTTTGGCTCATGACGCGCTCCTTCATCGAGCTGCACGGGTTGGCAATGGTAGCTTATCATTTCCGCGATATCAATCTTTGTTAGCTTCCCGTATAAACCCGGCTCGGGAATACGGATACCGACGTGAGTGGAAAACGATGAATTGGCGGACGGACATGGAGGAATAGAGATGCACTACTCATTGAAAGAGGGCATAGCCGAGGTTCACTACAGCTTTGATGGTCCCGCCCCGGTCAAACAGGTCGAACGGCTGGGATCCGACGCTTCTCCGGTACCCAATCGCACCTACGATGGCGAGTTCTTTTCCACGAGTCCCGAGAACGCCTTCCATCTGGTGCAGGATGGGGGCGGCGCCGAGGGCAGCCGAGGCTATCTCGCCCTTCCAAGCGCCGACTCCAACCAGTTCTACGTAGAATCGACGCCGGTATGGTGGACGCCAACCACAACCTTCGATCTGCGCGACACTGTTACCAGCTTCTATCTGAAAGAGCTGGAGAAAATCACCGTGGCAGACGGTTACGCTCCACACCTATTCGTCGCTGCGTATATCGAGGACACCCGGTACCTCACCTGCTGGAGGCAGGTCCGGGAAGTCAGGATCGGTGCGGACGACTGGGAGTTGAACCGCATCGAGCTGCGCGTCGACGACAGCGAATGGCTCAACTACGCATGCTCCCATCCTGACCAGCGGCCGGATCTAGACTACGTTCTCTCCCATTGTGGGTTTGTCGGGGTCATGTACCAGAAGGATTCCGAGTTCCGCCAGGCGCACGCCAGCGGCGTGCTGGGACTGGATGAATTGCGCTACAACTTACCCCTCGACACTTAAAGCAGCGATTGGATAACAAACATTTGAGACGGACGGGAATCCCACCATGACTCCCACCAGTCCCGCGGCCGGCAACGGCATGCACGTGGGCGTTCAGTACGTCAGCACCACAAAACACGATCTTCAGTTCCTCCGGCGGCACGGTGTGACCCATATGGATGCGACGCCGGCCGATTTCGAGCTCGACACGCTGCAGCGGCAACGGGAAGAGGCGGCGGCGGAAGGAGTCAGTCTTGAGATGGTGCACATTCCGATCGCCAGGAGCATACCGCTGGCCCAAGACCCGCAGCGGGATCGGGACATCGAGGAAGTGTTTCGGATCATCGAGAACGCGGCCAAGGCAGGCCTGCGCGGTCTCAACTACAACTTCTACGTAGGTGAGCCAGCGCGCACGTCCAACACGCCGGGCAGGGGCGGGTGCCGCTACAGCACCTTCCGACTCGATGAGTACGACAACGAAACCCGCACCGAAGCGGGAGTTGTCGGCCGCGAGGAGGTGTTCGAGCGCATCGGGTATTTCGTCGAGCGGGTCATTCCGGTGGCGGACGCGAACAAAGTCCTGTTCGCCTGCCATCTCGACGATCCACCGGCGCCGGTGCTTCGCGGGGTCGAGCGCTGGAATTACCCGGTGTTCGACGGCTTGAAACGGTTCGTCGAGCTCAGCGACAGCCCGTACCACGGTCTCAACTTCTGCTGCGGGGTGGCGTCCGAGGGTCTGGAAGACCCCGCCAACGAGCTCTGTGAGATCGTGCGCTACTTCGCCGAACGCAAACGGATCTTCAACATCCACTTCCGCAATATCAAGGGAGGGCTGCACGATTTTCAGGAGGTGTGGCCGGACGAGGGTGACGTGGACATGCTCAAGGTAGCGCAGACCCTCTACGAATCCGGGTATCCGTACATGCTGATGCCAGACCACGCGCCCTCGCATCCCGACGATAAACCGTCACCGGGCGGCACCGATCGGGTGCGCCAGGCGTGGGCGTTCCAGTTCGGCTACATCATCGCCGTGATCCAAGCGGTGAAGAAGGCGGCAGCACAAACCCCATGACGATGGGGGTAGCTGTGCTGGGCGCC
The DNA here is from genome assembly GCA_965197905.1 of Candidatus Latescibacterota bacterium. Taxonomy (GTDB): domain Bacteria; phylum Latescibacterota; class UBA2968; order UBA8231; family UBA8231; genus CAYNZV01. The sequence continues at coordinate 359,630 of CBDAOB010000005.1, read as the reverse complement.
GGCCGCATCGGCGGATCCTACATCGGCGTCGTCAAGCAGACCGCCGGCGTGGAGATGCTCGTTGTCGCTGAGCCTCGCGATGAGCAGACAGCGCCGCTCCGCGAGAAACATCCAGAGGTAGAATTTGTGAAGGATTTTACAGAGGCGCTCGCATACAACGACGTACAAATCGCGATCGGAGCGCTACCCCACGGGTTGCACAAGCAGGCAGCCCTCGATGCAGCCAGCGCCGGCAAACACATATTCATGGAAAAGCCGCTGGCGATATGGCTGTCGGAGGCGGACGAGATGTTGGCGGCGGCAAAAGCGAACGACGTCAGGTTGATGACCGCCCATACCCAGCGATATTATCCAGTGGTGAAGGCTATGAAGCAGATCGTCGATTCCAAACGGCTCGGCGATCCGATCATGGCGCACGACACCTGGCACAAGCCGTTCGATCTGCCGGCGAGGCCGGCGTGGATGTTGGATCGAGAACGGGGCGGCGGCATGGGTTTGATGGACGGAACGCATCAGATCGACCGTTTGCTGTGGCTTATCGGCTTGGACATCGAGACCGTAAGCGCCCGGATCGGAGCGTTCGCCCCATCCGCAGATCAAGGCGGACGACACCGGGATCTACTTCCTCCGCTGGAAATCGGGTGTGGTCGCCACCGTGAGTCGCCTCGCGTGGCAGGTGGGCGCAACCGCAACCGGGGCGGAGTTATTCTTCACCAAAGGCCAGGCACGGTTTCAGCTGCAACCTTCTGTCGGTCTGTGGGTGGCCGACACGCCCGACGGCACCTGGCGGGAAGAGCCGGTGGAGACCACAGACAGCCTGGCGGACGAATTCTCCGAGTTCGTGCGATCAATCGAGCGCGGAGATGAGGATACGCCTATCCCACAGGCCCATGGCAGACTGGTTATGCAGGTCTTGGAAGCAACCGAGGAGTCCGCACGCACCGGGCGCGAGGTCGTGCTCTAGGATGGAATGGCCCTGCATCGCGATCAACAGCGTCGCTCGTTTCGAGCCAACGACACAAGGAGAGCTTGAAGTATGAATGAAGAATGCACCATCCGCATCGCAGCCGTCAGGGGCAGCGTAAGGCCGGGCAATTTCACCTCTAAGGCGCTCGATCTGGTGGTCGACGAGATGGGCAGTCAGAACGAGGTCGGGGTCGACCTGATCGATCCGTCGAGCCTGGATCTCGCGCTGCCCGGTCGACCAGGGGCCGCCGAGGACGAGGATCGGCTTCAACAGACCGTATCGGAAGCGACAGGTGTGGTGCTCTCGACCCCCGAGTACCATGGAAGCTATTCCAGCGCCATAAAGCTCGTTATTGAAAACCTGGGTTTCCCGTCTGCGCTGGCCGGAAAACCAGTGGCCCTGCTGGGCGTCGCCGGCGGACAGATCGGCGCCATCAAGGCGTTGGAGCATCTGCGCAGCGTGTGCTCACACGTGGGGGCGATCGTGCTTCCCGGTCCGGTTTCGGTGGCCAATGTCCAAGATTGTTTTGACGATGCAGGCAAATGCCTCGACGAGCGGCTGGAATCACGCCTGCGCGGATTGGGCAATCAGCTGGTCGACTATATTCGCGACAGCATCTGCCCCCGCGTTGCCCTGGAAGCCTATGTCCGCGAGGGGACGACCGGCTCCGATTGACCTGACCGTCGGCGGAGCTATGCGAGAACCGCTATGCAAAAAGGAGCATTGAACGGTTGGCATTTGCTGATCCCCTCGATCCTGTTGGCCTGCCCAGCGTCGAGCCAGGATTTCTTCGAGAATGAGGTGACGACGCCTCGGGCTTACCTCAGGCTCGACGGACCGGAGTATCGCAACTACGCCTGGCAGAACATCCAGAACTACCCTACCCACTTCTTTCCTTACACAGATACGGCTCAGACCTTCTACGATCCAATGGGCAATTTCCTGTTGACTGGATACAGCGCCTACACGTGGGAGGAAAGGCGTTCGGCGAATGAGAGATTCGGCAGCCACATCAACTGGAACTCCCGCACCTTCGACAACCTGGTTGCCGCCAGCGACGGATACAATAACTGGGGGTATTCCGCCATCATCGGAGAGGCGATGAGCGCTCGTTTTACCCCGCTCACCCTGTCCAAAGCGAACTACAACGGCGCTCGTTTCGATCTGCTGCTTCCCGATCTGGAATTCACCGCTCTGGCTTCTCGCATGCAGCATCCCGTCGGTGCGTTACGGGAAAATGACGGGGATTCGGCCATGCTGCTGGGCAGCCGGATCCAGGCGAACCTTGGGGCGCTGAACGTGGGGCTCAACTGGGTCAATCAGCACCTTTACGACAGCAATCAGACCGACAATAGCCTCAAGGGTCGGCTGAAGTCAGACCAACCCCTGATCGATCTGATCTTTGTCCGTTTCAGAGACGACTCGCCTGAGGACGGGATCGGTGGCGCCGTCATCCAGAAGGTGGACATCATTATCGACGGCCAACTGCGACCGGACCTGAAGCCGCGGGTGATAAGTCATGGCGACAATCCCTCTATTCAGGTCGGTTTCGTTTCGCGCGTATCTGGCGCGTTCGTGCCGTTGGAGTACAACCTCTTTAGCTCCTCGGGCGCCGCCACCGCTTACGTCAACGAGTACTTCTACCGCGGGCGCGAGTATCCGTTGTTCGCCGACTATCTCACCAGACTCGATCACGAGGCTGGATTGGACGTCAGCACCATTGGCAACATACCTGGTCTGATATCCTCTTTCCAGGTAGAATCGCCCGACCAAACCCTGCGAGCCGACGGCGAGCGGCAAGTGGTCTTCGTATACGATCTGGCTGGTGAACCCGGGATTCACTCCGTAGCCATCGAGACCCTGGTGGGCAACGACTACCTGATCGACGTGGCGTACGCCTATTCCAAACTCGGTTCCGTCTCCAGGCAGTACTACGACCGCCTGTCCGCTTCCTACTACAACGTGGAGTCGCGTGCCGAGGGCAATGTGCAGGATCTTTCCAATCTCGAGCGCGTCCGTTTCGACGTCGGGGAGGGGATATCAAACTTTGTCTACAGCGCCGACTTGCAGCTGCAGCTGCCGGGATTGGAGATCTCCGCTGAGTACGCCCGCTCGAAACAGTATTGGCGGTATCCCTCGTATGGGGCCGATCGCCTGCCCACCTTCGACGACTCTCCGCGCTTTGCCGACGGGGGTTCGGCGTATTTCCTCAACGCCGTACACAACTTTGGCCGCGGCGCGCTCGGTGCCGAGCTGTTCTCCATTCAACCCGAATTCCACACCGAACTGCGATCATACGTCCTCGGCGGCAGCGCCGTGCTCAACAATATGGCTTACTGGCGCCTGGTGGATGACAACGAGGACGGAGATATCTATCCCGATATCAAGCTGGGCAACCTGGTAGGCATACCGCGGGACAATGTCGGCACCGACCTGGATGGGGTCTGGCTCGGGCAGGACGCCGACAATGACGGCGCCCCCGACACCAATCGCAACCTCAATCGGCTTCCCGACTACCAGGAGCCATTTCTGATGTTCGACGTCGAGCCCAACAGCTATGCCTACGGACTCGACCGCAACAACAACGACGAACCCGACCATCGCGAGGACGACGCCGAAGTGGATTATCCCTACGAGCATGACGAACGGGGATTCCACCTTTTCGCACAGTATCAACTCTCCCCCCGTTGGTCCGCCGTCGTGGGCCATTACGACATCGAAGAAATCGCCGGCAGCGGGAAGAATCGAGCTTCCTACGCGATCGCGCAGTATCGCGTCGCGAATTTGGACCGACTGATGTATCTGACTTTCGAAAGTAGCGTGCGCAGAGTTGAGGACGACATCGCCGACGAGTACATGCAATTCGGCGACGACGCCGGAGCACGGGAAAGTATCTTCGGATCCCGCGGCGTCGTCTATATTGCCGACGCGCCCCTGGGGCAGGGGATTGTCAAATTTCTGGAGCTCGACTTCGTCCCCGATGGGCTTTCCTATCGCGATAGCTTCGTCAGCGATAGCTACCTGGAGGGTCGCGCCGTGCTGCCTACCGGCTTCCAGCTGACCCAGAAGATGCGCTTGCGGGCGAACTGGCAGCGAGGCGGCGAGCTGGACAAAGGCATCTTCCAACGCGGTGCCCGGCTCGATTTCTACACCTGGGTAAGTCAGGCGCAATACGACTGGAACCTGGGCAAGCTGCGCATCTCACCCCAATACAAACTGATGGTTCAGCGTCTGGTCGATCGGGAACGGGATGTGGACATCACCTCAGAGTTGCGCTCCATTCCGATCCTGCGCCTGGAGTATCAGTTCATGCCACGCACCCGTCTGCGTTTCGGCATTCAAGGACTTGCCGGTCTTCCCTACCGTAAGCGGAACGATACATCCGATCGCAACAGCTTCGAGCAACGCACCCTCCTCCTCTCCCTCACCAACCAATCAGACTATTTCGGCTACGATCTGATGACGATCATCGGAGTTAGCAAGGACAGCCGAAGATACGACTCGAGGTTTGCCGACCGGCGGAACTTCGACCTCATCGAGTTTTTCGTGCGCACCATGATAGGCTTCACCGAATTCGGCCGGCCGATCTAGTGAACGACACAAAAACACTGTCAAAGAGATGGATCAGGAAAACCGGTGGACAGCTGGATACATCACATGGCGAACCTGCAGAATTGCCGCTCCTCACCGCCAATCCTCGCAGCCGGCAAAAGACATGTGATCGGCTTGGACATATCGCGGTCGCGGAGCGTAATCGTTACCGATCTCAGGCACGACCTCGCCCCGGCACATGATACTTGGAAATCCGGTCTTCACTTTGGTGCTGGTAGGTATGTAACGCAGCGTCAGCCCCACCCGCCATTGGTCCGAAGTATTGGCGTTGGAGCCGTGAATGATACCGGGATGATGGATGGAGATATCCCCGGCCTTGAGCTGGAGATCTACGGCGTCGGCCTCGTCGATATCGTCGGGATGAATCCCCACCTCGAGGACGAACTTGTCGGTATCCAGGTCTACCATATCGCTTTTTTTCAGCAGCTTCCTGGTATGCGTCCCCGGCAACACCCGCATACAGCCATTGGCCGCCGTCGAATCCGTGCCCGCCACCCATAAGGTCGTTACTTCCATCGGCTCCAGCGGCCAGTAGGAACCGTCCTGGTGCCACTGCACCGCCTGGCCGGTACCGGGCTTCTTGGCAATATAGTGCGCCGCGAACATCGCCACATTCGGACCGAGGAACTGTTCAGCGATATCTACGAGGCGGTCGTCGCAAACCAGGCGGTGCATGAAAGGATCGTGCATCAGCAGTTGATGATGTAGGCGCTCGGGCCGCAAATTGGGATTCCTTTCGACCAGCCAGTGTACGTGGTCCACGGTTTCAGCCGCAAGGCCGGGATCAATTACCCCACGAGCAATGCAAAATCCAGTTTCGTCGTATTCCTGCCGAAGGGTCTTCGTCATTATCTCCAGTCGAAAAAGCTAAAGTGGGGTCAGATTCTGCATTTAAAATAGCACCTGTAGCCCTTGGTGCCATTGCTCACAAGATCACGAATGCTGAGAGAAATTTTGGTCCTTGCTCGAATGTCGCTAGTAACTATAGTACTGCTGAAAAAGCTGATTCGGAATTTCTGAATGCGAAGCGACCTGCGCTCACGTTTAAAATGTGCAGCAACCCATATCCGATTGATCGTCGTTGGGGTGCTTTGCGGTACGACGGGGTACGCAGCAGCAAGCCCGCCCGACGAGGACAGCATCATCGTCCGTGGCATCACCATCTCCACCCATGGCAGCGGGCACGACTGGGGCCAGGACGTAATGGTGCCAACGGTCCGGGACATCAAGATACTTGGCGCCAACTGGATTGCCACCCATCCCTACGGCAGGATCACCAGCAGCGGCTCCGTTGGGCGCAGGCGTCTCGACGAGGGTGCTCCCCCTCCGGGCCACTGGACACGTCCGATCGAGGAAGCTCACGCACAGGGCCTAAAGATTTGCATCAAACCCCATTTGGCCTACTGGCGCAGCGGATTCTCCTGGCGCGGCGACATCACCTTCGACACCGAGGAGAAGTGGGAACGTTTCTGGCACGACTACAGCGCATGGATTCTCGAACTGGCCGCAGCGTGCCGTGAGGCCGACGCCTTTGTGATCGGCACGGAGCTCGACAAGACGCTGAATCACGAATCTCGTTGGCGTGCCCTCATCGCCGAAGTAAGAAAGGTGTACACCGGTCACATAACCTATGCGGCCAACTGGTCGGATTTTAGACGCGTGCCCTTTTGGGACGCACTGGACGTGATCGGAATCCAGGCGTACTTTCCCGTCTCTGAGGTGGCGGACCCGACTGGCGCTGACATCAGGTCCGGATGGCAGAGAATCGTCGTCGAGCTTCGCGACTACAGTCTGGAGCAGAATCGCCATGTCCTCTTCACCGAACTGGGGTACAATCAGTCGTATACCGCGGCTGCAAAACCCTGGGATCACCATACGGACGAACGGCGCGCGGGCTATCCAGGAGATGTGCTGGCTCGCAGCTCTCGACGCCATCGGCGAGGAGCCCCGTATCGTCGGCGCATTGCTGTGGAAGTGGTTCCCCCACCCGCGGCCGCTGGGCCGCAACTTCCAGCTCGCCACACCACCCATCATGCGCATCATCGCCGACGCATGGCAGGGGCAGGTACCAACCATCAAATTCAGAGCGGGTGTCCGTACTCCGAGAAACCGATGATAGCCCGCAGGAAAAACGACACGGTGTCGGTCTCGTCGATTTGCGCTACAGCTCCAGGCGCAGACCGGCGTAGGCAAGCCGGAATCCGCGCGCTGCCATGTCTGCGGCGATCTCGTCGAATGGCTCAGTAGCCGCCAGGCTCAAGTGCGAAACCAGAACCACCGTGTTATCGGTGACCGTGCCGGCCCGACGCAGCTCTGTCACGAGTTCGTCCACCATGGCGAAGTTCATATGACCTCTGGCCAGGTCGATTTCCGTCGCGCCTCCCTTGGCGTCGAATACGGCGGCGTCGAGGCGATAGTCCTTGAGCGCCTCCATCGTTTCCGGCAGCGGATACGCTGAGTCCAGGCCGTAGAAGAGGGTCTTGCCCCCCTGTTCGATCACGAAATTGAGTGCCTGCTGCCCCTGGATCATATTGGCTTGGTCGATGAAGTGGTTGCTCAACAAGGCTGTGAAGGTCGCGTTTGCGACCGAGAACGTGTCGCCGGGGCGTACCGGATGAAACCGCAGGTCGGCATCGATTTTCTGTGGATAAAACCGTCCTCTGTCCGCATCCCACCTATGCGTCGCCGCGAAGGCGATGGCATCTACAACCATGTTGTTGCCGTACACATCGAGTCCCAGCGGCTGTCGGGCGGCGAACGCTAACATGCTTCGCGGTAGCAGGTGGTCTGTGTGCCCGTGGGTAAAAACCAGGTGCTCCACGGATTGTTCGTCGACGCCGAAGCGTGCTAGCGGTCCGTGCTCGCTGTAGTCGATCCGTATGTTGGGCTCGAGCAGGATCGACGATGGGCCCCGTAGCAGTTCGCGCCCGCAGGGCATGGGCCCCTCGACCAAACTCTCGCCGTCGATCTTGAGGGTCTCGCCTACTCCTGTACCGATAAATAGAATCTTCACTGCACGATCTCTCCTAGGATCAGCTGCTGCTGGCGACCATGGCAACCACGCCATGCCTGCGCGCCGAAAAGAATACGCATATTGCCATCGGTGTGCCTGTGAGGTCTTATACGCAAAACTGCCAGACCTCTGCAGCTTTCCAAGCTACAGCGCATTTCGAAGCAAGTCTCGACAAGGCTCGATCTTCGCTCGATACTATCGATAGGACGGCTGCTCTCTACTTAAGCTCTGACGGGACCACCTCCGTCCCGTATTCGAACGGAAATCGTATGCGACATGCTCACGCTACATCGGAAGACGGCCGCCGGAGGCGGCACCTCCCCCTCGACGGCAACTACAACACACGAGATCTCGGTGGATATGCAACCATCGACGGCCGCACCACCAATTGGGGTAAATATTTGAGGTCGGACACATTGGCCGATCTGACGCCCGGCTCGAGGGATGCCCTCATCGACTATGGCGTGCGCAGCGTCATAGACCTGCGGCGCAGCGCCGACCTCCAGTTCAAACCCAGCGTTTTCATCGGCTGCGACGCGGTCGCCTACTATCATCAGAACATGGTCGGTGACGTCGATCTGGAGGAGGGCGAGAAGGCGATCGAAATCGAAGACGTGGCCACGCTCAGAGGCCGCCGCTACTGCCTGATCCTCGAACAGCGCAAACACATCCTCCACGAAATCATATCCATACTCGCGCGGGCAGACGGGCTTCCGGCAATCGTTCACTGCAACGCCGGCAAAGACAGGGCGGGAATCGTCGCGGCGTTTGTCCTGGACATTTCGGGAGTGCCAAGAGAGACGATCGTCGAGGATTATGCCCTGACCGCGCGTTACATGATCGTGCGTCACTTTGAGCAAAACCCGGACGTGTCTCCCGAAGAGTACACCTGGAGAGATTACCAGGTCGGGGCCTGTAACCCCGCGACGATGGAATTGACCCTCGATTACCTGGACGAGCGTTACGGCGGGGTAGCAGGATATTTAAGCGACGCCGGAGTGACCAAGAAACAGCTCGATGCCATCAGGAGCGCGATGACTGGATGAACTCATGGCGCTTGCGCGGAATGTGATCCTTGGGCTCCGCGTGGGGACTGACCAGCGTTTCCACGTCATCCTCGATCAGCGATCGACCGTAATAATAAGGCGGCTCCAATACCGATTTCTGCACCTCGGTGAGTTCGTCGAACCAATCCGGCATCACGGTTTCGTAAATCCCGGTGCCAAAGCTGTTGCACTTGGGGCTGTAAGGGTATAGAATCGAGCGCCGTTCGTAATCCAGTGTCCAGGGCAGCGAGCCGTGGATCGTCGTCTCCATAAATATTATCAGGTCGCCCGCCTTGCACCCCACGTTGCGCACGGCCTCTCTATCCGTGTTGTAGAGCAGGATGTCTTCGGGGCACTTGAAGTTGGCCTTGTGGCTGCCCGGCATGACGGTAACCCCTCCTTTACCTTCCTCGATATCCCGCAGCTGATATTGGAATAAGGTCATGCCGGTGCGGAACTGACCGTTGGCGTAGACATAACACTGGGCTCCGTCGTACTGCCGGCTAGTGTAGCCGTGCAGACCATGGCCGCCACACCCCTTGCGAGCCATTATCATGCTGGGCCCGCCCTCTAGTCTCCAGCCACGGCCGAAAAGCGAGTTCAGGTATGGAATTGCCTTCGGATGGGCCATCAGGTCCCGAAACGGTTGGCACCAGGGTTTTTCCCAGGTGAGCATTCCCGATGCAGTGCGAATGCTGTAGTCCCCATCCATGCCGCCGGCGTACTGATTGGGTCCCGTCCATTCGTACTCCTCCATCGGCACGACGTTGGCATCCACAGCGTCGTTGAGGGCCCTGACCTCGTCAGCATTCAGAAAATCCCTGACGTGAAGAAACCCTTGCAGGTCGAAGAGGAACTTTTCGCGCTCCGTCATTTCCAACATGTGGGTAATCCTTACTAAGTCCTAAGTTCGCGTCAATCCGACTTGAAGAATGTGCCGGCGATATGGCGCACGATCTGGACTCCTCGATCGGTTCGTCCTGTTCCTTGGCGCAGAACCAGTAGGCCAGCCAGCTGCCGCCACAGATCGAATTGCCAAGCAATTCGCTCGAAAAACGGGTCACAGGCGTGTCAACGCAAATTGAGGACGCAGAACGAAGTCGCAGCGGAATGCCCCGGGGTTGCCGGAGACTCCCTTTATTGAGAGAATGGGGTCATGGAAAATCCGGTCAGGAGTAAACAGGACACCTTTTCCGTACCTGTCGGCGAGCGCCAACTCTTTGTCGACGACTGTGGCGTGGCGCAGATGGAGCATCTGGTGCGTACGATGCACCGGCCTGACAAGAAGGGAGCGGTGATCCGACCTGAAGACAATGGCAGGTTGGGTGGAGACCTGCAGACCCGCAACGCCCCCATCTGGGATCCGGTCGAGAATGTCTACAAGCTCTGGCTCATCGGCAGCGGACATTCATACTGGGAGAGCGAAGACGGCCTGCACTGGGTCTGTCCCTACGATGGCGAGCAAGAAAGGCAGCGCTGTCAGGTGGAGACCGACGCCGGACCGCGCGGAATCCAGCTCGTGGTCCGCGACCCGGCCGACCCGGAACGGCCGTTCAAGACGGCGTTGCCCAATGTGGGTTTTGCCTCGTCTCCGGACGGATCGGGCTGGCAGATGATGGAGCCGCCGGCGATCCAGACCTCTGACGAGTACAATATTTCCTTTGACGCCGGACGACATCAATTCATCCTGACCTTCAAGCTGCGCGGTCCGTACGGCCGCTCCGTCTGGCTTTGCACCAGTGCCGACTTCGCCGTCTGGAGCGAACCGCAGCTGGTCTTCCACGCCGACGATGCAGATCAGTTGCTGGGACAAGAGCACATTCGCGAACGCTTCGCGAACCAGGCGCTGCTGCCGCGATACGCCGATGAACCGGCGGCCTACAATGTGGACGTCTACAACATGGGCGCCTTTGCCTATGAGGGGCTCTACATCGGCACGCCGGCCATGTTCCACGCTGTGGCTCCCAGTGCCGACGGCCGCAACCGGGCAGGGTTCCACCTCGTACAGCTGGTGTGCAGTCGAGACCTTAGGCATTGGCAGCGGTTGGGCCACCGGCAACCTTTCATTGGACCCAGCCCCACCGAATCGGGCGCCTACGATCTGACCCAGATCATCGGACCTTCGACGCCGCTCGTGAAAGGCGAGGAGCTCTGGTTTTACTACAGCGGGTTGAAGTACCGGGATGATTTTCCGCCGGGTTTCAAGAAGGATCCCGACGGGTCCGCCATCTGTCTGGCGGTGCTGCGGCGAGACGGCTTCATCTCGCTGGACGCTGGCACGGACGAGGGCCTTCTGGTTACCCAATCCTTCCAAGCGAGCGGACGGCGTCTATGCGTCAACATCGATGCGCCCGACGGTGAGTTGGGAGTCGAAGTGGTAGACGAGAGTGGGTCGGCGCTGGCCGTAGCCGCACCTCTTAGTGGGGATTCGATCCGCGGCGAATTCAGCTGGCAGAGCAGCTCATGGGAAAGCCTTGAGGGGCGTTCCGTGGCGCTGCGCTTCCGGGCGCGGCAGTGCCGATTCTACTCCTACTGGACCGAATAGCCGGGCAGATCGAAATGAGCAACGAAATATATGAAGCCGCCCTGGCTGAATACCTCGAGCAGTCGACCGAGGATGGGGAGTGGAAGAAAGCTATTCCGGCGCAGCGCCGACCAGGTGCTGGAGGAGTTGAGCTCTGACGAACGCACTCACCTCATGGAATACATGGGACAGTTCTCAGTGCCGAGTGCTGCCTTCATCGCCAAGGAGTTGGCGGCGGTCTATGCCGTCGATCTGTTCACCGGCCGGGAGGAACGGTCTCCGGACAATCGGGTTCGCTTCCACCGCAACTTCATTCTGACTCAGGCGGGAGAAGAAGAAGGCAAGCGGGCGGCAGACGCACCTAAGGCGGTAATGGCTGCGGCCCTGCGTCGACAACAGGGTACCGTTCCCGTCCATCGAGAGAGGGTGACAGAAAGCGTCAACGCCACCATGGAGGCTTTTGACGAAAGTGATCGCGCCAAAGTCGAGACCCTGTTTGCGGGCTGGCCCGTTGCTGCAGTCGAGTTCACTATCCGCATCTGGATGTGGCTGAGCGACGACCACAAGCGGGTGAAACTGTCTGGAGCCCAGTTTCGCCGATGGCAGGCCACCGGTGACGAGCGGATCTGGTGGCAGTTTTTCGACGTGGAATGAGCGTGCGTCGCCAGGTGGCTGACGAACGTGCAATAACTCAGTCTAGATCAACACTCAGCGATTCTGCAGTCTCTGAAATGGTCTGCCAGATATCCTCGTCGATTGGAATCCCCTCTTGCTCTCGAAGCGCCCGCGTCATCGCTTCGGGATCCCCCGGCGCGAGCACCGCCTCGAAACCGGGCGCCGGCGGGACCTCCCTCACCCGGTTCACCATCTCCTCGGCCCGGTTCGAATAGTTTGCCATGGTTTGGAATTGATCCGCCTTGAAAGCGATCATCGTGACCCCCTGGCGCCTGAAGATCGGTCCGCCTCGGTTCGGATCCGCATGGTCGTCCGCGCCGGTGAAGATGCGGCCCAGAAACTCCGCCGCCATCATCAGGCCATATCCCTTGTGGCCGCCGAAGGGCAGCGCGCCGCCGTTTTCGAAATCCTTCGGGTCGGTGCTCGGATTCCCGTCCTTGTCCACGATAGAGCCGGGCGGCAGGGAATCGTTCCTTCGCTGGGCGTTCCGCACCTTCACTCCAGAAAGCGCTGTGGTTGCGAAGTCGAACATCATTCGGTTCCCGTCGCTTGTGGGAAATCCAAACGCCAGCGGATTCGTAGACAGGACTCGTTCCTTCCCGCCGAAGGGCACGGCGACCGGAGTTTCCGCGCCGTACCCGCCCCCCCACACCATGGCGATCAAACCCTGGGGTGTGGCCATCTCTACAAAATGACCCAACCGTCCGATGTGGTTCGACTCCACGAGTCCGCCGACGGCAATACCCTGCTCCTTAGCCTTCTGGATCACCACCTCCATCGTGTACTTCGCCGCGACCTGCCCGAAGGTCCAGTTGCCGGAGACGCGCACACTCGGCGGGCTCTCGCCGATTATTTCCGGCCAAGCCGTGGGCACAATCTGCTCTTTGCGGACGTTATCCACATACATCGGCACATGTATGACCCCGTGAGTGTCGACGCCGCTCAGGTTTGCCAGCACCAGATGCTCGGCGACGACATTCGCGTTTGGCTCGTCTGCGCCCGCTGCCAGGAATATCTTCCTGACCAAGTCGCGAAGCTCATCGGCTTTCTTGACAATCATGAGATTCGCCTTCGTAGCGACGTATTGGAGTAGATCAAGGTGAGCCCCTGTGGCTAATCCAGCCCGAAGGAGCTGCCCGCGATAAAACGCGTTCCACCGTGATTGTTGCCGTCATTCTGCATGTAGTAGTAGGCCGTAAAGATCCGCCCGTCATCGAGCTGGGTAGCCACGGGATAAGCCAGGTCCCAGTCGCTGGCATCGGCCCGAATCACCGCCTCCGCCGACCAGGTCGCTCCCTCGTCCTCGCTCACGATCACCCCCATTCCGTAGGGTGCTACTCTCCGGCCGAAAATCACCGCGATGCGCCCATCACGCAGCTGCAGCGGCCAGGGCGAGCGATAAGGCGGCCCCGGGATCGCACCGGAGCAGACATGCTCCCGGCTCAGCTGCGCCCACGGCGACTGCCCCCACGCCACGATCGATTTGGGCGTGCTCCAGCTGAAACCGCCGTCGTCAGAGTAGCTCATCACAATGACATTGTTGCGCCGGCCCGCCAGGTTGAGCATGTAGCACTGTAACCTCCCTCCCGGTAACCGCAGCATACGCGGATAACACATCCGCCCCCATTCGTCAGGATCACTAGCCACCAGTGCCAGGTAGCGCCAGTGGAGCCCGTGGTCATCGGTGCCGTATACAGCCACATGATACTGGTCCATATCGACCGCTACGGCGAAGGTGCCATCGGGGAAACGGACAGGCGGATACCCGTCAACCAGCGGGTAATCATACCCATGCGGTGGCTTCAGGCGGGTGGGCACCTGCTCCCATGTGTGGCCCCGGTCTGCGGAGCGAAAGGCGTAACACTCGTGCATCTGATTGCCACGGGCGTCCTTCTTGCCCTCGGTCCCAAAGCGCTGGAACCAGATAGCCGTGTCGGGACTGCTCAGGTCGATACTCTCACGCTCGACCCCGGGCTCCTCGGCCTTCTGATGGATTGCCACCTTTTCCCCGTGCGGGGTCGCATTGTCCCATACCACCACGTCGTGGTCACGGCTCCAGGTGTCGCCATGGTCGAGCGAGCGCTGCAGCAAATGCACACCGGGTTTGCCATAGACTCCGTGGTTGACCGAATCAGAGGTGTCATACGTGCAGGGGGCGTGCGTGTGAATCATGGCAATCTCTCCATTGCCGAAATTGTAGATGCCACCCTGACTAATATGACCGCAGTAGGTTTCCTTGCTGTAGCATACCTTTATGTGACGTAGATCTGTAAGCTTGGGCGTAGAACGTGTCATGAGGACTCCTTCTGTCGCACTCTTGTGGGTTGCGGATTCCAGTAAGGGGTGTTTTCCCAGTGTCCGTCATCCAGGCGGCTTGACGCGCGGTTCACCGCACCGTTGCTGTGATCGCCGCCATTGATGACAAAATCGGGCTTCTCTTCGGTGACGAGCTCGATCAAACGGCGTGCCAGCTAGCCGACGAGCGCCTCAGCTTCATTGCGAGCTTGGCTGTAACCGTTCCTGACCGCCTCGGTGTCGTGACAGCAGTTGAGCCAGCGAGCTCCCCTCTCTACCACCTGAGTCATCTGTTCACCGGGGCCGGCGGCCGTTCCCATGACCTTGCCGTGCCTGCGGCACGCTGCGCCGACCCGGTCGAAAGCCTCGAGAACTCGGGGCTGCATGATAGCATGACCTCCATCGCGCTCGACACCGTAACTGTGAGCCAGGTCTCCGTGCCCCACAAACAGCAGGTCGATCCCGTCCAGGGCAGCAATTTCATCCACCTCCTCTACTCCTTCAGCGTCTTCGATCATGACCCCCAGCAGCGTCTCGGCATTGGCGCGGTCGAGATATTCTGCCAGCTCAACCGTGCCGTAGCCGCTGTCTCTGCCGCCACCCACGCCGCGCAAGCCCAAAGGCCGGAATTTCGCCATGCGCACGAACTCCTTGGCTTCGTCTACGCTTCTGCAATGGGGCCATATCAGGCCTGCCGCCCCCATCTCCAGAGGTTTGATGACAGTGTTGTAGGGACCGTGAGGGATGCGGACGAAGACCTCCACGTCTACGGTGCGGGCTGCCAGTATCATCGTCGACAGGGTGTCGACGTCGAGGTGGCTGTGCTCCATGTCATACCATACGCTCGTAAAACCCGCCTGGGCGATCACCTCCGTCACCACGGGATTGAACATCCGGTTGACCTCGGCGATGAGCACAGTTTCCCCCCGCAAAAGGGAGGATTTCGTTTTGTTGATCCGGCATCGTTCCGTCATTGTCGATCACCTCCTGGCAGCGGGAAATTTCGGCATTACTTCTAGGCCAAATGTCTCGATCTCCTGGCGCAGCACACTCGGCGGAGATGGGGATGCCGGCGAACCCGAGTTGTCGCATTTTCTATGTGTCCGCCGAAAAAGTAGTCGAAACTTGTAATCATTCTATTACGTCGTCTGCTTGAGAACCTCGGCTTCCCACTCTTCCCAGGTGGGTTTGTGCCCTTCGCTGAGAACGATGAGCGGAGCCGAGAAGCTCTGCATACACCTGCTTTGCACGAATTCCGCCCCCTTGCGTTGCTCGGGGGTCAGGGCCGCCCGGTCCGGTGTGGGAAAGTAGCGGAAGTCGATGCTCCAGCGGCATTCCTGGGTGGCGTTGGGTTTGCTTGTGTGTACGCAGAGGTTCGACATGAACAGGGCGCCTCCTGGCTTGAGAGGAACCGGGACCGGAGTGCCGCGGGCTTCAGCGTCTTCCTCCATCCGAATGTTTGAATCTTCACCCCGAGCTCCGTCCAACAAACCCCAACGGTAGCTACCTGGAATCACCCAGCAACAGCCGTTTTCGACGGTAGCCTCGACCAGAGGCACCCACACCGTGATCATCTGCAGATGCTCTGTGTGCCGTTCCATTTGTCCAATCGTGGACTGGTCGATGTACTGGCTGTCCTGATGCCAGGGAAACGAGGTTACCACGCTTCCGGGAAGCTTTGTCCTCAAGGCTGCAACGCCGAGATTCGAAACTTCAGGGCCCAGGATGAGACTGATGACGTGACGGATACCCGAGAGGTTGTAGAGGCGGTAAAATTCGCGGCCAAAGGAGCCGAAACTCCAGTTGCGCGGCGAAATTTCCTGTTCCTCGCAAATTGCGGCATAGCGGCGCTCGAAAGACGCGTCCTCATAGAGCGACGAGAGCTTGCCCTGGGCGTGTTGCTCGCGGGCATAGTCATCGACCCGGGCCTTGATGAAGTCGCGGATGGGATCTAAATCGCCGGAATCGATGAGGTCTCTGACCACGACGTAGCCATCACGCTCGTAGGATTCCTTGATTTCTTGATCTGTCATGACTGCATTCCTCTTACATGCCCAACCGGCGGGTTAGTACAGTTCAGAGGTACTTAGTATATTTTAGAGCAGCCTGCAAACGCACAGCCGCGTCGGTGTCGCATCTGATACCAGTGGATCTGCCATGGTCAAAAAGTCAAAGAAGAAACCGCTTGAGGAAGCTCTGGCAACGCGGAACAAGTGGCCGATTTCACTGAATGCGCAAGATGCTCATGGCCGGCTACGGTAGTCGCCGCTCTCCAAAATATCACCCGCACAACCCCGCCGCATGCCGTCGCGCTGCCGGGTCGCCGGCAGCCGAAATCAGACCGCTCTCATGGTCGATATGCAGCATCACTGGCGTGGCGATCGCGCCTTCCACAGCCACGACCTTATGTCCCCGCTTGGCCAACTCCTTTCGAATCCCCGCGTCGACACTGTTGATGTTCAGCGACCCCACCTCACCGAACGTCTCCTGCCGGTTCGGATTGGGATCGAACGAGTCCTCGTGGTGAGTCGTGGCGAAGCGCGGCGCTGTCACCGCCTGCTCAGGCTGCATGCCGAAATCGATGTGGTCCAAAATCAGGTTCAGCGCCGCTTGGTCCTGGCGGTCGGCGCCTGCGACGCTGATGGCCAGAACCGGTCGATTGTCTTTCAGCACCAGCGTTGGCGTGAGCGTGATGCGGGGACGCTTGCCGGCCGCGATGCAGTTGGGGTGCCCAGGGGTCGTATTGAGACTGCGCAGACGATTGCCATAGGTTACACCGGCCTGGGCACCCCCCTTGGGGGCAACATTCGCACTTGGTGTCGCCGAGACCACGTTGCCCCAGCGGTCGGCGACCACACAGGTCGTTGTGCCGCCGCTCCCCGGCCTGAAGACAGCCTCTCCTTCCCTTAGCGCCCTCATCGCCAACGGATCGCCGGGGCGCGCCTCCATTGAGGCCTTCGCCAAGTCGATGAGTGGCCGGCGGATCTGGGTGTAGGCATCCGACAACAACGCTGCCAGTGGCACATCGACGAAGTTAGGATCGCCGTAATAGGCATCGCGATCGGCCATGGCCAGCTTGAGCGCCTCGGCCATGACGTGGAAGTGGTCCGCCGAGAACTGCCCCATCCCCTTCACGTCGAAACCCTCCAGCAAACGCAACGCCTGGCACAGATACGGTCCCTGCGTCCACGGCCCGCATTTATACACTTGATACCCGCGGTAGTCAGCCGATACCGGGTCCTCGATCAGTGTCTCGTGGGCAGCGAGGTCTGCCCGGCGCAGAAAACCACCCCGCTCTATCCAGAAGGCCTCGATCTCATCGGCGACGTCACCGATCGCGCCGTCGCGCCCATAGAACCGGTCGCTGGCCGCCTGCAGCTTCTCCTCGCGGCTGCCACCGGTCTGCTGCTCCGACTCGACCATACGCCGCAGCGTCTTGGCCAGATTGGGGTGCCAGTCCTCCCCACCCTCGTCCAGCAACACCAGCGTCGCCCCAACCACCTCCTCAAAGCTCTTTGTGCCATAGCGCTGCAGCAAAGTCGTGCACAGATCAACGACCGATGGCACCGGCGCCATCTTGATATCTCCGTCGCCGGGAATCCCGTTCGCCATGTACCAGTCGATCGCATCCTGAGACAACGGCGCCCGACCCATGCCGCTGAGCGACTTCACCTCCCGATTCCCCGAATCGTAGATCAACACGGGCACCTCTCCGCCAATGCAGCAGGCGCCATGATCAGTTATCTGCAGGGCCAGAATCGTGGCTGCCGCCGAGTCGGCCGCATTACCACCTCTCTCCAGAATGTCGATCCCCGCCTCCACCGCCCGCGCGCCGCCCGCGGCGACCGCGCCCGTCTTGCTTACGGCTTTCCATCCGACATGTGTAGCTGAATGAGTCATTGGCGTACTACTCCTTCCGTTGCTGTGCGGTTCGAAGTCGGAGTGTTGAGGTGTCTAATCTTGGAGCCGGCCGCGTGTGTTCCGTCTTCGGCGCATTCTCCTCGAAAGTCAACGTCTTTCATAGTCTTGGCCATCATTTCCCGGATGGTGATACGCAGCTCGTCGACTTTCTGAGTAGACTTTTTGGACAAAAAACAATAGGTAATCGACAACAATCTCGAAGAATTACTTTGGAATATTCCACTTCCACGCCGTAACTTGCATGCGTGCATGAATTGATACAAGAGATCCGCACCGAATTTGCCAGTGGCGCCCAAGAGGTTGAGATCCGGTCTGACCTATTCTCGATCGCGTTTGGAAGCGCCCTAGGCAACGGCCTGGAGACGATCGCCAACCTGATCGCGCTGAGCAATGGGTGGGAAGTCGTTGTCGGATCGGACTTCGTTAGGTGCGTCCCAGCATCAAACATTTCCCACAACCCGCCCGTCTCAGCGATCTTGCTGAAATAGCTCTCCCCTGCCTTCGACCTGCGAATAGTCCGGGTTCTTGATCTTTCTCCACGGAGTTTTCCCACGAATCTCCCGGTACGGACTATCCTTGGGCTTCGCCACGATGCCCTCCATATCCCGCTCGCAGATCTGATCGAACAACTGCTCTCCTAATTCGGCGATATGCTCCACGTAATGCAGTCGCTGGATGTCGCCGTTGACCCGTTCCTGTAGTATCTTTTTCCGTTCGACGCAAGGCTGGTCTCGAAGGTCCTCGCCGTCGAGAAACAGTACGTCGAACGCAAAGAAGCGCGCCGGCGCACTCCCGAACATCAGATCGTTGAATTGTGGTAGGCCAGTGTCGTCAACGCAGGCAATTTCTCCGTCCAGGATCGCTTCGCACCGTAAGTCGCATAGAGCTTTCGAGACTTGCCTGAACCGCTGGAAGGTGTTGCCGTTGCGTGACACCAACCGGCATTTACCGTCTTCGATGTAGGCGAGGCTCCGCCAGCCATCGTATTTGACCTCGAACAGCCAGTCGGAATCGCTGAAAGGCGAGGCTTGTTGAATCAAGGGAAGCGGGGAGAGGACAGGCAGCATCCGGCCTTGAGGTTTCGTCAACGCGAGCTCACTCGGACACGACTAATGTGACCTTCTATACATCAGACTGGCTGCACACACTCCGGGCCGTCGTTTGCCGCGTTATTGACGAAGCTGCTCACCGGCACGGTCACCAGGTCGTCCCCCTCGTAGGGCCCCAGTAGCGATTCCAAGTAGTTGAAGTCTTCGAATTCCGGATCCAGCCAGGGCTCGACGCACTCGGCGTCCATGTCGCACACCACCGGCATGCGGTCATGGATCGGCGCCGTGAGTTCGTTGGCGGATGTGGTGATGATGGTGCATGTATGCAGGGACTCCTCGAACCTCTCTTCCTTCGGTCCACGCCAACTCTCCCACAATCCAAAGAAGAAGAACGGTTGATCGTCGGCGCGGCGGATGTGGAAAGGTTGCTTCGCCTTCCCTTCCCGCTTCCACTCGTAGTAGCCGTCCGCCACCACGAAGCAACGCCGACGATTGAAAGCCTCCTTGAACGCCGGCTTCTCGCCCACCGTTTCCGCACGGGCGTTGATGGTCTTGTAGCCGATCTTGTGATCCTTAGCCCAGAACGGAATCAAACCCCACTTAGCCGCTGCGTATTCCTTCTCATCGTGGCGGACGCGGAGAATCGGTACCATGGCCGTGGGTGGTACGTTGTAACACAACTCCAGCTGCAGGGAACGCAGTTGAGGGAGGTCGACCGTGTTTTGTCTGAGTGAAATACGGCCGCACATAACAAAGAAAACCTTTGGGAAGGAGGCCGAAAAGACAGTGTTCCTGGTACCGGAAAAATGTGTCTAATTCGGATCAAAGCAAGTTGGCGGCGCGGTCGGACAGATCCCTGAGGGACATATTCTCTCAATACACGCAACTGACACTGATTGCGGCACCCGCGCCTTGTCGCGGGTCACACCTTCGCCTTCATTCCCGTAGTGGGGTGTGCATCCAATGAAAAAACAGTTTTCTGTATTCGTTTGTCTAGTCGCGGTCGGGTCGGCGGCCGCAATCGACGCGGACGGTGGGTCCGGTGTCGCTCAATACTGGCCTCAGTGGCGCGGGTTCCCGGGCAACGGCGTTGCTTCACATGCCACCCCTCCGATCGAATGGAGTGAGGAGCGGAACATCCGCTGGAAAATCGAGTTGCCGGGCAAAGGGCACGGGACTCCGATCATCTGGGGCGAGCGGGTCTTTGTTACGGCGGCGGTTCCATTTGGCAAGACTCTGGAACCAGGCTTCAGCGGCATCTCAGGAGCGCATGATGAACTTGCAGTAACGCGTAGGCACCGGTTTATGGTTATGGCGATCAACCGCCGCAACGGCGAGATCGTTTGGGAACGTACTCTGCGGGAGGAATTGCCTGACTTCGGCGGCCATGTCACCGCGAGCCTTGCCTCTAACTCCTCAGTTACAGACGGTGAGCACTTGTTCGCATTTTTTGGATCGTTCGGTCTGTATGGTATGAGCCTCGAAGGGGCGTTGCTTTGGGAGCGGGACCTCGGCCGCAAACAGATGATGCATGGGCATGGCGAAGGCAGCTCGCCCGCTCTTCATGCAGAAACCCTCGTGGTCAATTGGGATCACGAAGGCCAGTCCTATCTCTTGGCGTTCGACAAACGTACTGGGAAGGAGCGTTGGAAGGTTTCACGGGACGCGGTTTCGTCCTGGTCCACACCCATTATTGTCGAGCACGGCGACAGACCACAGGTGATCATCAGCGGCTCGGGGCGCGTCCAAAGCTACGACCTGGCCAATGGCGAAGTCATCTGGAAATGCGACGGGCTGTCGCTGGAAAACGTAGTCGCCACCCCGATTACCGGGAGCGGCATGGTGTATGCAGGAAGCAGCTACGACCGGCAGGGCATGCTTGCCATTCAGCTCGCCGGCGCCAAAGGTGACATTACAGGGACCAAGCAGGTCGTTTGGAAACGTGCTAGAGGAGCGCCTTACGTGCCCTCACCGCTGCTCTATGGGGATTCCCTCTACTTTATCCGGCACTTCCAAAACGTTCTGACCCGCGTCGACGCCCGGTCGGGCCAAGACCGGCCAGGTCCGATGCGGCTGAATGGCATCAGCAATGTGTTCGCTTCACCTGTAGGCGCGGCGAACCGGGTCTACATCACCGACCGCGACGGAGCAACGCTGGTATTGAGTCACGATGACCATCCCAGGGTCCTCGCCATCAACCAGCTGGATGACAGCTTCAGCGCCTCAGCCGCCTTGGCCGGGCGTGAACTGTTCCTCCGGGGCGAACGAAGTCTCTATTGCATTGCGGAAGAATAGCGCGACGCGGATCTTCGGCCGCCGGCCGCCCCGTCTCATGAGCTGGCCTCCACACGCGCGAACTTGTACACAACTTGGGTACCCCGACCTCGTTGCTTCGCCCAAATGGTCGAGAGGCCCAGGATCATCGCCCGCAGGGTGATCAGCGGCGGTGTCCTGTCGCTGTCGCCAGCGGGATGGAAGGGGTGCTTCGGGGGCTGTGTATCGTCAACCAGTTCGCGAGTTTTTAGATCTGGGCTCGCTCCTTCTGCTGCTCTAACCATCCGTAGAGGGTAGGCAGAACGAACAGCGTCAGCACCGTCGATGTAAGCAGCCCGCCTATGACAACCGTCGCCAGCGGCCGCTGCACCTCCGAGCCCACACCCGACGACAGCAGTAGCGGGACCAGCCCCAGGCTGGCCACCAGCGCCGTCATCAGCACCGGCCGGAGCCTCAGCTTGGCACCGTGGATCACGGCCTCCTCCAGCGCCATACCCTCGTCGCGTAGCTGGTTGATGTAACTCACCATGACGACACCGTTCAGAACAGCGACACCGAACAGGGCGATGAAACCCACGGTCGCCGGCACACTGAGGTAGAGGCCAGTCACAAACAGCGCCACGATGCCGCCGGACAGGGCAAAAGGGATGTTGAGAATGATGAGTACCGCGTTTCTCAGGGAGTTGAACGCCGAGTACAGCATGATGAAGATCAGGAACACCGTCAGTGGCACGATGACCGACAGGCGCTCCATCGCCCGCTGCTGATTCCTGAACTGTCCACCCCAGGTGACCAGATATCCCGGCGGCAATTCGATGCGCGCCTCGATGGCTTTCTGGGCTTCCTCGACGAAGGTGCCGATGTCCCTGTCGGTTACATTGCACTGTATCGCGATGAATCGTTGACTGTTCTCCCGCGTGACCTGTCTGGGGCCGACGATTTCTTCGACATGGGCGAGCTGACTGAGGGGCACCTTCAGGCCATCCGGTCCGTGCACGAGGATCTGCGAGATGTCCTCTTTCGTGGTGCGGTACTCTGGCGCGAACCGGACCAGGATGTCGAACCGGCGCACGCCTTCAAACACCTGGCCGGCTGTTTGACCTCCGACCGCAGCGCGAATCACCCCCTGAACATCGGCGACGTTGATGCCGTAACGGGCTATGGCCTGACGGTCGACTCTAACCAGCAACTGCGGTGTACCGCTGACCTGGTCCACCTGCACGTCGGCTGCTCCTACGACCTGTCCCACCACCACAGCGATCTCCTCCGCCTTGCTTTTCAACAGTTCCAGATCGTCGCCGAAAAGCTTGACGGCGAGCTCGGCGCGAACGCCCTCCATCAGTTCGTCGACGGCCATGGCGATCGGCTGCGTGAAGTTGGTCAGTGCTCCAGGCACTTCGCCGAGATGGTCGCGGATGACCTCCTGCAGCTCCTTCTGGTTGCTCGCCTCGCGCCACTCCGACCGCGGCTTGAGCAGAATGTAGATCTCGGCATTGTTAATCGGGTCCGTGTGAGCTCCAATTTCTCCGCGGCCGATACGCGAGACGACTCCTCGGATCTCGTGCATCCTCATCAAGCGGCGCTCGACCAGCAGCGTGATCCGGGTGCTCTCCTTCAGGGAAATTGACGGCGCCATGGTCAATCGCAGGACCATGGTCCCCTCCTGCAGCTCAGGTGTGAATTCCGATCCCAAACGAGGAAACAGGAAGGCACCGATCGCCAGTAGTGCCCCTGCCAGTCCCAGCGCTCGAGCGCGATGGCGCACGAAGTGTGAAATCAGAGGGTGATAACCATCGACCAGAGCGCGCACGACGCGATTCTCACCTCGACCCTCTGCCCCTTGCGAGCTCTTACTGGAACGCATCAGCAGGCTGGCCAGCATCGGTGCCACAAAGAGCGCAAACACCAGCGAGCCCAGCATGGCTAACGCCACCGTATGAGCCAGTGGCCGAAAGGTCTTCCCTTCGACACCCTGGAGGGTGAAAAGCGGCAGAAATACGATGATGATGATCGCAATCGCGAACAGGATCGGCCTGCCGACCTCCATGCAGGCTCGACCGATCACACTGAGGCGCGACTCATCCTCCGATGCCTGCCGCAGCATGCGATCGGCGTTCTCGACGACGACGATCGTGCCGTCCACCATCATGCCGATGGCGATTGCCAGACCGCCCATGGACATGAGATTGGCGGACATCCCGAGGTAGTTCATCCAGAGCGTGGCGAACAACAGTGAAAAGGGTATGCACAGAGCTACAACGAGGCTGGGTCTCACGCTGCCCATAAAGACGAGCAGCACAACGACGACCAGGCCGATGCCCTCTACCAGGGCGCTGGTCACCGTGGCGACACAAGCTGCCACCAGAGTCTTTTGCTCATAGTAGGGAACGATCCGCACCCCCTCCGGCAAGATGCGATTGATCTGAACCATCTTCGCTTCTACTCGTTCGATCACGGTGGAAGAGTTGGCGCCGAAAAGCTTGATCACCATGCCGGACACCACTTCCCCTACGCCATGGGCGGTTTGCACGCCCCGGCGGATGGCTCCACCGACGCGCACGTCGGCCAGCTCGCTCAGAAAAACCGGCGTTCCATCCTCCGCTTTGATGATGATGTTGCGGATATCCTCGATGCTGGAGGCCAGACCGACTGAGCGGACGACGTACTCTTCTGCATCTCTCTCGATGAATTGGGCTCCAACGTTCAGGTTGTTGGCCTCGATCTTCTCTATGACATCCTGAATCCCAACGTCGTAACGCAGAAGGGAGTTGGGGTCCACGACCACGTGGTACTGCTTCTCGTATCCTCCGATGCCCAGCACTTCGGTCACGCCAGGCACCGTTTGCAGCTGGAACTTGACCAACCAGTCCTGGATCGTGCGCAGCTCTTCCAGGGAATACTGACCGGTGTCATCTTCCAGGTAATAGAAGAGTATCAGCCCCATCCCTGTGGAGATGGGACCCATTTCGGGTTCCCCGAACCCTTCCGGAATCTGTTCGCGCGCTTCCTGCAGCCGCTCGTTGACCAGCTGGCGGGCGAAGTAGATGTCCATCCCGTCTTCGAAATAGATGTTGACCACCGAAAGACCGAAATTCGAAACCGAGCGGACGCGTTCGACCCCCGGCAGACCGTTCATCGCCGTTTCGACCGGATAGGTGACGTAGGTCTCGATCTCCTCCGGCGCTAATCCTTCCGTGACGGTGAAGACCTGCACAAGGTTGGGGGACACGTCGGGGAAAGCGTCGACGGGAAGTTGACGGTAACTGTAGAATCCACCGCCCATGAGCAGAGTGCCTAGCACGGCCACTAGCAGACGATTCCTGAGTGAGAACTGGATAAACTGATCTACCATGGATCCCCCTCAGTGTCCGTGGCCATCGCCGAACGAGCCCTTGGCCAGCTGCGCCTTCAGTGTGAAGGCACCAGCAGCGACGTAGTGCTGCCCCGGCACCAGACCGGCCGTGATTTCAACATGTGTCTCGTTCGTTCGTCCCACTTGAACGGGGTGTGGCTCGAATCCCTCTTCGGTTTCTATGAATACGGATGTTTTACCCTCTATCATCTGTACGGCGGATGTCGGTACGCGCAACCCAACGTCGACCTGTTCTACAACCCAGCTTCCGGTGACAAAGGATCCCGGCCGCCACGCACCGTCGGGATTGGGCAATACGACACGTGCCTGAGTGGTTCGGGTGGCCTCGTTCACGACCGGACTGACATACGCGATCGAACCCGCGACCGCGGGCATAGCGTCGCCAACTGAAATCCTCACCTGCTGCCCCAGATCGATGCGGGGCAAGTCCTTCTGATACACCGTCAGAACCGCCCAAACCGAGGTCAGATCGGCGATGACGAACGCCTCCGCGTCGTCTTGGATCATTTCTCCAAACGTGATGTGCTTTTCGATGATCCTGCCTTCGAAGGGTGCGATCATCTCGTAACGGGTGAAGAGCTCGTCCTCAGCGAAGCTGAGCTCCTGCACGTATCGATCCGAGAACCCGAGGGCGTGCAGCTTCTGCTCGGCCGCCCGCATCTCGATCCGCGCTTCCGCGAGTGCCTGTCTCGCTTCCAGGTACTCCTTCTCCGACGATATCTCTTCCTGCCACAGTTTCTCTTCCCTATTGAACGTCGCGTCGGCCAGCTGGGCGCGTTCTCGGGCGACCAGGTAGGCGGACTTCAGCTCTGAGAGCTCCCGGCTGTCCAGTACAGCGAGTAATTCACCAGCCCGCACTCGATCGCCTAGCTTCTTGTCAACCTGGCGCACCACACCGGCCACTCTGGGAACGATGTGAGCCAGCCGGTCGGGGTCGATCGCAATTTCACCGGGCAGTTCTATAAGTATCTGCAGCCTGCCGGGCCCGGCCTCCGCCACCTGCACTCCGAATTCCTTCAACTCCTCGGCATTCAGGTGTACGATGTTCTCTTCTTCGCCGTGAGCCTCATGGGCAGCGCGCTTCCCGCGTATGGATTCCGATTCGTCGGCCATTGTCGCGCCCGCCAGGATGATTAACGACAGCATAGCCGCACATGCGATGCCTATTACGTCTGCACCGACGTGGATGAGACTGGTCATAGAATATCTCCTCACATCTTTTGTTTTTATCATTCGGCCAGCTCCCCTCCTGTGGCCCATTCTAGTTGGGCGAGTGCGGCACGGTGATCGAAAAGTGCGCTCGCATATTCCTCTCGCACTTCCATGAGCGCCCGTTGCGCCTCTAGCACGTCCAGGTAAGTGGCTTTGCCTTCCCGGTAACTGCGACCGGCGACTTCGAAAGCGCGTTCGGCGGCGGCCATGATCTTGCCCTGGAATAACTGCACCTGTTGTTCTGCATTTCTCAACTGCAATAACGCTCGCTCAACATCCAGCAGGACTTGCAGTCGAGCTCCGGTCCCTTCGGCGGCTGCTTGCGCGGCAGCTGCCTTTGCTTCTGCCTGCTCTGCCCGCTGCTTGACAGCTCCCCACAGCGGCAGCTCCAACCCGAATCCGACGCTCCAAAAGCCTTCATCCCCTGTGGGCGCATCGATCCTCTGTCGAAACACGCCTACTCTCACGTCGGGAAACAGAGCGGCCCGAGCGGCTCCATGTTGCGAGCGCGCGCTGGCGAGGGCCGAGTCGGCGCCGCGTATCTCCGGACGGCGCCTGAGAGCGAGCTCCTGTAGATTGCTGAGTTTCTGAGAGGAAGACTGATAGTCAAGATTGCTCGCGAGCCGGAACGGCATCCTGATTTCCCGCCCAAGCAGAGCGTTCAAGGTCGCGCGTGCATCGTCCAGGTCGCTCTGGACTTGAGAGAGCCGGTTGGCTGCCCTGCCCGTCTCGACCTCAGCCCGAATGACATCGAGAGATGGGACATCGCCGGCTTCCCTTCGCAACCGCGCCTTTGTTAGGAAACTCTGAGTCAGTTGGACGTTTTCCCTGTTGAACTCGAGTCGCTCTTGATTGAACAGCACCCGGTCGTACGCCGTCTTGACACGCAAGCTGATCTCCTGACGGGTCGCTTCCAAAACGGATGACTGCGTAGCGTGCGCGGCCTGTTGAGCGGCGCGCCTGCGCCGCCACCACTTGAGGGGAAACTCGATGGTTTGAGTCGCTCCGAGATTGCGTTCTCCGAACGCGCCCAGATCGGTCGCTCCCGGCAGCTCTTCATATTCGAGCTCAAGCTCGGGATCGGGGAAGGCGCCCGCCTGTACCGCTCGCGCTTTCGCCGCTTCCCATTCCGCTCGTGCGGCGACAACCTCGGGATTGGTTTCAAGGGCGATTCGGATGGCATCCTGGCGCGTCATGAGTTCCTCCGCTCCAGGGGCCGATGGATGCCACGGTATCAGAATGAGGCATACCAAAACGGCACGTTTGACGTACATAGAGTCCTCCAAGCGATACACTGCGGTTATGCTAGGCCGCGCACGCGACAGACGGCTAGCCTGTTATCTACAGGCTAGCGCGTGCGAATGAGATGGTAGAACGGGCTGCGCTGTTGGCGCGGGAGGACCTGCTCAGATCAGCAGGATCGTACTGCGAAGAGCAATCAGGCTCGAGGATAGTGGGGCCCGATGATGGAATCGATCGAGAGGCTTGACCGATCGACTGTGCGCGGCGGACACATGGAGTACCGCCAGTGGCATGCCTACTTGTGAAGCAGCGCCGAGGCTGAATTGGAGACGGGACGGCTCGGAATAAGTGCGGCTCGCACGCGCGAGAATGAAGTCCTCGCAGGGGCCGCAGTGCTGTCCCAGACTGCGGTTGTCCGGCGACCACCGGAGACTGAGCTCACGATCGGGGTCCTGAACAGAACGGGTCTCGCATGTCCCACCGGGACCGGTTGCGGGTTCCAGCGCTGCGTGGCCATCCGTGCCTAGGCACAGCACGAAATCCCCCAGCATATCCTGACCGGTCAGCAAACCGGCCAACAACATGCTACACAGCATAGCGGCGGATCGATGCGGTGATGTCTGTAAATTCATCGATGCTGAAAGTGAGCCATTGATTCGGCGTGTCAAGGACGCACGCGGGCCCGGTCCTGAGGGTCGACGAGGCGACGCCGGACGCGTCGGCCCATGTAAAACAACTCTATCGCCACGGGCTCGAGTGAGCAAACAAATCGTCGGTCCGAGCCGGTCACGACAGTAGATTAAACCAGGAAGGGCATTCCTACAGTGGAGAAGACCCCTCTTTTTAACTTGATTGGTATGGTATGGACAGAGGTGTGTATGGTCCTCGACGGTCAAATCCACACATTCAAGCCAGGCCAACGAGGACTCGAACAGGAACGAAGGAGGAAATATGATCGTTGATGCCCACCTTCACGTCTGGAGCGATGACTTCGAGCGCTACCCCTTTGCCGAAGGAGTAGCCAGGAAGGACGGAGCACCGGTGGAGCTGTTGAACGAGACCATGGAGGAGGCGGGAGTGGACAAGGCCGTCATTGTCCAGCCGGCCTACTACCTCTACGACAACCGCTACGTGGCCGAGTGCCTACGGCGCTTCCCCGGAAAGTTCGCCGCCATCGGATTACTGGACCGCCACGCCAAGGACGCACCTGACCAGCTCCAGCGTCTGGTTGAGGAGGACGGCTTCGCCGGTCTCCGCATTCACCTCTCACGACCCGACGATCCCGCCGAATGGGCTGCCCCCGACCAGGATCCGACCTGGCAGCGCGCGGAGAAGCTTGGAGCCACCTTCATCGTCTACGGACCGGCCCCGCTGCTGCCGGCCGTCGAGCCTATCATCGCACGGTTCCCGGACGTCAAGGTAGTGCTCGACCACATGGGCCGCGCTCCCACGGACGAGGATCCGCCCTATCCGGTATTGAGCATCGTGCTGAACATGGCGAAGCATCCCAATGTGTATGTCAAGTTCACGCCCCAGTTGCCCACATCGAAACTGCCCTATCCGCACGAGGACGCTTTCCCGACCTACGAGCGCATCTACGATGCCTTCGGTCCCGAGCGCCTGATGTGGGGGACCGACTTCCCCCACGTGCTCAAAGCCCCGGGCTACAACCCGGGGCTGGAGATGTTTCGGACCCACATGGACTTCCTCACCGAAGAGGACAAGGAGTGGCTATTCAGCAAGACAGCTCTTTCCGTGTGGACGTTTGCAGAATGACGAATTCCATAGCTGGCACTGGCGAACTCCGCGAAATGGAGATCGCGAGCGATCTCGCATCGGTCTACGACGACATCTACACGCCGGCAGCGCTCGGCGCGCTGTCTGCGCTGGCCGGCTTCGAGGCCGATCGCCGCGCGGTCATGGCTGCGCGGATCGAGCGCCGTAGTGCACGCGCGAGCAATCGTGAGCGCATTACCTTCCTCGATGTCGACGGGTGCATTCCCGGTACGGAGATTCGCGTCCAGGATGCTCGCGATGGCCAGTTCACCGCGGGGGAAATCCCCGATGATCTGAAACGCCAGTGGATCCAGGGCACCGGCCCGGCGGCTAAGCCCAACTCGCCGATCGAGCGGAGCATCCGCAATGTCGCCTATGCGCTGCTTTCCGGCGCCGACGGCTGGATGTTCGACGGCGAGGACGCGTTGGGGCAGATCAGGACCATGTCCCTCGATAATCAGCGCAACCTCAAGCTCGCCATCGCCAGGGATCCCATTTTCCTGAAGGCCGCCGAAGAGGTGGCCGCGCAGATGAATCAATGGGGTCAGGGATTCTTCGGGCGCCCGATCATCGACGACTGGCAGAAGCAACTCGAGTTCACGACGAAGATCTTTCGCGCCCGGGGACTACACCTCGACGACCGGCACATCCGGGCTGGGGACGGCAAGGGCTTCTCGGCGTCCATCGTCGATGCGGTGCTCTACGTCACCAACAACCACGAGCAGCTCGCGCACGCTGGCTCCTCGGTCGTTCTCTACCTGCCCAAGATCCAGACCGCGGGCGAGGCCGCCATCTGGAACCACATCCTGACGGCGCTCGAGGATCACTTGGGACTCTCGAGGGGGACGATCAAGTGTTATGTCCTGGTCGAGCAGCTCGAGGCGTCCTATCAGCTGATGGAGATCCGCGCTGCGCTCGGCAAGCACTTCGTCGGCTACAACACCGGCCGCTGGGACTATATCAACAGCGTCTCGGATGCGATGGCCTGGGATCCCGGTTTCATCAACCCCAATATCGATGCCATCACGATGACCTACTCCTACATGCGGAACTACGAGGACCGCGTTCGTCGCGCCGTCAACACGCCTGACGTCGATGGTCGCTGCGCCCTCTGGCAAGGTGGTATGGAGCCCAACATTCCCGTCGGCTCCACAGAGGGCGTCGAAGCCAGCATGAAGAAGGCCGTCGCAGGCGCAGAACGCGAGCAGCGCGAGGGCGCCAGCGGCAAGTGGGTCGCGCACTGGAAGATGGTCCACATCGTGCGCCCCGTGTGGGAGTCAGTGGGCGAGGATAATCAGACCGGGCGCGAGTTCCCCGCGCTGACCTACACGCAGGCGGACGCCGAGGGGTTGACGCTACTCGAGCCTGCGCCGCGAACAACGAGAGGAGCGCGCGATCTCGTGAGCGTCGCCGTACAATACGGCAACGCTTTCGGGCAGGGTTTCGCGGCGGCGGCGCTGAAACCGGCCGACTTCTTCGGCAACGAGGACATCCTCTATCTCATGGAAGATATGGCGACGGGGGAGATCCGCCTGAGCATCTTGTGGGAGTGGGTCCAAAAGGGGGCGAGGCTTACCGAGGGTGACTACTCTATCGGCTTCGCTCAAGGCGACACCTTCAGCAAAGAGCTCTTCGAGCGGCTGCTCACGGAGGAGTACGACAAGCTCATCGCGGCCGAGGGCCGGGACGTGCACACAGACTCGAAGGCCACGACGTTGCCGATCGCGCGTTCCATCGCCGAGGCCTACGTTACGGACGATACAAAACCACCCTGGTACATCGATCTGTTGAATATCAACCTGAACAACCACGACCTTCAGACCGCTCGCCAGCGCATAGCCCAGTACCTCGAAGCGTTCGAACGCGACGGCACGAGAGTGACGGAGAACGTGGACTTCGTTACGTCAAGGGCTCGACCCTCGTAGGGGCCGCCATAAGCTTCGTCGTGCGACGCTTCCCGACCCGGGCTTCGGGCCGCCGCGAGCAGCCCACCAGAATCGCTCCCCAGATAGCAGGCCGATCATGCCGAGTAGAGTTTCGATCACAGCAACGGCCATCTACCTTGTCGCTTGCGGGTCATCGATAGAAGACAGTATTGACAAGCTCGGCGGCTCGCCCGATGAGCAAGCCGCAGCAAAACACGAGCTGGTTCTGGCCTCAAATAGAGCCGTTGAGCCGCTTATTCAGGCGCTGGCATCGGATCGAGAAACGAAAATCCGTGCTGAAGTGGCGGACATTCTGGTGAGTTTTACGGTGAGAACCGCCGACGAGCGGATCGCCGCCGTGCTCGAGAAACATCTACTGAACGATCCCGAGCCCTTGGTGCGTGGACGCATCGCAGAGGAGCTAGGACTTCACCTGCGATCCGAGCTATTTGACCTCCTTCTCCAGGCCATTTCCGATCCTTCTCCACTGGTGCAGGCCCCGGCGCTGCTCCCGTTCGGTGACGCTATGGACAAGCTGAGCGACGAGCAGACCCAAACGTTGCGGCGGCTCGCAGGTGAAAGGGCACTTTCAGAAGACGAGGAGGTTCGCGCGGCCGCCCTATACCTGGTGGAAGAGTACGTGGCGCGATCGGCAAAGAAGGCGCGGGAAGCGGCGCTCCAAGCGAACCTTTCGAAAGCCGACTCCCTTTTTGCAGACTTGGTGGCATATGCACCTAACAGCAAACAGGCCAGATACTACCAGGGAACGTTTTATCTGGACTACGTCGAGCGCGATCGCGGAATCGAGATTTTGAGAGACCATCGCCTGCTGGTGGATGTTCCCAGGCTCGAATCGCCTCCGACCATCGACGGCCGCTTGGACGATGAAGCCTGGGAGGGCGCGGCACTAATAGATTCGTTCCATGTCCACACGCGGCACGGGCGCACGACGTTGCCACCACGTGTTGAAACCCGCGTGCTGATGGGATATTCCGCAACGGCGCTCTATTGGGGCGTGCACTGTGCCGACGCCCATCCGGAAAGCCTGGTAGTGCTGCCACATGAGGATGAGGGGGCTAAACCTCGCCAAGATCGGATCTACCTCCGCTTCGATCGCAACCGGGACACGAAGACGATCTCCCAAATCTGGGTCAACAGCCAGGGGGCGACGGTTGACGTGTGGACCGACTACAACAAGGGCAGGGATGGTGATTACAAATGGGACGCGGAAGTGACAACGGCGACTTATGTGGGAGACGATTTCTGGTCTGCGGAATGCCAGCTTCGGTGGGATCCGATATACCACCCGCCGCCGGGGTCCGGCGAGCTCTCGGGTGTGAACTTTATCCGCCTATTCCGCACCGTCGAGTACAGTCAATCGTTCGCCGAGTACGACGGACTAGAGGCATCAGGATTCCTTCTCTTTCAATAGTTCGCGAGGGGAGTCCCGACGGGATCCCCCTAGCATGCTCGACCTTTGGGCTCTCCACTTAAGGATGCGAATTGTCGTCCTGTCCCCCTGGTCGGTGGTCCTCGGCCCGGTCCTGCGGCTCGTATCCCAGCACATCCCTGGCATGCTGGATGTCGCGGTACGCCCACTGGTTATCCGATTGGGCGAAGAATGTGTCGTAGCGAACACTGCTCGGCAGCTCGACGCAAAGCTGGACGATGCGGCCTAGATCCTCGTGACTGCACCAGATGGAGAAATCACGCGGACGCATGGGCCGGTTTTCCGCCGGTACCGCGCAGATGCGCAGATTGATGATCGACAGGTCGGAGGAGTCGACGAAATGCCAAGCCAGGGCTTCCCCCCAGGCTTTGCTGCAACCATAGAGGCCCGTCGGACGACAGGGAAGCTCATTGGTAACCATGTCCCATGTCGGGGGCACCTCATCGTAACGGGCTGCGACAAGGGCGCCCCACGGCATTTCACGCTCCCATCCCGAAATCGCGGCGCCGGCACTGGCAAAAATGACGCGCCGGACACCCGACCGGCGGCTCGCCTCGAAGACGTTGTAGGTGCCGATCACGTTGTTGTGCAGCACCGCCTCCCAGGTGGCATCCATGTCGACGTAGGCGGCGAGGTGGAGAACGGTGTCAACGTCGTCGAAGGCGGGAAGAATGGCATCGAGATCGCCGATGTCGGCGCAATGGCAGTCAACGTCGGGCAGCGGTCGTCGATTGAGGGCCCGGAGCTCGTAGGTGCCCTCCAGCTGGCGACGGGCGATGCCGCCGATCAGACCGCTCATACCGATGATGAGGATTCTCTGCGAGTTCATGAGCATTCAAAGTGGCTGATGCCACGCGGTTTGGCAACCCACACTTTTTGCCGCCGGCGCCGGCGGCAGTATATTTCGCCCGAATCCTCGGTGTTTCGGTACAGATGCCCTCCACCAGAAAGGAATAACATCATGAAAATCGCATTGGGTCTCGAACCCGAATCCGGTGCCGTGGCGGCATTCGGCGCGCAGTGCGGCGTGAAGCACGCCGTAGGCCATTTCAGTCTCGACCCCAGGCCGGGTCTGGAAATTGGCGACCCGGAGCAACCGTTCAGCCGCCAGTCACTGGCCCATCGCATAGCGCAGTATGAAGCCAACGGCTATCGGCTCGCGGTGATCGAAAGCCGTCGACCGATGGAGAAGATCAAGCTGGGACAGAGCGGCCGCGACGATGAGATCGCCGTCGTCTGCGAATTTATTCGAAACATGGGCGCCGCCGGGATTCCCGTCTGGTGTCCGGCATGGATGCCCGTGCACTTCGTGATCCGCACATCGAGCGATCTGCCCACCCGCGGCGGCGCCGAGGTGACAGGCTTTGACCTGGAGGAGTTCAACAAGAGACACCCGGCGGGCGAACACGGCGAAATCACCGAGGAGGGCCAGTGGGCGAATCTCAAGTATTTCCTCGAGCGCGTGGTGCCCGTTGCCGAAGAGGCCGGCGTGAAGCTGGGCATGCACCCCGACGACCCGCCCCTGTCTCCGATCCAGGGCGTCGCGCGCATCATCAGCAGTGTCGACAACTACCAGAAGATGATTGATCTCGTTCCCAGCCCTGCCAATGGCATTGGACTCTGTCAGGGCAACTTCGGGTTGATGACCAACGACCTTCCCGCCGTCATCCGCCACTTTGGCGAGCAGAAAAAGATTCATTTCGTCCACTTCCGCGACATTCAGGGCACACCAAAGAAATTCGTAGAGGCGTTCCACGACGACGGCAAACACGACATGGCCGCCTGCGTCCGGGCGTATCGCGACACCAACTACGAGGGTGTTGCCCGGCCGGATCATTTTGCCCGATTGACCTACGGAGACTTCGAGGACGAATACTCGATGGAGCGCCTCTACGCCATCGGCTACATGCGCGGACTGATCGAGGCGGTGTACAGCGAATGAAGTACGCTCGGCCAACATTGATGGACTTTCGCTGTCCTCTAGCTTCCTTGGCGTATCCGCGTTCCGATGCCGCGGAATGGGGTGAACGGCGTTAGATAAAAAGGGAGGCATGCTATGTCTGCTCTGCCCAGGATCACCCAGATTCAGTTTCCACCGTGGGAACCCCACAACATTATTCCAAACCTCAAGCGAGGCTGGCCGAACCGAATCCTGCACCTCGCCGCTACCCACGTGGAACGGCCTCCAACTCTAGACGGTACACTGACCGATCCGATCTGGAGAGGCGTGGACGGGGTCGAGCCTAAGGCGCCGTTTCATCACGACAGTCCACTTGTCTCGACAATGGTGTATGTGGCCTGGGATCTCACGGCCCTGTATGTCGGCGTTCGCGCTACTTTGCCGGCGCTGCCCGTCTCTGTCGACAAAGGAAGCGCCGCTGAACATGATCGCCTCAGCGCAGAGAAGGTTGCGGTGGCCATCGACATGCGGCACAACCATAGCGAAATGCAAACCATTTCGATCAACGCCCGGGGTGAGCTCGAGTGGTATGACGACCTCTCCCACATGGCAGGCTTTTCCGACGAAGTGGGGTTTCAGCATTACTGGTGGACCCTCATGGAGATGAATCCCGATACCGCAGCCAAAGCGAGGGAAATGGGTCTGCGCGGCGCGGCGTGCGCCGGGGACACGGAATGGACTGCCGAGCTTACCATTCCGCTTGCCAGCCTCGATGTCGAGACGCCGATCCCAGGCCTGACCATGGGCTTGGAGGTCATTCGGACCGCCACCGAGCGACCCGTCGAAAACTTCGACTATCAGTTCACGTGGATGCCGCAGTACCCAGGTATATTGGGTTCGCCGATCAAAATGGGCTTCATGTCGCTAGGTCCCACACAGGTCAACCTGGAATCGATCGACTTTCCCAATTGCAGTTGGGGAATCAACCATGCGCCGGTACGGCTCAGCAACAATACAGGTCGAGCGTTGAGGGTGGTGATGATTTCGCGGGGCGTCTGCGGCGCAGAACCGCGGAACACGCATACCAACTATTCCGTCGAGTCCGGCCCGGTGGAAATCCCCGCGCAAAAAAGCGTTTCGACGATGTTTGAATATCACATGCCCGTGCGCTTCTTGCCCGAGTACATCGAACTGGAAGTGCGCGACCATGCCCAAGGTGATCGGCTAATGCGTGTCACCTACAACCTCGGAACCTGTGCGGTAGTGTATCCGTTCGGGCAGGAGAAGGGCATGGCGACGCCGGCACTGGACGATCCTGACTTTATCGAGAAACGGCTTCGGTACATCGTGTCGCGCCAGCCGCTCCTGCGTCGACGGACTACGCGCCAGGGCGCGCCGAGCGATTTCTACATCGAGGCGGTGGACGGGTCGGTCTCCTTCGATCTGATGCTGGATGGCGCCATGCAGCAGATGGCCGACTGGCTGTGCTCGCCGTACGACAACGATATCGATCGTGTCATCGGCTCGACCTTTTTCATGGCGCAACAGGCGGTGTATGTCTATGCCTCGAGGCGGGCTCATTTTGCGGCTTTGCTCGATCCGCTGTCCAATCTGAGGCTGGGCGGAGGGATGTGCGGTGAATTCGGGCGCTCGCACGCAGGATTGCTTGCTCACATGACCAGCGCCACGACCGGCGATCGCTTTCGTGCCCGGAGACTCAACGTAGGGGGACACGCATTGACGACGGTCCGGATGTTCGATCGGTGGGTACTGCTCGATCCGATGACGCCAAACGTCAAGGCTTTTTTTCACCGCGATCACCAGACACTGGCAAGCGGTCAGGATCTACGGCACGATCCGACGCTGATCTCCTACAACGGATCGACAACGATGATCTTCGCCAACCCGACGTTGCTGCAGAGGGTGTCTTGTGGAACGACCTGGCCCGATGGTGCGCCGGCTGAGTAGCAGCACGCCGTCATTTATGCTGCGCAGAGTTGCGCCGCACCGTCGACACGGAGGATCTGTCCGCTGACGAAGTTCGCTAGCGGTGACAGGAAGAACTGAACGGCTGCGGCGATTTCGTCGGGGGTGGCGTATCGCAGGAGCGTCGGTTTGTCCATGGCGTCCAGGAATTCTGGATCGCCCTGGCGAGTGGCGAGGAAGCGGCCGCTGAGCGATCCGCCGGGCGCGACCATGTTCACGGTGATGTTGTGTTCGCGCAGTTCGGAGGCCAGGCATCTCGTATAGTTCGCCTGAGCGGCTTTGGCAGAGGCATAGATGACGCCGTCCGATCTCCCGATGAACCCCGCGACAGATCCGATGTTGACGATCCGGCCGCTCCCGTGCTTGATCATGCGAGGGATTACTTCCCGGCAGCAATCGAGCGTTGTGATGAGATTGCGATCGACCACGGATTTCACATCTTCCGAAGACACGGCAAAGCTGTTGTTGGGTTCAGGTTTTCCTCCTGCCGCCGCGATGTCACCTCCCGCATTGTTGACGAGCACGTCAATCGGTCCAAGGTCGCTTTCGATCTGCTCGACGGCGGCCTTCACCTGATCGGGGTCGGAGACGTCCGCGAATACGGTCGTGACCGGATTCCCGATCGATGCGATTTCTTCGGCAACGTGATGGGTCGATGGTGCCTCTCCGAATTCGGCCGCTGTCTTCTCCGACCTACTGTGAACCACCATCGATGCGCCACACCTCGCAAGCCTTTCGGCGATCGCCCTGCCCAGACCCCGGGCGGAAGCGGTAACCCACACGATTTTTCCAAGCAGCAACCCGCGTTCGATCCCATCCATTTCGACCATCCGTTTCCCGCCTGCCGATATGGTTTGCCCCGCGTCTTGATCGGACGCGGGTTT
Organism: Candidatus Latescibacterota bacterium; assembly: GCA_965197905.1. Lineage (GTDB taxonomy): Bacteria > Latescibacterota > UBA2968 > UBA8231 > UBA8231 > CAYNZV01. The sequence goes on along the minus strand of CBDAOB010000005.1, from coordinate 322,506 downwards.
CGCGTCCCGGCAAGCATGTCATCTACGATGAGTGTTCCGCCTTCGATTTTCAGTATAGGGCGTCTTCGTCAGGAGGATACTATTTGCCGGTGACAGATTCTCCTCACCGAAAACCATCGCCTGTTCCGCAGCACTAACCGCCACGGCAGCTACGGCCGACTCTGTATGCAATTCTTATCGATTCAATGTGCCGTCCTACGCACCCACTCGTTCAGCGAGTTCCGAAGCCCATTTGAAACCGGTTTCCGGGAAATTCCGTGGGAACCAGTCGTACGGCACCAGCTCCACGTATCCCGAAAAACCGATCTCCTTCAGGAGAGCCATGATCGCAACCCAGTCTACGATGTCGCCAGCACTTCCGGGGACGCATTGATGACCGACCGGATAGTAGTCATTCATGCCTTTAAAGCGCACGTGGCGGATATGGTCGCGAAAGTCCCTGATGGCGCGACAGGGGTCGTCCATGAGGATAGCCAGATTGGCACAATCGAGGTTTATCTTCAGTCGCTCCGAACCGACGTGGTGACGCAGCAGGGCGAAACCGTTGGCGGTGTCGATCAGCTGATTCTCGTGGTTGTGCATGAGCAGATCGACGCCTGCTTGCTCGGCCCGGTAGCAGAGTGGTTTCAAAACCTGGATCATTGCCTGCCACCCGGGCCGTTCTCCATCCTTGAAGGAACCGGGCAGAAAACGGACGCCTGATGCACCGACGTCCGCCGCCAGTTCGATGGCCGACGAGTAAAAACGTTCGGTGTCACCGCTGGCCACTCCGGCGACGAAATTGCCGACGTGCCACGGATTGAGAATGCTGAACGCCATGTTGCGGTCGTTGGCATAATTAACCAGAGACCGTCGCTGGCTGTCCCCCATAGCCTCGGGGTCCAGATGCCCCCCCGGCCCACAAATGGGTCCGCAAGCCTGATACCCGATGTCGGCGAGTTGATCGATTGTCTCTTCGAGCGTGAGCCATTCCAGTACGTTGGTCATAAAGCTGAATTTCATCGATTGATCTCCTGTAAGCGACTGCTCCAAACAATAGGATGAATCCAACCCTTTCACAATCGACCAACGGTTTGTCGTACTGCCTAAGCACCAAACTTGGAATTGCGACTATACTTGTGCTCGCTTGCGGTTATTCCGTTTGTATTTTCTCAGCAAGCGCGTTCGCTCTGATTCCGAATAGATTGAGGGACGATTACTCATGACTAAACCCATAAGACGAACTGATAAAGCTGTGTTGCTTCTGTTACTGTCCGCGACCTGCGTGCTCGTGCAATGCGCGGACTCTGAATTGGAAAATCTGAATCAAGAGGTCATGGACCTTTACCGCACGGGAGAGTATGACCAAGCCGTGGTTTTGGCGAAGAAGTCTGTGGGGCTTGCCGAGAAAAAAGCTGGCGCAGATCATCCCGATGTGGCTGCCAGCTTGGACAACCTCGGGTTGCTGTACGACACCCAAGGCCAGTACGCGCAGGCCGAGCCGCTCTACAAGCGCACGCTTGCAATCAGGGAGAAGGCCCTCGGTCCGGATCATCCCGATGTGGCGATAGACCTGAACAACCTCGCGCGCCTGTACAAGATCCAAGGCCTGTACGCGCAGGCCGAGCCGCTCTACAAGCGCGCACTGGCGATCGATGAGAAAGCTCTTGGTCTGGATCATCGCTATGTGGCGACAGACCTAAGCTACCTCGGCGGCCTGTACAAGACCCAAGGCCTGTACGCGCAGGCCGAGCCGCTCTACAAGCGCGCACTGGCGATCGATGAGAAAGCTCTTGGTCTGGATCATCGCTATGTGGCAAAAGACCTGAACAACCTCGCCGGCCTGTACAAGACCCAAGGCCAGTACGCGCAGGCCGAGCCGCTCTACGAACGCGCGCTGGCGATAAGGGAGAAGACCCTCGGACCGGATCATCGCCATGTAGCCACGAGCCTTGAGAATATGGCTGCGCTGTATCGATCCACGAATCGGACGGAGGAAGCGGAACAACTTGAACAACGGGCGGTGAATATTCGTGCGATCCAACGATAAATAATCGGCTGACAAATCGAATCAAACTGATGCCGCCCAGGCGCTCGCGTGTCCGCGGACACCCACATCCTGTGGGTTGATTAGAGAATACTCCCGTGATACAAACAACTGAGATCAGGTCAAAGATGACGAATTACCTGGTTGTCGGCCAAGGGTCGATGGGGAAACGACGCGTGCGGTGTCTGTTGGCTAACGACGTCCTGCCGGATCAGATCACCGTGTTCGATACACGTGAGGATCGGTTGCAGGAGTCGGAGGAAAAATACGGCGTCAACGTGACCGCCGATTACGATGGTGTGCTCAGGCAGGCCTCGATTCGAGCGGTGTTTGTCTGCGTGCCGGGCTTTCTTCACATGCAATATTGTCTGGCCCCCGCGCGGGCGGGAAAACACTGGTTCTGCGAGGTCCCTCTCTCGGTCAATCTCAGCGGGATCGACGAACTGAAGGCGTTGACGCGTCGCCAGGAACTGGTGGGCGCGCCGGGCTGTCAGGTACTGTATCATCCGCTTGGTCGAGCCCTGAAGGAGTAGTCAACCGGAGCGCTCGGTGGTCCAGTCCTTGCCGCGAGCTACGCGTGCGGCATGTATTTGCCGGATTGGCATCCCTACGAGGATTACCGCACGTTTTACGCGTCCAGCAAGTCGATGGGCGGCGGCAACCTCGATATCCTCGCGCAGGAGCTAGTGTGGATCTTCTGGGTGATCGATCATGCCGTCGGCGCCGTCACCTGCCGGGAAGCCAAGACCAGTTCGCTGGAATTGGCGGACGGCACGCCCGACCAGCAGGCCATCATCATCGAGTTTCGCAACGGGCCGGCGTTGTCGATCCACCTCGACCTCGTCGATCGCACCCACGAACGGTCGATTCGATTAGCGACGGACAAATCAACGGTCAAGTGGTCAACGTTGGACAAGTGTCTGCAACAGTACGAGGCGGCAGAGAAGACCTGGACCCGCATCGACGAGCCCGAGGGCTACAACTACGAGTCGTGCTACCATGACGAGGTAGGACAATTCTTGAAGTGTATCGAGAAGCGAGAGCCGTGGCCGGTCACGCTCGAGACAGCGGAGCAAATCGTTCGCGTCCTTTTAGCGGTGGAGCAGAGTAGCACGACCGAGCGCGCCGTTCGACTAACGGAGGTGTCGGCATGAGTCCACTTGAGCCACAGATGGTGACGATCCCGGCAGGTATCGTCACACTCGGCGCGCCTCGCTGTCCCGACGATTTCCCGCTCCACCGTTGGCGTGGTCCCAAGCAGGTCGAAGTGAAGGAGTATCAGATCGCCCGCCACACCGTGATCCGCGGGGAATACGAGCGATTCGTCAAGGATACCGATCATCCGCTTCCGCTGGACTGGAACGACCGTGTTCTCGCCGATCCGCGTCTACCTGTGTGCGGTGTGTCTGCCGAAGACGCGGATGCGTATTGCGCATGGTTGAGCGACAAGACCGGCCGTGCCTATCGGCTCCCGCATGCGGATGAGTGGGAGAAAGCGGCGCGTGGCGGCTTGGACGGCATGCGTCACCCCTGGGGCAACGACGATCCCCGCGGCCGCTGCTGGTATGGTCAGCCTGACGACGGGGCTCCTTTGCCGGTTGGATCCTTTGAGCCCAATGGATTTGGACTCTACGATATGGTCGGAAACATCTGGCAATGGTTGGCAGACCTCTATATCGATGTTGCCGATGATCCACCCACCAATACTCCCACAGGCAAACCGGCTCAAACTAACCGCGTTCTTGTCGGTGGTTCGTTCATGACGAACGAGCCCTCACCGTTCTGGGCGGCTCACCGTCATGAAGACCCACCCGATCTGCGGCACCGCTGTCTTGGCCTTCGCGTTGCGTCGGCATGAGCCTTGCTCTCGGACTCATCGGAGCGAGGCGGCACGTGCGACCCCTTTGAGCTGAGCATGTCTGCGCCACCCCCATGAATGCCCGCGCGCCGTTACCAGTCGGCAGCCCTACTGCTAAAACCCGGTTCGCCTCGGTCGCGGCGCATGACCGAGGCGAATCGCATCGTATCCGAAGCGCTTGCGCACCGCGTCGATCGCGTTCTGCATCGGCGGACGCTGGCATCCGTCGAACAGCTCGAGTTGCCAGGGGGTCTCCTCGAGGCCCGACAGGGCGATGCCCAGTAACCGAACTTCCCGCTTGCCGTCGTAGTTGTCGCGGAAGAGCTGCTTAACGCAGGCGAGAACCCGCGCGTCGACGTTCGTCGGCTTTATGGTGCGTGCCCGGGTGAGGGTCTCGAAGTCGGCGTAGCGAAGCTTGAGGGTGATTGTCCGTGCGTAGACGTCGCGTTGCCGCGCCCGCCAGCTGACGCGCTCGCACAGGGAGCGCAGGCGCGCGTGGATGGACTCCAGGTCGCCGACGTCGTGCCCAAAAGTGCTTTCGTTGGAGATGCTGCCGAGGGTCAGCCCCTTCGGGTCATGCTCGCGAAAGGCAGGGCGGTCGCGCCCGAGCTTGTTCGCAAACTCGCCGGAGAACACCTGGCGAACAGAAGCGACGAGGGATGCTTCTTGAGATTTCTCCGGTAACGACAGCAGTTGGCCGAGGGTGCTTATGCCGGATGACCGGAGCCGTTCATCGGTGACCGGCCCGATGCCGGGCCACTTGCGGCAGGGGAGTGGCTCGATAAAGATGCGCTCCTCGCCTCCGTGCACGATTCGCACGCCTGCTGGCTTGGCAACGCCCGACGCGATCTTGGCGACCGGCCGCGACGTAGCGATGCCCGCACTGGCAGGCAGACCGGTCTCGGTCCGGATCGAATGGCAGATTTCGCGCACGACCCGCTCGATCGTCGCATCGCCGTCGGAGTCGCCATTCTTGCGGTAGAGGCGCTCACAGCGTCGGAAGTCGAGGAAATACTCGTCGATGCTCGCGGTGCGGACGATCGGCGTGTAGCGCTCGAGAATCTCCCGCACCCGTCGCGCATATTTTCCGTATTCGCCGTGCCTACCCGAGAGGTAGACCGCGTGTGGCGCCAGCCGGTACGCTTCGGCAATCGGCATGCCAGCGCGGACTCCGAAGGCGCGCACTTCGTAGCTGGCTGCGGTGACGACACCCCGGGTCCCCGGCAGGGCGCCGACCACCACCGGCTGGCCGATCAGGTTGGGCCGGAAGAGTCGCTCGACCGAGACGAAGAAGGTGTCCAGATCGAGGCAGCAGATGCGGGCCGTCGGCGCAAGGCACTCCATGAGTTCTCATTGTGAGTGTTGCGTGCAACCCGCGCAAGGCGGTGAAAGGCGGAGCAAGATCCGCTTACTCTTATTGTGCCCAAAGGAGCGGTCGTCCTAAGGATTCAGAATCTTGCCGGCAACATCACGATCGAATGCGGCGACCGCTTTTTCGACGTCGCCATCAACAAACCAGATGACCTGACGGAATACGGCCTCTTTTCCTTTGGGAATTCGAACTCCGGCTTCAGCGCTGTGAATACAGAGCAAGTAGGGTATCCCCTGGTTGTGGAAGAGTCCCAGACAGTCTTCCGTAGCGGTCGCGACCGTTCGATCGCCGGACTTGGAAACACAAGCGATTAGGGGATGATCGGCAAGTTCGGGCATCGTCCGCTTCTCCATTCTGCCCTTCCAGACATTTGGTCGATCCGACTTGAGAAGCTCCTCGCGATAGATGACGCTGGCCGGGCTTTGTTCCGTCGGTGCACCCGGAGCAGTTCGCAGCTCCAGCAGTGACCTCCACTGCTTCTCGACGCGAACAAAGATCCGGCTGTAGTCGTTGCAGGCAAACTCGGGAGCCGCCGAAAAGTGCAAGCAGATCTCCGGCGCCGCCATCGGAATTTCGTGATCTGGTTCCGCTTTGACTCGGACTTCGAGATTCACGGAATGATCGCCAGGGGTCAGTGTCGCCTTCAAGATCGCGATCCCGGGCAGGTCCTTCGTCCAAACCAGTGAGCCGTCTTCCTTCGTGACGAAGTCCTGGCGGGCCACTTCAGCATCCCATTGCTTCCACACGCCAGGCACGACTGCTTCTGGAAACCATAGCAGGAAGGTCTGATCCGGCCATTCGACGGCACGCAGGTGTACTTGCGTCGTCGGGTTCTTGCGGATCGTGACTTCATGCACGGTCTTCAATGCAAGTGTCTTGTAGTCTTTCGATCTAGCATCGGTCGGTAAGGCCTGGATCACATTTGATCCGTCGCCTTCGGACAGAGCGTGAATCCGCGACAAGGGAATCGTGGTTGCGAAACCGTCGTTCAACCTGAGTCGGATGCGCTGGTCGTCTTGATGAACAACGCACCCGGACACTTTCGTTCCGTTGGTCAGGTCAGCGCGATAGACAGTTTCAGGGTCAAGAGGCTCTCTGAGATTCGGAACCATCGGACCTCCTGTATCGGTGAGTAAGGCTGAACCACTAGGAGCTCGCCCTCAATTTCGCCAGCTCTTCGGGTCCTGGTGCGTCAGCATCTGCTCGAGATGAATCTCGCCGCGGTCAGGCCGGTTTCAAAGATACCTATTGGGGGGATTCTCGGCAGCCTGCACGCGCCCCGGTTGATCGAAGTCGTTCGCTGCAAACACCTGTCGCAACTGGCGCCTCGGCAACTCTGGACGTTGGAGTTGGCAGCCAAGGTCCCAGGAGTGCACAGCAGAGACCCACGCAGTATTGCATCGCTTCGACGAGAAATACTACATCAACAGCACGGGATTGTCAGCTCTCTTTCGTTACAACTTCGTACCACTAACCAGGGTCAGTTGGAGCACTAGCTCTTCCCAAAGAAAACGAGGCGAGCCAACCTGTTGATTTTACAATACTTGAGCACTAAAAGTCTATCATCGGACGCCTTCATTTTTTGAACCCTACAAGATGCGGTACAGTACCTGGACCGGAGGCACCTACGACCGAATTATCGGTTACGCCACTTCTACAGATGGCATAGCATGGCAGAAGCGTCCGAAGGGAACAGACTCGGCAGCGTGCCATCTCGTCGACTCAATCGGGCGAAGAGGCTCGTGGCGTAATTCCATCGTGCTTTGCCATTGTCACCCTCCCATCTCATGGCGTTGTGACGCTGCCCACGAGCGTTGAAGTTGTCTCTACCGCGAAGCGAATCGCAGAATTGTTTACTGAATCGAATTCGATTAGCTTGTGGATTATCAGCTTATCTCACATGCGAATTGGACGTGGATATGGCCGAAATTGATGAAACTGCCGGGGACGAAGAGCCTGATATTCCGATGCGCCAAAAGTTGGGTATCGTGATGGTGGCTTTAGGAGAAGAGGTATCCGGCGAGGTCATGAAGCATCTTAGCGACTACGAAATAGAGGAAATCACCCAATCTATCGCCGCCCTCAAGAATATTTCCACGGATATCATAGACAAGGTGCTCGAGGAATTTGAGCAGCACCTGACTGCGGGTGAATGGATTGCTCAGGGCGGCATAGACTTTGCCCGGGCGGCGTTGGAGCGGGCCGTGGGGCCACGCCGGGCGCAGGAGATTATGGAGCGCGTGGGCAGCAAGGTCTCAGCGGGGTTCTACATTCTCAAGAATGTTGCCGCGGATCAGATCGCGCCCTTCATTTCCAATGAACATCCGCAAACGATTGCCCTGATACTGTCACAGTTGGAGTCGGCCCAAGCAGCCGGTATCTTAGCGAATCTGGCCGAGCGCTTACAAGCTGATGTTGCTTATCGCCTGGCCACAATGGAGAACATAACGCCTAACGTGATAAAGGAAATTGAAGAAGCCCTCGAACAAACTTTAAGAGACATGCTAGGTGGCGACCAGGATGTCGGTGGCCCCAAGGTAGTTGCTGATATCCTAAACCTCACCGGTTCGAGTGTAGAAAAGAGTGTGCTGGATCAAATGGATGCGCAGGACCCCGAAATAGCGGAAGCAGTTCGCAACCTGATGTTCGTGTTTGCCGACATCGTAAAACTGACCGACCGGGAGATTCAGACGCTGTTGCGCGAAGTGGATCAGAAGGACCTGGTAGTGGCCCTCAAGAGTGCCGAGGACGAGCTCAAGGACAAAGTTCTCGGCAATATGTCGGAGCGTGTTCGGACCTTCATAACAGAAGAGATGGAGTTTCAGGGACCCATGCGCCTGAGCGAGGTAGAGGAAGTACAGCTACGCATCGTACAGCAGGTGCGGCAATTGGAAGAACAAGGTCAGGTCACGATCGTCCGCGGTGATTCTGACGACCAATTTGTGTAGCGCATCACTGAGCCGCGGCGCCTTGCTGTCTGCCAACCCTCCTACTCCTGGCACCTAATGGCATAGGTCTTGACTAGCTCGGTCGCCTTCAAGCAGGGCTCGAATCTACACGGTATAATATCTCTGAGCGATCCCCGAAAATGGCTAATCGGAGCTATACGGTCGTGCAGCGCTCCACGACATCCATGATCTCGTCGACCATGCTCTCGCGCAGCTGCTCGCGCAATCGGTCGAGTCCGGCGGAGTCGAGGCCTAGGGCTCGGAGTACCGAATCGCTGTACTCGCCGCGTTCGCCACTCACGTAACCCAGGCCTAGATCTTTACAGATCTGGTCACTCAAGTGGACCAGACTGACCAGCGGAGTGGGAAGCTGTTCGGGATCGGAGTGATTGGCCACGGCGCTGACCACTTCCTGCGACATGTTCGTCCTGATTGCAACAGCTTTCCGATCTGTTCGTGGGTGGCCGTGTCGCCCATGCGCGTCTCCGCATCGCTGAAGGACCGCGTCGTCCCATCCATCTGTCCGAGTACCTTTTCGAAGTAATTCCAAAAGAAAAAACCAAGTATGAGTTTGCCGATGTCGTGCAGCAGCGCGGCAAGCCAATAGTTGTCGCACTCCTCCCAGTTGTCCACGTGGACCATCTGATCTAGATAGATCTTGTCCGCCAGCATCGCCGTGCCGACCGAATGCCGCCAGAACCGCTGCAGGTCGAACTTGCTTTCCTCGGGCTTGACCAGAGTATTGATTAGCTTAATCTGCACCGCCATACTGGCGATCTTCTTGCGTCCCAGGCGCACGATCGCCTCCCCCAGTGTCCACTCTCCCTTGTGTCCCGGCCCGGCAAAAATCGGCGTATTCACAAGCTGAATTAATTTATGTACGATCGATGCGTCGGTGAGCAGAACCTCCTCGAGGTCCGCGGCCGTGGACTCGGGATCGTTTAGCAGTTTCATGATCCGCAGGATGATCGCTGGCAGCGTCGGCAAGGTGTTCAGGTTTTTTAACCGTCGTTGAACCCGTTGCTGCAAAACGCGAAAGGAGAGGTGCCGCGCCCCGTCGAACAGGCCAGCGATGCCGTTGCGCTCGAAGACGTCGTCGACTAACTCACGGAAAGAGGGATCGGCTCTGTCAGAGACGTTTTCGAAGGCAAAGGCAAAAACGTTCCTGGCGTTCTTGGATATTTCCGCGTGATGTTCGAGCAGTGTTCGGGGCACGAGGAGAAACACCGGAATCGAGCCTCGAAGCGAGAGGGCAGTGAGACTCGTGGTATTAGTGATCTTCTCGTCATGGACCACGAAGACACAGCGCACCTGCTTGGCACGCTCCATCAATAGTGGGCTAGCGTCGGCAATGCGTTCCACCGTCTTGATGTTGAACCCGTACAGGAAACTCAACATCACGTCGAGTAACTGAAACACAGCCGCCTGCTGTTCGCCCGGTTGCTGAACAACCAGTGCGATCTCTTCGTCGGCGGGTTCCTTGGTGGTATTGTCCGTCATGACCCCGTAGGTCTACTAGGACCTAGCTAAGACCAAAATATGTAATTAATACCTATTTCTCAGGGTTGCTCTCAATTGGCTCGCATCCCGAAAACATTATACAAATTCAATCACCTGCCTCAAATAGTGCCAGCTTTGCACCGGAAAGATGGCCACCAGGTCACCCCTTTCAGGCCATCCGGAATTACTGTGAGTAGCCCCAATATCTTGTGGATAGATTGGACGATTTGAGGTAGCCATTCGAAAACCGCCAATGAAGTTTACACAGTTTTGAGAGTTTCTTTCAAATCCATCGGCAAAATAATCGTGAAAGTGCTGCCTTTGCCTACTTCACTTTCTACCTTTAGCTCACCTTCATGGTTTTGAATTATGTTGTACGCATTACTTAGGCCCATGGCCATCCCGACTCTGGTGTCCTTTGTTGTAAAACCTACGTCGAAAAGCGTCTTTATTTTTTCTGGGGGCATGCCTTTACCCGTATCTGAGATTTGAACACGCACATTATTTTCCTCTGAAGATGTTTTGATTGTGATGGTACCCTTATTTTCAATCGCTTGCGCTGCATTCCGCAATAAAGTCATGAAAACTTGATTGAGATCGGCTGGATAACATCGAATCTCTGGAATATCACAATAATTTTTTTCAACGCCCACGCTCTCTTTCATCTCGTGTTGGATTAACGTCAAGGCGCTATCCAACCCTTCATGAATGTCTGCCCTTTCTAATTCGGCTTCATCCAGTCTGGTAAAATTTCGCAAGCTAGTTACAACTTTCACAATTCTTTCACCGGCCGATGATGCGACCTGACGATTTTCTTCGAGGATTTGAAGAGACTTCTGATAGACGCTGTTATCTTTGAGTTCAGCAAGAGTGCTACTGTTTTCCAAAATTTGATTTATTTTAGCGCCGCATCGACTCATGGTGTCCACTGTACTTTTGAGCGCACCTACCGGCGTATTAATTTCATGAACAATGCCTGCGGTAAGCTTTCCCAACGCCGCCATCTTTTCTGATTGCACCAACTGCACCTGCGTATCTCGTATCTCTTTGGTTTGTTCTGCTACCTGAATTTCAAGTTGTTTCTTTCGGGTCTCAATATTCCTTATCCTTCTTCTGTAGCCGCCAAACGCCAAAGCCAAAACGGATGCACCTGCAACAATCCTAAACCACCAGGTTTGCCAGGGCGGTCGGTCTACGACGACGCTCAGCTCGGCGATGTGGTCACTCCATTGGCCGTCTTTGTTGGTCGCCATAACCTGGAGCGCATAGGTTCCTCCCTGCAAGCTGGTGTAGCGACCACGCCGTGTGGTGCCGGCTTCGTACCAATTCTTGTCGACGCCTTCGAGCCGATAGCGGTACTGAATGTCACCGACCCTCTGGTAGTCCAGCCCGGCGAACTCGAACTCGAAGAAGTTGCTTCGCCAATCGAGATGGATCGATCGGCTTTTCTCGGACGCAGCGCCCAGATTGAGCGGCTTACCGCGCTGCGTGAGCGAGGTAATGTACACCGGGATAGAGGTGGAGGTGGTCTCATCTGTGATCGCCTCGGGGTGAAAGCGGATGATGGTGTTGTCTTCATAGAACCAGAGCTCACCGTCCTCGGTGACCAGCGGCCGAAAAGCCCCGATGTGAAAGTCCACTCTGTAGAGCTGAGCATCGCCGGTATCGGGATCGAAGCGGACGATTCCCCCGTCACCGCCTATCCATAGCTGGCCTCTCGGATACTCCGCGATCTGCCCGGCCGAGCTCATCGGAAACGTGCCATCGCGCTCGGAGAAGCGGCGAAACGTCCCGGTGTTGGGATCGAAACGGTTCAGCCCGGCTTCACTGCCGATCCAATAGGTACCCGACGAATCCCTGAAGAATTGGTACAGGGTGTTGCTGGCGAGCGTTGTCGGATCGTCAGGGTTGTGTTTGTACTTGGGCTACAACCTTACCGGTACGCGGGTCAAATCGGTCGAGTCCGCCTCCCAGCGACGCAATCCAGATGAAGCCCTCATCGTCCTGGTAGATGGAGAGCGCGACGCCAACGCTGACGCTCGTCTCGGATGAAGGATCCGGTTCGAAATAGGTCGTTTCCCCCGTGGGCTTGTGAAATTTCAGCAGCCCCAAGCCGCCGGTGCCAAACCAGAGGATATCCGGATCGCCGCGGTCCTCGATGGGGCTGTGCGGCCAGGCCCTGGCAGGATAGGTCTTTTTTGCTTTGCCCGTCTCCCGGTCGACGAGGACGATCCAATTCATCGACGTCATCCATAGGTTTCCCTGCGTATCCTCGATGAGCGCGTGCCCGTACGATTCCGGCAGGCTCTCGGGGTCGTCCGGAACGTGGCGGTAGTGCGTAAACACGCCGGTCTTGCGGTCGTAGCGGTCCAGCCCCGCCCCCCCTACGGCAATCCACACTACGCCGGTGCGATCCTCGATGATCTGGCCGATATACGATCCTTTGCTCACACTGTTATGTACGCCGGGCACATGCCGCACCGTCTGGAACCTCGGCCCCTTCGGGTCGTATCGATTGATCTCGCCGTCCAGGGTGGCAATCCATACCGCGCCCGAGTTGTCCATGACGATGTCCCCCAGCAGGTTGCTGCTGATGCCATCGGGATCGTTGGCCTCGGAGTTGTACTGGTAGGGCGAAAACGTCTCGGTGTCGGGGTCGAATATGTTGAGTCCGCCCCCAAACGTCGTGATCCACAGCTTGCCGTCCGGCAACTCGATCATCGAATAGACAAAATTGCTACTCAGGCTGGATGCACGCTCGGAGCCGGCGACATAGTGCGTCACGGTCCGAGTGACAGGGTCGAGCCTCTGCAGCCCGTCCTCATGGGTTCCCACCCAGATCTTTCCTTCGCTGTCCTCCATGAGGGCGGTGACGTTGATGCCATGCAGACTCATCGGGTCGTCACGCTGGCTCGGGTATCGCTCGACAACGATCCCCTTGGTGGGATCGAACTTATGCAAACCGTGTTTCGTGCCGATCCAAAGGAAGTCATGTCGGTCCCGGATTATCGCGCTTATGAAGTTATCGATGAGCTTTGCGGAGTCGGTCGGGTCGCTACTGTAACGGGTGAAGCGCTTCTCACTCTTATCGTACCGGTTCAACCCGTCTGAGGTCCCGACCCATATCGCTCCATCGCGATCCTCGACGATCGCCTGGAACATCAGGATGTTGTCGTTGCTGATGCTTTCGGGCTGCCGGGGATCGTGCTTGTATTGAGTGAACCGGTCGCTCGCCTTGTCGTAAGAGCAGAGCCCGCTTGTGGTGCCGATCCAAAGGATACCCTCGCTGTCCTCGTAGAGGGCGTTCACGAAGTTTCCGGTGATGGAGTGCTCGCCAGCGGAGTAACGGTGGAAATCGTAGCCGTTGTACTTGACCAGTCCACTCTGCGTGGCCAACCACAAAAAGCCGTCCCGATCTTGAAGGATCGCGTATAAATCGAACCCTGTCGCGATCTTCTCGAAGCGCGGGGACTGTGCCGGGGAGTTGGGCAGCTCGGCATGCGCTTCAGGTGTCTTGACTTGCGATGATTGTCCGAACACTGTCCGCAAGCCGATTAGAATAAAACTTATAAGGACTTTCATCCGCCACTGGCCATGCGTTTGACCTTCTCGCGCTTTATCCAAGTGCCTTGGTCCTTTACCAAAAGGAGACTTTTCACTCCTAAGCTCTTTCGTTTGGTCATGCGGCTTTTCGCAAAGTCACGAGTTGAATTATTCTGTCGTTTGTTTTCCGATGTCGCAGAGACAATGTACGAGTCAAATTCAGAGCAATAATTCAGAAGGCATCGGGATAGGTGTCGCAAAAGGAGGCGATATTTTTTCTTACTAAAGATAAGCAATTTGGTGGGGCCCCGAGAACGCACATCTGCTCTCCTCGGAGTCCCCACTTAGATCTGTCCAAACATAGGGTCGATCAGAACTAACAGATTTGCCGGTAACAAGGAAAGGTTTGTAAAAGACCGTAATGCCGAAAACCTTTTCACATGGCCACCCAAGCCTTGGTAAGGCTGCAGATCACCGGCACAAATGGCCAGAAGGATGAGATTGAGTCCGAGTTTGCGTGGCACATGCGTCGTTATCTACGTGCCGCGAACCAGTAGTGGTACGATCCGAAAGCCCCGGAGGCGCGGGCTCACTCAACCTCGTCCCGAAACCAGCTCCAACGCCCGTATCTCCCGCAATTGAACCGCCCTCGCCGGCTTCCTACCTTTCCGGCATGCCTTCCAAGCCCGAACCGAACAAAAATCCACGCGGCACGGACAAGCGCGAAATTGACGCTGGCCGGGCACGCATGTTCAGGCGGACGTATCTCGATTGGGGCAAGCAGAAGATAGGAATGGAGTTCGCCGACGAGGCGCAGGAAGACGACTTCGTCGAGTTAATATAGACGCGGATTGAAAACGGGAATGTTGCTAAACACTACTATAATGAAGGAGCGGAGCTGATGGTTAGGCTGGAGGTGACGGAGAAAGGGCGAGCGGGAGATCGAATTTTCCGGGCCGCGATGAACTAGGCGCCGATATTAAATGTGTAAGCCAAGCTGAAGAAATCGATTGATAGTTACGTATATCCGTCGGGTGGCGCCCATAGTGCTGCGGGAATGCATCATACTCCAAGGGCAAAGCAAGTTCTGGAAGCGGCAGTTGAGGAAGCAAGAAAGATGCAGAGTCACGTAGTCGAAGGGGATCAACTTTTGCTTGCGCTATTCAGAGATCGAGAAGGAGCAGCTTGCCAGGTCTTGGAGGAGTTCGGCGTAGATTACAATGTGGTTCGCGAAGAAATCAAAGCCTAACCTTTCAAACACACTGGTAAGCACGTCGGACAACATGATGAGGAATAGTCATGGCAAAATGGGTATTTGAACCCGGACATACAGCCGCAGAATTTTGCGCCCGACACATGATGGTCACTTGGATTCGTGGGTGCTTCAAGAATATTGAGGGCACGATGGAATTTGATCCAGAAAATCCTCTCACTTTTTCTGTTGAGGCAGAGATTGATGCGGCCTCGCTCTGGTCGGGAGACGAAGACCGGGACGACCACCTACGTCAAAGTGATTTTTTGGATGTCGAAAACCACCCGAAGATCACGTTCTCCGGCAACCAAATTCAACTCACCAGTACGAATGACTTCAAAGTCATAGGTGATTTAACGATTCGTGGCATAACGCGGAAGGTCACTTTAGACGTGCGATACTTAGGCCAGTGGGACACGCCATTTTGGGAAGATGGTGTTGACAAGGGTCCCATGCCACGCGCTGGATTCGTCGCTGAGACCACGATTAACCGCCACGATTTTGGTGTAAGTTGGAACGCGCCGATGGATAAAGGCGGTGTTGTCGTCAGCGATGATGTGCTGATCACCATAGATGTGGAAGCACTTTTGCAATCGTGAAGTGACCACTAGAGGCCATGCAGCCCAAAAGCAAGGTTGTTTAGCTTGAAAGACGTGGAGAAAACCCAGAAGCAACTCATCGCCCAACTGGAAGCGTTGCGCCGAGACCACGCTGAATTGCGCCAGCAGGTACCAAAAGGCGATGTGCCTTCGGTGAACCGCAGACTGGCTGTAGAGCGGATGCGGTCAGAGGCTATGGCCATGCGGTCCAGCGATGATCTCCTCAAGGTAATGGGAATGATGTGGGAGGAGATGGTGAATCTGGGAATTGAGAACTTGGGACCCACCATTCGATTCTTGGAAGAGGATGAGGATGGTGTTCATGTTAGAAGACGCTACTACGCCTTCCACAACCCGAGAAAGTTCAGCATCTCATGGACTTCGTCCCACTTGTTTGAGTTCAATGAAGAGATAGTGGTAGGGGAAGTGGAATTGCCCAGTTCAAGGGATCAAATAATGATCGATTCGTGGCGCCGAGGAGAAGTGATAACTGTTGCGGTCAGCGGCGAGGACTATGCGTCAAGGTTTAAGGCGTTGACCGAGCCCTGGGGCCTGGACCGGCCTTATCCAATACCCGAAAGAGCCGAATGGGCCTTTAACTATGTGCCCTTCGAGCATGGCGTCGTCGCCTTTATAGAATCCACGCGAGTGGAAGAGCACCTGACCATCGTCCAGGAACTGACCGATGCCCTGTCATTGGGCTATGTGCGCTATCTCGATTTTCAGCGGTTGGAGGAGCAGAACCGGGCACTGGAAGAGAATCTGCGCCTGCTCAAAGAAACGCAGAACCAACTGGTCCTGCAGGAGAAGATGGCCTCTTTAGGCGATCTGGTGGCCGGCGTGGCACACGAGATGAACACGCCGCTGGGGGCCATCAGCAGCATGCACGACACGCTGACCCGGGCAACAGATAAACTGAACCAAACGCTGGAGAGGACCTTTCCCAAATATAAAGATGATAAGACTATTCAATCGGTCTTCAAGGTAATAGCCGATGCCAGCCGGGTGATGGCCAGCGGTGCCGAACGGGTGGGCAGCATTGTCGGCAGTCTGCGGGATTTCGCCCGGCTGGACGAAGCCGAGTTCCAGGTGGTAGGTCTTCACGTGGGGATCGATAGCGCGTTGACGCTGCTGCAAAACCGGATCGGTGAAAACATCACCGTGGTCAAGAAATACGGGGACATCCCACCGATCTACTGTTCTCCCGGACAGCTGAACCAGGTCTTCATGCACCTGCTCAAAAACGCGCTCCAGGCTATAGAGGAAAGAGGAGAGATAAGCGTCAGTACCTTTGAGGCCGATGACAAAGTCTATGTCCAGATCAGCGACACAGGCGTGGGAATTCCGCCGGAGCAGTTGGAACGCATCTTCGACTTTGATTTTCACGCCACCGATCTTCGGGTGAAAATGGGTTTGGGATTGTCCACGGACTACAGGATTATCCAGGATCACCAGGGAGAGATCCAGATCGAGAGCGAGGTGGGAAAGGGTACGGAGGTGACGATCAGCTTGCCTATAGAGTCTGGTTCGGAGTCGATGTAATTTTGATCAAGGCTTAAGAACCACGCTGCCTCTGGCTTGGGCCAGTGATCATAATGAGGTGGCCAGACTTCTGCGTGAAGCTGGGGCCACGTAACGGCAGTTTCCAAACTCAACCAACCGTTTTCGCCCGGGTGCGCACGCTAGCATAAAATCGCGCTGGAGCCCAACCTCAATCAAACAGCAAGTAAGGCCCCAAATGGAAGGGCTGAGAATACAGGTTGTGTGATCAGTCCGTAGGACTTAGTGCTGGTTTGATCGTGAGTTTACCAATGTGCTTCAGCATGTCTCGCGGGCACGGTTTGCTCCTTACGCCCCACTTTGGAGCAGTCATCTACGGCCTCTGTCCCGACGAACTATTGGTAGAGAAGGAATCCTGATGCGATTAGGTTGTCGTACTCGGCGAACGATTGACTGAACTCGACGGTACGGAATAAGCGGATAAAGTTCACACGCGAGAACTCGCCCGACCCCGGTGGTGGGTGGTAGATCGGATCCCACCGAAGCTCGCATTCCAAAGACCAGAAATCGTCTCCCACATAAGTCGCCGTTGTCGCTTCCGCGTCCCATTTGAAATCACCATCCCTCTCCTTGCTGTCCCGCACGTCAACCGTCGCCCCCTGGCTGTTGACCAAGATGTGGGAGATCGTCTTCGTGTCCCGGTTGCGATCGAAGCGGAAGTAGAACCGATCTTGGCGGGGTTTACGCCCCTCATCCTCATGTGGCAGCACCACCAGGCTTTCCGGATGTGCGTCGGCACAGTGCACGCCCCAATAGAGCGCCGTTGCAGAATACCCCATCAGCACGCGGGTTTCGACACGTGGTGGCAACGTCGTGCGCCCGCGCCGCGTGTGGACATAGAACGAATCTATTAGTGCCGCGCCCTCCCAGGCTTCATCGTCCAAGCGGCCGTCGATGGTCGGAGGCGATTCAAGGGTGGGAACATCCACCAGCAGGCGATGGTCTCTCAAAATCTCGATTCCGCGATCGCGCTCGACGTAGTCCAGATAAAACGTTCCCTGGTAGTATCTGGCCTGTTTGCTGTTAGGTGCATATGCCACCAAGTCTGCAAAAAGGGAGTCGGCTTTCGAAAGGTTCGCTTTGAGCGCCGCTTCCCGCGCCTTCTCTGCCGATCGA
This sequence comes from Candidatus Latescibacterota bacterium, assembly GCA_965197905.1. Classification (GTDB taxonomy): domain Bacteria; phylum Latescibacterota; class UBA2968; order UBA8231; family UBA8231; genus CAYNZV01. The sequence goes on along the minus strand of CBDAOB010000005.1, from coordinate 304,732 downwards.
GCCACGTACTCTTCCACCAGGTATACGGCGGCCGTGCGAACCTCCTCGTCTGCTGAAAGTGCCCTTTCACCTGCGAGCCGCCGCAACGTTTGGGTCTGCTCGTCGCTCAGCTTGCCCATAGCATTAGTCAAAGAGAGCAGCGCCGGGGCCTGCACCAGTGGAGAGGGATCGGAAATGGCCCGGAGAAAGAGGTCAAAAAACTCGGATCGTAGGCGCAGTCCGAGCTCCTCGGCGATGCGTCCACGCACCACAGGCTCGGGATCGTTCAGTAAATGTTTCTCGAGCACGGCGGCGATCCGCTCGTCGGCGGTTCGCACCGTAATACTCACCAGAATATCCGCCACTTCAGCACGGATTTTCGTCTCTCGATCCGATGCCAGCGCTTGAATAAGGGGCTCAACAGCTCTTTTTGAGGCCAGGACAAGCTCGTGTTTTGCTGCGGCTTGCTCATCGGGCGCGCCGCCGAGCCCGTCAATACCCTCTTCTATCGATGACCCGCAAGCGACAAGGTAGAAGGCCGTCGCTATGATCGAGACTCTCCTCGACGTGATCGGGACTGATAACCGGAATCGACTCTGGAGTGCCAGCGGAGCTGCTCCTTGGTTGTTTAGACGTAACGCCTGAAGAACGGAATGTGTGAGAACAATCGCCAGCAATTTCTTTGCTAGGTCTGGAATTGACCCGGTAATGTGGACACCTTGGATGCTATCTTTGAGGCAACCGGAGGAGTCCAATGAGTCAGCAGCGTTATACACCAGAATTCAAGGACGAAGCAGTTCGCCAGGTGACAGAGAAGGGCCATTCGCAGCCGTTGCATTGGCGCATCCGTGGTTTGAACGAAACCACAACGCTGCCTGAGGAGTCGAATATTCAGAAGGTTCTCGTTCCTTTTTGACAATGTTGGTAGAACATGACTCTGATCGGTCTGGGCACGGCGGCACCGACAACGGAGCGGGTCGAAGCCGCCCATGTGCAGTTCAGCCGAGGTCCCAGTAACGAAGAACTCGTGGTGTACGGCGTCGTTCTCGTGGGTGTACTGATCGGTCTCTTTGTGCTTGGCCGATTCTATTTGCGGATGCAGTACAGTTGTCGCCAGAAGCACCTGCAGCATCTCAAGGAACTCGAGGCTGAAGAACGCGAAAGTAACAAAAACACCTTTGAATAAATCGCCGAGTGCTGGCCTCAATTCGGTGGATATCATAGCGAGGTGTCGAGGCGCAATGCCCATTCATCGATTCGTTCGGTGCCGCGTTTTTCTTTGTCCCAACTAGTCGCAGCGAGTCCGAAGGATTTTTTGAAGATTTCTCCGTAGCACCCGATATAGTAGATAGCACCCCACGCAATCCCCTGCCTGCGATTTAGACATGGAGGTCTTTATTGATGGCAGTCATATCGCTCAACCTTATCAGCATTGAGGAGGCGGCGGACCTCTTTGAAAAGTCCGTTCCTCAGATGCGCCAGTACAAGTCCAAAGGCCTGCTTAAAGTGGCAGATTGTCTCGGCAATAAGGATCTGTTTGATGCAGCGGAGGTTATTCTGCTCAAACACCTGATTAATGATCTGCGGGTCAACGAAGGGCTCTCGCTGGCGCAGATTGCTCAACGCCTCAAGTCGACGAGGCTTGCGGCGTAGTTCGCATTGAAGGGGCTGCCTCTAGAGATTCGTCTTCAGGCAGCCCCTCCAGCTCCCTAGCCATCGCCGCCCAACCTCAATCAAAACAACAAATAAGTACCCAAGTGAAAGGGCTGAGAATACCGTTGCGCGATCAGTCCGGACGAACTATTGAAAGAGGAGGAAACCTCGTGCCTTCTTTTTGTCATACCCGACAAACGGGTGACTCCACTCTATCGCGCGGAAAAGTCGGATAAAGTTCATACCGGAGATCTCGCCCGAAACCGGCGGCGGATGGTATATCGGATCCCACCGAAGCTCGTATTCGACGGACCAGAAGTCGTCTCCGACATAGGCTGCCGCCCTCGCGTCCGCATCCCATCGCGTCCGCATCCCATTTTTTAGGCCCATGCCCAGTCCTCGAAGTCGTTCCAGCTATCTCTTTGCAATCCCAAGGTGTTGACGAACATTTGAGCGACTTTCGTGTCCAGGTTACGATCGAGACGAAACATCATTACGTCCTGTAGCTTAAAAGGAGCCTCATCTTCAAATGGTAGCACTACCAGGCTTTCTGGATGGGCGTCGAAGCAGTGCGCGCCCCAATAGAGTGCAGTATCGGAATACCCCCTATCTCTTTGCAATCCCAAGGTGTTGACGAACATTTGAGCGACTTTCGTGTCCAGGTTACGATCGAGACGAAACATCATTACGTCCTGTAGCTTAAAAGGAGCCTCATCTTCAAATGGTAGCACTACCAGGCTTTCTGGATGGGCGTCGAAGCAGTGCGCGCCCCAATAGAGTGCAGTATCGGAATACCCCATCACGACGTGAGTCTGAACCTGGGGTGGATTCGTCGTACGGGTACTCCCATGGACATAGAACGAATCAATCCTTGCCGCCCCTTCCCAGGCTTCATCGCCCAACAGTCCGTCGATGGTTGGGGGCGATTCGAGTTTGGGTACATCAACTAACAGTCGATGTGTCCTCAACATCTTAATTCCATGCTCGCGTTCCATGTAATCGAAGTAAAATTTTCCCTGGTAATATCTGGCCTGTTTGCTGGCCGGTGCATAAGCCACTGCCACGCCAAGAAGGGAGTCGGCTTCTGAAAGATTTGCTTTAAGAGCTGCCTCTCGCGCCTTCTTTGCCCACTGAGCGACGTACTCTTCGACCAGGTATAGCGCGGCCGCGCGAACCTCCTGGTCTTCTGAAAGTGCCCTTTCACCTGCGAGCCGCCGCAACGTTTGGGTCTGCTCGTCGCTCAGCTTGCCCATAGCATTGCCGAAAGAGAGCAGCGCTGGGGCCTGCACCATTGGAGAGGGATCGGAAATGGCCCGGAGAAAGAGGTCAAAAAACTCGGATTGCATGCGCAGTTCCAGCTCCTCGGCGATGCGTCCACGCACCACAGGCTCGGGATCGTTCAGTAAATGTTTCTCGAGCACGGCGGCGATCCGCTCGTCGGCGGTTCGCATCGTAAGACTCACCAGAATGTCCGCCACTTCAGCACGGATTTTCGTCTCTCGATCCGATGCCAGCGCTTGAATAAGGGGCTCAACGGCTCTTTCTGAGGCCAGGACAAGCTCATGTTTTGCTGCGGCTTGCTCGTCGGGTCCGGCGCCGAGTTTGTCTATACTGTCTTCTATCGATGACCCGCAAGCGACAAGGTAGAAGGCCGTTGCTATGATCGAGACTCTCTTCGACGTAATCGGGACTGATAACTGGAATCGACTCTGGAGTGCCAGCGGAGCTGCTCCTTGGTTGTTTAGACGTAGAGCCTGAAGAACGGAATGTGTGTGAGCAATCGCCAGCAATTTTTCTTTGCTAGGTCTCCTCTTCCGGAGTCTCCTGCTGAAGCCCCTCCAGCTCCCTCGCCATCTCCTCCCATCGCTCAATCACGGTAACCGGCACCTTCACCACACCCGCTGTAACTCCGCGGTATTGATCCGCTATCTCCTGCGCCAATCCGACTCCATCAGGCTGCTTTGCCATTCCTCTCTCCTCGTAAGCCTTCCATGTACAGTGTGTCACAGATAAAGGGGTAATAGCTCCAGAGAATTTCCGAGTGAGCGTTTCCCTCTTCTTTTTAATTCTGGCTTTGGAGTTGTCTGGAGCAGTTTGGTATCTTGGTTAGCGACAAACGGGAGCCTTCGAAACTGTGAAATCGGCTCACAGTGAAGGCGGAGAGAGCGGCCACTCAGGTGAGCGGCGTTTTTCTTCGTACGCCATATGTCACAACGCAACGTGGGCGCATTCGCCCTAATGTCTCGAAGGACAGGTGAAAAATGAAAGTTCTGATCGCAGAAGACGAGGCGGTGACCCGCGAGGTACTCGAAGCCACCCTGCGTAAATTCGGCCACGAGCCAGTCATGGCCGACGACGGAGAGCAGGCCTGGGACGCCTTTACGGCGGACGTGGATATACGGGTCGTGCTGACCGATTGGCTGATGCCAGGACTCGACGGAATCGAGCTGTGCCGGCGCATCCGCCGCCAGCACAAGAGAGAGTACACATATGTCATCGTGCTGACGGTCAAGAAAGAGAAATCCGACTATCTGGAGGGCATGGAAGCCGGCGCTGACGATTTCATGACGAAGCCCTTCGATCGCCATGAGCTGCAGGCGCGCTTGCGAGTCGCCGAGCGCATACTCGGACTGCGCAAGGAGCTGGATCAACTCGCTAGCCTGCTGCCGATCTGCGCGTACTGCAAAAACATACAGGACGAGGGAGCGCAGTGGATGTCGATGGAGAAATACCTGACCCAGAAGACGGACGCCGACCTCAGTCACACGATCTGTCCGTCCTGCTACGAGAATGAAGTAAAGCCGGAGATTGATGAGTGGAAGAAAAAAACTAAGGGAGACCGGTTGCAGCCTTAGTCCGATGCCCCCACTCAATCCTATCGCTGCCAGGATAAGCTCGATGCCGTGCCCGACTCCGCACTCAGTCGGGACGAAAGGTGCATATTGGAGATAACTGTGGCTACTGAAGCACAATATCCAGCTGTTCCACGACCGCTCAGTTCAAACCGGCACAGTGTAGCGGCCAAATATTGGAGGACGGGACAATCTTGGCCGACGCCATTCAAAACGGCAACTCGAGCTCCGTGAAGCTGAATCTCGGTCCCTTGAGAACACCGAGGCAGTTGCTCGCACGGAGCACGGACGAGTCTGTCACCGCGATTGCAATCAGCATTGATGTAGTTCAGTAGATCGATATACCACAACGGAGATCCGCATGAAAATCCTACTTTCTCTCGCAATGTTGCCCTGTTCATCGGCTGCACTGACAACTCCAATTCTCCAACTGCTTTAGAACCGGCTGCCAAGAAAGCACCCAGGGTCGGTGTCTGCCACACCACCGGTAACGGTGGGTGGAATCTGATAAACATCAATGGCAATGCGTTGAACGCTCATCTCAACCACGGTGACGTGCTGCCCGGTACCGAGAGTCTGGATGAGAACTGTGATCCCGCGCCAGTTTCGTGTGAGGTGGAATTGGTCGGCAGTATCGGTGTCACCATCATCAGCTTCAGCGGCTTGGTAGAATGGACCTGGACCACCACGGGCACGACCGGCTCTGTGCTCTACACTATCCAGGGCGGCATTGCGTTCGATCCCGAGACTGGGGTGACAACGTTCCAGGATCTGGCCACTCTCGAGGGAACAGGCTCAGGTGACTACTCGCTTACTTATCAACTCTGTCCTGGTGCAACTTGCGGCCACGGGTACCGACTCGTGGCAACTTGCGCATCGGGCGGTGATCCCATACAACTAGGACCGCTGATGGCACCTCCTTCGAGGTTTTAGTCTCGGATTAGAGATTCAAACAGATCACCTGGTTTACGCGGCATCGGTTTCGGTCGGTGCCGCGTTTTTCTTTGTAGTCGCAGCGAGTCCGAAGGATTTTTTGAAGATTTCTCCGTAGCACCCGATATAGTAGATAGCACCCCACGCAATCCCCTGCCTGCGATTTAGACATGGAGGTCTTTATTGATGGCAGTCATATCGCTCAACCTTATCAGCATTGAGGAGGCGGCCAGTCTTTTCGGGAAATCGGTTCCTCAAATGCGCCAGTACAAGTCCAAAGGCCTGCTTAAAGTGGCAGATTGTGTCGGCAATAAGGATCTGTTTGATGCAGCGGAGGTTATTCTGCTCAAACACCTGATTAATGATCTGCGGGTCAACGAAGGGCTCTCGCTAGCTCAAATTTCCCGTCGGCTCAATCCGTCGAAGAGGCTTGCGGCGTAGTTCTATCTACTGTTGAAGGGACTGTCTCTAGAGCGTTGTCTCGGGAAGGCAGTCCCTCCAGCTCCCTCGCCATCTCCTCCCACCGCTCAATCACGGCAACCGGCACCTTCACCACGCCCACCGTAACTCCGCGGCGTTGATCCGCTATCTCCTGCGACAATCTAGGCTGCTCGTCTGCCAAATCCCCCTCTCTTATCGTGTACCGATGAATCCCGGCAAATACCAGTTCCGCATATTTCACCGGACCAGCGTGTGACTCAGCCCAAGTACCCTGCCCAAGGGGCCGCCAAGATTCCGAGCACAAGCCCCCAAGTAGGAGATACTCAGAAATAACATCTACACTAAACACTGGCGGCTCCTCCGTTCTCTGCCGATTTCAATTAGCAGCGCTCACTGCCGCTTTCCGCTGAGCAAGCCAAGATCCTCAGTACTCAGCTTGCGCCCCGCCTGAGTAGCGTCCTTCCACAGCGAGTTACTCCGCCCTGGCGAAGACTCCTCTTGAACCATGGCGGCTCGTGGCAAGGGCCCTCTTCTCGCACTTCTCTTTAGTCCCTACCACCTCGTCGCAAGCCTTGAGGTGTACTACCATCCGGTCCTGGCACGCGCTGTCCGCCAAGTTTCTGCAGTCCTTCATGCACTGCGTGTACGTTTCAAAGGCGTTGCCCTCGCAGATACCTTTGACAACGCCGTTCCCCTTTTTCTCGCACGAAGACATTTGGACTTCGTAAACGTCATAGCAGCCCTTCATGCACTCCGATGGCAGGGTGACCTTCTCAGCCTGCTTCTCATCTTGCGCGAACGAGCTTGTCGTGTGCAAGGACCAAGCACCAACTAGAGCAAGGAGGCAAATCCCAAGCAGAATGTTGAGGCGTCGCATGATCTACTCCCTTCGGCCGTTTCAGGAATGGAGTATGGTAAAAACTTCGGCCTGCAGGGAGTCACGAACTGCCAAAAAAAACCCTGCCGAGACAGAGCTATGCTCGACAGGGACATCCGTCCGTGGAATTTTGGACCCGGAAGGTCCACTACATAGATCGACAACGGAAAAGTGAACTTGAGGAAATTGTCCTGTGGGCCAGCAACGAGGCACCTCAGTTACAAAGGCTGTCCAACGCCCATTGCTCGCAGGCTACTTTCATCCGGACCACGACCGCTGCAGCAATCGGCCAATTTTCCGTCAACGGCAACAGCGGGCACCGAGCGTATGCCCAGCGCCCGCGCACGACTGGCGACTTCCTTCTCATGCATATCGAGAATGCTGACATCGCAGCAGGGACAAACCATTTGATTAACCATTTCCACAGTGTCATCGCAGGCCGGACAGCCGGCCGTGAAGATTATCACTCATTTTCATGCTCTCCTATGTTTGGCTCGCATGCTGCGCACAGTCATGGTTTTGCTTTGGCCAGGAGGTCCAGACAAATGCGGCCATCAGTAAAGCTATGCCGCCGTACATCGCCGCCTCCATATCAAGCTCAAACTTCCCGACCAAAACGAACAGAGCCCCTAAAATCCCGAGGAAAAGAGGCTTGTAGTCGCCCTCTCTGTATGCGCTTCGGCCCAAGGACCCTAGCGCGATCAAAAGAAACGCAATCGTCAGCGGCATCAGATAAGGCGTATAGTCCACAAACCCCAATCCCAGCGTGCTCAGAACCCCGGCATATGCAGGCCAGCAGGCCGGACAGGTTAGTTTGGGTAACAGTGAGGTCGCGATTGCTGGGGCCACCGCCCACATCCGGCTCCAGCGATCTCTCGGTTGTAAGCTGTGCCCCTCATCGCTCTGCAACTTCGATGCAATTGACTCCACGGACGGCACACCAGAAAGATTGCCGGCGTTGTCGTGGTAAAGGCGGCACGACTCACCTGCCTTGACCGCACCATTTGCGCCAACATCGACGCCGTCGACAAGTATCGTCGGGGATCCGTAATGCTGGAAATCCTCGGAACTCTCGGCACGCCGCCATTCACGCCAAACTGGCTTCCGACCCGTCCGCTCAAACGCGCGCTCGAGATTTTGTCGGGCAGCGGTCACGTTCGGACAATCGTCATCATATATGAAATCGACTTTAGCCAGAGATTCCAGAATCGGGCAGTTATTCGTTGGCGCACGACTGTCGCACGACACTGTCAATTCTGTAAGTACGCGCTTCATTTTCTGCAGAGAGCGAATTCTTTGGCGAATGTCTTCGATTTTTGCTTCGGCCTCGGTCTTCACATCAGCGCACGTTGTGTCTGGATCTACTCTCAACTGCAGGAGTTCCTCGATTTCACGCAACGTGAATCCCAGTCGTTGCGCTCGTTTGATGAACCGAATTCGTTGTACATCCTTGGATCTGTACTGGCGGTATCCAGAATCGCTCCGTGGGGGCTCGGATATCAGATTTCGGCGTTCATAGTGGCGCACTGTTTCAACCTTTACGCCGGCCTTTTTGGCCAGTTGACCTATCGTGATCTGGTTCAATTTTCATCCTCCAAACTGAATATAGACCCTGCACTATGGTACGGAGTCAATAGGCAACCGTCACACCGAGTCATTATAGAAAAGCCCTCGGAGGAGTGCTCCGAAGGCTTTTTTGGATGGTGGGCGATGCCGGGCTCGAACCAGCGACCCCCTGCTTGTAAGGCAGGTGCTCTGACCAGCTGAGCTAATCGCCCTGGCTCCGAAAATAGAACAGACCTCCCAGAACGCAACAAGACTCCATCTCCCCCACTCAGCAAGAACCCCCCCCAAAACTACCGCGAAATCTTTCTTGACTCGGTTGCATCGATCTCTCATCCTACCTCCATATTGACGCCCTCGCCCTCAAGAAAGGAACGACCAGATGCCCGCTGTCGAGCTGAAACCCACGATGTTTTGCTGGTGCGATCTCATGACTCCGGACGTGGAGTCCGCAAAGACATTCTACGGCTCCCTCTTTGGCTGGACCCACGAGGACAAGCCCGCCGGCGAGTACGGTTTCTATACCATGTTCTCCAAAGGCGACGTTGATGTCGCCGGCATGGGCGCTCAGAACCCCGAGCAATCCGGGATGCCGCCGGTGTGGAATTCCTACATCCTGGTCGAGGTTGCCGACGCTACAACCGCGCGCGCCTCCGAATTGGGCGGCACGGTGATAATGCCAGTCATGGACGTGATGGACGCGGGACGCATGAGCATTATCCAGGACCCCACCGGGGCGGTGGTTTCCCTGTGGCAACCGAAGGAACACACTGGAGCCACTGTCTTCAACGAGCATGGCGCGCTGACCTGGAACGAGCTGGCAACCCGCGACCAGGAGAAAGCCTGCGCTTTCTACGGCGACCTGTTGGGCTGGACCTACGAAGAGATGGACCTGGGCGAGATGGGCACCTATTACATCGGCAAAGTGGGCGACCGCGGCAACGGTGGCATTTTCGCCATGGGCGATGACTTTCCGGCGGAGGTCCCGGCGCACTGGATGGTCTATATCGGCTGCGACGACGTCGACGGCGGGGCCGCGAAGGTGACCGAGCTTGGCGGCAAGGTTTGTGTGCCGGCGACCGACATCCCTGTGGGCCGCTTCGCGGTCGTGTCCGATCCGCAGGGTGGTACCTTCACCCTGTTCAAGGGCAACGAGGAAACCGACATGGTATAGGAGCGACGAACGGCCAGGACAGGGTTGCCGTTCGTCTCGTGGCCCCCTATATTCCGATTGAATCCACGGGCAAATGAATATGACGCTGAAATCCTATTATTATCGTCTTGAAAAACAGTACGGGGGATAATATCACCGACGTGTTTCGCGACGATCTGTGCAAACCCCCGATTCTCGGGGGTTTTTTTTGTTCTAAACGGAGAGCACTATGGACATTCTAGAAGATCTACAATGGCGGGGGTTGCTGTACCAGTCCACAGATGGATTGCCGGAGCGCTTGAAGTCGGGACCGATCACGCTCTACAGCGGATTCGATCCTACGGCCGACAGTCTCACCATTGGCAACCTGCTGCCGATTTTGGTCTTGCGCCGTTTCCAGCTGGCCGGCCACTCCCCCATCGCGCTGGTGGGCGGGGGCACCGGACTGATCGGCGATCCCAGCGGCCGCTCGGAAGAGCGCGGTCTCAACACGGCCGAGACGGTCGCCGCCTGGACGGAGAGGATTCGCCGGCAGGTGGAGCCGATTCTGGACTTCGAGGTCGCGACGAATCCGGCTAAGGTGGTCAACAATCACGACTGGCTGGGAGAGATAAAGGCGATCGATTTCTTTCGCGATGTGGGCAAGCACTTCCCGATTCCGTACATGCTGGCCAAGGATTCGGTCGCCTCTCGCCTTGCCGCCGGAATCTCCTACACCGAGTTCAGTTACATGACCTTGCAGGCCTACGACTTCCTCCGCCTGCTGCAGGATCACCAGTGCGAGCTGCAGATCGGCGGGTCGGACCAGTGGGGCAATATCACAGCGGGTTCCGATCTGATTCGCCGCGCTACCTCCAAGAAGGCGTTCGGTCTTACGAACCCGCTGGTGACCAAAGCGGATGGCGGCAAGTTCGGTAAGAGTGAGCGCGGTGCGGTGTGGATGGACGCCGGGAAAACCTCCCCGTACCAATTCTACCAGTTCTGGGTCAATAGCGATGACAACAGCGCCCTGAACTACCTGCGTATGTTCACCTTCCTGGGCCGGAAGGAGATCGGCAAGATCGAGGACGTTACTCGTTCCCAACCGGAAAAGCGGGAAGCGCAGCGCCGCTTGGCCGCCGAGGTGACCGAGACGGTGCACGGTAAAGACGCAGCCAAGACCGCCGAGAAGATCTCCCAGGCCCTGTTCTACGGGAACCTTCAGGAGCTTGCAGAAGCAGAGATCGAGGAGGGTTTCAACGATGTCCCGTCGCACTCGATGGTGGAAGAAGAATTGAATCTGGTGGATTTACTGGTAACGTCGAAGGTGTCGTCCTCCAAACGGCAAGCGCGGGAGGACATCAAGAATGGCGCGATCTACGTGAATGGAGAGCGGTGCACCGAGCTGGATCGAGCGTTGCGCAAGGCAGACGGCTTGCACGGCAAGTTTCTGGTCATCCGCCGCGGCAAGAGCAAATACACCTTGATCAGGTGATCTATTCCCACTCCACGGTTCCGGGAGGTTTGTGGGTAACGTCGTAGAACACCGCCTCGATCCCCTCCAGCTCCAATAGCCTAGCGGTGACGTCGTCGATGAAGGCGTGCGGAAGATGGCTGAATCGCGCCGTCATGAAGTCGTCGGTGGAGATCGGTCGCAACACCACGCTCTCGTTGACCCCGTTGGAGGAAAGCGGCACAAGGACCGTCGGCATCTGGGTAACCTCGGTCATGAGTCCGTGGCGTTCGAGAGCATCCATGGCGATGGCATCGGCTTCGCGCAGAAGGTCGAGACGATCGCGACTCAAGAAGGCCGGTTTTATCCGTTGTGTTGGTCGCACCTCTGGCCCCAGCAGATACACTACCCGGTTGATCTGCGGAATCTCGTTGGTCAGCTCCGTGGATAGCTCCTCCAGCTGATCCCAATCCGCGCGCCCGGAGATCACCGCCGGGTGCGCGTAGGTGCGCGAGTCTCCCTGTACTCCGACACTCTGCAGCGGCAAGATTCCGATCTCCAGGTGCCCGAAGCGGGCGCCGGTCGCCTGCAGGGCCGGCGCTGCGTCAGCGATTCCATTGCTTCCCGGGCTGCCCTCGCTGCAAAGGGCACGAACCCCGAGGCCCGGCCCCGGAAACGGATGGCGCCAGACGAGGTGGTGCGGCAAGCCAAGTGTCTCCCCAAGCTCGCGGACTTCATCCTTGTAGAGCTGATCCAGCGGCTCGACCACCTTGCCTTCGGCCAGCAGCTGTTCGATGATGTCGACTCGGTTGTGATGGGTCTTGATGACCGCCGAGTTTTCAGTGCCGCCCGACTCTATGGTGTCGGTGTAGAGGGTCCCCTGACCCAGGAGCCATTCGTTCGGATCGAGCTTCATTTCCTGCAACGCGCGATCGCGAACGTGTAGAAACTCCGCTCCGATGAGGCGGCGTTTCTCCTCCGGCTCGACGACACCCTCTACGGCATCCAGAAAGCTTGCGCTGGCTTCCACTACCTGCAGATTGCGGAATCCGGATTCATTCATGAGGCGGCGCACCAGCGCCGTTTCGTTCTTGCGCATGAACCCGTTGTCGATGTGTAATCCCAGGACCCGTTCTTCGCCCAGAGCCTGATTCAACAACAGGAATGAGACGGTGGAATCGACGCCGCCGCTGACCAGGAGGAACACCTTGCGACCAGCGCATTGTTTCTCGATCCGGCCCATCACCTCTTTGATGTAATGCTCCATGGTCCAGTCGCGCGGGCTGCCGCATATATCCAGAAAGTTGTCGAGGACTTCCATTCCGGAAGCCGTGTGGCTCACTTCGGGATGAAACTGCAAGCCGTAGATGTTGCGTTGCAGGTCGCCCATCGCCGCCACCGCGCAGTCGCTGGTGCTGGCGAGGATTTCGAAGTCGGTCGGCAGGGCGGTGACGGCGTCCCGGTGACTCATCCAGACCGGCTCTTCGTCGGCCAATCCAGCGAGCACACCGGCCGCTTGCCCCACCTGCAAATGGGCGGCTCCGAACTCCATGGTGTCCCCCGGAGAGACGACCCCGCCGAACTCCTGGCATAAAAGCTGGTGGCCGTAGCACAGACCCAGAATCGGCTTTTCGAGGTGCAGGATTTCGGGGTTGTACCGAGGCTGGTCCGGGGCGTAGACGCTGGAGGGGCCGCCCGACAGAATCAAGCCGTCGGCGGCGGCAAGATCAGCTGGGGTTGACGTGGGAGGGTGTATCTCCGCAAACACCTTGAGTCGGCGGATGCGGTTGGCGATCAGGTGGGCGTACTGCCCACCGAAATCGATGACGGCTATGCCCAAAGAGAGGTCCGTTCACCGGCAAAGGGGGTTGGATCAGGAATATAAGGTTGGGAGTACTCGGAGCAAGCTGTTGAACGAAGCTGAGTCTGCGGGCAGAACCCGCGGCAATTCAGCTCATGCGGGCGTACTGGCGGTCGCCGTCCCGCTCCTTCAGCACCAGGCGGGTGCCCGATATGGATATCTCAACGACCTTGTCGCTGGATGGGAGACTCAGGCGCTCGTTGGGATCGCTGGATTGGGCGAGGGTGAAAGTGATCCGCAGCACGTTCCCCACCAGGGAATAGGAGCCCGTAAAGCTGCGGACTCTCGTAGGTGGAAACGATGCGTTGCGATCGATGGCCCCCTCTCCAGTCGAGGTGTAGTCCCGCAGCTCGACGCGCCCGTCACCGGTAAAGAAGTAGACTTCGTTCTTTTCCGTGTCTGCCCGACTCCAGGTGCCCACGAGGAGTTCCCTGAGATCCACCCCGCCGCTGACGACGGGATCGACCGGATTGTCGCGATCGAACTCCCCGCACGCGGTGAGCCAGAGACCGAGGAGAAGAAACGAGAAATGTTTGAGAGCCGACATCTTCGTTAGCTCAGAATCGACTCGACAGCTGCAGCATCGCGTTGCCCTCGCGGCCAAAACCGAGCCCGAGATCAATCATCGGTTGCTGAGATTTCTTGTAGCTCATGCCCCCATTGCCCATCCACAGCGCGTCCACCCAATTGTAGGCGTAGAGGGCGCCGGCCAGCCATAGAAATCGATTCCCTCTCTTGCGCCGGTCGTTCGCTTCGTTGAAGTAGAAATCGAAATCGCTTTGTGCAGTTCCGGCGGGTAGACGATCGTATCGATCCTTCCAGTCGTTGCTGTTCATGCGGTAGCCTATGCCCGCGGCCAGGGCGGCACCATCCAGAGCCAGCAACGTCCACCCCTTGCGCTCGTCCCCCATCTTCATCTGATAGAGGGCGGGAATAAACGCCATTCTCCGGGAAATCCCCATGTTGGCGAACATGGTGCGTTTGGCCAGCATCTCGATCTCCATAAGCCGCTCGGGAGTCTGCACCCGGGCAATCTCCATCAACATGGGGTCGAAGCCGGAATGGAGCTGCATAACCTGCGCAATGGACATCTTCGGGAGCACCTGCCGCACGCGTAGAGCTCCAACGCTTTTGGGGGTTACCGCCAACGTGTCGCCGGTCAATGGATGGGAGAGCACCTCGTGAGAAATGATGTCGAAAAGATCTCCCTCCATCACGCCATCCCGTTGTCCCTGGTCGATGTAGACGAGCCCTTCGACCACTCTGATGATGACTCCCTTGTCCGCCATCTTCGCCTCGGCGGTCTGGCATAACAGGGCGATGGCCAGACAAAGCCAAAAAAAAGTCTTGAGCATGACGGCACCTCGGTCCGGCGTATCTAACGCGTTTTTGATTCCTCTGGTCACGATGTCTCTTCTACGATGATATCGTCTTCTTCTTCGACCTCAAAGTCTTCATCATCCTCGTCTTCTTCGTCATCGAGCTCTTCCTCTTCGTCGTCCTCCTCATCCTCCTCGTCTTCCTCGCTGGCCGCTGCCATCTTCAAATAGAGGAATGCAACAACCGCGAGAATACCGATAGCTCCGATGATTCCGAAAAACCAGGTCTGTGTGTAGAACGGAGGCTCTTCCTCTACCTCTTCTTCCAGATCGAGATCTTCGTCCTCGCCTAGATCGATCTCCTCCTCCGGCTCCATCACCTGCGCCGGGATTTCGGCCCGCAGCTCGTCGATCATACCCTGAACCACATCCTTGAGCTGGGTCAGATTCTCTTCGTTTTGCAGATCGAAACCGGCAGCTCCGGCTTCCCCCATCTCATCCACCGGCACGGCGCCCATCAGGGAAATCGACTCTTTGATGTCGTCGATATCCTCTTTCATAAGGGTGATGTCTTTGTGGGCCAACTGAAGCTGGGTGATAAATCCGTTCTGCGTGCGATCGAGTCGCTTGAGGATGGCTTCTAAGCCGCTAATACGTCGCTGCGTAGCTTGAATCTTCTTGGTGAGGCCGGAGATATTGCCGCGCAGGGCCCGGCGCTCGCCTTGCGCCTTCTCCTTGCTGACCATGGCGCTCTCCTGCTCCATGATCATCTCTTCTTCTGGAGTCGTGAAACGCACCAGGTCTCCGGGACGCACGCCCATGAGCGGACGCTGTGCCAGATTCACGTTGGAGGCTCTGCCAGAAGTTTTGGTGATCTCGCCGGGACCCAGATTGATCTCGGGCGCTCCCAGATTCTCTCCCGTAACGGGATGAATGACGGCTTCTGTCGGCGGTCGAATGACGATGACCTTCATGCCGACGGTGAGCCCGTCTTCGGCACCCTTGTCGACGGTCAAGTTGGAACCGCGGACCTTGGTGATCAGTCCCTCTCCCGCGTGGCTGCCTGTGGCCAACAGCAGTAGTACAGAAATCAGCGCCAGTTTTCTCTTTATCATGGTCATGTCCTCAGTGCTCGACTGCTTCCTTCCTGGGGTAATTCGCGGCGCCGAGTAGGTGCCACACCCGGAATTCGCCGAAACTGGTTTTGAGCAAATTGAAGGCCATTCCTTGTAGTTAAATCGGTTGGAGCACCCTAATCTTTAGTAAATTATGGATGTTAAGCAAGCTTACGTTGCCGCCGCGCGGAATTTGCTAGAACGCCTACGACCCCCGGCCATGTCTACATATTGGTAGCTTGCTTCGAACACCACGATCCATGGTGGCTGTCTCGATCGATCCCAATTGGAAAGGGCGCGGACAGCGGAAATTCTTTCCTTCAATATACTTAGCGCAGAACCATCATTTTTCGAAATGCGACGGTCGATCCGATCCGCAACCAGTAATAGTAGACCCCGGTGCCGACCTGAACTCCCGCCTCATCGCGCCCGTCCCAGGTGATGCTGTAGACCCCCGGAAAGGCAGCTTCGCGCACCAATCGGCGCACCAGGGCGCCGGCGGTGTTGCGCACTTCGACCAGTACTTCGTTTTCCTCTTCCACCACGGAATCGTCCAGACCAACGGTGTATTCTATGACGACACTGCCGTTGAACGGATTGGGGTAGCTTTGAGCCAGCCCGAAATCCACCGGATTGCGCGGATCGAAATTCAGGAACGGCTGCCACACGACCGCACCCAGAATGCGCCCGGCTATCGACCGTGAGTCGCTGGTGCCCCACCAGTTGTTGGTGGCCACGACCTCGACGGCGGCGTTGTTTTCCAGCAACCGATCGCTATCGTGAACGGTGTTCAGCTCCAGCCTCACGGGCACCATGTCGCCGGAGAGTTCCATGGCGAGCTCGTTGCGGGAGAATCGGTTGCTGAGAATCTGCGGCCGCGAGTTGCTCGAGGTTATCCCCACTTGCTGATCGGAGAAGCTATTGGCTCGGATGAGCACCTCCTGGGTATCAGACAATCGCATCCCGATTCCCTCGCGGAAGGTGCTACTGGTGACTCGACCGAATGTGCCGAGCCGCAGATCCATGTTGGCAGCCGCGGCCGCGACAAGACCGTTTCCGGTGAGCTCGCCGCGGGTAAACACCAACTCTCCACCGGACCTTACGAGACCTGCACCGCCGTTGTTCACCAAAGCCGCCGAGTGCAGATTCAACGAACCGCGACCGTTCACCACGACACCCGCGCCCCGTGAGTCACGCACGTCCAGATCGGACAGGTCCATCTGACCCTGCAGATCGTCCAGTCCAATGCCCTGATCCGCCCAGCGTATGGAAAGCTCCTCCAGCTGATGAACCCCTTCAAGCGTTCCCGAACGCAGTCCGACCAGGGGGAATTCGATCGTGGTGGAAGACGCAAACAGGCTACCAGCGGGTCGCAGATATATTCCGTACCAATCGCCGGGAGCCGGGTTGTCCCGGTCGGAGGTCAACGTGACTTCACCGCTGCCAGGTCGATTGATGACGAGCACGCCTTCGACGACGAGCTCGGTGCGTGCGGGATCCAATCCGCGAGCAAGTTCGTCCGCCGAGAACGCGACGTGGGTCCCGCCCGCGATCTCCAACCGCCCCCGGGGACCAACGACTACATCCCCCACGACCTGTATGGATCCTTGCCACTCTTCGTCGTCGAGTACGATCCCTGCACGGCGACGATCGTCTAGCAGAATATCGGCGACCATGCCGCCGGAAGTGCGCCTGATGTTGGCGATGGCAAGCCCTGAAGGGGCGGCGGGATTGGAGACAACGGAAAATTCGGTAGTGGTAACGCCATCGAACGGATCACCGGCGTCACCAAGGTTTCCGCCCCGGGTGCGTTGGTACTCATCGTCGTTGGCCCAGAAATCGAGATTGTCGAAACCGACCCGTGGCGCGGGTTCGCTGCCCAGGGGGAACCCGGCGTCGACATACAATCCATCTGCGGATACCAGGTCGACCAGCTTGGCACGTTCATCGTCATCATCTGGCTGTGAAGGATCCACATGCCATACGAGCAATCCGCTGGCGGGCAGATCCCGCTCGTAGTAGCTCGTCTCCCGGCCTCTATGCTCGATGAGGAAGTACTCCTCGGAACCGGATATCGCGATCTTCCTAACCTTGCCGCCGGCGTTCACATCCACGAACTCAACATCAAACCGGTTGCTCTCGACGACCTCCAGGTCGCTGTTGTTTGCGCCGATCCACCCAAGCTGCTCCAGACTCCAGGCGCAAAACGGATTCGGACCACCGGCTTCATCCCAGCCACGGGTTCCGTGAGCCATCAACCCCCAGTACCCGATTCCGGCCGAATCCTGTTCAGGTTCGATCGCTCCCTCCGCTTGCGCGAAACGGGTGTTGAAGAGATCGGGCAACCCGAGGAAATGGCCGAATTCGTGCGCCATGCTGCCCACGGCCACCTCGAATGTGTGGCCCCGCAGCAGGACCCCGGCCGGTCCATTCCTATGGGTATCGTTGCGAATCTTGATCGATCCACCGCGACGGGAGGGATCCGCGGTGGTGAAGTTCTCGCGCAGACCCAGCCGGGCGACACCGGTCGCGGTGCCGATCAAGAACCCTTGCGGGACCGTCAGCATGGTCATGAAGATCATATCCACGAAGCCGTCGTCATCGCCGGAGTTCGGAACGCCATCGGTCCCGTCGTTGTCGAACAGGCCGAAATCAATCTCGTTGTCCACCTGGCGTAGGATGTCGGCCGCGAACAGACCAAAGGAATCCTGCGGCCCGGTGTTCGCCATGTAGAACTGGGCGTTGTTTTCGGAAGCGTACCAGCGCTCCAGAACCTCGCCGGTGAGGGCAAACTGACCATGGGACATTTCGCTGTAGAAATGGCTCAGGCTGCCGGCGCGCTGTGGATCGAAAATCTCAGCCGCGAACGGGGGTGCTGTTGCGCTCGCGGCCTCACCCTGGAAGCGGGCGAAGATCACCAGCGCGCCGCAGGTGCCCTGAACTGGAGTCGCTCCGCGCAGGGGCCATAGCGGCCGTTGCGCACAGGAAGCGGATGCCGTCTGCGGGGCTGTTAAGTAAACCGCGGAAAGGCTCAGTAGGATGAGAATTCCGCGACAGGTGGCGTGGCGCAGGGGGACGAAAAAAAAACCGCTCCCGAATCGAGAGAGCGGCTGGAAATTGATTACCAATTCGACCCGGCGTTCAGTCGCCGTTCGAAATCTCCTCCCGATCTCGGGCCATTTCCGCTTTGATCTTATCCAGCTCGAGATATAACTCCTCCTTCAGGAAAAGCGCGAAGAGGTCTCCATCGATATGGTTGGCGTCCACCTCCTCCTGGAGGATTTTCAACACCAGCTCCCGCGGCATGGGCCGCGACCGGTAGGGACGATCGTCGGCGCTCAACGACTCGAAGATATCGACCAGCGCCAGAATGCGCGCTTGAACATTGATCTCGTCCGCCTTGAGGCCGCGAGGATAGCCGGTGCCGTTCAGCTTTTCGTGATGGGCCCCGGCAATGGGCGTGACCTGTTGCAGCTTTCGCGTGAACGGGATCTGCTCGAGCATGCGAATGCTCATCTCGGCGTGATCGTTGATCTTCTGTCGCTCGGCGTCGGTTAGGCTGCCCTTGCGGATGGACAGATTCTCCATTTCGTCAGGGCTGAGATACGGTCGTGAATCGCCGGCCAGGCTGTAACTGTAACTCCCGATCTCCCGCAACCGTTCCAGGTCCTCGTCCTGCATGAACTCTCCAGGGGTGTTCGCCCGCTCGAGAAATTCCAATACCTCATCGACCTGGGAAATGTGTTTGGCGTAGGAGCTCTCGAATTCGTCGGGAACGCTCTTCCCGCCTTCCAGAAACTCCAGCTTCTGTTGTAAATGCTCATTTTCGATGGAAGCTCTGACTAACGCAAAACGCGCTCTCAGCAGGTCGATGCGATCGTAAATCGTGGTCAACTTGGTAGGTTTGTCGACCACCCATTCAGGGGTGGTAATCTTGCCTATATCGTGCATCCAAGCGGCGATCCTGAGTTCGTTCATTTCGTCTTCGTCGAATTTGACATCGGCGAGCGTTCCCGCGTCGCATCTGTTTACCGCTCTGGCCACCACCATCGTCATCTCGGCCACCCGTTTGATATGACCGCCGGTGTACGGCGAGCGCTCGTCGATGGCCGTTGCCATCACCTGGACGAACGATTCGAACAGCTTCTCCATCTCACCGATGAGGTGGACGTTTTCAATGGCCACGGCGGCCTGGGACGCCAGCGACTGGATCAACTCTTCATCGGCCAGCGTGAAAGCGGTCACCTCGCCGGTGTCGGTATCGGTAGCATTGATCAGCTGAAGCACGCCGATGATCTCGCCTTCGTGATCCTTCATGGGCACCCCGAGCATGGACGAGGTGTGGTATCCACTGAGCCGGTCGTACTGCTTGGGACCTTCGAAGCGGTGTTCGGTGTCGGTGTAGACATCCTCGATATTGAGGATCTCGCCGGTGACGACAGCATACCCCGAAACGCTCTCTTTGTTGATGGGGACTGGGGGAACGTGGTTGCCGCCGGAGCGCCCGACCATAAAGCTGTGGAGGGTGTCGTTCTGGGCGATTTCAAAGTTCAGATGATCGTCCTCTACCAGAAAGAGGGTGCCGGCGTCGGCATGGGTGAAACGCCGGGCTTCGTAGAGGATGCGCTCCAACAGAACGGTGAGGTCCCGCTCGGCGCTCAATGCGACTCCGATCTCGTTGAGCCGCTTCAGGCGGTCGCCCAGATCCGATTCGACGCTGGTCGTGGTAGTCATGATAGAACGTCCTTCGGTCGCCCCAAATTATCGCCAGTAAAGGGCGTGTGTCAAACGAGAACCGCGTCCATCTCGAAGCGCGCATGGAATTCGAGCCGGACCGGGCCGAGTAAGCCGGAGACCAGCTGCCCCTCGTAGATAAAGTTGGTGGGATAGGAGCTCATGTGATTGGCGAGGGTATTGACCACCGATACCTCGATCTCATTCTCTCCGGGTCGCGCCAGATCGGTAATGTCGAAGCGAAACGGCAGCGCCATGCGCACCCCCGCCTCGTTGCCGTTCACCCGCAAAGCCGCGGTCGCCGCCGCGGTCCCGAGGTCGAGCAAGACGGCACCAGAAAGGTGCTCCGGCGCCAGTCGAACCGTGCGACGATAGATAGCGCCGCCGGAGTATTCCCCCAGACCATGATCGCACCAGTCGCCCGCCGGAATCCGACCCCCACGACACTCGAACGCTATCGGCTCCACAAAGGCAGCCCCTTCGTACGCACCTCTCCGCTGGCGGACGCGAAGGGCGATCGCCGAACGATCTTCGATGATCTGGTCCGGATGCGCCCGGTTCCCGTCCACACGCAGGGGAATACCATTGGCCCAGGCTTCCACCTGTTCCGCATCGCAGTTGAGCCGGATCTCGCGCAGACCTGGCGGCGCGTCGAAGCGAAACCAACCGACGTTTAGCTGCCCGGAGGTTCTCACTTCGTAGTCGGGTGCCTGTGCGTCGAACCATTGCAGCTGCGGAATCAGCGGATCGTGTTCGGGAGGATCTCCGAGATAGAAAAAGGCATAGGTTTCCAGCTGTTGGGTGGCGTCCACCTCCACGCGCAACAGCACGGTGTGCGAGCCGGCGCCAAGTGCCACGACACACCTCGCGTCCGCCGTGGCGGCATCTCTCGAGATCACCTCTTCTCCGTCGACCCATGCCTTCCGCTGCAGGGCGGCAGGCCCTCCAAAGTCAAAGGTGTACTGACCTTCGTGGTGAACGATTATGCAGGTACGGAAATAGCGCGCGTAACGCTGGCCTGATGAGGCGGAATTCCGGGTGTCTTGCGCGCGGGCTTCGGGTGCTGCCAGCGTCGCCTCGAAATCGGGCATGTCGGTGGCCGCCGCCTCAACGGCGGGAAACCGCAGGAAATGAGGTTGCACCCCCATCAAGCTCCCCAGCTCCGTGGCGGTTACCTCGGCGGAGCTCCGATTCTCGAACCCGAACCTCTTCGAAAAGCGGTACTGTTCCCACCGGAGTACGGTGCCGGCAACCTCGAGATCCGTTTCCAGGGGTGGGTCTCGGTGCACAAACGCAGTGGTTTCCGGGCTGTCGTCGGCCACGGGGATCGGACCGAGGGTCGACCAGTACGGCCCGTGGGTGTAGGTCACCTGCCTCCAGTCGCCGTCGTCGTAGGCGGCCTGGTGCCAGCCAAGCTCTTCTCCGGGGATGTCGCCTTCTTCGCGATAGCGAAACCGTCGGACCTCCGCGCCGATATCGCGGTCGGCGGCGGGATAACGAAAATCGCCCCAGCGATTGTTCATCGTCGGCTCCAGACGGAAATCCCACGCCCCATCCAGGTCGATGGCTGCGGGCGGTGCCGCCACTTCGAGCTCCCCTGCGTATTCGCGGCCACGGTGTCGCAGCCGTACCTGCTTCCCTCCCCCGTCCGCATCGGTCCCCGAAATGCGAACCGACTCACCCATCTCTTCTACTCGGTCCACTACACCGAGGTTGTCCTCCAAAAGCTGGGGGCGTTCGCCGCCCCCGTCGATGACCAGCGGAATGCCTTCGAATGCATGCATGTCGAGCCTCACGCGAGTCCGGTCCGATGAGATCTCGAATCGGTGGATCTCTCCCACCTGACCGCTGCCGGCATCGAAGCGCAGGGGAACCCCGACGGCGTCCAGATCCAGCTCGATGCGACGGCGATCTGCGGCGTGATTATAGATGTAATAGAGATGGACTCCGTTCACGATCTGGTGGGTGTGGAAAACGTTCGCTTGAGACGCAATCAAATCCCGGGTGATCGACCGCGTCAGCATCGCCGGGATCGAGTCCAGGTCGGTTGGCGCAAACATCACCCGCTCACGCTCTAACGTTTTTTGCACGCCCGCGCTCGAGGAGATGCCGAAGAGCTCTTCCAACAGTTCCGCCAACGCCGGATCGCCGCGGCCGCCCTCATCGGAGGCCGTGGGCAGGCATCCGAAGCATACCACCGTGCCGCCGCCGCGGTGGAACTCGGCGATGAGGCGCATGGTTTGCAAGCGAACCGTGGTCATGGGAGGCAGCAGAACCGCGCGAAACGGCATCTCCGCGATTACCAGCCTGTCGCCGTCAACGCGAGCGTTGCCCAGGGAAGCGTCGTCCACGAAATCCAGGTCGATGCCGCCGCGGTACACCGCCTTGGCGAGATCGTACATCGCCTTGCTGAAGGTCTCCGCCGTTTTGTTGAATTTCCAGCGGTCCTCCCAGTTTGCATGCAGCGTCGCCAGCGGGTAGACCAGCGCCACATCGGCTCGATGAGTGCCTTGACTCAACAGGTAGCTGAGCCGGCTCACATACTCGGTGAAGGTGCGCCAGTACTTCCAATAAGGCTGGCGGAAATGCACCGCCGGGGGCACCCACTCATACCAACCCGCCATCGTGCTGTAGAGCACGCCGTGGCGGTTGTAGAGGTTGATGCCGTAGGCGTAATTCTCGTTGGTCCACGCCAGATTCTCCTGGGTGGTGTGGCCCCAGCCCGACCCCCAGTAGGCGCACAGTCCTACCCGACTGCGGCCGCTCACGTGGGCGATCGAGCTGGCCAGCTTCGCCTGGAACTTGCGCACCCGATCGCCCTTCAGGCAGCGTTCCTCGTTTCCGGGGATGTGGTAACTCCCCATGTAGCGGAAGAAATCGCCGTAGTGGTGGGTCTGCTCCAGGAGGTTCTCCGTCTTTCCGCGCGGACAGAATTCGGTGAACAGCATGTTGCGTTCCTCTAGCCACGCCGCGAACGGGCGATAGAAATTCTCCGCGATCTCGGAACACATCACCTCGTAATACTCGCAGCGGATCTTGTCGGTCGGCTGGCCGATATCGCGAAAGAGCCCCACCAGGTAGGCGGAAGGATCGTATCCCTTTTCAGCCTGAAATCGCTGCATCAGCGCGGATGAGTAGAGAACGTTACCCTGCATGAAGCGCCATTCGTCGGTGCCGAACGCTTTGATCGTGGCGCCCATGTGGCGCCCCATGCGGGATTCGTAGGTGCCCAGTAGGATCTCGATCCAACGCGCCGTCAGCTCGGGGTTGATGTAATCCAGATCGAACGGCTCGACGCAGACCATGGTGACGATCCACCCGGATGACTCGGCCCTCCAACGCAGTTCGCCGTCCTGCAGGTCCGCGGTCAGATCCACCCTCGTGGCATAGTCGAGACCCCCGCCAGCCGTGCGGAAGGCCGCCGCGTCGAGCACCACGTCTCCGGAGTCGATTTTTAGGGCGAGCGGCCCTGGACCCGTCGCCTCCTCCTGGCGGAAAACGAGGCGCCTGCCGTGGAATTCAGGTCTCGCATCCACCTCCGACCGCAGTTTTTCCTGGATGAACTCGTGGGCCGTCCAGTCGCTGAACCAGTAGGCCAGCCCGAGGCGCTCGTGCTCTTCGACAGCGAATTTAGTGAGGTCCCACCATTCCTCCGTCCAGTAGCGGGGCCGGCAGGCCAGATCCTCCTCGCCGATGTAGCGCGGATAGTACCAGGTCCCGGCGACCCCTTTGTCTTTGAGCTCTTCCAGCTGCCACCGCATCTTCTCTTTGTCCAAACGCGCGGCTTCCCACCACCAGCAATCGATGGGGCCGTAGTCGGCCCGAGGCTGGGCAAATCCGCGTTTCAGCTCATCCAGGGCGCTGGGCATGTGGATTTCTTGGTGCATTTACTCGAGGTTTAATTGTTACAGCTTGGGCATTGCGTTCGGAATACTGATTGCCAACTGCCGGGCTGTCAAGCAAGATACTAGTATGTCCAACGGGCCTGACGTTTTTACGGCACCGGGAGACGATGGCGTCTGAAATGCATCGACCGCGCTAGGCCAAACAGGATAATCGAATGAGGCCCTTCCAGCTCTCAGCTCTCTTCGCCGCGGTTCTGGGCAGCCTGGCGACGCCCGTGCCGCCCCCCGCGGAAGCAAGCTGCGGCACGTCCAGCTGCCCGCTTGATCTTGGTGACCTCGGGTTGGGGAATGCGACCAAGACAGCCCAACCTGGAATAGATGTGCAGATCGTTTTCGAACGCATAGACCAAAATCAATCCCGATTCGGAACGAAGAAGGTGGGGTTCGGGGAGATCTCCCGACCCGATCACGATGAAATCGAAACCCTCAACCGCAATACCCGCCTCTTGCTGCAGTACCGATTCGGTGAGGTTTGGTCGTTCCAAGCCGAACTACCCGTTGTGAACCGGTGCCATATTCATCTGTCCGCTGGGGGACATCGACACAAAGTTGTAGATCAACGCGGCGTGACGGCGGGATTTGGTCCGACGGCGAAGGCGGGACGCCGCGAAGCCGTCAAACATGAAGACCCGTTGGACCGCACCCGGGAAACATGGGATTTCACCAGGATCGGGGATCTCAACCTACGAGGAGCGTGGCAATCACCCATTCCCGGGTTTCAACGCCCCCGATTAGGGCTCACGTTGGGTGTGCGCCTGCCCACCGGGTCCACGGCGGTGGAAAACCCGCATAGGCAGCGAGCCGAGCCCACCTTGCAGCCAGGCAGAGGGGCGTACGGATTGCTGGCGGGCGCCGCGATCCATTATCGCCTGCCCCATCCGGTGGGTCCGTCCCAAGAAGAGATGCTCTTGCGAGCCAGCGTGTCCATGCAGCTCAACGCCGAGGGGCGCAAAAGTTTCCACTTCGGAGCAGAACGCAGTGCCCACCTGGGCCTTCATATCCCGGTCTCCAGTAAAGTCACACTGCTCGGTCAGCTTGTCGGTCACTGGAGCAATCAGCACCGGCCGGGCCGCAGTGGCGAACTTACCGACGCTACGGGTGGAACCGAGATTCTGCTCAGCCCGGGGATGGAAGTCAAACCACTACACAACCTGACGGCATACTGGTATTACCAGCACCCCGTCCACCAAGACGTCAACCAGGTTCAGGTTACCGCCGACGCCAATCTGCTCGTTGGCCTCGGATACTACCTCCCACTCTATCACTGATATCCGTTATATTAATCTCCAAGGAATTCTCATGCTTTGAAATTGCCGTCGACCTTCATGAGTATCGCCCTCATCGGGCTGACCTTTGGCCTCCTTGGCTGTAGCGACAACGACGGCGACGCCCAGCTGGTGCTGCACGAGACCGGTGGCAATGTCTTCATCCTGGACGACATTCACGACGCTCATGACGAAGACCACGAATGATTCAGTTCCATGACTTGGCGCGCCGTCCCAATCTTGTTGTGCGCCCTGCTGCTCGCATGTGACGGCAAGGAAAGCGGAATGGGGGGCGAGTCGTCCTCGACTCCGACGCCGTTGGACATGATACGGCCCGACCATTTCCCGCCCATGGCTATCCCAGAGGACAACCCGATGACCGTAGAGGGGGTGGACCTGGGAAAGAAGCTGTTCTTCGATCCTATACTCTCCATCGATAGCACCAAAGCATGCGGCAGCTGCCACCTGCCAAACGCGTCGTTTACGGACAACGACCAATTCAGCGAAGGCGTCGCCGGTGTTACCGGGAGAAACTCAATGCATATCGTCAACGCCGGGTGGATGTCGGCGCTGTTCTGGGACGGACGAGCGGAGAGCCTCGAGGCGCAAGCGCTGCAGCCGGTGGCAAACCAGGTAGAGATGGGCGAAACCTGGAGCCACGTGGAAGAAAAACTCAGCCGGCACCCTGACTACCCGATTCTCTTTGCCGCAGCGTTCGGCGACGGCGAGATCACCCGTGATCGGGTGGTAAAAGCGATCGCACAGTTCGAACGCACCCTGGTTTCCAGCGAGTCCCGGTTCGACGACTTCCTGAACGGCAAAGAAAACTACAGCGAGGAGGAGAAGCTCGGCTTCGAGCTCTTCAACAACGAGACCGGCGACTGTTTTCATTGTCACGGCACTGTCCTGCTGACCGACAATCAGTTCCACAACAATGGGCTGGATGAGGTGCCGGCCGACTCGGGACTGGCGGCCATAACCGGCAACACCTTCGATCTCGGCAAGTTCAAATCACCTTCCTTGCGCAACGTGGAATTCACCTCACCATATATGCACGACGGTCGATTCCAAACCCTGGAAGAGGTACTCCGATTCTACAGTGAAGGATTTCACCGAACCTCGCGAACGGATCCACTGCTCAGGGCGCGGCGTCATACCCTGACCGCCGAGGAACAGAGAGCGATCGTCGCGTTCCTCAAGACCTTCAGCGACCGCAAGTTTCTGCGCGCCCATCGCCCATGAAATGGCTCATTGGCCTGTCGGCATGCTGCTTGGGATACTCCTGCGGCGACGAGGGTAACCCTCAGTGTTCGTCCGGTGACGCGATCGTAAGAACCGTCTCCGACCTGCGAGCCCTGCGGTCGCGCTCGACCCTCGAGGGCGATCTGCTGATCGAGAGCCCGGACCTGACCGATCTGGGGTTTCTGGAGAACCTGCAGACGGTGGGCGGCAGTCTCACACTGAGAAACAATCCGGGATTGGTGAATCTCGGCGGGTTGCAGAATCTCACCAGCATCGGGTTTGACCTCCTGGTCGAAAACAACGATCAGCTGGTCTCCCTGGCCGGCCTGCGCAGTCTCCAGCAGGTAGGTCAGAGTCCGAATCACGGCGGCAAGATCAGAATCAGCTTGAACCGATCGCTGCTGAGCATGGATGGTCTGCAGCGAGTGACGACGATTCATGGCGAGCTGAATATATCGAATAACGAACGGCTGCTTGCCCTGGACAGCCTGTCGCATCTGGAAGAGATCGGCGGCAATCTCGTTCTCCTGCAGAACCAGAACCTGACCCAGCTGCAGGGATTGAGAAACCTAACAGTCATTGGCGGCTCGTTATTCGTCGACGGCAATGCCAATCTCGCCACGCTACAACCGCTTCGCTCTCTGCACGAGATCGGTCACAACCTGATCGTCGAGGGGAATGGTCGGCTCACTTCACTTGAGGGATTGGAGTCGATCACTACGATTCGCGGCAGCATAAGCATCGCCAACAACGACCTCGTGGAGTCGCTTCAGGGCGTCGACAATCTGACCGGCATTGCCGACGATCTTGTTATCTCCGGCAATCCCGAGCTCCTTTCTCTGGCGGCTCTGACCAATCTGACAGCGGTGCACGGCCAGCTGTGGATCAGCGGCAACCAGAAGCTGCGGGCCCTGGATGGATTGGAACGATTGACGGTCGTGGGATCCGATATCGGAATCATCGACAATGGGGCCCTGGTGAATCTGGAGGGGTTCCCGGCTTTCACATCGCTTCCCGGAGAGCTCAGGCTCAGTGGCAACAGCTCCCTTGCCACCCTGGACGGACTTGAAAACCTGGCAGAGGTCGCCGGTGACCTGCGTCTGGAGGACCAACCGGAACTGCAATCCCTTGCCGCGCTGAACGGGCTCGTCCACCTGGGAGAGGATTTCTTCCTGGCGCGAAACGGCGCCCTCGAAAACCTCATGGGACTCGAGCACCTCGAAACCATCGAAGAGAGCCTTCTTATCGACGAGAACAGCACCCTGGCTACCCTGGACGGACTCTCCGCCCTGGTTTCGATCGGTGAAAACCTGCGGATCGCCGGCAACGAGTCTCTGGCGGTATTGGTGGGCGCCGAGCGACTGTCCAGTGTGGGGCGCGATCTACTCATAGTCGGCAATCCTTCCCTGGCCGACCTGGACGGTTTGCGCAACCTGAGCAGCGTCGGAAGGATCCTGCGCATCACCGAAAATCCGAGCCTGTCGGCGGAAAACGCCCGCGCCTTCGCCGGCCGACTGGCCGCCGGCGGGTTCGAAGGTCTTGTGGAGATTGAAGCGAATATGGAATGAATTGGTAAGTCGAACGATGAGTTTTATACTACCTACATGGGTAAAGCAATCGTCGCTGTCTCCAGCGGAGGAGTGCGGCGAACGAAGGTTTTTGAAACAATGGTGAATTCTGTTCTGCGGCTTGTCTTCTGCGCTGTGGCGCTGTGTCTGGCCGGATGTTCCGGCGACAAGGGCATGTCCGCAAACGGAGAAATGGAGGTGCCGGTCTCGCTCTGTTCCGCTGAACCCGGCTCCATCTGCACCTGGGCCGGCACAGGCGGCCCAGGCTGGGAAGGCGACGGCCAACCCCTGTTGCTGTCCAAATTCTACTGGCCGATGGACATCACGGTGACCCCCGCGGGGGACACCTACGTGATGGACTGGAACAACCACCGGGTGCGGAAGGTGATGGCCGACGAGACGCTGCTGACCGTCATCGGATCCGATTTCGTGGGCGACGGCCCGTACGACGAATCGGATCAAGTGGCTCCCGGCGCGTTGGGAACTACAGTGCTGCTGAATCACCCAACCCAGATGATCCCCCTGCCCAACGGCACGTTGCTGCTTACGGCCTGGCACAACCACAAGCTGCGCACCTACGATCCGGCAACCGGTCTGGTTATGGTTATCTGCGGGGCCGCTGCCGGTTTCGAAGGGGACGGCGATCACGCGCGCGAGGCCCTCTTGAGCCAACCGAGCCAGACGGTACTCGGTCCGGATGCAGGGCTCTACATCCTCGACCAGCGCAATCAGCGAATCCGCAGAATTGCCGCCGACGGCACCATCTCCACCGTGGTGGGCACCGGCGAACCCGGCTTTGCGGGAGACGGGGGTCTACCCCTGGAAGCCCAATTGCATCTTCCCGCGGGGAGCAACCCCCAGCCCGCGGGCTCACTCGCGTTTGGACCCGCTGGCAGACTCTACATATCGGACAGCCTCAACAATCGCATCCGCGTCGTAGATTTCGACAACGACCGCATCGACACCTTCGCGGGAACGGGCGATCGTGGGTTTTCGGGGGACGGAGGATCGGCGTTGTCCGCCGCGTTCGACAATCCCCGTGATCTGCTGTTCACTCGCGACGGCCGGCTTCTGGTAGCCGACGAGCTGAATCACCGCATTCGTGCCATCGATCTCGACACCGGGATCATTTCCACCGTTGCCGGAAACGGAATGGCCGGATTTTCGGGGGACGGAGGACCTGCCGTTTCGGCATCCCTGAACCGGCCGGCCGGCATCGCAGAGGACGCCATGGGGCGTCTGATCATTGCCGACACCTACAATCATCGCATACGCCGTGTAAATCCATAGGAGCACCCGATGCTGCTTTTCAAAACACAGCTAGTTCGAGGAATCGCCTTGGCGGCCTTGGCTGGCTTCGCCGGCAGCGGCTGTGACAGCTCACCGTCGGGTCCAGCGCACGGCGGTGAACCGTACTCCGAGATTCACACGCTGGTGGGTACTGGCATCTCCGGACTAGGGCCTGAGGGCATGGCACCTGATATAACGGAATTGTATCTGCCTCAGGATGTCACGTATGGCCCGGACAACCGGCTCTACATCCTCGATTGGAATAACCACCGGGTTCGTGTCGTGGATGGTGGGGTGGTGCGCACCCTGATCGGCACGGGTGAGCTGGGGGATGCTCTGGAAGGTCTGGCGCTGCAGGTCGGTTTGAACCACCCGACGAACATCTCGTTCGACCCCAGGGGCCGGTTGATCATGGCCGCCTGGCACAACTCCAAGGTAATGCGGTACGATTTCGGCACCCGATCGTTGGAACGGATTGTGGGAACCGGGGCGCGCTCCTTCGCCGGCGACGGGGGTCCGGCCACCGAGGCTGCGCTGGATCTGCCCAGTTCCACCGCCTTCGATCTCGCCGGACGCATGTTCATCTCCGACCAGGCCAACCAGCGCATTCGCATGGTGGACCTGAACGGAATCATCACCACCATCGCAGGCAACGGTAAACCGGGGTTCGCGGGCGAAGAGGAGCCGGCCTACATGGCGCAGCTGTTCTCCCCCACCGGACAATCCGCGCCACCGACGAGCCGCATCACGTCCGACTCGGACGGTAACATCTTCGTCGCCGACACCATGAACAATCGAATTCGGCGAATCGACGCGGTGAGCGGCATCATATCGACCGTTGCCGGGTTCACCAAGGTGGACGCCGAACTGGAGGAGGGTGACATCGAAATCGAAAGCCATATCCTGGGGTCCAGAGGCGTCATCTTCGAGGGTGAAGGGGTGCCGGCAACTGAGGCGAAGTTGGGCTGGCCGTGCGATGTGGCAGTAGGTCCTGACGGGCGGCTGTTTATCGCCGACACCTTCAACCACTGCGTGCGAATGGTCGATCTAGATGGCCTCATCCGCACGC
Organism: Candidatus Latescibacterota bacterium; assembly: GCA_965197905.1. Taxonomy (GTDB): domain Bacteria; phylum Latescibacterota; class UBA2968; order UBA8231; family UBA8231; genus CAYNZV01. The sequence continues at coordinate 274,481 of CBDAOB010000005.1, read as the reverse complement.
TGGTGGGGCAATGCGGTGAGATAGGATACGACGGCGATGGGGGGGGGGGCCATCCGCTCGAAGCGCTGTTGAATCGACCCTACGGTCTCGACGTAGACCGCAGAGGCAACCTCTACATCGCCGATACCCACAACAACCGGGTCCGGGTTGTGCGCAAGTGACGCCGAAGCGCGCCGTCCTCGTGTTGGCGGCAGTCTGCCTTCCCCTGACCTCCACGACCCAATGCAGCGACGATAAGGCTACCGGCGCCAGTGGACCGGAGCCGTTCTATCCCACGGACTTTCGCGCCTCCTATATCCAGGTGCGGAACTGTCGCTTCAGCAGCGCCCACGACGGGCACAACATCGTCGTGTTCGCCGACCCCGAGAACGCCGGGGCTTACGTGGACGGCGCCTATCCACTACCCGTTGGATCGGTTCTCGTGAAGGTGCTGCACGCCGATCCCGGTTGTTCCGAGATCGCCGGTTTCGTCAGCATGAGGAAAGGCGAGACGCAGACAGCGCCGTTGACGGGAGATTGGAGCTGGCAGGAGCTGGATATCAAGGGCAAGGTTATGCGCGAGGGACAGCTGCCGTCGTGCGTAGGCTGCCACACCGGTTGCACCGAAGGACGCGACTTCACCTGCACTGAACCCTAGACTCGGGAAAAGGGCCCGGTCACCCCGGACCGAGAATCGCTTCTCCCTCGTACCCCCTGGCGATCAGACTGTCGACAAACGCGCGCACCTGCTCTTGTGGAAGCAACGGGTTTCGATCGATGGTCAGCGGTCCGCCCACCACCTCTAGCCCCTGAAGCCCATCCAGAGACGTCAGTCCGTCGTTGAACCAGACGATCAGATCTGCGTCGACGGTGGACAAGCGCTCCAAGCCTCGCAGATCGCTTATGAGCGGGTTGCCGCCCACCTCCAGGTATCCTTCGATCCGCTCCAATCGTTGCAATCCGGTAAGCCCGGCGAGCATGGGATTCGCAATGACGTCGACGCTGCCGCGGACCCGCGTCAAGTTTCCCAGATGATCTAGGCTTGTCAGCGTCTCATTGAAAATCAGTGAGAGGCCACCCCCCACGAACTGCAGGCTGTCCAGGCCCAGCAGGCTAGCCAGCGCCGGATTATCGGTGACGATCAGTCCCTCGATGACGTGGAGGCTTTTGTTGGAAGGGTTTTCCAGCGGGGAAACGCGAAGCCCCGTATCCGTCAGGCTATCGCCGACGCTTGCCAGGCCTTCGAGTCCGCGCAGGGAAGTCAGTCTGGTATTGAAACGAATCTCCAGACTTCGACCGATCCCGGTCAGGTTTCCGAGACCGGACAGGTCCTCCACCGCTGAACCGAAGATGAGCAAAGATCCACCGATGGTGTAGGCCTCCCCTCCCCTCTGGCGCAGCTCGTCGATGTCGCGCGTGTTCAGGATTTCGTAGTCGCCGGCCAGCAGTGCGGGCGCTCTGGAATCAACGCCCTTGTCGCCGCAGGCAAGCAGCGGTAAGGTCACCAGGAGGGCGAGCAGAGACGCGCGCATCACCCCGCCACAAGCTCCTCCTTGAACATGTGGGCAACCTCTTCGAAAACGCTTGCGGTGCGATCGATGTCGGCTCCGGAATGCACCGCCGAGACGATGGCCCCCGGCCAGCCGGCGAAATCGACCCCGCGCGCAAGCAGGCCATGCCGTAGGGCGGCGGTGATCTCGGGAGGGCGACGTTTGAGCTCGAGGTAGTCCACCCGTCCGGCGTAGATGTCCTCGCGCGATACCTCCATATCGTCACCGTTGGTGAAGATGTGGACCCCGGAGAACTCGCCGTACACGACCCAGTTGAGTCCCGCCGACTGAACGATATCGCTCAAGGCATCCCGCAGCTGTTGGGCGGTCGCGTTGGCGCGGCCCGTCATATCCTCGGAGTCGATCAGTTGCAGGGACGCCAGTCCGGCGCTGGCGGAAAAGGGATTGGCGTTGAAGGTGCCATAATGTGAAACGAGGTTCTGGCGGTTCCATTCCGGGTCCGGATGGGTGTTCATTACTTCCAGGATGTCGGAGCGACCCACCACGGCACCCCCCGGATATCCGCCCGCCATGATCTTGGCCAGCAGCGACAGATCCGGGGTGACCCCGTACTGCTCCTGAGCACCTCCGGGCGCAACCCGGAATCCGGTCACCACCTCGTCGAAAATGAGCAGCACGTGGTACTGCTCGGTCAAACGCCGCAGCTGGTGCAGAAACTCGCCGGAGGTCGGCGCAGTGCCGAAGGTGCCACCGGTGGGTTCCAGGATCGCGGCCGCAATGTCGTCATTGTTCGCCAAGTGACGCTCCAAGGCATCCAGGTCGTTGGGCGGACAAACAATCACGTTCTCCATGGTTTCTCCAGTTATGCCTGCCGGCACTGAACCGTCGAGATGGGTGGTGGCCGCCCACGCCACCTGGTCGTGCCAACCGTGAAAATGGCCCGCGAAGCGCAGGATCTTGGTTTTTCCCGTGGCCGCCCTGGAAATGCGAAAAGCCAGGTGGCTCGCTTCGGTTCCGGAGCTGGTAAAACGCACCTTCTCGGCGCAGGGTACCATCTTGACGATCTGCTCCGCCCACCTCAGCTCCATCTCGTTGGAGGAGCCGAACTGGGTTCCCTTGGCAGCCTGCTCGATTACGGCTTCTAACACCACCGGATGGCAGTGGCCCAGCAACAGCGCACCGTGGCCGCCATAAAAGTCGATGTACTCGTTGCCATCCACATCCCATTTGTGGGAGCCTGAGGCACGGTCGATACACAACGGGTACGGAGCGAAGATCCTCGAATCATGCGTCACTCCGCTGGGGAACACCTCTTGGGCGCGCGGCCACAGCGCCTTCGATCCGGGTGTCTTGGCAACATATTCCGCTTCAAATTGAGACTGCATGTTGAGAGTCCTCTCGGGTTCGTCCATGGAAACGAGATGTCGGTCTCAAAAAAGTATTGACGCGAAGAACCTTAGTCCAGATGCTGTAAGCTGGTCACCCGTGGAGGAAACCATGCCGAAGCTCAGCGATACGGACATATTGGAAGCACTCAAGGGATTCGATACCCCTACCATAACCAACGTCGTTGCCACCTATCCAAAAAATCCGCTCTGCCTCGGGCTCTACAATCCGTGGACCGAGAATTGGTACACCGATCAGAGCATCCGCTGCATGTATCCGGAACTGGGCCGGCTCACGGGCTACGCAGTGACCTGCGTATTCGGGTTGCCCGACCCGAGCTTTTCGCGCTTGACCTTCATGGATGTCATAGATGCACTGGACGTCTCAAAAAAACCTACCATCCTGGTACTGCAGCAGAAGTTTCCGCCGGAGTTGCAGGGCAAGGTGGGCCTCGCCGGTGGCAACATGACCACAGCGATGAAAGCGATGGGTTGCGTCGGCGTCGTCTCGAACGGGCCCTCCAGGGATATCGACGAGATTCGACCGATGAAATTCCAGTATCTGCTCACCGGGCTCACTCCCGGTCATGGAGATTTTGCGGTGCATGCGGTCAATGTTCCCGTTTCGGTTGCTGGCATGGATGTAGCGCCTGGAGAGATCGTGCACATGGACGAGAACGGCGCTTGTAAATTTCCAGCCCAGCATATGGCCGCGGTGCTGGACAACTGCAAGAAGATTCAGAAGGTGGAGGAGGAGCGAATGGGCGCCGCGTCCAAAGCGACATCCGCCGCCGAGATACGGGCTATATTCGGTGGGCAAGCGTACGGAGCCAAAGCCGGCAAGAAGAACAAGAAATAACCTTTCGCCGCCCGGCGACGAGACCCGATTACGACGGCCGCTGGAGTATGAGCAGCAGGTCGTGCATGATCGGCGGCGGCGCCAGCATCCACTCTCCGCTGGCATCGGGTGTCACGCGCCCAAGATCGTAATCCCGACCGTTTTCCGTGCTGACAAAGCGGGCTTCGTAGTTGTCGTGCTCGATGCCGAGAACGGTAGGGCGCGCTCCCTGGGGATGCAACGGCACCGGCAGGTAGACGACGCGACACTCCTGCGGTATGCCGGCCGCCACCGGGCGTAAGAGGTTGTCGACCCCATCCGCATCCCGAACCCACTCCAGATGAGGAGTAAACCTGTGCCACGGCAGCTGGCGCAGGATCCGGCTTCCCAAGGCGACCTGGTTTCCCCCCGGCAGCTGGTACGCCTCCTCCCAGGAGGTGTCTCCCCAGGAAGCGCCGTGCGGAGAGGGACCGAACGGCTCCTCCCGTCGATTGATCTGCCACATGCCGTTGGCGCCGTAGGTGAACCCGGCGGCGCCCAGCAGCATGCTGCTCCAGAAAGAGAACCGCTGCACATCGGCGAGATGCCCCCCCTTGATCCCTTCGTAATTCCCTTCCGCGTTGACGATGGCAAGCGGTGGCGAGCGCCGCACGGACTCGTCGAGAATGCGCATCTGATCGCCCAGGTACTCGTGTCCCCGATGACTCAGCTGCAGCATGCCGAAGTCGATCAGCTGCGGATCTTCGATCTGCTCGCGGGAATCGCGCAGGGAGGCCGGATGAATGGTCAACAGGCGCCGGTACGGATCGATCTCGCGCACATAGCGGGCAAGCTCGGTCCACCCCCGCAGCTGACGGGCCCGATCCTCGTCCGGGGTCTTGGTCAGGTAGTAGATCTGCTGCCCCTCACCGGCTAGACACCAGACAACCGGATACGCGCCCCAGCGCGCCACCAGGTTCCGCCAGTGCTGTTTCATCCGCTGCTCGCCCATGAGGGAGTAGAACCAGCCCCAGCAGGCGAAGATACACGGCACCAGACCACAGCGCACGAGCCATTGAATACGCAGGTCGGCGGCATCGAAGTAGGCGGGGTTGATCTGTTCGTACTGCGGGTCCCAGGGAAATCCACTTTCGTTGGCGCCCCGGGGATCGAAAGCGAGCATGTCGGGATAGAGGCCTGCGATGATCTGGATTACGGTGAACCCTTTCTGTTTACGGTCGGCGGCGAGCAGCTGAATATCCTCGGGCCAGGTCCAGCGGTGGCACAGTCCCATCCACCAGGTGTCGCCGAGCCAGAAGAAAGCGGTGCCGTCTTCGTGCATGAAGCGCGTCGGCTCGCCACCGAGGGAAAGTGGTCCCCTTGAAAGCAGCAGGTTATCACCCGTATAGGGACCCGCTTCCAGGCTCCCCTCGTCGCCATTCAGTTCCTGGTTGTCAGCGTCAGTGCACACGCTGCGATAGGTGTAGGAGCCGGCCTCGGGAGGCGCGAAACGCACCCGCCAGTGGTGATCGCCGGCCCAGAATGCGGGGACCCGGTACTCGGTTCCGCTTTCGTGGGTAAAATGCACGTCCAACTCGAGGGCGTTGAACGGATCTTTGTACTGTTTATGTGAATCGATGCCCCACTCACACGCCATTCTGTGGGTTGCTCGCTCGGGTCGAGCCATCTTTCGTCCTCCGCCGACGTCGTGACGGGCTGCATTCACATATGGTCAGATCGATTCCACTGAACGTTGGCAACAGTACGCAAGGAACCTGGCGCCGGCAATCGACCGGGACGGCCGGACATCAACGACAAAATGAGACCCAGTTGCTACATTCAAGTGCGCCTTCTCAGACACCCCCGGATAACATCTAGACCCATTCAACAACCGACAAAAGAGTGAACGACTCGCGCCCGCACATGGTCGTCATTGGCGGCGGACCCGCAGGACTCACGGCCGGCCTGGAGTACTGCAAGAGCGACGGAGAATGCACCGTGCTGGAATCCGACCCCCACTACCTGGGTGGTCTGGCGCGAACGGTCGAGCACAATGGCGCCCGGTTCGACCTGGGCGGCCACCGTTTCTTCTCGAAGAATCAGGAAATCGTCGCCTAGTGGAAGGAGGTGCTGCCGCCGGAGGATTTTATCGAGGTGGATCGCCATAGCCGGATCTTTTATGGCGGCAAATTCTTCGAATATCCGCTGCGGCCGCTCAACGCGCTGATCAACCTTGGCGTGCTCGATTCCTTCCTCTGTATCCTTACCTACCTGTATCGCAGTGTGAATCCGATCAAACCTGAGGTTTCCTTCAGAGACTGGGTCACCAACCGGTTCGGCGATCGACTCTTCCGGATTTTTTTTCGGAGCTATACCGAAAAGGTTTGGGGCATGCGATGTGAGGAGATCTCGGCGGACTGGGCCGCCCAGCGCATCAAGGGTCTGTCGTTGAGAATCGCCGTCATGAACTCGATAGGTTTAAGCGGCGGTAGCCGGGGAAGCGGCAAGGTAGTAAAAACGCTGACAGACCGATTTCTCTACCCCCGCAAGGGCCCGGGCATGATGTGGGAAACCGTGGCGCGCCGGATCGAATCCCACGGGAGCAAGGTGCTGTTGGACCGCACGGTAACCTCGGTGATGACCGACGGCCGACGCGCGGTGCGTGTCGTTAGCGAAGACCGCGATGGAAATCGACACGAACACGCCTGCGGAGCGCTGATCAGCTCGATGCCGCTGCGAGAATTCGTTCGCAACTTCGATCCCGCAGCGCCGCCGGACCTGATCGCGGAGGTAGAAAAACTTCGCTATCGCGACTTTCTAATAGTCGCCCTTACCGTGAAAGGAACCGACATATTTCCCGACAACTGGATCTATATTCACGATCCTGCAGTCAAAGCAGGACGGGTGCAGAATTACGGGAACTGGTCGGCAGACATGGTTCCCGAAGGCGCCTTTTCCGTTCTCGGCGTGGAGTATTTCTGCAACCAACAGGACGATCTGTGGAACCAGAGCGACGGGTCACTCCGGAGCCTGGCCGTGAAGGAGTTGACCGGTTTGGGGTTGCTAGGGCACGACAAGGTTGTGGATGGCGCTGTGGTGCGAGTAAAAAAAGCGTATCCGGTCTACGACGAGCACTACAAATCGGTGGTCGAGAAGGTACGGAGCTGGCTCGACGGTTTCGAGAACATCTGGACCGTGGGGCGCAACGGAATGCACCACTACAACAACCAGGACCACTCCATGATGACCGCCCTATTGGCCACCCGGAACTGCCTGGGCCAGAGCGACGATGATCCGTGGTTGGTGAACACGGACGCCGAGTACCTAGAGGAGCGCCGGGTTCCTTCCCCCCTTTCGTAGCACCTTACCATGCCCCGAAACCTGTTGACTGGCTGGCGCGAACGCGAGACGGTGCTGGCCGCACTCTTCCTCGTGATCCTCACGACCTTGGCCCTGCGCCCGGAGATCAGGGGTTTTGACGGCGGCGGTAACTACGCCTACCTCATGGCCCTGTTGCAGGAGGGCGATCTCGATTTTCAGGACGAGTACCGCGCGCTGGATCTCTTTCGAGAGACGCCGTACCGCATGGTTACCCTTCCCCGCTCGGAAATAACCGGAAGGTTGAGCAATCAGTTTGGATTCGGCGCCGCCCTCTTTTGGGCGCCGGCGGTTTTCGTGGTATTTCTCGCCTCTGGCTCCCCGGCTCCGGGCGCCGCCGATCTGCTCGGCTTTCCGTACGCCTGGGCGGTGGCCTTTTCGTCCGCGCTATGGACCAGCCTGGGTTTACTGCTGCTGTTTCGGCGCCTCAAACGCGAATTTGGACCGGCAACCTCGGCTTACGCCGCTGCTGGAATCCTGCTGGCGACGCCGCTGATTTTTTACGGCTGTTTCACGGCTCCATGTCCCACGGCGTCGGCTTTTTTGTCGCGGTCGCCTTCCTTTTGCAGCTGGAGCGTACCGTCGGCTCCGCCAGCGCGAAAAATATGTTTGGCTTGGGGTTGCTGGGAGGTTTGCTCTTCGTAACCAGGTATCAAGACGTGGTCTGGGTGGTTGCAGTGGGTGGTGTAGGCATCTGGAATTACGCCGGCGAGCGCAATCTCCGCATCCAGGGCCGGTTCGCAACATGGTTTGGTCTCGGTGCCGCGGTGACGCTCGCACCACAGCTGGCCATTTGGAACTATCTCTACGGCAGCTGGTTGAGCGGGCCGACGCCAAGCCTGGGGGGACTTGAATGGGTGCCCACACATCTGCTCCATGTGTTTTTCAGCGAACGCGGTGGGTTCATTGCCTGGCACCCGATACTGCTGCTGGGTCTTGCGGGGCTCGTCGTCTGTCGCAACTCTCCGTCCAAGCCTATATGGAATGCGGCGATCCTGGGAATGTCGTTGCAGATCTACCTGGTCAGCTCGTGGTCGGGTTGGTGGGGTGGAGCCTCCTTCGGCAATCGGTTCTTCATCTCGTCTTATCCATGGCTCGCGTTGGGCCTTGCGGCCACCTTGCGCAGCATCGGCCGGAAGTGGCCCCGGTCCCCCACTCTCGTTGTGGTTCTGCTGTCCCTCTGGAACGGCGGTCTTATGGTGCAATACGGTTTGCAGCTCGTGCCGCGTTCGGGTGCCGTTTCGTGGATAGTGGTTTTGACCAACCAGTTTACCGCGGTGCCCACCTGGCTGCTGGAGCGAATCGGGTTCTGACCTCGCCGTCGGAGTGGTCGGAGTTTGGTCCAGATTCAGGCGGCCAAATCCACTTGAACACCTGCATGGTGACGCAGCGGAGGCCCGGATTGAAGTCGGTATCGCAGCACGATCCGCAGACTTCCCCAGGCTAAACCGGTTCGGGTGTAGATCCTCCATCCATTCCCGTAGAGCGGTCGTATGCTGTACGCTCCCGGCAGATCGTACTCGTATTCGTAGATCCGCGCGGCATAGGCGCCAGTGTGAAAACGGCTGAGATGGACTACACCACTCAAGTGCTGCCCACGATAGCGCCACAACGCAGACACCAACCCGCCCCGATCTGAGCTCGAGCCCTTGTTTTGTCTGCCTTCCACACGCAGCTTCGCGCCGCGAAGGTGTAGATCGAGACGGAAGCGTCGAGTGTGATCACGCTGTCCACTGCTCCCTTTGCGACGTTCGACCGTTTGCAGGTGAGCGTCGAGGCGCGCCTGGCGTCCGATCTGGGTTTCCAGCTCCCCAGACCAGCGCAGCGTCTCGCTCGGCAACGGCGTGGAGTACTCGGCCTGAGGTTGTCGAACCTGGTCTACTGACAGCCGCCACTTGAATCTCCCGTTCCCACCCTTCCACTCACCACCCACTCCGGTTTCATTGGCGTTCGACGTGCGACCGAACGGATTGGCAAAACCAGCGTGGTGCAGCCTCCACCCTGACACGCCCCTGCGGCAGACCCTGACGCAGAACAATCGAGGTGCCCATCCTGGACGAGCCGTCCACAGCCATCGCCGCCGCCAAGTCCAGCTGCTCTCGTTTGAGCAAGAGATCCGCCGAACCTGTGCGCATTCGGCGGCCGTGGAATGCCACCCCTTTCCGCCCTTGCCGGCGCAGATCGAGAGCTCGATCGAAACGAAGGTCCTGGCCCACCAAACCGACAGACACCCCGTGGCTGACGCCCCGCAGTCGGGCTCCGAATACTCGGACTCCTAGCCGGTTGCGCCCCATCTGTTCGACTCTGGTAACGTGGAGACCGCTGGAGGGCAACGAGGTGACGGTGCCGGTTTCGTCCACCCGCGCGTCGCGCCGCCCCCTGCCCCCAAGCAATGCCCAGCTCAACAAACCTGCGCGGCCGCGAACTCCCAGTCCCCGAAATGCGTCATTCTCCCCGCTGGAGCGGTACCCCAGCCGGCGATGATCCGCGCGGGGTCGCCAAACACCGGCGCCCTTCCGGCTGCTGCGACTAAAGAGGAGACCCTGACCGAACCCGGGACGCAGGTCGCCGACTACGACTTCGATCGGTCTCGCCGGACTCGACCAGCGAAGGTAAAAGGTGGTGAAATCGTTCCACCTGGGCTCGCCGGGATCGCGTTCCACCAGGAAGAACGCCTCTCCACCCTCTCCATCCCGCAGTTCGAGACGCTGGTAGACCCGGGTAGCTTCCACCGCCGGCGACGCGCTCTGCAGCCGCAAGCGGTAGGTCGATCGGGTCAAGCCCGCACGGTCGGCCGCTTCAGTTTCGAGGGTCCGAACATCGGAGTCATCTTGAAATACAGCCGGTTGCGAGAAGGCGGTAGCGGTCACTGCGAGAGCGCCCGCTACCAGGTGTTGGAACCTCGACATTCGGAGCTGCAACGCAACAAGCGTTCCAGGCATTCGCGGCTAACCGCTGGTCAGATTCCCCCCAGTGTGGAGCAAGCGGACACAGCGCCATGTCTCGCGGAAGCGCCTCACCACCGAGGTACGGAGGAGACATTCGTGTTTCCCTGTCGCAACACGGACCGCTTCCTTGGCGATTTGAGTTCGAACGATCGCGTACTATCTTTGCTTGATTCTGGATGCAGCACCAACAGGGGATAGGAAATGAAATACGGAACCTGCAACGAATACTTCGAGGGATGGACAATCGAGGCGGTGTTTGAATATTGCGCCGAGATCGGCTTCGATGGGGTCGAAATCGCGCCGTACACATTGGCCGAATCGGTGGACGAGATCAGCTCAGCCAGGCGGGAAGAGATTCGCCGGGCCGCCGCCGGCGCCGGAGTCGAGATTATCGGTCTTCACTGGCTCCTGATCAGCCCGAAAGGGCTCTATATGAATCATCCAGACGGACGAGCTGCGCAACAAGACCCGCGATTACTTTCGATCCCTGACGAGGTTCTGCGGAGATCTGGGCGGGTCGGTAATGATCTTCGGCTCGCCGCAGCAACGCAACGTGCAGGAGGCTTGGGATTACCAGGAGACCTGGGATCGCACGCGATCCGTTTTCGAGGATTGCCTGGCACTGGCGGAGGAAAACGGGGTGTACCTCTGCATCGAGCCGTTGAGCACGGACCAGACGAATATGGTGACGACGGCGGCGGAAGCTCGGAAGCTGGTGTCCGAGATCGATCACCCGAACTTTCAAGCGATGGTAGACGTGCGCAGCGGCTCCACCGAAAAGATCCCGGTTTCACGCCTGCTGGAAGAAACGGTCGACCAGCTCTACCACGTGCATCTCAACGATGCCAACGGCCGCGGTCCCGGGTTCGGCGATACGGACTTTGCGGAGATCCTGCAAACCTTGAAGAAGCTCGATTACCAACGTTACGCGTCGGTGGAGGTGTTCGACTTCAAACCCGACCCGCGCACGATCGCGGCAACCAGTCTCGCCTACTGCCGGGGCATCGAAGCCGCACTGAGCTGATCGTCACCCTGGGAGCGTATCCGGGTATTCGCTTTGACAGGCGAGGGGGCGTCATTGCTGGGGGGTCTCGCCGTTGCCGCCCTCTTCCTCTGGCGCCTCGTTCTTGTGGACGATATCCCAGACCATCTCGTCGAAGCGTTGTTTGTCCTGTTCCTCTTTCTGCTGCACCTCGCGGAACATGGCGACCAGCAGGCGGGCGAGTCGCTCCGGGTCTTTCTCCCCCAACTGCTTCATCTGTTTCATCTCGGCAATGGAGCGCTGAAGCCTGGTTCTGGGGGTTTCCTGCGATTGCTTGTCCGCCGTGGCGCCCTTCTTGCCGCCCTTCTTGCCCTTCTTGCCCCCGAAAATGCGGGTGAGCAGAGGTTTCTTCTTCTTGCGGGGGCTCATGGCAAGACGGATTCGGCGGGCAACGCTACTTCCAGATCCTCCAGGGGAATTTTTGTTTCGCGCAGTTTGCGATAATCCTTTTGCAGGCTTTTGGACATCTCTTCTGCCAGGCGGAGCAGAATCTTGCAGCCGAGCTGGGGATTCGTTACAAGGATGTCCATGAGGTCGGGTTTGAAGAACCCTATGAGCTCGCTGGTTTCGGCCGCCACGATCGAGGATGTTCGCGGCGTGCTGTCCAGAAGTGCGAATTCGCCCAACAGCTCGTGGAGACCGAGCGTGGCAATGACGGTTGTGACCTGGTTGATGTCCTGGCGCACGATGTGCACCGATCCGCTGCGAATAAGATAGAATCCGGACTGTTGCACCCCCCGCTTGATCACCGTTTCGCCGGGCTCGAAGTGGCGCAGATGGACGATGCGGGCGAGCTGCGCCAATTCCTTACCGCTGAGAAGATTAAAAACGGGTATGCGGGAAAGCGTCGCGTCCAGAGTCTCCCGTTGGGCGATCTCGGGGCGGAAGATGTTTGTCCACTCCGGATCGGGGGAGTAGTCCTGCTGTTCGTGGTTCGCGTCAGTCATTTCGGCTAATTCTACAAAGATCCCCAGACGGGGGCAACGCATTTGTGCATTTGCGGGTTTGGGAGGATATTTCCAAAAATTTATTCTGGATTTACACAAGAGGAGCGAACATGGAAGGCCGCGTGCAGGATCGGGCGGACGTCGGCATCGTCGCGTTCATGATTTACCCGGAAATAGGGGGTGGGAGCGGACCGCTCGGGGATATCTACGAGTATCTGGCATCCCTAGACTACTTCCAGCTTCTGGAAATCACACACATCGAAGACGAAGCGGTTCGCGCCCAATCCAAGGAGACCATAGGGGGGGCTGGAAAGTCGGTGGCGTTTGGCTCCCATCCGGCGATTCTGATGAACAAGCTCGACCTCGGACATGGTGACGCCGGCGAACGGCGGAAAGCAGTCGATATCGTCAAGGGCGCGATCGATGAGGCGTATGGATGGGATGCGGCCGGCCTGTCGTTCTTATCTGGACCCGACCCCGGAGCCAGCGAGCGCTCCCGGGCGATCGGACACACTGTGGACTCGGTTCTGCAGCTTTGCGACCATGCCGCGGACCAGGGAGATATGCCTCTCCTGTTGGAGGCGTTCGATCGCGCGCCGTACGCTAAGAACTGTTTGTTGGGACCCAGCGAAGAGGTAGCCGACTTCGCGCTCCAGGTGCGCAAGACGCATCCCAGCTTCGGGGTGCTGGTGGATCAGGCACACATGACGCTCCTGGAAGAGCGCACGGAAGATTGTCTGGCCATCCTGCGGGAATTCCTCGCCCACGCCCATGTCGGCAACTGCGTCATGTCTCATCCAGATCACAAGGCTTATGGCGACAACCATCCGCGATTCGGCATCCCGGAGGGCGAGAACGGGCTCGATGAGCTGGCTGAGTTCCTCGCCGGCCTGGGTTCGATCGGATATTTTGCCGGTGAGAAGAAAGCGCTGTCCTTCGAGCTGAAACCGTGCAGCGGCGAATCCGCAGAGGAGATCATCGCCGAGTCCACCGCGCTGCTGGATCGAGCTTGGGCCCAGGCTTGATCCGGCAGACCTGACCATGGAGGAACGCCAGTTTGGATTGTGGGACAGCCCGCTGAACCCTCGGGAGCTCGCCCGCACCGCCCGCTTTCGCGATCTGGCCTGGGACACGGATGGGCGCACCCTAGTCTGGCTCGAGGATCGGGGTCAGGGTGGAATGATTGTCTGCCAACGGGGCGCGGACGCTTCGCGCACCCTCAATCCGACCCAACCCAGCCGCGCTCAAGTGGGTTACGGCGGGGGCGAGTTCGCCGTATCCCGAAACCGCTTGTTTTTCGTCGGTGCGGAGGGCCGGATTTGGCGCCGGGAGCTTACGGGCGGCGGCGTTCAGGCGCTCACACCCGCCTTCGGTAATGCGGCCGCACCATGCCCCTCTCCCGAGGGCGGCTGGCTTGCCTACATACACACCGCGGAAGATCGAGACTGCATCGCCCTGGTCGACGCGGAGGGATCGGCATGGCCTTCGCGTCTGGTCGGTGGCGCCGATTTCTACATGCAGCCCGCCTGGCATCCTCGCGGCAAAACCCTGGCATGGATCGAGTGGGACCATCCCCAAATGCCGTGGGACGGTACCCGGCTGGTGCTGGGAGACCTGCGTTTTCCCAAAGGCACAACACCGGTGCTGGCGGCGGCGAGGACGATTGCCGGCGACGCCACGACCTCCCTGTTCCAGCCCCTTTTTTCCCCCGATGGCAACACCCTCGCCTACGCTTCCGACACCCGGGGCTGGAGCAACATCTGGCTCTACGAGTTGAAAGAGAACCGTCACGCCTGCTTAACCGAAGATGAGCACGATGTGGGGTTGCCGGCATGGATCCAGGGCATGCGCGCCATGAGCTTCTCCGCCGATGGCAAGCGGCTCTATTTCACCCGATCCGAAGCGGGTTGCCGACGTGCCTACGTGTGTGACCTGGCCACCCGGAAGGTATCGGAAGTGACCGAACTGGCAGAGTACGCGTTCGTAGAGCAACTGACGGCCGCGCCTCGTGGTCGTTCTCTCGCCTGCATCGCCTCCTCCAGCACCCTACCACCCAGAATCGTTCGGGTCGAACCGCCTGCGGCAAGAGTTAGCAGCCGCTCCAGCTCGGAAACTATCGCCCGGGAGGAGTTGGCCCAACCGCAACCGCTGAGCTGGGAGACGGCCGATGGGTCCAAGGTCCACGGTCTTTATTATGCCCCTGCAAGCCGGCGCTTCTCCGGTCGCGGCGCGCCGCCAGCCATTGTTGCGGTCCACGGCGGCCCCAGCGCCCAGGCGGCCTGCGGATTCGAAGCGCGCATCCAATTCTTTAGCACCAGAGGGTACGCAGTGCTCGATGTCAATTACCGGGGTAGCGCCGGTTTCGGGCGCGAATATGCGCAGCTGCTGCGGGGAAACTGGGGGGTCTATGACGTGGAGGATTGTTTTGGCGGCGGCCAGCATCTGGTGGACTCCGGGTTGGCCAACGAGTCGCAGCTGATTATCATGGGCGGTAGCGCCGGAGGATACACCACCCTGCGCGCCCTGACGGTGCGCCCCGGATTCTTCCGTGCCGGTATCTGCTCCTACGGAATTTGCAATCTGTTCAGCCTCGCGGCCGAGACCCACAAGTTCGAAGCCCATTACCTGGACTCGCTCATCGGTCCGCTTCCGGAGTCGAGCGAGCTGTTCCGCCAGCGCTCTCCTATCTTTGCGATTGAGAAGATCGCCGACCCCCTTATCATTTTCCAGGGGGCCGCAGACCGGATGGTGCCCAAGGAGCAGGCGGAGGAGCTCGTGGCTTCCCTCTCCCGCCGCAACGTGCCTCACGAATACCATCTCTTCGAAGGTGAGGGGCACGGCTGGAGGAAACCGGAGACGATCGAAGCCTACTACCGCGCCATGGAATCGTTCCTAAGGCGCCACGTCATATTTAATTGACGGGCAGGAGCTGAGGGTGCAATACGAAACAGTCATCGGCATGGAGGTTCACGCCGAGCTGGAAACCGCGTCGAAGATGTTCTGCCGCTGCAACGCGAATCACTTTCTCGTCGAGGCCAACCGACACATATGTCCCGTATGTACCGCACAGCCTGGATCATTGCCGGTAATCAACGAACGGGCCATGGAACTTACCGTGATGACCGGTATGGCCCTGAACTGCAAGGTCCAACCGCGGAACATCTTCGCCCGCAAGAATTACGTCTACCCGGACCTGCCGAAGGGGTACCAGATCTCCCAGTACGAGCAACCTCTATGCACAGACGGTACGATCGCGATTCGAAGCGAGGGAAAAGAGAAAGAAATCGGCATCGTTCGCGTTCATCTGGAAGAGGACACGGGGAAGCTGGTACACCGGGATGGAGCGAGTCTGGTGGACTACAATAGGGCTGGCGTTCCTTTGATGGAGATCGTCTCCGACTCTTCCCTGCGCTCGGCCGAGGAGGCGTACGCCTACCTGATCACGATCCGCCAGATCGTGCGCTACGTGGGGGCTTCCAGCGGAGACATGGAAAAGGGAGCGATGCGGTGCGAGGCGAACATATCGGTTCGGCCCGAAGGTTCCGTTGAATATGGAACCAAGGTAGAGGTCAAGAACCTGAACTCCTTCCGCTCGGTGCGCAACGCCATCGCCTACGAGACGGACCGGCAGATCCGCGTCCTGGAGGGAGGTGGAAGGGTCACCCAGGTAACCGCAGGCTGGGATGAAAACGCCGGGGTCACCCGAGAGCAGCGCAGCAAAGAAACCTCCGAAGATTACCGCTATTTCCCCGAGCCGGATCTGCTCCGGGTGGAGCTCGAATCCGCCTGGATCGAGCGACTTCGTAACGCGATGCCCGAGCTTCCCCATGCCAAGGCCGGTCGTTTCTCCGCCGACTACGGCCTCGGCGATCAAGAGATCGAAGTCCTGGTGGATGATCGCGACGTGGCCGACTACTTCGAAGAGGTGCTGCGCCACGATGGCGCCGAGCCGAAACAGGTTAGCAACTGGGTAGCCGGGGAGGTGTTCCGCCGACTCAATGAGTACGAGCTCGAGATTCAGTCGATAAAGCTGACGCCCCGGATGCTGGCTGAGTTGATTACCATGGTCAACAGCGGTGCGATCAATCAGAACGCCGCCAAAGAGGTATTCGGAATGCTTTGGGAGGATGGAGGCTCGCCCGCCGAGATCGTGTCTCAGCAGGGGCTGGAGCAGGTTTCCGATGCGGGAGAGCTCGAAGGGGTAGTGGCCACGATCATCGGCGAGAATCCTGACGTGGTCGAGAAGATCAAAACCGGAAACGACAAGGCTATGAACGCCCTCATGGGACAGGTGATGAAAGCTACCCGGGGCAAAGCTTCGCCACCCATCGTTACCGAGCTGCTCAAGAAACAGCTGGGTGTTTGAGCCCTCGCCGCCGATGTATCCCAGCCCGCTGCGTTGTGCTCACTCGCCATATCCATAAATGTGGCTCGATCGCGCGCTTTGCGGGCGGGGCGCCTCGGCGCCGAAATTTTACAAGGCCAGTTATTGAGCGTACTAACGAATAAGAACGGACCGGCGGGTCACCGGGATGCCGCTCACCGTCAATCGCATGAGATAGACACCGCTGCCCAGTGTCCGACCTCGCTGATCTTTCCCATCCCACACCTCCTGGTGAACCCCCGCACCTAGGTTTCCAACCGCAAGCGTTCGCACCCGTTTGCCCAGGATATCGAAAACCTCCAGGGTGACAGCCTGCGGTGCGGCGAGATCGAACCGTATCACCGTCTGTGCGTTGAACGGATTAGGGAATGGAGCGTCCATGGAATGACGCAGGGGTGTGGCCTCCTCGGGTCCGGCGATGGCAGTCAGGTCGGGCTCAGAATCCAGAAACGGCGCAAAGTCTACCCGCCCAGTGACCAGGCCGGCGATCTCGGTACTGTCAGCGGTGCCCCAGAAGTTCCCCGCGGCCGCCAAGGGCAGTGAGGTGCGGTTGGCGATCGCAAGCTGATTGTCGAGGAAGCTGTTGCGGGTCACCAGGGCTGGCACTGCGTCGCCTGCGATTTCCACCGCGGTCAGATTGTTGGTAAACCGATTGCCGTAGAGCGCGGGAGCGGAGTCGACGGAGCTGAGGGCGAGCGCCGAGTTCTCGAACCTGCTGCTGCGCACCATTACTCCTTCCACATCGGTCATCTCGATGCCTGAGTTGTTGATGAATTCACCCATCTCGATCAGTCCGGTGGAACCGGGGCCGAGGACCAGCCCGGGGCCGATATTGTCGGCGAAGCTCGTGGTCCAGATCTCGAGAGGCGAACCGCTGACCATGGCGCCGATACCCAGGTTGCGTTCGATCGCAACATCCTCGAACACCAGTATCTCGAGCCCCGCCGCCTGCAAGCCCGACCGACGGTTGGCGCTGATTTCGGTGGAATGCAGCTCCAACCTTCCTTGCCATTGGGTGAGATCCAGCCCATGCAGCGGATTGCTCGCCACGGTGCTGTTCCACAATTCTATGCGCTGACCGCGGCCGCCCACCGCCGTCAAACCTGAACGCGGGTCGTTGGCGTCGAGGAGCCCGTTCTGTTCGATCCGGCTGTTGATCGCTTCCAAAGAGCAGTTGCCAATGAAAATCCCTTCCTGCCCATTTCCGGCGACGGCGGAATTGTGCAACAACAAGGTACCGCTGCCCTCGACGTAGATCGCCTGCAAGGGATGCCGGGTAATCGAGCTGCGGTTCAGTTCGACAGTACCATTGACGGTGAGACGCAAGCCGTACCCGGCGCTGGTGGACAGACGGCTGTCCTCAAGCAACAGGGTGCTCCCTGCGCCCACTTCGCCACCGATGGTTACTACACCCTGCTCGGCGTTCAGGTTGCGGGCTATCAGCTCGGAGCCGTCCTTCAGATGCACCCCGTACCAAAGGGAATCCCGCCGCCCCGACGCCAGGGTGAAGATCGCCGGCTGAGCAACGCTAGCGTCCACCTCCAGCCGGCCCTCCACTAATAGCTCTGTCAGCTCGGCGAACTGCCCGCTGCGGCCCATATCCATCGAGCTGAAACCGAGCCTGCTGCCCGCCTCCACCACCAGCTCCGCCCCGGGCGGAATCACGAGATCAAATGGCATGTTTCTGCGGCCGGACCATCGGGTGATCCCCTGGGGAAGGTGCGAGCGCACCAGATCGAACGCCGCGTTTTCCAGCACGGCACTCGTCTCGTCGAACTCCTGTCCGTTGAGCAGGAAGATACCTTGCCAATCGGCGGCGCCCGGTTGCGCGGCAGCCGACAGAAAACGGGCGGGGCTCTCGCCGCCTGCCGGCAGTAGCAGCTCGCCGTAGGCGATGAGTTCGCAATGCTCGCGTGAGAATCCCGTCCGCCGACTGTCGCTGGTGGCGAAGCGCACCGTGGTGCCCGGATCCAAAGACAACCTCGCGCCGGGTTCGATCACGAGATCGCCATCCAACACCACATCTCCAGACCAGGTGGTATCGGCCTGCACATGTCCCGGCAGAGGTTGACGCAGCACATCCGCCACCAGGTTTGAGCCCTGCGAGCGAATCTTCTCCAGCACAATGCCCAGCGGCAAATCGCGCCTGAATCCGGTGTGGGCACCGACCGCCGGATTGGTGTCGAACGCAAGGCGGGTCCGCTCCACCCCGTCGAACGGATCCGTTGCATCACCTTGATTGCCGTTGCGCGCCTCCGCGTAAGCAGTGTCGCGGGACCAGAAGTCGAGGTTGTCGCGGCCGGCCCGCGGATCGGGCAGCGACCCCGGGAAACCGCGATCGCTGTAGAGACCATCCGCGCAGACCAGGTCGACCTGCTTGTGGCGCTCCTCGTCGTTGTCCGCCTGGTCGTCCACATGCCAGACCAGCAGCCCCGTTCCCGGCACATTGCGGTTGTAATACGATTCCGAGGCTTGGCGATTCTCCAGCAGCAGGTACTCGTCGTATCCGATCGGGATCTTGTAGACCACGCCGCCGGCATCGATGTCTTCGATGACCAGACCAGGACGACTCCTGCTGATCTCCACCACCTCGACCCAACCCAACTGCGCCAGCGACCAGGCTGAGAAGGCGTTTGGACCGTCCTCGATCCCCCATCCCAACGTACCGAGACCCATCAGTCCCCATTTCCCGATGCCGGCGCTGTCCTGCTCGGGATCGAGCTCATCGCCCATGGAGACGGATGACTGATCGAACAGGTCGGGCAAGCCGAGCACGTGGCCGAATTCGTGACACATGGTGGATGCGGTGACCGAGAAAACATGACCGCGTTGGGTGGTGCCACCGAAGCCGCTGAAACGACTGCGAATCCGAATCCGTCCACCGCCGGCGGCGGCATCGTCGCTGATGAAATCGGTATCCAGCCCCAGCGAGGCAAAACCGGTCGCGCCGGAGATGAAGAAATTCTGCGGCACGGTCAATAGATTGACGAAGACCACGTCCACATAGCCATCATCGTCCCCAGAATTCGGCACCCCATCACCACCGTCGTTGTCGAACAGACCGAGGTCGACATCGGGGTCCATCTGCTCGAGGATTTCGAGGTTGAACTGACCGAAGCGACCCTGAACTCCCGAGCGCTCAGCGACGTAGTCGGAAGCCGGCCGCAGTGAGCTGTAGCGTTTCGGTACTACCGAGCCACGGACCAGCAGAAGGCCACGGGAAGCCTCGTCGTAGAAATGGGCGAAACTGCCCGGCAGTCCGGGATTGAAGAGATCCACGGCCCATGCCGGCGCCGCATCGTCGCCGGCTGCTTCCCCCTGGAACTTGGCGAACACAACCAGGGCGTTCAGGGTACCCGAGGATTGCGCCAGGGGTTTCACCGACGCCGGCAACGTCCCGGCGCATACAAACTCATCGGCGCGGACAACGGCAAAAGAAACAATCAGGAAAACAAGAATGACTAGGAAGGTAGGGCGGGATACTACGGACGGAGAAACCTGGAACAAATGCGGGCGGCCTCAGCCGGTCAAGTCGATTTTTACCTGCGGAATGGGCGCCTTGAACCAGGCGTTGGAGCGGACATCTCCGCGACTGGCCAGCAGGAAACGGGCCTTGCTATCTATCTCGCGCCACTGACTTCGAGCTCTCGAAATCCGTGCCTGCAGAACCCCCAGGGAGGTCGTTCCTGCAGGGCCGGATCCCAGCGATGCCGTAAAGGAGCTGCTGTCGCGGGCGGAACCGCGGAGCATATCGATGAGTTGCTGCCCGGCGGGAGGGGGTTCAGCCAGCAGCGATTGGGAGCTCGTGACCGGACTTGAGGTCGCCCTGAGCGGGTCGATTCCCACGCCGCTATTGAGCCTTTGTGGGCCCAGTCCGACCGGTTTGGACTGAGTGCGCAAGCGGGACTCGGCCGGCGCATATACATCCTTGCCGGCCGCCGCCATTGGCAGAGGCATCTGTTATCTCCTTGGGGTGTTACCTGTTTGAATATAATCGGGACGGAGCAAATATCCAAAAAATGGGACGCGGTGGTTGCGTTCCTAATATGCCTCTGGGGGCGCCCCGTTGCGGCAGTCGTCGATGAACTCCCGGGTTTCGATGTCGTACACCAGAAAAGGATCATCCAGGCTGAGATACTTCTCATCTTCGACGTAAATCGAGTCCCAATCGATCACGTAGCGGGCTTTCTGACCGGTGAGCTCGCGCATCACCACTGACCGCGCCTTTGCCCGGGTGTCCTGCGGCGGCGTGACCAGCGCCATGTTCACCTGGTCGTCGTCGACCACGCGTTTGGTCATGCCGCGGCGCCGCAGGTCGAAGTAGAGACCCCGGTCCATATTGAGGTTGTGGTATTCAAGATCGAGGCTCTGGATCGCCGGGTCGTTCCACTCCAGGTCCTCGGAACGCATGAAGGATTCCAGCAGCCACTTCTTGGTAACCCAGTCCACTCGGTCGATGAGGCTCATGGGGTCGAAATCGAGGCCGTCGACGACGAACCGCCATTCGTCCAGGACCCAGTCGCCCTCGGGGTCCTTGCCGCGCAGATAGCGTTCAGCCAGATCCAGATAGGCGCGCTGAATCTCGGTCGCCGTCGTGTAGCTGCCGTCCTCGAGCTGCACCTCCCAGCGGAAGTTGAGATCGCGGGAGATGTCGCGAATGGCCTGGACGGGGTCCAACAGGGATATGGGCGGAACCACCCGCTCCTCGATCAACCGCAGAATCAGCGCCGTTGTGCCGACCTTGAGCGCGGTGGCGTACTCGGACATGTTCGAGTCGCCAACCAGAAGGTGCAGTCGGCGGTAGAGCCCCCAATCAGCCAGCGGCTCGTCACGGGTGTTTATGATCGCCCGACTGAACTGGATCCACTGATAGATCTCGGTTACGATGTGGTCGGCGCGCTGAGAAAGCTGATACGCGACCCCCTCCTCCTCATTGCCTCCATATTCGAAGATGTCCGTGTGACAACCAACGCGACCGGCACCCGCGAAAATCTGTCGGGTAACGAAAAACGGCAGCATGGCGGGCAACAGAACCTGGGAAAACGGCACGTCGCGGCGCACAAGATAGTTTTCGTGACAACCGAAGGTGGCGCCGGTGTAATGATCGATGTTGTTCTTGAAGAAGGAAGCCGTTTCGGCGAGACCGAGTTGCTCAAGCGCCCGTTGAACGATGATTTCGCCGGCCCGATCTGCCGCTACCAGATCGAACAGACCCTGGCATTCGGGCGTGGCGTATTCGACGTGCCCCATGTCGATGTAGATCCGCCCGCCGTTGAACAGAAACCCTCCATTGCCCGGGGGTTCGTCCCTTCCACGGTAATGAATATCAACGATTCCCAATCCCTCGCGGTAGAAGATGCAGTCCTTCGCCTTGACCGAGATGAAGTCCGGGCTCAAAAACGGGTCGGCGTCGGGCGGTAGACATCCGAATTCCACTTCGATTCCGAAGATGCGCTCGTCCATCTTGTCTGCTACCGGTACGGCGCCAGGGCGGCGTCGATTTCTTCGTTGGATAGAAGCGTGAACTTGCTTTTGCCCGGTCGGGTACGGTCGAGTACCGCCACTTCGATCCGTTGGGATTCCAGCACTTCACGCAAACAGGCTTCAACCGCCCCCTGGTCTGGGAGGGTTGTGGATTCGCTTTCGAGATTGAGGCGACCGGCTGCCCATGCCTGTAAACCGGCATGCAGCGCCTCGGTCCGCGACCACGCGGCAGCACCCCCGTTACCTAGTGATTCCAATATGGCGTCCACGCTGGCGTCGGATCCGGCTACCGCTGCCTCTTGCTCGTGACCCAGGAAGGATCCATCCGCGTCGATCACGAAAAACCGATCGCGGCCAGTCTGGGGATCCAGTTCCGCCATGAGCACCCGGGCGGTAAACGGGGAGCGGAAGATCTCGTCGAAGGCCGCTTTGACCAGCGGGCCGATGCCGAAACTTACCAGCCGCTGAAGCGAGACGTCCTTGGCCGAGAAGTTGAACGCCTCCAGATGGGCGATGTCGATGACCGCCTTGCGCAGCTTTTCGATATCGGCGGGATGGCCGATCGCGGCGAAGCTCAGGTCGTTGTAGACCTCGAACAGCTTACGTGGACCGGGTGTGGTGGTCAGCAGCAGGATCCCATGCTCGTAAGAAAGGCCGACCACCGGACTGGCACCCCGCAGCTGATCATCCAGATATTCGCGGCGATTCTGTATCGCTTCGACCCAGCGGTAGGGCTCTTCAAGCATGATATCTCCGCGCGCTCGCTAGCATTGGGTCGCCGGCGGCGCCGGCGCCGGCGCCGGGCGAGACCCGGGCATGGATAAGGAGCTGGATCCCATCAGAGAACCCCGAGGTCAGGTTTGAGGCTGGAGTTCAGAGTGGTACAGGGACTCGAGAACGTCTTCGGCAACGGTCTCGATACCGGCGGCGGTGATGCGCCGAACTTGCGGAAAGATGCGGGACCGGGTGTTCAGTCCGCCGGTGGCTGTGTCGAACTCGGCGGCGGTTTCCAGCATCTTCAACACCAGTTCCAGAGAGGCGGATTCGTCCATCTCCGCCAGACGATCCTGCCAGCGGTTATGATGGTAGAGGGCGCCGCGGATGATGGGGGATCCGGACCCGATGGTGCAGAAATCCACCGATTCGAACTGCGCCCCGAGCACATCGTAGAAATAGATCTTGCCTTCGTTTGCGTGGATGTCGAACGCCGCGAAAATGGGAACCACGGCGCCAATGCCCTGCAGCGCCAGCGAAAGATTGTCACGCAGCAGGCGGGACAGGATGCGCAGTTTGCCATCGAGGCTGAGAACCTGGAGCTGACTTCGGCGATAATGTTGAAAGGAGATTTCGAGGAGACGCGCCATTTCGTAGGCGATTGCCGGCGACCCGGCGAGCGCCATCACCGCGTCGTCGTCGATGGACAGGACCTTGTCGGCCCGGTCATAGACGACGGTATTGCCCATGGTGGCTCTGCGATCTCCGGCTATGAGAACTCCCTCTCGGTATCTGATCGCCAGGATCGTCGTGCCTTCGGTGGTGTCGAACTCGGCTCCGTGGGGCCCCGCGGGGACTGGATCGCGGGGAAGATGTCCCTGCTCTTTGAGCAGAGACAGAAAATCGCAACTCTCCACGCTACTGACCGGTTCGCTGGCGATACCGTCTGGCCTGATTCGGATCCACTCGCCGCATACGGCGCAAGATGTCATCGGTTTGCGGGCGTTCGACCTTGGGCCGTCGGGGACCGTCGTCCTGGTCGGCGTCGTCACCACCGCCGAGTGGTTTCGTCGGCCGCGGAGCGCGATCCCGTAACTCTATGTTTTTGTCTATCATAGCGCCCTCCTATCTAGTTAATCGGCACGCTCGAGTTTGGACCTTAATGCCTCGACGCTGTCTACCTGGTCCAAACTCTCATTATAATAAGCCGCCGTTTCCGCATCCACGCAATCTTTCAGATCGAGCACCCAGCGACCGGCGTCCAGGTCGAATTCGATGCTGTCCCAGTTCAAGGCGGTGATTTTTTCCGCAAATCGGGTGAGGCAGACACCGCGAAAATAGGCCCGGGTACCTGCCGGCGGTTCCACAGTCGCCCTGAGGATACCTCCTTCTTCCGTCAGGCGAACAACCTCTCCCTGTTGTTCCAGCATGAGGAAGAGGCCTTCTTCCGGATCGATATTATGGTATTCCAGGTCCTGGCTTTGCAGCCAGGTCCGGTGATCGGGGTTCCCCCAGTCCAAACCCTCCGCCTCGACGAAAGCGTCGAGCAGCCACTTCTTGGTCACCCAGTCACAGCGGCCGATCAGCGGTGCAAGATCGCCCCCGAGATCGTCCAGCACCTGCCCCCACTGAGCCAGGGCCCAATCGGTCTCCTCGTCCCTGCCCGCGAAGCACGAGAGAGCCGCTTTCTGCAAGGCGTGCTGAATCTCCAGGGCGGTGGTAAAAGAGCGATCGGTGAGCTGGACCGGCCAAGCCCTAGAGAGATCGCGGGAGATCTCCTTGTGCGCCCCGATCGGATCCGCGAGCTCGTAGGACGGCAACTTTCCGGCCTCCAACAGCTCCAGAACCAACCCCATCGTTCCCACCTTCAGAGCGGTGATGTACTCGGACATGTTGGCATCGCCGGTGATCATATGCAGGCGGCGGTAACGGTTTCGGTCGGCGTGGGGTTCATCGCGGGTATTCACCAGCGGACGTCGGTGCATGGTGTCGACACTGGCGATCGTCTCGAAGAAATCGGCGCGCTGGGACAGCTGGTAGGGCTGCAGCGAGCCGCCGGTAACGTTTTCGACGCCCACCTTGCCGGCGCCGGCAAAGATCGGACGGGTAACCACGAACGGCAGCAAGCCGTCGATGACCTGCTGGAAGGGGATCGCCCGCCCGATCAGGTAGTTTTCGTGACACCCGTAGCTATGTCCCTCGAAGTCGGTGTTGTTCTTGTAGAGCCGGACCACTCCCCCATCCCGGGTTGCGGTGCGTTGTTTGGCACACCCGTTCAGGATCTGTTCGCCGGCGCGGTCGTAGGTGGCTAGATCGATCAGCGACAGGCACTCGGGGGTTGAGTATTCGGGGTGAGTGTGATCGTTGTAGAGCCGCGCCCCGTTGCGAATAATGAGGTCGCTCTTGAGCTCTTTCAGCGGAATCTGCCGTTTGCGATCGCGCTGGAGATGGACGGTCTCATCCACGTCATTGAGCAGCTCGTCTACCTCGAACCCACGCATGTCCTGGCGCGGATTCTCACGGGCGTAGTCCCAGCGGGCGACGAATTCCTCGTGGAGGAAACAGCGGATCAGCTCCATGGACTCCACCACCACGTCCATCTCCTCCACGTCATCCACCTGGATGCCGTATTCGGTTTCCAGCCCCACGAGTCGGTTCATCGAACGCTCAGAGCTCAGATGACCTTGCTGGCTGGGGTGTCCGCTGTCTTTTCCTGGGATCGTACGGGCAGGACCCGTACCACATTGTCCGGATCGTAGTCGAGTAGCTTGAGCCAGTCTTCGACCGTGTCCGTGGGGGGGAATACTTCGCTTTCGCGGAATTCGGCACGCACCGCCTGCATGAGATCCTCGCGGCGCAAACCGGCGTCGGCATCCTTGCTGGCGATGGCCCGTTTGACCGCGGTTTCCTTGGCGCGCTGCACCATCGAGTCGATGATGGCCCCGCTTGAGAGATCGCAAAAGTTCAGGACCTCTACTCGGCCGCTGCGCAGCGTGACCTCGAGAAACTTGGTCTCTTCGTCCCGCGCGAAGAAATGATCGACCGTCGCGTCGATCAACGCCTGGCGGGCCGCCTCGGGGTTCTCGAACGCCTTCGATTCCTCGAGATCTAGAGGCAGATTGGACGTGAGGTAGATTTCCAGAATCGCCCTTGAGGCGTCCCTGTCCGGACGCTCCACCTTGATCTTGCGGTCGATTCGGCCCGGCCGAAGAATGGCGGGATCGATCAGGTCGTGGCGGTTGGAGGCGAGAATGATCACGACATCGTGTAACGACTCGATGCCGTCCATTTCGGTGCAGAACATGGGCACCACAGTGTTGGCGATGTGGTGCGACCTCATGGAGCGCCGGATGCCTAGAATTGACTCCGCCTCGTCGATGAAGACGAAAGGTAGAAACCCCTCCTTCCGTTTCTCCCGGGCCTGGGCAAAGATCTCCCGCACCATGCGTTCGGTTTCTCCGAGCCACATGTTGAGGATTTCGGGGCCCTTGATGTGCATGAAATACTCTTTTACATCCTCACCTTCTGCCTCGCGGATGTGGCGCACCAGATTGTAGGCGGTCGCTTTGCCGATGAGGGTCTTGCCGCAGCCGGGGGGGCCGTAGAGCAGAAACCCCTTCGGGGTGCTGTATTGGAAGCGCTCGAACAGCTCCGGATGCAACGCCGGCAGCTCGATGGTGTCGCGGATCGCCTGGATCGCCTCTTCCTGACCGCCAATGCTGGACCAGTCCATGACCGGCACATTCTCGAGGAAGTATTCCTTGCCATCGCCGGCGGCAATGCGTTCGAGGGCCACCTTGAATCCAGGATCCACGCGGACCTCGTCTCCCTTCTTGAGATCCGCATCGGCCAGGGAAGCTGAGCGCTCCACCACCAGATCCTGGGAGCCGTGTTCCTGAGTAAGGCGCAGTCGTCCGTCGTCGAAGAGATCGCCGATCTTGGCGATCGGGCCGGCGGGATTGAAACCTAGAACGCCGACGACGGCGTACGCTTCGTTGATCAAGATCCGCGTCCCCACCTCCAGGTCGGCGACATCCACCCGTGGATCGATGTTGGCGTAATATTCTGCACCGCCCACGAAAACCGTGGCGATTTCGTCTCTCGGCGAACCAAGGTAGATACCGACGCGATTGGAGGGGGAGGTCACCTTTTCCAGCGCTGCTTCCAGCTCCACGAGGCTGCGACGGGCCTCCTGGAAGGTGATCTCGCGCTCCATGAGCTGGCGCCGCAACCCGTACAGCAGGGGGCGAGCCGGATCCTTCTCGGGGGCCAGCGACAGAAGCTTGTCCACCAACCGCAACGGCTCGGCGTCGAACTCCTCCTGCAGGCTGTTATCTTCCTCGTACTCCCTGTAGTCGTCGTACTCCTCGAGCTCTTCGTCGGGATCGTGGTGTAGGTCGTCTCTCTCCATAATCGTACCGTTACAGGATGACATCTCCCAGGTGGCTATAGCGAACGCGGCCAGGCAAGCGCCAGAGAAACTTTCCAACTACCTTAGGCAGCGAAGACAGTCCGGAATAGTTTGGTGTGCAATCGTTCCTGTTGAAGCGGGTGCATTTGTCCGGCTTTATAGACCAATAAACGTTCATCGCTTTGCCCTTGACCAGTCCGTTGGGAACGGGACCGAATACGCGACTGTCGAGGCTGTTGTCGCGGTTGTCTCCCATCATGAAATAGTGGTCTTGCGGCACGACGATAGGGCCGTAGCTGTCCATGCCCCCTTTGACGAACTTCGCACCGGGTGGATCGGGAAACCGCTTGCCGTTGACGTAGAGTTCCTTGCCGACGACCTCCACCCGTTGCCCCCCGACGGCGACGCACCGCTTGATCAGGTCCTTGTCCTCCTCGATGGGAGACCTAAAAATGACGATATCCCCGGGACTAGGGTCGCGCAGCCCGGGCAAACGAAACAAAGTGATACTCGTGCCGATGATGTCGATCGGTGCGCCATAGACGAATTTGTTAGCCAACAGGTAGTCGCCGATATAGAGGGTGTCCTCCATGGAGCCCGAAGGAATAAAAAACGCCTGAACGACGGTTGTACGGATGAGCAACGCCAGGCCAACGGCGATCAGAATCGAAGAGAGGTACTGGCGGACGCCGGTTTTCGGTTGCCCGCTGCTTGACTCGTCGAGGTCGGCCTCCCCGTCCTTCGATTCCTCGCCCAGTGGTTTCTTTTCGCGAATTCTCGGTTTTTTTTTCTTCGAAATAGTAGCCACCCACTGGTTGTGTTCAGGTGTGCGGTAGATTCGGTTTTCGGTGAGGAATAAATATACGGAAATCCCACCTTATGTGAAATCTGCGCAGACGGCGGAACCCATCATTCCGCGCCTCCAAAACTGCCTATTTTAGCCCGATTCAAAGACCTCCAAAAATGTAACTAAATGCTTGTGGTTTTTAAACATCCTTCATATAATAACGAAAATAACGAACTATTTTCGACCCCTTCACGCGCCCAAAATTCAACCATGAAAGTAACCTTTTGGGGGGTGCGCGGCTCCTATCCGGTAGCGGCAGACTACTGCTTGCGGTACGGCGGCAACACCCCGTGTCTCGAAGTCGAGGCCGACGGCACTACCCTGCTCGTCGATGCTGGAACCGGGATATACGCCGCTGGGAAGTCCCTCCAGAGTCGCAAGATTTCAACCATACACTTGTTGGTCAGTCACACCCACTGGGATCACATCCAGGGGTTCCCCCATTTCGGTCCGCTGCTCGACTCCTCTGCGCAGATCTACGTTTACTCGCTGAGACGCAGCCAGAAAAGCCTTAAGGAGATCTTCTGCGCTCAACAGGAGTCCCCCTTTTTTCCGCTACCCCTCGATCAGGTCAAAGCCCGGCTCGAGTTTATCGAGCTCACCGATGGAGAAACCATCCAGGTCGGCGCCACCCGGGTAACCTGTAAACGCCTGAATCACCCGGGGGTTGCGGGCGGTTTTCGAGTCGAGAACGGTAACTCGGTCTTCTCCTATGTTTCGGACGCCGATCTCTACACCGACACGCTCCTGGGGGACGACATGCCGGCGGATGATCCGGAAAAATCGTCACGAATCGAGGAACTACGTCGCGGCGCACGTGATCTAGCTCACAGTTCTGATCTCATGGTATGCGATACTTATTTCCTTACCGATGAGTATCGCTCGGATTTTGGCCACAGCACGCCGGAAGACGCCCTGCGTCTTGGCGTCGAATCAGCCGCCAAGCGGGTCGCCTTGTTTCACCACCGGCCCGATCGCAGCGATGACTCGATTGATGAGATCCTGGCCCGATACAAAGCCGAATCTCCGAATCAGCTGGAGCTGGTTGCGGCGATGGAAGGGTTGGAAGTGAACCTGTGAAAGAGAGCCGATATTGAAGATAAGGTTGTGGGGTACGAGGGGTTCGATTCCTACCCCATCCTCTCTTCATGGCGTGTACGGAGGCAATACGCCTTGCGTCCTGATCGAGCTGGATCCGACATCCGTCCTGATCCTCGACGGCGGTACGGGATTGCCCGCTCTGGGCGACGCCCTGATCGATTCCCCGTTTGGTGACGGCGGTGGCAGCGGCCACGTCCTGGTCAGTCACACCCACTGGGGTCATATTCAAGGGTTGCCATTCTTCAAGCCGTTCTTGATTGCCGGCAACCGCTTCACGCTTTGGGGCAAGGGCAGCACCGGACGTTCGATCGGCGACTTGCTGCGGGTGCAGATGACCGCGGTCTACTGCCCGGTCCCGGATTTCTTCGAGGACGACACAGGAGCGAAGGTCGGTGCGAAGGAGGTCCAGTCGGAATCGATGCGGATAGGGGACTTCCAGGTGGAGTCGCGCGAGGTCAACCACGCCGCCGGGACGGTTTGTCTGGGGTTCAGGATCGAGAGTGGAGGTGTTGCCATCGCCTACCTACCCGACGTTGAATATCTGGAGGACGATCACCGGGAACCCGCCCTGGCCCTTGCGCGGCAGGCGGACCTGCTGCTCCACGACGCCCATTTCAGCAGTGCTGAGTACGAAACCCATCGAGGTTGGGGACATTCCTCCGATCACCATGCGGTGGAGGTTGCCCGGGAAGCGGAGGTCCGCCACCTGCTGTTGTTCCATCATCACCCCAACCGCACCGACGCCGGTATCGACGAAATCGTTGGGCGCTATCGCTCGGAGAGCTTCCAAGTTGAGGCCGCCAGAGAAGGCTCGGAGATAACCTTCAACGGCTCTGTCTGACCATGTCATTGGGAAGCGTGAGGTATGCGACCGCAGTCGGCTGCCTGGCCGCTCTTTCCTGCGGGGCTCCGTCCAGAGATACCGAGTTTGGAGGTTCCAACACGGTTGGTCTCTACCTGGAGGCAGTGAAACCCATACTTCAGGATCTGCGGCTGCTCGAGCGGCAGATTGAGGAAGCGGTACCCGCCGACAACGTGAAAAGCCATGTCATCGTACCACTCATCGAAGAGCAGTTCCTCCCTCAGCTGAAGCAGCTGCGCGAGCGGGCTCAACAGCTTCCGACTACGGCGGAACTGCTGGCGACCAACAGCAAGCTTCTGGCCTATCTCGGACTCAGGATAAGGGCGTACGACCTGGTTCTGCAAGGTGCCAGAGAGAACCGTCCGGAGCTGTTTACCTCATTCTACCACAAACAGGTCGAAGCAGATTCTGCCTCCCGCGTTTTCGAGACCTCTCTGCGACAGGTGCAGGACAGCCTGCACTAATCAGCTGTCGCAGAATCAAGTGGGGCGTTTCTTCATAGTTCCGATTCGCGGACGATAAGCAGTGCGTTGGCTACGGGACGTTCTCCGGTAGGATCGGAGGGTCGATTCGCCACCTGCCCGTTGACGACCACCGTCGTCGCACCCCCTCCGTCGAGATTTAAAGCCTGGTGTGCGTTCGATCGGGAGCTGGTGAACTCGGCTAGCCGATGGCGCAGGAAATCAGCCAGCTCTTCCAGACTCATTCCCACGCTGTACCCGGGCTGACGTCCGTCGACGGTCACCAGAAACAGGGTGCGCCCCAACCTGGAGTAGGCGACGGCGGTCCGCGGATGCCGCGCCGTTGCGAAGGTTTGATCCAGATGTTCGGCGACGTATTCGATGGAGACCGAACCATCGCGAATGATTCTCGGACCTCCACCGATCGCTTCGCCCAATCTCTCGTCGGCGGGAGGCAGGTTGCAGAACAATTGGATGGTATCTCCGGGAGCCATGATTTCGCCGATGCCGTGATCGGCGCCGGCGGCGAGCAACCATTGCCCGGATTCCAGTCGGAGGGGCCAGCCCTTCCTGCGCACCTGGGTAACCCGCAGCGACAGGGTATCGTTGATAGGTGACCCGGATCCGGTCTGCTGCATCTGGAAACCGAGCTCGGCCCGCACCGAATCTTGCCACGCCTTGCCGAAACGATTGTAAAGGGTCAATCCGTCAGCGGCTGGCTCGCGGTTCAATCCGGAAATAGTGACGACCTGGCCGCGAGGTGTTATCAGACCTGCCCGCAGCTTGAACACGGCAACCAGGGGTTCACCGGCGGCACTCAAGGCCAGGGCCGATGAAAAGCGGTGGGGCTCCTGCAGCAGCTCCCCCCGGCGTATCTGCAACCCGAGCGGCCGGCCCCGCTGATAGAAGTAGTCGCCGTTGACCGCGGCAATTGCCGCTGCGGCCATGCTGCTGGTCCGTTGAAAGCCGCCGTGCCGATAATCGGCTTTTGCCGTCTCCAGGCGAATGCCCTCGCGCAGTGCCCGTTTCAGGTCGACTTCGATGACATGAATCCACCACGGGCCGGCGAGCAGATGGATCTCGTGGTGATCTACACCTGGCGCGAGGTGTTCCGTCTGGATGGTGGAACCCCCCGGACTGCAGGCTGTGTACCAGAGTCCGCTCAGCAGCAGAATAGGTATGGTGCGAAGCATGCGCCGTCAGCGAACGAGAAGCAGCCGCCTGCTGATGCGTTCCCGGGTGCCGCGGAGGGTGGCGATGTAAAGACCGGAGGTTACCTCCCGTCCCGAGTCGTCACGGCCGTCCCAGGTGACCTGGTGAATGCCGCGCTGCCGCCGCCCCGATTCCAGGTGACGGACTCGCTGGCCGAGGGTGTTGAAGATCACCAGCTGAACCTGTTGTTCACCCGGCAGCCGATACTCGAGCGCGAGTTCGGCATTGAATGGATTGGGATAGGCGTTCAGACCGAAGCTCAGCGGCAACTGTTCCCGCGCCAGCGCCTTGGCGGCCGATTCCATGTTGGCGAAGAGTACGAAGACGTCGTCCAACGATACCTGTCCGTCACCGTTCAGGTCGTAGATCTGTATCCCTGGCAACGAGTCGGTGCCCAGGTTGTCCATCAGCACCAGGAAGTCATCGAAATCCACGCGGCCGTCCGCATCGAAATCGCCGGTCCGCAACACGGGCACGGAGACGCGGGCGTCCTGGGGCAGATCGTCGGCGCGGCCCTGTGACGAGCGGTAGACGGCCCTTGGGACCCGAATCTCGATTTTTCCATGCGCGCCCGGGCGCAGCCGAAATCGCAGGCGCCCCAGCTCGCCACCGCCGCTGACTCCGTCGAAGGCTGATACGCCGGTCTGGGAGAATCCGAACTCGACCCGGTCGGGTCCTGTCTGCTGGTGAATCACCAGTGGCGGTTCCTCGTCTCCGAAGAGTCCGTTGCGTGGCCACCGCACCCCTAGAAACTCTACCTGCTCGAGAGGCAAGGAGAGCTCGATCACCATGCCCACCAGCCGATACGCATGGGCGAGGGTCAAAACTACCTCGAACTCGGATCCAGGAGCCACCGACGGTCCCTCCCATTCGAGGAAGAGTTGCGAACCGGGATGACTGCGGCCCTGCAGATCGATACGCAGGTTTTCGGTGGCGGCACCTTCCGTAGTCAGGGTCAATTCCCCGCTGACATCTCCCAGGCGCACGGGTCGAAACTCGACATCGACCGACCCAGCGGCTCCCGGTTCAAGACGTGACGGAAAACCGGTGACCCGGTACTGAGTGCTGTTGGTCTGGACCTGCCGGATCGCGATGGCTGCGGAACTCTCATTGGATATTGGGAACGAAAGCTCGCTGACCTGGCCCAACGCCGTGGCGGCGAACAGCAGAGGTCCTGCCGGCAACGCCAGGAAGGAGCTCAACCCCCGCCCGGCGTAATCGACGCGAACCTCGCGATGCTTCGGGTCGGTGGTGCGCAGAAAGAACTCACCCGCCAGCGCACCGTGAGCGCGGGGCCGATAGGTGAGCTCTAACAACCGGGTTTCACCCGGCGGTATCTGCAGATGACTCGGGGATACCCTCAGCTCGCGCTCCCCGGTCAGGATCTGGGTGATCCACAGATCCATCTCGCCTTCGTTCTTCAACTCCAGTTTCTGGCGCTCGGTCTCCCCGACCTTAACCGCACCGAGTTGAATCGATTCAGGGAGTCCCCGGAGCTGTGGAATCCCACCGAAGCCGGAGAGCTCGACTGTCCTGGTGGGATGATCCGGATCGTTGCTCGAGATCAGTAGCTGACCGGTGGGTGCGCGACGCTGCTCGGGCAACCAGCTGATGTCGACGGTCAGAGAGGATCCAGGAGGAATCTCGGGGTACTCGGCGGCACCGGTCTGGAAACCGTGGTCGGGTGCCAGCTGCAGCCGTACGAGCAGTCCCGCTTCGCCATCGTTGTGCAGCACCAGGGATCGTCGCACTCTGGATCCCAGGAGAACCGTGCCGAAGTCGACGCGGGGGGTCACCCTCAAGCGCGGGGCGATGCCCTCGGCGAGCAGTGGCACCGATAGCAACAGCTGGCCCTCGCCGTCGGAGAATTCCAGGTAGCTGGCGTTGGGCCCTTTGATCCAGGGCGCAAGCTCGGCGGTGACGGAGCGGTGTTCCCCCGCGGCAAGCACGATACGCTCGGAACCAACGTGCACTCCAGGACCTGGACTAGCCGTCAACTCCACACCGCGGTCTCCCTCGTTGCGAAGGATGAGGGAGGCGGCGACGGGATTCCCGAGTTGAACGCGGCCGTAATCGACCTGGCTGGGCCAGCTCGCCACCACCGGCTGCGGGGGAGAGAGGAGCAGCAGGCGGCCGGCAAGGGCGTCACCCTCCAGAACCAGCAGCCCACCGCCCGGGGCCGGACTGATATCGATGACTGCCTCCGCAAACCCCGAGGCGAAGAGGGAGATCTCTCCACCTTCGGTGATCTGGTAGATGCGGCCGTCCCCGGTGGCGGCAAAGAGTCCGTTGTCGTAAGCCAGCGCCACCGGTTCACGGTCGAACGCGGCTACTACCCGTGCCTCTCGCCCCAGAATCTCGCCGTCGCCATCCTGATCGGTCAGCCTCCACAGGCTCCGGGATCGGCTCAGAACGGCGTAGAGACTGCCGTCTGGTATTGCCTGGATCTTTGCGGTCCCCGGCTCGATCAGCGCAAAGGGCCACGCCGCGATCTCGTTCTCGGCGACCCTGGTAACCTCGCCGCGGACGTGGTGGACGAAAAGATCGTTCCCGAGGTTGCCTCCTTGCCCTCGGGTGATCGCGTCGGCGCCGGCAAAGGACAGAGGCACCGGCAGATACAACGGATTCAATTCCCCGTCCGGGCGAATGTTGGTCAGCGGTTGCGGCCAATCGATGAAGGAAGCGGTGCCCACAATCAGACCGGACCTGGCAGACGTGCTGCTGTATCTGGGGACAAGGAATTCTGCAAACGCGTTGCGCCGACCCCCGTCCTGCATCCATTCGATGCCGCGGGCATGGGTGATGTATATGCGCCCCTCATCCCGATGATATACCACTTCGAGTAGCTTGGGAACCGGCAGCGCGGCAAGAGTGCGAACCACGTAACCTTGCGGAACAGTTACACGTTCGCGGGGCGGTTCTACCAGGCGATCGACGGTGAGGCGTTTGATCTCGTTGCGGCCCGCTTCGGCCACCAGCAGCGCGCCGTCCGCATCCAGGAAAAGACGTGCGGGACGCACGAACCCCGAAGCCAGCACCCGCAGAATCCCCTCTCGATCCGCATGCAGCAGCCGATGGTTCTCGGTGTCCGAGATAAACACGCCGCCGGAGCCATCCGGCACGAAGCCGAGTGGCCGGCCCAGTTCGGCTGCGTCGGCGAGGCTGCCATCCTGGGCCGCGCCTCGCGATCCGTTCCCGGCTACCACCGACAGGAAACCATCCTCGCCCATGCGGAATATCCGATTGGCCTCGCCGTCGGCGATCAGCAAGCGGCCGCGGTGATCGATCTTCACCTCTACCGGCATCAAGAGTGCCGTGTCCAGCGCCGGCCCACCTGCGTCGAGAGGAAAGGTCGAGCCGTTGCCGGCAACCGTGTGCATTCGGCCGTCGGCGTCCAATCTGCGAATACGCCCGTTCCCGGAATCGGCGATGTAGAGACGATCGGCTTCGTCGCCTGGACCAGCCGCCACGCCCAGCGGCAGAAGGCTCGCCGCCCGGGCGGGCCCGCCGGTGCCGGTCCCGCCTCCGGCAACCGTTTCGGCAGACCCGATCTCGAACAGGTCGGAGGCACTGACCCCCGAGCTGGAGACCGCGAGGATCAGCAGCAATGTCGCAACAGTACGCATCATAATTTTCGTCGGCCTCAGACCAAATAATTTGAGCCCTGTGTAATCCCGGCTATAGCGACAGCTGTCGCTATAGCTGACTCTATAATTGAATGCGGTTTGGACGCTTTTTTCAAGTAAATACCGCCGCTTGCAGCCGGGTCGCGGCCCGCGTACTATAGGTGCCGCCAACTCTCGTCTCACCCCAACCGCAACGAAAAGTCATGCCCAAGAAGAAGATCCATCTCGTTTGTAACGCTCATCTCGATCCGGTCTGGCTGTGGCACTGGGAGGATGGTCTGACCGAAGCGATATCGACCTTTCGCATCGCCGCTGATTTCTGTGAGTCGCATCGTGGTTTTGTCTTCAACCACAACGAAGCCTTGCTCTACCGTTGGATCGAGCAGCACGATCCGCCCCTGTTTGACCGCATACGGGATCTTGTTGCCGCGGGTCGCTGGCACATTTCAGGAGGCGCGTACCTGCAGCCCGACGTCAACAATCCCCACGGCGAGAGCCACATTCGGCAATTCCTGCTAGGCTTGAGCTATTTCAAGGAGAAGTTCGGAGCCAGGCCGCGAACCGCGTACAACTTCGATCCGTTTGGACACCCGGAAGGGTTCGCGCAGATCCTCAACGGCTGCGGCATGAACTCCTACATCTTTTGCCGGCCCGATTACGGCACCCACGACCTACCCCTTGGCGCCTTCCGCTGGCGTGATCGCTCCGGCGCCGAAATCGTCACCCGTCGTAGCGACGATCACTATCTGAGTAACTCCGGGATTCGCGACATCCTCGACAGATGGCTGCCGCACTACGAGCTCGAACCGGAGACGATGATCCTATGGGGGGTGGGTAACCACGGTGGCGGGGTGTCGCGGGAGGAGTTCGTCGATCTTCAGCGTTACATGAAGGAGCATCCGGAGTACCAGTGGTTGCATTCCACCCCGGAGCAATTCTTTACCGAGGTGCGTAAGAGAACGGCGAAACTGCCCGTCGTCAACGGCGAGATCGAGCACAGCTTCCCCGGTTGCTATACCTCGATGAGCCGCGTCAAACGCGCTCACCGCGCGGCCGAGAGCCTGATGCGAAGTACGGAAAACCTCTGCGCCCTGGCGTGGTGGCAGGGGTTGGCGCCCTACCCGGCACCCTATCTCGATGTGGCCTGGAGAGATATCCTATTCTGCGAGTTCCACGACATACTTCCCGGTTCGTGTGTGCCCGCCGCCGAGAAAGACACCCTGATGATGATGGGTCATGCCCAGGAGAAGCTGCGGCGCACCCGACTCGAAACCATGCTGCAGATTCTCAAGCTCGACGCCAAAGCCGGTGAAGGCGAAGTCCCCGTATTCATCGCCAATCCCCACGGCTTCCGGGTAAAGTCGGTGGTCGAGTTCGAATACAACCTGGCCCAGAGCTTCAGCGCGGCGGGCGAAATCATCCTGCGCAGAAACGGCAGGAGATATCCGTTCCAGGTGATCAAAGCCGAGAACAACATTGGGCGCCAGTGGCGCACTCGCCTAGCGGTGCAGGTCGACCTCGCGCCGTGGGAAATGCTGCGGCTCGACGCGAGCTATCGCGTCGTCGAGCGGCTGCCCAAACCGCGGCGGCCGCAGCCGACCCGCCGCGCTCTTCGTCTTCAATCCGGAAAACTGACGATTCAGCTCAACCCCAAAACCGGACTCGTGGACCATGTAGATATCGGGTCGCGAAAGTCGCTCGTAAAACCCGGCGCTTTTCGCCCGGTGCTCTTCAACGACCTAGACCACAGCTGGACCTGCGGCGATCCGGACCAGATCGACAACATCGAACCCCGAGGGGTCTGGTCGCAGGCGCCGGCCTGGACCAAACCTGCGGCACGTTTTCGTCTGGCCACAGCGAAGGAAGCGGCGGAGATCTCACCTCTGGCCACCGACAAGTGGCTGGGAAACCGGACCACCGCCGCGCTTCCGCTGCGTATTGTGGAAGACGGCCCCATTTGCACCGTAGTAGAAGCGATGTTTGTCTGCGGCCCTTCTGTTATCGTGCGCAACTACGTGTTCGGTAAGAAGGCGGGTTCCTTCGAAATCAGGGACCGGGTCCTGTTCAACCACAAGGACCAGATGCTGAAGCTCGACATACCGCTGGGATTCGCGCCAAGCGAATCGATTTCCGAAGCGCCGTACAGCGCCGTTCGACGCAAACCGACGCGACGCTACGAGGAACACACGAATCAGCGCTGGGTCGTGGCACGGGGCGTCGATGGGTATGTCGCCGCGCTGACCACGGGAAGCTGCGCCCACAATCTGACCCAGAGCCATCTTTGCCTGAACATTTTGCGCTCCCCGGCGTACGCATCCATGCGTATCACCCCGGGAGATGTCTGGGGTGACCACCGGTTTCTGCCCCGACACGACCAGGGCGAGCATGAGGTCGGCTTCCGGTTCCTCTTCGGCCGCCGATTCGTAGAGCACGAGGTATCCCAGGCGGCGACCGCGTTCAACTCAGCCCCCTACTATCAGGTGTTCTATCCCGATGGCCGCACCCAGCGGGCGGCGGCGTTGCGCAACATCGCGCACACGGTGCAGCTCGACCGCAGCAACGTGCAGATCACGGCATTGAAGAAGGCCGAAAAGGGCAATGGTTTGATCGTCCGCCTGCAGGAGGTGGACGGACGCGCTACCGAAATCGGTGTAAGGGTTCACGGATTTCGCAAGCGGATCAAAACCACGATTGGCGCCTACGGGTTAAAGAGCTTGAGGTTAACGAAAAACCGTGGACAACTCTCTTGTCGCGAAGTGAATCTGGTGGAAAACCTGTAAATGCAGATCCGCGAGAGCCCGTTATGACAGCCGTCGACGCAGCCCGTATGCTCCCTCGCAAGGGATATTAGAAAGGATCCACCCAATGCCACCCACGCACCCGCTCATCGTCGTAGAGTC
Organism: Candidatus Latescibacterota bacterium; assembly: GCA_965197905.1. Lineage (GTDB taxonomy): Bacteria > Latescibacterota > UBA2968 > UBA8231 > UBA8231 > CAYNZV01. Next base: position 236,472 of record CBDAOB010000005.1, on the reverse strand, counting down.
CAGTTCCTCATCTTTCGAGGTGGAAGAGGCGGTCCTGTTTCCGTTCGACGACTACAGCCTCCCTTTCCGCAAGGACGTGCTGTTAAACCTGATCCCAGGAAGCCGGAAACCTCACGACTATCGCGAAGGCGCCAGCTACGACCCGGATCATCCGGGCGATCCGGTGGTGCAGGTGGGTGGCGAGGACGATTGCGACAGCAAGGAGATCGTCTTTCCGACGGTGCTGGAGGTCGAGGGGGAATATCAGATATGGTATTACGCCCGCGGCAACAAGGACCCGGGCGCGGCGCCTCCATACTGGGGTGGTGGCGATCCGGTAGATCCCACGCGACGACTCGCCTATGCCACCAGCAAGGACGGCATCAACTGGGAAAAACCGAAGCTGGGCTTGGTGGAATACAACGGCAACAAGGAGAACAATCTTGTGGATGTGGATGGGGAGAATGGCTGGTACGTCGCCTACGACCCGGAGGACCCGGATCCATCCAAGCGGTTCAAGATGATCAGCATGGGAGAGTTGATGCGCTTGAGGGTCCATTTCAGCGCCGATGGGGTGAGCTGGACCAAGGGAAAGGTGGTGGGACACGGCGTCGAGCCCGCGCCACCGATCAAGTTCAAAGGCTGCTGGTATCTCAACGGACAGGGCGGACCCGGACCGTTCAACAAGACCATCCCGCATCCGGTGGACGGGGCTTCCAAACGCGAGATGATCACCTGGGCGAGTTACGATTTCGAAACGTGGACCCAGGCGGCGGTGCCGAGCTTTCGGCGCGATCCTGTTCCGCCACGCGCGATTCCCGATTTCGAGTGGCATCGGGGAGAACAGGTGCACCAAGGTGCCGCCCTGTGGAACCGCGGGAACGTGATCCTCGGCATCTACGGCATGTACCACAACGAGAGCAACGATCGCCTCTACGCCACCATGGACCTGGGGTTGTTGGTGAGCCACGATGCGATGCATTACCGCGAGCCGATCCCCGACTTCAAGATCGTGCCCTGCTTCGAGGAGTCCCCTCTGTTGAATCCCGGGCTGGGCGCCGGGTCGAAGATCATGCAAGCCGCCACGGCGAATGTCGGCGAGCGCACGCTGCATTTTTACACCAGCTGGGAGTATCCCCCCCGCGGCATGGTGCGCATCGCCACCTGGCCCCGGGACCGGCTCGGTTTCTTCTCCGCCGTTTCGAGACCGATTTTTCAGGGACAGGGCTACAAGGACATCCCGGTGGAACCCCACACCATCTCTTGTCCGGTGCATGCCGGCAAGGAAGATGCCGGAGTGTTCGTGAACGTCGACGGCCTGGGGGAGTATAGCCAGCTGCGGGTCGAACTTCTCGACCTGGAATTCCGCCCCATATCGGGTTACTCCGGAAACGACTGTGTCCTCGTCAGTGAGGACGGCCTGCGACAGCGGGTTGTATGGAAGCAAGGCGACACGATCGGTCACTTCGATCACCCGGTGCGGGTACGGGTCAATTGGAACGGCGTCCGGCCGGAGGACGCCAGGCTCTACGCCGTTTATGTTGCCTGATTGCTCAGCTGCTTACCGATCCCGATGGTCGAGGGGCAGATAGTTGAACGCCAGCGATGGCATGAACTACGCCCCACGCGCGAAACCAAAACCGGTGTGTGCGAACGGAGATTTTCGCTGTGCTGCCATTGGGCTGGACCACGGGCATATCAATGGCATGTGTGGCGGTCTGGAGGATGCGGGCGCCGAAATCGTTGCGGTCTACGATCCCGACCCGGAGAAAATCGAATCCTTCCGCCGCAGTTTTCCGACGGCGCAGATTGCCGCGTCTGAACGTGAGATATTTGATGACAACTCGATTCAGCTGGTGGCCAGCGCGGCGGTAACCTCGCAGCGGGGCCCATTGGGCTTGCGGGTGATGGACCACGGGAAACATTACTTCAGCGACAAGGCGCCCTTTACGACGCTGCAACAGCTGGCCGATGCCCGCGACAAGGTAGCCGGCACCGGATTGATCTGGGCGGTTTGCTACAGCGAACGACTGCAGAACGAAGCGGCGGTGTTTGCCGGGCAGCTGATCGAGGCGGGAGCCATCGGTCGTGTGCTTCAGGTGCTCGGCACCGGGCCCCACAGGCTGCGTGCCGACACCCGCCCACCCTGGTTTTTCCAACGGGAAGACTACGGCGGCATCCTGTGCGATATCGGCAGCCACCAGGCGGAGCAGTTCCTGTCTTACGCCGGCGCCAAAAGCGCTCGTGTGGTGCATAGTCAGGTGGCGAACTACAACAACCCCGACTATCCGGAGCTGGAGGATTTCGGCGAGGCCAACCTCGTTGCCGATAACGGAGCAACCTGCTACTTCCGCGTCGACTGGTTCACGCCGGAAGGCCTTGCTGCTTGGGGAGATGGGCGCACCTTCGTTCTCGGCACCGAAGGATATATCGAGATGCGCAAGTATCTGGACGTAGCACGCGACCCGGAGGGCAATCAGGTCTTTCTGGTGAATGGGGAGTCAGAGCAGCATTTCCCGGTCACCGGCAAGGTGGGATTCCCGTACTTCGGCCAGCTGATTCTCGACTGTCTCAACGGCACCGAAAAGGCGATGACCCAGGAACACACCTTTATGGCAGCCCAGCTTTGTCTGGAAGCGCAGGAACAGGCGCAGCGGATCGTCTGAACGTGAGCGGCTCGGAGTTCGACCTCCAGGTAAAGCGGGCCATGACCAAGATCCCGCCCCGCATTCGGGAGGCGATGGAGAACGTCGCGATCGTTGTCGACGAATGGCCGGATCCGGACCTGGTGGAGGAAGCGACGGGCGAACGCGGGGAGCTTCTCTACGGATTGTTCACCGGAACCCCCATCGCCGAACGCTCGGTTCACGCTTCCGGCGAGCTGCCCGACGTGATCCACCTGTTCCGCGGTCCACTCGAGGAGGACTTTCCCGATCCGGACGATCTCGCCCGCGAAATCGAAATCACCCTGGTGCACGAGATCGCCCATTTCATGGGTTTCGATGACGAGACCCTCGAGCAGTACGGGTACGGCTGAGCCCGACTTTTTTGGGCGACACATCAAAAGGAGGAAGATCGTGAAGAGATCTCTGATCGCAGTGGCAGCAATTTTCGTCCTCTGGACGATTCTCGATTTCATCCTGCATAACCAGATACTCATGTCCACCTACGAAGCAACCCCCTCTCTCTGGCGGCCGATGGAGGAGATGATGGGCAAGATGTGGATCATGCACCTGACCGTGTTGGTGTCGGCCCTCGTCTTCGTCTACATCTATGCCCGGTTTTTCGCCGAGAAACAGATGAGCTCGGCGGTGAAGTACGGCATCGTCTACGGGATCAGCGTCGGCATGAGCATGGGATACGGCACGTATACGGTAATGCCGATCCCCTACGTGCTCGCGGCGGGCTGGTTCTGGGGAGCGGTGGTCCAGACGACCCTGGCTGGGGTTCTGCTGGGTATCATCGTCAAAGATTGAGACATGCCAAAGCGCGGCGCCAATGTCCTGGTTGAGACTCTTGTAGAGGCACGAGTCCCCTACCTGTTCACCCTGTCCGGCAATCAGATTCTTCCGGTGTTCGACGCCACCATCGGCCGCGACATCGAGCTGGTGCACACCCGCCACGAAGCCACCGCCGTACACATGGCGGACGGGTGGGGCCGGCTGACCGAACAACCGGGCGTTGCACTGTTGACGGCAGGGCCGGGCCATTGCAACGGGGTGTCGGCTCTCTACACCGCGCGCATGGCCGAGTCTCCCCTGCTGTTGCTGAGCGGCAGTAGTCCCGCCGGGAAGGCTGGCCTCGGGGTTTTTCAGGACATCGACCAAGTCGGAATCGCTGCGCCGCTGTGCAAGGAAGCCTGGGAGGTTAACGACGCCGGCAACATCGGCAACGATGTTCGCAGAGCTCTGGAGATCTGCCGTTCGGGCAGGCCGGGGCCGGTACACATCAGCCTTCCCCAGGACCTGCTGGAAGTCGCGGTCGCACCGGCCAGTTCGGCAGCCGGCGAGGTGGGCAAGGGGCATCGCCTCGAAACACGACAGGTCGACCAGATACTCGACGCGCTTGGCGCCGCCCAACGGCCGCTTATTCTCTGCGGCCCGGCCATGTCCAGAAACGAGAGGTGGCAAGAGGTCTGCGCCTTCTCACAGCTGACGTCGGTACCGGCGGTGCCGATGGAGAGTCCGCGTGGCATCAACGATCCATGGCTGCACGGGGCGACAAACTGTCTCGACAGGGCCGACCTGGTGCTTCTTCTGGGCAAACGATTCGACTTCACCCTCGGCACCACCGCGGCTCCGATCTTCGACCCGACCTGCGAACTGATGCAGATAGATGCCGATGGGAGTGAGCTGAGGCACCACGAATCGCTGGTCGGGAGTTTCGCGGGGGACCCGGCAGCAGCCGTCAAGGCGCTGGAGGCGGGCTGCGACGGAAGAACCTGGAATGGCTCGGCATGGAGGGAGGAGATCGAAGCAGAGCGTGCCCGTGTTCCGGACGGGTGGAAAGCTTTGGGTTCGAACTGCGTTCTGCCGATGCATCCGCTGGCCCTGTGCGAAGCGTTAGACGGTGTTGTGGACGACAACGCGGTCGTTGTGAGTGACGGGGGCGAGGTCGGACAATGGATGCAGACGGGTCTGGACCCCAGATATCGATTGATCAACGGCCCATCGGGCTCGATTGGCAGCTCGATCGGGCTGGGCATGGCGGCACAGCTCGCCCATCCGCAAAAACGCGTGTTTGTTTTGTGCGGCGATGGCACGGCTGGTTACCACCTTCTCGATCTGGACACCGCTTTACGTCACCAGTTGCCCCTGGTGGTCGTCGTCGGCAATGACAGCGGCTGGAATGCGGAGCTTCAGCTGCAGATCAAGCAGTACGGCGCCGACCGCGTGGTAGGCTGTGATCTGCTCGGTACCCGGTACGACAGGGTTGCGGCGGCCCTGGGCGGATACGGGGAGTTCGTCCAACACCCGGACGAATTGAGGCCCGCCCTCGAACGAGCGCTGGACTCCGGCTTACCCGCATGCATCAACGTTGAGATCGAAGCCGCGGCCGCGCCCACCTTTCGTTGATTCGATGCCGGCCTGCGACCGGCACGAAACAGATCAGTTGAGTAGTCAACAGGAGAAGATCATGGCAAGTTCGGAGTTGGAGCTGATCATAGCCGATAAGGCGAACGCCCCTGGCCCGTATTCCCATGCGGTTATCCACGGCGACACGGCATACGTCTCTTCCCAGACCGGCATGCCGCCGGAAGGAGAAGAGCCAGGATCGGTCGGGCTGCAGACAACGCGGGCGTTCGATAGCATTCGAGAGATACTCATGGCGGCGGGTACCGAGTTGTCGCAGGTGATCAAGGTCAATGTCTACCTTGCCGACATGGACTCCTTCGGTGAGATGAACGAGGCCTATATCCTGGCTTTCGGCGACCACCGTCCGGCGCGGACGACCATCCATATCAACGAGTACCCCGGGGGATACAAGGTCGCCTTCGACGTCATCGCCGCGGTGACCTGAGCTGTGCGGGAGGTCCATTCCTACATCGACAGCCGGCGCGAACCCTGGTTGCAGGAGCTCTTCGAACTGATCGCGCAGCCGAGCATCAGCACCACGGGCGAAGGAATGGCCGAGAGCGTGACCCTGCTCTCCCAGTTGCTGGAGTCGTCCGGTCTCAAGATGCAGCAGTTCGAAAGCCCCGGCGAGCCTTTCTTGTTTGCCGAAAGGACGTCGGCGTCGGCCCAACGCACCGTGTTGGTCTACGGCCACTACGACGTGCAACCCCCTGACCCGGTCGAACGGTGGACATCCCCACCATTTCGACCGACGATCCGCGACGGCAAGATCTACGCTCGCGGCGCCGGCGACAACAAGGGACAGCTCTACGCCCAGGTAAAAGGAGTTCAGGCCGTTCTCGAATGCCTGGGAGAGCTTCCGGTCAACGTCAAGTTCCTCTTCGAGGGTGAGGAGGAAGTGGGCAGCCCGAACATCGGGGCGTTTGTCCGCGAACACCTCGATCTGCTGGCCTGCGACCTGGTTTACTGCTCGGATGGCCATCACTCTTATGGCGAGCGGCCGGAGGTGGTGTTCGGGGTACGCGGCATATTCTACGTGGAGCTCACCGCCAGAGGTCCCAGCGTCGACATGCACTCCGGGAACTTTGGCGGGCTCGTGGACAGTCCCAACGAGAGGCTTGCCCGGCTCGTGACCCTGTTGAAAGACGAGACGAATCACGTCCTGATTCCGGGCTTCTACGACAAGGTTGCAAATCCGACCGAACAGGACCTGCAAGCGTTCCAGGCGCTGCCGCTGACCGAGGCGCAGGTGATGAGAGACCTCGGCACGGATAGGATCGCCGGCGATCCGAATACCCACTTTCTGGTGAAGCGGGTACTGCAGCCTACCTTGAACGTGAACGGTTTCGGCGGTGGCTACACGGGCGAGGGCATGAAAACCATCATCCCGAACTCGGCGACGATGAAGATCGACATGCGCCTGGTGGAACATCAGACGCCCGAGGAGATTCAGGAACTCCTCGAGAAGTATTTGACGGAGATCGGAATGGATGAGCTGGAAGTGAAGGTGTACGGTCGCATGCCTCCCTGGCGCACCCCTATCGACCACCCGGCCGCCCGACCGGTGCTGCGGGCGGTGGAAGCGGGCTTTGGAGCGCCTCCGTTTCTCGTACCGGGGGTCGGCGGTAGTCTTCCCATGGCCTGGTTCAAGCAGATTCCCGGAGCCGCAATTTTTCTGGTGCCGTACGCACAGCACGACGAGCGCAATCACTCGCCCGACGAGTCGTTTGCCGTGGAGAATTACTTCGCGGGTATCCGCACGATGGCGAATCTGGTGGTGGAAGTGGCGCGGGAGACCGAAGCGTGATCGACGGCGTAGAAGTGATCGACTTCCACGGTCACGTCAATCGCAACGATCGTTTGCGCATGCTTGCCGACGCCACCCGGGTCACCCATGCGATGGACGTGGCCGGCATCGACCGGGCGTGCGTCTTTCACACTGGCCGTTTGGATGGCAGCGGCAACGAGCTGGCAGCGCGATACGCCGAGGCGAACCCGAATCGATTTATTCCGTTTGCATTCACCTCCCCCATTCTCGGAAAAAACGCAGTGAAGCAGCTGGAAGAGGCGGTGGACAAGCTGTTTTGCGTGGCGATCAAGCTGTATCCACCGCGCGCGCCGTGGCCGCTCAACAACAGCCACTGGTTCGACATCTACCGGTTCGCGGATGAACGGAACCTGGCGGTCATCTTCCATACGGGATCGGAACCCCACGCACACCCAAGATTCCTCGGGGAGATTGCCCCGCGCTTTCCCCACGCCAACTTTGTTGCGGGACACTCGGGTAACGTCGCCCCCGAAAGGCGGGATGCGATCATCGCCGCCAACAACAACCCGAACATCTTTCTCGAAACCTGCTCCACCTTCCGCACGCCGGGTGCGATCGAGGAGCTGGTGGAAGGGGCCGGCGCCGATCGAGTTCTCTTCGGTTCGGATCAGCCGCTCATGGATCCACGGCCACAGATCGGCAAGATCCTCACCGCCGCCATATCCGCTGCCGCCAAAGTTGAGGTTCTGGGCGCCAATGCCCGGCGGCTCTTGCGCCTGTAGAGGAAACGCCTGTGGAAATTGATTCACTGCGCCCCGACGCCGGCCGCACCGCGGCCGCTTCCGAGATCTATCGCCGTCAGTTCGACCCAGGTCCGATGCAGCTGGAACCTGAGCTGAGCGCCCGATTGGGCACCCAGACCTACGCCAAATACGAGATCTTCAATCCGGTGCAATCGTTCAAGCTTCGGGGCGCCCTTTATCTGGTAGACACCCTGGTCAACGAACGCGGCGCTAAGGGACTCGTTACGGTTTCCACCGGCAACCATGGGGCGGCCATGGCGTTTGTCTGCAGCAAGTACGGAGTGCCGCTCACGGTTGGAGTGCCGCGCGACTGCGATGCCAGCAAGGTGGCGCTTATCGAGGCGCATGGACCTGAGCTGATCTTCCACGGCAGCGATTATGACGAGGCTCTGGAGTATATGTTGACGCGGGAGTTTGAGCCGGGACACCACTTCGTACACGACGGGGTCTGCCCGGAGATCAACGCGGGCACCTCCTCGATCGGACTGGAGATAGCGGAGCAGCTGCCGGATGTGGAGGTGGTTCTCGTTCCCGTCGGCGGCGGCGCCCTGATCGGCGGTCTGGGAACCGCGTTGAAAGAACGTCTGAAGGAGGTTGAGCTGATAGGCGTGCAGGCCGAGCGTGCCCCGTCTATGTACCGTTCCTTCCTGGCCGGCCAGCAGGTGAGCTCCAATCTTTGCGACACCTTCGCGTCCGGCATCGCCGTAGGTGTCGCTTCCCCCCACGCATTGCGTTTGCTACGGGAGGTGGTTGATGAGATGCTTTTGGTGAGCGAGGCCGACATGAAACAGGCTATGCGATTGTTTTTCGAAACCACCGGGCATCTGCCTGAAGGGGCGGGCGCGGCGGCGCTGGCCGGGGCGCTGCAGCTCCAGGATAAGCTCGCAGGGAGAAAGGTCTGTCTGCTGGTCTCCGGATCCAACGTGGACGAAAAGCTGCGCACCGAGGTTCTAGGGGAGTCCGCAACGGCATGAGGATCGCGGTCGTTGGCGCTGGTATCTTCGGGCTTGCCACGAGCCTGGAGCTGCGTGCTCGCAGCCATGAAGTCTGCCTCTTCGAGCAGGGCAGCGTACCAAACCCCCATGCCAGCTCCACCGACAACAGCAAGGCGATTCGCCGCGACGGCTACGGCCGTGTATCCGAATATGTCGAGCTGGCAGAGCGCTCTGCATTGCAATGGGAACGCTGGAACGAGCAGATTAGCGAGATCTACTTTCGTGTTGGCAAGCTGCACGTGACCGGGCATTTCGAACCGGAGACCCTGGCCCATATCTCCTGGGAACGCTTCAAGAATGAGCCGATGGGCAGCCGCATGCTGTCGCGGCAGGAAGCGGAGAAGCGTTTTCCCCAGTTCGTCTTTCACGACGACGACGTCATCATTCACGACGAATGGACGGGATACGTGCGCAGCGGGGCGGCGCTCGCGGGGTTGGCCGACATCGCCCAGGAAGAGGGGGTGCAGGTCCTGCCCGACACCACGGTGCTGGAGCTGGTCGAGGATCTCAGGTCCGTTCGGATTCGCCACGGTGGTGGCACCAGCGGCTTCGACGGGGCCGTCATCTGCGGCGGTCCCTGGGTCGGCCGCCTCCTCCCCGCGTTGGCCGAACATCTTCTTATTACCCGGCAGGAGATGGCGTTCTGCAAACCCAGCAATCCAGATAGCTTTCGCCGAGAGGTGACTCCGGTCTGGTCCTTCGCCCCTTACGATGATGGCTGGTACGGGTTCCCTCTGCTCCACGAAGGGTTTGTGAAGGCGGCGATGGGCAATCGGGTGAACCAGGTGGATGCAGACGTGGAGCGGATCGCGACGCCCGAGTTTCTCGAGGACGTCCGCCGGATGGTCGCCGCCAGGATACCCGGCCTGGCGCAGGGAGAGCTCGTTGGCAGCCGCTGTTGCCTCTACACCAACACCCCCGACCACCATTTCATCATCGACCGCGCGCCCGGATGCCAGCACACGGTGGTCGCTGGCGGCGGCAGCGGACACGGTTTCAAGTTTGGCGGATCGATCGGTCCGTTGGTTGCAGATGTAGTTGAAGCCCGGGAAAACCCTCTCGGAAAGATCTTTCGAATCGGAGACCGTTTCAGCGCCTGATGCTGCTACAGACAAACGATCGTCTCATCTTTCTCGGTGACAGCCTGACCCAACGCACCGGTCTGCTGACCAGCACGATTCCGGCGGCACGTTACGGCCACGCGTATCTTGGGAGCTACGTAGACATCCTGGCCAAGCGTCTGCTGGTGCACTTCCCGCAGCTGGGGCTTCAGATCTTCAACGCCGGAGTCGGAGGCATCATGCTTCCCCACCTGCTGCAGAGCTTGCCCGTCCATCTGGAGCAGTTCGAAGCGACGTGTGCCGTACTTTTCATGGGACAAAACGACGCCAAGAAATACAGTGCGGATGAGTTCGAGACAAACCTGAGCCAGGTCCTGGATATATTGCTCGACGCAAAGATAGCGGTCCTGCAACTGTCGACCACGCCGCACCCGGGCGAAGATCAGAAGAACCAGATGTTGGCGACCTACGATCGGATTGTCGATCGCCTCTGCGACGAGTTCGGCAATCACTTCGTGGACGTGAAGACGCCCTTCGAAAACATGTTGGAATACAATGCCGGCGCTGACCGACCGGTCGAGTTGTTCGCCGATGGTTGCCACATGTCAGAGCTGGGAAACCAGCTGCTTGCCGATCTGGTGTTTTCCGCCCTGACCAGCTAGTACCGGGCGAGTTGGTACGGCTGCCGACGTGTGCAGCTCACAAGGCGCTAGCGCGAGCGTGTACATACGGCTGCCGAGCAAAGCAGCTTGCAAGGCACCTGAGCGAGCCTGTACTGGAAGTACGGCGAGCGAAGGTAACGCCGCAAGCGGCGGCCGTCTGGACGCTGGGCGACGGGGCGTCCATATTTCTCCAACACTATGACCACCCCCATTGGTAAACTCGAAGACAGGGTAGCCATTGTCACCGGCGCCGCCGGCGATATGGGAGCCGCGATCGCTCAGCAACTGTTGGCCGCAGGCGCCTCCGTTCTGCTCGCGGATATCGATGTCGCCGGGGCCCAGGCTGCCGCCGCAAGAATGGAGGGGGAAACCTCCAGGGTTTCCAGCTTCGGCGCCGATGCGACTTCGGAGGAAGAGGCGAACGCGATGATCGCCGCCGCTGTCGACTGTTTCGGCAGCGTCGATATTCTAGTCAACAACGCCGGTGTGCTGCGGCCAACGAGGATCGAAGAGATCTCGGTCGAGGAATGGGATCTCGTAGTAGACGGCAACCTCAAGAGCACCTTCGTCTGCTCCCGCGCCGTACTCCCGATCATGAAAAGCAAGGGATACGGCCGCATCGTCAACATGTCCTCGTCTGCCGGTCGCAGCGTGAGCACTCTTGGTGGCGCCCATTACACCGCGGCCAAGGCGGGGATCCTCGGTTTTACGCGGGCGCTGGCCAAGGAGATGGCTCCCTTTGGTATCACCTCGAATTCCGTTTGTCCCGGCCTGATCGACACCGGCATGGTCGGTGCGAATTGTACCCCCGAACGCGTTCAAGCGTACGAAAAGAGTTTCCCCATCTCTCGCCTTGGCGCTCCGCAGGAGGTGGCACAGCTGGTGCTTTTTCTGGTCGCCGATGCCGACTACATTACCGGAGCCGCCGTAGACATCAACGGCGGCGACCTCATGATATGATATCTCCCAAAGCTGTAACGGGCCGATCGGATTGTTCATGAAAGAGATGCCCGCGCTGGTGAAACGAAAGTCGGAGGTCGGCCTGTGGCTCGAGGAGGTGCCGGTCCCGGAAACCGGCGTCAACGAGGTGCTCATCAAGGTCGAGAAAACCTCCATCTGCGGCTCGGATGTGCACATCTACAACTGGGACCACTGGGCCCAGCAGACCATTCCGGTCCCCATGGTAATCGGTCACGAGTTCGTGGGCCGCGTCACGGAGATCGGCGCCAACGTACACGACTTCAAGGAGGGTGATCTGGTGAGCGGCGAGGGGCATATCGTCTGCGGCCGCTGCCGCAACTGCCTGGCGGGCCGCCGGCATCTGTGCGCCAACACCAGCGGCGTGGGGGTCAATCGAGACGGCGCCTTTGCGAAGTACCTGAGCATACCGGTCACCAACGTCTGGTACTGCGACCCCAGCATTCCTACGGACATCCTTTCCTGCTTCGATCCGCTGGGAAACGCCACTCACACCGCCCTCTCCTTTGATCTTCTCGGCGAAGACGTGCTCATTACGGGGGCAGGACCTATCGGTATCATGGCCACGGCGATCGTGCGGCACGCCGGCGCCCGGCTGGTGGTGATCACCGACGTCAATCCGTACCGGCTCGAGCTGGCGGCAAGGATGGGCGCTACTCGCGCAGTGGATGTGAGCAAGGAGAAGCTCCAGGATGTGGTGGGCGAGCTGGGCATGAAGGAGGGGTTCGACGTGGGGTTGGAGATGTCGGGCAACGAATCGGCGTTCAAGGACATGCTGAACACCATGTGCCATGGCGGCAAGATCGCGTTGTTGGGCATACCGGAAAACGAGATGTCCATTGATTGGAACCAGGTGATCTTCAACGGATTGCACATCAAGGGCATCTACGGACGCGAGATGTACGAAACGTGGTACAAAATGACCAGCATGCTGCAGACGGGATTGGACATCTCGGCAGTCATCACCCACCGCTTCGAATTCGAATCGTTTCAAGAGGGTTTCGATCTGATGCGATCGGGTAGATCCGGCAAGGTGGTGTTGAACTGGGACCAGGCGTAGACGCAAATTGCATCCAGGAGTGACTCATGCTTGAAAGGGTGAAATCCCAGCTGACGGGCGTCCTCGGCGAGATTCGGGAGAGCGGGCTCTACAAGACCGAGCGGGTGATGACTTCGCACCAACGCGCGCGCATCGAAGTGCAGGGCGGGCAGTCGGTCCTCAACATGTGCGCCAACAACTACCTGGGCCTGGCAGACCACCCCGAAATCGTCGCCGCCGCCAAAGAGGGGCTCGACCGCTGGGGATACGGATTGTCTTCGGTGCGATTCATCTGCGGTACTCAAGAGGTGCACAAGGAGCTGGAGCAGCAGCTGTCCGCCTTCCTCGGCACCGAGGACACGATCCTCTACACCTCCTGTTTCGACGCCAACGGCGGGCTCTTCGAAACCCTGCTGGGCGAGGAGGATGCCGTCATCAGCGACGAGCTCAACCACGCCAGCATTATCGACGGTATTCGTCTGTGCAAAGCAAAGCGGCTGCGTTACAAGAACAGCAATATGTCCGACCTGGCGCACAAGCTGGAAGAAGCCGCCGGCTGCCGCAACCGGCTCATCGCCACCGACGGCGTTTTTTCCATGGATGGATTCATCGCCAAGCTGGATGAGATCTGTGACCTGGCGGACAAACACGACGCTCTGGTCATGATCGACGATTCGCACGCGGTGGGATTTATGGGAGCGGGCGGACGCGGCACTCACGAATACTGCGATGTCGTGGAGCGCATCGACCTGATAACCGGCACGTTGGGAAAAGCGCTCGGTGGCGCCAGCGGCGGCTACAGCAGCGGACGGCAGCCGATCATCGACCTCTTGCGGCAGCGGTCGCGCCCATACCTCTTTTCCAACACGGTCGCCCCCAGCATCGTCGCCGCCTCCATAAAGGCGCTGGACCTCATCCGCTCGTCTGGCGACCTGCGCGAAAAGTTGCACCAGAATACTCGACATTTTCGCGAGCGGATCGCCCAGATCGGCTTCGAGATCAAACGGGGCAGCCATCCGATCGTACCGATCATGCTCGGTGACGCCGCTCTGTCGCAAGAGATGTCGGCTCGGTTGCTGGAGCTGGGGGTCTACGTCATAGGTTTCTTTTATCCGGTGGTTCCCCAGGGCCAGGCGCGCATTCGCGTGCAGATCTCCGCCGCCCACACCCGTGACGACCTGGATTTTGCACTGGAGCAGTTCGCCGCCGTCCACGCCGAGTTCATGACCTAGGAAACCCGCGTTGGAATCGTCTCCGCAACAGCTTCCCGGCCTCAACCCGATGGTTCGCTTCGGCATGGGGCTGTTCCTCGCCTCCCTGAGCGTCCTGTTCATCGCCGGCGTGGTCGGCTACCTGATCATTCGGGCACAGGTCCACGTCCCTGAGCCAGCTGAGGAGATCGCACTACCCAGCGGCCTGTGGGTCTCCACCGCGGTGCTGCTCGCCTCCGGCTGGACGATCCATCAGGCCAACCGCCATGCGCGCAACAACGAGAATGCTTGGTTGCGGCGCTATTTGGGAGCCACCTTCGTGTTGAGCGTTCTCTTTGTCGGCATTCAGACCCCGTCCCTCGTGGCGTTCCTCGGCATCCACAGGGCATCCCTCGCCCAACACTCGTTCAACCTCTACGGCATAAGCTTCGCCGTGATCGGCATCCACGCCGCCCATGTGCTGGGGGGTATGCTGCCCCTGGGATGGCTGTTTGCCAGCACCTGGCGTAGCGGCGTCGGTCGCCACCTTCAGCCCTCCATACACCTGTGCGCCATCTACTGGCACTTCCTTGACGTGGTTTGGGTCGCGCTTTTCGCCCTGCTCCTCTTCACGCTTTGATCCCGCGACCTCCCCAGCCGTTGCCTCGCCGTCCTGAGCACGCTATATTCCTGAAGATTGGTATCCGTTAGGGGCGGCTCGTTAAGAGCCTGAGAGAACAAACCCTTCGAACCTGAACTGGATCATGCCAGCGTAGGGAAAACGGAATCCGCAACAAGCGTTGTTCGTGGAGCCGTTTTCTCTCAGCCGAGGAAACGGCTTTTTTGATGGAGCTTCGAATGCACGCGCTCGTCACTCTAACTTTGCTTGTTGCCGTATTCGTTCAGACAGCCGACGCCCAGCACACCCTCTCCGGCCGCGTCGTCGATGCCCGTAGCGGCCAACCCCTGGAAGGGGTGAACCTTCGCATCGAGGACACCGCTCATGGTGCCATCTCCGATGCCAACGGCGAGTACCGGATCGAGAGTCTCACCCCGGGCGACTACCAGCTCAGCGCGAGCCGCATCGGCTACCTGCCGCAAAAACGGATTGCTGTTTCGGACATCGCTACCCCGGTCGACATAGTCCTCACCCCGACCGTGTTGCAAACGAAGACGGTGACGGTGCTGGCGACCCGGGCACGGGAACGCGAGACCCCCGTCGCCTTCACCAACATCGATCGCGGCCACATAGAGCGTACGCTGACGACGGCTGACGTGCCCACGATGCTGAGCGAGGTCCCCAATGTGCACACCTGGTCGCTGGCGGGGAACGGCATTGGCTACTCCTATCTGAGCATACGCGGCTTCCAACAGGAGCGAATCGCGGTGATGATCAACGGCGTGCCGCTGAACGATCCGGAGACCCACCAGGTCTACTGGGTGAACATGCCCGACCTGATGGAATCGGTGGAGGACATCCAGGTGCAGCGGGGAGTCGGCAGCTCGGTCTACGGTGCCTCCGCAATCGGCGGATCGGTAAACCTAGTCACCGGCACCTTCAATCAGGTCGCGGGGATTTCCGTCTCCAGCGTTTTGGGCAGCTACGACACGAGAAAATTTTCCGCTGAGTTCAATTCGGGATGGGTGGGTGAGCGCTACCAGATGTACGCACGTCTATCCCGGGTAACCAGCGATGGTTACCGGGACCAATCCTGGTCCGATCTCCGCTCGTACTATTTTGGGGCGGTCCGTCACGGCCGCGACAGCACCTTGCGTTTCGACTTCTTCGGCGGCAACGAAAAGACCCACTTCGCTTTCTTCGGCGCCACGAAGGAGCAGCTGGCAGCGAATCGGCGCGCCAATCCGTTCAGCCCCTACGAAGAAGCAAAGGACGATTTCACCCAACCCCACTATCAGTTGAGGCACACCTGGAAAGCGTCGGATCAACTCCTGCTCACCAACACATTCTATTACATCAAGGGTGACGGTTTCTTCAAGGATCAGGACTTCAGCAATCCCGACCACGTGCGCCTGGACCACCTCGATATCTCCCACTACGGATGGCTGCCGCGAGTGGCCTGGGATCATCAGGGAGGCTCCTTGACCGCGGGTGGCGAGCTGCGGACCAATTCCACCCGCCATTGGGGGGAGGTCCTGGGATCGGCGACAGTCGCCGGGAGCGAAGATGGCTCGGTGCGTTCGCCGCGGCTCTATGACTACGACGCCGACAAAATCACCGCCGGCCTGTTCGCCAAGGAGGTATACCGCGTCAGCGATCGGTTGAGCCTGAACGCCGATCTCAGCTTGTTGGGACACTTCTTCGAGATCGGCGACGATCGCATAGTAGCGGCAGAAGAGATCAGCAACTTCGACTATCTCTTCTTCATGCCCCGTGTGGGAGCCAACTACAATCTTACCGATGAGATGAACCTGTTCGGCAGCTTTTCGATGGGTCGACGTGAACCGGCGTTGACCAACATCTTCGATCCCGCCTTCTTTTTTGGCGACCCGGATCGGCGCCAGGGATTCTTGAAATACGACTCCACGAACAACACGCTGAGCGATCCGCGATTGGACGCGGAGAAGCTGAACAACTGGGAGCTCGGAGCGGGATACGTGAAACCATGGCTTCTGGCCAAAGCCAACCTCTACCGCATGGACTTCGACGACGAGATCGTCGCGACCGGCACGGTGCTCAACACCGGTGGCTTCGAACACCGAAATGCCGGGCGTTCCACCCATCAAGGTATCGAGCTGTCCGCCACCGTCAGACCGACAGAGCGCGTAACCGTTAGCGGCGACGTGGCCTTCAGCGACAACACCCTCGAGCGCTTTTCGGAGCGCCGCCTGCAGGGAAACGAAATCCCTAACTTCCCTAACCGTCTCGCCAACCTGCGGGTCTCCTATTCCGCTCATGGGTTCTGGATTTCAGCGCGCCTGCGCCACGTGGGCAGCTACTATTTCGACCTGCAGAACAGTGCCGCAAACGAGGTGGACGCCTACTCGACCCTGAACCTGAGGACCTCATACCGCCTTCAGCACCGGCTGGACGCCAGGGTTATCGAACCCAGCTTCGAAATCAACAACCTGTTGAATGCCAAATACGAAAACTGGGGCGGTCTATTCTTTGGAACGCCGACCTGGATCCCGGCGGCAGAGCGCAACTTCCTCCTCTCGCTTCGGGTCAGTCTGTGAGCCAGCCAACCGCCCTCATCGTCGGCAACGGACCTCCTCCATCGAAGCAGCTGTTCCTGCGCCTGGCGGCCGAGAATACCCTGCTGTTGTGCGCCGACGGGGGTGCGAATTACGCCGTAGCTTGCGGTCGAATCCCCGACTTCGTGGTGGGGGATCTCGATTCAGTGAAGCCGGAGGTCGTGGAGCGCGTTTCCCCGGTCCGCCTGATTCGCGTCGATGCCGACGACACCGGAACCGACCTGCAGAAGGTTCTGAATCATGCCCTGGCGCTGAGGGTCGAAACAGCCGTGCTTACCGGCGTGACCGGCGGTCGTACCGACCACACCTTGTGGAACCTCGGGTTGCTCAGAACCTATGCTGCCCGGTTGGAGTTGCGCATTGTGGACGACTACAACGAAATTCGGCTTATTCGAGATAAAATCCGCTTCTCCGCCCGGCTCGGTCTGAAGCTCTCGCTGTCGCCATTGTCGGCACCTGTGGAGGGTGTAACAACCAGCGGGCTCAAGTTTCCGCTGTGTTCCGAAGCTCTCGGCCACGGCCTTCGGGACGGCGTATCTAACGAAGTGATCGCCGACCCGGTGGAAATTCTGGTGGACGAGGGAGACCTGTTGCTCTGTATCCAACGGGAGGAGGGCGATGCAGCGATCCTCCTCGGCAACTAACGGACTGCCGACACGAACTACGGCATATACACAAAGCACTTATGGTAAACGAGAAACAGTACCAGGTCGTAAGAGTTATCCAGAAACTGGAGCTCTTCAAGGGGCTGGCCGCCGAGCAGGTCCAACGCCTGCTCCCGATCTGCCACTTTAAGGATTTCGAGACTGGCGATGAGGTCTACGCGGCGGGCAGTCAGAGCCGCGAGATGCTGATTCTCCTTACCGGAGGCATCAACGTGGTCGGCAATACAGGAGAGCTGCTTGCCGAGATCACACCCGGTGCCTCGGTCGGCGAGATGGGTGTTTTCACCGGCGAGCCGCGTTCGGCCGACATCGTCGCCGCCGAAAACTCCAGAGGGATCGCCATTACCAAAGCGGAACTGGGAAAGCTGCTGGAGGTGAATCCTGATCTCTACATCAGGGTGCTGAAAAACCTCGTGGCGATTCTCAGCAGCCGGTTGGTGAACGCGAATCGCCTCAGGGAAGAGAATATCACCACCATCCTCAAGATGCAGGACGAGCTGGTACGCGCCACCGGCAAAACCATGCGAGAACTAGAGGAATCTCGGTGAGAAGCGGGACTGGCGACCTCGGTCGCCGAGCTTCAGGGCGACTCCCTCTGCCTCGAGCTCACGGAAGGAAAGCGCGGGTGTTCTCCAGCTTCTCCGGGAGGTAGGTAGAAATCACATGGTTCAGATTGTGCACGGCGAACGCCTGTTGCTCGGCGCGGTAGCCCGATTCCTTCAACTTCAGTAACGCCTGCTGCCATTTCTTGTAGTGCTGCACGAACGGATCGTTCTTGATAGCGTCGTCGATCCGTTTGATGTCCACCTCGGTCATCTTATGGGTGGGCAGCCCGTAGGATTCGATGTCGTCGGGGGTTACGCCCAGAAACCGGGCTTTGGGCACACAAAAGAACTCGTTGATGTGGGCGGCGTTGCCGGAGCCCACCTTCAGGGTCCGGTAGATGTTGCAGATGCCGTATGGATCGCAGTCCACAAAGGCGTACACCGGAATATCCAGATCATCCGACAACCTGCGGATAAAACGACGAGTGGCGCGAGTGGGCACGCCTCCCATGGAAACGAGGATACAGTCGGCCGTGCGCCAGTAGTTGTGCTTGACCAGCCGCTGAAACATGCCCGCCGTTTCGATCGCCAGAACGAATTTGGCGTCTGAGCGAAAGCGCAGATCCTCCACCGAAATCGGAATCGAATACGCCCCGGAGCCGAACTTGGTGCAATCGATCTCCAGCTCTTCGCCGGTGTCGCGGTCGCTGTCGATGACGACCAGGTTGCCGGCCACCTCCCCCCCCTTCTCTTCCGGTACGAAACCCAGCTGTTCCCGGTTTACCAGGAAAAGAGCCTCCACATCGTCCAACACAGTGTCCGACTCACCCTGCTCCGCGAAACGAATCTCCTCATCCCACCCCTTGGCGACGTAATACGCTTCGCGCTTGGTGGCGATGTCGTCGGTCTCGATCAACATCTTCGAGAGTACGATCATCTTTAATGACTGCGCGAAGGTTTTCACGGTGGACACCGTTAGCGTGCGTTCTTTCGTTTTGCGTCCCATCTCGAAGTAACCGGCCCGGGGATCGAAACGCACGTTGCTCAGGGCCCGCAATGGAAACTTCATGGCCGGCTTCTGCCGTTTGAGAATCTTGTCGCGGATCCGTTTGCCTTCCCTCTCCAGCTGTTTTACCAGTTTGCTCACGACCGGCTCCTTTCCAACAGATCACGCAGGTTGGTTTCTACGGTTTTGCGGCGGCGATCGCTGTCGCCGTTCAGCTCCTGCAACGCGTCGGCGATATGCCCGATGTATTGCTGGATGTAGGACTTCTTCCGGGCCGCCTCCGCGTCGCGTCGGGCGCGGCCTATAAAATCGCTCACCTTGCGGCCGCACTCCTGCAAGCCCAAACGGATCTCGCGCACGAGCTCGGGATAGTGCGCCACCGCCTCCTTGCTCTCCGAGGTGAACGGCACCCAAACCGACCCCACGTGTACGATGATGATCAACGGCCCCGTGGGAAGGGCTCCGGAACTCTGGCTCATCCGGTAGTTGCGCCAGTCCACATCCATCACACTCTTGGTGATGACACAGGCCGCCTGCTGGTACAGCAACGGCACGCGGTTGGCGAAACGCATCAAGGTGACCGCACCTTCCGGGTCGATATCGCCGCCATACGCCATCGCCACCTCTACCTGGAACGGATTGCCGCGATAGACCGCCGGCGGCCGCGCCACGCTAGCATAGAGCTCCGCCTCCACGCTCTGTTTCAGACTGCGCTCCAGTAGCTCTTCACCGATCGGAACGATGCAGTTGGTGGGTGGTTTCATCAGCTTGGTGTCGTTGATCGCCTTGAACAGGCGATCACTCTCTTCGCGAGCGATGCTCTTCGGTCTGGCCTTCGGTTTCAGTTGTGCTCGCTCGCAGATCTCCTTGGCCGCGCGGCTGGACACGCGCGAGAACTCCTGGGTCAGAAAAGCCTGCACGGACCGATGTTTGGATCCCTGCATCATCTTCATCAACATTCCCAGCTCGACCCCGTGCGGATGAGGTTTCACCTCTACCGGCTCCGGAGGAAGCTCGGTGGCACTGTTCTCGTATTTGATTTCGCGACCGTCTGGCGACCGGTAGATCAAACTCAAGTGGGGGTTGGCAAGGGAGGTCTGTCGCAGATACTCGTCCACCGACTGCCGTCCGCGCAGATACCGCGCTTCCATCTCGATCTCCACCGCCGTTCCCCGCAACACATCCCACTCCTCCTCCAAATCCCTGACGATGGTCGGTTTGTTGCGGGTCGTATCGATCTGGATCTCGTAGAGATGGGCCGTTTTTCCCGGGCCGGTGCGCGAGATGATTCGAGTCGGTTTGCCGGTCGTGAGCTGTCCGTACATGCTGGCGGCGGAGATACCGATGCCCTGCTGTCCGCGGGACATCTTCAAGCGGTGGAACTTCGAGCCGTAGAGCAGCTTGCCGAAGATGTTGGGAATCTGATTCTTGACGATGCCAGGACCGTTGTCCTGTACCCGCATCACGTAACGGTCCTCGGAGATCTGCTCTATCGCCACCATGATTTCGGGGAGAATGCCCGCTTCTTCGCAGGCGTCCAGACTGTTGTCTACCGCCTCTTTGACTCCGGTGAGCAGCGCGCGGCGAGGATTGTCGAACCCCAACAGGTGGCGGTTGCGACTGAAGAATTCGGAGATGGAGATCTCGCGCTGCTGTGTCGCCATGGTCTGGGCGTTGGCCCGGCCGTTTGACAACGGCGCAGGTTTCTTGGCCGCGCTCACACTCGATCGTTTGGCCTTGGAAACCTTGGTGGTCTTGCTCTTTGCCATCTATCCTCGAGAATCGTTGCGTCCGTTACTGGAGCCAGCCACGCGGGTGGCGCCGTTTTCCTGGAAGAGAAACTGGGGGGAGCTGGGGAGATGTTGTTGTCCTAGTCCGGTGACAAATCGCCGTCCGGCGTCGAGCATCTACACTCTAATAACGTCGTCGGGACGCGCCTAACGCAAGGATATATCAGGAAACCGCAAGCTGCTTTGGTTTCGGTTCGAAGACCAAAACGTCCATGGGACAGACGGTGACGCAGACTCCACAACCGATGCACGAGCTGTTGCTGTTGTTCAAGGTCTCCTGCTTCATGGCGTATGACATCACGTCGATGCCCACGAGGCAGTTGCGCGAGCACTCGTAGCAGGAGATGCATTTGTCGTTCGACTGGATGTGGTAGCGGCTGACGCCAAACCTCACGTAGATCTTCGACATGATGTCCATGAGTTTGGCCAATGGGCACCAGTAGCGGCACCAGACCTTACCGCCGAGAAAGGGATAAAGCGTAACCGGAAGAATACCGATGAGCCACACGTCGACCGAGATGCGGTAGACAGCCATGGAGAGGTCCGCCGTTCCGCCGCCAAACAGTCCCCACAGATCCCGCGACAGCATCACGATCGTTACGAGCGTGGCGAACACCAAGATCACCAGGTTCATCTTCTCCCAGCGTATGGCGGTCTTGCCTTTCGGTGCCAGGTGGCGCCAGCGATCGCCGAAGGTTTCGGCGAGACCGCCGCACCCGCATATCCAGGAGCAGTAGCGCTTGCCGTTGAAAAGCACGAACAGCGGAATGATTCCGAAGGTCAGCAGCACGCCCCATATCACCCAGATGTGGTGAGGATTGTAGAAGAAGGTGTAGAAGAAGAGGGGCCAGGCGTAGACGATGCCGTAGCTGCGCCACGACTGGTCGGCGAACACCGGATCGTTCGCCAGCTCCCCCACCCACTGGTAGTTCACCGCCCACTGGAAGAGAAACTCGGGAATGACGAAGAAGAACAGCCATTGAAACCCCAGCAGGCTGACGAAGCGCCAGATCTGAAATCGGTCCTTGCGGTCCAGGCCCCAGCGTTTCAGCGCCTGCACGCCGAATGCCGTCATCAACACCGTGTAGATGACGGTGTACCAAAAGCTCCACGGACGATCGAGGAACGAAAGGGCGGCGTAGCCCCAGTTCTTGAACGGCCAGAACTCCTCGCCGGTGCCCACCTTGATGCCGTAGATGGCATACCAGACCATGAACGAGATACCCAGCCATGCCCAGCGATCGCCGCCGCGACCGAGTTGGATCAAGGCAACCACCGCCGCCAGGGCCACGGCACCGCCTCCCCACGAGAGCGATCCCTGATCGAGGCTCGGCCATCCGGTTTGTCCGCCGAAGATCCACAGGCCGGCCAGCGCCACCAAAGAAAGCAGGAAGCTGCGCGACAGCGAGCCGCTCCACTCGTTCTCCAGCTTGATGCCGAGGGTTTTCAAGAAGCGGACCGGGACCTCCGAGCCGACCAGCACGAAGGCGTGATGTAGCGGAATCGACTCCGTTTCGGCTCCTTCACCTACCGACAGCACCGCCTTGTCGGAGTCGAAGCGCTGTACGTTCGAGCTGAACAGAACGCGGATCTTGCCCGCCGCCACCGCTTCGTCCAGCATCTGCCGATTGTCTTTGAACAGACGGGAGAACTCGGCGCTGCGATAGGAGAGCACGACCCTGTTTTGTGCGGACAGGGTCAGGGCCGCTTCGATAGCGCTGTTCCCACCCCCCACAACCAGGATGTCTTCGTCCTTGTACGCCTTCGGACTGTAAAGCCGGTGATAGACATGCTCCTGTTCCTCACCGTCGACATCCAGCTTTCGCGGATTGCCCCGCTGACCGGTAGCCAGCACGATCCAGCGCGCGCGGTAGGTCTCTTTCGGCGTTGTCGCCTCGAAAAAAACGTCCTTCTTGGCGACCGCCGTCAGCGGCTCTTCCACCCGTACGTCCAGCTGGTTCTCCTCGACGATCTGATTCCAGCGATGGATCAGGTCTTCCTTTTGCGCACCGTCCAACCACAGCTTGCCCTTCGGCGGCGTTTTGTCGGGCTCGGCGTAGACCCACTTTCCTTCGGGGAAGTTCTCGATGGTATTGGCGATCTTCGCTTTCTCCAGCAGCACGCAGGAGAGTCCTTTGTCCTTGGCGGCGAGGGTCGCGTTGAGACCGGCGGCGCCGGCCCCCACCACCAGCACGTCCAACAGATCCTCGCCCGTAGCGGAGCTGGGAGACTTGAGGGAGGAGATATGCTCGATGACGTTGTAACCCTGCTCCATCGCCAGCTTGATCACCGGAGCACCGGCGAGATCCCCCACCACGAACAGCCCCGGGATATTGCTTTCATTGTGGGCGGAGAGTTGTGGTCGACGGTTGGGCCCGTCGGCGGAAGCGAACAGATTCTCTTCGAACCAGGTCTGCACGGAATTAAACATGCTTCACTCCCCCGTCCGCAGTCCGACCCGGTCGACATCGGAATCGGCGGCTGGTTCCAGAGCTGCACCGCATTCGCTGCAGCGGCGCGCCGTGGGATGATTGCGCCCGCCGCACTTGGGGCACACGTCGGGCGGAAGCGTGTTCGGAATCTTGGCCAGCCTAGGGGGAAGATCTACTTTTTGGACAGACGACCGCGCCAGCACGAGTACCACAGCCACGATATTGACGATCAACCCCGCGGCGAACCAGGTCAACGGAGACAGCCCTTTGCGCAGCGCTACTCCGGTGCAGACCGCTGCGCCCACCAGACCGAGCAGCACCCACACGCCCAATAGCAACCATTCGCTGCCGATCTGCCGAGCCGACCCTTCCTGGAAAAGCGCGCCGCGGACTTCGAGATGTTTGAAGTAGCGGTCGGGATTCTGCAGGAAGGTCTGGAGGTGGGCGGCAGTGATAGCGATAGGACGCCCGCGGTAGTAGAAAGCGAGACCGTTTTTCCCGCTGAGTTCGGTTCCGCAGACGAGGCAGCGTTCACCTGGCTCCATATCACGCTTCTTCAGCTGCGATTCGACCACCGTTTCGGCGTCAGTGCCGCTAACACACAGCACAACGAGGGTGCAGATCACAACGCGGGCTAGCGTGGCTGGCGTAGGTCTGGCGATCATCCTCCCAGATCTACCGAAACTGTGGTTGCTCGTCATCGCTTCACCTTGTCCGACAATCATGTGATGGGCAGAGTTAATGAAACCGTGGTGCCACTGCCGACCTCGCTTTCGATATCGATGGATCCATTGTGGTTCTGCACGATGTTGTAAGCGGTTGAAAGTCCGGAGGCCAGCTTTACCCGCGTGCCCCCGGCGCTGAAGCCGAAATCGAAGATGCGATCCAGTTTTTCGCGAGGAATCCCGGACCCCGTATCCGAGATCCTGACCACCACCTTGTCGTTCTCGCTCCAGCTGCGGATCCGTATGGTGCCCGAACTCTCGATCGATTGGGCGGCGTTCTTCAGTAAACTAATAAAAACCTGATTCAGCTGGCCCGGGTAACACTGAATCTCCGGCAAATCGCCGAACTCCGTCTCCACGGAGGCGCGGCCCCGGAACTCGTGCTCCATCAGAGTGAGGCTGCTCTCGATACCTTCGGTGATATCTACCTGCTGACGCTCCGCTTCGTCCAGGCGCGCGAAGTTCTTGAGGCTATCCACCAGGGTCGTGATGCGCGTACTCGCGGTGGCGATGTTAGTGGTATTTGCTCCCAAAAGCTCCATGGCCTGGCGGAACGAGCGATCATCGCGAAGCCCCCCGAGAGTGGCCGCCTCCTCGACCGCCGACCCGACGCGCTGCAAACAGCGTTGCGAGACATCGGTCGAACTGGTAACGGTGCCGATCGGACTGTTGATTTCGTGGGCGACCCCCGCAACCAGATCGCCCAGCGCCGCCATCTTTTCCCGCATCACCAGCTGCTCCTGGCTTTCCCGCAGCTGCTGCATCGCCTGCTCCAGATCGCGGTTCTTCGCCTGCACCGTCTCGTGCTGAACCCGCAGCTCCTCCGCTTGCTGGCGCGTTCGTTCTCGGGTTTCCTGCAACGACCGGGTCATTTGATCAAACGAATTGCCGAGACTGCCGATCTCGTCCCCGCGGTCGATATCCACCCGCGTCTCCAGATGGCCAGCGGCCACCTGCTCGGCTGCCCGTTCCAGCTGCTGCACCGGCACGGTGATGAGCCGCACGAGAGCCACAGCCACCAGGGCGGAGACCAGCAGCGTAACTACCAGCAGGGTCAGATTAAATCTGCGGGCCGCGTGAAATGCGAACTCCGCCCGCGCACCAGCCTCGTAGGAATCGGTCTTGTTCGCGTCCACCAGCCCTTCCAGATCCCGCCCAAAATCCTCGAAGACCCGGCGTCCCTCTCCCACCAAGAGGTCGACAGCCGCGCGGTTGTCCTCTTGCGCTGCTATCTGCACGAGCTCGTAGGAAAGGTCCAGATAGCGCTCCCACTTGGGCTCGAAGCTCTGTTCGTACAACGCCCGCTCGCGGTCGGAATAGAGATCGCGCATTTCCGAGGCCCGCTTCAACCGCTCGTAGCGATCGCGGTCGTCATCGATACGCTCCAACAAAGCGAGCATGGCGGCGGCTTGCTCCCGTTTTCGATCTGGGTCGCGGGTCAGCGCGTACTGCAGCTGGGCGGTGCGCAGATTGGAGGTGCTGAGACTGATATCGGAAACGGCGATCGCGCGGGGCAGGCGATTGGAGGTCACTTCATCGATCTCGCTCTCAATGGTCGCCATTTTGCGCAGGGAGTAGAAATTCCCCAACGCCAATATGGCGAAGATCAAACCCAGTCCGATGCTCTGCTTGGTCGCCAGCTTGGCGTCTCGAAATCTCATGGGCAGACCCACCTCTCGGGAGAATCGTTCAGACGACCCGCTCGTTGCCGCCGTCGATGGGAACCTGTGCTCCGGTCGTTTTGGCGAACAGCGCTCCGGCCATGGCGCAGGCCAGAGCCGCCACATCGCGCGAGGTTACCTCTTTGTGCAACAGATTGTTGGTCTTGTACTCCTCCACCGTCATGCCGTAGTGGGCGGCCCGGCTCTTTAGCAGCTCTTCGGTCCACAGGGCAGTGTCGAAGACCGCATTGGGATGGAGAATGTTCACCCGGATACCCTGATCCGCGAATTCGAGGGCGGCCACGCGAGCCAGCTGGGTGAGGCCGGCTTTGGCGACGGAATACGCGGCGGCTCCGGGGCCAGGTGCCGGGACGTTCTTGGAGGCGATGATCACCACGGCCGGATCCAGACCCAGTTCCAGGTACGGAACCGCGGCGGTGAGCAGAGCCCGATTGCTGGACAGATTCACCGAGAGGCTGCGTTCCCAGTTCTCCTCCGTGAGGTCGGCGATTCGTTGACTGGACGGAAAGAGTCCGGCGTTGCAGACCAGAATGTCCAGCCCCCCGAAGCGGCGGACCGTCGCCGCAACGCAGCCTTTGAGCTGATCGTTCCGGGTGACGTCACAGACCTGCCCGAAAATCTCCTCCTGGTCGAAGCAGGCGGCGATGTCCTCGCGGATATCCAGGGCCGACACCACCGCACCCTGTTCGCACAACGATTGGGCGCAGGCACGGCCTATGCCGCTGGCGGCGCCGGTCACCAGCGCCACGCGACCCTGCAGAGGCAGGGGTTGGGGCTGGAGTTTCGCTTTGGCTTGCTGCAGATCCCAGTACTCCACGTCGAAGACCGAGCTCTCCGGCAATGCGCGCCAACCACCCAACCCTTCGGCCCACCCGATGGTCTGCATAGTGTGCGCCGCGATATCGCCGATCACCCGGTTCTCCTTCAGGGTGCGGCCGAGCGAGACCATACCCTGGCCGGGCCAGAGTGCCCAGCGCGGCGCCGGGTCGAGCGGGGTCAACCCACCCGGGTTCCGCCGCTGGAAGTAGGCCATGTAGGCCTCGGCATACTGCTGCACGCACTGCTCCAGATCGCCGTTCACGACCAGCGGGGTTCCTTTGCTGCGGGATGCATGATCGGGGGTCTGCGGTCCACGCGAGGCGATCTCCTGCAGACCCGCTCGCTGGACAAACCCGAGGCTCTCCAGATCCTGGTGCAGATTGGCCAGCACCGGACAACCGCGAGCTCTGGAGGTAGCACTCCGCAGCCGTGCCAGCTCCAGCAGGTTCACCTCTTTGACCCCGGCTGAGTCGATGCCCGGCTTCTTCGCTGCTTTCCCGCGAACGTACTCCTCGGCCCGATGCACCACCGCAATCATCTTCTCGTAGGAATCCCTGGCGCTGTCGGCAAAGGTGAAGATGCCGTGGTTCAGCAGGATCATGCATTCGAGCCGCTGCCAGTCCACCTCGCGGCTGAGCTCGTAGACCTTCCGCGCCAGCTTGAAACCGGGCATGACGTAGGGCACGACGAGGATGTTGTCGCCGAGCAGGTCGCGAATCCGCTCTTCACCGTCGGCCGTATTGGTGATGGCGAGAATCGCATCGGCGTGGGTGTGGTCGACGAACTTCAACGGAATCAATCCGTGCAGAATCGCCTCCACCGAAGGATTGGGCGCGGACGGATCGATCATCGCCGCGCGCTGACCTTTCACCATCTCGACGTCGGCCAGGCTCTCGAGCGCGGCCATGCGCAGAAGCACATCCAACTTCACCGGGGCGAAACCGGCGGGTTCGATCGTTTCCAGATCCCACCCACTTCCCTTTATGTAGATCACCTCTTCCCGATCCCCGAAGAGGTTGGTCGCCTGATCCTTCACGGAGGTGTTGCCGCCCCCGTGCAGAACCAGACTCGGGTCACGCCCCAACAGCCTGGAAGTGTAGACGCGTTGACTCAGCGCGTCGGCACCGAAGCGGGCCGCTTCCTGCTCATTCCACAAGGACTTCAAGATCAACCTCGGCCGATGTAATCCTGCGTGGTGGGCAACACGATCGCCTCGAGGAAATTGATGTGCGGCGGCATCGAGGCCATCTGGACGGCGACCTCGGCCAGCTCCTGGGCCGTCATCATCGGCTCGGTGTCGCTGGCCTTATCGCTGTTCATGCGGCGTTCCACCAGCGTATTGCCCGGGTGCAGGGCGCTTACGACGATACCGTGAGCCCGGCCTTCCAGAGCTGTGGCCTGGGTCAGACCCCACACCCCGTGCTTGGCGCTGGTGTAGGGCGAGCTCTGGTCTCGTGTTCGCTGCGCGGAAATACTGCCGATGTTGATTATGCGGCCACCCCCCTTCGGTTTCATGATGCGAAACGCCTCGCGGGTGCAAAGGAACGGACCCGTCAGACAGGCACCGATAACCCGATTCCACTCCTCCAGCGACACCTCTTCCACCGGACCGCCATCGAAGGCGCCGGCATTGTTGATGAGGATGTCGACGGTGCCGAAACATTCCAGGATCTGGGCATAGAGCGCCTTGACCTGCTCCTCGTCGGAGATATCCGCGGGAACCCCCAGAACCTGGTTTCCATCGCGAGACAGCTCTACCGCCGCCTTCTTCAACAGCATTTGATCGCGCGCGGCGATCGCCACTTTGGCCCCCTCCTTCGCCAGTCCCGCGGCGATTGCTTTGCCGATGCCCCGATTGCCTCCGGTTACCAACGCTACCTTGTCATCTAGCTTGCCCATGTGTTCTCCTTTGATGCTCGCGTCGCCGCATTTTCGGCTGTGTAGACCTCAGTCGAGTTCCGCGACCGGAGATCGTCAGTCGACCTCCAGGAGCCGGATATCCGCCGGCTCCAGTCGCAGGCTGAACCAGCCGTCCTGCGAGACCATCTCATTGCCTCCGGCGTGGTCGCGCAGACGCAGGGTGTTCAGTTTCAGTGACACCTCTCGCTCTTCAGACGTTCGCATATTCACCAGCAGCAGGTGGGTCGTGCCCGTGCTGTCGCCAAAAAATCCAAGCTCGATGTCCTCCTCGTCCAGCGCCGCTACCAGGTCCTCTTTCGGCAGCGCCCGCGCCGAATACCCGCCGCGGAAATAGAGCGGGGCTAGCTCCCGTCCGATCTGGTCCAGCCGAACGTTCAATTCCCGCGCCGCTTCGTAGGCGGGAGTGGGTTCCCCGCTTCGATCCACGAGTCCCTCGTAGTGGCGGGTTTGGACAACCTCTCCAGAACCGTCTCGCACCTTCTCGATCCCCGAACTATAAAGGAAGTAGATGATACCGGAGGCCCCCCGCGCCAGCGCCGCGCCCGCCTGCACCGCCAGCTCCGGGCCGGTCGGCTTGCGATAGTACTGTTCCGAGCCACCCTCCTGTTCCCGCTCCTCCGCGTGTGCTTGAAGAATGGCATGCCATCGCGCGTTGCGACCCTTCAGGTTGCGGGCGACACTGTTGTATTCTTTCACCAGCTCGCGGAGCTTCTGCCGCAGCTTCTTCCCGGTCTGAGGCATGTTGCCGCGGAATATGTACTGTTCCTGCTGAAACAGATTGGTGGGGCCGGCCTCAGAAAAAAAAGCGTTCAGGAATCGGCTCTTTGAAGGAAAACTCTCGAGCCGGCCCACGGTGAATGCCGGCCGACCGGGATCCTCCTGGCGCAGCACGTCCACTGTCTGGCTCAGTGCCGGATAATACGCTTCGCGGTAATCCTCATGCCCGACGAGGTAGCCGGAAAACCCGGATTCATCACCCCACTGCTCTTTCAGGGCGCGCACCCGGGCGCGCACGTCGCTCTGGAAGCTGGCTCCCACCTTCGCCCGGGTGGTCCAGTTGCGCAGCTTCTCGTACGGTGAGAACCCTTTGGGTTCGTAGTAGACCGGCATGGAAAGACCGTTCCGCGTGCAGAACTCCATCGCCAGCTCTTCCGCCGTCGATCCGCCAACCGAAGCTCTTTGTAACCACTCCACCTGGTTGATGCCCAGCGCCAGCAGGCGATCCTGATCGGCCGCGTCGAAGCGGAACTCGTCGAGACCGGCCGGCAGCCAGACCCCGATCGTCAGCGGTCCCTGGGCAACACTCCGCGCCTGGAAGCTTTCTGCCGCGGGAGGACCACCGACGCCGCATCCGCCACCGGCGGCGAATACCAGAATCAGGCCCCACAAGCGCAACTTTGGTCGACGCAGCATCTCTATTTGAGTTTGGGATTATTGGCGTGGCGGGTGCGATCGCGACGGGTCTTCTTCTCCATGGCGCGAGCGAAGGCGTCCTCGAGATCGACCCCCGTCTGATTGGCGAGGCAGATAATCACAAACAGAACATCTGCCATCTCCATGCCCAGATCCGACTCTTCCTCGCCTGCCTTGAAGCTCTGGTCCCCGAATTGCCGGGCCATCAAACGCGCCAACTCGCCCACCTCCTCGGTGAGCACCGCCATGTTGGTCAGCTCGGAGAAATAGCGCACGCCGACCGTGTGAATCCAATCGTCGACGTCCTTCTGGTAATCAGCGAGGGTAGGGGCAGTCATGGGATTCTGAAAATGCTCTCGCGAGACGGAGCAGTCAAGAATCCAGAATGCGACGTTATGTGCGTAAGTGTATGTAGACTCGGAGTTTCGAGCGGTCCGGGTGCGACCTACAAACGCTGCATCTTGGCACCGAGAGCGCCGAGACGCTCTTCCAGAAAAGCGTGGCCCCGATCGAGCTGATAGAGGTTGTGGATACTCGTGGTGCCCTCCGCCCCTAGACCAGCCAGGACGCAGGCGACACCGGCGCGAATATCCAGCGCCTTGACCCGCGTTCCCGTGAGTTTCGCCGGACCGTGCACGATGACCAGGCGGTCCTTTTCCGGGGAGAGGCGAGCACCGAAAGCACGCAAGCTCTTCACATGTCCCAGCCGGTCCTCGAACACCGTCTCGCGGATGAAGCTGTCCCCGTCGGCCACGCAGGCCAATGCCATGATGCCGGGCTGCAGATCGGTCGGGAACCCGGGATAGTAGGTCGTCACTACATTGATCGGCGAAAGCTTCTTGGGCGCGCGAATTCGGGTGGACTCACAGTTCTCCTTGGTGGTGACCCCCATCTGATGGAGCTTGGCTTCGAATACCCGCAGGTGGGTACAGCCAACACCGCGAAGACGAACATCGCCAGCGGTGATGGCGCTTGCCATCATCAACATGCCCGCATCGAGCCGATCGTGCATCACCGTGTGCTCGGCGCCGCGCAGCTTCTTGACTCCTGTTATCCGTACGGTGCGGGATCCGGCGCCTTCCACCTTAGCTCCCATCTTGGTAAGCAGCTCGACGAAATCGACGATCTCCGGATCCGAAGCGGCGTTTTCAATCAGTGATTCTCCCCGTGCCATGCTAGCCGCCATGATCATGTTCTCGACCCCGGTGTGACTGGGTACATCGCAGTACATAAACGATCCCTTCAGCGCCTCGGCGCTGATCGAGAAACCGCCTCCCGGCGTGCCACACACCTTGGCCCCCAAACGAGCGAAACCGCGTTCGTGGTAATCCCAAGGCCGGTGACCGATGCTGCATCCACCTACTTCCTTGATGGCCGCCTCGCGAAACCGACTCAACAAGGGACCGACAAATAGGATCGAGGCGCGGAACCGGTTGCTCAGTTCGTCCGGCAGATCGGTACGAGTCACAGTAGTGGCATCGATTACAACGACCCCTTCTTCCGGGGTGTATTGCACCTTGGCACCCAACCGCCGCAACATCTCAATGCCCACCAGCACATCTTTTACGGGCGGCACACGATGCAGTACCGTCTCTCCCGTTTCAGCCAGCAGCGAAGCCGCAAGCATCGGCAGAACGGCGTTCTTGGATCCTTGAACCGTGACTTCGCCGCGCAGACGGGTGCCACCATCGATGTGCAGCATTTCCTCAGATGACATGTAGTATCCTGATTTGCAATACGGAAAAGGGGTGTTGCGGGTAAGACGTGGGTTGTGCTGGTATCCGGGGCCAGTTGAATGTACTAGTGGGTCCCTCAATCGTCAAACGAAAAAGCGTGTAAGAGGTTGAAGACTTGACAGATACCGGCTCTTCTCTATATTCGCCGGCAGTGAATATCTAACGCCTACGTTACCGTGAAGGAGATGTCATGGCAGACGCACCGACCATCGTAGCTTACCTGAAACCCGTGTGCGGTTGGAGCAACAGCGTTCGTGAGGCGCTGGGCAAATACGGCCTGCAATACGAGGACAAGGACATCATCAACGTGCCCGAGAATTATGCCGAGATGGTGCAGAAGAGCGGCCAGCCCTTGTCGCCATGCGTTGAGGTCAACGGTCAAATGCTGGCCGATGTAGATGGCAACGAGGTTGAGTCCTGGCTGCTGGAAAACGGCGTCGTCGAGTCGGCCACCGCGTAAACCTCAGGAATCAAGAATAGAACAGAGTTCCTGACGGACCCGTTCCGTTACGTTGGGTTGCTCGTGATTGAGCGGCCCCTCCGCAAACGGGCGAATCAAGGTGATTGCCCCCAGTGGGCGATTGTTCGCGCCACTGAACAGCAGTACGTAGATATACCCAACGTTTCCCGAATCTGCCCCTGCCAGTAGATGTTTCTGCAGATCCGCTGGCAGGGCGCTCTGTGTACCCCCGTCAATCTGCCCCATTACCAACAGAGAAGACTCCTGCGCGAACGCCTGGGCGGCCAGCGAGTCCGCCTCCATCTGCGTCAAGCGTTTTCCGTAGATGTCTCCCGACTCCAATTGTTGCTTCAACGTGCTGGCGCTAGCGCTTTCCGTGGACAGGATTTCCTTGAGGTGGAGATTGCCGTCGTCGTCCACCGCTTCGTAGATCGCGGTGTGCGCGGCGTCGATCTCGATGAGCAGTTCCATCGCCTTGGAGACGGCGTCATGCTTGGGCAATTCGCGCAGCATGGAGACGATGTGTTCGGGAATCTCCATCGGTTCGGGCATCTTGAACGGTATGATAGAAACGGCCATTGTAACTCGCTTGACTTTGGTAAGGGGGGTCTATAAAATTAGAAATTCGATGGTGGCTCTTTAGCTCAGTAGGTAGAGCAGGGGACTGAAAATCCCTGTGTCCGCGGTTCGATTCCGCGAGGAGCCACCATTTTAATTTTCGTTACTTGAATATATACAGGCGCTTACTCCGTGCAAGGTAGGCGCCTATTTTTGGTTGGTGTACCGAAGAATTGATAAAGGCCCCAATCGTCGTCTTTCATTGCGCGTTGCGGACGGATTTGTGTGCGCGTTTGAGTTCTTCAAGGTCGGCAGGATCGAAGAGTACTTTGCCGCAGGAGTGAATCAAGTAACGGAATCAAGCACTTAGGAGGGCCTGTGTAGACACCCTTTAAGAACGCCCGCCTTCGGCTCCACAAATTCCCTGGGTCGAGCCGAATCAAGGAGCTATTCTATGGACAACAAAGAGATAATGGTCACGGTGCGCTTGACCCAAGAAGAGGTGGGGGCACAGATCAGCTGACTGTGGGACAGTACAGCCGCTCCCGGGTAATGCGGATTGTGTTGCAGGAGTTCCTGAAGATGCCGGAGAAAGAGCGGCGGAAGTTCCTGACGAGCAGGGCGTTTGGATGAGGAAAAAAATCAGCAGCCCTCCGGGAAAGCTCGACAATCCAGGCGGTTAGCGGGGCAGATATTCGTTTGGGTCCAGGCAGCAGAGGCACTGGGTCTGACCTCGCCAGTGCTGGGGCACTCCAACAGTGCGCACGAGGAGCGACAATGAAAATTGCGGGATTTGATACCAGGGTTGTCAGCGTTCCCAGAGCCGAAGGGTCGTTGGGTGGCAGGCCGGGCGACAACGTCGCGACGTTTGTCACCCTTAAGATGCACACAGACGATGGGATTGAAGGGATCGGGTACGCCGGATTCGCCAGCAACATGGTCGTCAAGGCTCTGAAGGAGACCGTTGACGCTCTTGCGGGACTGACCGTTGGCGAGGGACCCGATGATGGTCGAGTCCATCCAGCAGCGACTTCTCGCCGCCGGGGGTGGAGGCGCGCCCGCCGGACTGGTGACACGCTCGGTGTCTGCGATCGACGTTGCGCTCTGGGACATCAAGGGTAAGGCATTGGGACAGCCGGTGTGGAAGCTGCTGGGTGGCTATCGGCGGCGCGTGCCGACCTACGCCAGCGGATACCTATGG
This sequence comes from Candidatus Latescibacterota bacterium, assembly GCA_965197905.1. Lineage (GTDB taxonomy): Bacteria > Latescibacterota > UBA2968 > UBA8231 > UBA8231 > CAYNZV01. The sequence continues at coordinate 202,757 of CBDAOB010000005.1, read as the reverse complement.
CGCACCTACGACCTCGAAGCCCTGGCGGAGACCGCGCCGAGGCTGGTGGACCTTAAGACGGGAGCGTTCAGTCGTGCAGATGGAGGTGTTCGCCGAATGTGGGGCTAAAATAAGTGGCGACCCGTCAGGAGCCGTCGAGCACGGCACGCACTCTACTGACCAGTTCCTGCATATTCACAGGTTTCTGCACCACATCGTCGGCACCGGCGCCGTCCTGAAGTTTCGCGGCATAGCCGGTGAAAAGAATCACCAGCACCTCCGGGTAGTCTGAACGCAAGATCGCCAGGACGTCAATTCCACACAATCCGGGCATGGAGAGGTCGAGCAATACCAGATCAACCGTCTTTTGCCGTAGTTGCGCCAGGCACTGGAACCCGTCCTCCGCCTCACTTACGTCGTAGCCGAATTCGACCAGGTGCTGCGCCACGATGGTGCGAATCGCCATTTCGTCGTCGACCACCATGATTTTTTCCTCCCCGCCAACCGAAGGATGAATGGCGGTTGAGGGAGACAGTTCTCCCTGGTGGGCAACCGCCGGCAGATATACTGAAAACGCTGTGCCGACCCCGACGTCGCTCTCGCATTCTATCCAGCCTCCGTGTTCCCGCACGATGCCATAGGCGTTCGACAATCCCAATCCGGTCCCACGACCAATCTCCTTGGTAGTGAAAAACGGCTCGAAGATTCGCTCCCGCGTTTCCTCGTCCATTCCCATCCCGTTATCCTCGACGCGGAGGCAGCCGTAGGTGCCGGGTTCGATGTCCGGGTATCCCGGCAACTGATCACGGGCGAGAATTAGAGTCTCCAGCCCCACAACGACGCGCCACTCGTTGTGTTCGACCCCGCCAAAAGCATCGCGCGAATTCAGGCACATGTTCAGCAGCACCTGCTCCAATTTCCCTTCATCCCCGTTGATAGAGAGCAGCACTTCGGACCAGTGATGTTGCAGATCGATCTTTCGGTCGAACGTACGGCGGCAAAGGGCAATAGTGTTGACCACCACCTGGCGCAGGTCGACCGCCACATGATCGGCGGAATCTTCGTCGCTGCGGGCAACCAGCATGAGCTGGCGGACCACGTCGGCCGCGCGTTCGGTGGCCCTCCGCGCCTCGCTCAGATAGGAGGCCACCGTCCCGGGCCCGCCGGGTTGCTCGTCCGTTATCTCTTCGGCCAGTTCGATGTTACCGGTGATAATCTGGAGCATGTTGTTGAAGTTGTGAGCGACTCCCGCGGCGAGCTGGCCGATGGCGTCCATCTTCTGGGCCTGGCGCATGCCATCCTCCATCCGTTTGCGGTTCGACATTTCGCTCTCAAGTCGTTCATTCACGGACCTCAGTTCAGCGGTGCGTTCCTCTACAAGATGCTCCAGATCCGCGTGGGAACGCTCCAACTCATCGTTCAATGTTCGCAGAGAGCGTTCGCGGTGAAACACCCGAATGGTCTGAACCAGGAAGGCGATCAACCCTGCTACAAGCAGACTCCAGGCGGATATCGACAGGTAGTTGAAGCGCACGAGCAGGCCGACGGTTGCCGGGGCGACCGATTGCACCAGGTCGCGGTCTACGGCTATGACCTCAAAGGTGTAAGTCCCGCGGGGTAAATCCGGATACTCCGCACGACCGGAAGGGGTGCCCCGCCAGTCTTCGTCAAGGCCCACCAGGCGATAGCGATACCCGATGGTGCGGGCAGCAGGCATCGCGGTTCTCGAACTGAATTCGAAGGTCACCAGACCCTGGTCGTCGGCGATCTCGAGATCGGTTACACCCTCGTAGCGGCGGTCCACGATCACGGCATCTACGGAGATCGGTGGTGACGGGGAAGGGCGCGGCGTGAAGCGGCTCACCCCGTTGAGGGTGGCAAACCAGAAGCGACCGTCCCGGTCCTGATAGGTCTTGCGCACCCCGCTGTTCACCAAACCGTCCGCGGTTGTGTAACTGGTCCAAGTATCTCCGTCGAACCGGCTTGCGCCGAGGGTGGTGCCGAACCAAAGATGGCCTTCGCGATCCTGGTAGATGCCCCTTACCTCGTTGCTGATCAGACCGTCAGCAGTAGTGAAGGTCGTCCAGCGCTCACCGTCGAACTGCATGAGTCCGCCCTGAGAACCGCACCAGATGCCGCCGGCCTCGTCTTCGAAGACAATCTCGATGCGATGGCGCAGGAGACCGTCATCGACAGTAAAGTTTTCGAGAAATTTCTCGCCGTCGAAACGACTGACACCATTTTCGGTAGCGATCCAGAACAGGCCGTGGCGATCCTGGATCATGGCTTTCACTTCGTTGTGGGCAAGACCGTCCGACGTGGTAAAGTTGGTAAACTCGTGGCCGTCGAAACGGCAGATGCCGCCGCCGTCGGTGGCGAAGTACATGTTGCCTTCTCGGTCCTCGATTATCCACTCGACCTCGTCATGGGACAGTCCCTGTTCCTCGGAGTAGGTCGTCCAGGTCTCCCCGTCAAATCTGCTGGCGCCGCCTCCCTCGGTGCCGAACCAGAAGTGGCCACGGCTGTCCCGCATGAGCATTTCGACTTCGTTGTGCGTGAGGCCGTCGGCGGTGGTAAGAGTCGCCCACCCGTCGCGTCCCAGGTGACTCACGCCGCCGCCGTCGGTGGCGAACCACATGGTCCCGTCATCGTCCTGCAGCAGGTCCTTGACCTTGTTGAATCCGAGACCGTTGGCGGTGGTGTAGGAGAACCAATCCTTATCTTCGAAACGACTCAGGCCGCCGCCGTCGGTGCCGAACCAGATGTAGCCATGGCGATCTTCCAGCAGGTCCTCCACGATGTTGGAGGCGAGACCGTCGGTCATGTCGAACGAGGTCCACTCTTCGCCGTCGGTGCCGATCCAGATGTTGCCGGATCGATCCAGCATCATGACCTCCACGGCATTGCCTGGCATGCCGTCGGCCGCGGTGTGACTCGACCATTCGAATCCATCGAATCTGTTGAGTCCACCACCGTCGGTGGCAAACCACAAATCGCCCGACTGGTCTAGCAGGGCATCGAGGATCTGGTTCGAGGTTAGCTCGTCCGACGCGGTGTAGTTTGTCCACTTCCCATCGTCGAAGCGATGAATCCCGTTGCTGCCTGTACCGAACCACAGGTCGTCGTTCGGGCCCCGCAGTATCACGTCCACTTCCATGCCGGCAAGATGTCTTCCGGGAGAGCGGCTCCAGTCACTCCCGTCAAACCTGCTGGCACCTTTCTTCGTGCCGAACCAGATGCTGCCGTCCACGTCCAGAAACCCGCATTCGATCTCGTCGTCGGCAAGTCCATCGGCGGAGGTAAAGGTCTCCCAGTGCCGGCCATCGAAGCGGCTGGCCCCGCCCTTGGTACCGAACCAGATGAAACCTTCGCGATCCTGGAGAACGACCTCGACGTCGTCGTCAGCCAGCCCGTGTGCCGACGCAAAACCTGTCCAGGTGTGGCCATCGAAACGGCTGACCCCCGATCCGTTGGTACCGACCCAGAGTTGGCCCTCACGGTCCTCGAACAAGGATTTTATTTCATCGCGTACGAGGCCGTCGTCAGTGGTGAACGTGGTCCAGCGATCCGGAAAGTTTACGGCGGCTTGATCTGCAATAGCGGAGGTAAGACAGACCACCATGGATAGAGTAAACTGGATGCCGAAGGGCGACGGGAAGAAACGTAGTCTACTCATCTCAATATCACCGTAGCCACGAGGATCGTAATTGCAGGGACGATTGGCAAGGTGGAGTTGCGCAAACGTCACGGCTACGGCAGCAAGAGGTCTTCGCCACTCGTCTTCAGGTAGGTCGCAACAAGATCTACTACCGCCTGAGCAAGATGTTTGGCCAGGTCGAGGCGACCAAGAAGGAGGGCCATTGTGGCGGCGTTGATTCCGTTGTAGCAACCAGCCTCCAAATCGCCGGCCTTGGAAGCGTCATCATAGGCGGTGCGATAGATCTCGCAGGCTTGTTGAGATGCCGGGTTCGGGTGCCCGCTTCTGTAAGATCAAGTTGGCACGAAGAACGGATCCACTCCGGGCCAATGCTAGAGCCAGTAGCTGCCGCAGGCGCAACTCGCGAGGGTGGCGCTCGGTTCCGTCTCGAATTGCGTCGTAGGCCAACAGCGGATCCCCGAGTTGCTCGATCCGTTCCCCGAGGGCACAATATGTGTCCGCCCTAGTCTGCTGCGGCGACGCTGATGGAGTTGCTTGAAAACGGCGCCGGATTGCTCGACCAGGAGGACGCATAATTGCTCTGGCGCTCGGTGCGTCAAGAGGTTACAATCCTCATCGCTGTTTGGTATCCTTGACACACAACCAGAACGACAACCGAAGTTCTACGTAATGGGGTCAGCGATGCGTTACTGTTCATGCACCGGCGCCATCAGTATTGTGATCCTGGTGGCTGTATCCACATGTTACTCTGCCTCGATCGCGGGTCGCGTCACCGACAAGCTGGCCGGGATACCCCTGGCGGGGGCCATTGTCGTCATCGATAGAGCTCCCTTGGCAACGGTGAGCGACCGCGACGGTAACTACCGCCTGAGCGGGATTCCCGCTGGCTCACACACCGTCACCGTGACCTACATCGGATACCAGTCGGCGTCGGCCGCGGCGAGCCTTGCCGGAGAACGCGTGACGATCCTCGACTTTGCCCTTGAAACCGGGGTCATCATCGCCGACGAGATTCTCGTGATCGGCCAACGGCTGCAAGGCCAGGCAAGAGCCATCAATCAGCAGCGAGCCAACACTCATATCACCAACATCGTCGCCGCCGATCAGATCGGCCGTTTTCCGGACGCCAACGTCGGCGACGCCATGAAGCGCATCCCCGGCATCGTCGTCGATTACGATCAGGGCGAACCTCGCTTCGGGATGATCCGCGGCACCGAGGCGCGCATGAATTCGGTGATGCTCAACGGCGAGCGGCTGCCTTCAGCGGAAGGTGAGATCCGCGCGGTGCAGCTCGACCTGATTCCTGCCGACATGGTTCAGGCGGTGGAGGTCAACAAGACACTTACACCGGACATGGACGCCGATGCCATCGGGGGGTCGGTCAATCTGGTGACTCGGTCAGCCCCCGAGGGGCTGCGCCTCTCCGGTACGCTGGGCAGCGGCTACAACTTCCTGTCTGGGAAGCCTCTCGGCATCAGCTCGTTAGTGGCGGGAGATCGCTATCTCGATGGCAGGCTGGGTCTACTGGTCAGCGCCTCCTACCACAATCATCACCTCGGCTCCGACAACATCGAGCCGGAATGGGGCGAGGAGGATGGGCAGGCTTTCGTCGAAGAAATGCAGATCCGCGACTACGACATCCACCGTATTCGCAGGAGCATCAGCGGCTCCGTTGATTTCGAGCTCGACGATCGCAACTCTCTCTCCCTGCGCTCCATATGGAACCACCGGGACGACTTCGAGAATCGCTACCGCCTGAAGATCAAGGACCTGGGTTTACCTGCAGGGGGTCAGACGCAGAGCTGGGAAGTGGTGCGCGATGTAAAGGGTGGCAGCAGCGCCAACGACGGCGGCCGCCTCGAAGACCAGCGAGCCTCGAGCACCACACTGGGTGGTTTTCACCAGCTTGGCCGAGACGTCGAGGTACGCTGGACGGCGTCCTACTCGAAGGCTTCGGAGGAGCGGCCCGTCGAGCGCCACATAGAGTACGTCGTAGAGCGCGATGGTGACGACGGAGACGTGGGCATTGGCATGCGCGCCGATCTCTCCGATCCAGAAAAGCCGACGTTCACATTCCTGGAACCGGGCGAGGTCTCCGTGGGCGAATTCGAGCTCAACGAGCTCACACAGGAGCACCAGCTCACCGAAGAGACCGACCGCAACGGCCGCATCGACATCGAGATTCCGTGGTTCTCAGGTCCCCACAGTAACCGCGTCGTCGTTGGCCTGCGATACCGCGGCAAAGACAAGATGCGAGATAATCGCTTCTTCGAGTACTCGCCGCTAGACGAAGAGGCCATTGCGTCTCTTGCCGAAATACCCACCAAGGATGTGACGGATTCCGACTTTCTCGCAGGCGATTACGAAGCCGGCTTTTTCCCCACCGACCAGTTTCTCGGCGACTTGGATCTGACCGATCCCGCGCAGTTCGAAGCGGAAGACAAGCTAGACGAATACGTGCCTGGCAACTATGAGGCCACTGAGACAGTGAGAGGCGGGTACGTGATGCTTGAGCAGGACTACGGTGCGAACTGGAGCTTCATCCTGGGGACCCGCCTCGAGGCAACCAGCATCAATTACACCGGCAACGAGCTCTATATCGACCCGGATGCTGACGAGGAGTTCACAATTACACCGGTCGCCGGTAAAGAATCGTACACCCACGTGTTGCCTGGAGTGCATGCGCGTTACCAGTTCGACCCAACCACCGTCCTGCGCTTCGCATGGACGAATACGCTCGCGCGCCCCACTCGCGCGCCCCAACTACTACGACCTCGTGCCCTACCGTGAAATCATCATCGAAGATGCCGAGCTGGCCGAGGGCAACCCCACTCTCGACCCGACCACCTCGATGAACTTCGACGTCGTGGGCGAGCGCTACCTTGAGTCGGTAGGACTCGTTTCAGCAGGGGTGTTCGCCAAGAGCATCAACGACTTCATCTTTTTCTTTCTCGAAGAGGATTACCCAGACCCCGTAACTGGGCAGACGTTCGATCAGTACGTACAGCCGCGCAACGGCAAGGGCGCGTCACTTCGAGGCGTCGAGTTGGCTCTATATCGCCAGCTCGATTTCGTGCCGGCACTGCGGCCAGTGGGTGTGTACACCAACTACACATATATCGACTCCGAGATCGATGAGTTGCCGATCGAAGGTCGCGAGAACGATACGCTGCCGTTACCGGGAACTGTCAAACACTCCTTCAACGGATCGCTGTCATACGAGAGTAGCCGCGTCTCGGGGCGGCTGTCGGTCAATTACACCAGCTCCCACATCGACGCCGGAGCGGGTGAGTTCAGCGATGAACCCTTCACCGATCGCTACTTCGACTCTGCCACGCACGTAGATCTAAACGGCTCGGTGCGCCTGACGGGGCAGGTCCGCCTGTTCCTCGAGTTCAACAATCTAACCAACCAGCCCCTTCGTCTGTACCAGGGTATCGACGAACGGACCTTGCAGGCCGAGTACTACGACAGGCGGTTCAGCCTCGGCCTGAAATTCGACCTGTAGGAGTAGCTCCGAAGCATGGGACTGCGCGAATTCTACGGATCCTGGAGTGCCGCGGTGCTGATTCTAATTCTATCGGGATGCTTTCCATTCAGAGCGGGCCTGTCTGAAACCCCGACAGTGCTCGAGGAGAGTTGGGTTTCGGAATGGTCGGAGGAAGACAACATCGATTCCCCTGCGGTCTGGCATGGCTCCGCTGGTCAACATTGGATAATCGCCACGGCAAAGAGCACACATCAGCTTGTTGTGTATGATGCTGGTGATGGTCGCCTGTTGCGGCGCGTCGGCGGGGCCGGCACCGGGTCTGGACGCCTGATGCGACCTAATGGAGTGGCCGTCGTCGAAAACATGCTTCTGGTTGTTGAACGGGACAACCATCGCGTCCAGGCTTTTGCGCTGCCTGACTTTTCTCCTGCCGGCGAATTCGGTGCTGATGTGCTTCGTCGGCCGTACGGCATCGCATTGGCTGCCGACACGGCGGACAGTTCGTACAAGGTCTACGTTACCGACAACTATCTGACTGATTCGGGAGCCTTACCTCCCAAGAGCAAGCTGGGTGCGCGCGTGCGTTCTTTCACGCTGTTCCTCGACGGTCAACGCGTACATGCGTCAGTGGGTGAGGCGTTTGGCGATACCCTGGGGGACGGTTGTCTGCGCAGAGTCGAGTCAATAGCTGTCGACCCGTTGCGGCAATGGCTCGTAATCGCCGCAGAACAGGAACGGGTGCTGAAGATCTACGGTACGGATGGCCGCTTCAGGAAGCGCGCGGGCGCTGGGATCATCATGCACGAGCCCGAAGGTATCGCTCTGCACCGCTGCCCCGACGGAGGCGGCTACTGGGTCGTGGCCGACCAGGCTTCCACCGACAGCCGCTTCTTGGTGTTCCGCCGCGAGGACTTCACCTACGTCGGCGCGTTTGCAGGGCAGGTCACTGCTGAAACCGACGGCGTCGCGCTGACACAGCGATCGTTCGACAGGTTCAGCGGGGGTGCCTTTTACGCCACACATCGAGATAAGGGCGTCGGCGCGTTCGACTGGGATCGGGTGTTGGCGGGCCTTGGCCTAGATCCAGCCTGCGGTGGTTGAAGGCGTGCTGTCTCTGCGGATTCGATACTTCTTCGCCCGGCATCCCTGGGATGTAGCGGCCCTTCCAGCAGGGGCGATGAATTAGCGGGACACAGCGGGCGACAAACCCTTCTCCCTAGCGGGTGGTATCGACGGTCTCCCTTTCGAAGTGAACATATCTCCGCATGAGTCGCCAGCGGGAGTTGAGTAGATGATTCCGCCGTATTAGCAACTCAACTATTCCCTTTCATTCGGCTTTGGTGGAGCGAGACCGCCTGCTCCATCATCTCGTCTAGCTGCTTCACCGACAGCGGTTTCTTATACCACAAATCAAACACCGCTAAGCGCCGATCGTCCTCGGCCAGGTCAAACCCGGTGATCAAGACGGTCGCGATCGCAGGATCTACCTCGCGCATCTGCTGCGCCACCTGATCCCCGGGAATCCCTGGTATCCCCAGATCGATCAGGGCTACCTCATAGCGTCCCGCGGTAAAAGCCTCCACCACCGTCTGCCCATCCGTTATGGTCTCCACGTCGTAGGTGGCGGACAGATAATCCGCCAGGGTCTGCGCCGTCGTCTCGTCGTCCTCGACCAGTAGCATTTTCACCGTCGTCGTCGTTGTTCCCTCTTCTTTGTCATTGTCCTGAACTGCCCGCGTCTCTCGCCACCTAGGCAACCGCAGCGTGAACGTCGTGCCGTTGCCGAGCGTGCTATTCACCGTGATATCGCCGCCCCAGTTACTCACCGCCGTATGGACCGAGTAGAGGCCCAAGCCGCTGCCGGTATCGAACTTGGTGGTGAACAACGGTTCAAAGATGCGTCTTTGCGTCTCCTCATCCATACCGATACCGGTATCGCTCACAAAGAGGTGCACTTGATCTCCCATCGCTCGGGTGCCAATGGTGATCGTGCCCCCTTCAGGCATCGCATCGACGGCGTTGAAGATCAGATTGACGAGTATGTCGTTCACTTCCGAGGCCGTGCCACGAATAGGGGGTACATCCTCCAGCTTGGTGACCAGGTCAATGGCGATCCCGCGGCCCTCTGGTTCGGTTTGCCATCGCGATCGAGTGCTCTCCACGGCCTCCATAACCCGAGAAGAAAGGGCTACAGACTCCGGTTTCTCATCTTGCCCTTTTGCGGCACGATTGAGACGCCGCACCAGTTCCGCAGCTTTTTCCGCCGCGGTCTCAATCAGCTCTGCCCGTTGGCGGTCTCGTGGATCTTCCAGGTTGTCCTTGAGCAGTTGCGCCGGCAGGAGCACGGCACAGAGCAGGTTGTTGAGGTTGTGGTTGATACCTTGGACCATCTCACCGCGCACGCGCATGCGCTCCAGTCTGATCAGCTCCTGCTCCATACGCTTGCGCTCGGTGATCTCATTTTGTAGCTCGGCAGTTCGCTCCTCGACCCTGTGTTCTAGTTCATCGTGAGATTCCTGCAATTCCACGTGGAGTGTTTGCAGCGTGCTCTCTCTGCGAAATACACGCGCTGTCTGTACAGCGATGACTAGACCCAGAAAGCCCAGAGCGATGAAGCCGCCAACCCACACACCTGGCAGATGCACGTCGAGGGCCACGACGGCCGCCGCGGATTGGGCTAGATTGCGGTCGACGGCGATCACTTCAAATGTGTACGCTCCCCGCTGGAGCCTGGGATATTCTGCACGTCTGTTGGAGGCGATCTGCCATCGGTCGTCGTAGCCCCGCAGCCGGTGCTTGTACCTCATCCCTTTCTGGTTGCCCCTGCGGCTTACTCCATGAAACTCGAAGGCGACAATTCCCGAGCCTGCCGGTACCGAAAGCCTGGACACTCCTTCGTGACGTTCGTCGGCGATGACCGCATCGATGAATACCTGGGGTTCGGTACTCTCCGGAGACGGCAAGCGAGTCACGCCGCTGTCAGTGGAGAACCAGAAAAAGCCGTTGCTATCCTGCAGTATCCCCTTTACTGCTCCACCTGCCAGGCCCTCCTTGGATGTCGTGGTGGCCCATAGCTCACCGTCGAAGTGGCTGACTCCGCCGCCGTCGGTGGTAAACCAGAAGTGGCCGTTCCGGTCTTGCAGTATCTGCTCGACTTCGTCGTGCGCCAGTCCGTCAGCGACGGTGTAGGTGGTCCAGCGCTCACCGTCGAAACGGCTCACACCACGGCGCGTGGCAAACCAGAGAACGCCCTCCGTGTCCTGATAGATGTCCCGTACGTCGTCGTGCGCCAAACCGTCGTCCGCGGTCAGGTGGGTCCATGTCTCGCCGTCATACCGGCTCACTCCTTTACCTTGCGTGCCGAACCACATCGTTCCATCCCAATCCTGCAGGATCGCTTTCACTTCGTTGTGCGCCAAGCCATCAGCTGTCGTGTATGTAGTCCAGTCCTCACCGTCGAAATGGTTGACACCCCCACCGTCGGTGCCGAACCAGAGGGCGCCCTCCCGATCCTGAAGGATCGCTTCAACTTCCCCGTGTGCCACGCCGTCTTTCTCCGTGTACGTCGTCCACGTCTTGCCATCGAAAATGCTCACACCGCCACCGTCCGTGCCGACCCACACGCGGCCCTCTCTGTCTTCGTAGACTGCCTCAATTTCGTCGCTGGCCAGCGCATTATCGATCGAGTACGTGATCCAGCTCTCACCGTTGAAGCGGCTCAGGCCCCCGCCGTCTGTGCCGAACCAGAAATCTCCACCCCGGTCTTGCAGGACGGTCTTCACCTTGTTGTGTGCAAGTCCGTCCTCCACCCTGAAGGTCCGTCCCAACTCTCCCGTAAAACGACTGACCCCACGGCCCTTGGTAGCGAACCAGAAATGACCGTCGGAACCCTGGTGAATGCCCGTTACGTTGTTGTGCACCAGGCCATCGGCGGTCGTGTAGGTGAGCCATCGGCTGCCAGCGAGGCGGCTTATTCCACCGTTCTTCGTGCCAAACCAGAGATACCCCTGCTGGTCCTGATAGATCGCCCTGACGTAGTTGTGGGCAAGGCCGTGATATTCCGTGTAGGTGGCCCAGGTCTCACCGTCATATCGGCTCACGCCACCGCCTTCGGTGCCGACCCACAAATATCCCTGGCGGTCCTGGAAGATCGCCCGGACATCTCGGTGAGCAAGGCCGTCATCCACCGAAATCGTGGTCCAGGTCTCACCGTCATATCGGCTCACGCCACCCCCATCGGTGCCGAACCACAGATGCCCTTCACGGTCGTGGCAGATCGCGGCGACCTCATTGTGCGCCAGGCCATCCTCCTTCGTGTAGGTGGTCCACACCTCGCCGTCAAAGACGCTCACCCCTCCACCGTCGGTACCGAACCAGAGACGGCCCTCACGGTCTTGCGCAATCGCCCTTACCGTGTTGTGTGCTAGCCCTTCTTGATCCGTGTAGGTGGTCCAACGGTCACCTTCGAGCAGGCGCACCCCCCCTTTCTCGGTACCGAACCAGAAGCGCCCTTCCCGATCCTGAAACATGACGTCGACTTCTTGGCTGCCCAGGCCGTCTTTCGGGCCGTACGTGCGCCACTCGCGGCCATCCAGGCAGCTTACGCCGCCATCTCCGGTGGCGAACCAGAGACGCCCCTGACGGTCGTGTAGAAACGACGACACGATCAAACCCTGGTAGCCGTCAATCCTGTCGTAGGTGACCCACTGCCCTGGCGCCATCTGGTCCGATGTTCCCGCATCCAGGTATCCTGAATTCTCCCAGGGCTCCTGGGCATCGGTTCGGACCGCGCACAGGCATAACAGGAGTAGCAGGCGCGCTCTGGGACGGATGGTGCTTTCGAATTTTTTCAGCACTTTTCTAGAACTTTTTACTGCATTTAGTGTCGGTTGTCACAAGGCAGCGCCTCCAGCCCCAGCCCTGGTTCCTCGAAAGGGGGCAATGATCGTGCCAGCCTGTAGCCGGCTGTGCCACAGGCGAGGCTGCGATAAGAGCTTGCGCGGTTGGCACCTTTTGCTAGCCCAGTTGTCAAATTCGGCACTTTGTTTCAGCGTTGGCTCAAGTCGTCGCCCAGGTCGGCTGAGTCGAATTGTCCCTTCTGGCTGCAGACGGCGACGACCAGCAGTTCGAAGTCCTCTTCCGTGTGGTTATACAGTCCGTGGTTGCCCGCCAGCTGGATGGGGATGACATCCCATTGCTGGACTTCGCTGGTCTCGTCGTCCACCGTCATCCGCCCGCTGCCCTCGATGACGATATAGCACTCTTCGACGCCGTCGTGGCGGTGATAGCCAAGCGAAGTGTCCGGGGGCAGAAGACAGTGGGCAAGGGAGTGGAAATTGCTGCGGAAATCCTCCGGCTCCCAGATCAAGCGACTGCCGATGTCGCCCTTGCCCCCGTGCGCCTGGGCGTACTTCAAAGCCAGACGGTCCAGCCGCCCCACCGGCAGGCGATCGGTCGACTCCAGCTCGGCGTTAACCCGGTCGTCGCCCAGATCGGTTGACCTGGGATCGCCCCCGGGCACCACGCACTGGACGTTGAACCAGCGCGTCTCCTGCTCGGTATGGTTGTGGATGGCGTGGATCTCGCCCGAGCGCACAGGGACCGCCGCTCCGCCCTCGACTATCGCCGTCCGCCCGTTGTGGGTGAACTGCGATGCGTTGTCGACGGTGATGAAGATCTCCTCGCCGTCGTCGTGGCGGTGGTAGCCGATCCCCCCACCCGGCAACAGGATCGCACAGTGGACGAAAGCGAAGGGCGTGGCGAAGTCTTCCCGGCTCAACAGTCTGTTGAAGAGGATCGTACCGGCGCCGCCGTGGACGCCGGACAACTCCCCCATGTCCTCGCGGTTGGCTCGTGCTAGGCGCATGGCGACCTCATTTCTCGCGGTGAAAAAGCTGCAGGTTCGCCTGGTTGGGCCCGGCGAAAAATCCCAGGGTGATGCCGGTGCCACCTCCCACGTCGAACGGCTCCTTGGTGATCGTGACCCCCTTGTCTTTCAGCTCTTGCGCGCTGTCCTCGACGCTGTCGACTTCGAAGGAGATGTGGTGGAAACCGGCCTCCTGCCCCATGGTCTTCTGCGGCATCAGCTCCAGCAGGATGCCGCCGGCGTCGAGAAAGACGTAATCCTCATCGTCGTCGTTTTCGAAACGTTCTACGACAGCCAACCCCAGTTTCTGCGTATAAAACTGCACCGCCCCCTCGATATCGTCAGTTATGACAGCGATTTTGTGGATCTTGTTGATCATGGGAACTCTCTCCGTCGATGGATGGGAAATCGAGCCAACCACGGCCCCGTTGCTGCCGCAATACGGGGGAATATAAACTAGACCGCATCCTTCTTACTGCTCGATTTGTTGACAGCGGCCGCAATTACCCAAAAGACCCCCCTCCAATTGACAGGGCTGAGTACGATGCGGTATCGGGCTTAGACCGTCCGCAGTTATCAGGGTAGGCATGTACTACGTAAAAGGGCTCGCCTTTGAATCGATCGCTCAGAGGCCTTGACGCTTGCTCCGAGGAGAACGAGGCAAATGATGGCGTATCTCATGATAACCTCCATCTATTAGCCCCACGGTACGAATATCCTCCTAACGCCACAACTCTGTTACCCGCACTGCACACATTCAATAGCGACAACAACCCCAGTCTGCTGAGAAATCCCCACTGGCACAGAGTTTGTTCATCCTCCTGGTGGGAAAGGATGCCTATTTTACGGTGTTTGAGCAGCAGTTCGCCGGACGTGGTGACGATCGAGCCATGCGACGAGCTCCTGCAGGGCATCGAAGCCGTGCGGAAAAAGTATGAGTCGTGGGTTGAGAACTTCGACGTGCATAGCAACAACGTGCACGGTCCATTTCCTCACCATGACCGTTTTCGTCAGTAGCCCAACTTCTTGTCGCGCACGCCTAGCAGCGGCTCGCCAGTTAGATAGCGACGCAGATTCTCTTTACAGAACCTTTTGCGCCCCGCGAAAAGCTCGGCCGTTGGCCCTGAGCTGTGCGGCGAGACCAAGAAGTTGTCCAGATCCCAAAGCGGACCCAAGTCCTGTGGATCGGGCGGCTCCTGCGGCAGTGCATCGCTGGCAGCACCGGCAATGCGCCCCTGGCGAAGTGCATCGGCCAGGGCCGTTTCATCAACGATCGCGCCGCGCGAGATCACAATGACATGGGCAGTGGGTTTGAGCAGCCCGATGCGCCGCTTGTCGATCATCCCGCGTGTCTCGTCCGTCAACGGTGCGGTCACGACAAACCAATCAGAGATCTTGAGCACGTCATCGGTGCGCTGCGGCGGCCAGATCTCATCCGCCTCGTCGGACATGCCCTCATTGGGCACACGTGCGATGGCGTAGACCTTCATGCCAAATCCGCGCGCTCGGCGCGCCACCGCACGACCGACCCCCCCCAAACCGAGAATGCCAATCGTCGTGCCGTTGAGCTCGAGGATCTTGTTGTGATACTTCTTCGTGTCCCAGCGGTGCTGCTTCTGGTCTTCGAAGATCTGCGGCAGGCAGTGCGCAAAGGCGAGGATCATGGCGAACACGTGATCCGCCATCGAAGGGGCATGCACATCAGGGATGTTCGTGACCACGACGTCGCTCTCGACCAACTCAGGAATCGCCGTGACAAAATCAATGCCTGTCCACGGCGACTGAACCCACTTCAGTTCGCGGGAAGCCAAAAACGCATCGCGCGTCATGGCCCCGATGCAGACCTCCGTGTCGCGGATGTGCCTCAACTGCGTTTCGGGACTATCGGCCGCGCAGAACGTGAGTTCCGGAAATTCACGTTGCATCTCCTGCAGAGAGGGAATGCAAGGATCAACGCCGAGCAGGACTTTCATTCCGTGGTCAGTCATCAGTCATCAGTTTCGGAATCCAGAACGACCACAATATAGCCGATTGCTCGTCGACTTATACTGCTACTCTCTTGGCAGCGCAGCCGCACTGACTACTGAAAGAAGTGAACAGTCATCAGTTTCGGAATTCAGAACTGGCGGCGCAGCCGAACTGATTACTTCTCACTGATTATCTTCAAACGTGCCCACCAATATGCTTTCAACACAGGCTCGATCGATGAGTAATACTTCTGCAATAGACTGACATCAAGACATGAGATCATCGATTTTTTTGTCGAGCAGCGGAATGGGAGACACGACCAATTTTGTCTGGGACCAGAAGCTCAAGAAATACATCTGTAACGGCAAATTTCTCTTCCAGTGGAGCTCATCTTCGAGACCGATGGCCTGCGACAGGGTATCGTTAACTCTCGATCCAATATGCATAGAGGCTCGCGGCAGACAGCCTGAAGCGGAGGGCGATGGTTTGGCCGGTCAGTGCCCGCAGCTCGCCCTGGCGCCAGGTGAGTCGACCACGCGGTTGGTCCCCGGTCACGGGCTCGGAAGCGGCCACGATCTGTTGCGCCTGATCCAGGACATCCACGTGCAGGGCACCCTGTCCGGCATCGACATTCACCTGCAGGTCACCCTCTGGCAGGACAAACGGCTGCGTGCATACGGTCCCCTCTTTTTCACCTGCGTCAAGTGAGATCCAGCCGTCGCGCCGCAGCACGGCCAGACAGATGGCGCCAACGTCCGGCTCGGCGTTCTCGGGTCGGTCGCGATATTTGAAGCCGGAATAGTAGAGCCAGAGCTCGTCGTTACGCACCACCGGCCAGGACGGTCCGAGGATCTGGGTCAGATCATAGGCGCCAGCGCCTAGCGGCGACGGGCCGATGAACGGTTTGCGGTCACCCAGCCGCTGCCAATGGCGCAGGTCGCGGCTCGACATCAACTGGAGGAGGTGGAAGCCGGTGGTGTTCGCCGGTTCCGATGTACTTTGAGCAACCGAATGGTAGATGGCCGGCGTGCTGAGGTAGAGGCCCTCGTAGCGAAAGATCCCCATGTCGTATATGTCGGCATTATAGTAGGTGGGATCGTTTGCCACTGGCTGTTGGAGTGAGGGATTCGCCAGGCGCTCGGCAATATTCTCCTTCGCCAGTTCCTGGTCCAGGTCATCGGTCTCGAAGATGAGCTCCACTGGGGTCCAGTGCCGGAAGTCCGTACTGGTGGTTAGCCAGACCGACCGGCCGTAACGCCCGCTGCCCGGGTCACCTTTGAGGTTGGCAGTGGCGTCCTTTTTCCAAGGGCCGTCATACTCGGCGGCGCTGCCGGCATCCTTGCCTTGCTCAATCCCTGGGAGGATGTGTTCGAATAACGCTGACAGACCGGTGCTGTTGATAAAGCATTGTTCCTCGAAGATCAGGACGACCCTGTTCGCATCCGCTACCTGCTAGAGGCGACGTGGGGTTGGTCTTTCACGCGAATACACGCATCAAAGTTGCTGAGATCGATGTCTCGCAGAATGATGCTCATGGTTAGCTCTCCTCGCCCCCCGATACGATGGTCTGATCGTCTTCTTGCGGATTGTCGCCGCTGAACATTCGTAAGTCGCCCAGCAGAGTTACTGTTCGCAGCTACGCAAATTGCGAGTATCCGTAGAAAACCATTACTTCGAACAACTCGACCACATCAATTTGAAAGGTAGCCGCAATGAAACAGGAAGATTACGATTTCTTCAAGCACAACGGCTACCTGTCGCTCGGCAAGATCTTGAACGACGATGAAGTGGGCCGCTTTTCAGATGTTTTCGAACGCGAGCGACGGGACTTCAGCCGTTTTTGGAACGACAACGGTATCTGGCAAACCCAGTACTGCCAGTCGCTCCTGACGGCGCCCGAATTTGATGAGATCATTCGCCACCCAACGGTCATGGAGCCCGTCAAAGTTTTGATGGGCGACGAAGTCTGTTTCGCGCAAACCCACCTCAATCACATGGGGCCGTATGAAGGTGAGGCGATTCCCGGGATGACATCATGGGAAGGGCCCATAGGGCGCCGCTGGCATCGCGATGGCGGGGAACGGCTCATGTGGCCGGAACATCCGCTGCGCATAGGCTATTTGCGGTTGATGCTCTACCTGTCTGACGTGAGCGCCACAAGCCATTGCTTGTCCATTTCGCCCGAGTCGATCGACGAAGAAATTCTGGATAAAGAAGCGCAGCTGGCGCGCGGCGGAGTCTCCGATCTGCACGGTGATGCGGGCACGGCGATACTGTTCAACGTATCATGCTTACATACGGCCACCGTACGTCCGACAAAGACCGCGCGAAAAACCGTAGGGATCCTCTACGGGCACCGGCACCGCGCCTACCTCGCCGATCACACCTACATGCCACCGTCTCTGTGGAGGGACCATCCGGACGAGGAAGTGCGAGGATTCTATGGCGTTCTCAATAACAAAACCCGGGAATATCTGGAGCGCACAGCCGGACGCGAAGAGATCCCCGTGAACGAGACCCTGGAAATATTGACCGATATTCAAAAAAACTTGGACACCGAGAAAAAATATTGATCGGCATGCCATCACGCTCCGACTTTTCAACTAGTAGGGCAACACCCCGGCCACATTCATGTAGCGTGATTCGAGCGGAACCCATCCAATCTTAACCACCTTCTCTTTAAGTTCTTTGGGGGTGTATCGGCGGTAATGGGCCGAGGCTTCGTCAATGGCGCCGATGTGTGGACCGGCGTTGGTTGCTCGGCGTTTTTCGGGGGTGTTTGAGTGCATCGAGGAGGCCGGCCAGAGATGTCCCAATACCTTGAAATCATATGGGGTAGAGACGCGCAAGCCGAAACACTCCCGTTGGAGTAGCTGCCCTACTCCAACGGAGCGTCACATAGCCGAGGGCAATTCAACAGCCTTCCACTCTTTTCCTTCTTTAATCTCTATGCGCTGCGGGGCCAACAGAGTTTCAAAGTTCACCTTACCCATTATGCGCACCGTCTGCTCCATACAATCCGCCAGACCGGGAGAGGGCAACAAAATCGTGTAGAGCTTACCTGTCTTCTCTTCCCGAAGCCCTACCGGCAACCCCTTCTGGGCACACTGCAAAGCGCATTGGGTATGTTTCTCACCCACCATATCCATAGTGTAGCACATCAAGTCGATTAGGCGGCCCTCCAGGACCTTGTTTTGGGGCTTTTTCTCTTCGCCTTCGACTGCGTTGGCGCTGACCGCACACCAGACCAGAAAACCCATGCCCAACAGCATATCTGAAAGTACTCGTCTCATGATTCCACCTCCTGAGGTGTAGGATCGAAAAGCCTCCATTCCGAGTCAAAAGGCTCGAGTCTCTTAAACGCTTCGCCAGACGTGCCAGGCCAGACAGATCCAACCGGCGAGAAAGGCGATTCCGCCCATCGGTGTGATCGCACCCAGCCATCGCACGCCCGTCAGAGCAAAGATGTAGAGACTGCCCGAGAATACCACGATTCCCCCGACGAAGAGCCATCCTGCGACAGTCGCCGTGGCGCCGGGCCAGTGGTTAATGATCCAGGCCGTGGCCAGCAGGGCGAACACGTGGTACATGTGGTATCGAACGCCCACCTCGAAGGTGTCAAGCAGATCCTGGGTCAGTCGCTCCTTGAGAGCATGCGCAGCGAACGCGCCCAGACAGACGCCCAGGAAGCCAGAAACCGACCCGATGACGAGGAAAATCCGAACCATGGCGCTCACTCCTTCTCGTATAGTCGATCGCTGTCTGTCGGCTTGATTGAGTTAAACCCGATTGTTCTTTCGACAGGACAAACCTGAATGGCATGCTACCAAGCTGTGTGAACGTCGATTATCTCCTCAGGCGTCGAGTAGCTGCCCGCGACATGTGCTTCAAGCCACTCCGTATCGTCCCGCCGCGGCAGTGACAGCGACGGCTCGCCCTTGCAGCTCAAGCGATAGAGCAGTCGGGCGTCGTCGATCGATCTGATATTCGACTTGGTGGGCGGTGTATTGTGCAGAGTCATGAAATTGTCCCAGATCGTCACGTCGCCCGGCTCGTGCAGATGGTCGTAGCGGAATTGCGGTTGCAGCACATGCGTTTCTAAGCGGTCCAAAAAAGTGCGTGATTCCTCCATCGTCATCCCGTCCACCTCAACCGGCGGCCGCACCCTTGGCCGTGACGCCCAAATCGGGCTGTGCAAGGACTTGATCCCCGAACGCGGGTTGGTGCGCACCAGCGGCGCGAGCCATCCTTCGTCTCCCTCGTTCAACCGCCGCCTCAGTTGGACGCGTTCTAGTGCCGCCTGCTCCTTAGACGGCAACGCCGCAAAAGCCGAAGCCGAATCGGCAAAGGCCGTCTCGCCGTTTAACGGCAGGCGCATGCGTAGCTGCATCAGCTCGTCGGCAGAACACTCGTAATACAGATTGGAAGCGTCGCCGCCTGGGGCCTGAATCCAGTTTCCGCCCGGAGTGTCGCGCGAGACGGGCGAACTGTGGGCGAGAAACATGGACACATATATCGGCAACGGTTCGTACTCGATATCTGTATGCCAATGGCCGCCGGACCTCATCTGGGTTTCCCCCTCTGCCGCCTTCCCACTGAAGTTGGACACCACCAGCACCGTCGGCGACTCATGTGGCAGGCACTGCAACCGGCCCGGGAAGGTCTTATCGACGGCAGCCACGGTCCGCTTCTCGTACGGGATCAGCTCGATCGGGCCGTCGCTGGACCCATCCTGCTGCGCCGGTTTCCCCCCACGCATGAAATTGTTAGGGTGCGGAATGGGCGCGCCCCAATGGTTGGCGAATCGCTCGAAGTGGGCAAGGGAAAACCGGGCGAGGTCTTGTCCGGCGATGCACACGATCCGCAACTGGCTCAATGCGTCGAGCAGAAAATCCACCTGACCCTCGTTCAACGGGTGGCACAGGTCGATACCGGTAAAGCGTATCCCAGCTCCACTTTGGGCCAAAGGGTGTTCGCTATGCGCGTCGGCGCCAAACAACACCTGCAGTCGCGGATTCAACTGCTTATTTTCCATTGCATGGATCATTACTATTCCCTTTCAAGCTTTGGCCTAAGGCTGCCACTAGCTGCCATACCCAGCTGTTACCTGATCCATCTCCAGAACGGCGCCCTCGCCCAACTGCTCCACCAGCCACGATCGCAATGGCACGTCCTCATCCTTCGGGACGTAGACGCCGTTCGGGCCGGATTGGGCACCGAGGAGCTGTTTCTGAATCGGATCCAGACGATGCAGGATGTGATCCACTGTAGTCGGATCCTTGGGCCGGATCCAGCGGTAGCCGTAACCGAAAAACAGCGCCTTCCGTGTGAGGTCTGAATGGTTGGCGCTCCGGCCATGCCAGAGACGACGGTCGAACAGGACCGCTGTTCCGGGTTCCGCGCAGACCGGCGCGGCGCCGTCAGGGATGCCATCCGACCGTGCTTCCGCCGGATCGCGGCCGACTTCCGAAGAGATCGGGATGGTCGGCGAAATGTGGCTCCCGGGGATGATGTAGAAGTTGCCGCGGCCGGGCTCTGACACGTCGGTCAGAAAGTAACCGACTTTAAGGGACAGCCGGGCCTGCGGAAACGTACGCTGCTCGATGCTGACGCGGCCGCTGTCTTGATGGAACTCCATCCAGCCCTCGCCCTCCTCCACATCGGACGGTGCAGGCGGCTTGACGTGCAGATGCGAGTGGTAGAGGTATATATTCCAGCCGAGGATGTCCCAGATTTTCGGTAGGACACGCGGGTTGTCCAGGATGTCGAGGAAGGCGTCGTCCTGTCCGATCAGGTCGGCTTTGCCCCACGGTTTGCCTTCCTCCGTGACACCGGCTTCGATTGCGTCGCCGTGGAGTTTGTCGACGGCGGTTTTCAAGCCATCCACCTGCTCTTCGGTCAGCGCGTTTTCGATGTGGAGGTGTCCCTGCTCCTCGAAGTGCAGCTGCTCCGCTTCGGTTAGCCTGTGCGTCAGCGCATCCGGCGTCACGTGTTATCTCCTTGGTTCAAATCGGCCCTCCGTGCGCTCTGAAAATACGCTGATTCGAGTGTTTCGGTGTATCTATATCGTCCCGCTTTTGAACGCATTACGCGAATCCCTGTTGCCGAGACCAGTTCGTCATGCGAGGGGAGAGATCACGCCTCGAGCAAGGCCAGGTGGAAGTCTTGCCAGCCCTCCAGATCGTTGAGGTCCGCGCCGAGCCACTCTGTGTCATCCTTCGGCAGGCCTGTCCTTGGCGGCCAGTCGCATCTTCAACCACAGCTTGGAAGATGAGCGACACCCAGAGGGCCCGTCGTGCGTGTGCTGATCAGTGGTACTTGTGTGTCCATCGTCTCGACCTTTCGTTCAGTGGACCTGTGTTGTTACACGATACTAATCCTAGATTCATGAATCAAATGTTCCACTCTTGGATGTGCATGCTCCCCCTGTTATCCTCTAGATCGGCCGTCCCAACTCGGTGAAGCCCACCAGCGCGCGCAGCAGCCTCCTCGGCAAAAGGGCATATTCCCCCCGCAGAATGGGAATGGAGCGCAACTCGGACCGCGCAACCGCACTTTGTGCTCCTGATCCTCCAGGCGCAGAAACATGAGCTTGTACTGCGCATTGGCGGATGCCCTGCCGGATATGGAACGGGTGTTGCTTTTTTTCCGGCGGGCGAGTCGCCCAAAACATTGGCGCCGGCCCAGGTAAAACAGTCTAACGAGAAGGGCTATATCCTTCCGCTAGAATATAGGACGAATAAAGACCATTATCGCTGATCACGCCGAGGGTCCGTGCCGCTCTTGCGCGGCGTTTTTCGGGGGCGTTTGCTGAGTATGGAGGGGCCGGCTAGGGAAACCTGCCCCGAAGCTTTAGACGTGGGACGATTTCCGAGTGCGGTCGCCGGCGTCGATGCGGGTAGCCGCATGCAGCGAGAAACCGCGGGCGGCAAAGCACAGGGGGCCGGCGAGCTCACCGGTAGCTACGCGGCCGTGGACCGCCGTCGCGGTCGTCGTCGGCTTGCAGTGATGAATCGGTTGGTCGCAGTCACTCTAAAAAAAAACCGGACACGCTAGGCGTGTCCGGCTCTCCTCTATTGCTAGAGGCCATTTACGGCGGTCTCAGGCGCCGTGCCTCTTAAGATATCCCATCATCGTCATTCCTCCTGTTCTTGCCCGTTGGCGATACGCGTTTTCGCCGGGCTTTGGTGGAGGTGCTCGTGCGTCATCCGCACGCACTGGTCTGCAGCCAGCTTCACTATAGGTTTATCGGACCAACCATAGCTTCCTTTAGTATGTCGTTTTTTCAGCGCCGCCTACAAGCATTATGGCCTTGCCGATATTGATAGGGGATTGGCGGGCGTCATCAGGTGTTAGAACCTGAGCACGTGCAGTATGGCACCATCAAATTTGCCGGTCGGCCGTTGCCGCGGGACGTCGAGAGATTCAACTTGAATACGATCCCGAGCAGGAGAGCCGGCTACGAAACTCCGGGTGAAAGGAGTCACGGTAGGCAGCTCTATGACCGTTCGGGCTTCAGCCGCCCGTCTGTGCTGCATCGAGTCCCGGCCTAAGCACTGTTATCGCCGCCTCTACTTGGGTACATTAAAAATTTTTTCCCCTTCCGATGGGACGGGTCGGCGGGAAAATGGCTTCCATCCAAGACTACCTAGGAGCAACAATGGATTATCAGAACTATATCGATGGCGAATGGGTCGGCTCAGCAGACGGCAGAACCTTCGAGCAGCGGAATCCGGCCAATCTGGAGCAGGTGACGGGCGAATGGCCCAAAAGCACTCGCGAGGACGCCAGGCGGGCCATTGAAGCCGCCCATTCGGCGTTTCCCGAGTGGTCCGGAATCGGTGTGCATCGGCGGGCGGAAATTCTGTCGCGGGCAGTTACAGTCATGAAAGGACAGACCGAGAAGATCGCTGCGATCCTGACCGAAGAAAACGGCAAGACCCTCGACGAGTCCAGGACCGAAGCCGGCTCAGCAGTGCGCGAGATGGAATTCCAGATTGCCCAGGGGCTGGCGATGTGCGGCGAGACAGCGCCCTCGGCGACACCGGGGGTTTTCGCCTACAGCGTTCGGCGCCCCGTCGGCGTGGCATCGATCATCAGCCCGTGGAATTTTCCCTTCAATGTGCCTGGCCGCAAATGCACTCCGGCCTTGATCAGCGGCAATACCATCGTCTTCAAACCAGCGAGTCTGACGCCCAAAGCCGGCAAGGCCTTCGTCGACGTGTTTGTCGAGGCGGGTCTACCGCCGGGCGTGCTGAATTTCGTTTGTGGTGGCGGCGGCACAGTTGGCGAGGAGATGATCACCAATCCGCTCGTCGAGGCGATTTCCTTTACGGGATCGACCGGAGTTGGAAAGGGAATTCAGCAGAGCGTGGCGCAGACATTGATTCGCACGCAGCTGGAGTTGGGCGGCAAGAACCCGGTCGTGATCATGGAGGACGCCAATCTGGACAAGGCGGCGGATGCCGTCGCCAAGGCCGCGTATGCCTGTGCCGGCCAATGGTGTACTTCGACGAGTCGGGCGATCGTCGTGCGTGAGGTGGCGGAGACTTTTAACGCCAGGCTGTTGGAGCGGGCGCGGGCGCTGCGGGTTGGAGACGGACGGACAGATGGGGTCGACATGGGACCGGTGTGCGGCACGGACCAGCTGGAGTCGATCACGGGGTATATCAAAATCGGCCAAGAGGAGGGCGCTACGTTGGCGCAGGGCGGCCACAGACTGACGGACAACGGCATGGATCAGGGATGTTTCATCGAACCGACGGTCTTTACCAATGTCCAATCTCACATGCGCATTGCCCAAGAGGAGATCTTCGGTCCGGTGTTGAGCGTGCTCGTGGCGGAGAATTTTGACGAGGCCCTGGAACTGGCGAACCGCGTGGAATTTGGTTTGTCCTCGTCGATTTTCACGCAGGACATCTCGCGGGCCTTTCAGTTTCTGGAGAAGACCGAGGTAGGGCTCACCCACGTGAACATGATGACAGCGTACAGAGAGCCGCAGCTTTCATTTGGCGGGGTGAAGTCGTCCGGGCATGGGATACCCGAAGCCGGCAAGACGGGGATCGAGTTTTTCACCGAGCACAAGGTGGCATTCATCAATTATCTGTAACCAAACGCTGGCTGTGCGGCCGGCCTGCTAGTTGCTGTTCGATGGTCGCTTTCATCAGCGCCTCCAGGTGTGACGGGCCTCAGACCAGGTACGCGAAGACCTTTGCCTGAAACATCCGGAGCCGGATCGCCACCGTCTCACCCGCCCCCGACAGATCGCTCTTGCCTTTCCAGGTGACCACCTGGTCGACGGCATCTCCCTTCAGGAGATCGCTTTCTTCGAAGGTCAGGCCGGCAACCGGATCGATGTCGGGGTGAATCCGGGAGGGGATGTTGCGCAGAATTTCTGATTTGATCCACCCCCCCGGACGACAGCGGTAGTTGAGTCGCAGCTGGTTGCCGGTCCGCGTTACCGTCGGAATCGTAAAGCGTCCCTCTACATCAGCCTCGATGCCGCAGAATCTGTGAGGCCTCCAGCGCGCCCACCGTATGGCCTTATCGTGCGCTTCACCGGCGGGTTCGTTGTGCAGGGTGGGGTACCCTGCGTAGAGGGATCCCCAGTAGCCGTCCGGCAATTCTGCGATGCTGCTGCCCCATGAATAGACCTGGGCCGAATCGGAGGCACCCGGGGCACTTACCGGAATGATCGCCTTGCGCTCGGGACGCTGCCAGATCAGGCCGTCGCGACTGACGGCCAGCTGGCTGTCCACGTGGTCGGTCGCATGATGGTACGCCTGTACCAGCATGCAGTGCAGGTCATCCCCGCCCGGGTAGGGGAAGTATTCGCCGCCGTAGAAGGAAAGGTCGGGGGCGTCCTGGCCATCCGGAAAAATCAGGAGCTTGGGAGCCGGCCAGTCGTAGAAATCCCGGGTTCGAGTCAGACCGATCGCCCGGTGAAAGATGCCGTCTTCCGTAACGCCGCTGCCGATCAGCTCGAACTGTTCCTGGGGCACGCCGTTGATGCGACAGTAGGAGTAGTAGTAGCCCGATCTCTCGTCGTAGCGGGCGGACAGCCCTCCATCCATGGGGTAGTTTGCCAGAATCCGGTCGGACCGTTTCCAGTGAATGCGGTCGGGGGAGGTCCAACCGACTACCCGGCCCTTGAGAATCAGTCTGGGTCCTTCGTAGGCTGGTCCCAGATACTCCTGGTCGGCCCACCACTTCTTGATGTACTCCTCATCGACCTCCTCGCCCTGGTTGACAACCTGGCCGGTCTCGGAATTGATCCGCGCGCCCTCGCAGCCCATGCCCTTGAAGCGCTCTTCGGGTGGCGCGGTCGAATCCTCGAATACCGCTTTGAGCATGTCGCCGCCGACATCCGTAACCAGGTTGTTTTCTTTCGAGCCATCCTTCTCGATGATCCCCAGGGCGGGACGCGTCCACCGGTAGCCGTCTTCACTCACCGCATAGGCGACATGTCTTCCCTGGTAGTAGAGCAGGTGGTAGCGGTTATCCGCTTGCCACACCTGCAGGGAATTGGTCATGTCATCGACGTCGCCGTCGAACTCCAGCGGATCCGACTTGTCCGCTTCCTCCACCGCCAGGCGGACGCCGATAGGGGCATCATACAGTTCGAACGCGCCGCCGCGGTTTACGGAGCGATGGCCGGGGAAGACCTCCGTCAGATCGACCAATGGACGCCAATTCCCCGTGCTCTTTCGGGGTCTGACCCAATCTCCTGGAAAATACCCTCGCGCATCATCCCACGTGTTGCTCACAGTTCGACCTCCTTTTTTGAGAATCTCGCCCAATCTGCCAACATCAAGGTCATTAAACGTGCTCTAGTGCCCTGTATCGAAATATGCCTGTATTAATTCGCCGATTCATCCCGCCAGAGAACCACACCCATGTGATAGCGCTGGTGCGTCGGAATGCGCTGACAGTAATAGGCGGTGAGGATAGTGCCATCGGCCAGCTGCAAGCTGGAGGGATATCCCCCATCCGTACCTCCAGGGCTGGCATTCGACTTGTAGACGTTGGTATTGAACAGTACCCGCGGAGCATCCCACGTGACTCCATCGTCGCGGCTGATCATCGCGCACACGCCGAGCATGCCCCGCAAACGCACACCGTAGGTGAGCAGAATCGATTGATCCAGTAACTGCAGCAAATGGGCCGGCATATGCATCGCCGCCGTCACCGGACCGCGGCAGGTCCAGGTTTGTCCATCGTCAGCGGAAGCAAAGATCTCGGTGTGGCCCGTTTTCGTCGTGCGACTCGCGGCGAGCATCTTGCTGTCGCCAAGTACTAGCAGGTCGGTTTCGTTGTACCGGTTCGCACCGATAAGCCGCGCGTCGCCCCAGGTGCGTCCGTCATCGTCGCTGAAGTAGATCCAGGCGCCATCGGCGGCCTCGTCCTCCAGGTGGTCGGGCGGCGACGAATAGCAGGAAACGGCAAGGCGATTTCCGGGCAGCTTCACCACATCCCCGAACGGGACGGCATTGGTCACATGCGGAGGAAAGTTGTTGAGGGACCCTTCTATGGTCCAGGTCTTGCCCCCATCCGTGGAGCGACAAACCGCCGCTTCATAGTTGCCCATTTCTTCCGGTGCTCTGGGCCGGTCGAGGAGTTCACCTGTTGGCGGCACAAATTTGCGACCGCTGACCAGCGCCACCAAGGCGCCTTCGTGAGTCAAACCTGCCGCCAGGTCGCCGCGGGTGCGGCTGGGCTCGTGGTGCGCCGGAACGCTGAGGAAAGACCAGAGCTTGCCGCCGTCCGTGCTGATCCAGCATTCGGATGACCCTTCCCACAGCTGGTGACAGGGCTCGCCGAAGATGGTCGCCACGATGCTGCCGTCCGGCATGAGGGTCAGGTTGGGCCAGGCGCACTTGTTGTCGATAGCTACATACCGTTCGAGAATGTCCATCCTGCTTCCTCCACGTTTTCGGGTAACGGGCTATGGGCGCCCAAGCCCAACAGTATATCCATTTCCGCGCCATTCGGTGGACAAAGGCAATTGCCCGCTCGTCCGAGTACCGAAGTGGGCTGGGTGCGGGGGACCGATCTGGCGGGACTGGAGGCAGGCAGATTTCTGTGCCGGTGCGTCTGATCGCATACCTTATCTAGCCCTCGTAGTGAACATGCAACTGAACTGCGTTCAGGACGGGGGGTGTCCGCATGGATTCATCCCGTTTCTTCACCATTAGCTCGACCCTGTTCTCCCCTCTCTTGACCTGAGCTGAACGTAGCAGGCATTCCAGCCATTGTCCCCCTGTGGTCGCCTCGTTCGGGCGGGTGGGTCTGAGGTTATCGAGGAGGCCGTTGTTGAGCGTTACGGCGACGTCGTCATTCTCTGCCAGATCCCAGAGGTGGAGGCGGAATCTCAACTCGGCGGCATTGCCAGACTCCACATCCTCGCCCACCTGAAAGTGCAGGCTTACCGGTTCTCCTTGCTGCAGCTCCAGCTCGCGCACGTCTTTGAAGCTGGAGTTTCCGGCGAACTGCTCCACGCCGAATATCTTGTCTTTGTTTGCCATCGTCTCAGGGTCTCCGATCTCTCGCCATCTATCGATATCGGTGCTGTGAAAACCATTGAAGATGTAAATCCCGTCTGCGCCTGCATTCCATAGATTCATCGCTGCGCCACGCCATGTCGCTGCTGTTCCTTCCCACGAATTGAACGTCACGATCCAATTCGACTTCTCGATGTCCTTCGGGTGTCCACCGTACAGGGTTTTCACCCACGATTCATAGGTCCGGTGTTCTCCCGCTCCCAGTCCGAGAAAAGCCCAGTGACACAGAAAATCAGCCCAGTCGATACAGGGATACACCGGCACCTCGTATTTGTGCCCCAGGTCCACGATCTCTTTGAACGACTCGGTCATTTTCGACTCGGTACCGCCACCAGGTATCAGTATGTCAATGAGATCCTCTGCGAGCCACTCCGCCAGGTCCAGGCCAATGAAGCGCGCGTCTTCAACCGTAAACGGCGTGCGCGCTGCCAGCAGCAGGGGACGTCCTCTTTGTTGTCCCACTTCGTCGGCCATACTCCTGACTCGACGCACCAGGTCGGTCATTGCCGCCAGGTGCTGCTCCTCGACCGGAAGTCCATCCCGAGTGGGAGCGAAATACGGGGGGGATCGGAAGAAGTCCAGCTCCACCCCGTCAACGTCGTAGTTCTGGGCTACTTCCTGAATCAACGAGAATATGTGCTCCCGCACCTCTGGATAGCTGAAATCGAGAGAAGACCAGGTGTGTCGTGGTCCCTCTGGATACTTCTCCCAGTCGGCCGGCTCACCCATTAGACATTCCGGATGTTCCCGCTTGAAGGCAGCCAGATCATGGTCGTGCTGGTGACGGTAGCCCATGGGATAGGAATCATGGTCGTCATTCATGCGCAGCGACCAGAAGGCCTCCATGCCGTGTTCGTGAGAGAAGTCCACCTGGATCTGCAGGTTGTCCCGCCCGTAGGTGTCAATGAGCTCCTGGGCAACCCCCTTTCCGTAGAACCCGCCTAATTTCGTGGGGTGTGAGAAGGTGAGTCCGCCCCTGCAAGTGCAATACAAGTTACTTTCCACCTGCGTCCCCAGCAGCGGTGCGCTGCGAGCATTGAGAAAGTCATCAGCCAGCTCACCCCTGCTGCGAACGAGCATTTGCCATTTGATGTCGTGGCGATGCTCAACTCCTGGCCGCGCCTCTATCACGTCTTGTCCGTCGTTGTTGTAGACAATCCGCCGCTTGCGCCACCGTGCGGCTTTCCTCTTCTCGTCCATTTTGTTACTCCTCTTGTTCGGAATTATCCATATCAGAATCAATTGGGTCTTGATCGAACCCGATTCTCTTTGAGACCAAGAAGTGGCTGTCCACTGTCTAATAACGTCTCATGGCAACTTTGGAAAGCGGTTCACCGTCGCGTTGGCATTGCCGCTGTCATACTTTTAAGGCGCGGTTTGTTTTCGAAGCCGTAGCGAGGACGATTCAATGACTGACGATCTGGATCCCAGGCGTCATCTGCAGATCGAGGGCTCCTACAACATCCGGGACCTGGGTGGGTACGAGACTCGGTACTGACGCCCTACCCGCTGGGGCCGGCTGTTGCGCTCCGGCTCCTTGCATCGTCTCCAAGATGCGGCCCAGCAGGCGCTGTTGGTCTGGGCACGGTGATCGATTTTAGGAGGAGCGCCGCAACGGGGTCGAGGGGTATGTGCGCGATATCGGCCTCAGCGAATTCCAGATCGAGAGCATTCGAGAGGCGATGGTGGAGTAGCGCGCTTAGCTATCTCGACTTCGTTGCTTCGCTAAAAGGCACCACCGGCTTGGCGCAGGTTATCCCTGGGGTGCAGCGTAGCCCTCGCCGCCCGCCTTGTTCATCGCCTCCATGGCTTGTTCCATGGTAAATAAACAGGTCGTTTTGGTCGCCCGTAGATGGCCCGGTGCAATAGCCGCCATGAGCATCGCCGCTGCCGTGGTTTCGTCTGGCGCTTCCAGCAGGAGAACGCCGTCGTATTCGCCAAACGAATAGTAGAAGCCGAGGACTTGACCGCCCATTTTCTCGATAAGAGCCTTGACCCCCGCTTCGCGATCCTGCGGATTTTTAACCATTGCCGCCCACGCCTCTTGGGTGTAACCGAACTGCGTCATATACAGAGCCATGATGAATATTCTCCTTTTGTGGAGGAAGGACTGCTCACGTCTTCCTTGAGACGTCGCCGAATAGTTGTCTGAATTTAGGCTTTTCAGAACCGTTGTACTCAATGACGAACTCACCCTCACGTCAACCTTTGGAAATGTAGATTGTTGGTCTATTGGGTAGTTTCTACTCTGCTGTGCATGTGTTGAATCCTTAAGCAGGAGGATCGAATGATCTCACCTTTGCGCAATAAACGACCGCCCTACGAACTGCCCTCGGACATCATCTACTTCTTCGACTGGCGCTATGTACACCCCGGCCGCCATACCGGTTGGCTCACCGCAGATGGAGAGCGTAAGCGTTACTGGTCCAACGACCCCGTCGAGCCGACGCTGCATCAACCCGGTTACATGCCCCTGGGCATCCGCCTGCGGGCAAAACCGGCACAAAAGACCGAACCGATTCTTGTGCCCGAGCAGGATGAGGACTTCATCTGGTCGGGTGCCGTGGTTATCCACGAAGAAGGGCGTTACCGCATGTGGTACGAAACCGCGCCCAGGGAGATGGTGAATCACGATACGTATCGCATGGGCGGGTACGACTACATCCGCTATGCCGAGTCCGACGATGGCGAAACCTGGCACCACCCATCTTTGAGTTTATTGGAACGCAACGGCTCCAAAGACAATAACATCGTTTACGGCGTGCCCCTGATCGATGCCACCGGTCTACACGGTGCCACTGTATTCAAGGATCCGTCAGCTCCTGCCGAAGAGCGTTACAAGATGTTCCACACCGGACGGATGGGTGGACAGATGAAGGAGCGTTACCTGCGCGAGCGTCCGGACGAGCTCTGCGCGCAGTCTTTCAATGGAGACCTTCTGGAAGGATTCTTCGGCGCCGTTTCACCCGACGGGCTGCACTGGACGCCTCTGGAGGAGCCTCTGGTCTCGCAGGTGAGCGACACGCACAATGTCTGCGAGTACGATCCGGTACTGGGGCAGTATGTGGCCTACTGCCGCAGTCACTATTTCGACCGCCGTAGTATCGGTCGCCTCTCCAGTCCCGACTTCAGGCGCATGCCCCTGTCCGAGGAGGTGTTCTGGCCCAATGGAGCCAACGAGCCGTACGACCTGTATTACGCCAACAGCAAGACGATCATGCCCGGAACCACCGACTACCACATCATGTTTCCGCTGCGCTGGCGCCTCAGGGATGACTCCTTCGCCTTTCTGCTGGCTGCAAGTCCCGACAACGTCGTATGGAGCCCTGTACCCGGAGGACCCGTCTGTCGCCCAGGCGAACCAGGTACGTGGGACGGCGGTACAGTGGCTGCCGGCGTGGGCCTGGTGAATCTGCCCGGAGACCGCATGGGGGTCACCGTCGGCGGCACGGCGGAGGGCCACAAACAACTGCGCCAGCGGCCCAGCGTGAAGATCAACTGGGCGACCTGGTCCAAAGGCAGGCTCGCTGCGCTGGAGGCGCCAGAGGAAGGCACTTTTCGCACCTTCCATCTAACGATTCCCCAGCGGCGCGTGCATCTCAACTTCAAAACCGTCATCGGCGGCCGCATCCAGATGCAGGTCAACGATAGCAAGTATCAGCCACTGCCGGGCCGCTCCTTCGAGGACTGCGATTGGCTGGTCGGGGACGAGATCGACAAGGAGATTACCTGGAAAGGGGAGGCCGATCTAGGTCACGAAGGTGACGCGCCCATTTCCCTGGGTTTCCGCCTGCGCTGCGCGGAGCTCTACAGCGTGGAGTTCAAGTGAAATGGTAATCTACGAGTGCCCCGGAATACGGAATGCACTTGATCTGCGTAAATAGCCGAGTTTCGTTACTATTGTATCGTCGATGCGGTTTTGCATCGACGAATTGAAGGCAGCACCGATGGCCCGTGAATACAACAGTGATTTTCTGAAATCCCTGCGGAAGATTCCGATCTTCAAGGAATTGTCGCCTACACAGACCAAGCAACTACTGAACATCTGCAAACTGAAAAATTTTGCTCAGGGTGACATTGTCTGCACGCGCAACTCATCCAGCGAGGAAATGTTCATTCTCATCTCGGGCGAATTGGCGGTACGGAGCGAAGACGGCGCCTGCCTGGCCGATCTACATCCGATCACCACCGTGGGCGAGATGGGGCTGATCACCCGCCAGAATCGCTCGGCGCAGGTCACGGCCGTAGAACCCTCAAAAGCGATGGTTCTCGAGCGCCGATCGTTCAATGCGCTCTTGAACAACGATCCGGGCATGAAGCTGAAAATATACCACAGCGTTGTGGAGGTCTTGGCCGGCAAGATCATCAACGATAATGTCCGCACCCGAGATTACCTGCTACAGCGGGTGCGCTCGGAGGAAAAGGTATTTGAGTACCGCAAGAAGATGGAATGTTCTGTGGATTTGCTGGTCGAAAAAGCGCAGATGTCGCGCGACGAAGCCCGAACGAGTATCGACGAATTGTTCAAAAAAACGTCGCTGTGCGTTTTGATAGTGGATGATGAGCAGGCGATACGCGAATTTGTAAAGAGTGCCCTTGCGGATTACAAGATCCTGGAAGCGAGCAACGGGGAGGAAGCATTGACCGTTATCCAGGAAGTGGAGCCGGATTTGGTGATCACCGACATCCGCATGCCACGCATGGATGGCTACCAACTCGCCGATCGGCTCCGCGAAGAGCACCCGGAACTTCCGGTAATGGCGCTCTCAGGTGCCGTCAGCCGCGAGGAAACAGAAGGCCACAGCTTCGTGGACTTTGTCGACAAACCGATGCGCCTGGAGGACTTCCGCGAGGCTATAGAAGTTGCCCTGGGGCCGCAGGATTAGAAGAGGCGTAACTATCCCCGTGTAAGCTCATCCCTCTTTTCCCGTTCCTTCCGTACCAGTTCGGGCAAGTGGCCTTCGTTTTCAATGACTTGCTGCAGGTGGGGCATGCGTTCGGACGGGCCTGTCTCGCGCATGGCATTGGAGTGCATCCTGTCGTTCAGGTATCGCGCATGAAGGCCGATGCGTTGCTTCAAGGATTCGAGCTTTGATTCTGTCTCGCAGTGCTCACAGAGATTCATAGTGAACATCCTGCGCCTCCCGCTTCCTCCAAAAGATGCATGCTTCAGGTTGTGATTGAAGACGACGATATCGCCGGGTGCCGTTTCGACGGCCACGGCTGGTAGATCACGACCTTCTATACCAAAGATCTCCTTGCTTTTTCCCCGGTACTCCTGAAGCAGTTTCGCATAGCCATCGTTAATGCGATGACTGCCGGGAATCACGCGGATGGAGCCCGTATCTCTGGTGAGTGAGTCGAGATAAAAAGCGATCTTTATATAGCGGACCTCGGGGTGCCATCCATCCGAATGCCAAGGTGTATCACCGACGTAGAAGTGGCCGTCGCCGGCGAGGTAATTGAAATCCTCGCCGAGCAAGCTGGCGGCCAGGCCATGAATGCCTGGATGTTCGAGCAGCGTGCACAGCTTCACGCTCTGATCGATGAAAGGCACTACGGAGGTTCTCTCGGTGCCGTCATGTGGGGCGAGGTCGCCGTCTTCCCCAGTCCTTCGCTCAAAAACTGCTTCAAATTCTTCAACAATCCACTCGACGCTGTCCTTTACCAGGCCCGGCAGATGCAGGAATCCAAACGTATCGAAAAACTTGATTTGTTGTTCCGTTAGTATCATGGCCCCACCTGGGTCTGTCATTCATCTCGCTGACGGCTTCGGCGAAGGCGTTGCGCTCGGCTGCTCTCGGGTGAATCCGGTTTTGTCGTCGATCATGGTATTCTTTGAGTCGGTGCTCCGATCAGTCGTTCTTGGAGGGTAGCAGTGCCTTGCGCAGCACGGCACGGGTCGTGGTGGGAAATATTCCGGGTTCGCAACACTGACAGATCTGAACATCGACGGCCGCGCTCATGAGCATGTACGCCTGTTCGAAACTGAGGCCTCCTTTCTCCTGCATCAACACAACCATCTCCTCGGCAGCCATGCGAGCCGCCAGGCCAAGGTTCTCGTGCTCGCCCGTGGTAACCCACAACTCTGGCGTTTCGATCAGGGGACGGTGATCGCCCACTCCCTTGAGTAGATGGATGCGTACGGTCACCTCCGCGCAGATCTCCAGTCCAATGTAGGTGATTTCTCCGTCTCCCATCGCCCCGTGCACATCCCCAAGTCCAAACAGCGCGCCGTCTACGTGCACGGGTAGATAGACCTTGCTGCCCGTGGTGATGTAGCGGTTGTCCATGTTGCCGCCGGCGGGCATGTGCGTCGTTATTGCTTCGCCGGCCGGCGCTGTGGAGATGACCCCGACCATCGGATTCGTCGGAAACCGGATGCCGTCGAAGTCCGCCTGACCGTCCGCGACGTTGACGATCCGGGTGGCGAACTTGGTGGCCATGTGCCCAAGCAGGCCCATGCCCTTCTTGACGGCCAGAAAGCCCTGCGGCGCCAGTTCGATCCCGATGATCTCCACACAGAGGCCATCCCCGGGCTCAGCCCCCCTGACGCGAATCGGTCCGGTTGCAGGGTTGGCGCCGTCTGGATGCGGCTGCTCCAGCAAATCCTCGTTGCGCTGAACGGTGCCGGTGCGGGCGTCATAGGTCTCGATTTCGACGACATCGCCGGAGTCGATATCCAGTACCGGCGGATGGTTCTTGTCGAAGGTGTAGACGATATGTTCGCGAGCTAGGTGGTGAATGCGGCCAGTCATCTGATGTCCTCTCGGCGCTAGTCCATTGGTTTTTCTACGTCAGGAAAATAAAGCTTCAGACTGCTCGCAGGCCAACTCTATCAGGCTTCGCTGGCGTTCGCGTCGTTCAATTAGCTCGGAATTGGTCATGTTCCCCCCGTGGTTTTCCTCTACCTACCGCGTTATCGCTAATCGGGTCAAGCAGAGTGCGCGGAATCGATAAGTCCCCGGTCCCTGAGTGGAACATGCAACTACGAGGACCTTCGTCCCCTTGATTTTCGTTTTACCCTCCTCTTATACGGTGTCTCGATCATGTGTCGTTTGCAGATGCGAGCGAAACTGCGGATATCGACTCCGAGAGCCGCGGCCGCATCCTTATTGGTTGCGTAAACCCTGGCTACACGGCGTACGGATTCTATTGGTGTTTCTTTCACGATGGTCTCCCACCTAAAGGTTTTCGAGCTTGTTTGCGGATTGGTCAAATTTGGGTACACAGAAACAGGCACACTCCCACCTCTGCTTCTCGCGGCCCAGGAGGTGCCCGGGCACCGAAGAGCATTCGGTAGATGGGAACATGCCTGTATAAAGCGGCAGGACGAGCAATCGCCACGCCCGCGCGCGTTGTATCAGTTCAGAGTCAGAGTCTCATGGAGATCACGGTAGCTAGCGTTTCTGAACAATGTCAAGTCTGATTCAGGGATTGAGCCGATCTCCCGAGGGAGCATGCACCGCACCGATCGAGCGATTCTCATGGGTGCTCCGGGAACCCTTGCGCCTGGTCAGTTACGGGACCTTCATATTTCCACAACTTGCCTGCGATCGTTGTCGGCAAGACGAAAGCTAGGACATGCGATCAGTGCCCCAACTCCGGCGCCGTGTTAGCGTAGGTCATTAGGCGCTATGTTTGTGCTTCTTGAAACGCCCAGCGAGCGAACTGCATGATCTCCGGGATCATCGAGTCGTCCTCGGTCTTGTCGGCGCGATGTTCCTGCGACCACTTTACTAGTTCGCTCCATGGGTCAGGTAGCGCCCCCAGAGCCCACTGCACTGCATAGTTCTGTGTTCGCTTTGCCTGCGTGGAGGCCGCAAAGACTATCCCGATCCGCGGCGCCGTAGACGACTGCGATAATAAGGAGTTTGAATACCATTCTCGCGGCAGATTCTGGAAAAACTGCGCGGATCGATTCCCAGCGCAATCGCTGCATCCTTGTTGCTGCCGTAGATCCTCGCGGCTCTGCGAACCGATTCAATATCTGTCTTGATCATGGCGTCTCCGAACATTTGGGCCAAAAACAAAAAACGCCCACCTATCCCTTTACCTTGTCCGAAGACAAGGGGATAAGCAGGCGCCGCGAGGACTGGTATGGCGTTAACCTGCTGGAGCTGAGCGCTCCGATATTGTTTTTTCGACCGCCAGTCTAACCCAAAAGTCGGAAATTAGCAGAAAATGTCAACCGCCCTAGCCGGCCCCATCGAACGCGAACGATTCAAAAGTTTTCCCTACTAGGAGGCTGTCCTCCGCATGGTTTCTTCCACCTTTTTTTATCTTCCGGAGCTTGTCGATCGTTTCTCTTGAGTCGACCGCTACGAACTCGCTGCGTGAATTTTTGGGCGTGTGGGCGCGTTGTGCGACGGGGCTCGAGTTGTTAATGATCAAAACAGCGACCATCGCCGCTGCAGCACCCAACACCGCCTGATATGCAGGAACAGGGCGTCGCAGAATTCGCAGTCCCGAAACCAGGGAGCCCCGTTTCCGCAAGGTATTCCTTAGTCGGTCCTGAATGGCTGGATCCGGCTGCAGTCCCTCGGGAAAATGTTCGTCCAGTTCAGACTGGACTCTTGTCAGAATGCGTTCGTAGGCGCGGCACTCTTGACATCCTCTGAGGTGTCGACGAAGCTCGCGCTCTTGAACACTTTCAACCGAATCCGAGCTACCTGTGAACAACCACTCTCTAGCTTCCTGGCAAGAGACGATGTCTTTTGGATTTATCATTATTCCATTGCTCCTTCAATTTCGCTTGGATTAAACACCTTCAATCTGTCGGCCAACAATCGACAGGTATAGTGCAGCCGCGATTTGATCGTTCCGATTGGGCACTCGAGCAGGTTGCTAATTTCCCGAACTGTGAAATTCTCCTGGAAGCGCAATAGGAAGGTGCTGCGTTTAGCCCCATCCAGACGAGCCAGCTCGTTGAATAGCGCGCCCATAAACATTTTCTGTTGTAGCTCCTCACCTGCGTCCTGCTCCGTCCCCAGGACAAAATTCTCTGCACTTAAGGAAACAGTGTTCTCTCTGGCATCCCGGCGCCGGCGTTCGTTGCAGCACATGTTGTGTGCAACGGCAAAGATCCATATGGAAAATTTCCGACTCGTATCTATCGATGCATTCTTTTCGATGAGCCGTAGAAATACTTCCTGTAAACAGTCCTGGGCCTGTTCTCTGTGACCCAACAGGCGATAGAGATAGCGCAGCACGCGGCGGCTGTAGCGTTGATAAAGCTCGTCGAAGGCTTCGATGTCTTTGTGGCCAACCAGCCTCACCAACTCCTCGTCGGAAAGTTGGGGAATTCCCCCTCCTGAACTCATCAACTACTGATCGATCCGCAGTTCGATTTCCTTCAGAAAGTCTTCATTGCCGCTCTTGCGTGCGACCTCGAGCGCAAGGCCACTCCAATAGTTAGCCCTTTTCCTCTCCTCTGAGGTCTGGTAGTGCTCGAACAACATGACGAACGCGACGGCGTAATTTGTGTTGAGGCGAAAAACCTCTGGTACCGTCGAGATGTGATTCTCGCTATACCAGTCGTGCCGAATGTAGTCCAATCTGAAGCGGCCTTCCACATTTCTCCTGAGCAGAGCGATGTTGTCCGCGCGGTCCTCGCTGTAGAGCGAAGCGAGGCCAGTTACGTAGAGCATGTCATTGATTCTCTCCTTGTACCGGGACGCGACCGTCAAGGCGACGTAGATCGGAACATCCGGCTGACTCTGGGTGACGGCTTCACAAAGAGCTTCGAGAAAGTCGGCATCATTCGCCGGCAAGGCCTTCGTGTCTATTTCAACTCCTTTTGCGCTCAGTTCACCGCTCAGGTAGGAACGATACTTCTTGCTTAGATAGAGGTTTAGCACCAAAACATCCTCACGAATTCCTTTGAGCCGTTGCAGCATCCATGCTGGATAAGTGTCGTTGTCACCGTTGGTGATGAGGATCGCGTTCTGGTCAGTGGACATCAGCATGTTGTAGTTGTAATCGATCAAAGCCGAGTGAATGCCCTCGGTTCGATACATCTCCCGCCATGCCGATCGGGCGCGTTCGCGATCCCCAAGCTGTTCGAAATTGCCCGCAAGATCTTGGTACAGGTCGGCACACTCTGGTTGTGCCGAGCATAGCCGCGTTGCGCGGGCGAACAGATCATTTAGTTCCTGCTTATCCGTGTTCCAGGAACACTGCCTGACCTCCAGGTAGAGATATTCATGGCTCTCAGACACAACCTTTCCCATCTCCTCAAGGATTCTGTCGAGGATTTGCTCTCTTTCAGAGGAATCCGTACGCCACATAGAATATTCGGTCGCCATGTAATAGTTGCGCCATGACGCAGCATCCTCAGGCTGTCTTTCGACTTCCTGTTTCCAGAGCCGTGCTTGTTCTGCATACCACTCCTGCGACATCTGCCTCCCTTTGCGGATCAAATGAACGTACTCTGGTTGGGCAGAATGAGCAGTTGTGAACGAAATTCCACCTATACAGATAATTCCAGCGAAAACGCGAACAGCATTCATGGCGAACACCTGTTTTCAGGGTGAAGATCTAATCTACCCTTGTATACACGCGAAAAGACGAAAGGTTCAAAACAATAGCAGATTTGCGGCGGGATACGAAGATGGGCGACCCGAATAACGCAGCGGTCGCGCGATGGGCGAGGGCGGATCCGGGCACGAGCGTGGTGCGACCGTGCGATCACCTGCTGTGTCTATCCAGTCTCCTTCAGGGGTGAACGAACGGGCAGTTTAACAGTGAATTCGCTGCCTTCGCCCGGCGTACTTTCCACCTCGATGTTTCCGCCGTGCCGCTGTACGATACCGTAGGACGTCGCCAACCCGGCGCCCATCTTTACCCGCTCTCGATCGCGGCTGAACGAAAACTCGAAGAGTGTTTTTAGTTGCTCGGGCGATATTCCCCTGCCGGTGTCAACAATATGCACCTGAACCCAGTCATCCTGCGGGGCGGTGCGCACCCGGATCGTTCCCTGTTCATCAATGGCTTCGACCGCATTGAGGAGCAAGCTCATAAACACCTGGTTTACCTCGCCGAGAGAACAGACGATCTCGGGTATCTCGCCATATTCTTCCTCGATGGTCATCTCCCTTGGGAGATCCGCCCGCAACAAGGTAATCGTGCTTTGGAGTCCCTCGTTTAAGTCTGCCATCTTGATCTGGGCTGCATCCAACTGCGCAAAAGTCTTAAGACTCTGGACCAACGTGGCAATCCGCTCTCCAGCCGATCGCATTGAACCTACGCTGTCCCGCAGAACCGTCAGCGGTTTCTGCACGGTATCAGTCTGGTTCGTTCCCTGCTCCTTCGCCAGTTCCGCTTCGATTCGAGCGATACATCGCTGCACCACATCCCCGGCGCTATTTACTACACCCACCGGCGTATTGATTTCGTGCGCAATCCCGACAACCAGATGTCCTAGAGACGCGAGTTTTTCTCTTACGATGAGCTGATTCT
This sequence comes from Candidatus Latescibacterota bacterium, assembly GCA_965197905.1. Lineage (GTDB taxonomy): Bacteria > Latescibacterota > UBA2968 > UBA8231 > UBA8231 > CAYNZV01. The sequence goes on along the minus strand of CBDAOB010000005.1, from coordinate 163,776 downwards.
GCGTAGCCGTGAGTTCGTCAAGTGTTTCGGAGAGCTCTGCTGTTCGCGCCTCTACCTTTTCCTCAAGGCTCTCGTTTAGTTGAGCCAGCTCAACGTTCACACCGTTTAAATCGTCCAAACGCTCGGCCGCAACTGTGTACAATCGGGCATTGTCAATGGCGGCAGCCGCCTGATTGCCGAGAATCGTTAGTAGCGTTTCATCAAGCTCGTCGAAATCGTTCAGAACCGGACTTTCGACCGATAAAACTCCGATAATTCGCTCCTGCACCATGAGGGGAATCGCGATCTGGCTTTCAACGTTGCTCAGTCCGGGCAACGGCACCTCTGCATCCTCCGCTTCCAATTTCTTCTCTTCTTGCAAGCTGGACTTGACCGCTGTGAGGTAGGAGGGTTGGTAACCGATATTGTTCATGCGCATCATGCGTTTGTGCCTGGCAACAGTACCGATAATCCCTTGGCCTACCGTCACCGTCGCACTTACCCCCGACGCCTCGAAACCCTGACTCGCAACGACACGCAGCAGATCGCCGCTGTCCTCGAGCATCAGGATCATCGAATGCTCGAATCCCAGAACGCGCTTCATGGAAGAGAGGATGTTTTGCAGAATCGTGTCGAGGTCAAGGGTAGATATGATGTCAGAAGCGATCACCTGGATGATCTCTATCTCTTTCGCTTTGCGCGAGAGGGTCGCCGTAAGATCTTCAACCGATTTCTGGTACTCGGTGAGTTGGTCGGCCGCTCCTACCTTCTCCACTGCTTGCCTTTCGTGAAACTATTTAGGTATTCTTACGGAGTTCACTACGTAAATGTCGGCAGCTTTCAACTTGAACACTCCAGACATCCCTTGAACTGAAGCAATCGCCTCCAGCTGCATGTCCATTTCCTCGAACACCGGGCCCTCGGTTGCCGAGTGATCATACTCGATTTCCATCTCCCACTCTTGACCGGTTTCGGGATGCATCACCTTTACGTGGGCATTTGGATTCTCGCGAACGTTTTTTATTGTCTTATTGAAGAACTGAAACGACAGCGCGACACGTTGCGGATCGACATAGAAGACCTGCGATATGTATGTAACATTGGGCTCCCCTTCCAGCGAACAGGTTGCGATTGTTGCCGGCACTATACCCTGTAGAGCTGGACGCAGTTCATCGGGAATCAGTGACATTAATGGTCTCCTCAGGTTTGGATCGGATCTCCCGTTCCGGGGCCGGGTGATTGGTGGAATACGTCATCGACCTCAAAGCTGATAGCCACGCAGGGCTTGCACTCCCATACTGCCCAACCGGTGACGGCTTCTTCCGGAAAACCGATCCCTATTATGACATCTTTCCCTTGACCGACGTATTCGTCTACGGCCGCATGATCGTTTTCATCGCACTCTCTGCTGATAATAAAACGACCCTTGAATTGGTAGGTCTCAAAGCTCGTGGCGTCGCAGGTGACGAGTGCTACGCGGCCGCTTGTTTTACAGTCTTCAATGAATTCTTCAGCTGCTTTGGATGTGTAGAAGGTTATCACTTTGTCGTCCGAGATGGACAGCGGGCCGAAACCTCTGGTGGAGTGTGGTCGGAGGTCCCCATTGCGAGATGAAGCGCCCATCATCACCGGCTTCTTCAAGAATTGGACGAGTTCGTCAGATATCATCAAACGCCTCATTGTTTGCGGTGGGAGATTGTTTGACGTCGCTTCTGTTGCCCTGCTTGAGAAGTGGTCAATGTCATCTTGAAAGATCCAGTCAAAATGTCGAATTCACAACCAGCCTGCAAGCCACGTGGGAAAGCCGATGAATTGGTCACTGATCTTATTTTATGTGATTGAAAAGGTAGCAGATCCGTCACTCTTCTTGCTGGCTCTGGTTGTCGGCACGGTCATCAATCTATATGGGCAGATCCTGGTTCCCTGGCTGAGGGGGCTCTCTCCGGTGGCAGCGCTGCGTTATGAGCGCAAGGAGCGCCCACTTCTGCTATACCTGTCCGTATTTATCGCGTTCTTCTTCCCCTTCACCGTTGGACTGGTCTCGGGAGTAGCCACACGCTACATGCAACGTCATGTGGAAGCCTATGCTACTTTTCCGGACGCCAAACCAGATCCCGTGTTCCGCGTTGATCTGGATGGTAATGTCAAGAGAATGGGTGCTCGGACTCGGTCGCTCTTCGCAAACCGCACCGTGACGGCACCACAAATCCTCGGCGACGAGGTGTGGCAAGAGGTGCTCAGAGCACACGAGGCTGGGACAAGCATCGGGCTCGACCGGATTATCTATTCCGACCTCATTGACTCCTGGTTTTTGGTAGCTCACTCTTCCGGCAAGGATCGCCAGTCAGTCAACTTATACCTTACCCATATCTCGGCCGAGCTGGGCAAGAAAGCGAGCGGTCTTACGCTACCTGAGCCCCGGCCAATGCACCCTCCGCGAGCTCCATGATTTTCATCAAATTCTTGCTTATTACCGGCGCATCCTTCGACTCATTTTCCAGCTATCTAAACAAAAATCCGGAAAAACTGTAGGGCAGGACGACAGTGAAGATGGCGCCCTCAGCCACATTGCTCTCCACCTGAATTTTGCCCTTGTGATCCTCCACGATTCGTTGACAGATAGACAATCCCAAGCCCGTCCCAACACCGACCCCTTTGGTCGTAAATCCGGGCTCGAACACTTGATCAAGATCATTCTCCCCAATGCCGATCCCGTCGTCTTCGACAATCACGAGCAGGTTGTCGTCTCTTTTGAGCGTCGATATGGTGATCTTGCCCCCGTCCTCGATGGCGTCGATCGCGTTTACCAACAAACAAAGAAAAACTTGGTTCAGGCGAGCTGGATAGCATACAATCGGCGGCACATCGCTGTAGTTTCGGAATACCTCAATGCGGTCGCCTAGATCGTGCTGTACCAGCCTCAAGGTGTCGTCGAGGCCTTCGCGAATGTCCACGCTCTTCAGCTCCGCTTCATCAAGATGCGCGAAGTTACGCAAGCTTTCGACGATACCGGCCACCCTCTCTGAACCCGTTTTCACTACTTTGCTAACCTCGCCAATAGCCTGCAACGCAGCCTCGACCCGTCTTCCGTTTTGATCCTCGGAAGAAAACTCATTCGCAAGAATCTCGCGGAGCTTTGCGACCGCGCGGTTTAGCGTATCCTGAGCGCTCGTAATTGCCCCTATGGGCGTATTGATCTCGTGGGCGATACCGGCCACAAGGTTGGCCATGGCGGCCATTTTTTCCGACTGTACCAACTGCACCTGCGTTTCCCGCAGTTCTTTATTCGATTGCTCCAACTGAACGAGATTTTCCTGTAGTTGCGCCTGCAACCGTTTGAGCTCGGTGATATCGTGGGCGTAGATGCGCACGAGATTGTTTTCTGCCATGTACACAGTTCTTTGATGGTAAATGCGGCCCTCAATCTCGAGATCCCGCGAGAAGGATTCGTCTTCTCCCGCCTTCAGCGTGCGAATAATAGAAGCCAGATCGCCTAGGATCGGATGCTGAAGTCCGGATGAGGATAAGTCGGCAAACCGCTCCCGCGCTGCGGGATTCACGTAGGTCACGTTGCCCGATAGATCTGTCTCGACAACCGGGTTGGGATTCTGCTCGGGGAAGGTTGCCAACCGGGAGAGGGCTTGCTCGGCCCTTCTGAGTTCTGTGATATCGTGAGCGTAGATTCTTACGAGCGCATTCTCGGGCATATATACGGTTCTTTGCTCATAAATGCGGTCATCAATTTCCAACTCTCGCCGTAGAGATTCGTCTTCCCCCTGCGCCAGCTCAGCGATGATGGACTCCAGGTCCTCAAGTATCGGATGCTCGAGTCCGGATGTGGGCAGATCGGCAAATCGCTCCCGAGCTGCCGGATTGAGGTAGGTCACGTTGCCCAACGGGTCAGTCTCAATGACGGGATTGGGATTCTGTTCGGGAAAAGTGGAAAGGCGGGCTAACTCTTCTTCTGCCTTTTCGAGTTCGGTATGATCCGTTTCCATCGCTGTCACACTTGATCCTGGGTAGCAAATATCGATCTCGGACCGCTAGGGCAAAATGCGTAATTCACAGGCGGCAAACAAGGCGCGAAATCTGACCGAGATCTCTTCGGCTAGCGATTAACTAGTGGGAGGAAGGTCGGAGCTTAACCTCAACTGATGAAATCAGTACCGTTAAACAGCATCGCTTGGGCGTGACCGAATCCTCTCTTTACAGACAAAACAATGGTGGAATAGACAAAAATAACGCGGCAGGGAGTCAACTTGGAGTTGTGCTTTGCTTTTATCGCTCGCCCAATTTCCCTATGTTGAACTGCACGAAGAGGCGCCGTGACAGGCTGCTAGAGAGCGACGTAGCTGGTACCTACCCGAAATCGATTAGATCGGGCGTGCTACTTTTTCGTTGGACAATCGAGACAGATGAAGACTCTGCGGTTGAAGAATAGCAAAGGAACTTGGCAGATAAAATATGACGAGAAAAGCCAGTCCGTTTCCGTCGAAGGACCCGAACCTGAGGGGGAGAAACTCCATAACTGGCTGACCAAAAAGAAACATGTTGTGGTCTCTAAAAAAGGTGATCTGGTGGCCGTTTTTCCTGCTGAACAATGGCACTATATAGTTCAGGCTGTTGAGAAAGATTTGTACGATGATTTCGAAATGGTTATTGACTAGGACGGTGCGAATGAGGACACGATTGGGAAGCGTTCAGAATAGGGGAAGGACATCTCGTGGATTCTCTCCGCATTGGTTAACGAGGGGTACCCAGCAAGTTTCCTCTGCAGTCTCATCCTGGAAAACGGCATATCCCATGTTGATCAGTAATCCCTGCCTGGCCAAGGCAAAGACTGCCGAAGGTCAGGGTGCACAACTTAACAACCAGTCTCCCCGAATTCCGGTGCATACTGGATCATGCCACTAACCTTGCCGAAGACCCCATCTTTTAGCGCGAGCACCATGAAGTGCTCGTCGGCGTTGTATTCGTTCTGCAGACCGTAACCGCTCGCAACAGCGAAGCCAAATCGTGGATAGTATTCGGTGTGTCCCAAAACGACGACCATGTCGACACCAGCTTTTGTGCATTCGCTCAACCCGTCACGTACAAGCATGGTACCGATGCCTTGTCTCTGGCGATCCGGCTTGACCATCAATGGGGCCAGCCCGACGGCAAGTAGGTCCTTGGGCGCGACTTCTACGGTAACACGCGAGAACATAATGTGGCCAACCACCTGGTTGCCGCCAACTGCCACTCTGGAGATCACTGCCTTGTTTCTCTTTCGGAGCAGCTCAACCAGATCGGCGGCCGCATCTTCTGGATTGCCGCCTCCGGCAGCAACAATTACCTGCCGAATCTCCTGAATATCCTCTTCGCGTTCCTCGCGAACTTCAATCATTTCAATTGTCGAGTGCTGTGCTGAAAGCTCGATGTGGTCTTGACTCCGACACGCCGACTTTCGGATCGGTTGCAAGGCTTCGTTCTGCCGTCAATAGTCTACACCACGCACACCCTCGAACACTCTACCCAGCGCATCCAGTCGGGAATGGACGTCCGGTGAAAGACGGCCCAAAGCTGCGCAGCCGACATTTTCCTCCAGTTGTTGCACTGTCGCCGCACCAGGAATCACGGTGGCTACATCCATGTCCGCCAGCAGAAATCGCATTGCAAGTGCGGCCAGACTGATCCCGGTCTCTTTATGGATCGCGTAGAGCATTTCAAATCGAGCCCGAAGGTCGTCGTCCATCCAATCAGGAGGATGTTCTATCCACTCTTCATGAGGAACGGCCAGTTCCCCCTGCTGCAGAGGCGCCCCGAGTACCACACCTTGGCCCAATTTCCTGGCCAGTGGCAGAAGGTACTGTCTCGCGTTGCGCCGAATCAGGCTGTACTGAGATGCAACCAGTACGACTTCCACGGGGAGAGTGATCTCATGTAGTACCTTCGCCAGGTGGTGAGCATTGTTGCCGGAAATACCCAGATGCTTTGCCATTCCCTGCTCCTTGGCCCACACCAGGAACTGCGTCACTGGCGCGTTGTCGTAGTCGTAAACGCCGTCTGCGCATATGTGCCTTGTCTTGCGCGGCGCGACCTCGGCCTGCCAATACACCCTCCAATCGGCCTCGTGTATGTAGAGGATGTCCACGCAATTGCGCCGGAGAGCCCGCAGCGTCTGATCAAGCTGCACTTTGAAGGCGTCCAACTCGCGGTACGGGCCCGTCCGCCAGTCCCATCGCCCCGCACTTCGTGCCCAAGAGATAGGGTTCCTTGTGCCCCTGGAGAGCTTCTCCCAGGACTTCCTGAGAATTCCCGTAGAGAGGGGCGGTGTCGAAATAGTTCACTCCCAGTTCCAAAGCGCGATGGACAACGCGAATAGCTTCATCGTGCGCCGTCGCGCCCTCATGGATGAAGGCCCCGCCCAAGCCAACCTCGGTTACCTCCAGACCTATCTTGCCCAACGGCCGATTTCTGATCCCGCTCATACGCCAAGTCTGCTTCGAACGAAATTCCGGCTGGCCTTTGCACGCACCAGAGGCGTCTTACTGCAGACCGGCATCATTTGCGGCTGCACACCCGCCGCCACAATCGAACGAGCCCGAGCGACCTGGAGCCACTGGACTCGTGAAGCTCGCCGACACGCTGTTCCCACTCCGGAGGCAGAGAATCCAACTGCGGGGGAATCTCCACCAAGTCGGACATGAGAGCGTGCAAATCCAATAGAGGAAGTTGGATCTGCTGCGGCAGGTCGCGTGAAACAACAGTCTCGGCATTGAGTTGCCGGATCGCCGTTTGAGCTTGTTCCAGAATGCTCTTGTACTCCGCGATAAAACGCACGCGCCTACGGTTGCAATCGGTGATGAGCTTCTCCAACCGACGACCCGTTTCCACAGCTGCATGGGTCTGCGGATCGCCCGACTCGATCTGCCAAATTTCCCAAAGCCAATGGTCGATACCTATAACCTTCTCGAGATCGCTACGGCTGCCGAATTGGCCGACGAAACTGGATGCCGCTACTTCGAGTTGGGAGCGGAGCGACTCCAGATGTCCCATCTCCCGCTTACTGAGCTCAACGGCCTTTTGTCCGAGGACCTCGATCTCTCGCCGCTTCCGAAGTTGTTCGGGGATAAGCCCGTTGTCGCTAAGGAGCTGATTGGCCACTCTGTGCTCCGCATCCACCTTAAAATAGGTATCGAGATTTAAAGGTTTCCCTTTTCCCGGAAGCTGCTCGAGATCTCCCGCTGCCTCACCCAGCAGGTCGTCAGGGGTGCGCAGTTCCGGCGAGCCATTGGCTCTGCGCAAGGGGTATTTGGTGTTGTCCGACATGGTTCACGGGTAGAAGCCGATTGGTAGACACCTCAACATTCGCATTGATCAAGACTCCGCGTTAGGAGGTTGCGATTCTGTGTACCATCGCGCGCAGACTCAATATCACATACGTATCAACCTGATTCCCAATCAAAAAAGATGCTCATCCACCCCGCTGTACCGGCCCGAATCTTACGGTAGAGATCGTTCGCCTCTTCCGGTTTGGCCACGTGGCTAATGAAGGGATCCACCTGGAGATCGCCGGAGGCGATAAGTCTCATGATCGCTTTGCGGTTGCGCTGGCGGGTCCACGGCCAGTAGGGATGGGGGTTGTTTTCCAGGCCCTGCTCATAGACGCCCCGGATATCCAGTTCCCGGCGGAGCAGTTCAACCTGGAGGCCGATCTCTACGGTTCCCGGCGGGCTTCCCACCAGAATTACCTTTGCCCGGCTGCCGGCGGCTTTCATGCAGGGCACCAGGACTTCGGGGTCGCGGGTCGCATGAAAAACGCACCGGGCGCCTCCGTTGGTAAGATCGCGAACCGCCTCGACCGCATCCTCCTTTGAGGCATCAATCGTGTGGGTTGCGCCACTTACCCCGCTTAGGCGCAAGCGCTCTGCGGCCAGATCGACCGCAACAATCGGATAGGCCCCGGAAAGCCGGGAAAAAGCCGTCACGAGCTGCCCGACCACACCCTGTCCGAAAATGGCGACCGGCTCGTCAATCTGGAGCTGCGCGCGTCGCACACCGTGGAGGGAGACATCCCCCAGCACGGCAAAAGCGGCCTGTTCATCGGTGATATCAAGTTCAATAGGTTGTATCGACGCGTGGAGCTCGGAACTCGACGCCTGGCCGGTCAGCCAGTGGGACCCGTGGTTTCCAAAGGCAAGTACTCTGTCGCCCGGCTTGAAATCGTCCACCCCGGACCCGACAGCCAGAACACGCCCCGCCGTCGTGTATCCCATCGGACGCCCCCCGTCGGTGCCCGGTCCCTCTACCATCACGTTCTTCTCGCTGCCGGCGCTAATCTGACTTCGATGCACACGAACCAGCACCTGACCCGAGCCCGGCTCGGGTACCTCGAAGGACTCAAGCTCCACCCTGTCCCCCCCGACGAGCACGAGCCTTCTTCCTGTCTCACCCACTGGCATTTTATTCCGGCGATTTAGAGGCCGAATTCGGTGAATCCCAACCGCGTGCCGGTATGGTACGAAGATTCGGAAGGAGCTCCAAGGGACGAAAAAAGCGACGTCACGACTTGCTCATCACTCAAAAAGGCCCTATATGATTATAGTACCACATAGCAAGTAAATCCCTGTCGGTCACACCCCATCACCCAGGAGCCTTTATGCTCACCCGGGATCAAATCGACTTCTACCGAGAAAACGGCTACCTCACCCTCTCGAATATCTTCACTGCTGAGGAAATGGCTGAAGCCAATGACATCGTTGACGATTTCATTGAAAAAAGCCGCACAGTCACGGAGAGCTCGGGACATTACGATCTCGAACCCGACCATACTCCGGAACATCCCAGGGTCCGACGTCTCGGCAACCCTTCTGGCTACCATCCCCACTTCGACGCCCTGATGCGTTCCGACCGCATCCTCGACCGCCTTGTCCCACTCATCGGCCCCAACATCCGCGCCCTGGGCAACAAGGTCAACATCAAACCGGCTAGCGGCGGCACCCCTGTGGAGTGGCACCAGGACTTCGCCCATCATCCTCACACCAACTGCGATCTCTGCGCCATCGGCATTGCCCTCGAGGACATGACACAGGAAACCGGCTGTATGATGGTCGTTCCAGGTTCCCATGCCGGACCCGTTCTCGATCATCACCAGAACGGCTTTTTCATCGGCGGCATCAGTCCTCAGCGCGACGGCATCGACCTTTCCACTGCCGTTCCCCTCGAACTTAGGGCCGGCGACATCTCGATCCATCACACCCGAACCCTGCACGGTTCGGCCGCCAACAACTCGAGCAGCTCCCGCCGGCTCCTTATCTACGAGTATGCCGCTACGGACGCATGGTCCCTCCCCGGTGCCAAAGACTGGGACGCCCTCAACGCCAACACTCTCCGTGGGGAACCCACACAAAACGTCCGCCTTGAATCGCTGACCGTTCGTATGCGTAATCCCGCCGATCCTCGATCCGGCCGCGGCATCTTTGAACTCCAGGGGCTCCTCGAAGACAAGGTTTTTACCAAGTAACGAACCCGAGAGTGGGCACCGAATGTCGGAGTTCGATGTCTGCATAATCGGCGGCGGTGTTGTCGGCTACGCAAGCGGTGCGCCCGTCTGCGCTTCTTTGCATTAACAGCTAATCCGCTTCGCGGAGCGGCTGTGCCCAGTGTTCCATGCGCTGATCTTCGTTGTACATGCGCCAGCGCAACAGCTTCTGGCAGCAGCTCAGCTCGATGGCGGCGTACTCTGCCAGTCCTGCAACGTTGTTCAACTCGTCGGGATCGGACCTCAGATCGAAGAGGATGGGCGGAAACTCCGGGTCGGCGAAATAGATGTATTTGAACTCCCGGTCTCGCACGACCCAGAGAATGTGGAGGTCCGGATCCGGATTCTCTCCGGCCCAACGGCGGCCCCGGTAGTCGAACTCGTAATGAATATCCTCGCGGGGTTCATACTCCCGGTCATTGCGCAGCAGCCCCAAAAGACTGCGTCCCTGAAAGCGATCGGGAATCTGCTCGCCCAGAGCTTCGATCAATGTTGGAGCGGAATCGATGGACTCCACGAAATGGGGCAGAATCTGGCCACGGGTGACATCCGCTTCGGGCGACGGATCTTTGATGATATACGGGATGCGCATGCCACCGTCGAAAAACTGGCCCTTTGACAACAGATAGTGATCACCCAGATGCTCACCGTGGTCCGATGAGAAAATGATCAACGTATCATCCCACTGCCCGCTCTCCTCGAGCGCCTCGAACAGCAGGCCCAAGTTTTCGTCTACCTCGGTGATCATGCCATAGTAGCAGGCCCGGTACTCCTGCAAGTGCAGCTCATCCTGCAGATGCTCTGGCACCAGGTTGCGCAGATACGGATGAGTCGGAGACAGCTCTTCCGCTGAGCGCGCCGCCGGCGGCATGTCCCCCGGATCATACATGTCGCAGTAGGGCTCGCAGCAGATATTCGGCGGGTGCGGTTTGTTGTAGTTGAGACTCAGCACCCATCCCTTGTCTCCGGGGGCCGGCTTGCGGTCGCGTACGTACTCGATGGCCCGCTCGGTTACGTAGCGGCACTCGCTGTGCTCTTTGCGGTAGCGAGCCGGGAAATGCTGCGGCAGATGCTCGCCTGGTCCCCCCTCCGGCACGTTCGGCGAATGAATGGCGTCGTGGTTCAGCAACTCCTTGGGGTAGCCCTGCTCACCGAGCCACTGGAAGTACTCTGGGCTGTCCTTCACGTGGTAATGCACCCGTTCGAACCCCGGCAGGCAGTTGTCCTGACTCAAGCTGGTCTGTCGGGCATCGTCTTTGGGTAACACGGCCGGATCGATGGTATAGGTATTGTAGCCAATGAGTCCCGGGTCGTAACCGGCCTCCCGGAGGATGAAAGCGAGGTTGTCCTCGGCGTCCAGCAAAGGGGTGCCGTTGTGTACAACCCGCGTCGAACACAGATACCGGCTCGTATAGATGCACATCCTGCTGGGACCGCATGGGGCCGTCTGGTTGAAGCAGTGTGTGAAGGAGACACCCTCGGAGGCAAGCCGGTCCAGGTTCGGGGTCTGAATTACCTCATTGCCCAGGTGTCTCAGACAGTCGGCACGAAACTGATCGGCCAGAATCAGGAGTAGATTCATCGCGGCCTACCTGGCGTGGTTGGTCCGACACCGCTTTCAGCGACGCCGACCGGAATTGAGAATCGGACCGTGGCGCCGCCACCCACACCGTTGGATCTCAACTCGATCTCTCCACCGAACTGCTCGACGATTGAGCGCGACACGGAGAGCCCAAGACCGGTACCTTTGTCGGGAGGTTTGGTTGTAAAGAAGGGATCGAAGGCGCGTTCCAGAACCTGAACCGGCATCCCGATACCGTCATCCGACACCACGACTTCAACCCGCTTCCCAACCGCCTCTCCATCGAATCTAGTGCAGATTCGCACGTGTCCGCCGGACGAGTCGCCGTTGTTGCTTCTCCTGTCCTCGATGCTCTCCCGCGCGTTGTTAATTAGATTGATCACTACCTCTTCCAGTGAATACGGATTCGCCGAGATCGTCGGAAGTCCATCGGCAAGCTTGCACTCCAGCGAAACTCCGTGAGTTTGCATCTGAGTTCGGATCAATTCTACACTCGAGCGCACGACCTCATTGATGTTTACGGTCGAACTCTCCGCTTTTCCCGCTTCCCCCGCAAAGAGACGAACGTGGTCTACGATGTTCACCATGCGATCGACTTGCTCGATAATCTTGCCAAACCTCTCTCTGCTCGTCGGGTCTTCCGGCTGCCAACCCCTGTCCATGCCGATCAAGCTATGTTCAGCCAGACCTCTCACGCCCACCAACGGCTGATTGAGTTCGTGGGCGATGCCGGCGGCCATCTCTCCCAGTGATCGCAGGCGGTCGGCCCGCATGCTTTGGGCGCGCTGGATCTCCAGTTCCCCTTCCGCTTGTTTGCGCTCCGTTATGTCTTCGGAAAATCCCACCGTCCGGCGATTTGCCCCCGAACCTTCGACACCTAACAAGCGGGATCGAATCCACCTTAGTTCGCCATCGGGACGCACTATACGATACTCGAACTCGTGCTCTTGATTGCGGAAACCGGCCGTCACCTCCTTGAGAATCTTCGCTCGATCGTGCTTGTACACACTGCGCAGAAAACTGGCCGGCGAGGCATAGAGCGATTCAATCGATCTGCCCCATATCGTTTCATACGCCGAACTGACATAGTAGAACTTACGAAATGTGGGAGTCGCCATGAAAAACGCTTCGCTGGTGTGTTCCAGTACCTGGCGAAATTGGATCTCTAGTTCCAGCGCTAGCTCGCTCGCGCGGTCACGTGCCTCCAACTCGCGCTGCAGGTTGGTTTGACTGGCTTCGAGTTGGTGCAACACTCTGCTATAGGAATAGGCGATCGGAGGCGCTATGCAGGCTGGGCAGACGACTGACAAGAGCAGGATGAGGCCCCAGTCTTGATTGCCTGTCAACAACAGCGCTCCAACGGAAATGAGAATGGTCAGCAGGATACACGTGGCACTGACCAGAATGGTAGTCAGAACGACTCCACAGCGCTCCAGGATTGTGCGCAACATCGAGACCGATGTCATGTTATGAAATCTCCGAAAGAACCAGATTCGAGGGCGGAGGAAGCGACCCGCACTCTCCCGAGCATCAATCGGAAGAATCTATGTGGTTCGAATCCATGACGATCCTGTTTTCGCAAACCCTTAGTGAGACATTGCGCCAATCTTCGGCGCCGCAGATAATCAGAGAGTCCTCGTGGATACTTCGTTTCGCCAGTTCCCATTCGCCGTTCTTTTTGACCGATCGAATGGCCCAACTCGCAGAGTCGTACTTGATTTCTAGTTCGCCATTTGGCCCCATTCGAGCAGAAGGGAGCAAGAACTCGACGGTGACATTCGGGTTCAACTGTCCTGCTATGGCGAGTTCGGATTCATCGGCCGTCAATTCGTCGATCATTTCGTCGAGTTGGCGCCCGCAATTTTCGATCTCCTCGGCTTTGCGATCGACCGCTCGAGCCTGAGCAAATAGTGTGGCCAATCCGCCAATTACTCGCAGGAAGGTTTTCTCCTGGGCGGGCCCCCTGGAAATGAACTCCCGATTTGATTTGGCGAGAAACCCGATAATTCCCTTGCTAAAGAACGATGTTAGTGCCGTCTCCAATTCCCGCACTGTCAGTTCCTTTAAAGCGTTGTACACTACACTGAGATCCACTTCTATGCATCCACGGCGTTCTCGCAATAGCCCGCCGATATTGAGATTTATTCCAGCTCGGGGTGCCCGACAGCGCTTACTGAGCTGTTTTCCGCACTGTTTGTACGCCTGGCGGAGATCAATAAGCTCCTCCTTGGCTCGCAATATGACCGATTGCAATTCCTCAAGTTTGTACTGATGTGATTCAAAGGTTGACAACGTGGCCTTGACATCTGTTGTGTCTCCTTTGATTTCGATCCTTCCGGCAGCAAGGATGCTACAGCCCTTCACGGAAGCCCCAACATGAACGCGACGCGCACGGATATCTGCATTGAGCATAGAACCCGATACGGTCAAGTCGCCGTCTATCTTGACCTTGCAGGGCTCGTCGACTGTGCCAATTATGGATCCCTGTACGAGGAGAGAGTTCGGTCCCCGAATAGTTGAGTTACCGGTAATATTGCCCTTGATCAGCTCCTCGCCGATTAGCTCTTTGTTCCTGGGGCCGCCCGACCTAGCTCTTCTTTTCGTGTCAACTCCGCGAGACTCGAATTGTCGGAACATCGGCTATGATTCCTGTGCGAGGCCGATTCCTCGGCGCTCGATATACCTGATGTTTGCAAGCAACATCAACCCTCCAATCTTCTGACGCCCTCAAGGATATGTCTGACTTGGGCTGCTGATTGCAACAAATGTCGAAACATTTCGATGGTTATCGGTTTCTCCATGATTGCGTCGGCGCAATCTCTAGCTTCCGACGGGATCGTAGCTGGAATCCTTCCCGAGATAATTGCGATTACGGCGTGATAGGTCAGATTCCTAACCAAGGATATGATCTCAAGTCCACCAGCTCCTGGCATGGCGATATCCAGCACTATCAGGTCGTATCTGTTGCGTATGGCGCACGTCAAAGCCTCTTCTCCTGAAGAGACGGTATCTACCTGCGAAAAGCCACTGATGTAGGCGGCATTGCGGTAGAACTCCCGTAGTTTGAGCTCGTCATCAGCAACCAATATTCTCATCTCTTCAATCATGGCGGTCACCCTGGGGTAGAGATCGATGCGAGCCTAACGGATCATTCGTTGGCGGACCATCGGTAGGACCGGGATTCGCGGCGTGTTGCACGGCCGTTCGTGAGGGAAGACAAATCCGCACCTCGGTGCCCACACCTTGCTCCGAAGCCAGCTCGAACGAGCCTCCAAATCCTTCGATGATCGATTTGCAGATCGTCAATCCGAGGCCCGTTCCCTTATCGGGATCTTTGGTCGTAAAGAAAGGATCCAACACCCGCTCCAGATTAGCTGCATCAATCCCTACGCCGTTGTCGCGAACGGTAACTGTGACACCACGTGCCCCGTTCGACGAATTCAGGGCGGTCGAAATGTCAACTGATCGGCCTCCGGCTATCGCTTCGGGGACAACCTCGAGAGCATCACGTGCATTACTCAGCAAGTTCAGAAAGACCTCTTCAAGCGAGAACGCGTTGACCGGAATCACAGGTAATCCTTCAGCCAGGGAGGTTCTGAGATCGATCCCGAGTGAACGGAACTGAGCGGCGAGCATGCCAACACTCGACTGGACGACATCGTTAGCGGACACATCCGACACCTCCGGCTTGCCCGCTTCCCGGGCGAACATCCGCACGTGCTCGATAATGTGGGTCATGCGGTCGGCTTCCTTGATGATGCGCGACAGTCGGTCGTTAAGCTGCGATCCGGATACGTCCCAGCCCTTTTCGTTCCCGATCAGGATGTACTCGGCAAGTCCTCGGACCCCGACGAGAGGTTGATTCAGTTCGTGGGCTATCCCGGCAGCCATCTCGCCTAGTGAGCGCAGTCTGTCGGACCTGGCGGCGAGCGTCCTCTGGAGAGCGAGCTCCTCCTCTGCTTTTTGCCGTTCTTCGTCGGTTCTTTTGTGATCCTCGATTTCCTGACGAAGACTGCCGGTACGTTCTTCAACGCGCCGCTCCAGGTCGCGATTTGCACACTCGAGCTCTTTGTAGGCCGCTTGAAGACGATCGGCCATGGCGTTGAACGTGCTGGCGAGGTGGCCCAACTCATCTTGCGAGTTGATGGCAACGCGGTCCCTCAACTGTCCGTGTCCTAGGAGTTCCGCCGCATTCTTGAGCTGATGGATCGGTTTACTGATCCGGAACGATACCCAGATGCTGAGGACGACGGCGAGAATGATGCTCAGCACACCCGAAGCGAGGATCGAATTCCGCACGGCCGCAATACCGCCTTCCAGTTCCGGCAAACCCTGAAACAGCACAATGTGGGCGCTCGAGTCTGACATGTTTGATATCGCTACGAGTGATCGCCTGCCTCCGAGTTCGCTCGTAATCGGCGACGCGTCGTGGGAGGCCGCGATCTGACCGTGAAGTAACGCAACCTCCTCCTCGGTCGCCCGCTCGGCCATCGAATCCTCGGTCGACCAGCAGACCAGTTCGCCGTCGTGCAGGATCATCGCGTCCCGACCGGTGAATTCTCTGATTTCGCGAGCATGGGCGTCGTCCAGTCGTTCTCCGAGCACAAGCGTCCCCAGAATCTGTTCCCCCAGTGTAACCGGAACCGCAACGATTCGAAACAGAGAGCCGGCATAGTACCAGATGCTGCTGTGCTCTGCGCCCCTGAGTGCTCCCTCGACGCATTCTTGCGAACTGAGGTCCCGTCCATGGGATGTGGAGTCGGCCGTGTTTGCCAACACCGTCCCGGAAGCGTCAGTCAGGAGAATCAAAGGGGCATCCACGACCTCAAACAACTGGCTCGCGGTGTACCAGACTGTTTGGTGATCGACATTAGGAATGTTCATAACCGCTCGAAGATGAGGCGCCTGAGCCAGCGATCTGGCCTCGGTGGCAATCAGGTTGCGACGCAAGCTGGTGAATCGATCGTAAGCCCTCTTCCCGATGCGAAGGTTGTGCACGGCTTGATCGTCCGATATGCTGCTCATCAGACGATTCGTTGCGAACAGGGTAAATACGATAAAACACAGGGATACAATTATCGTGCCGAGGAAGATCTTGGTCCTGATTCTCAGGTGTGTCACTCGTATTTTTTCCGGCCTTTACTAGTACTTGCCCTTGTACTGTTTTCCGAATTTGTTCTTGTGGGCGCGAAGCCGTTTGTCTTCCTGAATTTGGAAGTCGACAACCTCGACAACTTCCCCGGTTACATCGACCCTCTTCTTCATGCTGCTGGCGAATTCGTGCCACGTCCGGATGCTGTATTTGCCGTCGGGAACATTGGGAATGACGAAATGCCCGTTGATGTCAGACACCGCAAAGTATGGGTTATCCAGAACAATCACGTGCGCTATCATGCCCGGATGGATGTTACAGTAGACCTTCGCCCATCCCGGTTTCGCGAAGGTTATTGATCTGGATTTTCCAGGGGAGTAGATGTCCAGATCGAACGCCTTGGTCTTGGACAGAGAAAAGACGTTGTGGAAAATTATGTCATCGTTGGGGAAATCAACAGTTGTTCCCTTGACGATAGCCGTCACCCGAGGTGTGAAAACACGGTCTGCCTGACTGATCGCGATGTGGGGCCTGTGCGGGTGGCCTTCGGGCGCACGATCCAGGAAAACGACGACGTTCGAGCGATCCGTCCTGTCGTCCCCGTTCATTTTCTCTATAGCCACCTGGCCATGAATGATGTTTCCCCGATTCGGAAAGTTGGACTCGGTGTTCGGGCGGAAGATGGTGTGGCACCGGACGCACGTATTTCTAATCTCCCGCAGCGCCGAGACCGCTCCCGGTGTCTGTCCATTTTCAACGTGAACAACGAGGTCATCGCTGAGATTTCTGAGGTCTTCGAGATATCTGTCGAAGGAACCCCCTTTGTCGTCGTTAGCGTAGGGTTGCAGTCCAGTTGTCTCCCGTGAGGCCGCCGCGAGCGCGCGAGTCGCCGACAGTAGCTCCTCGACGTGACCCGTTCCGATTTGGGCTGTCGCTTCGTTGAGAGCAGTTACGAAATCGGCCATCGACGGATGAATCTCTGAACTCTGCGCGTGCGCAATTCGGAGCAGCATGGCGAGCGAGACTACCGGAATCAGTATGTGAGCCTTCATGGTAGTCTCAGAAGGAAACAGCGAGTTCTAGAGCCGCATGGCTCCGGTCGTCATTGGCCGGGTCGAGGGGTGATTGGTCGACTGTGAAGTAGCGATCCCGTCCCACCTCGAGTTTGATTTTCGCTCGCGGATTGATCTTCCAATTGAGACCCACGGACAGCCTTGTCAGCCGTTTCGCGTCGTATCCATAGGCGGCATTTCCACTGGCGAGAAATTCTCCGTCGAAGTGGTATCCTTCGGCGTCGTCATATGTGCCGATCTCGCTGTAGCGTGCAACCGCATCTACATCCTTCGTGACTTTGTACAATGGTTGAACCATGAACCAGGTGAGGTCTCTGTCGAATGTATCGGCGGCATCATCTATACGACCCCGACCGAAGGACATGTCAACATCGAGTCTTCCCAGGTCGGTCTTCGTGTAGAGCTCGTAGAGAGATGCGTTGACGGTGGCGCTTGGACTCACTCCCGCGATCGACTCTCCACCAACACCGACCGGTTGGAACAGGCTTCCTCCCAGAAGGAAAGGCCCGGCCGATGTCTCTCCGTTTCTCATCCAACTGGCGCTCAGGTAGAGCGGCTTCCATGGCTGCCCATAGACTTTGAGGGTAATCGATTTGTCCGCGTTCTCTTCGACACTCCGGCGAATCGAGCCGTCCATGACCGCCCCCCGACCCATCCCACTTTCTCGATGTTTCCGTAAAATACCGCGCCCTCATCCCAGAGCCACGGATAGGCCGCGGAGTTTGAGACTAGAGGGTTGTCAGGGGCATCCTGCCAGAGATATTCTTCCCCAAACGGAATGTCGACGCGACCGATCTTGATGTTCAGCAGGCCGTCTCCCCATCTCCGCAGGATGTTGCGGAAATGAGCATAGAGCTCGGCGGTCCGAACGTCGTGTGTGCTATCACGCTGGAGCATCGTCGTCTGCACTTCGAAGAACACGGAGACGTCTTCCCAGGCCTGGGCTTCGATGAACAGGCTCGACTCCTTGATGACAAAACCCGGATCCGGACGGGCGCCGTCTCTCCCGGAATCGATCAACCAAAACGCGCCCAATCCGGACACGTCGATGTTGTGATACCAAGGTCTTGCGAGTACACTGGGGACTCCGTCGCCACCTTCGCCTACGCTCACCTCTTCGCCTGAAAGGTCGACAACGTCATCCGTCAGCAGCGTTTCGCGACTTTCGAGTTCTGTCTGTAAAGCCTCCAAACGAGCGCTCAAGCTCCTGACCTCTTCAAGTGCGTCGAACCCAGCGAGCTTCGATCCAGTTTCCGCAGCATATATGTCCCCCCACAAACTGAATACGATTAGGAGGACAATCTCCCATTTTGGCTTCATGCTTACCTCTTGCGTTAAGATCGACGACCACTTCCTTCGTAGTCATCCGTCGGCTGGGAATGCAAGGATCATGCCACAATCTGCGGCCCCTGGTTGCCAGAATGCGAAAGCTTTGGTTAGCCCTGAAGTTTGGCACATTTTCCTAGCAAGACTTGATAATGTCGGGCGCAAGCGCTGGGGGTTGCCCCCTGTAAACGCTTGGAGACTTCGGACGGCCGCTGGAGTTCGGTGCCTACAGGATGGCGATCATGCCACGGAACGACTAGGACAGATGCCCACAAGGTTTGCCACTTGATGTTTGAAGAGGTAGTTGCGGCGCAACATCACGCTCCGGATCATGATGCCGTTGCCAATGCCTACAAACGGTATGATCGTCAGCGCAGCTGGGCGGGAGCCTCTTGCCGGGCCCGATCCGGTCGGACCAACGTGCGGCTTTGCGAGCCTGGCCCAAGGTGCCTTCCGAACCTTCGACGCCCAATAAGCCGGATCGAATCCGCCTTAGTTCGCCACCGGATTCAAAGCGAGCGGAAACCTCAGCACGAAACTGGTACCGTGGCCGGGTTTGCTGTCCACCTCGATCGATGCGCTGTGACGATCGAGTATGTTCTTAACGATTGGTAAACCCAGTCCCGTGCCCTTGCGCTCGCCCTTGGTGGTGAAGAAAGGTTGGAAGATCCGTTTCATGTTCTCCGGGGATATACCGGGCCCGGAGTCTTCCACCCGTACCTCAACGCATTCCGGAAGCGCTTTAACACCGAGGCGCAGCTCTTTGCGCCCCGATTCTTCCACCGCTTGGGCGGCGTTGACGATCAAGTTCCGAAAAACCTGCTCGATCTGGGTCGGATCTCCCGTTACTGCAGGGAGATCGCGATCGAGTGTCCGTTCGATGCGACAATACTTCACTACTCCCAGGCCTTCTAGACCTTTCAGAATCTTCTCCATTTCACGACCCAGGTCCATCTTCTCCTGCCTGCTCTGCTCAGGTTTCCCAAGATCGAGCATTTGCTGCACGAGGTCATTCATCTGTTCCGCCGCAGGTAGAAGGCCTTCCGCCAGTTTGAGCACTTTGGCCGTCTGGCCTTCTTCCAACAGTATCATGGCCAGTTCAGCGGTGCCTGATATGATCTGCAGGGGAGTCTTGAACTCGTGCGCGATACGTGGCGCGAGTTGGCCCAGCACTGACAGACGTTCGGCATACAGCAACTGGGATTCCATTTCTTCCCTCTCCGAGCGATCTTCAACCACGTAAAGCCGCGCAATGCTTCGGCCCGTTTCGTTCTTGATGCTGCGGCAGTGAACGAGCACGGGAAAACGTTGGCCACACTGGCGCAGATGTTGGGTTATGAATGCCAGCGCGTCGTCACCAGAATGGAACTGGATGCGCTCGAAATCGGCCATGCCGAAGATGTCGGACAGAGGGCGCCCGACGACGTCTTCCTGTCGGCTCCCGTAGATCTCTTCAGCATGTCCGTTGAAGGTCAGCACCTCCCCACGAACATCCGTAGACAGGATACCAAACGGCGCCGCGTCGAGAAGGTGGTTGAGATAACGCTCGCATTCGGCAACCTTGATTTGTAGATCCGACCGGTGGCTTAGCAGATCTCCGAGCAGGAGTTGGGTATTTACCAATCGTCGTCGTTCACGCACCGCTTTGTCTACCCGACGGCATAATGCTTCAGCGGTAAATGGTTTGCTCAAAAAACTACGGGCCCCGGCTTCCAAAGCGCGTACGGCCGTTTCCTGCTTGCGAGACGAGGAAACGACGACGGGACTCAGCGCCGGATCCGCGGCATGCATCGACTGAATCATTTCAATGCCATCCATGCCGGCAAGATCAACTTCGCTAATCACAACATCGAATACGCCAGAGGAGAACATCTTCAATCCCTCTTCTCCCCGATGCGCCACTTGGACGGCGTGGCCAGCTGCCGCCAGCGACGTATGCATGAATTCCCGGTCTTCCTTACTCGACTCGACCAGCAGAATGTCAACGGGTATCATGTGAACCTCTCCCCACCAGATATTCGATTCGATTCAGTTCTCCCGATATCGAGGACAGCAGTCCTGGCAGCTCATCGAGGAGGAAGGTGGCGTCGCCGATATTCTTCTCTGTGTTCTTGGCGACCTCGCGCCCCCAGCTACCCAGTGCGTTGCACCGGTCCGCGAGACTGCCGAGATCTTTGTGAGCAGAATTCAAACAGGTGAGAATTTGTGCAGCAGCTTGCGAAGCGCCGACCATAGGAGTAGCCGCGTCGGTGGCGAGCAGCTCTTTGTATTCCGCTAAGACCTCGGACTCCAGAATCTTGCGTTCTTCCAGGCGTTCGACCGTCGAGAGCAACTCGTCCAGCTTAATCGGCTTTTTGAGGTATCCGTGAGCGCCCTCCCGCAACGCCGCGATGGCGATTGATTCGTCGCCGTGACCGGTCATCAGCACAACGGGCACACCCGGATGCCGGACCCTCATCGCCTTCAGCAGGTGGATACCGTCCAGAGCAGGCATGCGGATATCGCTGAGAATCAGATCAGTATCGGAATTCGCCTCGATTGTGGTCAACGCCTCGGCACCGTTTGAAGCTGCCCGGGTTTTGTGTCCACAGTCATCCAGGAAATCTCCCAACACTCGCAGAATCGTATCCTCGTCATCCACCAACAGGATCTTCATAGTGGCTCCTCTGTTTCCGTTCCATACTGCAAATAGCAATAGCAATGCCACTTTTAGGTTGGAGTTACTAAGATCTTAAGAACAAAAGAGTTATGGAATTTGTTCTGTGCTCCTACGGCAGCCGAGACCCGCATATTTGGCAACTATTGATAGTAGGAAGTGCTAACAAACTGCTGCCCACTTACCCATCCACCGATGCCGGTCTCCAGCTCACCGCCGAGCGCCTGCCGGTTTGGGGCTTCACCGCGAGTTTGGGTGCTAATCAGCACGCGAGGCGGATGGTCTGGATCACTGTGCTGCGATTCGACGGCGTCGCGGGCGCTGTTCAAGAGGTTCAAGATTACTTCGGATCCACACGTTCCCGTATACGTCTTCCGTCTGCGCCGACCTGCGCTCAGAGTAGCGAGATGATATTACCTGAGTTTTAAACCGGCGACGGGATCCGTTATCGTTGCCCAGACTCAACGGAGAGAGTCGGATTCAATCTGGCTGGGCCGGCGGCACCTGCACGGACACGGTGGTACCCTCGCCAGAGACGGATCGGATCTGTATGGAACCGTCGAATTCGTGGACGATCGATCTGGAGATGGATAGACCCAGACCCGTGCCCTTGTCTGGATCTTTGGTGGTGAAAAACGGGTCGAACACTCGCTCCGCCAGCTCTGGTGGAAAGCCGGCGCCGTTGTCCTCTACGTCGATCGTGACCATCGCGCTCTGATCGACCCCCTCCATCGAGGTTCGAATGGAGATACGTGCCGGAGGGGTATCTGTCAGATCCTTCTTCACTGCGGGTTGCCCGTTTCCGCCTTGGCGCTGTTCAACAGCATCGCGTGCATTGCTCAGCAAATTCAGCACGACTTCCTCCAGCGAATATCGGTTCAGCTGGACGTCGGGCAGGTTTTCGGCCAAGTCGACGACTAGGTCCAGTCCGTGGGCTCGAAACTGGGCCCCCACCATCACCACGGTGTCCTGCACCACGTCATTGACCTGTACCAGCGCGGTCTCCGGTTTGCCGGCTTCTCGCGCGAACATGCGAATGTGTTCGATGATGTGAACCATGCGATCGACCTGCTCGACGATGCGGCCGGTGCGATCTCGAATATCGTCGTCGGTCAGTGGCCAACCTCTTTCGAGGCCGATCAGGAAATGTTCGGCCATGCCGCGCACACCGGTCAATGGTTGGTTGAGCTCGTGGGCGATGCCCGCGGCCATCTCGCCCAGTGAGCGCAAGCGGTCGGAGCGCAGTTCCAGGGTGCGTTGAGCTTCGAGCTCCTCCTCCATTCTCTTCCGGTCGGTGATGTCGCGGTCCATGCCGCGGTACCCCACCAGATTACCGCCACCATCCAAAATGGGTACGCTGTTCATCTCGAAAACCATCCGCTCACCGCTCTTGTGCACGCCTTCGCTCTCCAGCCCCAGCACTGGCCTTTTCGATTGGACCATTTGATCGAGCGCCGAAGCGAACCGGCGGGCACTTTCTGGCGTCATGAAGTCAGCGGGGCTCTTGCCATACACCTGCTGCGGTTCGTACCCCAGTAGATCGCCAACCTTGGGGCTGGCGTAGGTGTAGTTGCCGTGCCCATCCAGTTCCCAGATCCAGTCGCTGGTGGTTTCGACAAGAGATCGGAAACGCTCTTCGTTGTCCGCAAGCGCCGTTTGCTGCTGCTCGATTTCTTCGAGCATATCGTTGAAGCTGTCGACGAGCAGGCCGATCTCGTCGTTTCGAGCTTTTTCGGCCCTCATGCTATAGTCTCGGCTGGAGGCGATGTACTCAGCCTTCATGGCGAGGGCGTTGATGGGATTGGCGATACTGTTGGCCGCCAGATAGGTCAGCGCCAGAGCGACGAGGATGAAGGCACCGAGGAGGCCCAGGGACTGCAACCGTTGAGTCCATATCTTGCGGTCGATCTCCTGCAAGCTGATGCCGGTGCGAACCCAGCCGATGCGATCCGACTGCTCGTCGAAGACGGCCACGGTAAGATCGAGCACGGAGATGTCGCCATCTCCGCCCGAGAGCAGCTCGGTGATCACCGTGTCGTTTCCGTAATCTGCATCCAAACCGTAAAGTTCATCCGTTTCTATCGTCGCCTTTTGCATGATCAGGGTGCGCTCGCTGTCGTAGATGCCGGCGTAGACGACGTCTTCGATCTCAAACAGTCGATCGATCGCTTCTCCCAGGCTGACCTCATCCTCGATGATGATCCCTTCTACTGATGTGCGGGCAAAGTAGCTGGCTACAAGTTCTCCCTTAGCGCGAAAGTCCTCGTGCAGCAGGTCGGCGAGATCCTCAAGCGACAAGATCGCGAGCGCCACGACGAAGGAGATTACCAGTCCGCAGATCAGGGCAAAGACCCTGATCTTCAGACCAAGTCCCAACATCGCGCTCAGCTTGCTCCTTGAGGTCATTTTGGAAACACAACCATCGAACTCATCAGGTTGCCGTTGAATATTCCGTAGCCGGGAATGGCGCCCTGTTCAGCTGCGGTAAATCCGCCGATTAACGGAGTGTCTCTCATCGCCTTTCGCACTTCATCAACCATTCTCACCGCCTCGCCGTCCGGCTCGAGACCGATGGTCTTGGCCGCTCCGGCACAGTAGATGTGCAGACCACCTGCCACGTTTTTCACCTTGATTTTCCCGTTCACCATGGCGTCGCGAGCCACGGCAGCCGCCCGTCTACGCAACGCCTCCTTGTTGCCTTCGACATAGTAGATAGTATCTCCGAGCGTGACGTCGCCACCCATGCTGAGTGAGCCATCCATATTGAACCGCTGCGGCCGCACGGGAATGTAACGCAGTTTGCCATTGGAGAGATGGATGGCTTTGGCGAGGGGGCGCGTGGCGCTCTTCATCACAAGAACATTCTTGGTGGACGTATCGATGTCGTCGAAGTGACCGCCCGCCCACTCCCGGTACACATCCTGAGCCGGTCGGCCGTCTATCTCCTTGAGAAGTCGTCCGTCGCTCGCCGTAATGACCCCGGCTTTCTTCTTGCCGACAAAACCAGAATAGAAAGAGGCGCCAATGCTCGACTCCGAATAAATCAAGGCAATAACGATACCGTGCTCGATGAGTTCGTTGTTTCCGAGTACGTACCCGGGCCGAAAACTGTTGTCGGAGTGGGTGCCCCCGATCAGTGGGACATCCGAATGCATCAGTTTTCCAAGCTCGGCGACGACCGCATCTTCGGTGCCCTTGAGAGCACCAAGTAGAACCATGGATGGCGGAATTTCAGACGCGACACCGGCGTTCTGGGCGGCAGCTGTAAAAGTTTCGCGCGTGATCGCCGCGATGTCGACGCCGTCCTTCACCTGACGTGCGGCAACTCCAAAGATCAGATCACCCCCCTCGAACCCCATCATGGCCAGAGATCCACGTATTCCAATGTGGAGACCGTCGGAAGTGAATACCCCTCGGTAGACGTTCATGCCGAAGAGTTTGGCCTCCGGATAACGCTCGAGGAGGGTGGCGGCGATTTCCGGTTCGCCATAGTCGGCGGTCGTGTACAAAACGACGAAACGGGGATTGTCCAACCCCTTCTCCATCATGCCAATAGCCTCTGCGGTCGCGGTCTTGCCACCGCCGATGTGCACACTCCAGCCGTGGGACAGCTTTAGGGGTGAAGCGACGGCGGGGGACGAGTTTACCGATAGCATCAAGCCAACGAAAACAGCTCCTGTGAGCAGCGTATACATGCGTCTAACCTCCATAGAAGTGCTGCTGCGTTTCGGCACACGACAATGACCAATCTCACGGTCGAGGTCAACAATCTGCGCCGGTGGACAAACCTCTGCGAACCGAGCCCTTGCGCACTCGTTTTCTGCTGCAAATCTGATTGCTCACGCTTTCCTCTACCGCTGCTTGCTCTCCGAGGTGTGTTTGTTCATTGCACTTACTCGAAAAACGTCTTATGTACATGGACTTGCTGCAGTTCGTCAAGTTTCAGAGGGCCTTGCGACGGGAAGGTAAGGACGCCACGTTTGCCTTGTCTCCCTGGCCAGAGGTCTGTTTCTAGGAAAAGGTGACATGCGACAATTGATCTTAGTTCTAACTTTCGTGGGCGCAGCAGCCATTGATACAACCTGGGGCGGGGAGAATAACCCGTGGAAGACCTCGGCCCAGGCGACCTACTACTTCGATAGCCGAAATTTCAACACGGCCGCCCTTCAGAGCAGTACCAAGGCACTGCCGCTGGGTTTTTCCGTGTTTGGCTTTGTCGATCTCCACAGCGATCAGAAGAAATCGTCTGGCGCGCTTTGACCTTACGAGGTACTTCCTCGAATACCGCCTCCAGCGTGCTCTGGATCCGCGTTGGGTGGGAGGAATTCGGGGCCTGAGCCTCCAGGCAGAATACGACGATTTCGCTGGCCGCGGAAATGAGGTCTTCCGGTTCGGTCTCACCTACCAACAAGGGCTCTCGAGACTGGCCCGCAACAAGGGATGGCTTCGCCTGCGCGTGCACCCTTATGAGACGGATGACAGCGGAAGTCAGGCAAGCCTGATCTACTTCATTCCATTGACCAACCTGCTGTCAATAACCGGATTTGCGGATCTAAACATCGACAAATCGAGTCCCAATCGTTGGGTAATCGAACCCCAGCTCAACCTACGGATAGACTCCCGCTTCCAGGCCGTCGCAGAGTACAGGTTTAACGAGTATGAAGACGACAATCCCCGCCTCGACGGCTCTGGACTCGCCCTGGGCGCAAAGATCTTGTTCTGAGCTAAGTCGGTAGCTACGCAGGGCGAAACGCCCACGTAGCATTGCGCCGATACCGGAGGAAGATCGGGATCGAAAGTCCGTTCGATGCGACAATGCTTCACTGCCCCCAAGCCATCCAGACCTTTGAGTATCTTCTCTCGCGGAATGGCATCTTCGTCATCCACCAAGACGATCATCATTGTGGCTCCTCTGTACCTGGTTCATAGGAACGTCGGACACTGCATCACCTCCAGCGAATACGACGACGAGCAATAGATGAGTTTCAAGACTGATCGTCCTTCCCCGTTGCCGCCACGAGCTTGCCCAGATCCCGTAGGGCAAACGGCTTGGTGAGGAGGCTGTGGGCCCCCAGCTCCAGCACCTCGTTAGACAAAGCCTCATCACCATGGCCGGTAACTATTATGACCGGGAGGTCGGGATATTTATGAGAACACTCGGTCAACAGGGCAACACCTCCCATTCGGGGCATGCGCACGTCTGCGATAAGCAAATCGTACTGGTCGGACTCGATGGCGGCGAGTGCCTCGAGACCGTCTTCAACCTGACGGACAGAATGGCCGGATGCCATCAGATAGTCCGCCACAGTCTTGCGAACGATTTCCTCGTCATCTGCAACCAGCACGCTTAGCGATTTCACTAGTTCAAGCTCCTCTCCAAGCTAGATCAGGGTTACGCCGGGACCGCGAGAACCTCTATGCGCTCCGCATCGGGGAGCAACACATCCTGCGCTTCCCATTGCTCACCTTGGGCGCCTCCTTAGGCTAGATCCTTTGGCAAAGTTCATACCAGCCGACGAAAATCGACCATAAGATCATGAAAAATCCTGGTTTATGGTGCGTTAGTGAGACTGTCTAACGGGGTCTTTTCGGCTCAGATTCGCATCTATTGTTAACAACAAGTGCTAATAAGACCCGAGGGCGAGTCCCATCCTGCAGTCGGCTTGGTGGGCAGTTGAAGCGTAAGTAGTGAGTTCGGAAAGGATTACTTGGCTGCGAACGGCAGGGATATCAAGGCTGTACAGCCCTTGTCCGGCGTTGAACGAATTTCAAGCTTGCCGCCAAAGTCATCGACGATATTCCTTGAGATAGCCAATCCCAATCCTGATCCCTTGTTTGGTTCTTTGGTGGTGAAGAACGGATCGAAGATTCGGTCGCTGTATTCCTTCGGGATTCCGATACCGTGATCGATTACGGCAATCTGCACGTTCTCGCCCTGAACCTGAGTCTGCAAGAGTACCCGAGGTGACTCGACCTCCGGGCGATCCAGCTCGGCGTCACGGGCGTTGTTGAGCAGGTTGATGAGCACCTCCTCGAGCGAGAACACATTGGCGTGCACAGGGGGCAGTTCGGTCCCCAGCTCGGTATCCAGTCGAACCCCTTCCTGGCGAAAAGGACTTGTCAGCAACGCCGCTGCTGACTCCGCGACATCGTTAACATTGACCTGCTCGAAGGTAGCCCGATCTCCTTCTCTGGCGAACATACGCACGTGTTCGACGATGTGATCCATGCGATCGGCCTGCTCAATGATCTTTTCGACACGACTTTTGAGTGTCTCCCCGCTGGAATCCCAGCCGCGTTCCAAGCCCAGCAGGATGTGTTCGGCCAGACCCCTGACGCCGACGAGAGGCTGGTTGATTTCATGGGCGATGCCGGCCGCCATCTGGCCGAGCGACCGAAGCCTGTCGGAGCGAATCGTAAGGGCGCGGTACAGATCCAGCTCGCTCTCAGCGCGACGCCGTTCCGCGGTTTCACGCTCGAGATTTTCGGTCGTAACTCGAAGCTTCTCCTCCAGCTCGTGGCGGTGTATTGCGATCTCGATGGTGGTTCGAAGCTCGCGCTCGTTGAAGGGTTTCAACAAGAACCCGAGGGGTGCGGATTCCCGTGCCCTGGAGAGCGTGGCCTCGTCCGAATGGGCGGTCAGAAACACCACGGGAAGGTGGAGCTGCTGGCGGATTCGCGCGGCAGCCTCGATGCCGTCCATCTCGCCCGCAAGCCGGATGTCCATGAGGATGAGATCGGGGTGCTGCTCGGCGGCTATTTCAACGGCGACCTCCCCGGATTCCACGGGTCCGAGAACCGTGTATCCGCTACGTTCGAGAGTAGCCTTCAAATCGGCGGCTACGATGGCCTCATCCTCGACGATCAGCAGCGTTTCAGACAATCTGCAGTTTGCCCATCTTGTATCGCAAGGTGGAGTACGGCATGTCGAGGATCTCCGCCGCTCGGCGACGGTTCCACTTCGCTTCCTCCAGCGCGTGGATGATTGCGGCTCGTTCGGTGGCAGGCGCGTCCCCGGGAGCGGGTTCCGCGTTCCGCTGTGGAAGGCTGAGGTGCTCCGCTTGGATTTCCTCTTCGGCGCAGAGAATTGCCGCCCGCTCCACGAGGTTCCGTAGCTCGCGGGCGTTGCGGGGATAGTCGTATTCGCTCAGGATCTCTTCGGCAACTGGCGAAAATCCCGCAGCCCGACCGGACCGTCCTCGGTTGCGAACCTCCAAGAAGTGTTTGGCGAGGATGAGAATGTCTTCGCGCCGTTCTCTGAGCGGCGTTAGCTCGATCCCAAATAGGTTGAGCCGGTAAAACAGGTCACTGCGGAAGCTGCCCGTCGCCACCATCTGCTCGAGGGACCGATTGGTCGCCGCGACGACCCGGACTTCAACCTCGGTTTCCTTGGCCGCCCCCACTCTTCGCAGCGCCCTGGTCTCGAGGACCCGCAACAGCTTCGCCTGCGCGGCGTCTGAGAGATCTCCAACCTCATCGAGGAAAAGGGTGCCACCATCCGCCAACTCGAAGTATCCGGCGCGGTTTGTCTGCGCGCCCGTAAAAGCGCCCTTCACATGCCCAAAGAGCTCGCTTTCCACCAGAGTATCTGGCAGCGCGGGGCAGCTTACGGCGATAAACGGCCGCTCGGCTGGAAAGGCCTGGCGGTGGATCTCGCGAGCGACCACTTCCTTGCCAGTACCGGTCTCGCCCGTAATCAGAATTGTATCACACTCAGCTTCAACCGCGCGCTGCACCTGGGTTCGAATGACTTCGGTTGAGGTGCTCGTTCCGAGAAATTGATGTCCGCCGTCTCCCAACCCCTCCGCTTCCTGAATACCCCGGATGGTTTCCCGCAGATGCAGCCGATCCTTGCGCAACGCGCTCAGCCGGACCGCCTTTTCGAGGACCGCATCCAACTCTATAAGCTTTACCGGCTTGGTGAGAAAATCGGCAGCTCCAAGTCGGAGCGCCTGCACAGCAGTCTCCATGTTCCCGTGCCCGGTTATGATCACGACCGAAAGCTCCGGCCGGACCTGCTGCGCCTCTTCGAGAAACGATAAACCGTCCAGGCGTGGCATTCTGATATCCGCCAATACGAGATCGTAGTCGGTTCCGGTTATGGCATCGAGGGCCTCACGACCGTCGTGCCTCGACGTTACCTCGGCGCCGGATTCGCGCAGATAATCACCGACTGTCTGATGTACGATCTCCTCGTCGTCAACCAGCAGGATCTGCAATTTCTGTTCAGATTTCATTTCGCTTTCTTGAAGGGTCTACCGCCCAGCCATAGGGTGTCGGTCTTATCCGGTTCGTCGGTAAGGCGGTTTACAAACTCCCACTCGATTCCATTGGTGTCAAAACCCGGATACGTTTTCTCGGCTGTGATTCGCGAGACACCCGAAATTCGCGCACTCAAAGAAGATACCAATCCCACCGATGTCTTGGCTGCAGCGGACCGACGAGCCGTACGTCGGCCAGCCCCCCTCAAGGGGATGGTGCCCAATTCCGTCCGCGCGTAAACGTGGGACTACGAGGTGGCTCTTCGACCGGCTCGACGTGACCGTCCGCGTAGCGGTAGTAGCAGGGGATCGTCCCCGCCGGAATTCGTTCCCATTCGTGGGGCGGGGAAACGAGCGGCCGTCGGCCGGTTTTAGCCAGCCAGAGCGCAGTTGATCCGCTGTTGAAGAATAAGGCATCTCCGATAAGGTTCGGCACGTCGAATGCAACCATGTGGCAATCGTCGGCAACCACATCGCTCAGTGAGCGTTCCAGGTCGCCGGCGGCAAGCCAATCGCGGTTTCGTAGATGCAGCGTCGAAACCAAAACCAGGGCGAAACAGATAATGCCTGTTCTGGATATTCGCATGAAGCGGGATTTGTCGTGCAGGTAGAACAGGATGTGACCTAGGGCCATGGAGTAGCCGGGTACCGCCAGATAGGCGAGACGACGCGGACGTTCACCCAGGATCAGGAGCGGCAGGAGGGAAAGGAGAATCCATAGGAACGGCATCCCCAGACCGGCGTAGGGTCGGTCGCCGTTCTTTCTGGCTTGCCACACGTAGGCAGCGACCAGCAAAGCGGTCAGAATCAACAACGGCGGGAACACGTCGAAGAAATTCGCTCCGATCTGTTCGGGATCGTAGTAGACGACCCTGCCGCCGATCGCGCTGCCGCCGGCGAGCAGATAGAGGTAGTAAGCCCCGTTGGTCATCACGGACCCGAAGCTTGTTTCTATCGCGTAGTAGCCAGTGTCGAGCTCTAATACGCCGTAACGCCAATTTCGGTGTTGAGTGGGCCCGATAACGGTCGGACTCGGCTCGGTTCCCACGTTCACCATGAACCGTTTGACGGGGGAGGTGCCCAGCTTTTCCCCTGCAACTTCGCCTTGGGTACGCCGCAGGCATTCTCCAAGGCCTCTGCTTCGGTGGGTATCACACCTCCCCAGAGTCGCAGTCGGTCATATATCCGACCACGTGCGTTGCGTACCAACCCTTATCCACCAGGTTTGGGTTGGCGGGCCGCTAAAGGGGGTTCCATCACTGGTTCACTTCGGGTTACACCATTCCGTCTTGCTTGCCAGACGTGGAGTGTCTGGAGGTGCCACTCCACTCTGTCGTTGTCGAGGCTGCTTCCACCTTCCCCTGCGCTCCCAGGGTCAGGCTGCCTCCAGCTTCAACGGGCTGCTGCGACAGCCCGTTGGTGGGTCCTTGCATCCCACCCGGTTCTCTGGCGCCTCGTGGCGCACGAAACCGCCGGGCCACGAGTGGAAGAGCGCGGTGGAAAAGTCCAGATGGGCGCCTGAGATCAGGACGATATCGTCCTTGACGAAGAAAGCTTGACCGGCGGGCCAGTAAGCCAGGGCAGCCAGAACCAGTATTCCGAGGGCACCCTTCATGGTTTGAAAAGCGGCTTCAATCGTTGACCGTCCCAGAGATAGACCCTGGCCAGAGCTGCGGCGGACCCCATATCCACCGTCAGCGCGCTTGCTTGCCCTTGCGGGTTGAGCGCATCGACACGGATCCTCGCCGCTCCTTTCGAGAAGCGATAGCCCGGTTGCGGCCCCCTGCGGTTGGCAAGGATCTCCAGGGACTCGAGCCGAATGAACTCTTCCGGCAGCGCGAGGCGGAGCGAGAAGCTGGGCCCCTTGTTCCGAGTGATTTCGACCCGATCTGCCCGCTGGACTTTGCAGACATTGGCAAGGCCCATGACCTGTCTTCGGTGGCCGCCGAGTGCGACGGATCCCCGC
This sequence comes from Candidatus Latescibacterota bacterium, assembly GCA_965197905.1. Classification (GTDB taxonomy): domain Bacteria; phylum Latescibacterota; class UBA2968; order UBA8231; family UBA8231; genus CAYNZV01. Next base: position 132,318 of record CBDAOB010000005.1, on the reverse strand, counting down.
AGAGCCGAGTCGCTGACAAAGAGCGGAACATCGCTCCACTCAGCCGGCAGGTTGGCCAGATAATAAGTGTCCGAAGCCGGCATCGCGACCAGGGCCTGGGTCAGCCGGCCACAGAGGACACGCGCCTGGCGCCAGCGCTGCTGGTGGTCCAGAGAATAGACGACCGACAGGCTGAGGAATGCGACCAGGCCCCACTTCCTGACCCCCGCCGCCCGCACTCCTCCAGTCCAGTCGCACCAGACTCCGATCAGCAACGCGGCGGCGACCGAGGTCAGGTAGGTGTTCCAGGGCGAATACAGCGTAACTACGGGCAGCATGGTAATTCCCAGCCAGATAACGCTGAACCAGTGTCCCGGCTTGACCGCGTGCCGGCAGATCCACCCGAAACCCAGCACCGTGACCAGACCGGCGCCGGCGAACAGCGCCAAAAGGTCGGGATGGGCGCGGAAGAAAGGTTTCAAACCCTCCAGACCCCAGGGTACGAAACACTTTACCGTATACGTCGCCGCGTTAACTACGATGCGCTCCGGATCCAGGTGGGCGTGCAGCGGGCTGTTGGGCAACTGGCCGAAGTGGATGAGACGAAACAGAAGATACGCGGCCAACGCCAGGCCGTAGGGCAGACAACCTTTGAACCAGCGCACGAATGAAAACCGCCGTTCATGCCGCAGCGCGATCGCCTCCCAGAGACTGACCAACAAGGGCAACGACAGTGCCAGCTCTTTGGTCAGCGCGGCCAGCAGAAAGAACACCACCGAGAGCACCAGATGAGGCCGCGAACTTGACCGGCCTTGAAGGTAAAGGCTGATCGAAGCCAGGTAGAGCAACGCGCATAGCAGTCCGGTCAAAGCCGCGACCATCAACACGCCGAAGATGTGACCTGGCATGAAGAGAAACGCCAAGGCCGCCCAGAGACCGGCACGCGACGGCCCGAAAACCTGCAATGCCAATCGGCGAACAAAGAGCGCGCAGCCGGTGTGCAGGCCCAGGTTTACCAGCTGGAAACCCAGCGGCGTCGGTCCCCAGAGAGCGTACTCCACCTTCCACAGCAAAGCGGTCAGGGGCCGGTAGTAGCCGAAGGATTCGGTGTAGAACCAGCGCCAGATCTGGTCGAACGGCGGCGTCCCCCAGGTCAACAGGTGATCGAAATCGTCGGAGAGGAAGGACGGATCGCCCATTCCCGGTACCCACAAGAACGCGGCGAGCACAACGAGCGGAACCTCGCTGCGTGGATCCTTCAGGCGGGCAATCAGGTTACGGTTAAGGGATGGCACGCTATCCAGCTCAGGCCTGGGCGGAGTAACTCAGGCGATGACCCGCTCGCCGTAGAAGCTCACGTCGGTGCACACGATCTCGGCGCTTGTCCGCTCGGGCAGCAGGCGAAGGGCGGCACGCACAACCTTGTCACAAACAAGCTGCTGCCACATCCCCTTGTGACGGATTCGTTCGTCTAGCCGCATGTCCTGGTTGATCTTCAAACCTATGCGGCCGGCTTTCTCGAGGCGCGCCCAGGCGTCGGCGAGAGGTTCGGTGGCACGTCGGAGAGCCTGGTAGGTCTCCTCTACCGTCGCTTCGTGTTGGCAGCGTACCGCCCGCACCGTGTACTGCTTGCTCTGTTTCATCTCTCACTCTCCACTTGCACTGGTTGTCGTGATGGCGCCGTCGAACAACGGTGGATAAACGGCCTGCCTGCTAGTCGAGTCAAGTAGGACTGTCTACCACTAGCGGTTGCACCTCATTCCCTATTCTAACAGCGAGCAGCTGCTCCTTGTGCATGGGCAGCATCAGGACCAGAAAGGATGGATCCTCCTCGAGCTGCGTCTTGAAGTCACGTACATCCTCCCGGTCCCAGTAACCCCCGGGGCCACCGTCGAAGAAGATCAAACATCCTGGTGCCATCCGTTCGCGTAGCTCGGGAAAGGCGGACACAAATTTGGGCACGCCGTAGTCGACGAGAACAAAATCGACCCCGTCGGGCAGCGAGGTGACGAAGTCGACTCCATCGGAGGTTACAAGCGTGACGCGATGTATGAGACCTGCTGCTTCGAGATTTCCAGTCGCAAACGCCGTCTTCTCGGGCATCAGGTCCACGGAATGGACCTGGCCATCGGTTTGCTCGGCCGCCGCGGCAAGGTGAATGGTGGAGTACCCGTGAGAGGTGCCGAACTCCACGATGGTCCTGGCTCCCTGCTGCAGGATCAATAGATAGAGTAGTTGTGCAACCGAAGGATCGAGCGCTTTGAGGCTGAGCGCTTCGCGTATTCCGTTTTGGCGCTCGTGGTGGTCACGGCGCTCGAGATCCTCGAGAATCTCGTTCTGAGCAGCTGTGAAAACTGAGGGGAATTTCACCTGAGGCCGGTTCCCGAACGGTCTGCCTTCTGGACGCCATGGAGCACGGTGTCCAGCTGTCTTGCCAGATACGGGGATGTTTTTCCCACTCGGCTCACGGATTTCAACAGCGGGAAGGTCCTTCCGTTCCAGCCCCCTGTTCGGTCGTTCACATGCCTTCCCAGAATGACGCCATTTTTTCCGATGTAGGGCTTGAGCCGGCCGAGACCTTCTGCGATCACAGTCTCTGGCAGGGGTTGCTCTCGGCGCTTCGACCATTCCGCGAGATAGGCCAACCCCCGCAGTAGGTCGTATTCGAAAAAACGTGGAAATAGAGGTTTCAACCATTCCTTATTGATGATTCCCCCATCCTTCTTCGAACAAATCAGACGATGCTCGATCAGATATCGCGCCCCTTCATCCAGAAACCTGGACTCGGCGTCGGTAAATGGCCGAGGTGTGAAGTACAGAATCGCTTCGATTGGCGGCAGGGTTGAAACTATCGAGCTCTTCCGAGAACCGCCGTACGCGGATGGCTCGCAGTTCAAGCCTCCGTCGGGGAGCTGGTGTTGCAGAAACCAGTTTCGCATCCACGGGAGCTCGGCATCTACATCGCAGCCACACTCCGAAAGTAACCGGTAGAAAACACCCAGCTCGCAGTGGCAGCAGTCCATCTTTTCCCGGTCGCCGTCCGTTTGCGGCGCGTCGGCAGCGGCAATCACAAACCTGGGCCAGGCGCCATTCTTGAGGAGTCCCATCGCCCTCTCGGCGGTCGACTTTGGTATTCGTTCGGCTTCGCCCATCTCGCACAGCAGAGCCATGTGCCACCACGGTCTGCTCCACTTTCGTCGGCTCCGTCGATCGGGCACCGAAAAGAGATCTTCGGAGGCGAGAAGTTCGGTTGAAAGCTCGATGATGGGTTCAACTTCCGTGCGGGACGACATGGTGATCTCCTTAGCGATCGCGGTGCGCCGTCAGTCGTGGAATCGCAACTACGCCCGCCTTCATATCCTGGCATTGAGAGCAGTCGGATTTCGAATATTATAAGGAATATTGCTGGCCTTGTGGATCAGCATCTCAGGGCAGACGTTGGCACGGATAGAAAGGGGTCCCATGAAACGGGCGATAGTGAGCGGAATGGTTGCGATGTTTTGTCACACTGCGGCCGCTGAGCCACCCGCTGGTATGGTGCTGTACCACCAATCGGGCGGTGAGGTCTATTTGCTGCTGGCAGAGCACGCGGGAAGCGACAGAGGATGGGCGGGGTTTGGAGGTGGTGGGCGCGAAGGCGAAACGATGGGCGAGACCGCCGCGCACAAAGCTGAGGAAGAATCGCGCGGATATTTCAAACGAGACGATCTGCTGAAAAGAATCAAGGGACAGACGCCGGTGATGGATGGGGCCTTCGCCGCCTACTTCGCCCAGGTTCCGTACGTGCCTTCTCCCAGGGTGATGAACCATGTCCCGCCCGAAGCCAACGAGACTTATCTCGAACGGAGCGCTTTCGCCTGGATTCCCTATTCCACGATCGAGGGCTACCTGAAGGAAGAGATCGATCGAACCAAGAAATACCCGGTCGATGCCGCATACCTACCGCCGGGCGCGAAGACACCCTGGTTCTGGCCGGTATGGCTCGGCAACATGCGCAAGGCTTACACGTCTAACGCGCTGCCGTGGAAACAGAAATAGGCGACTGCACTCAAGGTGACGCCCTACTCGCGTCAGCCGCCAGGTCGTGAGTGCAACCAGTTGCAAGACCCACCGTTGCGTGCATTCCTACGTTCGCTAGGGCCGGCCTGGTTGGACCTCTCATATCGAACCATTTCGAATGTTAACCGGGGACACTACTGTTTGCCGACTGGCCGCCGTCAGCAACCAGGCACGACCCTGTCACAAACGATGCATCGTCGGAAGCGAGGAAAAGGACACACGCCGCGATCTCCCGCGGCACCGCCGGCCGTTTCAACATCAAAGGCCGGCCGAACTCCTCTTTGAACGCCTCGTCGCTTTTCCCGGCCGCCGCAGCACGCTGCTGGTGAAATGGCGTATAGGTAGGTCCGGGACAAACGGCGTTGGCGCGGATGCCGTCGCCCGCATGGGCTCGAGCCATTCCCCGGGTCAATCCGGCGACCGCCGACTTGGTGGTGTCGTACTGAACCGTGTTGATCCCGGCAATGATCGAGTTGTTGGAAGCTATATTTACGATGCTGCCGCTGCCCGCAGTGCATAGAAAGGGAATGGCCGCTTTGGCACAGAAGGCGTAACTCTTGACGTTCACTGCCAGGATCGTGTCCCAGCTCTCCTCACTCGCCTCGACTACCGTCTGATAGAGGCGCATGGCGACATTGTTCACCAGGATATTGAGCTGACCGAAGCGATCTACGGCACTTTGAACGAATGCCATGGCTTCGGCTTCCCGTTCCATGTGAGCCTGCACAAAAAAAACGTCTCCGCCGGTCCCGTTGATTTCTTCGGCGATGGCGGCACCACGATCGCCATCGCGATCGGCGAAAGCCACGCGGGCACCCTCCTCCACGAAAAGCCGCACTGTGGCTTCTCCGATGCCGGATGCTCCACCGGTGATCGCCGCTACCTTGCCGTTCAAGCGGCTCATTGTTTGCCGCTCTCCGACCGGCACCGCCGCAACCCCCTCGCGTAAGGTGGCCGCACTCTCATCGTTGTGCGTCCGCCGTTGGAAACTGCGCCGGCATGGTAATCTCGATGACTTCGAAATCTTCGGAGAATTCGAGCACCTCGTGTTTGATGTTGGGGACCTGGTACCAGCTGTCCCCCGCTTCGAAGCGGACCACCCCATCATCTTCGAACTCCACCCGCGTCCAACCATTCAGCACGTAGTTCATCTGAAACTCGAGGTCGTGGGTGTGATATCCTCCTGGACCGCTGCTAGATTCCCTCGCGCGGATGACATGTGCGAGGACCTTACCCTTGGTGGCCTCCACGATACCTAGATCCCGGTACTCGAAGTAGGTCCGCAGACCGGTCTTCCAATCAGCCGATTTGTGAAATGATTTGGTGGTCATGGGAATGAACCTCCTGGTTTATAATTTTCCTGGGCTTTTCCATCGAGAACCTAACCTATCTGAATGAAAACGTCTCCCCCGCGCACTTTGCGATGGTCTCGAAGGTCAATTCCTCGAGCGAGCGAAGCACGACAGTTGCCTTCGAGAAGTCATTGTTCCGGGTCTGCGCAGTTGGAACCGCGATGCTGGACATGCCGGCAGAATCGGCCGCAAGAATTCCTTTCTGCGCATCTTCCACAACAACGCATTCGCCTGGTGAAACTCCCAGAGCGGTGGCCACCCCAAGGAAGACATCCGGGAACGGCTTCAAACGCTCGACGCTCTCTTTCGTCGCGATGTGTTCAAACTTCCCCTCGATTCGGAGGGTTTGCAACACCGCATATGCTGCATCGCGGTACGACGACGTTGCCAGGGTAATCCTCAATTTCGTCCGCAATAGGTCGAGGGCGGAGATCGCGCCGGGCATCGGTTCAGCGCTCGACCGGACCAAACGTTCATATCTCTTCGCCTTCCTGACGCGGATCTCGTCGGCACAGAGAGACAGTTGCTGAACGGCAAGATATTCAACGATGCCTTTCCCGTCGCGAATCCAATGATCGTCGTAATGCTGGTCGGGAAGCACGTATCCAAACTCTTCGCACGCATCCTGATAAGCCCTGCGGTGGAGTTTCTCCGTGTCCGCGAGGAGACCGTCAAGGTCGAATATGACTGTGGTGATCATGGTACCATTCTAGGTTTCAAGAGCCATGAGTTCCCCTAAGGTCCATGGCGGTATGCCACCATGCCTGGAGGCCACCAATGATCCCAGTTGGTTGGCGAACGCGGCCACTCGATCGAGATCCCATTCCATCATCAACCCATATATGAGCGGCGCAGAAAGCATCAAGAGGTTCTCAATGAGCTCAGGTGTGTAGGATTTCTTGCGCAGATTCACATCATAGAAACGTTTCGCATCGGGCCAGGCGGCCAAGAGCCTCTCTTATCGGTGCATCGCATACTTGCCGTCTTCCGCTAAGGTCAGCCGGAACGCGACCATCTCCTCACCGTTGCGAACCAGAAGGATGTCCCCGACGAGCACCGGGTGGTTCCACGTCTTGCCCTCGATTGCCGGAAACCGCGCAAGCTCCGTAAACCGGTCGGGGGTCGCCGCCACGAGCGCCAGTTCCCCCCTTTCGGACAGCACCAGCAACACGTCCTGGTCGGGCAATAGAACGAGCTGGCCGAAGCCATAACGGCCGCCCTTCCATGTGCGTTTGCCGTCTTCGACGTCGACACATGCCATTATACTGCGGTCGAACCCAAAGACATGTCCTTTGTGAACCACGAAGTCATTGAAGTAGGGTTTCAACCCCATCGAGGTCCAACGTTCATCGACGGTCCATCCGCCGGCTCCCTGCACCACGGTGATCCGGCGCAGTCCTGAGCCGCCGCTTTCCTCGCCTGCGCTGATCAAGATGTCACCGTTCGCAGTGAGGGCCGGCTGCACGATGCGGCTGCCGCCCGGCCACGGATGCTCCCAGAGTAACCCACCGTCGGCCGGCGCGACGCTGGTGGCACCATCCCCGTCCATCAGCAGGACCTGCGCGATTCCATCGATGGTCAGTAGATGTGGCGAGCTGTAGCCATCGCCACCGGGTGGTCCGAACCAGCGCGGCGCGCCAGTCGCAAGGTCGTAACCGACGAGGGTGCCGGCAGCGGCGACGACCACGACGTCATCAACCACCAGTGGCGAGCCGGCAAAACCCCAGTGCGGAACCTTCACGTCTGTATCGGACGCCGCATTGCGCGACCACACTAAGGTCCCGTCACCGGCCTCGAGCACGTTCAAGATGCCGGTCCCGCCAAGGGTATACACGCGACCGTCGCTGAGAATCGGGGTCCCGCGCGGGCCAGCGCCGGCATTCGCCTCCCAGAACCGGGCCGTATCGCGGTGTTTCCAAACCGGCTCACCTGTGGTCAACCTGTAACAAGCGACGACTTCGTCGTCGCCGCGCTGCTCCTGGGTGTAGAAGAGGTCCCCCCGAACCGCGAAGGAGGACCAGCCCGGTCCCAGATTCCGGCGCCACAGCTCGACCGGCGGCGAGACGGACCAATCAGTTGCGATCCGTATCCCAGGGACAACACCGTCGCGATCGGGTCCACGAAAGCCGTTCCAATCAGCTCCCGTCGCCGCCTCTGCGGAAGCCAGTGGGAGCGACGTGGGCTCGTCGCCGCCTTCGGCCAGGAGCCGCTCCTCGGGAGTGTCCGTCCACCGCCATGCAAAATCCTGATCGAGCTCGCCGGTAAAACCACCGGTCCGGACGAGCGTCCACCCGCCGCAGGCGAGCAGAATAGTAGCGACCATCGCAGTGCGCCGAGGCCGGTCGGGAAAGTTGCGGGTGGTCACCGCCCAGACGACGAAGGGCAGGCTGAGGACCGGGATGGCGTAGACGATGAACATCATCCCCATCATCGCCGTCGCAATCGACTCGTGGACGATTTGCGAGGTCACGACCAGTGCAACTATCATCAGGACAACGGCGCCCCAGCGATCGGACCGTGACGCCCGGCTGAAGAACGCCCACCAAACCACGATGGCCAGCCCACCGACGAGTCCGCCGATCACTCCGAAGGCGATAGCTTCAGGCACGACGATGGGCACACCAAACCTGACCACCCACAGCAGTGACACGCCGATCACGCCAGGCCACAACCGGAGCGGGTTCTGTCGAGTTGATTCGTCGGTTTGCACGTTTGTCATATTAAGCCTCCGCTAGGAACTATTCGAGCAGTCATGGGTTGGTGTCCGCTTGGTTATGCATCACTGACAACAGAGTACTTCACCTGGACGAATCCGAATTCGAACGCCACTGTCTCGAGATGTTGCAACGCCACGTCCCCCTGGGTCGGGCCAAAAAGCGGTGTTCCTTCGCCAAGAATTATCGGGATCAGGGTGATGGTCAGCTCGTCTATGAGCTGCGCCTCGAGAAACCGTTGAATCGTAATGCCTCCATCGACGTAAATGTGGCTTGCGCCTTCGCGGGACAGCCGGTCACATAATGCAATCAGGTCTTCGGAGGAGCAGGTAACGGTCTCAGGCACCTCGGGCGGGAAAGTAATGGGGCTGCCGCTCAGCACGACCACAGGGGTCTTCCTGTAAGGCCATTCTCCGAAGGACAACACCTTCTCGTAGGTATTGCGACCCATCACCAGCACATCTACCGTTTGCATGAATGCGCCGTACCCACAATCCTCACCCTCGGAGACGGTCGCATTGGCGGCATCCAGCCAATCGAGCTCGCCGTTCTTGCGGGCTATGAAGCCGTCGAGACTCGTTGCGATAAAGACTGAAACCTTCGGCTTCACTCGTAGCATTCCTGAGTGTGGGAACCCAGCGGCGCCTCGCAATTGCTAGGCAAGGCCGCACCATTGATTCGAGCTGGCTCACTGTCGTTTCGGGTAACCCAACAAAGCAATGGCTTCGGCGATCTCGTCCAGGATAGCCGGATCATCGATCGTCGCCGGCATGCGGTAAGCTACCCCATCGGCGATCTTCTTCACGGTCCCGCGCAAGGTCTTGCCCGATCGCGTTTTGGGTAGCCGCTTCACGACGGCCGCCACCTTGAAGGAAGCGACGGGACCAATCTTCTCCCGCACCATCTGAATCAGCTCCTGAACAATCTCGCCGTGGGCGCGCTCCACGCCCGCCTTGAGTACGATCGTTCCGAGCGGAACCTCACCCTTTATCTCGTCCGCTACACCCAGGACAGCGCATTCTGCAACGTCTGGATGGGAGGCGAGCACTTCCTCCATCGCCCCGGTTGATAACCGATGCCCGGCCACATTGATGATGTCGTCAGTCCGGCTCATGATCCACAGGTAACCATCCTCATCCTTGTAGCCGGCATCCGCTGTCGTATAGAACCCGGGAAAGGCATTCAAGTAAGCTTCCTGGTAACCGACATCATTGTTCCACAGGGTCGGCAAGCAGCCGGGCGGCAAAGGCAGCTTGATGGCAATACTGCCTATTTGATCGGCCGCCAGTTCCTTGGCGGACTCATCCAACACGCGCACGTCAAAACCGGGGACAGGTTTCGTACAGGAGCCTGGCTTGACCTGAAAACTCCCCAGACCGATACAGTTGGCCCCAATCGGCCAGCCGGTCTCAGTCTGCCACCAGTGGTCGATCACCGGGAGGTTCAGGAGTCTCCTCGCCCAAAGGAGGGTATCTGGATCGCATCGCTCACCGGCGAGGAAGAGGGTGCGGAAGGTGCTCAGATCGTACTTGCGGATAAAATCACCGTCGGGATCTTCGCGTTTGATGGCTCGGAAGGCCGTCGGCGCGGTGAACATGACGTTTACCCCATGCTCGGCGATGACCCGCCAGAACGCGCCGGGGTCGGGTGTGCCTACAGGTTTGCCTTCGTACAGAATGCTGGTGCAGCCCTTGAACAGAGGCGCATAAACGATATACGAGTGACCGACGACCCAACCCACGTCCGATGCGGCCCAATAAACCTCGCCGGCAACAACGCCGTAGATATTTTCCATACTCCATTTCAGCGCGACCAGATGACCCCCGTTGTCGCGCACGACCCCTTTGGGGATGCCCGTTGTACCGGAAGTATAAAGGATGTATAGGGGATCGGTTGCCGCAACCGGCACGCAATCGACCGGTTTCGCACCCGCCATCAGCTCAGACCAATCCAGATCTCGCCCAGCAATCATGGACGCCTCTGACTGGGGACGCTGGAGAATGATAGTCCGCTTAGGTTTTGCCGCGGCCATCTCGATCGCCTGATCGAGTAGCGGTTTGTAAGGTATCACCCGCTCCACCTCGATACCACACGAGGCGGAAACGATCAGTTTCGGTTTGGCATCATCGATGCGGGTAGCCAGCTCGTTTGCGGCGAATCCTCCGAAGACTACCGAGTGGACCGCTCCGATCCGGGCGCAGGCCAGCATGGCAATGACCGCCTCGGGCACCATGGGCATATAGATGAGCACCCGGTCGCCTTTCTGCGCCCCCTGGCTGGCCAGCACCCCGGCAAAGTGGGCGACTTGATCCAATAACTCACGAAAGGTGAACGCCTTGATCGTGTCGGTGACAGGACTGTCGTAGACCAGTGCCAGTTGATCAGCTCGCCCGTTGGCCACATGCAGATCGAGCGCGTTGTAACAGCTGTTGACCATGCCGCCCTTGAACCACTGATAGAAGGGCGAGCGTGAGTCATCGAAAACAGTGTCCCACTTCTTGTACCAGTGGACCTCTTCGGCGGCGTCAGCCCAGTAACCTTCGGGGTCGTCGAGCGACCTTGTATATAGTTTCTCGTACTTACCAGACACGGTTTGTTTCCAGCATTTGCTAGCTTATTCCCCGGCTCTTGACCTCAGCTTGGCCAATGCCAAGCCGGAACATCCACAATCACACATGCTGGTCAACGAGGATAGGATTCCCGTCCGGGTCGACGGCAATGAAACTGGCAGGTCCCGCGGTGGCCTCATCGGCCTCGGATATTAGTTGCACGCCTTCCGCCTTCAGTTGGCGCTGAAGCTCGCGCACGTCGGTAAAGCTGTCGAGCAAGCCTGCGTTGCTGTCCCAACCCGGATTGAAGGTCATGGTGTTCTTCTCGAACATGCCCTGAAAGAGACCGATAGCGTGTTCGCCGTTCTTCATGATCAGCCAGTTTTGGGAGGCCTCTCCGGCGAAAACCGTGAAACCAAACTTCTCATAAAAGGTTTTCGAGGCCTGAAGATCCTTGACAGCCAGGCTGATCGAGAACGTGCCGAGTTCCATCCCTTGCTCCTTTGGAGAGTGTTTAAAAGATTCAAACAGCTTAAAATGCGGAATCAGGGGCAGCGAAGCGTCCTGCAACACTTGGCGCTGTCGCCATGCTCGTGAACATCCGCTTCAATGACTTACCGCCTAACTCTTCGTCCACCTGAACTGCACGCGACGAGTCACGGGACTGGGGACCTCCAAGGCCTGTTTCACTGCCTCGTTGAACGAGGTCCTGGTATGCCCATTGAAGGTATGGAATTCCTCAGTGCCGTAGGGTGATGAGGTCGGCAGAAGGTGGTCCGCTTCGGCGAAATCATCGAACCGCGTGCCCTTGTCTGCCTTGGTGGGATTGAAGAACAACTCCCAAACGCCGTCGACCAGCTTCATGACGTGTCCCGAGAACACGAACTGCTTACGTCTGTGACGCCAACGGTGGACACTATGGCCGGGCGTGTGACCTGGAAAGTACACGGCCTCGAAGTCCGAGCCCAATTGCAGTCCATCGTTGCTGAACTCCTCTGCCGGGCATTTGGTCTGCTTTCGAACCGTCGCCCCCGCCGCCTTGTGATAACACAGCTTGCAGCCGAAGTGATCGTGCGCCTTCTCGTGGAACTCCGGGTTCAGATCGTGATAGTGAGTGATGAACTGCAGGTCGATGCCGCCCATTTTGTCGATATCCTTGAAGTGGTCGCACAACGAGGTGAAGAAGCCGGGCAGCAGCAAGTTACCCTCTTTCCGAACAAGCAGGTAACTATAGCTTCGGCTTCTAGACCGGAAATCGGTGAACCGGTACAGGTTCGGGAAGATACGTTCCATGCTATCCCTCATAGGGGTCGAAGAAAGTCAGATCTGCCCCAAAATTGTCCATCGCAACCACCTCATCACCGCGCATCCGCGTTCTAATGTCCCGGGTACGGTGATTGAGGGTGGTATCCCGCAGCGGCAGAGCACAGATGTTGGTTGTATTAACGTTCCCTAGCTTAGCCACAAGAATCTTCGAGGATCCTCTCCCTATTTTCGCTAGAGCGCGCGTCCGAAGTCGGTGAAGCCGATCAGCGCCCGCGCGAAAACGGACCAGGCATTAAACTCGCCGGTTAGGCGGGGAACCTGTATGGGCAGCAGACCATAACGGTCGGACTGTATGCCGCCCAGGTCGGTACTGTTCCGTTGGAAAACATCGTCGAACTCCTTCTGGTCGCGGGTGAAGCCGACTATGGTATACAGATCGTAGCCAAAGTAGGACGAGCGGTTGATTAGGTTGACGAATGCGGTGCGGCGCTCGAAACTCTGACGTTCTCGCACCTTGTCTTTGAAGCGATAGGGCAAAGGTCCGATCCCCTGGAATCCCACTTGCATCAACGTTCGGCTCATTACGGGATACTCAAGACGTAATATCGGAATCGCACTAAGTTCCGACGTGAGCGCACGGCTCTCGTAGGTCCCGTCGGCCTGGCGGTCGGCATCCTGATCCACCAGGCGAAAGAGCATGAACTTGAACTGCGGCTTCACACTGAATTTGCCCCAGTTCCAGGTGTAGTCCGCGCGGCTGACCACTGTCTGCAAATCCAAACGATGCTCGCGCTGTTCCTCCCCACCTGTCAACGTGCCCCCCTGTTGCCAGTTGAAGCGCAGCCGCAGCTTCTGTGCCAGATAAAGGGTGGACCAGGGATTCAACACACCTTCAAGGTAGGTCTCGTTGACGTAGCTGTTCCGGTAGAACCGGGGATCCTCGCGCGTCTGATTGAAAAAACCGATACTGCTGATCTCCAAGGAGCCGTCTCCGGCTCCCACGGATGCTACGCGGGGTCTTTCCGACAACTCGTTGAACGGATCGGGGATATCGTCTTTGACCCTGCGGAGATGATTCTCGAAGAAGATCCGCCGCACCCGCGCAACGCCCTCGCGCTGGTAGTTCAACAACGCGTAGGTGGATTTGTTGCGCCCGGAACCGGCCACTTCTTCGACCTCGTGGCGACCTACACCCATCGACCAGAACCGGGTCAGCTCTAGGTGGCCAAAGAAGTGAACACCGCGTTGATCCAGATCATATGGAAGGTCTATCTCCCAATCGTCCTCGCGCAGATCCACTTCGTTGTTGTTGTTCCGATCGAGACCGTAGACATATTTGTTCGGTTCTACGTAGTACATCAGGAACGGCTCTTCGAAGTCGGGCAGATTGTTGAAGTTGCGATTCGTATCCGGGATGCCGTCGTTGTCCTCGTCGTGGCCTGGGAAGGTTCCATTAGGGTCGACGTGCTCCTGATCGCGGCCGGCGGCGATGTTGTGCCCCAGAGGCGCATCGACGAAGCGGTCGCGATCATCGTTGTCCTGCACTAGCCGCCAGTAGACCGTTTGATTCGTGAGTCCCGCCAGGTCCCCCTGGTCGTAGACGGCCTGACGCATCAGATAGCTGCGTATCTCGGTGGTGTAGTTCGGATTCATGGAGAAGTATTCCGCCCCCACCCGACCGCGACCGAACCAGCGCAGGATCCGCAGGTTGTAGGCGGCATCGCGCGTCGCGAAGCGTGGCGCCTCGTCGAATCGACGCTCTCCCTGCACATGGGCGGGGTAACGGGAGTACAGCGACGAGCGCGCGTACTCGCCGTTGATTTCCAGACCTGCCAGGTTGAACGCGGCATCCACACCGTAGACGAACAGCGCGGTATCCTCGCCAATTTTGAAGCGCACCCTCCTGAGATTCGACACATCCTGGATGTTGCCTTTGGCGCGCAGCGCGGTGCGGTAATAGGTGGTCTTATACTGCGTTTGCACGTTGCGGGCGCGGGCGTTGTCTTCCCACAGGGTTGCTACCACCACGTGGTAGTCATTGCCCATGAGAGTTTCGACCGCGAGGGATCGGACCTCGGGTTCCTGCGAGACATCGAACAGGTAGATCAGTACCTCCTCCCCGTCGGCGCTCAAGATTGCATCCGGAGATTCAACCACGAAACTCGCCAGCAGCCCCGCCAGGTTAGTATCCTCAGTCACGTCTATGCCGCTCTCGTGGGAAAAACGGTAGATATAGTCGGCGAAGAGGGGCATCTCCCGGTCCCGGTAAAAGGCGGAACCGGCGACACCGGAAATCGCCCTGGGTCGGTTGTACGGAACCGGGCGGAATTCGCCGGTCGACTGGGAGATCCTCCCGACCTGGGTGGAGATGCCCGACCGATGCCGCAGTACCTGCGGTCGGATTTCCGGCCGCGCCTGGCCATTGACGATGAGCTGCATCTCCTGGACCACCGGGCCCCCGCGGCCGTCAGAGGGCGAATCGTCGGCAATGCGCAGCAGGATCAGGTCGATCAGCGGTTGGTTGGGCCGTACTCTACCTTTGAGGCCGTTGCCCGGCTGCGTGCTCTGGTAGAGGTGCATATTGACACCGTTCAAACCCAACCGCAGGGCTCCAATCTGCGCCTCGGCCCGGCTTCCGAGCAGCATGATGTTGTCATCGCCAAAAAAGCTTCCGTCGACGATCCAGGCGGCTCCGGATGAGGTCCGCGTGGTAGCCTGACGCTCCAGGCGAGACGCCACCGTTGTAATCTTGAGATTGGGTCTGGAATAATCGACCCGCAGGCCGTTGAGATTGACCTTGGCCAGGGTCATCGGCGTGAAGTAGGCCATCACGCCATCCCCAAGGATGGCGCTGTAGCCCCATTGGCCATAGCCGTCGCTGCCCACCATCACCTGGTCAAAGACCGGGCGAAAGGTGTTCATGTGTTTGAACATGACGCTGCCGTACTACTGTCCAGGCATCCGTGTCTCGCGCCAGTTGTAGATCTCGTATCCGGTGATGAGGTGACTGCCAAGGGAATTGTAGAAAGTCCGCGGTTGGTCGGTGTAAGGCGTGCTGTGGTTCGGATAGTTTGTGAAGTTGGTGTAGGCGTAGTTGCGGTAGGCTGGAAGTTGGCGCTGCAGGAAGGGGGACGACGGCTCCACCTCACGCAACACCAGGCGCTGTGGGGTTTCTTGCCCTGCTGCCGCACTGCAAGATGTGAGCACGAGCAGTAGGAAAAGGAAGGATGCTCGTCTCACGACTCGCGTCTTCGATGTGCCGGCATTCGGTACCAGGGAATCGATTGCGGTTGCGATTCTGCGATCACGGGCATGGCCTCGTTTATTGAGCGACAATCGGGGCGCGGAGTAGTGCCCCCGCGGGTCCGCACCGCCAGAAAGATTGGTTCCCAACGCGCGTTCCGCAAGGGTATGTGCTCCCTGCTTAGCGGGCCGTACTCTCCGGATTTCCCGCCTCCCACACCCGATCGATCAAACCCCCTTTGGCTGTGTATCCTCGTAAATCCTGATTCTCCATCGCTGCAGGCAACGCCCACAGAATCATATTCTGATAGTAATCTGTGCCGAACGCCCGCTTCCCTGAATCCCCGTGCACGATGTTGGGCAGGTCCCACCCGTGCCCCTGCCGCAACACCAAATTTTCCCAGTGGCGGCGAATCAGATCGAGGCCGAATTCGAGATCGCCAGCGTAGATGTAGTTCATTCCAAGGAGAACTACCTCGGGCGGGAACATCGCATAGACGCCATACTCGGCCACCTTGGTATCTGCGGCGAGTGCGCTGCCGTCGGGACGCGAAAAGTTGGCGGCGCCGATCTCAGGTGTCAGCGCGATGTTGCAGCGCTTGATGGTCTCCAGCGTGGTTTTGACGCGGTCGGGCTCTAGTGCGCCACCGACCCCGTGGTAGAAGTTGGCCCACTCCCCATCGAGCTGGTAGGCCATGATGTCGTCCGACTTTTTTTCGCTGTCCGGCACCAGAAAATTCAGGTAATAGCTTCCGGTCCACAGCTCATCTTCCATCGCCCGTGTTCCATCTTCGAGCCACTGCGCGCATTTCGTAGAGTACTGATCGTCCCCCATGGCTCGGGCCATGCGCAGCATGATCTTCAACTGCGATAGCCGCATGACGCCGATGTGGGCAACCATGCCGACCCATTCGCCGGCCTCGAACCATTCCATGCCGCCTATCTCCGGCATGCTGATCACGCCGCCGTGATTCTTGTTGAGGTTCATGGTGAAGCTGTTGCACGCCTTCACTGACTCGTAAAATTCGGCTAGAAACTCGTCATCTCCGGTTCGCTGCCATTGGCGGTCCACCATGTCCACGTAACAGGTTCCGTTGAGAGAGACCTGCCAGTAATACTCCGGCGTGGCCATGTCGGGCAGATCCCCGATCTTGCCGATGGCAAACGGTATCTCGCCGTTTTCCAGTTGATACTGCTTGAAAAGCCGCAGGGTGGATGCCGACAGGTCCGGATAAAAGAAGACGATGGGATGGTTGCCGTACCAGTCGCACGGGTTGCACGACATGTGGGGACATCCCCGCGGGCTCTCATTGAGTGCGAAGGCGCCGAAAGGATGGGACCAGTCACCCAACGGCGGACGCGGTTGGAACCAGTGACTGTCTTCGGCGATCAGCGCCAGGTTGTTGACCAGCGAATCGCGCAGCCACACGGGGTAGTTGCCCTCGGCGTAGATAACCTCCTGCCACGCAAGTACCCGTTGCAGCAGACTGCTGTGCTCGGCGCTTACCCGGCGAGCAACGTCGACGGCGCTGCCGTAGCGCGTGGCGTAGATCTGGTAGTAGTAGTTAGTGTCACCCGCCCACGATTCCGCCATCCAGCGCTGGCGCAAGAAATCATCCTCGACCCGGTCGATGCCGTCCCACGTTTTTCTGGCGCCCTCCACCACCGGGGCGTACCAGGCGAGGACAAATCGCACCACCTTTTCCTCGCCAGGTTTGAGATCGAAGCTGACGGCAGCCGTGCAGCTGGCATCTTCGTAGATCCGTGCACCGGTCACTTCGCGGTTGGCCGGTTGTGGCAGGGAGACAGCGAACGACTTCCACGCTGCGGCGTCGCCGCCCAGACCGGCGCCAAAGCGAACCTCTTCGCTGCCGATGACGCCGAGCACGTAGTTGACGCCGGCCGCGGACGAAACGATGAGACCAGTTAGGTCCTCTTGCATAACGCTGCGCGTGAATTCCGTCGACCGCGCTTCCTCACGGTCGGGACCGGGGAAGTTGAATGCCAGGGTTCCGCTACAGGCGTGTTCATCGGCCCGCAGGTGTACCTCGAATACGGCGGCAGGAATGTTGGAAGCGGCAGCGTTCCCGGGAATCAGAGGCGCCCATGACCGCATGCCTACAGACACGGGAGCGGACGTATCGAACTCCATATCGGCTACCGGATAGTGGCCCCAGTAGTCGATATCCCGGGCTGCCTCAACGCCCTCAAGATCTACCGGTGTAACGAAATGTTGAGGTATCTCCTTGCCGTGCATCTCGGCGGCCAGCAGGTCGGTGCACCAGGGCATCTCGCCCCCTGCGATCATCTCCTCGGTGGCCATTACCCAGGTCTTACCGCCCGACGCCAGACCGAGAATCGGCTCCAAGGTGGGCAGCTTGCGGGGACCGCGGCGGTCCCACCCACCCATTTCATCCGAACTGGGATTGAAGATGCTGCTGAATCCCCACACCCCGCGTGGATCCACGTCGACACATCCTGTGCTGATGCCACCTAACGGCACCCCACAACACGGAGACTTCTCGGCGCGGAAGATCGCGCCACACGCCGGCTGCGAAAATCCCTCTGCGGGGAACTGACACCACTCGCGGCTGGGCAGGCCTGACGAAAACAGACGCGCAGGATCAAACATTAAGGATTTTCGATTGTCCACCTACTTCAACAGCGTAAGCGAACGGGTAGCGAGGAAACTTCCGGTTTTCATGCGGTAGAAGTAGACTCCGCTGGCCATTGCCCGCCCTATGCGGTCGTGGCCGTCCCAAGTCAACCGGTGCAAGCCCGCTTCGAATTTTCCGCTTGCAAGTGTGCGCAGCTTCTGCCCCGCGATGTTATAGATCGCAATCTCGACGGTGGTCCTATCCGGAACCTGGAAGCGAATCATAGTTTCCGGATTGAACGGGTTGGGATAGGCCGGCTCAAGCGCATATTTACCAGGTACAGCCGCACGCGTCTCCACCGCAGTGACGTGTGGCCCCAACTCTCCCGAAGCCAGATCGAACGGAATGTACATCAGCATGCCCGGACCGAACTTCTGGTCCTCTGGGTATTCCCAGCTGCGGCTTTGTAGTCCAAAACGGCTGCCGTAGTAGATGCCGTCATACCGACCTCCCTCTTCGTCGACGATGCGCAGATGCCAGGTGACATCCGGGCGAAAGGGGCCCAGCCGTCCGGGGAGCTCCACCTCGAACAAGCCCGCGCCGTCACGACCCAGAACCGAAAAATGTGCTCCTCGGTTGTTTCCCGAGGTGGTCAGGAATACCGCACGCCCATGGGCGTCCGCCTGAATCTTGATGTTGCTGCCGGCCGCAGGCGCAATGTGTAACGCTCGCGATCCCAGTTTGGCATCCTCATTTGAAACGAAGTCACCGATCTCGTCGCCGTTTCTGTTCACCCACGCAAGCGCCCCCTCGTGCGTGACAAATGCGACGTTGGGGCTGGAATGGCTGGCCATCCAGATCCCCTGCCGGTTGACACCGATCTGCCCGGGTCCACGATTGCCGTAGACATCGTTGACGTCGAACTCCTGCACGATCTCACCACTGGTCTTGTCCCATGATTCGATGGTGCTCAGTGGAGGATACCCCTGACTCCAATGGGCGCCGTAAACCACCGGACCCCAGGGCTCCACCGCCATCAGCCGATCCTCGAAGTTGGCGGCAAAACCATTGATGCCGAAGGAAGGGTCCCGATTCCAACTCTTTTCTTCGCGGTCGATGCGCATCTTGTACAAACCGCCCTCTTCCCCTTTGTAATGGGTGGTCCAGAAGATTCCCGGGTCGAGATCGTCGACGCGCAGACCGCTGTGGGTCCGCGCCCCTCCGAAATCCAGCACGCCGTTGTACGACCACCGTTCCCAAGCCAATGAATGGGCAAGATAATCGACACCCAGGGTACCGCGAATCACGTCCCCCGCTTTGTGCCGGTTGGCAGGGTACTCTCGCTCGTACTCCTGGATCCAAATCTCCGGCGGTTCGAAGCGCGTGTCGATGAGGTTGGAGCCCCAGCCCGTGCGGGCGCTGGGACCTGCTAGAACAGGCTGATCCAGATTGTTGACGGCGATCAGGTCGAATGCGTACGCGCCTGCCGGGACCAGCCTTCCTTCAAAGTCCGTTCCGTCCCAGGACACGGCATGCACGCCGGTCCCGTAGATCTGTCCGGACGATACAAGCACGAATTTGTCCTGCGGCTCCAAACGTAGCCACGCCCCACGCAGCCCGCGCTCCCCGGTGTCGATGCTTCCCTTTTCGTAGACGGCGAGCCATACGCGAGCTCGCTGGTTCAAGACGAACGGGATCTCCACCTGTCCCCCTCCCCAATTGACACTCGACGTCTGCAGGCGGAGCGGTCGGAAGGTTCCTGAGACTTCGGGTAACGCAAAACGGCCGTCCCATGCGGGCGGCTGGGGAAAAGTGGGGCCTTCCGGCGCCGGTCTCGGCCTGCCACCCATTGCCCGACGTTGCTCTTCGATGTGCTGAAGCGCCAGCCCTTCGATAAAGACCTGAGGCTCCATGCCTCGGGTCGATTTTATGTGATCGATCATGCTGTTGGCGAGCGAGACGCCTTTACCGATATCGTTGGCCGTCCATCGGCGCCGCATCTCGTACCACATGTCGGTGTGTTTGAACCCCTCTTCCGCCAACTGCAGCCGGCCGCGCACCTTGTCCAGTCTGGTGCCGTCGCTTTCCGCCGCCTCCACTGCTTCCCAGGCTGAATCCAGGTGACGGCGGCTGGTATCGATCAGCGGGACCTTGTTGGCGTCGAGGATCCAGTCCCAGACATGCTGGCCGGAACCCTGCATGTCCGCTTCCCACCCCTGCCAGTAATGCTGCATCGGTTCAGCCGCGGGTCCGTAGAAGCGAATGTAGAAATCTTCCCACAGAGCCTCCATGTCCCGGTCGGTATCCCACGCCAGCTTGGCGGCAGCGTAGAAATTCATGCCCTGGTTTGCCCAGTTCTGCTGCGACTCGGCAATGAACGCCTCGATCCCCTGTTCCTTGAAGTAGGCCAGATGCTGGGGGATGGTCGTATTCCACAACGGCCACGGCACGTAGAATTCGTTGTGGCCGAAATAATCGTAGATGCCGACGTGATCGGAGACTGCCTGCCAGCGTTGTAAGCGCCTGGAGAACCCCTTGTTGCTCGGACATCTGGGATCGTCCATGGCATGCACATCGCAGTATGACCAATGCATGTGCGTCATGACCACGGTCACCATCGGATCGGGAACAATCTTCTCAGGCGGGTTGATGTAGTTGTGATACGCCAGGAACCCGATCCGCTTGTTGGAGTATTTCACCGGATCGAGCTCGCGCAACCCCTGAGCAATCTGGTTGGCGAAATACATGAAGCGGTCGGTTATGAAACCGTTGTCGACCCCGATCTCCTCGTCCAGCGCCTGGCAGCGCCAGTCCTGGCAGAATCCGCCTCCATCCTCGGGAGAAACGCCGAAGGTGGCAGCTTCGGGGTTGCGATCGAAGAAGAGCGCCGCCTTGCGTATGGCGATGGCAACAACATCGGGATGGGAAGTGCAAAGCTGCCCCGATTTCTTGCTGTTTCCCCTGGCGTCTCTGGCAAACCAATCCGGATGTTTGGACCGCAGCTCGGGGGTTTCCACCAGGATGTGGTGGAAGCTGTGGCCGAAGAAGTAGTCAGGAGGCCCGATAGAGGCGCGGTTGCGTCGCTGCCAGTCAGGCGCACCGCGGGTGTGCCCGGACCAGATGAGACCGTGAACCGCAAAGAAATCGGGCGTATGGCGTTCACGCAGATGGGGAATGCGGATGGTCTGCTTCGGCATCACGTCTTCCCCGAGATCTCCCGGCATGAACCAGCGCACCTGCAGGTGGTCCACGAGGAACCCGTAAACCGCGTTGAGGGAACCTTTCTCGGAATCCCCAAGAAGCATCAAGTCGTCGCCCTCGGTCTGGATCAAGTATCCGTCCAGTCCGAGGTCGGTGGTCGTCGGTCCAATCCGCTCGGTGAAGCGGTTGCGACCGATTAGCAGCCGTGTTGCCCCGCCTGTCGACCGACCCCTGGCTCCACTGTCCGAGCTCAGTTCGAGGTCCGTGACGATCGGGACCAATGCGCCGCTGATTTTGCGCAGGTAGAGCTGCAGCTCCTCCGCCGCGATTCGCTCGTTGGTGCTGGCATGCGCTCCCATCACGATGGTGGAGCGAGGTTGCCCGTTTTCCACGAGCAGGAGCTCTCCAGTGACGGGGGTCACCGCCAGGATAGCGAGCAATGCGGCCGCACAGAAGGTCTGCACGTGACTAAGACACCAACGGTTCTGCGGCAAATCCAGCCAGCCACAGCACCAGCCCAAGCCGCTTCCTGGAAGGCGTCGTCGCCTCAGTCATCTAGTCTCGCTACCTCAACCACCAGTGCAACACATTGGTCATATCTTGCTGGTAGGCATGAGATGCCTGAATGAGCAACCGTTCAGGCGCGCCTGCGTACGCGCCGCTGACAAGCAGGTTGTTGGAGTAGCCGCCCCAGCCGGCTTCTGCCATACGAAGGTAACGACCGGCGTCCCAATTCACCCCAGTGAGTATTCGACTAGCGCATGGCCCAAGTGGCCGCTGCGCCCGGCCTTGGCATGATTCACAAACATGATACCCTGATTTGGTGGATTCGGTGGTTCAATCACAAACCAAATCGAATCGGCATCTCCGCGATCCATTGCAGGTTCCTTTCGCAAAACCGTCTGGCGCAGCGCCCTATCCGAGGCGCAGCCAGCCTAATGGCTGTCTTTCCCGTGCCAATGTCCGCGGCAGTTCTGCTAGGTGGCACCCGCTTCGATCCAACGAACAGCTGTTGAGCGCTCACCAAAATATCCCGTCGGAAAGTCCCCCGGACCCTCTCGCGCCGGTTCGGCACCGATAAGCGGCATGCCGGCTGGCATGATAAAGGCGAATTTCGCAACTCCCGCAGCGTTGTACCTTGGAATGATATTCTCGTCGCGCCAACCTGAATTCATTCGGTCCATGGGCATCTTAAACTGAACAGAGTCTACGAGACATCCGGGTCGTTTCCTCACCTCGACACAGCCCGCATAGGTACTCAGCCAATGGTTAAACTCGTCACCGGACATTTCTGCTGTAGTGTCATACCAACGGATTTCCACCAACTTCGAAGATGGCCGGTCGATAATCTCCCCCCACTTGTCCTCATAGACTATTTCGCTCGTCATTTTCGCCTCCAATGCTTGATATTGTCGCAGGTTGAATGCGTCTCCAACCCGACTCGATCCGGTCTACATCGACCTCAATTCATAGATGCGAATGCTCGCGATAAACGGATTGCTCTGAGCAAGTTTCTCTGCAGCTTCGAGACTCTCCGCTTCGATGATGTTGTAACCGGTAATTGATTCCGTATCCCATGGTAGGTCCCTGGTTCCACTTTTCGATATTTCTCGACCATTACTGAACCCACCCTGGTCGACCTGCTTGTCGGAGATCGATTCAAACCAGGCCATCCAAGATTCCATGATTTCCGGGGTGGGCTCCTCGAATCCGAAATGCAGATACATAAACTTTTTCACTTCTCTCTCCTTGTTGATGGTGTGGTTCCAAAGAACTGCCGGCGGGGTTGTTCTGGCAATGCTGGTAGCACCATATAACCTGTCTCACCGCGCGTCGACTGGAACGATGGTCATGCGCTCTTTACGGCACCGAACGCGGCAAAACACGAATTCTTATGAAGTAGCTCGATGTGGGCAAAACCCACACTGCGCAACAGTTCAAGTTGGTAGGTAACCGGGCGTGGAGAATCCTCTTTGTCGATGTATGCGAGTACTTTGTCACGATAATGTTCACTTTCAAGCGATACCAAGTATTCTCCGTACCGCGCCCACATGATTTCATCTATAGTACGCGTTTCATGGGCTACCAAGTCGGTAATCCAGACGCTACCGCCTGCCGCCAGAAGCGAGAATATCTTTTCGAAAACCTCTAACCAGTCGGCGTCGTCGCGAAAATGATGAAGCACCGCGGCCGCAATGATCACATCATATGATTCTGCTTGAAGTTCAAGGTGGCGAAAATCCCCTTGCAACCCATTGACTTCTCGATTATTGATTGCGGACAGGCGCACCACCGCGCGGTCCAACATAGGCTGACTGAGATCCAAGAGATCGGCGACGAAGTCCTCGCCAAGTACCTGCCGTAGCCTGAGCGAGTTGTTACCAGCACCGCATCCAATGTCCAGTACTCGTTTGATTGGGGACGTGCAGGCAACCGCGGCTTTGGTGATTAGATCCATAGCGAGCCGAGCGTCTATCGTCGCAGATTGACCGGTACTAATCTGGGAAAACCGATCGATATCGTGGTCAAACCTTTCGCGGATCTCATTGACCGTCGACTTGTCGTCTAGCGGTGTAGGCATTTTGCTTAGGGACCCGAGTGGCTAAGCGGACGCCGACCCACTAAGGCAGGCGATCGGGCATGTCGATACTTCCGCTGACTCGAGTGTAGTTGCCAGAGCCACTTGGCCGACGTCATTCCGCCAACCGTTCGTCGATGTGATTTGACAGGGCAACCACCAAGTCCTCTGCTCCGTCACGGCCCACGTGTCGCAAGCGCAATCCACCGCCCTTGCCGATGAGAATAGATTGAGGAATTGGATTCGTCTTCGCGCTCACCGATTCATCGCCTCCTAACGTGGCCATCAGCCTCGCGGTCCTCCTCGTCGGCTGAATAGCGTCGTTTGCAGACTCTCATGGTCGCGTGACAGAATGCGCTTCGCGAACAGGTCCTCGAATCTCGTCCGGTCCACGTCTCGCACGACCTCTGCGTTCGGGAGACCCGGTACCGGTATCGTGGACGGTGGATCGTTGTTCCCGTGCGACACGGTGACTCGCATCGGTTCCAGTTGTCGGATGAGAGATGGATCAAAGGCAACGGCAACAGCCAAAGGATCGTGCAGGACCGGCTCAGCCCGGGTATTGCCGCCGAGCCGCCCGATCTGCCACGCCCGCATCAAATCCCAGACGAGCTTGGTCTGCTCGCCCCCGGTTGTGACGAGATCCTCATGTCGCCCCGCAGCGTAACGGCACTGCGCCGTTACGTCCAGCGGGACCAACAGCTTCGGGACCGGCAGATCCAGGACGAAAGCAGCAGCGGCCGGATCGCAGAGAACATTGGATTCCGGCCCCGGCGGAGAAATCTTGCCGCCCATGAGCACGAGCCGTCCAACGGCATCCGACAAGTTCGGCGCCTTCTCGAAAGCGCGTGCGATGTTGGTCCAACACCCGATCCCGATGATGGTGAGAGCCTCGCTGCAGTTTCGCACAGTTTCAACAATCACTTCGGTCGCTGTAAGGTCAGACGTCGGTACGGAGTCTTCAACAGAGACGAGAACGGCTTGGTTGATGTCTTTGCAGAATGTCGGCGACCCGTCGAACTGGAGCTTTTCGCCGGGAACGACCGTGACATCCTCGCGACCGAACGTACGAAGCATCTTTGCGGCGATACGCGCACGCATGGCGGGATCCGTGTTGACCGTCGTTACCGCACGCAGATCCACTTCCGGACTGTTGAGCGCGAAAGCCAGGGCGAGAACGTCATCAATGTCCCCGCCGATGTCGGTATCGATTATCGCTGGCACCTTTGTTTTCACGGCTTCCTCCCGACCGGCTAGCGCTCGGGCTGACGCGTTTGGCATGGAGCGCGCAGTCGCGGGGAATACCAAGCCGCTGTTCAGCCCATTGTTTGCACATGCTTCTCCGCACTGTCAACCAGAATACAGCTCCGGTCTCCTATCCTTCAAGTGAGCCGAATCTCGTGCTCTCACCTCATCAACCTGCGACAGGTCGATCTCGGAAAGGGAAAAACTAGCGTTGCCGTGGGCATCGTTGCAGATGATTTTCCCGGTCGGATCGGTGAGCAAGGACTGCAGAGGATGGGTGAAGGCAATGAAAATCTCGCTCTCATAGGACCGGGTCTGCATCATTCGCAAATTCTTCTCATCGTGCATGCCGGCGGTTGGGTTGAAGATGACTCTGGCGCCATTCAGTGCAAGTGAGCGAACCGTCTCGGGCCACCTCCGATCGGCGCAAATCAGGACGCCGAAGGGACCAAAGTCAGAATCGAAGACGGAAATTTCTTGTCCAGGAACAAATTTTCTGTCGTGCCCCTGACAGTGGGTCTTGTCATAGGCGCCAACCAGCTTGCCATCACGACCAAGGAGTACGGCCGTGTTGTAGACTCCTTCCGCGGACAACCTGCTGCATCCCAAAACAACCCAGGCTGTGTTAGCGCGTGCCCAGCTCGACAAACTATCTACGTAGGGGTTGTTCAAAGGATCGATAGCATATTCTCTGAGATTGTCGGCGGTCACCGAGGCCTCGGTGACCGCATAGCCATCCAGAAAGCACTCCGGGGTGACTACTACGTCGACAGTCTCCCTCGCCATGCTCTTCAGAACAGACATCAACTTTTCGTGGTTACCCTCAGGATTGCACTTCTCTGGGACAATCCTGATTTGCGCTAGTCGTATGTTCATGCTCATTCTTTCAGCGAACGCAGGGATGACCCGCGCGCGAGCGCACTAACTGTCACAGCCGCTATCAAGTTCCCGCAGCGTCGATGCACTGAGCAAGCTCTACGAGCGAGTGGTAGTGGTATTACTCGCGGCTGTCGCTATGAAGGTCAGCTGTTCCTCCTGATCGGCGATGACCCTGAACGCCTTACCGGCGACGAACCAGGCGATGCCGAAGGACCATAACGCCGCCGCCTCGGCCCAGAAGGTGATTCTTAGGGCACGCATCGTCTCACAGGATAAAGCCTTGTCGGCGATGAAGACTGTCAGCATGGACAAAACCATGGCCCCCCCGCAGAGCAAGTAGACAACGGCCCGACGTCGTTGCTTCACTGACCCTGCGCGTGTCTTGCGGTAGAAGGGCACCAGGCAGAAATAGGCCAGGATGCCGAACAGCAGTGCCGCCGCAATGAAGTGAACCGTCGACTCCGGTGTGCCCTTGCAGGCGCTGGAGGTTGGGAACAAGGCAACCCCCGCCGCCGCGAGGGCGGCGACCTTACTCGTCCAGAACTGCCAGTTCGTGTGTCCGTTGTAGGCCGCCAGGAACGCGGCGACGACGAAGAGGATCCCAACGAACAGGTCCCTGGCGTTGGTGTGATAGGATGCGCTGACCGAAGGCAGCGGCTCCTGCGCGACCCACCACACTACGAAGGGAAGCGAGAAGGCAAAGATCCCGATCATCAAGCGCAGCGTGCGGTAATCGAAGACCACAGATTGCGTATTCGTCGTCATGCCTCTGCCTCCAGAAGTTCAGTGCCATTGTCTGCCCGCCATTCCCTCCATCGCCCCGCATGCAGGTCGGGTCCAGCGCTTGCTTCGCTTCGCGGCTCGACCATTTACTCAGTAATTCTTGATTGGCTGACGTTTTGTCCGCCAAGTTTCTTATCTGCGAACACCAAGACGGCCAGAGCCAACAATTCGACCACGGTGGGTGGTACGGACGCAGGGTCAAAGCCATCAATTGCAAAGCTCAGTATCCTGCCGAACGCCACAACACCCATCAAGAGGGCAGCTGCTAGGAACCAGGTGGTGTTTTTCTTCCAGATGCCCATTTGCATCATCAACCCACTGCCTACGAGTATGCCCGGAAACATGCTGCGCAAGCTATTCAACCCCGTCAGCCCCAGGGGATCCATACCCCATTTCTCGATCATGCTCGTCGGATCCAACATCGTCTTCAGTCCCAAGACAAACAGGGGTATTGACAGTAGTCCTATAAAGATTTTGATGCCTTTGTTCATGAGTGCTCACTTTCATGTTGAGGAGTTCGGCTCTCTAGCGATTGAGCTCAGCGGTTCATGTCAAACATGTGCGTGAGCGGTGCGGCTTATCGCGTCCGCTCCACCCAATCGTTCGAATCCGACTCTCGGCCTGAAAGAGCTACTTCCTTTCCGCTGACGGCCGACCGGTAGATCGCATCTATGACCTGCATTACAGTCAGACCCTGTTCAGCTGTGCAGATCGCAGGGTCACCATTCAACACGCAGTCAAGGAAACTGCCCATCGGAGTGACCGGAGGCACATCAAATTGGTTCATAAGGGTGTCGCTCGGCGACGGTCCTTGATTGGACATCTGTCGCAGGACGCCCCCACATTCGAGCAAGCCGCACTCCGTTCCCATGACCAGCGTGCTCATTTCCGGAGCATCCAGCGGCAGGTAGGACAGGTAACTGGACTGTAGGATCAGTGAAGCCCCTCCTTCCAATCGGATGAGACATGCAGTAAAATCCTCGATCGTGCATGCCTTTTTGATCCGTTCGGATTCGGCGTTTGCCAAGTAGTCGTAGGCCACGCCGCTGACGGACAGGACCTCGGGAAAGTCCATTAGCCAGAGCGTCTGGTCCAGTCGATGAATCCCGATGTCCATCAGGGGTCCACCTCCCGAGAGTTTCCTGTCGGTGAACCAGTTGCCGAACGTCCATGTCCACAGCCTTCTGTGCCACTGTGTCTGTGCGTGGTAAATAGTGCCCAGTTCTCCCCTTTCGACCCTTCTCTTGACGTGCTGTGCCCAAGGATCGAAGCGCTGATTGAAGCCAAACATGAACACCCCTTTAGCCTTTCTGGCTGTCGTGGCGATGTTTTCCGCTCCCCCGACATCAGATGCAGGCGGCTTTTCGCAATATACATTCTTCCCAGCTTCCAACAGCGCAACGGAAATGGGAGCATGCGTTGCATTGGTGGTCGCTACAACGGCCGCTTCGAATTTCGTTCCTGAGGAAAGAAGGGCATCGACGTCGGAGAAAATCGCCGAAACGTTGAAATCTGCTGCTGCTTGTGTGGCCGTTTCGCGGTTAGCGTCGCAAACAGCGACGATCTCGCCCCGACCGTCATCAAGAATCCTGGCCGCATTGGAACGCCCCATAGAACCTGCACCCACTAGGGCGAATCTCACTTTTTGTGACATCATATCCCTCTTTCTTGTACGTGGATTCTTCCGTCAGCCAGAGTGAATTCTCCACGGGATAGACCAATGCTTTGTTCAACGCGGCTTCTCTATTTGGGCGGCCATAACGATCGTCGAGGCTCTGTTACAACGCACGCTCATAAAATGCCAGAGCTTGTTTGCAATTGGCCATCAATTCATGCTGTTGTGAGTCAGACGTAAACTGCCCCTGTCGCCTGTAGACCTCCATCACCATCCTGACGTAATCCGCCATACCCGTCAGATCTGATACTACACGAATCGGAGCGTTGTCCCGCAGGACGTACACCGGACTGGTGTGGGCGTGCAAGTTCCAGGGCGCCAGACCACCATATCTCTCAGACTCAACGCGGCCACGCGCCCGAGCGGCCACCCAGGCGCTGCCGTCCAACCGCAGCGTGTCAGCCCAGGCAATCTCCGTCTGTCCTCCCGTACCTTCGATGCGTTTGACCACTGCGCCATTCTGTACGATCTCCAGTGCATCCAGCCCGTAGTTGCACACAACACGGCCTTCTACTGCTACCCGGTCTTGCGACGCTGCTATATGACATTCGGACCCCGGCAGTTTTCCGCCCACGGTTAGAAAGAGCAACGGACCGTTGGTGGCGAAGGTCTGTCCGCGGCGGATTCCTTCGATCCAGTGCGTGTAGCTGAATGTATCTTCCAGATAGACGTATGTCCGATCCAGGCCCAGATTCGGATACCATGGCGCAAGCAGATTCGCGGCAAATGGAAAATCGCTCCCGCCAGTGCAGGTCAGACGGATGCCGCAGTTGAGCAGCCGGTACCAGAACATACAGCCGTAAAACATATTGAACTGGATGTTCTCGACGAAATCCAGCTTGCCCAGTGCGGCTTCGACAGGTAGAGATTCGAACAGCTTGATGATGGTTCCGCCATGCGCCCAACCAGCAATCCCACCCTGCTCATGGGTCCAATCACAGACCGATGAGAACAGCGGATAATTCTCCCGTCGTCCTAATTTATGTCCCACGCTGATCGGTTCGATGATGTCCTGTATACCTGCGGCAATCATATGACCATACAGATCGTCATCGCGGAATTCTTCGCCGCTGGCAACCACATAATGCCCTTCGTGATGATGCGTGTGGTGTTCCCCCGCATCACCGTAGGCGTATTGTGGTGCTTCCACGATCCCGGCATGTTTATACACCATATTGTTTACCGCATGGAGATCCTCGGCTTGCAGAAGCCGTGCCCACACATGGTCGTCACTCGGCTGCCACCGGGAGAAGTGGGTATGCATATCCCCCCCGTACCATCCCTGTGACGGCAGGTCGAACGTACGGCGCAGGACATAATCCCGGTGAAGCGTTTCGTTCGCCTTGATCTGGAACTGATCGGTGACAGGAACAAACTCATGGCCACGCGCCAGAAAGACCTGTAACACGCCGGCAGGTACGGGAATAACCGCCGAACCCGTGTTGAGATGCATCGACTGCAGATCGACGCCGTGGCAGAGATGCAGGTATCGATTATAATGGCCGGGTAGCAATAGTGCCGGCGCATCGGTATCTGTATATCGTGGATCGAGGACATCCGGCGGCATCCAGCAGTCGCCGTTGGTCTGTTTGATATGCAGGCGGCATGGTATCAGGTGGCCGGCACTGTCGGTAACCTGGATATGTAAATTACCCATATTCCTTGGGATTCTCAGGGAACCTGATCAAAACGCATAGGACGCGAGAAATTGACCCGCTTCTCGCCCCTTTTCTTCTGCGATAGGGCAGGCCGTCACAACGCCTTTCAGGCCGCTGTTCGGTGAGCTTGACCCCACCAGGCTTTCCAGGTCAAGTAAATGGCTGAAAACAAACAAGTTATGGACGACTAAAGTGATCAGGCTGTGCATAACTGGTGACAATTATGGATAGTGTACATCACAGGTCATCGACTATCAAGAAATTTGAAAGAGGCCGGCTGAAGTCGGTCGAGACTCATCCTCCGAAACCTGCTCGACCAGGTTCGCAGGGTGATCCGCCGGCGGCACTACTCCATTGAACTGAAAAGTCCTGCGTGTCCCGGATCAAGCGGTTCATCCTCTGCGTCCAGCGGGACTTAAACAGGCAGAGCCCTCATGATCACGCGCGTTCATAAATCCCACTTGACCAATATCCCCAATTCCCCCATCATCGATTTACACACGCGGACGCCCTCGCGCCATGAATTTCCTTCTGTAGGACCACGACACTCCGGGGGAGGCATTCCATATGATCTCGCTTGGCATCCAGACTCACGCACATCAGGAATTGCACGAGATTACTTCTGAGGTCGAAGCAGTGGTCGCCCGCAGCGAGGTCGAGAGCGGCCATGTCATCGTCTATGTCCCCCACACAACGGCGGGTATCACGATCAACGAGAATGCCGATCCGACGGTTCGTCGCGACATGCTGGCCGATTTGGAACGGATGGTGCCGTGGGTGCAACCCTACTACCAGCACAACGAGGGCAACTCCGCCGCCCACGCACGCACCAGCATCATCGGTCACAGTATAACTGTGATAGTCGAGGAGGGTACTTTGGTTCTGGGTCGGTGGCAGGGCATCTATTTGTGCGAGTTCGACGGTCCCCGGGCGCGCATGGTTCACGTCCACGTCGTCGGTGACGCGTAGGGACACCACCGCTGCGCCATCTTACGCAACCATATATATTGGAATCTCTGTTCTGCATTTCTATGTTTAAAAGATCCACCCTCCAGCGTATAAGGGTATTCTCCTTGATCTGTGATCGCATTGTCTGGAAACACTTCGCAGTGCTGCTTACTGCAGCCCTCACCATTGCGGGCGACGTCCTTGGGTCGGCGAAAGTGGGGGAACCCGCCCCCGATTTCGAACTCCGTCAAACAAACGGAGATCTCGTAACGTTGAGGGCGTTCAGAGGCAAGGTGGTCCTGCTGAACTTCTTCGGCTACAACTGACCTTACTGTCGTGCGGCGGCGCCGGACGTTGAAGCGGTACATCAAGAATTCAAGAACGAATCGTTTATCACCCTAGGTCTCGACGTGTGGGACGGTGACCCGTCCCAAGTCAAACGCCAGTTTGGCGAGCAGACCGGGACTACGTATCCCCTGCTCATGCGCGCCAGCAAAATCGGGCGCCAGTACGGTCTGGGTAAGACCAGTTATGTGGTCTTGGACCATGAAGGAGTAGTGCGTTACATCACCAATCAGACGTTCAGTCGGCCCATCGTACGCCGAGTCATCAACGAGTCCCTCAAAGCCCTCGCGGAGTCGCAGAATACTGGTGAAGGTTCCGCAACCTCGATCGACGAACAGGAATCCCTTCCCGAACACTTCGCGCTGCTAGCCAGCTATCCCAACCCCTTCAACTCCGAAACCAGTATCGGTTTCCGCCTTGGGGCGGAGACGGATCTGACCATAACCATCTTCGATGCCGCCGGTCGCTCCGTGCACCTGCTCACCGCAGGTCGATTCGGTCCCGGCACGTTCGAATTGACCTGGGATGGAAGGGACGACGGAGGCCACCCGGTTTCTTCCGGTGTCTATTTCTATCATTTGAGCACGCCAGGCCATCGCACGACGCGCTCGATGGTCCTTCTGCGTTAGCGCGCCACAGCACGTACTTCATGCCTGCTGCAAAGTTCCGTGCCGGCGCCGCAACGACTGACATAACACCCGAACATCCCCTCCCCAACTACAACGACAGTCTCTGCCAACCTGACGCTAGTGCCAGCCCGCTCTGTTGTCACGCCGTCGTATTCGACGATGGAGAAACGGCGGGCGCCGTCGTCTCCATAGATGTGACCTTCGCAGACCGAACACTGCTCTTGGCCATCCGAGACAAGTGCGAGCAGACAACCGGTGTCCCCGGCTCCAACATCCTGGTTGGCGCCACTCACACTCACGCGGCACCGGCATCTTGCCCTTCCTTTCTGAGCGGCGCCCTTCCTGATCGTGCATTCGTGGATGTCTTGATTGACCAGGCGGCCGCAGCTGTAAACGCGGCAAACGACCATATGCGGCCGGCGTTGATACGGCCGGCAACCTGCCCTACACCCGGTTATGAGCGAAACCGGCGACTGCTGCAGCCCAGCGGGCTTGTGGTAATGTTGGGGGCCGACAATGCGGATGACCGTTATCCAGCCACCGGTCCGATCGACGAGCAGATGCAGCTCTTGGCCTTCACCAGTACCGATGGCACACCCTTCGCCGTTGTCGTCAACTACGCCTGTCACAACAACTGCGTCAGTGGGATCTATCACGCCGACATCGGTGGTCGAATCGGCGACGCCCTTCGCGAGCTCTACGGTGAAGATCTGGTCACGCCGTTTTTGGAAGCTCCCTGCGCCGACACCATCTGGCAAGGCCCCCCCGGTGGACCCGACCGTGGCGATGAGCTCGCCCGGCTGATTGGTGAAGCGACGGCCACGAGGATTCATGCCGCCTTTGGGGCAGCTCAGCCCTCACCGGTCGACAGGGTGGTGATTCGATCCACCTTGCAGAACTACCCCGACCGGCCCTGGGCAGATTCCACCTTTTGCAGAGATGACTGCCGCAGCTCGTCTGCAGAGATGAGGACACAGCAGCGGCAGCGATACGATCCGGAAGAGGCTGCGATAATCGCCAGTGGCGATACGACCTGCGCCATCGAGCTGACGGGAATCTCCTTTGGGGATGTTGCTATCGTAACCAATCCCGCGGAGCTCTTCGTCGAATTCGGCATCGAGATCAAGGAACGCTCGCCCTTCGCGGTCACGCTGGTATCGGAGCTGACCAACGGATATTGCGGGTATGTGGGTCCGGAAAGCGCCTTCGATCAGGGGGGGTATGAGGTCCAAAGGACGGTCCACACCTGCCGCCTCTCGAAGGAGAGCGGGCGGCGCATGACCGAGTCTTCCGTGGAGCTGCTTACAGCACTGCGCGACTCGTAGTTTTCTTGTGTGATGGCAATGGCTCGGCAGGCTTTCGTAATGACCTCTCGCCGAGACCGACGCCTTCGTTGATACAGCCCCCCTCCGTCCTTATTATACGCGCATTCCGATTCGTGTGCTGCATCTCGAACAACACTCCGAAGGAGCAACCGTGACCAAAATGTCGAACGAGAAACTCATGCAACTGGGGCGGGAACTCATCGAGGCGGGTGTCCAGGTTTCCAAACTTGGCCTCGTGCCGCTCACACACGGGAATCTCAGCATCCGAGATCCGGAGAGCGGTCACATCCTGGTGACGCCCCACGACTACTCCTACGAGCAGATAGCGATCGAAGACCTGGTGACTACGGACCTGGAAGGAAGTGTAGTCGACGGTAAACGCAAAACCTCCTACGAAACGCAGGTACACCTCGCGGTCTACGAAAAACGACCGGAGGTCCAGGCAATCGTGCACGTTGAGCCGATCTACGCCAACGTTTTTGGCGTATTGCATATGCCGATAGCCCCGGTGCTTCAGAACGCTCTGCTCGATGTGGGCGGCGAGGTCCCCATCATGCCGTATTTGCCCAGCGGATCACGAGAGTTTGGCTACGAGATGCTCAAGGTTATGGAGGGAAGGAATGCCGTGGTGTGGGCGAATCATGGAATGCTGACCGTGGGAAACTCCATGGCAGAAGCGATGCACTGCACCGTTGTGGTAGAGATGGCCGCGCAGGTCTATCACCTGGCCTTACAGCATGGGAAACCTCATACGATTCCGGAAGAATTCCACGGCATGTTGGTCGGCTAGCGCGCATCTGATCGCGGGACGCGCATGAGCCTCCTGGGACTGGATATCGGCACCACTGGGTGTAAGGCGATCGCCTTCGACACGGATGGCAAACCTCTTGTCACTGCCTATCGCGAATACCCACTGCTGAATCCACGGCCGGGGTTCTTCGAGCTGGATCCGAACGCGGTCTGGTCGCATCTGTGCGATTGTATCCGCGAAGTCAACACGAACATCCCCGCCAATCCGGCAAAAGCCCTGGCGATTTCGGCTCAGGGGGAAGCCGTCATTCCGGTGAGCAAAACGTCGGAGGTACTGGCTAACAGTCCGGTGACCGCCGACAACCGCGCCCTCGAGCAGGCAGACCGGCTGCGCGAGCGTCTGGGCGCGGAGAAGATCTACGCTATCAGCGGACAACCGGTCCACGGTCAGTTCTCCGTCCCCAAGATCGCCTGGTGGAAGGAGCACGAACCCGCACTCTACCGAGACTCCTGGAAGTTCCTCTGCTACGGCGATTTCGCCTTGCAGCGCCTGGGGTTGGAGCCGGTCATCGATTATTCGATGGCGGCGCGCATGCTCGGTTTCGATATCCGCTCGTTGAGCTGGTCGGAGGAGCTGTTGGGCGCCGCCGGCGTCGACGGCGAAAAGCTGCCGATGGCGCGACCCAGCGGTTACGTGGTCGGGGAGATCTCGCGCGCCATAGCCCTCGATCTAGGTTTGCCGCCTGGAGTACAGGTGGTCGTGGGCGGCCACGATCAGCCGTGTGGGGCCCTGGGTGCAGGGGTGCTCGGTCGCGGTGAGGCGATGTATGCCATCGGCACCACCGAATCGATCGCTGCGGTGGTCAAAGAACCGACCTCTCGGCTGGAGCAAGACAACGTCCCCTGCTATCCCCACGTCGTCCCCGAGATGTTTGCCGCGCTGACCGGCAACCAGACCGGCGGCCGGCTCCTGCGCTGGTATCGCGATCAACTGGGTGCCGCGGAACGGGCCGTGGCCCAGCGCGAGCAAAGGGATGTGTACGACGTTATCGTCGATCAGGCCGGGGACGAACCGAGCGGACTGATGATATTGCCCCACTTTGCCGGGAGCGGCTCGCTGCAGAACGATCCCAACTCCAGGGGGGCAATCCTCGGCTTGACCTTCGACACCCGCCGGCAAGATCTGGTGAAAGCGCTGCTCGAGGGCATTACCTTTGAGCAGGCGCTCAGCATCCAGCAGCTACGGACGGCTGGCATCGAGGTCGACGATCTGCGAGCGATCGGTGGCGGCGCACGATCAGCGAAATGGCTGCAGATGAAAGCGGACATTGTGGGAACGCCGATCAGTGCCATCGGTGTCAGCGATGCCGCCAGCCTCGGCGCCGCGCTGCTCGCCGGCTGGGGAATCGGGATTTACGCCTCGCTGGAGGAGGCGGTAGCGCGTACCGTTTCGATCAGCGCGCGCTATGAGCCGGACGAGAAACGCAGCGCCCATTACCGGGATCAACTCGACGTGTATAGGCAATTATACCCGACGCTGAGGAAGCTGCACTCAGCGATTTGATGGTCTTGTAGAACCAAGAGGAGATGATCGCCATGCCAAATCCAGGAGTCGTACTGGAAAGAGTCGGATCGACAGCAGAACGGCTGCGCCAGCTGCCGTACGAGAAGCGGGTGTGCAAGACGGAAGCCTACCCGGCGGTCTCGCGGCCGGACAAAGAGTACACCGGACTGTCCGTAGCCGAGTTCGCCGAATGGGCCGCGGACGTGGGCCTGGAGGCGACGGTTCTGAACG
Organism: Candidatus Latescibacterota bacterium; assembly: GCA_965197905.1. Taxonomy (GTDB): domain Bacteria; phylum Latescibacterota; class UBA2968; order UBA8231; family UBA8231; genus CAYNZV01. The sequence goes on along the minus strand of CBDAOB010000005.1, from coordinate 96,748 downwards.
GAGAAATCGATCGCGGCACTCCGCGCTACCGCTCCAAGATCTTACCGTACCGCGACGATGTGGACGAGGACCGGATGCCCAGTTACATCAAGGCGCTGCACGAAAAAGGGATCATCGTCATCTCCTACTACCCGCTCATCTTCTGCAAACCCTTAGTGCCTTTGCATCCCGAGTGGCTGATGCACTTCCTCTTCGACGACCGGTCGTTCATCGAGAACCAGGGCTGGTTCTGCCTCAACTCTCCTTTTAGGGACTGGGTTTCCGACTATTTGATCGAATGGCTCGACAACCTGGACCTGGACGGCTTCTACTTCGATGACACCAACATTGGCTCCCACCAGGGAGGGCGGGAGTACCCCGGGTGTTGCTGCGAGGTCTGCACCAAGCTCCTGCGTGACGAAACCGGATTGCAGATGCCGCGGGAGGTGGACTTCGGCTCGCTCGATTTCCGCCGCTGGATCAGGTGGCGGTACGAGAAGACCAAAGAAGCGGTGAAGTATATCCTCGGTCGCATTCGCGAAGCCCATCCCGATTGCATCTTGGAGTTCAACTACTATACCCGGCCGGACACCTCATGGGTGCGGGGCCATCCGATCGACATGTTCGGCTTCGAGGATATTCCGGCGTATGCCTTTACCGAGATGAGCCGCTCGAGCCGCGACACCGGGTACGTTTCCAAGATCAACCGGGGCAAGGGAACCTTTCACTCTTTGCTGCGCCATGGACAGCAAAGCATGCCCGGCGTCGCGTCCGGCCTGACGGTTTACCCGGAGCGCTGGATCTTCACCCAGCATATACTGGGCGCCATCGCCAACGGGGGCAGCGCCTTCTCCAACTACACCTCGCCCTATCTCCAGGACGATATGATCCGTTTCGGCTTCGCCGAAGCCAAGAAGCGACGAGAGTACGTCGCCGGCGATACGGTTAAATACGCCGCCGTCCACTATTCTACCCTAAACCGCGACTTTCGTTCCGCAGAGCTCTACAAGAACATCGGCAAGGAGGGAGGGTACACCCTAAAGGATATCTACGGCCTCTACGACATGCTGGGCCGCTCCCACATCCTGCTGGATTTCCTGCACGACAAGCAGCTGGGGGACGACACCCTGTTCGATTACCCCCTCCTGGTGCTCTCCAACAGCGCCTGCCTGTCCGATGCGCAGGTGGACAACATCCGCCGCTACGTGGAACAGGGTGGCACCCTCATCGCGACCCATCAGACCTCCACCATGGATGAGCTGGGTCAGCGCCGGGGCAACTTCGCGCTGGCAGAGGTTCTCGGTCTCGACCACACCGGGCCGCACCAGACGGGACCCGGAGACGGCGTCGTCTACGTGCCCCAGGGCGAGCTGGCCGCGGAGACGGGGTATCAGCTGCTACCGTTTTACGGCATCGAGTCTACCGTCGCAATCAGACCTGACGCCGACATCGAGGTCCTGTGCACCCGCAGCAGCCTGCAGGGAGACACGCTGCCCGAGTTCAATCCGAATATGGAGTACGACACCGGCGAGCCCACCGTGACCGTCAACCGGTTCGGCAAGGGTACGGCGTATTACCTCAGCGGCGACATCGGACGCGCCTACGTCGAGGTTCCTTACCCGCCTTTGATGCATCTGCTCGCCAACCTGGTGGGACGGACACCGTCGCCGATCCAGGTGGACGCACCCCAGGCGATCGAGGTTACTGCCGCCATGCGTCCTTCCGGCGAGCTGATGATCCATCTGCTCAACAACCCGTCGCCGCCGTATCCGCCGCAGATAGACGGCGAGGATATCTACCGTTATTTCTTCACTCAGGAGATCGTCCCGGTCCACGACATCCGGATTGTCCTCAACGGCTTCAACGCCAAGGCGGCCACACTTCCCCTCCAGGATTCAACTCTGGAGATCGCGGGAGCACCGCAGGTGATCGTGGTGCCCAGGGTCGAGTTGCACGAGGTGGTGCTGGTTGACCTGGAGTGATTCGGCGGCAGCAAAAAAGTAGGATGGGGATTATATCTCAGTCGAAGAAATCCCGGTCTTCCTCTTTGAGGTACTCTCGTGCCTTCTCGTTGAAGGTGACACCGAGCCCGGGCGCGTCCCAGACGTCGATGAAGCTGTCGGCGACAATCGGATCGGGTAAGCCGTCGACGATGTCGTACCACCACTCCGGATTCCCGGTGGGGTACTCGAAGGCGATGTAGTTAGGCGGCAGCGCCGCGGACATGTGCACCAGCGCGGCGAGACCGATGAGACCATCACCGGTGCCGTGGGGTGCCATCAGGATCCCGTGCAAGTCGGCGTATTCGGCGACCCGTTTCAGTTCGGCGATACCGCCTATATCGCACGGGTCAGGTCCGAGGACATTCACCGCCTGCCGCTCGATCAGCTCCTTGAAGTTCTCCCTCAAGTAGATCTGCTCGCCGGTGTGGATCGGCGTGGAGGTGGCGATAGTCACATCGCGATAGACATCGGCGTTCACGTACGGGACATAGTCGCCGGTCAGCGCATCCTCGATCCACATCAGGTTGAAGCGCTCGCACTCCTTCGCCAGTCGCAACAGGTCGACCGGAGTCATCCCGGGTCCCGCGTCGAGGGCGAGTCCCACCTCATCCCCACACACCTCTTTCATCGCTTCGATGCAGGCGATCAGATGATTGAAACCCTTCGGGGTCAGCACCCCGCGATGGGGATGGCGGTGATCGGTCTGCACCTGCCCGTAGTGAAACTCCGGCACCGAGGCCGCCATAGAACCGTGGAAGGCTACTGCCTGTTTGATGATGCTGAACCCTTCCGGCAACGCCTTCATCTTGCGCATGTCTTCGGCGTAGTCCTCCGGCTGGTGCCCTGCCAATTCGAAACGGACGGCGCCGTTGTAAACCCGCACCCTGTCCCGCACCTTGCCGCCGAGCAGCTTGTGTACCGGCACGCCCGCCGCCTTGCCGGCGATGTCCCAGAGCGCGAATTCGATGGCACTCACGGCGCTGCCCCACGGCTTGAATGCACCGAGCCGACGGATCGTGGTCATAACCCGCTCCACATCGGTGGGATCCTTGCCGAGGATCATATCGCGGTAGAACAGGACGTGGGGTTTCAAGTAGCGTTTGGCGTGTTCCGCCTGCCCAAACCCGTCGATACCTTCATCGGTGGTGATGCGAACGACGGGATTGCTGCCAATGATGGCACATTTGAGATCGGTAATCTTCACTTTGATTCTCCGCAGATTGTGAGCGAGATCCTTAGCGATCGCGCAGATATGACGCGTATTATATATTTGCTGACTTGGCAACACCAGTTGATTCACCGAAGGCCGCCAAATGGCCGGCCGGCGACAGCTAACCCTGGTTCGAGATATACCATGGTTTATCGACCCAAACTTGCCCTTCTTGGCGCCCTCGTGGTGTTCGCAAGCGCCGAAGCCCAGCGGGACTTCTCCCAGGTTCAGATTGAGCCTATCGAGGTTGCGGCCGGGATTTACATGCTGCAGGGCCGGGGAGGCAACATCGGTCTATCCATTGGTGAGGATGGCGCCTTGATCATCGACGATCAGTTCACCCCACTGGCGGCAAAGATCCAGGCGGTTATCCAAAAGCTCGGTGGTTCGGCTCCGGTGTTCATCCTTAACACCCATCACCACGGCGATCACACCGGTGGAAACGCGATCTTTGGCGATCGCGGTGTAATCGTGGCGCACGAGAATGTTCGCCTCCGATTATTGGCACGAAGGGTGAACGACCAACCCCTGTCCCGGTCTGCGTTTCCGAAAATCACCTATAGACAAGGCCTTTCGGTCCATTTCAACGGGGAAGAGCTACGGGTGGTGCATTTCCCGAAAGCCCACACCGATGGGGACGGCGTTGTATTCTTCACCAAATCGAACGTCGTTCACATGGGCGACCTCTTTTTCAACGGCCGCTTTCCGTACATCGACCTGGGATCGGGCGGTTCCGTGGCTGGGTACACCGATGCGGCGCGCGCCCTCGTACAGCAGATCCCCTCCGACACCCGGATCATTCCGGGGCACGGCGACTTGGCAACACACGACGATCTCAAGAGATTTCTGAGAATGCTCGAGGAATCTACGGCGCTGGTGCGCGCCGGAATAGCAGCTGGAAAGTCGTTAGAGCAGATCCAGAGCGGCGGTGTTCCAGACGAATGGTCCTCCTGGGGCCAGGGGTTCGTCGATGACAATCGGTGGTTGTCCATCGTCTTCGAGAGTCTACGATAGAAACGGCACACTCGATGAGCACGGAAAAACAGAGTATGGCCGCATCAGACCAGACACCCCCCGGCCGCCGGAGCCGGCACCGGCAGGACGAGGCAGCCGGGCCCGTCTTGGAACGCCGGACCGACGACCTCTACCTCACCCTGGTAGAGAACTCGGTTGTGGGGCTGGGTCTCTACATCCCGGGGGAGCCTCTTGTATTCTGCAACCAGCGCCTCGCCGACATCACCGGGTACGAGATAGAGGAGGTGATAAGTCCCGATTTCGATGTCATGGAGCTCTTCAAGGAAGAGGACAGGGCGTTGATGGGAGACAATATCCGCAGGAGAATGGCTGGCGAGCACATCCCGCCGTACGAATTAGTTCTTGTCAGGAAAGACAAGGAGCTCCAGGTGGTGGAGGTTAACAACGTACCGGTGATGTATGGGGATAAACGCGCCATCCAGGTGCAGTTGATCGACATTACCGACCGCAAGCAGACCGAGGTGATGTTAAAAAAACAGGCCGCGGAACTCCAGAACGTGAACGAGACCCTCGAGGAGAAAAGCCGGCTTCTGAGTGCTCTGCAGGCCATCGGTGACATGGCGGCGGCCTCCCTCAATCTCGACCAGGTGCTGGACAGTCTGGCCCAGCAGATCGTGAAAGCGGGTATCTTTCGCAGCCTGATGGTGGCACTGGTGGACGAGGCTACCCACAGCGTCGAGGTGGTGCGCAGCTTCATCTGCCGATACGAGGATGGTCGCGTCGTGCCCGGCACGGTTGTGATGACATCATCTGACGTGATCGGGCTGCGCTACGACCTGGACGATGCCAACATCACCGCACTGACCGCACGCACAGGAGAGCTGCAGGTCCTCGACGGTTGGGATGAGCGCTTCGACGCGAAAGTCGACCTCTCGAAGAACTCCGACAACAAGGTCTCCTATTTCATTCCGGTCAAGAAAGACGACCGGGTTCTGGCGGTGATGGCCACCGCCAGTCCTCCCGAACAGAAGGAGGAGATCCTGCACCGTATCGATGCCATGCGTCCCCTACTGGGACAGGTGGCCATCTCCATCGACCACGCCCGCCTCTTCAAGGAGGCTCAAGATCACGCGAGAGAGTGGGTCCGTATGGAGCGCGTGCGCGCTATCGGAGAAATGGCCGAAGGCATCGCTCACAACTTCAACAACATGCTGACAGCGATCCTCGGGCACGCCGAGCTGACCAAGCTGCACAACCTGGATCCGATCGTAGAAGAGGAAATCGATCTGGTTATTTCCGCCACCCTGCGCGCCAACGAGCTGGTGAAGCGCCTGCGTGGATCCGCGCGTCGAGAGGATCTCAGCCATCTGTATCCCGTGATCCTCAACGAGATCGTGGAACAGGCCGTAGAAGGAACGAGGCCCAGGTGGAAAGACCATTCTGAAGCTGAGGGCATTGCGATACGTGTGGATATGCAGCTGGAGGAGGTTCCCGCCATAGGTGGCACTGAGTCCGAGACCTTCGACATGCTGACCAATCTCCTCCTCAATGCCGTCGATGCCATGCCCGACGGGGGCAGCATCACCATTGTCACCAGGCCGACGGATGATGGTGTCCAGCTCATAATTCGCGATACGGGCATCGGACTGCACGAGGAGACGAAAAGACGGATCTTCGAGCCGCTATTCACCACCAAAAGCAGTGTGGGCAGCGGATTGGGACTGACCACGGTTCAAGATACCCTGAACCGATGGGGTGGCCGTATCAGTGTCCGGAGCTCTCCGGGTCAAGGCGCTGAGTTCGAGATCTTCCTTCCGATGTGGAAGGAGCCTACTGTCACCGAGGATCGCCCGGAGCCGCCTGGGGAGATTGATCGCTCTGCACGGGGCCGGGTTCTCGTCGTCGACGATGAGCCGGCTGTGTGCCAGATTATCTCGAGTTTCCTATCGAAGGACCACGAGGTGGCGACTTTTCTAGATCCTCGCGAGGCCCAGGCGCAGTTCGAACCGGGATGTTGGGATGTAGCGGTGATTGACTTGGGAATGCCTGGAGTCCCGGGCGACGAGTTGGCGCGCACCTTGAAACAGATCGATCCGCACCTTGTCACCGTGCTGTCCACCGGATGGGGCATAACGGCCGACGATCCCCGCCTGCGTGAGTTCGACTGGCGTCTGGAGAAACCGTTCCGCAAGGCCGAGGTTGAGGACGTCATCTTTCAAGCCCTCGAAGGACGTTAGGGAAAACCGCTCAGGCGACCCGGGGAGCCTGTCTGGCGGCGAGTTTCTTTGCGTAGCTCGAAAGAACCACGTAACGCGATCCCAATAGCGGAAGACCCTGCCTCACCACGAGCAAAAAATTCCCCTCGTGACCGTCTCTGATCTCTTCCACCTGTCCGACGATTCGATCGCTGCTGCAGGTGAATGCCACCGTGTCTCCGGGCTGGAATACATCCATTACCCACCTCCTTGCGGTTAGGCCGATGTCGGCCTTATGCATCATGGAATGCAATGCACGTGCCACTCGGCGCCGCGATCCCGATGACAGCTGCCAGTCGAGCAGAATGTCTCAACTGCCTCTCTCGTACACCTCCAGAAAACGCGTCTCTCCGTCGTCACCCTCGTGCAGCAATGTTAGAGTCCCACCTTCCAGAGTGTACTGCCAGGTCCGCACCACTTCCTGCCCGTCAATCGTCAAGGTTTCTTCGAGGGCCCCCTCCGTAACGACCCTCCAGCGGCGCGTGTCCTCGGTGACAACCCCGTCGAGCGTCCGCGTGATGGTCATCGTTCCGTCGGCCTCGAAGGTGAGCCGCGGTTGAACGCGTGCGACGCTCTCGGCGTTCAGCTCGTTGGACGAAACCAGAATCCACGATCCAACAAGCTCGGTCCCCGGAGCCATCGGGTTGTCATCGTCGCCACACCCGCTCCATAACGCGGCTGCAAAGAGCAGCCCCCAGCCTACGTAACCTCTCGTTTTCATCAGAGCATCTCGAGCCGCTGCCACCCGGTGCCTTCATGTTGGGCGGGTAAGAGATCGGGATGGAGAATCTCAGCTATGATCTCGGCCGACTCCACCAGCCGCGGTCCGGGGCGATTGAAATACTGATTGCCGTCAGTCACATACACACTTCCGGTGCGGACCGCCTCCAGCTCGTACCACTCCGGACGTTGTGTCAGTGAACTCATTTCACGCCGGCAGGTTTCCATGTCGAATCCGCAGGGCAAAAGCAGAACAATCTCGGGATCGTGCCCGGCCAGGACCTGCCACTCCATCCACGGAGAATGTTTGCCGGCCTCACCGAAGAGGCTGCTGCCGCCGGCAAGCTCTACCAATTCGGGCATCCAGTTTCCCGCTGCCATGAGCGGATCGAACCATTCGATGCAGGCGACCCGCGGCCGACGGACGTGGCTAACCGACGCGGAGATGTGGTCGAGCCTGAGCTTCAGTCGCTTGACGAGATCGCTGCCTCGATCTGGCAGATCTAGCGCTGCCGCAACGGTGGCAATATCATTCCAAAGATCCTCCAGCCGTCGGGGCTCCAGAGCAACGATCGACGGGTTTGAATGCAGCAGTTTGCAGGCCGCTTCCTCCACTTCCTCGAGGCTCACCGCGCAGACCTCGCACTGAGACTGGGTCACCAGTAGGTCGGGTGACAGCTCATCCAGCAGGTCGGCGTCGACGCGGTATACCGAAACCGCTTCCTGCAGAATAGCCTTCACCCGTTGGTCGATTTCGTAGCTGGTGCCATCCGGATCAAACTTGGGTTCGGTACAGACGGGAAGCTTGCGCACGGACGTTGAAAAATCACACTCATGGGAGCGACCGACGAGATTTTCCTCACAGCCGAGGGCACAAACGATTTCAGTGCTGCTGGGAAGCAGCGATACGATGCGTTGCATTTCTACCCGGAGACCGGTTTATGGAGAGACGCGATCAATCGATGGACTCCCAGTTCGACAGTTGGTCGCGGTACGCATCGGAGAGCAGATCGCTTCCGTTCTGGATGCGGTCCAGATATTCGGACGACGGTTGCAATCCGGCCTTCATCTTGTCCGGATGGGCGATGCAGACAACGGCTGTTTCCTGCCGCCCACTGCAGGAAACGACAATTTCCCGTCGGGTGTAATGGTCGGGGTAGCCTTCGTAGACATCGAGCTTCGCCAGATCTTCAGCTTCCATCTCATACAGAACACCTTCGACGCGGTTGGCTGGATCCGGCACAATATTGGCAAAACCCTCAAGCGGGTTCCTGGCGGCCTGCTTGCTAAATTCCATGCGCCACCCATCCAATACGGCAGCTAGTCGCTTCGAGAAGCGGACGCCGCGCTCCTTCATCTGCTCGGTTCCCATGTTGGATCCGAATGCGAAGTACCTCAATGCGTCCTCCGTCGAACGAGTGGCGCCGAAGTGCCCTGCCATATGGCGGCGAACGCCCGGTTCAGATTTCTATAGCCTTCAGGCTGTATCAGAAGTATAGTATGGTCGAATCCGTCCATCAAAACAGGGAGTTCTATCATGAACTACGGAAAGCTCGCTGCCGCGGCGATCGGGGGTGGCTTAGTTATGTTCCTTCTCGGTGGCCTCTGGCACATGTCGATTATGAGCAGTTTCTACGATGAACACAGCGTAGCAGCCCCGTTGCAGGAACCAAAATTACAGTTCATTGTCCTCGGCTACCTGATCCTCGGATTCCTGATGGCTTACATCTTTCCCAAGGGCTACGGAGGTGGCGGTGCCGTCAGCGAAGGCCTGCGTTTCGGCGCGGTCATGGGGCTCCTCTGGGTCCTGCCCCACGCTGTTGTTTTGCACGGCGTCGAGTATGGAGCTATGGGCGAGCTTATCCTTGTGGATGCCGTCTGGCATATGGTCGAGCAGGGAATAGGCGGCGTCGCCATTGCGGCGATGCTGCGCGGCAAGGCTGAAACGGTCAGCCCTCCTTCAGCATAGATGGTGGAACGGAACCTAATAAGAACGGAGACAAGATCTAGATGAACAACGGATGGAAGGATGGAAGAGGCTATTTTCCGGGGGATTGGGTCAGACCGAGAAAAAACTCCGGCACCTGGCGGCCGCTGGTCGATCTCACCGACGTGTTTCCGGGGCATCGTGCCGTAGACCGGAGCGGTGCCTTCGAGCTCTACGATGCGCCGATCGGCGTTCGCCTGGCGATAGAGGAAGCAGACAAATCGGATCCCCTCGAATTCGATGGCGATGCCGAAGATTTGAGCAATACCGTCCGGGTTTGGAAAGCGGACGACGGCTACCAGCTGCTCTACTATGAGGGTAAACACGTCGCCTATGCCGTTAGTGAAGATGGCTACAAGTGGACTCGCCCTGCCTTGGGCATCATCGAGAAGAACGGATCCAAAGAGAACAATCTGGTCACGGAGGTAGGGGGCGATATGCTCAAGGCGGTATGCGAGGATCCAACCGCTCCTCCGGAGGAACGCTTCAAGGGGATGGGATGCCAGGGGGGACTGATCAACTCGGAGACCGGGGAGGTCGCCAACGAAGGCGAGGAGGTCGACGATGAATATATCCAGAAGTGGTGGGCGGATCAGGAATACCTGGGACCGGCGTACAAAGGCCCCTACTGATTCTCAAAGGCCGGGTAATCGGGTGGACCTCACCCGATCGCATCCACTGGAGGAGGTCCGACAAGGTATTGGCGAATTTTCCGATGGATGGGGGACTCGCGGTGCGATACGACGAACGCTCCGGCTACTATTATGCCTACTGCCGCATTCAGGGGGGTACCCCAGGAACAGTTCGAACTTGTGGGCAGCGGCGTTTCGGAGGACGGTATCTTCCACCGGGCGATTGGTCTGACCCGAACCAAGGATTTTTGGAATTGGCCCGCTCCCAAACTCCTCATCTTCCCCGACGGCCAGGACGAGCCGGACCTCTCCTTCTATGGTGGCGACTACTTTCCGTATCCGGGTGGGGATGATCTGCACTGCATGTTGGTGCAGGCTTACCATCACGCCACCGACCATATGGATTGCCAGCTCGCCATCAGCCGTGACGGCCTGATATGGCAGCGCCCCGAGCGCAAGCCGATTATTCCAGTGGGGGGACCGGGAGCGACAGATTCGGCGATGGTTCAACCGTGGGGCAGCGGCCTCGCGGAACTACCCGACGGCTTCTGGGGTGCGCTCTATGGCGGCCAAACGGGGCTGCACAGTGGGCGCGCTGGCGCCCGCATCGATTCTGTGGATTAGAGACGAAGGTCGAAGGTCGATTCACCATCCCGACCGTAACGCGAACCGCGGACCAGCTGCGGCTTAACTACCGCTGCCGACCGGGCGGGTGGATCAAGGTCGAGATCTTGCGTCTCATCCCATCGCGGATTCACCCGGACGTGGATCCGGTCGCCGGCCTGACCTTTGATGAATGCGATATCCTGAGGGGGGATACGGTCGATCAGGTCGTTACGTGGAACGGAAAGAGCGACCTGTCTGAGATCGGCGACATGGTCGCAATTCGCATAAGGATGTTCCAGGCCAAGGTGTTTGCCTACCAGGTGTAGGCACGAGGAGCCTGGGGGCTCGTCTCTGCTGTCACCGAGCCCCCCGGCTTCCAAAGATGGTCTATACGGTCTCGCGCTGCTCGAAGATCGTGGCCATCTCCATGCGCAACGCCATTTCCGCCATTTCCGCGTCCGGCGGGCAGGGACCCGCATGGCCTGCCGCCTCGAGAACCAGCGGCAGGACGTTCAGATCGGACACGGTATTGATGAACACGTCGCCCAGGTCAAAGACGAAGTCTACGGCCCGCTGAACATCCTCCGGCTCCTCCAGCGGCTCGTACCATGGGTCGCGGGTGCGTTCCCGCTCGCCCCAGGGTCGTCGGGCGATCGACTTGATGATCTGCACCGCCACCTGACGTTCGGCGCATAGCTCGACCAAGCGCTGGACGTCTTCCAAATATTCGGTGTCTTGCGCCAGCACGTAGTTGTAGGGAAACAGAACCGAGTCGAACGGAAAACGCTCCAGGCTCTTCGCATGCATGCTGGGCGCCACCAGACCATGTCCCGTCACCCCGATAAACCGAACCTGGCCGCGATCTCGCGCCTCAACCAGCGCCTCTAGTGCCCCGTCGGCGCCCATCGCCGTGGCCCAGTCTTCTTCGCCGGTAAGGCCGTGCATCTGGATCAGGTCGATCCGGTCTGTTTGCAGCTGCTCGAAGGAGGTGGCGAGCTCCTTCTCCGCACCTTCTCTGGTCCGCTCACCGGTTTTGGTAGCCAGGAAGAACTTGCCCCGGTGCTCCCCCATCCAGGTGCCGATGAGGGTCTCGGCGTTGCCACCGCCGTAACTGCGGGCGGTGTCGATATGGTTGACGCCGTGCTCGAGCAGCATCGCGATCCCGCGCTCCGCTTCTTTAGGTCCGGAATCCCTCTTGAAGGCGGCACCGCCGAAGAGCGTGCGGGTGCTGTGGTGGCCGGTAGATCCGAACGGAAGTTTCGGTATCATGGCTTCATCTCCCTGCCTGGTAGTCAACACTTTAGCCCAAGACGAGCTTCACTGCTGTGCTGATGCAGAATATAGAAAGTCGAATCGCGGGGAGCGAATCAACCAAGATTACTCGGTGCAAATTGGTATGCGGAACGCTGAGTGTTTGCTACTTCAGCTGCTCGGTGGTTATCGCAAGAGCAGGAGTTTCCGGGTTTCGTGATTCCTATCGCCAGCACGCAACCGATACAGATACACGCCGCTGCCCAGCGGACGACCATGCTCATCCGCTCCATCCCAGCGAATGGTATGGACTCCAGCTTCGCGCACTCCGTCCGCCAATCTCGCTACCCGCTGGCCCGCCAGGTTGTAGATCTCCAGATTTACCTCGCCGCGCCGGGGCAAAATGAAGCGGATCACGGTCTCGCTGTTGAACGGATTGGGGTAGTTCTGCGCCAAGTCTAATCGTAGTGGTCGGGCACTGGCTGCTTCTTGAGACACCGCGGTCACGGATTCGGCTCGGCCGACCAGCCGGATATCATCGATGAAAAACTGCCCATCCAAAGCAAAACCGAAGAAGAATACCGAGATAGGACCCAGTGCCAGAATCTCATCCGTTGCCAAGGGAATATTCACCTCCTGCCAGGCTTTCAGCTCCAGATCCACCTGCTCGCCGAACTCTACGAAGTGCATTCCCTCCTCTCCTTCAAACCCGACTGCAAACGGCGATCCGGCGCCCCCTGTGGGAGGTGGCGATCCCCTGGTGGACCGCCTGCGTCATGTGGTGACTCAGAAACCGTCGCGGTGCCTGGATGAAACGCAAAGTGTAGAGCGGAGTAGTCCGCAGGCGAAACCGGATCCGATAGTTCGAATAGAAATGCGGATCCCATGGGGTCGACACTCTCCAATGCAACTGACACGGTTCCCTCGAACGCCTCCTGAGATTCTGCTGCGTCGGAAAAGTGCCCCTCGAGTATTACCAAACGCACGATCTCCGCCGGCTCGTCTCCAAAAAGCACCAGGTCCGCGCCCGGAGACCTCAGGATTACCCGACGTGACAACTCGGTCCAATAGGGGCCGAGGAACGTTGCTTGTTCGATCCGAAAAAAGAGGAGGTTCGAGCCTACCTCTCCATTCACCTCCACGACCGTTTCCAATCGAAAGCTACCGTCATTCTGGGCGTCGAGTTGTATCAGGCTGGGACCCCCGATGGCGCTCAAATCCGCTGACACGTTGTTGACCTTGGCGTCGGGCTCAAACAAAGCAGGGCGAACCGTAGCCGAAATTTCGACAACGGTCGCTGACAAAACGGTATCCGGAATATTGTGTTCCCACTCCGAGGGGGTCACGAAGTGGTACCACGGACGGCCCTCGAACGCGCGGATTTTCTGGTCGGCAACGACGTCGAACAAGTGATCCACAGTGCCGGAAGGCCAGTGAATCTCCAGGGTATCCACAGTAGTAATTTCGCCAAGACCGAAGTGTGCCACGAACTCGTCTTGCGAGAAGCCGTTCCCGCCCAGAATCTCACGCATCTGCCTGCGCCCGCCGGACGTGGCAAAGATCCGGCTTCCGATGGCGCTGCGGTTGCTTTCGGTGCCCACGAGCTCGACCCGCAGCCAGTGGTTGGTATTGCCTCGATTGCGATAGAGCTTGCCCTCGGTAAAGATCAGGTCGAGGAAGCCATCGCCATCGTAATCTCCGAAGACGGGCGGTACCGATAGGGGAATGGTCGACGGCGCCAATCCCGACAGCTCCGTGTGATTTTCGAACAGACCCTGTCCGTCGTTGAGGAACAAAAACTGAGGAGAGGCGATCAGCAGGTCCAGATCACCGTCGTTGTCGATGTCCTGCAATCCGGGACCGGTGACGTCCAGCGCGTAGGTGTCCCCCAGCCCCACACCCTCGGTGACATCCAGGTAGGTTGCGTCGCCCAGGTTCAACAGCATCAGCGAGCGGGACGGAACGGGAGAACCAATGCTGGCACCGCTGGCATGGAATAGATCGAGATCGCCATCGTTGTCGACGTCCCCGACGGCAGCACCAAACGCCCTGCCTGGATCACCAATCTCGGTGGTCGTGGCGTCGAAGAATCGTCCCTCTCCGGTGTTGAGGAACATACGGTTTGCCCCCTGCCAGACGGCGAGATAAAGATCCGGCCAGCCATCGTTGTTGAAATCGGCGCCAACCATGCCGTGGGCGCTGCCTCCCCCACTCGGATGCAGCTGCACATCCAATCCCGCATCCTCCGTAACATCCGTGAAGCTACCGTCGCCCTGATTGCGCCACAGCCGGTTGCGTAGATCCGGTCTGTCCTCGATCGACCAGTGGCCCAAGTACAGATCCAGATGTCCATCGCGGTCGTAATCGAGCCAGATGGCGTTTTCGGTCGGCAGGCTGTCGACAAGGCCCGCTTCCAGCGAGACTGGGTGAAACGGGCCGCGGTCGTTGCGCAAAAGCAGGTCTCGGCCCGACTGGTTTATAGAGCCAATAGTCAGGAATGCGTCAAGGTCCCCATCGTTGTCGTAGTCGGCGAAAGCGGCACCGTCGCCGAGGCCAACGTCGATAGCCAATTCCATTTGCGGTGTGTGATTTGCGAAACGGCCGTTCCCCAGATTGTTCATGAGAGCGATACGGTCGCCTTGGCCAAATCCGGCCCCGCTCGCAAGAAAGAGATCTGGGCGCCCGTCGTTGTTGTAGTCTGCAAACACCATACCCGCGGGTGGGAAACTCAGTACGCCTATGGAATTGGCGGTCGCGTCCTCGAAAATGGTTTGAGCCGTGGCGGGCATGGCGAGAAATGCCAGGAAACTCGGAACGAGGGCGAACCGGACAATCAGGATCTTCTCTTTGATTCGGCGCATAGCTGTATCATTGGATGCTGGTGAAGTTGCATCAGATGCATCTACGCTTCTGACCGCCTTGACCGCAAGAAAACGGGTGCCTTCACCATCCCTGTGGCAAAGGCACCCGTTATTAGTTGGCTTTTCGCCGAATGAGAAAATATCGTCAGTCACCGGGACCTCCGGCAGAGCCGGAGGCTTGATTTGTGAACCGCTCAAAGCGGTTTCACCCGTTATTTCGGCTGCGGCACGATGCGGATATACGGCAACGGCGTCTTCCAGCCATCCGGATAGGTCTTTTTGGCATCCTCGTCCGAGACCGCCGGCACGATGATCACATCGTCACCCTGCTGCCAGTTGACCGGCGTGGCCACTTTCTTTTCCGCGGTGAGCTGGCATGAATCCAGCAGGCGCAGGATCTCGGCGAAGTTGCGGCCGGTGCTCATCGGATAAGTCAACGACGCTTTGATCTTCTTGTCAGGACCGATGAGGAAAACCGAACGAGCCGTGGCGTTGTCCATCGGCGTGCGGCCTTCGGAGCTGTCGCCGGCATCGGCAGGCAGCATATCAAAGGCTTTGACTACCTTCAGCTCGGGATCGCCGACCAGCGGGTAATTGACGGCATGACCCTGGGAAGATTCGATATCCTTCGACCATTTCTGATGGTCGCTGACGCCGTCGACGCTTATGCCCAGAACCTTACAATTGCGTTTGGCGAACTCGGGTTTCAACCCGGCCATGGCGCCTAGCTCAGTCGTGCAGACCGGCGTGAAATCCTTCGGGTGTGAAAATAGAATCGCCCATCCGTCGCCGATCCAGTCGTGGAAGCTTATCGTGCCTTCCGTGCTCTCGGCGGTGAAATCGGGGGCTTCGTCGTTTATTCTGAGTGCCATTGGCCTCCTCCTCTTGTTAACCGTTAACGATCGCGTTTGCGGCGGGAAGTGCTTTCCCGACCACTTCGGGAAAATCGGCGCCGGCAATGACGGGCGTGAATTTGGGATAACTTCCCGCGATTTTCGCGCCGGCGACCATCAGTTCGGCCGTCGATGCGGGGTCGTCGAGATCTACGACCATGTAGATCTTGCGCTCGGTCACGGTCATATAGACCGCTTCCGGCTTGAACCTGTCGAGAATTCTCTCTACGACGGGACCCGGACCGCCCGGTTGGGATTCGATCTCGTTGCCGGTCTGCGCATCCACGCTCAGCTCAACCATGTATTTCACGGTTCACCTCCTTGGGATAGCGGGGACAGAATCAAAAATGAATATGAGGAGCACGGATGCTCCTCACATGGCAAGCGATGATAATATGATGAACGGGGCGCCGCCGAACAAGACCTCATGGCCGTGCAGCGCGGGGGACGCGGACGAGTGATATCATCAATCGTCCCCAAAGGTAAGATTCTCAACCTCTATGGTGTATTGGATCCGCTTCACTTGCGAATCGGGATCACCGGCCTCCATAACCTCGACCGGCGTGCCGAGTGCATGCATACTTCCAAGCACCGTTGACTTGTCCCGCGCCAGAAAACGCACAGAAAACGTTCGTGATTGAGCTCCCTCTTTGAGAGCATCGTCCGCATACTTCTGCAGATTAATCATTCCGGGACCTTGCTGGACTTCGATAGTCCAGTCTTCAAAACGATCGAACGACCAGGTGTACTCGCGCCAATCTGGCTTATCCCCCCTGGTCGCTTCCTCGCTTGACCAATACACAGTCCCCGGAAAGACGCTCACGGCTCCCGGGACGCTTTGATATATGCCTACCACCTCCAGTTCGAAGTACTTCGAGAAGATCATCTGGTCTGATTCCGTTTGTGCAGCCTCCGCACTGGGCACAAGCGCTTCGAGGAATGAGTACAGCAGGTCCCTTGCCTCGGGCGCAAAATACTCTTCTGGGTTTGGTTCGGCGCTGGATACCTCTAACCGAGCCGGCTTCAGGGTCAATTGGTGCTTCAACAGTTCGCTAGCGTTGGCCGCCACCCTAGGCGGCTGGTAGGAAACGGGAATACAATCCGAATAGACGTAGGTCTTCACGACGGACTTGTCTTTGGCCAGTTCGGTGATTGCAACATCAACGGGGCCACCGGACTCCTGGATCCATCCCATCACCAGATCCTGAATCATGTGACTGTCCGCAGTAAAGAAAGACTCCAACGTCAGGTTGGTGATGTAGTTGTGACCCATGGTGGATTCGTTGTGCTGGCTGCTGCCAGAGCTAGCTTCAGCTTTCTCACCTGTAATATCCCCACCGGAATAACTCACTACGGGTATGAACTCACCGTTGATTTCGACGTTGAACGCTTTCGCGACGACCATCTGGTCCACGTCGTCATCAAAGCTACCGCCGCCCCCTCCACCAAACGATCGATCGTCATCCTCAGCGACAACGTCAGAGTCCCCTTCATCCTGCGGCGGCTCCCCTTCAACCGCTATCTCCAGGTCCAGCTCGTAGACCTCACCGTCTCCGTCGAGCAGTTCGACGCGATAGAGACCGGGAGAAGCTCCGTCATCGGCCCTCGCCCAGGCGCCGCGCCTGTCTGCAGCTGCTCTTGGTGACATCCCAACGGCCATTCCTTCCGTATTGTCGCCACCCTCATCGTC
Organism: Candidatus Latescibacterota bacterium; assembly: GCA_965197905.1. GTDB lineage: Bacteria > Latescibacterota > UBA2968 > UBA8231 > UBA8231 > CAYNZV01. Next base: position 79,686 of record CBDAOB010000005.1, on the reverse strand, counting down.
TAGCAGGTGAATCTCCTCAAAAAGACTGAGACCGGGGCCTCTCAATTCGAAATCCACCTGCTGGCCATCGAGCGCAAGTTCGATTCGTTCCGGTCGTACACGCGGAGCTGCAAGCTCGAAGACGAGCAATGTCATCCCTAGTTGGGTCGGCCCACCTTGCCCGTGGACGAGTTCAACCGAATATTCGCCCGGCTCGGCATCGTTGGTACGGATGGACGCGTTTCGGCGCTGACCCCTTGCCCGACCCATACGGATGACGATGCCATCCGTGTCTCCGTCGCCGTCGGACACAACTCGAATCGCCGTGAACGATCCTACATCCGGGCCCTGCATGGAGAAGGACTCGCGCCCACCGTCGATCGGAATGTTGATGTGCGGCCTGTTGACGTCGGGTACTGATGGAGCTTCGAAACCCTCGACGATCACTGCGAGATCGAGGGTGACGACCTCACCTTCCATATCCACAAGCTCCACAGAATACGAGCCGGGTGTCGCACCAGTGGTGCGAATCGACGCATTGCGGCGTTCACCCCGGGCCCTTCCCATGGCAACCCTGATACCATCGGTATCATCATCGGTGTCAGAAACGATGCGGATAGCCGTGAACAATCGGAGATCGGTGCCAAACATGGAGAAGGACACCTTGGCTCCCGAGGCGGCGACGGTGAGCTCCACTGGTTCGACCTCTGGTGTTTCTACGGCGGTGACCGTGCCGGCTCCACCGAGAGCCATAAAAATCGCAACTGCGAGACAAGGCAAAATCCTGCTGTACCCGGACCGTTCCATATCTTCCTCCCTAGAATGGAAAATGCTCCTTAAGAAAATAGGAGCGAGTGATGGCTCAATATAGCAATGTGACGGAAAATACGAAGTGATCGCCCTCACAAACTCGGCGGACGTTCCCAATGGTGGGTCAGCAGGAGGCTCATGCGAGGGTTTGCGCTGAAGAAACTACCTGAGACCTGCTTGAAACACCTCACTCCTCCTCCAGCACCAGGTCGGCAAAGAGGAAGAAATCCAGGTGGTTGATCCGGCCATTGCCATCCAGATCGAAGCGGGGCTCGGCCGGAGGTACGCGATGACCAAACTGGTCCGCAAACAACAGGAAATCGTCGGTGTCGACACTGCCATCGGCGTTGAAATCTGCAGGGTTGATGAAGGTCACGGCGGCGGCGGTTATGTTTGCAGAGGCATACACAACGTTGCGATCCAGCCCGATCCGGTCCTCCCGATGCCAGGTCACCCGGCTTACGGACAGCTCGGTCTGACCCGAGAATCCGTCGTCCACCTGGAATGAGAGGGTCCCCAGAACACCGTTCCCGTTTGCCAAGCTCTCCCCACCTAGTGCATCACCACCAGCTTCCACATAACCCTCGCCGACACGTTCTAGCGGCGTCAACCGGCGGAGAAACGAACCCGGAGCAAAGCTGCCTTCCACGTACGACAACTCTTCCGGGTCGTAGTCGATGCGTACGCTCCATCCCGACACCTGTGGCACTCCACTGGCATGGAGTTGAAGCACGTACACCGAACCCGAAATGGCACCGCCGATGAGGTTCTGCTGCTGATTCCCCTGGTCCGGATTGAAGTCTATGCTAACCTGGCCCTTCTCGGGTTCACGCCCTTGTCCCCGCAGCGAGATATCCAGCTGCCCTAGCTCACTCGTCAACGTTAGCAATTCTTCCACCGGCTCTACCGTTACCGGCACGTAGCGAACGCGCATGACTTTTTCTTCGCCACCCGGCACGGTCAATTCATTGGGCTCGACGCCAAAGGGCGTGTCGTCGGGCAGCTGAGCAACGACATCCAGCGGCAGGTTCCCCGGATTGCTCAGGTTCAGATGCTTCCAGCGCGTGTCACCGATCACCGCCGGTAGAAAAGCGATTTCGTCGTTGTCTGCAACCAGTCGATTCCAGACGCTGCGTCCCACAACCGGCACTTCCGCCGGCCCCAGCTTCGTAGCACTGGTCAGCAACGCTTGCTGCACGTCGGCGTGGTCGGCGGCAGCCGTAAACCGCGCGGTGATCTCCACCCGCTGACCCGGATCCAGATTCACCGGAAATGCTGGACTGGCTACGCTGAGATTGGCGGAGGTACTGGAAAACGGTGCCAGCTCGAGCGCCACCGGCGCCTGGTTGACCAGCGCAAAGGTTTTGTCCTCGGTTTCCCCTGCGGGCACGTCCCCAAAGTCCACGAGAGCCGGCTCGGGCAAAAGCATCGGCACCTGGGCGTCTGACACGTTGATATCGATGCGAAGCCGGCTGGTACCGCCCTGGCCGTCGTCGTAGACAGCAGCCAACGGATAGGATCCGGCCTGGTCGTAAAGGGGCAGCCACTTGAGCATGGTGCCATCGAGCGTCGCCCCGGTTGGAAGTCCGGTGACCGTGGTCGTGATCGCCGCGCCTTCTGGGTCGGTTGCCGCCAGGTCCAGTACCAGTAGCTCTCCTTCCTTTATATGGGGACTTTCAATCGACGGGATGATCGGCCCGTCGTTGAGCGACCGAATCGCGAAACTCAGCCAGGTGCTTGCAAGCTGGGCGCCGCCGGCATCGGCAACGCTGAAACGCAGGCTGTCGCGCTGGGTTTCGGAACCATCATGCACATAGCTTACCAACGATCGGTCGATGTCGGCCTGGGAAAAGGTGCTGCGGCCGACGCGGCCATAGTACGGACCCTCGTGCACGGTGAAGGTGAGCTTGCTGGCATGGGTATCGCCGTCCAGTATTCGCAAATACCCGTTGTTGACGACCACACTACCACCCTCATCCACCTGGACCTCACGCAACACGTCCAACCGGGGCGCATCGTTGACCGGGTCGATCTCGATGTGGAAGGCGGTGTTGGCGGTGGCCAAACCCGGAGTTCCTTTGACCGTAAAAGAGAAATTGTCAGTAAAAAACTCGGAACCCCCGTGGACGTAGCTGATTCGGCTGTTGTCGATATCGTCCTGGGTGAAGGTAGAGCCCGCACCCAGCGTGGAACCGCTCTTGGTGAGCCGACCCAGCGTCGGTGCGGCCAGTATGGTGTAGACGATCTGTCCGGCGGTGCTGGACGCATCAGCGAAGGTGAGCAAATTCGAGGAAATCGTTACGGAACTGCTCTCTGACAGTCGGACCCCGCGGTTGTTGGTCGGCAGGGGAGAAGTAACAACCTTCGCCGCTGCTGCGTTGCTAACCGCTACGTTACTACCCGACATGCTTGAACCCGCGGTTGCCGTCACCTCGGTATCGCCGTCCAGGGATAGAGCGAAGGTCGCGCCATCCACTAAACCGGTCGTGTTAGTGTAGTAGCCCCGTACGGTGTAGGTCTCGCTGGCGCCGTCGGCGACCGAGATCGACAAACCGGAGAAGGTGATGGTGTTGGAACTGGAACTGTAGGTGCCGCTGACATTGCTGGCGTCGGGGCCGTTGAGCAGCCAGGCAACCTGGGAGAACGCGCCGGTGCCGGAGGTGTTGAGTACGAGCTTCGATACGATGAGTGCGAGTCCGTCACCACCAGCGCCGTCGGTGAAGGTGAAGTCGAAGAGATCGACCCCTTCGGCCTGACTGTCGACGGTGGAGAGCAGATTGATGGTGCTGCTCTCGTCGAGGGTGGCGCTGGCGGTGAGGGTGCCATCCTTATTGCCCGAATTGAGGTAGACCCGGTTTACTTGAGTTGAATTGCCCGTGACTAGATCCAGATCGCCGTCCCCATCCAAGTCTCCCAACGGCACGGCGAAGGTCTTGTTGGTCGGCGTATCGACATCACTGCCGGTAGCGAACGTGCCATTGCCATTACCCAAATACACCCGGTTCACCTGAGGGTAATTGCCTGCGACGAAGTCCAGATCGCCATCCCCATCCATATCTCCCAATGACACCGACCAGGTGTTGTTGGTCGGCGTGGCGACATCGTTGCCCGAAGCGAAGGTGCCGTTGCCGTTGCTCAAATACACCCGGTTCACTTGACCGTCATTGCCGGTAACCAGATCCAGGTCGCCGTCCCCGTCCAAATCACCTAACGCCGCGGTTCGGGTGGTATTCGCCGGCGTGGCAACGTCGCTGCCCGACGCGAAGGAGCCATTGCCATTGCCCAAATACACCCGGTTTACAGTGGAGCTGGCATTACCGGTAACCAGATCCACGTCGCCGTCCCCGTCCAAATCGCCTAACAATGCGGTCTGGCTATTATTTGTCGGCGTATCGACATCGCTGCCCGTCGCAAAGATGCCATTGCCGTTGCTTAGATACACCCGGTTCACCTGATTTGCGTTGGTGGTGACCAGATCTAGGTCGCTGTCCCCATCCAAATCACCCAATGACACCGACCAGGTGTTGTTGGTCGGCGTAGCGACATCGTTGCCCGAAGCGAAGGTGCCGTTGCCGTTGCTCAAATACACCCGGTTTACAGTGGAGCTGGCATTACCGGTAACCAGATCCACGTCGCCGTCCCCGTCCAAATCACCTAACGCCGCGGTTCGGGTGCTATTCGCTGGCGTGGCCAGGTCGTTACCGGAGGCGAACGTGCTATTGCCATTACCCAAATACACCCGGTTCACTTGATTGTTATTGCCAGTGACCAGATCCAGATCGCCGTCCGCGTCAAGATCTCCCAACAAAGCCTCCCAGGTATCGTTCGTTGGCGTGGCGACATCGCTCGAAACATGACTGAACACCACCGGCCCCTTGGCTGCCGCTGCGCGAAACTGATACACCCGAGGCGGTTGCACCGCATCGCCGGCGGTGCTCTGCAGGCCCGGTGTCACCGTTACTTCCACCAGCTCACCGGGCTTGAAGTCCTTCGTCGGATCGAACGTCGCGGTCGTGCTTCCCGCACCGCTGTAGCTCCCCGCGCGTTTACCCGTCATACTGCCGTACACCAAAAAGGTCGAGCTCGTCGCCGCCTTCATGGTCTTATTGAAGGTGGCGCTGACGTTGGTGGTGGTGGCCACACTGTTGGCGTTGGCCGCCGGCGAAGATGACGAGAACGCCGTTTCGTTGTTTAGATAGACCACATTTTGCTCATTTCTGCTTCCCACGACGATGTCCAGGTCACCATCCCCGTCCAGGTCTCCCATCGAGCCGGTCGATGTCTTCTCACTTCCAGTACCTAAGTTGCGACTGGTCGTATCAAAGGTCCCGTCCCCATCCCCTAGGTACACGACATCCTGTCCACCGTAGTTGCCCGCGAACAAGTCCAGATCGCCGTCCCCGTCCAGATCGCCCAACCTCACGGCGTAGGTCCCGTCAGATCCAGTGCCGAAGTTGATGCTAGTCGTGTCGAAAGTGCCGTCGCCATCGCCTAAATGCAGGACATTCTGTTGCGCGGCTGCATTCCCCACGAGCAAGTCCAGATCCCCGTCCCCGTCCACATCACCTAGCGTAAGATCGACTGTCGCCTGGGTACCCGGTCCGAAGTTGTTGCTGGTTGTATCGAACGTGCCGTCTCCATCCCCCATATACACGACATTCTGCGCCGCGTTGTTGCCGACGAATAGATCCAGATCGCCATCCCCGTCCGCATCGCCAAGTGCCAGGGCTCGAGTATTGTCGGTACCGGTGCCGAAATTGTGACTGGTCGTATCGAAGGACCCGTCTCCATCCCCCATATACACTACGTTTTGCAACGTGTAGGTTCCGCCAACCAGGTCGAGGTCGCCGTCCCCGTCCAGATCCCCAAGCAGTACCTGAACCGTTTTGTCAATGCCGGTACCGTAGTTGGTGTTCGTCGTGTCGAAGGTGCCGTCTCCGTCTCCGAAGTAGACGCGATTCTGGCTGTTGTACTCAGCCGAGGCTGCGTCCAGATCGCCGTCTCCGTCCACGTCGCCGAACTGCACCGTCCATGTTTGCCCGCCCCCTGGGCCGAAATTGTTACCGGCCGTAGCAAACGTCCCGTCCCCATCGCCCAGATACACGACATTCTGCCCAGTATGGTTGCCGACCGCCAGGTCCAGATCGCCGTCTCCGTCCACATCGCCAGCAACAACCTCGAAGGTCCCATCGCTGCCCGTCCCAAAGTTTTGCGATTCATTGCTGAACACCGCCGGCCCACCGCTGGTTGCCGCCATAAACTGAAACACTTTCGCCGCCGACAACGCCTGTGCGCTCCCATTCTGCAAGCCCGTCGTCAAGGTCACGCTCAACAGCTCTCCCGGCGCGAAGTTAGCTCCCGGATTGAGGGTCAGAGTCGTCGTGCCGCCGCCGGTGTAGGTAGCGTCCTTGTGGGTGCTGGCGGTGCCCCCGGTTGAATGTTTGCCAATGAAACCGCCGTGCAGCACGAAGGTGGAGCTCGACACAGTGCCCGAAGCGATCGCCTGGGAAAAGGTAGCCGTGATGTTGCTGCCGACTGCGATGTTGTGTTTAGCGTTGGCCGGCGAGGAGGAGCTGAAGGAAGGTTGGGCACTCACCTCGGCAGCCCACAGCTGCGCCAAGAGGTAGGCAACGACCAGGGCCCGGCCTACCGAAGAAACGAGGGAGGCGAGAAAGGTCCGATCCCGCCGATACGGCTTCAGGTAGCGGCGTATCCGCTTGCGCAGGCCGGAGCGCCGGCCGCTGCAGTGCAGCCTCGCCGCCTCGAAGAGCATCTCCTCGCTGCGGCGGTAGAGCGCCCGGTCGCTCAGGTGATCGACGTTGGCCCTACCCTCGGTCATTATCGCTTTATGCATAGGGCGACTCAACCTCGGTGACGTTGCGGGGCGGTTCGCGCCATCCCTGCATAAGGAATGGGCTATTGGCCGAAACTCGACGCGAATTAATCGCTCAATATAATAAATGAACGGAGGGGGGGTGGTGATCTATCGTGAGCCTGTCGCACGTGAAGCTGCTACCGATATCTGGGCATAGCTTGGTGTGAGATCCGCCAGCACCACGAAGCCTGAATCACGGTCGTGGGAGTATAGCAGCCAGTCGTAAACCAGCTGCTCAGCTACTCCTGGAAAACCAGGTCGGCAAAGAGAAAGAAATCCAGGTGGCTGACCCGACCATCGCCATCCAGATCGAAGCGGGGCTCGGCCGGCGGCACGCGGCGACCAAACTGATCCGCAAACAACAGGAAATCGTCGGTGTCGACACTGCCATCGGCGTTGAAATCTGCAGGGCTGATGAAGGTCACGGCGGCGGCGGTTATGTTGGCCGAGGCGTAGACAAAGTTTCGATCCAGGCCTATCCGGTCCTCCCGATGCCACGTCACCCGACTCACGGACAGCTCGGTCTGACCCGAGAATCCGTCGTCCACCTGGAATGAGAGGGTCCCCAGAACGCCGTTCCCCCTTGCTAAGCTCTCGCCACCGAGTGCCTCACCACCGGCCTCCACATAACCCTCGCCGACACGCTCTAGCGGCGTAATCCGGCGGAGAAACGAACCCGGAGCAAAGCTGCCTTCCACGTACGACAACTCGTCCGGGTCGTAGTCGATGCGTACGCTCCATCCCGACACCTGTGGCACTCCACTGGCATGGAGCTGAAGCACGTACACCGAACCGGAAATGGCACCGCCGATGAGGTTCTGCTGCTGATTCCCCTGGTCCGGATTGAAGTCTATGCTAACCTGGCCCTTTTCGGGTTCGCGCCCTTGTCCCCTTAGCGGGATATCCACTTGCCCTAGCTCGCTCGTCAACGTTAGCAGTTCCTCTGCAGGTTCGATTGTGATAGGTACGAAGCGAACGCGCATGATTTTGTCTTGGCCGCCCGGCAAGGTCAATTCACTGGGCTCGACGCCAAAGGGCGTGGGGTCTGGAAGTTGAGCCGAAACTTCGAGTGCAAGGTTTCCCGGATTGCTCAGGTTCAGATGCTTCCAGCGCGTGTCACCGATCACCGCCGGCAGGAAAGCGATTTCGTCATTGTCGGCGACGAGTCGCCGCCAGACGCTGCGTCCCACGACCGGCACTTCCGCCGGTCCAAGTTTCGTAGCGCTGGTCAGCAGTGCTTGCTGCAGGTCGGCGCGGTCGGCAGTGGCGGTAAAACGCACAGCAATGTCGACGCGCTCCCCAGGTTCTAGAGTTTGCGGGAACACGGGACTGGAAATGTTCAGATTAGAGGACGTACTCGAAAAAGGAGCCAGGTCCAGAGCAACTGGCGCCTGATTGACCAGTGCGAACGACCTGTCCGCGGTCTCTCCGGCGGGAACATCTCCAAAGTCCACCAAGCTCGGCTCGGGCAAAAGCATCGGCACCGGGGAATCGGCGACGTTTATGTCGATGCGAAGCCGGCTGGTTCCGCCTTGACCGTCATCGTAGACAGCAGCCAACGGATAGGATCCGGCCTGGTCGTAGAGGGGCAGCCACTTGAGCATGGTGCCGTCGAGCGTCGCCCCGGTTGGAAGTCCGGTGACGGTGGTCGTGAGCGCCGCCCCTTCTGGGTCGGTTGCCGTCAGGTCCAGGACCAGTAGCTCTCCTTCCTTGATATTGGGGTTTTCGATGGACGGGATGATCGGTCCATCGTTGAGCGAGCGTACCGCAAAGCTCAGCCAGGTAGTGACGAGCCCAGCGCCGTTGCCGTCGGAGACGCTGAACAACAGACTGTCCCGCTGGGTTTCGGAGCCGTCGTGCACGTAGCTCACCAGCGATCGGTCGATGTCGGCTTGAGAAAAGGTGCTGCGGCCGAGTCGGCCATGGAACGGACCCTCGTGTACGGTAAACGTCACTGCGCTGGCTTTTGCATCGCTGTCCAGAACTCGCAAATACCCATTGCTGATGACAACGGTTCCACCTTCGTCCACATGGACCTCGCGCAGCACATCGAGAGCGGGTGCGTCGTTGACCGGATCGACCTCGATTTGGAAGGCGGTATTGGCGGTAGTCAGCCCCGGCGTGCCGATTACTGTGAAAAGGAAATGGTCATTGGAAAACTCGGAGCCGCCATGTGCATAGCTGATGCGGTTGTTGTCGATATCGTCCTGGGTGAAGGTGCCACCCGCACCAAGTGTTGAGCCACTCTTGATGAGTTTACCAGCGGTGGGAACAGCCTGCACGGTGTAGACGATCTGTCCAGTCGTGCTGGAGGCATCGGCGAAGGTCAGCAGGTTCGAGGCGAGCATTACCGAGCTGTTTTCCGGCAGGTGCACGACCCGGTTGCTGGTGGGCAAGGGAGGCGCTACCACCTTGGCGGCGGCCGCATTGCTCACCGCACTGTTACCGCCCGACATGCTCGAACCGGCGGTCGCGGTAACCTCGGTATCACCGTCCAAGGACAGCGAGAAGGTCGCGCCATCGACCAAACCGGTCGTGTCGCTGTAATAACCCCGAATCTTGTAGGTCTCGTTGGCGCCGTCGGCCACCGAGATCGAAAGACCAGAAAACGTAATGGTGTTGGCGCTGGAGCTGTAGGTGCCGCCGACGTTGCTGGCGTCGGGGCCGTTGAGCAGCCAGACAACTTGCGAGAAGGCACCTGTGCCGGAAGTATTGAGCACGATCTTTGAAACGATCAGCGCCAGACCGTCGCCGCCGGAACCGTCGGTGAATGTGAAGTCGAATAAGTCCACAGCCTCGGCTGCGGTATCGACGGTGGAGGTGAGGTTGATGGTGCTGCTCTCATCCAGAGTGGCGCTGGCGGTCAGGGTACCGTCCTTGTTGCCCGAATTGAGGTAGACTCGGTTCACTTCACTGCGATTTCCTGTAACCAAATCGAGATCATTGTCACCATCTAGATCCCCTAACGATACGGCGTCGGTATTGTTCGCCGGCGTATCGACATCGCTGCCCGAGGCAAACGCGCCATTGCCGATACCTAAATAAAACCGGTTCACCTGATTGTAATTGCCCGCGAGCAGATCCAGGTCACCATCCCCATCCACATCCCCTAGCGATAAGGAAATGGTCGCGTTCGTCGGAGTGTCGACATCGTTGCCCGAGGCAAACGTGCCATTGCCATTGCCCAGATATATCCGGTTCACCTGATTGAAATTGCCGGTGGCCAGATCCAAATCGCCGTCGCTATCTAGATCCCCTAACGATATGGAATTAGTATTATTCGTTGGAGTGTCGACATTGCTGGGCGAGCCGAAGGTGCCGTTGCCGTCGCCTTGGTACACCCGATTCACTTGATTGTAATCACCAGTGACCAGATCCAAATCGCCGTCCCCATCCACATCCCCTAACGATACGAAAATGGTATTATTCGTCGCGGCATCGACATCGTTGCCGGTGGCGAAAGTACCGTTGCCGTTGCCTAAATAGACGCGATTTACTTGATTCTGATTGCCTACGAGTAGATCCAGATCACCGTCTCCATCTATATCTCCTAACGACAGGGAGTAGGTTTGATTCGTCGGCGTATCGACGTCGTTGCCGGTGGCGAAGGTACCGTTTCCGGTACCTAAATAGACGCGATTCGCTTGATTCTGATTTCCTGCGACCAGATCCAGATCGCCGTCCCCATCCACATCTCCTAAGGGAACAGCCCGGGTAGTATTCGTCGGGGTGTCGACATCGCTGCCGGAAGCGAAGGTGCCGTTGCCGTTGCCTAAATATACCCGGTTTACCGGACCGGCATTGCCGGCGACGATATCGATATCGCCGTCGCCATCCAAATCACCTAACGATACAGAATAGGTCTGGTTCGTCGGCGTAGCCACATCATTAGAGATATTACTGAACACCGCCGGCCCCTGTACCGCGGCCGTGCGCAACCGATACGCCCGGGGCGGTTGCATTGCATCACCACTGGTGTTCTGCAATCCTGCCGTCAGCGTTACATCCACGACCTCACCCGGCAGGAAGTCTTTGGTTGAATCAAAAGACAGGGTCGTGCTGTTCGACCCGCTGTAGGTCCCAGTGCGTTTGCCCGTCATACTGCCGTGCACTACAAAGGTCGAATTCGTGGCGGCCTGCATCGACTGAGTGAAAGTGGGGCTGATGTTGGTAGTGGTCGCCGCGCTGTTGGCGTTGGCCGCCGGAGAGGACGACGAGAATTTGGTGTTATTGTTCAGATAGATCCGGTTCACTTGAGTATAATTGGCGGCGACCAGATCCAAATCGCCATCTCCGTCCAGATCCCCCAATAACGCCTTAAAGGTTTGATTGGTCGGTGTGTCGACATCGCTGCCCGAGGAAAAGGTTCCGTTTCCATTGCCCAAATACACCCGGTTCACCTGGTTCCAGTTGCCCGTGACAAGGTCCAGGTCGCCATTCCCGTCCACATCTCCCACCAACGCTATGAGGGTCCCGTTGGTAGGCGTGGCGATTGCACTGCCCGCCGCGAACGAGCCATTGCCGTTGCCCAAATGGAGTCGGGTCACCTGGCCATTATCGCCTGTAACCAGATCCAGATCGCCATCCTCATCGAAGTCCCCTAGCGTCACGGACTGAGTGGAATTCGTTGCCGCGTCGATATCGCTGCCCGAGGCGAACGTTCCGTCGCCATCACCCAGATATACCCGGTTCACCTGGTTGAAATTTCCAGTAACCAGATCCAGATCGCCGTCTCCGTCCAAATCCCCCAAAGACACGAATTGGGTAACATTCGCCGGGGTATCGACATTGTTGCCCGAAGCAAACGTGCCATTGCCATTGCCCAGGTATACGCGGTTCACCTGAGAGTTCCCATTACCTGTTACCAGATCCAGATCACCATCCCCGTCCAGATCACCTAAAGACACCGACAAGGTCGAATTCGCCGGCGTATCGGCATTATTGCCCGAAGCGAAGGTACCATTGCCATTGCCCAGGTATACCCGGTTTGCCTGAAATCGATTACCCGCGAGAAAATCAAGATCGCCGTCTCCATCCAGATCACCCAGTGACACGGACCAGGTTTGATTCGTCGGCGTAGCGACGTTGCTGCCCGCAGCGAACGTGCCATTGCTGTTGCCCAAGTACACGCGGTTTACCTGACTGTAATCCCCGGTGACCAGATCCAGATCGCCATCGCCATCCAGATCACCCAACGAAATTGATCGGGTTGCATTGGTCGACGCATCGACGTTATGCGAATTGTTACTGAACACCGCCGGTCCACCAGTCGTCGCCGCCCGGAACTGAAACACCTTTGCGGACGACAGCGCCTGGGCACTACCATTCTGCAGCCCCGTCGTCAGCGTCACGCTCAACAGCTCACCCGGCGCGAGGTTGGCCCCTGGATTGATGGTCAAGGTCGTCGTGCCGCCGCCGGTGTAGGTGGCGTCCTTGTGAGTGCTGGCGGTGCCTCCGGTTGAATGTTTGCCGATGAACCCACCGTGCACCACAAACGTAGAGCTCGAGACCGTACCGGAGGCGATCGCTTGGCTGAAAGTCGCCGTGATGTTGCTGCCGACCGTGATGTTGTGTTTAGCGTTGGCCGGCGAGGAGGAGCTGAAAGAGGGTTGGGCACTCACCTCGGTAGCCCACAGCTGCGCCAACAGGTAGGCAACGACCAGGGCCCGGCCTACCGAAGACACGAGGGAGGCGAGAAAGGTCCGATCCCGCCGATACGGCTTCAGGTAACGACGCACCCGCTTGCGCAAACCGGAGCGCCGGCCGCTGCAGTGCAGCCGCGCCGCCTCGAACAGCATCTCTTCGCTGCGACGGTAGAGGGCACGGTCGCTCAGCTGGGCTATGTTGGCGTTGGGACGTTCAGTCGTCATTGCTTTCTTGTCGGGCACCTGAACCGGTTTCGAGACCTCTGCACAGTCTTCCCCCTAAAACGCTTGCAACCAACGTCGCAGAATCCGGGCTAAGTGATGGCCCAATGTAGCAATCGAAGGGATGAAAGGTTGTGATGCCTTCACACGTTGGTCCGGTGCCCGTCGAATATAGAGGGTTGCGTCAAACACCTTGAAATGACGAGAAAATTGGGAGGACCAACGGTAAAGTGGGTGACGCACCCCCGCAGCGTTGAACAGAGGAATTTACTCGGAGCCGGTCGCGCGTGCCAGTTCAGTCACCACTAGCAGCTAAACGACTTCGTGCGCGGAGTTACAACCCTTGGACAACCAGGTCAGCGAAGAGAAAGAAATCGACCTGGCCGATGCGACCGTCGTCATCCAGATCGAAGCGGGGCTCGGCGGGGGGCACGCTCCGATCAAACTGCTCGGCGAACAGAAAAAAATCGTCGATGTCGACGCTGCCGTCTTCATTGAAGTCTCCGGCACTCAAGAAAATCACCGGCGCTGAAGTGATGTTGGCCGGCGCATAAACCAGGTCCCGGTCCGGCCCAATCCAACCTTCTCGACGCCATGCTACACGGCTTACCGCCAGCTCGGTCGCGCCCGAGAAACCGTCTTCGACTTGGAAGGAGAGCGTGCCCAGTATGCCACTTCCCGATTCTGGACTCTCTCGACCCAGGGCATCACCACCGACTTCCACGTAACCTAGCTCAACACGCTCCAGCGGTGTCAAGCGGCTGAGAAACGAGCCGGGGGCGAAGCTGCCTACAACATAAGACACAGCGTCCGAGTCGTAGTCGACACGGACACTCCATCCCGAAGCCTGTGGCGCTCCCTTGGCGTGAAGCTGAAGCACGTATACGGAACCGGGTATAGCATCGCCAACGAGACTCTGTTGTTGATTCCCATTGGCCAGGTTGAAGTCGATGGTAACCCGTCCTTCTTCGCGTTCACGGCCCTGACCACGTAGATGGACGTCCATTTGTCCCAGCTCGCTCGTCAACGCCAATAATGCCTCCACCGATTCTTCTATCACTGGCACAAAGCGAACCCGCATGATCGCCTTTTCACCACCGGGTAAAGTGATGGCGGCGGGTTCGATGCCAAAAGGGCTGTCGCTCGAAATCTGCGCAGCGACTTCTAGCGGCAGGTTTCCCGGGTTGCTCAAGGTCAGATGTTTCCAACGGGTGTCGCCGATTACAGCGGGAAGAAAGGTGATTTCGGTGTAGTCTGCCACCAGTCTGCGCCAGACACTGCGTCCTATGACCGGTACTTCAACGGGCCCCAGTCTCGTCGAGCTGAGCAGTTGTGCTTGCTGCAGGTCGGCGCGGTCGTTGGTCGCAGCAAAGCGGACGGCGATGTCCACCCTCTTTGCCGGGTCGAGCCCAACGGGAAAGGCCGGACTCAACACACTCAGGTTGGCGGAGGTGCTCGAAAAGGGGCCCAGCTCCAGCGCAACCTGCGTCTGATTGACCAGCGCAAACGTCTTGTCCGCGGTCTCTCCCGCCGGCACGTCACCGAAATCCAGCAGGGCCGGTTCGGGCATCAGCACCGGCACGGGAGCTTCGCCCACCTGGATATCGATTCGGAGTCGACTGATCCCGCCTTGACCGTCGTCGTAAATCGCTGCGAACGGATAGGTGCCGGCCTGGTCATAGAGGGGCAGCCACTTGAGCATGGTGCCGTCGAGCGTTGCGCCAGTGGGAAGTCCGGTCACCGTCATCTGGATCGCGGCGCCTTCCGGGTCGGTAGCCGCCAGGTCCAGTACGAGAAGCTCTCCTTCGTTTACGCTGGGATTTTCAATCGTCGGGATGATGGGGCCGTCGTTGAGCGCCCGAATCGCAAAACGCAGCCAGGTGCTGACAAACTGGGCGCCGCTGGCATCAGCGACACTGAAACGCAAACTGTCCCGTCGGCTTTCAGATCCGTCGTGCACGTAGCGTACTCGTGATTCGTCAATGTCGGCCTGTGAAAAGCTGCTGCGGTCGACGCGACCATAAAACGGACCTTCAAGCACCGAGAAATTCAGCTTACTGGCATGAGAGTCCCCGTCCAACACCCGCAAGTACCCGTTACTGATAACGACACTTCCCCCTTCGTCCACCTGAACCTCGCGCAACACATCTAGCTGTGGGGCGTCGTTCACGGGATCGATCTCAAATGGGAAGACGGTGTTGGCGGTGGCCTGGCCCAGGGAGCCCGTTACTGTGAACGTAAAGCTGTCACTGAACAGCTCAGACCCGTCGTGCATATAGCTGATCCTGCTGTTGTCGATATCGTCTTGCGCAAAGGTGCTGCCCACACCAAGAACCGATCCGCTCTTACTCAGCCGGCCCGCTGTTGGCACGACCTGGACGGTGTAGACGATCTGAGCGTTTGTGCTGAGACCATCCGCGAAGGAGAGCGCACTCGTGGAAAGCAAGGCCGTGCCGTTCTCGGACAAACGCACCCCGGTGTTGTTCGTCGGCAACGGCGCCGCTGAAACCTTGGCTGCGGCGGCATTGCTCACCGCCGCGCTGCTGAGCACCATGCTGGTGCCGGTGTTGCTTGTAGTCAGATCGGTGTCCCCGTCCACCGATAGCGAAAAGGTCTTTTCGTTCACCAGACCGCTGGTGTTGTTGTAGTGACCGCGCACTGTGTAGGTTTCGCTGGCGCCGTCGGCGATGGAAATCGAGAGGCCGGTGAATGTGATCTTGTTCGTGCCGGCATTGTAGGTGCCGGTGACATTGCTGGCGTCGGGGCCGTTGAGCAGCCAGGTGACCTGGGAGAAGGGACCGGTTCCCGAGGTGTTGACAACTATCTGTGAAACCGCCAGCGCCAAGCCATCACCTCCGCCACCGTCGGTGAGCTTGAAGTCGAACAGGTCGATCGCTTCGGCCTGGGTGTCGGCTCCGGCAAGCAGGGCGATGGCGCTGCTCTCGTCGAGGGTGCCGCTGGCGGTCAGGGAGCCGTCTTTGTTGCCTGAATTGAGGTAAAAGCGATTCACCGTATTGTCATTACCTGCAAGGATATCCAGATCGAGGTCTCCGTCCAGATCGCCCAGCGCGATACCCCGGGTGGTATTTGCCGGCGTGTCAACATCGCTTCCGGATGCGAACGTACCGTTGCCAGCACCCAAATACACCCGGTTTACCCCCGAATTGCCCGCAGCCAGATCCAGATCGCCATCCCCGTCAAAATCCCCTAACGCAATGGACAAAGTGCCATTCGCGGGCGTGGCCACATCGCTGCCGGACGCAAACGTACCGTTGCCATTGCCCAGGTATCGACGGTTCGCCTGACCATTGTTGCCTGTGACAAGGTCCAGATCCCCATCTGCATCCAAATCACCTAACGACACATATCGGGTCTGATGAGTCGGTGTATCCACATTGTTTCCCGTTGCGAAGATCCCGTTGCTTTACCCAGATACACCCGGTTCACGACACCAAGATTACCTGTGACCAGATCCAGATCGCCATCCCCATCCAAATCACCCAATGATACACTAGCGGTGTTATCCGTCGGTGTGTCCACATCGGTCCCGGAGGAGAACGAACCACTGCCGCTGCCCAGGTAGACCCGATTTACGACATTCCGGTTGCCCATGACGAGATCTATATCGCCATCCCCGTCCACATCACCCAACGACACGGACTGGGTCTGATGCGTCGGCGTGGACACATCGTTGCCTGAAGCGAAGGACCCATTGCCGTTGCTCAAATATACCCGGTTCACTTGGCCGTAGTTTCCCGTAACCAGATCCAGATCGCCATCTCCATCAAGATCACCCAACGGCACGGCCCGGGTCTGATGCGTCGGCGTGGCCACGTCGGCTCCCGAGGCGAAGGTTCCATTGCCATTGCTCAGGTAGGCCCGGTTTGCCTGGCTAACGTTGCCGGTAACGAGATCGAGATCGCCGTCACCGTCCATATCACCTAACGAGACAGCAAGAGTGGTATTTGTCGGAGTGTCCACATCATTAGAGACATGACTAAATACCACCGGCCCTGCCGTCGCCGCCGCACGAAACTGGAACACCCGGGGTGGCTGCACTGCATCGCCGGTCGTGGCTTTGAGTCCGGTGGTAAGCGAGACGTCTATCAACTCGCCGGATTTGAAGTCGCTAGTCGGGTCGAAGGTCAATGTTGAACTGCTCGCCCCGCTGTAGGTACCCGCGCGTTTGCCGCTCATGCTGCCGTGGACGAGGAAGGTCGAGGAGCTGGCGGCATTCATCGCCTTGTTGAAGGTAGCGCTGACGTTGGAGGTGGGCGTCACACTTTTGTTGTTCGCCGTGGGGGAGGAGAAGGAGAAGGAGGTGTTGTTATTTAGATACGCCCGGTTAACCTCGCCAAGATTGCCTGTGGCTATATCCAGATCGCCGTCCCCATCCAGATCTCCCAACGATACGAACCGGGTCTGATTCGTCGGCGTATCGAGATTGGTACCCGCGGCGAAGGTGCCGTTGCCATTGCCCAGATAGAGCCGGTTCACGGCACCCGAATTGCCGGTGACCAGATCCAGATCGCCGTCCCCATCAACATCAGCTAACGGCACGGAAAAGGTCTGATCTGTCGGCGTGGCGACGTTGTTTCCCGCCGCGAAGGTGCCGTTGCCATTGCCCAGATACACCCGATTCACCTGACTGGAATTGCCGGTGACCAGATCCAGATCGCCGTCCCCGTCCAAATCCCCTAGACGAATTTCCTGGGTATTATTCGTCGGCGTAGCGACATTGGTGCCCGTTGCAAACGTACCGTTGCCATTGCCCAGATACACCCGGTTCACTTGAGTATTGTTACCGGTGACCACATCCAGATCGCCATCGCCATCCAAGTCCCCTAGAGACATGGATCGGGTGTCATTCGTCGGAGTAGCGATGTTGTTGCCGGTCGCAAATGTGCCGTTTCCGTTCCCTAAGTACACCCGATTCACCTGGTTGCCATTGCCCGTCACCAGATCCAGATCGCTGTCCCCATCCACATCCCCCAACAAGCCTGAATAGGTGTTGTTCGTCGGGGTATCGACATTGCTTCCAGAGGCAAAGGTGCCGTTTCCGTTCCCTAAGTACAAGCGGTTCACTTGAGTGTAATTGCCCACGACACTATCCAGATCGCCATCGCCATCCAGATCGCCGAACGACACGGACTGGGTGAATTCGTCGGCGTATCGACATTGCTTCCAGCGGCGAAAGTGCCATTGCCGTTGCCTAAGTACACCCGGTTCACTTGAGTGGAATTGCCCGCGACTAGATCGAGATCGCCGTCCCCGTCAACATCTCCTAACGGCAGGGAAAGGGTACTGTTCGTCGGCGCGTCGACATCGTGCGTCTTATTGCTGAACACCGCCGGCCCGCCAGTCGCCGCACCGAAAAACCGATACACCCGAGGAGGTTGCATCGCATCTCCGCTGGTGCTCTTCAAGCCGGTCTTCAGCGTGACCTCCACCAGCTCGCCCGGCCGGAAGTCATTGGTCGGATCGAAGGACAGGGTCGTACTGCTCGCCCCGCTGTAAGTACCTGCGCGCTTGCCCGTCATATCGCCCCGCACCACAAAGGTCGAGCTCGTTGCCGCATTCATCGACTGTGTGAAGGTAGGGCTCACGTTGGAAGTGGTCGCCGCATTGTTGGCGTTGACCGCCGGTGAAGAGGAAGAAAACTTGGTATTGTTGTTCAGATAGACGCGGTTCACAGCACCGTTATTGCCCGTAACCAAATCTATATCGCCGTCCACATCGACATCCCCCAATGAAACGGATATGGTCTGATTCGCCGGCGTATCGACATCGCTGCCCGAGGCGAAGGTACCGTTGCCGTTGCCCAGATACATCCGGTTCACTCCACTCTGATTGCCCGCGACCAGATCCAGATCACCGTCCCCATCTATATCCCCCAATACCATGGAGAAAGTTATATTGGTTGGGGTATCGACATCGTTGCCTGAGGCAAACGTCCCGTTGCCGTTGCCCAAGTAAATCCGGTTTACTTGAGCGTTATTGCCTGCGACCAAATCCAGATCGCCATCCCCATCCAAATCTCCTAGCTGAACGAAAGTGGTCGCATTGGTTGGCGTATCGACATCGTTGCCCGAGGCGAAGGTGCCATTGCCATTGCCCAGATATACTCGGTTCACTTGAGGATTATTGCCCGTTACCAGATCGAGGTCGCCGTCCCCATCTACATCTCCCAACTGCGCTGAATAGGACACGTTGGTCGGGGTATCGACATCGTTGCCCGCAGCGAAAGTACCATTGCCATTGCCCAGATATATCCGATTTACTTGACTTCGATTACCTGTTACGACATCCAGGTCGCCGTCACCATCCATATCCCCTAACAATATGGCGGTAGAATCATTGGTTGGGGTATCTATATTGTTGCCCGTGGCGAAGGTGCCACTGCCATTGCCCAGATATACTCGGTTCACTTGATTGCGATTGCCGGTAGCCAAATCCAGATCGCCGTCCCCGTCGAGATCGCCTAACGACACGGAAAAAGTCCTGTTCGTCGGTGTGTCGACATCGCTACCCGAGGCGAAGGTGGCGTTGCCGTTGCCCGAATACACCCGGTTTACCTGATTATCGTTTCCAGTAACCATATCCAGATCGCCGTCACCATCCAGATCCCCTAACGACACGGTATGCGTAGCATTCGTTGGCGTATCGACGGCATGCGACGCGTTGCTGAACACCGCCGGTCCCCCGCTGGCCGCCGCGACAAACTGAAATGTCCGGGCTGTTTGCAATGCTTCGCTGGCGGTGTTCTGCAGACTCGTCGTCAGCGTTACGTCCACGCGCTCGCCAGACTTGAAGTCGCTGGTCGGATCGAAGGTCAGGGTCGTGCTGCTGGCACCGCTATACGACCCGGCGCGCTTGCCCGTCATGCTGCCGTGGACGAGGAAGGTCGAGGTCGTCGCCGCATTCATCGACTGGTTGAAGGTGGCGCTGACGTTGGATGTGGTCGTCACGCTTTTGTTGTTGGCGGTCGGCGACGACGACAAAAACACCGCTCCGTTGTTCAGATACACCCGGTTGACCTGAGT
This sequence comes from Candidatus Latescibacterota bacterium, assembly GCA_965197905.1. Taxonomy (GTDB): domain Bacteria; phylum Latescibacterota; class UBA2968; order UBA8231; family UBA8231; genus CAYNZV01. The sequence goes on along the minus strand of CBDAOB010000005.1, from coordinate 60,112 downwards.
GGAATTGCCCGTCGCCAGATCCAGGTCGCCGTCCCCGTCCACATCCCCTAGGGGCACCGCCCGGGTATTATTGGTCGGTGTGTCGACATCTGTACCCGACGCAAACGTCCCGGTGCCGGTACCCAGATACATCCTATTCACCTGCGTGTTGTTGCTGGTGATCAAATCGAGATCACCGTCCCCATCCAGGTCCCCCAGCGAGACGGACATGGTTTGATTCGTCGGGGTGTCGATATTGGATCCAGAGGCAAAGGTGCCATTGCCATTGCCCAGATAAACCCGGTTCACCTGATAGCGATTGCCGGCGACCAGATCGAAATCGCCGTCCCCATCCAGGTCCCCCAAGCGCACGGTCTGGGTTTGGTTCGTCGGCGTGTCAACATTGGTGCCCACGGCGAACGTGCCATTGCCATTTCCTGAGTAAATGCGATTCGTCTGATTATAGTTGGCCACGATCAGATCCAGATCCCCATCCGCATCCACATCTCCCAGCTCGACCGATCTCGTAGCGTTTGCCGGCGTACCTACGTCGTTTCCGGTAGCGAAGGTCCCGTTGCCATTGCTGAGATAGACTCGGTTGACCTGGTTGTTATTGCCGGTGACCAGATCCAGATCCCCGTCGGCGTCGAGATCGCCCAGAATTAGTTCGAGCGTCGCATTGGTCGGCGTGTCTACGTTGCTACCGACGGCGAAGGTGCCATTGCCGTTGCCCAGATACACCCTGTTAACCTGGTTGTTGTTGGCGATGACCACGTCAAGGTCCCCATCGCCGTCGAGATCGCCTGTCGATAGGTGTCGCGTGTTGTTGGTCGGAGTATCAATATTGCTGCCCACGGCGAAAGTGCCGTTGCCGTTGCCCAGATACACTCGATTCACGACAGCATAGTTCGCCGCAACAACATCCAGATCGCCGTCGCCGTCGAAATCGCCCAACATCACTTCGCGGGTGTCGTTCGTCGGAGTATCGATGTTGTTGGAGGTGTTGTCGAAAACTCTCGGACCCGCTCCCGCCGCCGCCCGGAACTGGAATACTTTGCCCGCCGTCAACGCCTGGGCGCTGCCGTTTTGCAACCCGGTCGTCAACGACACGCTCAACAGCTCACCTGGAGTAAGATTTTCCCCTGGATCAAAGGTCAAGGTCGTCGTGCCTTGCCCGGTGTAGGTAGCATCCTGGTGCGTGCTGGCTGTGCCGCCTGTAGAGTGTTTGCCGATAAAACCTCCGTGCACTACAAACGTTGTGCTGGAGACGGTCCCGCCAGCGATCGCCTCGGTAAACGTCGCGCTTATGTTGCCGGTGGGGGCGGTGGCGTGAGTGGCGTTGGCCGGCGAGGAGGAGCTGAAGGAAGGCTGGGCGTTCGCCTCGGTGGCCCACAGCTGCGCCAGCAGGAAGGCGACGACTAACAACCGCCCAATCGAAGAGGCGAGCGAGGTCAGAAAGACCCGGTCGCGCCGATAGGGCTTCAGGTAGCGGCGCACCCGCTTGCGCAGGCCGGAGCGCCGGCCGCTGCAGTGGAGCCGCGCCGCCTCGAAGAGCATCTCTTCGCTGCGACGATACAGCGCCCGGTCGCTCAAGTGGGCTATAGTTGCGTCGTGAGCTTCTGTGGTCATCTGGCCTTACCGGTCCTGTTTGATCAGATCGATCAAAAACAATACGTCAGTATTGTCGATGCGGCCATCTTCGTTGAAATCGAAGCGGACTTCCGCCGGCGGCACCGTCTGATTGAACTGGTCCGCCATCAGAAACAGATCGTCCATGGTGACACGGCCATCGGCGTTGAAATCCCCAACCTTGAGGGGGACGTCGACATCTACATCCTCGATAGGGACGTCCCCACCGCCGGCATCGCTGAGAACGTCAACATCTCCATCCTCGATGGGAACCAGATCAACCGCGGAAATGCTGGCCGGCGCATGTACGATGGTACGGTCGGGACCGATCCAGTCCTCGCGATGCCAGGTTACGCGACTGACAGCCAGCTCGGTTTCCTCTGAAAAGCCGTCCTGCACTTGAAACGATAGCGTGCCGAGGATCCCGTTACCCGACGCCGCGCGCTGCCGGGCCAGAACGTCGCCACCGATTTCCACATAACCGTCGCCGACGCTGGCCAGGGGTACCAGCTGGCTGAGAAAAGCGCCGGGGGCAAAGCTGCCGTCCACGTACGACACCTGCCTGGCGTCGAAGTCGACCCGCACACTCCACCCCGAGATCGCCGGTGCGTCGTTGGCATATAGCTGTAGCTGGTAAACCAAGCCGGCAGTGGCGCCGCCGATTTGGTCTTGCTGCTGGTTCCCCTGATCCAGGTCGAAGTCGATGGACACCGGTCCTTCCTCCGGCTCACGACCCTGGCAACGCAGCGGGATGTCCAGTTGCCCCGCCGCGCTAATCAACGTCAGACTCGTCTCGACGGGATGGTTGGTCGAGGGCGCGAAACGGACGCGCATGGTTCGCTCCTCACCGCCGGGAATGGTCAGTTTTATCGGCTCGACTCCGAATGCAGAGTCCTCGGGAAGCTGCGTGGAAATATCCAACGGTAGATTCCCGGGATTGCTCAACGTCAGGTGGCGCCAGCGGATGTCGCCGATGGTCGCCGGAAGAAAACGCACCTCGTCTTCGTCGGCCACCAGCCGCGACCAGATACTGCGACCCAAGGCAGACACCTCCACCTGACCAAGTTCACTGGAGCAGGTAAGTCGGCCCTGCTGCATCTCTACCCGGTCGTCGGTGGCTGCGAAACGCACCGTGACATCCAACTGTGCGCCCGGCAGTAGACTAACTGGAAAAGCCGGACTCACCACCTTCAGGTAAGCGGACGTGCTCGCAAAAGGAGCCAGGTCCATCGATATCGGCGCGTTGTTCACCAGGACAAACGTCAGGTCCGCCGTTTCGCCGGCAGCGACGTCCCCGAAGTCCAGCAGACTCGGTTCCGGCATCAGCATTGGGATCGGGGTCTCGCCCACATGAATCTCGAAGCGCAGCCGGCTGGTCCCGCCCTCGCCGTCGTCGTAGTCCACACCCAGCGGATAGGTGCCGGATTGGTCGTACAACGGCAACCACTTGAGGATCGTACCGTCCAGCGTAGCACCGGTGGGAAGTCCAGTCACCGTCGTCGCCACCGATGCGCCTTCCGGATCGGTGGCCGTAAGGTCCAGCACCAGCAGCTCCCCTTCCTTTATAGAGAGATGCTCGATCGACGGGATAACCGGTGCATCGTTGCGCGCCTGAATCACGAAATGTAGCCAAGTGCTGATCAGCTCCAGACCGTTGGCATCGGCAACGCTGAAAAGCAGGCTGTCGGCTTTGGAATCGGAGCCGTTGTGGATGTACGTCACCAGCGATTCATCGATGTCGGCCTGGGAGAAGCTGCCCTGGTTGAGGCGGCCATGGACCGGTGCCGCCTGCACAGTGAAGATCAGCTTACTGGCGTGGGTGTCCCCATCGAGGATACGCAGATACCCGTTGCTGATGACGACGTAGCCGCCCTCTTCCACCGGCACATCCCTCAGCACGTCCAGCGAAGGCGCGTCGTTGACCGGCTCGATCTCGAAACCGAATCCGAAGCTGCTGGTTGACAAGCCAGCACTGCCCGACACCGTGTAGGTGAAGCTGTCGGTGAAGTTTTCGCTGCCGTTGTGCGTGTAACTCACCAAGCCGTTGTCGATGTCATCCTGCGTGAAGGTGCCACTGGCGGCGAGGGCGGTGCCGCTCTTGCGGATCTCTCCCACCGCGGGCGCGGTGCCTATGGTATAGACGATCTGCGAATTGGTGCTGGCAGCATCGGTGAATTTCAGCTGGTCCGACGAAATCGTCGCGGTCCCGCCCTCGCTAGTGGACACCCCGGTGTTGTTGGCCTCCAGGGGAAAGGCGGTTACCGCAAACGAAGAGGAAGTCGCTGTCAGGCTGCCGGCGGAGGCCACCAACGCGATGCTCGAAGCGTCGAGGGCATTGTAGGTCAGCAACAGTCCGTTGAAGGTCGCCACCCCGCTGGCAGAGGTCGCGGTGTTGTTGACGAAGGTCGACGTGCCCGCCCCGTTTTCCGCCAGCGTCACCGTCGTCGCTGTCAGGTCGAGGTTGCCCGCGGCGTCTTTGAGCGTCGCCGCCGGGTCGGTGGTGAAATCGAGCTGGGTGCCCGAGGTCAGCGCCAGCGGTGCCGGCTGTGTCGAAAAAGCGAGCTTCGTCGCCGTAATCCCCACTTGAGCCGCCACCCCGTTGCTCACCGCCGCGCTGCTGATCGCCATGCTCGACCCGAGGTTGTTGGTCATCGTCACATCGGTGTCGCCATCGCTGGAGAACGAGAAGGTCTGTCCTTCGGTCAGGCCGGTGTTGGTGCCGTAATAACCCCGCAGGGTGTAGGTCTCGTTGCCTCCGTCGGCCACCGAGACCGACAGGCCGGAGAAGGTGATGGTGTTGGTACCGGAGCTATAGGTACCGGTGACATTGGTGGCGTCGGGGCCGTTGAGCAGCCAGGTAACCTGGGAGAAGGGACCGGTCCCCGAGGTGTGGATTACGATCTTAGACACACCCAGCGAAAACCCGTCACCGCCACCGCCGTCGGTGAGCGTGAAGTCGAACAGATCGACCGCCGCGCCCGAGCTCGTAGCGGTCGACGGCAAGGCGATGGCGCTGCTCTCGTCGAGGGTGGCACTCGCCGTCAGGGTGCCGTCTTTGTTGCCCGAATTGAGATATACGCGATTGACCTGGCTGTAATTACCAGCGATCAGATCGAGATCGCCATCTGAGTCCAAGTCGCCTAACGAAACGGATCGGGCAGCGTTCGTCGGCGTAGCGACATTGCTGCCGGCGGCGAAGGCACCACTGCCATTGCCCAAATACACCCGATTGACCTGGCTGTCATTGCCGGTAATCAGATCGAGATCGCCGTCGCCGTCCAAATCACCTAACGAGGTGGAAAAGGTTTTATTCGTCGTACCCGATTCGACATCGCTGCCGGCGGCGAAAGCCCCGCTGCCATTGCCCAAATACACCCGGTTCACCTGGTTGTGATTGCCGGTAATCAGATCGAGATCGCCGTCGCCGTCCAAATCACCCAACGAGGTGGCAAGGGTAACATTCGTCGTGCCCGTTTCGACATCGCTGCCGGCGGCAAAGGTCCCGTTCCCATTGCTTAAATACACTCGGTTGACCTGGCTGCTACCATTGCCGGTAATCAGATCGAGATCCCCATCCCCGTCCAAGTCACCTAACGAAACAGATCGGGTCTGATTCGTCGGCGTAGCGACATCGCTGCCAGCGGCGAAAGCCCCGCTGCCATTACTTAAATACAACCGGTTTACCTGATTATTGTAGTTGCCCGTGATCAGATCGAGATCGCCGTCGCCGTCCAAGTCACCTAACGAGGCGGATCGGGTAGCGTTCGTCGGCGTAGCGACATCGCTGCCAGCGGCGAAAGCCCCGCTGCCATTGCCCAGATATACCCGGTTCACCTGGCCGTTGTCATTGCCAGTAATCAGATCGAGATCGCCGTCGCCATCCAAGTCACCTAACAAAGTGGCAAAGGTAGAGTTCGTCGTGCCCGTTTCGACATCGCTGCCAGCGGCGAAGACCCCGCTGGCGGTATTCAGATACACCCGGTTCACCTGGCTGCCAGTGTTGCCGACAATCAGATCGAGATCGCCATCGCCGTCCAAGTCGCCTAGTGAGGTGGACCCGGCCTTGTTCGTCGTACCCGTTTCGACATCGCTCGTCTCATAGCTGAAGACCACCGGCCCCGCGGTCGCCGTGGCGCGGAAGCGGTAGGACTTCGGCTTTTGAAAAGCATCGCCGGCGGTGCTCTTCAAACCGGCGGTCAGGGTCACATCCACCACCTCGCCGGGTCGGAAGTCGTTGGTGGGATCGAAGGTCAGGGTCATACTGCTGGCGCCGCTGTAGCTGCCGGCCCGCTTGCCCGTAAAACCGCCGTGCACCAAAAAGGTCGAGCTCGTCGCCGCCTGCATCGATTGGCCGAAGGTGGCGCTGACGTTCGAGGTGGTCGCTGCGTTGTGGGCGTTTACCGCTGGCGATGAAGAAGAGAAGTTGGTGTTGTTGTTGAGATAGACGCGGTTCGCTTGGCCTTCATTACCGGTAATCAGATCGAGATCGCCGTCGCCGTCCAGGTCGCCTAACGATACGCTCCAGGTCTGATTCGTCGGCGTAGCGGCATTGCTGCCAGCGGCAAACGTGCCATTGCCATTACTTAAATACAACCGGTTCGCCTGATTGCTGTAGTTGCCCGTGATCAGATCGAGGTCGCCATCACCATCCAGGTCTCCCAACGGGGTTGATCGAGTAGCGTTTGTTATCCCCGATTCCAAGTCGCTGCCGGCGGCGAACGTGCCGTTGCCATTGCCCAAGTACACCTTGTTCACCTGGGGACTGTGATTGCCAGTGGCCAGATCGAGATCGCCGTCGCCGTCCAGGTCCCCCAATGAGGTGGCGAAGGTCCTGAGCGGAGTCCCGGTTTCCACATCGCTGCCGGCCGCGAACGTGCCGTCACCGTTGCCCAAATACACCCGGTCCACCGCGATGTAGTTTCCGGTAATCAGATCGAGATCGCCGTCGCCGTCCAAGTCCCCTAACGACACGGCTCGGGTATTGTTCGTCGTGCCCGTTTCGACATCGCTGCCGGCGGCGAAGGACCCACTGCCATTGCCCAGATATACCCGATTCACCTCGCCGTTATTGCCGGTAATCAGATCGAGGTCGCCGTCGCCGTCCAGGTCCCCTAGTGAAGTGGCGTAGGTCCTGAGCGTCGTACCCGTTTCGACGTTGTTGCCAGCGGCGAAGGACCCACTGCCGTTGCCCAAGTACACCCGGTTCACCTCGAGGTTATTGCCGGTGATCAGGTCGAGATCGCCGTCGTCATCCAGGTCACCTAGCGAAGTGGCGTGGGTCCTGAGCGTCGTCCCGGTTTCGACGTTGTTGCCGGCGGCGAAGGACCCACTGCCATTGCCCAGATACACCTGGTTCACCTGGAGGTTATTACCGGTGATCAGGTCGAGATCGCCGTCGCCATCCAAGTCACCCAGTGAGGTCGCGCGGGTATCGTTCGTCGCGGTTGCGACATCACGCGACGCATTGCTGAACACCGCCGGCCCGCCCGTTGCCGCCGCACGGAACTGATACACCTTCGCCGCCGTCAGCGCCTGCGCGCTGCCGTTCTGCAGCCCCGTCGTCAGCGACACGCTCACCAGCTCCCCCGGCGCGAAGTCGGCCCCGGGATTGATAGTCAGCGTCGTCGTACCGCCGCCGGTGTAGGTGGCGTCCTTGTGGGTGCTAGCGGTACCTCCGGTGGAATGCTTCCCGATGAACCCGCCGTGCAATACAAAGGTCGTACTCGACACTGTGCCGGCGGCGATCGCTTCGGTGAAGGTGGCGCTGATGTTGGCGCTAACCGCGGTGGCGTGGGTGGCGTTGGCCGGCGAGGAGGAACTGAAGGAAGGCTGGGCGTTCACCTCCGTCGCCCACAGCTGCGCCAACAGGAAGGCGACCACCAATGCCCGCCCCACCGACGAGGCGAGGGAGGTGAGAAAGTTGCGGTCGCGGCGATACGGCTTGAGATAGCGACGGACCCTCCGGCGCAGACCGGAGCGCCGGCCGGTGCAGTGCAGCCGCGCCGCCTCGAAGAGCATCTCTTCGCTGCGGCGGTAGAGGGCGCGGTCGCTGAGGTGGTGGATGCTGGCGTTGTGGGCTTCAGTTATCATCGCTGTCTGCGTCACCGATAAAGAGATCGCCGCCGTCGATGACCCCGTCTCGGTTGAGATCGATGGCGACCGACCCGACTTCCGCTTCACGGCACTGGCAGCACAGCGAGATATCCAATATTTGTCCGATTCCAAGCTGTCCACTACAGTATAAGTATATTATAATTAACTCCAAGATGGCAGATCTGCAGTTTGATTGGGACGAAGCCAAGAATAAGGCGAATCAAAGGAAACACGGCGTTTCGTTCGAAGAGGCTCAGACTGTCTTTTTCGACGAGCATGCATTGCAGTTCTTTGATGACGATGTGCTCGGAGAAGACCGCTTTCTGATGCTGGGCTGCAGCTCCAAGCTCCGTATTTTGGTAGTCGTGCACTGCTTTCGAGATGAGGAGTCCGTTATCCGCATTATATCTGCCCGCAAACCAACGAAAAAGGAGCGGGCCGAGTACCTGGAGGAGTCATGAAGAGAGAATACAACCTTTCCAGAATGAAGCGCCGCAAGAACCCTTTTGCGAGTCGCCTTAAGAAACAGGTGACAATCCGCTTGGGGGTGGACGTGATCGACTACTTCAAAGCGCTGGCTGACGAAACCGGCATGTCATACCAAAATCTGATCAATCTTTATTTGCGCGACTGTGTATCCAGCAATCGAAAACCAGTCCTGGAATGGGAAGAAGCTGGTTAACAACCCGTCAAAGCGGATGCGCGAAAAGTGTACCGCTTTCGACGTTTGTGTGCCGCTTATCGACTACAGCAGGGTTTCGACCCCGTCCTCGTTGAGATTTCCGTGGCTCAGCCCTCATCTTCCTCAGCATCAGGCGCCATCCAGAAGGTTTCTTGCGGAATCGAGAGCGAGCTCAGGTGAGTCGGGGTTTCCAGTCCGAGGATGCCCGGCCTGCGCATGCCGGCGAGCACCTGCACATCGTAGACCTCCTCGCAGGAGGAGGTGTATTCGACCATGCCCATCAGCGCTCCGCTCGGTCGATGCACCACCGCCACGCCGCACTTGGTGTCACCCTCCGCCAGCGGCACGTCACCGAAAATCCGGCCCGGCCGCAAACGCGACACGCCGACGAATAGATAGTCGCCGTGAAAGGCCAGTCCTCGTGCGAATCCGGGAACCCGCTGGATCACCTCGTAACTGCCGTCGTCGAGATCCACCACTGCCAGCTCCCCGCGGGCGGAGAGCAGCAGATAGAGCTCGCCCCCGATCCAACGGGGGCTGTGGGGCATGGGCAGACCGCTTAGCACCGTCTCGCCCTCCGGGACGCTCATCAACACGCCCCCTTCCATCTTGTTCTCGCGCCAACCCTCGCGCTCGTTGCTCGTGCCCAATGCCGACACCAGAGCTTGTTCGCCTTCTCCCGGCGCCAGCGCCAGGCCGTTGAGATGGCAGCGGTCCTCGGAGACCAGGGCGCTGATAAACGGCGGCTCCCAGACCGGAACGAAGCTGTGTTGCTCGTCGAGTCGAAAGAGACAGGAGAACAGGGTGTTGACACCCACCAGGCCGTCTTCACCGAAGGCCAGGTCGTGGGCGTTGAGCTCGCCGCAGTAATGCACCGAGCGTGGGACCCACAGCGAATCGTAGTAGCTGGGTTTGTTTGGATAGCTCGCGGCCAGGCGCGGTTCGTTGGCCAGCAGCACGATCCGGTCCTTGAGCGCCAGCGCCATCTGGTTCTCTTTGACCGCCATGCCCATCGGGGTGTCGAAGGTGCGCGGCAGATGCTGCAACCCTTGGCCGTCGGAGCTGATGAGAATCACCTTGCCAGCCTGGTAGGTAGTGACGGCGAGGGTGATGCCGAGTTCGGCTAGAAGTGGAGGTAGGTCAGGCGTATGGGTAGAGTCGAAGTGAGATTCGGTAGGCAGCATCGAGTCCGGACCGGGAAGGTTCCGTCGCCGGAGGTACTATAATGGTATACAGAGCAGCGGCGTGCAGCTTCGGCCCGGCGATCAATGGAAGGTAATCGGAGTCGTTTTCAGATTCCAGGCAATTTGTGTAGATCTGTAATGGTTGTATCCATAATTGGTGGTTTTGTCCGTATTTGAGGAGATCGAGACCGGTGAACAGTCCGGGCGTCCTCTGCAACGAGTCGGTCAAGGAGGTTTTGGACACTCGTGCAGGTCGAGGTCGGGCGGCGCTTGTATTTATGGTTGGGCGCTTGGTACTGCGATGACCTCGGCTCGCGAAACGACCGGGTCAAACAGACGAAAGATCGGGGACCGCTCTCAGCTGTTTGGCTATGGCCGTTTCGGTGGTTTTCAAGTCGTACGCAGCTTGCAGATTGAGCCAGTATTGCGGCGATTGATGATGGAAGGCCCTGCTAAACAGGAGCGCTAATTCGGCCGTCACAGGTCGCGCTCCGTTCACCACGTGTGACACCCGCATTGGCGAAATGCCGATGGCGCGAGCGAACTTAGCTTGAGAAATGTCCAACTCCTCCAGAATCTCACGCAGAAATTCTCCGGGATGGATCGGGGGCAGGCCGTCCTTGTTCATGCTGACTCCTATCTGTGGTAGTCGGATTTCGACATTGAACGCGTCACCGCTCTCAAAGCGGAAACACACCCGCCATTGGTCGTTAATACGGATGCTCCACTGACCGACGCGATCGCTTTTCAGGGCTTCCAATCGATTCGATGGTGGCAAACGCAAGTCGTCCAGACGCGTGGCGGCGTTCAATTGTGTCAGCCGCATCGCGGCCCTTGCTTGGATGGAGGGCGGATAACGACGGGATTTTCCAACATTGTAGAAACGCTCAGTCTCGGTGTCGGCAAACGACCGAATCATGAAGTGTAATTATAAACAAAATGTTTACACCGGTCAATTAGGGCAAGGGGATATGATGTCTGCAAGAAGCGTGGCCGCAGGCACACGCGTAGTTCAGATGTGGGTATCGAGCATTGCTACCAGGGGTGCCAGCTGTTTCTCATACCGCCGCCATCTGTTGATCGAGTTTTTGTACATCGGCTTGCGCACCTGCAGATTGCTGGCCGTCTTCACCACCCGTGTGTTCTCGTGAAAATCGAGGCAGGTGTCATCCCACTCCAATCCGACATGTTCGATGAGTTGCCGGCTAACCGACTCCTGATCCGTAACCAATTCTTCGTACTGCACTTCGAATATTTCATCGGCGACCACGCCGCGCCAGTGTCTCATCAATCTCTCGTAGTCCAGATAATATTGCCCTAACTCCTCTAGGTCGAAGGAGTAATCATGACCTTTTACCAAATAATTCAGAAAGATAGAAGTACAGGTATCGAGCGCATTGCGTTTGCAATGAATGATGCGCGCCTTCGGGAACAGGATTTTGATAAGACCAATCCTGAGAAAATTGCTCGGCATCTTGTCGGTAATTCGGATTGCGGACGGCGAGTACTCGCGCAGCTCACGCAGATATCTGGTCGAAAACTCAGCTGCGACTGAGTCCTTGCAAGACGAAATTCCCTCCGGGTAAGGGCGCGATGTTTCTATCTCTTTGGATATCCCTTCTTCAATGGCCATAAGAGATCCAAGCTCGCCCGCTCCAAACACCTGCGGATGGCTAGATACAATCTGTTCTACGAGGGTAGTTCCGGAGCGTGGTAAGCCAACGATGAATACGGGCAGTTCCGAATCGGACCCGCGCGCAGTGTTGGTTTCGAAAAAGCTTGTCGCATAGGTCTTGATCACTCGGTCTACAAAAACAGAATGCTGTCGCGCATCATAGGTGATCGTTTTTCGTTTCAGGTCGTTGGCTTTCTTCACGTGTTCAAATGCATCGGTGCAGGAATTGGCCTGGTCGAAAAGATCGGCAAGCGCGAAATGCAGGTGGATCGCGTCTTCCTCTGATGTTGACGGGTCTGTCAGACGCTTTTCCAACAGCGGAATTTGATCGGGACTTGGTTTGATCAGGGTCAAACTTCTTCGCGCCTCGGCGTGGTCAGGCTTGAGAACAAGAGCCTGCTCGTAACTGGCGATGGCGTCTTCCTGCCGGCCCAGGTCCTGGAGGGAATTCCCAGATTGTAATGTGCCTCGGCGAAATCTGGCTTTAGATCGAGGGCCTGCTCGTAACTGGCAATGGCTTCGTCGTGCCGGCTCAGCTCCTGCAGGACATTTCCCAGGTTGCTGTGCGCCTCGGCAAGATGCGGCTTGAGGGCAACGGCTTGTTCGAGGGGGACAATCGCTTCGTCATGCCGTCCGATCTTATGGAGGGCGTTTCCCAGGTTGTTGTATGCCTCGGCGAAGTCGGGCTCAATGGCAACGGCGCGCTCGTAACAAGCGATCGCTTCTTCATGACGGCCCAGCTCTTGGAGGGCATTCCCCAGGTTGTAGTGCGCCTCGGCGTAGTTCGGCCGGATGGCAAGGGCCTGACCATAGTGGGTAAGGGCATCTTCCTGACGGCCCAGATTCCGTAGCGCATTCCCCAGGTTGTTGTGTGCCTTGCCATGGCCCGGCTTGAGGGCAAGGGCCTGTTTATAGCGCTCGATAGCCTCTTCGTGCCGGCCCAGTTGGTTAAGGGTGATCCCCAGGTTGTAGAACGCCTCGGCGTATTTCGGATTGAGGGCAAGGGCCTGCTCATAGCGGGCAATGGCCGAATCGTAGTCTTGCAATGCACGATAGACTTCACCGCAGTTGTTGAAAAAGGCCGGTGCCGTCGGGTTCGATTTTATGGCCTCTTCGATCAGACCGACGGCGGTTTCGTGGTCTCCTTCTCTATGTTTGAGGACTCCCAGCAGATGCAAGGCGTCGGGATGTTGGGGATGTTCCTGCAAGATGGATTGGAAGATGGTTTCCGCTTGTTGCAGTCGTCCGGCCTGGTAATGGGCCAGTCCGTCCTGTATCGATTCGTCGGTTTGTTGAGCGTCTGATTTGGGTGATTTCATGAACTGTTGTTCCCTCCACTGGCTGGCTAGCGCCAACCCTCCGAAAGAGGGTGAGAGTCTCACCGGAATCTGTGAACGAGGTCTTCAGTGGGTGGAATCAGCTCAGGTACTCGGCAGCGCGGTGGCAACGATTCTTTGGACGTCTCGAGCGATTTCGAGGGCTTCCACTGCGGTCTCCCGCTCCGGCCAGAACCCCGGGTCGTACCGCAACTCGACGGCGTACGCGGTAATGCCGCCGAGCTTTTTGGGGTCGAGCTCGAGGGAATCTACCGAGTTGTCTACGGCTGAAGCGAGATACGCCAGGTTGTGCGTGCGGGGAATTTCTTTGCCCTTGTAGGCAAGAACAGCCTTCAGCGACTTCTCGATCGCCTGTTGGGCGTGGAAACAGGCAGTGTCATACGGCCCCTCACCGGCGACGACCTGGGATGCCGCGGCGATATCGCTGTCTGCTTTCTGCAGCCATCCCCGTGCCAGGTCAGCCGGGCCGTTCATGCAACACCTTGCCTTCTTTCAAGGCGGCCGTGACGAAGTGGTTCGGCACTTGCTCCCATTCGCGTATTTCCCCCGGGGTCCAGACAACGATTTCGATGGCCGGAAACAAGCCCATGGTGGCTACGTAATAACGTGCCGAACGCTTGTACCGCGGCAAAGAGGATTGCTCCACAATCAATAGATCGATGTCGCTGTCCGGACGGTGGTCGCCCCGGGCCCGCGAACCGAATAGCACGACCTTCAATGGGTTGCCCTCTTCAATAATTTTGGCAACGATCTCGTCGAGCTCAGATGTTACCGCAGTGTCTTCGTTTGGGCTCATGTCTTGAAGTACGTGACGGTGCTGGCGACCGTCAAGGAATATCTTGGTGCGCCAGGCAACCGGCCGCAGGGAGGTTTGCGGATGCGGGTCCTTGCAACCGATGTCCGTACCAGTCCAGACGACATTGGGTGTTACGTCTTGATACCCACGGCACTGTGAAACGGCTGTGAGATGAACGCCGTTCCGTCGGCATCGGCCAGCTTTACCGCCTGCCACCACTCGTCGACCTCTTCCGGATCCAGCAAAGCGGCGAACTGCGGATACTGCCCTTCCAGGCGCTCCTTGTCCGTGTAGGTAGCCAACTGGGGCAACATCTCTACATCCGTAAGCCCCGCTTTCAAGAATCGCCGATACAGACTTCGATCGGCGCATCCTTTTTCCCCTACCCCGCCCCACCATAACGGCGGGGCTTCGACCTTTTCTCGCAGTCCGGTGCGCAACGGCAGGTTGACCACAACATGCGTGTGAGGGGGAAACCGACCGCCATGAGGAGCGCCATGAAGCTGGCGCTGTGCCAGGCCAACCCGAGTCCTAGGATCAGCACCTCGCCGATGCGCTCGGACAGTAAACCGGCCGGTATCTGGAAAAGGCTGATGGCTCCGTGGCTGGCCGTTTTGATCAGGCCGGACTGGGTGTAGCTCAATCCCAGGTCTGCCGCCATGAAAGGAAGCAGCAGCGAAATGCTGGCGATATAGCCGTCCGTAATTACATGGAGGACGCTGCACCACGCGAGGTAGACGCGGGGATGCCGCGGATGAGCGTCTGTTGCCATGTCAGAGGGTAGCGGCCCGTGGTGAAATGCGCTTTGTCGGCGAGGCCGAGAAATTGCGGCCGCAGCCCAAATGGCGTTTTGTCACGGGCTGCTGAGACGCATATGCTCGTCGGACAGGTTGCCCTCCGGGTCGAACTCCAACGATCGCGGCTCGGTGAGAAGCTCCAGATCGTCGCGCTCCCTCGCTTCGTCCATATAGGCGGCCGAACACTCGACCTCGGCCAGATCGACGGTGTTGCGAATCCACATCAGTTTGGCATCGGGCGGTTCGGTGAGTCCGATCTGCGCCAACATCACCTCCAGTAGCCGTGCGTCGGTGTCGAAGTCGATGGGGATCATGGATCCAGTGAAGTGCCCGCTGGTCAGCCCGTTGATTCGGGTGACCTCGAGATCCACCTTGTCGAGCACCCGTTTGCGACAGAACTCGGCGAGACCCATGCCTTCTCCATTTCCATGGGAAGCCTCGGTCAGGTCGCGGAGCCCGATCATCCTGACCTTCGGATACTCTTCCTCCGAAGGTTGGTGCACCAGGTTGCGGCGACCGGTGATGCTCAGGTCGAATCCGGTACCGCTGATATTCTTGCCCACCTCGTCGATGAGCAGGACATCCGCGACGTTGAACGGTAGCCGCGCCGCCCACTCCTTGGCATTCAACAGCAGCGCCTTCTCGCGTTCCTCGAATCGTTCCGGGGTCACCGCTTCGATCTTTGCCGTGCGGCAGTAGCTGTTCTCGACGATGGCGATGCCGGCGAGAATCGAGCAGCGCTCCAGTACGACACTGGCCACGCTGCGCACGATCTGACCGAAGCTGAAATCCTTGATCGCCCGGTGATAGATCTTGGCGCCGGCATGTTTCCCCAGTCCGATCAGCATCATCTTCATGAGGCCGCTCTCGATGTCTCCGACGAACTGGGTGTGGGACTTGATCCGGTTGCACACCACCACGTGGTCGGCGCCGTAAGCGTGTTTGTCGAAGTGCACTGGAAACCCCTCGGCCGCATCGCACACGACCACCGTTTCCATGCTGGCGCGAATCGGGCATTCGCAGAACTCTTCGGTGACGCCCAGCGTTTCTAGCAGCTGCTGCTGCCCTTCGGCACGACCGCCACCGTGGCTCCCCATCGCCGGCACGATAAACGGCTCAGCTCCCAGCTGCTTGAAATGACCGACCGCGGCTTTGACGATCTGGTGGATGCCCGAGATGCCGCGACTACCCACAGAGATAGCGACGGTTTGCCCCGGCTTGACCTGTTTGCTCAGGGAAAGTCGCTGCAGTTGCTGCTCGACCTCGGCGACCAGGTCGTCGACCTGGGGCACGTCGAAATGCTGACGGACGCGAAATACCTCGGGATATTCAGCCATCTACTTGCCTATGCCGAAGGTGCGAAAACCGATTTGCTGCAACTTGACCAGATCGACCACATTGCGACCGTCGAACACACAGGCCGGTTTGGCCATCGAATCGAAGATCCGCTGGTAATCCAGGTCACGGAATTCATCCCAGTCGGTCAGCACGGCAATCGCGTGAGCTCCCTGGGCGGCGGCGTACGGATCGGAGCAGATCTCCACCTCCGGCGCTCCGGCGCCGGTTGGGTCCTCGTCGGCGCCGAGGGATGAGCGCAGCTGTTCCGGCTCGACCCGCGGATCGTAGACCGCCAGCGAAGCCTGCTCGGCAAGAAGGTCGCGGCAGACGTAGATGGCCGGCGACTCGCGGATGTCGTTGGTATCCTTCTTGAAGGCGTAGCCGAGCACCGCGACTCGCTTTCCCGACACCGTTCCAAAGAGCGCCTCGATGATCCGTTTCGAAAAGCGCCGCTTCTGGTAGTCGTTGATCCGCACCACGTGCTCCCAGTAGTCCGCAACCTCCCGCAGCCCGAAGGTCTCGCACAGATACACGAGGTTGAGGATGTCTTTCTGGAAACAGGAGCCGCCGAAACCAACCGAGCTCTTGAGGAAATCGGGACCAATGCGACGATCCTTGCCGATGGCGTTGGAGATCTCCTCCACATCCGCCTCGGTCGCCTCGCACAATGCGGAGACGGCGTTGATGGAAGAGATGCGCTGGGCGAGAAAGGCATTGGCGATGAGTTTGGTGAGCTCTGAAGACCACAGATCCGTGGTGAGGATTTTTTCCTCGGGCACCCAGCTGGAGTAGACCGACTTCAGCTGCGCCACCGCTCGGTCCCCTTCCGGCGAGCGCTCGCCACCGATCAACACCCGGTCCGGCTGCTCCAGATCGCGAATGGCCGAACCTTCCGCCATGAACTCGGGGTTGGAAAGCACCTGGAAGCTGGCACCCTCGGTACGGGTATCGAGAATCGTGCGCACCGTTTCCGCGGTCCGCACCGGCACCGTCGACTTCTCCACCACCACTTTGTGACCTTCGGCCACTTCAGCGATCCGTCGCGCGCAGATCTCGAGGAACTCCATGTCCGCCGCACGTCCAGTGCCGATTCCGTAGGTCTTGGTCGGCGTATTCACCGCGATGAACACTATGTCCGACTTGCGAATAGTAGCGTCGATCTCGGTAGAGAAGAAGAGGGAGCGGTCCCGGTTGCGCCGCACGACCTCCTCCAGCCCCGGCTCGAAGATGGGAAGCCGGTCGGAATTCCACGCCGCGATGCGGGCGTCGTCCTGGTCCACAACCGTTACCGTAGCCCGTTTGCAGCGGTCGGCGATCACGGCCATCGTGGGACCGCCGACGTAACCGGCGCCAACGCAGCAGATGCTGAGCTTTTCGTCGTTCAATCCAGCAAAGCCTTTCGCAAGCAGTCGCGCTCTTCTGAGCTCAACCCTATCGTGGTGAGATAGGTTGGAATACCTCCATACCGTTCGTTCAGGTATTCCAAGGTAAGCTCCATGTTCCGGGCGGACGATACCTCGGCGCTGAAATCCTCCATCGAGGACTCTTCACCGTGCGTTTCCCTAAAGGTAGCCATCTCCCGGTGCCAGAGGTTAGGACCGCTGAGGGCGTAGTCGGCGACGATCGTTTCATCGGGCACGCCGGCCAGCCCCAGCAGCAGCGCTGCGATAACGCCGGTGCGATCCTTTCCCGCATGGCAGTTGAACAGCGCCGGCAACGCGTCGGACTCGGCGAAGCTGGAGAGGACTGTGCGGATCGCATCTTGCCGATCGTCTATCCAGGTTTTGTAGATGGCCAGATAACGTTGCGGCGGTTCGGGCGGCTGTGGCCATTTCGTAGGATCGTCGATCAACCTGGGATCACCGATCAGATCGACATGCAAATAGTTGGGGCCCTCCGTTGATGAACGAAAAACTGAGGGTTCTTCTTCGATCTCTCTCGCGCTCCTGAGATCGACCACCGTCTTCAATCCCCCATCGAAGCGGGAAGCAAGGTGTTCCCCGTCTACCTTGTCCAGGCAGTCCGCCCGGAGAAACCGCCTCCACTTCGTGCGGCGCCCTTCGCAGGTCTCATAGCCCCCCAGATCTCGAACATTGAACGCACCTTCTACCTTTATGTGTCGCTCCGGCTCCATTGAAATCCTTTCTAGTAGCAGGCTAGTTCCGCTCCATCTCGGTCAAGTCGAACGGATTCGACCAGGCTTTGGTCCCGTCCGGGCCGTGGACCTCGAAACGGACCCAGCGCGAGTTGGCACGCAACGTAAAGGTTGCGGTTTCGAAGGTGCGTCCGCCGTCGTAATACTCCTCGCCGACCTGGTTGCAAACGCCAAAGACTCGGAGGGCCTCCGACGATTTCACCGTTGCTTCCACCAGCTGGCGTTCGTCTCCCTCCTCATCGACCCTGCGCAGGCTGATATCGTGAATCTCGGGACCGTTGGTGGAATAGGAGGTACCGCTGGTGAGCGCGGCGGTAACCGCGGTCGCACTGCGCTCCTTGACCCGCACCATGGTCCACCCCTGGTAGGTGTCATGGTTCTCAGACTCCAGCGCGTGGGCATCGTCGTTTGCGAGAGCAGGATAGATTCGATCCTCCTGCTCCATCCAGTCGTCCCAGTGCACCCCCGACTCACCACGGGCTTTGGCGCGACAGGTTGTATTGAATACCTCGATGCCCGCCAATCCATGAAGAGGTATCGTATCCCGCAGAATATTCACCGAGCTCCAGTGAGGGTGAGCAAGCCAGATGCTGCCTCCCTGATCGTTGACCCCATCGATGACATGCTGCGGCGGCATCTTCGGCGTGTCCATGTCCTCGTGGATATTGAGACAGACGAAATGGTGGGTACTGCCTCCGAACGGATTGTGGGGATGCAGTTCAGCCCCCTGGATCAGGACAAATTCCTTCGGCGCTTTCACCGTATCGGTGCGGGTGATCTTGTAGTGATCCGAAAGGCACAGGAAGTCGTACCCGTGGTTTACGTAGCCGTCCAGCCGTTCCTGCGGCGACGGCTTGCCGTCGGAGTTGGTGGTGTGGGAATGCAGGTTGCCCTTGAGCCACATGTAGCCGTCATCGTCGCTCAGGTCGTAGGGACTTACCTGGGGATTCGGAGAATCGATGGTCATATCAGATCCTTTGAGAAGTCGTGAGGGGGGTGAGATTCGATTGCTGTGCCTTTACAACCGCCGTGTCGTGCCCGCCAAAATGCGAATCTACGGTCGCTCGGTTACGGATCGTAAAGATGCTCGGGAACGATTTCCGGGTGGATGGAGAACACCTGATCATCTACCGGATCGACGATGATCCGCAGCCAATGCATATCCGGGGCCCCAAACGGTTCCACCCTAGTGAACCGCATTAACCTGCGGCCGGTGGCCGAGTTTCGCAATGGTTTGTCGATACGGAAGTAGTGGGAATCGCCATGTGCCAGGATAACCGGCTTGTTGAAGCGGATGACCTCGCGTTCCAAGGCCCCGACGAACCCCCCGTACGCTTGTTGGGATAAGGTGTCGGTGGGGATCGCTTCGAACCGGGGATTGCCGTGGATCATCAGGAACAGGCCGGCCGACTTGTCGGCGATCGCTGACTCGAAACTCTGCTGCATCCAGGCGATGGCGGCGTTGGTGCGGCGCGCTACCTCGTCGTCGTGCGCTTCAGTTCGGCGCTCGAAAGTCCAGCCGGCGTTAAAACTTCCCACGATGTGCAAGGCAGCGAACGTCACTCCGTTCTTCTTCCAACGAACGTGCTCGGGGAACTCCGTAAACATCGGGTTGGCGGCCTGCGTGACTACCGGCATCGTCTGCCTTCCCAGCGTACGACCGGGTTCCGGGAAGAAAACGGAACGCATCATGATCAGTCGTTCCAGCGGATCGGAACCGGTGCGGTGGCAGTCGGTCCAGTCGTTGTCTCCAGGTACGAATATGAAGGGATGCTCGAATTTCTGAAACAGGTCCAGTCGGTGCACGAGCACGCTATCCGTGCATGGAGCGGATCCCCCCTTGAAATCTCCCAGGTGGACGACCCAGCGCAGATCTTTATCGGCGTTTATGTTGTCGGTCAAGCGCGAGAATTCGGAGTCTTGCTCCAGCGAGTACGGCATATCGGCCATAAGCGCAAAGCTAAAACTTTCCAGTCCAGTGCTTTGGCCGGGTGGAGCAGTAGCGCAGCCGACGACGGTCAGAAGCAGCGAGGCGATTGAAAGACGATACAGAGAGCGACAAATCGACCTCCTACTCCGCTGCCTGCGCCTATTCATTATATGAGGCGTGTTGAGAGATCCCATCTGATTGGTTCCATGCGGATCGGGAGGAGGCTACTCTTTTGCTCCAACCGACGTTATAATTGAAAGCAAATAGGTGGACAGTTTCCATAGAGAGCCGGCGGAAATCTCTCAATTCCTTCGAAAAACCTACCGAAAACTGGCTGGCAAGCGCGAGCCAGATGCCTATTTGGTCTCTTTCCCCAAATGCGGCCGCACCTGGCTACGGGTGATGCTGGGGCGAGCCCTCTACCGTCACGCCGGCATCGAAGACGAGAAACCGGATGGCACCCGCCTCCTGTATCCCGAAGGGGTGAAGCGGATGTCCTCCATGCCGTTGGTGTCTTTTACGCACGATAGCCGGCCGAACCGAAGCCCGGTGGCAAAGATCACCGCGGACAAATCGCGTTACGCTGGAACCAAGGTAATCCTGCTGATTCGCGACCTGCGGGATGTGGCGGTGTCCTATTACTTCCACGAAACCCGGCGCACCAAACGGTTCTACCCGAAGTGGGCGGTCGGAGGTTTCGACGGCGGCATCACCGAATTCTTGCACAGCGAGATCGGCGGCGTGAGGCATTTCGTCCGGTTCTATAACATCTGGGCGGAGAACAGACACGTGCCTCAGAGACTTCTGTTGATGAAATACGAGGAGATCCACCAGCAACCGTGTGAGGCGTTGGAGCAGCTGTTGTCGTTTCTAGGCCTGACCGACGTGTCGGCCCAGGTCATCGAAGAGGCGGTGGAGTTCGCCAGCTTCAATAAGATGCGCTCCATGGAGTCGCAGGGTTCTTTCGCCCATCCGCACTACATGAAACCCGGCGACCGGAGCGACCAGGAATCGTTCAAGGTGAGGAAGGGAAAGGTAGGTGGTTACGGCGATTATCTGAGCGCTGAGGATGTGGCCTGGATCGAAGACAAGATGCGCAACGAGCTGGCACCGTATTACGGGTATCAGGAGGTGCTGAGCGGCGCGCACGTCGAGCCCGGCTAGTTTCCCTTCCTCGACTGATGGTCCGATAGTTGGCGAAGCGCAAACTACTCACGATCGGGTAGTTCTCGACACCGCAAAACGCGTTTTCCTCGGGCTATTCCGAGCAGAAACAGTTGGCATACTTCATGCTCCACTCCGCGAACGTTGGGGTTTCAGCGGGACGTTCGTATATTCCTAGGAGGAGCAGAGTATGGCCGACACACCCGAACCCAGTATGACGCCTTCGCAGCCCCCCGAAGACTTTCGGTGGGGCATTTCCTATTTGCGTGAAGACATCCAAGATCTGCGCCTGGACATTCGCGGCGTCCACGGACGCATCGACGACAGTAATCGCTCTCTCGGCGACCGTATCGACGAAACAAATCGTTCGCTAGTTGAACGTATCGATGAGACGAATCGTTCACTGGGTGAGCGCATCGATGAAACAAGCCGTTCGCTCAGTGAGCGCATTGACGATACAAACCGCTCAATGAATGAGCGCTTCGACGAAACGAATCGGCGCATGGACTCTCGCTTCACATGGCTCATGACGACCATGATCGCGCTGGCCGGAATCATCGTGGCTGCTATCAAGATCTAATCGTGTAGATCCCTCACCATCTAGTCGGCGCCACCAACAGGTGGCCGTATGCAACTAACGCTGCGCCCCGAACCACGACACCTCGACTACGGGATGGTCCTCATGGCCGGGCACAGGCAAATACCGACCTCCTCGTCTCTCAATGCGCGCATCTGGGTCACTCATATCCAACCAGGTAACCTCGCCTTCAATCTGGTTTCCGCGGGCATTGAGAAATGCGGCGAAGGCCGCATTCGTCACCTCATAGGTGTCGATGTAAAAGGCGAAGTCTGAGACGTATACCATCTCTTCATGCGGTGATGCTGTGCGGCGGGCAATGGACTCTGGTGCTGAGTCGGGACCAGAAACCGATGGTTGCGATGATGTAGCGGACGGCAGCACCGGCGGAAGTGAAAATACCGCCTGTGTCCATTGTCCGGCGGTCAGCGAGTGCTCCTGTGTGGCGCTTTGGTAACCCAAAGCTTCCACCCGTACCTCGATCTCGCCCACGGCCAGGTTCTCGAGGTTCAGCGGATCGCCGGGGCCCGCATTGCCCCGAAGGGTTCCGTCGATGTACACCCTGGATTCGGGCACACTCGCGTTCACCTGCAGGTGTCCGAAGATGACAGCCGGTGGGGGCGATGACGCTGCGTACCCGTGACCAGCACCTGCGTTCTCTCGTCCTTCGGTTGGCGGCAATACGAAATAGAAGTCGCCGGTCAAAGAGGAAGATTCCCAGGGGACCTGTTTTTCGGCGCTGGCTGTCTTTACGTCACGGCGCACGTTTTTGAAAACCTGCTCAATACTGAGACCTGGTACCTGCAGGTATTTGAGTAACCTCGAGGTGTAGAGGCCGTTCGTGCCGTCGCCGTCCGCTGCCACCCTGCCAGGCGCGGTCGCATACGCTACCAGCGAGCCGGTGGCGGCATCCATTCCGGCCAGGCCGCGCCCCTGCGAGCGGAAGCTGCGCGCAAACGGATTGTTGCGGCAGGCGTCCAGGATGACAATGTTCACGCGGTTGCTGGCGCTTTCCATCTTGCGCATGACCGACGATACAAGGATGCATTCGTCCTCCACTTCGTCCTCATGGGCTACGTCTACTCCTACGGGCGCCAGGTAGTTCAAACCGTCGACCTGAAGGCCGTGGCCGGCATAGTAGAACAGGCCCACTCCACCTTTCTTGAGCTGGTTGCCGAAGTCGCGGATGGCCTGGCGCATCTCCTTGCGGTCGGCGTTGATCTTTCGTGACACCTCAAAGCCGCAGTACTCGAGGGCTTGAGCGACTGCCTGGGCATCGTTGACCGGATTCTTCAACGGAACATCGCCATAGGCCCCATTGCCGATCACCAGGGCGACCCGCTGTTCGGTCTGCATTTCGTCTGTCTCCCGGTCGTCTGGCACATCGTAGAAATCCTCTTCGATGTCGTAGTGCATCCACCCGCGCACGCGATCGGCAGCGCTGGTCTGGAAGACGATCTGAGCGTGCTCGTAGAGGTGAAATGCTCCTTGACGACTTGATACCAGTCGTGTGGGATGGCCGTAGGCATGGTGTACCTGTTCGAGGTCGCTGCCAATTTTGATGCCCCGTGCGCTGAGGCCGTCGTAATTGCTCCCGGTCTCCACCAAAGTGATCTCGCTGTGACCGGTGTCGATCACCAGGCCATCTCGGTCTCCAAGTTCCCTGGCGAAAATGAGCATGGCAGGTTGGGTTTCGGCGCTTTGCGGCAACTCGGCTCTGGCATCAGGCGCCGAGATAATGCGCTCGTAGACGCGGCTGGCGGCTCCGACGCTCTCTTCGATTGGACCTGACTTTTTTTCTCTGCCACCGGCGGTTGCTCCGGCAACGTCGGCCCCCTCAAGGACGGCTAGATTCAATAAGGCCAGCGTCGGGTTGCCGGCTTTCGCATCGACGAAGTCCTTCCGTGCAGCGTCCTCATTCCGGAGATTGGCGTGAGCTGTGACAATGCCCCGTGCGATCAGCGCGTGGGCTCGGGAGTCTGTTTCGCCGTTCTTGCCGGCTATCTCAATAGCTTTTGCAGCGTAGAAGGCCGCCGAATCGAAGTCGCCTTGCAGGTCGGTAGCGCAGGCAAGGTTCACGTATGCGGTGGCGTAGTCGGGATCCTTCTTGCGCGCATTTTCGAAGGACTCTACCGCCTCCTTGAGCAGCCTTTCGCGCTGCGCTCGACGACTTTCGCCAAACCCACTTCTTTGCGTCTTGCCGGCGTGGCGCAACCGGGTTTCGGCGTCCAGTTCAAAGGGATAAGCGAAGCTTCGTTGACCCGCGTCGAGCAGGTCGATGGCCTCTAGGGCGCGGGCGACGCCCGCGTTGTTGAGGATCTCGCGGCTGGGAAAGGTGCGGGCGATGTAATCGAAACAACGGGCTCCTTCCTCGTACTTGGCGAGGAGCAAAAGGTTCTTTCCGGCTTCGAAGACCGGGATCAACTGCTGCACTTGGGCTGCGGAGCGCCGGGCAATTTCCTGGCGCTCGGGCAGGGACGGATAGCCCGGCATGTCGTCATCCAGGCCGTATTCGAGGTAGATCTCTTGGAGAAGGTGCGGCGTTACTTCCAAGGTGTTATAGCCGGCCACATGTCCGAAGAATCCGCCGAAGTAGTCGGCCTCGGTTTCGATCTCGATCATCTTGCTTTCCTGGCGCCTCAACGCCTTGAGCCGCTGGCCCACCGGTAGATCGGCAAAGCCGTTACCAAAATCGCCGACCCAGCCGTGATCCTTGTAGTAATGCGCCAGCTCGTGGCCCAAGAGAGTCGCCAGGGCGTTCAGTGAGTCCGGACCGAGGGCAACGCACAGGTCGTAGACCCGCTCTTCGAGCGCCAGGGTGTTCTTCTTGGGCGTGAACCACGCCACCTGCATGCTGCTGCTGACATTGTTGGGCTGTAGGCGCAGCTCGGGACTAGTGCGGCCGTCGCCGATAGCACGGACGAGGTCGTCGAAGACTTTCCTGGCGGTTTTGTATTTGGGGTGGCTTCGAGGCAGACTCTGTTGCGCGCGTGCTGGTGCATCGGCACACAGAAGCAGGGTGGATACAGCGAGGACAAGGTATCTGGACATGTCTGTTAGCGGATGGTTAAAGGCTCCGCCATTCCTTCGATGATATTGAGCAATTCGCGGACTTCTCGTCGGCCTGCGGGGTTCGATTCCAAGAGGGCCGTCAGCCGGCTCAGCCCGGTCAACAGCCCTTCATCCGCAGCTAGTGTGCGCAGAGATTCGTCCAGGTGGCGGCCGGTGGCCGTGTGCGCGGATAAGTCTGTAACGGTCGACAACGGCGAACCCGAGGTCCGCACAGTTAGGGCAGCCGCTTTGAGGGTCTGCAGCCACTTACCCAGATAGAAATAGTTGGCGGCCTCCTCGCCGTGACCCTGGACGAGCTGGGCGAGGGTCACGTGCGCGCGGTCGAAACGATCGGCGAACTGCGAACGGGATTTGGCGTCGGGCCCCAGTTGTTGGACAAGGGCTTCGAAAATCTGGCGCTGCGCTGAGCTCGGGTCGAAGTGGTGCAGCAGCTCGCTCAGGTGCTGCGCCTGGTTTTGTGCGCCCTCCGTATCCCCGCCGTATTGCTGCAACACGTGTAGTTTGATCCACAGCGCGCCGGCGGTAAAAGCGGCTTGAGCCAGCGAGGGTTCAGCGACAAATCCGAAGGCGGGAGCTGGCCCCTTGGTCAGTTCGGTGGCCACCAGCGACCAATCTTGTCCGTGAGACTGCAGGGTCGAGTCGAGGTTGGAAAGCTGCGCCAGTCCCGAACCCAGGAGCATCATCTTGCCGTTGGCCGAATAGTGCTCGGGGATTTCCAGGCGATACAGATACAGGCCACCGGCTGGCCGCTCTCATCCTGCCCGTTCCACACCACGTCCTGCCGCCCTGCTGACTGATCGTCGTCAACCAGGGTGCGCACCTTTTGACCCAAGCTGTTGTAGACGACCAGGCGCACCGGCGCCGTGGCGGCAAGGGTGTAGGGGATGGTGGTGCTCTGGTCGAAGGGATTGGGGTAGTTTGGCAGCAGCGCGAACGGTGTCGCCGACCCTTCGACGGGTGTTTCATCGATAACGGTGGCCACGTCGGACAAATCGCTGTAGTCCAGAAAACCATACTCCGTATCGCGGAGTTCGAAACTCCCGTCCGGCGCGTCGACCTGGCCTGACTCGGCGGAGAAAATGCCGTACCAGGTATCGCCGGGCACGATGGCCTCGAAGACCACAGGTTGGGGTTTAAACATTTCATTCTTGGTTTGGGGCGTGGCGCCCTCGACGTATATGCGTTGAAACTTGCCGGTGTGAATCTCCAAATCTCCTTCGACGTACAGCTCGCATCGCCTGGGGTCTCGCCGGCTTTCAAGCGGATCGCTGCCGGCTATGCGCACCCGTGTTTGAGAGTAGATGGTTAACTTTCCTCCCGGAGCAACGGTCAGATTCCCGTCGATCAGAATATCGCCTACCCAATGGACCTCCTCGGTGAGGGTCCCGGCCCAGCGTGGTAGGGCGATGTCGACAACCATGGCGTTCCCCTCACGGTGCATATGCGTCACGGCCGGGCCGGTGCTGGCTGCGGATAGGAAGCCCCCGATATTGATAGAAGGATTCGAGCGAAGATCGAGGCTGGTATAACGGACACCGTCGAACGGGTCGGTGGAATCGCCGAGATTGCCCCCACGATCGCCTTCATACTTGTCACCGTGGGCCCAAGAAATCGAGGTTGTCGCGGCCACTGTGTGGGTCGGCGTTGCCTCCCAGCGGATAACCGGCGTCCGTGTAGAGTCCGTCGGCACAGACCAGATCTACCTTCTTGTTCGTTTCATCATTGTTGCTCTCGCCGGCCGCGCGGACGTGCCAGACCAGCAACCCCTCGGCGGGCAGATTGCGATCGTAGTAGTGGCCGCTACGGACCCGGTGCTCAAGGAGCAGATACTCCTGGGTAAAGGACGGATAGTACCCATCGGGATCAGTAAAGTGGTTTCGCAGAATGATCTTGTAGATATGGCCTGGCCGGTACAGGTCGGTTATAGCCAGACCAGCCTGGTCCTCTGAAACCTCAACCAGTCGTTCGTTTTCACGACCAATCCAGCCCAGTTGCTCGAGACTCCAGGCGCAGAATGGAACGGGTCCATCGTTGCCGCCCCAGCCGTGGGCTCCCTGGCCCATCAACCCCCATTTGCCGATCCCGCCACTGTCTTCAGCCGGCGGTTGGACCGTCTTGTCGTAGAGGTCGGGCAGACCCAACCCGTGGCCGAACTCATGCGCCATGACCCCCACCGTCTGGGCGAAGTTGCCTTCCTCCTGAATGGCTCCGTGGTAGTCCTTGTAGCTGATGCGCATAGGCTTACCGCTTACAGAAGTATCCGCTGAAGCGTAGTCCTGGGTGAATCCCCCGAGCTGGCTGATGCCCGTGGCCCCCTTGATTATGAAATCTTCTGGGGCCGACAGGACATTGACCAGGACGTAGTCCACGCGGCCGTCGTCATCGCCGGAATTGGGGACATCGTCCGGTCCGTCGCTGTCGAACTGGCTCAAATCGACATCCGCGTCAACTTTGTGAAGAATCTCCCGCACGAACTCGCCGAAACGGCCCGACCCTCCTGAGGGGCGGGCAAGATAGGCGAAACGCGGCCGGTCCGAGGAATATCGCTTGGGCAGCACAGCACCCCCAACCTCTAGCTGTCCAAAAGACATGGTGCGGTAGAAATGGGCGAAACTGCCTTCGTAGTCAGGGTCCAGAAGCTTTTCGGCATAGTCAGGTGCCAGGTCACTGCCCTCTTCGTCCTTGAATTTGGCGAAGATTACGAGAACCTTCACCTTGCCGATGGAGCGCAGGGGTTTGGCCTTCTTGGCGAAGCCGAACTCCTCCGAGTCCGAGGGGAGCGGAGCCTCAACGAATAGTTCGGCAGAAGGTACAGCGCACCCGACTAAGGAACACCCGATCAACAGGACCAGCACGATGCCGACACGGCACAGTCTGGGTTGTAGATAGAGTTTCAGGAAGCATAGACTGCCGAGACGTGGGCGGCTCGAGAAGCTGTGACTCTTTTTGTCGGTTAGCTTGGATTCCATGGGTTATATCCTAGCGTAACAGCAGCAATTTCCGCGTCTCAACCTGATTACCCGCCTTCAACCGATAGAAGTAGACCCCGCTGGCGATGGGCTCCCTGCTGCTATCGCGACCGTCCCAGTGCACGGTGTACTGCCCCGCCTCGCGAGCTCCGTGCACCAGCGAGGCGATCTTCTGCCCCACCAGGTTGTAGACAGCCAGTTCCGTTTCGCCACCCGCCGGCAGCTCGAAACGAATCACCGTACCCCTGTTGAACGGATTGGGATAGTTCTGCTTAAGGTTGAAAGCTGACGGTAGTGGAGACTCGCGCGACTCCTGAACTGCTGTAACCGAGGGTGCCCGCGGAAGGGGTAACAACTCTATCTCATCGAGGTAGAAGGTGCCTTGCAGCCAACCTGTCATTTCGATTGACTCGATTGGTCCTTCTAACCCCGGGTAATCCAGAGGCACTTCTACCACCTGCCACTCATGGATTGACTCATCAAGGAGAAAGCGAGAGAGAGGAGTTGTCACTGGACTGAGCGCTAGCCCCACGATGGTACGACCATTGAGGTACACCGATAGGAACGGAAGAACTACGGACTGCGATGTGCCCGAGTGGAAGGCGAAACGCAAGCCCCCGTATTGCTGCTCCACAGGCTCGGGGGGACGAAAATGTAACCGGAAGACCTCAAACTCTGGGCCATCGGGTGGGGCCAGCGAATCTACCTGGACAGCTAGCGCCGCGCTGCCCCTGAAAACCTGATCTGTGGATCGGAGCTCGATAGCCGTACGACCATCATCCGATTCGTAATCCCTCAATCTGAAATCGCCGTGGTCAACAAACGCATCTAGTTCCCATCCGAGGGCAAGATCATCGCGGTACACTGGAAAGGGCTGAGTTGGCAGGTCTGTCGGCAACACCTGGACAGGATGGACCAGCCTCGTCCACATCGGGCCATGAGACGAGGACTGTTCGATCAATATGGCTACCTCGCGCCTTCCGGGTTGGCCCTCAGCGACCATCGTTTGCACCGGCAGGACGTAGGACCCGTTATCTTGCGCGTCCAGTGGAACCGCATCACTGCCTACCCCAGCTGCTCAAATCCGCGGTAACCCTATCGATGCGGGCGTCAGGTGCGAAGAGCGCCGGCTGCACCCGCAAAGCAATCTCTACGGATGCTCCCACGCCGATCGTATCCGGCAGGGCGTGCTCCCAGTTCGTCGGTAAGACGGTGTGAGATCCCGGTCTCCCTTCGAATAATCGTATCTGCCGATCGACCGCCACGGCCGTGTGCACATCGATCTGACCGGAAGGCCAACGGACTTCGAGAGTGTCGACCACGGTATGCGTCCCTAGTCCAAAATGGGCGATCGCTTCTTGGTGCCAGAGCGCGGTTCCCCCGAGCAGCTCACGTGTCTGCCGTAACGCGCCCGAGCGAATGTTGATCCGCGCCCCAATTCCATCTCGGCCGCTCGCCTCCCCCACCAGCTCTACGCGGAGGTAATGATGTTCGTTGCACCTGTTGCGAAAGATGCCACCGAACTCGTTGTCGCCGGTGGTCAATACATACATTGCTGTAAATGAGATCGAGGCACCCATTGCCATCGTAATCGACGGGTAATACTCCGACTCCGCCGGCCGCAGGAAGACCCGAACGCTCTGTAACATCAGAGAAGAACCCTTGCCCGTCGTTGATGAAAAGGAAAAGGGGGCGACCCGTTACCAGGTCCAGATCGCCGTCGTTGTCGAGATCCGCAAAGGTTGCGTTTTGGACTGGAGCGTCACCGAAGTCGATACCCACACCCTCAGTCACGTCCAGGAACTGGTAATCTCCCAGGTTCAGCATCATGACCGGGCGAGACGGTAATACGTTACCGATGAATTGAGCTCCGGAGTTGGGCTGAAACAGATCGAGATCGCCATCGTTGTCGATGTCGCCGATGGCGATGCCCACTACTCCTGGATTAAAGATCTCGGTTGTGGTCGCGTCGGGGAACCGTCCCTGACCATCGTTCAGAAAAATCAGCAGATCATGATGGATGCCGATGTGAATATCCGGCCACCCGTCGTCGTTGACGTCGGGCGCGGCAATGTTGAATTCCCAACCCGGCATCGGTACATCTAGTCCAGCTGCGACAGTAACATCCGTGAAACTGCCATCTTGATTGTTCCGGTAGAGGCGGTGATAACTCGATGTGCGGTAATTTTCCCATATCCCTCGTAGTAGGTTCGCGAGGATCATGCCGTTGTCCGTCACGTACAGATCGAGATGCCCGTCCCGGTTGTAGTCGAGCCAGATAGCTCCCGCGGAGGCCAACTCTTGCGTCAATCCAGCTTGTGTCGTGACGTTGGTGAAGATTCCGCGATCGTTGCGCAACAGCGCGTTTCTACCGCGGCGATGCAGCCAGTAAACTCCCAGGGGAAGATAGATATCCAAATCGCCGTCCCGGTCGTAGTCGCCGAACGCGCCCGGCCCGAAAGCTTCTCCAGTGATTGCTTCGGAGTCGAAATTAAGCAGGCCGTCGGGTAGGAGTGCGGCATCGCGGACAAAGCTGCCGTCGCCATCATTGTAGAGCAGCGCGATCCGATCGCCGCCGTCCCATATGTCGTTGACGAACTCCGCGATGAAAAGGTCGGGCCATCCGTCGTTGTTGTAGTCACCCAAAGCCATCCCCTCAGCTTCGAAAAGGCGGAAGGGAATAGCCTCATCAGTCACATCTTCAAAGCGGGGTTGGGCGAGAGCTCCTGCAGCCGCGATCAGTACGACGAAGATCGCGTTGAACATATCAAAAATGTTGGTTCGTTTGTTCACGAGCTTCACCTCCGCCGAGATACACCCACTAATGGAGAGGATTTGACACATTCGAGTGGACCGTTGTTTGGCCTTCTGGGAGAGAAACGTTGGCATGCGATCTGCTTTACTCTGCCTTGGTTCGCGTACAGACTCTTTCGTATATTCTTGTCGGGAGCGTACAATGCCAGAAGCATCTGACCCACAAGTACCCTCATCGAAACCACCAGAAGACTTTCGCTGGGGCATATCGTACCTCCGCGAGGACCTTCAGGATCTCCGTCAAGACATGAACCGCAACAATCAAGGTTTACAAACTCAGATCCAGGAACTGCGCCAGGATATGAACCGCAACAATCAAGGTTTACAAACTCAGATCCAGGAACTGCGCCAGGATACGAACCGCGAAGTCAAAGATATCCGACAGGACGTACGCGCACTGCACAACCGCACCGACGAAACCAACCGCCGCATCGACTCGCGTTTTGCCGTACTGCTCACAACCATGGTCGCGATGACCGGCCTCATGATGGCGGTCATGAAAATGCTGATCCCTTCACCGTAGCAGTAGCAGCTTTCGCGTTTCGACGTGGTTTCTCGACTGCATCCGATAGATGTACACCCCGGTTGCGAGCGAGCGACCGTCTTCATCGCGACCGTCCCAGCGCAGGGTATAGCGGCCGGCTTCGCGCATCCCATCTACCAGCGTCGCAACTTTTTGCCCCACCAGATTGAACACGGTCAACTCCGTCTCGCCCGCACTCGGCAGATCGAAACGAATCACTGTACCACTGTTGAACGGATTGGGATAGTTCTGGTCCAGCGCAAACGTTGCCGGCGTCGCCGATTCATCTTCCTCAACAGCCGTTGCTCTCGCGATCTCGGCCGCCGTCAAGAAACGCACATCGTCCAGGTAGAAGGTGCCGCTCAGATTGCCGCTAAAGACTACGCCGTCTATGGTCGTCGGAATTTCGAATTCGGACAGGGGCAGCTCCACTACCTGCCAATCTTGGCTACCCAGTTCGATCGCCTCGCCGTTCAAGAGGTCGACACGACTGTCTCCTATTAATACCGACATCTTCGGTCCGTTGATATCCTCCAGATCACCTGCCCGAAATGCGAAACGCAATGCCTGGTATCCGACAGGGTTGAGTCGTTCCTTTGCCCGGTAGAGCACCTTCCATTCACCACCACCGCCGGTTCGCACTTCAAGAGCAGTTTGACCCTCTAAAACGATGTCGCGTTGATCCGGGTTGAGAGTTATCTGGTCGCTGTCGAGATCGAGGAAACAACCCTCGCGGCTTGTTGATTCCGTCCGGCCCGTTCAAAAATGCGGATCTAGGAACCCATCCTCGTCATAGTCACCCACAGCTATGAAAGGGCCGCGGTCCCTTATCCCGGATATGGAGGTCGCATCTGAAAAGAACCCAGAGCCGTCGTTCAACAAGAGCAGATTTATTCGATTTGAAGTTCCGATGACCAGATCCAGATCGCCGTCGTTGTCGATATCGGCGAACAGCGTGCCGCCAACGTTACTGTTGTTGAGGGTGTCGAGCCCCGCTCCCTCGAGCACATCCAGGTATTCACCGCCACCGAGATTCAGCAGCATCTTGGAGCGGAACTCCTCAGCATCCGAGGCGCCGGCCGGTTGCAGGATGTCCAGGTCGCCATCGTTGTCGATATCGCCAACCGCTATACTGAACGCCTCGCCATCGTCGCCGATTTCGCTGGTGGTGGCATCCCGGAAGCGACCTTGGCCGTCGTTCAGGAACAGCCGGTTCGATTGTCGGTTCACCCCCAGATATAGGTCCGGCCAGCCGTCGTCGTTGAAATCGCCGGCAGACATCCCCCCGGTGGAGCCGCCATAGTCGGTGCCGAGAGAAACCTCCAGTCCAGCCGCCGCGGTCTGGTCGCTGAACGATCCATTGCCGTCGTTGTGAAACAATCGATTTCCAAGGGGCGGACGATTTTCGTTGACGAATTCGTTGGAGACGTAGAGGTCTAAAAGCCCGTCCCGGTCGTAGTCGAGCCAGATCGACTGGTCGGTCACCAATGTGTCCGCGCTCGCAATTGGAACCTTGGAAAACCTGCCACCGTCATTGCGCAACAGCATGTTGTAGGGGGAGGCCGAGAGATATAGGTCCTGATCGCCATCGTTATCGTAGTCAGCGAAGACGCTCCCGGCCTGTCCGTCTACGCTGTGGAGATCGATCGGGATGAGATCGGTCTGATTCACCGAGCGACCGTCGCCCGTATTGTGAAAGAGGCCGATCTGCAGGTCGGTGGCACGGTTCTCGGCGATGAAGATGTCCTGTAAGCCGTCGTTGTCGTAATCGGCAAAGATTACGTTGCGGGCGCTGCGCCCGGCGAATTCTAGCCCGAGTCTATCGGTTGCGTCGGTGAAGAGGGTCTTGGCGCCTCCCAGGCCCGCCAGCAGAAGGCTGGTAGTTAGCCACCAAAGATGCTGTCGCATCACTTCTCTCCCTTCAATCGTAACAGCAGTAAAACGCGGCCGGGGTGCTTTTGTGGATCCGCTTTTGAGAAACGGATTCGCAAAGGTCGTGCCACAACCATTCGCAACCTCTTAAGAGACTCAATAAGGCGTTACCCATTAAAGAGTTATGTAACTTTGGGAGTAACCGGCATAGGTCGACTGTACTTCTGAATTACCGGTATTCAGGACAGAATCACTTTGGATTCCGGCTTTCCGGACTGACGCGCTTCGAATGACTACCGGCAAGTCGCGCGAGTAGGGGTCCTGCGATCAGTGCAGACCTGACATCACAGCTTCAAGCTGAGCCCGATCTCCTGACCGTACTTCTTATCGTCGTGCTTGTCACTACTGGAAAGGATACGACTCACGGGAGCTGATTTGCGGTCGGGTGGTCAGGAGAAATCGGACAAAACGCCACTATTCCAGAATTCACGATATCCCCAATCTCATTGTGGCATTCCGGACGCCGCCCTCCCTACATGCTCCACTTGTCTTCGAACGCTTCGCCGATGCTGAGCTTGACCAGGTTGAACTTCTTGATGTTGGGTAGGTTGCGCACCGACCACTTGATGGCGTATTCGATGTCTGCTGTGGTATAACCGCTCTTGCGCAGTTCGAGGTAGGACTTCTTGTCGGTTTCGAGGGCCGCTCCGTCCTCCTCCAGGTTGGCAAGCTGGTAGAAGGTCCTCAGCATCGCTTCGGCATCCTGGTCCTCCTTGTCCGCTTCAACCGGCTGCGGTTCCGCGTCTCCCTCGGAACCCTCTTCAAGGCCTGTTGCAGTGGCTTCTTCGCAGGGGGCAACCTCCGCGGTCTCGCCGTTGGACGCCGTGGCTTCGACCGCATCTTCGCCCGGGATCTCGGCATCCGGCTTCGCCCGGGCACCAGCTTCGTAGAGTTTGCGGTAGCGAACCACCAGATCGTTCGAATCGCTGAGCTTGTCGGCAAGAATGCGCACCATATTGCGGTAGATCTTGGCGCGCAGCCCGGCGTTACTCCCCATCAAATCTTCGAAGTCGAGATGCTCGACCCGCAGGATCTGGCTTGCGGTTCGGGTTTTTACCGTTGCGGTCCGCGGTTTTCGGGTGATAAATCCCATTTCGCCCACCGTGGACACCGGCTTCTGAACTGCTAGCGGGGTACCATCTTGACCGAGGATGTCCAGCTCCCCTTCAAGTAGGACAAAGAGGCGATTACTGGTGGTGTTGAACTCGCAGATGGTTTCGTCGGCGGGACGTTCGCCCATCTTGCAGATGTTGAGAAACGCTTTCATCTCCTTGGGGCTAAAGCCAAAGAAAAGCGGCACTTTCTGCACCAGTTGACCGGTGAGCTTTTCCATCTGCAGATGCTCGTCTCAGGCCGCTTCCAAGACCTTGTTCACTTCCTGAGCCAACCGCATGACCTTGAACGGTTTGACGATGACCTGACTGACTTCGAACCTTTTGAGGACCTCGAGCACCTCGGGAGACAAATACCCCGATACCACGATGACAGGAATGCGTTTTCCCTTCTTGCGGATGTACCGGAGGAACTGGTGGCCATGGATACCGGGCATCTTGATATCCAATAGGATCAGAGAAATGATTTCTGTCTGCAGCAGTTTCCAGGCGTCGGTCGCCTTCTGCGCGGCATGCGCCTCGAAACCAATGCCCTCGACGATTTCTTGCAGCATCTCGCGGTATTCGCGAGCGTTCTCAACGATCAAGACCTGTTTCACCATCTAGATCTTCCTCCGCCTCGGCAGGCGGTGGTGAGGTGACCATGGGCAAATACACCTGGAAGCTGCTCCCCCTCCCCGGCGCGCTGTCGATCTCAAGTGCCCCACCGTGATCCTCGACGATGCGGTAAACGATGCTCAGACCGAGGCCAGTTCCCACATCTTCCTTGGTGGTGAAGAAGGGTTCCAGAATCCGCTGGCGAGTCTCCTCCGTCATCCCGGTGCCTGTGTCAGTGACGTCGATCCCGATCTGCCCTTCCTGTTGCACCGAGCTTACGGTGAGCTTACCCCCGTCCGGCATCGCCTTGAGCGCGTTGAGCAGCAGATTGTTCAGGACCTCCTTCATATCGGTCGGATTCAGGTAGGTTTCGGGTAACGGCTGCAGCTCCAGCTGCCATTCGATCGCAGGACCGGAATCGCCGGCGCGTTCGGTCCACAGCGCCTGAATATCCTCCACCGCCTGACCAGCCAGCTCGGACAGATGGGCAGCGACCCGCTCCTTACCCACACCCAGCCGCGTGCTCATGCGGATGCGCTCGATCACCTCCTTGCCCTCTTCGGCGGTCTCCAGCACCGCTTGCATGTTCCTTTCAGGTTCCTTGCCGAAGCTGAGAAACATCTCGGCGCGGCCTGATATAATGCCCATGTAATGTCCCATGGCGTGCACCATGTCGGCGGCGAGGTCTCCCAACGCGCGCAGCTGTTCTAGCTGCGCCAGCTTGCGCTGCGCTTTCTTGAGCTCCTCGTAGGCGTCTTCGAGATCGTGATGCAGGCGGGCGTTGTGCATCGCCGCCCCAGCCTGGTAGGCGAATGACTGCAGCAAGGCCTGGTCGTTGTCGGTAAACGGTCCCACGGCGGCATCGCGGGTTTCGCGATCGGCCACCACAAGGAGACCCTCCACATGCTGCTGGCACTGGAGCGGGATGATGCAGAGATTTTGCCAGGCGGCGGCGTTGCGCGTGGCGGTGACCGGCTCGCTGCCATTCCATGCCTGGGCGACCTCAGTCAGCTTGAGCACCTCGTCGGCACCCTCCACGCTGCCGGCACGGCCGAGGATTTCAAAGGAATCATCGGCGCGGACGAGTAACATCGCGCTCCGCGCGTCCACCATCACCAGCGCCCGCTGCAGGATCTCTTCCGCTACTTGAGACGGATCCAGTGATTCATTGAGCGCGACCCCGATCTCGTAAAGCATCTCCATCTGGAGAAGCTGACGGCGAACCTCGAAATCGCTCTTGTTTTCCTGGCTCATCTGTGCCCGCTGTATCCACAAGAAAAATCCGCCGGTATTCGACCGTCATCGCGATCTTCCGGCGGGATAAGGAATGCGGATGTCCCGAGAATGTAAACAGAATATTACGGAATGAATACTTGTATTCTTTCCTCGCCGTCAGCAACATAGATACGGCCCATTGAATCCACGACCATGGCGACACTGGTGGGGGGCGACACCTGGAACTCCCCCGGGCCGGCGCCGAAGCGGCCCCACTTGGTGATGTAGCGCGGCGACACGTCGTCAGAGACCGCGTTGAACACCTGAAGACGGCCCTGTGCCTCCAGCACCACCAGCCGCGTCCGCGAGCGGTCGAACGCCATCACCAGTGGATTGAGGGTCTGACCATCCTCAGGGCCGACCCCGTCGTCGAAGGGGGAGCGACCCCCGAAGATCTGGGTCGAGCCCAACAGGGTGCGCGTGCGGCCGACGATATGGTTGTTGTCGCGCTCGGGAGCCAGCAGAAAGAACTGATCGTTGTTGGCACGGCCGGCGCCGGGTCCGACCACCACGTGCTGCAGCGGCAGTGCCTGCTCCAGCGCATCGGTCAATCGGTGGTTGGGCTCCGCCGCTGTTCCCTCCGCACTGAAACCGAACACCCCTCCCTGCGCGTCGATCATCAGCAGCTCGCCATCCTCTTCCAAATGCAGTCCGACCGGAAACTCGCTTCCGGTATCCGCTTCCATCGACCAATCCTCTAGCTTGTCCGAGTCGATAGCACCTACGAGGCTTCCGTCCGACGCCAGGCCGTAGGCGACGTAGACCCGGCCGAACCCGGCAGCGACAAACGCGGGTGACAGCCGGCTCGGCAAAAACTCCTGGAAGTACTCTCTGTAGATTGTTTCTCCCGGAAAGAGGACGCCGATACCATCCTGCATTACCCTTGCCGTAGTCGTAGAAATGGCCGTAGCGGCAACGAATAGCTGATTCGCTTCATCCATGCAGAGCCCCACTGCCTGAATCTCGGAGTTCTGATCGAAGATGAGGGGTAACTGGCGCACTTCGTCGAGGCTGTAGAAGCTGCCGCTCAATGGCGCGCTGAACACGCCAACGTCCGAACCCCAGGTGGTACGCACGAAAATGCGATAGGTGTATTCGGTGTTGCCATCCAGGCTCGTGTCGGTGAACTGTAGGACGTCTTGGTCAGTCAGCTCCTGCACCGAAAGCTCGTTCTGGTCCCGCGATTGACGTCGCACCTCGTAGGCGGCAAAGCGAGGACCCCGGTACGCCGTCCATTGCAGATCGGCCGATGCCGAGTCGGAACTGAACTGCGCACTCGAAAGGGTTACCGCCGGCAACGAGAAGACAGCTTCCTGCCGGGCGCTGGATCGTCGAATGCCGGCCGCCGAAGTCTCTATCCAATAGAGGTACTCTGTCTCCGGCATGGTCGAGCTGTCCGTCCACATCGTATCCTCGACGGCTTCGACCAGGGCCAGCAGCTGATCCTCCTGTCCGAAGCTTCGGCGCCACACGGTGTAACTCACAAAGCGGGGACCGCGGTAGGGTTGCCAACGCAAGATGATGGTACCCTGCAGGTTGTCGGCCACCACCTCCGCAAGCTCAACCTCGGGAATGCGGAAGGAACGTAACGCCAGATCGGCGCTGTCGACGGCGAAACCTGAGATGTTGGCGACGGTTACCCGATAGATGTAGTCGGTATCCGGCTCGATGCTGGTGTCTTCAAAGCGGGTCAGCGTGGGGTCGGTGATGACCGACAGGGTATCAACCGCTTCCAGTCCCTGGACCTTGCGCAGGACGAGATAGCGTCCAAACGGCTGCGCGCCGTCGTAGGCGTCCCACTCAACCACGACGATGCCGCTGGTTCCATCCAGCGTAGCCTCGACGTTTTCCACCGGCGGAGTGAGTTCGGGATCAAACGGGTTCTTGCGCTGCGGATTGTGGCACGAGGCAAGGACCAGGGAGAATGCTCCCGCGATCAACATATTGCGTTGGCGCCGTGCGTTCATGGAACTTGGAACCTGGAGGCGCCGCTAGTGCGTACTTTCGCCAACGATGTCGAACCGAGTGTTGGGGGCGTTGGTCGAGTGGGTTGACCCGGCACAGCAGTTGCTCTAAACCACCACATGTTGGCAGCACCCATTGTGCTTTCGTATCTTCGTACGCAGCACACCTGCAAAGGACCCGAATCTTGACCGACGCCGATTCGATGAGACCTCAACCGCCCGAAGAGCTCCACTGGGGTATCTCCTACCTGCGCCAAGATATTCAGGATCTTCGCCAGGAAATTCGCGGAACACATGTCCGCATCGATGCGGTCCATAAACGCTTCGACGAAGCCGCTGCTTCCGTTGACCAGCGATTCGATGGGATTCATGCCCGCTTCGACCAAATGGGTGCTTCGCTCAACCAGCGCATCGATTCCCGGTTCACCATTCTGCTCACCACACTGCTCACCGCGATGATCGCGCTCAGCGGCGTCGTCGTCGCCGCAATCAAGCTCTAGCCGGTCACCCGCACGGCGATCGAGGTCGTATCGTCCTGCTGTCCGGTGCTCGCCGAAAACCTTCCTACATCCCAATAGAGCCGATCGAGCAACGCCTCCGAATTCAGGCCCTCGTGGGAACAGTTTAGCAACAGCTCCTGCAACCGATCTTCTCCGTACAACACCTCCCGATCGTCCTGAGCTTCGATCACCCCGTCCGAATAGAAGAGTAAGCGGTCATCGTTGCCCAGCTCGAAAGAAGTGCCCGCATACTCCGTGTCCGGCTTGATACCCAGCGGGAGGTTACCCAGGTCGAGCTCGCGCACAGTGTCGTTACTGGCATCGTAATGCAGCGGCGGATGATACCCGGCGGCAGCGACCTCGAGCTGACGGTCGGCCACGTTTAGCACCGCCACGCAGCAGCCCACGAACTCGCCGCTCCTGAGCGTGCCGCACAGCGCCCGATTCAATGCCGCCAGCATTTTCACCGCGTCGCTGGATGCCCTGACCTGGTAGCGCAAGGTTTCACTGAAGCGGAGAGCGGTAACGGCACCCTGCATGCCGTGCCCCATCACGTCGACGGCAATAATCGCCAGTCGGGTGTGCGGCTCGTCCAGCCATATATAGGTGTAGAAGTCCCCCCCACCTGCGTCGCCGGTTCGCAACGCCCCGCCAGGTCGAATCCATCTGCCTGGGGCTGTTCCTGCGGCAGCAACCCCATCTGCATCTCCCGGGCCCGGTCCAGCTCTTCTTCCATGCCTCTGGCGCGTTCCGCCTGCACTTCCAGAGGAACCTTTCCAATTTCCCGCTCATAGGTGTTGCGGACGAAGTTGGCGAATTCGGTGGAGAAGAGCCGTCCTTTATCCAAGGCGAATCCTCGGTGCAGCAGTTTCTGGTATTCCGGGTTGTCGTCCACCTCGACACCGGTAGCCAGCTGATTGCAGATCGCATGCTCCACAGCGCCCATCTGCTCCCAGTAGAACTGGAAATGCGGGCCGGCCTCTTCTAGAAATCGCGAGGCGACGCGCTCGCGAATGAGGGCGACCGCTTCGTCGGCGTCCAGCGGCCCGAGGTATACGGTGGAGAAGATGTTGAAGAAAGGTGAATCGGAGATCTCTTGCGTGCGGCAAAGCTTTTGCAGATTGCGGCTCGTCGAGGTCACGAAGGCAATGTTGAAATGCCCAGCCAGCGATCGCAGATAGGCGAAGAAATCAGCATCGAAATTCGAACTGCGCGTAACCCGGTCGAACTCATCCAGAAGCAGGATGAGCCGGTAGCCGTCCCCATGGAGCTGCGCCACCACTTCCTGAAGATGATCGGGAGTCGGATCCTGCGGGATCACGGCCGGTAGCTCGTCCTTCAGATGGCGAAACACCGACTCGATAAACGACGCTATGCTCAGTCGCAGCTCTTCCTGGAAATCCATGAACAGAAACAATGTCTTGTCGGGTTCATCCAGATAATCCGCGACGACATCGCGATGGGCGATGTACGACAGCAGGGATGACTTGCCGATGCGGCGATCGCCGACAATGGCCACTGACTGCGGTGGATCCGCGCCGATGCGGGTTGCCAGGCGCATCACTTCCTTGCGCCGCCCGTAGAAAGCTTCGGGCGAACGGATCATCGAACAATTGAGATACGGATTGCGCGGAATCTTCAAGGTAATCCCTTACCCGAACAGACGTTTCAGCAGACTGCCGCTCCGGCTCTTGACGAAACGAGAGAACAGGCCTGCGGCAATCTCATAGCTGGAGCCGGCTTTTCGCAGATGACCGCTGCGTTCCAGTGCCTCGGCGGCAAACTCCAAACGGCGCTCTATAGGTTTGCCATTGGAGAGACGACGCATCACCTCCTGCTCCACTTCCGAAAACGCTTCGTTCCACAAGGTTTCCAGGTATCCTTGCACTTCCTTGGCAGCGGCATCACCCAAACGTTTGTGTTGGATTCCGCCGTTTGCCCGGGCGTCGAACGCAATGCTGGCCGTAGCCTGCAATAGATAGGGCAGGTTACCACCCAGTTCCAGCACCCAGTCCGTTTCCTGACCGAAGGGACTGCCCGCCGCTTGTGCCGGCTCCTCCACCAGACGCCTCGATTCATCGGCTTTGAACGATTCGAGATTGACTGTCGTGAAGATGTTGAAGAAAGGGGACTCCTCGATGTCCTGCGTGTAGCACAGTTTTTGCAGGGGTGCCGAGGACGTAGTCACATAACCGATGTCGTTGCTGTTGGCCAAAGAGCGCATGAACGAAAAGAAGTCCAGCGGGAAGTTCCTGTTCTGGGTGATAACGCCGAAGTCGTCGCAGAACAGCACCAGCTTCCTTTGCTCCTGCATCAACAGTTTAACAAGCTCGTTAAACCCGCCGTAGCTGGGTGCCATCGTTCCGCCGTCGGTGGATTCGAGAACCTCCTTCACAAGGGAAAAGAAGGCTTCAGGGCTTTGAGGTGATTCGGTTCCAAGGCTGAGAAGCAACGTCACATAGGATGCGGGGTTGTCTAGATACTCAGCCTGGGAAGTGGGATCACACAACCAGTTGAGCAGGGAAGTCTTGCCGATACCCGGCTCGCCGACGATGGAGACCGATTGCGGTCGGTCCGCCGCCACCCGCGAT
This sequence comes from Candidatus Latescibacterota bacterium, assembly GCA_965197905.1. Classification (GTDB taxonomy): domain Bacteria; phylum Latescibacterota; class UBA2968; order UBA8231; family UBA8231; genus CAYNZV01. The sequence goes on along the minus strand of CBDAOB010000005.1, from coordinate 19,427 downwards.
GAAATGCGCCTGATCTCTGAGGTGCGGTTGAAGAAACCCGCGCTACCCGTTACGGGACGCCGATGTACGTATGGATTGTCCACGATCGACTCCACTTTCATTTAAACCCCATACTGTAGACGAGCCTAAACCCCTTGCGCCCAAATTCCTGTTGCAGAAGCAGACCGCCGCTGGGGCGCTCGAGGTTTGGCCCTTGGAAAACCGTATCCAATACGTTGAACAGCCAGGCCGCCCCGAGAATGCCGAGGGCTACATCGGCCTGATCAGCCTTGCGCGTATACTCGTCGAACAGATCCTCGAAGTCTGCACCGGGACGCGCCTGGTCGTAGTCGTCCTTTGCCGTCTGGTATGAGTTCTCCGCCGAGATGGCGTAGATGGCCGCCACTGCCGTGGCCCCCAGCATCACGAAACTGCGTCCCCTATACCCCTGGTAACGTTGACCCCACCCAGGCAGGACCGCGGAGCGCAACAGGGCGCCGCGACGCGAGGTCCGCGCCAGTTGGGCTTCCCGCGCTCGCATCTCTTCTTGACGCACCTCGAGTATTGCCTGACCAAAGAACCGCACCGCTTCACCTGGAGTTTCGCCATCCTCGAGGGCAAGCGCATCCATGTCGAAGGAGGGATCGTCGCGTACGATCTGTTTGTAGACCCCTACTGCGTCTTCGTCGCGCCCTAGTAGGATATAACCCAAGGCCACGAACTTGCGGGCTCTCGAACGTTCGTCCGACGTCATCGTCGCTTCTTCAAGCAAACGATTCAACGCACCGATCGATTGCTCCCACTCCCCTTCGTAGAATCGGGCGATCGCCCGATCGAGTGGCGCATCCTGGCTCCAGGCTGGAATGGCGCTCGCGGCAGCGATCGCGGCGATGGCGGCGATCAGAGCGAAACTCCTCATGGCAATGACACCTTTACTGTATCACCCTTGGCGACCTGAACCGTGGTCGGCGCCTTTTGTCCTTTGGTAGCGACCGTATAGGAGCCAACCTGCAGTTGGATATCTCCGGGCGGCACAGCATGTTCGTCCGAGCCGTTGACGATCACCGTACCGAAAAGCGGTTTCACGATGCGCACCCAGCCGTATTGAGTCGCCAGCGTAACGCGCGGTTGGTACGACTGACCGGGTTGGAAGTCTTGCTCCAATTCATACAACTCGTACCCCTCCTTTACCACCCAGATTCGGTGCTCGCCCGGCTCGAGCTCGATCGCTTGGGGCGTTCGACCGTGGGCATTGCCGTCGATGAGAATTTTTGCCCCGGGAGGAACACTGGTCAGCTGCAGCCGGGCGGGGCTCAGCACCAGACTCAAGCGCACGGTGTCCGTCCGACCGAGGCCAACCTCGATCTGGGTTTCACTCGATTGGTGATCGGGGAGCCGCAATGCGATTTTGTGGCGCCCCACCGATTGGCTTTCCAGAAGCGAGGGGGTCTTCGATCCCGTCGACGCTCCGTCGACCAGGATGAGCGCGCCGCGAGGTTGTGAATCGACGTAGATGTTGCCGACCCGGGCACGGAGCTCGAACGACACCTCAGCAGTGGCGCCCTCGGCAATATTTATCTGGCGCTGCTGTTCCACGTATCCCTTCTGGCGCATGGTTATCTGGTACACCCCGGTAGGCAATGCCAGATTCGCTAGCGGCGTGAGGGTACTGGTGTCCACCTCGCCTTCGACCTGCACCAACACCCCGGCGGGTTGCGAGTGCACATTGAGGGATCCGGTCTGGCGCGCGAGGGTTGCGTGCAGGCTATCCGTTGTCCCTATTTCGATGGCTATCTCGCGAGTCCAGGTGTGATACTTGGGTTTCTTGACCTCCAGTTTGTAGGTTCCCGGCTCGAGATCGGAGATCATCACCGGCGCCATGGTAGCTTTGACCTTGCCGTTTACCAGAACCTGCACCTCGCGCGGATCCGACTCGACCCACATGTTGCCGCTCTGAATGGCCGCCGGTCCGCTCCCCTGCACGCTTGTTTCGGTGGACCTCGAGAAGATGTAACCCAGACCTGCCGCCAGTGCGAAGGCGGCAACACCGGCTGCCGCCCAGATCACCCGCCGGCCTTTGCGCGGGGCCTGCTCTTCGACGAGGCTCCAGATGGACCGGGCACGCCGGATCCATTGGCGAAAAAGGTCGACGCGAAAGTGATACCCGCCTTCGTCGCTGCGCTCGAGTACCTTGTGTCCGTAGAGATCTTCCAGTGACTTGTGCAACGCATCCGACTTCAGCTGCAGCGGATAGTTGTTCTCCTTGATCGTATCGAACAGCTCCTGCGACGTGATTTTTACGTCCTTGTCGCTCTCCTCACTCAACAACGACAGGCATAGCTGCTCGGTGCTGCTGAGCTCGTCCCAGGCGTACATCATTTGCGGCGGCGGATTGTCGACGATCGTGCGCACCACCTCCTGAAGACCGTCGAGATCGAGATCGTTTCGCTGCACTTCGTTGAGATAGTCCACCGCGTTGGTGCATATCACCTGGGTATAAAAGGGATGGCCGAAAGTCAGATCGTAGATCCCATCCATCACGCCCTCGCCATAGAACACGCGGCCCTCAACGGGGCGTTGGATCAGGCGCAAGGTGTCGGTTTTGCTCAGAAAAGTTATCTCGCGCGCCTCACCTTTGCTGATCAGGCGTCGCCAACCAACGCTTCCCGAATCGGCCAGACCGCTGGATCCGGTGAAGCAGAACGACACCTTCCGACTCTCGAGGATGTTCGAGAGATACATCAATGCCGCTTGGGTGATCTCTTCGCGCGTTTCCTTGAGCTGTAGGATTTCGGCCTCGTCGACGAGGAAAACCAGGCGCCGCTCGGGGAAGATCTGACGAATATCATCCAGCAGGCGGTCGAAGGTGAGCACCGGATTCCCCTGCCCAAAATCGTAGTAGTCGGCCACCAGCCGCTGGTCGCTGATCTGCTCGATGGTGAATTCGGCGATGCGACCCAGCAGGTCGTTGTCCCCGACCACCCCCGCAATCTGTTGCATGTCGATGAAGATCGGCAGGAACTCCTGACCTAGGCGGCCATCGAGGATCTGAAACATGATGGAAGTCTTGCCGCTGCGTCTCTCGCCGACGAACAGCATGACGATGCCCTCTGATTCGGCGATCAGGCGCTGACGTACATGGGCGAAATCATCCTCGCGGCCGAAGAAGAGACTGGGGTCGCGTACCGGATTGCCCGTTATGAACGGGTTGGGGCTGATCGGTGTGAACGTGCTGCTGGTCTCGGTAGGTGCCATAGTACGCTTCAGTGGGCTTCCTTGAATTTGGGCATCCAATTTGGTATCAGGCGGCACGTCGGCGCAATAGCAAATACCTCCGAGCAACAACGATGTTGCTATACCGCAAGGCCCGTGCCAGCCCACACAAATTGGCCGACATAACTCATAAATCGCTTAAATCATTTGTAGTTAGCGCTTTCGTCGCAAAATTGTGTAAAACCCAGGCTGTCCGGGATTCCAGACAGTCCAGTAGCACCCAGTCCAGTTTTCCAGACGGACAGACAACGACAGGACGCATTCTTGATTGAATATTTCCGAGGGCTTATCGAGGGCAGCACAAAAGGTTGATGAGTCATATTTACTGAAGCCGGCGCGTCGAGTGCCTGTCGCCTCTTCGCTTCCTCGATCAGCCTCGTTTCAGACCGTATCGTTTGGTCAGCTCGTAGAGCCGGCTCCGGGAGATTCCCAGCGCCTCTGCTGTCGCGCTCATCTCCCAGTCGAACTCCACCAGACGCGCATGAATATAAGAGCGTTCGAACTGGTCCCGGGCTTCTTTGAACGACAGATTCCAGTCGATGGCGGTGTCGGCACCCTGCTGGCAGTAGCTGGCCTCCGCGCCGGCTACCCGCGGCCACAGATGTTGGGGACGTATCGCCGCTCCTCCCGCCATGGCGCGGGCACTGGTCAGCTGATTTTCGAGCTCGCGAATATTTCCCGGCCACGTGAACGCCCTGAGCCGCATCAGGGCTTCGTCGCTGATGCCCGCTGCATACTTGCCAAGAAAACAGTCAACCAGAAGTGGGATATCTGCCATGCGGTCCCGCAGCGCTGGCAGCTCCAACGCCAGCACATATAGGCGGTAGTAGAGATCCTCTCGGAAACCGCCCCCTCTGACCTCGGCCTCCAGGTTGCGGTTGGTGGCGCAAATCAACCGGATATCTACCTTGCGCGCCTGATTCTCGCCCACCCGCCGGACCTCGCCCTCTTGCAGCACCCGCAGCAGCTTGACCTGAGTGGCGCTTCCCACTTCGCCGATCTCGTCGAGGAACAAGGTTCCCCCGTTGGCGGCTTCGAACAAACCCTCGCGATCCGACCCTGCGTCCGTGAATGCGCCTTTCTTGTGACCGAACAGTTCGCTCTCCTGCAGATGTTCCGCGATGGCACCGCAGTTAACTGCAACAAAGGGACCGTTCCCCCGCCGGCTGCTCTCGTGAATGCAATGGGCAACCAGCTCTTTTCCAGTACCAGTTTCACCCGTGAGCAGAACAATATCATCTGCTTCGGCGGCTTTTTTCATCATCGCGAAAACCAGGCGAATGGCAGGGCTGCGACCGACAATTTGTGGGAAGGGGTCCTCGCCGTCTGGCAGCGGTTCAAGTCCCGACTGGGGTCGCGCCGGCGATTCTGCGACCAGAGGGCGCTCTTTGGAATCGCCACCGGCGGTTGCCTCGTCACCCACCGTTGCGGGAGGCGTTTGCTCCAGGACGAATTCTGTAAATGCGGTGGAGAAGAGTCGCGGGCGGCCATCGATTTCTCTCACGAAACCGTCTTCCTGGAGTGAACGCGGAATCGAGCGCACGCTCGAGAGGGTCCCGCCGGTCAGCTTCACGACCGCTTCTCGCTCATCATCCCCGAAATGCTCCCATATATAATGGAAATGGGAACTGGCCTCTTCCATGAAGCGCTCCAGCAGGAAAGACCGGTCCATTTCCGCGCCGCTCCGCTCATTCAGACACTCGAACGCAGCCGCGCACGCCATCTGGAGGAATAGAGGGAGGTGTCCGCTCAGTTCAACGAGCTTCTCTTCGTAGTCGGAAAGTGGTGTTCCAGCCGCACTGGAGGGCCGGGTAATCAGCTCGACGGCATCGGCTTCGGATAGCGGACCGATTCCGATCTGGGCAAAGATGTTGAAGAACGGCGATTCGGAGATCTCGCTGGTATGGCAGAGAGACTGCAGCGCTCGGCGTGAGGTGGTCACAAAGGCGACCGGATGCGAATTGGCAAGAGCCCGCAAGAAACCGAAGAACTCCTCCCCGAATCCGGGATTGCGGGTCACCGTTTCGAACTCATCGAAGAGGCAGACCAGCCGCAAATCTTGCGCACCCAGATTGCGCACCGCGGTCTCCATGGCGCCGAAACTGTCCAGATCCGGAATCGAAACTCGCTCGCCGCAGGCTGCCTTGAGATGCTCACCCAAAACCCGGCAGAATCCTGACTGGTCAAGATGTTGTTGGCCTTGAAAATCGAACAGCAGGAAGACGTAGCAGCCGGGTGCGTCGAGATACCGGGCGTGAATCTCCTCCCGCGCGATGTGCCACAGAAGCGATGACTTGCCGGCTCGGCGGGCACCGACGATCGAAATCGACTGTGGCGGATCGGCGCCCAGACGCGACATGATGCGTTCTACTTCGCGCTTTCTGCCGAAGAACTGGTCCACAGCGCGGATCATGGAGCGATTCAGATACGGGTTTCTCGCCATTCTCTCTCCAAGTCAGGGAATCCGTCGATTCTCAGCCCGGAAAAAATATAATGATGAATTTTGACCAATTGTATTAAATTTGTTGACCGGTGCATAAGGTCGTGGCCTTGAAGCCGTAAACCGTTGGGGCAGTTGCCGCAACAACACGAGCAGGAGTTGGATCATGTTTGAGGGTAGCGGATGGGTCTGGTGGATTCTCACCGCCGGTTTCATGCTTTACTTCGTGATTCTGTTACTGGAATTCAACAAACCGCAGCAACAGCTGATGGAACGCATCGAATCCCAGGAACAGCGGCGCAACGAAATGCGGCAGCGTTTGACGCAGATGCAGGAAGACGAGGGGGATCTCGCTCGGCGGCTGGAGGAAATGGACATCAACTGGACCGAGCTCGATGAGCGCCGAAAGGAGATTCTGCCCGAAGCCAACACTCGGCGCATGACCCAGATACCGGCCGGCTCATTCATCATGGGCGGTCGTGAGGAAGACAGCCCCAAGAATGAGCTCCCCTCCCACCCGGTGCATGTCAGCACCTACTATATCGGAAGATTTCCGGTGACCAACCAGGATTACAAGGAGTTCATCAACTGCACCGGTTACAAACCGCCCATCCACTGGCAGCGCGGCACCTTTCCCACGGGCATGGGCCAGCACCCGGTGGTAAATGTCTCGTGGATCGACGCTCGAGCTTTTGCCGATTGGTCGGGAGGACGACTGCTCACCGAAGCGGAGTGGGAGAAGGCCGCGAAGGGCCAGGAAGAGTGGCCCTACCCGTGGGGCGAGCGATTCGTGGAAGGTGAGCGCTGCAACTCGAATAACACCATCGGCATGACGATCGCGGTGAACGAGTTTCCCGAAGGCCGCAGTCCGTATGGCATATGGGACATGTCGGGCAATGTGTACGAGTGGTGCAACGATTATTTCGACGACGAGTATTACCGTTCCAGCCCCGCATCCAATCCCAAGGGACCGGACGGCGGTCAGGAGCATGTGATTCGCGGGGGCAGCTTCTCGGAAACGCGGGCCGGATTGCGCGTGACCCATCGAGGCAGTTGTCCCGAAACTACGACGCGCGATACCATCGGCTTTCGCATCGCCATGGATTCGGACGACGAAGTGGTCTGAAATTCGCCGCCGTTCCGCAGTGCCGCCAGGCTCATCTAGTCGAGCCAGCTCATCGATTCGCCGCGCACCAGGAATGAGCGCTCGTCCCATACACCGGGTCGTTCCACTGGAATGACCCCCGATTCGACCGCAACATCGAGCGGATTGGCGCGAGTCTGCAGCGGCAACGCGACCCTCTCGTGCATCCGCGCCGATTCGTACACCCCCATCATGATCTCTAGTGCCGCCTTGCCGTTCTTGGCGTCGCCGCGGTAATCATCTACCCGGTTTTCGATCCACGCACAGATTTCGTTTGCCTGGTCGGTGAAAGCGACGCCGTAGCCGGTGCGAACCTCTTCCTCCGGTGTAAACACTTGCCACCCTGCCCGTTCCTTGGTGAGATATTTTAGGCTATTGTCCCGCACCTCAAGCAACCCCTCGGTGCCGTAGACATTGGCGCCCAACTGGTAGGTTGAGTTCATCTCATTCTCCAGTACGCCCTCGACCTCACCGGGATAACCTACAATGCCGGCGCAACGATCCTCGACCCGGTGACCGAACACGTAATGATCGGTCTTGCGCTCCACCTGTCCCATCACCCACTCAGCCCTTGGATCGCCCAGAACGTATAGTTGGAAATCTACCGAGTGGGTGCCGGTGTTGAGCATGCCCCCTTTGACCGCGGACCAGAGATGCCGTGGTTTGCCGATGAATCCCTCCTGAACCAGCCGGCGAGCCTCGTTCCAGGAGGAGTAGAAGCGGCGCTGATGGCCGACGGCCAGCTTCACCTTGTTGCGCTGTGCGGCGATGATCATCGCCTCCGCTTCTCCCAGCGAGCACGCCATCGGTTTCTCGCATAAAACCACCCGGGGCTGGGCGGCGCAAGCGGCGATGGTCATTTCTGCATGCTGGGGATCCCACGAGCACACGCTGACGATATCCAGCTCCTCCTTCTCCAGCATCTGACGATAATCCTCGTATTGGGCAGGCACGGCGAATGTGCGGGCGTACTCGTCGCGAGCCTGGGGATGGGTGTCGGCGATCGCCACGATTCGGGTATGTTCGCAGTCGGTCCAGCCGCGACCGTGCATTTGGGCGATGCGTCCAGAGGCGATAACCCCTACACGATAGGTTGTCGACATTGAGGTACTCCTTGGATTCTCTTCCGATCTGATTGGGAACGGGGAAAACCTTCAGCAATAAGACGGTTGAGTCAAATTGTAATCTTGTCTGGATGCGGCGTTTGTGTCTTCTTATTATCCGTGGTGGCGTTTGCCACGGGGCGAAGGCACAAGCAATCATTAAGTCTCAACCGATGGAGCAGCACCATGTTTGAAAGCGGCGAATGGCTGTGGTGGATCCTCACCGCCGCATTGATGCTTTTCTTCGTTATCGAGCTGTTGAATTTTAACAAGCCGCAGCAGAAGCTGTTGGAGCGCATCGACTCCCAGGATCACCGGCGCACCGAGCTGCGACAGCGCCTCGAGCAGCTCAAGGAAGACGAAGCGGATCTGAGCCGCAACATGGAAATGATGGATGTGGAGTGGGGCGAACTGGAGGAACGTCGAAAAGAGGTCCTGCCGGATGCCAACAAGAGGCGAATGACCAAGATTCCAGCTGGCACTTTCGTCATGGGAGGTCCCGATGAGGACAGTCCGAAGAACGAGCTGCCCTCCCACACCGTACACGTCAGCACCTTTTACGTCGGCAAATTTTCGGTAACCAACCAGGACTACAAAGAGTTTGTCAACTGCACCGGGTACAAGGCGCCCATCCACTGGCAGATGGGCACCTTCCCCACCGGGATGGGTCAACACCCTGTTGTCAATGTCTCCTGGACCGACGCCAGAGCCTACGCCGAATGGTGTGGCGCTCGCCTGCTGACCGAGGCCGAGTGGGAGAGGGCGGCGAAGGGGCCCGAGGATTACCCCTATCCCTGGGGAGACCGTTTTATCGAGAACGAGCGCTGCAACTCGAACAACGCGATCGGCATGACCACTCCAGTCAATGAGTTTCCCGAGGGCAGGAGCTCATTTGGAATCTGGGACATGTCGGGGAATGTCTACGAATGGTGCTGGGATTGCTACGACGAGGAGTTCTATAAAACGAGTCCGCCTTCGAATCCCAGGGGCGGACGGTGGGCAGGAGCATGTCATCCGCGGGGGCAGCTTTGGCGAAACTCGAGCTGGCTTGCGGGTAACCCATCGCGCCAGCTGTCCGGAATCGGCGACTCGCGATACGATAGGTTTTCGTATCGGCATGAGCGCCGACGATTCCGCCTCCTGAATTCCACCCGAGCCGGTCAGACGGTGCAAGTGCGGACGTGGATTAACCCAGCGCTTTCTGCACCGACAACCCCCCGGCCATCAGAAAAAACACAAGGATCAACACCAGCGCCGCCGACAAGACGGGGTGATTCCGGTAGCGCTCACCGATCCACTTCGTTCGACCGTTCAACAGCAGCAGCACTAGGGCCAGCATCGGCATGAAAAGAGCGCCGACAATGGCATACAGCTTCTGCATCTGGGCGAAGCCGACCCACAGGCCGATCATCGGCAGTAGAGCGATGCCCAGGAGATACCAGCGATAGGCGGGCGAGTCGGTTCCCACCTTGTTGGTTTCGGTCCCGGACGCCTTGATTTTTCCCCAGAGATCGGCGAATAGATACGGCACACTCTGCCAGACCCCCAACAGGCTGCTGAAGACCGCACCGAAGGCACCCAGCAGAAAAGCCCACCGGCCCACTGGCCCCAGCTCCTCCCCCAAGCGCTCGGCCAATCTGATAACGAGCGTAGCCCCTCGCCCTTCCACCTGGATGGTGCTGCCGATAACCACCATCGCCAGCCCGAAAAGGGCTGTCATCAAATAACCGACGCCGAGATCGATGCGGCAGACCCGCAGGCTATCGGAGCCGAACCGTCCCTCCTCACGGATCCAATATCCGTAGCAGAGCACGGTAACGGTTCCTCCCACCCCTCCCATCAAAGCGATGGTCCAGGCCAGCCAGGAAGCGTCCGGGATCGAAGGCCATGCCAGTCCCTTCAAGATGGCACCCAACCCCGGCGCCAACAGGAACGCGGCCACGACAACGGTCACAAACATGAGACCTATACAAAAACTCATCACCTTTTCGAAGAGCCCATAACCGCCGAGCCTGACCAGGAGAACGCCCAGAAGACTGAGGATGATCCCATAGACGATCTTGCCGGTGGCGGGCGTTTCGGCCAGGGGCAGAATGGCGTGGGCGGCAACTCCGTTGGCGCTCATGAGCGCCGCGGCGACCATAAAGCTCCACAACAACAGGTAGATCAGGAAGATGTACTGGGCCGGCCGGCCCAGTCGCGACATGGAGCCTTCCAGCAAGGTTTCGCCCGTGGCGAGCTGCCACCGGGTCAACCCCTCGGTAAGTAGATACTTGATGCCGGCTCCGAGCACGACCGCCCACAATACAGCCACCCCTAGCTTGCTGCCCGCGAAGGCTGCGGTGGCGAGATCGCCGGCGCCCACCCCGGTCGCGGCAACGAGAATCCCCGGCCCCAACATGGTCAAAAGGCTCTTTCTGGACACTCCCCTCCTCCTGCGTTTACCGGTTACCCTGGATTGGGCCCAGCTATTGTAAGATATTTTCGACGCGCGCAGCAACCACCAATGCCTCTCGCGCAGGGAATGGAGTGTGTATGAAGATCGGATTTGGCACCCAGCTCTGGTTGATGGACGATCACTTCGAAAACTTTCCACGCATGCTGGACGAGCTGGCACTGGTTGGGTTCGACGGCTTCGAAATGTGTTTCCCGTTTCTAATCGACCAGTATGAACGCAAAGTCGGCGAGCTTCGGCAACTGTTGGGTATGCACGATCTGGAGCTGTCGTGCTACTACACCGGCATCGCCTTCCACGAACCGGATCAGCTCGAGCAGGGTGTTGCGGAATTCAAGAGGCGTTGTCGCTTCAGCGCCGAATTGGGCACCCAATACGCCCTCCTGGACGGCGGGCAAAAACAGGAGGGGGCCACGGCCGCTCAACTCGATGATCATATCAAGTTGATCGCCGAGACCGCCAACGAACTAGGTAGCTACGCTCGCTCATGTGGTCTCACCATGTCCTGGCACCAGCACTGGGGCAGCATCTTCGAGGTGCAGGCGCCGCTGCACCGCCTGATGGAACTTAGCGATCCGGACCTGGTGCGTTTCTGTCCGGATCTGGGACAGCTGGCGTTGGGGGATTTCGACGTCCTCGAAACGATCGAGCGTTACGTGGACCGCATCGATACCATTCATTTCAAAGACGTAACCTTCGACGGCAGGCCGAGGGGGGAATTGTGGCCTGGCGGCCCAACGGCGCCCTCCGATGACGGCGCCTACACCATCGACTCGCGGGGTCGCTGGGTTGAGTTGGGGCGCGGAGTTGTTGATTTTCACTCCGTCACCCGCGTGTTGAGGGCTGCCGGATACGACGGCTGGATCACCGACGATTTCGATTTCAGTTGTTACCCAGCGCGATCATCGGCCCAGGCCTGTAAGGACTATCTCAACCAGGCGCTTGGGCTCTGGGGCGAAAGAGATATTCGCCGTGGCGTAGCGCCTGAAACGAACCAATCCTGAATCGAGCCCACCCACCAAACAATGAGGGGACACCATGGCAGACAAATGTATGACGGATGAGGAGCTGTATTTCTTCGATACCTTTGGCTATCTCAAGGTCGAGCAGGTGGTGGACAAACCGACGATAGAGAAGGCGTTCGAAGCCTCACAGCGCGTTATCAAGGAGCACCCAGAACTGTATCAGGATTCCGGGTACGGCGACAAGTATCGCGGCGCGTTCATGTTCGACAAGACGCTGGAACGGCTACCCCGGAACCCGCGGATTCTGGGGTACGCCTGTGCCCTGTTAAACAACATGCCCCGCCTGCACGGCGGCCTGATGATGGTGAACGGGGCCAAACACTCCGACCATAAATTCCACTGTCAGAAGGAAATCGACCGCTATCGAGTTGAAGATGCCCCCGGTTTCTTCGGCAACTACGGCACCAAATCCATATTCTGCGATCTGTTCTCCTGTTTCCTCTACCTGACCGACGTTCGTCCTGGGGACGGAGGGTTGGTCATCATCCCTGGGTCCCACAAATCGGAGTTTTACTATCCGAAAGAGAATCCGTATCCCCTGGACATGGAGGGGGCGATAACGGTGACCGCCAATGCCGGCGACATGATCATCATGCCCTTGAGGTTGGTACACGCAGCGCACAAATGGCAACCGACCGATCGCGATCGCGTGGTCATGTTTTACGGCTTTACCCCGCAGGATTATTACCGCGCCGGTTACGAGGAAGACTTGCAGATGGCGAAGGCTGCGGGTATCGAGCTCGATCCGGAAACTGTGGAGCTGATGAGCATCAAAGAGAAGGGGCTCAAAGGAGACCGGAAACAGGTGGTAATCGATCTAGTAGGTGAGTAGGGGCCTGATCGAGTTACCTAGTGCCCTGTATCGGAAGTAGGCTTGTGAAATGAGGGCAACGAGTCGCCCGGTCTGCAAGGCACGCGATCGAGGCGTATTGGTGAAATACGCCGAGTGAGCGTAATGCAGCAGAGCGGGATGAATCGGCGAATTAATACAGGCATATTTTCGATACAGGGCACTAGTGCTTCTTGCCGCCGGCTTTCAGCTCCGTGATGAGTACCCAGGCGCCCAATGTGGCTGGCAGGAAGAGATGGAAGGCGCGGTACAACACAGCGTAGATAGGCAATAGATGCAATGGCATCACGGTGGCCATGATGGCGCCGATGGTAACTTCCCCTACGCCGCTGCCGCCAGGAGTCGGGATGAAATATAACGCAAAGCGCAGCAGCGCCAGGAGAGCCAGGGCGGTGAGGTAATCAACTTCCAGACCCAGGCCTCGCAAGAGGAAGTAGGAAAGGTTCAGCCGGTTCAGATAGTAGAAACTGGTGATCACGAAGCTTGCCACGACGGACGAACGGTGTTCGCGCCACAACACCAATCCGTGTTCCTGATACTTGTGGATGGAGCCTTCGAGCCCTTCGCCCCAACGGACCAGACGGTCGCGCCAGCGGCCCGGCTTGCGACGGGCGATTCGAATCCCCGCCTCGATAGCGCTTTCTACCATGTGGGGCTTCCACAGGCTGAAGAAGAGAGCGCAGAACAATCCAGTGCAAACCAGAAAGCCGTAGCGCAGCCACGAGATGGGTGGCTGCTCGCTGAGCAGATCGTCCAATGCCGCCAGCGACAGAACGGTCGCCACCAGAAAGAAAGCCAGCGTCGATAAGAAGATGAGGACACTGCTGGCCACGGCGCCGGAAATAGGAATCCCCCCGCGGTACATGATGTAGATCCAAGCTGGACCTCCGCCACTCTGGCCCGGGGTGGCAGCGGCGCCGAACTCGTTGGCCAGTTGCCCCCGGATACACAGCAATGGCGATATGCCCGGTTTCAATCGGCGCACCAGCAGAAAGGTGCGCCATGCCCCCAATCCGACGTCGACCCCTTTGAGAGCCGCCGCCAACAGGATGAACTGCACGTCCAGATGGCGGAGCGCCTCCACGGTTTGCCGCGTTGCCGTGGCGTAGAACAATACGGCGAGACCTGCCACGGTGAGGATGGCGCAATACCGTAATCCACGATAGATCCTCTCCTTGGGGAGGTGGAAGCCGGAGTCGGGGGTTACAGATTCGATGTCACTTGATGGCATAAGCGAGCATTTCTTCCGGGGACCGCCAGCGGTTCGAAATGCGCCATCAACATAGAGATAATCTGAGTCACCGGCCATGGACCGTACTTGAACTCAGCTGGTGGATTGCTGTTGTTTTCGACCGGAGTTGGGGCAAAGATTGCCCGCCAAACCCGAAATCCACGAGAATCATGGTACCGTGCCGGCAACTGCCGGCGATCGTAGAATCTGACAAGATCGGAGTCCGTCGATGCGCGTACTGAACACGAGCACCATCGATAACGTCGATGAAGCGGTGCTCTTTCCCTTTGACGAATGCAGCGTGCCGTTCACCCGCGACCTGCTTCTAAACCTGCAGTCCGGCCGCACCAACAAAGCCGAGATGGACTACGGGCACAACATCGATATGGACGATCGTCACCCGGAAGGCCCGGTGGTCACCTACGGCCCTCCCGGGTCTCCCGATTCCACCGAGGTCCTGAGCCCCAACGTGTTCTACGTCGATGGCGAGTACCGCATGTACTACCTGGGTGCCGATGACAATCGCAAGCGGCGCACCGGGCTCTACGCCACCTCCAAAGACGGTTTCAACTGGGAGAAACCTAACCTGGGGTTGAGGGAGATGAATGGGAACACCAACAACAACCTGGTGGAAGAGGCGTGCGGCGAGTGGGTATTCCACGAACCGGAAGACGAAGAATACCCGTTTAAATCGGTCAGCAGCAACGGCGAGAACACCTCCGTCAGTAAAGATGGCCTGCACTGGACCTCAACCGGCGAGAACCGGCGGGTGTTCGGCGGGATCCATATGGAGATCGCCTCGATCTACAAGTGGGATGGCTGTTATTACATCAACGGCCAGAACGGTCCCTCGGCCTGGACCCGATCGCTGCCCCACCCGATCTCCCTCGCTTCCAAACGTACGGTCATAACCTTTGCTTCCTACGACCTGAAGAACTGGACCCACGCTCCGGCGAACAGCTTTCGCCGCGACCCGATACCCCCGGAGGCACCGGAAAATTTCGAATGCCATGCCGGCGAACAGATCCACGAAGGCATGGTGCCGTGGAATCGCGGCAATGTGCTGCTCAGTCTCTACGGCCAGTACCACGGCCCCAGCAACGATCGCCGCGACGTGGCGGTGGACCTCGGTTTCGCCATCAGCCACGACGCTCTGCATTTCAAGGAACCGATCCCCGACTTCCAGATGGTGCACTCCTACGAGATCAGAGGACCCGAGGGCAAAGGGTTCGCGGCACCCCGACTGATGCACAATTCCTGGGCTACCATCGGCGACCGCACGGTGATCTGGTTCAGCGTCTGGCGCGAGGAGTCCTCCGTCTGGCACGACGGGTTATGGTCTCTGGACAACCCGCGCTCGCTGGCGCAGGTATGGGTGGCCACCTGGGAACGGGATCGACTCGGTTTCTTCAAACCGTGCGAGCGCGACATCAGCTGGGGGGCCGGCGATTACGAACCGCACTTCGTCACCTGCCCGGTGGAGCTCGACGGCGAGGGCGAGGTATTCGTCAATGCAGACCGGCTCAACGAACACAGTCAGCTCCGCGTCGAGCTGCTGGATCGGGAGTTTCGCCCGATCCCCGGCTATTCGGGAGATGACTGCATTCTGCTGGGGAAACCGGGATTGCGCCTGCCGGTGCGCTGGCGCGACAAAGACAAGCTCGAGAGGTTCGGCCACCCCGTCCGTGTTCGCGTCAACTGGGAGGGGTTGCGCCCGGAGGATGCCCGTCTCTTCGCCGTCTACGTCAATTAAAGGAATTACGCTACGATGAACGTCCTAAACGGAATCACACCACGGTCCATCGACGAGGCGGTACTCTTTCCGTTCGATGCCAGGAGCATGCCTTTCCAGCGCGACCTTATCCTCAACCTGCAGTCTGGCCGCACCAACAAGGCGGAGATGGATTACGGCCACAACATCGACATGGACGATCGCCACCCGGAGGGCCCTGTACTCACCTATGGCCCGCCCGGCTCGCTCGACTCCACCGAGATCATTTGTCCCCAAGTGTTTTTCGTCGACGGGGAGTACCGCATGTGGTACACCGGCGCCGGCGACGACCGCAAACGGCACGAAGGCCTCTACGCCACCTCCAAGGATGGGTTCAACTGGGAGCGACCAATCCTGGGTTTGACCGAGGTAAACGGCAGCAAGGAGAACAACAAGGTCGCCGGCCCCTGTGGCGAATGGATGATCTACGACCCCGAGGATCCCGATCCCCAGCGCCGTTTCAAATCCTTGTTCTATTCCGGTGCGGGTGCCATGCGAGCCAGTACCTCATTCAGCGCCGACGGATTACACTGGGTACGCGCCACCGAGAACGGCGACATCTTCGGCACCGGTATCGAGGCCGGCAACATCTGCAAATGGGGCGACTGTTATTACATCAATGGGCAAGGCGGTCCGTCGCCGATGAACCGTCCCATCCCCCACCCGATCAAGAATGCCAACAAACGGATCGTGGTCACTTACGCCTCCTACGATTTCATCCACTGGACCCATGCCGCCGCCATGAGTCTGCGGCGGGATCCGATCCCGCCGCGGGCACCGGAGTCGTTCGATGGCCACTCGGGAGAACAGATCCACGAAGGTGTCGCCACGTGGAGCCGCGGGAACCTTTTGGTGGGGCTCTACGGCCAGTACCGCAGTGCCAGCAACGACCGCCGCGACGTGGTCCTCGACCTGGGCTTCGCCATCAGTCACGACGCGTTGCATTTCACCGAGCCAATCCCAGGTTTCAAGATGGTCCATTCCTACGAGATCCGCGGCCCCCACTACGACTGCTTCGTTGCTCCGCGCCTGATTCAACGCAATGCCTGGGCGAACATTGGCGACCGCACCGTCTACTGGTACAGCATCTGGCGTGAAGAGGCCTCCACTTGGAGCGCTGTGAACCCGAGATCGATGACGGGGGTCTGGGTGGCGACCTGGGAGAGGGATCGCTTTGGCTGGATCGCGCCCTGCCCGCCCAACTACGGCTCCCAGGCCGGCGAGCACGATCCCCACTGCATCTCCTGCCCCGTCGAGTTGGAAAGTGAAGGCAAGAAACTCTACGTGAATGCGGATCGGTTGGGAGAGCACGCCGAATTACAGGTGTCGCTTCTCGACAAGCAGTTCCGCCCTGTGCCCGGCTATTCAGGGGACGACTGTATTCCGGTGAGCGAATCGGGCCTCAGGCAACAGGTGAAATGGCGCGGCAAGGAAACACTGGAGAAGTTCGACCAGCCGATTCGGGTGCAGGTCAAGTGGGGCGGCGTGAGACTCGAAGATCCGCGGTTGTTTGCGGTCTATGTGAGTTAACAGACCACGTGAGCTGCCCTTGAAATACCTGTTTTTCGATGACAGCCATGTCGAACGGATCGAGAACCTGGCGCGCAAGCTGCACCAGCCCAGACATTTTCCGAACAACGTGGTGCTGCGGCCCGAGCATCACGAGGCGTCGGTGACGGCGGCGTGCATCGCGGCGCACTTGGGTTCCGAGTCCATCATGCCGGAGGAGCGGAATGAGTACAGATTACGAAAACGGTTATGAACAGTTTTCCAAGATGGTCGGCGAAGAGAATATCGAGTCCCTGGTGTCGCGTTTTCGGTCTGTGTGTCCAGATTTTGAGAAGGAGGTTGTTGCCGTTGTTGGCGGGAGAATATGGACGCGCGGCGGTATCGATCTCAAGACGAGATCACTTTGCAGTATCTGCGTCCTGGCCGCGTTGGGACGTCAGAATGCCCTGCGGCTGAATTTTCAGATGGCGCTGCGCAACGGAGCGAAAATTCCGGAAATTTTTGAAGCGATTTTTCAAGTCGCGGCCTATGCTGGTTTCCCCGCTGCATGGGACGCGTTGGAACAGCTGGCTGAAGTTCTGAACGACGAGAAGACCGCACATCCACCACATACGCAGGACGGAGCGAAATAGCAGTCACCTGATTAAAGCAATGGATGAGTTTTCTACTGAATCCTGATTCTCTGAAAGGCACCCATGGACATCCTCGAACGCTACATCGCCATCGACAACAAATGCGCCTGGCCAAACCTCACTCTCATGCCCGACGGCAGTATCGTTGCGGCGATCTTCGGCGAGCCCTGTCACCAGCTCTGGGAAGGATCCTCGGAGTGCTGGATCAGCCGCGATGGCGGCCAACTCTGGTCGTATCTCTCCGTGCCGGCTGACAACGAACCGGGAACGTGCCGAGGAGATCTGGCCGCCGGTCTGACCCACGAAGACACCTACGTCGTCCTGGTTGCTGGCCGCAAATTTGCGCCACCCAAGGGTGTCATTCTCGACCGCCCCCGGACCCCGGATGAGCAGGGCGACCGGGAGGCCGTAGTTTGTCGCTCAGAAGATGGGTGCAAAACGTGGACCAGCGCGCCAGGCATCAACTACCCCAAGGGTGTCACGAGCGCCATTCCCTTCGGAGATGTGGTGAAACTTCCAGAGGGACGCCTTGGCGTTTCGTGCTATGCGATGGAGGAGGGTGTGGACAGCGCCTGGATCTACTTCAGCGAGGATGACGGCCGCACCTGGGGCGATGCTCGTCTCATCAAAGCCGACACCTGCAACGAAACCGACCTGCTGCACTTGGGAGATGGCAGGCTGCTGGCGGCGGGTCGGACCCGTCCGGTTGGGGATACGGTGATATTTGCTTCCGAGGACTGTGGCCAAACCTGGACCTGTCGCGGTTCAGCTTCGATGCCGCGGCA
Organism: Candidatus Latescibacterota bacterium; assembly: GCA_965197905.1. Taxonomy (GTDB): domain Bacteria; phylum Latescibacterota; class UBA2968; order UBA8231; family UBA8231; genus CAYNZV01. Next base: position 1,230 of record CBDAOB010000005.1, on the reverse strand, counting down.
TATGCCGGCGCATCTATGTCAGTTGCAGGATGGCTCGATTCTGCTCAGTTACGGCGTGCGTAACAGTGGAATGTTGGGCGTCTGCGCCCGCATCAGCAACGACGAAGGCATCAGCTGGGATCCGCCACGGGTGCTGTTCAGCACCAACGTAAAGATCGCCAACGCCTCCCCCCAGGGGACCGACGGCGGGTATCCTGCCAGTGTGCAGCTGGAAGACGGCACCATCGTCACCGCCTATTATTGTCAACGCATTCTCGATCATCAGCGCTATCATATGGGGGTCGTCCGCTGGAAAGACTGAGGCGGTCTGCGGCCACAGGTATCATGAGTTCATTGGGGATGCGCGACGTGTACCGCGCTAGCGAAGCAACAGCAGTTTGCGCGTTTCCGCGCCGGCGTCGGTGCGAAGTCGATAGAGGTAGACCCCGCTAGACATTTCTCGACCCAGCTTGTTGCGACCGTCCCATCGAACGCGGTGGGTACCGGCTCCCCGTGTACCACGCGTCAAGGTTCTGACCTTCTGCCCGGTCACGTCGAATAGCTCGAGCACAACTTCTGCAGGATGAGCGAGCGAGAAGCGGATCTCAGTTCGACTGTTGAAAGGATTGGGGAAATTCGGTTCCAGTCGAAGCGATTGCGGAAGAGCGTCGTCGGGCCGCAACACCTCCGAAACTACTGTGCGCCGGTAGCCGGCGAAGTGCATGTCATCGAGGTAAAAGGTACCCGCCCAGGTCCCCCCCAAACCGACGCGCTTTATCTGGCTCAGCTCGCGATCGTGCAGGGGTACCTCTGCCACCTGCCAACCCGAGATGTTGGGGTCGATGAAATCGGATTCGAGCAGATCGATCGTATCACCCCCGATGTGTAGGGAGAATCGGTCGTCCGGCCCGAGCTCGGCTTGTCCTGGGTGGAAAGCGAATCTCAACATCTCATACCCGTAAGGTGTCACCGGACTCTCCGCATCGAAGCTGACAAACCAGGTGCGTCCGCGGCCTGCGGGCATGGCGTTGAAGGCGTTTGCGGCCCCACGATAACCGGGCTCCTTCGTTCCCAGATGGGTGGCCGCGGTCGTATTGATCTGCCAGCCCGCTCCAGGGCCATCATCCAGCACCGGTAACTCGGTTTCGATCAAGGCCGCGGGCCCCGCCGTGGTGTCGGTGTAGTAGATGAAGAACACGAACTGCATCTCGTCCGAATTCTGCAGGCCATAGCCGATGGTCCGGTTGGTCC
>CBDAOB010000004.1:2110000-2153174 GCA_965197905.1 Candidatus Latescibacterota bacterium | reverse complement strand
CGGATAGCTAGGTCCCGCAGGCGAACAACGGGTGACTGGTCCGTGCCAATCAAAAAGCGGCGAAGAACGACGTGCATATTGAGCCAATCCGCATTAAATTCTGCAATCTGAGGATGGTTGATTTTCAGATCTGCGCTGTCGACCAGCTTTTCGGAAAGAAGCCCATGCCATCCGAACCACGCAGGTGTAAAAATCGCAGGATTGAACTGGCCACACATGACAACCGTGACACCCGCGATTTCGGGTTCAATTCTCATTTTACCAAATTATTCCCTTCTACTGGGGATCTGAGAGTTGGGCTGACAAAAATTCAGTAAGTGTCCCTATGCGGTCAAGTCGTCGTATCTCAGGCGCTTCCCGACCAGGCCAACGGCCAGCAATGACATCTGTGGCAGGGTGTCCTTGTCGCGGACATTGTGCCGGCCGGCAAATTCCTCGATGTAGCGGTGAAGATGCTTGACGCTCATCCGCAGGGATTCCCGCACACATCTGCGTGAGTTGATAGCGCCCGGCCTTCTTTTAATTCTGGCCCGGGCGCTGGCTACTCATACAATCTGCGCCTTCGCCGCCCTGAATGAACGCATTGTTCCCACTTCTTGGGGCGTGATGTAAGCGGCGCCGGAGCTGTGAACTCCCGCGCCGCCCTCGCCCCCTGCCATTCCCTGCAAAGAGAGAGAAGGGGGGCTGCATGTACCTCTATTCAACAGTAATTCTAATGCTTGTCATTTGGTCCTGTCAACCGGACACCACCCCACCCACCACCGCCAGTCCGCCCACTTTCCAGGCGCGCATCCAGGCTAAAGACGGCGAGCCCGTGGCCTTTGCCAGCGTCATTCTTTTGCACCGTGGATCCTTCACCCTCGAAGCTCGAACCACCTCCGATGCAAAGGGCAGGTTCTCAGTCGAGGTGGCCCCGGGCAAGGCTCCGTGGTGGCTTTTGGCGAGAGACGCCCACGAGACCTACCTCGACACCTCGTTCCTCTTCACCCCACAATCTTCCACCCACGTGCTGTCGCCGGCGCCCAGGCCGCCCCCTTTGGAGTCCTCCCGGATGGAGGCGCCTGACGGGCCGAGCGAAAAGAAAGCCGTCGGCGGCGACCTGCGCGGCGACATCAATGGCACCGGCGAGGTTAATCATTGGGACCTGATGCTGCTGCTCTACCACCTCGTCGGCTCGCCGGCGCCCAGGACGCCCCCTTTGGAGTCCTCCCGGATGGAGGCGATTGACGGGCCGAGCGAAAAGAAAGCCGTCGGCGGCGACATGCGCGGCGACATCAATGGCACAGGCGAGGTTAATCATTGGGACCTGATGCTGCTCTACCACCTCGTCGGCTGGCCCGCCCTGGACAGCTCATACGATTTCGAGCTGGCGGACATCAACTCGGACAGCATCATCGACTGACCGACCTGGCGCTCTTGGGCGCTTGGATCTACACGAACCCGAAACCAGCGAATACCTACCACATCGGCGAGCCCATGGCCGCCGCAGATGCCCCTGTTGCAAGCCTTTCTGAGTCCCGATCCCACGCAAACGACCTTCATTGCCGACGGAGATACCCTGGCGTCCGTTCACCTTGAGCGTGTCCACGGCGGCGGCGTATGCCGGCAGCTACAGCGACCGCGTCAATGTCCGCACCGGCAACCCCTCCAGACTCAGGTGTGGGGATTCAGATCCAGCCTCTATGGATGCGACGACAATATCAATGGGTGTAGCCTCGTTTTTACGCTGCCCTTTTCAGGGTTGTTATGGGTGTGGTCTGCTGGAGATACCAGTTCCAGAAAGCATCCCATCGTTTCGATTGCACCTGGACTCGTAGGTTGAGGATCTGCTGACCTCCGTGGCGGGTCCATCGCATGCCGCTGCGTTTGAGTCGGTGGCCGACGATGGTCTTGGCGGCGGCCTCCACAGGGCCACTGGAGATGATCAAGCCCGAGGCGTGATAGCCAGCGTATTCCATTTTGTCCCGGTTGTTGCGAAAGTAGCCCATTTCGGTGGTCGCCTGGCGATAACGGTCCGATCGTCTTCGGAGTTTGCGACGGTGGTAGGAAAAAGAGCGGATCAAGCCCGCCACGGCGTTGGGTGTATGGCGCAGTTTGTGCCGCCAGGATCGATACCAGCGATCCGCCTTCGCCGACTTTTTGCCGAAAAGGTGCTCCGCCGCCATCGACAGATGCTGCGCCGCGTGATAGAAGTCCAGAATGCGGGTGAAACCCTCGAACACACCATGCTCGTCGACGATGCGCCAGATCTCTCGTTTGCCGTCGGCCAAAACGACACGATGGTCGTAGCCACCCTGCTGCAACGCCCGGGCCGTCTGCTCCACCAGGCCGTTGACCAGGGTCGTCATCTTCGCTTCCGGCATACGCGCGGCATAGCGCACATCGACTCGTTCCGGCTCTTCGACCTCTGGATCCAGCGGCGTCAGGTAGGTGGCGACCATGCCCACACCCGCCTCCTTCCAGGCGGTGGGCGTGGTGTCGGTGGCCGTGGCCATCGGTCGCTCGGCCGGACGTCCGCGCTTGGGCGCTGGCTCTCGCAGGGGGACGGTGACGCCGTCCCAGCTCACAACGAGCGTGTCGCCCTCGGCGTCCAGCGGCGCCGCGCCTTGCAAGGCCAGCTCGAGCTGTTCGGCCCCGTCCTCGGCACACTGTCCGACGGTGGTCAATACGTGCTGGATAGCCGTACGCGATGGCGGCTCCGGCAGCACTTCACCCAAGCTGTCCTCGACTTCGGCCGGGACCAACCGGGCGCCCAAAAACGCCGTCACACGCTCCAACTCCGGCACCATGAATCGATTCACCATGCCGCAACGCTCATCCAGCGGCACCCGGCTCGGTCCGCCATGGTCTTCCTGATACAGCCGACGTGGCACTACGACCTTGCCCCACAGACTCATCCACTCCTTGTCGACCATTTGCTTGAAGCGGTACAGCCGACCGTCGTTACCCAACGTGTCGGAGGCGACCTCACAGGCGTGCGCCAATCGCAGGAAACCGGTCCGACCGATCTCATCAAAAGCAGCTCGCAGCTCGTTCATCGCCAGGCGAAACGCTGCCGGTCCTCCTTGTTCGGATTGCAGCCGGTTTTCCCACTGCAGGACATTCTCCTGCAATTTCGTCACACACGCGCTCAGATCCTGCGTATTTTCCATCTGGGAGCAGCTCGCATGCTCGTTCATCGCCAGGCGAAACGCTGCCGGTCCTCCTTGTTCGGATTGCAGCCGGTTTTCCCACTGCAGGACATTCTCCTGCAATTTCGTCACACACGCGCTCAGATCCTGCGTATTTTCCATCTGGGACCTCCTTCCGGGTTTGGGCGTATGTCCTTACACCCAAAGTACATTCGTGCCTGGAATTGGGGTCCCGCTTTTTATGCACAAATACGTAAATCAGAACCTACACCCATATCAATGAATGGGAGACCTCCAACAGCCGGAGCGTATATCTGCTCGCCTCCCAGAAAGGGACCGTCGACATCATCCTCGAAGACGAACACGGCAATGAGCTGAACAGGTACGCCGTCGAGCTCGGAGGGGACGCGGAAACGAGCTTCAACATCGAGCTGCTGTTCGTCCCCCAAAGCTCCTACACCGAACACCAGAAAGACCTCTTCCGCCAGGCGGCAGAGCGTTGGGAGCGTGTCATCACCGGCGACATTCCCGATTACTCTTACATCCATTCCCCCTTCGACACCAGGGATCTCACTGGCGAGTGGGACGCCTAGTGGAGCAATTACCGCCCCCACTATGGAGATATACGTGTGGACGACGTGGTGGACGACGTGCGGGTCTTTGTCGCCGGCCCGGTCCGCGACGATGACGCCTTGGGCCGCGGCGGGGCTATCGAGGCGCGCAATTATTATTGGCAGAATTACCATCCCCAGGCTCTTTGAGGATTGGGGTCTTCTCCACAGCCCCTCAGAGGATCACCCGGCTCATCTTCCGGCCCCCGACAGCTACTTCAGCGGCATCAAGGCCGTAACCGCCTTCAGTCTCTCCGGGGGCAATTACTATAGGGGAAATAGAGTCCCGCTGGAAAACGATCCCGATCACGGCAACGGCAGGGACAGCCATTGGCGCAAGTCCGTCATGGACGGAGAACTCATGACCTCAGTGTTCGATGAGGTTTCGCCAATGTCCTCGGTCACCATTCAGGCCATGGCCGATATGGGCTACGAGGTGGACGTGAGTGAGGCCGAGCCCTACAGCGTGCCGCGCACCGCCGCCAAGGTGACAGCCGCAAGCAAGCAGCCCTTCTGCCGGGTCATTCGCCCGCCTGACAGGTGGTAGGGGGGAGTTGGTTCAGGCTGTAGCCATTTTCAGCCCTTGATCGTACATTGAAAAACGGGCCGCGAGTTGTAGCTCGCAGGCCCGTTTTCCATAATCAGGCAGGAACTGGAAAGGCAGACGACCAGAAAGTTCCTGAGAGGATGCGGTGAATACCGCCCCTGTTTTCACCAATATCAGGCGCCGTCCCTTTTTGACGGCAAACCCGGCCCGAAGCTGTTACAGCAGCTTTCAGGGCCAAAGACATGGAGACCCCATGCCAAGACGAAAGGTAATTCACGTGGACCCTTTCGGCAAACGGATTGTCTACTATGAAGGAAATGAATTTGGCTTCAAGTGCTCGGGCTGCGGCAAAGAGCACGATCAGGCACATAAGTATCAGGAATTATGCATCTTTTGCAAGCACAGGAGAATGCTCGGGAGATTGTGAACCGGCTGCCCTTCGACAAGCGCGTCCTCAATGGCTTTCGGGGCGCCCACACACCGCTAGCGCACGCGCAGATGAGAATCACTGCCATGCGCGACATGCGGTCAAGTCGTAGTATCTCAGGCACTTCCCCAAACCGCAGCGGCACTATACAAAGCACTCCCTGATAAACGAGCCGAAGGCGTTATCGTCCTTGCGGTGGTTGTACTTTTAGCACGCTTCAGCCACGTAAAGCGGCGTGTAGCGCCTGGTGTAGTGGTGATGAGAGCCATACCAGGCGCGCTTGAGCAGAGACCAGACGCCTTCTATCGTGTTGGTGTGGAGCTCGCCATCGACATAGCGCTGAGAATGCTGAATCACGCAGTGATCCATGATTCTTCGCATCACGTTGTAGGCCCCGTATTCGTCCGTGACCAGCGTCGAAACGTCAGGTTCGATGGCGCGCTTGATAAAAGCGAGTACGCCCCTTGCCGGAGAGATCGTCGGCGACTTCGGCCACAACCTTCCCTGAACGCTCCACAGCGCCGATATCAGCGTTCTTGCGCGTTCCTCGTCCCCTGGGGGGCGGAATGGATTGCGCTTGTCTGTCTCCATAGCGGCGTCTTTATCCGGGCTCAATTCTGTCATTACTTCGATGCGCCCCGGATCACGGCGTCTCGATTCGTCAAGGCATTGGTGGAGCGCAGATCGGCGGTGGAGAGCGAGTGGTCGTTAGTCAATGGCGGCGGGCGGACGTGCCGGATTTCCGGGGGGAAGGCGATCTATCGGACGCTCGGAGTCGAGAACATCCGCCACCGGCGGAAAGCCGACACGCGGGTTGTCATGCGGCGGCTTCTCTCGCTTGATTACAAGAAATAGCTGCCAAGGCCGCTGCCACAAGGTGGCTTGACTCCAAGGGCGCTTCGCATGTAGGCGGCCGTCGTCGTGTTCGAGGAGGTGGTGGAGCATGAACGCGGACGACCTGCCCCCGGAGAAGTTGCTGATGGCCGCCAGGCGTTGGAGCGCATAGGGCGGTCCGCTCATTTCTTCGTCCTTCACCGTCTCTGGATAGGGCGGTCCATAGTCTTCCCGCCTCTCCGTGCGCGGGTGTAATGGATCTTGCAGAGGCCGTTGGCGTGGTGCTTCCTGGCGCAATATCTGCACCCGGTGTGGTGGACGTGCGCCTCGATGGCGGCCTCCATGCTGGAACCGCGCAACCAGCGCTGGTAGTGCAATTCGCAATAGCCGCGGGCAAGATGCCGGCGGCCACACTCCGCTCCAGACTCATAGACGTAGGAGCAGGTCCTATTCTTCACCGTAGCCCTCCTCCTCGAAGCATGTGTGGAGGGGGGGGGGAGCGCCTCGGCTCCCCGCGTGGCATGTGATACCGATGCCGCTGTTGGGGGCGGGGCGGTGGGCGGCTGTCATTGTGGCCTCCTGCATGCGTGGCGGCCTCCTGCATGCGTGGTGTGATGATGCGGTGTCAAGGTTTTTTTCAGGGGGCGACACGGGGGCATGAAGGCGTTCGCGGCTCGATTTCTGCCGCCTCGGCGCTGCTCCACCAGTGAGGATAAGGTGCACACGTGGCAGGTTCATACCAACGATAAGAGATATTATCGTTAGTCAAAAGCCCGCGGATTTTCACGCCCAAAGGGCCTATTAGACACCGACACAAGCAAGGGGAGGATTGAAGCAGCATGGTCGCTCCCGCACCGGCCCTGGTTGACCGGGGGTCCAGGGCGGTTGCGCCGCAGCTCCGGCGGGGCAGGACGGCCCGCCGCCGCCGAAGTCCGGCGGTTGAGGATGGGTGAGCTGGGCGCGGAGGAGCTCGTGGGGCTGGCAGATCCGGCGGGGAATGGGGTCGGACGGGGGGCGCCGTGGGGCCATGTCCAAGCGGCGGGGGGGCCGTGTTTCAGTGCCGGACCCTAGAGTGGGTTGTACGTAATATCCCCCAAAAAAATCGGCACTATACTCATCAATGGACTCGTCTGAGTTGCGAGACGAACTACGGTTGCCCGATTCGTGCTGTGTGGTTGAAACAATGAACCGTGCAATTTTTAGCCAATGGAGAAGTAATCGAATCCCTGCAAGGTATCGGCCTTAGTGTCGGGAACGACTTCGGCGGCGATTTGGCCGGTATCGCGGTCCTTGGCGCCAGCGACCGCCGTCTTGCCAACGGTGCCCCAGCCGGCACGCCCCCGCACGGGGGGCGACCCGATCCATATCAGGCCCCTTTCTTCGATTCGCAGTTTCAATCCACGACCCCGCACGGGGGGCGACTTTTTTCCGAGGTAGACGCCCAGCTCGTCCCGCCCGTTTCAATCCACGCCCCCGCACGGGGGGCGACGGCCGCGTTCCAGGCGGTAATCCTTTCGGCGCATTAGCCTGGTTTCAATCCACGCCCCCGCACGGGGGGCGACACGCGAACGAAACATGGATCCCACTTCCCAGTGCGGTTTCAATCCACGCCCCCGCACGGGGGGCGACGGTGGCCTCTGGCAGCGATTGCCCAAACTCGACTGACAGTTTCAATCCACGCCCCCGCACGGGGGGCGACAAAAAACTAACGTAACTATGCATCTAGGCATGTTCGCGTTTCAATCCACGCCCCCGCACGGGGGGCGACTTTGAGCCAGGCACAAAAAAGCGCCCCCAGAAGCTTGTGCGTTTCAATCCACGCCCCCGCACGGGGGGCGACGCTGGCCTCGGCGCTGAAGACGTCGAGGAAGACAGTTTCAATCCACGCCCCCGCACGGGGGGCGACAAGACAAGGACCTGGAAAACAAACGCCTCATAGCAGTTTCAATCCACGCCCCCGCACGGGGGGCGACTCGAGGTCGGGAAACAGACGGGGAAGGCCGTACGAGTTTCAATCCACGCCCCCGCACGGGGGGCGACCGGCGTTGATGTCCTCCGGATCATGCACATGCGGCAGAGTTTCAATCCACGCCCCCGCACGGGGGGCGACAATCGGTCCCGCCGGGGCTGGGCGTCTCGCGCTGCGAGTTTCAATCCACGCCCCCGCACGGGGGGCGACCTCGGCGTTAGGCTTGGTGCCGCGCTCCAGAAACGTTTCAATCCACGCCCCCGCACGGGGGGCGACCGTAACGGTGCCACGTCATTAGGGGGCTTCACGATCGTTTCAATCCACGCCCCCGCACGGGGGGCGACGCGCCGGCTCCCCAATCCACGCCCCCGCACGGGGGGCGACGACTCGGTCCTCCATGTTTCAATCCACGCCCCCGCACGGGGGGCGACGTAACGTTATTCAGGGGACAGACGATGCGCTGCATTTGGGGTTTCAATCCACGCCCCCGCACGGGGGGCGACCTGAACTTCTCGACCGGGAAAACCGCGACGCAATGTTTCAATCCACGCCCCCGCACGGGGGGCGACAGAAGTGTTTTGTTGACGCATCCGATGAGGAAATGTAGTTTCAATCCACGCCCCCGCACGGGGGGCGACGCGGCAGACCGGTCACCGAAACACCCAGCTACGACGTTTCAATCCACGCCCCCGCACGGGGGGCGACACCAGAGTGCGTTTGATGTTTTGGGCGCTGTTTAGTTTCAATCCACGCCCCCGCACGGGGGGCGACGAGGGCGGTTCCCAAGAGTCCACGGTCGAAAACGTTTCAATCCACGCCCCCGCACGGGGGGCGACAAACTGGCCTACTCCAACATCTGCAGCACATCGACAAGTTTCAATCCACGCCCCCGCACGGGGGGCGACGCGATCTGATTGCCGGATCCTCGCACCTCCACTCGGATTTGCTGTTTCAATCCACGCCCCCGCACGGGGGGCGACATGGAGGAGATTGCCTATTTGGGGCACTGGACTATAGTTTCAATCCACGCCCCCGCACGGGGGGCGACTCTATCCCCTCCACGCCGCCGACGTTAACAAAGTTTCAATCCACGCCCCCGCACGGGGGGCGACTACAAAAACTGCACAGTTTCCCAAGCCCAACAAGTTTCAATCCACGCCCCCGCACGGGGGGCGACATTTTGCTGCCTGACGTGCCGTGTCGCGGGTGGGGTTTCAATCCACGCCCCCGCACGGGGGGCGACTGCGGCAAGCTAATACATTATGTAACAATACGTGAGAGACTGGCTGGCGCGAACCCTATCCGGCTTCCTTAGTTAAGAATAGCTACCGGCACCATCGTGACTCGAATCCCTTTAAATCTCAGTGGGTTAGACGATGCGCGGATCTCCCCGTGTTTACCTGACCTCTTGTGGTTCGCACCATCCTTTTCAGACGATCAATGTTCCGTTCAAGTCGGCGGTCGGTTTGGCACCGACGTGCTCTACACGCCGCTTCCAATTAGCACCGAGAAAATAATACCTGAGACTGTCGGTTTCTGGATTGATGATCGTCTCAAGCTGCGCCTTCAGGGCGGCCCATTGCGCCGGCTCCACCTCGATCTCAAACACTGAGAATTGTACCCTTTGTCCAAAATCGCGACACAGCTTAGCGACACGTCGTAACCGACGTGCGCCGCCATCGGATGTCGTCGAGACATCATACGTAACGAGAACCATCATGGTCGGTTATTTCCTTGTGAGAGAGCGACTATCATTCAGAAGGGCATGTTGAATAGCCTTATTTCCATAACCACGGCGGGTGGGCATCTAAGTCGCCTCGAAGATGCCGAGCCAGCAACTGCGCCTGGAGATATGGAACCAAGCCGAGCGGTGCCTGCTCCCCCAAAAAAGGGTGACGGCGCTCTACGCGCTTTCGCTCCTGCCAAGCACTGAGAACCGTCGTGCGAGCGGCGTCGCTCATTGAGACGCTGCCGCCTTCTCGGACTTGGAAGTCTTTAGCGCGAACTTGCCGACGATTGACTAGCGATAGCGCGAGCCGGTCAGCCAAGACTGGCCGCAGCTCTTCCATAAGATCTAGCGCGAGACTCGGACGGCCGGGCCGATCTCTATGAAAGAAGCCTACAGCCGGATCCAAGCCCACGCTTTCGGCGGCCGATCTGCAATCGTGGACGAGAAGGGTATAGAGAAACGAGAGCAGGGCATTCATCGGGTCCAGCGGCGGCCGGCGGCTGCGGACGGCGAATGCCATCTCTGGGTCGGGTACGCGGATCAGGTGGCCAAAGATGGAGAAATAGAGCCGTGCGGCCTCGCCTTCAAAACCGCGTAGCCTATCGATACTGTCGTGGCCGTCGCTGATACGTTGCACAATCTGCCGAAGGCGATTCGTCGCGGCGGACATGGCTTCGCGGCCAGAAGGCTCAAGCTCCCCACCGTAATCTCGCTGGGCTCTTTGCAGGACGCTTCTCTGATTGGCGATCTTGCCGACGAGAATGCTGCGGACGATCTCTTCTGGGTCGTCGCTGGCCCTATATTGTGCGCGACGCAGCAGCACGTTGCCAGAGACCGGTCCCTCGACTCGGGCTTGAAATCGGCCGAATCGACTCAGGAGCACTAAGACGATGCCGCCGGCAGCACAGGCCTGGATCAGGGGTGGAGATATATAGATGCCGCCGAACACCACCACAGATCCCAGCATGTGGAGCGGCACCCGCGCACGTTCCTCGTCCTCTACTTCCGCGACCAGATTCTCGCCGTCTTTGGTCAGACGTGTTTCAGGCGTAGTAACATAGAGCGTATTGAGCAACCGCCTCATGGGTATTCTCCAGGCTCGGCAAGGTGCGATGCTAGGGTACGCGTCCGCCAAGCTATAACCGAACGCTCCATCGCCTTCGGGCGACACTGGTCGAGCAGCGAACAGCCACGGCATTTGGCCGCTTCGTATTCGGCTGGCGGTGTGCGGCCTCCCGCAAAGAGCGTGGCTACCTGCACAACTGTCGTCTCGGTCAGGGTGCGGAGTTCGGCGTCAAAAGACACTTCCTTCCGCCGTTTGGTTTGGCCGTAGTAAAAGGCCCCCATTGGCACTTCTGTACCGGTCATTTCCTCAAGGCACAGTGCCTGGGCGCAGAGTTGCACCTCGTCGGCGCGATGTACTTTGGCCTTGCCGCGTTTGAACTCGACCGGGAACGGGGTCGTACCCGTCCGGCTTTCGCGGAACTCGACCATATCGGCGAGGCCTGTAAGATTGAGCCGGATGCTGTAGATCGGGAGCGACATTACTTGGCGTACACCTGCCTTGCGCCGACGCCCGGCTTCGTCAATGACTTGATGCAGTACCCGACCTTCAGCGGTAAATCGATTTTCCTCCCAAAGCCGTTCCAAGTGGATCAGAGCACATTGCCTCATACAGTACACCGCATGTTGCAGTGCCGACACGGGTACCGGCTCCATTCCATGGTCCGATCCATGCCCCTGCACTGGGGGTGACCGCCCGAACTGCGCTTCACGCATCGGCATCTCCGCTCCGTTTGTTTCATTCCGTACCCCGCACGGAGGCGTCTATGTGATCGGCTCGACGACCTCGACATTTGCCGGCATATCGTCCAAGTCGAGCTCTACACGATAGTCAGCAAAGCTGCGGGCAGGCGGCAGGATGCCTTCGCTACCATCCGCTTCTGCACGCTGCACACTCACCCGCTCGAAGAGCCTATGCGCGGGCGCGTTGCCCAAGGCACTGGCGTGCTTAAAGGCAATGAGCCGACGGGCAACCATTTCGCCGCGGGCGGCCGAGTGGTCATGTTCGAACATCTGCGTCAAGGCATTCCAGAGGACGTCGAGATCGTCCGGCGAAAAGCCCGTGCGTTCGGCGAGCTTGGCGGAGACAAAGCCGTGCGCCCGATACAGTCCGTAGGGCACAATATGTTTGCGACCCATGGTGCGGTGCTCGGTCCGCTCGTCGCCCGCGTTTTCATCGCTGGCATCCTCGCGCTCCTTCTTTTCGTTTTCGTTGGTCGCTGCCATGCGCGTAATGGACACTTCGAGCGGCACGATCTGATCAATGGACCGCGCAAAGGTCATCTGTACCGGCCCGCGGACCTGGCCGCAGTTGATGCCGGTACTCATTACCGCACCGAAGGTGCGTACATCAAAGAAATTGTCGCACATGAAGCCGCGCAGTTTATCCATCTCCTCGTCGCTTTGGGGGCTTAGTTTCTTGCTGCTCTCGACCTTCTTGTCGTTGGGGCGCACAACCCGATACGCCTTCCGGTGTTGCTCGTTGAGCAGAGCACCTTCCTGGACGTAGATCGCGTAGCCGGACTCGTCGCCCTTAGCCAGTTCAACGAAATTGCGCACCTTGCGCTTGAGGCAGACATCCGTGACCAATCCTTGGTTCGTTTCCGGGTCGAGGCGCGGGAGGTTGCCTGCGTCCGGATCGCCGTTGGGGTTGCCGTTGTTGACGTCGAACAGATAGACGAAGTCGTAGCGATGATTGAGTGCGGTCATTCTTCGTTCTCCTTTTCTTCTTTGCCCTCCTCACGGGGGGCGGACTTGGTGTAAAAATCGTTTTTCTGGTGGTAGTAGCCGATGGCGAAGAGGGCCTGACGTTCCATCGTCAGCGTCGCCACGAACAGCTCATCGGGCGTGGCGCACCCATAGATCTGGGCGATTGTGTTGTCGATATAGCGATGCGTTGCAGGCCGGTCTTTCCGCAGACGCGACAGGTGGTTCATGGCGTTGCGTTGCAGGATGGGAAATACAGACCGCGGCGTCGCCGAAGCCGCCCCATAGTACTTATCGCATATCGTGGCGTTGACCTTGCCACCGAGGGCTTGCGTTTGCGCGTACTCAAAGCAGGCAAATAGCCGGCCTAGCAAATAGCCGGAGTCGGCGTTTGTGGGATTGAGGGACACGATAAAATTCTCCTTTGTTAAATGGTCATCCTTGCGCCTATTTCGGCAGATCACGGCTTTGAGTAAGGCTACGCGAAGGGCCGTTATGGCCTTATCCGACCGCAGTCGCATGAGAATCGTGGAAAACAACGTCTGCGGATAACGGCGACCTGTCAGGATCGCGCGTAGCATATCCCCAGCGAGTTGGGAAGGGATATGTTCGTATCGGTTTTTTACCTTCGTCGTGGCGGTCTCAAGTAGGCAGCGCCGAACGCTTGGCGCCTCGACCCGCGGCCGCGGGTCGAGGCGCATATCCCGATAGTGCCAGAGGATATGCTCTGCAAACGTCGCAAAGTCGTCCTCCAGCCAGAAGCGAATCGAAATACGCGCTGCATTGGGGGCCAACCCCAGCACGTAGAAGCGCACACCTTGGGGCAAATCCGGGCGGATTTCCTCCATGGGACGGCCCCTTGCCATTTTTTCGAGAATGGACTTGATGGCCTGCTCGCTTATCGCGTCGCCTGTGTCATTGGCCAAGAAGGAAAATAGTGCCTCGCATTGCGCCACTGTTTCCGCATTCGAGCCATCGGCCCAAAATACAGTCGAGGTGTCGCCGAGTTGGACTTTGTTTTCGTTGGTACGGAGAAAGTGGTTGAGCACAGTCGTATAGGCGGCGGCAGCGTCCTCGCTTACGGGTGCATTATCGCCCTGTTTGTGCCCATAAGACTCAAAGGCGTCGAGATTGAAAGAGACGATGGATGCGCCGGCAGACTGTGCGCCACGCACCCCCTTGATCGAGGGATGCAATCGAGCGATAGGGGATCTCTCTCCGGTCACCAAGCAAACGGCTTGGCCCGGTTCGTGATCCTGATTCATCTGCGAAGCCCATAGTTGACGTGAGGCCTCGCGGTCGTGTATGAAGTTTTGCTCTCCCTCCAACCGGAACACCACATTGGCCCCCTTCATTTCGTCTGGCCAGCCATGCGCGTCGAAGTACTCTGGCTTCCACCATTTCAAGAAACAACGGCAGGCCACAAGCCCTGCGTCGCTTTCATTTTGCAGGACAACGAGGTGCCGGTCCTGAAAAGCCTCGTACTGCTTCGCCACCCGATCGGCACGACGCTCTCTGGTGTGTGGGTCCTCGCCTTCCAAGTCTTCCATGGCACCCAGCGAATACGATACCTTGTCCCAGAGGAAGCTCGGCAAAAGCGTTTTACCCGCCCGCTTCTCTGGTCGCGGAACTGAGTGTCGCGGGGCTACAGGTTTCTTCCCTGAGTGGTCTCGTAGGTCCACAGGCGGACCATCGGGCTGGCCATCGGCCTTCAGGACGACGCAATAGTCGATCCGCTCATTGGAGTAGCCAATCGGCGGCACTTTGTTCTCTGTTGCGAGCCGATGATAGGCACGCTCAAGAGAAGCCAGAATGCTCATCTCAGTACCTCCGGCGAGTTGGGTGAGGGAATTTCGACAACCCCCTGTTTCATTTCGGCGCGAAACAAAAGCGGCTGTCGTTCGTTTTCGTGGTCAATATCGTAGAGCATCCAGCCTAAGTCGCGGCTCTCGTCAATCGCTGGCGGCAGGTCGTCGTTCTCGATGAGTGTGTAGTCTGCGGCAAATTCTCGCGTTCCGAGACAGGGATGGTGAAAGCACTGCCCGCCTCTAGCGCGGCGATTGAAGATGTCGAGGTGTTTGCCCACGTTATCGCTTTCGCCCGCTTCGTCCGTCATGTCAAAGTGCGCTTCAATGGCGTACTCAACGTTGACCAAGACGGTTGCGGCACGTTGCTGGCGATCATCCTCAACTTTGGTGTAGAGGGTCTCAATGGATCCCCTGTTTTTCGCCGTGCGGACAGACCCCATGGGAATTTTCTTGCCGACCTCGTTGCGCCGGATCGACTGGAACCGAATCGGCTTGAGAACGTGAATGCGGTCAATGCGCCAGACGATGGCCGGCTTCCAGTGAATGGCCTCCAAAATGCCGCGTGCCGCCGAAGGCGTCATCACGTCGTAGGACACGCGCTCGACCTTCATTTCCGGTCGCGTGAAACAGGCGTATTCGCCTCCCACGAGCAGACGTATTCCGAACATGGACGAACTCCTTTTCTGTGGTATTGTGGTATTCAATACCCTCCGCACGAGGGACACCCCTACCATTATATAAGCATCACCTCATCGCCGAGCGCATCCGCGTCCTCCCAAAGGAGGCCGACCTCTTCTTGATAGAGGCTTTGAGTGAAGAGAACGGCGAACTGGTCGCCGAAGCGTTCCTGTGCCGCAAAACATACGTGATTATTTGTGACAAGTTGCGCCCGGAAGCGAGGGTGAACTTGCACAATATAAGGCTGGAGCCGCCGCGCCACGCCGCCAAGCCGTTCAGCATAAGCGAGATCGTGCACCGCCTTACCCGCTTCCTCTTCTCGGGCGACGATCACTGGCTCAAGTCCGCTCTGGATCAGGCGGAACGTCTCTCCAACTTCGCGGAAGGAGAACGATGTTCCGTTCCTATCAGCCGTGAATTTTTGCAGAACATCATCACCGAGCCCCTCCCCCTTGCGCCAATACACCTCTTGGAAATAATCCTCCATGGCCTCCGGCGAGAGCAAGTCATCATGACGACTGATGATGCGCTGCATATCTCCGGCAAGCTGGCGTAGTTCAGGCGGACTTGGATGTTCCTCTGATTGGAACACGGTGACAATGCTGTCTGCAACATCGTGTCGTCCCTCCCTATTGCACCGCCCGGCAGCTTGGGCAATCGAATCAAGCCCCGCCTCGGCCCGCCAGACCCTCGGAAAATCCAAATCAACGCCCGCCTCGACCAACGAAGTCGCAACCAATCGACACGGCCTGCCTTCCTTTAACCGCTGGTGAACATCCGCAAGAATGCGGCGACGATGCGCTGCGTATTGTCGCGTACTCAGATGCACGACGCCGTCGATGTCAGCTTCACAGGCTTGCCGGAAGAGGTCTAAGGCGTGTCTCCGGCTGTTGACAACGACCATGCCTTGCGCTGTTTGTGTGAGGGCATTGCATAGGCTCTCGTCGCTGAGTGCGCCCCCGTTGGAGATTCTGACACGGACGAGCTTCTGGTGCAGGCGCGGCGGGTCAGGCGCGAGTTCGCGGACTTGGACAAAGCCCCCTTTTAATTCAGGTGCCTTGAGTGCCGGTTGGGTCGCGGTGCATAGTACTATTGAAGAGCCATAGTTGCGAGCCAGTTCATCAAGGGCGGCGACCGCCGGTCGGAGCACGTGTAGGGGAATGGTCTGCGCTTCGTCGAGGACAATGACCGCACGAGCCAAATTGTGCAACTTGCGGCACCGCGACGGGCGATGGGAAAACAGGCTTTCAAAGAGCTGGACGTTGGTGGTCGCGACGATGGGGGCCGCCCAGTCCTCCATGGCGAGCCGCAGTTTATCGGCTCCCTCCCGCTTTGTGAACTTGGTTTCGTCAATCGCCGAATGGTGTTCAAGGACGACGCCCTCACCCAGCACATCGAGGAAAATCCCTGCGGTCTGGTCAATCACTGAAGTAAAGGGAATGGCATAGACGATGCGCTCAAGCCCGTGTGCTTTGGCATGGTCGAGGGCGAAGGCGAGGGAAGTCAGCGTCTTGCCGCCGCCGGTCGGTACGTTGAGCGAGAACAGGCCCGGAGAGCAATCGGCTTGAGCGCGAACATGCTCCAGAATCTCGCGGCGCAGACGATTGACCTTGCCCTCGCTGGCAAGTCCGGCGAAGTGGTTGTTGAGCCTATCGCGTAGCGGATCAACTATTTCTGGGAGCGTCGGCCAGTCGCGGTCAACGGTCTCGCCTTTTGCATCAGCGTAAAAGCCCTCGGTGTCGCAGAAATCTGCGTCAACGAGGCACGAGAAGATCATCCGCGTCAGGAAGGAGAGCTGAAACGCCGTCGTCTCACGGTCTTTCCCTAGTGTGAACCCTTCGGGCCAAAGACCAGTAGCGACTGGCCGAATTTCCTTCTCCCAAGTCGAGTCAAGCGGGTTGAGTGTCTTTTTTAGCCGCTCATCAAGCGAATTGAGTGAGCCGGTCCCGCTTTGCATATCCGGCAAGCCAGCGTGGTGCCCGGCGATGGTATAAGCGATAAGCTGCGCCATGCCCCGGTCGTTTGGCGTTGCCGTGTCAAGAACGCAAACCTGTTGGGCACCGGCCGTGGAGTGATCAACTTGGATCGACGAGCCATCTATATGCTTCTGGAACGCTTCTGTGTACTTGCCAAGATCATGCAAAAGCCCAGCCAATCCCGCAGCTTTGTCGGTTCCAAACTTGGCCCCCCGCGCCGCTGCCTCGTCTTTGACCTTGAGCAGGTGCTCCCGGAGCGGCTGCCAGTATTCCCTCGACTGACCTTTGAGGGAATGTGCATAGTACATCCTGCGTCCTCATTCCTGGTGTATAATGGCAATCCAACTCATGAGGATTCAGTTCCTCCGGCTTCTTGCCAAGGACAACCGGGTTGTCTCAAACTCCAGCAACACTCCTGGTGGAGACCGATGCCGCGCTGGATCTGGAAGCACACCCCGGGTGGGGTGTCGTCGGCCTATACGTTTTCTCCGGCGGTCGTGGCCTACATGTACGAGAGCAAGGGGATCGCGGTCGTGGCCAACGACCGGCTGCGTTACTGCCACCACGCGGTCCGGGCCACCATCGAAAACCGCACCGTCCGCCTCAGTGACGAAGACCGGGAGGCGCTACGTGCCGACAACCCCCAGGCGGACACCTTCGTCCGGGACCACTTCACGGGCATCTTCTTCGCCCCCCGCGTCTCCACGGTCTGATCGACGCTCTCCGGGACAACATCGACCGGCTCTCAAGGGAACCAGGCCTCCGAGGTGGCAGCCGGAACCGCGGAAAGTCCAGTATGGTCCCGTTCATTCCGTTAAAGAATGGAGGTAAAAATGAGGGGATAGAGTTTTCTTATCTTACATAATATTTTGTTTATAAAGGGGTTACAGAATATATATGGCGGAGAGAGTGGGATTCGAACCCACGGTAGCGGTTCGCGCTACACACGATTTCCAGTCGTGCACCTTCGACCACTCGGTCATCTCTCCCGATTTGCATCGTTCGTGATGGCGGAGAGGGTGGGATTCGAACCCACGGTGACCTTAACGGCCACAACGGTTTTCGAGACCGCCCCTTTCGACCACTCAGGCACCTCTCCCAAACCTGCTGTCAGGCTGTCGACGACCTGATGTCCGCAAAGAATTCCTTCAATAAACCGCCGCACTCGGGTTCCATCACTCCGCCTCGTACCTCGCATTGGTGATTGAGACGAGTATCGCGGACCACGTCCCGCAACGACCCGCAGGCGCCCGCCTTGGGATCGTGGGCTCCGAAGACGAGTAACGGGATACGAGCGAGCACGATAGCTCCTGCACACATGGAACAGGGTTCCAGAGAAACGTATAAGGTCGTGTCGTTCAGGCGCCTTGTCCCAAGGTATTCGGCGGCCTGCCTGATAGCCAGGATCTCGGCATGGGCAGTCGGGTCTTGCTCACGTTCCGTGGCATTGGCCCCGCGCCCGACGACCTTGTTTTCTCGAACGACGAGAGCCCCAACTGGAACTTCACCGTTGGTGGCGGCGAGGCGTGCTTCCTCCAATGCCAACTCGATCCAGCGGCGATCTGCGGCGGCCACCTCAGACCGCTGAGCGGAAGCTGTTTCTGGGTGCCTCAGAGCCTTCTCCCAAAGCGGGTAAATATAGCTGTGGCAATAGATAATATCAAGATGGCCAGCCGGCTCAATGAGCCGTCAGAACTGCCGCTCGAAGTGCTTTCGCGGCAACTGAGAAGGCTCGCGCCGAGACCAGTAGCTCTTTTCATCCGCGTCGAGTTTGCGATCCAGCGGATCGTGCCGGATCAAGCGCATGGCCAGCCCGATTGCGGTGAAAATGGTGTAGAAAACCAGTCCCAACAGTATGTGCGTATTTATGAATCCTAGTACCCGGGCAAGCAACATCCAGACGGTATACAGCGGTCGCAGAATCGACGGAATGCCGAGGGCGAGTCCGATGAATGCCGCTGCCGCCAGACCCACGCCTTGTGCGGTGTCGACGGACCCGTGGTACCACAGAAGCAGTGCGATCGCCGCGGCGGCGAGGGCCATGACGAGTCCGAATGTGCGCAGCTCAGACCTGGATGCCGAAGGTATGCGCCAGAATCCGCTCTTGTCGATCATACTCCCCAGTCCATCAACACCTCAACCCGCAAGGTTCAGTCCAATTCGAACTCTTCACGCCAGTCTTCCTTCTCGCTCCAGTTAGGCTGAGATCTCTTGTCGAGCAGGTAGTTCCCCAAAACCAGGTAATCCATTTCCGTACGCATAAAACAGCGGTACGCATCCTCCGGAGTGCAGACGATCGGCTCGCCGCGCACGTTAAACGACGTATTGACGATCAGCGGGCATCCGGAAATGCTGTTGAAAGCCTGGATCAAGTCGTAATACGGTGGATTCTCTTCTCTCCGGACCGTCTGAATGCGCGCTGAATAGTCGACGTGCGTGACCGCCGGAACGTCCGAACGTGGGATATTCAGCTTGTCTATTCCGAACAAGCTCTCCTCGTCCGCGGTCATCCGTATCTGCCGATCTTCCTTTACCGGTGCGACGAGAAGCATATACGGTGAGTCGGCGTCTATTTCGAAGAAATCTTGCACCCGGTCCCGCAATACCGACGGCGCGAACGGACGAAAGCTCTCGCGAAACTTAATTTTAAGATTCATCACCGATTGCATCTTGGGCGATCGTGGATCACCAATGATGCTGCGGGCGCCCAATGCCCGCGGACCGAATTCCATGCGGCCGCTGAACCAACCGACCACCTTTTCATCGTTGAGCAGCTCGGCGACTCGTACCGGCAACTGCTCCCGACTCATGAATTCTCCGGGAGCCACATTCAGTTCGAGGAACTCCCGGATCTGCTCGTCATCGAAGGAAGGACCCAATAACGACGCCCCCATGCCATCGCCGGCGCCAGGGACTCTGCGGTCATTCTCGCAATATCGATACCACAGCGAGAGAGCCACACCCAACGCCCCCCCTGCATCGCCTGCTGCCGGTTGGATCCAGATCTTTTCGAAAGGCCCTTCCCGCAAAATGCGACCATTGCCGACACAGTTCAGCGCCACCCCACCGGCCAGGCACAAATGTTTCATCTCGGTTTCGCGGTGGACAGTTCTCGCGATGCGCAGCATCACCTCTTCAGTGACCTGCTGGCACGATCGCGCCAGATCCATTTCCCGCTGCGTAAGAGGCGATTCGGGCTTTCGTGGCGGACCGTCGAACAGCTCCGCCATCCGCTGATTGGTCATGGTGAGGCCGGCGAGGTAGTTGAAATAGCGCATGTCCAGCTTGAACGATCCGTCTTCCTTGAGATCGATCACGTTCTCCATAATGCGATCTACGTATCGGGGCTGGCCGTACGGCGCCAACCCCATCAGCTTGTACTCCCCGGAATTGG
The DNA here is from genome assembly GCA_965197905.1 of Candidatus Latescibacterota bacterium. GTDB lineage: Bacteria > Latescibacterota > UBA2968 > UBA8231 > UBA8231 > CAYNZV01. The sequence continues at coordinate 2,133,301 of CBDAOB010000004.1, read as the reverse complement.
GTTTGAAACCGGTGAAGTAGGTGATGGCGGTGTAGAGTAAACCGAGAGAGTGGGGAAACTTGATATCGGCCAGGGTGTGGATATCCGCCCCTCTGCCGTATCCGTAGCTGGTGGTGGTCCATTCGCCGACCCCATCGAGGGTGATGATCGCCGCCTCCGCAAAGGGCGAAGGGTAGAATGCGCTCGCGGCGTGTGACTCGTGGTGGTCACCGAAAAGGACCGGGCCGTCGAATTCTAGCTCGCGTTGGATCAGTTGGGGAATCCATAGCTTCTTCTTCAGCCATACAGCCATGCTCTTCCAGAAAAGCCGAATGCCTTTGGGGGCGGTCGCCAGATGCGTCTCCAACAGCCGCTCGAAAGTCAGGAGCGGTTTGTCGTAGAATCCGATGCAGCGCAAATCCTTGGCCGCGATGCCCGCTTCAGCAAGACAGTAGCGTGCTGCGTGGAGCGGAAAACCGGGGTCGTGCTTGATGCGGGTGAAACGCTCTTCCTGAGCAGCGGCGATGATTTCGCCGTCGCGAATAAGGCAGGCGGCGCTGTCGTGATAGAAGGCGGAAAGACCGAGAATGTAGGTGGGCATGCCCTTTTTTTCGGCGCCTTGACACCGTTAATCGGGAGTTGGATACTTAGTTGGAAAACCTACTTACTTCCAATAAATATTGCAACATAGAGACCATTACATGAGTCCAGGATGCTTGCTCAACCATGCTCAGGCCGGCGATATCCGACGGGATTTCGGCACCCCCACGTTTGTCTACGACCAGGCGGAGCTGGAGCGCCGCGCGCGCGCCGTCCTGGCGTTCCCGAATCCGTACGGCTTGACGGCGCGCTACGCCATGAAGGCCTGCCCAAACGCGGCACTGCTGAGCATCTTCAATCGGCTCGGTTTGCACATCGATGCCAGCAGTGGGTTTGAAGTTCACCGGGCTCTGGCCGCGGGCATTCCCGGCCACCAGATTCAACTTACCGCGCAGCAACTTCCGGACGATCTGGAGGAATTGATGAAAGAGGGCGTGCTCTTCAACGCCTGTTCCTTGAATCAACTTCGAGAATTCGGCCACCGCTCCGAAGGGGGGCACTTGTCTGTACGGATAAACCCAGGCCTGGGATCGGGGCACAGCAATCGCACCAACGTTGGGGGACCTTCCTCCAGTTTCGGAATCTGGCATGAATACCTGGATCAGGTTCTTGAGATGGCGACCGAATATCGGCTCACGGTCGATCGCCTGCATTCCCACATAGGGTCGGGCAGTGACCCGTCAGTCTGGCAACATTGTGCCAGATTGACCTTGGGTATCGCCGCGCGACTTCCCGATGTGGTTTCCGTAAACCTGGGCGGGGGCTATAAGGTGGCACGGATGCCTGATGAAGAGGCAACCGATCTAAATGCCGCCGGACACCAAATCGTCAAGGAGTTCGAGCGCTTCTACGACTCCCACGGTCGCAAACTCACGCTGGAGATCGAACCCGGAACCTTCTTCGTCGCCAACGCCGGCGTACTCGTGTGTTCGGTTATCGACGTCGTGGACACGGGACCGAACGGCTACAACTTTATCAAGGTCGATGCGGGAATGACCGAGGTGTTGCGACCCAGCATGTACGGCGCGCAGCACCCGGTTCACGTCTTTCCTGACGCGTCCGCGCCAAGTGCGGAGAATCTCGATTACATTATCGCTGGACACTGCTGCGAGAGCGGGGACGTGTTAACCCCCGAGCCGAACAACCCCGAAGGATTGCGCCCACGGCAACTTCCCACCACCCATATTGGAGATATTCTGGTCATCGGTGCCACTGGAGCCTACTGCGCGGGCCAGTCTGCCAAAAACTATAATTCCTTCCCCGAAGCCTCAGAGGTTCTGATCGCCAACAATGGGACCTTCCACCCTATACGACAACGGCAGACGCTGGAGCAGATCACCGCCAACGAAAAGATCCCGGATTTCCTCCAACGTTGACATTCTCCCTTCGGTCCCTGGCGCACCCCCTACATAGCCGTTGAGAAAAGCTTGGCGCGGGCCAGTTGCAGTCGAATGGCCACCTGTTTCCCCTCCAGCGAGGAGAGGTCTGCCTGCCCCTTCCAGGTAACCACTCGATCCATCTCGTCTCCCGCCAGCGGATCGCAGTCTTCCAGGGTAAACCCGTCCAGCGCACGGATCGTTTTGTTGGGCTCGGTGGGCGGCGTAACGATTTCCGCCCGAATCCAACCCGCCCTTCTCGTCTGAAAGTTGAGGTGCAGCTCGCGGCCGTGGCAGATGCGAGCAATCGTCGTAACCCTTCCTTCCACCGGCGCCTCCAGAGCTACCAGTCGATCCCTCTTCCATAACGCCCAGCGAAACTCGCCCTCAGGCAGTTGAGCCGGACCGTGGTCGTGTCGGCTGTAGCGGCAGTCGTAGGGCAGACCCCACTCCTCGTCGCTGAGCGCCACGAGGTTGGGACCTGAGCGAATTCTGCCGTAGCGGCCGGTGTCGCTCTCCAGGGTTATGATCGGCTTGCGCTCGGGTCGGACCCAGTGCCAACCATCGCGACTCACCGCCAGTTGTACGTCCTGTTCGGAATCGAGCCGGTGGTAAATCGAAGGGAACATGAGGTGGAGTCCGGGCACGTCGGGATAGTGACAATAGCAGGAGGTGTAGATGTCGTCAGAAACATGGTCCTGTGGGTCGGCTACCAACACGTAACGCGGCGGGCCCCAGTTGCCAAACTCCCTTCCCGATACCTTGCGCACCGCCCGTCGACCGCCGTACCCAAACTTCCCCTCGTTGTGGTACATGCCTCTCAGGTAGGCGACATACTCGCCACTTTCAGGCTCGTAAGCCGCCACATTCTGCGTATCCAACACGCTGTTCCCCACATTCACCAAGGGTTCCGGCAGCACGCTCCAGCGCAAACCGTCGGCCGATACTGCGCCCATAACTGCGTTTTCCCGCGTTACTCCGAACTTCTCAGCCACCAGGTTCATTGCGTTTACCGTCGGATCGCCCTGATATCCCGTCTGAGTTCGAAGCTCGTTGAACCTGTCCCAGTCCATCTCCGGTTCAGGCTCTCCGTTGCGAAAGAACAACGTTCGGGTTCCAATCGCTTTGAAGCGTTCCGAGGAACCACTCGTTGGATCCAGGAATACGGTGTTTATTTCGAATTCTTCGTGCCTAGAGAGCAGGTTGTTGGATGTGGACCCCTCGTACGACGCCAATCCTAACTCGGGTCTCTCCCAATCGAATCCGTTCGCGCTTTCCGCGTAGCCGTTGTAGCGCGCTCTGTTTTCCCCTTCTCCCCAGGTCCAGAACCACATTCGGTAACGGCCTTCGTCGTGGATTACGCAAGGATACACCATCCGTACCTGTTCCCATGGTTTTTCGGAGCGGAAGAATATCTCTGAGCGGCGCGCCGGCTGCACTGATAGTTGGACGCCCGTTGGCGGGTCCTTGAGCCCGGTCTCGCCGTGCTCGTTGACGCCGGCTTGACCTGCCCAGATCTCATACCAGTCTATGAACGGTTGAGGGATCAGGGCCGGTTCGTTCATTTGGAGTTCTCCTTATAGGATGTCGCGCCGAGTGTTTTTAACAAAACTGTATTGCCGATCACCGCAAGGCCGTGATACCTTGACAGTCACGCCACAAAAGCATTCCTACTGAGAGGAACGATAGATCGCACTAACGCGAGCAGAGGAATATGTATCAACACATCCGTTTTACGGAGTTCCAGCTCAAAGGCGGCTTCGAGTATGCCTACGGCGTATCAGCAGTCGATCTTACTGGTAACGGGCTGCCCGACCTGGTGGCCTGCGACACCGATGTCGGGCTCTACTGGTTCGAAAATGACGGCAGCGAAACCTTCACGAACCACACTATTCACGAGCGCAAGGAAGAGTGGCTGGAACGCCACACCATCGCCGACATTAACAGTGATGGATCCCCGGAGATTGTCAGCGTCGACAACATCAACGGCAGCCTGCTGTGGTTCGGATTTGAAGGGGATCCGCGCGACACGGCTTCCTGGCACCACGAATACATTGCGAAGGGCACCTTGCCTGGGGCGTACGATGTGGCGGTGGCCGACTTCAACGGGGACGGCCGTCTGGATGTGGCCGCATCCAGCTGGAGGAAGGGGAATCAATTCGCCTGGTTTGAACAAAGCCCTGACGGTTGGACCCAACGCGCCATAGAAGAATCGATGAGCGAAACTCGCACCATGCGCGTAGCCGATTTTAATGGCAACGGGCTCCCCGACCTATTGGGAACCGCGTTCATGGGCGATCAGGTGGTGTGGTACGAGAATACAGGCGCTTCGGCGAGCGCGGGCTGGTCCAAACACATCATCGATACCGTGCCACCCACGGCAATCCGGTTGATATGGACGGTGATGGCCATCTGGATGTCGTCATGGCCCTGGGGATGCGGTCAGTGGAAGACAAAGCAGAAGTGGATCACCAGATCGTTTGGTACGAAAACGAGGGGGAGCCGACACGTTGTCCTTGGAAGAAACATACAATCTCCCCTTCGTGTCCTGGAGCCTTCGAAGCGATTGCCGCTGACCTCGATAACGACGGGGAACAGGAAGTCTTGGCCACGTCCTATGGCAAGAGAGGGTTCGGTCTGTCCCTGTTCAAACACGAAGGGGACCCGCGAGGCCGTGGAGCGTTCAAGTGCTCAAAGAAACCTGGAATGCCAATCAAGTCATCGTCGCAGACTTGACCGGAAACGGCTTGCTCGACGTGATCGTCAGTGCTCTTGGCGACGACTCAGAGGTACGCTGGTGGCGCAACGAGGGGACTACCTGATTTGACCGGCGACTGCCTCTAGCCCGCTTTCATTTTGGGATCCAATGCGTCTCGCAATCCGTCACCCAGGAGGTTGTACATGGTAACCGTAATGAAAATGGCGGTTCCTGGAACAACAACCAACCACCACGCCGAAGCGTTGCTGCGGGCACCAGCCAGTAGCGAACCCCAGGTGATCGCCTCCGCCGGCACACCGATTCCCAGGAAGCTCAAGCCGGACTCCATCAAGATGGCCCCCGCCACGCCAAATGCGGTCGGCACCAGTAGCGGTCCCAGGGCGTTGGGCAGCATGTGGCGGAACATGATCCGCCTGCTCGAGCAGCCCAAGCTGCGGGCGGCTGCAACGTAGTCGTAGCTTCGTAGCTGCAGAAATTGGGAGCGGGCAAGCCGGGCAATCCCCACCCAACCCGTCAGGCCGATGATGAGCATCACAAAGAACAGGCTTGGCGGGAAGAAGGCCGCGGCAGTGATGATCAAAAAGATCGATGGTATGGCCGCCCACAATTCAAACATGCGAGATAACAGGAACAGATCGAGCCAACCTCCAAAATACCCCGCCAACGCTCCCAGAGAAATACCGATTATCAGCGAGATGCCCACCGCGACCAGCCCGATGGTAAGGGCGTACCGCGTGCCGTGAACCAGGCTGGACAGGACATCCCGACCCAACCTGTCGGTACCCAGCCAATGCTCGCCGTTTGGCGGCTGGTACTTGTGAGAAAGATTTATCTCGCTCGCCGCGTACGGGACGGGGGGGAAAACGGCTACATCGGTCTTCAGCCGTTTGAAGTTTTTCCGCCGGCGAAGCTCCTTTGGCCAATCCATGAGGCCAAGGTGAACAGCGTATTGGCGAAATGCGGGAAAGTAGGTGTTTCCGCGATACTCCATGTAGTAGGGTCTGTTCCCCGCGATTAAGTCGGCGGCAACGGCGATGATGGCCAGTATTCCCACAGCGGCCAGCCCAGCGATCGCCGGCTGATTTCGACGAAACTGCAGCCAGACAATGCGGGCGTAGGACTGTCCCGCGCGCTCCTCGAGCTCAAGTGCCTCCTCTCCCTTCTCAGCTGCTTGCAAGCCTCAACCTTCGACTCTCGAGAATTCGATTCGGGGGTCTACCGCCTTCAACAGAATGTCGGCAAGGAGAATCCCCAAAAGGAACAGGGCGGCGCTGATGGTGAATATCGCCATGATGACGGGGTAATCGCGCACAATCACGGATTGAAACCCAAGAAAACCAAGCCCGGGAACGGTAAAAATCGTCTCAATGAACACCGAACCGGCAAACAATCCGGGCAACAGACCAGCTAACAGGGTCACAATGGGGATCAAGGAGTTGCGCAAAACGTGCCGCAGGACCACCACATTGTAACCAAGCCCTTTGGCTTGCGCCGTGCGCACATAGTCCAGTCTGAGATTCTCCAGCATGCTCGTACGCATGAACCGCGAAATGACCGCGAAGCTGGAGTACGACGACGCCAGGACGGGCAAGACCATATGGTGGGCGTGGTCCTTGAACAAACGCCAGGTGCCCCATTCCTCCGTAGCGTTCAGCGATTGGATGCCCGACGCCGGAAACCAGAACAAAAACTCCCTATTGCAGAAGAAGGTTATCAGCAGCATGCCCACCCAAAACGAAGGCATCGACCACAATACGAAGGTACCGGACGTCAAAAGTCTATCGGTTCGGCTGTCCTGCTTGAGTGCCAGCAAGATGCCCAGCGGTACGCCGATGACGTATGCGATCAAAATGGCCAGGACGTTGATTTCCACGGTCACCGGCAACCTTGCGAGTATGCGTTTGATGACCGGTTGCTGGTCCTTGAAGGAACGTCCGAAATTCAGCGTCACGAAACGGAAACCGAACGAGCGCCAGAGTTCCAGTCCTGCACCTTCATACCTGTAGTTTCCCGACACCTTGATGCTCTTGCCCTTCCAGAAGGAAGACTGGACCAAGACATCGGCGTCGCGGGATAGCTGTCGGTGAAAGGCGAGGAACTTCCCTTTGCGCTCTTGCCCCTTTGTCTCCTGCAGCTGGCTGAGCTGGATTTGATCCAGTTTCGAGAGGGTTTGATCGACCGCGATCGCCATCCGGTCATAGTTGTCCAACCGCTCGATTCTTAGAATCAAGCCTGACAACCAGCTGAGGTACTGGACGTGCAACGGTTTGTCCAGGCCGAGTTGGCGTCGCAGGTCTCTGCGCGTCTTCGCGAAATCCGATTGGCGATCCGTCGAAATCCCCTCGCCCCCGGCAGCGCCGCCGAGAAACAGATCGACAGGATCTCCGGGAGCCAGGTGCATGATGAGAAAGGAGATCAGGGTGATTCCCAGTAACGTGGGGATCGCTAGCAGGGTGCGTTGTAGGGCGTACTGAAACATCTATGTCAATATTGGTGCAATCAGATGCTACCGGTATAGTTGATCTTCCACACCAACCCACCACTCTCTCGTTTGCGGACCCGCGGGATACCAATTCACACCTTTGAATCTACGACTGTAGGCCGTCGCTGACCGACCCTTCCACAAGAAGGTATATGGCTGTTCACCATGAAGTATTTCCTGAAACCGCTTGTAGAGCAGAATCCGTTTGTCCAAGTCAAACTCCCGACGATATTGTTCTAGGATCTCGTCTACTTCTGCGTTGCTGAAGCTGATGAAATTCGAACCATTACCCGCTGCTTGCGAGGAGTGCCAGATCTGGTATCCATCCGGCGGAAAACGCAGGCTGCCCGTCCACCCCAGCGTTACAGCAGCAAAGTCCTTGCTTTTGACCCGTTGTAGAAAAATCGACCAGTCCAGTTCCCGGACTTCGCAGACAATGCCGATATCCGCAAGTTCGTCCTGCATGATCAGCGCGATATCCTTGCGGATTTGGTTTCCGGAGTTCACCAGAAATTCGAACTTGAAAGGCACGCGCGTGCCATCGATTTCCTTGTCCAACACGCCGTCGCCGTCCATATCATCCCAGCCTGCTTCCTCGAGAAGATCCAAGGCTTTGTCTGGATCGTACGGAATGGTTTCCAGGTCGAGGTTGTATTCCGGGCGAAACTTGTGGATGGGGCTTAGAACTGGCTCCCCGAGACTGAAAAGAAGATTGGTTACCATCGCTTCTTTGTTGGTAAGATGTGTCATGGCCTTGCGCACGAGCGGATCGCGAAAAATGGCATGCGCATTGTTCCATCCTATGTAGGTGTACCCGCTGCCGTATGCGATGCCTTTCAAGAAACGATCGGTAAAACCCTTCGACCAACTCTTTTCCTTGAACTCGAGAGGCTGCAGCACATACAGGTCGAGGTTTCCGTTAGTCAGCTCTACGAATGCCGCATCCATATTGTTGATTACCTTGAACACTAGCTTGTCTACGTAACCGGAAGATGGTAGAGATTCCTTTCCCGTGGCCCAATGATTCGAACTGCGGGTCAAAACCACCTTCTGTTGGGTGACGATGTCGGTCTCGGGATTTTCGATGCCGTACGGGCCCGAACCTAGCACTTTGCGGTTAAAATTTTGATTGAACTGCTCGGCGAACTTTCTGACTCGTTCTGCGTGCTCGCCCGTTTCCCACGAGCCGTCGACAAGGCTCTTCATCATCACTGGTTCCAAGAGTCCATCTGGATCGTAGAAATGCCTCGGTAATACCTCGAATGTTCCGAGCACCAGGTCGTTTCGGAAATAAGGTTCGTCGCAAACGAATCTGATCTTACTCCCCGCTTCGATCCTGACATCTTTGACCGCCGAGAAGTAGTTGCGCAGATGAGGCGCCAAAACCACGGGATTCTTGATTACCTTCATACTGAAAAGCACATCGTCCACCGTCACCGGCTCTCCGTCCGCGAATACGGCGTCAGACCGTATCTCAAAGAGGTAAGAGAGTCGGTCATCGGAAATGGCAGGATAACCGGTTGCCAGGTGTCCTTTGAGCGCGAATGGCGGGTCCGGTTCGGCATACAGCAGACTCTCGAAGATGTATCCCATGATCCGGCTGGCACCAGCATCACTCGAGGTATACGGATTCAGATTCTCCGGATCGGATAACGTGTGACGCACCATCCAATCCCCGCTTTGGGGAGAATCAGTGCCTTCGTACCGGAGCGGAGCACTGGTCGTGCCGTCCAGCACAATATTATCGCGCGTGATCTTCAGTGTCCCCTGAACCGTTTCCCACTCCGACTCCGCGGAAACAGTCTCGAGGTCCCAGGACAACATCGCCGATACGAACGCGATTAGCATGCCGGCAAAACGGCGAAAATTCATGGTGATCTCCTTCGTCAGACGTGGGTCAGCCAACCATGACGATCGTCCTGGTCGCCGTTGGTGATCGCGAAAAAGGCTTCCTGTAACTTGCTCGTGATCGGACCCCGTTTACCGCTGCCGATAGGTATCTTGTCAACGGCGCGAATCGGGGTTATCTCGGCGGCCGTTCCAGTAAAAAACAATTCATCCGCTAAATACAGAAATTCCCTGGGGATAGGCCGCTGTTCTACCTTGAACCCCATGTCCTTTGCCAGCGTTATAGCGCTGTGGCGGGTAATGCCCGGGAGAATGGAAAAGCTCGATGACGGAGTGTAGATGCTGTCGTTTTTGATGGCAAAGATATTCTCCCCGCTCCCCTCGCTGACCAATCCGTCGGTGCCCAGTACAATGCCTTCGTCGTAGCCGTCCAGGTTCGCCTCCATTTTCACCAGCTGCGAATTGAGATAGTTTCCTCCCGCCTTGGCGAGGAAGGGGATGGTGTTTGGCGCCATCCTGTTCCAGGATGACGTACACACGGAGACTCCCTTTTCCACCGCCTCCTCACCCAGATACTGCCCCCACTCCCATACGGCAATAGCCGTATCGATCGGAGCATCGAAGGGCAAGACGCCTATCGCTCCGTAACCCCTGAACACGACCGGGCGCACATAACACGCTTCCAGATTATTTATGCGAATAGTCTCGAGAACGGCGTTGCGCAATTCGTCGATTTCGTACGGAATATTCATTCGATAAATCTTGGCTGAGTCATAGAGTCTGCCCATGTGGTCGTCTAGGCGAAAAACCGCCGGCCCTCTTTTCGTGCGATAACAGCGAATCCCTTCAAAAACGCTGGACCCGTAGTGCACGACATGCGAGAGAACGTGAATCTTTGCATCGTTCCAATCTATCAATTCACCATTAAACCAGATCTTGTCCGATTGAGCCATCGCCATCGATCAGCATCTCCTATTATTGATTCAGATGGTTCTCACGTAGCCAATGTTGAAACTATCGAAGGTGCCGCTCAGCTGCCGCGATCGGCTACTTCGAAAGTTCAAGGTCGAATCCCTCGTCGGTTTGTAATCGAAAGTGACACTCAGGTTTTCGTGTTTGTTGCGGATCACCAACGATCGGAACTCGCGAAAATTGTCATACACATGGTCCCACTGCCTGTCCAACCTGTAGGTGTAATTTGTAGCTACGGAAAACGCCTTGTTGGGGCGGTACAAAACGCCACAGCTGGCCGTGTGGTCGCTGTTGTCTTCCTCTACGATCTGAGCGTTGTCCTCGACTATGAAGCGACCGAAATCATCGGCCTTGTAGGCGTAGCTCGAGTTGACCTGGAGCGCGGAGGTGAATCGGCGCTGGATTGTGTGGCGCATACTCCACCCTCTCCGGATGTTGCTCCTGCGATCGGAATCCCGCGAATTTACCTGGCGGTCGAAGTCGTATATGGTTCGTCTGGCCGAAACGCCAAAAGTGTGGGTAATGCTGGCCCCCAGACGCTCGTAACGGGTGTTGATGTCAAGATTGAGATCGCGATTGCGCGAGTTGTCGCTCGAGCGGCTGGCGTGCAGATTGACGCGATGATAGAAACTGGATCCGACACCCACCGTCAACTGAAGTCCACTAGCGTAGGTCCCCGAGTACGAAAAAGCGGAGGTGTTGCGAAAGGTATCTCTGTTCTGTTTCGGGGAGCCCGGATTTTTGTCGCGAATCGAACGAACCTGGCTCGAAAATTTCAACGTATGTTTGGTCCGCACTTGCCAATCGAGAGACGCGTTTACGGCAAGGTCGCGATCCCTCCGATCTTCACTGTCGTCGCGATGCCTTCTGCCGTCTCGGAACTCTACCGGGAGGAATCGCTGATCCCTGACCTTGTGGTTGATTGAGGTCCGCACAACCAGCTGATCGATCAACCTGCCGGAAACGTTGGTACCTAGACGCCACTGCTTGCTCTCGCGGTCGGTGCCGAAATATCTATTGCCGGTGTCTTCCGAATCACTGGCGGTGTTGGTGTTCAAGTTCTCGATGTAAGATAACTTCGTGTCGAGCTTGAAACTCATGACTTTGAAATCGGCTTTGGATGTAATTGAACTGTTTCGCGTGGCCGCGATGTCAGCTGTTATGGTCGTGTCAGTCACCCCGAAACGGTTGGCGTCGGCCTCGACGACCGAACGGGTTACGCCGCGTTCGGTACGAGATTCGCTGACTGCGAGGCTTGCATTTGCATTGCGTGGTAACTTGTACCCCATATTTAGGGATAGCGTTTCACTCAAATCCTTGTTGTTCTCGAGGGTATTGTCCCTCTTCGTCAAACGCATCGAAGTATTTAGTTTCCGTCCCCGGACTCGAAATACTGGATCGGTACTGATCTGGGCGTCGTATTGAACACCGCGCTCCTGAATCGTGCTATCTAGCTTGGCTCGGCTAACGCGGCTCGCGGTTATGAGTCCAGGAGCGACGTGCGCCCGCAGCGTTCGAAACACACCCTTGTCCAACGGTTTGTATTGAAGACGAGCACCGTAGGTCTGGTTGCGGATCTTCTGCTTCTGAAGCGTGGCATTGCGGGTTTCCACGTTCCCCGAGACCCCGACTTCCGCCTTTGAACCCAATACTGGATAGTTGACTGACCAGTTGACTAGACCTCTGTCCTGCCAGGTCTTGACGTCGTTCCGTTCGTCCAGGATGTAGCTCAGGCTCGCCGACGTCGACACGCGCAGAGCTGTCGTTGAATCAGGTCCAGCTATGGAGCGCACCGGAATCGAATATTGCCAGCTGGGAAGTCGATGGTTCCAGCTCATCCGCGAGCTCGTCTTGTTGAAGCGTAAGGTATACTGCGATCCCCACACCGTGCTCGTCAGCAAGGTCGCGAACGCCACGGCGAACAGCCTGCACCGAATGACCACATCAGCACCGCGTATTCGCGGTGGCACCCCGCGCGGCGGAGAATGCATTTGAGAGTTCGGCAAACTCCGCCAGCGCGAGGCTTTCCGGGCGTCGCGAAAGCTCGATTCCTGTTGGCGCGACGATCTCCTCCAGCGAAACCTCGGGGTGCGCGACACTCATGGCGAGCAGCGAATTGCGCAACATCTTGCGCCGTTGCCCGAAGCAGGCTCGAACGAGCCGGTGCAACCCTCCAACGTCGTGAATCTCGTATCGGGGTGTTCGGAGAAAATCAATCTCCACCACGGCCGAATCGACCTTGGGAATCGGCTTGAACGCGCGCCGATTCACCCGAATTCGAATGTTTACATCGGCGCGTAAGCCCAACAACACGGACAAGACGCCGTACGCCTTGCTTCCGGGCGTCGCGACCAGACGCTCGGCCACCTCCCGCTGTACCATCAGCAACGACCGATTGATGAGCTCGGCGTTGTCGAGCAGCTTGAACAACAACGGCGCCGTAATATTGTAGGGCAGATTGCCGACGACATACAGGAGTTTCTTTCCGCCTTCACTGAGGATACGGCGAAAATCCGCCTGAAGAATGTCAGCGTTGAGAAGGCTTACGTCGTTGGCGGCGAAGCGCTCCTGCAAGAGTGCCGACAATTGTTCGTCTATCTCCACGGCCGCGATCGGTCCCGCGATCTCCACCAGGCGTTTGGTGAGCGCCCCCCTTCCGGGACCGACTTCGAGCAGTAAATCATCTGCACCGGGCGACACGATACGAACGATCTTCTCGATGACCGTGCCATCGCTGAGAAAGTGTTGACCGTACCTTTTTAGTGGCGGTGGTCGGTGCATCAGCGGGAAACTTCCCGTGGACCAAGGCGACGCCAGAGGTCAACCAAGGCCAGAGAGGGGGCAACGTTCTGCGTTATGTTCTGGAAGGCTTGGTCCACCTCCGCAGCTACAGTTTCCAGCATCTCAGGTGTGAGGCAATCCACCAGGTGCAAGAATTCGCTCCGGTCGATGTGCCGCGCCAGATGCTCGCGACCGTATTTGATCAGGAACAGATCCCTCAAGTACTGGGAGCAGGTTTCCAAAAAACGCTCCAGTTCCTGGCGCTCCGCTTTGACCCCGATTTCCGCCGTCAGTCGCCAGAATTCTTTGTCCTCCTTCTTGCAGGCTGACAGCAGAAAGTTCTCCACCCGCGTACGTGTTGCGTCGATGCTCCCTGTGGCAACGTGGTTGGCGCGGTGCAGGTTTCCGTCTGCCAAACGCAGGGTTAGTTCCAAACGATCTGGAGCAAGTTTTAAAGGACGCAAATGCTCTTCCAGCTCTTCCCTGCCAAGAGCGTGGGTCACCATATTCTGGCAGCGAGACCGAATAGTAGGCAATAGACGCTCCGGGAACGTCGATACCAGAATGAGGAGCGCACGATTCGGAGGTTCTTCGAGTGTCTTTAGTAGGGCATTGGAACCAGCGGGATGCATCCGGTCAGCTTCGAAGACAATTCCTATTTTCCGGTTTCCCACCGTAGGGGCGAAGTAGATCTCCCGTTGAAGGTTTAGCAGATGATCCCGCGCGATATTCACGTTGCTCACCGCGAGGGTTGTATGGTCGTTTAGATACCCCATCACCTCCGACCTCATCTGATCTCTTGCGTCGCCGCTCTTCTTGCTGCCGGCTACCAACGGCATCAACGCGTGCACATCCGGATGTACCAGGCTGTCGATCTTGCGGCATGAGGCGCACGAATCGCAAGCACCGTTGCCCGGTTGGGCGCAGTTGACGGCCTTGGCAACTTCCATTGCGAGTGTGCGTTTCGAAGTGCCGGCAGGTCCCTTGATCAGTATTGAGTGGGGTATGCGCTGGTTTCGCAGCCAGGCCGCGGCAAGGGTTTTTGCGCCCTCTTGGCCTGGGACATTAGCGAGCGACATCGAGCTTACTCAAGATCGGACCTCTTCCAGGTCTAATGCGACGTTGACCTCGCTGGTCTCGTCGAAATAGTGAATCTTGTCCACAGCCACGGCCAAACTGACTTCATCGTGCACGTCGGGAAGGTGGTCGGGCTCGACGCGCGCGACAAAACTGGAAGTTCCGGTGTTCAGATAGAGGTATACGTCGTTTCCCATGGGTTCCACCACCTCGACGCGAGCCGAGATAGTTTCAACCTGCGCTTCGCGACCCATCGTCTCCGGATTGCGAATGTGCTCAGGCCGGATACCGAGGATAACCTCGCGATCGATTCGCGCTTTCAAAGCTCCTTTGACCTGGGAAGGCAGTCGAAGATTCAACACACCATCGTCGAAGACCAGATCGCCTCCGTGGTCCGCGACAATCTTCCCGCGAAAGAAATTCATACCCGGATTTCCGATGAACCCTGCCACGAATTTGTTTGTCGGCCGGTTGTAGAGATGGAGTGGCTGGTCGATTTGCTGTACGATGCCATCCTTCATAACGACAATTCGGTCACCCATAGTCATCGCTTCCACCTGGTCGTGAGTTACGTAGATCATGGTCGCATCGATTTGAGCGTGCAGCTTACTGATTTCCGCCCGCATCTGCACTCTCAATTTGGCGTCCAAATTCGACAGCGGTTCGTCGAACAGAAACACCTTGGGTTTGCGGACAATCGCTCGCCCCACGGCCACCCTTTGCCTTTGGCCACCGGAGAGCTCCTTCGGCCTGCGATCCAACAGATCGGCTATGCCCAGAATGCCGGCCGCATCTTGAACCCGGTGCTCTATCTCATCGTTGCCAAACTTCCTGAGCCTGAGCCCGAAGGCCATGTTTTGGTACACCGTCATGTGAGGGTAAAGGGCATAGTTCTGAAAAACCATGGCAATGTCGCGATCTTTCGGCCGCACCTCATTTACGACTTGGCCATCGATGAGGATCTCGCCCTCGGTGACCTCCTCCAAGCCGGCGATCATCCGCAATGTCGTGGACTTACCGCAGCCCGAGGGGCCCACCAACACGACGAACTCGCCGTGCCCGATTTCGATATCGACGTTGCTGACGGCGACAATCTCTCCATCGTAGGTCTTGCTCAGGCCTCGCAGTACGACATCAGCCATGGCGGTTCAGAGCTCTATACATGATGCGGGCGTCTTCGGACGGGGCTGTGTAAAACCGGCGCCAAACATCTACCACCTCAAAGCCCAGCATGCGGTACAGCCGCTGGGCACCCTCGTTGGATGCCCTCACCTCCAACGTGCACACATCGCAACCCGCCTCGATCGCCTGGGCCATGATTCCCCATACGAGCACGTTGGCATGTCCCATCCTGCGGTGGCTCGGATCGACCGCCAAATTGGTAAGATGAAACGATGGCACTTCCAGATAGCCGATGGCGTATCCTACCAGGCTGCCGTCGAGCTCCAAACCGAGACTCAGCGAGCACGCATCGTCGAAAACCGATTGAAAATCGAGCGCACACCACGGCGATTCAAACGATAGACGTTCAATGGCCAGTGCCGATTGGATGTGACTGGTGTTGAGCGGCAACACACATCGGCGCGAACTGTTGCGTGTTTCAGGCGGCTCCGGCGAGTCAGGGCGTCGCAGGGGAAGGTGAGTGGAACGGTTATCGAATGTGCGCAATTTAGTTCCGGTCGAATGGTTCAACCCCGGGGCGCCTGGGCATCGGGAGCCCGCAGGTATAGGGGCTCGACCGAATTCACGTCGGCGAACAAGCCCGCATCTATCTTGCGTATCGCTAGCCAACCGGTAGCGGACGCATCCATACCCGAACAATGCAGAGGGGACCGTTTTGCGAGTGGGTTTTCAGCTAGCAAATTGGCAAACACGTGAGCTCCGTTTCCTGTGCAGATTACCGGCCCCCCCGCCAGTTCTCCAATCAGGATATCCGGTTCTACCGCGCGTGGTGCGGAAAGCTCCACCGGATAGTCCTCCGACATATCGTAGGTTGCCGCGTACACTTGATCCTTTCTGGCGTCGATCATGGCGCACACTGGATAGAGCGAGAAAGGCAACCGTGATGCCAGCACCTCGAGTGTTGAAACAGTCACGAGAGGTTTGTCGGCGGCGAAACAGATCCCTTTGGCCGCCGCAAGTCCGATGCGAAGGCCGGTGAAAGAGCCGGGGCCTATGGTCGCTGCGACGGCATCCGTGTTTGCCACCTCGTAGCCGCTCAGTTTATACAGCTCATCGATCTCCACGAACAAACGTTGGCAATGCCGAATGCCGGGATCGAAGAGCCGTCCGGCGATGACTTTGTCCCGGTCGAGCAGGCAAACACTGCCGCTCGGGGTGGAGGTGTCTAGGGCAAGTACGAGCACCGGGTCCTCAGGTCACCATCCCGGCGATAATCGACCTGGACGGCCGCGAATGGAAACGAATCTCACAGCAGATCCAGCTGATCGGGGTCCTGTTCGGTGGGTAAGGGACGTCCCAGGTGCTCATACGCCCGTGTCATCGCTCGCCGGCCTCGGGGTGTCCGTTTCAAGAACCCCTCCTTGATCAGGTACGGCTCATATACGTCCGAAATCGTCTCTGCCTCCTCGCCGATGACCGCTGCCAGATTGTCGAGTCCGACCGGTCCTCCGTTGAACCGGTCGACAACGGCACTGAGAAGCTTGAGATCCATCTCGTCGAGACCAACTGCGTCTACATTGAGCATGTCCAGCGCTTTGGTGACCGTGCTCATATTGACGGACCCATCTCCTTTGACCTGGGCGAAGTCTCGAACGCGAGCCAATAGGCGCTTGGCCGTCCGGGCGGTGCCTCTGCCTCGTTGTGCGATCTCCCGTGCGCCGTCGGCATCCACGACAAATCCGAGTAGCTCGGCATCGCGCAGGATTATCTGCGTGAGCTCGTCAACGGTGTAATAATCGAGATGGAGCGTAATACCAAAGCGCGCCCGCAACGGCGAGGTGAGCAAAGCCTGTCGCGTTGTAGCGCCGATCAGCGTAAACGGTTCGAGGGGAATCGATACCGAACGCGCCTGCGGGCCCTGATCGATCATGATGTCGATGCGGTAGTCCTCCATCGCCGAATAGAGATACTCCTCGACCACCCGGTTCACTCGGTGCACCTCATCGATGAACAATACATCCCGCGGTCCAAGTTTGGTTAGTATTCCAGCCAGCTCTCCGGGACGTTCCAGAAGGGGGCCGGATGTTGGATGGATATCGACGGCAAGCTCCCGCGCTATGACGTGTGATATGGTCGTTTTTCCCAAGCCCGGAGGACCGTAGAGCAGCACATGGTCCATTGCCTCGCCGCGTTGCCTTGCTGCCTCAATGGCAATGCGGAGCTGCTCCTTGATGCGCACCTGCCCCAGCATCTCGGAGAGAGAGGTTGGCCGCAAGGTGCGGTCAAATCTCAGATCGTCGTCGTCTGCATTCGGATCGATTATGCGGTCTTCCAACGTCAGCGCTCCTGAAGGGCGCGTTTGATCAGCGTCTGCACGTTTTGTGCGTCGCCGTTTCTCTTGATGGCCGCCCGGACGGCGGATCTCGCGGACGCTGGATTTATCCCCAGTGCGGCCAACGCGAGAACAGCTTCTTCGACCACGTCTGACTCGCCGCTGACCACTCCTTCTTTGTCCTCGACCTGGGAATTCCGGGCGACGGGGATCTTGTCTTTTAGCTCGACGACCATACGTTCAGCAGTCTTGCGGCCGATACCTTTGATTGAAGTCAATTCGCCGGCGCGTTCATTCACGATTGCCGTCTGCAGGTCCTCCAACGACATCCCCGACAGGATGATTTGCGCGGAGTTCGGGCCGATGCCCGAGATTGAAATGAGATGCACAAACATCTCGCGCTCGCGCTCGTCGACGAACCCGAACAGCTCGAGTCGATCTTCTCTCACGTATTGGTAGGTTAGGATCTGGGTGCACTCACCCTCGGCTGGCAGCTGATCGTACGCAAAGAGCGAAATCGAGAGGCCGTACCCCACCCCGTTGACGTCGAGGACAACGGACGTTGGCGATTTCTGTGCTAATATGCCTTTTAGAGACTTGATCATTCCGAAGGTATCCGGACGCCAACTCGGGGGAAACGATCGACTTCGAGACGCCGTTGCGAATCGATGCCGGATTCCCGCGTCAACGGGTGCTTGCGCGCATGAGCAGCGCCTCGATTTCGGGCTTCGGGTGCCGTCCGCCGGAAGGGGGGCGAAAGGTCACGTTGTGAGCGTGGCACAGAGCCACGGCGAGCGCATCGGAGGCATCCAAGGGTCGCGGGGCTTCCTTCAGCTTCAGCAGCTTCGTTATCATGAACTGCACTTGCTCTTTCGTTGCCCGACCACTTCCAGCTACGGCTTTCTTCACCTCTGCGGGCGCGTAATTGACGAGCGGCAAGGCAGCCTGTTTGACCGCCAAGCACAGAACCCCACGGGTTTCTCCCAAGCGTGCGACCGCGTTGGGATCTTTGCCATGAAACGTGCTTTCAATCGCAACCTCGTCCGGGCGAGTCTCGGCGACGATCTCAGCCATTCGCTGGTACAGGGTCACTAAGCGTTCGTCAAAAGGCTGACCCGTCTTGGTTCGGATCGTGCCGCAGTTCAGATACCGAAACCTTCTTCGATCGTAATGGATCAGGCCGAAGCCAGTGCTGGTGCTGCTGGGGTCTATTCCGAGGATTATCAATGTGGAAGGATAGCGATGGTCGGGTAGAAGGGGATTCGAGGCCGCCGACCGCTCATTACACCATGAGGTTTTGCAGCTCCTCTTCCTCGATGTCAAAGTTCGAGAAGACCTTCTGAACGTCATCCAGGTCATCTAGCGCCTCGAGAAGAGTCACGATCTGTTCCGCCTCTTTCCCTTCAACCTCCAGCATGTTCTGGGACAGACGCACCAGCGACGCCTGGTTGAACTGAATATTGCTCTTTTCAAGCGCCTTCTTGACGGCTTCGAAACTAGCCACCGAGCTCATGACTTCGAAAACCTCCTCTTCGTCGTGGATGTCATCGGCACCGGCGTCCATGACCGCAATCATGAGGTTATCTTCGTCCACCGCCTCTTTGTCAATTTCGATCATACCCTTTTGTTCGAACATCCAGGCGACGGATCCGTTTTCGGCCAGGTTTCCGTTGTATTTGCTGAATGTATGGCGCACCTCCGCCACCGTGCGGTTCTTGTTATCAGTGAGAATCTCGATCATGACGGCCACGCCCCCGGGCCCGTATCCTTCGTAGACCAACTCCTCGTAGGTCACATCCCCATCCTCACCGGATCCGCGTTTGACGGCCCGCTCGATAGTCACGAGAGGCATATTTGCCGCTTTCGCATTCTGGACGGCGGTACGCAATCGCGGATTGGATTCCTCGTCGCCCCCATTGCGGGCAGCAACCGTCAGCTCCTTGATCAGCTTAGTGAAGAGTTTCCCCCGCTTGGCATCGTTGACGCCCTTCTTGCGTTTGATCGTACTCCATTTGGAGTGGCCGGACATAGCGACTTTTCCCCTTCTTACCTAAGAAAAATCTATTGCGATTCGGCAACCAAGGCAATTAAAAAGGGGTGCTCCTTAGGGGCACCCCTCAACGGCTACAGATGGAGCCGATACTTCAGGCAGCTTCCTTTTCTTTCTTCGAGTTTTCCACGATTTTTTGCATGATATCGCCTGGCACTTCCTCGTAGCGCTCGAATTTCTGTGTATGCATGCCTTTCCCTTGGGTCATGGAGCGCAGCGTTGTCGCGTATCCGTAGATCTCTGCGAGAGGCACTTCGACGTGAATGACCTGGAAATGGCCATCGGTGTCCATGCCGCTAATACGGCCGCGCCGAGAGGACAGATCCCCCATTACATCCCCCATGAACTCTTCGGGCACCGTTACTGTCAGGTCGTATATCGGTTCGAGAAGGGTTGGTTTGGCTTTCAGAAACGCATCCCGGAACGCCTGAGAACCAGCGATCTTGAACGAAACCTCGTCGGAATCGACGGCATGATGTTTGCCGTCGTAGACCGTAGCGGAAACGTCGACGACCTGATACCCTGAGACCGGTCCGGTATCGAGGGTTTCTACAATGCCTTTCTCGATGGCGGGGATGAAATTGGTCGGAATATTGCCCCCAACGACCTCGCTGCCGAACTCGAATCCGTCGCCGCGTTGACGCGGCCCGACCTTTAGAAACACCTCGCCGAACTGACCGCGACCGCCCGACTGCTTTTTGTGCCGATAGTGACTTTCGGCGTTGCCTTTGATCGTCTCGCGGTACGGAATCCGGGGGGGCTGGGTATCCACCTCCACCCCAAATTTCTCTTTCAGCCGTTGAGTTATCGTAGTCAGATGCAACTCGCCCTGGGCATGAAGGATCGACTGTTTGACATCACCGTCGTATTTGAACAGGAAGCTGGGGTCTTCCTCGTGCATATTCGACAACCCAGTGGCCATCTTGTCCTCGCCCCCCTTTTCCTTGGGGGCGATAGCAACACGAATCAACGGATCGGGAAAATCGATCCCTGGCAGATTCAACGAGCTCCCCTTCGGACATATTGTGTTGCCGGTATGCGTGTCCTTGAGTTTCACCAAGGCCACGATGTCGCCGGCTTTCGCGGACTCTAGCTCGGACCGTTCGTGTCCATTGAGCAAGAACATCTGGCCAATGCGCTCGGTGGCGTTCTTGGCGGGATTGGCCACCTCATCTCCCGCCTTCATGCTGCCGGCGTATAGGCGCAATAAAGACAGCTCACCAACGTGTTGCTCGGCGATGGTCTTGAATACGAGTGCTGCCAGCGGAGCATCTTCGTTTCCTTGCAATGCGGCATCACCGTTGCCCCCTATGGTTAACCCCGCCGATTCCGCCGGATCGGGAAGGAAGTCCGCAATGGCGTCCAGCAGTCGGTCCACGCCGACATTGGCCGTCGCCTCACCGTAGAGAATGGGGAACAGGTCGAGTTGCGTAATTGCCTGGCGAAGGCCACCGCGAAGAACCTCAGGCGACAATCCACCATCATTGAAATACTGCTCCATCAGCTTTTCGTCGGTCTCAGCCACTGCTTCGACCAGCTGTTCTTGAAGTTGCTGTGCTTGCTCTTGATGTTCCGCGGGGATATCCGCTTCTTCACGCGTGCCGCCCTTGTAACTCAAGAGTTTCATTTCCACCAGATCCACGATCTGATCGAACCCCTCGCCGGGATTGACCGGGAACTGCAACTGAACAGCCGCGCGCCCAAACCTTGAGTTGATGATCTCTAGCACCTCGTCGAGGTTGCCGCGGTCGTGACTGATTTTGTTTACGAAAATCAACCGTGGCAGGTTGTACTCAGAGGCAAATCCCCAGACGCGCTCGGTCCCGATCTCGACTCCGGCGACGCCATCCACCACGATCACTGCCCCATCAGACACCCGTAGCGCAGCCTGCGCTTCGGCGATGAAATCGGCGTACCCCGGCGTGTCGAGAATGTTGAGATGTTTCGATTGCCACTCGCCATTCAGGAAGGACATCTTCAGCGAGATTTGCCGTTCGATCTCCCCCGTATCATAGTCGGAAACGGTGGTTCCGTCCTCGATCGTACCCATGCGATTGATCGCCCCGACATTGTACAACATTGCTTCTGAAAGGGAGGTCTTACCCACCCCGCTATGGCCGCAGAGGGCAATATTTCTGATCTGTTCACTTGAATGTGCCAATGTGTCCCGCTTTCCTCGACGTTGTACCTGAAAATAAACAGCTGGCGCTCGGTCGCTTCGGAGTAGAACCTCCGGTTCCGGTCGCAAGAACTGTCAACAGGTCAAAAAACCGGTCTGGCGGTGAGTTGTCGACCACCTCCAGCCCGGCAAGACTTCAATCCTTCGGTCCGCGATTTCGTAACCCCGTAACCCGTTGTCGCGTTGGGCGTTAAACTAATTCTGCGAAGTCGGGATGTCAAGATTCCACCGGAACAAAAAAATGCCCGTTCCAACTGGAACGGGCACATCATAAAATCCGGCAGCGTCCTACTCTCCCACCGGGTGTCCCCAGCAGTACCATCGGCGCAGGAGGGCTTAACTGCTCTGTTCGGAATGGGAAGAGGTGTTGCCCCTCCGCTAAGGCCACCGGAAAAGTCTACAATTCAGATCGACCGAACACAGATCCAAGCAATGGAGATTTCTGCCCGTCTTCTCGAACCTCGCCAATGTGAGACCTCAAGGGTCCAAATAGCGAAAAAATGGCCAAGCCGCACGGCCTATTAGTATTGCTCGGCTTCACGCATTGCTGCGCTTCCACCTGCAACCTATCAACCTCGTGGTCTACGAGGGGCCTTCAGGTGGGTTAACCCCACGGGATATCTAGTCTTGGAGTGGGCTTGACGCTTAGATGCTTTCAGCGTTTATCCCTTCCGAACGTAGCTACCCAGCGGTGCTCCTGGCGGAACAACTGGTTGACCAGAGGTTCGTCCATCCCGGTCCTCTCGTACTGAGGACAGCTCTCCTCAAATATCCTACACCCACGGCGGATAGGGACCGAACTGTCTCACGACGTTCTGAACCCAGCTCGCGTAGCGCTTTAATGGGCGAACAGCCCAACCCTTGGGACCTTCTCCAGCCCCAGGATGCGCTGAGCCGACATCGAGGTGCCAAACTGCGCCGTCGCTATGAGCGCTTGGGCGCAATAAGCCTGTTATCCCCGGAGTACCTTTTATCCGTTGAGCTTCGGCGCTTCCACACGCAACCGTCGGATCACTAAGCCCTGCTTTCGCACCTGCTCGACTTGTAGGTCTCGCAGTCAAGCTCCCTGTATGCCTTTACACTCTACGCGCGATTACCGACCGCGCTGAGGGAACCATTGGGCGCCTCCGTTACATTTTGGGAGGCAACCGCCCCAGTTAAACTACCCACCTGGCACTGTTCCCGATCCCGATCAGGGACCAAGGTTAGAACCTTAACAAGGCAAGGGTGGTATTTCAAGGTTGGCTCCATGGAGACTGGCGTCCCCACTTCAAAGCCTCCCACCTATCCTACACATGCAGTGTCAAAATCCAATACCAAGCTATAGTAAAGGTTCACGGGGTCTTTCTGTCCTGCCGCGGGTATCCGGCATCTTCACCGGAACTACAATTTCACCGAGTCCCTCGTTGAGACAGCGGCCAAGTCGTTACACGATTCGTGCAGGTCGGTTTTTAGCCGACGAGGAATTTCGCTACCTTAGGACCGTTATAGTTACGGCCGCCGTTTACCAGAGCTTCGATTACAGAGCTTCGCTTCCGAAGAAGCTAACCCCTCCTCTTAACTTACCGGCACCGGGCACGTGTCAGTCCCTATACATCGCCTTGCGGCTTTGCAGAGACCTGTGTTTTTGGTAAACAGTCGCCAAGCCCGTTTCTCTGCGGCCTCTTTGGGCTCCACCCGCGAGGGGTTTCACCTACTCAAGGCACCCCATCTTCCGAAGTTACGGGGCCATTTTGCCTAATTCCTTAACGAGGGTTATCTCGAACACCTTTGGATTCTCTCCT
>CBDAOB010000004.1:0-2105000 GCA_965197905.1 Candidatus Latescibacterota bacterium | reverse complement strand
CCCGATTCAATTTCGACGATGTCGTAACTGGGTTGGATGGCACCCTGTCCTGTTTCGACCGCCAGCTGCAAACGCTTCGCCGGCACTCCCTGCAAACGCAGATCGGCGAGTCGTTCCCGTAACCACGCTTCGCTGCGGCGCAACTTCGGGTAGCCGTACTCGCTCCCGACAAGCGCGATCCTCGATTTGTCTGGAACGTTGTTTTCAATCCAGGCCGCAGTCTCCAGGCGCGTGTCTGGGTTCGCTAAAAGGAGATTGTGGTGCACTGTTGAATAGGCGGTTGGAGCCACCATCGCTGCCGTCACCAAACACAACCATGGCCACCGTATGCGCTCCGTTGCCAGGTGGACGATTCTCGCGCCTCCCAGGCACAGAAAGGGCACCATGGGAAGAGCGTATCGCATGAAAACCGATCTGCCGCTACCGGCGACCGCGAAATAGCTCAAAACACCGCACGCCAGCGCACGGTCTTCGACGCGACCTCGAACTAGCTGCCACGCGGAACCGATCACGGCAGCTACAAACAATGGCCAGCCGAGACCGATGGGGAGAGTAGACGTCAAGTGGTATTTCCACCCGGACCCGAGATCAAGCTCTCCAAGGTGTCCGGCGGAAAAGTGGGACCGCTCGTAGGCTATATCTTGCAGCGATGTGCCGTAGTCCAGAATGACGTACGGGGATGTAGACACAAACGCCAAAACCAAGATCGATGCTGCCCATCCCATCCTTCTCCATTGGCAGTACACCGGTGGATGCGAAAGAACCGAGATCAAGAGAATG
Organism: Candidatus Latescibacterota bacterium; assembly: GCA_965197905.1. Taxonomy (GTDB): domain Bacteria; phylum Latescibacterota; class UBA2968; order UBA8231; family UBA8231; genus CAYNZV01. The sequence goes on along the minus strand of CBDAOB010000004.1, from coordinate 2,104,220 downwards.
GGACCTCCGAGCACAAGTGTGTTGTACTTGGTCGAAGCGCTCAGACCCATGAAAAGAGCAGCCACCACCAGATCACGAATCGATTCCGATCTCGCGTACCGCAGCGCGAAAAGGGCACCAAAAAGTAAGTGCGCCGTCGCCGGGATATCTACCGTCAAGAAATGGGAGTCTCTCACGTGCAGGAACGCGAGGCTCAAAAAAGCAGCTCCGAGAAACCCTGTTCTGGGACCGCCTACTTGCCGGCCGATGAGATACACCGGTATCAACGAAACGGCTCCCAATGCGGCAGTCAGGCAGCGACCCAGCAAATACCAGGGGGATGGATCCGCTATAAAGGAACGCAGAAAATCGTCTGTACCCGCGAACACACCTGCCGCGGATCCGACTAGGTAGTAGGCGCCGTAGCACACAGCAAGCAAATAAAAATGGAAGCTGGGATAGTTGAAGAAGTGGGGGTTCAGATCGCCGCCGCCAATAGACAGGGCTTTGTGGACCAAGGTTGATTCGTCCGGCCTGCAGTTCGTATTGGGGAGGCCGAATGCGATTCCCCAGGTGCGGAGGACGAGACCTGCGAGCACTAGGAGAGACAGGGCCAGCAGATGCTTTTGTTGCGAAGACATACCGCTCATCGTTCAAACGAAAAAAGAGCGGACAGCAATGCTGTCAGCTCTTTTTCTCTTCTATATCGGGTGGGGACGGTACTGACGTTGGATTGACTAGCGCTTTTTCGGTGCGAGTTTCGCTTCTTTGATCCGAAGTTTCAGACGCTTCTCACGGCGATGACGCTTACGTCGAAGTTCCTTCTGTCGCTGTCTACCTTTGCTGGACGGCATTAGCTCTCCCGGGATGAATACGCGATTTGCGGAAGTCGAATATATCTTTTCGGACGGCACCGGTCAACTCACTCACCTAGAATCATGCGCAAGAGTGCCATGCGCACATAAAGACCGTTGTGCGCCTGCCGAAAGTAGGCTGCACGCGGGTCAGCATCGATTTCCGGGGAGATCTCATCTACCCGAGGCAAGGGGTGCATTACGATGGCACTCCCCTTCATCTGCTTCATGACGTCGCCGTTGATGATGTAGCGACCACGGGCGTTTTCGTATTCGAGTACTCGATCGCCGAACCGCTCTCGCTGAATCCGCGTCTGGTAGATCACGTCGACCTTGGAGGCAACCTTATTTAAGTCGTCCTCCTCTTCGAAGTGAACATTGTGCCGGGCGAGATAGTGTTTGATGTCGTCCTTCATACGGACCACCTGGGGCGCCACAAAGTAGATGCTCAGGTCTTGGTATTTCGTGAGCAAATAACAGAGTGAACGCACCGTGCGACCGTTGGCCAGATCACCTACCATGGCGAGTGACAGGCCGTCGATTTTGCCGACCTCTCTGTCGATGGTATACATGTCGAGGAGAGCTTGGGTGGGATGCTGTCCAGCTCCGTCGCCGGCGTTTATGACCGGAACAGTGGACAACGCGGCCGCTCTTTTACTTGCTCCGCTCTCGAAATGTCGAAGCACGATAACGTCTGCGTACCCGGAAACGATCCGCACCGTGTCTTCGAGAGTCTCACCCTTGGCCGCCGAAGAAAATTCCTGCGCGCTCTCGGTAGTGACGACCTGTCCTCCCAGGCGGATCATAGCTGACTCAAACGACAGCCGCGTCCGGGTGCTGGGTTCGTAGAATAGGGTCGCCATTACGCGTCGATTCAGAATATTCGATCCGTAATGCTGCACGACCTGCTCCATCTCCCGAGCCACCGCAAAGATATCCTCCATGAGCGCTCGGTCGAACTGTTGTGCCTCGATTACGTGAGAGACTCGGCTCATGCCCTGGAACCATACGCTGCAAAAAAAACAGCCCCTTGCAGGGGGCTGTTGAAGCAATAAGCAGGCTTCCTTAAGTGCATCATTTTTTATAGCTTTTGAGTTCAATAATATGCTGGCCGAAAAACCAAGGCAAGAAAAAACGACCGGCGCTTGACGCGTATCACAGATTTCTACCTCGCGGTGTGTTATCTTGGGGGAAGACGAGATGGAGTAGACCACTCCTCTCGTTGGAATTATCTTGACCGATCGAAAAGGCAGTTGTTGATCAGAAGTTGGAATCTTGGTTCATATTCACTAAATAAACCTATATAAAACAAATAGTTACTTTAGGGAGAGAGGTTTGGAATGATGGCTAAATTTGCGCGACTAGGTGCCTTTTGGGGTATTGCACTTTCAGTATTTGCACTGCATGAAGCGTTTGGAGGGATAAACGAAAACTTCGTGCCATCGGTCGCGCCAACCAGCGTTCGAGGCCCGGCTCCAGATGCCGAACTCCCAGTGCCTCAAACCATGGTTATTTTTGCAGCCAATGTCGACAGTGCCAAACAGATTGCGGTGGAAATCGTCTACGACCCGGCGGTTTTCGGAAACTTCACCTTTGTCGGCGGCAATCTCGTGACCGGTGCCCTCATCCTTCCAGTCGGGGGTGTTCCTGAACCCGAGATCCGCGAAGACTTGCCTCGGTTTCTGCATCCGGGGCGAAACTGGTAGGAAGGGGTCTCAGCGCTGGAGATACACGTAAGAGAGTCTTCGTCGTTACCTTCGACATCATCGGGAAGGTTCCGGAGAGCGGGAGTTTCATCTCCGTTACCCGCCTGCGCATAGGATTGTCGTCCTCTGATGTCGACATCAAGACCTTCAACCTAGGTCGATTCGGAGTACGAGTCCGGTCCAACTTCGCGAATCAGATTATCGACTTGAAGGTGGACCGTGGGTTCGAGCGCGCCGCTATTGGCTGGGAGACGCGACTACCGGGAATTAACGACACGGTTCGATACCGTCAGATTGGGGAGGAGATCTGGCTCAGTGCGCACAACCCGCTGCTCGAACAGGCTACAGATCAAGTTGTCGGCGCTCTCATCATTCTTTTCCAGAGAGGCATAGATCCTACGGAAGCCACCAACAGCCAGATTCGCAACGCTTTGGGCGTCCCTGTGCTGCCTTCGGGTTTTGCCGGTACGCTGCGCCGAATCACAGAGGCCCTGAAGACGCGGCGGCATCTTGTCCTGCTGCCCAACCTGCAGTCTGGGGCGACCTACGAGTTCGAAGCTCGATCGTATGATCTGGAGAACCGACCGACGCCGCTTGGCTCAGGGCGGTTTCAAACGCGTCTCGCCCGCGATCTCCGACCGCTGAACATCGAAGCGTTCGACGTTCAAACCATTCCCACGGGCGCAGCCATGAGGTGGTTCACGAACCGGGCCTCGGACACCCAGTATAGCATCGAGCAGGGGGGGTCGGTTATAGCCAGCGGTACGGCGGATAGCGATGGCACCCAAGCGCATATCGTTCTCATCGAAGAAGGTTTGGAGGCCGGCACCGAATACACCTTTACGGTCAGCTCTACCCTGGTCGAGGAAACCACATTGAGCGACGCAGACAAAACCGCCACGCGGACCGGCACATTTCGTACACTGCGACAAATCCTGCCGCTGCGCTTCCTGGGCCCACCTTTCCGCGTCGTAGGATCGGAAACCGCCATTATCATCACCGCGTTGAGCCGCATCTCCAGCTTGACCATTGACTACGGGGTAGCGGATTCCGAGTCGACGACGATCAGCTACAGCGATAGCATTTCCTCAACCGAGGACTTGAATCGGCAAACCCTGACCCTCACCAGCCTAGAACCGCAGACGGTGTACCGCTACCGATTGACCGCCGTTTCCGACGGCGATACGATCACCTCCGATCCGCGGGGTAATCGGCGGTGGAGTCGGGATCTGAAATTCACCACCTCTGCCGAAGGGGATACTCTCCCGCCGGAGATCACGGAAGGGCCACAGGTTTTGGCGCGCGATAAGGTGGCCATATTCCGCTGGGCCACCGATGTGGAGACCTCGGGCACGGTTTTCTTCGGCACCCTCGGCGATAACGGCACCTTGGGCACGGCGGACGAGTTTGAGCGCATCGATTTCGCGCCCAACGGCCGACCACGTTTCGGGCAGAAACATGTGGTCACGATTACCGGTCTCGAGCCGAACACGACTTACGGATATCGTCTAGAGTCGACGGCCGCGAACCTAAAGACAGTGACCTTCGACCCCAACGTGACGACCTCTGCCAAGGTGGCAAGAATACAACAACCCCCGGGGGGATCGGGCAGTTTCGTGACCAACAGTGATGCCGATACCCAGTTCCCCGTCATCCTGTCGGGTCCAACCATATCTGCTAAAACCCACGATACGGCGGTTATCGAGTGGACCACAGACGAACCCGCTGACAGCGAGATACAATTCGGCACGGCAAGTTTGGACGATGAAGAGACCTCCGGCGACAACGAAGTGAGCCACAAGCTGACGCTGAGCAATCTTTCCGCCGGCACGACCTACAACTATATCGTGGGGTCTACGGATGCCACAGGCAACGGAGCCACGGAAAGCACACAGGGTGTATTTACCACCAACCCCGACTTGGATCTTGTCGCTCCCGAGATAACCGTCGCACCTGAGGTGGTGTATAAGGAACGATGCCAGCGCTACCATTCATGGACAACTGACGAGGAGGCCACCGGGGAAGTAGAGTTCGGTACCTCCCAGGACTTGGGATTCATTCGCACGCTATCGACAACCGACGACCTGCACGAGATTACGCTCACCAATCTCGACGCTGCGACCACCTATTTCTACAAGGTTTCGTCGTTGGATCTGAGCAGCAACGGCCCCACGGAGAGTGCCGTTCTGACCTTCAGTACCGATGCGGAGCAGGATCTCACGGCGCCGGCCATCTCCAATGTCGTCGTAACCGCTGCCGACTCCAGCGCGATCGTGACATGGGATACGGATGAGCTGGGCGACAGTTTCGTGGAGTTCGGGACCGACGTGAACCTGCTGGATGTTAATATTGGCGACACCAAGGATGTGACCGAGCACGAGATTACGCTCACCAACCTCCTGCCCGGTACCACTTATTTCTACAAGGTCGGATCAGTGGATCGCGCCAGCAACCAGGCCGACAGCACCTTCTCAGTTGGTTTTGCAACCCTGTCAGAAGCCGACACTCAGGCGCCGGCCGCTCCAGCTAACTTGGCTGGAACCGCCGGCTCATCGCAGATCATTCTGAATTGGGATGCCAACACGGAAGCTGATCTTGCCGGCTACAATGTTTTCCGCCGCACAGGGTCTGATGCGTTTGCGGAAATCGCCAGCCGCGTTGAGCAATCGTCCTACACCGATCTGGGGTTGGTGAACGGAACCGCGTATGACTATCAAATAACAGCCATCGACCGGGCCAGCTCCCCAAATCAAAGCGATCCGAGCTCCACGGTAACCGTGACGCCGACAGCACTGGCGGCTCCATCGGCGCCGGCCCAGTTATCGCGAACCGGTGACAACTTCCTGCGGCCGGTCCTGGTGTTTGATAACTCGATGCCCGTGAGCGAAGGAGCCACAGTCATCTACACCCTGCAGGTGTCGACGATATCCGATTTCAGCAACGTAACGGCATCCACTTCGGGGTTGCAGGCGGGGGTTGGCGATCAGGGGTCTGGATTCACCGCATGGACCATCGACCGCGACCTCGAAGAAGGTACTACCTACTACTGGCGTGTGCGCGCGGAGGAGGGGGAGTTGGTTGGTGAGTTTTCGGCAGCGGATGAGTTTCTGGTCGAGGCGCCGGCCACTTTGACGGGAGATTTCGACGGCAACAACACCGTTAACTTCGACGACTTCTTCTTGTTTGTGGACCACTTCGGGGAGACAACGTCGAGCCCGGATTTCGATTCCAAATTCGATCTGGATAGTTCGGGTGGCATCACGTTCGACGACTTCTTCGTGTTCGTCGACAATTTCGGGAACTCCATTACTAGCAAATCATGGGGGTCCAGCACACGCGAGGACAGCGAAGCTTTCGTCTCGCTCACGGCCGTTGGAAATGGGCTTGGTTCGAATCGGATCGCCACCGTCCGCATTCGCATCGACAATGCCGATCGGATTCACGCCTTCGGTGTGGTCGTTGAGTACGACCCGGACCAAATGGAATTCTCCGAAGCCAGCGAGGGCCCTGGGCATGTATTGGAGGTAAACGGCGCGCGCGCCGATCTTTTCACCGTGTTTTCTCGCGAGCCCGGCCAGGTGGTTTTTGGCAACGCCCTGACATCGGGTGCTTCCGTGTCGGGCCATGGCACGCTGGCGGAATTGCGTTTCCGGCTGAACGGTGTGCCCGGGGACGCAGTGGTTGCAGTCACGGAGACCTTTCTTGGAAGCGCGGGCGAATCCGCAAGGAGGGTAACAGACCTCGGCTCGACGACTATTCTTCCCAGCTCGTTCTCGCTCGAGACGAATTTTCCGAACCCGTTCAACCCCTCTACCTCGATCCAATACGCGCTTCCGGTTGCCGCCCCCGTCCTGCTTAGCGTGTATGACGTCCTGGGCCAGAAGATCCGTGTTCTGGTGTCCGATTCGAACCACAAGGCGGGGTATCATACAAGGACGTGGGATGGTCGCGATGACAACGGTAGAATGGTGGGTAGCGGGTTGTACTTGTATCGCCTGCAAGCCGGCGATTTCACGCAGGTGCGAAAAATGACATTGTTGAAGTAACGGCTGGAGTAGTGTCGCTGCGAGGGGTTCGCTATCTGCCCTTTTCGCGTTCCTCCCGCTCCTCATCCAGCCGTTTAAGCACATCTTCGGTCAGGTTGTATTTGTCTTCCGCCACGAAGATGATGGAACTATTGCCGGCGACGTCGAAAATGAAGTCGTAACTGTCTTCTCGGCCGATCGCCTGAAGCGCATCGTTGATTTGTTTAAAAATAGGACCTGAGAGTTCCACGTTCTTGCGGACCAACTCGCCCTCCGGGCCAAACTTTTGCACGTTGAAGCCCTGCAGCTGCTGCACCTTGGCGTCAAATTCATCCTGCAGCTCCTGCCGTCGAGCTTCGCTCATCAGCAGCTCCTGTTTCCGAAAGTCCTCTTGCAGCTTTAGCAGTTTTCCCTGCCGATCACCAGCTTCCCTTTCGTAGTCCTGACGCAGCTGGTCCAGCTTGCGTTGAGCTTCTCGAAACTCGGGCAAACGATCCTTCACGATATCTGAATCTATATATCCCAGCTTAACATCGGCATAAGATACCGCTGACCCCAGACTGGCCAACACGAACGCAACAACGCGAAACGGTTTCATGAGATTCCCTCTTGGATGATGGTACTACGCTAGCGATTTGAGAAGAGGTTGAACGTGCGGGTCGATGGCTTCGGCGGGCGAGAAAAGAGAGAGGAAGCGCTTAGAAGAACTGCGGTCCGAACTGAAAGTGGGTGTTCCATCCAGCCGGATTGGTGTCGACCTTCCGGCGGTCAAATCCATATCCGAAGTCGAACCCGATCATGCCCAGCATCGGTGTCATGATACGAAATCCGAATCCTACCGATCGTCGCAAGTCCAGCGGACTCATGCTTGCCAAATCTTTCCACGCGTTGCCTCCATCCGCGAAAAGTAGGCCGAATACCTGATTCTCCGCTACCGGGAAGCGATATTCAAGATTCAAGACGATCATGGAGCGGCCACCGAGTGGAATTCCGCTGGAGCGGGGGCCCAGCGATCGATCTGGGTAGCCGCGGACGACGCCGTCCCACCAGTCGATGCCTCCCGGCGTAAAGAGGTCGAAGAAGGATAAATGTTCGTCGTCCCACTTGGAAAATCCGTCGATGACTGACATCTTGGTCTCGACGCTCAGAATAAACTTCCACCAGCTGGGGCGATAGTAGTTGAACCGCACCTCGTGGCTATGAAAATCGACCTCGCCTCCGGTAAACGAGGTCGCGATCTCGGGTCGAAAGCTGAAAAGGGTTCCCTTGGTCGGGAACTGTGCAAGGTCGCGGGTATCCCTTTGATATGTCAATTCGAAGCTACTGGTTCTGCGGGTTTCATAGCGCCCGCTGGAAAGCAAGCTCTCGTTGATGCTGTTGCTGAAATCGTTGTAACTGTCGGTCTGCAGCCGATATCCCAGGGATAGGCTTGAATACGAAAGCCGTTGCAGGCGCCGGCCTATCCGCACGTTCACTGACTTTGACTGGCGGTCATACAGATTGAAATACTGTTGATTCAGCAGAAAAGCCCGGACCGAAAGGCTTGTGGGAGTATCGAACAACCAGGGCTCGGTAAAACCAACCAAAAACTGCTTGCGCCTGGTGCCGAATTCCCAGCTGAAGTCGAGATTTTGACCCATGCCGCGGAAGTTGGGAATCCGCAGACCTATTTGCCCGACCAGCTTGTCGCGTTGGCTATAACCAGCGCCCATCGAAGCTTGACCGGTCGGTTGCTCCTCGACCTGAAAATTCAGGTCGACTAGCCTGTCGGAGTCGGTGGACCCGAATTCCGGTTCGATCTCCACGTTCTTGAAGAAGTTCAGCATGTAAACGCGACGTTGGCTCTCCTGCACCAACTCCTGCTGATAGATATCACCCGGCCTCAATTCCAGCTCCCTGCGGATGACCTTCTCTCTAGTTTTGGTATTTCCTTTGATGTTGATCCGTCGAATTTTCCAGGGCTCGCCTTCGAAAATCTTGAACGCGACGTCAACCGAGTCGCTACGCAACGTTTCCTGGGGAATGACCTCGGTGTCCAGATAACCTTTGTCGAGATAGGCCGTGCGAACCAGATGCGTCAGTTCCAGACCGCTGAATTTGTAGACGTCGCCTTCATCAATGGGCAGCCTTTCGGCCAGGAAATCGCTCTCAAACAGGGCGTTGCCATCCCAGGAGATGGCACCCATGCGGTACTTCTGACCTTCTTCCACCTGGATATCAATAAACAGGTTCTGTCGCGTTTCGTCGTAATAAATGCTGTCTCTGAGGATGTCGGCCTGGTAATACCCTTTGCTTTTGTAGAAGGCGAGGATTTTGTCCTTGTCCTCGCGATAGGTGTCCGCCTTGTACTCGCCCTTTCTCCACCACTTCTTCTCCTTTGTTTCCATCTGCTTCTTGACTTTTCCCTCGGAAACAGCCTCGGCGTTGAGGATTCGAATGCGCCGGATTTTAACCTTTTCGCCTTCGACGACGTTGTACTGCAGGTACACTTTGCCTTCGGTTTCGGAATCAAACAACTTGCCGTCCACCTCAGCCCGGAGATAACCCTTGTCCTGGTACAGATCGATTATCTTTTGTTTGCCCCGCGCAATGTCCTTCGGGGCGATCACCTGACCCGTCACAAATGCCAGGCTCTCTTCCATATCCTTTTCCTTGACGTGCTTGTTGCCTTTGAATCGAACGTCTTCCAAGGTGGGATATTCTTCGACAACCACGATAACCTTGATGCCACCCGCCACGCGTTCGCCCCATATCTGTATATCTTCGAAGACGCCCAATCCCTGGAGGTCGCGTACGGCTGCTTGAACGTTCTCTTGAGAGAGTTCAACTCCGGGCGCGAGCCCGATCGTCGACAAAATGAGCGACTTGGCGACCTTGTTGAGTTCCCCCTCGATCTCGACCTCAACCACCTTCTGAGCATGGCACGGGACCGCGATAAGTACCGCCAGGACAACGGTACCTGTCAGTTTTTGGGTTGTATTCATGTTGGAATTCTAGGAAAGGACTCCCACTCAAACAGCCGCTTTACCTAATGCAAAGCGGCTGTTTTCCTACGTTGCCTGATCAAGGCGTGACCAATTAGACCTTCGAAGTCAGCCGGCGGTTTCCTTTTTTTTGCTTTCCGTCTGGTCGCTCCCCTCACCTTCGTCGGAGAACACCAGGTCTTCCCCCTTCTTAGTGACCCGAATGTAACTACCCTCTCCGAAGGTTCCTTGGAGAATCTCTTCAGCCAGCGTGTCTTCCAAGAGTTTCTGGAGGGTCCGCTTCAGGTATCTGGCACCAAAGGTTTGATCGAACCCCTTCTCGGCCAACAGACTCTTTGCTGAGGGGGTGATGCGAACCTTAATGTCGCGGAAGGAAAGGCGTTCTTTGAATTTGATCAACTCAACGTCGATGATTTTCGCAATATCTTCTCTGGTGAGAGCTCTGAAAATGATGGAATCGTCGACTCGATTCAGGAACTCTGGATTGAATGCCTTTTTCATTTCGTCGTTGATCTTCGACTGCATCAGTTCCTGCATCGCCTCGCCGTCGGCTTTTTGGAAACCGAGAACTCCACCCGTTCCGACTTCCCGGGTACCTATGTTGGAAGTCATGATCATCACTGTATTACGGAAATCTACCTTGCGTCCGGTGCTGTCCGTCAAGCGTCCCTCGTCGAGAATCTGCAGCAAGATATTGAACACGTCGGGATGGGCTTTTTCGATTTCGTCTAGCAAGACGACTGAGTAAGGCCGACGCCTCACCTTTTCGGTAAGCTGACCACCCTCGTCAAACCCTACATAACCAGGAGGTGCTCCTATGAGCCTGGATACGGAGAACTTTTCCATGTATTCGGACATATCCACGGTGACGAGTGCCTCCTCGTCGTCGAACAGGAATTCGGCCAACTTATGCGCCAAATAGGTCTTTCCCACTCCGGTGGGCCCCAGGAAAATGAATGACCCAATGGGGCGTTTCGGGTCTTGTAGCCCGGCTCGGCTGCGGCGAATGGCTCTGGAGATCGACGCGATAGCCTCGTTCTGACTCATCACGACCTTCTTGAGCTCATCTTCCATGTTCAACAATCGCTCGCTCTCGCTCTTGGCGAGACGCACGATGGGAATGCCAGTCATACTGGATATAACTTCGGCTATGTCGTCCTCGCTCACCTGAACCACTTCGTCGCGAACCTGCTCCTCCCATGCCCGACGCTTCTGTTGCAGTTTTTCTCCAAGACCGAACGCCTCGTCGCGGAGGCGGGCGGCTTCCTCGAAATCTTGCTTTTCCACCGACTCGTTCTTGCGGCCGTTGATCTCCTGAATCTGGCCTTCTAGTTTGCCGATCTCTTCCGGTGGACTGAGGCGTGCAAGATGCACTCGCGAGCCGGTTTCATCGATTACGTCGATCGCCTTATCCGGCAGATACCGGTCGCTGATGTAACGGTCTGCCTGGCGCACCGCGTATTCGACCACCTCGTCACTGAACTCGACGTGGTGGTGACTTTCGTAACTGCTGCGCAAACCCTGGACGATCTTTACCGTGTCCTCGGCCGAAGGCGGATCCACCATGATGGTCTGGAACCGACGTTCCAAGGCGCCATCCTTTTCAATGTACTTGCGGTACTCATCGAGAGTCGTTGCGCCGATGCACTGCAGTTCGCCCCGCGCCAACGCCGGCTTGAACATATTTGAGGCGTCCAGCGTGCCCTCAGCGCTCCCGGCGCCAACGATGGTGTGCAACTCATCGATGAAAATGATTACGTCGGCGTTCTGCTGCAGCTCGTTCATCACCGCCTTGATACGTTCTTCGAACTGACCGCGATATTTCGTACCGGCCACTACACCACCCATATCGAGCGTTACCAATCGGCGATCGAGCAAAATTTGCGGCACGCGTTTTTCGATGATCCGCTGGGCGAGGCCTTCTACGATCGCTGTCTTCCCAACCCCCGGATCACCAATCAGGATCGGATTATTTTTCTTCCGGCGACTCAGGATCTGAGTTACGCGTTCGATCTCCTTGAGACGACCAATTACTGGATCTAATTTTCCTTCCCTCGCAAGCTGCGTTAGATCGCGCCCAAAGTGATCGAGAAAAGGTGTTTTGCTTTTCTTTCCCTTCTCCTTCCGCCCGGTAGTTTTTCCTTCCAAGACAGCCAGTGTTTCTTCGCTGGCGGTTTTATAGTCAACGCCAAAAGCAGCAAGGATTTGAGCTGCGACCCCTTCCTTGTCCTTGAGCAACGCCAGCAGCAGGTGCTCGACGTCCACGAACTGGGTTTTCATCTCTTTGGCCTCGTTAGCCGCCACTTCGAGGATCTGTTTTGCGCGTGGAGTGAATGGCACTTCCCCGATCGTCATAGTGCCACCAGAAGTGGCCACGTAATCTTCGACGCTGCTTTTGACGGTTTCCAGGTTCAATCCCAGATTGGTCAAAATCGTGACGGCTTTCCCCTTGCCGTCCTTGATGATCCCCAGGAGCAGGTGTTCCGTCCCGATGTAGTTATGGCCAAGACGCGCCGATTCCTCGCGCGCCAACTGCATGACACGCTTCACGCCATCGGTAAACATGTTGTTCATTCTAGATGCCCTCCTGGGCGGTCCGTTCATCACTATCTAACCGGCTAAATCACCGAGATAGCGCCAGTTTCCTATTGATACTAAACTCAACAAAAATAACACCAAACGGCACTTTTAGCTCGGTTTTGAAACTACCAAAAACGGGTACTCTTGTCAAGAACGTCTGCGTCACGTTGCCAGATGATCACGGAGGCGCCGACGCACGAGAGAGGCCCTGATTACATCGCGTTCATCCGGTTTCAATTTTCGCCCTGCCTCTGCCTGCAAATGTGAAGGTTGGGTGATGATCATCAACTGATTCAAAAAGGCTGAGGTAACGCGCGGCATCATTGAAAGACTGTAGCCAAGCCGCACCGCCGAAAGCAAGTTCATGAATTCCTGGCTGCTCAATACACGGGAGTTGCTGAGAATGCCATAGGCCCGCCAGATTTTGTCTTCGACCTGGTCGCTTGCTTCTTTGCGGAGGGTCTCTTGAGCGTCGCGCTCGTACTCGACCAATCTCTCTGCCAATGTCGATAAATTTTCGACTAATTCTTCCTCTTTGTGTCCCAACGTACCCTGATTCGAGATCTGAAACAGGTTGCCGACAGCGTTCGTGCCTTCACCGTAAACACCGCGGGCAGTGAACGACATTTGCGTCAACCCGCGCAGAACTCGCTCGATGTCCTCCGTCAACACCAGCGCAGGCAGATGCATGAGAGCCGATACCCGTAGTCCGGTGCCGGTATTCGTGGGACAGGCCGTGAGATACCCGTATTTCTCCGAATATGCGAAATCGAGGCCGGCGCCCAATTGGTCGTCCAGAGAATTGATCAGTCCCCACGCCTTCTCCGAGCTCAGACCCGGAAGAATCGCCTGCAGTCTCAGGTGATCTTCCTCATTGATCATAACGCTCAGCGACTCATCAGCATTAAACAGCACTCCGCGCTGACCCTTGCTCTGGGCCAGCGCCGGACTCACCAAATGGCGTTCCATCAACAGGCGGCGATCGCTGGCATCGAGCGCGTCCATTTTGAAGAATGCCGCGTCTCGCATCGCTCCGATGCGCCGGGCAGCCGACAAAACCCGTTCGATAACCTCCCTCTCATTCTCCTCATTAGCTTGCTGGGCGAATGGTTGTGCCGTTAGGTTCCGAGCCAGGCGCGTGCGGCAACTCACGACAATGCCGTCGGCATCGTCGGTGCCACGCAGCCAGCTTGCGAGATTCTGTGAGAGTTCGATGAGATCCATTGAGCAAACCTCTATCCGATGACGCTAGGACAATCTGTGCTACCGCTCAAACTGGTTGCTCTGTGGTTTCCTGATCTGGGCCGCCGTCGTCCAACTCGGTTTCGACCTGTTTGATCCGGTCGCGAAGCTCTGCCGCTCGCTCGAAGGCCTCCTCCGCGACGGCCGCTTCCAGCTCTGCCTGCAACGTTTCGAGTTCGTCACCCGGATCCGGTAGATCTTGCGGCGAGGCTTTGTTCTTGCCTCGATGTTGCACAGCGCCGTGCAAACGGTTTAAGAGTCGGTCAACCTGTGGTTGGAAAGCAATATAACACTCGGGGCAACTCAATCTGCCCGACTTCTTGAAGTCCTCGTAGGTTGCTCCACAACCACCACAGCGCGCCGCTGTAGATGAGTCTTCTTCCTTCAAGGCTTTGGCGGTTGCCTTTTTCACCTTTGTTTCGACGGCGGGGCTTTCACTCTCAGCACCCTTGATCTGCGATGCACAAGCACTGCACAGGCGGCTGGTTCTCTTCTCGCTTTCGACGATGTGCGTAAACTCGACAGTTGCCTCGTGTTGGTTACATTGTTCGCATTTCATGATCAACATTCCTCACAGAAGCAGCGAACGATATTCGAGTTTTCCGACGCGATCTGCGCTGCAAGCAAGCGACTGGTCGTGGGTCATTATCACAAACGTCTGATTTTCTGCTTTCGCGAGATCTTTAATCATTCCGTGCAGCGTCGCGCTAGTGGCAGTATCCAGGTTGCCCGATGGTTCATCGGCCAGTACGATCTTTGGTTTCATGGCCAGTGCCCTGGCAACGGCAACTCGCTGACACTCGCCCCCCGAAAGCTCGCCCGGACGATGCTCCATGCGATCCTGCAGCCCCACGGTACCGAGCAGTTCGGTGGCGTACTTTCTCAGCTCGGCTACATCGATTCCAGCAATCATTCCGGGAAGAAGAACGTTTTCAAGGGCCGTGAATTCCGGCAAAAGGTGGTGAAACTGAAATACGAAGCCGATGTGGCGGTTGCGAAATTGGGCCGTTTCCGTTTCGGTAAGCTCAAAGACTCGTTGACCATCGATCTCCAGCTCACCACCTGACGGACGCTCCAGCGTCCCCATGATATGTAACAAAGTGCTCTTGCCCACACCCGAAGCCCCGGTTATGGCCAATACTTCTCCCCGACAAACCTCCAGATTCACATCTTCGAGAACGACGAGCTCCTCGTCTCCCGACCGAAACACCTTCTGAATTCCTCTCGCCTGCAATGCAGGTGAAGCAGTCATTCCCGAACACATCTACAATATGTAGCGAATCGCCTCGACGGGCATCAGCGCGGCAGCCTTTCGAGCTGAATAGGAGGACACCAACCAACAGATGCCGAGGCTCACGGCGGATACCAAGGCGAAATCCAACGATTCCATATCAATCGGAAGCGAATTTATGATGTAGACGTCCCCTGGAATGGAAATCAGCTTGAATCGCTGCTGCAACACGCACAAAACGAACCCGATCAGACACCCGAGGATTGTCCCAGCGGAGCCGATCACCATGCCCTGATATACGAATATCCGGCGAATTCCGGACGCGGTCGAACCCATGGTCCTGAGTATGCCGATCTCTGGCGTTTTCGCCAGAATCGACATGGCGAGTATCGACATGATATTGAAGGCGGCCACGAGTATTATGAGGCTCAACGCAATAAATATCGCCCACTTCTCCAGCTCCATCCATCGAAAAAACTCGGGGAATAGCTGCGTCCAATCTCTGACATTGTACGGATAACCCAGCGACTCCTCGATCGTCGACCGAATCGAGGCGACCTGATCTATGTCCTCGACGCGCAGATGGAGTTTGTTGACGCCGACGCCAAGTCCGAGAATCTTCTGCGCATCTGCAAGAGATATGAATGCGTAGCTGTCATCATATTGATACATGCCGCTTTCGAAGGTATCCGTCACAACAAATGGCCACAGGCGCGGTGCGATTCCACCCACGATCGCCTCTTCAAGTCCTTTGTTGAAGGTGATGAGCAGAACCTCATCTCCGGGACCGACCCGCAGTCGGCGACTCAGGTGCTCTCCGAGGATTATGCCAGGATACTTCGAGCCTTTCGGGGGGTCCAGCAAGAGAGCATCACTCTGCTCATATGTGAGGTGTGCCGGCAGGTCGGAGACTGCGGAAAAGCTGTCAGGTTCGATGCCCCAGAGTACTACGCCATCAAATTTTTCAAGATTGCCTTTTGCCGCGATGCCAACCTTGGCGTCTATGATGGGAGCTGCGGCCACGATTCCCGGCAGCGATTCAAGTAGATTCCCTGTCGCTTCGTATTCCTCAATGGTGTCGCCGTAGTACTTTTGCACACTGACGTGAGCGTTCATCCCCAGCAGGCGGTTTTTTACCTCCCCCGAAAACCCGTTAGCTACGGATAAGATGATGACCAGGGCCGCCACACCCAGCACTACCCCACCCACAGCGATGTAGGTGATGGTCGAGATAATTCCGGTTTTTTGTTTGGAGCGTAGATAGCGCCTGGCGATGAAAAGTTCGTAGCGCAACGCCTCAACTCGTCTTCGCTTGGGTAAGAAACGCTTTTATGAAATCGTCGATGTCTCCGTCCATCACGGCCTGAATACTAGCCGTTTCATGACCCGTCCGATGGTCTTTGACCAAATTGTAGGGCTGGAACACGTACGAACGGATTTGACTGCCGAAATCGATGCTCTTCTTTGAGCTCTCGACGGCATCGAGTTTTTTCTGTTCCTCCTCCTTGAAATGCTTGTAAAGGCGCGCCGACAGCACCTTCATCGCCGTGCCTTTGTTTTTGAACTGCGATCTCTCATTCTGGCACTGAACAGTTATGCCGGTGGGTATGTGTTTGATGCGGACCGCGGATGATGTCTTATTTACGTGCTGCCCCCCAGCTCCACCTGCCCGATAGACCTCGATCTGGAGGTCCTCATCACGAAGATCGACTTCCACGTCGCCTTCGATTTCGGGGTACACAAACACCGACGCAAACGAGGTGTGACGCCGGCTGTTCGAATCGAACGGCGAAATCCGAACCAGACGATGTACTCCGGCCTCGGCTTTGAGGTATCCGTATGCATAGTCTCCTCGGACTTCTAGCGTAACACTCTTGATGCCGGCTTCTTCCGCAGCTTGTATATCCATGACTTGGCTTTGGAAGTCGTTGCGCTCAATCCAGCGCGTGTACATGCGCATCAACATTTCTGCCCAATCCGCAGCTTCAGTGCCGCCGGCACCGGAGTTAATGTCTATTATCGCGTTTTTCGGGTCATCATCGTCGCTCAATAGATTTCTAAATTCGAGGTCGCCGATTTTCTCCGCGATCACGCCGAGCTCGGCTTCGACCTCCTCGAGGGTCGATACGTCACTCTCTTCTTCGGCAATCGTGTGTAGTTCGAAGAGGTCCTCGAGGTTACTACTCAGTTTCTGCCATGAACCAATTTGATCTCGCAAGACCCGGGCCCGGCGACCTACGGATTCCGCATTCTGTCGATCGTTCCAAAAGTCCGGATGGGCCATCTCCTTTTCGAGGGCGTCGAGCGTGTTTTTCTTCGACTCCAGGTCAAAGGTACCCTCCCAACCGCTCCAAATGTTCCCTGCAGCTGAGTAGCTCGTCTTCAAGTGCCGGCATGGTGTCCTCCTTATTCCCAGTATCGGTCGAACAAGAGTCGGACCGATTTTCGTTCAAGGGGTATTTCGAACAGCAATTCGTCCTCAAATACGTCACCGCGATCTAAACCGAAACTGGTGGATCTGTTCAGGAACAACGGAGAGCGAACGAGGGGAAGGTAGGTCTCATCCATGTCATCGACGAGACGAAAACTAGAGGGAGTAATCTCGTAACCGATTTTCATTCGGGCTTCCATTTGAATCTGGACGAGAACGAACTTGCTTCCTTCCGTCGGCTCCCCATCGAATATGTGCAAGTAACGAACGCCCCCTTCCGGCACACTCCACACAAGTGGGTTCTGAAATCGATCGATTAGCTCGGGAAGCTCGCGCACCTTCTCCAGCGAACCTCCCGTGACGCGGACAATCATGTACAGAGGTACCAAAAGAAGAACCGCAAGCACTACATACCCGTTGGGCCACCGGAACTCAAACTGGGGCATTGCCATGGCAGGTGACGAAGCTAATCGCGGACGAGCGCGATCTTCCCGTGTCGTGTGAACGACGTGGTCTGTAATACGAACTGGTATACTCCGTTGCCCAAACCAGGGGGAACGGTCCATCTCAAGGCACGCTCGGGGCGTCTGAAATCGCCGGCTGCAAACGGCCGGGGTGGTAGCTGATCCACAATTGCGCCGGCAATATCAAAGATGCGGACCGAGACCTCATCTGGTGTTGACAATAGGAGCGGGAAATGGACGACTCCGCTCGTGTTCGGGTTCGGGTAGGGGGAATCCGAAGCGCTCACGTCGGGGACTCCTACCCCCATGGCGGCAAGAGCATTGACCAGACCCCAACCGTACAAGGTGTCAGGTCCGACGGGCCCCAAGTCGGTGGCTGTGGAACGCAACCGTTGGCGCATCGTCTCGGGATCCAACGGTTCTATCTGGAGCAGCAGAGCGCAAACGCCGCTAACAAGAGGCGCGGCGAATGATGTGCCACGATTGCGCACGTAGTTGCCGTTTCGCACTGCGGCCATCAGCACCGCACCGCCGGGGGCGACCAGGTCTGGCTTGATGCGACCGTCGGCTGTCGGGCCGCGGGAGCTGAAGGCAAGGATTTGGTTTCGGGCGTCCACGGCGCCGACGGCGAGGGCAGCGTCAGCGTCTGCCGGGGTCGTGACGTAGGTCCACGGTTTGTCCCCTTCGTTACCGGCGGAAACGACCAGTACCATTCCCATGCGGGACGCTATTTCAGCCGCCACTGTGGTTCTTGCCGTCATGCCGTCGAGATCCTGGTATTCGTATCCCGTTCCGTCCTCCCATGTGTTGTACCCAAGGGAGCTGTTTATAACATCGGCCTGAAGGCTGTCTGCCCATTCGACCCCTGCAATCCACCAATCCTCCTCGATCGGCAACTCGCTGTCGTTGTCTTCGGTTTTCGCCAAGAGATATTCCGCTTCCGGCGCAACACCGACGAGACGTCCAGGGTCGAAACCTCCCAGAATGGACAGGACCTGGGCACCGTGAATATTCTGATTTGACGCGGTTTCGTCACCGGTAGTCGGCTGATTATCCTGATCTGAAACGATTTCGTCGTTGTTTACAAAGTCGAACTCTTCGACGATCCTCATTTGCTCGAATGCCTGATGTTCGGTGTAATGGAATCCATTGTCCAGTACCGCAATGCGGATTCCCTGCCCGCGATAACCCTCGCCGTGCAACGCGACCACACCGATCTGCGCCAGTTGGGCAAGAGAGGGGCCGTACTCGTCCTGCGTCGGTTTGGAAAACGTATCAGACGCGATACCGGGTTCGTATTGAACTCTCCGCGCCTTTGGCACAGGTTCCAGGCCCCGCACGAACGGCAGGTTGTCGATGCGCAACGCGGTTTCTTGATCGGCGCTGACGCTTACGGCGTTGAACCACCGCGAACAAACGCGGATCTTCGCACCTGTGGCGGCAACTTCAGCTATGTAACCCGGATTCAACGGAAGATTCAGAACTTCATTTTCGTGGTGCAGCGGGTTCCGATTCCATGAAATCCTGGCGCCATCTAGACCTGGTTTATTGTCGAGCAACACCCAGAACTCGGTTGCGACTGCATGGAGGTTGCTCGCTGACAACAGGATGCCGGTCGTAACCATCGTCAAGAATCGACGAGTCTGATTGGAAGGATTAAGAGTCAATGTGAAGAGCGATTGACGGGTGCGGCGAGCACCTTATCGATCCGGCGAAGCAGATCTTCTCTGATCTATTAGCTCAACGTTTTCAGGTGGATCGAATGCGAACAGATCCTCGTCCAGTTTCTTGTTGGGCTCGTGCTCTTTGAGGAGATAAGTCGTCACGTCGTTGTTTGTTTCTGTTTGTTTGACCTTCAATAGAAACCAATCTTTTTTGCTCACCCAGATCTTCAGCTGGCTAATGGAAGAATTTTGCAGTCGCGGCCTCAGGCTGACGGCAAAGGCAGGTCGTCCCTCGTATTTGAGCTCCTCCACCTGGACGGGGAGGTAGTTTGCCGTGTAGGCCAGGAGTATCTCCCACGGCGTACGCAATTCCCCATCGTATGAACTGGCGATTATCTGTTCATTTTGCTTGACGAAAGCCCAGATCGTCTGCCCGTCTGCCAACACCATGTTGCCGTCATCCGTCTCGACTCGAAACTGGTTGGGATGTCGGGTGTAAATGCGGCCCTGACGCGTGTGTTTTTCATCGAGAATCGCCCAATAGAACTGCTTTTCAAACCTGGCGGAGAAGGTCTTGTAGGTGCCGAATCTCTTTTCGATCTCGGCGAGAATCTCGGCGCCGCTCCGCGCACTGAACGCCGGTGTCCAAGAACCCTCGGCAAGGAGCACCAGCAGAAGTGACCAGACTCTTGTCCAGCGCCAACCTTCGACTTCAATCACGGATTTGCGGTAGTCCCTTCCAGATCTTCTGCCGTCACGAAGATCTTCCGCGGCTTGGCGCCCTCGGCCGGACCAACAATTCCGGCGGCCTCGAGTTCGTCCATGAGGCGCGCCGCGCGCGAGTACCCGATCTTCATGCGTCGTTGGAGGTACGAGGTCGAAGCCTGCTCAGATTCAACCGTCAGCCGGACCGCTTCATCGAACAACTCATCACGGTCGTCGGCAGACGAGTCGTTAATATCCGCATGCGCTGAGAAGACCGCAACATCTTCGGTTTCGTATTCGGAATCCTGCAGGGACTCCACCAGACGCTCGATTTCGTCTCCGGATATGTAGGCGCCGTGAACACGGATCGGTTCACCCTGACCAGCTGGGAGAAAGAGCATATCTCCCCTACCCAACAGACGTTCGGCCCCGTTGAGGTCGAGAATGGTGCGCGAATCGGTTTTTGATGGCACCTGGAATGCGATCCTCGATGGAAAATTAGCTTTGATGACGCCCGTGATTACGTTGACGGAAGGCCTTTGGGTGGCCAAAATGATGTGGATGCCGACAGCACGTGATTTCTGGGCGAGGCTCATGAGGGACGTTTCGACATCTGCTGGAGCCGTCAACATCAGATCAGAAAACTCGTCGACGATGACAACGATGTAGGGGAGGGGATTCGTAGGCTCGATTCCAGCTTTTTCGTCCTCCTTGTTGACCTTCGGCAGCTTCCGGTTGTAATCCGCCAGGTTGCGGACCCCCAACTCGGCAAGCTTCCGGTAGCGAACCTCCATCTCCGCAACCGTCCACCGTAACGCCTCCGAAGCGCGCTGTGGCTCAGTGATTACCGGTACGAGTAGATGCGGGATCCCGTTGTAGACCGTCAGTTCGACGACCTTGGGATCGACCATCAGCAGGCGAACCTCCTCCGGACTTGCCTTAAACAGGATACTTGAGATCAAACTGTTGATGCAGACGCTTTTCCCCGAGCCCGTCGCACCCGCAATTAGCAAGTGGGGCATTTTAGCAAGATCTGCGACAAATGATTCCCCGGTGATCGATTTACCCAAGGCCATGGTGAGCTTTGATGGCGCCTTCTTGAACTCTTCGGATTCGAGTATATCTCGCAAATAGACGACCTCGTTGGTCTGGTTGGCAATTTCGATGCCAACGACAGACTTGCCGGGTACGGGTGCTTGGATGCGTATGCCACGCGCGCTCATAACCCGCGCCAGATCGTCTGTAAGGGTGACAATCCTATTGACCTTAACTCCGGAGGCTGGCTCCAATTCGTAGCGGGTGACAACGGGTCCGGGAATCACCTCAACAACCTTACAGGTTACATCGAAGTCGCTCAGGGCTTCCTCTAGAACGCGGGCATTCTCAAGCAGCTCTTCCCTACTGAGCTCTCCGGGATTGTTGGGTACCGTATCCATCACCACGCCGACTATTGGCATGCGGAAATGAGGCGACTGTGTTCTCTTTTTCCAGTTGACATTGGGGCCGGGGGTTTTGCTGTCCCCAGACGGCATTCGCACGGGGGGCGCCGTAATTGGTATATCACGCCGGATCTCTGGAGGCGCTTCCTGTTCTCCCGTTGAAAACACTAGGTGGTTTCCATCGATGTCTGTGTCATGTAGACTGTCGACACTGCTGTAGGTTTCTTTTGGATCGGGCATTCGGAGCTTTGTGTTGCCTGAGTTTGATCGGAAATATTTCAGGTAGTAACCTGCCCGCGACCACAACAGGTGCGGGACTCTTCCCAATGCAATGAACGTATTCATCAGAACATGTAGCTTTTTCGAAGCCCAGAGGGCTCTTGCGGCTCTCGCAACAGGCCGCAGATTCACATCTGTAGTCAACATCAATGCCGCTATCGACAGAGCCACCAACAGGATGGCTGATCCGATTCGACCTGCGTAGGGGATGAGCACTACTTCGCTTGAGTAGGTACCGAGCCAGCCGCCGAGTTCGAACGCGGTGTATGAGGAATAGAGCGGCAGTCCAGCTCCAACGCAGAAAAGCAAGCAGACACTAAGAAGGGTTCCCGTGCGGTATAGTGCGTGTGAGATCGAGTTCTGACATAGGCGGTTCCAGCCCCAGACCAGAGCAAGTACTGGAAGGAGATAGGCCGCGTATCCGATTCCAAAGAACGCCCCGAATGCGAAGTAGGCTCCGGTGTATCCTGCCCAGTTCGTGCTGTCGTTTGGCGAATTGCTGGAATTCGGATAGTCCTGCGGCGAATAGGATAAGAGGCTTACGGCCAGAAAAATGCCAAGCGCGAGCAGGATGACACCGATCGCCCTCGATCCTTTTCTACCGCCCGGATTGTGACGCGCATCGCTAACCATCGGTTGGACTCCAACGAGGTGAAACTGTGCAGGGGTGGTGGGGAGCAGAGGAAGCGGGATGCGTTGACCTATCAACCAACCACTTGACCCGGGGATGGGCTTGGAGGGTTGGTTAAAATTATTCGACGGTGCGAACGACGACGATTTTCTTCTGTTGAACGACGCCCCTCACGTTTACTTCGACGTAAACAATGTAGCGTCCGGGTGGCACCTCGCGGCCATTCTTGTCTTTGCCATCCCAGAGGAATTCGCCGTGGGTCGAAACGTCGTCGCCATTCAGTATCTCTCTGACGCGAGTTCCTTCAATATCGAAAAGCCAGAGATTGGCCAGCCCTGACCGCGCCGGCAGAGAAAGTCGAATGGCGAGCTCCCTGACGAATGGGTTGGGATCCGCTTCGAGTTCCAGCTGCTGCGGCACATGTATGAGCTCGCGACTGTTTATCGCACCCGGTGTACCACCGGCGACGAAGGCAAGATCCCACATCGCGCGTCCTTCACCGGTAGAGTCGACTCGTTCCCAGGAAAAACCCGATCTGCTCTGTGAAGAATAGATAAACAGATCAACCGTACCGCCGGCGGAATCCCTTAGAAAGACGGTTTCTTTTCTGGAGTTTGACCAACCTGTCTTGCCGAACGCCCTATCATTAATAGTAAGTAAAATAACGTCTGTTGGCACGTGTTCGTAGGTCGTAGAGTTGCCGAAGTAACTGGCGTCGAGCACCAGACCGAGTTGCCCAGGACCAAGGGTAAGGCCGTCGCCAACGTCGACCAGGCTGTCGAGTTCCTCATCATCACCCACGCTCCAGCCGTGAAGATCGACAGATGTATATTCGTTGAGGTTTTTGAGCTCGACGAATTCGTCGTGGTGTTCGGGGCCGGCGGGATCATACATCACCTCGTTTAGAACCACCTGGGGGGAAACCGCGGTCTGGGTCAGAAACAGGCCAATGAGGGTAACATATGGGTACTGTGTGCGGCGCATATATGGAATATCGGAGTTCGGTCAGATCATGCCGATGCGTTTTCGCACCGTCCATTCCACAACTAATAGAGCTATTGCCGCGGCCATCGGCCAGATAGACCCCCACAATCGGTGCGTATCGATTTCCTCCACTATCTGAGTTTGAAGATTCAGGGACCGCATCAGCGCCTGCCAGTTATCGAGGCGGCCATAACGGCCCCCGCTGACTTGGGCGATCTGTTGCAAGAGCAGCGTATCGGCTCGGAGATCTCCATCCTCAACGCTGTGGCCCTCGATCACGAATTCGCCACGATCTTCCCCGATAACATGGCCTGCATAGCGCGCGGATGCGTTAAAACTGTAGGGCCTAGGCTCCAAGCCCTGCCGGTCCCAGGTACCTTGGTATTCGCCGTCGGCCTCTTCCAGTTGAAAACTGACGTCCCCAAAGGCTACGGTTACCTCCGCGCCGTTTTGAGCGCGGAAAAACTCGTCGAATACCTGCGCCGTAAAAGTCAATGGCTCACCCGCGCGATAGACCTGTCGTTCTGGCGCTGCTTGTAGGCGACCACTTGACTCTCTTTGCGCAATCCAGTGGACGGCGCTCTGCCAGAAATGTCGTATGCCCTGCGGCCGGCCCCCCGCACCGCTGGTTACAAAGTCCAAGCGCCAGAACGAGGGCGACAATGCTGCAATGACTTTCCCGGCGCCATATGTTCCAGCCACGACAAGTGGGGGATCTTTATCGACCGGAGCGTACATGAGGGAAATGCCCCGCTGATCCTCCTTTACGGTTGGGACATACCCCGATAGGGGCGCAATGTTGGACCAAACGTCGCGGGCGAGAGGGGCAAGCACGGGATGGCTCTGCCTTTCCTCGGATATTCGAACGGGGATTTCCTTCGCTACGTATGCGGCATTGGCCAATCTTACTGGGAGAACCTTCTCTATACCCTCAGTAGCGATCCAGCTTTGAAATGCCTTAGTGCCCCCTATGATCAAGAGACCGGAGCCTTTTGCTACCTTTTCCGCTATCGCCTTTAGGTGTTGTCCTGACACTGTACCCTGACCCACATTTGACAGAATCACCACGTCCGCACCGGAAAGCTCCTGCCAGTGATCTTCATATGCGGTTTCTTGGTTCTTGTAGATCATCGAAGTTACCGCAATACTTGAATCCGCCACGAGGCTCCGGGAAAGGAACGACAACTCGTGACTGGGACCCCCGGCTACAAGCAATACCCTGATACGAGCTCCGAGGATTTTCGTAAAAGCCAATATTTCGTTGTTGCTCCGATTTCCCTCCCCAATATGTGGTTCAACGAGGACCCGGAGATATCGAGGTCCGGCCGTCTTGGGGTTGATATCAATCGATACCGACTGCGTCTGGCCAGCCCTCGACAGGACGAGCTTCTTGGTGGCTAACGTGTCGTCCCCGTCCATGACGACCACTTCACCTGGAGTACCGGCGAATCCATGGTTTACTAGGTTGACCACAAGAGTGAGCGGATGACCCACGTATGCCGATTTGGAAAGATCCACATCAACCAGGCGCACATCGGGAGCTGCCTCAGGGCTGCCGACACCTAGGGCAAATACGGGCACGCCCAGCTCCTTCGCCAGGGTTACAGGATCTTCCCCGAGGTTGTGACCACCGTCCGAAATGAGTAGCATCGAGCGTGATTGGGTTCGTCCGGTAAACTGTTGGCCGCCGATTCGGATTCCGCGGGACAGATTGGTTGAATGCCCACCGGCGGAAAGATTCATTCCCGTCGGGCGAGAAATCTTCTCGGCCGTGTCCGACACGGCAGTATATCTTGTGTCTACTTTTTTCAGTTGTTGTTGAAACTGCGCGTCGCCCAGAATTCCAGCAACGCGACCCATCCGGCTGATCCCGGACTCGACTACCGCCATGCTTTGGCTTCGGTCGAGAAGAATTGACAGCTGGGGGGGCACCAGGACCCGATGCAACATCGAAACGGCGGGCTCCGCCATCGATGTCAGCAGCAAAACCAACGTCACCGAGCGGACAGTCGCCAGCGTCCAACGGAGGGTCGGACTGGTCGTCGGTTTCGTGTTTGCATACAAATGGCAGACCACGAGAATAGCCAGGGGGACCATTACGATCCATATAGAACCCCCGAGCAGATCAATGTTGATGTCTTGCAGATCTCCGATTTCTACATCCATTTTACAATTTCATACGTGGATCGGCATCTAGATCGTAGCCCGATTGGGTCCCATTCATGAGATGAAATCGGCCGACGGCAGCGATCATGGCCGCGTTGTCCGTGCAGTAGATAGGAGAAGGGTAACGCAGAGTTCCACCACGAGCCGCAACTTCCTGGCTCAGCTTCCTGCGGAGGGTCGCGTTCGCCGCCACCCCACCCGCCAACGCAACCGTCTTGATTTGGCACCCTTGCATCGCTTTAACGGTTTTCGCGACGAGTGCGTCCACGATGGCCATTTCGAAACTCGCTGCGATGTGCGGCAGCATCACACTTCTCTCGCGTTCGGAGAGTGAACCGATATGGTTTCGAAGCGCTGTTTTTAGCCCACTAAAGCTGAAATCGAGGGTATCTTCCTTGCAAAGTCCCCTTGGGAACGGAATGGCGTCGGGATTGCCCTCGGCGGCGGATTCGGCGAGGAGCCGGCCTCCGTGTATCGACCCACTTGCTGACAAGAGGCCGAGCATCTTTGCCCCCTTGTCGAACGCCTCCCCTGCGGCATCGTCCCGCGTTCGGCCGAGAACTTCGTAGTGTCCCAGAGATTTCACCAATACGATTTCCGAATGACCTCCCGAGACGAGCAGCGTTAGAAACGGCGATTCGAATTTTTCATGTTCAAGTAGGATAGAGAAGATGTGGCCTTCGAGGTGATGAACGCCAATCAGTTTCTTTTTAACGGCAAGCGCCATTCCCTTGGCGATGCTGATGCCGACTAGCAGCGAACCGACCAGACCGGGTCCAGCCGTCACCGCTATTCCGTCCATTTGGTGTAGATTACACTTCGACTCCTCAAGCGCCTTGCGGATGGTGGGCACAACGGTTCGTATGTGGGCTCGAGAAGCCAGTTCGGGGACAACCCCGCCGTATGCCGCGTGTTCCTGTTGGGAATGGATTACGTGACCGAGCAACGTGCCGTCCGCGTCGATGACCGCCGCGGACGTTTCGTCGCAGGACGATTCGATACCGAGAACTCTCATTTTCGAACCTCAAACCGCCCAGCGCAGACAGCCACCTCGGGTCTCGGAACGATAAGAGCTAAGAGGAAGGAGAGAATTTGCGGTCGGGAGGTAGCTGGACGCAAATAATGTCGAATCGCTGAGGCCGGAAGACTCACCGCTCAACCAACTGGACGGCGGGAGGAGAGATTTCGCGAATCTCGAAGATAGTGTTCGAAGGCGCTTCGATCGACAGTTCGCTGCCTTCATAGGCGCCGTAGTCGACGGATAGGTCAAGGTCTTTTTCGGGATCGAGGGAAGCGATAATGTCGATTCCGCCGCGTACTTTGACCTTAACTCTTGAGGGGACTGCGATTACGGCAGTGGTGTCCAGGTTTCTGATCCGTACGGGCACACTCTCAATGACGTCCTCCGCGAGGATTTGCACATCGGCCGTAAGCGTCACTTGGTTGGGTTCTATGGTGATACGGGTCCCGGAGGGTCGCTCAATTATTAGCTGCCGCCGAATATCCTGTTTTGCGCCGTCCAGCACAACAGGGTGTGTTTTTACAACTCGTAATTCGGCGACCTGTCTACTGGGTCCGTACGCAGTTACCGTAGTCGGCTCGACGGTCGACGTGCCCACCAGGGTATGTCCTTCAGCGATGCGTATTTCTACTATTGGATCCACGAGGATTTCCCGCTCGACGCGCACGTCGAATTCTAGGTCAATTTCCTTCGGGCGAATGATTTGCTCAACATGGATTCTGCTGTTTGCAGTTCGATTCTCGATATCAGAGACCGACAACCGATGCGTGGCCGAGCTGCCCGCGTGTCCTGTAGGTTGGATTTTCAGAACGAAGGCGTTCGCATCCAGCTGCAGGAGGTCCTTGCCACGGCCGGCAACAACAACGCGACCGTGATTTGGGACCTCATTCGCGATCACCACAAGACCGTCGTCGGAGGTGGATGACACCTCGCCGACTTGTATGGGAATGTCAAATTCTCTGTGGTAGGTGTTCTCGGTTACGGCGTGGAACCAGATGAAAACGGATAGTGTCACGGCTGCCAGCCGAATGCCCCACTCACCCAGTCGTATATTGCTCATTTATTCGAGGCAAAAGATAAAAAAGGCTCCCTACTGGAGCCAGTTGAGGACGAGATTGTGTTGGGGCGAAAGCTACTAGTCTTACTTATAAGATTCCTTGATTTCTCGGCCAATACTAAGCTCGCCATTGTCTATGCGCATGTGAAACCCGCACTCAGGATTGGTACAAGCCCAGGCTTTGAAGTGAATCGCGGCCCCGTCCCGGCCATAGTCCGAGAGGGGGACTAGAACCGCCTTCGTGCATGCCAGACATGTTGGTAGATTGTTTAGTTCCATTTTGACCTCCCGTCCCTATTTTATGGACCGACCACGGGGAAACCGTGGACGACCAGTCTCACCTACCGTCAAAGAACCGCAGGTTGCCCCAATTTAGCCAGCTGAACTTTCACTGTCAACTCGGATGGGGATGCCTAGGGATTACGGTCTTTCTTCTGATCGAGGTGTCGATGGTACCTATGAATAAGAGCTTCCTGTTCAATGGTTTCCACCGAACCAGGACGCATCGAACGGACCTTTTCCAGGGCTTCTGGACCGCTCGCCCCCTCAGACACGAGATAGCAGGCAATTGCAGTTCCGGTCCTGCCCAACCCGGCCCCACAATGAACCAGAACTGGACGCTCAGCCTTCCGAGAGCAGTTCACAAATTCCACGAAACGCTCGATCACCTCCAACGTTGGGGCTTGCATGTCCATGACGGGTAAGTGGAGATATTGAATATCGCATTTCGTAAGCCCCTCAGAGTCAAGCGGAATCGTAGTTAGCGATACAACCGCCCTTATCCCTTCATCGTGGATCTGTTCGAGATCCCCCTTCGTTTCGATGACGCTCGGGCTGTACCTCCAGTCATTTCCGAAAACCTGTCCTGAACCGGCCAAAACTCCCTGTATCACCCAACTGAAATTTTCGACGGTCATGAAGTAGTGGCGGAGGCATGATCCGGTCCTTCAACCCAAAACTCGCCATCGTCTCCAACCTCTTTCTTCCAGATCGGAACTACTTCTTTGAGGCGGTCAATCACGTACTGACATGCGGCGAATGCCTCCCGGCGATGCGGACTCGACACCGCGATCAACACACTGATTTCGCCGACCTCTAACCTTCCGATGCGATGAAGAATGGCAACCTGGTCCAATTGCCATTGTTTGCTCGCTTCAGTAGAAATCTGCACCATTTTGGCCTCAGCCATCTCAGGGTATGCCTCATAGACCAGATGATTCGTTCGCTTGCCGTTAGTTTGGTTACGGACCACGCCACTAAAGCTCACTATGGCACCGTCATCTTCAGATAAAACGGTTCCGAACAGCTCTTCCGGTCTAATTGGATCTTCAACTATCTTTATCATGGCGACCTCCGGAAACAGGCGGAATCAGCGCCACCGAATCACCTTCTGACAATATGCGTTCATCTTCCGCGTACTCCAAGTTGACTGCGATCGCAACCCCATCTAGAGTGTTCTTCATCTGGGGATATAATTCGAGCAAGTGCTGCCGCAGGTCACTGACCGAGGATCCTAGGGGCAGTTCCAAATGGTCTTCCCTGGCCCCTATCTTCTCCCGGAGCTGGGCGAAATATAACAGCTGGAGGTTCATATACGGTTTCGGTGCCTTCTGACAAAAAAAGAAGGGGCCGTTGACGAATCAACGGCCCCAGCAACCTTCTGTTATATCCAACAAACTTACTTCAGTAGCACCATCTTCCTCATCGCCGTGAACTTTTCCGACTGTATGCGGTAAAGATAAAGTCCACTTCCCACGGTAGCGCCCGTGTTGTCTCGTCCATCCCAAAGTCGTTCATACCTGCCGGCAGCGAAATTCTCCTCGCTGATCAACTCTCTGACCAGTTGGCCGGTTACATCGTAAATGCGAAGACTCACGATGGCATGGTCATCTAGGTCGAAAGATATCGTAGTCTCAGGATTGAACGGGTTCGGAAAGTTCTGACGCAACTCGTTCGCCAACGGCAATATCTGCTGATTTATGAGCGTCGAGCTGATCGAGACCTCGATGACTTCCGATCGTGCGGTGCTACCGTCGAGGTCGATCTGCCGCAGATAGTAGTAAACCTTGGACGCATCGGGAAGATCAGCATCTTCGAACGAATACGTTCTGAACTGATCCGTCGTTCCATCGCCTGGAATGAGCTCGCCAATTTGATGGAACTGGGCTTGATCCACGCTCCGATAGACTTCCCAACCCACATTGTTCGACTGTGAAGCGACGCCCCAATGAAGGGTCACTTCGTTGTCGAAACTAACCTCAGCTGCAAAGGAAGCCAACTCAGCTGGAACGGGCACATCCCAAGTAGCGCTGAATCCGACCTCTAAGTCACGCGAGGTACCCTCGGAGTTGTTTGCCGAGGTGCTGGCTTCGACCGAAATGCTCGTGGTACCCGCGTCCCTATCAGCGTCCGAGGAAATACTTACGCTGGCGTCTCCGTCAGAGTCTGTCTCGCTCTCGGCCGTAATGTCATTGCCGGCTGCGATTTCGGTTCCGTCGCCTAATGTGACAGACTCGGAGCCGTTGTTGCTAATGCTCCAGGTTATGGCCTGTCCGGAAGCGCCGTCTCCCGATGCATCCGTAAATGCCACGGAGAAGGTTGCCGTATCGCCGTAGTCGAGGCTGACATCCGTGTCTGAAGTTGCGGTCAGCGTCGGCTCGGTTACCGGCGGTGCAGGCGGATTGACCGTAACGGTTATTCCAAGGTCGTCGGCGACGAAAACGTCCTGCTCATTGGCGCTCTGCCCTAGGGTGACCTCGGAGACGGTCAATGTGACTTCGGTGTCGCTCGTGAAGCTACTGCTTGTTACGAGCCTAAGCTCGCCTAACGATCTCTCACCGCTCAGTTCGCTTCCGCCCAACTGCGCGAACGCGACTTTAACCTTATCACCGTCGATTCCGTCGGGAAATTCAGGACCAGTGAAATTAGCCCCAAAAAGCCCAACCGGTTCGTCGACTAGCACCGATTCACCAGTGTCCGGGGAGAATCCTCCGTTATCCTCAGTGTATACGGTAAAATCGAATGCGTCTGCAGAGGATACCTGTACTGTCCAATCAATCTGCTTGACAGCCACCATACCCGAAGCTGATAGAGCGACCGATATCGTATCACCAGGCCCGGCGGACACTTCGCTCGAACTGGTAAGAGTGACCACTGCATCTGCGTTTTCGCCGCCAAAAGCAGTGCTTCCCACTGCGAAAACCAAAGCGATGGCAAGCAGCGCGAATCTACTCACGCGGTTACGCATCAGCTGTAACTCCTCTCTTTGATTTGGCCTGAAATGTGAAACGTCATTGGGATAATAGTGAGATGGAGCCCCCTGATTCAGAGGAGCCCCATCTCATCGACAATGACTCTATGCTGCTACTTCAAGAGTAGCATCTTCTCGACCTTGTGGAACTCGCCAGCTACCAAGCGGTAGAAGTAAATTCCGGTCGAGAGTGAATGTCCACTCTCGTTTGTAGCATCCCACTTAACCGTGTAACGACCGGCGTTCTGCGGTTCTGCAACAAGTGTGCGCACCTGCTGACCCAGCATGTTGTAAATCTCCAATCTTACATCAACAGGATCAGGAAGCGCGTACTTGATGGTCGTTTCCGGATTAAACGGGTTCGGGTAGTTGTTGGCCAACGCGAAGGCCTCGGGTCGAGTTTGGATTTGGACCTCACCCAGCCGTGCCACCTGGTTGACGGCAAAATTGCCGTCTCGCAGCTCGCCCTCGCTGAAGTAGAGGCGTCCATCCTCAATCTCTGCCGTTGAACGGAAGATCAGGCTCATGTCCAGTTCGCCCTTGTCGACCGTCTGTCCGTAGGCGGCGACCGAAATCGTTCCTTCGGTCTTCGAGATGATTCGCGGTTGCGCCAATTCCGTTTCTCCGAGCAAGCTTCTCTCCGAAGTCACCTTTACGAACTCCAGGGTCTCTGCATCGTAATTGACCGTGAAGCCATAACCCTTGACCCCGACAAAGTCAGCCAGCTCGACCTCAATTGCCATCTCTTCGCCTACCCTCGGCAGTGCAGCTGAGGCCTCAAGGTAGAGGCTTGCTTCACTGTTGCGACCGGCAGTGAGAGGTACCACCTTGCCGGAGGCTTCGATACTGCGACCGAAGTAATCGACGAATACGAAGAAGTCGTCGAAATCAATCTTGTTGTTCGGGCTCAGGTCGAAAGCAGGCTCAAAATCCTGACTTCCGGCGTCGAGACCGAAGTTGTCGGAGAAGATGAAGAAATCATCGAAGCCAACGCGACTGTCAGCGCCGAAGAGGCCGATTACCGGCTTGCCCGACTTGTCGATCACGTGGTTGCGAATGGCCATGGCGGTTCTCTCGAGACCGCCGTCAGCTAGATTGTCCTCATCGTATGGCGTAACTGCATACGTGTACCTAATGCCGTTGAAGGCACTAAGATCGGTGAAGGTTGTCTCGCCCGCGCCAGCCTTGCCGACCAGGGCGAACTCTCCGTCAGCGATCTTGCGATACACGTTGTAACCCTTCACACCGGCAACCTGATCACCAATGGTGCCGTTGCCCACAGCGCCAGCCGCAAAGCGAGGCATCATTCTGTCAGATTCCGACTTGCTCCACAGCAGACTGACGCTGGAACCAGCATCACTCGGAGTATCGAGAGCCCGCAAGAAAGCCACGGGCTCCGGAGCGATGTTGTCGACCGCGCGAATGGCACCTTCAGTGTAGGTCCGAATCGAGCTACGAGTCGCGCTCTCCGTGTCCTTCAATCGAAGGGCGATTCCCTTTTCGACATAAGCCAGCGCCTCAGGTGTCAGATTCGCGAACACCGGACCCTCAACCTGGACGATAGCTTGTTTGCTTTCCACCATCGTTTCAGCCATCAAGTCGTATGCTGCCCCGACCGTTGCGAGATCGCCGAATGCCTGTTTGGCAGCCGTCGATGCACTGGTTGTGCGGCCACTTTCGGCTGAAACCGCCCAGCGGGTCTCAACATTATCCAGTGTCGCCACTATGACATTATTGAGGCTAACACCCGGCACCGCATCCACCTTGGCCCACGGGACGAATTCGGCCGTCGGCTCGGCGAGCGCCACGAGGGCGGAGGTTGTTGAATCCGCCGCTGTGGAGGTGCGGTAGCTGACGCTGACTTCGCGCCAGACGCGGTAAGCGGTCAAGGTTTCGTGACTGGTGGAGTTGTCGAAGGTCAACATTACGAAACCACCCTGATCACCACTCCCATCGGCACCGGTGTAATCGGCGGCGATTAGGGTGTCAGGTGCGTCGATCGTGGTGGTTCCACTCGCAGCTACGTTAACGCTGGCCGATTTACCATCGATGAAGTTGCCACCGGTGTCAGGGGCCCCCTCCTCAGGTTCTGTGCTTACGAGAGTACGTGCAGTAAAGACGAGGTCGACACCGCTGAATCCGGTGGAATTCGCCCAGAAGCCGCCACTGCCTTCCTTGACGAGGATGTCGCCTACCGGCAAATCGACACCAAGTTTGTTGGCGGCAATCGTAACGTACCGATCATCATCGATGGTACGCGTGTTATTAAACTTGTCTGCCACGGTGAGGCCGACCCAGAAGGCGGTGCCTTGCGTAGCGGTTGCAGGTGCGGCAACTACGATCTGGCTGAAATCAGCGGGATCGTAAACGATGACCGAGTCGAGCGCACCGGCGAACGGCCCACCCGAGGTAGTCGAGTCTACGATAGACACGGTTAGCGTATCTATGGATGCCGTGTCGTTGAGTGTAACGGTACGGCGTCCAACCACCCAGCCGTTCGAGTTCAACGTGGCGCGACCACCGCCTGCATCTGTGACACCCGTGCCCGTCAACGAAACCCCGGTGCCACCGACAACCTTCAGGATGGCTTCGGACCCGTAGGTCACCGCCTCGCGGGAGTCATCGGTGGTGGCATCCGCCTGGATAATTAGAACTGTCGGCTCGCCGGCGGTGCGGTGGCTGTCAAGTCCTGCCTCCCGGCCCTCTATAGCAATGGTAAAACGCTGGATAATCGGCACCACGAAACTGGTGTCGTACAGGAATGTGTCTGCGCGTGAGCGCACGAAGTTGCCAGCCAGATCGCGCGCCAACACTGACAGGACGTATTCCGTGCCATTGGCAAGCGAGTCGATCTCGAAGGTTTGTTGGCCGTCGGTCTTGGTAAGCTCGGTTCCTGACAATCGGCGGGTTCTGGTTTTCTCGTTGTCGGGGCCACTGATGCCTTGGTAGACAATCAACACACTGTCTGCCGGCTCACTCAGCTGGAAGATGACCCTCGAGGTCTCTTCTTCGATGGTGTCCTGACGGGTGTCGGTAATTGAACCGAAAGCCTCCTTGGACGGGAACAATCGGCCCAGCCCAATGTCATCCAAATCCAGATAGACGTTCGTTCTGGAAAGCTCTGGCCCTAGATTGCCACCGAAATCCTTCCCGCGGAATTTGACGGTATGCATTCCCGTAACGATCGAATCCGCTGTACTGCCCGCCGCGATAAGTGTAGGCGACACGGCTAGGGATCCAGTGTAGGACTGTGTAGCACGTGGGTCCCTTGTAGGCAACTGTCGGCAACGTCGGCACCAAAGAGCTGAATCCCAACTGATCGTGAATCGGGTTCAGTGTCGGTGCCAAAGTCGCCCAGGCGGTGAAGTCGAGGGTTCTTGCCATACCGGCCAATAGAGCGTTGTCTCCGGTGATTGTCTCCTTGCCGCTGTCATTGGGGTTGATGTTACCGGGAATGCCAATTGTGACGTCTGTGTCCGCTCCATCAAAGGTAATGAAGAGCGTGTCAAGAGCCTCGGCGAGAATCCATTGAACTGCGTTGACGTCATCCGGGTAGCCGATAGTCAGATCGGAGAGATTGTCCACGAAGAGTTCCGTCAGTAATCGTATCCGTGCTTACCGGCAGAATGGTGTCGCCGTCGACGACCTCCCCATCCAAGACGGGCGCCTTCGTGTCGACCATGAATCCCACTGTGGCGGTTACACCAGCCGGGATTTGATTGGGACCGAATGCGCTCCGGTTACCGGCCTTGTCGACGTAAAAGATCTCGAAGGTATCCGACACGACCTCGTCCATGCCTGCGCAGCAGGCCAAAGTGCCAGCCCCGAATAGACCTTCGCTCAACTCCAACGTGAACCGGAGGGTGTCTCCGCTCCGGTTGCCCTTGTCGAATGTGAAAGCCTTCCCGAAGAGATCGGCAACGACTGTGAGCGAATCCGACCGCAAAACGTCGATCGGCCGATGCGCCCATCTTTACCCGTATGGACACGGAATCTCCAATGCCTAGAACTTCCTTGGGCCGTCCGTGAAACCGTCGACCATGGCTCCGTGAGTTCTGTGGATGGCGCTGATGGTCGGATGTATCCAACGGTGCGGGTCGGCTTAGTCAGTCGCCAGGGTTAAGGTACCGGAAGCCGATCGTCCAGCACATGTAGCGGGATCGTTGATCCTCCCAAGTAGTCAACTTGATTCAATCCACGTGGAGGGGGACGAAGGCGGCGTTGGCGAAGGCGACTGGCCCCGTCCGGCCTGTCGCCGTCGAGGCTCATAGCGTGGCTGTCTGGAGAGATAACAACCGGCGAAATATCGTCCAGCTCGGCGCTACGCCGGCCGTCGATAGTCGTCGACGGGACCGTCGAGGGCAAAGGCTGCCACACGAACCTCGCCGACCGTCACCAACCTGCTCGCTTACCCTTCCGTACCACGTAAAAGTCGCACCATCAGCCGTAATTGCGGAGGTAACCGAATCTGCATCGCCCACGAAAAGCTTCGACGCCGCCCCAGGCGTTTCAGTACCGCCACGAACCCGTCGCCGTATAATCGTCGCCTGCTTCGTCGTAGACGTTGATTCGTATGTTGCCGCGGCGCCGATAGTGCCGTCTGATCTGGGCCTGGGCTCCGAAATTGGGTCGCTGATCCGAAACCGTCATCCCCTACGGGGCTCTTTCCGTGACCACGGCTCGCATCTGGTCCTCCGTCCAACTTACGGTAACGAGGTACATGACCACGGTCAAACTGTCGGGGGGCAATAGTACGTCCAAAACGGTGACCGTCGCCACGAAGACTGAGTCGATGCCTCTCAAGGCACCGCTATCAGAAGGTGTCGATAGGGTAACCGAAGTAATCTCGGCCGCCTCGGCGTCCTCGACCCCTGCTACCATACTCAGCCCCACGATGAATGCGGCCAAGAGCAATAAATATCTACCACCCTTAAGCATTTGAGATTTCCTCCTCAGGGAAAACTCCCCTGGATTAAAAAATGAAACCACCGCGATTAGTTTACCACTCTCGCCCATGAGATCTGCCAGAATCTACGGGACCCGTAATTGTTCGCAAGCTCAAAGTTGCTGCGCCACATCCCTCCTTTCTTTACCATCAAAACAATCGTGGTAACGTTCAACATTAACCTGCAAATACCATATTAAGGATACACTTAACCCAACTCCTCGTACAGCGGAGATGGAAATATACTCCAAAAAAAACGAGTGTCAAGCATTTTTTACCCGCGAAAATGGAGTAAAATTAAGCCGTCCACACCCTTGCGAGATACGCGGTTTCCCAACCGAATGAAGGCAAGCTCGACCAGGTGTTGCCCACAGTAACTCAAATCACACGCTGTAACATAAGGAAAAAGTATCTTGGCAACCAGGAGAAATCCGTGGGGGACATTCCCTCCCGTCGAAAAGGGAGCCAACTCTTCCAGGATTTTAGCATAACTCTTTCAAATGCTTACGCACCGTACGGGTGGCACATCAGATGCTGAAGTGTTTGTTCTTGAACGCTTTCATCGACCTCACTCGCGCTTCCTTCCGTGCTCGCGAGGAAACCGGGGCTTTATTCTTATAATGCATGATGGGGGCAGCAGACATGAACCATACCGTTCCGCCGGATTTTCGGACCCGATAACAGAGATCGACGTCGTCGTAGTAGAAAAAGTCCGGATCGAACCCGTCTATTTGCTCAAAGGCCGATCTGAGGATCCACAGATAAGCCCCTGTTACCCAATCTACCCTCCTCGTGGAGTCGAATTTTCGGTTGCGGTGTGCCCTATACTCTAACGCATCTACGATCCGCCGCGGCGCATAATCCAACGATACATCAAGGATTCGGCTCCATAAGGTGGGCCACGATCCTGTGGAACGCTCGACTCCGCCGGCCTCATTGTAGACCAAGCCTCCGGCAACATCCCAGTGGGAGTTCGATTCCAGGTGGGCAAGCATCGCTCCCAGGGAACCGTCGAGCACCTCGGTATCGGGGTTCAAGAAAAGGAGTATCGGTGCAACACCGCGGGCAGCGCCCAAATTATTCGCTCTACTGAATCCCGCATTCGAGTCAAGCGGCACCAGATCGAACTGCGGAAATTCTTCGCGGACCATTCCCCCGCTGCCATCGCTTGACGCGTTGTCGACGACGATCACCTCAACCTCATCGACACCGTCTTGCCGGCTTACAGACTGGAGGCATCTCTGCAACCAGTCGCAGGTGTTGTAGCTGACAATAACAATGGTCAGTCGCGGCGTTGGGCGCATCATCGGATTACTGTGGGCTTCCACAACTCAGCAGATTCACTAGAATGGCAAGTCGGTTTCTCGTTACTCGGCTTTGTACGCATGAATCAAGTGCTGACGGGCGAGGTGATTTCGGAAGATGCCCAGAGTCAACAGGTTGAACAGGCGCCGCTTCGGACCATAGGTGGAAGCGACGTGATGAACCCTTAGCCCCGCTCCGGAAAATAGTTGGATGGCGCTTCCGCGGGTGAAAAATCGCAGATGCGTGCGGTCGAGAATTCCTTCCTCGGTATAGGTCCACTTGCCTCTCAGGAGAAGCGGAAGGGAGACCCCGTAAAAACGCACGTTGGGAAGGCTGGCAACAAGCTGGCCACCGTCGCGAAGTAATTCCTTGAGGGTTTCTACCACACCCCAAGGATCGCGGAGGTGCTCCAAGACATCACCAAGAATGATGCAGTCAAACCGCGCGCCGGGAAACGGCCACTCCATCGATTCAACGTCGCCAATGGCAACGTGATCCACCTGGCCGATCGCTTCCTCCGCGACCTTGCTGTTCAGCTCGATCCCGAAGGTCTCTCTGGCACCCTGGCCCTTCAGATAGCGAAGGGTATTGCCGCGCCCGCATCCGACCTCGAGAACGGTTTCCGGAACCCCGTCCAGCAACGAGATGAGTTCAAGCCGTGTGTGCGCGTAATACGCTTGTCCAGGCGTGTGGAGTTCGGAACCCTTCATTTCTCGTTCGGGGGTTGAAGGGGACGTCCTAGGATCAGCTTCAGTTGCTCAAAACCCTCACGGATGCCTTTGCGTTCTAACGTTCCAAGCACGGCCACATATACCAGCGATATCGAGCAAACCTTAGCGACGAAATCGAAGAAGGGCCACTCGGGTGAGTGCCCGGATAGGGTAATGCCAGCGAGGGCTGCAAGTCCCAAACTGAGTGCGGGCACGACAAACACACTTTTCAAGTCGAGTTTCAGGAATCTGCGGACGACCGTAATCAGCCCGATCAAACCAACCAGGGTCACCGCACCCATGCCGTAGGCGACGCCGGCGACACCCCACGTTGCGGCGCACGACGGCAGCACTACCAAAGCCAGGGCCGCCTGAATCGCGACGATCGCGGCGGAGACCCGGGTCGCGCCGACCGCCCACAGCAGACCGAATCCTTCATCCAGGAGTGGACGCACAAACGCGAACGTGGCCAACCAAACGACCATGGGGGCCGCGTGGATCCATTTGGGCATGAGGCTCATCAACTCATGCGCGTTCAGAACGAAAATCAGTGCCAGCGGAGAAGAAATGCGGACGATTATCCGGAGCATTCTCCCGAACAGTTCACCTAGATGCTCGCGATCGTCTTTGTAGCGCGAGTACAAAGCGTTCGTATAGCTAAAGATGATGTGCGAGATGACGGCCGTCGGAATCTGGACGAGCCACATGGCGTGATTGTAAAGCGCCATATCGACCTTGCCCAGCACCCACCAGATTACCAGGCGGTCGTACCACAACATGAAAGTTTGCAGCACCCAGCCGATCCAAATCCATATCCCATACGCCAGAAGACGCCGTGCCCAGGCCGAATCGAAATTCAGCTGGGCTAGTGCGAGCGGCCGGGTCAATAACGTCGCCGTTGAGAAGAACAACACGTACACGACGCTCAGGACGGAGAAGGTGGACCAGCCTCCAAGAATCAGGCTCGATGCCTCCCACCCTGCTTTCGCGGCAAGGAGCGTGGACGATAATGCGAGGATGGTGCCGACACCGTGGAAGAGCGCCAAGCGGCCGAATTCGAACTCCATGCGCAGAAGACCTTCGGACGTGAGGGTCACGTTGCGGATCAGGTTCAAGCCGGAGAACACCCATACCACCAACGCGGATGTGAGAGAGAAATGCGACGGAAAGATCGCCAACAACAACCAAGCCAGCACGCTGTTCACCAAGGTAGAGCCGGCGGTCAACAGGATGTTCAGCAGAAAGTGGGTGCCCAGGAACTCGCTGATCTTGTTCTGGAAGTGCAGCAAGGCGTGCATCAAACCGAATTCGCGCAGGCTCGAAACTACGGTGAAGACGGTTACGCCGACCACGACATCGGTGAATCGGCTCGGTCCGAGCTCGCGGGTTATCAGGACGGTGAGCAGTACGCTGCTCAGCCGCGCCGCGTACCCGCCCCCAAGGGTATAGAAGAACCCCCTGACGATCTTGGCGGCGCCGATCATGCCGGCAAACCGGTTGTTTCCACTCGGCGGTAACGTCGAATCTCAAAAATTCCGAACCCTCCAAGCAGCAAGAGGGTCGTAGCACTGATAATCCGGGAGACGACGAGAACGTCTGAGCGGTAGGTCAGTTGGACGGTATGGTGTCCAGCGGGAACGTAGATCGCCTTCCATACGTAGTTGGCGCGGAGTATTGGGGCGTCTTCGCCGTCGATCTGTGCCCGCCAATTCGGATGGAAGTTGTCCGATATGACGAGTATGCGTGGGCTCCGGCATTCGACATCGAGGACAATCCGGCCCCCTTGCGGGTCGTAATCCCTGGTTTGGATGAGATCGTCCCCGGGGTCGAGCGTCAAACCTTGCTCGAAGGATGGCACCTCCTGCTCGAGAACAACCTCGCGCCGGGGATCCACGGTGCCCGTCACCAGCTGCTCGACGATTCGGTGGCCCTCCGTCTCTACGCGATAGGCGGGGACCAGATAGAACCAGGGCAATGCCGCGGGGTTCTCGTAAACCCTGAATCTTCGATCGGCGTATATCTCAGGGTAAAACTCGGAGTTGATCGCGACGTCTCTACGGCAAACGATGTATCGGACGTTGGTGAAATTCAGTAGCGGTTGCAGGGTGTTGACCAGTTCTTCGTTGCTGTAGCGAACCTTCTGACCGGCGTAATACTTCCGGCGGAACAGATCGGTCGTAGGGAGGAAGTACCTTAGGAGCCGATCATATCGCTGCAACGTAAAATTGTGGAATCCAGTCACCATGTTGACCTCGTGGAGCCCGAATCCGGGCTGGCTCAAGAGGTCGTAGTCGGGCAGCGGAAGGACTCGGTAAGGTTCGGAGCGGCTATTGAGCAGACTCCGCAGCTCTCGGTTTTCGGTCCGGATATCGGCGTAGCGCCGGGGATCTTCGTACTTCAGAAAGATCCGGCTTATGCGCCAGCCATCGAAGATCGCCAGCCCGCTCAAGACAACCACGAGCAGCGCGGTGCCGATGATCTGTTTGGTCCGCAGATACAAAAGCAGCGTGCCGCATCCGGCCACCAGTGTCACGAAAAGGGCGCCGCGCGCAAGCCAACCATAACTCAGTTGCAGGACCTGCTCCTTGTCCGCGGTGATTTCCGGATAAACCAGCGCTTTCCAAAGACCGGTCATGCCTTCGGGCGCCAGCGCAAGTAGCAGAGCAGTGGCGGTAATCGATGAACCGGCTATCAGGACGTGTTTTTGGGTCTGCGGCTCCGGATCGTCCTTCAACAGGCGGTCCAACGCGAAAGCGGCGAGGGCACAGGCCGCAAAAGCACACAGGAATGCACTCATTCCGATCGTGCGCAGAACGTTAAATCCTGGAATGAGGTGGTAGGCGAGCCAGTGAACAGGGGTGTGCTCGCCCAGGGCAAACGCCAACACCAACAGCAACAGGCCGGCCATGAATGCTACCAGAGGATTTCGTTTCAACGACGGCCCCATCGCCACTGCCAGGATCAGGACGAGCACCCCGAAATACTCAGAATTGAGTTTCGCATAGTTGCGTCCCCAGTAGTAGTTGGACCTGGACTTCGGGTCGAAGAATCCGCCGAACTCCGGGACGACCAGCGAACCCACTTCCTCCGGATGCAGAGACCAGCTGCGGGCGAAAGCAAGCTGCTCGTCAGCGGATTTCGCCGGACCTCCCGATTCGGCAGCACGCTTCGAATCTTGCTTGGCGTGCAGATAGGACGGGAGGAACCCTTCCGCACCTAGACCAAGACCGACGGCGATGGCGACGGCGAACAGTCCGGTGCGTTGGAGAATCGGCTTCCATTCCCCTTCGCACCGGTAATGCAGACCGGCGCGGAAAAGGAAGTAGAGACCCAGGGCGCACAACGCATAGAACACCATCTGGGTGTGTGGCGAATAGATCCCCAGTGCGATCATGATTCCCAGCGCCAGGAAATGTCGGAGACGTCCGGAATTCATGCCCCGATCGAGGAAATGGCACATGAACGGGAACAAGGCGATTACCGCCATCTTGGCGTAGTGGCCGGCATAGGTAAAGGCGAGGAGGGTTGGCGCGGACATATAGGCGATGCCGCACCAGATCGCCGCCCAGCGACTGACTCCGATTCCCCTCAGGTAGAGATACATGCCGCAAGCGGCCAGGAAAACCGTGAGGATGTAGCGCCATCCGATATGGCGCTGGTAGGTGGTAAAAAGATAGATCAGGTGCGACGGGAAA
Source organism: Candidatus Latescibacterota bacterium (assembly GCA_965197905.1). Classification (GTDB taxonomy): domain Bacteria; phylum Latescibacterota; class UBA2968; order UBA8231; family UBA8231; genus CAYNZV01. Next base: position 2,062,873 of record CBDAOB010000004.1, on the reverse strand, counting down.
TACTGTGGGCGGATCTCGTCCGATTGCGGGAAACCGCCCATCTGTTGGTGCCACATGGGTTGAGGGATCTTCGACAGCTTCTCGAAAAACCCCTCTTTCCCCTTGTGAAAGTCTTCGCCGATGTCCGAACCGTAGATCACCTTCTCGGAAAGAACGAACTCGGAGAAGTAGGCCAGACTGACCAGAAGGAACAGGATTGCCGGAAACCATGTCGCCTGCCAGAAATGGGTGGCCTCGCCTACCGGTTCCTCTGAATCAGTCGTTTTGGGTTTGCGTTTTTTTGCCATTTTCGAATCGAAGAATCAAGTCGGATGTTCTCGCCGTCCCTTGCTGCACGAACGTTGTCCTACGGCACGCTACGATTCTCGTCGGCAGCTGATTCAAGTATCGCTCCCTGTCGTTGGGCGATACTGTCCCAATCGAAGCGACGAGCCCATTCCCGCCCCCGACGCCCGCAGGCGTTGCGAAGATCCACGTCGTCGAGCAATCGTCGCATCCCCGTCTCCAGCTCGGCAACATCTCCCGATTTGACCAGCACCCCCGTTTCGTCCTCACGCACGGCGTCTCGCAGCCCGTCAATTCGGGTGCCCAACACCGCCTTGCCGCAGGCAGCCGCCTCGACGGCAACAATACACCAACCTTCGTACCTCGACGGGGCGCAGACGAACATCGCTCGCCGCAGGAGCTCGCCCTTGCGGCGGTCGTCGACAGCGCCTTCGAGCTCAACGCGGTCACCGACGTTGGCCTCGGAGATCAACTTCTCTAGCGCCCTCGTCGTTTGATGGGTCCCGCGCCCCGCCATCTTCAGTGTGAGGCCGGGGTAGTCCGGCGCGATTCGCGCAAAAGAGCGCACCAGCACGTCGAGTCCCTTGGTGTGGATATCGGTCCGACCAAGGTAGAGAAGGTAGCCCTTCTCCTCCGGATTCAGCTCGAAATAGCGCGAGTCGATTCCCGTGTACTCGCACGAAAGGTCGACGCTACGCCGGCCCAGTTTGGCCTTGACCGTTTCCTGCATGCTGGGTGAAATCGTAAGGATGCGCCGGTAGCTGCGCAGGGTTCGGTATTCAGCCAGCCAGGAAATCGCACCGACAAGAGGATGTTTACGGAGCGCGTGGGCACCCACAAAGTGATAGAAAAACAGGATGCTTAGATCTCTCAGTTTAGGAGGCACGCGCAACGGAGCGAAGGCGGAAAATTCGTGGACCCACACATCCCACTCGAGTGATCGAAGACGACCAACCGCCTGCCGGCAGTAGGCCAGGCGGCTGCGAGAATAACTCTTGTCGCTGCCGACCCTGAGAATTCGAACCCCGTCTATCCGCTGTTCGTCGCCGCCTCCGGGAAACTTGCCCGTCACGAGGGTGATCTCGTGATCGGCGGCCAGTCTGCGATAGATTTCCCAGGCGCGCACTGCCCCACCACCCCCGAGCCAGGGATTGTTGACGTCATCGTAGATGAGATGACAGATCTTCATCTGGAGCTGCCTGGCTGGGTTGGTGCGATCTACAGGCTTCCCTTGGTGGATGGAATCCCCTGCACGCGATCGGATCGGCGAGTCGCCACATCCAGAGACCGACTGCATGCCTTGAAGATGGCCTCGATGCCATGATGATCGTTGGTGCAACGCAATAGATCGAGATGGAGGGTGACTCTGCCATGGTCGGCGACGGCCCGGAAAAACTCGCGCACCAGAGTTACGGGAAGCTCACCCACCTGGGTGTCCTGGAATACCGCGTTCATGGCCAAATACGGCCTTCCGGACAGGTCGACGACCGCTCGGGCCAACGCCTCGTCCATCGGAACGTAGCTGGAACCGAAACGTTCAATACCGGCTTTGTCGCCTAAAGCGTCTTCGATTGCCTTCCCCAGGCAAATGCCGACATCCTCCACTGTATGGTGTGCGTCGATCTCCAAATCCCCGTCGCACCGGACCCGCAGGTCGAAAAGGCCGTGACGCGAAAACGCGGCAAGCATGTGGTCGAAGAATCCGATTCCTGTTTGGCTGTCACCCTGGCCGCTGCCATCGAGATTGAGATCCAGCTGAATGGCGGTCTCAGAAGTCTCGCGGCGAATGGAGGCAGATCTTTGGTTTGAAGTCATCAGCTGCGCTCCTGACCGTTCATTCGAAGCTCCACTGAGGCAGCGTGAGCCTCCAGATTCTCGGCGCGGGCCAAACGGATAATGGAATCGCCGACACGATCCAACCGTTGCTGGGTATAGGCGACGACGCTGGTTGTCTTGACGAAATCACCTACCCCCAGGGAAGAGGAGTAACGGGCGGCCCCGTTGGTGGGAATTACGTGATTCGTGCCGGCGTAATAATCCCCCACCGATTCCGGAGAGGCGTCTCCCAGGAAAACAGCTCCGGCATTCTTGATCCCTTCAAGACAGACCCACGGGTCATCGACCATGAGTTCAACGTGTTCGGGGGCGAGACGGTTTACGAGATCGAGACCGTGTTGCAGCTCGGGGACAACGATTATGGCGCCGTACGCGTCGAGTGCGGTGGTCATCCTTTCGGGCGCGGAAAGGTTGCCTAGCTGCTCCTCGATCTGCTGTTGCACTTGCTTGCCCAACTCGGCACTGGTGGTCACACAGATCGTCGCCTCCATGCCTGAACCGTGCTCGGCCTGGGCTAGCAGGTCGGCGGCGATGAAGCGGGGATCTCCGCTGCCATCGGTCAGCACGACGATTTCCGAGGGGCCGGGCATCATTTCGATTCCTACGATGCCGTACACTTGCTTCTTGGCAGCGACGGTGTAGGCGTTGCCGGGTCCGACGATCTTGTCGACGGCGGCTACTGACTGGGTACCGTATGCCAGCGCGCCCACGGCCTGGGCACCTCCAATGCCATAAACCTCGGTCAAACCCAAAAGATGCGCCGCACCGAGAATATCGGGGTGGGGAAATTGACCATCGCGAGGTGGGGATACGGCGCAAATCTCTTCAACGCCGGCAACCTGAGCGGGAATGGCGGTCATCAACAGGGTCGAGATCAGGGGCGCCTGGCCCCCCGGCACACAGATTCCCACTCGTCCAATCGGGGTGACTTTCTTTCCCAGAATAACGCCGTCGCCGTCCTCTACAAACCAGGATTTTTCCAGTTGACGCTCGTGAAAGCGGCGTATGTTATCCCTCGCTTCCTCCAACGCCTTCGTTAGCTTGGGATCCATCCGAGCGGCCGCCCGCTCCAGCTCAACGGACGGAACGCGAAATCCCCCCACCTCCACCTCGACGCAGTCGAACGTTTGGGTGTACTCGCCTACCGCCTCGTCGCCACGGGCGCGAACATTGACCAAGATCTCGTGAACAGACGTTTGAACCTCTTCTGAAAAACCGCTCCTGCGGTCGAGAATGGCCGCCAGTTTGGGCGGCATCTGCTCGGCGGGAAACTCGAGGATTTCGATCATCAAAAGACAACTTTGTTCAACGGATACTCGATGATCCCCTCGGCCCCACTTTTCTTGAGCTGGGGGATCAACTCGCGCACGACCTTCTCATCGGTAATGATCTCCAGCGCCACCCAATCGTCATCAAGTTGATTCGAGATAGTCGGGGTGTGCAGAGCCGGCAGCGCAGCGATCAGCGTGTCCAACTTTGTTCGCGGGACATTCATCTTCAAACCAACTTTCGCTTCTGCCTCCAACGCACCGCGAACCAGAAGCAGGAGATTCTTCGCTTTCTCTCTCTTCCAGGAGTCCGTCCACGACTGCTTGTTGGCGATGAACCGCGTGGTCGACTCAAACAGGGTGTCGATGATACGCAGACGGTTTGCTCGCAAAGACGATCCTGTCTCCGTGAGTTCGACGATGGCATCGACAAGCCCGGGAATGCCGGGCTTCGCCTCGGTGGTCCCCCATGAAAATTCGACCTCCGCATCAACGCCGTGTTCAGCGAGGTAGGCTCGCGTAACACCGACGAGCTCCGTGGCTATTCTCTTGCCCTGAAGGTCGGCGACCGAGGTTATCTCCGAGTCTTCTGGTACCGCGATAACCCACTTTACCGGATTCGAGGTAGATTTGCTGTAGACGAGTTCACCGAGTTCCTCCACATCGACACCGTTTTCGATGATCCAGTCTTTGCCGGTGAAACCTACATCGACCACACCTCGAGCGACGTATTTGGCGATCTCCTGGCTGCGGAACATGAGTCCTTCAAGCTCGGGATCGTCGATTTGGGGCACGTAGGATCTCGAGGCGAGGCGAACCTTGTAACCCGCTCTGGCGAAAAGATTAAATGTGGAGTCTTGGAGACTTCCCGAAGGAAACCCGATTCTCAGCGTCTTCATTGCCATCAACCGTTGATTGTTGTGCTCGCGTCGTTTGCTCGTTGCAGCTGTTCCAGAGCCCACCCCGCCTCTCTTTGATCCGACTCATCTCCCTCGCTCAACATGCGCTGCAGATGGGGAATCGCCCGCCTATCTCCGATCTGCCCCAGCGCGCGCATCGCCTTGGCTCGTATGCTCTTGAAATCGGGCTCATCCAGCGCTTCAACGAGAATCGTGAAGATCCGGTCTCGTGTCGTGGGTCCGACCAGTTCCGAGTTCGGCGCCACGCCGGTCAAAATCTGGCCCAACGCCTGAACCGCAACGTGCCGTACCTCCGGAGCCGGGTCGTGACTCAATCGAATCAGCGGAGGAGCCGCCTCTTTAAAACCGAACTCTCTTACTGCTTCAATTGCAGCGATGCGGACCTCGGACGCCGTATCGTTGAGCGCCGAGACTATTCTGCGGTGCGCCGAGTCGCTGAGCTCCGGTTCCTCTTCGTAGGAATGGCAGAATCCCAAAGCCCGGATCGCCCGGCTGCGTCGCAGCGTCGTGGTGTGGTCGGCGTAACCGAGTAGAGCCGGCAGCGCCAACGGACTGCCGTGCTCGGCAAGAGATTCGGCCGCTTTGCCTGCCACCTCAGGCGATCGGTCGTCGAGGGAGGATATAAGGGCGTCGACGGCCTCAGGTTCGGATATCTTGCCCAAAATCTGCACCACGATGTACCGCACCTGCGAACGCTCGGACTCCAACTCTTGGATGAGCGCGGGAAGGACCACGGGTCCGCGGCGCAACAGCTCCATCGCCGCCTTCTGGCGCACGTTGGAGTCTCCGCTACCAAGCTGCTCTATAAACGCATCCGTTGAGCGGAGTTCGCATCCGCTCAGAGTGCAGCAAAGGACTGAAAATAGAAGGAGTATGGCCATCAATCCTCAGTGCCCGACGGCGGGTCACCTGGCAATTCTGCAGCTGCTCGATGTTGCCTAAATTGTCAAAACAAGATAGTTTAGCGCCTCGAATGATCTTTGACAACAGACCACGCCTAATATACCTTTACTAATCGATCCGGCGCCAACCACAATTCCGCACCAATCTAATTCGAATCCACATCTGCTCGAAGGAGACCCATGGCCAAAAAGGTAGAGCTGGAATACTGCACCGGCTGAGGTTACGTCACCCAAGCCGTCAGTTTGACGGAATCGTTGTTGAAAGAGTACAAGCAGGACATCTCCCAGTTCGTCGTCGTGCCCTCGGACGGAGGACGATTTGAAGTTACGATTGACGGCGAACTCGTCTTTTCCAAGCTGGAAGAAGGTCGATTTCCGGAAGAAGATGAAATAAGGGCACATTTCTAGCGTCCACCTTTTGCGTTACGTGGGGCATTGTAGACGCTGAAATGCCGCCACCGCTATCGACACTACCAACACAATCCGGTCTTTTCCGCAGGGATAAGGACGGATTCTTTTTTAGCCGGTTCCGTGGGAAATGTCCGTCGTTCGGGTCCCTGGAGAGATTTATGTTTACTCGAGTTTTGGTATCCACAATGGCTGGGTCTCTCTTGCTCGTGCAGCCGGGTCGTTCCCAACCTCAAGCAGCTATCGAGCGCTATCGCGCTGGCTTCGAACTCCTTAGATCGAGGAATTTTCGCAACGCTGCTATCGAGTTGGAACAGGCTGCCAGCATGGATTCTACCTACGGTGCCGCCCATTTTCTCTTGGGCCAGGCGTACGAGAATTTGAATGAATACCGCAAAGCGATCAGCTCCTTCGAGGCGGCGCAGCGTTCCGGCATTTCTCGGGAACGGCTGGCCAAGCGTCTGTCGAGGCTGCACCGGCGATTTGCCCTGGAAAACTTCCAACAGCGCAAGTATACCGAGGCCATACAGTCGTTCGAGGCCGTTCTCGAACTTGAGCCGGGAAGTAGCGAGGCCCAATACAATCTCGGTCTGTGCCACGCCCGTCTGAGAAACTCGGACGCTGCCAAACGCGCGTTCGGCGCGGCTACGACAGCGGACCCCAGGAATGCCAAACCTCACAAAGCGCTTGGCGATTTGCATCGGCAGGATCGCGCCCCCGCCCTGGCAAAAGCAGCGTACGAGCGGGCGATCGAGCGCGATTCTACCTACACTGGAGCCTACGGAGGTCTCGCGCAGATTCTCGTGGAGCAGGATGACGTGGCCGGAGCGATCTTTTTGTTGCGTCGAGCTACTCGAATCGATCCGCAACACGGTGAAGGATTTCTGCTTCTTGGATCCCTTCTCACGCGGTTGGAGAAACCGCAGGAAGCGGTGCCCGCACTCGCGCAGGCTGTCAAGCTTCGACCCCAGAGCGCGGAAACCCATTACCGCTTGGGCGAGGCTTATTTGGCGGTAAGCGAGTACGACAAAGCGGTCGTCTCGGGTAACGCCGCGCTGTCGCTCGACGGAGATTACCACCCGGCCGAGGTGCTTCTTGGCGACACCTATGCCAGGCTCGGACAACTGAAGAAAGCCCGAAGCTGGTATTTGAAGGCCATAAACGACAGCCGCTTCAAGGATTACTGCGCCTTCAAGCTGGACGAGTTGACGAAGGGTACTCCGTAGTTAACAAATCGCCGTGCCTGTATTGCTCGCCACGTCAAACCCCGGGAAGCTACGCGAGTTGCGATCCCTGCTGGCACCCGTGGCGCTCAAAACCCCCTCTGAGTTGGATCTGGTGCTCGAGGTCAACGAGTCGGGCCAGACCTTTGCCGAGAATGCGGAGATAAAAGCCCGGGCGTTCGCGACAGCTGCGAGCATGGTGGCGCTCGCCGACGATTCTGGCCTTGAGGTGGACGCTCTGGGCGGCGAGCCAGGCGTTCACTCGGCGCGGTACGGAGGCGCGGATCTAGACGATGTCGGGCGGCTCGAGTTGCTACTGCACAATTTGAGGGAGGTCACCGAATTTTCTCAACGCTCCGCTCGCTTCAAATGTTGTATGGTGGTGACCTTCCCAGATGGCACGTGTTTGGATACCACTGGGGTCTGCGAGGGATTCATCGCCCAAGCGCCCTCGGGAGCGTCCGGTTTTGGCTACGATCCTATCTTCTATTTGCCGGATCATCAAAAGACCATGGCCGAAATCCCCACCGCTGAAAAAAATCGCATTAGCCACAGGGCAAAGGCAGCGCGCGAAATGGCTTCGCTGCTGCGCCAGCGATCCCCCGAGCTCTTCTAGAAGCTGCCCGGGCGCGAAGCGACGTCGTGCCCATCCCAGCGTTTGTTGAGCGGGACTCCGGCCCCGCCTATATTTGCGACCCTTCATGTTTGGTCCTTTCCGCCACTACATCCGGCCATACCTCAGGCACATTTTATGCGGGCTGGCAGTCATTGCCGTAGCTCAGGCTGCGGCGGCGCGCATACCTCTGCTGCTGGGTGATGCGGTAAACTCCATTGACGCCGGGGTACCCGCATCCCAGACGCTCCATGTCGTGTATCTCATGGTGGCTCAGATCCTCGGTCTGGCCGTAGTCGTAGCCGCCGGCAGCTACGCCATGCGACGTTTTCTCGGTTTCACCTCAACCCACATAGAATACGACATCCGCACTGCCTATTTCGGCCATCTGTTGAAGTTGCCCCTGGCTTATTACCAGAAACACAAGACCGGCGACCTGATGGCTCGAGCGACCAATGACCTTACTTCCATCAGAATCTTCTTTATGTACGGCGTTCGCGGGCTTGCTGAGATCACTCTTACCCTCGGATTTACCATCACCTTGATGTGTATGATCGACCTGAGGCTGTCACTCATCGTGCTCATACCATTGGTCGTGCTGAGTTTGTTCGTGGTCCGCATGGCTGGTCTGGTACGCGCTCGTTTCGGCGCCATCCAGAGATTCTTCGGCTTCATGAGCAATTTCATTCAGGAGAACCTCGCCGGAATTCGAGTCGTGAAGGCGTATGTCCAGGGACCGGTGCAAACGACCGCCTTTGAGAAACTCAATGCGGACTACCTCGACAAGAACAACCTGCTCATCCAAACCCATGCCGTTTACCGACCGTTCACGCATCTGGTCGCGTCGATAGGCCTTGGACTCAACCTGTGGTTCGGTGGCCACGCCCTGGTTGAAGGGGCCATTTCCATGGGTGACTTCGTGGCGCTCAACGCCTATTTGACCGTCCTCATACGCCCCATCGCCTACATTGGCTGGGTGGTGGATCGGACGCAGAGAGCCCTCGTGGCCATGCGGCGAATCAATGAGGTGCTGAACACCCAACCTCCGGTGGAAAAACGTTTCTTCGCTGCGCAAGGAAGGAGTCTGGTAGGGGGGATTCAGTTCCGCAATCTCAGTTTCAGCTATGGCGAGCACCGGGTGCTGCGATCGGTCGATCTGGATATCCCAGCCGGATCTACGTTGGGCATATGCGGCCGGGTAGGCGCCGGTAAAACTACTCTGGTTCGCCTCATCCCCCGGTTGATTCGCAGCAATCCAGGTGAGCTGCTGCTCGACGGCGTTCCGATCGAGGACTGGCCCCCGGAGCGGATTCGCGCCGGCATCGGGTATGTGTCCCAGAATCCCTTCCTGTTCTCCAACAGCATCAGCGCCAACCTCGCCTACGGTCGACCCGATGTTTCGCAGAATCGGATCGTAGCCGCCGCCGCCCTAGCAGAATTGTCCGAGGATGTAACGGAATTCAACGAAGGTTTCGAAACCTTGATCGGGGAACGGGGTGTAACGTTGTCGGGGGGCCAGAAGCAGCGCGCCACCCTGGGCAGAGCGCTGCTTCTCGAACCACAGATACTCATTCTGGATGACGCCCTGTCGGCAGTGGACACGCGGACCGAAAACGCCATCCTCGAACACCTGTTCGGGTTTCTCGCGGAGCGCACCGCCATCATCGTTGCCCACCGCATCTCGACCCTGCGGTTGGCGGACCAGATCATCGTGCTCAACGACGGGGAGATTGCCGAACGAGGGAGCCATAGGGAACTCGTGACGGCCGGGGGATTTTACGCCGAACTGTTTCGCCGACAGGAGCTGACCGCAGAACTGGAGGCGATGTGAACACGGAGCTGAATCGGGAAGAAGAGCTGCAGTACCGCGCCTTCGAGCCAAAGCTCATGTGGCGCCTGTTGCTCTACATGAAACCTTACCTGGGGAGAGTCTGTGCCGCTCTGCTGCTGATCGTGGCTGCCGCGGCCACCAGCCAGGTAGGTCCGCGGCTTACTCAGGTCGCCATCGACGAACACATAATCGCGGGCGACCTGGACGGCCTTACCTGGATTGTCGCACTGTTTTTCGGCAGCATCGCCCTGCATTACCTCGCCCAGTACGGTCAGACGATCGTCACCGAGGTAACCGGCCAACTGGTGATGCGCGATCTGCGGCGACAGATCTTCGCCCATCTGCAGCGCTTGCCCATGCGCTATTTCGATCGCACCCCGATCGGTCGTATCATGACGCGCACGACCAACGACGTGGAAGCCCTCAACGAGTTTTTCACCGAAGGTGTTGTGTCTGTGTTCATGGACATCTTCACCTTGATCGCCATCGTCGGATTCATGGCGCACATGGACGTTAAACTCACCCTCGTATCATGTGTGGTCGTTCCCGTGTTGTTTGTGACGACCTTTTACCTGCAGGGCCTGGCCATGAGCGCCTATCGCGAGCTGCGCACACGTCTTGCCCGGCTCAACTCCTTCCTGCAGGAGAATATCAGCGGAATGGAGGTGGTTCAGCTTTTTAATCGCCAAACGCAGAATGCCAGGGACTTCGACGGCGAACACATTCCCTACCGCAAGGCCGAAGACCGGGAGATTCACTACTATGCTATTTTCTTTCCGCTCTCCGAGTTCATCGGTACCGTCGGCATGGCATTGATCGTCTGGTACGGCTCCCTGTCGGTGCTGGACACCAGCATCGAACTGGGCGTTCTAGTTGCTTTTCTCCAGTACATTCGGCGCTTTTTTCGTCCGGTCATGGATATCAACGACCGCTATGCACTGTTGCAGAGCGCCATGGCAGCCTCAGAGCGGATTTTTGAGCTGCTGGATCTGGAGCCAGAGCCGGAAGGAGGCAGAAAAGGCGCGCCGTTGCCCGATCTAAAGGGCGTGATCGAATTTCAACACGTGTCGTTCAAATACGATGCCGCCGCCGAGGAATTCGTCTTGAAGGACGTCTCTTTTCGAGTTGAAGCGGGCCAGAGCCTGGCGTTGGTGGGCGCCACCGGATCGGGAAAAACCACCATCGTCAACCTGCTTTGCCGCTTCTATGAGATTCAGACCGGAAAGATTTTGGTGGACGGTCGCGACATCGTGGATTGGAACGTGGATGAGCTGCGCCAACGCATCAGTATCGTCCAGCAGGACGTTTTTCTGTTTTCTGGTGATATCTCGGGGAATATTACGCTGGGCAGCGAAGTGAGTGAAGCCCGAGCAGAGGAGGCAGCCGGCTACGTAAATGCTCGCCGCTTCATTGACCGTCTCCCCGGAGGCATGAAACACCCGGTAGCGGAGGGGGGGTCTACTCTATCTGCCGGCGAACGGCAACTTTTGTCATTTGCGCGGGCTGTTGCGTTTCAACCGGAGATCCTGGTGCTGGATGAGGCTACTTCGAGCATCGACACAGAAACGGAGCACCTCGTTCAGAAAGCGATCTCTCGCTTGATGAAGGAGCGTACGTCGATCGTCATTGCGCACCGGTTGTCCACCATTCGCAATGCGGACCAAATCCTGGTCATGCACAAGGGCGAGATACGGGAGCAGGGCCGGCACGAGGAACTCATCTCCCGACGGGGTATCTATGCCAGGTTGTACCAGCTACATTACGATCCGGAAAAGCAGAAATCGGCGTAGGCTCCTGGTTTTATGACGATTGCGTCTCGGATTCTTTGGCGGCGTCCGCCTCTACGCGCCCGTGATTTGGATGCATAACCTTGTCGAGCTCCTCCTCATGACTCTTCAGCTCCTCCTTTAGTCCGTCGATCCGGGTGCGAAAGGAGTTCAAGGTGTCGTCGGCCGAAACCGAGCCGTTGGATCCACCGATCATGCGTTCGTAGATCTCCTCGCCAAGTTCGGCAAAGGTTGATCGCAAACGCCTGCGGGTAACAGCCATATCCGCTCGCACTCGTAACGCTTGACCGATGATTTTGCCGCGCTCGGCTACGTCGCTGAGGCGTTCTCTAAGGGTCTCAGTTATTTGCTTCTTCGTCGGCATGTTCGCTTTCCTCCTGCGTCTTCAGGACATCTAGGCGTTCCTCAACGGCTTCTATCACTTGATCCTTGGTATCCTCCGCTTTGCGGACAATCTTGCGGCGGGTGATATCGCCACGATGGGGTGCGAGCAGCATTCCGAGTACGCCGCCAATCACCGCACCCGCAAGACAACCAGCGAGAAAACTGCCGGCGTGCCCCGCGTCATCGGGGCTTGAATAGGTTCTTCTATAAGACATTCGGACTCCCTCCTCCGGTTTCTGGCAGGTAAGGCCTATGTATCCGTTGGCCTCATGTTTCGCCTTTAGAATATATCACAGCAGTCTATTTGAACAAAATTTCACTTGTACGTATTATCTCTAGGGATCATCCTATCCCAAAGGTGACCCATGGCCAAGGTATTAACGGCTCCTTCCTGCAGTCTCAAAGAGTTTCGCCTCCTACCAGGTTTTACCGCCAGCAACGGATCGACGCCCCACGTTTCACTGCGCACGCGACTTTGCCGATCCGAGGATGAGTTCCTCAATCTTCACATACCGTTCATAAGTGCGGCCATGCAGGCGGTGACTGGAACCGAGATGGCTATTGCCATCGCACAGCTGGGTGGCATTGGAATCCTTCCCGTCAGTCAGCCGATGGAAGACCAGTGTGATGCGATCGATCGCGTAAAACGGTTCAAGGCGGGATTTCAGACGAATATCAAAACCCTTTCCCCGCAGCAAGCCATCGCCGATGTCATCGACATCATCGAGGAAAACGGATATACCACCTTTCCCGTAACCGAGTGTGGGCAACCCAACGGAAAGCTGTTGGGCATTATTACCGACAAGGACTTCGACGTCCGCAGAGACCACGAGAAAAAGGTGGTCGACCGCATGAAGACGGATGTGCAGACCGGGGTGGAGATCGATGACCTGTCGCAGGCGAACGAATTGATGATACAGTACGGCCGGGGGGTGTTGCCGATCGTATCCAAAGACGGCTTGCTGCAATCGGTGGTATTCAAGAAGGATCTTGACAAACACCTGCAGCATCCCAACGAATCGATCGACGAAAAGAAGCGGCTTCTTGTGGGGGCCGCCATATCGACCCACCCCGAAGACCGGGATCGAGTGCGGGCGTTGGTCGAAAGGGAGGTCGATGTCCTGGTGATCGACGCTGCCGATGGACACACCCACTATCAGAAGCAGGCGTTGGGTTGGAGCAAATCCGAATTCGACGTGCCGATAGTGGGAGGAAACGTGGTTACCGCCGCCGGGTTCGAATTTCTCGCAGCGGCCGGCGCCGACGCGGTCAAGATCGGGATGGGTATCGGATCGGGTTGCACGACCCAGGAGATCAAAGCCACGGGCAGGGGCCAGGCAACGGCGTTGATGGACATCGCGCCGGCTCGGGACGAGCTGGCGAAAAAGGAGGGGCGTTATCTCCCCTTAATTGCGGACGGGGGCATATCCACCACAGCCGAGATGTCGGTTGCTCTCGCCCTCGGCGCCGATGCCCTGATGATGGGCAACTTTTTCGCCCGTTATACCGAGAGCGAAGGCAATCTCGTCCGCAACGCCGCCGGCGAGATCGTCAAGGAATATTGGATGGAAGGAAGCACCAAGGCCCGCAATTTCCGGCGCTACGCCCAAGCCAAGGAATTCTTTTTCGAAGAGGGCATCACCGGTTACGTTCCCCACATGGGTTCGGTATACGAGAAACTACCGATTATCCTGCAGATTCTGGGAGCAACCCTGGCGACCACCGGCTGCGTGACTATGGATGAATTGCACGAACAAGCCGTACTCGAAAAACAATCGCCCACCGCCCTTGGCGACAGTCAGATACATGACATGGTCGCCATGAACATCGACCAGCAGATCCTCTAGATCCGACCCCAGCTTCGAGTTCGCAGCGTCGCGAATCCTCAGGGAAGCGGTAGGTCTACCCTGCGGCCCTCCCGCATGCTGATATTCACCGCTTCGGTGAATTCCATATATCGAATTCCGTCGGCAAACGAGGTGTGGGTAACCGGTTTCCCCTCTAATACTGCCTCTACGAACTCCTCCTCGACCCGCCAGCCTCCCTGCTCCTCTAAAGGCACCTCAAGGGGCCGGAATGCCGTTTCGGATGACGTGGCTATCCACGCTCCGACCCCATCCAACCTGAAGCTGCCTTTGGTGCCAAAAACGGTAACGGAAGCTTCCTCACCGAGGTGAGCGACGCTACTCACATGGTACACTGCCGTGGCGCCGCCCTGCATCTGCGCCACGATGCCGAGACTCTCCGGTACGTCCGCAACGCCGGCGGATCCTGTTTCGGGGTTGGTCCGTTCTTTCGTGAAAACGCTGCCGGATGCCGATACTGAACTCTCCACATCGGCGTAGCGATGAACCGTTTCGTTCAGAATCCCCGTGATCATGATGTTGTTTCCGGACAATTCCCTCCGTTGGCGCCAGTGCAGCGGTGCCTGCGGATCGTACCCCCCTCCGAGTCCGCATACGTGGATCTCCAGAAAGTCACCGAACTGCCCGGCACTCACCATTTCCAGCAGCGCGGATTCGGTCTCCAACCAGATGGGAGCGGGAACGATCATCGCGACCTTGTCGGACTCGGTCGAAGCGGCGTGCATCTGTCGCGCCTCGTCCAGATTCATCGCCATGCGAGCCTCGGTCAGAACGTGCTTATCCGCCGCAAGTGCCTCCAACGTGACGGGGCAGTGCATATAGGGCCACGTCCCGATACACACGGCGTCCACGTCGGCACTGGTCACCAATGCCCGCCAGTCCTCGTGGACAGCGGGGATGCCGAACTCATCTGCAACCTTTTGCCCCGAGGCGAGGGTCCGGTTGCACACCGCGACGACCTCGACGCCCTCTATCTTCTGAAATCCGGGAATGTGACGGGTCCGCGTGTTTTCTCCTGCGCCCACGATTCCAATTCTCAACGGCATCTCTAACTCTCCCTGGCAAGTGTCCATGGTGAAAAAATGGGCGATCCTCCGCCGCGGAGGACCGCCCATCACGTTTGATGCTGTTCCGTACCGCCCGGAACTTTTCAGCTATCTTCTGTATGCACGATCTTGTAAAGGATCAATCCGATCACACCCCCCACAATGGGCCCGACGATAAACACCCACAGGGTGCTGAGTGCGGCGCCCCCTTGAATGATGGCTGGACCAAAACTGCGCGCCGGGTTCAACGAGGAGTCTCCCAGCTGAGCACCGACCAGGTGCGCCACGAAGAGGAAACCCCCGATGGCCAGCCCAGCGAATCCAGGAGCTGAGTCACTTCGGGTTGCAGTGAAAATCGTGAAGAGGAAGAGCGCGGTCAAAACGATCTCCCACCCCAGCAGGGTGCCGGTGGTCATGTCCCGCGGATTGCCGTTGGCACCCAGGCCGTGTTGCGCAGCTTCGTATCCCGGGATGCCGTTCAGGAGCGAGAGCAGGACCAGACTTGCCGCCGTTGCACCGATCAATTGGGCAACAACGTATCCAGGTACTCGGGACCAGGCATGTCGGCCGGCCAACGCCATAGCGATGGTAACGGCAGGGTTGATGTGACAACCCGAAGCGGGTCCGATCACCCAAACCAGAACCATGAGTGTGAACCCGAAAGCAAACGAGATTCCCAGCCAACCGGTGTCTCCGTAGCCGCTTAGAAATCCCTGCAAGGTGGCTACCGAAGTACCCACGAACACGAGAACGAACGTTCCCAGCAACTCGGCCAAGTAACTCTTTACCGGACTTTCCATATCGAAATCCTCCCTCCGTAAGTCATTCGATCGCGTTGTGTCCCAAATGTATACAATCGGAAGGGACGACTGTCAAGAAGATTGAGAATGGTGGGATGTTCGTTGGATTCCCAGATGAGATTTGGGTATTTTGAGGGACACGCACGGCGGATCAACACCTCGCTGTGGCGAATCCGCCCCCACGAGAGCTCGATTATCGCCAACTCAAGAATTCTCTTCATCGCCCGTCGGTTTCCGCCCACCCTCGGCGGAATACAGAGACATTGCTTCGAACTGCACAAGCGGCTTGCCACCGACAGGGATGTGAGGTTGGTGGCCCTGGATCGTCAGTCACTCATACACTTGATATGGTTTCTGCCGTTCGCCTTCGTCGTGACACTGTTCTCGGTCGTGTTTCGAAAAGTGGACGTGGTCTACTTTGGTGACGGGGTGGCTGGGGCGATGGCTCCCCTGCTCCGACACCTGGGTTCGGTGCGTTTCGTAGTCACCATCTACGCCTTGGAGATGACCTACGGTAATTGGATTGCCCGCACGCTCATGAAGCGCGGCGCGCTGAGTTGTGATCGAGTCGTCGCGATCAGCCAGTACTCGCGGCAGCTTGCCGTTCGAGCAGGCATACCTGAGGACAAAATCGAGGTCGTCTATGTAGGCATCGAACCTTTGATGCTACCATCCGACCGCTGCCGGGAACTCGCAAAACGGTTCGAAGATGAGCACGGGATGCGATTCAGCGAGCGGGTGCTTCTCAATTTCGGTCGCCTGATTCCGCGGAAAGGCGTCGCCGCATTTCTCGAGAAGGGCATGCTTATGCTCGATCCGGACATCAAAGTGGTCGTCTGCGGAGGTGGGCCGGATTTCGAGCGCATAGCTGCTTTACAGACCCACCCCAATCTTCGCGAGCGGCTCGTGCTCGTGGGGCACCAACCGGAAGAGGTGGTAGCCATGTTGCGGCAGAGCGCCGATCTTTTCCTCTTTCCGAACATACCTACCCCCCACGATGCAGAAGGTTTCGGAATGACGCAGCTGGAAGGTATGTATGCGGGCCTTCCTGTGGTGGCGTTCGCCGTAGATGCCATCGTAGAGAGCGTGCGCGAGGGAGGTTACCTGGTCGAGCCCAACAACTACCCGGAATTTGTGGAGCAGATTCACCGATTCTATCGCTTGTCAGACGCTGATAAAGACGCGAAACGCGAGGAGGCGAAGGAGTACGTCCGCCGCGAGTACTCGTGGGATTACAACGCGTTTCGGTATTTGGAGATTCTCGAAGGGGGGAGCTAGAAAGCGATGCACTACACCGAGCTGGACACGCCGGCGCTGATCGTCGATTTGGATGTTCTGGAGCGCAATATCACGACACTTCAGTCTGCCTGTGATCGACTGGAGATTGACCTGCGGGTTCACACGAAGACCCACAAAACGCCGCGGTTGGCCCAACTGCAGATAGACCACGGAGCTATCGGCATCTGTTCCCAGAAACTGGGCGAGGCCGAGGCGATGGTCGCCGGCGGCATCAAAGACATCCTGATTCCGTACAATATACTCGGTCGCGCGAAGCTGGAACGACTGTCGAAATTAATCCGCGAGAGTGATGCCACTCTCACACTCGCGGCAGACAATTCAACCGTTGTCGCCGGTCTGTCGGACCAGGCCTCACGGGACGGCCTGATTCTCCGGGTCCTGGTAGAGATGGACTCTGGTATGGGTCGATGTGGAACCCAGTCGCCGCAGCAGACCCTGGAGCTTGCCCAGGAGATCGATCGTGCGCCCGGGCTGGAATTCATGGGGGTCATGACCTACCCCAGCATGGAGTCGATGGCGCCTTTTATCGCAGAGGTGAGGACGTTCATGAACGGCGCTGGATTGCCGCTGCACATGGTAAGTGGGGGTGGGACCGGAGAGGAGGAAATATCCAAGGCACTCGGGTGCACCGAGGTCCGCATCGGCTCCTACGCCTACGAAGGCATGACCCGGATCAAAGAAAGGAGCGATCTGAACCCGGGGAGATGCTCTCTGAGGTTGGTGGTCACTGTCGTGAGCGCTGGACATCACAGCCACGTTATCGTTGACGCCGGCATGAAAGCCCTTGCCAGCTATCCCCCCATTCCGTACGGCTATTGCATCGAGCACCCAGAGATTTGGTTCGAAAAGATGTACGTCGAACACGGCGAACTCAACGTCGACGGCTCGGCCCACGCATTCGCAGTGGGAGACGTCATGTCGTTCATTCCGCTTCATGGAGGCATGACCACCAACCTCCACGATCGGATATATCCGGTCAGAAACGGCGAGGTTGTGGACGAGTGGGAGATAGCGGGGCGCGGCAGATCGCAGTAGCGATGCGACTTTTTTCAACAACCTTGCATCCAATGCACGAAATCCGGACAAGCAGCCAACATGGGGCTTGAAGGTATTATGGAGGAATAATTATGGAATCGTTAAACGCCAAGATATTCGATGTCGAGGCTTCCGAATTCGAGGAGGTCGTGATCGAGGGTTCCAAGGATCGAACGATTGTGATCGATTTCTGGGCCCCTTGGTGTGGCCCGTGCCGCGCGTTGGGACCGATCCTGGAGGAGGTGGTGAATTCCCTGGGTCCGGACATCGCCTTGGCCAAGGTCAATGTGGATGACAATCAACAGCTGGCCATGGCCTTTGGGGTTCAAGGGATCCCGGCTGTCAAGATCGTCAAGGACGGACGCCTGGTTCAGGAATTTACAGGGGCGCTGCCGAAGGAGGAGGTTGAGAAGCTGCTTCGACCTCTGGTGGTGCTGCCGGAAGACAACGAGGCGGAAGATCGATTGAACGAGGCCCGCGATCTGGTGGATGCGGGCGACTTGCAGTCAGCAGCAGATGTGTTCGAGTCACAGCTCCAGGAAAACGAAGACAACAGCGAGGCCATCCTCGGGTTGGCTAAGATTCGGCTGCGACAGGGGGATTTCGATCAGGTGGAGGAGCTGGTCAAGCGGGTGGAACCTGGAGATGCGGAATATGAAAAAGCCCACGCGCTGCTGGCCCAAATCGGATTCGTCCGCACCTGCCAGGATGCCGGTGGCGAGGCGCAGTGTCGCGCGAGATTGGCGGCGGATCCCGACGACCTGGATGCCCGTTTCAATGTCGCCAGCTGTGCCGCGGCGGACGACGATTTTGCCACGGCCCTAAGAGAATGGTTCGCGATTATCGAGCGCGACAAGGGATTTCGTGACGGCACCGCCAAGGATGCCATGGTGGCTGTTTTTCGCTTGTTAGGTCGGCACAATGAGGTCGTTGCCGATTATCCGCAACGTCTGCATCGAACGCTCTACTGACACCAAAGCCTCGCGTCATCGCGGCGTTGCCCTCAGCGCATATTCGATAATTCGCTCGTTCGGATTAAATGGGCGCAGGCCGCTGAGGCCGAGTCCCTCGATGGCGGCTGCCACAAGAACCGTGTCGTTGTCGGGCTCACGAACATAGCTCTTTCCCGCCATCAACAACGCCTCCAAAGGCGCCAGGCCGATCAGTTCGCTGCCGGTTACACGACTTCCTAACCTCTCGGCTTCGGAGCGGCAGGCCTCGAAAATATCGCGCAAACTCGAAGTGCGGTAATCGAGAAGATTGAACGAGATCTGCGCACAGCCGTGCTCGGGAATAAACCATCCCCTGCCTTGTAATCTCTTGAACCGGCCCGGCACGCGAAGCGGGCAGCCGTTGCCATCCCGCTCTACGATCCCGGTGGGGTCGCGCTTCGGCCCCCCGCTTTCCCGGAGCATAGCCGCAATTCGCTCGGCGAGAACGGCGTCCTTACTGTCCAGATTTACGTTCCAGGCAATGAGAAAATCCCGCGCCCCGATCGCGGTTGCGCCGGCCTTCGGGTTTAGCTGGGTCGGTCCGAAGTCCGGAGCACCTTCAACGGTACGCAGCTTTGACTCGAGGGATTCGTATTGGCCTCGACGTACATCCGTGAGTTTCCGCCGTTCCGGTTGGGTCGCAGCCTCACCGTAGAGGTAAACCGCAATACCGAGCTTTTCTCCCACGCGAGCACCCAATTCCCTAGCCAAGGAAACACACTCTTGCATGGTTGCGTCTGTGAGCGGGACAAAGGGACATACGTCCGTGGCCCCAATTCGTTGGTGTGCGCCCAGGTGCTTGCGCATGTCAATGCAGCTTGCGGCGGCTTCGATGCCGCGAAACGCAGCGTCCACTACCGCACCGGGAGGGGCGGCGATGGTTACCACCGTTCGGTTGGCGCCGGCCCCCGGTTCGCTCCCTAGTAGCGCTACCTTCGGATCCCTGACAAGTGCATCGACAATTTTCCGGATTTTTCCGTGCGCTCGCCCTTCACTGAAGTTGGGAACACACTCGATCAAACTGGCCATCGCGCTCCATCCATACCCACGTGAAACTAAAGGGTTCGCAAGGCGAAGTTAGAACGGTTTCATGACGACGGTGAATACCACCGCTATGGCCAGCGCCAACAAGATATAGAAGAGGACGCGGAAATAAGCCGGCGACTTGGTCGATTCGCCTCGTTCGCCAAGCCTGCGATGTTTGGAGAGAATTCCGTGCACGGCCCCGATCATGAGGATGAGAACGATCTTGAGGTGCATCCAAGCGCCGGATCCGGGCGCCCCGGCCCCCGTGACAATTATCAGCAACACGCCCGTGACTAACGCCAGCACTGCTGCCGGGTTGATCAACCCTCGCATCACCGTCTTTCCAAAGGCGGTTAGCGCTTCGCTGCTGGATTCCCGAGCCTGGTAGAACAGCACCCAGGGAAAAAACAACAAACCACCCATCCAAACGAGAATGGATATAATGTGAACGGCTTTCATCCACAGATAATAACCGGCCATGGTCCCTCCGTATTGGTTACAGGTTATCGGGATTCAATTCTGCTGCGCGTCGTAAATGAAATCTGGCTTTGTGTGGATCGCCGAGTTGATTCCTCATGAGCTCCGCCAGGTAGCCGTGTACGTCGGCTTGTGTCCCTTCGAGTTCCAACGATTCCTGCCAGTAGCTGGCGGCGCTTGAAAAATGGCCTCGATTGTAGGCGATCAATGCCAGCGCGTTGTGTGCCGTCACCTCCGGCTGGATCCTGTTGGCAAGCTGATAGACCTGCTCTGCTGAAAGGATCTGGTGCTGGAGGTACAACCGGTTGGCCAGGTCGAGATAGGAACTGGCCATCTTGCGCCGGTCTGCGCCCTTCACAAAGAGGGATTTGTGCACCCCGTCTCGGAGGGCGCTCAACGCCAGGTCCTCGAGCCCAACGATCAAATAGCTTGAAGCCGTCGCCCATGGCAACAGATACAGCGATCGAGAGCGATCGCTGTAACCCCGCATGAACCCTTCCAGTGCCTTGTCTTCCATGTCCAACTTTCCGGACCGATGCATGCCTTCCGCGAGCAAGAGTAGAACGTATAGGGCATCGGGATCGAGCCGGCGGATTTTGTGAACTGACTGCTCCACCCGATCCAAGCGGTTTTTCCGAAGAGCTTCAACCGCCCCCTCGAACGCAATATCCACACATCCCGATTCCTGAAATAGCTTGTTCTGCCAGGCCGCAAACTGCTCGGGAAAGGTGCTGGCTTTGCGGAATATCAGCACCGTGGGATGATCGTATCCGGTAAAGGACGGATCGGATCTAGGTTCCCCGAATCCAAGACCAAAGAGAGACGGCTCTTGTTTAAGCAGCTGGACCTGCTCGAACCCCAAGATCCCGAGTGTGAGATCTTCGTAGAAGCTCGAAAGAGCCGGGTAAAGGTCCCTTGCGGCTTGAAACTGCCAGCTGCGATTCTCTTGAGCGATCACGAGAACCTTCATTTTCTGTAGTCTCTCTTCGAGCACTCGAGTCGCCGCCCGGCAACTCAGATACCCCCGCGTGCCAAAATGGAATCCGGTTTCGCAGCTCGTGGCGATACCGTGTGCTACTGATGGTCGACCGGACGGAGAATCCACCTCGTTCCAGGCCGATCGTAGTTCCGGCGGGCACGTTTTCCTCCACCCACCTACCGGCTGTGATGCGACTGTCCTCGTCGGAATAGATCGTGGCGAAGGCGACGCCGTACAGGGAGGTGTAGCCGATGAGGGCGGCAATAGCGCAACATGTAAACATTCTGGCGCCGGTAGAGCGGAACTTTAGGTAGAAGGCGACGCAAAGATCTGCCACGAGCAAGGATGCCGCCGGCAACATGGGCAGCAGATAACGCACGTGTTTCGTGTGCTGTCCTCCGATCGTCGCGAAGTATAACAACAGCCAGGTCGCACAGACGGTCCTCGGTATCGAGCCCCGCCACAAACCATGGATGATCGCCGGAACCAAAATTGCGGCCATCGGCCAACCCGTAGCCAGAGGGATGAGCCTGGCAAGGTAGTGGACAAACGGCGGCGTTGAGATATCGAACAACGACCACGGTCGCAATATTTCTCCTCCGGCGACCAGGGCTGAGAACCCGAAGTCATTCGAAGATTCTGCCCGCATCATCAACTCGGGTTGAACCAGCAGATACGGTTGTAACAGGAGGAGGGTCACCACCGCTGTGACGCCGGCACACCACAACCTGAGGTCAGCCGCCTGTCTCAACCGAGATACGAGCGACTTTTCGGCGGGGCCGAGGGCACAATGGGCAACGATGAGGGTTGGGAGCAGCAACAGTCCGTTGAGACGGACAGCCGCGGTCAGCCCGATACAGATACCGCATAAAAAGTACAGGTCATACCGGTATGACCGGATCGCGTTGATAAAACAGGCACTGGCGATCACTACCATTAGAGTGAAGACACCGTCGACGGTGTAATAGTGGGCGAGCTGAATGGCTATGGGAAACGCTGCGAATAGGGCGGTGGAAAGAGCCGCAACGGAGCTACTGAAATACGCTCGCCCCAAGACCCACAGCCCAATCAGGCACAGCATCGAAAGACCGGCCGAGAAGAGTCTTACGGCAACAAAGAGATGGGGTCTGAACGGAGAAGCGCCGAGGTCGCTGAGATCGGCTTCGTACGCCATCGAAAGAGCTTCGACGATTCCGCGTGCGAGGTAGATAGGCAACAATCCATAGGAGGTAGTCGGCGGGCTCAGGGGTGTCTCTAGCTGCAAAGCGGCATGAACGAGGGTTTCTTCGTCCGGGTGGAATTCGTAGAACTCCTGACCTATTCCCAGAGCGGTGCGTTCCGGCAACAGAAAGTCGCTTCTGTCCCGGTCAATCCCATGGAAGCGGGCCGCTCCGCCCAGTATCAAGATGACGACAGCGACGAGAGCCCAGGATGGTTTGCGATTCACTGCTTGGCGGAAAGCGCGCTTGCTCGGGCGAGCCAGGGCTTTAGCTGGGGGGCCATGTTGGAATCCTGGAGAATGGCACGCTCGAGATGGTGATACGCAGACGTGGCATCTCCCGCTTTGTCGAGATTCGCCTTCCCCAGCAGAGCGTGGATCTGGGGCTGCTTGTCCTCGATTTCCAACGATCGTTCCCAATGATCCATGGCAACCACCGTCTTGCCGTGGCCGTAGGCCAATGTGCCAAGAACATTCAGCGCGGCGGATGTCGGATGAATCCGCAGGGAAAGATTCAGGGTTTGCTCCATCTCCTTTAACCGGCGTTTCTCGAACATCATCTTCGCGACCTCCGAGTAGGACGACGCCGTAGCTTTGGCCACATCCTCGTCGTATCTGTGGACTCCCTCCAGGCCTTCCTCCAGAATCCGCACCGCTAAATCCTCCAGGCCAAGCTCCACAAGGGTTAGCGCGGAGGACGAGGGAATGAGATGGATGGTGCCGTAGTTGGCGGCCTGGAGGGTACCGCCGGCGCCGCTTTCAGGCTCGTACCTCTGCCGTGCGGCCGCGCTGGCGGCATGCCGGCCTTGAATCGAGTGGATCTCGGCTTCAAGCAGATAGGCCGTCTTCGCATGGGGGAATTTGCTCAGGGTGTCGGCAACCCTCAGCTGGGCCGATTCGTAGTTTCCACTGTTGAGATCGCTCGCGGCCGCAAGTAACAGCTTGTCGGAACAGTTGTCGTCGCTGAACAGCTCGCGTCGCCACATTTTCAGCGATGTATCCATCTTGCTTCTGTCGGCGCGATAGATCAGAACGGCCGGGTGATCGTAGCCGATAAACGACGGTTCGGACCTGCTGTCGTCGAATTGCATCCCAAAGAGACCGGGACTCACCTTGTACCGCTTCACGAGCTCGAACCCCAACCGTTCATCGACCAGTTTGTCGTAGAAGCCGGCGACGACGGGAAAGAGATCCGGCACAGCCCGGTACTGAGCCATCCGGTTGGCATCGACAACAGCGAGGAAGTCCATCTTCACCAGGCGCCGTCGCAAGAGATCCAATCGGCTGCCGCAAAGCAGATAGGGAGAGGTGTAGAAAATCTGTGGCAGATCGAGCCAGGTCTTCTCAATCCGGGATTCGTTCAAGAGGCCGTGCACGGAGAAGCCACCCCCTTCCACCCCCACCGAGCCTCCCAACGGTACGTTCCTTTCGATCCAGCGGGCCGCCAGTAGACGACTGTCTGTTTCGGTATACACCTGTCCGAAGGAGATACCCGCGACCGCGGTCGGCAAGGTTGCCACCGCGATCAACAGGACACCTAGCCGTTGTCGCTTGGACCGGATTCGTGCCAGAAGGTCGGCGGTCAGAATTGCGATAACGGGAACCATCGGCAGGACGTAGCGCACCGATTTTGCCAACAAACCGCCGAACTGCAGGAAGTAAAGAACCAGCCACATGAAAAGAGCCAGGTGCGCACTTCCACCGACTCGAACCGCATGAAAAACTGCAACCGCGCCGAATACGGTCCCCACCGCGCCAATAGCCAAGGGCAACAGATCCGTCCAATGGTAGATATACGGCAGGGCGTGGTAGTCGATCAGGTTCCAGGGTTGAAGAATCTCGCCGCGCGCAAACTGGACAGCGAGGCTGAAATCCTTGGGGGCATTGGCGAGAAAAAGAAGATCCGGCCGAACAACCAAATTAGGTTGCACCAGGATCACCGTGGATAGAGCAGCTACGAAGGCGACTGCAAGGTGCGCCAACGCAGCGTTTCGGCTTCCTCGCGCGAGCATCCCGCCGTGCCCGACCAGACAGAAGATCGTGAGAACCGCCGCCAGCGCGACCCCGTTCATTCTAACGGTGATCGAGACGCCTATCATCAGCCCACTGATCGCAAACCAGATGACATCTCTCGTTTTTGCAGCCTCGATGATCGCACCGAGTGCCGCCGTGGCCGCGAATACGAACAGACCGTCGACGATGAAGAAATGGGCTTGTTGCACCGCTCCTGGCGCGTAGGCAACAAAGGCCAACGCCAGATTGGCTTGCAGGCTTCCCATATGTCTTCTTGCGATGAGCCATACCAGTAGCATCGTGCCCAGAGAAAAGAAGATGGCAAGCCCTCTTGCAACGTAATAGACACGACGGACGCTCTCGGGATCTTCAAGATCGAGGTGCGGCCAATCGAAAATCAAGCCCAAGACGTAAAGCGAGAGTCGCAGAAGATGAGCCGGCAGGATTCCGTAAACGGTAAAGGGAGGAGTCAGCCAGTCGAACGGAACCAGGGCGCCGCCAACTACGAGTTCCTCATCGGGATGGAAGCGATGGAAGCTGCCCGCGCCCGTACTGAGGGCATCTTCGGAAGAATCGCTTGCTCCCCGAGTGAATCCCGTTAAGCGGAGTATTGTGCCGGCGAGCAGGGTGGTGGCAAGGAATAGGTTGGAGGTGAGTAGTCTGGCATTTGGACGTGGCATTGGTGTCCCGTAAGGTAGCGAAAACGCCGTACTGTCTCCAGCAAATCGTCAATGTGCTCATGCTCGATCTGGTTGACCGGACATAAGCATGGGAATAATTTCTTCGCGAAATTTCCAACTGAAAGGGCAAGCTACTTGCGCATCGCAACTGGCCTAACTGCGTCCACCCTGAACCCGAAAATTGACCGGTTCCTGGAGCTCAGCGCCGGCAAGATTCACGAATTGAACCGTCGTTGGAATCCCGCCAAAGGAACTCCGGTTTTTACGGAGCGGGGTAAGTACACTACGCGCGGTTGGACTGAGTGGACTCAAGGATTTCAGTACGGCTGCGCCATACTTCAGTTCGACATGACGGAAGATACACAGTTTCTAGAAATGGGCCGGGAGCTGACGGTAAAGCAGATGGCCCCGCACGTGTCCCATGTTGGTGTTCACGACCATGGTTTCAACAACATGTCGACGTATGGAAATCTGAGGCGCCTCATGTTGGAGGGCCGCATTCCGTTCCACCAACGAGAATTGGATCTCTATGAGCTGGCGATAAAGGTGTCGGGCGCCGTCCAGGCTTCCCGTTGGAGCGAAACGGCGTATGGCAGTGGGTACATCCACTCATTCAACGGTCCACAGTCTTTATTTTCAGATACCCTCCGCTCCCTCCGCATACTTGGATTGGCGCATACACTGGGGCACGTCCTCATGGCAGAGGGGGACGAAAGGGTGAGCCTGCTCGGCCGGTTGATTGAACATGCAGACACAACCGCTCGCTTCAACGTGTATTATGGCGACGACCGCGATTCATTCGACGTTCCTGGGAGAGTCGCCCACGAGTCCATATTCAACGTGGCGGATGGCCAATATAGATGTCCGAGTACCCAACAGGGGTACTCTCCCTTCTCCACCTGGACTCGTGGCTTGGCATGGATCTTATGCGGCTACGCCGAACAGCTCGAATACTTCGCCCAGATAAAAGCAGCAGACGTGCAGCCATTCGGATCCAAACGTTCGATAATCCAGAGAATGGAAAAAGCCGCGCGGGCTACCGCAGAGTTTTACCTTGATAACAGCTTTGCGGATGGAGTCCCGTTTTGGGACACGGGAGCGCCGGGAACCCTTAGATTTGGTAGGATAACGAAGAAACCATCAGACCCGCACAACGATGTGGAGCCGCTCGATAGCTCCGCGGCTGCCATCTGCGCTCAAGGATATTTGCGGTTGGGCAACTACCTGCTGAAGAAAAATAGTGCAGACGGGCATCGGTATCGTTCCGCTGGCCTGACCATCGCCGACGCATTGCTGGACCTACCCTACCTCTCGGCCAACCCCGGACATCAGGGTTTGCTCTTGCACGCCATATACCATCAACCCAACGGATGGGACTACGTTCCCCGAGGTCGTAAGATACCCTGCGGCGAATCTGCCATGTGGGGCGATTACCACTTGATGGAACTCGCCCTGCTGATAAAGCGGGAGGCGGAAGGCAAGGCGTATCCCACCTTCTTTCGGTAATCGACATGCCGCGTAAGCTGGGGCTGCTGACGGGCTTTCCGGGTTGGTTGACGAATCGTTTTCTGCAACGTTTGGACTCGGCGGACGATCCATTCTGGCAGGGTTCGCTGCGCGATTATCGTTGGCACGTGATGGTCGCCCCCGACCAGGTCACCCAGGGCGGGCTACCGGACCGAGTGGCCGAGATCCACGCCGCAGACGTTCGTGATGAAAACGCGGTGGCTCGGGCGTTCAGCTCGAATCCCGATCTCGTGCTGCACGCGGCCGGCATAATCCACCCAGCGAAGATTTCCGAACTCTATGCGATAAATAGAGATGGCACGGAAAACATAGTTCGCGTAGCAACGGAAACCGGAGCTCGGCGTGTGGTCTACATCAGTAGCAATGCCGCAGCCGGTTTTGGGCACAGCGCATCCGATCGCATGCGCGAAAGCGATCCGCCTAACCCGGAGAGTCATTACGGCAGAAGCAAGCTAGAGGGCGAACGGGTCGTGTGGGCAACGATTGAGGGAACGGAAACGGAAGCGGTCGTGCTCAGGCCTGCTACAATTTACGGTCCACGTTTTCCCCGTCGCCAGCTTCGAGCCTTTCTGACTGCGAGAGACGGGCGCCCCCCCATGTTTGGCGATGGAGAGAATGCGGTGAGCGCGGTGTACATCGACAATCTGGTACAATGTGTTGGACTGGCCTTGACGGTTCCCGGTGGAGCCGGAAACACCTATTTCGTCGCCGATGATCCCGTCTATCGTTGGCGAGAGGTATTCGATGAGATTGCCAAGGCGCAAGGCGTTACCGTCCGCCCGCGTCGATACCCCATGTTTGTGGCCACAGCATGCGCTTTTCTTGACGAATTCTTGGCGCGGCTGGATCTGTACGCGATGGATCTACACCTAGCCGGCGAGGCCGCCCGTCACATGGGATGTAGCATCGAGCGAGCGAAGGCGGTATTGGGCTACCGTCCAATCACGGATCTGTCGCGAGGAATGATACAAGCGGTCCAGTGGGCGAAACAAGCAGCATGGTTATGACACCACCTTCCACCCCAGCATCGAGAGGGCGTACCCCTGACCGACCATAGCCGTCACCCGAAATCTCACCAACCAGAAACCGAACCCTGGCTCGGAGCCTACCACAGCAAGGCGTTGGTGGGACGGCGTTTGCGCACCTACCGAAAAAAGCTCCGGCGTCTCGGTTTACTGGGCGATACCACTAGCATCAAAACACTGGATATCGCGTGCGGGTCCGGAGAGGCGCTGGATCTTATGTCGGCATCCGGGGCACAAGGGCTCTACGGTCTCGATCTGTACCGCCCGACTAAATCGGCGCAACACTTTTCCAGAATCGTTGCAGACGGCACCCGGTTGCCTTTCGCGTCGGCTACGTTCGATCGCGTGATCTGTACCCATTCCCTTCACCACTTCCGTACGACGTCGAATCTAGAGCTTCTATTCGGGGAATCGAAGAGAGTATTAAAAGGAAATGGCAGGTTGTTCCTCATCGATCACTTCGACACGTTTTACCTGCGGTTGATTTTCTGGCTCTGTCAGCTACCCATCCCGGTCTATCCCCCATCCGTCAAATGTTTCGGCACCCAGCTCCGCGAAGAGCAGGATTGTATCAGTTGGTGGCTGCGCAACTGGTCAGATATCTTTGAGCTGCTGAAGCGTTCCGACGTTCGCATCGAACGATTCGAGCGCGGCCTCTTTTTCTTCTATCTACGGGGTGTCAAGGTGGAGGAATGGCCATGTTGTCGGTCGTAATACCAGCCTATAACGAGAGCCATCGAATCGAGGCAACCATTCGGGATGCGCTGGAATACCTCGCACACGCAGATTACCCCTTCGAACTTGTGGTAGTGGACGACGGAAGCACCGATGGCACTGGGGAACTCGTAACTTCCAATCCCCATCCAGCGGTGAGGCTGCTGCGTTTGCCACGCAACATGGGGAAAGGGGCGGCCGTAAAGGCAGGCTGTCTCGACTCTAAGGGGGACTGCATCTTGTTTATGGATGCTGACCACGCGACCAGAATCGAGGAGGTCGAAGCATTTATCCCCCGCCTTGAGAGCGGTCACGATTTGGTTGTTGGGGTGCGCACCTATCAGGAGGGCGAGAGCCGAGCTCGGCGCATCATGGGATTGACGTTTCTTATTTTCGCACACCTTTTCGTATTCAAGAAGGCGGTTGCGGACAGTCAGTGCGGGTTCAAAGCCTTTACCCGCGAGGCCGCCCAGCTCATTTTTTCAAACTGTCGCAACGACGGAGGGACCATCGACGTGGAGATCTTTTACCTGGCCCATAAATTTGGCTTGAAGATTTTCTTTGCTCCGGTGCATTGGAGGAACGCCCCTGGTTCAACGATCTCCGTGTGGAAATGCATATTGAGGGATCCTTTCGACATGCTTCTCATTCTTGTGCGCGATCTCTTGAACCGGTACCCAGGAGTTTGATCCATGCTTACCCAGAGCCATACTGCTCTCGCGATCGTCGATGTCCAGGAGAAGCTGGTATCCGCAATGGCCGAGAGGACGTCACTTGTGGCCAAACTGCGGACCGTGGTTCGCGGGGCGAGAATTCTCGACCTGCCTGTTCTCTGGGTAGAGCAGTATCCACAGGGGTTGGGCAGCACCATCCCCGAATTGGCAGAGCTCTTGGAAGGATTCGAACCGCAGCCGAAGAATTGCTTTAGTGCCTGTGGCCTGCAGGAGTTCGTCGAGGCGCTCGAGTCCACGGGTCGCCGGCAGGTTCTGCTCGTAGGGCTCGAGTCACACGTATGCGTATATCAAACAGCGATACATTTATTGGAAAGTGGTTATCACGTAGAGGTCATTGGGGACGCGGTTGCCTCGCGCACGCAGGAGAACAAGAAGGTTGGACTCCGCAGGATGGAGCGCGCTGGTGTTGAGATCACTTCCGTCGAAATGGCGTTGTTCGAGTTGCTGGGGCGGGCCGACAGACCTGAGTTCAAGCAGATCTCCAAGCTAGTCAGGTAAACTGGTCTCCTGCCGCTGGATAAAATGCTGCAACTGCAGTCGGTCAGGGTGATTCGGATTCGACGACAGGATTCGTTTGAAACAGCCGGCCGCCAGTTGTGGATTGTTCATAGCTATGTGCAGGTTGCCCAGATCTAGCCGCGTGTGTAGGTCATCCGGAACAATAGCAAGCGCCTTTTCAAAGAGCTGACGTGCTCGATCGAGTTGACCGTATGCTCGATACGCGTGTGCCGAGACCATGTAGTTGCCCGCGTAGGTTTTGTCCAAGGTAAAGCCGCGTAGGACGAGTTCCAAGGCGTCGGCGGGATCACCCTGTTGCAGGCTTATCGCTCCCGCGCTTGCGTATGCTCGAGCGAAAGAGCGCTCCGCTGAATCGCGGCCAGACGGGAAATCGCTGGCGCTCGTTCTCCATATTTCGATGTCCGGACCGGGACACCGCAGCGCACCAAAATGGGCGATCGGAACGTAGTATCCGTCGATCGGATCGTAAGTCGGCCTGGATCGGCTCAAACCAGGGGGCTCGAAACGGGCAACTCGAAATGCGGCGGACTTGAGTTGCTCAGCAAAGCTTGAATCGACAAATGAATAAACGAGGGGATGTCGATGCAGCAGAACGTACTCACACCGAAATTTGTCCACCACGCTCATGTCGCCGTACGCATCTTGTAATTTATCGTGCCCGACGACGAAGTTGAAGACGGGTCGGTCAAGCGTGCCCATAAGAAACGGAACCATTTCGTCCAGTTGCCGCTGCCCAAATCCTCGTTCGAAATGGCGGATCTTCCACCATAGGTCTTGCACCGTGACCGGCGCCGGATCGCCCGCCCATCCACCAAAGTTGCAACAGGCCGTTCCCGAAGACACATGCTGATCCAACCAAGCACTCGCCTGTAGTCGGGTATCCGTCGCACTCAACAGCTGGGAGACCCTGGTCGAAGCGTACGCCGGCTCAGCGAGGGTCAGAAGAATGGCAGCCATTTGCCAGCACCGGCTGCGGATACTTCCCAGCCATCCGGATATAAGCACCGCCTGCAAGGCGATCAGGGGCAAGGCGTAACGCACAAACACGGCCTGGCCGGACCCCATGACCAGGTAGTAGCTGGCGAAGGCCGCCAAGAGAATCCACGAAGGGTGCCGGCGCCGAACGGCGCCGACGACCACCCCCCCAAATATAAGCAGGCCCACCCACCCGAATGCGTACCGGATGCTAACCTTCAAGTGGTACCACCAACCCAGTCCCAGGTCCTGACCGTGTCCCCCGCGAAGGTGCGAAAGTTCCCTCTGGAAATGGTCGAGAAACACACCGTAATCGAGGATGGTGTAAGGGGACGCGAGGAAGAACATGCCCAAGGCAGCGAAGGCGGACAGCAAGATGCGGCGATCCGCAAAACTGCGTCGCGCCATTGCATGGGCGGCAAAAACACCAGCGCCTGCGAGGGCACCGGGATATTTGGTGGCGGCTGCCAGACCGACCAGACCCCCCGCAAGGAGGTAGAGGCTCCTTGCGCCGTTGTGGAACAACTGTACGCTGGCCCACATCGCACCCACGTACCAGAAGGTCATGGGAACGTCTACCGCTGCCAGGGGACTTTGGCGGACGTGGATCGAACAAAGCGCCATCAACATGCCGGCGATCGCGGCGGCCTTGCGCCCATACAGCCCCCTGGCGATCAGGGCAACAACCAACACCGTGCCTACACCGAAAACGGCGCTCGTCCAG
This sequence comes from Candidatus Latescibacterota bacterium, assembly GCA_965197905.1. Classification (GTDB taxonomy): domain Bacteria; phylum Latescibacterota; class UBA2968; order UBA8231; family UBA8231; genus CAYNZV01. The sequence goes on along the minus strand of CBDAOB010000004.1, from coordinate 2,031,767 downwards.
CGCGCGAGCGAAAGCAAATCGTCTGCGCCCCAGAAAAACCCGTGGGCAACATGCTCGTCGATTGTCCACGGCACTCCTCGGAGATTTAGCAGTAGGAAATAGACGGCGTAGAGAAACCCCAGAAGGTAATACTGCAGAGCGGGGTAGAATGCAGTAACGGTGTGTTGCGGATTCAGGTCGCCACTAAAAAAGTAGAGCGGCCAATAAACGAGATTGAATTCGTCGGGATGGTGGGCAGGTGTTCCCCATAACAATGCAGCAAACCGCAAAACTGCTGCTATCCCGAGTGCGAGGACCAATGCGGCTGCGAATCGACTAGCGGGCACGGACCCTCGAATAGGAACCGGGGAACATAAATTGTTGCGACCCGTAGGAGACCCTATATTGCGTGATCAATGACAACCGACGAAAGGGGCAAGTCGAGTTTGAGATTCGTATTCCTACCACCAGCAACCGGGCGAGAACGGGCTTGGTCCGCGGCGATAGGCGAAGAGGTTTCCGAGCTCGAAATACAGATATGCGAAACTCGTCAGGAGGCGCTCGATGCGCTTCCGATTGCCATAGGAGCATTCGGCGTGATGGATGCCGAACTCCTCGAATCGGCCGGCCGGTTGAAATGGCTTGCCTGCCCACAAGCGGGACCTTCTCCCGAATTCTATTTCCCCGAGTTGGTATCCAGCTCGGTGATCGTAACCAATATGAGGGGAATATTCAACGACTGCATTAGCGAACACATCATGTCGTTCGTTTTGGCGTTTTCGAGAGGGCTGCACCACTATCTACCGGAACAGTTTCGCGGGCGTTGGGTTCCCCAGCTTGAGAAAGGAAAGCTGGCCAATCTTCCAGGAGCGCAAGCTCTGATTATAGGCGTGGGAGGCATCGGAGCGGCCACGGCAGCTCACTGCAAACATTTCGGCATGATGGTGACCGGAGTCGACCCGCGAGTGCCCGAAACGCCAGATGGTGTTGACGAACTCGTCCGCCCCGAGCGATTAAACGACCATTTGCCCCATGCCGACTTCGTAATCATGACTGCACCTCAGACTCCCTCAACAGAAGGGCTTTTCGACCTGGATCGTTTCAAGCTGATGAAACGTTCGGCTATCTTCGTCAACATTGGTCGCGGGACCAGCGTAAAACTGCAAGACCTCGTAGTTGCTTTGAAAGAAGGGTTTATTGGGGGCGCAGCGCTGGACGTCTTCGAGGAGGAACCTCTTCCGAGCGATCACCCATTGTGGCAAGCGCCGAATTTCCTGATGACCCCTCACGTGGCGGCGGCCGGCCGGGATATCGACCAACGCCGCCTCGCACTATTGATCGAAAACTGCAAGAAACTCGTGAAGGGCGAAACCTTGCTGAACATCGTCGACAAGGTAAACCGATTTTGAATCAGACCGGTGACTGCCCTCAGTGCGGTAGAGACCCCACGATCAGGAGGGTGCCGCTGGCTCGAACCGATCCTGAGATTTCCCAGTCCTTCGTTATCCCGCCAAGCTTGTCACAACAGCGGTCGCAGACCTTTAGAAACGGTGGGCGTCCCGGGTCGGCGACAATGATCTGTTGAACGTCGGCTTTGACGCCTCGTCGAATCAATTTGTACAGGGGGTCCACCAACTCGTCCCAGAAGCATACGTCCGCACCGATCATGAGGTCGAATTTGGACAGCGTCTTCTTTCTGAGATCCTGAAACTTCATACGCTCGGTTTTGACCCGTACATCGTTGACTTCCGCGTGCAGCTTGAGATAGGGAAATACGGCCGAATCCATATCGACGCCGGTCACTCTTGCCTCGTGATTCTTGGCGCAGTATATGGAAGCCAGACCCCACCCACATCCGACCTCGATTACCCGGCTGTTCTGCGGAACACCTTGACGTTTCAGGAAGTCCATGATCAGCCAGCTGGAGTTCCAAAACTTGCCGCCGTGAACGAACGGTTCGTATTCGCTTTTTAGACTTCGGATTCTTTTGTCCGCTGCTTTGAGAACGGTAATACCGAACGCTTTTCTTTGCGTTTTCTTAACGGTTTTGGTTTTCTTTGACATGCTTTCTTCTAATAGAGAGTTATTCGGAGCCGCCTGTCGCTAATATTAATCCATCCGATGCTCTGATCAATGGGGTAGGGTCGAGAACTGGCGCGCCAGCCTTAGGGTTCGGTGGGTTCCCCATGGCTTTCGCCATAGCCCTCAGTCCGACTCCCATCGCTACGTTTCCAGTTCCCGCCGCCTCAAACCGGACGTGCGGATCTCCCGCATCCGGCTTCCCGACGAACGTCACATCCAGGCACACGCCACAAGGACTTCACCTGGTAGTCAAGCTGCTTCCGATGCATACTAGTCTTACTGCTGGAGGCAATAGGCTCACGCCACTCTCCAACCCTCTGCACTTCCGCAGCATGTCCGAAGTCAGGCCCCTTCCCTCCACCGGAGTTACCCGGCTTCCTCGGTACTACGCGCCTGTCCGCCACCTCATCCAGCCCAGTCTGGCCCTCGCGGGTTACCGGTTGGAGGCACTCGCTGCTTCCACCGGATGAGGCTTCCCGTGTTGCGCCACATCTCCTCTTACACACATGCTGTCGCCACTACCCCGGCGGAACAGCTGGGTGCGCTTGTCGCTCGACTTCCCCAGCTGCAGCGGCCTTCCCTGGTTTACGGGCAGGTCGGCTTCCGCATTACACTTTTCGAGGCCTGCTCAGCGTTTACTCACGTTACGGCCTGTGTGCTCGCCAAGTCGCCCAAGGCGACCCTCTACACCGGAGGCTTCAGCGGCTTCGTCGCCTCCACCACTGCTCCGATTGCTACCGGCTGGAGCGACCCTTGCCGGGTGGGATTCGCACCCACTGAAGATGTGCGCCTTAGCACGGCGCACCGTAAACCGTTTGTCACTCACAATCGACAGCAGCGATCGCATCGCCAAACACGTCCGCGCAGACGGTGCCGACGTGGCCCTCGTCTGCGGTGTCTGGACCGTCTCAAAGCTCGCGGCCATCGAAATGTTTCTACCGTTTTCAATCCACTCACAACGAGCCTGGAGCCGTAATCAAAGTGCTTGCAAGCGTGCGCGACCGGTGGGGCAGTGTCGGAGGATACCGAGATTTCCTCGCCCTCGCTTTGCCGCTGATTCTCAGTACCGCCAGCTGGAGCATTCAGCATTTCGTCGATCGGGTGTTCCTGACTTGGCATTCCACTCAATCGATGGCCGCCGCACTCCCGGCAGGGATAAGCAACTTTGTGTTTGTGAGTTTCTTCTTGGGGCTTGCCGGATACGTAAACGTTTTTGTCGCACAGTATGTAGGAGCTCGACGGCGCGACCGCGTCGGTGCCTCCATCTGGCAGGGCACGCATCTCTCCTGGGGAGCAGGAATCGCCGCTCTCGGTTTGCTCCCACTTGCCCGGCCGCTATTTGACCTCATCGGCCACGATCCCGCGATTCGCGCCGAGGAGGTCGCCTACTTTCGTATCCTTTGTTTCGGAACAGGCCCCATTGTCCTGGCAACTGTGCTGTCCTGCTTTTACAGCGGCCAGAGTAAGACGTGGGTTGTTTTGATTGTAAACGCCTCCGCTACCGGCATAAATATCGGACTCGACTATGCCCTCATCTTCGGCCATTGGGGATTCCCCGCGATGGGGATCCGTGGGGCGGCCTGGGCCACCAACCTGGCCGCTGCGTTCTCGGCGCTGTTGTTAGGACTGCTAATCCTACAACGCCAAAACCGTGAGGAGTTCGGCACTCTGAGCCAGTGGAGATTCGATGGGGAACTCTTTCGCCGGATGCTGAGGTTCGGTGTCCCAAGCGGTGTAAACTTCATGCTCGATGTCATGGCGTTCTCCTTCTTCATTCTCATAGTGGGACGACTGGGCACGGTCGAACTGGCGGCGACCAACATGGCATTCAACGTCAACAGCCTGGCATTCATGCCGTTGATTGGATGCGGCATCGCCGTGTCTACCCTGGTCGGACAGCATCTGGGTGAGAATTTTCCCGACAAGGCCGAATATTGCACGTGGTCTGGCATGCACCTTGCCCTGGGTTATATGGGCACGATGGCTCTTTTGTACTTGTGCGTGCCCGCGCTGTTCTTGATGCCGTACGGCTTTCGCGCACACGGGGAGGATTTTGTGGCCGCTCAAAACCTGGCCGAGGGACTGTTGCGAATCGTCGCAGTGTACTGCGTTTTCGACGGCATGTATATCGTGTTTACATCTGCCTTGAAAGGGGCCGGTGATACGCGCTACGTGATGTTGGGCTCAATCGGCTTGAGCTGGTTAGTGATGCTCATTCCCGCTGTTGTTGGGGTCGCACTCTTCGACGTGGGAGTCTGGACGTTGTGGACACTCATGTGCGCCTACATCGTCGCGGCGGGCATCGTATTCTACTTGAGATTTAGATCGGGGGCGTGGAAGTCCATGCGGGTAATCGAAGACAGCGACCACCCCGTGGAAGCCGGGGAGTCGAACTGAGCAATGCCCATCTTTGAGCAGCCGGTAGAGCCTGCCGCCCTGATCTGTGCCACTTTGACTCCTGGTGCGACGGAAATGGCCCAAGCCTCGGAGAAGATCGAACGCCACCTGGGATCGATCACGAGTCGCAGCTCCACCTTCCCGTTCGATTTCTCGACCTACTACCACGACGAGATGGGTGGTGGTCTGATCAAGCAGCTTTTCCGCGTGGGCGATCCCGTGGACCCCGCTTCGCTTTATGACGTAAAACGGAAAACCATGGAGATCGAGAAAGAGCTGGCGGAAGAGAAGCAAGGAGCGCTCTGTCGGCGCGCCAACATCGATCCTGGTTTGGTTTCGGTAGAGAGTCTCGTACTGGCGACGACGAAATACAGCGGACACCGCATCTGCATAGGCCCGGGGCTGTTTGCCGAAACCACGCTGTTTTTCCAAAAGGGAAAATGCCAGCCGCAGCCATGGACCTACCCTGACTACCAGACCCCGGTGGTTCAGGCGTTCCTGCTAGAAATCAGGGATACACTGTTGCAAAGGCGGCGCCGATCAAGCGCGAACGCCGGCTCACCCCCGCTCTGAGAGAGGCAAGAAACGACGCCAGGCCGGTCCGAGGTAGAGGTGTGCGGGCCGGATGAGACGGTTGTTGGCGAGCTGCTCCATGATGTGTGCTGCCCACCCCGTTACCCGGCTCGAGACGAAGATCGGAGTGTAGAGCTGAATCGGAATCCCCAGCATGTAGTAAACATACGAACAGGGGAAGTCGACATTCGCGAAAATACCCTTCTCGCGATCCATCGTGCGTTCGACCACATCGGCGATATCGACCCACCGGCTGTCATCCAGAATAGTTGCAAGTTTGCGGCCAACCGCCTTCATGATCGGCACGCGAGAGTCACCCGTTCTATACTCGCGGTGACCAAAACCCATGATCTTTCGCTTCTCGGCCAGCGCGTTCAACACCCAGTGCTCAGCCACCTCTGCCGAACCGATCTGCTCCAGCATCTCCATCGCTTTTTCATTAGCCCCGCCGTGCAATGGTCCCGCCAGCGCACCAATGGCTGCAACGATACTGGCATAGAGGTCGCTCAAGGTCGACGCCACAACTCGAGCCGTGAAGGTCGACGCGTTGAACCCGTGTTCGGCGTAGAGTATCAAGGAGACGTCCAAAGCGGCCACCTCGTGATCGTCGGGGTCCGATCCCCGCAACATGTACAACAGATTGGCTGCTTGGGAGTATTCCGGCTTCGGAGCAACAGGCTCTGCGCCCGATGCGAGGCGGTAGCCGGCCGCGATGATGGTAGGAATCTTCGCCAACAGCTCCACCGCCCTCCGTCGTTCGGCTTCGACACTGCGATCGCCCGCATTCAGATCCTCCAGGGACAACGCCGAGACGGCCGTCCTCAGTAGGCTCATCGGATGGGACCGGAGCGGCGCGCGCCGCAGTAACTCGAGAGTGGGATCGCTCAGGCCGCGGCGAAGATCGATGGTGTTCTCAAATTCGGAAAGTGCCGATGCGTTGGGAAGATCATCGTGCAGCAAGAGGTAGGCGACCTCTTCGAATCTGCAATGTTCGCTGAGGTCGGCAAGGTCGTACCCGCGCACCAGCAACCGATTGCGCTGAACGTCAATGCTAGAAATCGCCGACTCACCGGCGACGATTCCCTCCAGACCTGGACTGTAATCTTCCGTTTTCACTGCATCAATCTCGGGATAGAGGATCGCTTCTTAGACCTCTTGATCCGTGCTCGAACCTCTCGCGACCGCGGAATCCATCTTGGCGTACTCGTCGTACCGCAAAAGTGCATAGAGCTCTTCTCGAGTCTGCATCTGTGAAAGCCAATCGATCTGTGTGCCTTTAGCGCGAAGATCTCGAAACAGCTCCTCCGCCGATTTCATCATAACGCGAAACGCGGTCATGGGAAAGATGACCATGCGGTACCCCATTACTGCAAATTCGGTGACGGAAATGATGGGTGACTTGCCGAACTCAGTCATGTTCGCCATGAGAACCGCATCCACCCGCTCGGCAAATTCGGCAAACTCGTCTCGAGATTCCAAGGCTTCGGGAAAAATGGCGTCGGCGCCGGCCTCCAGATACCGCAAGCTCCGTTCGACGCCGGCTTCGAACCCTTCGACGCTGCGCGCATCGGTGCGGGCGATCAACAAAAAGTCCTCACTGGACCGAGCGGCTGCGGCCGCCGTCAGCTTGCGTTCCATATCGGCGGCCGATACCAGGCTCTTGCCATCCAGATGTCCGCAGCGTTTCGGCGCGACCTGATCCTCCAGGTGCAACCCGGCCAACCCCGCCTGCTCATACGCGTGCACTGTTCGCATAACCTGCAGCGCCTCGCCGTAGCCGGTGTCGGCGTCACAGATCGCTGGCACGCGTAGCGACCGGGCGATGTAACTCGCCTGGGTCGCCATTTCATCCATAGTGAACAGGCCGATGTCAGGGTATCCCGCGGTGCCGTTGACGAGACCAGCCCCGGAAATGTAGACCGCTTCGAATCCTGCCTGCTGTGCCAATAGCCCGACCGCGGCGTTGAAGGCGCCCGGAAGGACGACCGTCTTTTCGGCGATCAAACTACGGAGTCTGGCGCCGGGCGACCTGGGGTCGATTTCGGGCAACATCAGATTATCAAGAGACGTCGATGGTGGACTCTCGTTCGGGTCCGACAGAAATCAGTGAAACCGGTCGTCCCGTCAACTCCGAAATGCGGTCGACGTAGCGACGAGCGTTAGGATGTAAGTCGTTGAAACGACGCGCGGCCGTGGTCCCCACCTGCCACCCTGGCAGTTCCTCGTAGATCGGTTTGCAATTTTCCAGCTGTTCCGGGTCGGAGGGGAACTCGGACAACTCGGTGCCATCGCAGTCGTATGCCACGCACAGCTTCAGGCGCTCGAGGGTGTCCAGCACATCCAGGCGCGTGAGCGCGATGCTCATCAAACCGTTGATCCGCCCGGCGAGCCGCACGATGGGAGCGTCGAACCAGCCGCAGCGGCGGGAGCGCCCCGTCGTCGCACCGTATTCATGGCCTATGGCACGGATGCGCTCGCCGTTTTCGTCGTCCAGCTCTGTCGGAAAAGGACCGTTGCCGACGCGGGTGGTGTAGGCCTTGGTGACACCGATTACTTCGGCTATCCGCGTAGGGCCGACTCCGCTCCCGGTGCACGCCCCACCCGCGGTCGTGTTCGAGGAGGTAACGTAGGGGTAGGTACCGTGGTCGACGTCCAGCAACGTGCCCTGGGCGCCCTCGAAAAGGACCGTTTTCCCGCCATCGAGGGCGTTGTTGAGGAGCGCCGATGTGTCGGTAACGTACGGTTGCAGGCGCTTGCCATAGGCGACGAATTCATCAATTGTGTCGTTCTGGTCGATCACGTCGGCAGCGTAAATGCGCGCCAAAATCTCGTTCTTGGATTGAATGGCCGAACGCAACTTATCGCGCAGTTTGTCGGGGCGCATGAGATCGGTCATACGGACACCGTTGGAGCGCTCGATCTTGTCGCGGTAACAGGGCCCAATGCCTCGCAGGGTGGTACCCAGCGTCAGCCCTGATGGGTCTTCCTCCTCCGCTTTCTCCAGCGCCTTGTGATAGGGCATGACCACATGGGCATTGCCGCTGATGAAAAGACGGTCGGCGACGAGAATCCCCCGGCTCTCTAGCTCGTCCAGCTCGGCGATAAGGGCAACCGGATCCGCTACTACTCCGTTGCCAATAACACAGATCTTGTCTGAGTGAATGATGCCGGAGTGAATGATGTGAAACACGAATGTGCTGTCGCCCACCTGCACCGTGTGACCGGCGTTTGCCCCGCCCTGGTAGCGGGCCACGATGTCGGCGCTCAAGGTCATGTAGTCGACGACCTTTGCCTTGCCCTCGTCCCCCCATTGCGCGCCCAACACGATTTTGGCCGGCATGATTAGTGTCCGGGTCCCCGGGCAACCGCATTTTCCGGTGCGGTTTTCAGGGCATCACCCATCCATTGCTGAATGTCGCGGCTGCCCTCGCCCGTTGTGGCAGAGAAAGAGACGAACGAGAGGCCGCCCAGGTGTCCGTCCGACTCCAAACGCCGCAATTTTGTATTCCATTTGTTGCGGGTCATCTTGTCCACTTTGGTAAAAACCAGCAAGAAATCTGTGTGGCGTTGGCGCAGCCAATCCACCATGATCAAGTCTTGATCGGTCGGCCCGTTTCGTGCATCGATCAGTTGGAGTACCGCGACAAGTTGTTGCCGCGACTGAAGATAGGCCTCGGTCAGCTTGCCGAGTTGATTGCGCAGGTTGACTCCCCCGCGCACGTATCCGTATCCGGGAAGATCGACGAAGTAGAACCTCTCGTCAATCAAGTAGTAATTCAGTTGCCGGGTTTTGCCAGGAGTCGAGCTGGTGTGTGCTAACTTCTTGCGGTTTAACAGCTTGTTGATGAGCGAGGATTTGCCGACGTTCGAACGGCCGGCGAAGGCAATCTCGGCGTAACCGTTGTTGGGCAGGTCTGCGGGGCTGGCGGCGCCAATGACGAACTCTGCGGTCGAAAACTCCATGCCATACGGGTGTCCGGTCGAATCACGCCCTTTTGCGCTCCAATTCGTCCTCGTCGTCGATTTCCTCCACACCCTTTTCGATCATCTCGGCGGTGATCTCGAGTTTGGTGACACCCGCCTGCGACGGAACATCGTACATGATGTCCATCATCGCCTGCTCTAGCACGGACCTGAGCCCACGTGCTCCGGTGCCTTTCTTGACCGTCAGATCGACCACCTTGCGAAGCGCTTCCTCCGTAAACTGCAACTCGACTCCATCCATTTCGAAAAGACGCTGCGCCTGTTTTATTATAGCGTTGCGCGGTTCGGTGAGAATATCAAAGAGATCGTCCTCACCGAGCTCTTCGAGCGCGGTGACGACTGGAACCCGACCCACGAACTCCGGGATCAGCCCGTAAGCCAACAGATCTTCCGGCTGCACATCCGCCATGATCTCCTCGCCCTCCGCCTCTTCCGGTTCGTGCAAGCCAGACCCGAATCCGATCGTTCGACGACCAACGCGCTGACTGATAATCTTGTCTAGCCCTTCGAAGGCCCCCCCGCAAATAAACAGGATGTTGCGGGTGTTCAGCTGGATCATCGGCTGTTCGGGATGTTTGCGTCCTCCCTTCGGGGGAATGTTGGCGATGGTTCCCTCGATGATCTTGAGGAGGGCCTGTTGAACCCCTTCTCCTGAAACATCGCGGCTGACCGCCGGCGTCGCGCTCTTGCGAGCAATCTTGTCGACCTCGTCGAGGTAGAGGATACCCTTCTCCGCCCGTTGTACGTCGTAGTCGGCGGCCTGTAGCAAACGCACGAGGATATTCTCCACGTCTTCGCCGACATACCCGGCTTCGGTCAGGATCGTTGCGTCGGCGATAGAAAAAGGGACCTGCAGCACCTTGGCGAGGGTGTTCGCCAGCAGGGTCTTACCGGTGCCAGTGGGACCGACCAAGAGGATATTGCTCTTCTCCAGCTCCACCCCTTCCATGGAGATGTTGGAACGAATGCGTTTGTAATGGTTGTAGACGGCAACGGAAAGGATCTTCTTAGCCTGTTCCTGGCCAATGACATACTCGTCCAGGAATGCTCTGATATCGGTCGGTTTGGGAAGACTACCCGTCTCCCACGGCAGGGTTTGACGTTTCTCCTCCGCCAGGACCTCGTTGCAGAGTTTAACGCATTCATTGCAGATGTGGACGGAAGGACCTGTGATGATCTTTTCCACCTGGTTGGCGCTGCGTCCGCAGAATGAGCAACGTGGGTCGCTTTTCGGTGGTCTCTTTCGCATCACGTCTGGTCTGTTCGCGGCGCGTCGGTTAGGCCGTCGCCTGCTCGGTGTGTTTTGCCTGCGGTTCGATTATCCGGTCGATGAGGCCGTATTCGATCGCTTCTTCGGGACCCATGAAGAAATCCCGCTCCGTGTCCCTCTCGATGCGTTCAAGCGGTTGGCCCGTATCCGTAGCCAGGATCTCATTCAGCTGCTGGCGGATCTTGATAATCTCGCGGGCGTGGATTTCGATGTCGGCAGCTTGCCCTCCCACCCCACCCATCGGCTGGTGGAGGAGAATCCTTGAATTGGGCAGCGCCTGGCGTTTGCCCTGGGCTCCGCCAGCCAACAACACCGCTCCCATGCTGGACGCCTGGCCCATGCAGGTGGTCGCTACGTCGGCGGATATGTATTTCATGGTATCGTAGATCGCCATTCCCGCCGCAACCGAGCCGCCGGGGGTATTGACGAACAGAGAGATCTCTTTCTTCGGATCCTCCGAGTCGAGAAACAGAATCTGGGCGATTACCATGTTGGCGATCGGGTCGTTGATCGGAGTCCCGATGAAAACGATCCGTTCCTTGAGCAAGCGAGAGTAGATGTCGTAGCTGCGCTCGCCGCGTCCGGTTTGCTCGATGACCATGGGTATCAGTGACATTCCGTTTTTCTCCCCGCCACCAGGTTGCCACCCATCACACGCTCTGTTCTTCGATCTCGGCGCGTTCGATGAGGTAATCAAAGACCTTGTTTTCTTCCAGCTCCTTGCGCAGGTTGTCCGCCCATTTGGATCGGCGCAACTCCCCGACCTTCATCCCCGAATCTTCCGCTCGTGTGGACAGAAACTCCTCGAACTCCTCATCCTCGACGGCAACCCCCGCCGACTCGCGGACCGCGTCTACTAAAAGGTAGGATTTCAACTGCCTGACCGCGCTCGCCCGTTCCTCGGCGGACGCTGTTGCCGTCTCCTCTTCGTCATCTCCATGATCGTGGTCATGATCGTGGTCGTGATCATGATGATCGTGGGAATGGCCCTCGCGCTCCGCTCGTTCCCGCTTCAAAGTCCGCAGATAGTTTTCGACCATACGTTCGGGAAGTTCGAGCGAGTTGGCTTTGATCAATTCTTCCGTCAAACTGCTGCGCAGCTGTTGGCGTGACAACGTCTCCCAGCGCTGGCTCAATTGCTTGTGCAGATGCCCGCGCAGGCCTTCCAAGGATTCGAACTGTTCTCCCAGATCCTTGGCGAAGTCGTCGTCCAATTCTGGCAATGTTCGCGTTCGAATCTGTCTGGCCGTAACCTCGAAGAACTCCTCTTTCCCCGCCAATTCTTCGTTGGGAAAATCGTCCCGGTAGGAAAACTTGACCCGGCGTTGTTCACCAACGCTGATGCCGATCAATGCCTCTTCAAACTCCGGACTGGGCGCATTCTCCGATCCGATGACGAAATACCGCTCTTCGTACTTTTCGCCCACAATGGGTACACCCGTTGTATCCAGCTTCTGGAGGTCGGCAATCAACACATTCTCTTTCTCTAGGGGCCCCGAGACGGAACTTTCGGTGGCCTGCTGGTTCTGCAACTCCTGAAGTTGCTGCTCCACCTCGTCGTCGGTCACCTCGTGCACCATTTTGGTGGCCTTGAGCCCTTCCACATTCTCCACCTGCACCTCTGGCCAAATGTCCAAAGAGGCGGTAAAGGTCAACGATTCGCCCGGGTTGTGGTCGAGTTTCTGAATCGTAGGGGGGGCGGCGGGCGTCAAACCACTTTCCCGGGTCGCTTCCTCTACCAGGCGAGGTAGCAGATCGCTGATGACGTCGCCCCGAATAGAAGCGCCGTAACGGGACTTGATGACCTTCAGAGGGACCTTGCCCTTGCGGAACCCGGGAACCTGAATGCTTTTCTGGTACTTCTTGTAGGCTTTATCGACTTCGCCGTCGATCCGCTCGGCGGGAACCTCGACTTCGAGCTCCCGTTCCCATTTGCCCTTTTCTACGACGCTCGTTTTCACCTATTACAGCTTTCGAATGTGCGAAAGGGGGGACTCGAACCCCCACGCCCTTACGGGCACCAGATCCTAAATCTGGCGCGTCTACCAATTCCGCCACTCTCGCAGAAGTTATTGGTAAATAAGAGTATACTGCCTGACAATTTGGTGGTCAAGCAGCCGAGATCAACGCCAACCGCGCCTTTTAAAGGCCTATTTTCTGCAGCACATCGGCCGTTTTGACCCGGGTCTGGTCCATTGAATCGCGTTCACGAATCGTCACCGAATCGTCTTCCAGCGTCTGCGAATCCACGGTGACGCAGTAGGGGGTCCCGATCTCGTCCATGCGGCGGTACCGCCGGCCGATCGCTCCCCCTTCGTCATAAAAAACCGGGAGATGGGAACGCATGTCTTCTACCAGCTTGCGGGCAATCTCCGGCATTCCATCCCGCTTGACGAGGGGCAACACCGCCGCTTTGATGGGAGCTACAGCAGGGTGGAGACGCAAAACCACGCGGGTCTCCCCCTTTACTTCCTCTTCGCAGTAGGCGTTGGCGAGACAGGCCATGGTCGCACGGCTGGCACCGATCGCCGTTTCGACGACACAAGGTAACACCTTCTCCTTTGACTGGTCATCGAAGTAGCGTAGCGACTTTCCGGAGAACTTCTCGTGCTGCGTCAGGTCGAAATCGCCGCGGTCGTGGATGCCCTCCAACTCCCCCCAACCGAAAGGAAACTCGAACTCCACGTCCACGGCGGCGCGGGCGTAATGGGCAAGTTCGTCACCTTGGTGCTCTTTCCAACGGCGCTTGCTCTCGGGAATACCGATCTCAGTGAACCAGTTCCACCGCTCTTCCTTCCAGTACTCGAACCACTTGGTCTCGCTGCCCGGCTGCACGAAGAACTGCATCTCCATCTGCTCAAACTCTCGGGTACGGAAGAGAAAGTTTCGGGTGTTGATCTCGTTGCGAAACGCCTTGCCGATCTGGGCGATGCCGAAGGGCAACTTGCGGCGCATGGCGGCCTGGACATTGAGAAAGTTGACGTAGCTGCCTTGGGCCGTTTCGGGTCGGAGGTAGACCGTCGAGCTCTCCTCCTGCATGGGTCCTACGAAGGTCTTGAACATGAGATTGAAGTCGCGGGATTCCGTCAAAACTTCGCGCTTGCCACAGACCGGACATTGACCCGCCTCCCGCTGTTGATCGGTGAGCATATCCTCCCGAAAGCGGGCTTTGCAGTTTCGACAATCGACCAGCGGGTCGGTAAAGCCGTCCACGTGACCCGACGCTTCCCACACCGTCGGGTGCATCAGAATACTGGCGTCGAGCCCATCGATATCTTCGCGATAGGTCATCGCCCGCCACCAAGATTCCTTGACATTGCGCAGTACTTCAACACCCAGTGGACCGTAGTCCCAACAGCCGTTCAGGCCGCCGTAGACCTCAGAGCTCTGAAAGATGAACCCCCGTCGCTTACACAGTGAAACCAGTTTTTCCATCACATCCGACATGCCATGGCTCCTCAATATCTCGTCGCGCTGCCCTCTTCCGACAGCTCCTTCAAAAACTCCAGTGACCTCAGCGAACCGCGCCACTCCGCGTGGAACTCGAGGAAACCGCTAAGGATCTGCCTGGGCTCGCGCGCGTTTCCCGGCGCGTCCGGAATGGCTTCTCTGTGGTAGGTTCGCAATCCCTGGAGATGGGCGAGAAAATTAACGCTTTCCTGTGATATTCGCATGCACTGCTGACTAGTCGTCACCGAACAGGAGCTACAGACAACACCCCCCAGGGCAGTGCTGAACCGACGGTCGTGATCCACCAGTTCTCCGCCACACGACACGCAGTGACGCAATTCGGGCCGGTATCCCAGTGCCTGGCATACACGCAGCTGAAAGTACCAGAATACGGGCTCTGTTTGAGGCGAGGACACCTCTTCGAGAGCTCCCAGCACACCCGAGAGGCAGCTGTAGAGATGTTTGTTCGGTTCGCAATCTATGGTCAACCGATCCACCAATTCGCATGCCGCACTGCCGAAGGAAAGCCGTTCCAAATCCCCGACGAGTTTGGGAAACGAACGATCGAGGTCGCAGTCACTCAAGGTCTGCAGATCGCGGTCGGGTCGCAGATATACGACGGCATCGACTTCATTCATGAGCTCGAGGCAACCTCCGTATTTACTTTTGGGTTTCCTCGCACCCTTGGCGATCGCCGTTAGTTTACCCTGTTCCTCGGTGTAAAAGGCGACCCGTTTGCTCGTCTCACCCATTCGCCACGAACGCAGTACGATCGCTTTGGTCTTGAGGATATGCCGAGGCATGCGCCCTACTCGCTTTTGGGCGCTTGTTGAATGCGGTAGATCCGTTCCCCCTTTTTAGCCATGCCGTACTCCTCGCGCGCCACCTTCTCGATGTACTCGAGGTCGGTCTCCAACTTTGCCAGAATCACTCTGAGACTGTCGTTCTGGTCTTCCAGCTGTTGCACCCGCATCTGCCATTCGGTCAGATCCTGGTCCGCTTGCCAGAGTCGAATCGAACCGTGCTCGCCGGCGACGAGAAAGTAGATGACAAATACGGCCCCGACGAGAAAGAGAGCGGGCTTCCATCGTGATGGTTTGACCACCGAACGTGGTCTTGGCGTCGGCACGATATCAGACCGTTTGCATTGGGCTCAAAAAAGAACTAGATCGTCGCGATGGATCACTTCGGTCGCCTGACGTTTCAATATTTTTTCCACCTGCTTACTGCTCTTGCCGCAAATCCTATTGAGTTCGGAGAGACTATAGCGACTCAGCCCACGCCCCAGATCCGTTCCGCTTTCGTTTTCGATCCGCACGACATCCCCCACAGCGAAGGCGCCGTCTCCCGACACGACGCCTGCAGGCAGAAGACTCTTCCCCTGCCGAGCCAACGCGCGTTCGGCCCCATGATCGACCACCACGCGACCCTTGCACGACGATCCGAATGCGATCCAGCGCTTGCGGCTCCGCAGCCGTTTCTTCTTCGGAATAAACAGCGTTCCCAGATCGCCGCCGGAAAGGATGTCCACCAGCCGGTGTTTCCGTGCATGTGCGATCAAGGTCATCTCACCACACGCCATCAGCAAACGTGCGGCGCGGATTTTGGTCTCCATACCGCCACTCCCGCTACGGCTTGTCGAAGCGCCGATCATCTGCTCCAGACGGTCATCGCCGTACTCAACCTGGTTCACCACGTGTCCCTGCGGGCCGTTAGTACTGTATCCAGCGTACACGCCCTCGACGTCCGAAAGGATTACCAGTAAGTGGGCGCCGATGAGGTTCGAAACGTAGGCCGCCAACATGTCGTTTTCGCCAATGGTCAGCTTGAGTTCGGCCACGGCTACGCTGTCATTTTCGTTGATCACGGGTATCGCACCGAAGCCGAATAACTTGCGAAAGGTGTTCTCCAGGTTGAGATAGCGGCGGCGATCGTGAAGTATGTCGTCGGCCGTCAGCAGGACCTGGCCGATCGGGACCCCCGCGCGCCGGAACATGCCTTCGTAGGTGTGCATCAACAGATTTTGTCCGACGGCGGCAACGGCCTGGAGCTCACTTATCGCCTGCGGCCTCGCCTTCAAGCCGAGGCGGCCGACACCTGCCGCCACCGCACCCGAAGATACGATGGCAACCTCGTACCCCTTCTCCCGCAGAGACACAACGTCCTTTACCAGGTCTCTCAGTACCGGCCGATTCAACTGATTGTCGTGAGTGGTGATGCTGCTGCTTCCCACCTTCACGACCAGGCGGCGGACATCGGCTAGCCGGCTGGCGCGATCTTCAGAAGGATTTGTCTTGTGACTCACGGTTCGTACCTGGTGGGGGAGAGGCCGAGCGTACCGGCTGCTGTGATGAATACTGCGGAGGAAGCGGCTGGATTTGCGAAAAGAGAATCGGCACCCAGTAGCTTGGCGATCTAGTTGCGCACGAGAACGCCGCGTTCGCTCAAGTAGTATTTCACTTCCTGGATAGTGTAGTCTCCAAAGTGAAAGATCGATGCGGCAAGGGCAGCGCTGGCCTGGCCGGCAGTCAACACCTGATGGATGTGTTCCACGTGTCCACACCCGCCGGAGGCGACAATCGGCACCTCGACGCGATTCGCCACCGTTCGATTCAGCTCGAGGTCGTAGCCTTCTCGAGTGCCATCGGCGTCGATGCTGTTGAGCACTAACTCGCCGGCCCCTCGACCGACCAACTCTTCAACCCACTCGATCGCATCGATACCAGTTGCCTTGCGCCCCCCATTAATATAAATCTCCCAACTGGGAGCCTCTCCCTGCGAATTCGGCTTGCGCAAGGCATCAATGGCCCCGACGATGCACTGACTGCCAAAACTTTCGGCTCCCTGCCGAATGATATCCGGGTCGTGCACAGCCGCTGAATTGATCGACACCTTATCGGCGCCACTCTTCAAAATCTCGCGAATATCGGCGAAGGTTCGTATTCCCCCGCCCACGGTGAGGGGGATGAACACGCGTTCGGAAACCTGCTCCACCAGATTCTGCACGATTGCACGGCCATCTGCCGATGCAGTGATATCGTAGAACACCAACTCGTCCGCCTTCTCCAAGTCGTAGCGCGTGGCGAGCTCGACGGGATCACCGGCATCGCGATCAGCAGAGAACCGTACTCCGCGCACATTGCGCCCATTCTTGACGTCCAGGCAGGGGATGATGCGCTTGGCCAGCATTCTTAGGATTGCGCCGCGAAGTTCCGCAGGAGGCGCAAGCCGTGTTGCTGGCTTTTTTCTGGGTGAAACTGGACTCCGAAGACGTTCTCGCGAGCGGCGATGGAGGTGTACTCCAGTCCATACTCGGTTGTAGCGACGCAGTCATCGGCCGACTCCGTCTCTACGTAATACGAATGCACGAAATAGAAAAAGCTGTTGTCGGGAACGGCGTCGAGGATATCCAAGGGGCGTTTGAAGGAAACCTGGTTCCAACCTATTTGGGGAACCCGTTCGCTCGCCGGGAAACGTTTGATGCGTCCTGGCAGCAGCCCGAGCCCTCGATGCTTGCCCAACTCCTCGCTTTCTGAGAACATGAGTTGCAAACCTACGCATATGCCAAGGAAAGGTCGGCCCGCTTCTATGTGTTCGTGGATGCGATCCACCCATCCTCCCTTTCGCAGGTTGTTCATGGCATCCCCAAAGGCCGCGTCACCTGGCAAGACAAGGTGAGAGGCCAAGGAGGTCTCAACGGGATCGTCGAAAATGCTGGCTTCACAACCTAGATGTTCAAATGCCTTTTCAACGCTGCGAAGATTGCCCATCCCATAGTCGATGATGGCGATCACGTAGCGCCCAGTTCCGCTGAACGCTCGGTGGCGGCCGTTATAGCGCTCACCAACGCATCCCGGATCCCCTTTTTCTCCAACTTGTGCAATCCCATGATGGTAGTGCCTCCTGGGGAGGTCACCCGCTCGCGCAAAATCGCCGGATGCTCGCCGCTATCACACACCAGGTGCGCCGCCCCACGAACTGTTTGCGCCGCCAGCTTGAGCGCCACTTCGCGACTCAAACCCATGCGTACGCCACCGTCCGCCATCGCTTCTATAATTGTATAGACATACGCGGGACCGGACCCGGACAAGCCGGTAACGGCGTCCATCTGAGCCTCGTCGACCGTAACAGTAATGCCGACATCGTCGAAGATTGACGCAGCCAAGGACAGATGGTCGGCGGTGGCGAAACTACCCCTGCATAACGCCGATGCGCCTACGGCCTCCGAGACGAGCGTTTGTGGCATGACGCGCACTACCGGTATCTCCTCGGCAAATTCGGCTTCGATCGTCGCGGTCTTGACACCTGCCATAATCGACACGACGAGATGGCTCTTCTGCAGCTCCCGGGCGATCAAGACGAGCACGCTGCTTGCGATTTGCGGTTTGACTGCAACAACGACCACGTCCTGCCCGTGTACTGCCGCCTTCAAGTCGGAGTTGGTTTTCACGCCCTGCGCACGCAACGGTTCCAGCACCTCGTCACGAATATCCACAGCCGTGATGCGGGCGGGGTCGCGACCAGTCTTCAACAGGCCGCTGATCAGGGCGCCGCCCATATTGCCGCTTCCGATCACCCCGATGTTGCAGTTCTCGATCATGGCTGCGCACTGACAGAATTTTAGGTTTTGTGGGAATCGACTGGCGAAGAAATACCGAACTTGTGCTAAAATAGAGGACCGAATTCGCAGTGTCAATCACGCCCCCACACTTCCGAAGAGTCCGCCATTTCCCCTCTGAAATTGGCGCAATTCTGCTTGACTATTTCGTCTGCCACGTGCTATTTTTGACGAAATAAGTTTCTCTCTAGCTCTCCCGGGGGAGGATCTGTTCGAAGGAGCACCGGGAAATGCGCCGAACTCCTGGAGAGGAGGTGGTCGATGGGGTAGTTTGACCGGCGTTCCAAAGTAACCGCAAGACTGACGACCCGGCGTATAAATCCTAAAACAGAACACCGCGAAGCCGCGTTTTCCGCCACAGAAGGAGTTGATCATGGCAAAGAAGAAGGCTGCCGCCAAGAAGAAAAAGGCTGCTCCGAAAAAGAAGAAGGCTGCCGCCAAGAAGAAAAAGGCCGCTCCGAAAAAGAAGAAAGCCGCCGCCAAGAAGAAAAAGGCCGCTCCGAAAAAGAAGAAAGCCGCCGCCAAGAAGAAAAAGGCCGCTCCGAAAAAGAAGAAAGCGGCCAAGAAAAAGGCGAAACGCAAACCGAACCCATCTTTTATGCGTCCCCTGCAACCGGACGCAGCGTTGAGCGCCGTTGTTGGACCCAAGCCGATCCCGCGCACGCAGGTGGTGAAGAAACTTTGGGCCTATATTAAGCGGAACCGACTGCAGGACATGCAGAACAAGCGTATGATCAATGCAGACGATAAGCTGAAGCCTATCTTTGGAGGGAAGAAGCAGGTCAGCATGTTCGAAATGACCAAGTTGGTCAACAAGCACCTGAAGTAAAATCCTTCCGCGGCGCCCCGAGACGCCGTTGATCTTCGGATTAGAGAGGAGTTCCGCAAGGTGGAACTCCTCTCTTTTCGTTGGGAGCGCGTTCCGCGCAACATTCAACGCATGACTGAACTCATCATTGCCACCGCGGCCGTATTGTCGATTTCGTGCGTGTGTTCCGTCCTTGAGGCGGCTCTTTATTCAGTCTCGACAAGCCAGATCGAGTTGCTGGCGAATCAGGGTCGCAAGTCCGGTAAGATCCTCAAGGCCCTCTATGCGGATATTCAACGTCCCATATCTGCCATTCTGTCGCTGAACACCCTGGCCAACACCGGCGGGGCCGCAATTGCCGGGGCCGCTTTCGCCGGCGTGTTCGGCCGCAGTAGTGAGGTCTATTTTACCGGAGCTTTGGCCCTTTCAGTCCTCGTTTTCTCCGAGATTGTTCCCAAGACCGTCGGGGTGCTCTACGCACGATCGCTGGCCAGATTCATTGCCGGCCCAATACAATGGCTGGTCTGGTTTTTCACTCCACTCATATGGTTGAATCAGTTCATTACCCGTCTTATCACCCGCAGCGCCTCTGCGACCCAAGACATCTCCGCGGATGAGATCAAGATCATCGCTAGGATGGGTCGCCAAGCCGGCTCGATTGCCCCGGAGCAGGAGCGCATCATTCGCAATATTCTGAACCTGCACGGATTGCGCGCAGGTGATGTTATGACCCCGCGAACGGTAGTGATGTCTCTGGATCGCAATTTGACCTTGAGCGAAGCCCGAGAACAGGGAGGCGGTTGGCCCCATAGCCGGGTTCCGCTGTATGACGAGAGTAAAGAGTCGATGATCGGGCTCGTCATGCGGCGAGAAGTCTTTACCGCACTCGCCGATGGTCGAGATGACCTGACCCTGGCGGCGTTGGAGCGCCGAGCCCATTTCGTTCCGGAGCTGGCGCGACTAGACCAGCTCCTCAAGGAATTCCTGCAGCGTCGGGAACATCTGTTCTTGGTAGCGGATGAATACGGTGACTTCGCCGGAATCATCACCCTCGAGGATGTTCTCGAAGAGATCGTCGGCGTCGAGATTGTGGGCGAGTTCGATCCGGCGGTGGATATGCAGGAGAGTGCGCGCCGACGCCAGCACAGCATTGTCCGGCGACGCCCATAGCGTCGTTTCTCCGCCTTCCTTATTATCTTCACACGCTACCTCGCACCATGGACGGTGTCGAGCAGGCTGTGTTCAACCATCCCCGAATTTTAAAGAGAAGGATAGGCGATGCGGGCCTTGGTGGCTTTGGCGGACGGCACGGTTTTCGAAGGTCGCTCTTTCGGCGCCCGCGGCGAGTCCCGTGGGGAAATGGTGTTCAACACAAGCATGACGGGCTACCAGGAGATCCTCACTGACCCTTCCTACGCCGGTCAAATGGTCGCCATGACCTATCCTCTGATTGGGAACTACGGCGTCAATCCCGACGATAACGAATCGGACCGACCACACGTCCGCGGGTTCGTGATCAAGGAATCGAGCCGCATCCCCAGCAACTGGCGTTCGACCCAGTCTCTGCCCGATTACCTGCGGGAGCATGGGATCATCAGCGTCGAGGGGATCGATACTCGCGAGCTAACCCGGCGCGTTCGCATACACGGAGTGATGAACGCGGCGATATCCACCGAGGACCTCGACCCCGCGAGCTTGGCGGACAAGGCGCGAGGGTGGGACGGGCTCGAAGGTGTAGATCTGGTTCAGGAGGTTACTTGCCGCGAGCCGTACGCAGCCGGAGCCGCCGACGCAGCTCATCACGTGGTCGCGTTTGACTACGGCATCAAGCGGAACATAGTCAACAAACTCGTCGACGCCGGTTGCCGAGTGACGGTCGTACCGGCCACGACTTCCGCCGATCAAGCTCTAGAGTTGAAGCCAGACGGAATCTTCCTTTCCAATGGACCGGGCGATCCCAGACCCTTGAAGTACGCCATCGATACCTGCAAACAGCTGATAGGGCAACGTCCCATCTTCGGAATATGTCTTGGCCATGAAATTCTCGGGCTGGCACTTGGTGCGACCATCTTCCGACTCAAATTTGGCCACCGGGGTGCCAATCAACCCATCAAGGAAAACACCACCGGTCGCGTCTTGATTACATCGGAAAATCACGGGTGGGGGATCGAGGCGGATTCGTTACCCGCATGTTTGGAGATAACCCGTGAGAATCTTAATGATCGGTGTGTGGAGGGCATGCGCCACCGGGAACTACCGATTTTTTCCATTCAGTGCCATCCGGAAGCGTCGCCCGGACCCCACGACAGCTTTCACCTCTTCGACTACTTCGTAGAATTGATGCAGCGCCGCTAGCGATAAGGCTGGCGGCGCCTAAGCCGAGGTGCCCAGCAGACCTCGCGTAAGTTGAAAGTCGGTGTTCCGTTGGGCGAGCACCCGAGGCTGGTACCGGCGTGAAGCTGTATCGGCAAGAAGACGCAGCAGCGCATCACCCCAGGAATCGACGTCCTGCCCGAGCACGAGATCGAGATCTGCTTCGAAATGACGAGCGGGGGCCGCCTCCGCGGAAACGCGCAGAAGCGGAACGAGCGGATGTCCCTGTTCGGCCTGGTCGCCGATGTAGGCCACTATAGTTCCTACTCCAGCGGCACCCAAGCCGGTGAGGGTTTCCACCCAGTGCTCGGTGGGCGTCTCCATGAGATGGAATCCCGGCTGTAGCGGCGGCATGCCGTAACCCAGCGAGGCCAGTGGCTGCGCTCCCTCGTAGAGCGCTGAAAACGGCTCCACGAAGGCAAAAGGTGCGTTCTCCGGAACGATTACGGTACCGCCTTCTGAGACGATGTTGGCGGCCACCTGCCGCAAAGCTGTGGCAGCCTCGCCGGACACCTTGCCGGCCCCTAGGAGGCCGACGCTCAAGCTTTCCAGTCCTGCTTCAACCACCTCCGCCGCCGGCTCGGCGGCAAGTTCCGCAGCAAACCAATCTTCAACCTTTCCCAACACCGCCTCTATCCCTCCATCCAACTGGATGCTTGCCCAGCCGAAGTCCCCTGGGTCTTTTCCGAGCTTTTCGAGCTCGATGCGGAGGTAGTCGTTGTGGGTTTTTTCACAGCCGTGCTCGATCAGAAATGCTCGGTGCACCAGGGGATGGGTCAGATACCCCACCAGCGTGCGCAATTGGAGATCCTCTGCATAACCGCTGGAGACGCCGCACCCTTCGGTATGCACCAGGGCGACGAAACGCGAGATCCCCTGCTCTCGTCCGATGCCCTTGGTGTTTAGGGCCTCTGCCGTCATGCGGGCTATCTGACTCGAACACAGGCTGGTGGGCAAGACCAGACCGATCCGATCGAGGGCAGGCCCACGTGGAGTTCGCAACGCTTCTATCTTGAGCGCTAGCGCGGAGCCGTAGTTTCGAATGGGGATCGCTTGCCCGGGCGGTAACCTCGGGTTCAGGAGCTCGTTCAGCTGTGTCCCATCGTTTTGCTGCCAATTGCGCCACAGCTGCACCTGGGCATGCCCTGCAGCTTCGCCGGAAGTTCGTTGACCCGACGCTACTGCCACGGACAGGTCGAGGGTTTGCCGTCCCAATTCCTCCATTGGCGTTCCATCCAAGAACGCTCCGGCGTTGACATCCATCTCCTTGGATAACATAGCATGGCGCTTGGTGGTCGTGACGATCTTGATCGTTGGAACGATCGGAAAATTGGTGATCGATCCATTTCCCGTTACGAAGAAGATCAGATTACAACCCCCCGCTACCTGCCCTGCTATGCTTTCCAGATCGTTGCCGGGACTGTCCATGAAATAGTACCCCGGCCGCTGCATCAATTCACCGTAATTGATGGCG
This sequence comes from Candidatus Latescibacterota bacterium, assembly GCA_965197905.1. GTDB lineage: Bacteria > Latescibacterota > UBA2968 > UBA8231 > UBA8231 > CAYNZV01. The sequence goes on along the minus strand of CBDAOB010000004.1, from coordinate 2,008,759 downwards.
TAGTCGAGACGTACCGACGGATGCCGCTTCCGCGCCGCACCGATCGATTTGAGCACAATGTTGTAAATGCCGCGCAGCTTGTTGCCACCAGATGGATTCGAGTCAGCCGAATTTCCATGCCAGGCGGACCATGTCTTGAAACGTTTGATCATGGCCAGGAAGCGCTCGGCGGTCTCCACGTCGCGTACGTTTTGCAGGACGTACGGCTCCGCGCCGATCAGCTCGTCGGTCTCGGCGAGGTTTGCGCTCCCGCCGCCGCGGATAACTTCCATGGCAATCCAAGCGGCCAACGGATTGCCCGAGATCCCCGAGAAAGCGTCCGACCCACCGCATTGGAGCGCGAGCTTGAGTTTGGAGAGAGACTGTTCAGACCGGTGCAGGGCGTCCACCGGCTCGATCCATGACCGCAGGCATTCTACACCGGCGGCCAACGCTTCGTCGAAGGTCCGATCCAACGACATGAACCGATGCGGAACCTGCCTCAGGGGGTAGTTCTCGGTTTCCATGAAATGCGCCAACAGCTGGTTGTTGATCGCCTCGGAGCCGCTGTCCACCGCCAGCACCGCACCGACGTTTGGGTGCACCATTAATCCTGCCATGGTGCGCAAAACCAGCTGGAGGTTGTTCGGCGTTGCCTCGCCCCCTCCCTCGGTGTGGGCGATCGGGACGACGCCATCAATGTGTTTGCACGATTCAACATCCTGCTGCAGTCGTCCGGCCAAGAGCTGGGCGAACCCGGACGTACGCGAGCTCGTTCCTAGAACCACTATATAATTTCTGGTCCCTACCCCTCTGTTTCCCGGGCGGACGATACCCTGGAAGGACCCCACATCCTTGGCCGAGGACACCTGATGCCCCAGTTGAACGCTGGCGGGGTCCAAGGCGTATTCGCTGTGCCAATCTTCGAAGTTCGGCTCCGTGGGAAGGGCAACGTCCAACCGGCGGACACTGAGCGCATCCAGAATCTCGCGGTTGCACACGTACTCGCCCGCCTTGATGCGCCGCAGCGCTCGACCGAAGGGCAGTTGCCATGAGAGCAGGTAGTCACCTTCTGCGATCGGGGCGGTAGCAAAACGGTGCCCTTCCATGACATGGCTTTCGAGCTCAAAGCTTGCGTCGTCGTGGCAGATCGTGGTGCCCGGCTCGAGGGCCTGGGTGGCGATGGCAACGTTGTCGCCAACCTCGGGCAATCTGCCGATTTCGTCGAAGTCGAAGGATTGTTTCATCGTTCGTCCAGACAGCTCGTTAGCCACTCGGCTTCTCTTTGCTTGCCCAGCTCTGGAGGGTAAACATGCAACCCGCCGCGGGCTGCGGTCGAAAGTAAGGTGTCAGGGCCTAGGAAGGATCTGGAAACAGTTGGTAGTCCCGGGGGTCGAGGTCCTTGGTTTGGTGCATCAAAACCGCGTTCATGAGCTCGATGGCGAGTCGCGATTCCAGAGTCACACCGGCGCGTACGCCTACGCAAGGATCGTGACGTCCCTTTTTCAACCTAAACTCGATCTCATCTAAATTCTTGCGCACCGACTCCTGCGGTAGTTTGATCGATGAGGTTGGTTTGAACCCGACGCGGCAAACGATGGGCATGCCGGTCGTAATGCCACCCAACATGCCCCCATGATGGTTGCTGGTATACCCTAAGGCGCGAATCGGGTCATTGTTGGCGCTACCCTTTCGCGCTATGACTTCACTTCCCGAACCGACCTCGCAGGACTGCACCGCGTGCAGTCCTCCCAGCGCACCCATGAGCCGCAGCTTCAAGCTTTGATAGAGAGGCTCGCCGACGAGCGCGGGCACATTTACCGCCACGATCTCTACGGCTGCTCCGAGCGAATCGCCGTCCCTGCGGACCGAACGAATCAGATCGCTAGCGGCGACGGCAAAATCGGCGTCCCACGTTTGGATCTCCTCCGACGCTTCGAGACGCACCCGAATGTCCGCCAGCTGTTGAGGTTGGATGGGTCGCGAGGCTGCGGTAAGCTCTTCACAATGCTCGGAAAGCCGTTTCTCGGCGCGAAGTTCGCCTACCTGGCAGATGGAGGAGAAGATGACCGTTCCCAAGCGCTCCTCCAAGTAGATGCGAGCCACTGAACCACCGATCACGTCGGAAATGGTCGAGCGAAAACTGGATCGACCTCCACCGCGAAAATCGTCGAACCCCCTCGACTTAAAGTGTTTGACCAGATCGGTGTGGCCCGGACGCACCTCCCCTTCCGGACCGGCGAGCTGCTCGTAATCCGCCGATCGTTTGGCCGCGGATAGGACGACCGCCGCGATCGGCTCTCCCGTGGTATGCCCACTCTCGTAAGAAACGGTCGAGGAATCTCCAAGTTCACTTTTTACAGACAGTTGCGGTCCAGAGAACAGGGTCTCGCTGCCCTCGGAGAAGAGGCCGGACAGTAAGACCACCTCGTCTGTTTCCCGGCGGGGAGTTCCCAGCTTGTTGCTTCCCGGGCGCCGCCGGTTCAGATACGATTGAATGCTAGCCCGGTCCAACCGAAGCCCCGGAGGACACCCGAAGACGATCGTAGTAATAGCCGGGCCGTGCGATTCGCCAGCACCTGCAACACCAAAAACCGGTCCACCCAAGATTTCCATATAAACCTCGAAGTTGAGTAAATCTACTGTTTTGCCGTGAGACCGGCAATCTGGGGGTAGCGAATGATATCCCCTAAGGATATGTTTTTCAATGTGTTACGGAACGGAGAGCGAGAGAATGCGGCTGCTCCAGAGAGGCGTCGATATCACTTTCGAGTTGTTGCCCCCCTCAAAGTTTTGTACTTTGATGGCCTTCTATTGTGACGGCCCTCACAATTTGACGGTGATATTCCTCACGGCCGCGTGAGGGCCGGTGTTGTAGATTGTACCTGTCGACCCAACCAGCAGGTCACAATCTGATGTCGGTCGAAAGGAGGGTTTTTTAAACCGTATTGAAAACCGTTACGAGATTTGAAAACAACCTTGCCTGATTTATTCACCCCCAATCGAGAGGAGTACTGAGATGATCAGGAGACTGACCTTAATCGTATGCTTGGGATTGATGGCTGCTTTTCCAGTCCTCACCCAGGCAGACCACCACGAGCCGCCGCCGGATAGTCCGCCGAAGCTCATTCTGCAGCCCCCGGAAGGAACGGAGAAGCCGGAGGATGTGGAGATGTCCGAAGATCCAGAGGAAGCCAAGGCCCAGGTCGTCGAGATCATGTTCGGTATGATGGACGCCGACGGCAACGGTGAGCTGAACCTAGACGAACTGCGCGCCTGGGTCGCCGACGTGTGGATGCCGGCCCCGCCCCCAGAAGGCGAGCCCCCACCGGAAGGCGAACCGCCCGAAGGCGAACCGCCCCCAGAAGGAGAACCGCCGCCCGAAGGTGAGCACATGGGCGTGAGCGAAGGTGATGAAGGTTTGGAAGGCAAACCTCATCCGCCTGAGTGCACCGACGAATTGGTTACCAACGAGATGGGACCCCAGGCCGAGGGTGAGGCCTGTGCCGAGACCGAAGGCAATCTGATTTTCCGCACCGTCTGCAACGTCGAGGGTTTCAATGCCCAGGCGATCAGCTTGCCCGAAGGCCGAGCGGCTGGCTGCTTCGATATCGAGGCGATCCGCGGCAGCGACATCGTTTTCGAGATCGTCCGCGAAAGCGATGGCGCCGTCGAATTCGATACCTCGATGGGCAAAGATGCGTTCCACACCCTGGTTCTCGTCGGACCCGAGGTGTATAACCTCAAACTGGTTAGCGGCTCGCCAGATGCAGCCATCACCGTTAGATTCGTCGACCACGGCGTATTCTAAAACGGCTGGCAACTGACTCCCCCCGTTAGCTGCGAAGAGCGGGACGATCGCCAGGCGGTCGTCCCGCTTTGTTTTGTCTCGCAATAAGTGCGGTTGTCGGGCTACCAGGTTCCTTGCAAACGTTGCAGCTCGGCGCGGGAGTTCATGAGATCGTACCGGCTTCTGACCAGATTGTTTTTCGCTTCGATAAATCCCACTTGGGCGTCCAGGACCTCCAGCAAACGGCCCTTGCCGACGCGGTAGCGCTCCTCCGCCATGAGCAGATCCTGCTGCGCCAGCTCCACGGTACGTTCGGCGATGCGGAACACCTTGGACAACCGAACATGGCCCAGTCGGGCCGTTTCCACCGCCAACGCCAGCTCGCGCTCCTCTTTTTCCAGTTCGATCCGCGCCGATTCGAGTGCAGCTCGAGAGCGGTCGATGCTGGCGCTTTTTATCCCACCATCGAAGATGTCATAGGAAACCGTGAGTCTCAGGTTTAGCCGGTAGTTTTGATCCAAGTCCTGGTAGATGCGGTCGAAAACCTCGTTGTTGCGGCTGTAGTTGACACTGCCGTTCAGTTGTGGATAGCGGGCCGCCCGAGTGGCTTTGAGGCTGGTCTCGGCGGCGGCGAGGCCGGCCTGCACGGCCAACAGCGATGGATTCTTTCGTTCTACGTCGGCCAGCGTGGAGGCCACGTCATCCGAGTTTCCGATCTCCTTCCAAGCCGTGGCATCGATGGGTTGTATCTCGGTTTTCGCGGTAATCTCTTCGCCCATGATGTGATTGAGCTCGGCCCGTGCGAGGGCGACGCTTTCCTCTGCATTCAACAGTTGAACCTGCGCGTTTTCCTGGGCGACTTGGAGCCGCAACACATCGACCCGGGTGCCTGAGCCTACCTGGTGACGGGCGCGGGCTTCTTCCAATCGCTTTTCGCTGAGTAGCATGGCCTGCTCCTGAACCTGGACCAACTCAGTCGCCTTCAGCAGCTGGTAGTACGCCTGTTTGGCGGCGGCGGCAACCGTCGCTTGGCGTCCCTTGAAACTCCACTCAGCACCCTTTTCTTCGCGGCGGGCCGAGCGCCACGTATTCAAACGACGGTTGCCATCGAAAATGGTCTGGTTGAGGGTCGTGCTGAAGGAATAGGAGTTTCGATCTATGGCCGGGATCTGGGTTTCCTCCTCGGCGAAAATGCGCTGGCCGGTCGTCGGATCGGTCTCTCCGGTAGGGTTTTCCTGGGTGCGGATGGAGGGTCCGGTACGGGAACGGGTGTACCCGAGAGCTGTAACGTTTACGCTTGGGAGAAGACCGGCGCGGGCGGCGCGCACGTCCGCCGCGGACCTCTGCATGGTATGTTCCGCGAGGCGGACGTCGGCGTTGAAACGCAGTGCTCGGTCGACACATTCATCCAACGTTAAGACTTTCGCCCAGGCTGCCGACGAGAGCAACAGAGCCAAGGCCAGGATACGCTCTAATCGCATAATTTCCCTGATGATGGTTGAAGGTGAGGTTTACGCGCGTGCGGTGCGAATCACCCGACGCAACCACAGAGCAAGGTCGTCGGTGAGCGAATACAGCGTAGGCGCAAATACCAACGTCAACACCGTCGAGCTGGCCAAGCCGCACACGACGACCAACCCGACCGGTCCCCAGCGGCGAGCGAACCCCTCGGCGGTGCCATAGACCATGGGGACCACCAGCGGCATCAGGTTGAGGATGGTTGTAAAAGCCGTCATCAAAATGGGACGCATACGGTTTTGGCCGCCGCGGATAATGGCATCGTACCGAGCCATGCCCTGCCGGCGGTACTGGTTGATGTGGTCGATGAGCACGATGCCGTTGTTGACTACGATGCCAAAAAGAATGAGGAGTCCGAGAATGGCATTGTTATCCAGGGGAATGGAGAACGCATACAACCCCAGGGCGACCCCAATGAGAGAGAACGGGATCGCCAGCATGATCGTGAACGGATGAATCAGCGATTCGAACAGCGACGCCATGATCAGATAGATGAGCAACAAGGCGAATAGCAGCGTGAAGTTGTTCTCCTGCGAGTCCTGTTGCGCCCATCTGGCGGAACGACCCAGGTCCCAGGAGTAACCGGAGGGCAACTCCATCTTCGACATCTCGACAGTGAGCTGCCCCGGACGCTTGCCGGTGCCCATAAGCTGGAAGGCCTGACGACGGCTTTCGGTGTTGGCAAAAACCGTCACGTTTCGTTGTCGGTCTTCCCGTTTGAGATCCTTGGGTCCCTTACGCGCTGTGAAGCTCGCCAGGCTAGCCAGCTGCACCGGATTTTCCCCGGAGTTGCTCACCCTGCTGTTTTGCAGGTTCGCCAGATCGGCGCGATCCTCCTCGCGCAACTGCAGAACGATGCCGATCTCGCGCTCGGGCGCCTTGAAGCTGCTTGTTCTCCGGGTTCCCAATGCGGTGGCGATGGTGGTCGCCACCTCCCGCGGTGAGTGGCCGTACTCCAACGCCTGCTCGCGATCGATCTCCACCAGAATCTCCTCATCCCCGTCCTCCAAGCTGCTGTCCACGTCCTGCACAGGACCCAGACGCTCAAGACGCGTTTCCACCTCTTCGACCAACACCTCCAGCACTTGCGGATCGGGGCCCTGCAACTGCACCTCAACCCCAAGAAGCGGTCCGGCCCAAGAGCGCTGGCGGCCCATCTTGTAGTTCACGCCAACCTGCGGCGGTAGCAGCTTGTGTATGGAACGTCCGGCCTCCATGGAGGTCAGCCGTCCGGCGTCCGCATCTACGAGCCGGGCGGTAATGCTTCCTCTCCGCTGCTGAAAATTGGTGGAAAGGGATTCGATATCCAATTCCGATTTCTTGGCCAGAATTACCGACTCGATGGTGGAAAACAACTCCGCTACTTCTTCCAAACTGTAGCTGCGGTCGATTTCCACCGTGATATCGACCCGTCTTTCCGGCGTCCACGGGGTCCCGCGTTGTTCGATCTGAAGATAGAGGTAGACACCACTACCCAGCAGTGCGATACTCGCCATCAACGTCGTCAGTCGATGGCGCAACGTCCAACCTAGCAGGCGTACATAGGATTGCCGCATGCCGTTTTTCCGCATGCGGCGCAGAAGCCCTCCAAGGGTCAACAGCGAAACCCCCAGGACGACCCCGGAAACCCAATCGATAGCCGCAAACGTGCCGGCCAGACGGTGAACCCAGGCACTGGCCCACTCCAGACTGCCTTGCCAGCCGGCCTGTTGTAGTTTCCACCCAAAAAACCACAGCGCCGCCCCCGCGACAATTCTCTTGATCCACGGATCCAGCCGCGCAAGTTTGTCCTGAAAAAGGCGCGAGGTTGCCAGCGGAATCAGGGTAAGGGCTACGATCATGGACACGGCGATCGCCAGACAAATGGTCATTCCGGCGTCGCGCATCCAAGTGGAGACGCGGCCGGTGGACAGGAAAAAGAAGGGGATAAAAACGCACATCGTCGTCAGCCCTGAAGCGAACACCGCCATGCCCACCTCGTTGCTTCCGGTGAGGGTCGCGGCCCGGGCGTCCTGCCCTTCTTCCTGGCGGCGCCGAAAGATGCTCTCCAGGCAGACAACCGCCGGGTCGACGAGCATGCCCACAGCGAGCATCAGTCCCATCATCGAAACCATGTTTAACGTGATCGTCGATTCGAAGAACTCCCGTGCGACGTACATGCCGGTAAACACGCAGAGGGCTGCGGTAGGGATGGCGATGCCGATCACCAGCGTACTGCGGATGTTGCGCAGAAACAGATAGATGATCCCCACGGCCAGAAAAGCACCGAGAAAAGCGGCATCTTTGAGATTGTTGAGCTCGTCCATCACGCTCTTGGCGCGGTCGCGAACGATCTCGACATCCAGGTCGGACCCGTATTGGTCTCCGATCTTGGCGAGGGTGGTACGCACCTGGGTGGCTACCTGAACGACGTTGGCGGCGGACGATTTGTAGACCTGGACCGTAACGGCATCCACCCCATTCAGCCGATCGAACGACCTCTTCTCCGGATAGTCGTATTTCACCTCGCCCAAATCCTCAAGCCGGAAGGCGCCGCCCCGAACCGGCAGCTTGCCGATCTCATCCGTCTGGGTGAACTCGCCCAGGGCCCTAGCCAGATAGCGCTGGTCTCCATCGCGAATTCTTCCAATGGAGACGTTTATGTTGTTGCGCTGTAGTTGGCGACCGAGGGCCGGAAGCGCCACGTCGTGGGATTCGAGCTGCTTCTGGTTCAGTTCGACGATCAGTTGCTTTTCCTGCACCCCTCTGACGGTGACGTTAGCGACCCCATCGATTCTCAGCAACCGCGGTTCGACGACCTTGGTCACGATATCGAGCAGTCGATCTCCACCCCCGCGCCAGGCCATGCTGATATAGAGGATGGGACGCTGGTCACTCTGCCAGCGCCGAATTCGGATGCGGTCGAGATCCGCCGGCAGCAGACCACGTGCACGGTCCACGTATTCGCGGATCTCCATATTCGCCAGATCCATGTCGGTGCCGGCGACGAAATCGACGCGGACGGAGGCGCCGTTGCGGCTGGAGGTCGCATTGATACGGTCGACATTGCCCATGGTGGCAAGGGTTTCTTCCAACGGGCGGGCGATGAGTCGCTCCACCTCCTCGGGAGAAGAGGAGGGATAGTCCGCCGAAACCGTGATTCCCGATGAGGAGATGGCCGGTAACTGCTCAAGGGGGAGCCGGCTCAAAGAGACCACGCCCAGCACCACCATACAAATGGCGATCATCACCATGGTAACGGGCCGCGTAACCGCGATTTCAGACAGCTTCATAACAAAATTCTCGTTGTGCCGTTGGCCGTCTCTATGGACTGCGATCCACCACCGTATACACGGCTGGAATGACCACCAGAGTCAACACCGTGGAGACCAGCAGCCCGCCGATCACCGCAATCGCCATGGGAGCCCGGATCTCTGCACCTTCACCCAGCCCCACCGCCATCGGTAAGAGGCCAAGCACCGTTGTCGTCGTGGTCATTAAAATCGGACGGAAACGCACCTGGCCTGCCTCTACTACGGCTTCGAATTTTTTCAGGTGTTCGACCCGTCTGAGGTGGTTGATGTAGTCAACCAGTACGATGGCGTTGTTGACGACGATGCCGGCGAGCATGATCAGGCCGATCAAGACGACCACACTGATGGTTTGATCGGTGATCATCAGGCCTAGGGCGCTGCCGACGAGACCGAGTGGAATGGTCAGCATGATAACCAAGGGGTGCAATAAGGACTCAAACTGGGATGCCATCACCAGATACACCAGAAACACGGCCAACGCCAGCGCGAACTTCAGGCTGTCGAAGGACCGCACCATCTCCTCGTTCTGCCCCGCAACGCCGATATCGAATCCTTCGGGAATGGCGATGTCACCGGTCGCCACCTCGATATCCCGCACTACGCTACCCAGATCGCGGCCGCTCAGATTCGCCGTCACCACGGCGGCTCGCTCCTGGTCCAGACGGCGAATCTCGGCCGGGCCGTCGACCAGGTGCACGGTCGCTACCGCCTCCAGAGGCACGGGAACGGGATACGACGCAGGACTAACGATCAACTGCCGCAGGTCGTCCAGATTGCGCCGCTCTTCTTGGGTGGAGCGCACGCGGATGTCGATCGTGCGATCCTTTCGGTTCAGCTCGGTGGCCACGTCGCCCTGAAGCTGATTGCGAAGCAACTCGCCTACGGCCTGAATGGTTGTTCCAAGTTCGGCGATGCGTCGGCGATCGAACCTTACCTGCACCTCTGGCTGCCCTTCTTGAGCGCTGGATTCGACATCGGTCAATCCGGGAATCGTCTGCACACGTGTCACCACTTCCGCCGCCAGGAGCCTCAGGGTCTCAAGGTCGTTGCCGTTTATTTCCACTTCGATGGGTGTGCGAAAAGAAAAATAGGAAGGCCGGGAGAACAGAATATTGAGATCGGGCACGCTGCGTAAGCGGTCGCGGGCCTGTCTCATCACCCACGTCTCGTCCTCGCGCGCGGTTCCCACCTCGAGCCGCACATGCAACTGGGCGACATGCTCCTTCTTCTCGCCCGCGTCACCGCCGGATTCGCCGCTGGATCCGACGCGACCGAACACCGAGGCCACACCCTGCAACCTTCCGAGTTCCGCTTCAATCATGGCCACACCCGCCGCCGTCTGTTCTAACGACGTGCCTGCGGACCACTCAAGGTCAACCAGGAATTCGCCTTGACTCATTTCGGGGATGAGCTCGACTCCCAGCCTCGAAGCCATAGAAAGCACGGTGACGGCGATCACCGCGAACCCCACGATAACAGTCGGCCGGTGGCGCAAGGCCCACGCGAGAACGGCCGGGTAGCGCTTGGCTAGGGCTTCATAGATCCCCTCAAAGAGCCAGACCAGCGGCCACACCAAAGTGGACAACAGGCCACCGATACGGCGGAAAACCCAGATCAAGAGTCGCAGACCATGCGCGGGAGCGCGAACCGCAATCCCGGCGGTCGATGGCTCATCCTCGGCGCCGTTCATAGACAGAGAGGCCAACATCGGAATCAGCATCAACGCAACGATCAAAGAGGCGACCAGCGAGTAGGTGACCGTAAGGGCCTGATCGGCAAAGAGCTGGCCGGCAACACCCTCGACGAAAACGATCGGCACGAACACGCAGATCGTGGTCAGGGTCGCCGCCACGACGGCTTTGGCGACCACGCTACTGCCTTCTCTGGCCGCCCGCAACGGGGACTCCCCCTGCGACTTGTAGCGCTGTACGCTTTCCAAAACTACTATGGAACTGTCCACCAGCATGCCCACCCCAAGCGCGAGGCCGCCGAGGGACATGATGTTGAGGCTTATCCCCGAGGCGTACATGGCGAAGAAGGTGGCGACGACGGAGATGGGAATGGAAAGGCCGATAATGGCTGTACTCTTCAAATCCCGCAGGAAAAGATAGAGAACGAAAATCGCCAGAATGCCACCTAGGACAGCGGCGTTCAAAACCTCGTCGACCGCCTGTTCGATAAACGTCGCTTGATCAAAGACGACCTCCACCTTGGCCCCTTGCAGCAAACCGCCGCCTTCCTGGGAAAGCAAGCTCAGCTTGTCTTTGACGGCGTCGGACACGACAACCGTGTTGGCATCCCCCTCCTTGAAAATGGCGATCTCAACGCCCTCGCGGCCATCGTACCGGGTAATAATATCCCGATCTTTGTGGCCTCTGAAGACCCTGCCGACATCCCCGAGTCTGATCGGGGCCAAGCCGATTCTGGCTACGATCACTGCGGCGATGTCCTCTGGATCCTGGAACTCATTGATGGTACGCACCAGAAATTCAGCTTCGCCGTCCTTGAGCAAACCTCCTGTCAGGTTGACGTTTTCGGCGGCCAGCCGATTGGTCACTTGATCGATGGAGATCCCGAGATTGGCCAGCCGCGAGGTCTCCACCTCGACCTGGATCTCTTCTTCCATTCCCCCCGCTATGCGCACGGCAGCCACCCCTTCGAGGCTCTCGAGTTCGAGCCTGGCACGTTCGTCGGCGAGACGGCGCAGCTCCAACAGGTTATCGTTGCCGTAGAGCATGATTCGAAGGATCGGATCAAGGGAGGGATCGAAACGCAGGAGGATCGGCCGTTCTGCCTCCAAAGGCAGCTGGGCGAGATCGAGCTTTTCGCGAATGTCGAGGGAGGCGAAGTCCATGTTGGTCCCCCAAGCGAACTCCACCACAACATCGGATATGCCCGGCCGCGAGATAGAACTCACGCGGATGACGTTGCCAACGACCCCCACCAGCTCCTCCAGTGGTTCCGAGATCAGGTGCTCGACCTCAGCGGGGGCAACTCCGGGAAACTCGGTTCGTACGGTAATGGTGGGATAGGTGATGTCCGGAAGGAGATTGACCGCCAGTCGATCGAAGCCAACCAGGCCAAAGGCAACGATGGCGACCATACACATGGCCACCGTAACCCGGCGGGAAGTGGAAAACTCGACTAGCGTCACAACTCAATCGTCAGCGTTGCGATTCTCGAATCGCTGAGACATGCGCTTCCAGCGCGCTATCGCGTCTGCTTCGCTCATGCCGCGACCCTGCGCTCGTTGAATGAAGGTGGCCGAATCCGGCATCGATCGCCGGCCTTGCCCGTCGCCTCCCGACGGTCCACCCGGGTTCCACCCACCCCCTCCCGCACCGGCCCCGGTTGGGGGCGCCTTGTCGGCTTCAGGTGACGCCGGCGGGGCTCCGGCCAGTCGCACATTGGCGCCGTCCTTGAGCCCCTCGTGGCCAATCGTGATAACGCGGTCAGTCGCCTGCAAGCCGGACAGTACCTCGACCCGGTTGCCATCAATGAGTCCCAGCTTGACCGAGATCCGCCGGGCAACGCTGTCCGCGAAAATAAACAGATCGTCCTCATCCGTCTCCAATACCAGCGCCTGTTTCGGAACGATCAAGGCGCCGTCGTGCTGCTCGGTAATGATGCGCACCGAGGCGAACATGCCGGGCTTGAGGCTGGCGCCGTGGGGCGGAACTTCGAGGGTGACCTTGACGGTGCCGCTTTGCGGATCCACACCGGGGTTGATCATGCGCACCGAGGCGTCAAAAATTCGGTCGGGGAAGCTATCTACACTCAAGTGTGCCCGCTGGCCGACACGCACTTGCCGCATCCGCTTCTCCGGAATGTGAATACGCGCCAGCAGGGGTTCCACGTCGGCCATGGAGAAGATCTGGTCGTTGGTGCGGACCAAGCGTCCAACCTCAGTGGAGCGGCGCATGACCAGACCCGCCATCGGGGCCCGAATCGTGGTATGGGATAGATTGAATTTCGCCTCCTCCAGTCCTACTTCAATGTCTTGGACCTGATGTTTTGCCGCATCGTACTCCTCCTCACTGACCAGCTCGCGATCGAACAGGACTTTGGTGCGCTCGAACGCCGCGTGGGACTGCTCCAACGCAACCTCCACCTGCCGCACCCGCAGCTTCATCTCTTCCTGGTCGAGGCGTGCCAGCACTTGTCCGGCCACTACGCGATCGCCTTCCTCTACGGCAATCCGCGTTACTAGGCCAGTCGTACGGGCAAGAATATCAACCCATCTTTCGGCCTCTAGGCGCGCATGTGTTTCCACGAAAGCGGTAATATTGCCTCTGGTAACGCTCTCCGCCCGCACGGGAATGGCTCCCCCGCTCGAGCCGGGCCTGCCGGACCAGGACCGCTGTCCGGTGCCACTTCCCCTGCCCGATTCACCCTGCTTACCACATTGCGTCAACACGAGAAGGACGACACACGGAGCCGCGAGCTTTAGCCAGGTGAAACGCGCCATTTTTTCTCCCTTATGTGGTTGGCGGTCGCCGATTACTCACATGCGGACTCGAGCGGACTAATGCTTGTATTTAGACAATCGGCCGTTGGCAGCCGCTTAACCGAAGACCCGATGGCACCGTGAACCCGTCTAGCGACCTACGGAATGACTGCTGGATCTGTAGGAAAGGGTTTGACCCGGCTTTAGTTCGGCAATCTGCACATTGGGTGAAAGGAATCGCACCTCTCGGCGCAACTCGCCTATGTCGGCGTGCTGTCCCATCACTGGACCGTAGTGACATGGAATCAGGACATCCGGCCGAATATAACTGGCGGCGCGGGCCGCTTCACGAACGCCCATGGTAAATTGGCCACCCACTGGCATAATCGCAATTTGCGGCCCGTACATCTGGCTAATCAGCTGCATATCGCTGAACAGGCAGGTGTCGGATGTATCATAAACCGTGATCCCGTTGTCGAACGCCAGGACAAAACCGCAGACAGCACCGTCGGCGTGAAACAGCTGTCCGTCCGGCGCGGAACCGGGAATAACGTGAGATGAAAGTGATAGCGAGTGATGAGCCTGAGTCATGGTGAGCTGAACGTCCTTGATGCGCACCGTGCCACCCGGGTTCATCGGCACCGCGCGGCTCCCCATTTTTAGCCCGTGGCTTTCGGCGACTAGGCACAACTCGTAACACCCCACGAACTTCGCTTTGGTCCGCTTGCACACCTCGTAGGCATCTCCGATGTGGTCGCGGTGACCGTGGGTCGCAACGACGATGTCCGCCTTCCGGACCTGGGCGAGTTTCGCCTTCGACGTCGGGTTGTCGTCGAACCAGGGATCGAAATAGATAACTGTGCCCTTCTCAGATTCGATCCGGAAGGAGGCGTGACCTATGAAATTGATCTTGAGGGATGCCATGGCGATTCCTTGAGTAAGCGCGAAGCGAGAATGGTCGGACCGACCGCGCTCCGGAGCGATTAAAACGCAGCTATTGTCTGCAAATACGACTTGAAAGCGATTTCATCACCGCCCGATCTAGTTTTCATCGCGTCTCCAGGCACGAATACTCCGGCGCCCCACTGGAGACGGTAGGCCTGGTTGTAGGTGTAGTCGACGGTGGTGTCGATCTCCTGTCCGAGCACCTTCTCGGCGCCTTCCACCAGCTGAAAGTGGTGGACATCCAGGCTGAGTTTGACCTTGTCGGAGGCTTTCATTTGGCCCTTCAGTATGGCGTCCATGAGTCCCATCTGGCCGGCGTGATTGGTTTTTTCGGCAAAAAACAAGTCCATCAAGCCATAGTATTTGTGATTGGTGGCGAACAGCGTGTCAAAGGCCTTGTTGTCGGTATCGTTCAGGTCGTCATCTCCGGAGAGGAAATCGAGGCCCAGGGTCACCTTGTGCTTGCGCCAACTGGGAGAGATGTAACTGGCCGAACCGGCGCCCAAAAATGCCAGCACATCCTGCCCCGCCCGTTCTCCGGCTTGCAGGGCTCCTTCCAACTCGTAGCTGAAACCGTGGCCGGAGGTGCCGGTGAAAAAGCCGGTGGCGTATAACCCGACGGTGGCGCGTTTGATGTTGTCGGGAAGGGAGTTCTTGTCGTGCTCGAAAAGCAGGTACGGCTCCCAGATAACCCGCGCGGGGCTTTCCGCATGACCGTACACACCATAGAGATTCCTGTCGAGTGTCCCACGCTCTGCCAGTTTCGCGTTGAACAGGTCGACGTAGGCGTCGCTACCGATACGTATAGATGCCGCATCGAAGCTGCGGCCAACATTGTGCCACCCAACCGCGCCAACGAGGCGTTGGCCCCCATAAACGATTTCCTGACGCCCAAACTTCAAGGTAATGGGCTGGTCAAAGACCTGGTCCAACTGCACGTATGCCTGGTGGAAGTCGATTTGATCGCCGCTGCCGTCCCCCAAGGTGCTGCTCTCTTCTCCGAAGAGCCGCGAATCCTGCGCTTGCACCACGACCTTCGTATCATCGTACGGCGCTCCAATGACGCTCACCCGCGTGCGCAACAGATGCGCCAGGTCGGCTCGACCGATCTGGAAATCGTTGTCGATCCATTCAATACGAGTCCTCATCTGCCCCTGGATCTTAACCCTTCCGGCGGTTCCAGCGGGGCGTTTCTTCGCCATCTCCTCACGCAGAATCTGCAGCTCTTCCCGCATCATTCGCAGCTCCGCCTCAAGCTCGGTACGTGTCATCATACCCGCCTCAACGCTGGGGATCTGGGAAGCGGATTCCTGGCTGCCAAGAGCTTGTTTCAAGACGCTGAGCTCGCGGTTGAGGGAAGCGCGCCGGCGCTCGACTTCCTTTTTCAACTGCTCCAGCTCACGCAAGAGCTCCTCAGTAGACTGCGCGCCAGCAGCGGAAATGAGAAGCGCAAATAGTGCGAAACCTGCAACTACAGCTTGTCGAAAAGAACCCGTCATTCGGTCGGTTCCCGTGGAAAGTCAGGTGTGAAGGTATTGATGCAGAATCGGACCGAGAAACGTACTGGGTGTGCTGCCGCATGTCAATTAGAAACCCAGCGCGGGGGCGGCTGCGGGTCCGACGTCAGGAGAAGGTGAAAACCGACTCGGGGCCAGTGGGAGTACTACCTCGCGAGAATCATCTTCTTCGACTCGGTGACCCCCGCTTCCGGGAGCTCTAGCCGATAGACGTAAACCCCGCTGCCGGTGAGCGCCCCGTTGTCATCACGGCCATCCCAACCGCGCAAGTAGAGTCCCGGCCCTTCTACTCCGTCCACCAAGGTGCGGATCCGCTGGCCGGCGGCGTTGAATACCGACAGGCGAACGTGGCCGGTCGCGGCGAGGTTGTACTCGATCTGGGTGAAAGGATTGAACGGGTTCGGGTAGTTCTGCGCCAATGAGAAATACACAGGCGTGAGGTCTTGACTCTCCGAGACCGCGGTAATCTCGGGCGGATCGTCGATAGTACCCTCACCGTCCCATACCGCCGTATCCGGCCAGTAGGTGCTCCAGGCAAACCACATAGAGTTGTAGGCCGGTACCTGTTGAAGCTGGCGGCCCTCGAGAGGTCCTTCCAGCGCGCGACCACGCATATCCCACCGGCTTCGAGTCTCGACGTCCATGAATTCGACGGGAAGCTCCGAGTCGGATTTCACCTGGAAAAAACTCAGGACCTGGCCGTTGACCGTTCGGTCAAAGGGTAACGCAGTTTTGTTTGCCGCGTCGTAGACGACGACGAATTTCAGGTCGGCGATTTCGTCATTGATCACCGCCTGTGAGGGCATGGTTATAAACGGATACGCTATAGTCTGGTCGCCGCTGCACACCCCGAGCACCACATCCTTGACCTCGAACAAGGAGAGATCAGGCTCGGAGGTAGTCCATGGAAAGATGATGTAGTCGTTCGATGTCCGGTAATCGCCCAGCGACGATATATACGGGTAGCGTTCGTAAATCGCGGGGTCCGTTGCGTAACTGTTCGCCCGAGCCCCGTACGCCTCGAGCCCCGTTCCCGATTGGGCGACCTCGGTTTCAGGATACATCTGCTTCCACAAACGGTAGGTGGTTTCGACCACCGGCAAAAGCTCGAGCCTTTGATCCTTGAAGTCGCCGGTGATTCCCGTGTAGATCATCTGCGGGTAAAGGGTGCGGAAATCGCGGCGATCGTACATGACCAGGTTGCTGTTGATGAGCAGTCCTGACACTCCCAGCTCGAACTGCTGACCCTGCTCGTCGGCGGCGGCGAACACCAGACCCGTTCCGGTCAAGGGGCAGAAGGTCACTGAGATGGGCTGTCCACCGATAATGTCGTTGATGATCTCGTGCCGCCAACCCAGATTTTCCGGATACGCTTTGGCGACACCGCCCACAAACATGCCCAGCACCAGATCGTCTTCGCGAACGTAGCCGATCTGTTCGGGACTCACGAACGTAGGGTTGTTCATGGCGGGAATTCCATCGACACCGGGGCCGCCAGAGAATACGTGATCTCCCAGCTCGCCCACATCTTCGAAATCGTCGAACAGTCCTGCATACAAAGGAGTTCCGACGAACAAGAGTGTTGCAATCAAAACCGTGGCCAACATGTTGCCCTCCGGAGGTTTCTACCCACCTGCGTCGTGCACCGAGGAGCCGGTGGTAATTGTGGCAGTTGTAGCAGGAATCTCAATCTGTTTGTTAGATGAAGCAACTGTAGTTTCGGTTTCGTTGGGATCTACCGAGCTCCGTCACCCGCGGACGAATCCCACGGTAACCGACAGGCATCTATTGCGGTAGTCCATGACAGAATAACCTTCGTGGCCAAGTGAGTATGAATCGCTCTCGCCATTTGTCTTTTCGAATCAAGTCAGCTCTGGTCCTGGGGAGTCTGCAGGTAATCGGGCTTCTGGTTCTTGGATACCTCGCCTACGCCAGAAGTCAGGATGCCCTGGAGGAACTGGCGGAAGATAAGTTCCGGCTCGGCATCGAGGCCGTCTCGAAGAGCTTTTCCGACTACATACGCGATGAATCCCGCAAGGCGCTCTTTATGGCCAACATGCAGCCGGTGCAGGCGTTCCTGGTGGCAAGGGACGGAAACCCGGGCCCGCCGGCCGACCACCCGCCGACTGCATCGCAGCTGGAGAATCTCTTTATTTCCATGGCCGAAACCCACCCGGAATGCGTGGAAATCGTGTTAACGGATCGATCGGGCCGCGAGCGGATGCGGATTCTCGTTCAGGATGGAGTTGCGCGCCTGGTCACCCGCGACCAGTTGCGCCAGCGGTCGACGGATCATTTTCGGCAAACGATCTCGCTGAGCAAAGGCACTGTCTACGTTTCGCCGCTCCTTTCTTCCGAGACTGAGGGATCGATTCCCACCTTTTGGGTCGGGGCTCCCGTCGTTGGACCCGGTGGACCTACGGTGGGAACGATCACCGTCCGCGTCGATCCCGGTCGCTTGTTGTCAGGGTTGAACAATCCAGTCGACCAGGGACGCGCCTTTATTGTCGATCAGCGGGGCCGCATGCTTTACCGCACGCCAGAATCCGACGGATTGGGGCTAAAAACGACTCTTATCGAGGTGCACCCGCGGCTGGCCGCAGTACTGGCCTCGCAACAGTCGGCAAGCCTTTATGTGGCCTGCGAACCGGAGAGAGGCCATGACGAGAGTACTCACCGGTGCATGCACGGCGCCGGAAAAATTCAATACGATCCGCTGAGCGAGGACAACTATTGGGCAGTCATCTTCGACGCGCCTACCGATGTTATTTTTGCTCCCTCCAAGACCTTGCGAAACGGGTTTCTGATTCTGGGATCCGTGGTGATCGGGATCAGCCTCGCACTAACCCTCGTTTTCAGCCAGTCGATGGTGGTAAAGCCGGTGCTGAATCTAAGCAAAATGGCGGAACGCGTAGCAGGCGGGGACCTGCGCGCCGATCCCCAACCGTATCCGCGCGAGGATGAGATTGGCCAGCTCTACACGGCGTTCGATATCATGGTCCACCGTCTGCGGGAAGCGACCGACCACCTTCGGGATCAAATCCGGTCTCGCACCGCAGATCTTCAGCTCTCAGAGGCGCAACTGGAGCAACAGAACGCGCAACTCGAGCGTCTGAACTCCTATAAATCACACCTTCTTTCGGTGGTTTCTCATGAGCTCAAGACACCCCTCGCCTCTCTCGACGGCTTCAGCCGCATCATCAACCAGATGTTTCTAACAGAGGAGTTTCTCGAGCAGACGGGGGAGGTACAGCGCGAGACCTTGGAACAGGTGCGCAAACGGGTCGAGATCATGGGTCACAATACCGCGCGGCTAATTCGGTTGGTGGACGACCTGCTGGATTTCTCGCGCATCGACCGAGGGCAGGGGCTGCAGATGAATCGCTCCGAAGTGGATCTGGATCCCATCGTGCAGGAGGTGTTGGAGTCGTACCGCGAAATGGGCGCCAAAAAGGGGATCGAAGTGAGTTACCGGGGACCGGCCGAGCCCAACGGACTCACAGCGGTAGCGGATGGCGATCGGATTGCCCAGGTGTTGGCCAATCTGCTGGATAACGCGTTGAAATTTACCGATTCTGGAGATGGAATCCGGGTCGAGATTCAAGTGGCCGGCGACGATCTGGAATTCCAGGTCATCGATAGCGGCGAGGGCATAGAGTCCGATGCGCTGAAGCGGATCTTCAACTTGTTCGAACAGGCGGGCGATGCGGTTTCCCGCAAACAGGGAACCGGAATCGGATTGGCGATCTCGCGCTATATCGTTGAGCGCCAATACATCCGCGCCGAGTCAGACGGCCCTGGCAAGGGCAGTCGATTCAGTTTCGGAATACCGCGACGGAATGGGGCAACGGCCGCGTCCAGCGATGGCGAAACTCGAGCCTCAGTAGCCGGCGCGGCTTCCCCCGTGGACAGATGATGTCGCCGGCACGGAGCACCGCATGAACAGAGCTTACGCAGGGTCTCCCGCGATCGTCCTGGTGTCCTGTCTTCTTATAGCCTGCGGTCCGGTCCCAGCCGGGAACACAACGCAGGCTCGGTCGGGAGGTGGACCCGTCTTCATAACTGATCGGTACGGCGAACGCTTCGATATCACCCACGCCGTCGAGAAGTACGGGATGGCCCCTTCCGGGTTCGAGTTCGGTATCGGCAAGAATACGATTCCGCCGATCAATCATCCCGAGATGATCCGTTCTCATGAACAGGACTATCCAAACTTGCGCTCGCGTCAAGCAAAGGAACAGATTATCGGAGCAAGTTTCGAGGGCGACGCACGGAGCTACGCGATCCGCCAGATCGTGCGCCATGAAATCGTGAACGAAACAATCGGGTATACCGAAGCCGCAGTGGCTTACTGACCGCTGGTGGACCTGGCGGCCGTGTACAGCCGCGAGATAGATGGCCGCACATTGACCTTGGCACCGAGCGGGTGGACCTACCGCAGAACCTTTGTGTTGTACGACAAAGAAACGGAAAGCTTGTGGTATCCCAGGAAGGGTACCAAAGGATTGACGGCCATTTCGGGATATTACAAGGACCGCATCCTGCCAGAACTCGACTCCACCCGAACCACTTGGGAGCGGTGGAAAGAAGAACATCCCGATACTAAATTTATGCGGTACCCGAAACGGCCTTCTCGCTATCGACCACGGCCCTGAGCCGCAACCTACACACAGCAGGATAGGCTACTTGACCAAGTTCATTCTTCTTGCAGCGGCGCTCGTTTGGTCCGGATGCGCCGATTACGTGGAGGAGCCCCAGGGCCCCGCGCGGGTGTTTCAAGAAGAAGGCAACGTGTTGATCACCGATCGCACGGGGAAATCGTGGGACGTAACTCATGCCCGCGACCAGTACGATCTGCAGCCGTCTGGCTTCCAATTCGGTCTTGGTCCGTTTGCCATTCGACCGATCAACGACCCCCTCATGTGGGCTCCCGGAGAGTCAGGCTACCCGGAGACGGCTGGGATCTTTCTCGTCTTGGCGACGCAGCTAAACGGCTTTACCAGGGCTTACCCCATCGCCGTCATGAGTCGACACGAGATCGCCAACGAGAAATTCGGCGAGACTCATGTCGCTGTCGCCTACTGACCGCTGGTAGACCTGGCTGCCGTGTACAGCCGCGAAATCGATGGTAACGTCCTAACTCTCAGCGCCAGCGGGTGGACCTATCGCAGCACCTTCGTGCTCTTCGACTACGAGACGGAAACCATGTGGTATCATCTACCTGGGGAGGATGGATTGACGGGTATCAGCGGTTTCTACGCCGACCGCAAGCTGTCCGAATTCGAATCTACCGTCACCCGGTGGAGCACCTGGTGGAACAATCATCCAAAGTCGAAATTCCTGCGCTATCCGTGAAAGCGAAGCCGCCGTGCGATTGAGAATCGTTGCAGCATTGCTGTTTCCCTGCCTTTTCTGGATCTCTGGATGCGGTGATTCTTCCGGCAGTCCTTCGGGTCCCTTCGGTATCGAAGGCGACGCCGGGCGCATCTTCATCGTCGACAAAACGGGCAAGAGGTGGGACGTCACCTACGCCAAGAACGAGTTCGGCTTTGAGCCCGATGAGTTCGAGATAGGCAGCGGGCCTTTCTCGCTGCGTCCCATTCTCAATCCGCAGATGTTATCCGCCGAAGAGGATGGTTATCCCGCCGAAAATGCGACGTTCCTGATTCTTGGCACCCGACTCAACGATATGCCTCGGGCCTACTCCATCGGCGTAATGAGCGCCCATGAGGTCGCCAACGAGGTGTTTGGCGACACCCATGTGGCGGTCGCTTACTGACCGATCGTTGGATTGGCTGGCGTGTACAGCCGCGAGATAGACGATCGGGTTCTCACCATGAGCGCCAGCGGGTGGTTGTATCGCAGCACCTTCGTGCTGTTTGACTACGACACCGAGAGCTTGTGGTACCATATGGACGGGGAGGATGGATTGACCAGTATCGGAGGTTTCTATGCGGGTCGCAAGCTCGAGGAGTTTCAGTCCTCGGTGGGACGTTGGGACAGCTGGAAACGCGCCAACCCCGATACCCGATTTCTCAAATACCCATAGCACGTGACCGCGAAGACCGGGCCTGGACTCGAGACGCCGTGCTGTCGGTGCGCCTCTAGCGACTCTTGCCCTTCTGGTGGTGGGGTTGTTGGCCGGACGCTGCTGGGCGGGCACCTGGGTGCAAGAGCAGGGAAGCTACTTCCTCAAGGTCGGCTCGTCTTATTTTTCTACCACCGAGGAATTCAACCATTTGGGCGACAGGCTGCAGATTCTCGAAGAACAGACGGCGTTCGAGGATGCGTCGTTTCGCGACGCCAACCTCAATCTCTACCTGGAATACGGTCTCACAGAGAACGCAACCATGGTCGCCACGTTGCCGTTCAAAGGGTTGCGTTCTGAGCGCGACGTGCTGTTTGGCGGGGGCATCGAAACCAATCGGGAAATCGTCAACACCGTTGGGTTTGGCGATATCACCCTTTCAGTGCGCCGGCAGCTGTTACCCGATCCACTGGCGTTCTCGATTCAGACGGGTGTCAAGTTTCCTCTGGGGTACGACCAGCGGCCGGCAAACGACGGACCGCCACTCGGTTCGGCAAAGTTAGACGGTGAAATCCATCTGCTCGCAGGCCGCAGCCTGTGGCCGTTGGCGGGGTATGTAACCGGCGGCTTGGGGTTCCGCCGACGAGGTGGACGTTTGCACGACGAGTTGGTCTACGGAGTGGAGGTAGGGTACAACCTTGGTCCGGTGCTCACCAAGATTGCGCTCGATGGGGTCCGCAACCGTTCGACCCCACCTGATATCGCCGGTCAAACCGTGGTGACACCCTTGCCCGGCGGCGGCGGCGCCTTACCGAACCTGGTCGTCGGGGATCAACATTTTACCAAGCTCAGTCCGGGAGTCATCTATTCGCTGTCGCCGGGCACGGCGGTACAGGCCGAGCTGTTGCATGTCCTGGCCGGTACTAACACCTTGAGCGGCACCATCTTTTCGCTCGCATTGATCCTGAACGGCACCCAGTAGCTCGTTGGCGCTGGGAACGCCTTCCCCGCTCGCGAAAAAAATTGCGTGCTGCTGATAAATGGGTTACACTCATCCCCTTCAATCTGGACAGCCAATGACCACACCTCTACTTACGATCGCTCCGGCGGAATCAAAGCTGGACAAGGATCAGCTGGCTGGCCCCTGGCCCTCCTTCGCCCAACGGTTGGCGAAAAGCGGTTGTTCGTTAAACCGACGTCCGTTGCGAACGCTGCAGATCAACGTCGGAAAACTGTGCAACCAGACCTGTCGACATTGCCACGTGGAAGCCGGTCCACATCGGCGGGAACAGATGACCTCGGACACCGCGGGGCGCGTTGTCGAGCTCATGGATACCCCCGGAGGTGAGCAATTAGACACCGTGGATATCACCGGCGGCGCTCCCGAGCTCAACCCCGTTTTCAGATATCTGGTGCGGGAATCCAGAGCGCGCACACATAAGGTTATCGACCGCTGCAATCTCACCGTCCTGGTCGAAGAAGGGCAGGAGGACACCGCGCCGTTTCTGGCAGCACACAGCGTAGAGGTTATTGCTTCCCTCCCCTGTTACTCTCGCGAAAACGTCGAGCAGCAACGGGGCAAAGGGGTGTTCGACAAGAGTATATGCGCTTTGCGTTTGCTCAACGAGCTGGGCTACGGCGAGGGCGACCTGGTGTTAAACCTCGTCTACAATCCAGTGGGGCCGTTTCTTCCTCCCGCCCAGGACGAGTTGGAAAGCGACTACAAAGAGCGTTTGTTGGAGGATTTCGGGGTCCGTTTCAATCGACTCTTCACGATTACCAATATGCCGATCAAGCGGTTTCTCTACGACCTGAAACACGCAGATCAAGTGCTGGAGTACATGATGCTCTTGGTCAACAGTTTTAACCGCTCCGCGGTGGAAAACCTGATGTGTCGCGACCTGATTTCTATTGGCTGGGACGGACAGATCTACGATTGCGATTTCAATCAGATGGTGGAGATCCCTTCCGGTCGCCACCCGAAGACGATCTGGTCGGTGGAAACACTGAAGTCCTTCAACGACGGCGACATTGCGGTCGAGGACCACTGTTACGGCTGTACGGCGGGGGCGGGCAGCTCCTGCGGCGGACAGCTGGTCTGATATGTGGGGCGCCCGTTGGTGGGCGCCGAGTCCGAGCCACCCTCAGACAAACTACCTTTTACTGATCTACTCGGTTCGCGCGCCAACCGAGATTGGCACCGTCTTCTGGAGCTCGCCAGGGGGCAAGCACCGGGTATCGTCACACGCCTGATATTGTATGAGAACGCGGATCACTCCTTTGGCGCCGGTGGGCGCATGGGGTTGTAGTTGCAACCGTGCGCCCAGCGACACCTCACCCTGGTAGACATTCAAGGTTTCGTCGAGCGCTTCGTAATAGAACTGCTGGCTGGCGGGATAGGTGGTGTCGAGAACTGTCAAGGGCAGATCGAAGTTCAGGGTCATCGAGGTGGGCAGCAGGGTTCGCGCAAATGGGTCGTAGGCGTTCAGGTGCCACCCCGGTTGGATGGACAGATCGACCGACAGCGCGAATGCATGTCCGGGGATTGGAGCGGTGGTCTCCGTCCGCAGGCGCGCCTGGACCACTGGTTCCGTTAAGGGTGGTGGCGAGATTCCCGAGAAGGCGGCCGGGAAACTCTTGGGTTGGGACTTCAGGTACCGATCGGCGGCGGCGATCATGCGAATGAACCCCTGGGGCTGGGCTTGCATCATGCCACCGAACGACCGTAGACAGCGCCCAGCCTGCTTCCGATACGCCTTGTCCCCGGTGACTTCGGCGAGGTCCAACAGCACGTCGACCGCCACCGCGTTGGCGGACGGCAAGGCGGAGTCTTGGCCGTCTTTGATGCGCACGATCAGATCAGCACCCCCTTCTGTGTAATAGAATCCTCCCGCGTCCGCATCCCAAAAACGGCGCAGCATCTGATCGACCACGGTTTCGCTTTCCGCCAGCCAGCGTTCGTCGTCGCCGGACCGGTGCAAACTCAGCAAACCCCGGGCTAGGAAGGCGTAGTCCTCCAGGTAGGCGGGATATTTCGCGCGTCCATTGCGGTAGACTCGATAGAACCCTCCATCCGGCGTTCGCATATGTTTTAGAACGAATTCCGCCGCCGCTTCCGCGGTGCGCTGGTACGCCTGATCCTTCAGCACGCGATAGGCGTAGGCGTAGGTCTCGATCATCAGCCCGTTCCAGGAGGTGATGATCTTGTCGTCTCGCAAGGGATAGACCCGTCGACTGCGAACCTCTAGAAGTCGCCGGCGCATATCTTTCAGGCGTCTCAACTCGTCCGGCGAGGGTCCGATGTCGGAGGTGCCCCGCCGTTTCTTCACCACGGCGTTGCCGCCGGTTTCGGGCACCGGTACCAGCTCGAACAGGCTGTGGAAGCGATCCTCACCGTCGGCCAGCACGGTGCGCACTTCCTCGGCCGTCCACAGGTAATATTTGCCTTCCACGGCTTCCGTCTCCGCGTCCAGCGCAGAGTAGAATGGCCCCTCGGGCGAGGTCAGCTCACGCTTGACGAAGTCCAGGATGTCGCTGGCCACCTCGCCCCAGGAGGAACGGCCGCTGAGCTCGAAGGCGCGCAGATAGAGACGCCCCAACCCCGCCTGATTGTAGAGCATCTTCTCGAAGTGGGGCACGCGCCATTGGGCATCGGTGGCGTAGCGGTGGAAACCGCCTCCCACATGATCGTAGATACCTCCGTGTGACATCGCCTCGAGACTGTGTTCCACCACCTGCCACGTGGTCTTGTCTCCCGTGTCCATCCATGAGGTGAGCAGGAAATCGAGGCTCATGGTCGATGGGAACTTGGGGGCACCGCCAAAACCGCCGAAGCGGGCATCGTAACGCGCTTCCAGCTCAAATCGCGTACGCGTCACGAGCGCGCTGTCGGGGTCCCTTGGCAGCTCGCGGGCTCCGGATTCCAGCTCCTGTATAGCCCCCGTAAGTTGTTCGGAGGCCGCGAAGACCTCTTCTCGGCGCGTCTCCCAGGCGGCGTGGATCGATTCTAAAACTCGTGGAAAGGAGGGTCGCCCGTGCGCATCCTCTGGGGGGAAGTAGGTGCCGGCGAAAAAGGGTTTGAGTTCGGGGGTGAGAAAAACCGAATTGGGCCAGCCCCCGCTGCCGCTTACCAGTTGCGTGGCTAACATGTAGATCTTGTCGAGGTCAGGTCGCTCCTCGCGGTCGACCTTGATGTTCACGAACCAGCGGTTCATCAAGTCGGCGATCTCCGGATTCGAGAATACCAGCCGCTCCATCACGTGACACCAGTAACAGGTCGAATAGCCTACTGACAGGAAGATCGGTTTGTTTTCGGTCCGGGCTCGGCTCAACGCCGGCTCGCCCCAGGGGTACCACTCCACCGGGTTGTAGGCGTGTAGTAGGAGATACGGGCTGGTTTCGTCGATCAGGTGATTGGCCGGTCGAGTTTCGCCGCCCCCCGAATCGGTGGCCATCACCGGCTGCACAGCAACAAGAAGCACGAAAGCCCAAGAGCGAGCGAAGCGGATGGCTGGAACGGAGCGCTTTGAGGTGAGGATCCGGCGCGTTACGTCCGGCGCGTTGGCCGTGAATACTGAAAACGATGCCAAGGTGGGTGAACGGATTGGATTACGCTGCAGCCACCAGGTGTTGGGTGGTTTCGATGACATACGCCACCTGGTCATCGGTCGTGTGACGATTTGCCACCAACCGCGCCCGTGTGGGCCGACGTGGCCCTGCGCGGATGCCGCGGGACGCCCACTTCTCCAGCAGCTTCTCGGTGGTCCATTGCAATTGGGCAACGTCAACGACCACCATGTTGGTGGGAACGGGCGGTTTAACGGTCTCAATTCCGTCGATGGCATCCAGCCCCGCCTGCAACGTGGCCGCCCGAATGTGATCCTCCGCCAACCGCTCCACCGTGCTTTCCAGCGCGACGATTCCGGCCGCAGCAAGAACCCCGGACTGTCGCATGCCGCCGCCCAGCCGCCTTCGAGCAGCGTGGGCTTTCTCGATGAAGCTGCGCGTACCGCACAGCACCGACCCGACTGGGGCGCTGAGACCTTTCGAGACACAAAAGGTCAGAGAATCGACGTGGCGCATATAATCTTTGACATCCGCACCAGTGGCGATGGCGGCGTTGAAGATGCGGGCCCCGTCTACGTGTAGCCGGGTTTCGTACTTGCGCACGACCCGTGATAGGGCTTCGAACTCGGAGGGCAACCAGGCGCTGCCGCCGCTGTAGTTGAAGCTATTTTCGACACAGACCAAACCCAGCTTCTCGTAACCGTAACGCTCGACCTCAGCCTCCAAGGTCTCCGGGGTGATTACGCCGAACGCGGTGGTCACTGGCCGCGCTGCCAGTCCGGCAATGTTGGCGTACCCACCCGATTCCGCCCGCAGGATGTGGCAGAACTGCTCGAGGATGACGTCCTGGCCCGGGCGCGCGTGGGCGATGAGGGCGCACAAATTCCCCATGGTACCGGTGGACACGAACAGGGCCGCTTCAGCTCCCACTCGCGCCGCAGCCATCTCCTGAAGTCGATTCACGCTGGGGTCCTCGCCGAAACAATCATCGCCTACTTCGGCCCCTTGCATGGCCTGGCGCATCTGTTCGGTGGGCAAGGTTAGCGTATCACTTCTCATGTCCACGGCGAGGTCGGACATATGCTTTCTCACGTTTCTTGACCGTCTTTATGCATTCGGTTATGATTTGCGGTCAAACCTAAGTCAGCGCTGGAGTTATGTCTAATGAGCCTGCCCTCTGAAGGGTTGGTACATCGCGCTACGGTCACCGGTCGGAGGGGCATGGTTGCCTGTGCCCACCCGCTCGCCGCACTGGCCGGCATGCGCATGCTTATTCAGGGTGGCAACGCCATTGACGCCGCAGTCGCCACGGCGGCCGCGCTTAACGTGGCAGAGCCGTTTATGTCGGGCATCGCCGGTGTCGGGTATATGCACATCTACAGCGCCGCAAAAGGCGAACACAAGATATTGGACTACGTCGGGCTGACCCCCAAGGCCACAGACCTGTCTTTGTACACATCGGACGAGAGCAAAGAAGAAGGACCACTTTCGCCGTTGGTTCCGGGCGCGTGTGGCGGTTGGCTCGAGGCATTGCGGCAGTATGGACGCATGGACCCCGTGAACGTGTTCGAACCGGCGATCGAGTATGCTGAAACTGGCATCGCACTTACGGTGTTTGGCTCCACCCTGTTTGCTATGCGCGAAGATGTGCTGAACAAATTCCCCGCATCAGCCGCCAACTACCTCATCGAAGGCCGCGCCCCGAAAGCGGGCGAGACGCTCCTGCAACGCGATCTCGGTCGCAGCTTGCGAGCAGTGGCGGAAGGGGGAGAGGAGGTCTTTTATCAGGGCGAGATCGCTGACCGCATGGTGACGTTCCTGCGGCAGTCCGGCGGGCTCGTCACCCACGAAGACCTTGCCGCTTTCGAAGCGGTCTGGCTCGATCCGATCAGCACCGACTACAGGGGCTACACCGTATGGACTCCGCCGTTGCCCTGCCAAGCCATTCAATTCTTGGAGACCCTCAATATCATGGAAGGGTTCGACGTCGGCGCCATGGGTCACAACACACCGGAGACGCTGCACCGCTTTATCGAGGCAGCAAAGTTGGCGACCGCCGACCGCGCCGAATATGCAGCGCTCGAAAACCCGCCCCTTGCCGGCCTGCTCTCTACGGAGTACGCCGCCGAACGGCGGCGGTCGATACAACCTAACGCTCAGCCTACCGGCGGCGAACGTTTTACGGCCACCAAGATGGCCAACGAGGTTGTTGCCGGCGATCCCATTCGGTGGATGAAAAACGAATGTACGACCCACTTCGACGCGATCGACGCCGACGGCAATGCGGTAGCGGTGACTCAGAGCCTTGGATCGGGATTCGGTTCTGGCATGGTGGTGCCCGATACCGGCATAACGCTCAACAATTTTATGAACTGGTTCGATCTTGAACCTTCCAGTCCCAACGCTATCGGTCCGTGCAAAAAGAACGAGATGTGCATGTCACCCGTACAGATCTGGAAGGATGGGGATCTCGAGATGCTGATCGGGACCCCTGGCAGCTACGGGATCTTGCAGACGACACCCCAGATGATCATGAATGTGCTCGATCACGGCATGAATATTCAGGCTGCGATTGAAGCTCCGCGCCTGAAAACCACCAGTCCAGAATATCTCGTGCACGCAGAATCGAGGATCGGCCGCTCGGTCTTCGACGAGCTGGAGAGCCGGGGTCATCAGATAGAGGATATCGGCGACTGGTCAATGCTGGTGGGAGGTGGTCAAGGCATCATCGTGGATCGAGAGTCCGGCGCTTTTATGGGAGGCGCCGATCCGCGTCGAGATGGCTACGTACTCGGCTGGTGAGATGATGACCGAAAGGTCGTACGAAATCGAGCGGGGTGGCTGTACCTATCGGGTACATAACCTTGACTGCATCGGTGGCATGGCTCAAGTCCTAGAGCCGGAATCGGTGGATGTGGTGATGACTTCGCCGCCCTACAATCTTGGCACCGGTTACAAGAAGTACGACGATACCATCGCCAGAGACGAATACCTGTCGTTCATGGGATCGTGGTGCGTGGCCGTCAAACGAGTGCTGAAGCCGGAGGGTTCGGTTTTCCTCAACATGAGCGGCAAGCCATCGGATCCCTGGGGCCCGTTCGAGGTGCTGTTCGAACTACGCAACCACTTTCAAATCCAGAATATCATCCATTGGATCAAGTCAGTGGCGATTCAGAAGGAAGACGTGGGAAAGTACCCCGGCATAACCGGAAACGTTTCAGTGGGCCATTACAAACCGATCAATAGCCAGCGATATCTCAACGATTGCCACGAGTACATCTTCCACCTTTCCAAGACCGGAGACGTGGCGCTCGATCGGCTTGCGGTCGGCGTAGAATACCAGGACAAATCGAACGTGAAGCGATGGCATGGGGCGCGTTCCGACCTGCGCTGCCGCGGCAATACCTGGTTCGTCCCTTACAAAACCATTCAAAGCCGTGACAAGGAACGCCCCCACCCTGCGACCTTCCCGGTCAAGATCCCGGAGATGTGTATCAGGTTGCACGGCCTCGATAAGGAGCCCCTGGTTATGGACCCATTCCTTGGCATCGGCAACACGGCCCGCGCATGTCTCCAGTTGGAGGTCGATTTCGTGGGTTTCGAAATCGACGAATCGTATTGCCGCGAATCCATGCAGGTGTTGGAGGACGGCTCACCTGCAGGAGTGGGTTGAAATGGGTGCCGAAGCCAGGATCGGCGCCATCTATCCCGACGATTCTTGGGTGGACCGAGAGACCCAAGCACTGGTCGACGATTTTTCCGCCTACCTTACCCCTAACGTCGAGTTGGTCGCCGCGTCTACACCGGTTGCGGCGCTCGACGCGATCTGCGAGAATTCGCTCGCCCTCGCCGAGAATGGGGACATCGAAGAAGCGGCTCGGCGGCTCTCCAAGTACGACCCGAATTGCTTTGCTTACTACTGCACGACCGTGAGCTTCATACGCGGGACGGGCGGCGATGAGGAAATCGCGCGACGCATCACCAACGCCACCGGAAAACCTGCAACTACGACAAGCACGGCAATGGTGGAAGCTTTCCGCCGCCTGGACATCAATTCGGTCGTACTAGCCAGCCCTTACATGCCAGATGTCGAGGCGAAGTTCGTCGCTTTCATCGAAGCCCATGGCGTTACCGTACTGAACAGTCGAGCGTTGAACCTCAGAGAGGGTCATTCTATCGTCCCACCCGATGAAATCAGCCAACTCGCTGAAGGCGCGGACCTGCCGCAGGCGGATGCCGTCTTTATCGGCTGCACCGGCCAGCGGCTGGCGACGCGCATCGACGAGATGGAGCGCCGCCTGGGTAAGCCGGTACTCACCGCCAACCAAGTAACTACCTGGCATGCCCTGGAGTTGATCGGGGAACAACCCGCTCTGAGTCGGCGCGGCCGTTTGTTTGTATCCTCGTGGTCTGGCGCAAGCGAGGTCGCCGCCCCCAGGCATTGTTGAGCGACCAAGATCGAGCCGATTTCGTACCATCCGAAGCGCTGCGCAAGGAGGAGTTATGACCGAGCCGCTCAATAGGGGGAAAACGGATTTCACCGAACTGATCGAGCGCATCTCCGCCCCAGATTCTCCGGTGGGCATCGACGCTCAGTATACCCACGCGATAATTATCCAATACTTGCGGGAGATCAGTGAACGTCTCGAACGGATCGAAGCGCGGATGGCGTGAGCTGGCCGCGGCGTCAGCGTGGTCGAAGAGATGCGGGCCGGCGCGGGGCGGTGTCTTCGTATCGCTGATGCTTTTGTGGGGATCGGAGGTGGCCGCTAGCCAGGTCGTCATTTTTGCGGCCGCTTCCTTGACCGAAGCTCTCGAGGAAATTCTACCCAAAGAGCGATTCCCGGGTGTTTCTCTTTCCTTCGCCAGCTCCTCATCCCTGGCGCGTCAAATTGAAGCCGGGGCGCCTGCAGACCTCTACTTTTCCGCCAGCGACAGCTGGATGGACTATCTCGAAGCCAAGGACCTGATCGAGCCAAAGACCCGGATTGACCTCCTGCGCAACAGGCTTGTCTTGATCGCACCCAGGAGGGAAGCGTTTGCGGTTTCACTGCACCCCGATTTCGACTTCGCCAGCGCTTTTTCGGGTCGGCTCGCCCTGGCGGATCCGGACCACGTGCCGGCCGGAATCTATGCGCGGCAGGCATTGACCGCGTTAGGCTGGTGGCATCCCTTGGCGGATCGACTGGCACCGGCACCCCACGTCCGCGCCGCGCTGCTCTACGTCGAACGGGGCGAAGCCGAGGCAGGCATCGTGTACGCCACCGACGTGAAAGGCGTTCATATTGATCTCATGGCGACGCTCCCGGACTCGCTGCATCAGCCGATCGCCTACCCCGTCGCAGTCGTCAAGGGGCGCGCATCGGCGGCGGTTCGCCGAGTGTTGTCGCACCTGACGGCAACGGGGAGCACCGCGATCTTTCGCAACTACGGTTTTGCGGTAGTGGACGGAGACTGATCCGTGCTCAGCGGCGAGGAGTGGGACGTCGTATGGCTTTCGCTGCGGGTGGCGGTCTTCTGCGTCATCCTCACGTTGCCGGCGGCCATCCTGGTTGGCTACGTGCTGGCCCGCCGCGAATTTGCGGGCAAGCTGCTGTTGGATGGGCTCTGCCATCTTCCTCTCGTGCTACCACCTGTGGTGACCGGTTATCTCCTGCTGCTGCTATTCGGCCGTCGAGGGGTGTTCGGCCCGGTTTTGGACTCGTTCGGTATCCAGCTGGCCTTCGACTGGAAGGGCGCCGTTCTGGCGTCGGCGGTCGTCGCCTTTCCGCTGGTATTGCGGGCAGTACGTCTGGGAATTGAGGATATCGATCCACGG
The DNA here is from genome assembly GCA_965197905.1 of Candidatus Latescibacterota bacterium. Lineage (GTDB taxonomy): Bacteria > Latescibacterota > UBA2968 > UBA8231 > UBA8231 > CAYNZV01. Next base: position 1,976,858 of record CBDAOB010000004.1, on the reverse strand, counting down.
CTGGAACAGGTCGCCCGTACCCTGGGTGCCTCTCCGGTGCGGGCTTTCGTCACCGTTACCTTGCGTTTGGCCGCGCCGGCACTGTGGGTAGGCGGTTTGCTTGCCTTCGCCCGCAGCATGGGGGAATTCGGGGCGACCATAACCTTCGTATCAAACATCGCCGGGCAAACACGCACTGTTCCTTCGGCAATCTACACCTTCCTCAACCAACCCGGCGGCGACGACGGAGCGTTGCGTCTGGTGATCCTGTCAGTGGTCATTTCGTTTTCCGCTCTACTCGGCAGCGAGTGGGCGGCACGTAGGAGTCGCCGCGGTTGAGTGTCCTGCGGATTCGGGTCAAGCGCCGTCTGGCTGACTTCCCGCTGGAGGTCGATGTCGACTGCCGCTATCCGGTGACGGCCGTCTACGGTCCTTCCGGTTCGGGCAAGACCTCCCTGTTGAACCTGGTCGCGGGTCTGTTGCGTCCTGACGAGGGCGAGATTGAGCTGGAGGGTAGCACCCTTTTCTCGGCGGAGGGCGGAACCGACCTGCCGCCCGAGGAACGCCGGATTGGATATGTGCTGCAGGACGATCTGTTGTTTCCCCACATGACCGTTTCCACAAACCTGCGTTACGGGTTCGAGCGCTTGGCAGCGGGCCAACGGCGCTTCGACTTTGACCGGATCGTCGATCTGCTGGAAGTTCGGTCGCTGCTCGAACGTTTTCCGGGCAAGCTCTCCGGTGGGGAGCGCCAGCGAATCGCCCTCGGTCGCGCCTTGCTCTCCTCGCCCAACCTGCTGTTGATGGATGAACCACTCGCTTCGCTGGACCAGGGGTTGAAGAGTCGCATCATTCCCTACCTGAGATACATCAGACGAGAGCTGCGGATCCCCATTCTCTACGTGACGCATTCGGTGGCGGAAATACTGGAACTCACCGGTCAGGTTATCGTGCTGCAGCGCGGGCAGGTACTTGCCCACGGCGATTTCTTCAAGATTGCCTCGCAACCGGGCATTATGCCCCTGCTGGAGGAGAAGCACGGGTTCGAAAACGTCCTTCGGGTGGAAATGATCGATTCCCGTGCTGCCGAAGGGGTCAGCCGGGTCCGCTGTTTCGATCAGGAACTCCTCATTCCGTACTGCGCCTTGGCTCCGGGTCGGCATCTCTTTGTCGGCGTGCGAGCGGACGACATTGTGCTGGCCCGTTCGCGGCCGGATGGTCTCAGCATACGCAACGCCCTCGCCGGCGAGGTGGCTGAGATTACCGAGGTCGGAGGAACTGTGCTCGTCTACGTTGACGTCGGGCGCAGATTGGCAGCCAAGGTCACGAGTGCGGCGGTGCGAGAGATGGGGCTGAACGTGCGGGACCGGCTCTACTGCCTGATGAAAACCCACTCGATTCGCATCGGCCCGGAGGCCGAGTAGCGGCGCCCGCGGTGGAAGCGGTTGGCGACGGGGTCACTCCTCCAGGGCACGCGCGATCAGATCAGCGACCTGGCGGATTTCGGACTTGCCGCGGGCGGTCGTCTCAACGAGAAGAGGCATGCGCATTTTGCCGTTGGCATAGACGACCCTGATGGTTCCGGAGTCGCCGCTGCTACCGAGCACGCCGGATCGGCGCCCAGCGGCACCTGCGTCGCCATCGTAACGCACGAGTTCCACCGCATCTATCTCACATAACGCTTGGACGATCCTCCTCCATCCCGGAGGGCGGTGGTGATCCTCGTCGGACAAGCCGTTCTTGCTGGCGGCCGGCCGTTGTGAGGCCGGTGGAAGGCCCTGATCCTTGCCTTCTGCGTTTAGATACGCCCGGTATATCATATCCCCTGCCCGAGTGAGGTTGCAGGTTTGATCCGCGGCGGTCTCCACGAAGGGCCGGGCTTGTGGATAGTTGTGGAGCCGGTTGTCGACCTCGACTTGCCGGCGGGGCCGCTCGTCGATCCATCGGAAGAATTCGAGATTCGTCTCCACCAGTGTGAGGTACTCCTCGACGCCGACGAGACTCTTCGCCTCGTAGGTCCTGTTTTGCTTGGCCACGATTCTAAGGGGGGATTGCGCGGGATCCAAACTAGCGGTCGTTTGGTGTATCAGGCACGATACACCCTCATCTTTTCTTTGGGCGCATCCTCGGCCGCTTCCACGCCTTGGCCGTCCATAACCGCCTTGCCGTCCTCCTCGATCTCGGCGCGCTCATCGCGAGACAGGTTCGGATACAGGCGGGGCAGGCGTTGGCGAAGAAACTGCTGTACCTTGCGGCGGCCGTCTTTGCCATCACTAGAGGAATAGATTCTCGTCATCGTCAACTTGATCTTCAAGCGGCGAATCGCGGCGTGGAACGCCGTCTCTCGACAAATCTCTTGGATCAATGTTATGAAGCACTTCATGTCCGCAGCAGGCTTGACGCGGACTTCCGCGTCGGTTGCGTTGAGCCGATCGGACAGGTCGTCCGTGCTCAGACTGCGCAACTCCTCGACAAACGATTCTTCGATCACCATGTTGGCTACCTTGCCCCCTTTTGAGATGTAGCGGTAAAGGGGTAGATTGGCGACGATCATGCGCACTTCGTGGTGTTTTCGCTCCATCACCTCGGCGACTCTATCTAGAAGGTCAGCATTGCTTTCCAGCTCCTGCAGTGGAACGGCGAAGTCGGCTTCCTCGTCCTCGCTGATCACGAGCATCTTGTGCTGAATCAGAAAACGAAAGGCATCGTCGGCGGGTTCGGGCAGTCGGCCCAACGCCTCGAATGCATTGAGATAGTGCACGCTGTAGTCGACCGCTTCCTCTAGGCGTTCCCGAAGTCTCGCCTGGACATTGGCATCGATCTGCCCACGCAGGGAGTCGGCCTCCCCCTCGTCGATCTCGCCCTTTTCTAGGCGTTCGTCGATACCGTAGAGATCGCGAAGGGAAACGACCTCCTCGTCGGTAAGCAGCTTCTGCTCCACGAACGAATCGAACCGGGAAGGAGCCCTCTTCAGTTCCTGCTCCGAGAGGGCCTCCAACCGCTTCTTGTCTTCGCGAATTCGCTCTTGCTCTTCCTCGCGCGAGGGAGGTGGTGCCCCCACCGCCTGGTCGGTTGCTGCCTGCTCCGCTTGCGCCTGCGCGACCCGAACGTCCACCATATTGGTAGCTCGACGACGTCGCGGCGAACGCACCTGGACCTCTGGTTTGGCATGCAACTTTTGGCCGTCAACAATCTTTTCAATTGCGCGTTCAATGCTGCGAGGTACGCCCGAGTTTCCTATGTCGACCCCGATGCTTTCCAAAAAGAAATCCGACTTGCCGTTCTTTATCATCTGTTTGATGCGTTTCTTGCTCTCTTCCACCACATCGTTTCCTTCTCCACCCAAGCTCTTTTCAGCGTCTCGAAAGAATTTGTTGACTGCGTTCTTGATGCCCAGCGTGAGATAGGTTTCGGGGTACTCCTCGTTTACCGTCACTATCATCTTGCAGATGCGCTTTTTGGTCTCCCAGTCCGGACTGGTCTTTACCAAGCGCTTGAACTCCTTGGTCATGGCGCGCTGAAACTGTTCGGTGGTGATCAACACCTCGCCGCTGTCCAGACGCCGTCCGATGCGCCGCCACAGCTGCTGTTTCAACACACTGGGAAGGTGGGGATCGTCCTGTGCTGTGGTCTGCGTGCTCATTCGTCCTGGCTCTGTTTCTGCTCCCGTGCGGGAGGTGGAACGGAATCCGGGCAACCGACTGCCACCAGATAAAATAACGTACCGGAACCACTTTTCCCAAATTGCGACGCCGGCCACGAGCCCGGTTGGGATTGCTCGAAGGCGGATCCGTCGCCACGACTCTGGCGACGATTCGACAATTGTATTTCAATTGAACGGTCCCCTGCGAGCTCGATTTTGAGGAGTCACCGACGAAGCGGATTTCTCTTTGCCTGGCACTCTTGGTCCGGGCGGCTACCAGCTGATCATCGAACTGCCATGATACCTGAGCTGGGCTTTTACTTCCGATCTGCAGTATGAACGACAAAAGACGAACTGATGTCGTGGTGGTCGGCGCCGGCATTTCTGGTCTGTCCCTGGCCCGCTATCTGTGCACTCGGGGTTTGGACGTCAATGTGCTTGAGTGCGATGACCGGCCAGGCGGGAAAATCCAAACCCGCCGCCACGGTAATTTCCTCATGGAATCGGGACCCAACTCGCTGTTGGAGACCAGCCCAGTCTTGCGCGAGCTCATTGCCGACCTGGGCATCGAGCAAGAGCAGATCTATACGCAGCGCCTCGCCAAGAACCGCTATGTGGCTCGGGAAGGGGTATTACATCCGTTGCCTCTCCATCCGGCAGCGCTGATCGGCAGCCGCCTCTTCTCCGCTCGTGCCAAGCTCAGGCTGTTGCGAGAGCCATTTGTCCATCCCCGGCTATCCGGCGAGGAAGAGAGCCTAGCGGCGTTCGTCGAACGTCGACTGGGACGGGAGTTTCTCGACTACGCCGTCGAACCGTTTGTTGCCGGCATATTTGCCGGCACCCCGGAAAAACTTGGCGTGGAGAGCGCTTTCCCGAAACTGTTTGCCCTTGAGAAGGAATACGGCAGCCTGATCAAAGGCGCCCTCCTGGGCTCGGGAGCACGACGGAAACGTGCAGGCTCGTCCAAACAGAAAGCCCGGATGTTTGCCTTCCGGCGCGGGATGGGAACACTGGTCGACGCCTTGGCTGCCCGCGTTGACGATTCGCTGCAGTTAGGCGTCAAGGTGAGGGAGATTGAAGAGACCGAAGACGGCTACGTCGTGGCCGTTGAAGCTGCCTCCGCATCATGGCGTGTTCGGGCGCGCTGCCTCGTATTCGCCATTCCCGCCCACGCCTATGCCGACCTGAGCTTTCGTTTCGACTTTCCGGTAGGCATCGCCCTTTCGCGGATCCCCTATCCCCCGGTAAACGTCGTGTTTTTTGGGTACGAAGGTCCTCCGGGCGGAAGGATTCTCGATGGGTTTGGATGTCTAGTACCGCGGCGGGAGAACCGGCGGATCCTGGGTACTATCTGGAACTCCAGCCTCTTTCCAGGACGAGCGCCAGAACAAGGTGTTGCTCTCACCACCTTTGTAGGGGGAGTTCGCCAGCCGGAGGTCGCCTCGCTGGAAGACGATGAGCTGGTGGACTTGGTTCGGGACGAACTGAAAGATCTGCTGGGCATCGGCGGCCATCCGCAAGAGGTGCAGGTGGTCCGCTGGCCGCATGCGATTCCCCAGTACGGCGTGGAGCACAGCGATCTGACCGCGGAGTTGGCGGCGTTCGAGGAACGGCATCCCGGAATCTACTTCTCAGGCAACTTCCGCAACGGGATATCGGCGCCCGATTGCGTCGAGCAGTCCCACCGCCTCAGCGTGCAGATAGCAGATTTTCTCGCCGCCGACCCACCCTGAATCAGCGCCCCAGTTCCAGTACGGATAGATTCGTGGAAGCCCCAAGGACGATCTGGTGGCCGGCCGGGAAATTGCGGCCGTTAAGGGTGTACCGGAGAGCCAACTCCAAGGTCGCGTGGGTGTTGAGTGTGTAGGCGACCGTCGGCGCGAGATAGGTTATGCGTTTGATCTGCGATCGGTTTTTCAGGATGCCGAATTCGATGGCGGGGTCACCCCGCATTCCTTCGAGCTTGGTAGCAATGAGCAGCTTAGGTGTCAGGTTGTAGCCCACTTCCCCGTTGAAGAACCACTCGTCGCCCGGATCCCGTTCGATCTCGTCGTTGCGTGTTCGAATCCGGTATCCCGCATCGAGATTCGCGTAGAGGGGCAGTGGCCAGAATGAGCGGCCTATCTGGGCCGCGAATTCGTAATCCCGCTGCCCCTCTCCCACGGGGATCAGACCGTCTTCATTGAGGAAGTCACCGGTGGCCAGTTTCACGCCGGCTTTGGCCGTGAAAACGACCGGTTTCTGGAACAGGTTGAACTTGGTGAAGAGCCGAATATCGCTGAAGCCGGAGTCGGCGGGAGGATCGTCTCTGGTGGCGTCGGCGAACTCCTGGTCGAAAAATGGCACCTGCACACCAAGATCGAGACGATCGCTGACGCCGAAATACGCTTCGAAGAAAACAGCCTGAGAATCGTACTCGCCGTCGAATCGATACGGCCTGCGATCCCCTGGCTGAAACCACCCCTCTTCCCCGCTGAACTCGGCGTTGGCAATGTACCATTCGTCGGCCGCCTGGGAGAAATAGCTGACTTTGGTCCAGAGCTGGCCCTGCGGCAATGTCCAGGCTCCCGCGTTGGCCATGGCCGGCCACAACAACACCCAAATCCATCGCTCAATTCTCAAAACCGATCCCCCTGAGATAGCGTATTCGGTCTGTTGATTCTAACCAATAGATGTCGATCGCCGTGTTCTCGTTTCGCGGAAGATCGGCGATGCGAACCGACGATTGAAGTTTACTGTATATTGATACCTTACACGTTTACAGCTAAACAACATTCCCCGTGCTAGAAATGCACATTCTGACGCTGGGCCTGAACCACCGCACCGCTCCGGTGCAACTGCGCGAAAAGCTGGCTTTTCCGGAATCCTCGTTGCAGACCGTCCTTCCCCGCCTCACCGGGGAGTACGGCCTTGCGGAGGCCGCCATCCTGTCGACCTGCAATCGTTCGGAAATCTACGTCGCCAGTGACGGCGGAAACGGTTTGATGGAGGCTCGCCGTTTTCTGAACGAGGTCCACGGGGTCAACGTTGCCCAACTGCAGCCCCATTTCTATGAATTGAGCAACGAAGGTACGGCGACGCATCTGTTCAGCGTCGCCTGCGGGATCGATTCGATGGTCATCGGCGAATCTCAGATCCTCAAGCAGGTTCGCGACGCCCTGGAGCTGGCTCAAAGGAGTGGCTCCGCCCGTATCGTGCTCAACGAACTGTTTCAGCGATCTCTCCGCGTGGGCAAGCGCGCCCGATCGGAAACCGACATTGGACGCGGCCGACTCTCCATCAGCACGGCCGCCGTCGAGCTTGCCAATCGGATCTTCGAGACCCTCGAGGACCGTCGTGGCATGCTCGTCGGTGCTGGCGAAATGGGCGAGTTGACCGCCCAGTACTTGATGGATGCCGGTATCGGAAGCCTGTTGGTCGCCAATCGCACCCGGTCGAAGGCAGAGGAGATAGCTGCCCGCTTCGGCGCCGAGGCGATCCAGCTCACCGACCTGGAAGCCCGATTGGCAGAGGTGGACGTGGTCATCGCCTCCACCGCCGCCACCGAATTCGTCATAACCGAAGAAACGGTACGCAGCGTGATGAAAGCGCGGTTGGGTCGGCCACTGATATTCATCGATATCGCTGTGCCGCGGGACGTGCAACCCGAAGTGAGGGGGTTGGACAACGTCTTCGTCTTCGATATCGACAATCTTGAGCAGGTGGTCGCGGTCCATCGGGAGGAACGCGAGAGCGAGATCTCCATCGTGCAGTCGATTATACAGACTGAGCTTCGCGGCTTTTTGAACTGGTTCAACGCCTTGAGCACGGGGCCGTTGATCCGCGCGCTTCAACGGCGTTCTCAACAGCTACAGGAAACGGAGCTACGACGTTGGCAGTCCAAGCTGGAGCAGCTGACCCCAGAGGATCGGGAGGCGGTGATCGGCCTTTTGCGCGGATACGGCAACAAGCTGCTTCACGATCCGTTGGTACAGATCCGCGAATTCGCCAATAGCGAGGGCGGTTATCTGCATCTGGATACGGTGCGGCGGCTCTTCGATCTGGACCAGCTCGATCTTGACGGAGACGAACGTGACCACTGATTGCGCCGCCATCATTGCCGTCTCGCTGGCCCTGTACCTGACCGCATCCCTGTTTTTTCAGGGGCAGATTTTCCTGGGTCGGCGCAGCTGGATCGGGCTTGGCCGAAAAACGCTGAGGGTAGGCGTGGGCGTACACGCTGTGGGTCTAATGATCCATTTCGCCGTTTCTGGCACGTCACCGTTTACCGACATGCTGCTGATTATTTCGCTGTTTGTTATTGCCGTAGTACTGGCCAACGAGATGATAGAGCGGTTTACCCAATTTCGCAGTCTTGGCTTCATCGTAGCCCCGCTGGCGTTCTTTGGCTTGTTATACCCCGTGTTGATGCCAATTCGGTTCGAGGAGGCCGAGTGGATCTTGCTGCGGTATCCCTGGCTTGGGGTGCATGTTGGTACCACCCTTCTCGGCATCGTTGGGTTCGCCCTCTCCTTTACCGCGGCGGTGATCGTCATGGTGCAGACGCGGATGCTCAAGAGGGGTCGTTTAAACCCGTGGTTGCCCGCCCTGGACACCGCTGCAAATGCGACAGATAGGTTCGCCGGGGCCGGATTTTTTGTGTTTACGATAGGCCTGGTGATGGGAGTTATTTGGTTCTTCGGCGCCCCGGGGGAGTTTCTGGGATCCGGAGACCTGAAGATACTGCTGACTCTGCCAACCTGGGTAGTCTTTGCCGCCTACCTTTACTTGCGCGGGGTGACGGGTCGTCAGGAGAGCCGGCTGAAATGGCTTGTAATCGCCGGTTTTTTCCTTGCCCTGGTGAATCTTCTCGCGGTCCGTCACGACTTCGATGCAGTCACTCGTGTCACGGCACCCGCCGAAGCCGGCGAATTGACAGCGCGGTCTGGCACTGAGGAGTCGCGGCTACGGTCTTGAGTTGAGGCTCGGAGTGCTACTCCGGTTTTGCCTCCTCGATTCCGAACACCACCTCAACTTCGGCCCCCTCGGCTACGACCACCTTTTTCTCGGATCTGCCCAACGTTTCATGCCACAGCCGAAGGAGATGCTCGCCCGGAGGCACGTCGGTAATCTCGAAGGATCCATCCGCCGTGGTGATCGCGAAATAGGGATTCTTTGCGGGATAAAGATAGGCAATCATCCAGGGGTGTACGTCGCACCGGATGTCGACGATTCGGGCTTGTTCCACCAGGCGCACAGGCCACTTCTTGATGTAGGATGGTTGAGAGACGTTGAACATGGAGGTCTGACCGGCGAATGCGTGGATATTGTGGAACAGGTCGTCGTTGTTGCGAATGGTCAAGCTCGCCGGCGGACGAAACACCTGTATGTGGGGAACGTATACACAGGACTCCTGAGAAATGAGCGGTGCTGGCAGCTCTTCGAACGGTTTGCCGGCAGCGACGCCGACAATCTCAACAACGGCATTCATTACCCCGTTCGAAACGGGGTCTACAATAAGGGTCTCTGACAGCTTGAACCCGCCGCAGATTGCCTGATCCTTGTCGATTCGAATCGTGTCCGGCCGAACCTCTTTGCCCACCCAGGTAGCTGTACCCCGTATGGTGCCGCCCCTGACAACCTCGATCGCGGTGTAGGCCGCGTCGGAACTGCTTTGTGCCGTAGCAGGTGCAACCAGCAAAAACAGGATCCCGCAGATGGTGAGGCTCATCTAGATCTGCTTTGGGTCAAAAGGGCAGAGCAGGTGTTATTCCGGCAATGCAGGGGCCTCGAACGACCCCAGGCTGTTGCCGGTGAGCGATTCGAGAAATGCCACGAGGTCGGCTTTTTCCAGGGCGCTCAGATGCAGAGGTTTTATTTCAGGGGCCAGATTGGGGTTTTGGATCCCGCCGCGGTCGTAGTAGTCGATCACCTCCTTCAGGGTAGGAGCCGACCCGTCGTGAAAGTAAGGTGCCGTCCGGGCCACATCCCGCAGCGTTGGCGTCTTGAACGCCCCGCGCTCTGCAGCAATGCCCGACACCTCGAAGCGTCCAAGATCCGGAGCTTTTTGGTCCATCGCGACGCCCACGTTGCGAAAGCTTTCATCGGTGAAGTTGAAACCGGCATGACATCTAAAACACTGGGCTTTGCCTTTGAACAGCTTCTCTCCGCGTATCGCCGCCACAATTATGGCAGTCGAGTCGCCGGCCACAAACCGATCGTAAGCCGCATCGCCGGAGACCAGAGTGCGTTCAAAGGCGGCAATGGCATCCGCGATACGGTCGAAGCTGATCACGTCCGCACCGAATACCTCGCGGAATTGACGGCGGTACCCGTCACTGCGACGAATCCGCTCTACGACCTCTTTCGCCGCCGACCCCATTTCATTCGGGTCGGTGATCGGCATTCTGGATTGCGCTTCGAGATCGGCGGCTCGTCCATCCCAAAACTGCTCCTTGCTGAACAGTCGATTCACCAACGTCGGCGCGCTGCGGCGGCCAGTGTGACCATCAATGCCCTGGGAAACGGAATTCCCGTCCGTGAATGCAAACTCCGGGTCGTGGCACGAGGCGCAGGATAACGATAGGTCCCGGGATAAACGTGGATCGAAAAAGAGTTGCTTGCCCAGCGCCACCTTGGCGGCGGTTAGTGGGTTGTCGGCGGGCAGATAGGCCGCTTCATCCTGAAGCCCAAGGGGCAGTTGCAGGGACAGCGCATTCGCGTCCCGCTCTGCGGCGGTACACCGTGCCGTCAACAGAAAAGCGACGGCGACTGCTAATCTCATTTATGTAGTATTCAACGGATAGCGATCGGTCTTCCCGGCGAACCCGTGCCTCCTTTGAACCGAGTCGGAGTAAAGACAAACAGAAATTCATACGTCTGGTCCGCCAGCAGCTCGTCGTACACCATATTCTCCAGGTTGAAGATGCCGGCCTTGACGATCAACTCCTGGTGGACCGGGAACATCATTCCAGGCTCGGGAACTGGCTTGCCACCGAGGAAATCGCCGACCAGTTTGGGGACCACTTCGGTGGTCCACTGGTCGGCGCCGATCATGGAGGCTTGTTTTTCGACGATCCAGCCTGCGACCCCGAGGCCGATGCCAGGCGGATTGGAATTGTATTTTTCCGCGTTCGACCAGTGTTTCGACCACCCGTAATTGAAGAATAACGCGTCGCCGGGATTGATGCTTTCCTCGGAGATATTCTGTCGCTTCAAAGCCCCGCGGACATCGTCGACGGTAACTTCGTAGCTATGATCCAGAGCCGCGACTCCTTTGTAGCCGGCAATGTCGATGAGCACGCCGCGGGTGATAAACGGTTTCACGTGCTCAATCCCGAGCTTCTGGACGCCATACGCCCCGGCCATTTCGTCGACGGTATACCCGTTGTAGAACACGTCGGCGACAGATCCATCCGCCATTTTTGTGCGCGTGCCAATGTGTGCTAAACCGTCGAACTGAGTCCCCACTTGCCCGATCTCGGCACACAGAAACTCGTCGTGGTACATCAGCATGTTGTTCTCGCCGAACGGGCCGCCCGTGGGGGAGCCGGGGATAAACATGGCGTAGGTCCGCTGGCCGAACAGCGGCATACCGCGCTCGTACACCTGCCCAAGTTCGTAGACCTTGCCTTTGTCCACCAGGCGAATGGACTGGAGAATCTTCTCCGCCGTAATCCAGTTGGAACCGCCGGCCTGATCTTCAGATCCCCAGCGGGGGTGCGGCCACCACGGCCCTTTCTCACGTGTCTGGGCATTCGCTGCCATGACGAAAAACGCCAGGATCAGGGTTGTTGCCGATATGAGTAACGCCTTGGGATTCATGATGCAGTCTCCTTGTGTTTGATCTGCAGAATATAGCAATTTCGATCCGCTGTGCTTGACGCCAGCGGAGGCGGATTCATGATCCGGAACCGCTGGTTTGCGAATCAACAATACGCGCCAGCCGGCAAATGCCTTGGGCGATCTGGTCGGCATCCAGGTAACAGATTGGCAGGCGTAAAAACCGTTCGCCGCCCCCGTTCGGAAAAAACGCCGCGCCGTCGGTGAGCGTTAGGTGATTTTTCGACGCCTCTTCCCGTACGCCTTGCGCTCCGACCCCGGCCGGGAGCTCCAGCGAGACGAAAAAGCCACCGTCAGGTCGGCTCGATATCGCCGCAGGAAGGTGTTTGTCGAGGGCGTCCAAACAGGCATCGAGGCGGGGCCGATACACCGATTTCAATCGTTCGATCTGCGGTTGCAGAAAACCCTGGGTCAAGAACTCGCAGACGATAGCCTGACCGAGAATCCCGGGGGTCAGGTAGGTATTCTCGGCAAGCGCTGCGATCTCCATGACGAGTTCCGGGTGGCCCACCAGTGCGCCGACTCGAGTTCCAGGGACGATCAGTTTGCTGAACGAGAGGATGTGAACCACCAGCTCGGGCGCGATCGAAAACAGGGTGCGTTCGTCGGACCCGCGATAACGCAGTAGCCGATAGGGCGTGTCTTCGATGATCGTAAATCGATGTTTGCGTGCTAGCCGAATTAGGTGATCGCGTTTTTCCGCGGAGTAGGTGATGCCGGAAGGATTCTGAAAATCTGGAATGACGTAGAAGAAGCGTGGTTTTTGTGTTTCTACCAGATTCTCCAGCTGCTCAATCGAAGGACCGTCCTGCTCCAGCGGAACACCGTAAATCTTGGCGCCGTGCCGGCGCAATACGGCGATAGCCCGGTCGTAGGTGGGAACCTCGGTCAACACCGAATCGCCGGGTTGTAGCATGGCCTGGCATAATAGGTCGAAGACCTGCAGCGAGCTGTTGGAAGCAAGCACGTGATCGATCCCCACCGCGTAGCGTTCGGCCAGCCACTGCAAAAGTGGAGCGAACCCGAAAACCGTGCCGTATTGGACAGCGTCGGCACCGAACTTCGCAAGGGCTGACGTGCAGCAGGCTCCTACCGCCTCGGGGCAAAGAGCTTCGTCAGTGGGAACACCCCGAGTAAACTGTATCGGTTCGGGTGGGGTCATTGGGGGAGAATATACCCAACGGATGGCGCATCATCAACGAGATGGCGATCTAACTCGCAGCAGGAGTGAGGGTTGTACACCTCCAGGGCGGGGACCGCCGCGCCGCTCTCTTGAACCTGCCCCCGCGGCCGTTATCTTCTTGCGATCCATCAGTGAGGTAGATATGCACCACCCTGTCAGGTCGAGCGTACACACGCCATGAATGCTCCCATATTGTCACCGGAAGAAGCGCAACAGATCGTCTTGTCGAAGATCGTCCCACTGGGTGTTGAGCGCGTTTCCCTGATCGATGCCCTTGGCCGGCTGGTGGCGAACGATATCGTCGCCCGCCACGACAATCCGCCACTGGATAATTCCGCGATGGACGGCTACGCTGTGCGCCATGAGGATGTGCGCGACGCGTCGGCAAGCGCCCCGGCCCGGCTCGCCGTGGTGGAGGAAATCCCGGCCGGTAGCATTCCGCTAGAAACGGTTGGCCAGGGTCAAGCCAGCCGCATCATGACCGGGGCTCCGTTGCCCGCGGGTGCAGATACGGTGGTTCGCATCGAGGACACCCAACCTCAGCCAGATAGGGTGGATATCCTGGCGCCGGAACCCATGAACGGAAACGTGCGGCGACGGGGCGAGGATATCCAGGCGGGCGCCACCCTGATTGCCGCGGGTACGTGTTGCGAAAGTGGCGAGCTGGGGGTGCTGGCGGCGCAGCAGTACCCCGTATTACCTGTCTATCGCCGACCCACTGCGGCGATCCTCTCCACCGGCGACGAGCTGGTGGATTTGAGCGAGCCTCTTCAAGATGGCAAGATCGTCGACAGCAATACCTACGCCCTCGCCGCGTTGTGCAGATCTCACGGTGCGCTCCCGTGGATGTTGCCCATCGTTCGCGACACCGAGGAAGCCACCCGGCAGGCGGTGGAGACCGCCCTTGCGGCAGATTTCATCCTCTCCTCGGGGGGGGTCTCCGTCGGCGAGTACGACTTCGTGAAAAAGGTGCTGGATGAGATGGGCGCTGAGGCGGGTCTTTGGAGAGTCTCGATGAAGCCGGGCAAACCCCTGTTCTTCTGCACCCTGCGCAACAAACCTTACTTTGGACTCCCCGGTAATCCAGTGTCCAGCATGATGTCGTTCTTGCAGTTTGTCCGCCCCGCCATCCGCAAAGCGTCCTGTTATCCTGAGGACGAATGGCTGTTGCCCCAGACCACAGCGATCATGGAGCATGACGTCAAAAACCGCGGCGAGCGACGCGATTACCTGCGCGCAAGACTCACCTACGAGAGGGGCGTGCTAAAGGCAACCGCCTTCAAACGCCAGGGTTCTCACATGCTCACCTCCATGTTGGGAGCCAACGGCATTGTCGTGCTGGGGCCTTCCCAGTCAGTAGCCAAAGGTGCTGAGGCAACCGTTCAAATCATACGCCGTATCCTCTGAATCTCAGGCGGCCTCTCGTCTCAAAGGTGAGCGCCTTCTCCGTCCGACCGTTCGGGAGATCTGGATTCGTACAGGCATCCAGAAAGTAGGGGTGCGGGATTGATGGGGCCTTTCCGTACCCCTGGCTACTCATGATATTACCTGCTGGGACGACCCGCCAATCGCAAGACCAATGACAATCAAACGCAAAAATCTATCAGGAGAATTCCCCGATGGCTGAACTGTATCCTCCCTCAGCTGATTTCCAGAAACGCGCGCACGTCAAGAATATGGAGGAGTATTCGGGCGAGTATGCGCGTTCCGTCGCCGACCCCGACGCCTACTGGGCGGAGCAGGCCGGTGAGTTTCACTGGTACGAGAAGTGGCAGGCGGTAAGCTCGTTCAACTACGACGTGGAGCAAGGCCCCATCTCCCTCCGCTGGTTCGACGGCGGCAAAACCAGCATCGCCTACAACTGCTTGGATCGGCACTTGGAGAACCGCGGTGACCAGATTGCGATCATTTGGGAAGGGAACCAACCCGGTGAAGACGCGACGATTACCTATCGGGATTTGCACGAGCAGGTTTGCAAGTTCGCCAATGTCTTGAAATCAAAAGGGGTGCGACGAGGAGATCGAGTTTCTATCTATCTGCCGATGATACCGGAGTTGCCGGTGGCCATGCTTGCCTGTGCCCGAATCGGCGCCGTGCACTCGGTGGTTTTCGGCGGGTTTTCGGCCGACTCGCTGGCGGACCGCATCGCCGATTCCACCTGCACGACCCTGATCACCTGCAACGGCACCCATCGCGGCGACAAACCGGTGCTGATGAAACCAGTTGCGGACGAGGCGATGGATGCAGCCCAGAAGCAGATGGGAAAACCGGTGAAGACGTGTGTGGTGGTCGAGCGGGTCAGGGGGAACTCGGAATTCGACTGCCAGATGCAGGAAGGGCGAGACTTCTGGTGGCACGATCTCATGGCAGGGGCGGATGCGGAATGTCCGTGCGAACAAATGGACGCCGAAGACCCGTTGTTCTTGCTCTACACCTCCGGATCGACGGGCAAGCCGAAAGGGGTGCAGCACAACGTCGGGGGTTACATGGTGTATACCGCCGTCACCCACAAATACGTCTTCGATTATCACGACGGCGACATCTACTTTTGTGCCGCCGACATCGGCTGGGTTACCGGTCACTCTTACATCTTGTACGGTCCGTTGGGCAACGGCGCTACCACCGTGATGTTCGAGGGGATTCCCACCTACCCAGATCCAGGCCGCTACTGGCAAGTGGTCGAAAAGTGGAACGTCAACCAGTTCTATACCGCCCCGACCGCCATTCGCGCCATCGCTCGCGAAGGAGAGGAGTGGCCCAACAAATACGACATGCCGTCCCTGCGTTTGCTGGGCACCGTGGGCGAGCCGATCAATCCGGAGGCGTGGCGCTGGTATCATACCAACGCCGGCAAGCAACGCTGTCCCATCGTCGACACCTGGTGGCAGACGGAGACCGGTGGCATCCTCATCACCCCCCTTCCCGGTGCCGTACCGACGAAACCGGGGTCAGCCACGCTTCCTTTCTTCGGCATTGAGCCGGTGGTTCTCGACCCTGAATCGGGGAAGGTGTTGGAGGGGAACAACGTCAGCGGCGTCCTCGCGCTGAAACGACCGTGGCCAGGCCAGATGCGAACGGTTTATGGAGACCACGAGCGCTTTGAGAAAACCTACTTCCAGCAGTACAAAGGGTATTACTTCACGGGTGACGGCTGTCGGCGGGATGAAGATGGATATTACTGGATCACCGGCCGCGTGGATGATGTCATCAATGTCTCCGGACATCGGATGGGGACGGCTGAAGTGGAAAGCGCTCTAGTGTTACATACGAAGGTGGCGGAGGCCGCCGTCGTCGGTTTCCCGCACGAAGTTAAGGGCCAGGGAATTTACGCCTACGTGACCTTGAATGTCGGAGAGGAGTACACCGAAGAGCTGAAAAAGGAACTCCGCGCCCACGTGCGGACGGCGATCGGCCCGATCGCACAGCCCGATGTGGTTCACTGGGCGCCCGGATTGCCGAAGACGAGATCGGGAAAGATCATGCGGCGCATCCTGCGCAAAATTGCCACCGATGAGACCGACTCCATCGGCGACACCTCGACCCTGGCCGATCCGGGGGTGGTGGACGACCTGATCAAAAACAAATGAGCCGTACCAGAAATAGGCGCGGTTCGATCGCATCGGGCGCGCCCCTTTCTATGCGTGTGATCTACACGGACGACGCTTCCGCCTAGCTAGCAGCAGCTCCCGGGCTCACAACATTCCCCGGCCTCGATGGTAGCATCGTAATCGTGGCCTTTGGTGTGCCGGGGGTGGCGCCGCACGATCCCTCCGGTACAGGGAAACGGCTCGGGGTCATCGAGCTGTTCGAGGGGTTCGACCTGCTCGAACTGATCTGCGTACGGCTCCCTGGAATAGATTTCGTAGGTCTTGCGGCAGACGGCCGTTCGCTCACCGCGCACAAAGGCTTGGCCGTCGTCGTCGGTCACCCTGCTAAAAGGTCCCTTGTATATCAACGCCTCGTTGTGGTCCCAACACTCCCCTTCTTTTCCCTTGTAAGCGACCACGGTGACGCTGCGGAACTCGATGCCGGACACCGTCTGCCACGGCTCCGCGTCGCGCTTGGCGATCTCGACGCCGTAGAAGCCGGCATCCACAAACGCGTTTACAAAGGCGCCTTCTTCCATGGCCCCAGAGATACAACCGCTCCACAGCGTGTTGTCTTGCTTGAGGTCGATAGGCACAGGTTCGTCGGCGACGATGTCGCTAATGGCGGCGCGACCGCCGCGGCGCAGAACGCGGAAGATCTCGCTGAAGAGTTGTACCTTTTGTGCATCCTCCACCAGATTGAGCACGCAGTTGCTCAAAACGACATCGACCGAGTCGGAGTCGACCAGAGGATGCTTACGTCGTTGTTGAGCCACGTGCTCCTCGAACTGCCGCAGTGATGCCTCGTTCAGGACCGGATGCTTTTGCAACCAGGTATCGATACGATCCCGATCCAGGGTGAGATCCTGAATGCGCCCTTTCAAGAATGAAACATTGCCGTAGCCCAGGCGCGACGCCATCTCATCCTGGTAACCACGCGCCAACGCCAGCATATCGTCGTTCATGTCTACGCCGATGACGCTTCCTCGTTCTCCGACGATTTGCGAAGCGATGTAGCAGATCTTCCCGCCCCCGGACCCCAAATCGAGAACCGTCTCCCCTTCTTTGACGTGGCGTGAAGGGTCTCCGCATCCGTAATCCTTCTCGATGATTTCCTCGGGAATTTGGCGGAGATACCGCGGATCGTAATCCACCGGGCAGCAGAGCGCCACCTCGGGAGCATTTGCCGCCGAACTGTAGCGCTCGGCTACGATCGATTCAACCGTGCTCATTCCAGTTCTCCACTCTAAGTCGACCTACTCGATCGGGGCCCCCGCAGCGATCCAGGCGCGGATCAACTCGATCTGCTCCGCCGTCAGTGGGGTTCGATTCAAAGGCATCTGCGAACTCACGTCGTCGTCGCCACGAACCTTCTTTAACAGGAGAGAGGCTTCCGGATCTCCAGGTTCGATCCGATTTAGATCGTAGCCGCTGCTGGCGACGCCGATGATCTCGTCAGCGATTCGATCCGCTTCCAGCGACATGTTTGCCGACACGAAGGAACCGCCATGACAACCCGAGGAGGTGCAGTTCGGTGTGAAAATCTCCGTGCTCAATTGAGCCAGGGTGACCTTCGGAGCACCGTCATCACCGTCGCCATTTTCATCCCCATTCGCATCACCGTTTTCGTCGCTATTGGCATCACCGTTGGCAGCTTCCGGACGGCCGTCGGGACCGAGACTGCTGCCATCCCCGGCGCACCCGGCGAGAGTAGCTGTAGCAAAAAGGACCGCCAGGCCCCAGATCTTCCAACTGACAGACATCTTGCACTCCTGGAAAACGTAATAATGTTCATCCCATCTTTTTTGATAGTAATTGTTGCGGCAAAACAGGTCAACAACGGAAGAGTCGAGATGGCAGAGCTCAAGAGGGCTGCGCTGTCGTTCGGCCGCTCTCGAGAAACTCAAAGGTTTGTCGCGCGACTACAAGCTCTTCGTCGGTGCGCAAAACGTAGAGGTGAACTTGGCTGCCTGCGGCGTGCAGACTCCCTTCGCCTCGCACTTCGCGATTCAACGCGTCGTCGATCTCCACACCCAGAAAGTTCAGACGGTGTAAAACCTGTTGGCGTACGGTGGCCGAGTGCTCGCCAATCCCGCCGGTAAAGCTGACGACATCCAATCCCCCCAGCTCGACGATATAGGCACCGAGATAGTCTCGGATCGCCGACGTAAAGACCTCGATAGCCAGCACACACCGCTCATTTCCAGCAGCCGCTCGCTCCTCGATATCGCGCATATCGTTGAATCCGCACAGGCCCTCTAGGCCGGCCTGGGATCCGCACTGCTTCAGAACCTCCTCGAAGGTGCGACCCTCGGCACGCATGACCAGATCGATGGCAAACGGATCGAGATCCCCGATGCGATTGTTCTGGGGTACGCCCCCCTGGGGCGTCAATCCGTGAGAAGCTCCGTGTGAGACACCGTTCTTGATGGCACACAGTGACGACGACCCGCCGAGGTGACAGTTGATCTGCCTAATGGTCTGCCTGCTTTCGAGCTCGGCCACCTTTTCGGCCGCGTAGCGGTGACTGGCGCCGTGGAAGCCGTAGCGGCGAATGCCGTAACGTTCGTACCAGTCGTACGGCACCGCGTAGAGCTGGCGCCGCAGCGGCATCGTGTCGTGAAAGGCGGTCTCGAAGCAACCCACCAACGGCACGTCGGGCACTACCCTGCCGAACCGACGGATAGCGGTGACATAGGCGGGATTGTGGGCGGGCGCCAGCGGATAATAACTAACCATGCGTTCGATTACGTCGTCGTCGAGGGCAACGACCCCGGATATGCTGCGGGCGTGAACCGCTTTGAAACCAACCGCGCCCAACTCGTCCAACGACGGCAGGGCGGAGACATCTTCGGCCAAACGCTCCAGCGCTTCATCGATCGCCTGCTCGTGGCTGTCCAGCACACATTCTCGCTCCACCTCGGTAGCGGCGCCGATCTGATATACATGCCTGGAGGTGGTATCGCCGATGCGGTCCATGCCGCCGCGTGCCAACACCGTACCGGATGGCATATCGAACAGTTTGTATTTGAACGACGTGCTGCCCAGATTGGAAACTAGAATCTTCATGAAGAGATTTGTGTGGCAAGGTTACCTTGCGGGGCCGCGAGCGGACCAAAACCCTAGTCCGCGCAGGTTCGCTTGTCAAGATATGCCACGCCCCGTAGTTTACCGCGATGAACTGGGTTCAAGCGCTGCTGCTTGGCGTCTTGCAAGGCCTCACCGAATTTCTTCCCATCAGCAGTACTGCACACCTTCGCGTCGTTCCCCACTTTCTTGGCTGGCCCGATCCGGGTGCCGCATTTTCGGCGGTCATTCAACTGGGTACGCTGTTGGCGGTTTTCCTGTATTTCGCCGCTGATATCAAACGTTTGACCGTGGCCGCATGGGTTTCGGCGCGTCATCGGAGCTTCGCGCATACCGACGACGCGCGGCTGGCCTGGTCTATACTCCCCGGCACTGTGCCCATCGCCGCGTGCGGCTTGGGCTTCCGGGAATTTATCGAATCCGACGCTCGCGATCTGCAGCTGATCGCTGCGGCGTTGATCGTTCTGGCGTTGTTCCTTTTCGCCGCGGAGTTGTGGGGCAAACGCTCGCGAATCATGACTGAACTGGGTTTCTGGCAAATCCAGTTTATCGGACTCTGCCAGGCGCTGGCGCTGATTCCCGGATGCTCGCGCTCGGGATCCACTATCATGGGAGGATTGATTGTAGGCTTGCGCCGTGAAGACGCAGGCCGGTTCTCCTTCGTTCTAGGTCTTCCCGCCATCGGCGCCAGCGGTCTGCTGCAGTTGTTCGAACTGGCGGAACAAGGAATGGCGACCGACGGTTTCGTTCACTTGGGCGTGGGCATAGTGGCCGCTGCCGTCAGTGGGTATGCCGCCATTAGGTTCCTGCTGCGGTTCTTGCAGCGACACGGAACCTACCTGTTCTCCATCTATCGCCTGGTTCTGGGGACGGCTATCTTCTACCGTCTCTAATTAAGCCGTACCAATAAGGAGGAATCGATGTACCCCAATCCGTTGAAAAAGAAAATCCGCTCCGGGGATCTCGTTGTGGGGACGGTGTTGCCAGGGTTTACCCCTCACATCGCCGGGGTCGTTATCGAAACCCAACCCGATTTTCTGTGGATCGACACCGAACATTCTCCGTACAGCACGGAGGCCTTGGATGTGATTCCGGTACTGGCACGCAACAAGGGAGTTGCGCCGATGATCCGGGTCGCTTGGAACGATCCCGCCCTCATCAAGAAGGCGTACGACGTGGGAGCGGTGGCGGTAATGGTGCCACAGGTAGATTCGGCCGAAGAGGCTGCGCGCGCCGTCGACTACGCTAAATACCCTCCCGAAGGAGGACGTGGCTTGACCCCGTCGTGGTCCCGCATCGCCGGCGAGGATTTCAATCGTGTCATCAAAACAGCGAACGAGGAAACCGTCGTCGTCCTGCAGGTAGAGAGCCGCCAGGCGTTCGACAACCTGGAGGAAATGGGCAAGGTTCCCGGTGTTGACGTCCTCTTCGTCGGACCGCTAGACCTGTCGGCTTCGGTTGGCAGGATCAGTGAGACCAAATCCAAGGAAGTTCAGGAGATCATGAAAGAGGTTCCCCGCATGCTCTCCGGTTCCGGAGTCGTTCCGGGAACCACCTGCGGCGAAACGGCAGACGCCCAGGAAAAGGTCAGCTGGGGATATCGCTACGTGAGTGTGGGAAACGCGCTCGCAGCCGGTGCGCAATTTGTGCAAAGCGCCATGGAAACAGTGCGAGCCGGTGCGACCGGTTGACTACGCCGAGCCGATGAGATCCTCCACTGCCTCGATCAGGGACTCGGCGCGCAAGGTCCCTCCCACTTGTTGCACCATATTCTTTACTACGTCCAGCCCGACACCGCGACCGGAAATCTCTGTGACTTCTTCTGCGGTACTAAACGCGGGCAGAAACAGGAACTCGATCAGCTCCGTTTCGGACAGCTGCGACGCGGTCTCAGCGTCTATCAGCTGTTTGCCGACGATGTTTTGCCGCAGGCTTTGGGGGTCGATACCACAACCGTCATCCTCTACCGAAATGGCCAGCATGCCGGCCGCATGCCGCGCCTCCAAGCGGATCGTCCCCTCTTCTGGTTTTCCCGCACTCCTGCGAACCTCCGCGGTTTCGATGCCATGATCCAACGAGTTTCGCAGCAAGTGGTTCAGCGGAGCTTCGAGCCTGTCCAGTATGTCCCGGTCGACCTCAGTTCCTTTGCCGACGATCTCGAGTCGGACGGACTTGCCCAGCGACCTGGAGATGTCCCGCACCAATCTGGGAAACCCCTGGACGCCGTCGGCGAAGGGTCGCATGCGGCTGGCTATAACCTCGCGATAGAGGCGATCCGACAGGTTCTCCGAGCGCCTAGCGTAGATCTCCAGGTCGCTGAGTCGGTCGCCCAAGTAGGTGCGGCATTCGTCCAGCTGCGCCCGCAGCTCCTGAAACCGGATCGTCGCGTGCTCCGGCGACCAGGAGTGTTCGAGAGAATCCTTGATCTGATCCACGAGGGTTGCGACCTCGAACTGATCGCCCTTTAGTCGTTGTAACGAGTCGGCAAACGGTTGCAGCCACCGAGCTTCCACCACCGATTCTCCCACCAGACCCATGAGACGGTTCAGGTTCTCCGAGGCAACGCGGACAACTCGATCCCGTTGCTCATCGAGCGAGCTCGGAGCCGGTGCGGATCCGGTCAACCGGTCCTCGTCTGCTTCTGGGCTGGGTTCGGAAGAGGCGAAAAGCGGCGGTTCCGTAGTTGTCGTCGAGCTGCCATCTACCTGGCTGGTGCCCGCTGTCGTGATGGACCGAATGAGATCCTCGATGCCCGCTTTGTGACTCTCCAGCCAGGGCGAAAACTCCGGTCCGCTCAAAGTGGCAAGGGAGGCGAACACGTCGACGCCATACAACAGCAAATCCACGCTTTCGGTGCCGGCCCGAACCCTTCCTTGCTGAATGCCAACGAAGAAGTCTTCCATGGCGTGGGCCAATTCCGCCGCCACATCGATCTGGACGATTCTCGCCGCGCCCTTGATGGAGTGTGCTGCGCGCATGAGTCCTTCCACGTCCACTGCGGAATCCAAATCTCGCTCTAGAGCCAGCAGGCTATCGCTGAGCACCGCCGCCTGGCTTTGGATCTCATTGGCGAACAGGTCCAGGAGATCGCTCGCCCCCGCTGCTGGAGATGGGTCGGGGGTAGCCGTCGAGGCCGAGGGAGGGGCGGCGGTCATGGGCATCGATTCCAGCGCCTCGATGGAGGCGAGCAGGGCCGTAGCTGCCTCCTGATTCGCCGCTTGCCAGGAGGCGATGTCGTCGGCCGCCTCAGCGATGACGCGAAGCAGGTCTACCCCCTTGAGGAGGGTGTCCACGTGCTCTGAGGTCAGGTTCGATCGACCCTCTTGTACGGCAACGAAAAAATTCTCCATCTTGTGCGACAAATCGGCGGCGACGTCGATCTGAACAATGCGCGCCGCGCCCTTTACCGAATGCGCCGCACGCATCAGCGCTTCGACATCCTGCGCTTTGTCGGGATCCCGTTCCAAATCGAGCAGCGCGTCGGTGAGAACGCCGGTGTGCTCCTCGACTTCGGCCCGAAAGAGGTCGAGCAGAGATACACCGCCTATATTGGAGTCACCGGCGCTCAAACAGCACTCCTCTTCAGGGCGTTGAACAACAGCTCGACGTCGAGTAGTCCGACGCTGCGATCGTTCCAGGCCAGCAGTCCGGTGGTAAAGGTGACATCGGTCTTCGAAACCGTGACGGGAGACTCGTCCAGTTCCTCGTTGTCGAAGTGATGGACGCCGTAGACCTCGTCCACGGGAAACACCCAGCTGTTGCGCTCTTGACGAACGACGATCATCCGCTTGTAGACGATGTGGCTTTGCACCGAATCACTCTCGGCCGTAGACGAAAGACCGAGGATCGCTGCCAGGGAGAAACACAGTTGGATCTCTCCGCGAATGTTGACCAAGCCCAGGAACACGCGACTCGAGCGGTGGGGCATGCTGTGAATAGCGCGGTCTTCTATCACCTCGCTGAACACCGCCGTGGGTAGCGCCAGCCACTCGCCTCCCATGCGGAAGAGCACGACCGAAACGTTTTCCGCGTTCTGCGCTTGTTCGCGCCGCGCAATAATCCGCGTCCACTCGTCGAGGTACTCGTCTGATCCCGGCCGTTCCAACAAGCTGCGCCCGGCCGCCGCGTGGATCTGACAGTTGTGGCAGTGGGAAACCGAGTCGAGTTCGGGGCAGCTGACGTCTCCCCAGACGCCGATTCTGTTCCAGCAGAAATTGTGAACGGTCTCGGACGACATGGATTACGATTGTCCCGCCTGCAGATCGCCCTCGAGCTCGTCTACGCTTGAATACAACAGCTCCCGCGCTTTTTGATCGAGCAGCTTGTAGATGTCGATGAGCTGAACCATGCCTACCCCTTCCCCGACCCCCATGGTTGAAAGGTACGGCGCCTTCTCTACTTCGATGCCGGTTTCCACATTGGTCAGTTCCGTGGACTGCTTCGTGTCGGTCACATCCTCCGCCATGAGTCCTAGCAGTCTATCGTCATCGAGGCGGACCAGAACGATGCGCGTGTTGAGAAAAAGCTCACATTCCATTCCCCACATCAGCTTCCGCAGGTCGATGACGGGAACGACGGCACCCCGAAATACGAAGAGTCCAACGACGAAATCGGGAGCGTGAGGCACCTCGCGCATACGGACCCGGGGGATCACCTCCGCAACCTGGTTGGTCTCGATGGCGTATCTTTCAGGTCCCAGCTTGACGATCAGTAGCAGCATGGCGATTCGATGGGGACGGTAACCAATCTAGCGGGTTTGCGAAGGGGATGGTTTCAAAGCATTGACCGCTTTAAGGCCAGGCCGATCTTGTCGATGGGTAGTACCTCGGCTGCGGCGCCGAGCTGAGCGGCTTCCTTCGGCATGCCGTAGACCACGCTGGTTTTTTCATCCTGGGCAATGGTATGCCAACCCTTGTCCCGCAGCTTTTAAGACCATTGGCGCCGTCGCGACCCATACCTGTCAGCAGCACCGCCGTGCCTTTTTCAGGCCAGTGTTCGGCCACGCTGTCGAAAAAGATGTCGATAGATGGGTGGTACGGAGTGGCGCTTACCCTGGAATCGTATCGAAGCTCCATATTGGGCGTCATTATAATGTGATTGTTCGTACCGGCTACCCACACACGACCGCCTCGAAGCAGGGTTCCCTTCTCGGCAAGTGCGACGGGCAAACGGGACTGCGTATCCAGCCAGGAGCTCAAGCCGGCGGAGAACTGGACGTCCACATGTTGGACGATTACTATCGCGCCCACGAAATCCTCCGGCAAACTGGAGAGAATGGCCGCCAACGCCATCGGTCCACCCGTGGAAGCACCGATCACTACCAGAGGAGGCACCGCCGCTTTGGTCCGCGGGCGAACCGCCACCTCACCCCGATGGTGCACCCCGTCCCCCAGCAGCTTGCCGATGGTGGCAATTTTGGCTAACAGGCTGTCGCCGCCTTCGCCACCGGGTTCCCCAACCGGAGTGTCGATGGCATCCAGCGCACCGTTGCCCATCGCCTGGAACACCTTTGCCGCATTTCCACCTACCGAAGCGGTGACGATCAGAATGGCGCACGGACTGACCTCCATGATCTGACGAGTAGCTTCCGCGCCATCCATCGCCGGCATGATCAGATCCATCAATATCAAATCCGGTGTATCGTTCCCACACTTCTCCACCGCCTCCGCACCGTCGGACGCTTCCCAGGCCAGCTCGTGTTCGGGCACATAGAACAGAATTCTCCTCAGCGCCTCAATCGCGAGTTTCGAATCGTTTACAATCGCTATTCGCACGGCAGCCTGATCTCGATCTACGATACGCGGTCGAGCCGGCGTTTGATGACTTGCGCGCGGTGTTCATCACCGCGACGTTCGACCAAAAGAGCGAGATGGACAAGCGCCTCGCGATGGTCGGGTTCCAGGTAGACCGCTCGGGCGAAACAATCTTCCGCCTGCCTATCTTCCCCAGCCGCGACGCGAATCAGTCCCAACAACACGTGCCCTTCGGCGTCGTCGCGGTTCTCTTCCAGGTGTGCACCGCAGAGTTTGGATGCTTCGGTCAAGTCGCCCCGATCGGCCAGCAAGCGCGCCCTGTCCAATACCGGCACCGGCAATTCGGAGCGTGGTTCGCTCGCGGCGGAACGGGTGTCCCCGGCCGGCGGTGGTGTTGGTCGACGAGGGAATTCGTGGATGTCCATTTGTCGCGGCGACGGGACCTTCACCGCCGTCGTGGCTCTCTTACGCCCGGCAGCTGTTTTCCGCAGGAACGCAAAGGACTTTGGGTGCCTAACCGGCACGAAGCGGTCTCCGGGCATCTGTCCCGCCTCAGCGGCGCCGACGAAGAGAAGGCCTTCCGGATGCAAGACCGCCTCTACATTTCGAAGGAGCGAATTTCTGGAATTCTCGTCCAAATAGATGAGCAGGTTCCTGCAGAAGACGATGTCATAGGCGCCTTTTCCTGCGGCCCAGGTGGTTTCGAGCAGATTCCCCTGTTCCAGATTGACCAGCTTCCGCACCGACGGCGTCAGTGCGTAGCTGCCGTCGACATGGTGGAAATAACACGTTTTGAAAGAATCGGTGCTGAATCGAAACGAGTTTTCGGAGTACTGTGCCGCTTCGGCCTTGTGTAGCGCTTCTCTGTTCAGGTCGAGGGCATCGATCTGGAAGGATTCGGGGCTCAGACCCGTTTCGAGCAGGATTACGGCGATGGAATAGGGCTCTTCGCCCGTGGCGCAGGCCGCGCTCAGAATGCGCAGCTTCCTACCGTCAACTTTGGTGGGCGCGGTGCGGACGAACCGAGACAGGTAATCGAAGGGCACTCGATCGCGAAAGAACCACGTCTCGTGAACGAGGAGCTTTCCCGCCAGCGCCTCCAACTCGGCGGCGGAGGTTGCAAGGTCACCAGCGTACACCTCCATGCTTTGGCACGACGTGATTTTTATGCGATCCTGAACGGCTCCGGCCAGTACGTTTCGTCCCAGGACTTGGGGGTCGAGACCCAACCTGGATTTTAGCAGTCCTTCGATGGAGCTGAGCAATTGCATGACAGCGCGCTCGCAGTTCCTAGTCGATCTTGAAGTGGGAAATTTCGCCTTGCAGATCTTGCGATGCCCGTCCCAGGTTTTCCAATGCCCGGTTTGTTTCGCGCAGCGAGTCAACAGTTTGCTGCGCCGCTTCATTCAATTGTACCATCGACTCGCTGATTTGTTGCGCCCTTGAGACTGAGCTTCCATGCCTTCTTCCACCGTCTGAAAACGGGGCGGCAGGGCTTGCACCCGTTCGATGATCTGCGTGAGTTGGGATCCGACACGGCGAATCTCGTCTGCCCCCTGGCGCACCTCTTCGGAAAAGTTGTCCATGCTCATCACCCCCGCGGATACCGCCGAACGCATCTCCTTGACCGTTTGCTCGATGTCCAATGTCGCTACCGCAGTCTGATCGGCCAGCCTGCGGATCTCCCGTGCCACCACCGAAAACCCGACCCCGTACTCGCCTGCTTTCTCGGCTTCTATGGCCGCATTCAGCGACAACAGATTCGTTTGATCGGCAACCTTGGTGATAGTCGTAACAACGGAGTTAATGTTCGCGGCTTTCTCGTTGATGATGGCTAGTTTGGAGGAAATGGATTGGGTGGCTTCTTCCATTTGATGCATGGTCGATTCCATACGGCCCAGCCCCTGCTGGCCACTGTCGGCGGCGACTACGGTCTCCTCCGACATGGCCGACACTTCACCCATCGTGCGCACCAACTCTTGTGAGGTGGCCGAAATCTCCTTGGCCGTTGCGACTACCTCATTGGTGGACGCCGCTTGCTCGTTCACCGTCGCTTCCAATTGTTTCCCCGATGCCGCGATCTGTGTTACCGAAGATGTGATCTGTATCCCTGAGCGCTGGGTCTGGCCGATAAGGGAACGCAGACCGCTCGTCATCGTTCGGAAAGCAGAAAGCAATTGACCCACCTCGTCGTTACCACTGGTCTCGATCTCTACACTCAAGTCCCCCGTGGCTACTTGCTCTGCCACGTGCACGGACTTCGCCAGTGAGACCAGGATGACCCTTCCGGTGACGTAGGAGATAAACCCGATACCGACCAGCGCGAAAACCAGGCTCAAGAGAACGGTCAGGATTACGCTGCTGCGGATCTCCCGCTCCCGATCTGCTGTGTTCAGGCCGATAATAGCCGAACCCAGATACTCATCGTCGAACTGGATCTTGTCTTTGAGGACGAGGTACGGACCGACTTCCTGGAATTCGGCCACGGGCAGTTCTCGCAAAGCACTTTCGTCAAAATACTTGCTGTCTAACGTGCCGTGGTGAATCAGCTCGCTCCCCTCATCATCCAGCACCATGAGAAAGGTCAGATGCTCATCTTCCTTGAGCAGGTTCACGGTAGCTTCGGCACCTTCGAGATTTCCGGAGCTTATCGAAATGCTCGTACCCAACACCAATGTCGCCAGAGATATCTCGAGACGCTGTTGAAATATGGCGTTGATTCGATCAGCTTCCTTGGAAGGAAAATAGATTGAATTGAAGATCGCCACGACGAGGATGAACAACGCCAGTGGCGCAACAATCTTGAGACGAATAGATCGAAACCTTGACATAGTAGCTAACCGTCCATCGGGAGAATTGAGTTCGGCATCATCCACTTATCGGCGATCTTTCAGAGAGGACAATTTACACAATCACCTACGTCGGGGAAACAATACCGCGACCGGCGGCAGCTCCTTCCTGACCAAAAAATAACCCCGAATCACCTTTACAGATGACTCGGGGCCGATGTTGGATCGGGGCGGCTCGGTCTACTTCACGACCCTGGCAACCAGACGAATTGCTGGTTTTAGATCTAGCCCCTCGACCTTACCTGCTTTCATATTCACAATGAGCCGGGGCGCCGACTTACCCATGTACACGCCCACCGACAATCCGCGCTCCACCAGTTCTTTCGATCCTCCCAGGGATAGAATCTTCCTGCCGCGGGACACCTGCTGAACGCTGGACAGAGCTGCCGAAAGGGATGGATGGACATAGAGAGCGTTTATATTTTCGCCTTCAACCTTTTTCAGGAGTGCACTTACCGAAGTAAACGGAATCGTGGTTGCGGTAACGGGCAAGGGAGCTCCACCGCCTCTTCCGGCTCGTTGGAACGCAGCCGCCACCGCGGCAGCTTCCGCTTCTCCGTCACCGGTGTAGAGAACGCCGACGTTTATCGCCGAACCGGACCGCTTTTCCAGGTTGCGATCGTAGGACAGGGCCTTGAGCAACATCTCTGCTTCCTGGTCCGGAGTAATCTTCGTTTGCGCCCCAACCGCAGCGCACAACACGATCGCGCTTATCAGGATTGATCGCGAGCACCAGCTGGTAAATGAATGCATGTGGACGAACCTCCTTTTTGTGTACGAGGTATGACCTAGAGGTTCGTTAGAATTCGTTTGTCACGCTGAAGGTCAAGGCGTTGTTGTCCAGATCGTTCAAGTCGTCGTCCTCTCCCTGGGCGATGTAACTCAATCGAGCGATGAACGAGGAAGTGAGCTTGGCATTCACTCCAATCCCAAGTTGCGTCCGTCGATAGGTGTTTCCGCCAATGTCTTCTTCATCCGCGACGCTGTAGCGACCCAGGAGCATAATTTCTTGAAATCTGTCCGAGTCCTGGGACAGGGTGAAGGAAGGCTCTAAGGTAAAGCCGTCGCGCGCGATTTCGTCCACCGGCGCGTTGTTCAGCTCCTCCGTAGAGGTGTAATAGTACGACCTCAGGCCGAATCCGTTCCAATTGAGGCTGAGGTCGGGACCGAATGCGGTGAAGTCGGCTTCGTAGCGGTCTGGGTCGGCCGCGTCGAGAGCGATGTGGTTGCAACGCATAGGGCAGTACTGCCTTCTTCCGTATCAATTATAGGAATATGTATTCCGATAGCCAATGAGATTCCTGTACCGATGCCGCAACGCGAGAGATTTTCAGCGCGTGCTCTTGCCGGCGAGCACAAACCAGACCGTTCGCAACATGATCTTCAGATCCAGCTTGAGGGAGATGTTCTCGATGTAGTAGAGATCGTACTCCAATCGCTCTTGCGCGATGGCCACCACGTCGCTGGAGTTGATATCGAACTCGTGTTTGGACTGAGCCCAGCCCAACAACCCCGGTTTGACATTGAATCGCCGCATGTAAAACGGAATCTCCCCGCTGAACAACTCGACGAAATAGGGGCGCTCCGGACGGGGCCCGACCAGGCTCATGTCCCCTTTGAGGAAGTTGATGCACTGAGGAACTTCGTCCAGATGGAGCGCCCGGAGTACACGCCCCATTCGGGTAATGCGCGGATCCTCTCCCTTGACCCAAACCGGCCCGGTCCTCTCTTCGGCGTCGACATGCATCGATCGAAACTTATAAATGGTAAAGGCCCGGCCGTCTCTACCGATGCGATTCTGGCGAAACAACACCGGTCCCTTGGAGTCGACCAGAATGGCTAGGGCTACCAGAATCCACAGAGGTGCAAGTCCGAGTCCGATCAAGATCGCCACGGCGGCGTCAATGGTTCGTTTCACCGTCTGCTCCCAAGCTGGCATTAGCTCGGGACGCAACTCCATAAGCGGGACTCCGTGGATCTGATTGGTACGCACATGTCCGGTGACGATGTCGTAGAGATCCGGCGTGATGCTGAACGAAACAGGCTGGCCGCCGGAAGCATCGACGATGTCCAATATTTCTTCGTGAGAATTGGACTGCAGCGCGATCAATACGGAGTCGACCGCGTGCGCTGCGATAATCCGGGACAGCTCGCTGACCGGTCCCAGAACCGGTAACTCTTCTTGCACGAACCGCGGTTCTTGCGGAGATATAGGTACGAAACCGATGACGTGGAAACCCTGGCCCGGAGAGTTGCGCAAATCGTGTAGCAGGCGCTCGCCCCGGGCTTGAGTACCGACGATTACCGTGTTCCGTCTGCCGATGCCACGCAACAGCAACTGCCGTTCGAAACTGCGCACCGCCACCCGCGCTACCGAGATCGAGGCGAAGAGTGCGAACCAGTATGAAAACATGAGTGCTCGCGTCAGGCGGAAGGGTTGCGCGAGGTCGAGCGTCGCGACAAAGAGAAGTAGGACCCCGAGGGTTACGACCTTGAAAAGCTCGAGTACTTCGTCGAAGCGGGACTGGGGTGCCTGACTGCGGTAGGAGCCGAAGAAAACGAACAGAAGAAGCCAGCATAGATAGAGGGCGAGTAAAGGATAGAGATAATAGTCCAGGGCATACCAGAAGCTGACAGACTCCTCCGAATGAGGATGCAAACGTTGCCAGCTGCGCTCCACGTTCTCCAGCTGGCCGCCTGCGAGCTTCATCCACAGAAACAGGACAGAAGCCAGGTTGATGACGGCAAAATCCGCGAGAATTAGCAGAGCTTTTTCGTAGGCCTTACTCATAGCTCACCGGCGTTCTACCGGTTTCCAAGTGGAGATTCGCCGACCAGAAAGAAAGCTCCACAATCCGAAGAGCGCGCCCAGGTTGGTGGCGCAGAAGTAGGCAGGCACATAGAAGGGAAAGGTGCGGCCGAGAAATCGAGTGTCGATGCAGCCGACCACCGCCATTCCATAGAACGCGATCTGAGCATACAGCAGGTATAGGAAAAACGAATGCTCGAGCAGGAGCAGATTGGTGACGAAGGCAAGTGTCATGAACACGGGGACCAGCCATCGCATCACCTTATGTGAGAACATCTGCCACGCGAAGTATCCGTGCCGCAGCGGATTCAGAACCCCCGACTCGCTCCACAAGCCGTACCAACTGCGCGCGATGATGCGGCGACGTCGGCGAAATTCGTCTCGGAAGGTGGCGCCGGTGGTTTCCACCGCCACCGCCTCGGGTGCGTACACCACCCGGAACCCTTTTCGCCATACGCGAACCGGCATTATGAAGTCGCTGATAATCTCCTGATCCAGCTCGTCGAAAAGCGCCCGTCTGACGGCATAAATGCCCCCATTGGCCCCGAGGGTCGAGCTCAAGAGGCTCTCCCGTCGCTTGAGAAACCGCTCGTAACGCCAGTAGAGGCCCTCACCTTTCCCCGCACCTTCATCGCCCGGGTTGCGGTATCGTAGTTCACCACATACCGCCCCTACCCTCGAGTCGGCGAAAGGACGCAGAAGGTGCGTGAGTGCGTCGCTAGCAAAGATGCTGTTGGCGTCCGAAAACACGAGAATCTCGCCTGTAGCCAATTTCGCTGCCGCGTTCTGGGCTAGAGTTTTGCCGCCTTGCCGTTCCATGCGATGGAAAAGTACGCCGCGATCGCGAAAAGCGAGGATAGCTTCATCGGTGCCATCCTCCGAACAGTCAGACACGGCGATGATCTCGAGATTTTTCGCTGGAAACGCGAGACCGAGAGCATTTTCCAGCTTGGCGGCGATGACAGCTATTTCGTTATACGCAGCAAGTACCAGTGAAACCCTGGGTAGCTCCGCAGCGTCGTCGAGGGTCGCCGTCTTGCGCCAGAACGTAAGTAACCACAACAGGGCGGGATAAAGCAGGTAGGTGTAAAAAATAAGAATCGCCGCCGCTGCCAGAATTGCCGCTAGCATTGGGTATTGCGTTGCTTCGAAACCAGCAGAGGACCCAATATCATGTGGTCCAAGCCCGAGTTCGCGAAAACGTGGACCGCGTCTTTGGCGGTGCAGACAATCGGTTCGCCGTGCAGGTTGAAGGAGGTATTGAGCAGCACGTGTCGGTCGGTGAGATCTCCGAAGTGCTTCAGCACCGCCTCGTACCGATCGTTCTGGCCGGGCTGCAGCAGCTGTGGGCGCGCCGTGAGATCGGCATTGTGTACGGCCGCCATGAACTCGCCACGCCGGCTGGATGAGCCAAAGGTGTTCATCATGTACGGCGATGGCAGCTGTTTCGGATTGTCGAAATAGAGAGATGCTTTGTCGCTGCAAACCACAGGGGCAAAGGGCATCCAAAAATCCCGGTTCTTGATCATTCTGTTGATGATCCGCACCACGTCCTGGTTGATCGGATCGGCGAGGATGGATCGGTTCCCGAGTGCCCGCGCTCCAAACTCCATCGGACCTGCGGCGCGCGCGACAATCTTGCCGGAAGCCAGAAGTTGGGCGGTGCGCAACTCCAGATCTTTCGGCTCTTCCACCGCCACCTGGTCTAACGGTGCTAACGCTGCCCGGCACTCCTCCAACGCCAGATCGTTGCCCAGGTAACAGTGGTCCAAGGGCTGAGTCTCTTGACCGGCGGCCTCCGAAACCAGATAACACCCGCCGAAGGGTAGTGTCTCGTCTCCGCAGGACGGTAGTGCTTCGAAATACTCGATGCAGTCCAGCTCGCCAATCACCTTGTTCGCCTTAACGTTCATAAACACGCCGCCGGCGGCGAGAACCCGAGATACGTCGGTCTTTTCGACGCACGCTTGGACCCAGCGTTTAATCAGGCTTTCGGTGAACAACTGCAACCCCGAACAGATGTTGTCGAAGCGGACGCGCCGCAGATCGTTCTGTAGTCGAGGCCCGATGCGCGATAGGGGCTCGGGCACCTTGCGGGCGAAGCGGAGCGGATCTCGACCGTCGAGATCTACGTAGTTTCCGTACAGGCGCGCAACATCTTGGGCGTATCCGTCGGCGCCGTAGGGAGCCATACCCATGAGTTTGTATTCGTGCTCAAGGGGCATAAACCCAAGATAGTGGGTCGTTGCGGCGTATATCTCTCCCAGACTGTCGGCTTGTGGGATGGTTGCCACCGGCGCCAGCGCACCTTTGTTTCCCACCCAAACCGATCCGGATAGACCGTCACCTCCGCCATCCAGGGTCAAAATCAGATAGGGTTGATCGTCTTTCCGCAGTCCATAGTAGGCGCTGGCCGCGTGGGCTTGGTGGTGATCGCAAAACTCGATCCGATTTGGATCGAAGCCCCATTCAGCGACCACCTCCCGGCGCTGTTGCATGCGTTGCCGACTTCGCAGCGTTCTGTAGAAGTTGATATTCGCACAGGTCCGTACCAACCGCTGACGAACACCGTTTCTGTAACGCTCGTCGAACAGGTCTTTGATCGAGCGCGGATGTCGTGGAGCCGGGATGTAGCGTGACACGAGGCAAACCTTGTCTACATCGGCGGGCATGGCGCCGAGAAG
This sequence comes from Candidatus Latescibacterota bacterium, assembly GCA_965197905.1. GTDB lineage: Bacteria > Latescibacterota > UBA2968 > UBA8231 > UBA8231 > CAYNZV01. The sequence continues at coordinate 1,943,463 of CBDAOB010000004.1, read as the reverse complement.
CGCAAGGATTTCTTGGGTGGCTTGGACGGGGGGGCCGAAGTGATTCTTGGTGCGGCTGAGGCGTTCTTCCTGAAATGCCTTCTCTATTCGACCGTCGCAGAGGACCGACGCCGAGGCGTTGTGCCCGTCAAACAATCCGAGGAATATCGACACTTAGCTTTCTCGCTACGGGCAAGTAGGACGACCATAGCTTATATTGAATCGGGCCTAAAATGACACAATAACAGAGGGTTCTGCGGATGTCAAGAACGCCTCTCGCCATTGGATTGCTACACACGTCAAGCGCTCTAATCCCACACCACCAACCACGGATTTTTCCTAGCGTTTTTGCATACGAGATCGATGCCTGAGCACATTTGCATACTCAGCTCCGTGCATTTCACCTTTGACGTTCGCATGTTCCAGGCAGAAGCACGCACTCTCGCCAACGCAGGATTTCGGGTTAGCGTTGTCGCACTCGAGGACCAAACCACCTGTGACGCCGGCGGCATCGAGGTAATACCGCTCCCCGTTCCCAAAAACAGGGGACGGCGCATGCTGGCCACCTCACGTGTCTTGCGCCTGGCGCTGAGACGAAAGGCTGATGTATATATCTTTCATGATCCGGAACTGATCCCCGTCTGTCTGATTCTCAAGATGCTCACCGGTTCGATTCTGGTATACGACGTACACGAAGACGTGCCGGAATCGATACGCAGCAAGAAGTGGATTCCGCTTCCCCTGAGAGCCTGCATGGCATGGCTGTATCGCGCCATAGAGTTGATTGCCCTGCGATTTTTCGACGCCGTCACCCTGGCGGATCACGCCTACGCGCGCTACTACGGCGCAAAGAAGTCACTGGTCGTGCTGAATTACCCGCTGTTGGCCTACGCCGACTATTACCGCCCCGCTGTCGTCGAAAACGGCAAAGGTCCGGTGTTGGTCTATATCGGCAGTCTAACCGCTTTACGGGGCTTGTTCGACATGCTCACCCTGGTGCGCAATCTGAAACCGGAGCAGCCGGATATATCTCTCCACCTGGTGGGACCCGTCGGTTCACAACAGGAAGAGCGGCAGGCACGTGACCTGGTGCATCGATACGGCATCGAAGAGAATGTAGACTTCACTGGCCCGGTGTCGCACGACGAGGTGCACCGCCGCATTCTCGCCGCCGACGTCGGATTGGCCCTGCTACACCCCGACCCCAACTATCTGCGTTCGCTGCCAACGAAGATGTTCGAGTATATGATGATGGGGAAAGCAGTCGTGGTATCGGACTTCCCGCTGTGGAAACAGATTATCGATGAAGCAGAATGTGGGGTCGCCGTCGACCCGTTGTCCCCCACAGCTGTTCTCGAAGCCGTCAAACGACTACTCGGTGATCCGGTTGAACGAAAACGGATGGGGTCAAGAGGTCGGCAAATGGTCCTTAACAAGTACAATTGGGATTGCCAGAGCCCTGCCCTCGTGGACTTCTACAGGTCGCTGCTGACTTCTGGCAGCAGCTGATGTTCACAACGATCTGTAGAGATCGTTGATGCGACGGGCGATGTTGCGGTAATCGTATAATCGCTGTGCCCGGGTTCGGATCGCCGCCCGGTCGAACTTATCGTAGTTGCGGACAACATGTAAAATCGCCGACTCCAGTCCTTCGACATCTCCCACCGCCACCAACCGACCCACCGAGTCGTCCACCGCTTCCTCAGGTCCGCCACATCGGGTTGCGACGATAGGCAACCCGCACGCCATCGATTCGATGAGCGACAACGGCAACCCCTCGGAAAAACTTGGCAGCACGAAGAGGTCGGCACGCCGCATGTAGACGGGAATCTGATCCCATTGGACCTCTCGATGCCAGCTGACGCGGTGATCGAGCTCGAGCGCCTCCATCTGACCCTTAAAGCGATCCTCCGATCCCGTGGCCTCGTTGCCGCCAACGAGTGTCAATCGGCATTCGGGAATCTTGCGCACCACCCCCGCAAACGCCTCGAGAAGAATGCCAATCCCCTTGGCGGGATCGAACCGCCCAACGTAGAGGAGGTGCCAGCCCTCGGTTCCCGGGGCGCGCGACAGATCGGGCTCAAACAGGTCGCAGTCCACACCGTTGGGAATGGTGTGAATCTTACCGGGGGAAACTCCCAGGTCCCGTACCCTCGATGCCAGATCCTCGCTGACGGCGATAACGGCTGACGCATCCTCCAAGGCCTGAGCGATCTGCTGCCGCCATTGTGGGTTGGCCTCAGGCAACACCTTGATGTCGTGGCCGTGGACGGTGATCACCACGGGGACCTGATGTCGGCGCCCATATTCGATGGCGGCGTAACCGTCCGGGTAGGCGCAGTGTGCGTGCACCAGATCGGCACCGATCTCAGCCGACGCTTCCATGGCGGCGAGGTAGGAACGCCAAACCCCTGAAAATAAGATTCGTCGCGGCAAGGTGACGTACCGCGGTCGCAGCACTTCGATGCCATCGACCTGTTCGCGTTGTGGCAGCTTTCTGTGCGCACTCCACCGCGGAAAAAAAGGCAAGGGAAACCAGGGGGTCGGCACAACGACCTGGATGTCGCAGTACTCTCTTAGAAAGCGAACCTGGTTCTGAACAAAACTGCCTCCGGTATAGGAAAGGAGGCTTGGGTAGAGGTGCGAGGTGACTAACAGCTTCACGCCGGATCGGTGCGTTGGTCGAGACTGGTTACCGCGAAGAGCATGCCGGTGAACATCCACAGAAAATTGTTGCTGAAGTCAGCGGTGAGCGAAAGGCTAACCTGAAAAGCCAGAAAGACGGACAAAAGGGCCGCTACCAGCGCCCGCAAATACGGGTCGCGCATTCGTTTTAGGGCCGCGAAACCGTGGCTGAGGGTGCGCCAGACGATCCAGCCTGCTGCAATCAGACCGACCAGTCCCAATTCCGCCAGGATGTTGGCAAATAGGGTGTGGGATTCTTTGGTGGGCACCCAAAAGGGGAAATCCGGGGATTTGTAATCGTCGAATATGATCGGGAACGCGCGCCAGCCGGCACCGAGGAGCGGATGGTCCAGGAACATCTTGAACGCGGCGAATACAAAATAGATGCGCGCCGAACTCGATTCGCGCCCCATCGAACCAAATTGCTCGAAGATGGTGAAAATCGATACGAAGCGTAAGAAGATGTGCTCGGCGAACGGCACGAACTCCTTCGTTGCCAGAATCGCCAGGACGCCGATCGCCGAGACGGCAAAGAGATAGCGCAATTTCCTAGCCAACGCCAGCGCCACGACGATACCCACCAGGGCGGCCACCCAGTTGGCGCGGCTGAAGGTAACTATCAATCCGGTGACTCCGAACGACAGGGAAACCAGCACCAGCAACGTCTTCCACCAGCCGGTGCGGTAGTTAACCAGGAGACCAAAGAGAAACACCACGCCGACCATGAGGAAAGTGCCGAAGGTATTGGGGTTGTGAAAGGTACCTGTCGCTCGCGGCGCGTTCGCACCGACGGCTATAACGAAGCTGGCGGGAAGGAAGAAACTTTCGGTGACGATCTGCACCACCCCCAGCACCGAACCGGCAATGAGCGCCACCGCCATCGAGACAACCACGGCGTTGATTGCTGTTTTGGTTTCTAGCATGACGATGGTCAAATAGAGAAACAAAGTCAGCACCAGCGTCCGCATGAATCCGATCGTCGCTTCGGGTTGATTCGGAGAATAAGTCAACGATATCGCCATGACTCCCAACAGCAGAAACAGCGGCACCGCCAATTGGAACGGAGGAAACTGGGTGCGACGACGCAGGAAAGTGTTGACCCCCAAGCCGACGATCATCAACCCCAGGGCCAGATGGAATCCGGTAAGCGGGATTCCCAACGCCGTCGTTTCAATGATCTTGCCACTGATGTCGAGTGCGGTGGTTGCGACAATGGCGGGAACGATGATCCACGGATGCAGAACCAGCAGACTAAGCAGGATCCCACCGCCCACACCGACGCCAATTACCTGTAAGAACATGATGGGAAGCAGCAGGATACCCACGATCAAACCGGCTTGCAGACACAAGAATCCGACGAACCATTTTCGGTCCAGCCAGATGGGCCCGAGGCGGAGGTCAGCTGCGGTCATGGTCCGTCGTAGGCGCTGACCGCGCGAGCCAGGCGGGTAGCGTAGCGGGGAGTTTCAATTCACCTCGGAAGGTTGTCGATTAATCTCGAGTGGCTATTTATGAATAGTACCGTCGGCCTGGGCGCGGCGCAAGAAGGCGCCCAGGCCGAGCCCGGAGTAGCGCAGGAAGAAGACCGTCATCGACAGCGACCACACTCCGTATGCAATAGAGGTGGAGATAGCCGCTCCCTCCAACCCCATGCGTGGTATCAGCGCCATGTTCAGAACGACGTTTAAAACCAATGCGACCGCGGGAACAGCGATCGTCACCGGCGGGTACCCGCGGCCGGCAAGCTTGGTGTTGAGCACCGAACCAAAACCCGCCAGGAGAAGACCCGGAAGCATCCACATCAACGGCGCGAAGGCGTCCTCGTATTTGGGAAAGGTGTAGGCGATAAGCCGATCGCCAAAGAACAGCAGACCGGCTGCGGCGCCAAGGGAAAAGAGCAGCGTCCCCCGCGCCACCTGAAGGGTTATCCGGGTGTTCTCGTCCTCCCCGCGTATTACTTTCGGCAACAGGACCAGGCCGGCAACGTTGGGCAAGCGCTGCATCATCTCGGCGAAATTGGTAGAGACCTTGTAGACGCCGAGCGCCGCCTCCCCCATGAACCACTCGACGAGATACAGATCGCTGCGAAACATCAAAAAGATCAAGGTTACAGAGGAGGCCCCCCGCAACCCCACCTCGAAGGTCCGCCGGAAGCTGCTGGCATCCAATCGCCAGCCGCGCGATCCGGGCCACAGGAAAACGATCACCAGCGCCGCTGCCACCAGGGTAGCGGTAAACCAGGAGTAGAGGACCTCGTTGAGACCTAACGCCAACAGGTACACGACAACGTTGCCGGCCAGATAGGCCGCGATAAACACCAGGGGAACGACGGAGTACAGCTTGAGCCGGTCTTCCCCCAACGCTATAGCCTGTCCCGCCTTCTGCAGCACGGTCATCGCCACAAGTGCAGCCAGCAGCAGCGCCACACCACGGTCGAACCACGGTTGAAGGAATACCATTGGCAGCAACGCAAGCCCCAACAAGGCGGCGTAGAGCACCGAGTTGTGCAGCGGCTCGTGCCTGGAATTCGTCTTGCCGACGACATAGGTGTTGCCGCGACTCAGCCATTCGCCGAAAATCATGCCCCCTATGACGACCGTATTGAGCCACAGCGCCAAACGTCCGTACGCCTCCCTGCCAAGGTAGTCGGCCAGCAGCACCTGGTTGGCGAAGCCAAGAACGAACACCAGGGCGGTGGATACAGCCGTAAGGGAAAAACCACGAACAAAGTTCATTTCGGGTGTGAGCTGGTGTTTGAAAGATCCGCGTCCGCCTTGGACTGGACGCGAATAGGCGGCGCTGTCAGGACCGGATATGGGCGAGGAGCTCGTCTCGCCTCGTCGCCATGGTGGTCGGATTCAGGGCTTCGAGATTCAGTCGCAGCAGCGGTTCGGTGTTGGAGGGACGCACATTAAAATGCCAGTCGTCGTAGCTGACAGATATGCCGTCCAGACGCTCGACCACTCCGTCATCATAGGTGCGTGCGATGGATTCGATCTTCTCCGCGGAGTCCTCCACCCTCGAATTTATCTCCCCCGTGATGAAATACGACTGCTCCAGCGGCGCCAGCAGGGATGAGAGGGGTTGGCCCTTGAGTGCGAGCATCTCCAACAGGAACAGGGACGGCACGACGCCCGAATCAGCGCCGAAGAACTCGCGAAAGTAATAATGCCCACTCAGCTCGCCGGCAAAGACGGCGCCCTCACTGGCCATCCTCGGTTTCAGAAAAGCGTGGCCGACCCGCTCCATCAACGCTGTGCCTCCCGCCGCTTCGACGGTGTCGCGAACCGCCCAAGAACAACGTAGGTCATAGACGATCTTCGCCCCGGGACACTTCCCCAGCATGTAACACCCGAGAAGCGCGGTGACGAAATCGCCGGGCACGAACCGGCCACGGTTGTCGATCACGAAGAACCGGTCACCGTCACCGTCGAAAGCGAAACCCAGATCTGCCTTTTCGTGCACGACCCGGCGTTGCAGTTCGATCCGGTTCTCCTCCTGCATCGGGTCCAAGCCGTGGTGGGGATTGCCGCTCGGTTCCAGATTCATGCCCACCAGGTCGATGGGAAGGTGCCGGTAAACCTGTTCAAGGATCGGTCCCACCATGCCATTGCCGGTATCGGCCACTACCCGAAGCGAGGTCAGGGACTTCGCATCAATCAAGTTCAGGACGCGTTCGACGAACGCGACGCTGACATCGGCCGTCTCCACGGTGCCGGTTTTCGACGTCGGACCATAAGACTCTGCTTCGATGATGCGCCGCAGGTCCCCGATTCCATCGTCGCCACTAAGCAGATACGGCATGCGCCGGACCATTTTGAAACCGTTGTAGTGGGGGGGGTTGTGCGACGCGGTAATCATGAGTCCCGGCAGCTCGTGGGTGGCACATGCGAAGTAGTACTGATCCGTGCTTACCTGGCCCAGGTCGAGCACGTCTACCCCTTGCTCGCGCAAACCCAGAAGCAACTCGGCGTGTAACTGGGGACCGGACAACCGCATGTCGCGACCGACGACGACCCGCTCAGGGTGCAGGTAGGTTGCAAATGCCCGCCCCAGGGCATGCGCCAATCCCGCATCCAACTGATCGGGGTAGGTGCCGCGAATGTCGTACGCCTTAAATATCGATGGATCTACGCGCAACGGGCTAGTGTGCTGTCGCAGAGATAAGTCGACAAAATTCGGCCGTCGATGCGCGCGGTTCGTAAGGCGGCTGAGCGAGCCGTACTGGTGGAGTACGGCGAACGAAGTCAACGCGGCGAATCGCGATGGATCGGCGGCTGTATGTTGGCAGATTTCTGCGACAGCACACTAGGTGAAGCGACGCAGCGTTATGTCGAGGCAGCGGGTACCGTCGGTGGCGGGGTGGTGTTGGATCAGAATGGGGCTCTGGTAGCGGCCCACAACGATCTCCTGGGGCCCGGTTTCGGGGCTGTTGGAGATGGGAAAGCTGATGTGGCGCTTCAATCTGAGAAACCGCGACGCGGGGGACGAGAGCACGGAGACAATCCGGTCGACCAGCCAACGACCCACCGGTACTGTATCCAGAAGCTCATTGTAGAGGTGAATCAAGTCGTACGCAGCGTAGTCCCTGGTTTTTCCAGGTATGGCGCCGGGGTGACGCAGCAGTTTGCGACCGCGATCGACCATGTACTTCAGCGGATCGCGCAGCACCTCCGGAAGATCGTTGCGCATAAGCAAGGTTTCGTACTCGTTCACCGTCAATCCGACGTGGCGTTCTTCGGGGGCCAGTCGCACATCGAACCGACCCTTCTCGACGCCGTGTACCTTGACCCATTCGGCCAGTCGCTCGAACAGACCGAAGCGGGCATCGGACAGATTGAGCGATTCGATCGCACGGTTGGACGAGACCGGAATCGATATGCGCTCGCGGTGAACGATTTCGGCTCCGTTGTAGGCCAGGATGGCGGTCTTGCGTTCGCGCCGTCGATCTTTGTAGATGCCGTCGAGCTCGATGAAATAAACCGGTTGCAGACGTTTGTGGATATAGGTCACACAGTTCTTCAAGCCGGCGCTGATGAACGCAAGATGAGAATCGGCGTTTGGAGGTTCGACGGCGCGCTCCCATTCGGTGAGTTCCTCCCTGAGCTGGATGCGATCGTGAGAATACCCCGCATCCGGAGGAAAAATCCGCTGAATGAGTCTGAAAAACGGATCCAGCTGCCGGCGACTGTGTCCCAGTCGCGCGCACACCCCTTGCTCGAGATATCCGGCCGTGGTGTGCAACGAACAGTACTGCGCCTTGCGAAATCCACCCAGATCTTTGCCCAGCTCCTGCTCGATCTTCTCGGAGACATCGATGATTTCGAATCTCGACCGCGGCGTAATGGCCAGGGTAACTTCTATGGGCAGGGCTGCCATGCAATCGTCTCCGATAGGCGAAATCTGTGAGACCGCGTTACTTTTTCGGGAGGAGAGGCTGAGATAAAATACCACCCGGCTTGGGGCCACGCAACCCAGGAGCCCGTGGTGAAAAGCGCTTTGGACAGCGGCCAGCAAGACCCGGCCGCAGCCAAATGGCTTTTGCCGCGGGCTCTCAGACTCCAGTCAGGTCCGCAAACCACACGAAACAGAGTTGGCCGTTATGAAAAGTTTGTTGATCATGCGCCATGCCAAATCGGACTATCCACCCGACATCCCCGACGATTTTCACCGTCCCTTAAACGGTCGTGGTCGCAAGGACGTGCCGCGCATGGCGCGTCTGCTGACGGTTTACGAAGCCGTTCCCGCCCGCATATTGAGCTCAACCGCACTGCGAGCCAGGGAAACAACCACGATCATGGGCAAACTGTTGGGATTGTCCGACGACCATACCGTTTTTGAGGACGATCTCTACCTCGCGTCCGCGGATGACCTGCTGTCGTGCGTTCGCCGGATCGAGGCGAGCGTGGACTCGCTGATGGTCATCGCTCACAATCCTGGACTGGAGTCGTGTCTCTCGAGGCTGTGTGGCTGCGCGTTGCACCTGCCCACGGCAGCGATTGCGGCCTTGTCCGTCGATGCCGACAGCTGGACGGAGATCGGCAAAAATCGAGCTTGGATGCAGTGGTTTGTGGTTCCACGCCTGCTCAAGGCACTGGGGTAAGGGCGAAACCAAGCGGCAAGAATCAGCGTTCGTAGTCGGCAATGATCCGGGAAAGGGCATCATCCAGGTCTACCTTCGGGTCATACCCGACGCAATTGCGAATCTTCTCCAGATCCGGTGCCCGGTATATCAGATCTTCGTAGGTGCCCTTTGGCCACGCTTGCTCGTACGGAATGAATTCAACCTCGGAATGGCTCCCCGTCAACTCCCTGATTTTGTAGGCGAGATCCTTGATGCTGATCTCAAAATTTGAACCCAGATTGAAGATCTCCCCCACCGCTTTGTCGGAGTTGGCCAGCGCCACCAACCCGTCCAGCGCGTCGTCGATGAAGGTCCAGCATCGGCGTTGTTCGCCGTCACCGAAAACCGTGATAGGGTGACCCAGAAGTGCCTGTTTAATGAACCGGGGCACCACCATGCCGTAGTCACCGGTCTGACGGGGACCGATGATGTTGAAGGGGCGCACGATGACGCAGGGGAGTCGTTTCTCGCGCCAGTAAGCCTGTGCGAACAGCTCGTCCACCGCTTTCGATGTAGAGTAGTGCCAGCGGATGATGGTGGTCGGACCAAGAATCCGGTCGCTGTCTTCGCGAAACGGAACGTGCCCGTTCTTTTTGCCGTAGATCTCTGAGGTGGAAGCAAGGATTACTTTCTTTTTGTTCTCATTGGCCAACTCGAGAACGATCTCCGTGCCCCTAATGTTAGTGGTGAGCGACAACAGCGGATTGTCGATGATAAAGTTGACCCCCACTGCCGCGGCCAGATGGTAGATGAGGTCGCACTCGCCGACCAATTCCTGCATTACCTCTACATTGAGCACGTCGTCGATGAGACAGCTGAATCTTGGATTGGCTTCCAAGTGGTGGATATTGCTCATCATCCCGGTTGAGAGATTGTCGATGATCGACACCTCGTCTCCCATATTGAGGTGACGCTCGGACAGATGAGAACCGACAAACCCCGCCCCACCCGTAATCAGTACTTTCATATCAGGATTGCCATTCTACCCTTTGGGTCCTTCCCCACCGTGAACCAGAAAATCCCGGCTCAGCCGATGCACATCAAGTCTGCTCCAATCCGCGCATTTGAGCAAGCGCACGATGTCCGTCTCGGAATAGAAGAAGACCGGGCATCCGCGCATCCGCAATCGTAACCGGCGGCTAAACGTACGTGAAGTCCACCGTTTTGGAAAACTCAGCACCAGCTGATCCCGAGTAAGCGTGCAAATTTTGCGCAGGAACGCCGCGGGATCACTGATATAGTCAAAAAGACCGATAGCCAGGGAAATATCGAAGTGATGTGGCTCACGCCAATGAAGAAAATCGCACACCTCGAAGACACAGCTCTCCCCCACCCCAGCTTCATCCGCCGCCGACTGCGCCCTTTCAACCATGACTGGGGAGAAATCCAACCCGACGACCTCTGCACCACGACGCGCGAACTCAACGCAGTAATTTCCTGGACCACATCCGATGTCGAGGATCTTTTTCCCCGCGACAGAGCCGCACAGGTCCAGTGTTAGCTGAAAACGCTGGTGGACGACACGGCGGAACAGAAAGTCGACCAGCCGGCGTGATACTGTTTTCTCGCGGGAATAGATTGCCTGGAACCGTTCCGCCTCATTGTCGAAGAAACTTCGAACCTGCTCAGCTTGCGTCACGATGGTCGCTGTGACTCCTGCCAGCGCTCGAGTACGGCAGCCATGGTCGTAAAACGGAATTCGGCCAGTAGTCGGCGCAATCGGCCTGTCGAGGCGGCCAGGTTCCAGTAGTGGGTGACCCCGATCCGCCGCGGCAGGTCGACTCGCGGATGCTCCAGATCAAGCTCCCAAGGATGGATGTAAAATATTGCTGCATTACCACTTGCGTTAATTTGACGGAGTCCGTATCGGGTTACAGCATACGGGAATATACGGAAATAGGCACCACCTCCCAAAGGGATTTTCCGCCCCGCCGCGCACAGGGTGGAAAGAGGAACCTCGGTGAGGCCGGCGCGGACCTCAAACGGCCATCTCGAGGCACCGGGGATGCCGTATCGGTAGTTGCGAACAGGAAAGACGCTCGAATCGTAGGTCAATCCGCAATCTGCCAGCACATCGAACGCCCAGTCGGCGTCGGCGGTGATGGAGAAAAACGGCGCTCGGTGTCCCGCCACCGAGGTCCCCACGGCTCGATCCAGCTTCTCCAGCGATAAGAGCAGATCCTTTTTGAACGCCTCCCTTCCAAGACGGTAGACAAACTGGTGGGCATAGCCATGGGTGCCGATTTCGTGTCCGGCAGCATGGACGCTGCGCACCAGGTCGGCGTGGTGTTCGGCGACGTGCCCGAGCACAAAGAAGGTGGCTTTTACCCGAGCTGCCGCCAGCAAGTCGAGCAGTTTCTCAGTACCTACGTGAATGCGGTCTTCGAACCGGCCCCATTCCCGGACATCGATCTCCAACCCCTGGTACCAGTCCTCCAGGTCGACGGTGAAGGCGTTCTCGATGGGGGGCGGAGCGAGAGTCACGATGGGCGCGCCGTCTCCCGCATAAGGCGCACCAACAGCGCACTGCTGGTCTCCAGGGAATATTCCCGCTCGACGGTGGCACGTCCGTTGGCACCCATACCCCGGCGCAGTTGGGGATTCTCGATGAGCTGCCCGAGGTATTCGAGCCATTCGCCACAGTCCGCCGCCAGGAAGCCGTTGTGACCATGGCTCACCAGGCGACTGTTGATACCCACCGGGCTGCTGACCACCGGTAAACCCATCGACATGTACTGGAGCAGCTTGTAGCCCCCTTTTCCCCGGGTCCAAGGGTCATCGGGCAAAGGCATCAGACCGATGTGGAAACGACTGAGCTCCTCCACCTCGGTGTCTAGCGACCATGGCGTGGATTCGACCTTGAGACCTTCAATACTGATTCCCGAGGCTCCCACGATGCGCAGGCAGATCCCTTCGTGCCGCGTACTCAGCTGGCGTAAGGTTTCGGCGATCTGCTCCAGGTAGGGCAAGGTCGTCGCGCTCCCGATCCAACCGAGCACCGTCCGCTCGCCATTGGGGGATCCAGAACGAACGAATCGGCGGGTATCGATCGGCCCGGTAATGATATCGACGCTGGAACAGAATCGAGCCGCATATTCACGGGTATATTCGTTCTCCACCAGGACCCGATCTGCCATGCGCAGCACCGCCGGCAGGCCCGCGGCGTTGCGCCGCTCCTTCCAGACCGAAAGCCAGTTCGAGCGGCGCACCTCAGTGGTGAAGATAGCGTCGTCAAAATCGTAAATCGTGCGGGATTGGTTTCGCGCCAGCAACCAGCGAATTGGCGCGGGAAAAATGATTTTCTGGACGAAAAGCAGGTCGTACCGTGCTAACCGCCACCAGGCCGCCACCCCGCAGCGAACGGTGCGCCAGGCAGCCCATGAGTAATAGAGAAGCTTGCGCCAGCGATTGGCCGTCACCAAGACCTGGGAACCGGTAATCCCCAGATCGGGGAGAACGGTCAGCACATCCGCATTGATCCCCTGGGCGCGGAGAAGAGGCAGGTACTGGAAAACCCGGGTGCGGCTGCTGGCGGCCAGATAGCCGTACTGGGTCACGAAGAGAACGTTCATTGCGGCGTTGGGCCGGCAATGGCAGGCGGGTCAGCCTCCAACAGCGCGACTGCGGGACGCTCCTTCGCTGGACACCGAGCGCCTGATGATCTCGACCACACGTTCCTGCTGGTCAGCCGTAAGATCCGGAAACAACGGGATAGTAAGGATGCGTTGCCATATGGCGTCGGCCACCGGAAGACGGCCTCGGTTGTATTTCTGGTAGAGCGGAATGAGGTGGGTGGGCAGAAAGTGCACCGCAGATTCGATGCCGTGGTTGCTGAGAAACTCGTGCATACTGTCCCGATCGTTGACTTGGATAACGGCGCAATAGCAGGCACTTTGGCCATAGGACCTGGTGGCTAGGAGCTCGACGCCCTCCACCTCCGCAAAGGCGTTGCGATAGCGCTCCAGCAAGGTGCGGCGCAAGCTGTTACCCCGCTCCAGCTTGGCTAGTTGAACCAAACCCAGGGATGCGGCGATATCATTCATAAGGTACTTGAAACCCAGTTCGGTCACGTCGTAGTCCCAGGAGGGGCGGTCGGTGCTGAATCGCTCCCAGGTGCCGCGGGAGATGCCCATCCACTTTAACCGCTGCACGCGCTCGGCGACGATATCGTCATCGGTGGTCAGCATGCCGCCGTCTCCAGTGGACAGATTCTTTCGCGAGTCGAAGCTGAAGCAGCCGATATCCCCCAAGCTGCCCAGCCTGTGGTCGCGATAGCTGCCGCCACAGCCCTGCGCGGCGTCCTCGATCACCTGTAGACCGTGGCGAGCGGCGATCTCCAAGATCGGATCCATGTCACAGGGGTGACCACCGTAGTGGACCGCGAGAATCGCCCGCGTACGCTTGGTGATGGATGCCTCCAGCCCTTCGATGGCCAAGTTCAAGGTGTCCGGCTCGATGTCGCAGAAGACCGGCTCGCCGCCGGCATGCAGGATGCAGTGGTTGCTGGAGACAAAGGTCATGGGGGTTGTCAGCACTTCACCCCCGTCCACACCGGCGACCAACATCGCCAAATGCAGCGCGGCGGTTCCAGAGTTGAGCGCCACGGCATGTTTCACGCCGATGTACCCGGCGAACCGCCGCTCGAACTCGATCACCTTGGGACCGCTGCCGATCCAGCCGGTCTCCAGCGGCTCGCGGAGGGCCTCATACTCCTCGCTCCCCATCCAGGGTTTGAACAATTGAATGCGCTCGCTCATAGAGATCAGCTCGCCTGAGATTCCGTCGTGTCACCCGTTGGCAACCAATATCCCCGATCGAACAGGCTTCTCCAGAATATCTCGCGATAGGCGTGCAAACGCTGATGACCCTCTTGCCGACGTCGGTGGGACAGGATCGAGCACAGCATCCAGACCGTTGCGCGCAGCGCCATTTCGATCAGCGTGAGAAACCTTAGAATGAACACATGGCCCTTGCCGAAATGTTTGGCAAACAGGAAGTAGAGACTCCGTTGACTGACGACGAGCATGTTCCTGAGGTTCTGCCGAGTGCTCCCACCGCGTAGGTGGTGGATGCTGCTGAAGGGAAAGTAGGAGATCCGCCAACCGGAGTCGCGGATCCGCAGGCACCAGTCGAGATCCTCGTGATACATGAAAATGGCCGGATCGAGCCCGCCGACCTCCTCCACGACCTGCCGGCGCACCAGCAAACAGGCGCCCATCACCCAGTCCACATCGCGGGTCTCACGGTGGTGCCAGCGGCCTAATTTATAGAAGGGAAACAAGTTATGCAACAGCATTTTGTTGACAAACTCACTGAGGAGACTGGGTCTTATGCCGCACGAAAGCTGCAGCGATCCATCTTCGGACAGGAGCTTGGGCCCGACGGCGCCCACCTCGGGGTTGGCGCTCAAAAAGTCCGCCATGCGACCCAGCGCTCCGGGTTCCACACGGGTGTCTGAATTGAGCAAGAGGAGGTGGTCCCCCCGCGCTGCCTCCATGGCGCGATTGTTTCCCGCGGCAAAACCAAGGTTCGACGGATTGAGCACCAGCCGCACCTGGGGAAAACCGGAGGTCACCATGGCGGGGCTTTGATCGCCGGAGTTGTTGTCTACCACCACCACTTCCCACTCACCGGATTGCGGGTCCGCGTAAATGGACTGCAGGCAGGCGCGCAGCAGGTCGCTCGTATTCCAACTCAAGATGCAGATGGAGAGTGGCGGTCGAGCTTCGTTGGTCACTTCAGATTCCCTGCGGAAAGAACCGAAAGGACGGCGCTGCGCAGCGGATCCTGGATCGCATAAAATAGGATATTTATGGCAACGATGGCGACGACCAATAGAGACGCGCCTTTGCGAGTTCGCTGCGCCAACTGCGATACATAGGCGCCGGCAAACACCAGGAAGAAAGGCTCTAACGGCAGCCGGAACCGGGTCGATCCGTACAAAATAAAGGTGTAAAGAAATACGGATAGAAGTATGTAAACGCCGATCAGCCGGAATTCGGGACGCCCGCCCAGCCTGATCGCACCGGCCAGAAAGAGGGGCAATACGATCATGAACCAAAGGTTGTAGCCGGGTCGAAAGAAATACCAGAAGCGCAGGAAGCGCTCCGCCGAATGACGTAGATACCTCCCGGGGTGGGAACGGATATGGGTCCATCCTTGCACCCTCCAGTAGCGGTCCCGCTCCGCCTCCGACGGTATCTGGTCAAAGACCCGCTTCTCGATACCCCACCCATTTTCTTGCTTCCAGCCCGGAGTCGGAGCGTGGCTGCGCGCAAGGATAAACCCGCCGTGGGTGGTGATGGGCACAAAAGACTCGTGTATGACATAGTTGCGGATGGACCAGGGCAACACGGCCAAAACCAGGGCAACCCCTGTCCACGAGGCCAATACGGCCCCCCGATGTCTTAGCTGCCAGATCGCGGTAATTCCGAAGGCCGCCCAGATCATGATCCCCTCTGGGCGGGTCAAAGCGGACATTCCGACCGCGGCCCCCGCCGCCCACGAGAGCCACCTATTCGACCCCTCGACAAGCAGCACCTGGAGCAGAAGGTAGACGGCGAGAACGACCCAGAACACGAACCAGGTTTCGGTCATCACCTCACTCGACACCCCGACCAAGGGGCCGTAGGCGATGCTCAACAACCCCACCCCCCCTGCCGTGGCCGGGCGGATCAAGCTGGCGCAGCGATACACCAAAACGGCAGTCGCCGCCCCCACCCCACACTGGAGGAGTTGGACGGCGAGATGGCTGTGACCGAAGAGCCCGTAAACCACGGCCAGAAAGATCGGGTAGAACGGCGCTCTCCATGAGCGCATGTCGTAGCCGAACCAGTTTCCCCGCGACACAAACCCATCCCCGCTGATCAGGTTGGCGGCGATCTCATCGTAATCTGAGGTGTCCTGTGGCGGCACGGCGTCGCCCAAATACAGGTGTAGCAGCCGGACCACTAACGCCCCGATAAAGATCATCCAGACAAAGGGAAACCGGCCCGCAGCGGGCGATATCATCGGGTCATTGGGAGCTGGTCTGCGTGACGAGCAAGGACCCGGTCAAAGTGGGTGGCGAGCCGCCGGGCGAGAACTCGCCGGTGATATGGGCGGAGCGCCGCGGGAGGAGTTGGGGGGCGATGGACGCGGCGATGGTAGGTTTCGTTCAGTGCCGCCACAACCCCGGGGATGTCGCCGTGAGCTACCTGGTGGCCGGCGCCGGTCTGCTCGAGCAGGCGGGTCACCATGCCGGTGTCGCAGATGGCCAGGATGGGACGGCCGGCACCCAGGTATTCGTATAGCTTGGTTGGCACGTTCGATGCCGGACCCGGCCGGGGATGATCTACCAAGAGCAGCAGGTCGGCTTCTTGCTGGGCGCGCAGGGCGCGTTCACGCGGGCACGGTCCGTGGAGCCTCAAGAGGCCGGATTCGCAAAGCGGCTTCGCCAGGCGCTCTTCGGTTTCGTTCAACGGGCCGTAGAGGTCCAGCTGCAGCCGGTCAGCCCAGGTGGGATCTGTTTGCAGCAGGCCCTCGAGAGCGCCAAAGATGGTCCGGGGACTTCGCGCGGGGTGGCTGAGAGCGAATGAACCGGTGTGTACGATGCGCAGCCGCCCGCCGCTTTCGCGCTGCGACGCCGGCGGAAAGTCGACAGGGTCGAATCCATTGGTTACCACCACAATGGCATCCGCGCATTCGGGATAGGTTTCGCGAAAGTAGTCGGCACTGATCTCGGTACTCGCAACCACCAGGTCGGCGGAGCGAACGACCGCCGCTTCCAAATGTTTCTCGGTTCGGCCCCGAAAGGGACGCTCAAGGAGGGAGGGGTCAAGGGGGTCGAAGATCCAGGCGTCGCGGAAATCTGCGACCCATGGGATGCCCAGGCAGCGTTTCAACATCAAAGCCAGTAGGTGACTGCTGGCAGGTGGGAATGTGGAGAAGAGGATATCGGCCGGCGCCCGCCTCAGGTGCCTGAGCCCGCGCCACAGTGCGGCAGGCAGCCAGGTGATCTGAGCGTCGGGAATGAAGATGTTTTGACGGAGAATCCGCAGGAGAGAGTACAGGCGCCCGGATTCGGTGCGCACATAGGAAGGCGTCTGGCGCCCGCGAGCGTCCTTGTTGCGCAGCCGCCGGTAGAGACCGAGAGGTTCCCAGGCTCCGACTACTCCCGCGTCTGCAACGTTCCCGAACGCAGAGGTGGTGAGTACGGTCGGTTGGTAACCGAACTCAGGCAGGTAACGCACAAACTTCGCGGCGCGCTCCGTGCCCGTCGACTGAATTGGAGGGTAGTGATACGCTATGAAGAAGGCGCTGCGTCGAGTCCCCGTGGGTCAAAGCTCCGGCAGATAGGCCGCAAGGACCGACCGCAGAGGGACGGGGCGTGAATTCCAAGAATTCGGCCCGCGCGCTTTGCCCCGGGCTGTTAGTCCCCGCCTTCGTTATAGGTCAATGCGGCGTAGGAGTTCCGCAGAAAAAAAGCCATTTCCGGGTCCAGCACCTCGTCCAGCAGCTCAACGTACTCCACAAACCCCAACTCGCGGGCGTAAACTGCCTCGAAAAGGGTCGTGCTCCGGTCCGTAAGGATTCTTTCGGGCCACAAACTCGACGATTGCATAAACATCTCCGATCCAAGTACCCCATGTACCTATACCCCTTGTATCGGAGGTTTGCCGCAACTCTTTAGGCCGCAGAACTACGCGCCGCAATGCCGGGATCCTGTACGGTAATTGACCGCACGAAATGTAGCTTGACAAGGGTCGCGGTCAAGGGCGGAAAGAGCGGTTGTGGAACCTCGGGACCATTGACTCAAGATTTTGGCATTGATATAATTGAAACCTCTCGATACGGCAGGTCCGGGGCATGAGTTTACTTGACATTTTGGCCGAAAAATCGACGGTTGTCGGCCTTGAAGGCGAGACCAAGGAGGACATTATCACCGAGCTGGTGGGTTCGCTCGAGGTCGGAAAGGTCATCAGCGACCGGGACAAGGTGCTGGAGGCGGTGTTGGAGCGAGAGAAGATCATGAGTACGGGGATCGGTGATGGCATCGCGATCCCTCACGGCAAATCCGAGGCGGTTATCAAGCTCGCTGCCGCTTTGGGGACCCAACGGCGCGGCGTGGATTTCGAGGCCCTCGACGGCGAGCCGGCCTACGTGTTTTTCCTTCTGGTTTCGCCAGCCAACGTTTCGGGACCCCACATCAAGGCCTTGGCTAGAATATCCCGTCTCCTGAAAAACGACGACTTCAAAAAGCGCTTGGTAGCGGCCTCGACGGAGGAGGAGATCGTGTCGGTGATCGAATCCGCAGAGGAAAACACCCCCCCAACTCGGTAAGACCCTCCAGCCGTATTGCACTTTCTCAGCCCGGCAGTGTTGGTTGGCCTGGTGGCCGCCGCTCTTCCGCTGGCGATTCACCTGCTGAATCGCAGCCGCACACCACCCGTCCCGTTTAGCAATCTGGAATTCCTCCGCCGGCTGCACTACAGCCGCATGCGGCGGGTGCGGCTGCGGCAGTGGCTGGTGCTTCTTTTGCGCACCCTGATCATCCTTCTCATCGTCTGTGCGTTTGCGCGTCCGGCTTATCTAGACGGGGGATCAGGCCTGCTGGGACATACCAGACCAACCGCCGCCGTCGCCCTGATTGACCGCTCCTTCAGCACCACCTACCGCTTGCCTGAAGGTCGGATATTCGACCTTTTGCGCGCCCGGGCGCGGGAATTGGGCGCGTTCTTTCATCCCCGGGACCGGCTCTTCCTGGTACCTTTTGCGTTGACCGCAGACGGAGGCGAGGCTGCACCCGATGCGGCCGCATTTGTGGCCGCGCTGGAGCAGTTGACCCCTTCCGAAGAAGCCACCGATCTGGACCGTGCCCTGACCCGCGCTGGCGAGATCCTGATCCCCCTGGAGCCGTTTAGCGGTGAGGTCTATCTCTTTTCCGATATGACCGCGTCTGCCTGGGCGGACCTGGCCAATCGCCAACAGTGGTTGCCCGAAGCGAAGATTTTCGTGGTAAGTCCTTCATCGGGAGCCCGCCCCAATCCCCACATTGAGCGCCTGGAAGTGAACAGCTGGATGGCCGTTCCGGGAACGAAACTCGAGGCCCGTCTTGAGGTGGGAAACAGCTCGACCAGATCGGTGGAGGCCGCTTCCCTCGACCTATTTGTCGACGGCCAGCGAGTTGGTCACCGCACGGCATCTCTGCCGGCCGGTCGTTCGATTTCGGCCTCGATTCCGTTTGTGCCTGCCCGCGCCGGTGACCTGGCAGGATACCTGGAGCTGGAGGACGATCGATTGACGTTGGACAACCGGCGCTACGTTTCGTTTAGCGTGGCGGATTCAATTCGCGTGCTTATTCTGGGCGGCAATCCGAACGACACCTACTATCCACGCCGAGGACTAGCGGCCGCCGCCAGCGAAGATCTTGCCCTTGTCGTCGAAAGCGGATTGTTCTCGGACCTCGACGCCGCACTCCTGGAGTCCGTCCAGGTTCTTTTGTTGTGCAATCTCGAGCACCTGGACCGAGAAACCGTCGCCCTGCTGCATAGGTTCGTGGCCGATGGCGGGGGATTGGTCATTTTCCCCAGTCCCCAAGCCGATCTCAGTTTTTTCAATCGCCGTTTGCTCCCCGGTTTGATGCCGTTGGCGATAACCGGCGTGACAGGCGACCCGACGGATCAAACTGGCTACCAGCGCCTGACCACCGAAGGATCGGATCCGCTGGTCCACCAGCTGCTACCCGATCTGCCCGCCGATCGCCCCCGGTATGGGGCGTCGTTCGAACTGGTTCCTCGAGGTCCGCTCACCCCATTGATCCATTTCGAAGAGGGGCAGTTGGCAATGGTGAGCTCCTGGAAGGAACGCGGGCGCACGGTGCTTTTGGCTTTCCCCTTGTCGCTGAATTGGAACGATCTTCCGGTCAGGGGGATGTTTGCGCCGCTGTTGCATCGCCTGGTACGCTTGTTGAGCGTTCGGGGCGGCGCATCTTCGACTTATCTGGTGGGTCAAACGGCGCAGCGCCATTTACCCGGAGTGGCGATTACTTCCTCGGTGATGGCGGAGTCGCCCGCCGGCAAGCGCTTCTTGTTGGAGCCGCTACAGAGTGGGGACCGTTTGCACTGGACGATACCCGACCTGCAGAAGGCGGGGATTTGGACGCTTGAAAACCATGGTGAGCGGGTCGACCAGTTTCCGGTAAACGTCGATACCCGAGAGTCGCGCCTCGAGGGGGTCGACCACGACATTGTCGGCAAGATTTTCGGAGCCTCGCGGGTGCATTTCCTCGATGTCGGTCAAGAACTCGAACCCGCCGTGATGGCCCTCCGCCACGGGCGCGAACTATGGCGCGAGTTTCTCGGCCTTGCAGTCTTGTTGCTGTTGGTGGAGTTGTGGGTGGCTCGGGCGCCGCACCGGGGCCCCGAGCAGGATCTTCCCGGCTCTCAGGAATTCCGTTCCGAATCGAGATCTCGTAGCGCGTCGTAGGTGTAGATGCCGGTGTCGTGTCCGTCGGCCCATGTGATGCGAACGCCGTAGCGGCCGACCTGGTCCAGTCGGGTAGCTTCGGCGGTGGCTGTAGCCGCCGCGTCCTCAAGGAGAGTCAACTCCCCCGTCGCTTGTGGTTTCGACCGCAGCTCCCGACAAACGGCGCAGGGGCATGCTCGCCGCAGATCCGCCAGCGCATACCGACTTTCCCCGCCCCCCTTCCACGCGACGACGAGCACACCGTCATCATTCAAGAGATCCGCTCGTAGAGCGCGGTTGCGCTTGCGATCCATCTACCAGGGCACCCCTTGAGCGCGCGCTTCCAGTTCGAAGGCGTGGGCCCCGGTGATTTCCACTTCGACAAAACGACCCGCTTCGGCTGTACCTGCTTCGAGGATCACCTGACCGTCGATCTCGGGTGCATCGCGCTCCAAACGTCCGCAAAACAGGTTGTTGTCGTCGTCGTATTCATCGATCAGGACCGAGTGCCGGGTGCCGATGTACTCGCTGTTGATCTCGTAGGAGATCTGTTCTTGGAGCTCGGTCAAGCGGCTGTAACGCTCCTCTTTTACCGCTTCAGATATCTGATTCTCCATGGCGCTGGAGGTGGTTCCATCCTCGCGTGAGAAGATGAATCCGCTGAGATGGTCGAATCGCGTCTGCTCGACGAACTGGAGTAACTCATCGAACTCTTCGTCGGTCTCACCGGGAAACCCGACGATGAATGTGGACCGCAAACCGACGTTGGGCATGCGCTCGCGCAACCGATCGAGCAGGTCGAGGGTGCGCCGCTTGGTGGTGGCCCTCTTCATGCGCTGCAACACGGAATCGGCGATGTGCTGCAGCGGCATGTCGATATAGCTACACACCTTCTCGTTGGTGGCGAACAGGTCGATCATCTCGTCGGTCCAGAAAGCGGGATAGACGTACATCAACCGAATCCACTCGATGCCATCGATCCGGGAGAGGTTGTCAATCAACGCCACCAGGCGCGAACGGCCATAGAGATCGGCGCCGTAACGCACCGAATCCTGCGAAACCAGCACCAGTTCACGCACGCCGCTGGCCGCCAGCCGCTCTGCTTCCGCCTGCAGGCTTTCCAGTGGCTCGCTCTTGTGCCGGCCCTTGATCAGAGGAATGGCGCAAAACGCACACTGGTGATCGCAGCCGTCGGATATGCGCAAGTAGGACCAGTGCTTCGGCGTCAACCGCGATCGCGGCGCAGCATCAACCAGGCGCGACCGGGCGTTGTCCAACAGCCGATCCAGATACGGCACAATCTGCGACTCCTGATCGAGGGTCAGCAGCTGGTCGGCTTCTATGAGCTCCTGGCTTAGGGTTTCGTGGTAGCGCTCTGCTAGACAACCGGTGACGATCACCCCTTTACAGCGACCCTCCTCCTTGAGTCGGTGTGCCGCCATCACCGCCTCCAGCGACTCCTCTTTGGCAGCTTCGATGAAACCGCAGGTGTTTACCACAACCACGTCCGCCTCTTGGGGATCTGCGGTAACCTCGAAGGAGTTGGCCTCGATCAACCCCAGCATGCGCTCGGAGTCGACTGTGTTCTTCGGACACCCCAGACTGACGAGATGCACCTTGGCGGGTTTTTGTGCATCGTCCATAATCAGTAAGTGCTCTGAACGTATTCGACGCCGGCGCGGATCGTGCGATCATCGATGCCGTCGACGATCTCGACCGAACCGATCCGCTGGCCGAGGACGAACCGGAGCCTGCCCTCGACCCGCTTCTTGTCCGCTTTGGTCCGTTCAACAATCAGATCCGCCGAGATCTTGTTGAGCCCGGTAGGCACGCCCAGCCGGCGCAGCAACTCATCCTGACGCCGGCGCTCGGATTCGGGCCACAGCTCCTTTCGCACCGCTATCTCGCCGGCGCCGATCATGCCGAGAATCACCGCTTCGCCGTGGCGGTAGGTCTCGTAATTCGTGCTCGCCTCAATGGCGTGACCAATGGTGTGGCCGTAGTTGAGAATGGCGCGGAGACCGTCTTCGCGTTCGTCCTCCTGCACCACATCCACCTTGATGTGCACGTTCTGGGCGATGAGTTCATCCAGGGCGGACGGGTCGATCTTCATGGCCAGCAGTGACTCTAGATTCTGTTCGAGGTATGCGAAGAGCTCAGCGTCGCGAATAACGGCGTGTTTCACCACTTCCGCCATGCCGGCGACCAGCTCGCGACGAGGCAGCGAACGCAGGACATCAGTATCAATATATACCATCCTGGGCTGATGGAAGGCGCCGATGGTATTTTTGCCCAGCGGATGATTGACGCCGGTTTTGCCGCCGATGCTGGCATCGACTTGAGCGACGATGGTGGTGGGGATCTGTACGAACTTCACTCCGCGCAGAAAGGTCGCCGCAACGAACCCGGCCAAATCGCCCACCACACCTCCACCGACGGCGGCCACCCACGCTCCGCGGTCCAGCTCGGCTTCGATCATCTGACCGATCACCGCTTCGACGGTGTCGAGATTCTTGGCACCGTCGGCGCCCCGCAAGGAGATCGGCACGGGCGCAAAGCCGCTGTGCTCCAGACTGCCAAGAACGGCGTCGCGGTAGGTCTCCACCTCGGCATCGGATATGACGGCGACGCGGTGAGCCAGGCCGAGTTCCGCGCAGTAGCCGCCAACGTCGGCCAGCACTCTGTGCCCCACGTGCACGGGATAACCACCGGTGCGCAGGTTTACCTCAACGGTCCTCACACCAGCGCTCCATGAGTCGTACCAGTTCGCTCGCTGTAGCTTCGGGCGTTTGTTTGTCGCGCGTATTCAGTCGAATATCGGCGCGGTTGTAGAAGGGTGCTCGTGCCGCTAGAAGCTCGGCGATTCGAGCCCGCTTCTCCTGGCGGCTGAGGCCGGCCAAAAGCGGGCGGTCGTTGCGCCGACTGACGCGTTTCAAAATTGTGTCGACGCTGGCTTCCAGCGCCACCACGATACCGGCGCGCCTAACCACTTCCCAGTTCCGTTCGTCGGCGATAGCGCCACCACCCAACGCGATGACGGCGTCGGCGCGCCCGGCAGCTTCGCTGACGAAGTCGTACTCGAGCTGACGGAAGTGGTCCTCTCCCTCTGCGGCGAATATCTCGGAGATGGTTTTCCCCGCACTTTCCTCGACGAGCCGATCGGTGTCGAGGAACATCCGCTGCATGCGGGTGGCAAGTACGCGGCCGATTCGCGTCTTGCCCGTGCCCATAAAACCGGTCAGAAAGATCGGGCCTTCAATCGCCCCGGATATTTTCTTTGCTTTGGAGGTATGATCCGCTGACGCGCGCTGTTCCACCGGCCGCCTACATCTCTTCCGGTGCGCTCATGCCGAGCAGTCCCAGCCCGGTCCGCAGAACCGTACGCATGCAATCCACCAAGATGATCCGTGCTGCCACCAGATCTTGATCCTCATGGTTCAACACCGGCAGTTCATTGTAGAGCTTGTTGGAGACGGTAGCCAGTTCCAGCAGGAAGGTCGCCACCAGAGAAGGCTCATTCTCACCGCAGGCGCGAGCAACCGTATCCGGGAACTGTGCCAGCTGCCGGGCAACTCTCATCTCCGCCTCGGCACCCAACTTCTCGAGATTTGTCTGCGACCCAACAGCCTTCCCGTAACGCCTCAGTATGCTGCAGAAACGGGCGTGGGTGTACTGCAGATAGGGACCCGTTTCGCCGTCGAAGTTCAACGCCTCCTCCCAATCGAAAACGATATCGCGGGTCCGCCGGGAATCGAGGTCGGCGAAGATGATGGCGCTGATGCCCACCTGCCGGGCGATCTGGTCCCGAGATTTCAGGTCTGGGTTCTTGGCGGCTACGATGGACGAGGTCAGCTCGATCGCCTCGTCGAGGACCCGCTCGAGAAAAATGACGTGCCCCGCTCGGGTAGACATCTTGGCACCCTTGAAACTCAGCAAGCCAAACGGAGCGTGCTCGCAGCGAGCGAACCAGCCTTCGCCGAGAAGCTCAACCGCTTTGAACAACTGGCGAAAATGCAACGACTGCCGCGAGTCGGTAACATAGACCATGCGATCGAAATCGTATTGCCGGCGACGATGGAGCATCGCCGCCAAGTCGCGGCTGTGGTAGGTGCTGGTACCTCTGCTGGTGCGCAGGATACAAGGAGGCATGTCGAACTCCTCCAGATCGACGATGAGCGCTCCTTCGCTCTCTCGCGCCAGGCCGGCTGCTTCGAACATCTCGACCACCTCTTCGAGCTTCGCCGCAAAAAAACTCTCTCCCAGCGATTCGTCGAATCGCACGTCGAGCATGGCGTAGATGCGATCCGCTTCTTTGCGGCTCTCCTCCACGAAGAAACTCCACAGAGACTCCGTCTCCGGGTCGTTGGCTTCGAGCTCGCGGGCGCATTGACGCGCTTCCTCCTTGAGGTCTGCGTTCGTTTCCAGCTCCTGGTTGAAGCGGGCATAAAGGGCCTGGAACTCCGGTAGAGGATTTGCTTTGACAGTCTGTGGATCGGCCCATTTGCGGTAGGCGGCAAGCAACTGTCCAAAGTTGCCGCCCCAATCACCGAGGTGATTGACGCCGACGCAGCGCCAACCCAGGAACGCGTGGATGCGGTAGATGGCGTTGCCGATAGCGGTGGAACGCAGATGGGCAATGCTGAACTGTTTGGCCAGGTTCGGCGACGAGTAGTCGATGACCACCGTCTTGCCGCGACCCTGGTCTTCACTGCCAAAGCGCTCGCCCTGATCCATGACCTGTTGCAGCGTGCGCGCGATGAACGCCGTCCTTTCCAGCCAGAAGTTCACGTAGGGACCGATCGATACGATCCGTTCGATGCCGCTCCCCGGTTGCAGCCTGGCGGCCAGGTCGGAAGCGATCTCTACCGGTTTTTTGCGCAGGGTCTTGGCGAGGGTGAAGCAGGGAAAGGCGAAGTCCCCCATCTCTTCCTTCGGGGGCGCGGCGACCAGGTCAACTATCTCCTCTTCGGGTAGCTCCACCAGCTCGAGAAGCCTGTGGACGACCTCAGCCTTGAATGAACGCAAGCGCCGCCTCCATCATGGTGTCGACGGGGGGGGTCTGACCGGTCCAGATCGAGAACGACCGTGCTCCCTGATGGGCGAGCATCCCCAGACCGTTGAGGGCGCGCGCCCCTTCCTTCCCTGCCTGCGCCATAAGCACGGTTCGTTGCGGTTTGTAGACGATATCCACAACCAGTATGTCGCGGTGCAGACCGCGGCCGTCCGCGAGGGGGGAAACTTCCGCCTGCGGGAACATGCCCGCCGCGGTGGAGTTGATCAGCAATCCGGAAGCGCGGATCTGTTCAGCATGATCCTGGTCCAGGGATCCCACCTTTACTCGGTTCCCAGCCGGATCCAGATCTCTTGCCAGCGACTCCGCCTTCGCCCCGGTTCGGTTGAGCAGCAGAATCTCCCGCACTTCCGTTTGCTGCAGCAACGCGTAGAGGATGGCGCGGCCGGCTCCTCCCGCACCCAGCAACACGACCCTGGACGGCAGGGTTTCGAGGCCCCCCTCCGAACGCAGATTCTCCAGGATGCCAAAAGCGTCGGTGTTGTGCCCTGTGAGGATACCGTCGGTGAGAGCGATGGTGTTCACGGCGCCAATGGCGGTCGCCTCATCGGCAATCTCGTCCAGGTGGTCCATGACCGCTTGTTTGTGAGGTACCGTGACGTTGAGGCCGAGCAGGTCGAGGGCGCGGATGCCGGCGATCGCCTCGCCCAACCCAGCGGGGCAGACGTGAAACGGTAGATATACGCAATCGAACTCAAGCACCTGTAACGCGGCGTTGTGCATAGCCGGCGACAGGGTGTGATCTATCGGATCGCCGATGACGCCCAGAACCCGGGTCCGACCTGATATCAACCGAAGAGATCCTCGACGAATTGGTCCGCGATTTCCACACTCTCACTCCACGAAACGTCGTAGAGCAATCGAATCAGTACGATGCCGCCGCAGAACATGACGGCGAGCAGAACGAACAACCGCAGTAGACCTCTCATTTCTTTTCCTCCGTTATTGACGCGAGGGTTTCGAAAAACTTGGGATTCAGATTCTCCAACGCCTTGGTCCCTTCCAATTCGCTTTCGTCTTCGGCCAGTAGTCCGGCGGCAGCAAAGGCCTGCGCCAGCGCCGGATCGTTGGCGCAATCGATGCGCGCCCCGCGCAACGGGTAGCCGCCTTGGATAACGATGCCCTCGGGAAACTCGCCGACCTTGGCATCCATGGCTCGCAGCTGCTCTACGAGGTGGGCGACGCGATCCGGCGGATCCTGGCGAAGACGTTCGATGTCGCGAATGACAAACTCGCCTTTCGCCTGCGTGGCCACCACCGCCACCAGCGGCAGCTCGTCCAGCAACTTCTCCACGCGCTTGCCCGCGATTCGGGTCGCTTTCAACGATCCGGATCGGGCTTCCAAACGATGGTTCCCGTCTTCCTCGTTCACCAGTTCGACCGGACCTCCTAGCTGGCGCATGAGATCGAAGAACGACCGGCGCCCGGCGCGAACCTCGACGTTGCGAATAGTTATCTCCGATCTGTTCAAGCTCAATGCGAGCGCCAGGAATGCCGAAGTCAGTTGCAGATCTCCGGCCAGCTCGACGATCTCCGGCTGCACCGGCTGCCCCCCTTCGACGCGGATCTGATACGACGATCCGCTCCCCAGTTTTTGCCGCTCTACCACTACGCCGCGCTGCCGCAACGCCTGAACGGCTCCCTCCCGCTGACTCGCGTTTTCCGGCAACAAACTGGTTCCGGCGGCGTGGAGCGCGGCCACCATGATGGCCAGCTTCTCCTCCATCCCCAGATCGGAGACAGAGAGTTCACACCCGTTGAGCGGCTGGCCACCCAGCTCGATCAGATCATCGCTGATAGAGTGCCATGAGACCCCCATTGGCATGAGCATCTTGAGGAACTCTCGGGCCAACGCCATCCGGTCCCCCAGGCGGACACGGCTGGTGAATGCCTGTCCCGCCAGCATCGCCAACGCGATCGGCAGCGCAGTGCCCACCCCCGTCAGGTCCAGGACTGCAGACGTGGGTTCAAGGCCTCCCACCTCCCGGCCCGATACCAGCATTTCGCCGTTGTTTTGACGGATCTCAACCCCCAACGATCGCAGACAATCGCAGAGGGACGCCACCTGCGGCGGCACGTTGCCCACACGGCTTTCACCGGGGGACAAGCTGGCGATCAGGAGGGTGCGGGCGGCCGTGCCGACCTCTCCGGGCACCGTGATCTCGCCGCGCAATCGATCGGCGGGCTTAAGCTGGACACTCATGAATTACCGGTCAGGGTCTGCGCGCCACGTAATCGAGGTCTGTCAGAACCCGCAGGGCGCGCTCGGCCGCATCCGCGCCCTCGAATCCCAGCCGCAGAGTTCCGCCCTCACCCTCCCGAACCTTCATCACCTCGATATCATTTATATTGATGTCCTGGTTGGCGAGCGCGTTGGCGATTTCGGCGATCACACCCGGCTTATCCTCTGCTACCACAAGAAGCTCCTCGAGGGTGTGCAGAAACCCTTTGGCATCTCGCGGAATGGTAGCGCGGACGTCATTGGCGTAAGTAAACTCCTTTTCAAGACCGGCGTCTTCGAGGCGCCCACGAATATCGACCAGAATCTCTACATAGCGGTCGACCATGGCGCGGATCTCGTCGGCGTTAGTGCCGAAGATATCGCTCCACACTGGAGCAAACGGACTGGAAGCGATGCGGGTGAGGTCGCGAAACCCACCGGCCGCCAACGTAGTGAAATGTCCTGATTCTTCGTTCAATCGCCCCACCAAGTTCACCAGCGACGTCGCCATTACTTGCGGTAGATGGCTGATCGCCGCTACCACCTGGTCATGAACTTCCGCGCTCAACTCCAACACGCGGGCGCCCAGGCGCCTCAACAACCGCGAAAATTCCCCGTACAAGGACGTCGGCACCCCGGGCGCCGGCACCAGGATGTAAATGGCATTTTGAAAAAGAAATGGATCCGCGGCCATCACTCCCGCCTTTTCCGAGCCAGCCATCGGGTGGCCACCCACGAAGTGTCGATCCCCCGTCAGGACGCTCTGCGCTCGTTCCATAATCTTGCGTTTGGTGCTGCCCACATCCGTTACCAGAACCCCCGGGGGGGTGTGAGCGGCGATCTCTTCCAAGAGTTCGAGGATCCGCTTAATCGGCGTAGACACCACGACCAGATCGGCCTTTTCCAACGCGCGATCCAGCTGATCATATCCCCACCCCTCGTCGACGGCTCCCAACTCCAGGGCGCGGTCAATCGTTTCTCCACGACTGACACCGACGACGGTGCCAGTAAAACCGGTGCGTTTGAGACCGAGAGCGAACGATCCGCCGATCAGCCCAACACCGACTATGACAACTCGGTTAAAGAAAACAAACCCTCCTACTGTGCTTCCAGTTCGCGGGCTTCCTTCATGATGCGCGCGAAGATCTCCTCAATGGCGCCGCCGGTCATGGGACCCTCGTTGTACTCCTTGATTGCTTCGATGACTTCCTGCTCTCGCTTGGGATCGAAGATTTGCTGGCCCTGCTGGCGTTTGATATCCCCGATCGCAAGCGCATAGCGCATGCGTCGATTGAGAAGATCTACCAACAGTTGATCGACGGTGTCGATGCGCGCCCGCCAGTCACTCAGGTCCATTGTGTCCTCCTTCAGCCGAATCCCATAGCGTCGCGGACGCTGGACATGGTGTCGTTTACTAGGGGCCGCAGCCGATTCACGCTCTGTTGCAACAACCTTGGAATGTAAGCGGGGTCCTCGGTGATTTCACGATATCTGCCCTGAATCGGTTCCAGTGTCGCAATGACCAAGTCGGCCACCTCGCGCTTCAAATCGCCGTACCCTTTCCCCGAAAAATGCGCTTCGAGCTTCTCCGCGTTCTCTCCAGAAATCGCCTGGTAGATCGTCAGCAGGTTGAATACCCCTGGGCGTTTCGGGTCGAACACGATCTCCTTTTGAGAGTCGGTAACCGCCCGACCGAACTTCTTGCTGATCTTGCTGGATTCATCCAGGAGATCGACCCGGTGCCATTGGCTCTCCGCCGATTTGGACATCTTGCTGGTGGGGTCGTCAAGACCCATTACCCGAGCCCCGATTTTGGGAATGATCGGCTCGGGCACCACAAACGTCTCCCCGTAGAGATTATTGAAACGCTGGGCGAGATCGCGAGCCAACTCCACGTGTTGCTTCTGGTCGTCCCCGA
This sequence comes from Candidatus Latescibacterota bacterium, assembly GCA_965197905.1. Taxonomy (GTDB): domain Bacteria; phylum Latescibacterota; class UBA2968; order UBA8231; family UBA8231; genus CAYNZV01. The sequence goes on along the minus strand of CBDAOB010000004.1, from coordinate 1,914,020 downwards.
CCGGCACACCGTGGGATTGATAGAGAAGGATATCCGCCGCCATCAGGGCAGGATAGGTAAAGAGGCCGGCGCTCACCTTCTCACGCTGGCCCTCCGACTTCTCCTTGAACTGGGTCATGCGTTGGAGCCAACCCATCGGTGTCGTGCAGGTAAGCAGCCAGGCCAGCTCCGTGTGTTCGGGAATATGCGACTGCACAAACAACGTACATTTCTCCGGATCGAGGCCCGCAGCCACGTAGAGTCCGATAACCTCGCGCACATTGCGCTTCAAGCTAGAAGGGTCATACGGAACCGTTATCGCATGCTGGTCGACGACGCAGAATATATTGTCATACGTTTCCTGGTCGTTGACCCAGTTGCGAATGGCACCGAGGTAGTTTCCAATATGCAGACTACCGGAGGGTTGAATCCCCGAAAATACGCGCTTTTTCATGTCAGAAATAAAGTCGCCCCTCTAGCGATCTGAAAACAGCTCTCTCACCTTGGCGCCGATGTCGCGCTCGCGCATGAGCGATTCGCCTACGAGAACGGCATCGATACCGGCCGCCTCGAGTCGGTCGATATCTTCACGAGTGTTGATCCCGCTTTCGCTGACGATCGTGACACCATCGGGGATGTGAGCTTGCAGCTCGAACGTCGTCTCCAAGCTCGTTTCGAAGGTCGAGAGATCGCGATTGTTGATGCCGACCAATTCAAGCGGTTGTTCCAACGCTCGGTCGAGCTCCTCCTTGGTGTGCACTTCCACCAAGGCCGTCAAACCCTGTTCGCGGGCCAACCCCGCAAAATCGCCCAGTTGGCCGCCATCCATCAACGCGACAATGATCAAGATGGCGTCCGCACCCAGCACCCGCGCTTCGTAGATCTGATACTCATCGACGGTGAAGTCTTTGCGCAACACCGGCAGCTCAGCTACCTCTCTGGCTTGCTGGAGGTAGCGATCGCACCCCTGAAAGTAGGCTTCGTCCGTCAGCACCGACAGCGCCGTCGCGCCGTTCTGAGCGTACTCGGCCGCGATCTTCTGCGGATCAAAATCCTCGCGAATCACTCCTTTGGAGGGAGATGCCTTTTTGATCTCTGCAATTAACGCCACCCCACCGGCCGCAACGGCGGCGCGAAAATCCTCGGGTTGCGCCGCGTCGTCGGCAGCTCGGCGCATGTCGTCGAAGGTGCGATTGCGTTTGCGCTGAAGCACAAACTCTCGTTTGTACGCCGCGATCTCGGCGAGAATGTCGTTTCTAGGGGCGGTTGGCAGACTAGGGTCCATTGGCTGCGATCACTGATTGCTGACTCGTTTCAGGTTTTCCAGCGCTGCCTTCGCGTTTCCCGAATCGAGCGATTCTCGAGCACGTTCAACGCCATCAGCGAGGCCGGCGGCGGCATCGCCGGCCGTTATGGCAGCCGCCGCGTTGAGGAGCACAATGTCGCGACGCGGCCCGTCGCCACCGTCTAGAATATCCAGGAGAATCTGCGCGTTTTGGTTCGCGTCACCCCCCTTCAGGCTGGCAGCGGCTGCCCGTTCCATGCCAAATTCTTCTGGCGCGATCTCATAGGTTGTCACCTCGGCGTCTTTGAGCTCACTGACTTGACTCGGCCCGGTGATGGTTATCTCATCCAATCCGTCGGAGCCATGCACCACAAACGCGTGCACCGAACCGAGATCTCTGAGCACTCCCGCCAGCGTGGGCGTCAGGTCGGGGGAGAAGACGCCGATGAGTTGGCGCTGAGCGCCAGCGGGGTTCGTCAACGGTCCCAAGACGTTAAATACGGTGCGGGTGCCGATCTCTTTGCGCGGACCTATGGCATGTTTCATAGCCCCGTGGAGCATCGGCGCAAACAGAAACCCGATGCCGGCTTCTTCCAGGCAGGCGCTGACCACCTCGGGGCTGGCTTCTATGTTGACCCCGAGTGCGCTGAGCACGTCGGCGGAACCGCATTTGCTGGACATGGCGCGATTTCCGTGTTTGGCTACGCAGAGGCCGGCACCTGCGACCACAAAAGCGACCGCCGTGGAAATATTGAAGGAGCTGGAGCCATCGCCGCCAGTGCCGCAGGTATCCACCACCTTTTCCCGGGTCGTCGAAATTCGCGTGGCTTTCTCGCGCATCACCTCGGCACAACCGGTGATCTCCTCGACGGTTTCCCCTTTGCAGCGCAGGGCCGCCAGAAAGGCACCGATCTGGGCGTCGGTAGCTTCACCGCTCATGATCTGATTCATGACGGCGCGGGCGTTGTCGCGACCAATGTCGTTGCCGCCAATCAGCTGACTGATACTTTCCTGAATCATCCGCTTCTCCTGTCGATCACGCCAGCTCGAGGAAGTTCCTCAGCAGGTTCTTGCCTTCGGTCGTCAAAATCGATTCGGGATGGAACTGCACCCCCTCCAGCAGACACGAGCGGTGGCGCAACCCCATAATCACCCCATCCTTCGTTGCGGCCGAGATCTCCAAACAGTCCGGAAACGTGGTGCGCTCCACGACCAGTGAGTGGTACCGCGTCGCTGTAAGCGGATTTTGGAGGCCGCGGAAGATGGTATTGCCATCGTGATGGATGAGTGAGGTCTTCCCATGCATGATGGCGGGCGCTCGGGAAATGTCGCCGCCGAAGGCTTGGCCGATGGCCTGGTGTCCCAAACAAACGCCCAGGAGAGGAATCCTGCCTGCCACGTGCCGAACAACATCCACCGAGATTCCGGCGTCGTTCGGGGTGCGGGGCCCCGGCGAAATCACGATTCTTTCGGGACCCAGTTCATCGACGTCCGCGAGGCGGATGGCATCGCTGCGCACGACCCGAACGTCACTACCCAGTTCTCCCAGATATTGGGCCAAATTGTATGTAAACGAATCGTAATTATCAAGTAGAAGAAGCATGGCTCATCGTGCCAATTGATGCACCACTTGCCCTATCAGACGCAGCCCCAGATCCTCTTCCAGGGTCAGAATCGACTCCGGATGAAACTGCACCGCAGCCGCTGGATAATCGCGGTGCTCGATGGCCATGATGACGCCGTCTTCGGTGCTGGCCAGAATCTTGAAGCAGTCGGGCAGGGCGTCCTGCCGAGCGTATAGCGAATGATATCTGCCGGCGCCGAATTCAGGCGGAAAACCGCGCAAGATGCCGCTAGGTTCGCACTGAATCGTCGACGTCTTGCCGTGCATCGGGTAAGACAGCACATCTAGTTCGCCGCCGAACCCCTCTACTAGACCCTGCAGACCCAAACAGACTCCAAACATGGGGAGCTCTCTATCGAAGCATTCCCGCACCAGCTGCGGCACCCCCAGTTGTTTTGGGGTCCCCGGCCCTGGCGAGATAAACACGAGGCCGGGGTCGACCTCGGCGATGATCTCGAGGGGAAATCCGGCACGCACGGTAGTCACTTCAGCACCGGTCTGGCGCACGTAATTGGCAAGGGTGTGCACGAAGGAGTCCCGGTTATCCACAAACAGTACTCGTTTCCCGTTGCCCATGCCGGCTACGGGCGAGGCGCGGTTCACGACCGCCGCATCTTGACCGACGACGGCGTTGATGAACGCTTCGGCTTTGGTCCGGGTCTCCTGCTCCTCCTCTTCCGGATCGGAGTCGCACAACAGGGTCGCACCAGCACGCACTCGAGCGATACCCTGGCGCAGGTGTACGGTGCGAATGGTGATCCCGGTGTTGATGTCGCCGTTGAAGAGCACCATGCCGACGCAGCCCCCGTACCATTCTCGTGCCGAGTTCTCCAGATCCTCGACGCGCTGCATGGCCGCCGGTTTGGGTGCACCCGTCAGAGTGCAAGCCCACATGTGCGAGAGCAAGGCGTCGAATCCGTCGCAGTCCTTCTTCAGTTCGCCAACGACGTAGTCCACGGTGTGAATCAAGCGGGAGTAAATCTCGATAAGCCGCCTGCCTTCAACCTGGACCGACCCTGGTTGACAAACCCGGGATTTGTCGTTGCGATCAACGTCGGTGCACATCGTCAGCTCGGCTTCGTCTTTTGCGGAATTGAGCAGCTCCAGGATTCGCTGAGCGTCTTGCATCGGCGTGACGCCTCGTCGAACTGTGCCTGATATGGGGCAGGTTTCTACCTTCGAACCCTCGACGCGGACAAACATCTCCGGGGACGCCCCGATCAGCTGCTCGTCGCCGAGATTGACCAGGAACTCGTACGGACTGGGATTGCGCTCGCGGATGTTTTCAAACAGGTCCTTGGGGGTACCTGAATACCCGGCACTGAGCACCTGACTCAAGACTACCTCGAAGAAGTCGCCGCGCTCGGTTCCGGCGATGATCTCTTTGACTTTTTCGGCGTACTCCCCGGGTCGGTGATCGCTCGTTATGGGGGTCGTAGAGCCTTTCGTCAGCGGCATCGCTTCGCCGCTGCGTTCGACACCGGCAGTGTCGATTCCCTCTTGGGCGAAATCGTATTGGTAGCAGTGGGCCTGCTCTTTCCGGTGGTCGATCACGATCAGTTCGTCGGGGAGGAAAAGGTGCAGGTCCGGTCGGTGCCGATCGCGGATATGTCGCAGCTCGATCGGCTCGAACTGAAAGACGAGATCGTAGCCCATGGCCCCGTAAAACCCCAGGTGGGGATCAACCGTCGATTTCATGGTTTGCACAAGGGATCGCATGACACTGAAGACCGTCGGCTGTTTGCTGCGCTCCTCCTCTGGAAAATAGCTGGGCATTTCCCGGATTCTGCCTTCCAGCCGGCGCGCGCCCGCGTCGAGGTGATCCAGATGGGCAAGCCCCTCCAGGGCGCCTCGCAACATTCTCAGTATCCGCGTGCCTCTTTCGTTCAACGCCCCGATACTGAACTCTCGTTGTCGGGCCACGATTTCGAGCGGCGGATCGACAAACGCCATATCCCATCGGCTGTAGCGCCCTGGATATTCGTAGCCGCTGGCGAATACGGCACCGCGACGAGTGTTGATCTTCTCCAACGCCTCGCCCAAAGCGTCCGGGACCGCAAGCTCCAAGGTGTGGCGGGTTACCTCGACCCCTCCGCAGGTGGTATAGGTTTCGATTGTGTTGCTTCGCTCTCTCATCGTTTGTCTCCAGGTCGCGCTGCTTCTCGATATCTCATTTCATAGGGCCAAAAAGAAAACCGCGGACGCAACTGGTGCGCCCGCGGTTTCTCAACATCAACTCAACTGATTCAGACTAGCAGGTAGGCGCACCTCCAATTTCACTGGTATACCAGAAGCGGCGCCAATATCTGTAACTTGTGTGGTTCATTAAGCTAGTCTCAATCTCTTTTTCGTGTAAGTCGCGATCAACTTAACGGCCGCACCGAATCCTGTCAAGTTGGGTTGCCCTCAAGCATTCAAGGGAGGATCGTGCTCAGCAGGGATGTATCTAATACCAGCTGCAAGCCAGTTAGTAGCAAGAGCCCGTAGACCAATCTGTTAAACCAGAGCTCGCTGAAACGACCGTTCAAGTAGATCCCCAGCTTGACGCCGATGTAACTCAAAGGGGAAAGAACCAAGGTGGTGAGCAGAATCCCCGGTCTCATAAAGCCGAGGGCTATGTAGGGCACCAGCTTAATGATGTTGAGAGCGGCAAAAAAGATCACCGTTGTACCGACGAACAGATGCCGGGAAAACTTCTGCGGCAAGAGATACATGGTTGCCGGTGGACCACCTGCATGGGCGAGGGTGGAGGTGAAACCTGAAATCGCCCCCATCAGGATGCCTTCCAACGCGGCGGGCCGATGTTTCTCAAGGGCGGCGAAAAGGAGCGACCGGGTGGCGTGAAAGAGGACGAAGAGGAGCGCCAGGTAACCAAGCCCCACCTCCAGGACCCGGGGATTGTGCGCGAAGTACCCAAAAAAAAATGCTCCGACTCCCACGCCGATAAAGGCACCGGGAAGAAGCAACTTGATGCTGCGGCGATCGAAGCTGTCGCGATAATGTCGCACGGCAAACAGATCGCATGCCATCAACAATGGAAGCATGAGCGCCGCAGCGTCGGTCACTGTTACAGCCAGCGCGATCAAAGGCGTTGCCACGATACCCACCCCGCCACCGAACCCCGCCTTGGCGATCCCGACCATAACAACCGCCACAACCGCACATGGCCAGAATTCTGCCGGGTATTCAGGCAGCGTCCACAAGGAGGGGCTACTCACCCTCGACTTGAGTAATCTCGATCTCTAGGTCTTCGCGGTTGGCGACGTGGTCTACGGCGCCGTCTGAAACCCAGACGACCCGGTCGGACACGCTTAACATCTTGTGGTCGTGGGTTGCGGAGATGACGGTGACACCCGAGTCGGCATTCATCTCCCGCAGCAGTTCGATGATCTCTGTTCCGGTGCGCAGATCGAGGTTTCCAGTCGGCTCGTCAGCCAGCACCACAGCCGGGTCGTTGGCCAGCGCGCGGGCCACTGCGACGCGCTGTTGCTGCCCGCCGGAGAGTTCGTTCGGCTTGTGGGAGCGGCGATCTCCCAGACCCACCTTGTCCAATAGACTCAGACCCTTGTCCCGCGCCTCATCGCCGCCGAGACCGGCAAATACCATGGGCAAGGTGACGTTTTCCAGCGCGGTCATGACCGGAATCAGATTAAATGACTGAAAGATGTAGCCGATCTTTCGACACCTGAGCCAGGCCAGCTCGTAGGCGTCCAGTTGGGCAACGTCCACCTCGTCGATATACACCTTGCCTTCGCTCGGCTTGTCCAGTCCCCCCACCATGTTGAAGAGGGTGCTCTTGCCCGATCCTGACGGACCCATAATCGACATATATTCGCCGGCGTACACCTCGAGGTTGACCCCGCGCAGGGCATGGACCTGGATCTGGCCCATGTTGTAGACCTTCTTGACCTCCTGGGTGCGGACGACGGTGCGTTTCTGGGCGTCTGCCTGCTGGTTTTCTGTTTCGCTCATCCGTTGAACTCCTGGTCGCCGAGTAGCTAACGCTAGTTGTCGCTGCGCATCGCTTCTACAGGTTCCATTTTGGCGGCTCTGTAGGCGGGCAGCATGGCTCCGATCAGAGATAGTACCGTGCCCGCGACCAGGGCGATAAGTGCCGCCTTCAAGATGCCAGCACTCGGGAAATAGGTGATGACAAACTGACCGTAGTCCATCAACGCCAACAACAGGGTCAGTCCCGAACCAATCAGTATCCCGACCGTGGTTCCAGCTATACCTTGGAAGGTGGACTCCAGCAAGAACAGCTTCACGATAAATGAGTCCAAGGCACCCAAACACTTCATCGTTCCGATCTCGCGAAAGCGCTCAGTAACCGCCATCAGCATCGCGTTGGCTATTCCCACCACGCAGACCAGCAACGATAGGGTGATGAGCCACAGCTGTTTGGATTTCTCTTCCTGCATGCGCTCGGAGATTTCTCCCCCACCGGCACCGGTTTCGACGCCGTTTTGCTGCAGCCGAAGATCGATTTCGCTGTTCCCAACGGCGCGCAGCGAATCGACGATCTGATTGTTGCTTTGAACCGACATCAAAAACGCGATAGCGAGGATAACGCCACTGGTGGTGATCAGAGATCGACCGAAACGAATCTTCAGGCTCCGCAGGCTGATCTCCACTGCCTTGCTCAGCGGCAGTACGATCTCTCTTCCACCTGCGACCTGCGACTGCTGGGACATGAAACGACCTCCGGATAGTTGCGTAGAAGAGGTCCGAATGTAATACAATATTGTTGCAATGTCACTACCGCCCGAGCTACTGCCAACGTCGTTGAGCCAGGCGTTCGGCGGCGACGACGAGATCCAGCGACTGCAGTATTTGTCGGTCGCTTTCGACGCTGATCCGATAGTGCTCCTCGTCTCCCCAAAGGACCCGCGCGAACTCGCTTCTCATCTGCTGCTTAAGCCAGGGTTCGACCCGCTCTCTCTCCTGGTCGGTCAGGTTCAACTCGCGCTGCTCCAGGAGTTCCAGCAATCCGGCAAGCGCCTCCTCCGACACGTCGTAAGATGCCAGATAGCGGTCGAAACGCGGCGGCCAGTCGTCCTGCCCCGAAACCCACTGGCTGCCGAAATCGAACAGGGCGCCAGAGCGCAATATCGCCTGTTCGAGGTCGGTGAAAGGCGTATCGGAAAGCAGGACGTCGGGGGTGATTCCACCCCCCCCGAACACCGCACGTCCAAGCTCAGTGCGGAATTCCGTGCGTATGGCACCCGTATTTGCTGCTCCGCTGCTCCGATAGTACGCCTCGAAATCGGCGGAAAATGGACGTTGAATAAGCCGGCCAAGCGGCGAATAATAACGGGCGACGGTCAACAGCAGGAGGCCGCCGTTGCCGCTGAGAGGAAATTGCTCCTGCACCAAACCCTTACCAAAACTGGTCTGACCGGCCACCAAGCCGAGATCCAGGTCCTGGATCGCACCGGCGAGAATCTCTGCGGCGCTGGCGCTGCCTTCGTCGATCAGGACCACCAGCGGCAGCGGCTTTCCGGCGCGCGGGCGACGGGCGCGATAGTCGCGACGAGAGTGCGCGTCCCTACCCATGGTGTAGACGATGAGATCGCCGTAATCGACAAAATAAGCGGCCACCTCCACCGCTTGTGACAACAGACCCCCGCCGTTGCCCCTAAGGTCCAGGATCAGGGCTTTCATGCTGTCATTTCTGAGCAGTTCGAGGGCGGACTCTACTTCGGACCCGGTGGACTCGGTGAATTGGATGATACGAATGTAGCCAACCCCGGCGCCCAGCGTGAATACGTAAGGCACGCTGCTCAGCTGAATCCGGTCTCGCTGAATGGTCAAGTGCAACAGCTCTTCAAGCCCCGGTCGCTGCACTGTGACGCGCACTCGTGAGCCTTTGGGTCCGCGCAACCGTTCCATGACCTGGTCGGCGGTAATACCCTCGGTGGAGCGATTTTCAATCCGGGCGATTTCGTCGCCCGCCCGCAGCTTGCCGTAGGAGGGAGAGCCGACGATGGGCGAAATGACTAGGAGCCGGCCCTGCCGAAACTCGAAATAGATCCCTATGCCTTCGAAGTCGCCGCGGAATCGCTCCTGCATCGATTCGTTCTCCATCGGTTCTAGATAGGTGGAGTGGGGATCGAGGGTGGACAGCATGCCATCGATGGCGCTGCGCGCCAATGAATCTACCGGGAGCTGGGACATGTAGTTCAACCGGGCCTGACGGAAGGTGCGTTCAAACTCTTTCAACGCGGTGCGGCCGCTCTTAGGAAGGTCGTCGGCCGCGATCTCCCCGCGCTTCCACGCCGGCGCCATCGACATCAGGGGTTGCCCCACCGTCTCAGCAGCATCCGCGCCGAGCGCCGCCAATCTTCGACTCAATCCCCGCACAGCACCCTCGACAATGAGGGTGCTGTCCACCTCCTCCACGTAGTACCGATGGATTCTATCGTGGATCTCCGCCACCAGTCTTAACGCCGATTTGGTGGTCAGTCGCTGACGCGCCTCTGTTGGAGCAGTCAGGCTCAACGCCAACAGGAGCGCGCCGATGAAACTACAAAGCAGAGCCTTTGCCGTTGGAGTCGACGTCGCGGTTGATGAAGCGCTCAAATTGGAATCAGCGCTTGGGCAGGATCTCGATCAAAGGAAGCTCTGTCGGCGCCGGAGAACCACCCGTGCCGATGTCGCCGACGATCATATAGATGCGGAGGTGTTTGCGACCCCATCGCTTCCCCATCTCCTGCAGCGACGGGGTCGCCCCGGGCAAGAACACCAAACCGGCGATGTTGTACTCCCTCACCAGTCGCTGGAGGTCTTGCACCAACCCGATCGTGGGTTTCCCCGCCACCACCCGGCCGCGAGATTCGGGCACCTCGCCCACCACACCTACCACGTCGTAGTCGCGCTCACCCCCGGTCGCAAGTTGCTCCAGAAAATCCCGCGCCGACGGTTCAGGACCAACCACAAGGATGCGCTGCCGGCCCAGGCTGCCGGCCCTGGCTGCAAGGCGCGCAGCAACCAGACGCCAGCCGGCAATAAAGATGGTATTGAAGAACCAGGCCGTGCCCGCGGCCAGACGCGAGAAGTTGTACGCTTTGAAGAAAAACACGGTGGTGACGATCCCAGCAAATCCGAAAGCCACCGCTATCGTCGCCCACAACGCGGATAATTTGCGACGATCGTATAGGCCCAGCAGTTGGAACGCGACCAGCCATATGGCGGTGGACACGGCGTATACGAAAAACCACTGCAGGTCGGTGTAGGCAGGGGGCGTCAACCAACGCGTGGGGTTTGCGTCCAATCCCAAATGGGTAGCCGCCCGTTCGACGGCATGGATCAGCGGCGTTGTTGACGAATGGTAACGCAAGGCGAGCCCGAATTTGATGCCTGCCAGTACCAGCGCGCCGTCGATGAGCGGAAGCGCCAGTCGCCGTCCAACCCGCGCGCCAAACGAGAACATACCGTGGAGCACGATGCCGACGTGCAGCAGCCACATGGGGAAAAATCTATAACGTCGCTGCATGTGTTTCTTGGCGAAGATCGACATGGCCTCGTAGAAACGGTACAGGACACGCATCTCCTCTTCGCGACTGCTTTCCCCTTTGAAGTGAATGATCTCGGTTTCCGGAACGTAGAAGATCTTCCACCCCGCTTCGCGAATACAGAAGCACCAGTCGAGATCCTCCCCGAAGAAGAAATAATCCTCGTCCAGCAAACCTGCCTGGTCCATCGCCTCCTTGCGAACCATCATGCAGGAACCGGACAACGCATCGACCTCGTTGGTGTCGTCCGGATCGAGATAGGTCAGATTGTAGCGGGCGAATATCGCGCTGTTGGGAAAGATCCAGCTCAACCCGAAAAGCTTGGATAGCGCCGCTGTGGGGGTGGGGAAGCCGCGCCTGCAGGACAGCTGCAACGAGCCGTCAGGATTCAAGATCTTGCAACCGGCGGCGCCAGCTTCCGGATGCCCCTCCAGGAACGACACCAGGCACCGCAGCGTATCCTGGCGTACGATGGTATCGGAGTTTAGCAACAGGATGTAACGTCCTACCACCCGTCGCAGCGCCACGTTGTTGCCGGCAGCGAATCCAAGATTTTTCTGGTTCCGTATCAGCCTAACCTTGGGAAAATTCTGGGCCACCATATCCGCGCTGCCGTCGCGAGAAGCATTGTCCACGACAAACACCTCCGCCGCCATGCCGGCTGCCGCTTCCGCAACCGTGTGCAAAGCCTGCTCGAGCAGATCCTTGGTGTTGTAACTCAGAATGATGACGCTGAGGTCCATGCCACCGGACTAGCGCTTGAACAACCTGCGGAGAGAGAAATACAGAATCTGCTTCGAGAACAGGAGATGCTCTCGCATGTTGAGCTTGCTGCGGCTGAACTGGCGATTGCGAAAAATAAACGGGATGGAATGATGTGTCCGGTAGCAGCCTTTGACCAAAATCTCCAAAAGAATTTTGTAGCCGGAAGAGGTAAGGTTGACCGAATCAAGTACGGAACGTTGTAAAAAGAAATACCCCGACAGAGGATCCTCGACCCCCGTAATCAGCCGCGCACAGCCGACGCCGATCACGGAGATAAGCTTGCGATGCAGTGCCCAGTCTTCAACGTGGCTGGAAACGCCAAAGCGGCTGCCTATGGTTATATCGTACTCTTTGAGGCCGTTGATCAACTGGGGCAAAATCACCGGATCGTGGCTCAAGTCGGCGTCGATGACACCCAGATAGGGCCGCTCCGAGCGCGCGAATCCCTCCATTACCGCCGATCCCAAGCCGAGCTTTCCGGGTCGGTGTATGACCTGAACCGGATACTGGCCCTTCATCGCTTCCGCCACTTGCCCGGTGCCGTCGGGCGAGTTGTCGTCGACGATGATGAGCTCCAGGTCGATGTGGGGATGGTCCGCAAGGGTCTCGAATATTTCGGCGGCCAGAGGCTCGACGTTCTCCTTCTCATTGTAGGTCGGTGTGATCAGCGAGACGCGAATAGTCAATGGCTCCGCAAATTGGGGAAGTCCCGTTTGAACGCGCTATGGCGTGCAAGCCGCTCGACGCCTTCGAGAAAACCGAGGGGTGACCGCCCGAGCACAGCGGCCAGACGTTCGGTTTTCAAACCTGATTTCAGCGGCCGCCGTGCCCGTTGGCCTGCATCGTCTGTCGAGATCGGCTGCACCAGCTCCTCTCGGAACCCGAAGTATCGCGCCAGCTCGACCACCAGCTCGAACCGGGTCAGGTAGGTGTCGCCACCCATGTGGAAGATGCCGCGCTGATCCTGGCAACACAGGTCGAGAATGGCCATCGCCAGGTCATCGACCAACGTGGGGTTTCCCCACTGGTCGTCCACGATCTTCAGCGCCTGGCCCTGCTGTAGTGACACCAACGGCCAGGTGACCAGGTTCGGCCGGGTGTGCGGAATATACCCGTAGAGCCATAGTGTTCGCAACACGATACCAGGCACGCCGGCGTTCATGACGAGGCGTTCGCTTTCAAGCTTGATTTGGCCGTAATACGACAACGGGTTTGTCGGATCAGACTCGTCGTACGGACCGTTTCGGCCGTCGAAAACGTAGTCGGTCGAAAGGTGAACCATGCCGGCGCCGACGGTCGCACACGCATCCAGGACGTGGGACACGATGTCGAGGTTGATGCGCTGCGCTTCCCCCCGTTCCGTCTCGCATCGGTCTACCGCGGTGAGCGCCGCTGTGTGTACGACCCAATCGGGGCGCACGGAGTCGAACGCACGGCGCAATGAGGTGCCGTCGGTCAGATCGATCTGTAGATAGTTGAGGCCGAAATCAGTGGATGCGTGCCGACCGCAACCTATGCGATCGGCAGCATGCGCTTGGCGCATCAAGCTGCGCCCCAAAAACCCGGTGGCCCCGGTTACCAGGACCTTCATTCGTGTTTCAACCCAACGGTCAACAACGCCCTACCGTAGTCGGCGGTAGCATCGAGCGAGCGGTTCCAGTCGGTTACCTGGCGCATCAGCGAGCGAGCGGCGTGGCGCTCGTCCAGTCGCCAAAGAAGCTCGACGGCGGCGGGGGAAACCGCGCCGGGAGACCACCTCCCATTGCCCTCCTTCAGCTCCACCGAGATGCGCCACGCTCGATCCATCCACAGCGCCTCCGGATCCAACCCAGCCAGATCCAGCATGGCGAGTGCGGCCAGCGCCTGGTCTTCCTTCAGCACCAACTTTGCGCCTTCGGGGACTCCGGAATGATGGTAGAATAATCCGTCGTCGCCAAGGTTGTTCTGCAACAGGTACTTCGCGGCTTTCTGGGCCATGTCCCACGCCCGATCGTCAGCCAGCTGACTAGATGCCAGAACGCAGGCGCGAATTGCTACGGCGTTGCGGCCGGTATAGATCGCCGGATCGACGCTCCAGACGCCGTTTTCGTCTAGCATGCGACGACCGTGAAACACCCCTCGTTCCCGGTCGAAGAAGGCGGCAGTGATTTCCTCAAACAGCTGCTCCGCGGCGACCGCACGGGGGTTGGGACCCGGCTGGTCTGCAAGCATAACCCCTAACAGCACCGCCTGGTCTGCCAGGTCCTGCTCCGCTCCGGGAGTACGCCAGTCGCGGGTGTATGAAAACGAGAAGATGCCTCCGTCCGCACCGTGCATGGCTGAGCCGAGCATGGTTTCAAGGGTAGGTTGGACCATCGCTGCCGCCTCGTCGGTTCCGTAGCGGGCCAGAAAGCGCAGGACCCTGGGATTGAGATATTTCGGACCGTCGGCGCCAAACCCTCCGTGAGCCGAATCGAACCGCGCGGCAAGGATGTCAAACACCTGCTCGGCCGAAGCGGGTTGCGCCTGCTTGGGGGCTACTATCGGCTTCAGTTTGGATTCGATGACCCCCCGCTTCTCGGCAAAGTTCCGGGCTTGGCGCAGCAGATACAGCTCCAGGTTGTCGTGGGGGATATCCACGGCCGCGGCAAAGGGTCGTCCATCGGGCAGCAACAGCACGAAAGCGGGCCATCCGGCGGTGGAAAAACGGGCCGCTACATCGGGACGATAGAGCGGATTCACCCGGGTCGCCACATACCTCTGCTGCACTATCGATTGCAGCGATGGTCGTTGGCGTAGCCGCATCTCATCCCATCCAGGTACGGAGAAATAGAGCAGGACCGGGCGACCCAGCTCGGCTGCATGCGGAAACAGCTCTTCAGACCAAGGCAGCCATACCGGAGCGGCCGCAACACTCGAATCCCGTATTAGGGGTTCTTCCGGGTGGGCCGCCGACTCCTCCCCGCGTTCCGCCGTGCATTCTGAAACGACTAGAACACCTGCAGAAAATACCGTTCGCAAGAGCCCGCCCAGCCGCCGTTCGATTCTTTGTATCTGATTTATATACAATAGGTTCTGGCCAGTTGTGCCGCGGCGAAAATCTAACGCCGTGCCCAGAAGTCGTCAAGCGAATCGCGGAGTGAATGTTGGTCGCTTTCGGTGTCATCGGCGCGATATTGCTTATATTTGCGGGCTTCGTCGCCAGAAACACACCGGAAAGGTTGAGAAAGGAACCCCATGAATCCCCTGCAAAGACAGACGCTTGGCAGCAGTGGGCTCGAAGTGACCCAGCTTGGTCTGGGGTGTGCATCCCTGGGCGGGTTGTTCGGAGATATCCCGGACGAGCAGGCCACGGCGGTGGTCCATCGAGCCTTGGATCTTGGGCTGAATCTGATTGACACGGCCCCCCTTTACGGTTCCGGAAAGAGTGAGACGCGGGTCGGTGAAGCGCTGAAGGGAATCCCGCGGGACTCCTACTACTTGGCCACCAAGGTCGGCCGCGTGCTCGTGCCCAGCGAGGGCGCGCCGGCCGGACAGTCGATCTTCGAAAACGCGCCGCCGTTCGATCCGGTGTTTAATTTCAGCTATGACGGGGTTATGCGATCGCTGGAGGACAGCCTGGAGCGGCTGGGTTTGGATCGGGTCGACATTCTGCATATCCACGATCCCGACCGACACTTTGAGGAAGCGATGGAAGGCGCGTATCCGGCGCTGGACAAGCTGCGGAGCGAAGGCACCGTCCAGGCGGTGAGCGCCGGCATGAACCAGTGGGAGATGCTGGCGCGCTTCGCCCGCGAGGGAGACTTCGATTGTTTTTTGCTTGCTGGTCGCTACAGCCTGTTGGACCAAAGCTCCCTCGACCAGCTCCTGCCTTTGTGTGAGGAGAAGCATATCGGCATCATGGCCGGCGGCACCTTCAACAGCGGCATCTTGGCCAAGGGCTCGACCCCGGGAGCAAAATACAACTACTCCGATGCACCGCCGGAAATCCTGGAGAAAGCGAAAGGTCTTGAGGAAGTGGCTGCGCGCCACAAGGTGTCACTCAAAGCCGCTGCCTCCCAGTTCGCCCTGGCTCATCCGGCCATCACGACCATTATCCCCGGTACCCGGCAGCCGGACCGGGTCAACGAGAATTACGAGATCCTCGAGGAAGAGATCCCGGCTGATTTTTGGGCTGAGATCAAAGCCGAAAACCTGATCCACCCGGACAGCCCGGTCCCTTCCTAGAGCGTGCAGATACTTCACCCGATACCAGCGGATCACACAGGTTGAGCGTACTGATTACGGGAGGTGCTGGTTTCGTGGGCGCCAGCATCGCGCGGCGACTAAAAGATCGTTATCCCGATCGCCGCGTAGTTGTCGTGGACAACTTAAAGCGACGGGGCTCCGAGTTGAACCTCTCCGATTTCAAGCGTCGAGGTATCGAGTTTGTCCATGGCGATATTCGCAACCCCGACGATCTGGCGGCGGTAGAAGGATCGTTCGATCGGCTTATCGAGGCGTCGGCCGAAGCTTCGGTCCTCGCCGGCCTCAACTCAGAGCCTTCCTACCTGCTGCATACCAACCTAACGGGAACGCTGAACTGTCTGGAGTTCGCCCGCAAGCGTTGCGACGCTGTAATCTTTCTGTCCACCTCCCGGGTCTACTCCATCCCGGCTTTGAAGGCTTTGCCCTTGACCGCTGGAGACGAACGCCTCGACCTGGACGAGTGCGAAACCCTTCCGCTTGGTTGCTCTGTTGACGGCATTTCCGAGACCTTCGAAACAGCGCGGTACAGATCCTTGTACGGCGCGACGAAACTCGCTTCGGAACTCATCATCCAGGAGTACAGCGAGCTCTTCGACTTGCACGCGGTGGTCAATCGGTGCGGCGTCATCGCCGGCAGCGGGCAGTGGGGCAAGGCGGATCAAGGCGTGTACACCATGTGGGTTGCGCGGCACTACTTCGAGAAACCGTTGCGTTATATCGGCTTTGGCGGCACCGGAAAACAGGTGCGAGATCTGCTCCATCCCGACGATCTGTTTGCGCTCATCGACCTGCAGTCGGAGCGGATGCAGGAGTATGCCGGCGAGGTCTTCAATGTGGGCGGTGGTCTGCAAGGTTCGACCTCCCTGAGACAGTACACGAAGCTGTGTCGCGAGGTAACCGGGAGGGAGGTGGAGATAAGCGCAGACCCGGAGACCGGCAAGGTGGACGTACCGTACTATGTGACCGACAACAGCAAGGTAACATCGAGCACGGGGTGGCGTCCCAAGACGGGGATAAGAGAGATCGCGACCGACGTTTTCGAGTGGCTCAAGGCGGAAGAGGATACGGTCCGCCCCATCTTCAGCTGAGGTAGCGGGTGAGTGTTGCACTGGTCACAGGCTCCGCCGGACTGATCGGCAGCGAATCGGCGAGATTCTTGCACGCCCAGGGGATGGATGTCGCCGGTGTCGACAACAATATGCGACAGTACTTCTTCGGGTCCGATGGCTCAACGGAATGGAATCGACAGGCCCTAGAGAAGACCCTGGGGAATTACCGCCACCACGACATTGACGTGCGCGACACGGAGGACCTGAACCGCTTGTTCGCGCAATATGGTACGGAGATCGAACTGATCGTTCACACCGCCGCCCAGCCTTCTCACGACTGGGCGGCGAAGGAGCCGCTTACAGATTTCAGTGTAAACGCCAACGGTACCCTGAACCTGTTGGAGGCAACGCGCAGGCATTGTCCGCAGGCGGCGTTCATCTTCTGTAGCACCAACAAGGTCTACGGAGACACACCGAACCGCTTGCCGCTGGTCGAACGAGAGTCCCGTTGGGAGGTCGACTCGTCACATCCGTACTGTGAATACGGCATCGACGAGAGCATGACCATCGATCAGTCGAAGCACAGCGTGTTCGGCGCATCCAAGGTGGCTGCGGATGTGATGACCCAGGAGTACGGCCGTTACTTCGACCTGAAGACCGTTTCGTTTCGCGGCGGCTGTCTGACGGGGCCCGCTCATTCGGGCGCTGAGCTTCACGGGTTTCTCGCCTACCTGGTCAAATGCGCCGTGACCGGCCGGCCGTACACCATCTTCGGTTACAAGGGAAAACAGGTGCGGGACAACATCCACAGCCGCGACCTCGTGGCCGCATTCTGGGAGTTTTTCCGCGATCCCCGGATGGGCGAGGTGTATAACATGGGGGGCAGCCGGCACAGCAACTGCTCCATGCTGGAGGCGATCGCCATGACGGAGAAATCTTCGGGCAAGAAGCTGGACTACACCTTGGGAGAGGATGCGCGGTCGGGCGACCATATCTGGTGGATCAGCGACGTGCGCCGATTCCAACAGCATTACCCCGAGTGGTCGTATCAGTACGACATGGAACGGATCATTGGTGAGATCGTCGAGGCAACCCTGGAGCGCGGTTCGTAATGTAAGGACCGCCAGCGTCGACTAGAACTTGTGTTTCCGCAGAAGAACCGCCCACACGTACCAGCGCAGGTAGTCCTTTCCCCCCTTCAACATGCTGAATTTCGATTTGCCCGCCGTGCGCCCACGCCACACCGTGGGAACCTCGGTGATGCGACACCCCTTAAGATACGCCTTGACCGTTATCTCCAGTGAGCTGGCGAAACCTGCCTCTTCGATGGTGATCGACTTCAGTATTTCGCTGCGGTACATCTTGAAAGCGTTGGTAACGTCGTGGGTCGGCAGCCCTACGAGCCAGCGCAGCGAGAGACCCACAAACCTCGAAAGAGCCCCTTTCACCTCGCTGTCTTCCGCTTCCTTTCCACCCCCGGGCATGTAGCGGGAACCGCAGACCACGTCGTACCCTTCGACGATTTTCTCATACATCCTCGGCAAGGTTTGTGGATCATCGCAGAGATCCGCCATCATAGTCACGATCACACCCTCTCCCGCCGCATCGTATCCCACCCGCAGGGCATTGGTAAACCCGCGGCCGCCTTCGTTGTTCACCAGCTGTACGTGGTGGTTTTCGATGGCGAACTCGCGCACCACTTCTTCGGTGCGATCGGTGGAGTGATCGTTGACGACGATGACCTGGTAGTCCAGATCCAACTCGTTCTCGATCCGCCTCAAGGTGGTGAGGATGATCTCCTCCTCATTGAGGGCAGGTATGACGATGTAAAGCGTCGGTCGTTCGGGCTCTGCCAACGGGCTCCGCCTTGCCGTCTGGTTATCTGGTGGAGGTGTCGGGGACTACCGCGTATGCGATGATTCCGTCGCGCT
Source organism: Candidatus Latescibacterota bacterium (assembly GCA_965197905.1). Taxonomy (GTDB): domain Bacteria; phylum Latescibacterota; class UBA2968; order UBA8231; family UBA8231; genus CAYNZV01. The sequence continues at coordinate 1,895,646 of CBDAOB010000004.1, read as the reverse complement.
CGTAGAGCCTGCGCAAGGACCATACACGTTCGAGATAACTTGTGAGCGGCGCAAGGTCGCTGTACGGCGGATGGACCACGATGTACCCCAGCTGCGTCGCCTCGACCAGCCTGGCACCGCTGGATCGGCTCCAGGTAGAGGGTTCGTCGGACACCGATGTGCGGCTCGGCGCCAGCTGCAGGAATCGTTGCAACGCGGCATTGGCTTCCAACTGCTGCGCCGCGAATTCGGGTAGATGGTCAATCAGTTCGCGAACCTGGGCGCAAATGGCTTCCCGACGGGCACCGGTGGCCGAGGGTTCGGTGGGCACGGATTCCTGCAGGCGCAGCAATGGAGCAATGGCCGGCAGATCCGTCATCGCCTGCAGTTGGCTTTCCGGAACGCGGGAGGCGAATCCACCGATAATGCGTTTGCCGTGCACGATCTGGTAGAGCTGCTGCCAGTCGTGACTGCGTCCGGTGCTGCCCCAGCCGGTGCGCCAACCCAGGGGTACCTCCATGACCGATACCTCGCGTGGGTCGGCGGCGATCTCGCGGTAAAACTCGGGGATTTTTACCTCCGCCGTCGGGTAGGGTAACCTCAGGTACTCCAGGGCGATCAACAGCGAAACTCCAAACGCCGCAGGCCATGCTTTGGTGGTCAGCTGCAACAGGTGCCGCAGCGTGAAAGCGCAAAGAACCGCGATGCCGAGATTGACCATGATGTCGAAACGCGCGGGAACGCGGGCACCCTTGATCAACGGGATGTAGTGCACTAGGAAGTATGGCAGTGGAATCGAGAACCGAACGGGTCCGAATCCAAAAACAAAATCCCCGCCGATGTGCAGGAGCGGGCCCAGCGACAACAACCAGAACAGCAGTGTGATCCATAACCATGGCCGCACCTGTAAATCGCGGCGCAGGCGAAGCGAGCTCCATACGGCCAGCGCCAGCGCCGTGAAACCAACGAAAACCGTGCCTTCGATGGCGTTGCCGCCGGTGAAAACGGCGTAGAGACTGCGGCCGACATCGCCGTACAGCAGGCTGCCTGGCGGGGGCACCACGAACGCCAGCAGGTCTGCCCCCATCTTAGCCGAGCCACTCCACCCACCGTAGATAAACCCGCTTTCCGTCGCGGTAAGAAGGGCCATTAGAATGGGAGAGAATCCCACCAATACGATGGCGCCCATCAAACCAAGCTGTTTGACCAGGTCCGGGCGCAGCGCGGAGGTGGGATCGCGACGGATACGATAAGCGAGAAAGGCCAGGGTGAAGATGCTCAGATATATCAGGTAGTAATACTCACAATAGGCGGTGAACAGCAGACAAACCCCCCCACCCACGGCCCATCTGGCTCGACCTTCTTCGATCAAACGCACAAGGCACAGTGCATAGAGCGGAATAAACTCACCGCTGAGGTAGTTCAGGTGGCCGGTACCTCGCGTCAGCATGTACGGACTGAAGCCGTAGATCAACCCCGCCACCCAGGCGGCGGCTCGACTTTCGGTGAGGTGCCGTGCCAGGAGGTACATAAAGTACCCCGACACGGTGAAGGTTTCGAGGATGAGCAGGTTGTAGCTGGTCCACGTGCTGAACAGCGCCTGCATGGGGATGGCCAGCAGCGACTTGAAGAAAACAAATGCGTGGAAGACCAGCGAAACGCCGTTGGGCGCGAAGATGTAGTCGGAGAAGAGAGGGCTTGCGCCGGCCAGGAGCGCGAACCTGGTCCACCACAGGTTCCAGATATAGACCGGTACGTCGCCGGCAACCGTGCCGGGCACATGGGTACCTAGCTGGAGGACTAGCGGGTAGGTGAAGACGAGACTACAAAGCAGGTAGGACGCGAAGGAAGGAATCGACCAGACACGGCCCCAACCGATCAAACGCTGGATCACCGCTCCTGGCAAACTACTGTGAATCACGCTGCTCAATGTAGGAAGCGACTCAAACGGGTGTCAAACAGCGTTACTTGGGCGCCAAAAACCTCAGTACCCAGGTATCCGGATTGGCGGCATGCCATACGACCTCGAAGCGCTCCTCGTACTGCTGGATGGCGGGCACGAGATAGTCGCCCGTATGTCGAAAGCCGAGCTGATCGACAACAACGAAGTCTACCCCATTCTGCTCCAACCCCACAATGACCTGTTCCGGATCGTCGAAGGCGTAGAGCACACAAGGACGACCGGATACCACGTACATCCAGTACCCCTTGCGACAGGCCACGATGGAGGGTTCCGGGGTGTTCTCGCGCAGCCACATCCCGGCGCGATAGTAGTTGCCCCAGTTCGGGTAATAATCGCCCCGGGCGCGCTCTGCTAGCTTTTGCAGACCGCTCGTGTTGTTGGAAAGAGCCGCCAGGATCAGCACCGTCACGACCACCAGTGGAATCGGGGTACGCAACCCGCGACGCGCAGCGAAGCTCAACAGGTCCGACCCTGCGCGCACGGTGAAATAGAGCAACAGGGGAAGGATCGGGACCAGGAAACGATCACCGCTCCAGTACCACAGCACCACCGTGCCGAGGAAAAGAACGGTGTAGATAAGCAGCAAGAGGTCGCGGCGCGAACGGTAGGCCTGAACGCCGGCATAGATCATCGAGATGGCGATGACGGCTGACAGGGGAGGGAACAGGACCGCTGCTCCGTGGTACAGTTCGGGGTAGCTTCCGATGGACGGCAGGATCTGCAGGTAGTAGATCGCCGTGTTCTGCAGGACGCGGTCGGCAAATCCGGCAAAGCCCAAAAGACCCTGGTCGGGAAAGTACGGGTTCACCTGGATGAGCTGCTGCAGATAGACACCCCCCGCGCCGACGGCGCGATTGCGCAGGGTCCAGGGCAACCAGGCCAACAGCGCCCCCCCGAAGAACATCAGCCCCTTCTTTCGCTCGCCGCGCACCAAGAAATGGAGAACTGCGGCGGCAATGAGCACGATGCCCACCGTGCGGATGTAATACGCCGCCATGGTGCACACAAAAGCGGCAAGCAACCAGCGGTTCCCCCGCACCGACGGGTTTTCACCTGAACGCTGCAGGAGAAATAACGCCGCCACGGAAAATGCCAGGTACGGAACCTCCGACATGACCTGGTGAGCGTAGTCTTGCAGAAGGGGAATAGTGAGACAGATCACCGCGGCGCACAGAGATGGCAGGGTGCCGAGGCTGGTGCGCATGAGGTAGAAGAAGAGCGGCACCGAAGCCGTAAACATCACCAGGACAACCCATTTCATCGGCGTCCAGGACCCCGGAGCCCAGAGCTCCATAGGGGCCAGAAGCAGGGGGAATCCGGGTGGGTATTTGGTCGCCGGGGCCGGCACCGCGGTATTGATGTGGGTCAGCCCGGTACCTTGAGCAAGGCTGCGGGCAAGGGTGATGAACTCGGTGTTGTCGCCACTGAGAGAGAGTTTCGCATCAAACGTCCAGGCGCCCAGCAGGAAGGTAACGACGGCCAATCCCAGGGCTACGCGGCGCACCCCCTTAGGGGACTCGGCGGACTCTCGCAGGCATTCGAAATACGCCGCCGTGGTGGACGGCGAGGATGATTGGCTTTCAGGTTTAGGTGGGTTCTTGCGACGGGATTTCTTCATAGAGGACCGAGGGCGAGACCCTCACCCTCGCAGTCCGAGCTTCTCTTTGAGGAATCCGCGAATCCGCTGCTGCAACTCGTCTGGGATCTCTTCCGCACGCAGAGCGTTCGTGGCCAGCTCGCTGGACTTCTCGTAGGTGCGCAGAAACGCCATACACGGGCTGCACTCTGACATGTGTTGCTCGAAGCGCGCCTTCTCTTCCGTGCTCAGATCGTCTTCGAGGTATTCGGTGAGCACCTGAATCACTTCCTTACACGTTGACATCTTCCTCCCGGCGGGTTCGTCGGTCGAAGTACTCGGCTAGCTCCTGGCGAAGATAAAGGCGAGCTCGATGCAACCTCGACTTTACGGCCGATATGCCAAGCTCGAGAATGCCGGCCGTTTCTGCGGTGGAGAGTCCCTCCACGTCGCGCAACATGAAAACGCTGAGATACTTATCGTCCAGGTGGTCTACGGCGGCAGATATGACCGCGCTGGCCTCTTCAAGCAACGCCGGATCGGTCGCCTCTCTGGACCAATCAGCGACGTCGGCGGCGATATGGCCGTTTTCCTCGAACGCTGGGAGCACGTCGTCCAACGGCACGTCGACACCCGGTTTGTGGCGTCGTCGCCGCATGAGCGCTGTATTTACGGCGATGCGGTGAATCCAGGTCGAAAGACTCGAGTCACCGCGAAAGCGGTCGATCTTTTGGAACACCGAGAGAAAAACGTCCTGGACCACCTCCTCGGCATCCATCGAATTCTTCACGATCGGCAGCACGATCCGAAGAACACGCGGCTGGTAGCGGTCCAGCAGCGTTTCGAACGCACCGACGTCGCCGTGGCGCGCCTGTTGGACCAGCTCGAGCTCGTCAACCTCCGTCATTGCGTTTGATGCATCACCCCCGCCTGAAGTCGCAGGTATGTAACTCCGCGCTCAGAATTTATCGGGGACGGCGAGATGTTTGGGGGGGCGCTTGTACGGCTCGTACTCTTTCCGCTTCTTCAGCTTGATCGGATCGGGGGTCACGTCGTCATACGGTATCGTGTTTAATATGTGGGCGATACAGTTCAGTCGCGCCCGTCGTTTGTCGTCTGATTCGACGGTGTACCACCGTGCCTCCTCGATGTCAGTGTAGAAGAACATCTCGTCCTTCGCTTTGGAGTACTCCACCCATCGGTCGCGACCCTCCAGATCCATGGGACTGAGCTTCCATCTGCGCATAGGATCCTTCGCACGCCCGCGAAATCTGCGGTCTTGTTCTTCCTCGCTTACCGAAAACCAGTATTTCAGCAGTACGATTCCGGAACGGACGAGCATGCGTTCGAACTCCGGACAGGACCGCAGGAATTCCAGGTATTCCTCGTCGGTACAAAACTCCATTACCCGTTCGACCCCCGCCCGGTTGTACCAGCTGCGATCGAACACGACCATCTCGCCCGCGGCCGGGAGATGGGAGACATAACGCTGAAAATACCACTGGGTCCGTTCGCGGTCGGAAGGCGTGCCCAGAGCAACCACGCGACAGCCTCTCGGATTCAGGGGCTCCACCACTCTTTTAATGGTCCCGCCCTTGCCCGCGGCATCACGCCCTTCGAAGATGAGTACGACCCGCATTCCCGACTTCTTGATCCAATATTGCATCTTGACCAGCTCCTGCAGTTTTTTCTCCAGTTTCTTTTCGTATGCATCGGCACTGAGCTTCTTCCTTTTGTGCGGACGGACGTCGCCGATGTTTGCGTCCTTTGAATCGGGCTTCTGATTAGATTGGTTCTCGGCCATGGGATGCTCCTCCAGATTTAACGCTGCGCTCCCTGAGGATATGCAAAAATGTGAAGTCGGGCGCAAGGCATTCGAGGTGCGTTTGCCGCTTGAGCACATCGAACTCCTCGCGTACAATTCCAGCTCGTAGTGCGACGGTCAGCGTCACCAACCCTCAAGGATTCTTATGAAACCGCTGGTAATCGGCGTTGTCGGAAACGGGTTTGCCGCTTCCTTTCATCTAGAGAACTACCGCAAAGTCTACGGCCTGGACATCCGGATCAAAGGTGCGGCCTCGCGGACAGCGGACGGCGCCAAGGCGTTTGTGGAAGCTCATGGACTGGAGCGTGCGTACGCATCCGTGGAGGAGTTGCTCGCGGATCCGGAGATCAACGTGGTCGACCTGTGCACTCCAAATTCCCAACATCACCCCCTGGTGATCCAGGCGGCCGCGGCCGGCAAAGACATCATTTGCGAGAAACCGCTAACCGGCTTTTTCGGCGACGGCAAACAGGAGTCGGTCGGCAAGGAGGTCGCACGGCGCGACATGTTCCAGACCGCGCTGGCATCGGCCGATGCCATGGCCGACGCCGTCACTCGCCACGGCGTGCAGCTTTGTTACGCCGAAAACTGGATCTACGCTCCCAGTGTTCAGAAAGCCAACGAGGTACTGAGCAAGAGCGACAACACCATCCTGAGGATCGTGGCCGAGGAATCCCATAGCGGCACCCACTCCGAATACGCCAAGATTTGGCGGCACTGCGGTGGCGGCAGTCTGTTCAACAAGGGCTGTCATCCGGTGGCGGGGGCACTTTATCTGAAATACGAGGAAGGGATTCGGCGGAATGGGAAGCCAATCAAACCGAAGTCGGTGGTGGCCGAGGTCGGCAACATAACCGAGGTCGCTTCCTTCGTGGGGGAAGAAGAAAAGTGGGTGCAAACCGGGTGGCACGATTGCGAGGACTGGGGCTCCATGCTCCTCACCTTCGCCGATAAGTCGGTAGCACAGCTGACGGCCGCGGACATCACGTTGGGGGGGATCCAGAATCTACTGAGCGTTTACTCCAGCAAAGCCGTGGTGCACTGCAACATCAACCCCAACACCGGCATGATGACTTACGTGCCCGATGAAGCGGTCCTTGGTGACGCCTACATTCGCGAAAAGGTGGAGACGCGGGCGGGGTGGCAGCTCACCAACCCGAACGAAGACTGGATGAACGGTTTTCCGGATGAGCTGCAGGACTTCTGCGAATCGATCGCCTATGGCCGCGATCCCAAAGGAACGATCGAAATCGCTCGCGACATCGTTGCCGTTTGTTATGGGGCGTACGTCGCAGCAGAGACCGGCGCGCGGTTCGATTTGACCCCGTATATGTAACGAGCGGCCCGTCCGAGCCCCCGTTTAGGCAGCTTTACGCCGGATCGCTGACGTCTACTTCTCGGGCAGGTGGTAGCCGTCTTTCTTCACCTTGATCCGATAGAGGTCCGCGTCAGCGGTGACGTAGAGGGTTTTGCTCTCCTTGCCGCGACCGAAGGCAACGTTAGTGGGAATACTGAACCCCTTGCCGCCCAGCCAACCCTCTTCCCCGCGCATCGGCATCGGAATCCGCGCCAGCTCCTTCCCCTTGGGCGAGTAGACATTGATCCCGGGCCGCGTTACGTCGCGTACCGCCACCCAGAGATTGCCGTCCGTGTCGCATACCAAACCGTCCGGACCGTCCTCGGGGGAATAATCCACCAGCTCCTCGCGGAAGGTGGCGGTGCCGTCCTCGTGTAGATCGTAGGCCAGCAGCGCCATGCGGCCTTTATGGGTCTTCGTCAACCCTTCCGGCAGCCGGAACAGGCCGGTGGAGCCGTTGTCGTTGCTCACGACGTAGAGACTCTTCTGGTCAGGGGAGACGGCGACCCCGTTCGGCTTGCCGGCATCGGTGATGATCAGGTGGACGCTGCGGTCTGGGTCGATGCGATAGACCCCGAAGGTAGGCTGCTCCACCGGTTCGTGACCCAAATACCGGGGATCACTGAAGTAGATCCGGCCCATTTCGTCGAGGGTGATATCGTTGGGAGCGTTGAACGGCTTGCCGTCGTAGAGCCCGGCGATGATCTCCGTCTTGCCGGTGGAGAGGTCCGTCCGCGTCACGCGGCGGCCACCGTAATCTGCTCCTTCGGCGGCAATGAGACGCCCCTTGGCATCGAACTTCAGACCGTTGGACATGCCGCTGGGGGAACGGTAGATGGCGGTCTTCTTGGTTTTCGGGTCGTAGCGCCAGATATATCCAGCGGCCATGTCGGACGCGGCCGTAAAGGTGATCTCGCTGAAGTAGACCGAACCATCCAGCGCCACTGCCGGACCTTCGGTGAGCAATTTGCTGGTGAACAGCAGTTCCAGCCGTGCGTCCGGTGAAATAATCGATGAGTCGCCGCTGGGCGGTGCGTGGCTTTCCTGCGCGTAGAGCGGAGCGCTGGCTGGCAGTAGGAAGAGCGCCACGAAGAGCACCTTCCGCCCATTACCTAGAACGCTTGAGAAATCCATTATCGAGCTCCTTTCGCGGGATGTGGGAGGCAGAAGCCCCGTCGTTCCGTTTCAGAGTCCAGAACTATAACACCTCAGGCACCGGGGGCAAGGTGAATATTCGCCGAGATGAGTAACAGATAGGGTTCGGGGAAGCGATGTTTCAGGCGGGTCGAACGGGAAGACAGATGGTGACTATCGTGCCTTCATCGGGAGTGCTTTCCAGGTCGATGCGACCCTGGTGTTTGCGAACGATGTTGTAGCTCATGGCCAAACCCAACCCCATGCCTACCCGGGCATCCTTGTTGGAGAAGGCGGGGTCGAAGATGGTCTCGAGGCGGTCTTTGGAGATCCCCCGACCGTTGTCGGCGATGCGCACGATGACGTGATCCTGGTCCAATTCCGATTGTAGGCGCACGGTGCCGCGGCACTCGATCGCCTGCACGGCATTCACGATCACATTCATGAAAACCTGGTTCAGCTCCCCGGGATAACAGTAGATCTCGGGAAGCTCGCCGTACTCTTTTTCTACCGTTATGCGTTCTTTCAGCTGATGTTCCAAGAGGATCAACGTGCTCTCCAGCCCTTCGTGCAGATCGACCAACTGGTACTCGGCTTCGTCCAACCGTGCAAAGCTCCTGAGGCTGCCGAGTATGTGACTTATCCGCTCAATTGCCTGACCCGAGGTGCCGATGCTGTCCTCCAACAAACCCAGAACGCGCTGAAAATGTCCGTCTGCTTTTACCTTATCTATGGTATCACTGCCCACCACGGCGTTGCGAATCCGCTCCAAGCCTTTGGTCAGTACGTCGCCGGCGCTCTTCACTGCCCCCAACGGGCTGTTCAGCTCGTGGGAGATGCCGGCAACCAGGTTGCCCAACGTGGCCATCTTTTCCTGGACCACCAGTTGGTTCTGGGCATCGCGCAGCTGTACGAGGGTCTGCTCCAGCTCTTTGTTCTTGGACAGCAGTTCCTGCGTCCGCTCTCTCACCCTCGACTCCAGCTCGTCGATGCGCTCATCCCGGACATCATGGGTCACGGTGATCTTTACCTCAACCGGCATCGAGTAGTTCAGATCGCGATCGACGGCGACCACCTGAAACAGATAGGACCCGGGTTCCAGGTCCTGATATTCGACCCGGCGCGCACGGGTGGTTTTCCAGTCTTCGCTGTGAGCCTTGAGCCGGTAGCGGTAGATCATGGCGCCGGGGCGCGTCTTGAAGTTGATGCCGTGAAACTCCACGGCAGTCAAACCTGCGCTGGAGGGGATGGAGACGGCGTCCAGCGAGGTGTAGCGCCGATCGGCCACCACCGCACGAATATATACCGGGGGTGGTGAGGGCACCGGCAAGCGGCAGCAGGTCGCTCCGCTTCCGGTTGCGAACCAGAGTCGCCCGTCCTCCTCCTCAAAGAATTTCATAACCGAGCTGCTCGCCAAACCGTCCTCTTGCGTAAGGATTTGGAACACCTCCCCGTCGTAGCGGTTAAGACCGCCCCAGGTAGCAAACCACATGTAGCCGTTGCTGTCCTGAAAGACCCGTAAGACGGCATCGCTGGCCAGACCATCAGCTGTCGTCAGGGTAGAGAACCTCGACCCGTCGAAGCAGGTGACACCCGCCAGCGTGCCCGCCCAGAGCCGGCCGTCGCGGTCCAGGGCCATGCCGTTGACATGCGGGTCCGGCATTCCGTCGGCGACGCCGAAGTTGGTAAAGGTCTCGCCGTCGTACTTGCTGATACCCCCCTCGGTGCCGATCCACAGCGTTCCGTTCTCATCTTCCAGAATCTCGTTGATATCATCGTCGATTAGCCCATCGGCGGTGGTTAAGGCGACGAAACGTTCACCGTCGTACCAACCCAACCCCCCCTCCGTTCCCAACCACAGGCGTCCGTCGGATCCCTTGAGCAAAGTGTAAACCCGGTTGTGGACCAGACCGTCATCTTCGGTAAACGTCTCGAACTCGATCCCATTGAAACGGTTCAACCCGCGTTCCGTGCCGATCCAAAGGGTGCCATCCTCTTCCTCAAGCAGCGCGAACACCCGGTTTCGTGCCAGACCTTCGTCCTCGGTATAGTTGGTGAACCGCTCTCCGTCGAAGCAACTCAACCCGCCCAAGGAGCCGAACCAGAGATCTCCGTCTTGGCGCCGCAGGATGGCGCGTAGATCGTTGTGCGCCAGACCATCGGCGGTGGTATAACTGAAAAAACTCTGGCTGTATTGGCTCAGCCCGATGAACCCCCCGAACCAGTAATCCCCGGCGTGGTCCTGATGCACCGACCACACCTGATCGTTGACTAGTCCGTCCGCCGTGGTGAGGCTGGCGAACCGCCGGCCGTCCCCGAAGCTGACACCACCCTGGGTCCCGAACCAGAGTCGGCCTTCCCGGTCTTCCATGAGCGTGCGAACGTGATTGTTGGCCAGACCGTCGGCGGTCGTGAGCGTCCGAAATTTGCCATTCTGCAGGCAGTTGACTCCCTCTTCGGTGGCGATCCAAAGGCGCCCGCTGCCGTCTTCGAGGATATCGCAGATTTTTTCGGAAGCTAAGCCGTCGGCGAGGGAGAAATTCTCGAAGCTTTTGCCGTCGTAACGGCTGACCCCTTTGTCGGTGCCGACCCAGAGTGCCCCCGACCGGTCGAAGGTCAACGCGGTGATGGAAGGATGGGGAAGCCCCTCGGCCACACTCTTGAAGGAGTGCCCGTTAAAAAGGCTGAGACCCACCTCGGTGCCCATCCCGATGTCGCCATCGGGTCCCTGGGTCACCACGTGCACGTCGTTGTGGGGCAACCCGTCGGCGGTGGAGTAGTTGAGGAAACGTCCGCCGTCCCAGCAGCTGACTCCTTCCTACGCGGCGAACCACATCCGTCCCTGGTCGTCGGCGATCATATTCCAGACGTGCTTCACCTGGAGTCCGTCCGCGGCGCTGAAAGTGTGAAAGACCTCGCCGTCGTAGCGGCTGACGCCGGTTCCGTAGGTTCCAACCCAGATGAAACCTTCCCGGTCCTGGCCCACGGCAAGGGCGGGGCCGGGCAGACCGTTGGTGCCGTCGTAATTCCGCCAGGTGCCGTTGCGCGCGAGGTTGAGCGGATCGGTCGATTCAGCGGCGGACAAACGTTCCGTTGGCCTCGATTTGCGGGATGTGGAGGGTGATGGCGGTGTTGCTCAAAGGGTTGCCGTTGAGCCATAGATCCGCCAGTGCGGACAGAGATACGAGGGACTCCACCTCTCTGACCTGGTTGTCGATCAGGTTGAGCTGCAGGAGCTGAGTCAAGCTGGCCAGCGGTGCAAGGTCGACGATCTGGTTGATATCCAGGGTGAGAATCGTCAACGACGACAGTGAACTCAAGGGGGCCAGATCGGCTACCTGATTCTGACTCATGACCAGCTGATTCAAGGAGGTGAGAGAAGCCAAAGGCTGTAAGGCGCTCACCTGGTTTCCCTGCAGGTCAAGATCCAACAGGTTTGTCAGGCGGGCGAGGGAATCGATGTTCACGATCTGATTGCGCGCCAGGTGCAGCTTCGTCAAGCCGGTTAGGTTGCCCAATGGCGCAAGGTCCGAGATCGAATTGTCGTCCAGCAGGAGCTCGGTCAACGATGTCATGTTCTCGATCCCCGACAGACTGGTGATTCCCTTGTTGCTGGCGTCGAGGGTGGAAACAAAGCCTAGATCGATGGAAAGCAGATCGCCGGTGGGTTGTACCAGGGCGGAGCGCACCGCTGCTTCCAGACTCGAATCGGTGAAGGTTACCACGGTCGGATCGGAGCTCACCGTGGCACCGCGAGCAGTCAGCGCCGGAATCTGTTGTGAGGTAGCGAGGTTGATCAGCGGGTTGCCGGTGAGCACTACGGTCGCGCCGGTACTGATGCCGCTGTTGGACACCAGTGGCGAGATATCGCGGATCTGGTTGTTGGCCAGGGTGAGACTGCGCAACGCCGTTAACGGCTCGAGGGGACTGATGTCGATGATCTGGTTGTCGCTCAAGGTCAAGCTCACCAGATTGCTCAGGTTTTCGATGCCGGTGAGCACCACGATGTTCCGGTTCGAAGCATTCAAAAACGTAAGCGATTCGCCTTCGGTGCTGAGCAGGTTTCCGGTGGTCTTGGAAAGCGCATCGCGCACCGCCGACTCCAGGTTGGGATCGCCGAAGAAGAGGGGGGTGCCACCCGTGGTCGTGGTATCGCTCGTGACGAAAACCGTGTCACGGACCGTAATCGTGTCGCGCAGGGCGACGGTAATGGTGTCGCGGACGGTGACGACGACGGTGTCGGCATCATCCGGACTACCGGTGAGACCGAAGTTGTCAGCGAAGATGAAAAAGTCGTCGAAGTCGACGTCTCCGTCCCGATCGAGATCCCCGTTGACCGCGGCCGCCGGCGAGCCAACGGCAAAAACAAAGAGGATAGCCAGGACCAACGGCGGCGGATTAGAGGCTCGACCTTGCATAGTTTAGGGTAGTTTCACGTTCGTTGTTTCAAGATATGCACGTTTCAAAACAGCTACAAACAGGGAGACTGCCGTGCCGAAGCACCGCTTTCAGTTGCAGTTTGAACTACCTTGCTGAGTGCGATTTGCGGGGCATCGTTTTATGTGAACTATCTGGAACACAAAGGGATAGGTTCCTTAAGAACATCGGAATGGACTTCGCCGAACTTCACCAGCGGGCCGCTGCGCAGCTGGTCGAACGAACGCGGGTTGGAGCTTTTTGGACAGAGGACCCAAATATTCGCTGCATTGTTCCATCGACTCTCCCACCACCAACCCGCTGCAAAACATCTCCCCTTTGGACGGGTCTGTGGTCAGCAGCAGACCGCGAGAGATAAGTCCGTCCTGCATTTCCACTGGGTGTCGTTCAAGAACAAACGCATGGTAGTCGCCCATGCCGGCAAACCCGGCAGCTTCGATCTCACGGCGCGTAATGGTCACCCAGACGGAGGTGCGTGCCGCGTTTACGCGGCGACCGAGGTTGAGTGCTACTCGACCCATGGTCAGTCGCGGGTTGATCTCCACGATCGGCTTGAGACGCAGAGTCGGCCCGTCTTCGTACACCAGCGCATCGATGCCCACCGGCCCCGCGTATCCCTGCGCGAAAAGCGCGTCCCCCACGAGGTCTGCCAGCGCGCCGAACAGATCGGGTAACCGCTGCGGCATGCGGCCGTCACCGTAAACGAAACGTTTCTCCTCATCCGACAAACCGGACCAGATCCGGGTCGCAAAGGCGCCGATAAACTGACCGCGACCGTCGGTAATAAATCGGGTCCACCCGATCAGGATCACCATACCGTCTTCCCCAACATCCAGATGGACAGAGAGGTCGAAGCGCTTGGACAGGCGCGGTTCCGCCACCACGGTGCCCTGCTGCGCCAGCGTATTCGTCACCCAGCCGATCTGCTCGTCGCGCAACCGTCCGGCGGAGACGAAGACCTGCTCGCGGCCGGCCGCGCCAAAGGCTGCTTTTACCACGACCTCGTGACACCCCTGTTTCGCCCACGCTTCGATCTGACTCGTGAGCTGGTCCCTGTCGGAGAAGGTCTTGCCAACCTCCCACCCACGACACAGCCAATCTCGCCCATCTCGCAGCTGGGGCAGCACCCGTCGCAGCAAAGCAGCGCTGAACGATTTGGAATAGAGCTCCCTGATCTCCCTGTTCCAGAAATCCTGCGGCCTCTTGATTTTGTCGGCGGTCAGGTTCGGCATCAGGGGCGCCAGAAACCGCGCACTCTCGCGACTCCACCCCCAGGGGGTCAGTCGGCGTATCTTGCGCGCCGCAAGCCCCAAGGATTGCAGGCCGTCAGCGCCGTATTCCACGAATTCCGGAATCGCGAAACCCGCCCGATGCATGTCACGCAAGAAAGCGGTCGACGGTCGTTGCACCACAAGTACCACATCATCCGCCGCACACAGCAGCATCGGGAGTTCGGCGAAATCCGTCATCAGCTGTTTTAGCTGTTTGGCAGGTGTGAATGCGGTGCCCTCGTAAGCCGCGCGGGCCTCGCAGTTCGGGTCGAACCAGAACACGGTGGGACAGCGTCCCCGCGACTGATTGAACAGCTCCAGCTCATCAATATACACGGCGGAAAGACCCGCTTTGCTGCGACCCTCGCGGTTGAAACCGATGCCCTTGGCGCGCGCCGGCGACAAGGGCATGCTCAAGACACGTTTGTACGCCTCCCATTCGGAGAGCTCGGGATCGCGCCAGCGGTTGAACCAGGACAGACCGTGTTTTACGTGACCAATCTCGTCTTGGTAGATCCGTTGCAGGATAGCTGCCGTCGCATCGTCCCCCAGGCGGCGGTAGGCGCGGGCGTAGTGGACCGAATAGTCAAGATTGGCCTGCTCGAGGGTGAGACTCAATCGGGCGACGAAGTCCATCGGGCGTTCCATTGGCGCGATCGCCGTCCAGAAGAAATCGCTCACTGGAATCTCGCCGAATTCGACCCCTACCTGCTCCATGCGCCCGCGGTAGAGACGCACGTGCTCCTGCTCATCCACAAGAGTCTGCACCAACCCGCGGCGGAACTTGGCCGGCGCGTCGGGGAATTTCAGCAATGCCAGCGCCATCAGCTCCAGCGCCAGGAGCTCGTGATTGGCGAAGAAGTGGAGCACGAGACCCCGGTCTCGTTCGGTGTTCAAACGTCTCACGTCGGTGAACCGCAGCTGCTCGCGGTCATGCCACGAATCAAGGCGCAAGCCGTCCGGTCGCCCCGGGTAGGAAGGGGTTGCGAGCGCCGGTCCCGGATGTGGGTCCTCGAAACCGTTCAGCCTGACTAGCTTGTCTTCCCAAGTGGTTCCGAAAAGGACGCGCTCTGCGAAAGACCGAATGTCCATGGTCGCGTGCAGCCAGTATTGGCGGCCTAGCTGCCGTCGAAATACCGCCCGTAGAGCACGGACAGTCTTTTCTTGATCGCCCCCGATATGTGCTCGGGAGCGGTAATGATCGCGTATTCGGCGGCGTGCATACAGGCACAGTCGGATTTCTCCGGCAGCATGCCTGCGGCTATCTGCACAATCCCGTTCGCCATCTCCGCGTTGGCCTTGAGTACGCTGATCACCGCCTCGATGGAGACATCCTCTTCTTCTTCATGCCAGCAATCGTAGTCGGTACCCATGGCCAGCAGGGCGTAGCAGAGTTCCGCTTCCCGCGCCAATTTGGCTTCGGGGAGGGCGGTCATGCCGATGACGGTTGCGTCGAGCGCTTCGCGGTAATAGTTCGATTCGCTACGAGTAGAAAACTGAGGCCCCTCCATGCAGACGTAGACCCCGCCGGCGTGCACGTTGGCACCAGCGGCGGCCGCTGCCTGGATTGCGATCTTGCGCAGCTCGTCGCAGAATGGATCCGCGAAGCTCACGTGGCCGACGATGCCGTCGCCGAAGAAGGTACCGGCACGGGCACCCCGAGTGCGATCGAAGATCTGCTCTGGAACCACCATGTCGCCCGGGTGTATCTGCTCTTGCATGATGCCCACGGCACTGACCGCGAGAAGGTGGGTTGCCCCCAACTTTTTCAAGGCGAAGACGTTGGCCCGAGAGTTCACCTCCGACGGCAAGAGGGTGTGACCACGACCGTGTCGCGGTAGAAACATCACCGCTCTGCCGCCGATCCGCGTCTCTACGACCAGGTCGGACGGCGCCCCGAATGGGGTGGAAACCTCGTGTTCGCCGACCACCTCCACCCCGTGCATGGCGTACACCCCCGAACCTCCAATGACACCCAGACACGCCGGCACTGCCGCTTTTGACATCCTTTCCTCCTTGACCGAGTTGGATCTATGCAGAGTAAGGTAAAGCGGCCTATTTTACCGGTCTACTCTCATGCAGCGAATACCTATCGAGATCTCCGTACGCAGCCTTGTCGGATTTGCTCTCCAGTCGGGCAACCTGGCCAGTGGTTTCATCAACCCCGGTCGCGGCGCCGAAGGCACGCGAGCACACCAGAAGGTGCAGCAGATGCGCCCCGACGGGTACCTGACCGAAGTGCCGGTAATCCACGTGGAGCACTACGGCGAATTCGCGGTGGAGGTCAGCGGTCGCATCGACGGCCTCATCGCTGCCGGCGACAGTTACCGCATCGAAGAGATCAAAACCACGCGAGGCAACGTTGACGGGGAACACGCCCAAGCTCCCCAACACTGGGCCCAAGCCCAGGTTTACGGCTACATCGTTGCAGTCCAAAAGGACGTAGAAGAGGTGGGGATTCAGCTCACCTACGTAAACCTGGACACCTGGCAGACGGTGGAGCACCTGCGCAGCTACGGGCGAGATGAGCTTGCCGACATCTTCCACGACCTGTTGCGGAAATACCTGCAGTGGGTCAGCACCTACCGCAAGTGGTGCGCACAGCGGGACCGGTCCATCGCCCAACTCCCCTTTCCCTTCCAGTCTCTTCGCAAGGGGCAGCGGGAGCTGATGCTGGCCACCTATCAGTCGATCGATGCCCGGGAGAACCTTTTCGCCCAGGCGCCGACCGGTATCGGCAAGACGATTTCGGTGCTTTTTCCGGCCATTAAAGGAGTGGGGCAGGGGAAGGTGGAGAAGGTGTTTTACCTCACCGCCAAGACCTCTGGACGCGCCGTGGCTGAGAAAGCGCTCGACGACATGCGCGGGGCCGGGCTTTCCGTGAAAAGCATCACGCTCACCGCCCGCGACAAGATCTGTTTCGTCGAGCCAGGGCAGAAAAGCTGCGATCCGGAGCGCTGTGAGTTTGCCATCGGCTACTTCGACCGCGTTGGTGGCGCGATCGAAGAACTGTTCCAGCTCGACGCCTTCACTCCTGCCGCGATCGAGGACACCGCTCGCCGACATACCGTTTGTCCCTTCGAGCTTTCGCTCGATCTATCTCTATGGGCCGACGTGATAATCTGTGACTACAACCACCTCTTCGACCCTCGGGCTTATTTGAAGCGTTTCTTTCTCGAAGGGTCTGGGAACTACCTGTTTCTCATCGACGAAGCCCACAATCTGCTCGATCGCGCGCGAGATATCTATTCCGCGCAGCTCAGCAGGAAGGACTTCCGCACCCTCCAGCGGGCCCTCGACGATCGAGACACGCACTTGGCCGCCAAACTCGCCGACATCGACGAATGCCTTGTGGAGCTCGAGAAGAGGGCACTTGCCGAGGAGAAGGGTTTCCTGGTGGACAGCGAAGCGCCATTGGAGCTGTTGCCGATGCTGCAGAGTTTTCTCGATACGGTGGAGCCCGGTCTCTCCCGAGTACCCGCCTCCTACCGGGATCTGCTCTTCGAACGGTATTTCGAGACCCGCACCTTCACGGGGGTGGCCGAACTCTACGACGAACACTACGTGACCTATGCCGAAAAGCGGGGCCGTGACGTGTCTCTGAGACTGTTCTGCCGCGACCCGTCCACGCGAATAGCGGAAGCTCTGAAACGCGGCATGGTTGCCGTCTTCTTTTCGGCGACCCTCACTCCACTTGAATACTTTCGCCAGGTACTGGGAGGCGACCTCGAGGATCGGGTGCTCGACCTGGAAAGCCCCTTCCCCGCGGAGAATCTAGGGGTTCTGGTAGCCGACGGGATCGAAACGACGTTCAGCAAGCGGGCGACGACCTACGGTGAGGTTATGGAAGCGATCGCCGCCGTGACTGATCGGGCTGTGGGCAACTACATGATCTACTTCCCCTCCTTTAAGTACATGGATGCCGTTGTGGAGCGATTTGTGGCGGCCCACCCTGCCACCCGTATCGAGGTGCAGCGACCTCGCATGTCAGAAGCGGAACGCGCCGCCTTCTTGAACCTGTTCAACGAGACCAGCCAGCATACTCTGGTTGGGTTCGCGGTGATGGGAGGAATCTTCGGGGAGGGCATCGACCTGGTGGGCGAGCGTCTCGTGGGCGCCGTCATCGTCGGTGTTGGGTTGCCGCGGATCTGCCTCGAGCGCGATCTGGTGCGCCAGTACTACGACGACGCAGAACGCCCTGGATTCGAGTTCGCCTACACCTACCCCGGCATGAACCGGGTGATGCAGGCGGTGGGCCGCGTCATTCGCTCGGGGGATGATCGCGGCATCGTTTTGTTGATAGATCGTCGTTTTAATCAAGCGCGATATCAACACCTCTTCCCCTCTCATTGGCGCGACGGCAACAGGGTAAACAGTGCCGATCAGATTAAGTCGCGGGTAGACGATTTCTGGAAACGGATTTGATTGACACCCTCGAACCGACCGGATAGGTTCTCCCCACTATGTCCTCCCTTCCCAACGACATTGCCGCCTGGCGTGATCACTTCCAGGACGAAGCGGACGCCGCCTTCCTGTACCGCGCCCTGGCAGACGTGGAAACCGACCCCAAACGGCGGGATGTGTTCACCAAGCTTGCCCAAGTTGAAGATCGCCACACCGGAATGTGGAGCCGCGTGCTGTCCGAGCACGAACACCGTACGGACACACCACGGCCTTCCTTGCGCGCGCGGTTACTGGCTTGGATCGCCGGCCGCTGGGGACCAGGTCTATTGCTACCCGTCCTGTTGCGGGAGGAGGGTCACGAAGTACGGGCATATCTCGAGCTTCACCGCGACAGCGCCCCGGGCTCTGCCAAGGATGCGGCGCGCACCTTGGCCACCGAGTCCGCAAAACATGCGGAAACCCTTGGTTCGATGGTTGGCGTCAGTGATTCCGAACCGTGGCACAAGTTCAAGTCGGGCGGTTATCTGGGCAACGTGGTATACGGATTTAACGATGGGCTGACGGCCAACTTCGGCCTGGTGGCAGGTGTTATCGGTGCCTCCGTCGCCACCCCGATCCTGTTGGTAACCGGTTTGGCGGGGGTGATCGCGGACGCGCTTTCCATGGGATCGTCGAGTTACCTGGCAGCGAAATCAGAACAGGAGGTGTACTTAAACGAGATAGAAATGGAGAAGGCCGAAATCGAGCTGATGCCCGAGCTCGAAGAGAAAGAGCTGGCGTTGATGTACGAGCTCAAAGGCATCGATCGAGACCGGTCGAACGAGATGGCCCGCGCCCTGATGCGCGATCCTGAGCGCGCCCTCGAAGAACAGGTTCGGGACGAGCTGCACATCAGCGGAGCGCACGTCACGCCGGTCAAGGAAGGATGGTTGACCGGATTCGCTACTGCTTTGGGAGCCATGATCCCGGTGGCCCCGTTTCTATTCCTGGATGGCTACCTGGCGATTTGGTGCGCTTTTGTCGTGGCGATGCTGTCGCATTTCGCCGTCGGTGCCGCACGCAGCATTTTCACCGGCCGCAGCATGATTCGCAGCGGCATGGAGATGTTTGCCGTGGGCATGGGTATCGCCATCGTCGGATTCGTCGTGGGCGATGTGGTAATTCGCTGGTTCTGACCCCAGACGACCGCCCATGGAACTGGACAGATTCGAGCTGACCGTCATCAGCGACGGCACCTTTCGGCTCGACGGCGGTGCCATGTTTGGCAGCATCCCAAAACCGCTTTGGGAGAAAACCGATCCCGCGGACGACCGCAACCGCATTCTGCTCGGCCTGAACACCCTTCTGGTGCGCACCCCCGACGATTCCATTCTCATCGAGACCGGACTGGGCTCCAACTACGATGAGAAATTCGCCTACCTCTACGCCGTCGATAAGAACGAGACCGATCTGCATCGAGGATTGGCCGGTCGCGGTCTGGATCGCGCCGACGTAACCAAGGTGGTGCTGACCCACCTCCATTTCGATCACTGCGGTGGCAACTGTATTCACGACAAGAATGGAGATCTGGTGCCGGCTTTTCCCGGTGCGCAGTACTTCGCGGACCGCAACGAGTTCGCTTACGCGCAGGCACCCGATCCGCGCAGCCGCTCGAGCTACCTGCCGTGGACGTGGGAATCGGTCCAAACCTCCGGGCAGTTGAAGCTGACCGCAGCAACGGAGGAGATCGCCGATGGGGTCGAGGTCGTCCCCACGCCAGGGCATACCGCGCACCATAAGTCGGTGATAATCCGCTCGGGCGACAAAATCGCCTGCTTCCTCGGAGACCTGGTTCCCACGCCCTCACACCTGAAAACCCACTACGTCATGGGATTCGACCTTTTCCCCCGGGACACCATGCGCAACAAAGAAGTGATGTTAAAACGCGCGGTAGAAGAGGAGTGGCTGCTGATCTTCGCCCACGGCGCCAGGGTCGTCATGGGACGCCTGACGCGCAATCTCGAACTCATCCCCACCGACTGAAGCCCTCGTGTCTCATGGGCGGTCATTTCCCCCGGAAAACGGTGAAATCTTAGAACTTGAGAATCGTACCTTTTTTTGTTTTTATGGTACCTGAGGACTTGGGTGGGCGTGGAACTGCCGAATGAATTCGGTTTCTAACAAGGTAGTGTAGGCTTGTCGTTGAGGACATCCTGATGGCTATAATCAGCGTGGCCAGACAGATCGGCAGTGGCGGAGACGTGGTCGCCCAGAAATTGTCCGAGCGCCTCGAGTGCGAGCTGGTCGACCGCAGGCTGGTCGAGGAGATCGCTTCCATTACCGATACGACGGCGGAAGAGGTTGAGCAGCTGGATGAGAAGGGCGAAGGGCGGGTCAAGTTTTTCCTGCGCCGCCTCTTGGTACCTGAGATGGGCCAGGGCGGCTTTCCGCTGGCATCGGCGGCGTACTTCCCCGAATTCGGGCTGGAGTTCCCCTATATCAGTGAGAGTGGCTCCAGCAACGAAGCTACCTACCTCGATCGGGGCGCGTACCTCTTACTCATCACCACCCTGGTGCAGGATTTCGGGGAGGCGGACAAAGCGGTTATCGTGGGAAGAGCGAGCCAGGTGATTCTGGCGGAACACCCGCGGGCGGTGCACATAAAGATTGTAGCGCCCTTCAAGGAGCGGTGCGAGCGGATCATGGAATCGAGGGAGATGGACTTTGATAGCGCCAAACAACTGGTCGAGCAACATGACAAGTGGCGCAAACTGTACCTCCACAACTACCACAATTCGAATTGGGACAACCCGCTGTTGTACCACCTGACCATCAATACCTCGAAGGTCGCCATCGAGGATGCAGTCGATCTAACGGTTCAGTACGCCTCGAAACTATCGCAGTAACGCCTTTTCTATAACACATCGGAGGATACCATGAAAACCGCCGAGGATATCATCAGGGAAAAGAACAGGGAAACGCTCAGCGTCACCCGCGACACCTTGATCTACGAAGCGGTGCGGATCATGGTCGCCAACAAAGTGGGCGCCATTCTGGTTCGGGAAAACGAAGAGATTGTGGGTGTGTGGACGGAGCGGGATTTGCTGCGCAACACCCTCGAAGAGGGTTTCGATCCGAAAACAACCACCGTCGCCGAGTTCATGGTTACGGAGTTGCATTCCGCTCCACATACAGACACCCTTTACAATCTAATGGATAAGTTCCTCGGCCTGCGCGTTCGCCATTTGCCGGTCGAGAAGAACGGGGATTTTATCGGGCTGCTCTCCATCGGCGATGTCATTCGGGCCAACCTGCACGAAAAGACGCGAGAGCTGGAAGCACTAAACGCGGTGGTCAGTTGGGACTACTACGAGGACTGGCATTTCACCTCGCTCGATCAGGCAAAAGAGCAGATGAGCAAAGAGATTGAACGACCCAGCGGAGATATTGTCGGGTAGGATGGTCTGACCGGGGTCTTGAGGCGCCCGTCTCAAGACCCGCGCCGTTGGCGCACCGCCTCGGCAAACACCTCGAGAACCGGGACCGTCTCCTCCCAGCTGATGCACGCGTCGGTAATGCTTTGGCCGTAGGCCAGTTCGGCGCCGGGTTTGTTGTCCTGCCTCCCACCTATTAAATGGCTTTCAAGCATAGCGCCACAGATCCTCTCATTCCCTGAAGCAACCATCCCGGCCACTCTTTCGGCGACCAGCGGTTGCCGCGTGTGGTCCTTCTCGCTGTTGCCATGGCTGCAGTCGATCATGATCCGGTTGCCCAAACCGGCTTTTTCCAACGTCGCCCCCAGCCGCTGAATGTCCATCTCGTCGTAGTTTGGACCGACCGTTGAACCCCGCAGAATGGGATGGCAGCTGTCGTTTCCTTCGGTGGCAACGATAGCCGAGATGCCCTGCTTGGTGACCGACAAGAAGTGGTGTGGGTTGCGCGCGGCTCCGATGGCATCCACGACGATCTGTACGTTGCCGTCGGTGCCATTCTTGAACCCTACCGGCATGGAAAGACCTGAGGCGAGCTCCCGGTGAATCTGACTCTCGGTAGTGCGGGCCCCGATCGCTCCCCAGGAAATCAGGTCGGCGATGAACTGTGGCGTGATGGTATCGAGGAACTCGGAGCCCACTGCCAAACCCATATTGCCGAGTTCCAGCAATAAGCTCCGGGCTAGTTGCAGACCCTCATTGATGGCAAAACTGCCATCCAACCGCGGATCGTTGATCAACCCTTTCCATCCGACGGTCGTGCGAGGTTTCTCGAAATACACCCGCATGAGAATGCACAGTTCGCTCCGTAGCCGCAGCGCCTTCTCTTTGAGCCGGCTCCCGTACTCGAGCGCAGCTTTTGGGTCGTGGATGGAACAGGGACCCACCACCACTAGCAATCGGTCATCGCCGCCGTCGATAATGCAGGCTGCCTGCTCGCGAGCGGCGGTGACCGTGTTGGAGGCGGTTTCACTGATCGGGAACTGCTCCATGAGAATTGCCGGTGGTATCAGGGGGCGCAAGTCGGCGATTCTCAGATCGTCTGTAACCTTGAACATTATGCCCTACAATCCCACGACGACCACGAGCTTGCCGTCTCTTATGTCGACCGATTTGAGCACCAGCTTGGCCACTTTCTGTTTGAAATCCTTTTGATCCAGCCGATACACCGCAACCTCGGACAGATATTGTTCGACGATTCGGTCGGCGACCGACCGTACGCTCTTCTCGTACTTCCCTTTTAGATCGTCGAGCTCGATCGATATGACCTTGGGCCTGACGATGAAGAACTCGCCACGCTGCGGACGGTACTCGATGCCGCCTTCTGCCACTACCTTGCCCTTGCGCTGCTTGCCCAACCGAGGCGCCATCTTGATTTCGAGACGAATCCCCATGGCATCGGCGCCGGGTTCCAACAGGATCTCCGGATTGCTGAAGGTGACGGCCATGAGCGGGTGTTTCTCTTTGCGCGGAAATTTCTGTGTCAGTTTCGCCTGAAGATCCTCGCTCGTGAACACCAGTTCGCGCCGGAAGATTCCGGAGGGAGAACAGGCGACCAACGCGGATACGACCAGCCCACCGATGAGGATTCGCATCGATTTACAGCAGGATCTGGAGACGATATGCAGCAGCATCGACCTTGCTTGACTCCTGAATGAAACGCTCTATACTTGGGCGCTCTCGCGGATTACACGACGAGCTTGTGTCTATTCTAAGACCGTTCGGTCAACGATTCAACTGTGGACAAGAAACGAATTCTCATTAGTGTGCGGACGGAGTTTGGTGGCGACAACCCGGTGCTAACTGTGCTGCGCGAGGCCGGCTTCGAGCCGAGCGATGAATATGGCGGTCCCGACTGGGCCGACGACGACACGCGCGAAAAGCTGGCGGATGTCGATGGGATCGTGGCCGGAAACGAACGTTTCAACGCCGACACCATGGCGAGAGCCGGCCGTCTGCGCATCGTGGCGCGGTACGGCGTGGGGTACGATCGCGTCGACGTCGACCACTGCACCCGAGCCGGGGTCGTGGTTACCAATACGCCGGGCGCCATGGCGCCCACGGTAGCTGACCTGACCTTCGGATTGCTATTGGCACTGGTGCGTCACATCTCCGCCAACGATGCTCATCTAAAATCCGGTGGCGAATGGGTGCCGCCTATCGGCGAGGACCTGGAGAGTTTGACCCTGGGAATTGTTGGCTGCGGTCTGATCGGAACCAAGGTGGTGCAACGTGCCGCCGGATTTGGCATGACCGCCGTAGTCCACGATCCCTGGGCGGACGCCGAGTTCATCCGCGCCCTGGGCTGCGAAGTATTGTCCCTCGAGGAACTCTTGCAGCAAGCAGACGTGGTGAGTCTGCATCTGCCGTTGACCGACGACAACAGGGGGCTGGTAGATGCGCGTTTCCTGGGCGCCATGAAACCGGGATCGTATTTGATCAATACGGCGCGAGGCGGATTGGTGGACGAAGCGGCGTTGATAACCGCTCTCAAGGACGGTCACCTGAAGGGGGCCGGTCTCGACTGCCAGGTCACTGAGCCACCGGTGGGGCGGTCCCGGGAGTTGGTCGCGCTACCCAACGTCGTCGCCACCTCCCATGTGGGATCCCTGACCCTGAGCGCGCGTCGCAAGATGGCCCACATGGCTGGCCAGTCGGTGGTGGACCTCTTCTCCGGTCGGACGCCCCAACACGTGATTAATCCGGAGGTGCTACCTAACGCGCTCGCCGGAGCTCGGCCGGCATAAATAATTCGTAGCGCGATGGATCCGCGTATCCTTCCATCTCCCGGAGCACCACGCCCGGGCTGTTCCTTGCGGTCCGCACAATCTCTTTGTTGAACGCACTCACCTGTTCCGCCTGCAGATAATCATCCACCGGCATCCAGATACACTCGGCAATCTCCTCTTCTTGGATGAAGATCTCTGCACTCAGCGGGTGTAAGCGACAGACGAAATAGATGTCGGACTTGCCGTAGCGGTATCCGTGCCAGTGCCGAAAACAGACCAGCGCGTCGAAGCGGGTCTCCACACCGGTTTCCTCTCGAACCTCGCGCACCACCGCCTCGGCCAGGTGCTCCCCCTCGTGAAGCGCGCCCCCCGGCAGTTTATATCGCGGTGGCTGGTTGTCGGCCCGGTGATAAAGTTCGCTCACCACCAGAAGCCGGTCCCGCGCATCTAGCACGACCCCGCCGGCGCCGATGTAGTGCGAAGCGTGAGCGGGAATGAAGGCGCCCTCCTCAAGGCGGTGGGTCAACATTAAATAGTTGTGGGTGCTGTGGTGGAACTGGAATTCAGCCTCCACGGCGATCGGAATCAGCTGAGATTTGTGGATGGGTACCTCTAACCAGACCAGGCGATGTCCGTCCCTGCGCCACGATTCGACAGAGTGGGACAGTTGGGCGGCGAAAGCGCCGGGATCGCTGTGCAACGCCTCCGGCTTGGGAAGTACGCCGCCGAAAGGATTGGTTTCTGATTCTATGGTTTGCATGTTGGTTGAACCTTCTTCACCGTCGCGAAAAGGAACCTGGGTGGGATACCCCGGGAATATACGATAAGAAAATCTGCGCTCGGAGGGAGCGCCGGCCGCGTCGTTTGCCGCTCGAAGAGTGTTTAGCGATCGCCGCCGGCCTGGAGCCAGTGCCGCAGCGGCGCCAAGTTGGAATCCTCCGGCGCCAAGGCGATTGCCCTACGGGCGTGGTGCGCCGCCAGTTTTCGTTGTCCCATGTGCCGAAAGCCGTAGGCCAGATGTTGGTGTGCTTCGGGGTGATTCGAATCGGAACCGATTAACGCCTGGCACACCTTTATCATCTCCGCGATACGCCCTTGCGAACGGAAAAGACGCGCCAGCAAAAGGTGCGCCCGAGCCCGCCTGCGGTCGATCTTTAGCGCACGCAGATAGGCAGATTCCGCCGCCGTCGGCTGGGCCAGCTCCTCATAGGTGAGCCCGAGGCGTTCGTGATCTTCCGCATAAGCGGAGAAACGGGTCGTCAACACGGTGTAGAACTGGGCCGCTTTGGCGAACTCGCCCTGTCGCCGATAGAATCCTGCCAGCGCCAGAAGCGCCGATCGTTTCCAGGACGCCAGGTGCAGCTGGTCGAGCAGCCTGGCTTCGGCTCGATCCGTTTCGCCCATGCCCTCATATAGAGTGGCCAGGTTATTGTATGCGGCGACACTGGCGGGCTGCAGCTCCAGATACCTGCCATAATTCTCGATCGCCTTCGTCGTACTATTGGCACGTTGGGCGAAATAACCGGTGATGAAGTAGACCTCTGGGTTTTCCGGGTCCAGCCGGCTCGCCCGTTGGAGCAGATCATTAGCTTCCTGCAAACCGCGGCGTTGCAGGGTCTCGGTGATTCCGCGGGTGTAGGCGCGGGAGAAAAGCTCCCGAACCGTATGCGCATTCGGCTCGGGTACGGGAGCGCCTGGAATTTGCCAGATCTCGATCTCCGGCCCCGGCCGCTCCAGCTTGCCGGCCCCTGATACCGGCACGTAGAAGGCGTCGAAGGGATCGAACACCACCGCACCAGACCACAGCCCTTCGACTTTTGCCTCAAAAACCCGACGCCCCCGTAGGGTCAGCTCGAGCGCGAAAGCGGAATCTATGCTCGAGGCGTTCAGCGGATGCCGGTGCACCACTACAAACGGCGTATCCAGCCGTTCGATCTCGGGAAAGCTGCCCGCTGCCGATTCCTGATTGGTTCGCTGGATGCCGTAGCTGAAGTACGGGGGGCCTGGCGCCAGTCCTTCCAGATAATCAAGAGCCTGCAGCAGGCGTTCGCGTCCGAACCTTCGTTCGAACAGGGACGCCTCCCACCATAGCTGTTCGAAGGAGCGCACACCGACGTCTCCGGCCCAACCACCGAAATTGGCGATGGGAGTCCCCGCTGGAATGTTCGCCTCCATCCACCGGCGCGCTTCAACTCGGGTATCGGTGCCCGCGAGCAAACTCACCTGCTGCAACGAGCTCCAAAATGGCTGCAGCGCCACCAAAACAACGGCCACCGCTAACGCTTTGCCGCGAATCCGGACGAGCAACCCGGCGGCAAGAACGATGAGCAGCGGTGCCAGTGGGAGGGCGTAGCGCATGAACAGCCGGTGTCCAGATCCGACGACGAGAAATAATCCCAGAAAACCGACGAGGACGACGGCGGTTTCGAGCCCGCGCTGACGGGCTAGCCAGAATCCTGCGACCGTCCCGAGGATCAAGAGCGGCCACCCGACGCCGTCGGCGAGCGTGACGTGCAGGTGATACCACCAACCAAGCTCGGCAGCACCGACGCCCATCCCTCCGAGGTGCGCCGCCTGCTGCTCGAAGTAGGCGCGGAACGCCTCGAAATCGAGCAGCACATAGGGCGAGCACAAAAAGAAAGTGGCTAGCGCCGCGCCACCTGCCCCGTAGAGGCGCAGATCGCCTCCTCCCCGACCCGCCAACAGATGTGCACCCAGCACGACGGTGCCCGCCATCGCACCTGGATATTTCGTGGCTCCGGCCAATCCCACCAGCAGACCTGCCAGTAGGTAGTCGCGAGCACTGTTTTTCCGCAGCAGACGCAACGACGCCCACGCTGCCCCGGTGAACCATAAGGTTAGCGCCGCGTCCACCCCGGCCAGGTGCGACTGACGAACGTGAAGCGGGCAAACCGCCATCAAAAACGCGGCGACGACTCCCGCCCTCGGGCCGTATGCCGCACGCGCGACCAGCGCCGTGCACCCGACGGTTGCGATGCCCATCAACGCGCTAAGGGATCGCGCAATCGACAACAGCTCGGTGCGGTCCCAGAAGTAGTGAAACGCGACGAACTGATCCGCGGACAAGCCACTCCCCGCCACGTACTGGACCCCAAAATAACAGAGGTAGGCCAGACTGAGCAGGTAGTACTGCAGCGTGGGATAGGTAAAGAAGTGCGGGTTGAGGTCGCCGCTCCAGAAATTGAGCGGAAAAAACACGAAGCTGAATTCGTCGGGGTGCAGCCAGGAGGGCAATCCGAAATTCAGCGCCCACACGCGCAGCAGGGCGCCCAGAAGAAGCGCGGAAACGATGAGCGAAGTGGTCAACACGGGGCCTCGGGATTCACAACCTATAGGGAGCGGACGGCGAACGTCAAGACTCCGGGGCCGAGCCGATTGCTCCGAAGCTTCTCAAGGCGTACCGTCTGCAGCGAAACGCCCTCTTTTTGGTACGCTATTCAGGAGGAAAGGTTTTCACGTGGTCAGTATCGTGGTTGGGATCGTGTGGTTGGGCGCGAGTTTTGCGCTCATGTTTCTCCGAATTGAACCGTTCGCCACCGAGTTCTATCTGTTTGCCTGGGTCGGTTTGATCTACACGGTGGATATGCTGATCCGCCGCACCGAAGGATCGTCGCTGGTTAAACGCTGCGGAGCCGGTTTCTTCCTGCTTCTTCTGTGGTCCACGACCTGCTGGTTCTTCTTCGAGCTGCTCAACCTTCGGTTGCAGAACTGGTACTATATCTTCGTCACCGACCACGACCTTCTGCGCCTGGTGGGGTCCTTCGTTTCGTTCGCTACGGTGTTCCCCGGAATATTCTGGATCGATCATTACCTGGCGCAACTGGGGGTCGCAAGGCAGGTAAGATCGGTGGCCGTGCGTATCACCCCGGTCCGGCTGACGGTGTTTCAGCTTTTGGGGCTTGTCCTTCTGGCGATGTCCCTTCTCTACCCACGGTATTTCTTTCCGCTGATCTGGGTCGGTCCGATCCTCATCGTTGCACCCATGAATTACCGAAGGGGCGGCGACAGTTTGCTGCGCCAGCTGGAGTCGGGGGTGTACGGACCGACGGTGCGCATGTTACTGGCAGGCCTGTTCGCCGGGCTGTTTTGGGAATTCTTCAATTACTGGGCCCGCGCCAAATGGATCTACACCGTTCCTTTCTTCGACGAGCTCAAACTGTTCGAGATGCCGGTGGCGGGGTTTTTGGGATTCCCTCCCTTTGCACTCGAGTGCGCGGTGCTGTATCGCTTCCTGGTATGGCACCGCCTGGCGCCATCATTTGGACATTTCGTCGATCGCAAGCAGGCGCCCGCCTCGACCAGCCTGCAGGTGGCTGTGGTGCTCCTGGCCGTGTTTTTTTCCTTCGCGGTGTACCGCTATATGGACCGTTGGACGATCACCTCAGTGACGCCCAGGGTTGAGCAGGTAGTACCGTTGGATCAGGCCACGCGCGCCGCCCTGGCAGCGCACCGGGTCGACTACCTCACCGAGCTTGGAGGGCACGGGGCAACGGCTCTCTGGCAGGCGCTGGCAAGCGATCTCGATCCCGCTCGTCTGCAGCATCTTCGCACCATAACACAACTCTACCTTCACGAAGGCATCGGGGTTCGTTATGGGAACCACCTGGTGCAGGCCGGCATCGCCTCCGTCGCGGCCCTGCGGTCGTTAACCGCGCGTGAGGTGATCGAGCGTTTGCGGCACGTCGAACCTTCGCTGGATCTTTCTATGAAACGGGTGCGGGTTTGGATTCGCCGGGCCAACAGTGGCGGTCGTCTTTAGGATACACGAGCCGTCGCGACCGCCCGCGGCGGAGAAGGAGCTGTGGCTCTAACCGTATCGGTCGCGCAGAATCTCGGCTGCTGCTACCATCTGTTTCAATTTTCGATACACCTCCTCGACATCGACGACCGCGGCCGATCCGGGAGCGAACCCACAATCCGGATTCAGAACCACCCGCTCCGGAGACAACACCTCCAATGCGCCTTCAACCCGGGAAACGATCGTCTCTTTGGTGTCCACCACACCGGGCTCGACGCTAACACACCCCAATCCGATCTCCAGATCCTCTCGCAAATCAGCCAGTGCCTCGAGCGTCCCCGCCGCAGGGCTGGCAAACTCCATGGTCAGGTGGTCTGCCTCCAACCGATTGATTTGGGACTTGATGGCCTCGTAGCCGCCGGAAAAAAAAGCCTCGCCCCGTACCCGAGCCCCAGCGCGGCGACAGAGGTGCACCGCCCGCGTGACGCTCCCTATTCCTTCCATCAGCGCGTTGTTGGCGGCCACCGAAAAATCGGCTTCGGCTTCGGCATCCTCGCAACGGCTTCTGACCTCGGGGTCCACAAACAGGCACAGGTGGGGATCGTCGATCTGGATCACGTCCACCCCTTCCGCGCACACCAGCTCCAGCTCCCGCCGCAGGATCGGCACACACGCCTCGACGAACGACTGACGTGATGGGTAGGCCTGACGCGACCGCTCAGGGTCCCACATCCGTTCTCCCAGCAGAGCCGGCGCCGGCAGCGTAATCTTTGTCTGTTTACGGGTTGCCCCTTTGAGGAAACGGGCTTCTGCGGCAATGAAACCTGGCGCCTTGGGCTCCAACTTCTCTACCACGGTCGTCCACGGCCTGCCGTCTGTCGGGTTTGTGCCGACCTGAAACCCATGCGCCAGTTCGGCGATCACACCGATATAGGAAGCGCGGCGCCACTCTCCGTCGGTGACTACGTCGAGGCCGGCCACTTCTTGCATGGTCACGACATGGGCAACAGCGGTGTTCATGGCGCGATGCGCCTGGGCATTCGACGCTGCAGATCCAGGGGCCAGCAACTCGCGCACAAAGTCGGGGCGCGGCATGGACCCGACCACGCTGGTGGGAAAGAGAACTCCGTAATTGTCAACCGTCGACATAAGAAGTGCCTTCGGGTCGCACAAACCGGGTGGGCCAACCGGCGTTGGCCAGCGCATAATCTTCCTCGGTATCTATCTCCATGTACTCGCCGTTGGTAGTCACCATATGAAACTCCAGGCCCTGTTCAATCATCTCCTGGAAAAGATGGATCAGGTAGGATTTTTCGAACGGCGCGCCGTCTCTCCAGACGCGCCCCGAGAACATCATATTGACCCGATCGTGGTGGCCGCGAAGCCATGATACCGCGGTGGAACTGAACTTGGCGACACCAATGTATTCGCCGGTGGCCTCCGCGGCTGGGATAGCTCGGTCGATGCGCAGCAGCTTGTCGCCGTCGGCGATCACCTTCTCGGCGTCTTCCTCGGGATGCTGGCTTCTGTCGCTATAGCGTTTGCGCCAGCCGCTGTCGACGCACAAGACCATGTCCCCTGGGTGCTCCAGCGCCCGGCGCACGACGCTGCCCCGAAAGAGGATGTCCGCGTAGGAACAGACGAACCCATCGTGCATGTGGTCTTCAGCGTAAAACAGGGACGCGAGGATGTTGTTGTTGGGCCAAGCTTCGTTGTGGCAGAATTGTAGATGCGGATAATCTTCCCGTATCAGATCGATCTGATAACCGCCTACGAAAACGGGTGACTCGAGGCCGGCATCCTGCAGCGCTTCCAGCAGCCAGTCGAGTATCCGTTTGCCGCCGACCTCGGCGTAACATTTCGGCTGTCGCTCAGTCAATGCGTTCAACCGGCGGCCCCTGCCGGCACCGATGATGATAGGTCGCATCCCCCTCCTCGTTGGACCGGATCATAATACGGCGGCCCCCATGGGGACGCAATGACCTGGCGGTGTGGAACCGGCTGCGGTCTGCCTCTATATTCGATCCAACCGGGAAATCCGGATCGAGATTGTTCGCGCGAGTCGAATCTCGCAATGAAGATTGTTCACTATGCCAGCCATCCTTTGTCCTCGTTGCCACAAGCTCGTCAGTAATGACGCCGCCAGCTGCCCGCATTGTGGCCAACCCAAACCCGGGTTGTGGGGATTCACCACAGCTATGCGCAAGGTCGGCTTGCGCCTCGATTTCCCCCATCTGATCCTCGTCGTATGTGTTGGTCTATATCTGCTGGCGCTGCTTAGCGACCCATCGGCGATTTTTCAATCTCGGGGTATGCTGGGCATTCTCGCTCCCAGCTTCGAAGCGAACCTGATGTTTGGTATGACCGGCGGCGGGTTGGTCTACCAGTACGGGCATTGGTGGACCCTCATCACCGCCATTTATCTACACGGGGGATTGCTTCACATCTTTTTCAACATGATGTGGGTCCGGCAGCTGGGTCCCTTGGTCGAGGAACTGTTCGGACCGTTCCGCCTGTTCACCATCTTCACGGTGGCGGGGATTGCGGGCTTCTGGCTGTCGGCCACGATGGGCCACAACGCCACCTTGGGTGCTTCGGGTTCGATCTTCGGCCTGCTGGCAACGGCGATCGTATACGGCCGGAGATCGGGAAGCTCGTTGTTCACCCGGCAGTTTCTGCAGTGGGCAGGTATCCTCTTCGTTTTCGGCTTGGTGTTCCCCGGCATCGACAATTGGGCTCACTTGGGAGGGTTCGCCGGGGGGTACGGGGTAGCGTCGATCTTCGTGCGGTTTCCCGGCCGGGAAGGCCTGGGTGCCTACCTTGGCGCGGGGGTTTGCGGGGTCGCGACCGCCATCGCCTTCGCTCTACAATTGGCCTACGCCGTGGCACTTTCTGAGCCTGTCTGAGCCGCCATCCAGCTAACCCTAGCCGGATGCCGCACGGGCCGGCGCACGCACTACATACGCCTGCAGCCGTGCCGCGGCCTGCCCATTCACCATCGCGGTGCGGGCTTCCTGAATCGACCCCTGGGGATCGCCGGAGAATCCTAGAAAGTAGTCCAACAGGCCTGCGTTCAGGGCGATGCGATCGAACCCGTGCCCCTCGACCCCATTTTACGCCGCCGAACCGGTGGCGGCGACCGCTGCTGCGGTGACCGCGGTCAACCGTGGATTCAGCTCGTATTCGAAACCGTACTGACGCGGATCGACGTCGTGGGTGAAATCAAACCGCTGACTCCCTCTACGCCGGAATCC
The DNA here is from genome assembly GCA_965197905.1 of Candidatus Latescibacterota bacterium. Classification (GTDB taxonomy): domain Bacteria; phylum Latescibacterota; class UBA2968; order UBA8231; family UBA8231; genus CAYNZV01. The sequence continues at coordinate 1,863,488 of CBDAOB010000004.1, read as the reverse complement.
TCGGGTGTAATTCATCGCCATGGTGCTGCGGGCAGATGGGTTTCCCCGGCGCAGGGAGTAGAAGCTGCTTCCCTCCTCTCCCTTCATTACCAACCCGGAACTCAAACCCCGCTCCCACATCAGCTGCAGCAGTGAGTCGTCGTAGCCGTGGTGGTAGATGCCGGCGACCATGCAGTCGTTGGCGCCGCACCTGAACAGTTGGCACACCTTCTCGGTCGCCGCCCACGGAGGCCTCTTCTTGATGTGTTCTCGCAGCTGCCGCAACCGGTAAAGACCGGGGGCATACTCGCGCTGGCTGATGTAGACCCAACCCACTTCGGGGTCCTCAAGCAACGTTTTCGCATCCTCCAGGTTGAGGTCGGTGCGGGCCCCCAGGGCACGTACTACCTGCTCGTCGGTCACGCCCCATTTGGGGGTGGCATGCCGTCCACACCGTGCAGCACGGTTGGCCGCCCCAACGCCGCACGAACCGCAGCGACAAACACCGAAGGTCGGAAATAGCGCCTCGCACCGTCGTACGGCTCACCCAAGTGAGTCAGGGACTCAAGCTCGACCGCGACCGCCGCCTCCGGTCCGCCTGGGACATCCAGGTACGCCCGGCTTTCCTCGATGCTCTCCAGATTCATGCGCTGACCTATCAACACCGCCACAGCTAGCGCCGCCGGGACCTCTTGGTGAAGAATGATCTCCAGCACCTGCCGGGTTTCGAGGTAGGAAAGGTGGTCACCCCGAAGGATGGTGCGCAGGGCCTCAACGAGGTGGCAGGTGTTCTCATCCGCAGGGTTGAACTCGTTGTGGGGGCGCAGCAAGAATCCGATTTCCGGGGGCAACACTGCCTGCAGCATGTCGCCGTATCGCGCAAACGCCGCTTCCTCCGCCGCGTTCCAGTTGGTCGGCGGAGCGAAGGTGCGGCGCAGGGTCATGGCTGCGAAGAAAGCGCCCATCTGCGCCGGGGACACCGCGGTACCGTCCGCTTCGCCTTGCGCCGATTTCAGGATCAGTTGGAGAATTCGGTGCGGATCGGGGTCTTCGGAACGGTGGCCGAGAGGTCTCGCCTGGCGGGGACCGGTGCAGACCCGGGCCTGGGCCTCGAGAACCTCTTCGTTGGGACTTGACGCCCGCGAAGGATCGCCGCTAGCGCGGCGACCAGGTTGGACTCCAGTCGAATCCACGGCTCGAAGTCAGGCGTTCAGGCGTGATGTCGCGAAGGTAGATTCTCGAGGCACCGTCGCGGTCGGAAGCGAAGGCGATGTCACGGACCGAATACCAGGAAATGGAGGAACTGGCGCTGACGCCGAAGTCGGTGAGTCGCCGCTGACTCGCGATGGGACCGCCATCCATTTCGGTTACGTCGTCCATCGCGCCGCGCACGAGATCCATTCCATACAGATCGAAGCGGCCGTCCCGGTCGGACACGAAAATCACCTGGTTGTCGGGCGACCAGGTGGGAAACAGGTCCTCGGAGGGATTGTTGGTCAGTCGCACTACGTTAGAACCGTCAGCTTTCATGAGGTAGATCTCGGTGTTGCCGTCCCGATTCGAAACGAAGAGGATCTCCCTGCCGTTGGGCGACCAGGCCGGATAGAGGTCATCCGCCGCAGCCAAGGTCAGGTTGGTTGTCTGCAGCGATTCTAGCTTTGAGGTATAGATCTCGTAATTGCCGTCCCGGTTCGACGCGTAGGCGATGTGGGTTCCGTCCGACGACCAGGTCGGACAGACGTCCGCACCCGGGTTATCGGTAACGCGAACGGGCACCAAACCCTGGGAACCGATCAGATGGATATCGAGATTGCCGGTGAAGCCGGAAGCATATACCAGCTGCAGACCACTGGGCGACCAGGACGGGGCATCCTCTTCGGCCTCGTTCTCCGTGAGTCGCGTGACCTCGTCACCGTCTTTCTTCATCCGATACAGATCCAATTGCCCGTCGCGATCCGATACGAACACCAACAGCGAACCGTCGGGAAACCAGGCTGGAGCGTAATCTTCCCCGGGGGAATCGGAAAGATTGACCGCCGTGCCCCCATCCGCATCGACGGAAAAGATCTCCAGGTTGCCGTCGCGATCGGAGACGAAAGCTATCTCGGCTCTTTTCGGGGCCCAAACAGGGTCATCGACCCCGCCATCCTCGGTCAGCCTGATCGCCTCGCTGGAGGTTGCGTCCGCTTGGATCTTGTAGAGATCGACGACACCGTCGCGGTCGGACGTGAAGGCGATCTCTTTGCCGTCCGGCGACCATGTGGGGGCACCGTCCCGCTGGGTGTTGTTGGTCAAGCGCAGGAGGCTGGAATCTGCCAGCGTCAAAATGTAGAGTTCGTCGTTGCCGTCGCGATCAGACACAAAGACGACCCGGTCGCTGTCCGGTGACCAGGCGGGATCGCGGTCCTCAGCCGCATGGTTGGTCAGGTTTGTAGCCTCATCCTGGGCTCCGGAACGGACCAGATAGATCTCTGCGTTTCCGTCTCTGTCGGAAACGAACGCGATGGTCGATTCGTTCGGCGACCATACCGGATCATAGTCCTTGGCGGGGTCCGTTATCAGCTCGAACGGAACCATGCCGTCGGAGCTCATCCAATAGATCTCATCGTTGCCATCGCGGTCCGAGGTAAAGGCGATGGCACTGCCGTCGGGGTGCCACGCCGGGAACCGCTCGTGCGCCGCGTCGGTGGTCAAATTGTCGATCTCGATGCCGTCGGAATCGGTTACGAAGATGTCTGTATTCACATCTCCCTGCGCCACCACAGCCAGGCGGCTGCCGTTGCGAGACCAAGCGGGGAAACCCGCCTGATTGAGTGTCTCGACAAATCGTTGCGGTTTCGCGAACATCGAGTAGATCTCGAAATCGTTATTGCCGCTGCGGCTGGAAACGAACGTCAGCTGTTCGCTGTCAGGTGACCAGCTTGGCGTAAAACCGTCGAATGCGCTGTTGTAGGTCAGATTCACAGGCTCGATCTCGGGCGACTGTGCGTTCATCAGATAGAGGTCGCTGTTCCCGTCGCGGTCGGATAGATAGGCAATGGTGCTGCCGTCCGGCGACCAGGAAGGTGATCCTTCCTCTGCGTCGTGACGGGACAGATTGACCGGATTGCCGCCGTCCGCATCGGCACTGTAGATTTCTGCGTTTCCCGACCTGTCGGAGACGAACAAGAGCTGTCGTCCGTCGGGGGACCACGCCGGTTCGACGTCGTCGGCCTCGTGGTCGGTCACGCGGTCCGTTTCGCCGGAAGCCGTATCTACGGCGTAGATCTCCAGGTTTTGGTCTCTGTCAGACACGAACGCAATCTGCGATGCATCCGGAGACCAAGCCGGACTGCCGTCAACGGCGTCGTGCTCGGTCAGCCTGCGCACGTCGGAGCCATCGCTGTTCATGGTATAGATCTCGTTGTTGAAGGCGCGGTTGGAGACAAACGCCAGCCGCGTGCCATCGGGAGACCAATCGGGTTCGCCGTCCATCGCTTCGTGGCGAGTCAATCGAAACTGCTCTTCGCCATCGGAGCTCATGGCATAGATATCGAAATCGCCGTCCCGATCTGAGGTAAAGGCGATTCGGTCTTCACTGCTGTAGTCGTCGGGGATGAGGTCACGTGACTTGGTCGATTGCTCGCCGCAGTGGGGTGCGCCTAGCAGCAGCACGACCCACGGAATGAGCCACCCGAGGTCAGCTTTGCGTTGTTTCATGGGTGTCTAAATGCCAAAGAAAATGGCGAGCCAGGCCAGATCGCCGTCATTGAGCGGTCCGCTGCCGCGAAGCGAGTAATTGAGTTCGAGACCGCCGCGGTGCATTCCTCTGGCGAGCCCTAAACCGATCGAGATGAGTAACCCGTGGGAGTTGGTTTCCGTTCGTCCCAGCGTGACGCCCTTCTCCGTGCCTCTCGTGATGATGCCTTCCCGTTCGACCCGCGAGTAGAGGTCGCCTAACTCCAGCTTGAGGAAGATATTGTTATCGACGATGTAGCGAACGCCGATCTTAGCCGGAAAAATGGCCGTGCCGAGACGGGATTCCAGCTCCAGGCTTGTGGGAACATTCAGTCCGGCGTCGATAGGGAGAAGCTGTTCTGACCCTTTCTTCTTGGCGAACAGGAGGCCCCCCACACTTGCGGTCAATTCGATGCTGGCGTCGAGCGGGCGGCGGTAGTCGACGCTCAGACCTCCTCCGACTCCGGCAATATCGGAGAAGTTCCCGACCGGAAAGCTCAGCGTCGGGCTGATAACTAGATGTGTCTTCTGAGGGTCTACCGAAGATTTGAGGGCAAGACCGGGTGTTGCCGCCAGCAACACCAAGAGAATAATCGTCAAAAGGTTCCTGCCACAGTTCTCCATCGGGTGGGATGCTGCTGTGTTTTTATAATAGAGTACGGCCCCAAGGTGTCAACTTCGAAAGGCTTTCCAAGATGGCGAATCCCGCCACGTTAAAAGACCTGCTCATCCAGATCGACGGGCAGGGGTACAAAACCTACAAGCAAATCCGCGGCAGCTACGCCTTTGACGATTATTTGCTGTCGATCGATCACGTCCAGGGGGATCCGTTTGCAGCTCCCAGCCGCTTCCGCGTACGCCTCGATTTGGAGCGGAGCGGGTACCCCGAAACCCTCTGGGCCAACCGCAGCCGCATCACTGGTTTCTGTAGCTTTCTGGCGTCGCAGTTCTCCGAGCAGGCGCAGGTCGTTTGCCGTCGGCGCGGTTCGGGCAAGAGTGGATTCATTGGCATCGATACCCCCGGACAGGAGATGCTCGAGCGAACCTGCGTAATGCTGCGCGACGACGCTGTGGAAGCACGTTTCTTTGTCGGGTTGCCGGCCGCCGGCCGCAGCGTGCGCGGTCACGAGGCTATGGCCATGATCTTCGAGGATATTCCTGCGATCGTGGCGTCGTCGCTCATCGACCCTGGAGCGGTCCGAACCAATGCGACGCGCTATGCCGCCGTGAACGAAGACGCCGATTGCCTCCGCCGCCAGCTGCAGCGCCACCACCTGGTAGCTTTTGTCGGCAATGGCAGTGTCCTGCCCAGGCGATCCGGCGTCGAACAGACTCCGTTGGCCGAGCATGGAACGGTTCCGTTTCAATCGCCGCCGTCCCTTCGCCTCTCACTCGACGCGCCCAACGGCGGCAAGATAGATGGCATGGGAATCCCCCAGGGTGTAACGCTTGTCGTCGGAGGCGGGTTTCACGGAAAATCAACCTTACTCCAGGCGCTGCAACGCGGGGTGTACAACCACGTGCCTGGTGACGGCAGGGAATGGGTTGTAACCGATGAGACCGCGGTCAAGATTCGAGCTGAAGATGGACGCAGCATCACGTCGGTGGACATCTCTCCGTTTTTCGGATTGTTGCCCGATGGATCCAATACGGGAAATTTCTCCACCTCCAATGGGTCCGGCTCCACCTCTCAGGCGGCGGCAACCGTCGAAGCGATCGAGATTGGGGCACGCCTGTTGTTGATCGACGAAGACACCTGCGCTTCCAACTTCATGTCCCGGGACCATCGCATGCAGCAGCTTGTAGACCCCGAGAACGAACCGATCATTCCCTTGATTGACCGCTTGAGAACCCTGTACGAACAGTTTGGGGTCTCCACGATTCTCGTGGCCGGCAGCAATGGTGATTTTTTCGAGGTCGCGGACACGGTCATTGTCATGGAGAACTATAGACCACGAGACGCGACGGGCGAAGCCGCTTCCATAGCCCGTCGATGCGCATCACCACGGCGAAGCGAGTCAAGTGGTATATGGAAAGAGGTCTCTCATCGGTCGCTGCAACTCGATCTGCTAGATCCGCGCAAGGGCGACCGGGCGATCTACCAAACGACCGCTACACGATCCTGTTTGGCGAAGATGCCATCGACCTGCGCGCCGCCGAACAAGTGGTGGATTCCAGCCAGACGCGGGCCATCGCCGCCGCGTTAGAGCATTGCGTCACGAACTGCGGACCGTCTGTGAACATGGCCAAGCTTGTCCAGGAGATCGACGCGGTGGCAGAACAGGGGTTGGACCATCTGAGCGGTATCGAATTGGCTGATCTGGCGCGGTTTCGGCCCCACGAGCTGGCTGCAGCCTTCAACCGTTTGCGTTCGCTGTCGTGCACGATGGGCGAATGACTGCTTCCTCGCATTGTCGTCTGCGGGCAAATGCATAGTTTCCCTTCCATGATCTCGGTCGATTCGGTCAGCAAGCAGTACGGGGCGCTCACCGCCGTGGACAACGTGACCTTTCAGGTGGAACGGGGCGAAATCGTTGGTTTTGTCGGTCCCAACGGAGCCGGCAAGAGCACCATGCTGAAGATGCTGTCCACCTATCTCTATCCCACCTCCGGCCGTATCACGGTGGACGGACATGACGTGGTGCGCGAATCTCTCGAAGTCCGCCGGTGCATCGGATACCTGGCTGGCGACACGCCACTGTACCGCGAGATGAGGGTCGACAAGTTTCTCATGTTCGTGGGCGCGGCCCGAGGTCTCGGCAAGCGAGAGCTGAGGGACAGCTTCGAGCGTGTTGTCGAGCTCTGTGATATCGAATCCGTGCTCCTCCAGCGGGTCAACCAGTGCTCCACCGGGTTTCGTCAGCGCATCGGTCTGGCGACGGCACTGATTCACGATCCACCCGTCTTATTCCTCGATGAACCGACCCATGGCTTCGATCCACTTCAGGTCATCGCCTTCCGCGAGATGCTTCGAAGGTTGAGCGCGAACAGGGCCATACTCTTCAGCACTCATATCGTCAGCGATGTGGAGGCGATCAGCGATCGCGTCTTGATCATTCACCTTGGTCGATTGCTGGGAGACGGGCGTATCGACGAGCTCGCCGACACCGCGGGCGTAGCGGGGGCGGCATCTCTGGAAACGGTTTTTGCCCACCTGGTGCGCACAGCCCAAGAGGTGAGAAGCTCCCGTGGCTGATTTCAAGGGGTTCGCGTCCGGCGTCAGAACGGTGTTTAGGCGCGAGCTGGAGGCGTACTTCGATTCCACCATCGCCTATGTCTACGCCAGCGTCTTTCTCGGTCTCTCGGCGACCATCTTCATGAATTCCTTTTTCCTCAACGCTGTCGTGGACATGAGTCCTTACTTCGAAATCCTGCCGTTCCTGCTCATTCCTTTGGTGCCGGCAATTACCATGCGCAGTTGGGCGGAGGAACGGGCACAGAACACCTTCGAATTATTGATGACCTTGCCGCTGACCCCCTTGCAGATCGTGCTGGGAAAATACCTGGCCTCCTTTTTCTTCTATGCCCTGGTGTTGTTGGGAAGTTTTCCCATCGTCGTGATGCTCGCCTGGCTCGGCGACCCGGACATGGGGGTGATTCTCGCCAGTTATCTAGGTGCGCTTTTCCTGGGCGCATTCTTCCTGGCGTTCGGCCAGTTCGTGTCCAGTCTGACCCATGACCAGATCGTCGCCTTCGTACTCGGCGCCTTGCTCGGTTTCGTTTTTGTGCTGAGTGGCCACGACAAGGTCGTGGAGGTGGTCGATGGGTTGGCTCCGAGCGCCCAGTTCGGCACCTGGCTTTACGAATCCATATCGGTCATGCCTCACTATGAGGCGTTCAGCCGCGGTGTGATAGGCGGTGCGGATATCCTCTACTTCGCGTTGTTGAGCTCCTTCTTCGCTTGGATGACCGCACTGAGTCTGCAACGGAGCAAGTATTGAAGCGTCGGTTTTACGCCTACCTCTTTTTCGCTTTTGCCCTGTTTCTTGCTACAGCTGTCCTGTCCAACCGCATGGTGCTAGAACGCGCGTCGTGGTTACAGGTGGACCTGGCCGGCAGGGAGCCCGGAAGCCTGGGCGTCGACACCGAAGATTTTCTCCGACGGTTGGATCGCCGTCTTTCCCTCACCTTCTTTGTCTCGGCGAAGGACCGGATGCCTTCTCACCTCAAGAATGTGGAGGTTCAGGTCGTGCGGTTCTTGCGCGCGTTGCACGCCCAGGCGCCGGATAAGATCGAATACCGGGTGCTCGATCCGAGTTTGGACGAGCCCCATGGCGTCGTTTACGCAGCGCGGAAGAAGGCATCTCCCGTCACCGTGAAGCGCGTGGTTCACGACCAGACCAGCGAACAGACCGTCTGGTCATCTCTGGTCTTGGCCCTGGAAGGTCACCCCGAGATTCTTGTTCAGGGCATCGGACCGGCCCATCTGCCCCATCTCGAACAGCTGGTCATCCACCACCTGCGCGCCAAGCTCGATCCCCGGCGCCCGACCTTCGCCCTGGCGGCACCCGAACAGTTTCAGTTGCTCGCCCATTTCCTGGCCGAGCAGGGGGATGTGGTTCATCTGGACCTGGAACACCAGAGCGACATCCCGCGCGAGGTAGATGTGCTCTTCTGGGTGCAACCGGCCGGCGTCACACCCGCTCATATACAGCAACTCAAGAATTTCCTGGCCTCGGGCCGAACCGCCCTGCTCGCCGGGAGCTCCTATTCTGTCGGGTATGAGTTCGCGGGAGACGCGATCAGCTACCGCGCCTTTCGTCAGCCGCCCGATTGGGAGCTGTTGCTGGCCCCGTTCGGCCTGCGGCCGCTGCCTGATTTGTTGATGGACGCCAGTACCGGCCCGGTGCCGTTGTATGCGGGAGAGGGTTCCGTGAGCGAAGTGGTAGCCCCGTTTCACATTCGCTGCCTCCCCGCGTTCTACAACCTGAAGAGTTTTCATGGACCGGCTCGAGGCGGCCTCAATTTCGTCTCAGCCAGCTCTTTGGAAGTAAATCCCGTCCGTGCCGGCGAAGCCGGCTTCTTTCCCGAGGTGATCGCCACAACCACGGGAAACACCTGGGTTCGTGCCCTGCCTCCCGGCCCGTTTGCGGATGCGGATCTACAGCCCCATCTCAGGGTCCCGAAGCAGAATCTCGCCGTCTTGCTCAAACCTGCCGACCCCCTCGCAGGTCAGCTCGTGGTGCTGAGCAGCCCCGCCCTCTTCCAGGATGGGATTATCAACCAGCCGGGTTATGCTCACCGAGTCTTTCTGCGCACCTTGCTGCGCACCTTCTCTTCCGCCGATCGCCTTGTGCAGGCGCGGATGCGCCGAGTCGTACCGGAAACATTGCCTTCTGTTGGCACGGGCGCAAGATTCTGGTGGCGTCTGGTGGTCGTATTTCTGTTGCCGGCGCTGTTGGTCGCGGTCGTGGTCCGCAGATATCTGCCGACACGGCCGCGGGTGGACTTGGGTTTGACGCGCTGGTTGGCGATCCGCGTTGGCCTCGGCTTGGGCGTGATTGTTCTGGGAGGTCTTCTTTGGCGGCAGCGAGGCGACTTCTACCTGGATGTCACCGCCAGTGGGGCCCACTCCCCCGCCCCTCTTACTCGCCGGCAGTTGTCGGCAGCCCCGCAGCCGCAAACTATCCTGATCAGCAGCCCCAGCTCGACATTGCCAACGACGTTGAAGCGAGCGCAGAAACGCGCGCGTTTTCTGTTGGGCAGGCTCGGCATCGACTTTCAGACCCGCGGTCCGGACGAGATGCCAGAGCCGGAACTCCGCCGTCTGGGAAATCGTGGACTGAGAGCTTTTGAGACCGAAGTCGTGCGCGAGGATTCCGTCTTCACCGAAAGAGTGTGGAGCGGCCTGGTCTTGGGCGTCGGGGATGAGGTGGAGGTTATCCCCCGATTAGATGAACGCACCGTCGAACATATGGAGTTCCTGCTGCTCGCCGCCCTGCACCGTCGGCAAACAGGCGCGGGACCCCGGGTGGCTATCGTCTCCGATTTGCCACGCCTATCTCCCGCAGAGGCGCTGGAGGACTTTCACAAGAAGAACCTGATCCCTCCCAAGGGGGTTGATGTCTACAGCGCTGCGAAATCGCTGCTGCTCGATTACGGATACGGCGTTTCCCACGTCGACCCGCGCAACCCGCTTTTGCCGATGGATGCCGATGTGGTGATCTGGCTGCAGCCGAGGCGGGACGCCACCCCGGTGCTCAAACAACTGGGACCGTACCTCACCAGCGGCGGGCACGTTCTCATCGCGCAGCAGCATTTCAACATTCAGCAGCGCCAGTACCGAGGCACCGGATTTCACACCGTGTACTGGCCCCAACCGCAGTTTCAAGATGCCGAGGTTTATCTGAACCTGTTGGGCATCGAGCAGGTTCGGGAAGTGCTGATGGATCAAACACAGCATCACCTGGAGCTGGAGACGCAGGTCAATCGAAGGGCGATCAGGGAGTACGACCCGCAGAAGGTGGCATTGCCGTTCTTGATTCGAACCGTGGGAGCCAACTATGCGCCGGACTTGGCGATCACCCGGAGGTTGGGTGACCTGCTTTTCGTCTGGGGCAACCGCTTTGCCTTCGATCGAGGCCGCTTGGCCACCTACAACCTGCAACACCACGTGTTGATCTCCACCTCTGATCGCGTCTGGTCCTATCCATGGAAAGGTGGTTGGTTACCGCCGCAGATTTTCACCCCACAGGAATTCCTGCCCGCCAAGCAGCCGCTGGCCGTGTCGATCGAAGGTCGGTTTCCGTCCCTTGTCCTGGAGAAGGAGGAAACACGGGTAGATTTTCGTCTTGGTCCTGTCGATCGATCTCAGCCGTCGGGAAAACTGGTGCTGGTCGGAAGTTCGGAGATGTTCAAGAATCGATACCTGTCAGCCCCCGGTTTCCAACACGATCAGCTCTTGTTGAATCTGGTGGCGGAGCTGGCGTTCGGCGGGGAGATGGCCGCGCTGCAAGCCCGTCGCAGCACGCCCCGAGGTTTTGCGCACCAGGACCCCGAGGCCAAGGCGTGGTGGCGCCTGATCGTTGTGGGTAGCGCCCCGCTGGCTTTCCTGGCCCTGGGGGGTGTTCGCTACCGCCGCCGCCGCACCCCGATGATGATGGTATGAAACGACATCTGATCGTTCTCGCCGCGGTGCTCGGCCTTCTTCTAGTGGTCGACTTCGCCCTGGATCGGAGCGCCGCTTCTCAGCGGAATCTGGCGGGTAGTGTGCATCCGGTGGTGGGGATCGATCCGCAACGGGCGCAAACGCTCCGCGTCGCCCGAAGCGGACAGCGATGGGCGTATGTGTTGCGGGACAGTGTTTGGCGCTACCCGGCCTATTTCGATGCGTATGCGCAGCGCCAGCGAGTCGATCAGCTGCTCAGGTGTGTGATGACCAGCAGCGGTTCGATCGTCGCCGACAACGGACACACCGCGCACGGATTCGGGTTTGGTGCTCAGGATGCGATCGAGGTGGCGGTACTGGATGAACGAGGACGAACCATCGTCGCTGCAGAAGTGGGTCGAGGTATTCCTGGCGCTCTCGGGAGTGAGTCTTACTTCCGCAGGGCAGGGGAGGATACGGTATTCCATCTGCATGCCAATCCCAGGCTGGCCCTTGATGAGGCAGCGGTTCCGATGATAGATCGCCACCTGTTGCCCCAGGCGCTGCCGCGCAGCGCCATCGTGCGGATCACATTCCCCGGTCGTGCCACCGAGTTGGGATCTTTGTGGAGAGAAGAGGTTCCTACCGATCCTGCAGGTAGCCGTTCGTTTCGCGGACCGAGTTACCGTTGGCGCACGCGTTGGGCCGGTCAGGATACGACCTGTGTGGACAACAGCGTGTACGCCTACTTGAGCTATCTGTCCCGGTTGCGTTACGACAGACTGTTGGCGGCTGGAGAGATCGACGTAGGGGTCGAGGGTGCGCGCACGGTTTTGCTGGAAGACGACAAAGGTGTAGTCGATACGCTAGAGGTGGTAGCTGCTGACGAGGCAGCCATCGTGTCTCACCGCCGCGCCCGACAGATAAGCACCCTGACGGTGGAGCAAGCGGAGTTGATGTTCCCCGCGATCAGCGCACTGCTGGACACCCTGGGGCAGCCTTCGATCTACGACCGCGCCGCGCCGCGGGCACCGGGGATGTTCTGAGATCCCGACCCACCGTGCAACGGGATCCTACGGCAGATTGGTCGAGCCCATGAGGTAGCGATCGCACTCGCGGGCGGCGCCTCGACCTTCGTTGATCGCCCAAACCACGAGGCTCTGACCGCGTCGCATATCTCCCGCCGCGAAGATCCCGTCGACACTGGTGGAGAAGGAGCCGTGCTCCGCCTTGGCGTTGGACCGCGGGTCTCGCTCCACCCCCAGCTGTTCGAGCATAACATCCTCCGGTCCCAGAAACCCCATCGCCAGCAAGACGAGATCGGCGGGCCAGACCTTCTCCGTTCCTGGAATCTTGGCAGGCACCCGACGGCCGTTGTCCCCCACCTCCCATTTGACGTTGACCGTGTGGAGCTCCTTCACCGCCTGCTGGTCATCGCCGACAAACCGGGTCGTGCTGATGAGGTACTCCCGGGGATCTTCGCCGAACTGGGCCTTCGCTTCGGCCTGGCCGTAGTCCAGCAGATAGACCTTGGGCCATTCAGGCCAGGGGTTGTCGTCAGCGCGTTCGTCGGGCGGTCGCGGTAGAATCTCGAACTGGGTGAGGCTCCTGCATCCGTGACGCATGGAGGTCCCCACGCAGTCGGTTCCGGTGTCACCTCCGCCGATCACGATCACATGTTTGTCGCGGGCGGAGATATAGGCGCCATCCCGGTGGTTGGAATCGAGCAGGCTCTTGGTGTTGACCCGTAGGAATTCCATGGCCTGGTAGATCCCCGACAGCTGGCGGCCTTCGATCGGAAGATCCCGCCCCTTGGTGGCTCCTCCGCACAGCACGAGCGCGTCGAACTCCACTTGCAGCTGGTCTGCCTGGATATCCCGTCCGATCTCCGTGCCGGTCACGAAAGTCACACCCTCTGCCGCGAGGAGATCGATGCGACGTTGCACGACCTTCTTGTCTAACTTCATGTTGGGAATGCCGTAGATCAGCAGGCCGCCAACGCGATCCGCCCGTTCGTACACCGTGACTAGATGCCCCGCTTTGTTGAGCTGCGCCGCACAGGCCAGACCAGCTGGTCCGGAACCGATGACGGCTACTGATTTTCCGGTTCGTTGCTTTGGTGGTTCGGGTTCGATCCACCCTTCATCGAAGCCACGTTCGACGATGCTCCATTCGATATTCTTGATCGTCACGGGCGGACTGTCGATCCCCAGCACGCACGAACCTTCGCACGGCGCTGGACAGACCCGACCGGTGAATTCTGGGAAGTTGTTGGTCTTGTGCAGACGCTCCAGGGCCTCGCGCCACAGGCCGCGGTACACCAGGTCGTTCCATTCGGGGATGAGGTTGTTGATGGGACAGCCCGAAGCCATGCCGTTGATCAGAGCCCCGGTATGGCAGAACGGCACGCCGCAATCCATGCAGCGCGCCCCCTGATCCTGCAGATTCGCCTCCGGCATGTGCAGGTGGAACTCGTCCCAATCGCCCACCCGTTCTTTCGGGGGTCGGTCGGCCGGCAGCTGCCGCTGGAACTCTAGAAATCCGGTGGGTTTGCCCATTGGGGTTAGTTACCTCCGACCCGGGCGAGGTCGCTCTTGTTTGCTTCGAACGCCTCCATGATCGCCTCGTCACCACTCAATCCAGCGGCTTCCGCCCGGTCCGTCGCCTCTACGACCCTCTTGTAATCGGTCGGCATGACCTTGACGAAACGAGCCACCACATCCTTCCACTGCTCCAGCACGGCTTCGGCTACCATACTGCCGGTGTACTGGTGATGGCGCTCGATCATGGCGCGAACCGTGTCAATTTCGTCGCCGTCGGTCAAGCTTTCCAGTTCGCACAGGTCCTGGCTGCAGTGAGCGGAAAAATCGCCCGCTTCATCCAGGATGTAGGCGATGCCTCCCGACATGCCGGCGGCGAAATTGCGACCGGTCGAACCGAGAACGACGACGCGGCCCCCGGTCATGTATTCGCAGCCATGGTCGCCCACTGCTTCGACCACCGCATGTACGCCGCTGTTTCGCACGCAGAACCGTTCGCCGGCCATGCCATTGATATACGCCTGGCCGCCGGTCGCACCATAAAACGCCACGTTGCCGACGATGATCTCATCGCGTGGTTCGTAGGTGGTGCCGGTGGGCGGGTAGAGGACCAGCTTGCCTCCCGAAAGACCCTTGCCGAAATAGTCGTTCGCATCCCCCTCCAGCTCTAGCGTCATGCCCGGGGGTACGAAGGCGGCGAAACTCTGCCCGGCCGAACCGTAGAACTTCAGGTGAATGGTATCTTCTGGCAGCCCGTCGGGACCATATCTCTTGGTAACCTCGGATCCCACGACCGTACCCACTACCCGGTTCGTGTTGCGAATGGGATACTCACCGTGGACGCGTTCGCCACGTTCGATGGCAGGACGGCAGACATCGAGCAGAATCTCCGCATCCAGCGAGCGCTCGATGCCGTGATCCTGGTCCACTTGCCGGTACTGTCCAACATCGGCACCCACTTCCGGACGATATAGGATTCTGGAAAGATTGAGTCCCCCGGCCTTCCAGTGCGTACCCTTCTGCTGTTTCAGCTTGTCGGTGCGACCAATCATCTCGTTGACGGTGCGAAAACCGAGCTCGGCCATAATCTCGCGCAGGTCCTGAGCGATGAAGCGCAGGAAGTTCACCACATGCTCGGGGCGGCCGGCAAAACGCTCGCGCAACTCAGGATTCTGCGTGGCCACCCCCACCGGACAGGTATCCAGGTGGCATACACGCATCATGATGCACCCCAGGGCCACCAGCGCTGTTGTGGCGAACCCGAATTCTTCGGCGCCGAGCAAAGCAGCGATGGCCACATCGCGCCCGGTTTTCAGTTGGCCGTCGGTCTCGACGACGATACGGCTGCGCAGATTGTTTAACACCAATGTTTGGTGGGTTTCCGCCAGCCCGAGTTCCCATGGCACACCGGCATGTTTGATGCTCGTTTGCGGGGAAGCGCCGGTCCCACCGTCATGGCCACTGATCAGCACTACGTCCGCATGGCCCTTTGCGACCCCGGCTGCCACCGTTCCCACCCCGACCTCGGACACCAGCTTGACGTTGATGCGGGCATCCCGGTTCGAATTCTTGAGGTCGTGGATCAGCTGTGCCAAGTCCTCGATAGAATAGATGTCGTGGTGCGGTGGCGGCGAGATCAACCCGACGCCGGGTGTCGACTGCCTCACCTTCGCGATCCAGGGGTAGACCTTGGCTCCGGGCAGCTCACCTCCCTCCCCAGGTTTGGCCCCCTGGGCCATCTTGATTTGCAATTCCTGGGCATGCACGAGGTAGTTGCTGGTAACGCCGAAACGTCCTGAGGCAACCTGCTTGATGGCACTGTTTTTCGAATCCCCGTTTGGCTCCGGGGTGTAGCGCGCCGGGTCCTCACCTCCCTCGCCGGTATTGCTCTTGGCGCCGATGCGGTTCATCGCGATGGCGAGGGTCTCATGCGCCTCCTTGCTGATCGACCCGTAGGACATCGCTCCGCTCTTGAAGCGCTGGGTGATCGCCTCCACCGATTCTACCTCATCGAGGGGTACGGGGCTGGGGGCCGCAAACTCCAGCTGTCCGCGCAGGGTAGCCATCTCTCGCGTCTGGTCGTTGATCAGCTCGGCGTATTCCTTGTAGACGGCGTAGCTCTCGATGCGCACGGCCTTCTGCAACAGGTGCACAGTGCGCGGATTGAAGAGGTGATGGGCTCCGTCTTCGCGCCATTGATACTCACCGCCCACGTCCAACGTGGTTCCGTTTACGGCAATCTCGGGATACGCCCGTGTGTGCCGCATGCCGGCCTCGCGCGCGATCGCCTCCAACCCGATCCCCTCAACCTGCGAGGACGTCCAGGTGAAATACTGGTCGATCACCTGCTGGCTGATCCCCACTGCCTCGAATATCTGTGCACCACAGTACGACTTGAAGGTGGAGATGCCCATCTTGGACATGACCTTCACGATGCCCTTGACCACCCCTTTGTTGTAGTTCGTGGTCGCCGTCTCCAGGGCGATGCCGGGGAGCGAGCCCTCCTGGATGGCATCGCTCAACGATTCATAGACCATGTAGGGGTTGATCGCGTTGGCCCCGTATCCCAGCAGCAGGCAAAAGTGGTGCACTTCCCGCGGTTCGCCCGACTCGACCACCAATCCGACTCTGGTGCGCCGTTCCTTGCGGATAAGACGGTGATGCAATCCGGAGGTTGCCAGCAATGCTGGTATAGGGGCCCGCTCTCCGTCGGCTTCGCGATCGGACAGAATGAGAATTGTGACGCCTTCATCGATGGCGGTATCGGCAGCCCGAAACAACTCATCCAGCGATCGCTCGAGACCTGCCTTTCCTTCCTGTACGGGATAGAGCATGGGTAGAACCCTAGGCCTTAGACCCGGTTGATGCAGTTGTTTTAGCTTCTGCAGCTCTTCGTCATCCAGGACCGGCGACTCCAGCCGCAGCTGACGACAACTCTCCGGGGTGGGTTCGAGAATGTTACCCTCCGAACCGAGCGTCGTCTCCCAGGCGGTCACCAGCTCTTCGCGGATCGGATCGATAGGTGGATTGGTCACCTGGGCGAACAGCTGTTTGAAATAGTTGTAGAGCAACTGAGGCCTGTCTGACAGAGCGGCGAGGGCGGCGTCGTTGCCCATCGATCCCTGAGGCCAGATGGCGTTCGTGCCCATCGGAATCAAGGTCACCCGGATATCCTCGAAGGTGTAGCCGAATAGCTGCTGGCGCTTGAGAACAGCGGCGTGTGTGGATTCCTCGCGGTCCAGCTCCACGGAGGGTAGATCGGCAAAATCGACCAGGTTTTCTTCCAGCCATTGGCGGTACGGGCGCTCGTCGGCCATCTCCTTTTTGAGCGCCTCGTCGTTTACGATCTCCCCTTTGGCCGTATCCACCAGGAACATACGACCCGGCTGCAGCCGATTCTTGTGCAGCACCTTCACGGGAGCAACGTCGAGCACACCGACTTCCGACGCCATGATGACCAGATCGTCGTCGGTGACGTAATATCGCGAGGGGCGCAAGCCGTTGCGGTCGAGCACCGCTCCAACCACCGCACCGTCGGTGAACGCGATGGAAGCCGGTCCGTCCCACGGTTCCATGAGGCAGCTATGGTACTCGTAAAACGCCTTCTTGGCGTCTGACATGCTCTCGTGTTTCTCCCATGGCTCGGGGATCATCATCATCACCGCATGGGCCAACGAACGGCCGCCCATGTGCAGGAACTCGAGGCAGTTGTCGAACTTGGAGGAATCGCTGCCGTCCTCTTCGATGATCGGAAAGAGTTTCTCCAAGTCGTCGCCGAACAGGCCGGAACGGAGGGTCGACTCGCGTG
Source organism: Candidatus Latescibacterota bacterium (assembly GCA_965197905.1). Classification (GTDB taxonomy): domain Bacteria; phylum Latescibacterota; class UBA2968; order UBA8231; family UBA8231; genus CAYNZV01. The sequence continues at coordinate 1,846,357 of CBDAOB010000004.1, read as the reverse complement.
CGTGCATCCAATTTTCGTTGCCGCGCAGGGTGTTTATCTCTCCGTTATGTATAAGGTAGCGGTAGGGGTGCGCCCGCTCCCAGCTCGGGAAGGTGTTGGTGCTGAATCGCGAATGCACCAGCACGATGGCCGTTTCCAGCCGGGGATCGCTGAGGTCGGGGAAATAGCCGACCACCTGGTTGGGGGTCAGCATCCCCTTGTAGACAATGGTTCGGTGTGAGAGGCTGGTGAGATAGAAGAACTCACCGCCGGGTCCGCCGTTGTGTCGTATCTCGTGCGCCGCCCGTTTGCCGATGACGTAGAGTTTCCGCTCGAACGCGAGATCGTCGCTCAAATCGGGGCCGCGGCGAATGAAAAGCTGACGCATGGCCGGCTCGCTGGCTAAGGCGGTCTCTCCCAAGCCTAGGTTGTGGGTAGGCAGATCGCGCCACGCTAAGACCTGCTGTCCCTCTTCGGCGATGATCTGCTCCATGCGTTGCTCGCAGGCATCCCGCTGGCGTGCGTCCGGCGGCAGGAAAACCATGCCCACTCCGTACTCGCCGGGGCTCGGCAGCTGAATCCCGCACGCTTCCTTGACCATCTCCACCAGAAATCCGTGCGGCATCTGTAGCAAGACACCGGCCCCATCGCCAGTGTTGGTCTCGCAACCGCGAGCGCCGCGATGATCGAGATTGCAGAGCACCGTAAGCGCCTGTTCTACGATCTCGTGGGACCTCAGACCGCGCATGTGGGCGACGAAACCGATACCGCAGGCATCGTGCTCGCGGCGCGGGTCGTAAAGACCCTGTCTATGAGGATACCCGGCCATCTATTTCCTGAGTGGGTTTGGGCGGATAGCTTGCCATCGAAGTGGTAACCCGATGGAATCGCTCGAGATAAAGGGGTGTAAGTATATGCAATGCAACGAATATTGTCGAGGGGCCGTGGAGGCGGGCGGAGTCGCGGAAGGGCCGACCTCGATCCGGGCAGGCGGATGGTGAAAAACGTGCTTGTCATAAACGTGCAACTACCTGTGCGCGATCAGGTGGACGGGCGGTAGGGGATGTCGGACTAGGGGACTTCGCCGGTTAATTGTTGAGATCGTCAGAAGAGGCGACGATGCGGATCTTCAAGGTCGCCAGCACGTCGCGGAACAGGGCGTGTATCTCCCCCTGGCTTTCGGTGACCGTCGAGGTCTCCGGATCGGCTTCGAAACTGATCCACGCACGGAAGGTGGTGTCGCCGCGGGGTGTTCGTCGTCAGGTGCTTCGAGCACTGCGTCCAGCTCGTCCTCGTCGAGAGACCCGTTGTTGACCAGAAACTCGATCTCCTCGTCCAATCCGTCGTCTAGAGGACCGTTCAAGCTGACCAGTTTTACTTCGATCGGCAGGACCTCGTTCACTCTGACCCATCCCCTCTTCGCTTTCAGGGTGAGCGCAAAAGCTCCGTTTTCGGTGGAGCGGGTGACCTGCCGCCCCGGTTCCGAGCACGCCGTCAATCCCAGCAACAGGAAGGGCAGAACGCAGGTGGTAAAACACATCATCCGAATTCCTTTTTGCCTACCTCTCATGGTCGGGCCGATCGCAGGTAGTCTTCGGCGGTCTGGGCGGTGCGGTTGAAGATTCGCTCAAAGGCAGGATAGTATTGGTTGGGTGAGGTCTCGTAGAAAAGCTGCGCTACCTCGCCGTCGATCAGGTGGTACCGGTTGCGCATATCCTCGCGGGTGGGAAACAGAATCTGCAGCCCGGCATGGAACGACTGCAGACTCAAACGCAAATTGCCGTTGAGCTCGAGCAACCGTTTGAGAACCAGCACCCGTTGGAGCTGCGCCACGTCGGCGGCGCTGGCCAGCACGATGGTCCATCGCAACGGCCGCCCTTGGTCGTCGAGGGGATTCAGCTGTCGCAGAAACGCGACCAACTCCTTCTCGTCGGTGGGCACGATGGTATCCTGCACCACCGCCGAGGGGTAGCTGAAGGACTGTCCCGACCGGGGTTCGTCTTGGGCGCCGAAAGTCAACAGCACCGCGCCCTCAGGCACCTCCAGGACCGGCGCCACCACCTCATCCAGTCCGCGGTCGACCAGATCGACTTCGGCCCCTGCCGCGTTCGAGGATTCGAAGAAGAACACCTTTTCGGTCTCGATCTCCTGGCCGAATTCGAGCTTCTTCACGATGTCTCGCAGCATGCGGCGCACCAGCACCTCTTCCCCTGGAATCTCACCCGCGAGCAAGCCCTTGAAGGGTTCCTGGCGCTGCAACATCACGTTGTCTGCGGCACTCCGGCGCACCTTTGTCAGCAGAGATTGGAGGGCTGGGCTTTGACGGATAAACTTCAGGTCCCAGATGTCGTCGTCGCGCACGCGATAGGCGTTGCGAAAAAGCCGCGTGTCGAAACGGTCGAAAATGTCCGAATCCTTGGGGATGAGGTAGCTAAAATTCCGCGCCTCCAGCGGAACGATGTGCGGCGTGATGACGACGATAACCTCCCGCTGGGTGTTCTCTACCCGCTTGCGGGAAAACAGATGGCCCAAAAACGGCACGGCCGACAGAAACGGCACGCCCACTTTGCTGTCCAAGCGTTCGGTCGACAGCAATCCGCCGATGATGAACGGGGTTCCGTCCGCGACTCTGATGTAGGTTTCGACCACTCGATTGTCGACAATGGGCGCAAACGAGATATCCTCCGAGATGCCGTCTTCTAGCTTGGTAGCGGATTCGGTCGAGATGGAGCTGATAATGGTCTCGATCTGAATCGTCACTTCACTCTGGTCCAGGTTGATGCGAGGTCGGAGGTTAAGCACGATGCCGATGGGGAAATACTCAATGCCTTTGACCGTCGTCCCGGCGGTGGGGGTCGTCGAGCGCACGATCGGTATCTGCCTACCCACCTGCACCCGGGCCTGACGGTCGTTGAGCACCAACACCGAAGGACTGGACAGGATCTCCGCATCACCGACCTCGACGAGAGCCTCCAGCTTCCCCTTCAACGAGAGGAAATCCGTGAAGGTCTCGCGCGAGAACAGAAGCGTGGTAAGCGGGTTGCCGGTCGTTCCTTCCGGACGCGAGAACGACCCCTTTACGTGGTTCTTCGAACCGGTCAACTCGACCCCCACATCCCGCAAGCGGTTGGTATTCACCTCGATGACCAGCGCCTCGATGACGATCTGCTGCGCCGGAACATCGATCTGGGTGCGCAATACGTTAATCAGCTTCTCCAGCGCCTCCAGCTCGTTCCTGTCGTAAATGATTAGGAGACGTTCCTGCGGCGATCCGGTGGTGGTGCTGTGCAGGTGCGAACCTCCCAGCTGTGGAGCACCTTGAACGCCCTTGCTTTTGCTGGTAGTCGATTTGCGCGCGGACCCGCTTGGATCGGCCTCCAACAGGCTGGTCTTGGAGTCGTTTATGACCTTGACCACCCGAGGCAGGTCGGCGTCGCGGTCGCCTTTGATATCGAAGACCTTTTCGCGGGTCTTGCTTTTGCTGGAGAACTCCACCGTGCTGTAGCCCAGGGACTTGAGCAATGCCAGGGCGCGGTCGGCTTCGATGTTTCCCAGGCGGACCATCTCGTAGCCTAGTTCGGGCTTGCCCCGCGACACCTTTGCGCTCGCCTTGCGAAGCCTCTTCAAGCGCCTGGCAACCTCCGCCAGATCGTCGTCGGCCGCGGTTTCACCGTCCGGGCTGAACAGGGCGAATTCGTATCCCGCCGTAATGCCCCGCACGAGGGCAAGCTCCAGCGACAGCACACCGCCGTCGAGGTTCGGTTTTGTATAGACGCGAGCGTCGACGGTTCCCGCTCTGAGTGCCATCGAAGCGGCCGCGGACGGATCGCGGGCGTATCCCGCTGGCAGCATCACCCGCGTATCTGCCGCTTCGAACAAACGGATGTTCTTAGAACGGGACGACAGCGGCGAGACAACGAAATCGACGGTCGCCTGCGCCTGGATGGGCAGAGAGAACAGGGCGAAATACAGCAGAAAACGGGCAGGACGCCGATATCTCATAGTTCCGAATTTCTTTCCCAGGGACCGCGTTTTTCCCATCATACGTTGCCCGTTTGGGCATGTCAAGAAGAGGTGGTACACAAGAAAACCGGCCTGACCAGGGCCAGACCGGTTGCAGATACCCCCGCCCAGATCAACGGTGGGCAACGTTCTTGTCGTGATACTTCTTGAGCTGGGTTTCTATTCGTTCCTTAGCGGCGTCCACAGCTTTGTAGAGATTCTCCTCAAGACAAGAAGCAGTAAGGGTTTGCTGCGGCACCTTCAGAACGATTTCCACCTGCGTTCCCTTCTTCTGTTTTTCGACTACAACGTCGCATTCGACGATCCGATCGTAGTACTGACCAAACTTTTCGCACGCCTTTTCGATGTACTCACGAGTGGCATCAGAAACCTTGTCGTGGCGCACACTTATGGTCGGGGTCAACGTCGTGTTCTCCTTGTGAGGTGAGGGTAGGGACACCCTTGAAAATACCTGCACGAATCAATGGGTCAACTGCAAAACCACCCAAGCGCCGCACCCTACCCGGGGATTTCGAGTCGCGAGCCTTGAGACGTCAGCGCCGATTCACCAGGGGGATGTACGGGCGCTGGGGATACCCAGTATAGACCTGCCGCGGCCGGCTGATACGGTCCTTGGTGATGAAGCGCATCTCCCGCCAGTGGGCTATCCAACCGGGCATACGCCCAATGGCGAAAATGACGGTGTACATTTTCTTGGGGATGCCCAAGGCGCGCAGGATGATGCCGCTGTAGAAATCGACGTTCGGATACAGTTTGCGCTCGATGAAGTAATCGTCGTTCAACGCGGCCTCTTCCAGCTCCTCGGCCAGGTCCAGCAGCGGATCCTTGATATGCAGTTTAGCCAGGACCTCCACTGCGGACTGCTTAATGATCTTCGCCCGCGGGTCGAAATTCTTATACACCCGATGACCGAATCCCATCAAGCGCAGGCCCTCTGTCTTGTCTTTAACCTGCTGTACCAAGTCTTTGACCGAGATATTCTCCGCGTGCATATGCTCCAGCATATCCACTACGGCAACATTCGCGCCTCCGTGCAAGGGCCCCCAGAGGGCACACACTCCTGCGGCCACCGAGGCGAACAGGTTGGCTTCGGAGCTGCCGACCATACGCACCGTAGAGGTGCTGCAGTTCTGCTCGTGATCCGCATGGAGTAGAAAGATCAGATCCAGTGCCCGCACCAGCTCCGGCTGCGCATCGAACTCGACGTACGGATCGCTGAACATCATGTGCAGAAAGTTTTCGGAGAAGGTTTTATCCGGGTGTGGATAGTTGATCTGGTAACCCATCTCGTGGCGGTAGGAGTAGGCGGCAATGGTGCGAATCTTGGCAATGATGCGGGCGGCGACCTCGATAAAACCGTTGTCGTCCTCGATCTCGACCAGCTCCGGATAAAAACAGCTCAAGGCATTGAGTACCGCCGACAGCACCGCCATCGGCGGAGAGTTGGCGGGAAAGAGGTCGAAGTGGTGTCGGATCTCTTCTCGCAGCATCTGGTGCTTGGTGAGAAGGTCGCTAAACGTGTCCAGCTGTTCGGCCGTGGGCAACTCGCCCCAAATGAGCAAATAAGAGCTTTCGATGAAGGTGCTGTGTTGGGCGAGCTCTTCGATGGGAATACCACGATAGCGCAGGATACCCTTCTCGCCGTCGATGAAGGTTATGGCACTTTGGCACGAGCCGGTGTTGCCAAAACCGCTGTCCAGGGTGATGTGCCCGGTCTCCGCTCTGAGACTCTTGATGTCGAGAGCATGTTCATCCTCGGTTCCCACTATTACCGGAAGTTCCAGCTCGGTACCGTTGAGCTTGAGTTGGGCTTTTTCGGTCATAGGATAATCTCCTCGAGCGTTGTCCTGTGGTGACGCTTGAATCGTGGAAGGTAATGGCTACTACGGATGCCGTGGCTGGTTAGCGATCCGGCGAAATGATAGGCCGCTGGGGCGCGAGTGTCAATGTTCGAACTCCCTCAGCGCACCACCGTTAGCGCTGCCCGTACCACTGCTCCTTCGGCCCCGTTGTGGGCATCAATTCTGTAGAGGTAGGTGCCGTTGGTCACCCGTGCGCCGTCTTCGTCGCGACCGTCCCACGATACTGTGCAGAATCCCGCGAGCTGTTCCTCCGTGCCCAGGCGTCGAACTAGGCGTCCGCTCAACGAGAACACCTGCACCGTCACCTTGGCGTCGTGAGAGAGGGAAAAGGTAAAGTCGGCGTTCTCTTGCACGGGGTTTGGAAAGACCAGCGCCTGAGCGATGCTAAGATCGTCGCGCAAGAGGAACTGGTAGGACCAGTCGCGGTTGCCGCCGCTCAGATCACCGGTCCTGATCAGCAGGTGGTGTCTTCCTTCGGGGGCCGTTGATCGGTAGAGCAGACGTAAACCCCCATCGTCGTCGTTTCGTATCGAGTCGGCCTCTACATGGACCTCGTCCACCAATAACTCGACCGTCTCGGGCGCGGAGGCAAGGAGAATCCACAGGGCTTCGTCCGGTCGCAAGAAGTCCCCGTCTTGAAAAGCCCGACCGGAAGGCACAACAACAAGCGTCGGAGCAGCTGAGAGCGGAAAGGTTACCGCGAGCCGGTTGTCCTGCGGATCCGCGTCTGGCTGGGCGGTGACCAGGCGCACGAACCGCTCTTCTTGCGGCCCCGGTGGCGGCAGGCCGTCGAAACGTATCACCTGCGCGGCACCTGGATTGGAGAGATCGGTGATGGTTTGCGCGGCCAGAACGGTGCCTCCGGCATTCTCCACCTGGATCACGACCGGATCGTTGGCTGGCGGCTCCAGGATCCGCACTACGGCCTCGATCCGCATCAAGGAATCTACCTCGCCGGTGGCGGTGACTACCTGCAGGGATGGCAGCGGTGTGTACCGTACCGACCAGTCGTGCAGGGTGGCGGCGGCCGCCCCAGAGAATCTCGCCCGCAGCTTGAGATAGCGATGGGTGGCCGCCGACACCGAGCTGATATCTATCGACCCGTTCGGAGACAGATCGGAAAAGCCCTCCAAGGGCATCCAGGTGCCGTCGACCGCGCTGCGGGTGAGCAGATCGATGCGCAGGTTTGGCGCCACCGGAGCCGTGCCGTTGAGTGCAACCCAGCTCCATTCCGCCGCTGGCCCAATGGCTGGCGAGACAAATTCGGCATCCTCGACGCGCTCCCCTCCAGCATAGCGGTAGATGGTGGGTCCGAAGAGGTCTCCAAGCCACACCTTATTATTGACCCAGTCGTACTGGCCCGAAACGATTCGGGTAGAATCCTGATCCCCCACCGACTCGTCTCGCACGGCGCCATCGGCGCGGTGCACTCGTCGGACGCGGTGGCCACCGCTGAACTCGATGAAATAGAGGTCCTCGGTATCAGCGATAACCCCATCGGTCCACTTGTAGGTGAAACCGGTCTCCGTAGGGGGAGAGGTAAAATCGCGTACCAACGCCCACCCGTTTACCGGATCGAAGACCCGCACCCGCCACTCGTTGCGCGTGCCCGCTTCTGAGCTCATGGAGACATTGTAAATGTGTTTCCCGTCGGAGGTCAGTAACGAGTGCCCCTCTTCCACGCGACCGTACTTCCACTCCACCAGCCCATCCGGAACCTCGACGGTGTCCATTCTTCCCGTCGAAACTGCGATGCGCTCCAACTCGAAGGCGCGCCCGCTTTCGTTGTAAATGAACCCATCGCTGTGGTAGGTGGCCGAGATGCCGGCGGTGGTGGAATCAGCTAGCGTGTCGTAGACCACTCCGGCCGAAGTGCCGTTGAATCCGGTTCCGATCCGAGTGAAATAGTCGCTGCCTGGATAAACCGTGGATGGGTCGTTGAACCAGCGTTTGGCGTAGAGATAGCTCCCATCCGTGCAGACGACGCCGGCGCCCTCGAGCTCGGCTACGGTAAACCACCCTTCCCGCTGGGCACCGGTCATGCGGAAGGGCTGCTTGGTCGGAGACAAAACCAACCCACCGCGCGGGTCGAGTTCCAAGGGGTTTATCTTCGCATCGACAAACTGTTTACCTGACTGACGCCAGTCCGGGGGATTCGGTTCACTGGAGATCGAAAATGACCGGTGTGCGCTCCACGGACCGGCTGATCCGTTGCGTTGGATACGGGCGCGCCAGAAGTAGACCCTTTCTTCTTCGACGGTCACTTCGTGAGTGGCCAGACCGTTCCTCGAGACGACGGCGGGAGACAAGGTCGTGTTGCCTGCTGCGAATTCGGAGCCCGTGGACAGCGCAAACTCGCACTCGAGCGCGCCGGCATCGATGGGCAGCAGAGCTGTCAGTGCGATGCCATTTGACTGTAGCACAGCATGCGTTTTTGGAGATCCCGGTATCGGCATCAAGGGCTCCAGAACTTCAACGCCTAACAGGTAGCTGTTGTTCAAGGGTTTTTCATCGGCGGTCTCGCCGTCCGGATCGAGAAACATCTCCAGGTGATAACTCCCGGCGACGCCGATAGACCAGGGCACCGAAAGCGATTGCTCCTCGGTGAAGCCGGGTTGTTGGCGGTCGAGCAAGGTATCGGGATCGGACCCCGTTGGAGGGTGGGCCAGGAGCAGCACGCGAACGCTGTCTGGGGTAGAAATGGAGTGGTTTTCCAGTCCCAGCTCGATCGATGTCCTTTCCCCTGGGAACAGCGCCTGCGACGGGACGCTGAGGTGCGCAGCCACAAAATCGGGCGCGCGCTGCAGGGCCAGCTTCTGCGCCGGGTCCCCGAAAAGCTGCATGGTCAGTACCGCCTCCTTGAAACTGGAATGGGCGGCCAGGACCTGGGTCTTGGCGGCGTTGAGACTCAGCCCGAACGCCAGATTCCCCCGTTCAAACAATTCTGCGAACAGGTTCTCGCCCAGGAGCTCGTTCTGGGCGACAAAACTCTCAGCTGTAGCGGAGATATACGCGATCGAACCCCCCGTGGGTTTGTCGGTGAAAACCTCCCCCAGACTCTCCACGTGGGGATTGGCGAACATGCCGTTCAGGCAGGAAAGCGCCAGCACCAGAGGCAGACGCCGGTCATTGTTCACCTGGCTCAGATAATCCCAGTCCGGGAATTGCAGGGAGAACAGAAACTGCATGGTGCCGGCGCTGCCGTGGCCGCTGAAATTGACCAGCAGCGCACCGTCATTTAGGGCATCGAGGAATCGCTTCCCCGTGGCGTTGGGAATGGGGGCGTTATCTTCGTTGTAGACCTTGATCGATTGCAGCCCCAAGGGTTCGGTATAGCGGTCCGCGAGGCGGTCGCTGGGTTCGGTGAAGAGACCCCGAGCGTGGTAGTTGGCCCCGTAGACGACGCGGCCGCGCCAGGGACCCGGTTCGGGTTCGGTGTCGTAGCGGATGATCTTTTCCACCGCCGCTGCCGCTTCCTCGGGCGACCCGACGGCCAAACGGCCCACGGCCAAGTCGGGCAGAAGGTCGTCCCCTTCTAGGAATCCATACGGAACGTCGCTCGGGGCATGGCCCCGGTTGCGGGCGTGGTAATATGTGCTGGGCACGAAACTTGGGGCTCCGCCGCCGAAGAGATTGCGGTAGTCGAAGGTGGCATCCCCCATGAGCAGCAGGTAGGTCGGCCGCGTTTCCCAGAAATCATAGCTGTATTGAACCAGCGCCTTCACCGCATCGCGATCAAAAAGGCCAAACGAAAACTCGTCGTAGATATCCTCCGTGCTAACGATCGCCGTGGTCAGACCGTTGCGTTGGCGGTGGCGGGCAAGGCGCTCCGCCGATTCCACGAAGAGCGGGTGTGTAATGATGAGATAGTCCGCGGCGCGATCTGGTGTGCGCCAAGCGGAGGGTTCGTCAACGGAGCCGGCGGGGCTGAGAATCCGGGTGCTGTCGACGATCACGAAGGCCGCAACCTCCGCCGATCGATGTTCGAAGGTCGCAGCGATTCCAGTCTCGGTCGAGTCGACCTCTATGCTTGTGAAGCGGATCCCATTCGCCACATCGAATAGTTGTATCTTGCGGTTGTGAAAACCACCAATTGAGATCCTTTCCCCGCTGGGGATGGCCGGTCTTTCAAACGACAAGAAACCGACCTTGGCGCGGTAGAGCCTGCGGTAATCGATCGCGAACCAGTTGAAAAACACCTGGTCCCACTTTGCCTGATCGGCGAAAGCTTGGAGCAGGATCCGGTTGGTGCCGTCGCGCAGGTAGTTGCTGGGGATTTCGCGCTCGAATCTACGTTCCACCTGGCCCTCCCAGATGGCGTCGTCGATCTCCTTGTTATTCAGTTTTACCACCGTATGATGGCCCAGATTGGTCGTTCCGTGGAGAGCCACGCGAAGGCGCGCCGTGTACTCTTCGTCGAGCTTGGGATAGCTCAGGTCGCGGGCGAATATGCGCGAGGAAGGCACGTCCGGTTTGGTTGCAAAGACCGGCTGATCCCAGAACCAGTGATCGCGCAGATTGTCCGGCGCATCGGGTAGCGGGTCATACCACAGATCCTGCTCGAAGTGAGCCGTCGACCAGTGATAGATCGACTCGGGAAACTGGTTTGTGGGAGCCCCGTCCCGTTCGACGAAGCGCCGTCCCCGCTCGCCACTCCAGGTGAGCCAGTAGGTGTTCTGCCGACCGAAAATGCTGTCGAAATCGCGATCGTCGCGGCGAAACTGACCGTAGAAAAGGAGGAAATCCCCTTTATCGAAGATGCCGTCCTCTTCCCCCGAGACGAATACCCTCTGTTCGCGTCCCCGGTGGAAGAGCCGAAACGTGCGCGGATCGACCCCATTCAAGTCGAGATCCAACCCCTCGAGAAATCCCCTCTCGACGCGAAACAGCTCGTCCCGGTCCACCACCAGCTTCACCCATGGTTGGGTGCGATCGTACCATTCGTTCTGACTCGTTTTGGCGACCGGCCGACGCGCCGCCGGATAAACGGGATTCAAGAAATGGCCGTGGAAGGGGGAACGTCGAGCGCCGATAGGCGGCACCTTCGAAAGGCGGCCCCCTACGAAGTGCACCCGAATGACCAGCCGATCGAACACTCGCAACACCCGCCGCACCGGATTGTACCGAAACGGGTGTAGCTGTAACCGATGCGAGTGGACCCCTCGTTGGATGCCGAGGAACTCGCTCGTAGCCAGTTCGGGCGGCCCAAAGGTGTCGGTGCCGTAGGCCAGCGGATCTCGGCGGAACAGTTCGACCCCCCCGTCGCTGGCAATGGCCGCTACCACCGGCAGCAGGTCGATCTCTTCGTACTGCAGGTAGTGCGCCTCAAGCACCTCGAGACGGAGCCCGGAACCGGCAGGCGCTGCTATCAACGTCGACCGAAACGGCACCGAAGGGATCCCTGGCGCCAGAGGCCGGGGGCCGGACACCGAGAGCTCGTGGAACCGCTTACCCTGAATCTGGCGCTCGATGGGAGGCTGAGCAGTTTGGCGAAACTCGACGGTGAGGCCAATGGCATCACTGGCCACCAGCTCTAACTGATTCGCGCCACACCGCGCCGCTAGAAACAGCGTGAGCAGGGCTGCAGCTGAGACAGGAAGCATGTTGACGGAGCTTGCTGCTGTTCGTAGCGTGAGATGGAACTGGTTGAAGAAAAAGAAGATACGGTGTTCGATCTGCTGAAAAGTAGAACCCTCCGGTGGCACTGTCCAGCAAACTTCCTCGTCTTAGTGGGGATGGCCTTGCCCAGTTGGGGGTTCGAGGTTTTGGGCACGGTTCGGCTCGATCTTGATCGGCACCCGGTGGCCGGGGTTACAGTGCGATTTATCGACCAGGGTTCCGGCGACCTGTTTGAGACGCGGACAACTGCCAGCGGTTCCTACGTCGTCTCCCTTCCCGACGTTGCCACGTCCATCAGCAGTTCCTCCTCACGCTCCCCCAACTATGCCAAGACCCAGCTGGGTTTCGCGTTTCCCAACCCGTTCAATCCCCTGGCGGTCATCCCGTTCCACTTGTCCCATTCAACCCAGGTAGGGCTCCAGGTCTACGATCTGCTCGGTCGGCGGGTGCGGCGCCTCGTTGATCAAGATCTGTCCGCTGGCACCTATCGAATCGTTTGGGACGGAACAGACGATCGGCGCCAGGCCGTGGCCGCCGGGGTCTATTTTTATCGCCTGGTGGCGGGAGAATTCGCGGCGAGTCGAAAGCTGACCCTGTTGGACGGGAGCACGAATCGGCACTCTGCGGGCAGCTGGTCTCCCAAGGCGGTCGTGCAAGCGCGCTTCGACGTCGAGGTGTCGGGGATCGGGATCGAGACCCTGCGGAGGGAGAATGTCCAGCCGTTTGCCCGGGAGTTCGATACCCAACTCACCGTTTCTTTGGGACGGCGCAATGAACCGCTGCCGTCGGGCGAATCGGCCCTGCTGTTGGGCGTACCCGGCGGTTCGTTCACCATGGGCAGTAAAAAGTACCAGGATGAATCACCCCCCCACGCGGTATTCCTGGACGGGTATTTCCTGCAGCAACTCGAGGTAACCCAAGCCCAGTATCGACGGTGTGTCGAAGCGGGCGCCTGTCCCGAAGCGGCCAGCGGCGAGGCGTGCAACTGGGGACGGGACGACCGTGACGACCATCCGGCCAACTGTATCAGCTGGTTCGATGCCTCGCGTTATTGCAGTTGGGCCGGAATGCGGCTGCCGACGGAGGCCGAGTGGGAGAAAGGGGCGCGGGGGACCTTTGGGTTTAGCTACCCGTGGGGGAACACCCCGCCTGGCGGAGCGGGCGATTGCGACCGCGCCATCATGATGCGTGCGGGTTTGGGACTGGGCTGTGGGCATGATGGCACCGGTCCCGCGGGAGGACGGCCTTTGGGTGCAAGTCCGTACGGCCTGCTGGATATGGCCGGAAATGTCTGGGAGTGGGTCATGGACGACTACGACCGCAGCTATTATGCCAAGGCTCCGGTGGAAAACCCGGTGCACCTGGGAGACGGAAGTCGCAAAGTGTTGCGCGGCAATGGCTGGTTTTACGTCGATCCGGACCCGGACATGCGCGCCGCAAACCGTTACCGCATGCCGCCCCTGCGATGGTACCCGTATGTGGGGGTGCGCTGTGCCACCTCCGGTCCCACTATTGCCGCCACTCAGGTGCCGGATCCGGGCATCGAATCCGCAGCTCGAAGGCATTCAGACTGGCGCCAGAGAAACCGCTTTGTACAACGCCAGGAGGGGGATGTTCCCGTGGCGGGCGCGGTGCTTCCTGTCGACCTGGAGGAAATGGTTTTGGTAGCGGCCGGTCCCTTCCGCATGGGAGCCGAACGGGGCGCCGGCGACGAGCGGCCTGAGCGCACGGTTTTCGTCAGCGCCTTCCATATTGACCGGCACGAAGTCACCGTGGCCGAATACGAGGCCTGCGTCCACGACAGGTCCTGTAGCGAACCGTACAGCGGGCCGGAGGCGTATCGGCTGCACTTCGAAGGCGACTTCACCAACTGGGGAAAGCCGGAACGGGCGTTGCACCCGGTCAACGCCGTCACCTGGTTTCAGGCCAACACCTACTGCAGGTGGGCGAATAAGCGCTTGCCCACCGAGGCGGAATGGGAGAAAGCGGCCCGCGGCACGGAGGGTCAGCGCTACCCGTGGGGCGATGAAGATCCCGATTGCGACTGGATCGTCATGGATGACGGCGGCGACGGGTGCGGACAGGAGAGCACCTGGCCGGTGGGTTCGAAACTGCGAGGAGCAAGTCCGTACGGAGCGCTCGATATGTCGGGCAATGTGTGGGAATGGGTGGCCGACTGGTGGTCGCGGGACTATTACGTGACCGGTCCGACTCGAGACCCGCTGAACACCGAGGCTGGCGAGGCCGGGCTCAAGGTCCTGCGAGGGGGTTCGCTGGCCGACCAGAACCCCCACATCCATCTGGCCACCAACCGCCTCGCTTATGGACCAAACTCCCGCTTCGACTACACCATCGGCTTCCGCTGTGCCCGCAGCCTATAGTAGGCCAACAAAAAGCGGGTCGGTCCGTAGACCTTCCCGCTTCTGCCCGCCTCTCGAAAACTCTGTTATGTAGCTTGTTGACGAATCTTTTCGATCTTGCTGTCGCGTTCGGTAAATATCTGCTCGCGCAACTGGTTGATCTCGTTCTGGAACTGCCGTTGATGCTCGGCCATGGTCTGCGGATCGACCTCCCGTTGCATCTTTTCCAACTTGCCCTTTACCATGATCTCTTGCTCAGCCCACTTGGCTTCGTACTCCTTCGTCACCTGATCAATAGCCTGTACCTGTTCCGGAGTTAATTTGACGTAGTCGTCACCATCAACTGCACCATCCGCTTTTTCCATTGCCAGCTCGATTGCAGACTTCATCGCCGACCTCCTTGATGAAACCGCCTGATTCGATGCACAGAACATAGGAGGCCGAACGGTAAGCGGCAAGAAGAATTGCGCCACTCACAGCCGAATCCTACTATTTTTTTCGTGTATCGGCACAATGACGATGCGAGCGTCACGGCCGCGTCGATAGACGCGATGCCGGCAGCCGACAACCAAACCGTGGGGGAGCGAGATGTCAAAGCAATGGAAGGTTTATCTGGCCGGCGAAGTGCACAGCGATTGGCGCCAGCAAATTACTCAGGGCGCCGAGGAGGCAGAGCTCGACGTGCTGTTCTTCGCGCCGGTGATGGACCATGGCGCCAGCGATGGTTGCGGTGTCGACATTCTCGGCCCCGAAGAGGATTCGTTCTGGACCGATCACAAAGGGGGCAAGATCAACGCCATTCGCACGCGCACGCTTATACGCGATTGCGATGTTGTGGTGGTGAAATTTGGCGAAGAGTACCGGCAGTGGAATGCCGCTTTCGATGCCGGATACGCCTTCGCCCTGAACAAGCCGCTGATTGTGCTGCATCCGCCTGACCTTCGGCACCCGCTAAAGGAGGTCGACGCCGCCGCACAGGCGGTAGCTTCCGAGCCAGCGCAGGTGGTGGAGATTCTGAACTACGCGATGACCGCGGTGTAGCAGTCACTCCGCCGGGAAGCTGTTGTTACGGAGCGGACTGCGGGAAGAGATCCGCAAAGAGGAAGAAATCCTCGAAATCTATCCTGCCGTCGTCGTTCAGATCGAAAGTCGCCGTCGCTGTCGTTGCGTTGGAGTCGTATGCCTGGGCGCACAAGCTGAAGTCCTCCAGGTCGACCAGACCGCTGTGGTCGAAATCCCCCGGTTCGGCAGCAGAGCCCGCCTCCTCCGCTGCCGCCGTCTGACCGCTTGACTCTCCTCCGACGGTGTCCGCTGGTGTTGGTTGGGTACGCACCACAAGACGGCCTGCACCGGCAATCCTCAGGCTCAGTCGCCCCGCGGCGAGACTACTGTCAAGCAGCGTCCCGTCGAATTGCAACGAATCCAGCGCCGAAGCGGACACGGGTATCAGGATCTCGACCCCACCGTCCGCCGCCGCGACAAACCCCCGTAGGCCACCCTCGTCGAAGTTGAAGGAAAGATCGACCGTATCTGCGGCACTGAAGACCTCCTCCGTCCCGACGCGCAGAAAGCTGGCGTCCTGAATCGTGTAAGACCGCAACAGATCGCCTTCGTAGCGGAGCTGTCCAAAGCGGGCGTCGGTGCGGACACTGCCGCTTTGATCTTCGACCAGAATGGAGTCGGCGCCGTGCTCGGCGACCCACGCCAGATCGCGGAATCCGTCCCCTTCAATGTGCACAGCTTGGGCGCCGGTTGCGCTGCCGACATCGAAGGAGGGCATCGGCATTCCGCTTGCCCCGGGAACCAATACGGATAGAAACTCCACGTTGCTACCGGTGGTCTGAGCCTGCAGAAAGGTATGGGTTTTCTCCTGGCTAAACGTGAAGGAATGGACGGTGTCGGCTTCGGCCAACGTGAGTTCGTCCTGGGGGACGACGAAGGCGACCAGTTGTGCTTTGGGTCGGACCCAGCGCGCCAAGGGGCCGGCACGGGAATAGTCAGCACCGGTGTCTCCACCCCCGTTTCCGTGGAGACGCCATTCGTACTGGTGGACCTCGAGATCGCGCACCTCATCGGCCAGAATGAAATACTGTTTTCCGGGAAACATCACCCGCCGCCGCAGGTCGACGCCGCCGTACTGGGCGCGCACTTCCGCGTAGTCCTGGTGCTCGGTGCTGAAAAACTCCTCGATAAACGCGTTGTTGCCGCCGCCGATGGACTCGCCGATCAACGGATCCACGAACAGCGGCGGCCCTTCACCGTCCACCAGGATGACGTTGTGATTGCGACCAGCATTGACCTTGTGGTGGTTGGTGAAGTTGATATACCCCGCATCCACAGCCAGCATCTCTCCAAAAGCGTAGATGATGAAGCTGGTCTCGTCGGCATGCTCGTGCGCCAGTCCCCGGTTGCGGGTGAGACCATGCTCGCCGCGCAGCAGCATGTAGTAGGGTCGGACCGGAGCGCCCTGCGCCACACGCGTGATGTGGGTTTCTCCGGCCCGCCCTCCGAACCGGACGTGCGCGTTACCACGCATCCGGCTCTCCACAAGGTGCCGTGTGACCGCAGAGTCTCATCCGGTTGTCGCAGGCCAGGGAGAAGGGATCCGCGCCGATCGATAGCGGTAACGAGTCACTGCTACTTCGCCGACGTTGTAAAGAGCAATCCCGTCCTCGGTGGGCCACCATCCTGGCAGGTAGCGGCGTTTCAGCTTCCTCCAATTAAAGCGCGGGTGCTTGCGGCGCAGCCAATGCACTACGCGGCGCCAAGTGAAGCCCCGCACGTAGTTGAAAGTGGCCTTCGACACCCCGTACTGAAAGTAGTTGGCCCACCCCCGCAACACCGGATTGAGTTGGCGCAGAAGGCTCTTCAACGGCCTCTGCCGACCCGTTCTCGTGACTGCGCGCACCGTGCTCTTCAACCGGGCCAGAGATTCCTTTCTTGGCCACGTATAGATGCGTGCGCCAACCGGGCCCGGTTTCCGTCGCTTCTGAATGCGAAAACCCAGGAAATCGAAGCCACGGCTGATGTGCGTGATGGCGGTCTTCGTCTCCGACAGGTGCAGACCCATGGGGGTGAGAGTCACCCCCGCTTGGTCGCGCAGGTCATACGCTGCAGCTTCGGTGCCCGCCACCAGCAGCACGAAATCGTCAGCGTAACGGACAAGCCGACAAGTCGGTAGCCCCTTTCGCCGATGCGCTTGTCGCGCACTGGAGGTAGCGCCCACCTTTCTCCAGACCTCAGTGAAATAATCGTCGAGGACGGATAAGGCGATATTTGCCACCAGCGGTGAGAGAATACCGCCTTGCGGAGTGCCCGAAGTGCTTTCTTGCAACACCGATTGTTCCGTGAGGACACCGGCCTTGCAGAACGCTTTTACAAGCCTCAGAACATGCTTATCACCGATACGTCGACGCACGCGGTCCAAGAGGGCTGCGTGATCAATCTCATCGAAACAAGCACGGATATCGCCCTCCACCACCCACTCATAAGAGCGGGAGCAGAATTGATGAATCTCGGCGATGGCGTCCTGAGCCCGCCGATTCGGGCGGAAGCCGTAGGAGCACGGCTTGAAGTCCGCTTCGAAGATCGGTTCGAGCACCAGCTTGAGTGCGGCTTGGACCACTCGGTCCCGAGCGGTTGGGATGCCGAGCCGGCGCTTCTTCGTTGTGCCAGGTTTCGGAATCAACCGCTCGCGTACGGGCAGAGGCCGGAAACTGCGGGTCTTCAGATCAACCCGCACCTCGGCGAGAAAGGCCTCCTCGCCGCGTTCCGTCTCCACAGAGTAGGCCGTTTGTCCGTCCACTCCGGCCGAACGAGCACCCTTGTTGCTGCGCACCCGACGCCAGGCTACACTCAAAAACGCCGGGTCACACACCAGGTTGAACAGGTCGTCGAAGCACTTGCTTCGATCCTCTACAGCCCAACGGTGCAGTTTGGTCTGGATTTCCAGTACTCGATTACGGGCTTGTTCTGCCTCGGGCCACGAAGCGCTGGCATTCACCGGCGTCCTCCTGTTTTTCCAGTACCCCACTGCGCAACTTGCTGCCTCCCTTCGCCATGTAAGCGGCTTTCCCGCTCGCGGACTACTACAGAGGCTCCGTCCCTTGCCAAGCCCCACAGCGGACAGCGCGCTGCCCCGATAACGGTCGGACTCGGCTCGGTTCCCACGTTCACCATGAACCGTTTGACGGGGGAGGTGCCCAGCTTTTCCCCTGCAACTTCGCCTTGGGTACGCCGCAGGCATTCTCCAAGGCCTCTGCTTCGGTGGGTATCACACCTCCCCAGAGTCGCAGTCGGTCATATATCCGACCACGTGCGTTGCGTACCAACCCTTATCCACCAGGTTTGGGTTGGCGGGCCGCTAAAGGGGGTTCCATCACTGGTTCACTTCGGGTTACACCATTCCGTCTTGCTTGCCAGACGTGGAGTGTCTGGAGGTGCCACTCCACTCTGTCGTTGTCGAGGCTGCTTCCACCTTCCCCTGCGCTCCCAGGGTCAGGCTGCCTCCAGCTTCAACGGGCTGCTGCGACAGCCCGTTGGTGGGTCCTTGCATCCCACCCGGTTCTCTGGCGCCTCGTGGCGCACGATCCCGTCGGCCGACCAGTCGTTGCGGAAGACCGCATCTCCGGCCTCCGGCATGAAGATCGTCGGTCCTTGCGTGGGCTCCTGGGGTTCGATGCGGTCGTCGTAGAGCGCAATAGCATCCAGCTCTGAAAACTCCCGCACGTACAGCCCGGTCTCGTTGTTTTGCCAGTCCCAAAGATGCACCGGACCGTCGTCGTCGACAGCGGCCAGGTAATGACCGTAGAATTCGTCCAGGTGGCCGTCGTCGATGTTTGGTCGGCGTCCATTGGGCAAGCGGATGTTTACCGACCAGTCGTGCATCTTGCGCACGATCGGCGCGTCGATGAGATCAAGTCCGGTGAGACGTTTCATGGCGATCAAGTATGGCAGGTAAACATCGGCGGCGTAGCGGCTGTAGAACGGACCCTCGGCGTAGCCGCCGTCCACGGGGTCTATCTGATACTCCAGGGTGCGGCTGGACAGATCCACTGCCCGGTCAGACCAATCTTGGGGGGTTTTGTCGTCGACGCCGGGATGATCCGCCAGTGCCAGGGCGGCAAACCCCAGCCCACCGTACGCCCGCAGATGCCAGTTGTCGATGTGGGGCGTCTCGTGCAGACGCAGCTTGATGGTCACGAAACCGAGGTTGATCTCCTGCACGACAATACCCTTCATCAACCGCGCCGCTTCCTCGGCGAGGAGACCGCGCACCGCGGCCAGTGAGGCAGCATCCGCGCTCACGAACTCGTGCAACATATCGTAACCGTGCGAAGCTCTCGTCGTCGGTCATGAGATAGGCAAACGCCAGGCTCTTGGCGTAACGGGCCTTCGATCGCTCTACGGTTACGGTATCGGGAACGGTTTGCGCGCGTTGCAGCGTCGTTTGCCACCAACTCGAGTACGGAGCGCGCGCGATGCGGCTCTTTAGTAGAGGTAGCTCAGCGGCGGTAAACAACAGGCTGGGGTGGGTCTCCGGCGGAAGCGTCTGGCTGTTTCCGTCTGCGGCGAACAGCAGGCTCAAGGCGGCGAAGGCGATGTTGCGTGCGCAGCGGTACCGGCGGCAGGCGATGCGACCCGCCATCACAACGGCGAGGGCACGTTCAGAACCATCGGCGTAGGTTGAACCCTCCGAGGATACCGACAAACACGTAGTCGCTGCCGATATTGACCTTGAATCCGCCTGCTTTTTCCGTCTGCGAATTGAACACCAGGCCGAAGGTGACGTAGGCCGTCTTCGGGTTGAAGGCACGAAAGCCGACACCGGTGAACAGGTTGCCCGGTTGGTTTCCGAGCCAAAGATTCTCTATGGGTATGACGCTGAGATCGGCACCGGTCGAGCCTCGGAGGACGGTCCCTCCAGAACAACGAAAATCCGAAACAAGAAAACCGGTCTCTCGATCCAGGCAGGCTTGGGAGCCCCCCGGCACGAATAAACGCTCGTACCGCGGATCCTTGGAGTCTCCTTCCAGAAGCCCGATATCGATCGCGCTGGCGGAAACCAGCAACCGGTAAGGGGAAAGCACCGCCATGAATCCGGCCGGAATGGCAATGCCTGCCTTAGTGCCTACGGTGAGCAGGCCTAGGCCAGCGGAGAGGTAGAAATTCGACTGGCGCTCTGCTGTGACTTCGGCTTCGTACTGCGCCCCTACCCCGGTGTGTAACAGGAGGCACAAAAAAAGGCCTACACAGTGGTGCGGTAAGCCGGTTCGCAGATCGACTGTGAGGCTTGGAGAAGCCTGGCTAATTCTCTGCCTCCCCGTCTGACCCGCCCACCATGGCGTCGATCTGACCGACGATCTGATCGCGCTGGGCGGTGATCTCCTCGACGCTCTTCTGCAGCCTGGCCGCATATGGATCCATCGGCGGAATCAGATCATCGCCGGCGTAGCCAATTTTCATGGTGCGGACGGCGATATCGGCGATATGGACCATGGCGGCCAATCGCTTGTGTTGCGTTGTCTCCGCGGGGGTATGGTGTGCGGCTATAGCGGTACGCACCTCACCCGGAAGATCCCAGTGCACCGCCAACTCCCCCCCGCACTCGGCGTGGGTGATGCCCAGGAGCTCCTGCTCCGCCTTGTACATAGAGATCTCTTCCTTCGCCACGAGATCGAGAACCGAGGCAAAATGCTCGGAGAAGCGAAACTTGAACACCGCCTTTCCCACATCGTGCAGAACACCCAGAAGGAAGTGGGTTTTTTTCTTGTCCGCTTTTCCGATCACTTCCATAGCCAAACCGGTTGCCATGGAATGACGCCACAGGTCTTGCATGCTCAGGCTGGAATCTCCCTCTTTCTCGTCATCGAACATGCTGACGATAACCGCCGACTGCACGATTTGACGAATCACCGCAACCCCCAGAAAAGCCACCGCTTGTTTCATCATGCTGCCTTGAAATCCGAAGAACGCCGAGCGGCAGGTGCGCATGACCTTGGCCGACATCGCTGCATCCATCTCTAGGGTCTTGGCGACGGCGTTCATATCCACTTCGTCGTCGGCCTTGCTGAGCAGGGCCAGCAGCTTGCTGTGGGCTTCCGGCATCGCCGGCAGATTGCTGAGGTTCCGCAGCTCGTCACGAATCTCCATGAAGGTGGGTTTCTCCGCCGGAGTTTCGTCGCCGAGCACATCGTCCAGCTTCTTTTTCAGGGCCGCCATGGTGAACGGCTTGAGCAGGAAATTGCTCACCCCGACTTCGTTGCTGTCGGTAATTACCTTGCGGGCTTCGTCCTTGTTGGTGGGTAAGCCCAGAATGATCGGTATCGTGTTGAATTTTGGGTGCAGGCGCAGAATGCGGGCGGTTTTTACCCCACCCATCGGCACCTGGTTGTCCAATAGGATGAGGTCGCACTCCTGCCGACGAAGCTCGAGGGCGGCTTCCGCCCCATGGCGCACATCCGTGGCGTCGAAGCCGTTTTGCTGCAACTGATCGGCTACGAGCTTCCCGATCTTTGGGCTACGCTCAACTACCAAGACCCGCGCCATGACTCAGTTCATACCGTAGAAAAAGTGCCTGCCGGTTTAAGGAAAATATAGTAAGGAAGCCTAGTGCAAACCACAAGTTGGCAGCGGCTCCTCATCCGGTTTGGGAGGTCTCATTGGTGCCCTCGATTCGGCCCTTTGCCGGCTCCCACAGCACGTCACCGGACGCCGCGTGGTTATGATGCCTAGCCATTACGAAGAGCAGGTCAGAGAGTCGATTCAGGTAGCGCGGGACCTCTTCGTTGACGCTTTCATCCTCGGCGAGACCCCAGACTCTGCGCTCGGCCCGGCGGCACACCGTGCGAGCAAGGTGCAACCAGGTCGCCGCCACGGTGCCGCCGGGCAAAACGAAGCTGCGCAAGGGCTGAAGGGACTCGTTCAGGTGGTCGATGGTGGATTCGAGCCTTTGAACTTGATCGTGGCCTAGGCGCAACGCGGACGCCTCCTCGCGAGCCTGCTTCTGCGGATGACAGAGGTCGGCACCGAGGTCGAAGAGGTCGTTTTGGGTGAGTTGTAGCACTTCTTTTTGCTCCGCGGGCAACGGTTGTGTCAACACCAGACCCAACACGGCGTTCAACTCATCCACGGCGCCGTAGGCCTCTACCCGGGGATGGGTTTTCGAAACCTCCTCACCATTGCCCAATCGAGTCGTTCCGCCATCTCCTGACTTCGTGTAAATCTTTGAAAGCGTTACCACATCCACCTCCTCCGGTCGTGGCTCTCGGTCGCCGCCATTCCATTGACTTGCATGGGGTCCAAACATACATTGCAGTCGAGCTTGGCGATACCTAATCCTACGAAAACTAACGTGTTACCGGACATTCAGAACAGCCCGGATCAACGAGGCATCGACATCGACCAGGTCGGTGTCTCGAACGTTCGCTACCCCCTAACATTGCCCCTTCGTGGCGGCGGAGAATTCAACACCGTTGCCAACGTATCCATGACGGTGCGTTTGCCTCACGACCAGAAGGGGACGCACATGTCGCGGTTCATGATAGCCCTCAATGAACAGAACCATCACTTCCGGCCCGACAACGTGCATATTGTGCTGGAAGAGATGCTGCGACTGTTGGGCGCGGAAGAGGCCTATTTGGACATGGAGTTTCCGATCTTTCTCTGCCGACCGGCTCCGGTGAGCGGCGAAAGTGGACTTTTGGACTACGACTGCATATTCCGCGCGATGATGTCGAAAGACGGTTTGTACGACAAGATGGTCGGCGTCCGCGTAAACGCCGCCAGTTGCTGTCCGTGCAGCAAGGAGATCAGCGACTACGGCGCCCACAATCAGCGCTCGGAAATCAAGGTGGACGTGCGCCCCAACGATGAGGCGTTCATCTGGTTCGAAGACCTAATCGATATCGCCGAGCGCAGTGCTTCGTGCCAGCTCTATCCGATCCTGAAGCGTCCCGACGAAAAACACGTGACCGAGAAAGCCTTCGACAATCCGAAATTTGTCGAGGATATCGTGCGCGACGTGTCGGCTGAAACCATCGCTTTGCTGGAAACAGACCGCATCCGCTGGTTCTACGTCTCAAGCAACAACTACGAAAGCATCCACAATCACGACGCGTTTGCGAAAATCGAGCGTGGCGTGCGCGGACCCTTGTTGAACCTCAGGGAAGCGGAAGACGCCGAGGCTTTGCTCTAACCGATCACCGCAGCTCGATCTCGAAAAGCTGCGGCCAGTTCTTCCCCGTTACATAGAGTCTGTTACGGGCTTCGTCATAGGCGATCCCATTCAAAACCCCCACGGCGTTGGACCCTCGAACCTCGGCAAGGAGGCCCTCCAGGTCGATCCACCCGGTCACCTTGCCGCTTTTTGGGTCGATGCGAGCGATGCGGTCTGATTGCAGGATGTTTGCGAACACCTCGCCGCCGACATACTCCAATTCGTTCAGTAGGGTCACGGGGCCGTCGCTGTCGTGTACCGCCAAGCGCCCGAGTTCGGCGAACGAATTCGGGTCCAAGAAATAGAGTGTGGAGCTACCGTCGCTGAGTATCAGGCGGTCGCCGTCATGGGTTAATCCCCACCCCTCGGTGTCGTAACGGAACTGCTGCAACAACTCGAAGGAGTCACGATCGTACACCAACCCCATGCGCGAGCGCCAGGTAACCTGAATAATCCGCTCTTCCCAAACGGCGATCCCTTCCCCGAATAGGGAATCGGGAAGGGAACGGATTTGCAGGACCTCGCCCGTTGCCAGATCGACCCGGCGCAATGTGGACTCGCCATACAGCCCTGTACTTTCGTAGAGTGCTCCGTTTGCGATCGCCAGCCCCTGGGTGAACGCCCGCAGGTCGTGGGTGTAGGAATCCACCACGCGGTAGGAGTACACCGGCGTCAGATTCTCCATAGGCGGGGGAACCGGACTCTTCTCAGGTTCGTCCGCTTTGGGAGAGTTTGAACAAAACCACCCTATGCTGCAGAAGGCGGCGATCAGAAACACCGATCGCGCTTTGGTCATCGTCTGTTTGTGCATTTGTCCGCGAGGCGGCGCTGTGGCCGCTCGGTGTAGCCTTTAACATACATCAACGGCGCCGGGCTCGCAGCGGATATCTTTCGGCTGGTTATCGATCGGAGTAGATTGGTGCACGTGTTTCGACCCCTTGTTGTTTGCAGCTTTTGCCTGGGAAGTTTGGGTGCCCCCGCCCATGCGGGCACACTGGTAAGCGAAGCCTTCGAATCCGGAGTTTTGGATTACGAGACCGCCCTTCTGTACGAAGTCTACGCTGTCCGTGACCCGGATTCCCTGCCGCAGGCGTTTCGTCCGTCCCCGACGAACCTGCACCCGCGTTGTGGCACCCCTGCCCTCGTCGCTGCTCAACAGGCGGCGCCGGAGCTGAGTGTCTCGTTTCGGGCGAAACTCGCCCGCACTTTGCAGCGCCCGTCGAGAGCGAACAGTCTGGTGACCGCCTCCGGTCGTTTTCGCCTGCACTACGACGTGGAGGGTCGCCACGGCGTAGATCCCAGTGACGAGGATGACAACGCGATACCGGACTATATAGATGAGACGGCAGCCACATTGGAACGCTCCTGGCAACTTGAGGTGGTGGACCTTGGGTATCGGGCTCCATTAGTAGACGGCAGCGTCGGCGGCGGAAACGAATACGATGTGTATCTGACTGACTTGAGCGGCTCCGGAGTGTACGGCTATGCCTTCCCCGAGCTCTCTGGGAATACGACGCCGGTCTATTTCGAGATCGACAACAATTTTACCGATCCCGTATATGTTCAGACCCGCGGATTGGATGCCCTGCACGTCACCCTGGCACATGAATTCTTTCACGGGGTACAGTTCTCCTACTACGCCGGGAGAAACGGAGTGTGGTGGCAGGAGGCGTCGGCAACCTGGATGGAGGAGGTGGCCTACCCCGAAGTGGACGACTACTTGCAGTACGTGCCCAGTGTGCTCCGCCGGCCCGAGCGCGCGTTGGGAAGTGGAAACTTCACCGTGGAAACGCGCATCTACGGAAGCGCCCTTTTCGCACATTTTCTCGATCAGCGTTTTGGTCGCGATTTGATTCGGTTGGTGTGGGACGAGATGGCCGTCAGCAATCACGCTCGCCTGGTAAATTTCGAGCGCGCCATTCGCCAGTGGATTCCCGGCGGGTTGGCGGCGGCCATAGGGGAATACGCCGTGTGGAATTACTTCACCGGGGTCAACCACCGTTCCGGCATGTTCTACTCCGAAGGCGAAAAGTATGGCGAAGTGCGGACGCAAACCCTGCGAACCGCGTCCAAAGTCGCCGTGGCCGACAGTGGCCAGGTGGATCACACGGGAAGTGCTTACTTGAAGCTGGACCCGCAGCTGCAAAGCGGGGGTGTGGCTCTCGAACTAAATACGGAAGAGGGAAACTGGAAACGACAACTGCTGTTGATTTCGCGGGACGCCGTCGAGATTCGTGACGCCGATGCGAACAGAGTCGAGATCCAGGATTGGGACCAGTTTGACGAGATCGTTGTCGTTCTCAGCAGCCTTGAGCAGTCCGGCGCCGGTTTCGAATACAATGTGGCCGCCGAGTACGATCCCAACCTTCTGGGGGGTGGCACCGACTCGCAGGTATTTCGTTTGGAACAAAATCGACCAAACCCGTTCCGAATTCACGGACTCGAAACAACCTTAATCCCGTACGCACTGGACGAAGCCAGCGACGACGCCAGGATATCGATCTTTTCAGCAACGGGGGAACTGGTTCGTGTGCTGGAACAGGGCCAGCGCTCGGCACGTTCTTTTGCGGCCACCTGGGACGGAACCAATCAGGATGGAGAAGCCGTCGCCAGCGGTGTCTATTATTACGTCCTAGAAGCCAATGGCCGCACCTATCAGCGCACCCTGGCTGTAGTACGCGAATAATCTCCCGAAACCCTGGATTGACCGACGAGATCAGGACAAGGAGCCCAGGTTGCCCGAACGAAACGCCTCGGCTAAGGCTTTGGGAACCTCGGCTTCCGCTTCCCGGACCCGCGCACTCATCTCTTCCACCAACGCCGTCATCTCCTGCTCACGCGCCTCGGCCATCGCGCGTCGCTCCTCCGCTTTGGCGCGAGCAATTTTTAAGTCAGCCTCGGCCTGATCGGTCTGCAGACTGGCACCGATATTCTCTCCCACATCCACATCCGCTATATCGATGGATAGAATCTCGAAGGCCGAACCGGAATCCAGTCCTTTGGCCAGCACCGTTTTCGAGATCAGGTCTGGGCTTTCCAGCACCTGTTTGTGGCTGTTGCAAGATCCGATACTGGTGATGATGCCCTCGCCGACACGGGCGATAATCGTCTCTTCCCCGGCGCCTCCCACCAAGCGATCGATATTGGCACGCACGGTGACGCGACAGGTTGCTCTCACCTGAATACCGTCCTTGGCTACCGCAGTGATGAGCGGGGTATTGATGACCTTTGGGTTGACGCTGACCTTGACCGCTTCCAGCACATCGCGTCCGGCCAGGTCGATGCTGGCTGCCCGCTCGAAGGCAAGATCTATATTTGCCTTATCTGCGGAGATCAACGCCAGGATTACCGCTTCGACATTTCCGCCTGCCAGATAGTGGGCTTCCATACGGTCCAGATCGACCTGCAGCCCGGCTTTGGTGGCGCTGATTTTCGGACGCACAATGGCCACGGGGGGTACCTTTCGCAGTCGCATGCCCACCAGGTCTTTGAAGATCTGCACCTTCACCCCGGCGAAGAACGCGCTGATCCACAACCCCAGCGGCACGAAATAGGCGAGTAAGGCGAGGAATAGTACGATTCCCAGCAAAAGAAGAATCGAAATCTGATCCATGATATTGTCAGCGGGTTAGAAGGAAAACGGCACCGCGGTCGCAACCGCAGTGCCGTTTCGATAGAGACAGATTGAAGTGTCCGTGGCGGAGCCGAGTCCTCGATTATACGTCTTCTGTAAGCGCGCGCAGGAACTGATGCCGCGAAGGATGGCGGAGCCGACTGAGCGCTCGTTCCTTGATCTGACGCACGCGCTCACGGGTGACACCCATGAGATCGCCGATCTGTTCCAGGGTCAAAGCTTCGTGACCGTCCAACCCGAAATAGAGCCTGATAATGCGCAGCTCTCGTTCATCCAGACTGTTGAGCACGCTCTCCAACTGATCTTTGGCGGACTCACACAACACGTCCGCGTCAGGATTGTCTTGGGTAGTATCGGCCAAGATGTTCAACAGATTGCGCTCATCATCCTCTTCGAAGGATTCGTCCAGCGAGCGCACGGCGCGCGCGCTCAACATGGTTTCTAGCACTTCCTCAGCGGGCACCTCCAGCTCCGCGGCAATTTCTTCGATGCGGGGTTCGGCTTCGCGGCCCTGACCAAGGCGGCGAGAGGTCTTGGAGATGTCTTTGAGCAAGCTCACCTTGTTCATCGGCAGTCGCACGGTACGCGCATGTTCGGCGATCGTTTGCAGAATGGACTGTTTGATCCACCAGACCGCGTAGGAGATGAATTTGTACCCTTTGGTGCCGTCAAAGCGGTCGGCGGCGGTCAGCAGTCCGACATTTCCAGCACTGATCAGATCCGCCAGCGGCAACCCTCGATTCTGGTAGTTCTTGGCAACGTCTATCACGAAACGAAGATTTGCCTGGACCAATTCATCCCGAGCCTGCATGTCGCCGTCCTGTATTCGGGCCGACAACTCCACCTCGCGCTCGCGCGAGAGCGGTCTGGAATCGGCAATGTCGTCGAAATAGAGCCGCAACGTGCTTTCCCTATCACCCAAGCTATCTTGCATATAGCCCCTATTCTTTGGTTTTGAGGAACGTGCCGAAACGGCGGCCCTGACGGTCGGAATGGGTCGCGACTCGGTGTGAATAGATCAATGTTATGATACGGCGCTGATACGCCCATAGCAACAAAAAGTTGGTGATATATGGGGCGTGGGTGTCAGGGATTCGGGTAACCACAACCGGTTCAAGGGATTGCCAGTTTTAGGTCGGAATTTTTCGCGGTTGAAGGCCGCGCCTATTCATCGCGGGCGCAGCGAAATCCGATGAAGTCAGTGCGATCCATCGGCTCCCGGCCGCCGCGATGGGTGGTCCGCAAACTCAGCGGAAGGTTTATCCACGATCCCCCCCGAAGCACCCTTCCCGGCCCACTGGAAGGGCCTGGTGGATTGCGTGCCGGACTGGAGGCGTAATACCTTTCGTCGAACCAATCCGCCACCCACTCCCACACGTTCCCTGCCATGTCCAGGGCTCCAGAAGGGGAACTCCCGTCGGGGAAGAGTCCCACGGGCGTGGTACTGTTGTCGAAGGGATCGCCGCTGTCAACATAATTGGCCTGCCTGCCGCTGATCGACTCCCCCCACGGGTAGGTCCGGGCTTCGACCCCACGGGCTCCTTTTTCCCACTCCGCCTCCGTCGGCAATCGCAATCCCGCCCAGCGACAGTACTCGGCGGCTTCAGACCAGCTGACGTCTACGACAGGGTGGTCGTCAAGCCCCTGCTTCAGTGAAATGCCCAGAAAAGCAGCATAAGCGTTCCACTGCTTGTTCGTAACTTCAGTGCGGTCGAGATAGAACCCTTCTAGCTCCACGCGGTGCTGGGGTCGCTCGTTGGCGAATCCTCGGTCGGAGCCCATGGTAAACGGACCACTCGCCACGTGCACCATCAGGTGCCGCGCTCCACCAATCAGGTTCAGTTCCAGCGGCGGTCGTCGGGTCTGTAGATGCCATATCAGGCTTTCGGACACCACCACCCCCTCCTTCTCGATCCGCAGGATCAGACGGTAGAGTCCCTTATTGGGGGGCTGCCAGTTAACCGCTACCATGTGCTCCCATACCGCCCTTCCGTTTAGACGTCGTTGGCGTTGGACTTCCAGGAGCGGCTGCAGTTCAACCACCCCCACCTCGGGAGACACTGCATGCACCTGGAGATGGTCCCGGCTGAGGGGGAAGCTGCTCTCGATCTGGAAGGTAATGGGTGGTTCTGGACCTGATGCGGTCCCTTCCAACGCCGCCACCGCATACTCCACATCGCGGCGAGCCTCGTCGCGGAAAGACCATTGGATCACGGAATCCGCTTCGAGAACGGTGATCTGCGGCCCGCCGAAGTAATCGATCTGGTGCGCGTCCGGCGCCAAGACGTTCGGAATTTGCAGCTGCAACCACCCGTTGTCGGCGGCCACGATACTAGGTACGAGACTGGACGCCTCTCGGATGACTCGCTCCGGGTCCTCAAGATCCAGACTGCTGAGGACACTTTCTTTCGGCTGCAGGCGAAAGCTCAGCACCGAGGGTCCCATGCCGGTGGCTTCGATCGTAAAACTCGACCTGACCCATACGCTGTCGGTTGTTTCCGCAATCCGGGTCTCGCTGGTTACGAGCGCCCCCGAGGCAGCGACCTGCTCGCGAACAAACACAAAACTGTCCAATTGATGGTTCAGGTCGAGATCCTGAACGTGTGTTTCCAGCGCTTCGTCCCCATCCAGCAGGGTGAGGAGGTCTGATTGCCCGTCGCCGTCCATATCTTCCACCACCAGCTGCCTTCCACGACGCTCCACCTCAATCTCCAGAGCTGTATCGTCCTCCACTACGAAGGGGTCCACTGTGTGGGGTTCGATCCGAGCACTGGTCACTCTGACCTGGAAAACCCGCTGCTGTGCTCGTCGCGCTGCCGGCAGCTGCTTTGTCGCCTGCACACGGCCGCCGGTGGCGGCGGCGGTGCCATCCAGCAGTAGCATTTTTCGAGATGTTTCGTAGGTTGGCGTCGCCAGACGATAAAGATAGACACCGGCCGCCACTCCTGCGCCAATCTGGTTCGTCCCGTCCCAAGTCGCCTCATAGAATCCCGGCGCCAGCCAGTCGTCGACGAGAATTTTTACCCGTTGGCCGAGAATGTTGTAGACGGCCAGCTGCGTGGCAGTCGCGTGCGAGAGTGAAAAACCAATGACGGTGGCGGGATTGAACGGATTTGGATGATTCTGGTAAAGCGCGACGGACGATGGACGGGCTTCCGCGTTGGTGGCGATCACGGTGGGTGACAAGGCGAGATTCGTCGCGAAGGCGCCCTGCTCTCCGGTGATCGAAAGGAATCGATCGCCCCCTGGAACTTCCTCAAAGACCACCCGGGCTCCGCGAACCGGGGCGCCTGCCGTGTCGGTTACGATGCCGGTCATCATCTGGCTCCAACACGGGGTCCCGCAGAAGATGACGACCGCCAGGAGCAAGGCGATTCGGTTTGAGCGCTCTTCGTGACCGCACACGCGGAAGTTCGCTGGCCTCGTTAGAGGTCCCTCCCGCCGTCGTAGGCATGATGCCACCGTGCTGACCTTGTCAGATCCGATCCTGCAGGTGGCTCACGTCGATCCCATTGATTTCATCGTCAAATGGATGCAGGGGCGCGACGCCCACGCCAACCAATCCTGAAATGACAAAAGGACGACGCCGTGTTTGCTCGGCGCACGTCCTCTGTTTCTACCAATGGTGCCGAAGGTGGGACTCGAACCCACACGGAGTTGCCCCCACTGGATTTTGAATCCAGCGCGTCTACCAGTTCCGCCACTTCGGCGATGGTTCGAAAAACCAGCGGTAAAATACAGGCGGCCTCCGGCACTGTAAAGCAGCGGTTCGTTAGACCGCCTTCCCCAACTCGGGCAGGTCCCTTCCGACTCAGTCGCCCTCCCGGCGCATAGCTTTCGGTTTGCCGAGAATCTCGGCGTAGATGATCCCACGACGCGCCTCTGCGGCCGAGATGGTCCAACCCTTCGAGCGACCCGGAGCCCGCCGTGTTTGTTTGTGCTGCAGCGACTCTCGGACCAGTTCCTCGACCCGGCGGCGCGGCGCTACCTCCAGAGCCTGTCGTTCCAATTGCCGCGCCCGCTCTTCCATCTCCTGCGTGTGCTGCGCGGCCTCCAAAGCCTGGCGCTCCAATTCTTCCGTCGAGATGCGCCCCGGCGGCGGCTCCAATTCAAATGGATCCGTAGTCGGGAAGGACCAAGTCTGATCTTCTTCCTCCGAATCTACGGCCTGTTCACCCCTTTGGGCGGCCTCCTCTTCGCGCTGTCTGGCTAACTTGCGCTTCCGCCGTTCCAGCAGCGCCGAACCGACGCTGAATAACACAAAAAGCAGAAATAGTAGCTGTTCCATCTAGTTTGTCTGCAACTTAATCACTGATTTGGGTTCTGGTCTTCGGGGTCGGTTTGGGAAATGGATGTACGCATGTCGGTATCGGCTTGGATGTTGCGCATGCGGTAATAATCCATGATGCCCAGGCTGCCGGTACGAAATGACTCGGCGATGGCGAGCGGGACCTCGGCTTCCGCCTCTTTCACGCGGGCGCTCATCTCCTCCACTAGCGCGCGCATCTCCTGCTCCCGTGCCTGGGCCATGGCGCGTCGCTCTTCCGCCTTGGCCTGGGCGATCTTGAGATCCGCTTCGGCCTGATCGGTTTGTAGCTTGGCGCCGATATTCTCGCCCACGTCGACGTCGGCAATGTCGATGGAGAGGATCTCAAAAGCCGTGCCTGAGTCGAGTCCCTTGTCGAGCACCCGCTGGGAGATGCTGTCGGGATTCTCCAGCACCGCCTTGTGGGTGTCTGCCGAACCGATGGTGGTTACGATGCCTTCACCAACCCGGGCGATTATCGTTTCCTCACCGGCGCCACCCACCAGACGGTCGATGTTGGCTCGCACGGTGACCCGGGAGGTGGCTTTGAGCTGGATACCGTCTTTAGCCACAGCGGCGATCAGCGGCGTGTTGATCACTTTCGGATTGACGCTGACACGCACCGCCTCCAGTACGTCGCGCCCGGCCAGATCAATGCTCGCCGCCCGTTCAAAGGTCAGCGGGATATTCGCTTTGTCTGCAGAAATGAGGGCGAAAATGACGGCTTCGACGTTGCCGCCGGCGAGAAAATGCGCCTCCATCCGGTCCAGGTCCACGTCGAGACCCGCCTTGGTGATGCTGATCTTGGGTCGCACGATGGCGGCCGGGGGGACCTTCCGCAGGCGCATACCGACGAGATCCTTGAAGATGCTCACGCGCACCCCGGCGAAAAAGGCGGTAATCCAGAGCCCGATGGGTACGAAGTAGGTGAACAGGGCCAGGAAAACGACGATGCCCAACAGTATCAACAGCAGGAAAAGGATTTGCGTCACCCTAGTTCTCCTTTGTTGGCCGCTTTTTGCACGACCACGCGGTTGCCGCCGATCTCGACCACCTCGATCGGCTCTCCGGTGGAAACGAAATCACCTTCGGTTACCACGTCAATGATACGCTCCCCAATCTTGGCGCGACCCGCCGGACGCAGGGGTGTCAGCGCTTCTCCCGACAGGCCGTTGAGATCCTCCAGCCCCGGGGCAGAGGAATCGTATCCCCGATTCTTTCCAGTATCGGTATCAAGCACGATCCGGTGCCAGGCCCGAACCCGTATGAGCAAACGGACGAGAACGAAGGTTCCTCCCAATCCGAGCACGGCGACCGCCGCGGCCGATCCGGTCCCGAGCTTGGCGTAGGCGTACCACACGCCGGCACTCATGGTGAGAAATCCGACGATACCAAAGATATTGATGCCGGGAATAACGAAGATCTCAAGAAGGATCAAGCCAAAACCGAGGATCAGCAAAAGCAGCGAATAGATCAGCGGCGCCCATGCGTCGGGAGTCAAAGAGTCCTCACCACGATCCGGCTACCGTGCGCTTCGACGATCCTTACGGGGCGCTGCTGTTCGATGAACTCCCCTTCGGCGGTAATGTTGATCCGCCGGCCGCCGAACAGGCCGATGCCGACGGGACGCAGATCCGTCAGGGTGATCCCCTCCTGGTCGACGAGCTGTTCGTCCTCTTCGGTGGAAGCCGAGACGTAACCCTCCGAAGCGCGGGTCTCACTCTTGAGAATGAGGCGATTGAAGGCGGCAAACTTCGGCAGCGCGCGTAGAAATACGAGCGACAAAACCACGGCAGCGATCATCGAGAGCGCCATGCGGCCCACGACATCGGATACCTCCTCCACGCTCCACCACTCGAACTCTACGCCCGGCAGCTGGGTCAAAACGATGCTGGCACCCATGAACGCGATGCCGGAGACCCCAACGACGCCAAAGCCGGGTACGGCTACCACCTCGATCAGCAACAACCCGAACCCTACA
Source organism: Candidatus Latescibacterota bacterium (assembly GCA_965197905.1). Classification (GTDB taxonomy): domain Bacteria; phylum Latescibacterota; class UBA2968; order UBA8231; family UBA8231; genus CAYNZV01. The sequence continues at coordinate 1,813,376 of CBDAOB010000004.1, read as the reverse complement.
CCAAACAGCAACAGTTCCCACCACTCCGCCAGACGTACCAGGAGATTGCTGCCGAAGAAAAGCGTCAGCGCGATGAGGGCCAGGCTGCCTCCCAGGCCCCAACCGGGTGTCCGCACCTCGGCGATCAGGCCGAACATGGCCACGGCCAGCAACAACGATGTAACAATCGGGTGGGTCAGCAAGCGGACCACATGTTCGGCCCAGGTTAGCTCGACCTCGACGATCTCGGCGTCGGCCAGATCGTAGATCTGCAACACCTCGTACAGGGTTTCCGCCGTCTCGTCGGCAATCTGGTAATGCAGCGCCTGTTCGGTGGTCAAGGTGGCCGGGCGACCGGCCTCGGCGCTCAACCCGGGGATGTCCACCCGTTCGTCCACCATCGCTTCGGCGATTTTCGGATCGCGACCGGTCCGTTCGGCGGTGGCGCGCATCTCCGCCCGCATGTAGGAGGTCACCTTGTCGCTGGCCTTTTCCCCACCCATGTCTACCGGCGTGGTGGCACCGATGGTCGAGGCCTGGGTCATGACGATCTTGTCGCAGGCCAATGATATGAGAGCGCCGGCGGAGATGGCTCGCTTGTTGACAAACGCGATGGTCAACAGGTCGGTGTCGAGAATGGCGTCGCGGATGACCGTTGCGGCATCGACGCGGCCGCCAAAGGTGTCGATGTCGAAGACGATCGCTGCAGATTCGGCGGAATCGACCTCGCCCACCACGCGCTCGACGAACGCGGCGATCCCGGGATCGATCATGCCGCTTTCGGTGTGGACCTTGAGGTGATAGACGACTTTGGCCACGGCGGGCGCGGGTGACAACAACAGCGAAAGCGACAGAACACCGTAGGTCCAGAAGGTTTTTTGTGAGACCGGCACGAAAACTCGGAAATGGCTGTTTCGAAGGCACTTATCCCAAACAATCACTAGTATATACACGAAAACGAAGAGCGTTGTCAATGTCGTTTGACGGCAGACAGGAACCCCCATTATGTTCTCCTCAACGTTCCCCTTTCTGCCGCCCACCCCCTGGGGCCTGCCGTGCAATCAGTCCGCTCGAGATTTCAACCTCTCCTCCCATTCCTGGTCGTATTCGCCGCGGCCGCCGCCTTCGCGGCAAACCATGGCACACCAACGACGGTCGAATCCGCACGGATTGCATTGGCGCAGGAGCCTGGGGTAGACATCGCCGCTACGGTGGATCCGCTGTTCGTGGTCCTCTTGTACGGGTGGACCTCTGTCAATGACGATCTGGTATGGGTGCGACTCTTGGGGGTGGTTACCGGATTGGTGGCGCTGGCGATCATTCACGCCGTGATGCGCGGCCTGGGAGGCGCCCACGCCGCCCCTGGCGCCATGACCCTGCTTGCGACATCGCCGTTTTTTGTCAGCCTGGCTACTACGGTATCGAGTGCCCCACTGGTGTTGGCGGCCGCGATGTCCTGTGTCGCCGCTTTTCTCGAATTTTCCAGGACCAGCAGAAACAGCTGGCTGGCTGTTTGGCTCGTCACCGCACTGTTCTGCTTGACCACCCATGCCTTGCTGCTGCTGGTAATTCTGCTGCAGAGTGGCGCGGTGCTGTTTTACGGCCGGCGCCTGCATAGGTGCGCCAACCGCAAGGAGGACTGCTTTTCGTATTGAGGTGTCAAGAGTTTCGCGCAGCAGTTTCTGAGTACGTTGATCACAGTTTGACCAATTTGCAGACGCGGCAAATGGACCGGCATACCCACGAGTGTCGGTCCTGCGCCTGCGTATTGTCCGAACTGACAGTGATTCGCAACGCATGGACCGGCATACCCACGAGTGTCGGTCCTGCGCCTGCGTATTGTCCGAACTGACAGTGATTCGCAACGCACTTGGAGACTTGAATGAGTGTAGTCCGCGGGCCGCCTATAAGCTGCAGCTTGCCAACTGCCTGCAGTTTGCGTCGCAGAAGCGAACACAGTTCTGGGCTCGTCCCCTAGCCCTAGGTCTCGCCATCGCGACGGCGCTCGTGGTTGTGCTGTGGCCCGATCAACCACCAGATATCGCCGAAAAGGAGGCTGTTCGAGATCGGCACTTCGACCTGGCCCTCAACAGCTACCCCACGCCAAGCCCCCGTTATCCGGACCGATTCCGCGATCTTGCCCGGTCTTCGAACCTACAGATTCGAACCGTTTCCTACTAGACGCTAGTCGCTTTTGTAACCGCCGTTCCGGCGTGCTCGCCCTTAACGGGCTCGTGGAACGACGTTCGACGCTGTCAACACAAAAAAAAGGGTGGGGCTCGGGCCACCACCACTCCTCGTATGAAGCTGTATTGCTATTAATAATCTAGCTATTGGCGTTGCTTTGTAGAGTTTCGATTTCGTCTCGAATGCGCGCCGCCTCTTCGTACTCTTCCCGGACGATGGCTTGCTCCAAACGCGCGTGGAGCTCACCTAATGCGTCCTCTTCCTCGTTGCCAGCGGCCTCGGTCGCTTCTTCCCTGACTGCAGCGCTTTGATCTTCAGTGGCCGATTTTCGCGAGACCAGGGTGTAGGTAGCCTGGGTTTCTACCGCTTGTGTTGGCGCCAGAAGCTGCTCGTCGTGGGCGGCAAACTGCGAGATCGCCACCTCTACATCCGCATCGGAGGCTTTCCACCCCGCAGTTTCGAGTAAATCCAACGAAACGAAGATCGGGCTCCCCGTGCGCAGCGCCAGCGCAACCGCGTCGCTGGGACGCGAGTCGATGTTCTCCAGCAGTTCACCGCGCTCGATGGCTACCTGCGCATAGTAGATCTGATCGCGAACCGAATGGATAACGATCTGTTGCACGGTTACATCCAGGTTGTCAACGATAGACGTGATAAGGTCGTAGGAGATAGGTCGCTCTGGCTCCACCTGATCCAGCTGCATTTGAATGGCGGCCGCTTCGAATTCGCCGATGGCGATCGGCAGTAGGCGCGGATGCTCGGATTTGCGTTCGCTGAGCCACAAAAGCGGTCGGTCTTCGCGCAAATATGGACTGACCTTTACTACCTCCATCTCAACCAGGTCTGCAGCACTCATGCTCTAGTGTCCGTTGCCGTTGACGGGTAAGGGGTCAACTGGGGGATTCCTCTTCCATGCGCTTGATCTCATCTCGGAGCTGCGCCGCCTCCTCGTACGCCTCTTCAGCAATGAGCCGACGCATCTGCTCCTTGAGCTGATCGAGCTCGTTGGTGGGTTGGGGCAAGATTGGCTCAATCCTCACCTCCGCCTCCAAGTCGGTCGTCTCTTCGTCCGGGTTCTCTCCGATCCTGGCGGCCAATTCCTCGGGTTCCTCGAGGATCTCCGATTCGGCAAAGATGGGTGCACTCTGGCGCAACGCCAGGGCGATGGCGTCGCTAGGTCGCGAATCGAGCACGGTGGTAGCCCCCGCTTCGTCCTGGAGATACACCTCGGCAAAGTAGGTGCGCTTGTGCAAGGTCGTTATCTGCACCTTGACGATCTCGGCATCGACGGTTTTCAGAATGGTCTGCGCCAAATCGTAGCTGATCGGACGGCTCGGGTTCTTGCGATTCTGGGCCATCGAGATAGCGGCAGCCTCGAAAGCGCCGATCACAATGCGCAGAAAGGAAGGGCCTTTTTTCTGTTTGAGGAGGACGTGGTGGTGAGCGGGTATCTGGGTATTGGAATAGACTCCGCTGACTTCCATTTCTTCCATGACTTCCACGGAATCACCTCAAAATCAATACCGCTAAAACTTCGTAAGTGGTTAATAATAAGGAAATATAACATAGCTCAGAAGCCGGTGTCAACTAACTATTGGCGAGCGCACCCGGTCTTTGCGCGTTCTATTTTTCTAGTTCCGCGACTAAGGCGTCAAGCTGAGCACGAAGGTCCTTCTCCTTGCGCAAAAGACGAAGCAAGTAGCCAAATAACACCAACCAGATCGCCGTATACGCGGCGAACAGGTAGGGGAAATGGGTCGGAAGTGCTTCCATCGCCGATACTCCTTGAGTCAGCTTAAATGTTCATGTTGTTGGCGCAATCTGGAGAGGGTCCGTTGCATCTGTTCCAATGCAAACCTGCGCTGCAGCAAGAATCGCAGGAGCAGAAATACGGCCAAGTAACTAACCGTGCGGACGTGCGCCATGCGGGGGTCCAACACCACCTCGATCGGATGGAGTTGCTGTTCGGGGGACCAGAGGCGAACGGAGTACTGAACCAGTGGCACGTTTACGAAACTCAAAATGCCCAACACAGCTGCAAAACGGTGCGTTTGCTCTGTCTGCGCGCCGTAGGCCCTTACCATTAGATAGGCGACATACATGGTGAACAGAATCAACATCGTCGTCAAGCGCGGCTCCCAACGCCAGAAGACGCCCCAAATCGGCTTGGCCCATATCGGTCTGTGACCAGAACGATAGTGGAGAACAGAACCCCGACCTCTGCCGCGCTGTGGGCCAAGGCGTCGAACCGCTCTTCGCGCTTCCACAAGTAATGAATGCTGCTGAGGAAGACGATGAAGAAGGCAAGGGCGGCCGAAATCGCAGAGGGAACGTGGAAGTAGTAGATGCGTTGGACGATGCCCATCTCGCGTTCGGTGGGGGCGTAGACAAACACGGCATAGAGTGCGCCCACCATCATGATCAACAACAGGGCCGCGTCGAAGCGACGTGGTTTGAGACAAGCGAATACCAAGCCCACCAACGGTCGCGCAACCAAGGCTATTGCGTAGGTAACCGCTGTGAATCGCAGATCCATTATTCCTCTATAATGAATTCGAACAAAATCAGGGACAGTGTAACAAAAACAACCACGTACACAACGAGGATCTGCAGGTGCGGGACAAGATCCAAAAACGGACGCTGCTGCAATACCAGTCGGGTCGCTTCGATGCAAGCGATCAGGGCTGGGAGGACCATGGGTATCAACAGCAGTGGCAACAGCAGTTCGCGCAAGCGCATGTTGCACGACAGGGCGGCGAACAGGGTGCCTACGCCGGCCAAGCTCGCCGCCCCCAGGACGAACACCACCAGCAGGGGCATGAGAAACAGCCCCGGAGTGAGATTGAAGAACAGAGCAAAGAACGGCAGGCTCATGAGTTCCACCACCAGCAGGAAGACCAGATTGCCCAACATTTTCCCCAGGTACAAGCCGCTACGTTCACCTGGCGCCGCCAGCAACCCATCGATACATCCGCTCTCGTATTCCTCGGCAAAGGTTCGGTGCAAGCCCAGGAGGCTGGCAAAAACAAAAGAGGACCACAGTACTCCCGGGCCGATTTCGTGCATGGCGGCACCGCCCAGCTCGAACGAAAAGTTAAATACCAGCAGAACCAACAACACAAAAAACGCCATCGGGCTGAGACGTTCCTTGGTTCGCCACTCCGAGAGCAAATCCTTATGCAGGATCACCAGCGCCTGATTGTGGAAGTTCACGTTGTTTGCCGCGTTTGTTGGCGGTACAGCTCACCCAGCTCACGCTGGGTACCGCCAGACCAGGTGCCCAGGTGGCTGACACGTCCCTCGCGCAGAATGAGGATCTGGTTCACCAAGTCCACCGCCACCTCCGGTCTGTGAGTCACCAGAACGCAAGTGCGCTCTAACTGCCGCTGTGTTTGAAGGTTTGCCGTCAGCGCCGCGGCGGCGTGCTGATCGAGCCCCGTATATGGTTCGTCGAACAGCAGGATGGAGGGATTGTGGAGCGTCGCCCGGGCCAAAGCCAGACGCTGTTTCATGCCTCTGGAGAAGGTCCTAACCCGACTGTCCTCTCTGGATTCCAGTCCAGATGCCGCCAGCGCATCCCGCACCCGGTCGGAGCGATCGTCCAGCTGGTACAAACGCGCGAAAAAGGAGAGGTTCTCCGCGGCCGTCAGGTGATCGTAGAGCAGCGACTGATGCGATAGCCAACCCACCGAGGCGCGGGCAAGCCCGGATCGCGTCGGATCCTCCCCGTGAACGAGGACACGTCCGGCGGTCGCCCGCGCGAGACCGGCCATGAGGCGCAAGAGGGTCGTTTTTCCGGCGCCGTTGGGACCGGCCACCAGCAGGAAGCTGCTCGGCTGCAGGCTCAGGTCGAGCGCGTGCAGGGAACAAAACGCGCCGAACCGTTTTTCGACGCCCTCGAGCTCTACCGCGGCCGCGCTCATCCCGTCGGTCGGTCGAGCCGGCGGCGCAGATCCACCGCTTCTCCCATGCGAGCCGCTCTTTCCTGTCGGTATTTCGGATCGTCAGGTACCGACGCGTTCTCGTCGTCCAGCCGGGCGAGCTGATCGAGCAACCCCTCCAGCCGGGCGGTTAGTGCGGCCGGCTCGGCTTCCACCGATGAGGGTGACCGGGCAAAGATTGCAGCCAACGCCGCGCCCAGCACCGCTACCGCCAGCGTCGCCCATTTGATCAACCAACGCAGCGGTTTGGACAAAGGCAGTGGAATCAGGACGGACTGGCCGGGTTGTACCCCGTGCAGGTGAAGCCGGCGGTATCGGGTGTCGTGAAACTCGACTTCGCCCAGGTCCTGGAACGGCTCTCCCAGAGACAGGGAACTGGGCTGGAGGTATATGTTTAGCGCTTCCGTTACGTAACGCGACGCGAACGGGAAGCCGTCAACTAGCTCCTGCGTGTTGACCAGATACGTGAACGAAAGTTGGGTTCGTCCCGGAGGCAGTGGCTGGTGGTCGACGAACAGGTTGCTTCCAACCTGGCGGAGGTTGCCCGTGAGGTTGAACAACCCTGCCGGGAGCTCGAATTCCGTCACCCGCCGGTCGATCCCCAGGCCGGAGCCACTGAAGGTCTTGTCGCCGCGATTCTCCATTTCGACGAGATTGCCGACTTCCAGATTCGACTCTTGCAGATGCAGAAAAAGGTGGTAGTTGGCTATGCGGATCTCGGCGGGCTTGTCCGTCGAATCGAAGACCTCCAGGATGATCTGCTTTTGGTTGCCGGCAAAGAGTTTGGTCGTCGGGTAGGAGGCGTCTCCGTAGATGGCCAGGAGCGCGAACTCAAGACCGGGCGTGATAAACGGTCCGGAAAACGAGAATCGACCGTCGCCATCGCTGGGTTTGCGCAGTATTTCGCTGGTCTGTCCTTCCTGGGTAACCAGAAACGCCACCTCTACCCCCGGCAGACGAGTTCCGGTGTTGCCGTCGATCACGTAACCGTTGACCCGGTCTGCCCGCGCCGTGGAGAGCGCAGCAATCGCCAGGGCAAACGCTGCGAGCACGGCAGGTCGGAGGCGGGTCACTTCGGCTGAGCCACCAAACGGGCGCCACACCGTGAACAGAAAAGGTCGTTGGGATGCACGGGGATCGCACAAGTCGGACAGACCGGCGGTGCAGACCCCACGCGGCGTTGGAGAATCTCCTTTTCAAGGTTCTCCAGCAACTCAAGGTGGGAGGGCCCCCCGTTGAGCTGATCCAGGACGTGCAGGACCTCAATTGCTTGCTGCTCCACGTCTTCGCGCAGTCGCAGGTAATCTGTTTCCAACAGCTTGCCCAACTGGCGGTCGAACTCGAGCTCCTTGATGGTGGCGTAGAGTTGCTCCTTCTGTTCCGTCAGTTGCCGCACTCGAGCGCCACTGGCTTGGCGAAGAAGACGGCCCCGGGAAGCCACCAGCGGCAGTGCAATATAAAACACCACCGCCAACAGAAGAACGGTGGCGCCGGCGGTAGTGATGAGATCCATCGTCGACATCAATCGAAATCCCGCAACTCTTCTCGCAAACGCTGCTGGATAGTGTCGTCGCGATCGCTGGTCGATTGGTCAGGCGGTGGGGGAACGGGACGGGCCAGCTTGCCCCGCTTCCAATTGACGAGAACGGAACGCAGCAGTGCCGCCGCCAGCACCATGATGGCAAAAGGGGTGATCCAGGCGAGCAGGTTGTACCCCTTTGGTGGAGGGGTGGCGAGGACGATCTGGCCGTGGGTTTCGACGAACTGCGCCACGACATCCGTGGCGCTGCGACCGCGGTCGAGCGCATCGCCGATCTCGGCTCGCCGGTCGGCCGCGAAACCACACTGGCAGGTAGCGAGTGATTCGCGATTGCAATCTCCGCACAGGCAAACCAAGTCGCGGGCGATACTCTTGGTTTCTTCGGAAGTTGCCCCCTGCGCCCACGGGCAGGCGAACGCGAGCAACAGCATTGAAATCGCGATTCTAGGTGACAACTCCCCCACAATCAGGCGGCGGAGACCACGCCCGAGGTCTCGCGATCGAAAGCAGCCATGCGCCGATCGCGTCCGGTGGGCCACATGCTCCACAGCGAACCCAGCACGAAGGCGATTCCCCCCGCCCACACCCAGTTGACGAGGGGGTTGATATAGACCTGAAACTTGGCACTGTTGTCGTCCGACCACCCAACCATTATCAGGTAGAAGTCTTCCCTCAAACTTCCGTGCACCGAGACCTCGGTGGTCCACTGTTCCATGCTCTTGTAGAAGTGCCGAGCCGGCAGCAAGGTAGTAAGAAAGGCGCCGCCCTTCTCGAGGCTCAAAGCGGCGGCGTGAACTGATTTGTTGCCGTCCTCGCTGTGGGCAAGAGCATCGTAGGTAAGGGTATATCCCCGAATCTGGGCCGATTCACCGGGCTCCAGCACCAACTCTCTCTCCGTGGTGAACGCGCTTCCGGTAAACCCCACAAACAGCATGACGACCGACACGTGAACAAGATAGCCACCGTAGCGGCGCCTGCCCTTGCTGGCGAGCCGGAAGAGAGCAAGAAGGTAAGGCTCTGCAGAGCCGCTTTGCCGAGCCAGGGTGCCGCGGTGGAATTCAACCCCCACCGTCGCCAGCACAAAACCGCAAAGAGCGATGGAGGTCAGGGCGTAGAACCCGCGGGCGCCCGCCAGAAACGCAATCATCGCCACCACTGCGGTGGTGACCACCGGGGTTGCAAAGTTCTTGCGAAGACTGGTGTTGGAGGTGCGCCGCCACGCAAACAACGGTCCGATTCCGGTAAGTAACAACAACACCAGGCCAATGGGCACGATCACCTGATTGAAGAAGACCGCGCCGACGGTAACTTGCTGGCCCGAAAACGCCTCGGAGATCAGCGGAAACATGGTGCCCCAGAAGACGGCGAAGCAGATTCCCAGGAGCACCCAGTTGTTGAGCAGGAACGCCGTTTCGCGGGACGAGAAGGACTCGAGCCGGTTGGTCGCCTGAAGCTCGTTCCGACGGCTCCACAACAGAGCCAGCGAAAACACCAGGATGAGCACGAGAAAGGTCGCGAAGAACGGACCGATGTTCGATCGGGCAAACGCATGAACCGAGGAAATCATGCCGCTGCGCGTCAAGAAGGTGCCGAATATGCACAGGGAATACGCCGTAATGACCAACACCATGTTCCAGATCTTCAACATACCCTTGCGCTCTTGAACCATAATGGAGTGCAGAAACGCAGTGCCGACCAGCCACGGCATGAGAGAGGAGTTCTCCACCGGATCCCAACCCCAGTAACCACCCCATCCCAACTCCACGTAAGCCCAATTTCCTCCCAGCAACAGACCGGCACCCAAGAAGGTCCACGGAATAAGCATCCAGCGACGAGCGGGCCGCAGCCAGCTGTTGTCCAAGCGCCGGGTCGCCAGGGCTGCCATGCCGAACGCATACGGAACAGTCATACCTACCATGCCCAGGTAGAGCATGGGAGGGTGGATGGCCATCATCGGATGCTGCAACAAAGGATTCAAACCGCGGCCGTCCTCGGGGGCAAACGGCAGTCGTTTAAACGGATCGGCGGCAAAGAGATTCAACAGCACGAAGAAGAAACCGGTTGCCACCAAAGTGGCAACGACGTAGGGCATCAGCTCTCGCTGTCTGCGGCGATGGAACAACACCACTAAAGCTGTGTAAACCGACAGCAGCCACCCCCAGAACAACAGCGATCCGTTTTGCCCACCCCATAACGCGGCCATGATGTAGAAAGGCGGCATCGCGCGATTGCTGGTTTCGGCTACGTATTGTACTTGGAAGTCGTGGGCGAACAAAGCTCCCCACAATGCCAACACGGATACAGTAAGCAACCCACAGTGGGCGAGGGCCGCGTGCTCACCGCTGAGGATCAGCGGGTAGTTCTGACGCCGGGCACCAACGACGCAGGCGGCGACGGAATATCCGGCACTCACCAGCGCCAGGCAGAGAGCGAAGTACCCCAGGTCAACGGCGCCCAACGCCGATTAGCCTCCGGCGTTCAGAGCGACAACGTGGTCTTCGTAATCTTCGCCCTCGTACTTGGATGGGCATTTGGCGAACACGACCTTGGCTTCGAACTGGTGCGCGGTCGGATCGTAATACCCCTCCATAACCACCAGAGCCTCGTCCTTGAAGGTGTCGGGTAGCACCGCATTGCCGGTGTAGCGTACCTGCAAGGAGTGTTGATCGTCGGCAACCTTGAACTGGGGACGGTGACGATATTCGTCCCACTCGATGGATCCCGACACTACCGAACACCCGCCTATCTGCAAGCGCTTGCCTTGGAGGGAGTGAGCACGTTCGGCGAAGGTGGCCAACGTCATGTGCGAGGCGGATGATTGCTGGAATCCGGCCACCATGAGGTAGATCAATCCGGCGCCGATCACGGCGCCTCCTAGAACGAATTTCGATTGTGCCATAGGTTTCCTGTAACGCGGGACATTAACTAGCCAGTGCCGAAATTAATCTGCTGAATTGTGGATCCTTTGGCAAATGAGCACAACGATCCCGCGTTTGGAGCGTTCGAGCACCAGTGAGACGGGAACCTCTCCGTTGGCTGCCTTGAGCTGTCGCAGCTCTTCCGCCGCATCGAGAGCCACGTTCCGCTTCTTGATCTCGAGGGCGTACATGCCTTGTGCGGCGAGGTGTTGCGGCAGTCGTTTGCGGTTGTACGGGAGACACTCCAGCACCGCGTAGGTCCGGGCGAACGGCGAATGCACCTCGCGTTCGCCGCTGAGGTAGGCGCTGAACGAGCTCAGCTTCCAGGCATCCAGCTGGAGGGCCAGCTCCTGCACCACATGGGCCCTGACCACGGCAGGGTCCGGATCGTAGAGATACGCTCCTGCCGGCGCCACTTCGACCTCTGGCTGCGAGTCGGTGGCCTCCAATACATGGGGGCCCGGGAGTATGACGGCGCTGCGTCCGCCGCGAGCCCGCGGGCCGAAGTAGAGTACCGCCTCCCGGCACTGTCCACGGGTCGAGATAAAATTAACTTCGTCGGCGCCTTCCAGGTCGGATTCGGGAACCGCCGGAGACACCTTTACCAGCAGGTTGGCGACGCGACTACGCAGTTCGTGCACCAAACCTAGACTGGGTGAGTAGTCGGATCCAAACCTGGAACGACGCCGCTCGTGGCGGCGGGCGGGATCTAGAAACACTGCGTCTGCGCGGGGACGGAGGCGATCTGCGTCCGCCACGGCGAACGCGGCCTGGCCCAAACCCAACCCCTCGGCGTTCAGGCGCCCCATCAGCAGACGGGCTCGGTTGACATCGATGCCTACGACGCAATTGCGCTCTCCCAACGCTACCAGATCGCCGCCGATGCCGCAGCAGAGGTCGATCACGACCCCGACCGCGCCGAGGCGCGCGGCGCGGTAGGCGGCGGGCTCTTCTCGAGGCCATCTCCAAGCCATCGCGGTCAAAAAACATGCGTCCCGCCTGTGAGAACTTCGCCGCAGCCTTCTCTCGCAGAGCCACCAGTGAAAGAGCGGCACGGCACATCTCGGCAGGAAAATGCCGCCGCAGATTCTCCTGCAGGTGCCAATAGCTCTTCGTCTGGTCAGCGGCTTGGCGCAGCAGCCGCTGGCCGCTGTCGGTGCGAAAGTACGCCAGGGCCTGTGAGCTGATGGTTTCCACGTGACGCGAAGGAGATGGTTAGAGCTGAGCGGTTCTTAGAGTTCCAGCACTTTGGGAAAATGGGTGAGGTTCTCGAAGCCGTCGTCACCCACGACCACTACATCCTCGAGCCTGACCCCGCCCAACCCGGCGTAGTACAATCCGGGCTCTACCGTGACCACATGCGAGGCCTCCAACCGATCTCCAGCCGAGCTGATCCGCGGCGCTTCGTGAATCTCGAGACCCAGTCCGTGGCCGGTTCCGTGGAAGAAACCCTGGTTGCGGCCATCGCGCACGCCGGTTTCATAGCCGCTTTCGGTGAAAAATGCCAGAACCGACCGGTGAATCGCAGCGCCGTCGGCGCCGACGCGGACGGCGTCGAAAACCAGGTTTTGCGCGGCTTCCACGGTATCGTAAACCTTCTTGAGCTCGAGGCTAGCGCGGCCCTTCACGACGGTGCGGGTGATATCGCCGAAATAGCCATGAGACGCGGACCGCGGGAAGATGTCGATGACGATCGGTTGGTCGGACCAGAGCGGCCCGCTTCCCGCCTGGTGCGGGTCGCATGCCGCATCGCCACAGGCCACGATGGTCCGCTCCGCTACGTACTCTTCCTCCAACAGGGTGCGGTGAATCGTGTGGCGCACGCGCTCGGAGGTCAACACCTCATCGTCCAGGTAGAGCTGGCCGTGGCGTATCGCAGCCGCAGCTAGAACCTCCATAGCCATTTGCATCGCCCTTTCCGCGGCGCCCATCGCTTGTCGCAGGTACTCCAGCTCCGTCGCTGACTTGACGGCGCGCTGCGGAAATAGGGGCGATTCAACCACCTCCAGGTCCACCCCATGGGCGCGTAGGGAATCGGCGAGGCCAATGGGAAAATCCTCCGGAACCAAGAGCCGCTGCAGCTCCATTTCCTGCAGCAGCCGCAACAGCACCTCGAACGCTTGCGGGTCGCGATTCTTCTCGCGGCGCACCATGGCGGCGTACCGCGTTCGCGAGTGGACCGAGTCGACCGTCGCTTGAAGTTTAGCCCGGTCCAGCTCCAGGTCGTTGACCAACATTACCCGCCGGTCGGCGGTGGCGAGGAACGCGAACGGGTCCGGTGCCAAGAAGCGCGTCGCGTAGTAGAGGTCGGCGTGGTACTCGGAAGCGCCCACGAGAAGGATGGCGTCGGCACCGTCCAACGCCCTTAGCGCGGCGGTCTCTCTTCTCATTGGTGCGATCTCGGGTCGGGGCGCAATGCCCTGACGCTCACTCCCTCTCCCGCGCGCCACAACCAGAACAGGGCGGCTTGCTCCCGCTCCAGCTGTGCAATCAACCGCAGGAACTGGCTCAATGAGGTGACCCGTTCCAGGTCCACGTCGGTGATTACATCCCCCAGACGAATACCCTTGGAGGAGGCTTCGCCATTCGGCTCGAGAGCGGCCACAACGACGGCTGTTTCACCGTGGTTGTACTGCAGCTGGCTGGCAACCTCCTGGCTGAATCCCAGTGCCGCGGCGCGCCGGGGACTCAAGCTTTCGACCTGCATTCCCAATAGCGAGAGGTACTCTTTGCCCCTCTCCCGTTGGAGGTCGCTTTCGCGCTCACCGAGCTCGATCAACAGCCGGCGCGACTCTCCTTGACGAATGATCTCGAGGGTTACCAACTCTCCAGGATCCCGGCTGTAGATCAAGGTCTGCACCTGATTGGGGCGATCGACGGGAGACCCGTCTATGCTGAGCAGAATATCCCCTTCGCTAAGGCCCCCGCGCGCGGCAGGGGTGTCGCCGCGTATCGATTGTAAATGCACGCCGCGTGGCCGCTGCATCTGATTCTCTCGCATTACCTCCTGTGAGACCTCCGTCATCTCCACCCCGAGGTATCCCCTGACGACCCGTCCGTGGGTGAGGATATCCTCCATCGCTTCGCGCGCCAGATTGGCCGGGACCGCCAACCCGTAACCGATAAAGTATCCCGTGCGCGTGGAGATCGCCGTATTGATGCCGATCACGCGTCCGGTCAGATCGAGCAGCGGTCCTCCCGAATTGCCGGGGTTTATGACGGCGTTGGTCTGAATAAAACTCTCGATGCTGTACTCCCCTTCGATGACCTCCACCTGACGGTTCAACGCGCTGACGATGCCGTGGGTCAACGTCGTGCCCATTCCCAGTGGATGCCCGATCGCCAGCACCCAATCGCCAATGGCCAGCTGATCCGAATCCGCCATGACGGCCACGGGCAGACCCGCAAGATCCACCTTCAGTACGGCGATGTCGATCAAGGCGTCGAATCCCACCACTTCGGCGGGCACCTGCCGGCGATCGGCCAGAGTGACCGAGATCGAGTCAGCGTCCCGGACCACGTGGTAATTGCTGAGAACAATGCCGTCGGAGCGCACGATGGTCCCCGAGCCCACACCGGAAGCGTCGTAATCGGGGGGCAAGGGAGGGTGAGACGGAGGAAGGGCTTCGCGCCAATGGCCGCCTGCCGGCGTCGTTTTGATCAGCACAACCGCCGGTTTCGCGCGTTCGTAGGCGTCTCCGAAAGCCCGACTTAGCGTGTTGAGCAACTGTAGCTCAGGCGGCGCTTCCGCCGCTGCCGATTGCAGCAGCCCGACGCCTACACAAAGCCCGATCGCGATGACCCGGATCGACCCGGCGTACCTGAATGCGCCAGGCCGGCTCACTTGAGGTTGTATTCGTGAAGCTTGCGGTAGAGGGTGCGCACGCCAATTCCCAACATTTCTGCCGCTTTCTGGCGGTTGCCCCGGACTTGATTCAGGGCACGCTCGATGGCATCCCGTTCCAGCGCCTTGAGAGTAGCCCCTTCTTCCTCCGGGTCGGGTTCGGCAACGACCGCTCTGGCTGCGGCCGCATCAGTAGCGGATGGCGCGAAGGGAGCGTCTTCGTACTGGTAGACCGGTTGTACCGGGCCGGGTGTCGGGTCGACGACCCGTTTTTCGACGGCATCGCGCAAGGCGGAAACCTCGCGCTTCAAGTCCAAGAGGGCGAAATAAATGAGTTCGCGCTCCGACTGATCGGGGGTTTTGGAGGTGGGTACGGGAAGGCTGCGCTCGGCACCGGCGTCCCCTTCAAGCTGGGGCAGGATGTCGTCCGGCTCTACTTTGCCCTTGGGGCCGAGAAACACCATGTGTTCTACGAGGTTGCGAAGCTCACGCACATTGCCCGGCCACGCGTACTCCGTCAGCAGGCGTATCGCCGCTTCTGAAAAACCATTGAAACGGGTCTCCTCCCGCCGCCCAAACTGCTCGCGGAAGTGCTCGAGCAGTTCCGGGATGTCCTGGGCTCGGCGCCGCAGAGGCGGAATGGCGAGTTCTACCACTTTGAGGCGGTGGTAAAGGTCGCGACGAAATTCACGTGCACCCACCGCCGCTTGTAGATTCTTGTTGGTGGCGGCGATGACCCGAATATCGACGGCAAGAGCAGCGGTGCCGCCGATGCGCGTAACCTCTCGCTGTTCGAGAACCCGCAACAAACGAACCTGGGCGGCGAGGGACATCTCGCCGATTTCGTCGAGGAAAACAGTACCGCCGTCGGCCTGCTCGAAGATCCCTCGGTATTGGGTCTTGGCGTCGGTAAACGCCCCCTTCTCGTGACCGAACAGCTCGTTCTCCAGCAGGTTGTCTGGAATGGCGGCGCAGTTTATCGGTTTGAACGGGGCATCCCGCCGCGGGCTCTGGTCGTGAATGGCGCGGGCTACCTCGTCCTTTCCCGAGCCACTCTCGCCGGTGAGGAGGATAGTCGACACCATCGAAGGTGCGACCAGGAGAATGCGCTCGCGAAGCTCCCGCATGGCGGCGGAAGAGCCGACGAGCTCCGTGCCGGCCAGGAATCGTCCTCTCTCAAGCAGGTTTTCCGCCCGTTTCCTGACGTCGTCAGCAGAGTACGGGGGTGCTATGCCTACCTCTAGCGGATTTCCCGGGGCAATGCTTTCCCAAATGGACGAAGACGGGGTCCCCAAAACGAGAACGGGCATCTCGGGATGAGCAGCGAACAGCCGGGCGGCGTCGCGCAGGGAGGTGTCAGGCAGATTCAGATCCACCAGAACCAGGTCGATCCCGCGATCAGTCAAGGACGGCAGCATGGGAACATCGCGCACCTGCACCACCTGACGGCCTTTGGCTGCAAGCGCGTCTGAGCCCAGCTCTGCCACCGCGGGGTTCTGGGTGAGTACTAGAATTCGGCGTCCTTTAGCCATGTCCGATCTTTGAGCAACCTATTTCGCCCAGCTCTCCTCCCGCAGGATGATCAGCTGTCGTCCCTTGGAGATGATATACCCCTGACTTTCCAGCCGTTTGAGCACGCGCGAAACCGTTTCCCGCGTGGTCCCGGACATGTTCGCCAGTTCCTGGTGTGTAGGCCGATTGCGGATGATGACCCCTTCTTCCGACTCGCTACCTTGTTCGCTGGCCAGCTGAAGCAGGGTCTCCGAGATGCGGCTGGTCACATCGAGCAGGGCCAGGCCCTCGATTTGGCGATCGGTTTTGCGCAGTCGGGAGGCCAGCTCGGCCAAAAGCGCGGTAGCGATCTGGGGGTCTTGTAGATCAACTGGATGAAGTCGGTGCGGCGCAGCATCAACAGCTCGGTGTCTTCGGTTGCCACCACGTTGGCGGAACGCGGTTTGCCGTCGAGCAGCGAAAGCTCGCCGAAGACGGCTCCGCCCCTCAAGAGGGACAGGATCACTTCCCTGCCTTCTTCGCTGACGATGCTGACTTTGACCTGGCCGTCCTTGATGATGAACAAGGTATCCCCCTCCTCCTCGGCCAGAATGATTACGGTCTCTTTATTAAACGTTCGCGTGAACGTGAGCTCAGAGAGGGCATCGATCTCCGCGTCGTCCAGGCTCTCGAACAAAGGAACCTGACGCAAAAAGGAAACATGTGACATCTGCAAGCTCTCCTGTTTGGAACGGACGGAACTGCCCGTTACCTGCTATCTCTCAGCCCGCAGACGCAGCTGCACAATTCTTTTGTCGGCAATCGCGCCCTGCGGACTATCAGTACCCTCGCGCTGCACGATGCGCAGATAAATACTCTCTGCGGTGGCCAGTTCGTTCAGGGTCTCGTGACATTCGGCGCGTTTGAAATCCGCGGAGGAGATCCACTGACTGAACCCTTCTGCGCCGTGAAAGCTGACGCGATAGTACGCTTCGATCGCTTTCCGGTACTCTCCCACATTGCGATACGACTCGCCGATATAGAACCTGGCCTCGGAGGCATCGTTGCCCCGAGCCCACTCGAGAACCCCTTGGAGCTGGGCGATGGCCTGGGCGTACTGACCCTTCTCCATGAGGATAATGCCGATGCGTAGGTGCGTCTGTTGGCTCTTGACATGATCCGGAAACTCCCGCAAAAGCCGCAGGGCCACTCGATGGGCCTCGTCAAATTCGTAGACTCTTGCGTAACATTCCAACAGCTGCCACACGGCTTGCGCCTTGAGTTCCGCGGCGGCCGCGCCGTCAAGAATCCGTTTGTACGCTGCAGCGGCCAGCAAATAGCCGCGCAGCCCGAAGTGATAGTTTCCCAGTCGCCAGTGGACCTCATAGATCCGCCCACTCGCAGGGAACGTCTCGATAAAACGGGCTTGAGCGCTCAACGCCTTGGGTCCGCTTTCTTCCGTCGGCGCGGCATGGTGTTGCTCCCACAGCGTCGTCGCCTCAAAATAGGCCCCCTCGCTCGCCCATGGTCCGCTGCCTGCGGCGACCTCGCGAAAGATCTTCAACGCCGGGTCGTACGCCTTCGTTCCCAAAAGGTACTGAGCTTCTTCGAGCTGGAAAAGCTGCAGCCAGGTGGACTGCTTGCCGAATTCTTTTCTGAACCGTTTGGCCGCTACTCGCGCCTTATCGGTTTCGGCGGCTCGAAAGAGCGAGAGAACCGCTCTGGCGTGGGTCTGCTCATCCTCCACCCGAGGCAGCACCGGGTCGAAAATTTGGTGTGCCTCGGCATAGTGCTCCATTTCGAAATGCAGGTTTGCCGCTTTTAAAGCGGCGGTGGTCGCCAGTGGGCTTTCCGGCAATTCGCGGCTCAACTGAAGGTACTTTCGCGCCGCCTCAACGGGTCGGCCCACAGCGGCGAGTAAATCCGCAATGGTAAGTGAGAGGCTGTCGAGGTCAGCGGCCTGCGGTTCGTTGGCTATGACCTCCTGTAGAAGGGTCAGGGCTTTGCCTTGTTCACCCTGGCGCTGATGGCAACGGGCAATTCGGCGCCCGACGCTGCCGTCCTCTGACGCGTTGCGCGCCGACTGCCGGTACAGCTTCAGGGCCAACCCGTACTCGCCAAGATCGAAGTGAATGTCAGCCAGATTGAGCCGAACCTGGCGGCGTTGCGGGAAGGCTGGAAAGGTCCACAATAGCTCGCGGTATCGGACCGCAGCTTCTTCCAGTTTTTGTTGTTGTCTGAAGAGCTGGCCCATTTCGTAAAGGGCGGCGGCGCTGAGTTCGGAGCCGGAATCGGCACCCAGCAACTCCTCGAGAGTGTCGATGGCGGCGCTGTAGTTTCCCTTTTCCACAAAGGAACGTCCCAGCCCGTACAGCGCGGTTGACCGCTTGGCGGAGTCGGGGAACCGGGCAATGAAGCGGCGATAATCCGCGATCGCCTGGTCGAGCTTGCCGCGGTCCCACGGGTGTTGATTGCGTCGGGCATCGGCCAACCCGAGCAGGCCTAACTCGGCGGATTCGGGATGGGTCTGCAGAAACGCGGTCAATCCAACCTCGAGCATGGCGTACCGCGCTGAATCGGGTTGAGCGGCGGCCTCCAACTCGAGTCTCCTGATGACCGCTCGCTGGCCCCATTCTCCCTTGGGCTCGCCCCCGAGAATGCGAAATTCTTGGAGCGCAAGGGCCTCCAGCGAATCTGCGGCGGTTTGCAGGCCCTCCAACCGCCGTTGACGCGCCAGCTGGATCAGGCTTTCTCCCAGAAAGTACTGCGCCTTGGGTGCGTAGGGGCTCTCCGAATAGGCAGCGACGTAGGTCTCGAAGGTGCGCACCGCATTGGGAAAATCGTGGAGGTCGAAGAGTCCGGCGGCGACATCCAGCTGCACGATCTCCCGCGGCGTGCCGTTCAACTCATCCATCCAGGCCTGTTGGAGAAGGCGCTCGAGTCTTTCGGCATCCATCACTGCATAGCGGCGCAGGTACTCGGCGCGGTCGCGAGCGCGGTCGACCAGCGGATGATCGGGATGGCGATCCACAAACGCCGCATACTCGCGCAACGCCCGCCTTTTCTGTCCGCTCCGCTCCAGGGTTTCCGCCAGTCCCATGTGGGCTTCGGTGGTGCCGTTACCCATTAGCTCGTAGAAGATCGAAATCGCGTCGTCGTGGAGTTGGAGGCGCATAAAGACACGGGCAAGATCGAGACGCACGCGCCGGCGATCGGGTGCGTTTTCCGCCTGCTCGAGGTAGCGTTGGTACCAGACGACCGAGCGCTGAAAGTCCCCCTGCTTGCGGTAGAGTACCCCGAGCTCGCGCATGCTCTCTAGCGCTGGACTGGAACCGGTGGCCGACTCCATGAGCGCGTGGAACAGCCCCACGGCAGCCGTTACGTCACCGATCTCCCCCAGCGAGATGGCCAGTCCTAGCTGGGCCGGCAGCAGCACCTCAACCGGCATCGCGGTGTCGTCTCCGAGCAGGGTGCGGTACTGACCGATGGCGACCTCCGGCTTTCCCGCCAGCCGGCGGGAATCAGCCTGGCCCAAGGCGGCCTCCTTTTGCAAGCGGGCGTCCGCTATTTGGTTCTCCGCTGTGGCAAAAGCGTCGGCGGCGGCGCTAAAGTGTCGGCGTTCGAGGAGGTAGCGCGCTCTTCCCAAGGCGGCGCTGTCCCTCTGGGCAGAGGCGGGGAATCGTGTGTTCAGGGTGTCGAAAACCTTTTCGGCGGCTTCGAAACCGCCAAGAAACAGATGGATGCGGCCCGCAAAAAGCAGGGCGCTGGGAGCCAGCGCGGACGGCGGGTCGGCATCGGCGATCTGTTGCAGCGAGCGCTGTGCCTGCTCCCCCTCCCCGCGAGCGATGGCGAGCTCAGCCAAGCGGTAACGCGCGGTCTGCGCTGCCTCCTCGTCACCGTATTCAGCCGCCAGTTTGCGATAGGCGCGAGCCGCTTGTTCGACCTGGCCCCCCTGGCTATAATTGGCGGCCGCGTCGAGCAACGCAGAGGCGGCAAACTGGCTTTCACTGAAGCGCGCCTGAACTTCCTCAAATGCCTGTGCTGCTTCTACATAGCGCTCGCGTTGGTGAAGACAAGCGGCGCGTTCGGCGCGTGCCGCCGCGGTGCTCAGATGGTCGGGGTGTCCCAGATAGAAATCCTCGTACGCCTTGATGGCGAGGTCGCAGCGGCCGCTGTTTTTCAGCGACCGCGCCCGCATGAGCCGCGCTTCGGCCAAACGCTCGCTGCGGGGGAAATTGCGGATGAACTCGCTAAAGAGCTCGGCCGACGTAGCGAAGTCACCGGCATCCTTGTAGAGATTGCGGGCGAACTTGAAGGCGTCTTCGGCGCCGTCCTGCGACGCTGCCATCTGGTGCATGAGGATCACCGCCGTTAGCGGCATCAAGATCCGTTGCACGGTCCTCGTGAATTTGAGATGAATGGTCATAAGTCGGTATTTATCATGATAATACGACCGCAGAAAAACAAGGTCAAGATCGCGTGAACAAGGCAGATCTCAGCGAGCCAGCGTGGGCCAAAATCAACCTAGGTCTGAAGATACTCGGCCCTCGGTCGGATGGCTATCACAATATCTGCAGCATCTTCCAAACTGTCGATTTGGCCGATGTCCTGCATTTTCGGCAGAGTCCTGAGAATCGCCTCGTGTGCTCCGACCCCTCCTTGCCAACGAACGAGAACAATCTCGCCATGAAAGCGTTGCACCTGTTCCAGGAGGAGGTTTCGGACACGGATTCCTTCGAAATCCACCTGGAAAAGAAGATTCCGGTCGGCGCGGGTCTTGGGGGCGGCAGCGCCGACGCGGCGGCTGTCTTGAGAGCGATGAACCGCTGCAGCGGGGATCGCTTGAGTCATGCGGCCTTGCAGACCCTGGGGCAGCAGCTGGGGTCGGATGTGCCTTTCCTGATCAACGGCGGCTGCGCCGTGGTCCGCGGTCGTGGCGAACGGATTTCACCGATTTCGACCACGGGAAACATCACCTTCGTTCTGGCCTACCCGGGGGTGGAGATCAGCTCGGCGTGGGCCTATTCCGCGCTGCAGGGATCGTTGACAGAAAATACACCATACCTTACTTTCATCGACTCGCTAAGCGGCGGGTGCGTTGATCTAGTGGAGCTCTGTTCCACGTTGGAAAACGATTTCCAACCGATGGTCGAGCGCGCCTATCCCATCGTCGCGGAGCTGAGCCATACACTCGGTTCCACAGGCGCCCGATTCCTGAGTATGTCGGGAAGCGGGTCCTGTTTGTTCGGCGTCTTCGAGGACCGGACCGCCGCTTCGTCAGCCGCAACAAAGCTGCAAGCGCAGGGGTTCCGGTCTTTTTTGTGCAAGCCGGTGGGTTTGTCACGTTGAGCTAAATATGGTTGCCCGGTCGTTCAATTGGCAGGACAACGGATTTTGGTTCCGTCTATCGAGGTTCAAATCCTCGCCGGGCAGCCAATTGTAATTCAGGAGACCAATCGATGGTATCAATATCGATGCAAGTGTACCAAAGGGAGGAGATCGGCCTCGAGGTAGAGGATCGCCAAGAGCAAGGCAAGGGTGCCGTGGGCAAATTGCGCCGCGAGCAGGGCATGCTTCCCGGGGTCTTGTATGGCCACACGCAGGATCCGTATCACCTGAAGACGGAAGCCCTGACCCTGGAACGCGCCATGAGTACCGGCGGTTCGAACGCTATTTTCCTGGTGCGCCACAACGGGGCGTCCGAACGGGCCATCGTCCGCGAGATCCAGTACCATAAGGTAAGGGGTGAGATTCTTCATTTCGACCTTCTGCGGATCGATCCCGAGGAGGTGCTGCGGGTCAATGTACCAGTAACCATGACTGGCCTTGCCGCCGGTGTGCGCTCGGGCGGCGCTTTGCAGCAAACGCAGCAATCGGTGGAGATGGAATGTCCCGTAGGGGAGATGCCGAGTCGCATCGAGGTCGACGTCACGCCGCTGGAGGTCGGAGACAGCGTGCGCGTCAGCGACCTGTTGGAGCACGAAGAGCGCATCACTTCCGAGCCACAGCAGACGATTCTCACCGTCCTGGCGCCGCGAGTGATAGAAGAGGACGTTGTTGAAGAAGAAGAGGCCATCGAAGGTGAGGAGGGTGAAGCCGCTGCAGAGGACGCCGCTCCCGAAGGCGCTGACGAAGAAGCCGGAGAGGGGGCGTGATTGGTCGAGTCTGGTGAAGGTCATCTTCGGTCTTGGTAATCCCGGGCCGAAATACGTGTCCACCCGCCATAACATCGGCTTTATGGTCCTCGACCGACTGGCGCGGGAAGCCGCTGGAACGTGGCACACCGACGACGCGGCCGAAAGCATTGTCGCTCGTTTGCAACGGGGCACGCTCAACGCGCTTTTGGTCAAACCTCAGACGTATATGAATCGCAGCGGTCTCGCATTTGCCCGTCTGCGCGATCGACTGGGTTTCGAAACCCAGGACATGATCGTCGTCCTCGACGACGCGGCGTTACCGTTCGGCCGTTTGCGTATTCGACCACGAGGCGGAGACGGAGGCCACAACGGTCTCGCCTCCATCATCAAAGAAGTGGGCAGCCAGGAGATACCACGAGTACGGCTGGGCATCGGCCCGCCACCGGAGGAAGCGGATCTCTCCGACTACGTATTGGGGGATTTCGCCCCTGGGGACGATCTGCAGGCGACCACTGAACACGCTTGCGATGCCCTCAAGTTTTTCGTGGCCGACGGCATCGATTCAGCGATGAACTCGTTTAACAATTGAGCGTGAGTGAAACACATATCACAGACTAAGGGAGGTCGCAGTTGAGTATTTCTTCTTGGGTTTCGATGGCTCCGTATGTAGCAGCGGCCGGGTTGATCCTTGCCCTGTTGCTCTACTGGTCCATCACGCGGAAGCCTGAAGGCAGCGCCTTAATGACAGAAATATCCGCCAGTGTGCACGAAGGCGCGATGGCGTTTCTTCGCCGTGAGTATTCCATGCTCTTGATTTTCATCATCGTCGTCTTTGCACTGCTCTACACCAGCGTAAACGAGCGCACGGCGTATGCGTTTCTCACCGGTGCCGCCTGTTCGATCGCGGCCGGGTTCGCCGGCATGAAGGCGGCGACCCGAGCCAACGTGCGCACGGCAAACGCCGCCAGCGAACATGGCCAGGGACCCGCCTTGAGCATGGCTTTTAGCGGTGGTGCGGTGATGGGGTTGGCGGTTGCGAGTCTCGGCATGCTCGGCATCTCGAGCCTGGCACTTGCCTTCGGCATCTGGGGAAATTCGTCCAACGCGTCAGCGATCAGCGGGTTCGCAATGGGGGCAAGTTCTATCGCTTTGTTTGCCCGCGTGGGCGGTGGCATCTTCACGAAGACCGCCGACGTGGGGGCTGACCTGGTCGGCAAGGTGGAAGCGGGTATCCCAGAGGACGATCCCCGGAATCCGGCGACTATCGCTGATAACGTCGGCGACAACGTCGGCGACGTGGCCGGTATGGGCGCGGACATCTTTGAGTCCTATGTCGGTTCGGTCATCGCCAGTATCGCCATCGCCGCAACGGCTTCTACCGCGATGCTATCCACCCTCGGACCCAACTTGACCGAGGCGAATGCCCGGCTGGCACTCATGGCCTATCCGCTCATGGTCATTATCGTCGGGTTGGTCGCTTCGATCGTTGGTGTCTTTGCCGTTCGGATTCTCCAGAACTGGGACCCGGGTGCGGCGTTGCGATATGCCACCTTCGTCGCCGCGGGTTTGATGCTTGTCGGCGCTTATTACATCACGGTCAATCTCAATCTTGAGTTGGGAACCTTCTGGGCTGTTTTGTGTGGAGCGCTCGCGGGAATCATCATCGGACTGCTCACCGAATATTACACCGGCGGAAAACCGATCCGCAACATCGCCGAGGCGTCCAAGACCGGTTCCGCCACCAATATCATCACCGGCCTTGCCGTAGGCATGGAGAGTACGGCGCTTCCAGTTCTTGGAATCGTGCTGGCGATCTATCTGGCCCACGATGCGGCCGGCCTCTATGGCATCGGCATAGCTGCGGTGGGCATGCTGTCGACCGTCGGCATCACCATGTCCGTGGATGCTTACGGTCCGATCGCCGACAACGCCGGAGGCATAGCCGAGATGTCCGGCCTCGGCGAGGATGTCCGCAAGATTACCGACAGTCTCGACTCACTTGGAAACACCACCGCAGCGATTGGCAAGGGGTTCGCCATCGGTTCTGCCGCGCTCACGGCCTTGGCCCTGTTTTCAGCCTTTACAGCCGCCGTTGAGGTAGAGACAGGTGCTCCTATCGTAATCGATGTCACTTCGCCTATCGTCGTAATAGGACTATTCATCGGGGCGGCGATCCCGTATCTCGCCGGCGCGATGACCATGACCGCCGTTGGTCGCGCCGCATTCAAGATGGTCGAAGAGGTGCGACGTCAGTTCAGGGAGATTCCGGGTATCATGGAGGGCACCGGCAAACCCGATACCAAACGTTGCATCGATATCAGCACCGCCGCTGCTCTCAAGGAGATGATCCTGCCTGGTCTGCTTGCCGTCCTCGCACCTTTGGTGGTGGGATTCCTTCTAGGCCCTGTCGCGTTAGGCGGGATGTTGGCTGGGGCCACGGTAAGTGGGGTTCTACTGGCCCTGTTGATGTCCAATAGCGGAGGTGCTTGGGACAACGCCAAGAAATGGATCGAAGAGGGGAACCTGGGAGGCAAGGGATCTGACTCACACAAAGCCGCCGTCGTTGGCGATACCGTCGGTGACCCCTTCAAAGACACCACCGGACCGTCGATGAATATTTTGATCAAGCTCATGTCCGTTTTATCCCTGGTACTCGTGCCAATTCTGGTATGAAGCACCGACGTCGGCGCAAACCTAAAGAGAACAACGTATGAAGAATTACGAACTGGTCTGTATTCTAGATCCTCAGATTGGCGACGGAAGATTCGGCGAGGTGGCGGAGAAGTACGAGAAGTACTTGAAGTCCGGTTCTGCCGAGGTTGCTCACACCGACCATTGGGGGCTGCGCAAATTGTCCTACTCCTCGGCAAGTTTGAAGAAGCGACAACAAGGGTATTATGTGCTTTTTCAGTTTACCGCGGATCCGACTTCGATTTCGGCCTTGGAGCGCGAGCTTTCCTTGGACGAAGAGGTTCTTCGCCACCTGGTTGTCGGTATCCAAGGCGAGTTTTTGCGGGTGCCCCAGCTGTTGCCGGAGAGCGCACTGTTCCCCGAACGGCCTTCGCGGGACAGCTTTCGGCGCGACAATCGAGACGGCCGTGAGGGGCAAGAGGAACGACCTCGGCGCGCCGCAGAACCGACGGCAGAAGAAGACAGCCAAACCAAGGACGCAGCCGCCGACGAAGCGGTGCCCAGCACCGCGTCTGAAGAAGGCGACAGCTGACTGTCTTGCCGCTCCTAAGTAGTGTCCTTCTGGCGACCGTCGTACTGCTGACCTGCCGCCGTTTCGGCAGCCAGCGGGTACTTCCGTTCGCCCTGCTCACCACCCTTGGGGTTTCGCTAACAGCCGGCACAACCGTGGGTGTGGCTGTGGTCATCGGTTTGGTGGCAGGGATGCTGTTGGAACGCGGCTTCGCATACGGAGTTGCGATCTTCGGTGGTGCGCTTCCCGCCGTTCTGCAGAGTGTGGCAATGGTGTTTTTTGCCCAGGAGCTGATACCGGAAGAGGAGCTCGGGCAGCTCGTGACTCAGCTAGAGAGCATGGGTCTGCAGATGGAAGACCAAGGGTACTCGATACACGAGATCGCGACCGTGGCGCTTCGGTTGCAACCGGGCATGGAATGCGTGATGGGGATTCTGTCGCTCGTCCTCGCCTATCGTTTCGGTCAATCCTTGGCTCCGCGCTTCGGTTTGGATTTGCCGACCGCAACCGCGTTCCGGCTATGGCGACCTTGGGACGAACTTATCTGGGTGTTGATAGTCAGCCTCGTGCTGGTGCTGGTCGGTGGCGGTATCCTACTCGATCTAGGCCTGAACGCGCTGGTCGTGGTCGCCGCGATCTACGCCACCCATGGCGCCGCCGTCGTGCGGTTCTACATGGCTCGGCTCGGTGTTCCGCCATTGGTGGAAGTGTTTGTCTACCTGTCATTGGTCTTCACGATGGGAATTTCCATACCCATCCTCGGCGCCGTGGGGATCCTCGATACCTGGTTCGATTGGCGCCATCTGCGTACACCACAGCCGCAACCCGAAAGTGACGCAGACGGCACATCAACGTTGTGAGCAGTGTGAATAAGGAGGCGGAATCTTGAGAATAGTTCTACTGAAGGATGTCGACCGGGTGGGTCGCGCCGGCCAGATCGTCCAGGTCGCCGACGGATTCGCGCGCAACTTCCTAATTCCCCAGCGGCAAGCGCTGTTGGCCACCGATGCCAACGTGGCGCGCTTCGAATCCCAGCGCAAACAACACGAGGCGACCGCCGAGCGGGAAAAGCGGGTGGCGACCACTCTGGCGAAGGCTTTGGAAAAGGATTCACTGACGGCCGTAGTCCGCGTCGGCGAAGAGGACAAGATGTACGGTTCGGTCACGGCTCAGAACATCTCGGATTTGCTGGGAGAAAAAGAGTACGAGGTCGATCGTCGCAAGATCGTTCTCGACGAACCGATACGAGCATTAGGGGTGTATAATATCGAGATTCGTCTGCACGCCGAAGTCGCCGCTACGGTAAAGCTTTGGGTGGTCAAAGAATAGCAGCAGCCTTCGATTTTGTGCCAAATCTCGCCTCTGATCCCAGATGGCGGGGTTATTCCAGGGGTGCCTAGAACAGCACACGCACCGGGTGCCAGCGCGTCGGTTAACGCGCTCGGTTATACATCGTTGATGGGAGCGGAAGGGTGCCTGGTGGCCTCCGCGGACTTCAAATCCGTTGCGGTGGCGCGAGAGCGTCGCTGGGTGGGTTCGATTCCCACACGTTCCCGCCACTGACATAAAATGTTGCAAGACAATGGGTTTGACCTGCCCCCCTGGATTGTGCCCAGTCCTGCGGTTCAATTCTATATTCAACGCCAATCCAATCACAACGCCTGCCCGCGTCAAAGGAGTACGCCAGCCATGGCCGAAGATATATCGGAACTGACGCGATCCGTCTACGACGCCCAGCACGAGATGGTCGCCGCCGACGAGGTCGCCTTCCGCCGACTCTATGATATGTACGACAACGCCTCGATCCCGATCGCGCCGGAGTGGTTCAAGGGCAAAGTCGCGCTTGATGCCGGCTGCGGCAACGCCGGCCCTTTTATTTTATGGCTGTTCCACCAGGGGGTCGAGACGGTGCACGGGGTCGATTTGGGTGACGCGTGGATGGACAAGCTGCATGCCAACCTCGAGCACCGCGGCATCGACCGTTCGCAGTTGTTGCTGAAACCGGGCAATGTTCGAGATATTCCGCACCCGGACGAAACCTTCGACTTCGTGACGATCAACGGCGTGTTGATTCATTTGAACAATATGAACGAGATCCGTGAGGCCTTCCGCGAGGGGGCGCGGGTGTTGAAGCCGGGCGGTTATTACTACACGGTCTACGGCATCGCCGGCGGCGCCTTTATGGACGCGATCTTTCCGGCGTTGCGGCAATACTACAATGAGAACGACTATTTCAAGGAATTCATCGACACGATCACGCCGGAGGTGATTCACGACACGATCGACTTCGCCCTCGGCGAGCACCGCGAGCGCACGGGCGAGGCGGTCGACCCGGAGGCGATCAAGCCGCTGTTCGGCGTCGAGTTCTGTATCTTCCTGCAGAATTATATCCAGCGCCCGACCGACTTCTCCTCGCAGTGCACGCCGGAGTTTGTCGAATCGATGTACGAGGAGAACGGCTTTACCGACATCACCCGGCTGCATTATTTCGTTAAGCGGACGGATGTGCGCAAGTTTAGCGCGCCGCTGCATTATCACTCGGACCACCCGGTGGCTAAGGCGCTTTACGGCCAGGGCGGTGTGCAATACCTCGCCGTGAAGAAGTAGCCCCAAACGCGAAAATTCAATCACAACATCTATCTGTGGCAAAGGAGTACGCCAGTCATGGCAGAAGATATTTCGGAACTGACGCGAGCCGTCTACGACGCCCAGCACGAGATGGTCGCCGCCGACGAGGTCGCCTTCCGCCGACTCTACGACATGTACGATAATGCTTCGATTCCGATTCCGCCGGAGTGGTTCAAGGGCAAGGTCGCGCTCGACGCCGGCTGCGGCAACGCCGGTCCTTTTATTTTATGGCTGTTCCACCAAGGCATCGAGACGGTGCACGGGGTTGATCTGGGCGATGCGTGGATGGACAAGCTGCACGCTAACCTCGAGCGCCGCGGCGTGGATCGGTCGCGGCTGCACTTGAAGCCGGGCAATGTCCTGGAGATCCCGCACCTGGACGCAACCTTCGACTTCGTGACGATCAATGGCGTGCTGACCCTGATGAACAATCTCGACGAAGTCAGCGCAGCCTTTCGCGAAGGGGTGCGGGTGCTGAAGCCGGGTGGGTATTACTACACGGCCTACGGCATCGCCGGCGGCGCCTTTATGGCGGCCATCTTTCCGGCGTTGCAGAAATACTATCAAGAGAACGCGTATTTCAAGGAGTTTATCGACACGATCACGCCGGAGGTGATCCACGACACGATCGACTTCGCCCTCGGCGAGCACCACGAGCGCACGGGCGAGGCGGTCGACCCAGAGGCGGTCAAGCCGCTGTTCGGCATCGAATTCTGTATCTTCCTGCAGAACTATATCCAGCGCCCGAACGAGCTGTCTTCGCAGTGCACGCCGGAATTCGTCGAGTCGCTGTACGAGGAGAACGGCTTCACCGACGTAACTCGCCTTCATTTTTACGTCAAGCGGACGGATGTGCGTAAATTCAGCGCGCCGCTGCATTACCACTCAGACCATCCGGTCTCGAAGGCGCTCTATGGCCAGGGCATGGTGCAGTACCTGGCCGTCAAAAAATAACGTCGGGCGCACACCGACGACACCGGACCAACCTATAGCAAAGCGACAAAGGAGCAACACTCTATGAAGATCTGTAGTCACAACGAATGGGACCCCTTAAGGAAGTTATCGTAGGGGTTGCCGATACCAAGGCGTTCTTGACATTTCCCGACGAGGAGTGGGTCCCCGCCGACAAGCGCGAAAAGATCGAGAAACTCGCCGCCCAGGCGTTCCCGCAATCGCTTATCGACGATGTCAACGCCGACCTCGAAGCACTGTGCGACGTCAGCAGGGAATACGGTGCCAAGGTGTTTCGACCGGACAGCACCGGGATCAACAATTTCCATTCTACGGGGTACTGGTGTTCGACCGGCATCAACGCCTATAACGCCCGCGACCTGCACTTGATCGCCGGCAACACGGTGATCGAATCGCCGTCGCATATGAAGCACCGCTACTTCGAGGCCCAGTGCATGCACAACGTTTTTCTCGAAGAGTATATGGACGAGGGCTTTCGCTGGATCGCCGCGCCGAAACCGAGGCTGAAGGGAAATTATCGGATTCCGTTCTTCGAAGACGGTAAGAAATACCACAAACTGAGCGAGGACGAGATTCTGTTCGAGGCTGCCAATACGCTGCGCATGGGGCGCGATCTGATTTACTTGGTGTCCGGTTCGGGCAACTACCTCGGCGCCAAGTGGCTGCAGTCGATCCTCGGCGACGAATACAAGGTCCACACCACGGAGGGGATCTACCGCTCGGCCCATATCGATTCGACGCTGATCGTGCTGCGACCCGGTTTAGTATTGGTCAATGGCGAACGCGTCAGCGAGGACAACTGCCCGTCGCTCTTCGACAGCTGGGACAAGATCTACTTCCACGATATCCAGCCCTATCCCGAGGAGGTCGAAGACTTCTTCGAGAAAGTGTGGACGCCGATCAACAAGCAATTTGAAGAACTCGGCGTCGAAAGCGACCTGACCTATATGACCACCGTCTGGACCGGCATGAACCGCTTGTCGCTGGATGCGGAGACGGTTATCGTCGACGAGCGGCAGACGCCGCTGATCAAGAAGCTTGAGCAGCACGGGTTCACAGTCATCCCGCTGAAAAACCCCAACCAGTTCCTGATGAAGGGTGCATTTCACTGCTGCACGCTCGATACGGTCCGGGAAGGTACGCTCGAGAGCTATTTTTAGATGGCATCCGTCGTCCACGTCGTCCACTGCATTGATACCGAAGGGCCGCTCTACGAATCTCTCGAGGCCACGTTTGGGAGGATTGAGGCGATCTGGGGCATCAGCATCGAACCGAGTAGCGAAAACCTGCAGCGGCTGCGCGATAAGGAGATCGATCTCGGCGGCCACGAAAACGCGGTCGCCGAGTTGGTGGCGTCCAACCTGCTGGACTACAATGACGATTGGGACAAACTCAACGGCATGCTGGCAGAGATCGCCAGCGCCGAGTACCGGAACCAGGTCCCGGATTCGTTCGGCAACGGCTGGATCTATTCCTGGTTTTGCGTCGACCACGTCGGTTACGCCGCCAATCCGCGTCGCCGCGATATAGGCTATCACAAGATTTTCGACCGCTATGTCGCATTGGCCGAATCCACCGGCACCAAGCCCGACGGGATACACTTCCACTACCATCCCATGCCAATCAGCCGCAGCGCCCATCACTGCGCGACTAGCTATTTCGGCTACGCGGATACCCTGTATCAGTCGCTGGCGCGGAGAATTATTGATCGAGCCTGGTTCCCATGCACTTTTCGTCCGGGGTTTAATGTGATCCGGCCGGACAGCCATTGGTTTTTGGAGCAGTATATCCCGTTCGACTTCTCCAACCAGGCGTGCGCGCCCGTGGCGGAGCCGCATCCGGACCTCGACGCCGGCCGCTTCGGCGATTGGCGCCGAGCGCCGCACAACTGGCAGCCCTACCATCCGGCGCACGAGGACTACCAGGTGCCCGGCGATTGCCGGCGGTGGACCATGCGCTGCCTCAACTTCGGCACGCGGTTGCGCTTACTGCAGCAGGCGGATGTCGATCAGGCGTTCGCCGAGGCGATGGCCGAAAAACCCGTGGTGTTGGGCTTTACGCACCACGATTTCAGGGATATGCGTCCGGATATCGACACCGTCCGCGGTATGCTTTCCTCAGCCAGGGCGAGGTTTCCCGAGGTCGAGGTCAAATATTCTGAGGCGAGAAGCGCCGTGCGCGACGCATTGGCTATAGACCCCGAACCCGCGCTAGAGTTGGAGGTCCAGATCGAGGGCGGCGGATTGCGGGTGCGGACCGCGACACCGACCTTCGGGCCGCAACCCTTTCTGGCTCTGAAAACCAAAAGCGGACATTACTTCCACGACAATTTCGACTTCCAGGTCCCGTTCCACGAGTGGACCTACGCCTTTGACCAACACACCGTGCCGCGCGAAGAGCTCGCAGCGGTCGGAGTAGCCAGCTGCGACCGCGCCGGAAATGTCTACGTCATCGTCGATGATATCGACGCGGGAACGCAGACGGCGCGAAGTTTGTATTAGGGCAGCCATGAGGCTATCACTGCCCCAAGGCCGGCTCTCGGCGTACGTGGCGGACCAGTTGGCGGCGTCTTTTCCTGATTATACCCTGGGTGCTGCGGGGGTTGCGCCTGCGCTCAACCAAACCATGGAGCGCGTCGAATACTGCTTTTCCAGGATCCGCGATAAATACTTTGCCGACGGCGAAGATGTAGTATTCGACCACCTCCACTCCGATCAGTACGCCATGTTTTTGTATTTATTGTCGAATACGGCATGGAGCGTGGAAGAAAACGAGGAACTGGCAGCCCGAATATATGGCCTCAACAAGCACCTGCACGCCATCGATGTCTTTTATCAAGTCGAGTTGCCCGACGTATTTCTCTTCAACCACTGTATGGGCACAGTGCTGGGGCGGGCTCAATATGCCAATTATCTCATGGTCCACCACAACTGTACCGTCGGGGCCAACTACGACGGGGAATATCCCGTTTTGGGCGAGGGAGTCGCCATGCACGCGGGCAGCGTGATCGCGGGCCGGTGCCATATCGGCGCCAATAGCTGGCTGGCGGTGGGGGCGGTCGTCATAGATTCGGAACTTCCCGAGGGCCAAGTCATTTTCGGCCAATATCCCGATGTGCGCTGCAAGCCGGCGCGCAGGAAAGTGCGCGATACGTATTTTGTCGCGGGGTAGCGGTGAGGCGGTGCCGGATATGAAAGCGGATAACGCCAGGACGTATATGGATAATATCACCCTGGCAGCCCTCGTATACTGGTTGTTGCGGTTGCGGCCTAAAGCCGACGCCCCCCAGGAGATCTGGTATTTTGACGAGGTATCGTCGTCGGCTCGATGGGCTTTAAAGGTCCTCGCTGTATTGGGCTATGGTAAGATTCAGGTCGTACAGGTCGATTATTGGGCCTTTATGGGCAGCCTGTCGCGAGAGGGGGGACGGGTGGCAGCTTATACGCAATATGTCAACGCCCTGGTTTTCGATATCGCCTTTTGGCATGATTTCTTCAAGACCCAGGGTATCAAGGCGAATGTGGATTACAGCGGTTTCGTCAGCTACAAGGGCATTGGCGGCGCTATGGCGCTACGCCGCTCGGGCGGGGTCAGCGTCTCCTACCAGGGCTCGAATCTATACGACGCCTCGCTGGATATGACGCCGACGTCGGACGTGCTGTTTTCCTACTCCCCCCTCTTCACCGATTTGTGGGCCCCACACAGGTTGCCAACGGAATCCCTGATATACACCGGGTACATTTTCGACGGTATATTTCGCGAGGTCGAGGTCGAGGCCGAGTCGAGAGCGGAGCGGGAACGGCTGCGGGCGAAAGGGGCGCGGTTTTATCATCGCCTATTTCGACGAAAATTCTACGCCTGGCAGGGATGCCATTATCTCCAACGCGGATACCACTGCCGTGTATGTCGGTCTTATAGAGCTGCTGCTTGTCGATGATACGGTCGGTGTGGTGTGCAAGCCCAAAGCGAGAGACCTTTTCAAGCGGCTCGCCGATATCGAGGACCTATTGGAAGAAGCTATGGCGACGGGCCGTTTGCTCATATGCGACGATTTGGGGACCTATCCCGCTGTGGCCGGTTTGATGGCGGATGTCGCGATTGGCGAATTGGTGGGTACTACTGCGGGGCTAGAGGCCTATCTGGCCGGGGTGCCGTCGTTACTCATCGACGCTATGGACATGGACGCGCACCCTTATTACGCCTGGGGCAAGGATACGGTAGTGTTTGCAAACTGGACAGAGATCTTTGCAGCAGTGGCACAATATCGCGCAGACCCCAATGCGGTGCCCGGCTTCGGGGATTGGGGGCCTATCGCCGACGACCTGGACCCCTTTCGGGACGGCCAGGCCCGCGTCAGGATGGGGGAGTATATGACCTCATTGCTACGCAGTCTACGCGATGGCGCGGGGCGGAGGCAGGCTATTGAGAGCGCCAACGAGAATTTCGCTGAAGCTTGGGGCGCCGGAGCTGTCAGATATAGCCCGAAAGAGACTCGATTTTGCTGCGGCACCGTCGGCACTGCAACGAGGGTGGGGCTTCGCACGGAGATTGGGGATGAGGAGGATAATTAGTAAGCTAGTACCGGAATTCCTGAAGAGCATGCGGCGGGAGACCATCAAGCGGCTCAACGCCGAGCGGTGGAGAGTGGAAATATTCGTGCAAGAGTCGGCCGTTGGCGTCAAGCCGTCTGATCGCGTGCTCGATGCCGGGGCCGGCAATCGCGAATACAGTGACTACTTCAGTCGATGCAGATACGAGTCGACGGAAATAACGGTTGGAATCAATAGACCCGGCGACCGTCACGCCTATATTTCCGAACTACACCCAGGAGGCGACCATTATTCGCTTGCGAACCCGCGACCAAGGGCCATCCGTCCTCGATCCCGAGCATTCATTCCAATGGCACTATATACTGGGTCCCGTATATCGTCTTGAACGTATTTCTCCCCTCCACACTTTCCAACACAGTAGTGAGTCAAGGGCCGTCTAAGCGGAACTTCAAGGCGCAGCCCACCCTTACTTGTCCCGAACAGTATCGATTGAGATGTGACCAACGATGAATATACGTTCGTTTATTTATGAACTATTTAAGAAATTTCCCGTTTTACTCAGAAGTGGACCCCATCCTTTGGACAGTCGGGCAGCGGGGTTAAGGTGGACTCCATGAGATTTGTTAGGCTGCCCTTCGCAAAAGTCATCTTTATAAGGCCGATCATAGCGCCATGAAGGCACTTATCGTCGGTCTGGGCAGTATCGGCCGTCGCCACCTGGATAATTTGCGGTGCATCGCCGAGGATGCCCATATCACAGTCTGGCGTCAATCGCCCGGCCGCCGCGAGCAGGGTGACGCGATTCCCGCTGCCGACGAGGTCGTCTATGACCTGGCCGGCGCGTTGGCAGAGGAGCCGGAGGTGGCCTTGCTCACCGGGCCCGCGACTCGGCATGTCGAGACCGCTTTGGCCCTCTCCCGGCAGGGGATCGATCTTTTTATCGAGAAACCACTGGCCGATTCCCTGGACGGGGTGGATGAACTGCTCGCCGAGTGCCGCAGGCGTTCCCTGGTACTGATGGTCGGTTATAATTTTCGTTTCTGCCCGTCGATGCTGAGCCTGCGTGAGGCGTTGGCCGACGGGAAGATCGGTCGCGTACTGGGGGTGCGAGCCGAGGTCGGGCAGTTCCTGCCCGACTGGCGGCTCGGCGTCGATTACCGGGGCACGGTCAGCGCCCGGAAGGGCTTGGGGGGCGGGGTTGTGATGGAATTGAGCCACGAGTTGGATTATTTGCGCTGGCTGATCGGCGAGATTGAAACGGTCAGCGCAATCACCGACAAGGTGAGTGATCTGGAGATTGATGTCGAGGACATAGCGGAAGTCGCGCTTAAATTCCGTTGCGGCGCAATTGGCAGCGCGCATCTGGACATGGTGCAACGCTCGCCGGTACGTCTATGCCGGGTTATCGGCTCGGAAGGGACGCTGTTGTGGGATGGTATCCAACACCAGGTCGACCATTACTCCGCCGCAACGGGCGACTGGTCCGGCCTGTACCACGATGCGGGTGGGGATTGCAGCCGCAGGATGTATGTCGAAGAATTACGCCATTTCATTGATTGCGTGAAAAACAGGGCGATTCCCACGGTCACAGGTGAGGACGGTCAACGCGCGCTGGAGATTGCCTTGGCTGTCAAACGATCCGCGGCTAAAGGCCGGGAAGAGCGGGTATGAGGGGCGTTTGTTGCAATTGTAGAAGCAGTGAAACAATATGAAAAATGACGCCAAGCCGAATATACCCGCGTTTATTTTCGCTAGGGGCGGATCTAAGGGAATCCAGGGCAAGAATATCCGGCCGTTACACGGCAAGCCGCTGATCGCCTATTCCATAGAAATAGCCCAGCAAAGCGAATTTATCAACCGTGTTATCGTCTCGACCGACGATGATAAAATCGCCGCTGTCGCCCGCGAATACGGCGCCGAAGTGCCTTTTGTCCGACCAGCGGAGTTGGCCAGTGACGATGCGCCGGAGCGGGCCGCCTGGCAACACGCGCTCCGGACGATACAGGACCTCGAAGCAGACCGACCGATTGATATCTTCGTCAGCGTGCCCACGACGTCCCCGCTGCGCACCGTCGGGGATCTGGACAAGTGCATCGACGCCTTATTGCAAGACGAGCAAGGTGAAATAGACATCGTCATCACAGTCAGCCCAGCAGAGAGAAGCCCCTATTACAATATGGTCGAGTTGGACGAACGGAACTTCGCGCGGATGGTCATTCCGCCGGGGCCGGGGGACGAGCCCCATTCCCGCCAGAATACGCCCGGGGTCTACGGCATTTCCACGGTCGCCTATGCGGCGCGGCCCAAACACGTGTTGGAGGAGGACTATATCTATAATAGTAGGGTCAAGGCGGTGGAAGTGCCCAGGCAGCGCAGTCTCGATATCGATACTCCACTCGACTGGGATTTTGCCGAATTCCTCCTGGCTCGGAACGTCCGAGGATAACGCGATGCGTTCGGTCGGCGAACTAATCGACTTGCGGGACCGGGTTGGGCTGATTACGGGCGGAGCCGGATATCTCGGTTCCGCGATAGGGGAGGCGCTCGCCGAATTGGGGGCGAATATCGCGTTGTTAGATATCCAACGCGAAAAATGTCTGCTGGTCACCGGTTGCATCGCCGAGCAATGCCAGGTGAAGACGTTGCCGCTAGTGGTGGATATGGAGGACGAGGAGGAATTGCGCTCCGTCGCCGACAAGGTTCTCGACCGTTTCGGTCGTCTGGATATTCTCGTCCATTGTGCAGCGCTGGTGGGGACTTCGGAATTGCGCGGTTGGGGCGTGCCCTTCGCTGCGCAGAGCGCCGATACCTGGCGCAAGGCTCTGGAGGTCAATATGACGGCGCCCTTCGTCCTGACCCAGGCCTGCGCCGA
Organism: Candidatus Latescibacterota bacterium; assembly: GCA_965197905.1. GTDB lineage: Bacteria > Latescibacterota > UBA2968 > UBA8231 > UBA8231 > CAYNZV01. The sequence goes on along the minus strand of CBDAOB010000004.1, from coordinate 1,777,115 downwards.
GGCGCTCGCCGAGTCGGGACACGGCAGCGTGATCAATATCAGCTCGATTTACGGCATCGTCGGCACCGACCCCGGCCTATACGAAGGCACGCCGATGGGTGGGGTGCCCGGGGCCTATGCGGCCAGCAAGGGCGGGTTGGTGCAATGGACCCGCTGGCTGGCCACCGCCCTGGCGCCGCAGGTCAGGGTCAACGCCATCAGCATGGGGGGCGTGTGGCGCGGCCAACACGAGGAGTTCCACCAGCGTTATAAAGAGCGGACTCCGCTGCAGCGGATGGCTACCGAGGAAGATGTCAAAGGAGCGGTGGCCTATCTGGCCAGCGACCTTTCCCAATACGTGACGGGGCAGAACGTGGTGGTCGACGGAGGATGGACGGCGTGGTAACTGAATTCGCCGTCGCCGGCCGCAAGCTGGGTCCGGGGCATCCCTGCCTGATCATCGCCGAGGCGGGGGTCAATCACAACGGCGACCTCGAGCGCGCCCGGCAGATGGTCGATATTGCCGCACAGACCGGTGCCGACGCCATCAAGTTCCAGACCTTCAAGGCCGATCAGCTCGTCACGGGCGCAGCGCCCAAGGCGGGTTATCAGAAGGACAATACCGATGCGGGGGAATCGTCCTATGAGATGCTGCGGCGACTGGAGTTGGAGTTGGAGGGCTACCGGGAGTTGAAAGCGCGGAGCGAGTCCCACGGCATGATTTTCATATCGAGCCCCTTTGACGGGGATAGCGTCGATTTTCTGGATGCTTTGGGGGTTGCCGTTTTTAAGGTGCCTTCAGGCGAAATCACCAATCTTCCCCTGCTCAGTCATATCGCCGCCAAAGGCAAGCCACTCCTCGTCTCCACGGGGATGTCGTATATCGGCGAGGTTGAAAAGGCCGTGCGGGCGATTGCGGCGGCCGGTAACGAGCGGCTGGCGCTAATGCATTGCGTGAGTTGTTATCCCACCCGCCCCGGCGACGCCAACTTGCGGGCGATGGCGACGTTGGCGGGGGCCTTCTCCGTGCCAGTGGGGTATTCAGACCACACGACGGGGACCGAGGTCGCGCTGGCGGCGGTCGCTTTGGGAGCCTGTGTGTTGGAGAAGCACTTCACCCTGGACCGCTCGCTACTCGGGCCCGATCACGCCGCCTCGCTGGAACCCGCCGAGCTGGAAAGTCTGGTAAGGGGTGTGCGCGATGTGGAATCGGCGCTTGGCCACGGCCGCAAAGAGCCAACCACAGCCGAGCTCGAGACCGCGGCTGTCGCCCGCAAGAGCCTGGTCGTCGCGCGGGATCTGCCAGCTGGGACCGTGCTCAGGAAGGATATGATTGAGATCAAGCGGCCCGGAACGGGGTTGCCGCCGGACCTTTTGTCCCACGTGGTCCGGCGGACGACGGCTAGGGCGCTGGTCGGGGGTGAGTTGCTGTCGCTGGAGGCGCTCGTTTGAGGACGATCGGCGTGGTCTCGGTGGCCCGTTCGGACTACGGCATCTACCTGCCCGTCTTGAAAGGGATACAGGCCGATCCCGAATTGGATCTGCATCTCCTCGCCGGGGGGATGCACCTGTCGCCCGAGTTCGGGATGACGGTAGAGGCGATCGAAGCGGACGGTTTCGCAGTCGGGGAGCGGGTGGAGATGCTGCTCTCGTCGGATTCGCCTGAGGGCATCGTAAAGTCCATGGGTTTGGGGTTGATCGGTTATGCGCAGGCCTACGCCCGCACGCGACCGGATATCCTCCTGACGCTGGGCGACCGTTTCGAGATGCATGCCGCCGCGCTGGCGGCGCTGCCGTTCAAGATCCCCGTCGCCCATATCCACGGCGGCGAAGTGACGCAAGGGGCCATCGACGACGCGTTGCGGCATTCGCTGACCAAGCTCAGCCACTTGCATTTCGTCGCCACGGACGAATACGGGCGTCGCGTGGTCCAACTGGGCGAGGATCCGGCGCAGGTCGTGGTCTCTGGCGCGCCCGCCCTGGACAACTTGCGAACGGTCGAGTTGTTGGATCGCAGCCAGGTCGAACAACGCTACGGACTGCACCTGGACGCGCCGCCGCTGTTGGTGACCTTCCATCCGGTGACGTTGGAATTTGAGCAGACAAGACGCCATATAGGCGAACTGCTCGACGCCTTGGCGGATTGGGACATGCCGATGGTCTTTACCCAGCCCAACGCCGACACCGGGGGGCGGGTAATCGCGGCAAGAGTTGCGGAATTCGCCGCGAACCGCGTCAACGTCCAAATCGTCGACAACCTGGGTATGCAGGGTTATTTCAGCGTGATGACGGTCGCCGCCGCGATGGTGGGCAACTCCTCGAGCGGTATTATAGAGAGCCCCTCGTTCAAATTGCCCGTGGTCAATATCGGCACGCGCCAGGACGGCAGGACGCGCGCTGAAAATGTGATCGACGTCGGCTGCACCAAAGCCGAGATAGCGCGCGGAATCACCCGAGCCCTCAGTTCCGATTTCCGCGCGGGTCTGGCGCGGTTGACAAACCCCTATGGCGACGGGCTGGCGGCGGAAAAGATCGTCGATCGTTTGCGGCAAGTCGCGCTGGGTGACCAGTTGTTGCGCAAGGAGTTCAAGGACCTAACAGGAGCGGCGTCCGAGTGGGCCCGCAGCGAGGAGCGGTGACGTGTTGGGTGGAGGATGTGTCGTACTCGGCGGGGGCGGGCATGCCAAAGTGGTGCTGGAAACCCTGAAATTGCACTTGCCCGGGTTGGAGTGCGTGGTAGTGGACGAGGACCCTGCGCTGTGGGGTGGCAAGGTGCTCGATGCGCCCGTCGCCGGCGGAGACGCGGATCTGGCGTCTTGGCCCGACAAAGGATTTCCTTATTTTGCCGTCGGGGTCGGGGGGGTGGGCAACAACGGACCGCGGCGCAACCTTTTCGAGTTGGCAGTTGCCAATGGGTTGGAGCCTATGTCGGTGATCCATCCGAGCGCGATAGTATCGGGTTGGGCCGCGATCGGTGCCGGGGCCCAGTTGTTGGCCGGAAGTATCGTCAACCCCGATGCCAACTTGGGGAAAAACGTCATTGTCAACAGCGGTGCCGTGATCGAACACGATTGCATTATCGCAGATCACGCCCATGTGGCAACGGGCGCCCGCCTGGCGGGGAATGTCCGGGTGGGGACGGGCGCGCACATCGGCATTGGCGCCGTTTTGAAACAAGGGGTGACCGTCGGCCCCGGCGCCATTGTCGGCGCCGGGGCGTCGGTCGTGGAAGACGTAGCAGAGCATGTAACGGTCGTAGGCGTGCCGGCGCGGCCGTTAAAAAAATAGGCTCGTCAGTAGAATTCGTGGGTGAACTGTGGCTCGGGTAGATCGCCAAGCTGATGGAATGAAGCGATTTGGAGTGCGTTGAAGGTGCGGAATCCGAATGCTTTTCTCACCGTAAGATTCCATTTCAGGTTTAGCCCCTCGACAATGCCGTTGTTGAACTGCTTTTTTGCCCTGAAGGTTGAAGAGGTTGGTCGCCGACCAGGCTCTGGACATCTCGATCCTGAAGGAAACCTCCCGGGAAAACTTCTGAGCCCGACGCGTCGACGTCAGGCGGTCGGGCTCGTCTGCCAGGTGCTGAGTGTTTCCGAGCGTCGGGCGTGCCGTGTGCTGGGACAGGTGAGACGCTCCCAGCCATACACGTCCAGGATGGCAGACGATGAGGCGGTTCTGACCGCCAACATCGTCTCTCTGGCCAGAGAATATGGGCTGGCTACCGTAGGATCACGGCCCTGCTGAAGGCTGACGGCTGGCAAGTGAACCACAAGCGAGTGGAGCGGATCTGGCGTCGGGAATATAATCAGATCCGCCCACACAGTTCACTCGGCTATAAATCACCGGCGCCGGAAGCGGCGCTAGGACCGCTCATCGCAGCCACATCCTAACTCTGGATGTGGATACATAGGTGGGGGCAGGTCAGACAAGCTCAGAGGACCGCTGGGCACAAATGGACACCTGTTTTTTAGAGAAAAATCGGGGTTCTGTAAGTGCAGTAGTAACAAGGCACTATAGCTGCTCAATTTGGACTTCAAATCCGTTGCGGTGGCGCGAGAGCGTCGCTGGGTGGGTTCGATTCCCACATGTTCCCGCCACTGACATAAAATGTTGCAAGACAATGGATTGAGGCCATCTTGTTGCCGCCACAACCCTATCTTTTTGCCCGCTAGAGAAACAACACTGACACGGCATCAGGCCGCGTTTGTGCCATTGGCTGGCTAACAAAGCTTATTGTGCACGAATCTCGACAGCCGCAAACGGTCCCGAAGAGCTGGACCTCCCGCGCCGTCCACGGCTGATTTTCATACGACCGGAATCGACCGTCTTGCTTCAAGGCTCCGGTGGATGTTTTCGTCTTGCATAACGTGCGTGTCAGAATCAGTTTAGTTCCTGTCCGCGGGGCATCCCTGGTTCCTTTCATCAACCGGTAGCCAGATCGCAAAACGACCAATCGCACAAATTCCAATTTGGAGCAATCGATGGCAGAAATTAGTACGCTAAGAAAGATTATCAATTCAGGAAGTGACGAAGCCGTCGCCATAGACGGCGTCGACCGCGCTTCACTGACCTACGGGGATTTGCGGGCTCACGTCGATCGGACGGTTACCGCCCTGAACCGACTCGGGATAGGTCGCAACGACCGCGTTGCCATCGTGTTGCCCAACGGCCCGGAGATGGCCGTGGCGTTCGTCTCGATCGCCGCCGGCGCCACCACAGCGCCTCTGAACCCGGCATACAAGCGAGAAGAGTACGACTTCTACCTGTCAGACCTGGATGCAAAGGCACTCCTCGTCGAAACCGGCACCACGTCACCCGCTATCGAATCCGCGACTCAGCTCGACATCCCCGTGCTGGAAATCTCAACCGGCGATGATCGACCGGCCGGCGTTTTCGACCTCACGCCGGCTGCACAGATGGACGCAACCGAACCCAAATCAGGAGGCCCGGCCGAACCAGATGATGTGGTGCTGGTTCTGCACACCTCTGGTACCACCTCACGGCCGAAACTCGTTCCCCTTACGCATCGAAACGTCTGCGCCTCTGCCCACAATATCGGGACGACACTGAAGTTGACCTCCGACGACCGCTGTATGAACGTCATGCCCCTGTTCCACATCCACGGACTGATGGCCGCCATTTTGTCGACCCTGCGCGCGGGTGCCAGCGTCTTCTGCACGCCGGGCTTCGATGCGCTCAGATTCTTCGCTTTGCTCGATCAGGCGAAACCTTCGTGGTATACCGCCGTTCCCACGATGCACCAGACCATCCTCGTCCGAGCCAAACGGAACTCCGAAATTGTCTCCTCCGCGAACCTCCGGTTCATCCGCTCTTCTTCATCCTCCCTTCCACCTCAGGTGATGGAAGAGCTGGAAAAGACGTTCAGCGCCCCTGTCGTCGAGGCCTATGCAATGACCGAGGCGGCACATCAGATGACCTGTAACGCCCTGCCACCGGGGCAGCGCAAGCCCGGTACGGTCGGTCCGGCGGCCGGTCCCGAGGTAGCGATCATGGACGAGTCGGGTCCCACGTTGTTGCCACAGGGGGAGGTCGGCGAAGTCGTCATCAAGGGGCCGAACGTGACTCCCGGCTACGAGAACAACCCGATAGCCAACGCCGAAAACTTTACCGAAGGATGGTTCCGAACAGGTGATCAAGGCACGATGGACGTTGACGGTTACTTGACGATCACCGGTCGCCTCAAGGAAATCATTAACCGCGGGGGCGAAAAGATCTCGCCGCGTGAAGTGGACGACATTTTGATGGATCACCCCGCCGTGCAGCAGGTCGTGACCTTCGCCATGCCTCACAAGAGCCTGGGCGAGGATGTGGCCGCGGCCGTTGTCCTGCGCGAAAGTTCCGAGGCCACCGAAGGTGAGATTCGGTCATTCGCGTCCGAGCGCCTGGCGGGCTTCAAGGTCCCGCGCAAAATACTTTTCCTCGAGGAGATCCCCAAAGGCGCAACGGGAAAGCTCCAACGGATCGGCCTCGCCGAGAAGCTCGGAATCGGGTGATGCGCATCTGTATCTTTGGCGCCGGCGCCATCGGTGGGTATCTCGGCGTTCAGCTCGCCCTGTCGGGCGAGGATGTCTCGTTCATTGCGAGGGGACCGCATCTGGAGGCGATGCAGAAGAGCGGCGTCAAACTCATCATCGACGATGAGGAGCGCGTTGCCCACCCGCGTTGCACGGACGATCCTGCCGATATCGGGCCACAGGACATCGTCATCGTTACCCTCAAAGCCCATTCGCTGCCCGGAGTTGCGGACGCGATGCAGCCCCTGCTCGGTCCCACGACGGCCGTCGTGACGGGCACCAACGGCATCCCCTGGTGGTACTTCTACCGCCTGAAGGGTCCGTGGGCCGACCATCGCCTGGAGAGTGTGGACCCGGGAGGTACGCTGTGGGGTAAAATCGGGCCGGAGCGTGCCATCGGATGTGTCGTCTACCCCGCTGCGGAGGTGTCCGAGCCCGGTGTCATCCTGCACCAGGATGGCGATCGGCTCAGCCTGGGGGAACCGAGCGGCGAAAAATCGGAGCGCGTTGTCAAACTCAGCGAGTCGCTCCGAAAGGCGGGTCTTCGAGCACCCATCCGCTCAGAGATTCGCAACGACATTTGGGTCAAACTCTGGGGAAATCTTTGCTTCAACCCGATCAGTGCCCTCACCCACGCTACGCTAGATGTTATCGCGACCGACCCGGGAACGCGGGACGTCGCCCGCGCCATGATGTTGGAGGCGCAGGCCATCGGGGAAAGACTGGGTGTCAGATTTGGCGTCGATGTGGACAAGCGAATCGCGGGAGCTGCCGCAGTGGGCCAACACAAAACTTCCATGCTTCAGGACCTGGAGAGAGGCCGACCCCTGGAAGTCGACGCGCTGGTGACCGTGGTCCAGGAAATGGGACGTCTTGTCGAGGTCGAAACCTCCACCATCGACGTGCTACTGCCGTTGATCCAGCAGCGGGCGCGCGTCGCGGGAACATGAGTATGATGGGGACATGAGTATGATTCGGCATTTGGCTGAATTACACTGCGCTCTGCTGCATTGGGGAAGAAGCCTGATTACCTCCAAGAGGAAGTAGGAAGCCTGGGAACGGTCGCGAAAGAAAGACCCCCAGGAGGACGTTTGAGAGCACGAGCCACTCAAATCCAAGGACGAAACGTGAGATGCTGAGGTTGAAGGAATCGATGGAGCTGGCAGGTAGGAATCTGCTCCATACGCTCTCCCCGGCGTATGCCCATATGCCGCTTTGGAATGTCAAGATCGACCGGCAGACCCTGCAGGCGCGGTGCAAAATGGACTATCCTGCCCACAATATCGGTCGCTGGTGGGATGCGATGTTGCGTCTGGAAGCAACCACCGGATTCACCATTCCTGCTGAGCTCGAGCGTGCCATGTTGAAGAACCTCGAGCGCTGCATGTCCAATCCGCTGTCGGTCTGCGGTCTGCTTCTTCCGCTCGAACACCGGCCGCCAGGCTGGGTCGACGAACATTCCCAGCGGGAAATCCTGCTCGCCCTCGCCTGCCTGGCGCGCTGGCGCGACAGTCAATGGGCGGTCGACAAGGGTTCTACGTTAATCGAAGCGCTCGACCGCTACGTGGGCGAAGATGGGCACTGGAACTACGACTTGATGGTGGATCTCGCCCAACGGGGGGGGCTCGAGGTCGATCGAAATACGCCCGGTCAACGCGAAAAAAAAGGGGTACGACTCACCGAGAGTCTCGGCCGCGCTCTGGAAGGCGTTTTGGAGTTCTATGCCGCCACCGGAAGTGAAAAGGCCCTGCGACTGGCAACAAGGTTAGCCCAGTTTCATCTCGAGGTGGCCACTCGACCGGACGGCTCCGTCCCCGAATCTGATTATCTCCACACCCACTCGCTGTTGGGCACGTATCGCGGCCTCTTACGGTTCGGCCAGATGACGTGCCAGCACGAATACGTCCAGCGCATCGCCACCACCTACGCCGCCACCGTGCGCAGTTCCGTCAAACTGTCGGGATTCGTTTCTCACGACTGGAAGCTCGACTCCAAGGGCGAAACATCCTCTCCGGGAGACGCGGCGCAGCTGGCCTTGTGGCTAGCGCGACTCGGGTACGGGGAGTATCTGGACGATGCCGAGCGCATCGTGCGGTGCCGCATTCTCCCCTCCCAAATTACCGAGCCGCTGGGCTTGACGCCCATGGACGATGACGGGAAGGACGAACACGCCGATCTGGACGCCAGGACGGTCGGCGCTTACGGCGGCATGCATCGGCATCCCCACGGCGAGGCGTGGCCGACCACCGATATCACCGCCGCGGACCTGCACACCTTGTGTGACATCTACGACGGCATCGTAGACTCGACGGAATCTGGTCTGAGGGTGAATTTTCACTTTGACTACGAGGACTCGTTCCTGCGTATGGCGAGCACCCGGGGCGAAAAAGCGCGGCTGCAGATCTCCCTGAAGACCGCGCGGCCGATGTTCCTGCGGATTCCCAGATGGGCTTCGCCTGCTGCGGTACGCCTGACGGTCAACGAAAAACCGGCTTCAACAGCACAGATCGGTGGATTCCTCTTTGTTGAGAAGCAAAGTCCGGGTGCCCAGATTCACGTCGAATACAACCTGCCTTGCGCCACGGTGATCGAACCGACGGATGGGGTGGAATACCAGCTGCAATGGCGCGGGGACGAGATTGTAGGGATCAACCCCAACACCGAATACCTACCCTTCTATCCTTCGTCGACCAACTTCGCCGGACGTTAATCTACACATGGGCCGCCCACCTCGTCTTTCCGTGCCGGACCCCCGCCTGCAGCCCGCGAATCATCGAAATATCTTGACTTTGCCGCCGGGAATACTCTATTTGAACGCCGTTAACCATCTGCAACCGTAGTACAAATAACAACTTCCGATGATAATCTGGATATTTGGCATCGTCGCCATCGGCTTGGTCGCCATTCTGATTCAGATGCTTTTGGTGTATCAGAAGAAGGCGTATGACCTGCGCATGCGCCAAGCTCCGGTCCGCAAGAAGATCAGGGAGCACGTTCAGAATCTGCAGGAGTCGACCCGAAATATCCGCCGCAGTGCCGGCGACCGGGTGGGCGAACTGGAAGCCGCCCACCGCATCTGGACGGAAAAGGTCGCACCCCTGAAAGCGGAAATGGAGGAGGTCCAAAAGTCGGTTCCGTCTACTCCCGACCCTACCGCCGAACCGGCGATCGGCGAGGAGGAGGAGATAGCCGAGGAAGATGGCGACGTGGCGGACATCCGACAGCTGGTGATCGAAGCAAAGAACAGTCGGTTGGAATTGGACACCAACCTGACCGGGATCGAGCGCGACACCGGGCTGGTGAAGCGGACCTTGGAACAGATGGAAGCCAAACTCAAGAGGATGCCCGGGGGTAAGGGCTGAAGCGATGATCGAGCTCTATCTGGGCGTCGGCATAGTTCTCATCATCTCCTGTTTGGTGGTGCGCGACCGTACCGCGTTCAGGCTGAGCCGGCTGCGCGCCGAGTTCATGGCGCTACGCAACGAGGAGAAGCGGACGGCCGAACTGCTCACCGAGATCGAGGTCTTCATCTCGCGCATTGCCGACGGGATCATGCGGGCCGATCGGCGCGAACTGGGTCTGGAAAAGGCAAGCGAGCGACTGGGGGTCATCCTGGAAGATTTGAAGGCGCTCATCGAGGGAGACGACGAGCCCGGTGCGCCGACGCCGGCTCCCGACGCGGAAGAAAACGTGGAGGAGCAACCATAAACCCAAGACAAGTTGAGGCGACCTGATTCTTCGCCGGCAATTGCCGCTTATGGTCCCGAAGACCTTACTTGTGGCACTTGACCGGCGTCCACGCCAAACCGTTTCGCGGTTGTGACTATCCGCGACCAGGTGGTGTCGTCGATGGGGATGCCGTTGGTCTCTTTCTCTCGCGCCGAGCGAAACTCAGGTTCTCCCGGTAGGAGAATCTCCCCCACGGCGGGGTCTACACGACTGGTGTGGATATGAGCAATGAGGGTTTCGACTTCCTCGTAATACACCTCTAGAGAGGTGAAGTGTTCGATGTCGTAGACGTTCAGCAGCACCCCGTTGCTTTTCATCCGCACCAACCCAGCAGCACACCCTTCTCCCCCAAGCGCGCCTCCCAGCAACTCGACAATCACCCCCAGGCAAGTACCCCTTGTGCGCCGCCGGCCCCCCTAACGGCAGCATGGCGCCTCGAGGTTCTTCGAGAAAGGCATCGGGGTCGGTGGTCACAGCCCCCGTTTGATCGATGATCGCAGGGTCACCGTGGCCACCCCGTTTTCCTTGGCTTTATCTATGGCGATGCGTTTCGTTACGGAGTGAAAGCCGCCAGTTCGTGGAGCAAAGCCGCTCCCATCCGAATGCCGCGGTGGAAGTCCTGCAGGGAGAAACGCTCGTTGGGCCCGTGCCAGTTGTCGGTCATCTGTCCTAGACCCAGCAGCAAGACAGGCGCTTTGGTGTGCACCGCAAACTCGGTGACGATCGGGATGGACCCGCCTTCGCGAACAAGCACCGGCTCGCGATCGAATCCCGCGCGTAGCGCGTTCATTGCGGGTTCCACCAATGGGTGATCGAAGTGGAGCACGTAGGCCGGCGATGCGTGCTCTGGTCCGAACTCCAACGTTAGGTTACTGGGGACGTTGTCGGAGAAAACCTGGCGCAGCGCGGCGCCGATTTTTTCGGGCGCCTGGTCGGGTACCAGCCTGGCGCTGACGGCAGCTCTGGCAAACGCGGGTAGTACCGTTCTTGGACTGCCCCCTTCCAGTAGGTTGATGTCCAGGGTCGGTCGCGTCCATCTGCGTTCGAGGACCGAGTAGCCGCTTTCGCCCGACAGGCCCGAAACACCGATCTCCCGGCAGTAGGATTCTTCGTCTTGAGGTAGGCGTTCGTAACGCTCCTTCTCCTGGTCGGTGAGCTCCTTGACATCGTCGTAAAACCCGGGCACGGCGATGCCTCCTTGGTTGTCGTACAGGGCCCCGAGGGCTCGGGCCAGAGCGACGTTAGGATTCGGCGCAATGCCGCCGTACAAACCCGAGTGCAAATCGCGAGCTGCGCCGCGGATGGTCAGCTCGAGCATCAATATGCCGCGAAGACCCAGCGTCAAAGCCGGTTGCTCGGGACCATACATGCTGGTATCGGAAATGACGGTGCAGAGGATGGAACCGAAGCGTTCGAGCTCCCCGGAGCGAACGAACTGACCAATGGCACGGCTGCCGCACTCCTCCTCTCCTTCGATCAGAAAGATCGGGTTCACCGGCAGCTCGCCGGCAGATTTCAAGATCGCCTCGACCGCTTTGACGTGTGCGAAACATGGACCTTTGTTGTCGCTGCTTCCCCTGCCAATTAGACAACCGTCCTCCTCGATGGCGGCGAACGGATCGTGCTTCCAGGCGGATCTGGGGTTGTCGACACCTTGCACGTCGTAGTGACCGTAGATCAACACGGTGGGTTTTTGGGCCACAATCTCGGCAGGGTGGGCCAACACGAGCGGATTCAAGCCGGCGGCGACTTCAACTGCGTTCGCCACTAATCCGCATCTTCGCAGATTGTCCACCAGAAATGTGGCCGCTGCGTCGATGGCCGCAGTGCTGTCCTCATCGGCGCCCGCACTGATGCTCGGCAACGCAACAAACTGCTTGAGCTGAGCGACATATTCGGATACGTGTCCATCGACGTAATCCATTACGGCGCTATAGCTCACTCTGATCCGCCTCCCCGCTCTTGCTCATTCATATCTACTTCTTTATATAGTTACCACTGTCTGTCTCGCATCGAATCAGGGTTGCAATATAGCGGCCCAACCACTGCTGTAAAGCAACAAGATCGGTGTTCGATGCGGTCCATCTTCATCTCCCACCGTGCGTGCCCGACACAAGATTATCCCACGCTAGTCAGGAGTTCACGAGTGTTCGAAGAGGTCTGGAAGGCGTACGAGGAGAACGAGCTCAGCCACAGCGCCGCTCACCACTTGATGGCGGTTCACGCGCTGAGGGATGAGCACGGATACGCTCGTGTCTCCGACATTGCGCAGCTTTTGCAGATCACCAAAGGCAGCGTCTCGTCAGCCATGAAGCACTTGAAGGAACGGGGGTACGTACAGGAGGATCACAACCGCTTTCTGGAGCTTACGGATCGAGGACTGTTGGTGGTGCAGGAGATCGAGGCGACGCGCTTGGCGGTAAAGAAATTTCTCAGCGACGCGTTGGGTATGGATGATGATGACGCCGAGATTGATGCGTGCAAGGTGGAACACCTGATAAGCTCGGATGCCCGCAAACGGCTGGTCCGGTTTCTTGGTTTCTTGTTCTCTGAGGATGACCTAGCCCGCAAGTTCCTGTCAACCTCGTTGTCAGCCATAACAAAAAACTGAAGCCCCAAGTCACGACTTACTATGAATAGGGCCGGACGCACCGCTGTCCGGCCCGAATTTTTTGGCGATACCATGCAACGAGCAACCGAGTTTGTCAGCAAACAGAATCTGCCGATCGGTCTGTTGACGGTTGTGATCGTCGGTTTGGTGTTCCCCCAGCCGGGTCGGTATCTGGCAACGCTGCCCACCCAGTACGTCGCGGTCAGCGCCATCTTCTTTCTGTCGGGGTTGATGCTGCGAACCGAAGAGATGTGCGCCGCACTCTCGGCTTGGCGGGGAAGTCTTTGGGGAACGGTCTCCATCCTCTTCCTTACCCCAGCCATCGGGACAGCCATCGCTTTTCAGGTGCCGATCGACCCCGCCTTCCAACTGGGATTGGCTTTGTTCTGTTGTATGCCTACGACCTTGTCTTCGGGCATCGCATTGACCAGTCAGGCGCGCGGAAACTCGGCCCTCGCCCTGCTGCTGACGCTGGTCACGAATGTAGCCGGCATCTTTACCGTACCGTTTGTTCTGGCACTTCTCTTGGGAGCGCTTGGACAGGTGGAACTCTCTGCCACCGATCTCTCGGTCAAGCTCTGCCTGTCGATCCTGCTACCGCTGACTGCCGGCAAGATCGTGCGTCGGTTTGTCGCCACCTGGGCGGGTGACAATCGCAAGAATCTCACCACCTCCAGCAATCTTGCTCTGATCACTATTCCCTGGATGAAGTTCAGCGAGTCTTCCGAAGAGTTGACCCAGATCGCCCTCGGCCATCTTCTCTTGTTGATCGTTTCCGGCTTGGCGATACACATCCTCTACCTGCTGATTAACGCCGGCGCCTGTTCGCTGTTGCGTCTCCCGGAGCCGGCCCGCAGAGCGGTGGTGTTGATGGCCAGCCAGAAGACCCTGCCGGTGGCGATGACGGTGTTGGCCTTTCTTCCCGGCCTGGCGGTGTCACCGCAAACCAAGGGGTTGTTGGCCATTCCGTGCATCACCTTCCACCTAGGTCAGAATGCGTTGGATGCGGTGATTGCTACGCGATGGGGGAACCGGGAGAGCTGACAATCGTGCAGGGGTATGGGGTCTGAAACGGATGCCACACTACGACGGCAATCTGATCTATTCCTGTGTCGACACCGAAGGTGGGATCGACGTAGTGGACGAGGCCACGGCTCGCACCATGCACTTTGGAACCCGGGCCAGGCAAAGCACGATGCTGTTTCGCGACCGCCGGGAGCTGGCGCTTACCTACACGCGATGTATGATGATCTGCCTGGTCATGTTCGACGGAAAGCCAAAGACCGTCTTGATTTTGGGGTTGGGCGGAGGTTCGTTGGCACGGTTTCTTCTACACTGCTACCCAGATTGTCTCGTCGATGCGGTGGAGCGGCGCCCAACCGTCGTCCAGCTGGCGCGACGATTCTTCGCACTCCCCGAAAACAACAACCTCCGGGTGCTGGAAACGGACGCGGAACAATTTGTGGCACGCCACCGCGAACCATCCTACGACCTCGTGCTCGTGGATCTGCATACGCCCGAAGGCATGGCTTCGGCCAATGGAGCGCCCGATTTTATCGCCGGGTGCCGCCGCCTGCTCAGTGCCGGCGGAGTACTCTCCATTAACCTCTGGAGTGGCGCCGACAACGACATGGTGGCCCGGGTTGAGACCCAGCTGATGGACGCCTTTGACGGACAGGTACTTCATCTGCCGGTGGCCGGCAAACGCAATTTCGTTGCGCTCGGCCTCACCACCCCCGTCGGTGACCAACGAGAAACGACGTGGCGCGAGCGTGCCAAGGCACAAGAGTCAAAACTTGGTCTCGAGTTTCCCGCGATGTTGGACGAGTTGTCCGTGGCGCCCCCGAAATGAGCCGGTGGGCGGCCCTTCTGGCAACGTTCGTTGGCTTCCAGACCGAAGCTATGGCGGCGCCGAGATTCGTCTACCTGACCTGGCAGGAAGATCCAGCTACGGCGGTAACGGTGAGCTATCATACCTTCGCACCCTCCCGACAAGACACTGAAGGACGCGGCGAGCAGGATGTTCCGCCTATCGCGGTGAGTCGCGTCACCTTCGACCTACGATCGCGGGCCCGCACGGGGAAGCCACACCGTTTGACCGCCGCCGGTACCGCCTACGTGATGGCGGAACTGGCAGACCGTCGCCGGGTACACCGGGTGGTTCTTCGCAACCTCTTACCCGATACGGTTTATTTCTTTGTCGCCGGCGATGAGATCAGTGGCCTGAGTGCGGAGTACTCCTTTCGCACGGCACCCGGCGCCGACCAACCGTTCACCTTCGTGAGCGGAGGAGATATGGGGGTGGGCCGCGGAGCTAGGGAACTGTTGGCCCAGGCAGCTAAACAATCTCCCCTGTTCGGACTGGTGGGCGGCGACCTGGCCTATGCCAACGCGGTTGCGGAAAACTACGAGCTTTGGGATCGCTGGTTAAAGAACTGGCAGGAAGAGATGGTCACACCCGACAACCGATTGGTGCCGATGGTGCTGGCGGTGGGCAACCACGATGTGGACAACCGCTCGGATCCACCGACGGCCCCCTTCTTTTTTCGCTACTTTCCTCAGGGAGGGGAAAGCTACTTCTCACGCAGGGTGGGGGCGAACCTCGCCTTGTTCGTCTTGGACAGCGGCCACCTAGTGCCTCACGGGGGAGCACAAGCGACCTGGCTTGCCGATCAGCTGGAAGCCAGCCGTGGGGTGCCGTTTCGCTTTGCGGCCTACCACGTTCCACTCTATCCCGGTTACCGACCGTTCAACGCGACAAGGTCGCGCCTTGGACGCCGCCACTGGGGGTGGCTGTTCGACCAATTTGGCCTGACAGCAGCGTTCGAAAATCACGATCACATGCTCAAACGGAGCAAGCTACTTCGCGCTGGCGAGGTGGCGACAGACGGCACACTCTATCTGGGCGACGGTTGTTTCGGGCGGATCTCCCGCATCGTAAAGGGTCCCCGTCAGGTGGATCGGAGCCGGCGCTGGTACCTGGAGAGAGCGGCCACGGGAGCCCACTTCTGGCGCGTGGACGTCGCCGACGGTGAGGTCAGGTACGTGGCGCTGGATGAGGATGGCAAGGTGTTGGACGAGACTATGACGCGGGCTCGTTAACTCCTGTCTACAGCTTGAATCAACGCCTGCATGAAACCGACGGCGTGGGCGCGACCCCGGTGCGCCCATCCGGTGTCATCGACAATGTGGGGCACGTGGTCGGGAATCATGAATCCGTCGAACCCTACCTCCTTCAAGACCTTCACCACTCCGAAGGTGTCCACCTGGCCCGCGTCGATGAAATTTTCGTGGAAGCACTCGGAGGTTCCCGTGACGTCGCGGAAGTGGATATAGATAATCTTGCCCTGTGGTCCAAAGTAGCGGATCCCCTTCAGTACATTTTCTTGCCCGCCCATCTCAGACCAGCATCCCATGCAGAAATCGAGGCCGTGCAGCGGGCTGTCGAAGGTGTCCATGCCGCGCTTGAACCCCTCGAAGCTGGAGAAGATGCGCGCAATGCCTCCCAGTCCAGTAACGGGCGGGTCGTCGGGATGCAACGCCAGCGTAACCTTCGATTCCTCCGCCACCGGCAGTATCCGCTCCAGGTAATAGGCGTAGTTCTCCCACATCTCTTCGGGCGTGTAGATGCGTCCGTGGGTAAGCTCGTTGGGGTCGTGTTCGGAGCGGTCGAACCGGGTCGATCGGGCTCCTCCGCGCAGGGTCGCCATGTTCGGCGTGCGCCAAACAAAATTCGGCACCCAGTGGTACCCAAGAATCGGAATGCCGGCGCGGCCCATATTCCGCACCGTCGTAGACATATGTTCGATCTGCTCATCCCGTCCCGGGGCTCCCAACATCACCTTGTCGTAGAACCCAATAGGTACGTTCTCCAGGGCCATGAGACGCAAGTCCGCTTCGTCGGCCCGCTGTTTGAGAGCGGCTAGGTCTTCGAACTCCCATTGTCGATCCCCGGGGAGCTTGGGCGTGTTCATCAGAAAATCGTCCGCACCGAGCTGTTTGATAAACAGCAACTTCTCGTCGGTGAGTTCCTTGAACTGACCGAGACCTACGCGCATTGTCAACGACATTGGGAGCTCCTGATCAAAAGCGTGCCGCCATCGAACAGCCTGCTTGACGAAGAAAGCGGTCCGCCCCCTTTTATTATGCGTCAAACGGCGGATCAATATCCCCACACCCCTCAAGGGCGTCAAGTAATGCTCCTAGATCGACAGGACGGAGATCTCATCCGTGCATGACCCGCGCATCGACGCCGTAGAACGCTATCTAACCGAACTCCAGAGCCGGATCTGTGAGGCCTTGGAAGCCCTAGAAAGTTCCGCGAAGTTCGGGGCCGACCGATTGACGCGGGAGGACGGTGGGGGTGGGTGCTCCCGCGTTTTGGAAGAAGGTGACGTGTTAGAAAAAGCCGGCGTGAACTTCTCGCACATAACGGGAGAGCGACTGCCCGCAGCGGCCACGGCGCGGCGGCCGGAGTTGGCGGACTGCCGTTTCGAAGCCCTTGGCCTCTCGCTGATCGTTCATCCCCGCAATCCGTTTGCGCCCACGACCCACGCCAATCTGCGCTGTTTTATGGCCCAACCTCGGGACAGGGAAGCCGTCTGGTGGTTTGGCGGCGGGTTCGACCTGACCCCTTTTTATGGGTTCGAAGAAGACGCCCTGCACTGGCACACTATCGCCAAAACCGCCTGTGAACCGTTTGGGGCCGATCTCTATCCCCGGTACAAGGCGTGGTGCGACGAGTACTTCTATCTCAAACACCGCGACGAAACCCGCGGCATCGGCGGCCTGTTCTTCGACGATCTGCAACTGCAGGATTTCGCTACAACCTTCGCTTTCGCGCGCAGTGTCGGCGACCATTTCCTGCCCGCCTACCAGCCGATTCTTGTCCGTCGCAAAGAGATGCCGTACTCCGACGCACATCGACAGTTCCAGTTGTATCGCCGGGGACGCTACGTAGAATTCAATTTGGTCTACGATCGCGGTACCCTATTTGGCCTGCAGTCGCGCGGTCGCATCGAATCGATCTTGGTCTCTCTGCCCCCGCACGTCACCTGGAAGTATGACTGGCATCCCGATCCGGATTCGGACGAGGCGCGGCTGTACCGCGATTTTCTGCGGCCTCGCGATTGGCTGGGCGAGTGGAACGAGGCCCAATCCTGAATCAAACACCCCCGTTTTCGCCGGCAAATTGCATGTTCTATATTCAGCAGCTTCAAGATGGGTAGGATCGAGATCCCGTGAAAAGTCTGGCCATACGCAAGCTGCGTCAGAAGCTGGCCGCCGACGAGCCGGTGTACGGTCTGTGGGTAACCCTGGAATCCGCCAGTATTACGGAGATGGCGGTGGCACTGGGGCTCGATTGGGTCGTCGTGGACGCGGAACACGGTCAGCTGGATTGGCGCGACATTCTCGAACACATCCGCGCCACGGTGCGCAGCGATACGGTGGTGTTGGTGCGACTGGCAGAGGTCAACATCGGCCTCATCAAGCGGGCGCTGGACATCGGCGCTGACGGGGTGGTGGTTCCGTGGATCGAATCGGTGAATCAACTCGAATCCGCCATTCGCTTCGCCCATTATCCGCCTGAAGGATTGCGCGGCATCGGTGCCGAACGCGCCAGGGGCCACTGCTTTGTCGAGCACGTAGAAGAGGCCAACGAGCACGTCCTGGTCGTGCCGATCATCGAGTCGGTAACCGGAGCCCAGAACATCGAACGCCTGCTGGAGGTTCCCGGAACCGATTTGTTCTATTTTGGTCCGGCCGACTTTTCATCCACCGCCGGATTCCCCGGACAATGGGAAGGTCCCGGTGTTGCGGCCCAGATCCTGGCAGCCAAAGACGCCATCCGCGCGGCTGGCAAGAACTGTGGGGTGGTTGCCACCAGCAACGAAAACCTCGACCAACGGCGAAGCCAGGGGTTCCGCATGCTGGCTCTGGGGCTCGACGGCGGTCTCCTGCTGCGCAGCATTCGCGGGGCGCTGGCTCACGTAGGTAGGGACCGACCGATGACCCCGGCCTTTGGACGGGTGCGCTTCGAACCCCAACCGCGTCCTCCGCAGGCACTGCGGCCCGATCGGGCCGAGGTGGTCGACAAACCGGGCAGCCGACCCGCGGTCGAGATCGTCGGGGGCGTGGAATTCGAGGCCGCAACGGGCTCGCACAACGGAGCCGAAGGGTTGACCACCGGACTGTCTACATTCCATCCGGGTGCCCGGCTGCCTTATCACCAGCATCCGTACGCTGAAACCTTGACGTTGCTCAGGGGCGAGGTACTGATAGAAGTGGAAGGGCGCATCTATGCGCTGTCGCCGTTGGACAACATCACGATCCCTGCCGGTTTGGCCCATGCCGCTTTCAATCCGTCTTCCCGCGAAGAGGCCATTCTCTATGCCGCGGTACCGACGACCCGTCTGGAGCGAACGCTGGACGAGCGTTTCTTTTCGCGCCGGAGCATGCCTGCCGACGCGAGCGGGCAGCCCGGGGCCGAACAGTTAGCTCGACTCGCCGACGCGCCGCGGTATCCCACCGGTCCCGACGCAGAGTATGTGGATTACTGCAACGGCGAGTTGATGCCCGGCCTGGAGGTGAGCTTCGGCTACGGCATCGTGCGCCCAAACGGCCGCACCGAGGCACACCTGCGCGAAGTGGACGAAGCCACCTTTGTCGTGGCGGGATCCGCCCGGTGTTTGGTGGAGGGCCGGACCTATACGGTGGGCGAAGGCGCCGCGATGTTGCTCCCCCGTGGACGCGTTCACAGTTTTGCCAACGAGGGAACCGAGCCGGTGGTCATGCTCTGGGGCTGTGCCGGCTCCCAATCGAGCTACCTGGTCGTAGAAGCCACCTGCGCCGAGGCCGACCCTTGGGCAGGAGAGGGGAGTAGGCACATCCTGAAATGAGTCAAATAGGAACCAGGAAATTCCGCATCGCCATGCCGCCCGACATCTTCGACGGTGACGGCAACCTCAGGTTTAAAGACATGGGGCTTCGCGTATTCGAAGAGTACCCGTTGGTGGAATCATTCGTGTTGTCGGAAACGCGACCAGAGATCGGTTCAGATCAACTGGTCGAAGCGAACGGCATGGTAGTATTCGGCGGCAAGGTGACCAGAGAGACGGTGGCCAACGCGGGCGACCTCCTTGTACTCAGCCGCATCGGCGTGGGCTATGATTCGGTCGACGTTGAAGCCTGCACCGAAAATGACGTGGCGTTGCTGATCGCCGCGGGCGCCGTCGACCGGTCCGTAGCCGAGGCGACGGTTGGCTGGCTGATCGCACTCACTCACCATATCAAAGCGAAAGACCGATTGGTGCGCACCGGGGCCTGGGACGATCGCACCATGTTTCACGGCATTGAGTTGCGCGACCGCACCCTCGGGGTGGTTGGCTTGGGGGGCATCGCCAGGGAGACGATTCGCCTGCTGAGTGTCTTCGGCATGAACCAACCGTTGGCCTTCGATCCCTACCTGGCCCCCCCGGCTGCAGCGCAGGCTGGGGTCGAACAGGTCGAGCTGGATGCGCTCATGCGCCGCGCTGATTTCATCTCCGTACATTGCCCGCTCACCGAGGAGACCCGCGACCTGATCGGTCGGCGCGAGCTGGAGTTGATGAAACCGGAGGCGTACCTCGTCAACACCGCCCGCGGCGGCATCATCAACGAGGATGCGCTCTACGAGGTCCTTGCCACCAAGCGGATTGCCGGAGCGGCGATAGATTGTTTCGATGGCGAACCCTTAGCCGAACCCCATGGTTTCGGGGAATTCGAGAATATCTTGCTCGCTCCCCATGCCATCGCCTGGACCGAGGAGCTGTTTCGTGACGTCGGGGCCGCCGCGATTCGAGGCGTCGCGGAACTGGCCATGGGCCGCATGCCCCGCGCAGTGGTAAACCGCGTTGTTCTAGATCAACCGGGGTTTCGCGAGAAGTGGAAGCGATTGCAGGTCGTGTAACACAAAGCCGTGATTTAGACAGGGAGAAGAAACGTGAGTCGATTACAGGACAAGGTCGCCTGGATAACTGGCGCCGCTTCGGGCATGGGGGAAGCGACGGCAGAGCTTTTCGCGGCGGAGGGAGCCCGAGTTGCGGTGGTGGATGTGCAGAAGGACCGCGGCGAAGCGGTTGTCGCGCGCATAGAAAGAGCTGGCGGGGAAGCTCGGTTTCACGAATGCGACGTTACCAAAGAGAATCAGGTGCGCGACTCTCTAGACCAGACCGTCGGTGACTTCGGAGGGCTGCAGATTCTGGTCAACTGTGCCGGCATCGCCCACGTGGCGCCTCTCGACGAGTATTCTGAGGATGACTGGGATTTGCTGATGGGGGTCAACGTGAAGGCCATCTTCTTTGCGGTCAAACATGGGATTTCCCACCTGCGTGAGAACCAACGCAGCCATATTGTCAACATCGGCTCGGTGGGGAGTTTTATCGGTCAGGGTTTGACGCCGGCGTACATCGCCTCCAAACATGCCGTGCTCGGGCTGAGCCGCAATATCGCCGTGGACTACGCCGCCGACGGGGTTCGTTGCAACTGTGTCTGCCCGGGAATCACCGATACCCCGATGTTGCGATTTCACATCGGCACCACCCCCGATCCCGAAGCGACCCTCGCCGCCCGCCTCAAACGGGTACCAACAGGCATCATCATTGCGCCCAACGAAATCGCCCGGGCCGTGTTGTATCTTTCCTGCGAAGATTCAGCGGGGGTTACCGGAACCTCGCTGGTGGTCGACGGCGGCTACATCACGCCGTCCGAGTGGGAGACAAGCCATACGAAATTCATGGAGGCGCCGTAAGAGCACAACACACGTGCCAATCCGGCTAGCCCCGAGCGGATACCCGAAACTAACGCGCAATGCGCCACGTCAAGACCCCGTAGAGACTCCGTTCCACTTCGGTGAGCGAGCGTCCCCCGCTGAAGTCAGCTGGAAACTCCAGGTGCTTATCACGCAGCAGGTTGCGCCCGACCACGGCGAGCTCGACCTCGGCATACGGGCGCCAACCGGCTCTGGCGTCGGCCGTCAGATATCCGTCGACCGGGAGGCTGGTCAGCTTTCCAACATACCGCAGGTCGACGTTGAACCGCAGATTCCACCGCAGGTCATGGGCAGATCCCAGACCCAGCTGATGACGGGGACTGTTCCCCTCGGTCGCGACCGAGACGCCGGGGTCCATACTATCCTCTGCCAGGTCGAGATCGACCCGCAGATAGGAATAGCGGGCCCCCAGTTGCGTTGATCGGCTGATGCGGTAGTTGACAGCCAACTCAGCGCCCCAACTGTGTCCCTTGAGGTTATGGCCAATCATCAACGGCAATTCGAAGTAGGTCGTACTCGAGTCTGCCTGGGCATCGGTCAACAATCCCAGCTCCGTCGAACGCAGATGGTCGTAGGTATTGTACAAAGCTGCCACATCCACCGTTACCTGTTGGTCTACGCGAACCCGGTACCCCGTTTCCAGCGCCCACATGGTCTCGTTTTTGAGGTCGGGGTCACCGGCGGCGGTGAGTATACCCACAGTTGTCCCAGGACCCAGGGTCTCGGGCGGCAGAACCCCCAAAACCAATTGGCCGTCGCTTTCAAACCGTGACGGCGTACGCGCGGCGCGGCTCATCGCCGCCCACCATACCTGCGTATCCCGTAGTGCCCACAACAGGCGCAGATTCGGCAGTAGCTCGAATCCGGAGATGGTGTGGCGCTCCAGTTTGGTCCCCAGTGACAGCCAGAGGCGGGGGTTGGCGATAGCGACCTCGTCGTGCAGAAAGGCGTTGGTCGTATGCAAGGTTCGGGTCTCGGGCCTGAGTGCCACGGCGAAGGTGTTGTGGTAATCATCCCAGGTGATCCGGTGACCCAGCCCCCAAACCAGGTTGTGCCGCCCACTGCTCAGGCGATGTTGCTGCAGCTCCAGGTCCCAGGTATTCCTGTGCTCGGCCCCGTTGAACCGATCGCCCCGGCGCGTGCGGTCGAAGTAGGTCTCAACCGTCAGCTCGCCTCGGGGTTCCGACCGACCTACCCAGCGGCCTTGCAGATACATACCGGAGAAGATGCCGATCTGGTTGTTGTAGGTGGCGGTGTACGGTGGGTCGAGCCCGATAGGCGCCTCAACGATGGTTTGACCGATGTCGCCCTCATAATATTCTCCCTTGAACATCCATTGCGACCGACGGCTGGCGAGGTCACCATCGACACGAAACCCGCCACGCCAGTGATCCCAGCCGTCGTTGAGGGTGCTCCCCAGCGCGTTTGAGGAATCACTACGGCGGTGGTATGCGGCATAAGCGCGGTAGGAAACCGAACGACCCAGCCGGCCGCCGTGGCGAACCGATCCAAACCCCTCCTCCTCCGTTCCACCACCGATCGTGGCCGCATTGCCCTGCGTTTGAGCGGCGTGTCTGGTTTTGATGTTCACGATCCCGTTCATGGCGTTGGCGCCCCATAGCGCGGCGCCTGGACCGCGAACAACCTCGATGCGGTCCACCTCCTCCAGCGGAATGTCCTGGGTGTCCCACAATACACCGGAAAAGAGCGGCGTATAAACGCTGCGACCGTCAATCAACACCAAAAGCTTGTTGGCGAACTGCGCGTTGAAGCCGCGCGCGCTCACCGCCCACTTGCTGGCATCGATGCGACCCACTTCCATTCCCGGGACCAGGCGCAGGGCTTCCGGGATGCTGGTGGCTCCCGACCGTTTCAAGTCACTGTGGGTCAACACGAAAACCGCCGGCGGCGAACGGAAGAGGGTCTGCTCCCGCTTCGAGACCATGGTCACTTCCAGATTCATCAGCTGCTCGAGGCTGAGCAGGGTTAGATCGGCTGAGTGGTTTTCCGTCGCGGCCAACGCGGTCATCGATAGGAGAACCGCGGCAGCGGCGGCTTTCAAGGTTTCGAAACGAGGTGAGCGTTTCGCCATCATCCAAACTTGAGACAGGCCAGGCCGCCGGTCATCAGGATGATGGCCAGCACTTTGACCGGTGTAAGTCGTTCCCCTAGAAATATAATGCCCAACGCCGCTCCCAAGGCTACTGAGCTCTCTCGCGATGCGACCACGTAGCTGACCGGGCCGAGGGATAAAGCAAACAGCATCAACAGATAGGAAACCAGATAACCCGGACCGACGATACCTATATAACGCCAAAGCCTGCGGGCTCGACGGTGGATGGGTTCCCCCTCGTTCAGGCGGGCAACCACTGGCCACAAAAAGACAAAGGACAGGGTGAAAATTGCCCAGATATATAACACCGGATGCACCCGGCTAACCCCGGCCTTATCCACCAGCGAGTAGATAGAGATGGTGAAACCCACACCCAGAGCGAAAAGGTAGCCGTGACGAGACCCGGATGCACGCAGCGCCGGGATTCCGAAGCAGAGCGTGGCTACTAACACCAGAAGAATGCCCAGGAGACCGGGCTGCGACATCTGCTCACCGAAGAGGAGGAGTCCTAGCACCGCCGTCATGGCCACTCCGGAACCGCGGGCGACGGGGTACACCACACTGATTTCACCGTGGCGATAGGCGAAGGAAAGCAGCAGGGTGTATACCGTATGTACAACGCCGGAAACCAGCATGAAGGTGAACGATTCCAAAGAAAGGTCGGTCCCCGAAGCACCTAAAAACAGCAAGCCAGCGGCAAACGGAAAAATCAGAGTCGCGGCGGCGCCGAATCCAAGCCACAGAACCACCAGATCGCCAGACACCCTCCTCGCGGCGAGGTTCCAGAGAGCGTGGCACACGGCGGAGGCCATGGCCAGCGCGAACGCTTCAGGAGGCAAGAAACCCGCCGAGGAACTGTCGATCTTCCCTAGATCCTGCCTCGGCGCCGGTCGACGCTGTCACGGCCTGACTGGGCACGCCTTCACCCAACCGAAAGCACGACATATTTCATAACTATTTGTTTTTACACATAATACGTTCAAGATGGCGACAACTGGCCGGGCGCCAACGTGGCTTTATCGACCGATAATCTCTATATTTATCAAGTAGTTATCAACCATCGTTATGAACGCCCGCCGCCCTTTCTGCACACAAATATATTATTTCCAACAGTTTACTAATATGCCTGCGGACTCAACGCCTGGTCGGCCAACGCTGCTCGGGCGCGAAAGGAAGCCGTCATGACCGGAATTGCGGCTGCGGACAGAATGCTGGAATATCGCCTGGCCACCGAGGAAAAGCGACGGTTAAAGGGCCATCAGCTAGTCTGGTTTATGT
The DNA here is from genome assembly GCA_965197905.1 of Candidatus Latescibacterota bacterium. Lineage (GTDB taxonomy): Bacteria > Latescibacterota > UBA2968 > UBA8231 > UBA8231 > CAYNZV01. The sequence goes on along the minus strand of CBDAOB010000004.1, from coordinate 1,752,561 downwards.
TGAAACGGGGCGCGGTCAGTCTGCACTGGTACTGTACCGCCATTCTCGTGGCCTTGGTGGATGTCGGCATCGAGTTTTTGCGGCCCATCCCCAGCGCCATCATCATCGGCAGCATTCTGCCCCTGGTCGTCGACCTGGAGGAGAGCAGCTTTGCGCTGATCACCGTATGTCTCATTTGGGCGGCACTGGAAGTGATTCGGGTGATCGTGGTAATGGCGTATCAGTATTTGTCCACCGAGGGTTCCTTCAACCTCATGTACGACCTGCGCCGGCGTTTTCTCGGCGACATGGAAGAGATGAACGAGGAGTCGAAGGAATCACTTGGGCTCGGCCGACTCTACACCACCTACAGCAGCGACCTTCCGGCTTATACCCAGTTCTACAGCGATTTTCTCCCTGGACTCATCACCAATCTCATCAACATCGTCGCTACTTTTGCTGTTATCTATTTCATGTCCCCGGCGATATTCACCTTGCTATTAGTGGTCCTACCGGTGCAGGTGTTCGTCATGTCGTTCTTTCGCTCCCGCATTCGCACAAATCGCCGCAAACACAGCCGCTTGCGTGACGAGGCGATGTCCATGTTCAACGAGTCACTGGCAAACGCAGATTTGATAAAGTCGTTCGACGCGGTCGATCGCATGAGTGGGCGAACCCTGGCCACGGTCGAGGGTATGATCAACCAGCAACGTCAGCAAAGAAACTATCGCAACGCCTGGATCGCGTGCAGCAACTCCGTCTCGATAACATTCACCGTGGGTATCGCTCTCATCGCCGGTTTGCAAGTGATCGAAGGGGCAATCTCGTTGACTTTCTACATCGTGATCAATGCCTACGCCCAGCGGGTTCTCAATCCGATCATGGCGGTGATTCGATCGTGGCAGGACATCATCCCTTTGATGGTTAGTGTGCAGTGGAGCGAAGAATTCTTCGATAAGGCTCAGGGGACTAACAACGGAGCCCATACCAAACAGCTACCCATCACCAATCACGAGATCGAATTCAAGCAGGTCACCTTTCGTTATCCCGACACCCCGGAATCCGCCCGCCCAGCGCTGGAGGATATCTCCTTTCGGGTTCGAGAGGGACAGATGACGGTACTCTGCGGAGCCAGCGGTTGCGGCAAATCGACCGTGCTGAAACTGCTGCGGGGCAACCTTGAATCCCGCGAAGGCACGGTGCTGCTAGGAGGCACCGACGTGCGTGAGATCGACCGTAAGAGCCTTTCCCTGCTGATGGCGTACCTGTCGCAGAAGATCTCGTTGTTGTCGATGTCGATCCTGCAGAATGCAGAGCTGCTCTCGCCCAAGTCCAACGAGGAAGACCTGCAGCAGGCGCTGCGCATGGCCAAGGTGCTCGAAGAGATCGAGGCAATGGAGCAGGAGGTCAGAGTGTCCGCCTACGACGTCCGCAGCGGTCCCCTGCAACGGATAGGGCGTACGCTGTTTGGCTTTGAGCCGCGGCGGGTCGAACTCATGGAGCGCCGCGAGGGGCTCGACCGCATGGCCGGTCTCTCTGGAAATCTCTCTGGCGGCCAGCAACAACGGGTTAGCATCGGATTCTCGCTCTTGACCCGGTGCCCCATCCTGCTATTCGACGAACCGACCAGCGGTCTGGACAAGTTCTCCGAGAACGAACTGGTGGACACCATCTCCGGCCTCGCTCAACAGGACCGGACGGTAGTGGTCGTGGCGCACACCTTGGCCCCCTACTTCGCGCTGCCGGACGACAAGGTCTTTTTCGTATTCCTGGACAACGGGCGTCTGATCGGCGCCGGCCAACGCCGCGAACTGTTAAAAACCTGTCCCGAGTTCAGGGCGCTGGCCCGGGAGAACGTGCGCCACGTTCTGGGCTTGCAGAGTCTCGACCTGGAGCTTATCAGTTTGCCGGAGGATCGCTCATGAACGAGATCCGGGTGCTGGCCAAGTCGGCAGAAGAGGCGATCGGCAAGATTCGCGACCGCGCCTTCCTGGCGCACCGCGGCAGTCGTTATGTGCTGGTGCGGCGCAACTTCTGGTGGATCGTCTGGGTTCTCGTTTGCCTCGGCATTGCCCTGGGTGCGGCTCGACCGCTGGTGGCTTTGGTGCTGGTACTCATCCCCCTGAGTTTCCGCTTTCTGGGCCGCCTCTTGAAATCGGTTTACGGACTGTTGCTGTTGGCATTGGTGGTCGCTTTGGTGATCTACCAGATCGTGGCGGTGGTGCCGAAGGTCGGTCGTTTTCTGGAAGGCACGACCTTCAAGTTCATTTCTGGAGACGGGGCCCGGATCATTCCTCACACCGGCGACGTGGTACGACTCTACGCCCAGGACGATTTCTTCATCGGGGCGCGGCTCAAGTCGGTCGGGGAGACCATTTATCCCGGAGAGCGCCTGCTCATCGCCGACTTCGCCAAGGAGGTGGTGGAGCTGGCCCAGCTGCAGGAGGAGGTGCGACCGCGAGAAGCCTACGTCGACCTTTTGCTTTCCCAACATCTGCGCGAGCGGCGCGAAACCAGCACCGAATTGCGGGTGCGGGAGCTGGAGCGCAAGCAGGTGGGATTCGAGAAGGAGCAGTTCGAGGGCCAAACGCCCGGAGAAACTTCAACTCTGGAGGCATATCGCAAACTGCTCGATCGAGGCATGATCTCCAAACGTGAGTATCGCGAGGTCGAACGGGAGTACGAGCGCCTGAAAACCTCCCATGCCCAACTCGGCCTGAAGGAACGCCAGCTCAGCGCCGAACTCGGGGACGGCAAAACGAGCAACGTGCTGGAGCAAGAGTATCGCTATGAGAAGGCGCAAACGGACTTTCTCAAATTCCGCACTGAATCACAGCGCGAGTGGCTTACCCACCTGGCCTATGTGGCGGCACCCGGCCAGGCCAAAGACCGCGCCCAATCCAGCGAGGTGCTGGCCACGAGACCGGGTCTTGCTCCGCCCGGACTTGCCGGATCGAAAGAAACGGGATGGAGTCATGGTGAGCTGATCCATCTGGCCGGCTCGCGCTCGACGTCGCAGGTCAAACGCGGGGAGCTCGTTGCCGAGATATGGGTGGGAGCCCAGCGCAAACGAATCGGTCTCGAACTACCGCGGGCGAAAATGGTAGGGGTCGAGATCGGTTCCCCGGTAAACTTCATGCTGGACGAGGAGGTGGCAGATTTCGATGCCGTGGTGTACGGGCGCGTGGAGAAGATAGACTCCGGACCGCGATCGAGAAATTTTTGGATCGAAGCCGGCTCCCTGACGGTGGCGGCCAAGGACCGGACCCTGGACGATTTTCCTCTGGGTCTGGCGGGAAGCTATCGGATCGGCCTGCGTCCGATCAGTCACAAGGAAAAATACCTCAAGATCAAAGACGAGGCGCAATCGCTGGGAGCAATGTGGGATTCATTGCTGGCGTATTTCAATCGCTATCTACAAAGAGAAGCGGGGGAGGACTTTATCGCTGCGCCGCCGCAGGCGCATGAGAAAGATTAAGCCCACTTGGAATAAGGAAAGAAAGCTGTATATTCTACCCTTCTTTCCCCGAAATGACGGAGTGAGTTGAAAGGAGTGCGATGTCCCGACTGACCGCGCGTATTCGAATCGTGCGTATGCATGGTGGTAGATACAAGGTGGAAAAGATCAAGGTAAGAGACGATCACGGAGATCGCGTCGACGTGGCTAACGTACCGATCAAGGAAGAGTCTGAGTTTCCCACGAAGAACGAAGCCCGCGAGCGCGGGGCTGAGCTTGCCCACGCCTTCATCACCAGCAAATACTCCGAGGGGGCACGCTACCAGATCGAATGGAAAACCAGAGTAGAGATACGCCAGGAAGTAGCTGAGAAAACCCTAGGACAGTAAGCGCCGTTGTTCAGGCAGCACCCAGACCCAGGGCGGCCCCGCCGCCCACCGTACTCAGATCACCCATGAATTCCTTGCGCCAGCCGCCCATAATGCGTTGGGTGACGGCCTGTTCCCCCCCATTAAACAGGTCCTTGAGTTCCGCCCGCGAGGTCACCAGCTGCGGGTCGATGCCCACGTCAGCTCCTCGCCGGCGAACATAATCGAGCAACGCATCGATATGACGCTTGCGCGCCCGTGGGTCTCGTGGACGCGGGGGCAGGGTCGGACACTTTTTGGCGCGCAACCCGGCCGCGGCTGCGGCCACCAATTCCACGCCGCATTGGCGTATCTTGCGTTCTGACAAACCGTGAAATCCCTTGAGATCCTCCAGCGTTTTCGGTTTACTCCGCGCCAGATGCACCAGCGTGCGGTCGCCGACGATATGGGAGCGCGGCCGGTCCAGACGCCGGGCTTCCCGCTCCCGCCAGGCGGCGAGTTCGCGCAGCACGGCCAGCTCCCGGGGTTGGCAGCGGTAAATACCCTTTAACCGCGTATACTGCTCTCGCTCATCCCGTTCCTCGTACAGTGAGCGTCGGTCGTAGGCGCGCATCTCCTCGGCCAGCCAACCCTCAGAACTCCGCTCGCGAGCGCACTGCAGCAGGCAATCGCTCGCTGCTATGAGGTAGCAAACGTCGCCCGCGGCATAGTCGAGCTGTGCAGCAGTCAGGGGCCGCTGCAACCAGTTGGTGCGGGAGGCCGCTTTGCTCAGGCTCACATCCAGAAGCTCGTCGAGTAGATCACTCAGCGACAAGGTGGAGGAAAGCCCCGCAAATCCGGCCGCGCAACGGGTATCGAAGATGTGGCGTGGGTAAGCTCCGGTAACCCGGCGCAATATCGACAGGTCCTGGGGAGCGTCGTGCAGCACGAGTTGCACGGTCGGCTCTTCCAGCACTTCGCCCAAGACCTTCAAGTCGCCAATGGCCGGCACGTCGACGAGATAACATTCCTCCATCGACAAACCCACCTGGATCAACCCGAGACGTGGATAGTAGGTGCGTTCCCACACGAACTCGGTGTCGAGAGCTATGCGGTCACAACCTCGGGCCCGGGCTGCCAGGTTCTTCAGCGCCGCACCACTGTCGATGATTGTCGGGGTATTTTTCAAGCTCAGTCCGAGTCCGGCCAGCCTTCTGCGGGCAGCCTAACCAGCCGGTTTTGACGGCGGCACTCCTCCAACACCTGCACCAGAACCCGAACCTCACGGCCGGCAATGGGCACCGCTGCTCCACTACGCACCGCGTCGTATAGCTGATGGTAGAATGCCCCGCACATGTAGCTGAATTCGTCCACCTGTCGACCGCGGGCTTTCCAACTCCGCTTGGTGAAAGCCAATTCTTCGCGACAGTAAGCCGGCCCCGGAATCGGTTGGCGGCTCAACGTTAACTTCGGTGCCTGTTTCGCGTCGAAGTATTGCCAGCGGAGTCCGTCGGATCCGCCAGTCAAGCCGCCGCGAGTGCCATTGATGGTGAAGGTAGCTGTGGGATAAGCCGCGCAGGACGAGATCTCGATGTCGACTACGGGTTGGCGACGCGTGTGCAAGACGAGCTTGACGTGGTCCTCGGCATCCCCTGCGGTGTTGGCGCGCCCCACGGCACAGAATATCTTGTCCGGCTTGTGGAAATCGAGAAGACACAACGCCATGTCCACCACGTGCGGACCGGTGTTGAGCAAGTTGCCCCCGTTGAACTCCTGCAAGGTCTGCCAGTCCCACCGACGGGAAAAACTGTTGAAGGCGATATTGATGCTGACGATCTCGCCCAGAACCCCCGAGTCGATCACGGACCTGATCTTCTCAAAACTGGGTGAGAAACGACGCTGGTGGAACGGCACGAAGATGCGACGCGCGCGCCGAGCCACCACCACCACACGGTCGAATTCAGCGGTCTTCCTGGCGACTGGTTTCTCACAGACCAGGTGGTGCCCCGAGCGCAACACCTGGATGGAAACATGCGGATGCAGATGGGAGGGCAGCGCGTTTATGACAAGATCGATATCATCTCTGCCCAAAACCGCTCTGCCGTCGCGAACGGCATCGCAGCCGAACTCGCGTTTGGCCCGATCTCGGCGGTCCGCCAACAGGTCGGCCACGGCGACGATGCGAAACCTTCCCGGCTGTTGCGACAACCACCGGGCATGGATCCCGTAGCCGCTGCGGCCCAGGCCAAGGATTGCCACACCGATTGGATCGCGTTTGGCCAGACTAACCCTCCGCGACAGGCGGTTTTTCAAGGTTTTGCGAGATGCGGTATGAAGCCTAAGATCAATCGTAACTGAAGGCAAACCCTCTCCTATTGTTGTTCGAACAGAGGCCACCTATTTTTCAAACCGTGCGGTTACAGAGTATTGTTTGGCGCCCGCGCGGCTTCGCTGTCTGCCCATCACCATCGAAGAGGCATGAAACGACCTGATGCTCGTGCCTGACCACGTCGTCCTCGGCCGGTTGGCCGCCCGCGAAACCCGTGCCGTTGCCCTATTTGCAGACGTTTTTGCGACTCCGTGGCGACGTTGGGAGTACGTCGAACTGCCCCGTGGCGCAACCTGCTGCAGGGAAGAGACGGGTGAGGAGCGCGTTTTGGTGGTGCTGCAGGGGCGAATTAGCCTCGAGGAGCTGGGGAATCTTGGGGCTGGCGATCTGTTTCTAGGTAATCAGTTTTCGGCGATCAACAGCGAAGATGAGCAAGCCAGCTTCCTACACGTGGCCGTCGAAACGAACGCAACTGCTGCGTCGCGAACCCCGGCCAGGGAAACCGTTGATGCGACGAAGCTGAGCTGGCAGCCGGCGATACACGGGGGCTTCGGTCGCATTGCCACACGACACATCTGGGGCCCGAAGGATTTTACCAGCACCTTTACCTATCTGGATCATGCGATCCTCGAGTCCGGCGGGTCGGTGGGTTACCATTACCACGAGGCGCTCGAGGAATCCTTTTTTATCCTGCGGGGACGGGGATTGATGACCATCGACGATCGCACCTTCGAAGTCGCTCCCGACTCGGTCACCTGGCAGGGGATCGAGCAGGGCCACGGGATCTTCAATCCGCATGAGGATGAGCTGGAATTTCTGCGGATTGCGGTGGCCGCGGCCGGAGAGACCTTTTCAACCATTGATCTGCACGACGATCTGGCGGGACGGACAGCAGGAAGGGAGTGACTACCCGGTGACCGCGACAAGCGACGGTATCAAACGCATGCAGGACGCGGCGATCGCGTTGATCCAATCGCTGCGCCAGGAGCAAAAGCAGAGGTTGGTGCTCGTCTTCGACGATGAGACCGAGCGCAAGAATTGGCACTATATTCCGCGGGACCGCGCCGGCCTGCCGCTCAAAGAGATGGACCCTCCGCAGCGGCTGCTGGCTCACGATCTGGTGAAAACGGGCCTCAGCGAGCGGGCTTACGAAAAGGTTTGCGCCATCATCGACCTGGAGCCGGTGCTGGCCGCAGTCGAAGGTCCTGGGCGAAAATTCACCAGGGATCCCGAACTTTATTTCGTCAGCATTTTTGGTAACCCCGTGGCCGATCTGCTCTGGGGATGGCGCTTCGAGGGCCACCACGTCTCACTCAACTTTACGGTGGTCAACGGACGAGAGCTCGGGACGGCGCCCCTCTTTTTCGGCGCCAATCCTGCCCACGTGCGTCACGGCGAGAAAAGCGGATTCCGCGCGCTCAAAGAGGAGGAGGACCTGGGCCGGGCGTTGGTGTCGATGCTGGACGAGGATCAACGCGGCAAGGCGGTGTTCAGCCTTGAGGCCCCAAGCGATATCCTGACCCGCAATCTGCCCCACGTGGAGAATGAGCTCAACGGCGAAGGGCTCCGCACCTCGGAAATGACAGCGGCTCAGCAGGAGCTCCTGGCTGACCTGGTGCAGATCTACGTAGACAGACTGCCCGAATCGCTGGCTCAACTCGAAACGAACCGGGTGGCGGTGGGTTCACAGGAAAACTGCCTTTTCGCCTGGGCGGGATCCTCCAACCTGGGTGCTCCACACTACTACAGAATCCGGGGGTCAAATTTTCTGGCGGAGTATGACAATACCCAGAACGACGCCAACCACATCCATGCCGTATGGCGCGATATCCAAAACGATTTCGCGGTTGATTTCCTGCGCCTGCACTACGCGCGCGAACACCGACCCGCCTGAGACAGGGACCTCACTGTTGCACTCTCAACCGCCAATCTCTTCATTATAAGTTTCGATCGTTGGCATCGCAGGATTGAAGGAGGAACTGATGATTCGCCTGGTAGCTCTCTGCGGTTGGCTGGCGCTCTGTGTCCCAGGGCACCTTGCAGCCGATACCGACCTGAAGACGGACAAGCAAAAGACCCTCTACGCCCTAGGTCTCGCAGTTGGCGAGAGTCTGGGTGAGTTGAAGGGTAAGTTGACGGAGGAGGAATTGAATACGGTGCTTAAGGGTTTCGAAGATGCCGCCCTCGGCAACCCCCAATTGTTCGAGCTGACCTCCGACCGCGTGGAGAAGTTAAGGTCCATGGAAAAAGCCCGGGTGGCGGCCGCCGCCGCCCCCGAGAAATCGAAGGGAGAATCGTTTCTCGACCAAGCCGCGTCCGAATCTGGTGCCCGCCGGACCCCCTCCGGCTTGGTGTACCAGGAGCTGACCGCCGGCACGGGAAGCCACCCCAAGGTTTCCGATCGTGTCAAAGTACACTACCACGGCACGCTGACCGACGGAACGGTGTTCGATAGCTCGGTGCAACGGGGTAAACCGATCGTCTTTGCGGTGACGGAAGTCATAAAAGGATGGACCGAGGGATTGCAGTTGATGCAGGTGGGCGGGAAGGCGCGTCTGGTTATTCCTTCCGATCTGGCGTACGGCGACAATCCCCCGACGCCAAAAATCCCCGCCGGCTCTACGCTGGTCTTCGAAATTGAACTGCTCGGAATCGAATAGGAGGCCTGGAGAAAATGCGTTTGTCAGTCATTTACATTGCCTCTGCCGCTGCCTGGATGTTCGTTGCTTGCGGCGGGGTGGGTGTTCAGCAAACCGAAGAAGAGAAGAATCTATACGCTCTGGGGTTGACCCTGGCGGAGAAGCTGGGCCCGTTCAAGGGCTACATCACCGCGGACGAGTTGAAATCGGTCAAGCGTGGTCTCCTCGACGTGGCCCGGAAGAAAGACGCGGCCGTTGACCTGGGCGAATATTTGCCAAAGGTCGGAGCGTTGGCTGAGAAGATGCGCTTCCGGAAACAGAAAGAATATCTGGCACACGCCGCTACAGAAGAGGGAGCCCGGCGACTGCCATCCGGCATCGTGTTCCAGGAGCTCAAAGAGGGAACCGGCGAACGGCCCGGGGCAAAGGACTCGATTCTCGTGCGGTATCGCGGTTCCATAATGGATGGCACTGTTTTCCACGACTACTACGATCAACCCGTGCCGCTCAATCTCATCTATGCGACGTTCGGTTTTACCAAGGCGATCAAGGAGATGCGCGAGGGGGGCAAGGCACGGTTTATTATTCCTGCGGGAATGGGGTATAAGGACAAACAAGCCGGCATCGTGCCGCCCAACTCGCTGCTCATTTATGAGGTCGAGCTGCTAAAGGTCGAGGGAAGATACGTGCCACCGTGGCGACGGGAACAACAAGCACAAGCGACGGCCAAATCCGCCGACTAGGTGTTATCCACTACAACTGGCCGGGCTACGACTTCGAAACTTTTGTCCAGAGAGCCGTGGAGATCGGCTACGGTCACTGCGAGCTGCAAACGGCAGATTTCTGGAACGAGAAAGAAACGGCCAGTGGCGAGGCGTCGGCGGCAGCGGCAAGGGAGATTCTGGACCGCCACGGGTTGCCTGTTTCAGCCATCGCCGCAGGAAACGACTTCCTCCAGGCGGATGCGGATGACCTGACGGCGCAGCTGAGGCGCTATCGCAAAATCTGCCAACTGGCCCCGATTCTGGGCACCGATCTTTTGCGCACCGACGGCGGCTGGAATCGGGCTGGGCTCGTGCCCACCGAGCAGTGGGATGCGATGTTGGAAGGCGCCTTCAAACGCTGCGCCGAGATCGCCGAAGAGACTCAGGTCCGGATCGCTCTCGATAACCACGGTCTGGCCACCAACGACGGTCAGTGGCAACTGGATCTGATCGAACGGCTCGGATCACCTCGTTTCGGCGTCAATCTCGATACCATGAACTACCGGTGGTTCGGCCACGATCTCGCCCGCGTCGACCACTTCTACGAAATCCTCGCACCTTACGTCTTTCACGTCCATCTCAAGGACGGGGTCGGCAGTCGCGACGCCTACCGCGGCCGGGTCCTCGGCGAAGGAGAAATCCACCTGGATCATGCATTGAACTGCTTGGACGCTTATGAAGGGGTGTGGACGGCGGAATACGAAGGGGACGAGACCGCCCAGGGCGGGGGGTACGCACGCTGCTACCAGTGGATGGCGGCCAACCTGTAAGCCGCGGCGCGAAACGGGCACAAAAAAACCGCCAGCCCGTGATGGCCGACGATTCAGACTGATCAGAAAGCCACTTGGATCAGTCGACCTTGCGCATGCTGGAACGCTGCTTGCGCTGACTCTCCTCATCCTGCAACGTGCCCATTTCTTTTTCAGGCGGGTGAGTTTCTTGGCGATTTTATTCTTCTTGCTAAGCAGCACATTCTGGTTCTGCTCGATGACCGCCTTTTGATTTTGCGCACCCTTCAAGCGACCCATTGCCTCGGATTTGACCTGAGCAACCTGGCTAATATGACGATTCATGCGCCCGATCAGTTGCGTCGTCAAGATTTTGGCCCCCACAGCGGCGAACATCAATATTAGGGCCGCCACCATGAAGATTACTTCCAATGCTTCCATTATGGATCCCCAGCTAAATCGCGGTAGAGAGAAAAGATAATCCCACCACAGAATTAATCAAGCCAACAGTCTCTCGGACCCTCGACGGACAGGAGGAGACGTCTCCGATATATCGGAAGCAATCTTCGCGAGTTTAGCACCGCCTTCCCACACACCACTACAGGGACGACCGCAGCTCTTCGAACTTTCGATCCAGTCGTTTCGCCGACACCGGCTGCTCAGTGCCCAGCTCCTGAGCGAATAGGGAGATGCGAAACTCCTCCAGCATCCACCGCACCTCCTGCAGAATTGCCGATCGCTGCCTCGAGTACCGTTCCCCGACGCGTTCTTGAAACTGCTGCTGGAACGGTTCGAGCTGGCCGACCTTCTGTCGGTCCTTGGCCGGGTCCAGCCTGAAGCGATCGGCGCGCATGACAACCCCCTTGAGATACCTCTGCACGTGGGGAAGGCGCGCAAACGGGGTTTTTGAGAGGAAATCGGTGCCGGCAAGGCGCTGGAGATCGTCCTCGATGCCAGGGTACGGATGGGGGTGGCGTTGAATCGACATCCGCAGATGGATGATTGCGCCAAACAGATCGAGAAAGCGCGGTCCGATTCCTTTCGATTCGGTTACCGCGCGCTGCACCAGGCTCTCGAACGCAGTCACCTGCAGCGCCGGCGGCTCCGGCACCAAGATGAGATGCCGTTGCAGATGGTCCATCGCCGCCTCGCGGACCGCTTGCTTATCACCGATGAACCGGGTTGTCTGGTGGAATTGATCCAGGTCCCGCAAACTTCGTTCGAGCCAGGCGAGCTCCTCTTCCAATTGAATCTGCGTTAGGCGGAAGATCCCCGATCGGCTGGCCGTCTGCGCTTCGCGGCGATTTCGATACAGCCGCAGATCGACACCGCGATCTCCCACCTCGATTCCGGGAAAGGCAACCAGCGAAACTCCGGTGACTTCGGTGATCTCGATTCGCTCCGGCAGATCTCCAAACGTCCAGGTCTGCAGCTCGGTTTGTTCCCACTCCTCCAAGGCTTGCTTCCAGGCTTCTAGTTCCACTGGCGTATCGTGGCGCTCCAGCTGGTCAACCATGCCGGCCAGGTTGCGCCCCGCCACCAACGTCTGTCGATTGGCGCCCTGAATGTCAACCCTCATCTGCAAGTGCTTCGGGAGCGGGTCCCCACCCCAATCCTGGGGTGAGATCCGCAGTCCGTAGCGGCTCTCGATAAACGCCGCCAAGGTCTCCATGAACAGCCCTCCGTCCGGCCGCAGGTCCGCGGCGATCTCGCGGGCTTTCTGCGGGATGGGGATCAGCTGCCGGCGCAGCGCTTTGGGAAGCGATCGCAGGAGGTGGACCACCTTCTCCTCCAGAAACCCCGGAACGAGCCACTCGAGCACCTCCGGGTCGACGGCTTCCACCATTTTATACGGCAGCGCGAGGGTCAGCCCGTCCTCTTCCGCGCCGGGGCTATAGGTGTAGCTCAGGGGAAGCTGACGGCCTTCCACCTGCAGGAAATCCGGGAAAGACACCCTGTTGACGGCCGTGTCCCGAGTGCCCACCAAGTCGCGCTCGCTCATGGTGAGAAAATCCGCGTCGTCGGAAATGCGGTCGCGCACTACCCGGTTCAGATCGTGCACCGATGAAACATCCTCCAGGCGGGCGGCGGAGAACTGGAAGGCGGATTCCTCTACGTCCAGACCGTGGTATTCCCGTATGCGCGTCTGCCACGTTTCCACCTTGTTTTGCAGTTCCAGGTTCTTTTCAAGGAACCGATGCGGGGTTCGCAACACGCCCGGAACCAGGGCCGCGCGAATAAAAATCTCGGTCGCCGCTCCGGGATCGATCCGTTTGAACGGTACGCGCCGCTGCAGCACCTCCAACCCATGCAAGGTTACCGTCTCGCGCACCAGCACCCGCGCCGAGCGCGCGTTGTAATACGGTTCCTTGTGGGAGTAACGGCACAGGTGGGTGCCCAGGTCTTCGAGCCATTCCGGCTGGATGCGCGCCACCGTTCGCGCGAACAGCCGCGATGTCTCGACCATTTCGGCGGCGACGATCCACTCTGGACTGGCCGATTTCTTGGCGTCCCCGCGCACGAACAAGCCCGAGCCGGGAAAGATCATCACCTCACGGCCACGGGCGGCGCGGTAGAGATTCCGTTCATGCTTCAAGGCGACGTTGCTCAAGAGGCCGCTAAGCACTGAACGGTGCACACCCTCGTAGCTCGATTTACCCCCGCCCCACTTGAAACCGCCCAGCTCGCGCAGGGTCTCCTTGATCTGCTGGTGGACGTCGTGCCATTCCCGCATCCGCATGAACGACAGGAAGTTTTGTTTGCAGAACCGGCGCATGTGGCCCTGGGTCGGCCGCCCCCCCAATCCGCGATAGGCGTTCCATATGTTGGTCAGGGTGAGGAAGTCGGACTCGGGATGCACGCAGCGCTGGTGCATTTCATCCGCTTGAGCCTTCAGCTCCATCGGCCGTTCGCGGGGGTCCTGCACGCTGATGGCCGCCGCCACCACCAGCACCTCTTCCCAGTACCCCTTCCTGGTCTGCCTGCAGCACCATGCGGGCCACAGTGGGCGCAATCGGCATCCGCGCCATACGCCGACCCAAGCGGGTGAGTCGTTGGCGCTGGTCTAGGGCCCCCAGCTCCTGGAGCTGCTGGATGCCCCCCTGGATCGCCTGTTCCCCGGGAGGGTCCAGAAAGGGAAACGTGCGCACGTCGCCGATCCGCTGGGCCAACATGCGCAGAATCACGTCCGCGAGGTTGGCCCGCTGCAGTTCGGGAGAGGTGAATCGGGGACGCGACTCAAAATCTTCTTCCCCGTAGAGCCGAATGCAGATGCCGCCCTCGAGCCGACCGCAGCGACCCTTGCGCTGATCCGCCGAACTCTGCGACACCGGTTCGATGGGCAACCGATGAGTGTGGGTGCGGGCATTGTAGCGGCTGATGCGAGCCATGCCCGTATCGACCACGTAACGAATGCCCGGAACTGTCAACGAGGTTTCCGCGACGTTGGTGGACAATACGATGCGCCGGCGGTCTCCGCGCCGAAAAATGCGCTGTTGGTCGGCGGCGGACAAGCGTCCAAACAAAGGTAGAATCTCCACCCCTTCGGCGCGGTCCCGTAGGCGGTCGCGGGTCTCGAGGATGTCGTTTTCCCCCGGTAGGAACACCAACACATCCCCTTCCCGAGTTTCCTGAAGGGTCTGTTCCACCGCAGTGAGCACGGCGTCGATGTAGGTGTACTCTTCGCGGTTCTCGAGCAGTTCTTCCAGGGGCCAGTACCTGACCTCAACCGGGAACATTCGCCCGTGCACCTGGATTACCGGGGCTTGGTCAAATGCCTCCGAGAACGCTTCCGTATCGATGGTTGCAGAGGTAATGACAATCTTCAAGTCGGGACGGCGCCGACGCAGCAGACGCAGATAGCCGATGAGGAAATCGATGTTCAAGCTGCGCTCATGGGCTTCGTCGACGATGATGGTATCGTACTCCAACAAATCCGCGTCTCCCTGTATCTCTGCCAGGAGGATGCCGTCGGTCACCATCTTGATGTAGGTCTCGGGGGCGGTGTGGTCTTTAAAGCGAATCTTGCTCCCGATTTCCCGTCCCCAAGCTACGCCCAGCTCCTCAGCGATTCGCCGCGACACCGAGAGGGCCGCTACTCGACGCGGCTGGGTGCAGGCGATCTTTCCCAGCACACCACGCCCCGCATCCAGACAGATCTTGGACAGCTGCGTCGACTTGCCGGACCCCGTGTCGCCAGCGACCACCACGACCTGGTTTTCTTCAATGGCGCGTTGAATCTCGGCGCGGCGCGAGCTGACAGGCAGCTCCTCGGGATAGCTTGTTGGCGGCAGCCCCCGCCGCCGGCGCTCAAGCAAACGGAGTGACTGCTCGACCTTTTCCTGCAGAATGCCGAGTTCCTTCGCCCGGTCTTTGTGGCGGTCGAGTCGCTGAAGTCGCCGTTCTATGCGAGCCCGATCCAGGAGCATACACGTGGATAAACGCTCGCGCAGTTCAGCGAGGGTGGTATCCGGATGGCTAGCCGAGTCGGGCATGGGGTCGAAGCTGGAAAAGGGGGACATGTCAACTCCAGGAGGTGGAGCGTCCGAAATCAGCCGCTTCCAAACATGCGCCAATAATCTGCGCCGTACACCACAACCAGGGCGCTCCACAGCAGCTGACGAATCCATTGCGGGTAGAGTCGGATCCCATGGAAGTCAGTACCAACAGCGCCGGCAACGACAAGAGCATCAACAGCTGACCGGGAAAAAACAGCCAGGCTAGTAGCGGCGAAATTGCGGACAAAAGCAAGAGCCCGTGCCGTGGGTCGCGGCGCCAGTCGCGACAATTCCAGGTGCCGCTCAAACAAAGAATCAGCAAGAGCGCAGCCGCGAACCCGTGGACGCTGACCAGCGGCGGCAAAGCGCTCAGTGACGGAGACCAGCCATTAATTCTAAGTACGGCCAGCTGGTCGTAGTGGAGTAGGAGGAAAACGGCGCCAACCGGCAGCTGGGCGCTCCACCAAAAGCGCTGGCGATGCTGGTTTGCTGCGCCGTAGACGTTCGCGACGGCGCCGTGGTTCCCCAGACTTTAGAACCTACGGTAACGACCGATATTAACTATATGACCTTGCATCGTTTCAGTCGAGTAGGAAAAGCCAACTGCCCGCGGCCGGTTTACCGTCATCCAGGTTTAGCGGGCGTCCTGTGCCTGTTGTGGTTTGTACTAGGGGCCTGCAGCTTGCGTACGTTGCCACCCATAAAGTTCGTTCCTCTGCTTGGTGCGGAGAAGAAGATCGCCACTACGGAAGTGCTGTCTCGAGCCCTCAGAGATCGCGACGTCGCGGTCCGGGCACAGGCGATTGAGCTTTTGGGCGTTCTGAGCGAGAGTGATAGGGAAAGCACCAAAAAGGAAGTGGCCAGAGTGTTCGGCGTAGCGCTCAAAGACAGGGATCCCGGAATCCGCCTTCAAGTCATCGAGAAACTGGGCAGGATGGAGGAAAAATACGGCAATAAGTACCTATTTTCCGCAGTGCGCGATCCAAATCCGTTCGTTCGCGAAAAGGTGTTGTCGGTCCTTTCCAACCGGGAGGCGGATCGATTGGCACAAGAAGCAGCGCGTTTGGCCGCAGAAGCCGCACCCCAGACCCCGTAAGAATTACTCTCCTGCTTCTAGCTCCATAGCTTCTAAAAGATTCATCATCGCTGAATACTGTTTGTCGTTCATCGCTTCCACCAACGCCAACAGCGCCTGAATATTCCGTTTTTTGCGGCTGTTTATTCGGTAACACCGAGAGAAACTTTCTCTCCATGTTTCTTGGGTGAGGGCGGCGCGAATATTCTCGTCGCTCAAAGCGGCCAGTACGCCCGGGTGTATGGGGTTGGTGGAAGAAACGATCTGTTGCAGTACAGGGTCGTTGAGTGCGGTTTCCATTTGGGTGAACAGGCTTTGTGCTTCGGCCGAGTCGGCCTTTGCTTTGTACGCTGACAATAATAACTCGTTCAGGTTGAGGTCGAGAACCTTCCCGAGTTTTATGACCACCTCATCTGAGGGGACCTTTTCCCCCTTCTCGATCTGTCCGACGTAGGTGTTCCACACCCCGATCTCCCCACCAAGGCTGGCTTGGCTTAGCCGCAACCGCTTGCGTGCTTTCTTTATTATTTCAGCAAATGCCATGTCTCTACCGTCTGGTTTTATGTAATGTAGAGGAATGCCCGCTACCTATAATAAGGCATACACAGTTTTGTGTCATTTTCTCTCTGAGGTTGTGAGTGGATCAGCCCCAGATTCTTCTTGACAATACACAGTGGGGTGTGTAAATTGTGTGTCGACCGTAGGCAAGTCGCAATACGTTCACGTTTCGTAGCGCACACAAAAAAGTGTATAATTGCTTCGAGTGTGGCGATCCGCTGAGCGTGTGACTAATGATCGGGAAGTGCCGCAGAACTCGAATTCCCCTTTTCGGGTATCGGGATCTTCAAAGTAATACCTCCCCACACCGCCTCGTTTGAAGGTCTCGTCTGCGGCTCTCGATCACACACCGCACGATCGCCACACTCTTGATTTTCTCGAATGAGCAGTTCATCTTTCATCGGATGGACTGCTTTTTTATCCCTGCCCGCCTTGTCTTGATGTCCCCCCTCTAGTTTCGACCATGCATGTGTGTATGGTCGCCTTTACGGACCTGCGTTTCGACGCGCGGATCTACCGGGAGGCGACGGCTCTGCAGGACGCTGGCCATCGCGTATCCATCGTCTCTTCATCGTTCTCGGGTGCAATTACCTCAGCGCCGTGGCGGCGTTTCGAGACTCGTCTAATACCGGTGGACCGCAGGCGCTCCCTACGCCTCCTGTACCCATCCTTTTGGTGGCAGGCCGCACGGGCTCTACCTTCGCTGTCAGCCGATGTCTACCACGCCCACGACCTGGATGCCCTGTGGCCCGCGGCGCGGGTGGCAACCCGCCAAGGTTCCCTGTTGGTCTACGACTCCCACGAATTCTGGACAGAACAGTCCGGGGTTGTCAGCCGTCCCACCATTCAGCGGTTCTGGAGTTGGCTGGAGCAACGTCTGGTACGAAAGGTTCACCATACGATTACCGTCAGCAAGGGGATCAAAGCGGCGCTGGAGAAGCGTTATCGACTAGATAGGGTTACGGTCCTGCGAAATCTGCCCGTGTTCCGGGATCCTGTCGCCAGCAACCGCATTAGAGAAACATTGGGATTGGACGACCAGCGTCCGGTAATCCTGTATCAAGGTGGGTTCTTGACCGAAAATGGCCTGCTAGAACAGATCGATGCGGCCGCACTGTTCGACAAGTCTGTGCTCGTACTTATGGGCGGCGGGCCTTGCGAGCCCGAGCTCAGGCAGAAAGTCGACCAGCGCCGGTTGGGCAACTCGGTGTTTTTTCTGCCCCGAGTTCCGTTTGCCGAGCTCCATGAGTACACCTGCTCTGCCGATGTAGGGTTGTGCCTGATCAAGAACAGCGGCAAGAGTTTCTTTTATTCCATGCCCAACAAGCTGTTCGAGTACTTCATGGCCGGTTTGCCTGTAGTTGCCAGTGACTTTCCGGAAATAGGCCCCGTCGTTCGCAACAGCGGCGCCGGCATCCTGGCCGACCCACGGGATCCCGCCGCAGTTGCCGAGCAGGTCAATCTCTTGATCGCGGATACCGACCGTATGGCTCGCTATGCCGAGGCAGCTCGAGTGGCGGCCCGCACCTACAGTTGGGAGCACGAGGTGGAGAAGCTGACCGCTCTTTACGCCCGTTTTTGACCACCGTGCCCGTCGCTTTGAAACCGTTCCTCAGCGTGGTCGTCCCGACCTACAATGAACCCGCGCGGCTGCGGGCAACCCTGGACAGTCTGGCTCAGCAACAGTTTCCGGCGGCGGATGTGGAGATCGTTGTGGTCGACGACGGCAGTCTTCCCGCTCTAACGGTGGAAGAGCTCCGCGCAATTGCCGAACCGTTTCAGCTGTTGTTGCGACGACACGAGGTCAACCAGGGGCGCGCCAAAGCGCGGAATTCAGGGATACGCGCCGCCCGCGGGGAGGTGGTGGTGTTTCTGGATGGGGACATGACCGTTGAGCCGGATTTTCTGCATTCCCACAAGTCCTTTCACCAGATCCACGAGGCCAGCTGCGTCTGTATCGGCAATATCCGTTTTGCCACGAGTATCCGACCTAACGCCCTGTTTCGTTATATCGAAGGACGTGGCGTGCACCGGTTTGAATCGGGCAGCGTGGTGCCCTACAACTGCTTCGTCACCGGGAACTCATCGATTAGACGGCAGTCGTTGGTGACTGTCGGCCTATTCGACGAAGACTTCCACGCTTATGGCGGTGAAGATCTGGAGTTGGGCTATCGGCTGTCGTCCGCGGGCGTTGCCTTCTATTACGAAGCGACCGCCATATCCAACCACCACGAACTTCGCAGCCTGGCAGAGTTGTGCGATCTGATGAGCGCCTACGGGGCGGAATCGATACCCTTCATCCTGGAGAAACACCCGGAGTTGGCATCTTTGTTGCGATTGAGCTTTCTGATGGATCCCAGCGCTCCTGTCAGGTGGGCGCATCAACTGGCGCTTTCGCCCCTTGTTCAGGTGCCGGTTGCGCTCCTGCTTCGGTGCTTACCGCGGGGGCCCGTTCCGTCGATTTTCTTCGACTACCTGCTGTGGTGCCACCGAACGCGGGCGTATGTGCGCGCCATGGATCGCAAGAAACAACGGGATCCTTCGTCGTAGGTGGGATCGTGGTTTTGGACTTTCCCTCGCACCGGCGCTTGCGTAGATTGTGAACCGTTTTTCGGATTTCAGAAAGGAGTGCTCCGTGCGTAAAGCGGTGTCCGTTATCTCTTTCGCGATCGTCTTGGCAATCGCTCCGGCGTATGCCCAGGACGGAAAAACCATCTTCGGTGAGAACAAGAAGGCGACCCTCAAAGCGATGAAGATGGTCGCGAAATCTCTCGGCGTGAAATGCCTGCACTGCCACGTCAAAGAAGGTGGCAAGATTCTGTACCCGAAAAACACACCCGAAAAAGAGATTGCCAGGTCCATGAAGACCGCTTTTGTGGACAGCCTCGTCCACAAAGGGCAGATCGAGCTAACCTTGGTTGAAGACGAGAAGAAAACCGATCTGACCGCCCGATTTGTCGCCAAAGGTGATTCGGCGGGCATCTATCTGACTGCCAAAACCGCTGATGACAAGGTCCACCAGAAACGGCTCCCGTTGCCACCTCAAGGCCAGGCGGTGAACTGCGCCACCTGTCACAATGGCAAGCTGCACTTTTTGACCCACACCCATTAGGGCAGCGCCTGTGGACCGGGACCCTCCACGGGATCCGGTGAGGTCGACGGACGCTCGGCAAGTCAGCTACTGGGTGCGTGGTTTCCCCTGACCCAAGATGATCGTTTTCCCGAGCCTGCGGCAGATCCTGCAAGTCTATATTGCGGCCCTCCTTGCCAGCTTGGTAGCAAGCGTTGCACTGAGTGAGGCGGTGGCCAGCGTGCCACCGCGCTTGGCGCTTCTGGTCGCCGAGTTCAGCTTCTTTGCCGTCATCGTCGGATACATGCGTCTAAACGCGATGAGTCCGGCGGATGTTTGGCTGTTGAATGCCGTCTCCGGACGCAGTCTAACCCTCAGCGCTTTGGTGGCGGCGAGTGCCAGTGTGCTCGTGGCGGAGAGCCACAGCGCGTTGACCGATTTCATGTACACCCTGGGCGCTGAGTTCCCGCTCTACCAACAACGGCTACTGCTGAAGATTCAGGTGGTTGAGACCTTAGGGGAACTTGGAGAAGGGTTGGCCGTCGTGGTCCTGGTGCCGGGGGTTATGGAAGAATTGGCGTTTCGGGGATTCGTCTTTGCAGGTCTTTGTTTCTACCGCGGACCGCACGTCGCGCTTTTCGCCTCGAGCCTGTTATTTGCGGCTTTTCACCTCGACCCGTGGCATTTCCCCGCTGTGTTTCTACTGGGCCTTACCTTCGGGGTGCTGGTGTGGCTGACCCATAGCATCTACCCGGCCATCCTCGCCCACATGATTAATAATCTCGTGTCATTGGTGGGCCTCAATCTGCAAACCCATTTTGGGATCGAGCTTCTAGCCGGGGATGCTGCCGCGCCAGCGGTTCTGCTGTTTCCCGCTGGCGTGATCTTCGTGGTCGGGCTTCTACTCTTGAAACGCCAACCGACTCTGGTTCCCTTGCCGTCCCCTGCGGCTTACGGCTTGGCACGGCCGTAACCGCTGGGCGAGTCGACGTTGTGAAGGATTAGACCAGTACCCGCTCTACCGTAGCGCCGATATCCGCCGGGCTCTCACAGACGTGAATCCCGGCGTTAGTCATCGCTTCCATCTTCTCTGCAGCGGTGCCCTTGCCGCCGGCGATGATGGCGCCGGCATGGCCCATGCGACGCCCGGGCGGCGCCGTGCGGCCAGCGATGAAACCGATGACTGGTTTGTCGTAGGTGGCGGCGATATACGCGGCGGCATCCTCTTCGGCCGTGCCGCCGATTTCGCCGATCATCACCACCGCATCCGTGTCCGGGTCGTCGCGGAACAAAGTGAGTGCGTCGACGAAATGCGTGCCGATAATAGGATCGCCCCCGATTCCTATGCAGGTAGATTGACCGATTCCACGTTCGCTCAGCTGGCCTACCGCTTCGTAGGTCAGGGTGCCGCTGCGGGAGATCAAACCGACGCCACCTTCTTGGTGGATGAACCCGGGCATGATGCCGATCTTGCATTTGCCCGGGGAGATAATCCCGGGGCAGTTGGGACCGATGAGCCGGGTCGGTCGCGATTCCAGGTACTGGTGCACATTGACCATATCGGCGGTCGGAATGCCTTCGGTCACGCACACCACCAGAGCGATGCCGGCGTCGGCTGCTTCCATGATGGCATCGGCGGCAAATGCTTCCGGGACGAAAATCACGGTCGCGTTGGCACTTGTGGCGTCGACTGCCTGCGACACCCCGTCGAACACCGGAATGCTCTCAAAGCTTTGTCCGCCCTTCCCAGGAGTCACGCCGCCGACGACATTGGTTCCGTATTCCACCATCTGGCGGGCGTGAAACGAACCCTCGCCGCCGGTGATGCCCTGAACTAGTACCCTGGTATTGTTGTCAACGAGTATTGTCATGGATCAATCGGCTCTACCTGGAGCTCGCCGCGACCACCTTCTCTGCCGCATCCTTCAGCCCGTGACCGACGACAAAGTTCAATCCAGAGTTTTCTAACATCTCGCCAGCTACATCCGCGTTGGTGCCCGCCAGCCGCACGACGATGGGCAGCTCGATATCCAATTTCCGGCGCGCCTGGATAACCCCCTCGGCAACCCGGTCGCAACGCACGATGCCGCCGAAGATATTTATGAGAATGCCTTCGACATTGGGGTCCTTGAGCAGGATCCGGAAGCCATTTTCGACGGTCTCGGCGCTGGCTCCCCCACCTACGTCCAGAAAGTTGGCGGGCTCGCCGCCGGCTAGCTTGATAATATCCATGGTGGCCATGGCGAGGCCGGCGCCGTTGACCATGCAGCCGATGTTGCCATCCAAGCGGATGTAATTCAGGTTGAACTTCGACGCCTCCACCTCGAGCTCCTCCTCCTCGTCGAGATCCCGCAATTCCTGCAGCTCCGGGTGTCGATAAAGTGCGTTGTCGTCGAAATTGATCTTCGCATCCAGGGCAAGAACCCGTCCGTCACCGGTCACAACCAGCGGGTTGATCTCCGCCAGCGAGCAGTCTGAACCCTGGTAGGCGCGGTAGAGCGCCATGATCAGAGCCGCCGCCGCGCGCGCCTGGGTCGCAACCAACCCCAGGCCGAAGGCCAGGCGTCGCGCCTGGAACGCCTGCAAGCCCACGGCAGGGTCCACCGTCTCTTTGAGGATTTTCTCCGGGCTCCGGGCGGCGACTTCCTCGATTTCGACTCCGCCTTCCTGGCTAGCCATGACGACGTTCTTGGACTGGGCGCGGTCCAGGGTCATACCGAGATAGAACTCCCGATCAATCTCGCTGGCCTCTTCGACCAGCGCCTGTTTGACCTTTTGACCCTGGGGACCGGTCTGATGCGTCACCAGCTGCATGCCAAGTATCTCTTGCGCCGCCGCTCCTGACTCTTGAGGGTCTGGCGCCAGTTTTACGCCCCCCCCCTTGCCGCGCCCCCCCGCATGTATCTGCGCCTTGACGATGACCTTCCCCCCCATTTCGCGGGCGATTTGCTCAGCCTCATCGCTGGAGCGCGCAACCTTGCCGGCCGGGACCGCCACCTCGTATTGGCGCAGCAGATCCTTGGCTTGAAATTCGTGAATCTTCATCTATGTGTCTCGGCGAATGAGAGGTCCTAAGGGTACGCATTCAGAACCTGACTAGCAAGATAGGAGGGGTACCCGCGCTGTCGGTCGTTGCCGCTGGAAAATTTGAACTAGGACGGTAATATTGGTTAGTTATACGGCCTGGTAATGCGGATAGGAAGGAGCGCAATGGGAACAACACTGTTCTCGTCCTCGATTGGCAAAAAGATAGGAATGGCCGTCACCGGTCTGTTGTTATACGGCTTCCTACTTGGCCACATGGCCGGCAACATGCTGCTGCTGAAGACCGACGGCGGTGCGGAGTTCAACGCCTACTCTGATTTTCTCACCGGTCACCCACTGCTGATTCCAGTCGAGATTGGCTTGGTGGCGATTTTCCTTCTCCACGTCTACCTGGCAATCAGCGTTAGCAGAGACAGCAAGCGGGCTAGAAACAGCAACTACGTAAAAACCAAGGCCGTCGGCAGGCGGAGTGCGGCCTCGTATACGATGATCTACTCGGGGCTCGTCATCCTGGTGTTTGTGGTCATCCATCTGAAGACCTTCAAATACGGCGATCTTGCAGGGGGTACGCTGTACGATCTCGTAGTTGGAACCTTCAGCGATCTGCTTTATGTGGCATGGTATGTCATAGCCATGCTGGTCTTGGGGTTCCACCTCTGGCACGCGTTTCACAGCGCCTTTCAATCGTTGGGTTGGAGCGCGCGTCCCAAACTCAAAACCGTCAGTGTGTTGCTGGGCATTGTCATCGCCGGCGGATTCGGCATCATTCCGCTGGCCATCTTCTTCAATCAATGAGGTAGACGATGGATCTGGACGGTCGCGTCCCGGGTGGTCCTTTAGAGCAGAAGTGGGACCGGCATCGGTTCGAGCTCAAGCTCGTGAACCCCGCCAACAAACGCCGTCACTCCATCATCGTGGTCGGCACCGGGCTGGCGGGCGCGTCCGCCGCCGCTTCGCTGGCGGAGTTGGGCTACAACATCCACTCCTTTTGCCTGCAGGATAGCCCGCGCCGAGCCCACAGCATCGCTGCCCAGGGCGGGATCAACGCGGCCAAGAACTACCAGAATGACGGCGACAGCGTTTTCCGCCTGTTTTACGACACCATAAAAGGAGGCGACTACCGCGCCCGCGAGGCGAATGTCTACCGTCTGGCGCAGATCAGTACCGAGATCATCGACCAGTGTGTATCTCAGGGGGTGCCCTTTGCCCGCGAATATGGAGGCACCCTGGCCAACCGCTCGTTCGGTGGGGCCCAAGTTTCACGCACCTTCTACGCCCGCGGTCAGACGGGTCAGCAGTTGTTGTTGGGCGCCTACAGTGCAATGATGCGGCAGGTGAGCGCCGGAAAGGTGCACCTCTACCCACGACATGAGATGCTGGAGCTGGTTTTGGTCGACGGGTGTGCCCGCGGGATCGTCACACGCAACCTAGTTACCGGCGAAATCCAGTCTCATGCAGCCGATGCGGTTCTCTTGGCCACGGGTGGGTACGGGAATGTTTTTTACCTGTCGACAAACGCCAAAGCTTCAAACGTCACCGCAACCTGGAGAGCCCACAGAAAAGGCGCGCTGTTCGCCAACCCCTGCTTCACGCAGATTCACCCTACCTGCATTCCAGTTTCGGGCAGCTTTCAGTCGAAACTCACCCTGATGAGCGAAAGCCTGCGCAACGACGGTCGGGTGTGGGTGCCCAAAGAAGGGCAAGATCGCCGGTCTCCCGAACAGATCCCGGAGGCAGAGCGCGACTACTACCTCGAGCGGCGTTACCCGAGCTTCGGCAACCTGGTACCGCGGGACGTGGCGTCGCGGGCCGCCAAGGGGGTGTGCGACGAGGGACGCGGTGTCGGCATCACCGGGCGCGCGGTCTTTCTGGACTTCGCCCACGCCATTGAGCGCGATGGCGAGGATACGATTCACCAGAAGTACGGCAACCTCTTTCAGATGTATGAAGAGATTACCGACGAAAATCCGTACCGCATGCCGATGCGTATCTATCCCGCGGTCCATTATACGATGGGGGGATTGTGGGTAGACTATAACCTAATGAGCAATATTCCGGGTTTGTTCGTCATGGGTGAAGCCAATTTTTCCGATCACGGGGCCAATCGTCTAGGGGCCAGCGCCCTCATGCAGGGCCTTGCGGACGGGTATTTTGTCATCCCGCATACCGTAGGCGGGTACATCGGCGGCCAATCGATGCCGTCGATCAACACCGACCACGAGGCGTTCAAAGAAGCCGAGCACGCCGCTAAGGACCGCATCAGCCAGCTGCTGGCGGTGAAGGGCAACCGCACCGTGGACGACTTTCACCGGGAACTGGGGTTGTTGTTGTGGGACCACTGCGGCATGGCACGCAACGCTGCCGACCTTTCCAGCGCCCGGGAAAAGGTAGCCGACATTCGCGAGGAGTTCTGGCAGAATCTGACGGTCACCGGGACGCCCGGTGAGTTCAATCAAGTTCTCGAGCGCGCTGGTCGCGTCGCCGATTTCTTAGAGTTTGGGGAGACGATGGTTCACGACGCCTTGACCCGCGAGGAGTCGTGCGGCGGACATTTCCGCGAGGAGTATCAGACCGAAGAGGGCGAGGCACTGCGCGACGACGAGCGCTTCACCCACGTGTCGGCGTGGGAACACACCGGTGTGGGCCATGAACCCGCCTTAAACCTCGAACGTCTCGTGTTCGAAAACGTGGCACTGACGCAACGAAGCTACAAATAGACCGACACCTGGAGGAAAGGGTCGAACGCTCATATGGATAACAAGCGCCGCGCAGGCATGAACCTGACGCTGAAGGTCTGGCGCCAGAAAGGCCCGCACGAAAAAGGCCGGCTGGAGACCTACGACGCGGGCCGGATTCAGCCCGAAATGTCGTTCTTGGAGATGCTCGATGTCGTCAACGAGGAGCAGAACCGAAAGGGTGTAGACCCGATCGCGTTCGACAGCGACTGCCGCGAGGGCATCTGCGGATCATGTGGATTGGTGATCAACGGCGTTGCCCACGGGCCCGGCACTGGAACAACTACCTGTCAGCTCTATATGCGGTCTTTCCGGGACGGCGACACCATCTACATCGAACCCTGGCGCGCCACCGCTTTTCCCGTAGTCAAGGATCTGGTGGTGGACCGCTCCGCCTTCGACCGGCTGATTCAGTCCGGCGGATACGTCTCTGTAAATACCGGCTCGTCTCCGGACGCCAACGCCATTCTGATCTCCCAAGAAGAGGCGGAACGGGCGATGGATGCGGCGGCCTGTATCGGATGCGGAGCCTGCGTCGCAGCGTGCAAGAATTCGGCCGCAATGTTGTTCGTCAGCGCCAAGGTCAAACACCTGGGCACGCTGCCTCAGGGGCAGCCCGAACGCAGCCGCCGGGCGGCGGCCATGATCGCTACTATGGACGCCGAGGGGTTTGGTCACTGCACCAACGAATACGAGTGTGAAGCGGTCTGCCCGAAGGAGATTTCCGCGGACAGCATCGCTTTTCTGAACCGCGAATATCTGAAATCGATTGTGTGGTAGGTGGGTGGACGGAGACGGTAGCAGAGGTCAGGGACCCTTGCTACTCCGAAGAAAGCTGGGTCTCGTCCTCTGGCCTGGCCGTAAGCCCATTGCTCTCAATCAGCCGCGCGCAGTTGTTCCAGCGGATGACGGCATCCTCGTTGGCCTCCGGGCGGATCGGCTCCGCCGTTTCGAACCAGTGCATCGCTTCGCGCAGCAACTCATATGCGTCGAAGCCGGCACCGGGATATTCCCGCTTTAGTCGTGCCTTTCCCTGCCGTTCGTAGACGATGCCAGAATAATAGGTGCGCTGGTACTCGCTCTCGAGTTTGGGAACCAGTTCCAGCACTCGAGCTACGTTGAGAGCTGGATTCTCGACGAACTGATCCGTCAACGCCAGAATGAGCATTACCACAGCCTGCTGGTTGTCCGGATCGACCTTGAGTATGTCCAGGCATATGCTCTCGGCGACGGTGGGTTCGTTTAGCAGGCGGTAGCGCTCCACGCGTTCAAGGGATTGCGGGATGGCTGCTTGCGATATGGTTTTGAGCTCGAACATAGCCAATCCTCAGAGCAACTGAAAAAAGACGTAGCCGCAGAGCGCCGCTCCGACGACGGCGCCTCCGTAACATAATAGGTCCATAGAGATCTGGAAATCGCGCACCCCGAGCTCGTAAAGCGAGAAACGGACGCGATGAGCGGCGTGAAACAGCGGCAGGATCACCAGCACAAAGAAGTACACCCTTGCTGCCGGGTGTGCCAAAAGATCTCGCATACGCTCGAAAGAAACCGCGCTCTCATCCATGAATCCCAGCGGCACTGCCAGACCGTCCACGAAGACGTGAATGGGAACGAAGAGAGCGGCGACCACACCACCGGCCGAGAACAGGCCCCACCAAAACGGTTCCTTCTTATCCATCTTGTACATCAGCTACCTGATTAAGTAAAACGCCAAGGCCACGCTAACCACCACCCAGCCAGCGAAGGCACTTGCCGTCACCAAAGACGGCGGCACGGTAAGTTTGCCGAGACGCACGACCTGAACGCGGCCAAGCACGGCAAACCAGGTCACCGAGTGATACAGTGCAAAGAGAAAAACCACCCCATAGAACACCAGAAAAGCAGGTTTTCTCAGGGATCCCTGAAAGGTATTAAATATCGTCTCTCCTTTGCTCAGGAGAAAAAATTCGTAAAGGTAAAGCAGCAAGAAAATGGCGATCACGGCGCTGCTCAGTTCGCGCATCATATACAGAAAATATTTGCCGTTGCGCAACCACCAAGTGGCGGATTTCTCAGGTTTGTAGAGATCGTATTTGTAGTAGCCGGCCTCGTTCTGTCGGCGGCGGCGGTGCGTATTCATCGGTGTCCCCAGGGCAGTACCGATTTGAACCAGTTCGCCGTGGTGGCGACCTTGGTTCGTTGGATGGCGGCGGCGGGATCCACATCCTTTGGACATACCGTGGAACACTCGCCGACAAAGGTGCAGTTCCAGATCCCTTCCTCGCTGGCCACCACGTCCTTGCGCTGATCTTCGCCGTGGTCACGGGAATCCACGTTGTAGCGATGGGCCAACGCCAGTGCCGCCGGCCCGATAAAATCGGAATCCGGTCCAAACACCGGACAAGCCGAATAACACAGAGCGCAATTTATGCACATGCTGAACTGCTTGAATTCCGCCAGTTCATCGGGTGATTGGAGGTATTCGCCCTGCTCTACCGGCGTTTCCTCATCGCGAATCAGCCACGGTTTCACCGCCTGCAACCGACCGACGAAATCGTCGAGTTCGATCACCAGGTCACGGACGACGGCAAAGTTGGCCAGCGGCTCGATGCGGATCTCCTTGGGGTAATAATCGCGCAGAAAGACCGCGCAGGTTAGCTTGGGCACCCCGTTGACCATCATTCCGCAGCTTCCGCACACCCCCATGCGACAGGACCAGCGGTAGGAGAGCGTGCCGTCCATCTGGTCCTTCACGTGGTTCAAGGCGTCGAGCACCACCCAGTCGTCGTGGTACGGCACCTCGTACCGCTGTTCGCTGGGTTCGCTGTCCTTTTGGGGGTTATACCGGCTGACTCGCAGTCCGATCGTCTGTTCGCTCATCTAGGTCCTGTTAGCTTGTCCGCCGTTGTCCTCGAACCACCCCCGAACACAGGTGCGGTGTACGATGTTAAAATTAATAGGTCCGTTCCTCCGGTAGCCAACGCGTAATCGTAACCGGAGCGTATTCGATTCGGGGTCCGTCCTCAGTCCTGAACGCGAGTGAGTGGGTGAGAAAACGATCATCGTCCCTGGACTCGAAGTCGGAGCGCGCATGCGAACCCCTCGACTCTTGCCGTTGGTGCGCGGAGTTGGCCACCGCTTCGGCCACATCCAACATACAGCCCAGTTCGATGGCGGAGATCAGCTCGGTGTTATAGACCTCCGAGCTGTCCTCGACCCGTAGATTCTGGTAGCGCTCTCTCAGAGTGGCAACCTGCTCGCAAGCAGCCTTCAGCTCCGTCTCTTGCCGATAGATCCCGGCGCCCTTTTCCATCGCCATCTGCAATTCGGTGCGAATGCCGGCGATACTCTCCGAACCCTCGGCGTTGAACTTCTCGCGCAATTCCAGCTCCTCGAACTGCACGAGTTGATCTAGCACCCCGGAGGAGCCGAACTCCTGCTCCATGGTGTATCGCGCGGCTGCCAGGCCAGCGCGGGCACCGAAAACAAGACACTCCGCCAGCGAGTTCGACCCCAGTCGGTTAGCTCCGTTGATGGAGACGCAGGCGGTCTCGCCGGCGGCGTAGAGCCCATCGACCGGCGTTTTTCCATCGATGTCGGTGCTGACGCCCCCCATCATGTAATGCACCACCGGCCGCACCGGAATCGGTTCATGCACCGGATCAATGCCAACGTAATTTTTGGCCAGTTCTCGGACGAAAGGGATCCGTTCATCGATCACCTTCTCCCCCAGGTGACGCAGATCGAGGTGAATGTAGCTGCCGTACTTGCCCTCGTAGACGCGGCCCGCCCTTTCTTCGTGTACGAATGCGCGCGACACCATGTCACGGGGTCCCAACTCCATTTTTTCGGGAAGATAACGCTCGAGATAGCGTTCCCCGTCCTTATTGGTCAGGTACCCCCCCTCGCCCCGGGAGGCCTCGGTCATGAGTATGCCGGTGCCCGGAAGGCCGGTCGGGTGATACTGCACAAACTCCATATCCTTCAGGGGACATCCAGCGCGGTAGGCCAGCGACATGCCGTCACCCGTCTTGATCGCGGCATTGGTCGTGAACGGAAAAATTCGCCCGCCGCCGCCGGTACAGAGGATCACTGCTTTGGCCGGCAGCGCGTGTAGGTCGCCGGAACGCAGGTTTAACGCCGCCACGCCCTGAACCTGGTCTTCGTCCAGCAGCAGGGCCGTCGCGTACCACTCATCGTATCTCTCTATGCTTTCATACTTTAGAGAAGTCTGAAAGAGCGTGTGCAACATGTGGAAACCGGTCTTGTCGGCGGCGTACACGGTGCGCATTGTACTCATGCCCCCAAACGCTCGGACGCTGACCTTGCCGTCGGAATCTCGGCTCCAGGGACACCCCCAATGCTCCATCTGGACAATCTCGGACGGCGCTTCCTGGACGAACGCTTCGACCGCGTCCTGATCAGCGAGAAAGTCGCTCCCCTTTATCGTATCGAAGGCGTGGGAATCGAAGCTGTCCTCCGCGCGCATAACGGCGGCGGCCCCGCCTTCGGCCGAAACCGTGTGGCTGCGCATCGGGTAGACCTTCGAAAGCAGACCTATCGTGAGATCCGGATGCGCTTCGGCGGCGGCGATGGCCGCCCGCAGTCCAGCGCCCCCACCACCGACGATTAGAAGATCGTGAGCCAACGCGTTCATGCAGTCATGGTGGGTCTAATAGATGAATCTTTTGGGGTGGAGTTTCGCTCTAGGTCCAAAATGATCGCCCTATAATAGGTTGCACGGAGTGCGGCGTCAAAAAACAAAAACGGCCACCGAAGCTGAATTCTCGGTGGCCTCTATGGCGTTTGTCAGGGTGCAGCTGAGCGCTATTCGGCTAGTGCGTAGACACTGACCCTTTTTCGATCGCGGCCCCAGCGTTCGAACTTGACGGCCCCGTCGCCGACGGCATATAGGGTATCGTCGCCCCCCTTCTTCACGTTGACACCCGGATGAATTCGAGTTCCGCGCTGGCGCACAAGGATGGTACCCGCCGCTACCTTTTCACCCCCAAACCGTTTCACACCGAGCCGTTTCGAATGGCTGTCGCGACCGTTTCTAGAGCTTCCAACCCCTTTTTTGTGTGCCATTTGTGGTTGCCTAGCTGGCGCTAACCGGGTGAGGTAATCTCGTCAACTCGAATCTCGGTAAAGTCTTGGCGATGGCCGTTGCGTCGTCTGTACTTCTTGCGTCGCTTCATCTTAAAGACGATCACCTTCTCGCCGCGGCCGTGGCCGATAATGGTAGCTTCGACCGCCGCCCCTTCCACAAACGGTTTGCCGGTACTGGTTTTGCCCGCGTCGCTGACCAGCAACACATTGGGAAAACGTTCCTGAGCTCCGGTTTCCGAGGCCAATCTAGGCACCCGCAAGGTGCGCCCCTTTTCCACTCGAACTTGAGAACCGGCAATGTCGACGACAGCGAACATTAGGAGGATCCTGCAACATGGTGAAAATCAACCAGAACACGGAAATTATGGGCGTTGCGGCGATCTGTCAAATTTGGAACTCCGCCGTCACATCCAGATTTCGTTTGGTAGAAAAGAAACGGTAGTCGTCCGTGGACAGGGTAGCGTCGTGCTCCAACTGCAGCCGCGCTCGGGTCGCCTTGCGGATCGATTTCAGCCTGATCTCGCGATTCTCCAGCATGTAGCTTGCTACCTCGGGGTGTACGCGGAGCACGAAACGACGTTCCTTGGTGGCAGCATACGACCTCCGCAACCAGCGCTCGATCTTTGTGACGGTGGTGTCCGGACCGGTTACCCGGCCCGTTCCTTGGCAGATAGGACAGGGTTCGCTATGGGTGTGTAGCAGGTTGGGGCGGACCCGTTGACGCGTCATTTCGACCAATCCGAACTCGCTTATCTGCGGACTGATCGACATCTTGGCACGGTCCTTCTTGGCTTCGCTGATCATCTCCTCGATTACCTTGCGGCGATTCTTTTCGTCGTTCATGTCGATAAAATCAACGACGATGATGCCCCCTATGTCGCGCAGCCGCAGCTGGCGGGCGAGTTCTCGAGCCGCTTCCAGGTTGGTGTTGAGGTTGTTCGTCTCTTGATCGTCCGATCCTACGTACCGCGCCGAGTTCACGTCGACGAAGGTGCCGGCCTCGGCGTGGTCAATGACCAGATTGCCCCCCTTTTTCATACGCACATTGCGCCCGGTTAGCTTCTCCAAGGTTTCTTCGATTCCGAAGGCGTCGAAAATGGGCTTGCGATCGCGGTAATATTCGACCCGCTTGCGCAAATCGGGCGACACCGTACGCAAATAGGCGATGATCTCGCGGTAGAGCTCTTTGGTGTCCACTACCATTCGATCGACATTGTCGGTAAACAAGTCGCGAATGATGCTAGAGGTCATGCCGAGTTCCTTGTGCAGCTGAGCTGGTGCGTCGGTCCTTTTCTCCAACCTCGCTATCCGCTCGTGAATCTTGACGAGATTCTTCAAATCGCGACGAAACTCTTTTTCCGTCTTCCCCCGTCCCTCGGTGCGCACGATGACAGAGTAGCCTTTGGGCCGCAGGCTGTTTACCAGATCCCGCAGCCGGCGACGCTCACTGTAGCTGGAGATCTTCCGCGATACTCCTGCCCAGTTGCCGCCAGGTACCAGCACCATGAAGCGGCCCGCCAAGGAGAGTTGGGTTGTAACGCGAGCGCCTTTGGTGCCGATGGGCTCCTTGGCGATTTGAACCAGGACCTCATCCCCTTTGCGGACGAGCTTTTGGATCGGCGGGGTCGGCGCGTATCGAGACCGCCTGCCGCCGCGTGAACCGCCGCCATTTTCCATATCCTTGTTGTCTGCTTCCATCATGTCGCGAGCTTGCAGGAAGGCGGTGCGATCCTGCCCGATTTCGACGAAGGCGGCCTGCAATCCTGGGAGAACGGCACTTATACGTCCTTTGTAGATATCTCCGACCATGCGCTCGTTTTCTGGGCGTTCTACCCAAACCTCGGCAACCTTGCCGTCTTCGACGATGGCGATGCGCGACTCGTGCGTGCCGTCATTTATTAGAATTTCTGTGTGCATATAATCCTTGAAATACTAGTGGGTATGTATCTCCAGACCTCGTCCGTTGCGGACGGTGCGGGAGAAGATAAATGAGGGGCCCTTACGCGGAGGCTATTTCGCGCGGAATCCAGCAACGTGCTGGATAGGCGAGTCAAATCAGGGTGGGGTGTTGCTGCCGGTCGGTCTACTACGTGACGGTTCGCGCCTTGCGCTTTGCCGGACCTACGAGCGGTATTGTACCCGGCAAACGGGCGTGTGCTGAGGTGCGCGATTCCGGCCGCATATCAACAGGGTTGACGGGCGCACGACATGCCCTCTGCGGCTGTAGGTTTGGTTTGCTTCAACGTGCGCTACGATCCCTCTGTCTGCTGTCTACCTCTTTCATTCCCACCTGGCGCACGATTTTCGTTGAATAACGTGGATTACTTGCGACGGTTCCACGTCCGGCAATTACGGTACAAATTCCCTGATTTGGAGCCGCCGAGTCAGGCTCCACGAGTTAATTGCTCAATGCCCGAATGCAGTTTCCGGTCGAAGCCGAAAACGGCACGATACATCTAAAATACATTGGATTCAGCGCTCCATCAAGCTTTGTTCAGGTAGTTCCTTGCAAAACTTTTCGATAGCGATCGGGATCGCCCAGAATCTCTATGGCAGCTTTGAGTTGTCGATCGCTTTCAAGGACCGATCTGAGCTGCGCTTTGCGACCGCTCAGACGCAGAGAGAGCTCGCGTTCCAAGGCGACTCTAATATACGGTTCTAACTCAGGCGCGAACCCCGTTTTCTCCTCCTGCCGGATCACCGACTCCAGGCGATCGATGCCGTCCTGCGTCTCTGCGGTCCATCCCATCTGCGCGGCGATCTGCCGCAGCTCTTCGAGTTCGGCGTCGGCTCTGAGATGTCCGTCGCGAGCATACTGCGATGCGTCGATGAACCGTCGAAAAGCCAGTACCATGTCTTCATTGACCGTATACCCGCGGGCGCGAAGTGCCGAGATCGAGTCGGCGGGAACCTGGTCGACTACGAAATCGAAGAACAAACGACTTCGTTCAAGATGTCGTGCGAACCCGGGCCAGGTATCTCGCTCGACGATGATGTCGGGGGTAATTCCCCCACCACCAAACACCTTGCGGCCGCGCCGCGTGCGGAAGTATCGATCGTTTTCCTCCATGGTTGCGGCGCCGCTGTCGGTTACGGCGCTTGTGTCGATCTTTGGGCCGACCAGCGCCCCGAGGGGCGCCGCCAGGATGCGCTCGGCCTGGGTTTGATCCACATCGAGCGCGACGCGGAGGGCGGCAACGGCGGTGGATCGATTTTCGGCGCTGAGGAGGCTGCTGACAACGGCCTGGGCGGGTAGGTTCAAACCACCGATCTGGCGTGCGCTCATACTGCGGATGGTCGGCCCGCCCGGGCGGTGAATGCTGCGGCCGCTGGGGGTGTAATATAAGGCCGTAGTCAGCTTCAAAGCGCTGTCATTTGCTTCATAGAGATCGAATATGGTCTGTACCGACCCCTTGCCAAACGAGGTATTTCCCACAATGATGCCGCGGTCGTTGTCTTGCACGGCACCGGCCACGATCTCGGCGGCGCTAGCACTGCCCTCATCGATCAGTATTACCAGTGGGATGTCGACGGCCATGGGAGTCTTTAGAGAGTATTTGGTATCCTCGCGACGACCGTCGCGCTCGCGAACCGAAACGATCGGCACCCCCTTAGGCAGGAAGAGATCGGCCACCTGCTGGGCCTGGCTAAGTAAACCGCCGGGATTGCCGCGCAGATCCAGGATCAAGCTGTTGACGCCCAAAGCAGTCAGGTCCTGCAAACCGCTCTGCACCTCGGTGGCTGTTTCTTCGGAGAAGCGGGTCTGGCGCATGCTTATGTACCCGATAGCCGGATCTATCCGCTCGACTAACGCGACGCTGCGGATTTTGATCACCTCACGGCGGATGGCAACACGGCGGGGAGGTTGTCCCCGTTTGTGGGCGACACCAATACGGACGGTGGTTCCAGGCTCTCCCCGCAGTATGCCGACGACCGTGTCTAGACTCATCCCGAAGGTATCCTGGTCTTCGACCGCGACGATCAGGTCACCGGGCAGCAACCCGGCGCGGTCGGCAGGCGTACCTTCGATCGGGGCGATCACGATCGGGTAAGAATCTTTTACCGCTACCGTAATCCCCAGGCCAGCGAACTTCCCGGTCGTGTCCTGGCGCAGCTGACGCAACCCCTCTCGGTCGTAATACTGACTGTAGGAGTCGAGTTCACCCAACACCCCGTGGATAGCCGCCTGCAACAGATCGGCCTGGCTTAGCGAATCGTAATAACTGTCAACTACACGCGCGTAGACCGCCCCAAACCGATCCCATCCCGCATTGGTCTCGGCGTACCGATCCGCCGGCTTGGCCGCCAACAACCCGGGGACGATCATTCCCACCCATACAAACGTGGCTGCTAATCTCGTTTTCACCTTCGAATCTCCATTACTTGAACGGAAAACCTGGCCACCTGTGCCTCAACGCGCGAAGAATTTCGTTGCCGACCTCACTCGCTGGCGGGCAGCTGTCTACTAGCATTGAAACCGTTGGGCTGCGCTCGGCAATCTCCAAATAGGCCCCGCGAACCCGCTCTTGTAGGTCGATCCCCGCCATCTCGAGTCGATCGCGTCGCTCGCCTCGGTGCGATAAGCGAGCCTGCGCTTGTTCGACGGGAAGATCGAGAAAGATCGTGTCGTCGGGACGGCGGCCACCGGTCGCAATGGCGTTGACCTTCTCGACGAGGTCCACAGCCAGACCGCGGCCAAAGCCTTGGTACGCGACGGACGATGCGGTGTAGCGGTCACAGAGAACGGGTGTTCCAGCTGCCAGCGCCGGCTCAATGCGTTCGCGCACGTGTTGGGCCCGGCCGGCGGCATAAAGGAGAAGCTCGGTGAGCGGGTCCAGCTCAACCAGACAAGGGTCGAGTACCAGCTGTCGGATACGCTCTGCAGCGGGAGTGCCCCCCGGCTCTCGGGTGGCGACGACGGGGCAGTGAAAGTGCTCCTCGATGTGTTGCTGGAGTAAGCAGCATTGCGTCGTGGTGCCGCTACCGTCGATACCTTCAAACGCGATGAAAAGGGGCAGAGGCAATGGAGACAACCGCCAAAACAGCGGAGGGGTTGGGGATGCGCGACCTAGGAACCTTGCGCCGGCGCCGATGTGGCGCTCGTTTTCCACTTGTTGCGGATATAGGCAAGGCGCTCGATGACCGTGTAGTTCGTCGCTAACGCCAAGACGACAAGAACCAACACCAGTCCCTCGTGACCCACCAATCCGCCTAGGCCGAGGGCGACGATGCGTTCCGGGCGCTGCATGAATCCAACCTTGCAATCCTCGCCCAACCCTTCAGCTCGGGCGCGTACATAGCTGACCATCAATGAGCCTGACAACGCAAAGAACAGGATTCCGCAGACGATCCACTTTTCCTGCTGAATGAGATAGGCGCCGATTCCAAAATAAATGAATATTTCCGAATATCGATCCGTCGTCGAGTCAAGCAGGGCACCGAACTTGGTTTCCTTTCTGCCTTCGCGAGCCACCTGCCCATCCAGAAAGTCACACAGGCCCGCCAGTAGCATGATCGCAGCGCCCCACTGCAGATGTCCACGTGCAAAAGCAGCGGTGGCCACCAGGTTCAACAACAACCCCGACAACGTCAACCAGTCCGGGCGCACGCCGAGACGAATGAACAAGCGGGCGATCGGTCTGAGTTTATCGGCGAACCACGATTTCAGGAATTTATCAAGCAGAGGGTACGGTCCAATCGAAGGCGGATACAAAATTCGGGGTTAAAATATAAGTGGTCAGCGGGTAAGGTGGCAATAGCTAATTTTCCCGGTCGTTCTGGGCTGCGAGCGGAGCGAGACTAGTTATCCACATATTGCCGACGACCTACGCCCTTTAGACTCCCCTTGGAACTACCTCAAATTGTTGTTATTACTAATGTTATAGACTATTTTGGCGCGCCCGTATATTACTGACAGGACGCTGTGGAAAAGTGTTGATAACCTATCTATCGAGGGGACTGAACAGGGCGACGGTAGGAAAACCCGAAAATTCTTTGCGCACTCCGCAAAACGGCCTATTGGGGTCCACATCGGTGCTCTGCAGGGTGGTCACGATCGATCCATGGGGGGCCAGATGCGCACGAACCCGCTCTACCAGGTCGGTCCTCGTGGTCGCGCGGGAGACCACCAGATCGACCAGCCCCGCGGGACATCTCCACTCTTCGAGACGTTGGTTGACCACCGTAACCCTAGGCAACTCGAGCGTTCGAATGACCGTTCGCAAGAAGGAGGCGCGCTTGCGACGCGATTCGACTAAATAGAAGTGCGAATGCGGAAAAACAATCCTGAGGGGGATTCCGGGAAGACCCGCGCCACTGCCATAATCAACCACGGTCGAATGCGGTACCGATTTCACCAACTCGGCCATGAGACAGGCGGGACCAATATGTTTGGTAAAAATCTTCGCTCGGTCTCGCGGCGACACCAGATTCATCCGGCGCGACCAGTGCAGTAGCAAACAAGCATACTTCCACAGGTGCGGTATCCAGCGGTCGTCCAGGCAGGCACCCACACCCTGCAGTCGAACCCGCAGTTGGTCCAGATCGACCTCCAATTTACGGAGGGAGTCGGGTGAAGGTCCGGGTCAAGTCCTGAGAGTTCTGCAAAAGTAGCCGCAGCCTGAAGACCTTCCGATCAGGCTACGGCGCTTATTTCATTAGCGGGCGCGATGTTTCAGCTCCTGATAGAGGAGGTTTAGCTGGGTGTGTTCGGTCGCCGTGATACCGATGCGCTGCCAGGTGTCGGCGGCGCGAATCAACGTCGCGTGCACGAGCTTCAGGCAGCTTTTTTCGGTGAAGAAGCTTTAGTCCGTCGTCGCTCCTCGAGCTCCTGGTACGTGTTTTCGGTGGCGCCAGGGGACGCGCAGGTGATTGAGCAAGGCCTCCAGGTCGTCGCTGAGGGCGGTGCACAGACTCGGACAGTCTTTGCGAAAGCGTTTCAACACATCTCGAGCCGTGGCTTCACCGGCTTCGCGGGTAGGGGCATCTCGAATGGCCTGCAGATGGGCTTTGACTTCGGGCCACAGATGATCGGGCACCTTCGCTTTGAAGTTGAGCATGCGGTGTACCCAACAGCGGATGCGCCAGCTCTTCGGCCACACCTCGTCGATAGCACGCAACAGCCCAGGAGCGCCATCGCTGGTGACGGTGAGCGGCACGGGCACGCCGCGGCTCACCAGGTCGCGAAGGAAGCCAAGCCAGGCGTCGTAACTCTCTTTGTTGCCCAGCGCCAGCGACAACAGCACTTTGTGTCCCTCTGTAGTAATCGCCCAGGCGCACAATACCGCTTCGCGTTTCACCCCATGCATGCGCAGCGGCTCGTAGAGCCCGTCGAGGAACAGATACAGCACCGGAATATCCCTCAAGTCCCGTTGCTGGAAGGCCTCGTATTGCTCCCACAGTACTTCGGTGACCTCGCTGACACCGGAACGCGACAACAGGCACACACCGTCCTCGTCGGTAAAGGCGGCCGCGATGTCGCGGGTAGACAAGCCGCGGGCATACATCTCCGTCGCCAGATACTCGAGCATCTGCGAATCGCCCTTCAGCAGGTCAAACAATTTCGAGCGAAAGGGCTGCTGCGCATCCCGAATTTGCGGCACATCGACCTGCAACCGCCCTTCGGCCGTGTCCAGCTTACCCGGTTTAGACCCGCTCCGATAGCCATTGCGTTCACCGCGTTGGTAGCGCTCGCGGCCGACAAAATCAGCCTGCTCGGCTTCCAGGCCTTCCTGCACCATAAGCGTGGACGCCAGACGCACCAGCTCGCTCAGCGCCTCGGCCCCGTTGTCCACCGAACCCATGCCCTCAAAAAACGTTTGAATCTCTTTGCGAAGTCGATCGCTCGGTTGTACTTTCCGCATGACAGCGTGAACTCCTTCCTGCCCAGAGCGGGCTCCAAAGGTTTGTTGAATTCCTTCGGAAGGTACTTCACGCTGTTTCTTTTTGCAGAAAACCTAGGACATTACCGAAGGTCCGTCGGTCTGTTTCACGTGAAACGGACTCGCGACACCCTTGGATGGTTCTTCGGCCGATCCCGGTGCTGTTTCACGTGAAACAGCCTACTTTCCGATGCAGAATTCGGCAAACACGCGGTCGAGAATCTCCTCATCCAGGGTTTCTCCCAGCATTTCAGCCAAGGCCGCCAAGGCAGTTCGCAGGTCGACTACGACGCATTCATACGGCTGGCCGTCGGATACCCCGTCCAGGGCCGCCGCGGCGGCTGTTGCCATTCGTTGGAGGCAGTCATGGTGGCGCTCATGGACCAGTCCGATCCCATCTACGGTCTTGGGTTGAGGAAGGTGACGTACCGCTAGATTTTGGAGCTCGGCGACCCCTTTTCCTTGGAGACCCGAAACCTCCGCGGCAGGTATCGAGATGTGCGCGGGCAAAGGGCTGAAACGGTTCGGTAGGTCGCATTTGTTCAACACCAGAACGGCCTCTTTGTCTCCTGCCAGCCTGAGCAGATCCTCGTAGATCTCCCGCCATGTCTCGGAGCTATCCACCACGACTAGGACCAGGTCGGCTTCCGCGACGCAACGTAGCGTTCGTTGGACGCCCTCTCGCTCCACATCATCATCTCCCGCAATCCGGAAACCTGACGTATCCATCAAGCGGACCGTTTCTCCAGACCACATCGTGCGAGCTTCGATAACGTCTCGTGTCGTTCCCGGCTTGGGCGCAACGATGGCCCGGTCTTCGCCCAGCATGCTGTTGAACAAGGTCGACTTGCCCGCGTTGGGAAGCCCGAGGAGACAGACGACAACACCGGTTTGGCGGCGGCGTGTTCCTTCGAAGGTATCGATGAGGCGGGATGCGATAGTCAACGCACGTTGGAGTTCTTGCCGGATCAATTCCGCGCTTGCCGTTTCATTGTCCTCTTCCGAAAAATCAAGTTCGAGCTCCAGCAACGAGATGATAGATACCACTATCTGTTTCAACTCGTTGACCAGGCGTGACAGGCGCCCGCTGGCTTGACCATAGGCGTTGTCAAGACCGGTGCGGCTGTTCGTGCGGATGATGTCGATGACCGCTTCCGCCTGAAGGAGATCCAGCCGGCCGTTGATGAAGGCGCGCCGAGTAAACTCGCCAGGGGCCGCCAACACAGCCCCGGAGGCGATGGCCGCTTGCACCAACGCCTCCAGCACCACAACACTCCCGTGAGTGCTTATTTCCACCGTATCCTCCCCGGTATAGGAGTGGGGAGATTCGAAAAACCATGCGAGTCCGCGATCGAGGATTCGTCCGGCTTCCGTGACTCTGCCATACTCCACGTGGCGCGGTCTCGAGCCCAACGGGGGCGTGCTGCGGAAGACCTCTCGACCAATCTCCATGGCCCGCGGCCCACTGAGGCGGACCAAGCCCACACCTCCCTCCCCGCGCGGCGACGAAATGGCGACAATGGTCTCGGTGTAGTCCATGACAGGTTTCCTATAGCCGGACACACTGCCGGTTACAAAGAATACCGTAAGTTACTGTTTTTATTAAGTTTTTGAGTCTTTCAGTCGGTTGATCAGATGTTGCTGGCCGACACTAAGCACGTTGAACATCGTCCAGTACAGGACCAACCCGGAGGATATGCTCCAGAAGATGAAGATCATGAAGGCCGGCATCATGTATACCAACATGGCCTGCTTGGGATCCTTCATCGTCATCTTCTGTTGCACGAACATGGATCCCGCCATGAGCAACGGCAGGACGTGAAGATCGAATCCCCCCAAGGGCAGAACGTCCGGTTTGCTGAGGTCGGTGATCCACAAAAAAAACGGGGCTTGTCGGAGTTCGATGGTACTGTTGAAAACGCTGTATAACGCAAAGAATACGGGCATTTGAAGAAGCATCGGCAGACAACCGCCGAGAGGATTTACCCCCTCTTCCTTGTACAGCTTCATTGTTTCACGGCTTAGCCTTTGGTTGTCGTTCTTGTACTTCTCTTTCAGTGCCGCCATTTTCGGCTGCAGCTGCTGCATCTTGGCCATAGACTCGTACGACTTGTGGGTCAGCGGATAGACCAGGATTTTAATGGCGATTGCCAACAAAATAATGACGACTCCGTAGTTGGGAACGAAGTCGTAGGTGGCCACAAAAACCACCATCAGTACCTTGCTGATTTCGCGAATGATCGGGAAACCTAAGTCCAAGGCCGCTTCCAGTTCTGCCCCATAGCTGGTCAGCCTGTCGTACGACAGCGGACCCAAGTAAAGAAGGGATCTCGCGGCCTGTCCTGGCACGACGCGAGCACCGATCTCGAATCGCACCTCGTCCTTGAGCGCCGCGCTGCGCGACGGCGCTGCGTGAAGGCCGACGCGGTAAGGGCCTTCGCCTTCGGGTGCAAGCGCTACCATAAAATACTGGTTCCGTACCGCCGCCCACTTCACCGGCCCTTTGTCTTCGGTGGAGGTTGGCTGATTGTCATCAGCTTCGTGGTCGATCCGCTCTTCGTTCAAATAGGTCATCATGCGGCGTACGGTTGGAGCTGCAAAAAACAGGGACGACTCCACCGTTTGTCCCTCGGTGTTGGCGATTCCGCCTTCCCATTGGGTAAACAACTCCGCGTCGTCGCCGAAGCCGACCACCTCTATCTCCAATTGAACAGCGTAGTTGTCACCGGCAAACTCGTAGGTGTTGTACACCGATCGGCCGTTACCGAGATCGGCCGTCATGCGCAACGTCGCCACGTCGCCCGAATCCACCACCACCTGTTCCCGGTTGGGTCTGAATTCCACCTTCGACAAGTCTAGCACCTCTTCGCGGGTTTTCAAACGCAAACCCAAGCCGCGATGTCCGGCGCTGATCAGCTCGACCGGGCGGCCAGCCGGCGTTTGGTATTGCGGTAACTGAACCGAAACCAGGGTTGCGCCCGCCGATGAAAACAGCAGATCCACCAAGGGGGTCCGCACCGATACCTCCTGCGGCGTGAACGGCTCACCCACCAGCTCGTCCCGCGGCGCTGGCTCGGTTTGCGGAGTCTTCTCCCGCACGCGGGGATCAGGTCGAGTTGTCTCCTGGGGCACGATTCTCGCGGGCGGCTCGGAGGACTGTTCGACGACGGGAGGCAACTCCTCATCGTCTTCTCCGGGGGCAAGCCCCACCATTTCGTAATAGTACGGCAATACTAGAAGGATCAGCCCGATGAGCAGAAACGCTAGAAGCGTCCTCTTGTCTTCCACGAATCTACCTAGTTTGGCTCGGTTTCATTGAGGTCCCTGTTCTCGTGATTCTAGGACGGATCGTACCCGTGACCACCCCAGGGGTGGCATCGCAGCAACCGCCGCCAGGTTAGCCAGCTGCCCCGTACAACCCCGTACTTTTCCATCACTTGTTCGGCGTATTCGGAGCAGGTTGGCTGAAAGCGACAGGCTGGTGGTAGGAACGGTGACACACAGAGCGCATAAACTCTAATGAGGAAAACGAAAAAGCGTACCATGCGTCACCGGACTAATTAGAGTTGGGAAAGCAACCGCGCGAACTCCGATTCGAGCTGATCGTAGGGGGTTTCTGTGGCGTTGGTTTGGGCGAGAACAACAAGGCTGCCGCGCGGGTGGGGTTTGAGTTGTCGGTGGATGCTTCGCAGCCTGCGTTTCAATCGATTCCGCCGCACGGCATTGCCCAGCTTCTTCCGGACAACCAGCACGACTCCCTCGGATTCGCGCCCAGAGCGCATCCACAGATGTTGGCCCTTGACCCAGCCCATACATCCGCTGCGGCGATCGATTTATACGGCGAGCCGTTTGCGTCCGCGCCGCCGCCGACGGTTTATGATAGCTCGGCCCGACGCCGTTTTCATGCGCTTGCGGAAGCCATGTTTGTTGCGGCGTTTGCGTCTGCTTGGTTGATATGTTCGCTTCACGAGGCTGTTCTCATCGAACGACGCGTGTTCTCATCAAAAAAAAATTATGTCGGAACGATTGCCCAATCAGATTGAAACAAAACAATATAGAGAATCCACATAATGTGTCAAACAATGCGATTTGTACAAATAGGCAAAAGATATCTTGACGTTCGCACACGCGGACTATAGGTTTGCGCTCCTCGCCGAATAGAATTACACGCATGTCACAAGATCCTGAAGAATTGTGGGCTCGGTGTCTGCTCAGCGTTGAGCAGCGCGTCAGACCGCAGAGTTTTAATACTTGGTTTCGCCCGACGACCGCCCGCCGCTTCGACAACGACTGTCTCGAAATCGAAGTTTCAAGTACCTACTTTGCGGACTGGGTTGAAAGCAACTATCTCAGCCTTATTAGCAGCGTTGTGCTCGAAGTAACCCAACTGCAGCCGAAGATTTCTTTTATTGTTTCCGAAAAGGATCTTGCCTCGGCGGCGGCGGAACCAAACCCTTCACCAACCCCCGACCAGAAATTAGACGTTGACGCCGAGCAGTTAGAGCTACCGCACCTACATCCTGCGCCCATAGCCAGCGGCGGCGCCTCAAACTCGCTGAACGAGCGCTACACCTTCGACACCTTCGTCATTGGCGAGTTCAACCGATTCGCCCACGCGGCTGCGTGGGCGGTGGCTAAGTCCCCCGGCAAAACGCAGTTCAACCCGTTGGTTATTTACGGCGGCGTTGGTCTCGGCAAGACCCATCTGCTGCAGGCCATCGGTCACGACGCGCTGGACCGCAAATCCGCAAACCAGGTTACCTACGTGGCTTCTGAGAAATTCATGAGCGATTTCATCGAAGCCATCCGCAACCAGAGCACGGCGGATTTTCAGCGCCGCTACCGCTCGGCCGACATTCTCCTCGTCGACGACATTCAGTTCCTGCTCAAGGGCGAGCAAACGCGCAACGAGTTCTTTCACACCTTCAATGCGTTGCACCAGAATGGCAAACAGATCGTCATGACCTGCGACAGCCCCCCGGGACGACTGGAGGGTTTGGAAGAACGTCTCATCTCGCGCTTTCAGTGGGGATTGGTCACCAGTATCGATGCTCCGGATCTGGAAGCGCGCATCGCCATTCTGCAACAGAAAGCAGAGATCAACAGCATACCTCTGGCGGATGATGTGGCCATTTTCCTGGCCAACAACGTGAGCTCAAACATTCGCGAACTGGAGGGTGCACTGATCCACTTGATGGCTTACTGCTCGGTAAATCATGCGGAATTGACCGTCGAAGCAGCGCGCCGAATAGCTCTGGAGCGTGGCCCGAGTCAGTCGACCGAGCTTAGCATCGAGTCCATTCAGCAACAAGTGGCTCGACACTTCGACCTGACCCCAGAATTGTTGATCGGCAGGACCCGCAAGCA
The DNA here is from genome assembly GCA_965197905.1 of Candidatus Latescibacterota bacterium. Taxonomy (GTDB): domain Bacteria; phylum Latescibacterota; class UBA2968; order UBA8231; family UBA8231; genus CAYNZV01. The sequence continues at coordinate 1,709,004 of CBDAOB010000004.1, read as the reverse complement.
GGAGATCTCTCAAGCGCGACAAATCGCCATGTTCTTGGCCAAGCGCTTTACCCGGAATCCACTAAAGATGATCGGGCTTCACTTCGGCAACCGCGACCACACTACCGTCATCCACGCCGTGCAAACGGTGGAAGAAAGGTGCAAAGCTGACCGTTCCTTTGCCCTAACCGTAGAGCAGCTTTCCGAGTCGATTGAGAAAAAGTATTCCCTGGGATAGTCGCTCTTCTTGCCTAAGTTATCCCCATTTTGTCCACAGGATGGCTCCGTGGAGATGTGGACAACCTGTGGAGATGTGGAAAGCCTTTCCAATCGCTATCCCCTCGATCAGGGTGATCTCGAAAACCTCTTTTTATCCACAATCGCCCCCCACTCTCGCATGTCATTCCCTCTTCCAATAAATTGATTATTATCATAAGGTTACCTTGCCTCTAATTAGAATGTACAGAGGTTATCCACTTTTCCTTACGCCATATTATGATTATTAGATAAAGAACATAGGTACAAGTTTGTGTACTAAAACTACTAGTCGTGTGTATAAATGTTCAACTATATACACAAGATCCATGACCAATCAAGATACTCGCTTCTCGAGCTTCATCCCTCCTCAACGAACAACTCTGGCTTGCTTGACATCTCATTATTCCAAGGCTAAGTTTATATACCTATTATATAACTGCAATAGATCACTTCTATCCCCATCTAGTGTGCTTGGAGTTTAGATAACGCAGTCCTCGATGAATTTGACCGTCGAACGCAACGAGTTGTGGCGCGGCATCGAAACGGTACTAGATGTGGTTCCGGCAAAGCCGGCCATGCCTATTCTGTCCAATCTCCTGTTGAGCGCGGAAGGGGATCGACTTTCGTTGGCCGCCACTGATCTGGATCTTTCGATCAAAACAAGCGTGTCCGCCGCTATCGAAAAGGGAGGTAGCGTAACGGTCCCGGCTCGGACCCTGGCGGAAATCGCAAGGGAATGGCCTGAAACCGCCTTACATATTGTCGTCGAGGGAGAAAGGATCCAGCTTTCAGGGAGATTGGGAGCAGATGAGGGCGGTGAAGGCGCCTACACGCTATCGGGCATCCCCCCTGAAGAGTTTCCGCAAATGCCCACGTCCCTCGACGGACTGTCGATCGACTGGACGCAGCTACCGGCCGTGGACGGCGATAGTTTGAGTAAGATGATCGAAAAGACGGCCTTTGCGGTATCGAAGGATGATACCCGACCGGTCCTCAACGGCGTGTTTTGGCGCATTGGTGAAGACGGTATGGATATGGTGGCGACCGATGGCTCGCGTCTGGCCTGTTACCGCCGCAACCTCGATCTCAAAGACCAAGTCAAGGGTAAAGAGGCATCAGAAGTCATCGTGCCTCCTCAATCACTGGCGCAGATTGTGAAGCTTGTGGGTAAGCAGCATGAGGTAGAGCATGTAACCCTGGATCGAAGTCAAGTGCTATTCGATATGGGGGAGACGCGGCTGCTTACGCGCCTTATCGAGGGCCCGTACGTAGATTATAGTCAGGTAATTCCCAAAGACAACAACAAGGAACTCCGCATCTCAAACGAACAGTTATTACCCACTGTTCGCCGGGTATCCATCCTTTCAAGCAGCTACACCCGCCAGGTGCGCATGCGGCTTGGCGCCAGCAACGTAGAGCTTTCCGCATCCAGCCAGGAACTCGGAGGGGAGGCGAGGGAGCAATTGCCGGCGGTTTACCAAGACGAAGAGATGGAGATCGGATTCAACGCTACCTACCTCCTGGAGATCTTGCGCAAGATAGATTCCAACGAGGTACGTTTCGCGCTCAACAACCCCGTTACAGCAGCGCTCTTGCGACCAGTGGACCAGGGACCGGACGAAGACTACTTCTGTCTCTTGATGCCTCTGAGACCGAGTGGCTAGGATACGCCGGCGCGTTGAGGATTCGCGAAATAAACCTCAAGCCGTTTCGTAATTTCGCAGACAAACGCCTTACAGTAGATGCCGATCGCGTTCTTATCTCGGGCGCCAACGGGCTCGGCAAAAGCAACATCCTGGAAGCGATATCGTATTTGTCGATCGGAAAATCGGTGCGGGGATCACGCGACCAGATGGCCATTCCCCACGACGGTGAACACTTTGACGTGGAAGCCCATTGCAGCGATGGCGAGAGCGAGCACAAGCTGAGGATCTACTATGCCAAGAGTTCGGGAAAGAAGAGTTTTTGCGACGAATCTCCGCTGCCCCGGGTCTCGGACCTGGTAGGGATTTTCATGACCGTCCATTTTGCCCCGGAAGATGTATCGCTAGTATTGCGTTTCTCCGCCGCACGACGGCGAGCCCTCGACATTCTTATCTCCCAGGCGTCGACCCCTTATCTACGTGACCTACAGCAGTACAACCGGGTGTTGGCACAGCGCAATCGGGCGTTGCGAACGGCTAACTTTGGTCCCCGTCGGGACTCGAGCGCGGTCGAAGCATGGGACGGGCAGTTCTGTTCGCTGGGAGCTCGCATTCGGGAACGGCGCCTGTGTGCAATTGACCAGTTGTCCGCTCCGTTTGGCGACGCCTACAGCCGTTTTTCGCCGGCGGAGGAGGTTGCCGAGCTGCGTTATCATGGTCCGCTGGCCCCAGACCAGTTGGACGGGCTGCAGACTCAGCTAGAGGAACAGCGGGAGGCCGAACGACGCCAGGGTCACACCCTGTGCGGTCCGCATCGAGACGACCTGGTTTTCACGCTCAACGGAGCCGCCACTCACGATTTTGCCTCGGAAGGCCAGCTGAAGACCACCTTGATTGCCTGGAAGATCGCGGAATTCGACTACCTCAAGGCGGCCACCGGCAAGAAACCCGTACTGCTTCTCGACGATCTCTTTTCCGAGCTGGACGAGCAGCGGATCGATCGTCTACTGGATCAGTTGGAGGAATTCGACCAGATACTGCTGACCACCCCTAACCAGCTCGATCGCACCGTCCGTGACCGCTTCTCGGAAATCCGCCTCGCCGGGTGAGCGTTCCGACGGCGAGCCGGTCGCGCTTTCGGGGTTGCTCAATGCGGTGATCTCCGAGCTCGGACTGGGGCAGAAGGTGGCAGAATGCCGGGCGCAACTGGCCTGGGACCGGGCCGTTGGCGAGCAGCTGGCGCAGCACGCACAACCGATGAACGTCAAAAGGGGGCGGATGGAGGTGGCAGTTAGCTCTCCAGTTTGGAGCAGCCAACTGAGTTTCATGAAAAGGGAAATCTTGAGGAGGATCAACGTCGAGGCCGGGTCGGAGATCGTCACAGACCTGATCTTTGTAACCGCTGAGCACAGACGCGGAGTCAACTCCGCCGGCAGAGAACGAACCGGCGGCTCGCGCGAGGCCCGTTAGGTGGAGGAACAGCACTAGATGTCGGAACCAATCAAAAAACACGCGGATGCGAGTGCGGAGGGTGAACACCAGTATAACTCTGAGACCATTCAGGTACTCAAGGGGCTCGAGGGGGTGCGAAAACGCCCTGCCATGTACATCGGCGATACGGGCGAAAACGGGCTACACGAGCTGGTAAAGGAGATCGTCAACAACAGTGTCGACGAGGCCATGGCAGGCAGCTGTACCCGTATCGACGTCATTATCCGCACCGACGGCAGCGTGCGCGTCGAGGACAACGGCCGTGGTATCCCGGTAGACCAACATGTTGGGGAAGGCAAATCCGGCCTGGAAGTGATCATGACGATCCTGCATGCCGGCGGTAAGTTCGACAAGAAGGCGTATCAGGTGTCAGGTGGTTTACATGGAGTCGGTTCGTCTGTCGTCAATGCCCTGTCGGAGTGGTGTGTGGCCGAGGTGCACCAAAACGGAAAACTCCACCGCCAGCGGTACGCCAGAGGGGTCCCCACCTCGGAGGTGGAAATCGTCGGTGACACCGAACGGACTGGAACCTGCATCGAATTTATGCCCGATACACAGATCTTCGAGACCGTCTCCTACAACTACGAAACGATCGCGCATCGACTGCGGGAGCTCGCTTTTCTCAATAAGGGCCTGGAGATACAGGTTAAAGATGAGCGCTCGGAGGAGCAGCAGAGCTTTCTGTTCGAAGGCGGCCTCGTAGAGTTCGTGCAGTTCCTGAATGAGGGACGCACCCCCCTGCACCCGCAGCCGATCTACCTCCAGGGCGAGAGCGGCGGCGTCGGCGTGGAGGTCGCCATGCAGTACAACGACAGCTACCAGGAGACGCTGTTCACCTACGCCAACAACATAAAGACCGGCGAGGGCGGCACCCACCTGGTAGGTTTCAAGGCTGCCTTGACCCGGACGCTCAACAGCTACGCCACCCGCAACAACCTGCTCAAGAGCGTCAAATTTTCCATTGCCGGCGAAGATACCCGCGAGGGGTTATCCGCCGTTATCAGCGTCAAGGTACCCGAACCCCAGTTTGAGGGTCAAACCAAGAGCAAGCTGGGAAACTCCGACGTCAAGGGTATCGTGGACTCACTGACCAGCGAGGCGTTGGCCGAGTACTTCGAAGAGAACCCGGATGTGGGCAAGCGGATCGGCGAAAAGATCATCGAGGCGGGAAGGGCGCGCGAGGCGGCGCGCAAAGCGCGCGAGCTAACCCGTCGAAAGGGGGTGCTTGATGGGGCAGCACTACCAGGAAAATTGGCCGATTGCGCCGTTCGCGATCCAGAACAATCCGAGATTTTCCTGGTCGAGGGCGACTCGGCGGGGGGCTCGGCGGCGCAAGCCCGCGACCAGTACTTTCAGGCGGTCCTGCCCATGTTCGGCAAACCCCTGAACGTGGAAAAGGCGCGCATTGATCGGGTACTGGGCAACGACAAGCTCCTGCCCTTGATCACCGCCCTGGGAACCAATATCGGCGAGGAGTACGACATCGCCAAACTGCGATACGGCAAAACGATCATCATGGCGGATGCAGATGTAGACGGCAGCCACATCCGCATTCTGATCATGACCTTTTTCTTTCGCTATATGCGAGAGATTATCGAACGGGGCCGCCTGTACATCGCCCAACCGCCGCTTTTCCTAGTGAAAAAGGGAAAACAAGAGCGCTACGCCTTCAGCGAGGCGCAACGAGACGAACATATCCAGGAGATGGGAGGCAACGGCGATGGCAGAGGCCTGATGGTTCAGCGCTACAAGGGCCTTGGCGAGATGAATCCGGATCAGCTATGGCACACCACCATGGATCCCGACAAACGGACCCTCTTGCGTGTTGCCTTGGACGATGCGGTGGAGGCGGAGCACATGTTTACGCTGCTCATGGGGGATCAGGTAGAGCCGCGGCGGGAGTTTATCGAGCTTCACGCGTTGGATGTGAAGAACCTCGACATATAATCAGACTGCAGAAGAACCTCATTAGAATCAAGAGATAGAAAGCGATGCTGGAACAGCCGGAACCCCGGATCCTACCGGTCAAGATCGAAGACGAGCTAAAGACGTCGTTCCTCGACTATTCGATGAGCGTGATCATGGCGCGCGCGCTTCCGGATGTGCGGGACGGGCTCAAGCCGTCCCAGCGACGGATTCTCGTGGCCATGAACGATTTGAGCCTAGCCCCCAACCGTGGATTTCGCAAGTGTGCCAAGATCGCCGGCGACACCTCCGGCAATTACCACCCGCACGGCGAAGCGATTGTGTACCCTACCCTCGTGCACATGGCGCAGAATTTTCGCCTGCGTTACCCCCTGGTGGACGGCCAGGGGAATTTCGGCTCCATCGATGGATACCCACCGGCCGCCATGCGCTACACCGAGTCGCGTTTGAGCTGGCCGGCGATGCAGCTGCTGGAGGACCTGGACAAGGACACGGTAGATTTTCAGGGTAACTATGACGAGACTCGAAACGAACCGGTGGTGTTGCCCGCCAAGTTTCCCAACCTGCTGTGCAACGGCTCAGTGGGTATCGCCGTTGGCATGGCGACCAAGATCCCGCCCCACAACGTCTCCGAGGTAGCGGATGCACTGACCGCTCTGATTGACGATCCCGACATCACCATCGGTGGTTTGATGGAACATATCAAGGCACCCGATTTCCCCACCGGCGGCGTTATCCACGGCATAACCGGTGTCCAACAGGCCTATCTGTGCGGACGCGGCATGATTTATCTTCGCGCTCGCACCGATGTGGAAACTCTCAAAAACGGGCGCGAAAACCTGATCGTTACCGAGATCCCGTTTCTGGTCGATAAATCTAACTTGCTGGAGAAGGTCGCCGACCTGGTGCGTGACAAGACGGTTGAAGGGATCTCCAACATTCGCGATGAGTCGGGGCGCGCCGGTCTGCGCATCGTCTTCGAGCTCAAGCGCGACGCCCACGCCGATGTGGTGCTGAACCAGTTGTTCTCACACAGCATGCTGCAGACCACCTTCGGCGTAACCATGCTGGCGATCGTCAACGCCAAGCCGAAAGTGTTGAACCTCAAGGAGATGCTCCACCACTACGTGGACCATCGCCATCAGGTGGTGCTGCGGCGCACCCGTTTCGAGCTGGAGAAAGCCGAAGCGCGAGCACACGTCCTCGCCGGCTTGCGCATCGCCTTGCGGGAAATCGACGAGGTCATTCGGTTGATTCGCGCCTCGCGCAACCCAGAAGAAGCCAAACAGGCCCTGATGGAGCGATTTGAACTGAGCGAGATTCAAAGCCAGGCGATTCTGAGCATGCCGTTGCAACGCCTGACAAACCTCGAACAGGACAAGATCGACACCGAATACAGCGGCCTGCTCAAGTTCATCGAACGTCTGCGCGCGGTGTTGTCAAGCCGCGATGAGCAGATGCACATCATCAAGGATGAGATTCTAGAGATCAAGGAACGCTTCGGCGACAACCGGCGCACGGAGATCGTCTACTCCGCTGAAGAGTTCGACCTAGAAGACTTGATCCAGGAAGAGGAGATGGTGGTGACCATCTCGCGTTCGGGGTACATAAAGCGGATGTCGCCTAAAGCCTACCGCACCCAAAACCGGGGCGGCCGGGGTGTCACCGGCATGAAACCTAAGGAAGAAGATTTCGTCGAGCACCTGTTCGTCGCCTCGACCCATGCCTATCTCATGTTCCTCACCACCAACGGGCGATGCCACTGGTTGAAGGTCTACCGCATTCCCGAGGGCGAGCGCACCTCCAGAGGACGCAGCGTCGTGAACCTCTTGATGCTCGAATCCGATGAAAAGATCGCCGCCGTCGTACCGGTTCAAGAGTTTGCTGACGATCGCTTCCTGTTTACGGCAACGCGGGGCGGCATCGTCAAGAAAACGGTCCTGTCCGCCTACAAGAACATTCGCCGAGACGGAATCCGCGCGCTGCGCATCCAGGAAAATGACGCGCTAATCGGGGCGGCCGTCACCGATGGCTCGCAGCACATTCTACTGGCGACCCAGACTGGCATGTGTGTCCGTTTTAACGAAAGTGAGGTCAGGCCCGTGGGCCGCGCCTCAACGGGGGTCAAGGGAATCTCTCTGGGAGCCCGTGACGAGGTTGTCGATATGGTCGTGGTCGAAAAGGAGGCGGCGTTACTCACCGTCTGCGAAAACGGCTACGGCAAACGCACCGAGACCGCCGAATACCCAGCGATCCACCGCGGCGGCAAGGGAGTCATCGACATCAAGACTACCGATCGCAACGGGGGAGTGGTGGCCTGTCTGGAAGTGCAGGAGGAAGACGAGGTGATGATCGTCAGCGCCAACGGCATTGTTATTCGCCTGCCGGTCACCGGCATCTCGGCGATCGGGCGCAACACCCAGGGAGTTCGCGTCATAAATCTGGACGAGGGCGATCGCGTAATCGACATAACGCGGGTGGTTCAGAACGACGATGCCGACGACGACGAAGCCGGGACGAATGGCCAGGAGGAGGTCGAGCCGCCACCGGGTTGACGCTCAAAATCCGCCCTTGTATATTTTGTAAACCTAGTCTTTGAGGAGGGTTAGACCTAATTGGTAAGGCAGCGGTCTTGAAAACCGCCGGGCTCACGCCCTTGAGGGTTCGAGTCCCTCACCCTCCGCCAGTTGAGCACCCGGTTCGCACTTACGGAGAGGTGACCGAGTGGCCGAAGGTGGCAGCCTGCTAAGCTGTTGTAAGGGGTAACTCTTACCGAGGGTTCGAATCCCTCCCTCTCCGCCATCAAACGAGCTGCGCCCTCGTTCAATGGTAGGACACATGGCTCTGGATCATGTTATCGGGGTTCGAATCCCTGGGGCGCAGCCAATCTGTTGTCCTCCGGAACAGCGATGTTCCGGAGGACATTCTTCGTACGCCGCGCACGAAGGGTCCCCGACGTTGCGATAAAGGGTTAGCGGACCGATCCAGCCAGAATCGTCGAGGACGAGGTGAAGGTACCGCTAACCATCGAAGCGGTCGCTGCCGACTAGACAAGAGCGAGTCGCGAAACAACATTCTCCCGCCGACGAGACCTGCAACCCTGCCCTATGCGCCCTAAATCCGGGGACTCGTTCGCCGCGTTCGGCTTCCTCGCCCCGGCCGTCATCATTCTTCTCGCCTTCGGCCTCTTCCCCATCGCGTACGCGGTCTACGTCGGATTGCATCGTTGGCGTATTCGCAAAGAAGAGCTCATCGGTTTTGGAAATTTCGCTCGCGCCTTGGGCGATCCGGTCTACGTCCTCTGTTTTCTACTTGGTCTCGGTGCGGCCTGGGGAGCGTTACGCCTCTACACCCACCACGACCCGTCCACGCTGAGGGCGAAGCGGTGGCGCTACGTAGCCGCGATCCCACTTGCGATTTTTGCTATTTGGCTGTCTGTTGCTGTGGGTTTGGGCGGCATGGTGGAGACCGGGGATCACCGGATGTACAACGGGTTCAAGGTAACCGTATTCTATGTTCTGGGTACGATCCCGGCCGAGCTTGCCATCTCCATGTCATTGGCATATTTGCTCATGAAAAGCCTGCGCTCGAAAGGGTTCTTTCGCGTGCTCTTTTTCTTGCCGTATGTCACCCCCACCATCGCTACGGCGGTGGTTTTTCGCACCATTTTCAGTCCGCACCCTTCGTCGTGGGCTAACCGGTTTTGGGCTTGGTTCGGCATGGAGAACCAGCGCTGGCTCTACGAAAGCAAGTCGGTGGTGGCGTTGATTCTGAGCGGTCTGGATCTTGCCTATCCACCCTGGGTCGACGACTGGTTTCCGAGTTTGGCTCTGGTCTCCATCATCCTCTACAACATCTGGGTTTACATCGGCTACGACACGGTGATCCTGCTGGCTGGCCTGAGCGCCATCCCACGGCACTATTACGAAGCGGCCGAGATCGACGGAGCCAGTCCGGGACAGGTGTTCCGCCATATAACATTGCCGCTGGTCTCTCCCATCCTGTTTTTTCTGTCGATGGTGGCGGTGATCGGCACCTTCAAGGCGTTCAACCATATCTACATCATGCGCACCGCGGGAGCTCGAGACACCACCGATGTTCTCAGCGTCGCGGTGTTCGATCAGATCTTCGAGTACCACAACGCCGGGTATGCCGCGGCGATGGCGTTTGTGCTGTTTGTGGTGATTCTCGGTCTCACGCTGGCGCAGAATCGCCTGCTGGGAGCACGGGTATTCTATGGCGAGTGACGTAAAAAACCGCCGCCGCAGGTGGACGATCTACGCCACCCTGGCAACGGGTGGCCTTGCCGCCGCGTTCCCTTTCCTGTGGATGCTGCTAGCATCGTTTATGACCCAAGGCGAAACCATGCGCCGCGTGCTTGCCCCCGAGACCGTCCAGTGGGGCAATTACGTCCAAGCCTGGAGAGAAGCGGACTTCGGTCTGTATTTCCAGAATTCCCTGATCATCGCCGCGATCCAGGTGGGCGGCACCCTTCTGTTTTCGCTTTTGGCTGCCTACCCCCTTGCCCGCATGAGCTTTCCCGGACGGGATCTGATATTTGCGGCGATTCTGGCCACGTTGATGATCCCCGAAACCGTGACCATGGTGCCGAACTTTCTCACCGTGTCGTGGCTGCATCGCAACTCTCCCATCGCCTGGTTGAACAGCTGGCCGGCGTTGACGATTCCTTTCATGACCAGCGCTTTCAGCATCTTTCTGTTGCGCCAGTTCCTGCGCAACATTCCCAATGATTTGTGGGATGCGGCCCGCATCGACGGGGCGGGCCACCTTCGGTTTCTCTTCCAGATCGTGCTCCCCTTGTGCCGCGCCCCCTTGCTGACCGTCGCCATGTTCACCTTTATTGGTTCGTGGAATTCACTGGCCTGGCCGTTGTTGGTTACCAACACGCCGGACTGGCGACCCATATCGGTGGGACTGCAGCAGTTTGTCAGCGAAGCCGGGCCGGAGGTGCATCTACAAATGGCTGGGGCGGTTATCGCCACCTTGCCGGTACTGGCGGCCTACTTCTTGATTCAGAAGGAGTTCACGGAAGGAATCTCGATGTCCGGTCTGAAAGGGTAAAGCCGTTGTTTTCCAAGCTGATCGGCCCTTTCATCATTGCCCTGTGGTTGGGTGGATGCGGGGATGCGCAGCGCATTGAGATGCCCGTCGTCAACCTGGAAGCGGTCGATCCGACGGGGCAAGAGGTAGTTTTCTGGTACCAGCACACGCGCATGCGCGAGGAAGCCCTGCTAGACATGATCGCCGAGTTCAACCGCACCAACGACTACCAGATCACGGTGAAGGGAGAGTACGCCGGCGCCTACTCCGACATCTACAACAAAATGGTGGTGGGGCTGCAGGGGGGAGAGCTGCCCGAGTTGGTTGTCGCCTACCAAAACCAGGCGCAGGCGTATCACCGGGCCGACGGTCTGGTGGACATCAAACCGTACATGAACTCACGCAGGTGGGGGCTGTCACCCGCGGCCAACACCGACTACCTCCAGGCGTTTCTAGAGCAGGACGAGATCGGTGGCGTGCAGATCGGGTTTCCCCCCAACCGGTCCATGGAGGTGCTCTATTACAATCAGGACTGGTTGCAGGAGCTGGGACGCTCGGAGCCACCGCGCACCTGGGCGCAGTTTGCCGTGCTTTGCCGCAAAGCCCGTTCGCAGCCGTTCAGTCGCTCGCACACCCCCAACCGTAGCCTCGGTTTCTTGCTCGATACCGACGCCAGTCGGGCCGCGAGCATGACCATGAGCCGCGGAGGCGACTTCATATCCGCGGACGGGACGACCTACACCCTCAACACTCCTGAGCTCCGCGCGTCGCTAGAGCTCATGCAAGAGCTCATCGGAGAGAGGTGTGTCGAATTGCTGAGCGAGCGCTATGGGGATACCACGGAATTCAGCGTCGGCACCGTTCTGTTCGCCTTGCGCAGCTCCTCCGGCCTACCGTTTGTCAAGAGCGGCGTGGAATCGGGAGAGGGATTCGATTGGCGCGTCGCCGCGCCCCCGTTCGACGGCGATCGCCCCGTGGTCAACGTTTACGGCGCCAGCATTTCGATCTGTCGAACGACCCCGCCGCAGCAACTGGCAGCCTGGCTGTTCTTAAAATGGTTTACCGAACCTCAGCAGCAGGCGCGGTGGGTGAGAGCGAGTAATTATTTTCCTGTCCGCAAGAGCACCGCCAAGGAGCTCGGCGACTACTTCGCCGAAAACCCGAATTACGAGCGCGCCTACCGCCTATTGACCTACGGCAAGTCCGAACCGACGGTGATTAGCTACGAGGCGGTTCGAAAACTGATTACGGACGCCATTGTAGAAACGGCAGACGGAGCGGATGTGGCGACCGTTCTGGCCGCGCTGGAAGTCGAAGCCAATGACCTGGCGGCTCAGATGCATTAAAGCCGGAGCATCTCTAGACCAGGCCAGGCCGGGGAGCAGAGGAGCAAGCAGGAGCATATAGGGGAGCAAGAAAAGATGCAGTCGATTGAAGCGGATTTGGTTGTCATAGGAGCAGGTCCTGCGGGCCAAAAGGGGGCCATACAGGGCACCAAAGCCGGCAAGAAAGTGGTGCTGGTTGACCGCATGGGTTTGCTGGGGGGCCATTGTTTGCACCATGGAACCATTCCTTCCAAGGCTTTGCGGCGTGCCATTCTGGACCTGACGGGATTTCTTCAGTCAGCTTATTTCGGCCATGAGCACCGCAAAGTCTCCATGTCCGATTTGACCTTTCGGATCAATAAGGTGATCGAGGATCAAAACGGCATGTTGCAGAACCAGTGCGAAGGAAACGGCGTTGAGGTCGTTTACGGAACGGCACGTTTTCGCAACGAGCACGTTATCGAAATTCTCGACGAGAATGAGCAACCGAACTGTCAGATCGAATGTCAGTTTGCGCTCATCGCCACCGGATCCCGGCCGCGCCATCCGATCGACATACCCGAGGAACCCCATCTCTTCATGGATTCGGACGAGGTCTTCCGCATGCCGGACCTGCCGAAATCGATCCTCGTCCTGGGCGCCGGAATCATCGGCTGCGAATACGCCACCATGTTTGCCGCGCTGGGGGTGAAAGTGCTCCTGGTCGACCGGCGAGACGAAGTGTTGCGCATGGTCGACGTGGAGGTGGGGGATCGGTTCCGCCAGTACATCGAAGAAATCGGCGTCGACATCCGCTTGGGCACCAAGATCGACGAGCTACGGAAGGCGGACAATGGTGCCGCAGAGATCGCGCTGTCGGATGGGGGTTCGATTCGGGCGGATCGTTGCTTCTATTCGATGGGGCGCGTGGCCAACGTCGAAGGCATGAATCTGGAGGGCGCCGGCATCAGCCTGAACAAAATGGGGAACGTTCCGGTCAACGCTCTGTTTCAGACCGATTGCGCCACAATCTACGCCGCCGGCGACGTTATCGGTCCGCCGGGACTGGCCTCAACCTCGGTGGAGCAAGGCAGGTTGGCGGTGCGCAACGCGTTCATGTTGAAAAGTCACCACTTCCCCGAGTTTTTTCCGTATGGAATCTATACCATTCCCGAGATTTCCAGCGTCGGTCCAACGGAGGAGGAGCTGCAAAAGAAGGGTGTGCACTACGTGGTGGGAAGAGCCGAGTACGATGAGGTGGCGCGCGGCCCCATTGCCGGGGATACAACCGGCTTGATAAAAATCATATTTCACGCCGAGACGCGGGAGGTTCTCTCGGTCCACATCATCGGCACCAACGCCACAGAGCTGATTCCGATCGGCCAGATGGCGATCGATTTCAGAGTTCGGGTCGACTACTTCATCGACGCCATTTTTAACTATCCCACATTTTCGGAAGGGTTTCGCATTGCCGCGTTGAACGGGCTCAACAAGCTCGACAGCGTGTCGGACAGCGACTCGGTGTAGGGGTCGCCTGCGGGGCAACGGGAGGGGCGAACGCTAGGCGGCTTAGATCTTGACCAGATGCGAGCGAAAATGGGTTTTCAAGTCAATCTCCTGGGCGCACTCGGTACAGGTGAGCCGCTCTGTGCTGCCGCCATCCACGTAGGTGCAGCGACTCATGTGGGCTAACCGTTTCACGTCTTCCACTTCACCTTCTGCTTCCTCTCTAGCGTCCACGGCAAACCAGTCGACGGCGCGACTGACGATCTCGCCAAATAGCTTGTGTTTGGGCATGTAGATCTTGTACTTCTTGCCGCAGGCGCAACGATAGAGACCCAGTGCCACGTGGTCGAACTCCTGTGGATGTCAAGGGGCGAAAGGGAGGTGGGGTGGCAGCACCGCTGGCTGCCCCTATCGTTTCTACAACTCAATTAAAAATAACAATAAACGAAGATTCCGGTTAGCCTTTTTATGCCGTGCGCAACTTCTGTGTCGGAGTCGCCTCAAGCGACTGTAGCTGCTGGCGTACCGTTTCAACCTGCCGCAGCTTGCCAACGATCGAATCGATTGGCCCCGCCAGCTGATGCAAGCAATCGACGACCTCTGCGCTACGCACCGGTTTTCCAGCCGCAAGGCCAACCGAGACGCTGCCTCGACTCGTGGGCACATCGATCACGGTACCTAGACTGCAGGGCGGCCCGCTAGGCGCGCGCCGCAGGAGGGAGCGCTGAAACGCCTCGTCTGCCTCCCGCTCCCAAACCTTGCTCCGGCGCCAGTGGTTGAGCAGACCGCGAACAGGCGGCAAGTCGCCGAGCAGACCAGGGAGGTCTTCGGATGCGGTAAACAGTTGATACCCCTTTGATTCGGGGTAAGCCGTCCAGCTGGTCAGGATCTGGGTTTCCTCGTCAATCATGTGCAGTTCCGCGACCTCGAACGGAATGCCTGTGTCTTGGAGTTCATCCGCCATCATGCGCACCACCTTGCCGAGGTCGGCGAAGGCGTCGATGGACAGACCCGCCTGCTGCAGTCGCGCGGAAGCCTGCTGACAGCGACGTTGCGAGATGTTGCGGACGATGGCCAACTGAATGTTGCCCGCCATGTTTCGCGATGCTAACTCAACCGGAAAAAGGGTCTGGTCACTGCGCACGAGGAGAATTTCGCGGGTATCTTCCATGCCGCTGGCAAAAAGCCGTTGCACCAGGGTGCGGGACTCCGGGGCCACGATGCGTTCGATGTTGCCGTTGCTGAGGAGTTCCTCGCGGTCGTACCCGACGAGCTCGGCGAACGATCGATTGACGTAGAGAAAACGACCGTTCTCATGCACCGCAAACGGTTCCAGGAAGTCAGCAATCTGTGGAAAACGGTCCTCTTTACCGACGAGCAGCGAGTGGGCGCCGGCTTGAGGTATCGGGGCAAAGACCTCGTTGTCGCCCATGAGAAAATCGACGGAGACGCTGAGGGCGTCGGCAAGGTTCTTGAGTGCGCTTGAGCGCAGCTGTCGCACTCTTCCGGTTTCGATGCGTGAGATCGTCGCCTGAGATACACCCGACAAACCGGACAATCCCTTCTGATTGAGGCCTTGTTTTTGGCGCAGCGCTTTGAGTGTTTTTCCTAACGGCATAATAACTCCCCAAGGGTATACCCGGGCGTCGTCCGGTGGCGAACCACTCGACGAAACGGGTGGAAATGTACGTGGTTCTACTAGGTCCGAACAACAATATAATATTCATCAGGGCGGAAAACAACAGCATATGGTATTCACTACCGAAAACCCGAGCCTGACCCTGATTGGTTCAGGGGGGCACGTCCCGCGTAGGTGCAGCAGCAAATGACTGCCGATCCACCAATTACCGCCCCCATGAGCCGCGAAGTCCTGAGGCTCGCGCGCGCTGCGATTGAGTCCAGACTCAAAGGCGAACCGGAACCGGCGCTCGACCCGGGCTGGCACTGCCGCACCTTGCTGCAGCTCTACCGAGGGGTGTTTGTAACTCTAGAAAAAAAAGGCCGACTACGAGGTTGCATTGGGGAACTGGATAAGCGGTTTCCGTTGCATCGCGGCATTCGTATCTGCGCGGTCAAAGCAGCGCTCGAAGACCCGCGCTTCGCTCCGGTCACGATGGAGGAACTGCCCTCCCTTTGCGTCTCCGTCTCCATTATTGGCCAACCCCAAGCCATAGTAGAAGAAGGGGTGGAGCGGGCAACCGCACTGGTCCCCCATCGGGACGGGGTCATCCTGATGGTTTCTGGGCAACGATCCACCTTCCTGCCGCGCGTTTGGCAACAGTACGAGGATCCACGGGACTTCCTGACCCAACTCTGTTTGAAGCAGGGCGCCTCTCCGGATCGCTGGACCGACCCCGCCGTGGAGCTGTTTCGCTACGAGGCTACCGAGATCAAAGAATTCACTCCGCCTGGCGCGGCCGTTTAAGAATCTTCTAGGCGCCTGCCGCCCATCAAAAATCGGCTTATCCGACTCCGCGCCACCTATCGCTCACGCTAGAATCGAGTGTGGGTGAAAAAACTAAAGCATTCCCCCCGGAGCCCGATAGACGGGAAAGAAGACGTTGATCCGAAGACCACTCAGCAGCCTTGAATTCGCCGCGCCGAACGGTCTGCAAACAATCAGTAAGTCTCATCTGATACTACGTGTTACGCGGGGAATAGACGATGACTCTACGCACCAATAACAACCTCATGGCACTCACGGTACAACACGCCATATCTGGACAGAGTTCGCGGGCGATTCGCCAGGTCGAAACCTTGTCGTCGGGTATTCGCGTCAAAAGGGCATCCAACGATGCGTCCGGCGTCGCTATATCGGAAGGCTTGCGCGCCGACCTTGCCGGGCTCGACCAGAACATCAGCAACGTCGAGCAGGCGGCCAACCTTCTGCAAGTCGCCGAAGGTTCGTTGAACGCCACCAACCGCGCGCTCTTGCACATGCGAGAGCTAGCGGTAATGGCCTCGGACAGCACTCTCACCCCAGACCAACGCGAGGTGGCGAATTCCGAGTTCAATCAGCTACGCTCCGATATCGATCGCTTGGCACAGGCAACCACCTACAACGGCCGCATTCTCCTGGCCGGCGAGGGCGAAGCGGTCGTCGACGAATCGACGGCGCTCATCAATGCCTCCGCAACCGGCATTGTAAGTCACAATGTCTCCGGTGCAGAGCCGGGAACGTATGTCTTTACCGACTCGCCGGGAGATGCCTTCGTAAACCTGAGCGACGGCGAAAACTCCCAGCAGATCAATCTGGGGACGATTCTGGACGCGGGTATCATTCCCGAGGGCGTCAAGGTGCGAGTGAACTTCGACCGGCTCGGCCTGCAGATCACCCTCAGCGGAGGGTCTGCGGGCGGCGAGGGTCAGTACCGGGCGGGCGCCCTCGATGGAACCACGTTGGCGGTCGAAGCAGGGGTGGGCGGCAGCTTTCAGGTGGGTCCTGACAACGAGGATTTTGACCGTTTGGTTCTCGACCTGCCGGACCTGCGCGCCTCGAGCACGACCCTCAACCTGGGGAAAGCGGCGATAACCAGCCAATCGGCGGCGCGTACTACCATTGTGCTCGTGGACCAGGCCATTGGACGGATCAGCGACGAACGCGGCAGACTCGGGGCATTGCAGAATCGGCTTGGGTTTACGCTGTCTTACAGTGAACACGAGATCGAAAACCTGCAATCGTCCGACTCCAGCATTCGCGACGCCGACATGGCCCACGAATCGACCCGATTCACCCGCTCCGAAATCCTCGCAAATACCGGAAGCGCCATGATGGTTCAAGCGTTCAATAACGCCCGGCTCTCCCCGCACACCGTCGCATCCCTTGGATAGCCAGCGGCGAGCGCTCACCGCCGCTCCCGCCAAACGGGCCCGATCGGTGGACGCTCCAATTCCGACACCAACTCCACATTAAAAACAACACCCCGCGGCCGTACGATCAAAGCCTGCGGGGCGTGGCGACAGGACTAGGAAACGGCCGTACCCCGCTACCGAAGCAGGGGCAGGCCGACCTCTTTGAGCTTGTGTATCTCTTATATATCTAATAACTTGGGCAGATGTCTGGAGGGCCAGAATGAACCCGATCGAAGGGTACGAGCGGGTTCCCAGCGATGGCGCCGTGGACCTGCTGAAACAGGTGCTGGAGTTTCGCGAGACATGTACGCAGTTTGAGAAACCCGAGGACGTAAATCATCTTCTCGGACTTTTTCCGTTGGTGGGGATACGTGATGGGTACATGCTGGACTACATCCAGTCCAACATTGGAGAGATGGCCACCGGCATTCAACCCTACGCGCGCACCCGCGACGGCGACGACACACCTTTGGTGAGCTGGTTCGATGACGAACAGGAGCAGCAAGCCCAAGCAATCGAGCAGCTTTATCAATATCTCTTGTTCGAGTCGAGCCCGGAGGGCCTCTTCCAGTATGCGTTCTTCGTGACCGAGTTGCAATCCACTCGAGCCAGTTGGCAAGTTTCCGATTGGATCGCATCGACCCCCGTTTTTTCCGCTGCAGGGTTCGACCAGACGGTGGAACAAGCCACTAAGGTGGACAGCCTGTCACGGCCGGAGTGGTACGGTCCGTTAGTTTCCCAGGAAGAGGGGGGCGGGCGGGTAAAATTCCTGGTGCACACGGCCATGACCTGGGAACGCATTTACTATCTCAACAGCCACGTTCTGCCCAGCGGCTTGGTCAAACAGGAGGCCGGAGAAATCGTCGCTGATTTCGGCCACGGGCTGATCCTTTGAGGTAGTGCGCTCATTCATAGGTACTGGAGGTCTCATCGTCGCCTCGCGCAAAGAAGCTTCCCCCGTCGAGATCGCAGCCGTGCTCATAGACGCCGTGTGTCATCCGG
Organism: Candidatus Latescibacterota bacterium; assembly: GCA_965197905.1. Lineage (GTDB taxonomy): Bacteria > Latescibacterota > UBA2968 > UBA8231 > UBA8231 > CAYNZV01. The sequence continues at coordinate 1,690,982 of CBDAOB010000004.1, read as the reverse complement.
CGGATCGGGAGGACAGCGCCTTGGCAACCCTTGCAGACCATCTCCGCCTGGAACCGGGACAACTGCGGTCCGAGCTCCTGTACTTGAAAGCGTTCGCCGTTGATTTCGCCGTGGCCATGGCGCTGGGAGAATGCCCGGAGAAGAGTGAGATCCTCGACCACTACTATAGGCATTGGGAGCATATTGCCGAGCAATCCGATGCCGGGGTTCTGGACGACCTGCACGAGCGCGTGAGCTACTACTCTAAGGCGGCTACTTCGTTGCAAGACGCCGCCCACGGTCTGGACAGTCAGGTCGGTCAAGCGTTTGCCGACCGCTTCGGTGCCGCTGATCAGTTCGAAGACCTTACCCTCGTTGGAGGTCAGATGTTTACAGCCCTTTTCGCCGAGGTTACCGACTTCTTTCACGCAGTGAATATCGTTCCGTTTGGTGCGCCGGCCACCGACAGCAACTAGACTTTGAGGGCACGCGCGACGGAATGGGTTCGTCCTTGCTTGACCTTTTCGTAGTTGCCGAAGATCTCCTGGAACGCGCGTTTGACATACGCTTTCAAACCGGCATGGGTGACCACCCAAAGCGCGCCGCCGACACGCAGGTACCGGTGCGCGTCACCCAACAGTATGGACAACATTTCATTGCCCGCTTTGGCAGGAAGATTCGATACAACCGTGTCAAACGAAATGGATGGCACCTCGCTGAATCCGTTGCTTAAATAGGCTCGACCATTGGTCAGTCCGTTGCCCGCGGCGTTCTTATTGGCGTACTCCACGGCGACGAAATCCTTGTCGACCATATCTACCTCGCCGTCGGGACACAAATGCGCCAGCGCCAGCCCGATGGCGCCATAGCCGCAGCCGATGTCGATGCAGCGGTGGTCCGCCGGCACCTCTAGGTGGCGAATGAGCAGGCGCGAACCTTCATCGACCGCACGCGGGTTAAACAGACCCCAGGTGGAGCGGAACACGAAGGTGCGGCCGCGCATACTCGCCTCGAATACGATGTCTTCCTTGAGCTTCTCCACGCGGCTAAACTAACCGCGGAGAAGGGCGGCTGACAAGAGACCTCGCTAACGCGGGTTGCGGCCATCATTTATAGCGGCAGGTTTTCTAGTTAAGTTGCCAACCCGGTGATCGAAATGACTTCCCGCGACGAGATGCAGACCGAAGCGCTCATACAGGAGTTGGCGGACCTGCGTTCAGGCATCGCCGACAAGAACCGGCTGCTGGCCGCGTTCGAGCAAATTGGCCACGCCACCTTGTCGTCGCTCGACCTGGAGCAGCTTCTCGACACCCTGGCGACCCAGGTTATCAAGACCGGCCTCTTCCGTTCCTTGATGATTGCGTTGGTCGACGAGGAGACCGATTCGATCGTGGTGGTGCGCAGTCTCATCAACGAGGGCCTGGGATTCAACAAAAAATTCGGTACGGACGAAAAGGTCATCCGGCCGGCGGCAGCCGTGCCGATTCAGAGCACGGCCGACGTCGTCGGGTTCCGCTACTCCTTGAACGACGACAACGTCACCGCGATGACGGCTCGTTCCGGGGAGATGCAAGTGTTGGACGAGTGGAGCGACACCCTGGATCAACGTGCCAACACGCGGCAAGAGCGCCAGGGCAAGGCGGCCTTTTTCATTCCGGTAAAGCGGGAGGATCGGGTGCTGGCGGTTATGGCTACGGGTAGTCAGATGGAAGATAAACAGGCGGTCCTCGCGCGTATCGAAAGCATGCAACCGCTTCTGGCGCAGATTGCCATTGCCCTAGAGCACGCCAAGCTGTACGCCCAGGTGCAGAAGGAGATCGCCGATCGCCAACAGGCTGAGCAAGCGCTAAAAATACAACGGCAGGAGCTCATCGTTACGAATCGCCGCCTGGAGGAGAAGGAAAAACTGGTGAACGCGTTTCACCACATCGGCCAGGTCACCTTGGTCTCTTTGGACCTGGACCAGATTCTCGACAGCCTCGCCGCTCAGCTCATCGAAACAGGAGTATTTCGCAGCCTCACCGTGGCTCTGGTGCGGCACGAGCGGGAACGGGTCGAGGTGGTTCGCAACTATGTGCGCGCCCCGATCTTGCAGGAGACGGCAGAAGGAACACGCACCGTCCACGAAGGAGCCATCGAGTCGCACCCCTACACCTTGCGCCCCACCGCTTCCGATGAGAACCGACCAGACGAGAGCCGTCCGATTATCGGATTGTCGTACGCCCTCGACGATGCCAATATCATGGCGGAGGTCGCGCGTTCGGGAGAGACTCAGGTTGTTCGCGGTTGGGATCCGCGTTTCGACTCCAACGACGGTCCCACCGACCCGGAGGTGATCGAATCCCATGCCCGCAAAGCGTCCTACTTTATTCCGGTAAAACAGGGCGACCGGGTGTTGGCGGTTCTGGCCACCGGCAGCGCGCTCCACGACTGCGACGCGATGTTGCGGCGCATCGAAGCGATGCAGCCCCTCTTGGGGCAAATCGCAATCGCCCTGGAGCACGCCCGGCTCTACGACGAGGTTCGCGCCGGCAAGGAGCGGATGCAGAGCCTCTCACGGCGACTCGTCGAGGTGCAGGAAGAGGAACGGCGGTCCTTGGCGCGGGAGCTGCACGACGAAATCGGCCAAACACTCACCGGGTTGAACCTCATTCTGCGGACGGTGCCACGGCAGCCTGGCGAGCGCATGAACCAGGCACTAAACCGAGCCCAAAAGCTGGTGCATGAGCTCGCCACGAATGTGCACGATCTGTCTCTGGATCTGCGACCCTCCATACTTGACGACCAGGGATTGCTCCACGCCTTGGCGTGGCATTTCTTACGCTACACCGAGCAGACCCAGGTGCAGGTGGTGTTCAAACATGACGGCTTGGAAAGAGGGTTCGCTCAAGAAGTCAAAACCGCGGCGTATCGCATCGTGCAGGAAGCGTTGACCAACGTCGCCCGGCACGCCCAGGTGAGTGACGTGCATGTACGCCTTTGGTCCAGGCCCGACAGGCTGCACGTCCAGGTAGAGGACGAAGGGGCGGGGTTCGATGGCAGTGTAGAGATGAGTGGCGTCGGCAGTGGTGGGCTCGCGGGCATGAAAGAGCGTGCTCTGTTGGTAGGCGGAGCGCTGACCATCGACACGACGCCCGGCCGCGGAACCTGTCTGTTGGCCGAGCTGCCCTTGATTGGCAAGGCGTCCGCCCATGCCGTTACCGTGGAAGCCGCGAATGGACGTCCTGCTGGCGGATGATCACGGGGTCGTATGCCAGGGGCTGCGCACGCTCTTGGAGGCGGAAAGCGGCATCGACGTGCTGCGACAGGCAAAACGGAGATCGCCGAATACGAAAATCGTGGTGTACTCCATGTACTCCGCCGGCTCTTATGTGGCAGAAGCGTTGAAGAATGGTGCTGGCGGGTACGTGCTAAAGAACGCGGCTCCCGACCATCTGGTTCAGGCGCTGCGGGAAGTGGCCGCGGGGCGCCATTATCTAAGTCCGCCGCTGTCGCAAGAGTCGATCGGAGCCTACCTGGAACTTGCGGAGTCGGGCGAGCAGGAGGTGTATGATACACTCACGCCGCGCGAGCGCGAGGTAATGCACCTGGTTTTGGAAGGCTGCAACAACACCGATATCGGGCAGCGGCTGACCATCAGTCTGCGCACGGTCGAATATCACCGCTCCAACGTGATGAAGAAGCTAGGGCTGCGCACCAAGGCAGAGCTGATGCGATTTGCGCTAAAGAAAGGGATTCTCCCGGTCGAGTAGCTCCGTTCGGCGGGCGGCAAACGCGCGGGTCTCTGGCGCCTCAGATGCCAAGGGTTTTCTTCAACGCCTTGGCGATGCGCTTGCGATCCACCTCGTGGACCTCGCCCACCCGATCGAGGATGAGGTCGTTGGGCAAGGTGAACAACTTCATGCGGGCGATGCACGGTTTGCGCAGACCCGCTGCGGCCCACGCTTCAAGGGCGACGTCGCGCTGCCACTGGGGTGGTCGATCGCTGGTCAACACCAACAGCACCGAACTGCGGTTCTTGGCATTGAATTCCACGCTGGAGACCACCAGCGCCTTGCGGCGTCTCGCCTGAGCGGGATCCGCAAACGGGTAGGGCACCTCCACCACCTCGAAGGGGTCACAGATCATCGTCTTCTTCCCCTTCCCACTCAGCCAAGGTGGGTTGCAGGGCGCGGGCCCATGGCAGATCCATGAGGTCGGCTTTGACGATGCGCACATCATCGCTTTCGATCGAGTAGCGGATCGCGTCGCCTGGAGTGATCTCCAACGCGCGGCGGACGGCGACGGGAATCGTAGTCTGCCCCTTGGCGGAGATTGTACTTATCAGCGGTCTGGACATATTCGCTCGCACCTAGAAAAGTAAAGAAGTAAAGATCCTTGCGTAAGGATACTGGGATTCTTGGAAAATCACAAGGACGCTAGCGAAAAATCATCCGTGCCGGCGGGAGAAGAAATCAGGGTCGACAATCATCAGATCGTCGGGGATAACACCGTCCAGCACCCCTCGGCAAATGTGGGGGGACCGTTCGAGGGCCCAAATCCGGATACCATCATTCTACATTTTACCGACGGTCACACCCTCGAGACGGCGATCAATACCCTCTGCGACAGGGAGAAGCAAGTATCGGCGCACGTGGTGGTGGGCCGCGACGGCGCCCTGGTTCAACTCGTAGCTTTCGACCAGATCGCCTGGCACGCCGGTCAAAGCAGCTGGGGAGAGCGTACTCAGTTCAACCAATACTCACTGGGTATCGAGGTGCAAAACGCCGGCAAACTAGAAAAACGCGACGGCCGCTACAGGTCGTCGTTGGGCCAAGAATACCCCCCGCACGAGGTGTGCGAGGCGGTGCATCGCAATCAAGTAGAACCTTGCTTTTGGCACACCTACCCTGCGGTGCAGCTCAGAGTCGTTGAGAGCCTCTGCCGTCTCCTGGTCGCAACCTACCAGATTCGCCACATCCTCGGCCATGAAGAAATCGCCCCTCACCGCAAGATCGATCCCGGGCCCGCCTTCCCCCTGGATCAGCTACGCCATCGACTCCTGTATCGCGTCACGCCCGTGGCCTAGCCGGAAATATGCGTTTCAAAGAGAAAATAGCAGTTATTATGAGACACTGCCGCACAACTTCCACAAATGCGTCTTAAGCCTTATATTATACAGGTATTTCTGGGTATTTCGTAGGCGCCCATGGCGTCAAACTGTCGTTCCGCCGCGGCGTAGCATCCCGGGACTGAGCGGAGCCAAGCTTACGTGCCCCAATCGATTACACCTCACGGCCGGTGTTGGCACGATGCTTGCCCCAAGAAAGCCTTTCTGTACTTGATCTCGAACCCTTAGTCGGAGGAAAACATGGTTGTCCGAATGTTGCGTCTGATCTGCTTCGCGTTGTGTTTGGGTCCCTGGATGTTGGGAGACGCTGAAGCCCGCTTCTTTCGTCCCGGGCAGATTCCCAACGGGCCCGTCAACACCTGCTCCAACTGTCACATGAGCCCTAGGGGCGGCGATGCCCGCAACGCCTTCGGGCGGACGGTGGAGGCCGAGTTTCTCAGCGAAGACGGGAACGTGCTTTGGGGTCCGAAGCTGGCCGCCATAGACTCCGATGAGGACGGATTTACCAACGGCGAAGAGTTGGGCGATCCCGAGGGAACCTGGAAGGCCGGCGACGAGAGCCCGGGCGACCCCGAGGCCGTCACCAAACCCGGCGACCCGGAGAGTCATCCTCCCGAACCTGCGCAACCGACGGCGGTCGAGGCCACCTCCTGGGCCAAAATCAAGGAGATCGTCGGCGCCGCGTTGGACTAACGTGCTCCCATGCAGAGTACGCTGGCTTCGGCCATGACCCGATCGATCTCCTCGCGATCGAACGGTTTTGAGAGCACCAGATCGATGGCGGGGTGACGGTCGGCGGGAGTGTCCTTGAGCTCCCATCCGGTCATGAGGACAACGACGGTGCGCCGACGTCGCCGCTTCACCGCCTCCGCCACCTCGAGTCCGGAGAGGCCCCCCATGATCCAGTCACACAGAACCAGGTCGAACTCCCGCTCCGCTAGCAGCTGAAGAGCGGCGCGGCCGTGGTTGGCCGTGGTCACCTCGTTTCCCGCCAGCATCGGAGTGAGGATCTCGAGCACGTTGGGCTCGTCGTCTACCACCAGGATCTCCAGTCCCCGCCCCGTTTCGGGGCGGGGAAGGGGCGGCTCCGAAGGCGCGCTCGCGTCTGCGATTGGCACCCGAAGTAGAAAGGTCGTACCCTCCCCAGGGCGGCTGTCGATGTCGACGCGTCCGCCCATCCGTTGAACCATACCCCAAACGGTGCTCAGGCCCAACCCCGTCCCGCGATCTCCTTTGGTGCTGAAAAACGGTTCAAAAACCCGCGCCCGGGTCTTCTCGTCCATTCCACTACCGGTGTCGGCGACCGTCACCTCGACCTCTTCGTCCCTGAGGTAAGCTCCAATAGTGATGGTACCCCCGTGCGGCATGGCATCAACGGCGTTGAAGATCAGATTTGACAAGATCTCCTCCCACACCGAAGCGAGACCTTCCAACGGCTTGGACAGCTCCAGATTTAAATCGATCTTTACCACGCGACCCTCGCGCCCGGCCTCCGATTCCCATTTGGGTCGCGTAATCTCCACGATGTCGCGGATAACCTGAGGCAGATTCACCTTTTCTACAGCCGCCAGGTCGACGGGTCTTCCGAACGTCTGGATGCGCCTGACAATGGCCGAACATCGCCGCGCGGAATCCAGGATGCGGGCGGTGTCCTCGCGAATCTTCTCGGGCAGCTCCTCGCGCATGCCGATGAGCTCTGCATTGCCCAACACGATGGTGAGCAGATTGTTGAAATTGTGCGCTACCCCGGCGGCCATTTCACCCAACGCCCGCAATTTTTCCGCCTGGTAGAGCTGCTCGTGAAATCGCGAGGTCCCTCTTCGCGCTCGCGGCGCTCGGTAATATCGCGCGCGATGCCGTGGACTCCGGTGGGTTGTCCTTCCTCCAGAATCCAGCGCGTGGCGACCTCCAGCGTTACCCGGTCCCCGTCCGCTCGCAGAAAGGCCGCTTCGAACGCTGGACGGGAGGTGCCGGGCTCGAAGTGACGATGCCGGGCGCGCAGCCCTTCAGCGTCGGGGGCGGCGACGAGGTCGTAGAGGCAAACCCCCTGGAGCTGTGCCGGTTCTCGTCCAAGAACGGAACGACACGCTTCGTTTACCGAGGTCAAACAGAACTGACGATCGGTGGTGAACACCATATCCAGGGCGTTGTCGAAGAGGTCGCGATAGCGTTGCTCCGACTCCTGCAGCGCATCCACAGATTGGGCCAAAGAGGCCGCCATCTCATTGAAGGATCCGGCCAGCTCGCCGACTTCCCCGCCGCCCTCCACGGGAATGCGGTGGGACCATTCGCCCGCGGCCAGACGTCGCGTTCCGGTGAGCAGCAGCTGTATCGGGCGCACGATGCGCCCCACCCCCACCAGGCTCAATGCCAGCGCCACGGACAGGACCCCAAGTCCAACCACCAGCAGAAGATGCTCTATCGTGGTGAGGAAGGCGCTGGCTTCGTCGAGGGACACCTGGATAACGACGATGCCACCACCCGGCGTTGCCGCTTCGGTCAAGGGACCTGTCAGCGTCAGGTAGGTCTCGTCCGCGAGGACGACGGCCATCGGCGCGTCCGTGTGTTCTGGAAAGGGTTCGCTCTGTAGCTGGCGCTGCAACAGGAGACGCTGGTCGGGGCCCCACGTGGAGGCCACGATATCGCGGTCTAGGACGAAGGAAACGTGGCTGTGGGTCATCCGCTGCAGCAGCTGCGCCAGGCGATCATCAACGACGAAACCGGTGCTGAGCGTGCCCACTACCTGATCTTGAGACCAGACCGGTACGACCACTGTCTGGAACAGCCGTCGGCCTTCGCGATACAACCCGATGGCCTGGGTAATGCCGCTGCGGGCGGCCGCGATTCGGGGGTTGGCGGAGAGGTTTTCCCCGAAATCGACTTGGCACCTGATGAGACGCAACGGGACGGCTTCGGCGTCGGTTAGAGCCACCCAATCGGCCGCCACGTGGCGCTGGATCTCGTCCAGAAACGACCGCGGCACTGCGCCAGATCGCAAGTGCTCCTGGGTATTTTTGTCCCGCGCCACCGCGTCCACGAATCGCAGAGCATCGGGGGCAGAGGCCCCCTCTTTCAACCCCACAACGGCAAACCCCAGCAGCTCGGTTCCTACTTGGGAAGGGGCCTGCAGGACATCGTAGCGTTGGTCCCACATTTCGACGGAAGACCGGGTAGCGTCAAGGGAGCGCGAAAGGGGGAGGGCGGCGCCCCCCACTGTCGAGTGGATGTTGGCGCGCGCCAACACCAGACCCGAGGCATTGGTCGCCATAAACAGATCGCTGCCGACAATCGCTTGAAACTGCTTGGCCACCGGAATCACCGTACGCGCATGTTGCATCAACTCCGGGTCGGGGATATCGAGAGTTGCTACAAAGCGGGGATCTTCGGCGACCACCTGGGTCTGCGATTGAAGCCAGCGGCCACGCTCGCTCATGAACTGGTCATAGAGCGAACGGGTTTCAAAGAGATCACGAGCGACCTCCGCTTCGACGCGATCGGCGACAAACGAGTGGATGACGGCCAGTGTCAACGCCAATAACACGGCAATGACCCCTACCGTGAACAGCAACATCTTTCGGTGCAAGGTCATCCGGGCCTCAGAACGAGAACCGCACTTCGACTGCCCCTGACTCGGGAACCACCGTCCGCCGCACGCGCTCTCCGCGGTTGGGGTGCCACGCTTTCAGGTCGTAGACGCCCTGGGGGATTCCTTCGATGCGGAAACGTCCACTAGAGTCGGGGACGGCAAAGAACGGGTTCTCCAGAACGAGCACGTAGGATTTCATGCCCGGGTGGATCTCGCAGCGGAGAACCACGACGCCGGGCTGGTTGAAGGTCTGTTCACCGCTCTCACCCGCACCGTACCTGCCGAGGTCGAAGCGCTCGCCCGCAAACACGGAGAAGACGTTGTGGTAGTAGTTGTCGAGATTGGGAAACCCGACTGAAGTGCCTTTGAGAACCGGCAACACATGGGGCAGGAACTGTTGTTGACGTTGCCGTACGACCGCTGTGGCAGCGGCAAACGTGCTGTCGGGGAAGGCGCCATCCACATAAACCACAACCTTGGAAACGCCCTCCCCTTGACGCCGATCCCCGGTCGTACCGCGGTACGGTCCCAGGTAATACCGCGCCGGGCGTTGTGCGCGCTGATCTTCCCTGATGAGAACCTGCCCGCTAAGGGTCCCCGCTTCGAGGTCGGGCGTGCCCAATCCGAGCACCAGAGCCGCCAGACGTAGCGTTCGCATGATTCTTTTAGAACGACGCCACCAGCTGTAACGCCGCCAGATCCAGGTTCGGTACCCCGGGTTGATCGACGACATGCCGTTGCCAAACCGCTTTGCCAATCACGCCGCCGGTGAACCGGTAGCGCAAACCCAGTTCACTGCGGCCGACGTCGAACTCCCAGTCTGTCCGGCGCCCGATCCCACTGACGATCTTGCCAAAGTCCAGCCGTCCGTACCGTGCTGCAGCGGTCAAGCCGGCTCTCAGCTTGTAGCTCGCTTCCACGTACCAACTCAAGGTTTTCAGATCGACCGGTCCGCTGTGCAAGGTGGCTGCTTCCCAGGTGTTTGAGGCAAGCTCGGCGACCAGGCGGAAATGGCGGATCCCGTACTCCAGATCCAGGCCATAGATGATCTGCTCGAAATCCTCCAGATCGGCACCGGTGTCCTCAATCTGGGTTTCCACTCTTTTATCCAGGTAGGGGCCGCGTGCGAAGGATGCTCCCACCACGGCCCCCACGTGAGGCACAAAGGCCAGTCGACCCAGGAGCTGTTTGCCATCGTTGTTGTCGGCGGGGTTGGTTCGCGGGTCGGATAGGGTGCCCTGGGTGACGCCAACGAGATACTCAAAGCGCCAGATCGAACCCACCGCCTGCACGCCAAAGTCCCAGCAGGCATCGTAGATCAGCGGCAGTCCGTTGAAGTTGGGCGCGGTGCTATCTCGATACCCGGTGAAGCGGGCCGCGAGGCCGCTGCCGCGGTGACGCAAGAGATCATCGTTGTCTGCAGGCAGCTGGTTGGAACGGAGAGACGTAAAATAGGTGTAGAACAGGGGCAATCCCATGAGTAAGTTGCGGTCGGCATACGCCCGAGGAGCAAAAGCGCCGAACCCCGTGGGCAATCGACCCACTTGCAGGTGCAGATGTGCTGATGGATTCGCAACCAGGGTGTAGCGCGCGTAGGTCCGCAGATAGGTATTGAGGCCGGCGCGTGCCCCGGGATCCAGAATGATCTGGTTCAGCAGCGAGAATCGATGGTTAAACACCACGTCGCCAAGTGCAGTGAAGCGCACGTGGTCGAGGGGATTGTCCCCACGGCGAAAGGAATTCCTTTCGCGGGCACCCTCATCCCCTTCCGTGAGTGTCATTGCGACCGTTGCTCCCAGGAAGATCTCCGGTTGCAGCTGATCTTGCCCCCGACACGGGGGCGACAGAGCGACTAAAAAAAGGAACGCGCATCCGGCAAGCAGCAGCATTGGTTCCAGCTTCGACCTGGTGGCGGGGAAAGTCAGATATCTTGAGAAGATATTCGCTGGGTCCCCATGATCAAGCCAACCTTTGCCGACTACGTTTCCTCGGACGAGCCTAGGGACCTAGATCCGTGATCCACCCACCCAGTTCCGATTCCAGCCCAGGGTCGAGTTCGGTGGCGCGCTGCAGATGGTGCCGTGCCTGGTCCAACGAACTTGAGTGTTTGGCAAGAACCTGACCGACATTGGCGTGAATTCCAGCCTGTTTCTCATCGATGCGAAGCGATGCGGACCAAAACTGGACGGCGCGCTCGTAGCGCCCGCCGCGATAAGCGATGACCGCAAGCCGATTGTTTGCGGCGGAGCTGGGGTAAAGCTGGTCGGCGAGCTCGTACGCCTGCTTTGCGGCCGTCAACGCCCCTCTTCGGTAGATGAGGTTTGCGAGGATCAGGTAGGAGCGCGATAGATCCTGGTGGTACGCCGGCGGGTGATGGGTGGCAGTGCCGAATCGTCGCACGACCTCTATGGCCAACTCGGGTACGCCCAAGACCGCAAAACTCATGGCGCTGGCCCACGGCAACACGTGAGTCGCGCGGTTCTCGAAACCGTCAACGAAGCGGTCAGTGGCCCCCGAATCGGGCAGTCCCAGCCGCCGGTTAGCCGCGGCCTGCATATAGTGAACCAGCGGCAGATCGGGATGTTGCGCCACCACCTCCGCCGCGACACCGGCGACCTCCTCGAAGCGGCCTTCGCTAAAAGCTTGGGCGGCCTTCTTCAACAGCAGATCGGCGCAGTCGCGATTTCTGGACAGCTCATCCCGCCACTGCGCCATCGCAGCTGCCATCGCCTCGTCGCTCTTCCGTTGCAGAACGTAGACAGCGGGGTGGTCGTAGCCGATGAAGGAGGCCTCGGCGCCATCGTCGCGGAACTGAAACCGGGCCCACGACGGGTAGTTCTTGAAACGGGCTACCAGCTCAAACCCGAGAACACCCTGAACCAGCCGGCGGTAAAATCCGGCGGCCACCGGAAGCAGCCGCGGGGCTGCGATGTACTGGGCGTAGCGGTTGACGTCGACGATGGCGATGTAATCGAGATCGACTAGACGGTCGTGACGCAGGTACTCGAACTGTGCTTCACACGACATGTACCCACGCGCTTCGAACAGGGTGCTCAAGTTGAGCACCACGGGGACGAAGCGATCTTGAGACACCAGGGGCAGCAGGGTAAATCCACCGCGCTCCACGCCGACGCGCGCGCCCTGACGCACACTCGCCTCCATCCAACGGGCCGCCTGGATGCGGCTGTCTTCGACGGTGTACAACTGGGAAAACGCCACTCCGTAGACTCCAGCATGCAGCACCGCGACGCTACCAACGCTGATTCCAATTCGGCGAACGCGCGTCGACTGCGCCAGCCGGCCGCAGAAGTCGCCCGCCAGCAACGCGAAAAACGGCAACAGCGGCAACAGGTAACGCACATGTTTGGTGTGCAACCCGCCGATCAGCGCGAAATAGAGAGCTGACCATCCGAGAATCAGCCACCCCACGGGGCGACGACGCCAAACCGCGTACCCCAGGCTGGCGGCAAAGACGACCGTCAATGGCCACCCGACCGACAACGGCCACAGGTCGGTCCAGTAGTGCAGGTAGGGGATGGTGTGTAGGTCGGCCACGGTCCAGGAGCGGAGGATCTCGCCGCGGGCGACCTGGAGCGAAAAGTGCAGATCGTCGGAGGTCGTACCGCTAAACAGGAGGCTGGGCTCGGTTGCCAGATAGGGTTGCAGCGCCAGCAGTGTCGCCGTCGCCACCAGCGCCGAGAGCCACAGGTGCGGCTGGCGCAGAGCGGCGGGACCACGCATCATCACCACGCTTCCCGCGAGCACCGGCCCTAAGAGCAATCCGTTCAGCCGCGTGGCGCCGGCGATGCCAATGAGCAGACCGGCCGCGACGAACCAAACCCATGTGCCCTGCGCCACCGCGCGCAGAAAGGTGTAGAAGGCGGCAAGGGCGATCACCGTGAACAGGCCGTCGACGGTGAAGAAGTGGGCTTGTTGAATGGCGACGGGAGCGACCGCGGTGAAGTAGAGCGCCAACAGGGCACTCCAAGGATCGAGGAATCGCTGCGCTACAACCCATACCAGAGCCAGGCACCCCACCGACAGCAGGGCCGAAACGAACCGTAGGGCGATGTACTGCCGGCGTTCGGGAACCTCTGTATGCGCAGGGGAAAACAACCCGATCCCTTCCAGTACCGACCGCGCCAGGTAGATCGGGACGAGCCCATAGGCAGTGAGCGGCGGGTCGAACGGCGATTTTAGCTCACGCCCGGCGCGCATCAGGGTGGCTTCGTCCGGGTGGAAGTGGTAGAACGATCCCCCCACAGAGGCATGTTCCGCGCTTCCCACCGGCGGGTTGGTGTGCCCCCGACTGAGTCCCACAAAGCGGGTGTAGCAACCCAGGGTTAATACAAAAACCAAGAAAGCGTATCGAGCGCAGCGAGGCATCTGGCGTGGTGGTTGGATTGTTTTAGATTCGGACGTGCCAACCGGCAGCGCAAAGGTAGGAAATCCCGCCCCTATACAGGAGTACTGAAGTGGCTCACGAACCCGCGATTCAGGTTCGCGATCTCACCAAAATCTACACCGTTCCCGTTCGCGGTGCGGGGGTTGTGGCCGCCTTCAAAAGCTTGCTGCACCGCGAAACCCGTGAGGTCGAAGCGGTTACGAAGATCGATTTCCAGGTGAGCGAGGGTGAAGTGGTGGGGTTCCTCGGGCCCAACGGAGCCGGAAAAACGACAACCCTCAAAATGCTCGCGGGGTTGCTGTACCCCACCGCCGGCCACTGCCATGTAATGGGCCACGATCCGTTCCGCCGGTCAAAGATGTTTCTGCGGCAGATCACTCTGGTCATGGGAAATCGGAACCAATTGGTGTGGGACCTGCCGGTAAGCGATTCCTTCGAAAGGAACAGGGCGATCTACCGTCTCGACCCACACGAATATCGCAACGCGCTCGAGGAACTGTGCGAGCTGTTGGACCTAGACGGCCTCTTGGACAAACCAGTGCGCAACCTGTCTCTCGGCGAACGTATGAAATGCGAGATCGCTGTCGCCCTGTTGCACCGTCCCCGCATTCTCTTCCTCGACGAACCTACCCTCGGCCTGGATGTCACCATGCAGCGCCGTATTCGCTCCTTCGTCACCGAGTATAACCTGCGCTACGGTGCCACCGTTCTCCTGACCAGTCACTATATGGCAGACGTGGAAGCACTCTGCAAGCGCGTCGTGGTTATCCATCGCGGGGCGTTGCTTTTCGACGGTGATCTGGTCGATCTGGTACAGCGATTCTCCCCTCACAAAACGATCATTGTCGAGTTGGCCAACGGAGAAAAAGATCTCGGTGGTTATGGCGAAGTGATGCATCAGGAAGCGGGACGCACAACCCTGCGGGTTCCAAAGTCGGACACGCCACAGATCACCGCGCGGTTGTTGACCGATTTGCCGGTGTTGGATCTCACCGTAGAAGACCCCCCCATAGAAGAGGTCATAGCACAGGTGTTCGCCCAATAACGGAGAACAGATTGCTCGGCATCTACTGGACCCTTTTCAAAACCTCTCTGGCGCTGCAGTTCCAGTACCGCGCCGAAATGATCATCTGGCTTTTGGGGTTGGTGATGCAGCCGGTCATCTACCTGGCTGTGTGGATCGCCGTGGCAAGTTCGCAAGGGGGCGCCGTGGGCGGGTATACCCGCGGCGACTTCGCGGCCTACTTCCTGGTCATGATGATAGTGCACCACCTAACGTTTACCTGGAACATGTTCGTGTTCGAGTTCCGCGTACGCACTGGTGAGTTTTCACCGTTGCTGCTGCAGCCGCTACATCCCCTACATCGGGACGTCGCCGAAAACATCGCCTTCAAAACCATCACCATGGTCGTGTTGGCGCCGGCGACGGTCGCACTGGTGCTGGTTTTCGAACCGCGCATGGATCTGGTCCCGTGGAGGTTGGCGGCTTTTCTTCCGACCCTGGCGCTGGCGTTCGTACTCCGGTTCTTTGTGGAATGGAGTCTGGCCCTGGCCGCCTTTTGGACCACGCGGGTGGCCGCGCTCAATCAGGTCTACTTCTTCGCCATGCTGTTCCTAGCGGGGCGCATGGCGCCGCTGGAACTGATGCCTGCCTGGGTCCAACAGGTGGCCTCGCTGTCGCCGTTTCCGTGGATGCTGGCGTTTCCGGTGGAACTCGTGCTCGGTCAGCTGAGTGTAGCGGAGATTCAACGTGGGCTGGTGGCGCAGGCTGTCTGGATTCTTTTCGGGTTCGGCCTTTTATCGCTGGTCTGGGGACGGGGTGCCAAACGCTACGCGGCGGTGGGATCGTGAATCTCCTGCGTCTGGCTGTCCTGTTCTTCCGCATCGGTCTCATGAACGAGATGGCGTACCGCACCAATTTCCTGGTGCAACTGCTACAGGCTGCCATGACCCTGGGGACATCCCTGGCCGGGTTGGCGGTCATTTTCGCGCATACGGAGGATCTCCGAGGATGGAGTCCGGTGGAGCTGGTGGCGCTGTTGGGGGTGTATCTGCTCATGGGCGGGCTGATCGGGTTGGTGATCCAACCCAGCATGCAGCGTTTTATGGAGGATGTGCGCAGTGGGACCCTGGACTTTACCCTGACCAAACCGGAAGACGCTCAGGTGTTGGTGTGTCTGAGCGAGATGCGCACCTGGCGGCTCGCGGATGTGGGGCTCGGGGTGGTGGTGTTGAGCATCGCAATGGCACGACTCGAGAACGACCTGGAGCTCATGCAGGTCGGTGGCTTCGCCATCGCGTTGGCTATGGGCACGGTGATCGTATACAGTTTCTGGGTGATCCTGGCCACGTTCACCTTCTGGTTCGTGAAGATCGAAAATATCTTGGTCATCTTTCAGAGCATGTACGAAGCGGGCCGCTGGCCGGTGGGGGTATATCCCCGGTGGCTGCGCGCTACGCTGACCTTCTTGATTCCGATTGCCTTCGCGGTCACCGTGCCGACGGAGGCTCTGCTCGGTCGGCTCACGTTGGAAAACCTGGTGGTTGCGATCGCGCTGGCCGCGACCATGCTGGTCGCATCGCGGTTGACGTGGAAACAGGGGGTCAAACATTATTCCGGAGCCTCGGCGTGAATCCTGGTCATGCCCCTGAAAATGCTCCGGGACTTGGCGACAGTTTGCCAGCAGTCCTTTTAGTTGCGTAAAAAAGAAGGAGATCTGTGCCATGACTGGCGCGATTGTTCGTCCCGTATTTCGCGGCGATACCCTCGTTTTCGTGCTGCTGATCGCATCCTGTTTGACAGGGTTATTTCCATCCGCCGCGCTTGCCGGTGACGAGATCACCGATCACCTGCGGGAGCTTCAAGAGCACAACGACCGGCTCCAAAACCAGCTCTACTTGTCTGCTACAGCCAGCGGTGCCGCCCTGGCCCTGGCCGGGCTCCTGCTTCTGGTCTGGTGGCTGCGTCAAGACACCGTTGCGGCGCGCCGATTCGTGTTGCGCAACGCGGCCAGAGAAACCCGGGCAACACTGTCGGTAAGCGCCGAAGGCGGAGCACAGCTCGAGTTGATGGATCGCGCCGGGCGCGCGGTCGTCACCATGTGCACAGATCGCGAACCCGGACCTGGATTGCGCGCCAACGACGATGAGGGGCGCGAGCGCATTCGACTGGCGGTGGGTCCGGAGGGCACTCCGTTTGTGGAGCTCTACGACAACCACGGTCGCGCCCGTAGCAGTCAGGCTCTCGGAGAGGACGGCAACGGCAGTTTGGGAATCTACGACGAGCACGGTCAAGCCCGGGCCGGTATCGGGTCGCGGCCGGACGGGTCCCACAGCCTGAGCTTTCTCAGCGCCGAAGGAGAGGCGCTCGTACGATTGGGCATATCGAAGGAGCAGATCCCCGAGTTCGAGCTGCTCGGAAAGGACGGCACCATGAGGGCAAGCTTGAAGACTCGCGCCGACGGCATGGCCCTGTTGGAGCTAAGCGACCAAGAGGGTCACGTGCGGGCGGTGCTCGGGGTCGTGTCCGACGGCACTTCCCTCATCGGGCTACTCGATCCCGAACAACGCATCCGCTCGGGGTTTGGCGTCAGCCGCGATGGTCAGCCGCGACTCAACCTCTACGACCCTTCCGGGGCCACGCGCGCGTCAATCCACCTGGCGGCCGACGGGAACCCGGGCATCGAATTGACGGATGCCGCCGACAACCTCTTGTTTGGAGCACCTTAACGGATCGGGTAAACATTGGATACGGCAGTAATTATGGCGCGGGGAGTGGGCAGCCGCATGCGCAACGCATCCGGCGACGCGTCGCTGAGCAGCGACGAGGACCGGGTCGCGGCGACCGGCGTCAAGGCGTTGATCCCGATCGACCGGCCGTTTCTGGATTACGTCCTGAGTAATCTCGCAGACGCCGGTTATCGCCACATCTGCCTCGTAATCGGCCCCGAGCACGACGAGCTGCGCCGTTATTACGGCGAAGAAATCAGCTACCAGCGCCTGCGAGTGAGCTTCGCTGTTCAAGCGCAACCTCGCGGCACGGCCGACGCGGTCGCGGCTGCCGAACCGATGGTGGGCGTCGAACCGTTTCTGGTGATCAATTCGGACAACTACTATCCGGTCGACGCCCTGCGCGCACTGCGGGCGTTGACGGGGCCGGGACTCGCCGTCTTTTCACGCACCGCAATGCTAGGGCTCAGCAATATTGACGAGGAGCGCCTGACCAAGTTCGCCGTAGTGGAGAGCGATGCCCTCGGCAACATGAAACAGGTGATCGAAAAACCCGAGCCCGCCATCCTGCAGGCGCTTCCGGACCCGGTGGGTCTCAGCATGAACTGCTGGCGTTTTCATGCGGAGATCTTCACCGCTTGTCGTCACATCGAACCTTCGTCACGGGGCGAGTACGAGATTACCGATGCGGCGCAGTATGTCATCGACGAATTGGGGGGCCATTTTCGCGTTCTCTATTCCAATGAAGCGGTCCTCGACATGTCCAGTCGCGAGGACGTAGCTAGCGTGCGCGACTACCTGGCCGGGAGCCCGGTACACCTTTGAGGTGGACATGACCTTTTTCACGGGGCTCGCCTTTGGCAATCACCTGCAATATATTTGGACGTTTCGTCGTCCTACATCCACCACTCCAACTGTCTGAATCACCGTGGTCAAGCAGCTCGTCGGCAAGATATTCGGATTTCAGCAAAAGATCGAAGCGCTCGAGGAGCAAATCGAACACCTGCGCTGGGACACCGCCTTCGGCATGTGGACGCGGGAAGCCTTTCTCCAGTTTTGTCAGATCATGCCCCGCGGAGTGCGGATTCTCGCCTTTATCGATCTGGACCAGATTCACGTGCTCAACGAGGAGTACGGCTACTCCGAGGCAGATCGCCGCGTCAAATTGACCTTCTCCGTTCCGTTCCGTCGTAGCGACATCGTCGCCCGCTGGTACTCCGGTGACGAGATTGTCATTCTCTTCGATTCCGATCGCGCCGGGGCCGTGTCGAAGATGGATGAGCTAGATCACTCTGCCAGCAACCAGGGGTTGAGCTTCAAGTTTGTTTTCGGCGACTGGCAGGTAGGAAAAACCTACATCGAAGAGGTGGTGGAGGAGATGTCGAATCGACTGGCGTTTGAAAAGGAAGGACGTCGTTGAGGCACACCGTCCAGACTCAGAGTGGGTTGCCGGCTTCGGATTCGAAGCCGGTTTTTTTATGCGGGTGGCTGCCGTTGCTGCTGTTGATAGCGTGCGCCGACGATGACCCGCGCACGCGTTTCGGCTCCCTAGACGACGTCGGCCGCTATCGCGCAGCGTTGAACCCGATCATCGAATCCGTCAGCGAAATCGAAGCGGACGTACAGGAGACGGCCGTGGGCGCGTCGGGAGCGGCAACCGCCGCCAACCTCGCCGCCGTCTACGAACGCGTGCTTCCGGCTTTGGAGGCAACTCGAGAGACATATGAGCACATAAGCCCCCCACGCCATCTGTCGAACCTGCATCGACTGATCGGAGATCTGATCGATCTACGTATCGCCGCATATTCACTGGTTGTGCGCGGCTTTGCCGCGGGTGATGAGGCGCTCTACGACGAGGCCGAACAAATGTTAACGGCAGCCAACGAGCTCATCGTCGAGATCAACGGCCTGCTGAGAAGTGTGGATGCAGAGTTGGCGGGTGCTGCGAGCAAGCGGCGTCCGCTCGCCGCGGCCGGACACAACCGCGAGGAATTCTATTAGAGTCGGACCCGACGTCCGTCGCGGGCAGAGCGGTAGGCCGCCTGCACGATTTCGACCACATGCACGGCCATCTCGCTGTCCATGGCGGGGGCATCTTGGTTCTTCACGGCGGCTATCAGGTCCCCCACCGGAGTCGGGGCGGGAGGCAGATCCGCTTCGCGCACGGTAGTTGAGGTGTTGCCGGCGATCAGCGTCACGGCGAACGGGACCCCGCGTACCAATGCGGTTGCCTGGGAACCGTAATACTGACCATGTTGGCGTTTGGCATGAATGCGACTGTCGCTGACGAAAAGGAAGGTGGCCATGGCGCCGTTTTCTAGCGTCAGGGTCATCGAGGTCCGCGATTCCAACCGCGTGCTGTTGGTTTGGGCCGTGACCTCGCAGACGCGAAGATCGGTGCACCACAACAGTTCACACAGATAGTGGGTGCCGCCATCGATGAGACTGCCACCGCCGCTCTGCTGCGGCTCACTGCGAAAAAGCGTAGGTTTGACCACGCCAGGGATATCGACAGCAAGCGGCTCGGCGCCGAAGACGCCCTGGGAGTTGCTGAGGAAGCTCATAGATGCCGACTCCAGTTCCCCCAGGTAACCGCTGCGAAACTGCTCGCGCAGGAAGTGGCAGTGGCTCCAGTAGGGCGGGTTCTGCGCCACGACCAACGGCAGTTGGCGCTCCCGGGCAAGGCGGGTCAAGGCAAGCCCCTCCTCAGGCTCGATGGTGATCGGTTTTTCCAACAGGACGGGGAGATCTCGTCGCAACGCCGCCCTGGCGTGTTCGAAATGCAGGTGATGCGGTGAGCAGATGACGACAGCATCCACCAGGTCGCTGTTCAGCAGGTCGCGGTAGTCCGTAAAACAGGCCGGATCGCCGAAGGCGTTGGCCATGGCTCGCAACTCTTCCGGGTCCCGCCGGCAAAGGGCCGTGAGTTCGGCATCCGCATGGTCCACGATGTCGGGGCAGTGGCGGCGCGAGGCAAACCAGCCGGCGCCGATCACCCCCAGGCGTATTTTGGAAGCCATCGACTAAAACCTCGATTGGGGTCGGGGAAGTGTAGCGGATTTAGGGTCTCGAGCCAAGCCGGCCCTCGCCCCTGGCGTCACTATGGAGCCTGAAGAAGATCCGATCGAAACGCCCATCGATGGCACCCTCGACTTGCACACCTTTAGACCGCAAGATGTGGGGACCTTGGTTCCAGATTATCTGGATGCCTGCCGCGAGCGCGGCATTTACCAGGCTCGCATCATACACGGCAAGGGCACCGGAACCTTACGACGGCGGGTCCACGCTGTGCTGGGACGCCTTGCATACGTTGATTCCTTTCGTCTGGCTGGCGCCGACGGTGGTGGTTGGGGCGCCACCCTGGTATGGCTGCAGCTGGATCCTTGAGTGGGCAAATCTCAGGTTGCACCAAAACCGAATTTCCGCGATACTAACCGTGGTTCCGAAAGCGACGGCGCGGCCACGACACGGCTACAGATTCGCGCCCGTCCACCCGACGTGACGGGGGCCAACAATCGTGCTCCCAAAATGCTCCCAAGGCAAGATGCAAGCTCCCGCTAACGACTACTACACCTACCAGCCAACCATTCAGCTGCGTCGACCCCTGGCCATCACCGGATATCCTGGCCTGCCGTTTCGGACGCTGGCGTACGAGCTGGCGGCGATGACCGGCCTTTCCCTCATCGATGTGGATCGGTGGGTCGAGCACGAGGCGGGGACTTCGCTTTCCAACCTGGTGGAAAAACATGGCTTAGCGGCGCTACGATGCCGCGAGTCCAGGTTGGTGCTCCAGAGCCTGGCTCCTTCTCCCCCCCATCTTCTCATCTTCTCTGATCAAGCATTGCTCGAGGGATCGACCCTACAGGCGGTGCAGGCGGCCGCGACCATCATCTACATGCACGCCGACCGCGCCACCTGGTTCTGGACCGCGCGCCGATGGGTTCGGGAGCATGGCGTGCTCCCTCATCCGAGTTTACCCGCCCCGCTGGAGCGTCCCGAGCAGCTGGATGGGATGTTGGCCGCACGCGTCGCGCCGCTGCAACAGGCGGATCGAAGATTTCTCCTCGAGGGTGAACCTGACCAAACGTCCATTGACCACCTGATGTGTAGCGTTCACGAACTAACCGCAGAGGTCTGAGTGATGGCCCGCGTGCTAACCATCGGGGCCGCCCAATCGGGTCCGGTTCAAGCGGCTCAATCCCGCCAGCAGGTAGTTGAGCGGCTTATCGCCATGATGCGACAGGCCCGCGAGCAGGGCTGTGATTTGGTGGTGTTCACCGAGGTCGCGCTGGTACCTTTCTTTCCGCATTGGTACATGGAAGATCAAGCCGAGATCGACGCTTACTTCGAACGCGAGATGCCCAGTCCCGCCACCCAACCGCTGTTCGACGAAGCGCGAAACCTGGGCATCGGGTTTCACCTGGGGTTTGCCGAGCTGGCCGATGAGGGGGGACAAAGGCGCCATTACAACAGTTGCATCCTGGTGGACAAGAGCGGAACCATCGTCGGCAAGTATCGCAAGATCCACCTGCCCGGGTTTACTGCCGAACAACCGGACGACCCATTCCAGAACCTGGAGAAACGTTACTTCGATCCGGGCAATCTCGGTTTTCGGGTATGGCGGGTTTTTGGCGGCATCGTCGGCATGTGTATCTGTTACGACCGGCGCTGGCCCGAGAGTTACCGGATGCTGGCTTTACAGGGAGCCGAGGTCATTCTGCTCGGTTACAATACACCGGTCGACAATTCCCCGTCAAAACCGGGCACTATGAACGCCAACTTTCACAACATGCTATGTATGCAAGCGGGCGCGCTTCAGAACGCCAGCTGGGTAGTGGGAGTCGCCAAGGCCGGGGTCGAGGAAGGTATCGCCCAGATTGGCCAGAGCTGCATTATCGCGCCATCGGGCGAGGTGGTTGCCATGGCCACCACTCTCGAGGATGAGTTGGTAGTGGCTCGCTGCGACCTGGACCGCGTGGTAGAATATCGCCGAGAGTCGTTGGAGTTCGAAAAAAACCGACGCATTGAAGACTACGGTCTGATCACGCAGCAGGCAGGTATCGTTCTACCTCCGGAATGAATACACCTATCTTCGGCTGTCGTTTCGCCGAGGGGGCTTGGGACTCGGCGGAGTGGTGGCTGGTGCGGTCCCCGCGTTGGGACGGCGAAGGCGAGTGGGTTCAGGAGCACGACCACCTGCGAAATCGCGTTCCCGACCGCTGGAGCCTGGAGGAGATGATCGAAGGAGGGCCCGGCGCCGGTGAGACGTATGCAAGCATGGTATATCGCCGGCCGCTGACGGGAGAATTCCATGCCGTTGCACGGATGTCCTTCGACCATCGCATGGCTCCGTTGATCGTGCTGGCCGCCGAGCCCGCAACCGTAGGTAGCTTCCGCGAGTATCGGGACCACTGTGAGGTCGTTCTGTTCGACGAGGGCGTCAACGTGTGGATGCACGGTTTCTCGGACCAAGGCCCACATTGGGCGCTGACGGCCTACTGGCGTTTTCCCCTGGCGCCAATGGTGAAACACCACCTGCACGTGCACCGGGTCGGTCACCAACTAAACTTGTCCGTGGACAACCAGGAATTCAGCTGCCGTGTGGCGGCGCTCCCCGAAATCCTTTATGCCGGAATCACCGCCTGCGAGGGGGTCAATCGGTTCTTCGATTTCGATCTCACACGAGGTGAAAAGAGTGGGTAGCTGATGGCGGAATGGGTGCGCAGCACGAGCGAAGTGCTGGCTATGTTGCAGGATGTGGTAGCGATCGACAGCGTCAATCCGGCGTTACCCGGCGGCGGTCATGGAGAAGGAGCCATGGTCGACTACATCGAGCGATTCTTCACGGCGCTGGAGATTCCCTGCGAACGGAGGGAGGTCTTGGAGGGACGCTCCAACATCCTGGCGACTTTCGAAGGTCAAGACCCGAACCGGACACTGCTGTTCGAGTGTCACATGGACACCGCCTCTACCGAGATCATGACGATTCCTCCCCTCGAACCACACGTTCGCGAAGGTTTGCTCTACGGGCGCGGCTCGTGCGACACCAAAGCTGGCGGTGTCGCGATGATGCTGGCGATGAAACAACTGAGAGAGGCCAACATCAAACCGCCCCTTTCCATTGTCTACGCTGGGGCGGTAGATGAGGAGTATTTGATGCGCGGCTCCCAAGCCCTGGCCGCTGACCTCTCGCCGGAAGCGATGGTGGTGGCGGAGCCGACCGACCTGGAAGTGATCTGTGCCCACAAGGGGGTAGTCCGCTTTCACCTGACGGTCCAAGGCCGGGCAGCCCACAGCTCCAAGCCGTACCTGGGTATCAACGCCATCTCGAAAATGGCTCGATTGTTGATCCAGATAGAAACAGCAATAAAGGCATCCTACCAACAGCGCGAACACCCCCTGATCGGATCCCCGACCTACAGCGTGGGCACCATCGAAGGAGGGTCCCAGGTCAACTTCGTCCCCGATCAATGTCGCGTCGCCATCGATTGCCGCACCATTCCCGGCGACTCGTCAGCCTCAACGCTGGCCGAGTTTCAGGCGATCGTCAACCGCGCCGCCGCCGAAGACCCAGAGCTGGAAGCGACGGTGGCCCCGCCCTTTTTCAGTTGCGGCCCGGTCGGTACCGCCGAAGATGCCCCCATCGTAGAGACGGCGTTGGGAGCCTGCCGCTCGGCGTTGGGGTCTGGCAAGACCGGGGGCGTGCCGTTCGCTACGGACGGCAGCGCCTTTTCGGACAAGAGAATGGCGACCATCATTTTGGGACCCGGAAGCATCGACCAGGCGCACGCCGCGGTGGAGTGGGTCGAGTGCGCACAGGTGGAGAACGCGGTGGAGGTATATCGCCGCATCATGGAACGCGGGATCTAAGGGAGTGGACGATGGACACCGTTCTCGACGATGTTGAAGTGCGGGTGCTGGGCGTGCTGGTGGAGAAGGAAAAAACCACCCCGGAATATTATCCGCTAACACTCAACAGCTTGACCACGGCCTGCAACCAGAAGTCCAACCGCAACCCCGTGGTTTCGTTCGAAGAGAAAACCGTCGTGCGGGCGTTAGACGGACTGCGTGACAAAGGGTTGGTGCGCCAGCTCAGCGGTGCGGAGATGCGGGTGCCCAAGTATTACCATCTGTGTCGCGAAACCTTCGGCCTCGCCGACGGGCCGCTAGTAGCTCTGGCCATTTTGATGCTGCGGGGTCCGCAAACCCTGGGAGAGGTTCGGGGTCGCAGTCAGCGGATGTTCGAGTTTACTGACCTCGAGCAGGTAGAGCAGACGTTGCGACAGCTGGAGGACCGGGAAAGCGGACCGTTTGTGCGGATATTGCCCCGGCTTCCGGGCCGTAAGGAGTCCCGCTACGCACACCTGTTGGCCGGCGAGCCGGAGCTCTCGGAACCCACAGCAGAGGCGAGCGCGGAAGCGGCCACACTGGAGGTACGGGCAGAGAACGAGCGGATCGCCCAGCTCGAGTCGGAGGTGGCCTCACTGAAGGACGAACTGGAGGACATTCGGCGCGAGTTCGGCGATTTCCGCAAGCAATTCGACTAGGGGGGGTCCGGGTTCCCCCTTGGCGCTCGATCTGCGCACCCAGGCATCTCAGTTCTCCGGGATCGTGCGACTGACTTCGGTTGCCCGTTCCACCAAAACCTCCAGCTGACGAAGGCTCAACACCCCCGCCTGGGCCGCGAGCGCGGCGCGTGCCAACCACCCATCCAACTCTCTCCACGATTCGGCGTAGCCGATGCTCTGCAGCAGGTCGCCAAAAAGCATCTGGTCCCGAGCGGACCCTGTATCCGCGACGACTGGCACCGTGGTCATGAGGAGACCTCCTCGATGTCGGGCGCAAAGGGGAAGCAACCCTACATCTGGTAGCTGCAAAATCAGTGCCAGAACATGTTGTAGCTGTCTGTGGACAGGTGCCAACCCCCCAGCCATCGTTCATGTCGTTGGAAAACCCCAGTTTACATCATTTTTCCGGGCCAATGCTTGGAGTGCCGCCAGCGGCGTTGGCAAATGTCGGTGGGAAATATCGTGCCCGGACTTGGCCCAAAGTGACGTCACTTCCCCACGATGACCCAATCGTCAACGCGGGGGGCTCAGAGCAAACTCAATCAACTGCTGAAAGATGGTGGGCGATAACCTCAGCCAGAGTGTCGCTGATCGAGGGCACGGCGGCCAATTCCTCCACCGAGGCTTCGCGGATCCGCTTCACTGAACCCAGCTGGCGCAACAGTGCTTCTTTGCGTTTTTCGCCGACACCGGGAATGCCATCCAGGGCCGACGTGAGGGTTCGTTTGCGGCGCAGCTGTCGATGCCTGGTCAAGGCAAATCGATGGGCTTCGTCTCGCAAGGTCTGCAGCAGCCGTAAGCTGGCGGAGTTGCGCGGCAGGTAGAGAGTCTCGGTTGCCCCGGGCATGATGATCTCGTCCAGCCGTTTGGCCAAGCCGATGACGGCCTGCGCCGCCGCCCCGACGTCTCGCAACGCCGCCACGGCGCTGGATAGCTGGCCTTTGCCGCCATCGATCAACAAAAGGTCAGGCAGGGGCAGATCGGAATCCCGCAGCCGGCGAAAGCGGCGCGTCACCACCTCGTGGATGCTGGCAAAATCGTCCGCTCCTTCCACGGTTTTGATCTTGAACATCCGATAGTCGCTACGACGGGATTTTCCGTCGACAAAAACCACCAGGGATCCGACGCTTTCACTGCCCTGGAAATTGGAGATGTCCACCGCTTCAATCCGCCGCGGTGGAACTACCAGGCCCAAATCTCGCTGCAATGCGTGCAGCGACTGGGGCAGATTGCCGCGGCGCTGGTCCCGTTTCAGTTGCCGTTCCATCAACGCTTGCTCGGCGTTGCGCGTGGCGATCTCCAGCGGTTTCAGCTTATCACCCCGCCGCGGGGAGGTAATCTTGAGCTTGCGGGAGCTCTTGGCGGAAAGCCAGCTGGACACCTCTTCGAAGTCTGCCAGCTCCGACGGGAGGTGAATCTCGTGCGGGACGGATTCGGTATGAAGATAGAATTGGCGCAGAAAAGCAGAGAGCACCTCACTGTCGGGCGCATTCATAACTCCTCCAAGAATGTGGAGTTTCTGCCCGAGCAGCCGACCTTCCCGAATCTCCAACACGCAGCAGCACGCCTCGTCATCTTGGCGCGAGAGGCCCACCACGTCGCGGTCAATCAGCTCGGCGGTTATCACCTTTTGTCGGTTGCGGACGGTTTCCAGCGCGCTGATCTGGTCGCGGCAGCGGGCAGCGCGCTCGTAATTGAGTTTCTCGGCGGCCTCCGCCATCCGCTCTTCCAGCTCCTGGATGACCTCTGAGTTGTGACCTTTCAGAAAACGCACCGCACGATTGACCGTCGCTCTGTACTCGGCTATGCTCACCAATTCTTCGCAAGGGCCCTCACATCGTTTGATGTGATAGTCCATACACAGTGTGACCCCTTTCTGGGGCAGATCGTATTTGCAGGACCGAACCGGGAAGATCTTGTGCATGAGATCCAGGGCCGTGCGCATGGCGCCGACGTTGCTGAACGGGCCCAGGTAGCGGGAGCCGTCCTCGACGATATCGCGGGTTACGACCACCCGCGGGTAGGTCTCTTTGGTGATGCGTAGGACCGGGTATTTCTTGTCGTCTTTGAGATTGATGTTGTAGCGCGGTTTGAACTCTCTGATCTGCGTCGCTTCGAGGACCAGAGCCTCCTGCTCGGTGCGGGTAACCAGGAAGTCGATGTCCGCGACACTGTTGACCATAGCCGCGTACTGGGGGCGCCCATCGTTGTAGCCGTCCTGGAAGTAGGTCCGGACCCGGGCACGCAGACTCTTGGCTTTGCCGATATAGACCACCTTGCCCTGGGCGTTCTTGAGGAAGTAGACTCCGGGCTCTTGCGGCAACGCGGTAAGTTTGAGTTGAAGTGATTCTGGGATGGTGTTCGAATCTGGGCGCATAGATGTGCGGGCGACAGCCCGTTCCACAAATATGCGCAAATCCGAGCAAGGCCGAAATCCGCGGTCATCCCGACGGAAAAAAACAGCTCAGGTCAAGACTAATCGCGCCGCCCGGTGAGGTCCCACTGCAGTTCGCGCGGGTAAAAGCAGAGGCCGAAGAGGTGATGATCTGGATCGGACGCTTCGGAGAGGATTTCACGGCACGGCAAAAGCCCTTTGAAACCACCAAATCGACGGGCGGTCTGGAACACGAGCTGGCTGGGGATATCCAACAAGAAACGGCGGCGGTACTCGCGGTCGTAGATCCAGACTCGGCGCATGATAACCTCTTTTCGTGGCGAGGAGGCAAATAGTGCTCATTTGAGCAGGGTACAAACGTATAGTATGCGGATGGCCGACGCAAGAAAAAAGTGGGGTGGGGAGACAATCCCTGTTCGACCGGGAGTCCACAACGGCGCGGCAGGTTACAAAACGTATAGACGAGTTGAAAACGCGGTTTGGGGGTCGTGCCCTGACCGTTGCGCAGCGCTCCGGGACCGGCCGTCCCTATGACGAGGTCAGGAGCGCGCGCAAGGTTGCGAGGTTGTCCTTATCCTCCTCGATGCCATCCCCCTCCTTCGGGGTTTCCAACACCATGGGAATGGCCGCAAACCGTTCGTCGTTGAGGAGATTCCTGAACCCATCGAGTCCGATGGCGCCCTGGCCGATGTGTTCGTGTCGATCCTTGCGTGACCCGCATTCGTGTTTGCTGTCGTTGAGGTGGATGACCTGGACCATCGCCAGGCCGACGGTTCCGTCCAGGTCACCTACCGCTTTCTCGAAGTCAGCGGGTGCGGCGAGGGGGTACCCGGCAGCAAATAGGTGGCAGGTGTCGAGACAAACCCCGAGCTTACCGCCCGAACAGGCCTCCATAATGGTCGTCAAGTGCGCAAAGGCATACCCGAGGTTCGACCCCTGTCCGGCGGTATTCTCCAAACACAAGGTGACCTCGTTGCTGTCGAGGTTGGAGAACATCTCATCGAGGCTCGCCGCTACCTGGCGTAATCCCTGCTCCTCGCCGCTGCCCACGTGTGATCCCGGATGCAACACCAGATTCGGGATACCCAGCTGGTTGCAGCGAGCCATCTCGACGGTCAACGCGTGCACCGATTTCTCCCGTAAGCCCGGTTCGGGCGACGCAATGTTTATCAGGTAGCTGGCGTGGGAACAGACCGCGGATATTCCGGATTCCTGCTGCGCGGCATGCAACATGCGGATGTCGTCGTCGGTGAGCTCTTTGGCGCGCCACTGGCTACTGGACTTGTTGAAAACTTGAACGACGTCGCAGGTCGCCTCGCGACCGCGTTCGATGGCGCGGAATATCCCGCCACTTATGGATTGGTGAGCACCCAGCTGCATAGTAAAGTTGGTTCAAGAACGATGGTATCGTCTTCGACGGGTGCAAGCTTAGGCGCGTCCAACCGGGGTGTCAACACGGATCCCCTGAGCCAAATCGTGTGGCAAGACGAGTCTCTATCCGCGAAGCGGTCGCCAGGCGCCTTGCCTCGTTTTCGGAGCCGCGATATAATCTCTTTGGGATCTTGAAACCTTCAGTTATTCGACGTGTGTCGTGCTGCCCAGGAGGAGGATGAGGTGACGATTCTCACCGACCACAAACTGTCCGAAATCGAGAGCCGTTTGAACCGCGTATTTGTGCCACCAGAAGCGGTGCTGCTCGATGGCAAGAGAGCAGTCCCGAGAAACCGCAAGGCGATGAAAGCCGAACTGGCACACCGTATCGTAGCTGAGGATGCCATGAAGCTCCTCGAGGAGATACGGCGGTTCAAAGAGGTGGCCGGGCAGGTCCACGATGAAATGGCGAATCTTGCCTGTGCGGAATTGCCGTTGCCGGCGGGCCGCGAAGTGGTGCGTCGATGGGCCTCGCAGTTGGAAGAGATCGTCTGAACAACGGCCAGAGTCGGTGCACATGGCGCACGAACCCTTTGTTCGAGGTTTCCGCAGCGCTGACTAGCCGCGGAGCCGCCGCGTGGCGGGACCGAAGCCGTTCCCCTGGCAACGGTTGGAGCGCGAACCGATGAGCGCGGAGCGCGGAGTTCTGCTCCACCTCTACACCCGCGAACTAAATCACCAGTCTACCGTCTGTGCCCTCGGCAAGCTGGAGGGTGGCGAGACCTTCGCCATCCACGACGACCGCTTGCACGCGCGCTTCTTTATTCGCCTCGAAGACGAAACCCGCGTGCGCGATTTCGCGGGTCCGGAGATCGACCTTGAGCCGGCCACCGAGACCACTATGGACGGCGCCCCCACCATCCGTGTTTCATGCCCCAAACAGTACCGCCTGCGCGACCTGGCAACCGTGTTGGTCGAGGCCGAGATTCGCACCTATGAGGCGGACCTGAGTCTCACCTGGCAGTACCAAATGCGCTGGGAAATTCGCACGACCGTCTGTATCGAAGGAGAGTACACCCGCGGCACCCGCGTCGGTCGCGTCTACAAAAACCCCGCGATTTCGGCATCGGCATACGATCCCCGTTTGTCCACTCTCGTCCTGGACATCGAGACCGACCAGCGGGCAACGACGGTCTACGCGGTATCATTCGTGCTCCGCGCGCCCGGTGAAGAATCGCTGGAGCGGGTTCACCTCGTGGGGCACCCAAACCCGGCCGATACTGAGGAAACGCGGTGTCACGCGGACGAGCCAGCCCTGCTGCGGGCGTTGGCCGCTACCGTACGCGAGTGGGATCCCGATATCCTGACTGGCTGGAACGTCATCGATTTCGACTTCCCCGTTTTGCAGCAACGTTTCCAAACGCACGGCATCCCGTTCACCATTGGACGCTCCGAGGAAACAGCCCGGGTGCACGAAGGCCGTTCCTGGGGCGGCAGCCGGGTCGTCGTGCCCGGACGTCAGGTGCTGGACGCGCTGCATCTGGTACGCGCAACTACCCAGCGCTTCGAGGACTACCGCCTGGACACGGTCGCCCGGCACATCCTCGGTCGCGGAAAAACCTTGGAAGCGGCAGACGATGAGGATATGGCGGCGTGCATCGAACGAGCCTACCGCGACGACCGGACTGCTTTCGCGAGTTATTGTCTGGAAGACGCGCGTTTGGTAGGCGATCTCCTGGAGAAGGAGGAGATCATCCCCTTGACGCTGCAACGCAGCATGCTTACCGGGTTGCCCCTGGATCGAGCGTGGGGCAGCATTCCCGCCTTCGAGTTTCTCTACATCAGCGAACTGCGCCGCAGCGGCCTGGTGGCTCCCACCCTCGGCGTTGATCGCCAACGCAGCGGCGCCCCGGGTGGCTTGGTCATGTCACCCGAACCGGGTCTCTACCACCAAGTCTTCGTGTTCGATTTCAAGAGCTTGTACCCTTCCATCATTCGCACATTCAACATTGATCCCCTCTCTTTTGTGCGCGCCGAAGCCGGCGATCCCATACGCGCGCCCAACGGCGCGACCTTCGATCGCGAGCCCGCCATCTTGCCACGCCTCCTCTCCGTGTTTTTTGAGCACCGAGCACAAGCGCGCGCGGGGGGCAATCAGCTCGCTTCCCAAACCTATAAGATTCTTATGAACTCCTTTTACGGAGTGTTGGCCACCGATGCCTGCCGTTTCGCACGCGGCGCCATCGCCGGCGCCATCACCGAGTTTGGTCACTACTTGCTGCGCTGGGCTCGAAGTCTCTTGGAAGAAGCGGGGTGTCAAGTCCTATACGGCGACACGGATTCGCTGTTTGTCGACGCCCATCTCGCCAGCAGCGACGATGAGACGGTTCATCACCGAGGGAGTGAGCTGTGCGCGTGGGTCAACGAGGAGTTGCAAAACCACATTCAGGAAAAATGGCACGTGGAGTCCCACCTCGAACTGGAATTCGAGAAACTCTACAGACGACTCCTGCTTCCTCCCATGCGACACGGCACCGGGGGAAGAGCGAAGGGATACGCCGGGTTGCTGGTCAGCGGCGAGGTGGAGGTAGTTGGCATGGAGGCGGTGCGCCGCGACTGGACCCCGATGGCCCACCTGCTGCAACGGCAGTTACTGGCGCTGCTCTTTCAGGATGCAACCGCCGCTGCCATTGAATCCCATGTGGTCCGCTGGATCGAAGCGTTGCGGCGAGGGGAGAAGGATGCGGATCTGGTCTACCGCAAGAATCTCCGCAAACCGGTGGATGCCTACAAACGCGCGGTTCCGCCTCATGTGAGAGCGGCCCGGCTAATGAAGAATCCCAGCGGCGTAATTGCCTACGTAATGACCGTCCAGGGACCGCAACCGGTAAACCATGTCAGCGCGGAACTGGACTACGAGCACTACATCAAAACCCAGATCGAGCCGCTGCTGCGCACGCTGGCGGCAGTGATGCCTTTTGATGTGGACGGAGCCGTCAAAGGCGTGCTGGATCTTTTCGCGCCGACTGCGGCGCCTACTAAAGCCTAAACGGAATTCTCTCCGCTACTCTTATACCGCGCACGCCTACCCGGGCACGATACACGATCACTTCAACGCCGGTCGCCACCGCCCGCCCCAGCTCTTCCGCGTAATGGGGGTCGATATCGCGCGCCGGCTCCATGCGCGCACAGTCACCTCGGTTGACCAGAAAGAACATCACGGCCCGGTGCCCGCACCCCACCATAGCGCCCAGCTCTGACAAATGTTTTGCGCCCCGCGCCGTTACCGCGTCGGGGAACTGCGCGACCTTGCCGCGAGCGAGGGTCACATTCTTGACCTCCACGTAGCAGATTCCGGGATTTTCCAATCGCAGGTCCACGCGACTGTTGCGGCCGTAGGACACTTCCCGGCGGATGGTGCGGAATCCACGAAGCTCTTCGATGTGACCACCGTGCACGGCTTCTTCCACCACACGGTTGGGCATCATGGTGTTGATGCCCACCCACGAACGGCCAACGCGGACCAGCTCCCAAGTGTGGCGCAGCTTGCGTTTTCGATTGGGGCTCTCCGAAATCAGTACCTCCGAATCCGGTGCATCGCATCCCAACATCGATCCGGAATTGGCACAGTGGACGGTCAACAACTCGCCAGCCTCGTCCCGAACATCGGCCAGGAAACGCTTGTACCTGCGCATCAACCTGGCGCGAGTGGTTTTGCCCTGAAAACGCACCAAGTTTCTGCGCTCAGACTGGTTGACGCGTCGGCAAGCCCCGTCTACATTTCGCACCGTCATCCCGCCTCCTCTCCTCACAACGCGACGTTGCTGCAGCCGCAGCTCATGGATATCGAAGAGCTTGCACAACTAGTGCGCCAGGGTTTTCGCCAGGGTCTGATCAATGTACTGCTACCGCGCCCATGGATACGGGATGCGCTGCAGGCGCAAACCACCATGGAGCTGGCGCAAAAACTGGCTGAGTTCTGCGACGATGATGGTTGGACGTTCAGCAGCAGCAACTCGCTGGTAACCTTTAGCAAGGGGCCGCGTAACACCGGCCAATTGGACAACGCCTACCCCATCGCCGCCCCGCTCGCGGCGAAGGCGAGTTGAACAAGCGTTTAGTCGCGCATCTCCAGCTTGCCTATTCGTGACCAGATCGTTACCCTTGGCCTTGTTCCATCCCCGCTCCAGTCTCGCCTCCATAAACAACCCTCCCCCTGCAAAAGGGATTCGTCGCATGAAACAGTTTAAGAAAGATGCCATCGAACAGCTTCTTCAAGAACGACAGACTGCGTTGCCCCAAGATGCCTACCAGTATATCAAGCGGACGGTAGATAAGGGCCCCGATGGAGTGACTCCGTACGTCTTGTTGGGTCTTTGCCGCGATTTGAAGTGCCTTCCAACCGACATCATGCAGGCCGTTTAATTCCATCTTCAGCGATGTGTGCCCCCTGGGTCAGGAGCTAGCACCGCCTCCGGTGCAACCAACCGCCCGCGCCCGCCTCTCTCGTTTCCGACGACCGTAGCACTCAGAATTCGTCCTGGGGGCCGTATTCGTCTAAGGGTACATAGTGAATACGTGACGAACTGGGTGGCGTCGCGCTTCCGGCTCGTAGATCTTCCATCGTTTGTGCCACAAACGCGCCTCCGAACAGAACAAAGGGATGTTCGAGATACCCGAGCGGTTCGCGCAACTGCGGAAGCTCCGACTGTTCGCTGACGAGGCGGTAGAACTCCTGGGCTTCACTTAGATCGACGGTCCCGAGCCGGAGTCTGAGTTCCTCGGCCTGAATGGATAGAGGATTGTTCGCGTCCGCAAATCGTTCGCACAGATCATCCAGCAAATTCATGTTTCGTGGTAAAATGAAGAGGGGCCCTGGACAAGGTAAAGCGGGAGTGTGTTCACTGTCCAGAGCCCCATCTGAGTCTCGTCCCTGAGAGTCATTACTCTACTATATCGACCGTGCCAGTGGCGCCCTTAAATCGGCAGCGAAAGCGTCTCTACCCCAGACGTTTCGCCGCCCAATCGGTCGATTGATCTCTGGAACAACGTGTGCCCGACGGACTCAGCTTATGGTCGGTTGGGACTCACGGTCTCTCAATGAGTCCTGGCCAAGCGTGACGCGTCCGCAATTGCGCTATTGCGGACTGCCCGCAAAGACATTGAGTGCAGTTCGCCTTAAAGAAGCTTGTTCCTACAAAGGGGGAGAGAAAAAACTAACGGGGACGGCGGAGGAAACCGTCCCCTACGAGCGTCGCGCTCATGACCGATGTAATGTGCCCGCAACCAACATGTGTAGTGTACCGAAGCGCGACGCATTTTTCTTATCGGCAGTACCCTGAACACCTTGAGTTTTTCAGACGACCCGAGCACATGATGCTACGACCGCAACAGGATCAGCTTTCCACTTTGCGACGACATCGAACGAGTCCCTCAGAAGATCCCAAAGAAACGCTGCCAAGGTTTTGCCGGTACCGTCGTCCGGGCCGACACCAGAAGATGCTCAGCAAGCCGCGGTACGCTCCCAAGCCCTGGGGCGCGGCGTACTGCTCGAAGAACCATTCACCAACCTGAGGATGAAACTCCAGCCGAGATACCCAGTCGGTGCTCACCGCTCGTCCACCTCGCGAAAGGGGAAATATCTACCGGCAGGCGGACTCGGCATAGTGATTTACAAACGGCGATCTACAGCGCCGATATGGCCCACGGTCTCGCCTGCGAATGGCATCGCCGGCAGAGAGCGGGTCCGCTTGGGCTTCGGGGTTGGAAGACCGGCACCCCAGTCCCAATCGGTATACGGCATACATATTGCTTTTCGGAGGCACGTATAGTTCAATGCCGCATTCTACACCGCAAGAGGAAACCGATGCAAGGAAAGTGTTACCGCGTAGAAATGGTCGAAACCGACCCGGACCAGCTGGCAACTGCCTCCGAAGGGGCGCTCAACAACATGAAATTCGCCAGCCAACAGGTGTTCACGGCCGACCGCCTTGAAAACGTTCGAGAGCTGTTGCGCAAACAGACCGAACGAAGTTTTCTAGTTACCGCGGGTGCCTACGGCCGCGATCTCCAGGTGGTCGAGGTGTGGGCGGCGGGCAACTGCATTCGCAGCTTCAACTGAGTTCCATGGGGCAATAACCTCCCCGTACTCCCGCCCCTCACCGGCCCCCCCGTTCCGGTTATTTTTCCGGCACGACTTCCCCTAGATCTCCAGCTCTATGAGCTGTGCGCCGAGGCGCCCCGCTTCAATGCGCAACTTGCCCAAGGTAACCGACAGTTTGAACCGTCGGGGACCGGCACTTCCGGGATTGATGTAGAGTACGCCGCCCTCGCAATGGATACGCGCCGCATGGGAATGGCCGTAGATGACCGCATCAACGTCGTCCACCACCTCAGCTTTCAACGTGCCCAGATCGTGTAGGACCAAGAGTTTCTTGCCGTCCACGTCCACCACCTCGGACTCGGGCAGCCGCGCCGCCCACGGATCGCGGTCGACGTTTCCACGCACCACGATCAAGGGCGCCACGCCTCGAAGCTCGTCCAGGATATCCTTGCGGCCCACGTCTCCGGCGTGAACGATCAGATCGCTACCCGCTAACCTTTCAAGCGCTTCCGGCCGCAACAGACCGTGGGTGTCCGAGATCAAACCTATCAGCATGGTTTCGTTGACAAGGTTTTATGACCACCGTTTTCTAGACGGATAGCAGCGACCGCAAGGGATGCAGTCGCTATGACCGGAGGTCTGCACCGCATGTATCCCCCATCGTCTCAAACGTGGAGCCCGAGAGGCCGCAGCACCGGCTCGGCCGTGCCCAATCGCTTTGAGCGCCTGCACCTCGAGCTGGATGTCACCGAGGAGAACCAGCCGCACGCCGTCCCCACCGAGTTCCTGCTCGACGATTCCCGTACGGTGCTTGCGCGCAATGACAGCCCCGACGTCGGTTTCCAGTACAGCTTAAATCCTTATCGCGGGTGCGAGCACGGCTGTATCTATTGTTACGCGCGTCCTACCCATGAATATTTGGGGTTCTCCGCTGGCCTCGATTTCGAAACGCGGATTCTGGTCAAAAAAGACGCTCCCAAGCTGCTGGAACAAACGTTTCAACGCTCTACCTGGAACCCTCAGGTGGTAGCGCTCTCCGGGAATACCGACTGCTATCAACCGGTCGAACGCCAGCTCCAACTCACCCGCCGATGCCTTGAGGTGTTTCTCAAGTATCGCAATCCGGTTGCCATCATCACCAAAAACGAGCTGGTCACCCGCGATCTCGATATCTTGGCGGAATTGGCGGCCTTCGACCTGGTGCACATCAACCTGTCGATCACCAGCATGGACACCGATCTGGCCGGCGTCATGGAACCCCGCACTTCCCGGCCCCGTCGACGCCTGCGCGCCGTGGAGTCGCTGGCGCAACGGGGAATTCCGGTGGGTGTGATGATAGCGCCTCTCATTCCCGGTCTCAACGACCCGGAGATGCCGGCGATCCTCGCCGCGGCCGCCGCCGCCGGGGCGCGTTGGGCAAGCTATATCATGGTGCGGCTGCCCGGGGCGCTCGAACCACTCTTCATGGAATGGCTGAAACGCCACTTTCCCGACCGCGCGTCGAAGATCGAAGCGCGGCTGCGCAGTGTGCGAGGCGGACATCTATCCGAAAATCGGTTCTTTACCCGCATGCGAGGCGAGGGTCGGTTCGCCACCCTGATCGAGGATCTGTTCGCACTGTCCCTGCGCCGACACGGTCTGGACCACCGCAACGAGCACGAACTGTCGACCGCGCATTTTCGCTCCGTTCCCAGTCAGTTGCGGTTCGATCTGTAGCCGTTGCCGTGCGGACCGGAGGTCTCTAGGTGCGGCTCCCAAGTTTACAGACGAAGTTGAATTCGGTCTTGGTGACCGGCTGGATCGACAACCTCTGACCCCGCTGCACGACCTTCATCTCCGCGAGTTCGGGAGCAGCCTTCAGGTCCGACAGCGGGACAAACCGCTTGAAGGGACGTTTCCATTTTACGTCTACAGAGAACCAGCGGGGTTCGTCGGGGTTGGACTTGTCGTCGTAGTAGGGACTGGAGGTATCGAACGCACTGGGATCGGGGTAGCCGGCGCGGGCGATTTCCGCCACCCCGCCTACACCAGGCGTCTCGCAGTTGGAGTTGTAAAACAACACCAGGTCCCCTTTGGCCATCTCGTGGCGCAGGAAGTTGCGCGCCTGGTAATTGCGCACCCCCCGCCAATGTCCGACGCCGCCGGGACGCTCCTTCAACTCCTCGAACCTACACTCACTTTCTTCGCATTTCATAAGCCAGTATTTCTTCGCCATTGGAAACTCCTTTCCCCGTTCACCTAGGCCTCTTCCGGCGGCACGCCGCCGTCCTGGAAGGTATAAAACCGGTCCCTGGGGACGTCAATCGGAGGGAGCCAGCAGTCTTGACCGAGCCCCACCGGTGGCCTTATGCTACATCGACGGGCACCCGATCCCGCCATTCACGAAGGGATGAAAAACCGAATGACCAGTCACGTCGAACAAAACACCCTGTCTGCCAAGGAAACCCGCGAAGCCCTCACCGGCTGGTTTTCCACGGACCATCAAACACGGTACAGCATCTTTCGTCCCTCGGCGACGGCGGATGTCCTGCTGATTCAAACTGTTAGAGATGCGGAACAGTCCAAGAGTTGGGCCGAAGGGCCGGAGATGCAAGTATGGCAGAAGTACGGATCGCAGTATGCCGCAACCCTGGCTGCCGCCGACGTGGCCAAGGCGCTCAATGAGCTGGTGGAGGACGATCGTAGCTACGCCGTAGAGATCGAACCGGAGGGGAGCTTCCATGTCGAACCCCACGAAGAGCTGCATTTTGTCGACGGACTAGCCGTGCGTCATTTCTTCTTCAACAGTCTATACCCGGACCGCGTCGCGATGGGCAACGACGGATCCATATTCGCCAATCTTTTCATGTACCTCAAACGCGGCCAGAGCAACGAGGACTCTAAACGAACGCTGGAATACAGCATCGTTCGCGACGATGGCAAGATCGTCGCCCGAGATGAGCTCTGCGAGTTCTCCTTTGCGTCCGGCAAGTCTGACAGCTACGTAGGAGCGAAGATTGCATTCAAACTCAACAACACGGGCTCCTTTCGTCTGGAGGTCATACTTCCCGAATCGGATACGCCACTCCATTCCCCATAGGTTTGCCGCTGTGCGCGAGGAACGGTGCGGCGATCCGGCCACGCTCAAGGAGCTGGCTGTTCAACGCTCGGAAAACGTGAGCGACTA
Source organism: Candidatus Latescibacterota bacterium (assembly GCA_965197905.1). Taxonomy (GTDB): domain Bacteria; phylum Latescibacterota; class UBA2968; order UBA8231; family UBA8231; genus CAYNZV01. The sequence goes on along the minus strand of CBDAOB010000004.1, from coordinate 1,653,570 downwards.
CGAATAGCTCGCCCCAAGCGTCCCTCCATTTCACGCCTGTCTCCGCCCTAGACATCTTCCGAAAAATATCGCGAGTCCCAGAAAATTTCTTGACACGGTCCGTTTCAGACATTAATTAATAACCCGATGGTTATGCGTCCTGAACAGTTGAGTCTGATCTTTGCCGCCTTATCCGACACCACCCGAAGGTCTATTCTGGAGCAGATTGGTCCAGAAGAGGTGGCGGTCAAGGATCTGACCGCAAACTTCACCATTACCCAGCCCGCCATATCCAAACACTTGGTGGTTCTGGAGCGCGCAGGTCTTTTGATGAGGCGCAGAAACGGCCGCAACAATCTATGCCGCGTCAATCAGGCACCCCTGGCGGAGGCGGAGCAGTTCCTCGCCAAATACAAACTCTTCTGGCGCCGCCGGTTGCAGGCGTTGGACACCCACCTTGAGGAGGAAACAGATGACCGAAACAAAAACTGAAGGGGTATCTCTCACCTTGACTCACACGGTTGCGGCGCCGGCGGACCGGGTCTTCCGCGCGCTGACGTCAGCGGACGAGCTGAAAAAGTGGTTTGGTCACGAGGAGTTTGAAGTCCCGGTTGCGGAAATGGACCTTCGCGTGGGCGGCGAGTACCGCATCGAGATGAAGGCCCCCGACGGCGAGGTCTACTCGGTAAAGGGGACCATCGAAGAGCTGAGCCCGCCCAATCTGCTTTGTTATACTTGGGCTTGGGAGGAAGACGAGGGAGAAGAAGAGCATCAGTCGAAGGTGACCTACCGGCTGTCACCGGACGGGGACGGCACAAGAATCGAGCTTACCCACACGCAGCTCGCTTCCGGCGAAAGTGCCGAGCGCCACAAGGAGGGTTGGACCGCGTGCTTCGTCAACTTGAGCAAGTACGTGGCTTCCTAATTCTGGTCACCCGCGATGTTGTGGTATATGTTCAGGGCAAACTCAATCAAGCGGACGACAGAGTTACCTTCACACCATAACTCTTACCTAGGAGGTCACATCATGAAGAATCTACCGGCTCTTGTCCTGGCGGCCTTTTTAATAATGGCTCCGCAGCTGGTCTCAGCGCAGATGGAGATGCAACCGTATCAGGGATCCGCCGAGTTTGAGCGCATGAAGGGGCTGGTTGGGGTCTGGGAGGGCGATATGCCGATGAAGGGCAAGGGAGAAGAGATGCCCGAGGAGCATGCGAAAATGATGCAGAAGATGCGCGTCTCTTATCACCTCACCGCCGGTGGGAGCGCCATTCTCGAGACCTTTGGCCCGGGCACCCCGATGGAGATGGTCAGCGTCTATCACGATCGCAGCGGCAAGCTTTCCATGACTCATTACTGCATGCTGGGGAATCAGCCCCGCATGGATCTCCAGGCTACCGAAGATGGTAAAATACTGTTCATATTTTCCGAGGACAACGAGCTCGATGCGGCCAAGGGGATGCATATGCATTCCATGGCGCTGTCTATGGTGGACAAGGACAACATCGTTCAACGGTGGACCATGTTTCAGGACGGCGAGGCCCAGCAGGCTCACGACATGCATCTTGCCCGCGTAGAGTAAACGCCTTTTCCGCGGGGCCCGCGGACCCCCCAATGACCTCGCCGCCAACAACGCGGCGGGGTCTTTTTTTGTTGCCACCTCCCATTTCTTTAGATTGTTGCCCATGTCGAGGCTGTACCTCCTGGACGGAATGGCACTGGCGTATCGCGGCCATTTCGCGTTGATACGAAACCCCCATCTCACCTCCACCCGGATTAACACCTCGGCGCCGTTTGTCTTTGCCAACACCCTGATGGGGATTCTGGCCAACGGCGAATGCACTCATATCGGCTGCGCCTTCGATACCCCCGAACCTACCCACCGCCACAAGGAGTTTGCGCCGTACAAAGCCCAGCGGGACGCCATGCCGGAGGATCTGCAGGTGGCGTTGCCGTACGTGCGAAGAATCTGCGAGGCGCTGGGAGTCACCGTGCTCACCGCGCCCGGCTGGGAAGCTGACGACATCATCGGCACCCTGGCGCAGCGAGCGGCGGCGGACGGTATCGACACCTACATGGTTACCCCGGACAAGGATTATGGTCAGCTGGTCACCAAGAGGATTTTCGTGCTCAAGCCGGGGCGCGCCGGTGGCGACGAGGAGGTGCAGGGCATCGCGGAGATCAACGCCCGCTGGAAGATCGAGCGCCCCGAGCAGGTGATCGACATCCTGGGATTGATGGGCGACACCAGTGATAATGTGCCCGGGGTGCCTGGTATCGGCGAGAAAACGGCGCAGAAGCTGATCGGCCAGTACGGATCGGTCGAAGGCCTCCTGGACCATCTGGACCAGCTCAAAGGCAAACAGAAGGAGACCCTCGCGACCCACCGCGAGCAGGCGCTGCTGTCGAAGAGATTGGTCACCATCGACTGCCAGGTACCCGTCGGCGTGGAGGTCAACGACCTGAAACGCGCGCGCCACGACGAATCGCTCTTGAGCCAGGTGTTCTCCGAGCTGGAGTTCAACGTTCTGGGCAAACGGATTCTGGGGGAAGACTTCGAAGCTACCGCCACGGCCTCCAAGCCGGCTGCCGGCGAGGTGCAAAACCTCCAACAGATCGAGCACGACTACCGTCTGATACAGGGCAAGGAAAAGCGTGCCGAGCTGATCGCGCAGCTGACGGAGCTACCCCGGTTCTGTTTCGATCTCGAAACCACCGGTCTCAACCCCAGAACCTGCGAGATCATCGGACTCGCTTTCGCCTTCGAAGAACGTGCCGCCTATTACGTACCGCTGCCCGCCGAACGCGATGCGGCAATGGAGGTATTGCAGGAATTCGTGCCCCTGCTATCGAATCCTCAAACGGAAAAAGTGGGCCACAACCTGAAGTTTGACCTCGCAGTCTTGCGCTGGCACGAGATCTTCGTTGATGGTCCGCTGTTTGATACCATGATCGCGGCGCACCTAGCGGAGCCGGACTCGCGCAAGACCTTGGATTTCCTAGCCGAGTCCTTGCTCGGGTACCGTCCGCTCTCGATCACCGAACTCATCGGGGAAAAGGGCGAGGAACAGCTGAGCATGCGGGACGTGGAACTCGAGCAGCTGGTGGAGTACGCCGGCGAGGACGCCGACATCACCTGGCAACTGGCGGAATACTTGCGCGAAAAACTGGAAGAGCGGGAAGTGATGAAGACCCTCGTGGAGGTCGAGTCGCCGTTGGTCTCAACCTTGGTAGAGATGGAACACGAAGGGGTTCGCTTGGATCCGGAACCGCTGGCCATCCTCTCCCAGACCCTGTCAAGAGCCATCGATCAATGCCGCGCCGCGATTTTTCAACTGGCCGGCGAGGAGTTCAACCTCAACTCACCTCAGCAGCTGGGCAGCATTCTTTTCGAGAAGCTCAAGATCGACCCGAACGCCCGACGAACGCGGAAAACTGGACAGTTCCAGACCAACGAACAGACCCTGCGTCGGCTGGCGATGAGCCACGAAATCGCGCAACAGGTCCTCTCATATCGCGAGTCCACAAAACTCAAGTCGACCTACGTCGACATGCTCCCGGGTACCGTCGACGAGCGCACCGGACACGTGCATACCACGTATGAGCAGGCGGTAACCGCTACCGGACGGCTGCAGTCCAGCGGGCCCAACCTGCAGAACATCCCGGTACGTTCCGAGTTTGGGCGCGAAATCCGCAAGGCGTTCGTGCCGCGTTCAGCGGAGTATCTGCTCCTGTCCGCCGACTACTCCCAGATCGAACTGCGTCTTGCCGCCGAGATCAGCGGCGATGTTGGGATGCAGCAGACGTTCAAGGAGAACGGCGACATACACGCGACCACGGCGATGAAGGTCTACGAGGTCGACGAAGCCAGGGTAACCGCCGAGATGCGCCGCCGCGCAAAGGCGGTGAATTTCGGGATCATCTACGGCATATCGGCTTTCGGGCTAGCCGGGCAGCTGGACATATCACGCGGTGAGGCGAAAGAGATCATCGACCAGTACTTCGAACAGTTTCCCGGCATTCGTTCCTACATGGATGAGACCATCGACTTCGCGCGGGAACACGGTTACGTGGCGACGATCATGGGGCGCCGCCGATACCTACGGGACATCACCTCTAGAAATGCAGCCTCGCGGGCGGCAGCCGAGCGCAATGCCATCAACACCCGGATTCAGGGTTCGGCGGCGGATATGATCAAGATCGCCATGGCCAACATCCACCGTGAGATCAAGACGCAGAATCTCAAATCCCGCATGCTGCTGCAGGTCCACGACGAGCTGGTGTTCGATATGCACCGGAGCGAGCGCGAGCTCTTGCCACCCATGGTGGAAGAGAAGATGCGATCGGCGCTGCCGGTAGAGGTGCCTATCGTCGTTGAAGTGGGCATCGGCACCAACTGGCTGGAAGCCCACTGACCCACAGCAGGAGGAGACGGTGGCGAATCCGTATATAAAACCCGGGCTGTTCGCCTTTTTCCGCGAACTCGCCAGGAACAACAACAGGGAATGGTTTCAGGCAAACAAAGAAGGTTACGAGGCGCAGGTCCGCGAACCGCTGCTCCAGTTCGTGCGGGATTTCGAACCGGCCTTGCACAGGATCAGTCCGAATTTCGTCGCTGATGCTCGGCGCACTGGCGGCTCGCTGTTTCGCCTTCACCGCGACGTTCGCTTTTCCAAGGACAAAAGCCCGTATAAAACTGCGGCGGGCATCCACTTTCGCCACGACTCGGGGCGCGACGTGCACGGTCCAGGCTACTATCTGCACTTGGAACCGGGAAACCTGTTCGCCGGCGCCGGCATCTGGCACCCCGATTCCAACACTCTTGGGCTGCTGCGAAGCTTCATCGCCGACAAGTCGGAGGGATGGCTTCAAGCAGTAAAGGACAAGGAGTTCACTGCTCACTTCAAACTGGAGGGCGACAAGCTCAAACGCCCCCCACGCGGTTTCGACGCCGACCACCCGCTTATCGAAGATCTCAAGCGCAAGGATTTCATCGGGGTTTCGCCCTTGACGCAAAAAGAGGTGTGCGCCGACGGTTTCCTCGATCGTTTCAGCGCCCGCTGTCGGGCCGCGGCGCCGTTCATGGAATACCTGACCATGGCGGTCGGTCTGCCCTGGTAGCTTGCCGGCATTGTTCCTATGCCTGAACTCCCCGACGTCCAGATCTATGTCGATGCACTGAAGCGTTTGCTGCAGCACCAGACCATCGAACAGGTGGAACTCCGCAGTCCGTTCCTGGTGCGCAGCTTCGATCCGCCGCTGCAAGCGGTTGTCGGTAAAGAGATCATCGACTTCCATCGTCAGGGAAAGCGCATCGTCTGGAACCTCGAGGAAGGGCTCTTCCTGGTGTTCTACTTGATGATCGCCGGTCGCTTTCACTGGAAACGAGCGGGTAGCAAACCGCGGAAGAAAATCGATCTGGCGGCGTTTCATTTCGCCCAGGGCACCATGATGGTGACCGAGGCCGGGTCGAAAAAGCGCGCTTCGCTGCACCTGGTGTGCGGTCGCGAGGGGCTTGCCGAGCACGATCCGGGGGGCCTGGAGGTGATTGACAGCGACGAAGCGGCGTTCAAACAGGTCTTGGCACGCGAGAACCACACCCTCAAACGAGCGCTGACCGATCCACACTTGTTCAGCGGAATCGGCAATGCCTACTCCGACGAGATTCTTCACGCGGCCGGCCTTTCCCCGCTAAAGTGGACCCGCCGGCTCGCCGACGAGGAAATCGCTCGGCTTCACCAAGCTGCGATTTCAACGTTGAAAGGGTGGACCGAGCGCCTGCGCGCCGATTCCGTCCGGGAATGGCGGTGCACGGTCGTTTCGGGGAGCCATGCCCGCAATGCGGCACAGCGGTTCAGCGGATCGAATATGCGCAGAACGAAACCAACTACTGCCCCCGGTGCCAGACCGGTGGCAAGGTGCTGGCCGATCGTCAGCTGTCGCGGCTGCTGAAAGGGGATTGGCCCGGCACCGTGGAAGAGTTGGAAGATAGGGCCGGATTCGCGGCGCGAAAATCTCCGAAAAAGAAATAATCCCAACCCTACGTCCCCGTGATCTCAGGTCCTGCGAGGAGGGCCAACGTTATCCACACTGGCTCCCCATTCTGTCCACAGAAGAGACCACAATATCCACAAAATGAGCTAGTTTTCCACATAATAACTTATTGTCCGCAAATGAGTTAGCTTTTCTCTTGACAGGTGATCAAAAGGCCGATATACTGGGATCGCTCCATTCCTCAAATCAGCCCATAAAGGGGATATTTCGTGACCCGCGTTGAAATCTGCCTCTCCGATGAGCAGGCCGATGCAGTCGGTCGCATAGCGACCCAATCCGGGATCAGTTCGGATGAAGTTCTACGCCGATCGGTTGTGTCCTATGCCCAGAATCACGACCGCGAAGAGCGCCGTCGAGAACGCCACCGGACGGTTCGCAAGGGCATGGAGATGCAAGACGAAATGCGTCACACCGCTGGCGCCTGGGACGCTCTTGCGGCCTTGCGGGGGCTGCGAGAGGGTAGGTTCTCCGCTCGCTCTGCTTCCGAAATCGGGACCTAGAAATAGGCTTCCGGCCGCTCCCCGTCGGCTCTGGCAGGCTTGGGCGGCGTTTGATCTTGCTCTTTGCCGGAGCCGTTTGTATTATTCCTGGAACTGCCCCTTCTAGTAGTTTCCACCCGACGATCCCCAATATGTAGCGGAGTCGCGTCGTTGCCGGATGCCACCTGCAGTACCTGCTACGGGACTGGTCACATGCCCCACAGCACGCCTTGCGCGTGTTGCCGCGTGCGGGAAACCAGCGATACGGACTGTTGCTGCCGGGGGACCGGGCGCGTCGAGCTGCTCATCCCCTGTCAGGTGTGTGGATAGCAGTATTCCTTCATTATTGAAGTGGAACGAGACCTGTGGATTGCCACGTCGCCGTGGGCAAGCGGTCGCGGTTCCTCGCCCGCGGAAGCGCTGATCGCCATGGCCAGCCAAGTGCCGCACGGCGCACCAGAGTTGTTGCCTCCGGCCCGGGAGGAGAGCGCGCCCCTGATCGGACCGCGCGATTACGCTCAGATCGCCTGAATAACAGGGCGATTTGACTGAAAACCAGGCATTTGCAGATTATTTTGCTTGAAAGTTGCGTCCAACCGGCCAATTTTTCCCACATAAAATACGGGTTCCACAGTGTGCCTTTCGACACCAACCGCGAGGTAGCTGAGCCAGCGGATAGGTAGCCTGCGGCCCACTCTTGCGCCCGGAAGCCCACTATCTCATGTTGTGTGTCGGTTCGATTTTTTCCGGACCAATACAAGATATGGTCCTCTCACGGTAGACAAGCGCGCCCCCGTTCGGTAATTCCACGGCCGGATCAGGCAAAAAATCGACCAACCGCGCTGGGTGTGGCACACCCTTTGCTCAAACCCGTAGTGAGATGCGGGTCAAAATGCAGTTCCAGATGATCTGATTTCTGAAATTCCCCCCGAAGTTTTAAAGCGTCTTCCTCAAAGCACACAAATTGCCATAATTGAATCAACGACCTTTAGGGGGCCACTGCCTCCACCTGTTCTATTCAGGGAATATCAAGAAATATTACCAGGTATAGCAGAAAGAATTTCCACAAAGGCTGGCGAGCTTGTGGTAGACCGCATAAGAGACGATGAGGGCCTATTTGGTGACATTCAGGTAACTAACAAGGTTCCACAAAGAACAGATTTAGGACCGCCATTAACGCAAAAAGAGAAAAGGGAATATAAAAGGGGATTATACGGTATTCAGGTGGGCCGTTGCAATGGGTGTAATAGCCATTTTTCACGGTTGGAAGATTTTGACATGGACCATATCATAGCCAAAAATCGGGGCGGGACGGACCACAAGTGGAACTTTCAGCTTTTGTGCGGACACTGCAACAGCGTCAAGGGTAAGAAAACCCAGGCTGAATTTGCTACTATTATCAGCCAAAGAAGAAAAGATTTTTCCTGGATGGATAAATAGCTACTCGCAACTTTGCTATATAATCCCCCAAAGAAAGGTAGGACTTTCAATGTCCAATACTTCCGTTGAACATATAGTATCCAATGCACGAGAACAAGAGCGTACTATCTCTGATCTCGTCAGGATAGTAAATAGGCTGATCGAAGAGCATCCCGAGATTGACTTCTCTGAGCAAGAGGAAGATTCCGTTTACAACCACAGGGGTTTTGTATTTGCGCAAGAGGTCCGCTTATAAGAGAACCGAAATGGAATCTTTTCACACCAAAGCCGTAGGTGTGACCTACCCCAATGACGACGGTACGGACCGGCAGAAAATTATCGCAAAGTGCAAAGTGGGCGACAGGCTGATTTTGCAGCACGAACCCGAAAACCCCTATGACGAAAATGCGATTGCGGTTTACTGTCGCCAAAGTAGCTTTTTCGGTGGAAGCAAAATCAAGCAGATTGGACACCTCCCTAGTCGAACTGCGCGGAATTTGCACATGGACGAGCGTATAGTGGATGGCGGCCAGCTAGATGCGAAAATATCCGCTGTGACGGGCGGGTATGACGGAAAAACAATGGGCGTCAATATCGAAATTTACTACCCGTCGCCCTAGAGACCACCACGTTTGTCAAGCCTCGCTCAAACGGCTTGGTCCTTCTTCTTGGGAATTGGCTTCGGTGGGTTTTTATCTTCGGGGGGCAGCGCAAATAGGGCTCTGACCAAGATAGATGCCCTTCTTTGCAACTCCTTGGGGATGGCTGGTTTCTTCTTCATAAGCCATTTCCGATTCAGTCATCTATTAACTCCGAAGTTCAATCTTCTTTTCCATTGCTGGTCTTAATGAAAAGTTCCTTAAAGGGCTTGACCCTGAATGAGGATTCCTTCACACCAGACTTGCCGAATTCCTCAATGGCCTCTTTGAGTCGCTTGCGGCCATCGTCGTAATCCTTTATTGCCTCGTAAAGATATTGACCCCTTGGGATTGTGATAAATTTCCCAGCTTTGTTCTTGAGTTCGTTAGTGGTAGTTAGGGAAAACTCCCCCTCCTGCAAAAATGATATGAGCACTTCTAATCCTGCTACTTGAGCTTTCAGTGCGCTCATAGCGCCATTGTAATTTTCTTGTGCATCCTTTAATTCGTTGGCAGCCTCTCCGAGATTCATGAGGTTCCTTTCGTAGGATACAGACTCTACGGTCACTCGATCAACTCCGAATACATGAGGCGCTTGCCTATCATACCGGCGAACATGGACCGCATCTGGTCAATGGTGTCCTGTTCGCGGATATTGTGCCGCCCGGCAAACTCGGTTACGTAACGATGCAGGTGCTTGACGCTCATCTTGTGATAGGTTCCGTGATAGCCGCGTTTCAACATGCTCCAAAAGCTCTCTATGCCGTTCGTATGCGTCTTGCCGCTCACCCAGTTCTCCCCTACCCCATGCTTAACCGTCTCGTGGAATGGCAGGCCAACATAGGAGCCGTTCTCGTCGGTATACTTGGCTGCCCTGCGCCGCACGTTGCCACGCACAAAACCTTGCAGCGTGTCCGCAGTAGTATCAGCAACAACCGCCGTTCGGACTTCCTTGGTGTTGCGGTCCTTGATACCGGCAACAGCCGCCTTGCCTACCGGTCCCCGTCCTGAACGCAGTTTTTTGTGGGCGTGCTTGTTAGCTTCTACGCCGCCGATAAAAGTTTCGTCTATTTCGACTGGTCCGTCCAGTAGACTTCTCGCTCTCGTAGGCTTTGCGAATACGATGCAACATGTGCCACGCGCTTTTCTGGGTGATTTTCAGATCCCTATGCAGCTTCAGACTGGACACTCCCTTCAAGCTGGACAGATGCAAAAATATACCTATGGCCCACTTCTGTAAAGGAATTTTCGACCGCTCCAATATCGTCCCCGTCCTGACGCTGAAATGCTTGCGGCAGTCCCCGCACCAGAAAGCCATAGGAACGCCATGCTCGGTTCGCTTCGCCTTGTCAACCCCGCCGCAGCGTGGGCAACACAACGTCCGGGGCCAACGTTCTTGTTCAAACCATTGCTGGGCAGTATCATTGTCGGGGAACATTTCAAACAACTCTATGACTGAGATTCCTTTGCGGTGGCTTTTTCCAGGTGCGCCCATTTCGTATAACCTCCTTACCTACAACTAATAGACGAAAGATCGGCTGCTTAGTCAAGTATATAATCCCCTATAAAATAGTATGTCATCAGGTATTATTGTATGTTATAAGGTATTATTATAATCTAAATAAAACATGATAATCTACGCCACTGGCCCCGTCGATGCCCGGTCCCAAGGGCGACGGGCCAACGAGTTCAGGGCGTATGGAGACGCAGCCAAGACATGGGTAAATGCTTAATTGTCATCGCTGGCTTCGTCTTCGCCTTCGGCGCGGTCCAGAGCAATCTTAACGAGGTGGGGGAAGCCTTCGTCGGATGGACTCGTGAACCAATACCAACCGCGCCCAGGCCGGCGAGATCGCCAGTAGTGGGGCACGTATGGCCCTGTGCGAACTGGTTAAAGACTCCGACTGGCGTGGATGGGGGGGCGACAAAAGAGATATGTTGGGTGGAACCTCTGTCGTTACGGTGAAGGCCGACTCTGTGAGCGTTGTAGGGAGCGATACCCTGGTCTTCGTGGTCACTTCCGAAGGGATAATGGGTGAGGTCGAGGTTGAGAAGGTTGTCACGTGGCGGCGCAGACGGTTTTCCGAGTATGCCTATTTCACCAATTCCGACCTCAAGTACACAGGCGGAGACACCCTTTTTGGCCCGGTCCACACCAACGGCAGGTTTTGACCATAGAAGGGCATCCTGTTTTTACCGGACCGGTGACCAGCCCGAACATGTGGGCCCTCAGTCCCTCCCCTCCCGCCGACTCCACCGACCTGCCGCAGTTTCTCGGAAACGGCTCTTTCGCCGTCACCGACTCGGTCTCCTTCCCCACGGCGGCCGATCTCACTACGGCGGGTCTCAGTGACGTGCAATTCTACGCGGGAACTACGACCACTGGGAAGAAGGTCTATATCAATTTTCAAGATAACTGCGTCTATTACAAAGCGCCGGGAGTTACGGGACAGATCGTTCCGTTACCCTCGAACGGTGTGATTCACAGCACCACGCCGATCCAGGTTGGGGGTAGCCTGGACGGCCAGGTCACCGTGGTGTCCGATCAGGAGATCTTTATCCACAGCGACCTGACGAAAAAGAACACGAACACCTTTCTCGGTCTTATCAGCGAGAAGGATATCGTCGTCGGAGATTCGGGCCCTTTTCAAGATCGGGTGATCCACGCCACCATGCTGGCGCTGGGGCAGGTCACGGTTCATAGCAGTTCGGTCTCTGCTGGCACGCTGACCGTGGTCGGGGGGATCGCTCAGAAAACAGAGGGCACCCTCGGAAACAACGTCCTGGATCTCGAGTATGACGACCGGCTGGTATCCCAGACGCCTCCTTACTACCCCGCCGTGGGCAGGGGCAGCGGGACCTATTACCCGGGCAAGGTGCTGTCGTGGTACGAGTAACTCCGGATGCGTAGCCTGGACCACCGATCCCACGTGCAGGTCCGCGCCTAGCGAAGCGGCATCCCCACCCCCTGATTTCCCCTTCAGACACTTTACACTTCCTGGCCAATACATGGGCACCGATACTGTGCCCACCATCCCACGGCGACCCCGCAGCTTTCCAATTCCACCCTAAAATTCCACAAACAAGCGCGTGTACCAGAAGGCGCCGTTGTAATCCCAGGGGGTGCTCGCCGGGCGCAGATTGCCCTGGCCCGCCGTCTCCTTGGGGGCGGCATCGGGCACCAAGTCGAACATATTCCGCACCCCCAACCCCAACCGGTAGCGCTCGTTTATGGCGTAGCCGGCTTCGGCGTCGACGATGACGCTCCCGTCGAAGGAATCGAGGTCGCCACAGCTATTGGCCTGGAAGCGGCAGGCCTTCCAGTCGCCGAAATAGCTGGGCCGCAGCATGGCGTTCCAGGAACCCAACTGATGGCGGCCGGTGAGCACCAGGCGGTGCTCGGGGTTCATCTGCTCCTGTTCCACCTGGCGCCGGCGCGTCAACAGGCTGACGTCGTTCGGCTCGTCCAAGGACGTACCGAGGAACTCCGTGACTCGCCGCACCTGCGAAAAGTCATCGAGGTTGGTGGTGGTCCAGTTCCAGGCGAAGTCGACGGTTGACAAGGACTGGCTGTCCCAGACCCGCCTCCAGGACAGCACCAGGTCGATGCCCCGGGTGCCGGTGTCGAAGTCGTTGGAGAAGAACTTGATCTCCTGGAGAACGCTGACCCCCTTCAGGGCCTCCCTCTCCTGGATCAGCCGGGAGATCTCCTCCGTAATCTCGATGTTCCCGGTCAGGGAGATGCGGTCCTTGACGGAGATGTCGAAGTAGTCGAGGGTTAGCTCGAGTTCGTCGGTGAGTTCCACGGCGGTGCCGACCGAGAAGCCCACGGACTCCTCCTCGGTGAGCGCCACGCCGCCCAGGGCCGCGGCGATGGGATGGGTGGGCGGCACCTGCCCCTGTTCGGTCAGACCGCCGAGGCCGGAGAAGCTGGTGGTCACGGCGGTCAAGTTGGCCGGGCCGGGCGATGGGGCGCGGAAGCCGGTGTTGGCCGTCGAGCGCAGGGTGACCCGGTCGGTAGCCCGCCATAGGGCCGAGAGCTTGCCGTTGAGGGTATTGCCGAAGTCCTTGTAGAAGTCCTCGTAACGCACCGCCAGGCCCAGCTGTCCAGGTAGAGGGCATAGTTCGGGCGACTCCACTTGCCGGCGTTCCTCGGATGTAGCCCCTGGTAGCCGTTGGAACCGATGCTGAAGCCCTGATCGGAGAAAGGGCCGGCCTGGTACGAGGCCAGATCGCCGGCCACCGACTCGAAGGTCTCCTGGCGCCATTCCGCGCCCCAGGCGACGTCGAGGGGCGAGGCCAGGGCGCCCACCCCCACGGCGTAGGAGAAGTCGAGGTCGGCCGCTACTTCGGTCTGGATGTAGTCGCGCGGGCGGAACGAGGTCGACGTAGCCGGCCCCAGCGAGGCGTTGATGGTGTTGAAGATGAAGAACTCGATGTTGCTGCGGGCGGCGCTGACGCTGGCGTCCCACTTGAGGCCGCTGTCCCGTTGGCCGCGCAGCCCGGCCACCAGACTCAGATCGCGGATGTCGGCGCCGAAGCGCGGCGTGAAACCGCCGGGAAAGCGCTCGTTGAAGAGGAATAGATCGCCCTGGTAGCGGTCGACGAAAGCCTGGACCTCCTCGAAGCTGGCGTCCAGGGAGGGCACGTCCACGGTCGAGGGGTCGATGTCGTCGTCGAGGTCGAGATCGGCGACAGCCCGTTCATTGCCGACGCGAAAGACGCCGCCGCGCGCCGAGGAGGTGCCCGGAGCGCGGAAGAAGAATCCCCCCTCGGTCCGGCGCTTGGCCCAGCCGCCAAAGCCGTAGGCTTCAGCCCCGTTGCCGAGATCGACCCCGGCGTTGAAGAAGGTGTTCCAGGCGCCGTCGACGTCGGGGCTGCCCCAGATCTGCGCCGGGTCTTCGACGGGATAGCCTCGCTCGCTCAGGGTCGCGGCATTGGCGCGGGTGCCGCTGCGTATGGTCGGATCGAGCTGGCGGTACTCGAGGCTGAAGTTGAAGAACCCGTCCTGGGTCAGCGGCAGGCCGACGTTGGCGGCGGCCTGGGTGAGGCGGCCGTCGCCCTCGAAGTACTGGCCACCGCGTATCTCCAGCAACACTCCTTGGGCGGCGTTGCGCAGTCTCATGTTCAGCACGCCGGCGATGGCGTCGGAACCGTACTGCGCCGCGGCCCCGTCGCGGAGAATCTCCATCTGCTCGATGGCAATGATCGGAATCACGCTCAGATCGGGTCCCTGCGAGCCCGCATTGAGCGAACTGCCCAGCAGCGCGATCACGCCGGAGCGATGGCGGCGCTTGCCATCGACCAGCACCAGCAGGTGGTCCGGCGGCAGGCCCCGGAGGGTGGCGGGGCGCACCAGGGTCGCTTCGTCGTCAATGCCGTGTTTCTGGATATTGTACGACGGGACCAGATTGCGCAGGATGTCATCCATATCGACGGCGGCCTGGGTGCGCAGCTCTGCCGCATGCAGCACGTCCACGGGCGCGGCCGATTCCTTCACAGAGCGCGGTGCATGCCGAGTTCGAGGGTGTAGACGACGGTGGTGTCAGCCCCTCCCTTGCCGGTAGCCTCTTCCTGAAAGCCGGTTTCTTCTGCAACCGTCTCTGATTCTTCAGCCTCCTCAGACCATGCTGCCTTCCCGACGAGGAGCGAACCGACGAGGATGAGACTCAGGACAGTCGTCCCGAATGGGCGTATCAAGCTGGCCGGGAATGATGCTAGGTTTGTATCTATTCTCTTTTGCACAGACCCTCCATGGTTCAGTCAATCTCTCGATCTGATAAATTACAATATAGATGCAGGACACGACAAGCCTTAATTTGCCTATACAAGGATCCAGGAGCAACACATACTGCAGACGATCCAACCCATCTTTTCTCTTTGCGTCCGTGTTTTTTGATCTTGAGCGGTTGGGTTTGAGCGATCCACTCCCCCACAAGATGGGCCCAAGTAAAGGCAATAGCCAAAAGTTGCGATGAGTTTTTCGATGCGTTCGATGTGAATGAGATGGTTTTGCTCCAGATCGAAGCCACGGCTTTTCAGGGCTGCGAAAAGCACTTCAATCCCAGCGTTTTTTGTAATCCTCCAGAGATTTTCGACCTAAAAGGACTTGGGCCTATTCGGTTTGTTCACCATCATACAACCATACAACACATTATATGTGGTCGGTTCGTGCTGGCTGGTGAGTCCGAGGAGCGACTGAAAGGCCGCCATCGGTTCGTCGCCCGTCCTTGCGTCCTGCGCCTGTGGTCATAGCCCGTGGTCGCGAGGGGACGGTAGTCGCCCCAACCGTCGGTATGTATGATGCTGCCGAGGGTAACCGACTCTTCGAGGAATCCAACCAGCGACGCTGCCCGCCGTGACAGAGACCTGGTAATTGCATTTCTTGCCCTTGAAGATCGGACGGGATCTCAACTCGTACGCATGGTCACGGCCAGAGCCTGAGCTCCGGTATTGCCAGATTGGCCGGCGACCACCGGCAAAAAGACGGCCAGAGCCGTGAACTGGGCTATGGTACCCTCGAAAAGGGCCACCACCGAAGCGGCTAGAACAGTCCGTGGCCAGATTGTGACCTGTAGCCAGGGCAGCCGCTTGCGCACGGCCAGCACCGGCCCCGACAGGGCGTGTTCCTCCCGGCCCGCTTCGACCATCGTCTGCAGGTTTTCGCTGGCCTCCTGCTGGGCGGCCTCCACCAAGGCGTCGTGCCGGATGATCCCTCTCGCCAGGACGAGCACGATGGACGCGGTCAGGATTTGAATGAGGATGAGCTTTTTCCTGAGTCTCATTTGTCCGCCCCCGGCTCTTTGCTGTCGACCAGGGTAGCCAACTTCAGCAGCTGTGAGCTGGCGTAGAGACCGGCGCGCTTCAGGCACTCCCTGTTGATTTCGAATCTCAGCTTGTCGCGCTTTACGTAGAAGTTGATCGCCGCGCCGCGAGCGCCGAGCCCGGGAGTGTCGGCTATGGTCAGGATGTTCTTTTTTCCGAGAACCCGGATCAATTCCTCCATCCGGGGCGCAAAGGCGTGCGATAGAAATAGCATCTCACAGGGTCCCACTTCGTCGATTCCGCCATACACGCTGACGTTCAGTTTTCTGCGGCCATCGCTCTTGCGTTCGGCGACTTCCCGCAGCAGCAGCGCGATGGGACTTTCCCCAAGGACTCCAAAGGTGAACAGACTGTCGCCGGCAGCATCGGGCCAGTCGATGTAGTCGACGAAATTGAACATGAACACGGCTTTGAATCGATCCAGCCTGTGTCCTTCCTGCCCCCTGGCCGGTGACGAGGAGCGGGGGGGACTTGACGGGGGGAAGGAGAGTTCTTTTTCGACCGGGGGGCGTCCACGGTCACGATCCGGGCCAACATCGACCGACTCTCGGGCTTCAAAAGAGGACATCGCGCTCTTTCTTTATCCTCGACAAGGGCCAGACCGCCACGGCAGCACGATTACGAGGACGCGCTGCACTTCGTCGAGGGCCTGATGCGCTGGACAGACAAGACGCTCCGCTCCAACCCGCTCCACAACTTCCCGTCGCGCACCCGCTTTTCCAAGGACCACCCGAATGCTTATGGGAAAGCTGGCTGCCGCCTGCGACCGATAGATACCCGACGATGCCGCGAAGACTGGCCTACTCAACCGGGATGATCTCCACGCGGCGGTTCAATGCGCGCCCAGCCGCCGTGGCATTAGGGCTGGCCGGCTCGCTCTCGCCCTTGGATTCGAGGCGCATACGTCCGGCGTCAATCCCGTTCGATATCATATAATTCTCGACCGCCAGGCACCGCTTCATGCCCAACTTGGTATTGTACAAGTTGGGGCCACTACTATCGGTGTGACCCCGCAGCACCACCGCCACCCCTGGGCGCGCCATCAGATCCTGGGTTACGCCGTCAAGGATCTGTTCGGCTTCGCCGGACAGATCCGCCAAGTTCAGGTCGAACAGGACAGTGCGCTGAGCTATGGGCATGGGCATTTCCACGAAGCGCTCCTCGTCGTCGGTATCGGCCGTATCGGGTTCGGTTTGGGGCTGCGTGGCTTCCACTTCGTCATCAGTGAATTCGTTTCCGTCCGTATCCATCTGCGCTACGGAGACCGCCGGAGCGGTCCGACGGGCCGATTTGTCGCCGAAGCGGCCGAGCGTCAGACCGATCGTCCCTCGCCACAAAGCGTCGTTACCTCCGTCTTCGACTGCATTGATGGCGTCGCTGAGGGCCATCGTATAGCCGAGAGCGACTTCCAAAGCCAGATTGTCTGATAATTTATACCGGACCCCGGTACCCAACGGAATCATGGGAACGGAGCCGATGCCGTCCAGTCCGGGCGTGCGTAAAGGCGAAATATTGGGCTGATCCCAATCGTAGCGCAGGATGCCAATACCGCTGGATAAGTATAGATCCCACTGCCTGCGGACGACGGGACTGAACAGGAGGCGGCCGCTGACCATCCCGACATCGACTCCCGAGTCAGAGGAATTGATCCGCTTGTAGCCTCCGTTCAATTCGAATTGCCATTTGGAAACAATGTCGCGCCGAACATAGATAGATCCCAGTACGTTGATCTCATCTTCTAACTCGGTGCTGGGCAACAGGCCGCCCACATTGCTTCCGACAGAGAAGCGAGTCAACTCATCGGGGTCGGATTGGGCCGAAGCAGCCGGGGCCAATAGTAAACCCCCTGCGATGAGCGCGAGAGCCGAGAATAACAAGTGGTGGGGGTATTGTGTGGTTTTCATAACTATATTCCTCCACTATTACTACTATTACTACACATGATTGTCATTGATCAAACAATTGAGATGATGAATCTAATATTTAACTTTGCCTGCAGCAAGTTCTGCGGTGCCTAAGTTTCAGGCCCGCCAGGGTTGCCATGCGCTGTCGGGTAATCGGCTCAGGGTAGAGCATCACCGCCGCTTTTAGCATGCGCATGGCACCGCCCTTGGGGATGCCGTTTGAACTTGGCGACGCAACCCTCGGCGCAGTTGCCACTCTGGCGGGCCTTGCTGATTCCGTAGCGCGAGGAACAACGATTTCCGGCCGCTCAGAAGGCTCAACGTGGGCCCTTGTTTGCCGGCCGAGGTCCTGTTCGAGCTTCTTTACCACCTTCTCGTAGGCTCTATCGGTATTGCGAATGGCCTGGGAAACCGCGCGGTCGACCGCCTTCTCGTCGATCTCCGGCACCGGCTTCAAACGCAGCTGCCGTTTCAGATTCCGGTTCTCGACCTGTAGGGCATCGATGGTGCGGGCTTCTTCCTCTGCTTCCGCCGGTAGGTCGCCCAGTTCAGCGAGCAGCTTTTTCACCCGGGCCGTAGGCGGCGGAGCTGCTACTTCGCGCAAACGCGCGGCCGACGCCGCGGGAAAACCGATCTATCTCGAGCTGAGCAGCATCAACCCCGTCGTCATCCTGCCCGGTGCCCTCTCCGAGAGGGGTTCCGAGATCGCTGAGGAGTTCAGCACCTCATGTCTGATGGGGACGGGTCAATTCTGTACCAACCCCGGTCTGGTTCTCCTTCTCGCCGATGCGGCCAGCGATCGATTTTTGCAGCAGACGGCAGCGAGCTTTCAAGCCGCCGCCGTGGGAACCTTGTTGAGTCGCGCCGTACAGGAGGGCATGGAGCGCAACACGAAGCTGCTTTGCGCTGCCGGGGCGCAGCTGCTGGCGGGTGGGACCGTGGAGGAGGGTTCGGGGTACCGCTTTGAGAATACCTTGCTGCGCGTGGCGGGCGACGAATTTCTGCGCCAACCGTAGCGCCTTCAGGAGGAGGCGTTTGGCAACGCGAGTCTATGTGTAGTGGCGACCGATCTCGACGAAGCGGCGGCGGTCGTGGACCAGTTCGAGGGCAATCTCACCGGTTGCATCTACAGCCACAGCGGCGACGCCGACGACGAAAGTTATCGTCGTCTCGAACCGCGGCTGCGCATCTGCGTGGGACGGCTGCTCAACGACAAGATGCCCACCGGCGTAGCGGTGTCCCCGGCGATGAATCACGGCGGCCCCTATCCCGCCACCGGTCACCCCGGATTCACCGCTGTCGGCCTCCCCGCCTCCATCCGCCGATTCGCCATGTTGCAGTGTTACGACAACGTGCGGGAGCATCGGTTGCCCGCGGAGTTGCGCGATGCGAACCTTGCGGACGGCATGTGGCGTTGGATCGACGGTGATTGGACGCGGGAGAATGTGTGACTGCCGCCGACCCGGCTCAGGAGCGGCCGCTGATACTGGCTCGACTCTGAAGACGGTATTGTTTCGGCGACACGCCGACATAGCGCCGGAAAACTCTGCTGAAGTGTTGCACCGTCTGAAAGCCGGCGCGCTTGGCGATCTGGGAAATGTTCATTTCCGAGGACTCCAGCAAGCGCTTGGAGAGGTCGAGACGGCAGGTGTGGAGAAACTGCCTGAACGACTGGCCCGTGGCCGTCTGGACGCGGTGCGAGACCTGTTCGAGGCTCACACCCAACTGGGTGGCGACGTCGCGCCGTGAGTTCACCTCCGTGGCGTGTTCCTGGATGAACGCTACCAACGGGTCGTCCGACAGCTTGGCGCTCCTATCCTGGCGCGCAATGATCTCCTGGACCTTCGCCACCAGCAGGTCGGGGTTAAATGGCTTCTCGAGGAAATCCAGCGCACCGAACGTCATCGCTTCGACCGCTGCCGGAATGGTGCCGTAGCCGGTGACCATAACGATTGCGGCGCGGCAGCCCTGTTCCTTTAAACGCCGCATGCAGGCCATGCCATCCATCCCGGGCAACTTGAGGTCGAGCAGAATCACCCGGTACGGATTCTCCTCCGCGCGGCGCAACGCCTCCTCGGCGTTCATCGCCATGTCGACGGCGTACCCGCGGCTCGTTAGCGGGCGCAGAGCTCGAGAATGGCCACGTCGTCGTCGACCACGAGCACGGGAACGGCTTCGGTTGATGGGTCCTTGTCGGATACCATTTCGGCCACTGAAGTCACGAGCGTTATGAAATGTATGCCTACGGTCTCCGTCAATGGTCAGCGCAGCGGTTCCCAGGGCTTTGGTGATTACCCGCCAGCACCCCTGGCAAGCCCGGCAAATCCCGTGTGAACCGGCGACGGGAGCAGGCTTTGTTCGTCGGCGTGGACCTGGGTACCACCGGCGTGAGGGCACTGGTCACTACGGCCGCAGGCGAATTGGTGAGCCGGGCTGAACACCGGTACGAAAGCGGCGTCTCTGTCGGTACCGACGGGGCTCACGAGCAGTCGCCCGACGCCTGGCGTCAGGCCCTGATCCAGACCCTGAGCCATCTAGGAAACGAGCTGGGCACCCGTCGCAACGAGGTGGCGGCAGTGGCCGTGGACGGCACCTCGGGCACCGTAGTTCCCGTCGATGGGGAAGGCACCGTCTTGCGCCCCGCGCTTATGTATAACGATCCACGAGCGCGGCAGGAGGCGGCAGAGCTTACCGAGCTCGCGGGTCCGTGGTGGGCAGAGCGTGGCTATCGGATCGAAGCTTCATTTGCCGCCGCGAAGATTCGCTGGATGCGCCTGCGCGAACCAGCCATCTTCGAAAAGACCCGCTGGTTTGTGCATCAAGCGGACTTCGCGATGGCTTTCCTCACGGGGGAGTACGGGACGACCGATTTCAACAATGCGTTGAAGACCGGGTACGATCTTTGGGAGCAATCCTGGCCCCCTTGGCTGTGCGCCGAAGAAGGTGTCGCGGAGCGGCTGCCAAACGTCGTCGCACCCGGTGAGGTGGTGGGAGGTGTTTGTCCGCAAGCCGCCGCCGTGTGCCGGCTTCCGTCCGGGTTGGCGATCGTGGCCGGAACGACCGACGGCACCGCCGGATTCCTCGCCTCGGGCGCCACTCAACCGGGTGATGACAATACCTCCCTAGGCACGACCCTGATCTTCAAACGGTTGGCGCCGGAGCCCGCCGTCGATGCGCTGGTTCAGATCTACTCCCACAAGCTGCCCGCCGGACTCTGGTTGCCCGGAGCTGCCAGCAATACCGGAGCGGCGTGGGTTCCAGAGCTGTTCCCCCAGGCGCAGCCGCCGGAGTGGGACGAGGCTGCGGGTGCGTTCCTTCCATCCCCGCACCTGGCCTACCCCCTGATACACTACGCCGCTTGTTTGCAGGGGACGGCACTATTAGAGAGAAGGGGGTACGAGGTGTTAGACGGTGTGGCGGGCAAAAGCGATTCGGCGATATTCAGCACCGGCGCCGCCAGTGGCAGCGATCCCTGGCTGCAACTGAGAGCCGATGTTGCCGGCCGCTGCATCCACCGTCCGGCGCACCCGGCGGCGGCTTTTGGCAGTGCCGTGTTAGCGGCCTCGAGTAGCCACTTCGAAAACGTCTGGGACGCGGCGGCTTCGATGGTGCGCATCGAACGACAGTTTGAACCGGATTTGACGCGCAGAGGCGTCTACGACGAGCGTTACGCCGAGTTCAGGCGACAGCTCGCTGACGTAGGTTATCTTACGGAGAAGTAGACACGTGCCGCGCTGACTCTTGATGTGGGTGAAGGGAGAGAACGCCGATGGCGTATGAGATCGAACGAAAATTTTTGGTGATCGATACCGAATTTCTCAGAGCCGAGGCGGGACTAGAGTGTCGGCAGGGGTACCTTCCGTCGGCAGGAACTACCACCGTGCGGGTGCGCGTTATCGGCGACCGGGCTTACCTGACCGTAAAAGGGGCCGATGCCGGCATCAGCCGCCGCGAGTTCGAGTATCAAATTCCGGTCGTCGACGCGAGGGACATGCTCGATCTCCTTTGCGGCGAGCCGCTCATCGAAAAGACCCGCTACAAGATCGAGTTTGGCGGTACCTTGTGGGATGTGGATCTGTTCCATGGGGTTAATCAAGGGCTGAAGGTGGCCGAAGTAGAGCTAGCCAGCACGCAGCAGGCGTTCGCCAAGCCGCCCTGGGTCGGAGATGAGGTAACCGGCCAGGCCGAGTACTACAACGTCAACCTGGCCCGCAACCCCTACACCCAATGGTCGCCGCACTAGAGGTTCGGATTCGCAGGAACCACCTACACACGCCTGGCGTCCTCCCACAGCGGCGCTATATTCTCGCCCACTAAAGAGTGAGTTACCTCAATACAACGGTACGGTGATATGGAAGTTCGATTGGCGAAATTCACCCGACGCGAGTTTAGGCAAGCCCTCGAGGAGGGAAAATTTCGCGCCGCGATCGTGCCCACCGGCAGCAACGAGCAGCATCTCGAACACCTGGCGATGGAGCACGATATCGTAAGTGCCAGCTACGTCGCCTCCGAGGCGGCAAAAAAACTGTACCCCGACGCCGTGGTGAGCGTGCCGATGGCGATCGGCATCTCCGAGCACCACATGGAACACAAGGGAACGATCTCGGCGAAGCCCGGACCCTGGCTGTCGGTGTTTTTCGATGCGGTGGAGAGCTTGGCGCGCCACGGAATCAAGAAGATTCTGATCCTCAACGGGCATGGCGGCAACTCGCGCCCAATGGAGGGGATCCTGCCCCAGTGGGATCTCTACTTCGGCTCGCTGGACCCCGACATCGACATCCAGTTTCACAGTTACTGGGACCTGAGTCGGGAGACGGCGGAAAAACAGTGTAAAGGTGGGGTGCCCGGTCACGCCAAGGAGTATGAGACGGCATTTGCACTGGCGTTGTTTCCCGAGAACGTTCGCTCGGCGGCGATGCAGGATCAGGAAGACCGCTCGCCCCTCGACGCTAGCGCCAAACAGGGAGTTCTGCTGGCCAACGCCGCGGTAGACGCAACCGCCGCCGTCGTGCGCGGGATGCTGGGCAGCTGACACCGGTATACAAGAAACCCGTGAAAAGCTCAGAGCTCACTGACGATCAGGTTGCCCAGTACCGCGAGCAGGGCTTTCTCATTCTTCGGCAGGTATTAACCCACGAAGAAACCGAGTCGATCGGTGCCGGGATACGGAACTCGGTGGAACCCACCGATCTAGAGACCCGGAAAAAACCATATCCGGCGCCGACCACCACCTTTCACGTCGATGGCCGTTACATCCTCGAACCCGGCCTTTCTTACATCGCCACCCATCCAAAGATGGTCGGTGGGGCGGAAGCATTGCTCGGCGGACCGGTGGCCCTGTCCGCCAGCGTGGCGTACCTGAAGACGCCGGGCGCCAGGGGGACGAGCCCAGACTATGAGGGCAGCCATCCCACGGCGCATCAGGATTACAAGACCTACCAACAGGCCGGTTCCTCGATCAATTGGCTGTTCGCCATAGCCCCGATGGTGGATCTGGTGGAGGAGATCGGCGCGCTATCCGTTTCGCCTGCTTCGTTCAGGTTCACCAGCAAGCGACGGGAGGGTCGGGTGTGGCGGGTGGAGCGTTCCAGGGCAGACGAGATCGCTCCCATGCAAGACGCCAAGCTGCGTCGCGGCGATCTGTTGTTCATGAGCATGTTCACTTGGCACCACGCGGGTCCCAACCGCACCGACCGGGATCGCTACGGGGTCTATTTCAAATACCGCGCGCTAAATGCTCCCACCGCCTCCGGCCCCGAGCTCTACAGCGAGGCGGCACACCGCAACGTTACCTACGACGGGCGCTCGCTGTTGCCCCACTACGGTGAAGGATTACACAGCGGCCGCTTGTTGCTGGAACAGAGCGACCGTTTCTTGCTCCTCGATCGCGGACACGGGTGGGGGTTTCCGGGGGGCGCTTTTGCGAGCGATGGCAACGGCAGTCCGCTGTCGAATTGTATCGGTGTGCTGCAAGAAGAATGCTGCTCGCAGATCGGAGTCGAGGTCCCCTGGATGAGCTACATCGGCGATTTTTCAGCGCCGGAGGGACTCTGTCGGGTCTACGCCCACCAAAGCAGCGGACCACTCGATCTGACCCTGCCCGATGACGGCCGAACCCGGTGGTGCGGTGCCGACGAGATCCAACAGTTGGCTACTCAAAGTGAGCTCGATGGTGGCTACGAAAGCGAGTGCGTTCAGCTGTGGCTCGACCCCAGCTTCGACCGGGGCATCGGTGAATCCGGTCGTGCCGCGGCCAGCCAGAGCAAAGCTTGATCTGGTTGCCGCAGGGGTCGCCGGTCGGCATTGCCATCCCCGACGCCTTACCGTAAGATTTTCTCAGAAGTAAATCGCGGGTCGTTTGTGGAGGTTAGATATGGCCGAAGATACAGGTGTCGAACGTCTAAAAAATACGGGTCGCAACGATCCGTGTCCGTGTGGTTCGGGAAGGAAGTACAAGAAGTGCCATTTGTCCGAGGACCAAGCGCAGGAACATGAGGTGTTGCTCAAAGCGCAAGAAGAAGCGCGCGAACATGCGTCCCAAGAAGAGTCGGGCGACCCCGAAAAGCGCCCCGCGGGCAAACCGAGCAAGGCGGACGGAGCACGGGGGATACACAAACCGGGAGGCGCCAAAGGCGCCAATCAGATTACCCTACCCCGCAAAGCCAGCCGCTGAGTAATTCCTGGAACCGGTTCAGCTGGGTTTGAACGAGGTCGCGTAATGCCTGGCTTTTTCGACGTAGTGCTGGGCGAATCCATCCAAATGTTCGAGTTCCTCCTGAGTCAGGGTGCGTTTCACCCGCGCAGGCACCCCCAGCACCAGACTCTCGGGCGGAATCTCCTTGCCTTCCGCTATCAACGCCCCGGCGCCAACGATACAATGGGACCCGATCTTGGCCCGGTTGAGCACCGTGGCCTGGATTCCTATTAGGGAGCCTTCGCCGACCCAACAGCCGTGAAGCACGGCCGCGTGACCGATGGTGACCCGCCGTCCAACGTGAAGCGGCAGCCCGGGGTCGGTGTGGAGGATGGCGCCGTCCTGGACGTTGCTTTCGGATTGAATGGTGATCTGATCGTTATCCCCCCTTATCACGGCGTTGAACCAGACACTGGAACCGACTTCTAGGATCACCGATCCGATAATTGTAGCGTTGGGGGCCACGAAAACCGAGTTGTCCACCAGCCGAGGTTCTCTTTCTTCGATATTGTACAACATCGTGTTGCACTCCCTTCCCGATGACGATTTCAGTACCCGCTCGCGGCTGCCGCTACGAGCGCTCGATCCTAGATACACCTTTTGCCGGTGGGTGAAATTAGCCTATTTTGGGGGCCGCGTCCCGCCCCCTGAACCCCCGTCGACGAGATGTCTTTCACCGTTTTTTGGGACAATGACGGTGTCTTGGTGGACACCGAGGCCCTCTATTTCCAGTCCAGCCAGGAGGTTTTGGCGACCGTCGGCCTTACGCTGACCCGCGAATTCTTTATGGAGCAATCCCTGGTCCGCGGAGAAAGCGTATTCGACCTCGCCGCGGCTCTCGCCAAGCTCGAGCGGGAACAGCTGCGTCGGAAGCGGGATCAGCGTTACGCTCACCTGCTGCGGGACCGCGATACGGTGTTGCCCGGGGTTTGGGAAACGTTAAAGGAACTGCACGGCGAGGTTGAAATGGGTGTGGTTACCGGTTCTCGACGCGACCATTTCGATATCATTCACCAATCCAGCGGCCTGATGGAATTCTTCCGGTTCGTGCTCACTCGAGAAGACTACAGGCGCGGAAAACCGTATCCCGATGCGTACCGGGCGGCGCTGACTCACAGCCAGGCAACGGCAGAAGAATGCGTGGTAGTCGAGGACTCCGCCCGCGGAGCCGCAGCGGCGGTCGCCGCCGGTCTGCGTTGTATTGTCATACCGAACGAGCTGACTCGAGGGGCTACGTTCGAAGGAGCGTACACCGTGCTGGACTCGGTGCGCGAGGTTCCCGCAGTGGTGCGGGGTTTGGCGGGAATCTGAAAAACATGCAGCGGGAGCCCCCCGCCGGCGGATCCGACGGCCGCCGCGATTTCGCCACGCTACCAGCCACGCTGGAGAACCTCGATCCGGCCTGTTGGAGATGTCACACCGCTGGCGCGGTAAACGGCTATCCGATTATTCAGGTCGAATCCGTACCCGCCATTGAGCCCGGTCCAGACCTACTCATAACCTCAGGCGTGCACGGTGACGAACCTGCCGGCGTCGAAATGGTGCTCGGCATGCTGGAGGCGGCGGCGTTTCCACAACCGGCCAATTATCTCATTTGGCCATGCCTCAATCCGTATGGCTTCGTTCACGATCAGCGAGAAAACGGCGACGGGCACGACCTGAACCGGGTACTGCTAAACCCCGTCGGCACCGAGATGGAGGTTGTTGCGCGGACGCTTGAAGGGCGCCGTTTCGACCTGTGCCTCGACCTGCACGAAGATTGGGAAGCGGAAGGGTTCTATATCTACGAAGGCAGTGCCAGTGGGCAATGGCTCGGGCCAACGGTTCTGGACAAGGTGTCTGAGATAGGACCGATAGACACCGAAACCGATGAGAGCGATATTCCGCTCTCCCCGGGACTATTGCAGGTGGATCCGGCCTGGGGCGGACGTGGCCTGGCCTCCTTCCTGTTGGAACGTCACGCAGATCACGTCATGATCTTCGAGACGCCAACTTCCTGGCCGCTGGCCCAACGCGTAACTGCTCAACGGATGGCAACGGACACCGTTCTGGCGCATTACATGGGAACCAGCCATCTGGCCGAATAACACTCCAACAGAAGGATCGCAGATGGTGAATCCAGAGTACGCGCTCGATTCCAATTTTCTGGGTGGATTGCGTTGGCGCTGCATCGGGCCGCCCCGAGGTGGGCGTGTCGTTGCCGTCGCCGGACACCCCAGCGCGCCGATGGAATTCTATTTCGGCGCCTGCGCCGGAGGGGTGTGGAAAACCGACGACGGAGGGACCTACTGGCGCAACGTCTCCGATGGTCATTTCAACTCCGCCGCCATCGGCGCTATCGCCGTCGCCGATGCTGACCCCAACGTCGTGTACGCCGGCACCGGCGAAACCACCATCCGCGGTGATGTCTCTTACGGGGACGGGGTGTATCGTTCCACCGACGCGGGCAAAACCTGGCGCCACGTGGGATTGAAGGAAACCCGTCACATCGGCAAAATTCGCATCCACCCGACCGATCCAGACCTGCTGTACGTCGCCGCCATGGGCCACGCATTCGGACCCAACAGCGAGCGCGGGGTCTATCGCTCCAGAGACGGTGGCGCACACTGGGAACAGGTGCTCTATCGCAGCGAAAAAGCCGGCGCCGTGGACCTGTCGATGGATCCGAACAACCCCTGCATTCTGTTCGCCAGCGTCTGGGAGGTCTACCGCAATTTCTGGAAGTTGTCCAGCGGGGGCCCGGACAGCGGCCTCTTCAAATCGGTGGACGGGGGCGACACCTGGAAGGAGCTCTCAAACAACAAAGGCATGCCGCAGGGGATCAAGGGCAAGATCGGAGTTGCCGTATCCCCGGCCAACTCTGAGCGGATCTTCGCGCTGGTGGAAGCAGAAAAGGGCGGTCTCTACCGCTCGGATGACAGCGGCGAAGAATGGGAGCTGGTTTCGGATCACGCCGACTTGATGGGACGGCCCTGGTATTACTGCCATCTGTGTCCCGACCCGAACGATGAGAATACCGTCTGGGTCCCCAACATTCGCTTGTGGAAATCGATCGACGGCGGCGCCACCTTCGACATCGCCACGACCCCTCACGCCGACAACCACGACATGTGGATCGACCCCGCCGATTCCCAACGGATGATTCAAGGCAGCGATGGGGGCGCGTGCGTCTCGTTCAACGGAGGGCGCAGCTGGTCGACGATCTACAACCAGCTCACCGCCCAATTCTACCGCTTGGACGTAGACACCCGCTTCCCGTACCGCGTTTACGCCACGCAGCAGGACAACTCGAGTATCTGCGTGCCCAGTGCCACCGAGTTCGACGCCATCCCGATGAGTGACTGTTACCCCGTGGGCAGCGGTGAAAGCGGTTACATGGCGGTGCATCCGACCGATCCAGACATCGCCTACATCGGCGCCGTCGGCAGCTCTCCCGGCGGCGGCGGGGCGCTGCAGCGCTACGATCTGAAAACTCGCCGAGCTGCCCCCCGTTTCCGTCGACTCCTAACCGAACAGATCAGATGCACCGCCGACTAGACCTCGCCAGGATCACCACCGCCGATTTCGTCGTGCGCACGGGTTATCAGATGGCTAAGACCCCCCTCTTACCCCTTTTCGCCGCCAGCCTCGGCGCGGAGGCAGTATTCTTGGGTTTGATTGTTTCCGTATCCACGCTCACCGGCATGGTGCTGAAACCAACCTTTGGGGTGCTGTCCGATCGGTGGGGTCGGCGGGGATGGCTCGTGGTGGGAATCGCCTTCTTTGCGGTTACTCCATTCCTGTACCGTTTTGTGCACTCCCAGGAGGAGCTACTGGCGTTACGGCTGGTGCACGGATTGGCAACCGCCATATTCGGACCGGTTTCGCTGGCCTTCGTCGCCGAACAGGGCACCATCCGGCGTGCGGAACGACTGGGCTGGTTTGGAATCGCTCGCAGCGGCGGGTACATTCTCGGGCCGGCGCTGGGGGGATGGCTGTTGTTGACCATGGACCCAGGGTTCATCTTTACGGTCATCGGCTTGCTGAGCTGTATCGCTTTGATTCCGACCTTGTTCCTAAACGAGTCGACGTCGCGCGACTGGACGACACGGGCATCGGTGCGCCAGCAGATGACCGCGGCGATGCGGAGCGGCAGCAAGGCGGCCGGCGTCTGGCTGGCCGGTGTTCTGGAGTTGGGGGTTTTTCTCGCCCTTTACGCGGCCAAGGCGTTTCTACCGCTCTTCGCTCTTTCCCAGGGGATTAGCGTCCTGCTGGTGGGACTTTTCTTTTCGGTCCAGGAGATCGCCCACCTGTCCTTGAAACCGCTGGGCGGACGCCTAGGCGACCGCATGGGACACCTTCTCGGCATCGCCCTGGGCATGGGTCTCATGGGCATCTGCCTACCCCTGTTGGGGGTCGCTGACAATCCGCCGTCGCTGATGGCGGTGGCGATCCTGGTGGGCGCCGCTCAAGCGTTGATCTTTCCAAACACCCTGGCGTTGGTGTCGGAGCAGATGGACCAGCATCACGTTGGGGCCGGCATGGGGGCAGTGGGCACGATGCGCAATGCGGGGAAAGTGGCTGGGCCGATTGTGGGCGGTGTGTTGCTGGCGGTAGTGGAGTTCGAGTCGATGTTGTGGGTGGTGGCGGTGCTTCCACTGGCCGCGGCAACCGCCCTTGGCATCTACCGCTATCGCTACCGGCGCGAGGGGGTGCCGTCAACGCGGTTCGGGCAGCTCGCCGGTTGAGGGTAGGTCGGCGTCAGCAGCGGACGTTCAGTGCGTGCGGCGCGATTTCAAAACGGAACCGCTTAGCTTTCCCGCGCCAATCCCCGTCGCTTTGAAACTCTTGCGGCGTTTCGAATTCCACACTCGCCTGGACGCCGGAGTAGAATCTGCCCATCCGATTACCGGTACTTAACGCCGTAATCACTCCGGCCACCGCTCCGAGCAATCCCGACTCGAGACACCACAGGTGCAGTTGTCCGTCGTCGAAACGCGCGCGCGGTACCATCTTCAACCCGAAGCCATAATATGGCTGTTTGACCACCGCAAGGTTCAAAAGACGGGTTGCGGAGGCACGCGTCTCGTCCACGGTGAACGATACAGAAGACCGCCGATGCTCCTTGAAGTAGGCGCGAACGGCGGCTGCCGCATAGTCGCCGAACCCCCGGTGGCCGGCGTGGGACCTCGCGCTCATCAGACGCAGGACCGTTGCGTCCAGACCCACCGAAGCCACAAAAGCCAGACGCTTTTCGTCGCAGCGGATCAGATCCACGGCGCGGCTACTGCCATCGGCGATACGCTGGGCGCCGCGGACCAGATTGCCGCCCATGCCCAACGCTCGCCGTAGAGCATTGCCGGAGCCCAGAGGCAAGTACGCTAAGGTCGGAGCGGCGTCGGCGAGTGCATTCATCACGTCGGAGAAGGTGCCGTCACCCCCGGCCACCACCACCACGTCGTGCCGTTGCGCCAGATCCCGCGCACAAGCCGCCAATTCGTCCTTACTCAAGGTGTCGAGGCCATACACCTGGGCGCCCAAGACTCGAGCCGGTGCCGCGAGCAGCCGGGCTTTGTCCGCGGCGCTGGTGTCCCCGGCGGCAGGGTTGCAGACAATGGCAAATCGCATCGGGAGCCCTACGAGGTCACAGAACCAGAAATACTCCGGAGAGGCAGCAGCCGGACCCGACCAGTACCCGGGCGTTGAGCTTCTCCTTGAGGAAGACAACCGCCAGAATCAATGCGAACAGAGGTGACGTGGAGGTCAGGGTGACAATCTTGGTGGCGCTGCCGTCCTTGAGGGCATCGACGAAGAGGATGCCCACCAGCCCCATGCTGACCGCACCGCTTGCGGCCACGATCAACACGCTTTTCGTCTTCAGGTTCCGCATAGTTCCGAGACCGCTGGGCAGCGCAATACTGAAAAAGAGAATCAGGACCACCAGCGGCATACGCACCGCGTTGGCGTGGATGCCACTCATGTGGGGCTGGCCGGCTTCAGCAGAGCGCAGCTCAGGCCCCAGCACAGCGCGGCTCCAAGCGCCAGCGCGACACCGACCTTGGCCTTCGTTGTAGGTTCGGCGGCGGCCGTGGGACGGCTGGTCATAAATACCACCCCTGCCACTACGAGGCAGGATCCCGCCAACAAACCCAGTCCGGCGGCATGGTCGAACAACACCCACTCGAACAGTAGGGTGGCCAACGGGTAGGTGCCGGCGATCGGCCATGGTGCGGGAAACGCCGACCTCTCTGAGCGCGGCGATGTAGCCGGTATCGCCCAGGACAACGCCGAACAGCAGCGAGCCGAAAAGCAGGCACCATTCCAAAGGCGTTACCTGCAATAGGCTCGCCAGCGGTCCGCCCAGCGGAAGCGCCAGACACAACAGCAACCCCCCGGCCCCGCACCGAATCATGTTTACTAGTCTGGGTTGCAGCTTGAGCGCCTGGGTCCGCAGGATCAAGCTGTTCACCGCCCACAGGAAACCGCAGGCCAGGGCGTAGGCCTCGCCACGCGAAACGGAGAGTTCCATAAAGGGCGGCTAGAGCCCGATCTCGTCCGCCACTTCTTGCAGGGCCGCGATCACGTCGCCGATCAGTTCGTCCAGACCCACCCCCATCATCCCGGTGCCGCGGAGAATGACCTCGCGGTCGGCTCCGGCGGCGAAACTCTTCTGCTTCCACTTCTTCTTCACCGATTTCACCGAGAGGTCGCTTACGCTCTTGGACGGTCGCACCAGAGCGCACGCCGTCACCAGCCCGGCGAGCTCGTCGACGGCATACAGGGTCCGTTCGAGGTCGGTTTCGGGTTCGACCTCGGTGCATATCTGCCACCCATGAGAAAGAACCGCCCGCACGATCTCCTCGGGCCAGCTCTCGGCCCGCAACAGCTCTGCGGTCTTGTGGCAATGGCGATCGGAAAACTGCTCGTAATCTAAATCGTGAATCAGACCCACGAGGCCCCACCGATCTTCGTCGGCCCCAGTCTTGCGCGCCATAAAACGCATGGCGGCCTCGACCGATCTAGCGTGATTGATAAGGGATGGATTGCTGTTGTAGCGCCGCAACAAGGCCAGCGCCGCGTCCCGTGAGGGATCTTGTTCCATCCAACGGCTCCGTCTGGCGAGTGGAGGATTGTTGGTGTATGGTTGAACGAAGAGTGTAGCGGACCGGCCTATATCTAGGCCGGTTTTCTTTTGATGTCAACACACCCGAAGGCCGGCAAATCAGTGGCAAAACAGTCCGCAGGCAGTCCATCGTCAGAGGTTTCCTAGGTGGCGGATCCCGCGTCCTTGCGAACTCCTTTCCCCGCTCTCCTGATGCTCGCTCTCTGGGTGACGTTTGTCTCGGCAGGGGGAGACGAGCTTGAAGGTGATTTCAATGACAACGGCGGCGTAGACTTCATCGATTTGACCCTTTTCATGGAAGCCTTTGGAAGCGCCGATCCGCGCTTCGATCTGAACGGCAGCGGGCGGGTTGATTTCGAGGATCTCTTTCTGTTCGCCGATCGATTCGGCGAGGGCACGGCCCTGGAGCGCGCGCGCCACGACCCGGTGCTCGCCGCACGGCTGGACTCGATGCTGCAGCGGGTGCTTTCGGTGGCGAAGGGCGATACCACGGCCACGAGCGACAGCTCGGCAGTGGAAGCGGTAGCAGAGCCGGAAGCGGTAGCAGAGCCGGAAGCGGTAGCAGAGCCGGAAGCGGTAGCAGAGCCGGAAGCGGTAGCAGAGCCGGAAGCGGTAGCAGAGCCGGAAGCGGTAGCAGAGCCGGAAGCGGTAGCAGAGCCGGAAGCGGTAGCAGAGCCGGAAGCGGTAGCAGAGCCGGAAGCGGTAGCAGAGCCGGAAGCGGTAGCAGAGCCGGAAGCGGTAGCAGAGCCGGAAGCGGTAGCAGAGCCGGAAGCGGTAGCAGAGCCGGAAGCGGTAGCAGAGCCGGAAGCGGTAGCAGAGCCGGAAGCGGTAGCAGAGCCGGAAGCGGTAGGAAGCGGTAGCAGAGCGGTAGCAGAGCCGGAAGCGGTAGCAGAGCCGGAAGCGGTAGCCGGAAGCGGTAGTAGAAGAGCCGGAAGCGGCGGAAGAGCCGGAAGCAGTAGAAGAGCCGGAAGCAGTAGCAGAGCTGGAAGCGGTGGAAGAGCCGGAAGCGGTAGAAGAGCCGGAAGCGGTAGAAGAGCCGGAAGCGGTGGGAGAGATGGTAGCAGTAGAAGAGCCGGAAGCGGTAGAAGAGACGGTCCCGGTGGAAGCGATGAAAGAGGTGGCCGAAGAGATTCTCCCGCCCCAATACCACATCGTTCGAGACGGTCCTCGGATCCGGATCTTTATGCCGTCATACACCATCGCCATTCAAGGCGCATCGCCTTTCGGCATCGTCTCGTTAAAGCTGAACGGTCAGACGCCGGACTTCGCGCACCCGGAGCTGCCGTTGGGCGACTGGGAATGGTTCTGGTACCGCCAGGCAGGCACCGAGGATCAGTGGCTGGCGGCCAAACTCCTGCAGGAGGACTGGGGGGAACCGGAGATTGTCGAGGAGTCCGATCGAATCCTGCTGCGCTACGAACGGAGGAATACCACCGAAGAGGGGGCCGATCTTTCGGTCACCTACCGCTTGCCCCTGGTCGGGTCCCGGTTCGGGATCGACTACACCGTCGTCAACCGCACCCAGAGACGGCTTGAGGAACCATACATCATGGTTGGATTCCCCGGCTTCTCGAACCAGGGATTCATCGAAGAGGTGGGCGACGCTGTCGCCACGCGGCCGGTGAATCCCCCCCACACCAGTTTTCAGCAGGAAGCAACCCACCAATCCGGGCCTGAGATCCTCCTCTTGCGCCACGATGTCGATCCGGCGGCTGCCAACAGCGGTTCTCTGAAGGGAACCGTCAAACTTCGTCACGGCACCAGCACCTACAGACTCACGACTACATTCACTCCCGACCCCCAGACCGTCTGGGTCTATTCCGCGCATACCAACAAACCACTCTACCTGACCAGCCACCTCTACACCTTCCTGCACACCCTCGAATCTGGAGTCCGCACCGAGCTCGGCGTTGAGTACGAACTGGCTCGAGAGTAGGTGCAACAGCGAATAACATCGACCTCAATTTCTTGCGGAAGAGATGGGGGTGTGATATCATAACCAAACCCAAACGCCAAAGGAGCTGAAAGATGAGTTCAGCGGTGTCTGATCGAGTAGAGACGCAGGATCACCGCAATGCGGCGCTCTTGTCCGCCACCCGATACCTCGGACCCGTAGTGCGCTCCACCGTCTTGCCGCTGCATCTGGATGTGCGCTCCCAGGCGCGGCTCGAAAAGGACCAACTGTTGGCATTGGAAGGGCTGCAGATCGAAGCGGCAACCGTGTCGATACGCACGCTGAGCTCCTTGGCGAAATTGAACGAGGTCGACCACCTCGGCGGTGGACTGGAGCTCATCCCGCCGCTCTTACTGACCATGGCGGTTGCCGATTTCGAAAAGATTGAATACACCATCGAGCACGCCCACACGAGTGTCGGTTATTACGCGGCGCTGGCCGCCTTTGGGTACCTCGATGAGGAGGTGGTGATCGATGGATTCCGCCGCGGCCTGGACATTCCCGGTCACGTATCGTGGTTGCCCGGCGGTACCCAGCTAAACGGTGGGCGCCTCGGAGTCATGATTCCGGTGGCGGTCGGTCAGGCTCTGGGCAAGCGTGCCAAGTTCGGTGACGGTGTTTGGGTCGTCACCCATTGCGGCGACGCGGGTTGGATCTCGGGCCAGGCGCTCAACGGTTTTAACGCCGCCGACGTGCATGGCGCGCCCATCACTTTCGTTATGCATCGAAATGGGATCCAGCTTTCGGGAAGCACTCAATCGATCATGGACAAGGACCCACGCCGCGTCATCGAGTCCCTGGGTGTGGAGGTGTTGGAGATACCCAGTCTGCACGATACGGAGAGCCTCTACGCAGCGTATCGCCAGGGTTTCGAGCTAGCCCAGACCGGCCGGCCCTCCATGGTCTATCCGGTCGGATATCGATCGGACAACGGCCAGGTGTCCACCCTGAAGAGTTTCGGCGTCGGCTACGGGATCGGCGTCGAAATGGACGCTTTTGCCGCCGCCAACAAGGTCGCTCTTGATACTGAGGTATGGGTACCGGGTTCGCTCATGAGTTTTCGAGACGTGGAAGCGATGCTGGAGTGTCTGTTTCTGGTAAACCAGCTGCCCGGCGGCAAAGGACACCACGACGGACACATGAAAGGTCGCGATTGCGATGCCGTGCTGGCGAGCGCGATGCTTACCTCTACGCCTGCACAGAAACAGACCCTGGAAAACTTGCGCGCACAACCGCAACGCACGGTGATAACCGCGGCGCGGCCAGCCCCTGGAAGCAGGAATCTGGTACTGCCCGCAAACGCGTTGGTAGAGATTGAGCTGCCACACCCTGGAACCAGCGAATCTCCCCGCAGCGGTTCGGAGGCCGGTTACGCCGCCGTGGCCAAGGCGTTTCCGGAGGATGTCTTCGTCGTCAGCTGCGACCTGGATCCGTCCACAAAATTAGCCAAAGCCCGATCTTTCCTCGCCGCCGATCACCAGTTCGAGATGAGCATCGAGGAACAGGCGGCTACCCTGGTAGCCGATGGCTTGTCCATGACCGGCTCAGGCCCCCAGCTGAATGTCGTATCCACCTTTGCCGCTTTTTACGAAGGTATCGCCCGCGAAGGGTTTGACCTGTGGCGTTATCAGCGCAACCTCAACGGGGTCAACGAGGGC
Organism: Candidatus Latescibacterota bacterium; assembly: GCA_965197905.1. Taxonomy (GTDB): domain Bacteria; phylum Latescibacterota; class UBA2968; order UBA8231; family UBA8231; genus CAYNZV01. The sequence goes on along the minus strand of CBDAOB010000004.1, from coordinate 1,618,864 downwards.
CTCAACGTCACCTTTCACCTGTCCCACGTCGGTGCCTGCACCGGTCGCGACCACTTCTCGGGATGGGGGCTCGATTGGATCAACGTCGGGCTCACCTACCTTCCGTACCTGCACCGTTTCTATGCCCCGGCGGATGCCCGCGCCGCTTTTTTGGCCGTGCTCGATCTTGCGGCTCACTATGGAGGTCACATCATCGGCATACCGCGCGACGATCTGCCGATTCTTGCCAAGCAGGACAGCGCCGAACCGCTATGGAGCCTCGATGATGCGTGGGAGGAAATCACGGCTCTGCGGCGCTACGATCACGCCCGCCGGGGGGTTCTCGCCTTTGGCGCCCCCGCCTTCCTGGCGGCGGAAGCGGCCGATCAGATCATCTCCGAAGGCATGGCAACAGACGTGTTTGTAGTCAACGGACTGCCGCTACAACCCGGCCAACTCACCGCGCTGGTCGCCCCTTATACCGAGGGAGTGGTCACCGTCGAGGACGGATTGATCGGCACCGTGGAATCGGGCGCGCGGGGGTTCGCCGGTCTGGTAGCTACGGCGGCCGCCGCGCTGGGTATTCCGTGCCGACATGTGGGTATCTCCGATCCGGGCACCGCCCCGTCGGAGGGACATATGGAAACCTGGGCTCACTTCGGTATCACTGCCGCCGCAATTCGTACCACCCTTCAGGGACTCTGAACATCACTAAAGGAGCAAGAATTCCGCATGACGACACTCTGCGCGCTCTTAGTGTGCGCACTGCCGTTTCTTTCCGGGTGTGGTGAACGGGAAAGGGGAGGGTTCAACCGGGAAGGCCTATTGACACCCAAAAAACAGCGAAATGAATCAGCAAGCTCCGGATGAGTTTGCCGTCAAATTCGCCACCAGCGCCGGCGAGTTCAGCCTGTCGGTCACCCGCGGCGATGCGCCCATCGGCGTCGACCGCTTCTATAACCTGGTGATGAACGGATTCTTTGATGAGCAACGTTTCTTTCGTGTGGTACCCCGCTTCGTGGTGCAGTTCGGGATTCACGGCGACCCGGAGATCTCCGCCAAGTGGCGCGACGCGAACATTAAGGACGACCCGGTCAAAGCGACCAACAAGCGCGGCACGATCGCCTTCGCCAAGTCCAATCAGCCTCATAGTCGCACCACCCAGGTGTTCATCAATTTCAACGACAACGTCCACCTCGACGGCATGGGATTCGCCACGTTCGGCGAAATCACCAAAGGGATGGAGGTGGTGGACGGCATCAACAGCAAACATGAACAGAAGCCCGACCAGGGTCGCATCCAGTTTCAAGGCAATGCTTACCTGCACGAAGAGTTCCCCGATCTAGACTACATAGTGAGCGCGCGGGTAATTCGGTAGACAGCCGACCTTGCCCGCTGTCGAACTCAGCAACGAGCGCATCGAGCTCAAAGCCGCCGCCCTGGCCACCCTGGCCACCTTTCTTTGGGGCGGCAATTCCGTTTTCATCAAACTCGGCCTGCAGGACATGCCACCCGTGGCTATGGCCGGCGCCCGCTTCGTCATTGGCGCGCTGGTGGTTCTGGTGGCGTTGTGGGTGAGTGGCGTTTCGCCCCGGGTGCCACGCTCGGAATGGAAAGGGTTGTGCGGACTGCTTGTTATCTTTGTAGCGCAGATTCTGCTATTGAATTACGGCACCGATTATACCACCGCGAGTCGCTCGACGGTGCTCATGAACTCGTATCCCCTGTTCACGGCCGTTTTCGCCCACTTGTTCGTTCGCGATCTGCTCACGCTGTCTACGGCGCTAGGTCTGACCATGGCGTTCGGCGGAGTGGTGCTTCTATTTTTCGACGATCTCGATCTTCAGGGTACCGCCACCTTGTTCGGGGATCTCTTGGTACTGCTGAGCGCCGTTCTGCTGGGGGTGCGAACCATTATCCTCAAGCGGCTCGTGCACGATCTGCATCCGTACCAGGTCTTGTTCTGGCAGGCAACCATGAGCCTGCCGGTGTTCGCGGTCCTCAGCTTCGCGGTTGAACGGGAGGCGCGATTCGCGCTGACCACCAATGCGGTGGCTGCCGTGCTGTACCAAGGATTCATCGTTGCGGGGGTTTGTTTTATCCTGTGGATCTTCCTGTTGCAGCGACACAGCGCCAGTCGGGTAGGGGTCTTCGGCTTCATCACGCCGTTGTCGGGAGTGCTGCTGAGCAACTTGATTCTCGGGGAAGAGATTTCCTGGAAGATCCTCGCCAGTGTGGCCATGGTCGCGACGGGCGCGGTGGTGGTCAATCGGCGCATCTGAGTCGTACCCAAGGTGAAGACCCAACATACTATACGGTTCACCGCTGCAGCCGGCCTCGTAGATCTGGAGCCGGAATGCATCGACCTGGTGGTCACATCGCCTCCGTATCCGATGATCGAGATGTGGGACGCGCTCTTCGCCGGCCTCAATCCCGAGATTTCGAGCGCGCTCGAGCGGGCGGATGGAACGCGCGCATTCGAGCTCATGCACGCGGAGCTCGACAAGGTCTGGAAACAGCTTCACCGGATTCTCAAGCCCGGCGGCATCGCATGTATCAATGTGGGAGATGCCACCCGTACCCTGGCGCGGGATTTCTGTTTGTACCCAAACCACGCGCGCATCATGCAGCAAATGGGAGCGGTTGGATTCAACGCCCTTCCCGAGATCCTGTGGCGCAAGCAGACTAACGCACCGACCAAGTTCATGGGTTCGGGCATGCTGCCGGCAGGTGCTTACGTGACTCTCGAGCACGAATTCATTCTGGTGTTTAGAAAGGGTTCGAAGCGAGAATTTCTCAATGAAGAGCAGAGGCAGATCCGGCGGCAGAGTGCCCTATTCTGGGAGGAACGCAATATCTGGTTTTCCGACGTGTGGATGGACGTCAAGGGGATCGGCCAAGAGCTTGGTGAATCGAGGTCGCGAACCCGCAGTGCCGCCTATCCGTTCGAGCTGGCTTACCGGTTGGTTAACATGTTTTCGGTGCGCGGAGACTGGATCCTCGATCCGTTCCTCGGAACCGGAACAACGACCGCCGCGGCCATGGCCTCCGGCAGAAACAGTATAGGTTTCGAGGTCGACGAGGGTCTGGCCGCGCAGATCAAGGCGATGACCGAGTCTGTGGTGGAGTACGCCAATCGACATCTTCACGAGCGGCTCGAGCGCCATCGGACGTTCGTGTCAACGCGCAGATGGCCCGATGAGGCCCGCAAATACACCTGCAAACAGTACGGCTTTCCGGTGGTCACTCGGCAGGAGCAAGAGATCTGTTTTGACGAATTGATGTCGATCTGTCGTCTTGGCGGCAACCACTACGAGCTCGTCTACCGACCCCTGGATATGCCCGCGGATTGTTGAGACGGTACTCCCGTCGATTATCTTTGCGACGATGGGCACAGAACAATTGGTTGAGGAACTCCAACCTTCCGCCGGTCGGGATCAGGCGCAGTATTTCCCGCTATCCAAAGGCGTCTACGACGTCAAGCCGGGACTGATCGCCTTTGGCACCGACCTCGGAAACGGTGCTGCCGACCGACAGCTGTTTCAAATCGATGACTATTACGCCTCCTACCGAAAAGCCAAGCTGATTGCGCGGGAGGAGCGCCTCGGCAAATACTACCAGGTCGATCGTTATTCCAGTTTGCTGGCACGGACGCTGGCGGCATTTATCGCCGCGCGACTGGCAACGGAACATCCGCAAGTGTTTGTCTTGAATACGGCGGGCGACGGGCATATGTTGCACTGTCGTCTCAGCGGCGAACGGCTACGGTTCGATGACGAGTGGCAACTGACGGGCGAGTCGACTCGGCCCGAGCGGGGTCCTGCGTATGTCTCGGCCCTGGATGCGCTGGCCTGCCAACTGCAGGAAGATCTCGCCGTAGTCTGCCGCTTGGCCGGCGAAAACTGGCTGGCCGCGTTGCACCTGTGCTTTCCCGGCCATTGGGCCGCCGAAGCGAAGATCGGCAGGGACTTCGCCACCGTGCACCGACCGGTGCCGGGCATGGAACGAACCAACCGCAACGCGCACGAAATCGTCGACGCGATGATCGACCATAGTCCGTATGTGCGTTTCGTCTGGGGGTTGAGCACCGACAGCCGCCTCAACCATCACCCCGAACCGCCAGATTCCCTGCCTTCCGGTGAGCGGGCGGCCTGGCAAAGCCGCCGCTTCGATCCCGCTGACCCGCGTCTGTTCCTGCGGGTAGAGCGGCAGGTGATCTGGGGGGTTCCACAAGACCACGCCGCGCTGTTCGCCATACGCACCTACCTTTCGGACGTCGGGCCGATGCGACGGGATCGGTGGCGCCGCGAAAAGCTCTGTGCCGCGCTGCGCAGCATGTCGGTCGAATCGCTTCGGTACAAGGGGATCGCCGAAAGAGAGGCGATCATCAACTGGTTACAGCAAGAGGAATAAGCAGATGTCTATGAAACTCTCCGTTTCCGCTCGTATCGTGGAGAAGTTCCGCGACAAACGCCAAGCAGACCTGGGTCTGGTGGAGCTCGCCGATCTCGCCGCATCCGCGGGGTACTCCGCCCTGTACATGCGCGCTTCGCAGCTGGGCACCCAAACGCCCATCGATCAGGTTCATGAGCAGTACCAGCTCCTGGTGCAGCGCGGACTGGAGGTTTCGATGGTCACCGGCGATTTTCCGATCCCGGAGAACACCGACGACGGCCCTCAAGCGCTGCGCAATATCGCCCCTTACCTGGATCTGGCGGCCGCGCTGCACTGCGACCTCATGCGGATCGCCATGAAAACCGAGGAGGACATACAGTGGGCGCAACGAGCAGCAGACGAAGCCAACGAGCGCGGTATTCGGCTTGCCCATCAGTGCCACACGGCCAGTCTGTTCGAGCGCGTCGACGCGTGGGGCGTCCCATTCCCTGGACGTGCTGACCCGCGTGGGGCGTCCCAACTTCGGCATCATCTACGAGCCCGCGAATCTCGATCTCGGGCTGCGCGGACCCGACGAGGCGGCGCGGAGCAGCGCGCACTGGCTGCGCTCTATAGGATCGTTCGGCGGGTAGCGCCGATCGCGGGCAATGCTCTCCGTTCTCCTGCGGGCCGACGCCCTCTGGCTGACCCTGCTGTGCGCCCTGGTGTACGCCAACAGCGTCCACAATCCGTTTGTGTTCGACGATCAAATCCTGATCCTCGACAACCTGTCTCTACGTCAGCTTTGGCCTCCGAGCGGGTGGACCCTCGGCCCCGAACTCCCGCTCAGCAGTCGCCCTCTGATTCGGCTCAGTCTGGCGCTCAACTACGCTTTGGGTGGTCCCGACCCGGCGGGATTTCGTCTCGCCAACATCGGCGTCCACCTTCTCGCCAGTTTCACTGGCATCGGTGTAGTTGGGGTTCAACCGCAACGCGTTCTGAAAATGGGGCATCGAAGCGGCGACCGAATCGGTGATGAGTCTTTTCTACCTGTTGACGCTCTACTGTTCCGTGGAGGCCATCACGCGACATAGGGTACTTTATGTCGGTCTGTTTTCCTCCTGGCTCCTCCTGATTGGGCTGCTAACCGTTGATGCGCACGGAGATACGGTCGGATTCGGCCATGGGGTGACTGCCTACACCTACGCGTTGAATCAGACCCAGCTGAGCCACGTAGTTGATCGTCTCGCTGTTGAATGGCGGCGGCGGCCAACGCCAGACCCCGAGCGTGCCCGGGAGCCACACGCGAGCAAAGAGGTCATGGTCACCGCTCCGTTGGTGATTCTGATCTACGACCGGACTTTTGATTTATCGAGCTATCTCGGGTCAAGCCTATGGCCCCATCCGCTGCTGCTGGACTACGGCTTCGCCGATCCGAAAATAAGTGCTATCAAACGCCTGAATTCACGGATGCCTTAAGCGGACCCCGATCCCCGACCAGGTATGCGCACGCAGTTTTTTCTTGACTATCTGCCTCCGGCTTTTCACCTTTCTAGGATTCGGGTTATCTCCTTTCACGAGGTGGGGTTATGAGAATACGCAACTACCTACTTTCGAGTCTGATTCTGTTTGGCTGCAGTTCGTCTGAAGACGGCTCTCCTCTGGGACCGGGCAGCGGTGTCGAAGCCGGGGATGTCGCAATACCTGAAAGCGCCCAACCCGAACAGCCTGCAGGCCCCATCGAACAGTTTAGCCGGTCGAATGCCGCGGGATTGGTGGTGGAGCAGTACCAATACTACCTGTCCGGCGCCGAGCGCATAATGCACGGGGATTATCGCCGCTACTGGGACGATGGCAACCGCCGCGAGACGGGCGCATTTACCCACGGCGCCAAGACACATATGTGGACCTACTACGACGAAACCGGCGAAGGTGTGATCAGCGCCGAGGTTTGGGACGGAGGCGCTCTCCAGGAGCAAATGACCTACTATCCCAACGGCAACATGCGCAGCGAGACCGCCTTCACCGAGCTCGGTGATGTGACCACCTACTTCTACGAGAACGGCAACAAAGAACGTGAAGGCGCTTACAAGAACGGATTCGAAATCGGCTTGTGGACCTGGTACTACGAAAACGGAAACATCAAAGAGGAAGGGACCTTCGTCGACGGGAAGTGGGACGGTGTCTGGGCATGGTATCGAGAGAACGGCACCATGCAGTATCAGAGGGTGTACGCAAACGGCATTGAGCGTGGAGTGTGGAGTTGGTGGGACGAAGAGGGGAACAAGGTCAAGCAAGAGGTTTGGGAGAACGGCCGCCGCATCGAGCAGTTCGAATGTGCCCATTATCCCGAGGCCTGTAGCGAGGTCGAAAAGTACCGCGAGTTTACCGGAATCCACGGATGAAAATGTTCCCAGCGGAGGTTCGGATCATGAAATGGACCTGTGTTCTTTTCTGCGGATTAGTTCTTATTGCATGCGGGTCAGAGGAAGGAACCACCCCTCTGGGACCGAGCAGCGGGATCGAGGATGGCGGCGTCAGCGTGCCCGAGGGGGCCCGGCCCGAACAGCCCGCTGGACCGATCGAACTGTTCGCACGGTCAAACGACGATGGCATCGTGGTCGAGGAGTACCAGTACTACCTCGATGGATCCCGGCGCATCATGCACGGGTTCTATCGCAGTTTCTGGGCCGACGGCAACCAGCGCGAAGCGGGTGCGTTTCTCCGCAACCAGAAGACCGGCGATTGGAGGTACTACGACGAAACCGGCGATCTTATGATAAGTTTCGAGGTCTGGGAATCCGGGGCGATGCTGCAGCAGAATACCTACTATGCTGACGGCACCATGCGCAGCGAGACCCACTTCGCCACCGCTGGTGATTTCTCCATCTATTATTTCGAAAACGGTAACAAGGAGCGGGAAGGGGCCTACAGGGAGGGCCTCGAGGTTGGGCTGTGGATCTGGTACTACGAAAACGGGCAAAAAAAAGAAGAGGGCAACTTCCGCAAGGGCAAATGGGACGGAGCCTGGGCGTGGTATCGTGAGGATGGCACCATGCAGTATGAACGCACCTACTGGAACGGCATCGAACGCGGAGTGTGGAGTTGGTGGGATGAGCATGGCCATAAAACGCGGCAAGAGATCTGGCAGGATGGACGCCGCATCGAGGAGGCCGACTGTGTCCAGAATCCCACAGCCTGCTCACCCGGATAACGCCGCTCCATAGCCCCGCCCAATCTTTGTTCACGCCCACGAGCCCCCAAGCTCGTGGGTTTTTTGTTTCACAGGGCTCGGTCTCCCGATGCGCCCGAATAACCTCCGCCAACCAGGGGCTCTTCCCGTCCGCACTGCCTGGAATCTCGCGACTAAAGAAATTTGCGGATATACCGATAAAGACTGCAGAACGGTTGGTGGTACGTAATACGCAGTGCCCATAGGAAAGGTGTCGGATCATGCGCTCTCCTCGCATAGAACTCGATGAAGCCTACTCCACTGGCGACATGATTACGGTCTGCTGGGAGCCCAACTGTAGGATGCACCGCCTCTACTATTGGGAAGACGACCGTTGGATCGAACACGACAAGCGGCACGAGTATGCCAACTACACCCACAGTATCTGTGATTTACACTTCCGCATGTATCAGCGGGAGCTCAAGCGCCTCATGGACGAAGAGGCCACGGGCGTCGAAGCCGAACTGCATCTGGCCGAAGCGGCTGGTTGAGACCTTCGCCCGACGGCGCGCTCTCGCCACACCCTGACTGCGTTCTTCCACCGCGTTCCGACGCGACCTGATCTCCGTTACACCCAACTAGTCCTTCTGCTCTCTCTGTATTGTGTGCCGCCTGACGGAGCGCTATACTCTCGTCCGCACGGTGCCAAGCACCAAGGAGAGAGGTGGAATGGCGGAGATAAAAGAGGTTCGGGCGATCCGCACACGAAGCTGCGGTCATTGGTTGATCGTCAAGATCATCACCGACCAACCCGGCCTCTACGGAATCGGTTCGGCCAGCGATTATTACCAGACCCCGATCGTCAAAGCGGCCATAGATGAATGGCTAGCGCCGCTCCTTGTAGGGCGAGATGCCAGTCGCATCGAAGACATCTGGCAGACCACCTATACCGCGGCCGGATGGCGCAACGGTGCCCTCATGAACACGGTCATGTCTGGAATGGATATGGCGCTGTGGGACATCAAGGGCAAGGAGGCCGGCCTGCCGCTCTACAGGCTGTTGGGAGGGGCTTGCCGCAGCGCGGTCCCCTGCTACGCCCATGCCGAAGGTCACGACTTTGGCTCGTTGCTAGAAGAGACCGAGAAATACCTCGAAGAGGGTTTCCCGGTCATCCGTTGCCAAATCGGCGACGGCTACGGGGGAGGTGGGTACGTGCCGGCTAAAACACACGGTCCAAAGAATTCGTGGGTAGAAGGCGATGCCTTCGACGACGAGGTCTATTTGGAAACCATCACGGATCTGTTCGAATTCCTGCGCCAGAATCTCGGATTCGGGCCAAAGCTTTGCCACGATGTGCACGAGCATCTGCGGCCACAAAACGCAGTCGCTCTGGCGAAGAGACTGGAACCGTTTCGATTGTTCTTCTTGGAAGATGCCTTGGCGCCCGAGCAGGTCCATTGGTACCGGCTCATCCGCGAGCAGTGCACGACGCCCCAAGCTATGGGAGAGAATTTCGTCAACCCACACGAGTACTTGCCGCTTATCACCGAGCGCCTCATCGACTACGTGCGCAACCGCGTCTCCAAGACCGGCGGCATCACTCCGTGTCGCAAGATCGCCACCCTATGCGAATGGTACGGCGTGCAGACGGCCTGGCAGCAAGGCGGCGACAACGATCCGGTAAACCAGGCGGCGGCGGTGCACCTTGATCTGGTGAACTACAGCTTCGGCATCCAGGAGGAAAACCATTTCACACCAGAAGAGCGGGAGGCGTTTCCTGGGACGCCGGTCCTCGAAGGGGGGTACTTGTATGCCAACGACCGGCCCGGGCTCGGCGTAGATATCGACGAAGAGAGAGCGGCAGCCCTGCTCGATCCGGACGAGATGGCTCCGGGTTACACCAACCCCCCGCGCCGCGCGGATGGCACCATCATTAGGCCCTGAGCGCGTCAAACCCCAAGAGCATGATCGAAATCGAACATCCTTACCTGCTGTTCATCGGCGATGCCGCCGACCAGCTGGCGGCAAAGACCGCCCACGGCATCGCCACGTGGCGCCGGGAGTGGTGCGTCGGGCAGCTCCGCTTGCCCGACTGCAACGCGGACTTGGGTATTCCGGAGGTGTCGCTGGAGGAAGGAAGTCGCCTGGGCGCCAAGACCCTCATCGTTGGGGTGGCCAACCGAGGGGGCATCCTCGCCGACACCTGGCTCGAGGTCCTCGAAAGCGCGCTCGACAGGGGATACCATCTGGCCAGCGGACTACATATGCAGCTGAGTTCGTCTCCCCGCCTGGCGGAACGCGCTGCCCAACACGGGATGAAGCTGATCGACGTTCGGCAACCCCAGGGCAACGCCGTCATCGGCAACGGCAAGAAACGCACCGGGCAGCGCCTGCTCACCGTGGGAACCGACTGCTCGTTGGGCAAGATGTTCACCGCGTTGGCGATCGAGAAAGAGATGAAGGCGAGGGGCATGGACGCAGAGTTTCGCGCCACCGGCCAGACCGGCATCTTTATCGCCGGTGCCGGAGTCTGCGTCGATGCCGTGGTAGCCGATTTTATCTCCGGCGCCACCGAAGCGCTGACACCGGACAACCGCCCCGAACACTGGGACATCATCGAAGGCCAGGGTTCCCTGTTTCACCCTTCTTACGCCGGCGTTTCGCTAGGGCTCCTGCATGGGTCCCAGGCAGATTGCCTGGTGATGTGTCACGATCCGTGGCGACCCCACATGCGAGGTATCCCCGATCAAGCTTTGCCCGACTTGGCGCATTGCATCGAACAGACCGTCACGGCAGGGCGGTTGACCAACCCCCGGTCCCGTACCATCGGCATCTCGATCAACACCTCGGCGCATGGCGAGACCGAGGCCGATCGAGTACTGCAAGCAATCGAACGCAGTACCGGATTGCCCACCGTGGATGCGGTGCGCCATGGCGCGGCGCGTCTGGTGGACGCGATATAATACAAAGGGAGCTGTTCGCTCATGACCCAGCTTCGGGTTTCCGCAGAGCAGTGGCCCCTGGCTTCCACGTTTACCATCGCCCGCGGCAGCAAAAATAGCGCCGATGTGGTCGTAGTCGAGATCGAGCGAGACGGGGTTCGTGGCCGCGGCGAGTGTGTTCCGTATCCGCACTACGGGGAAACGGTGGCCGGTGTCGAAAGCGCCATCGCGGCTATGGGCGAGGCGGTCGCCGGAGGGTTGGATCGCGCCGAGCTGCAGCGCACCATGGGCGCCGGGGCGGCTCGCAATGCGCTGGACTGCGCACTATGGGATTTGGAGGCCAAGACGACCGGTACCTCGGTGGGCGCAATGGTTGGGTTCGACGTGCTGCGGCCGGTTATTACTGCCTACACCCTCAGTCTCGGCAGCCCGGAAGAGATGGCCGAAGCCGCGCGCCAGCATGCCGAGCAACCGCTGCTCAAACTAAAGTTAGGAGGGGGCGAAGACCTGGAACGCGTGCAAGCGGTGCGGGAGAATGCACCGGCGGCAACCATCATCGTGGATGCCAACGAGTCGTGGTCCTTCGAATCCGTGGAACCCCTATCGAGGGGGCTGCTCGAGGCGAATGTGGCGCTGATCGAACAGCCCTTGCCAGCCGGCGCGGATTCGCTGCTGGAAGAGATTGAACGACCGGTACCCATCTGTGCCGATGAATCGTGTCATACCACACCCGACCTGGAAGCCATCGTTAACAGGTACGATGCGGTGAACATCAAGCTGGACAAAACTGGCGGTTTAACGGCGGCGTTGGAGTTGCTGACGGCGGCGGAAGCTGTGGGGTTGGAGGTGATGGTTGGGTGTATGGTGGGAACATCGTTGGCGATGGCCCCGGGGATGATGCTGGCTCAAAATGCCCGATTCGTCGATTTGGACGGCCCCCTTCTCCTGGCGCAGGACCGCCCGGCGGGACTCAGCTTCGAAAACGGCAGGGTGTATCCACCGCGACCGGAGCTCTGGGGATAATATGGAGTTGGCGGGAATCTACTCGAGGCTACTCAAGATCTGATTCATGGTCCAAACCTGCTCGGTCTCTTCGTCTTCGAGCAGGGCATCGACGATCAGGGGATGGGCGCGTATGGTGTAGCGGTCGACGAACTTGTAACTCGCCAGGGTGTTTCCATTCTCGTCCTGAGTTATCATCGCCGCGTCTTCGATAACGGTGATGTCGGTCGGCACAACAGCCGTCTCGTGCTGCAGAAATTGTTCCATGTGACCACCTATGCTGTCTGAGTGTTGCCCACATTACGACAAATTCCGTGCCAACAACAGTTAAAATCGGCCGAAACGATTGGTAGTCACGTCTGGACAAGGAGTTACCGCCGGTCAACATCAGCGGGTCCCGCTCTCCTATTTTGCCATGACGACAGCATTTAGTGCCACAATTGACGAAATTTCGTTCACAAACCTGCCAGAGCGGCGAGATGTCTATTCCGGCAGGTCGGGGTTGAGCAGGTTGGCGATATGGACCGCTTGAAAGAGGGTAGCCGGCTCGAGCTGCGTGCGCAGGGAACGTTTTCGCGGCAAGAGGGTTGTTTCGCCCAGCATGGGCGGACAGACGATTACCTCCACCTTGCCGGGAGAAATATTCAGATTGCCGGCAGGACATTTGGGCCACAGGCCGTGTATGCCGCGAAAGATCACCGGGATGAACAGGGTGTCGGAAGGCAGCTGCGCAAAGAGAGCATGCTGAATGGGCAGGCACTGGAGCTCGAAGGCGGAGGTCGTGCCGGCCCCGTACACCACCCCGGGGCGTTTTTCCAGGAGTTTGGCGAACTCCCGCGTCGGATTGCCGGTGTCTCCGTTGCGCCGCAGGATCACGTACCCGTGAACCTGCTCAAGCAGATGATCGGCCGTATCGGCCCCGATTCCTAGGAGCGAGAGCTCCTTCGACCCCACGCGAAGGAGGGTGGCAGGGGAGGTTAGACCGGCCCGCGCCAACAGTGCGCACGGCCGCGGTTGCTCCCAGCCCATGGCCTTGAGCAACTGGGACGACTGCATCACCGAATACATGACGGGGTGGTCCAGAACGCTCTGATGGGTCGGAAAGAAGACGACCTTGCGGTGGTCCCGACCCAGATGCAGCGCTTTCGCCAGCGCCTCGAAACGAGGGTCCACCGACACGTCGACTTCGATCTCGAAAAGTTCAAGGGTCTTGCGTCCCCACTCCAGACTCATCTTCCAGGCAGCCTGAAGCCGTTCCGGCTCCGCCAGGTTGGCCGCCTCCAGCCCCAGGGACCCCCGGGCATTTCGTCGGGTCAATGCGGCCCAGCGCAGCAGGCGGCCGCGGCGCCGCCACGACCCGATGCTGCGCTGTCGGCCGACGTGGCGGTACTCGACGAAGCGACCGGAGAACTGGTTGCGCAATAACACCGGCACTTCGATCTCGTCGAGTTCGAGGTTCGATCCTCGCGCCCTTCTTCGCAACGCGTTAGCGCCCTCGATCAGCTTTAGCGTCAGGTCGATCATGTCCCGCGTCAGGTAACTGTACTCCTGACCGTACCAGTAGTCCTTGGGTCTTATCTGCGCGGGATCCTCCGAGTGCGCTTGCAGGAACTTCAACAACAGGCCCTGCGCCAGCCGCACGTACTTCACCATCTTCTCGTGCCACTGGGGTCTTAGGTGCCCCTCCAGGCGCGCCGTCAGGTATTCGATTTCAGAAACCGACTTCCAAATGGATATGCCGAACCAGATGAAGTTGCTGAAGGTGTTGTAGCGAATGGCCAGATGCTCACCCGCCGCCATGAAATCGACCACTCGGTCGGCAATTTGTGAGAGGATACTCCGGAGCGAGGCATCCACTTTCTGGCCGTCGACGAGGTGACAGTACTCCCCTTCCCAACGAGGGTCAGTGGTCTCCGTGGATTCCTTCAGCTTGCCTGCCACCCCCTGGGCGTGAGACAGCGGCACCCGCGCAACCTTGAGGTTGACCAGGGCCGCCTCGCCCGCGTCCAGGCAGTAGGGCTCGTCACGGCCCAACGCTTCCAGGTAGACCACCTGGTAGAGCTGCAGGAACTCGGCGGCGGAACCGGCGCCCTGTTGCTCGAACTGTTCGAGGACATCCAGATAGTTGCGGTTGGCTTCGTGGTAAGGTTCGACGAGAGCGGCGAACCTGAGGTAGGATTCGTGAAGGCGGTGATCGCGACGGCTCGGTATGCCGTCGTAGATGTGCGAAATCAGAGTGCGGCGGCGCTCGAGGCCGCCGACATCGATTCCGGTGCTTTGCGGCCACACCAGGTCGTTTGGCGACCACCCATCAAAGTGCCCATCCAACGCCGCCACGTTTAATAGCTCCCGCGCGGCTTCGTCGTAGGATGCCAGCAACTCCGCGATGTCTACGTCCTTTAGGAACTGGTCTACGTCCACGCGTCGTCAATGCCGTCAGGAAGAGTGCGGTTCCCGGTCACTGGCGTGCTGGTTCAGCACTTCGCGAACCTTGGCCATCAGCACCTCCGGAGTAAACGGCTTCTGCAAAAACGGCACCTCCGACTCTTCGACGCCGTGCCTCAAGACCGTGTCATCGGTGTAGCCCGACATGTACAACACCTTGATTTCGGGCCGCAGCGGCAGCAGCTGCTGCGCCACCTCCCGTCCACTCATCTCCGGCATTACGACGTCGGTCAGCAGCAGGTGAATCGGCCCCTCGTGGAGTTCGGACAACACCAACGCTTCGTCCCCTTTGCGAGCTTCCAAGACGGTGTACCCGTGATCCCGCAGCACGCGGTAAGCCAGCTTGCGCACGACCGATTCGTCCTCGACCAGAAGAATGATCTCCGACCCGCGCAAGGCTTCCTCCGTGATCAGAACCTCGCCTTCGGGTTCGGGGGTACCTTCGGCCTGGGGTAGAAAGATGTCGAACCTCGTGCCTTCCCGTGGGCGGCTGAAGACGTCGACATGACCGCTGGTTTGCTGCACAATCCCGTAGACCGTTGACAGCCCCAGACCCGTGCCCTTGCCGGTTGGTTTGGTGGTGAAAAAAGGTTCGAAGATGCGCGACAGAATGTCTTCGCTCATGCCTTCACCGGTGTCGCTCACCCGCAGTCTGACATACCGTCCCGGGGTGACGTTGACGTGGATCCGGACGTATGCTTCGTCGAGCTCGGCGTTGGAGGTTTCGATGGTGAGCTTGCCACCTCGGGGCATGGCATCACGGGCGTTGATGACCAGATTCAACAGCACCTGCTCGACCTGTGCCGGGTCGGCTTTTACGTAACGAAGATCGCTGTCGAGCTGACAGCGCAACTCCACATCCTCGCCGATGATGCGGCGCAGCATCTGGTCGGTGCGCTGCACGACACGGTTGAGGTCGAGCACCTTGAACTGCAGGACCTGACGGCGACTGAAAGCGAGCAGGTGACTGGTGAGCGTGGCGGCGCGCTCGCCTGCTTCTTTAATGGATTTGATGTCGCGCGACAACGGATCATCGGGACCCAGACAATTCAGCACCAGTTCGCTGTACCCGGTGATGATGGTGAGCATATTGTTAAAATCGTGAGCGACGCCACCGGCCAGGAGACCGAGTGCTTCCATCTTTTGCGAGCGGCGCAGCTGGGTTTCCAGCTCCACATTCTCCTCTTCGGCCCGCTTGCGCTCCAGCACGAAGGCGATATGACGGCCCATGGTTTGGAAGAGACGCACCTCCTCGGTCTCGAATTCGTGAGCCTGGTCGTAATAGATGGTGAGCTCTCCCAGCAGTTGGTCGCTGTATACCAAGGGGATGCAGGCGATACAGTGGATGCCTTCGTCGAGGTCCACCTGGCGCAGCGGATGGGACGAGGATCCGGTGCCCGATTCGGTTAGCAGGACTGGTTGTGGGTCTTTGGCCTCGTACGGCCACGGGGTGCGTTGCTCCACCCCTTGTTGGTAGAAGTCCGACAGGTTCGACGAGGCGCGAAAGCGCATCATGCCGGCATCGTCCACCAGGCGGACGGCTGCCCGGTTCCCCTGGTGTTTGCTGGTCAGGGCGTTCAGGACCTCGCTGCACACTTCCTCCACGCCACTGGCCCGCGAGATGGAGTTACTCAGCTCAAAAAGGGTCTGCAGCTGGGCGAAGCGGCGCTGCAGCGCCAGTTCCGCACGCTCGCGCTCTTGAACCTCGCGTTTCAGCTCCTCGTTTACCGTCGCCAGCTCAGCGGTCCGTTCGCGTACTCTTAGTTCGAGCTCATCGTGCGCCTTCTTGAGTGTCTCTTCGATCTCGTGGCGGTAGAGCACGACCTCGATGGTGGAGTGTAACTCCTTTTCCTTAAACGGCTTGAGGATGTAACCAAGGGGACCGGAAACCTTGGCGCGCTGCAGAGTACTGTCGTCCGAATAGGCGGTGAGAAATACGACGGGAACGTTGTACTGGTTGCGGATGATTTCAGCGGTCTCGACGCCGTCCAGGGATCCAGCCAGCATCACATCCATCAGGACCAGGTCCGGAGGTGACGCCGTCACCTCTGTGAGCGCTTCTTCCCCAGACGCGACCAGGGTCGGCACTTCGTATCCCAGCTTGTGAAGCCGATGCTGTATATCCAGAGCCACGATACTCTCGTCTTCGACAACCAGGATTCTTGCCATTAAGATCTATCTACCGGGGAACCGGGGAACGGAATGGTGGGTGAATTATAAAGATATAAAGAAGAAGATGCAGCGTGCAATCTGCGGTGTATGGAATTCAACCCGACCCCGGCCCGGTTGCATAGCCGAAGCACGCGGCATACAATTCTATTCTCACCATCAAGATGACATGAGACCTTCCACCCTCTGCCTATTGACCGTCCTTCTGGGCCCGTCCCTCGTCGCTGCGAAAGAACCGGCGCACTTGAGCGGTTCGGTTATCCTAGTGGCGCCAACCGCCCCGAAGAAAAAGCGGATCTCCCGGGGTAGCCGCTACCGCCAGCGTTCCTCCATGACCGACGCTAAGGCGAGCGCCGCGACCGCGACCGTCTCGCCCTTTGCCGACGTGGTTGTTTCCGCCCATCCTCTTTTCTTCGCCGCGACGGTGCATCCGCTGGCGGATCCCGGTCAGATGGAGCAGCAGGACGTGGCGTTCAAACCGCGGGTCATCGCCATCACCAAAGGCTCGGCGGTCCAGTTTATCAATCGCGACAAGATTTTCCACAACGTGTTCACCCTTACGGAGGGGGCGAAATTTGACATCGGGCGCCGCAAGACCGGCGTCGTCGTGGAGGAGACCATCGAGGTCGCCGGAGAGATCGATCTGTTCTGCGATATCCACCCACAGATGAACGCCACCATCCTCAGCCTCGACACCCCTTATTTTGTAGCGGTCGATCCAGGCGGCCGTTTTGCGATGCCGCAGTTGCCCGCGGGGCGTTATGAGATCCGGGTGTATCACCCCGATCTCAAAGGGGCCCTCCGCGCCGTCGAGCTGACAGCGGGCGACAGCACGGTCGTAGATTTCTCTTTGGGCAACTAACGAAGCCGATGCGTTTTAGCATTCAGCAGAAACTGTTCATCCTGCTCGCCGGGCTCAGCACCGCCGTTCTTCTCGGGGTTCTCTACTCCATAAGCCAGAAGCTCGAAGCGGAGATCCTCAAGAAGGTGGCCAGCGATTCGCGCCAGACACAGCGCAATTTTGCCAAGGAGCAGACGCTGCGCTACGATCGATTGATCGAGTCCGCCACCCTCATTGGTGAGAATAGCACTTTCAAGGGGAACGTACAGGTCAACGATCCCGGCACAGTGAACCACATCGTCGAGGAGTTTTCAGAGTTTGCCAAGTTCGATCTCTTTATCGTAACCGACGGTCGCGGCCGGGTTCTAGCACGCCTGGGAGACCCGGACATGTACGGAGACGACCTCACCCACCGTCCCAGCGTACAGCGGGCACTGCGCGGCGAGTTTCGGGACGAGGTGGAGGAGATGCCAGAGCTGTGGGCGGTAGACGACGAACTCTACCAGGTGGCAACCGTCCCGATCTACTTGGCCGACACCATCATCGGCACCATCACCGCCGGATCCATGATGGCGGACTACGAAGCCCAACAGCTGAAGGGGAGCGCTTCGATCGACCTGAGCTTCGTCAGCGGCCGCCGACTCATCGGCTCCAGTATCGACACTCTGACCCAGGACGATATCGAAGACTTCATGGAAAAACACCCCGCGGGTGTCAGCGCGGTGCTCAGCGAACTGACCTCCAGCGATCCGTTTGAAACCGAGCTGGCAGGTCGCACGGTCTTTGCTTTCATCAGTCCGCTAGGCATCGGCGAAGCCGCTTTTTTCGTCGCCAGCGTTCCCAAGGACTATGAGCTCAATGTCCTGCACCTGTTGCAGCGCAATATCTATCTCACCGCTGCCATCAGTCTGGCCATCACCGTGCTGTTGGCGCTGGTATTGGGACGCACCCTTTCGCGACCCATTCTGCGTCTGGTCGAGGGCATGAACGTGGTCCGGGGTGGGGATCTTTCGGTTCAGGTGGAAGCCACCACCCGCGACGAGGTTGGGCTCCTGACGGATGCTTTCAATCAGATGCTCGTGGGGTTGCGCGAACGCCTCCAACTCATGAAGTACGTCGGTTCCCACACCCGCGACATGATCAGCAAAGCCTCGGGTTCCCCGGTCTCCCTGGGTGGGTCTCGCCAGGAGCTGGCGGTGCTGTTCACCGACATTCGCGGATTTACCGCGTTCAGTGAAAAGCGGACGCCGGAGGAGGTTATCGACAAAGTGAATCGTTACCTGGGCTTCCAAGCTGAGATTGTCCCCGATTTCGAGGGCTCTATCGACAAGTTCGTCGGCGACGAGATGGTGGCGCTGTTCTTCGGCGATCAGGCGGTGGAGCGGGCAATTCGCTGTTCCATGGAAATACAACGACGAGTGAAGCAAGAACACAAGACCGATCCCACTCCCATCGACATCGGCATCGGCATCAACTACGGTCCGGTGATCCTCGGCAATATGGGGGCGGAGAACCGTCTCGACTACACGGTGATCGGTTCGGAGGTGAACCTGGGCGCACGACTCTGCGCCGCCGCCGCGGGAGGAGAGATCCTCATCCGCAAGGAGCTGATCGAAGGGTCCGATGTGCCGTTCAACGTCGCCGCGGTGAAGAAGATGTCGTTCAAGGGGGTTTCGCAAGAGTTGGAGATCGCCGCACTGGCCGGAGACGCCCCATGACGTGGGCACGGTTGGTTCTGGCGCTGGCCGTGGTGGGTCTCCGTCCGCAGACCGCGAGCCCGCAGATCAGCCTCTCCGGGAGCCTCGACATCGCCCACGAGATCGAACTCGGTAAAAAGCGGCGTGAACCCAGCAGCGAAATCAACACCAGTATCAAGGGGCAAAGTCCGTATAGCCTGGTGCGGGCGCGCATCTTCGCCGACGCCGAGGTCGCCGAAGGGGTCGAGGTCTTTACCACATTCCTGTTCGACGAGGGTTTGAGCCACTTCGAGATGGAAGGGGCGTACGTAGTCATCAACGAGGTGCGGGATTCCGCAAAGCTCAATGTCCTGGTCGGCAAGATGCCCTCGGCGTTCGGTTCCTTCGCGACGCGTTCCTTTGCCGAGATAAATCCGCTCATCGGGGTGCCAGCGCTCTACCAGTACTTCTCGGCCGTCCGCGGCTGGGACGTACCTGCCGACAACGCCGACCAGCTGGCGCGGCGAGACGTCGCGAACTACCGCAGCAGAGGCCTACCAACGATCTACGACGCCTGCTGGAACACCGGGGTTCAGATCTTTGGTTCCTTGTCCCATTTCAGCTACGCCCTGGCGCTCACCAAGGGCGCTCTGTCCAATCCCGATGCGCAGGATAACGACGGGGGACAGCTGGTGGGGCGCCTAGGTTGGCAACCGAGTATGGAACTCCGTCTGGGTTTTTCGGGCGCCTATGGACCCTACCTCGAAAAGGGCGCCGAACACCGGGCCCACTTCCCCGCCGGTCGGACCGTGGAAGACTACAACCAGCGCATTGTCGGCTTCGACGTGGAATTCACTGCAGGCCACTTCGAATTCTATTCCGAATGGGCGCGCAACTATTGGGAGCTGCCCAACCTCGAGGAAGAGGGTCTGGGAAGCACGGGTGGTTACGTGGAAACTAAATATGCCCTGGGCCCGGGAATCTTCGCCGCCCTGCGCTACGGACGCATCGACTACGATTCGATCGATGATGGGAGCGGCAGCGAAGCCGCGTGGGACTACGACATTCAACGTCTCGAAACAGGACTCGGTTATTACCTCAACAGAAACCTCAGGCTAAAAGCGACTCTACAGCTCAATTTCCGCCAAGGACCCAAAGGGGCGAAGACGGCGCACCTGCTCGGGAGTCAGCTGGCATCCAACTTCTAGGCCGGCGCGTCCGGACGCGAAACGCAATGTGAGCCCCGTCACCCCGACCACTCTTTGGTCTGGTTCAGTTTTTTACCTATAATTGGTTCACTGTACCTAGTATAAATACGTAATGGCTATGATGGAAGTTACGAGCAAAGAACTTGCCTCCGACGAGATCGCACTGGTCGTCAAACAGCCCGGCGACCAGCAGGAGGCCGTGTTCAAATTCCTCAATCTGATGTTGAGTTATCTCTACGGGTTCAACATCACTACGGTGGACAGCATTGGCGACGCCAGTGCGGTGCTGATGAAGCGCGCCAAGCAGGTGCGCTGCGTATTCGTGGTGCAGGATGACAAGATCAGCAAACCCACCAGCCTGGTGGCGCTCTCTCTTCGCGGTTCGATTCCGGTATTTCTCCTCGTTCCCGAAGCCTTGCTGGGACATCACCAGGACCTATCGAAAGAAGCCAAGAACGTCTTCGTCTTTGCCTGGGAGCACGTCTCTGGGCGGGAACACTCCCTCCGGGAGATGGTGGATGAAGTCTTTGAGCGCAATGGCATCGCCGGATTGTTCGACGGGGCCCGGCACCTCTCCTTCCGGGTTTTGCAGCAGCGGGTTCAGCGGCGGCTGAAAAACCTGAACACCCTGCCAACCCTGCCGGAAATCATTCTGCGCATCATGAAGCTGCTCAACGATCCCGAGTCTACCGCCGAAGAGCTGGAGGAGGTTCTGCTCAGCGACTCATCCATCGTTCACAAGCTGATTCAGATCGTCAACACGCCGATTTTCGCCGGTGCCGGGCACAAAGGAGACTGGACGTTGGGGGAGGCGATCGTCCGGCTGGGACGCAAGAAGATCGCCAGCATGGCCCTGCAGATTAAACTCATCAACACCCTAGTCAAACCAGAAGACAGCAAGTTCGACCTGCGACGGTTCTGGATGCACTCGGTGGGTACGGCGATGCTGGTGGACAGGATCTATGCGGAACAGATGGTTGACGTGGACAATTGGGAGGAGTGCGACAACTACTGGATCGCCGCCCTTCTGCACGACATCGGCAAACTCATACTTGGATTCTTCTTCTGGAACTATTTCGAGAAGGTGCTCGGTCAAATGGACGGGTCCTCCGGCTCCTTCCGCGATGCCGAGACCCGCATGGGCGACACCGCTACCCACGAACAGGTGGGCGAATTGCTGCTCATTCGGACCAACATGGCGCAGGAGCTGGTGAGCGCCGTGGCCAACCACTCCGATCCCGATCCCCTTCCACGACCGCTGGTGAGTCTGGTCCACCTAGGTGACCAGATCTGCAAGGACCTGGGTTTGGGATACACTCATGGCGAACGGGGCGACTACAGCGACTCCGTACTCCGGGCCCTCAATATCGACCACGACAGGTTGAACCAGTTGCGTGAGGATCTCAGCGAGAACATGGTCGACGAGATCATGGACGTCGTTGATCGCTGTACCGCGGCGTAACTCGAACCCGCCTTCCTGGTTCGCACCCCGGATCCGCCTTGTTCGGACCCGTCATTCGCGCCGGGGGACACCCGCCTTCTTTTCCTCCACGTTCTCGTCGGCCGTTCGGGACCAGAACACAACTCAAGGGGCTAGCGGGGTTCGCGCTTGTCGTCGCCGTCATGGCTTTCTACCTATCTAACCGGTCAACGAATCTTCCACGAGATCCGCTGCTGTTACCAGGAGAATCCCCGACGGTCATCGCCCATCGCGGTGGACGTGGACTATGGCCGGAGAACACTGTCTTCGCCTTTCAGCACGCGGTGGACCTAGGTGTGGACGCGTTAGAGCTCGATGTGCGCAGCTCTGCCGACGGGGAAGTGGTGATTCTCCACGATGAACGGGTAGACCGCACGACCAATGGACAGGGTCGCGTCCAGGACCTGTCGTGGGCGGAACTCAGGGAACTCGATGCGGGGTACAAATGGACCACTGACGCCGGTGAGACCTACCCGTATCGGGACCGGGAGATTCGCATCCCGCGCCTGAAGGAGGTGTTGACGCAGTTCCGGGAGGTGCCCATGAGCATTGAGATCAAGCAGGCGAGCCCCTCCATCGTTGCCCCTTTCTGCGCCGCGTTGAGGAACGCCGGGCACGGTCCCAAGGTGTTGGTAAGCTCGTTCAAAAGCGATCTGGTCAAGGCGTTTCGGACCACCTGTCCCGAAGTTGCGACCTCCGTCACGGCCGGAGAAGCCACCCTGTTTTGGGCGCTGGAACAGCTGTTTTTGAGTAATTTCTACGCCCCCCCATGCGGTTCGTTCCAGGTGCCGGAGCGTTGGGCAAAACTCCGAGTCGTCGACCCGGGATTTCTGGCGGCGGTGCATACGCGGGGCCTTTCCGCGCATGTCTGGACGGTGAACGATCCGGCTGACATGGAACGCCTCGTGACGCTCGGGGTCGACGGTATCATCACCGACTACCCCGATCGCCTGCTGCGTTTCCTCGGTCGCCTCGAGCTGAATGAGTAACCAACCGATCCTCGAGGTGTGCCAGCTCACCAAGGTCTACCGGAGCGGGGCGCGCGCGCTGACTGTTCTCGATGCCGTGGACCTGGCGGTGGAGCGCGGCACCACCAGCGCTATTGTCGGTCCCTCCGGAAGCGGCAAGAGCACCCTGCTGGGTCTGTGCGCGGGGTTGGACGAACCCTCCTCTGGATCGGTGCGGCTCAATGAGATTGCGCTGGAGACCCTCAGTGAAGACGAACGTGCCCGCCTGCGGAATCGATGGGTCGGTTTCGTGTTCCAGAATTTTCAGTTGATTCCGACCCTCAGCGCGGTAGAGAACGTGATGGTGCCGTTGGAACTGCGGGCCGCCGGTAACCCTCACAAGGCGGCGGCGGCGCTGTTGGACCGCGTCGGCTTGGGGGATCGCCTCGAGCACTATCCGGTGCAGTTATCCGGCGGCGAACAACAGCGGGTGGCCTTGGCCCGCGCCTTCATCAACCGCCCAGCCATACTCTTCGTCGATGAACCTACCGGCAATCTGGATACCGAAACCAGCGCCACCGTCGAGGATCTGCTCTTCGAACTCAATCGGGAGATGGGGACCACCTTGATTCTCGTAACCCACGACCTAGACCTGGCCCACCACACGCAGCGAGTCGTTCGCCTTTCCGGCGGTCGAATAGTCGACGACTCCCGCACACCCCCAGGCCACTGAGCGCCGATGAACGAGCGTCCTCGACTCAACCTCCCTTGGATCGCGCGCATGGCGTGGCGCGATAGTCGCAGCTACCGCAAGCGGCTGCTGCTCTACATGTCGTCCATCGTGGTGGGTACTGGCGCCCTGGTCGCCATCACCAACCTCGGGGCGAGCATGGCGCAGGCCGTGGATGACCAGGCGCGCACGCTGCTGGGCGCCGACGTGGCCTTCTCCTCCCGGCGGCCGTTCAGCGATGAGGTAGAGCGGATCATCGCCGCCGCCGGCGGCGAACGGGCACGACAAACCCGGTTTTCGTCCATGGTGTATTTCCCCAAAACAGAGGGCACGCGGCTGACCCAGGTACGCGCTGCTGAAGGTTCCTTTCCCTTCTATGGGGAGTTGCTCACGCGTCCGCGCGACGCGGCAACCGAATATCATTTGGGCCGGCGCGCCCTGGTAGACGACGGCTTGATGAGGCAGATGGGTGTTGGTGTGGGGGATTCCATAAAGGTGGGCCTATCCACCTTTGCCATCGCCGGTCGACTGGAGAGTATTCCGGGCGAGGCCGGTGTTTTCGGCCTGGTCGCTCCCCGGGTCTTTATTCCCATGTCCTACCTCCCTGAGACCGGGCTGATCCAGCGCGGCAGCCAGGTGAACTACCGCGTGTTTTTCGCGCTCGATGCCGCCGCTGTAGACAATCTGGTGAACGGATTCAAACCGGATTTGGAACGCCAACGGGTTTCCGTCGAAACCGTTGCCACCAGGCGGGCGCGAATGGGGCGCGCCCTTGGCAACCTGTACCGTTTCTTGAACCTGGTGAGTTTCATCGCACTGGTGCTGGGAGGGGTGGGCGTAGGCAGCTCGGTGCACGCCTACGTCAAACAGAAGTTTCCGACGGTCGCCGTGCTGCGTTGCCTAGGTGCCGAGGCACGGCAGGCAGGATTGGTCTACTTGAGCCAGGCAGCTGCCATGGGTTTTGTCGGGTCGGCGATAGGTGCCGCATTAGGCGTCGCCATTCTGTGGCTCTTTCCCCTGGTATTGGCGGATCTCCTTCCGCTGGAGTTGGAGCTGAGCGTTTCGCTCGTCTCCATCGCCCAGGGGGTGGCAGTGGGGCTTGGGGTGGCGCTTATTTTTGCGCTGTTGCCGCTATTAAATCTGCGTCGAGTTTCGCCGCTTCTAGCCCTGCGAGCTGCCGTCGACGAGGACACGCCGATCCGCGAACCGCTGCGTTGGTTGGTTTACGCCGCCATCGCTGTGATGATGGTGGTGTTTGCCGTGATGAACAGCACCCGTCCGGTGATCGGTGTTGGCTTGGCGGGTGCGGTCGGCGTCGCTTTCGGGGCACTGGCGCTGGTGGGGTACGGAATTACCCGGTTCTCGAAACGTTTCTTCCCCCACACCTGGAGCTATGTCTGGCGCCAGGGGTTGGCGAACCTCTTTCGACCGCAGAATCAAACGATTGTGCTGCTGGTGGGATTGGGGTTAGGGGTGTTTCTGATCTCCACCTTCTACCTGGCCCAGTCGTCGCTCCTGCGCCACATCCGCTCCGTCAGCGGAGACAGCCAGCCCAACACGGTGCTGTTCGACATTCAGACCGATCAGCGAGACGGGGTGATCGAGCTCCTGCGCCAGCTCCAGCTGCCTCTTCTTCAAGAGGTGCCGCTGGTGACCATGCGATTGCAATCGATAAGGGGGCGCGACGTCGAAGCGATTCGCCAGGACAGCACGCGGCGGCGCTCCGACTGGGCACTGGGGTGGGAGTATCGCACGACCTACCGCAGCCAGCTGGCAGAAACGGAGACCGTGGTAAAAGGAGAGTGGGTAGGGACCGCTGGCGCCACATCGATCCTCGTTTCATTGGAAGAGGGGCTGGCAAGCGACCTGGGAGTCGACCTGGGGGACAACATCGTCTTCGATGTCCAGGGACGGCCGCTAGAGGTCGAGGTGGGCAGCCTGCGGCGGGTCGAGTGGCAACGCGTTAGTCCGAACTTCCTGGTGGTTTTCCCCAGCGGTGTTCTCGAAGAGGCGCCCCAGTTTCACGTCGTGGTGACCCGCTCGGAATCCGCACAGCTTGGGGCCACGCTGCAACGGCGGTTGGCACAATCCTTTCCCAACGTATCGGTCATCGACCTGGATCTAATCCTCGGTGCGGCCAACTCGCTACTGGAGCGCGCTGCTCTCGTGATCCGGTTCGTGGCCTCCTTCAGTGTCGCCACCGGGATCCTGGTACTGGTGGCGGTACTGAGCAACAGTCGTTATCAGCGACTCAAGGAATGCGTCCTGCTCAAGGCGTTGGGGGCAACCCGAGCCCAGATCTGGCGCATCATGCTGTTCGAGTATCTGTTTTTGGGCGGCTTCGCCGCAGTGACAGGGCTCGTTCTCGCCCTGGTCGGCAATTGGGGGTTGACTCAGTTCGTCTTCGAAGTCTCCTACCGGCCAGCGATGGTGCCGATTCTGGTCGCCCTCGGGTCGGCCATGGCCCTGACCGCCCTGTTCGGGGTCGGCATGAACCGGGGCATCCTCGACCAACCACCCCTGCACGCGTTGCGCACCGAGGGGTAGCTTCTCTTCAGGGGTGCTGCGGGTCGGACGCGGCGGCGCTGCGAAGTGCGGGAGCCAGGATCTTCCAAACATTCTGCGCCACCCGCCGGTGGCCATCCGCACTCGGGTGGATGCCATCGGCCAGGTTCAGCGCCTCGACGCCGCCCACACCCTCGAGAAGAAACGGGATCAGCAAGGTCGAGTTCTCCTTCGCCAATGTCGGAAAGAGCGCGCGGAACGTAGAGGTGTACTCCGGTCCGAGGTTGGGGGGAATCTGCATGCCCGCAAGGGCGATGCGCACCTTTGGGTGGGCCGCCCGGGCGCGGTCGATTATCCCCTGGAGGTTGGTGCGGGTAGCGGTCAGCGAGATGCCGCGCAACCCATCGTTGGCCCCGAGCTCGATGACCAGGAGGTCAACTGGCTGCTTTAGCACCCAATTGATCCGTCGCAGGCCTCCGGCGCTGGTCTCGCCGCTCAATCCGGCGTTGATCACCCTGAACGGTAGGCTCTCGGCATCGATGCGGCGCTGGATCAAGGCGGGGAACGCCTCGTCCGGCCGCACTCCAAAACCCGCTGTGAGGCTGTTGCCGAAGAAAAGGACGGTTCGAGTCGAGTCCGCCGGTAGATCGGTGGTTTCGGCGGCGTTGACCAAAGCCCATGGCAGTGCCCCCAAAAGAATTAGGACGGCGAGGCCCCGCCGACATCCGGGCCCATTCGCATTCTTGTTTTTCCAACACACAATATATATTATATAGGGCTATTCGCAGACGCGGAACCCGCTCAACCCCTCAAAGGATCCCGGACATATATGGCGAAGAAAAAAGGGTTGCTCATCGCACCGGCGTTTCCAGCCGAATCCTTCTGGAGCTTCAAGCACGTCATGAAGTACATCGGCCGCAAAACTGCCTTTCCACCCCTGGGATTGATCACCTTCGCCGCGCAAATGCCGCAGGAGGACTGGGAGTTCGACCTCTGCGACCTCAATATCAAGATCCCCAATACTGCGGACATGCGCCGCCGGATTCAGGAGGCCGACGCCGTCTTCGTGAGCGCCATGAGTATTCAGCGGGATTCGCTCGTCCAACTCCTGGATGGGCCGGCACGGGGAACCGACACCCCGTGGGTTTTGGGTGGCCCAATGGCTTCCACCTATCGCGATACGATTCTGGCACCCCTGAGGGACCGCGACCGCATTCTGTGCGAGGGCCTCGATTATCTCGTGTGGGGAGAATCCGCCCCGTGGATAGAGGAGATCTGCAGCGTCCTCGACAAACAACCGCAACACAGTGCCGAACAGCCGTTTCTGTTCATCCCCGAGCGCGTGAAGACGGAGCCGGCAGGTTCGCGCAAATACCTGCTAGACAAAGAAATCTTCAAACCATTGGAAAACGTTCCGGTGCCGCGTTGGGACCTCGTCAATCCAAACCACTATCGCGCCCTCATGCTGCAGACCACCGCCGGGTGTCGCTTCCGCTGCAACTTCTGCGACATCGTACAGTTCAACGGCGGTTTCGCGCGGGCGAAGGACAACAAAGCAGTACAGACGGAGCTGCAGGCGATCTACGATACCGGTTTCAGGGGTGGCGTCTTTACCGTTGACGACAATTTCGTGTCTGAACCCGAGGATATGGAACACATCCTCGACGGCATGATCGATTTTCAGCGCCGCAACAACTACCCGTTTCATCTGTTTACGCAGGCCAGTGTCGATCTCGGCAAAGACTCATTGGCCTACCTGATTCCGCGGATGAAGCAGGCCGGTTTTACCGCCGTGTTTCTGGGCATAGAGAACCCCGACCAAGACGCCTTAAAGGCGATGAACAAGATTCAGAACGTGAAGACGGATCCGAAAGACACTGTGAGCCAGCTGCAACAAAACGGAATCGAGGTCTATGCAGGTTTTATCTATGGCACCGATACCGACACCCTGCAGACCGCTGACCGCATCGTCGACTTCGTGAAAGGGAATGGGATCTTCTCTTCCATGACCGGAAAACTGACGCCGATGCCGCACACGCCACTCTATGTCGACCTCAAAAGCCAGGGACGCCTGATCGAAGACGGCGAGGCGGGCAACAACGTCGACGACTCGCTGCAGTACAGGCCGGTCATGAGTTTTGAGCACCTGCACGAAGGATTCAGTCACATTCTGTCTTCGCTGTTTACGCGTCAGGAGGTATACCTCCGCGCGCGCACGGTTCTGGATCGCGTCCACGCGCACATCTTTGTCGAACGACACGTTGGCTTCGCGGAAAAGCTGGGGGCCATGCGCTCCCTCTTCACCCAGGGTTTGCGGGGACGAGACGGCGCCCCCGATTCCGACTACTTCCGGTTCATCAAGGATGCCCTCCAGTTCGACCGCAAGTTCGCACGCCAGGCCCGCCGCGAGGCGAGGAATCTCATCAAATTCTGGAACGGTCTTTCCGCCACGGCGAAAGACCGCATCGAACTCGACGCCAACAGTGTGCAGCAGTTTTCCAAGATGCTCGAGTACGCGCAGGAATCACTGGTGCGTTTCGCCACCGACCGGAAGCTCGATGAGATTCGACAGTTCGTCAGTGGGGTTGGCGAATCCCTGCGCCGCGGGGATATCGTCTTGGATCACGCCCAGTCCGTTTTCCAGGGCGCCATTCACTATCTGGATGCCCGCCGCGACCAGTTTAGTTTTCCCGGACCGCACCTGCACAAGGCGTTCGAGTTGGCGATCATGGGGTCTCACTACCGCATGGTTGCAGGGCACTGTTTGCAGACCGGTGATTCCGAAGGCATGACCATGCCTTCCTAGTCCCCGCTACCTACGCTGTACGCGCCCGCCCCCCCGGCGGGCGGGCTAGCATTATTTGCGCCCTTCCATATTCTGGAGAACCAAAAGAAACATGAAACTCGCAGATCGGATTGACCGCCTCGGTACGGAGACGGCTTTCCTCGTCTCCGCCGAAGCCGCCGCCCACGGCGCTAAGGGGAACCGGATCTTTCCTTTCCACCTCGGCGATATCAACATTCGCACCGGCGACAACATCATCGAAGCGACCCACAAAGCCATGTTGGATGCCAAAACGGGGTACTGCCCGAACGCGGGTATTCCGCCGTTGCGGGAGGCCCTGGCGGAGCATATCAACGCCACGCGCCACACCAGCTACACTATGGAGAACGTGGCTATCCAGCCCGGTGGAAAACCCAGCATCGGCAAGTTCCTGTTGGCGCTGATGAACCCGGGCGATGAGGTCCTGTATCCCAACCCCGGTTTTCCGATCTACGAATCTCAGATCGAGTTTCATGGCGGCCAAGCGGTGCCGTATGGGTTTAAGGAAGGGGAGACCACCTTCGAGATTCTGGTGGACCAGATCGAGGCATCGATCACCTCGAAAACGAAAATCCTGATCATCAACGATCTGCACAATCCGTCCAGCGCCGAGGCCAGCGTCGATGAGCTGCAGCGTCTGGCGGATGTCGCGATCAAACACGACCTTTACGTACTCGCCGACGAGGCCTACTTCGACATCCGCTACTCAGGCGATTCCCGCTCTATCGTTTCCCTGCCCGGAATGGTGGAACGGACCATGATTCTTTACACCTTTTCCAAGAAGTTCGCCATGACCGGATGGCGGTTGGGTGGATCGATCGGTCCGGTGGAATTGATCGAGATGGTCATCAAGATGAACGTCAACGACGAGTCGTGCTCCAATCACTTCGTGCAGTACGGAGCCATCGAGGCGTTGATGGGGGAGCAATCCACCTGCCAGCGCATCATCGACACGCTGCGGGGCCGCCGCGATAAGGCGGTGGAGATCCTCAACAGCATCGATGGCGTCCACTGTTACCGACCGGAGGCGACGTTTTATCTGTATCCGAATGTTACGGAGGCGATGAAGCGGACGGCGGGGGATGACTACGACGCTTTTCGCACCAAGGCGCTGAAAGAGACCGGCGTCTCATTCTGTACCCGCATGCACTTTGGCCGACCCTTTCCTGGCGAGTCGCAGCGCCACATTCGGTTGGCCTACTCAGGTATCGACATCGGCGAGATCGAGGAAGGGCTCACCCTTCTCAAGAACCTAATCGAGCGTTAGCTCCACACCTACCGACTGACCCGCCACGCCCAGCTGCCGCCAGGTTTCGTCGTCTACCGCAATTCCATCCTTTTCTCGCCGCTCGCGGGTTCTCTGCTCAAGTTCGCCGGGCACGAGGATTTCATCGAACCCCGGCATCAGTCGCGAGCTCTTGAGGTGCTCGACGAAGTTGGCCACCTGCTCGTTGAATTCGTCGTTGCCCGTGAAAGCTGCGATATCGATGGCCATGATGAACAACCCGTTGCCGCCGATGCGCCCGGTGCCGCGGCTGGTTCCGCCGCCACCAAGAGCGCCGGCCAAGATATCCACCACCACTGCTAACGCGTACCCTTTGTGTGCGGCGTTGCCTCCGAGCGGCAGGATAGCTCCCCGCGGCGGACCGTAAAACCGGTGCGGATCCACCGTCGGTTCGCCGTCCGCGTCCAACGCCCACCCCTCGGGCAAGGGTTCACCGCGGTTGCGTTTGACGCGGATCTTGCCTTCAGCAACGACGCTCGTGGTCATGTCGACGACGATCGGGGTAGCGTTTCCGGACGGGATGCCGACGGCGAGCGGGTTGGGAGACATGCGGGGTTCAACCCCGCCATACGGCGCCAGCAATTCTCCGCCCCCGTGATTGTTACAGAGGATCAGCCCAATCATCTGTGCGGCCGCAGCCGTCTCCACGTACTCTCCGAGGCGGCCGATATGGCTGCTGTTGAAGAGTTCGACGACACCCACGGAGCGGGCTCTCGCCTTCTCCATCGCCAGCACCATGGCCTGGTGACAGACGGTCTGACCGAACCCCCACTGACCATCAACGACAGCGGAGGCATCGGCTTCCCGCACCACCTGGATGCTGCGGCCCGCAAGGACCTTCCCCTCGTTCATGTACTCCAGATAGGATCCCACCCGAACGATGCCGTGAGAATCGTGCCCCATCAGGTTTGCCAGCACCAGCGAATGAGAGACTACGGTCGCTTCATTCGGATCCAGGCCGGCACCGGTGAATATCCGGGTACAGAATTCCTCCAGCACCGAGGGGGCGATACAGGGCATATGGCAGATTCTCCTACAAGAAGGACTCGGCGATTATCGGGAGCGCCACGCAGTCCAATCGCGGCCGCGTACCCGCCTCGACGAGGCGAAGGATTCGGGTTTCCCGACAACCGGCTGCGGCCGGCCACCGTGACCCATGTTATCTCTGGAACCTACGGAAGTGGCTTAGCCTCGCGCGAAAGCTCCAATGCCCTGGCTGGCAAGCAGGATTAGGGCCGTCTGGGGCTGCACGTTGGCTTGAGCGAGGATGGCCGCGCCTACCTGGGCAAGCAATTGAGCCCGGGTCAGTTCGGTAACCTCCGCCGCGATATCCGCGTCGCTGATGGAAGACTCGGAAGCGGCGATCTTTTCAATCTCGTTTTCGGTAAAGGAGACAGTAAAATTGAGCCGGTTCTGGGTTGCACCCAGATTGCCCCGTTCCTGGGCAACTCGAGTTATGGCACTGTCCACGGACGTGATCGCCGACTGCGACGTGGACAAGCTGGAGACGTTGACCCCGCCTAAATTGAGCTCCGTGCCGGTCGCCTTGAGATCCGGGATGGGGACCTCCAGCCGGTTGACCGCCGCATCGGTTGAGCCCACCTGAAACGTCCCGCCGGTGCCTTCCTGAATGACGATCTCAGTGCCGTTCAAGTCGCCGTCCGAGAATTGACCGGTGGCACTGGATACTTGAGGTCCCGCCAGGGTTACCTGAATGCCCAGACGGTCGAAGTTGGCTACGACCTGGGTCTGTAGCCACCGATCCTCCATCGAGGATGGTTCCCATGCTCAGCGTTTGGGAGAGGGTACCGTTTGACAGTGTGACCTGGTTGTCGCCGGCGCTGTCGGTAAAGGTGAAGGTGCCAGCGGGCGCCCCCGACAGCGAAATCCTGTTGACACCGGTCAAGTTACTGGTGGCGACGGCGCTGGAGCTGGGATCCACCGAGTTGCCGAATCCAGTGAGCAGTGTTTGCGAGTTGAATACGGTAGCGCCAGCGATGCGGTCGATCTCAGAGGTCAGCTGCGCGAATTCGGCCTGCAGCGAACCGCGATCGGAATCGGTGAGGGTGCTGGAGGAGGACTGGACCGCCAAATCGCGCATGCGCAAGAGCACGGTGTTGACTTCCGAGAGTGAGCTCTCGGCGGTCTGTACCAGATTGGTCGCCTGAGTGGCGTTGCTGACACTAGCACGCAAACCGGACAGCTCGGCGCGCAGACCTTCGCGTACGGACAGTCCGGCGACGTCGTCCGCAGCGCGGTTGATGCGCAGACCCGTGGACAACCGCTCCAGCGTCTTGTCCACCGCCTGGACGTTTCGACCGAGCTGCCGGCCCACACTCAGGGCAGACAGGTTTGTATTAATTCGGAGTGGCACTTGGGGAGACCTCTCCTCTTGGGGGTTGTACTGGAGTACAACTTACGCGTATTGGGGGTGAATATCAAGGGGAAAACGGGTAGATGAGGTACGGAACCGGACCCCCCAAGTTCTGATCCTTCAACCGTTTACCACTCAGGGCACGAGCTGGCGATCCAGCGAGCGATACTGAATGGCTTCGCCAACGTGACGCGCCTCGATCGAGTCGTGCTCGTCGAGATCCGCGATGGTCAGCGCCACTTTCCGGACGCGGTCGTAGGCACGGGCGGACAGCCCCAATTCGGTGATCGCCCGACCTAGAAGCTGTTCCGCTTCCTTGGGTACCTTCAGGTGCGCTCGCACATCGCGGGGGTTCATATCCGCATTGCAGAAAAGACCCCGGTCGTCGGCGAATCGCTGCGCCTGTCGCTGCCGCGCCCGGTTAACCCTGGCGCGGATCTGGGCGGAGGGCTCGCCCGACTGCGGATCGGCGAGATCGCGATAGCGCACGGGGGGTACTTCTACATGAAGGTCTATGCGGTCGAGAACGGGTCCGGAGATGCGCGCGCGATACCGCTGAATCAAGGGAGCCAGACAGCTACATGACCGTTGCGGATCGGACAAGTAGCCGCACGGACACGGGTTCATAGCGGCAACGACCATGAACCGCGCCGGGTAGGACAGGGTCCCGCTGGCCCGGGAGATGGTAACCTGATGATCCTCCAACGGCTGCCTGAGTGCCTCGATGACCGGTTTCTTGAATTCGGGCATTTCGTCCAGAAAGAGAACCCCGTGATGGGCGAGAGATACCTCACCCGGCCGCGGATAGGGACCGCCTCCGACTAGACCGGCAGCAGAGATTGTGTGGTGCGGGGCTCGAAACGGACGGGACAACACCAACGCCTCTTTCGGTCCCAGCAACCCGGCCACGGAGTGGATTTTCGTTGCGGCTAGCGCTTCCTCCAGGCTAAGGTCGGGGAGAATGCCCGGAAGGCGGCGTGCCAGCATGGTCTTGCCCGACCCCGGTGGTCCGATCATGAGCAGGTTGTGGCCGCCGGCTGCGGCCACTTCGAGGGCTCGTTTGGTCTGCTCCTGGCCCCTGACATCACTGAAGTCGTACCCGGTGGCGCGCGGCTGACACAGCTGTGCGGTCAGCTGCGATTCAACCGGTTGGTGCCGGACATGGCCCTCGATGATCTCCACCGCTTCGCGCAGGTTTCCCACCGCATAGACGATCGGTCCATCGGCTAACGCCGCTTCGGAGGCATTCGCGGCCGGCACGATGATGCCGTAGTCGCCGCGATTGCGAGCCGCAGACGCCATACACAGAACCCCGCGCGCCGGGCGCAAGGTTCCGTCCAGAGAGAGCTCACCGACGAGAATGAAGCGGCCGGCGCGGCAGAGGCGGATCTGGCCGGAGGCTGCCAGGATACCCACGGCGATGGGGAGGTCGAAGGCGGACCCCTCCTTGCGCAGATGGGCGGGAGCGAGGTTCACCGTGACCCGACGGCGTGGCCATTCGAAGCCGGCGTTGCGGATGGCCGCCATGACGCGCTCCTTGCTCTCGCGCACCGTGCTGTCGGGCAGTCCCACAACCGTAAACGACGGCAGCTGGCGATCGGTATCCACCTCAACATCTACCGGATACGCGTCCACTCCGCGGAGGGCGGCACTGAGAATGGTTGCGGGCATGGTAGCGATCCTGGCAAGTATCATACCAGTTGCCTGTTCGCCGGAGGAGGTTGCCGGAAAGGTTGTGGACGTTGCGAGGAGGGGACGGCAATGTAACCGGGAGTACCCACCGTTTTCAGGTGTGCCGAGGGTCGCCAACCCTCTTGCCGCCAGGCCAACTTCGAGGTGTGCCAGGCCAAGTACGAGACCTCAGCGCCGGTGGCTGCGACTTTGGCGCAGATGGCCACGAACAGACCGCTGAACTGGCCATACCATACGCCCGCAACTACGATTACCACCAACACCGACAATTGCAGCACCGCCGCTGAGCGGATCGGCCCCGAGTGGTGACGGGCAACGAGGGTGCCGTGGAACAGACTCCGCGAACCCAATACCAACGGTATGGCTGGCAACAGCTTAAAGTTGCTCGCCGCCAGCTCTTTAACTTCGCCACTGAGCCCCACGACAGTACCGAGCACGAAGTAGGAGACAGGAGGGATGGCCAAGACCGCCATGACGACGGTGCCCGCAGCGATCATGGTAAAGATGAAACGCCGTACCGCCAGGTATGACGCGCGGTCGCGCACTTTCGCGATCACAACCTGTTGGGCGTTGTATAGCGGTGTGACCCCAAGCCACATGATGGCGATGCATACAGGGTAGGCGGCCAACGAGGCGGCGGACATAGGGGCGCGGGCCATGCCCGACTGCAGGATGGGCTCGGAAACCGTTGTGAACACTATCGAAAGCGCCAGCGGTAGATAGAAGAAGAAGAGATAGCGGCTGCTACGCTGCCCGGGCGTGATACCGGGATCCGTCGGGGGAATCCGGGTTTGCATAATGCTCCGACAGGGCCACCAGCAGACGGCGAAATAGACCGCCTGTCCCACCATCATCGCCAGAGCAGCCAACAGCGCGCCGGGTAGATCCGCCCACACGACCCCCCACAGCATAACCGCCGCCACCGCCAGCAAGTACCCCACTGCACCCACTCCGATAGCGCCCGTTTTGCCGTAATGCACCAAAACGCCCTGATAGAACCCACGGCCGACGCTCAGGTACGGATTGAGCGCCATGACCAAAAGGGCTGGTGGGACCAAGCGCGCGATCTCTGGCGGGATGCCCATTAGCCGGTCCAGAACGGTTCGGGCCACAGTTGGAACACAGATCAACAGAGAATGGTGCCAACCGCAATGGAAGACAGGATCAAGGACAATCTGCCGACCAGGTGGAGCATCCGGCGATCGCCTCCGAAGGTGTTGGAGATTTGGCGAATTCCCCACAAGGCCGAGGAGACAAGGGCCGCAATGCTGAAAGCCACCGAGTAGGCCGCCAGTGCCAGTTCCGGCTCTTTGGTGCGGGCCAGAGCAGCGCTGATGATAGGAGCTCCAAGCGGAAAGAAGATGCCGCTGAGCGCCAGCGGTAGCACCTGTGCGAACAGGTCCCGTTGGGTGAGTGGGTGCGAAGTGGGGGACATGCGATTCCGTCGTGGTAGCTTTTCGTGAAACGAGTGCAGGCGTCATCTGGAAACGCCGGACTCGAGGTTCCGACCGGAAGGCGAAGCTCTATTTACCAGATCGGACCGTCTAAGTCAACGTGCGACGGCAATACCCTTTCACACATTTCGGGGTTGCCGACAAACCCGGTATTCGCGATGATCGAGCTGCCATGGTTCCCGAGTCGATGTTTCCGTACCTCGTCGTCTGCGCTGCCGCCTTGCTGGTATCGGCGCTCACGCTGTATTCCGGCTTCGGACTGGGCACCCTCCTCATGCCCGTTTTCGCGCTCTTCTTCCCGGTCGAGGTGGCCGTGGCGGCCACCGCAATCGTTCACCTACTGACCAATCTGTTCAAGTTTGCTTTGCTGTGGCGGTACGCCGACGTTGGCGTCGTAATCCGCTTCGCATTGCCGGGGGCTCTGCTTGCCGTCGCTGGGGCTTCGCTGCTCACGGCGCTTGCCGATCTGCCCGTGTTGACGCAGTATTCCCTGGGCAGCCACCAGTACTCAATCGTGCCATCGCGCCTGGTCATCGGTGCCCTCATCCTCTTTTTCGCGCTTGTCGAATTGGCGCCGGCGCTGAGCGCGATGGTTCGTTTCGGGAGACAACACCTGCTGGTCGGTGGCGCCATCTCCGGCTTCCTAGGCGGGCTCTCCGGACACCAGGGTGCACTGCGGTCGGCGGTGCTGATACGGTGTGGGCTCGAGAAGGAAACCTTTATCGCCACCGGCGTTGTCTGCGCCGTCGCCGTGGATCTGTCGCGCTTGGCTGTATACGGGGTGATGTTCTACACCGAATCGTTTGGTCAACTGGCGGAATCGGGTGGCATCCAGTTGGCGGCGGCCGCGACGGTAGCTGCCTTTTTCGGCGTCTCGATCAGCAAGCGACTTATGCGCCGGGTGACGATGCACTCCATTCATCGGCTGGTAGGTATCATGCTCGTCCTGCTGGCCTTCGCCCTGGCCGCGGGTCTGATCTGAGCGGTTGCCGCCGCCGGCAAAATGATCATTTTTTGTTCCTGCCGATCTCCATACCATAGAGCTCCGGGTCGAGCTGGATCAGGGAGAGTCGAACATGTCGAAACTGAGGGTCGGACTGATTGGGGGCGGGGGCCCCGGAAACTTCTTCGGGCATGTCCACAAACGTGCAATCTCGCTGGACCACACGCGCGAATTGGTGGCCGGCGCGCTGCGCAGCGACGCGGACGAGGCAGTGGCGGCGGCTCAGGAGTATGGGATCGAGGGGTTTCCCACCTTCGAGGCGCTTATCGAAGCCCGTGTCGGTGGGAAACTCGATCTCGACTACGTCACCATCGTCACGCCGAACCACGCCCACTATGCCCCGGCCAAAGCCCTTCTCGAAGCCGACATCCCCGTGGTGTGCGAAAAACCGATTACCATGACGGTTGAGGAAGCCGAGGATCTGGCCGCCACGGCAAAACAGCGGGACGTGCCGTTCGTCCTCGCCCACACCTACACGGGACACCCGATGATGATGACGGCAAAGGAGTTCGTGCGCCAGGGAAAGATCGGTGAGGTCCGCAAGGTGGAAGCGTGGTATTACCAGGGGTGGCTGGCTACCTCCTTGGAAAAGGAAGGCTTGCAGCAAGCCCAGTGGCGCACCGATCCGGCTCGCACTGGCATCTCCAACTGTGGCGGCGACATTGGCACCCACGCTCTCGTGGCCGCCACCTGGACCACCGGGTTGGGAGTGCGCAAGGTTTCCGCGCGCCTCAACATCTTCGGCGAAGGTCGGGTGCTCGACGACGATTTCAATACGATCGGGGAGTTGGAAAACGGGGGAACGGCGATCATCAACGCCACCCAGATCGCCATCGGCTACAAGAACGACAACGGCTTCCGCATCTTCGGAACGGAGGGGTCGCTGGAGTGGCATCAGGAGCGGGCAGAGGCGCTGCTGCTGCGCCGCGGGGAATTCGATGAGACCTACTGGCTCGGGGCAAACTTCGGTTTTTTCCCGGAATCGGTGCAACCGTATCTGCGCGTACCGGCCGGTCACCACGAAGACTTCTTCGAGGCTATGGCCAATCTACATCAAACCATGGAGTTCCAGATTCGCCGACGTCGTGGAGAGGAGGCGCCGGAGCCCTTCGATCATCCCGATGCGGAAACCGGGGTAGCCGGAATGTCTTTTATTCGCGCTGCGGTGGCGAGCTCGAAGAATCAAGGGGCGTGGACGACCGTCTGAACCTGTCGCCAGACGTCCCGATGCAACAGCAGGCGGCTAGGCCACTGCCGCGACCTCATCAAGAACTGGTTGGAGCCCGCTGGTAGAGCTCCAGCTTTATCTGGTCAGGTCCGTCGAAATAGACCGCCTTGGCTCCTTTGTTGAGTCCAAAGGTCACCTGCTGCGGGGCCGACCCAAACACCACCCCTCTAGCTTTTAGGCGCTCGCATTCGGCTTCGATGTCGTCTACCTCAAGACACAGGTGCGCGTTGCCGGGCCGATTGGTGTCGGTGCATGTGTGCTTGCCCTTTGGTGTTACGTATTCAATCAATTCCACATGAACCGCGCCCGGGGGACTCACCTGAGGCGCAAAAAAAGCGATCTTCAACACGGCGTCGGGGTATCCCACCACCGCCTTGAGATAGTCGAAGTCGTACTCGCCGCCGCCAAGCCGTTTCATGTTCAAGGTTTCAACAAAAAACTGTTCCGCGGTTTCCATGTCCGAAACGGTAAAGCTGGCATGAACAACACCGGTGATCATCGGGCTTCCTGTAGTCGGTCCACGATCACTGCTCCAGGCTGGCGCAAACCAGCTCCCTGTCATTGCGCGCGAAAACGTGGCGGTAGGCGAAGGCGGGGTGGGCCCACGTAACGCCCCCACGCTGATTCAGCTGGTCCCGGGTAGGTTCGATCAACTGGGCCCGACTCTTGATCTCGACCCCCTGTGGTGACATGGAGGTAATAAGCAGCTCGCCGCGCTCGTTGAATATCCAGACGTTCTGATTATTCCGGATCAAATGCGCCGTGCTCCAGCGCGCCGTCGGGACGATTTCGAGATTCTCCCAGATCCGCTCGCCGTCAGCGGCTTTCAAGCAGCGCAATTCGCCGTGACTATCGACGCCGTAGATGTACTCGCCGTCGATAATCGGGGTGGACATCAGGGCGTGCAGTGCCTCGGTTTCGCGTTCCGAGGCTCCCTGCCGCCGCCAGATCTTCTCAACAGCGTAGCGGTCGGCCAACAGCCGCAACATAAGGGAGCCTTCGTAGAAACCGGTTACGAACAAGCGATTCCCCGCCACCACGGGGGCGGCGATCGTCAACGGCATATTCTTCGGCGGGAAAGGATAGCTCCACAGTTGTTTGCCTGAAGCGGGATCCAATCCGACCACATTGTCGGCGGTCCAGCAGATCAGGATTCTGCGGCCGGCTTGTTCGACGACAATGGGCGTGGAGTAACCCGCCCGGTCCTCGAGGGAGCGCCACCGCTCCTTTCCCGTTCTGCGGTCAAATGCAACCAAACAGGCGTTGTCCGCGCCCCCGACCAGGATGATCACCAGATCTTCATGGACCACCGGCGATCCGGCAATACCCCAGATCGGCATGCGAATCTGATAGATTGCGTTGAGATCCTTCTTCCACACCACCTTGCCGGTGGCGGCCTCCAGACAATGGAGGTGCCCCATAGTGCCGAGGGCGTAGGCGAGGCCGTCGTGAACCGTAACGCTGGCACGTGGACCCGCCGTATAGGAAACATCCCGGTACGGGCAGTCGTACTCATGGGTCCACAAGAGCTCGCCTGTATCCCATCGAAAACAAAACACCCGCTCGCGCTGTTGCGGTTCGGTGATACGATCGGTTACAAAGACCCGACCTTCCGCCACGGTGGGACCGCTATAACCGCTGGAGATTGCGGCTTTCCACTTGATCGGGATCTGGCCGGCGGGAAGGTGAGCCACGATGCCTTGCTCGCGCCACACGCCGTCGCCGGTCCCGCGCCAACCGGGCCAGTCGTCGGCACCAACGCTCGAGCCACTACAACTGACCGTAACCGACAGCAGCAGCACAATTCTTTTCGTGTTCAAACGATGTCCTTCGAAGACACTTCCGTGGTAGACAACGGCAGCATGGGGCGATCGCCGACCACGATCGTGGATCCAAACCGCCGGTTTGCCGGAGTCGACAGGCGACGGTTTCAACGGCGCGGACTGGATGTAATTAAACAAACGATAACGTCGCTTCAACAAAACCATCGCTTGCTGCACCATCAGTGCTTCCCCGCACCTGCTTACAGCCATAGCTTTGCGCCACAAGCAACGCCGAAAAAATGGAGGCAATCTTTCGATGAACATGCTTAAGGAGTCGGAAACCTCGCTGGATCCACTCGTGGGAAAAAGAGTGGCAGTCCTGGGATACGGCAATCAGGGCCGGGCTCAAGCCCTCAACCTGCGGGACAGCGGTATCAACGTCGTCGTCGGTAACCGGGATGACGAGTATGGCGAGCTGGCAATCCGCGAAGGCTGGGAACCACTCCCAGTCGCGGACGCCGCAACCGCCGGAGACATCATTCTTGTCCTGACGACCGACGAGTCTCAGCCCCTTATCTGGGAGGAGCAGATCGCGCCGGGCATCAACGCGGGAAATACCCTCTGCTGGGGCAGCGGTTACAACGTCGGATACGAGGTCCTCGAACCGACCGAGACCGCCAACATCATCATGATCGCACCTATCATGCCGGGAAACGTGGTGCGCACGCGCTTTGAAGAAGGCAACGGTGTGATTGGTCAGTTCGCCGTTCACCACGACGCCACGGGCAACGCCCGCGACATCACCCTCGCCTTGTGCCGCGGCATGGGGCTGACGCGTGCCGGGATCTACGAGACCTCACTCCTGGGGGAAGCCCATCTCAACCTGTTTACGGAACAGGTGGTTTGGGCGGGACTGTCGGCGTGGATCACCCTCTGTTACGAGACCGCTGTGGAAGCCGGACACGATCCGGAGGAGGTCATCATGGTGCTCTACGCCTCCACCGAAAACGCCGAGATATTCAGGTTATGCGCCGAATACGGATTCCACAAACAGGCCAGCTATCATTCCACGACCAGTCAGTACGGTTCCCTCACGCGCGCTGAAACGATCTTTAATGATGAGGTGAGAGCGCAGGCCCGCCACAACCTTCTCCACGACATCATGGAGGGCGCGTTCGTCAAGGAATGGACGGAGGGCCATGTGGCAGCGGGCGAGCAGCTCAAGGCGCTGCGGGGAAAAGCACTGGCACACCCGATGAGCCGCAACGAAGATCGGGTGATAGAGATGATAAAAGCGGCGCAGGGGCGACTAACTAGCGATCCCGGTGTCAGGGCAGAGTAACCACTCGTCCTTCACGGCCGGATCGGCAGGCGGCATCGATGATCCGCATGGAGGTCAGACCGATGCTACCCGGGGACAGGTTGGGGCCGTCACCGAGCGCCACGTCCACCAGGTTTTGTGCGGGCGCTTCCTTCGGATAGAGCTCCTCCTCCGGAAGATCGGGAAATAGCTGCTCTCCCTTTTCAAACGACCAGAACCGCATCTTGCCGTAGAACAACTCCATTTCCAGTACGCCTTCGGTGCCGTAGGCGTTTACCACCATGCGGCGGGTTGCGGCGCCAATGTTGCCGGTACTGCCGATCGACACGATGGTGCCTTTAGACATCTTCACGTTGATGGCATCGTAGACATCAACATCGGTTCCGCCCTGATCGAAGAAGGCCTGCACGGCCACCGGTTCGTCCTGAGTTAGATACGCCAGGTACCCGACCGCATGTGAAACCTGGGCATAGATCTGGCCCCCACCGGCTACGGCCGGATCGCCGTAGGAATCTTGATTGGGAGCCATATACGGCTCCACCTCCACCTCCGGATCGTTGTGGTCCTCGGCAAACTGTCGCCACGTCTGCTTCTTGTAGAGGCCGAGGAGATGGTCCATCATCAAAAGGTTGACCATCTTGATCTCACCCAGCTCCCCGTTATTCACCAGCTCGAGTGCGGCGGCGGCATGGCTGGTATAATGCCAGGTGCAGCCGA
The DNA here is from genome assembly GCA_965197905.1 of Candidatus Latescibacterota bacterium. Taxonomy (GTDB): domain Bacteria; phylum Latescibacterota; class UBA2968; order UBA8231; family UBA8231; genus CAYNZV01. The sequence continues at coordinate 1,577,733 of CBDAOB010000004.1, read as the reverse complement.
CGAGACATTCGACCCCTTTCTTTGCTGCCAGATTTACCAGCTCCTCCGCCTCGGCCGCCGTAATCGTCATGGGCTTTTCGATCAGCACATGCAGGCTCCGTCCGAGCGCCGCCTTGGCCTGTGAAAAGTGCTGATTAGGGGTTGAGCCGACGACGACGGCGTCGAGATCCAGGTCCAACACCTCCTCGACCGTCGTGCAGGCATGGGGCACCTCAAAATCGCTGGCCACCTTCTGCGCCATCTTCAGGTCGCGCTTCTGCACGGCAACCAGCTCCGCCCTGGGGTTTTCATGCAATGAGGGGATATGGGCGGCGGTGGACCACCAACCCGCTCCTATGACGGCACATCGGGCTTTTTTCATGTTGCGTTCATCCGCTACGTTTCATTCTTAACAGCGAAGGGGTTTCGGAGTGCGGCGATTGCGCCCAAGTCGGGCGGAATATACGAATTCCTAGAACCGCGCACACCTGGCCATATGGCCCCGTCGCCTGTTCCCTTTTTGGGAATGTGATCGAGGACACAAAAAAAGGCTCAAGGTGGATGCACCTTGGGTGAGCCGCGGCACTTCCAGAAGGAGTCTGTTTGGGGTTGTGCGGCCGACGTTTTTTGCGAAAGCAGGTCGAAATGCCCTCTACCCATCGCCGCTTGACCGCGAAGATGTTCGCCCTCGCGGCAGGACTGGTGGTGCTGACTTCAGCCGTAGCCCAGTCTCAATTTAACCCACCCCGTGTGATGTTGGTGCTGAACAAACATAATCCCGGCGACCTGCCCGAAGACGTTGCCAGCAAACGTTCTTGCTACATCGATAGGGGTCGAGAAGCCTCCATTCATCGAGGCGACGAACTCAACGTGTACCGCGAGGTCTACCCCATGGGCAGCCAGGGACCGGCCGTGCGCGTACAGGTAGGGACGATGAGGATCGAGGTTTCGCAGACAGGTTCGGCCAGCGGGGTCTTTACGCTGCATCCGCAGGCCATGGGAAACCCCCTCATCAAATACCGCACAGTACTGAAGGGGGATATCGTGGTTCCCAAACTGATCATTGATTCCAGCGTTCTCTTCGATCCCGGCAAATCGGGTCTGAAGGCGGGGGCCGCCGAGGAATTCGCCAAGGTTGCGGAGTTTGTGCGGTTGTTCTCACCTGGCAAGCTGGTGGTGGAGGGGCACACCGACAACGACGGGCCAGCTAACTACAACAAACAATTGTCGGAGGATCGGGCAAACATGGTGCGCCAGTACCTCATCGGGACCTACGACTTCATCACCGAGCGCATGATCGACGCTAATGGCTACGGTGAGGAGCACCCGATCACGGAAAACGACACCCCTGAAAACAAAGCGCTGAACCGCAGAATCGAGATCGTCGTCTGGGACTAGAAGCCCCAAGCACCACATCGGTTGAATGCCGGTGAGCTGCTGGCCGGGCAGCTACCACTCGCTCTGAGAATCGATGTCGTGGGAGGGAGCGGTCGACCGCTTTTGTGCGATCCAATACTCGACGCTTTCCAGCTGTTCCTCCGTCACCGTTGCCACCGGCGTTGCGCGACGTTCGGCTGCCCAGCCGGAAAACGCCGACAGGAGCTTGGCCGCACCGTCGTCGTCAAGCCCGACAAGCTTATAGTAAGCCCGCTGTGCTTCCGGTATTCGATTCAGAGATAGATACGCTTCGGCTCGGTACTCAACGGCTTCGGCATAGTCTGGGGCGAGGTTCAACGCGGTGTCGTAGGCCGACAGGGCACCCTGGTACATGCCGAGTTTGCGTCGGGCATACCCGAGGCTGCTGAACGCTTCATGGAAGCGGGCATCCTTGTCGACGGCGGCCTCGAACTTTCCGGCTGCTTTCTGATACTCTCGGCGGGCTTTCTTCAGATTCTTCGAGCGGTCCTTTTCCTTCCCGGCCGCTGCCGCCTTTTCTTCGTACTTCCACGCCTTGTCCCGGTGTTTGAGACCTCTGTTGTAATCCTCGATGGCCCGTTCCGCCGTGGGTTCCTTGACCGTCTTCTTGGGAGCGCCGCCTGCTCCATGGGAGTCGCAAATGGAGCAGGCAAGAATGGCCACCGCGGCAACCAGTACACTCGAAAAAGTGGAATGTCTGGCTTCCCGCTGAAGCGATTGGAGTTGCTCCCAGCTCATGCGGTCACACCGATGCAGGGGTATCGAGGAGCTTGACGTCTCTGGTTCATCGGTCGTTCGAGCCTTGTGCGTCGCCGCTGGACCTGGCGTCGCGAATGGATTTCGCCAAGCTGTTCAAGTCAGGGGATTTCCTACAATCTGTGTCGTGCCAATCGTCAAACGGATCCAGGAGAATGGCATCGAGTCCAGCCCGGCGGGCGCCTTCAATGTCGGCAAAATACATATCGCCGACGTGCACAGTCGACGCGCTATCGGCGTCCGCAATCTCAAGGGCGTATTCGAAGATGCCCGGATCCGGTTTCTCGATCCCAACCACGTGCGAGTCGATGATATGGGAGAAATAGATATCAAGTCCGCGATCCTTCAGGTTCTGTTCGACGGTGCCGTCGGAGTTGCTGACGACCACCAGCTTCAACCTGCAATCCGTGAAGCTTTGCAACGCCTCAACTACGCCCGGCATCACCGTGCACCAAAGCAGATCAGAGCGACCAGGAGTCAGCAAAACCGGACCTAGCTCGGCCGCAAGTTGCGCCGCTCGGGCGCCGTCCGGCACCTCTTTGAGCCAAGAAAAAATACCCAGCAACAAGGTCTCGAACGGATCGAGACCCTCGGTGGTGGGTCCTTCGGAGAAGATCTCCGAAAGATGAGGGCGCGCCGCCGCCTCGGCTCGATAGATAGCTTCCGCGGTGCTGGGTACGCCGCGCTGCCCCAATTCCCCCGCAACGCGCTCGAAGTCGATGGAAATCAGGGTATTGCCAACGTCCAAGAAAAGGGTGTCGATCTGGTCGTAGGGAATCATCGTCGTTCCGGTGGTCTTGCGAATCTGTGGCGAGACGCTATTTGGAACAACCCGCAGCGTCCACGGGCCATACCTCGACCCGGTCGCCGTCGAGAACGGTGTAACTGCGGCCGAGGTTGGCAACGGGACAGGAGTGGTTAGGGATAATCCGAACCTTCGATCCCACCGGCAGATCGAAGCCTGACCGCGCCAGCTTGCCGTGCTCTTCCGACAACCCGGCTACGGTGAGCCGGTGGGCCCGGTCCAGGAAACGGTCCCATGGGTAGGCAGCCCCAAAACCATCCGCACTGGCGATGCTGTGGCCGCCGGTGTCCGATGTGAGGGTCTTCGAGCCGGCGTCGGTGACGAAAAATTCGTCGTTTTTGCTGATGATCGTCGCCAAGACGGTCAAGGCCACGTCCGTTTCGCCAACGACGCCCACCTTGACCGGCAGCAGATCCAAGAAGGTGTAGTTGCCCGGCCGGATCTCCGTGACCCCTTTGAGACTTGCGGCCGCCAATACCGTTGGCGTCGACCCGACCGATACCTCCGGGACCGCGATGCCCGCGTCGAGAAGGGTGTCGCGCACCCCCATCATCAGCGCGCGCTCCGTTTCGGCGATCTCCGTCGCTTTCGCTGGCGAGTCCACGGCGTAAACCTGACCGGCGTGGGAAAGAATGCCGCGAAATTCAAGGCCCTGGCGTTGGCCGATCAGGCGTGCTAACTGCAGCGCAGCCGGGCTTGACGGATCCACACCACACCGCCGCAGACCCACGTCGATCTTTATGAACACGCCCAGGGTACGGCCAGCATCGACCGCACACTGCGAAGCGGTATCGACCCCTGCCTCTGAGTCTACGACGATTCTCAGATTCGCCGTCGTGGCGCCCTCTTCCGAGAAGAGCCGTCTGTAGGCGCCGGCCGACACGATCGGCCGCGACAGGGTGATCGAGTCGACACCCCCCCGCAGGAACACCAGCGCTTCGTCAACCGTGGCCACAGTCAGGCCGACGGCCCCGAGGGCCAACTGCCGGCGGCCGATCTCGATCGACTTGTGGGTCTTGGCATGGGGGCGCAGCGTCACGCCATGATCGTCGGCGCGGCGCTGCATGTTGGCCAAGTTCGATTCCAGCTTTTCCAGATCCAGCAAAACCGCTGGCGTGTCTATATCTCTAAGTGGGTCCCCCACGGTTACCTCGCTTCGACTCGCTTCTGCCCCATGACGTCCTTGTGCGCTGTGTGCCGGGGGGCGCAACAAACTAGACCGGGGTCTGCTTTGGTTTGGTCGCCTGGATCAGAGCGGCATAGACCGGAGTATCGTTGTCTTCGTCCCCCGCTCTGGCGCCGATCTGAACCTGCTCGAACCCCACGCGCCGCAGGCTGTGCTCGATCTCCCGGGCCGTAACGGCGCCGGCTACACAACCGCTGTAAAGAGCCGCGTCTTGGCGAATCTCCTCTTGAATATCGACATGAGCGACCATGTCGGAAATGGCTAGCCGTCCTCCGGCCCGCAGGACGCGGAAGGCATCTTTGAATACCTGTTCCTTCTCCGGCGACAGGTTTATGACACAGTTGGAGATAATCAGATCCACAAAATTATCAGGCACCGGCAGATGTTCAATCTCACCCAAACGAAACTCTACATTTGCCAGTCCGGATGCGGCCTGATTGCTACGGGCCTTGCTCACCATCTCAGCCGTCATATCGACGCCGATCACGCGGCCGGTGGGTCCCACGGCACGGGCGGCCAAAAAACAGTCGAAGCCGGCGCCGCTGCCAAGATCAAGCACCGTTTCTCCCGATCTGATGGCGGCGATCAGCTGCGGGTTGCCGCAACCCAATCCCAAATTCGATGCGGACGGGGCAACAGCGAGATCCTCGCCGGAATAACCTAAGGAAAGCGCCGTCTCCGCGACGGTGGTCGAAATGGGATCGCCACAGCAGGACGATGCCGGAGAACCGCAGCCCTGCTCGGCCGAATCCGCCACTTCGGCGTAGCTCTTGCGCACGGAGCTGCGGATCTCTTCGTGGTTGGTTGCATTCATGAGGTACCTCCTTCTGATGGGATGAATGGGTTCATCCCTAAGACGGAGCAAGCTCAAAAAGGACGCAGCTCAATCAGCAACGGGAGCAGGAGGAATTCCTTTTTTCGTAATCCAGGATGTGACCACGCCGGTCGAGCTCCAGGTCGCAGCAGGCGGCGAGCATCTCCTGCAGCATGGCGCGGCCCCGCTGTACGCGAGACTTGGCCCCCGACAACGACAGTCCCTGGGCGGCAGCCACCTCGCGCTGGGTACGACCCTGTAGTTCGGCCAGGTAGACCGCCTCCTGATAGTCCGGCGGTAGCTCCTCAATCATGGGACGCAGACACTCCGATAGTTCGGTCTTGGTCCGATCCGCGGGGTCCGCTAAGGGTTCCGCCAGCCACTCCGGCAGCTCTTCCGTCGGGCGCTTCGAACGGTAGTGATCGATGATCGCGTTGCTGGCAATCCTGAACAACCAAGACCGCAGGTGATCTGGATCTTCCAATTGAGGCAACTTGGCTCGCATCTTCAGGAACAGGTCGTGCAGGATATCGTCCGCGTCCTCAACCCCAACCCGGGCCCTGATAAAGGCTCCGAGTTTCTCGTGGTATTGCCGCCAAACGTGCTCGATCTCTGGAGTCATCGAGTCACTCGTTGTCACCGTAGATCTCGTGCATCTGCCGCACCGATTTCTCCACCAGGGTTTTCAACAGACTCACATCCACGTCGGCAAGCTTCTTCACGTACAGACAGGATTTCCCACTCTTGTGTTTGCCGAGTTTTTTCAATAGCTCTCCGTGCTCGTCGAATCCAGGCATGATGTAGATCGTCAGATCCCGTTTCCGGGGGGCGAATCCGGTCACGAACCAGTCCCCTTCGCGGCCGCTATCATACCGGTAGTGGTAGCTGCCGAAACCCACCATGCGGCCGCCCCACATCACCGGATCACGACCGGTGATCTGCGTCATCATTTTCGCCAAATCTAGACAGTCGCGCCGCTTCGGACCGTCCTCGACGCTCGCCAAAAACGTCTCCACGCTCTCCTGCCCCGGTTTCGTTTTCAGCTCAGACACGGCGCCATCTGCTTGCTCACGCGATGTCAGCTACCAGCCATTGCATCGCCCGCCGCCGTGGTGTCGGTTTGAACGGCAGTTTTCCCGGTTCGACCAGGAAACAGAGTATCTCGCCACTGGTTGAAGGCAACATCGCAGCAAGGTGCAGCCCATCAGACCATTCGCAGGGCCATTTGGGTGCGCCGACGGCGACCAGATCGCAGTTGGATTGGACATGGTCGTTTTTGATGACCGGCTGCATCGTCGTCAGAAACGAGGTATGGCTTGGACCATCGGTCTGCTCCTCCGCCAGACCAAACAGCTGCCGCACCCCCAACCGCACGGAGCGGCCCTGCCGCACGCACTCCTTGAGCTCATCGAGGTCACCGGCGACGCGCTTGCCTTCAGCGTCGTTTGCGTAGACGCAGCGCCAGCGATCGCAGACGAACCAGCGATACACGCCGTAGGGATAGGCCTGACTTTCGTCGAGGATGACATCACCAAATTTCCACTTCATGAGGTCGAAACGACCGGAAGTGTCATATTTGAAGATGCAGATATACGGCTCGTCGATCTTCTCGCCGCGGTGGGCGTAGCTATGGTGATGACTCATGAGGCCCGCAAAATCATCACCCTCGCCGGCGTAGGTTTGCTGGAAGTACATGGTCTCTTCGTACTTCTCGTGTGTCATGTACAACCTCAGATCGGCGCCCCGGCGCACGGCCGCGGCCAGGTCAGACAGATTGCCACTTGCAATGCTCAGATCTTGCCGCTGTTCTAGCAGCAGTTCCCAATCGTTTCTCGCGATCATGGCTGGCTCTTTATGAAGGTGCCGTCGCGCAGCTCGTCGTAGGCCTGTCGCAGCTCCTCGTGGGTATTCATCACGATCGGCCCGCGCCATGCCACCGGTTCCTCAAGCGGTTGCCCCGAAACCAGCAAGAACCGGATCCCGGCATCGCCGGCTTGAACGGTTACCTCGTCGCCCGAGTCGAACAGTACCAACGATCGATTGCCGGTCTCGGTCAGGGTGGGTCCCGTCGCCTTCACCTCCTCCGTGAGCACCGTCTGCGGTTCGGAGGCGTCACGGAAGGAACCTGCCCCATCAAAGACGTAAGCGAAGGCGTGGCGCGAGGTCTCTACCTGCAGCGTCTTCCGGCGTCCCGCAGGAACGAAAACATCGAGATAGCGCGGTTCCGCAGCGACTCCATCCACCGGCCCTTTCCTGCCCCAGAATTCACCGCACACCACACGCACCGAGGTTCCGTCGTCATCGGTGATCTCGGGGATATCCGCCGCCGACACGTCCTGGTAGCGCGGTGAGGACATCTTGAGGTCCGATGGCAAGTTCGCCCACAACGGGAATCCATGCATGCGGCCGTCGGGGTTGCCTTTGGGCATCTCCTGATGCAGGATGCCGCTGCCGGCGGTCATCCACTGCACATCCCCGGCACCCAGGGTTCCGCGGTTGCCGAGGCTGTCGCCATGGTCCACGGTGCCGGCTAAAACGTAGGTAATAGTTTCGATCCCCCGGTGGGGATGCCATGGGAAACCGGCGACGTAGTCGTCGGGATTGTCGTTGCGAAAATCATCGAACAACAGGAATGGATCGAAGTCGTCGGTTTTGCCAAAACCGAACGCCCGGCGCAAACGTACACCTGCCCCTTCAACTACCGGTTCCGATTGAATCACCTGTTTGATCGGTCGAATCGACATGGTTCCTCCATTGGAATGCATTCTTGACGCCCCCACCTCAATAGATGACAACGCGCAATCGGCCCGACTGTTCCTGACGGGCCCGGGTCAGGCCCATGGCCTTGGTACCGCCCGAGCGGGAAAAGATCGCGTCAGGACCCGTCCGGTCTATCGTCGTGAGCCGGCGACGGATCAAAGGAGATGGGTCGATTCGCCGACCGATTCACCTTGAGCTCGAAGATGTCGAAGCGGTTGTACCCCCCGACGACGTCATGGATCTGCTTCGGTTCGACACCCAGGGCGAGATCGATATCCGCATAAAGCAGCCCCTCCTCGTCATTGAGAATCTCACTCACCGGGTTGCCGTCAGGTCCGATGACCACCGAGATGCCCCGGGGGCTGTTCTCCAGTATTCGCTCAGCTTCCGGGCCGCAGACGGCAAGGCGCTCTTTGGCTGGGCCATCCAGGCATGATCTTGCGGTGATGGCAGCGAATCACGCCGCGGTCATCGATCAGGACGTTGGAGGGAAACGAAGATCTCGCTCTGTCGCGCCGCCTCGGCGACGGCCGCCAGCTCCGGTCCAGACGACCTGGAGCGGGCGATTCTGCTCCGCGCCGGCGTCCATTCCTTCGAGGGCAAGGTCCACAATGTCGCTGGCGCGGTATACCATGTTAGCGCAGGGCGAAGAGGTGCATCTTTCGACCTACCTCCCGCAGCCCACACCAGTTTCTAGGTTTCTGGAAACACAACCAGCTGGGCGCCATTCTCGGCGGCCTCGCGGATCACCGAGCAAGTCTTGTCGACGGTCGCCTCAAGGTCCAGAAAGACCGGCGCCATATGGGCTGCTGCCACTCTGTAACGCGGATAGGTCCTCATAGGGATAGGGCACTCCAGGGTTAGTTCAGCGGGTTACGGCAAGCCAGCCATGTCATGGCACCGTTGGTCCATCGCCAAGAATCGTGGTGCGATGGAGAATCCTCTTGTAGCGATCCATATCCCACGGCCGAACCCGATGCAAGCAGAGACGATTGTCATACACCAACAGATCGTGGGCCCGCCATTGGTGGTTGTAGACAAACTGGGGCTCGGTACACCACTCATACAGTTCCTTCAGCAGTGCTTTGCCTTCCTCTTCGGGCCAGCCGACGATGTGAGTAGTGTAGGAGCCGACGAGCAGCGCTTTCTTACCGGTTTCAGGGATGGTGCGCACCATCACCTGAGGGGTCGGTGGGATCTCCTTCTTCCATTCATCGCTTACCAGGTTGGGAGCGATCTTTTCCCTGGAATAGGCCAGACTGTGCACCGCCACCAAATCTTCCAGGGTTGTTTGTTTTTCGACGGACAAGGCCTCGTAAGGGGCTCGGAGGCTGGCGAATTCGGTATTGCCCCCTTCACCTTGGCCAGCAGCAGCGAAGCGCGCAGCGGAACCTTCTTAAACGATCCGTCCGAATGCCACAAGCTGTTGCCAACGAGGTAGAGCACCCGCGGATCTTCCGACGGGATGATATCTCCCTTTTGATCCAGGTTGGAAATAACACCCACCGGCCCCCCGTCGCCGATCGGATCGGTGGGCGAGGTCATTTCGAGGGCGCCGAAGATCTCGCTGAAGGCGACGTGCTGATCGTCGGTAATCTCCTGATCCCGGAAGAGGAGAACGGCGTGTTCGTAGAGCGCGTCCCGCACCAACTCAGCGGTTTCCGCTCCAATGGGATGGCGCAAGTCGACCCCGAACACTTCGGCCGCAATGTGCGGCGACAGTTTCTTTATCGTCGGATTCATTGACAGCTCGTTTCAGTAAGGGTGCAATCCGTCGCCACGGAGGAAAGGAGCAGCTCGCGGCTCATGCTATCCGACAACACTGGAAAAAACCCGCATGAAATTCAAACCCATGAGCTTTCCTATGGTCTCGGTATCATGATTCCGCCGCGCCAAGCCCGCTTCGAGGTTGCCACACTCGCCAATATCTCCGAATCCGGGCGGCCGGTTCTCTGCCTGGCCGAGGAAATCGGTGCCGAACCCGACATGATCAGATCCCACCAGCGCCACCATATGATCGATATGGTCCAGCACCATCTCGAGGCCGGGTTTTTCACCTCCCGGTCCCAGCGGCGTTGGACTGGGACACACGATTCCGCCCGTCGAGGCAATCGCGCGTATCTGGTCATCGGTAAGATTGCGGGGGGTGTCGCGCAAGGATCGCGCGTTTCCATGGGTTGCGATAACCGGGGCCTTGGCGATGTCCAGGGCATCCCAGAAGGTCGTTTCTTCCATGTGCGTAACGTCCACCATGATTCCGAGGTGATTCATTTCGCGCACAAACGCTTTCCCGTCCGGCGTCAGCCCTCCGCTCGGGTCGACCTTGTCATCGTACAACCGCATGTGCGGCCCGTCCCATACTTGGGTCGCGGTTCCCAACGCATTCCGCCCTTCATGGACCAGACCTAGGTGGCGCAGACCGAGTCTGTAAAAGGTGCGCAACAAGCCCAGATCGCCTTTGAGCGCGTCGCCCCCCTCCAAGCCGAGAATAAACGCAATCTTGCCGTTCGCCTTCGCCGTGCGGATGTCTTCCGCACAGGTTGCCACGACAAAATGATGTCCCGCTTCCTGCTCCAGCTGACGGAGCAGGTAGTCCACCATTCGCAGAGCCTTCTGCAACGGTTCTCGGGTAGCATGGGGTCCGCCAATGGCCGCATCGGGTATCCAGCAGGCCGTGAGTTGTGCCGTCACTCCTCCGCTACGCATCAAGGGAAGATCGGTCAACCCCCGCAGATCCTTGTGGAGATCCACACCCGCTTCAAACGCAAGGTCCAGGGTGTGGCCATGCGCGTCCACAACTAGAGGGGTGACCAGCGGTCTACTCATCGGGAACATGACCGAGGCCGAAGAGAAAGGGATCGTCGAGAGGTTCGATCTCCTCGCCGGGCAGGTACTCTTGCCTCGTGTTCCAGCCGGGGTACTGGCCTTCCAACAGGGCGAGGTGTTCGCGGGTGTAAAACGAGTGCCCCGCCGGGGGGAACCTAAACACCTCGCGCTGGCGGGCAGTCAGGGTGCCGATAAACTCCCTGAAATGTTCGTTTCTTCCAAGACTGGTGATGAAGCCGACACCCTCCCAGTAATGATCAGCTCGACCGTAGATGCGGGTTACCGAATAACGCTGGGAATCGGTTCGTTTGAACAAGGTTGCCGAATGCCAGATGTGGGTGCTAAAGATCATCTGCGTGCCGGCGGGCACGGCGAGGACCACCTTCTTGCTCAAATCGCGGCTATAACGCTTAGGGATGACTAACATCGGCGCTTCGTCCTCACCCACCGCCTCTGGAAAGTACCAGGTGCTGATCTGACCGTAGGGCGCGCCGCCGGTGGGGGGCAAGAGCGAGTTGTTGCTGTTGTCCATGTGCAGCTTGGGAGGCGGGTTCGGTACGGGGTAGCGCGCCCAGTTGTGGGCGTAGCGAAAGTGTATGTCCTCCGTTTCCAGCACCCGTTGGATGAAGTGGATGAGGTCGCCGTCGATGGTGAGTTCGTTGAACAGCATATTCTCGTACGGAAACCGGGCCTTCAGTAACCCGGGAGGGGACAGCTTTTCCGGTTCTCGATCCTTCATGATCTCCCACGGAGGGTGGGTTTCGCGGATCGCTGCGGCGATCCGGGCGCGCTTTTCTTCGGGGTAGAAGTTCTCCACCACCACAAAACCCTGTTCGTGGAAGGTTTCGAGATGTTCGTCGGTCAGCTGCATAGGATTCGATTTGATCTGGCGCGGTTATCGGGGAAATGCGTTATAGCTATGGGTCGGCAACCAGCCGCAATCGACCGGCAGACATACGCCAGTGATAGCCGATGCTTTTTCGGAACAGAGAAACAGCGCCGTCTCGGCCACCTCATCCGGTTCCACCAGCCGGCCCAAGGCGGTGGTGTCGGAGATTTTCTGCACGTCCCGCGTGCCGGCGTCGATCTGCGCCTGGAACGCCGGGGTGCGGGCGAATCCGGGGGCGACCGTATTCACCCGCACCCCTCGCGGCCCCCACTCGGCCGCCAGTAGTTCGGTCAGTGCCTTGATGGCAGCTTTAGAGGGGGAGTAGGCAGGCAGAGGCATGATGCGAAAGCTGTTGGTGGAGCCGATGTTCAGAATAGCACCCTTGCCCCGTTCGCCCATGCGCGGAGCCGCCGCGCGACAGCAGAGATAGGTGCCTCGGTAGTTGATCTCCCATATGCGGTCGTGTTCCTCCATCGGCATCGATTCGGTGCGCTGGGGAGCCTGGAGAAGCCCGGCCGAATTCACCCAGACCTCGATCGCTCCGTGCTCGTTCTCAACCTCTTTGACCAATTGCACAACCGAACTCTCGACGCCGACGTCGACGAAGTGAAAATGTGCGTCGAGACCCTGCGCCGCTTGGCGCCCAAGGTCGGTTTGAATGTCGGCAACGATCACGCGGTCACCGTGGGCGGCCAGCTTGCGGGCGATGGCAAGACCTATGCCCCGTGCGCCCCCGGTCACCACAGCAACTCTCTGCGTCTCCATCGCAACCCCTCAATGGCTAGCGCGTGTAGGGTCAGCCATCCGGGTTCGTCCGACGCGCCGCAGATCGCGGTCTGATCACATTGACCGGACTGCTCCAGGCGCGAGCGCGGTCCACCTGTACGACGCGTACCCAGTACGGCGTTTCCCCGCCCAGCGGTTCCTCGTCGCGAAAGGATAGCTCGACGCCGGAGGGCCCATCCGCGGACGGTGCCGGACCCACTTCGACAAACCTGCTGGCGCCGCCGGCGTCGACGCGCCACGCTTCAAGCTCCGTTTGAGCAATAGTAAAATCGAACCTACACGGGTCCGTTTCGAACCCAAAGCGGGTCCCTTCGTCCCCTTCTAGATGGCAGATTACGCCCATGTCGTTTCCCGCCGTGGCGCTGGACCACGATATCTGCTGCGCGCCGGTCTGGCGGACTTGATCCGTTCCGCTTTGAATCCCGATGGGTTGAATCCGCGAGATCTTCCCTCCATCGGCGCGCAGTCTGCCATCCCAGACCACCTTCTGATCCCCCGCCGTACCGCATTTCTCCGTGCCCCCCCAAAGGATTCGGGTCAGATCTACGGCGCGTTCGGCGACGGGCCAGCTGTTCAAGACAGTTGTGCCGCGGAGCAGGTCGACGCGCTCGATTGCCGCTGTCCCCTCCACCTGGATCGCGATCTCGGGGGACTCGTCGGTCTGGTAGGTTTCACCCATGACATGCCCGTCGACCTCCACCCATAGGAGGATGCGCTGGCCGGTGGTGGCGTAACAACGCCGGGCGTGAAACGCCTCCCATAAAGACTCGCGACTCAGGTCTTCCGCGAAAACGGCTGTCAGGCCGCTGCGCACGTTGCGGGACACCCTGCGGCCGGGCCGGTCGGCGCCCGGCCGCCCCATGACGCCGTCGGCACCGCCGGTTATGCCGACGCGGTATCCGCGGTCTAGGGCGTCTTCAACGAACCACTCCGAGGTGCCGTGGGTAGAATGTATCTCGAAAAGGGGCTCGATCTTCGGCTCGTGATAATCGAGGTTAGTCGGCCGGCCCCCCACGTGCAGGTTGAGCAGCACCTCCTCCTCTCGCATGGTGGCGAGGAATTCGGGGGCCCGCTTCAGGTCCGGTTCGGGATCGGGCACCTCCTCGGTGTAGAATCGGTCCGAGCGTCGCAAGCGCGACTCATCGTTGCGATAGATCACGTTTCGGTCGCCGCCGTCCACGGTGAACGGGCTCCATTCGCACCCGAGAAAGCAGGTGAATCGCCCCGGGTCGTCGAAGGCATGGGAGACCTCGCGCACGTGGTTCCAGACAGGCAGCGGGATGTAATGGTCGTTCGCCTGCTGGCTGGTGAACTGCAGGCGCGCCACGTCGCGAGCAAAAACGAACTGTTCCTCCAAAGAGCCGGCTCCGCACCCAATCCCGGTCTGCCCGCCATGCAGATCTCCCCAAAAGATTCGGTGGACCGCACTGTCGCGGATCTGGACGGGATTGCTCTCTGCTACGAGATCGGTTCCGGCGACGCGCGCGCGCACACGATATACACCAGGCGCAGACCATTTCACCGCGAACCGAAATACGCGACCTTCGGCGACCGGCTCCAACTCCTTCGCCTCCATGCCGGCGGCCGACACCAACTCGGGAGGGGTCGGCAGCGATCCGGCATTGCCCCAGAGATCCACGGCGCGGACGGCAACCTCCACCGCTTCACCTAACCCACAGCCGCTATGGGACTCCACCATCAGCTCCACCGGTTTTCCAGCCTCGATGACGAAGCCGGGCGGGTCGACCAGCTGCATCCAGTGGTCGCTGCCGTCCGGATCGATCGCTATTCGGAATCCGGCCGCCGGCGTCGAGAAAGTCGGCGCACCCCAACCGTGCTCGTCGCCGCATTCGAACGCGGCGACGTCGCCTCGATTCAGGGCCCCGGAGGTTACTTTCAGCTCGATGTGATGGTTCCAAGCGTCGAGGTCGCCTTTGGGTTCGAAGGCTGCCTCGACGCTCGTGGACGGAGGTAGAGCCGTGCTGTGGATCCTCGGGATGTCCCAGTCGAACGGCCACCGCCAGGCGAACCGGATCCTGCCGCCGACGGGGATCGTCGTCTCGCCGGCTTCGAACCTGAATCCGATCTTGGCTGGCTCGCCGGCAACCACCGGCACGGTAGACAGATCGAGACTCGCCTTACCGTAGCGGCGATTCTGTTCGATCTCCCCCAAGTCCCATTTGTGATGCAGCTGGGCCTTGCCTGGCATGCCGCTGGTCAAGAGGACCGACTCTCTGCATGCGGTCGTTGTCAAGCTCAGTGCCCCGCTGCTACCGCCGCTTCCAGATCGGGGACGAAGTCGGAGATGGTTGGAGTGGAACGGCCTGGCGTTTTGCCGTTGTCGTCCCACTTGCGCACCAAAACGGCGGCATCGCGGTTCGGCTCGGACTCGAACTCGGCGATTTCCGCGGCGGACATCTTGCCGCCCTGTTCGCGCAAGCTCTGCAGCGACGCCGGAGACAGGCAATCCAGATAGTCCGCATCCACGGTGCAAAGGTACCGCTTGGCGGCTACATGCAGTCGAACCGGATCGCTGACTTCGGGACTGAAATGGTCGATCAGCCACTGCGATCCCTTGTCTTCGTGGCGGTCGTCGAGCAGGCTCGGATCGCGACCCGCGTCCGTTTCGTCTTCGACCAGGTGGCCCACATCGTGAAGCAACGCCGCGCACACCAGCCTCGACGAGGAACCCGCGTCGCGGGCTTGGGCGGCGGTCTGCAGCGCATGCTCGAGTTGACTGACGGCTTCCCCCCCGTAGTTGGAACTCCCTTTCTTCGCAAAGAGCTCGACGATCTGTGCTACGATTTCGCTGTGTGACATCGATTCCCTCCTCTAATTCAGTGGGTGGCGGGCAGCCAACCAACCAATGATTCGTCGCTTGCCATCAGTCGGACATCACCTCCGGGTTAACCAGATGCCGGGGCCGGCGTCCGTTGAGAACATCCAGAACCCCCTGGGCCGAGTGGGTGGCCATACGATCCATCGACTCGGCCGTGAGGCCGGCGATGTGGGGGGTTAGCAGGCAGTTCGGTGCCGCGAATAAGGGGTGACCTTGCGGCAGTGGTTCGTCTTCAAAAACGTCAATCGCCGCTCCCGCCAGCGCTCCTCCCTTGAGGGCCCGCGCCAGGTCAACCTCATTCACCACGCCTCCCCGGGCTGTGTTTATGATCTGGCAGCCCGGTTTCAGCTGACCGATACTCGCGGAATTGATCAGATCCTTGGTTTCGGGGGTGAGTGGTACGTGCAAGGTGAGGAAGTCGACGCGGGGAAGAAGCTCCGCGACGGTGGTTAGCTGGGTCGCCGGTCCCGAATAATCAGGGACCAAGGGGTCATAGGCATACACCTTCATGCCAAACCCTAGCGCGGCGATTTCCGCAACGCGAGCCCCGACGCGACCGAGCCCGACTACACCCAGACTCCTGTCGGCTACCTCCATCCCCCTTATGTCGTTGCGCACGTCGAATCTTCCCGCGCGCATCTCGCGACTCATATGATCGATCTGCCGTGCCAGGGCCAACATGGAGGTGATGGCATGTTCGGCGACGGCGTTGCTGTTGGCAACCGGGGTATTGACCACGGCTACGCCGTGTTGGGTCGCCGCTCCGCAATCGATGTTGTCTACACCGACGCCGTGTTTCCCGATGACCTTGAGGCGCGCGGCCCGCTCCAAATCGCAAGCGTCCACCGCAAAGAGCCGGACCAGTACCGCATCAACCTCGCCGAGCACACTGCGCATCTGATCGTCCGAAGAAAAGCTGGCCTCTTGCCACGGAATCAAACATTCGCACTCGGAGGAAAGCAGGTCGATGCCGGCGCCGGAGATATGCTCGGTTATGAGAACCCGCGATTTCATCGGCGTTATTTCTTTTCCCTTTTAGGAGGCGTGGCTGAAACCCCCACAAGGCCGCCGCTGACCGTAAGCACCTCTCCGGTTATGAACGAAGCCGCCGGGCTGCAGAGAAAAGCGACGCCGCGAGCGATATCCACCGGCTCCCCCCAGCGTCCCAAAGGTATAGAAGCGCGCACGCGCTCGATCATCTCTTCCTCGCTGACTTTCAGGGTGACGCTGCGCTGGGCCATGTTCCGGCGGTTGAATTCGGTGTAGACCGGCCCGGGACAGACGGCGTTGACGCGGACGCCATAGGCTGCCATCTCCAGCGCCATAGTCTTGGTCAGGCTTATGATGCCGGCCTTGGCCACGTTGTAGGCCGCCACCAAGGCTGCCGGCGCCTGTCCGTTTATGGAGGAGATATTGACGATGGTCCCCGACTCCTGCTCCTCCATGTGGCGTCCAGCAGCACGGCAGCAGTAGAACGCGCCCGTGAGCGTGGGTCCCATGACGCGGTCCCACTCGCGATCGCTGGTTTCGACAATCGGTCCGACCTCCTGGCCCACCCCGGCGTTGTTTACCAGGATGTCCACGCTTCCTGCTTCGGCGCGCACGCGGTCGAAGAGCTCATCCACCGCAGCACTGTCGGTGACATCTAGGGTTGCTGCTTTGACCTGCATTCCGCGGGCGTTCAGGGCTTCCGCTTCGGCTTCGGCCTTCTCTAGCTGCAGATCGGCGATCAACACCGTCGCGCCGCTCTGTGCGAGCTGCTCCACCATCGCCAGACCGAGCCCTTGGGCGGCACCGGTTACTACGGCGACGGACCCGTCCATTCGGTGCGTCGAATCAACGATTTCAGACATCGGTCTCTCTCTTCTTCGTGGGAAGTGAGGTGACAACGCTATAGCCACCGCGGTTGCCGGGCGGGTACGACTTGATAGTATATAGCCGCGTTTCAGCAGCGTCGAGATTTAGCGAACCCGAATACTAGGAGTTAGCGTGGCTTTCGATTTCGAAGTCGATAAGAGCAGCGTGGTCGTGCTCTACAAGGGAGGAAGACTACCCAGCTGGGGACATCTCACCACCGCCGAACAGGATGCCGCGTCGCGGGAACATGTGGACCTCATGCTCGAGGTCGGCCACGAGCACGGGCTCAAGCGGCTGGAGGGGTTCAAGCTGGTGGGTCCTCACAAGAACTGGGAGCGCTTCTGGCTGATCGAGTTTCCGACCATGGCAGGCGCCGAGGCCTGGATCGAGGCTGAGATGGCGCCTCCGTACGGGTTGTACGGATATTACGAATATTTCCTGTCGCGCCGCTGGGGAGCCGATTTCTTCGACACGTGGGTTCACCATCCGGCGCCGCCTGCGGTTCCATTGCCCGCCGACCCGCGACAGATCCCGGAGTTGTGGACCGATCTCTCCAGTGCGATTCTGCTGTTATTCGGGCGCTGGCGTCCGGGCGCCGAGGCGCTGGACCCGACCGTGCGCGGCGACGCTGAGCATGAAACCCTGATGCGCCAGGTGGCCCGCGAACAGAAGCTGAGCCGCATGGAGGTCTTTCAGCTGATCGACCGGCAGTCGCCCTGGCATCGGGTGCTGGTGATGGAGTTTCCAACCTTCGGGGCGGCCGAAATCTTTATCGACGCCGAAGTGAAACCGCCGCACGGTCTATACTCGGAGAAGAGCTTCTATCTGGCGCGCAAGTGGGCGCCCGAGTATATGGCTTCCTGGGCTGCGCCCTGAACAGCCGTGGGAGGTGGTCAGTTGGCCTGGGATCCGAAACTGTCAGCGAAGACGAAGAAGTCGTCGAAATTGATTACGTCATCGCCGACCAGGTCGAACACGACACTCCAGTTCTCCGAGGCCGGGGTCGAGCCGAAGCTGTCGGCAAAGAGAAAGAAGTCGTCGAAGTTAACCGTGCCATTGCCGTCAAAATCTCCGGTTAGTCGTCCCACCACGACCCCGAATTCCACCGTAGCGCTCCCGCCATCCGCATCCGTCGCTGTTAGGGTTGCCGTCGTCGAGCCCTCGCCGACAGCGGCAACGGTCACCACGCTTCCCACAAGCGCTGTGGTGGCGATTGCCTCGTCGCTGCTCGCGGCCGTGTAGCTCAGGGCATCACCGTCGGCATCCGTGAATACCACCGGCTCGGTGTTCAGGTCAAACGAGACGGAGTTCCCCCCCAAGGTTAGCGCTTGCGCCGCGACCGAATTCGCTGCAGCCGGAGGATTGTTGCCCGATGCCACGGTGAACTCCACCACCAGCTGGGGTCGACGGGAGGTGGTGTCGTGCTCGCGGCTGTCGAACCGCTTGGCGGTGCGTGTCGCCGACTCGTCGCCGATGACGATCCATCCGAAATTCGTCGCTGGACTGTCAATCCATCCCAGTAGATCGGCCACCAATTGTGAAGTCGACGGCCAGGTGTATGAGCCCGTTGATCCTACCTCCAGGCTCGAGCTGGCGGTCGTCACGAAATCCCCACCGGGGTTCGACCAGGTGCCGCTATCGAAGGACGCGTGGATCCAGGTGGCATCGCCGTTGGTGGCCGCCGCCCCCTGTCCGCCTCCTCGGTCGGTGGCGTTTGAGCTCCCTTCGCCCCAATCGACCACAACCCGATGCAGGGACACCATCGTAGCCCCCGCGGCGGTCTTGGACATGTTCATGGTGAGTCGCACCGCCGTGACCACTGCCTCTGCCGGAATGCTGGAGAGATCGAAGCCCAACAGGGCTCGGCGAACGGAGCCGCTGCCCTGCCCCGAGCGACCGGCAAAGAGGAACTGCCCGGAGCCATTGCTCAATCCCCCGGTGGAACTCTCGAAAATGGTGTTGTCTTTGGTGGCCGTCAGAGCGATTTCATCGGCAACGACAAGCGGTGTTCCGAAAAATACCAGAACGAAGGCGAGGAATCCCGAAAACGGTCTCATGTCCCTCCTTTGCACTATTTGATCAAGGTGAGCTTCCGCGTCTTTTCGTCCACGCCGGATCGCAATCGATAAAAGTAGGTGCCACTGGCCAGACCCGAGAAATCCAACCGCAGCTCATATCGACCTGCGGGCAGTCGCCGGTTTAGCGCTATCATTGCTCGTTGTCCGCGGAGATCGAACACCTCCAGGATGCTGCGCGCTGCCGCCGGGACCGAGAACGAAACAGATGTCTGGGCATTGAACGGATTCGGACGGTTCTGGCTCAGCTCAAAAGAGAACGGCACCTGTGTGGACAAGCGGCTCACCACGGTGGGTCTTTCGGGCTCCGGAACTTCCAGCACATAGAGGGTGCCATCCAAACCGAGCACATATACCTCCCCCTTCTCATCCTCTCCGAAACTGGAGATACCGGACGGCGCTATCACCAGTCGCTCGTTGGCAACCACCTCGCCATGCTCGTAACGCAGCCCCCAGATCCGGCGACTGACAAAATCACCGTACAGATACACGCCCTGAAGAAATGATTGAGGGCCTCGATACACGTAGCCTCCCGTAATCGATCGGCCCTCGGCATGGCCGTACTCCACCACCGGAAGCGCCAGACCAGTGCTGTCGCAATTTGACGCGGGGGAGAAACAGTGAAACCCCTCCATCCTGTTCCACCCGTAGTTTTGACCGGGCTCGATCAAGTCGACCTCTTCCCAGGCATTCTGACCCACATCGCCGGTCCACAGCTGTCCCGTAAGCCGGTCGAAGCTGAAGCGCCAGGGGTTGCGCAATCCCCACGCCCAGATCTCCTCCCGCCACCCTCGATCATTGCCGACAAACGGGTTATCGTGCGGAATGGCGTACGACCCCGGGGAGCTATCGATATCGAGGCGCAAGATGGAGCCCAGCAGGGTCGAGCGGTTTTGGCCGTTTCCGAAGCGGTCTCCCGAGCCGCCCCCATCCCCCTAGCCCCACGTACAGCTTTCCGTCCGGACCGAAGGCGAGTTGACCGCCGTTGTGATTGCCAGCCGGCTGAACCACCTCCAAGAGAATCTGCTCGCTGGCAAGATTGGCGCTGTTACCGCCGGGAGAGACCGCGAACTCGGCTACGCGGGACACCAGACTGCCGGTGGTATAATAGACAAAGAACCGGCCGTTTTCGGCGTAAGAAGGGTGAAACGCCATGCTCAGCAGACCGGCTTCGTTGGGACCGGAGTTGACTCGCGAGCTGATATCCAGAAATAGATCCGCAGCGGGGTTCTCCTCGTTGGCAAAAACCTGTATCCGGCCCGGCTGTTCCACGACGAAGATGCGATTGCTGCCATCTCCCGCGTGGGTGAGAAAAACCGGCCTGGTGAGGTCCAGATCTGCAAACACCCGGCGAATCTCGATTTCTGGAGCAGATTCCTGTGCTACCGCTGAAAGGGCGGTGCCGGCAAGCGCCCACACGACCATGCCCACAAGCGAGCTGCAGACCCGATGGGTCGCCAAGCGGTGCCATAGCAGGGCTATGTTTCCGCAGTGTTTAATCCGATTCGTCACTTCAGCCGTCCACAAGTTTGCCAACCATCATACAGAAGTAATACGCGGACGGCTGTCAACAAAACGTGCCTCGGAGGCGTCCACACACCTGCTATCTGGGTTGTTCGCGGCGCCAGCCGCAGTATCTTCAGCTTTCTCATGCCCGAGTTCATACTGAGATCGCGAAAGGGTCGCTCCACTGCCGACTGCTCTCTTGACGAACTGGCCGCCAAAGGACATTTCGAGATTCTCACCTCGTGCATCGTCAACGCGTTGTTCTACTCGGGAAACATTCGCCCCCTGACCGCTATCCACATCGTTTTCGAGGGGCCTTCGGCGCCCCCCAAGACCGTGCGCTTCGAGAGTGACCGCCTTTGCTCCCTCGACGGACACACGGAGCGTTCGATCGGGACTGTAGTGCAACGGGCTTTGAAGGCCGGACGTCGCCTACTGCTCGGCGAGGAGCTGGCCGTCGACGAGGGACTCTTCGTCGCCAAGCTGAGTTTCGAGCAACTGGTCAAGGAGAAATGTCAAAAGGGGCCCTGTTTCTACATGAACAGGCGGGGGGGCGACATTCGCTCGGCCCCGCTCGATTCGGCGGCCGTGTTTGTATTCAGCGACCACATGTCGATGCCCAAGAAGTCCGAGAAACACCTGGAGAGGTTGGGCGCGTCGGCGCTGAGCGTCGGACCACGAACCCTCTTCGCCTCCCAGTGTATTGCAGTAGTACAGAATGAGCTGGACCGGCGCGAGTTTGGCGCGGAGCCCGGCGAGTCGGCTTGACATTCGTGCGGAGCTGCCGAAATTATTGCCAGTTACCGATAATTTAGATAGTAGAAGGTGGGAAATTTGATTCATGGATTGTCCATAAGCTCTTCGGGATTGGCCTTCAACGAGAAGCGGCTGAACGCTTCAGCTCACAATACGGCCAATCTCACCATCGAGGATGCCGCCAGGGCCCACGTCCAGGCGGAAGAGGTTCCCGGAGGCGGGGTGCGATCGCGCCATTCGGCGAGCGACCGGGATATCAGCGTTGTTGACGAGTCCGTTGAGCAGATTCTGGCCGGGCATCACTTCACCGCCAACGTCCGCGCCGCCCAAACGCAGGACGAGATGCTCGGAGTCCTCCTCGACATGCGCGGGTGAGGGCGCATTCGACCACAACACCACACGACCGCTCGAGTTTCGAGGCTGCAACATGAGTGAGGGGGCGAAGCGGGCATGTTGAAAGGTGGCCGCATCACCTTGCTCATCATCCCCGAAGAGGGAAGCAAGACGTTGGAGTTCAAGCTTCCGCGTCTTGCCTTGGCCTTTTTTGGGCTGCTCGGCCTCGGTGTTGTATTCCTTCTCGGTCTAGGGTTTGTCTCTTACGACCGCGCCAACGATTTGGCGAACTCGGTGATCCTTCTGAAGCGAGAAAAGGCTGTGTTCGAGCAAGAGATCGGCCAGATCAAACAACTGGAATCCACGCTGCTCGACCTGGAGAAGAGCAATCGACAGCTCCGCTCCATCTTGGGGGAGTCGCCCAGCATCGGCGCCATCGCTCCCCGGCCATCGGGTGACGAATACGTCTCCTCGATCGAACGTTTAGAGTGGGGCAACATCGGCTCGGTTCCGTCCCTGTGGCCCATCAACGGCACCGTTGTGCACCACTTCAACCCGGAGTTCGGGGGTGTGCTCATCGCCGCAAGGGAACGAGCGCTGGTGCGCGCCAGCGCCGCCGGCAAAGTCGTTCAGAATCGCTTCGACGAGGAGCTGGGACACTTGGTCGTTGTCGATCATGGCAGCGGCATTCAATCCGTTTATGGCTACAACAATCGAGTCCTTGTAGATGTCAACGAGGCGGTGCAGAAAGGGCAAGCGGTAGCATTGTCAGGCAAGAGCGGTAAAGCCTGGGTGTCCGGACTGTATTACGCCGTGCGTGAAAACGGCATAGCTCGCGATCCGTTGAAGTTTCGGCTCTGGCTCTGAGAGTGATCCATGCGACCCCAACGCGACTCGCGCGATACGGTAATCGGCCGCGGCTCTGTACTGAGCGGTACTCTGGATATCAAACACAATGTCTGGGTCGATGGAGTGCTCCGTGGCGATCGTCTGGCTATCGAGCGGGCTTTAGTGGTGGGTTTGGAAGGGGAGGTTCAGGCCGATGTCATAGAGGTCGAGGAAGCCATCATCGACGGGCGCGTTGCGGGCATGCTGAGAGCGACCAAGGAAGTTTCCATCGGTCCCAGATCTCAGTTTTGCGGTAAGCTGGAGACCCCTCGCCTGGTCATCGAAGAGGGCGCCGTTTTTCAGGAAGCCGCGACCGAGGAGTAGGCCGTCCGGTCCCACCCAACAGTACCACTCGCATCCATCGTCCCAACAAATAAAAGCGGCCCCCTGCCATGTCAGAGAGCCGCTTTGCTGTAGTCTGGCGACTGATTCTACATGCCGCCCATGCCACCGTACATGTCGCCACCAGGAGGCCCGGCGGGCATGGCGGGTTTATCTTCGGGAATCTCAGCTACCAGCGCCTCGGTGGTCAACAAGAGCGAGGCGATGCTAGCGCCATTTTCAAGGGCCGTGCGCGCGACCTTTGCCGGGTCGACGACTCCGGCCTTGACCAGGTCTTCATATACTTCGGTCAGGGCGTTAAATCCGACGGGCCCCTTGGATTCGCTCACTCTGCGAGCCACGATCGCGCCTTCCAAGCCGGCATTGTCGGCGATCTGACGCACCGGTTCCTCCAAGGCACGGCGCACGATCTCGACTCCGACGGCCTGATCGCCTTCCAACTCGAGTTTGTTCAAGGATTTCTGGCTGCGCAGCAGTACCACGCCGCCACCCGGTACGATGCCTTCTTCCACAGCGGCGCGGGTGGCGTGCAGGGCGTCTTCCACGCGGGCTTTCTTTTCCTTCATCTCCGTCTCGGTAGCAGCGCCGACATTGATAACGGCCACGCCGCCGGCCAGCTTGGCCAAGCGCTCTTGCAGCTTTTCGCTATCGTAATCAGAGGTGGTCTCGTCGATCTGCCGACGAATCTGAGCAACCCGGCCCTTGATATCGGCCGGTTTGCCGGAGCCTTCGATTATGGTGGTGTTGTCCTTGTCCAGGACGACGCGCTTGGCCTGGCCAAGATCGTCGAGGGTCGTGCCGTCCAGCTTGAGCCCGGCATCTTCAGAGATGACACGGCCGCCGGTGAGGACGGAGAGGTCTTCCAACATTGCGGTGCGCCGGTCTCCGAAACCGGGGGCTTTCACAGCGGCAACGCGAATGGTGCCACGAATCTTGTTGACCACCAACGTCGCAAGCGCCTCGCCTTCCACATCCTCGGCAATGATCAAGAGTGGCTTGCCAAGCTGCGCGACCTTTTCCAGGACCGGAACCATGTCGCGCATGTTGGAGATCTTCTTGTCGTGGATGAGCAGGTAACAATCCTCCAAGACCGCTTCCATGCTCTCTGAGTCGGTCACGAAATAGGGCGAGAGGTAACCGCGGTCGAACTGCATTCCCTCGACCACATCCAACGAGGTGTCGGTGCTCTTGGCCTCCTCGACCGTAATGACGCCGTCTTTTCCGACCTTCTCCATCGCGTCGGCGATCAGCTCGCCGATGGCGCGATCGTTGTTGGCGGAAACGGTGCCGACCTGGGCGATTTCCTCCCGGGTCTTAACCTCTTTGCTCTGGCGTTTGATGTCCCCGACCACGGCCCCCACCGCGAGATCGATGCCGCGCTTGAGATCCATCGGGTTGGCCCCGGCGGTGACATTCTTCAGCCCCTGGCGAAAGATCGACTGAGCGAGAACGGTGGCGGTCGTGGTGCCGTCACCAGCGACGTCGGAGGTCTTGGATGCCACCTCTTTTACCATCTGCGCGCCCATGTTCTCGTAGGCATCCTTGAGCTCGATCTCCTTGGCCACCGTGACGCCATCCTTGGTAATCGTCGGGGAGCCAAAGCTCTTGTCGAGCACTACGTTGCGTCCCTGGGGACCCAGGGTAACCTTTACGGCATCGGCAAGCTTGTCCAGACCGCGCAAAAGTGCGTCGCGAGCCGAAATGTCGAAGGTGAGTTGTTTGGGAGCCATAAATCCTCCTTTACGGCTATTTGGGGAAAGGGAATAAGATTGTCTTAGATCGGAAATCCTGGTATGTGTCGGTGGTGTATGCACCGCACATTAGCACTCTCCTGCCGAGAGTGCTAAAATTTCTAATCGAGTTTGCTAATATAGCTTGAAGCTTCTGGGGGCGCAAGAGTGCGCCCATTCTGGCGTCAGTCCGGGTTGCAATCCCAGCCGGGAATTTGCCGCTAGCGGCGAGTGTATTGAGGCCGCGGCGAGGCCCCGAAGTCTTGCTGCAGAACCGGCTTATGATTACTTTAAAATCTTTGTTCGACAATGAGTTAGAGGTCTGTTGCTTTCGCTTTTTGGAGCCTGAAGGGACACCGGAATCGGGCATTTTCAGGAGAATGTATGAGTGAGTGGCGACCGGCCGTCCCCAAAGATGGCCAGAAAATCGAACTGAAGAACGACGGGCTCAAGGTCCCCGACCGGCCGATTATTCCATTTATCGAGGGTGACGGCACCGGACCCGACATCTGGGCGGCGGCTTCCCGAGTTTTCGATGCCGCGGTGTCCAAAGCCTACGGGGGCGGCCGCAGTATCGCCTGGACGGAGGTGCTGGCCGGAGGCAAGGCATTCGACGCTCTCGAGAACTGGCTTCCCGATGCAACCGTCGATGCGTTTCGCGAGTATCTGGTGGGGATCAAAGGGCCGCTTACGACCCCCGTCGGCGGTGGCATCCGCAGCCTCAATGTGGCGCTGAGGCAGGTGCTCGATCTTTACGTCTGCCTGCGACCAGTCCGCTATTTCCAGGGTGTGCCGTCACCGGTTACCCGGCCCGAATTGGTCGACATGGTGATTTTTCGGGAGAATACCGAGGACATTTACGCCGGCATCGAGTTTGAGCAAGGAAGCGAGGACAACGCCACGTTCAAGTCCCTGCTGGCCGAACATTTTCCAGATCACTACGCCAAGGTTCGCTTCCCTGACACTGCCGGGTTCGGCATCAAACCAGTATCGGCGGAAGGCACTGGCCGACTCGTCAAGGCGGCCATCGACTACGCAATCGCCCAGAAACGGGACAGCGTAACCCTGGTTCACAAAGGCAACATCATGAAGTTCACCGAGGGCGGTTTCCGCGATTGGGGATATAGGGTGGCGAAAGAACGCTTCGGGGGCGCGGAGATCGACGGCGGACCTTGGACCCAAGTGACCGCCAACGGGCAGTCGCTGGTGGTCAAGGATGTGATCGCCGACGCCTTCCTGCAGCAGATTTTGACCCGACCGGCGGAGTATTCCGTCATTGCTACGTTGAACCTCAACGGCGACTACGTCAGCGACGCTCTGGCTGCGTGTGTCGGGGGCATCGGCATCGCCCCCGGCGGCAACATCAACTATGAAACAGGACACGCAATCTTTGAAGCCACCCACGGGACCGCGCCCAAATACACCGGCCAGGACAAGGTCAATCCGGGCTCGTTGATCCTCTCGGGCGATATGATGCTGCGCCATCTCGGTTGGACGGAAGCGGCCGACTTGATCGTCGCCGGCCTCGAACGCACGATTGCGGCAAAGGTCGTTACCTACGACTTCGCTCGCTTGATGCAAGGTGCCCGGGAAGTCAAGTGTTCGGAGTTCGCGGACGCGATCGTCGACAACATGTGATGCCCGACGAATTGACCCATGTGGACGCGGACGGCCGCCTGCGCATGGTGGACGTGGGGGACAAAAGTGTGAGTCGTCGTTCCGCCCGCGTGTGCGGCGAAATCAACATGCGTCCCGAAACCGCCCTCCTGATCACCGAGAACAAGATCACCAAGGGAAACGTGTTGGAAGCCGCGCGTCTGGCGGCTATCATGGCGGCGAAACGCACCGGAGATCTGATCCCGCTGTGCCATCCGTTGAACGTGACGGCAGTGGATGTGACGTTCGAGCTGGGAAAAGACCGGGTAGTGGTCGAAGCGGAAGCCCGCATAGAAGACCGCACCGGCGTCGAAATGGAGGCGCTCACGGCTGCAGCCGTGGCCCTGCTGACTATCTACGATATGTGCAAGGCGGTGGATCGAGGCATGGTGATCTCGAACCTGCGTCTGGTTGAGAAGCAGGGAGGGACCAGCGGCAGCTACGTTCGGAGCCCCGATCGCTGATCGCTCGTAGTCCCTAGCTACCCTCGACCGTTTTTTCCATCAGGATAATATCGACCCTGCGGTTTATCTGGCGGCCTTCTTCGGTGGAATTGGTGGCTATAGGGTGGGCTTCACCCAACCCCCGCAGTTGCATCTGCGCCGCCGGAATATGGTGCACTTCCTTCAAATAGGTCATCACCGTGGCCGCCCGCTGTACCGAGAGTTTGGCGTTGTCCGTTTTCGGTCCGCGATCGTCGGTGTGCCCTTCCAGCACCAGTGGGAAATCGGGGTAGGAACGAATAAACCGCGAAGCATAATGCAGCTGTTCGTGCATCTCGGGTGAAAACACCGGTTTGCCCTGCTCGAAGAAAACCGTCTCGAGCAGCACGAACTTGGGTTCCAGATGGTACCCTTTTTTCAGCGGGCGAGGGTTATTCGGCTCCGGTTTCCGGATCAGGTTGACCAGCTGTACGGCGGCGCTGTCGCGCCATACCTGATGTACGCGCACCAAAGCGATAAGTTCCCTGAGGTTATGGACTTGAAAGATGCTGCCCTTTTGCACGCCATCGCGGCTGCCGAAGTTGACGAGGAAGCGCCCGCGACTGGTGGCGCTCTGGGCATCCATCGGAGCCGGCAGCATCTGGACTCGCACGATGCGGTATTTCGAGGGAACAAAGCGCGGCGCGATGGCCATCTCGGTATCCGCTGTGTCGGCGCTGCCCGCCTCGACCGCAACCTCGGATTCGAGGCTGTGCGCGAACAACACGACGGCTGCCAGGGCAAGAAACCAGCGGGGCATGTTCAAGATGGCGGCGCCCGTTTTTCGGCCAACTTGAGCATGACCGCTTTCTGACTGTGCAGACGATTCTCGGCTTGCTGAAACACTACCGACCGGGGATCATCCAACAACTCTCCTTCGATTTCGTATCCCCGATGCGCCGGTAGGCAGTGCATGATCCGCAGGTCGAGCCCCTGCAGAACTTGGCGCGTAACCCGGTACGGTTCGAACAGCTTGCTGCGGCGTTCCTTCTCGGCGGCGAAGGTGGGGTCGGTAAAGTACTCCATGTCGATCCAAGTGTCGGTGTAGACTATGTCGGAACTTCGCAAGGCCAGCGCAAAATCGTCTTCGCGGTGGTAGAGTCCACCCTGCTCCGCCGCTTCGTATAGCTCCGCATCGACGGCGGCGGGATTGCTTTCAGGGGCTACCACACACACCCGAAGCCCCGTTTTCAGCGCTGCCGCGATCAACGAGTTGCACACGTTGTTCAGGACACCGACATAGGTCAGGCGCACCCCATCGAGGTGTCCAAACAGTTCCTGAATGGTCATCAGGTCGGCCAGCGCTTGCAGCGGATGGTAGCGGTCGCAACACCCGTTCATCACCGGCGCGGTGGAGACCTCGGCCGCGCGCACAACGTCGGCGTGTTGAAGAAATCGCACCAGGACCTGATCGGCGTATCCCGAAAGAACGCGGATTTCGTCTCCCAGGTCGGCCAGCCCAAAATTGGTCGCACGCCAGTCCAAGTAGATGGCATGACCGCCCATCTGGGTGACGCCCACCTCACCGGAGCAGCGGGTTCGGGTCGATGTCTTCTGAAAGAGCAGCGCCAAGGTTTGCCCGCGCAAGGCTTGGGCGAAGTCGCCCGGGCTGCGTTTTACCGACAGCGCCACTTCGAGGACCTGCGCCACCTCTTCGGAGGTCCAGTCTTTCAGGGTCACCAGATGCAAGAACCGTCTCCACTCAGGGCAGCGCCGCTTTTACAGCTTCGAGCAGCTTGTCTTTGACCGTTGTCAGATCGCCCTCGACGCGGCATCCGGAAGCTTTGGTGTGCCCGCCGCCGTCGAACTGGGAAGCGATAGCCCGAACGTCCACCTCGTCGCGCGAGCGCAGGCTGACCCTGTATTTGCCGCGCTCTTCCTCGCGCAACAGCAGGGCTACCTGCACCCCCCGCACCAGCAAGCCGTAGTTGACGATATCCTCCGGATCGCCGCTGCCGAGATCTCCGTATGCCAGATCCAACACGGCAGCGCGATTGTCGAAGTGCAGCTCCATCGATTGCACCGCCTTACCAATGAGTTTGACGGAGTCGAAGGTCTTGTTGTTGAACAGCTGGTCGGCAATGTAGTCCAGCTCGGCCCCTTTTCGCACCAGCGCCGCGGCTACCTCAAAGGTCTCTGGTGTCGTCAGCGAGTAGCGAAATCCGCCCGTATCGAACAGGATACCGGTGTAGAGTTGCGCCGCCATGGTGGGGTCGATCTCCCTCTCGCATTTCATGGCCAGGTGAAAAACGAATTCGGACGCCGAGCTCACATCGGTAGATACGAGGTTGACGGTGCCAAAGGGGTCTGTGTCTTTGTGGTGATCGATGTTCAGAATCTGCGTGTTTTCGCCGATGCAACGCGCCACATCTCCGATGCGAGACAGGTTGGGCGAATCGAGCACTACCGCGTAGGGTGCGGGTTCCACATGGCCTTCGGGCACCTTCGTGACATGCTCCCAGCCGTCCAGAAATCGGTAGAACTCGTTTGGCAGATCGTGCAGCACGATTTTAGAATTCTTGCCCATCTTCTCGAGCAGAAGCTTGAGCGCGATGCAACCACCTAGTCCGTCCCAATCGCTGTTGATGTGGGATGTGAGAAGGAAGTTGTCGCCTTCTTCGACGAAATTTCTGGCAGCCTCAAGCTCTGGCAGATTCAATTGAGACGTCTCCTCGAGAACTGCAATAGCCCCTGCGGCGCTCAGCGCGCAGGGCGGCGCAGAACGAAGTGAACGCGATCCGACTGTTCTGAACCTTTGTTAAAAGTGAAACCTGAATAGACATCGAGCAAGTCGAAGGCACTCGACTGAATCTGTGATTCGATTTCGTCCAACCGGTAGATTCGCTGGGTGTGCGATTCCTTCCAAACCACGTCACCGCCCGAGAACCGGATGGCAAAATTATTAAACTGCAGCCGGTTCTCACGGTCATAACTGCTGGTGCGATCGTAGGTGTACCCCGGTCCCTGACCGGCATCCCGCAAATCGCTGAAATAGCGCAAGGAGTTCTGTTCCGTACAGACGTCGAAAATGAACAGACCTTCCGGGTGCAGTATGTCGTAGATGTTGCGTAGACCGCGCTCGATACCCGCGGCGTCCATTATATAGTTAATGCTATCGTACATGCAAATGGCAGCATCAAAGGGTCCCATATTGTTGAGTCGTCGCAGATCGCGATGCAAAAACGGTATCGTTTTGCCAGCCGCCCCCGCCTTCTTCTTGCCCACATTGAGCATCGCTTCCGAAAGGTCGGCCCCCGTCATCTCGTATCCCAGCTCGTCCAGCTCCAGGGTCAAGCTGCCGGTTCCACACGCCAGATCGACGACCGCGCGGGTGTCGGCCGCGTCGTGTTGGATCAGGTCATGGACGTAGTGAGCCCATCGTGGGTAGTCCACGTGGGTCATCACATGATCGTAGATCTCGGCCAGTACCTGGTACGGCGGTTGCGTAACCGTTTGTGTCGACAAACGAATCCGTCTAGAAACTGAGATCGTCCAATGGGTCTCGGGCCTCCCGTCGAAGTATCCGGTAGAAGGTTTCTCTCTGGGACTTGGGTGCGGGTCGCTGTGGAATACCCAGGACCTCCGCCTCGACGAAAGCGGTGTCGGTTTCCAGGGTGATGACTTCGCCGACGCGGACCTCCCGGCCCGGTTTTGCCAGGGTGCCGTTCACCTGCACCTGCCCGTTGCTACAGGCGCGTTTCGCCTCACCGCGCTGCTTGATGAGTCCCGTATTCTTCAAATAGGTGTCAAGACGCGCCATTGCCCGCCGCGCTCTCATTCAGGCGTTTGTCGACGTGAATCTTGGTTTTGAACTCGTCGATGGTTTGGCGCATGCTATCGCTAAGTCGGTCCTCGCGAATCAACGACTCGAGGGTGGACTGATCATCGTTTATTTTTACGATGAACCCGCCCTCCTCGAGAAAGAACGGTTCGCTGATATCACCGAGGTTCAGATTCTTCACATAGGGGGCCAGGAACGGCGGTAGCTGATCCCGGGGTACCACCTCCCAGAATCCTCCTCGCATGGCGGTCTGCGGCTCCTCGGAATGTTCGCGCGCCAACTGGGCAAAGTCCTCACCGGTGGAGGCTCTCTGCCTGAGCGTCAGCAGCTGTTCTGTGGCGCGCTTTCGATCTTGGTCGGTGATGGATGAACGCAGCAAAATGTGGCTAGCGCACAACGCATCTTCCCGCTTCTCGTGTAGCTGTATGACATGATAGCCGTACCGGGTGAGAACAGGTTCACTGGTTTCTCCGGGTTTCAACTCAAACGCCGCCTCCTCGAATGGCGGAACCAGTTGTCCGGTGCCGAAGCATCCCAAATTTCCGCCTTCGCTGGCGGTGCCGGGATCCTCGGAGTACTGCCGCGCCAGGGATGCGAAGCTTTCTCCCTCGGCCAGCTTCCTTTTGATCGTAGCCAGCGTGCCCAGCTGCGACTCCAACGCCGTGGAATCCGGCTTGAGATTTACTTTTATCCGGCTGAAGGAGAGTCGCTCGGGCAGGGAATGGGCATGGTGCGCGCGAAACGCCTTGATTTCCTTGTGTGTGATGTGCAGCCTGAAGGCCAGGTGGCGAAGCATTTCCTGATACAACAGGCTGTGGCGGATCTCCTTGCGATAACGTGAGCGCAGCTGGCGCTCGCTGAGACCGGCGCGGTCCAACATGGTCTTGAACCCCTCGCTCCCCAAATCCCGCTTGATGGCGCCGTACTGCTCGCGCAGGATCTCATCTACTTTGCTCTCGTCGACCGCGATACTATCCCTCTCCGCTTTCAGCAGCAGGACCTGCTCGTCGATCATCGACTCGAGAATTTCTTCGCGCAGGGCGGTCAAACGCTCCGATTCACCGAACGTGCTGAGGCCTTCCTGTTCGGCGGTAATTCGCAGTCTGAAGTTGAGCTCGGACCAGAGAATGATCTCGTCGTCAACGACTGCAACGATGCGGTCCAACAGCTCGGGACGGGCGAAGGCCTCGATTGCGGCGCCCATAGTCAAAACAGAAAAAACGAACAGGCTCGAGAATTTCGACATCGGGATTCTACAACGCCTCCGCATATACCGCCCATTTCCGTTCTGATTTCAAGCGCTCGATCAGTGCCTCGACCCGACTTCGCTGGCGCTCACGGACGACGGTGGCAACAATCTGATCGCGTACCTGTTCGAGTTTCTTCACGGTTCCCGAATCCTGTCTGTCGAGTACCTGAATGAGATGGTAGCCGTAGGACGTGCGTTGCGGTTTGGACAGCCGGTTGAGTCCGAGATTGCGGCACGCTTCCCATAGAATGGGATTGCGATCCTGAGTGAAATACCCTAGGTCGCCGCCCAGCTGATTGGTGTCTTCGTCGAGGGAATGCTCCCGCGTCACTTTTTCGAAGGCACCCCCATCTTGCAGAATGACCTGGCGATGGGCATTGGCATCTCTCTGGCTTGCCAGCAGGATGTGACGCGCCCTGATCTCGGCGGCATTGCGCAGGAAACTTTCCTGGTGACTGTCGTAGTAGGCCTGGATATGTTCTTCAGGGAGGTCGACGCTACGGCCGCCGAATTCCCGTTCCAGCAACGCGGCTACCAGGAGGTCCCTCCGCGTCTGCTCGATCAAATCCAGGATGCGCGCATTTTCGTCCAACTGCCGCGACAATGCTTCTTGGTAGAGCAGCTCCTGCCGCACCCAGCTCTCCACAAACTCGCGCTGGCGCAGGGCCGCCGTCTCCGCATCGGCGCCCCCCGGAACACGATCGTTCAGCGCCGCCTGAGTCAACGAAACCTCGCCAACATGGGCTACCAACGGGTCCGGTGAGGACGATTCTCCACAACCTTGAAACATCATTGCCGCCAGCACGCCGCAACAGGCGACGGAGATGATCGGGCGTCGATTCACAGCAACTCCTGTATGGCGTTCCTCGCCTTTTCCAAACGCTCCTGTTGGTCTCGTCCCCCAACATCGATTTCGATGCACAGTCGTTCTCCCATCTTGAACTCCAGCTGCGACGTGCTCTTCCGCACCAGATGTTCTATCGCGGCTGGAGCCGGTTCGCGCCCTTCGGGAAAATACAGCCTGAAGGATGACTTCTCGAGGTATACGGCCGCTAAACCGAGTTGGCGAGCCATCACCTTGATCTCCATCGTGTGCAGCAACGCCTGGGCGTGGATCGAAGGGCGTCCAAATCGATCTTCCATCTCCTCGCGGATGCCCAATAGCTCGACGACTTTGCGCGCATTCGCCAGGCGCTGGTAGAATTCCATCTTCTGGTCGCCGTCGGGGATGTAATCGTCGGGTATGTAGGCGCTGACCCCGATCTTGATCTCCGGCTCGATCTCTTCGACGACTTCTTCGCCTTTCAACTCGCGCATCGCTTCTTCGAGCAGGCGACAATAGAGATCGAAACCTACAGCGGCGATGAAGCCGTGCTGCTGCGCCCCGAGAAGATTGCCCGCACCGCGAATCTCCATGTCGCGCATGGCGATGTTGAATCCGGATCCCAGATCAGCGAACTCCTCGATGGCGCGCAGACGCATGCGGCTCTCTTTGGTGAGCTTCTTCCCCTTGGGAACCAGCAGGTAGGCAAACGCTCGTTCCTTTGAGCGGCCCACCCGGCCGCGAATCTGGTAGAGCTGGCTGAGCCCCAGCGCATCGGACCGATTCACCAGAATCGTGTTTACCGAGGGAATGTCAATCCCAGACTCGATAATCATGGTACAGACCAGACAGTCGTACTTCCGTTCCAGGAAGTCGAACATGATCTTTTCCAGCTGTCGCGGCGGCATCTGGCCGTGGGCCACGGCGAACCGGACCTGAGGTACCAGCTCGGCAAGGAAATCTTGCAGGCGATAGATCGACTGCACTCGGTTGTGTACAAAGTAGACCTGGCCCTGGCGTTCCACCTCCCGCAAGATGGCCGCGGCGATGCGGTTTTCGTCGAAGGAGATGATCTCGGTGTGAATCGGCAGACGATCCTGGGGCGGGGTGTTGATGACGGACATGTCGCGGGAGCCCATGAGGGACATGTGCAGGGTGCGCGGGATCGGGGTGGCCGTCAAGGTCAACACGTCCACCAGCCGCTTCATCTGCTTCAAGCGTTCTTTGTGGCGCACGCCGAATCGCTGTTCTTCGTCCACCACCAACAGACCGAGATCGCGGAAAGCGATATCCTTGGAAAGAATTCGGTGGGTGCCGATGAGAATATCGACGTTTCCGCTCTTGACCTTGGCGACGATCTCCTTCTGCTCCTTGGCGGTGCGGAAGCGGCTCATTACCTCCACCTTGGCAGGCACGTGCCCCATGCGCTCGGTAAAGGTCTGAAAGTGTTGTTCGGCGAGGATGGTGGTGGGTACAAGAATGGCCACCTGCTTGCCATCGCAGACCGCCTTGAAGGCAGCGCGAATGGCCACCTCCGTTTTACCATACCCCACGTCGCCGCAGACGAGCCGATCCATCGGAGACCCGGATTCCATGTCGCTACTGACCTCTTCCATGGTCCGTAGTTGATCCGGGGTTTCCTGAAACGGAAAACTGGCCTCCAGTTCCCGCTGCATGGGACCGTCCGCTGAAAAGCGGAATCCGGACCGTGCCTGCCGTTCCGCATACAGCTGTGCCAGCTCCGCTGCCATCTTGAAGATCTCTTCCCGCGTGCGCTCTTTCAGCTTCTCCCACGCTGTGCCCCCAAGCTTGCTGAGCAGCGGTGGATCGGCTTCCGCGCCGGAATATTTGCGTAGTCTATCCAGCTGCTCCACCGGAACGAACAGTTTGTCCGAGCTCTGGTACGACACCTGCAGGCAATCGTGCACAATCCCGCCGATCGACAATCGTTTTATGCCGGCGAAGCGCCCGATTCCGTAATCCACGTGCACGACAAAATCGCCCCGCTGCAACGCCTTGAAGGTGGACAGCGGAGTTGCCGCCTTGAACTTGCGGTAGCGGTATCGGCGTTTCTGGCGGCTAAAGATTTCGTGGTCGTTGAGCAGCGCCAGTTTGGCTTCTGGAAAGACAAAACCTCTCTGCAGCGTACCGAGACCGTAGGAGATGTGGTCCGACCAGTCGGCAAACAGCTCTTGAAGCCGGCTATTCTGCGCCTGGGTTTCGCAGCGGATGTGGATGGCGTATTCATCTTCGTGCAGGCGATCGATCTCGTGCCGCAGCAGGCCGAGCTCCCCTTCGACGGCCCGCGGGTTCTCGGCACCGAAGCGGACCGCGTCATCGCCGCCACCCCAGCGCAGGGCTTGAAAACGGCCCAGTTGTTGGGGTATCCA
The DNA here is from genome assembly GCA_965197905.1 of Candidatus Latescibacterota bacterium. Classification (GTDB taxonomy): domain Bacteria; phylum Latescibacterota; class UBA2968; order UBA8231; family UBA8231; genus CAYNZV01. Next base: position 1,542,809 of record CBDAOB010000004.1, on the reverse strand, counting down.
GCTGGCGGGGGGCAGGTAAGCATCGAAGGGGTGTTCGAACGATCGCCGTTTGTGCTCCTTGCGGGCTTTCTCGAGAACCTGCTCGACGGCGCTGTTCAGCTCTTCGCCCTCCGGCGCAAATACCAGGGGCTCGGCCAGGTAGTCGAACAGGCCGTTTCCGAGATCGTAGAGCACCGACATGTAACTTTCGATCCCCTCGAGAGAAGCACCCAGTTCCAGCTGATCCCTGAGATTGTTCAGCTCCCCGCCGGCGTTAACCCGGGCGGCATCGATCCGCTCCAGGTAATCCTCGAAGAGCGGCGAGATCAAAAGCACTTCACGGGCGGGTGGAATCAGTGCTTCCCGGCAGCTGCTTACAGAACGCTGGGTGGCGACATCGAAGGTGCGAATCGACTCGATTTCATCGCCGAAGAATTCAAGCCGGAAAGGGTTGTCCGCGCCGAATGGATAGATGTCGAGGATTCCACCTCGCACGCTGTATTGACCAATGGCGTCGATCATGGAAACGCGTTCGAAACCACAGTCGGCTAAATGGGAGGTCAAGTCCTCCAGGGAGTGTTCGGCCCCCACGCGCAACCGCACCGTGCCCAGATCCAGCGCATGGGCGGGAATGAGGGGGGTCACCAGGGCTTCGATGGGTGCCACCACTATGGTGGGTTCGCGATCCAGCAAAGAGGTTGCCGCGACGATTCGCAGCTCGCTAATCTCTGGATCCGGAGATCGCGATTCGAACAGATCTATATCCCAGGCCGGGAAGTACTTCACGATGTCTTCGCCGGCGATCGCCTGGAGATCGTCGCGCCAGCGTTCGGCAGTGTCCTCGTCGCTGGCGACGACAAGCATCTGCTTGCGGGTGGAGCGTTGAACGTGGGTGAGCAGGAAGGAGAAGAGGGTGTCCGGCAGGCCTTGCAGGAGGACCTGTTTTGCGCCGCAATTCAGTCTACTGACCACTTCCTTGAAGGAAGAGGTCTGCGCAGTTTTTCGCGCAATTTCGTCTAGTGAGCCGGTAGAATCCATATATTAGAACACAAAAAGGCCTTTCCAGGTCGCGTCCATCCTACATACGCAACTGGTTGGCAACAATCGATTTAAGATAAGGGGGGTGGAAGTTCTATGTCAAGAAAGGACGACGGCTCAGCGATTTGAACCGGATCTGGTGTCGGAGTTGATCTGCTCTTGCAGCCGCATTTCCGCCGCTTCCCGATCCAGGTTGCGAGTTTCCTTGCGCGTTGTCAGGTAAAGGTACAGACTCAGCGGGGTGCACAATACGAACATGGCCAGCAATGCCATGCGCACGATGAAGTCTTCGTCGTTCAGCAGCAGAATGCCGGAGGAGCAGACTGTCCACAAACCGATCGTTCCGATTCCGATCAGCTTTTGGTAGCGCCGCCACTGTTGACGCATCCAGATGATTTGTCTGAGACTCGGCACACTCTAAATAAATCGTTACCAAGGGAATTGTCGATTCCGAGATTCAAGCAGAACGCAATATCGAGGCAGACGAGTTGCAGAAGAAAGATTTTGAAATTCTAAAGATAGTTCAGAAGATTCCGATTTTCCAAGGATTCGACCAACATCAGATCCTCGCTATCTTGAAGATTTGCACATCGGTTCCCATCTCTCCGGGAGAAACTATCTATGCGAGAGGGGAACCGAGCGATGATATGCTGATTCTTCTAAAGGGGGAGCTGAGCGTAGTCGGGGATTCAGGTGAGCAGTTGGCGCTGATCCTTCCCGGCGGATCCGTCGGTGAAATGGGTATGTTCACCGGACATCCCCGTTCGGCCCGCATAGCCTCGTACGAACCTTCCGTTGGCATTGTCATCAAAAGAAGGAACCTCATCGAGGTTTTGAAGAGAGACAAGGATATGCACATCAAGTTGCTCTACAACCTGGTCGCTCTTCTTAGTAACCGCCTGGAGGACACGGGATTGCTGGTGGAGTCGTTGCAGTCGGCGGCCAGCGAAGAAGATGAAGAGGATAACGGGTTAGACGACGAATACGGAGATGATGAGGCCGACAGCGATGATGAGGGCAGCGACGGGGAGGAACCTGCAGATGACGAATAGCCCGGTCATCGTGTACGACGGCGAATGTCGCTTCTGCGACTGGAGCGTGCGACGCATTCAAAAGCGCGACCGCCGCCGGCAGTTCGAATACCTGCCTCGACAAACCCCAGGGGCCGAGACGCGCTTTCCGGTATTGGCAGCCTCGGATTTCAATACCGGCCTCCGGCTGATCGATGTCGACACGAGGGTTTTTGTCGGTGCCGATGCCGTCCATCAGATCTACCGTCGCATGCCGCCCTACCACCTCATCGCCTGGATCTACAAGGTGCCCGTACTGCGGCAGCTATTTCGTATCGGCTACTCCCTAATCGCCCGCAACCGCCACCGCTTCGGTCGCATGGAATGCGACACTGAACTTTGCGCGGTACCGTACGGGGAGCGAAAAATAGACACGAAATCCGGCTGATTCTCACCCCGCTGGTGTAGGGTCCGGGCAACGCGGCGATCCGCTATTTTGCGGAGCCTTCCGATTCAAGCAACCGGCGCGCCCGGGTCAGATTCTCGCGCCAATCATTCCGGCCGGGCTCCAGAGCCACGGCCTTGTGGTACTGCTCCAGTGCGGCGTCCAGCTGTCCCCGAAACTCCAGAGCCATTCCCAGATTGTAATGGGCGCCGGCAAAATCGGGGTCGATGCCCACCGCCGCACGAAGGTGATCGATCGCCAGATCGATGCGCTCACCGGAGATGCGCTCACCGGATAGGTATACGGCACCGATATTGTTGTGGGCTTTGGCGTACTGGGGGTCGAGACGCAAGGCTTCGCGATAGTGGACGACCGCTTGCGTCGCCTGTCTGCTCGCGGCCAGCGCCCGGCCGAGGTTGTAGTGCAGCTCCGCTACCTCGCGGTTGACTTTCAGCGCGTAACGGAACTGCTCGATTGCCTGCGCCCAGTGACCGCCGCCGGCCAGCGCATTGCCAAGGTTTATACGGGCGTCGACATACCCGGGATAGATACGCAATGCCTCGCGGTAATGCTCGATGGCGCGCTCGAGTTGGCCGGCCGCCGCCAGCTGAACACCGAGATTGTTGTGGCCTCGATGGTTGCCTGGCGCCCGGTCAACCACAGTCTGCCAGATCGAGAGGGCGCTGCTGTATTCACGGTTGCGTTCCACGGTCTTGAACGCGAGAGAACCGAAAGCAATTGCAAACAGAACCCCGCCGACCGCTTTCCACCCATATCCCATTTCCGGCTTATCCCGCCGACAGATGAAGGCAGCCACGAGCAGGAAGACGAGCGTTATCAGACTCGCCGATGGCAGGTAGAGTCGACGCTCCGCGCCCGCTTCGGTGAGGATCGGCAGAAAACTCGAGGTGGGCGCCAGAATGATGAAGAACCAGGCCCCGGCAAATCCGACTCGAGGCCGATGTTTGAGCGCTGCGATCACCCCTATCAGAAGCGTCAACACCAGCGCCGCTTGAGGCGCGATATCTGCCACACTCAAGGGCACTGGCGGACCGTAATCGAGCAGCAGGCGATCCGGCCAGAACACCAACCTCACGTACCGGGAAAGAACATCGCACTGGTTGAGGGCATACTCCCATGGATGTATCGTCGAAAATCCGATCATGCCAATATGGGGATCACTCCACAGCTGTCTGACAAGAATGAGCCATCCGGCTCCCAGTCCGATATACAGACCCCAGCGCCGCTGCCAGGCCTCCCTGAAGCTGCCCGCCACGAACGTGCGGTCGAACAGCATCGCCAACAATGGCACGGTGGCCATCACCTCCTTGCTCATCATTCCCAGAGCACAAAAAAGCACCGCGCCGCAGTACCAGCCAAGGCGATGCGTTGCAGCTCCGCGCATCAGACAGTAGAATGTCATGAGAAAATTGAATCCCATGATAGACTCACTGCGTTGGGAGATGTAGTTGACGCACTCGGTCTGCAGCGGATGCACCATCCACAGCAAGGCGATGCCGGCGGCGAGATGCGGAGTCGAGGTGCCGAATCGATAACGAGCCCAATCTTGCTGCAGCAAGCGTCGCAAAAGGCCAAGCAGAGCCAAGGTGTTCGCGAGATGCACGGCTAGATTCACCATGCGGTAACCGTGCACCCGCAGTTCGCCGACGGCGAAGTTCAGCGCCAGGGAGAGCGAGACCAGCGGACGTCCGTTGAGGGATGCATGAGGCAAGTCGTTGGGACGCGCCCAAGCGGGCGGCCAGATGGAGCGGATATCGGGATTATCTACGATGAACTCCAGATCGTCGAAAACGAACGGGTTCGGCAGGCTGTTGTAGTAAACGCCAAGTCCGACAAGAAGGATGAGCGTGGATGTGAAACATGACTTCGTGACACTCAGCGACATCTCTCGTATCCCGTCATGCCTCCGAGGGAAGCGATACTGGAGAACACCAAGCGGCGGGCGGGCTCAGTGGCCGTCCTCACCTCGCGCTCGCCGGTGTCCTAGGAGAAACCGAGCCAGCAGCAAGATTATGCGGAAACCGTAGACCGTACTTCCGACAAATCCGATCGAGGAAGCTTCGGGGAAGTAGCGCACGGGAACCGACACCTCGGCGATCCTGAAACGACCGCGAACAATCTGGCCGATGAGTTCCTGGTCGAATACGAAGCCATCAGAATTTTCGTGGAAATCAACCGTCTCTAGAACCTCGGCGCTGTAGGCGCGGTACCCGGTGTGATATTCGGATAGGTTGAGGTCAAAGCAGTAATTTTCTATTCCCGTAAGGATCTTGTTGCCAACGTATTTCCACCACGGCATCCCCTGTTTGTAGGCGCTGGGCCCCATCATTCTCGATCCAAGCACCACGTCGACACGACCTGCCTGAATGGGCGCGACGATTTCAGGCAACAAGGTGGGATCGTACTGGTAATCCGGGTGAACCATCACCACGATCGTGGCGTTGTCATTTAACGCCTCCGCATAACAGGTCTTCTGATTCGCTCCGTATCCCCGATTTCGGTCGTGGATGAAGATTTTCAGGTTCAGTGACCTGGCAATGCCCACCGTGGCATCTTCGCTACCGTCGTCAACAAGGATAATGTTATCGATGATCTCATGGGGTAGATCGTCATAGGTCAGTTTGAGCGTCCGCGCGGCGTTGTAGGCCGGCATCACTACGACGATCCGCTGGTGACCTTCGTTCGATTTTTCCGGTAGCATTTAGGCGACAACGGGGATGCACACAATAAAAAACGCAACTCCTATTCACGACCGAGAGTTGCGTTTGATTTCAAATGGTGGAGCTGAGGGGAATCGAACCCCTGACCTCTTGAATGCCATTCAAGCGCTCTCCCAACTGAGCTACAGCCCCCCATGGGAGATTGAAAAACTAATCCATCGCCTTTCGATCGTCAATAACGGATGGTGCAACGAGTGCGCTATCTTGCATTTACAACAACACCCATGTTCAACTGGTCGGCATCGTAGGAATCGCGCTCGGAGGAACTCGGTCCAATGGAGAAAAACACGAGCCGCACGCGGACGCTGGTGGAGGCGCTGAACCCTGCCGCCGTGGTCAGGGAGAGTGTTCCCAGGGTGCGGTCGCCAGCGACAGGACTGCGCAGATTCGCTCCACCGAAACGCAATCTGTCTTCCCCAATAGCCTCCACTCCCGAACCGAAGGTGACAAACGGTCCCTGTGGTGCAAAACTGGAAGCATCGAAATCGAAGAGATTAGCCGGCTCGGTTTCGACGATGAGTTCGAATTGGACTACCTGCTCGAGGCCGATGGCATCAAAGGTCAACGCGATATCTTGACCAGGTCCCGTCGCCGCCCAGCGCGTGCCATCGATGCTGATTTCGCCGATATATCGACCGTTGAGCTCGGCTTTGAGGTTGAGCTCGGGTTCCCTCGCCCCCGGTGCCGGATTGGGCAGCTGCAAGTTGCTGCTGCGATTGGTCTCGCCGCAGTGGGCGACCGTCAGCGCGATGGTAAACGCCACCAGCAGCTGGCACGTTATCAGACGCTTGGAGAACATGCGAAAACGGGTGCGACGAGTAGCGGAGAGGTCGGCATGGTTCGGAAACATACTGGCTTTTATCGGCTCCTACAAGTCGTCCCTAGTTGTGTCGTATGGCTGGGGCCCAATTGGCTGTGGGTGTGCACAACCTGGTGCAGCGACAGGATGCCGAAGTTCAGCCCAAGTCTGAATGCAAACCGCCGAGGTGCGGATCGGGTGCCCAGGAGTATCGCCACCTGATCGTGCGGGGGGTGTAACAACGCTATGCCGATCACTCGTGGTTTTCCAGACCGTCGCTGCGTTCTGACAGACAAGGAGCCACCTCCATCGAGTTGCCGGAGGAGAGCGAAGCTCCAGCGTCGGTCGCTGACCCCATCGATGTCAGATGTGAAGGAACCACGGAGCGAGGTGCGATCGCTCAGTCTGGCTCGCCATGCGGAGACCCAGCGCCTGAAGTCCCGGATTCCTTTTCCTCGTTGCTGCAACAGGAGGTGTTCGACCGCCACACCAATGCTTGTAGGGCCGAAGCTACGGCCGGCACCTATCCGGAAAGTGGTCTTCCGGTGAAGATGGAACCCGGAAGAGCTTGCCCCGAAACCGACGCCCAGCCCGTACACGGGTCCGTCAACCCTGGCGGCGGAATACTGCAACTCCCGCAGCCCAAACGGCAGATGATAGCTAAACGACCAACGCCAACACGCCGCCGTTGCTAGGTGGGCGGGATCTCCACCTTCTTCCCGACCGAGAGCAGGAGGCTGAATCTCCGCTTCGTCGAGCTCAAAAGCCGCACCTAGCGGCCCTGCCGGCAGCAACAGGATGAAACAGGCTCCACGAAAAAAATTGGCCACGTTCCGCTCCCTTGTTTGCACCATGATGGTGCAATCGATGGGCCAGGAACGGTTCAGGCAGGACGACAATATGGTGGGAGAATTGTTTGGGTAACGAGGGTTACGGAGATGTTACCGAAGATCCGCACCCGAAAGCTGTCGGCTCGGGTACGGCTACCGACGCAGGTCGAGTCGCATATAAATCGCACCCTTGGAAGGCGCCACGCCAATCCGGTCAAAGCCGGCCAGGTGCGCGTCGACGAAGGCGTCAATGGCGGCCAGGGTAACGGTCAATCCGAAGTAGAGGAACCGGGTGTTGCGTCGGTTGGACCGCGTCTCCCGCTCCGCCGCCGTGGTGGCGTCGTCCAAGGATCGAACCTCCAGCAGCGCGCTGGTGAGAAAACCGGATGCAGCTCCAGCGAACAGCGCCGCCTTCCAGGGGTGACCATTGTGCCATTGGCCCCATCCAGGTACTACTGCCGAGCGCAACAAGGCGCTCCGCGGGTTGACCGGCAAACTGTCGTTGGCAGCCGCAATCTCATTTTCCTGCGCCGCTGCCTGGGAAAATCCCACAAAGAGGAGGCATGACAAGATCCCTGAGGCGATCCGCATACCTCGTTCAGCCTTCATTCGAATCGCTCTCCGGGGGATATTCCGTAGCCGCGAACAAAAGCCGCACCCTCCATCGGCCCCTTGCCGGCGGGTTGCACCTGCTGGAGAAGCAATCCGGCGTCTTGTGCAGCGACGATCAGCCCCTCGCGGGGACCCGCGGTCAACACCGTCCCGGGTACCTCGAGCTCCGCACATTCGACCCGTTGGGCGCGTAGAATCTTCAGCGGACCCCTCTCCCAATCGGTAAACGCTCCGGGCACCGGGTTGGCGCCGCGAATGTGGTTGCGCACCGTTTCGGCGGGTCGGTCCCAGTCAATGCGCCCATCCTCTTTTCGAAGCTTCGGGGCCCGTGGGAATGCCCGCCCCGTTTGCCGTTGGGGTGTCAGCGTTCCGTTGGCAATACCGTCAACCGTGGCCAGCATTAACCGGGAACCCACCGCGCTCAAACGAGCCTCCAGTTGGCCCGCTGTTTCGTCGGGGTCGATGGCGACGTTTTCCTGCATGAGAATGTCGCCGGCATCGACGCGCGCATCTAGATAGAAGGTGGTGATCCCCGTCGTCGATTCCCCGTTGATAACCGCCCAGATGACCGGTGCGGCGCCGCGATAGGCGGGCAGCAGTGAGGGATGCAGGTTGATGGCTCCGAGGCGCGGAATCTCGAGAAGTCGGGCGGGCAGGATGGAGAAAGCCACCACGGCAAACAGGTCGGGCTGGAGGGCCGCCAAGCGCTCGGCGAGCTCTGCCGAATGCAGGTCCTGCTGCTGCACCACCTCGAGGCCGAGATCGACCGCGGCCACCTTGACCGCCGGGGGAGCCGCTCTACGTCCTCGTCCCTGACGGCTATCCGGATTCGTAACTACGGCGATGATCTGGTGGGCGCTGATCGCCAGACGGGTCAGCGAGGGCACGGCAAACTGCGGTGTTCCCATGAAAACGATTTTCATCGCGCGTCAGCAAGGCGGAACCTGGCCAGGATAACCGTATTTCGCCAACTAGCTTTTTTCGCTGGCTTTGACACGGGATACAGCGCTGCGGGAAACCTCGATCTTCACGTTTTCGGCCACCTTCAACACCATGACTTCATCCTTGAGGTTGGTGATGACACCGTGGATACCACCACTGGTCACAACGGCATCGCCCTTCTTCAACTCATCCACCATCTTTTGCTGGTTTTTCTGCTTCTTGATCTGTGGACGCAGGATGAGCAGATAGAGAACGACGAACATGAGGATGAACGGAAGCAAAGACAGAATGGGATTGCCCCCCTCCGCGCCGTCGGGAGAGGCGCCCATGGCATGGGCGGAATCGATCAAATCGAACAAGGCGGGTTCCTTTCCTTCGTAAGCCGGATGAGGCCCGCAACGCAGGCCGTCATGAAGAAATTTTTCTCAATCTAAAGAATATCATTCGATCTCGTAAGTGGAGAGAAACTCCTGCTGCCAGCTTTGATGGCGCCCGTCCACGATGGCGGCACGTATCTGTCGCATCAATTCCAGATAAAAGTGAAGATTGTGCACCGTCGCCAAACGCATCCCCAACATTTCGTTTGTTTGAAACAGATGCCGGATGTAGGCGCGGCTATAGTTCTGGCACGTGGGACAGGAACAGCTTGGATCCAGGGCGCTTCCATCCTCGGCCAGGTTGGCGTTCTTCAGGCGGAGACGCCCGCGACTGGTAAAGGCCGCGCCGTTGCGGGCGTTGCGGGTCGGGATGACGCAGTCAAACATGTCGATGCCGGCGGCCACTGCTTCAACCAGATCGTTGGGCAGACCCACTCCCATCAGGTATCGCGGCGTGGCGCTGGGAAGGTGGGGCAGGGTTACTCCGATCATCTCAAACATGCTCCGCCGCGGTTCTCCCACCGCCAAACCGCCTATGGCGTACCCTGGCAGTTGCAGCGCAGCCAGCTCGCGAGCGCAACGGGCGCGCAGCGCGGGGTACACGCTTCCCTGTACAATGCCGAACAGCGCTTGCGGTTTCCCGGCTCCCGCACCCTCGCCGAACCGCTTGACACATCTCTCGGTCCAGCGCAGTGTCATCTCCATCGACTGGCCAGCCTGGCGTTCAGTGCACGGATAGGAGGTGCATTCGTCGAAAGCCATGACGATGTCGGCGCCAAGATCCCGCTGGATATCCATCACCAGCTCGGGGGTGAAGAGATGGCTCGAGCCATCCAGATGGGACTGAAATCGTACCCCTTCCTCGGTGACCTCGTTGAGATCGGCGAGGCTGAAGACCTGAAATCCCCCACTGTCGGTCAACATGGAGCCACCCCAGTTCATGAACTGGTGCAGCCCTCCCGCCCGGGCCACGAGCTGGTGTCCGGGGCGCAAATAAAGATGGTAGGTGTTGCCCAGAATGATCTTCGCCCCCAAGGACTCCAAATCCTGCTGGGAAAGGGTCTTCACCGTCGCCTGGGTGCCGACGGGCATGAAAACCGGTGTTTCGATCTCGCCCCTCGCAGTCTTGAGGAGTCCGGCGCGGGCATTTGTTTTAGGGTCGGTGGCGACGATGGTGAAATCCACGGCCGATTCTCACTGCGCCAGCTGGGAAACGGGGACAAAGCGGAAGCCCCTTCGCTCCAACCGCGGCAGGACGTACTCGAGGGCGCTCAAGGTCTGTTGCCGATCGTGACCGACGCCCACGGCATGCCCGTTGCGGGCGGCCAACTCCGCCAGCTCCCACAGGTTCTCTTCCACCGAGGTAGCTTCTTCGAGGGGATCAATAAATAGATCCCGTTGGATGGAGGGAATGCCGGCCTCCTGCGCTATTTTCCATCCCTGCGACTCGGGGGTCGTGCGGCTGTCGAGAAAAAACAACGGATGGCGCGACACCTCTTCCAACACCAACCCCATTACCCGCGCATCCGCGGTCGCCCGTGACCCCATATGGTTGTTCAAGCCGACGGCGCCGGGGACATGGTCGATCGCCTGCCGCACGTGCCAGCGAATTTCATCGGCATCCTGGTCCACCATAACGGCGTCGGGTCCAGGATCGTTTTCCGGGTAGCCATCCGGCTCCATCGGCAGGTGAACCAACACCTCATGTCCTGCCGCCAGCGCTCTTTCCGCGATGGCGTCTCCCCGACCCTCGTTGGGCAGCACGGCCAAGGTGAGGGGAAAGGGGAGCTGACAGAATTGCTTGACCAATCGCTGGCTCGTATGGCCGAAATCGTCGATGACGATGGCGATCTTTCCAGCCCGGCGCAGAAGGGACCGGGATCTGAGCAGCTCTATCGTAGCGATTTCGATGGTATCGAGGCCACAATGAAGTTGCACTCTGCCGGTTCGCTCGTATTCCACCGCGCGCAAAATCAACCCGCCTTGCGCGCGCACCAGGCGAGTGATCTGCAGATTCACCGTAGTCAACGGCAGATCGCCGGGTACACGCACGCGGAACTGGTACCGAGCGCTCGAGTTCGGCTGCGGCTCGGCGCGCCTTTCCACCAGGTCGGCTCCGATACCCAGTTCCTCCAGCGTTTCTCCCAACTTTGCCGCTATCCGGTCACCCAACGCCGCGGCATTCTCGCTTGCTCGACGGGCATCGCGGGCTTGCGCCGCCGCCGTATCCTCGCGGAACTCCGCCTCCCAATGCAGGTAGAGGGCCGCCGACACAGCGCCGAAAACCAGCACTGCGCTGAGTGCGAGATGCCACAACGGACGCCGCTGCCGGCGTGCCATTTTTGCGCGTTTAGCCAAGTTGCGGTCGGATCTCAGGGGATGTGAGGGACCAGGCGCAAGACCGAGTCACCTGGGAAGGGCGGAACCGGGGCTGGATCCCGCGTTGTGTACGCTAGAAGTGGACGGTACTAGTCGGCACCCGGAAACCCTCGTTTCGCCAAAGCCCAGGGGATCAACTGGGCAATCTCTTTGCGTGCCGGCCCGCCGCAGTCTCCGCTGAGCGGGTCATCGATCCACCGAATCATGCGCCAGATCCCTGCATCATCGAGTCGTAGCTTATACGTCATGATCTGGTCTACGCGAAAGCCGTCACCACCCTCATCCAGAATCAACATCTGCACGCGACCTCTGAACACATCCCAGTCTTCGTCGGGGTGGCCGTCCGGATCGTCCTCGAACGCATTCGGGTACTCGCTGCCCAACTCCCGTGAGCGGGCAATGGTCTGAAAATCGAATTCGAAGGTGCGAAAAATCTGAAATATGCCCGGCCGATCGCTATCCCGACTGCCGCCCATGATCTCCAATTCCTCTTCCTTGCCATTGGCTAGCACAAGGTCACCCTGGCAGTTGTCCTCCGTAAACCAGAACCGCTCGTCGAGCAATGTTTCGTAGAGATCCTTGTCGCGATCGCGCATAGCTCGATGCAGGTTGTCGATCAGGAGCTGGGGGGTCTCGGCGGCCGGCGCCGGCTGTTGTGTCGTGCCTTCAGGGGTCTGCTTCTCCGGCGCGAACGGATTGGAGCACGCTGCCAGCAACACGACTCCGGCGAAGGTCAGAAGCATTTTTCGCATATCGCTCATTCGCTGGTCAGCGGAAAAACTCGGCCCTGATCTCTCCCCAGGAACGATGCACGCTTTCTGAATCACGCAGGTCTATCCATTCCTCTACGGTCCAGACCGGATTTTGCAGCGTCGGCGTGACGCAACTGATCTCGGCACGACCTGCAATAGTGAACATCTCCATTGCGCCGCTCTCGTCGGGCACCCTGTCAAAGTCCACTTCATAGGGAAAGATATAACTTTGTCGCAGCCCGTCGGACGAGATGATGCGCTCGTCCCGCGAGGATTGATACCACCGCCGAAAACGCACGGTTTGCACCAACAGGGGGTCCAGAATCACCCGCGCGAAGCGCCGTTCCCGCTCCCGATTCCACAGAGTGTCCGCGCCGGTGTCGTAGACCTCAGGGTGCAGAGCAATGTCATCCGCATCCGGAACGAAGGTAAAATTCTCTGCCAGTTGGTCCATATACTGGTTTACGTTGCGTGTCTGGGGACGGGCTTCAAACACGGTGCGTAGGTTCTCCAGGACGAACTCCGGCCGGGTCGGCTCGGCCAGAATGAGCAGCTGCCCGCTAGGGCAGTCGGGCAACTGAGTCGTGAATGGGTTGTCGGGTGTAGGTCGAGCCCCGCTGACACAATCGGGAAAGTCCGCCAGATTCGTTTCATCGGTACAGCGGCAGGAAACCTGCGCCCTGTCGTCTAGTCCGCAACCGGCAGTCAAAGAGAAAAACGTTGCGAGTGCGAAACAGGTGGCCCGCACGATCTACAGGCGAAACGGAAGGGGAGTAAAACAGGCGGCGAACGCCACCAAACACAAGATACCCACGATCTTGCGCCCGGGTCCCAGAATCGGAACGGGATCGCGGGGTGGAGGATGGTCCGTTCCCAGCATGACCAGAATCAACGCCAACACCAGCCATACGGGCGACTGCGCCCAGCCCCACTGTAAAATATTATAGCTGCTCATACCCAGCAAGCAAACGAAGGTGACACGGGCGAGATGGCGGAACCACCGGCCGAAAAGTGCGTAGGCGATGTGCCCGCCATCCAACTGACCGACGGGCAAGAGGTTGAGCGCGGTTATGAACAGGCCGACCCACCCGGCGAAAGCGATGGGACTGAGCAACACCAGCTGGTTTGGGGCAACTTCGGGCAACAACAGGGAGTAGATGCCCTGAAACAACAGCGGGGCTCCCAGCTGTACGGGCCGCCATTGAAAATAGTCGGCGTCCACGACGGTGGAATGTGCCAATCCGACCGCACATGCAACCACGGCAACAGCTAGCCCGGCCAGAGGCCCGGCGGCGCCAATATCCATGAGGGCGCGTTTGTGTGGGATGGGTGAGCGGATTCTAATCACGGCCCCCAATGTTCCGAGGATTGATATGTAGGGCAGGGGCAGAAAGTAGGGCAAGGATGCCTTGACGCCCCAGCGGCGAGCGGCAAAGTAGTGGCCAAATTCGTGGACAGCTAGGATTCCCAGCAGCGTCGCCGCAAAAGGTATGCCCTCCACCAGGTGCACGAGGCTCGACATACTGCCGAGCGGATTTACCCCTTGTTGCATGGCACCGGCGACGGCCATCGAAAGCAAGGTGAGAACGAACAGCACAAGATGTTTCCACGCGGGAGTTTCGGCCCTCTCGCGCAAGCCGCGTCGAGGCGCGGCTGGCAAGGGTGGTACCGGGGCGCGGAGGGTAGGGATGGGAGCTGCCGATGGCAACTCTTTGCGCCAAAGGTTCATGCCGGCACCTGTTCCAGGTTCACCGAGAGCCGCGGAACCTGACCCCGACCCTGTGTGCATCCCCAAGGCCGGACGGAAACGGGACGAAGGCGTAGTCGAATGCCCACGAACCGCAGTTGACTCCCAGCCCAAGGGACAGATCCCGACTGTCCGTCGTCTGGTAGCCCGCCCTCAGGGCGAGCCGACTTTGTATGGCGTACTCCGTTCCCACATGGAGCGAGGTCCCGGTGTCGCGCACCCGCTGCAGATCCAACACCACCAACAGCTGTCCGGGTCCTCGATAGACGGCCCCGACCCTGGCTTCGACGGGTAAATCGGTCGACTCCGAAACCAGCTTGCCCATGGCGCCCATGTTGCGCACCGCTGCGGCGATCTGAAGCTCGGGTTTGACCCGATAGAGAGCACCCAAGTCAACGGCCGCCCCACTGGCCGTTTTCGTGAATATGGTCTGCCTCACCATCTTGACACCCACTCCCAGGCGCAGCTTAGGACGCCAGTCGCGGGCATATCCGACCCCGACCACACTGTCGTATACCCCAAAATCTCCCAACGGAAGAGCGGATGGGCCGGTTCGACGTTCCAGCCCGTCGGCCTGAGAAAATGCGCCGGCTAACGCAATGGTTCCCGGTCCCCTTGGCGCAACAAGAGCGAGATATTCGTGGCGAATGTCCTGGATCCATTCGCTGTGGCCAATGCTGACACCACGGGATGCCGAAGCGGTCAACGCGGCCGGATTGTAGGTCATCGCCTCGAGGTCGGTAAGTGCGGTTACGGCTTCTCCCAATGCGCTGGCGCGGGCGCCGGAGCTGAGCCGCAAGAACGGCAAGCCAGCGGCGTCTGCCATCACGGTCCAGCAGCAAACCAGCACAGCGGCGATCAAACATCGCCGGCCCCAGCGTCGCCCCACTGTGTGTGTGGCTGTCCGCGATAGCAATCGGCGGCCTCCGGTTCTTGGCTTCAACCGCACCTTCTAGAATGTTATAGCTACGCCGGCTACTGTGCGGCCCCCGGCGTCCAACTCGTCGGTGGTGTAGCTGTAGTGGAATTGCACCGATTCCGTGCGCATGGGTCGGAGGGTCAAGCCAGCCGCTGTCGAGCCGACGGCGGTGTCGTCGCCGGGAAGGCGGCTCAAGCCGCCCCGTACGGTGAGTACCGGGCTGAGTTCCCACTCGGCGCCCAAGTTCAGATAGCTTTCATTGCCCATGTGCACGTCGACGGCGACCACCACCCGCTCCACCGGTTGGTGGGCGAGTCCAGCCGTCACGACGCGGGGCAGGGGGTCGTCTGTGGTGGTGCTCTGTTGGCTGCTTCGTTTCACCTTCCAACTCAGTTCGGAATTAACGTTTCTCGCCGTCACCCCGACAAAGGTGTTTTCGAACGCGTGGAACTGGACCCCGAAATCAAATCCGTAGCCGCGGCCGCTGGAGCCGCCCCGCCCCGGCACCGCAATCTCGTGTTCGAGCACCTTCAGGATGCCCCCCGCCGCCAACCGCGGATGCAACTGGCGCGCCACGGCGACATGGTATGCGTTCTGGGAGTTGTTGATGTCACCGGTCGGGATCCCGCTTGAAGAGCGAGCCACAACGTCGCCGACACGGGCGTGCACCCAGCTGAATCCGAAGGCGAACTCGCCCCTGAGGTTGAGCCGGGCAGAGAAGCTGCTGTGCCGCCGATCCAGCGACATGGGCTGGACCGAGGTCATCATTCCTTTTCCCTTGGACCGCAATAACCCAGCCGGGTTCCAGTAGGATGCGGTGGCATCGTCGACGGCGGCCACGAATGCGTTGCCCATGCCCACCCCGCGCGCGCCGACCCCAACCTCTATAAACGCCGCGGCGTAGTCCGCCGCGATGCCCTTGCCTGGCAGGCTTCCAACTGCCAGAGCGGCCAACAACCAACCGCGCCAACTCCACACCCTCCCGGATGAAATCAATCTAGTACAACCACCTTGCCGAAGGATGCTTTTCCGTTTTCGAGTCCGATACGGTAAAAATAAACGCCATTGGCGACGATCCGGCCGTCGTCGTCGCGCCCATCCCAGTTTTCGCCATGGTTGGTTTGCCCACTGCGGGATTCCTTGCTCAACAACGTGCGCACTCGGCGGCTGGCGAAGTCATAGAGTTCTATACTAACCTGCGCCGCAGCTTCTATACTGTAGTTGATTCGGGAGAGCTCGCCCTGGGTCGGGGCGAACGGATTGGGCGCCGCATACGACCGCACTCGTCCCGACAGGGTATACAGGGTGTCGAGCACGTTGGCGTTACCGGTGAACTGTCCGGTGTCGATCGTCAGCGTCTTGATGGGAGATGTGACGATGCGCCAGGTAATGCCTTCGTCGGTGGTGCGACCTAGCCCGACCTCGGAACCGACCCACAGAATCTCTTCTATCCCAGCCATGCCGACGAAGGTTCCGCGCAGTCGTTCCCGCGTGGTGGCATCTTCTACTTCAACCTCGTCCCAGGATTCCCCGTTGTCGAAGCTGGCCAGCAGGCCGCGCTCGGTTCCGGCCCAAACGCCATTCTCGGTAAAGGCGAATCCCCAGGCATAGGTGGGCCCACCCGATTGCCAGTTCTCTCCGTTGTCAATGCTGAAGCTGATGGAGTTGCGCTGTCCCGACGCGGGTGTGTCGGTGACGCGGGTACCTGCCCATAAAATAGATCTACCGTCGGAGGCGATTTCGCGCTCCAGAGCAACTACCCAGTTGCCGCCGATGTTGCCGGGAAGAAGCGCCCCGTCGCGGTCGAAACGGACCTTGTGGTTGCGCCACGTCTCGCCCCCGTCGAAACTGCGCGCGATGCCACCAGAGGTGCCGACCCACACGGTATCGCCATATGCGAGGACTTCAAACGTGCGGTGCAAGAGATGGAGACTGCGCAGGCTGTCCGCATCCACCCGAACTCGTTCGACTACCTCGGCTGAGGCGCCAGCTCGCTGCAAGCTGTCAGCGCGAGCCTCGACCACATCCGCCCCGGTTTCGTCCTCGAAGTAATAGATTTCCGCAGAGCCTCCAGGGAGGACCCGCTCCCAGGTTTGACCCCCATCGGGCGAACGCACTAGGGAGCCCGAAAAGAATGCAGCCCACACAATGTCGCCTACGAAATCGAGGCCAAAACAACCGTTGTCGATAGGAGGTTCCCGGTTAAAACCGGGCAGTTGGAACAGCTCTTCATTCGAAATGTGTCTCCACGATGCGCCGGCGTCGAAAGAGTAGCTGAGTCCGGTTCCCATCTGATGCTCGCCCAAGCCGGTGATGGCAGTGTCGACGATGGTTGCTACCCAGACGGTGTCCCCAGACGCTGCCAGGGCGCTTATGGCGCCGCGCCCGAGACCGTTCGCCTCGGTAAACGTTATCCAGTCGCCCCCGTCCAACCCGCTGGCTCGATCCAGCTCCAGCCGTGCAAGTCCGCTCTCCGTTCCGACCCACAGGTAACGGCCGCTCCATCTCACGTCACCGATGTCCGCGCCGATGAGGCCGCTCAACGGTCCCGGATCCTGCTGATGGAAGCGCAACGGAACGGCAGCCCCTGACGCGGCCGGCAGAAGGATTGCGACGGCCAACCAACACCGCAGCGACCCCAGGAGAACCTTCATCAAATCAGATGTAGAAGAAGGGTAGAAAAGGGGAAGTGTGGGCGGTCAACTGAAGGTCGCCGCCCGTTGACGCATGGCCTCTACGGCTTCATACCCGATACCGTAGTCGCCGATTTTTGTGCCCGTAGCTTCTCCGTGGCTGTCCGAGCCGCCGGTCTGCAGCAGGTTGTGATCCTGCACGAGCTGGGTGTAGTAGTCGATCTGCGGTGGTTGGTGCCCGGGATGAAACACCTCGATTCCGTCCAACCCGCTCTCCACCAGTTCGACGATGGTGGCCTCTTGAAGACTCAAACCGGGGTGGGCGAGAAAGGCGACGCCACCCACATTGTGAACCAGATCGATGACACCTTGGGCGGAGATGTGTGGTTTTGGCACGAAGGCCGGACTGCGGTCCCCCAGAAAACGATCAAACGCTTCTTCCTTGCTGGTCACGACCCCATTGTCGACCATGGTCGCGGCGATGTGCGGACGCCCCAGTGGAGAGCCATCGGCGGTGTCCAACACCTCATCCAGCTTCATCTCGATACCCAAATGGTTGAGACGCTCCACAATGGCGACACCGCGCTCATATCTTTTCTGGTGCAGATCTCCGACGTGTTCCAGCAGTCGCGGGTCTTTCCACTCGAAACAGTAGGCGAGGATGTGAACCTCACGCTCGCCGATGTGAGCACTCAGCTCCGTGCCAGGTATCACCTCTATCTTTAGCTCGTCCGCGGCGCGCCTGGCTTCGTCGATGCCGGCCACGGTGTCGTGGTCAGTCAGACTCAGAGCCTGGAGCCCTGCGGCATCCGCCTCTTCAACCGCCTGACGCGGTGTGCGAACGCCGTCGGAACAGAATGAATGGATGTGGAGATCTGCGAGGTTGTAGCGCACAATTACAACGATAATCCGGGAATGTGAGATACCTAGGCGACGACGAAGTCACTCAAGATAACGAAAATCGGTAGGGGCCGCCACACGAGTTGTACGCCGAATCAAGTGCAATTCGATCGAATCGCCACGTTCGCCGGCGCACCGCCCAGACGGTCCTCTTGATAGAACGAACCACCGCTGCAATCAGTTCCGCGCGGCGGGTTAGCGGCCGGCTAGATGTAGTTCAGTCCGAGTTCGGCTACGAGCTCGCGGGTGGATTCGTCGAGCAGGGAACAGATGAGGGCTACGCCCAGTGTTGACTCCAGACGCTCGGCGTAGGTCTGTTGCTCTTCGCGGTAGTTCAACCGCTGAAAACCGAGAATGGTCTCCTTGAAGTCCGTGGGACGTTCGTAGAGGACCAACTGGGCCATCTCGGGTTGAGTCAGAGCATTGGATACATATTCGTCGCCAAAGATCTCTTCGAGTGCGGTTCGCAGTTGTCGGTGCAGCATTGGAAGGCAAGGCTCAGAACGGATACACTTCGTCCAGTTTGCGAACGAGGCAGGATTTGCGAACGAGGCGGTCGAACATCACTTCAATGACCGGGCGGCTGCGCCAGGCCATCATCACCTGGCTGAGGTCGACGGAGAGGAGGCGGGATTCGAGTCGGAGTACCAGGAAGGCGCGGACGAGGTTCTTGATCATCAGGGCCAGCGAAGTTCAGCTAATGTATTGATCAATGTTCCGTTCGATCCGCTCCGCGATCGGTCCCGTATCTAGAGCGGCGTCGAAAGGTTCGCCCGTAACTCGCTGATAGAGGTCGATGTAACGCTCGGCCACCTGCACCCGGATGTCGTCATCCAGTTCGGGAATGTTGTCGTCGGAAAAGTTGCGGTCGCGAAGCCACAGTCGCAGAAACTCCTTGTCAAGGCTTTCCGGCTCTTCGCCGTTTGCGTGCCGCTCCTCATAGGTAGCCGCAATCCAGAAACGCGAGGAGTCGGGTGTATGGATTTCGTCGGCGATGGTCAAATGGCCGCTACTGTCCAACCCCATTTCGTATTTGGTGTCCACCAAAATCAAACCCTGGTCTGCCGCCATCTCCGTGCCCCGGGCAAACAGGGCAAGAGCAACCTGTTCGATCTCCTCCCACCGGTCCCGCGCGACTAACCCGCGCTCGACGATCTGTTGTGGCGAGATCGACTCGTCGTGATCTTCGGCTTTGGTGGTCGGGGTTATGATGGCAGCGTCGAATCGCTGATTCTTGACCATGCCCTCGGGCAATTTCACACCGCAGAAATCGCGCGCGCCGCGATTGTAGTTGGTCCAAACCGAGGTATCCGTGCTACCGGTCAGATACCGACGTACGACGATTTCCACCGGCAGCATCTGCAGTTCGCGAGCGACGGTTACGTTGGGGTCGGGCACCTCCAACACCTGATTCGGCACGATGTCGCTGGTTTTGTCGAACCAGTACTTTGCGATGCGATTCAGCACCGCGCCTTTCAACGGAATGGCCCCAAGCACATGATCGAAGGCGCTCTGTCGATCGGTGGTGATGAGGATGCGCTTGTCCGGCAGCAGGTACATGTCCCGCACCTTGCCCTGGCGGTAGTACCGCGACCACTGTTCGAACCGCGCCTCCATGAGGCAATTCTGCAGCTGATCTCGGATTTGATCTTGGGTTATCATAGAGCGAAGAATGGGTTAGGATGGGGGTGGGGAAAAAGGTATTGCCAGTAAACTACACCGTCAATCACATGGCGCATCAGCATCCCAAATCGATTGGGGACGGCAGGAATCCCATTCGTCAGGTCGCCGGGTTCCAGCGCGGCCAGAAAGGGCTACCAATGTGGGACTGCATTGTCGAGAGCACCGAGCTGTAGAGGAAACCGAGGTGAAACAGGGCGAAGAAAGGAATCCCTAAATAGAGATCGACGCTCAGAGCATAATACAGAATCACGGCGAAGTAGATAGCCATGGTAAGCTCGAAGAGGACCAGCACGTTTTTCTGCGCGCTGTAGCGCCACTTTCCCGATCCTCGCTCCCGACGGTTCGTTACGCCGTATTTGGGTGTGCGCCTGAAGCTGCTTTTGTGCCCGACCAATCCCTCCAAAACCGCGCGCGTGTTGTTGATGCACAGGCTCATCCCGAGGGCAAGCAGCATAGGCAGATATTTTATCTGCCGCTTCCAGTCGGGGTAAAGAGCACGCTGCGAGGCAATGTAGAACCCCGAGACTGCCATCGTAGCCAGCGAAAACAACGGCACGTCGACGATGAGCAGCTTCTCCCAACCCAGCTGTGAGCGAATGTGCAACACGGGCAAGGTCAACAGCGCCACCAGGAACATCAGTATGTAGCTGATGTTGGAGGTGAGGTGAAAGGTCGCTTCTATCTTTACCGCCAATGGAAAATGGCTGCACCAAACCTTCGGGAGAATCTTCTTGGCGGTTTGTACGGCGCCTTTCGTCCAGCGGTGCTGTTGCAGCTTGAACGCGTTCATCTCCACCGGTATCTCTGCGGGCACAGCGACCTTCGGCAGGTAGACGAACCTCCAACCTGCAAGCTGTGCTCGGTAACTCAAATCCAGATCTTCGGTCAGGGTGTCATGCTGCCACCCGCCCGCCTCCTCGATGGCCCGCTTTCTCCATATCCCGGCAGTGCCGTTGAAATTGAAGAAACGTCCGGACCGGTTTCGCGCCGTATGTTCGATGATCAGGTGGCCGTCGAGGAAGATCGATTGAATCCGAGTCAACAGGGAATAGGTGCGATTGAGGTGGCCCCAACGCATCTGTACCATCCCGATGCCTGGATCGGTAAAGTAGTCGATGCACTGTTTGAGGATCTTGGGAGGCGGCACGAAATCTGCATCCAGGATCAGGAGGAATTCGCCACTGGCCCGCTTTAGACCGTTGGCCAGGGCCCCGGCCTTGAAGCCTAGGCGATGTTCGCGGGAGAGATACTCGATATCGAAACCCTGAGATGAAAGCCGGTCGACAACTGCTCGAGCCCGCTCCTTGGTCTCATCCTCGGAGTCGTCCAGCACCTGGATCTGCAGGCGATGGCGCGGGTAGTCGAGGGCGGCGACCGCGGTCAGGAGGCGCTCGACGACTTCCGACTCGTTGTAGATGGGTAGTTGCACCGTAACCGGTGGCAGGTCCTCGAAGGCCCCACTGGGCGCCACCGTTTTCTGGTGGTGGCGATAGTAGAGATGCAGCATCTGATAGCGATGGCTGCCGTACAGAGCCAACAGCGCTACCACACCGCAATAGAAGACCAGGCAGGTGACTTCCCATATTTCCATAGCTATCTCGAATCGGGGTTTATACGACTACCCACCAGCACCGCAGCAGCGCTTGTACTTCTTGCCGCTGCCGCAGGGACACGGTTCATTGCGCCCCACTTTCGGCGCCACGCGTTTTGGTTGTTTCGGCGGGGCTTCTCCGG
Source organism: Candidatus Latescibacterota bacterium (assembly GCA_965197905.1). Classification (GTDB taxonomy): domain Bacteria; phylum Latescibacterota; class UBA2968; order UBA8231; family UBA8231; genus CAYNZV01. The sequence continues at coordinate 1,521,289 of CBDAOB010000004.1, read as the reverse complement.
CGCCTCCTCCTGACGTCACCATTCCCTCTCTTCCCTGGGAGCCAGCGGTGATCCCTTCCACGGCCGGAGCGGCTCGCCCTTCGGGAGATCCGCCGTCGAAACCCAGGTTGGTGGCCTCGCGGTGGACGGAGCTGTATCGACCCCCCGAACCCCGTCGCGGCAGGACATTCGGCATATCCACATCCACCCGCAGCTGAAATAGATGGCGCAAGGTTTCTTCGTTGATGCGGGCAATCAGATTCTCGAAGAGATCATAGGCGCCTTTCTTGTACTCGATCAACGGGTTCTTGCCGCCCACACCGACGAATCCGACCCCTTCCTTCAGTTCGTCCATCTCGTAGAGATGGTCCTGCCAGCAGCTGTCGATGGTGTGCAGAACGATCGCCTTCTCCACCTCGTGAAAGGTCTCCTCACCGACCAGCTCGATCCGCCGCCGGTAGGAGTTCTCCACGGTAGTCTGCATCAACTCCCTCAGCTTGTCCGGCGACATGCCTTCGCGCTCTTCCGCGGAGTTGGGGAACCCCATAAAGAAGGTGTTGCCAAAATCCGATTGCAGGGCGTCCCAGTTCCACTCGCTTGGATGGCTCTCGGCATCGGTGTAGGTGGTGAGCAGAGCGTCGATCGATTCACCGATCATCTCCAACACCTGTTCGGCGGCGGTTTCCCGATCCAGAACATCGTGGCGGCGGTTGTAGATCACCTGTCGTTGCTGGTTCATCACGTCGTCGTAATCCAGCAGGTGCTTGCGGATCTCGAAGTTTCTCGCCTCCACCTTCTTCTGCGCCCGCTGAATCGACTTCGTGACCATGGAGTGCTCGATCACTTCACCTTCTTCGGCGCCGAGCCGATCCATGACGGAGGCGATACGCTCTGAGCCGAATAGCCGCATAAGATCGTCTTCCAGGGACAGAAAGAACCGCGACGAGCCCGGGTCACCCTGTCGACCGGAGCGGCCACGTAGCTGGCGATCGATGCGACGAGCTTCGTGGCGCTCGGTGCCGATCACCTGTAGGCCGCTTGGTTCATTGATCAGATGCTCTTTCAATATGTCGCCTTCGGGAAGCCGGTGGCTCAACGTCATGTCGGAATTGAGAAGCTCCCGTTCAATCTTGATCACCGATGGGGCCAGTTTGATGTCGGTTCCCCGTCCCGCCATATTAGTGGCAATAGTCACCGTGCCGGGGTGTCCCGCCTCGGCTACGATCTGCGCTTCCTTTTCGTGGTACCGCGCGTTGAGCAACTGGTGTTTGATTCCCCTGCGGGTTAACATACGGCTAAGCAGCTCGGAGACCTCCACCGATATGGTTCCCACGAGCATGGGCAGCCCCGCTTCATGCAAGCGCGCGATTTCGTCGATAAGGGCGTTGTATTTCTCTCTCTTGGTGCGAAAGATGAGGTCCTCCAGATCGACCCGCCGGATGGGTCTGTTGGTGGGAACGACGACCACATCTAACTTGTAGATCTGCCACAATTCGCCGGCCTCGGTTTCGGCGGTGCCCGTCATCCCTGCCAGTTTGTGATACATGCGAAAGAGGTTTTGCAGGGTAATGGTGGCGATGGTCTGGGTTTCCTGCTGAATCTTTACGCCTTCCTTCGCCTCCAACGCCTGATGCAGCCCATCGGAAAACCGCCGTCCCGGTTGCGGCCTGCCTGTTGACTCGTCAACGATGACGACGCGGCCGTCGTCGCTGACCATATACTGGACATCCTTTTCGAACAGCGTGTAGGCGCGCATCAACTGGTTGATGTTGTGCACCGCTTCGCTCTTACTGGCGTGGTTGCGGTAGGCCTCCTCCTCGGCCAGTGACTTCTGCTCCGAGTCGAGCGTCTCATCCTTCTGGATGGCATCCACTTCGGCGCTGATGTCGGGCAAGATGAACACGGCCTGCTCGTCCGGTGAAAGGAGATCGCGCCCCTTGTCGGTCATGTCGATGGTGTGGCTCTTCTCGTCGACGGCGTAATACAGCGCCTCGTCAATCTCGCTGAGCCGCTTGTCGCGCATGTAGTCCGCCTCGACCTTGCCGATGAGGCGTTTCACCCCTTCTTCCTGCTGGATCTTCATGAAGCGACGGTTCTTCGGTGCCCCGCGCGCCGCTTTGAGCAGCTCGATGCCGACGTCGTAGTCATCGCCGTCGGCATCCTTACCCCGCTTCTTTTCCGCCTCGGCGATGATCTTGCTTACCAGCGAGTTCTGCGCCCTGATGAGCTTGTCAACCATCGGTTTGAGCTCGCCGTACCGATTGCTCGATTCGCGCACCGGGCCGGATATGATCAAGGGCGTGCGCGCGTCATCGATCAGATTGCTGTCCGCTTCGTCGACGATCGCGTAGTTGAACTCCCGTTGCATGATATCTTCGCGACGGGAGGCCATGTTGTCGTAGAGGTAGTGAAAGCCGATCTGGTCCTTGGTGGCGTAGACCACATCCGCGCCGTAGGCTTCTTTCCACGTAGTTTCCTGCCACTCGAATTCGGTGGGGACGCCATCCGGTCGGTGCAGCAGAAACGCCTCGGACCCTCCGGTCTGGTGGGCGTCCTGGATGATGCCTACAGAAAGCCCCAGGTAGTTGTAGAGCGGCCCCATCCACATGGCATCCCGCTTGGCGAGATAGTTGTTGTGTGTAATCAGGTGGACGCCGCGCCCGGTCAGCGCGTTGAGGTATAGTGGCATGGTGGCCACCAGCGTCTTGCCCTCGCCGGTCGCCATTTCCGCGATCTTGCCCTCGTGAAGTACCGTGCCACCGAACATCTGCACGTCGTAGGGGACCATGTCCCAGCTGGTCATATTGCCCGTGACATCCCATTCGCGGCCCATGAGGCGTCGGCATGCCTCTCGCACTACCGAAAACGCCTGCGGCATGAGTTCGTCGAGCACGGTCTCTTCCAGATCGCGGATCTCCTGCAGGAGCGCGTCGTACTGATTGTTGAGCGGCTCGCGGTCAGCGGTATCCAAATCTCCCCTCAGCTCATTCGCCAACTCCAGAATCCGGGCACCGCGTGGTCCGATCCGCGCGGACAACTGCTCCTTGAACTCGAAGGTTTTGTGTTGCAGCTGGGTCTCGTCGAGCTTGCCGAGCTCCGCTTCGTAGTGTTTAGCCTCTTCCAGTGCCGGAAGAAACTTCTTGAAGGTGCGGTCCGCCTGCGAACCGAAAACCTTGTTAAAAACCTGTCCAAACATGCCAGTTCCTCACTCAGTAGATTGTCATCCGGCTCGGTTGGATTCTTCCCCATTCGCTCTGGCGCGCGGGGCAAGGGCGTTCTTCATCTGCCGCTGAGAAGTCGATCGGCCAGAAACCGCGGCAGGTCGGCGTCCAGGATCTTTCTACGGGCTGTTTCCACGTCGTAGCAGACGCGCTGAAATTCGACCGTCTTCGCGTCGGCGTCCCACACGACGAAGCATGCACGTGGATCGCCATCACGGGGCTGCCCGACACTTCCCACGTTGAAGAGGTACCTAGAGTGAGCGTCCAGCTCGATGGCATTTCCGGACATCGAGCTGACAGCGCCCCCCGCTTCCACACACGCCAGAGGGCAATGGGTATGACCGACGAAGCAGATGTGCGCATCAGTCACCTCCAACGCCTGTCGAGCTTCGATCGCGGAGTATATGTACTCCCAGGCCTCCGGGTCCCCTGGCCCTGCGTGCACAGAAGAACCCCGTCGCGCTCCAACTCCAGCGGTAGCGTGGCGAGGAGCTCGCGCTCCGCTGGCGTCAACCGGCTGGCGGTCCACAGCGCCGCTTCGCGTGCGACGAGGTTGAAGCCGTCAAGGCTCTGTGTGCCCGCCACCGCCGCGTCGTGATTCCCGCGAAGGATCTGTTCCGTCGTCGCCCGAATCCGCTGCAGGCAGGGTTGCGGGTCAGCGCCGTAGCCAACGATGTCGCCCAGACAGGCCCAGGAGTCAACGCCGCACTCGGTTGCCGCCCGATAGACCGCCTCCAATGCTTCCAGATTGCCATGGATATCCGAGATAATTGCCGTGCGCATGGGCGATTCCTGAACCGCAAGCCAACGCACCTACACCGGTAGACCCTTTTTATGAACGACCGCATCGAGAATCCCGTTCACGAAAGCGTACGACTGCTCGGTGCTGAAGATGCGGGCGAGTTCCACCGCCTCGTCGATGGAGACTCGAACTGGGACATCGTCGACGAAGAGGATTTCCGCCAATGTCTGGCGCAGGATGATCAAATCGATACGGGCCATCCGATCGGTGCGCCAGTGGGTGGCGTTTGTCCCGATGAGCTCTTCGAGCTCGAGGGCGTGGTCAGCGACCAGTAAAACCAGAGTTTCGGCAAAGGCGCGCACGGGCTCTGAAAGCTCCACCGCCTGTTGGAGATTCTCCAGCGCCCCCTCTGCCTTGCCGGCGTCACACGCCTCCCAGTAGAGAGCTTGCAGAGCCAGCCGTCGCGCACCATGACGGTTGTCCGGGGTGTCGACGGCTTCGAAGTTGTCCTGAAATTCCGTCAGCGTCATATCAGCCCAGTTGGGCGCAGAGGCTGGCCATTTCGATGGCATTGAGGGCGGCATCCCAGCCGCGGTTGCCCGCCCGTGTCCCCGCCCGTTCAACGGCCTGCTCCACGTCGTCGGTGGTGATTACGCCGAAGGTAACCGGCACGCCGCTGTCGAGCCCGACCCGCGAAATGCCGCGCGCCGTTTCGTTGGCTACGAAATCAAAATGCGGGGTATTGCTGCGGATAATAGCACCCAGGCAAATGACCACATCCGCCCGACCCGCGGCGGCCATCTTCTGTGCCACGAGCGGCAATTCGAACGCCCCCGGGACCCAGGCAATTTCGATGTTCTCGTCGGTGCATCCATGCCGCTTCAGGCAGTCCAGCGCTCCTTCCAGCAACTTGCCGGTGACCAAGCTGTTAAAACGGCTCACCACGATGGCGAAGCTGCTGCCCCCGGCCGCGAGCTGACCCTCATGCACTTTTGGCATTCTGTTGTTCTCCTTCGGCGGCGGGGAGCGTCGAATCCCGTTCCAAGAGCGTCGTGTGGCCCATCTTGTCCTGCTTGGTTTTCAAGTAGCGAATATTGTGAGGGTTCGGGTGGGCGGCGATGGGCACCTGCTCGACGACGGTAAGGCCGTATGCCTCTAGACCCACTCGTTTCTTCGGATTGTTGGTGAGGAACCGGACGCGGCTCAACCCCAGGTCATGAAGGACCTGGGCACCGATGCCGTAGTCCCGGGCATCCATGGGCAAGCCCAAGGCGTGATTGGCTTCGATGGTGTCCAGCCCTTCGGTGCGCTGCAATTGGTACGCCTTCATCTTATGCAGGATCCCGATGCCGCGCCCCTCGTGGTTCTGTATGTAGACCAGCACGCCCCGGCCTTCGCGTGCGATGAGTTCCAGCGACTGTTGCAGCTGGTCGCCGCAATCACACAGAAACGAACCGAGAGCGTCGCCCGTAAGACAGGCCGAATGCATGCGCACCAGCGTATCTTCTCCGTCAGCCACCTCTCCCATCACCAGGGCGATGTACGGACTGTCGTCGACCAGGCTGCGATAGGCAAACAGCTCGAACTCCCCGAAGCGGGTAGGCATGGTCGAGCGGGCCTCCAGGGAGATCAGTTTCTCCGTTCGCCGGCGGTAGGCGATGAGGTCCTTGATACTGGCGATCTTAAGTCCGTGTTGGCGGGCGAATTCGAGCAAATACGGGGTTGAAGCGACTTCTCCGTCCTCGTCGAGGATCGCTGAGATCAAACCCACGGGCTGGCATTCGGCCAGGACCGCCATATCGACCGAGGCCTCTGTATGACCGGCCCGCCTGAGCACACCCCCGACCTGGGCGCGCAAGGGGGTGATATGTCCCGGTTGCACAAAGTCCCCCGGCGCGCTGGCGGGGTCGGCGAGTTTGCGAATCGTCGCAGCGCGATCGTGGGCCGAAACACCGGTTCCGGTGACGTCGCGGGCGTTCACGGAAGCCATTACGGCTGCTCCGCGAGGGCCGTGACCACCGGTAGCCAACTTCAGACCAAGTGCTTCCAGTCTTTCTCCGCTGGCTGTTACGTTCAGCGGGCCGCTGGCGTGCCGCGCCATGAAATTGATCGTCTGAGGAGTGACCGTTTCTGCCAGCGTCATCAACTCACCCTCGCCGACCAGCTCCGTACCGTCCACGTCCTGGCCCCGTTCGTCGACGAGCACAACCATCGACCCAGCCGGTAGCTCTTCGAGAACTTCCTCGACGGAATTGAAGTCAGGCATCGTATCCCATTTCCTTCAGTTTGGAGAGATCGAATTCACCGTTTGCATCTTCACGGACCAGCAGGCGCTCAAGGTAACGGGCGACCACGTCCACCTCGATATTCACGCGATCGCCCCGTTTTCGCTGCTTTAGATTTGTATGCTCAAATGTATGCGGTATCAGGCTGATCGTAAACCCCTCCGCGGTGCTCGTCACCACTGTCAAACTGATCCCATCGACGGCGATCGAGCCCTTGGGCGCGATGTATCGACGCAGCAGAGCGGGTATCTCCACCTGCAGGATCCAGCTGCCTCCCGAGGCCTCCAAACGGCGGATGACACCGACGCCGTCGACATGCCCCAGGACCATATGACCTCCCAGGCGATCGCTGGCCTTCAGGGGGCGCTCCAGATTGACCCGGTCACCGGTTCGCAAGGCCGACAAGGTGGTCAGGCGCATGGTTTCCTCCACCGATTCAACGACGAATCGGTTTCCCTTTAGGGCGACCACGGTCTGGCAGACGCCGTCGATGCAGATGCTGTCGCCAATCGCAAGATCCTCCAGGACCGACCCCGCGGTGATCTCCATCCGCTGAAAGCTGACCGAGCGGCGCAGCTCTCCAACCTCTCCGACTTCCTCGATCAATCCGGTGAACATGGGTATCGAACCTCTCCGGTGAGCAGCATATCCTCTCCAACGCGCCGGGTGCGCACGCGGTCGAGCCGAATGCCGTCGTCCACGCGTTTAATGCCCAGTTGACCGATACTGGCAACCCCGTCACCCAACAGAAGCGGGGCCAGGAAAATCATTACCTCGTCCACCACGCGATCCGCCAACGCGGCGGCGGCCAGTTTGGCGCCGCCCTCCACCAGAACGCTGGTGATCTCGTTTTCTCCAGCTTTCATCAGCAGCTGCCGCAAATCGATGCGTTCCGCCGTGGACGCAAAGGACCATACCTCGACACCCAGGTCGGCGTAGGCAGCTCGCCGAGCAGCTGGGCACGAGGCCAGGGTGGCGACCACCGTTCCCCCGCGTTGGAAAACCTGCGCCGAACACGGCACGCCTAGGCGCCCATCAACGACGATCACTCGCGGATCGCGGCCCCGTACCCGCCGGACCGTTAGTTGCGGGTCATCTTTTCCAACAGTACCGGCACCCACCATGACCGCATCGACCCACGAACGCCACCGATGCACCAGACGGCGCGAAGGTTCACCGCTTATCCAGCGCGAATCGCCTGATGAGGTCGCAATGTTTCCATCGAGGCTTTGCGCCAGTTTCAGCACCACCCACGGCAAGCCGGTGCGGCGGTGCTTGAGGTAGGGGGCGTTGCGCCTCGATGCTTCGGAGGCGAGCAAGCCCACGTCGACGCGAATGCCGGCTTCCTCCAAACGTTTGAACCCGGACCCCCGAGCCCGTTTATCGGGATCCTCCAGGGCGCAAACAACACGCGCGATGCCGGCATCGATCACCGCTTCGCAACATGGTGGCGTCCGCCCGTGAAACGAGCACGGCTCGAGGGTCACATACAATGTCGCGCCGCGGGCACGGGTGCCCAGCTCGCGCAGTGCGTTTACCTCAGCATGGACCGAGCCCACCTGCAGATGCGCGCCCTCACCGATGATCTCACCGTCATACACCACCACTGCCCCCACCAGAGGATTGGGACTGACCCGGCCCCGGCCCTTGTCAGCGAGCCGCAGCGCCCGCTGCATATAAGACTCATCGTCCTTCACTTTACCTGTACGACGATCTGCTGCGTCCCGACGTTGTCCAATGTGTCCCAAGCCTGGATGGCGATTACGTGTTCACCGGGTGCCAGGTCGCTCACCGTAAAGCGGGCGCGCTCTTCGGTGCTGTCGAAAACGCCATCCAGCGGCGACACCTGGCGAATTTGATCCAAATAATCCACCGAATACTGCACTTTGCGGACGGGTGAGATCCGATCCTGCAAGGTCAGGTCCACGACGACGTCCCTGTCCACCTTCGCTTTGGCGGTGATCTCGGGCGGCGAGTTATCGATAGCAAACGGTCCCGCTACCCGCTCCGCACTCAGGGTTTCCCCCTCCCCGTTGTCCGGCCTGTCGGAAGCAACCAGCTTCAACAGCGTCATACCCTCCGGCATGGTTTCGGTATCCCACAAGATGGAATTCCGCGGTATATCCTCCTGCGCCAGCTTCCACTCCTGCTGATCGAGGCTGCGCAGGTACACGTCGTAACTCAGATCGTCCCCGTTGGGGTCTTTTGCCTGCCAGCGAACCACGCGCAAGCTCTTGCGTTGAGGCAGATTGCGACGGGCGTTATTGTTGCTGGCAATCTTGCCGTTGACGGCGTTCTCGCCGCCGCTCTTGGCGATGTTCTCCCCCATCCGCCGGGGATACGTCTGCAAATCGGTGATCTCCGGCCTCAGGTTAGCTTGGCGCGCCCACACCTCCACCTTGTGGAGTATGGGCGTCCGAGCGGGATCGGAAGACCTCAAGGTCGCCCGGTACTGCAGATAACGTGCTGGGGCGCTCGCCACGGGTTGACCGCTGACGTCTAGTGCTTTCGACCAGTCGCCCCAGGTATCATCGGGCTCGGCGCTGTTGCCGGATCGGGTCTGAAGTTGGATGTCGGTTTGTTCAGGGACCGTCCCCTGCCAATAGATGCGGCCCCAGTGCGAGTGCCCGCCGAAGTCGTGAGCATTAGATTCGAATTGTCCGCTGTGCCGCGGGGACTGGTTCAAACGTTGGACGGCGCCCGACTGCGACATGCCGATCAGGATCTCACCGCTTCTGGTCCGCGCCAGGCGACTGGGACTTTCCCCCTCGAGATCGATCAGGGTCGAGATGCGGTCGTCTCGATCCAGCAGGAATATTCTCGGCGGTTCGGTGACCGAGAACAGCAGTCGCTCAGCGGATTCACTGACGATTCCGAGTGCTTGCCCTTCCTGAGCGCTCCATACGACTCGTCCTCCGGTAAGAGGATGAAACCGCAGCACAGCTGTCGTGGCTCCTGAGGTTTCGCTCTCCTCCGTGCCGGTCACCATGGTCGCAAACAGGTTTCCGCCGGCACCCGAGACCAGGCTATGGATCTCCTCTTGAACGGCCTCGTAGAGCAACCTCGGGCGGTGCCCTTTTTCGATCTCGTAGATGCGACCCTTCTGCGACGTAGCGGCGTAGAGCCGCTTTTCCACCCACGCCAGCGCCATGACGTGCCGATCCTGCATTTGTACCAGGGTATCGACGTTACCGGCGCGGTCGATCTGCAGAATCGCGGCGGGTTCGCCCGTGGCGGCAAAGAGCTCACCGTCGCTACCAAGCTCCAGATCCCAAACATAATGGGCGCGAGTGGCGGCCAAGGTGGTGGCCTCGCCGGCGGGGGAGATTCGGTAGATCAAGCCGTCGGGAGCGGTTCCCGCATACAAATGACCGCCCGCGTCCGCCACCAGGGCGTGGATCGAGACTTCCATGGAGTCGAAGACGAGCACGGCGTTGCCCGCGGCATCGACCTTGAAGATCTGCCCACTGTCCCCGGTGCCTACGTAGTTCGCACCACCCACATCTGCTGCGAAAGACCACACCCGCTCCGCGTCGAGGACTACGACTTCATCGAGTTTGGGGGCCAATTGCAAGGTGCCGTCGTGTGCAATCGACACGCCGTCCGCTTTCCCCGCGGCAAAAGCGGCAAACGACTCCTGGCGCCAGGTTCGCGGCCGCGCAGCCCCGATCTCGGCAGCGGTTGCCAGGATAAGGACAAGGATCGCCGCGTGAGGCAGCAGGCGGCGCCATTTTTCCGACCCGATCACTGAATCACCTCCAACTCGAGCTTTTGGTCCCCCTGCAGGACGTAGTCGGTGCGTCTGACCTCGCGCTTCAACACGCGGCCGAACACCGGCCCCACATATCCTGTAGAGCTCGCGTCGTCGAGCACGCGGCGTACCGAGGGCGGTAAACCTGGGAGCTCGCGGCCATCGACACTCACGCTGGCGTCGTCGCGGTAGAGCTCCACCACCAGGTCGTCATTCCGCTCAACCGCTCCAAGTTCGCGCAACAGCTGCGACAGATTGCGCGGCGTGATCGCATCAGGCCGACGTTTCTGCTCCCAGCCTCGACTCGCTTCGCCCCCTCCCACCCGCAGTCGCATCGGACCCGGAGTCAACCCTGGCGGCACTTCCATTTCGAAACGCACCCGTTCGCGGTCACCCCGATACGGTTGCAATATAACCTCCAGCTGGAAAGACTGACCGGCTCGGAGTGCGGCTTGTGGGACCCGAAGCCGATCGATGGTTGCCGTCTGCACCTGCTCCCGCAACTTGACCGCGAAGTGGACGGAGTCGAGCTCGACGTCGGCCACCTCGCTCCGGGTTAGCCGACCAAGCGGCACCGCCGCGGTACGCGCCGCCCTCAAGATCGCCCCGGGGCCGCCGAAGATCTGACTCCATTTCAATTGCTCTCCACCGCCAAGAAGCACGGTGCCCGCCAGATCCAGCGTCGCGTCTCCGGCCAGCTTCTCGGCGGCTCCAAGGCTGCCAATCAGTACTGCGCCGGCCAGGCGGGAGGTCAATTCCCGGTGGCGCAATAACTCGAAGGAGAATCTGCGGCTTTGCTGGGATGACGAAACGCTCACCGTGACCGGAAGCATGGCGGGAGCCGAGCCGACCAAACCGGCGATCGCCGCCGCGCGATCTTGTCGGACGGCGCCGATCCGCTGGGCGGCGGCGCCCAGCTTGAAGGAAACGATTTGGTTGGGAATGACCTCGTGGATGAAGGCGCTGGTCATGGGCATTTCAATTGCGCCGGCCAGTCCGAGGCGATGCCCGAAAGCGACGACGCGGTTGTCTTCCACGTAGGTCACGGTGCCGATGCCCGTGGCGCTCATGTCTCCGGCAATGAACTGCACGCCCAACGCCGAGCCAGGTTCGGGCACCTGGCTCGAATCGGTACTCGTTCCTCCCGGTGCCGTCTGCACCGCCAGGCCGTACGGCGCCAGGACCTCACCCAGGACGGCGGCAGCGGCCGGCGTCAAACCGCTCAGACTGACGGGTGTAGCCAGCGGCGCTAGATGTTCGGCGTGCAGGCCGGCGGTGGTGAAGATCGCGGTGTTCGAGCGCTGGCTCGGGCCCGTCCCGCGAGCATCCATTTGCGGCGTCGTCATCTTTGGACCGGCGTCCAACGGCCGTGCCATCACCTCAAGCATCTCACCAATGGGCGTGATGCCACAGATCGGAGTCTTGGAGAAGGCCCAGCCGTAGGCCACGGCGCCCACCAAGCGCCCGTCGATATAGACCGGACTGCCGCTCATGCCGGCGATGATGCCGGTCTCCTCCAGTGGGCCGCCAGAAAGCCGCGCCAATATGAGGTCTCTTTTCGGTCCCAGCCCGTTGTAAGCCACCCCCAGGATTTCGACCCCGAAGGTATCGATCGCGGTGCCCTGGAAGACCGTCTTGCCGACCCCCCGCATGCCGCGCTCCAGCGTCACAACCGGATGGAACTGGCCCTGGGGTGACGCCCCTTCGGCGCCGCACACCGCAATCAATAGCCAGATGACGTGACGCAAGATACTCTGCTGCAATGAGGTATATCTCCCTAATTGTGGAAACTGGTGAATATAGGTCGGAGCGCCTCAAAAGTCAAGGATTTGAGGTCCCTCCAATAACGCATAACCTCTTGAAAAAAGGAAACTTTCAGGGATGCGGAGGCGACGCGACCACCCTTGACAAAAGTGCCTCTCACAGCTAAATATGCTACACCCGAAAAAGAGCAAACCAAAAGAGCAAACCACCCGTCAATATGCCAAAACTGCTTACGCCGGTCGCAAGCAAGTTGTCGAAGGGGTCCACGCCGAATTGTACCAGGAATACTGGGGACTGAAGGAAAAACCGTTCGAAAATACCCCCGATCCCAGATTTCTATTCCAATCCGCGGACGGGGCCGAGGTGTTCGCGCGCCTGTTTTACGCCATGGAGAGCAACCGTGGAGCCGCCATGCTCACCGGCGCCACGGGGTGTGGGAAAACGATCATGGCTCGGGCCCTCGTGCAGGAGTTCGAGGCGGATCGACTTGAGGTCGCTTTCGTGACCACTCCGGCTCGGAACGCGGACGAATTTCTCCGTGAACTGCTATATCAGATGGGAGAAGAGGCGGGCTCATCCGATCGCTCGGCTGTGCTGCACCGCGTTCACGAGCTGTTGTACGAAAACTACTCCGCAAACAAGATCACCCTGGTTCTGATCGAGGAAGGTCACCTGCTGCAAGACCAGGAGATCCTCGAGGAGATCCGGTTATTGTTGAACTTCCAGTTGGACGATGCCTTCCTGGTTACCTTGCTGATGGTAGGACAGAACCCTATGGCCCAGCGGCTGGGGGAGTTTGCTGCCCTGGACCAGCGTATCGCCGCGCGTGGAACCCTCAAACCGCTGACCGTTGACGAAGTTAACGAATACGTCGGATACCGCCTCCAGGTCGCCGGCCGCGAGGAACCGGTGTTCACCGAAGGAGCGGTGCAGCTGATTCACCGCTACTCCGGCGGTGTGCCGCGCAAGATCAACAATATCTGCGACATCTCTCTGGTTATCGGAAGCAGCCGCAAGCTACCATCGATCGACCCGGACTGGATGGAGCGTCTCATCCGCGCTGAAAGCAGTTATGCTTAGGATGAATTCCATGCTGCGCACCTCGAAACAGGTGCGCGGGAATGCGGCGCCCTCGAACCACATGCACCACGAATCTCCGGCACCGACGCCGCAGGACGCCGAACCCGAACCGGAAACCCACCTCGAATCGATCGAAACCTCCATCTTCGACGTTGCGCCAGAGCAGGAAACCCTCGAAGATTCTGAAGCGGACTTGGCAAGGGCGTTGTTCGACGAGCTCGTGGAAGGCGCACACGACATCTTTGCCGCAGCCGCGGCAGATTCTGTACCTGATGGCGATGCGATCATGGATCTGATTGCCCGCACCATTGATCAGCTGGCGCGGGGCGAGCAGCTCCTGTCGGAGACGGTGCGCCAGCGCGAGCGCGATCAATCGGTGCCGGCACGGAGCGCGAATTCGGCGATCCTCGCCCTTCGGCTCGGTATGGAATTAGAATACGAGAAGCGGCGTTGCGTCGCTCTGGGTTTGTGTGCCCTCATGCACGACGTGGGGATGCTAAAGATGCCGCCGGAGATTACCGCCAGTTCCACGCTCACGAACGATCAATTTGAGACCTTGCGGACACATCCCACGCGCTCGCGAGAGATCGTCGAAAACTTCGGCGAGTCTTTCAAATGGATCGGCCGTATCGTAGTACAGGTTCACGAACGTTTCGATGGCAGCGGCTATCCCCGGCGCCTCAAAGGCGAGCAGATTCACGAATTTGCGCGCATACTGGGGTTGGCCGACACCTACGAAGCGATGGCGCACCCCCGTGCCGACCGCAAGGCCAGGGTTATCTACCAGGCGCTGAAGGAGATCGTCGATGTCGAAAACGCCCTATTCGACCGACGTTTCGTCAAGGCACTGCTGGATATCGTTTCCATCTTTCCTTTAGGGAGCCTGGTGAAGCTAAACAGCGGCGAGATCGGCCGCGTCGTCAGCACTAGCAGGCTGCACCCCACGCGACCGATCCTCGAGATTCTGGTGGACCCCCGCGGCAAACGACTGGAAGAATCGCGCGAGTACCGGCTGGAAGAGGAGCCGATGTTGTATATCGTCGACCCCGGTGTTGAAGAGAGTGTCGTTGACTGATCCCTTGCGGCGGTCGGCGGCGATCCATGTCGATATTCGAGTCAGACCTTGGTAGGCCCTTTCTTCGAGAAGGTCGTCAGCGGACTCACCCGCACTCGGGAGGCGATGAACCAGGGGTTGAAGGCGGTGTTGGATGGGGGAATCCCGATCGACGACCAGGTCCTCGATGATATTGAAGACCTGCTCATTCAGGCCGACGTGGGGCTGGAGACGGCAACCTCCGTCGTCGCCGAGCTCCGGCGCCGACTGCGGGACGAGGCCGGCAACCTGGGCGCGGGGGATGTGATGAAGGTGTTGCGGGCTCAGATCAGCGAGGGAATGGCTGACGCCGACCTTCTGCCCATCGCAACCCAGCTGCCCCATCAGCCGTTCGTGATTCTTGTTGTTGGGGTCAACGGCACCGGCAAGACGACTACGGTCGGCAAGCTGGCAAAGCAGTACGCCGACGCTGGCAGGCGCGTCATGTTGGCCGCCTGTGATACCTTTCGCGCCGCGGCCATCCCACAGCTGGAAGTGTGGGCGAAACGAGCCGATGCCGCGTTGGTGCAACCTCAGGTAGGAGCCGATCCAGCGGCGGTGGCGTTCGACGCTTTGGCTTCCGCCAAGGCGCGCCAGATGGACGTGCTGATCGTGGATACCGCCGGCCGTCTGCACACCAAGATCAATCTCATGGAGGAACTCAAAAAGGTCGGTCGCTCACTGGCCAAACAGGAACCGGGCGCACCCCACGAGACCCTCATGGTGGTGGATGCCACCACCGGGCAAAACGCCCTGGCTCAGGCACGGGAGTTTCATGCCGCCATGCAGCTGAGCGGGCTGGTTCTGACGAAACTGGACGGAACCGCCAAGGGAGGTATCGTGCTGGCGCTGAAGCGCGAGCTAGAGGTTCCGGTGAAATTGGTGGGGCTGGGAGAAGGACCGGACGATCTGCAGGCGTTCGACCCGGCCGAATTCGCCCAGGCCTTATTCGATCTCCCGTTGCCCTGAGTCGGTCAGCGCCCACTCCATCTCATTCCGAACCCCGTCGTCGTCTTCCCCCGCCAACGCTTGTTCCAGGGTCTGACGAGCGCGCTTCCCTCCGATGCGCCCCAAGGCCCAGGCGGCGTGGGCGCGCACCAACGCTTCGCTATCTCCCAACGCCTTTTCCAAAGCGGGAATAGCTTCCGGGCGGCCTGCGTTCCCCAGCGCGATCGCCACATTTCGCAGCATGCCGCGGCGTTTGGGTCGTTTGGCGGGGTTGCGCCGGAAGCGTGCATTGAATTCGTCCGTTCCCAGCCCCATGAGCTCCAGCAGTGGCGGGTTGTCCAGCTCCGCGCGACTGCGCAACGAGGGCTCACTGGCGCTTTCCGCCTTGGCGTTCCAGGGGCAGACATCCTGACAGATGTCGCAACCGAAAATCCAGTTCCCCATGTCGCCGCGCAGCGGCCGCGGTATCCCGCCTTTCAGTTCAATGGTCAAGTAGGAGATACAGCGGGTGGCGTCCAGCACGTAAGGCTGTGGAAATGCCTGCGTCGGACAGGCGTCTAAGCAGCGGGTGCAGCTACCGCAATGATCGGTGGCCGGCGTGTCGTACTCGAAATTCAGATCGGTAATGATTTCGGCCAGAAAGAAGTGGGACCCGCCGCGCTTATTGATGAGGCAGGTGTTTTTCCCCCACCAACCCAGGCCGGCAAGGCACGCCAGCTCGCGCTCCAACACGGGAGCTGTATCCACGTAATACCGGCCCCGCGCACCCTCGTTGGTTTGCTCGCAGATAAATTTCCAAAGCTCTCGCAGTCGCGTTTTCAGAAGGTCGTGATAGTCGTCGCCGCGGGCATAGGCAGCGATCCGGCCGCGCAGGGGATCGACGGGTTCGGCGGTCGGCTGATAATAGTTAAATCCCAGGCAAATGACCGTCCGGGCACCTGGTACCAGGCGCTCCGGGTCAGCTCTCTCACCCTGGTGCCGGCGCAGGTAATCCATCTCCCCGGCGTACCCGTGGGCGAGCCAGCGGGCATAGAATTCCGCCCCTTCCAGAGGATCGGCCGGCGCAAAGCCTATGAGGCCGAATCCGAGATCCTGCGCCCGCGCGCGAATCTCTTCCTTCAGACCCAACGCTATTGGAATAGTTCGGCGATGTGGGGGAAGACCATCTGGTTGAGATCGTTGAAGGTGACCAGAACCATGATAACCAGGAGAAGAAGCAATCCTACCTGTTGGAAAACCTCGCGTTTGCGCAGCGACAAGGGCCGTCGCATGATGCCTTCCAACGTCAGAAAAGCCAGGTGACCGCCATCGAGCACTGGTATGGGCAACAGGTTCAAAATGCCCAAGTGGACACTGAGAATCGCGAGAAAGCTGATGAATTCCTTGGCGCCGCGCTCGGCCTTTTCCCCGGCGAATTGCGCAATGCGCAGGGGTCCACCCAATTCATCCGTCGAGCGATCCCCTTGAAACAGCTCGGCGAGGAAACCGATGATCATAAACGAATCGGAAAACAGTTTTTGGGTGGCCCAGACGACGGACTCGCCGAAGGGAATCTCCAAGGAAACCACATACAGGCCGATCCCAATTTGACCGATGGTATCGTCCCCGTCTTGACGGGCGATCGGTGTGATGTTGGAGCTCATCAACAGACCGGAGCGATCCCACTTCAACTCGATTTTCTGCTCTGGGTAGCGGCGGATTTCGGTGCTCATCTCCTGCCAGCTCGAAACCGCGGTGCCGGCCACCGATACGATTCGGTCCCCTTCCTGGAGGCCGATCGATTCCGCCGGCATGCCGGAACGCACATCCCCTACCTTCGGTAAGGGTTCGATGCGCAACCCGTAACTGCCCGACGGCAGCGGCGGGAACTCCACCGTATGACCGCGACCGTTGCGCTCAACATCCACAAACGCGCCTTCCTCGGCGGCGGCGTTGAGTGCCTTGAGCAAGTCGTGGCTGTTAAACACCTCGTGGTCACCGACCCGCACGACGCGGTCCCCTTTCTCAATGCCGGCACGAGCGCTTATCGAATCCTTCTCGGGTGCGACAACAGTGGTATCCCAGGTGTCGATTCCGAAGAAGAAGAGCAGCGCGAGAAAGGCGACGAAAGCGAACAGGAAGTTCATAACCGGGCCAGCGGCGATCACTGCCATGCGCACCCAGATCGGCTTGGATGGAAATTCCCAGGGCTCGCCGGTGGTTTCTTCCTGACCCACGTCCGCCATGCCGGCGACCTTGACGTAACCACCGAACGGAATCCACGAGAGACAGTACTCGGTCTCGCCCCACTGGAACCCGATCGCCTTTGGAGGGAAGCCGAGAGAGAAACGTTCAACCCGAATGCCAAAGCGCTTGGCAACGAGGAAGTGGCCCAACTCATGGACGAACACCAGGATGCCCAGGGCAATTATGAATGAAATGACGAACCAGATTGCGGTACTGATCATCGGTGACTCAAAAAGATCGAAGAGTGATGAGATAGATGTAGGTCAACGGAAAGGCGAAAAAATAGGAATCGAAGCGGTCTAGCACGCCACCATGTCCCGGAATGAGAGCCGCGGAATCCTTCACTCCGACATCCCGCTTCCAGGCGGACTCGACCAGGTCCCCCAGTTGACCGCCGGCGCTGGCAACGAGAAACAATCCTGCCAGTTCGGCGGTGCTGAACATCGGTAAAAGATCGCGGAAGAGCAACGGCACCAAACCTCCAACCAACCCGGTCAAGAAGCCGATTCGGGTTTTGCCCGGGCTGATGCTGGGAGCCAGCTTGCGCTTGCCCCACAGGTTGCCGCCGATGTAGGCGGCCGCGTCGGTCAGCCAAATCGATGTGAAGATGGCCATGACCAGAAACGCCGAATTCTCCGCCGGTGCCGCGGTGCCCATGCGTAGCGGGGTACTGCCCAATAGACCAAACAGGATGGCTCCACCAAAGGTTGCCAAGGTGTTGGCTGCGTAGCGTTCAGTGCCCCGCCGCAAACCGAGGGCGAGACTGATGAGGACGACCAGCGCCACGGGCAACGCCAGGGTGTCGGCGGGGCGAAGGTAGATGTGAAACACAAGCCCCGCCGCCGAAACCATACCGACGGTTGCCGCCGGCCGATATCCCGCCGATTTCAGCAAGTGGTAGAACTCCCATGATCCGCCTACCACGATCAGAAGAACCAGCAGGAGCAGCGTGTGGTTCCCGGCCCACACGAGAAACAATATCGCCGGAACGAAAACACAGATCGAGCTTATGCGCCTGAACAGCTGGGAGCGCGCGGTGGGGGCGGGAGACTCAGGCTCCGCCAAATCGTCGATCCCGTTCCTGGTAGGTTCGCACCGCTTCGTAGAGGTGTTGGCGACGGAAATCGGGCCAGTAGACCTGGGTGAACCAGATCTCCGTATACACCATCTGCCACGGCAGGAAATTGCTCAGTCGCATTTCCCCGCTGGGACGAATGAGCAGGTCGGGATCGGGCATGCCACCGGTGTACAGCACGCTGGAGATCAGCTCTTCATCTATAGCCTCGGGTTTCAGAGATCCCGAGGCGACTCGATCCGCCAAATCACGCACGGCGTCCACCAGTTCGCTGCGACCGCCGTAATTCAACGCCAGATTCAACAACAACCCCGAGTTGTCGGCGGTCTGTGCGATGCCCCGCTTCAACGCCACTTGGACGGTCTTGGGCAATCCCTCGATCCGACCGATGGCATTGAGGCGCACGTTGTTCTTGTGCAGCTCGGGAATCTCGTCCTTCAGGGACTCCCGCAACAACATCATCAGCGTCCGCACCTCTTTCTTGGGCCGCGACCAGTTCTCGGTGGAGAAGGAGTAGAGCGTAAGCACCTCAACGCCGAGCTCTCCACAAGCCCGCACCACATCCCTCACTGACTCCCGCGCCAGCCGGTGCCCTTCCGTTTTGGGCAGATCGTGCTGCACCGCCCAGCGCCGATCGCCGTCCATGATGATGGCGATGTGCCGCGGCAGATTACCGCCGTCGACGAGTTGCTTCTGGATGAGTGCGTCTTCTTGGGGATCCAACGTAAGGGTCACTTGAGATTGCTGAACAGAGGCGGGACTGGAGAAGAAGCAGGCCGAGCAAGGCTGAAAATCTAGGGGCAACCCCTCCGGGCGTCAAGCATCACAACCACGCCGCGAGTTCCGTTTGACCTTGCGCCTGAGGAACTTGACACTCCTGCGGTGGCCTCCTATACTGCCGGCCTCAAGCCGACGAGGGGAGACAACGAATGATCTACGAGCTGCGCATCTATCGCTTCCACAAAGGAAAAAAGAAAAAGTTCTTGGCCGGTTTTAGAAAAGCGAAGACCTTTATGAAGAAGTACGGAATCAACTTTGTTGCTGCCTTCGAGAACCCGGATCGCGACGACGAGTTCGTCTGGATTCGATCCTTCCGCGACAACAAAGCGCGCGACAAGGCCATCGAAGCGTTCTACGGCAGCCCGGAGTGGCTGAAGGTCGTACCGCAGATTCGCCCGAATATTCGCCGCCGCGAGGTACGAATCCTCAAGGCTCTGCCATACTCTGGTTTGAAATAGCGGGGAACAGCTTCTCCACCGACGCCACGAGATGAGATGTTCCGCATCGGAACAATTGTAGCCGACCCGGGGTTGTTGCTGGCACCGATGGAAGATGTCTCCGATCTTCCGTTTCGCCTGATCTGCAAGGAGCTCGGTGCTGACATCGTCTACACCGAGTTCGTCAACGCCGAAGGGCTGGTGCGCAGCGGTCCGCAGGGCTCCCGCCGCACCGCTACCAAGCTGAAATTCCTGCCCACCGAACGACCCCTCGGGATCCAGCTGTACGGTGCCTCGGAAGATACCCTGGAACAGGCCACCGAGATCGCCAACGCCCACGAACCTGACCTGATCGACATCAACTGCGGTTGCTGGGTGCGCAACGTAGCGCTGCGCGGCGCCGGCGCCGGATTGCTCAAGGATCTCCCACGACTGCGGCGGGTGGCGCAGAAGGTGGTGGGTTCGACCACGCTGCCGGTCACGGTGAAGACGCGTTTGGGCTGGGACGACGAGTCGATCCACATCCTGGAGGTGGCGAAGATGCTCGAGGATGTGGGGATACAGGCACTGGCGGTGCACTGCCGCACGCGTGCCCAAGGCCACAAGGGGCCCGTGGATTACGAGTGGATCCCGCGACTAAAGAACGCCGTTTCCATTCCCATCATCCTGAACGGGGATGTCAGGGAGCCGCAAGAAGTCGAGCGCTGTTTCCGCGAGACCGGATGCGACGGGGTGATGATCGGCCGTGGGGCCATCGCCCATCCCTGGTTGTTTCGCGATGCCCGTCACTATATCTCGACGGAAGAGCTGCTTCCCACTCCCTCGCTTCAAGAGCGCGCTCACCGCTGTCTCAGGCACCTCGACCTTGCCGTCGAACATCTGGGACCGCGGGCGGCGGTCGTCGGCATGAGGCGCCACTACTCGGGCTATTTTCGCGGTCTCCATGGAGCCGCCCAGCTACGCGCCGAGCTGGCAAGCTGTCGCGAGCTCGACCCTTTGCGGGCGCGCATCCAACAGCTGGGAGAGGACGCCAGTGTCGAAGATTCCTCCCGCGCCGCCTGACCGCGACTTCGAACCGTTCGAACGGAGCTGGCCCCGCTATTGGCCTGCCGTCTCCTTCCCGGCGTCCCCATTTTTACCCGGCATCACGCCTCGATCAACGCGTCATGCCGTTAGCGCGATGGAGGATCTAGGCGTCTTTGCAGATACGCCGCTGACGGCAGATAACTGGAGGCATCACGGGCCGTATCTGTTCGGCGTCGATCTGTTCAATCACGGATACTGGTGGGAAGCCCACGAACAATGGGAAGTGCCCTGGCGCTGTGGGAACGCACTCCAGAAACCCTTCCTGCAGGGGCTGATTCAGATCGCCGCGAGCTTGTTGAAACGACGGTTGGGAAACCCAAGGGGCCAGGACCTCTTGAGACTGAAGGGACTGCGTAACCTAGAGACCGTGAAGCGCCAGGTGAACAAAGGCGTGTATATGGGTCTTCGTTTGCCGGAACTGGCGTTGAAGATCAACCGGCATGGTAGGCTTCAACAGAGCCCACCCGACGCGCTCGCCGCCGCGGCGATCAAAGGGCCGATGATTATCCTTTACCACGACGCCTGACAGCCGCTGCGAGACGCGGCCCCTCGGCCGATCGGTCAAACTTCTCCAGTATCGCTTCCAGCAGGCGCCGAGCCGCCGGGCTGAAATAACGGCCCTGGCGCCAGATCAGCCCGATCTCCCTTGTAAGGTCGAGGTTGCGAACCCGGACCTCTACCAAGGAGCCTGCGTCCACGGAATCCATCACCGTCATTCTCGGCAGGAACGAGATGCCCGCGCCCGCTTCCACGAGCTTCCGAATGGCGTCGGGACTGCCCATTTCCATCGATGCCCCCACCGACAAGCGCTGCTGCGCGAACCCTTCTTGGACGATCTGTCTCGAAACCGACTCACTGTGGAACATGATTAGCTTTTCCTCCACGACCTCGGCGGCAGACACGGAGGCGCGGCCGGTAAAGCGGTGACCGGGGTTTACGACCAGAACCATCGGGTCGATGGTCAGGGAAACAACCTCGATCTGGGGATGGGATTGGGGAAGCGATACGACCGCAAACTCCGACCGGTTCGACAACACCTCCCCCACGAGAGGGATCGAGGAAGCTACCTGGGTAGTGAGCTCGACGCCGGGATAACGTTGCGAGAAGCTTTTCAACAGATCCGGGAGCAGGTAGATCACCGCGGCATCGGTGGCGCCGAAGCGGATCCGCTCGCCGGGTAGCACCTCGCCACTGGCCAGACGCCCGCTCGCTTCCTCCAACAGATCCACAATCTCGACGGCATACTCTAACAGCACTCGCCCCTCGGCTGTCAGCACTACGTGACGGCTGTCCCGATTGAACAGCTTGGCGTTTAACTGCTTTTCCAGCTCGGTGATGCCTCCACTCACGGTGGGCTGAGTCACGTGTAGCTCTCTGGAAGCGGAGGTGAACCCTCCGGTGTTGGCAACGGCAATGAGGTAGCGCAGATGTTGAATATTCATGGCTATCCATAGGACATGTCTATGAGAAACATCATAAATATTGATTTGTTTTATTGAAAGAAGCAAGTTGATTAGACCTTCGGGTTCCGTCGGACACAAAAAAACCAGTAAGGAGCATGTGATGTCGAATGTTCAGGAGATCGATCAACCTGAGGGCAAACTGGGGATCCTCATGCCGGGCATGGGCGCCGTTGCTACCACTCTCATCGCCGGGGTCGAATCAATGAAGGTCGGGTTGGGCGAGCCGTTCGGGTCGCTGACGCAAATGGGTACCATTCGCCTGGGGAAACGCACGGACAACCGCTCTCCCATGATCAAGGATTTCGTACCTCTGGCGGGCATGGATGACCTGGTATTCGGTGGTTGGGATGTGTTTCCCGACGACGCCTTCGAAGCAGCCACCCATGCCGGCGTGCTTGAGCAAGGGACGCTGGACGCGGTGGAGGATCAGCTGCGCTCAGTGAGACCGATGAAAGCAGTCTTCGACCAGAGTTTCGTGCGGCGCCTGGATGGCCCCCATGTCAAAACCGGAAAAACCAAATGGGACATGGTTCAGGAGGTGCGCGAAGACATCCAGAACTTCAAGACCGAGCACGGGGTCGATCGCTTGGTGATGATCTGGTGTGGCAGCACCGAGGTGTTCTTGAATGAGACGGCAGTTCACCAAACCATAGAGAGTCTGGAGAAAGGCTTCCAGCAAAACGACGAAAACATCCCGCCGAGCATGGTCTATGCCTACGCGGCCCTGTCGGCGGGGATCCCGTTTTTGAACGGCGCTCCCAACCTTACTGTCGATGTGCCGGGGATGATCGAGCTAGCGGCCGCCAACGGCGCCCCGATTGCGGGCAAGGATTTCAAGACCGGTCAGACCCTCATGAAGACCATCCTTGCCCCAGGATTCAAAGCTCGCATGCTGGGGATAAAAGGTTGGTTCTCGACCAATATTCTAGGTAATCGAGACGGAGAGATCCTCGACGACCCCTCCTCTTTCAAGACCAAGGAAGAGAGCAAGCTGGGGGTTCTGGAATACGTCCTGCAACCCCATCTCTATCCCCAGCTCTACGGCGACCTCTACCACAAGGTTCGCATCAACTATTACCCGCCGCGGGGCGATGAGAAGGAAGGGTGGGACAACATCGATATTTTCGGCTGGATGGGGTACCCCATGCAGGTCAAGATTGATTTCCTCTGCCGGGACAGCATTCTCGCCGCGCCGCTGGCGCTGGACCTGGTGCTGTTTGCCGATCTCGCCAAACGTTCGGGCATGAAGGGGGTGCAGGAATGGCTCTCCTTCTACTTCAAGAGTCCCATGACGGCGCCCGGTCTCTACCCTGAGCACGATCTGTTTATTCAGCTGATGAAGTTGAAGAACACCCTGCGCCACCTGCAGGGCGAGGAGCTGATCACCCATCTAGGCCAGGAATATTACGACTGAAAAGTCTGGTTGAGGCAAGCAAACGGGCCGTCAGCCGATCTGCGCCGCCAGCTCCTCGGCCGGGTACAACACGATTTCTGCCAACGTCGGATGATAGTGGGGGATGCGCGCCAGGTCGCTCACGGTGCCGCGAAAATACATCACGGCAATGAGTTCGTGAATCAGCTCGGAGGCGTCGGGACCGACGATGTGCGCCCCCAAGAGCGCTCCGCCCCGCGGCTCACACAGCAGCTTGACGTGGCCGTCGCTTTCACCCAGGCACAAGGACTTGCCGTGGTCATCGAATGGATGCTCCGCTTTCAAATAAGATAGGCGCTGCTCGCGACATTGCTTTTCAGACAACCCGACGCTGGCCAGCTGCGGTTCGGTGAAGACGATCCGTGTCGTCAAACGATTGTCCATGCGGTGGGGCGTGGGATGGGTGGCGTTGTGGGCGGCGACTTCCCCTTGCTCGATCGCGATGTGTACAATCTCGTGAATGCCGTTGACGTCCCCCACCGCGAAGATATGGGGTTGACTGGTGCGCATCTCGGCGTTCACCCGAATCCCGCCGGCGTTTGTTTCTACGCCGGCGGCTTCGAGCTTCAGTCCATCGATGTTCGGTCGCCTGCCGAGCGCTTGGAGAATCTGTGCGGCGGCCACTGACATTTCCTCCGCCCCGCGGGTGAAGTGGACCCTTTTGCGATCGCCGTCGCGCTCGACCCGTCGTAAACAGGTCCCGGTAAAGAGATCCATGCCCTCGTCGCGAAAGCGTCCTTCCACTGCCTGCGCAAGGTCTTTATCTGCATCGGAGAGGATCTGTTCGCTGCGTTGGATCAAGCTGACTTGGGTCCCCAGGCGCTGAAAGAATTGCGCCAACTCCACAGCCACCGGCCCGCCGCCCAGTACGATCAGTGAAGCGGGGTGGTCGGTCCGCGACAAGATCTCGTCGCTGGTCAGGTACCCAACCTCCTCCAATCCCGGGACGGGTATTCGGCTGGGGACCGACCCGGTGGCGATGATCGCGCTCTCAAACTGCAGCCGATGGTCGCCCGTCGCGATTTCCCGTGGTCCGATGAAAGAGGCGTGATCTTCGTAGAGGGTAAAGCGATCGTCGCGGAGGGCTCCGATGCGCTCCGCCGCGAACTCCTCGATGAGTCGGTCTTTACGCCGCAAGATGGCGGCCAGGTCTCCCCGCGGATTCTCTGCGCAAAGACCGAACTCAGAAGCTTGGCGCATGAGCACGAGGATGTTCGACGACCGCAGAATCGCTTTGGTGGGCATGCAGCCGCGCAGGATACACAGGCCACCCAGAGGTCCCGCATCAACGATACCGACGTCGGCCCCGGCGTCCTGCGCCGTGCGCGCGGCGGCGTAGCCAGCCGATCCGCCGCCGATAACCACTATGTCGTGTTTCGTGGATTTCATTTTTGAAATAAGCTTGCCGTCCAATTATTATACGGCCACAGCGCACACAACCTTTTAAAAGGGCCCGTTGCCGTCAACCAGCCACATCCTGTTTTCTCGAAAACCCCGATATCTTTGAGCGAGATTCTCCCGCAACTGGCGAGTCGACTGCTGCCGGCGGCGACGATCCTCCTGTTGAGCGTATCAGTATTGGGGGCCCAAACGGCAGCGTATTCGGTGCGTGCCTACGATCCTCGCATCCAACACGGCATCGATCTGATCTACAATCTGCAGTTCGAGCCGGCGGATCGCTACTTCGAAGAGATCATCGGCACCGATCCGGCAAACCCGTTGGGACATTTCTTTCTGGCCATGGTCACCTGGTGGCGGGTTCTGATCGACCTGGAGGACCGCAGCCACGACGAGATGTTTTATAGACTCCTCGGCCGCTGTATCGAGGTGTGCGACCAGAGATTGAAAACCATGCCACAGGATTTCGACGCCGTTCTCTTCAAGGCGGGGGCTATCGGTTTTCGCGGTCGACTGCGGGGCAATCGAGGGCAGTACCTGCGTGCTGCCAGCGACGGACTGAAGTGTATGCCGTTGCTGAAGATCAGTCGCGAGCTGGAGCCAGAAAACAAAGACATACTCTTTGGTCAGGGTGTTTACAACTACTTCATCGAAGTCATCCCGCAGAAGTATCCGGTGGTAAGGCCCATCACCTGGTTACTGCCCAAGGGGAAGCGGGAGACGGGGCTGGAGCAGTTGCGCCTGGTGGCGGCCAAGGGTCAATACGCCGGCACGGAAGCGCTCTATTTTCTGGCGCAGATTCACAGCCTCTTCGAACGCGACAGAGGCGCCTCGCTGCAGTACCTGGAGCAGTTGCACCGGCGTTATCCGCAGAATTCGATCTTTCACCGCTTCACCGCACGAACCCTCGTCGAGGTGGGCCAGTGGAACCGAGGGACGGCCCTCTTCGAGAAAGTCGTACAGCGCGCCGATGCGAAACAGACGGGCTATCATATCTTCGGCCAGGTCGAGGCACTCTATTACGTGGGTCAGAACGCGTGGCTCCGCCGACGGTACGTTGAAGCGCTCCCCCTCCTCGATCGCGCCGAGCGTTTGGCGGCAGGGCAGTCGCGTACGTCGATGCGCAAGTACCGCTCGCTCTGCCTGCTGCTGCTGGGAAAGATCCACGATGTTCGTGGCGATCGCGAGAAAGCGTTGGAACATTACGCCCTGGTGCGCGCCTTGCCCAACTACGGCACGAGTCACAAACAGGCGAAGACCTATACGGAAACACCTTTTAGAGAGTTCCGCTGAGGCAGTTGGCTAAAAACCTGCCCTGGCGACTCTCCGGTCAGGGTCGGACCTTCCACTGACGCAGGATCTCGAAGGTTACTACGGCTGCCGCTGCCGCTACGTTCATTGAATTCTTGAAGCCGAAGAGCGGAATATCGACGATCCTGTCGCACTGTTCCAACACCTCTCGTTTTACGCCGAGAGCTTCGTTGCCCAGAACCAAGCCCAGCGGTTGCGGATACCTGCACTCGGTGTAGATCGAGCTCTCGGTGGTAGTTTCGAGGGCGAAGACCGGTGTTCCTGCTTGCTGCAGATGCGAAACCGCCTCCACGGTCGAATCGAAGTGCCGGGTAGGCACGTACTCCAAGGTGCCCAGCGCCGTCTTGTCCAACTTCGCATGTGGAGGGTGCGCGGTGTATCCGCAGGTGATGACCTGAGCCAATCTCGAGGTATCGGCCGTGCGAAAGATCGATCCCACATTAAACGCGCTGCGCAGATTATCCAGGATCAGATAGATCGAATTCTTCGGTAGCTTCCCATATTCGCTAAGCGACAACGGCGCATCGAAGTTGCGGACCTCGAAGGTCGTCTCTTTGCCGTAGTTGCCCGGCTGAAGTTTCTTGCTCGACAAGATCCGCCCTCGGCGAAGTGGAACTTTACTAGGGGACGCGGCGGGATTTATATTACGGCCCGCACAAAACACCAGCAAGCATCACACGGGAGATGGGAATGATCATTCGCATTTCGTGGAGCAGCGGTGAGCTCGACGCCCGGCTCTACGACACACCCACCGCCAACCAGCTGGTGGCGGCATTGCCCTGCGAAGCCAGGGCGAATACCTGGGGCGAAGAGGTTTATTTCGAGGTGCAGATGCAAGCGGAGCTGGAACCGGACGCTCGCCAAGTCGTCGATCCCGGCACGGTCTGTTTTTGGGTCGAAGGAAGCGCTCTGGCTTTGCCGTACGGCCCGACTCCCATCTCGCAGGGATCGGAATGCAGACTTGTGTCCGAGGTAAACGTGCTGGGGAAATTCGACGGTGATCCCCGCATCTTAAGCACGGTTCAATCCGGTGAATCGATCCACGTCGAGGTTGTAGCGGACCACGGTGGTGCCTGAACGGAGCTTGCCGGTAACGCTTTCTTCTTCACTTCAGTCTTTTATCCCATACCCTCTCGCGCGCTTCGCACCAGGAAGACTCGGCGGAACGGGGCCAGGTCAAAGGCATCTTAATGGCATACCCCGCGTCCAACGACCTATTCATGAGCAACCAACAAAACATACCTCAGGCCCCCGGCCTTTTTCCTTCGCCGCGCGGAGGAACTGCAGCATTTTTTCGCCGCACAGGTTTGTTTCTGTTGATCTTATCTCTTCTATCGGGCTGTGGCGCCGCCTACACCCGGCACATGAAGGGGCCGCTGAAGAAGCTGGGCCAGCGTGATTACGAAGGTGCGCTGCAGAAACTGGAAAAAGCGGATCCCGCCCCCGACAGACTGCTCTACAGGCTTGAAAGGGGACTCATACTGCACTACCTCGGCGACTACGAGGCCTCCAACCAACAGTTCGAGAAAGCCGAGCGTCTGATCGACAAGAGGATCACCCGATCGCTGTCGCGCGAGCTGGTTTCATTGCTGACCAACGATGCTGTCCGCAAGTACGCCGGGGAGGAATTCGAGAGCGTTCTGATCAACTATTACCGGGCGCTGAATTATCAATATCTCAATCAACCACAAGAAGCGTTGGTGGAGTGCCGCAAAGCCAATCTCAAACTGGAGAAGTACGCCGCTGCAGCCGAATACGAGCTCACCTACAAGAACGATGCATTCATGCAGTATGTAACCGGACTTTTCTTTGAAGCCGAGGAAGAATGGAACGACGCCTACATATCCTACCGCGACGCCGAGAAAGGTTACCGCGCCTACGCGCTGGGAACTGGGCCGCCCCAAATCCTGGGGCACGATCTCCTGCGTTCGGCTACCAGGTTGGGTTACCAAGACCACGTTCTAGAATATCTGGAGCGTTATGAGTGGAACGGCGAATTTTCCGCCGCCCCCACCACAGGCGAAGTGATCGTATTCGCGGAGACCGGGTTTATCGCCCGTAAACGTGAACACGAAATCAGCCTGCCCATTTTGAAAAATGATGAAACGCATCGGGTGTGGGCACTGTCAGATGAGATGGCCTACCGGCACCACAATCGCCAACATTACGCCGAGGTGGAGTACTGGCTCAGAGTAGCCTTGCCGGAGTATCGCGCCGTTTCCAGTCAGATAAACGGGGCCCGTTTGTCCGCGGCGGGCAAAACGGCAACGGCTGTTCTAGTCCAGGATCTCGATGCTATCGCCCTGAGCAATTTCAAGGACAAGGAGACGTCAATTCTGGCGCGAACCGTCGCCCGCGCCCTGGCAAAATACATCGCCACCGAAGCAGCCGAGGAGAAAAGCGAGATCCTCGGGTTCCTGGTCAATCTGTTTGGTGCATCCACCGAGGCCGCCGACACTCGCAGCTGGCTGGCGTTGCCGCAGCAGATTCGCGTGGCCCGACTGCGCGTGAACCCGGGAACGGTTGACTTGGTTCTGGAGTTTGTAAATGGTAATGGCAGGGTGGTGGATGGGTATCGATTCGCAGGAGTCGAGGTGTCTGCCGGCCAGCGGGTTTTCCTCAACTACCGCAGCTACAAATGATCTACAATCGGATTGGGGGTGCACCTATGAGCGTTGCTCTCTACGGATTTTGGGTCCTTCTCGTCGCGCTGACCCCGGCGGTGGCTCAAAAAGTCGTTCCGAGCATGGGGACATCGGCCAACGTCTTGAAGGACGGGTATGTCTTCAACATCGTGGAGTGGGATGGGGGTGAGTTGCCGCGTCTGTACGAACGCTCAGATCAGCTGCCCCTGACCTTGCCGGACCTCCAGAAGCTACTCGATAGCAAGTTCGCAAGCGACGTCATCGTCAAAATGCTGGAGGAACGTCGCTGTGCCTGCGACGCTTCCGCCGATGCGTTGATCGAGCTGAAGAAATCCGGGGCGACGGACGACCTGATCAAAGCGGTCTCACTCCACTCTTTGCCCCCCAATAGATCGGTGGACCTTACCATTACCCTCGACTTCGAGGGTTTAGGTGGAGGGGTCAGCCCGTCGACCCAGTCCCGCAAAGGGTATCTTTACCTCATCGTGCCCGACGGCGAACGAGAGCGGGTGTTCATCGGCAACCTGGCAGACATTCTCAGTCGCCGGTGGCAGCGAGATACCCTCGTCGACAACACAGACCTGCTGCTTTCGAAGAAGGTGCGACGCATCGTTGTTGCCGCTCGGGTACCGCTGAAAACCTACGGCAGTAAAGAAGCCCTGGTCTTTGCCTCCACCAAACCGAATATTTACTCCTCGAAGGACATCCCCGCCGCCGATCGCGCCGCCGCGCAGGGGTACGAATTCGAATATCCGGTCAGTTCGTTGCAACGGGACTGTACACTACAGGTTCTGCACCGGCAGGACGCCATGCTTCCAGATCGTTGGCACCTGGTGCGCACCCATTTTCAGTGCGAGTGGAATTGAAAGGAGCGCAACTATGAAATTCGTGTTTTCGGCATCGGTTCTGATTGCCCTGACTCTGACCGCATGCGCCGGACCCCGAGCGTTCACCAAGGGTACCTACGGCGACCCCCAAGAGATCAGCATGCTGGACGACAAGTGGAATCAGAACGATATGCAGCTGGTGGCCAAGAAGGTCGTCGAATCGTTGGAGTCGTGGAACACTCGAGAACAGCAACCTGCCAAGCCGGTTATTATCCTGGAAACGCCGAAGAATCGTACCTCAGAACACATCGATTTGCAGTCTCTGTATGACCACGTAAAAACGGCCCTCATACAGAGCGGTCGATTCTCCTTCCTGGACAAGGCGGCTCGGACTGAAATAGCCAAGGAGTACGAATACCAGGGTTCCGGCTACGTGGACCCGAACCAGGCTCAGGGGCCAGGCCAGCAAAAGGCAGCCGAGTTCCTCCTCGGTGGGGTGATTACTTCCACCATACAGCAAGTCGGCAATAACAAGGCGATCTACTACAAAGCCACTTTCGAATTGACCGACATCGGCAGCACCGAGATCGTCTGGACCGACCAGAAGGAAATCGTCAAACACTTCAAGAAAAAGAGCATCGGCCTTTAACTCGGGGGTTGAATCATGCGACGCGCTACCTGCATTCTCGCTATTTTGGCCTTGGCCGTACCTACCTTTGCCGACGACGAAGGGCGCACCGACGGACCGGAAGGAAGCGAATACGGCAAAGGGGGTTACCGGTACTGGAGCACCGGCGGTGGGTATTACCTGGAGGGATTCGTGGGGGCGGCTGTGGTGGACATCGAATTCGACAACTCTGACCCGGAGGTGTCGCAAACCGACCTGTTTACCGGCGTCAACGCCGGTTACATGGTGGAAGATTGGCTCGCCTTTCAGCTAGGATTCGGCCACATCTCCGACCAGAAAACCAACCTGTTCAGTGCCGGGATGAGAAGCTCCTACGATCTGGAGCCGTTCAGCTATTCCTTTTCATTGGATACGGAGTTGTATTCCCCGGATGTCGGATCCAGCAAGTTCGGCATTGCTCCAGGTGTCGGCGCGGAGATGCATTTGAGCAAACGTCTGCAGGTCGGGCTTCGATTCCAGCACGATTTCATCTTCGCTGACGACAACATCAGCATCAACCGTTTTTCCGGCCGGGTGCAGTTCCAGTTCTGAGCACAAAGAACCGGGATATTTGGGATTTTTATGTGCTGGCTACCAGGTCCAGGAAATACTGATGAACGGTGGGATCGTCGGTGAACTCGGGATGGAAGGCGCCGGCGATGACCCGATCTTGTCGCGCCAATACGCAGTCGTCGCCACAAGTAGCCAGGCTCTCGACCGCAGCGCCGAGACGTCGAATGCGAGGGGCACGGATAAACACCATCGGCAACGGGCTGGCATGGCCGTTGACGCAGAAGTTGCCGGTCGCTTCGAAGCTCTCCCTTTGACGGCCGTAACTGTTGCGCTCCACTGTAAGGTCGATGAGTCCGAGAGATTTTTGCGAGGGGTTGAGAACCTCCGCGGCCAGCAGAATCATGCCGGCGCAGGTTCCCAAAATGACTCCACCCTCGCTGGAGAATGTGCGGAGGGGATCCCAGAAGTCGTAGAGATCCATGAGACGGATCAGGGTGGTGCTCTCCCCACCGGGAATCACCAATCCGGACACTTCGTGGAGTTGTCGGGGTTTCTTGACGACCTGAACGGTGGCGCCGAGCTGCTCCAGCATCCTGCCGTGGGCTTCGAAGTCGCCCTGCAGACCCAGAACGCCTACCTGCACCTAGAGTGCCCCTGTATCGAAAATATGCCTGTATTAATTCGCCGATTCATCCCGCTCTGCTGCGTTGCGCTCACTCGTCGTATCTCACCAATACGCCTCGATCGCGTGCCTTGCAGTCCGGCCGACTCGGCGCCCTCATTTCACAAGCCTACTTCCGATACAGGGCACTAGCTACCAACCTCTGGTCTGCAGCAGCTGCCCTTCTTCGATAGTGTTGATATCGATTCCCACCATGGCCTCACCCAGCTTCTCGGAAACCCTAATCAACACTTCCGGATCCTCGTAGTGTGTCGTGGCTTCCACGATCGCCTTGGCGCGCTGCTCCGGATCACCCGACTTGAAAATCCCCGAGCCCACAAAGACGGATTCGGCGCCCAGCTGCATCATGAGCGATGCATCCGCCGGGGTGGCGACGCCTCCGGCTGCAAAGTTGGGTACCGGTAATTTGCCCTCCTGCGCGACCAATCTAACCAGCTCATACGGCGCACCTAGATCTTTTGCCGTCGTCATCAACTCTTCCGGCCGCAGCGTGGTAAGTCGTCGCATCTCATCGGTAACACTGCGCATGTGGCGCACCGCCTCCACGATGTTACCCGAACCGGCTTCACCTTTGGTGCGGATCATCGCCGCGCCTTCGCCAATTCGGCGCAGGGCCTCGCCCAGATTGCGGCAGCCGCAGACGAACGGTACCTCGAAAGCAAACTTGTCGATGTGGAAGTGTTCGTCAGCCGGTGTTAGGACCTCGCTTTCGTCGACGTAGTCGACGCCCAGGGCTTGAAGCATCTGCGCCTCGGCGAAATGCCCGATGCGAACCTTGGCCATGACCGGGATCGAGACTACTTCCATGATCTCCCGGAGTTTTTCGATGCTTGCCATGCGCGCAACCCCGCCATCCTTGCGGATGTCGGCTGGCACCCGCTCCAGAGCCATCACCGACACGGCGCCGGCATCGGCGGCGATTTTTGCCTGATCGGCAGTGACCACATCCATGATCACTCCGCCCTTGAGCATCTCGGCGAGACCGGTCTTGAGTTTCGGCGTTCCCGTTTGGCCATTGGATTGTTCGGACATGTAGCCCTACCTCCTAAAATTCATCATGATGCAGCGTCTGGAGCTAGAAGATACCTCATGGCATAATCAGGCGCAAAGGAGATGGGCTGTGTGTGAAATGTCCTGCCGAAAACGAATCCGCCGCCGTCAGGCGGGATCCTCGCTGCCGTTGGTTGCGGCGGATCGACCCCCGGACAGACTCTTCCAAACCTGTCGACAGAATTCCCACGCTAGCAGTCGCGTCGCCACCAGGAAAGCGACCACGCCCACCCCTGTCCCGACGGAAAGGCGCACTAGCGGGTCCGGCGGCAGAGCGATACTGGCGTAGACCAGTACGGCCAATACGAATATGCTTACCAGGAGCGGT
Organism: Candidatus Latescibacterota bacterium; assembly: GCA_965197905.1. GTDB lineage: Bacteria > Latescibacterota > UBA2968 > UBA8231 > UBA8231 > CAYNZV01. The sequence continues at coordinate 1,488,506 of CBDAOB010000004.1, read as the reverse complement.
CTTGCGAGACTGCCTAAATAGTCGCCAAAACTCAGATCGGTTAAGCGGTTGACCAAATGCTGTGACAGCACCAGGAAGATCAACGCGGTCGCCGCAATCGCCGCCGCGACGCCGGCCACTCCATACTCTGTCGAATAGTAAAGTGCCGGCAGCAGCAGAAGAAGACTGAACAAGGACCAGTAGAGCGCCCAGTTCGCTTTCCCCTTGGCCATAAACACCGAACCTACCACGATGCCCACGGCTTTAACCAGGGTGGCGACGATCAACAGGCGCAGACCCCACAGGGCGGGACTCAATTCGAGATCGTTGATTTTTTCCACGAATGCCAGCACCTCCGGTGCAAACACCAACAACCAGACTAGAGCCGGCCAGGTGAACAGAGCAATGCTCTGCACCGATTTGAGGTATCCCCGAGGCAATAGATCCCCATCGTTCTGAATGGAGGAGAAGGTTGGGAAGGATACCCGCGTTATGGTGGTGGAAAGACGCACCAGCGGCAACAATGTCATGCGGTGGGCAAACTTGTAATATCCGTGAGCAGCTTCGCCCAACAGCGGCATGATGAAGAAGGTTGCAAGGTGACTGTTGAGAAAGTTGACGCTGCGTGAACCGGTGAAGTGCAGGCCGAAAGGGAGAACCTCTCTGAGGCTGGAGACGCTGCAAATAAAGCGCGGGCACCAGCGCGCCGAAACACAAAGACTGCCAAGCAACGCGGCCTCGCGGACCACCGCACCCACGATGGGGCTCCAAAGGCCGTAGTGCGGCAACAAGGCGACTACGACCACCGCGTAGGACAGCACTGACACGATTTCAGAAATAGCCAGCGGTCTGAAAAGCAGCTCGCGCGAAAGGCGGGCGCGAAAGATGCCCGAGACCGAAGCCAGCGGGATCAAGAGCGAAAGCGGCACCAACAGTGGCCGCAACTCGTCCGGACTGGGCCAGGAGAGCAGCTCCCCAATCCGCGAGGCACTGGCGATCAAAAGGAGGGAGATAGTGCACCCGGTAAACAGGCAGGTCCAGAACGCCGAATTGAAATGGATGTCGCCGGCGTTGCGGTTTTGAACCAGCGCCTCGCCAAGGCCCAGACTGCCGAGCAACGCACCCAACATAACAATGGTGAGAGCACCCTCGAACCTGCCCATCTGATCCGCCGGAAGAAAGCCGTACAACACCAGGGGGATCAGCAGCTGCACGAAGGAGGCGCTACCGGTCCAGAGAACGCCGCGAACGGCGCGAGTCGCAAGAGATTGGCCCAAACGGATAGCGAGGGGTCGGGGTTATCCTGATATAGTCAGAAGGTCAGCCCTCCAGGCCCTTGTGCAGCACAGCAAGCAATCGATCGGTGCGCACAGGTCTCTTGAGGATGCCCACCAGGTCCTTGAATTCCTCCTTGGATTTCGACTCGGTGAGCGACTCATCGGTGCAGACGGCTACGTTCACGTTCGGTTCCAAGGTTCGCAGTGCCGCCAACATCTGGTCGCTCGATACATCGGGCAGGGAAAGGTCGAGCAGCACCATGCCGACATCGGTCTTGTGCTGGTTGAACAGCTGTAACCCCTCCTTGCCGGTGCTCGCCTCCAGGACCTTGTAACCGTAGTACTCCAGCTGCTGGCACATGGTCTTTCGGGCTATGGTCTGGTCCTCGATTACCAGGACGGACTTGGTGATTTTTCCGATCTGAACGTTCAAGAGAGGGTCTTGTTCTTGGCTTTGTCACCCGGTTTTCCCGAAAACCTCGGAAGCGACGCCAGTACTTTGTCCGCCAGCTTCTGCAAGGAGAGATCCCCGGCAAACCACCGTCGCGCGACCGAGAGGAGAAGATCGATCAGGATCCAGGAAACCAGTTTTCTCAGCAATGTCAGCAACATAATCACCTGAATTCAGGATACACAGTCGTGGACAAGACCGCAAAAATGACCACGGTGTCGCTGCAAGGACGATCACCTTTAATCGCCACTAACGGCTCGCAGCTTGCGGCGCAGCTCTTCATCAGGTTTGATTCTTAATGCTTCTTCCAGTGCGGAAATGGCTGCAGCCCGATTACCGGTCTCGACGTAGCCGTGAGCCAACCTGCCATAGGCAACATGCAAGCCTTCCCAATTCCCCGCGCGCTCCAGGTCGCGAAGGTGCCTCGAACTGAGAGCTATCGCGCTACGGTAGGCTTCGTGAGCGAGCGTGGGTTGCTGATGGCCGGCATAGATGTTCGCCACGATGTAATGGTTGGCGAAGCTCAACCGGTTGATGTCCAGCGCCCGACGAAGGGACGAAAGCGCCTCATCCACGTGGTCAAGCCTAAAGTATTCCTCGGCCAGGGTGATATGTTTGGTAGGATCACGAGGCCGTATTCTAACCTCGGAAAGGTGCCTCTCCAGGTCCGTCGGATGGCGGTAGCGCTGAAAGTCGATCAGCGCGTCATACTTGCCCACATGGATGTTCCATATCTCACTCCATCGTACAGGATCAAAGAGATCTCCACGAACAACAGTACACAAGTGGTCGTAATAACGGGCAAGCTGCTTGTCGGCAATCAGGTTTTCCCCGCGGATATGTGTTTCCAAGTACCCCTCCGGCATCAAGCGGCCAAAATGGCCGGCACCCCACCCTGAAACTGAGATCGCCGGCAGCCGGGCGAGAAGCGGATCAGCCAGCGCGATAGCATCGACGATATGAACGCGGGGCCCGGCATAAAAACCGCTCAAGCCGATATTCATCCAGGTCGTCACCGCGTCCAGATCGTCTCGATCCACAGGTTCCACCAGAAAACCTTCGCGCGTCACACCCGATGTCGTCTGCTGTTTCCTGACCTGACGCCCTCGCACCGCCCACCAATGATCGGGAAACTCCGTCTCTCCATCGAAATGCAACTTCCGCAGCAAACCAGCGTTCGGATAGAAGAGTCCTCTCTCGTCGTGGATGTTTCTGGCGCCAGCTTGGCCCTCGGGTCCCTTGCCATAGTCTGCTCCACTCAGAAACGGCGAAAAAGGCAAACAGAGGCTGATCAGCGGCAGTGCGCAGCACGGAACGGACCACTGTTTGGTCTTCTTAAGATGCGGAAGTGCCAACGTCGCTGCGGCAAGGAGGGGCGCACTCAAAAAGCGGCCGCTCATGAAATCCCCACCTATGGAGACCACGTAAAACAGGTACAGAAGAATGCCAAGTCCCACGGGGGTTTGCCACCATGCTTTCTTTGCCAGGGGCAAAGCGACACCGACCAGAACGCACAATAACGTCAGGGGATCCAGCTTGATGGAATTCAAGAGGTAATAAAACCCCTGAAGTGTCAGGTCCGAAACAGGTATCCCCGTATTCAGCTTGGCGTACGCCGTATTGGGAACGAGGAAACCGTAATAAACGACAGAGAAGAGTTCCCATAGGAAAAAAGGCGCAAACCCCACTACAGCTATACCGGTCGCCTTCGCGCTTCGTATCCTTGCGGCGACGAACGCCAGGGGCGGAAGGAAAAAGAGCGCCGTGTCCATCCTGTTGACCATGCCGAGAGCGGCGAGCAGCGATAACCAGAAAAGGGTCCCGTTGTTGAATCGTTGCCGCAGATAGACGGAAAGGAAGAGAGCCAGGATCAAATGGGTGAGCGGGTTTTCCATGCCGGACGTCGAGTAGTCGACAAACGCCTTGGAACAGGTCAGGACGACAACGGCTAGAACCGCGGACCCGATCGATTCCGCCACGCGCAAAACAACCACGGATACGGCAAGCAGCGAGGTCGCGATACCGAGACAAATGGCGGTCCAATAGATCTCTGAGGTGAACAGATAGCAAAGAGAAACCAAGAACATCCACAACGGGTTCGTGTAGCTTTGGACGCGTTCGGAAACGTTCCACGTCAGTCCGTAGCCGTTGATAAAATTGTCTACAGTGCGGAACGTGATGAATGCATCCTCAGTTAACCAGGCGCTCCGGATTACCACTATGGCATAGGCAACAAGCGCTGTGGCAACGAGGACCCAATCCGATCTTGCCTTGGGTCCTATACCGAATCTGAACATGACCGAGGTCGCGGCTTTATCCTAGGTGGGGGATCTGAATGATACAAAAAAGGCCCCCAAGTAAAGGGCCTTTTCTGATATTTTTGTTGTGGTGCTCCCACGGAGACTCGAACTCCGGTTACAGGATTGAAAATCCTGGGTCCTAACCGCTGGACGATGGGAGCACAAGAGGATGGATCAGAAGGTTGATTTGGGCGCCGTGAAATATAGCGGCGCCGGTATATCCGAGCAAGCCTTCCCGACGGTATGACCTACTCGAAAAGGGTTACATCTGCGTGCCGGCGAGACCATTCAGAAGATTGTTCGAAGGCGTGGGCCAACAACAAGATCCGGCGCTCTTCAAAAGGGCGGCCGATGAGCTGTAAACCCAATGGCAAACCGTCATCGGTAAACCCGCAGGGCACGGTAATGGCGCACAACCCGAGAAGATTCGCCGGGACGGTGTTTCGCAAGCTCAAAAGGTTCAGCGTGGGAAAGGATTCGCTGTCTACCTCCGATACCGGTAGCGCTGCAAATGGGGTGGTGGGGGTTACTAGAGCATCCACGTTGGCGAGGGTGCGAACAACCTGTTTTCTAAGCCTTTCACACTCCGATTTGATCTCCAGGTAGTCAACCGCCGAAACATCCCCGCCGGCCATAATACGCGGACCTACCGCCGGATCGAAAATCTCCGGATTTTCTGCCAGCTGATCGCGCAGACGCATGAATAGCTCGACGGCCGAGATGTTGGCGCGGCTAAACAACGCTGCCATCTCGTTGATCTCCGGGATCGATATCTCATCCACCTGAACATCCATATCGGCAAAAACGCGGGCGCTGGCACGCACCGCCGCTTCTACTTCGTCATCGGTCTCTTCCCAAAAATACTCACGTGGAAAACAAACCCGCATGCCGCTGAGATCTACGTCGAGGTTTTCCGCAAACTGCTCGCACGGCCGATTCCACGTATTCTCATCGGCCGGGTCCGGTCCGGCGAGCGCTTGCAGGAAAAGCGCGGCGTCTTCCACCGAGCGCACGATCGGTCCGGGGGAATCGAGGTCCGGATTCAGGGGTTCGATCCCAACCGTGCTCACGCGACCGAAGGTCGGTTTCAACCCGACAAGGCCATTGAAAGCTGCCGGCAAGCGCACCGAACCTCCGGTGTCCGTCCCCAGGGCGGCAGGCACCAGGTCTGCGGCGACGCTGACCCCAGATCCGCTGCTGGATCCACCGGGAATGCGCTGCACCTGGGCATCCCACGGATTCCACGGCGTGCCGTAGTGGTGGTTGATACCAGTTGCGCCAAACGCGAATTCTACCTGTCCCGTCTTGCCTATGAGCACGATACCCGCCTGCAGCAGCTTGCGAAAGACCGTCGCGTCGTTGCGGGCAATGCGCTCCTTGAACAGGATCGATCCGTTGGTGGTGGGCAAACCGGCGACGTTCACCAGATCTTTGACGGCAAACGGGATGCCGTGCAGCGGGCCCAGGTAGTTGCCGCCGGCGATGGCGATCTCGGCCGCTTTGGCGGCAGCGCGGGCGCGCTCGTGGGCGATGAGCATGAACGAATTCAACCGGTGGTCCAGCCGCTGGATCCGGTCGAGGTAATATTCGGTCAGCTCGACGGGAGAGAGGCTGCCCTTTTCGATGCGGGTGGCTAGTTCTTTGACGGTAGCGTGTGCCAGCGAAGTGTCCATGTCGAATCAGTCCATGAGTGCGAATCCGGTGTACCCCAAACGGTCTTCGACGCCGTCGACGCCACCGTGCGGAAAGTATTTGGACCACCGACCGCTGACCTTGTGCGCGGTCTCCTCGTCCACCGCGAGCTCATCCGGGTAGCCCGGTTTCTTGCGGCAGTCGAGCACGACCGGAGGGGTATAGCTTGGATGGTGCCGAACCAGGCGAATCTCTGCCGCATACAGATCGCCGGCCGGCTCGAACCGGGTGAAGCTGCTCCAGAGAAAGGTCACGTTTCTTTCCACGACGCGGGTGTCGTCCACCAGAAAGACCAGAGGCCATGCGCTCACGGCCGAATCCCGCGTGAGGACCCCGGCGAAATCTGGATCTTCGGAATACCCGGGTCCGCTTACCGCCAGACACCCGCGACAGTAGGTCGACACAGCGGTAGCGCCGGCCGGTAGCGCGCCTTCGAACTCTGCCGGCAACGTCCGCTTCGCATCGCCGACGCCGATCAGAATCGCTTTGCTGCCCCGGTTTATCTCGGGGCCGGTGTAGTCGAGGCTGTCCATGGCGAGATTGGCGATGACAAACAGGTCGGTTTCCAACTGAGTCCGGGCCAAGGTGTACTCGAGGACCTGCCTGAAATCAGCCAGATCCACCGCCCCGTCGATCACCACAAGCACCTTGGTCAACGCCAACTGACCTCCGTCCTCACCAAGGATACGAAAAGCGAACTTCATCGCCTCGCGGGGGTAACGCTCTTCGACAACGATGCTAGACAGGCTGTGGTAGCCGGTTTCCCCGTAACTCCAGATCGCTTTTATGGACGGCATCACCAAACGGCTGAGTGGGGCCATCAACTCCTGAATGTAGTTCCCCAAAAACAGGTCTTCCTGGGGAGGTTTGCCGACCACCGTGGCGGGATAGACTGCATCCCTGCGATGATACACCTGATCCACACGAAGAACCGGATATTCGTGTTCCAACGAGTAGTAGCCGTAGTGGTCTCCGAACGGTCCTTCGATTTTTCGTTCGTGGGGAGCCACGGTGCCCTCGATGGCGAAGTCTGCTTCGGCGATCAACGGCAAACCGCCATGCGGATTCCTCACGCGTTCCAGGCGTCCTCCCTGCAACAGCGACGCCAGCATCAGTTCGGGCAGATCTTCAGGCAGAGGGGCGATGGCTGCCAGAATGAGTGCAGGGGGACCGCCGACAAAGATGACCACGGGCAGGGCTTCGTTGCGCTGTTCCGCCACGTGGTAGTGAAAACCTCCCCCTTTTTGAATCTGCCAGTGTACCCCGGTGGTGTGCTGATCATACCGCTGAATACGATAGATGCCCAAATTGTGTTTGCCGCTTTCCGGGTGTTCGGTGTAAACCAAAGGCAGGGTAATGAACCCGCCCCCATCTTCCGGCCAGGTCTTCAATAGCGGCAGACGCTCAAGGTTAGGCGTCGGCTGGCGACGTTCGGTGACTGGTCCGCGGTTGACGCTTTTCATGCCCACCTTGCGTAACTGCCCGGCCAGCGAGCGATGGCCCCAAAGCTTTCGGGGAGACAGCGAGGAGACCTCATGGGCAAGCTCCACCAACTGAGCAAGGAACTGTTGGGGTCGCGGACCGAACGCCAGGTCGACCCGCCTTCGCGTCCCGAACAGATTGGTCACACACGGAAAGTCGGCGCCGGTAACGTTGGTAAACAGCAAAGCCGGTCCACCGCACGCGATGACCCGTCGGTGGATCTCGGCAATCTCCAGGTCCGAGTCGACCGGCGCCTCTATGGTGGCAAGATCTCCTTCGCGCTGCAGGAGATCCAAGTACTCCCGTAGGTTTCTCATGATCGGTTGAGGCAGGTGGTGATCAATGATACCTTTCGACCTCGGAACTCACAGAAATCGACGGGATGATTGTACGCAAAATCCGCCGGTCGCAAAAACATCCGGAGTACTCGAATGACTGTGGAATTGCACCTCATGGGCACCGGGACGCCGACACCGCTCACCCACCGGGCAGGATCGGGCTATCTGCTGACCGTAGACCATGAGAGGATTCTGGTCGACTGCGGTCCGGGCATCGTGCGGCGTCTGTTGCAGAAACAAGAGGACCTTACACAGATCGACACCTTGCTGCTAACCCATCTGCACTACGACCATTGCGTCGATTTTGCCTACTTCGCGCTCACCCGCTGGGATCAAGGGGCAGGCAAGATAAAGGAACTGGCGGTGATCGGCCCACCGGGAACGAAGACCATGACAGACCGACTGTTGGGTTCGGAAGGAGCCTTCGCCCGCGATCTTGAGGCTCGCACCCAGCATCCGGGAAGCCAATTCATCTACGAGGCGCGGGGCGGAATCCTGCCTCGAGAGTTGCCTGTCCCCGACGTGGAGGAGGTCGCACACGGTAGCGCGCTGGACCGGGGAGAATGGTCTCTGCAGGTGGCCGAAGTGGTTCACGTGCAACCTCAACTGACCTGCCTGGCTTATCGCGTTGAGACCCGGGGAACTTCCATCGTTTTCGGAGGTGATACGGCACCCACCGAGGCTCTTGTGGAGCTTTCCCGCGGGGCCAACATCCTTATTCACATGTGCCATTTTCTGAACGGAGTAGTCAGTGATCCGCGTATGACCGGGTTTTGCTCGGGCCATCTGGATGCGGCGAGATCGGCCAAGGAAGCGGGGGTGGACACCCTGGTGCTGGTTCATCTGACCGAACAAATGGAAGGTCCAGGTGTGCGCGAACGCATCGTTGCCGAGGCCAGCACCGTTTTCAACGGCGATATCATCTACGGTGAAGATCTTCTGCAAGTACCTACCGAAGGCGCCCAGGTTGCAAAATTGACCTGATAGTAGCGCCGGCACCAGGAGGCGCAACAGGCCCGAATTACTTGACTTCCCGCGGGTCAGAAGTACCTTCAATAGCTCCTCAAACCTGAGGTAGGTTGTTCCCGCATAAACAATTAGCCACACCCCGACCCGGGCATCCGCACGACCACAGGCGCCCGCGCGAAGACGGAGATGCAGCATGGCAACCGACAACAACGACAGCTTCGGCGCCCGGGCGACGCTTGAGACCAGTGATGGCACGGGGTCCATATATCGCATCCAGAAATTGGAGGAAGACGGCATCGCCGACATCGGCCGCTTGCCGTACTCCATAAAGGTTCTGCTGGAAGCTGCACTCAGGCAATGCGACGGCTTCGAGATTACCGAGGAGGATGTGACCCGCATCGCCCAATGGAGTCCGGAAACGGCCGGAAAAGAAGAGATACCGTTCAAACCCGGCCGCGTGGTCATGCAAGACTTTACCGGGGTTCCGGCGGTAGTCGATCTGGCGACGATGCGCGATGCCATGGCCGACCTCGGTGGCGATCCGAAACGCGTCAATCCCCTTATCCCGGTCGACCTGGTGATCGATCATTCCGTCCAGGTAGATCACTATGGACAGTCCCGCGCCCTGCAGTTGAATGCGGAGCGGGAGTTTACGCGCAACAAGGAACGCTACGAGTTCCTTCGCTGGGGACAGGAGGCATTCGACAATTTCAGTGTCGTGCCGCCGGCCACCGGTATCGTACATCAGGTCAACCTGGAGTACCTCGCATCGGTGGTACAGTCGCAGGTGGGGGCAGACGGGCAGCAGGTCTACTTTCCAGACAGCCTCGTCGGTACCGACAGCCATACCACCATGATCAACGGTCTTGGCGTCGTCGGCTGGGGTGTGGGTGGGATCGAAGCGGAAGCCGTGATGTTGGGGCAGCCGATCTATATGCTTATGCCGCACGTGGTCGGCTTCAAACTGGAAGGCGAGCTGCCACCCGGGACCACGGCCACGGACCTGGTGTTGACCGTGACCCAGATGCTGCGAAAACACGGTGTCGTCGGCAAGTTCGTGGAGTTCTACGGACCGGGGCTGCAACGCCTCAGCCTCGCTGATCGCGCCACCATCGCCAATATGGCCCCGGAATATGGCGCCACCGTGGGCCTCTTCCCGGTGGATGAGGAAACCCTCGCGTACCTCGAGCAGACCAGCCGCAAAAAGGCGGTCATCGACCGCGTCAGGGCTTACAACGAGGCTCAGGGCACCTATTACACCAGCACCGAGGCGGAACCGCGTTTCAGTGAGCAGCTGAGCCTGGACATGGGTTCGGTGGAACCTAGCCTCGCCGGTCCAACCCGCCCGCAGGATCGGGTCCCGCTGCCCGCCATGAAATCTTCTTTCGAGACCCTGCTGGGGGAGAAGTACGAGCGCCAATCTGGATCAAAACGCGTCGCCCTCGAGGTGGACGGAACGGCAACCGAGCTGTTCGACGGGGCCGTGGTAATAGCCGCAATCACCTCGTGCACCAATACGAGCAATCCCAGCGTGATGATCGGCGCCGGCCTGCTGGCGCGAAATGCGGTGAAACGTGGACTCTCGGTTCCACCCTATGTGAAAACCAGTCTGGCACCCGGCTCACGTGTAGTGACGCGTTATCTGGAAGAGTCGGATCTGGTGGATGATCTGGCGACCTTGGGTTTCCACACCGTAGGGTACGGCTGTACCACCTGCATCGGGAATTCCGGTCCCCTGCGCAGCGAAATCGAAAACGCAATCGAGGAGAACGATCTGGTGGCCTGCAGCGTTCTGAGCGGCAACCGCAACTTCGAAGGCCGCGTGCATCCACTGGCCCGGGCAAATTTTTTAGCCTCTCCCCCTCTCGTGGTCGCCTACGCCCTGGCAGGCCGCACCGATATCGACTTGACTCGCGAGCCGCTTGGCATCGACCGCGAAGGCCGCGAGGTTCTGTTGGCTGACATCTGGCCGCCGCAGCAAGAGATTCGCGCTGAAGTCGCCCGCGCCGTACAGCCCAAGATGTTCGAAGAGGAGTACGCCGACGTTTTCAGCGGCAACCAGACCTGGAACGCGATCAGCGTCGCCACCGGCGAACGTTACGCCTGGGATGAGTCCAGCACCTACATCCGCCGGCCCACCTTCTTCGCCGGCCTCACCTCCGAGGTAGATCCGATTCAGCCGATTTCAGGCGGCCGGGTGCTTGCCCGGCTGGCCGATAGCGTGACGACTGACCACATATCGCCGGCGGGGGCGATCGCCCAAGGAAGCCCGGCTGCCGGCTATCTCGAAGAACGCGGTGTGGATCGCAGCGACTGGAACAGCTACGGATCCCGCCGCGGCAACCACGAGGTGATGATGCGTGGCACCTTCGCCAACATCCGTATCCGCAACGAGATGGTACCGGGCGTCGAGGGCGGGTATACCCGATACCTGGACGAGGCGGAGCCGCTGGCCATCTACGACGCCGCGGCCAAACATGTCGCGGATGGGACGCCGTTGGTCATCCTGGCCGGCAAGGAGTACGGTACTGGCTCCAGTCGCGACTGGGCGGCCAAAGGACCGTTCTTGCAGGGGGTCAAGGTTGTTATCGCCGAGAGCTACGAACGTATTCACCGCTCCAATCTAATCGGGATGGGCATCCTGCCGCTCCAGTTCGTCGAGGGCGAGAGTCGCGAGAGCCTCCGCCTTACCGGTGAAGAGCTCTTCGACTTCGACGGACTAGACGACGATCTGAAGCCGGGACAGCTGCTTGAGGTGAGGGCGAAGCTCGGTGACCAAAGCTCGAGTTTCTCAACCCTTTGTCGCATCGATACTCCGGTGGAGATCAACTACTACCGCAACGGCGGAATCCTGCATACCGTTCTGAGGCGCATGGCAGCATCCTAGTCCAGCCCAACCGCGACGGTGTTGGATAGATTGAGGAACTGGGCGTTTCCAGCGATACTCGCCGCTGCGGTGGGGCTGCGTTTGTGGGGTTTGGCCTTCGGATCCCCCGCCGAGCACCCCGACGAAATCTTTCTGGTGGTTTACCCGCTGAACTTTTTCAGCGGGGATCTCAATCCGCACTCCTTCCATAAACCTACGTTCCACTTCTATCTCCTCGGACTGCTCTACGCCGCCTATTTCATCGTAGGAAAGGTGCTCGGCCGCAATTGGACGGCGTCCGAGTTTACCGCTTACCACACCTTTTTCGACACCGATTCGCTGTTGCTGCTGGCCAGGCTGGCAAGTGTCTGCTTTTCGACGCTAACGATCTGGTGGGTGTATCGCCTGGTGAAGAGGGTGGGAGGGGAGGGAGCCGCCCTGGCCGCAGCGGGGCTCCTGGCGGTCAGCGTTCTTCACGTGCGTCAGACTCCGCTGGCGGCTGTTGACGTACCTATGGCCTTCTGGGTTGTGGGAGCCACCTGGGCGGCGGTGCGACTCCTGACCGTCGACCGCACCCGGGACTACCTGCTGGCCGGCGCCCTGGTCGGTCTGGCGGCGAGCACGAAATATCCCGGCGCTGCCGTCGGCCTGGCCATTCCGGTGGCGCACCTGTGCGCGCGCCGATCGGTGCTGCAGGGTCGTCTGTGGGTGGCGCCCCTCGCGGCCGCCGCGCTCTTTCTGGCAACCTCCCCCTATCTACTCTTGGACTTTGCCACCTTCAAAGCCCATTTCCTGTTCCAGACTGTGCACGCCCGCAGTGGGCGCGGGGGCGGAGACCTTGCCTGGTGGCACCATCTCACCTTCAGCCTGCGACACAGTCTCGGTTATCTCGGGTTGGCCGCCGGCGCCATCGCCGTGGGGCTGCAGGTCTTTCGGCAAAAACAAGCCGAGGTGTGGGTCGTGCTGGCGGCTTTTGCAGGCATCGGCCTGGCCAAACAGATCCCCTATCTGCGCTGGCGAGCAGTACTGTTCCTGGCTCTTCTGATCGAACCGCTTTACGGATCGGTGCGCGTCGCGCAGTTACAAGCCAGCGAGGACACGCGGCACCAGGCCAGAAGCTGGATGGAGCGGAACGCGGCTCCGGGCGCTCGCTGTTGCAACTTCGGTGGCTGGGCCGGCAATGTGCCGGTTGAGACCTTCGAGCATCTTTGGTGGAAGCGGCAGAAGGCGCTGCGCAATCTGGACGAGCGCGATATGGATGCGCTGCTCCCCTTCCTGGAGCGGGAGAACCCTGAAAAACCGTTCTTCAGCTACGTCGTTCAGCATGGTAACCGCGAGTTGAGCGCCGGGAGTATCGAGACTGTCGAGGATTTCGAGTGCGAGTATGTCATTCTACTCGATCATCCGCTCTCCGATTCCAGCGCCGATAGGAACCTGGAGATTGGGCTTGCACAGGTGGGATCGCGAGTGGCGGTTTTTGACCCTGAGGGCCTCGATGTTTCGCGTCCACAGTACGACCCGATCGACGCCTTTTATATCCCGTTGGGCAACTTCGGCGCGCTCAGCCAAAGCGGCCCCGCGGTGCAGATTTGGCGCACTGCGGCGAACGCCCGACCGCGCCCAAAACAGTCGGCCCACGTTCTGCTCGCCGCCGCAAGCCGTCGCGCCGCCAAGTCGGCTCTCGACGAAGGCGCGCCCGACGAATTCGCCCCCCTGGCGTTTGCAGCGGCGCGGCGCGATCCCAGTTTCGCAGATCCGCGTTTCTACAACGATGCCGGCATCGCCTTTCGGCGCCTGGGCCATTTCCGTGAGGCCCTTCGGTACTGGGAGAAGGCGCTCGCCGTGGATCCGAACATGGCGGACGCCTATTTCAACCAGGGCCTGGTTTATCGTTTCGATCTGAATCAGCCGCAACGGGCGATCCCCAGCTGGCAGGCGGCGCTGGCGGCAGACGCGGACCACCTGCCAAGCCACCAACATCTCGGCGCCGAGCACCGGGCCCAGGGCCGACCGGAGCTTGCCATCCACCACTGGCGCCGGGTGGCCGAACTCGATCCGCGCAACGCCGACACCCATTATAATCTGGGACTGACCTACGCCTTCGATATGCGTTTAACCAGCGAGGCGATGGATCACTGGCGGACCGCGCTTGAGATTCGCCCGCAGCACGCGGCGACGCACTACAACATGGGGGTGGTGCTCTACGGGGACGGCCAGTTCGAGGCAGCCCTAAACCACTGGAAAGCGGCTGTCGCTCTGGATTCCTCGGATGCGCGCGGCTACAATAGCCTGGGCAGCGTCTACAAAGCGGCGATTCAGTCGTGGCAGAAGGCAACCGAACTGGATCCCGCCTATGCCAAGGCGTATTTCAACCTGGGACTGACCTATCTCCACCACCTGGACCAGCCGGTAGATGCCCATCGCTGCCTGCGACGAGTACTGGAGCTACAACCAGACCACCCCCGTGCTCCGGAGATCCGCCGGGTGCTTGATGCGGAACCCTGAAGGGCCGTCTTTCCGCGCTGCACGTGCCGATGCTCTCCTTGCTGCGAACGAGGATCACATGTCGAAGCTTGAAATTTATCACAACCCCCGCTGTTCAAAGAGTCGCCAAACTCTTGCGCTACTCCAGAAAAAAGGGCTCGAACCGGAGGTGATCGACTACCTCAAAACGCCCCCAGACACCAAGACCCTAAGGAGGTTGCTCACCCAGCTCGGAATGGATCCCTTGGAGTTGATGCGCACCAAGGAGTCGGTCTTCGCAGAGTTGCAGCTGGGTGGGGCCGACGTCACCAACGAGCAGCTGATCGCCGCGATGACGGAGAATCCGATTTTAATCGAGCGGCCTATCGTCGTCGCAGGCGACAAAGCGAGATTGGGCCGGCCCCCCGAACAGGTGCTGGAGATCCTGTGACCCACGTTTCTGCAACGGATTCGATGCGCCTTGGAAGGTGCGCATAGGCGATGACGGACAGGCTGCAGCTGGGATTCCTAGCCTCCCACGGTGGCACCAATCTCCAGGCGATTCTCGATGCCTGCGCCGCAGGCAGGCTGCACGCCGAACCGCGAGTGATCATCAGCAACAATTCCGCCTCCGGGGCGTTGGCTCGAGCGCGTCGCGCCGGCGTACCAGCGGTTCACCTCAGCAGCCGCACCCACCCCGATCCCGAGGACCTGGACCGGGCGATCTGTGGCGCGCTTGCCGACAACGAATCCAAGGTTGTCTGCCTTTGCGGCTACATGAAACGCCTTGGTCCCCGCACCCTCAGCGCCTTCCAAGGCCGCATCTTGAACATTCATCCAGCGCTCTTACCGAAGTTCGGAGGCAAGGGGTTCTACGGTGCGGCCGTGCATGGTGCGGTTCTCGCGGCGGGGGAGCTAGAGAGCGGAGCCACCGTTCACCTGGTGGACGCGGAGTATGATACTGGACCTATCGTCGCCCAAAAAACGGTTCCGGTGCTTGCGGAAGACACCCCCGAGGATTTGGCGGCTCGCGTTTTGACCCAGGAGCATCTTCTCTACGCCGAAACGTTGCAACGGATTGCCGCGGGGGAGATCGAGCTCCCGGGACTGCAACGGTAAAACGGGGTTCGATGTGTGCCGGGTGGGCGGGATCAGCGACTAATCGCGGTGCGCGCCAAGTCGATGGCGGTGCGGATCCCCCAACCGCTCCACCAGTTGGGCAGGTTCCATATCGATATGTTCGAAGGCCCAGTCGATTTCGCTTTCCAGGGTGACGTCAAACACACCGGGGTCGTCCGCACCGATGACGACCTGTACGCCGGCCTGGAGGAAGCGGACCAGAGGATGCGCGGCCGCGTCGGGAAGGCTGGCTATGCGCAGGTTGGATGTGGGGCAGGATTCAATGACGGTGCCCAGCTCCGCGAGACGCTTCAGCACCGAGTTCTGGCGGCGGCGAACATCCTCTAGCCGCTGCGAAGAATAGGGGCGCGAGATCGACATCCAGGGCGGGCACCCCGACAGTTCCTCTAGCTCTGCCGTTAGCCCTTTCTCATCCACTTCGACGCCGCACTCTTCCAACATCTTCTTGTTGGCAAGATCGTAGCGGATCTGATCCACGCGCTCGCCGGCCGGCTCGGATTCGTGCGCCTCAGGACGTCGAGCCACGGCAATCTCCGGTTCCATCCCCAGCGCCAGAGCATGCCCCAACCGCCGGGCACCAAGCTCCGCGGCCTCGTGCACCCAGCGGACGGCACTTTCCAGCGACTTATCGAAAAACACCTCGCCAACGTGATACACCACCTCCAGCGCGCGTTCCGGATGGTTGGTGTTGAACGCATTCAGGCGATCAAAAAAAGCGGCCGTCGTTTTTGGTGGGTACCCCTCCTCGAAGAAACAGAAATCGAGGCCGACAATGGTCGCTATGAGTTCAGGTGAGGTGTCCAACAGTTTCTCCACCAGAGCCAGACCCGCCAACGGCTCGCCCCGCGGTAAGCTGACGATATATCGCCCCTGGAATCCGTCCCCCGAGCACTCGCGCAGTACCTGTGCATTAGCACGGTGAAAACCCAGAAACGCGTCCGGATCATCCGTCGCCGATCCTGACATGGCGCGGATTTCCGCGAATTCCAATCCGTTGGATCGCTGTCGATCGATGATGTGCCGCGTTACTTCATCCGCGCGGCCTGCTCGCAACCAGTGGCGATAGATACAGAGGGCAAGATTGAACTTCGCCTGAAAGCGCGCAAAGTCTCCGCCGTCTTCCGGGCCCACGACATAGTGCCGACGAAAGCGGTCGAAACCCTCGGTGCTTGCACGGGCGGCGGCGATCAACCCGGGGGGATCGGGTCTCGTGCCGAACGATTCGGCGTACGCGTCGATGTACAGCTCCCAATCGATCTCGCCGGCACGGTCGCGGCACAGCTCCAGCAGATCTTCGGCGTAGAGACAGCCACCAAGATGGACGTGGAGTTCGCAACTCTTAAGGGCCTGTTCGGTCACGCAGCCGCCGGTGAACTAGGATTGATAGTGCTCCATCAGGATTTCCGCCACTTCGGGACGTGCAAATTCGGGGGGTAGAGTCTCGCCGGCGGCCAAGAGCTCTCGCACCTTGGTGCCGGAAAGCATCAGGTAATCGTCGGGCCCGTGGGGGCAATCGCGCATCATGACCACCTTATCGCAAGCGTTGCACCAGACGGTGTGGTCACCGCGAAAAATCTCTATCCGCAATGCTCCGGACGGGATGTCGTCGAAGACGGTCTGGGCATCGAACGGTCCGTAGTAGTCCCCGACGCCGGCGTGATCCCGACCCACAATCAGGTGGCTGCAACCACAGTTCTGCCGGAAGATCGCGTGCAGCACTGCCTCCCTCGGTCCGGCATAAAGCATGTCGAATCCATAACCTGCGATCATGACTGAGTTCTTGGGAAAATACAGCTCCACCATTTTGCGAATGGAGGCATCCCGAATCTGCGCCGGGATGTCTCCGGCCTTCAATTTGCCCAGCAGCATATGGATTAGGATGCCGTCGGCATCAACGGCTTCCTGGGCCATCCGGCAAAGCTCCTCGTGGGCGCGGTGCATCGGATTGCGTGTCTGGAAGGCGACCACCGTGTCCCAGCCTCGTTGTTTGAACTCCTCCCTGATCTCGGGTGCCGTGCGAAAGGTGTCCGGAAACTCATCGCGAAAGTAGGAGTAGCTCAATACTTCGATGGGGCCGGAGAGCGCTACATCGCCCATAGCCTTAAAGGCGGCAACACCCGGATGCTGGGAATCGGTGGTTCCAAACGTACTCTGAACGATGGTCTCTCGGTCGCTGTCCGGAAGGGTGTCGATGCCTGCTACGGTCTGGATGGCAACGGGCGGATGACCCTCTACGTTTGGATCGAGTAGCGCGACCCTGGTCTCCACCTCTACGTTGGACGGCAGGTCTGCAGCTGGAATCAGATTTAGAACCGGAACCGGCCACAAGACACCGTCATCCAGCTTCATCTCCGACGCGACGGTGAGGGCAGTCGCCACGTTCATATACCCGGACAAAGGGGTGAAATATCCCGAGGCGAGCATGACTGCCGACGCCGCGGCTCCCGATGAGATGAGGACGGTGGGCAGGTTTGCCGCTTCCGTGATCAGCTCTTGTCGCCGTGATGCGTCGGTTACGAAAAGCGGAGTGAGCTCCTTCGCGCTGTGCGGTTCAATCATCAATCTCTCCAATCAGTGAATTTCGATCTTCGCCTCTGCTGCGATCCGATGCACATTGGCGCTTGCCCGGGGATAGAGCTCATCGGGAAGGTGCTCCAGCAGCATGTACCCGTCCGGACGAAGCTCGTGCCAGCAGCGCAGGGCGGTTTCCATATCCAGAACACCATCGCCGGGTACCTCCTCGTCGATGTGAATGACAAGCCCCTGGCCGAACTTGATGTCCTTGCAGTGTCCCACCGACGCCAGGGATCCCATGACGGCATAGATATGCTTTAGACGCTCGGTGTTGTTATAGACCTGCTCCAACGATTGGAAATGGTTTACGTAGTCCATGACCACGCCCATCGAATCAGAGCCTACCTGTTGGAGAATCTCCCGGTTGGTTTCAGGAGAGTCCATGGCGGTTACCGCATGGGTTTCGATCATGATGACCGCCCCTTCTGCCTCCGCTTTGTTCGCCACCCTCCCGAGGGTTTCCACGAGTCGCTCGCGGCACTCGGGCCGCATGTTCTCCATGGAGATGGCGTACGGGCTGTCTCCCATGCTTCCCGGACGAATGAGACAGACGTGAGCACCCACCGCGGAGCCGACCTCGATGCCGCGCTCGATCGTCTCCAGCGCCCGGTCGCGAATCTCCTGGTCCGGATGAAAGAGACACTCGCCATAGCCCACATTGAATTGGACCAGGTCCATCTCCATTTCGGTGCAGAGCGATCGCACCTGCTTGCAGGCGGACGGATCCACATCAAACAGCTGCTCGCGACCTTGTCCAACACTGATACCGGAAAGATCCAACTTGCGGACCGCTTCCAGGTGTTCCGCTCGAATCATCGATAGGTCGGACGGTACCATTCCGACGACACCCAAACGCATATTTTCTCCTCTCGACGGGCAGCAAAAATAGAGCTTCCCCTTCGTTTGGCAAGGAACGGCGGAGGTGACCGCTGTTGGTTGCTAGCAAACAGCGATGACAGTACTATTGTCGCTCTCGATTTTAGGGTCAACGCCGGTTGGATGTTTGTTGCCGTCAGCCGCCGCCGGGCGACGCCGTAAACGAAATGAACCCATGAGCTTCGCGGTCGCACTGGTCGTCACCCTATTCTCGGGTCTCTATACATCCCTTTGGGGGGCGTTCAAAGATTCTCCCTTCGAGACCTTCAAAGCGAAAACCTTTCCCCGCAGCATCTATTTCAACGTGGCGATCCTGGTCGCCCTCTACTTCATCCCGTTTTTCAGCGAGAACCTGGCTCGCCTCGGCATCGTACAGGTTTTCTTCCTGATCATGGGCATCGAACGTTTCGTCGCCGAGCTTTACAAGGGGTTCTTTCGAACTGAGGACCAATCGAAATATTTCGTCCCGTCGCGGATCACCTTCTTTGGCAGATACGTGGAAAGCGATCTCTTGCGTTACGCGGCAGGCGCTCTCATCGTCGCCGCAGTGTTCAGCTTCCTGCTCATCGAGGTTGAGGTCAGCAGTTGGGGATATCTGCTCGTGGCCTACGGAACCGGGCTCCTGGTTGCCCTGGGCGGGGCCTACAAGGATGCGCCCTTCGAGGGATTCAGATGGCTGAAGTTCCAGCGTTCAGGTCTGGTTCTTGCCGTGCTGTCACCTCTATTCTACCTTCTCGGCGACCCTCTCGACCCGCTCCACGTCGGTTTCCTCATATACATGAACGGCGGCCTCGAACGCTTCGCGATCGAGTACTACAAGACCTTCATCCAGCGCAACATGTCGGGAAAATTCCGACCCGATCTCCAACGGATCCAGGAATTCGTCGACCGTCGCGAAAAATTTCATTACATGGCATTGGCGATTGTAGCGGTGCTGGCCATCGTATATCTACATGAAATCCAAGTCTTATGACGCGGTCGTTGTCGGATCCGGTTTTGGCGGAGCCCTAGCAGCCTACGCCCTCGCCGAGGCGGGGCTAAGCACGGTATTGATCGAGCGCGGAGGTTGGGCGAGACGGGATGAGCTCGATTGGAACCAGGAAGCGATTCTGCTCGAACAGCGTTATCGCAACAGCGCTCCGCTCCTGGTCAAACAGTACGGCGCCCGAGAGTTCAAACCGCTCTTTTCCAACGAAGCCGTAGGCGGACTTTCGGTTTTCTACGGGGGGGCGTCCTTACGTCTGCGCGAGACTGACTTCGACCACTGGCCCATCGGCTACGAAGACCTGGAGCCCTACTACACCAAAGCCGAACGCTTGCTGGCAGTCCACGGGGATTCCGGCGAAGACCCCTTCGAGCCCCGCCGGTCCGGGGGATATCCGCAACCCGCCCAGCCACTCACGGCACCGGCGCAACGTATCCTCGCGGCCGCCCGGAAAGTCGGATACAATCCGTTCAAGATTCCCCTGGCGATCAACTTCACCGACAACGCCAGAAACATCTGCATCAAATGCAACACCTGCGACGGATTCCCCTGCCGCATCGAGGCGAAAAACGATCTCACGGCCACGGTTCTGCGGAAAGCCCAGGAGTTCGGACTCGAGATCGTGGCCGGCACTATCGTCGCCGAATTGCAGACCGCCGGCGAAAAGGTCGAGCAGCTTATTTGCGTCAGCAAGGAAACCAAGGAGATGTTTTCGATCGGCGCACAGGTCGTGTTTTTGGGGGCCGGCGCGCTCTACAGCCCTGGTTTGCTGCGGCGTTCACATCTGGGCACCGAACACCGCTTCTTTGGGCGTTGCCTCATGCGACATTGCAACGCGGTGGCCGGCTACCTCTTCCCGGGCGTCACCAATCCCGAGAATGTGTTCCACAAGCAGTTGTGTTTCACCGACTTTTACGAAGATCTTCGCACCGCGCACGGAACCGCCGTAGGTGTCATTCAGGATATCTACACCCCCGCGCCGGAGGTCCTCCATCACTTTGCCCCCGCGGGATTGAAACGATTGGCTGCAGCTGCGGCGCGGCGACTGCAAAACCTCCTCTGTATCGCCGAAGACGAACCCCGGTTCGAGAATCGAGTGACCCTGGCTCCAGCCAAGGACGAGCACGGTCTGCAGCTCTCCGAGGTTCACCACGCGTATTCGTCGCTCGATCTAGCTCGCCGCGATTACCTGGTCGGCAAAGCGAGGCGGGTGTTGCGCGCGGCCGGCGGTCTGATTCCGTTTACGCACGCCATCGATTCCTTTTCTCACGCCGTGGGCACCTTGCGCTTCGGCAGCGAAGAAGATGAAAGCGTTTTGGATCCCAGCTGCCGCCTTCGGGGGTTCGATAATCTGTTTGTGGTGGACGGCAGTTTCATGCCTACCTCGGGTGGCGTTAACCCCAGCCTCACCATCGCCGCCAACTCGCTTAGAGTGGCGGACATCGCTACCTCCCGAAACCGGACACTGAGATGAAAAACATCTGTATCTCGGGCTGCGGAAAGATCGGCGGCATGCACGCCCGGAACCTGAGGGGCCGGGCGAGGCTCTACTTCAACAGTCGTTCCGCCGCCTCGGCGCGTTTGTTGTGCGACCGCATGGACGGGGCCGGTGTTATCGAAGAGTTCGAGCAGGTGCTGTCCAGCGATGCGATCGACGGGATCGTGCTAGCGACACCTCCCCAGTTTCACTGTGACCAGACCATCAGAGCACTCCGGAGCGGAAAAGCCGTTCTTGCCGAAAAACCGCTCTGCACCTCTCCAACGGAATTGATGGAGATTGAAACGGCGCAAAACGATCAAGATCACCCCCTGTTGATGGTGGCGGAAAACTACTACTACAAACCTTCGGTGGAACGTTTGAAGGGTTTGATTGAAGACGACGCCATCGGCGCTATTGAGCGCGTGGAGGTTCAAAAGCTGTTTACGCAGTCGCCAAAAGGTTGGAGAACTGGCTATGGGGCGCTGCTCGAGGGTGGTATACATTTCGTGGCGCTGATCGGAGATCTGGTCGATGATGCTCCCACCGGTATTGCTGCGAGCTTTCCCGGTTGGCGCGACGTGAACGAGCCTGAGCGCCGCTGCGAGCTGCAGTTGACCTACAGCCGTGGTGTAAGCGCCGTTTTGCGGTACGCCTGGGATGCGCCCAGCTTCACCAAGGGGTTGTTGCAGCATTCCAGGCTCATCGGCGCTGCCGGATCTATCGTTTTCGAGAGCAACGGGTTATACGCCGTGCTCAAGGGGAAACGCCGAGGGCTGGTGCCTCCCGATCTGTCCGACCTGATGGGGTTTGGCAGGATGACGGATGATTTTCTGCGCTGCCTCGAAGATCGATCGGCGCAGCCTTATTCAAACTTTGCCAGGGCACGCCGAGATCTGAAGGTGGTGTTTCGCGCCTACAGCGATCATTCCTCCTCGCTCATTGATTCGGCAAGAACGGAGATATCATGAGTGACGCCCCAGATAAGGTGATCTATTCGATGATCGGCGTCGGCCGGAACCACGACAAAAAGCCGGTGCTCAAGGGGATCTACCTTTCCTATTTCTACGGCGCCAAGATCGGCGTTCTGGGTCTGAACGGTTCGGGAAAGAGCTCCCTGCTCCGCATCATGGCCGGCGTCGACTCCGAATTCGAAGGTGAGACCGTGCTGGCGCCGGGGTATACCGTCGGGTTCCTGGAGCAGGAACCGCAGTTGGAGGCGGGGAGAACGGTCCGCGAGGTCGTCGAAGAAGGGGTGCAGGAAACGGTGGATCTCGCCAAGGAGTTCGACCAGATCAACAACCGGTTTTCCGAACCCATGTCAGACGATGAAATGAACGCCCTCATCGAGCGCCAGGCCGCGGTGCAGGAGAAGCTGGACGCCCTCAACGCCTGGGACCTGGACAGCCGGCTGGAGATGGCGATGGACGCCTTGCGCTGCCCTCCAGAGGATGCGACGGTAGACGTGATCTCCGGCGGTGAACGCAGACGGGTCGCTCTGTGCCGGCTGTTGCTGCGCAAACCCGACATTCTGCTGCTGGACGAACCAACCAACCACCTTGATGCCGAGTCGGTAGCCTGGCTGGAGCGCCACTTACAGCAGTACCAGGGCACGGTCATCGCAGTCACCCACGATCGCTATTTTCTGGACAACGTGGCCGGCTGGATTCTGGAGCTGGATCGCGGCGAAGGCATCCCGTGGAAGGGAAATTACTCCTCCTGGCTGGAACAGAAACAGGCACGGCTGAAGCAGGAGGAAAAAGCAGAAAGCGAACGACAGAATACGTTAGAGCGGGAGCTCGATTGGATTCGCATGGCTCCCAAGGCGCGTCAGACCAAGAGCAAGGCTCGCATACGAGCCTACGAAGACTTGCTGAATCAAGAGGCGGAGAAGCGCGCCGCTGATCTGGAGATCTACGTTCCGCCAGGACCTCGACTCGGGGATCTGGTGATTGAAGCGGAAAAGCTCGGCAAGAACTACGAGGATCGCATCATCTTCGAAGGCATGTCGTTCCTATTGCCGCCCGGCGGCATCGTCGGTGTGATCGGTCCCAACGGAGCGGGAAAAACCACCCTCTTCAGGCTCATTACCGGGCAAGAACAGCCGGACAGCGGAACCTTAAAGATTGGGGATACGGTTGAGCTGGCCTATGTCGACCAGAGCCGCGACAGCCTTGTGGGCGACAAATCGGTCTGGGAAGAGATCTCCGGTGGAGAAGACGAGATTTCTCTGGGGGACAGGCGGGTCAACTCGCGGGCGTACGTAGGCCATTTCAACTTCGCCGGCGGCGATCAGCAAAAGAAGGTGGGGACTCTCTCCGGGGGGGAGCGCAACCGCGTTCATCTGGCCAAGATGCTCAAGCAAGGAGCGAACGTTCTGCTCCTGGACGAGCCCACCAACGACTTGGACGTAAACACAATGCGGGCCCTGGAAGAGGCGTTGGAAAACTTCGCCGGATGTGCCGTCATCATCAGCCACGATCGCTGGTTCCTCGATCGCATCGCCACTCATATCCTGGCGTTCGAAGGGGATAGCCAGGTCAAATGGTTCGAGGGCAACTACTCCGAATACGAGGAGCTACAGCGCAAGAATCCGGGCGAGGAAGCGGCGAATCCGCATCGCATCAAATACCGTCAGATGACTCGGGATTGAGTCTGCGGTGAAATTCTTGCAACCGGAGTGGTGCGCTGGACTGCCGTCGACCAACGCGGCCGTGCTCGAACGGTTCGGACGGGGCCACGCCCCGGACGGGTATGTGCTCGCCGCGCGTGAGCAAACGGCCGGTCGTGGGCGTTTCGACCGGCAATGGGTAAGCGCAGCCGGACGGGATCTGGCCTTTTCCTGCCTTATCCGCTGCGTTGACAGCGGCCACCTGACCAGCCTGCCCATGGCCGCGGCGCTGGCGGTAGCCGATCTCCTGGAGCAGATCGGACTCGAGGGACGCACCAAATGGCCCAACGACGTGCTGGTGGGGGGGCGGAAGATCTGCGGAATTCTCGCTGAATTGCCGCCCAAGCGAAACGTCCGTGAGAGCCCCGGCACCCCCCCCAGTCGAGTCGATATGGAGACGCAGACCCTCGACCTCCCTGTGGTCCTTGGGGTCGGCCTCAATGTAAACATGGGTGCGGAAATGGCGGCTTCCATAGACCGGCCGGTTACCTCCATCCTGCTGGCGACCGGTGAGGAACGCCCGGTCGAATCGGTCTTGCAACCGCTGCTAAGCAAACTAGAGTACTGGTGCAGCCGGTGGCGGCAGGGCGGATTTGCAACCTTGAAGTCCACGTGGTGTAGTCGCTGCGAGGGTCTTGATAGCAAGGTCGAAATTCGAGACGAAGGATCTGCGATTCGCGGAGTAATGGAAGGGTTCGGCGACCGCGGCCAGCTCTGCCTGCGTTTACCTGACGGAAGACTCACCGAGATCTGGTCGGGTGATCTGAATGCAGGTTGTCAGCAGGGGTAGGATTTAAGCGTACCGTCAGCTGATGGAAGCCAACAGCTGACCGGTAGCGACCTGGTCGCCACTTTGAACGGCCAGGTGGCTCACCTTGCCACTGACTGGAGCGTTGATCGGCATCTCCATCTTCATCGCTTCCACGATCATCAATGCCTGCCCCGCTTCGACGCGGTCACCGACACCCACATTGAGCCGAATAACCTTGCCCGGCATCTGTGCGTTGACTGGAGAACCCTCGAGCGCCCGGTCGGGCTGAGACGGCGTGACGGCGGTCGCTTCCGCGCTTCGCAGGTGAACCTCGAACGCCTCGTCATCAACCTGAACGGTGTTCCCATCCACCACTAGGCGATATTCTTTTCCGTCCACCGATAGGGTGTACGCCGCTGGTCCTTCTGGTTTCTCTGCCACGGGCTCGCTCGATGGTTGCTCCGCTACGGGCGCCGCTGCTGGCGGTTCGGTCGTGGGCGGGGCAACGACGACGACCGGTTCGGCGCCCCCTTTGCGAACGCCCAGCTCGCCTTCACCGCGGAGAAACGCGATCCCCTTGTCGCCGCACGCTGCAGCGATAAAGATGTTCTCGTCGGTATCCGGGATGTTCGCCGACCGCAGCTGCCCGCGCGCGGCCTCGATCCCTTTTTGCGGGTCCTCGTCATCCATCTCCCGCGGTGAGCGATCCGTGGGTCGCAGTTCTAACGCGGCGGCAGCGCGGTTGACTATCTCGGGGTCTGCCGGCACCGGTGTCTGGCCGAAGTATCCAAGTACCATCTTGCCGTAGCCTTCGGCGATTCGCTCCCAGGGACCGAACATCACATTGTTAAACGCCTGCTGGAAATAGAACTGAGAAACCGGCGTTACCGAGGTTCCGTACCCACCCCGCTGCACGACCTCGCTCATCGCTTTGATCATGTCCGAATACCGATCGAGGATGTCGTTGTCGCGCAACATCTGAGTATTTGCCGTCAACGCACCGCCGGGCATGGGACTCCAGACAATGCGAGGGTCTACCTTGAGTGCCTCCGGAGGAAGTTGGTACTCACTCATGCAGTCTTGAAACACCTGTTCAGCTTCCCGCACCTTGTCGATATCCACGTCTAGTTCGTGCTCCGCTTCGCGCAATGCGTGGCACATGATAACAATGTCCGGTTGACAGGTTCCTCCCGAACAGGGAGCCATCGACAGATCGATCACGTCCGCTCCCGCATCCAATGCGGCCATGTTGGCGGCGATGCTTATGCCGGCGGTCTCGTGGGTGTGAAAGTGGATCGTGGTTTCTCCCGGAACCATCCGCCGCACCTGTTGAATGGTCTCGTGCACCTTGAGGGGCACCGCGGTCCCGGAGGCATCCTTGAAACAGATGGAGTGAAACGGCACCCCGGAATCGAGAATCTTGCTCACGGTGGCGACGTAGAACTCTGGATCGTGGGCCCCCTCGCAGCCTGGAGGCAACTCCATCATCGTGACACACACCTGGTGCTTGAGCCCGGCATCGGCGATACACTGACCGCTGTAGATAAGGTTCTCCACGTCGTTGAGGGCATCGAAGTTGCGAATCGTGTCGACCCCATGTTTCCTGAACAGCTGTGCGTGCATGCGGATCACATCGCTGGGCTGGGAATCGAGACAGACCACGTTGACGCCGCGCGCCAGGGTCTGCAACTCGGCGTCGGGGCCGGCGGCGGCGCGAAAGGCATCCATAGTTTCGAACGAATTCTCGCGACAGTAGAAGATGGGCGATTGAAACAGGGCGCCCCCGCCCGCCTCGAAATAATCGATGCCTGCGTCCCGGGCCGCTTCGACCGCCGGTAGATAGTCCTCTCGGAACGCCCGGCCACCATAGGTGGACTGGAGACCGTCCCGAAAGGCAGTGCACATAAATCTGACTTTTTTGCTCAAGTCAATCTCTTTCTTCTACCTCGCTAATCCACCAGAACCGACCATAACACCCCGGCACCAATGGCCGAGCCGATCACCCCGGCTACGTTGGGTGCCATGGCATGCATGAGGAGAAAATTGTGCGGGTCCTCTTTCTGCCCAACCATCTGTACCACACGTGCGGAATCCGGCACCGCGGACACTCCCGCGGCGCCAACCAGTGGGTTAATCTTCTCCTTGAGGAACAGGTTCATGAATTTGGCGAAGAGGACCCCACCTGCCGTGGCGATGGCAAACGACAACGCGCCAAGGGCGAAGATGAGCACGGATTGCGGTTTCAGGAAGGTCTGCGCCTGAGTGCTGGCTCCGACAGAAAAACCAAGCAGTATGGTGACGATGTCGACCATGGCGGTGCGCGCGGTAGCAGCGAGGCGCTCAGTCACTCCGCTCTCCTTCAACAGATTTCCGAAAAACAACATGCCCACAAGTGCGATCGATCCCGGCGCGATCAGGGCCGCTATGAGGAATGCGACGATCGGAAATATGATCTTCTCCCGCTGCGTTGCCCGCCGTGGCGTTTGCATCCGGATCAGACGTTCCCGCCGGGTTGTGAGCAGGTTCATGATGGGGGGCTGAATCACCGGCACCAACGCCATGTAGGAATAGGCGGCTATCGCTATGGCACCCAGCAGATGGGGTGCCAGCTTAGCTGACAGAAATATCGCCGTAGGCCCATCTGCGCCGCCGATGATGCCGATGGCGCCGGACTCGGCGGGGGTGAAGCCGAGGTACAGTGCTCCAATAAGCGTTAGAAAAATGCCAATCTGTGCGGCGGCGCCCAAAAGAACGAGCTTCGGATTGGCGAGCATGGTGGAAAAATCGGTCATGGCGCCAATGCCGAGGAAGATCAACGGTGGGAAAATGCCCTGGGATACACCGAAGTAGATATAGCTCAGAACGCTGCCCTGGTCGTAGACCCCCAACGCCATGCTGGGGATCGAGTTGATGTTGCCCACGACCATGCCGAATCCGATGGGCAGCAGCAGTAGCGGTTCGTAATCCTTGACGATCGCGAGACTGACGAAAATAATGCCGATCGCGATCATCAACAGATTGCCCCAGGTCATGTTGGCGAATCCGGTTGTTCCGAAAAAGTCCAGGAGAATATTCACGAAACCGTTTCCTGGTGTAGGGCAAAACCGATCGCTGCGATGCGGCCCGCAGCATCTGGCACCGATGGCGAGACAACCTGATGCGGGTCGTCCATAGCAGGCAGCAACCGGCCGACCAGTTCCAGGGCCCGCGGCAACAAGCGGATGAACAGGCTGATCAGTGTCAGGGCGACAAATACGATAACCATCCCGGTAATGGCGAGGTCAGATCCCTGACCGGCGGCGATATTCTGAATGTCGAAGGTCAACTCGTCCATCAGTTCAGCTCGCGGTCATGAATGGGGCCACTGCGGTCGCGCAGATAACCGCCCTGGCGTCCGCTACGAAATGCCTGAATCTCGGCAATGATCGAGAGCCCGATCTCCTCGGAGGTGTCGGCACCGATGTCCAGACCGGCCGGACTGAACACCCGGTGCGCCGCTTCTTTGCGGAGGTCCACTCCCTCCCGTTTCAAGTCGCTCATAAGGCGACCGGTGCGTTCACGAGGTCCGAGAATGCCCAGGTACTCCAGGTCTACTCCTACCAGATGCCGGAGAAGAGCGAGGTCGTTCAGATAGTCATGGGTCATGACCAACACTACCGATCGCCAGTCCAGCGCGACCTTGTCGGCTGTTTCATCGGCCGTCGAAAGGAGTACGGTGCTCGCCTCGGGAAACCGCTCCGGCCGGGCGCGCGATGGCCGGTGGTCCACCACAGCCACGTCCCATCCCAATTCAACGGCGAAACGCACCAGGGGCGCGATGTGGGAATCGGCGCCAAAAACCACCAGCCGCGTCGGCGGTTGCACCGGCTCAACCAGGAAACGGACGCGGCCACCCGGGTAGTCACACGAGCGGGAATAGGGTCGTGCCGACGGCGCCTGCCGAGAAGCGAGATGTTCCCATTCACTCCTCGCTTCGCGCTCCACAACCTTCCGCACCTCGCTTTCGCAGAAGTCGTCCTCTATGGAACCGTTTTCTCTCAAGATCAATCGCCGTGGCACCGCCGCATCGTCTCGACCCTCCCATTCGTAGGCTGTGGTCAGAACCCCCGATGTGCGGGACGTCACGCATGACCCGAGAAACTCCATGAATTCAACGCCTCCGGCCTGGGGCAACGCTTCAAGCAATATCTTGGTAACCCCGGCACACCCCCGGCCGGTACCCCACAGAACATCGTCGTCCGAGGTGGAATCGTAGGTCAGCAGTTGGGACCGGCCAGATTCGC
Organism: Candidatus Latescibacterota bacterium; assembly: GCA_965197905.1. Taxonomy (GTDB): domain Bacteria; phylum Latescibacterota; class UBA2968; order UBA8231; family UBA8231; genus CAYNZV01. Next base: position 1,459,932 of record CBDAOB010000004.1, on the reverse strand, counting down.
GCACCTCATGGGCATGTTCCAACAGATCGCCTTCAAGACATCCCCCACCCATGGTGCCGGCGGTTTGCTGGCGCGCGTCTACCACCATACGAACTCCAGGGGCACGATAGAAGGAGCCTGTGGTCTCCACTACGGTAGCCATCGCCAATCGCTCGCCGGTCCGGATCCGGCCGACGGTCTCGAGAATATGCCGTAGCTCCTTCATTCTGTGAGTCCTGATCTTGCCATGAGCCGTTCATAATTCTCGCCGTCGGGTCACACACAGGTCCATCGCCATCGCCGACTTCTCGACAGGTCCCACCGAACGGTCGCTGGGTGGTCAGCGACAAACCTATTAATATGAATCCAGCTAACGGCACTTGCAAGGAATCGGAGTACGGTCCAGGATTGCTCCGGTTGGACCAATCCCTATATTAATGCTGGCTTTACGGCACGTTCACTATAGTCGACTGCCCGCCTGATCACCGCAGAATCGGGAGTTTTGTGCAACCGCTGAGTTTCTCCTGATCGTCCCAGCTCAACCACCGCTCGCGATCCCGAACCATTCTACCGAGGCGTCGAATCGGCGCAGAAGTGTCTTACATGACGACTGAAGTGTCGGCCCCCTCCTCGGAACAATTGCTAGACGAACTGGGTCGTCCGTTGCACAGCTTGCGGGTGTCGGTCATCGACCGTTGCGATCTGCGCTGTTCCTACTGTATGCCGGAGCCCGAGTATTCTTGGCTCCCTTCAAGCGACATCCTCAGCTTTGACGAGATATCAACGCTTGCGGAAACCTTCGCCGGGTTGGGTGTTAGCCGCGTGCGCATAACCGGGGGTGAACCCCTGCTTCGCGCCGACCTCGACCAGCTGGTGAGCCGCCTGCGACAAATCCCTTCCATACGTGAAATCGCGCTTACCACCAACGGAACCCAGTTGGCGCGCTGGGCGGAACGCCTGCGCAACGCCGGATTGGATCGGGTAACGGTCAGTCTCGACTCGTTGCGTCCCGACCGTTTTGCTCACCTCACGCGGCGTGCCGACCTGTCCAAGGTACTCGACGGGATCGAAGGTGTGAAGGCCGCGGGGTTCACGGGGTTAAAGATAAATGTGGTTGTGATGCGTGGATTCAACGACGACGAGCTGGTTGACCTGGTGGAGTTCGGGGAGCGGGTCGGGGCAGAAATACGGTTTATAGAGTACATGGACGTGGGCGGAGCGACAAGGTGGAGCGCGGATCAGGTGGTGAGCAGTGCGGAGATCGTCGAACATATCCAGAAGCGATGTGGACCAGTCCGCGCGCAGGGGAATCAGGGTCACGCACCTGCCCGCCGATTTGAGCTTTCCAACGGGCAACGGTTCGGGGTCATTGCCTCCGTGACCGAACCCTTCTGTAGCGCCTGCGATCGCAGTCGTCTGACCGCTGACGGTATCTGGTACCTCTGTCTTTATGCGCAAGACGGAATCGACCTGCGCCAGGTTCTGCGAAAGGAGGGGGCAGATGCCGGCTTGGCGGACCTCATTCGCAAGGCCTGGAACAAACGCCAGGACCGCGGGGCCGAGTTGCGGCGTTCCACTTCCGAGCGGGGAGCGCTCTATCAGATTGAGCAGCTGCAGAAGTACCCCCACCGCGAGATGCACACGCGGGGAGGCTAGGCCACCAGTGGACTACTTCCACAGCAGACGCTACCTCGACACCCTGCCCGACTGGGAGACAGGCCGTCCGCAGTTGGGGCCGCTTAACGGGTACCTGCCGCGCATGCGGCAATTGCTGAAGCGTCTCGGGGACCCGCAACAAAGCTTTCGTTCGGTGATCGTCGGCGGTTCCAACGGCAAAGGCACAGTGGCCAGCCTGGTAGCGGCGATATTGAAGGCTTCAGGGTGCACTGTCGGGTTGTACACCCAACCACATCTGCACACCGTGCGCGAACGAATTCAGATTCAAGGCTCTCTTGTAGACCGAGACGGGTGGGCGGAAGCCACGAGTTTCTTCTACGATCAAACCCGGGAATTCGAAACCGAAGGATTCGGCTCCTTCAGCAAATTCGAAGCGGTGACCGCACTGGCAGCCCACCTTTTCAGCAAAGCGGAGATGCAGTACGGCGTTTTCGAGGTGGGACTCGGAGGGCGTTTCGACGCAACCAACGCGTGGGACTCCGAATTGGCTGTCTTGACGCCGGTTGCTCTGGATCACGTAGAGGTTCTGGGCGCGGATCTCTTGAGCATCGCGGCCGACAAGGTTAACATTGCCCGGCCGGGCCACACCTTGGTATCCACTCCTGTGCAAAACCCGATTGTACTGGATTTTCTCCGCGCTTACTGTGAGCGCGAAAAGGTGGATCTGCAGATTTCTCAGAGTGTCGATCCCTGCGTCCGACCGCCAGATGCCAAGAAGGAGGCGGAGTTTCGCCCGCGGGCGTTTCCCGCAAACGACGTGGCGCCGTCGACCGCTGTGTCGACGGGAGGTTTCCAGCGTCCTCGCTACTACATCGAGAATGCCACGCTGGCTGTTAGCGCGGTTCGGTTGCTCATGGACGATCGTTTCGACCACGAGCGGGCTAGGCAGGTGATAGCCGGCCACCGGTGGCCGGGGCGCTTCGAGAAAGCTCACGACAAGCCCTGCGTTTTGCTGGACGGAGCCCACAATCCAGCCGCTGCCGAAGCTCTGGTCGCTGACCTGAGCACACTCTCGTCGCGCTGGACCTTCGTCGTGGGAGTCAACGATGGGCACGACCCGGCAGGCATCCTGGCGGCGCTGAAACCGTCGGCTAACCAGGTTATCCTCACCTCGTCGGATCACCCCAAAGCCTACGATGTCGACGCGCTGGAAGAGGCCGTGCCGACCGGGTTGGACCATCTAAAGGTCGGTACCTGGACGCAGGCGTTGCGACAAGCGCTCGACGGCCTCGGCCCCGAGCAGTTTCTCTGTGTGACCGGTTCGTTGCACCTGGTCGCGCGGGCGCGGGAATTCTTCAATCTCCCTATGGAACGCGAGGGCATCAGCGAAGAGGTGCCGTTGGAGAGCCTGACTTGCATTGCCATGGCCAGTCAGCGCAGCGGTTTCGAATGCCAGCGCGTATCCGACAACGACAACGTCTTCATGGTCAGGACCCGCGAGCGACCACTCTACTTTCTGCGCAACAAACACCCGTTCAATGACTACGTCAGCGCTCGCCTCGCTGAGGACAAGGGATATCAATTCGAGCTGTTCACCCGGTCTGGCCTGCCGACGCCGAAGACAGAGCAAATCTTCAATCCGTTTGCCGACGATCGTTTTAACCGCTACAAAAACCACCAGTCAGTTGACCAGGCGGTAGATGATATCGAATCTCGGTTTTCCTATCCCCTGCTGGTGAAACGTTACCGCAGCTCTGTGTCTCAGGGTGTTTTCCTCGAAAGCGACGGAGGGTCTCTGCGAGCAAGGATGCGGATGCTGTTCGAGAACAGCGGTTACCTGGACAACATCCTGTTGATCCAATCGTTTGTGCACGGCCCCGAATACCGCGTCGTGGCCAGCCAGGGGGAACTCCTGCTGGCGTACGAGAAGAAGTGCGAGGAGGGCCTTTCCCCGGGCCGTTTGAACCCCCTGCATCAAACCAGCGGGCGCGCCGTCAAGGTGACGAACCCAGAACGTCGAGGTGCAATGGAAGAGTTGGCCCGCCGGGTGTCGGAGGTGATCGACCTGGGGTTCTATGCGATCGACTTCATCGACGGCAAGGACGGATTCAGCATACTGGAACTGAATCCCAACCCGTTTTGTTACTTCTACAATAGAGACAACGGGCGAGAAGACTTCGTGTCCATATACGAATTTCTGCTCGACAAATACGTCGGCCGTCGCACCGGCACCACACATTCGTTCGCCAACTTCGCCAGAGGCACGGGGTAACCTCCGGCGCTGGCGTTCACACTCTTGTACGGAGCGCAGAATTCTCTCAACATTTTACGGTCAGTGCCGATCATTAAAATGTGGGCCAGGTATTGGTCCCAGGTCTCCTAAATCCTCCTTAGGGGTAAGGTATCTCCTGTCGGGTCTGACTCGGCAGGAGATTTTTTTACGCCGCCGCCGTGACGGCATTTCTAGGTCGTTTGGGCAGCCATAGAGCGAGAATACCGGTTGGCACCGTAACCAGTGAGACATACTTCAAGGTTTCCGCCACGCCGATCTGGTCGGCCAGATGCCCGACGAACGGCAGGCTGAGGCTGGCAATACCCCAGCTGAATCCCAGCGGCAGGCTGGAAGCCAAACCGGAGTTGTCCGGAGCCAGTTCCTGGGCGACGGCGACGAGCACGGAATTCGAGGACATCATCAATCCGCCGCCGATAAAGAGCAGTACGTAGCTGAGCAATCCCGTCGAGCCGACGAAGTAGTACAGCGCGGGACCGGCCAGGAGCAGCCCGCCCCAAACCATCGGTTTCGGTTCAATCCGATCCGCGAGATAACCTACCGCCAAACTGCCCACGACACCTGAGACGTTGTAGATCGCCAACATGCCGCCGCCTTGCACCAGGGAGAGCCCGCGTTCCTGTGCCAAGATGGTCAGGTAAAACCCGAACCCCAATCCCGCCGCCGACCTGGCGATGACAACTAGAGTGATCAACAGGAGGGGTACGGCCTGGGGGCCCAGACTTTCCCGCACGCCGATGCTCCGGCTCCTGTTGACCGTTGGATTCTCTAGTGGCACGAAGCGGAAAACTAGAATGGCGGCCGCGATCCCAGGCAAGCTGAGCCACGGTAAGCTCTCCAGTCCAAACACCGTGGTGTAATACGGCACCCAGAGGGGTACGATGCCCAGCGCCATGGTGCCCCCGAAGATAAACAGGGAAAGCCCGAACGAACGCTGGTTACCGCTCAGATCTCCCGCCAGCGAGAACGACTGGGGATGAAAGGCCGCAACTCCCAAGCCTCCGAGCGCGAGCACGATGAGCAGCACGGTGTAATTGGGAGCAACTCCAATGAGCGGACAGAACACGGCGGTCAGCAAGGCCCCCAAAAGGACGAGGTAGCGCCGCGACATGCGGTCGGCCCACAAACCCATCAACGGCTGGCTGAGATTGCACAGGGAAACGATGGTGCCGAGCAGGCCGGCGTAGGCCAAACTCAGTCCCAGGCGTTCGTTGACCAGCGGCAGAATCGGCGCCAACAGTGTGGCATAGCTGTCGACACAAAAATGACATAGAGCGGTCAAGAACAGACGCAGTTTCTGCACGTGTGTCTACCAGAAAAAGGGCGGGAAGGAGTCAAGCGGACTCCCTCTCGCCCAAAGATGATCACACCGGCTCGGTGGTCGCTTCCCGTTCCGAATGTCCGGCATGAAACCGTCGGCTCATCGCGTACGCGCCGGATGAGCCAGCGGCTCGCTTACTTCTTGCTCTTTGCCACCTTGTTGCGCAGGACACCGATCTTGGAAATCTCGATCTCGACGGTATGGCCGGGTTTCATGAACTCCCCCGTGGTGGCGCCGACGCCGGAAATCGTGCCCGTGCTGATCAGATCACCGGGTTCGAGGGTGATGATTGCGGAGATGTACTCGATGATCATTCTGACCGGGTAGAGCATCTGGGCAGTGTTGTTGTGCTGACGCCGCTCCCCGTTGATGTAGGTGCTGATATCTAGCGTTTGGGGATCGCGAATTTCGTCGGTCGTGGTAATCCACGGTCCCTGCGGAGCAAAGGTGTCCAGCCATTTTCCGTTGAGCCAGTCGAACCACTTGTCCTGCGGCCGGCTCTCAGTCCGGTTTCGAATGACCAGGTCGCGTTCGGAGACGTCGTTCATCACGGTGTAACCGGCGACGTATCTGAGCGCGTCCTTTGCCTTTACGCCCTTGGTCTTGCGTCCCATCACCACGCAAAGCTCCCCTTCCCAATCGATGGAGCGAGCTACCGGCGGGATCAAGATAGCGTCGCCAGGATTGATGACGGTGGTGGTGGGCGGTTTCATAAACACGCGAGGGGTCTCTTTGTCCTGCACAGACATCTTGCCCCCACCCTCTTCGATGTGGTCTTGATAATTGCCCGCCAGGCAAAAGACCTTTCGGGGGTTGGGGACGGGGGCGCGCAACTTTACACGACTTACGTTGTGGCTCGTCTTGCCATCCGCTTTCGCCGGGGAGCCGAGCTTCTCCGCGGCGAGGTTAGCCGCCTTCTTTGCGGCGCTCATCCCTTTGCCGCCTGCCTCCAGTAGCGAAATCATATCCGTGAAAAACGGATGAGGTTTGCGCTTTTCTCTGCGGGCGAGCGCTCGATCCGCGGCCACGAGATCGACTATGATTCTGTCGTTGTCGACGACGGCGCCAACAGCTTCCGTTTTTTTTGTGTAATAGGTTGCAAGTTTCATGGAATCCTCCTGAGGGGTAATTCAAAACCGTTTTGAGTTTAAGTAGAGCGATAGTCTAAACCGCTCACTGGGGCATGTCAATCGAACGCGCGCGCGGACGCGCGCAAGTGGCTCGATCGTTCGCTCAGGCGTATATTCGCAACACTTCATACCTCGCCACGGTCGATTCACCCCTAGACTATCCCCTGTGCGCACATGACTGATGCCACTGGATTCTTCGCCCATGAAAGCTGCTGTATCGACCAGCCGTGCGAGATCGGCGAAGGCACCCGTATCTGGCACTTCAGCCACGTCATGTCCGGGGCCCGCATCGGCCCGAGCTGCATATTGGGGCAGAACGTCTTCGTCGATCGGGAAGTGGTCGTCGGCCGCGACTGCAAGATACAGAACAACGTTTCGCTCTACAGCGGCGTCGTGCTGGAAGACGGGGTGTTCTGCGGACCGTCCGTAGTGTTCACGAACGTGATCAACCCGCGGGCTCGCATCGAGCGCAAACACGAATTCAAAGCGACCGTGATCGGCGAGGGGGCCAGTCTGGGTGCCAACGCCACCATCGTATGTGGGGTCACGATCGGAGCCTACGCATTCGTCGGCGCCGGTGCGGTGGTCACCCGGGACATAGCGCCGTACGCCGTTGTATACGGGGTACCGGCGCGGCGGAAGGGGTGGGTATGCGAGTGCGGTGTGCTGTTGCCCGACGATGAGACGGCGCCCCAGCTGAGCTGTCGGACATGCGCCAAGAAATATCGCCAGGACGCCGAAGGCCTCACGCCGGTCGCCCGATGATGCTCAAGGCAAACCCAGGGTTTTGTGTATGCGGCTCGACAGACGCCAGTGGGGATGGCACTTGAGAATCTCCAACGCCTTCTGCACATATTCCGGATTTGACGACTCCGGCTGCAGATAGATACACCCTGCCAGGTTTTCCTCTACCCGCTCTTCCTTGAACGATTTCCCGACAACGTATTTCAGTTCGTCGATGCGGCGAAATCCGTCTACCACTGGGAAACACTTCGGCGACACCGTCCAGTGCTCGATCCATTCGTAGAGGATGGGATCCGGACCAATCGTACCGTTGGTCTCGATGTGGATCCGGTAGCCCTTCTCCACCAAGACCCGGCAAAGGTCCCCAATGTTCTGTCCAAGAGGTTCGCCTCCCGTTAGACAAACCCAAGCAGCCGGATGGCGCTCGACCTCCGCGGCGATGTCGTCGACGGTACGTTCCGAAAAGCTGTCGAACTCGGTATCGCAGAACCGGCAGCGAAGATTGCATCTGGCCAGACGCACGAAGGTTGTGGATTGCCCGACGCGCATCCCCTCTCCTTCTATCGAATAGAAGATTTCGTTGACCTGCAGCGTTCTCCCCGACTCGCGCCAGAGCGGCAACCGATCCGCAGCCGCCTGGGGTATTTCTTCCAGGACATTCATGGGGACCAGGTCATATCGATTTCGTATTCGAGGGGATCCTGGGATTGGTTCGCTTTGAAGGCTGCGATCCGTTCGACGCAAGCGTCGCAGATGCCGCACGCCGGGCGCCGGCCTTCGTAGCAGGTGTGGGTGAGCTCGTAGGGAACCCCGAGGCACAGCCCGATCTCAATCACCTCGGTCTTCCACTTGTCCACAAACGGTGTATGAAGTTTGATCGCTCGCTCTTTGGTAGATCCCAGGCTCAAACTGCTTTCCATGCTATCGTAGAACTCGCGGCGACAATCGCGGTAGCTTTCGTAGTCGTCGCGCACGGGCGAGATGTAGAGCTCATCCACCGACAGGGTTTCAGCATAGGCGGCGGCGAGGGTGACCATCAGCATGTTTCTCAGGGGCACGACGGTTTTGACCTGCTGCCGATCCCGGGCCGGCGGCATATCGAGGCTACGGTCAACGAGCGGGCCACCACCGACCGAGCGCAAATCCATCGGCAAAACCTTGTGACACCCCACGCCAGAGCGTTGACTCAAACGTTCGGCGTATTGCAACTCCACGGCATGGCGCTGCCCATAGTCGAAACTCACCGTGCAAACGGGGAGCCGGCGCTTGGCGGCCATCCACCACAGGCAAGTGGCCGAGTCCATGCCACCGCTCAGAAGCAGAACTGCTTCACCGGGCATCGAAGTCACTCTCCAGCAGTCGACTAGATCGGGATAAGGTGACAGTGCAGGATAAACCGTCTCCGGCCGATGATAAGAACCGGATTTGACCAGCCGCAGGCAATGGGGAATTCTTGACACTGCCCTCCGGCTCAGGGATATTTGGGCGGCCATTTTTCCGGAGACACCATGGCACTGCCGACATCAGGACTGGACGACCCTTCGGGTTCTCCCAAGGACAAGAAACCTCGCCGGCGCCTACGCGGTCGCATCGGCAAGCTGCGCACTACGATCATGACAGGGGTCACGATTATTGCGCCGCTGTGGATTACCGTATGGGTGTTGCTGACCCTCTTTCGCTGGGCCGACGGCTTTTCGGCCCCGCTCATCCGGCAACTCGCCCGGCGACTTGGCGATCCGGAATTCCACATTCCCGGTTTGGGGGTCCTGCTGACCTTTCTCATTCTGTGGTGTGTCGGTGCCGTTGCCGCCAACGTCGTGGGCAAGCGTTTGCTGCACAGCGCCCGGGAAGCGCTGGAACGGCTTCCGGTGGTGCGCACCATCTACGCACCGATTCACCAGCTGATGGAAACCATGGCCTCACCGGAGAAGGCGGGGTTCACCAAAGTCGTGCTGCTGGAATACCCGCGCAAAACTGTTTGGACGCTCGGATTCATGGCCGGCGACGTCCCCGTGGACGGGGGGAGGGAACTGGCCCACAGCATCTTCGTGCCCACCGCCCCCAACCCGACTACCGGTTTTATGCTCATCGTTCCCGCGGACCAGCTTCGAGACACCGACCTCACCGTCGAGGAAGCCCTGAAGATGATCGTGTCGGCGGGGGTCGTGGTGCCGCCATCCCTCGGCTTGGGCTCCGGCGGCGTAGCAGCTGTCCCGGCGGAACCTGCCGTCTTCGATCCGGCCACGCTGCAGGCGCGCCGCCAGTCCAAAGGTTAGCCGCTCGCTTGACCAGGGGTGGTGGGTCAGCCGCCTTCCTCACATAATTCCCAACGCCTTGGCGACATAATCGTTGCGTGGTCTTTGGAGCTGGTCTCCAATCATCGATTCCAGCGAGATCGACTCGTCCACACGAATTGTGACGGCGCCGTCCCTGTCGGTGCGATAGACGCGGCACCTGGCGTTTAACCGCGCCAATATTTGTTGGGAGGGGTGTCCAAACTTGTTGAACGATCCCACGGAGATGATCGCGATTCGAGGATTCACCGCATCGACGAACGCCGGCCTAGAAGAGGTCTTGGAGCCGTGATGGGCGACCTTCAAAATGGTGGATTGCAAACGTTCTCCCCACCCCAGCATGGCCGGGTCCGACTCGACTTCGATGTCGCCGGTGAACAGCACCGAGTTCGATCCCGCTTCCAACCGCAGCACCACCGAGCCATTGTTGAGATCGTGGGGCGATTCACCTACGGCCGTAACGAACGCGGAGGTCGGGTGCAGGACGATCGCTCCGACACCTCCAAGGCCAACCAACGAATCGCCCGCGGCGACCCGATGATACTGGATCTTATTGGCGCGTATCAGTTCGTGCAGCCGTCTGCTGGTCCAGGAATCGTAAGCCTGTCCTGAATCGATGAAATGGTCCACCCGCACATGCTCCAGGAGGTAAACGAGGCCGCCGATGTGGTCGCTGTGAGGATGGGAAGCAACAACCATGTCGATATGTCTGACGCCGCGGTGGCGTAAGAACGGAACAAGCACGCGCTTGCCGTAGTCGAAATGGGCGCTGCGGATCCCCGCGTCGACGATCATCGTGCGCCCGTTGGGGAACTCGACGAACGCCCCATCCCCCTGACCCACATCGAGGAAGGTGATCTGCAGCCGACCCTCGCGCAGCTGGGAGCTCCAGAGCGAAAGGTTGGCGTAGAGCAAGACCGTGTATACCAACGCGTGGCGCGCGCACCGACGGCTGTCGCAGTGGGCGAGCAGGACCACGCAGGCGACGCAGACGGTTAGAAACCCCATACCTGGCTTGGGACAGGTCAACGAGGATCCGGGTAGGGAGTTGATCGTACCGACTACTTCGGTGAGGAAGACCAGCACCAGGTAATTACAGCCATTGAAGGCGGTGGCCAGCAGGGGAAAGATCCAGCCGGTGATGGCACTCAGGAGGCCCAGGCCGACGGCCAATCCCAGGATAGGTACCACCAGCAGATTGGCGGGCAGCGAGAGCGGCGCCACTTGTTGGAAGTGGTAGGCGATCAGCGGTCCAGTGCCCAGCTGGGCGGCCAGGGATACACACGCGGGGCCCACAACCCACTTCTCCCAAAGGCCATCTTTCCAGGTTGCCGGAACCCAACAGGTGAGAGGACCGTAGAGAGCGACAATGGAGAGGGTGGCCCCGAACGACAGCTGAAAGCTCAATGTGAACAAGCTTGTGGGCCATACGGCCAGGATAATCAGCGCGGCCAAGCCCAGCGAGTTGTAGATGTCTCCGACCCGTCCCAGGGCGCGGCCCAGAAGAACGACGCTGACCATGATTACGGCGCGCACGACCGGAGGTTGCAGTTCGGTCACAAACGCGTATAAAGCCAGAACGGCCACTGTCGTTACGGTTGTCGTGCGACTGGACATGCGGCACAGCTTGAAGGCGGTCAGGAAGAACACCGCGACCAACCCCACGTGCAGACCGCTTATGACCAGCGCGTGTGCCAGCCCCGTTCCTCTGAAGGCGTCGGCCACCTCGCTGGGGATGCGGTGTTTCTCACCTAACAACATGCCTCTCAACAAACCGCTCGGAGCTCCGGAGAGATTGCGTTCGATACTGCGCCGTACCGAGGCGCGAATCGGCAAGATCAGATACTCGTACAGCGCATCTCCCGGGTTGCCTACCACCCGAACGATCTGTTCCTGTTTGCGCACGCTCACAGTGGCCCATGTGTCGCGCAGCTTCAGGAAGCGGCGATAGTCGAACGCTCCCGGATTCCGGGCCGGTGCCGGTTTTTGCAGGCGGCCTGAAACGACGATTCGATCGGCGTAGTCCGCCGCGATCTCAAGATCGCTGAAGGTGACCATGATGCGCCCGCTCACGCGGAATCGCGCGCTGTCGTTTTCCACCTCTTCAAGAGCCAAGAGAACTCGGGTCCGGTCGCTGCCGCGCTGGGGTTCTTCGAGGATGGTACCCGTGATCATCGCTTTGGCGCCGAAGAGGTCAGTCCGGCCGATGTGACTGGCGGGTAACAGAGCTGTGTGCGATTCGTAGCGCAGAGCGCCGCAGGCGAAAACCAGCGAAAAAAGGGAAAGATCCAGTGCCAGAGCTCTAGAGCCGGAGCTGCGACCAAGGAACAGGCCCAGCACGAACAACGTCACTCCTGCCAACCAGACGGCGATGACGTCCAACGCCAGGGGATCGGCCAGCAGAATCCCGAAGGAAAACGCACCCGCCGACCACAGGGCCGGCCGGCGTTTGAAGCAGAGGGGGGTAAACGTCATGAGCGGAGGTGGCAAAAACCGTTCCTCCTCGACGCCCGGAAACCGGAACTCTATCTTACGGTGAAATGAATGACCTGAACGGCAAACAGCGGAGGTTTCTGCGGGGCTTGGGCAATCGCCTGAAACCGTCCGTCAACGTGGGCAAAGAAGGTGTGTCGCCGGAATTGCTGCGATCCATCGAGGATGCCTACTCTAACCACGAACTGATCAAAATCAAGCTGGAGCGAGGTTGCCCGATCGATCGCAAGGAGGCGGGCCCGGTTCTGGCGCGGCGAACCGCTTCTCATCTGGTGCAGATTCTCGGTCAAACGGTGCTGCTCTACCGAGCGAACGAAGAAACCCCCGCTATCCAGCTTCCCTGAACAACCGTCTTCGCGATCGGGGCGGCCGCACCGGCGTTCAGCTCGATTTTTCCGCCAGCATCGTCAAGACCCGCTCTCTTCCAACCAGCTTGACGAACGATCCGAATCGCGGACCCCTTTCCTGTCCCAGCATTACTTCGTAGAACGAGCGAAACAGTTCCCTCGGCTCCACGCCGGCGTGGCGGGCGACCTCAAACGGGATGGCCTGCAGGGTCTCTTCATCTTCGGCGCCGACGCCAGCCAGGAGGTCGCGCATAGTACCGAAAAGATTTCGTTCATCGGATGTAGCATGCCTGAACTTCTTGTTCGGGAGCACAAAATCCCGGTAGTAGTTCAACCCCTTCTCCACCAGATCTCGCACCACATCCTGGTACTTCAGGGCTTGGTCGTCGTAGCGCACCAGGTAATCGAGCAGCAACTCGAACGAATCCGATCCCAAGGCAGCGATCAGGTTGTTCACCATACTGAAATTAACCGCAGCGTCGTAACGGGGTGCGGCGGAGCCTGGTCCAAAGATGTGCCAGATATCCTGCTCCGGGCGATCGTCTGCGTCGATCTGGTCGAAGCGGCGCAGGGCTTCCAGGTAATCGTCTACGCACTTGGGCACCACATCCCAGTAGAGCCGACGGGCGCGTTTGGGGTTTTGCAGGATGTAATACAACAATGATTCGATGGGCGCGTACTCGACCCATGCATCCACGGTCAGGCCTCTACCCACACTCTTGGAAATCTTGCCGCCCTCTTCGTCCAGAAAGAGCTCGTAGGTCAATCCCACGGGAGGCACCTTGCCCATAAGCCGTAGGATTCGGCCCGATAGTTTGGCGGAGTCGATCAGGTCCTTGCCGTACATCTCGTAGTCCACCTCATAGGTGTACCAACGCAACGCCCAGTCTACCTTCCAGTTTACCTTGGCCTGACCCCCTAGGATCGACTGCTCTCCCGACGCACCGCAGCCGGCCGCGCCCTCAAGCTGGCGGTCACAGACGAAATCGACGCTCTGCCGGTCGACGTGATAGTCGACAACTCTGGTGGCGTAGACCGAACCGCACTGCGGACAGATGGGAAAGAACGGCGACCAACCTTCGCGGTTTTCCTGTCGCAGGGTGGGAAGGATCAGATTCTTGACCTTCTCTACTTCGCGCAGAAGGATCGCAAGGCCTGCGTCGAAATCGCCCCTGACGTAGGCTTCGCGCGAGCTTTGGAATTCGTAGTCAAAGCCGTACGCATCGAGGAATTCCTGTAGCTTGCCGTTCATATAAGCGCTATAGCTGTCGCACTTTCCGAACGGATCCGGGATGGCGTGCAGCGGCACGCCCAGGTTCGTGGCGAGCATCTCCGCATTGGGAAGATTCAGTGGCACTTTGCGCAAGCCGTCCATGTCATCGCTAAACGCCACCAAACGTGAAGGGGCGTCGGTCAAATAGGTGTAGGCTTGGCGCACGAAGGTCGTCCTTGCAACCTCCGCGAACGTGCCGATGTGCGGAAGTCCGCTGGGACCGAAGCCGGTTTCAAACAGGACCGGGCGGTCGTCGCGGTGGGGGCGCTGTTCGAGAATCTTTCGGGCTTCTTGGAAAGGCCATGCTTTGTATTCGCGCATCGTCGCTACTCGGTATCGGGAGCCTTTGGGCGATGTGAAGGGTACTTCGCGGTGGGCCGCCATGCCTCAGCGCCCGAACGCTGGGAGCTTCGAGCTAAAGCAGGGGACAGAAAAGAGGCGTTAATCTGCGTCAGACGAATCGAACCGCAGAAAAACTAACGATTGCGAAACGTAATTCGTCCACGGCTCAGATCGTACGGAGACAGGGCTACGGTCACTTGATCGCCCGGCAGCACGCGAATGTAGTACTTGCGCATCTTGCCGGACAAGTGTGCCAGGATTTCGTGACCATTCTCCATTTCGACTTTGAAGTAGGCATTGGGCAACGCCTCCTTGACCACGCCCTGAACCTCGATCGATTCTTCCTTCGCCATTTCTCTCCAATTCGAAGGGTTCTGGCAAGTCTCGGTCGTTCGGCGGAAAATAAAAAGCGAGTGAGTCACTCAAAACAGCCCTTGATTCTCACTCGCTCTACAGTGCTACGAAAGGACTGTTCTCAGCGACCCATACATGCTCCACAAAATCCGAAAACCTGCCTTACAAACGCTATTGCACGTTCAATATTTTACGAATAGTACTTGCCAATGTCAACGACCGAGCGGAGACACAAGCGGATCATGGCCAGAACTTCTGAATGCGGTTGTTGAAGGTGTCGGCGACGTACACCGAACCGGATGCGTCGCGCGCGATGCCACCGGCGACAACCTCTCTTTCTAGCAGCCTGCCCGACTCAAGATTATCTATAACGGCGGCCTTGCCAGAGAACGCGAACTCGCCTTTGCCGCTGGATCCCCACCAGGTGTGAGTTTGTCCGTCGCGAAAAACCTCGATGCGATCGGCGCGCGAATTCACTACGAAGATGCGAGAATGCGCATGCTCCATGGAAAAATCAGCAGCCACAGGAACGGGAAGCTCATGAGTCAACGTGCTTTTCGCGGGCGATCTAACCGGATCCTCGTACAGCTGCAACTTCATCTGAGAGTTTCCTTCAAAGGAATGAACGAGGACGGCAAACTTCCCATCCCAAAGTTGCATTCGAGAGACCATCAGCGGCGGAAGCAACCCCTGAAACAGAAGCTTCCCACTTTCATCATAACGACGGATTTGACCGAGGCTCTCGATGAAGATGTGATCGCTCTCGTCAATGGCGACATGGCGCGCAAACAGCCCTTCGAGCGGGCGGTTCCAGACCTGCGACCCTGCCGCGTCGAACTTTGCCCAAAAGGCTTCAGGGGTAGTGCCTTTCTTCAGCACGTTGTAGACGACGTAGACATTCTGCTTCGAGTCCAGCGCCAAACCGGGTCCATCCAGAGCGCCCAAACCCAGGCACGCCAGCCGCGCATCTGCAAACCGCAGGGAGTTCAGGGGGTTGCCTGCCCGGTCGAACCGTAGCACCATCCCCGTCCCCGCACCCACCACCAAGACGACGCCCTCGTCGTCGACTGCGAGCCGAGTGGGCAGAAAGTTGACGCTGGGGGGGGCTGCCGGCCACGTATTGGCGAAACCATGGATCCGCCCTCGCACAGGGTTGGTGGGGATGTTCTTCTTCTCGGTTTGCGTCAGAACGCGGTACTGGTACGGACGATTCGCCTCGAGTCCGAAGGCGCGAAGGGTGGTGTCGTCGATCGATTCCGCAGATTCGAAGGTTGTCCATTCATCTTCTACATACTGCTGAACTTGATAGGCGCGAAACTCCGGATCTCGAGATCGAATCCATGACAGACGGGCGCAGGCACACTCACTTTCGAAACGAGCCTGGAGGGCCGGCGGTTCGGCAGCGGACGTCTTCTTGGTGGGATCGAAGCGGGAACAGGATAGGAAGCTGGAGAGCGCGAGGAGAAGCAGGAAAGCAGACACCACCGAAGGTTACTGGTGCCCATTCCGGAAGTCAAGCAACCCTGGTGGTTGAGCGTGGCGATTACCATTACATTTGCAACAGGACTCCATACCGAAAACGGATTTGACCCGCGGATGATAGGATTGACCTGGAAAACAGCTGGTGTTCTAGCTCTGTTTACGTGGATTGTCTTCTTTCGCTGCAGCGATCTGGAACGCGACAACCCCGTTGATCCAACCGCAGGCGCCGCGTCGTCGAGTTCCAGCATAACTCTCACCATTCCGCTGTCGAAGATACTCCTGAGCGTGGTTCATCGGGTGGAAGCTATTCTCGTGAGCACGGAAATGGATTCGGTGGTCAAGGAGCTTCATATCTCACCGTTGGGACCGGCGACCGGAACCATTGGCACCATTCCGCCCGGCCGCGGGTATGTCTTGTTCCTGGTTGGCTACGATCTGGACGGCAACGAGTTGTTCCGCGGGATGCAGCAAAACATTACGATTGCCGCCGGTGACACCACCAGGGTGTCGATCGATCTCGAGCTGACCACGACAGGCGAAACATCGGATTCCTCGGGCGAGGGAGAAAATGGCAGTCAGCAGCCGGCAGCGGAAGGTTCCAATGAGAGCGGGAGTCAGACCGGCTCGGAGGGAGAAGGCCAGAGCGGGCAAAACGGCTCTGCGGGCGAAGGTGGCGACGAGCAGGGAGGTGTCACAGGAGAGGGTGCCGCAGAAGAAGGAGGCGGGGAGGAGTCCGCCGATGCGGAATCCGGTTCCACTGCGTCCCAGTAACGCAGCGGCTGATGTCCCTGGTAACACTGACATCTGACTTCGGTTACCGCGACCACTACGTGGGCGCCATGAAAGGCGCGATCCTGGCAATCAATCCGCAGGCCGCCGTCATCGATCTCACCCACGCGATTCCAACGTGTGACATCCAGGCTGGGGCCTTCACGCTCTGGCATGCCGCCCGCGAGTTTCCTCCCGGAACTGTGCATCTGGCGGTGGTGGATCCGGGGGTCGGGGGTCCGCGGCGCGGACTGGTCCTGCGTGCCTGCGAGGTGTTTTGGGTGGGGCCGGACAACGGTCTGTTTCACTTTGCACTATCCGACCCTACGTGCGAGGCCTTCGAGATTGCGGCTTCGGAGCTGATCCCCGGTACCGTCAGCTCAACCTTTCATGGTCGGGATATCTTCGCTCCCATAGCCGCCCATCTGACGCAGGGGATCGAACCTCGAGAGGTGGGTCCCCCCATTGCCGACCCCGCCCGTCTGGACATCGCGCCACTGGTGCAAGAGGGCAATCTGATCCGCGGGGAGATTATTTCGGTCGATCGCTTTGGCAACCTGATCACAAATATTGCCCGGGCCAACTTGAGAGAGGTGAGGCGGCCGCTCGAGATTCGCGTCGGAAGCTGCACGGTGACGGGACTGCGCCACACGTATGGTGACGCGGAACCCGGCGTTGTCTTGGCCCTGCTCGGCAGTTCCGACCGACTCGAGATCTCCGTCAACCAGGGCAGCGCCGCCTCCCAGCTAGGGCTCCAGGTCGGGGATCCGGTTACAGTGGAGTATCGCTGACAGATGACGTCCGAAACACCGCTTATCGTCGGCATCTCCGGAATCCGCGGGATCGTCGGAGCCGGGCTTACTGCAGAGATCGTGGCTCGTTTTGCGAGCGCTTTCGGCACCTGGATGCCCGCCCAAAGTACAGTGCTTATCGCCCGCGACACACGGCTGTCGGGAGAAGAGTTCGGAGCCGTCTGCGTGGCGGCGCTGCAACAGACCGGCTGTGCTGTGGTGGACCTGGGAATCTGCTCCACGCCCACCACCAAGTTGATGGTGGGTAAGCTGCGGGCCAACGGCGCGTTGATCGTCACTGCCAGCCACAATCCCGGTCAGTGGAACGGGCTCAAGATGGTCCGCGGGGACGGTGTGTTTTTGAACGCAACGGAGGGGGAGCAAGTAGAGCAGATCTTCGACGCAGAAGATTTTCGCGAAGCGGAAAACGGAGAATCGCGCTCGTACCCGCGAAGCGAGTGCAATCGTGCCCACATCGAGCGTATCCTTGACCAGGTGGACGTTGAACGGATCCGCCGTGCAGAGCTCAGAGTCGCCATCGACTACTGCAACGGCGTGGGCAGCATTCTGGTCCCTTATCTGTTTGACGAGCTAGGCGTGAGAGTCGACTCGATCAACGCCGAACCCAACGGACAGTTCGCCCGCGATCCGGAACCGTTGCCTGAGAACTTGAGCGCTCTCGGCGACGCGGTACGCGCTCACGCGGCCGCGGCCGGATTCGCGGTCGATCCCGATGGAGACCGGGTGGCACTGGTGGACGAGCATGGGAACCCGGTGGGGGAGGACTACACGCTGGCGCTGGCGGTGCAGACGGTGACGGCACCGCGGCGGGGACCCGTAGTAACGACGTTGTCGACCTCCCAAACTGTCAGCGATGTGGCCGAGTCGCAAGGGTGTTCGGTAGTGCTCACGGCGGTGGGCGAAGTGCACGTGACGGAAGCGATGATAGAGCTGCAAGCCATTGTCGGCGGCGAAGGAAACGGTGGTGTCATCATCACCGATGTCGTGCCGGGGCGCGACGCCGCTTTGGGCATAGCGCTTACCCTCGAAGCATTGTCACGTGCAGGTACCGGGTTATCGCTCCTGATCGGCGCGCTGCCGCGGTATTATCTGAGCAAACGCAAGTTGAGCTGCACTGAAGGTGTCATGGAGCAGGCCATTTCGTGGCTGCGAGAGACCCATCCGGATGCCTACGAGCATCCCGTCGAGGACGGAACCAAACTGTATCTCAACGGTACGCTGTCCTGCCCGTGGATTCATCTGCGGGCATCCAACACCGAACCGGTGATCAGGGTATGTGCGGAAAGTGCCAACGCCGCTGAAGCGATGGCATTGTGTGACGCGGTGGAGGACTTTTTGAACGCCGCGGCCTACGGCAGGTGAGATATTACTCCAACTCGAATGCGGTTATCAGCACGTCGACTACGCGGCCCTTCTTCATCACCTTCTCGTTCGACATCTCCTTGATCGCCTGACGCAGTTTCTCGACCCGGAGCGGATCTTCCAACTGCACCGTGGAGGTGCTGCTCAGCAGCGCGACGAGGTTGTGTTTGAGTTCGATGCGCTTGCGTTTGATCTCATCCAGACCTGTGCCGGGAGGACACACCTTAAAGGCAGCCTCAACCCGTAGATGTCGATCGAGGGCCCCGGCCGGATTTACGCGGACGGGATCGATCTCCGTAAAGAGAGCGCAGTCGTTCTCGTCATATTTAGGAGTGGTGGCGCAGCTGCAATGGGCAATCAGGATGAGCGCGGCGAGGCCGGCAACGCTCTTCATCCTACGCGGGACGGATCTCGCTGGCGAATCCTTGGCGAGCGCAACAGCTGCTCGTCGGGCACGGTCTCCCGCTTTCCCAACCCTGAGGAGATGTCGGCGCGTTCTTCGACCAGCTTCGTGAGGCGGTCGAGATTTTCGTGCGCCTTTGCGGTGAGCATGTTCCTCTCTTGGGCAGTGCTGAACAATTCGGCGGCGATCTCCATGGCCGTCCAGACAGCGAGACGACCCTTGGAAACGGACCCCCCTTGTTTCCCAGCCAATTCCCGCATCTTCTGGTCGACGTATGACGCAACCCGTTGAATATCGGCTACGTCGTCGCCATCGCTGGCTATCTGATATTCGTCCCCAAAGATTTGAACGAGAACGCCTTTGATTTGTTCGTCGTCTGTGGCCATGATGCATCAATATAAGCGTAAATCACACGCTCAAGCAAGTTACGTTGCGGCAAGAAAAGAGGGCTTAGACGCCTGGACCCGAGGTGAGCTAACCCCGCTTTTGGGCGAGCAGGTCGCCGTAGGAACAGGCGATGAGATGATCTGGCAGGATCTCCAGGGCGCGCATGAGGGTTTCGACCCGTTGATGGCTCTCCTGAACCCCTTTCTCGTCGGTGACCGCCTCCAGCTCAACGAAGGTACCCAGGTCCCTTATCTCGTCCAGGTGGATGCGGACGTTCTCCCACAGCCAGACCTCTCGTCTTTTTTCGACCTCGATCCACGATCCCAGCACCTGGCGTAACATGAGACCCAGGGCTTCCGGGTCGGTCGTAAAGGCGATCTCGTAATCGCTGCGCTTCGGTCCGGAGATGTCTTCTCGGCGGTAGAAGATGAGGTGGCCGTCGTCGGGTCCGATGAGCCGCAGCTTGAGGCGGCCTTCCTGCACGTTGAAATAGGTGTCTTTCTGATCGAACATGCCCGCAGGGCCCGCGCCCAGCGCAGTCAAACTCTCTTCCGCCCGCTCGCGGTCGGTGCACCGCGCTTTGATTTCTATATTGATCATTGCCTGATGTCTAGGTCGCAATTCGGACCGGGGAATCTAGCCGGTAAGGTATCTGCGATCAAGATCGTCTGCTGGTGACTGTGGTGCTGCGCCGCGAAGAGTCAGCGAGATCGCCGGCTGCGGGAATTCTTCTTGCGACGGCTGTACTTGAGAGAGGGCATCCACTTCTCCCCGCAACTGAGACAGAGTTTCTTGCGGTGGCGATGGGCCGTGCGGTAGACGCCGCGCAAGGTGGGTGTGACGCCGGGAAGGCGGTAGACCCATTGAAGTCGCCTGAGCCCCGGCAAATGACGGGTAAGCTGCCGCATCGCTTCAACCCCTTCGTGCATGCGCCCGAGGCGGTCGCAAACCGTCAAGAATTCTTTCGCTCTTTCTAGGTCGAGTTGGGGGAAACGCTCAGGGAGCCGCGGATCATCAAGAGCCACGATCTCTATCAGACCCTCGCGATCGAGGTGATCGATCCACTTTCGAAACTGGCGGCACAGCGGGCAGGCGGGATCCGAGAATAGGCGCAAACGAACCAACCCCGAATTGGCCCCTGGGATTCCTTCCATAACAACAAGGGAAAATAGCGTCGGCGATCCGCGTGGACAAACAGCTGCCATCGCACTTGCCCCAAAGGTGAATATCCGCCACCGTATGCACCGGGTCGCAAGATCACGATTCGCACTAGAATCAGCGGGCCATTCGTCCATCGTCAACGTCCCTTGGCGGGACACTACGAGAGCGAGGACACATGGGTAGGATTCACGGAACGATTGTAGACACCGGGACCGGCGAGCCGATCGACGCCAAGGTGCACGTCCTGACCTCGAGAGGCGTTTTTTCGCATCCGCAAGAAGCGCTTCTAAAAGAGGGTCCGGGCACCTCGTTTTTCTTTTCCTCGGGAGAGTTCGAGGTCAAGGCGGACCGCGGCAGGGCAGACGTTTTGGTGGAGCGGGGCACCGAATACGAACCTCAACGGCTCGTGGTCGAGGTCCCGGCCAACGGTATCGTCGACGTGGAGATCCCGCTGAAGCGCTGGTATTTTCCGCAGGAGAAGAACTGGTACCCAGGGAACACCCATATCCACTACAACGAACACGAAACCCGCCCGGATGATCGCCTGGCGGTGGACTGCAGCGTCGAGGGGTACAATGTGACCGTCGTAAGCGTGCTCGACCGACGTCAGCTGCCGTACGCCAGCAACAAATATCCGATCGGGGTAATGAACGAGTTTACCACCGCCCACCACGTGCTCGACATCGGTGAGGAGAATCGTCACTACGGCGAAAAATCTCCGTGGACCATGGGCTACGGGCATGTCATGTTCCTCAACATCCGCAACTTGGTGCAGCCGGTCTCGAGGGGACACATACTGGCGGCGCAGTTCGACCCGGATTATCCACCGCTCTGCTTCTGCTGCGACGAGGCCCGCGATCAGGGAGGTATTGTGATTTGGTGTCACAACGGACGCGGAATGGAAGCGCCGGTGGCGGCGGCTCTGGGCAAGCTGGATGCGTTCAATCTGTTCGATCCGTTCTGGATGGACCCCGAATACGACCTGTGGTACAAGCTCCTGAACTGTGGTTTCAAGCTGCCCGCCTCCACCGGCACCGATTGGTTCGTCTGCTCCAACAACCGGGTTTACGTGGAGAGCAAAGAGCAATTCTCCTACGCCAACTGGATCGCGGGCATGAAGGCCGGTCGGACCTTCATCACCAACGGACCGGCGATCGAGCTCAGCGCCAACGGTGCTGCCATGGGAGATACCGTCGATTTGAGCGGCACGAAAACCGTGGAGATAGAAGCTGGTTTCCGCTCCCACTATCCGGTGGAGCGGGTCGAATTAGTGGTGAACGGCACCGTCGTTGAGGGTTGGGAGTGGGAAGTGGGACAACGGGAAGGACAGTTGCGGCACCAGTTCGACCAAGAGAGCGATGGGTGGGTAGCGGCTCGGTTGTGGGGGCGCGCGCGAGACAGCTTCGGCCATGCCCTCTACGCCCACTCGAGCCCGATCTATATGCGAGGGGGCAAGGTTGCGAGCGAGCGCGCCGAAGCGGCACGCTTCTTCCTCGGTTCCATTGACGAATCCATCGCGTGGATCGATTCCGTTGGCAGGTACAACAATGACGAACAGCGCCAGAACGTAAGCGAGCTTTTTCGCCGTGGACGCGAGGTATATGCAGGATTGACGGCGGGTTAGGTAATGGACCTCGAGTCTCTCAATCATCGTGCTACAGCGGAGGAAGTTCGTCGATTCGAGGCGGATGGCTTTCTCGTATTGCCCGAGGCCGTGCCGCCGTCGCTCGCGGAGCGTTTGGAAGCGGCCGTCGACCGGGTCGATGCTGCGCACCGCGACGAAGCGGGTTCCAATCCCCACGACCGGGTCCAACAGCTGGATTTTGTCGGCAAGGATGAGATTTTCCTCGAGTTGGTGGATTGGCCGCGCACCTTCCCCAAGGTGTGGGACCTTCTGGGTTGGAACGTCCAGCTCTACTACACGGCGATGACCGTGACTCCGCCGTTGCCGGCTGGCGATCCGGAGTTGGAAGCGGCTTTGAACTGGCATCAGGACAGTGCCGAAATCAATCCCGATCTGGAGACTGTCCCGCGGCCGCGTCTTTCGCTCAAGGTGGCATTTTTTCTGACCGATACCACCGAGTCCGGGTCCGCGAACTTCATGGTTCTTCCCGGCAGTCATCTGACCAACGACCTTTCCATCGACGATTTGAGCGAAGAGCGGCACGTTGCCCGGGAGCTCCAATTGCCGGCTGGTTCGGCGGTCATTTTCGACCGCAGACTCTGGCATGCCGCCAGCCCCAATCGGTCCCAGCTGACACGGAAGGTACTGTTCTGCGGCTACAGCTATCGTTGGCTGCGACCTCGCGGGTCGATGACCGTCGATCATCTGCTCGATCGGTGCGATCCGGTTCGCAGGGCGCTGTTTAATCCCGAGGGCACGTGGGCTAAGAATCTCCCGCTGGCAGACTGGCTGAAGGAACATCGCGTTCTCGAAGCAGATTCGAGGTGACCCGCGCTCGGTTGACATCGAAGGGCACGATAACTACCCATTCGCAAGGTTGATAGGCCATCACCACGGTTGAAATGTCACAGACGCGACTCATCTTTTCAGGCGTGGGAGGTGTTGTCAAAAACCTCACCCGCCTCCTGCAAAAAAGAGAAGAAATCCTTATTGTCGGCGCCTTGACGCGGAACGCCGACTACGCGGGAGTAGACTTGGGCATCCACGCCGGTAGCGAACCACTGGGCGTGGCGATCAGCACCGAACGCGATCTCGTCTTCGGTCAGGACGCGGAAATTCTGCTCATCGCTACCACTTCATTTCTCCGCGAGGTAGCCGTCGACATTCGCCAGGGTATCGAGGGCGGATTGAACGTGCTCACCACCGCTGAAGAAGCGGCTTATCCCTGGTCTACCGATAAACAGCTAAGCGACGAAATCGACGCCGCTGCGCGCCAACGCGGTGTGAGTGTCCTGGGTGCCGGCCTAAACCCCGGTTTCATCTTCGATGCGCTGTTTTTGACCGCCAGCGCTATCAGCTGGGATGTGGAGAAGATCTCTTTCCGCCGCGTGGTCGACGTCTCCGGATTCAGCGCGACGGTCCAACGCCGCCTCGGTTTGGGGTATTCGAGCGAAGAGTTCGACGCGGGTGTAGCCAACGGTACCGTCCGTAGGAATATCGGGTTCCCGCAAACCTTCAATATGGTGGCCAAGTGTTTGGGATGCGATCTGAAACGAATAACGAAACAGTTCGAACCCCATCTCGCTACTGGCGCCACATCCGGCAGTCAGCTACGGATTGAGCGCGGGCAAACGGCAGGTTTTACTCAGCGCGTCACCGGATTTCTGGACGATCGTCCCTGGATAGAAGCTGAGTTTGTGGCGCACGTGGATTTGCCGTCGCTCGGCCTCCAAGCAGAGGACACCATCGACATCGAAGGTTCGAATCCGCTGCGCTTGCGTTTGAACCCTGGCTGCAATCCGCAGCTGGGTACTGCGGGCATGCTGGCCAGCTGCATCCCTCGAGTCGTGCAGGCCGCGGCCGGGTTTTTGACCATCGCAGATCTTCCCTTGCCCCACTGCCGGCCCGGCGCTAAGGAATACACTCATCACCAGGAGTGAACCCGATGAAAATCAAGAGCATTCAGGCTTTCCCGCTGGCGTACCCCGAGCCGCACTACAAGGGAATTGAGCGTTACATAACCCTGGCGCGGGTGGAAGCGGAAGACGGTACGACGGGATGGGGCGAGTGCATTTCGCAATTTCGCGAGTCCTCGTTGGCGACGAAGATCATCGTCGAACAGGGTTACGCCCCTTTGCTCGTGGGTGAGTCGGCGCTTGAGGTCGAGCGTTTGTGGAACAAGATGCTCGAACGGATCTGGTGGTATGGTCCCGAGGGGATCGCCGCCTTCGCGGTGAGCGCCGTGGACATGGCTCTGTGGGATCTGAAAGGAAAGCTGCTTCAATTGCCGGTCTGCAATCTTCTTGGTGGTCAGCTCCATGATCGCGTCCTTGCCATGGCTTCGATCATCTTCGATATGGAGGATTTCAACTGGACTCTCGACGAGTTCCGCTTCATGGTGGATGAAGGGTATCAGATCGTCAAAGCCGGGTGGGGCATGAAGCCGGAAGCGGTATTCGGCCTGGACCGCAAAAAGGATATCGAAGTCGTCGGCAAGGTGCGTAACCTTATCGGCGAAGAGATCGACCTGGTGGTGGATACCCCTGGGGTGTGGAACATCTGGGACGTGCCCACGGCGATTCAACGTTTTCGGGACCTAGAACCGTATGCCCTCCGGTGGATCGAGCAACCGCTTTTTCCCAGCGATCTGGAGGGGCACGCCCGGTTGCGCGCCGCCGTTGCCACCAACGTCGGCACCGGAGAAGACGAGTGGAACGTAGAGAGTTACCGGCGGCTGCTCCAATCCGGTGGGGTCGACGTCGTACAGATGGATCCGGGGCGCTGTCACGGAATCACCGGTTGTCGGCACGTTATAAAACTGATCGAAGCAGAGAACCTCGAATGGAGTGCCCATACCTGGAGCAGCGCGCTCAATACCGCCGCCAGCGTCCACCTGATGGCGAACTCCACCCATGCCGCGTCCATGGACTTCAAACCCCACGAGTCACCCATGCAGCACGAGCTGGTGTCCGATCCATGGGTTCAACAAGACGGATATCTGTCGGTGCGAGAATCGCCGGGATTAGGCGTTACCATTCTGGACAGTGCGGTAGAGAAATATTATTTCGATAGCTGAGCAGAATTGAACGTGAATACGGACTTGTCCCACGCTAGTAGAGGACGTGAGAAAATGTCTGAATCCGAACCACGCAAATCCCTGGTCACCGGCGGAGCCAATGGTTTTGGCCTGGCGACCACCAAAGCCCTGTTGGAAGAAGGGGCGCAGGTGGCCATCGGCGACATCGATCCTGCCCAGCTGGAAAAAGCAAAAACAGAGCTTGCGAGCGACAGCGTGCTTCCCTTGGAGCTGGACGTGACCTCGAAAACGTCTGTTCAGGAGGCGGTGGCCGCCTGTGGCCGCGCCTTTGGGGGGCTGGATTCGCTGGTGAACTCAGCCGGCGTGATAGATTTCGCCCCGCTTGACGAGGTCAAAGAGGAGAATTGGGATCGCGTCATCGCCGTCGATCTCAAGGGCGTATTTCTCTGTTGTCAGGCAGCCGCGCCTTTGTTGCGAGAGAGCGGCCGGAGAGGACGCATCGTCAACATCGGCTCGGACGCGTCGAAGATCGGTTGGCCGATCATCACGGCGTACACCGCGGCCAAGTTCGGCGTCGTCGGACTGACCAAATCGATCGCCGGCGAATTGGCACCAGCCGGCGTTACGGTGAATTGCGTCTGCCCAGCGGGGGTCTCCACTACCGGGATGGGCAAGACGGTGTTGGACTGGAAAGAAGGTTCTTCGGGCAAAAATCCGAAGGATATCCTCGCCGCAACAGCGTCCGAGATCCCTCTCGGCAGAAACCCAACCGAAGCGGACATCGTCAACGCAATCATGTTCTTGCTCTCAGACGCTTCGGATTTTATCACGGGCGTCGCCCTGGATGTGGAAGGGGGTCTGTTGAGCACTACCGCAGCGGTTCCCGGCACCGCAGAGTAAACGGGGTTTCTGCGAACTATCCGTGGATCTACCAATAGAAAGGAATAGGCGATGGGTGATATCAAACTGTCAGGAGCGGCCTGGTCTTTTGTAGGTACCAACCTGGTTGAGTCAGCCAACATCTGGCGCGCCCTGGGCGTGGAAGCGATCGATCTGCTCGCGATCACCGGCACCCAGATCGACCCCGCGGATATTGAAAAGGATCCGGCCGGTCAAGCCCGTCGCTTCAAGGAGCCTGGAATCGAATTGAGCAATCTGCTCTATCTCTTTGGAGAGGATTTCGCCGATCGAGCCATCAACTCGAAGGATGTATCGGTGCGCGAGCGCAACATGGAGACCTTCAGGAAGGTTCTCGATTGCTGCAACTCCGCGGACATCAAATCACTCCTCATTCTTCCCGGTGTGGATCAGGAGGGGATGAGCCACGAAGACTCGATGTCCCTAGCGGCAGAGGTGTTGTCGGAGATGACTTCGGTAGCGGCGGCAGCGGGGATCCCGCTCACCTTCGAACCCCACGTGGAGGGGTTGCTGGAGAATCCACGGGAAGTGCTGGAATTCATGCAGCAGAACCCCGACCTGCGCCTGGCCCTCGACTACGCCCACTTCACGGTGCAAGGATACAAGATGGCGGACGTGGACCCGTTGGTGCCGTTTACCGGGCACTTTCACCTGCGCCAGGGGTCCAGCACCCAGATCCAGGCTCGCTGGGAGGATGGAGAGATCGATTTCCCGGCGGCGGTGGGCATGCTGAAGGACGCCGGATACAAAGGGTACCTAACGCTGGAATACGAGCACGAACCGCACTGGTTGGAGATGGACAAATGCGACGTCATGACCGAATCGATCAAGATGCGGGATGCGATCGCACCACTTCTGTAGCAGCGGTTATCCTCGCACTTTGTGGGACGACTCCATCCTGGATGCGAGTAACCGGAGCTATCGGTGCCGACCGCCCAGGTTACCCAGGCTCGCGAACTCCCGCGAACTCCTTGGCTCTCTCGACGCAGGCGATGGCGTCTCTGCCGTACCCGTCGCAGCCCATTTCAGTCGCTAGCTCTTGATTCAAGGCGGCACCACCGGCCATCGTTTTCACATCTCCAAGCCCGATTTCTTTGAACTCTTGAATGGTCTTGCCGATGTTGATACTCGTCGTTGTCAGTAGAGCTGACATGCCGACGATCTTGGCGTCGTGTTCTTTCACCGCCTCGATGAACTCTTCAGAGCCCGTATCGACGCCCAGGTCGTGAACCTCGAAACCCGCTCCGTTAAGCATCATGATACACAGATTCTTGCCGATGTCGTGAAGATCGCCCTTCACTGTGCCCATGATGACGATGGCGATCTTCTCGATACCGGAGTCTGAAAGAATCGGGTCGATGTGGGCCATACCCGCCTTCATGGCGCGGGCGGAGACGAGCACCTCGGGCACGAAGACGATGTTGTCGCGAAACTTCACCCCCACCACCGACATTCCGGCGATCAGGCCATCGTCGAGGATGGTGTGCACATCAAGACCGTCGTCAATGGCCTTTCTCGTCAAGGTATCGCAGGTCTCCTGCTCGCCCGTGATCACGCCATAGGCGATATTTTGCATTATGGGATCCGCCCTTTCGAAGATCGCCCGTAGATCCGCGTTCTCGGTCGGGTCCTCGACCCACTCCAGTTCTTCTTCTATTCCTTCGTTCTCGATCGCCATTGCCGGTCCTAGCTCAGTGATAGGGGGTATTTGCCATATTTGTAGGTCGCCTCGAGCATAGCCGCATAGTTCTCGATGGGGACATACTCCGGAATCGAGTTTCCCGAGGAGACACAATAACCGCCTCCCGGCCCCAGGTCGCGGATGCGCTCGCGCACTTCGGCATCGACCTCTGCGGGGGTCCCCTTGGTGAGGGTATACTGCAGATCGATGTTGCCCAGGAGGGCGATGCGGTTGCCGTACTCCGCCTTCACCTCATTGATGTCGTGTGCCTGCTTCTCGATCGGATGCCACCCGTCGATGCCCGTGGCCAGCAACTCCTCGATGATCATATCGATTTTGCCATCGGTGTGATACACCATCGGCTTATCGGCGGCCTTGGCCATCTCAGCCATCTTCGTGTAGGCGGGAAACACGTACTTTTTGTAGTGGTCCGGGTGGACGAGAGGCCCGTTCTTGCCGGACAGGTCATCGGCGTGGAAGCTCATGCCCACCCCCGGATGTGCCATGGCGGCTTCCATGGCGCGTTGCTGTAATGGAATGACCTTCTCGTACATCATCTCAATGAGCTCGGGATCGTCGATGCAGGCGAGCATGAACGTCTCCAGTCCCATCATGAACCAGACGCCCGTGAAGATCTTGCCGATGATGACGCTGATCTTCATGCCGTCGGGAAGCAGTGGGGCAACTTCGTCGAGGACGGAGAAATCGAGGTTGTCGGGGTCGGGCCAGTCGAATTCGGCGAACTCTTCCTTGGTGGTTATTACACCCCTATGCATTTCCGCCCAATAGCGTTCGGTGTAGGCCTCGAGCTCGGCCTTGTAGGTCCGCGTTTTCGTGTGGGTGACATCCACCTGCTCGGTCCGTTCCGTCTCCCGGCGTTTGTGATGCACGCTGATGACTGTTAGGGCCACCGGGTAGGCATCGTAACCCGCTTGCTGGAAGAACTGCATCTCATCGGCGTGACCTTTTAGTGTACGTCCCATGAACAGTTCTTTGATCTCCGGCTCGATGCTCATCTCGAAGGCAGGGACGCAATCGGCTTCTTTTAGTGCCAGTGTGGTTTTTAACCGCTCGAAGTCATTTTTTCTGTCGCCCTTCGCAGCCAGCACTCTCTTGACCGCCTCGTGTAATGCCATTCTTAACGCCTCCGTCGATTTTGACCAAGAGCCCGGAATCGGACTCACTTCATCGATGCTAATTTGAAAACCACAAAAGATAGACTAATCCACGTCGGTGCCACAAGACTCGGAATGCCTACGTGCCGCCTCAGAGCCCCGAGTCCGGCACGCATGGACAACCGTCGCAACTCTTCAACGCCGCAGGGTGCTCATGACGATCTCGAAACCGCCCGGTTCGCGGTCGATGGTAAGGATCTGACGGGTCAGGTCTTGAGCCGCGACTCCTTGGAGGAGTGGTTCCGCGAGCAGAATGAACTTTTCGACTAGGTCCTCGCGGGGAACCGGATTCTCGGGCTCACCGGTGGCGTGGTCGATTTCGGTGGCCACAACACGTCCGTCGCGCAGCTCGATCTCGGCTTCAGTTCGCCACTGCAGCGGATAGAGGCGGTCGATCTCCGGATTGAAGTGATGCTCCGTTCTGGCGGTGAGGTCGCGGAGGACCGGATCCTGGATACTCTCCGGCGTGAATTGATTGACGTCGGCGACCCCGCGCGCCAGGGCGACCGCGGCGGCGAAGTGGGCGGAGAACTGGGCATCGACGACGTTCTCGGGCGCCTGTTTCTGCTCGATGGGCTCGGCGACGATGTCTCTGCCCGCAGACAACACGGAAAAGCGGATTTTCTCGACTTGCTCCGGCGTGATGCCGTGCTCTTCCCTCAAGGCGAACATGCAGTCGATGATACCGTGGTTGTAGCGGCAACAACCGTAGGGCTTGATCGACACCTTTTGGATCTGATAGAAGTCGCCGAGATCATCCAACAGGCGCGCTGTTTTCGGCTCGTCCGTGAATCCGGTGAGAAACCCATGAGGTCCTTCGAAAATGGTGGGTGGCCCGTTAAAACCGGCGGCGGCGAGACCGGCGGCGACCGTACCGGCGTGTGCCGCCCATCCGGCGTTGATTCTCTTCGTCCAGGCGCCGTCGGTTAGATACTCCATAGAGCCAGAGGCCATGGACCCGCAAATGCCGAGGGCGTCGGTAAGTTGAGCGGCATTCAGCCCCATGATATGGGCGGCGGCGGTAGCAGCTCCAAAAACGCCTGAAACGCTGGTGGGATGGAACCCTCGCTGATATGCGGAGGAGGGATTCAGGGCGTTGCCAACCCGCAGGGTGACCTCGTAACCGGCAACGATCGCCGCCACCAACGCTGCCCCATCAGCGCCCCGTTCTTCTGCGACACCGACTGCGGCCGGTATGGCACAAACCGCCGGATGCAGTGAAGATTCGCTGGTGACATCGTCCATTTCGATGGCGTGGGCGGCGGTGCCGTTGACAAGAGCAGCCCACGGCGCGCTGGTGCGGAACCCCTCGCCGATGACGGACGAGGGACCGTCGGTCTGTAAGCCGCGGACGTAGTCGACGCCCGGTTTGCTAGAGGCCTCGAGGGTGCCCCGGAACGTCACACCCAGGGAGTCGAGGAGGAAGTCTTTCGTCCGTTCCCGTACTTCCAACGGTATGTCGTCCCAGCGGATATCGGCACAGAAGGCGGCTAGTTTGGCCGCCGCCGTCGATGATTCGCTCATCTCAGTTATCCTCCACAAGAATGTCGGCCTGATTAAGCGACTTTAGGCAGCCCCGGTCAAGGCGGCACATTGCCGGCACAGTAGTGACCGTTTCCATCATGAGAACACAAAATCTCCCACGGTTTCCGCTGCCGGCGTCGGGCTGTCGATGGCAAACTGCAAAGCCTCATCGTTTCTGGCTTTGGCGCGCTGCCGGATCTCCTCCAACACCACCCCCTGCGCGCCGCGCTCGGCAAGCAACTTCTCAAAGCGGGGAATCGGGTCCACCGTCTTCCATTTCTGCGCCTCCTCCTCGTTGTCGTAGGCGCCCGACGAGATGGCGCTGTGTCGCTCCCAGCGAATTGTGCGGCATTCAACCAGTGAAGGCCCCTCGCCGTTGCGGGCGCGCTCGGCCGCTGCGCCCACCGCTTCGTAGACCGCGATCGGGTCGTTCCCGTCCACCGAGGTTCCGGGCAAGCCGAATCCCAACGCGCGATCCGCAATCTCCGAAACCGAGTGTGCCTTGGAGGTGGGGACGGAGATGGCGTACCCGTTGTTCTCACAGACCAGCACTAGCGGTACCTTCCACAGGGTGGCCATGTTGAGGGTCTCGAAGAACGCGCCTTCACAGGTGGCTCCGTCGCCGAAGAAAACAACCACCACTCGACCGTCTTTCCGCCGCTGGTTGGCCAGGGCGATGCCGGCGGCGATGGGGATGTGAGCGGCGACGATGGCGTTGGTGCCCCAGAAGTCGCGCTCCGTGTCGCACAGGTGCATCGAACCACCACGGCCGCCGCAACAACCGGTGCTCTTGCACAACAGTTCGGCCATGATGGAGCCAAGCGACAGGCCGCGGCAGATGGCGTGACCGTGGCCGCGATAGGTGGCCAGAACCTGGTCGGTGAGTTGAAGCGCCGCGGCAGCGCCGACCGCCGTGGCTTCCTGGGCGATCTGCGGATGCGTGCTGCCGCCGAACAACCCCTTGCGAAAACTGCTGACCGCGTTCTCCTCAAAATACCGGATGTTCAACATCTGCTCGTACCACTCCAGCAGGGTATCGAGACTCAGGTCCTCACTCATCTCTTTCCTTTCGTTCGTCATCAGGCCATCACCGACCGCGCCGCTGCCGCCACATCATCTGCGTCGGGGAATACTTCGCTCTGCAGCTCTCCCGTCGGAATTGGAAGGTCCTTGGCGGCGACTCGAGCAATAGGTGCCTGCAGGTAATCGAAGGCTCCTTCCATCGCAACCTGCGCGATCTCTGCGCCCGGTCCGCAGGTTTTGACCGCTTCGTGGGCTACCACGAGGCGCCCGGTCTTGCGCACCGATTCGCAGATGCCGTCGGTATCGAGGGGAGACAGGGTGCGCAAATCGAGCACGTCACATCGGATTCCCTCTTGCTCCAACACCGAGGCTGCTTCCAGGCACGGTTTGACCATGCCGCTGTAACAGGCGATCGACAGGTTGTCACCCTCCCGCGCCACTCTCAGCCTTCCCAGCGGAATCGCCTCATCCGCCTCGGGCACCTCATCCTTGCCGGCGTAGAGGCGGACGTTCTCGATGAAGAGAGTGGGGTTGTTTTCCCGCATCACCGTCAGTAGCAGTCCCTTGGCGTCGGCGCCATTGGACGGAATAACCACACGGAGACCGGGAATGTGCATCATCCAGGCTTCCAGGCTCTGGGAATGCTGCGCACCGAGACTCAAGCGATTGACGATCGGCGCCCGCAAAATGAGCGGCACACTCACCTGACCCCCGTAGAAGTACCGCATCTTTGCCGCTTGATTGACCAGGGCGTCAGAGGCGAGAGTGATGAAGTCGAAGAATTCGATTTCCACGATGGTGGGCATTCCGCTCAACGCCAGTCCTATGCCGAAACCGACGGTGGCAGCCTCGCACAGCGGGCCGTCTTTGACCCGGTCCTCGCCGAACTCGTCGAAGATCCCGCGGTAGACCCCGAAGGTTCCCCCGTAGGCGCCGATGTCCTGGCCGAGCAACATGATCTCGGGATTGCGGCGCATCTCGTGGCGTATCGCCTCGTTGATGGCTTCGGCCATGGTCAGTTCACGCGCACTCATCGCTACTCCTTGGCTTGGTCGCCTTCCTCTGGGTTCGATTCCCGTTCTGTCTTAGGGAACGTCTCTTTTCTCGGGTCCGGTATAGGTGATCTCTTCAATGCCCGGTGCCTTGAAGGGCCGCTCGGCGGTGGTCTGTTCATGAGCGTGAGCGGCATATCCGGCGGCACGGCTGACGATAAAGAAGGTCTTGCCCAACGCCGGATCGATCTCCATGTCGCAGAGCAAGGCGGCAATGATACCGTCGACATTCATCGGTAAGCGCCGACCGAGTTCCCGCTCCAGACTGCGTTCGAGGTCGCGCGCCAACGCCGTGTGCGGACCGGATATACTCCACTTCGCTGCCAGTTCCAACAAGGCGACGACCCGCGGGTCCTGTTGGCGGTGCACGGGGTGTCCATATCCCGGCATGCGTTTACCGCTCGCGCGGAACTCCTTAACGACTTCATCCGCGTCCTTTCCGGCGGCCACCGCTTGCTTGAGAATGACGGCACACGGTTCCATCGCGCCCCCATGAACATCGCCGATGGCGCTCACGCCGGCAGCCACGGCGGTCTGCAACGGAACGCCGCAGGAAGCCACGAATCGAACAGCGTCGACGCTGGGTGAAGCAAGGCTGTGCTCACAGCATGAGACCAACAACGCGCCCACCATCTTGCCCTCGGCGCCGGCGGGCAGCTCGCCTTTCAACAGAAGGTAGACGACATCGCCGAACGAACAGCGCTGCATCAGCTGCTCGATTGGATACCCACGAACGAGAATCTCTCCCGGCTGCACTCGAGATATGGAGGTCTTCCAAAAGTCGCTCATATCAAAGCCCCCTAGTTATGTCTTCGAACTCGTCGGCCACAAATACCCCCGCCTCCCGTAGCGCTGCCTTTTTACCCGCCACCGAACCGCGGCCGCCTTCAACTATGACCGCGGCATGGCCGAAACGTACCCCCTCCAGGTCGTCGACGAAGTTTCCGGAAAGAAAGGCGTTCACCTTAAGGCGGCTTCCCTTTTCGATGAGCCTTGCAGCCAGGTCTTCCTCTGCGGTGCCGCCGGGCTCGCCGTAGATAACCACCGAGCTGGTTTGCTCATCGCTTTCGAGCAGTTCGATCAGCTCCAGGAAATTGGCGCCTACAATGGAATCGCCGCCAATGCCCACGGCGATGCTCTGGCCGATGCCCCGGCTGGTGAGGAAGCTGGCGATCTCGGTGGTCATGCCGCCGCTGCGGGAAAGCACGGCGACCTGTCCCGGGCGGTAGGAGCGCTGCACGTTGTCGAGCCGGCCACCCACGGTGCCCAGCTTGGCGATGCCGGGCCGGATGAGCCCCAACGAATTGGGACCGATCACCGTACACCCGCCCACCTCAGCCGCAACTACCAGCTTACAGGTGTCGAGGCGGGGTACCCGCTCCGACATTACCAAGCATACCTCTAGAGGAAAACAGAACGCCTCCAACGCCGCGTCGAGAACCGCTGGCGCCGGGACGGAGATCACGGTGATAGAGGGACTATGATGCTCCATCAGCTCCGCGACGGTATCGTATACCGGAAGCCCAAACACCTTCTGACCGCCTTTGCCCGGGGTTACTCCGGCGACAACACGGCTGCCATACGCAAGCATATCCTCCACCATGCTGCTGGCTTCGCGACCGGTAATACCCTGAACCATGACCTCAGCCTCGGGGTCAAGCAGCATCGGCAACCGACGCTTCGACCGCGAGTCGAGCTGCCCCATCGAGAGAAACCTCTCGGCCTTGAGCCGCGACCCCTGCCGCGGCCATGATCTTCTGGGCTTCCGGCTCCCAGGACCCGGGCACCCGAAACACCGCAATCGCTTCCTTGGGCTCCAACCCGGCGGCGCGAATGCCGGCGACGACACCCTCTGCTATGACGTCAGCCCGGGTGTTGTTCACCACGTTCATGATCACCCCGAGTTTCTTAATCCCCTTCTTGGAAAACAACAGGGTGGTCAGGGCGGCGATCTTTTCCGCCGTCGGATTGCCGCCGATCTCACAATAGTTGGCTGGACGACCGCCGTGGTGCAAAACCGCATCGAATACGGTCAGGCTGGCTCCACCACCGCCGATCAAAAGTCCCAGATTGCCGTCGAATTCCACCAAACGGCCGGCGACGCCGCGGTGATCCATGGCGTCGATCCGTTCCGCTTCGGTCTCCAGCGGGGTCGGGGGTCGATCGCCGGCCCCGGTGCCCGCGTGACCGAACCGTTCCACCGTTTTCGTCTGCCGGTATCCGGCGTCGTCGTCGATCTCCAATCGCGCGTCGAGACCTATTAAGTGATCATCGGGGTCGATGACCAGGGGATTGATCTCCGCCGTTACCGCATCCAACGCCACAAACGCGTGGGACAGGCGCGAGATCGTGGCGCCAACTTGGGCTAAGACCCGCCCGCACAAGCCGATTTCGTGCGCCATCTGACGTCCCTGATAGGGGGCCAGTCCCGCTGATGGGTCCAGGTGTCTGGTGGCAAAGGAACCGGCCGCTTCCTGCTCGACGTGGATGCCGCCGCTCGTGCTCAATAGGGCGATGGGTCGTTTCGCCGCCAGGTCCCAGGTGACGCCGACGTAGAACTCCCGCTCGATCGGGACGAACGGTTCCACCGACACCTCGCGTACGGGTTGCGTGCCCAACTGCATGGCTAGGAGCTCGCCAGCGGCCGTCTCGGCGGTGGTTACCGATTCAACGATCTTGACCGCTCCGGCTTTGCCGCGTCCCCCCACGGGGACCTGGGCTTTGAGCACCGCCTTGGCGTTCAACCGGCTTACCGCAGCTGCCGCCGCCGTTGCCACGACCACCGGTTGGGTAAACTCCAGCCCGAACTGGGAGAGGATCGATTTACTTTGATGTTCGAGGAACTTCAAAATCGTTGATTTCTTCCTGCAGCGTGGCCAGAAACTTGGCGCCCTCCACGCCGTCCACAACACGGTGGTCCAACGCCAGGCTGAAGGACGCGACCGCGTTGTTGTCCTCCTCACGTCGCGTCTTGCCGACGGCGAGAACCGCCGTTTGACCGTGGAAGACGAAGGCGTCGAAGGAATCGACCCCGAACATGCCCAAATTGGAAATGGCAAACGGAGCGTTGGAGAGTTCCTCGCGCGTTAGCTCATCGGTACGCTGCGCCAGGCTTCTGACCCCAGCGGCGATCTCCGTCAGGCTGCGTTGATCCGCGTTGCGCAGCACCGGCGCCACCAAACCGGTCGGCGACTGCATCGCAACCGCGACGTCGATCGGCTGTTCCTTGAGTTTGTTGTCGGCAATGCTAGTGCGCAATGCTGGGTGTCGTTTCAACGCCGCAGCGGTGCATTCAATGAGTCGATGGGTAAAGGTAGTGCTCGACCGTTCCGCCATCAGCGCAGTCACGTCCATCTCGCGGCGCAGGTGGAACTGCGGAATCGCACGCAACGATCGCTCCATCTGATCGTTCAGGGCTCGTCGCACCGGATCGATCGGTATCCATGCGCCGGTTGTGCTGTCGTCGCAGCTCTGATCGAAGGCGTGCACATCCGCTTCCGTCACCCGCCCTCCGGGGCCGCTACCAGCCACGGCGGTCAAGTCGATGCCGAGTTCCTTGGCCAGCCGTCGTGCCGCCGGCGCAGCGGGCACGATTCTCGTCGGCTTCGCGACCAGCTCGATCGCGCCTGCGTTTCTTGGTGCCGTGGGCACCTTTGCCGAGGTCTGCGGGTGCGCAGCGGCTGGACCCTCGAAGGGTTCCTCTGCGTTGTCGGTAAGCACGCAGAGGAATGCTCCTTCCCCAATCTCGTTTGCATCGCTTACGCATTTCAGACGCACGAACCCGGCGTCCATGCTGCGTACCTCTACCGTCGCCTTCTGTGTTTCCACCTCCAGAATGGGCTGATCGACCGTTACCCTCTCGCCGACATCGACAAGCCAGCGAGCGACCTGGACCCGTTCCATGTTCAGCTCGACCTGCGGTAGGCGAACGTTTTTTTGCATGGGGATGAGGTTTGGAAAAGCGGGATCTGAAAAGGGAAGAAAGCTTAAGTACTCCCATTCCGGTTGACAAGCTTGCAAATCGGCCGGCGGCGGTCAGATCGCTGCGGCCGGGTAGCATTGGTGCCCTTGTGTGCAGCGGCGGGACGGTTATGGTTGAGACCGCATTCGGCGGGGATCGACGGGCGAAGAAAAGAGAGGCTGGAACGGGTGAAAGGAGATGGCAGATGAGTTCAATGTTGAAAGCCGGAATCGCACGTATCGACATAACGCCACCCGCAGGATTTCGCATGCAAGGCATCATGAGCCGAATCGAAGGTGCGCGGGGTGTCGAGTCCAATCTGCTGGCGACGATTCTCGTTCTCGCCGACGAAAGCACGAAGGTCGTCCTGGTAGACTGCGATCTGATCGGCTTCGACATGGATTTAGTGGCAAAGATCCGCCAGGAAATCGGAGCCGCAGTCGGGGTACCTCCTGCACAGGTGGCGGTGGGATGCACCCACACCCACAACGGTCCATGCACCTCGCGCGGGAATCTGGGAGGCGTGCACGACGTTGGAGGCGACACCAATGAAAGAGCCGCGCTGGATTTTTATATCGCGAATCTCAAGAGACAACTGGCCGCCGCTGCCGCCGATGCGGATCGCAGTGCGCAGCCGGCGCGGGTCGGCAGCGGCCGCAGCTGTGCGGCTGTGGCCATCAATCGCGAGGAACTGAACGACGACGGTCGCGTGCTGGTAGGGCGCAATCCGGATGGTACCACCGATCACAACGTGGAGGTGTTGCGAGTGGACGATCTGGACGGAAATCCGGTTGCGGTGGTAACCGGATACGCCGCCCACCCGGTGGTGATGGGTCAGCGTTGGTATCAGATCAGTCAGGATTTTCCCGGCGTGACCCGTCGTGTCGTGGAGGCCGCGACGGGAGCAACATGTCTCTATTTCACAGGGGCCGCCGGCAATCAGGCGGCCCTGTCGTTCCTCCAACACGATAGTTCGGAAATGGAACGTATGGGCGGGCAGGTGGGAGCCGCCGCCGCCAAGGCCTTCTTCGAGATCGAAACCCGCCCTCACGAAGTGGTGCGCGAGGTCGGCGCTTCGCTCTCGGCTCTGGCCCTATATCACAAGGAGTTTCAGGACGGTCCGGGGCACGATCTCTTTCGGGTGGCGCAGCGAAACATAGAGGTGCCGTTGCAACCGCTTCCAACGGCGACAGAAGCTAGGGCGCAATTTGACGCGGCGGAGAATGCACTGAAGGAGCTCGAAACCTCCGGGGCACCCCCGAGACAGACCTATCCTGCCCTGATGACCCAGAGCTGGACCAAAACCGTCCTCGACAAGGTCGAGGCAGGCATTACCAGCGAACACCTGAATTTCGAGATCGTCGGCTATCGGATTGACGATTTCGTTTTCGCCGGAATGCCGGGCGAGCCTTTTGTGGAGATCGGCCTGGGAGTGAAGGCGTTGTCGGACACCCTGGTCACGCTGTTCGCCGGCTACTGCAACGGGGTGCTGGCCTATTGGCCATCGGCGCAGACGGTGAAACAGGGAGGCATGTCTGTTAGTTCTGCGGTGAAATCCTACCACATCTCGGCGCCGCCCACGGCGGACACCGTCGACATCATCGTCGCAGCGTTTGCGGAACTCTACAAAGACCTAGGGGCCTAGCCGTTTGCTCCAACCTGGCGACGCGGTCGGCGCCAGGTTCTAGTGGGATAGGTAGCGTTCCGCTTCAATGGCGGCCATGCAGCCGGTTCCCGCCGCCGTCACCGCTTGCCGGTAGACATGGTCCTGCGCATCACCGCACGCAAAAACGCCGTCGATATTCGTCGCCGTACTGTCGGCTTTGGTGACGATATAGCCCTGGTCATCCATATCCAAGATCTCCTGAAACAGCTCCGTGTTGGGTGTATGCCCGATAGCCATGAAGACACCCTCGCATGGATGCTCCCAGGTTTCGTCGGTGGTCGTGTTGCGAAGCCGTACTCCAGACACGGTCAACGCGCCGTTCGGTTGCAGGATCTCTTCCACAACTGCATTCGTGACCAGGTCGATCTTCGCGTTCTCCTGGGCCCGTTTGAGCATGATCTTCGAGGCGCGAAATTCATCCCGCCGGTGAACGACGCTCACCTTGGACGCAAACTTGGTGAGGAAGGTGGCTTCTTCCATGGCGGAGTCGCCGCCGCCCACTACCACGATCTCCTTATCGCGGAAGAAGAAGCCATCGCAGGTGGCGCAGGCAGAGACGCCGTGTCCCATCAATCTCGTTTCCGATTCCAAACCCAGCAGACGAGCCGAAGCTCCGGTGGCAACGATCACCGTATCGCCGGTGAACTGGTTCCCTCCCGCGGTAACTCGGAAGGGTCGTTCGCTCAGATTCACGGCGCTTGCCGTTTGGAACTGGGATTCGGCGCCGAATCGGACAGCCTGCTCGCGCATCTTGTCCATAAGTTCCGGCCCCATGATCCCTTCCGGGAAGCCGGGGTAGTTCTCCACATCGGTGGTGATGGTCAATTGGCCACCAGGTTGGGTGCCTTCCAATACCAATGGGGCCAGGTCGGCGCGTGCGGCATAGAGTGCTGCTGTAAGGCCGGCGGGTCCCGAGCCAATGATTATGACCTTGTAGTGGGTTGATTCAACCATGTCGGTAACCGGTCCGTGGTGATGTCAATAGGTGGGATGCGGTGCCAAACAAAAGGATTCAGATTGCCCGCTGCAGCAACTCTCGACCCGCTAACCCGGCCTCGAGATTGTCCACGGTCATTCTCCCCATGGCACGTCGCGTGGCCCCCGCGGCACTACCCAAGTGAGGTGTCAGCACGAGGTTTTCCAGTTTCAGCAGGGGATGATCCCGAGGCAGCGGTTCAGGCTCGGTAACGTCTAGCGCGGCAGCGGCGATCGTTCCATTTTGCAGGGCATCTAGCAGGGCGTCCTTATCCACAACCCCTCCGCGGGCAATGTTGATCAAGATAGCGGAGGCTTTCATCTGCGCCAGTTCCGCCGCCGATATCAGGTGCCTCGTCTCCTCCGTCAGCGGCACCGTCAAGACGACGAAATCGGCTTGGGCCAACAACTCGGGCAATGTCGCATAAGACACACCCAATTCGGCTTCAACGCCGGCTTGCGCATGGCGATTGTGATAGAGGACGGTCATGTCGAATCCGTGGGCGCGGCGTGCGACCTCGTATCCAATGTTTCCCAAACCGATGATATCCAGAGTTGATCCGTGAACCTCCTGGCCGATCAGGATTCTTGGATCGAGGTGGAGATACTCCGGACCGCGGGCGTACTGATCTCCGACCACAAGGTTGCGCGCGGCTGCCAGCATCAACGCGAAGGTCATATCCGCGACGGCGCCATTCATCAGATTCGGCGTAAACCCTACGGGAAGACTTCTCTCCTTGGCGGCAGCAAGGTCTATATGGTCCACCCCCACCCCAAAATTGCTGATCAGCCGCAGCTGGGTCATCCGGTCCATGAACGCACCGTCAATAGGAGGGTGACCATAGGTTATCAACGCCTCATAGGCTGGCAGATCGGCGCTTTGCTCCGGGAGCCATATGTCAACGGTATACGATGCATCCAGTTGCTGCATGATGTCGTCGGGTAAGGGTTCGTCTGCAAGAACTCGGTGTTTCACTGGACCTCCAAGTAGTTGAATAGCCAATACCTGACGATGTCGGCGCCACCGGTGGCAAGTCACCACCGCGTACACTAAAAAAGGACCCGGAGCCGGGTCCTCTCGAAGCAGTGTATCTGTCGGGTTTACCGCCAGGCCTAAGCGAGAATGTCGAGCACAGCGCCCGCACTCCGGCGCGCGCCAATCACCGCCAACCCTTGGAGTTGTATGCCATCGCGCACATCCTTCACCGTTTGGGC
Organism: Candidatus Latescibacterota bacterium; assembly: GCA_965197905.1. GTDB lineage: Bacteria > Latescibacterota > UBA2968 > UBA8231 > UBA8231 > CAYNZV01. Next base: position 1,419,522 of record CBDAOB010000004.1, on the reverse strand, counting down.
GGCGATCGCTATGTCGTGGCCACCACCTGGACCGCGTTCCCGTGCGAACAGCGCAGCTTTTGAAGCGCTTTTGGTGGGTCGGGCAGTGCCTGTGGCCGGGCCGTCGGCCGTCTGGCTTAGTCCGTTACCCAGGCGCAAAGCCCGGCGACCCCGCCTTCCTGTCCCTCGCCGGCGACAATCCCGTCCATCAGGTTGACCCGCCGGGTCAAATCGTTGAAACGCGAGACCAGGACGGATCGTTGACTGGCGCTCGTATTTCGCGCAGAGATACGCTGAGCGACGGACTCCATCCGGCTGACCAGACTCTCCATTTGACCTTGAGCCTGTCGACGCTGAGTGGAATTGCCTGCAGCGAGTGCTAGCGCATTGGCGGCAATGCCGGCTTGTTGTGCTGATAACTCTGTCATCTTCTCGGGCACGACTCACCTCCTCCGATGGGGCACTCACTTCGAAGCCGGTGAACCTGTGAATAAGGTTCTTTAAAAATAGAGTCTTATCCACTCGGTACAATATGAGTTCCGGATGCGGAAGTCAAGAAAAAATGGCCTCAGCGAGGAGGTCAGAGGGGTCCGTCAAACAGCTGTCGGCAGCTGAGATCTGCGGTTCCCTCCCAGCACACGGCAGCCAAGTATTTGTCCGTTTCGACGGTGTGCATCCGCCAGCGGGTCGGTGCGCCGTGATTGCACTCGATCTCACGAATTGGCGCAAGGTCCCCGGGCGACAACGAGACGGAGAATCTTCCGAGCTCTTTGAGAATGCTCTCCCCGCGTGCCTTGATAAAAGCTTCTTTTCGCGTCCAACCACGCAAGAAAGCGGCGGGACGATCTTTTGCCGGAAATCCCCTCATCTGTGCCTGCTCAGCCGGTGAAAAGAAACGAAAGGCAATCTCCTCGCCGCGAATCCCGCGTTCACGAGACTCCACATCCACTCCTACGGGCCGACCCTGGGAAAAGGCCAACATCGCGAGATCCCCGGCGTGGGACAGGTTGAACTGCAGTCCGTTTCCATGCTCCAGATACGGCTTCCCGTGGGCACCATACTCGAACCGCAGATGTTTCGGGTTCAGGTCCAGGTACTTGCCAAGCATCAGCCTGAGCAGACCGCGTCCGGCGATGTAACGGGTGGTGTCCTCTGGCCGCCGGTACCGATTGGCCTTCGCCATCTCCCCGTTGTCGAGGTAGGCCGCCAATCCGTCGCACGCATCAAACGCTTCGGCCAACCGACACCCCCACAGGTGCACCTCGGTTGGGGGTAGTCGAAAAGAGTCCACAGAGGACAGGTAGTCGGGTTCAAAGGAAGCCATGCTCGCGCCGCCCGCGGAGGCATCCTACACCGGCCTGCGAATTGACAGGAAAGACTAGGTTCATTACGCTCGAATCCTTCTAAACCGCGGTTTTTTCAGAGGAAAGGGAAAAGGAGCTCAATCGGAATGGTGACAAAGTACGGAGACTATCCCGACTTCACCAGCGATGGGAAAACAGCGTTATCGGAACTCGACCGGTACGTCACGATGGCGTCGACAAGGTAACCGGCACGGCGATCTACGGCGGCGATGTGCGGCTTGCCGATCTGCTCCACGGCAAGGTGCTTCGCAGCCCCCATGCCCACGCCCGCATCATCTCTATAGACACCTCCAAGGCATTGCGCTTTCCCGGCGTACGCGCCGTAGCCACCGCCGACGATCTGGTGGCCACCGTCGACAAGATCTCCGACATCGGCGAAACGCAGGTGAATATTCGCGAACTCGCGCAGAATTCTCTTGCCTCAGGCAAGGTACTCTACAAGGGACAAGCCGTGGCGGCGGTGGCGGCCACCAACGTGCATATCGCCGAAGAGGCGTTGGAGTTGATCGAGGTGGAGTACGAACCGCTACAGCCGGTGATTGCGTTGCGCGCGGCGATGGCGGACGGGGCCCCGCTTCTCGACGAAGCGAGAACAACCAAATCCCTGGGAGAAGACACGGGGAAGAAGAGCAACATCGCCAGCCACATTCAGCTCGTGGTAGGGGATGTGGAGAAGGGGTTCGCCGAAGCAGACGTGACCGTCGAGCGGGAGTTCAACACAGCGATGGTGCACCAGGGGTATATAGAGCCCCACAATACGACGGTTTTTTGGAAGCGAGACGGCACGATAACGGTCTGGGTGAGCACCCAGGGACCCTTCCAGATACGCGCGCAGCTGGCGCATGTGCTCCAGTTACCAATCTCCAAGATCAAGGTGATTCCGTGTGAAATCGGCGGCGGTTTCGGCGGCAAGTTTCCGATCTACATGGAGCCGGCAGCCGCGGTGATGTCGCACAAGACCGGGCATCCGGTGAAGATGACCATGAACCGAACCGAGGAGTTCGAGGGCAGCGGTCCGGCCCCGGGGACTTCCTCCAGAATCAAGATGGGAGCCAAACGGGACGGCACGATCGTGGCCGCCCAGGTGAACATGGCGTACGACGCCGGCGCTTTTCCCGGATCATCGGTCGGCGCCGGTGCCAGGTGCATGCTGGCACCCTACAACATCGAACATGTGGCCATCGACGGGTACGATGTGGTGACCAACAAACCCAAGGCAACGGCATACCGAGCCCCTGGAGCCCCCCAGGCCGCTTTCGCTGCCGAATGCGTCATCGATGAAATTGCGGTAAACCTGGAGATGGACCCGCTAGAGCTGCGGCGCAAAAACGCCGCCCGCGAAGGTACCCGGCGCACCGACGGTACCGCCTACGGGAAGATCGGATTTGAAGAAACCTTGCAGGCCGCCGTGTCCAGCGACCACTATCAAAGCGATCGGCCTCGGGCACCCTTTTCCGGGCGCGGCGTTGCTTCCGGATTCTGGCCAAACGGTGGGGGTCAATCGGCGTCGACCATCAGCGTCAACACCGACGGGACCGTAAATCTGTTGGAGGGTTCGGTGGATATCGGCGGCAGCCGTGCTTCGATGGCGATGATCGTCGCTGAGACCTTGGGGCTGTCCGCGAGCCAGGTGAACCCCATCGTGGCCGACACCGACTCTATTGCGTATCACGACGGCACGGGAGGAAGCCGGGTTACCTACGCCACCGGACAAGCCTGTTTTCTCGCCGCGGAAGACATCAAAGAAAAGATGCGTATCCGCGCTGCCCGCCAGCTGGAGGTGGACGACGGGGAGGTCGAGTTCGCCGATAACCGATTCCGCTGCAAGAGCGACCGGGGAAAGCAGCTTACTTTCGCGGAAGTGGCCGCCGAACAGAGAGGCACCGGAGGTCCGCTGGAAGGGTGTGGATCGGTAATCGGTAGCGGGCCGGGCAACGCCTTCGCCGATCACGTCGTGGATGTGGAGGTCGATCCGGAAACCGGCAAGGTGAAAATCCTGCGGTATACCGCCGTTCAGGACGTCGGCAAGGCGATTCATCCGAGCTACGTGGAAGGGCAGATTCAAGGAGGAGCGGTGCAGGGGATCGGATGGGCGTTGACCGAAGGTTACTTCTACAACGACGACGGCGGCATGGCCAACCCCACCTTCCTCGACTACAGGATGCCGACTACACTCGACCTGCCGTTGGTGGAAACCATCCTCGTCGAGGTGGCCAATCCGGGCAGTCCACACGGAATCCGCGGCGTCGGTGAAGTGCCGATCGTGCCGCCCATGGCCGCCATCGCCAACGCTATCTTCGACGCTACCGGCTGTCGCATGACCGACCTGCCCATCACGCCGGACAAGCTGGTTGCGGCCCTACGAGAACGGGCCGAGACCATGCCTGAGGCGGCTGGATAATATCCAAGGAGCAGGTGCGTGACGTTCCTTGAAAAGCCCGGTTGCAGATTGGCAACCGGGCTTTTTGCGTTCTGCGTTCGCGGGTGGACGACTTCCAACACCCAGCGACATCCGAGCTGATAGTGAGCACGATAGATCCGCAGCGATTCGTGGAAAGCATGCTTCCGGTTGTCCGTCAATGCGCGGAAGCGTCGCTGATCTTCTACGGGCGCGTGGCAAATCTGGGCAAGTCAGCCGACACCTCGCTTATCGGCACGATGGCCCAAACCGCGTCCGCAGCGTTTACCGCCATCGACGGAGCGGTGCAGGACATCATTCTCGGTGTCGCCTTGCAGCATTTTCCCAACGTGAGATGTATCGCCGAGGAGAATACGCCCCTCAAACGCAGGTTCAAGGGAGGCGGTTCCGACTATGCGCTGATCCTCGATCCCATCGACGGCACCTTACATTTCCAAAAGGGCGACGGACCCTACCACGTCTCGCTTGGTCTCGCGTACCGAGGAGTCATGATTGCGGCGATCGTAGCACGACCCACCGAAGACAAGCTGTTCACGGCAACCCGCGGCAAAGGCGCCTATCTTCAACAAGGTTCCCGCCGCCACCGGTTAACACTACCGCAAACTGCTGTCACCCAGCGAGCGTTCATATCCTCCAAGGCGCGGGAATACCAACGAGGGGCGAAACCCCGTCTCGATCCACGGGAGTATCCCATCGGCGCCGCTCTGGTGCTCACCCTCATGTCTGAAGGAGAACTCTGCGCCTACCTCACGCGCCAGGTAGAGGTTCACGATGTTGGCCCCCCCCTCCCTGATCGCCGAAGAAGCCGGTGCCGCCTGCTTTTTGCGGCGAGGTAGGATGCCGTATTATCGGGCGCGTCGCAAGTTCGGTCTCTACATGGCCGCCGGCGATCCCGAGCTGAAACATTTTCTCCTGTCCCTGGTAGAAACCGTCGAAGCAAAGGCATAAATAGACCTGCGAGAAACCCTCCGCCCAGCTTCGAAGAGAAGGCGCAAATACAGAAGATGCAGTGATTTAGCTACGTTTCATGAATTCTTGACACTCATTCTCAATTTCGGTATCTTGACGCCTAAGAGTGACCTGAATTCATGAAGGAATGCCCCTCTGGAAGTTTTCCACAACTTCCGAATGTGGAACTTCGACAAATATCCGCGAGGCATTCTGGTGAGTTGGTCGCTCTTTTTTATTCTCCCAGTTAATAGTCCGTCTACCGTATGCCAGTCGTAGTTGCTTTCCTTTCCTGCCTTTTCCTGGCCGCCTCCGCGTTCGCGCAATCGTTAACCACGACTCCCGAAAAACTCGATCTCGGGGTGGTCAAAGTAGCCCAATCGGCAAACGGTGAAGTCAGCCTGGGCAACGTGACGGACGATGATCTCGAGATCGAACTGAGCCTGAAGGGAACGTCGTTCGCGACAGACGTCGATACCGTCTACCTCCAGGGCGGGGCGGAGCGCAGAATAGGGATCAGGTTCGAAGGCTCTTCTGAAGGTGTTCGCGAAGGTCGCCTTCAACTGACCGTCAAGAAACTTTTCACATCAGAGCGGTACTCCGTGGCGCTCCGCGTCGAGGTGGTCCAGCCCGTTCTCGGGCTTTCACCCGCGCCCCGCCAAGGCCTCGATTTCGGATCCGCGACCGCGGGTGAGACGGTCCGCCGAACCATCCGGCTGGAGAATACCTCTCCCGTACCCGTGGCCATCGACAGCTTCTACCTAACCAACCCCACGATGGGGTTTCGCATTCCGCAGCCGCCAAGCGCGGTATTGAAGCCGGCGGCAATCGTCGAACTGGCACTCGAATTTGCGCCTCAGAAGGCCGGAACCTATCACACGACCCTGGTGCTCCGGTCGGCGGATCAAACTCCAGCTATAATGGAATGGGAGTTGCGGGCTGGCGGTCAGGCGCCGCTAGCACTCTACTCGCCGCTGTCGGAAGTGGGACTGGATTTCGGAACGGTCATGGTCGGCAGTCGACAAGTGCGCCGCGCAACCATACTCAATCGCGGCTCGTCCGACCTGACGATTTCGCAGGCATCCGTTTCCGGTGGAGGGTTCGCGCCGGCATGGAGTCCCGACTCATTGCGGTCGGTCCCACCGGGTGGGCAGCTACAACTCGAGGTGGTGTTCGAACCGGATTTGAGTGGAAAGGTCACCGGCAAGCTCAATCTCTCTACCAATGATCCCGTTTCGCCGCTGACGGTGATCCCCATTAAAGCACAGGCGCAGACGAGTCCTGCGATCATCGAGATCCTGAACGTTCGCCGCATCGATTTCGGCAGTGCAGGTCTCGGCAGGCAGCAGAAGGAGAACCTTCTGTTGTGGAACCGAGGTGGGGTGCCTTTCACCGTTAAGATGAACGTGGAAGGTGTCGCGGCCGCGGAGTTCGTTATCGAATCACCATCGATACTGTTGCAGCCAGGAGAAAGCCGGGCGGTCGAAATCGTTTTCACGCCCAGGGAGCTGGGCGCTCGCACCGCCGACGTGATCGTGGAGACCGCATCAGGTCTTCGTCGGTTGCCGCTTCGCGGGGAGGGAAGGTTTCTCAAGCTGAATCCTTCTACCGTCGATTTCGGCCGCATCGCCGTCGGTGAAAGCAGCAGCCAGATAGTGGAGATTCTAAACATCGGCAACGTCGATTTCACCGTGGATGAAGTTAAGTCAACCGGCGACGCCTTCGCCGTCTATACCCAGGTGAGCGAGAGCAACAAGTTCGTTCTGCCCGCCAACGGTTTGCGTTCACTGCCCCTCAACCTCGCTTTCAGTCCCTCCGACCGGGGAACGGTGTCGGAAGTCCTCAAACTGAAGGGGTTCTGGGAAGACGGTAGCGAAACCCTGGAGGTGCTGCTGAACGGCACGGGCGTGGCCGCCGAAATCGAGCTGCATCCCTCCGGTCCCCTGGAATTCGGGTACGTGGAACTGGGTAAACGCGAAGCCCGCACCATCGTTGCCACCAACAGCGGTGACTCCGAATCGCGTGTCGAAGCCCGGTCCCTGACCCCGGAAGCACACGCCGAACCGAACAACTTTACCCTGCGTCCCGGTGAGTCCACCAGGGTGCAGATCTATTTTTCTCCGCAGGTGCTGGGTAACCGGCTGGGGAAGATATTGCTCATCAGCAACGACCTGAAAGACAAGGCGCGTCCGATTCCGATAAGAGGCAAAGGGGCTCTGGGAAACATCGACCTGGCCGAGATCGCGATGGTGACCGCCACTCGGAAGACGAGCAAAGACACCCTCGATGTCGAATGGAACCGAACCCCGGTGATCGTGCGCGATGCAACTAAGATCGAGGTGGGCATCGCCATGGACGACTCACTTCGTCGCGCCCTGGTTGGTCGCAAGATCAACATCGAATGGGTGAAACTCGACGCCAACTACGATCCCAGGGGGAGCGCCAAACGGACCCAGCTGCAGCTCCACGAATCGAGCCATGGAACCGTGTTTGCAGACGGATTGAGCCTGCGCCTGGAGGAAGCTGCCATAAAACGGGCGCGTATCAAGGTGACCACCAGCAGTTATCCGGGCGCACCGCCGCAGACTGTGTCCCAGGTTCTGGAGGCGGGAGGGTGGAAGTGGGAGTTTGAGGCCAAACCGCTGGTCTCGTTCTTGACGGTACGGCCGGGACGGAATTACACCGACAAGAATGGCAACAAGGTGAAGGGCGAGACGGAGCGCCTCATAGGATTGCCCGGATTGGCGTTCGCCGGCTGGCACAATTCCGAAAACGCTTCGATTTCCGGTGTGCATTTGACGGCGATCGGGAACGTCCTCGAGGCCTTGTCCACGGACAATTCCATCGCCGTATCCATGGGATTGGCTCTGTCCCTCTACAAAGACCGGTTCCTTTTCGGGTTCGGCTGGGACGTCTACGACAGTCGCGCCAAAGCCAAACGCAGAGGGACTCAGGACTACATCATGACCTTCAAATATTCCGCCCTTTTCTGAGCCCCTCGTAGATCATGACCGCAGCGCACAGGTCGAGGGCCGCGACGCCGGTCAAATAGACCACCTGGGGTCGAACGCCACCCAATCGTTCGCAGGCGGCATCGCCCATATTCAGAACCGTCCCGTTCTCATCTCGCGCAAAACGAACGGACTCGAGCTGACCGTCTTCTTGCGCGCGGCGAAATTCGCCCGCCTTCATGGTCTGTTGCAGATGATCCGGCAGAATGATCTGCTCGCTGAGGATCTCCGGGGCAAGCTGCTGAGTGCGTGAATCTCCCCCGATCGCAACCAGCATTTTTCCCTCCACGTGCGCTTTCGACAATACCGGCTGCGGTGTCGGCACCGCCGCGACGATGGCGTCGGCATCGGCGACGCAGCGGTCGACGTCGGGTGCGAGTTCGATGCGGGCGTTGGCGACGGAGCTGGCTTGAGCGGCGAAACGCTCGCGGTTTTCCGGGTTGCGGCTGGTGACCACAATACATTCGAGCTGGTGCAGCTCGTCGCAGGCAAGTGCTGCACGCAGGGCAACTCGCCCGGTGCCGATTACTGCCAAGCGGCGTAGAGAAGGGGGGCAAAGGTACTGCAGCCCCAATGCTGCGGCCGCCCCAGTGCGCATATCCGTGACCAGGTCCGCGCCCATCTCTACCACGCTCTCCGCCTGCAGATCCGTCAGCGTCATCATCGCGCGCCGCTCTCCCAACCGCCCGGTACTCACGTCCGACTGCTCGTCGATGGTTTTGCGCGCTTTGTAGCGCTCTTTCCATTCCGCCTCCATTACCAGGTGGAACGACTTGTCCGCTTCAACCCATTCGCGGCGTTCGGGATTGATCAGCTCACCGGTTCCAAAAAGGGTGAATCCGCGATGACAGGCGTCGAGAAACATCTCCATGTCGAAGTGCTGGCGAATCTCCTCCTCGGTTATCTGTTCCACCGCTGACGATCCTTACCGACGCGTTTCCCGCTTGGCAGCTGCATTAATGTCCACTATTATACAAATGTTCAGTAGCTTATTTGTTCACCGTCGAACGAAAAACCATGACTCACCAAACCCCTTCCGACCTGCTTGCCCGAGTACTTACCGCCGCGAGTTTTTCCTACCTGTTTCTGCGTATCGGGTTGTCATTCGTCTAAAAGCCGGATTTCGAATCGTTTTCCGCACCCCCGGCCGTCGGCGCCAGCCTTTCTGCACCAACCTCCGAATTGCCCTCTCTTTAGTTGACTTAACAGCTTATTTACGCTTCATTTAATTAATTCCCTGACGATCCCGCCAGCCGGCTGAGATTCGACGTTGCCGGCGATATTTTTGGTATCTCCCGCAGGTCTCTCCGTCTCCAAGGCCAGACTTCTCGCCGTTTGGCCGCCGTCCTCCTTTACAAAACAGGCGGTTGACCTTCTCTTGAATGCGGGTTCGGTCCAGAGAAAGGCGCTTTGGCTATTGGGGTGCGTTGCCGGCGTGGTTTTGGTGGCCGGTTCTACCTGGCGTTATCTGGAAAGCGGAGCAGGTCCCCGTGAGGTACCGCTCAAGACACCGCAGCTAGAACGCCCGATTCGGGTCGAGGTCCTGAACGGTTGCGGGGCGCCCAAGGCGGCGGCACGACTCACGAGAAAAGCCCGCGATTTGGGTATCGACGTAATCCACGAAGGTGATGCGGAAAGTTTCAATTTCCTCGAAACCATCGTCCTGGATCGCCGCGGAGACATGTCCAAAGCGCTCCAGGTTGCGATGATTTTAGGAGTGCCAAACTACGCCCAACAGATCGCCGTAGATTCCTACAGCGTAGCCGACGTTTCGATCATCATCGGCCACGACCACAAAGAACTCAAACTACTCGAGCACGGCAAGTGAGCGAAACAATTCCGAAGCCGATAGAGAGCCCGAACATGCCGCGGATGGTTGGGGCCCTCCAGGAGAAAAAAGGGATGGATATCGTTCTCCTGGACTTGCGCGAGGTAACCGATCTGCTCGACTATTTCCTCTTGTGCACCGGCACCTCGCCACAGCATGTAAAGGTGCTGGCCGAAGCGGTGGAGCGCGAGCTCAAACTCGAGAACGAACGACCCCTGCATGTTGAAGGTTTGAAAGAGCGACGTTGGGTGCTATTGGATTACGTCGACATTGCCGTACACATTTTCCAGCACGATACGCGAGAGTTTTACGCCCTCGAGCGCCTCTGGGGCGATGCGCCCCGAACCGAATTCGAATCCAGCACTGCTCCGGATCCGGCACCCGAGGCCCGTCGGGGATTCGAATTCGCACGAAGATAGTGCCCTGTATCGAAAATATGCCTGTATTAATTCGCCGATTTATCCCGATCTGCTGCGTTACGCTCACTCGGCGTATTTCACCAATACGCCTCGATCCCGTGCCTTGCAGACCGGGCGACTCGGCGCCTTCATTTCACAAGCCTACTTCCGATACAGGGCACTAGATGCCGATCCAAACGCTCAAGTGGGAAGACGATGCTCTAGTTCTCCTTGACCAGACCCGTCTACCTGGCGAAGTCACCTACCTCTCATGCAAGGACGTGGAGACCGTTGCCGAGGCTATCCGCGAGCTGCGCGTCCGCGGGGCTCCGGCCATCGGTGTTGCCGCTGCGTACGGTGCTGTGATTGGGGCCCAGGAAGGAGCCGACCTCGAACCGGCGGCATTCCGCACTCACGTCGCCGACTCGATGGACCGTCTCGCCGGGACGCGCCCTACAGCGGTCAACCTGTTTTGGGCATTGAATCAGATGCGGCGAGTTCTCGAGGCGAACTCCGACGCCGACAATCATCAAATCTGCGCGCGGTTGCTGGCGCGGGCGCACGAAATCTTCGAAGCAGATCGAGCTGTGTGCCGGCAACTGGGTCACCACGGAGCCGCCCTATTGCAGGACGGACAAACGGCGATAACGCACTGCAATGCCGGCAGCCTCGCAACGGCGGACTATGGAACGGCGCTGGGAGTCATCTACGCGGCGGCCGAGCAAGACAAAAGAATCAAGGTTTTCGCCGACGAAACGAGACCACTGCTGCAGGGGGCCAGGTTGACGGCTTGGGAACTGAACGAGAGCGGGGTGGAGGTCACGTTGATCTGCGACAGCATGGCGGCCGCGGTTATGCGGAAGGAACAGATCGACTGTGTTATCGTCGGAGCCGACCGCATAGCGGCCAACGGCGACGTCGCCAACAAGATCGGGACTTACGGATTGGCCATCGCCGCTAAGGAGCACGGCATACCCTTCTACGTGGCAGCGCCGATTTCGACCTTGGACATGGAACTCGAAAGCGGGGATCAGATACCGATCGAAGAGCGCAAAGCTGAAGAAATATCCCGTGGCTTCGGAGTTGCCACGGCACCTGAAGGGGTAGGGATCTACAACCCTGCTTTCGACGTGACGCCTCATCGGTTGGTTTCCGCCATCATCTCCGAAAAGGGGGTCGCACGGCCCCCCTTTGGACAACAACTGCGGCACTGGGTGGAGGAGTCATAGGTTGTCACCGCGAGACGGACACGTGCATTTGACCTTCAAAACGATATTTGCAGGTATGCTTGCGATCTGTGCTCTGTCGGGTTGCGGCACCGCCGCCACGCTGGCCAGAGTTTCGGTGTCCGACCCGCTGGCGTTGGTGCACGCGGTGGCGGAGACGTTCGATCCAGAAACGCTGCGGGAAGAGTTGTTGTTGATCCAACCCCGCTTCCGGCCCCCGTCGGTTGAAGCCATCGCCGCTGCGGCGCCGCCGGACAGTGCGGCTGTCCCACAGGGCCCGGTATTTCGCGTTCAGATCATGGCTCTTAGCAGCTTGTCTTCGGCGCAATCCTCGGCGCAGAAATTACAGCAAACGTTGGAAGTTCCGCTCGTGGTCGACCGCCATAACGAGCTCTTCCTCGTGCGCGCTGGCGCGTACTCCGAAGAGATGGAAGCCGAGGCGTTGCGCGCCAGGATTGTAGCGCTTGACGACGCCTTCCAGTCGGCCTACGTGGTTCAGGTTGGGGAACCCGGCCAACTTGACGCTGACGAGGAATCGGTAGAACCGGTCGAAGCTGCCCCGGCGGCGGAGGCCGCCCCGCCTCCGGCCGCTGTAGAGATGGTCCGAGGGTTTGGTTGGCGCGTTCTTCTCAGTCAGTTTCTCGTTCACGAGAAGGCGAGAAGCTTCAAGCTACGTGCTCAGCGGGACCTGCGGCGGGCCGACATCGACGTCACCTTCAAAGAACCTTATTACAAGGTCGAAGTGGGAAACTTTCGCGACGAATCGGAGGCTCAGCTGCTGGCGGAGCGGATTCGAAACCGGGGGTTCCCCTACAACAACGCCCTGAAACTCAGGGGCGAGATTCTCCTTCCCGCCAACTCAGCGCCATGATGCGTCTGCTGTTGATTTCTTTTTGCGCGCTGCTGTTGCTGGCCTCCTGCGCTTTGGTGGGTAAGCGCGGGAAATCTCTCGAAACCTCCGCCGCCGCGATTGATTCTCTGGCTGAATCTGTTACCCCGGAATCGGCCAAACAGATGATTCGCGTCATCCGCTGGCACCTTCTGCGTGCTGCGGAGGCGCGCAATTCGTCCCTGTTCCCAGCGGCGCAGCGGGAGCTGGATCTTGCCTTCAACCGGTTGGGGCAGTTCGATACCGAAGACGATGCTCACCGCGAGGCCAATAAGACCGCGGATGAGCTACGCCGCCAAGTGGAGCAAGCCTATCTGAGCCTGGTGCCGCACCTGGAGCACTTCTCGCCTGACAGCCCTCTGGTTTTGTTGCTCGAAGGAATCTCGGAAGCTGAACTGGAAAATCTTCCAAAGGACGCCAGTCCATTTGTTCGGATTCACCAGTTGAGTCGGCACTGTGACGTGCCGATCGATGCCAACGCTCGAGTCGCGGCCAGCATCCGCTTCTTTCAAACCAAAGGCCGCGAAACCTACATGAGCTGGTATAAACGGTCCTGGAAATATCGCGATCTCATTTTGCGGGTTCTCGCGGCGGAAGGCCTGCCGAAGGATCTGCTCTACCTGGCGATGATCGAAAGCGGATTCAACCCGAAGGCGTATTCCCGTGCCCACGCTGCGGGGATGTGGCAGTTCATGGAGTCGACCGGCCGTTTGGAGGGACTCAGTCGTACGCACTGGGTCGACGAACGCCGCGACCCGAGGAAGTCTACCCGGGCGGCGGCACGTCACCTGAAACGTTTGTATGCAAAATTCGGCGATTGGCGTCTGGCCATTGCCGCCTACAACGGTGGACCAAATCGCGTTCGTCGCGCCATAAAGAAGCAGAGTACCAGGGACTACTGGAAGCTCAAACTTCCTCGGGAAACGCGGAACTACGTGCCGCTGTTCATGGCGGCCACCATCATCTCGAAAGCGCCCGAGCTCTTCGGGTTTACCGGGCTCCAACGGGACTCGCCGCTGGCGTTTGAGCAGGTGGAACTTCCCAATCCGTTGCGTCTGACTTCAGCCGCGAAATGCGCCCGCACGACGCGTACAACGTTGCGGCTTCTGAACCCAGAGCTGCGTCGCGGCACTACGCCGCCACAACGCAGCTCACGCAAGTACGATTTGCGCGTGCCCGTCGGAGCGGCCGGAGGCTTCCTGGATTGCTATCGGCGGCTACCCGCGCGCGAAAAGCAGGTTGCGTGGTTCGAGTACACCGTACGTCCGAACGATAACATTTCCACCATCGCGTCGGAGTTCGGGGTCAAACCATGGGTGGTGGCAAACGCCAACAATCTGCGCAATCCAAACCGCATCTTCCCGGGCCAGAGATTGCATATCCCGGCTTTTCAAGGAACGGGATCTGGCACCACTTCCACCGCCTACGTCGTCAAACCTGGGGACTCGCTGTCCTCCATCGCCCACCGCTTCGGACTCAAGGTGAGACAGCTGCGGAAGCTGAACAACGTGCGCGGCGACATGATTTTCCCCGGTCAACGTCTGTCGCTGCGGTCGGTTCCAAAACGCAATCCCAGGTTGTTGTCCCGCGCTCTCGCAGGGGGCGAGACCTATACCGTACGCAGCGGGGAAACCCTCTGGGGAATCGCGGCCAAGCTGGGAATTGGACTGCATGAGCTCAAGACCTGGAACGATCTCGACGGGGATGTGATTTTTCCCGGCCAGAAACTGGCCCTCCGTTCGAGCGACGCGGCCCTGTACACCGTTGTGAAAGGGGACACCCTCTACGGTATTGCCCGCAGGTTCGGACTGCCGGCCAAGGACCTCGCTCGCCGCAACAACATCAGTCTGAATAGTACCCTATTGGCCGGCATGAAGCTGCAGGTGACTTCCTCCACGACGACAGTTGATTGAGCTTGGGCGCTCTGCGGCGAATCCTTCTGCTCCTTCTCGCTTTTCTGCTCCAGACGACGTGGGTTCAATCTCTGCAGATTCTGGACATCGCTCCCGATCTGATCGTCGTCACCCTGGTTCTAATAGCCCTGGTCGTCGATCCGATGGAATCCATCCTGATGGCGCTTTTCGTCGGCCTCTTGCAAGATGCATACCTGCCCCAGAATCTCGGCCTCAACGCCCTGGTGAACGTTCTGGTGGTGCTGGCGGTCGGATCGATGCGGTCCGGGATCGTGGTCGACAATCTGCGGGTCCAGGTCGTCTTCGTCGTCGCCGCTGTACTGTTGCACGATCTGATATATTACGTCGGCTACGGCGGCGTTCCTCTCGTCGACGTGCCGTTTTTTTGGCTGCGCTACGCGCTCGGTCGGGCTGCTTATTCGGGCGTGTTGGGTATGACTATCGCCTACGCCTTACTCTTGCGCCATCGGTTGATTCCCGCTTGAGTCATGCGGGCGTCGACCGAGAATAGCGAGGCTTCAAGAATTCGTGGCCTGCTGGCCGCGGTGATTCTTCTGTTTTCCATCCTCATCTTTCGTCTTTTCTACCTGCAAATCGCCACCTCGGAGGACTACGCTCGCGAATCCGACGAGAATCGCATCGCTCAAAAAAGAATCAAAGCGCCGCGCGGCCTGGTGCTGGCGCGGGATGGCGAAGTCCTGGCGCGCAACCGGGCATCCCACACCATTTTTCTAATTCCCTCGACGGTGGAAAATGACAAGAACGCGGTTGCGGCACTCCAACAAGCCATTGGCGGCGGAAGAATAACCTTCAACCCCAACTGGCGCTCGCCGCGTCTGAAACGTGACGTGGATTTTCGCACCGTATCCATCGTCGAGGAAAGGCTGCGGGCGGAATGGCCCCTCGGTATCGAAGTGGAGCCACAGCGTTCCTATCCCCATCGAACTCTCGCGGCCCATGTCTTGGGATACGTTGGAGAGCTCCAGGAAGACGAACTCCAGAAGTACCACGACAAAGCGTACGTAGCCAGCGATTTTGTCGGCAAGACCGGCGTCGAGAAGGTGTATGAAGACACGTTGCACGGAAGCGACGGCGTGCGTTACATCGAAGTCGATGCGCGGGGTCGAACGCGAAACGAGTTTCCCGAAAGGGAACAGCCGGCGCAACCGGGCAGGGAGCTGCGATTGACCCTCGATATGGCCGTCCAACAAGCCGCGGAGCGCGCCCTGCCCGACACCCTGGCGGGCAGCGTCGTGGCGCTAGATCCGCAGACGGGCGCCGTGCTGGCGCTGGCCAGCAAACCTGCCTTCGACCCCAATGTGTTTGTTTCCTTCCAGGAGCAGGAGGAGCGCTCGACCTTGCTGCAGCACGAGAACAAGCCATTGCTCAACCGGGCTATTTCCGGTACCTATCCGCCCGGATCGACGTTGAAAATGGTGGCTGCTGTGGCGGCTTTGGAGACCGGCATAACCGATACGCTCAGTACCTTCGAAGCCTGCGCCGGCTCCCTCGCCGTAGGCAATGTCGTGTTCCGCTGTTTTAAGCGGGACGGTCATGGAGAGCTCAACCTGATCGAAGCGATCGAAGCCTCGTGCAATATCTACTTCCAGCATCTGGCGCAAATACTCACGATCGAGACCTGGCGCGACTACGCGGCGCGATTCGGATTCGGCCAGATAAGCGGCATCAACCTCGATCCGGTCGAAGAGACGGGATTGTTGCCGTCGCGCCAGTATTACCAGGAAAAAGAGGGTTGGACCCAGGGACACCTAATGAATCTTGTCATCGGCCAGGGCGCCATGCTCGCGACACCCATTCAGATGGCTCGTTACGTGGCGGCACTCGCCAACGGAGGCTACCTCGTGACCCCCTACATCTCCGGGAGACCGGTCCCACTGCAGCGGATCGAAGGCATATCCCCGGCTACCTTTGAGATCACCAAGATCGCGATGCTGCGCGTCGTATATGGGGAAAAGGGCACGGGCCCCCGAGTTCGGCTCAACGGCATTCCGGTAGCGGGAAAGTCAGGCACCGCGCAGGTGCCCAACCGCGACAACGACGACGCCTGGTTTGTCGCCTTTGCCCCGTACGAAAATCCCGAGATCGCTGTGGCCGTCGTAGTGGAAGGAGGAGGAGGAGGTGGTTCCGTTGCCGGACCCATCGCGCGTCAAACCATGGAGGCGTATTTCGAATCTCATGCTGGCGTTGATCGTCCCGCCGGTGAACGCGTAGACGCAGCCGCCTCCATGAATTGAACCGTGAAACTCAGCCGCGAAATAGACTATATGTTGCTGGCTACGGCGATGCTGACCGTTGTTGTGGGGATCGTCGCCATCTACAGCGTCTCTTTCCACAGCCAGCTCTCGAGCGGCATCTGGCAACGGCAGGCTGGAGTCGCGGTCCTGTCGATCGGGGTAGCCGTCGGGCTCGCATACGTGCCGAACAAGCTGCTCTACGGACTTGCATACGCGCTCTACGCGGCCAGTCTCCTGAGCTTACTGGCGGTCCTGGTGTGGGGATCGGGCGAGGTCGCGGCCAGGTGGCTACGGCTGGGTCCGGGAGACATGCTGACCTTGCAGCCTTCAGAGTTTGCCAAAATCGCCACGATCATCGCCCTCGCCCGGTACCTGGGAGACTCGAACGCGGAGGAGGTCAACGGGATACGCCGTTTTCTCGGTGCGATGCTACTGGCGCTCGTACCCATGGCATTGATTGCGCGACAGCCCGATCTGGGCACCGCGCTCTCCTTCGGCGCCGTCATCTTTCCGATGCTCTATTGGGCGGGGATGCGAACCATTTTCATCTTCTTCATCATATCGCCCATACTCAGCGTCGCTTTCTCTTTCGAGCCGCTCTGGCAAGCGGCGGCTCCCTTTGTTTTCGCCGCTTTTATCATCCTCAGCTCCGTAGCGATTCACCTGCTGTTATCGCGGCTTTGGGTCACGGTGTCGATGGTGGCGGTCAATCTCTCCGCCGGCCTGATCACCGTCTATTTGTGGACCAGTTTTCTGCGCGACTACCAAAAAGCCCGAATTCTCACCTTTCTCGACCCCGAAAGTGACCGGCTCAATACTGGCTGGACCATTATCCAATCGAAGATCGCCATCGGCTCGGGTGGGTTTACTGGAAAAGGTTTTCTCGAAGGCACCCAGACCAAATACGAGTTCCTGCCTGCTGCTCACACCGATTTCATTTTTTCGGTCATCGGCGAAGAGTTCGGATTCCTCGGGGCACTGGGGGTTTTGGCCCTCTTCGTCCTTCTCATCGGTCGAGCGTTGCAGATTGGGGCCATGGCCCAAAGCCGTTTCTACAGTCTCATCGCCATCGGCATCGCCGCACTGGTAACCTATCACGTCTTCGTGAACGTGGGCATGACCATCGGGGTAATGCCGGTTACCGGTCTTCCTCTTCCCCTTCTGAGCTACGGCGGTTCCTCCATGATGGCGACCTTCATGGCCATCGGCATCCTGCTGCACATCTACACCTATCGTCACGAGTATTGAATGAGAAACCTCCTTCTATGCCTGGCTGTGGGCGGCATCTTCGTAATCGAGTTCCCCTGCGCCCCTGGCGATCACCGTCTGTCGGCTGAGATCCATTTCAAGAACAGACGATTCGATCGCGCTTTGATCGAAGCCCAACGCGCCATCCGCCAGGGCGGTCCCAATAGCTCGTTGTTTCTGATGGCCGCATTCGCCTGCGTTGAACTCAATAAAATCGACGAGGCGTATGGACAGCTGGAAAAGGCGTTGGAAACGGGGTCCGACCATCACCAGGCGCACTCGGCGCTGCGGCGGGTAACTGTGGAGGTGGGCCGCTACGACCTGGCCGCGGAAACTCTGCAACGCCATCTCGACCGCCAACCCGACGACGCTGCGGCGAAGGCCAGCCTGGGTTGGGTCTATACCGAGATGGGGGAAGTTGACGAGGGAATTCGCCTGCTCCAGGCAGCGCTGGCGGACGACGAAGCGGAGATATTCGGCCATGTTCAATTGAGCCGGCTGCTTTTGAAAAACGAAGAGGTTGACGAGGCGATCGCCGTTCTTCTCCGCGCCCTGGAGATCGCACCGGAGAATGTTCAGCTGTTGATATCATTGGGCGAGTGCGAACTCGAGCGCGGCGATGGTGGGGCCGCGGCGGAGAATTTCGAGCGCGCGCTGCGGGCCAGCGGCACGCCGTCGAGCAGTGCCGTAGATATCGCCCGCTCGTATTACACCGGCGGATTCCGTCGCGAGGCGATCTCCTACTACGAACGCGCGATCGAGGCCGATGGCGACAACCTGCTGGTGTTGAACAACCTCGCATGGACCTATGCGGAAGAGGGCATCGAGCTGAATCGGGCGCAGACTCTTTCTCTGCGAACGGTTAAGGCGGACGAGGATAATGTGGTCTACCTGGACACCTACGCCGAGATACTCTATCGCAAGGGAGAAAGCGCTCGCGCTATTGCCGTCATGCGGCAGGCGCTACAGATCGAAGGCGAATCAGGCCAGCAGTACTCCTATCTCAAGGAGCAAATGACAAGGTTCAGCAGCGGACCTGTGACTCCCCTCCGCGGCTCATGAGCGAAACCGATCGTAGTCGATGTCGAGGGTCTCGAGTCGCATATATAGGTTCTTACGAGACATGCCAATGTCGGTCGCCACGCGGCTAATTACGCCGTGATGCCGTCTTAGGGCAGCGGAGAGATAGCGGCGCTCGAACATCTCTTTCGCCTCACGAAAGCTCGAAGCGCTTAGCTCATTGGGATTTTCCGTCGCGTCCCTGTCCAGGAGCATTTGTGGAAGGTCACGGACCGTAAGGCAGTTGCGACGGGCACAAACCACCATCTGCTCTACCGCGTTCTCCAGTTCGCGAATGTTTCCGGGCCAACCGTAGGAGGTCAGGCGCCCCATCAGCTCGGGCTCGATCTCGGGCAGGGTCCTTCCGTTCCGCTCGGCGGCCCTCTTCAAGAAGTGTTCCACCAGAAGCGGAATGTCGTCCGCTCGTTCCCGCAGTGGCGGGAGGTGGAGGGGGAGAACGTTTAGGCGATAGTAAAGGTCGGCGCGAAAGCGGTGCGCTTCGATTTCTTCGGCGAGGTCGACATTGCTGGCGGCCAACACCCGCACATCCACCCGTAGGGTCCGCGAGCCACCAACTCGTTCGAACTCCCGCTCCTGCAATACGCGGAGAAGCCGCAGCTGTACGCGGGCATCGGCCGTGCCGATTTCGTCGAGAAACAGGGTGCCGCCGTTTGCCACCTCGAAGCGGCCGGCATGCTGCCTGATTGCTCCGGTGAAGGCCCCGCGCTCGTGCCCAAAGAGCTCGCTTTCCAACAGGCCATCCGGGAGTGAAGCGCAGTTCAGGCTGACAAACGGCTCGCGATGTCGCTGGCTGCGATCGTGGATGGCGCGTGCGAGAACCTCCTTGCCCGTGCCACTTTCGCCACTGATGAGCACCGTCGCCGATGCGCCTGCGATCTGATCGAGCTGAGCCAACAACCGCCGCATCAGTGGATTGCGGGTGATCATCACATTGGGATTGGGCGTGACCGGAGGGTTCGAGTGATTGTGCGGAGCTGGGTTCCACGTCGAAACGGATACGGGGAAGCTGGAATCTTCTTCTAGGTTCGCGGTGCTCACAATAAACCTCCATCGGTTTGAGGTGGTGGTGACAACCATGCGAACTATTCACCTCGCCGCGCTGCAATATGTGTGCCCGCCCGCCACGGGTGACCTTCTCACCTGCGGGCAAGTTTCGGCGAATACACGGAAGTAGATAGGAGTTGGCACAGGCCTTGTTGGAAATCGCAGACCTGGAATTGGGCGCAACCCGCAAGATCTGGTACCGGTACACGTCGAAGCGGTACCGACGGCAGGCGATTTTGTGTCGCGCCAGCGTAAAAAGTGTTCAAAAACGTAAAATTTTATCCTTGAGTCCAGCTCTTCCGCGAACCATAATTCCAATAGCGACTTCCACTACCAAACAGCGGAGCGGTTTTGAACGGCAGAGTTGAATCAGAAAAACCCGCTGCCACACATCGAGGGTTCGATTTTTCGCACATCATCGGATACGATCGCGGCCTGTCAGGGGTAGTGGAAAGCGTCAGGCGCGTTCTCGGAATCCCCATAAACGTTCTCATAGCAGGGGAGAGCGGAACCGGCAAGGAGTTGATCGCGCGAGCCGTGCATGATGCCGATCCAACGCGATGCGCTCACCCCTTCGTGGCAATCAACGCGGCCGCAATCCCCGAGCAGCTGGTGGAAGCCGAGCTCTTCGGTCACAGCAAGGGTGCCTTCTCCGGCGCACACGCCGCGCGAGATGGCTGTTTCGCGGAAGCCAACGGCGGAACCTTGTTTCTGGACGAGATAGGGGAGATGCCCCTGGCCATCCAGCCGAAGCTGCTACGGGCTTTGGAAGCAAAGGTGATTCGCAGATTGGGAGAATCAAAGGAGATCGGGTTGGACCTGAGAGTCGTGGCGGCGACAAACCTGAATCTGCAATCAGCTATGTTGGAACAACAGTTCCGACCGGACCTGTTCTTCCGCCTGGCCGAGTACGAGATCGCGCTTCCTCCCTTGCGCGAGCGCGCATCGGACATTCCGCTTCTGGCCCTGGACTTCCTCCACCGGTACAAGACGCGCTACGGTCGTCAGGGGGTAGAGGGTTTCTCCGACGAGGCGATGGTTTGGATGCGGCGGAACCCATGGAGGGCGAACAACGTACGTGAGTTGAGTGCCGCTATTAAGCGGGCGATTCTGAACTGTACCGGTCAGGTTATCGAAATCGCCGATCTGGCGGGTCTGCAGCAACCCCCACCTTCTGCTTCATCGGCGGACGTCGACAAAGGGCAGCTGCGGGAGGCGCTGCAGGAATGCAGTGGCAACATCGCCGCCACGGCACGGACGTTGGGAATGAG
Source organism: Candidatus Latescibacterota bacterium (assembly GCA_965197905.1). Classification (GTDB taxonomy): domain Bacteria; phylum Latescibacterota; class UBA2968; order UBA8231; family UBA8231; genus CAYNZV01. The sequence goes on along the minus strand of CBDAOB010000004.1, from coordinate 1,398,649 downwards.
CCGGTCGACGCTACACGACCGCCTCAAGCGTTTCGGCATTCAGCATCTGGAAGGCGTAGCGGAATGAGATCCCGTCTTTTGCTGATCCTCCCCACCTATACCTATCAAGCGGCGCCGTTTCTGGCAGCGGCCGACGAGCTCGGTGCCGAGGTGGTGGTGGCTTCGGAGCAACCTCAGGCTCTGGACGCGGTGGTGGCGAACAAGACCCTCACGGTGAACCTGGACGATCTCGACGCAGCGGTAGACACGATCGAGGAATTCGCCCGGAGTTGGCCGCTCGACGGGGTAGTCGGCGTCGACGATCACAGCGCCCTGTTGGCGGCCCGCGCCAGCGAGACCCTTTCACTGAGGGGCAATAGCCCCGCCTCCGTGCGCGCCGCCGGCAACAAATATCGGATGCGTCGTGCGCTGCGAGACGCCGGCCTTCAGACACCCCAGATCGTGCTCTGCGACGCGGATGCCGGGCCGGCCAACGACCAGCTACCGGGTTTCCCACGCGTCTTGAAACCGATTCGATTAGCAGCCAGCCGCGGAGTGATCCGGGCCGACGACGAAGTGCAGTTCACTGCCGCGTTCGAGAGGATTCGCCGGATTCTGGCACACCCCGCCGTTGCCGATCGGTCCGGCGTGGATGCAGACAAGATCCTGGTGGAAGAGTACATCCCGGGAACAGAGGTGGCGCTGGAGGGGTTGCTCGCACACGGAGAGCTGCAGTTGTTGGCGTTGTTCGACAAGCCGGATCCGCTGGAAGGGCCGTATTTCGCAGAGACGTTGTATGTAACCCCCTCCCGTCTCGAACCGCGATTACAAGAGGAGTTGGTGGCGGCGGCTGCCGAAGGTGCCCGCGCGTTGGGCCTCACGGAGGGCCCGATTCACGCCGAGCTTCGTTTCAACGACGACGGTGTCTGGATCGTGGAGATTGCCGCCCGCACCATAGGGGGCCTGTGCGCCCGCACACTGCGCTTCGAAGCCCACATTTCCCTGGAGGAGGTGGTGCTCAGACACGCTCTCGGCCAGGCGGTCGATACCCTCCGTACGGGAGGTGCCTCGGGGGTTATGATGATTCCCGTTCCCAGCCGCGGGATCCTGCGCGCAGTCGACGGATTAGATGCCGCCCGCACGATGCCCGGGGTGGAAGAGATCGTCGTCAGTATCGCGATGGGGACGCCCGTGGAACCCCTGCCCGAAGGTGACCGCTATCTCGGGTTCATATTCGCCCGGGATGCGACATCCGACGCCGTAGAGAGGGCGCTCCGCGCCGCTTACGAGGCGCTTTCAATCGCGATCGAATAACTCCACCCCGTCGATTGTCGTTTTTGTTCGGTCTAAACCAGAGCCACCGGCTCAGCAGGCGGTTCCGCTCAGCAGTACCATGGTTCCGTCATGAACGGTATCGTAACCGGGGGCGGAGCAAAGACCGATCGGGGCAATGGGGTCGGGCAGTTCTCCATCTCGTGCGCCAACCTCCAGAGATCAGCGAAGATCTGCACTCTCGAGCGCCCCTGCGCCACCCCTTCGCAAACCGACCTGTAGACGGAGTGGTAAAGCTCGTCCACACGGCGATCGGGGTGTCGCCACTGGTAACTCAACTGCTCCGGGTCGAAGGGACCGATGGCGTTCCGCGTTTCGGCGCAGGCAAGCAGCTCCGATCCCTCCGGAATCAGCAGGCGAATCGCCAGCTGCACGGGCGCGACCTGCTCCACCAGGTCCAGCTCGACGATCGTCGCCAAGAGATCGAGGTAATCCGCCATGCCGCTCCACGGTGTAAATGGGACAAATGTCGGGTTGAGGCCGACTCCCACATCGGTGCACAGCCGCGCAACGCGGAGGAAGTTTTCGCGGGTGTGCCCCTTGCGCAAGAGACGAAGAACATGGTCGTTGGTTGACTCGATGGCGGAGGTGATGAGAACGCACCCGGTCGCCCGCAGGTGGGGCAATCGGTCGCGGTGTTTAAGCAGATGCTCCACCTTGATCGTCACATCGTAGGTGACTTCCGCGAACTCCTGGTGCAGCTGTTCGACGAGCGGGATGGCGTGGCCGACCCCATTGAAGAAATCGGGATCGCCAAAGGTGATGTGAGAGGCGCCGCGCTCGACCTGCTGGCGAATGTCCGCCAACACCACCTCTTGTTGCACGACGCGGAAGTGGCCGTCGTAGATGGGAACGACGGGACAGTGCCGGCACCGATGTTTGCAACCTCGGCTGGCTTCGGTGTACCCCACCTCGAGCAGAGATCCATCTGGGTATTGCAGCTGGCCGTATTCCGACAGCGCCGGAAGATCATGGCGATCGGGAACCTGAAACCGCTGCCGCGCCAGGGAGATCGCCGGAATCTCTTTGCCAATGGGTTGCCCATCCTCGACCCAACGACAGAGGTCGAGAAGGCCCTGCTCGAATTCGCCGCCCAGCACTGACTCAACACCCAGGCTGCGCAGGTAGCTCTCATTTGGGGGCGCATACAATCCGTAGCAACTCAGGTAGATCTCCCGATTGAGCGCCCGTGCCCTGGCGATCAACGGCAGCGCCAGCCTCGCTGCTGTATGCATGGGCAGAAAAAAGGCGACCAGATCGGCAGATTCGAAGAGCTCGTCCTCCAGTGGCTCAATGGACAGGTCGCGGCATTGGACCGCGAATCCCGCGCGCCGCAGCCAGGCTGCCGGAGAGGCGACGCCGAATGGCTGCCGGCCCAACTCGTAGGTGGATAGAAGAAGAACGCGCAGGGCGGCGGCTGGCATTAGGTGGATCTGCCCAGCGGGAAGGGTGGTTGGTCTACTTGGAAGGCTGGTAGTACGGATTGTTGCCGTCTGCGTGCTCGGTCACGTCGAGTACTTCGGTGATTTCCGGGACGGCTTCTTTGATGGCGACCTCGATCCCCTGTTTCAACGTAACGTCGGCCATGCCGCACCCCTGGCATCCGCCTCCCAACTCGACATACACGACATTCTCCTTGACGTCGATCAGTGCCACGGAACCGCCGTGGCTGGCAACGGCCGGATTTATCTGTTGTTCGAGAACCTGCTGAATGCGCTCGGCGACGGGACCGGAAGCGGTCGGCATCGCCTTGTCTTTGCGCTCCACCTTGAAACCGGACCCCATGAGGCCGTCGACGAAGTCAACGATGGCGTCTTCCACATAGGGGAGACTCTCAGGATCCACATACACCTCGAACCCGGGAAAGGGGATCACCTCATCATCGGCGTTCTCCTGGCCGTCCCCGATAAAGGCGAGCCGGAAATCAACCTTGAGCGGTGAACGGGCTTCAGCTCCCACCCGCAATCCCTTGACCAGCTTTTCGTTCTCCTCCGAGCTCTGGGCGATCAGCTCTGATATTTTGTGCTGCGCTTTCTGGGTTATTTCCAGCATGCGGCCTTCCTGGGCAAGTGGGAGTCGCTTCGCGCGCCGACCATCGAACGGAGGGACAGGAATCTGGAAGAATAGCCGGCGGCATGTCCGTCGGCTAAGCTAGGGGTTTGGACCGATCGCGCAAGAGCGCTCCCGGTGGGATCGGGATGCGCATGTAAGCAACGACCGCGGCCGAATCTAGGTAATTTCGGCTAGCTCCGTCAACGCGGTCTCGCTGACCTCCCCCGCCAGGTGAGTATAGTTTTCAGCGCCCGTGGACATGGCGTCGTAGAGGATCACCGGTTTGCCGAAGCTGGGGGCCTCGGCGAGGCTGACATTTCGTTTGATCGCAGTCCGGTACACCTTGGGGCCGAAATGGGACCGCACTTCGGTGGCTACCCGTCTCGACAGCAGCAAACGCTGGTCGTACATCGTCAACAGGACCCCCTCGATTTCCAGCGCCGGATTGAGGTAACGTTGCACGAGGCGAACAGTACCTAGTAGCTTCCCCAACCCTTCCAAGGCAAAGTATTCGCATTGGACCGGGATAATAACTGAATCGGCGGCGCTCAGCGCGTTGACGGTAAGCAAACCTAGCGAGGGCGGGCAGTCTACGACGATCACTTCATACTGATCGACCACAGGCTCCAACGCTCGCGCCAGCTTCTTCTCGCGGCCGATCACCGAAGCCATCTCCACCTCGGCGCCGGCCAGCCGGATGTGGGAGGGAACCAGATGAAGTGGAGGGGGTTCGACCGGACAAGCGATGGACTCCAGCGATGCCTGGCCCAGCAACACTTCGTAGATCGATCCTTCCAGGCTGTCGAAACTGGCACCGCAACCGCTGGTGCTGTTGGCCTGGGGATCGATATCGACCAACAATGTCTTGTGGCCAGACGCCGCAAGGCAGGCGGCCAGATTGACGGCGGTGGTCGTCTTGCCGACGCCCCCCTTCTGATTTGCGATGGCTATGGTCTTGCCCATATTGCCCGTTCGCGTCAATCGCGAGAATACCAAAAGAACGGCTCGCGCTCGGGACCATGTCCCGGGGCTAAAAAAAATCTTGGAAACTGCTGTAAGGGGCTGTGTTTTGATCTGAACTAGGACAACGTTACCGCCTCGGTACGGCAATATACTGTGTCGATTTCCGGGCGTCAAGAACGGTTTTATTTGGTGTCTGACAATACTGCGGAACCGAAAAATCGGGCACTGCGGCGGCGGCCTTTTTCCCGGATGTGAAGCTTAGTAGTACGCCACGCGTAAGCGTGAACGGGCACTAGCCGGAGGCCAGCAACCCTAGCAATACACCGCAGCACAGACCGCTGACGACAAACAGCAGCAGGCTGACTCCGACCGTACGGTTTTCACCGGTCAGTCCATGTTCGGGCGCGGATCTCATCGGCAGTCCTTGGAGGGGGTCGTCTCCGGATTATCGGCCGTGTCGTGGGGTTCTTGAGCAGGTGAAATTTTCCCTCTGCATCGAAATTCTGGTCGCGACCGGCGTCGGTGTCTGACCAAATCCACTGGTGCAAATGATTCCTGTAACTTCACGCAACAATCGTGCCCAGGACGAGGAGGTGGGCTAGCGGAGGGCGGGCCCTGAGAGCCGCTTTCTTAGGACTAGGGCTCGGCGTGGGCCCGCAACGAGGCACAGAGTTTGGGGTGCCGCATCTTGCTCAACGCGGCTTCCTTTATTTGACGCACCCGTTCCCGGGTGAGCCTGAAGCGGACCCCAATCTGGTCGAGCGTCATGGGCGGTTCGGACGCGAGGCCGAAGTAGAGGCGGACGATTTCGGCTTCACGCTGGTTCAGATCAGACAACACCGAATCGATGTCAGCACGCTTCGAATACTCCAACAGCAGCTCTTCCGGCGACTGCTGATTCTCGTCGCACAGGGAATCCAGCAGGCAACGCTCCTCCTCGTCGTCGAAGGTCGCATCGAGGGATCGCACAGGCTGGCTCTCGATGAGGGTCTGCTCGACCCGCTCTTCCGTCGCCCCGAGCGCCCGCGCCACGTTAGCGAGGTTGGTGCTGTTTCCCTCCTGCTGGAGGGCCTCCCGCGCCCTGCTGATCTTGGCCATCATATCGAGGCGGTTGACCGGCAAGCGGACGGTCGACTGCTCCATCACGGCCTGTAGGATCGACTGCCTGATCCACCAAACGGCGTAGGAGATAAACTTGAATCCCCTGGTTTCGTCGAAACGCTCCGCCGCCACCATAAGGCCTACATTGCCGGCGCTTATGAGTTCGGCGAGCGTCAATCCACGGTTCTGGTAATCCTTCGACACTGAAACCACAAAACGCAGATTCGCCTCCACGAGCGCATTGCGCGCCGACTCGTCCCCGTCGCGAATCCGGCGGGCGAGATCTGCTTCCTGGCTGGAGTTCAGCGGTCTCGAATCGGCGATATCCTCCAAATACCGAGCCAGCACAGGATCTCCCTCAACGAGATGCCGCTTCCCCCGTCGACCCCTGCGGATTCCGATTTTGCGCCCCATGATCTCATCCGCCTCCTGAATTGAGGTAGTACAGTACAAATCCTCAGCGTTCGAAAGGTTCCCTGCCTCTGATGACCGGTTGACAGGCGCGAACCTCGTCACCTTATTGGGCGTTCACTCCGCTCTTCGTCCCCAATAATGCCTAGCTCCAACGACGATTCCAGCACGGTTGCCGATCTCATGGCGATGGTCCGTCAGTTCGTTGAGGAACGGGACTGGGACCAATACCATTTCCCGAAAGATCTCGCTATCGGCCTCAGCATAGAGGCGGCAGAACTATTGGAGCATTTCCGCTTCCTCAGCAACGAGGAAATAGCTGAAAAAATGCAGGATGAGCCCTATCTAAAAGATATCGGCCACGAACTAGCCGATGTTCTGTATTTTGTTCTGCTTATGTGTCACAACCTCAATCTCGATGCCACCGAGATACTGCGAAAGAAGATGGCGCTATCGGCCCAACGTTATCCGGTGGAGAGTGCCCGGGGGAAGAACCTCAAGTACACCCAACTCGACGGAGAACCCTCCGACTGATATGGCCGAATCGCCCTTTGAGGCCCTCGTCCGGGTTATGGCCCAGCTGCGTTCCGAGAGCGGCTGTCCATGGGACCGCGAGCAGACCCATGAGTCGCTCAAACCCTACCTGCTGGAGGAGGCGTACGAGGTCCTCGAGCGCATCGATGAGAACGACACCCAAGAGCTGTGTAACGAGTTGGGTGATCTCCTGCTCCAGGTCGTGTTCCATGCCCAGATAGGCACCGAACAGGCGTCATTCAATATCGATCAGGTGTGCCGGGCCATCGTCGACAAGCTGATTCGCCGACACCCCCACGTCTTTGCCGACACAGCCGTAGCCGATGCCGATGAGGTGGTGGTCAATTGGGAACGGATCAAGAAGGAGGAGCGCAACGACGCCCCTCATCCGTCGTCAGCCCTTGATGGGGTGCCGCCGCAGCTTCCGGCGCTTCTGCGTGCTCAGCGTCTGCAAAGCAAGGCATCCCGCGTCGGATTCGACTGGGATCGGATCGAAGGACCGTTGGAGAAGGTGTCCGAAGAGCTGGAAGAGCTGCGCGACGCCAGACGCGCGGATGGAGAGGAGCAAGTCGAAGAGGAGTTTGGTGATCTGTTGTTTGCCATTGTAAACGTCGGTCGGTTTCTCAAGCTGTGTCCCGAAGACGCGCTGCGCCGCGCCACCGGCAAGTTCGAGCGCCGCTTTCGACAGGTTGAAACGGTACTGCAGGAGGAGGGGAAAGAGTTGGGGGCGCTGAGCCTGGAGGAACTGGATCGCGTCTGGGACCGGGTTAAGGACCAGAGCTAGGATCCGTTGTTCCCCACGTTCGTCTGTCCTTCGAATCCCCGTTCCGACAACGCCGTGGTCCACGCATCGACTTCCGTCGGGGGAAGAGCCGGGTTGTCGCGAACGGTCAGCTTGTCCCCGATGGACATGATCTGATGCAACGCCTGCAGGGAGACGAGAGATCCGTTGCCGCTGATGGTCACGAAGCGCCCCACCGAAGTCAGCCTTTCCAATCCCTCCATCGACGCCAGCGATTCATTATCTGACACGACGACAAATCCCTGCACCGACGCCAGCTGGTTGAGGCCGGCCAACGACGGTAATACGGCGTTCAAGGAAAGGGTGAGATTCCCCCTGATCTGCGTGAGTTGATCCATTTGTGCTAACCGGGTCAATAAGGGGTGACCGGTAATCGTCAGGTGTTTTACGCTTTGTATCGATCCCAAGCCAGTAAGTGTCGCGAGCGCTCCGTTATCCCTCGCATCAACGTCGCCACCGACGATACGCAATCCCCTGAGCCCCTCCAACGAAACCAGGGCCGGGTTGTTGATGATGCGCAGGTCCGTGCGGATGGAATCTAGATTCTCCAACCCGTCCAGCGACTGCATCGTGGGGTTCCGCCGAATTTCTACAAGACCACCGACCGCGGTGAGATTTCGCAAACCTTGCAGATCATCCAGCTGATCGTTGCCAAATAGGGTGAGCGATTTTCCGAGGGAGGTGATGAATTCCAACCCCCGCAACGATGTTAGGGCCTCGTTGCGGTCGACGAGCAAACCGCCATCGATAGCTTGCATGCTGGTCATGCCGCTCAGATCAATCAATGTGGCGTTGGCAACGATAGTCAAGCCTACAGAGATTCGACTGAGTGCGTCTAGCCCACGCAGTGAGGTCAATCCATCGTTGTCGGCAATCCTCAGCTCACGCACCGTGGCGAGCCTCTCCAAACCCTCGAGCGAGGTCAAACGACTCTCTGCGATGTTCAGAATGCCGCCGACCGTCGTCAGAGCCTCCAGATGGGCGAGGCTGGTAAGGGAGACATTCGAGAACAGATCCAGGTCGCCCCGGATCTCCACGACGTTGTCGAGGCCTTCCAGGCTGACCAGCGACTGGTTGAGGATCAGTTTGACGCTGGCGTGTATCTCGGTCAGTCCTTGCAGACCGTCCAGGGAGGGCAGCGATCGGTTCAGCCTCACATGGATCTGGCTACTCACGAACTCGAGGTTGCGCAGAGCCGCCAAGCTCGACAGCGAGTCGTTCGTATCGATGATCAATTCCGCGCCGAGGGCGTGCAACCCTTCCAGGCCGTCTAGATTCGGGAGGGCGTGGTTGTCGCGGATCTCCAGATTGCGAGTAACGCTGGCAAGACCGCTCAACCCGCACAGGGACTGCAGCCGGGCATTCTCCTTGATCCTCACCGCCCCACCGACGCTGGTCAAATTCTCGAGGCCGCGGAGGTCGGTAAGGGAGGTGGTTCTGCGGATATCCAGGCTCCCTTCTATCACGGCAATGCCCTCGAGATTTTGCAGGCTGACGACGGCGCTCTCCACCACCACGCCCCCCTGAATGCGGAGGTTCGATCCGCGGGCAGCAAACTCATCGACATCCTCTTGGGAGCGAAAGAAAAAATCGCTCTCTAGAGCTGTGAACGCAGGATTTTTATCGTCTCCGCAACTTGATAGGAGCCCAGCAGTCAGGACACAGAGACCAACAAGCAGCAAAGCGGATCCATTGAGCATGCTCAGGATCGATCCTTCAAACGTTGTGGAAAAGCGACGGCTCCCTCTATAGATGTGCAAACCGGTGGGACGATCCAAAAGATCGATCAAACACCGGTTCTTGAGCCGATCTGGCGCCACCTCGTCGGAACAGGCTCCCTCCCTGCTTCGAAATTAGGGTAATGCAACCGGTCTTCCGCTGCGTGCACATTCGAACAAGGACTCGATCACAGTCACATTGGCGCGGCTACTGGCCAGGGAGACGGTCGGGCTCGCTCCGTCGAGCACGGCTGCGGCCATGCCCTCCACCTGGCAACGGTACGGCTCAACCTCCTCGAAAACGACCGCCCTGTTCTCAATGTCGCCGAGCCGTTCAACGAAGATGGAGGCGGATTTACCGACCTCGTGCAACCAGGGCTGATCGAGACGCAGCAAACCTTCGGTGCCCAAGATGGAGAACTCGCGGTGCGCGGCGGTAGCAATACTGCAGAAAAATTGCGCAATAACATCGGGAGAAAACCGCAGCTGGCCGGCGAAACTCACGTCGACCCCGCTGGTTCCAAGCTGTTGCCATCCCATCACCTCGGTGGGTTCTGCCTCGAGAATGAACCGAAAGAAACTGATCGCATAACAGCCAATGTCCCACAGCGAGCCGCCCCCCCTGGCGGGATCCAGCCGGTAGTCCTCGGAGTTGCTCAACGGGAAGGAGAATCCGGCGCGCATAGCTCGAACCTGGCCGAGGGTGCCGTCCTGCACAAGCTCCCGGACCTTGCGGGTTTGCGGGTGAAATTGATATGCAAACGCTTCCTGCAGCACGACGCGATTCTGCCAGGCGGCGGCTGTCATGGCGTCGACTTCGGTCGTCGTCAATGCCAGCGGTTTCTCGCACAGGATATGCTTGCCCGCTTCGGCGGCCTTGATCGCCCATTCTTCGTGCAGGTGGTTGGGAAGGGATATGTACACCACGTCGATGTCGGGATCCGCCAGCAGTTCCTGATAACGCCCGTAAGCTAGGGGGATGTCCCAGCGCTCGGCGAACTTCATGGCCCTAGTGCGGTCGCGGCTGGCCACAGCGCACAGCTCTCCGCGTCGAGCGGAGCGAATGGCCGGAATGAGGCGGCAGTTGATGCGCGCGGTACTCAGCAGCCCCCAGCGCAGTGGTCGGTCATTCAACCAAGGCGATCCCTTCCAGCGACGTCGTACCCGCGCCAGGCGACTCGCTGGGCGAGCTCCTGGGCCATGGGCCAGACTTTTTGGTGAGCGTCGCTGGCGGCCCACTTGCGTCGGTTCTCCTCGGTGTCGAACACCAGTTCCATCTGGTAGTTGAACGGCGTCTCTTCCGCCTGGATCTCCGTTGCGAGCGCTGGGGGAAACAGCCTCAGCAGTCTGGATCCTTCGTATCCGGATTGTCGTTGCATGGCGGGCACGTAGGCTTCTTGATACATCTGCTCAAACTCGGATGTCTTGTCGGTTTCTACCGCGAAGTAGATCTGCAGCAGCATGGATATAGCTCCATTCAGAAAGGGTCGGGTCGCTCGGGCGGGGGCTTACCATAGAATGCACAACTCATGTTCCAACGCAACTAGGACCGGTCGCGGTCGTCACCTTTTCGATTTACAACTGGCACCCCGCGGTTTACTTTTTTGATCCGCTGTTTTTTCGAAGCGCCAGGTGCGGGAGCCTGAGCGGTCGACCAACGATCAGGAGGCTACAATGTCCGAAATCACCGGAACGGAGCGAGCTGCCAGCGCGCGGATGGCGGGGGCCGTAACAGATCACGTCGAGCGCACCACCGCAGAGGACCGTCAGCGCGAGGCGGAGCGCCGCCGACAGCGAGCTGACACGGCGGACCGGTCCGAGATTGCGCAAGAGAATCGACCCAACCAGAGCGACCGCGCCTCAAAGGCAAACGGGGAAGGCGGTCGGGAAAACCAGCAGCTCACGAAGGCGCGCGGGATCGGCAACACCGTAGATGTCATGGCCTAGACACCGCAGAGAGTTGACTTGAAGGTCCTGGTTACAAATGTCGGTAGGGAGTTGCAGGCAGAGCTGGCTCAGCAGCTCGCAGCCCACCATGAGGTTCGCTGCACCGACACCGAGGAGCTAAAGATAGAAGGCGACTTCGTGCGGTGCGATCTCGGTCACGACGACGCCACCAACGAACTGGTCCGCGGCATGGACGCCATCGTCCACGGCGGCGCGACCGATCCCTCGCGGTCGGTTGCGCAGCAGCTGGATCACGCAACCCGCCGGACCTACAACCTGCTGTATGCCGCCAGCCAGGAGCACGTGCCTCGCACGCTGTTTCTCAGCTCCCTGGCGCTCATGGCCAAATACGGAGAAGACCTGAGGGTGACCGAGACCTGGAGGCCGACCCCGACCGCGGATACCGATCAGCTGTGCTACCACCTGGGCGAGTTCACCTGCAAGGAGTTTGTGCGCGAGAACCGCATAACCGTCGTATGCCTGCGTTTCGGAGAGATCTTTCGCGGCAGCGAGGAAGCACCCAGCACGGTCGGGCTGCATCTGGATGACGCGGTGCGGGCGGTGGAATCGGGGTTGGCTTGGGACATCGCTCGCGAGCGCACCTCGGGAGGACGACCGCCGGCGCCAGGGGCCAAGGGATGGGGATTGTTCCACGTTCAATCCCCGGTGGCCAACGCCCGCTTCTCCACCCGCTCGGCGCGGGACCTCATGGATTTCGATCCGGTGATGGCGGGTTGATATGAAGGTACTCGTCCTGGGTGTCAACGGAATGCTCGGTCCCCACGCGTTGCGGGTTCTTTCGGGGCGCTACGATCTCCGCCTCACCGATCTCGCCGATCCCCACGGAGTCTTCCATCACACGACCGGTTTCGTCGCCGATGAGGAGCAGAAGAAACGCGAGTTCATGAAGGTGGACGTGAGCGATCCCGATCAGGTCATGGACGCCGCTTTCGGGATGGATGCCATCGTGAATCTTTCGGTGCTGCGGGACGACCGACGGATCTCCTTCGACGTCAATGTGTGGCTCCTACAATATCATGGCGGCGGCGGTGCAGCACGGGATTCGACGAGTCATCAGCAGTGGCGCCCACTTCACCGTTCAGGGACATCACTACGAGCGTTTCGATTTCAACATCAATCCTGACGTGCCGCCCCAACCCGGATTGGGCATGTACCCGTTTACGAAATCACTGGGACTGGAACTGAGCCGCGTATTCACCGAGAATCACGAGATCTACCTGATGTGGTTTCTGTTCTACAATTTCTTCGATCCGGACGACCTGATAGAGAATTACGCACCGTTCAGCGTCACCTGGGCAGATGCGGCGGAAGCGATTCGTTGTGCTCTGGATGTGGATCTGAACACCCTTCCTTCCAGGTGCGAGGCGTTCAATATCTTCACCGATATGCCCCACCAAAAGTTCTCCAACGAGAAAACGAAACGCCTCCTGCAGTGGAAGCCGCAACACAGCCTGGAGCACTTCTGGCGCAAAGCGTGAGGCTCTGAGACGTTTGCAGGTTCGGGCTGTCGTCGTCGACCAACCCCTACTCCAACATATAAACCTCCTTCCGAGGAAAGAGTATGAGCCAGATGCAACCTCAAACCATCCCCTTCGTCGATTGGTACGGCATCTGGGCCGGACACGGTGGCGTTGGGCAAGACGGACTCAGCTGGATTCAGGATCCGCCGTTGGGTGAGCTGCAGCTGAAGATACAACCCGCCCGCTGGTCTGAGCCGATTTTCAGCGAAGCTGAACATCCGTGGGAGAGAGGGGGCATGATACCGGGCTTCGCCTTTCCCGACGACGGCAGGCTCAAGGTTTGGTATCAGAGCAAGGGTGAGGACGGAATCAGCTATCAGGCGTACGCCGAGACCACCGACGGGTATACCTGGCACAAGCCGGAACTGGGCTTGGTCGAATACAACGGCTCCACGGCCAACAACCTGTTGCACCCCACCGAGTACTTCTGGCTCAGGTGTGTGTTCAAAGATCCAACGGCGCCCCCAGGTGAACGCTACAAGTCCACTGTGCCCAGTGGCATGATCTTCGCCGACGGCAAAGCAAATCCCAACCTCACGAAAGAGCACTACTACGAAATGCGGACGGCGATGCAGCATGAGGGCATGGGGCCGGACCAAATCAAGGAAAAGCTCCAGATGCACCAGGTCATCAAAGGCGCCGTCTCGCCCGACGGGTTCCGGTGGACCGCCCTGGAAACGCCGCTGCGAGACTTGGGTTCGTTAACCCTCGACGGAGAGTATTACACCACCTACGACGAGGAGAAGGCCGAGTACGTCGCCTACCACAGGGGGCATTCCGAGCGCCGCCGGTGCATACGCCGCAGCACATCCAATCAGTTCGACCAGGGTTGGGAGGAACCGCAGTTCGTCTTCAAACCTGACCCCCAGGATCCCATCGACGTGGATGTCTACAGCTGTGCGTACTGCCGCCACCCTCACGGGAATCTGCATCTGATGTTCCTGCCGTTCTATCACCGTTGCACCTCCACGGTAGATGTGCAGATGGCGACCAGTCGCGATGGATTCTTGTGGAGCCGCCCCGAGCGCGTGCCGATCATTGAGCGCGGCGAATACGAGTCGGTCTACGCGCGGCGCCATCTGGTGGCCCTCAATGACGAGGAGTGGGCGCTGCTGTTCACAGGGTCCAGCAAACGCCACGATTTCCTGACCTATACCGCAGACGGTGGTGAAGGGGACCCGAGAAGTGAATTTCGCTGGGCCCTGTGGAAACGGGACCGGTTAGTGGCGTTGGAAGCGCTGGCAGAAGCGCGTTTCACGACCGTGCAGCGGGACTGTCACGGTAGCGAGATGCGTTTGAACTACGAAACGGAAACGGGGGGCTGGGTACGGGTGGAGATCGTTCACCCACCGGTGACGCCGCCGCAGCCGGTGGAGCCCTTCGCCGGATTCGGGTTCGACGAGGCCGACGTACTGGTGGGGGATGAACTGGACCGGGTCGTAACCTGGAAGGGAAGCTCCGACCTGTCCGAGCTCAAGGGCCGGCAGGTTTCGCTGCGGTTTCACCTGTGCAGAGCGCGATTATTCTCGGTCACGATCTGAGCATCGCGCAAGGGAGTATTCGCCATGAAAATCGAACGTGTAGAGATCACAACCCTCGAAGTTCCCCACACCAACGACCACCTGCAGTACTGGATTCCCCAATGGCGCATCATACAGGTGTGCCGGCTGGTCATGGACAACGGCGTGGTCGGCTGGGGGGAATCGGTCAAACACGCGATGGGAGCGATACCCGTAGATGTCGCCGACAGGATCGTTGGCAGAGAGGCCGCCTCGCTGCTGTGGCAAGACGAATTGGGATACGCCGTGCAGATCGCCCTGTTCGACGCGGTGGGCAAGAACCTCAACGTGCCGGTTCACCGGCTGTTGGGCACCAAGGTGAGGGACTGGTGCCCCATCTCCTGGTGGACCATCGACATGCCCGCCGCGGGCTGGGCCCAACAGTGTGCGGAGGCGGTAGCGCTCGGATACACGACGGCAAAACTCAAAACCCGAACAATGTACGATCTGCACGCCGGAATTCGTGCAATCATAGAGGTTATTCCTCCTCAGTTCCGCCTGGACCTGGATTTCAACGGCTCGCTGGTGACGGCGGCGCAGGCGCTGCCGCTGTTGAAATCCCTCGAGCAGTACGAGCAAGTGGCGATGATCGAAACGCCCATTCCGCAAAAAGACGTGGCTGGGAATCAGCAGATCCGCCGGCGGTTGAACCGGCCCATTGCGATGCACATCGGCGATCCGCCCATAGCCACGGCGATAACGCAGGATGTAACGGATGGTTTTATTCTCGGGGGTCCCGCAAAAGAGCTGTTGAAAATGGCGACCGTCTGTGAGCTGGCCAACAAGCCGTTCTGGTTGCAGATGGTCGGCACGGGCATTACCACGACCTGGGCGGCGCACGTCGCGGCGGTTTGCTCCCATGCGCGCTGGCCATCGATCACCAGCATGAACATTTGGGAAAGCCAGCTGGTCGAGCAGCCGATCGAAGTGCGAGGCGGTTATTACCCCGTCCCCGACGAACCAGGTCTCGGTGTCGAGGTCGATGAAACGGCCTTGCGCAAGTACGCCGTCGATCACGACGACGTGAAGCCCCCCAAACATCTCTATCGCTACTCTCGAGCCAGCGGCGAGGTCACGTATTACGGTTGTGCCTCCAAGTCCGTGCTACACGGCACGTATGTCAGAGACGGAATGCCGATTTGCGAAGCTGGCTCAAATCTTGAGGTGATGGTCGACGATGGCGGCCCGGCGTTCGAGCAGCTATACGGGGCGACGCGCAACGGCCAAACGGTACGGCGCTCGGAGTCGACGACACCTGCCTGAGTGCAGGCGGCGAATTTAATCGGATCACTGCGAAGATGCGGGGTTAACCCGCGTCTCTTCACCTTCAGGCCGTGGGGCTGCCTTCTTGGCCGTCCAGCCGGGCAAGCATCGCTTCGGCCTGGTTGCGCTTGCCTAGGTCGTCGTCGCGTGCGGCCATTCGTTGCAGCGCCGAGCGTGCTCGCTGATCTCCGTTGGCCGCCATCTCAAGCGCCATCCGGTCCCGCCTTTCATTGTAGCAGTCGTCGAATTCCACCGTCTGTAGATCCCACTTCCTCCAGAAGTACCGGTGGCGGTCGGACTGCCAGTCGGCGTAGACCTTCTCCCAGGAATTGGGCTGGCTGTGCGGCTCGAGGCAGCCGGCTTCAATCGGATCGGAGATTTTCTGAAAGCGGGCATCCAGCGACAACCGCAAGCAGTTGGTGGTGTTGGGCAGGCCCTTGTGTGCGGTCATGCTGTGAAACAAAAGCACATCTCCCTGCTCGAACGGGGTGTTGACCCAACGGCCGGCGAGCGGGTCGACGATTTCAAGACCGCCCGCACCCAACGCCGGCCGAAAATCGTACACCCCGCTTAGATGAGAGCCGGCGGCGAGCTGCAACCCTCCCAGCTGGGGCGGTACGGCGCTCAAAGGAATCCATGCCGTAAAGGTGTCGACGGCCCCCTGCACGGATACGAAATCTTGATGCGCCGGCGTGGTATACGCTTCCCGCTGGGGGAAGATGATGCGCCCGATAATGCTAGGGTGGGGCATGATAGGTTCTCCCGCCATTCTTTCCACCAGTCCGAGCAGACTGGGATGATGCTGCACGGCGTGGAATTCCTCCAGGCGGTAAAAGTGCTCATAGACCTGCATGTACTTTTGTTCCGGCTCGACGCAGAATCCGGCGAGATTGGCGACCCCCTTCTCTAATGGAGAATCAGTGGCGACCCATCCTGCGTCGCGAGCAATGCCGAGCATCTGCAGTCGCAAGCTTTCCAGCACGGCCGGGGGCAGCAGCCCGCGAATGAATAGGTACCCGTCTCGTCCCATGCGCGCATTCAGCTCGGAAGGCTGATCCGAGATCTCCGTCGAATCCAGAAATGGTCGCATGTCGAAACCCCCTAACGTCCTATTCCGTTCAGTAACCGCACGGCTTCGAACAACACCTGAACCGCGAGGGTCACGTTGCTCACGGACACACGCTCATCGTGTCCGTGGCACAACTCGAAAAACCCGGGACCCGGCTCGTGACGCATGGGAATGAACCCGTAGATATGCAGGTCGAAATCGGTCAGGAAGCGCGCGTCCGTACCTCCCGTCTGCATATAGGGCACCACGGTGGCACCCGGCTCGAACGCCTGCATCGCGGTGGTCAAGGCGCCAAACAGGGGGGTCTCGTGATCGAATTCAACGCCGGTGTGAAACGGTTCGGTCAGGTCCAGCTCCACCGCATCGCCAAGGACTTCGTGCAATTCGGTCATAAACTCCGCTTCAGTGGCGCCTGGGAGCGGCCGCCCACTCAAACAAGCCCGGGCTTCCGATGGGATTACATTCCGTTTGAGTCCTGACTGCAACATGGTCGGCGCGCAGGTATTGCGGACCATGGCGTCCAACATCAGCCGGTCGCGCTCCAACACCGGAAGTTCGGCCAGGGCGACGTCGCAGCTGGAAGGATCGACTACCGCGCGCAGCAGCTCCGCCACCTGCTCGTTGGACTGGGCCCGAGCCGAATATTCGAAGAATGCGCGCACGCTGGGGGGCGGGTGATGAGGCAACTTCCGTGCGCCCAGGCGCGCCAGGACGGGCCCCAGTGACACGATCGCATTCTCGTCGTGGGGCACCGAGCCGTGCCCCGGTTTCCCTCGAGTCACCAGATCAACCGATGCGCTCCCCTTCTCCCCCACCTGACATCCGTACACCGGTTGTCCGTCGATCACTACCGCAAATCCACCCCCTTCGTTGATCCCATATTCCGCGTCGAACAAACGGGGATGGTTCTGCACTAGCCAGTCGACCCCGAACCCCTGGCTTTGTTCCTCATCCGCTGCCGCCACCAGTACGAGATCTCGTTTCAGCGGCAGCTTCAAGCGATGCGCCATGAACAAGGTCTGCAGCTGCACGGCACCGGTCAGCTTGGAGTCGACCGACCCGCGGCCCCATACGTAACCATCGGCAACGGAGCCGGCGAACGGTGGCTGGGTCCATTTATCCGGCTCGGCCGGCACTACGTCGAGGTGGGACAAGAACAGGATCGGTCGCTCACTGCCATCCCCACGCAGACGAACGGCCAGGTTGCCCCGGTTCTCCCGTGATTCCAACACCTCGGCGTCGAGGCCCTCTTGCCGTATTTCCATTGCCAAGGCACGGGCGAGCTCGAGCTCGTTCCCCGGAGGGTTGGTGGTATCGAAACGAATCATGCGACAGAGCCGATCAACCGCTTCCCCACCTTCTTTGGTCCAGTCCATGGTCACCTTCCTAGGTTACACGCAACCGAGTCCAACGAATCGCGCAGGCGCCGTCCTCCTCGCACCAATGGGTTGCCAGAAAATTCTCGCGGTCGAGACGCAGGGCCGTAGGGAAGCCAAAGCGGATCAGGCCGATCTGCTCCTGGCTGCTGACCTCTTTGGTCAGCTCCAATTGGGTATGGCCGTCGTACATCGTCGCTTCGAACTCTACGTCCCAGCGGGCGCCGGCGGGCCGTACCAGGCACATCTGCACGCTTTGCTGGCCCAAACGCCGGTTATAGAGCACAAGAAAACGATCGTCGGCCAGCCAGATCGGTGTCATGGTCTGGCCCTGAATACCGGTTTCATGAGGTCCATCCCAGGTGCGCCCGCCATCGTGCGAAAAGCTGTATCGATTGGTCAGATCGGTGTCGCGTTCGTAATCCTGCACCCATGCCGTTGCCAGCAGCCCGGGTGGCTCGCATTCGATCACCTTCTGCTCGAGATATCCGATGTGCGGGTTGGCATCCTCGAATACGGTATACATGATCGGCCAGGTTGCGCCCAGGTCCGAGGACTGGTGCAGAACGACCCGTTCACCGTACCTGCCTTCGTGGAAGGTAGCCGCCGGTGCCAGCCAGCGGTTGTCCTCCGTGACGACTATGGGATTGGAGATCTCGTATGGGCCGGGTATTTTGAACGGGATCACCTGCGGTGGCGACCAGCTGCGGCCCTCGTCAGCGGAGCGGCACAATACCGGATCACACGATACGTATTTCACGTCATCGGCGGTTTGGGCCTTCAGATCGCGCTGGCCATAAGCGAGCAACGTCCCGTCACCGGTGCGGCTGAGTCGCAGATGATTGGTCTGCAGCGGTTCGGATTCAGGTTCGAGAATCACACCTTGGTAGTTCCATGTAAGCCCATCATCGGCGCACCGCGAGCAGTGGGTGCCCCCCGAAACATGGGCGCCACCTCCCCTGCTGAAACCGCAAATGACGGCGCCGTCGTCCAACCGCACCAAGGTCGGAAAGGCCGAATCGGTGTGATCGAGAATGCCGCTATCGAGTACTTCTATGCTTGGCACAACCCGCCTTTCCGCGGCCAGATGCGTTGAACGGTGCCTTCGGCTCCCTTGTGGCTCCTATACGACCGACCAAGGCTATATAATCAGGACAGCTCTCCACCTCAAGGGTGTGGCCTTGCGTAACTAAAACATAACCGTTATGTTACGCGCAGTTAGAAAAACACCTACCTTTTATCTCACCGCGATTCTCTGCGTCCATATTTGGCATTTCGGTTTGTCTTGATGGCCTCGCCGTTTGCACGTCGCCGTAATCTCGGATCCTCAAGACAGGAGCAACATGCAGTTTCAGAATCTCTCATTGAACAAAGTCCTACTCCG
Organism: Candidatus Latescibacterota bacterium; assembly: GCA_965197905.1. Lineage (GTDB taxonomy): Bacteria > Latescibacterota > UBA2968 > UBA8231 > UBA8231 > CAYNZV01. The sequence continues at coordinate 1,379,618 of CBDAOB010000004.1, read as the reverse complement.
CGCCCTCGCCGAGGAGGGATACGAACGCCCAACCGAAATTCAGCAGGAGGCGATTCCGTGCGCCCTCGCCGGTGAGGACCTCCTGGCGACGGCGCAGACCGGAACGGGTAAAACCGCGGCGTTTTCGCTGCCGATCCTACAGTGGCTGGCTAAGCAAAGTCCCAAAAATTCCGGCCAGATCAGGGCCCTCGTACTTGCCCCTACTCGCGAGCTGGCTTTGCAGATCGATGACAGCTTTCGCACCTACGGCCGCCATGTGTCCTTCCGCACCGCCGTCGTACTTGGAGGTGTTGCGTGCGGCCCTCAGATCAAAGCATTAAAACGCGCCGATGTCGTCGTGGCCACCCCTGGCCGCCTGCTCGATTTATGGCGCCAGGGTCACGCAGATCTGGGCGGGGTAACAATTTTGGTACTCGACGAGGCCGATCGCATGCTTGATATGGGGTTCGCCCCGGATGTGCGTCGTATTATTGCCACGCTAGCCAACGATCGGCAGACCATGTTGTTTTCGGCCACCCTGTCGGCCGAAATTGCCAAGCTTTCTTCTGATATTCTCAAGAATCCTACGATGGTGGCCGTGACACCACCTGCCTCCGTGTCCAATTTAATCACCCAGCAGGTCATGTTTGTCGAACAGACCGACAAGCGCCAGCTGCTCACGGAGATTCTCAGCCGCGACACCACCGGACGAGCCCTCGTATTTACGCGCACAAAACACCGGGCTAATAAGGTGGCGAAACAGCTGTTGAAAGCCGGGATCACGGCAGATGCGATTCATTCGAATAAGAGCCAGACCGCGCGGCAGCGAGCTTTGAGCGCCTTCGATCGCGGGCGCATCAAGGTGCTTGTAGCAACCGACATCGCCGCCCGGGGAATCGACGTCGAAGGCATCTCCCATGTCATCAATTACGAGATGCCAGACGACCCCAAGAGCTACGTTCACCGGATCGGACGCACCGCTCGCGCAGGATCGGCGGGGACTGCTCTCTCACTCTGCAACGCCGATGAGGTCTCGTTGCTCGGTGGTATAGAAAAGCTGACGCGGAGTTCCTTGCTGACCGATTCCGATCAACCGTTCCACTCTGCGGCCATCGCGTCGATGCACGGCGATAAACCGTCGCGACGTCCCGGCGTTGCGCCACCCAAGCCCAAGCGCCGGTTCGGTCGTGGGCGGGGTACGGGCGCGCGTTCGACACCTACGGGCGCCCGGCGTTAAGAGGAGGACCTCATTAGCTTATTGCCCGAGAACAAGGTGGTGTTTTCCGAGCGCGGCGATTTCAGGAGAGTGGTCTCCCGTCGGGTAGAGGAATATTTTCAAGAATACAACCTTAAGCCGACCGGAAACTGGCGCCTGTACGTGAAAACGGCCGTTATAGTGGCTTGGCTGGCGGGCTCTTATGTCGCGCTTGTTTTTCTCGCCGATTCCATGCTTACGGCAGTGCTTGCAGCTTTCGCCCTTGCCCAGGGATTTATCCTCGTCGGGCTCAACATCATGCACGACGGCAACCACGGCAGCTATTCCAGCAGCAAGCTGATCAACAGAAGCATGGGGTTTGCGCTGGATCTGGCAGGCGGCAACAGCAGGGTCTGGCGTCACAAACACAACATTCTCCATCACACCTACACCAACATTCACGGGGCCGATGAGGATTTGCACACCGGTGGCTTGCTGCGGTTGAGTCCGAATCAGGTCAGACGGGGTTGGCATCGCTATCAGCATCTCTACGCCTTCCTGTTGTATGGCTTTCTAACGCTGAGCTGGGTTACGACCATGGATTTCCGACGCCTGATCTCGGGCCGCATCTTCAACTACAGGATGCCGCAAACAACAGCAACCAACTGGGGTGTGTTGATCTCGTCCAAAGTCGTCTACTACGGCTATATGATCGCCATTCCGCTACTTTTTCATCCGGCTCTGTATGTAGCAATCGCTTTCGTGGGCATACACCTGATCCAGGGGCTAACGCTGTCGCTGGTTTTCCAGCTAGCTCACGCGCTGGAAGAAAACAGTTTTCCCAACCCCGATGCGGACAGCCGCGAAGTCGAGAAGGAGTGGGCAGTGCACGAGGTTGAGACGACCGCCAATTTCGCCACCGGCAACCGACTGGCTACCTGGTACCTCGGCGGATTGAATTTCCAGATCGAACACCACCTCTTCCCGAAGGTGTGCCATGTTCACTATCCGGCGATAAGCAAGATCGTCAGAGGAACATGCGAAGAGTCCTCGGTCCCGTATGTCAACTATAGGTCGATTACCGCCGCCGTCGCCTCTCACTATCGCTTCCTGCGTACCATGGCCGTGACCTGAGCCTAGTTACCCTTCCGATTTTTCCTTTGTGCTTGGGCGCTTTCCAGACGGTACATCTGGCTGAACGGTAGTTGAATACCGCCGTCGATGGTGAGGGTGCTTCCGGTCACGTATTCGTTGGCTGGGTCGCACAGGAACACCACTCCACGCCCGATCTCTTCGGGCCTTCCAAGGCGCCCCCAGGGCAATTTCGCCCCTTCCTCGGCTATGGTTTCCTCCGAAAAGTGCTTGCGCTCGCCCGGAGTGTCGATCCACCCCGGGTGGATGATGTTAACGCGTATCCGGTGGCTGCAAAGCTCCACCGCGGCGGTGCGCGCCATATGATCGATGGCCGCCTTGGCCATGTTGTACGCCGTCGATCCAGGGACGGCCATGTTGGCGTGGGGCGAGCTCACCACCACGATGTTGCCTCCCTGGCCGCGATCGACCATATGAATCGCCGCCGCCCTTGCCAGGTAGAACGGACCCCACATGCTCACGTCGATGGTCCGGCGGAAGCCCTCCATATCGGCCCGATAGAACAGCTCACGGTCGCTGTATGCGGCATTGGAGACGGCGATGTCGAGTCCGCCGAATTCGTCGATCGTCTCACTCACGACGCGATCGACCTCTCCCTTATCGGCGACGTCTGCCTTCGCGAGACGGACGCTCACGCCATGGCGGCGGCATGCTTCGGCAACCGCCGAAGCTTCGTCGTCAGAGCGGCTGTAGTTGATCGCCACGTCCGCTCCCGCTTCGGCAAGGGCGATCGCCGTGGCGCTGCCGATTCCTTTGGATGCTCCTGTTACCAGAGCCGCTTTTCCAGACAGTACTCCCAGGTCTCTTTCCTTTGAGAAACAACGCTCTTAGGATGCGGATTCAGGATTCAGGTAGTACGATGTGATCGACATCGCGAAGCCCGTAGCGGTCTCCCATCTCACGGTAATCGAGCGCCGCGCGCGCGTTCCAGTCGTAGACGACCTCGCCATCTTTCAGCGTCATCTCACAGGTCAAACGCTGGTTGCCCTGCAGTTTGCCGCCGCTTACGTCGGCGTACCCGAACCTTCCCGACAGCACCTTGAGTACTGCCACGTCGGCTACAGCGCCCACCGAAAGGTGCCCCAGTTCCGGATGATTGATCACCTGGGCGGCGCCGATGGTCGAGAGTCGAACCACGTCTGCCAACGACATGCCCATCGCCAAAAACTTCGACATGGTGGTGACCATATCGATCATCTCTCCGTTCATGCTGGTAGTGTGGAGGTCGGTGGAGATCGAATCGGGATAGAAACCCTGGGCCACCGCCGGAACCGCATTGCGGAAGACGAAGCTACCAGCGCCATGACCAACGTCGAAGAGGATACCGCGCTCGCGAGCCTGGTGCAGGTAGTTCGGCACCTTGCCGTTTTCGTCCAGCCAGGGCACGGAAGCGCGATACATGTGGGTGCTGATGTCGCCGGGCCTCAGTTTTTTCGACAGGAGCTCGTGGTAGGGCCGCTCGCGGCGGAAGTGGCCGAAGTCGATCATACACGGCATGCCGGCGCGCTCGGCCGCTTCCACGGTGCGATCAACCGAGGTCCAATCTGGCCCTTCGTAATGCGCGGTCTTTATTCCGACCACCAGATCCTCGTTCTCCCGCGCCACCGCCGCGGTGCGCTCGGGATCCATGTCGTGGATGTTCTGCTCGACGATATTGGTGTTCATACCCGAACCGACGACGTTGACCAGGGCGAACATGCGCGTCTTGAAGCGATCGAGAACGCGAAAGCGAAAGTCGTCGAAGTTTCGACAACCGGCGCTCCCCGTGTCCATCATCGTCGTCACACCGACCCGAAAACTGAAGCCGTCGGGCAGGATGCTGTTATCTCCGGCCCAGGCGTCTCGATTACCCGCGGTGGCGTACATATGGGTGTGGATATCCACCAGACCAGGCGTCACGTACAGCCCTTCAACATCAACGACGCGTGCCGCCTGCTCGACCGGGATCTGGGCCTCCACCGCCGCCACCTTGCCGTCAGCTAGGGCCAGATCCGATGGACCGTCGAGGCCGTTCGCGGGGTCGATGAGGTGTCCGCCTTTCAACAGGAGATCGAATCGTGCGCCGTTATTCATTCAGGTCAACATTCCTCTCTGGTCCAATCGCAGCCCCAACGTCGTGGCTATTTCGACCGCTTCGATCCACTCGGTGGAGGTCAACGAGCGGTTGAGCTCCGGAAGTTTTTCAGAACCGATACCGCCCGCCGGCCGGTACTGATCCATCAAGTTTACGTAGGCGTCGCCACCCAGCTCCGCAGCCACCCACTCCAGAATCGCACGGGTGTCGTCGAGACCACTCGGCATCACCAGGTGCCGCAAGAGCACGCCGCGAGTGGCAAGCCCCTGGGAATCGGTCACCAGTGGACCCACCTGCCGAAACATCTCGAGGATGGTGGCGCGGGCGATCTCCGGGTACTCCTCCGCTTTCAAATAGGTTTTGCTACGCTCGCGACTCCAGTATTTGAAGTCGGGCATGTAGATGTCGACGATCCCTTCCATGAGCTTCAGGCTGGCGAGGGAATCGTAGGAACTGGTGTTGTAGACGATGGGCAGATCGAGGCCGCGCTCGATGGCGACCGCCAGCGCCTCGACGATCTCCGGCACCACGTGCTCGGGCGTCACGAAATTGATGTTGTGGCACCCCCTCGCCTGCAGGGCGAGCATCAGCGCCGCGATCTCTCCCGGTTTGGATCCGTCTTCGGCCCCGGGGCGGATACCCTGACTGATGTCCCAGTTCTGACAGAACTGGCAACGCAGGTTACAGTGACCGAAGAAGATCGTGCCGGAGCCGTTCCATCCCCGCAGGCAGTCCTCCTCGCCGAAATGCGGAAAGGCGCTGGAGACGACCGCGTAGCGCCCGGTGCGACAGGCAGACCACTTTCCCTCGAGCCGATTGACGCCGCAGTCGCGGGGGCACGCCCGGCAATCCTCCAGCTCATGCAAAGCCAGCTCGACGCGGTGCCCAAGCTCGTCCCGGGTGAGGTTTTGGTAGGCGGGCGTGAAGTCGATCGGTTTTCCGGGTGCTTTTGACATGCCGGGGCCGGACTCCGTGGTTTGCAGGTCGAACTTGCATCGTTCGCCGGCCAATTGAAACCTATTTCGGTCCGGCACACAAGGAGGAGCAAATGAAACAGCTGTTTATCGATGATCATCATATCGAGGAAATGAACAATCTGGCACGCGTGCTGCATCAACCGGAGAAACAGGGAGCCGTGGTGCAGCCGGAATACCGCTGGGAGAACATCGGCGTGCACATCCAGACGGCGCCGATGTGGGACCCGGACGAGGGGGTGTACAAGCTGGTCTACGGGGCCGGCGCCGAGCCGCCGGATCTCACCTTGGACGATCTGATGATGATCACTGTGTCCGCGCCGAACCGGGGACAGAACTTTTTCTGCTACGCCACCTCCGAGGACGGGGTGAATTGGGAGAAGCCGTTTCTCGAGATGTTCGAATACGAGGTGAACAGCTACAGGGGTGAGCCGATCGGCAAACAGAACAACATCATCCCCAACAGCACGACCCCGGTGCGCGATCCGAACGACCCAGATCCGAAGCGCCGCTACAAGGCGCAAAACCATGCGGACGGGACCCGGCTCCACAAGAAGAAATTCGCGGTGTCGCCCGATCTCTTTACCTGGGAATGGCTGGATGTGCCGCCGATCCCGGAGGGGGGGACTTCCTCCATGACCTACGACGAGGAGAAGGGCCTGTTCATCATCATGGTGAAACGGCGGGGGCCGTTCGGCCGTGCGGTCTGCGTGTCGACGAGCGAGGACTTCGAGAACTGGACCGACGCCGAGATGATCTTCCACGCCGACGAGCAGGACCAGGAAAACGGCAAGGAACGGATCACCCGCTTCTTCGAAGATCCCGACTATTCAACCCCCACGGTGAATAAACCCAGACAGTACAAGACCGACGTGTATCAGCTTCCGGTATTCCCGTACGAGGATCTCTACATCGGGATGCCGGTGATGTTCCACCAGTGCGGCGGCCGGCCCCCGATGTACGAGAACGTGGACGGGCGCAAGGTTCTCGAGCTGGTGTGCAGCCGCGACCTGCACAACTGGGAGCGGGTGGCGGACCGGGCGCCGTTCATCGAGCAGTCGCCCATCGGAGACGGCAGTGCCTACGACCTCGGGCAGCTCGGTCCTTCGAACCGACCAATCGTGCGCGACAACGAGCTCTTGTTCTATTACGGCGGTTACCGGCATCGCGGCGTAACCCAAGAGCAGGCGTGGAATCGGGAATATCTCGACAGCGGCGCCATCTGTCTGGCGAAGCTGCGGTTGGACGGATTCTGCTCGCTGAAGGCGGGGGTCGAACCGGGGAGCGTGCTGTCGACGCCGGTCGAGGTCGACGGAAAGGAGCTGCGTGTCAACCTGGACGCGTGGCGGGGCAGTGTCCGAGCCGAGGCGCTCGATGCCGAAAACGGGCAGCCGGTGCCTGGGTACACCCTCGACGATTGTGTGCCCGCGGTGGTGGACGAGGTGGATGAGGCGATACGCTGGAAGAACAAGACAGATCTAGGGGAGCTGGCGGGGAGAACGGTGCGTGTACGCTTTTCGTTGCTGAATGCCGAGCTCTACGCCTTCTGGTTCGGGGGATGAGATCCGACCTTGGCGATTTCGCTGGAAAAGGTGTCGCCGGTGGTCGGTGCGGAGGTCAAAGGCCTCGATCTTTCGCTTCCGGCGTCCACAGAGACCGTCAACGTGCTTGGCGACGCATTGGCCGAACACGGAGTTCTCATCTTCCGCGACCAACACCTGACCCCTGAACAGCACATCGCGTTCAGCCGCGTGTTCGGTGCCCTCGAAACCCATGTAATCTCCGATGCATTGCTGGAAGGTCATCCGGAGATCTACGTGGTTTCAAACATCGTGGAGGATGGAAAACGGAAAGGCCGGGCGTACGCCGGCACCTACTGGCATTCGGATCTGAGCTACACAGCGACGCCGACCATGGGATCGATGATGTACGCACGGCAGATTCCAGAGCTAGGTGGTGATACCATGTTCGCCAGCATGTATTTGGCGTACGAGACGCTTTCCGCCGGATTGAAACGGTTGCTGGATGGATTGAAGGCGGTGCACGATTTCGGCAACGCCGAGAAACACTTCTTTTCGCACCGGGGCACCGCCGCGCGCTCCGAGGCGGAAAAGAAAAAGACCCCGCCGGTTGAGCATCCGGTGGTGCGCACCCATCCGGTGAGCCGCCGGAAGGCGTTGTTCGTAAATCCAGGATTTACTGGACAACTCGTCGACATGTCGAAGGAAGAGAGTCAGCCTCTGTTGGAGTACCTCTTCCAGCGCGCAACGCAGCCGGCCTTCATCTACCGTCACCGGTGGCAGGTCAACGATCTGGTGTTCTGGGACAATCGCTGCACCATGCACCATGCCATCCGGGATTACGGAGATGCGCCCCGGCACATGCATCGCACTACCATCTGCGGTGACACGCCGATTTGAGACCTGCCTTGGCGCCGCCACCGAGTGCCATTGACCCAACTTCCGATAAGGCTCTTTATCCATGCTATCTATTACCGAAGGCCAAAGGCGATGAAGGTATTGATTCTTTCGGGGCCGAATCATGGCTTTGATGAATGCGCGGTTGTCATTGACGCTTTCCTCAGCAGAGCAGCGCGGCTGGACGTGCGGCTTGAAGAGGACCGGGACATCTTGGCCTCGGAGCAGTTGGCCGAGTTTGACGTGTGTGTCTTCGGCACGGGATTCACCCGGGCGGAAGCCCAGCCAGAGGGACCCGCCAAACGAGTGCCTGACCTGCCGCCGGCGCTAGAAGAGGGCTTGTTCGGATTCGTCGAACGGGGTGGCGGTCTGGTAGGTGTTCACGGTACCGCCTGGTGGATTGGCGGACAGGCGGTGGATTTGATGGGCGGCCACGCCAATTGGCATCCGCCCGGCCTGCGATTTACGGTGCGCATACAGGACGACGAGCACGAAGTGACCCAGGGCGTTGCCGACTTCGAGGTCGAGGACGAGATCTATATGTCGGCTTGGGATCCGCGCATTCACATCCTGGCCACCGCCGAGTGGGCCGAGCGTTCCCATCCTGTGGCTTGGGTGAAGCCCTATGGTGACGGGCGGGTATTCTACAGTGCACTCGGCCATGGACCCGGTACGTTTGAGGTGCCGGGAATGCAGGCCTTGCTCACCCGCGGGGTGTGCTGGGCAGGATCGGCGGAGGGCGCTTCGCCCTAACCCGCGCTCTATTTACCGCCCGCCGCATCAGTCACCCTGTCCGCACAGATACCTATATTTCAGCCGTGAGTCAGAAAATCGACACCAAGGGCAGCAGCCTCCTGCTCGTCGACGACGTCCCCGAGAATCTCGCTCTCCTGGTCGAAGTCCTCGAGCGAGCGGGGTACGAAATCTACGTTGCCACCAACGGCTCCGATGCCCTACAGGTCACCGCCAAGGTGAAGCCCGATCTGGTCCTGATGGACGTCAGGATGCCAGGCATGGACGGGTTTGAGACCTGCAGGCGCCTCAAAGCCCAGCCGGATCTGGCCTCGATCCCCATCGTATTTCTGACCGCCCAACCGGAGACGGACGACCTGACCGCCGGTTTCGACGCAGGTGGCGTTGATTACCTGACCAAGCCGTTCAGGAATGAAGAGATTCTCGTCCGCGTCCGCACGCATCTTGAACGCGCGGCGCAATCGGTCAGCCTCGCCGACCTCGAGGTTAGCAGCGCAGCCTTCGAGGAACGGATTCGCGTGCTTATGATCGACGACCAGCCGCTCGTCGGCGAAGCCGTGCGCCGGCTGCTGGCCGACCAGGAAGACATTGATTTCCAGTTCATGTCCGAGGCCAGTGATATCCGACGGACCGTTGCCAAGGTAAACCCCTCCGTTCTTCTACTCGATCTGGTGATGCCCGGTGTCGACGGCTTTGAGGTGCTGGCCGAACTGCGCAACCATGCCTCTACGGCTCAACTCCCGGTCATAGTTCTGTCGTCGGCCGAGGAGGGAGACCGCAAGTCCAAAGCGTTTGCCAGCGGTGCCTCCGACTACCTGGTCAAGGTTCCCGACCAGCTCGAGTTGGTGGCCCGCATTCGTCACCACACGGCCAGCCACATTCGCCTGTTGCAGCGCAATCAAGCATACGCCGAACTCAAGCAGAGTCAGGAGGCTCTGGAACGCAGCAGCGCCTTCATCCGCCGCGTCTTCGGCCGCTACGTTTCCGACGACATCGTCGACACCCTGCTCGACAACCCGGATCGTCTCGATGTGGGCGGCGTGCTGCGCCAGGTGACGATCCTGATGTCAGACCTGCGCGGGTTCACTTCGTTGAGCGAGCGCTTGCCGGCAGCGAAGGTGGTAGCAATCATCAATCGCTACCTGGGGGCGATGACCGAGATCATCATGCAGTACGACGGAACCATCGAGGAGTTCATGGGGGATGGCATCAAAGCCACTTTTGGCACGCTTGGTGGCGCTGAAACCCCGCATGCCGCACAGGCGGTTGCCTGCGCCATAGCTATGCAACGCGCGATGGAAGGCGTCAACAGCGCCAACATCGTGGAGGGATTGCCCGAAGTAGAGATGGGTATCGGCCTCCACACCGGCAAGGCCGTCGTCGGCAATATCGGCTCTCAGAAACGCGCCAAATATGGGGTCTTTGGGCGACATGTGAATCTCGCCGCCCGCATTGAGTCCTTCACCGTTGGTGGCCAGATCCTTATCTCCGAATTCACTCACGCCGAAGTCACTGCGCCGTTGAGCTTTCGCGGTGAATTGCAGATCGAGCCGAAGGGAGTACAGGAGCCCATCGCTGTCTACGATGTCAGCAGTATCGGAGCCCCTTTCGACCTGCAGCTGCCCACCGTCCTTGACGACCCACTGCGTACACTGGCGCCCCCACTTCCCCTGCTGGTCCGAATACTCAGCCAGAAAGACGCCGGTGGCAGCGAGTACGACGGCGTGTTTGTGGAAGTAGGCCGGCGCGGCGCTCGCTTACGCAGCGAGGCGCCGATCGCCTTCCTCGACGACCTCAGGCTCTTCCTCGAGAACGAATCCGGTGACCGGGAAGTCTACGCCAAGGCCGTATCCATCGACGACGACGCCATCCTCGTGCGCTTCACGTCTTTACCAGAGGTCGTCCAGGGCGTTTTCGGCCAGCTCTAGGCTGCCGCCGCCCCCGGAAACTCACCAAAATTCGCCGAGCCACTCCGCTGGCGCAGTTGCCGGTGGATCTGACCTCCGGCGGGGGATTCCAGGGTCAGTCTGGATACGAGCCTTCCCAAAACGCCCCGGAAAACGCCGCGCCAGGACGGCACGGAGACTCGGCGTGATTAACGATATTGGCGTTCATGAATTGGTCTCGAGGAACTGGAATCGAACTACACCGAGGTCTCTCCTGGTAAAAACTTCGCATCCTGACCGCAAGTTGTTCGAATCGTCCACTGTCTATTGTTTCACTACAGCACGCGGGCGGTCCCAGTCGGGACCTCGTGGTAGCGAACCCAGACCAATATAGGAGTCAGATGAGCGAGGAGAGCTCGGTATCTGAGGCGATCGGTCCGGAATCGACAGCGTTGGAGGTGCCGATCCCTGGATTCGAGAAGGAGGTCACCGACAAGGAGGCGGCGAAGAACTGGAGACCCGTTTCCGACCGCAAGATTCGCGTGGGTATCGCCGGGTACGGCGTGTGTGGATTCGGTGCCGCGTTTCATTTCCAGGACCACCCGAATGTGACCGTTGCCGCGGTTGCCGATCTCCACCCCGACAAGCGTGCCGGGCTTGCCAGAGCATGCCGCTGCGCGAACGCGTACTCGTCGTGCGAGGCTATCTTCATTGCCACCGACGCGCCGAGCCATGCCCAGTTGGCTATCGCAGCCCTCAAAGCAGGCAAACACGTTGCCTCGGCTGTCCCCGCCGTCTTCGGGTCACTGGAGGATGCGGATGAACTCTTCGAAGTTGCCACGACTGCCGACCGCAGCTACATGATGTTCGAGACATCCTATTTTCACGATGATCTCTACAAAATGCGGGAGCTGTTCAATGCCGGCGAGCTCGGAAGAGTTGTCTACGCGGAAGGCGAATACTGGCATTACTTTCGTACGCCGATGGCGGCGCACGAGGCATGGCGCACCGGGTTGCCCCCGCAGTGGTATCCCACGCACTCCAATGCCTATTACGTGGGCGTGACCGGCGGGAGTTTCACCGAAGTCTCCTGCATGGGCGTGCCCAGCCCCGTCGTTCATCTGAAGCCGGAAAACAACCGATACGGCAACCCGTTTGGCACCGAAATCGCGTTGTTTCGGACCAGCGAGGGCGGCACGGCACGGATGGGGGTGAGCTGGGACACTCCGGGTGTTGGTGGGGAGATGGGTCGGATTCGTACGGACAGGGGGACCTTTTACGGCAAGTTCCAGAGTGAAGGGCAGGATTATGCGCCGAACGCAATCAGTCGTCCGCCTCTTCCACCCGGGGTGGACGCCGGCGCCCACGGTGGTTCCCACGGCTACCTGATGAGCGAGTTCGTCGAGGCGATACTGTTGGACCGCACCCCGCTTATCGACGTAGCCCAGTCACTGAATATGACGGTCAGCGGCATCGTTGCCCACCAGTCGGCGCTAAGAGACGGTGAACTGCTGCAGATTCCGCAATACACTCTGTAGAACGAACGGCGCCAAAGCCCGCGATTTCGCCAGCTCCGGGCGCGAAATCGACCAAGTCTAACGCTTCGGGGCCGTTTTCCCTGGCCGGCGGCCGCAGCGAGGGTAGAGCATGTTGTTTTGCGGCCATCGCTTAGCAATAGTTCACCCTAAACAGAGCGTACGCTTCGTCGTGGTACATCAGTTGAAGGAATCTCTTGCGAAACGTCTCGTGATACGGATCTGTGAAGTAGTTCGGATACATCGTTCTGCGCACCGGCGGCAGGTTTATGATGCGAATCACATGGGTGATTCCCAGCTCTTTCATGCCGGCACGTAACTCATCGGCGGTATCGAATCGCTCGTACCTCAGGACGCCCTGGTCGGGGTGATCCCAAAGATAACTTCCATCACAGTAGTAGCCTTTTACTTCTCCCTGTAACAACACCGTCGCCGAGGGAGGCAGATTCTGGTTGGCAAACTGGAACACTCTGTACGACGCTTCATGCGATATCAGAAACGAATCAACACTCTCTTTGCCGAATACGACATTGTGGACTGGGGCAGACAATTGATAGGCAAAGCAGAGATTCAGCACACCTGTCACCAGGAATCCCGCATTGAACAGAGTAGACAATGGTCTGGACTTGGTCGCACTGGACAGATACTCGGCAACCAATCCACACAGCACCGCGAGGAAGGCGAAAAGCACCAGCCCATAACGAGGATTCATGTGCAGGAACCGAACCAGCAACACGTAATACGTCAGGCAGATGGCAATGAGAATCCAGTGTTTTTTCGTGCGCGTTACAAGCAGAGCTCCGGGAAGCAAGGCGGCGAAATAAACGCCGATAGCTTTCTGCCAACCGCCCGGCGAAAACGTCCAGGCCCAGGGAGACATTGCATGCCAGTAATAGTCGAACCACGCGAGCGACGGAATGATCCCCTGCACGACGTTGTCGACCGTACTCCCTGTAGTGAGGTTTGAACCGACTTGGGGGCTCAAAGCGAAGGCATGACTGTCAAAGAAATCATTGGCAAGAGGCCAAATCGGATTGCCTGACCAATAGTAGCTCCGCACGAACCATGGAATCACCATCACAAGCGCAGCAGCACAGTACAGGCCGACGTCCTTGAGAAGCCGGTAGAGCGAATCACGCCGCGCCAAACGGGCGATTAGGATGATGGCAGACCCCAGGAACACGGTGCCATACCCCTGAGGTTTAACTCCCATGGCCAGTCCACAGAGTAATGCAGCCAATATGAGGATTCTGGGATTCGGAGCCTGTGTCCAGATAAGCAAGGCTCCTATAGCCATCAGTTGAAAATAACAGAGGCCTACGTCGATATATCCTTGGGGACCAAAAACCACAACTACCGGCACAAAACTAAAAATAGTCGCTGCCCAGATGCCTACTCGCCAACTGAAAAAGCGCTGACAGGCGCCCACTATTGCGAGACAACTGAGAACGCCCGTCAGCCAATGTAGGATCTGAGCGAGGCTACCATTCTTCAACGCTATTCCCACCAGATACAGAAGGCCCATGTTGCTAGGGTACAAAGCCCCTGTGATTGTCGGTTCGAAGCTGAGAAAGTGTTTAGCTAGATAGATCTTGGGTAGAGCCAGCTGATAAGCGAGCGGGTCGGTTGCCCCATGGGGAGGCGCGAGCGCGCGTATCAGGCTCAGTGTCAGACCGGCAACGGCGAGGATCGTGACCCAGAAATGAACCGAGCGGTATTCAGCGAGGAGCCTGGGCACATAGTACCTGAACGCAGAAAGCCAACTGGGACTGGACTTGATTCCCAAGGCAATCCAGCCAAAAACGACGACGTAAACCGACTCTATGAAGAGCAGATGAAATGACCCGACGGCGAAGATGGCCAGGACCAGAGCACCAAATCCGATGGCGCAGGAAAAGGAGAATTCCTCTATCCTGTTGTCGAAACCGCAACCAATACGGGTCAGAACGAAACGCCCGGTACATGCCGCTCCAAACAACAAGATCGAGGCGAAGATTATCTCTACCACGTCACCAGCCTAGTAGGTAGACGACGAGTTGGGGGTAGTTATTGGAGGTGTAGTAATGGTAAGAGATGGCCAACACCCATACGAGCAGGCTCCACTGTGCACATCTTGTCGCAATCTTCCTCATGCGGTTCGAACGGCGGTCACCGCGGTTGGCCTGGTGCGCCATCCACGCAATAGTCACCTGTTGATTTGGGTGCAGCCGCATCTAACGGCTTCCCCACTATGAGCTGGAGGGTTGGAGAGTCAAAGGATTTGCGCGACCGGAACCGCCGAAACGACCCATCGCGATGAAACGATGTTTCTTGGATCGCAGCAGCGCGTGGAGAATTCACAGGGCAGACTCGCTCAGTTGAGGGAGCAAATCCCATTCCGAGTCCCGCCACTTAGCTTGGCCAACCGCACTCCGCGCATCGAGTTGCCCGCTGAATCTGGCGGATAGCGTCTGCAGACATGTCGCCGTCATTCACTCTACTATTACTCTCCTGCAAGCCTGGGGTTGTTCATCGGAATAGGCGGCATCTGGCAAGGAATGCCATCTCACGCCAAATATCGGCATATTTTTCCGTTTCGGGAGCGCTTTTGGGGCCGAGCAATCGATCACGTGCTGGTCAGTAGCATCTCGAGAGGGAATCGCGAAAAACAGCCGGCGCGGTTCAACGGTTCCACAGATCGCAGAGTTTCTGCTCAAACGGCGCTTCTACGTGCTATTCGAGGCAACCGGCGGAACCGGATCTACTCCCGCACCAAGCCGCGTACGGCTGCTGCCGCCGCCCGCAGTTCACTCCGCCTGACAATTCCCGTGGTCAACAGCCCCGCGCAGTAGAATGCGCCGGCCACGAGGATGCTTGCTCCCCATGAAACAGGGCTGCGAGGGGTCCAAACCACCACGATCGAAGCAGCCAACATGGCGATTGCCGCGATTCCCGCCAAGCAACGCCATCCCAGCGACACCTTTCGTGTGGCGTAGCAATTGGCCAGGAGGAAGAGCGTGAAACTACATACAGTTGCCAAGGCTGCCCCTTGCATCTGACCCCACGGAGGTGGCAACGGAATCAGCAGATACCCCAGGCACACATTGATTACTGCAGCGATGCCGGTAATCCCAAATACAGCCCACGAACGCTTCTCCATGAGGAGGGGCGTTTGGGCGAAAACTCCCAGCATGTACAGGAAGTAGCCCAGCATGATGAGACCAATCACCGTTTGGTGCGCCTGAAATTGATCGCCGGCGATCAGTCGGATTCCTTTGCCTCCCAGCAGCGGTGCGGCAAACAGTATGGGTACGGCGACGATGACGGCGTATTTCACGGTCTGTCGGGTCAAATGCCCGACTTCTGCCAGGTCGCCCCGATCCCAGAGCCTGGTGACCGCGGGAGTGTAGAAGAGGAAGAACGGTCCAAAGGCCATTACGACGATTCCCCCAAAGGCGTAGTTCGCCCCATAAACGCCTACGATCGCGTCAGCATCAGATGGAATCAACCATGTCATGAGGTAGCGATCGGCAAAGTCGATGACCCAAATTACCAATGTCGCTGGCAGCAGAGGGACACCAAATCGGAGCATTTCTCTCAAGCCCATGACATCCGCACGCACCGCTGTTTCCTGCCGAATTCTGAACAGCAGGTACAACACGACAATTCCCGGACCGATCATCCATGCATATAGAGGTACCCACAGGCTACGGCCAATAATCCACCAGCAACCCGCCAGCGCGACCAGGAGCAGTACCAACTGCATAACCGTTCCCCAACCATACGGAATGGGCCGATCGAGCAGGCGGTAGTACGATACGGCCATCTGGCCGAGCGCTGTGGTGAGTGCTATCCCGCCGAGGGCGGCCAACATGCTGCCTGAGATAGCTGCGGGAGCGGCTTGGTACAGGAGCTCCACCAGTTGCGGCCGGAGCAACAAAAGCAAAGCGACCCCCAGCACAGCGCTTGCGGCTACTACCGAACCAGCACTCCAGAAAAGAGGCCCGCGGCGATCGGGTGGGGTTGAGGGCAAAAGGCGACTCAAGCCCGCGATGATCCCCAATCCGAGCAGTGGCGTAGCCAGGTTGGACAGGGCATGCATTTTACTCCATACCCCGAACAGCTCAACTCCCAGACAGCGCGTCAACAGCGGCAAGAAGAGGATGTTTCGCAAATAGAAAAGCCCCTGAACCAACCCCGAAAAAATCACGAGCTGGATCTGACGGCGATAGCTCAAGGCATCGGTCTTCAAACTACACACCAGATGTTGTCGAGCGACACTTTTCGCGACTCGCGAGGATATGATTGCATATCGGCGAGTCGATCAGGTCGTGCGCGCCGACATTCGAGGCAGCAACCACGCTTGGAGCCGTCGTCGATCGGGTAGGCATAGCGGCTCTGCTTGACTTCGAAACACGGCGCGGAGGCGGCGACAACCTCGAGCCGGGAGGAGTCACAGACAAAGGTGAGACAGATCGCTGGCAGAATGCCCATGGACGATCGGACAGCACCCGTCTTGCCCAAGGAAACAGATATTAGGCACCTGGTCCAGGGGTAGATCGCCGTCAGTGCTGCGCGCCAAGTCGGGCAGCGTGTCTTCGCGTACGGCGCCGCCAGCCGCCCGCGTACAGGCGCCACGGCGCCCACCGCCATCGCCCTAGCTTGACCGATTGCCGCGCACCTCTATCCCGAAACACGATGCTTGGCAAAGGTAGGACGGCCGAACATCCCCCGCGAAGAAGAACCGAGCAGAGATCGTCGATGTCCGTGATTCCCGCATAAAATCATTGGGCGTAAATGTGTCTGGATGCTACATTTAATTGGCATCGTTGCGTCACTAGACAAGGTGATTCTCGAGCCGCTCGAGTACACCGAATGGTCCGACGAATTGATCTGTTCAGCCCAAACCCGGAGTTCGGCGTCCCCGAGCCAGTTGGCCGACCCACACTGGAACGTTCTGAGCAACAGTTCGAGTCAGGGATGACTTCGGCTAGAGCGGCAGGCCACGTCGCCGGCTTCACGGCGGGTCCGAGGAGACTGGGCACGGAAGAATCTTCTGCTGGTGTCAATGACGAGATGCACGATTCGCGACTTCAACCCACTGGTTGACGTTGTTCGGGAGTGGCCTGGAGAATGGCACGGTTCTCGCTCTCGCCAGAGCATACCCTTGGTCTTGGCGCAGGCATTCGTGGGACGCCCACTTGGCGACAAATAGTGCGAGTGCAGGGAAACGCCCGCCTGATCGTGCTGTCGTCCCGGCCGGCCCGGGGTACTCAGATCGCCGGATAACACGTGCCCGGCAGCTACCGCACGGTTGGGGGACACAGCAGCGCCCAACATAGATCGTCCTCCGCTTGTCCCCTGTCCGCGGCCTGACTAGTTGACTGGAACCTGATGCAGTGGATTCTAAAACCCAGTAGACGGGTGCGCCTCGGCTTGGGCCTGTCGCTGTTCTATTTCGCCTATTGGCTGTCGGTGGGGGTGGATGCGCCCGGGTACTGGCCAGATTCGGCAGGCTATCTCATGCGGGCGGACAACTGGCGCGAGGTGCTTGGGAGCCGCTCCCTAATAGCGCCAGCGTTTCTCACTCTGTTTAGCTGGCTGGACCCGCGGTTCACCTGGTTGCCCATTTTCCACGTTGCAGCTTTTTTTGTGTCCGCCCTTGGATTCTGTCTTGCAGTCAGCAGTTACGGCGGGAAGGGATGGGAAGGGCTGGCCGCCGCTGTCGGTCTTTGTCTCACCCGTCTGGTGCAGTACTACCACAGTGCAGTTCTCTCTGACATGCTCGCCGTCTGCCTGGTCGTTACGGCCATTTCGTTCCTCTTCCTGGCGCTCGGTAGCCCAAATCGCTGGTGCCGTGGATAGGGTGCGCAGCTTTTGTCGTTCTGACGGCTACCGCTCGAGTCAGCTACATATTCCTCCTTGGGCTGTTTCCCCTGATCGTGCTGGTCCATGGACTCTGGCGCGACCGAGGTGCGCGGCCTGGCCCTGCACCCTGGAAAACGTCTCTCATTCTGCTGCTCCTAACTGCCAGCATCTTCACTGCCGTTCATGGTATGATGGCCGTGCTCCTGCCGAACACCTCTCAAGGTGGTCCCGTGTCGCGGAGTGTTGTCCCAACCGTGATCAATCTCCTGTCAGCAGAGCGAGTCGAGGAGTTACCTGTTCACATCCAGCCTCTTGGCCGGGCGATCGTGGAGGCCGTTGACCACCATGAACAGCATGGTTACGTCGCATCGCACCGACATCCGATCAGCGGCGAAAAAATGGAAACGGAGCTCCGTACCTTCGCTGCTCCGCTGACGGGGGGAGAGCTGGCGGCAGTGATTGACCGCTATAGCCTGCACCGCGTCTGGGGTTCGAGGCGGAGCGGGAACATGGTTGCGGCGAAAGCAGCCTGGACGTCTATCGCCCCCGGCGCTCCAGAATCTGAAATGCATGGGGCGTTCCGAGACCTTACCACGAGCCTAGTCTGGAACCACCCGGTGGAGTACCTCCACCATCAGGTCCTCAGTGTCCTGATCCTGTTCCCCGCTGCAGCCCTGCTCAACGAAGAAAGCGGGGTGCTGCGTGCACTAACTCTCACTGCGCTGGCGTCCCTGCTGCCCATCGGATACATGGCACGTCGGCGACGCCATTCGTGGTCGGGAGTTTGCCGACACATAATGGGCAACGAGACCATCCTGCTACTGGGCGTTGTTGCCGTCGGATTCTTTCTGTGCACGATGGCGCAAATCGCGCCGATAGAGTCCATAGCGCGTCGCTATGTTGGCGTCGCAGTGCTCTTCTCGACGAGTTGGTTGGCTGTGCTGGTTTTCTTGCAGTGGACCTACGTGCTGAGAGGAGATGCTGGTAGACTGGGAGGTCGTCGGGCAAGCGAAGAAGCCGATACGGATCGTTTGGTGCCAATCGGGTACCCTGATCGTTCCTTGGTCGATGGCCGTGGCGGTCTCAAACCCAACTTGATGGAGGACTGACAATGAAACGAATCCTTATCACAGGTGGCGCAGGCTTCCTGGGATCGCACATCGCGGAGCGGCATCTGGATCGAGGCGACAGCGTGTCCTGTCTGGACGTCGTTTCGGACCAGAACGAACACAAGATAGGCCATCTGCTTGAGCGCCCCGGGTTTACCCTGTATCGGGGAAGCGTGCTGGACAAGGACATAATGGACAAGCTCATCTGGGAGTGCGATCTGTGCTACCACTTCGCTGCGGTGGTTGGCGTTGACCATTATGTGACGAATCCCTGTGAAGTGATCAACGTCAATGTAAACGGAACGCAACTCGTGTTCGACCTAGCCTTGAAATACGGTCGCAAGGTCGTGTTTGCCTCAACCAGTGAGGTTTACGGCAGGTCAACGGATGTGCCGTTTCGAGAGGACGGCGACCGAGTGCTGGGGCCGACGTCGATCGATCGCTGGAGTTACTCGACTTCAAAAGCGATCGGTGAACACTATGCGTTCGCGCTCGCCAAGAAAGGATTGCGTGTTGTTGCTCTGCGCTTCTTCAACGCCTATGGACCCCGTCTCGACTCCCTTGAGTCCGGACGTGTGCTATCGATCTTCATCGGTCAACTCCTGGCCGGGAAGCCGTTGACTGTGGTTGGATCGGGTGAGCAGATCAGGTGCTTTACGTATGTGGACGATGTGGTCGATGGAATCATCGCTTCGGGTCAAGTGCCTGAGGCAGAGGGCGAGGTGATCAATATCGGCAGAGATGCGGAGACATCGATCAAGAGCCTGGCTGAGCTTCTCATTCGGCTCCATGGCAAGGGTGAAATCGAGTACATCAATGAGGAAGAGATGTACGGACTCAGTTACGAAGACATCCCGAGACGTGTTCCCGATATCAGCAAGGCGCGTCGGATCCTCGAATATTCCCCTAAGATCGATGACGAAGAAGGTGTCAGGAGAACCCTGGAGTGGTTCGTGAGCCACCGGGATTCGCTCCCGTCCGTTGACGCTGTGTTGTCATATGACCGTATGCGATCTCCTGGCAAAAACGTGTCTGGATTCCAGGCAAAGAGAGCCGGGTAGAGAATGAAACCGATCCAGCTTGGCCGGATCTGTTTCGATCAGCAGGAAGAAGAGGCCGTACTGGAGGTGTTGCGTTCAGGATGGATCACCACGGGCGCCCAAACCAAGGCGTTCGAAGCAGAATTTGCCTCGTATGTGAGCGCAACCCAAGCGTGGGCAGTCACTTCCGCCACAGCGGGACTGTATCTGACCTACAAGGCCTTGGGGATCGGCTCCGGTGACGATGTCGTAGTACCGAGCATCACGTGGCCCGCGACCGCGAACGCCGTCGAAATGTGCGGGGCAAGGGCCATCTTCTGTGATGTGGACCGTGCATCGGTCTGTGCGACGCGCGAGACTATTGCCGCGGCCCTGACAAAGCGCACTCGAGCCGTTTGCGTGGTGCATTTTGCGGGGCTGGCCTGTGATCTCGATCCGATTGTCGACTTGTGCCGTTCGCACAACCTGCTCCTGATCGAGGACGCCGCCCATGCTGCTGGCACGCGTTACAAGGGTAACCTTATCGGCAAACCGCACGGAGATGCTGCGGTGTTCAGTTTTCATCCAATCAAGAACATGACCACGGCCGAGGGGGGAATGATCACGGTCCGCGACTCCGAGCTCGCCGTGCGCATAGAGCGCTTGCGTTTTCACGGGATACAGCGTGACGCCTGGGAGCGGTACCGAGACGAGTCGCTGCCCCACTACGACGTTGTGGAGCCAGCGCTTAAATGGAATCTTCCGGATGTGCTGGGAGCCATCGGACGTGTCCAACTGTCCAAGCTTGAGGTCATCAACGATAGACGTCGTCGAATCGGAGAGTGTTACCTCGAGGAATTGCGCGATGTGCGAGGGATCGATCTTCCCGCTTGCGGACCACGTCCCGAAGAGCACTCTTGGCATCTTTTCGCCATCCAGCTCAATGATGAAGCCCGGCTCACTCGCGAGGAGCTGATCCTTGGCCTGCGGGAGCACGGTGTAATGACGGGGCTTCACTTTCTCGCCGCGCATCGATTGAGCTACTACCGTCGTATCGCCCCCGATTGCTGCCTTCCAGTGTAGGAGCATATCGCGGATCGGATACTGTCTTTGCCGCTTTATCCCGACATGATCGAAGAGGAGCTTCGGCGCGTCGTTGCTGCTACACGTGAGCTGTTGGCCTGCAACACTTCGAGCCCGTCATAGTTGAGGTGGCGCAGATGGCCAGGAAACCTACCGCTGTGTGTGTTTCGATTACGGATCCTGGTGGCCAGATCCTGCAGGCGGCCCTCCCTCGTTTCGACGTCCGCCTGGTCGTAACACGAGAAGAGTCATACCAAAGCGACTGGTTGCCATCGCGGATTGCGGAAGACGCAGCGGTGCCGTGGAGCCATGCGCCCATTACGGATTCAGCCTTGCAGGCGCTGATCCGTGCCCTGGAGCCGGATCTGATCATAGTGGGGTTCTACCACGCGAGGATCCCCCCACCAGTAATCGGTGCAAGCCGCCTCGCCTCAGTGAATCTCCATCCTTCGCTCTTGCCGAAATATCGGGGTGCCATGCCGATCCATTGGCCCGTGATCAACGGCGAGTCCCGTACGGGCCTCACCCTACATCTGCTCAGCGATCGTTTTGACGAGGGTGACATACTCTGGCAGAATACCGTTTCGATCGGCAATAACGAAACCTTCGGTGACGTGCAGGAGTCACTGGTGGGTTTGGCCGGCGCCGCGCTGGATCACTTGTGCATGCGTACGGAAACAGCGGACTTCTGCGGAACCGTTCAGGAGGAGACCAAGGCGACTTTCGCGCCGCGGATTTGCGCGGAGGATCGTCGACTGGATTGGTCGCAACCCGCTCGAGTCGTCCACGACAAGGTCCGAGGTCTCTGTCCCCGCCCACTGGCATCTCTCTCTGCAAACGGCCAACATCATACAGTTCAGTCAAGTCGAATGGCCGAAGAGTCCACGGGCGCCAGAGAGCCGGGTTGTGTGCTCTTGCTCACCGAAGCCGGGCATGAGGCACGCGTCTGTTGCGGGGATGGTGGAGAGGTAATTCTGACGGGGATTTTCCCTGCTCTTTCGCGGAGTTGCTCTGTGTTGACAACACCCGAGATCGTCTCACCAAAATGACGGTAGCGACAGGAATGAGCGAGAAGGCGTCGTCGCTCTTGCCCCGCAAGGTTGTATCGATTCTCCAGCCTGGGTACGTCCCCTATCTAGGGTTTTTCGAACTCATGACGAGAAGTGACCAGTTCGTATTGTACGATGATGTCCAATTCGACAAGAACTCGTGGCGCAATCGGAATCGGATACGTGGTTTTCAGGGACCGATTTGGCTGACCGTACCTGTTCTGGCTAAGGGACGTTTTGGTCAGGTGATCCGGGACGTTGAGATCGACAACAGGCAGAACTGGCGCCGCAAGCATCTGGCCTCGATTCGGCAGCATTATCAGAAGTCACAATACTTCGAGATGTTCTTTCCGTTCTTCGATGATCTGTATGGACAGGACTGGAACTTCTTGATAGATCTGAACTTGGAGATCATTGGCGCTGCACGCGACTGGCTGGATATCGCCACGGAAGTGATTCTGTCGTCCTCTCTCAGCGCGGGAGGCCACAAGACCGAGCGGATCGTCGGTATCTGTGAGAGCCTGGGAGCCGATGCGTACATCTCGACGAACGGTGCCCAGCCATATTTAGAGGTGGAGATGCTTTCGGAAAACGGCATCCAGCTCGCTTGGCAGGACTATCAACATCCGGTTTACCCCCAGATGCACAAGGGCTTTGAACCCAATATGGCCTTTGTTGATCTTCTGTTTAACCGTGGTCCCGACGCGACCGAGGTCCTTCTCTCGACAAGCAAGTGTCCGTTTAGTGAGAAAGGGGAATATCGCGGAGTCGGTACATGATTTGCTAACACCACGTTGCCGAAACCTTCCCTAGAGTAAACGCTCAAAGTGCGAGTCGAGGATATAGATGAGTAAGGGACGTGTGCTTGTTCTTGGAGGCGGCCCCTGTGGATGCGCTGCAGCATGGGAAGCCGTCGGAGCAGGGTATGATGTAACCTTGGTTGAAAAGGACCAGACTTGGGGGCATTGCTGGACACAAGTCGTTCGGAGACAACATCTACGAGTACGGCACGCATGTCTTTCACACAGACAAGCCCTGGCTGTTCGACCGCGTCAAGGGCCTCTTGGGCCCCGGGCTGCTCGAACATGAGCGAGACGGCAAAATTGAGATCAAGTTCCGGGGACAGTATTTCGCTTATCCGCTCAAAGGATTGAACCTGTTCGCCAATCTGCCTGCTTCGTTGGCAATGAAGGCCGGCATGAGTTTTGCGAAGTCTGTCCTATTGCACGACTGCATACTGCGCAGCAAGCCGCGAAATGCCGAGGAGTACTTGATCCAGAAGTTCGGTCGCACCCTTTACGAGGTCTTCTTCAAGGACTACTCACACAAGGTTTGGGGCGTTACGTGCGCTGAGCTTGATGAAGCGTTTGGATCGCAACGGATTCCGCGATCAGATGTCTTCAGCGTCGTGAAGACAGTGCTGAAGGAGCTCGGACTCTCGAAACTGGTTGACTCCCATCCTCTCAGTGAAACCGTTATTGGGAAAGTTTATTACACCGGCCGTGGGGTGGGGGAAATTTTTGCCGCTATCGGGGATGTCATTGGGCATGCTGGGAGTGAGGTTTTGCTAAACACCGAGGTCAAGCAAATGCGTGTGGAAGGCGGGCAGATCCGTGCGGTGAAGCTGGAGTGCAATGGAGAGGTACTCGAACGCGAGCCCGACTACGTCGTTTCTACGATCCCGCTGCCGATCCTGGTTGAATGCATGGCCAGGGATGCCCCGCTGGAAGTACTGAATGCAGGCCAATCACTCAGATACCGCGCTATCGCCCTCGTGGGATTACTGATAGACAAGCCGCAGGTGCGATCTGCCTACTTCACCTACTACCAGAACTATCGCTTCAACCGCTTGTCGGAGCCCAAGAACCACGGCTTGCGGGTCACGCCTGAGCATCAGACCAGCGTGATTGCCGAGACCGTCTGCGAGTACGGCGATCAAGCCTATCAGGGAGAGGAGTCCTTCTGCCGTACGGTGGTAGAGGATATGGTGACGGAAGGCCTGTTCAAGCGGGGCGAAGTGGCCGAAGTGCACCCGTACTCCTGGAGATTCGCATATCCCCTCTACCTTACGGGCTTTCAAAGGCACGTTGAGACCATTCACTCCTATGTAGAAGGCCTTGCGAACATCTGTAGCACCGGCAGGAATGGGGACTTCAATTACGTGAATATGCATCATGCGATGGAAATGGGCTTTGAGAGCATCCGAGATGTCGATCGCTGCATTCTCGAGTCCTAGTCGCTGCCATATGCGAGCACAGGGGGTGCGTTCCCGGTCAAGCTTTTTCTGGTCGTGGCCGATAATGACAGAGAGGGTCAGTTCGGGCGCTACAGTGCGCCGGGACAGGCGTGTGCCCACGCGCGGTCGTTTTCATGCAGCGGCTGGTCTCATATAAGTCGCGCAAGTTCCCGCGGCGCATATATTAGGGGCGCATATATTAGGGGAAACAGGAGCTCTGAATGGGTCTCAATCTGAGTCGATTCATCGATGAGGACATCGATCTCTTTGGCGTAAACCGGAACCTGCTGGCTCAACCCGCATGGGTTTACGAGCAGTTGCAGCAACATGAAGCTCTGCAGGATCTCGGGGAGACTCCGAAGGTCCTATTTCTCGGAGGGGAATGCGGACGGCTCGCACTGAAGCTGGTAGAGGAGATGGGCGCAAATCTCGGTTTCATCGAACCCTCCTTCAACCAAAATGTAGCTGTGAAGAAGGTTGTTTATGACCAGAAGTTAACGCTCTCGGTGATAGACTCACATCAGGGTGAATTCCTGGCCTACGACTATTTGAGCTCCTACAATTTGGTGCTTTCGATCCACTCTTGGTATTCTCACGGCCACAGTGAATCAAACCTGGATAAGGCTTTGGGGGCTTTGGACCCAGGAGGCAGACTCTTCATCTTGTTGAATTCAAGGCAAAGCATTTTGCCTAGTCTGGCCGGGCTCGGGGACAGAGTGGATGGGTTGGACCTGACTGCTGAGTCACTGTCCAAGTGGGCCATCGAGAAAGGTAAGCTGCACAAATTTGGGCATATCCCTTTTCGGAGACCGTTTGCAGAGTTTGTAGTCGGCAGTGAGTTTACAGATCTTGGAAAGAAAGTGGTTAGATATTGGGTGGGACAAGCGAAATGGGAAGAGATCGGGGATGAGAACGTATCAAGGATGCTTGATCTCTTTAGAATGAATCAAGAAGAGCAGTTTCTCCCTCTGCCGATGGGGTACCTGTCATTCGAAGCAAGCGCCTGAGAGCGACTGTCGTTGTAGGATGAGGTGAGAGGTCACGTACGGTTCTGTGTCGGACTGGTTGCGAAGTTCCTCTGGTCTGCGCTAGACAAGCGAGGATAAGATGCTTACCGAAGAAAAAACGAAGAGCGGCCTCAAAGAATTGGATGCAAATACCGTCGATCCCGGGATGGTTCTCTCTGAAAACAGACGTATGAGAGAGGGAGAAGACGAAGGTCTGGAGAAGTACGAGGAACATCTTCCCAACCAGTTCGACCTGAAGGAAGGGGCAGAGAGATTCCCGTTGATGATTCTGCCTCAGGTCTCAAATGTCTGCAATTCATCCTGCACGCATTGTTGGTTCAATGCCGATCAGGTCTTGCGATCCCGGGATGGGACACCCTGGATCAGCGAAGAATTGATGAGAAAAATCATCGACGAAGTCCATCTACACACTGATCCCAAGCCTCTCATCAGAATCACCGGTACTGGAGAACATAAAAAGCCAGGTGGATTTGCCCGTAATCGTCGGCGGACCTCATGTGACCGAGTTCCCTGAAAACATGCTGAAGCACAGCCACATTGATTTTGCCATGCATGGTGAAATCGACTACCAGTTGTGCGACCTGCTTGAAGAGTTGGAGAAGGATGTGCCACGGTTCGGCGAGATTCCGAATCTGATATGGCGAGAAGATGGGCATATCATCAAGAACGAAAAGCAGACGATCACAACAGATGTCGACTCTCTGCCGTTCCCTGACCGGGAGATCTACTACAAGTATCCATTTCTGAGAAACATGGATCTGAAGCGATTCCTGTCGGGAAGAGGTTGTCCGTATTTCTGCGCGTTCTGTTCCATTCCAGCTTTTCTCGGCAAATACCTCGGAAGGAAGGAAATCCTGCGGAGGCACAGCGTTGACCGGGTGATTGCCGAGGTTCTACATGTGAAGGAGAGATATCCCTTGAGGGTGGTTCACTTTCATGATGACATCTTTCCGTTCAATATAAAGTGGCTGGAGGAGTTTTCGGACCGCTACAGAAAGGAAATAGACGTACCATTCATCTGCAACGCTCGCTTGGACACCACAAAACAGCGCTTCGATCTGCTGAAGGAAGCGGGCTGTGGAGGGGTTCAATTGGGACTCGAGTCTGCAGATGAGGAGATGCGAAACAAGCTCTTGGCCAAGAGCCTGACTGACGAAAGCATTATCGATACAACGGCGTACCTGCACAAGATAGGTTTGCCCTTCCTCACGACCAGCATCGTCAATCTTCCCGGTGAGACCATCGACGACGCAATCGCGACCGTCGATCTCAACGTACGGATCAAGCCGAAGAGAATGCGATTGGGGCGTTTGACTCCGATACCGAATCTGCCAATCACGGATTATGGTCAGGAGCACGGCTTCATTCGGAAGGATTTCGATGAGGATGAGATCGAGGGTGCAAATACGAACTACATGATTACAGAATATGATGAGGAGTTCCTTCTGGTAACACAATATTCTGTACTTCTGGAATTCTTCCCATCCCTTAGGCCCCTGTATACGCACTTGGTCAAAAAGAAAAAGAAGGTCCGACCTCTCCTGATGGTCTGCACGCTTCTTAATTTTTACCAGGAGTTCAAATGGTTTGGATTCTCGTGGCGCCGGGGGTTGAGCTTTTTCTTCAATACGATACGAGTGGGGACTGGATTGAAATGGGGCTCGTGGGGCGATAATGCCAAGGATTTCAATCGGGAAGACAGTAGTAGAGATGAGTCCACTCTGGCATCTGAGTCCCGGCTGGCGCTGAGAAAGCAGTCGGTCGTTTGATGCGGTGATCACCGGCAACACTTCACCCCTCCAGCAGCGGACCGGGCAGCAGGCCCGTGTTCTCGAGTGAGCTGATTTGAGCGTGCCGAAGATGGGCCAGAGCCGTCATTACCTCTTTGTTTTGGTTACTGGCCTGATTCTCGTGTTCGCGGCCGTGATCGTCGAGCCGGGCGGATACGCCTTGTCCCCCAGCCTCGATGTCGCTCTGGGAGGTGTTGGCGTCCTGCTGGCGGCAGCCATCACCCTGGTCGCGATGCTGCGATTTTACGCGACGCGTGGGGCCAGCAGTGCATTGCTCTTGGCATTCGGTTTTGGCGGGGCCTGTACACTGGATCTCTACGGCGTCGCGGTGAGTGCCGAACTGGTGACGGGGGCAACGCCAAAAACGGGTCTGGTGATCTGGAACTGGACCCTGTCACGCTTGTTTCTGTCAACCGTTCTGTGTCTGCGGCCGGTGATCTGGTGGCGGGAGGCGGTGATCCAGGAGCGACCCGACTCCCATCCAGTCGCGTTACCTCTGCCCACAGTCGGCCTCGGCGCCGGTCTGGCGGTATTCCTCATCCTCACGCTCGTCCACACCACTCCCCTGCCGACCACGGTGTTCGAAGGCAACCTTCTGGCACGCCCCCTCCACCTGTTGCCAGCCATCGTCTTCGCCGCCGCCTTCGCTGCCCACATTCGACTCGGGCTGTGGAAACGGAATGAGCTCGAACGCCTCTTGACTGTTGCTATTCTGGTGGCCGCACTGGGTGACGGCCTTTTGGCCAGTCGGGTCAGCCATCCCGCTGACGGACTGCACCTGGCCGCCAGAGCCGCCCACGTCATCAGCTACGCCTTCGTCTTTGTCGGTATCGTCCTGGGAACCTACCGTGTCATCCGCGAAGCGCTGACTCGAGAGCGCGAGGAACGCCCGAGCCTGAGAGACATCTCCTGGCTGACCGGGTAGCCAACGACTTTGCAGAATCGGCGTCCGTCAGCAGACGGGCGTTTACGGCCCGAATCCACGGATTCCCGGTCGCGGCGTCCGTCTCGATGCGCACGCGACCTGCACTGCCTGATCCGGATCTGACGGATGTTCTCCAGTAAGGACACTCATGAGGAGCCCAGCCGACGGAGGCGGCTGGCCACCGCCCTGAAGATCCTGTTGGCCGTCGGAGTCAT
Source organism: Candidatus Latescibacterota bacterium (assembly GCA_965197905.1). GTDB lineage: Bacteria > Latescibacterota > UBA2968 > UBA8231 > UBA8231 > CAYNZV01. The sequence continues at coordinate 1,351,352 of CBDAOB010000004.1, read as the reverse complement.
GAGCTTCATGATCAATACCGGCCAGCTCGATCTGGAGCTGATCGTGCGGCCATTGGCGGTTGGACCGAGCGCGTCTCTTCGCTGCCGCACCCGCGGACCTGCTCCGCGTGGGCCCTTCCTGAATTCTCGGGGCGGGGTTTATTGTCTCTTGGCGCTGCGCCAAGGCATTATGTCTGGCAGGCACGTGCAGCCGTCCTCCCGCCTCGTCGACCGCGGTCGGCTCTAGCTCGCTGCTCCGCACCGGGGACCTGTGGAGCAAGGCCTGCTTCGCATCTGGCGATCCTTCCTGAATTCGATTGCGGCGCTCACACTGGTCCGGGCACTTTATGTACTTCAATATCCTTTTCGCCGTGGTCCTCTCTGCGGGCAATCTGCTTTTTATGGCGTTCACTTTCTACTGCCTTGATCACGCTCTCGGGGTGCCCGCTCTCGGCATCCCGCTCTATCTGCTGATCGTCCCGATCGGCATGGTCGCCAACGCCATTCCCATTCTGCCCATGGGTCTTGGCCAGGGGGAGGCCGCTTTCCATTTTCTGTACCAGGTTCTTGCCGCCAGTCCTTCGGGCGCCGAGGTCGCTCTCTTGTTGCGCGGCACCTCGGTGTGGTGGGCCGCAGTAGGAGGCCTTTTCTCCGTCACGAAGACAGAGCTCGTCGACCGCCTGGTCGGGCTCTACACGATGGTAGGCATCGCCTCGGCGATGGCCTTGCTCCGAGCCGGGATCTGTTCACCTGTGGAGCACACCGGCCAAGGCGTTGGTCGTGGGAGTCCCATGCATCTTCGCTGGCGCCACTCTGGCGATCGCTATCATCTTGTCTGGCATCGCAGCACCACCGCCACGGCGGGTGGCCCCGGCTCAGTCCTCGACATTCGGCACAGACCGCCAAATGCCCGAGAAATGGCACGATTCCGTCCGCGTGGCGCGTCTGTTCCTGTGGCTGTGTGGCCGGGAAGACTTCGTATTTGAAGGCGGCCAGGCTTGGCCGATGACGGCCGGATCGAGCGACATTACCTCAGGTATGCCACTGGAGCTGGACCACCAGACTGATCCAACGCCATAAGAAGCGGTAAGATCATAAGAGGTGTGCCTCGCGCGAGGAGATGAATCAGCTGCTGCAGGCTCGCGCAGCCCCAACGCAGACCAGCTGTACGACATGGTTCCCTGCGTGTCCGGCAATCAGTATCTGGGTTTCGTTTGGATATTCCGCGACGGAGATCTGGCAACGATCGAAACCGACGAATCTGTGATGGTACCGGTTTGGCGAGCAGACTTATGGTTGCAGGTTACACTCGCGGGGGTACTGCTGGCGTGACGAGGTCACGGGCGCGAGAGTCCCATGGGGCGGAGCTCATCGAGAAGCTCGCCGCGCTGGTGCCGCCGCCACCCCCGCAAACGCCCCAAAATAGAAATGGCGTCTATTCGCCCTATCCTTCCCGCTCGTCCTCAAGTCCGCTGGCGATCTTATTTATCTCTCTCTGCCGTCCCGCAGGGAGTGCTCGACGGACTGGCTGGCAGCCCCGTTACGCTCCCAGAGGTCTTCCTCCTCACCCTCATCGACCCGGCGATCGAAGATGTGGACGAGATCTCCATCATCGCCGAAGAAGAATGCGTACTTCTCGGTCCGGACAGTGACGGTCTCGCCGTTGTCGTGCACGGCCTGTCCCTGGTGCACGAGCCGCATCCCGGAATCCCGGCCTTCGATCAATCCGCGCAGGGACATGCCCTGGACATCGTACGGCATGGGTAGATCACAGTAGTCGAGAATCGTGGGTAGCACGTCCATCTGGCGCGTGAGCTCTTGGGGGACGGAGCCCGGTTGGATGAGTCCGGGACAACGAATCAGAAGAGGGATTCTCAGGTTCGTGATCCATTGCGTGCCGTGACCGCGCTCTTTGCCGTGATCGTTCAAGTGCTCGCCGTGATCGGCGGTAATCGCGGCGAAGGTGTTCTCGGCACCGAATCGTCCGTCCCAGCCGGCTATGAACCGACCGATGAGGGTATCGACGAACTCCACCTCGCCTACGTAGGTCTGTGGGAAAGGATCAGGACAGTTGTCGGGCGTGTGGGGGTCGATGAAGTGAACCCATAAGAATTGCGGCCGACTCGGATCGACCCTGCTCAGCCACGCCTCCACCCTCTCGATGGTTCGGTCCCCCCGATTCTCAAGGGATCCCGCGACTTCTTCGCTGTGGGTTTCCTCGAAGCCGAGCACATTCTGGAGCTGAAAACCATGCCAGCTGGTGATTGCAGTGGTGGTGTACCCCTGTTCCTTTGCGATCTCGGCCAAGGTAGCTCGGCGGCGCGCGGTATCCACGCCATTCCAGTTGACTCCATGCACGGACGGCACGCAGCCGGTGAGCAAGCTCGTATGTGAGGGCAAGGTCGTAGCCAGGGTGGATAGATGGTGCTGAAAGCGAACTCCAGAAGCGGCGAAAGCATCCAGGTTCGAGGTTTGGATGTCCATCTCCCGGTAACAGCTAAGATGGTCGGCACGCAACGAATCGATGGTGATAAGTAGAATATGCTTGTTCATACAAAAGCTCCCAGGTAAGCCACGGTTGTAACCGTGGGAGGAAGGGGACCAGAGTCCCGCCAAAGAAGCCAACGGGAATAGAGATAGTTTATCAGGACCGGGTCAACTTCGCCGACAGCAAGCAATCAGGCTCAGCGATTACGGGGTGTTTCCGTTTCACAGAGGGACTGTGTTTGCAAGCGGTAGTCCCTCGGGCATTTCCTGGGTCTCGTCGAGGATCCACAACGGCTGGCAGAAGGCCCACTGGCCCAGCTCGGGCTGCTCGTCCGGCCAGCGAAGCCCCTCGTTCTTACACTCGACCCGGACGTAACCCTCATCGCCCACAATGCGGTACTGGGCGGACGAGTCTTCGACTTCGAGGAGGGTCCTGCCCTCGAGCCCGATGAAGCGAATGCGCGATGCGTTTCGGGTGGTGACGCAAATGAGGTCGTCTTCAAGCGTCAGCGACGATACCGAGACGCCTGTACTGACACAGAAACTCCCGGTCCGCAAGGCGCGGAGCACATCCGCCAAACTGAGCGATTCGGCCCAGATATGGGACCATGCTACAAACGGTCCGGCGCCGCCGTCCAGACCAAGCGTGTGCATGTCGTCGTTGCCATAACCCCAACAGCTGACCCGAGCGCTGAGGATAGCGTCCCACAGACGGCGGGCGAATCCCCGGGTGCCGGCGGGATCCTCTTGCTTCCCGTGTCGCATGGCGTTGCCGTTGACGACCTCGATGCCGTCGAATCGGCGCAGTTCGGGGTGATCGAGGAAGTAGGCTGGATCGTCGTCCCAGCTGTGCGGATGGGGCAGGTAAACCACGCCGCCCGCCTGCTGCGTCACCTCGCGGTAGCCGAGTGTGCCTCGGAAACGAGCAATATCGCTCCTCTGGGTGTTGATGGGATACCCATTTACCACGACGTGAGGGCCGGTGTGGTGGTCCTCAAAACCGGGCAGCATGAGCAATTCGCCCTCCCGCTCGATCTTCCAGTTCTCCTCGACCCACGGTCGGCCCTGCTCGGCGGAGGTCCGGGTGTAATCGCGAACGTAGGCCTCCCGACCGTAGTCCTCGGGGATGGCCTTATGCGGCTTATGGCCTGTGCCTATCGGACGGGCGCGCGGCATGACAACGCCGTCGAGGTTCCAGTCGTGGACACCGTCACCATCCTGATCGCCATTGCCGGTGTGGTCGGCGATGCAGAGGATCTGGTAGCCCTCGCGAGCGTAGAGCTCGGCGACCTCTTGCGGAGACAGCTTGCCGTCGCTGTGAGTACTGTGGCAATGGAGGTTGGCTTTGAATGTGGGGGTGGCGGGATCAAGGAAGGATCCGACGACGAACACCTTCGATCTGTTCGTCGTCACTTCACGCCGTTCCAACATCATCCGCACTTTCCACTTATACGTATGCCGGTTTTCAGGGCTCGGAACCTAACGAAATCCGCCGAAACATAAACAATCCGGCCCGCCAGAGCAGCCGGATCAACTGAAAACCTGCGTAAGCTGAGGTATCCGCTGATGAGCTGGACGGTGCTGTCGCCGCTGTGAATCTCGCTCCTACTGCGAGCGCGCAGCTAGCCCGACGACGAATCGGAGGTCAACGAGGAAGATCTGGACTGGCAATGAATTGGGTTTTGGTACTTGACAGGATGCATTGCGCTGTGTGCGGGGCGCAACCTGCTCGCCTTTTCACGGATCCGAATATCGGTTGACCCGCATTGACACCGGTTGGCAATGAATCAGGTGCGCGTAATTATCCCCATCGGTTACATCGAAAAGATCAACAATTGCAAGGTTGTCCGGGGTCGCCTGCTCCGCCGTGTTATCGAAGATCAATCGAACGCGTTTGACCCCATTCCACGCCGGGTTCGTATTCTCTATTACCTCACCATACAGGTCCACGATCAATACTTCGCCATCTTCATCCAGGTCCTCCGAACCTGACAATAACGTGTGCGCAGACCACGTGATCATTGCACCCACCTCGTGGTGTTCAACGAGCATTGACCCCGAGACCGCCCTCTCGTCGAAGGAAAAAGACAGCGAGAAGTGCGGGTAGGGCGGATCCGCCTCGAGGTTCTCGTCTCCTACTCCCGAAAACACAGCAACTGGGCGACTTTGATGGTTGGCTGGACGCGAATCGTACGAGGTCTGCCCGTGCATATGTTCTGAGTGATCGCGTTCAGTCTGTTCCTTGCTCCCTGAAAGGAGTGCAGGCGACGGCTCAACTGAAGCAGGGCTGTTGTCGGATGAACACCCCCAGAGCGCCCCGATGACGGTGACGGCGATGAAAGCTCCGGACTGCAGAATAACTCTTTTCATGCCTTGCGCCTCCTTTAGGTCTCTTCCTTAGAATAACCCAAAAGGGCAGAGAATCCAACCAAGATTGAGATCTTCTCAGAGACGCCTGTAAACCGTTTTCACAGAAGAAAACTACTGGATTCAATGAACCTAAAATTGTTGTGTAACCTCTATGTCCTCCTGGGTTACTTATTGCTCAGTTCACCCGATTTTAGCAGATTTCCTTTCATTGCTTCCCGTGGAGAGCGCTGAAACGCTCGCCTTTCAACCCGTGAGTTCCGGGAACAAGAAGGGCCGAAGCTATGAGCAATCTACTCGTTCGCACGTGCTGGATCCTCCTGCCGGTGCTGGCCTGGGGCGCGGGGACCAAGGGGCAGAAGCCTGCGCGCGTCCAGGGGCCGCCCCAGATTATTTCCCCACAACTGTTACTGCGCCAGGAGTGGCCCACCTACCGCAATTACGCCTTCCAGAACTTTGTCAATTACCCGAACCACACCCAGCCCTACGATGATATCCAGAAAGCCCACTATAGCTCGCTGGGGAATTATCTAATCACCGGCTATCCCCTCTACGAGTGGAGGGAGACCCGCCGGGTGGGGCAGGAGTGGGGCAGCGCCATATTCAAGGAGAAGGGGCTGGGAAGGGTTATCGGTCCGTGGGGAAGTGTTTTCGACAGCATGGTGCTGGCTCGCGACACCCACGGCAGCTGGAGCTATTCGGCCATCGTCGGCGACGCGCTGATTGCCCGCTTTTCGCCGCTGACACTGTCAAAGACGAATTTCAACGGCATACGGGTGGATATAGCCACGCCCTATTTGAAGGTCACCGGCTTGGGCTCGCGCGTCGAACGGCCCCACGGCTTTATCTCAGTGACTCCTCCGTTATGGGTTTTTGATGGCAAGACCCATCTGGCCGACGATTCCACCCTGCTTTTGGGCAGCCGGGTGCAGGCCGAGCTGGGTGCCCTACAGGTGGGCCTCAACTGGGCGAACCAGCACGTGTACCAGAGCACGCAGTCGGGCAACAGCCTCAAAGGCAGGCTGCGGCCGGACCAGCCGCTGGTGGACTGGATCATGGTGCGCTTTGCCGACGACTCGCCAGCGGATGGCCTGGGCGGTGCCGCAGTGCAGGAGGTGCAGCTGGTGGTCAACGGCGAAGTGCGGCCGGATCTGCGGCGGCCGGTGGTGCGGCACCAGACTGGGGCCACGCCACAAGTGGGGACGGTTTCGCAGGCCACGGGTAAATTCCGCCCGGTCGTATACAACAAGCCCAAAAACAATGCCATCAGTTTTGAAGGCAGCACCTTTTATCGCGGGCGCGAGGTCCCGCTCTATGCCGACTATCTGACGCTCCTGGATCACGCGGTCGGGGTGGACGTGAGCAAGACCACGCACTTGAAGGAACTCCAGGGGAGTTTTGCGCTGGCATCGCCCGCAGAGATCCTACGCGCCGACGGAGACGAGCAGCTGATCTTTCTCTTCGACGTGTCGGAGGAGCCCCACATCGAATCGGTGGAGGTGGAGGCCGTCGTGGGCAATGACTATCGGGCGGAGGTGGCGTTTCTGCATAGAGTGGGCTCCCCCGGCAAGGCCTACTACGCCCAATTCGCGAGCACCTACTATCACACGGTGTTGCGCGCCCGGGGCAATGTACAGGATCTGTCGAACCTCAAGCGGGTGCGCTTCGAGATCGGAGAGCACACCGGCCACTTTGCCTATAGCGCCGATCTGGATCTGCGCCTGCAGGGTCTGGAGATCCACGGCGAGTACGCGAGATCGTCGGTGTACGGGCGCTATCCGGCGCATTTGGAGCAGGAAGCCCGGTTCGACTCGAGTCCGCGCTTTGATCAGCGGGGCGCGGCCTACTTCGTTAATGCAACGCGATGGTTAGGGGGTGTCCGGCTGGGCGGGGAGTACTTTGCCATCCATCCCGACTTTCAGACCGAGATGCGCACCTTTCTGGACTGGGAGCAGGCCCTGTCATTGAGCAACTTGTACGGGCTGGTCAACCGGACGATGTACTGGCAGCTGGTGGAAGACAACGACGATGGGGACCGCTACCCCGACCAACGCTTTGGCAATCTCCCCGGCCTTATGAACGATAGTAAAGGATACGATATCGATGGGGTTCTCTTAGGGCAGGACGAGGACAACGACGGCACGGCAGAGATCAATCGCAATCTCAACGACCTCCCCGACTACGAAGAGCCCTTTCTGATGTACGATGTGGAGCCCAACACCTATGCCTACGGACTGGACCGCAACCACAACGACGAGCCCGACCACCGCGAGGACGACGGCGAGGTGGACTACCCCTATGACTACGACCAGCGGGGCTACCACCTCTTTGGACAATGGGATCTGACGCGGTACTGGTCGCTGGCGGTGGGCCGCTACGGGGCGAGACAAATGGCCGGCAGCGGTCGCAGCCGCTCCACCTATGCGCTGCTGACCTACCGCCGTGAAAGCGTGGAGCGCCTTAGACGGCTGTTCTTTGAGAATCACTTCCGCCGGGTGCGGGACGACATCGTCGACGAGTTCGTGGGGCTCCATGAAAGACCCACACGGGACGGCGCCTGGGGCGACTGGGGACTCACTTTTCACTCCGTACGAAATGACGGCGAGGTGCTGCCCCCCCGTTTTACGAACTTTTTTCGTCTGGACGCGCTGCTCTACCGGGACAGCTATGTCAACGAGACCTACCTGGAGGGCCGGTTGAATCCCGGGTCCACGCTCAAGCTGGTGCAGAAGCTGCGCCTGCGACTCAACTGGCAGCAGGGCGGCCCGTTGCGGCCGGGCGTTTTCCAGCGCCAGCGCCGACTGGACTTTTGGACCTGGGTCAGCGGGACGGAGTACAGCTGGCGATGGGGCAAATTGAGCGTCACACCGCAGTACAAGCTCAGGTTGCTGCACCTGAAGGACCAGGAGCGCAACCAGGCCCTGCGCACGGAGATCCGTTCGATCCCGATCATGCGCATCGCCTATCCGCTAATGAGCCGCACCGTGCTGCAGGGGGGCATCCAGGGCTGGGGGCCGCTGCCGTATCGCCTGGAGGACCGGGCCACGGAAGCAGCGGAAAGCAACAGCTTTGAGCAGCGCACGGCCTTTGTGACGCTGACGAATCGCTCGCGGTATTTCGGCTACGAACTGGTGACGATCGTCGGAATCCATAAAGATAAAAAGGAGTTTGATACGCGGTTCCAGGATGTCAGGAATTTTGATGCCTGGAGCTTTTTTGTACGCGCGCTGGTGGGCTTTACCGAGTACGGACGGATATTCTAGCAGGGTCCACAAAGCTACGGAAGCCTTCCCCCGACAAAGCGAACTGAATTTCGCCGGGCGCGTATTCGACCAAAGCATGCCCTAGATGGCCGCGGCGACCGGTCGTCGCGTGATTTGCGAACATGATGCCCTGATTCGGAGGGGTGGGACCCGGGAATGACCACCAGGCCGCGTCCCCGGTACGAACGTCGTCAGATACACAAAGCATGAGAATAGGCAAAGTAACAAAACCCGCAGTGGTCGAACTGTTCTGATGAATTCGAAATCACAGTTACCAGATTGGAGCGAGTATGACCGATAAGGTTGCAATCATAACAGGAGCGGGAACGGGGATCGGCCGGCAGTCCGCCTTGGCTCTTGCAAGGGTAGGTTTTGCGGTGGTGCTCGCTGGACGGCGCGTCGAACCATTGGAGACAACAGTTGCGGACATCGAAGATGCGGATGGTCGTGCAACGGCCATCTCGACCGATGTCACCGACCCCGCCTCCGTCGAAGCCTTATTCTCCAAAGCCAAGGCGATTTACGGACGGCTCGACCTCCTCTTCAACAACGCCGGCCGCGGAGCGCCTGGTGTGCCACGCGAAGAGCTGAGCCTGGAACAGTGGAGCGACGTGGTAGATGTCAACCTCACCGGTTCCTTCCTGTGCACACAGGCAGCCTTCCGCGTAATGAAAGACCAGAACCCACGAGGTGGGCGCATCATCAATAACGGCTCCGTCTCAGCACACGCACCCCGCCCCAACTCGGCCCCGTACACCTCGACCAAACATGCCATCACCGGACTAACCAAATCCGCGTCACTCGATGGCAGAAAACACGACATCGCCTGTGGACAGATCGACATCGGCAACGCCCTCACCGAAATGACCGGGCGCCTGCAGGATGGCAGTCCGCAGGCCAACGGCGACGTGGTCGTCGAACCAACCATGGATGTGGAAAACGTGGCGCAAGCGGTCGTCTACATGGCCAGCCTCGCGTTGGACGCCAATGTCCAGTTCATGACGGTCATGGCCACCAAGATGCCGTATGTCGGGCGCGGTTGATATCGCCAACTTGTCTTAGTTTTGCTTAGAAGTGCGCCCATACTGCATAGTGCCTTGGCAACAATAACTTAGCACGCAATACGTCATGGCTAGAGAGTTCGATAAGGGCGCCCAGAAAGTTCGAACGACGTCGAGTACCCTGCCTGCGAAAGATTCCGAAATTTGTTCTCGGTGTTTTCGCGTCGTGGATCGCGGGACGCAGTATCCCTGATTTGAATTCGGGAAGGCGCATTTTCCGCCGGGAGTCGGCCCAAGCAGCGCCATAAAACGGTACCCGGGTCACTGATACCTGCCAAGGCACTCGCCTCGGTTGTAGCGGCAGTTCATCTGGCCGTCGACGCGGATGGCGTGCTCGCAAATGGCTGCGACAGGGTTGGCGTCTTGACCTCAGTTACGGTGAGGCCCTTCGTACCTTCCCAGGAGGTTGCCTCACGATGAAAATCACCGATATCAAGCTGCTCATTCTCGAACAGCCCGGAGAGCCGCAGCCTGCTCCCCTGCCGAGGCTGGGTCAGGTTCCGAACCTGCGCCGTATTCAGTGGTCGGCGGGACCGGTCCCCAACAAGAAGAAAGCGGTTGGCCCGCCGACCAGACCCCGCCACAGCTTCCTCGAAGTCCACACCGACGAGGGAATCACCGGCCGTTGCACATCCACGCTGGGTCCCGCCCAGATTCCACTACTGCGTGCCCACGTCGTCGGCGAAGACCCGATGCATCGCGAGCGCATCTGGCAAATGCTGTTCAAGGGCACGCGATGGCTGCGGCAGAAACAGGGATGGCACGGCGATCTCGACACCTGCCTCTGGGATATCGCCGGCAAAGTGGCCGGCCTTCCCGTGCACGCTCTGATCGGCAAGGTGCGCGACCGTTTTCCCGTCTACCTGACCAGTTCAGGCCCCTCCCTGCAGGATTACCTCGACACCATCGAGCATGGCAAGGAGTTCGGCGTCAACGCCTACAAGTTCCACACCTACAAGGGCGGCAAGGCAGACATGCCGATCCTGGAGAAGACCCGCGAAGTCGTCGGACCGGACTACGACCTCATCAACGATCCGGTCTGCTCCTACGACCTGCGCGAGGCGATCGAGGTCGGCCGCCTGATGGAGCAGCTGGATTTCATCTGGCTCGAGGAGCCGATGTACGAAGCCAAGATGAGCTCTTACCAGAAGCTCTGCGACGCCCTCGACATGCCCGTCATGTCCACGGAGAACCTCATGCACGATGTCGGCATCACCGCCGAGTGGCTCAAACAGGGGGCCACCGACTACGTGCGTGCCGACGCCATAGCCGCGGGCGTCACATCCGTGCTCAAGCTCGCCCACCTCGCTGAGATGCACGACACCCAGGTGGAAATCGCCGGGCCCGGCGGTCTCTTCGGCCATGTCCATGCCCGCCTTGGCTGCTGCATCGACAACAACGACTATTACGAGTATTTCCATCAGGGCAGCGACGGCTTGCGCAAGTGGGGTGAGCAATGGGGAGTGGCGAACGCCCCCCTCATCGTCGACGGTCACATCGCGCCCAACGACCTGCCGGGGTGGGGCGCCGAGTACGACGAGGAGAAGCTCAAGTCGTTGATCGCCGAAGTGCATTGACGAAGGACGAGTATCCACCAGCAGGAGATTCTTATGCCATTGGACAATCCGGTTCTCAGCAGTACCCTCAACCAGATCGGCCTCGAACAGATGAAGCAGGAGCTCGGTCCCGCTCCTTGGTCTCGCCGGATCGTCGTATCAGACCACATCGCCGGCAACGTCATCTGTCAGCCGCCTGGATTTGACAAGAACGACTGGCACTGTCACAACTACGACGAGTGGTGGGTTGTGCTCGAAGGGGAAATCGACTGGATCATCGAGGGCCGCGAAGACGATCCCGTTTCACGCCAGGGCCGGTGACTTCATCTATGTACCCGCCATGACGTTCCACCACATCTTCCCCAAAGAGGAGAAGGCGACGATTCGCCTGGGCATGGCCCTGCCGGGCACCGGCGGACATCTCCATGAGCGTCCCGCACGCAAGGCGAAGGTCACGGTGGAGAACTGACGCCCTCTTGTCCTTCTCTGAAATAGGCGAACAGTGGCATGACCAACGGCGCCAGGCCAAACGCCAGCAACGCCACGCCATTGAGCTGATAAAATAGATCCGCCGTCTGCGTCAAGGTCCAGCCCTCGCCAATAAGATGCCCCGCCCACAGAAATATCGCATAGACCAAAAGGTTGAAGCGCACCAGCCGCACGATTAGGAAGAGCATGGCCGCCAGCTCAATCAGTCCCAACCCGGCCAGAAGACCGAAGTGGTATAGATCGTCGGCCGGGACCACCGCCAACATTACCAAAACCACGGCCATCCCGAGGATCAGCACCCAGCTTCGGACGAGCGCGCGCTGCCAGATCAAGAAGATTCCCAGGAGCGGGAAGAGGGCGAGGACGCCACTCAGCGCGCCACTAACCCCTTCCAATAGCGGCAGATAGCCGTTCAGATAAGGGGGCGACAGGTGTTCCGGCCTGAGGTACTCAGTCAACCATTGGTACTTCACGAAAAGCTGCAAGCGGTCCGCTCCCATGTCTACAAGGATCAGGGCCGCCACAAGAAGCAGGGTTTCCAGCCACAGTCGGTGGCCACCGGAGGGCACCTGCCCAATCCATTGATCGGGTTCCATCTCCTGCGAATGCAACTGTCGGAAGAGAGCCAGAGCCAGTGCTGTCACTATCGCGGCGGCAAGCCCGGTGAATGCCACGCCCACCATCAGGCCGACGGCTTCCATGCCTAGGAAGGTCCACATCGCCTGACTGGTATCGTAGTCACGGAAAAATTCTGGCAACCCATTGACCCGGTCGACCAACTGCAGCGCTGCCAACAAGACACCGATCCGTATGGGCAGACGCCAAGTGAGCTGGCCAGCCTTGGAAGCTTGGAAGAAGTAGATCCCCCCCAGTACCAGCGTCGCCAGAATCAGAAGAGCCATGAGTATGAAAACAATCACATCCTTTACGTCCTGTTGCCGCAGTTTTCGAATAAACTCTTCTGGAGCCTTGTACTCTCGTTCGACTTGCCCGACGTCTTCACCTTGCAGGCGTGCTATGGTGCGAAATTCGCCGTCGGCAACCTTTCGATCGATCCGCTCCCAGACGAAGTGGTGGTCGACGCGTTCCTTTCGCTTCTCCGAGCGCTCCTCCAGCAGTTTGTACTTGGAGCCGTCCGCCACCGAGTGTCCGAATCTTTCCTCAACGAACCTCTCGACTTTTTTCCTGGCTTCGTCGGCATCCAGCTGTGGGCCGGCCTGGTTCTCTGGAATCTGGTGATCAAGCCGCACCACTCGGCCTGTCGCATCTATCCCGACCTCGATCTCCTCCTTTTCCTCCGCTTTGATCCAGCGGACATGCCAGAGCCAGGGATTTGTTTCCTCCGAAGCTAGGGTATCGGCATGGGCGAGGTCGGCATTGCGAACCAGATGGACATACTGATCCGACTCCAGACTGCTCTCGAACCAGGAGGATCGGCGGTACCTTGCCAGGTCAAGCCCCAGGTCCCGGCAGAATTCCGCCGCGGCTTCGACCGCTTCCTGGCGGGTTACGGAGAGATCTAGGGTTCGCTCCCCGAATTGCACGACCGGTAACCCAGCCAGGAGACCGACCCCAACCAGTGCAAACAGTCCTCCGAGCAGCCGTTTATTCCGGACGAGCCGGTAGGCATCGACGGTTTTATCCGCGTGCGGCCCTGTTGTTTCAGCCGCAACGAACGGTGTTGGTTTATCCTGAACCTCTTGGGCAACCTGCTCTTCTTCCTCCTCCTCGACCTGCCGATACCGTCCGGTGACGAGCCCGAACAGCGCCGGAACGGCGAGTAGAAGCAACACGCCGACCACGACGGCGCCCGAGACCTGGAAATAGAGGCTGGACGATTTCAGCATCGGAAATGCGACCACGAAGGCGTTATAGACATAGTGGGAGATGATCGTCGACCAAATCCCGAAGCGCAGAAAAACCACGCCCAGGAGCACGCCCACCAAGGTGAGCTCGACACCTCGGGTGTAGATCGGCTCTATGGGATAGTTCGAATGTAGAAACCCCCAGACCACCGCCGGGAACAGGACGGCGAGCCACCGCTTTCCCAGCCACTTTAGCAACAGCGATATCGCCAGCAGCCGGAAGAAGAACTCCTCCATGGTGGCGGCCACCAGGCCGACCAGAAGTGGATAGATCCAGGGGAGGACGGTGCTGAAGGTGTTGTCGTAGTCGATCACAGCGGCCGGGGACCAGACGCCGAAATAACGCGACCCCACGATGTAGAACAGGGTCAGGAAACCCAGCTGCGTGAACGCGAGGCCGTATCCTACGAAGATCGAGCGCATAAAGCCGCCTGAGAACATCCGTTTCAGGACCAGGTGTCCAAACGGACTGCGCCGGCCGGCGAACAGGACCTCGCGGCCCAGCGCCCCCGCCGACGTACCCGCGAGACAGATGATCCCACCCGAGTAGGCAGCGCCGATAAGCCCGAAACCGAGGAACATTACGATGAAGGAGTTATAGGACTGGGTCGTATCGTAGCCGAAGCGGACCAGAGGCAGAGAATTCACCTGTCCGATGGCAGTTGCGACCAACACTACGCCACCCACGATTAGGCCAGTCTTCCAGTGAAGGGCGTTTTGTCGGTGTTTTTGCACCAGCACCACCAGCATCATGGCCCCCAGAACGAACCAGAAGACGCCGGCCACGTTTGTTAGTAAGCTCGCTCTGGAACGAACCTCTTTGTAGTGCCGGCTGAAGGTCTCAGGCACCTTTATGTATTCCTTGAACGAACCGACCCGATCCCCCTGGACCACGACCTCCACTCGATAGTGCCCGTCCTCCCCCACCTCAAACCCCTTCCTTCTGTAGGTAAAAGTGTGGTCGGTCCGAGCCTGACGCGCCTCACTGGAACGCTCGATCAGCTCGTAGTCGCTCAAAACGAACCCCTGCGTTGCCAGAAGGAATCGATCGGCTATCGGCAGGGCATCGTCCTGAACCAGCTTCGCCCCCTCCGCTGACTCGAGGATCAGATGTTGGAAGTTGACGATGCGACCACCTGGATCCAGATGGACTCGAAGCTCCTCTTTTTCGAGCGGCTTGAACCACCGCACCTTCCAGAACCAGACGGACACCCACTCCCGCGCCAGCCGGTTGGTCTCTTCCAGTTCCAGGGTCTGCTCTAGGAAAATCTGACCTTCGCGGTCATGGGAGAAGGCCTGAACCTTCATGTACTCGTCTGTCCGGTGGCCTATCCTTTCCACGTAATCCTGCGCCTTCGCGAGCGCTTCGTCGCGGCTCAATTTGAAATCGAGAGAGGCAATCGGAAAGGCGACATCGTAGTAGTGGAGGTAGGTACCCAATCCCGTGAGCCCGAGAACCGCAAGCAGAACGATCCAATAAAGATCACGTCGACTCATATCGACCTCTCATACGATTTTCATCATGACGACGGCTCGTGCAAAGGAGTCCAGGTTTGAAAACCTGGGCATTTCGCCAGGACGGTCAAGCGAAAAACGCGTCAGCACCCAAGAAGGAGTACTCTGTGGAGAACCTAGAGTTCGTCGATGCTCACGTTCACTTCTACGACATGCAGCATCCGGTTCTCACTGCGGCCATTGGCAGCCAGGCGTTCCCCATTGTGAATTCGTCACCGTTGCAGCGTGGACATCCGGACACTAGCTTCCAAGCTTACAAGATGGACGAGCTCGGGGCGACGCAGCCGAGGGCTGACCGAAGAGGAGCGGTCGTTTGCAGCCGAGGTCTGGAGAAGGGCGGCCTCGGCATCCATTGGCGTCGGAATACTCATTGATATTCTGGGATCGGTAGTGATGGGGGCAATCGCAGATTCGACAACTTTTTCCAACGCAGATGTCCTTCGGGGAAACGCCCTGTCGCTTCTCGGAACGTTCTGGGGCATGGCGCTATCCTACGGATTCTGCACACCGATCGCTCACTACATAGATTCGAAGGCCGTCCTCGACGTGGAACCTGCTCGGATCACCACGAACTAGTGTCTGAAGCCGGCCTTTGGTAGGTCACTTTGTTCCGCGATTGTCGCTAAAATGTCCATCCGCCGCGTGTAGTGCTCCCAGACCTTTCCAATACCTACCTAAGGACTACGAAACGCAGTGCCAACAGACAGGGGACGGAGGTGATCATGGCCGTCGAAAGATGCAGTCCCGCGGAATTCGCACAACGCTGGACCCGGGTGCAGGCCTTCCTCCAGGAGCAGGACCTGGGCGGCCTTCTGGCCTACTCGCCGCCCAAAGAGCACAAGTGGGGCCAAACCGGGCACGTGTCCTACCTCTCTGGCTGGGACAATCACGACCGCATCGTCGACTCGGCGGTAGTCGTCCCCGCTAGGGGCGAGCCAGCCTTGTTATTGGCTGGCATGCCCTATATGCTGGAGCAGATCGCCGAGGTCTCCTGCATCCGCGATCTGCGCCTGGTTGAGGCGGTGGATCCCCACGCGGTGGCTGCCATCGGCGAGGACCGCGCCCCCCGCACCTTCGCTGGCCAGACCCGGGCCCACTTGGGCGACAACGGCCTCGACGGCAAAGGGGTCGGTGTGGTTGGGATCGACCATATGTCGGCGCCCTTCTACGAAACCCTCGCCCGCGAACTGGGCTCCCATTTCGCGCGCATCCCCGATATCGTCGCCCAACTGCGCGCGATCAAAAGCCCTGCCGAGGTCGCCCTCATGCGGCAGGCGGCGCGCTTGAGCGATCTGGGCTTCCAAACCATGCTCGAGGTCGCCCGCCCCGGCATGCAGGGCATCGAGCTTGTCGCCGAAATAGAGCGCGCCGTCCGCCTCCAGGCCGCCGACCACGCCAAATACTGGATGGCCTCGGGCCCGCCGCCCGACTGGGCAAGCACCCGGCTGGACCTCAAGCCCCACGAGCGCGTGCTGCAGGAGGGTGATCTGATGGCCTCGTGCTCCTACGTGCTCTACAAGGGCTATTGGTGCCACGGCCACCGCACCGGCACGCTGGTCCGGCCTTCCCGCGAGCTGGACCAGTTGTGCACCCTGGCCCGGGAAGCCCAGGACACCGGGCTAGCCGAGATCAAAACCGGCGTGCCCATCGGCGCCATTGGCCGGGCCATTCGCGCCCATGCCGAGCCGCGGGGCCTGGGGATCCAGGGCGGCCGCTACGGCCACGGCATGGGCATGGACTACGCCGAGCTGCCGGCTTTAGCCGAAACGACCGCAACCCCGATCGAGCCGGGCATGACCTTCGTGGTCCACGCCTCCTACGAGCTGCCCGAGTCGGGCAAGATGTTCGTGCCGCTGGGGGATGTGTGCCACGTCAGCGCAAAAGGGACGGAAAAACTCATGGAATTTCCGCGCACACCTTTCGTGGCCGGTCAGGTGAATGGCTGAGCTACAGCTGAAGAAGCATCAGGCGAGTCGGCGGGCCAGGAGTTGAGAGGAGCCAGGTTGAGTTTCGAGACGAAGCAACTACCCTATGGACCGGATGTTCAGGCGCCGGACGGCAGCGATGTGCGCATACTGGTCGGCACAGAACGCGGAAGCATGGCGCATTTCGAGCTCGGGCCGGACGTCGTATCGAAAGCGATCACGCACCGAACAGTCGACGAGGTTTGGTATTGTGTGGCCGGATCGGGTCAAATGTGGCGGAGGTGTGGTGAGAACGAGGAGATCGTAGAATTGTTAGTCGGAACCAGCCTCACGATTCCCGTAGGAACGCATTTTCAATTTCGCGCAGGCGACGAGGGACTTTCTGCTGTGGCTGTCACCATACCGCCATGGCCGGGTGAGGATGAAGCAGTGTTTGTGGAAGGAGTCTGGTAGGTAGGCCTACCGGCGTCACGCTGAGCTCCGCAGTTTACCTCGAAGGCGTGAGTCTGCCGTCGGGCTCGCCGAAGATGCACGCATGGTCAAGGCGGACGCTGCCAACCGATAACGGGCGGTAACGGCCTGCCACTGTGTCTGTATCGCGTCGTCCAACGCGCGCATGTATCCAATCGTCCATGCCAGACCAGCGGCTGCATCCCCTGCGATCTCCGGGTAATGCTCCGGGTAGACCGTACCTCTGTAGCCGATCTGTTTGAGCGCTCGCATGGAACCCACCATATCCACTTCCCCTGCGCCAAACGGCACTTCGATATAGCCCGTATCCGCGAAACGCTGTTCCATGGCGTCGTTCATCTGTTCAAGCCGTCGTGTGACGATGTCGCGGAAGTGGAAGAGGAATATATCGTCGCCGTATTTGATGATGTCTGCTGCCAGATCGTCGCCGGCCATTTGCGATTTTCCCTGGCAAAAGGTGACGCCGGCGCAGGGGCTGGCTAACCCGCCCAGCAGTGTGGACATCGTTTTGTAGTTCCACAAGAGTCGATCCGGCCGGTGATAGTGGTGCGTGGAGATGCGCACGTTGGCGCTCTCCGCAGAGCGGACGAGTTCGCGATACACCTCCACCATACCGCTCCACGCCTCCTGACGCGCGGCAGATTCCTCGGGGATCGGCTCTGTCACATTCAGATAGAAATGGACCAATGGAATTCCCGCTTCGCCCATCGCGTCAAAAAGGCGACAGAACTGGTCCAGCTCCCGTTCGCGCGCCGCGTCGTCGGTGAACGCGAGGTTCGACAACCGAGGTGGCGTAAGTGCTTCCACACAAACCCCACTGTCGGCATAATCCGCAACGAGCTGTTTCAACTGGTTTGCCGAAGGGATCTTTCCGGAGCCGGCAACAAGGTCGGTGCTGTGGATGATGAAACGGACGTCGGCATCGCCACAAAACTGGATGTTGCGTGAGTGATCATCGCCGTAGGGGTGATACACCTATGTTTATCATCCTCTACCTCCTGTTGATCTCAACATAGCTTTTTTGTCGACAAGCTGAAAGTGATTTTGGAGAGCAGTTCGATGAAGATTGGGCGGAATCTCCCTCTACCGACGAGCCATGTGCGCGGCATCCGGGAGCCGTTCAGCTACGGTTGAACCCGGGTGATTTCGCTCTGTACCGATCTAGCGCCTGGCACATCGGGAACTACGTGCCCTACCGGAGACGGGCGAAGCTCCACGACTTCTGCGGGACTCCCGAATACGCGACCTACCTCGACGAAAGCAGGGACAGACTCAAAAGGGCTCTCGCCGAGCACGAAGCCACGAAAGCGTAATCCTTCTTTCCAATCCTCAATCCTCTATCTTCCATCTTCGGTAGCTGTTTAGCAATGACAACCCTCTCTCTGTTAGCCTGGGGTGAATAACTTGACCCGAATAGGCCGGGGAGATTTCTCCAGATACCATGAAGATCCGATTCGACCCCGTGGAACAACATAGGATTTCCAGACTGCTCAAGACGCATTGGGTGCTGGTTTCCTTCGTTTTCCTCCTGTTCACTGCGGGTTTCCTGGTCTTTTACGGGAAGGAACGTGCCGCGTCCGGCTCTTGGCGGTATGTGATGAGCCATGATGATGAATACCTGTATTGGTCGATGGCCAAGGGTGTTCGTCAAGTTCCCAGAAGCGACGGTAACCCGTTCTTCACGGAAGAAAGAGGCAAACGAAACCCTTACGTAACAAATCCAACTATCATCAATATGGGAAACCTTGCACATGCGTTGGGCATTCCGGTCCTTGCTTTCTTTCCATTGTGGAAGATCGGCATGCCATTCCTCACCTGGCTGATTATCTGGTTATGCGCGGTGAGGTTCTGGCGAGGACGCCCAGCAGAGGCCGGGTTGGTCTGTCTTGCGTTGCTGGTGCTCACTCTCTTCGTACAGGGCAGCGCACAGTTCACGTTATTCCGTTTCCCTCGACCTGGCGATGCTCTTTGGCTCGGGGCCCTATGGGCTTGTCTCGCATTGGCGCCGGGCCACCTATCGGGCTCTAGAGGAGTTTGGTTGGCCGCTGTCGCCACCGCAACGATCCTCATTTCCCCGTTCTACGCTATCCTGGGCATTTGGCTGCTGGGTTTCCGGGCTGCATGGGAACTGATCTATGCTGGCCGACGACACTGGATACGATACGGCATCGCAGCCGGAATCCTGGCTGTACTCTCCGGCGGCCATCTGGCCTACCTGTCCTCACTGTTGGCCGAAAACAGATGGTTGGAACTGACCCTTGGAGGCGAGAAAGCCTCGAGATCGATCAGTTGGCCGTCAACAGTTTGCTGCGCTCTTATCTGGGTGATCGTTTTCGGTGTCAGCCGTCTGACGAATCGTCGGCTGGGCCCTGTCGAACGCGCAGTGTTAGGCCTTGTCACGATCGAACCAGTTCTGGCCAACATCCGTGTTGTTTTTGCGAATGATCATCAACTCTCTACACACCGGTACTACTATCTTGTCATTCAGCTCTTGGCCTTCGCGGGTTGGTTCTCGATCGTGGTTCCGAGGTTGCAAGAGCGGCTCAACGGACGCGCGCGGACTGTCCTGCTGGTCGGCGTGCTAGCGGTCGGGTTGACCTTCATTCTAAACCCAGATCTCAATTGGTTTCGTTATCTCCCCCGAATTGTTTCGACCTATGCCAACCTGGACAATTCCGTCTTGATATCGGGTCTGCTGCCGCTGCTGGTCCTAGTGACCTGGCTTCTAACGAAACTCGAACTGGATCGATCCACCATTCTCCGATCAGGCGCGATCGGTTTGTTCGCGCTGGCAATGGTTGGCTATGCAGCCCGGCCCTCGCAGATGCGTCCGCAGAATGAGGATTTTCCCTTCGATGGGGCGTATCGGTGGCTGCGCGCCAACGCCCGAGCTTGGGATGTTGTGATGACTCTGCCGATTCATTGGACCCGTATGGATTATCTGGTTTTGCATTCCGAGCAGAAATCCTACCTCAACCGTCTGGGAAGCCGATTCCAAGAGGATCCACACGGTGCCCGGTTCCGAATCGTCTTTTATCAACTCGTGGGGACGGGGCTTCTTCCCGAATCGGTCTCCACTAATGACATCATCTCGATCGAAGGAGTGCGTGAACGCGCAAAATCTCTGTTGGTAGATGGACTTAACAGATTCCGCCTCGACTATGTGCTCGTCGAACGCCAAGGTCCGACCCTGGACAGAGTCAGAAACTCGCTCCGGGATGCCGCCTTGGAAGTCTACGCCGACGAGACTTCGGTCCTTCTCAAGGTGGATCAGGGGTCACTGATCAGAAGATACAGCGGCGGAAGCGGGACGTAGCTACGTCAGGTGGCGCATCCGAGAGCGAGCTGTGGCGACATATGCTCGCCGACATCTTCGATGCCGAGATCGTGACCACCAACGCAACCCAGGGAACCGCTTTCGGAGCTGCAATGTTGGCGGGGATCGGAGCGGGAGTCTTCAAGGCTGAAGCTGCGACAGCAACGATCGTCGCTACGGGCTCAACAGAACCGAATCGACAGACCCATGCGACATATGATAGCGCATTCGACTTGTACCGTTCGCTCTACCCGCAACTGAATGGCTCGTTTCACGCAATGGCGGAGTTTTCGAATTAGAGGGGCCGCGAAATCGATTCACGCCATGGCCGGCGCAACACGCAGGTCACTTCTCGAAGGTGATCGATATGCAGACGTTGGAGCACTGCCATCGCAGAAAAGGGACCCGCTCCACAACTCTATTGAAGGCGATGAACGGGCGTAGAAGAGATCGAGGGACGCCCCCCGGCAGGGGAAACAAGAATGGCTTCACAGAGGTGTGAACGAGGCGGCAGTCGGAATGTTCGAAGAATCGCCGGTAATCCCACGGAGCGTACGAGCGCTCCCCCGCCCGACGATGGCCGGGAGTAAGTTCCATCAGCTTGCGGCCGACACTCAAGCCGTTCGACTCGGTCAACAGCAGTCGACCGCGCGAAACGCGAACCATTTCGTCCGCCATCCGCTGCGGGTCCGACACGTGATGGAGAAACGACCGCATCGAATGCGTTGTCCGAAAACGGCAGATGCTGTGCGTCGGCAACGCAGCTGGTAAGTCCCTGCGAGCGCAACCAGCGCGCGCCTTCGAGGAACAGTTCGGATGAAGAGTAACTGCGGATGCATTCCGGGCTCGACTGCATGATGTGCACGGGTACTTCCCCGTTTCCCGCGCCCACTTCGAGAAAATCCAGGTGCCGGTCTTCTCCGAAAGCGTCGAGAAACAGTTCGGTGCAACGGGGCACGGCAAAACGGGATGCGAAATCGCCAAGCAGCCTCCCTCTCCAGCTTTGTTCCCGAGAGTGAATCTGGCTCCAATCGACTTCAGCATCGGAAAGCCTGCTAGGCACGGACCCCTCCAACTTCCAGTGTCATACCGATGAGCGATTTCACCGGAGCCACCGGTGCTCATGCACAAGGCCAGCGAATTCCGAGCTTTGTTTCATAGACTGTGCATCAACGGTCGCGCTGGTAACGTCGAGCATCAATAGTAACCCTTGCTCCCCCCTTCGTCTAGGGCGATTCACGTTCCGTGTATGTGACGCGCTTGTGGACTGCACCGGAAGGCCACTAGCTCGGCGACGTCGTCGGGTTGGTCCAATCTCCCGGAAAATGCCGCCTTTGGTGGCGCCCGCCGAATTGATCAGGATATGGCAGCTACCAAGATTCCTGATTAAGGCCTCCGAAGCCGCAATGCAGTTTTCCAACCCGCGCGGATCCGCGGCGTAGTACCCGGTCGCGACGCCGGTTTTACGGTTGATTTCCGAGGACGCGATCTCGAGCCTGTCCTCATTGGAGGTGCGGCCAGGAAAACGTTGGCGCCACCTTCCGACAGGCACAGGGCGCAGGCGTATCCGAGCCCCTTGGAACCAACCGATACAAAAGCGGTCTGTTGGTGAATGATTTCACTGGGTTTCTTCGTCCTATTCTTGGCGCTAGCGCTTGCAATGGCGTAACGTTGTTTCGAATTGGTTGGGCTCGAATCGGTTGTAGTGATATCTGACAAAAATACGGGAATCCCCAACTGGAGCAACGTGGAACCCGGGATTGCAGCCACGATCTGAGAAATTCTGTCGGTTTTCCGAGCCGACAGAGCGTAGTCGTCGCAGGCCGCAGGCGTCGGTCGCTATCAGCGGTCTGTTGTCTTTTGGTCCAGTTATCGGTATCTGTCTTTTGTGAGGTGGTCTTGGGCTCGGATACCTGACGGAGTTGAAGTGGGGCGCCTATTTCCGCAAAGACTATGGGACGTTGCGTGTGGATGTTCGGAGGCTGATGGCGATACCTGAAAACGATCCAATCGTCGTTGCACCGACTCCAACGCCCTTCGCAGGCTGCATTGGGCGTTCTGGGTTACGAGGGAACAGCGCCCCGCCACTTTCAAAAATGCGGAGCTGGATGAAATCAGGACCGTCTGGTCGAATGTCGTGCCCGCCGCCTCGAACTCCGCGACCGTAGACAGCTCCCGCAGCGTCGGTTCGACGTCCGCCCAGTCGATCGGTCCCCAGAACATTCGGCATTGTGGGCTTCTCAAGGCGCTGCCCAGGCCCCAAGAGCCGACGGAGCCAGCACTCTCGTCTCACCCTGCTCGGCTGCTGCGCCTGCCCGTCGGCCCTCAGGCCGGGTCCGCCAAAGAGTTTGTCCGGTCTCCGCGCCCCCGTTGCCCTGAGGACGACGCAAGAAAGGCCCTGCAAGCTATATTCGCCCGCAAGGCCTTTTCTGTCTCCGTATACACTCCGTTACGTCCGGTAACGTCTACTCATTTGGTGGAGGCGGCGTCCACCCCATAATCGCCGTGTACCGAGGAAAATTCCAAAGGTTTCTCTCGGGGTAGTTGGGGGTATCTTTGGGAGTCAAATCCCAATTTGCTGGAGGGTAGAAAGCGCTCAGGGCTCCGTCCAGAAGGAATAAAGCTCCGCGTCGCGCACGAAGAAGCGCAACCGCACCGTTTCTTGGTGCAAGTCCGAGAGATCGCTTTCGTCCTGCCAGACCACGGCCAGCCGCACGCTGTTGCGAACCACCGGCATCGATCGCGTGCGCGACAGCCCCTCCCGCAGCAGGTCCCCGTTTGCATCCAGCACCTCCACACGCACCTCGCCCTCCTGCGTATTGACGTTGACCCAAAGGGTGGAACCGCGCCAGATCAGCGGCTTGGTGAGGAGAACGCCTTCGCTGGTGCCGGCGTCGAGCGAAAAGAACCCGTCCCGGCGCAAGACCGCCAGGTTGATGGCACCTGCGTCGAAGTCGGCGCCGGGACGCTGGATCCATTCCCCGTTGGGATAGGTGCCGACGTAGATCAAGCCGGCGGCCCGGTACTTGCCACCCCAGTAGTAGAACCAAAGCTCGTCGCCGCGCACCACGGCGTTTGACGGTCCGATGAGCTGGGTCATATCGTAGGCGCCTGATTCGGTCCGCGAGGGAGCGAGGAACGCCTGGCGGTTGCCCAGCCGTGTCCAGGTGGTGAGATCGTGGCTGACGGCCAGTTGTATCAGGTGGAAGCCGTCGGTGTTGGGATAGTTGGGAACCGGAGCGACAGAGTGGAACATGGCGGGCATCCCGATGTAGACCGATTCGTAGCGGAATACGCCCATGTTGTAGGCATCCACATTGAAGTAGGAGGGGTCGGGGTCCCACGGCGGATGGTGTTTGGTTTCATCGGCGAAGCGCGCCTCGATATGCTGTCTCCCCAACTCCTGGTCCTGCTCGTCGGCATGGAAGATCAGGCGCGGTGAAGACCAGTTGTCGAAGCTGCTACTGGTGGTCAGGTAGATCGAGCGCCCGTATGGTCCGCCCTGCTTCACCGTGCCGATGTAGCGCCTGTTCTCCAGGTCGATGGAGAAGTTCCACTCGTCCGAGCTCTGGATGGGGGGCCGTTTGAGCGTGGACCAATTGCGGCCGTCCGGCGATACCGCCATTCGTCGGGGGTGGAACGACTTGTAGCGCCGTTGCGGATCGGGGTCCAGGGGATCGTACAGGACGCTGTAACCCGGGGTGACCCCTCCGGGACCGTGGGTCCAGTGCAGCCCGTCCACACTGATGCGATAGGAGCCGTCGATCAGCCAGAGCTTGTAGACCTCATCCAGGGGGTCCCAAAATGCAGCGCTGCGGGTCTGGATGTTCGTCTCCCCCTCCGGCCAGTTAGGCCGGATGACCGCCCCCTTCTTCTGTGGCCGGTGCATGGTGCGGGTCAGGTTTGACATCTCCTCGATATTGAAGTCGTCCAGAAAAAGCTGGCGCTGCTCCTCCTTCAGGAACACCACTCCCTCGCGGGTGTCCTC
Source organism: Candidatus Latescibacterota bacterium (assembly GCA_965197905.1). GTDB lineage: Bacteria > Latescibacterota > UBA2968 > UBA8231 > UBA8231 > CAYNZV01. The sequence goes on along the minus strand of CBDAOB010000004.1, from coordinate 1,327,070 downwards.
TTCCAGCAGAAAGTTCAAGGAGGTGTCCTGGAAAACTGCAAGCCCCATCTGCTCGAACGGCACCATCTTGTAGGCGTCGATGGTCACTCGGAAGCTACGAGCCTGGGCCAACTTCCCCGACGGCCACAGCGCCGGCGGCATTCCCCCCGCCAGGTCCAGGTCCGCCAAGGGAATTAGCTCTTCTGTGCCGACAGAGGCCCCGGAGCGCGCACCCACCGGCGCGGAAACCCCACCCGGCAGAACGGAGTTGGGACCGTCGAGCAACACCATCTTCCTCGCCTGGGAGAAGGCACCGGCGGTCAGGCGGTAGACATAAACACCGGACGCCAAAGCCCGGCCGTCATCGTCGCGCCCGTCCCACAGAGTGGAGTGGGCACCCAGTTCCCGATAGCCTTCCACCAGGGTCCGCACCCGTTGCCCGATGCTGTTGTAGATGACCAGCTGCACGCCCGCAGAGCGCGGAAGCTGGTAGGAGATAACGGTTCCGGGATTGAATGGATTGGGGTAGTTCTGATGCAGTTCGAAGGAGATCGGCTTGGAATTGCCCGCCGTTTCCACGGCAGTGTCCGGCCCGTCCAGATCGATTCGAAAGCGTCCTTCCAGATCGGTGCCGTCCTCGTAGATCTCGTGCGGATTGGTCTCGCTGATGAAGCGGATCACCGCACCTTCGATGCCGACCTTGCGGGTAATCGGCCCGACCACCGCCACCTCCCTCTGCACAACCCCGCTCACCTCAAGGCCTTGGGCGGCCCCGGCCGCCGCCACCACAAGGATGCACTGGGTCAGGGCGCACAGTCTTAGCTTCCGTTTCATGGTTATCCTCTCATTCGCAGGGAAACGCTGGGTCTTGGAGCGTTTCGGTACGAGGTCAACCCACCGTCTTGCTTGAACAGTCAATTCGATCGGTGTTCCGGAGCAAGCGGGCCTATTTGCTCTCGACAGAGCGTTCCAAAAGTTTTTGGAGGCGCGCAGGAAAGCGGTCGAATTGTTTCCGCTGGACTAATGGCCATCCCGCAGGTGGCCGATGCACAAACGAGGGTATATAAGCCGCATTGGCCCCCATGCGGTGCAGCGATTGTGCCGTGTTTGGTCCGTTGCGATGCAACGCGGCCCCTTGCCACATAAGAACGGAGCCCCGCTTGCCCGTTATCGGCCTTTCGACGGCGTCCCACTCGGCTGACCTCGTCGGACCACTTGCCCGATGACTACCGGGCACAATATGAGTCGCGCCGTTGTCGGCGGTGAAATCCGTCAACATCCACATAGTTTGAAGTAGTAACGGCCACTTGGGCCACGGCTCCGGGACCTGGTCGAGCGGCCAGTCGAAGTGAAGACCGCCGCCAGGAGCACCAGGTTGGCACCACATCAAACAGACATTGTTGGCCAGATAGAATGGATCACCGAGAAAATGTTCGACCATCGCCAGAACGGTTGGATGGACACACAGGGGTGCCAGATCCGGTATTTGACTCAGCGCTCCCTCCAGTTTGACATACCCAGTTTGATGGGATATAAGAGACCGCCCGAGGTCATCGATACGCTCGGCTTCGGCCGAGTCGAGGAGATTCTCGATGACGCAATAGCCCTGCTCAGCGAGGCTCGATTTGGCTTGCTCGATTATTGAATCAGTCATTGTAACTTACTCCTGCCACGATGCTCCTCGCGGAAATCCTTTTGATCCAGTGTCTGGTGACAAACAGAAAAGACAGTGTCATCCCAATCAACACTTTCCTATTTGTAGCTTGACCATACATAAGTTGAACGAAACCTCCTACAAATGACGGCACAAACATGATAGCTGCTCAGCCGGCGAACCAGAAAGAGTAAAGTTCCGCCCTGAGTAGCGAAAAGCGCAGGCGCACTGTCCGTCCGCGCAGCTCGGAGAGATCCGCCCTGTCCTTCCAGCTCTGCATCTCATCGATGCTGTCTATCACCGCCGGGATGCTCTCGTCCTTTGTATATCCTGTGATCGGCCGTCCGTCCTCAGCGTCCAACACCTCTGCGGTTACCCGGCCGCGCCACGAGTCCACATTGACGTGCAGCTCGCCGCCCTCCACTTGGATCGGCTTGGTCAACACCGATCCCCATTCAATCCCTCCCTTGAGCGACACGAAGCCGTCGACCCGCAGCTTGGCCAGCGCCACGGCGTGGGTGTCGAGATTCTTACGGGCCATCAGGTCGGCAAAGGACTTGGAGCGGGAGCGTGCCCCCAGATAGTAGAACCACAGCTCGTTGTTGCGCCTGACAGGCCCATTCGCGATCACGATCTGCCCGGTATCGTAGGCGCTGCGGTCCCCCACCGGGGACAGTTCCATAAACGGCGCCCGGTCACACACCCGGTCCCACTGCCGCAGATCCCGGCTCGAGGCCAGCTCCACCGACTTGCGGCTGTCGACGTTTTCGTACATCGGTGGGTGCTTCCCCGACCAGTGGTGCATCACCGGCATCCCCAGATAGAGTCCTTCGTAGGGGAATACGGGAAAGTTGTAGACATCCGTACACCACTCCTCCGGCCGGTTGTAGACCGGGGTGAGATAATCGGGATCCTCGATGAATCTGCTCATCCGCTCTTCCCCGTTTTCCTGGTCGATCTGGTCGGCGTGGAAGACGAGTTCGATATCGCTCCAGCTCTCAAAGTCTTCGCTGGTGCTCAAGCAAAAGGCCCGACCATAGGGCGACCTGCCGTCAGGCCCGGCATGCTTGACCGTGGCGATGAAGAGCCTCTTCTCCTCATCGTAGGTCAGGTGCGCCTCGTCTGAGCTTGGAATCGGCGGTATGTCGAGAAACTCCCAGTGCAGACAGTCCGCCGAGACCGCCGGCGGCCCCAGCCCCATACCTTTGTAGCGGCGCTGCGGATCGGGATCGTGCGGGTCGTATATCGGTCCCAGCGGCACGCCCGTGGGCACGATGTTGTTCTCCTTACCCACTTGCGGCTCCCGGCGACCGACCAGCTCGTTGTAGTCGCACAGGCCCAGCACCGGCTTCTCCCAGTTCACCCCGTCTTCCGAAGTGGCCAGGCAGATAAAGGTCCGGCCGCCCATCGGCGCGCCCGTCACATCGAGCCTGACTTCCCGATCCCAAGATGCCTCCATGGCGTAGTAGAGTACCTTGAATACGCCCTCGTCCGGTACCCAGGCCGGTGTCGTCCACAGCATGACGCCGCTGTTCTCCCAGCGATTTTCGGCTCGCAGCACCACATTCTTTTTGAACTTCTGCGGCCGGTGCAGCTTGCGTGCCAGGTTGTCGACTTCTTCCAGGTCTTGGTCGTCGATGAAAAGCTGTTTCACGCTGACCTCCCTCTTTGTCACACGATCTCTGCCGGTTTCGGACAAAATCGCATCCGCCTCAAACTCGTCAATGGGTGCGTCCACCGGCTCGTTCGTGCAGACCAGGGCGCAGAAGTCGCCAATCGGCTTCTTGCTGAAGCGTCAGGATGAATGGCGAACAACTTCGCCCGCGACAGGTGGAAGCGAAGAGCCAGCTCCTCGTCCCCCTCCAGCTGCGGCAGAACGCTCTTGCTGCGCCATGTGACCGTGTGAGACAGACTGTGGCCGCGGATGAGATCGCAATCGGCGAAAGTATATCCCTCAATCCCCCCCTGCAGCTGCGGCGGCCACATCTTGCGGCGCACGATCAATTCCACGCGAATCCATCCCTCGAGCAAAGTCTGGAAATTCAGGCGGATTTCCTTCCTCGGGCAGCGCGGTGGCTGAACAACCCCTCTCTCCAGCACTAGCAGAGCGGACTGGTCAATGCTCGCGTGATCCGTGCTGCCCATTTGACCTGCTGCACATTGACGATGTGCATTCCGGCCCGTTTCCTTTTGTGCAAGAAGGAGTTGATACTGATTCTTAGTTGGCGGGGCTGTGCTTGCGAGAGTATGCAGTTCGCTACGGATAGCCCTTCTGACTTAGCCCACGGTAATTTCAATGCAATTTCGGCGAATAGGAAATGAGAGGATCGCCGGCATCGAGTCAGCGCTCCCATTTTTACGTTAGCGGCTGTTGAACGACAGGATTTTGTCGGGCTGATTGTGCTCGCCAAGTAAGGCGATGCCCGGCTTCGGAGTCCGATAACCCCTATTCCGCGCAACTCAATCAATAGTTGGAGAAGTGAGGGGACCCATGCTTACGGCAGCGATTATCGGTTGTGGCCGGGTGGTTCAGGTAGGACACGTCCTGGGCTTCGGGGCGACGCAGGATCGGATCAAGGTTGTTGCCTTGTCCGATCCGGTGGCTGAGAACCTTGAGATCGTCGGCGCGGCGCTCGGCGTACCCGAGGAGAAGCGCTTTATCGATTACCGAAACATGCTGGACGTTGTCGACTGTGATTTCGTCGACCTGGCGTTGCCGCATTTCCTGCATGAAGAGGTGACGATTGCCTGTGCTCGGGCCGGACGCCATATCCTGGCCGAAAAACCTCTCTGCACATCAGTTGCCGCCGGCGCGCGGATCGCCGCGGCGGTGCGCGACAGCGGCGTGGTTTTCGGCATTCAACACAACTACACCTGTTTCCCTCACCACGCAGCAATCCGCCAGGCCATCAAGTCCGGACTGATTGGCAACCCCTATCTGGTTCGCTACGAATCATTCTTCAGCGGCAGACACTGGCCGGGCGCAGCCGGGTACGACCCGGACTGGCGGGTCAAACTGAATCGCGGCGGCGGCGGCGCTCTGATCGATCCCGGTTATCACAGTGTTTACCTGAGTGAGCTGTTCATGGGGCAACCGGTTGAGCGTGTGGTTGCTCGCGCCATCGCAACTGAGGCCGGGGAAGTCGATGATCTCGCCCTGACCATACTGAGTCATGAGGGCGGCGGCGTCTCCTCTGTGCAGATCGGCTGGTCCGTGCACGGCGGCAGCCCGGCCGTCGTCGAAGTGCACGGCAGCGCGGGAAGTCTCCGAATCGGCGACCAGAATGTCATCGAGCACCACGACGCCGACAAAGAGGAATGGACTCCTTACTTCGTACCCGAGGGGCGCCTGAGTTTTGTCGACACATACGCGGGAATGTTAGACGAGTTCGCGGCCGCTGTAGTGGGTGGGCGACAACCGACGTATGGCCTCGATGCCGCCCTTCATGCTCTGGCGATCATCATGGCCGCGTATGAGTCGGAACGTGTTGGCGAAGCGGTATCGGTCAGGTCGCTCGAGCGACAGATGAATTGAGGTGCGCGCCGTGCAGCGCGGGACAGGCTCTGAAGGGAGACGGGGCAAGACCATCAGCTTCTAGCCATCGCATCCAGCGGGCTACGACAAACTGCCGCGCCCCTGATGCGCGTCGTTGGAGCGGGGCCAGAAGGAGCCGCGATTCACAGCGGTAGGCTCGTTGGGTTCCTCACGGGTTGGCCGATTCCATCGTTCGGGGCAAAACGGAGCGTGTTCTGCCCCGAATGGGCCAATGCGGCGGATCCGGATAACGGCCGTCGCAGAGGAATCGCTACAGCGCTGCTCAACGAATCATTGGAGCGGGCGCGCTCAGATGGTTATGAGCGGGTGCGCTGTGGACTTTGAGCCGATGAGTCCTTTGGCTACTCATTTCTGGCTGAGATACTTTGCGCCGGTGTGCTACACGCCAATTCGTCAAAGTATAGGAAGAATAAACACCGTTATCGATAGTTGCGCCGACGGTCCGTGGCGCTCTTATGCCGCGTTTTTCGGGGGGCATTCGCAGTTTATGGGCGGCTCGCCATGAGAAACGGCCGCGAAGGGCTGGCGCGGATCAAATTTTTGGCGCCTGAACGCCGTTTCTATACAGCCGCTCAAAATACGTAGACAGACTGCGCCCACGGAGGATCAGGCGTAGTCGAATTCAGTCTGCGGCTGGGGTCGCGCGGGTGCGCTGAAGGAGTCAGTATATTGAATACCGCAACGCTGCGAACCCAACTTCGCAAAAACTTGACGAGAAGCTATTCTTGCGGAAGTCGAACTTCGGATACAACCAGTTATCGGCAATGCACAAGCGACCTCAGTATCGCAGGAATTAAGGAGCAATGCTACTATGAGAAGTGGACGAGTGACCATTGCCGGCATTCAATTTGCGGGTATCGCCGAAGAAAAGCAGAAAAATACAGAAACGGCCACGCCGCCGGGGACCTAGATGTGGATCTGCGAGCCGCAGGAATAGACAAACATGGACCGGGAGGGAAGATTGACTTCCACGCTTGCCGGCTAGCCTACATCAATTTCGTCCTGGAGGCGGGCGTCAGCGTGAAAGAAGCCCAAACCTTGGCGCGGCATGCGACACCGGAAATGACCCTCAATGTCTACGGGCGCACTCGCGAGGACCGATTGGCTGATGCCGTCGAGCGGGTTGCGTCTAAGATTCAGACGACAGATGACCTTCAGTGTGCACCCAGCGTGCACCGAATCGCCGTCGGGGCAGAACACGAATACGCAACCCCTTCGCGTGGAAAGGATTGCGTATCCTCTGAATTGGTGGAGGCGGCGGGAATTGAACCCCGTTCCGAAGGTACTGTGGGATCTAACACTTCTTCTATAGAAGCCGGGCAGAACTCTGCAAAACCATTACAGAAAAAGAAGATAGCGAATCCGGCTCAAGGTCCCAAAAAACAAATCCGTGCAAATCCCGAACACAAGCCAGACACAACTGAGCGGCAAAAGTATGTACCATGTATGTACGAGAATCCACCCGAAGATCTGGCCGAGGTCGTGGAAGCATGGGATCGCTTATCGGCACCGGACAAAGCGCGCATCCTGGCTGTCATTCGAGGCGACAATGTGTAAGGCAGGGGCTATGAGTGAGTTGAGAGATTTGGTCCGAATTACGCCCAAGAAGGTGCTCCTCCAGATCCTGAAGGACGCCGCCCCACAACACCTGTCATCGGTAGCCCTGATCGCTCAGTATGGGTACGAAGATGACCTCACAACGGGATCAGAAGGGGCGCTTCCTAAAAGGCCAAGGAGGACGGCCCCAAGGCGCGAAAAACAGGTTTACCAGCCTGAAGGATGCTTTTATCACGTCCTTCGAGAATGGAGGGCAGGAGGCGCTTGATCGGCTTAGAGACGAAGATCCGAAGGCCTTCTTCCAAATATTCCGTGATCTATTCCCGCGCCAGGTTGAGCAAAGAGTCGATGCCACCAATGTCGAGTATGCGACGCCGGATGTCCCACCCGCGGCCAAGGACTACATGGATTGGTTGGAGCATAGAAGGATTGAGGCGGAGTTTTTACGTGGCTCGGACGAAGCGGTCAATGCTGGTTAACAGCTGCCCAAGCTGATGTGCGTGAACGTGCAGATCAATATTGCTGAGCAGCAGATTAATGTGGGTGGATAGGTCACCTCTGCTTTTCGCTAACCATCCACGTTGGCCCAGACCCAGATTCTCAGACTAGTAGACGGTTCATTGGCCCACCGCCAACTGATCCGATGCCCCGACCTCTTCCCGGGTCAAGCGCAGTTAGTCCTGTAAGGCAGCGGCTTCAGACTCCGTCCGCTCTATGCCGTTTGAAGACGGCGGGTTCCTTTTGTCCAGAGTCATCCCGAAATGACGCTACCTACTCTGAACCTTCGCGGGCGACATGTACGTTAGAAGGAAACGGCACTGCGGTATTGACCTCGGCGTTTTGGAGGAGCGGAGAGATGGGTAAGCGCTCCCCCGCTCCGGGGCTACGCCGACCTCATCGGTTAGATCTTCGGCAAGGGCACGCAAGACCCGATGGCGGGACGGAAGGCGCAGACGACTGAGCGCCCGTTCCTTGATCTGTCGCACGCGCTCGCGGGTCACGCCCATGAGGTCGCCGATCTGTTCCAGGGTTAAGGCCTCGTCGCCATCCAAACCGTAGTAGAGTCTGATTATCCGCAACTCGCGCTGATCCAAACTGTCGAGTACGCTCTCCAACTGGTCTTTGGCCGATTCATACAGGACGTCCGCATCCGGATTAACCTGCGTGGTGTCCGCCAATGTGTTCAACAGATTGCGTTCGTCATCCTCGTCGAAGGATTCGTCCAGCGAGCTAACGGCGCGAGCACTGAGCATGGTTTCGAGCACCTCCTCCGCGGACGCCTCTAACTCCGCGGCGATCTCCTCGATGCCGGGTTCCGCTTCGCGCCCCTGCCCCAGACGCCGAGAGGTTTGCGAAATGTCCTTGAGCAGGCTCACCTTATTCATCGGCAACCGCACGGTGCGGGCCTGTTCGGCAATCGTCTGCAGAATGGACTGCCTTATCCACCACACGGCATACGAGATGAATTTGAACCCCCTGGTGCCGTCAAATCTATCAGCGGCGGTCATCAGCCCGACATTTCCCGCACTGATTAGATCCTCCATTGGCAAACCGCGATTCTGATAGTTTTTAGCAATGTCAATCACGAAGCGAAGATTGGCGTGCACCAATTCCTCTCGAGCCTGCATGTCGCCGTCCTGAATGCGGGCCGAAAGTTCCACTTCGCGCTCGCGAGAGAGCGGTTTGGAATCGGCGATATCGTCGAAATAGAGCTGCAATGTGTCCCGATCACGAAAGCGGTCTTGCATGTAGCTCCTATTCTGTTGGGTAGAGAAACCTTGCCGAGTTGGCAGCCGCGCAGCGTCGGCGCGGTACCGACGCTCACTGTTTGGCTAGACAAATTGGTCGTCAGAATCGCCGCGAAGGCGTACTGCTCCTCCCCGGCAAGGCTGATCAAGATCGGCGCGAAGGTGGTCAGGCACAATAGGTATACCACGTTTCAGATGGCCGCGGTGGCGATAGACCAGACGTTATTTGCCGAGATCTTGGCCCGAATCAAGCGTTTACGTTGTTCTTCTGTTTAGAACTTCACTTTTTAAAGTAAAGCAATGGATACCTGTCTCTAATCGGTGAATGTGAACATGGAGATCGTGATAATTCGGAAGAACAAGGCCGTTCTTGATGCAGAAATTTGTCCGTGGAGCAAAGTGGACGGCCATTCCTTATTATCAAACAGAGTCGAGTTCAATCCAAACCCCAACTGATTTTGATATGGGGAATACCCGTAAAACACGAACGGAGGACCATGGCCACGGACGCAGCCAGAGGGGTCACCCTCACCAGCGACAGCCCACTTGACCGATTGCCCCCGATCCGCACTGTCGGCCGCGAACGCCAGCTCTTTGTGGACGACTACCACATCGCCATCATGGACAACCTCTCGCGCTTTATACACCGGCCGGAGAAACGGAAAGACAACCCCGTATTCGTCATGGAAGAACCGTGGGAGGGAGAGCGATTCCACTACTGCGATCTGGTGTACGACCGAGGGGAGAAGATCTACAAACTCTGGTACGCCGTAGCGCCCCAGACCCCAGCGGACATGTGTTACGCGGTATCCGAGGACGGCATCCACTTCGAGCGTCCAAAGCTGGGCTTGGTGGATTACAAGGGATCAACCGACAACAATCTGGTGCGGCTCCCCGACGGATTTAACTATGACAAGACGGTGCTCAAGGACAATCACGATGAGGACGATCAACGGCGCTACAAGATGATCTACTATGTAGGAGATCGGACGCAGCGTGGCATTGGGGTGGCATTCTCGCCCGACGGACTGACCTGGACCGCCAACGAAGCCAATCCGGTGCTTTCACCGACCGGAGACGGCTCCCAGTGGGCGTTCTGGGACGAAAAGATCGGTCGCTACGTGATGTACGTGCGTCCCAACGGCCGGCACGTCATGCGCCACTGGCCCAAGAAGGGCGTGCCCTACGATTTGTCGGCGTTTCCCACCCGGCGTATCGGCCGCAGCGAAAGCATCGATTTTCTGAACTGGACGGATATCGAGGAAGTGATCTCTCCAGACGAACGGGATGGCGATGGCACCGAATTCTATTACATGCGGGTGCTGCCCTACGAAGGGTGTTATATCGGCTTTCTCAACGTCTACCACGAGTTCACTGGCGACGAACGGATCATGGAGGGGTTCAACTACACCCTCGATGTGCAGCTCACCTTCAGCCGCGACGGCAGAGAATGGCTTCGCGTCGGCAACCGCCATCTTTTTATGGTGGGCAACCCCAACACCTGGGACGAGAAGCGAATCTATCTGGACGATGCCGTGGTCCAGGAGGAGGAGATCTGGCTCTATTATCGTGGCTCGAACATACCTCACGCCGGCGTTAACGACCTGCTGGGCACGGAACGAAACGGCCAGACGCTGATCGGCGACGCCCTCGGAATGGCCACGCTGCGGCTGGACGGGTTCGCCTCGATCAGCGCCCAGGAAGAAGAAGGTTCCCTGACGACAAATCCGTTCCGTTTCGAGGGTGGTGACGAGCTGCGGATAAATGCGAATGCTGCAAGGGGCGCGTTGGAGGTCGAGGTTTTGACGATATACGGTGAACCGATTGCGGGCTTTTCGCGAGCCGATTGCTCAACCATCACGGCGGATGGTCTGGATCACAAGGTGGGATGGAAAAGCGGGCAGAAGCTGGGGGCTCAGTCGCAACCGGTGCGCCTGAGATTCTACATGAGGGACGCCAGGCTGTTTTCCTTTCGCGTGACCTGAACGAAGAAGCGCAAATGCAACCTGACGCAATCACCGCTCAAAAGCAGCGGCCGAATCCCAGACCGAATGGGATGCATAGAGGGTGTGGTCTTCGTGGGTGGAGCCGCGCAAGAGGTGGAACTCGCGAAAGCCAGGTGTTTCGTCGAGATAAGATTCGCGCTGGCGCCAGAGATCTTCGAAGATCACCTCGCTGCCGAGGGCGATCCTGAAACGGTTCATGGCAATATACATGATTACAGTTATGGTCATCACAGGAGATAGAGGGCATATCGACTTTTTAGGGTAATTCGTAGAGACAATAAGATGGTATTGGCTCGGGTGGTTAATACTCGAAACTAGACCCCTATATCTCATGAGAACGACGTTTCTCCGAACAACGCCGCAGAACCCACCAATCTAGTAGAGCTTAGACTTCCTCCCGATTCTGGCGCACCAGAAGTCATCCCTTTGTCAGGAGGTTAGACCCATTCACCCCTCTGCCTAGCCTTGTGGACGAGTATTCGCGTTGACAAAGGTAAGCATAATGCTTACCTCTTTTAATCGGGTATATGTAAGTTGAGCGCGCGGTCTTCGAAAATCAAATAACGTGCATAAAGTCCCTGTTTCTAAAGAGCTTAGATTAAAACGAATCTCTGTGGAATTTTATTTTTACGGAGAGTTTGATCCTGGCTCAGAACTAACGCTTGTGGCGTGTCTTGGTCATGCAAGTCGAACGAGAAAGCCCTCTTCGGAGGGTGAGTAAAGTCACCTTCAACGTATGAAACTTGCATTCACACACTCTGCCGGCTTGACCGGCGCTTTCAAGGAGATAAGGAGAACCATGAGAAATCTTCGCTTAAGCTTGATCGGATTGGCCCTGGCCGTCCTGGCCACGGGCGCCGTGTGGGCCGAAGAACAGACCTTTCCTTCCCTGGGCGAGTGGGATGGCATCTTTGCCCAGCCCGAGGTTTCCGGGGTGTTCAATCCCATGGCAATCACCGTCCAGGACGTGGCCTGGGACGGTAGCGGCTCGGTGGGCATCCCCTTCACCCTCAACCAGCGCGCCACGGCCTGGGTGGCCATATACGAGAAGGGCAACACCGAGACCGGAGTGACCGGGCCTGTTGGCGCCTGGCTGCGACTGGAACCGCAGGACAAATTCGTGGCCCTCACACCAGGGAAGACCTGTAACGCGGGTCGTAACACCATCACCTGGGACGGAAAGGACTGGGAGGGCAATGCCGCAGGCCCCGGTCAGTACGAATTCGACCTGGTCGCGGTCAACAACCGCGACCTATCGGTCCTGGCTGGACCCGGCGCCCAGTCGGGTTATTCCTACAATCTCATCGACACGCGCTTCGACCCGGCCGACATCTGGATGCAGGAATACGACCGCGAGTGGGCCGCATCGAGTACGGCGGCGTACACGGCCGGTGATGTTATCCACGGCACCATGGGCACGGACTACATTGCCAACCCGAATGCCTGGGAGCGGTGGAACTACAACCACGTGTACGGTTTCGCAGGGGTGCGGACCAGGGGCGGCCTGACCCTTGACGACGAGAGCACCGAGATCTTCTGGACGACCAATCAGTCCGGCGAGTTCGGCGGGATCTACAAGATGATCATCAATCGTTCGGCCAAGTCGTGGGACCGGGACACCTCGTTTGGCGAAAACGGTTTTGCCCCCAATAGGGAGGACGCAATAAGGTTGGTCCGACCCTGGGCGCCTCTGGGCATCATGTACGCGGCGCACGATAGCAAGGGTGAGGTGCCGTTCCCCTCGATCCAGTCGTGGGACAAGAATTCGGGTGAGATCACCCGCGAGTTCGACCTGACCGACATCTACGTCAGCACCAGCGTCGATGAGGAGGGCAACGAGGTAACCAATGCCGCGGGGCCGGGGAATATCGCGGTCAATGCCCACGGGGTCTGGGCCTCTTCCTTTGGCGCTCCCGAAATCGTGCGCCTGAATCACCAGGGCGATCTCCTGTGGGTGAATCGCAATGGCGATTACAGGGGGGACAAGATCTCCGACCAGACAGCGGCCGCGCTCGGTATGCCACGCGGCGGGTCCACTTCCACCAACATGCAGACGCAAGCCCACGGGGAAATGCTCTTCATGGGTTCTTACAACAACGAGCGGGGCGCGCGCTTTAGCGGGTATGGGCGCGACGGCGCTGGCCTTATGGACGTCATTATGTCGCCCACCCTCGGTCCCTTCACACCCATTCTCGGCTGGTATCTCACCATCCTCAACGAGGATGGGCCGTACGACGGCGCGTACACCAGCGGGCATTATAATATGAAAATCAGGGAATTTGGTAGGCCCGAAGAAGGGAAAGCGGGTCCGAGCGCGTTGATGTACATCCCCTTGGATGTAGAGTCCCGCAGCCTGGGCGTCGACGTGACGACTGTAGCTGAAGAAGTCGAGAGTGCCGGCACCCCCGACAGCTACTCGCTGGGCGAGGCCTATCCCAACCCGTTCAACCCGGAGACCACCATTGAGTTCTCCCTGCCGGTTGACGAACACGTTAGGATCGGCGTGTACAACACCGCTGGTCAGCTGATCGCCAGCCTGGCGGACGAGTCCCTGAGCGCGGGCGCCTACAAGACCACGTGGGATGCGCGCGATCAGAGCGGCGAGCTGGTCTCGAGCGGGGTGTACTTCTATCGGATGCAGGCCGGCGACTTCATGGCCACGCACTCGATGACCCTGCTCAAATAGGCCCGATAACAGAAAAGGAGCTTCACTTCGGCTCCGCTGCTCTGCTTTTTCGGAATCACCTCCTTTCAGTAGAGCAAGAGTTGAGGGGAGTTCCTTTTCTGTTGTGGCATGGTGCAGGGGAAGAGGCCGTTGAGCGCCACCTTGCGCGCCGACTCCCGCTCGCACCACGCCCCGACAACCGATCAGACCGCACTTTCCCCAAGACACGCGACTCGCCGCAGCCCATCCGCACCGTCCCCACGGCCCTACGGGCTCACCCCGAAGGCTTCAGCCCATTGACCAGACCAACGATAAAACCGTTCACCTTTCCTATACGCAAGCCGTTTATCTTTCCTATACGCCAGGCCTACCTCTTATAGACAACAGTTCTCCCTCGATGCAGATCACAGCAGCAGAAGTCCGGGATCCTCCGCCCGGGAGACGCCAGATCCCTCTCCCCGGAGAAGAGGCTGGCGAAGCGCCGCCTTTCATCACGCTGCGGGCGCTGGTCCTGGGGGTCCTGACCATTGTTGCCACGTTCTACTGGATGGATATCAGTGCCAGGGCCAATTTTACCATAGCGGGTTTCGCGCCCTTTGTGCTGTGGCTCTTTGTCAATACCGGTCTCAAACGGCTCTTCCCGCAAAGGGCCCTGCGCCGGGGTGAATTGCTGACCATCTTCTCCATGACCTGGATCGTGGGCACCATGCCCGGCAGTGGCTGGATCAACGACTGGGTCACGATTGTGTCGGCGCCGTCCTACTTTGCCACGCCCGAAAACCAGTGGGCCGAGACCTTCTTCGATTTGCTGCCCTGGCATGTGTTCGTTCCGGCCTCGCCCCAGGCGATCGGCAGATTCTGGTTCGGCGCCGAAGAGGGCGCGCCCGTGCCATGGCTGGCCTGGCTGGGAACGATCGGCCAGTGGCTGGGAGTGTCGATGGGCCTGGTGGTCTTTGGCTTCTGTCTGTTCGTATTGTTCCAGCGCCAGTGGGTGGAGGTCGAGAAGCTCACCTTTCCCCTGGCGCAGCTGCCGCTGGACCTGACGCGGGGCTTCGATGGGCCGCGGCGCCTGCCCGAGATCTTCCGCTCGGGTCTGTTCTGGCTTGGCGTGGGGGTGGTTTTGCTGCCTCTAATCTACAGAATAGTCACCTATTTCACCCCGGGCCTGCCGCCGCTGGATCTCTTCTTTCGGCCTCATGTGATCCCCATGCGCGGCCTCCTTTCCGACAATATATATGTGCGGCTGATGCCCATGGTGTTTGCCGTGGCCTACCTGTGCCCGCTGGACATTCTGGGCAGCCTGATCGTCTTTTACTGGCTGGCCGTAGTCAAGGACTGGGCCCTAATTCGGGTGGGGTTTTCGGTGGGAATGGGTGGCCAGCCGATCGTAGGGTCGGAGATCCTCGACATGGAGAGCTACGGGGCCCTGATCTTTCTGGCCCTGTGGTCGATCTGGCTGGCGCGCAGGCATTTGCGGCAGGTGTGGCACCAGGTGCGCAGCGGGGAAGGGGAGCGCCGCCAGGTCGTCCACTATCGCTTTGCCCTGGCCGGTCTGGTGCTGTCGGCGGCCTATGTGATCTACTGGGGCGTGGGCCTGGGGATGAGCCTGCCCCTGGCCACAGGCGCGTTCCTGCTGATGACGCTGGTCTATTTCGTCACGGCCAAGCTCATGGCGGCCACCGGCTTTGCCTATCTCCTCCCCAACTATTCGCACATGAAGGGCGAGACCTTCATCTTTGATCTGGTGGGTTCGATCCACCTGTCACCGCGCAGCCTGATCGCCTTCAAGCTCTTTGCCAGCCGGGCCTTCTTCGGCACGATCCGCATGCCGGCGTGGCCGGCGATGGTCCATCACCTGCGCATCTTTTCGCTGCGGGAGCAGCCCTGGTGGGTGACGGCGGTGGTGGTGGTAGCCTTTCCGGTGGGTTTTTTCGCGATCGCGGTAGTGACCGTTGAACGGGGCTATGAAGGAGGGTTCATGGTCTTCACGGCAGGTGATACGTCCACCTTTGATCAGATGGTCCTGGCTATGTACAATCGCACGGTTGCGGATGGGGGGAAGTGGGGCGTATGGCTCTTCGGGTTTTTCGAGGCGGCCGGGCTCGCGTTTTTGCGCGCGCGCTTTCTCTGGTTTCCGCTGCACCCTATGGGGCTGGCCTTTCAGTTCACGACCGGGGTGTGGGTCTACTGGTTGAGTCTGTCTCTGGTGTGGGCCGTCAAGCTGGTGCTTTTGCGTTACGGGGGAGTGCGGGCCTACCTGGGGGGGAAGCCCTTTTTCTACGGGATGGCCATCGGCTATGTGCTCGCAGTAGTGTTTTCGAGGTGGGTGGATATGATCTGGTTCCCGGTAAAGGGCCACATCGTACACACGTGGTAATTGGCCGTATGAGAATTCCACCGTTCCGCCGCTGAGTACGCCGTCGCCGAAGCATCAAACATCACCCGTTTCATGGAGGATGAGATCGGTGTTATATTTTACCCAATGAATAATGTATTCGGCGAGAAAAGAAGGGCGTTATGGCAGGCAAATAAATTCGAGGTTTGGCAGAGTCTTAGGGAACTCGCAAGAAATATACTACCGGTGATTCGCGATCATGTTAAGGACTCGCTTCCCGGTTTACTTTGTGCGTTTGCAAGGTCTGTATTCAACATCAGGGCCGTTGAGCTGGTATATCATTTTCTGCGAGTTGCCTAAGGCCTCCAGTAATGCGGGACGCTTCGGATCGCTACCACTATATCCATCGTCCACGAATACCTGCGTTGGCTTGCCCAGACTGCTCTCGATGGCCTCCAGCTGTGCGTCTAATCCCAGACCGCTCCGCGCCTGTTCCTCGGTGGAAACCCTTAGGTAGGCGAGCGATGCCATTATAGAATCCTCCGGTATATTTTACAGTACGCTATTGCGTCTCAAGATCCAAAAACTTTAATAAATACACATACTTAAGAATATTTTCTCTTGCTTTTGACAGACTGATTTCGTAGACGTAGTTAGTACGGAAAAGCGCCCGCCCGGTGCGTGAACACCGAAGCGGGCAAGGCTGTTGGAGACCGACGACCAGGAGACCAGCGGCAGCTTGTGCTTTCTTTGAGGTAGCGGCATGGCGCTCCTCGCCTACCGTCCGGTACTGGTCAAGAAGCTCCGACGATCACGTGATCTATGACGTCGATGCCGATCAGCTGCCCTGCCTCCTCCATTCTCCGAGTGAGATCGATATCATCTTTCGAAGCCGTCGGGAAGCCACCCTGGGCAGTACCGACCTGATGTTGCGCGGCAAGGAATTCGCCCTGCTGACTCTTTTGGTCCAAAATCCCGGTTCAGTTATTTCGCGAACCGTGATTGCAGAGCGGGTTTGGGGAAATCCGTGGGTTACGGACAACGTAATTGGTGTCACGGTTTCTGGGCTGCGCCAGCATCTCAGAGAGGCCTTCCGTGCAGAAGATGTGCCTGAGAGCCTCCACATAGAAACCGTTCGTGGCGCCGGATTCCGATTCGTGGTTGAGTCTGAGTGAGTTGAGTGGCGTGCGCTATAAACTCGTAGGGGCACTCGCTTCCTCACGCTACTCTATATCCACACGCCTGGCGCTGTGGTACGGGGCCAGTCTCATCGTCCTGATGGGATTCATCTTCCTGGTTCTCTTTGTCGCCATGTTCATCGCCGTTCACCACGGTGTCGATCGTCGCCTGGCGCAGCACCAGGCCCGCATCCTATCCTCAATCAGCTTTGATGAAGGAATTCCCGTCTGGCCTGTCACAGCCTACCAGGACCTCCAATCACAATCACCCGGCACCGAAACGTTCGTCCGCATCTTTGACCCACAGGGGCAGCTGCTGTTTAAAAGCCCCAATTTCTCCGGGCAGCCGCGTCTGCCGATTTCGATTCCAACCTCCTAGGGCAGGTGATGTGGTGATCATCTCGGAACGCCTCATCCACGGCGTGCTCAACTGGATTCCCAAGGATCGGGATCGCCGATTTCTGATCATGCGGTACAACTTGCAGTACAACGTGGGCAGCTCTTTCGAGCCCTTTTCAGAAGAGGTCCGCGAACGGCTTTCTCCCGAGACACTGGAGTTGGCGGCCATAGCACATTACGAGAACATCAAGGATGTCGTAACGGCACGCTACGGCGATATAGATCCCAAGAACCAATCTGCCGTTGAAGCCTGAAGGCCCTTGTCCTTTGGCATCCGCTTCGCGGTTCAGATCAACGGGAGTTCGACGACTCTTTTCGCCGAAGTGAGGAGTTCGACCGGCTTACCTTCTTTGTCCGCGCTCTCATCGGCTTCACCGAATACGGATTGAGACCAGACAGGTACTTGGATTTAGAAATGATCATGGGTCTCACGAGTCAGGAGCGCCCCGCGCGGGCCCGATCCGGTCGTTTCGATGACCGATTCCGGTGAGATCACCGAAGAGATCAACATGCCGACTGAATGGGATCTGGGGGATATCAACATCTCTATCCGCTGGCCGCGCATCGTGCGACTGGCAAGCCGGTCAGATGTCCGAATGGAATCAGCCGTGTCGTCTGGCACGGAACGGATGCCCAAGGGATACCCGTCATAAATCCATATCCTCCGCATCAGCTGTTGGGCCCACCTAACCTAGCTGTCCGAATTCTGGGGTCCACTTCTTCCTGAGCTTTTGTGTGCCCCTTTAGACCCCTCTATAAGTGATTCGAAATAGGCGGGAACCTTTGTTGTGAAGGTCATCTTCTCTTTTGAATACGGATGAACTATTGTAATGGAGGCCGCATGAAGTGTGAGCCTTTTGATGCCCTTTTCCTTGACTCCATACTTTTTGTCGCCAGCCACAGGACAGCCCTTGTCCGAAAGATGGACCCGGATCTGGTTCTTCCTACCGGTCAACAGATCTATTTCCAGAAGACTGTACTTTGGTGATTCTCTCAGAACTCTATACCCGGTCTTAGCAAGCTTACCCTCTTTCGGATCACCAACAGAATACATCTTATGAGCACGGGTTTCTGCAAGATAGGAAGTAATTACACCCTCCTTCTCCGGTAACGTTCCATGTACGAGGGCATAGTACTTCTTTTGAAATCCCTGCCACTCTTCCTGAAGATAACGCTTGGCATTCTCATTCTTGGAAAACACGATAACACCGGAAGTATCTCTATCCAGACGATGCACGATAAATACCCGGTGCCTTGATTTCTGATTCCCTTTGCGCACGTAATCATTCAAGAGATAATAAGCTGTATTGCATCTGACTTTCTCATTACTCACTGTCAAAAGACCACTCACCTTATCCACGACCAGGATATCTCGATCTTCATAGAGAATCGAAAGCCCCCTCGGCTGATGTCTTTTTGGGGGCCTCTTAAATTGTTTCTGACTTTCCCGCATAATGTTTACTGAAGACGCTCGGAGGCTCTGTCCCTTCCTGCTTTCATCGGTCCAACGTCATAATTGTGGCGCATTTTCCAAAAATTGTCTGGCCTCAACTAACATGTGAATGGAATCCCGATACTCCACCTGGAGCTTGCGAGCGACGGAAAAATATTCTTCGAACCGACGTAGCATCGACTGGTGCCGTGTGACCCTTCTCAATGTCCCAAGGCCACAGGAAGTCCGCTGAAACGGGCGGGATATGTTCGGTAATACCCACCCATTTGAAGCCCTTGTGAATGTAGGCGCATACGATTTCTTCAAGGGCGGACTCATCTGCATCGCCGAATTCTCTGCTGTGTCCACCGTGGACCGACACAAGCGCATCCGACGAAGAGTTTCGTTTCTTCATGCCGTGACTCTTCTCCCCTTGCTTCTATGGCGCACAATGTCATGCCGGTTTGCGAACCGCGAAGCGGGTGATATAAGGCGCGAGCAGCGCCGTGGCGAAAACTGCGCTGATATTCGATGTGGCGACGATTACGCCGATCTGACTGCGCCCACCGGCCTTCAGGGCTATTCCTCCTCTGGAACCGCAGGGCGCAAGACCATCAACCATGGGCGCCAGGACTCGCTGAACCTTGAACTTGGCGGACATGCTGGTATTCTATTGCGGAATCATCGCCATCAGTGCGTCGGCCGAATATTTGCCCGGCGGTTCGCCATTGGCAGCCATTTCGGTTGCCAGCCGCCAGAGGAGTTCATTGTAAGGCGCCGGAATTCGAAGATAGGCGCCGAGCTTCACCACATCCCCATTCAGTTCCTCCGCTTCGATGGAGCCGGTGCTTCGCACCAAGCTTTGCCAGGAGGAGCCGCCTGCCTTGACATCTTCACATCCTGGAGGCTTCTTCGCAACCTCGCCCGACCTCGCGCGCCGCTCGCCGTACGAGCCTCGATCTTCCCATTCGATGCCGGCGGCCGCCCACACGGCTTCGGCCTCCCGCTGCACCTGTTCCAAGTAGGCTCGCGTGTCTCCCTTGCCATCGGTGATAGCCTGCAGGGCGTTGACCAGATTGCCCAGGCATTTGGCCCCTTTGGCCTTCATGACCTCGGCGTTGACGTGTGCCGAGAAACTCGCCTCCGACAGATCGCGGCTCACCGCTTCGCAGACCTCGTCCTGTCCCGAGGGATAACACCCCACCTCGATATAGCCGGCGCGTTCCGACACCGGATTGATCACCTCTCCCGGCTTCAGGAAGATGGCCCGCACGGAGATCACGGCGCCGTAGACCCGGTCGAAGACGCGGGTGACCGCCGCCTCGTTCCAGATCGAATTCTGGCAGCATACGACAGGGAGCGACCGGGGTGCGCCGGCGTTTTTCAACTGCCCCATGCAGCGGACCGTGTGTTGGGATTT
The DNA here is from genome assembly GCA_965197905.1 of Candidatus Latescibacterota bacterium. Taxonomy (GTDB): domain Bacteria; phylum Latescibacterota; class UBA2968; order UBA8231; family UBA8231; genus CAYNZV01. The sequence goes on along the minus strand of CBDAOB010000004.1, from coordinate 1,307,141 downwards.
GGCGCAAAGCAGGACGATGTCGTCGTCGTGGAAAGGGGCCAGTCCCCCCGCCGTCTCGAACGCGGGGATCTCCAGAGAATAGCTCCCGTCGCCGGTCAGGAAGGTAAACCCCCGGGCCCGGATCGACTCCACATGGGCGGCATTGCCCACCAGCGCCACCTGGCGACCCGCGCGGTGTAAGTGCCCGCCGATCGTGCCTCCGATGCCGCCCGCTCCATAGATGATGTATCGCAAGGATCCTCTCCGTCGAAAAAGTTTTCGGCACCCCCCGACAGAGGGCGAGAAGGGCGCGAGCCCGAAGCCGTCGACCCCGCCGCTATCGTTCGGTGCATGAGCTCCGTGAACTCCTTGGCCTTGGTGGATCACTTGGTTTCTTGATCATACGGCGGCTTGGTGGAGGAACACATTACATTACTCGCCCACGTTTCGGCCATGCGGAGACTGATATGAAGAAGCCGGAAACCCCTACATGGCAGGTCGAATTGGACGGTGTGGGGTACTGCTGGAATGGGAAGATCTGGTATGAAGAAAAAACGAGACAACACCGTTTTTGTGGGGCAAGCATGGGGCAAACGGCTAATTTCCATCTCTTCGGCATGTCTTAAGTTGTCATTTTTCGGTGACTTATAACGCGTAGCACAAAAGATTAGGAATAAGTTTCTGCTGCACACCGCGATCTGAGCCATCCAAGGACATCTCTGGACAACTGCATACCCAGAATATACCTTAGTAATACCTGCACAAAAAGTCCCTAAGTGTTCAATTGTGCAGCATCGCTGGTCCTGGCCAGTGCCCAGCATGGATCCGTACTTTCCCGCCTTTGCCGCATAAGGATACGAGAGATGGAATCGACAGCCGCGAAGCACGCCCTCAAAAACTTCGCGCAGAAGATGCGCCCAACGGGCCTTCCGATTTGGGAGATGGAGGATGCTCCAGGCGGGCCGGGCGTCGTCGAACTCACGACTCTCTTGTCACGGGCGTTTTCAAAGATGGAAGATAGTGATGTGACGCCCGAGGAGGTATTATTCAAGCCCTTCGAGTTTGATTGGTTGATCAAACCTTTCTCGCAATTCAAACCACTTACACTAGACGATCCTGATGTAGACGTCATCATCCGGCTTTGTGATCTCCAGCAACTGGAACGCCTCGTTCGTGATTTGGGCCCAGAAGAGCAGCGCGATTGTTTCCTGCGGGCAGGCTACTACGACCAGGCGAAAGCGATCGATGGCTGGAGCAATTTTGCAGAAAAGCCGTTCCCCTACAAGGATTTTTATATGCGTGAGTTGGGGCTTACGAATGAAGTGGCATACGGTCTTTGCCAGAGAATGCAGCAGTTCGGCGTCGTCGGCAACGCGCTCTCGATGGTTGGGTTGTACCGCGACGTAGCCCAGATTGCAAAGCTGTCATTGGGAGGCGAATCTCCAATCGTCCTGATCGAAGGGGAACGTGGTTCAGGGAAGGGCGCCATCGCGAAGGCTATTCACGATTTGGGTGGGCGTGAGGGCAGGTTTTACCGACTTAATGTTTCAGCAATTTCCGAACACTTGGTCGAATCAGCGCTTTTTGGCCACAGAAAGGGCGCTTTCACTGGTGCGACTGACGATCAGGATGGATGGTTCGAGGCGTGCAGCAACAATGGCACATTGGTACTCGACGACATTAACTACCTCGCCGAAAAACAACGACCCAAACTGCTCCAGGTTCTTGAAGAACGCACTTTTACCAAGGTTGGCGATGTTGATCCTATTTCAGGAGCGGGTGCAATGATTGTTGTAACCTCCAACCAGTCTCTCGCGACGCTGGAAGGTTTCCAAACGGATTTGTTGGAACGGATCAACCAACATGTTGTGCAGGTTCCTGACGTGCTCTTTCGAGTTTCCGACATACCCAACCTTGTCCGTCACTTTGTGGATCAGCAATCTGGAATCAAGGAGGCTTCCAAATATCGATTCCAGATTGCGAGAAAATTGCGCCAGTGGGGACAAGAGGACCGTCTGAGCGTTAGAACGATTAGGAACGAGATTGGCTCCTTTTGCCGAGAAAGCCAGGGGGATCTGGCTGAGGTTCTTAAGGTGCATGACCATCATGTGGACCGTGTCCTCGGGGCGATACTACGGCTCTGCCCGAACGGCGAACCCGTTAAGAAAAGCCAGGTTGCCGCTGAGTTGGGCATCGGCAAGTCCACGCTCAGCGATACCAGCACCAAGTTCGGCAATGCCTGGACGGTGCTGGAGGCCAACGGCGAGATCCCCGGCTGGGATTCGGAAAACTGTTCGGAAGCCGGGCGGCTCCCCGAACACGATCCCTAAGGATATTTCACGACTAATAGTTACGTCGTTCGGAATACCACTTGCTACAAGCCCAGGCATACACAGTAATGCCTGGGCCTTTTTTGTGCTCAGCAACCAAGGAGATTTTGAAATGCTTGGCACGATATGCGGTGTTCCTTCGAAGCGATTTTTGAGTGCCGAGGAGTTAGCTGAATGGGTGCCGCTGGCTTTGAACACTATTCGCAAAAAGACAAGCCGGCGCGAGATTCCATTTCTAAAAGTGGGGCGTAAGGTCATTTACGACTGGATTCTGATCACCGAATGGCTCGAAGGATCCACTTCAGCACAGGCGGACCAAGGGGTGCGGAATCAGCGAGCCGATGGAAGCGAACTGCCATGACCGACAGTACGCCCGACCTCAAGAAGGCGATTCTCGACCACTTCGGTCAAGATTACACCCCTTTCTATTCCCACTTCCATCCCGATCTGGGTAATGGCGACACGACGGATGTTATTTGCTTTTCGCACAATGATCAGAGACCGAGTAGAAACCTTGTTCTTAGGGGAAGAAAAGCAGGTAGTCACTATTGTCTGGTGTGCAAAGCTGGGGGGCACGCGATCGACTATTACGCACAGCAGACCGGGCTCGACTGCCGGGCACAGTTCCCCATGGTATTGGAAGGAATCATCAAGGACTTTGGCATCGCCGTGCCAAGCAATGATCGAGCGCAAACGCTCGTTGCGGAGTTCAGCTACACCGACGAGTCCAACAATCTGCAATTTCAAACAGTTCGCAAGGAGCCGGGCAAGAACGGAAGAAGGAAGGACTTTTCAGTCCGTCGCCCCGACGGGAACGGCGCTTGGATCTGGAATGCAAGGGGGTTGAGTTGTTGCCTTACCGGCTTCACGATCTCGTAACAACGAAAGGTCAGGGTCCGGTTGTAATCACGGAGGGGGAGGCTAAGGCTGACACACTATGGGCTATGGGATTCCGGGCCACCACCAACCCTTTTGGGGCCGGCGGGTGGACCGTTGAACTCACTGCCTACTTGGCCAATGAAGACGCGATTCTGTGGCCCGACAACGATACCGCCGGCCGTGGCCATATGGAGCAGGTGGGGCGGTTCCTGGAAGGCGTCGCCAAGTCAATCCGTATTGTCGAGCCTCCCGAAGCACTGCCCGAAACGGGGGATGTCTGGGACGGCGTACACGGATTAGGGTGGAATCGTGACGACATCGACCGGATTCTCGCTGAGGCCAAGCCTTGGGAGCCAACCGAGGATAGCGTTGCTGACGGAGACGGGGATGACGGTGCTGGTGATGCAAAAGAGTCTCAGGCTTCCCGCCTTGCCAAGATGGTTGCTTCCCATGCGAAGCTGTTCCATGATCAACACCGCGTTCCGCACGCGCAGGTTTACGTTGGGGATCACCATGAAGTGCTGCGGTGCGGAAGTTTGCGATTCCGCCATTGGATGTCCCACACGATCTACACCGCCTAAAAACCTGGATGGTGTTCTGTTTGCTCCCCAACTTCCCCCATCCAATCCTAGTGCTCCATGGGCCTCAGGGATCTGGGAAAACATTCATGTCGCGGCTGCTGCGCCGACTGATTGATCCATCGTCGCTGGAAAATTTGAGTTTTCCCCGAAACCCGGCCGAGTTGGCCCAAATTCTCTCCCATCATTACATGGTGCCCTTCGACAACGTAGACATGCTTCAGTCCCAACAATCCGATGCGCTATGCCGAGGATGCACGGGGGACGGTATCAGCAAACGCCAACTTTACACCGACGACGATGATATCATCTACTCTTTTCGGCGCTGCATCATTTTGAATGGTATTAACGCCGCGGCGACCAAAGCAGATCTACTGGATAGGTCCATATTGATCGGCTTGGATCGCATAGCCAACAATGAACGCCGGGACGAGGAGCGACTCGAAACAGAATTTTCCCAGGCGCGCCCGCATATACTGGGTGGCATGCTCGACGCGTTGTCGAAAGCGATCTCGATCAAGACCAACACGCGGCTTGATTCAAAACCACGCTTGGCGGACTTCGCTAATTGGGGGTGTGCTATCGCTGCCGGCCTTGGTTCTTCGCCGGAATGCTTTATGGCCGCGTATATGGCAAACATCGACGAACAGAATGATGAGGTTGTGTATGGACATCCGGTAGCGGCCGCGATCATGGCCTTGATGGACAAGGAAGGCCACTGGGACGGACAAGCGGCGGCGCTGCTGGATGAGCTGGAGGCGGAGGCGGCAATCCAGAAAATCGATGTCCGAGATAAGATGTGGCCGAAGTCGCCAAGCGCCTTGGGGCGTCGTCTTAATGAGGTAAGGACGAACCTACAGGATGCGGGCATTCTCATTTCAAAATGCAAGTCGGGGAGCCGCAATATCACCATCAGCAAAGAGCAGAAAAATACCGCCCAAACCGACCACCTGAGTGTCGAGGACGTCAAATCGGAATATTTGGCCTGGGGGAACTCACAAGGTGGGCGAAACGGTTTACCCTGGAGCCCGACCCACGCAGCAAACCGACGTAGACATCTCGGATGGTGGCAGGACAACTTGGGTATCCTGACATTGGGAGAAATGCCCGGTATTCTTCCCAGAGTAGAAAAGGCTCTGCGCGAGTTGCAGAGGCTGGGGAGGGCCGGCAAGACGATCGCCAACTATGCGGAGGCTCTGGGGGCCTTCTGCGATTGGTGTGTGAAGCGCGGATACCTGGGGCACGACCCGCTCGCCGCAATGGCTCCCTTTGACACGACGCCGCTGACGCAACGCAGGGCGATGACCGTCGACGAAATAAACCGCCTTTTGGACGTTGCGCCCACGTACCGTCGCATCCTCTACGAGACCGCATTCTTGTCGGGGTTACGAGCAAACGAGCTTTGCAACCTCACCGTCGACCATCTCGATGTTAAACGCCGTGGGCTACACCTGGACGCAGCCTGGACAAAAAATCGAAAGGGCGGATTCCACTCTATCCCGGCGTTGCTCGTTGATCGACTAAGTGAGTTCGCAAAAACCGGCGAAGCCAAGCAACTTTATGACCGTCGTTATGGCCGCAAAGACGCCCACCAGGAAACGCCGGATAACCCGCTTCTATATGTTCCCACGCACACGGCGCGTGACCTGGATAAAGATCTGGAGGCGGCGGATATCCCCAAGTACGCACCTGGGGGAAAGCTGGACTTCCACGCCTGCCGACTGGCCTATATCAATCTGGTCTTGGAGCGGGGCGACGTGACGGTCAAGGAGGCCCAGGCGCGTCACGCTACTCCTGAGTTAACCATGAACGTCTACGGTAGGACACGCGAAGAGCGTTTGACCGAGGCGGTCGACAAAGTGGCGGAGCACCTAAGAATCGGCGAAAACTATGTACATAGTATGTACCGCCAAGCCGTCGGCGCAGAACAAGAAAACGCAACTCCCATAGAAACAGAGAGTTGCGTATCTTCACAATTGGTGGAGGCGGCGGGAATTGAACCCGCGTCCGAAAATGATCCTACCCAGATATCCTACGTGCGTAGTCAGTCTACAATCTCATCCCCCGTGGTTCCGACTGACAGGATCCTCAAGGAACTAGTCCAGTAAGTTTCGCCCCGGCCCCCCCGAACACAGGAACCGAGACTAGCCTGCTAAAGATGACGTCGGGGCCGGCCGCGCAGGCTCAATCGGCCCCGGCGGGCTACCTAAGAATTCTTAGGCAGCCAAAGCGTAATCGCTATTGGCAACTAAAAGTTTCCCCAAGGTTTAACGAGGTTTCGGGGACCTCGGCACGCAATCTTGGCTTCGCCATTCCCGTCGAACCCATATCGCCCCCAAGACTTTGTTTTACCAGATGTTAGTGGAATATAGCCGGCCCTTTTTAGGCTGTCAATTGGGGGCCTCGATACCACCCTATTATATCGACGCTCGAAGGAAGTTCTGGATCCGCGTTTATTCGGGTGTGTCTCCTACTTCCCAACCTGCGATACGTCCCTGATGGCACCCTGGGCGGCGCTGGTGGTGAGCGCAGCATACGCCTGCAACGCTTGCGATACGTAGCGCTTGCGTTTGAGCGGCCGGTAGGCATCCTCGTCCAACGCTTCCATCCTCTTGCGCCGTTCCTGCAGCTGCTCTACGCTCAGCTTCACATTGAGACGTCGCTCGGTTATGTCGATCTCGATGATGTCGCCTTCCTCGATCAGGGCCACGGCGCCACCCTCCGCTGCCTCCGGCGACATGTGGCCGATGGACAGCCCGCTGGTTCCGCCGCTGAAACGTCCGTCGGTAATAAGCGCGCATTCCTTGCCCAGATGTTTCGCTTTGATGTAGGAAGTAGGGTAGAGCATCTCCTGCATACCGGGTCCACCTTTGGGACCCTCGTAACGAATGACTACCACATCGCCCGCCACGACGCGATCTCCAAGAATGCCTTCGCAGGCCGCTTCCTGCGACTCGAACACCTTGGCCGGCCCGCTGAACCTCATTAGCGCGGCATCGACGCCGGCCGTTTTCACGATACAGCCATCTTCGGCAATATTGCCGTGGAGTACGGCCAGACCCCCGTCCTGGGAGTAGGCATGTTCGGCGGCGCGGATGCACCCCGCCTCTTCATCTAGATCCGGTTCTTCGTAATACGCTTCCTGCGAGAAGCCCACCTTCGTGCGCACGTTGCCGGGCGCCGCCAGGGACCGCTGGCGGGCAAACTCGGATAGCTCGCCGCCGCTGCGCAGGTCGTTGTTGGCGATCGCCTCGCCCATCGACTCGCCGGAAACGGTACGGGTATCGGGATTCAACTTTCCGGCGCGCAAGAGGGAGCCCAAAATCGTCGGTATGCCTCCGGCGCGCGCGACATCCTCGAGGTGAAACTCGTTGGTGGCCGGGGCCACCTTGCAGATACACGGGACCTGGCGCGATAAGCGATCGATGTCGGACATGTTGAAGTTCACTTCCGCCTCCCGCGCCATGGCGAGCAGGTGCAACACCGTATTGGTGGAGCCGCCCATGGCGATGTCGAGGCTAATGGCATTCTCGAACGCCTCGAAGGTGGCAATGCTGCGGGGCAGCACCGAGCTGTCACCCTCCAGGTAATAGGCGCGCGCCATCTCGACGATGCGTTTGGCGGCGGTCTCGAAAAGTTGCCAGCGCAACACGTGAGTCGCGAGAATGGTGCCGTTTCCGGGAAGCGCCAGGCCAATCGCTTCGTTCAAACAGTTCATGCTGTTGGCGGTAAACATCCCGGAGCAAGACCCGCAGGTGGGGCAGGCGGATTCCTCCATGGCTTCCACATCGTCGTCGGTAACACTTTCATCTCCTGCGGCGACCATCGAATCGATCAGGTCGAGCTTGGCGGCGCCGCTGGAGAGCTGTGTTTTACCCGCTTCCATAGGACCGCCGGAGACGAAAATCGTCGGGATGTTCAAACGCAGCGCCGCCAGCAACATCCCCGGCGTGATTTTGTCGCAGTTGGAGATGCAGATCAGTGCGTCCGCCTTGTGCCCCTGTACCATGTACTCGACGCTGTCGGCGATCAGCTCGCGGCTGGGTAGTGAGTAGAGCATGCCGTCGTGGCCCATGGCGATGCCGTCATCCACCGCGATGGTGTTGAATTCGACGCCGTAGCCGCCGTTGGCGTCGATCACCTCTTTGACCTTCTGACCGACCGGGTGCAGATGCACGTGACCGGGTACGAACTGGGTAAACGAATTGGCGATGGCGATGATCGGTTTCTGAAAATCTTCCTTCTTCATGCCGGTGGCGCGCCACAGAGCGCGAGCCCCTGCCATGCGTCGACCCTGGGTGGTAATGCCGCTGCGAAAACCGCGATTTTGCATGGTTGTTCCTCCGCTACTCAATGCCGTGCCGGACCGGCTCAAAACGCCTGCCCGATAGAAAAGTAATACCTTTTGCTCTTGAAGCCATCATCGGTGCCGAGGTCGAAGCGCAGTGGGAATCCGATGGCGTAGCGCAGGCCAAGGCCGTATCCGTCGGTCATGCCCGTCCACTGAGCCTGGCTGGTGTGACGCCACACATCCGCACGGTCCCAGAAACTCACGACGCCGAGGTTGCGCCACTCGAATCGAAGCTCGCTGCGCAGATTGAATCCGGTGCGACCTCCGCCCACCGCCTGAATGCTCTGCCGCGGCACGCCACGAACACTTCCTTCGCCGCCAGATTCCTTCCAATAGGTTCGGGGCAGGGTACGGTCCGCCCGCAGCGAGGCCGCTTGCACCACCGTGAACCCCTGCGCGAAGACCAGGTGAGATCCGACCGGTTGGTAGTACCTGAATTCGAGGACACCATCCAGGACCTGAGTGGCCTGACCGCCAACCTGGAGCGCCGCCAACCCGCCCACCTGGAGCGCCGCCAACCCGCCCACCTTGAGGTAGGTTCCCTCACTGGGAGCGATCTGATTGTCGCGAGAGTCGCGTTCCAAGATGAGATTCAGGTCGATAGTGCGGGACTCATCGGTAAGCTCATTCTTCCAGGCTCGGTCTACCGGGATTCCATCCGTGGCCAACTGGTCCGCCAGACTCGGGTTTCCCAAAGCGTCGCCGGCGGCCCCCGCACCGCGCCTGGCGGTTTTGAAATCGATACTGTTGCCGGTGGGCTGGGTGCGCGACAACGTCCAGCGCAACGACAGGCGCAACAAATGGGTCAACCCCTCGGCGCGGGCCCAGCTCCTCTGTAAAATGGCGCTCGCATTCCAGATTCGCTCGATCGACCGAAACTGGTAGAACGACTCGCGTAGATAAAGCCCGGCTGCAACCGATTCACCGTCCGCCAAAAGACGCCGCAGCAACGGATCGGCTGCTTCCAGCATCGTTCGCTGCTCTTCGTCTTCCGAAACGCCCACCTGCGTTCGTCCCCATTCTTCCGCAATCCCGGAGGATAGGGTAAGATCGGCGCTACTGCCGAGAACGTGACGCTCCGAGATGTACGCGGTCGCCCCCTGCTTCGGTTGACCGAGGCTGCCATCGAGTCCGATGCGGCCGCCGCGTCCCAGCCAGTTGCGGTGCTGAATATTGGCCGCGACCCGTGCATCTTTGTTCTCCATCGTAAACTGGCCGCCCAGATGCAGGTACTTCAGCTCCTCCAGCACGATCTCCACATGTTGCAGGCTGTCCTTTTCGGCACCTGTTTTGGTATTCACAATCACGGAGCGGAAGAGGTCGGTCCGTGCGAGATTGCTGCGACTCAAGCTTAATTCGGCGGGATTGTAAAGGTCGCCTTCGCGAAAAGTGAGCGAGCGGTTTACGAGGCTGGGGAGCGTTTTGAGCGGACGCTCCTGGTTGCCTTTCATCCCTTTGACCGCTACCGAGCCGAAATAGTAACGCCGTCCGGGATCGACGTGATAGCGCACCGTGGCCTGGCGTTTCCTGGAATCCAACTGCAACTGGGCTTTTACCTGAGCATGGGCATACCCTTGTCGATTTAGGGCGCTCTGCAGCTTGCGCTCATCCTGCAGCATCCGCCCATATCTAAAGGTCTTGCCCGGTTGCAGCTTCCTCTTCTTTGGCAGCTTCGGCACCGAGACCGAGTCGCGGACGACCAATTCCACTGCCGCCACCTTCCACTTTCTCCCGCTGTGTATGTCGATGGCGATGTGCACCCTGCCCTTATCGTCGATGGTCAATCGCCGATCGCGGATGGAGACGTCCATAAAACCCTTGCTGCGGTAGAGGTTTTCCAGGGTCTCCACATCGTTGCGGAAAAACCGTCGCTGCAGCGGTTCCCCAATCTGGGTGCGCATCGCCGCGCGCAGTTCGGCGTTCACAATCGGTTTGTGTTTGAGGTGATAGAACCGAATCGCGCCTACCTGTTCCCCGTCCGCCTCGCGCAAGGTTACCGACTGCAGTTGGGTCGTTCCCTGGTCCGGGAGACACAACAGTATCGCCGTGGAAAGGACCGCAACCAGGAGAATCGCACGCCGGCGGTGCGCCGCGACCAGACGGCGCATCAAAACGCTTTCTTGATGCCGATACCCAGACCGTACCGTTCGTACTCGCTCTGGGCGGTCCCGGTCAAGGTCAGGAAGGAGCCCAGCTTGTGTTCGAGGCGAATCTCGCCCAATGAGGGTTCTTCGGTGGAAGCCTCGTAGCGCAACCAGAGCGGTACCGGTTTCCCCAGGTACTTTCCCAGGCGTACCGAAGTCTTACCCACCGTGCCGAGCGCGGTTCCAGACGGCAGGATCTGAAACTCGTCGAAGCCGATCTTCTTCACCTGGCGACTCAACAGGAGCTGTCCCGCCGCCGTGTAGAGCGCGCTCTTGGCGCCCTGGTAGTCGTCTTCGGTCAGCTGGTTCACCGAGCGGTAGCCGAACGCCAAGAGGGTAAGGATCTGCCCATCGGTGAGACCACCGCATTCGAACCGGGGCGCCACGACCCGCGCCGGCCCGCTCAAGGTCAGCCGCACTTCGTAGGTTTCTTCCGCTTCTTCGGCGTCTATCGGTTGCACCGAGGTGCTGGCCTCTACCTGCAGATCGGGATTCAACAGCATCGGGTCGTAGGCCAGCTCGAGCAGGGAATGGGTGGGCACCAGGTGATCCAGGGTGATGCGCCCTTTCTGAATATCGAACTGCCGGTTGAGCAGGAAGACCTTTCCGCGCTCCACCTCCATCTGGCCCTGAAACCGCGGTTTGTAGAAACTTCCGTACACCCGGGCGCCGCCCACCATATCCAGGTCGGAGAGCTCGTTCTCCACATGCATCGAGCGAACGTCCACGCTGATATCCAGCTCCAGTTCGACCAGGGATTCATCCGGCACCGCCGTCGGCGGAGGCACTGGCGGCGCCGAGAGATCGATCAGGGTCGGCTCCACCAGGATTTCATCGAGTCGCAGATATCCCGAGAGCCGCGAGGTGGGTCCGGTCTTGTCGAACCGCAGGTCCATATCGACGGCGGGCACCTCGAACACATCGTCGTAATTGTAGGGGAGATCGGCGGTGGTGAGGCGCAGCTCGAGATCCAGCTCGTCCTTCTTCCCCAAGCCCATACTGCCGGCGAGTGCGAGCCGGCCCGGTCCCTTGGTCGGTCCTCCCGAAAACCCGCTCAGCTCCCAGCGGCGGTCCGAAAATTGAAGATGGCCAGCCGGTATCCGGTAAGCCGGACTCACATCCATTAGCGCGAATTCCAGATCTGACAGATCGATCGCGCCGGCGAAGCGGGGTTTCCTCAACAGGTCGTCCACGAGGAGATCGATGACAAGGGTGCCCTCCAGATTCTCCAGCTGGGGGGCCTGGTCGAGGAATACGAAGAGGTCGACTCCGTCCGAATTCAAACGCAACCTGCCCTCATGCGGGCGTGGTATCTCGGGGTCGGGCGGCCACGGGATCTGCACGTCTGCGGCCAGCTCGTCACCTACGGGGGTGCTCCAGATCAACTGGGCTTCGGAGTGGCCCCGACGGCTCAGCACGGAGCCAGTAACCTCGCCCAGATCCTCCAACGCGACGTCCACTGTGCCCTCGACGAGAAGCGCCGCGAGGCTGTCGGCAACCTGGATGCGAGCTGTGGCGGCGCCTTCGGGAAGACTGGGAGCGCCGGATCCCTCCAACACGTCCAGATCCAAACCTTCCACGTCAGCTGTCAGATCCAACACGCCGTCAGCACCTATTTCGCCTGATAAGCGCGCCCGGCCGGCATCGGCATAACTGTTACTGTCACCGCGGGAAACGGCAAACTGGAAGGCGAGATCGTCCACCTTCCACGCCCCCGATCTGGCGGCCAAAGTTACCGGCCGCACCAGTTCCACACGGGCTTTCTGTGTTCCCACACCGAGACGTTCGATGGCCAGCTCACCGTTTACTCTCTGCCAAAGGGTGCCTGAGCTGTGCCGCGAAAACGGCATCGAAAGATCGAGCCCGAAGTCGGTAACTCCCCGTGTCGGCTGATCCAAGAGCTGGCTCAGCGGTGCCTCCAGATCCAGGTCGTCCACCCCCAGCTGAAGCCGGAGCATGTGCGCGGTAGGGGCCTTCGTGGGTCGATCCGAGAGCTGCCTGGCGTAGGTCGCCAACCCCAGATCACTATCCACCGCCAGATGGGCGGCACGCGAGCCGTATTGATGCAGCTCGGCATCTGCTCGCAGGCGGTCTCCCCAGCTCAGCTCCGCCTCGATGTCACCAAAGGTGCGGTTGGCCAAATGCAGATCCGTTACGGCCAAGGTGCCCATGAGCTGGGGTTGTTCCATCGAACCGTTCAACGTCAACGCCGCGCTTCCGGTCGAGCTTGCTCCTATGATGAGCCCACCGAGGTCGAGGGCGGTGATTCGAGCGGTCAGGCGCAAACTGTCGCGGTGGACGTATCCCCCCATCCATGCCTCACCCAATGAGGTGCGGACCCGCATCTCTTCGATCTCGCCGGCTCCGGCGGCAACGTTGGCAGCGAACGGTTCCAGGCTGGCGGCGTGAAACGAGTCGAGGCTGAATTCGAGTTGGTTCACCGACAGATCGACGGCGAAGTCTTCAGCCTGTCCCAGCCGACCGGCAATCTCGAGCGTTCCTCGCATCGCAAGGTCGCCCCGGAGGGTTGGCTTCTTGCCTCGACTGAACCTCCTTATCAGCACCCCATCCGCATCCATGCGGCCCCGAAATCCGCCCTCCATATCCAGCTGCATCCTCGATTTCAGGTGCTCTCCCGTTGCCCGGATCTGCAGCTGGTCTTCGAGGAATTCCGCCTCCAGGTCGACGGCGCCGACGTGCCAGTTTTCATACACCAGATCCTGAAGGTGAAATCGCGCTGCAATCCCCCTGGCTGTCGGCAGCGTATCGACTCGGCTGCCCACGGTTCCCCGTACCGTTCCGGCCAAGCCCGGCACCATTCGATGCAGCGGCATGGGATGCAAACGGCCCGTCATCGATTCGAGCCGCGTTCGGTTCAGGTCGGCGTGGAACTGCAGGTTGGCTTGGCCGTCTTCGAGCCGGAGCCTGCCGAACAGCTGACGGTCCTGCTTCATCGCAAGATGCAATTGAAGCGGTCCGAATCTCTGCCCTGCAACCCGCAGATCGCCGCTGGTCAAGTCGACCTGGATCGAGTCGGGGTGGGCCACACCCCGAAGGGTGAAAGGCTGGGACCCTCGACCCAGCAGAGGTTCGAGCGGCAGCAGACCGGCAAGATCCAGCTGAAAGTGTTCGAGGGAGTGAAAGGGGCCAGTTGCCGTGAGCTGCGCCAGATCGGATCGCAGCTTCAGATCGATCCCCTGCCCATGGTCGTAACGTCCCTCGATGACGGCATCGGTTTTTCCCAACGGGCCCAGGTCCAGGTCTCGCGCCGACACCATGGATTCCACCCGATAGTTCTCGTCCCTCAGTTGAAGGTGGGCGGTGGCGGTGGCGGCCAGCTCGCCCGCGAGCGAGCTGCCTGGAAGTTCGCTTAGCTTCAAGCCGCGCAGGTGAAGCTCGGTTTCGAGGGTCCTGGTCCCAACGTCGTAGTGGGCGCCGCCGGAGATCGTCGCTTCCCGAACGTGTCCCTTCAGGGAGTCGACCCAGACATTCCCATCATTTGCAGCCAGGTTCCAGGAAAATCTGGAGGATCCCCACTTCCCCAGGTCTGCGGCGGTGCGTGAGATCATCTTCAAGTCCATGGGACGCAGCCGCCCGCCGACGTCCGATGCGGTCTCCCAGTTGATTCCGGCCGTTGCAAGACGCAGGTCGGCATGAAGATCGGCCTCCCTCTCACCGAACAACGCGATAGTTCCTTCAAGTTCCAGGGATCCATCGATTTCGCCGGTGCGAAACGCGATCTGGAGCCCTGACCCTTCGATCCATCCGGGACGGAGATGGAGCTGTCCCGATGCCGAGCCAGTCGCCACCTTCCGGGGCGCGTCGATGCGATAGCGGCCGTGGAAAAGGGTTATGAACCCCGTGGAATCGCTCCTGGTGGCGTAAGCTGCCTTCATCGAATCGACGGCGATGGAGAGGCTGTCCTCGCCGCGGTAGGTGAGAGATCCTCTACGGATGGCCACGGCGGGAAGGGTTGGCAGCACGAACAGGGTATCCGCCGCCGGCGCGTCGGGCGCCGGGCGCAACTCGATGTGCGGCTCGACGACGATTATCGAATCGGACCACGGGTGGTACTTCAGCTTTCGTATTCGTATGCGAGTCGATCCAGTCGAGTCGGCCAGCTCGACACCGAGAAGCTCGATCTGGTGCAACAGGGAACCGCCGACCGTGTCGATCCGCAGCTGCCAGCCCTGTTGCGCTGCGAGAGGCGCAAGCAGTTTCCCCCCGAGGAAAGGTGCCGCTGGGGAAATGACGAGAAGCACTCCGAGCACCAAGCCGGCGACACAAACGGTAAGCAGTTTCCGTTTGGTCATTCGCGTACTAGCTGGTGAACGCGTAGGCGCCGTATCCCACCACGCGATCTTTGGGGCCGGCGGTATCGCCGGAGTTTCGCAGATCGAGGTTGCGTGCTGTCAGTCCGTGTTTGCGCGCTGACTGGAGCATACCCCGGATTGCAAGGTGGCCGCAGGCCTGCTCCGGGCGTATATCTGCGTCCCGCAATTCTTCGATGGAGCTGGTGGTTTCCCTATCGAAACGTTGGGCGGTAGGGTAGTCGTGGTAATGGCTCAGGTCCGAGCTGATCACGATCAAGGTTTCGTCTCCACCCCAGAGGGCATCGAGGACCTCGCACACCTCCTCAGGTTCCGCCGATCCCACCAGGAGCGGAGCGATCGAGAAGGAGGGAAGCAGGTATTGTAGAAAAGGCAGCTGCACTTCTATCCCATGCTCGAGGGTGTGTGCTTCGTCGATGATCTGGACCTGGGGAAGATCGGCGATGCGGTCGAGCAGAGCCGAGTCCACTGCCACCTCGCCCAACGGGGTCTCGAAGCGGTCCGCGGCGGGGGCGGCAAGTCCGGCAAACGCCAGGCGGTGGCCCAGACACAGGATCGGCACGCGGCGTCTTGCTTCTCGGTACGGCGGGATCTGAGCGAAGGCGGCGCCGGCAATGGGTCCCGAATAGATGTACCCGGCGTGTGGGGCGATGACTGCCTTCAAGGTGGGCGCCGTCTCCTCGGCCCCGCCGACATATTCCTGCACGGCGCTGCGGAGCTCCTCGGGGTCCGCGGGGTAAAACATGCCGGCTACCGCCGCTCTTCTCGTCCTCGCCAAGACCATCCTCCTTGTTTGCCAGGCCGTATCCCTATATTCGTTAACGGAACAAGTAAAATAAGGCTTGATTTGCTTCTGATATTGGGTATCTTCCCTGCGTCCTCAGCTACTGCGGCCTTTCTGGCCGGGTGGCTCGCTCAATACAACAGCCTTCCAGGTAAATAAGCGGGACCGTGCGCTATACCGCGTAGCTGGGGACAACCGCCCGACCACCAATTTCGGTGGCGGGATTACCCAGCTGGGGAGGAAATGCCCATGCGGTTCGTTCCTATTATCCTGTTGTTGCTCATTCCATCTGTCGCTTTCTCCGAACGCCAGGCGGCGCGGCAAGAGCTTGATTCGGAGATTCTCCGCAACGTGAGTTTCCCGAGTATTGTCTTGGCAAGTTTGCTGGCAATCAAAAAAGACCCGGAAAACTATATGCAGGACATGGACCAGGCTACGTCCATGCTAAAGCATACCATCGGCCTGACCTTGAAGGAACAACACGGAAAGTTCACGACCGCGTTATTTACAGAATATACAGTGAAGGAGCTTTACTCCAAGACCCGGTATCAGCGCATGGTGCTGTACCAGTTCACCCTTGCGGCCTTCCTCAGCGGCCTCGAAAGCGGAGGCCAGGACCTTACCGGGACTTTCGTGCAGGACGAATACGTAACCCGCCTGGCTGCCAAGGGGTGGGAGTTCGAGCCTTACAGACCATGAAGGCTGGAAGCAGATTGACTTCCTACTGGTAGCCCTGTAGATTTTGGGATAAGTTCAACCCGTGACGCTCGGCTGGAGTTTCCAGGCGCGTTTGATCAGGCTCCAGAAGCCTTCGATGGTGTTTGTGTGAATACTCCGGTCGTAAGGATAAACATAGCCGTAGCGGTGGTCGATCACAACGTGGGGCATCAACCGGCCCGCATTGCGGTAGGCTGAGTAATCGTCGGTCACAAGGGCGGACTTGGCCGTGTCAACGGATTGCTTGATAAATTCCAACAGCGTGCGGCCCTTGGTATCGTTGGTCACTTGGGCTTTGACTTCGCCTTTACGCTGGACGGCTCCGACTACTGAGGATTTTCTAGTTCCGCGGCCGCGCTTGTTGCCGGTGTTTCTGTAGCGCGGTTTGCCGCCGACGTAGGTCTCGTCCATCTCGATAATTCCCTGGAGCATTTTTCCTTCGTCCGAGGTCATGGCGGAGCGGATACACTGTTGCATCCTCCAGGCGGTCTTCTGGTTCAGGTTCAGATCGCGCCCTAGCTGGTGACTGGACAGGCTTTTCTTGGCGTCGGCCATCAGGGCAATAGCGAGAAACCACTTCTGCAGGGGGATATGGGTACCTTGAAATATGGTTCCCGACAGCACGTTGAAGCTGTTGGTGCATTTATGGCAATTCCAACGACCGACTTTGTTCCCCTCGACCTTTCGTGCCACCTTATCGCTAAAGCAGAAAGGACAAAGAGCTATCGCCGGCCAGCGGATATGCTCTAAGTGGTCGATGCAAGCTTGTTGATCGGGAAACTTCTGAAAGACGGTTATAAGGTTCATCATATCCCCCTTTACTTACTATAAAGATAAAGAAAATAAGTGGATAAGTCAAGCCTTATTTTACTTATTCCGTTCGTTAATGTGGCCGCAGCAGGCGAATGGGCCGGCATTTAACGAAGCAGGGCCTTCAATGGACATCGTACCCGGGCGTTACTGGCACGATCTTGGAGACGGCAAGCTCCAGTGCGATCTGTGTCCTCGGTTCTGCAGATTGCGGGATGGGCAACGCGGGCTTTGCTTCGTGCGCGCTCGCGAAGGGGAGCAGATCGTGCTGACGACCTACGGACGCTCAAGCGGATTCTGCGTCGACCCCATTGAGAAAAAACCGCTGAACCATTTCCTGCCAGGCACCGCCGTTCTCTCGTTCGGAACCGCGGGGTGTAACCTCACCTGCAAATTCTGCCAGAACTGGGACATCAGTAAATCGCGGGAGGTCGATACCCTGGCCGACGCGGCGGATCCTGAAACGATCGCCACGGCGGCGCGAAAACTCGGATGCAGGAGTGTCGCTTTCACCTACAACGATCCGGTCATTTTTCTCGAATACGCCGTCGATGTGGCGGCAGCCTGTCGCGCGCATAACATCAAGACCGTCGCCGTTACGGCCGGCGAGATATGCCCGGAACCGCGGGTGGAATTCTTCCGTCATATGGATGCGGCGAATGTGGATCTGAAGGGGTTCACCGAGCGGTTTTACCGACAGGTTTGCGGTGGCGCGCTCCAACCGGTTTTGGACACACTAGTCTATTTGAAGCGAGAGACAGACACCTGGTTCGAGATCACCAATCTCATCATACCGGGCGAAAACGATAGCGACGGCGAACTGGACGAGCTTTCCGGCTGGGTCATGGACCACCTGGGCCCGGACGTCCCTCTTCATTTCACCGCGTTCCACCCCGACTGGAAAATGCGGCAGCATCGACATACGCCCCCTGAAACGCTGACGCGCGCCCGCGGCATGGCGTTGCGCAACGGGCTGCGTTACGTCTATACCGGCAATGTTCACGATGTGGACGGGGGGGCGACGGTCTGCCACCAATGCGGCACCAGGCTGGTGGTTCGAGACTGGTACGTGCTCAGCGACTGGGAACTTGGCGCGGACGGACGCTGCTTGTCTTGCGGCACCCCGTGTGCCGGGCGTTTCGACGGTCCACCCGGTCAGTGGGGAGCACGTCGTAAGCCGGTACGCCTGGGCGACTTTGCCGCCGGATAATGCGGCGGTTGACACGAAATCTGCAGTAGGCGCGAGTTGGCAACACCGTGAGCCGCAGGTTAGATTTAGCAACAGACGATAAGGAGTAACTGCCGATGATGTTCTTCGACATGGAATACCTGATCATCATGGCCCCCGTTTTCATCTTTTCCCTCGGGGCCCAATGGATGGTCAAGTCCAGATACAAGAAATTTGCCCAATATAGTTTGAGCTCGGGTCAGACCGGGGCCGAGATTGCACGGCAGATCTTGCGCGCCAACCGGATCAACGATGTCGCGGTTGAGGAGACGGGCGGGTGGCTGTCGGATCATTACTCGCCCACCGAAAAGGTGTTGCGGCTGTCGTCTGATGTGTACAACGGCCGTTCGATCTCCAGTGCAGGCATCGCTGCCCACGAGGCCGGACACGCCATCCAGCACGCCTCGGGTTACGCCATCATGAACCTGTGGCAGATGCTGGCCAAACCGGCAACCTTCGCCAGCAACTTCGCCGTCTGGGCGTTGCTGATCGGGTTCTTCATGAACATGTTCGGACTCATCCAGCTGGGGATTTTGCTGTTCGCGTTCATCGTGCTTTTTCAACTGGTGACCCTGCCAGTGGAATTCAACGCTTCCAGCCGCGCCAAGTCGCTGCTGTCACAATACAACATCATTCGCGGTCAGGAGTACGCAGCTGTCGGTTCGGTGCTGAACGCCGCCGCAATGACCTATGTGGCGGCCGCGGCGGCCAGTATCGCTCAGCTGCTCTACTTTCTTATGCGGGCGGGTCTTCTCGGTGGCAGGGACGACTAAAAGGGAAGCTGGAAACATTCAGGCACAAAGGCGGGACCACTTTCGCAGTGGCCCCGCCTTTTCGTTTAACGCGCGTTTGGTCTGCCCGGGATCGCGGGAGCGATCAAACGTTGCCTCGATCCTCACCCTGGGCATATCCTTGCTCAGGTCGCCTTGACCTCTATCTTTTTCGGCCGATCGGTTTCGGCTCGCGGCAACGTGATGGTGAGCTCGCCTTTGTTGAACTTGGCCTCGATCTTGCCGTTTTCCACCTCGAAAGGCAAGCGCACGCTGCGCTCGAATGAACCACTCCAGCGCTCGCGCCGATAATAGGTTTCACCGTTTTCGGTTTCGTCCTTGGCGCGGGTGCCGCGCAGTCTCAGTATCGTACCCTCCACCGACAATTCGACGTCGGCAGGGTCGAATCCGGGGAGATCGGCGGTTACGACGGCCTCCTCGTCGGTACTCGATACATTGAGCGCGGGATAGGTTGAGCCCGGGGCGAACCAATCGTCAGCGAAAACGCGACCCAACTCGCCAAACCCGGACCACGGGTCCAGACTCCGTGTGGCACCTTTGAAGACGCTGGGAAGAAAGGTTTTGGTTAGCATTTTAATAACCTCCGTTTTGGATTGTGATGTTTGATGCGTTGCGCATCGTTTCTTTCGACGAGGATTCCTTTCGCAAAGCCCGTACCAGCGACAATTATGCGTTCTATAAGCGCCACAAAAACAAAGGTTTGTACTATTTTCACGGCAACATGCTGTCAACCATGCTGAAGCGGACTCATGCCATTGTGGCACAAAAACAGCCATCCATAGTACGGGCCTGCCAAAACGACATCTTCTCGCGGCGTCCCGCTTTGGTGTTTCACATGAATACTGAAGGGCTGGTTAAGTCGTGAGCCGGAGGATGGGATGTCTCCCCTAATTCCGGAGCGAGGGAACCCGAAGAATCTAGCCTACTGCGGATTCGACCAGGTCTCTACGGTGCTGGCCAATCTGAATCGTCCCGAACTTTATGCGGCAGCAGTTCGGCGGGGTGAGGGAACCCTGGCCATCGACGGACCGCTAGTGGTGGAAACGGGCAAGTATACAGGCCGCTCACCCAAGGATCGGTTCATCGTACGGGAATCTTCTTCAATGGATGAAGTCGGCTGGAGCGCGACCAACCTGCCGTTCGAGGAAGCTGATTTCGAATCGCTGCTTTACCGGATGCGAGGTTACCTGCAGGGACGGGAGATTTTCGTGCAGGACTGTTTCGCCGGTGCCGATCCTCAGTTTCGCATCCCACTCCGCGCCATAACCGAGCTGGCTTGGCACAGCCTGTTCGCCCGCAACATGTTCATCCCGGCGGAACCGACACGGTCGCTGACGGAGTTCGATCCGGAGTGGCACGTCATCTACGCCCCGGGCTGCGCCGCCGACCCGGCTTCCGACGGCACCCGATCGGAGGCGTTCATCGTGCTTCATTTCGGACGCAAGATGATCCTGATAGGTGGCACCAGCTATGGCGGCGAAATGAAGAAGGCGATCTTCTCGGTGCTCAATTTCGTCTTGCCGCGTGCGGGGATTCTGAGCATGCATTGCTCCGCCAATATGGGGGCCAACGGCGAAACGGCGCTCTTCTTCGGGCTTTCGGGAACGGGCAAGACGACCCTTTCCGCCAGCGCTGACCGGGTTCTGATCGGAGACGACGAACACGGCTGGAGCGACAACGGCATCTTCAATTTCGAGGGCGGCTGCTATGCCAAGGTAATTCGGCTCAGCGAAGAGGCCGAGCCGGAGATCTACAGCACCACCGGGCGATTCGGAACCGTGCTGGAGAATGTGGTGATGAATCCCACTTCTCATCTGGTCGATCTCGATGATGACAGCATCACCGAGAATACCCGGGCCTCCTATCCGATAGAATTCATCCCGCACGCCAGCGCCGATGGCAGGGGTGATCATCCTACCTGCCTGATCATGCTAACGTGCGATGCCTTCGGCGTGCTGCCGCCGGTCGCCCACCTCACCACCGCTCAGGCGATGTACCATTTTCTTTCTGGCTACACCGCCAAGGTGGCCGGCACCGAGCGGGGTGTGGCCGAGCCGACCGCTACCTTCTCGCCCTGTTTCGGCGGTCCGTTCATGGTGCTGCCGCCGATCCACTATGCCCAGCAGCTGGGCGCCAAGGTGAGCGAGCACCGGACCAGCTGCTGGCTCGTTAATACCGGATGGAGCGGCGGGCCGTACGGTGAAGGGGAGCGCATCTCGATCCAATACACCCGAGCCATCATACGCGCCATTCTTCAGGGCCGGTTGGCCAAAGCACAATTCGAAACGGATCCGCTCTTCAAGATCGACGTGCCGACCGCTTGCCCCGAGGTCCCGACGGAGATCCTGCGACCGCGCGGAACCTGGCGGGACGGCGACGCCTATGATCGCAAGGCGGCCGACCTGGTGTGCTTGTTCAACGAGCATTTTACGGCCTACCAAACCGACGCTCCCGAACTCCTGGCGGTCGCCCCGGGAGTGGGCTGATCCATCATGCTGTTGCCGCCGACGCCCGCACTGACCGACCGCTCGCTCATTGCTGAAATCTACGATCGCGGCGCTGAAGCGGAGCAGCACCGACTCCTGCAGTCGCCGCGCGAGCAGGCGGAGTTCGCTCTGGCCAGAGAGCTCCTAGCAGAGTACATACCACCGGCATCGAGGGTCTTGGACGTCGGCGCGGGCCCCGGTCGATATGCCGAATTTCTGCTGCGTGACCGGCGCTGCCGAGTGGGACTCGTAGACCTTTCCCCGCGTTCGCTGGAGCTCTTCCGCAAGCGGATTCCAAGTGGCGAGGCGTCGAAGATCCTGTTCACCCGCACCGGTTGTGCTACGCAGCTCGACGGGCTCGACGTGCACTCCTTCGACGCCGTGTTGCTCATGGGTCCACTGTATCACCTGCTCGAACCGGAGGAACGGCAAGCCGCCGTCGAGCAAGCAATCCGCTTGCTCAAACCCGGCGGCCACCTGTTTGCCACCTTCATCAGTCCATTCTCCGTATTCCCCAGGTTGCTCAAGAATGACGGAGAGCTGCTTGCCAATGAGCGCTTCATGGACGACCTGCATCAGCGGGGACTCGCACCCAATTCTACGGCAGTCGATTTTGGCGGCGCTGAGCAGCCGTACGATTTTTTCAGCTGCTGGCCTTCTCAGGCGCGAGCGTTGATGGAGCGCTGTGGGGTAGAAACGATGCGAATGCGCAGCCTGGAGGGTTTGATCGGTCTTTTAGGCGACGAGCAGATCCGTCCACTGAACCAGGGCGTCCGACGAGACGCCTGGATCAGATTTCATCGCAAGCATTGCGAACACCCCGACGTCCTGGGCGCCACAACCCACTATCTCCTCGTCGGCCAAACCCCCGACCGGGAACATCCAATCATCTAGAACTCAACGGACGATGACGAGAAACCATGGGTAAGATTCTGCTGACGCAAGCCAACTTCACCAACGACGAGTTCTCTTCGGAGGCGAGAACGAAAGGGATTGCCGCACTGGCAACACTGGCCGAAATCGACTACTACGACGAGGAGCTTACCGACAAGCACAGCGACGGCGTAGTTGCTGTTATCGCCAACAGCCACCAGATCCATGGCAGCTTCTACGAGGCTGGTACCGATCTGCGCATCATCGCGCGCTGGGGCGTCGGGTACGAAAAGACCAGTCTCGAAGTAGCCACCGCGCAGGGTGTAATGGTCACCGTCGCCCCGGAGCATATGATGACCGTCGCCGAATACACCATCGCCCAATGGATGGCGACGCTCAAACGGGTCTACACCCTCAACGCCAACGCTCACGTTGGCGACATCGCACTACTGCCAACCCGCGAAGCGGCCGGTTCAACGCTGGGCTTGTACGGCCTCGGACGCATCGGTCAAGCTGTTGCCGAACGGGCGGTTCCTCTGTTGGGTGAACAAGGCCGTCTTCTGGTCTATGATATTCGGCCCGACATCGCCGAGGTGGCGGCTCAATTCGGTGCCGAGGCAGTGGACGACCCGATGAGGTTATTCGAGGAGTGCGACACGGTTTCGCTGCACACGGCGGGGGCTGAAACCCTTGTCACCTATCGCGAGATGAGCGCCATGAAACCGCATGCGTCGCTGATCAATCCCTCCAGGGGTACCCTGGTGGACGACGAAGCGGCCAACCGGGCTGTCAACGAGAACTGCCTCTTCTATTATGTGGTCGACGATCCGGTAAACGGACCTCGGGCCATTCACAAGGGCCATCCGCGGATCATCTGCACCAATCACAATGCCGGTGTGACCGTGGAGTCCATTCAGCGGTTGGATCGGCGTACCTTCGGCCAGGTTCGCGATGCTCTCGGGGGTCGCACACCGGCGCATCTACTCAATGCCGAGGTTCTGGATCACCCGCGACTGCAAGCCGCAGCCCGATCAGGGTAAGACCAAAAGCGGCACCAGCATCTCATCCTCGGTCAAGCTGCCGTGGGCTCCGGCGAAGGTGCCGATCCCGTCGCCGTAGTCGAACAGCAGTTGCCGGTCGTTCATCGCCATCACGATCAGGTCGCCCAATGCCGAGCGATTGGCGACCTCGCGCCCCCCGAACCAGCCTCGGTTTATCGCCTCCTCGGCATCCACTAACACCAGATCTTCCTGGCGCAGCAGCGGCTGCTGGCGCAGTTCCCCGAACTCCTTCTCGGTGAGGTACAAGGCTCGCCGGTTGCCACCCGGGGGTCGCTTCAATGCGCGGGCACATTCGTTGTTGATGATCACCGCGCGCCCTTCCGCCAGCATCGCCTGTCCGTGGTCGGCGGTAAACAGCAGCGTGGCGCCTGCATTCGCGCAGCACTCTGCTACCTGCTGGAACATGAGGTCGACGAACTCCAATTCCCGGTAATACGCCGCCGACAGGGGACCGTAGGTATGCGCTACGGTGTCCACCATGGGCCAATAGAGGTAGTGAAAGCTGCGATTTCCCGCGCAGTCCGCCAGCGACCGCTCCAGAAGATGAGCTATCTCGGACTGGGCGCGGAAACCCACGTAGGTGGCGCCATTATTGATCAGTCCGGTAAACGCGGTCCCTTCGTATTCCGCGGGACTGATCGCAAACGACGGAATGTGGGCCGCTCTCAAGCGCCGAAACACGGTCTCCACCGCCGGCAGATCTTCTTCTGCAAAATCGCGGGCCTGTGCCTCGATGGTGCGAAAGCGCAGCATGTTGCAGAGGGCGTCGAACCGGTCCAGCCACTGACGCATGCCCAGTATTCCGTGTCTTGACGGCGGGTATCCGGACGTGAGTGAAGGTAGTGCAACGGTTGTCGTGGCGGGGAAGACAGAGGTCAGTTGCTGAATCCCGTAGGGAGAATTCTCGGCCCGCGCCTGCAATCGAGGCAATGCTCCACGCTCGAGCGCCGTCTCCAGCTGACGCAGGCCGAGCGCATCGCAGACCAGGAGCACGATGGCGCCGGCGCGGGACAACGGTTCCCGCAGTCCGAAGCGCTCCGAGCAGGGGGCGCTGGGTGGTTCGATACCGAAGCCCTCGAACAGGGAGGAGGCCAGATTTACGATGCTGCCGCCGGCATAGTCCGGCTCCACAAGACCTTCGGACGAAACCATTCGACCCGCGAACGGGCTTACCCTGCCTCGACCGGGACCAGGTCGATCCAGTACCTGAACTTTGTTACACCTTCGTTGGGGGGGCGTCCTTCTGCCCTGAACGCGTGTGGGTCCATGGGCATGGCGTATTCGAAGGTGCCTCCATTACGCTCGATGATCTTTCGAGACGCGACGTTGTCAGAGTCGCAGGTTACAAGCACCCGGTGCAATCCCAAATCGCACGCTCGGTCCAGAGCAAGCGCCAGAATCCTCTCGCCAAACCCGCGGCGTCTCATCGACGGACGAATGCTGTAGCCGATGTGGCCTCCGAATTGAATCAGGTAGTTAGTGCTCAGCTCAGGTCGTAACGAAACCTGGCCGAGATAGTTCTTTCCGGCCACCAGCCAGAGGACGATATCCACGTACCAGCCGCTGGTTGCTCGGGACGCAGCGCCGAGCGCGTTCAGGTCCCGGGTGAACTGACTGAACCGATCGCGAAGGGTATCCAGGTTATATCCCAGATAGACTGCGTAGGTCGAATCGAGGCGGCCCAGCGCTTTGAACTCGGCCGCACCCTCCAGGAAACTGGTTTGGTACCCGTCGTCGGGAGCAATGAGTGCACACTTCATCGTTTTTCGCCACGGCGAGCGCGCAAGGTACAGAGGACGCAAGGACCTGTCAAGAATACAAAAAAGCCGGACGCACCATGCTGGTGCGCCCGGTTTCTAACGGATGAACCGCCGTAAGGGGGGCAGGTCATCCAGGAAGCTCGACGTCCGATTAAATCAGACGCGACACCTCCAAAGTATAGCAGTCATCAAAACCTCCTTTCGACATGGCGACGGGGTTCCGGTAATCCCGCGCCGGTTAAACTGATCGATCAGCATCGGACAGAGCGTCCGACTCCTGACACCCCAACGGATGCACTTCGGCGGTACTACTGAAGTTCGATACCCCGGCGACGGCACAGCTTGCGAATCTTGCGTATGGCGCCGCCCACTTGTTTACCGTTTCTACATATCCCAAACAGGTGTTGACTGACTGTTCTGCGCGAAATGCCCATGATCTGCGCCACCTCCTCCTGTGTCTTCTGGTGCATAAAGTAGAGGACGAGAATCATGAACTGTCTTTCTGTTAGATCCCGACGGATGAGCTCCATCAACCGCGACATCACCTGGGTGTGGCGGGTCTTGAGTCGTCGCTCGTACCGGGCGTCGTAGGGTGTTTGGTACCATACACCCGCTTCGTTGGGAAATTGCGCTAAATCGTTCGGATCAATACGGACTTCCCAGAAATCCGAGTTGTACATATAGGCCTATCCTCCTCCGGTGAAGTGTGGCCACCAAAAAACCGCAGGCATAATCCGCCTGCGGCTTTCTCGAGAGGAAGACCTATTCGGTCAGGATCGTCGGACCCTGACTATTTGAAGCGAATAGAACCCTAAGGAGTGCCGGGAGACGGACGCTCAATGCTCTGGATGTTCGACACGAGCAATAACGATGGCATCTGGTTCGCCTCCTTTGTAAAAGCGTGGAAAGAATATCCACTCCGGCACGGTACGAACTCCGGTGCCGGAGGTCAAGAATAGCCCGCAGCGATCGTTCGGCGCACCCTGCCCAGATGCAAGGTCCGCCCCACAACACCACGGGACGCGGATTACAACTTACCCATTCGCGGATGCACTTTTTATCGCCTGCACCAGAAAAATCTTGCCCCCAATGCCACACCTTGGGGATCGCGGGCCCATTTTGTTAATCGGCAGAAGCAGTGTTATCTTCGGGCCAACTTCAAAAGTGGATCCAAGATGGCGACAAAAAAATTCGATATTCCCCAGCTCGAAGGTGTCTTTGCCGAACCTTGGTCGCTGCGCAAACTGTTCGGTCTGCTCGGTGTCTTCGGGCCCGCCGCCATCGTCGCCTCGGTGGCCATCGGTGCGGGGGAAACCATCGTGGTGGTGCGCGCCGGCGCCTGGGCTGGATACGATCTGCTGTGGTTGGTGCTGCTGAGCTGTCTGGTCAAGGGCCTTTTCGTCACCTATCTAATCGGTCGCTACACGGCGATCAGCGGTGAGTTCATTGGCCACCGGATCGTCCGTTTCCCCGGTCCAAGGGGGTGGCTGCTGATCACCATCGTCGTGGTGGAGATGTTCGCCGCCCCCATGGGTTGGGTGGCGATCTCCAAACCGTGCGGTGATCTCTTTCACCACGTGTTGCCGCTCCCCGATCTCTTCGCAGAATCGACCTGGGAAAACCTGATCGCCTCCGGGTTTATCGCGGTGGCGCTGGGGTTGAGTCTCAGGCTCTCTTACGAGCGCCTCGAAAAACAACAGCTGCTGATATGCGCGATTCTGGTTACGGGCACTATCATCGGTACCGCCATGGTGCGTCCCGACTTCGTGAAAGCGGTGGTGGGCAGTCTGAACTTCGGGCACTTCCCCGAGTTCCCCCCATGGGCACCGGAAGACGCGGTGAAACACCGCATGCTGACCATGGCCACCACCTTCGGCTACATCGGTGGTTCGGTTATGGCCTACGTGGTGTATTCCGGTTGGGTCGGCCTCCACAAGTGGGGACTCAGCGGTCACCAGGAAATCGAAGCCATCCGCACCCACGCCTTTAGCCGCGACGAAATCGACTACCTTCCGGACGATGCCACATCCGTGAGGCGCCTGCGGCAACTGTGTGCCCCGCTGCGATGGGACGTGACGATGGGTGCGGTGGTACTCTTTATAGTGACGGCCGCTTTCATGCTTTCGGGTGCGGCGGTGCTGATGCCCCTGGAGAGTCGTTTCGAAGGCTGGAGCTTGTTGACCAATCAGGCGCACGTCTGGCGCACCATCCATCCCACCTTAGTCTGGATCTATTACGTCTGCGTGATTGCCGCTTTGTGGGGCTCGTTGCAGGCGCTGCCGGAAATCTACGCGAGGGTCACGCAGGAATTCTTCCAGTCTATCTGGCCGCGGCGCACCTGGTCATACGGTGGGATAAAGAAAACCGTGTGCCTCTACATCTTTGGCATCACCATGGTCCTCGTCTGGCTCAACATTCCGTTCAACACCCTCATCCAAATCGCCGGTTTTTTGTTCGCAAATTTTGCCATTGCCCTGATTATGCTCGTTGCCCTCTACCTCAACTTCAAGCTGCCGAGCTCCTACCGGACTCGCGCGCCGGTGCTGATCGGCTCGGTGCTGTCGTCAGCAGTTCTCCTAGTATTCGCGGCGCTCAGCGGCTGGGGTCTTGCCCGCAAACTGCTGGGTTTGGAATAGTCGTCATGCTCGACCCCCTGCACTGGCGATGGTCTAACACCCGCTGCTAGGCTTGGGCCGTCAATGTCGATTCGAGAACGCATTGCCGTCGATTTCTACGGGCTGGCGCGCAACCTCGCCATATTCGCTACCGTTCTTCTAGTTCTCTGTGTTGCTCTCTCCGTCGTCGAAATCCTCGCATTCCTTAAGCACACAATCCTTCCGTTGCTGTTTGCCGCCGTGTTTTCGTGGGGATTCTTCTATCTCGCTTGGTACTGGCGTCGACCCCTGACCGTTTTTTCGATCCTTACGGCGCAGGGATCCGGCGGGAATCTCATTCAAAAGGCTACCGCGGGGAGCCTGCGAAGGGTTGACCCGGAGGTAGCCAACGGGGCCGCCGAGCGGGCATTCAAGCTGGGCGAGCGGCATCTGCGTGCGAGTCGGTTCACCGCCGCGGCGCATCATTTCGAGCAGTCGGTGGATGCCGCTCCCACGCTGGCCGCTCATCTGAATCTGGGATTGGCGCGGTTGGTCCTGTCCGACATCAAGGGCGCCGAGGATGTCCTCAACGGGGGCCTCCAACGGGCGCGAAAGGCGGAGAGCCGCGAGTTTCTCGCGGCCTTCGCAGCCAATCTGGGCGTCGTCGAACTGCGCAAAGGAGACCTGGAGCGCGCGGCGAGCCATTACGAAGCGGCGCTTAACGGTTTCCGCAGTCTCGGTGATGAGCGGGGTGCCGCCGACATGTTGCTCAACATGGGCAACGTAGCGGCGCAGCAGGGAAACGTCCAACTGGCG
Source organism: Candidatus Latescibacterota bacterium (assembly GCA_965197905.1). GTDB lineage: Bacteria > Latescibacterota > UBA2968 > UBA8231 > UBA8231 > CAYNZV01. The sequence continues at coordinate 1,278,629 of CBDAOB010000004.1, read as the reverse complement.
GACCGGACCTATGCGTCCGCGTTGACCATGTTTCAGAAATTGGGGAGCCGACTGGGCCGCGCCAACGCCATCGGTGGTATTGCCAACCTGCGCGTTTCCCAGGGTGAACTGGACGAAGCGATGAAGCTGCATCTCACGGCGCTGGAGATTCACGATGAGGCGGACAATCAGTTAGGCCGGGCAAGCGCGCGCACTAACCTGGGGAATGTCTACTTTCGCCAGGAGCGACTTGAACAATCCCTCACCGAATACCAGGCGGCGCACAACCTGCACCAAGAGTTGGGTGATCTGATCGGGGTGGCCACTGCGCTGAGCAACATGGGGAACATCTACTTCAAGGAAGGCCAGCGAGAAGAAGCTCTGCGCGCCTACGACCAGGCGCTAGAGCAACACGACCGGGTGGGAAATCTGCTGGGGCGTGCGCACGTGCTCACCAACATCGGCAGCCTCCTCGCGCGGGAGAAACGAACCGCTGAAGCATTGGAATCACTGGCCCAAGCCAAACAGATCTACCTAGAGATCGGCAGCAAGAGTCGGGGCTTGGCCGCCGCTGAACAGCTCATCGGGCGACTCGAGGGGGGGCAGCCGGCACGCCGAGAGCACCCTGCGGAGACACCCCCCGAAAGTGGGAATCAGTCGGGGGAAGAATCGCAAGACGCCGGCTAGGGCGGCGGCGACTGTGCGATTTGAACTCGACGGTTGAGGAGCAGGGCGGCCACTCCCGCCATCGCGGCCCCCAGAAACATGGCAAGATTGTTCAGGTTCGGTCCCACGAACAGGAAGACGGCAGACACCGCCACCAACAACAGACGGGGAGCGGCCCCCAGCGGGGTGCGCAGATAACCCGCAACGGCGGCTGCTAACGCTCCGACGCCGATCGCCGTGGTCCCAAAGTTGATCAGAACGGCTCCAAGGGAAGCCGTGCCCCCGGTTGGCGCCAGCATCAGCAGTTCGGGGCGCAACACAAAAGCGTACGGCAAGGCAAAACCGATCGACGCAAAACGAAACGCAGCCAGCCCGGTCTTCAAAATCTGGCTGCCGGCAATGGCTGCGGCCGTGTAGGCCGCCAGCGCTACCGGCGGCGTCACCATGGACATCATCCCGAAGTAGAAGATGAAAAGGTGTCCGGCCAGCGGTGTCGGTCCTAGGTCTGCCAGCAGCGGCCCCACGAACGTGGCCATCAGCAGATAACAGACAGCCGAAGGCAGCCCGAGGCCCAGGATGATGGTCGATACCATCAACAGCACCAACGCCGCGGGAAGGTTGTCCTGGGCTAGCGGCAACAACAGCCCGGGCAGTTTCGACCCGATGCCGGTCAGGGTGACGACGCCGATGATGGTTCCCACGCACGCGGCTGCCGCGACCAACGCTACGCCGCTGTGAGCCGCTCGCTCCGCTGCTTGCAGAAGCCCCCGGGGGCCCACTCGAGTATCGCTGCCGCAGCCGGCGAGGATCACTGTAGTTAACAAGCCCAAACTCACGGCGCGGAATGGCGTGTAGCCCAACAACAGGAAAATCAGCAACGTAGCGAAGGCTCCACCAAAAACGATGCCGGGCCAAACGCCGGAGGTTTTATGGGTTTGCGATTCACCCGCGGATCCCTGACGACGTGCCTGCAGGTGTACCACAAGCAGCAAGGACAGGTAATACAGCACGGCGGGCAGCAACGCGGCTCGCACGATCTGAAGGTAGGTCACGGGCGGGTCCACCAACTCCAGCATCATGTAGGCCCCAGCTCCCATGATGGGTGGAACCAACGCGCCGCCGGAGCTGGCCGCAGCTTCGACACCAGCGGCGATCTCGCGCCGAAAGCCGACGGCGCGCATCAGCGGGATGGTAAAGGTCCCCGTGGTCGCCGTGTTGGCCACGGCACTGCCGGAGAGGGATCCCATGAGACCGCTGCCTACCACCGCTACCTTGGCCGGCCCCCCAGCACTCTGTCCCAGCCATCGCCGCGCAAAGCCGAGGATGAAACCGATGGCGCCGGTTCGCTCCAGCAACGCACCGAACAGCACGAACAGAAATACGTAGGTGAACATCACCCGCAGGGGCACGCCGAACACACCCTGGCTGTGCAGGAAGGTCTGGCTGACGATCCGTTGCCAGGAATACCCGCGGTGGGGAAAGAGCCAGTCGGGCATCAGCGGGCCGGTCGCCGCATACAACACAAAAAGCAAAGCCAGGGCCGGTAGCGCCGGACCCACAGCTCGTCGCGCCGCTTCCAGAATCAAAACCAGACCCGCTAAACCGACCCAGAAATCGAGGGGGTTTTCCGCCCCGGCCCGATGTCCAAGGGCAACCCCGTCTAACCACACCATGCTCAACGTCGGCTCCACCTGGGTGAACACGTAGCCGAAGCAAAGTATCGTGAGTGCACACAGGAGCGCGTCGACAACACGCCAACGGCGCGTGCGAGTGGCCTGCGAGGAAGGAAATTTCAGGAAAACCAGAACCAGACCGAGCAGTGCAAAAAGGGACAACTGGCTCTGGGGTGGGAGTTGGGGGTAGTTCACTTCGGCCAGCAGGAACAGACACAACAGCGCTGCACCGACGCCAAAGATTCGCCGTTCAGCCGCCGGAATCACCGGGGCCAGATGCCGATCTCCCGATAATAGCGTTCGGCCCCTGGATGGAATGGAGTCCCGGTATCGCGAACTACGTTCTTGGGGTTGATCGCTTTGCCGGCGGGGTGGTGTTTGACCACCTCGGCGCGATTCTCATAGAGGGTCTTGGTGAAGTAATACACGGTGTCTTCGTCTAGACTGGCTCCGGCGATGAGGTGCATGGCGCCCACATTCATTCCGTGAAAGTCCTCGGCTTGACCGCGGTAGGTGCCGGCTTTGATCGTCGCGCTGTTAAAGAAGGGGTAATGCTCGAACAGCTGGGTCAATGCCGTGGTCTCGTAGGGCACGAAGCGGATTTCTTGGCTCGCTGATGCCTGGGTGATGGAAGCCGTGGGCACGGCGCCCCCCAGAAACGCAGCGCCGGCAGAGCCATCTGCAAGCATGTCGACCGCGCCAGCCTGGGTGTTGTGCAACGGTGTGAAGTCGTTGTAGGTGACACCGTGTGCGGCGAGGATCGGCTCGAGGAAATATTCGAAGCCAGCTCCCGCCGGGCCCACGACCACACGTTTGCCCTTGAGATCGCCGATGCGTTCGATCTCCTCTGTGGCGGGCGCGATGAAAAGAGCGACGTTAGGGGCAAGTGTCGCCACCGTTTTGACGTTCTGCTTCTCGCCCCAGGCCCCCTCGCCGCGCACCGCAAAAAAGGTGATGGCCGCGTTCGCCAGGGCGAACTGCAACTCGCCACGGTTCAACCTTCGTATGTTTTCCTGCGTACCCTTGGTGGCCTCGGCCGAGATTTGCCAAACGCGGTCGGCCGAGTGAGCGCCGACCACCTGGGCAATGGCGCCACCGACGACAAAGAACGCGCCACCTGGCGGGGCTGTGCCGACACTGAGAAAGCGGCGACCGTCCCCCTCCGTGCCGCAGCTCGAGATTGCAAACAAGGCCGCAGCGGCATAGATGACGTGCGTGTATGGTTTGAGGTTCATCCAGGTTCCTCCGGTCTCAGATAATAGTGCAGACCCTCTGCTTCCGACAGGAGTTCAGCCGAGTCGCGCGTGCCGGCGGCGGTCCTCATCGACGCCGTGCGCAGTCCTCAAATCAAGAGCTTCTGTTTTTCAGTTAGGGCTGTTTTTCGATAGATTGAGTTTGGTATTCAAGCAAGCCACAAAGTGGAAGGATAAGCCCCATGAAACAACGAAAATGTCTCCTCCTCGTTTTGGCCGGGGTCGTTGGTTGCCAACCCTCAGCCGGAACGGACTGGCCCCAGTGGCGCGGTCCCGATCGGACCAACATATCTGCTGAAAAAGGATTGCTCCAGCATTGGCCCGAAGGCGGACCCAAATTCAAGTGGCTCTTCCGCGACGCCGGTCTCGGTTATTCCAGTTTCGCGGTGGCCGGCGGGCGGCTCTACACCATGGGTTCCCGGGGTGATGCCGAGTTTGCTATCGCGGTAGACGTCGAGACCGGGGCTGAGGTTTGGTCGACCGAGATCGGTACTTTGTTCGAAAACCACTGGGGAAACGGCCCGCGATCGACGCCAACGGTATATGAGAATCGCGTTTACGCCCTGGGCGCGAGTGGCAACCTCGTTTGCCTCAACGTTGAGAACGGCTCCCTGATCTGGCAGCAGAATCTCGCTGAGCTGGGAGGTACGGTCCCTAGGTGGGGCTATACGGAGTCGGTCCTGGTCGACGGCGGCAGAGTACTCTGTACACCGGGGGGTGCAAACGGTGCGATCGCCGCTCTGGATGCGCAATCTGGCGCGCTCATCTGGCAGTCCAAGGAATTCACCGATCAAGCCCAGTACACCTCCATGATTGCTCCGTTGATTCAAGGCGCCCGCCAATACGTTCAGCTCACCATGAAGAGCGTTGTCGGAATCGAACCCGCATCCGGAAAGCTCCTTTGGCGCGCTGAGTTTCCCGGCGCCGTGGCCGTAGCTCCCACTCCGATATCGCGGAACAATAGGGTCTACGTTACCGCCGGGTATGGCGTCGGCTGCAAGGTGGTGGAGATCGGCCCCGACCAACAGCCGACAGAAGTCTACTCCAACAAGGTCATGAAGAATCACCACGGCGGCGTCCTTCTTCTGGACAATCACATCTACGGCTATTCCGACAAGGTCGGATGGGCTTGCCAGGCGTTCGACACCGGCAAACTGTTGTGGAACGAAGAGCAGAACGGACCGGCAAAAGGTTCGCTGACCTTCGCCGACGGCCGCTTCTACTGTTTGGGCCAGGATGGAGACGTGGCGCTGATCGAGGCTCGACCGGACAAATACACTGAGCACGGCCGCTTCAAGCTCACTCCGCTGTCAAAGCTGCGAAAACCGGATGGTGGCATCTGGGCTTCCCCGGTGGTTGCCAACGGGACGCTCTTCATGCGCGACCAGGAATTGCTGTTCGCCTATGACGTCAAAGCTGCGGGAGGATGAGCGAATCCTGGGCGAAAACCGGCACACGATCGACTGAATGTCGTCGACAAATACGGCATTACCAGCACCTACCTGATCGATTCAAACAGTATTATCCGAGCTCAATGGCTCGACCGGGTCCACGATCGTGTTGATGGAGTTACCGTTCTCAAGGCACTGAAAGAATTGAGGATCGATTAGTAAGGGTTCGGCAAGAAATCGCGAAACCGAACACAGACGGGGAAATCGATGATCGGCGTACTAACACACCATTGGGCGAAGAAGGATCAGCTTGGCACAGCCAGGGAGCTCCTGGATCGAAATGGCCTGGCGCAGAGCAGAGCACCCGGGTTCATCAGCCGGGAAACGCTGTATTCTCTGACTGACGAGACGAAGATCACAACCCTTGTGACGTGGGAGAGCAACGAGATCTACGACGCATGGAAAGCCAGTCCGGAACGCGAGGCCGTCATGAGCGGGGCTCCCGACCTCTGGTCCAAACCGACCGATTCCGAACGTTTTGAGGTTGCCAGCGAGAAATGATGCGCTCGGCGCGATAATACCAAGGACACGACCATGGCCACAATGACCGCTGCTTTGACGGATCAGCAGAGCGCGGATTACCAGAAAGAGGGTTACCTGATCATTCGCGATGTGCTGTCTTCAGGGGAAGCCGACGATCTTCGCCGCACCGTAGTGGAATACACCCCTCATATGGGATATCCCTCTACCCTGACTTATCCCGAACCCGGCAAATACACCATCAGCGGCAACCGAATTTCCGCGCCGGGTCTGGCCCCGATCGCGGAACATCCAGTTGTTGTCGATGCCGTGGAAGCGTTGCTCGGACAACCTGCCCACCTCACCGCGTACGTTGCTTATCTCCGGAGTCCCCGGGGACAAAGGGGGCGGCGCACACTGCGATTACAAACGCTGGCGACCGGTCGGCTCGTCGATGAACTGGCTGTTTGCGATCATCCCGCTGACGGATTTCAACCCCGAATACGGTCCGCTTCTCGTGTCGCCTGGATCGCACCGGCTGTCGGAATGGGATACCACTGGTCCGATATGGGATGTTACGCGGCCCGACGAAAAGCGGCTCCCCGATTTCATCGATTCTGAACTCAAGGCCGGGGACCTGCTACTCATGCACGGTCATACCTGGCACAAGGCTCCCCCAGGCACAACGGACAAGGATCGTTGCGGCATCTTCAACAAGTACTGTGCGGTCAACGCGCCGCCGGCGGCAGGTTACTACCCATATGATCCGGCGGCCCTCGAAGCGCTCAGCGACTTCGGTAAGCGGTTGATCCCGGTCTGGTTCGACAAACCGATCTCTACAACGCGTTTACTGATCGAGGACTCGGTGGGAGATCAGTCTAAGTTTCTCGTACTGCACGACCAGGAGAATGATCGGCTTGAACTGCCCGGGGGCGAAGGTTGGGAGGAAGAGGAGGGTGTCGGCTGGGACGTTGGGGCCCGGATCGGGTCGCTGCAAGCGCTCACGCAGCAGCAGATCGGGATCGAGGTCCCGTGGATGTCCTATATCGAAGACGTCGAGCAGGACGATGGCATTTGTCGAGTCTACGGTTACTCACCCGAAGAATCCCTGGCTGCATCGCTGGTCGAAAACGGAAATCGCGCTGAGTGGCTCACGCCAGCACAGCTTCAGAAGACGGTCGGCGAAGAGAGTGACATCTATCGCGCTGCGGCGACCTGGCAACGCGACGACATCGTAAGGGGCAAGGGCAAAGCGGTCAGCGAGAGGATGGAACAGTACGCTTGATTCTTCGGTTCGAGCCAGGGAATCCAAGCGACTCGGTTACATCGCCAGAAGGAGTTTCTAAGAAATGGCAGAGCTGAAAAATTCCGGCGATCCCACCAGCGAAGAGTTTGCCAAGGGTCCCGAGGTCGGCGAGCGGATTCCCGAATTCACCCTTCCCGATCAGTTCGGCAAGCCGTTTCGCTACCAGCCGGATGGGACGAATAAGGCTCTGATCCTTTTTCATCGAAGCGCTTCCTGGTGACCTCCCTGCCGAACGCAGTTGGTCGAACTGCAGGAACGCGAAGCGGAATTCGAGAACAACGCCATCCGGGTCTGCGCCATCAGCTATGACACGGTGCAGGTTCTTGGCGAATTCGCGGAGAAACACGATATCTCATATCCGCTACTGGCCGATACCGATAGCGCTGTCATCCGTCGTTTCGGTATTTTCAACACCCACATCCCTGTGGATCATGCCTGGTACGGGGTCCCTTTTCCCGGTACTATAGTGGCCGACGAACATGGCACCGTTATCGATCGTTCCTTCTACGCCAATCACGGCGTCCGGGATGCGGTCTCTCGTATGCTCGGGGATGTCTTTCGAATCGAGGATGCCAGCCGCGGCGTGGTGCAGACTTCGAGCTCTGAAAGGGTGGATGCGACCGCTTACCTCTCCGCGCGAACCGTCCGCCCAGGCCAGGTGCTGACCTTCACCGCTGAGATCGAGGTCAGAGAAGGCAGCCATCTCTATGGCCGTCCGCTCCCGGAGAACTACGTTCCGACCACGCTCACCTTTCAGGAGGTCGGGGATGTCCACTTTGGAGATGTTGCCTATCCCGAGCCAAGACTCCTTCTCTTGGAAGGTCTCGGCGAGACCCTGCCGATCTACGATGGCCGCATTCTGCTCACGGCGCCGATTCGCAACCATCGCAAAGAGTCGTTTACAGTACAGGCGCGTCTGCGATTCCAGGCTTGCGACGCGCACGAGTGTTACTTTCCGGAACTGATCGATTTCGAGTTACCCCTCGACTACAAGAGCAATGTGCCGAGCTAGTCGGGACACGTTGGCCGAACGATTTGAACTGCAGTATCCCTTGAATGGAGGTTGAACATGCCGCCGGATTTGCCGAAGAAAACGCTTGGTCGCACGGGCCTGGAGGTAACCCAGCTCGGCTTTGGTGCCATGGAGCTGCGCGGCACGAGGGAAGAAATTACCGAAGAGCAGGCCGAACGAGTACTCAACGGAGTGCTTGATGCGGGTATCAACTTTATTGATACGGCGCCAGACTACGGCTTCAGCGAGGAGCGCATCGGCAAGTATATCAGCCAGCGGCGCGATGAGTTCTTCTTAGCAACCAAATGCGGCTGCAACGTCGGCTCGGACCACGTGAGACGGGAGCCGCGTCACATATGGACGGCAGATCGATTGCACAGGAACATCGATCAGAGCTTGGAGCGGATGAAGACCGATCAGGTGGACCTGCTGCAGATGCACAATCCAACCGTGGAGGACGTCGAGAAAGGCGGACTCGTCGCGGTTCTGCAGGAGATTCAGCAGGCGGGCAAGACCCGTTTCATAGGTGTTTCATCAATGGCACCGGATTTGATGACCTTCGCCCGCATGGGCGTTTTCGACACGTTTCAGATTCCGTATTCAGCGCTGGCCAGAAAACATGAAGATATGATTCTCGAAGCCGCGGAACTGGGAGCGGGCATTATTATCCGCGGGGGCGTCGCCAAGGGTCATATGGCCGGCGAGGAAACCTGGGGCAAGTTTGACAATGCCCATCTCGATGAATTGTCTGAAGGCATGAACCGCTACGAGTTTGTGCTTCGCTTCACGCTGACGCACCCAGCATGTCATACCACCATTGCGGGCACCGCTGATGTGGATCATCTCAACGCCAATGCGGCTACAGCCCAAACAGGGCCGCTGCCCGACGAGACCTACACACAGGCAAAAGAGCGCTTGGCCAATATCGGGGAAACTCCCGAGAGCTGAGCCGTCCCTCGTCCCGACCGCCTTGGCTTGTCCTTACGGGTTCCACACTTCACTATTCTGCCAGAATGTTATCCAGGCGAAATACATGCTATTGTGGGCGGGAATCTGGGTTAGCTGCTGGCCTTCCAGGGGACCTTCGATGGCCTGTCCGTTCACATTCCACAGGCTTTGCGTTTCCCGGTCTCTCAACAGGAACGGGAAGCCGTCGTCGGTCTGGAGCTCGAAGCTCAATACCTGGTCGCCCACCTCGCGGGCGTACGGAATGGCGAGCGAACTCCCCCGATCCCACAACACCGCGATGTCCACACCTCCTACCTGGTCGTTGATGATCGCCTGCTGCCCCATCTTCTCGAACGGATACGCCTTGGCTTCGCCGTCCAGCCGCACCCCCAGGACCATATCCTTAGCGCCGTCGAAGGATTGCAGGGGGGGCGTCAGAGGGAAGAGAAACTGGCCGTCGTTGCTGCGGTAGTTGCCATAGGGATAACTGCCATACCTGGTAACGGAGTACGGCCCCTCGGCTACAACCTGCGTATCTGGATGTAGTCTTTTCCAGGTGCTCCACGTAGTCTCCACCACCGGTAGCAGGCTCAATGCTTGGCCTTCACGGGAGCCCTGCAGGCCCGTGAAGGTCATTTGCGGATAAAGGGTCGTGCCGTCGCGGCGATCATACATGATCAGATTGGTGTTGAAGAGCAGGCCGGAGACGCCGAGTTCGAACTGCTCACCGGTTTCGTCGGTGGCGTCGAATACCAATCCGGTGCCGGTGAGGGGGCAGAAGGTCACGGATATGAACTCGCCGCCGATCTCGTCGTTCACAATCTCGTGCCACCAACCGATATTGTGCGGGTAGGCGCGGGCCACGCCATTGATCACCACGCCCAGGACCAGATCTTCGTCGAACAAATACGTGGCATCCGCCGCAAACGTCGGATTCGTCAGTGCGGGAATACCATCCTTGGGTGGTCCGCCGGACAGAATCAGATTGAGGGGAAAGCTGTTTACGTCGAGGAAGTTGCCCACGAACGAAGGATTAAGTCCGCTCGGGGAAGGCAATGAGGTCGCAGACCCCATCCCGGTCCCGCCACCCAAGATAGGCGACGAGTCGGTCGACGCATCCGTACCTGCTTGGGCGCTTTCCCCATCGTTTCCAGGCGTCGTCGAATCTTCCGCGATGCTTCCCGATGATGGGGTCGACGGCGTGGGAGATGCCAGGGGTGATTTGTCCTCGCTGCCGCCGCAGCCGGCGAAGGACATAACCAGGATCGCTATCATTCCTGAAACAGAGATTCTTGACATCGGTCGTCTCCTTTTTCGCGCTCATTTTGATGGAGGCTGAGTGTCTCGCTACCAATCCCCAATCAACAACCGTGCCAGTGGCGTAGAAATGCTCGTAAGAGTATACATAACAATATGTTAAGGCTTTGAAGCTGCCCTGAAAATTTATCGGCTTCTAGGTGGAATGATCACGGTATATCGCGAGGTTGCGATATACCGTGAGTTCGTCGGAGGGTGAACGTGTCAGAGACGATAGGGGTGAGCAGCTGGTGCTCGTGGCACCTTTAAGGATATGGATCTCGCAGGCCCGTCTCGGTTCGCTTTGTCGACCCCCTTACGGCAACTCCAGGTCTTCGATGACGGCGTGGAGGTCCGCCGGGAGTGGGCCTCTCTCGGCCGCCGCAACGCTCTCTTCTATCTCGCCCGGCGTCGCGGCGCCCACCAGTATTGTGCTCACGTCTCGATCAGCTACCAGGTACCGAATCGTCAACTCCACTACCGAAAGGCCCGAGTCGCTGTGGACTGCATAGAGACGCTTTATGCGGTCCACGAGCTCCGGAGTGGTCCCGTCGGGAGGCGAGCTCAACCAGTTCGTGATGTCTGCGAAAATGGGTAGCAGCCTGAATATCCCACCTAATATTACCGCGGCGTTCCTGCTACGTACTAGAGGGATCACCTCGCGGCGTGCGCCCCTTCGCAGGACGTCGTAATGGAACGCGGGAAGGCAGGCATCGACATCCACGTCGTTGAAGACTCTCGCGACGCCGGCGAACTGACCACCTGTAACGCCAGTGAACCGGCAGAGACCCTCTTCCTTGGCTTCGCGCAGCACCCGAATTCCCGGCGCCCGCTTGTCCTCAGGCGGTGTGTCCGTCCACCACCGGTGTGCATCCACGTCATGCGCCTGGAGAACGTCCACCGTCTCTCGCCGCAGGAGGCGCAGGTTTTCGTCAAGCTGGGCTCGCAGCGCATCGTAGGAACGGAACCTGGGCGAGTACGGAAGCATTCCGATTTTGGCTGCGAATAGGAAGTCTTCGGGCCGATCCCTGAGTGCATCGCCGAAGATAGGCTGGCTCATTCCCCTGCAATAATGAGGGGCGGTGTCCAAATAGTTGACCCCGAGCTCCAGGGCCCGATGCACGGTGGCGACCCCTTCCGCGAAGGAGTGCTTGTACAGGCCGGCCCCGCCCAGGCCGATGACGGTTACTTCCTCGCCGGTCTGACCGAAGGGGCGTTTCTCCATTGCCATTGCCATTCTCCCTCATGAACTCAATCTCAAGCCCAGCCGATTCCAAAATGAACCGACTACAACATCATCTCCACAAAACAGTCACACCCTTAAAATCTCGGCTTTCTTGGCGCCGTTTTCTACCCGTGATATATCGACGCCCACTGGCCTGCTCTGTTTGTCCGTGCTTGTTGAGGACGTAGGCGTTGAAGGAGGTAATTATGTGTAGGAAAACACATTTCCTGGTTCTAATCTGTTTTGTCGCAACCTCTCCGTTGTATTGGGCTTCTTGCGGGGCGGGCGGTGACTCCGATCCCCGAGAGCCGCTCGCTGAATGGTCGCAATGGCGCGGTCCGCACCGCGACGGCAATTCCCGCGAAACAGGGCTTCTCAAGAGCTGGCCAAAGGAGGGCCCGGAGGTTCTCTGGCGAATTCCGTTCGGAAGCGGATTCTCCGGCATCTCCATCTCTGGGGGCCGCGGGTATACGATGCTGGCGGATAGTACCGCCGAGTTCGTGGTGTGTTTTAATGCTTCCAGCGGGGAGGAGAAATGGCGCGTTCACGCCGACAGCACCTTTCTCGAAGAATACGGCAACGGTCCGCGATCGACGCCGACGGTAGACGGAGATCTGTTGTTTGCGCTTTCCTCGTACGGGAAGCTATACGCCCTGAACGCCGAGTCGGGTGAAACGCTGTGGCAGCGCGACTTCGTCCAGGAATTCGGGAGCACCGTACCACGGTGGGGCTTTTCCACCTCGCCTCTCATTGAGGGCGATCAGCTCATTGTGGAAGTGGGGGGTGAGGGTGAAAAATCGATTGCCTCGTTCGCGCGAGATACCGGGGAGGTGCGGTGGACAACGCACTCCGATAAGGCCGCTTATTCGTCACCCATATCGATTTCCTCCAAGGGCCATCGACAAATCATCTTTCTCACCTCGGAGAATCTCGTCTCCGTCTCACCGCGGGATGGTCGGGTGTTCTGGACCTATCCTTGGCTGGTGCACCACGGGATCGCCGTTCCCACTCCGATCTACGTTCCCGATGACAGGATATTCGTCTCTTCCTCGTACGACTACGGCGGTGCACTTCTTCAGATTAATGCGGTTGGTGACGGCCTTGTCGTAGAGCAACGTTGGAAGAATCGAGCGATGGAAAATCACTACAGCTCATCGGTATTGCACGGAAACTATCTCTACGGCTTCGACGGCTCGATTCTAAAGTGTATCGATGCCAGCACGGGGGCTCAGCAGTGGGCGAGCCGGGGCCCCGGAAAGGGTTCGTTGATCGTCGCCGACGGACATTTGATCGTGCTCGGCGGCGAGGGGAAGTTGGCACTGGCGGAAGCCACGTCTGAAGAATACAGGGAAATAGCCAGTGTACAGATACTCGAGGACAAATGCTGGACCGCTCCTACCCTGTCGGGCGGCAGGTTGTATATCCGCAACCACAAGGAGATGATCTGCCTGAACGTGATGGGAGAAAAGCCATGAAAGAGGAGGCGCACATGAAACTTCGGCTAAAAATCCTGCTGCTGAGCGGCGTTTTCGGCTCCTTCGTCTGGGCACAGAGCGCCGCCGAGGTGGACGATACGATATCGGCGGATGTCGTTCTGGAAGGCGATTATAAGGTTGGTTCTCAAGAGGAATTTGACCGGCTGATAGCGGCGAGCGGGGGCGGACCGTTCGCGATTGGCGGTAACCTGATAATAGATCATTCTCCGCTCACCACACTGGCAGGTTTGGAGAACCTGATCAGCGTTGGAAACTTTCTGTTTATCGAGAGCAATCCCGCTCTGACCAGCCTGGCGGCACTGAGAAATATAAAAAGCATCGTAGGACTGAATGTTCGGACGAATGATTCTCTGACCAACCTGGATGGCCTGAATAACCTCGCCAGGGTGGAAAGGTTCATGCAAATCGAGGGCAATCCCGTGCTGAAAAGTGTGGCGGCGTTGAGCAACCTCAAGGAGGTCTTGGGACATCTGCATATCGTCGACAATCCGGGTCTGACCAGTCTGGCGGCTTTGAGTAAGCTGACCAGCGTCGGGAGCATGGCTATTGGCTGGATCGGTGTGAGCACGCTGGAAGGCCTAAACAACCTCACCAGCGTCGATGGGCGTCTGGAAATCGATAACAACGCCGCTTTGACCAGTGTGGCAGCACTGAGTAACCTCAAACGTGTCGGCGGGAGGCTGATCATCTCCTCCAACGGGTCTCTTGCGAACCTCGATGGGCTGAATAAACTCGAAAAGGTTGGGAGTGACCTGGCTGTCTTCGGCAATGGCTCCCTGGTCAGCGTGAGGGCACTGAGCAGACTAGACAGTCTTGGTGGCAATCTCGTTTTTAACTACGACAGTGCCCTGACGAGCCTGGAAGGACTACATGGTCTCAAAACGCTAGGAGGGGACCTGGTCGTTGAAAACATTGGCGCTCTAACGAGCCTGGAGGGGTTGAATAACGTCGAAAGCATCGCCGGCGACCTGGATATCAAGTTCAATGGGTCTTTAACCAGCCTGGCAGCACTGGGGAAACTCAAAAGAGTCGAGGGCAGACTGGCTATTCAGAACAACGCGAGACTGAGTACTATTGAAGGTCTGGAAAACCTCAACGGCGTTGCCGGGAGTTTGAGAATCAGCTGGAATGGATCTCTGGCCAACCTGGATGGGTTGAACAACCTCGAAGCCGTCGGGCGGGATGTGACAATCAGTAACAACCCTGATCTACCAACCCGTTCAGCTCAGGGCCTTGCGGACAAGATGGTCTCGAGCGGTTCCGCGGGAGAGGTCACGATCAAAGGCAACAAACCTTAACGGTACGAATCTGACAGGCGCGATCCTCGCAACGTGGTATCGGCTCCTAGCCTGCCGCCTCCTGGAACTTCGACTCGCTCATCTGACTCGCTGCCACGACCCGTTCCGGAGTCATGGGAAGTTCTCCCATGCGCTGACCCGTGGCCTGATAGATGGCGTTGGCGATGGCCGCCATCGGAGGCACCAACGGCACTTCGCCGACGCCGCGAATCCCGTGTGGGCTGCCAGGATTAGGTACCTCGACCAGCACGGTTTCGATCAGGGGTAGGTCGAGCGTCGTGGGCATGCGATAGTCCAGAAACGTGGGATTGGCCATCGTGCCGTCGTCGTTGTAGAAATACCCTTCAGTAAGAGCCCAGCCGATTCCCTGAACGACACCACCCTGTATCTGACCTTCCACGTAACTGGGATGGATCGCTTTTCCTACGTCCTGGACTGCGGTGTAGCGCAGTATCGTCACCTTGCCGGTCTCCGGATCCACCTCGACATCGACGATATGGGTGGCGAAGGCATTGCCGGGACTGGGAGCGTTAATGGTACCGCAACCTTCTATGGGACCGCCCGTGCTGCCTTGCTGCTCCGCGATCTCTTTGAAGGTGAGTTTCTTGGAGCTGTCCGATTTGGCGACGTAGTTGCCGTCGACGAACTCCACGTCACCTTCTTCCAGCTCCATCTGTTTGGCGGCGCGGATGCACATCCTTTCCTTGATGTCCTCGGCAGCGAGGTAACATGCGTGACCCGTTGCGTAACAGACGCGGCTGCCGCCGGTTCCATCGGTGTAGGCGATGGAGTCGGTGTCGGCGACCATCGGGTTGACGTCGGCGGCGGCCAGGCCAAGCGTCTCGGCAACGATCATCGCCATCGAGGCGCGAGTGCCACCGATGTCGGGGGAGCCCTCAATCAGATTGACGGTGCCGTTGGGATTAACGCTCAACGTCGCCGCGGACTGCCCACCGCCATTGAACCAGAAGCCGGAGGCCACCCCACGCCCTTGGTACGGACCGTTCGGGGCGGGACTGCGATAGTGGGCGGAATTCATCGCCGCCTCGGCGGTCTCTATGCAGCCGATGTCCGTATAAACAGTGCCGTCGGCGCGTCGGGTGCCTTTGTGAGCGCTGTTCTTTTTCCTCAACTCGAGGGGATCGATACCCAGCTTTTCGGCCAATTCGTCGATGACGGTCTCGGAAGCATAGGCCGCGTTGGGCGCTCCGGGTGCGCGATAGGCCGCTGACCTGGGTTTGTTGTTGACCACGTCGTAGGCGTCGATGCGCACGTTGGCGATGTTGTACGGACCCAACAGGCAGGAGGCGCCAGCGCCCACGGCCGAGCCGGGATAAGCTCCGGCTTCGTACGCCAGATAGGCCACGGCAGCCACAATGGTTCCGTCTTTCGTGGCCCCCATCTTTACCTTCATGTACGATCCGGGTGCCGGTCCGCTACCCTCAAACACCTCTGTTCTGGACATCACCATCTTCACGGGATGGCCGGTCTTTCGCGACATGACCGCCGCTGCCGGCTCCAGGTAGATGGAGAATTTGCCGCCGAATCCGCCGCCGATCTCGCACGGGATCACCTTCACCTTCGACACCGGCACCTGTAACACCTCCGATACCTGAGCGCGAATATCGAAGGAACCTTGAGTGCTGACCCAGACGGTGACCGATCCGTCATCGCGCCAGTGAACGGTGGTATTGTGCGGTTCGATGTATCCCTGGTGGATTGTCGCGGTGCGCAATTCTCGTTCGACAACGACATCGGCCTCGGCAAAACCCTTGTCGACATCCCCCATCTCACTGCGGTTGTGCGAGGCGATGTTACTTTTCTTTCCGGTGTCCTCCCCCAATGCCTTGGTAGTGCGGCTCTCGTCCAGCAGGGGTGCGCCTTCTCTCATCGCATCTAGAACATCGAGGACGGCCGGCAACGGTTCGTATTCGACCTTGATCAGGTCGAGCGCTTCTTCGGCAATATGCGGGTTGGTGGCGGCAACCGCCGCAACGGCGTGGCCCTTGTAGAGCACCTTGTCGGAGGCGAGCGAATTCTTGGCGAGCTCGCGGATGTTGACGATCGACTCGCCAAACGTCGACAACTTATCCACCGTCTCCACCAGATCATCCGCCGTTGCCACGGCGCGCACCCCTTCGAGCTGCATAGCTTTGGTGGTGTCGATGGAGATGATGCGGGCGTGAGCATGGGGGCTGCGCAGAACCTTTCCGTAGAGCAGCCCCGGTATGCGGACATCGGCGCCGTAGATAGCGCGACCCGTTACCTTGTCGAGACCGTCGTGACGGACCGGGCGAGTACCGATGACTTTGTATTTTCCATCGCTGGTAAAATCCGGATAGGTAGATCGGGAATCAGCCATTTTTGCTCTCCGATGAGGTAGGTTTGATCAGCTTCGGTTGTCTCGGCGTGCCGCCTTCTAATGTATTCACACGGTCTGTAAGGGAATACGGTTATATCTCCGCAGTTTGTCAACAATCGATGCCGTATTCGTCCTGCCGGGCAGTTCTTTCGCTCGCTCATTTCCCATGGTATTCGGATGTGGTATAGTATAGGATAGGTTGAGTGTCTGCCGGCTAAGCAGTCAGTCCGATTTCGGAAGGAGTGCCAAGATTATGGCCGCGCTAGCAACTACCAATCTGGGAAGCACCGATCTCTCCACCACCACCTTCGGTTTGGGCGGTGGCTCCCTCAACGTGCAGTCCTTCGCCACCGGTGTGGAGACCGTCCAGCGGGCTCTGGAACTGGGCGTACGTTACTTCGACACCTCACCCCACTACGGCAAAGGTCTTTCCCAGGGGATTCTCGGGACAGCGCTCCGCGATCGGGACGAGGAGTACGTGCTGGCAACCAAGGTCGGGCATTTCGCCACCCCCTCCCATTTCCGCTCCGCCGACGCCATTGGTGCCCAGCTGGACGAAAACCTGCGGCTGCTGCAGCGAAAGCACGTGAACGTGCTCCAGATTCATGAAGCCGACTGGCACCAGTGGTGGTCAGACGAACCCTGCGATGATCGTGATCTGCAGAATGGAAAAGACTACAACTTCAGAGACGCTCCGGTTATGCACGTCCTTGCCGAGGCGCGGGATCAAGGCCGCTGCGACGCGATCGGAATCACCGGAAACACTCCCGCGGGAACGGCTCGCGTCTTACAGCAGGTGGAGGTGGATACCTATCTCTTGGCCATGAGCTACAACCCACTTGAACGGGAGGCGAAGAAGCAGGCCCTGCCCCTAGCCCAGAAGAAGGGGGTGGCGACGATCCTGGGAGGCGTGCTCCGTGTGGGACGGCTCGCCGAGCGCAACGACGAGTGGTTCGTGTCGGCGCCCGAGTGGATGACACCGGAGCTCAAGATTTCCCTCAAGCGGCTCTACGAGATTCAGAGTGATACCGGCCTTTCGCTGCCGGCGCTGGCCCTGAGGTATGTCATGGCCGATCCGGCCGTGACGATCGCTCTGCTCGGCTGCCAAACACCGGAGGAGGTCGAGCAGGACGTGGAGGCCGCGAGTGCCGGTCCTTTGCCAGCGGACATCCACCAGGCGCTCGGGGACCTGGTGCAAGGGGCTTGATGACACCAAGACGATCATGCGCGTTATCTACAGGCGTGAACATTGCAGGTAGATATTCGCAATCAATTATTGAGCGCAACGAGAAGGAGATGCGACTATGAAACCTGGATATCTCTACTACGCGTCAGCGATCCTGGCGCTGAGCTATTTCTGGGCTGCCGAAACGGCGCTTGCCCAGCCGGCGGACGGTAGTACCGAGTGGCCACAATGGCGAGGTCCGAATCGCGACGGCATGTCGTCCCTGGTCCCCTTGAACAAAGAATGGACTGAAACCGGACCGCCTCAGATGTGGCGGCAGCCGCTGGGAGAGGGGTTCTCGGGTATGTCGATCTCCGGCTCGCGGCTTTACACCATGTACGCCAAAGGGACGAACGAGTATGCCGTCTGTCTCAACACAGTCGACGGCAGCGAGATCTGGAAGGTCCGCAGCGGCGCCAAATACATGGAGAGTCACGGCAACGGACCACGTTGCACCCCGACGCTGGACGGAGACCGGGTGTACACGATGGGAGCCAGCGGTGAGCTCTTCGCCCTGGACGCGGCTACGGGCAAGGTCATCTGGAAGCGCAATCTGCGCATGGAATTCGGCAGCAAGAGGCCGACATGGGG
This sequence comes from Candidatus Latescibacterota bacterium, assembly GCA_965197905.1. GTDB lineage: Bacteria > Latescibacterota > UBA2968 > UBA8231 > UBA8231 > CAYNZV01. The sequence goes on along the minus strand of CBDAOB010000004.1, from coordinate 1,260,389 downwards.
GTTCACGTCCTCCCCGCTGATCGAGGGCAACCTAGTGTTGATCGAAGCGGGCGGCTCGAACGAACGATCGTTGATGGCGTTCGACAAAGATACGGGCGAGGTTGTCTGGGGCAGCGGCAAAGACCCCATCGGTTATTCCTCGCCGATCGCGGTCAACTCCGCTGGCTCGCGGCAGATTCTGTTTTTCACAGGTGCGGCGCTGGTATCCCTCAATCCATCGAGCGGAGAGCCGTACTGGCGTCACGAATGGCCCAACAGCATCAATCCGGCCATGCCCGTCTTCATATCGCCCGATCGCGTTTTTGTCTCCTCCTCATACGGCATCGGTGGGGCCATGGTGCAGATTACGCAAGCTGATTCTGGATTGGGCGTCCAGGAATTGTGGTTCACCAAGAAGATGAAGAACCACTTCAACAGCTCGGTATACCATCAGGGTATGCTCTACGGATTCGACAACGCCATTTTGACCTGCATCGACGCCAAGACCGGCGAGGTGAAATGGAAGGCGAGGGGATACGGCAAGGGTAGCCTCCTCTACGCAGATGGCCATCTCGTGGTGCTGAGCGAGGACGGTAAGCTGGCACTGGTCGAAGCAAATCCGAACGCTCACAAGGAAATAACCAGCTCCCAGGTATTGAGCGGGCGTTGCTGGACGGCGCCGAGCCTGGCGAATGGCCGTCTGTATCTGAGGAATCTGGAAGAGATCGTCTCCCTCGACATCGAGGGCAAGAGCTGATCTGTGAAGGTTGTTGCTGGGGCGCAGAGGAGTTTCCAAAAACCAGAAACGAATACGCGGAGAGCTATCATGAAAAGATTGGCCTTCCTTATTGCGGCGCTCACGCTTGCGCCATCCTTCTCCGCTCGCGGGCAGGACCTGCCGCCAAGCGTTCGCCCGACCGAGCCGATCAATATTGTCCGCTATACGACCCATCCGCAGAGCGAAGAGAATGCCGTCTGGTCGCCCGACGGCATGTGGACTGCGTTCGTATCCTCGCGCAGCGGCAATAGCGATATCTGGATCAAACCTGTAGCGGGGGGCGACGCCAGGCAGGTGACCACCGATCCTGCCTATGACCGCAGTCCGGAATGGTCACCCGACGGGAAACGGATTGCGTTCATGTCCGAGCGGGGCGACCAGTGGAATCTCTGGACAATCGATCCCTCTGGTGGACCGGAGACCCTGCTTCAGCTTTCGACGCTGGCGGATTCGGTCAAAGGGGGTCAGTTCGATTGGTCACCCGACGGGGGCGAGATCGTTTACGTAGCGAAGAACGGCGAAGGCACCGAACTGCACGTCGCCGACTTCGACAGTGGTGCGAGGCGAACGCTGAAGACACCGTTTCTGCACAGCAACAGCCCCACCTGGTCACCCGACGGCACGTCGATCCTCTTCAAGGGCGGGGGTAAAAACGGCAGAAAGGAGAGCAACCTGTGGATTATTCCATCCGCAGGAGGTCCACTGCGCCGGTTGACCGAACATACCAGCGCTGATTTCTCTCCGGACTGGTCCCCCGACAGCAAATGGATCGTCTACTATTCGGCAAGGAGCGGAATCAGGGACCTCTACATCGGGCCAGCCTCGGGTGGCACCGAGATTCACCTTACCGACACGCCGAGCTCGTACGAGGTCCATCCCAGTTGGTCGCCAGACAGCCGGCGGATCAGCTTCACCTGGCACATACCCTTGAGCGCGCTGTGGGCAATGGAGGTAACAGAGGGCGAAGCTGGCATGATTGCCGGTGATGTCGACATCGTGTCCGGGAAGGGGGCCAGCTGGTCGCCTGACGGTGATGAGGTTGCTATTGCCAGGTTCGGACCGCAGGGAGCCGACCTCTGGAGAATCGCGGTCGATGGCGAAAGCCAGAAGGCGCTGACCGAAGGCGCCCCTCTGGATATGGGCCAAAGCGACGTGCGCTGGTCACCGGACGGAAAGAAGATTGCCTTCGTTTCAAAGGAGAACGGGAAGGTGTGGGTCATACGGGCAAAGGGCGGCGAAACAAAACAGCTTGGCGTCGGTAGCGGGAACGACGTGGCGATGGCCTGGGCTCCGGACAGTCGACAGATGGCGATCGCCTCCGGAACGGATGAAGAGGTCGACATCTGGGTTGTGCCGCTGAACGGAGGGTCGCCCTGGTTGTTGATCGAGGCTCCCGGTGTCGATACAGATCCGGACTGGTCACCGGACGGCAGCCAGATCGTTTTCGCCTCCAACCGACCTCGTGAAGGGCAAACCGAAGGAGTGAGGAATCTCTGGGTCGTGCCCGCGGCCGGCGGCGACGCTGCTCTGCTCACCGAAGGACATTCCCCCCACTGGTCCCCGGACGGGACGCAGATCACCTACGTCTGGCAAAACGATATCTGCACGATTCCGGTGATGGGAGGGGTGCCGACGGTGCTGTTGGCAGTGAACTACGAACATGCCTCGCCGCGGTGGTCTCCGGATGGTCGGCAGATCATGTATCTGGCGCGGAAGCCATCGGAGCCCGATGTGTGGATCGCCGACGTGGGCGATGTGCTGGATGAATAGACGGACAGCGGAGGGAGGGTTGTTATGAAACGACGGACCTTGTTTTTCCTGGTTTTCGCGTTGATATCGGCAGACACCACGGCTCAGGAACTACCGACGGCCACGCGACCGACCGAACCGATCGATATCGTACGCTATACTCACGTTCCGGAACGGGATGAGACGGCAGTTTGGTCGCCCGATGGCGAATGGATCGCCTTCATTTCAACCCGAGGCGGCAGCCGCGATGTCTGGATCAAACCGGCGGCAGGAGGCGACGCCCGGCAGCTCACGACCGACCCGAATTACGACCGCTATCTCGAATGGTCACCGAACGGCAATCTGCTCACCTTCATGTCGAACCGGGCCGACTGTTGGAATCTGTACTCCGTAGATCCCTTCGGGCCGGCGGAGGAAACCGTGCGGCAGGTAACGACGGCGGCAGATTCGGTCATGCGGGGCCAGTTCGGCTGGTCGCCGGACGGAAGGGAGCTCATCTACGAGGCGAAGAAGGGTGAGGGATCGGTACTACGAATCCTCGATGTCAGCACCCGAGCTATCCGAACCCTCGAGACCGGGTTTCCGCGCAGCAACAATCCCGCCTGGTCGCCCGACGGCGAATGGATCGTTTTTACAGGCTCGACAGAGGATAGAAAGGACAACAACCTGTGGGTTATTCCCGCGACGGGAGGTTCTCCGCGCCGGCTTACCGAACATCCCCGCGCTGGCTCGCCCGATTGGTCGCCCGATGGCAAGTGGATCGCCTTCAACTCCAGCCGCACCGGGGTCCGCGACTTATATCTCTCAGCCGTTGATGGAAGCGCCGAGATTCAATTGACCGATACCCCTTCGTATGAGGTTTGGCCTTCCTGGTCACCAGACGGCCGCCGCATCAGCTTCACCTGGCACATCACGCTGAACGAATTGTGGGCGATCGACCTGGAAGAAGGGGAGGCCGCCACCATTGGCGGCGATCTGGACATCGCTCCCGGCAAGGGGGCCAGCTGGTCCCCCGACGGGGGAGAGGTGGCTGTTGCCAGGTTCGGTGCCGAGGGCCCCGATCTGTGGCGGGTGAAAGTGGATGGCAGCGGGGAGAAGGCGCTGACTCAAGGCGGCATCCTGGACGATGGTAAAACGGATGTACGTTGGTCCCCAGATGGCACGACGGTGGCTTTCGTTCGCAAGGGTGAGATCGGGAAGTACTGGACGGTTGCGGCTGATGGTGAGGAACCGCGTCAGGCGAGTATGGATGCGAGCGCTGACCTGGCGATGGCCTGGTCTCCCGACAGCCAGCTAATGGCGATCGCCTCGGGAACCGACGAAGAGGCAGATATCTGGATCGTGCCTGCGGGGGGCGGATCGCCTCGTGCACTAGATGAGTCACCGGGCGTCGACACTGACCCGTCCTGGTCCCCGGATGGGAGCCAGATCGTCTTTGCTTCCGACCGGCCGTTCGCAGGACAGACGGACAAAGAGTGGAATCTTTGGGTTATTCCAGCCGCGGGCGGCAATGCAAGATGGCTCGCTGCCGGTCATTCCCCGCACTGGTCTCCCGATGGGACGACGATCACCTACATCTGGCAAAACGATGTCTGCACGGTTCCGTTGACGGGGGGAAGTCCGTCGGTGTTGCTGGCGATCAATTTCGGCGACGCATCGCCGCGCTGGTCCCCGGACGGCCGCAAGATCCTGTATCTGAGCTACAAAAGCACGGAACCGAGCATCTGGATCGCCGATGTGTCGGGCATATTGAAATGACGGTCAGGCGATTCCGGGCTATTCTGGCGTCGCGACTATCAACCGCAGGATCTTGTCGTCGTTGGCCCGCAGCGCGGCGCGCCCGCCCCGATTGCTGGTAAGCACGTACAGGTTGCCGTCCGGTCCTTCCGTCACATCGCGCAACCGATCGTAGCGTCCGTAGTTAAGGTTGTGGCCGAACCAACGCTGAATCTCGGCCACTTTGTATTCGCTATGGTCCTCGAACCGAATGCGCAACAGCGCCTGGCTTCCCAAGGTGGCCACGAAGAGATCGCCCCGAAAGAAGGTCATGCCAGCCGGCGGGACGGACTCTTGCCGCCACATGGCGATCGGATCTTTGTATTCGGCCAACCTTGGTGCGCCTACCACCTTCGCCCAGCCGTAGTTGCCCCCTTTTTCGACGATATTGATTTCGTCCCGGTGTAAGACCCCGGGCCATTCGCCGGAGGGCCCGTGTTCGGAATTGAACATGACGCCGGTTTCCGGATCCCAGGTTAGTCCCTGGACGACTCGGTGACCATAGGAGTAGATCGGCGAGCCCGGGAACGGGTTGTCGTCGGGGATTTTTCCCTCAGGGGTGACGCGCAGGATCTTGCCGGCCAGCGAATTCAGATCCTGGGACACCTCCTGATTCCAAAGATCGCCGGTACCTACATAAAGCAACCCATCCGGACCAAAGGCGATCCTGCCGCCGATATGAATCGGATCACCCGGAATCCCGTCGATGATCACCCGGTCGAATCGAGCTTTCCTGCCTTCGTGACGTAACCGAATGACGCGCATCGAAAAACTGTTATCGGTCGGGTAATGACCGTGCATGGCATAGACAAACGGTTGACTGGCGAAATCGGGATGCAGTGTCATGCCCAACAGACCGTTGTCGCCGGTGGCAGCCACCTCTATTTCGGCGTAGAGTTCCGCCTGGTCCATTCCCTTCGGTATGCGCTGAATCCTGCCGGGTCGCTCGGCAACCAGGGCATCTCCGTTGGGGAGGAACTTCAGCGACCAGGGGACCTCGAGATCCTGGACCCAGGTTTCGACCTTGACCCCTTTCACATCGGACAAGAACTGGTCGGTCACCGCCTGCGGAACCTCGCCCATGACCGGTTGCGCATCGACCCTGGCGATTCCGCCCACCAACAGGACTGCTGCAGCGCAGAATAACACGCTTGAAACCTTCAATGGACTCGTCGGCATCTCGCAGCTCCTCGATTGCAAATCCTCAGTTATTAACTTCATTTATCTTGGCTGTTATTTCGCTTATATGTATACCGAATACGCACCCCTTGCTCAAATACTTTCTCACGTCGTGCGGTTCGACGGCCGGTAGCTTCAAAGCTGCTCACGACTTTGGAATTCATCCGCGCCGACCTGGGGCGCTACGGGCGAAACCATGAAGATCCTGTTGACGTTTGACCTGGAAGAGCAATTGATCGACCAGATACGCGCGGTGGGAGCGGATGTGGAGGTCCTGTCGCGCCAAAGCCAGGAGCAGATAGCCGAGATTGTTGAGCAGGTAGAGATCGTCTTCGGAGGTTTCGACCCCGATCTCTACAGCAGCGCTAAGAAGCTGCGCTGGATCCAGTTCCCTTCTGCCGGGGTGGATGGCGCCCTGACGCCGGAGTGCGTTGCCTCAGACGTTGTCATCACCAGCGCCAAGGGAAACGTCGGGGTGCATCTCGCTGAGCACGCCATGGCCCTTCTCCTAGCTCTTACCCGCGGCCTCGGAACTGCAATCCGCGCCCGCAACTGGACCGTGAAGATGGCCATTCGCAAGCGCTCGTGGGAGCTACCCGGTCGGGTGATGGGTATCGTGGGTCTCGGTGGTACTGGACGAGAGCTGGCGACCCGGGCAGCGGCGTTCGGGATGAACGTCATTGCCGTGGACCCGGAATCGATGGATCTCCCCGAGTGCGTCGAAGCGTGCTGGGGCATGGACCGGCTCCAGCATCTGTTGGAGCGAGCGGACGTCGTCGCCATTTGTGCACCGCTGACGCCGGAAACCGAAGGTTTCTTCGACCGCTCGGCGTTTAATCACATGCAGTCCCACGCCCTGCTCCTTAACGTGACCCGGGGAAAAATCGTTGACGAACAGGCGCTGGTCGAAGCGTTGGAAACCGGATCGATCGGCGGTGCAGGTCTCGATGTAACGCCCCAGGAACCGCTGCCCGACGATCACCCGTTGTGGCAGATGGAAAACGTGGTCATCACCCCGCACACTGCCGGAGCCTCACCGGAAAGAAATCGCCGAACCACAGATCTGTTCTGCGAAAACCTGCGACGGTATCGGTCCGGCGAACCGCTGCTGGCGGTTATCGACAAGTCCAAAGGATATTGAGCCAAAGCACTGGCGTCCTTGGCGATCCGCTCCGCGCGGCAACTCCTGATGTAATCGAGCGCCAATGCCTCCCCTGAATCGATCAATCCTTTCAGTCCTCGCACTTTTGCTGGTCTCGCTCTATAGCTGTGGGGACGACGACAAGGATGATGCCGGCACGGTCACGGTCTCATTGGAACATGTGGTTGACGGCGAGGATCTCACTCTGCACAGCGACGAGTACGCCAATGCCGCCGGTAATCGGTACGAGGTTCTGACTCTTGAATACATCACTAGCGATTTCAGATTGATAGATGCTGACGGCGGCGCTGTCCTGATCGAGAATCGGCATTACCGCGATGCGGCACGTCCCGCGACGCAAAAATTCACCGCGGTGAAGATGCCGGCCGGCGACTATACCGCACTGGCGTTCACGTTCGGCATCACGGGAGAGGACAACCTTACCGGCGCGCTGCCGAACGAGGCGGATTACAACGGCATGGCCTGGCCCGATGTCATTGGCGGCGGTTATCACTACATGAAGCTCGAAGGCAATTTTGCGGCCGGCGACGAGGAGGGTGCTTTCCTGGTACACACCGGACCATCGGGAGGGATCGATTATTCCATCGACTTGCACCTACCGATCGTGCTCCACCTCGATGGCGACGAGTGGGCGATCCAGGTGGTCATGGACATCAACGAGTGGTTTACCGAACCAAACGTCTACGACTTCGCCGGGCGCGGTGGCATCATGGGCAATGCCGATGCCCAGACCCTGCTACAGGAAAACGGCACATCAATCTTTTCGCTGGGATTCGTTCAGCAAATCGAAGGGTTCACTGTTTCAGATGACGCCGAAATCATTCGGAGGGGGTTGGCGCTGTTCAGCGCCGAAAGTCCCGCTGGTCTTGCCTGCCAATCCTGCCACGGTCCCGAAGGGTTTCTTGATGCGGACGGATTCCAACCGGCGGATCCTCAAGCCCATGACCTCCGCACAAGCGCGCTGGCGGAGGGCGACTTGGGGGAAAAGGTCCGCTTCATGTGGGAAACCAGAACGGAGCGGGGAGCGGGAAGTTATGATGAACAACCACTTGAAGACCGCAACGCCTTGATCCAATACCTCCTCCATTTGCGCACCGGTCACGGCGGTGACGTCGAGGATCACGATCACGAAGACGACGAATGACCGATGCGCTACCATGGTGCTTTCTCTACCTAGTCGATCAGGTTGGACGCAACCGTCCGGATGCCGTACTGTCCCCGTGCAGACAGAGGCGACGATTTTGGGGCCGGCGGGGGTGGCTGGTTTGACTACTGTCTGTTCTATCAGCTAGCGAGACGGTACATGCGCATTCTCATCATAGGCGCCGGCGCCATCGGTTTCCAGCTGTGCAAGCAGCTGTCCCGGCACGATCACGATATCACCTTAATCGAGATCGACCCGCGCCGCGCCCGCCGCGCCGGCGAACAACTCGACGTTCTGGTCGTATCCGGCAACGGTACCAGCGTTCGTACCTTGCGCGAAGCCCATATCGGTCAGACCGACGTCGTGGCTGCCATGACCACCAACGAGGAAGCGAATCTTCTCGCGTGTCGACTGGCGAAGCGGCTGGGCGCGGCCTCCACCATCGCCCGCGTTCGCAATCCCGAGTACACCCTTCCCGAATATCCGCTCACCGCCGAAGAACTGGGTACCGATTTGATCATCCATCCCGAACGCGAAACCGCGGATGCCATCGTGCGCCTCATCCGTCAATCGAGCGCCACCGATATCACCGAGTTCGAAGGCGGCAAGGTACAGTTGCTGGGTATTCGCCTCGAAGAGGATTCTAGACTTCTGCACACGCCGCTGGCTGAGCTGTGGGTGCGGCACAACTATCCGCCTGTGCGCATCGTCGCGGTCCAACGGAAACAACATACGTTAATTCCACGCGGACCCGACGTTCTGGTGGCCGGCGATCAGATCTACGCCATGTGCGACCCTAGCTACTTGTCAACGTTCGTCAACGCCGCCGGCAAGAAGGATACGGTGATCGAAGATGTTATGATCCTCGGCGGTGGTTTGGTCGGACAGTTCGTGGCCAGCTCTCTCACCCCCGGGGTCAACGTCAAGCTGATCGAGAGCAAAGTAGAGAAATCGTGGGAGATCGCCGACCAGCTGCCGGAAACGCTGATCATTCAGGGCGACGGCATGGACTATGATCTGCTTGCCAGTGAGGGCATCCTTGAGATGGATGCCTTCGTGGCGGTTACCGGGGACGACGAAACCAACATTATCGCCACCCTCATGGCGCACCATTTGGAAGTGGCCCGGACGATTGCACTGGTGAACAAGGTCGAATACCTGCCCATCACGCCCACTATTGGCATGGATGCGGTGATCAGCAAACAGCTACTGACGGTCAACGCTGTGCAGCGACACATCCAGCACCAGGAGGTCGTTTCCATCGCGTCCTTTCCGGGCATCGACGCCCACTGCATCGAGTACCGCGTTCTCGAAGGCAGCAAGATTACGAGCAAACCGTTGAGCGGCTTCAAGATTCCCAAACACAGCATTATCGGGGCTTTGCTGCGCGACGATCAACTGATCATTCCGACCGGCGTCACCCAACTTCAGTCCGGCGACAAGGCGGTGGTTTTTACCCTGCCCCAGGCGTTGGAACAAGTGGAAAAGCTGTTCAGCAGTTAGGCGCGAAACAGGGGCGATGCGTTTCGGCGGTGTAATCCACATTATAGGATTCCTGCTGGTCTTCCTTTCCGGGACCATGCTGCTGCCGATACCTTTCTCTATATATTACGGTGACGGAGATTACTCGGCATTTCTAATGAGCGCCGGGGTGACGTTTTTCGCCGGGCTCCTCGCCTTCCGTTCCTACAAGCTGGAACAGGACCTGCGCCCCAAAGAGGGATTCGCGGTAGTGACCCTGGCCTGGCTCAGCTTCTCCGCGTTCGGCACCCTTCCATACCTCTTCTCGAACAGCATACCGTCGGTCACCGACGCCTTTTTCGAGACGGTTTCCGGATTTACTACCACCGGAGCTAGCATCCTCGTCGATATCGAGGGGATGCCCCACGGCGTGTTGTTCTGGCGCAGTCTCACCCACTGGATCGGAGGCATGGGCATCATCGTGCTGTCGCTCGCCATCCTGCCGTTCCTCGGCGTTGGCGGTATGCAGTTGTTCAAAGCAGAGATCCCGGGACCGGTGGTCGACAAGCTGACACCGCGCATTACCGAGACCGCCAAGATTCTGTCCGGCGTCTACCTGCTGATCTCCGCCGCGTTGGTCGTGCTGCTCCTGGCAGGTGGCATGAAGTTCTTCGACGCCCTCTGCCACGCTTTCGGAACGGTGGCAACCGCCGGTTTCTCAACGCGCAACGCCAGCGTGGGCGCCTTCGACAGCACTTTTATTCGCTACGTCATTATCTTCTTCATGATTCTTGGAGGGACCAACTTCTCGTTGCACTACCGCTTCCTGCGCGGCGACCTCACCGCCCATCTCCGCAACGGGGAGTTCCGGCTCTTTCTGGCCATTGCCGCGGTGATAACCCTGCTCATCGGGTTCGATACCTACTACAACAACTACCAGAATCTGGCTGAGACGGCGGAGAAGAGCCTGTTTCAGGTGGCCTCTATTCTCACCACCACCGGCTTCACGACCGCTGACTACGAACAATGGTCGCTGAGCTCACAACTTCTGCTGTTTGTGCTGATGTTTGTGGGGGGGTGTGCCGGATCGACCTGCGGCGGCATGAAGATCATGCGCGTGCACTTGCTGCTGAAATTCGTTCTCACCGAGGTCATCCGACTGGTGCACCCTCACGCCGTGGTTCCCGTACGTCTGGGTCCGACCGCGATTCCCCGGGAGGTGGTAACGAACGTGGTCGGTTATTCGATCCTCTTCGTGAGTCTTTTTGTCGCGGGGGTCCTGGTGATGGCGGCGATGGGATTGGACTTTACCACCTCAATGGGCGCGGTCGCGGCGACCCTGGGCAACATCGGACCCGGCCTGGGAATGGTCGGTCCAACCGATGGCTATTCCCAGGTTCCTTTCTTCGGGAAGTGGATACTCTCCGCCCTGATGCTGATCGGCCGGCTGGATATCTTTACGGTGATTGTTTTGTTGTCGCCGCAATTCTGGAAGAAGTAGCCACTTCCAGAGGTTTTAGCACCCGCAACTACCGCGAGCGGCCACCGAGGCCTAACAACGTCATCAGCAGGCAGCCGGCGGACGGCCTAGGAAGCGCCCGCCTCGATCGCGGCTTTCGCCAATGCCTTACAGCGCTCTACATCGTAGTCGCGGAGAATGGTGATCTTCTGCGTTTCCAGCGAACCCTCGGCGTGGATCGCCAGGAGCTGGTTATACCCCCCGAAGGCGGACGCGGTCAGATCGCGCACCAAATTGAACGCGCGCAGGCGCGTCTCGGCAGACGTACCCGCTTTGCCGCCGAAAAAGCGGTCGACGTACTGCCGCGTTTCCGGATTCTGCAGATCTGCGCTGGAGGGTCCCGTAACCACCAGGCCACCGGCGATATCCTGCACCCAGGCGACCGCCTGGTGGTAGTTGCTGGCGAAGTAGTGCTTGGCCAGGTTGGTGTAGACCACGTTGGGGACGGCAGTGCCCGCGTCGGAGATGCGGCATTCATGGGCGGCCGCCAGGCTCAAGCCTCGAACGGTCTCGGCGTAGGTGATGAGCTTGGTCAGCTTTTCGCGCACGTGGCTGGCGCGTTCGATCCCGTTGAGCTCGGCCAACAACGCGGCGGCCCCGATGAACAGATCGCACAGTGGCGGTTTGTAAGATACGGCGGTGAAGCGGTGGAATTCTACGAAGGCGTTGGCCAAGGGCCCGGCGAACTGCCACTCTCCCTTGAGAAAGATCCGCTCGGACGGTACGAAGACGTCGTCGAAGATCGTGAGGCTGTCCACCATGCGATGTTTCGAGCTCACCGGATAGTGGAAGGTGTCTTCGTCCGCCGCGCCCAGCGGACTGGCAATCAGTTTCAATCCGGGCGTATCCAGCGGAACCGCAAACGCCACCGAGTAGGCGGAATCGTCGCTGCCAAGGGCGCGGGTGGGTAGGACGATGAGCTCGTCGACGTAGGGCGCACAGGTCGTATGTGCCTTCGCCCCGCGCACCACGATGCCGTCGGACCGCTCCTCGACGATGTGCACAAAATAGTCGGGGTGTTCCTGCTGCGAGGGCAGGAGACTGCGATCCCCCTTTACGTCGGTTTGGGCGACCGCCATGGTCAGGTCCGATTCCATGCAGTGGCGGTGAAAGGCGCCGACGCGGGCGGTGTATTCCGTGCCACACTGGAGGTCGAGCTGGCGCGCCACCAGGTCCAGCGCCAAGAGCGCGTCGGATCCGATCTCCTTGACGAGCAGCACCACGCCACTTCCGAGCCGGGTGGAACGTTCGATCATCTCCCGCCGGTCCAAGAGGTCGGCGCTGCTGCCAGGGACCTTGAAATAGCGGCTACAGGTGATTCCGCTATCGGGATCCTGCCAGGTCATGAGCTCGAGATGCTCGGGATCCTCCGCCAGCCGGAAATCCAGCGCCACGTGATCTACCGCGATACCCAGGTCGGGGTGGTGGGTCACATCTTCGACACGCTCACCGCCGCAAAAAACGACGCGACCATCCTGGAGGCCGGTCTTGAACTCGGTCGCTGTTCTCAGAGCCATCGCACAACACCTCTCGATTCAGTTCTCTTCTTTGCGATCGTCGTTTTCGCCTTCTTTCAAACATTCCGCCAACGCGAACAGGCGCTGGTCAACAAGACCGTGCACCGAATCCTCGGGATAACGGTCGGCGGCATCGCGCTCGCCGGCTGCGACGCCGGTTAGGCACTCGATCCCCTCGTCAATGGTCCTGACCGGCCAGACATGGAACTGTCCCTCGGCGATCGCCTGCACCACCTCCTCCTTGAGCATGAGGTTCTGAACGTTGCTGAAGGGAATCATGACGCCCTGCTCACCGCTGAGGTCTCCAAGCGCTCTGCACACCTCGAAGAACCCCTCTACCTTTTCGTTGACGCCACCGATGGCCTGCACGTCCCCCTGTTGGTTAACCGACCCGGTGACCGCGATACTCTGTCTTATGGGCAATCCCGAAAGGGCGGAGAGCAAGGCGTAGAGTTCGGCGCTGGAGGCGCTGTCGCCTTCGACCCCCTCGTAGCTCTGCTCGAACACCAATCGAGCTGAAAGGGGCAGGGCCTTGTCCTGGGCATATTTCTGAACCAGATAACCGCTGAGAATCAGCACCCCCTTGGTATGCAGTGGACCGCCCAATTTCGCTTCCCGCTCAATGTCGACGATGCCGCCGCGACCTAGGCCGATGCTGGCGGTGATCCTGTTCGGCCGTCCGAAGGCGTAATCCCCCAGGGATATTACCGCCAGCCCGTTGAGCCGGCCCACCACCGAGCCCTGAGTGTCGATGAGCAGGGTGCCGCGCTCGATCATCTCCTGCACGCGCTCCTGAATCATGTTGGAGCGGTAGATCTTCTTGTCGATCGCTTTGCTCACATGGGATGCGCTGATGAAATCAGCCCCTTCGCTGGCGGCCCAGAAATCGGACTCGCGGATCAAGTCGGCCATGTCTCCGAAATGGGTCGACAACCTTTCCTGGTCGTCGGCCAATCGCGAGCTGTGCTCGATCAACTTCGCCGCCGCGGTGTTGTCGAGGCAGCGGTGATCCTCTGCTTTACACATGCGCGAGATGGACGCCAAATAGACCTGGATGTTGGCATCGGTTCGCTTCATGCGGGTGTCGAAATCCGCCTTGATCTTGAAGAGTTCGGTGAAATCACTGTCCCATTGGTGCAGCAGATGGTAGAGCATCGGGTTGCCGATGAGGACTACCTTGACCTGCAGCGGAATCGGCTCCGGTCTAAGTCCGCGAGTCGTGATGTATCCCAGCCGTTCGCCCAGTTCCTCGATTTCGATCTTGTTGTTACGCAGGGAGCGCTTGAGGCCGTCCCATACGAAGATGTTGCGCAGGAGCTCCTCAACCGGCAGCACCAGGTATCCCCCGTTGGCGCGGTGGATCGAACCACCCCGCACGAGGGTGAAATCGGTGTGCAGCGCACCGAACTGAGACTCCTTTTCAATGCGTCCGAAGAGATCGCTATAGGTCGGATTCAACTCCATGACCACCGGCGCTCCCTTCAAAGCGCTGTTATCCACAACCACGTTGACCTCGTACTTGCGCAACGGAGCTTCCGCGAGCCAGGGGGGTTTCGGCGCGCCCTCGCCTTCGTCGCCATTCGAGCGGAAGGCGTCGATGTTTTCCAGAATGTCATCCTGCAGGCTTTGGAGGTAGGCGGAAACCTCTGGGAGCTTGCTGTAGCTGGCAACCAGATCCTCCATAAGTAGCTCGACGACATAGAGGGCGACGCCGCGGTCCAGCTCCTGTACCCGCTCCACCAGATTCTTGGCAATGGAGCGCATCTCCGTGAGGGTGTCCTTCATCTCCTCCTGTAGCTCGTCGCGCCGGCGCTCCATCTCCTTCCGAGCTTCGGCATCCAGGGCCAGGAAGGCCTTTTGGTCGATCGGCTTGCCATCCTCGAGGGGCACGAAGGCCATGCCCATCTGGGTGATCTCCAATAAGAAGCCTGCCTCCTCTGACCGTTCTTTCATCGGTTTGAACAACGCCTGCTGCTCCCGCTCCAACTCTACCTGGACAGCCTCCTTGCGATCGCGGTACTCGTCACTCTCGAAGGCCTGGTGAATGTCGGTGTGCGCTCGCTCGACAAACGCTTTTACGTCGCGTTGGAGCTCCGCCCCTCGGCCAGCGGGCAGACGCAGCGATTTGGGACGGTACGGATCGGCGAAGTTGTTCACGTAACACCAGTCCGACGGGACCTCTTGATGGAGGGCGCGGTCCTCCAGGTAGGCTTTCACAGCGGTGGTGCGACCAGTGCCGGCGACGCCGGCGACATAGATGTTGTAACCGCTACCTGGCATCTCCAGACCGAACTGCAACGCCTGCAGCGCTCTAGATTGTCCAATGATTCCTTCCCGTGGTTCCAGCTCGCCCGTGTTTTCGAACCCCAGGCTATCCGGATCGCAGAGATTGCGCGCCTGCGCGGCCGCCAATTCGTCAACCATCTTCAATCCTCCGGCTAGCGCCTCAGAACCGTTCCTGCACGCAGTACTAATACCGAATAGATCCCCATGAGACAACCTCGAACCGACTGGATTCACATTGGGGCAGGCCGCCCGAAGCGGATGCTCCCGTTTCGATCGGCTTCACAGACGCCTTGCGGTTCGTGGTGGGTCCGTCTAGCTTGAGGGTTTGAGGTGTAACAGCATTTTTCGCCAAGGTCAATTCCGGCTGACAGCTGGACCAGATCCCTCTAACCTTGTCAGACTTGAACCGTACTTCCATACAGTGGGCGGGTCTGCCGTTGGGGCCGCTTTTGGCCTTTGCAACTGCCGAGCATCGCGCTCATTACACTGCTCAGCTACGGCATCATATTTCCGTATTTGGCGCGCACCGGTTAGCGGGCTTCACCGTAGCGCTGGCACGCTACTGCTTACCGGCGTAGATCTGAATGACGTTCTTCAGCAGTTCCAGCGCTTCCGCTCGTTCCCGTTGAAACGCATTGCGCCCGATGATCGAGCCAAATCCACCACCGTCGCGAATGCCGCGGATCTCGTCATAGATCTCCGTTTCGCCTTTGGCGGCTCCTCCTGAGAAAATCACGACCCGTCGCCCATTGAAAGCGGACTGGACTACGTGTTCCACCCGCTGTGCCAGGGTTTCGGACGGCACGCCGGCTTTCTCGTAGACCTTGCGGGCGTCCTCCTGCTCGATGTTCGCGCCGGGCGGCTTGACCTTGATTACATGGGCTCCCATCTGCGCGGCGATCTGGGCCGCGTAAGCGGAAACATCCAGCGCGGTTTCACCTTCTTTACTTAGATCGGAGCCGCGCGGGTAGGACCAAACCACGACGACTAGCCCATTGTATTTCGCCTCTTCGGCCAGCTCCTGCAATTTCTCATACATCTCGGTGCGAAAGGCAGACCCCGGATAGACCGTGTAACCAATGCCGACGCAGCCCAAACGCAGCGCCGCCTCGATGGAGCCGGTGACTGACATGTTGGGGTCCTTCTCACCGAACAGATTCTCCCGGTTGTTGAGTTTCAGGATCAGCGGCAGTTCGCCGGCGTAATCCCTGGCCCCCGCCTCCAGAAAGCCAAGGGGTGCCGCGTAGGCGTTCAACCCGGCTTCGATGGCGAATTCGAAGTGGTACCGCGGGTCGTAGGCGGGAGGATTCGGGGCAAAGCTGCGACCCGGACCATGTTCCACGCCCTGATCGACGGGCAAAATGACCACACGGCCGCTCCCTCCCAGCTTCCCGTGATTCAGAATGCGAGTCAGATTGGTCAGGGTGCCGGGATTGTCGCTGCCGTACCAGCTGAGGATCTCGCGAATTCGCCTTCTCATGGTCTCTTACCTTTCTATCCGGATTTCACCGGTTTTCGTCTGCTGGAGTCTGTCGCTTTTTCGCTTGCCTGGCGCCGGCTACGTGGCGCTCCAGGGTAGAGTCCAAGCTATCACGGGTACCTGCAAATGGTATATTGAATCTGATTCCAAACAGGTTGGGGGGCAACCGCGGGGTTAACCCAGCATGCCTCATGCCTCATCACTGTTGCAGTCGAGTCAGTGGAAACTCTATTCAGTCTTAAACGTCTTTGCACCCGTTGGCATCTAATGGAGCGCCAAATTGCACCGCTTCCGCAGCCCCGATCGAGACAGCTAACATGCGCATGTTCCTTCCTTTCCTGGTAGCCCTGTTGACGACTGCCAGCGTCGTCTCTGGAACGACGGTGTGGCGCTATGATCTGGAATCACTCGCGCTGCAATCCGAACGCATATTGGTCGGTCGGTGTACCGCCAGTGCCACCGAGGTGGTACGGGGAGGCCTCTTCACCCGCGTTGTAGTCGCGGTTGAAGAGGTGGTGAAAGGCGTCGAGACCGAAGAGGTCGTCTTGCGGCTGCCGGGCGGAGAGGCAAACGGTCGCCGGCTATACGTCGCGGGCATGCCCACGTTCGTGCCCGGTGAAGAGGTGGTGTTGTTCCTCACCGAGGAAGACCCCAGCTACGGTGCCTGGCCATTGGGTCTGGCGCAGGGAAAATTTCGTGTCGAACGCCATGGTCTTTCAAAGCAGGCACAGGTTTTCCAGGATCTGAGCGGAATCTCGTTTCCCGGCGGAGGTGTCGCCAAGAAAACCTCGATTGAAGGACCGTTGGCCGACCGGAGCCTCGACGGATTTCTGCGTCAGGTACGATCGATTCTGGGCGAAACGGGGACGCATGATGTCCCGTAGATCGTCCGTTGCACTCACGGCGATGATCTGCGTCGCGGCATTCGCGCGAGTAGAGCTGGCTCACGCTTTTCTCGTGCAAACGGTGAACGGCCCCAGGGGACCGGTGCAGCAGGTCTGGGATTCGGGCCGCGCCATCCCGTTTGTCATCCACGAAGCCGGGTCGGACGATCTGCCTCCTGAAACCGCGTTCCGCATCTTGCGGGATAGCTTTCGGGTGTGGGAGGAAGTACCGATCGCCGATATCAGCTTCGTCGACCAGGGTCTGACCTCTGTTCTGGTCCCGTCGGAGACCGACGGTAACAATCTGGTCATCTTCGACGAATCAAACCGCTGGCTACAAGCGCCTCGGGGTTCCGGGATCATCGCCGCCGCTTTCGTGGAGACGAAGCCGCGTAGCGGAGAAATAACCGACGTTGACATCGTATTCAACGGGCGCGATTTCCGCTTCGGCACGACGGCTGGCTCCAGCAACACCGTCGACCTGGGGGATGTCGCCATCCACGAAATCGGCCACCTTCTGGGCCTCGATCACACGCCGCTCAACGACCTGCCGGCCTCGACCCCGACCATGATTCCGTTCTACAGTCCCGTGCGTGGAGCGGGTGCCACTCTCGAGGCAGATGACCGCGCTGGAGCCGGATTCCTGTATCCCGACAGGTCATCCCAGCTCGATTTCGGCAGCATTTCCGGCGAGGTGACGGATATCGAGGGCGCTCCCCAATTTGGGGTGCACGTGGTGGCGGAGAACATTACCAACGGGGATCGCATTGGAAGCGTTACCGGCGCAATTCCGGGAACGGGTAGGGGAGAGTTTACCATCTTCGGACTCGCGCCCGGTGAGTACGTGGTGCGCATCGAACCGATCGAAGGTTCGATCAACGAATCCAATTTCGGGGGCGTATTTCGAAACTTCAGTACCGGGTTTCCGACCGAATATTTCGGCAACGTGGACAACAAGGATCTTTCTCAGCCGATTGTGGTCACGCCCGGCCGGCGACGCACCAAGGTCGAATTCATAACCGGTTTCCGGCGCCCCGGATTTCCCTTTCTGGCATCGGTGATCCATCCTTCCAACACCCCGGATACCCAGGGGCCGTACGTCGTACGGGTTGAGGTGGAGGATGCCGGCGAGGTTCTGATGAAGTACCGAGCAGGCGGCGGCGCCTTGCGGGAAATCGCGATGCAGCCCATCGGTCAAGGGGTCTACGAATCGGCCATTCCCGGTCAACCCACCGGTACCGAGATTTCTTACCAGATTAGCGCGGCTGATGACGCGGGCAATACCACCTTCTTCCCCCAAGGAGCAGGGTTTATCGATTTCGAGGTGGTGGCTTTGAGCGGCAGTCCGTTGGCTTTTGTTGCCCTGCGAGATGACGATCGGATCGAAATAATCGATACCGGTAACCAGCGCCAACTTGCCCGCGTTGAGGTGGGAGACGAGCCGATCCAGGTGTTGCTGAGCCGCGATGGACTGAAGCTGTTCGTATCGACCCTCGGTTCCAACGAAATCGCGGTGTTGGAGACCAACACCTTTCGCCTGTTGGATCGCATCGACGTGGCTTTGCAACCGCTGGACATGTCGCTTTCCGGCGACGGTCGTACCATCTATGTCTCCAACTCCGGGGCCGCTTCGATTACCGCTATTGATGTTGCCACCCACGCCGCCCGAGGTCTGTCCCTCAATCAGATAGGGCGGGGACCTTACGGAATCGCCGCGGCGGGCACCGGCTCGAACGTCTACGTCACCGATATCGGACGTGCCCAAGTCGTTGTCGTCGACGGCACCGGTCGCGAGCTGCAGCGCATCGACGTTCCCGATGTACCGCGTTCGCTGGCCGTCAGCCCCGACGGCACGCGGCTGTACGTCACCAGCCTGAGTGTCGGTGAACTGACCATCATAGGCATTCCGGAAAACGAGATCGTCGCCACGGTGACCCTGCCGGTGGCGGCGGTGTTTGCCGTCGAACCCAGTCCGGACGGACGCAAGGTCTACCTCACGGCCAACGAGGAGGGGATTCTGATCGTCCTGGACGCGCGGCGAAACGAGGTGGCAAAAACGATCCAGATCGGATCCAACCCGCGCGACATCACGATCTCGCCAAGGGGCGACCGCATCTTTGTGACCAATGCCGCGTCGAACGAGATCTTCGTACTGGACGCGCAAAGCGATGACGTTCTGGAGGTGTATTCGGCAGCGGGCACCCCGCGCGGCATCGCCATCGCCATCGTCAATCCACCCGTTGCGACCGCTATTGGTGAAGTCAGTACGGTTTTACCGTCGGCGTTTACCCTGCTGCCGAGCTATTCGAACCCGTTTAACGCCCAGACGCTCATTCGCTACACCGTCGACCCGTCGCAGGCGGCTCCCGTCGAGGTGAGATTGCAGGTGTTCAACGCCATGGGACAGCAAGTACGTGCTCTGGAAAACGATCTCCGAGCAGCCGGAAGTTATGCGGTCACCTGGGATGGTACCGACGACCACGGCGACGACGTGGCCAGCGGCATCTACGTAGCGGTTTTGCGTAGTCGCGGACGGCAGAGTAGCTCCAAGCTGATGTTGTTGCGCTGAGGAGACCGCCGTGCATGCACTGACACACCGAAAACGCCTCGCCGGGATTCGGCTCGCTGCTTCCTTGTTGCTCGTCGCTACTAGCGGCTGTACCGCCAGGGTCGACAGCAAATGGCTCGATCGGGAAATCGTCATCGACGGCGCGGATGCCGATTGGCAGGGCGCCAAGCTGAATATCGAACGGGCGCACGTCGACTTCGGAATCTTCAACGATGAGAACTATCTGTATCTCGTTCTGGGATCGAATGACCGGACCCTTCAGATGCAGATGATCCGCATGGGTTTCACCGTCTGGTTCGATCCCGCAGGCAAGAAGCACAAGGAGTTGGGGGTACGTTTCCCTGTTGGTGACGTGAACCGGGGAGGCGAAAGGGGTCGGCGAGGTTCAGAAGCTGGTGCGCCCGATGCGGAGCGCATGGCAGCGATGATTCAAGAGACCCTGGAGACGGGGGAGATGGAAATCTACAGCCGCGGTGAGGAGTACGGCCGCCGCATGCCGAGAGCTGCCGCTGGTGATCTTCTCTTGCGTGCCAGCTACTCCGCCGGACGGCTGGTCTACGAGCTGCGCATACCGCTTATCCACGGCCCCAAGGCGCCGTACGCCCTGGGTGTCTATCCCGGAGACGAGGTTGGGTTGGGTTTTGAGACGGTAGAATTCGACCGGGCGCGTGGACGGGAAAGGGGTGGTTTCGGTGGTGGTGGGTTCGGTAGGGGTGGCCGTCTCGGTGGAGGACGCGGTGGCGGTTTCGGTGGCCGTGGGCCAGGGGGTGGAGACCGCAGTGCACGGCCCGGCGGCAGCGGCATGGGGGACCCCTTCAAATTCTGGATGAAGCTGCGGTTGTCCGAATTCCCGGCTTGAGCTTCGGGTGACATGCCGGCTGTAGATCAAACCCGGGTCGCAATCCCACCGCCCGCTGCAGTTATTCCACGGATAGCACTTTGGCTTTATGCGGTGAGCCTGCTGATCATCCTCCTGATTGTCTACGGTGGCTGGGTTCGGTTGACGCGATCGGGATTGTCGATCGTAGAGTGGAACGTGGTAACGGGTGTGTTGCCGCCGCTAGGTGACGCGGAATGGCAGGAGGAGTTCACCAAATACCGAAAAACTCCCGAATACAAAAAAGTTAACCGGGGAATTTCTCTGCCGGCGTTCAAGGAGATCTACTACCGGGAGTTCACTCACCGGCTGCTTGGCCGCGTCACCGGACTGGCATACGTGGCGCCGTTGGTACTTCTGCTCCTTCGGAGGGCGATACCCAGGGGCCGAATATGGGCTTATCTCGGCATCGGACTGTTGTTTGCCGTCCAGGGTTTGGTTGGCTGGTTGATGGTCAAGAGCGGACTGGAAGACCGGCCGCAGGTGAGTCATTACCGCCTCGTAGTGCACCTGGGATGCGCGCTGGCGCTCCTTGCGGCGGTATTGTGGTTGGCGTTCGAAAACTCGCTGCCACGACGAATCGACATCGCCGGCTCGGCCGCGCGAGGGGTTGCTTTCGGACTGTGGATCGCGGTCAGCGTTCAGATCGCCGCCGGTGGCCTGGTTGCGGGTCTGAAGGCCGGCTTCATCTCGGCAACCTATCCGAAGATGTTCGGACAATGGATTCCATCTGGCCTGGGAACATCGACGCCGGGTTGGCTGAACCTGTTCGAGAATCCCGTTACCCTGCATTTCCAGCATCGCTGGTTCGCCTTGGTGCCGTTGGTTCTGGCGGTGGTTCTGTGGATGCGACTTCGCGGCCCGGAGCCGGCCCAAATCCTGCGCCTCTCCAGCGCTGTCGTTCTGCTGCTCATGGCGGTGCAAGCGGCTCTCGGCATTGCCGTGGTGGTTCATCACGTTCCTCCCGCGATAGCCTCTCTCCACCAGGGAACTGCAATCGCAATTTTTGTTGGGGCCCTCCTGCTGGTTTTCCTGACGCAGAACGCGAATCCGTGTCTGCCGAGTGACAGGTAGCGCCGCTGAATTGTAGACGGTCAGCAAACCGCGTAGATTTCCAGTGTCATCACTCCTACTTTGACCAACCATGGCACGAATTCCCAACCCTTCCCGTACCCTGCCGTCGAACACCGCCCAACGGGCCGATTTCAAGCCGGTAGCCCGAAAGCTCTTGGAAAACTAGTGATCGCGGCGTTTTTTTTGACCGTGCTGACCCTCGCCTGCGTGGGGGTTGATCGCTCGGACGCGGCGACGACGGTCGATCGCCCGCGGATGGAGCGGATCGAGGATCTTTCCGAATCCCTGGCCAACCAGCTGCATCGTCTGTCCACATTCCTACTCTCACGCGAGGTGGACAGCTTGGCCACGCATTTTTCCGAGAATCTTCGCGCCACGAGCATACCCGAAACCGCAGCCCCCGTCGGCGCGATCAAATGGATCCGCGACGAGCCCGCGCTTCCGCTCCGGACAGGATTGGACAAGGCGGCGTTTGTGCAGGAGTGGTCGAGCTTTCTAGACCGCTTCAGCTCCATCGAGGATGTTCGGTTCAAGGTCAAACAGGCCCATTTTGAGGCGGATGCGGGTGGAGAAAACGAGCGCGCCTTTGCACGGATATTCTTCTTCGTGGTCGGTCGCAGCGAGGAAGGACTCAGGGTCTGGTTGCAGGCCAAAGCCAAGATCGAGGCCACCGTCGATGACAACGGGGTTTGGCGTATCGATCTATTCGAGATAAAGGAGCTGCATCTGAGCTCGGCGAGCGTCGATCTCTTCAGTGAGGTCAGCTCTTCCGCCGGCGTGTACCATTCGGTCCCCCGTTTCGGCCAGCCCGGCAACCAAGAGTTCGTCGCCCACGGGGTTGCCGTCGTCGACGTGGACCGGGACGGGTTGTTGGACGTTTTCACTACCGGCGTCGGGCGCAATTTTCTTTACATCAACAGCGGGGACGGCATCTTCCGGGAAGTGGCCGCTGAAACCGCCGTGGAGATTACACCCACGGCAACGGCGCCGCTTTTTCTCGACTTCGACAACGATGGAGACAGCGATCTGTTCCTGGCCGCCACCGGTTTTCAGATGCTGTTCGAGAATCGGTTGGTCCCGGACGGCAACCTGGAGTTCATCGACATCTCTGTGGAAGCGGGAGTCGACCATGCCGCCCAGGGGTTCAGCGCGGTCTCCAGCGACGTCAACAACGATGGTCTGCCGGATATCTATGTCGCCTCCTACAATCGTTACGGCGTCATCATGCCCGATTCCTGGGCGCGCGCGACGAACGGTACCCCCAACCTACTATTTGTGAATCAGGGCGACGGCAGATTTCAAGAACGCGGCGCTGCCTGGGGCGTCGCCGACGGGCGCTGGAGTTACGCCGCTCAATTCGGCGACCTGAACGATGACGGTCGAATGGATCTCTACGTCGCCAATGATTTCGGTGAAAACGGATTGTTCCTCAACCAGGGAAACCGATTCCTCGATGCCGCTTCTGAACGCAAGTTGCTCGATCCGGGAAATGGGATGGGCGTTTCCATGGGAGATTTTGACAACGACGGTCGCCTCGATCTGCACGTCACCAACATGTCCTCCACGGCCGGTCGACGGATCCTCAAGAGGTTGTTTCCCCAGCAGCCAGATCAGTTGACCGATACCCGGGTGCTTTTCAAGCTGGCCGCCGGCAACACCCTCTTCAGGAACCTTGGAGGGGGGCGGTTCGCCGACGTGAGCCAGGAGGTCGGGGGATTGGGTGCCGGCTGGGCTTTCGGGGGTGGTTTCATCGACGTGGACAACGACGGTTGGGAGGATCTCCATGCCCCCAACGGATTTATCTCCGGCAAATCCCTAAGGGACACCTGAAGCCTCTTTTGGCGCCACGTGCTGGCGTCTACGGTAGGCATGGAGGCCGCAGGCAACGACCTCTACCAGAACGATCATATGGGCAAGATCTTTCAGGAGGGGTTTTCGTTCAGCGGATTCGAACGCGACAAGCTCTATCTCAACGATTCGGGAAAGCGTTTTGTGGATATCTCCGGACTTTCCGGTCTGGATTCGGTTACGGATGGACGGGGCGCCGCTTATGCCGACTTCGACAATGACGGGGATTACGACATCTTCCTCACCACGTTGCAGGGGCAGATACACCACCTCTTCAGAAACAACGTGGGTCAGGATGCAGCGTTTCTACGTGTCTCCCTGGACGGGAGGGAGAGCGGGCGCGATGCCTACGGTACCGAGGTGCGGGTCAAGACTTCGCAGGGGGTGCTCACCAAGATCAAAGCAGGGGGTAGTGGTTTCGTTTCACAGAGCGATCCGCGCCTGCTGTTCGGGTTGGGCGCGGACGTGGAGGCGGAGTGGATCGAGGTAAAGTGGCCCTCTGGCAAACGACGACGCCTGACCAATATCGCGGCGCAATCTTCCATCCTGCTGGTGGAAGGCGAAGCGGGCTACCTTGCCCGGGAAGAGCACCGGTTTACGCTCCCCGATCCCATGGCGGCGGAAGATCCGATTCTACGGGCACTGAGGTTCGGGCCGGGCGAGATTTTCCCCAATATTCCCCTGGTCGACGCAACGGGAAGCGACACCGATTTCCACAGTTTTCGGCGCGCAGATCGCAGATATCTGGTCAATCTCTGGGCGACCTACTGCGCCCCATGCCGCGAGGAGATGCCCCAGCTGCAAAAGCTGGCACCGTTGCTTGGGGACTCCGGCGTCGAACTGCTCGGAGTCAGCCTCGACATGGACGAACAACGAGAGCGGATTCCCGGTTTCCTAAAACGAATGAAGATTACCTATCCCATCTTCACTACCGACCGGAGCATTTTCGCATACCTGTTCTCCGGCGACGAAATATTCATTCCGGTGTCGTACATAATCGATCGGAACGGCCGGATTGCCGAAGTTCACTCCGGATGGTCGCCTGCCACGGTGGCCAGCATCCACAGCTTGATCGAGAAGTGAACCGGGTTCTGATCGCGTCGACAGTTTTTGCAGGGAGGACGGGCCGATCCGAGCCACCGCAAGACGTTAACCACAACGCTACAGGAGTCTTACCCCATGACTGCACCCAAACCGCCCAAAGCGTATAACGAATTCGTCGCCCGCTATCCAAAACTCGGGGAAGCGTGGAACTCCATTGCCGCCGCCGGCCACGACGGTCCTCTCGACGATCGCACGTGCCGCCTGGTGAAGCTGGGTATTGCCATCGGCGCCATGCGCGAAGGGGCGGTACACTCCAGCGTGCGCAAGGCGTTGGGACTGGGCATAAGCGCTGAGGAGGTTGAACAGGTCGTGGCTCTCGCTGCCGGAACCCTGGGTCTGCCTTCTACCGTGGCCGCTTTCTGCTGGGCGGGAGACGCGATCGACCCAACCCCCTCAGAGGAGAATCCTCGAGAATGACCTGCGGAACCATTATCGCCCGTTGGACGTTGTGAATATTAAACTCGTCGGTCCCACGGCCGACGTAGGCGCCACCATCATTCCACAGGACGGTCTCTTTGGTAGAGCATTCAAAGAACGACGCGGATTCCCTCAGGCTATATTTCGATGATATCGTCGATTCCAAACCGCTTACGCGGGAGCGCGAGGTAGAGCTCTCCGCCAAAATCCAAAGGGGGGATGGCGCGGCGCGCGATGAGCTGGTCAACGCCAATCTGCGTTTTGTCGTCGACGTGGCAAAAGGGTATCAGGGCAGAGGTCTCAGCTTTCCCGAACTCATAAGTGCCGGCAACCTCGGTCTCCTGACCGCCGCCGATCGGTTCGACGGGACGAGGGGGTTCAAATTCATCTCCTACGCCGTTTGGTGGATTCGCCAGTCCATACTCCAGACCCTGGCCGAACAGTCGCGCACAGTACGTTTGCCGACCAATCGGATATCCCTGCTCAACGAGATCGCCAAGGTGTCCAACCGATTGGGACAGGGGCAAGAAGGCGCGCCCGATATCGAAGCGGTTGCGGCGGAACTGAATATGTCGGCCGCGGATGTGATGGATACGATTCACCGGGGTCGGGATGTTTGTTCGCTCGACGAAATCTTCGAAGCGGACGACGATCGCAGCCTGATGGACGTGCTCGTAGATGAGACGCAAGCAGCTCCCGACGCCGGTGTTGCGACCGTAGAGGTCCGCACACAGATAGAATCCACGCTGTTTTGTCTGGACAATCGCGAGCGTTACATCATCAGCTCCTACTACGGTCTGAACGGAGAGGAGCCGATGACGCTCGAGCAGATCGGCGTTTCGCTAGACCTCACTCGCGAGCGCGTGCGCCAGCTCAAAGAGCGGGCGCTCAGCAAGCTCAGGGATCCTGCCCGCTGCGACGAAATGGCGAACCTCGAGATCGCCGGATGAGTAGATCAGCACCGCTGTGCACAATCCCGACGATCAAGGGCGAAGCGGCTCACTCGTTTTCCGAAAATCGATGATTATTTTCTTGACTCTTGCCGGTCAACCCGCTAGAATAAACATGTAGCCGCAAAGCTATCACGCGAACGGTCGCCGTCCGAAAGGGTCCGTTCAACCGTAGCCTGCGTGACATTGGACCCGTAAGTAGATGTCAGGCAGTTCACCTGACCTGGGATGCACATCCCGCACGAGGTGAATGGCGCAGGCAATGGTTGTTACCGAGTAACACAGGGCCGCGGACGTGGGTTGATAGACCGTTACAGGCACCCCAAAGAGGAGGGAACAATGCCGCCGGACAACTGCCTGCGGCTGTGACGGATTCTAGAGCGTTCCCGTCACAGCCGTTTTTTTGTGCCTCAATGTTTATTCCTTTCGACCGCTCAGCGATGTGGCGGTTTTTTTGTGCACCGGCAGTTTCACCTCTGCCACGTTACGGGGTGGTCACTCGCAAACCATTACCTATCTTATCCAGCTTGGTTGTTTCCGCCTAACCGTACTCCTACAAGACCAAAATTAGATGATCGCAGGTATTCCCGCCGAGACCTATTCCGGAGAACTCCGAGTAGCTCTCATACCCGACTCACTGCCTTCCCTATCCGAGGCCGGGATAGATGCTATGGTGGAGGCAGATGCCGGTCTGCGGGCCGGGTTTCCAAACGAAGCGTACCAGCAAAAGGGTGCGTCGCTGGCCGCTTCCCGAACGGAACTCTTCGCGCAAGCTGATATGATTCTGCAGGTGCGGACCTACGGCGCCAATCCGGATGCCGGACGCCAGGATCTGCAACACATGCGCGCCGAACAGGTGGTGATCGGCATGTGCGAACCGCTCTCCGCCGTGAGGGAGATTCGGGAGCTCGCGGAAACCGGAGTCACCCTTCTGGCATTGGAACTCATGCCGCGCATCACCCGGGCACAGAGCATGGATGTGCTATCGGCCATGGCAACTCTGGCCGGGTACAAGGCGGTGCTTATGGCTGCCACGGAATTGCCGCGCATCTTCCCGTTGATGATGACGGCCGCGGGCACGCTGACCCCCGCCAAGGTCCTAGTGGTGGGGGCGGGTGTTGCCGGACTTCAGGCGATCGCCACCTCTCGCCGTCTCGGCGCGGTTGTCCAAGCCTACGATCTACGGCCCGCAGTGAGGGAACAGGTGGAGAGTCTCGGTGCTCGCTTCGTGGACCTCGGCCTCGACGCCGCCGACAGCGAGGACGCCGGGGGATACGCCGTGGCGCAAGACGAGGGGTTTTACCAGCGCCAACGGGCAGCCCTGGGTGAGGTAGTGGCAGAGAGCGATGTGGTGATTACCACCGCCGCTGTTCCGGGCACGCCGGCGCCGCTGTTAATCACGGCCGAAACCGTGAGCCGCATGGCTCCCGGATCGGTCGTCGTTGACCTGGCAGCCGAGCGCGGGGGGAATTGCGAATCGACCCGACCTGATGAACGGATTCAACACGACGGTGTCATCGTCCTGGGTCCCACCAATCTGCCTTCTACCATTCCCAAGCACGCGAGCCAGATGTTTGCCCACAATCTATCCACGTTCGTGCAGCATCTATTGAGGGAGGGAGAGCTGACCCTCGATGAGGAGGATGAGATAACATCAGGAACTCTTGTTGCGCGCGGTGGCAAGATCGTCCATCCACTGATACACAGTTAGCAGAGGAGGAATGATGGAAACCTTCGTGACGACATTGACGATTTTCATCCTCGCCGTATTCGTGGGCTTCGAGGTGATAACCAAGATTCCGCCCACCCTGCACACGCCCCTCATGTCCGGCTCCAATGCCATCTCCGGTATCACACTGATAGGTGCGCTCCTGGCCGCCGGGGTCGACCGGCCCGAGCTCACCACCTGGCTCGGTCTCGCCGCTGTCATATTCGCGACCGTGAACGTGGTTGGCGGGTTTCTGGTCACCCATCGAATGCTGGGCATGTTCAAGAGGCGAAACTAAACGGCATGAGCTCGACACTTATCAACGCCGCGTATCTGGTGGCGTCCGCACTCTTCATCTTCGGTCTCAAGGGACTCACCCATCCACGGACCGCGGTGCGCGGGAATCTGCTCGGCGCCTTGGCAATGCTTCTGGCGGTTGTTGCCACGGTTGTCGATTCGAGGATCCTCGAGTTCGAGCTGATCCTTGTTGGGCTGGTCGTCGGCGGTGCTATCGGTGCCCTGTTCGCTCTCAAGATTCAAATGACGGCGATGCCGCAACTGGTGGCACTGTTCAACGGATTTGGTGGTGTGGCTTCGGTTCTGGTTGCGGGTGCCGCTTTGGTGGAGAGTAACTCTACGGCCACCACGATCACCACCCAGGTTTCTATAGCCACCGCTGCGTCGGGCATCATAGGCGCCATCACCTTTTGGGGTAGCTTGGTCGCTTTTACCAAGCTCCAGGAGTTGATATCGGGAAACCCTCACGTGTTCCCCGGGCGCCACGTCTTGAACCTACTGCTCGCCGTGGCCAGCATCGCAACGGCGGTGCTCCTGGTCCTGGAACCTGCAAACAGTGACTGGTTCTGGATCATGGCAGCCGTCGCGTCGGCCCTGGGAATTCTGCTTGTAACACCCATTGGCGGAGCCGACATGCCGGTGGTCATCGCCCTGTTGAATTCTTGTTCGGGTCTGGCAGCTGCATCAACCGGTTTCGTGCTCGACAACAACGTGTTGATCATCGCTGGTTCGCTGGTCGGGGCGTCGGGTTTGATTCTGACCCAAATCATGTGCTGGGCGATGAACCGTTCCATCGGCAATGTGTTCTTTGCCGCCGTGGGTGCTGTTGGGAGTGGAGAGCCGGGAGGGGATATCTACGCCGGCAAGGTGAAATCGACCTCTGCTGAGGAGGTCGCCATGTTGTTCGAAACGGCACGCCGCGTGGTGGTCGTCCCCGGATACGGCATGGCGGTTGCCCAGGCGCAGCACGCCGTCCGCGACCTCGCCAATCTGCTGGAGAGCCGCGGCACCGAAGTGGACTTCGCCATCCATCCCGTCGCCGGCCGCATGCCTGGACATATGAACGTTCTCCTTGCTGAAGCTGAGGTGCCCTACGAGAAGCTGAAAGAGATGCGGGAGGTCAACTCCACCTTCACACAAACCGACCTGGCGCTGGTGATCGGCGCCAACGACGTGGTGAACCCGGTGGCGCGGGAAAACGATGGTGGTCCGATCGCCGGCATGCCCATTCTCGACGTAGACAAAGCGCGCACCGTTGTGGTGATAAAACGCAGCTTGAGTCCCGGATTTGCCGGCGTACCGAATCCACTCTTTGCAGCCGACAACACCTTGATGTTCTTCGGCAGTGGCAAGGAGGCAATCATGGATTTGGTGGCGGCGTTGAAGGAATCCTGATTCAACCGAATCGAGGTACTTGATGCCCGGCAGCTCAAGGGGCACGGCTGGTTCCGACTCCGAACTCATTCGCACGGAACGCTTGAGTGCGCTCGGCCAAATGGCCAGCGGCATAGCCCACGATTTCAACAATCAGCTGTCCATGGTCCTGGGTTACAGCGACCTGCTCCTTATGGATGCAGGCACGCTCGACAACCGGACCCTGACCACTGAATACCTCGAGCTAATGAAGACCGCCGCCCAGGACGCCGCCGAGATCGTGCGCCGGCTGCGCTCCTTCTACCGTTTCCGCGACAGTGGTGAAGAGTTCAGTGCGGTAGCACTGAGCGACGTGGTAAATCAGGTAGTGTCCCTAACCCGTCCCAGATGGGCGGAACAGGCGCGGGCCAACGGACTGACCATTGAGTTGAAAACGGAACTGACGGACGAATCCGTCGTAGAAGGGAACCAAGTCGAGCTCCGCGAGGTGCTGACCAACCTGATTTTCAATGCTGTAGACGCCATGGAGAATAGCGGCACCATCACGGTGTCTACCTTTGCGGCGAATGACACGGTGAAGCTCGCCGTTGCAGACACTGGAGTCGGGATGGGCGAAGAAACCCGACGGCGGTGTATGGAACCATTCTACACCACCAAGGGTGATCAGGGCACGGGACTGGGACTGGGACTCGTTTACGGCATTGTACGCCGGCACGAAGGCAGCATTGACATCGCCTCGGAGATCGGCGCCGGCACCACGGTCACGGTCACGGTGCCGGCGGCGAAACCCAGCGATGACGCCACTGTCGAGGAAGTCAGCGATACCGCGGTACCGATTAAACCTCTGAGCCTGCTGGTGGTGGACGACGAACCCAAATTCTGCAACCTAATACACGGATTTCTGGTCGCTGACGGACACCGGGTCGAGCTCGCCAACGACGGACGCGAGGGGTTGCAAAAGTTTCTTTCGGGTCACTTCGACGTCGTGATGCTGGATCAGGCGATGCCGCAAATGAGCGGCACGCAGCTGGCCCTGTCGATCAAGAGGATCGTCCCGGAAAAACCGGTGGTCTTACTGACCGGATTCAAAGACGCCATGACCGCCGACGACGGACCCCAAGCAGCGATCGATGTGATCATGGGCAAGCCGATCACCTTGCAGCAGCTGCGGCAGACATTGGCACGCATAACGGAAAACGGTTGACGGGGACGCCAGATCCCACCCTAGGAGGTGGTCAAAGCACCGCAGAACGCGCTGATATGCTCCGGACCGGTGCCGCAACATCCCCCCACAACAAACGCGCCTTCATCCACTAGCGCCGGAATGTGCCTCGCCATCTCTTCGGGGCTTTGCGCGTAATAGGTGCGCCGCGTCACCTTGTCCAGGCGAGCCACCCCGGCATTCGGGTACGCCATGATTCTCTTGCCGGCGATGCTGCGGCCCTCCAGCGCTTCCCGCAACTGAACCGTTGCCAGGACTGCGTACGGCATTCCGGTGTGCTCGACCAGGGTCGATTCGGCCCCGCAGTTGGTCCCCAGTATGTCGACGTATTCCAGCAGATCGACCCCCCCGGCACACTCGCCCTGGCCTAGAATCTCGACCAGATCGGCGGGCCCGTGACCCCAATCCGTCTTGTAGACAATCTCTCCCGTCTTACGATTCTTGGTGTGTTTATAGGTCAGATTGACCGCAATGGGCAGCTCGAACTGCCGCAAAACGTCGACAATGAGGGCGGCTTCGTTGGCCGAGAACTGGGTTTCAACGCAAAAAAAATCGACGCCGCTGTCCGCCATGACCGCTGCCACCTTCTCGTGCGCCGCACGGGCTTTGTCATTGGCAATGCCGAATACGGTGTCCCCAGCGTCTGTTTCGATGGCTCCTGGGGAGGGTCCGATGGAGCCGGCGACGTAGACCTGCTTCTTGCTCTGCTCGACGGCCAGCCGCGCGTGCTCGATGGCCGTGCACACGATGGGCTCCACGTCATTTTCGTTCTTCCCCGCCATCTCGAGATGTAATGCCGAGGCGACGAAGGTATTTGTGCCTATGGCCTCGGCCCCGGCCTCGATGTAGTCGCGATGGATGTCAACCACGGTTTTTGGATGTAGTTGATTTGCCAACGAGCTGTTGGTCAATTCAACCCCCCGATCGAAAAGCCCGGCCCCAAATCCCCCGTCATATACCAGCGGCTGAGAATCCTCCATTCGTTCCGACAACGGTTTCACGATCCCCTCCTGTAGGCGTGCAAGCTCCCAATCCTGGGTTCCCTTCTGCGACGGCGAGTCGAGACGGCGAACATGGGCAGATTCCTCGGGGCGAACTTCCCAAAACGGACGATATATCAATATATCTTGATATTGACATTTGTCAATTCATTATTTATTTTATCGACCTATGACCGATTCTCTTCGGCTTTATAAAGCGCTCGCCGATAATTCCCGGCTGCGCCTCATGCGGTTATTGTCACGCGCCGCGCTCAACGTAAACGAACTCCAGGATATTCTCCAGATGGGGCAAAGCAGGGTTTCCAGGCATCTGAAGATTCTCGCTGACGCTGAGCTCATCAATAACCGGAGAGAAGGGACCTGGATCTATTATCAATGGAACGACCAGGACACGGCCGGCCTCGTCGGCGATACCCTCGTCCATCTCAAACGCCACGAACGCACGGTGCCCGACTTCGAAGCGGACCTCCAGCGTCTCGAGGGGGCTATCGAACGCCGAAAAGAGCAGACGCGACAGTTTTTCGACAACATCAGCGAGCCGACCGATCTCGAACATCGCAGCCTGAACGGCCAATATTACCGTCGCGTCGCGCTTTCCCTGCTGCCGGAACGGAGCGACGCGATTTTAGACATGGGCGCCGGGTCCGGCCTTTTACTGCCCGCGCTGGTTCAGCGAGCGCGGCAGGTGATCGCCGTGGACGCTTCCCCAACCATGCTCGAGCTGGCTCGCGAAACCCTCGGTGGGCAACGGGAACGGTGCGATTTCCGCCTGGGAGATCTGGAACAGCTGCCGGTGGCGGACGCGGAGGTCGACGCGGTGGTCCTGTGCATGGTGCTGCACCATTTGTCTCGACCTGCCGCCGCCCTCGCCGAGGCCCACCGGGTGCTCAAGCCAGGCGGCTGGATCACCATTGTCGATCTTCACCAACATACCGATGAAAGCTTGCGGGAGCAGCTGGCAGATCTCTGGCTGGGGTTCCATCCGGAGGAGGTCTCAGGCTGGCTCAAGCGACTGCGATTCACCATTGCCGAAAGCGAGGTCGTCGGAGAGGCGGCTGCGCTCAAACTCATAACCTTCAAAGGACAAAAACGATGGCGACAAAAACAGCCCCTTCCGTTTCTAATAAAACCCGGGCAGGGAGAAATGGTAAAGCCGACTACAAGGTAGCGGATATTTCCCAAGCCCATTGGGGCCGCGAGGAGATCCTGCTGGCGGAAAAGGAGATGCCCGGTCTCATGGCCCTGCGTCGAGACTACGGTAAGAAGCAGCCGCTCAAGGGCGCGCGGATCGCCGGGTCACTGCATATGACCATCCAGACAGCGGTGCTGATCGAGACCTTGATCGCCCTCGGGGCGAAGGTGCGCTGGGCTTCCTGCAACATCTTCTCTACCCAGGACCACGCTGCGGCGGCGATCGCCAAAGCCGGAGTGCCCGTTTTCGCCTGGAAGGGCGAGTCGGAAAAAGAGTACTGGTGGTGCACCGACCAAACGCTGCTGTGGCCCAAAGGTGAGGGACCCAACATGATCCTCGACGACGGCGGCGATCTAACCGCTTGGGTCCACGAGAAACGCCCCGATCTGCTTTCCGGGATTCGCGGTGTATCGGAGGAAACCACCACCGGAGTCCATAATCTGTATCGCATGCTTGATGACGGCGCCTTGAAGATCCCCGCCATAAACGTCAATGACAGCGTCACCAAATCGAAGTTCGACAACCTCTACGGCTGTCGAGAATCGCTGCTGGACGGTATCAAGCGGGCAACCGACATCATGACCGCTGGCAAGGTCGCGGTGGTGGCCGGTTATGGAGATGTGGGAAAGGGGTGCGTCCAATCGATGAAGGGGTTCGGAGCACGCGTGATTGTGACCGAGGTGGATCCGATCTGTGCGTTGCAGGCGGCGATGGAAGGCATCGAGGTCATGCCGATGAATCAGGCGGTGCGCGAAGGCGATATCTTCGTCACCACCACCGGCTGTAAGGATGTCATCACCGTCGATCACATGCAGAAAATGAAAGACGGTGCCATCGTCTGTAACATCGGCCACTTCGACGTGGAGATTCAGGTGGAGGCTCTGGGAAATGTGAAGGGAGTGAAAAAGTCAGAAATCAAACCGCAGGTGGACAAATACACCTTCTCCGACGGTCGATGCCTGATCCTCCTGGCCGAGGGCCGCCTGGTGAACCTTGGCTGCGCCACCGGACATCCCTCGTTTGTGATGTCCATGTCGTTCGCCAATCAGGTTTTGGCGCAGACCGAGCTGTTCAACAAGAAATACGACCTCGGAGTACACCGGTTGCCGAAGCAGCTGGACGAGCAGGTGGCGCGGATACATCTGAAGAAACTCGGGATCAAGCTCGAAAAACTAGGCAAGGACCAGGCGAGCTACCTGGGGGTTTCGACGAAAGGGCCGTTCAAGCCGGAACATTACAAGTACTAGCGACGCCTACGATCGAGGTCAGGAAGCAGAGCCCGCTGCCGTATTCCGGTGGCGGGCTTTCCATTTTGCGACCCTTACTGCTCTATTCCCTCGCGAATCTCACGGATCCATCCTATCAGCTGCCTGACATTCTCGGTCAGCGACTTGTAATCACCGGTTTCGACGATCTCCTTCGTGATAAGCTTCGAGCCAACGCCGACGCAGGAGACGCCCGCACTAAACCAGGCTTCCATGCTTTCTCTGGTGGCGTCGACGCCGCCGGTGGGCATGATTCGGGTCCAAGGACAGGGACCTTGCGCCGCCTTCACAAAGGCCGGGCCACCCACTTCGGCTCCTGGAAAGAGTTTGACGATCTCCACTCCCAGCTCTTCCGCCTGTGCGATTTCGCTCATGCTGCCGCAGCCGGGCGAGTAGGCCACTTTGCGGCGGTTGCACAATCGGGCAACATCCGGGTTGAGCAACGGGCCGACGACAAAGTTGGCGCCGTTGGCGATATAGAGGGCGGCCGTGGGCGCATCAACTACTGAACCCACCCCCAACATCACCTCGGAGTCACTCCCCAGGAAATGCTCAACGGTCGCTGCGAACACCTTGTGGGCGAGGTCGCCGCGGTTGGTGAACTCCACCGCGCGAACGCCGCCGGCGACACACGCCTCGGCGATGGCGATGGTGGTCTGAGCATCTCGGTGATAAAACACCGGGATGAGACCGGTGTCGACCATCGCGTTGAGTACGGTCAGTCGATCGAACTGGGCCATGAACACGCTCCTCTATGATCTGTCTACGGGCGAACGCGCGCACGAAACTATCCCATAATCCCGCCGTCGACAATCTGTATCTGCTTCCCGGCGCACTTCAGTTCAACGTATTGGCTGTCTTTTTCATTATGAGTACCTTGTCTACCCGCATCCGCCAAAGGAAAACGCGCACTTTGAAAAAATCGAAACTCCAGGTAAACCAGGAGATCTTCGCTGGCATGGAGTATTTCTCCAATGAGCAGCGATTGGCCGAGCTTGCCGATTTCTTCCAGTTCGACACCCGCCGGGTTCTCTTCGGAGGTGGGGCCCTGTCGGAGCTCGGTGCCGAGTGCGCCAGGCTCAATGCGAGTCGAGTGGTGCTGGTCCGCGACGCCGATATCAAACCGCTGGAAGCAGCGGTGGCTGAAGTTCTCAAGGGGGCGGGCATCGAGCTGGTGGATGTCTACACCGACATCGTGCCGAACCCCACCATCGAAAGCGTTGACCGCTTTGCCGCGTACGCCAACGGCATCGAGTGCGACGCCTTCGTCGCCCTGGGCGGCGGCAGCACCATGGACACCGCCAAGACTGGACTGTGCGTGGCGACCGTCGGCGGCTCGGTCACCGACTATTTCGGATTCGAGCTCTTTCCCGCGCCGGCGCGATGGCCATTGATCGGGATTCCCACCACGGCGGGAACCGGCGCCGAAGTTAGTCGCGGCGCTGTATTCGTCGGCAAGGATGGCAAGAAGGGGGTCATGAGCGAGAAGCAGTGGCATGAGCGAGAAGCAGTGGCCCCGGGTTGCCATCGTCGATCCTCAACTGTCCGCTTCTATGCCGCCCCTACTGACGGCGGTGACCGGTCTGGATGCCATCGGTCACGCGTTGGAATGCACCGCTTCCAAGAAGAGCAACCCGCTTGGGGATGCGGTGGCGCGGGAGGCGCTGAAGGTTGGATGTCCGTGTTTCGAGCGCGCTGTCGAGCGCGGCGCCGATGACCCCGAAGCGCGACACCAGATGGCGCTCTGCAGCATGCTTGCCGGATTCCTTCTGAGTCACATAAACACTGGCGCAGGACATGCCCTGGGGTACGGCATCGAGAATGTTTCCAAGGAGAAGGGGCGTCCTGTTCCCCACGGCGCTGCAGTGGCCCTGTTGCTTCCCGGCGTCATGAGGCACAATCTGCCGGAGGCGCATCTCCTGCTTCGAGGACAAGCTTGTGCAGGGGGCGCTACGAGAGGTGTTGGAGGCAGTGTACGAGCCCCTGTTTCGGGACTGCAATCTGCGAGGATCAACCGGCTCGTCGCGAAGACATGGGGTTTGTGACTCCGGACGCGGCTCGGGGCTTTCCCCGCTGCTGGGTAAATGACGTGGTTCGAGGATCTGATTCGGCCCCGGGGCGCGAGATGACTGGTTTCGAGCTACGCGAAGACGCTGAGCGGGTGAGAGTGCTCGGCAGGACCGCTTCGGCCTGAGGCTGCAGCCGAACAAAACCCGGCTGGTCTCCTTCCAGCGTCCATCGAGGACGCAAGTGAGGGGCAAAGGCCCTGGGACCTTCGACCTGCTCGGTTTCACCTGGTACTGGCGGCGGAGCCGTATGTACGCGGACGTCGCGCCGCCGACGGATCGTGGCGTCGACTGGTGCGGCCGAGCCGGTTGCGAACACGCCGCCCTCGTGAGGCTGAGGCGACTTCGGCAACCACGCCCAACGGGCGTGGTACAAATGGTTGCGGCGCGCAGCCAAGATCGGAACTGGGAACGCGAATGACTTCCGCGTCCTGGCGGGGAGCTGGATGGTGGAAACCTCCAAGAGAGACCTCAGACGCAAGCACACCCCCTTCGGGTCGCTGGAATCTTCCGGTTTGGGCAAGGAGGACATTCCGCGGATGGTGGAGATCGGCATGAGTGTCGACCGCCTGCTGAGCCAGAATCCGGTGGAGCTCGAAACCGAGAATGCCGTTGCCATTTACAGCGAGATACTGAACTGAAAGGAGTCCTGCGATGTCCGATTTTCCCGATGTATCGAAATCCATGGCGCTCTACAAGAGGGCCGGCGAGATCATACCCGGTTGGACCCAGCTCATCAGCCGGCGCGCCAGCCAGTTTGCCAACGGCGTCAATCCGGTCTACGCCCAGAGTGCGAAGGGGTCCCGATTCGTGGATGTGGACGGCAACGAATTCATCGACTGGATAAACTGCGTCGGTGCCGTCATCCTGGGGCACGCGGACGAAGTTGTGGACACGGCCGTCAAAGAGCAGATCGATCGCGGTAGCCTCTACACCGTCAACCATCCGTTGGAGGTGGAGCTGGCAGAAGAGCTGATCGCCACGATTCCCAGCGCCGAGATGGTCCGTTATACCAAAGGCGGCGGTGACTCGTGCGCGGTGGCTGCGCGCATCGCCCGCGGCACCGCCAACAAAGACAAGATTCTGTTCTGCGGATACCACGGTTGGCACGACTGGTACCAATCGGCCAACTATCTGGTCGATCCGGAGAGCGGTGAGTACCCCTTTGCCGGAATCGAGCCGACGGGAGTACCGAAGGTGCTGGCGGGAACGGCCATTCCGTTCAGTGATGGCAACCTGGAGATGTTGGAGCGTTTGTTCGAGGAGAACAAAGGCGAAGTGGCGGCGGTTATGATGGAGCCGGCGCGTTCCGAGCTCCCCAAGCCTGGCTACCTGGAGGCGGTGAAAGAGATAACTCACAAGAACGATGCCTTTTTGATCTTCGACGAGGTTTCGTGCGGGTGGCGCTACAGAATCGCCGGCATTCAAGAAGCTGTCGGCGTGACCCCCGATATGACGGCGCTGGCCAAGGCAATGGGAAACGGTTACGCCATGGGGGCTGTGGTTGGCAGCAGGGAGGTTATGGAGCCGGCCGCGCGCATGTTCATCTCCAGCTCGTACTGGAGCGACAATGTAGGTCTCACGGCGGCTATCACCACGATCCGCGAACTGAAGCGGAGAAACTCCGAACAGTTCTTCCAGGAGTACGGAGAGAAGGTGCGTGCGGCGATGAATGAAGCGATCGCCAACGCCGGCCTGTCGGGGAACTGCACCGGCCTGCACGTCAACGTCAATATCTCGCTCGAACTGCCTGATCCGAGTTTGCAGCCGACCATTTCGACCCTCTTTGTGCAGGAGATGGCGCGCCGTGGAATTCACTGCCACATGGGGTTCAAGGCAAACATGGCCCACACCGACGAGGACCTGCAGATAACCGCCCGCGCGGCCACGGAGGCGCTGCAGGTAATCAAAGCGGGGCTCGACAAAGGCGACGTGGCGAGTCTGTTGGTCTGCGACACGAAAGAGGATCCGTTTCGCCGGCAAGTCACGTAACAAGCGAAACCCTAAAATCAAGGAGTCAGCATTGTCTGGGTACAAAGGGATAGCACGTTCCACCGAGATCTACAAGGAGGCCGGAGAGCTCATACCGGGCCACACCCAGCTCATTGGGCGCCGAGCCTACATGTATGCCAGCGGTGTCAGCCCGAATTACGCCGAACGTGCCAAAGGATCGCGCTTTGTCGACGTGGACGGCAACGAATATATCGACTGGCTCAGCTGTTTTACCGCCGTCATTCTCGGCCATGCCGATGAGGTCGTGAATGCCGCGGTAAAAGAACAGATCGACCGCGGCAGCCTTTTTTCGGTGAACAATCCCCTTGAGGTGGAACTGGCGCGACTGCTGGTGGAGACCATCCCGAGTGCGGAGATGTGTCGCTACACGCGGAGCGGCGGTGAAGCGTGCGCCGTCGCCGTGCGCATCGCCCGCGGCACCAAGAATCGAGACAAGATTCTCTTCTGTGGGTATCATGGCTGGCATGACTGGTACCAATCGGCCAATTATCTGGTGGATCCCGACAGCGGAGAGTTCCCTTTCTCAGGCATCGAGCCCATCGGTGTTCCGCGGGTGCTGGCCGGCACGGCGATTCCGTTTGTCTACGGTGACCTGGAGATGCTGGAGAATCTGCTGAAAGAGAACCATGGCGAGGTGGCTGCCATCATGATGGAGCCGGCGCGCTCCAAACTGCCCGAGCCCGGATACCTCGAAGCTGTTCAAGCACTTGCGCGCGAGCACGATGTCATACTGATCTTCGACGAGGTGTCCTGCGGCTGGCGGATCTCGCTGGGTGGCGTTCAGGAGGTCGTTGGGGTCACTCCCGACATGACGGTGTTGGCGAAAGCGATATCGAACGGCTATCCGATGGGAGCGATCGTCGGTTCACGCGAAGCGATGGAGCCGGCCGCACGCATGTTCCTGTCCAGCTCCTACTGGAGCGACAATGTTGGCCTGGCCGCGTCCGTCACCACCATTCGCGAGCTCAAACGGCGAAACTCCACAGAGCGCTTCGCTGAGCTCAACAAGAAGGTGACCGATGCGTTGAACGGCGCGATCGAGGCGTCGGGCTTGAAGGGTCGGTGCGCAGGTCTGCACCCGGCGATCACCTTCGATCCTCCCGATCCGTCTCTCGCACCCAAGGTATCGACTCTGTTCATGCAGGAGATGTGCAAGCGCGGCTGTTTCGGCTTGAGTTTCATCTCCACCCTGGCGCACACCGACGAAGACATCCAGGAAACCGTGGTAGCGGCCAAAGAGTCGATGGAAGTGATCAAGTCCGGTCTCGACAGCGGCGATCTGGACCGCCTTTTGGAGTGCGACACCAAGCAGGACGTATTCCGCCGGCTCGTGAGCTGAAGGAATCCATGATACTGTGAGTGATAAAATCGAGAAGAGTGAAGCAGAATGGCGCCAGCAGCTGACGGATGAGCAATACCATGTCACCCGCCAAAAGGGGACCGAGCGGCCGTTTACGGGGAAATACCACGACTCCAAACAGGCCGGCACCTACACCTGTGTCTGCTGCGGCCAGTCCCTGTTCGCCTCCGACGCCAAGTTCGAGTCTGGCACCGGGTGGCCAAGCTTCTGGAAGCCGATCGCCGACGATTGCGTGGCGGAGAAAACCGACCGCAGCCATGGCATGACACGCACGGAGGTGCTTTGCAGCAAATGCGACGCCCATCTCGGGCATCTCTTTCCGGATGGTCCCCAGCCTACCGGTCAACGTTACTGCATGAATTCCGCGTCACTTGATTTCGACGAGAAATCTCGCGATTCGAACTGAAATCCTCACATTGCTCTATAGAGCTATCGAGTGCCCCTGGGGCACAAGCGTCGAAGGCACGGGCACGTTTGCCAGGACCCAGACAGCCATCTCCAATGAGAATGGAATGAGAAGGAGCAGATACATCTTATCGGTGATTGTCGCCCGGGCCATCGGGTACTTGAACCACACGACCTACGCGCAGATCGGTCAGACCGTGCGACTGCGGTTCCAGCTTCGCAACGCTGACCTCTTCGCTTTCTGGACCGAGTAACGGATTGACTGCACTGCGTCCGACCATGTCGATGATGATCCCACTGGGAGCAGCGGTGGTGATGGCCGTTGTTGGTTGCACCGCTCCCTCCGTCTCGAAACCAACACCCACTGTTGAGCTGACCGATTGCGCTCGAGAAATGGGTGTATCCATAGCTCAATGCGGCCAGGTAGAGGTGTTCGAGGACCGCGAGAGCCGCAGCGGTCGCACCATCTCGCTGAACGTAGTTGTTCTACCCGCACTAAAAAGCAATTCTAAGCCGGATCCCTTCTTCTTCCTCGCCGGCGGACCAGGAATGGGAGCAACCGACTTGGTCAAGGGGATCCGCAAGGTTTTTAAGAAGCTGAATCGCGAGCGCGACATCGTTCTGGTGGATCAACGGGGTACCGGATCCTCCAATCCCTTGAACTGCGAGTACGATCTCGATTTTGCGGCTCGCTTCGAGGTCCAGCCCGACCTCGGATTTCTACAGGCTTGTGCCGACAGCCTCGCTGCCAATGCAAATCTGAAGCTCTACACCACACCCATTGCGATGGACGATCTGGACGAGGTGAGGGTGGCGCTGGGCTATGAAAAGATAAACCTGTACGGGGGATCTTACGGGACGCGGGCAGGGCTGGAGTATATGCGCCGTCACGGAGAGCAGGTGCGTTCGGCAGTC
Organism: Candidatus Latescibacterota bacterium; assembly: GCA_965197905.1. Taxonomy (GTDB): domain Bacteria; phylum Latescibacterota; class UBA2968; order UBA8231; family UBA8231; genus CAYNZV01. Next base: position 1,219,818 of record CBDAOB010000004.1, on the reverse strand, counting down.
CTAGATGGTGTAGCCCCGACCGACATGGCTATTCCCGAACATTTCGGCGAGGACAGCCAACGTGCCCTGGACAAGATGCTTGCTGATTGCCAGCGCGACCCCAACTGCAACAAAACCTTCCCCGATCTCGAAGCCAAGTTTTACGACCTTCTAGATAGACTGGAGCAGGATCCCGAGAAGGTTTCCCTGGCTGATCCTTTTTCTGGCGAGGAAACCACCACCGTCATGCAGCGGGAGATTGTCGCCACCCTCGTCCGCGCCGTCCTTTACAACGCGGAATTGACTTCCCTGCTGCCCCTTCTGATCGACCGTGCTTACGCCGGAGACTTTCAACCTCTGATTACCATGTCCTCCGCTTTTGACGGCATCGAACAAAAGTTCAGTACCGGAATGCTCCTTTCGGTATTGTGCTCCGAGGACTTCCCCCGGGTCGCGGTGGAGACGCACCCCGAAAGCTTTCTGAAGGGTGCGCTTGTCGAGCGCTTCCGCGAGTCCTGCGGAAACTGGCCGCGGGGAGAGCTGCCACAAGGTTATCACGAGCCGATCGGTTCGGAGATTCCTGCCCTGGTGCTTTCCGGCGATGTCGATCCGGTTACGCCACCCCGATGGGGCGAGCAGGTAGCCGGACACCTGTCAAACGCGCGCCACGTTATCGTACCAGGGGTTGCCCATGGAACCCTGGCTAAAGGGTGTGTCCCCGAGCTCATTCTCGAGTTCGTAAACGCGGCGAGTGCCGACAGTCTCGATACCAGCTGCGTCGAAGACCTGCACCGAATGCCGTTCTTCAACAGCCCTACGGGCCCTGTGGTGTCCGAGAACAAATGATCGAAGTCGAGCAGCTGCGAAAACGTTTCGGCGAGATCGTCGCGGTGGATGGCGCCAGCTTTACCGCTGCGAACGGATCTGTCACCGGGCTCCTGGGACCTAACGGCGCCGGCAAGACCACGACTTTGCGCATGCTCTACGGCCTCATCGAACCGGACGCAGGTCAGATGCGTATCGACGGCATCGATGTTGGTCTCGAACCGTTGTCGGCACAGTCTCGCATCGGGGTTTTGCCGGACGCTCAGGGGTTGTACCAACGGCTGACGGCCCGCGAGCACATACGCTATTTCGGTCAGCTGCACGGATTGGCCGGCGCCGACCTGGAAGAGAGAATAGAGGAACTGATCCAGCTTCTGGAGATGAACGAAATCGCCGACCGTAGGGCACAGGGGTTCTCCCACGGGGAACGCATGAAGGTTTTTCTCGCCCGGGCGTTGGTGCACGGGCCGAACAACCTGATGCTGGACGAGCCCACCAATGGTCTCGATGTACAGAGCACCCGTGCCGTGCGGCGATTGATCCGCACGTTGCGGGACGCGGGCCATTGCGTGCTGTTCTCCAGCCACGTCATGCAGGAAGTCTCGACCCTCTGCGACCACATCGTGATCATGGCCGGCGGCACTATCGCCGCCCAAGGAGCCCCGGAAGAACTGCTAGAACAGACCGGACACCGCAACCTCGAGGACGCCTTCGTGGTACTCACCGGAATCGACGAGGCGGTGGAATGAGCTCCCTCACCTCCTTCGTTCTCGTGGTCTTGCGCAAGGAGCTGATCGACGGCCTGCGCGATCGACGCTCGGTCTTCTCCACACTCATGTTCCCGCTGCTGATCCCGGCCATGATCATCTTCATGTTCGACTTGATGGCCGACAAGACGCGCGAACCCGGCCGCGTGGAGGTGCCCGTAGTGGGAGCCCAATACGCGCCGGCGCTGATTGATTGGCTGCAGCAAAGAGACATTCACGCCGTGCAAGGTCCCGCCGATCCGTATCTCGCTGTGCGTGAGCGCGAGGTGGACCACGTGCTGGTTATCCCGGAGGATTTCGCCGAGAAATTCGCCCGGGGCCGCACTGTCGAATTGGAGATGATCGTCGACAGCTCACACGATGAAGGCGACCCGGAGAAACGAAAGCTTCGCGAAGCTATTACAGCGTACGAGAAGACCATAGCTACACTCCGGCTCATCGCGCGCGGCGTAAGCCCGCAGATCGTGCGACCCATCGCACTGAACAAGGTTGAAATCGCCAGCGCCCAGAAACTCTCGGCGCGGATCCTGCTGTTTATCCCCATGTACGTATTGATGGCCGCCTTCATGGCTGGTATGAACGTCGCCATCGACACCACCGCAGGGGAGCGGGAGCGGGAATCCCTGGAGAGCCTGCTGGTGAACCCCGTGCCGCGCCTGGCTATCGTGCTAGGCAAATGGCTGGCCGCCGTCGCGTTCTCGGTATCCGGCATCGCCTTGACGTTTGCGGGCATGGTCGTCGCGTTGCGGTTCGTGCCGCTTCCCGAATTGGGGCTGCGTTTCAACCTCGGAACGTTCGAAGTCGTCGGGGTACTGGCGGCCACGCTACCGATGGCGTTGCTGGCAACCGGGCTCCAAATTCTCATCTCCAGCTTCGCACGCTCTTTCAAGGAAGCCCAGACCTACCTATCGCTAATGATGCTGGTGCCGATGATTCCGGTTATTGCGTTCCTCGTAAAAGCGGCTAGCGTCGAGAGCTGGATGTATCCCATACCCGTGCTCGGCCAACAAGCCCTGATGACCAAGGTCCTCCAAGGGGAAACGGCAAGCTTCGGATTTTTTATCCTGGCGGGATTTTCCTCACTCGTGATCGGGTTTGTGTGCGTCGCGGTGACGGCTCGACTGTTTCGCCGGGAAAACATCATCTACGGGCGCTGAGGCGCTGTTTTTTGACCACTCCACGTGAACAGACAGCGAACGCGGCCCACGTGCAGATCTACTGGTCTCCCATGTGTGTGTGGTGTTGGAAAGTGAAGTGGTTGCTGAACCGCAAGGGGATTCCCTACCAGCAGACCCATGTATGGATGATACTGGGATGGAAACCTCCCACGCGAAACTTTCGCGAAATGCACCGCCGGACCCAAGGTGAATACGAAGTCCCACAGATCTTCGTCAACGGCGAGCATGTCGGCGACGACGACACCCTGTTCGATCTGGATCGGGCGGGAAAGCTGGACGCACTTCTGGGGATGGCGAGCTAGAGACTTAACCTATCACCCTGCGTAACGCTCCGAGCAAGACATCTATATCGTCCATGGTGTTGTATCCGTGGATGGCCACCCGAAGACGGCCTGCGTGGCTCATGATATGGATGTTCTGGTCGTGCAGAGCTCCGTTGATTTTCTCCGCATCGGGGTGGCGAAACGCTAGAATGCCGGCCACCGCTTCGGGCTGAAGCGGTGTCAGTAGCTCCACCGGAAGTTTGGCGATCCCTTGCAGACAAGCCTCGACCAGCGGTTTGCAATAGGCATCGATCGCCTCGCTGCCCACGGATTGGATGTAACCCAGCGCGGCGTTGGCTGCGTATATGGCCCCATAGTTGGGCATGCCCACCGAAAAGCTGTCGGCGCCGGGGAGGCTGACCGCCCGGTCGAGTCGGTCTTCGCGCAGAAACGGATCGTCCAGATTAAACCAACCTCCCGCCGGCACCGTCCACTCCTTTGTGCGTGCTTTTGGCACGCCCACCAGTCCGCCACCGTGGGTTGAGAGGATCCATTTGTGGGTCGAGCTGACGATCAAGTCGGCTCCTTCCAATCGCAGGGGGATTCGTCCCAGGGCTTGGGTGACATCGACGGCGAGCAGCGCGGCCGACCGGGTGTGCACGTGTTCGGCGATCTGGGGAACGGAGACGCGGAATCCGTTGAAGAAACTGACCAGCGATACCGTTACCAGGCGGGTCTGAGGTCCTATCAGCTGGTCCAGGTCCTCAAGCAGTAACGCACCGTCGCGGGCGCGCCATACCCTGGCCGTGGCTGGGCAGCTCGGCTGCAGCCAGGGCGTCGCTGTGGCGGGAAAGTCGAGATCGGAGATGACGACCTCGTCTCCGTTTTGCAGTCCCAACGCCAGATTCGCCAGGTTGAACGCCTCGGAGGTGCAAGAGCAGATGCCAATCTCCTCAGGGCTCAAGCCGAACGCCGTGGCGGTCTGCTCCCGCGCCTGCCGTCGCTGTTCCTCGTGCAGTGGACGGCCGTCCATCCCCAGCATCTTGTCCTTGCCGTACTGGGCAAGTGCCTCGACGACGGCCTTGGGTGGGATCCCCTCCGCTGCGGTATTCAGATACGACTGTTCGCGAAGGGAGGGAAAGTCGGCGTATCGAGATGTTTCGGTGAGCAAGGGAGTTTCCTTTCTCGGTTGGTTGTCTGCGACCTCGACGGTTCAAAGGAACTCCAATACGGCTCTGAAATCCTCTTCACCCGGCTTTTGATTGATGGAATGAGACGAGACCGCCTGCAGCTCCTCGGCCCCGTTGAACGCGATACTGACATCTACGGCTTTGGCAAAATGAATATCGTTGCTTCCATCGCCTACAAAAGCGCAATCGTTTGCCGTCAGACCGTGTTCCTTCATGATCAACTGCATGAAATCGAGTTTACCTTCGTAGTCGCAGGGCAGGAGGTTCCAATGCAGAAGCTCTCCATTTTCGTCCCAGAAGTATTCGCACGCTGCGAAGGCGTGGTCGATCCTGAGATCGATGAGGGCGCGGTCCGCTTGCGCCTTGAATCCGCCGGAGACCAGGGCGGTGCGAATTCCGCGAGCCCGAAGTTGCTGGAACACCTCATCGACGCCGGGGTGGTAGTCGATGCCGGCCATCACCGAATCGAAGAGCTTTCGGGTGACGCCGTACTTCTGGTGGATGCGAATGGTGTCCTCCATCCACTCGACGTATCCCGAGTACCGACCGGCGTTCCACTTGTCGACGGATGCCGACTCTTCTCGTGCCCCTTCAGGACCCAGCTGTTGTGCCAGCATACCCCAGGCGCTGGGCGCGACGTTGCCGCGTACGTCGTGCACCGCTTTGCGGAACAGGGTGCCTTCCATATCGAAGAATACTAGCTTGATGGTCATGAGCGTCTAGAGGTGGCCGGTCCAGGATATCCCCTCCTGTCCGCTGTCATGCGGACAGGACGTTTCGAATCCGCTCGGGGACACCCTGGATCGTCCGCCCATCGGGCAGACGGATTCTCCACCACATAAAATTCGCTCAGGTTGCTCGCTGGGCGGCTTTCCACACCATCGCCGGTTTCACCGGCGTCTTCCGACCTGCTACCAGCTCCTCCAGGTTCCAATTGACCTGGATACGCATCCGCCCCTCTTCCTTGCGGTCGAAAAGGAGGTGGCCGTGTTCGATGCCGTACCGAAACAGATCGTGGGTCACCTGCACGTCCTGCCGACAGTACTTCTCGATGAGATCCATCCGCCCCTCTTTGAACCATTGCAATGCCTGCAACCCGTCGGCGCTTTTGGGGCTGTTCAACGTTGCGGTCGCCAGGGCGTCGAGACTCACGCGATACCTGAGGTAGGCATGCACGTCTTTGATAATGTCTAGGGTGTTGAGCTCGCGAAAATCGAAGTTGGTGTATCCTCGCAATACGCTGTAATCGAACCCGACGATGTTGAATCCCACAATCAGATCGGCGCGCTGCAAATGTTCGATAAGGCGATCGACATCCTTTTCATGGTAGATCACAAAATCGTCCAGACGACTGTCCCAGACGATGCCAACCGACATGCGCATTAGATACGTTTTGTTCCAACCCCCGACTTCGGCGGCGCTCAGTTGGGTTTCCAGGTCGAAGACAACCAGGTGTGGCCCCGTATCCTCGACCGCCGGCAGGTCGTCTTCTTCCTGATCCCAGGAGGCGAAGATAGGAGGACCCTCGTCGAGCTCTTCCCCCGGGAATGGGGGCGACTCGAGGGTGCGGCGTCCGCAGAGAATCTCCAACAGAAACACGCTTCCCGCTTTGTCCAACGGAACGTTGCCAGCGCCACATGACGGGAAGTGGATGCAGGATGGGCATCCGAGCTCGCAGTCGCAGCTCGAAACGAGATCGAGGGTCATCTCGAGCAACTCGTCCAGCTTGGCAAATCCCTTTTCGGCCAAGCCGATACCGCCGGGATAGAAATCGTAGATGAAAATGGCGCCCAGGCGCAGCTGCGGATGCAGCGGATAGCAGATCCCCCCCACGTCGGTGCGTTCACTTAGCGCGAAGAACGGAAACAGCGACTTCATGGCATGTTCGATCGCGTGCATGGAGCCCATGTGGTGGTACCCATGGCGCTTCAGCTCCTTCTTGAAGCGCGCATCCAGCTCGATCCAGAAGCCGATGGTTTCGAAATGCTCCACCGGCGCTTCGAGCTCGTGTCTGCTGATAATCACTTGGTCGCCCACTCTCACCTTCTCGAACCCGACCACCTGCGCGCTGACCTTGAGACGTCCCATCTTCGCCAGATAACCAAACATCGGTTTCGATTTCAGCTCCTGGAGGATCTCCGTCTCCTTATTGGAGCGCGCCCGGGTGTAGTACGGAACATCCACCTCCTTGGCGTATATCTGTCTTTTCTTCGCATCGCGGTCGCCGATTTGATACTGTCGGCCACGATGGAGGTAGACGGCCCCTTCGTAACATTCGGAGTAGATCTGCCCGCCACTGACGGTGCCGATAATGCTCCGGGTGCCCGCCTTGTAGATGGTCCACGATTCGCCGACTGCGCGCATGTTGACCAGCCGATGCGGCTGCTTGCGGGCGGCGTACCAGGTGTTTCCTTCGGCTCCTTCCAGAAGGTCGCCTTCTTCCACCATTTCCTCGATGGCCCCGCGCCATCCAGGTATTTGATACTCCGCCTCATCGAGGCTTAGCGGCAACTCGCGTGCAGCGCAGGCAAGGTGGCCCTTCAGGACATATTTGTTGGAGGGGTCTACCACCGCGTCTTCGAAGGAGCGCCCGAAGAAATGTTCCGGGTGCCGCATGAAGAACTGATCCAGCGCATCTCGACTCGCGATGAGCACGATCAACGATTCGTTGCTGGCGCGACCAACGCGTCCCGCGCGCTGCCAGCTATTGACGATCGATCCGGGGTAGCCCACGAGAATGCACACATCCAAACCCCCGATATCGATGCCCAGTTCCAGCGCCGAGGTGGAGACGACACCCTTGAGGCGGCCGTCCAAAAGCGCGGCTTCGATCTGCCGACGCTCCTCCGGCAGATAACCTGCGCGATAGGAGCTTATCACGTCGCGAAGATCATTACGGGACTGAGTGACCCAGCGGTAGATGAGCTCGGTGATGACCCGAGCGCGGGTGAACACGATGGTTCGCAGGTCGCGGGTGACGCTCAATCGCAACAGGCTGGCTGCGAGGGTGTTTGCGCTTTCGGTGGGGTTGAGAAAAAGGAAATGCCGGCGCGCGCTGGGGGCGCCATTCTCCACCACGGCGTGAAACCTCCGGTTGAAGAGGCTGGAGGCGAGCTCAGTCGGGTTTCCGATGGTGGCCGAGCTGGTGATGACCAGTGGACGACTGCCGTATGAGTGACACACCCGGTTGAACCGCCGGAACAGATGCAGGATGTGGGAGCCGAAGATGCCGCTATACGTGTGCAGTTCATCGATGACCGCGAATCGCAGGGCCTCGAAGAAATCCGCCCACTGCTCGTGAAAAGCGAGCATGCCTGCGTGTAGCATATCGGGGGTGGTGATGAGCAGGTGAGGCGGGTCAGATTTGATCTTGCGCCGCGCGTGGGCGGGGGTATCGCCGTCGAAGATGTCTACCCGTAGCTTACTGTCGAGTCGTCGCAGAAGGGACTTCAGCTCGTCGAATTGGTCCTGCACCAACGCTTTCAGCGGGAAGATGTAGAGCGCCCGCCGGGTCGGATCTTCGAGCAAGGAAGCGACGATGGGTGCGTTGTAGACCAGGGTCTTACCGCTGGCCGTAGGCGTGGAGATGACCACGTTTTCGCCGGCCAGAACCTTTTCTATGCCTTCGACTTGGTGGCAGTAGAGTGAGCGCACGCCCGCCGCATCGACGATGCGATTCACCGCGGCGGGAAGCCGATCTGAACCTTCGACCAGACGGCCTTCACGCGGCGGAATGGTCTGCTCGTGAACCAGCGTGTCTCCAAGGACGCGCCGTTTCAGAAAGCTCAGATAATCGGGAACGGATGGGGTGCTGGGTGATTCCTGGTGCACCAAACGGCGGAATGTCCTGGCTCGGAAGGGGTGGCCGAAGGATAGCGGTTCCATGTGATCTTTACAAGCAATATTCCACTGGATGGAATCCTGCTCCGGGCGCATGTTGAGGCAGGTACTCCCACAGCGAAGGCGGTTTGATGTGAACGAACGCTCCGAACGAGAGGCGCTGGGCGGCGGACAGCTGGAAGGCCATCGCCAAGCCCTGCTGAACACGGTGAACCAGCTTCTGGCTGCGCATGATACCTCGACGCTGGCGCTGATACTCAACAGTCAGCGCCCGGCTGATCTGGCCGATCTCTTCCGCCATCTGGATGAGGAAGAGTGGCGCCAACGAGATGGCGGCGATCCGACCGGCCGCCGTGGAAGAACGTTCCCTGTTTCCCCTGGTGTACCGGCGGCTCCCCTGGTTGCTGGTTTGCCTGGTGGTGGCCCTCGGTTCGGCCGCCGTCATCGATTCCTTCGAAGAGACGCTCGCCAACTGGACGGCACTCATTCTATTCATTCCCGCGGTGATGGCCATGGGGGGCAACTCCGGCATCCAGACATCCACGGTCACGGTTCGCAGCCTGGCGCTCGGACAGCTCAAGGGATGCTGAGGGAATTGCAGATCGCCCTGACCATGGGTCTGGTACTGGGTTTGCTGGTTTATGTGGTCGCCCGCTTCTGGATCGGGGGCCCGGTGGTGGGAGAGTCCGTCGGTTTGGCGATGGTTGCCGCCGTGGTGGTTGCCGCCGGACTCGGGGCCAGTATTCCGCTGGTTTTTCGCCGCATCGGGGTGGATCCGGCGGTGGCATCCGGACCACTGATCACAGCTCTGAACGACGTGTTGTCGTTGTTGATCTATTTTGGCATCTCGTTCTACGTAATTCGCCTTTGGGGTTGATGAACGACACCTCCATGCCGCCATGAAAACAAAGAACCTACATCCCTGGAATCTCACTCCCAAAGAGGCCGTGGCGCTGCAGAAACAGCTCCGGGACAAGGTGACCACGGCGCCGCTAACATCGCCGGTGAAATGGATCGCAGGGGTAGATGCCTCCATGAAAGCCGGCAGAGCGATGTCCGCGGTCGTAATCCTGAGCTATCCCGAGCTTGAACTGCACGAGGTCCGCGTCGACGAACGGGCCATCGAATTCCCCTACGTGCCCGGTCTACTCTCGTTCCGCGAATGCCCGGGTTTGCTGGGTGCCTTCGAAATGGTTCGCCGCAAACCCGACCTGGTCCTGGTAGATGGACAGGGAGTCGCTCACCCAAGGCGTCTCGGAATCGCCGCCCATCTGGGTCTGCTGCTGGATTTGCCTACGGTCGGTTGCGCCAAATCGCGTCTTTGTGGCGAGCACGATGAGCCGGGAACGGAGCGAGGCAGCCAGGTTCCTCTCAAAGACAAGGCGGAAACGATTGGTGCGGTGTTGCGCACGCGCACGAAGGTGAAGCCAGTGTACGTTTCCGTCGGTCACCGGGTGACGTTGGATGAAGCGGTAGAATACCTGCTGGCGTGCGGCCGCGGCTACCGACTTCCCGAACCTACCCGTCTTGCTCACCAGGCCGCCGGCGGAAAACTGGAGGCAGGCCTGCGATGATCGACTGGACCGAAGTTGGAGCGGAAGTAACGAACCACCTGCAGATGCTGCTGCGCATCGATACGACCAATCCCCCCGGTAACGAAACCGAGGCGGCACAGTACCTGTCTGGGGTGCTGGCCCGGGAAGGATTCGAAACGGAAATCACCGAATCACAACCTGGCCGAGGCAATGTAACCACGCGATTGCGTGGCGGTGACGAACCTCCGCTTCTGTTGTTGGGGCATCTGGACGTGGTCGCCTGCGAACCGGACAAATGGACGTTTCCTCCGTTCGGCGGGGAACTTCACGATGGATTCATCTGGGGACGCGGGGCCCTGGACATGAAGAACATGGTGGCTGCTGAGCTTATGGTGATGTTGTTGCTCAAGCGCGAGGGGATCGCGCTAAATCGGGACGTTCTGTATGCGGCCACGGCTGACGAAGAGGCGGGCAAGGGGGAGCACGGACCGGGTTGGCTGCTGGACAACCGTCCCAAGCTGATCGATGCCAGGTTCATTTTGACCGAGGGAGGTGGCAGCGACCTGCGCCTGGGCGGCCGCCGGTTCTATACCTGCCAGACGGGTCAGAAGGGGATCTGTCGCATGCGAGTGCACGCGCGGGGTGAGCCGGGGCATGGGTCGATCCCGCACAACAAGAATGCTGTGGTAAATCTGTGCAAGGCGATAGGTCGGCTGCAGGAGGTGGTTCTACCCCTTCACCCTTCGCCTACCATGACCCACTACCTGGATGAGATCGCTGAAGGACAACAGGCAACCTTGGCAACCCATCTGCGCGATCTAGCCGATCCTCAACGCAGCGCCGCCGCGTTTGACCAGCTGACACTGCCCACCGAGTTCAAAGCGGAGCTAAGCGCGCTGCTGCGCAATACCGCTTCGGTTACCATGCTTCAGGCGGGGAGCAAGATCAATGTCATTCCGGCAACAGCCACTGCATGGGTGGACGGTCGCCTGGCACCGGGTCAGACGATGGAGAGCTTTGTGGCGGAGTTGCGCCCCTACATCGGCGACGAGGTGGAGATCGAGATCGATCAGTACAGCCCGCCGCTGGAGGCAAGTTCGAAGTCGCAGCTGTTCCAAGCCGTGGTGGACGTGATGGCCCAGCATGATCCCGCGGCGCCCGTGGTTCCGTCCCTAATGGCGGGTGGGAGCGACGCCAAACATATCTGCCCACGCAGACCGGAGACGCAGGTCTACGGATTTATGCCGTACCGACAGCAACCCGGGCTCGAGGAGATGAGACTGGTCCACGGACACGATGAACGAACCTCGGTGGACAACCTTCTCTTCGCGACGCATATCATCTACGACATTGTCTGCCGCTTCTGCCGCGGTGGCTGATCTATGCCGCAGTCCGGGGATGGGGCCGACGATCAGGTGACAAAGCGGCGGGCATTTTGGAACAGTTGCAGCCAGGGGCTGAATTCACCCGACCAATCGGCGGGGCGCCAGGAAAGCTGCACGTTGCGGAAGACTCGCTCCGGATGGGGCATCATGATCGTCACCCGACCATCGGTAGAGCTGAGCGCCGCAACGCCCCGTGGAGACCCGTTCGGATTAAACGGGTAGCGCTCGGTAGGAGCACCTCGGTTGTCGACGTAACGCAGCGCGATCAAACCGGCGGCTTCGGTTCCCCGCCGTGCCTCGGGATCGGCAAACTCGGCTCGCCCCTCTCCGTGGGCGCAGGGAATCCCCAGTCGCGTGCCCGCCATGTTTCCAAGCAATATCGAAGGGCTGTCCACGACCTCCACGGTGACGTAGCGTGCTTCAAACTGCTCGGAGCGGTTGCGCAGAAAACGCGGCCACGAGTCGGAGCCCGGAATCAACTCCTTCAGGTGGGACAGCATCTGGCACCCGTTGCAGACCCCCAGACCAAAGGTGTGCGGGTTCCTGAAGAAGGTTTCGAACTGCGCCCGGAGGTTGTCGTTGAACAGAATGGTGCGCGCCCACCCGGCCCCCGCGCCTAGCACGTCGCCGTAGCTGAAACCACCGCAGGCCACCAATCCCTGAAAGCTTTCGAGTGCGGTCCGACCCGTAAGCAGGTCGGTCATGGTGACGTCTATCGCCTCGAAACCGGCGGCGTCGAAGGCTGCAGCCATTTCTACCTGACCGTTGACCCCCTGTTCGCGCAGAACGGCGATCCGTGGTCGAGCGGATCTAGCCGACACGACGTTGTCGCTGATCTGGAATCCGACCTCGAAGTTCATGCCTGTATCCTCGACGTCGGCGAGGGATTCGAACTCCTGAAGCGCGCAGTCGGGGTTGTCCCGCAGCGACTGCATCCGGTAGCTGAGCTCCGACCAGGTTTGCTGCAGCGATCTCGTCGGCGCGTCCACCAGCTGCTCTCCATCGCAGCTAATCCGAATCCTCGCTGCGGCAGTGGGGCGCCCGAGATCATGGGTCACAGCGGCCAGGCCATGGTGCTCGAATACGGCCATCACGGCCGGAAGATCGCGGCTGTGAACTTGCAGGACGACGCCGACTTCCTCCGCGAATAAGGCCGCATCCCCGTCTGATCCGAGCGCGGCAAGGTCCACCTCCACCCCACATCCACCCGCGAACGCCATCTCGGCGAGGGTGACGAAGATGCCCCCATCGGACCGGTCGTGATACGCCACCAGACAATCCGCGGCCATCAGCTCCTGCACGGCGTCGTAGAGTCGCCTAAGCTCCGCCGGATCTACGTCGGGACATTCGTCGCCAAGCTGGTTGTGGACCTGGGCATACACGGAGCCCCCCAGACGATTCCGGCCGTGGCCAAGATCCACCCCTATCAGGCGGGTATCGTCCACGGCCGTCAGCGCCGGTGTCAGGGTCTGGCGAATATCTTGAACCGGCGCAAACGCCGAGATGACAAGGCTCAAAGGGGCAGACATCTCGTGGTTTTGGCCGCGGCCGTCCTGCCAAACGGTGCGCATGGATAGGCTGTCCTTGCCGACGGGAATGGCAACACCGAGATCGGGACAGAACTCCAATCCCACGGCGCGCACCGTGTCGTATAGCAGCGCATCCTCACCGTCTTCGCCGCAAGCGCACATCCAGTTGGCTGAGAGCTTGATGTTGCCGAGCGGCCCGATGCACGCGGCGGCGATGTTGGTGATTGCTTCCGCGATCGCCAGACGACCGGATGCCGGAGCGTCGATCAAGGCCACCGGCGTACGTTCTCCCATCGCCATGGCAGAACCGGTGTAGGTCTTGAAGGAGGTGGCGGTGACGGCCACATCGGCGACGGGAACCTGATGGCGTCCGACCATCTGATCCCGGGCGATGAGTCCGGTCACGGTGCGGTCGGCGATGGTTATGAGAAAGGATTTGGAAGCCACCGCCGGAAAGCGAAGCACACGATCGACGGTCTCCACCAGGTTGCCGGTGGGACGCTTCAACGGAATCAATTCTTGGTGACGGCGCGCGACATCGCGCACCAGGCGCGGCGGTTTGCCCAGGATGACATCGAGCTCGAGGTCGTCGATAGGCCGGCTTTCGAACTGCGAATCTTCCAGGTTGAGTTTGCCGTCGCCGCTGATCTCGCCGATTACCGCAAACGGGCAGCGCTCCCTCGCGGCCAGCTCCTCGAAGCGGTCGCCGTCACCACGACCGATGACCAGGACATAGCGCTCCTGGGCTTCGTTGCACCACAGCTCCATAGGGCTCATCCCCGGGTCGGCATTCTGGATCTTTCTCAACTGGAACTGGGCGCCGGTATCCGCCACGAGCTCGGGGCAGGCGTTGGAGAGCCCGCCGGCACCCACATCGTGGATGCTGAGAATCGGATTCTCCGCTCCGAGAGCGATGCAGCGATTCAACAGTTCCTGGCACCTGCGCTCCATTTCCGGGTTGTCTCGCTGCACCGACGCGAAGTCCAGGTCTTCCACATTGGTTCCGGTGTCCATGCTGGAGGCCGCGCCGCCCCCCAAACCGATGAGCATTGCCGGCCCGCCGATCTGGATGACAAGATCGCCCGCGGCAAGTGGTTTCTTCTCTACGTGTTCGGCATCGATGAGGCCAACCCCTCCTGCTACCATGATCGGCTTGTGATAACCGCGGTAGCGGCGATCCACCATCTCTTCAAAGGTGCGAAAGACGCCACAGATGTTGGGCCGGCCGAACTCGTTGCCAAACGCGGCGCCGCCGATGGGACCTTCGGTCATGATCGCCAGGGGAGAAGCCAATTGAGCAGGGAGCTCGATTTCGGTGTCTTCCCACGGTTGCTCGAACCCTGGGAGACGCAGATGAGAGGTGAAAAACGCGCAGAGCCCCGCCTGCGACTGACCTCCGATACCGGTGGCGCCTTCATCCCGAATCTCTCCGCCAACTCCGGTAGAGGCGCCAGGAAACGGCGAAATCGCCGTCGGATGGTTGTGGGTTTCCACCTTGAGCACGATGTGGGTGTCGCGTTTGCGATAGCCGTAGGCGAAACGATCTCCTGGATCAGGTCGAAAAACAGGCGCGGGAAATCCTTCGATGATGCCGGCGTTGTCCGAATACGCCTTTACACAACCCTGAGGATGGCGGGCGTGGGTGTAGCGGATCATGTCGAACAGCGTGGGCTCGAGCTCTGTTCCTTCGATGACCCAACGGGCATTGAAGATCTTGTGGCGGCAGTGTTCGGAATTCACCACTGAGAACATCATGAGCTCGACATCGGTCGGGTCTCGTCCCATGTCGCGGAAGGCACCGCTGAAGTAGTCGATCTCCTCCTCCGTCAGCGCGAGCCCCATCTCCACGTTTGCCCGGACGAGCGCCGCATCGCCTTGTTGCATCAAGGGAATGGTCGCCAGTGGCCTTGGTTCCACCTGCTGCGACAGCAGGTTTGGCGCCTCAACGCGGGCTTCGGTCATGCGGTCGAACAGGAGAGGCAGGATCGGTTCGAGGGTGGATTTGGCACCCTCTGATGCGACGGTGAAGTGGTAGGTCGTGCCCCGCTCGACACGGGTCACCGCCTTCAGACCGCAGTTGTGGAGAATATCGGTGGCTTTGCTCGACCAGGAGGAGATCGTACCGGGCCGGGGCGAGATAAAGATATCTGTGTCACTCAACCCGCTCGCCGGGCCCTCGACCTGAAGCACGCGCTCCAATAAGCCGTGCTCTGCCTCCGTCAGCTCCCGTTCCAGCTCAACCACGACGAGGTGAGAGGCCTTCACGTCGCGGATCTGTGGACTCTCCGCGCGGCAGGCTGCCAGCAAGGTGCGGCGACGAAACTCGGACAGGGCTGGAAGGCCGTTGTAGATGAGCATTGCTCAAAAATGTAGAGGTTGGCAACCGGGCTCTCAAGCCACTGGCAAACCGACGCATGCACAGGATCGAGAGAAGCAAAAATTTGGCCCCTGGTTACCGCGTGCGTATCTTCTTTACCTCTAAAATTAACTGGGTGTGCTGCACAAGGTTATACCCTTCTCTGGGGAGGTTTCGAAGTGCCTTCCGTCGATGCCAACATCAACAACACCGAGCTCCTCGAACAACTCTACGAGCAGTTCCAGAAGGATCCTAGTGCCCTCGACGCCGAATGGCTGGCTTTCTTTAAGGGGTTTGAGTTCGGCTACTTTCGCTCAGATCAAGCGGGTGATCCGGAACAGGCCGTGCGCGAACGCAGATCCTCACGGCCGCGAACGGACAAAGGGGTACTGGCTCTGCTAGAGGCCTATCGCCAGCACGGACATCTGATCTCGCGATTGGATCCGTTGGGTAACAGCCAGACGAACCATGCCTTGCTGGAGCTATCGGCGTTTACCCTGACCGAAGAAGATCTGGACAAGGGGGTTGGCTCCGCCGGTTTCCTTGGCAACACCGATGGCACCCTCCGCGATCTGCTGGATAAACTGCGCACCACTTATTGCGGAAGCATCGGCGTCGATTTCACGACCGTCGAAGACACCGATCATCTTACCTGGCTACGCCAGCGGATAGAGCCGATTCTGAACCGCTCTTCATTTAGCGAAATCCAATCACACCGGCTGCTCTGGCAACTCATCGAAACCGAGGAGTACGAGCAGTTTCTGCACACGCGCTACATCGGTCAAAAACGATTTTCGGTCGAAGGGGGCGAGGCGCTTCTGCCGTTGCTCGACACGCTCATAGAGACCGGGGCCGATCTCGGCCTCGAAGAGATGGTTCTCGGCATGGCGCACCGCGGCCGCTTGAACGTGCTCGCCCACATTCTTCACAAGCCGTACGAAGTGATGCTGAGCGAGTTTGAGGGTGCGGTGCATGGAGAAGGGGCCGAGGATGAGGGGGATGTCAAATACCATCAAGGGTATTCCTACGACCACGTGAGCAAGAACGGGCACCGGGTTCACCTGTCCCTCAGCCCCAACCCGAGCCACCTGGAGCTGGTAAATCCGCTGATCGAAGGCATGGTGCAGGCCAAGCAGGACTATCTGCACGACGAAGAGCGCAGCCGGGTAATTCCAATCCAGATCCACGGTGACGCTGCTTTTACCGGTCAGGGCATCGTCGCCGAAACCCTGAACCTGTCGCAACTGGAAGGTTATACGAACGGCGGAACGATCCACGTCATCTTCAACAACCAGCTCGGTTACACCGCCACTCCGGCCGAAAGCCGATTCACCCGCTATCCCACGGACGTTGCGCGGCAGATACAGGCACCGGTTTTCCACGTCAACGCCGACGATCCCGAGGCGGTAGTGCACGTGGCACGTCTGGCGATGGAGTTTCGCCAGTGTTTCAAAGAGGATGTATTGATTGACCTGTGGTGCTATCGGCGCTATGGCCACAATGAAGCCGACGATCCGACCCTGACCCAACCGGTGATGTACCAACAGGTGGCCAAACAGCCGACCGTGTGTCAAATCTACAGCCAGCAGCTGCTGGACGAAGGCAAGATCACCCCGGACGGCGTCGATGCCATGCGCAACGAAGTGCGCACCACACTGGAACGTTGTCAGGAAAAAGCTCAACGCCTCAAGGTGAAACCCCGGACCAACGTCTTCGGCGGCGCGTGGCAGGGTTTGAGTTGGGCTGGCGAAGACTGGGACATCGAGACGGCGATAAGTCGATCCACAGCCGAGCACATAGCGGTAGGAGCAACTGAAGTTCCCGAGGGATTCAATCTTCACCGTACCCTCAAACGGATCATGGCGACGCGGAGGGAGATGGTTGAAGGAAAGATTCCAGTCGACTGGGGATGCGGCGAGATGCTGGCTCTAGGATCTTTGCTTATGGAGCGCATTCCAGTGCGCCTTGCCGGCCAGGACAGCCAACGGGGCACTTTCGCCCACCGGCACTCGGTTTGGCACGACGTCGAGACCGGGAAAAAGTACGTGCCGCTGTCCCATCTGGCGGAGACCCAGGGTCGCTTCGAGGTTCTGAATACGATGTTGTCGGAATTGGCCGTCGTCGGATTCGAGTACGGGATCAGCTCAGCCGATCCGCGCCGGCTGATTATGTGGGAAGCCCAGTTTGGCGATTTCGTCAACGGGGCCCAGCTGGTCATCGATCAGTACGTCAGTGGAGCCGAAGCGAAATGGCACCGGATGAACGGCTTGGTTCTGTTGTTGCCTCACGGGTACGAGGGCATGGGCCCGGAGCACTCCAGCGCCAGGTTGGAACGATTCCTGCAGCTGTGCGCCAAGAACAACATGCAAGTGTGCTACCCAACCTCACCGGCGCAGCTCTTTCACGTCTTGCGACGCCAAATGCACCGGAACTTTCGCAAGCCGCTCATCCTGATGACACCCAAGAGCCTGCTGAGGAACAAGCTCTGTACCTCCGACATCGGCGAGTTCTTGGAGGGCGGTTTTCAGTGTGTGATCGAAGACTCAAATGTCACTGACCTCGACAACGTCTACCGCCTGGTGCTCTGCACCGGCAAGATTTATTACGACATCATCGAGGATCACAAGGGAGAACAGAACAGTAGAATAGCCGTTACACGACTTGAGCAATTGTATCCGTTTCCCCAGGAAAAGCTGAGCTCGGTAATAAAGAGTTATCCCAACCTGCGCGAGCTGCTGTGGGTACAGGAGGAAGCCGAGAACATGGGTGCCTGGTATTTTGTGCGAACGCTATTGGAGGAGATTCTCCCCAACGGCGTAAAGCTCTCTTATGTGGGCCGTGATGAGGCGGCCAGTCCGGCCGTCGGCGTATCCTCGGCGCATCAACGGGAACAAGCGGATATCGTGGAACAGGCTCTTCGGCTGGAATCCAAGGAAGTGATTCTGGAAGACGTGAAACGCGAGCGCTGGCGTCAGGCCCAGGGCAAGGAGTAAACCATGAGTGTAGATGTGGCGATTCCCGAGATGGGGGAATCGATCAGCGAGGTGATTCTGTTAGAGTGGCTGAAATCCGAGGGGGAATACGTACAGCGAGACGAAGCGCTGTGTGTGTTGGAAACGGACAAAGCCAATGTCGACCTGCCGTCGCCGGTGGCGGGGGTGTTGCATCCGGTGAGTGCGGTTGACGACACCCTTGAAGTCGGCGCTATAGTTGCCCGTATAGACGAAGGAGCTGAACCTGTTTCGGCTCCGACGGACAAGGATTCAAACGCGGCCGCGCCGGTCGCCACCGCAAAGGCAGAACCCCAACCCGCCCCAGCAGCTGCCAATACTACTCCTGCTCCAGCCGCGGTCGCCGATGACGGGAAATCTGCCTCGGACTCCGGCCGCGATGCGGCGTCTATCGACGACCTGAGCCCTGCTGTGCGACGGATGGTGGAAGAGAACGACCTCGACCCGCTCGCCATCCAAGGAACTGGCCGCGACGGTCGCCTGACCAAAGAGGACGTGCTGAATTACCTAAAAACTGCAGACGTTGCCGAAAAACCAGCGGCCACACCGCCCCCGTCTGCGGTTTCCGCGCCGCCGTCTCCGCAAGCGGTTGTCGATGGCGACGGTACCCGCCGCGTGCCGATGACCAAGATCCGCCAGCGGATCGCCGAGCACTTGGTTGCCGCGCAACATAACTCCGCTATGCTGACCACCTTCAACGAGGTGGACATGACGCAGGTCATGGCCGTTCGCGCCCGACACAAAGAGCGGTTCGCTGCCGTGCACGGCGTAAATTTGGGTCTCATGTCGTTCTTTTCGCGGGCGGCAGTGCAGGCTTTGAAGGCGTTTCCCGAAGTGAACGCCAGCATCGAAGAAACTGACATCGTTTATCACGACTTCGTTCACCTGGGGATTGCGGTGAGCACCGAGCGGGGACTGGTGGTTCCGGTGCTGCGCAACGCCGACCAGTTGCAGATGGCTTCCATCGAGAGCGAGATCAAACGTTTGGCAGCTGCCGCCCGAGACAACAAGCTGGGCATCAGCGAGCTCAGCGGCGGCACCTTCACGATCACCAACGGCGGCATCTTCGGATCGCTGCTTTCAACCCCCATTCTCAACGCACCTCAGTGCGGCATTCTGGGCATGCACACCATTCAACAGCGACCTGTGGCGGTAGATGGCCAGGTCGAGGTGCGGCCGATGATGTACGTGGCCTTGTCCTACGATCACCGGCTCGTGGATGGTCAGCAGTCGGTGAGTTTCCTCGTGCGCTTGAAGGAGCTCCTGGAGGATCCCAGCCGCATGATGCTGGAGATCTGATGGCTTCCGACGTCTACGATATAGTAGTGGTGGGAGCCGGGCCCGGTGGTTACGTGGCAGCGGCCCGCGGGGCGAAGCTGGGTATGCGGGTCGCTTGCGTCGACAAGGAATTCCTCGGCGGCACCTGCTTGAACGTCGGATGCATTCCCAGCAAGGCGCTGCTAGAATCCAGCGAGCTGTATCACCAGCTGAAATCGGGGGTTGATCACCACGGCATACATGCCGGCGCCGTCGATCTGGATCTGGGGGCGATGATGGGCCGCAAGGAAACCATCGTCGAGACCATGACCAAGGGGATCGGTGGGTTGTTCGGTCAGACTGGCGTGGATTTTGTTTCCGGCTCGGCGCGCATTTCCGGGGTGGGCCAGGTGGAGGTGACCACGGAGCAAGGCACGCGGACGCTATCCTGCGCGCGTATTCTCTTGGCCACCGGCAGCATCCCGATCGAACTGCCGGACCTGCCCTTCGACGGCGAGCATGTGTTAAGCTCTACCGAGGCGTTGTCCTTCGCGTCGGTTCCCGAACGTTTGGTCGTGGTAGGGGCGGGCGCCATCGGCCTCGAGCTGGGCTCAGTGTGGAGCCGGCTCGGGGCACAGGTATTGGTGGTGGAGTTCTTGGACCACATTCTCCCCGGTACCGACCGCGAGATGGGCACATTGCTGCAACGGCTTTTGAAACGGCAGGGTCTCGAATTCCGCCTAAAAAGCAGCGCTCACCACGCGGAGGTGCAGGACGGCAAGGTGAGCCTGACTGTCGCTGGAGAGGAGGGTGAAGTCGCAGAGGAATGCGACTGCGTGTTGGTCGCTGTGGGACGACGGCCGTTCTCGGCTGGGTTGGGATTGGAGGAAGTGGGGGTTGAAACCGACGAGAAAGGTTTTGTGCAGGTGAATGAAGATTATCAGACCAGCGTCGAAGGGGTCTTCGCCATCGGCGATCTGATCCCGGGTCCCATGCTCGCCCACAAGGCGGAGGAGGAAGCGGTGGCGGCGGTGGAAAGAATGGCGGGGAAAGCGGGTCACGTGAACTACAATGCCATTCCGAGTGTCGTCTATACCCATCCAGAGCTCGCTTCCGTCGGGTTGACCGAGGAAGCGGCCATGGCGACTGGAACAGAGTACAAGTCGGGGAAGCACCTTTTTCGGGCGAATGCCCGCGCCCACTGTATGGACATGATCGAGGGTCACGTGAAGATTATCAGTGACGCCAGCACCGATCGCCTGCTGGGCATGCATATCGTCGGCCCTCAGGCATCGCACCTGATCGCCGAGGGAGCTGTGGCGATCGAGTTTGCTTCCAGTGCCGAAGACCTGGCCCGATCGGTGCACGCCCACCCGACCCTGTCCGAGGTAGTCAAAGAGGCCGCATGGGCGACTCAGGAATAGTGGATGAGCGACCGATCGACAGTGGATAGCCAGGATCTTGAGGAAGGGGAGAAGCTTCTCCTCGACTTCGAGAAATTGCAACAGGTGGTTTCCTGCGGCCAGGAATTACTGCCCGTTGCTGTTCAGGACGTGACGACCAAAGAGGTGCTGCTGGTGGCGTACGCCAACCGGCAAGCGCTGGAGTACACCGTCCAAAAAAACGTGGCCACCTTCTGGAGTACCTCCCGCAACGAGCTTTGGACCAAAGGGGCAACATCTGGAGACTTCCTCGACCTGGAGGAGGTCCGGGTCAACTGCGAGCAGAACTCGCTGCTGTACCTGGTGCGCCGGCGGCGTGCCGGAGCCTGTCATACCAAAGACAACAACGGCGAAGCGCGGGTGGGGTGTTATTATCGCCGCCTGGCGGACGACGGCCTGGAGTTCGTCACCTGAGAGGAGGCGAGGATTAGGCGGACGCCTTTCCCGCCCCAGTCTCACTCCGCAGCCATCAGCAGATCGTAGGGATTTTCGCGGTTGACCAGCGGAAAATCTACCCGCGTCTTGAGCCGTTGGGATTCGTGCACCGCCATGATCATCTCCAGCGCGGCGCGGGCGTCGGACCCGCTACAGCATCTCGTCACCTCGCCATCCGTTTCGATCGCCTGCACCAGCTCTTCCAGAATCATCAGGTTGCTCTGGTGGGTTTGATTCTCTAACTGGTCCCATTCTCGAAGATTGATCCGTTTCCACTTCGGATCGTCCTCTCCCGGGACCCAGAAGGCGTGGGGGTAGACGTACATCTCCGTCTTGGGCGAGTTCCGGAGGGCGATGATGCCTTCCCTGCCGTGGACCTCGAATCCGAACCAGCGCCCACCCGGGTTGTCGCCCCCATACGATTCGAAACTTCCGGTAACACCGTTCTTGAAGGCGTAATACGCCCACACCCTGTTGCCGGCGGTATGGCCGATCCCTTCCTGCTCTTCGTAGATATCTCCTGCCGTCACCTCTTTGCCGTCCCTGGTTACATGGCCGTACGCCCAGTCGACGTCGGCGCCGGCGAAAAAACGCATGCTGTCCAGCATATGGGTCCCCAGAACCGCCAAGTCCATCGCGCCGACCCGCTGATCGCATTTGCCGTGTGACTTGATCGATAGGACCTGACCGATCTCACCGCGCTCCACCAGCTCCTTGCCGTATTGCTCGTGCGCACAGGCCCTGCGATGGGCCACTGCCACCTTGACGTTGTTGCGCTGGCACGCCTCCAGCATCGCGTCCGCTTCCGCCAGGGTTTTGGCCATAGGCTTTTCGCAGAAGATCGCCTTTACGCCGGCCTCGGCGCAGGCGATTACCATCTCGTGGTGACAATCGACCCAGCGTGGCGCTACGCTGACGATGTCGAGCTCTTGTTTCTCAAGCATCTCGCGATAGTCGGCGTACAAAGCCGTTACGCCGAGCCGTTCCCCCGCTGCTTGCAATCCTACATCGTCATCATCTGCCACGGTGACGCAATCGACATCAGGTGAAGCTGCGTACACGGTGTCCAGCGCATGTCCGTAGTTGCCACGATTTGTTCTGCCGATCACGCCGGCGCGGTAATTCGCAGTCATTTAGCTTCTCCAGCTGAGAATTCGACTCGGTCGAATCAGGGCATCTCGCCCGTGCGCGCAATCGCATCATCGATTGAATACCCCTGCTTCATCCATTGGTGGACCTCGTCCTCCCACGCTCGAATAGCCCGAGGTCGGTCGAGAACATCATCCAGCTTGTCCGATGGGATCACCACTACACCATCGTTGTCTCCGAAAACGACATCTCCGGGATCGACCAGAACGCCTCCGATACGCACCGGCTCATCCCGGCTGACGGCCTCTACCTTCCCCACGATATAACCGGGCGACACGGCCCGACTGAATACGGGGTACTGCATCCGCTGCAGGTCAGGGGTATCCCGTACCGCACCATCCACCAGGGCGCCGACGAACCCGTTCTGCCGGGCTGTGGTGGCCGCTCCCTCTCCGAAGACCCCGCGATGGTGATGTTCCGGGGGCACCTGCAGGGTGATAATAGGGCAGAAGAGACCGGAGGAGTTCTCCAACGCTTCGGAGTAGCGCGCAAGATTGGCCCGTGACCGATCGGGCTGGGACTCAAACAGTACCGTGATCGCCGTTCCGGCCATTCGCGTGTTGGGTTCGACCGGGCGGATGGCGGGATCTAGGACGGCTTCAGGCAAGCCGAGTCGATCCATGGCATCGACGGCGAGCGGCGTCGATAGCTGCAACAGTTGTTCGCGTTTCTCTTCTGTGAGCATAGTCCTCCAATGGTCCAGCGAATCTCGCGGCCAGAATTGAACGCGTGCCGCGCACTGGCAACACGGTAATTTCGCTAGGGTCGAATCAGATGTCGGTCCTCGTACTCGCCAAACGGAAATCTTTTGAGATTCAGGTCGGCGGGTAGATAGTGCCACGCCGTGCTATACCGGGATCGGTTGCTGCTGTTGGTTGCAGCTCCGTGCAGGGTGTTCGCCGAAAACAGAACGACCGTACCGGCCGGACATTCAAGGTGAATCGCTGTCGATTCGTCCACCTGTGCCCACGCGCCGTGCGCATAGGTGGCCTGTCCCGCGTTGTGCTCAAGGAGATCTCTGGTTCGGTGACTGCCCGGTACGAGCTGTAAACAGCCGTTGCCACGGTCGGTCTCTTCGAGGTAGATGCCACAACTTACGATCTGGTCGGAGTTGGTTCCGAAATAATGGTTGTCCTGATGCCAACCTGTCGATGTTCCATCGAGAGGCAACATCGGAAAGAACTTCGACCCGAACATGTGCAGGCGGGGTCCGATGAGACCGGCGACGCGATCGACGATCTCACCAGCACACGCTAGATCCAGGAGCCGGGGCTCGACCACGCAAACGCCCTGGATTTTGCACAAACGCCCGGGAATCGGTTGGCCCTCCACGTCTGGCTGCAGATTGAAACCGCCCTGCGATGTTTCCATCGATCCGGCGCGGGCAACCAGTTGATCGAGGACCTGTTTGAAGTAAGCCAGTTTTTCGCCGCCAAAAAGGCCCGGGAAAACCAGGTAGCCTTCATCATGGTAGCGTTCAATCTCTTCGAACGTGAGATCCATACAGGGGGCTCTAGACGATAGTGCACACCGCGCGGATGTGATCGACGCAGGACCGAACCTGAGCTTCCAGCTGGTCGTGTTTGGTGTAGTCGAAGACCGAACCTTCCAGCTCCATAACATACGGCCCCGTATATCCAGCCTCTTCCAGGACAGCTTCCGCTCCGGCGAAGTCGACGATGCCCGTTCCGAAAACGGGGAAATGGCCGTCTTTGAGGCCCCCGTTGGTTTCTTTGAAATGGACACCGCGCACGTGCTGAACCACCTGCTCAAGATCAGCAAGACCGTTCATCTCCCGATTGTAGTAGTAGACATTGGCGGTGTCGAAGTTGATGCCCACATACGGGTGGCGGACGCCAGTGATGGTTTCGAGCATGTTAGCCGCATTCTGGCACAGATCGGGGTGGGTCTCCATGGCAAGGTAGATCTCGTGGGTTCCGACGACGTCGCCCACTTGACGCAAACGATCGTAGACGGTTTGCCTTGGGAGTTGGCCACCGTGGACACTGGTAAACAGGTAGCTCGCTCCTAACGCTCGGGCCAGGGCCGCTTTTGTTGCCGCGACCTTCAGGGTGTCACCGATGCGGTCGTCGTCGAGCTCGGTCTTCGTTTCGAGGCTGGTTACAGACAGGCCGTGAGGTTCGATCAGATTCAGTACTTCCTCGGCGGTAGCCTCCGGTGGCAGAACCAGCTCGAGACCGGTGACGCCGGTGGCCGCCACCACATCCAAAGGCAAACTGCGAATCTCCGTGTCGCCCCGTTGCAGCCGGCCTCCGGAACAAAGGCCGGAGTAACGAAGACCGAGGGTATGGGTCATGATCTTACCTCTTCTACGCCCGGCGGCTCCCAGGTGCACTCCATCAAACCTTTCCAGCCCTTCTGGACGCCGCGGAATCGATAGCCGTACTCGTGATTGAGATGCTGAGAAGCGGCCGAACCTAATTGCGATATGGGCTTCGGTCAAGACGGCAACCAGGCTCATCGAGGCGAGTCGCTACGGTGATTGAGTGGCTTCGCGTCTACGATTCCTCGGTTACGAAACCCAGGAGATCCTGAGCAAACTTAGGATCGCTACCGAACTTCTCCTCAACTAACCTGCGGTAGTGACCTACAAGATCTGTCGAGTGATCGTACTGGGAGGACACCTGGAAAGCCTCGGTGCCGACCTCGAGCCACTCCTGTTCCGCCTCCAACTGCAGGAAAGTTGCCAGCCTTGCGAGCACCTGGCGCGGTTCGTCGTGTGCAACGTAGTGGAAAAAGCGTTCGCTATGCCGTTTCTGCAGGTTTCGAAACCACACGAACTCATCGAGGATGGCGGCCACCGTCGTTTCCGTGTCGGCGCCGGCAGTCAGGCCGTCGAAATGACGAACGTGGCCTTTGCGGATGTTGGACACCGCGCAGTCCAAGGGATGGCGTACAGGCATCAGGAAACGCAGGGCCTCGTTTTTCGCCAGCACATCCGCAAGGTCGACGCCGCAATGTCGGATGTGGTTGCTGGTGCGCAACGACTCTTTCCACAGCAGGCACGTCACCTGCTCCTTGGGCGCCATTCCCGCGACCGCCTCGGCCATATCGGATCGTTCGACGACTGCATGGGAGTGTTTGATCGATCCGCCGTGGCTGCCGCGCCGGCCCGTCGTGCATGCATGCAGGGCGTAGCGCACAAACGTCTGAAATCGCTCGTCACTATATTCGGCGAGGAAGTCGATGCGCTCGTCGCCGAATACGCGCCCGCCCGCGTAGTTGAGAACCTGACAGCGCGGATGAAGGAACAGCACGGAGGCGGTAAGGGTGGTGAGATTTCGGTAGGGTCCCAGAGTGAGACAGACCGTCTTAAGCGAATCCGTGCAAATATCCGCGGAAACGCGTAGATCGTGCGCCTTCTCGATGCGGTCCCACACCAGCGAACGCATCTTTCCCGCAATCTTCCTCGCAGACAGTTTCACGGGCTTACCACTGGTAAGAGTTTTCGGCTCAGGCTGTGAGGTGAGGCGCCGGCTCCTAGGGCAGGGCAACCGGTGTTTCCTCAAAGGTGGGGAAACCGTACTCTCGCTGCCACTCGGGCGATTCCTGTGCGAAAGACTGAGTCGCGAGCTTGCCGTAGCGGCATCCGACGCCACAGCCTTTGATATTGATGAGAAGTCGTTGTTTGTTAGTAGATCTCGCAGGTGCAATTCAAACGACGTCCGCACAAGGAAGAATCATGAAACTCTCCGTTACTTCGGTCATGCTCCCGCGTTGGGACCTGGACCAAACCTTCGACAAACTGGCAGAGCACGGCTACGACGGCGTCGAGCTCCGGTGTCGCTACAACCCCGACGATCCCAACGCGGATCCGTCGCCATGGGGTCGCCACCTCACCGACGTCAGCCCCGACAATGTCGTCGACAAAGCCCCGAAAATCCGCGAAGCCTCCCAGCGCAGCGGCATCGCGGTCGCCGCGCTAGCACCCAACTTCACCTACCAAGACATGGAAACGGTCGAGAAGATATTCAGAGGCGCGTTGGCCATCGATCCGCACCATCCGCCGCTGATCCGGGTCGGGGCGCAGCGCCACGACCGCACCTTGTCGTATCAACCGCAATTCTTGAACGCTCGTGCAGGGTTTGCCAGCCTCGTCGAAACGGCGCGCGAATACGGGGTCAAGATCATCTACGAGATTCACGCCGGCACCATCGCCGTCTCATGCTCTCGTACCCTGGAGCTGTTGAGAGACCTGAACCCCGCTCACATCGGCGCCATCTTCGATGTTCCTAACATGATTAAGGTGGGCATCGAAGACACCCGAATGGGGCTCGAGCTCCTCGGCCCCTACCTTGCCCACTGCCATATCGGAAACGCTATACCGGCTCAAACCGAGCGTGACGAAACCGGCAAGATGCAGTGGACATGGAACTTTTGCGACGTTCGAGAAGGTATAGCCGACATCCCCAGATCATCCAGGATCTCAAGGATGTGGGATACACGGGGTACATTTCGCTGGAAGAGTTTGGTCCCGGAGAAGACGACCGGAAGATCGCCGAAGAAGGGGCATATCTATCGCAGTTGATTGGCGGCTGACTACGCGAGGGCGGGCATGCGGATAGGCGCGAGCGAGACCGACATAACACCTCCGGTTGGCGGTTGGCTTCTTGGCCGCATGGGCCCCAGCACGGGCGTTCATGAACCTCTCTACGCCCGCGCCCTGGTGGCCGACGACGGCAGTCAGCCCTGGGTTGTGGTCGGTATGGATCTGGTGGGTTTGAGCATCGAGTTCAGCGACGAGCTGCGCGGCGCGATCCGGGGAGCTACGGGTATCGAAACGGTGCTGCTGAACTGCAGCCACAATCACTCGGCGCCCTTTTCCATGCCGTGGAGTATTGGCGGCTGGCAACAACACCTTAGCGAGGAGGTCGGTTGGCGGGATCACCTGCGCGCGGCATTGCCCGAGCTATCTCAGGCAGCGGCGGACAAGATGGTCCCCGTTCAGCTGCGGGTTGGGCGTGCGCCGGTGCAGGTCGGTGTCAACCGTCGGCTGAATACGGATGAGGGAGTGATCATGGCTCCCAATCGCGAGGGTCCACAGATTCCCTGGGTCGACGTCCTGGCAGCGTACGACGAGAACGAATGTCCCGTAGCCGTTCTTTTCAGTCACGCCGCGCACCCGGTGATCGTACATGCCACCAGCTCGCTTATCTGTGCGGATTTCCCAGGAGCGGCCGTCGCTCGTATTCGCGCAGCCCTCGGCGCTGATGTCGTGCCTGTGTTTGTGCAGGGTTGTGGCGGCGACATCAACGGTCATCCACTTCGGGCAGGTCATGAGGCGGCGAAGGAAGCCGGCAATCGACTGGGCGCGGCTACTGTGGACGCTCTCGAGCAGAGCGTTCCACTGCAGGAAACCACCTGCAGGCTTGGCACCACCACTGTCTGGCTTGCCTGCGAGGATCTGCCAACGGCAGCGGAGTGCGGTCAGGCTCTAGAACGTGCCACGACGAGGCAGCAGAAATCCGCCGGCGATCCGGAACGTCACTGGATTCTCGAGGATCGCATCCATTGTCTGCGCGAGCTTCAGGTCATGATCGATGCAAACCGGCCGCCCCGCATACCTCTTGAAATCAATATGATCGTTCTTGGCTACGACTGGTGTCTATTAACTGCGCCCCACGAGCTCTTCTGCGAATACGGCTTGTGGTTCGATCGAGAGTCCCCCTTCCGACACACCGTGTCCTGCGCCTACACCAACGGCTGCGAGGCGTACATCCCGACGGACAGGGATCTGGAGATGGGGCCAAAGGGGGGTTACGAAGCATCCAGCTTTGCCTCCGCCAAGTCAGCGGGATTGGTCTACCGCAACCGGCTTGCACCCCGCCCGGGCATTGAGGTCCAGATCAAGGAATCGGTGGCCAAACTTGTGGAAGAGGTTGTTGGCTCAAACGACAGATGAACCGGCGGGTTGGGTCCGCCGCACAAACCGAAGGGTTGTTCGTTAACCGTTCTCTCGCGGCTCGAACGCTAGAATGACACCGTCGTTCTCACCGTTGCGCAGAAACTTCACCTTCAAAGGCAATCCCACCAGAATGGACTCCGGGTTTCTCGCGTCGACGCCTTCAATGCGGGCATCGACCCGCCCGCCTTCCTCCAAAGCGACCACACCGGAGCAGTACGGATTGTCGCGGCCGTACCCCAACGCCGCCATGGAGGGTGGACCGATGGCGATGCAGGTAAAGGCGGCCAAGGTGCCGTTTCCGCTGAGTGGGATCCACTGCATCTGCGAGCTGTGGCAGTGGATGCAGATCGGCCGCGGCGGCGCGTAGACCCGGCCGCACGATTCGCACTTCGATCCCATCAGGCGTTCTTCCTCTAGAAACTTCCGGTAGGAGATATCGCTGAACGGCCGGGTTTCCACGGTGACGGCTTATCTCCTTTCGAGCACGGTTACCGAGCTCGTGCCCCCGGTGCCCCCAAGATTGTGAGCGAGACCCAGATGCAGGTTGTCATTGGGGATCTGCCGCTCGCCCGCCTCGCCCCGCAACTGCGTCCAGACCTCGAACATCTGCGCGATTCCGGTGGCACCGACGGGGTGTCCCTTGCATTTGAGCCCCCCTGAGGTGTTGATCGGTTTCGGCCCTTCCAGCTTGGACGAACCGTCTTCCACCGCCTTGTACCCCTCGCCCGGTCCACAGAATCCGAGATCTTCCATGTGGAGAATCTCTGCCATGGAAAAACAATCATGCACCTCGGCAAACTGGATGTCGTCGGCGGTCACGCCTGCCATGTGGTAGGCTTCCTGTGCCGCGTGTTGA
This sequence comes from Candidatus Latescibacterota bacterium, assembly GCA_965197905.1. Classification (GTDB taxonomy): domain Bacteria; phylum Latescibacterota; class UBA2968; order UBA8231; family UBA8231; genus CAYNZV01. The sequence continues at coordinate 1,190,895 of CBDAOB010000004.1, read as the reverse complement.
GTCGCTCCGAAGGAGGTGAGCGTCTCGGCGGCGTGGAGTCCACGGCCGCTGCCTTGACCGATGCCGGCGACGTGGATCGGAGTGTCGGTAAACTGCTTTGCCAGATCTTCGGCGACGAGCAGCATGCAACTGGCCCCGTCGCTAATGGGGCAGCAGTCAAAAAGATGTATGGGCCACGCCACCATCGGGTTGGCCACCGGATCGCGGAGAAACTCCTTGTCGTCGCTCCAGGAAGGAATCGGTTTTCCTCTCTGTTTCGCTCTTTCCGCTTTCGCTTCCATCATTTCTGTGATGGATCGGTTGAACTGCGCTTTCGGATTCTTCCGGGCGTTGTCGTGGCTTTTGATGGTTACGTTCATCAAGTGCTCGCGATTGGCTCCATACTGGGCGAAGTACGCTGTCGCGATGGCACCAAAAATACCGGGGAAGGTAAATCCCGCGGCGCCCTCGTACGGGGTGCCCGCGAGTGCCAGACCCTCCGCTACCTGCTCGGTGGAGAGCTTAGACATCTCCTCGAGACCGCCTACAAGCACCATGTCGTAGATACCCGAGGCAATACTGAGCACACCTTCGCGCAGTGCGAGCGAGCTGGAGGCACAGGCCCCTTCGATTCTGGTTACTGGCTTCGGAATCAAACCGATAAGATCGGAGATGATCGGTCCCCAATGGGCCTGGTGCACGAAAAAATCGTTGGTGAAGTTGCCCAGATAGAGAGCGTCGATCTCGTTCGGATCCACCCCTTTGTCCACCGAGGCGAGCATCTCGCGATAGGCATCGGCAAAGAGATCCTTGGAGTCTTTGTCTTTGAACATGCCGAACGCCGACATGCCGGCGCCGACCACTGCCACTCCGCGGGCCAGTTTCTTTCCGTTTCTCTTGGTCATGTCACGATCCTCATTTTCGCTGTTTGATGGGCCCTCTGGGTCAATCCTTGAGCAGCTTCCATCCGAAATATCCGACGCCAATGACCAGCACGATCATGCCAATTTTCCAGATAATGGATAGAATGAAACCGGCGATACTCAGAGCGATAAGGGCTGCGACCACCAACACCGCAACACCCAGTATTTTCGCAAACATCGACTACGCCCTCCTCTTTGTTGTGCCGGCCGAGTATGTTTGTCGTAGCGACGGATCGGGTCCGCTAGCCGCGACAATCATGCTCGAATTTGATGAATAGCCCGAAGAGCATCAAATACCCCTGAATATGCGCGAAGCGTCGGCAGAGAGAAACCCCTCAGACGAACTCTTAGTTTCTCAGCTTCAACAGTTTATCCTGGCTCGCAAGAGCAGTCGCGACGGTCGGAAACCGGCCGAAAGGCGGATTTCACCATGACACCTCGCCCGTGGAACACTTTCGTTGAGCCCACAGTCTCGTCATACTCTTTGGCGAGATCCCATCAACCATGCCGCCGGATTGATCATGGGGAAAAACCTGCTATCCGAATTGCCGCATCTCGATGCCCGGTTGAAGGAGCTAGAGAATCAGGGGTATACCGTTTTCTCCGACTATCTCGACCGCGAAACCACAGCCGCGATTCGCGCACTCATCGACGGCCCTGTTGAGACCTCCGATCGACGCACCGTCAGACACGACCTGCGGCATCCCATTCCGGGGGCGATCATGGCTCGCCTGGCGAGCAACCGCACAACCCTCGAACTGGCCTCGACCTTGATCGGTTCCCGGGACCTGCGGATGCGCGAGCAGGTTTTCGTGCGCACCGATCCCTCGCCGCCCCCTTATCAGTCGCTAAGTTGGCACATCGACGCCGCCTTCTGTCGCGCGGACTTCCAGGCAAAGCCGCGGCGGGTCTACTACCAGATGCTGCACTACTGCAGTACCGTCGATGCTGGAGGTGCAGCTGTTTTGATCGTACCGGGCTCGCACGAGCGGTCTCTCGAACTTAGCGACTGCGCCGAGCGTGAAGTCGGACGAAAGCCGATCGCAAGCAACACGGCTACGGTCACCGACATCGAAGACGGCGATGGCGTCGAAATCTGCGGCAACGATGGGGATTTGATGGTTTTCAATCCCCTCTGTTATCACTCGGCTTCTCCCAACAAGACGAAGCAACCTCGCTACGTCTATTTCACGTCATTCTATCACCCATCCGCCGCGCGTCTGAAGGAGTTGATCCGCAGGACCGGCTACCGTGACCACTTTCCCGAATCGCTTCGTTCCAGCTTGACGCCCGAGCTTCGGGTTCTACTGGACGAATAATAGGCAACAAGAAAAGGACGAAATATTTCCATGAAGATCTGTGCCTACGGTATGGACGGACTCATCACTCCGATGGTAAAAAGGTTTGCTGCCGAGGGATGCCTGCCCAATTTCGAGCGCATGATCCGGGAGGGCACGGTCAACCAGACCTTTCCTTCCCTTCCCGTGTGGACACCCACAAACTGGGCGACCCTCTCCACCGGGGCCCACACCGGCACCCACGGCGCAACCCGATGGCGGGTGCAGCTGACCTCCGGGGAGCGTATCAGCAGCTTCGACGGCCGTGCCCTCAGCGCCGAGCGGATTTGGAACGCATTCGAAAGGGAAGGGCTCAAGAGTGTGGCGGTGCATTATCCCGCAGCCGATCCCTCCGGCGTCAAATCCGGGTTTGTGGTAGACGGCTACGGCCATCCAGGTTATGCCAGCACGGAGTACGAAATCGCCGCCTGTCAGTCCTACACCACCGCGGAAGCACAGGAAACCCCCATCGAAATGGATCACGACGGCACGGCCGTACGCCGGGACCCAGTACGCCGTCGAGTCGATCCCGCCCCTTTGCCCGGCCGAGGGTTGGAGCGGATTGCCCGACAGCCATTCACCGCCGCTGACCAGCAGTATCCAAATACACGCCCGCATTGGCGACGATGTCACCACCTTCCATCTGTTGGCTGTGGACACCGCCGGCCGGGGGTACGACCGGTTGCTGATCTGTCGCCGGCAAGACGGCGGTACCGCCATGACCTACGTTGAAGCCGGAGAATGGAGCGAGTGGGCGGTCGAAGAGTTCCAGATCGACGGTGGCAAACAACGTGCTTCGGTACGTTTCAAACTGATGGAACTGACAGCTGACGGCGCGAACCTCAAGCTATACCGCTTGCAGGTCACCTATGTCGATGGTTACACCCTGCCCGAAGATCTAGCCGGCCAGCTCCTCGAACGGTTCGGACCCTACCAGGAGCACGCCTCCATGTCACCCTACACCGACGGCATGACCGACTTCGACACCGCCCTGGAGGAGTGTGAGTACCAGGGCCTCTGGTTCGCCGACGTCGCGAACTACATGCTGCACGAAAGGGGATGCGCATTTTTCATCTGCCACTGGCACCTCTACGACTATCTGAACCACGTTCACCTGGGGGACGTGGACCCGGTCTGTCCGGCCTACGACGCGGATTGCGCCGCGCCCTTCGTCGACTATTTCCGCCGGGCTTACCAGGTGGGGGACCGCGTATTGGGCCGCATCTGGAAAGCGGCGGACGACCAGACCTGCGTCGGCGTCCTCGCCGATCACGGATGTTCCCCCGATGTGCGCGTGGCGAACATCCGCAAGTTTCTCTGCGATAGCGGATTCACGGTAGTCAAAGAAGGCGGCGGGTCGGCCGTGGAGGAGGACCGGGTTCTGGAAGAGGATATCGATTGGGAGACAACGAAAGCTTACTTGAGGGACGACAAAGGTTTCGACATATTCATCAACGCCCAGCCGGGAAGCGAGGATTTCGAGCGGATCGAGCGGGACCTGCTGCTGGCCCTGCGCACCTGGGTCGATGAAGAGGTCGGCCGCACGCCGATTGCCATTGCTCTGCCGCGACGCGACGCCTACATCCTGGGTCAATGGGGGGATCAGTGCGGGGATGTGATCTTTGCCTGGGAACATGGGTATGTCAGCGGATATTACGGCCAGTGGAAAGGGATTGTCGGCGGCGCCGCCGCGGGAGCGCCGCGAGTGTTTGGAGCACACCACGGAGGATTCATACCGACCCAGAGTGAGATCTCGTCCAGTTTCGGTACGTTGATGCTTGCCGGACCGGGTCTCAAGAAAGGGTACGAGCGGCCAACGGGCTTGTTGGGGTATGTCCATGCCACCGATGTGGTGCCGACCTTCTGCCACATCTTTGAGGTTTCGCCGCCGGCGCAGAGCCAAGGATCGGTAGCCTACGATCTGTTCGACGATCACGAAATGGTTGGCCGCCGCCATGAGTGATACCTGGCCGACGACGATACTGGGGACGATCGATGCTGGCCGAAACAGGTTCAAGAATTTCCCGGCCCTGCGGTTTCAGATTAACTCAGCGCTGCGGTTCCTGGCACTGTGCCTGCTGGTTTCCGCAGGCGCGGCCGGCGCCGCGCCCACTCTGACTTTAACCGAGACCGAACCCCAGAGTTATTTCCTCAAACGAACGCAGCCGGGGTATCGCAACTACGCCTTCGACACGTACGAGAACTATCCGAACCACACCCATCCGTACGAAGACGCTCCGCGGACATTTTACGGCTCCCTAGGACACGAACAGATCGTCGGCTATCACTGGTACTCCTGGCGCGAGATCCGCATGCCGGGTCAAACCTGCGACGGCCGTCGTGGAGAGCAGTGCGGCAGCCTCATCGACTGGCCCTGCACTACTTGCCAGGTGACTGGCAGCGATTACTCCGGTGACTGGGGGTACAGTGGTATTATCGGGCTTACCGGGGCGCTGCGTTTTACGCCGCTCATCCTGTCGCGGACCTACTCTCGTGGCTTTCGCCTCGATTTCGCCTCACCGCGGATACAGGCCACGGCCCACGCGGCGAGGGCCGAGCATGTGCACGGAATACCGGTCGAGAATTCTACGTTCATGTTGGCCAACCGCCTGCAAACCCAGCTCGGAGTTCTGCAACTAGGGTTGAGCTGGATCAACCTGCATCAGTTCCAGAGCACCCGGCCCGGCAACGGCATCCACGGACGGCTGCGTTCCTTCCAACCGCTGGTGGACTGGATCGTGGTCCAGTTCAAAGACGATTCACCAGAAGACGGCCGCGGGGGCGCAACCATCCAAAAGGTAACCCTCTTTCTGGACGGCGAGCCGCGTCCCGACATCGAGCCGATCGTGATCCGACACAGGGGTACGGATCCGACCCAGGTGGGCCGCGTCCTGTTCGACAACAGCTTTCGACCTACCCCGTACGCGCGGGTCAGCGGGCAGTTTTACGGCGAGGACGAAATGCCGCTCTTTGCCGACTATCTCTATCGTATCGACCACGAGCGCGGCATCGACGTGAGCGGTTTCACCAACCTCAAGGGATTGCTGCGGACCTTCACCGTCGAGCCCTCGGACCAGGTGCTGCACGCTGACGGCGACTCGAGGCTCGTTTACCTCTATGAGGTCGCGGGCGAACCTTCCGTCCAAACGGCGGCGGTGGAAGCGTTGGTAGCGGATGATTTTCACGTCGCCGTAACCACCATCTCCGAGGTTGCCCCGAAGGCCCGCGCCTACGCCAGTCGTTACTGGGCCACCTTTTTCCGCGATGCAAAGCGGGCCCGGGGCAACGTGCGCGATGGTACCAATATCCAGACCGTGCGGTTCAAGGTGGGGGAGCAGACGGCGCACTTCTCCTACGGCGCCGACGTGAGCTTCCGTCTTCCCGGCCTGGAAATCAACGCCGAGTACGCCCGCACCGCGCGTCACTTTCGTTTCCCCACGCACGAGAATCGAGAGCCGGCGTTCGACAAAGCGCCCAGGTTCGCCGAACGCGGAGCCGCCTATTTCGTCAACGGCACTCATTGGTTCGATGGCGGACTCATAGGGGGAGAGTACTTCGCAATCAATCCCGAATACGTTTCCGAGATGCGCCAGTACAAAGACCCGAGCTTGCAAACCACTCCCTACCAGTATCGCCTGTGGAAATGGAAGCTGGTGGAAGACAACGATGAAGCGGACATCTGGCCCGACATACTGCTGGTGGGGTACGATCTGGATGGGGTGTTTCCGAATCAGGATCAGGACCAGAACGGGATTCCGGACGTCGATCGGGACTTCGACGGCATACCCGATTTCGAAGAGCCGTTCCTCATGTTCGACGTGGAGCCGAACGAGTTTACCTACGGTCTGGATCGCAACCACAACGACGAGCCGGACCTGCGGGAAGACGACTGGAAGGAGGACTATCCGTATGACTACGATCAAGGAGGGTATCATCTGTTTGGTCAGCTGGAGCTGACCAAACACTGGACCCTGGCGGCAGGTCGCTATGCCGCCCGTCAGATTGCCGGGCACCGGCGCAACATGGCCAATTACGCCATTCTGGGCTACCGCCGGGACGGGCTCGGCGTGCTGCGAAAGCTGTATTTCGAGAACAACACGCAGCGGGTGCGCGACGACGTGCCCGATCTCTACCTCTCGGTCGTGGATCCGCCCCAGCGCAGCAGGCTCTCGGGCTACGGCAGACGCACCAACATCAGCGAAGCGCGGCAGGACCCGCTCAAGTACAAGAACAGCTACGTCAACGAGTCGTATCTGGAGATCGAGGCGAGGCTGGGATATTCGCTAAAGGTGGCGCAGCAGTTGCGGTTGCGTCTGAATTGGCAGCGAGGCGATCACTTTGCCTCGGGCTTCGCCGAACCCAAGCGATTGCTCAATCTCTGGACCGTGGTCAGCAGTGTGGAGTATAAACGATTCTTTGGGCCATTGACCCTGACCCCCCAGTTCAAGTTCCTGCTCCTGCGCGAGACCGACCGCACCTTCGATCGACACCTCAACTCCGAGTATCGCCTGGTACCTATCGTCCGGGCAGAGCTCCCCCTCATGCGGCGAACCCGCTTGCAGGCGGGCGTGCAGGGGTTTGGTCCGCTGCCGTACCGCCTGCAGGACGAGACCGAGAAACGGAACAGCTTGAAGCGGTATACCAGTTTTCTCAACCTGGTCAACGTCTCTTCCTATTTCGGCTACGAGCTCAACACGATCATGGGCATCTATAAGGATCACCTGAAGTTCGACGAGCCGCTGCTGCGGAACAGCGAATTCGATCGGATGGCATTCGTCATTCGAAGCTACGTAGGATTCCCGTCCTACGGTCGCACCGTTCAGTGATGACGCGGGAGCGGACTCGCTCTGCAACACGAATCAAACAAGGAGAACCAACCGTGAACGAGGTAGAGCTCGTGGTTGACGCCCACGCGGTGGTCGGCGAAGGTCCCATCTGGGATGGTGAGAACAAGGTGCTCTACTGGGTCGACATCATGGGCAACACGTTGCATGTCTACGATCCTGCAACCGGCGCCGATGTGGAACACGATGTCGGGCAACCGGTGGGAACGGTGGTCCAGCGCGCCTCCGGTGGATTGATGCTGGCGATGCACCATGGATTCGCCGCGTACGATCTGGAATCCAGAACCTTTGAGCCGATCGCCGACCCCGAAGCAGATCTACCCGAAAACCGGTTCAACGAAGGAAAATGCGATCCGGCTGGACGATTCTGGGCTGGCACCATGGCTATCACCCCCGTACCTGGAGCAGGCGGGTTGTACCGAATGGATACCGACCTCAGCGTCCACAAGGTGTTTTCCGATATAAGCATCTCCAATGGAATCTGCTGGAGTCTAGATCATCGAACGATGTATTACATCGATTCTCCCAGGTTCGATGTGCGGGTGTACGAGTTCGATATGGACACGGGTGACGTCCACAACGAGAGGATCCTGTTCGAGATTCCGCAAGAGACCGGTATGCCCGACGGCATGGTTATCGACGCCGAGGACATGCTCTGGATCGCTCACTACGGCGGTTCCAGAGTGTGCCGTTGGGATCCGCAGGCTGGGCGCGTCATGCAGCAGATCGATCTGCCAGTGTCGAAGGTGACCGCTTGTGCGTTCGCTGGACAGGAGCTCGACAGCCTCTACATCACCTGCGCCAGCTCCGGCATGACCGCCGCCGATTGGGACCGCGAACCCCACGCCGGCGGCCTGTTTGTCACCCGGCCCGGGGTTCGAGGGGTCGAGCCGTTTCAATTCAAAGGCTGACGTCGACGCCCGGCTTCCTACACTACCTCGCCCACAACCAGATTTAGGCCCCGCGAGTTGATGCGAGGTGTATCATCCTGTACACTCTAACCATACACACTTGGCGAGTTTGCAAGGACTGTGGCGAATGATTCAGTCATCGTACGGAAGGGTACTAAGAACCGTCCCCTTTCTCTGCGTTTTCCTGGTCACTTCGGCTGGCGGAGATTGGCCCAGCTGGCGTGGACCGTCCCAAAATGGCGTCGGCCAGGATACCGGGCTCATCTCAGAGTGGTCCCCGGAAGGCAAGAATCTGCTCTGGCGGGCCGATTTTACGGGGCGTTCCACCCCTGTTGTTTTGGATGGGCGGGTTTATGTCATGGGACGGGTCGGACGAGACATCACCGAACAGGAACGCGTCGCCGGTTTCGATGCCGAGACTGGTGAACTGATCTGGGAACACCGTTTCAACCTGTTTCACACCACGATTCCCTTTAACAGGGTCGGTTGGGCGAGCCCGGCGGGCGATCCGGAAACCGGCTACATCTACGCCCACGGGGTACAGGGGCTGTTCTTCTGCTTCGACCGCGACGGTGGCATCGTATGGTCGCGCTCGCTGACCGAGGAGTACGGTCGCATCTCCGGATACGGCGGCCGCGTCCATACTCCGGTGGTGGTGGACAATCTCGTAATCATAAGCTTCCTCAATGTCAGCTGGGGTGCGCACACCGTCCCGCGTCATCGTTATTTCGCCTTTGACAAGAGGACAGGCGACGTTGTGTGGATCTCTACACCGGGCGGTCGACCTCTCGACACTACCTACTCGGTGCCGGTGTTAGCCAATATCAATGGTCAGGAGTTGCTCATTGCCGGAAACGCCGACGGCGGCATCTATGCCATGAAAGCGCTTACCGGCGAAAAGGTTTGGGGGTTCAAGCTCAGCCAGCGGGGTATCAATTCGTCGGTGGTGGTGGAGGGCAATCTGGTCTATGCTGCTCACAGCGAGGAGAATCTGGACAGTACGGAGATGGGCCGAGTCGTCTGCATCGACGGCACGGGAACCGGGGACGTCACCGCTACACATGAGGTCTGGCGCTACGACGGCTGCGCCGTCGGTTACACTTCGCCAGTGGTACACGGGGGTGATCTATTCGTGGTGGACAACTCGGCCAACCTGCATTGTCTCGATGCGGCAACGGGGGCCTCGCGATGGCAGTACAGCCTCGGCACCGTAGGTAAGGGCTCGCCGGTGTGGGCCGACGGAAAGATCTTTGCGACGGAGGTCAATGGGGGATTCCATATCGTCGACGTCAGCACTGCAGCGGCGACCAAACTAGACGCGGATAGGGTTTTGGTAGGCGAAGAAGACCGACCGGCCGAGATCTACGGCTCGCCGGCCGTTGACCGCGGACGGATCTATTTCAGCACCGAGGAAGGACTTTACTGCCTCGGCGATGGCAAGTCGACTGCTTCCACGAAGAAAATGGGAGCGGCGCAACCGCCACCCGTGGTCGGGGCCGCTACCCATCTGCAGGCGACGCCCACGGAGCTGCTAACCCGCCCGGGACAGAAGGTGACCTTCGAGGCCCGCGCCTTCGATGCCACCGGCAATCCTCTGGGTAGCGTGCCAGCAGCATGGAGTCTCGAAAACATAGCTGGATCACAGAACGACAAAGGCCGACTCAAACTCGACGGCAAAGCGGGAGGCCAGGCGGGTGCGGTAAAGGCGACCTACGAAGGTCTGGAGGCGAGCGCCCGCGTTCGCGCGTTTCCGGACTTACCCTGGACCGAGGATTTCGAGACCGTGGAAGTGGGGAAGAATCCGCCCTATTGGGTGGCTGCCAGCAGCAAGTTCAAGGTTGCGACTCAAGATGGCAACCGCGTCCTGGTAAAACCTCCATCGCCACGGGGGTTACATCGCTCCAACGTCTACCTGGGCGCCTCCACCATGAGTGGATACACGATCCAGGCTGACCTTTTGGGTACCAAGAACAAACGACGACGACCCGATATGGGGCTCATCAATCAGCGTTACACGCTGGATATGATGGGCAACCATCAGCGTCTCCAGATTCGCTCGTGGGCTTCAGATCTGCGCATGGCGAAAACGATCGACTTCAGTTGGGACCCCAACGTCTGGTACACCGTCAAGATGCGCGTCGACGTGGAAGACAGCCGTGCTCTGGTGAAGGGAAAGGTCTGGCCCAGGGGCGATCCCGAGCCGGCATCCTGGACGATGACCGCGGAGGACCCGTTGCCGAATCGATCGGGAAGTCCGGGGATCTATGGCTATTCCGCGGCAGACATTCAGTACGACAACCTGAGGGTGTGGGAGAACGAATCTCAATGAAGATGATGCGTTTTGCTGCTCTGATCGCCGTGACCTTTATGACCGGCATGCTGCAAGCCGAGCCCGCCGAAACCGCCATGTGGGGTTTTACCCCGGGTCGAAACATGGTCGTAGAGGCGAAGGACCTGCCGGCAACGTGGGATACCAAAACAGGTAAGAACATCAAATGGAAGGCGGAGCTCGGTTCCCAGACGTATGCCGGGCCGCTGATCATCGGCGGCAAGGTTTTCGTCGGCACCAACAACGGAGCCCTGCGTATTCCGAAGGACACGGGAGATCGCGGCGTGCTGATCGCCTTCAACGAAACCGACGGTGCCTTTCTGTGGCAGGCGAGTCACACCAAACTACCCGCTGGCAGGGTCAACGACTGGCCCCAGCAGGGAATCTGCTCAACCCCGTATATCGAGGGGGACCGGCTCTATTACATCTCCAACCGATGTGAAATCGTCAGCGCGGACACAGAGGGATTCCTCGACGGTGAAAACGATGGTGCGATTCAGAATGAGACGGACACTACGGCCAGTGATGCCGATCTGATCTGGAAGCTGGACATGATCGCCGAGCTGGATGTATTTCCCCACAACCTCGCCACCTGTTCGCCCATCGGCGCCGGCGATCTGATCTTCGTCGTCACCAGCAACGGCGTGGATGAGGGACACGTGCATGTTCCCTCCCCGTTTGCGCCCAGCTTCATCGCGGTCAACAAACATACTGGCGAACTGGTGTGGGAGAACGCCGACCCCGGGGAAGGCATTCTCCATGGCCAGTGGTCCAATCCGGCCTACGCGGAGATCGACGGCAAGGGACAGGTCGTCTTTCCCGGCGGGGACGGATGGATCTACTCTTTTGAGCCGGAAACCGGCAAGCTGATCTGGAAATTCGACTGCAATCCGAAGGATAGCCGGTGGGAGTTGGGAGGACGAGGGACGCGGAACAATATCATTTCCACACCGGTGATTCACGACAACATCGTTTATGTCGGGGTTGGACAGGATCCCGAACATGGCGAAGGGATCGGACATCTGTGGGCGATCGATGCACGAGGCAGCGGAGATATTACTTCGAGCGGGCCGGTTTGGCATCTGGGTGGCCACGAATACAATCGCACTATGTCGACCGTGGCCGTCAGCGATGGACTGCTCTACACCGCCGATCTCACCGGATTCGTCTACTGCATAGACGCCGCCACCGGCGAGAAGTACTGGACCTACGACACCTTTGCGGCTATATGGGGTTCGGTGCTGGTGGCCGACGGCAAGCTCTACGTCGGAGACGAAGACGGGGACGTGGCTGTATTCCGCGCCGGCAAGAAGAAGGAGCTGCTTTACGAAGTCAACATGGGAAGCTCCATCTACACCACACCCGTCGCCAAAAACGGGGTCTTGTACATTGCCAGCCGCAACACCTTGTTCGCGATAGCCGGCGAGTGATCGCGGTCTACGCGATTTGAGCGAACACCCCAATACTCTCTTGAACATGGTAGATTCTGAAAGACCCACGGACAGTGCCGTCAACGCCGCCGGCGAGCAACTCAACGCTCATGTCCGCGAGATCGTACGCTGGCATTTCAGTGCCGAGACCGGTTGCGACTTCTGGCTGCAGCGGAAGGAAGAGCTCGGCTTCGATCCGCTCACCGAAATCGGGGCTTACGGCGACCTGAGCAAGCTGGGCCATTTCCAGGATGAGTGGCTGCGCGGCGGGCCGGTGCGGCGTTGGGTCCCCAAGGCGTACAAAGACGACCCGGTGTACGTGTTCGAAACCGGTGGGTCCACGGGCACGCCCAAGTACCGCATCAATGTCCGGGATTTCCAGATCGATTACGAGCAATTCAGCGAGTCACTATCGGCGGAGGGGTTCCCTCCTGGCGGCGACTGGTTGATGCTCGGTCCCAGCGGCCCGCGCCGCCTGCGTCTGGCAGTGGAACACCTGGCGCAGCTGCGCGGTGGCATCTGTTTCATGGTCGACCTGGATCCCCGCTGGGTAAACCGAATGGTGTCCCAAGGCAAACACCGCGACCTGGAAGAGTACAAGGATCACGTTGTACACCAGGCACTTACGGTACTGCGGGCTCACGATAACGTCCGCTGTCTGTTCACCACCCCAAAACTGCTGGAAGCACTGGCCTCGAAGATCTCCCTGGCCAAAGCGGGGATCACTGGGATTTTCTGCGGCGGCACCGAGATGGATGCCCAGTTCCATCGATTTGCCCGCGAGGAGCTGGTACCTGGGATCGATTTCGTCCCGACCTACGGCAACACCCTGATGGGATTGGCCTGTTTCAAGCCGTTCGATCCGGAAGACGACTACGCGATCACCTACTACCCGCCGCAGCCTCGGGCGGTAATCGAGCTGGTGGATCCCAAGTCACCGAATGAGGTGGTACCGTACGGGGGAACAGGTCGGGTCATGCTGACCACCTTGACGAAGGAGTTCTTCATGCCCCGTTTTCTGGAGCGGGACGAGGCCGAACGCGCGGAACCGACCGTCCAGTATCCGTGGGACGGGGTCTGCAACCTGCGGTTGCTTTCCGAGCTGCAGCAGTCGGTGGTGGTGGGAGTCTACTGATGCTGCACCTACCGATCCTGCGCGCCGGCACGCCGTACGCAAGCCTGAAGAAAAGCATCGTGCGGGATATTCGATCGGGAGAGCCGCTGGCCGAGGTCAGCGTGGCCAATCGAGGATTGATCGCGCTCGATCTTGCGGCTGCTGCCCATCACAAACAGCAGCTAGCCGAGATGGGTACGGCCGCGTTGATGGAGCTCTGCTACCGGGCCGCGAAGCTGTTCATGGAAGGGGAGTTGCCGCTGGGGAACTCGGTGCAAACGCCGAACGACTATGTTGCCCAGACCTCGGCAAGCACCGGTCTACCTCGAGTCCTTTGTCGCTCCAACATGGAGAAGATCTCCACAGTCCTGACGTCGATGGAGAAGGTCCTGGACGGTTTGACCCGCGGGTTGGATATGACCGTGCTCGACGGCACGGCCGGCACAAATCCGGACGGTCGCAACCTCAGCTATCTGTGCCAGACCCAGGCTCTCGGTTGCGTCCTGCCGAGCAATTCCCCCGGGGTTCACTCCCTGTGGTTGCCTTCCATTGCGCTCAAGGTCCCGGTGGTTCTAAAACCGGGCGCGGAGGAGCCCTGGACGCCGTTTCGGGTAGCCCAGGCGTTTATGGCTGCCGGCTGTCCAGCACCGGCGTTCAGCTTCTATCCAACGGATCACAGCGGAGCGGCGGAGATTCTGCTGCAATGTGGACGCTCCCTCTTGTTCGGAGGTGGAGCCACCGTCGATCCGTGGTGCACCGAACCCGGGGTTCAAATTCATGGTCCCGGACGTAGCAAGATTCTCTTTGCCGCCGACACGGCACCGCAGTGGTCCGAATACCTGGATCTCATCGAACATTCGGTGGTCGACAACGGCGGTCGCTCCTGCATCAATGCCTCCGGTGTGTGGACCACGTCGCAAGGACGCGAGCTCGCCGAGGAACTGGCGCGCCGGCTGGCGAAGATCGAAGCCCGCAGTCTCACCGACGATCGCGCCCGGATCGCCGCCTTCAGCAACCCGGACGTCGCGCGAGGCATCGACCAGTTGATCGAGTCGCAGCTGACAATTCCGGGTGCGGAAGACCTGACCGCACGGTATCGCAAAGGTCCGCGTCTCACCATCGTGGATGGCTGCAGCTTCTTGCTGCCAACGGTTGTATGGTGCGAAGACGGCTCACACCCGCTGGCCAACACCGAATTCCTCTTCCCGTTCGTCAGCGTGGTTCAGGCACCACAGGCAGAGTTGTTGAACATGATCGGACCAAGCCTGGTGGTGACGGCTCTGTCGGATCAACGAGATTTCGTCGCCGAATTGCTCACGACGCCTGCCATCGACCGTCTCAATATCGGGCCGATTAGGACCAATCGGATTGAGTGGGATCAGCCCCACGAGGGCAATCTCTTCGAATTGCTGTATCAGCAACGAGCGCTGCAGATCAGGAGCTCCGGGCCGCTGCAAGATGCCCTCGTTTGAGTTCCAGTGCAGTCCCGAGGTGCTGGTCGGCGCCGGGCGACTGGACGACCTCGGCGCTATGCCGGAAAAGTTTGGAGCTCGGCAGATTCTGCTGGTCTCCGACCCAGGGATCACCCGCTGCGGCTTAACTACCAAGGCGTTTGACCTGCTCATGGGGTCAGTCGACGAATGCCACATCTTCGATCAGGTGGACGAGAACCCCACGGCGAGCAACGTCCGGGTCGGGGCCGATTTCGCACATCAATGTGGGAGCATCGACCTCATCGTCGGCCTAGGTGGCGGCAGCGCCATGGACTGCGCCAAGGGGATCAACTTCATCTATACCAACGGCGGTAGCATGGAGGATTACTGGGGTGTAAACCGTGCGACCAAGCCGATGTTGCCGGCGATCGGGATTCCAACAACCGCCGGCACCGGCAGCGAAGCCCAATCGTTCGCGGTAATCGCCCAGGACGAGTCACATCGCAAGATGGCGTGCGGCGATAGCAAGGTGAAATTTGTCGCGGTCATTCTCGACCCCCATCTGGCGCCCAGCGCCCCTCGCGAAGTCGTGGCTGCTACCGGATTGGATGCCATGGCGCACGCCGCGGAGAGCTATGTTTGCACGCGGCGCAACCCTGTGTCGCAGATGTTCGCAGCGGAGGCATGGCGCCTGCTCGAGAGGAACTACGAGACGGTGCTTGCCGGAACCGAGGATAGCAAACCGTGGGAGGCGATGTTGACGGGGGCCCATTTTGCAGGCGTTGCCATCGAACACTCCATGCTTGGTGCGGCCCACGCCTGCGCCAATCCGCTGTCGGCCCGCTTCAATATATCTCACGGCGCGGCGGTCGGCTTGATGTTGACTCACGTCATACGCCACAACGACGCGGAGATGTTTCGGGAATACGCAGTGTTGGGAGGTGGCGCCGACGAGATGATCGAGCGTCTGGCGGTTGTTCGTTCCACGGCGGGATTGCCCCAGCAGTTGCGGGAAATTCCGGTGCCGGAGGAAGTCCTCCCCGACCTCGCCGCCGATGCCGCCGAGCAATGGACCGCCCGTTTCAATCCGCGGCCGTTGGCGCTGTCCGACCTTCTCGAGCTATACCGGGCCGCATTCTGATGGGTGCGTGGTTTCTCAGCTTCTGCGTCTGGCAACTGGTCTTGGTGTCGCCTTGCCTCGCGCGCGATAGCTGGCCCAGCTTTCGCGGTGACCCGCAGATGTCGGGCGTCAGCGCCGCCAACCTGCCGACAACGCCGCAGCTTCTCTGGACCTTCCCGACCCGAGCTCCAATCGAATCCACGGCGGCCATTCTGGGCCGAGTCGCCTACGTGGGATCGATGGACAGCACACTCTACGCCGTCGACCTGTATTCGGGAGAGCTCAAATGGGAATACGCGGCCCGTGCAGCCATCAAATCCTCGCCGCTGGTATATGATGGAGGGATCTTCTTCGGCGACGAGGCTGGCAGGTTTCATAGTCTGAACCTTGCCAACGGAGCGCCGCGGTGGACCTTTGCCGCGGAGGACGCTATCGTTTCCTCTGCCGTCGCCAGCGGCGAGCGACTGTTCTTCGGGTCTTACGACCAACGGCTCTACTGCATAAACCGAGATACCGGAGAGGAGATCTGGAGGTTCGAGACCGAGGGGTACGTTCACGCCTCCTGTCCCGTCGTCGACGGTAGCGTGCTGGTCGCCGGCTGCGACGGCTTATTGCGCGTACTAGACACCCAGACGGGCCGCGAGCTGGACCAGATCACCTTGGGTTCCTACACTGCGGCGAGTCCCGCGGTACAGAGGAGGTTCGCCTACCTAGGGACTTTTGGTGACGAGTTTGTTGCTCTCGATCTGGAATCAGGTGAAGTAGCCTGGAGATATCGGGAAATTGACCACCGGTTTCCGTTCTACGCTTCGGCCGCGGTGCTACGCGAGCACATCGTCGTTGCCGGACGTGACAAATTCGTACGTGCGCTGCACCCGAAAACAGGAGAACTGCTGTGGAGCTTCGCCGCGGGTTCGAAGGTCGACTCTTCGCCGGTGGTTGCTTCCGGGCGGGTCTATTTCGGAACGACTGGCGGCACCCTTTTCGGTCTCGACCTATCTTCCGGAGAGGAGCGTTGGCGTTTTGCTGCTGGTTCGGCCATCATCGCCTCCCCATCCATGGCAGGGGACCGGCTTGTAATCGGCGCCGAAAACGGATACCTGTACTGCTTCGGAGAGCAACCCGTTGAATAGCCCAACCACCAATCCAGATCCCGCAACGACGCGCAAAGCGCGGGCCCAGACCGAGATAGGGAGCGTATTCGTCTCCAACTATCCGCCATACTCGTTCTGGAAGGAGGAAGAGGTTGGCCATGCCTACGACGTCCTCAACAGCTCGCCTGCCGATTCGGAAACCCCCGTGGGGCTCTATATCCACATCCCATTCTGTCGCAAGCGGTGCAGGTTCTGTTATTTCCGCGTGTACACCGACAAAAACAGCTCCGACATCCAACAATACCTCGACGGGTTGATACTGGAGCTGGAGATCTACGCCGAGCTTCCCGCCGTGCAGGGCCGGGATCTCACCTTCATCTACTTTGGGGGCGGCACGCCATCCTACATCAGTGCTCGCCACCTGCGGCAGTTTGTTACCCGCGCGCAACAGTGCATCTCCTGGGAGGGTGCTCGGGAGGTGGCTTTCGAATGCGAGCCAGGGACGCTCACCCAGGCAAAATTGGAAGCGATCAAAGAAATCGGGGTTACACGCCTCAGTCTGGGCATTGAGAATCTGAACGACGAGATTCTCGCCAACAACGGCCGCGCCCATCGTTCGCCTGAGATCTACCAGGTCATGCCCTGGATTCGGGAGCTCGAGTTCGAACAGCTAAACGTCGACCTCATCGCGGGCATGGTAGGCGAATCGTGGGACAGCTGGAAGGAGACGGTGAGCCGGACCATTGCTCTCGAGCCGGACAGCGTAACCATCTACCAGATGGAGCTCCCGCACAACACCGTCTACTCCAAAGAGCTCGCCCAGGGGTCCGACCTCGATTTCGCGAACTGGGAAACCAAGCGCGCCTGGCACGCGTACGCCATGGAACAGTTTGAAGAAGCCGGATTCGAAGCATCCAGTGCCTACACCATGACCAGGGCCGGAGGGAACGGCGAATTCGTCTACCGGGACGCGGTATGGCAAAGCAGCGACATGCTCGGAACCGGGGTGGCTTCCTTTTCTCACGTGGGCGGCGTCCACTTTCAGAATCTGGCCGAGTGGGACCCCTACCTGAAGGCGCTGCAGGAGGGTCGTCTGCCCTTGGCACGGGGTTTCGTCACCGACGCCGCCGAACGATTGACAAGGGAATTCATCCTGCAACTGAAGGTGGGCCGGCTGAGTCCATCCTACTTTCAAGAAAAGTTCGGCGTCGATATCGTCACCCGTTTCTTGCCGGTGCTGCAGGACCTCGAGCGGGAACAGCTGTTGGATTTCAACCGCGACCTGATCGAGCTAACTCGAAAAGGGCTGCTCCAGGTGGATCAGCTTCTTCCAGAGTTCTACGATCTCAAATATCGCAACGCCCGTTACACCTGACATCCTGATTCCTCGCGAATGTGACCCTGGGTACGCCGCGAGAGGAAACCATACCATGACACCACACAGCAGATTCATGACCCTTTGTATCATGGCGGCCGTCTGCACCGCCGACGCAGGCGCGGATGCGCCCGGCTGGCCACAGTGGCGAGGGCCCCATCGAGACGGTGTTTCGGTGGTGTCCGAGCTGCCACAAACTTGGCCCGCTGCCGGACCCAAGGTAGAGTGGCGGGTTGCCGGTGGTGGAGGGTTTTCCGGCATCGCCGTCGAAGGTAACCGCCTTTACACCATGGTGTCTCGCGACCATGCCGAGTACCTGCTCTGTCTCGATGCCGCCGATGGTCGCCAGGTGTGGCGCCTTAGAATGGATGACATCTTCCTGGACCACCAAGGAGGCAATGGCCCCAGGGCCACGCCAACGATAGACGGGAAACAGGTCTATGCGCTTGGAGCGCGTGGGAAGCTGTATGCCGTCGGCGCCGACGATGGTAAGGTGGTGTGGGAGCACGATCTAATGAAGATGTTCGGTGGAGAGCCCCCGAGATGGGGGTTTTGCTCGTCGCCGTTGGTCGAAGGCGATCTGGTTTTGGTCGAAACCGGTGGCAGTCCCAAGACCTCGGTACTGGATGTCTTTTCCGAGGTTGAGCAGGACGCGACCATCGCCGCATTTCGGCGAGACAGTGGCAAGATCGCCTGGACCGCGGCTGCCGGAAAACCGAGTTACTCCTCGCCCATAGCCATTGACCTCGCCGGTCGCCGACAGGTGATCTTTTTCACCTCGCCTGGGCTGATTGCCCTCGATCCCTCAGATGGTGCCACGTTATGGAGCTTTCCATGGGAGACGAGCTACGACGTAAACGCCGCGACCCCGGTTTTCATTCCCCCCAACAGGATCTTCATTTCATCCGGCTACGACACCGGGGCGAGTGTGATCCAGGTCGATGCGGCGGGCTCGAATCTTACCGCGCGGGAGATCTGGAAAACGCGGATGATGAAGAATCACTTTGGCTCATCGGTAGTACAGGGTGATTACCTCTACGGTTTCGACAACGCCATCCTCAAATGTTTGGATGCCCGTACGGGATCCGAGCGCTGGAAGAAGCGCGGTTTCGGCAAAGGAACACTCCTGCTGGCGGCGGGGCATCTCATCGTCCTGGGCGAGCAGGGAAACCTAGGGTTGGTGGAAGCGACACCCGAATCCTACCGTGAGAAGAGCACCGCCCAGATACTTGAGGGCCGTTGCTGGACGATGCCAGCCCTGGCAGCCGGTCGTTTGTTCCTCCGCAACGAGGAGGAAATCGTTTGCCTCAACCTGACGCTTTAGGACTGGTCGCGGGATCCGGCTCCAGCAACCGGGGATATGGGCGACTAAAGGGATTGTCAGAACGTGTCGATATATACTACTAAGCGGTATCAAGCGTTGCCGGGAACGGAAGCAAGCGGCAACCATCGTTCGCCACGCAAGGACTGCACCTGTAGGAGGGGAATCAGATCTATGATTGAAGGCTGGTCGAATCGCAGCAGATTCATCCCGATCAATCGAGAGGTCCATAGAGCACAATTGTAGCCCTACCCCGCAATTCGTGCGCGATACTTCCAACCGGCCCTTATTCGGGCCGGTTTTTTGTTGCTACCTGGAACGGGGCTCCTTGACTTGTATCGGTGTCGAACGACCTCGCGGAACCGATCCATGGTCGTTCCGGCTTGTCAAGCGTCACAACGCCCCTGTGGCGAAAGGAGGCACAAAATGCGAAATGTCAAATATCTTCTCGTTGCTGCGCTGTTTGCATGCGGACAAAACCCCACAGGCTCCACCGACCAGGAAAGGTTGGATGGTCAGGTCCTATTCCAATACCAAGATACCCAGCTCCCCTCGATGGAGTACGAACCCATAGACGCCGAGCAGGTTCGGTTCTGGACATTTCAGAACGGCAACCTCACCGTGCGCACCGAGATTCTAACCGCACATCCGGGATCGCGGCTACCCGACGCTCAAAACACTCTGTTCTGGGCGCAGGGAATGTACTGGAAGGAAGCGTGTACGGGCCGCAGCTGCACCTACGTGTTTGAGCTCACCGACGGTGAATACTTCGACTACCGGGAGATGAGCCTGGTGAGCAATGGCAGCAGGATCTATACCGTGGACCTGATTTTCGGAGAGACCGGTATACAGCTCGGACAAAACCGGTATCTCTTCACCGAACTATCCAACCTGCCCATGGTTCGGAATGGGGCGTTGAACAAACGCTCGGCCGACTGAGCAACTGGGGGCTAAACCCGGGGGAAAGAGGGTAGCTCCAGGTTCGCCACATGTTGAAGGATTCGCACCACCTGGACGCTGTAGCCGAACTCGTTGTCGTACCAAACGTAGATGTTGCAGCGTCTGCCCTGAACGATGGTGGCCAGTGAGTCGACGACGCCGGCCTTCATATTGCCTATAAAATCGGTGGACACCACTTCCGGTGAGCTAACGAAGTCGATCTGCCCCTGCAGGGGTGACTCGAGCGAGATGTCGCGTAAGTAACCATTTACCTGATCAACCGAGACCGTGCTGTTCAAGTTGAGGCTCAGGATCGCCAGGGATACGTTCGGGGTAGGCACCCTGATGGCGTTCGCCGTGAGTCTGCCATCCAAGTCGGGCAACACCTTGCCCACCGCTTCCGCCGCTCCCGTTTCGGTAATGACCATGTTCAAGGGGGCCGCCCTTCCCCTACGACTGAAATGATGGAAATTGTCGTTGAGGTTCTGGTCGTTGGTATAGGAGTGGCAGGTCTCGATATGGCCACTTTCGATGCCGAAGCGATCGTGGATCGCTTTCAACACCGGAACGATGGCGTTGGTTGTGCAGCTGCCCGCGGAGATGATGTTCTCTTCATCGTTGATGCAGTTGTTGTTGACGCCGTAAACGATGTTGGGCACGTCGCCCTTGCCGGGAGCTGTGAGAACGACCTTGGCCACACCGTCGCACAAGAAATGCCTCCCGAGCCCTTTGCGGTCACGCCACGCGCCGCTGTTGTCAACAACGATCGCCTCGGAAATTCCATACTTCGTGTAGTCGACGCTTTCGGGACCATCCGCATATAACACGCGAATCATGTTACCATTGGCGACGATCGCCTGTTCCTCTTCGTCGACGGTGATTGTCCCGTTAAACTGGCCGTGAACCGAATCGCGCCGCAGCAGGCTGGCGCGTTTGAGCACGCTATCATTCTTGCGCTTCTGTACGACAATGGCGCGCAACCGCCATTTGTCGCCGCCGCCACTGCGTTCAATCAGAATCCGGGCAATCATGCGGCCGACGCGACCGAATCCGAAGAGCACGACGTCCTGCGGTCGATCGCCTACGGTATCCAGTGTTTTTATGACCGCCAGTTCCCGCTTCACGAAGGCGTCGACATCGGCGCCATTTCCGTTTTTCACGAAATTCGCGGTCAATTTTCCGATGTCGATTCGAGCCGGTGCCAGCTCCAGCTTGCAGATCGCCTCAAGAACTGACCGGGTTGAGAGGATGGAGAGCTCCGCCGAGAGGATCTTCCGGGTGAAGCGATGCGCCTTGAGGATATCGATAGTCGACTTGTTGATAAGCGACCGGCCGTACAAAGTCGTGACCACACCATGGTCGCGATATAGGCCGCCAATGATCGGAATCATCGATTCGGCGATCTCCTCCCGCTTTCGCCAATCGTCGAAATATCTGTTCATTTTTTCATCTGGCATTTCGTTGTCTCTCCCCCAGAAATAATAGGGACTAATGCCGGAGTTGTCCTGCTTCGGCGGATTATTTTTTATATGTGTAGGTTTATCTACTCCCGACGCCACCAAAACGAAGGCCGGAACGATGTCGCTTCCACTCCGAAGGTTGGGTCGGACCGGGCTCCAGGAGACCCATCTCGGTACGGGACGGCGCTCCCAGAGCTCATGGATCCAAATCGGCAAGACAGACGCGCCGAAAGGTCCGGCCTGTCCACCGTGGCCGGTGACATGAAACGCCACGAGTTCATGTTGCGCTATGCGCTTTCCCATCCGGGTTGTCACACAAGCATTGTCGGTACCGGAGACCTGGATCATTTGTGCAGCAACCTTCGCGCGGTCGAGGCCGGCCCGCTGCCACAGGACCTGTACGAAACTGCCAAAGCTCAGCTTGCTGAGAGTGGCGAACAGCTGGAGGACAATTGACACCGATCCTGATTTTCCTCGCAAGTGCGATCTCTTTCCAGGGTTTGACAGCAACCGACGGGTGGGCGAACCCACCAGACTCCCTCTCATATACCTTGGAGGAGATCGTCGTCACCGATAGCCGTCTCGAGCTGCCCACCACAAGCTCTGTAGCGACCAAGATCCCTCTACCATTGCAGCGCACTCCTCTCAGTGTGGGTGTCGTTACGGATGTCCAGCTTAGACGTCAGAACGCCGTGGTCCTGGGCGACGCCTTGAAAAACATCAGTGGTGTCAATGTTCAAACAGGGTTCGGCACCCACGATTTCTTTGTCATCCGCGGGTTCGATTCACTGTCGAGCGGGCTCGTGCTTACCGATGGGGTGCAGGAACCGGAGGTGAGCTTCTACAACACCTACAACCTCGAACGGGTGGAGGTCCTCAAAGGCCCGGGGGCGTTTGTCTACGGCAGTAATCCGCTGTCGGGGGCGGTCAATCTGGTGCGCAAACGGCCGTTGTTCGGCCGATTCGCCGTCATCAACGCCGCTGCGGGTCGCTTTCCATCATCGTTCCGCGGGAAGCTCGATCTGGGATGGGCAAGCCAACCTGCCGGTGTCGCCATTCGTGGCAATCTGTTGTGGCAGGATTCGGACAATTACCGTCAGGACAAGGAGAATTCCGCCTTCGGCGTGAATCCGGTGCTCTCATGGCGTCTCAGCGAAACCGCGAATCTATACGTCGATCTGGAGTACTTTCGCAGTGATTACGCCAGTGACTCCGGGCTCCCCATCGTCGGTTCCGAAATCGCCGACGTGCCCCGCCGGCGGTCCTACCAATCACCGTTCGACGGCTCCAGCCAGGACACCTACAGGGCCCGAGTCGAATACGTCAATCGGATAACCGATCATCTGACGCTGCGCAACAAGCTGTATTACACTGATCTGGACTGGCCTTCCAGAGGGACTCTTTTTAATGGCGCCTTTCCCAATGCCAGCGGTTCCCTAGACCTGTTCCGCACGCTTTTGATTCTCGACGACCGTCAGCGGTTGGTGGGCAACCAGCTGGAAACGGCGATCAGTTTTTCCGGATTCGGCTTGAAGCACCAAACCATGGCTGGTTTCGAGGTAGGTCGATGGACGGACGAGTTTGCGTTGGATGTCGCAGCCCTTCCCAGCATCGACCTGTTCAATCCGTTGGAAACCGCCTCGAAGCCGTGGGCGATAATTCCAGGTCAATTCTCGTCTGCTGATGCCCGCACTCTCACCATAGCTCCCTATCTGGTCCACAATGTCAGTGTGGATGAGCGTTACGAGCTCTTTCTGGGCAGCCGCTTCGATTATCTTGACTACCGCGACGACGACACCGACACGGATCGGGACTACCGGCGTCTAAGTCCTATGATCGGCGCCGTCTACCGACTGTCCAACGATTGGTCCATCTATACCAATGTCGGTCTCGGGTTTGCGCCGCCTTCCAGTCAGGTGGTGGGCAAGCGCAAGGCGGAGGAGAGCGCTCAGATGGAGGTAGGTTCGAAGTTGAACGCCTTCGATGGTCGTATCACCGGCACGTTCGCCCTCTATCAGTTGAAAAAGTCGAACCTGGCGATACCGGACGACCGTGGGGTTTTGCGGGAAACCGGAGATCAACGTTCCCGAGGTTTGGAGCTCGATCTGTCGGCACAGATAACGCCCGGTTGGCACGGCTTCGTGACCTATGCCTACACCTCCGCCGAGTTGACCGAATTTCGTGAAACCGCCCAGGTCCTCACCGCAACCGGAGTTCAGTTCCAAACCTTCGACCGGTCGGGGAATACCGCTCCGTTCGCGCCGGAGCACATGCTCAATCTGTGGACGACGCGAAACCTCGGGCGTCATGCGGAGGTGAGTCTCGGCGCCCGATACGCGGGAACGCAATTCATTGCGGCCGACAACGATTTCGAGATGCGCGACGGGTTGATATTCGACCTGGCGTTGCGCCTCAACCTGCGCCACGCAGGCGCCCGGATGTATCTGAAGAATCTTACCGACCGCGACTTCGAAACGCGGGGTTTCGGCAATACTTCCGTCATACCGGCACCTCCCGCGACTCTGGGGTTCGAGTTGGAATGGGCGCTGTAGTTCCACCGGGTGATACGCTCTCCGTTGACCAGCGGGAACGTCAACAGTTGCAGCGCTTGCGCATGCTGGCGGCTGCGCTTCTCGAAAGCAACGAGTTCTATGGCCCCAGGCTGAGTAATGCCGGAATCCGCAGCGCCGACGACCTCGTAGACCTGGCTGCCTATCGCCGTCTCCCTTTCACCACCCGCGAGGAGCTCAGTGTCGACCAGCAGGGCCATCCACCCTACGGTACGAACCTGACGTATTCCGTCGAAGACTACATTCGGATTCACCAAACCTCAGGGACCATGGGTCAGCCACTGCGCTGGTTGGACACGGAGGAGAGCTGGTCCTGGTGGGCGGAATGCTGGTCCTCGGTCTACCGGTCGGCTGGCGTCGGCTCGGAGGATCGGGTGTTTTTCGCGTTTTCTTTCGGTCCATTCATCGGATTCTGGAGCGCTTTGGAGGGTGCCCGGGCGATCGGCTGTCTCGCCATCTCCGGCGGCGGCATGTCTACCGAACAACGGTTGCATTCCATAATCGACAACGGCGCAACTGTACTCGTCTGCACGCCGACCTACGCACTGCACCTGGCGGAGGTGGCGGTCGCAAACGGGCTGGACCTGCGAGCGTCGGCCGTGAGCACCACCATACACGCTGGAGAGCCGGGGGCCAGCCTTCCTGCTACGAAACGTCGCATCGAAGAGGCCTGGGGTGCCCGCTGTTTCGATCATGCTGGCGCCACCGAGGTGGGGGCCTGGGGATACGAGTGCGATGTCCAAGATGGACTGCACCTGAATGAAAACGAGTTTGTGATCGAGGTCATCGACCCGGACACAGGCGACGATACCGACGATGGGGAACTGGTGATCACCAATCTCGGTCGCACCGGGAGCCCCGTGTTGCGCTACCGCACTGGAGACCGCATCAAGCTGGCATCATCCCGAGCATGCGGCTGTGGCCGTAGCCTGCGTCGTACGGAGGGCGGTGTCATGGGACGTTTGGACGATTCGCTCATCGTTCGCGGACTCGTCTTCTTCCCCAGCGCGATCGAAAATGTCGTTCGTGAATTTGAGGCAATAACCGAGTTTGCAGTGGACGTTTATCGTCGCGGCAGCATGGACGAGGTTCGAATCCAGATCGAGGCGGCCGGCGAGCCGCCGCGTCAGATTGAGTCAGCTATTTCCAACGCCCTGCAGCTGAAGCTTGGCCTGCGCATGCAGGTCACCGCCGTATCGCCGGGTTCGCTGCCTCGTTTCGAGCTGAAATCGCGACGGGTGACCGACCACCGCGTCACCGAGCACTCATGACAAACCTCACGGCAGATACTTTATCCGATCTAATTGTCATCGGGGGCGGGCCGGCGGGAAGCACAGTGGCGGCTCTGGTTGCGAAGTCGGGGTACCGGGTTCTGCTGTTTGAGCGGGCTTCCGAACCGACCTTCAAGATCGGCGAATCCCTGATGCCGGCTACCTACTGGACCTTTCAGCGACTTGGTGTGCTCGAGCGTTTGGGAGCGAGTCATTTTCCCCGAAAACACAGCGTCCAGTTCTACAGTCACAGCGGCAAGGCATCGGCTCCGTTCTACTTTTCCGAGAACGATCCCCACGAGAGTTCCGTCACCTGGCAGGTGTTGCGCAGTGAGTTTGACCAGATGCTCCTGGATAATGCCGCCGATATCGGCGTTGAAGTCGTGCGCGGGGCTGCCGTGCAGAGGGTGCTCTTCGACGGCGATCGAGCCGAAGGTGCAGAGGTGAGATTGCCCGATGGCCGTGTGTGTAACTTGCGCTCGCGCATCGTCGCCGACGCCAGCGGGCAAAGCGCTTTGCTGGCGCGTAAACTCGCTCTGAAGATGGTCGATCCCGAACTCAAGAAAGCCTCGATTTTCACCCACGTTCGCGGCGCCACGCGCGATCCAGGCATCGACGAAGGTGCGACTCTCGTGCTGCTCACCGAAAACAAGGATTCATGGTTCTGGTCGATTCCGCTGGCGAACGATTGCACCAGCATCGGTGTCGTCGGCTCCTTGGATTATCTGCTGCAAAACCGTAGCGAAAACGCCCAGCAGATCTTTGACGACGAGCTGTCTCGTTGCCGCCCTCTGTTGAATCGGCTGCAAGGAGCGGAGCAACTCTTTCCGGTCCGCGTCACCCAGGACTTTTCCTACCGTGCCCGACGATTGGCTGGAGAAGGTTGGCTGCTGGTGGGAGATGCCTATGGTTTTCTGGATCCGATCTATTCCTCCGGAGTATTCCTGGCTTTGAAAACAGGAGAGTGGGCGGCCGACGCCATCGGCGAAGCGTTCGACCAGGACGATCTGTCCGCATCGCGTCTGGGCGCCTTCGCCGACAATGTCGAGAGCGCGATGGGGGCGGTGCGTAATCTGGTACAGGCCTTTTACACGAAGGATTTCAGCTTTTCCAGCTTTCTACAGCGATACCCTCATTGCAAGCAGGGCATCGTCGACATCCTCAGCGGCAACGTCTTCAGCGAATCGGTGCCCATCGTGTTCGGACCGCTGCGCGAGATGTGCGGTGCGGAATTGGTCTCGTGACGAATATTCGGGTTCGCCCGCTGTTGTACCTGCTTCTGTTCCTTCTCTATCTGCTTCACAACGATTTGTGGTTCTGGCATGACGATCGGATCCTGTTCGCGCTTCCCATCGGCCTGCTCTACCATGTCGGTTTCTGTGTCGCAGCTGCCTTGATAATGTGGCTTTTGGTAGGTCATGCCTGGCCGGAAGAGGTCGACGCGGGGGAGGACCGACCCTGACGACAACGGTCATTCTCGTCTATCTGGGCCTGGTTATCGTCATCGGCGGGCTGAGCCACCGACTCTTCCGTGGCACCGGCGAAGATTATTTTGTGGCCAGCCGCACCATCGGTCCCTTTCTCCTGTTGATGTCGCTTTTTGGCACCAACATGACTGCCTTTGCCATTCTTGGCGCGTCGGCACAAGCTTACCACGTTGGCATCGGTGTCTTCGCCCTTATGGCCTCTTCCTCGGCGCTGATCATTCCGGCGGTGTTTTTTTTCGTTGGAACCCGTCTGTGGTCGTTGGGGAAACGATTCGGGTTTTTGACCCAGGTAGAATATTTTCGTCAGCGGTGGGGATCTGATCTTCTGGGTCTATTGCTCTTTGTCGTTTTGGTGGCATTGGTCATACCGTATCTCTTGATCGGCGTGATGGGAGGGGGTATCACCATGCACCAGATTACCGGGGGCGAGATTCCTCAATGGTTAGGGGGGTTGCTCGTCTGCGTCGTGGTTCTGGTCTACGTCTGTTCGGGAGGACTCCGTGGCACTGCCTGGGCCAACGCGTTTCAGACCATGGTATTCATGGTACTGGGCGCCGTGGCCTTCTTTGTAATTGTCGACCGGATGGGTGGGTTGCAACATGCTCTGTCGAGGGTAGCGGGGCAGCAACCTGAGCTGCTTGTTCGCGGTGCTCGTGTCTCTCCCATCGAGATGTTATCCTACACCTTCGTGCCGCTGTCGGTGGGCATGTTTCCCCACATGTTCATGCATTGCCTGACAGCGAAAAGCGCTCGCACCTTTCGCTGGCCGCTGATCTGCTATCCTCTGTGCATCGCCATCGTCTGGATACCCAGCGTGCTGTTGGGAATCTTGGGCTCGGTCGATTTTCCCGGTTTGGAAGGGCCGGCCGCCAACAGCATCCTGATCCGGATGATCGATCAGTACGCCCCTGGAATTCTCGCCGGTTTGCTGGCCGCCGGCGTGTTCGCCGCCATCATGTCTTCGCTTGACTCCCAGGTGCTTTCCCTGGGGACCATGTTCACCCAGGACATTGTACGCCATTACGGTTTTCACGACAGCATGGGCGAACGGCAGCAGGTACGCAGTGGTCGACTGTTCGTGATCGCCATTCTTGCCCTGACCTACGTTCTGTCGCTCGTCGTGGATCGCAGCATCTTCAAGATGGCGATCTGGTCATTTACCGGATTTGCCGCCCTGTTTCCGATTGTGGTCGCCGCCCTCTTTTGGAAACGCAGCACCAAATACGGGGTCGCGGCCAGTGTCGCGAGCGTAGTGGTGATGTGGATCTATTTCTTCTTGGCGAGCCGCCAGATCCCGGACTACACCGTGGCAGGGACGGGGGTGATGCCCGTAGCGGCGATGTTTCTGGTTTCAACGGCGAGCATGGTCATTGGATCGCTGCTCACCCGACCCCCCGAAGCCGCACAGATCGCGAGATTCTTCGACCTGGACCGAAGATGAAGGTCGCCTGCATAGCCGCCGGAGCGGCCGGCATGTATTGCGGCAGCTGCATTCACGACAATACCCTCGCTGCTGCACTCCAGAGGCTGGGGATTGACCTCGTTCTGGTACCCACGTATACCCCGCTGCGGACCGACGAGGAGGATGTCAGCATCGACCGCGTGTTCTTCGGAGGCATAAACGTATATCTACAACAGAAATTGGCGCTCTTTCGCCATACGCCTGCGGCGATCGACCGCTTGCTCGATCGCCCGCTATTGCTCAACAGCCTATCCAGGTTCAGCGCCTCTACCAGTGCCGCTGATCTGGGCGCACTCACGCTGTCGGTGCTGGAGGGGGAGCAAGGTCGCCAACGCAAGGAATTGGCCAAGCTGGTCGACTGGCTGGCTCGCGTTTTCAAGCCCGACCTGGTGCAGCTGCCCAACTCCTTATTCCTCGGATTCGCCCTCGAGCTCAAACGACAGCTGGGAGTGCCGGTGCTCTGTGCTCTGCAGGGCGAGGACCTGTTCGTCGACGGTCTCATCGAACCCTACAAGTCGCAAGTATTGCGCCTTTTGCGTCAACGGGCCGCAGATGCGGATGGATTCGTTGCGCCCTGTGCCTATTACTCCGACTATATGGCCACGTTACTCGGAGTGCCACCCGAGAGGGTCGACGTAGTTCACCTGGGCATTGCTCTTAACGGGTACAGTGATCCGGTCCACGAGGAAGGACCTTTCAACATCGGTTATCTGGCCCGCATCTGCCCGGAGAAGGGGCTGCACCTCCTCATCGAGGCGTTCTTTCAGCTGAGTGATCGTCTCGGAAAAGAGAATTTGACCCTGAGGATCGCTGGATATCTCGGCAGCGCGGACCGAGTTTATTTCCAGGACCTGATGCGCCAGGTTCGGGAACGCGGCCTCGAGGGCAGGGTCATCTACAAAGGAGAGGTTACGCGGGAGGAAAAGATTGCGTTTCTGCAGCGACTTGATGTTCTATCGGTGCCCACCACCTATGCCGACCCTAAGGGTCTATTCGTATTGGAGTCGCTGGCCGCCGGGATCCCAGTGGTAGAACCGCGGCATGGCGCGTTTCCGGAGCTGATAGCAGCCACCGGTGGTGGGGTGCTGGTAGACCCGAACTCCGCGGTTGCTATCGGTGAAGCGCTGGGGCAACTCGCGGAAGATCCGGCACGCAGAATCGAATTCGGCAGCTCGGGCCAGCAGGCGGTGCGAGAAAGATTCGACGACACCACGATGGCTCGCAACACGCTGGCCGTCTATAAACGATACGCTGCAAAGGAGTGAACATGAGTTGGTTGATCTTTGCTCTCATCACGGTTTTGTCCTGGGGTCTTTACGGGGTTTTTCTCCACATTGGGCAGGGTGCTATGGCCGATCCCATAAACGGCAGGTACAAGGCGTATCTGTTTGTCGGCGTGGCCTACCTCATCACCGCCGTTATCGGGTCGCTCATCGTGCTCGTCGTCAATGGCGCTTCCTGGAATTTCCCGGCGCGCGGTGCGGGCTGGTCGACGGTGGCCGGATTTGTCGGTGCCATCGGGGCGTTGGGTGTGCTGCTGGCGTTTGGCGCCAAGGGGACTCCAACGGTGGTGATGTCCATCGTCTTCGCCGGCGCTCCTATCGTCAACGCGGTGGTGGCGACGGCCCTGCATCCACCAGCGGGAGGTCTTGCCGTCGTGCGCTGGCCGTTCATGCTGGGCATTGCGCTGGCCGCCCTCGGCGGGTTTCTAGTGACCTATTTCAAACCTGGCTCCTGATGCATCCGACCGCCTCGGCAGCTTCATCGGGCAAGCTCATTGTCGGCTCGGTCCGCGAGTAGATATCATGGCATCACAGCACAGAACTAGAAGAACGGTCGAGTTTGCGGACACCGACATGGCAGGCATCGTGCACTTCTCGCGATTTTTTGCATTCATGGAGGCCACTGAACACGATTTTCTCCGATCTCTCGGGCTGAGCGTTGCCTTGGAATGGGAGGGCAAGCAGCTCGGTTTCCCCCGCTTGACCGCCGACTGCGAATATCTCAACCCCGCTCGTTTCGAGGATGAGCTGGAGATTGAGCTGACCGTTGAGCGACGCAGCGAAAAGTCTATAGCTTACGCTTTCAACATCACCTGTGATGCAACCCACATCGCTCGGGGGCACATCGTGGTGGCGTGCTGCATATGCCATGCAGACAGCAGCCTGGAGTCCGTCGCGATACCCAAATTCATCGCCGACAAGATTGAGGTGGCGACTGGTGACTGAAAAAACGGGAATAGTGGAGGCTCGAGATCTTTGCAAACGCTTCGGCGACGTAGAGGTACTCCGTGGTGTAAACCTATCCGTGCGCCAGGGCGAATCGTTGGCCATCAGCGGACCATCTGGATCCGGCAAAAGCACTCTCCTTCACTTGTTGGGAACGTTGGACGCTCCTTCCTCCGGTACGGTGACCATCGATGGCACCGCCCCGGGCAATCTCAGCGAGGTGGACTTAGCCCGTTTCCGAAACCAACACATCGGTTTCGTTTTCCAGGCCCATCACCTGCTGCCTCAGTACTCGCTTCTCGAGAACGTGCTCGTCCCCACCTGGCCGTACCGCAGTAGTGGCAGGGACGCTCTGAAACGGGCAAAGTCTCTGTTGGATCGCGTCGAGTTGGGCCACCGCCTCGATCATCGACCCGGCGAGATGTCCGGGGGTGAATGCCAGCGCGCCGCGGTCGCCCGCGCGTTGATCAACGAGCCGTCGGTTCTGCTGTGCGACGAACCCACAGGTAATCTGGATCGCGAAGCTGCTGCGGCCGTCATCGCGCTCCTTTTCGAGCTTCACTCCGACCGACCTTCGATTCTTATCATTGTTACCCACAGTGCCGAGCTGGCCGTTCGCTGCGAGCGTCGCGCTGATCTGGTGAGTGGGGTTTGCTCCGAAGCCTGAGGTATTTCTGGCCTCTTCATATGGCCGTGGTGCTGGGATTTGCAATCACTACTGCCGTATTGACCGGGGCGCTGATCGTCGGGGACTCGGTCCGCGGCAGTTTGCGAGATCTTGCACTCGAGCGACTGGGCTCCATCGATCATGGCATCGTCGCCGATCGTTTCTTCCGTACCACCATCGCCGCCGATCTTACGAACCGAACGAATTTTCGCGTCGTTTCCGCCATTCTGCTGCGCGGCAGCGCCTCTGTGCCCGAGACGGGACTGCGAGCTACGAAGATTCAGATGTGCGGCGTCGACTCGAACTTCGCCAGGCTCTTTCCCGGCAGCGGTCATGGGCTGCTCAAGCTATTCGACGACTCGAACGGCATCCTGTCCCAAAATCCGTTTCCGCCCCTTGTGATCAATGCCGCTCTTCAGCAGCAACTACGCGTGGATCTAGGGGATGTCATCCTGCTGGCGGTGGGAGGGAACTTCGATGTGGCGCCGGAGTTCGTGTTTGGTTCGCGCGCAGCGCACACCCGGCTGTTGCGTGTCGTCCTGGTCGGGGTTGTGCCCGATCGAGATATCGGTCGCTTCAGTTTGTTCGCCCAGCAGTCCCAACCTTACAACGCTTTCGTGCGTCTCGGTGATCTGCAGAAAACGGTTGATCGTATGGCGGAGGTCAACGCGCTTTTGGCATCGGCCCCTGAGGGTGAAGTCGCGGATTCCATCACTGTTCTGCAGAAGGGGTTGGATGAGGTTTTGCTGTTGCAGGATCTCGGCTTGGGGCTGTCGCCCAAGGAAGGTTTTTTTGTGGTGGAGAGTCGGCAATTTATGATTCCGGCCAAGCTGGCGGCGGCAGCGCGCGAGGCGGCCGCCGAAATCGGCGTTCCCGCACTGCCAATATTGACCTATCTCGCAGTAACCATAGAGGGGCAAGGCCGTGTCGTTCCGTACTCCACGATTACGGCCGTGGACCCACCCGTGCCGGAGTCCGGTTTCCAATCCCTGTATCTGGAGGACGGCTCCACTGTATCCGGCCTGGCCGCAGACGAGATTCTGTTGAATTCGTGGGCGGCGAACGATCTTGGCGTCGAGCCGGGGGAGCCGATTTCGGTGAGCTACTTCATTCCCGGTCCAGGGGACCAGCTGATTACCGTCACTAAAGAGTTCACCCTTGGCGGGATTGTTGCGCACCGGGAGCTCGCCGCTCGCAGGTTTCTGACACCCCCATTTCCGGGACTGAGCGAACATGACAATATGGCTTCGTGGGAGGCGCCGTTCCCCATGGACCTTACATCGATTCGTCCAGTCGACGAAGAATACTGGGATGCCTTCCAAGCTACGCCCAAAGCGTTTGTCGCCAGCGCAACCGGGCAGAATCTCTGGCGCAGTCGATTCGGTGACCTCACCTCGATCTGGGTCGGACCGATGGACGAAGCAGCGCGGGAAGTTACGCTCCAACGCTTCGAAAAGGCGCTGCTGTCCCGGCTCGATGGAGGGGAAGCTGGCCTGGTTTTCCAGCCATTGAGAGAGCAGGGACTCGAGGCGGCATCCGGCGCGACCGATTTCAGCGGTCTCTTCATCGGGTTCAGCATCTTCTTGATCGTGTCGGCGATGCTGCTGGCAGTGCTGTTGTTTGGGTTGGGCTTAGAAAAAAGAGCTCCCGAGGTGGGATACCTTAGGTCGGTCGGTTTTTCGAGCAGTGCTGTGAGTCGCCGTTTCGCTCTGGAGGGGGGGTACTTGGCGCTGGCAGGGGGTCTCGTCGGGCTGGGGATGGCCGTCGCGTATGCCTGGTTGATGCTCGAGGGTCTTCGGACCTGGTGGGTCGCTGCTGTAGGCACGACGTATCTCACGGTCCATCTGGTGCCATCGACCATGGCGAGCGGGCTCGCGATCTCCGTTTTGCTGGCGGTATTGACCGTGGTGGTGGCAGTGAAGCGCCTGGAGACCATGCCCGTAACATCCCTGTTGCGCGGGATCACAACCACGGCCTCAAGATCGAGAACCCCAAAGAAAGCCCTTCTTCTGTCAATGATGACTCTTGGGACCGGATTTGCAACCGCGGTCCTGGGGACCGCCATGGACGGGGCGAAGAGCGCCGGCATGTTTTATGCGACCGGCCTGCTCGTCCTCGTGGCGGCTTTGGCCGGGTTGAGCGCGTGGTGGCAACGTGGAGTTGGCTCGGGAGCATTAGTCAACCGAGGATGGGTTTCGTTGATCCAAATGGGCTTGCGCAACAACCGCAGTCGACCGGGTCGTGCCCTGCTTTGCATCGCCCTGGTCAGTGCGGCCAGTTTCATTCTGGTAGCCGTAGGGGCCAATCGAGTCACTCATCCATCCTTAAATGAGTTGCAAAGAGTCGACGGTGGAGCCGGCGGATTCACTCTCGTAGCCGAATCGGATGTGCCGCTGTTGCGAGACCTGGATTCGGCGCTGGGGCGTTACGAGCTCGGCTTCAACCCGGCTGACGAAGAACATCTCGAAGGGACCACCGTCTTGTCGTTGCGAAGTTTGCCCGGCGAAGATATCAGCTGCCTCAACCTCTACCGACCCCAACGACCTCGCATTCTGGGGGTTCCGAACCGCCTTGTGCAGCGCGGGGGGTTCTCGTTTCAGGCGCTTCCGCCCGGATTCACAGGGGGAAACCCGTGGGTGCTCCTGGACGAGGAGATCTCCGACGTCATTCCAGCCTTCGCCGATTACAATTCGGCTCAGTGGATTCTGCACCTAGGTCTCGGGGATGAGATTGAGGTGAAGAATCGCTCTGGTGAGCGGATCACGCTGCGCATCATCGGCCTTATGAAAGGTTCGCTATTTCAGAGCGAACTATTGATCTCGGACGAGCAGTTCACGCGTAACTTCCCCGGTTTCCATGGTCACAGCTACTTTCTGCTGCACACTGCCGGGAAACGTGACCGGCAGATCTCGGCGATTCTGGAGAATACACTGTCCGAGTACGGACTCGACATCACCGCCACGGGCGATCGACTGGCCCGATACCGCGAGGTGGAGAATACCTACCTGGGAACCTTTCAGCTGCTGGGCGGCCTCGGTCTACTGCTTGGAACGATCGGCCTGGGAGTCGTGTTGTGGCGCAACATTGTCGAAAGAAGGGCGGAGCTGGCGGTGTTGCGGGCGTGCGGATACAACGGGCGCAGTTTGACCGTTGTGCTCTTTAGCGAATGCACATTTCTGCTGGCGGCTGGTATCGCCTGTGGCCTCGTCGCGGCCGCGATCGCGGTGGCGCCGCATGCAGCATATCGGGCGGCGCAGGTCCCGTGGGGGTCCATTTGGGCCACTTTGGCGGCGGTTTTCGCGACCGGGACCATTGCCGTTTTTGCGGCGACGCTGACCGGGCTTCGATCCCCCCTTATATCTGCGCTGAAGGGCGACTAATCCTTGAGGGTTACAGCCAATTCGATATATTTATTTGAATCGAGCAAGCAGTATTCAGAGGTTCATATATGGCGCAGAAACAAATCCTAATTGTCGATGATGAGCCAGATGTGTCGAGCCTGTTGCATCTGACCGTTGAGGAGATGGGGCATGCTACTGCAAGCGTCGCTACCACGGGTGAAGAAGCGGTCGAAAAAGTGCTCGAGCTAAACCCCGATCTGGTGCTGATGGACATCCACCTCTCGGGCAGCCTCGACGGTGTCGAGGCCGCGGAACAGATTCGGCAGAGATCAGATGTACCGATTATCTACGTAACCAGCCACACAGACGACTACAACTTCCAGCGCGCCAAGTTGACGCGACCCAGCGGCTACGTGCTGAAACCCTTTAAGCAACGGGAGCTCCAGATGACGATCGAAATAGCTCTCGGCGGAGAGCAGGATCCGTCCCAAGCTGCGCCGGAACCCCTGAAAAAAACCTCCGTTCTGGTCGTCGACGATTCCCAGATGATTCAGGCAATGGTAAAGAATCTTCTAGAAAAGGAAGGTTACCGGGTGGAAGTGGCCGGCCTGATCAAGGCGGCCATCGACGTGTTGAAATCCAACCGGTTCGATCTTATCCTGATGGATCTGAATCTACCAGACTTTAGAGGGGAACAGGGCCATTCGCCTGCTGCGCCGCAACCTGCAGTTGGATACCCCGATTGTGGTGCTCTCCGGTGAGATCAAATCCGACACGGTTGTTCAGCTCAGGGCTCTTGCGGTTTCAAGTTTCGTGAGCAAAACTGCCGATTTCGAGAAGAGGTTGTTGGAAGAGATAGCAAAGGTTCTCTGATACGCAGCTCCTACTCCTGTGTTTCCGGTTCGTCCTCCGTCTCGCCCTGTTTTTCACCTGCCTCCCGCTTTTTCTCCCGCGCGACCTCGAGACGTTCCAATACGATATCCGTCAGGTCGTATTTACCCTCCGCGGCATAGACGATCCCACTGTTCCGGCCAACATCGAAGATGAAATCGTAGGTGCCCTCTCTTCCAACCTCCTGAAGGATTTCGTTGACCCATTCAAATATGGGTGCCGAGAGCTCGAAGTTCTTTTGAACCAGCTCCCCCTCGGGTCCAAACTTTGTAACCCTGAATTCCTCCAACTGCATCATCTGCTGTTCGAACTCCGCCTGCAATTCTGTTTTCCTGGCTTCGCTCATGAGTAGCTCTTGCTTGCGGAAGTCTTCCTGCATCTTAATGAGCCTACTCTGACGATCGCCCATTTCGCGCTCGTACTGCTCTCGCAGACCGTCCATTTGGCGCTGGGCCTGTTTGAATTCGGGCAGGTTCTTCTTCAGCAATTCCGAGTCTATGTAACCCAACTTCAGCTCGGCTGTCACCCAATCTGGATGAATCAAGAGTCCTGCGAAACACAGCAAAACGAAGTGCCGTTTCATGAGTCTTCCTCGAATGATTAAGGGTTGTGAGGCGAATTTTTGTCCGGATTCGAGCTTTTAACATAACACCACTCCGCGCCCGGCTCCACCGGGCGGGCGCCGCACCTTGATCCTATTTGCCTATATTTTAGCGCAATCTGTGGAACCAAACAGATGAATGTGTTGTTTCCTTGCCGAACGTACGCCGAGAGAAGAGCCGATCGTGATAATCGAGGATCTACCGGAGATCGTCCTGGTGCAGATGGAAGTTCTGCCCGCACGACCGGACCTCAACGTCGCCAAGATGCGGAGCTACATTGAGCGGGCTCGCGATGGGGGGGCCGAGATCATCGTGTTCTCGGAACTGTGCATCTCGGGTTACATTCTCGGTGATCTGTGGGAGGTGGATGCCGTTGTCGAAGACTTTGTCGCGTACAGCGACGAAGTTCGCAGCGCCAGTGAAGGGGTAACGGTGCTGTTCGGCAATGTCGTCACGGACGCAGCTCAGATCGGTGAAGACGGACGTATCCGGAAATACAACGCTGTATGGGTCTGCAGCAACATGAAATTTCTTGGGAGAGGTCCGAAGGAGTTCGCGCCCGGTGTACAACCCAAGACCCTGCATCCCAACTATCGGTTCTTCGACGATGACCGGCATTTCTACTCTCTGCGGAAATTGTCGGCCGAACGGGGTTGTTCGCTCGACGAATGGATGGTGCCGTTCGAGATCGTACGGAAAAACGGGGAGACTTTTTCGTTCGGGGTCCAGCTATGCGAGGATATCTGGTGCCAGGATTACCGTGCCGACTGCCAAATGCTCGATACTCTCAAGATGTACCATGCAAGGGGAGCCGACGCCCTGTTCAATCTCTCGGCATCTCCCTGGACGTGGAAAAAGAATGACAAGCGGAATCGGGTCGTCTCCGAGATGCTCAAACGATCACCCATTCCATTATTTTACGTAAATCAGGTGGGCGCACAGAACAACGGTAAGAACGTGATCGTATTCGACGGTGATACGACCGTGTATTCGGGCGACGGCAGTGTCGCATGCCGAGCCCGGCCATGGCGGGAGGAGATGGTATGGGTCTCCCGCAACGCGGCGGCGCCACCCGCCCAGAGCGAGATAGAGGCGATTTACGATGGCATACTCACAGGGCTGCGCCATCTGGATCAACTTCGCGGCAACGACGGAAAATACCTGGTGGGGGTGAGCGGCGGAGTGGATTCGAGTACCGTTGCCGCCTTGCTGGTCGGGGCGTTCGGGAAGGAACGTGTACTGGCGGTAAACATGCCCAGCCGTTTCAACTCATCCATTACCCGGAATAACGCCCGCCAGCTCTGCTCTGACCTCGGCGTTGAGATGCTCGAGTTTTCGATACAGAAGCTCTACGACCACCTGTCCGAGGCGATTCTGGAAGCACAATTTCGTGGCGAAGCCGGAGAATATACTCGGCTGGTTGATGAGAATGTTCAAGCCCGAATTCGAGGGGCAGACATTCTTTCCGGTCTTGCAGCCAAGTTCGGATTGGTCTATACCAACAACGGCAACAAGACCGAAACCGCGCTCGGGTATGCCACCCTGTACGGCGATGTCAACGGGGCCATTGCCCCGATAGCTGACCTGTACAAGGTGCAGGTGCTCGAGCTGGCTCGATTCCTAAACAGGGAGGTATTCAAGTCCGATCTCATTCCCCAAAATCTTCTAGACGGCACCACGGTTCCCAGCGCCGAGCTTTCCGAACAGCAGGATGTGACCCAAGGTCTAGGAGACCCTATCAAATACGGTTATCACGATGCGGTTCTCCGTCAAATGATCGAATATCGGAAACACCCCATGGACTTTCTTACTTGGTTCGTGGACGGTCGTTTGCTTGAGAACATAGGCTGGAACGATCCAGCTGCTTTCCGAAGCTATTTTCCGACGGTCCGGAGTTGGATCGAAGACCTGGAGCAGGTTGAGCGGTTGCTGCGGGTAAGCTATTTCAAACGCGTGCAGGCTCCCCCGATTATCGTGCTGAGCAAACGCGCGTTCGGGTTCGATCTTCGGGAATCTCAGCTTCCCGAGTACTCCCCTGCCAAATACCTAGCGCTGAGGGAAAAGGCTCTTCGAGACCTGACAAAAAAAAGCGGCGTCGATCCAGGGACCGACGCCGCTTCGAAAATCTGAAAAGGGTTTATCTCCTTCTTGCTTTCCTCCTAGGAGCAGCTTTTTTCTTCTTTGCCGCTGCTTTCTTCCTCTTCGGCGCTGCCTTCTTCTTCTTGGCAGCCGCCTTCTTCCGCTTCGGAGCAGCTTTTTTCTTCTTTGCCGCTGCTTTCTTCCTCTTCGGCGCTGCTTTCTTCCTCTTGGCAGCCGCCTTCTTCCGCTTTGGAGCTGCCTTCTTCTTGGCAGCCGCTTTCTTCTTCTTCGGCGCTGCCTTCTTACGTTTCGCCTTAGCCATTAAGCTCCTCCCTCGGTTGGCTAGTGGGTCATATTCTTTTGCATCGAACTGCAAAACAATACGTTACATTTAGTTGCAAAAATAACGAAACTCATTTTTTCTGGCAAGCTGAAATGCTATGCAACTATAGTGATTTCAATTTCAATCTATTGGCGCAAGAGTGTCGTTCCGACCTTGTGTGACCAATGTGAATTGCGCTGGCATCATCCACCAAAAAAAACCCTCGGCTAGAAAGCCGAGGGCGCAGTGGCTCAAATTTTGGTATGCTCAAGTAACATCGGAGATAGCGATCATGCCGGGTGAGTAAACTGTTTCTTTTTGAGACGGACCGTGCGTCAGGTCGGCCAGTGTCGTCTGACGCAGCACATCATCCACTGCCGTTTGTACACGATTCCACAGCGACCTGATGGAACAATGGCTCGATTCGTGCAGGCACGAATCTTCACTGCCAACGAAATGCTCACAGAAATTTGGATCGTACAATCGCCCGCCCAACACCTCCAGCACGTCGCCTATGATGATCTCCTGAGCGGTCAACGCCAGAGTGTACCCGCCGTTTTGACCGCGAACGCTTTCCACGAATCCGCCACGCCTCATAATGCGCATGATCTTCGCGACGTTTGGCGGAGTGATACCTTCAGCCTGGCTTATCTCTTCGATGGTGAGCGATTGGTTCATGTTCGTACGGGCAAGCTGAAGTAAACAGCGCAGACCGTACTCTTCCAGCGAGCTGAGTTTCACGGCTACAATATCCCCAATTCGAGCTTGGCTGCCTCAGACATCATATCTACGGTCCATGGCGGGTCCCAAACCACGTCGACCTTCGCATCACTGATCTCGGGCATTTCCGCGACCTTGTTTTGAATCTCAGGAGGCAGCGTGCCGGCGACCGGGCAGGCGGGTGAGGTCAACGTCATGTTTATATGAACGTTGTTGTCCTCCTCCACCTCGATGTCGTAGATCAGACCCAGCTCGTAGATATTTACCGGAATCTCTGGATCGTAACACGTCTTCAGCACTTCCACCACACGCGCTTCGACTTCATTTTGCGGACTCGTGTCATCCATGAAACACCTCTCCTTTACTCGGTGGAAACGGGGTGGTCCTGACCGGCGAGAGCAGCCTTCATCGTATGCCACGCCAAGGTGGCGCATTTGACCCGCATGGGAAATTCTCGGACCCCCGCAAAGACGGCCAACTTACCGAGGCCATCCATATCGACCTCAGAATCAGCATCCCCAGTCAGCAAGTTGTGAAAGTCCCGAAACAGTGTTTCGGTTTCTTCGACCGTTTTCCCCTTTACCATGGTGCTCATCAGCGAGGCCGAGGCCTTCGAAATCGCGCACCCCGTACCCTCGAACGATATATCCTGTATGAGCCCGTCTTCGTCTACGTGGAGGTAGATGTGAAGGTGATCGCCGCACAGCGGGTTGTATCCCTCCTGGTCTGAGGTAGGGGTCTCCAGCTTTCCGAAGTTCCGGGGACTTCTGTTGTGGTCGAGGATGATTTGTTGATAGAGCTCGCGCAACTCGGTCATTACGAAAATACCTCCGTGACTCTTCCCAATGCCTTGATCAGTTCGTCGACCTCCTCACGCGTGTTGTAGAAAGCGAGGGATACTCGTGCCGTGGCCGCCACGTTGAATCGTTCCATGAGTGGTTGGGCGCAATGGTGTCCCGTGCGGATGGCAACGCCTTCCGTGTCGAGGATGGTTCCGATATCGTGCGGATGGGCGGATTCCATCACAAACGAGATGACGCCCACCTTGTGTCGTGCATTTCCGATCATCGTTAGCCCGTCGATAGCGGACAACCGCTCAATCGCGTAGTCCAGCACGGCGAGTTCGTGTTGGTGGATCCGTTCGGCACCTACGTGGTCGAAATATTCGATGGCGGCCTCGAGACCTATGGCGCCGGCTATGTTTGGCGTGCCGGCTTCGAAGCGGGTCGGAGGGGGAGCAAAGGTCGTCCCTTCGAACGACACCGATTTGATCATCGACCCGCCGCCCTCGTACGGGGGCATCTCTGCCAACAGGGCGTGTTTTCCGTACAGCACTCCAATTCCAGTCGGTCCGAAGAATTTGTGCCCGGAGAAGGCGTAGAAATCACACCCCAACTCTTGAACGTCAACCAGCATGTGAGGCACCGCCTGCGCCCCATCCACGAGCACGGGAACGCCGTGGCGGTGCGCAGATTCAACGATCTGCTGGATGGGGTTGACCGTTCCCGTCACGTTGGAGGCGTGGGTGACGGCGACGATTCGAGTTCGGTCGTTCAGCAACCTCTCAAAGGCATCCATGTCCAGTTCGCTGTCGTCGTCCACGGGAATAACGCGAAGTCGAGCACCCTTCTCCTCGCAGAGCAACTGCCAGGGTACGATGTTCGAATGGTGCTCCATATGAGAAATGACAACCTCATCACCGGCGTTGACGTGGGCGCGACCGTAACTCTGAGCGACCAGATTGATCGCCTCGGTGGTGCCTCGAACAAAAATCACCTCGCTGGCATCGTTGGCGTTCAGGAACATGCGAACGCGCCCTCGTGCCCGCTCGAAGGAGAATGTCGCTCGCTGGCTCAGGTGATGTACGCCCCGATGTATGTTGGAATTCTCGGTCGTATAGTACGACGCGAGGGCTGCAAGGACTCCCTGGGGTTTGTGGGTTGTGGCGGCGTTGTCGAAGTAGATTAGAGGTTTGTCGCGGACTTGCTCCTCAAGGATGGGAAAGTCGCGACGAATGAGCTCCACATCCAAGGCCAACTCTTCCTGCCTCAATTCGGTGCCAACTTCGAGGGTTGATTGACTCAAGATTCGCTCCTCGCGATTCGACCCGCCTCGAGCTTATCCGCAGCCAGTCGCGACACCAGATCCCGCAACGGTTCGTTCTCGATTCGGTCTACCACCTCCCCGGCGAAAGCCTGGGTCAAAACATCGGTTGCCATATCGCGCCCCAGGCCGCGAGAGCGAAGGTAGAATGTGGCGTCTTCGTCTAATTGCCCGACCGTCGCACCGTGGCTGCATTTCACGTCGTCTGCATAGATCTCGAGCTGTGGCCGCGTATTGACATCGGCTTTCTCGGAAAGGAGCAGATTTTGATTGGACTGATAGGCGTCTGTCTTTTGCGCCGGACGTCGGACGAGAATACGTCCCCTGAACGCGGCTGTGGCGGAGCCGCTCAAAACACCCTTGTAAAATTCATGGCTGCCGCAATTCGGTTGCGCGTGTTCTATGAGCGTGTGATTGTCGATGTGCTCTTCGCCGTCTACGAGGTAGAGGCCGTTCAAGGTTGAGTCGATCCCTTCGCCGTCGAGAACGGTGGCGACGTTGTTGCGCGTGAGGAGTCCTCCGACCGTGACGCACGTCGATTTGAAGGTGGCTTTCGATGCTGCCACCATCTGCATCGTGTCGAGGTGAATCGTGCCGTTTCCGCCTCGTTGGATCTTGTAGTGGTCGAGGATTGCTTCCTCTTCCACGACGATCTCGCTGACGACGTTGGTCAACGACGGATTCTTGCCGCAACCGACGTAGCTTTCCACCACGCGGGCCCGACTTCCGGCTTCGGCAACAATCAGGTTTCTGGGGGACGAGAACACCCTACCGCCCCCATCGGTGGTGAGAAAGAGCAGATGAATCGGATGCTCGGCGCTGCCACCTTTGCCGATTCGAATGAACGCTCCATCCTGCGCAAAAGCGGTGTTGAGAGCGACAAACGCGTGCTCCTTGAACGAAACATGACGGCTCAAATGCGGTTCGATGAGGGTTTGGTGTTTCTCACACGCCTGGGCCAAACTACAGACCGACCAATTTCCGGGCACCAGATCGGTAGAGGACAACCCTTCGGCGTAGTGACCATTGATGAAAACCAGCTGAATGCCGCTGTCGTCAAAGGGGGACCAGGAATTGACATCCGCTGCCGAAATACGGTCAGACGGTACTTCCAGCGCCGGTTCGAAGTCGGTCTTCCAGAGGGGATCGAGCCGGGTATAACGCCAGTCTTCGTCTCGGGTGGTGGGAAACCCCATCTCCAAGAATCGGTCCATCGCCTCCTGCCGGGCGCCGGCAAGTAGAGGTGCGGATGCACCGTTCAAACTCTTGGCGGCATCTTCGAAAAGAACGCGGTAGCGATGGGTGTGGTCGGCCTTCTTGATTTGTGAGCGAACCATTGGCTCAGTTCCCGAGCTCGACTTCGTCCTGCCGCAGCCAGTCGTACCCTTTTTCCTCCAATTCCAGCGCCAGCTCCTTGCCGCCCGACTTCACGATACGACCCGCCGACAGGACGTGGACAAAATCGGGTACGATGTACTCCAAAAGCCGCTGGTAGTGAGTTACGACAACGACGCTTTTGTGTTGGTCGTGCAACAGGTTGACGCCATCCGCTACGATGCGCAAGGCATCGATGTCGAGGCCGGAGTCGGTCTCGTCCAAAATGGCAAGCCTGGGTTCGAGGACTGCCATCTGCAGGATCTCGTGCCGCTTCTTCTCGCCCCCTGAAAAACCATCGTTGACGGCGCGCTTCAAGAAGCTCTCATCCATCTCCACCAACTTGAGCTTCTCGCGAATGAGGCTCAGAAAATCCAGGGCATCGACCTCCTCCTCCCCCCGGTGTTTGCGGATTTCATTCAAACCCGTGCGGAGGAAATAGGCCGAGTTGACTCCGGGTATCTCTACCGGGTACTGGAAGGCGAGGAACAGGCCCTCGCGTGCTCTCTCCTCCGGAGCCATCTCCAACAGGTCGTTTCCCTCGTAGGTTACCGACCCTGCGGTCACCTCGTACGCTTCATGGCCGGCCAACACTTGAGCCAGGGTGCTCTTGCCCGAGCCATTCGGACCCATGATGGCGTGAACCTCGCCCTCGCCAACAGCCAGGTCGACGCCCCTCAGGATTTCGCTCCCTTCAACAGAGGCGTGCAGATTCTCGATCTTCAACATCTTAGGTCTCCAAAATTTTGGCCTACCAGACTCATTTTGAGTCAGCCGGCGTGGTGCCAGCCACGCCCCGAGTCAACCAACGCTGCCCTCCAGGCTAATACCCAGCAGCTTCTGGGCCTCCACGGCGAATTCCATGGGAAGTTCGGCCAGCACCTCTTTGCAGAAACCGTTCACGATGAGAGATACCGCGTCCTCGGTGGACAACCCACGCTGATTGCAGTAAAAGATTTGATCTTCACCAATCTTCGAGGTAGAGGCTTCGTGCTCCACCTGGGAAGAGGTGTTCTTGACATCGATATAGGGAAAGGTGTGCGCTCCGCACTGGTCGCCAATCAACATCGAGTCGCATTGGGTGTAGTTGCGGGCGTTGGCTGCGTTGCGCTGTATGTTGACCCATCC
The DNA here is from genome assembly GCA_965197905.1 of Candidatus Latescibacterota bacterium. Taxonomy (GTDB): domain Bacteria; phylum Latescibacterota; class UBA2968; order UBA8231; family UBA8231; genus CAYNZV01. The sequence goes on along the minus strand of CBDAOB010000004.1, from coordinate 1,147,041 downwards.
TCTATAGGTATTCTGGCCGTGCGCGGCGGATATCCCCTTGGATATAACCGTGCTCCGGGTGTCCTTGCCTAAGTGAATCATCTTGGTGCCGGTATCCGCCTGCTGCCGCAGCGCCGAAACGGCTACGGAGTAGAATTCGCCTACGGAACGGTCTCCCTGAAGGATGCAGCTGGGGTATTTCCAGGTGATGGCGGATCCGGTTTCTACCTGGGTCCATGAGATCTTCGAATCGACGCCGCGGCAGGCGCCGCGTTTGGTGACAAAGTTGTAGATGCCACCGACGCCGTTGGCGTCCCCGGGATACCAGTTCTGCACGGTCGAGTATTTGATCTGGGCTCGATCTAGGGTGACCAGCTCCACCACAGCTGCATGTAGCTGATTCTCGTCACGCATGGGCGCCGTACAACCCTCGAGGTAGCTGACGTAGCTGTCCTCGTCGGCAACAATCAACGTGCGTTCGAACTGACCCGTGTTTGCCGCGTTGATGCGAAAATAGGTGGACAGCTCCATCGGACAGCGGACACCCTTGGGTATGAAAACAAACGACCCGTCGCTGAACACGGCTGAATTCAGGGCCGCGAAGAAATTATCGTTGTAGGGTACTACGGACCCGAGGTACTTCTTGACTAGATCGGGATGGTTCTGCACGGCCTCGCTGAAGGAACAGAAGATGATGCCAAGCTCGCCGAGTTTCTCCTTGAAGGTCGTGGCCACCGAGACGCTGTCGAACACCGCATCCACCGCCACTCCCGTCAACATCTTCTGCTCCGCCAGCGGTATGCCCAGCTTTTCGTAAGTCGCCAACAGCTCCGGATCCACCTCATCCAGGCTTTCCGGACCTTTCTTCTGCTTCGGGGCGGAATAGTAGATGATGCTCTGATAGTCCACGTCCGGATAGTTGACCATAGCCCACAGCCGGCTGGGTTTCCGTCGGGTTGGGTCGTCCATCTTTTGCCAATTTCGGTAGGCTTTGAGACGCCATTCGAGCATGAACTCGGGCTCGTCCTTCTTGGCGGAGATGAAACGGATGATATCCTCATTCAGACCCGGAGGAGCTTCGTCCGCATCGATGTCGGTTACAAAACCGTACTTATACTCCTGAGTTGCGAGCTCTTCGATTCCGGTTTCAGCCGTCGTCATCTGGTTTCCAGACCTCTCAGTTAGCGCCAGGTCTGCGGTGAGCTGGCGATTATCTTGACAAAAAAGTCAAGATTTTAAGTCAAAAGAGTCGAGTCGGTTAGGGGAAAAGCTATCGACCCCGGAGTACCAAAATATCCTATGTGTACAAAAAAGTCAAGATTCACCCTTTAATGCTATCGGCACACCTAAAAAAATCTGCAGCGCGACCAATGCCGGTGGATCAGCCGATCCGATTTCTGCGCACGAGATAGCGGGTAAGGGCGACGTCAAATGGGGTTGCGGTGTCCAGGAGCACGTAGTCGATTCGGGCTTCGGCGCAGCCGTGGCGATAGGTAGCTATCATCTCATCCATGAGCTGGCGATACTCGTGTTGTACGTGCCAAGGTTGGGTCGACAGGGCGTTGTCGGGATCCTCCAGGTCGATGAACCGGGTGCTGCCGCGAAAACTCAGGTCCCGCTCGCGGGGATCCAGCACATGAAACAGAATAACCTCATGACCCCGGTGCCTAAAATGTCTAAGACCCTGAAGCACTTGGGCAGGGTCATCGAGAAGGTCGGAAAAGACTACGATCAACCCGCGGCGGGAGATGCGTTCGACCAGGCTTTCGAAAGCGGGGCCGATGCGGGTTTCAGCCGCCGGTTCGGCGCGACCGATCTCTTTCAACAGCACGTGCAGATGGCTATGGACGGAACGCGGTGGCACGAAGGATTCAATCTCTTCGTGGAACAGCAGCAGGCCGACGGCATCGCGCTGACGCAACATCAGATAGGCCAGCGCCGCGGCCAATGATGAAGCGTAGCGGAACTTGCTGATGGCCGCTCCCGATTGAAACCCCATCGATCCGCTCACGTCGAGGACGAGATAAGCTTTGAGGTTGGTTTCCTCTTCGAACTGTTTTACGTACAGCCGGTCGGTTTTTCCGAACGCCTTCCAATCGATATTGCGAGCCGAGTCGCCGGGCAGGTAGGGTCTGTGCTCCGAAAATTCTACCGAGAAACCGTGATATGGACTGCGGTGCAATCCGGTGATGAATCCCTCCACCACCAGCCGCGCGACGAGATCGAGGCGGCCCAGTCGGGAAGCTACCTCCGGATCGAGATATGAGGCTACTTCAGGTGTTTCCGATCTGTCGCTCGCAGCCACGTCAGGAAGGGTTGCTGTCGAGAAGCCGCTGCACGAGGTCCGACGCACCGACGTTCTGCGCTTCGGCGTGGAAATTGACCACGAGGCGATGACGCAGAACCGGTAACGCCACCTCTTTGATATCTTCGGTGGCGACGGAGTGGCGTCCGTGCAAGATCGCCCGGGCTTTGGCGGTCAGTACGAGGTTTTGAGAGGCTCGTGGACCCGCCCCCCAATGGATTAACTCGCGGACATAGTCCGGTGCGCCGGGATCGCCGGGACGGGTACAGCGCACTAGGTTCACGGCGAAGCTGACGACGTGATCGGCTACCGGGACTCGCCGTACCAGCTGCTGTACCTCGGCGATCTCCGCCCCACTTAGAACGGCCCCAACATCGGCGCCGCCGGAGCTTGTGGTGACCCGCACGATCTCCTCTTCCTCGCTCGCATCCGGGTAGTCCATCCACAGGTTGAAGATGAACCGATCCAACTGGGCCTCGGGCAGCGGGTAGGTGCCTTCCTGCTCGATCGGATTCTGAGTGGCCAGAACAAAAAAAGGCTCCTCCAACCTCATGGTATGGCCGCCCGCGGTGACGGCGTGTTCCTGCATGGCCTGCAGCAGCGCAGCCTGGGTCTTGGGAGGGGTCCGGTTGATCTCGTCGGCGAGGATAATGTTGGCGAATATGGGACCGCGAACAAAACGAAACTGCTTGCGGTGGCTGTCGGCATCCTCCTCCAGGACCTCGGTGCCCGTTATGTCGGAGGGCATCAGGTCGGGGGTGAACTGAATGCGGCCAAATCTTAGATCCAGGCTCCGGGCCAGAGTTTGGATCAAGGTCGTCTTCGCCAAGCCCGGAACGCCGACCAAAAGACAATGACCGCCCGCCAACAGGGCGATAAACAGCTGCTCGACGATGTCGCTTTGGCCAATGACGACCTTGCCGATCTCGGCATAGAGTCTCTCGCTGACTCCGGCGAGTCGTTCCACCGCCTCAACGTCATCATTCTGGTGCAACTGATTCGTTGTCTGGCTCACGGGTGCCTCACTAGTGGTGCGCAAAAATGCTTTGCGGCGCGCAGGCCGTGCCGCGGCTGTCGCCGCTTCGCGCTCGAGCTGGTCGGCCGTCGGTCGAGGTTCATGTTTTTCTTTCCTTCTTTTTGGCTGCGGGAAATAATACGTTGTTGAGAATCAACCGGTAACCCGGGGAAGTGGGGAACAGGGTCAGCTGCGTCGGAGGTTCGCCCACGTGATGGCGGTAATCCTCGGGATCGTGGCCGCCGTAGAAGGTGAACGTGCCACGGCCTACCTGGCCATGGATATAGCGTACGGCGTCCGATCCTTCTACCTCGGCAAGAATTACGACCGAGTCTTTGATCAGCTGACGTTTGAAATCAGTGGTTTGACCAACGAATCCATTGACCACGTTGGTATGACACTGGGTCAACATGGTTGGCACCGGATCGTGTTTGGCGGAGAACTCGAACAGGGTAAAATAATCCGCTTCAGCGCCTCGGGTCTGCAACAGCGGTGTCGGCGTCGTGTCAATGTCTGAGAATTCGTAATAAAGCGGATCTTCTATAAGGCGGAAATTTTCGAAGGCAACGGTGTTGGCGAAATCGAGCCGCGACTGGGCATTGGCGTCAGCGGGATCGCCATCGTAGACCTCGTGCACGATGTCTGTTCCGGAAGCGGAGAGGGCGATGTCGAAGGTGTCGGTAGCAGAGCACATAGCAAAGAGAAAACCGCCCTGCTCCACGTATGTGCGAATGGTGCGAGCCACCTCTTTCTTCAAGTTGGAGACTTTTTGAAATCCTAGCCGCCGCGCCCACGCCTCGTAGAGTTGCTGCTGCTCCTGATACCAGGATCGATGGCGCTCGCTTTGGAAGAATTTCCCGTACTGACCCGTGAAGTCTTCGTGATGTAAATGCAGCCAGTCGAACTCGCTCAGCTTTCCCTTCAATACCTCCTCGTCCCAAATTTTCTCGTAATCGATCTGAGCGTAATCCAGCGCCATGGTCACCGCGTCGTCCCACGGCTGGGAGTTGGGCGGTGTGTAGATTGCGATTTTCGGCGCCTTTTCGAGGCGCACCACCTCCATGTTGCCGCGATCAACCTCGACGTAGATCGCTGCAGCGCTGCTTTCGGAGATGCGGGAAACACCGACCCCGCGAATCTGCACCTCCCGTTCAATGAGCGGATCGGACTGCAGTAGAAAGGAGCCGCCGCGATAGTTGAGTAGCCATTCGACCAGAGCGCCCCGTTCCAAAGCCCAAAACGCGGCTCCATACGCTTTGAGGTGATTGCGCTGCGATTGGTCCATTGGAATGAGCAGCCTGTCCGCGGACACGTTGACGGCCCAACCTACGAGCGTGGCTACCAGCAGGGTGTTTCTCATTCAGGGTTCCGGTTTTGTTCGGCTCTCAACCGTTGAATCTTCAAACGAATCTCGGGAGTGCGCGCATCCTGCGGAAAGGCGAGCACGGCCGTTTCGAAGGTCTTTAGCGCGCGGGCGCGCTGCCCGTCTCGCAAGTAGATATTCGCCAACCGGAGCTGGGCATCCAGGGCGTATGGGCTTGCGGGAAAAGACGCCACCAGGTTGTCCAGGAGCGTTGAGGCTGTTCCGTCGTCCCCCGCGTCGATCCGGTGGTTCGCCTGCAGCAACAAGCCAAGGGGTCGCAGCGACAACGGGGCCTTCAGCCGGAGCCAGTGCCACGCCGCGGCCGCTTCCTCGGTTCGTTGCTGGCGTTCGAATAGCTGGGCACGCGCAAGAATCTCGAGGGCACGAGGATGGTTCTCCCGGTCGTCGACGCGAAGAAGAAGCGCCAGTGCGTCGTTCGCCAAATCCTCCTGCAGGTCTTCCAACAAAAGCTGCTGCAGGGTGTCTGCCGCCGCTGCGAAATCGTGACGAAAGTAGCGAATCTCGGCTCGTTGCAGTCGCAATTCGTACGGAATCGGCACCTTCCTATCGACGTTTTCGACGAGGGAAAGAGCCTCGTCCAGTTCGTCCAATCGCAGGGCGCACTCGGCCATGAGGGAGGTGGCGTGCAGGCTCCTTTCGGTGCCCGGAGATCCGTTGACGGCCTTCAGCAACAGGGGTTGAGCGGTTTTCGGTTGGTTGAACTCCTCCAGATACAACCGGCCCAGACCCAAGAACGCATCCAACGCTTCCGGTCTATCTGGGAAATCGCGGGCCAAACGACTGTAAAGCTCCACGGCCTTGGCGTGTTTCCCGAGTTTGGAAGCCACCTCCGCCTGACGCACTAGACTGGTGTAGTGCTGCGGGGAATCTGGATTTTGATCGGCGTACCGTCCATAAGCGGCGACGGCTACTTCAAGATAGCCCTTCGCCTCGCATTTGTGAGCGAACTGCAAAACGACGATCGACACCTGTGGGTCGGAAGCGTACGGAGCGAGGGCATCGAACCCCAGCCGGGGCTTGCCGGCCATCAGTGCGCAGGAGGAGGTCAACAACGACAGTTGCAGGCCGTCGTCAGCCCCCGCCGCGGCTACGGCCAGCGCCTTCAGTATGTCGGCTGCGCCTTCGGGCTCGCCCATCAGTTGCCGCAATCGCCCTTCGAGAGCTGAGTAGTGATGGGGTTTTTTCGTCAGGTATCTGGCGTACTCCGCCACGGCATCTTGGTACTCACCCCTAGCCAGGTAAATTTCGGCGCGTCTCCAACCGAACAACCTTTCGTCGCCGGCGACCTCGCGCTCCTTCTGAATAATTCGCGCCGCGGCCTTCAAGTTGCCTGCGACCAGCAAACTGTCGATTCGGGCTGCAAGCTTGGAGGTTTCGGATGCCCACGACAACTTGGGGAAAATCACCCCGCAACCGATCAGGATCAGAATCGCGGCTCTCACTGGTCCGATCCTGGCCTCACAACCGCGTCTTGATACACACGTTCGTAGTAGGTGCGAATCAGACGTCGGTACTCTTCCGGATAAGGACCCGCGAGGGCATTTCTCAACGCTTCTCGCAGTAGATCCTGCGATTCCCCCTTGTCCGCCGGCAACCATGGAGGGCCGCTGTACTCGAAATCGCTCCCGCTCTCTGACTTTCTCTGTTTTTCATACCCCCGATTGTGGATAGAGCGACTCGCATCGAGCATTCTCTGCAGAATGTTGTTCTGCAGATCCAGGGTCCGTTTTGGAAGTCGGGGACCCTGCAGGTCCTGAAGCACGGTCTCCATTTCCCGCTCCATGGCACGAGTCCTTTCCTCAGCGCCCCGGTTCCCGCGAAGGGAGCGTTCAAGCGCTTTCAACGCTTCGTAAAGACTTCGCTGTTCCGCCGCCAGCTGCTCCATGCGGCGACGGTGGCTGGCACTTGCGCGGCCGCGATCGCCGGCTTCCTTGCCCTGCTGACCAAACGCTTCTTGCGTTGCTTGATTTATGTCACTTTGCCGTTCCGCCATGCCAGCCATCTGCTGCATCGCCTCGTCGAACGCGGACGGCATGCGGGCATCCGCCAGATTATCCATGCTCTTGCGCAAGAGCAGGATCGATTCGTTGAGATAACCCATAGCCGCTACCTGCTGCTCATCGGTGCCCCGCAGCTGCCGCCGACCCAGCAGATCGGTTGCCTGCCCCATATGGTGCATGGCATAACCCAGGGAGGTGGAGAGACCGTACCCCAGGCTCATGGTCCGCCTGGATATCGCTCCCAGTTTTTCAACCACGAGAGCCGTACCCTGCGCGACGGCAAATTGATTTTCCGCCATCTCGACGCTGTCGTCGTCTCTTGCCTTGCGGGTCTCCCCGGCGACGGATTCCTGCCTTTCGGACAATCGCAACAATTCGTGGATTGCGGTGCGCATCGCTTGGGTAAGCTGCCCTTTCTGTTCATCGGCATATTCTCCCTGGAGATGTTGCATGCTGTGCGCCAGCTTGCCCAGATCCTCCTCGAGGTCGGATCCCTTTTGTCGCGCCTTCGTGTTGGCCGGGGCTTCCAGCAGTTGCGTCACCTCTTTCATGCGGCCCGAGATATTTTCCTCTTCCATAAGTGCCGATTGGCGTTCCAGATTCTCGGCGGTCTTCTCACTGTATTCGTCCATTAGCTGTCCGAGCTCCGACAGCTCCTTTTGCAGCCCATCCGCGTCGCGCTGCAGAGCTGTTTCATGTTGCGGCAATCTGGGATCGCCGAGATCCAAATCCATCCCTGCGTTGATCTGGGCCTGTCTCTTTTCCAGGTTCTGGGCTCGTTTGACCGCCGCTTGCAGTCGCTGCTCTACCTGCACCCGCTCAAGCAGCGATATGGACCTATCCAGCCGCTCCTCAAACAGCTTGTGGTCTTCGGCGAATTTGCGCAGCGCCTCTGCCAGTCGCTGTGGATCCTGGCTCTTGGCGGCATCCTGCAAAGCAGAAAGCGCTTCTTGCATCTGCGGGCTCATGACCGATTCCATCAACTTGCGCAACTCCGCCATTTTTTCCAGCAGATCTGCGGTGGCCAATCCCGACTCTTTCATGGCGGTCATGGCTTCATCGATGTCGCGGGCGATTTCTTCGATCGCCTGCGCCCGTTCGGTTTCTTCCTCCAGCGTCGACTCGAGCTCTCTGTCCTGTTCCCAACTCAACGTTTCTTTCTTCAGCAGCTCTCGTCGGAGTTCCTCGAGGTACTCGCCGGTCTCGGAACTTTCCTCGGCGAGCGTCTCGAGATGGTCCAGCGTTTCCTCCTGGGCATCTCGAACCTCGTCGAACAGCTCCTGGATCGAGGGAAACCGCAGCGAGAATTCGGCTGACGAGCTTTTCTTGGGCCCGGCGACGACGTCGTTGTCGAAAGCCTCTACGTGGTAACGGACTTGATCTTCGGGTAGCAAATCCCAGGTCGAAAGGTCCCACTCCCATTGAACGCGGACGTTGGAATCGGGAACAAAGGTCATCGGTGATCGGGTAGGCGGGCCCTCATTTACCTGGTGCACCAGCGTTAATTTCGTGACCCCATAGTCGTCTACGGCTTCCACGCCTAGGGTCACCTTCATGTTATCGGGCAGGTCCATATCCACCCCAGGTTCGGCAATGCTGATCTGGGGAAACGCGTCGTCTACCGCGAGAATGGAATACCGAATCGGATTCTTGTTGGGGACGCCGAAGCGGTCGCGCAGGGCGACGACATAACTTCCGGCAGATTCAACGACAAACGCCGTGCTTGCCCCGGCATCGGTGACTGCTCCTTCCAGCCGTATCGAGTCGTTCAACACCAATTGTGCGGCGGCCAGCGGTTTGCTGGCAAAAATTTCGACAGCCACGCGAGTGCCTCGAAGGCACCGGATATCACCCGTCTCCTCCTCGACCGCGGCAGGCAGACCGCTGTACTCTGGGTATTGATAGCGCAGGCGAATCTTCTCGATAAACGGCGGATCGATTACCTCGACCTCGTGAATCGCACTCGTGCCGTCATTCGCCTCGACCATAAAGCTGAAGGCTCTCTTGACGGACTCGAAGGTAAAGTTCAGCGAATCGACGCCACCGACCAGGAGCCGTTGCCGGGCATATTCGGATGCTGTCTCCTCGCGACTCAATATCGTAGCTGCGTGGGGAAGATCACCTGCGAAACGAATCTGGATGGCGAAGTTCTCGCCGGCTATCACCGTGCTCTCGTTGGCTGCGACGGAAATAAGAGTCGAGGGCGTTTTCTCGAACGCCGTGAGCGGATGGGCGCAACGAACCGCCGCCGCACCCAACGTATCGTCGAACACTGCGACTGAACCGATGGCCACCAGCGCGACGCCGACGGCGCGCACAGCTCCGTTCGCGATTTCGCGCCTTCGCAACAGGGGGGTCAGGTCTAGTGCGCGCAACTCATCGACGGCCCGCTCTAGGGTCGCCAGGAACAGCGCTCTAGAAAAACGCACTTCGGAGTAGTCGTCTTTCCCGAGCTGAAGACTGGTGATCAGACGCTGCCGCAGCTGAGGACAATGCTCCTCGATCAGCAGCGCCACCTCTCCCAAGGCAAGATGTCCGGGTATTCGTTTTGCGAGCAGAACCCCGACGGCCGCGGCGCTCAGCAGGGCGGCCCCGACACCCGAGGCCGCGCGCATTCCGGGAGCCAAGTAGAGGACGGCCTCCAGGGCAACCCAGCACCAGCCCAGAACGAGTGCCGCCAACAACCCGCCCACAAGGACGTCGGCCAGGTCGGACAGCAATAGCTTGTGTCGGAACCGCCTCAGTTGGGTTTCCAGCGAGACGTAGAGTTCCCCGGGGTCTCTCATGCTAATGGGTTAATGCCCAAACCACGATGTTCGTGCCCATGCGCAAAGCTGCTCGCCGTTTCTCCTCGGGGTCGCTGTGCACGGCGGGATCTTCCCAACCGTCCCCCAGGTCCGACTCATAGGTGTACAGGACGACGATTCGATTGGCATCGTAAAGCGCCAACGCCTGGGGACGCTTGCCGTCGTGCGCATGGATCTTCGGCAAACCTTCGGAAAACTCGAAATGGCAGCGGAAAATCTCGTGGTCGCGCGGAAGTTCGACGAGTTCTTTCTTGGGAAACAGCTTCTTCAGCTCCCGGCGGAACGACTCATCCATGCCGTAGTTGTCATCGGCATGAAGAAACCCTCCGCTTTCGAGAAAATGTCGCAGTCGAACGGTTTCTTCGGGTGACAAACGTATGTTGCCGTGACCAGTGAGATAGAGATATGGATAGGAGAACAGCTCCTCGTCCATAATACGGACGCGCACCGGTTCCGCCGCCACCTCGATGTTGGTGTTGCGCCGCAGAAACTCGAGCAGATTTGCCAGGGAAGAGGGGTCGCTGTACCAGTCGCCCCCGCCGTCGTATTGCAGACGGGCGATGGTAAAGCGCGATGCGTCCGTCGCTTCGGCTCGACCGCTTTGCAGGGCGAGCGCGAGCATCAGAATAATCCTAATTGCGGCCATTTATGACCGCAAATTTTCCCGATGTCGTCTTGCCGGTCTCGTCTCGAGCGACAAAAAAGTAGACCCCACTGGCGACGAGGAAGCCAGCCTGATTTTGGCCGCTCCACGACACCGAGCCTGTGCCCGGTGTTCCCCGGTGACGCCAGACGAGGTTCCCACCCAGGTCGAAGATCTGCAGCTCGGCTCCCAGCGGCAGACCCGAGAATGTCAAGCTCGCATTGCGCGAGCTCAATACCAGCGGGTTGGGGTATACGATCAGCTCATCGCTTCCCGACTCGCTCCCCAGGGAGATCTTCAGTCGACTCAATCCGTCAAAGGTGCCTATCCAGAGTTCGCCCGCGTCTCGGTCAAAGAGCAGGGAGTTTATGCGGTTGTCGATCAGCCCGCTGTTTTCGGTGGTCAGCGCGAACGCCACCTCGCCCGCCGGCGTTATCTGACCGATTCCACCGTCGGTACCCACCCAAACGTTGCCCAGATCGTCTTCGACGAACGTGCTGATCTCGCTTGACGGCAATCCATCATCCAAGTCGAAGACGCGCCATCTTTCAATTTCAAACGTTCGATTCCCACGGTCGTAGCTGCCGCGCACGACATTGAGTCCGTTGTTAGTGGCCAGCCATACCTGGCCCCGGCTGTCTACCATGACGTCTTTGACTCTGTCGCTGGTGAGCCGGTCTTCCACGGAAGTACTTATTGGAAAGGCGAACTCGTCCCCCTTTTCAAACGGGGTCCCTCCATCATCGAATAGCAAGAAGCCGTCGAGCGGAAGCGAGATCCACTTTAACCCATCCGGCCCGATAGCGATCTCGCCTATGTCTCTCGGGACCCCTAGTTCACTCTGGCTATACAAAGTGCCCCTGGTCGGATCGTTGGTGTCGATTACGGCAAGACCAGCCAGCACATTCGTAATCCACAACAGATTCTCCTCATCCTGCATGACATCGGCAATCACCACAAAGGAACCTCCGCCACCTACGCCTCGCAGCACGGAGTTGTTTTGATCGAGCCATTCCCAACTGCCGTTAGCTCCTCGAGTCCCCAATCCTTGACCCCACGTACCAGCCCAAAGACTGCCGGTTGCGTCCACCTCCAAAGCAACGATTGTTGGGGGAACAAACTCCTTCCACTGGTTTGAATAGTGGCTTGGCAGATCGTTGGACTCGTCGTGAATCGTCCAGCTCGAGTCAGATGGGTCGAACTGGTAGAGTCCGTAGGGACGCGTGAAGTCGTTGGGAACACTGGCGATCCAGAGTTCGCCGTTGTCCAGAAGTTGCATGTCATGGAAATGATTGGCCGCAGGCTCGCGTGAGGGGGGAGGAGCCTGCGCCCCCAAAACCTTGAGGCCTTCCGTTGTTGCAAGCCATAGGGCACTATCAGAGTATGCGAGCTCCCGAACACCCGAGATCACCTCGCCAGATTGCACAATCCACCGACCTGAGCTGCTTCTTTGATTTATGGCTCCGGATTCAGTAATGAATATCAAGTTGCCGTCCAGAATCCCAAAACTCACGATATCTTCCAGAGCCGATTCACGCAGCAAGAAGTCTCGTGAACTGTCATATCTCAAGACACCCTCTTCGGACACAAAGAACAACCTGTTGGAAAAAACGATGACGTCCCGGATTTTGCCGAGTCCGCGGATTCCTGACCAACTCTCCGGGTCCTGTAGATTGGGTTGTCTCAGATCAGCAATTGCGAATCCTTCTTCAGTGCCAACGACTAGAGAATCGCCGAGCAATGCCAGCGCGGTAACGGGAATGTCCTTGGTAAGATCTCCCAGCTGCCGGTAGGACTCTTTTACCTCCTCCCGATCGCTGAGAAATACGCTCACGCCTCTGCTCGTTCCAACGAACACGCGATTGCCGCGAGTGACCATAACGTTCACCGCCAACTCGGCGAACTCGAAAAAGGTGCGGTCGAATCTTGCATTAGCCGCGCTGAATCGAGTCAACCCCTGGTGGTCGGTGCCCATCCACACGTCTCCGTTGTCGTCTCGCGCCAGACTCAGCACTTTGTTGCCAGCCAACCCGTCCAACCGGGTAAATCTCGAGTAGGTGCGGCTTTCCTGGTCGTATCGCAAAACTCCTCCTGATGTGGCGGCCCACACAAAATTCCGATCCACCATTACATCGTTCATGTCGCGCATACTCGTAAAAGCGGTCCATTCGCCTTGAGCCCTTGCACAGACGGAGGTCGATAGAAGTGCCAAAAACAGACAAAATAGAGCTACTGACATGACTACCTCACATCATACTCAATGGGTCGACGTTGACGCTCAACGCGACGTTTTCATCTCCTGCAATTCGGCGCATGGGCGTCAATGCCGTGCACGCGATTCCGTGTGCACTATTGGCAGCAGTGCCGCACAACAGAGCGTGCCAACGGTATTGATCGCGCAGCCGGGCCAGCGGTGCGGAAGCGGGTCCCAATACCCGTGCGGTTCCGCAGACGAGGGAATTCAATTCCAAGGTCCCCTGAGTAGCCGCCCGCGATACTGCCGATTCATCCGTGCCGCGCCACAAAAAGACGATCAGTCGGCCGAAGGGAGGGAATCCCGCTTCACTGCGTATCTGCATTTCTCGGTCGGCGAACGCCGCGTAATCCTGCCTGGCAGCCTCACGCAGAACGGGTGAATCGCTGAGCAGAGTTTGGATCACCACCTCACCAGGCGTCGTGCCCCTTCCCGACCTGCCCGCAACCTGTGTGAGAAGCTGAAAGCTGCGTTCTGCTGCCCGAAAGTCGGGCATGTGCATCGAGGTGTCGGCCGAAATGACGCCGACCAGAGTGACTTCGGGGAAATCCAACCCTTTGGCCACCATCTGGGTGCCCAGAAGGATATCTGCTTCGCCGTGACGGAAACTCTCCACTAGCTCGTCATGCGAGCCTTTGGCTGTGGTGCTGTCCACATCCATACGAATGACGCGTACGCCTGGAAACTGTTCCAATAGGGTCTCTTCCACCCGCTGCGTTCCAATGCCCTCAAATTGCAGATCGGCAGCGGCGCAATGATCGCAGGTAGATGGAATCGATCCCCGAAAGTCGCAGTAGTGGCATCTCATTTCGCCACCGCCATGGCGGTGGTAGGTGAGGGTGACCCGGCAACGCTTGCATTCGGCTGCTTCGCCACAGGATGCGCACAACAGGATGGGGGAAAATCCCCGGCGGTTCTGCAGCAGCACGATCTTTTCATTGCGATCGAGGCGATCGCGAATCTTCAGCCGCAACTCGCGCGAGAAGATTGGGCGCCGTTTGCCTTGGAACGACTCTCCATGCATGTCGACGACGCTTACCCGCGGCAGAGGTCGCGAGTCTATGCGCGCCGGCATTGTGAGATAGTGATACTTGCCGGTTTGGGCATTTTGATACGATTCGAGGCTGGGAGTCGCCGAGCCCAGCAGAACCACGGCTTCCTCTCTCTGGCCACGTACCAAAGCCACGTCCCTGCCGCTGTATGGCAAGGCTTGCCGGCCGTCCAAATCCTCCTGCTTGTAAGAGCTGTCGTGTTCTTCATCGACAACGATGATGCCCAAATCTACCATGGGAGCGAAGATGGCGGACCGAGCGCCAATGACGATCGACTGATCGCCGCGCCTCAATTGTCGCCAGGTATCGTAGCGCTCGCCCGGCGACAGTTGGCTGTGCAACACGGCGACACGATCACCGAATTCAGCTTTGAATCGCCGCACAGTCTGCCAGGCCAGAGCGATTTCCGGAACCAGAACGATGGCACTCCGCCCCCGTTCCAATACCTGGGAAACAGCATGGAGATAAACCAATGTTTTGCCGCTCCCCGTGACTCCGTGCAGGAGGACCGGGAAGAACCTTTCGCGGTCTACGGCGGCGCTCAGTTTCTCAATCGCTTTCTCCTGGTCCGGACTCAAACACTGAACGTCCTCCTCCACCGGATCGATGTGGGAGAGCGGATCGCGCAATACCTCGCGGTCGAAGCTTTCCACCAACCCGATCTTGGCGAAGCCCGACACCAACGCAGAGCTGAATCCCTGTTCGGTGAGGGATTTACGCGTCGCCGATTCGAATTGAAGCATGTGTTTCAAGAAAGCCGATTTGCGATGCGCCCGTGCCGGCAACTCCTTCAAGGCCGCTTCCGCACTTTCTCCGTCGGCCAATCTAACACAGCGTTCGCTGCGGACAGGGGGCGCCTTGAGGAAGGGAACAATCTCCACCTGGCCGTCGCGCCGCAGCCGCCGCAACGCTCCTTCCAGGCCGGAACGCCCCAATCGTCGTTGCAAAGTGGTCACCTTTAACGGCGATTCCCTCCGCAGCTCGCCCAATACCCGCTCATCGATCACGTCTCCGCCGACCGCTGTCGCCTGACGCAGATGCACGAGTCGAGTCGATGCCAGCTGAATACCGGGTGGCAACGCCGCTCCCAGCGCCGCTCCCAAAGGCGCCAGATAATAACCGGCGATCCAACGACAAAGGTCCACCAGCTTTGGATCGAGCAGAGTGTCGCTGTCCAGTACCTCGGAGACCTCCTTGATCTTCCCTGTGTCCACTCCACCCAGTTCCTGCGCGTCGCGGACCACGATACCGGTGAGCAGACGGCCATGAACGGGAACGAGAACCACGCTACCCGGTCGAACCGCAGGTTCAAGATGTGAGGGGAGGTGATAGGTGAGTTCTCTGGCTAGCGGAGGCGGGAGAGATACATCTACATATCTTCGAGTCATCATTCCGCCGCGTCAGAGGTCGCTGGCGTAAGCGACAGCGGTTCCAGTTCCGGCCCCAGCAGGGTGACGCCGTTGTTGTCCGCGCGGAATCGCAACACCTTGGTCGCCTCCCCGAGGCGGCCATTGCCGAGAAGATTTCCCTGAAGCCAGTAACGCGCCCCGTGGGCTCTCCCCGAGCGCACCAGAAATTTCTCACGGGCGACCCAACGACGTTTCAAGCCGGGCGCGAGTATGCCCTGAAAGGTATCCCGGCCATCCCACGAGACTTGCACCCAGGTTGAGTCGATCGCCTCGACCTCCAGCACGAGGGCGGATGCGTCCAGCGGCTCTCCAATCACCTCTGGTGACGCGGCCAGGTTCGCGGGCGATGCTGAGTTCCCCGATGCCTCATTCGGCAACGCCTCGTATTCCCGCCCAAACCGCATGTTTGCCCCCGTGCTGTTCGACGCGGGTGTATCGGCGCCCTCCGCGGAGGTGAGATCATCCTGGAGTACGGGCTCGATTTCTTCGTCGCCTGCGGTCTGGCGCTCACCACTCTCTTCATCTGACACGACCGGATCTGAGTGCGGAAGGCTATCCGCCGCAGCAAGTAGAGCCGTCGGTGCCGAGATGCTGGCTTGCTCGGAGCCGGCATCCGACAGGCCTGCACTAGGTTGTGCCAATTCGGTATCCTGCAACTCGCCATTTTCCGAAAATTCCGTTACCAACATCCAGGCTAGGGCGACAAGGGCTAGAAGAAGGACCACCACGGCCACCACCTGACGCCTGGAGATGGATGAAACCCGTCCGCCTCTCGGTTTCTGCGGTCGGGGCACAGCGGGAGGCACCGGATCGTCCGGTAACCTGGTCGCCACATCCTTGTCGAACGCGTTCAACAGCGCCGCTGTATCGAGCCCGAGATACTCGGAGTAGGAGCGCAACCCCAGGCGCATGTAAATCGGCTCGACGGTGTCGAAACGGGCCGCTTCGAGACCCTGCAGAATCGCCAGACTGATACCGCTCCTCTCGCAGGCCTCGGTGAGGTGCTCGTCCCGGGCTTCCCGAGCTTGCTTCAGATGTTGAGAAATCTCCTCGCTCATGGGGATTTCAGCATACCTTCCAAGGGAAACAGAACGGGGCGGTCATTGGATCAAGGAAGTTCGTATCCGGCCTCTTCGAGCATTTCACAAAGCCGGGAGAGGGGCAAACCGACAACATTATAATAACATCCTTCCACCCGTTCAACGAAACGGGCAGCCAAGCCTTGGATAGCGTAAGCCCCAGCTTTGTCAAGCGGCTCTCCGCTTGCCGCGTAGGTCTCCACCTCCCGTGACGACAACGCCTTGATGGTAACGGCCGTCACTACGCTGGCGGCCAATTCACCGCCATAGGGACCTATGACGACCACGCCCGTGAACACCTGATGCACCCGGCCCGAGAGGCGTCGCAGCATGTCGCGACTTTGATTCTCGTCCGCCGGCTTGCCGAGCATATCTCCATCGACGCTCACAACCGTATCGGCGCCAATTACGATGGTCGGACGTTCCGCCTCTCCTTTGTGTTCAAGGAGATCGCGCACCGCCCGAGCTTTCGCTTGCGCTGAGCGGAGAACGTGTCGGTCTGGACCAAGCCCTCCCGGCTCGGGCTCCGCCGCCGGACTGGCAATCTGCTCGAACGGCACCCCGATTTGGCGCAGCAGATCTCTTCGCCGGGGAGAGTTCGAGGCGAGCACGACTCTGACGGATTCAGCCATCGTCCCCTTTGGGTGGGCTCTCGACGATCAGAGTGACGGGACCGTCGTTGTGGATTTCCACCAGCATCGAGGCACCGAATTCGCCGGTGGCCACCTTCACTCCGCGGTTGCGAAGCAACTCTACGAACAGCTCGTACAAAGGTTCAGCCTGCTCCTGGGGGGCGGCGTGTGAAAAGCTCGGGCGCCGGCCTTTGCGACAATCGCCATAGAGAGTGAACTGCGACACGGCGACGATTTCTCCTTCCACATCTAGAATCGATCTATTCATCTTGCTGGCCTCGTCGGCGAAGATGCGCAAATCGGTGCACTTGTCGGCACAGAAAGCCACCGCCTGTTCGTCGTCGTCGACATGGAGACCAACCAGCAGAACCAGACCGTGACCGATCTGTCCACGAAGCTCACCCTCCACATGGATGCGGCCGAACCGAACGCGTTGGACCAAAACTCTCATATCGAATGAGCCTCAAAAGCGGCGGTCACCGCGCTCGAACTTGATCTGCGGGATATCCTTGAGCTGGGCCTTGAGGTAGAAAGTGCGATCGCGATGGAATCGATTCGGTTCGATGTTGAACGAAGCACTCCAGTCGTGAAACTCCCGCTGGATCGACAGCAGCTCGGACGTGATGCGCTCTTCAGCGACCAATGGTTGATTAGGATCGTGCAGGTTGTAATTCACCGAATACTGCAAGTGCCAGCGGCGTAACCAGCTCCAGCTGGCGGATACTCGAATCCACGACCGCATGACGGTCCTCGACACACTTCGGGTTCGCGAAACGTAGTGACTCACCTGCAAACGCGTCGCTCTGTCGCGTCGCCGGACATCGCTTTGCAATCCGCGTTCGTAGCCGAAGGAATCTCGCGAGCCGTAGGCGCTCGTTCGCGGATTGTACGACTCGGTCGTCGACGATGCGAAATCGCTTCCTCGATGAGGTTCTGCTGCGTCGGTCGTGGTTCCTTTGCGAGTCGCACGGAAGCTGGTCCTGAGCTCGATCTGTTGCAGGCGCGGATTCAGCAGATCCAGACGGTTGAGGCCGTCGTAGAACTTCGAGCGCAGCGTCAATCTGGAGTCCAGGGTCCGGCCGGCAGCCAGGCTCAAGCTCGAGCGCAGTTCCGACAGGGGTTGTGAGTCGCGGTCGACATCGTAAGAGATGGACAGATTGAGCTGCGCGAGCCGCACTTTCGACTCCTCCTCGCCGCGCTGCAGCTTGACCCAAAAGGTGTTGTCCAGGCTGAAATCGATCGGGCGGTTCTGCTTCCATGGACTGCCTCGGCCATTGATCCCGAGCACACCTCCCGTATCGGCGTGAGTGGCCTGGTAGCGAAACGCGACGCTGGGTTTGACCACGTGTCGAAAGGTGGTTACCGGACCGATCTGGGGAAAGAACATTCCGTAAAACGTCTGGGTGATGCGGGCGCTGGCGTCGAACCGGTCCCGGCGCACGGACGCGAGCGAATCATCGCGAACATCGCGATCAGACCAGGATTCACTCAGTCTCGGGGCGATCTGTAGCCACGAAAACGGCTTCGGCTGAGAGGAGATATTGAGGTTGAGATTGGCGCTGGTCTGACTTTCAGTTGCGGCGTCGTTTCCACGACGGAATCGCGAGTTTCTCATCCGCGCCCCGCCGTCGTAGAAGACCTGAGAATACCAGGGTGTCTCCGTGGTTCGCGATCCTCGTCTCACACCCGGGTTCCGTGTGTCCCAAATCGGTTTCCTCGCTTTGCGGAAGCTCACTTCGGGCAGCACCGTGTCGAAACGGTCGCTGTCCAGCCGCTCCGTATGGCTGGCGTTGACACTCAAACTATTCCCGGAACCGCGCCACCTCTTGCTAAAGCTCGCATTCGATCTAAGCGTCCGGTCCAGCCTGTCATTCAGATTGAAACTGTTGTTGCGGGCGAAGTTCTTGTTGCTTTGAAAGGTTCCGGTGGCTCGCAGCTGAGCGTTTTCACCTACTTCCTGGTTGTGGCGGAGACTGGTCCACCAGCTCCATTTCGTCGCTCCCCCGGAGTGGCGATTTTCCAATCGCGTCTGGAACTGGCCGTTCAGCAGGTAACGCACTGCATAGGCCAGGTTCATGCTAGTAAGCCATCCGGAGCTCGTTCGAAGGTCCCCTGCCACGGTCATATCCATGTAGTCGTTGGGCGCGAAGTAATATCCCAAGTTGCGAATCTCCCACTCCTTTTCGTTGCTGCCGAAGCGAATCGGGCGGCGACCGAAGCTGGGCGTAAGCAACCCGGATTGCCTATTTTCTCGCAGCGAAAAAACGTAGAACGGAATCCAAAACACCGGTTTCTCTTTGATGCGAACAAACACCGACTTAGCAATGGCCATGTCGCCGCTCAACACCTTGATCTGCGGGCTGTAGAAGTCGAAGTGCGGTTCGGAATAGTCACAGGTGGTGTAGGAACCCCGATTGACGTGAAACTCCTCGGAGCTGAGTGTGTTGATTACCTGACCGGCGTAATAAGCGTCGTCCCGTTGAATGCGTCCGTCGACGATCGTTGCACGCTCGGATTCCATAGAATAGGTGATCCGCGATCCTCTAAGCGTATCTTCGCCTCGCGTGAGGGTTGGTTTGCCAACGGGGACACCGCTGCTGTCGGTGCTGGAGCGTGCCTCCACCATCTCTGCCTGGCGCCGATAGACCATTTCGGCCGCCCCGAGCTCGACACCTTTGTGCACCACCTTCGCCGCGCCATGTAGAAAAAGGGAGTCGTTTTGACCATACACCACAAAGCTATCGCCGCTGTATTTGAAACCCTTCCTGTCGCTGTTCTTCAATTCGAGAAGCGCCGTGGCCTCCGCTAGATTGGGCTGTACTACGAGTGTGTCAGCTGGAGCGTCGTCGGCATTGGCGCTTGTCATGCAGAACAGCGCGCAAGCCACACACAGGCGCACCATCTACGTCGGACCCTGGCAGCGTTGACGAAACACCTCATACAGGACCAACGCGCTTGCAACAGAAGCATTGAGTGATTCGACGTGATCGGTAGTGGGAATGGTTACGAGGACATCGCAGTTTTCGCGAACCAGCTTTCGCAGGCCGGCGGCTTCGCCGCCGACCACTATGGCGCAACCTGTACGGTAATCCACTTTCGTAAAAGGAGTATCCGCGCTCGGGTCAAGACCGACGATCCACAGGCCGGCTTTTCGCGCCTTCTGCAGCGATTGAACCAGGTTTGCCACCCGGCATACGGGCAGGATCTCGGCGGTTCCAGCCGCCGCCTTGGCGGCACCGCCGCTCAGGCCGGCTGCACCGCGCTTCGGCAAGACGACACCGTCCGCGCCCACGGCGCAGGCGCTGCGAATGATAGCGCCGAGGTTCTGTGGATCTTGCACGTGGTCCAGCGCTACCAGAAACGCGGAGCAGGGGTCCAGCCTACTGAGCAGCGTCGGGTAGTCGGCGTAGGCGCCCGCTGCCCGAACGGCTATCACACCCTGATGATTGCCAGCGGCCGTCAGCTGATCCAGGAAGGCCCTCTGTTTGAGGTCGAACGGGATGCCCCGTTGTTTGACCAGATCGAACAGCTCTTCGACGGGCCCTCCCTGGATTCCTTTTTGTAGGTACAGCCGCTGAATCGGTTGATCGGCCTTCAGGGCTTGCAGCACCGGATGCCGTCCGAAGATCAGGCTTTCGTCGATCGCCTCTCGGTCCATCCCCTTGAAATCCCGCCGACTCCCGGAAATATGGTCCCACAGCGCCCCGATTCGGATATCGGGCATCCGTTAGTTACTATGTGTAATTAATAGACTTGTGTCGGCAATGGCAATTTGGAGTGAGTTTTGCTAAAGGGTAGGTAAAGGGTATCACTGTGAGATATAACGGAAGGACGATATCTTGGGAACTGTAATCCTACTGAGCCAGATAGCCGCCGCCGCCGGACTCCTCATCCACATGTTTCGACTCATCGCCAGGCGGTTGGGCGAACTTGGAATATTGCCCCCCGGGCGCTAGATTCAAGGCGGTCAGCCGCGCCGGTTAACGCCTTTCTTCCGTCGGACCCTTGAACCCCTCCCCGAAGTCGTAACCAGCCTTGCTCCAATCGATCTGCTTGGGATCGACCCGCTCGCGCAGCTTCTTCAGGGCCGAGATGACGATCTTTTCCTCCTCCGGCTTGGTCGCGGCGGATTTGCTCTCCGCCTTTGCCGAATCGCTCCCAGGTGCATCTATCTTGTTTGCTGCAGACGCTGATTTTCCGGTTTTCTGAGATTTCTTGGTCTTGGGCAATTTGCTGGTTTGCGTTGCTGCCGCTTTCGCAGGCCGGCGCTGCGGTTTGTCGCCCTTTTTCGCGGGTGGTTTCGATATCGGCAGGAGTTCCTTGCCTTTATAGAAGAAGTCGCCGAATTCGATCATAACGGCGGCCTTCTCCTCGGCCGTCAGCTCCCCCAACTCCTCTATGGTGGCGTTGAGTCGCTGCAACGTCTCCACATCGACCCCATCCAGGATGTCGCGTGCTTTTTCCGGGCCCAGGACGATGAGAAAGATGCCTACTTTCTGCAGTGTTGAAAATCTATCGGCAGCTGAAGCCATGACTACGCCCTTCAGCGATCTCCTTCCTCCAGCAGTTTTTTCCATTCGTTCAACTTGAGCAGGGCGTCGAGAGGAGAGGTGGCGCTGATATCGAGCCCGCGCAGTTCGTGCTCGAGAAAGGACGTGGACCCGACGGCATCGAAGAGCTGCAGCTGATTCTTGACGGGGGTGTCGCCTCGGGCGGCGCCTCCGTCTCCAGACAACCGCTCGCGGTCGATCTGGTCGCGCTCAAGAATGCTCAGGATCTCGCGGGCCCGGTGCACGACGGCATCCGGCATGCCGGCCATTCGCGCCACATGAATTCCATAACTGCGATCGCAGGGACCCGCCTCCAACCGGTGGAGAAAAACCACGTTGTCTCCCTCTTCCCGCACCATGACATTGACGTTCTTAACACGCTCCAGTTGACCCTCTAGCTCAGTGAGCTCGTGGTAGTGGGTGGCAAACAGAGTGCGAGGTCTCACCTGGTCTCGACCGTGCAGGAATTCCACCACGGCCCATGCGATGCTCAACCCGTCGAAGGTGCTCGTTCCTCGTCCCAGCTCGTCCATAAGAATGAGACTTTTCGACGTGACGTTGTTGAGAATGCTGGAAGCCTCGTTCATCTCCACCATGAAGGTGCTTTCCCCGCGGGCGAGGTTGTCTGCCGCACCGACGCGGGTAAATATCCGATCCACAACACCGATTCGGGCGTGCTCGGCGGCAACGTAGCTTCCCATTTGGGCCATGAGCACGATGAGGCCCACTTGCCGGATGATCGTACTCTTCCCCGCCATGTTGGGACCGGTGATCAGGAGAATCTGATCGCCGTTCCCATCCAACAGTATGTCGTTGGGTACGAATCGACCGTCGCGACTGAGGTTCTCAACCACCGGATGACGACCGCCCAGGATCTCGATCACGCTACCTGAATCCAGCTCGGGCCGGACATAGTTGCTACTGCGGGCCACCTCGGCGAGGCTGCACAGCACGTCGATCTGGGCTACCGTCCGCGCCACCCGCTGAACGGGCTCGGCCCACTCCGCGGCGCGGGAACGCAACTCGACAAACAGCTCACTCTCCAGCTGAACGATCTTTTCCTCCGCCCCGAGCACGCGGGCTTCGCACTCTTTCAGTTCGGAAGTAAAATAGCGTTCGGCGTTTGCCAGCGTCTGTTTGCGGACGTAGTCCTTAGGTACTCGATCGAGGTTGGCCTTGCTGACCTCCAGGTAATATCCGAAAACCTGATTGTAACCGATTTTGAGTGAGGATATTCCGGTACGCCGGCGTTCGTGAGTCTGCTGGTCGGCAATCCACTTCTTGCCGCCGCGACTGGCCAGGCGCAGCTCATCCAGCTTCTCGTTATACCCATCGCGAATCAAACCACCGTCCGACAGGTGGAGCGGTGGTTCATCCACCAGGGCATCGCTCAACTCGGAAACGAGGGGATGAATGTCTGGAAGCCCGCTGCCACTCAAGGTTTCCAGCAAGACACCATGCAAGGCGGCCAGATTCGACCGAATCTCTTCCACTCTCCGTAAGGACATGGCAAGGGCGACCAAATCACGCGCGTTGGCACGCTGGCAACAGATTCGCGCCATCACCCGCTCTAGATCACCGATGCCGCCCATGACCTCCCGCAGGGCCGAACAGTGCCGGGGGGCTTCGAGCAACGCGGCAATGGCGTCCTGTCGGTCGACTATGGCGGCGGTGTCGCGCAGCGGCGCCACAATCCACCGGCGCAGGAGGCGTGCGCCCATGGGCGTGCAGGTCTGATCGAGCACCTCCAGCAGGGAACCCTCCCGCTTGCCGTCGTGCTGGTTCGCCAGCAGCTCGAGGTTCCGTTGTGCTGTTGCGTCCAGCATGAGGAAGTCATCGGGTCGTTTGCGCTGGATACGGTTGATGTGGGCGATGGCGCCGCGTTGGTTGTCGCGAAGGTAATCCACCGCTGCCCCGCCGGCGCAGATGGCGGCCCGAAGATCCTCCGCATCGTACCCTTTTAGGGATCGGACCTCCAGTTGTGTCGTCAGCGACTCATAGGCCGAATTGAACTCGAAATGCCAATCATCGATGCGGCTGACGGCGGTGCCAGGAAGGATGACCTGCATTTTTTCAACCCACTTCTCGTCTACACCGGCACCGATCAAAAATTCTGCCGGCGCCAGTATCTCCAACTCACCCCATAGATCTCCGGCAGTCAGTTCGCTCAATGTGAAATCGCCGGTAGACAGGTCGATGGTGGCGACTCCGGTCAGCTCCTCTCCTGAGTGAAGGCTCACCAGGAAATTGTTACGCTGTTGATCGAGCACCGAGTCGGACAAAACCGTGCCAGGAGAAACCACTTGCACTACGTCGCGCTTGACGACGCCTTTAGCCTTCTTCGGGTCCTCCATCTGCTCGCAAATGGCCACCTTGCGCCCCAGAAGCACCAGCTTGGCCAGGTAGGAATCAGCGGCATGGTGGGGAACCCCCGCCAGCGGCACCGAGCCGGATGACTTGCTGTGGTTGCGCGCAGTGAGGGTCAAACCCAGCAGGTTGGACGCCTCGACGGCGTCGTCGTAGAACATCTCGTAGAAGTCGCCCATGCGGAAAAACAGTATGGCGTCGTTGTGCTGGCGCTTGAACTGCATGTACTGAGCCATGGCCGGAGTGATCTTTGGGGCGGGCACGATAGCTTTCAGAGGTAACTTGAGGTCCGAACGGGACTAACCGAAGCGATCTTAAGATAAGTCCGGAGGGGGAGGCCATAAAGGCGTCAGCCGGCAGCAATAGAAAGGCCGGGGGCCCAAAGACCCCCGGCTGAAGCCGTGCTGCCGCAGCCGAACAAAAACTGCCGCTGTTAGTGCTGGCTTACTCCTCTTCCGGCTCAGTTGGTTTCGTGTCGACAGAAGTGGCCTTGACCTCCTCATCGGAGACGGGGTCGTCCTCTGCCGCGCTCGCGGCTGCAGACTCGTCTCCGGTCTCTAGGGCCGGATCTCCCCAGCTCTCCATCTCGTCGTCCTGATCTTCCACAACGTCTTCGATGGTAACCTGTCGAATCGGATGAGTTTCAAGATACGCCTCGTACTCGGCGCGATCCTTGTCTTTGAGGTATTCGCGAACGCTCAGCACGATCTTCTTCTGCTCCTCGTCGACCTCAATGACCTTCAAGGGAATCTCCTGGTCGATCTCGAAGCTCTGGCGCGGGGTCTGAAGATCCTCGATGGCCAACTGGGAAAGGGGAACAAAACCGTCTACCTCCTCTTCCAAGGAGACCACGACGCCGCGCTCGAGAATTCGCGTAACGGAACCCTTGGTCTCCGTGCCCACCGCATAGATCTTGGCAAGCCGGGACCACGGGTTTTCGAAGGCAACCTTGTGGCTCAGGGAGATGCGCCGCCGCTTCTTGTCGATTTCGGTTACCACGACGGGAATCACATCGCCCTTCTTGAACATCTCACTGGCCTGCCGGATTCTGCGGGTCCACGACATGTCGGATATATGGACGAGACCGTCGATGTTGTCCTCGATCTCGACGAAGGCTCCGAAGTTGGTCAAGCTGCGCACCGTTCCCTCCAGCTTGGCGCCGGCCGGGTAACGGGCGTCCAGCGACTCCCACGGATCCGGATCGGTCTGTTTCATGCCCAACGAGATCTTGTGGTTTTCCTGGTCGATTTTGAGAATGACCACCTCCACCGCATCACCGATGTTCACCAGCTTTGAAGGATGCCGCACGTGTTGGGTCCAGGACATTTCAGAGATGTGAACCAATCCCTCGATGCCTTCCTCTAACTCCACAAAAGCGCCGTAGTCCGTAATACTGACCACCTTGCCCTGAGTGAGGGTGTCGACTGGATACTTCTCGTCAATCGCTTCCCAGGGATGCGACGTCAGTTGTTTCAGCCCCAGGGAGATGCGCTCCCGTTCGCGGTCGTAGTTCAGCACCTTTACCTTGATGCGGTCGCCGATATTCACCAACTCGGAAGGGTGCCCGACTCGGCCCCAAGACATGTCGGTGATGTGCAGCAATCCGTCGACGCCGCCCAGGTCGATGAAGGCGCCAAAATCGGTGATGTTCTTTACGACCCCTTCGCGTACCTGTCCCTCTTCTAGCTCCTTGATGATCTCGCCGCGGAGTTTCGCCCGCTCTTCCTCCAACACGGCGCGGCGGGAGACGACGATGTTGCGGCGGGCCTTGTTGAGCTTGATGATCTTGAACGAAAACTCCTTGCCGATGAACTGATCGAAGTTCTTCACCTGCCGGGTGTCGATCTGCGACCCGGGGAGAAAAGCATCGACGCCGAAGAGATCGACCACGATGCCCCCTTTGATACGGCGCATGAGTTTTCCCATGACGGTCGATCCAGCGTCATGAGCGTCCTTTATATGATCCCAGACCCTCATGAAGTCGGCTTTCTGCTTGGAGAGGACCATCTGGCCTTCCTGGTCCTCGACATCTTCCAGAAATACCTCTATCTCCTGGTCCAACACGATGGATTCGGGATCGTTGAACTCGCGGATGGGAATGGCGCCCTCCGACTTGAATCCGATGTCCACCAATACTTCGCTAGAGCTGACTGCCGCGACCCGGCCCTTGACAATCTGTCCCTCCTTGATACCGGAGATGCTTTCCTCGTACAGCGCCATAAACTCATCCCGTTGCTCATCGCTGTATTCGGGCGCCTCCAGGTCGTCGATCGAGACGTTGCCGTATACCGGCTTCTCCGCCTCTGCGGTTAGGTTTTCCTCTGTCATTACAAATCCTTTGCGAATTTTCGTTTGATTGCGAATTGGACGTTCAGTCCGCCAAAGCTTCCCGACTCAACCGTCAGTCCGAACGCCGAGGCGGCTCTAAAGTTCAAACACATTCTCGCGCCCACGAAACGATGCGCGCGACCTGTTCGTCAATGGTCAGCGACGTGGTATCGAGCATGCGAGTCTTCTCGGCGTCTCTTTCGCCGCCGTAATCCCTAGCCGAATCCGCTCGGTCGCGAATGCGGATATCTTCTTCTACTTCCGCGCGGGAAGTATTCACCCCCTTTTTAGTCAACTCCTGGTAGCGTCGCTCGGAACGGGTGCCGAGATCGGCGGTCAGCAAAACCTTCAGGTCGGCATCGGGAAAAACAACGTATCCGATGTCACGACCATCGGCGACAACACCACCGCCAGCGCCCATCGCCTGCTGCTGCGAAACGAGCGCTCGTCGTACCAGGGGTACATCTGCGTACGGCCCGACGCCTCTGGAAACCTTCGGCGTACGGATCTCGTTGCTAACATCCTCACCGTTGAGCCGGATTCGACCGCCCAGGTTCTGCGGCTCCAGCTCGATCTTCAGTACTGCGAGCAGGTCGGCGAGGCCGCGCTCGTCGGAAGCAACCACTCCGTCGCGGAGCGCTGCCAAGGTGACGGCTCGGTACATGGCGCCGGTATCCAAATGACGGTAACCCAGTTCATCGGCTACCCGTCTTGCCGTCGTGCTCTTGCCGGCGCCGACAACGCCATCGATGGCAATGACCAGCTTGCGTGCCTGTCCGTTTGCGTTATCCGCACCCAAACGGAATCAACGGGGCAAACCGGCGAGGCTGCGCAGTTGGACCGTCTCTCCCTCGTCGAGGTGGCGCCAGGAACCCAAGGGCAGATCTCCAAGTTGCACCGTGCCCACGGCCTGACGTTCCAGTTCCACTACTTCGTGCCCTACAGTGGCGCACATGCGTCTGATCTGTCGCTTGCGCCCCTCGCGAATAACCATTTGCAGCCGCGTAGTCACTCTGCTTCGTTCCGCGACGTCCACCCGGGCCGGCGCGGTGAGGCCATCCTCCAGCTCGACCCCCCGGCGCAGGTGGTCCAGCGTGCCGTCGTTCACGCACCCTTGCACCAAGACGCGGTAATGTTTCTCCACCTTGAAGCGCGGGTGGCTCAGCCGGTAGGCGAGCTCACCGTCGTTGGTAAGCAGGAGCAGCCCGGTGGTGTCGCGATCCAGTCGCCCTACAGCTATGGTACCTGGATGCCGCCCCTCAACCAGCTCATACACGGTGCGACGCGCGCGGGTGTCCCGCCTGGTGACCAGGTAGGATACCGGCTTGTTGAGTGCGATGTATTCCAGGTCGCCCGGCAGTTCAACCGGTTTTCCATGGCACTCCACATGATCGCTTCCCACATCCACTCGGCGGCCGGGTTCACAAACGAGCGCTCCGTTGATCGAAACCGAGCCGGACCGAATCAGATCGTCGCAGTGCCGGCGGGAAGCAACCCCGGAGCGGGCGAGATACCGATTCAGTCGCATAGTCGTTTGCCGCGGGTCCGTTAACCGACGGACTCGCGTCCATCCGGCGCGCCTACCGCTTCGCCGTCAACGGATGAATCCTGCGGATCGTGCTCGACCCCCCTGACACCACTTGCTTCCGCCATCAGCTCCTCGAGCTCCTTCGGTTTGGGTAGATCGGCGAGACTCTTCAGACCGAAGACCGACAAGAAATCGCGGGTCGTACCGAACAACATCGGTTTTCCGATGCCGTCAGAGCGACCGACTATACGCACCAGATTGTGCTCCATCAGGGTGTGAAGCACCCCACCGCAACCCACCCCGCGAATGTTGTCCACCTCGATGCGCGTCAACGGCTGCTTGAACGCGACGATGGCTAGGGTTTCGAGCGCGGCCTGGGAAAGTCGGACCGACGTGCGGGTTTGGTGAAATTTCCGTATCCACGGCGCGAAATGCCGTCGAGTTGCCAGCTGAAAACCTCCGGCCAGCTCCACGATAGTAAAGGCATGACCTGCTTCGTCGTACTGTGCCTTGAGCTCGTCGATGGCATCGCGAATGTCTCGCCCATTAGCATCAGACAGCAGATCCGCAAACCGACCCGGACTCACCGGAGAATCCGCCGTCATCAAAACAGCTTCGATAATGCCGCGTATATCGGGCGTCTCTTCTGCCGGTTCCGTCAAATCGCCTCGTGAACCTGCGGCTCCGTCTCCCGTCGTTCGATCCAGATCTCATCGAATGGCTGGGCCTGTTGCACGTGAATGCGCTGTCCCTTCAGTAACTCCAATATGCTGATGAAGGTTGCTATCAAGGTATCGCGTCCTCCTCCCTGCACCAGCTCGAAAAAGCTCACCCTTGATCGCTGCGCCAGCACGCCCAGGACACGATCGACGCAGGCCTCGATGGTAATTTCCTCCTCGATGATGCGATGCACAAGAGAGGCAGGCACGGTGTCCAGAACGTGTTTGTAGACCGACAGCAGATCGAACAGTGAGACCGGCTGAAGATCCTGGTCTATCTCTTCGGACGTTTGGCGGCGCAGGAAGATATCCCGTTGAGTGGAACGTTGGTCATAGAGCCATTCTGCAATCTCTTTGAACTGTTGATATTCCAGCAGGCGGCGCACCAGTTCCTCCCGAGGGTCCTCTTCCCCCTCCTCGCCCGCAATTTCGTCCCGTGGCAGCAACAGCTGGGACTTGAGCTTCATGAGGGTCGCCGCCATGAGGATGAAGTCGCCCGCCTGCTCCAGATCCAGCTGGGGAATCTGCCCCAGGAAACCGAGGTATTGGGAGGTTATGTGGGCGATGGGAATATCGTATACATCCAGCTCGTCTTTGCGAATCAGATACAGCAGGAGATCGAGGGGCCCCTCGAACACCTCGAGTCTAACCTCGTATGGATCTCGCTCTTCGAGCGTAGCAGCGTCGGTCATAGTCAGTCGATGAAGAGGTACGGCTTCCACCGCTGGTCGTGAATGCCGATGAAGTTTCGAATAAAACTCACGTTGTTGGGGCGTTTCGGTTTGCGGCCGAGAATCATGCCTACCTGATCGGGACGTCGTTCACCCTTCTTGTTGTTGCACGTGGCGCAGGCGGCAACCAGGTTTTCCCAGCTGGCCTGGCCACCAGATTTCCGCGGCAGAACGTGGTCGATGGTCAACTTGTTCTCTCGCGTTCCGCAGTACTGGCATTGGTAGTTGTCCCGTCTCAGGATGTTCCTTTTGGACAGCACTACCCTTCTTCGCGGCGCGTGGATATAACGCTCGAGGCGCACGACGCTGGGGACCGGGAAGTTCTGGGCGACCGTGTGGATGACCTCCTCGGCCACTTCCACAGCATGTGCCTTGCCGCGCAAAATCAAGACCAGCGCGCGCCGGGCACTGCAGACATTCATCGGCTCATAATTCTGGTTTAAAACCAGTACGCTCTTACTCAGAAGCATCGGAAATTCGGGCTGGTTGCGGTGGTTTGATCATGGTATAAATCAAATATATTAGAGTACTTAATGTCGGAAAGCAAGGCGCGTCAGAGAGGCTGAAACGGCGTTGTGCAGAGGGAAAAGGAGGGTGAAACGGAAAAGTGGTTATGGGTGCGAGGGGCGTCGATTCAGACGTTTGAAAGCACGTCGGCGTAGTCCTTGGGACTCAGCAACTGAGCCAGGTTGCGTTGGTCTTCCATGCGTAACTTTATGATCCACCCGTCGCCATACGGATCGTTGTTGATCTGTTCGGCAGTTTCTTCCAGGCTTTGATTGATCTCTACCACTTCCCCGGAAACCGGGGCGAAGAGGTCGGAAACGGTTTTGACCGCTTCTATGGTCCCGAACGGTTGGCCCTGCTTCACCGATTCTCCTACCTCCGGCAATTCGACGAAAACGATGTCTCCAAGCTCGGACTGGGCATAGTCGGTGATCCCGATGGTGCAGATCTCACTATCCTGAGAGACCCATTCGTGTTCCTCAGTGTAGGAGAGATCCTCTGGGATGTTCGTATCGCTCATCTGCTCCTCCGCTAGAACATCAACTGCGCTCGACGTATTCGCCGGATCGGGTATCGACTTTAAGAACGTCGCCCTGGTTGACGAACAAGGGAACGTTGACGATGGCCCCGGTCTCCAGAGTAGCCGGTTTTACCGCCCCTGTGGCCGTATCACCCTTGACGCCCGGTTCCGTGTGAACCACCTCCAACTGAACAAAGTTGGGGAGTTCCACGCCAATCGGCTTGTTTTCAGCCATCAGGACGAAGGCATGATCGCTTTCCTTGAGCAACTCTGCGGTGGTGCCGATCAGTCCCCGTTCCACCGCCAGTTGTTCGTACGACTCGTTGTCCATGAAATGGAACAGGTCGCCTTCGGCGTACAGGTACTGCATTTCCCGTTTCTCCACGCGCACCCCGTCCACCTTGTCACCAGAGCGAAAGGTCCGTTCGATGACGGAGCCGGATCGTAGATTCTTCAGCTTCGTGCGTACGAACGCCACCCCTTTTCCGGGTTTGACGTGCTGGAACTCGACGATCGAGAACAGAGAGCCGTCTATTTTTAGGGTGTAACCGTTTCTAAAATCCGTCGTGTCGGCCATCGTAATCTGATATTTCCGTAGCTATCCGTTCAGTTCTTGAATCTTGCGCCTGATTTCAGCGTTCTCCGGTTCCTCTTCGAGAAGGCGTTTGTATATTTGGAGTGCTTGCCCGACTAGCCCTTGCTGCAGGTAGATCCCGGCAAGGGTCGCGGTGGCAATACTGCCCTCGTTTTGCGCCGGTTCGCCAGAGGTCTCCTCGTCACTGCACGACTGTTCTGACCCGTGATCATCTATCTCCTGAAAAAGGCGGGTGAGCTCGCGATCTTCGCCCGGCGCCAAGCTGGCGATCTCACCATCCTCGGAATCTTCTCCTTCGAGACCGAGATCCTCGTTTTCATCCGGTGGGCTTTCCGGTGCGGGAGCGGTGCCGTCGAGGTCGGCTACGCGGCTTTCGGGAGGCCGGGTTGAGTTGCTATCAATAAACAGCATGGGGTCTGCCGGCAAATCAATCGCTTCCGCTTCCGCGCTCAAGGGGAGGGGCTCGCTCGATGAAGCATCGCTGAGGGTGATGAAACTGTCCACCATCTGATCCCGTTCTTCCACGGCCGAGGGTTGATCCGCTCCCCCACCCTCGAGGATCTGCTCCTCATCTGGAGCGGGCTCTACGACGTTTTCATCGGATGGCGCCGACAGAATTAGAAGATCGTTCCCAAGGTCATCATTGGTGGATGGTGAAAGGTCGGCAGGCGATTCTGCGTCAGCATGGGGCGTCGTCTCCGGAGGTTCCCCGTCTCCAGCGCCCGTGGGGGCCATAAGAGTTGCCAGGGTTTCCGAACCTTCCAAACTTGCCGGATCCGGAGAAGAGATATCTGTTGGCTCCGCCGATAAAGAAACCAGATCGGTAGGCGATTCTTGAGCGCCTGCTTCCACGCTCGTTGGCGCTTCTTCGTCAGTGCCGGCGACATCCAGATTTTGGCGACCCACCGAGGTGTCAGCAGCATCCGGCGCGGCGGTTTCCGGAGGTGCTGCAATTCCATCGCCCATCGTGTCGAAGAATGCGTCGATTTCGTCTTGAATCTCGTCGGCGGATTTCATCGAATTGGCCGGGTCATCGTCCGCTTGGCTGGATGGGGCTTCTCGATCAGGCTCGGGGTAAATACGCGCGAACGGCTCGTCCTGCGTCGAGTCATCGTCCTGGGAGTGGTGTTCCGGCTGCGAAACCTGGCTTGCCTCCTCCTCTACGGGGGAGGGTGTCTCCATCTCAACCGCTTCGTTTGTCGAACCCAAATCGGAATCTTGATCTGGGTTCGATACCGGCTCCGACGGAACTGCTACCGTTTTCTCTTCGACGGTCTCGACGACGCTACCGTTGTCGTCGCCGTGGTTACGCAACTCTTCCTCAAGCGTCTCAACTTCCTCCTGCGCCGTCTCGCTGAAAGCATCCAGGTTGGCGGCTTTCTGCATGCTTTTCAGTGCCATTGGCAGATCGCCAAGCTGGTGGCATAAACGCGCCAAGCGTCCGAATCCGCACGGGTTCACCGGATCGAGAAGGAGCCCGCGGAGCAGCGCTTTTCGGGCATCTTCCAGATCCCCCTGGACTTCGTAGCAACGACTCAGAATCAAATGACCAGTTGGGTAATCCGGAAATAGCTTGCAGCCGGACAAGCAGAGTGTCAACGCACGGGGGACATCCCCCTTTTTCAGGTAGATCTCGGCCAGGTGAGCAAAGAGAGGCGCCTGTGGGTTTCGGCGATACGCCTTTTCCAGTTTTGCAACACCTAACGCCATATTCTTGAGGAGTTTGAAAGCAACCGCTGCCGCCGGTTATTCTACGTTACGCTTCCCCAAAAGTCAAGCTAACGACAGGGTATTACCAACCATTTCGAGTGCGGCTGCATTCCTTGACAATCGCAATACCCCCCGCTACTT
Organism: Candidatus Latescibacterota bacterium; assembly: GCA_965197905.1. Lineage (GTDB taxonomy): Bacteria > Latescibacterota > UBA2968 > UBA8231 > UBA8231 > CAYNZV01. Next base: position 1,114,786 of record CBDAOB010000004.1, on the reverse strand, counting down.
TCTCGTCACTTCGGAAGGGCGCCTATAGCTCAGTTGGTAGAGCGGCTGACTCTTAATCAGCGGGTCCTAGGTTCGAGTCCTAGTGGGCGCACCATCTACATCCTACATATACACAGGCAGTTACGTCAGGGCAAAAAGCCTTGGTAGCTGCTGTTTCTGTTAGGTGCCTGTAGTTTTGGTGCCTGTATGTGTACTGGAGACATTGAATCGCGGCCTTTCACGCGGATCAGTTCCGTTCTTGGTGGGGTGTTCCTGACGGGACACCACGTGCACTCACGGCCCCTCCAATCGATATCCTGCCATTGAAGGTGGAATTAGTTCCTGGCGCCGTGAAAATGTTAAGGGAGACTCCGAACCCGCCACGGTTGCTTGAGCCTTTCGGAAGAGCACCTTGAGGCAAGAGACCCCGGTTCACCGTTCCCGGCTTCACGGATCACTTCTTCGCCCTTCTTATAGCTTCCTCGGCTTTGGGCTAGTGGTACGCGCCGTTTTCTCTCACCAGGAGGAACAAAGTCACCAGCGGCCATCTTCACTTTGATCTGCGCAAACGCCTTTCGGCTTTTCTGTTGGCGCCGACCTGTGCGGTATCGGATAGCCCCTGGCAATAGTCAAAGCACCAGGCGTCATTTGCCGGAGAAGGAGCAGAGAAAATTCCTCATTGCGCGATGAGTAGGAACAGCTTTTGCAATCTTCTTCTGTTGTTCGCGAGCATTTTGTTCGCACTCGTCCTTTGCGAGGTAGGCTTGCGGGGGTTGGGTTTCGAATACCAGCTTTATCCTGTGCGCGTGGAGTTTGGTTGGCCCGACCCTGTCCGAATGAAAAACGAGTTCGAAGTCGACCGGGAAATGCTGTGGGTGCCGAAGGAGTACGACGACAGCATGGTCAACCTGTACGGAACACGACCGTCCGTTGTCTACATGGGCGATTCTTGTACCGCCTGGGGTGCCTACGATCAAGCATTCAAGAAGATAATCGTCGAAAAACACCCGAATGATCGATTCAGTTTCGTGAACGTGGGTGTCGGGGGATGGAGCACGTTCCAGGGCTTGAGGCAAATGCAGACGGACATCGTTAGGATTAAGCCGAGCTTGGTCACCATTTATTACGGCTGGAACGACCATTGGGCGAGTTTTGGAGTCGAGGACAAAAACGTCGCTCGGTTCAACACTGACAATCCGTGGTCTGTCACACTAAGCGATCTGCGGCTGACGCAACTGCTGAATTCTTTCGCAATTGACATGTATGGAGCGCCTAACGAGCTGCGGCGTCCAGAACGCGTGTCGCCGGATGACTTCCGTGCCAACTTGACTGCCATGGTGGGCATTGCGCGCGACAACGGCATCGTCCCGGTATTGTTTACAGCTCCAACCTCACATGTCCGAGGTGCTGAACCGGAGTACCTGGCATCGCGTTGGCTGAATTCTCTCGAAGAACTCGTTCCGCTACATCACCAGTACGTGGAGATAGTCAGGAAGGTGGCCCGCGATAATGACGTTTTGGTCCTAGATCTCTTCGAAATTTTCTCTCGTTTACCGCAGGAAGAGGTGAAGAGCAACTACTTCGTCGCCGACGGAATCCACCTCACCAGCAGCGGCTCACACGTCGTCGGCCACTTTCTGTATGACTTCCTGGAAGCGAACGACTTAATTGAACTCATCGTCTCGCCTTAGGAATCTACTCTGTGACCAGACTCTCTCTCTCGGGGACTCTTGTTCGCTCCGGTTCGGGCTGAGCCGCAGAGGGGTTGAAAACGAGGCCTGATCGTGCGATCGCCAAAGACCCAAAACCTGTGCCGCCAGGATGAATTTGCAATCGGTTGCATTTTCAAGGTGCCCGGCGGGCTTCCTGGCGGTACTGGATGGGCGAACATCCGAACGGGTATCTCACGGATAAACCACCGTTCAACGAGCTGATCTCTATCGTCGTCCAACTAGCTCGATTTTGCTGACAGTTTTCCTGCAGTTGTCTGCCAGAAAGTAGCTTGGCATGACATCTGAAGAGAGAGACGTCTTCCCTGACTGCCGTGCGTCACCGCCAACTCTGTGCTTCGCAATCGCGCAACACATGTCGGAGGGTGATGTCGGTCACGGTGATCGGCAGTGCTGGATACAGACCCCATTCTGCGACCGATGTGGAGTGTGAGCATGAAGATCGGTGAGGAGTCGTTTCGCTGGAGAGAGGGGCATACTCGAGCTGCGGTGTGGTTCATCATCGCCCTCTATGCAGTTGTGATTGTCCGTTCAGCTTGGTTGATGGATGATGCTTTCATCACCTTCCGGACGGTAGACAACTTCATCCATGGCCTAGGGCTCACCTGGAACCCTGTAGAACGTGTGCAAGCCTATACCAACCCGCTGTGGATGTTTCTGGTGTCTGCACTTTTCTTCGTCACCCGCGAGATCTTCTACACGCCGTTGTACTTGTCGATTGCACTGTCGATTGTAGCAGTAGTCCTAGTTGCTAGGCGCGTTGCCATTACGCCGACGATGGCGCTACTCGGTATTCTCGCGCTTGTGCACTCCAAAGCATTCGTCGACTACTCTACCTCGGGCCTTGAGAATCCCCTCTCTCATTTTATGATTGCGCTGTTCTCGGTCAGCTATCTGCGTGCGCACGACGAGCAGCAGATACTCCCTCTTGCGGTCATCGTGTCGCTTGGCGCCGTCAACAGAATGGATACCGTTCTGCTCTTTCTGCCGGGGTTGGTTTGTGTCGCAGGGAGTTTAACCCGACGGAAAATTCTTTGGCCGTTGGCGATAGGATTTTTGCCGTTCGTCCTGTGGGAACTATTTTCCCTATTTTATTACGGATTTCTTTTCCCCAACACGGCCTACGTTAAACTCAACACCGGTCTCCCGCGAGTCGAGCTCGTGGGGCAGGGACTTAAATATCTGCTGCATTCGGTCACACTCGATCCCCTCACGCCGCTCACAATCGCGGCGGCATTGTACCTACCCATTGCGGGAAAAGAGGGTCGTCAGATTCCCCTGTCAATCGGGGTCGCGCTCTACGTGGCATATGTAGTGTGGATTGGGGGCGACTTCATGAGCGGCCGTTTCCTTAGCGCACCGCTTTTTGCATCGGTGGCGTTGCTCGTCTCTCGTGACCGTCTCGGTACTTTCTGGAAAAAGCTACTCGCCGCTATCGCCGTTCTTGGCATCGGTCTATCATCGCCGTTTCCCCCGTTGCTGAGTGGCTCCGACTATGGACGGCAGGGGGTCGCAAGCGCCAATGGAATCGCCGACGAACGTGCGGCATATTTCCAGAGCGCGGGCCTTCTCCCAGCATGGAGTGCGGACTATGGCGTCACCTTCCCGAATCACGCGTGGGCGGAGGGTGCCCGCGCCGTGCGCCCAGGCCCTGGTCAGTTCGGCGCAGCAGTGTGGGCTAATGTCGGCTTTACGGCGTACTTCGCCGGTCCCAATATGCACGTCATCGATCCGATCGGGCTCGGCGACCCTCTTCTGGCGCGGTTGCCACCCATAGACGGCCCGGACTGGGGCATCGGGCATCAACGCCGCGTGATTCCCGAAGGATATTACGAAACGGTGCTTTATGGCAAAAATCAGATCGTCGACGACAGCCTGGCTGTCTATTTCGAGAAGTTGCGCACCGTCACGCGCGGTGACCTGTTCGATACGCAACGCCTGCGCGAGATATGGCGCCTCAACACGGGAGAATATGACCACCTCGTCGACCACGGTACCTACCGCAGACCTCCGCCTCTGTACCGGCGTATCTCAGACGCCTACGAACAGCCACAGAACCCTTCCATTCAACTGGCCTTGGGCGGCAGAGCAGTTCCGGTCAGGCCGCATTGAGAAGGGGATGGCAGCCCTGAAGAGATCGCTTCAGCTGAAGCGCACAAGCCTGCTCGAGTACATGGAGAAGCGTGGTTTCGCGCGCAGCGATTGGGCGGGATTCCTGAAAAAGCATCTCGCCACGGTCTGCCACAGGAAAGAGCCCGTCCTGGAGGAATTTGAAGTCTTCGTCCACTACACCTGGATCTATGCCGCACTTCGGGAAGCCCGCAGACGAACGAACGCGCACGATTCCTCTGCAGCGGCCACGTTGAGGGTCGAGGCAGTCGTACATGCGCGCGCTGTGCTCGACATTCAGGAGGACGGTTCGATCTATCACCTGCTCGGAACCGGGTTGCAACGTGACGGCCAGCTCGAGGAAGCAGCTATCGCTTTTCGTCGGAGCATTGTCCACACCCACGACAAAAGCTATCAGTACCAATCCTATCGCGACCTGGCAGATGTGCTTTCCCATATGGGTGACGATGCAGGGTCAGAAGAGGCGACCGCAATAGCCGTTCGGATCGCGGCACGAATAGCGGGAAAAGATAACAAGCCCTTACTCAGAGAACGAGGAAAGGGCAAAGAATGATGACCGGTGCGTGCCGCTGAATGCTGATCGGTCCCGCAGTTGATCGCAAATTCCACCGAGAAACCGTTTCAAGCTCGCGCTTGGGACCTTTTTTTCCTCGATCAGAGGTCCCGCTATGGTAAAATGCGGCGGAGATTTCCCGGTTTGGACGGATCGACGGCGGTTATCCGCTGGGTTCCGGTGCGACTTTGCGGAGTTGCCGGATGTAATCGCGAAGAGCGGTGCCATCCGTGGGAAGATCGAGCACGTCGGAAAACGGCCACATGTCTCCTTCGAGAAACTCGACTGCGGCCTCTTTTTCCTGATCGCTGGCTGAACCGCAGAAGTCTTTTACCGCTTGTAGTATTACGGCGGCAGCCAGGCGACGGTGCCCGTCAAATTGTGAGCGGTAGGAGGTTTTACGTTCCTTTGACATAGTAGACTGAATCATCCTTTGAGCGCATATAGATATTGTCGGTGTATTCTAGATAATATAGACGATTGACCCCTCTTGCACGATCCCGGAAATTGGGTTTTTGCCCATTTTTTTCGTATTCAGAGGAAAAATCCAATCACACAGCCGGTGAGCATGGTAGCCAGAGTGCCCGCTACCAGAGAGAGAAGGCCAAACCGGGCCAGATCGGCCCGCCGAGCCGGAGCGATTCCGCCAATGCCGCCGATCATGATGGCCACCGACCCGAAATTGGCGAAACCGCACAGGGCGTAGGAGGTGATGATAAAGGTCCGTTCCTCGAGAGGCTGCACTCCTTGCATAACGGCAGCCAGCTCGAGAAAGGCGACGAATTCATTCAGAACGGTTTTCAGCCCCATCAGCTGCCCCACTACAAAGGTTTCGTGCCACGGAACCCCCATCAACCAGACGGCGGGCCGAAAGAGGTAACCGGCGGCCCTTCGCAAACTCCAACCGCTGGCGTTGGCGCCGTTGATCAGATGATCCAGCCACCCCACCATTTGATTGGCCAATGCGACGAGGCCTATAAAGGCGATGAGCATGGCCACGATATTGAGCACCAGCTGCAAGCCTTCTGAAGCGCCGCGGGCAGCGGCTTCCAAACCGTTGCGGGTGTCTTCGCGGGGTAGATCGACCGTCGTTTCGGCGGTTTCCGGTCGCTGCTTTTCCGGTTTCATCAGTTTCGCGACCGCTACCGCCGCGGGGGCGCTGATAAGGGAGGCGGTAAACAGGTGTCCGGCGATTTCCGGGTGGGTGGACGAGAGGATGGTGGAGTAGATCACCATCACCGTGCCCGCAATGGTTGCCATGCCGGCGACCATCAAACAGAACAGCTCGCTTTCGGTCAGGCGTTCGACGAAGGGTCGCACCAACAGCGGGGCTTCGGTCATGCCGAGAATCACGTTGCCGGCCACGGCGACGCTTTCCGCTGACGAAATACCCAGGGTTCGGTGCATGAAGCGGCTGAGAGCAGAGATGACCCATGGCAGGATCCTGTAGTGGTACAGGATCCTGGACAGCGAGGCGACGAAGATTAGGATGCCGGCAATCTCGAGTGCCACGACGGGACCGTACTTCTGGGTGAACTGCGGGTTCGTCACACCCCCGAAGAGCAGCGACTCGTTCGCTTTCAGAGCGGTCTCTCTAAGCAGCGCCACCAGTCGCCCCACCGCGGCAAAGATCGGTTGTCGAATCCCGGATTGGAGCAGGATTCCGGTCAGTGTCAGCTGCAGAAGAGTGGCAACCCCCAGGGTTCTCCAGGGAACCGCGCGCGAGCGATTGCCCAGCACCCAGGCGAGGCCCAAAAGTGCGCAATATCCCAACAGGCTGTGGAAAAACGACACCCGAAAGCCTTCTGTTGAATGGTTACTGATTTGCTATAAAGTGCAGCCCGATAAGTTATTTATGACTGATCAATTGTCAACAATTTTCGGCCCACACCGAGATGGCTGCGTGCGGCTGATCGGCCATTGATCTAACGATGGGGGCGGTCTTGAAGGTCGCCAATCGACTCGATCACGGCCTCGACAACCTGGGATAATGATCGGTTGGTATCGATCGTTCGAGCCCCGGACCAAACGGGCGACGCGGTCGTCTTGCGGGCGAAATTCTCGAACCAGGGCGAGTCGGATCGTGAGCCGCGGGCAGTCAAACGCTGGCGCCAGGTGTCCAGGTCGGGGGCGTTCAGATGCACCACGAGCATCGACGCCGGCGCGATGTTGGTCGCCAGTTGTGACCACAGCTCTTCTACCGCCAGCTCCGGACCCCACCCCCCGACGAGTAGCACGACGCGTCGGCCGACGAGGTTCTGGCAGGCCTGCGCGGTGGCACCGGCATACTCCAGGGGGCGCAACCGAGCCCAGTACTCCTCCGATCCGTAGGCGGATTCTTCCGCCCGGCCCGCGGCCCGGCTGGCTTGTAGTATGAAGCCGGCAGCAGCGGCGTCTTTCTCGATTGCGACGCTGTTGGGCACCAGTTCAAGCACCCTCTCGGCAACGGCGCTCTTGCCCGCCGCCGGTGGCCCCGCAAGTATCACCAGCAACGCTCCCGCTGCTCCCGGAACCGCGGCCCCTAGAACTGCGTTTATCGTAGGCACCGGGTCGAAGCGGGAATCGACGTAACCGCCACCCAATATTGAGGGATTATTCACGGCGTTTCTCCTTTCGAGCGGATGATTTCGACCGCGGCGATCGAGACCGCCAACCCCGGCGCCAATATCAGCAGGATCCACTGCGCGGGGTGAGGAGCGCTTGCGATGAACAGGATCGGGAGTGAGGTAACCACGGCGAAGCCGTATATCGTCATGACAGCGGATCGGCGGGACATGCCGCAGCGCACCAAACGATGACTGACGTGGTTGTGATCGCCTATCCAGGGGAAGTTGCGGTGATGCAGCCGAATTGCGATCACCGACAAAAAATCGTAGAGCGGCACCGTCAGGGTTAGCAGCGGAGCCACGTGAAAAAACTCGAACTCGATAGTGTGGCTAAGGTTTGTTTGTCGAACCAACACGACCGAGACTGCCCCGACGATGAACCCGATAAATAACCCACCCGCATCACCCATGAAGATTTTTGCGGGCGGAAAGTTGAAGACCAGGAATCCCGCCAATGCGGCCGCAAGCCCAACACACAGGCAGGCGGCTGAATCCTGCCCGATCTCCACGGCGTATATGCCCAGAAAAAGAAGAACGATCGCTCCCAATCCAGCCGCCAAGCCATCCATATTGTCGAGGAAATTGAACGCGTTTGTTACGGCCGTGATGAACAGGGCCGTGGAAGCCACCTGAACGGGCAGATTCGACTCCGCGAAGGGGAATCTGCATGCCGGAACCAGAAAGCTGATCGCCGCGGCAACGAGCAGCTGCAACAGTAACCGGATAAGCGGCGGGCTGCCGCGCCAATCGTCAACCAACCCCAGAATCATGATGACCAGGCCGGCGGAAACCAAGGAGCTAGCGGCATCAACAAAGGGAACCACAACACCCGAAGCCAGCACTCCGCACGCGATGGCGACCCCACCCCCGTACGGAATCGCATCCAGGTGCGACTTGTGAGTACCGTCCGTCGGCCGATCGAGCAGGTTCAGTTTCCACGCCACGCGGCGCGCCAATGGGGTCGAACCCAGAGTCACGGCAAATGCTGTAGCGGCAAGAAGGTAGAGTTCGCTCAATTACGTCTAGATTCTCGCGGTCAAACCGTAGATGAGCCTGAATCCCACGGACCAGATGGCCGCGGGGGCGGGAGTCTCAAGGCCGCGAATTCGATGGAACATATTTCCGTCCGGCGCGTCCTATCCCATTGACAGGTGTACTAGTTAGCTGATTGACACCGCTCTTGCACCCAAGTATCTTTGCACACCCACCCCTAACAAAGGAAGTCCCGTTGAAATTCGCCAATATGCGGTCGCGCGGAATCCTCGCTCTATTGGTTCTTGCGCCGTGGCTCCAGCCCGAGTCGACTGAAGCGCAGATTCAAACGATCGTCACGGACCATTTCCGCATTCACTATATGGGCAGTGCCACCGGGACGGCGCGCAGAGTGGCAGACGTCTCCGAGGAGGTTTTTGCGTCTCTTGCCGCCGCCTACAACTACTATGACGAGTTTTCGCCGATTCACGTCATCGTGATCGACAGCTCCGATATGCTGGGCAACGGCGCCGCCGACTACTACTCGAACACCATTTATATCTGGGCTACCCACCTCGATCACGACCTGCGCGGTAGTCACGATTGGATCAAGAACGTGTTTGCCCACGAGCTCGCCCACATCATGACCTTGAACATGGCGCGCAAGAAGTGGCCGGTCCAATTTGCGCTGTTATCCGTTTCCCGCTTCGACTCCAACCCCGACATCAGCTTCTCACTCCCGCTATACCACATGAACGCACCCCGTTGGTGGTCCGAGGGAGTGGCGCAGTTCGCAACCAAGCAGCTGGGTTACGACGAATGGGACACCCACCGCGACATGGCCCTGCGCATGGCCGTGCTGGAAGACGATCTGCTGTCCTACGAAGAGATGGGCACGGTTCAAAACCGAACCGGAGCCAACTACGGCGAGATGGTCTACAACCAGGGGTACGGGTTGCTGACCTATATCGCCGAACAGTACGGGCCAGAAAAGGTCGAAGAGCTCACCCACCACACCGGACACCTCAGCTTCGATCCGGCGATTGAATCGGTGCTCGGCATCTCCGCCGATCAGCTCTACGACGATTGGAAGAGCTTCTTGAAGGAGCATTACACCCAACAGGCTGAAGAGGTCCGCGGCAACACCTTTTTCGAGGGCAAGGCACTGCGCCGACTAAACGAAGGCATTCGCGAGTACTACCCATCGTTTTCTCCCGATGGCAAGAAACTGGCATATCTGTCGAGCGAAGATTGGGATTATGCCATCACCTTCCTGAAGATCTACGACATCGAGACAGGAAAGAAACAGACCGTCAAACGCAACAGGATGTTCAACGATTTCGCGACTGATTGGGTCCACACGCGGAGCTCCTGGTCTCCCGACAGCGACGAGCTGGTTTACGTGCGCAGTAACGGGGGTTTCAACGATCTCTATATCTACGACCTGTCGAAGAAGAGAGAGCGCCGCATAAGCGCCAACCTTCGCGCCAAGGACCCCCGCTTCTCTCCCGACGGGAAGAAGATCGCATTCGTGCACAACGAAGACGGCAATAACAATCTTGGCATGATCAACAGGGATGGAAGCGGGCTCAAATATCTCACCAACAACAACGACGCAACCCAGTATTGGGGTCCGCAGTGGTCGCCCGACGGCAAGTGGCTCCTGTTCTCGATCTTCCGCGGCGAGGATCGCGACATCGCCATGATACGGGCTGACAGCCCTCCGAAGCCGGACAAGAAAACCAAACGCGATCGCCTCAAGGTCGACCGCTCGGATTCACTGGAGGTATTTCCGGATACGCTGGCTTTTCCCGATCCCGATACCTCGGGGTTTCGGCCCATGGTGGCTTCGCAGTTCGATGAACGCGATCCCAGCTGGTTGCCCGACGGTAGCGGATTCGTCTACTCATCGGACCAAACCGGGATCTTCAACATCTATCGCTACACCATGGAAACAGGTGAGGTGGAGCAGCTGACCAATGTTTTGGGCGGGGCGTTTACGCCGACGGTGTCGCCCGACGGCAAGGTGGTTTACTCAGGGTACCACGCCTCGAATCACGATCTCTTCGAATTCGCATTAGGAGAGTACCAGCGGGCGCAACCGTTGGAGTTCGTCGCCCAGCGAGACTTCCAGTCGATCTTCCAGGGTTCGAAACTTTCCGAAGAGTACCAGGTTCAGAGGTATGGAGGACGTAAGACCTATCGCCTCATTCCCCTGCTGAACGTGGGTCCCACCTTCGTGGGGGATACCTTCGGACTCAATCAGGTCAGCGGCGGCGCCTGGTTTTCCACCGGCGAGATGTTTGGCGGTCAGCAATTCGTGGCGCGGGTCACCGCGGGGAAAAACCTTCGCGAGGATACCGATTTCAACACCGACCTGGTGTTGTATACGCAGCGCAGTCTGCGGCCGATGGTGGGCAACAACCGCACCTTCAATCCGTCGTTTTACGCCTTGTACCGCCGTCTCGAGATCGACAATCTGCTCAAAGGCGATACGGTGATCAACGACACCATTCCAGAGTCCACCATATTCACGCCGGTGGATTCGACTCGAAGTCTGCTGATTCCCGACGTGCGGCAGTACGTGAACGAGCTGGACAGCCGCGAGGATCTGTTCAAGAGTACCTACGAGCAGATCGCCCTGGGAATCGATGTTCCCCTAACCCGTCGCCAGCAACTGTCGTTTCAGTACTTCCGCCGTGATTATCGCGAGAGCTGGGACCTGCGTCGGTTTCGCGTTCAACAACAGATCTTCGTGGTTCAGGATGGCGTGGATATAACCAATGAGCTAGATGATCTCGAGCTGGGCCAGGACACCCTGTTGGTGGAACCGAACAGCAGCCAGGCGTTCTACGACGGGCTCGACTTCTTTTCGTCCCACGATATCTCCATCGGCTGGACGTATCAGAATTACAAACCGACCGCAGACCAGGCCTTCTATCGGCAGGGACGGGAGTTTTCTTTTCTCTACCGCTACAGCGCGCCGACAGTGGCCGATTCACTTGCCCAGCAGACCTCAACCAACGGCGTTCCGCTGGATGCATTCGGCCCCGCCAAAAAGCGGTTCCGCGTCAACGAGTACGTAGGCATGTACCGCGAGCGGATTGGTCTTCCGTTCGGAAACGCCCTTGGGTTCCAGATGTTGGGAGCGTATCGAAACCTGAAGCTCAAACCTGGTTTCATACCGGATGGAGGTTTGTTCGAAGGACGCTTCTATTGGCCCCTGCGTTACTACTTGGGTGGGCTCAACCTCATGAGCGGGTATCCCTATTTCGTCCAATCGGGATCGAAGCTGATGTACGGAAAGCTTGAATACACCTTCCCGCTGGTGTCGCGTCTGAACTTTCGCTTCCTGAACTTTACCTTCGCCAAAATCTACGGTCGCCTGTTTGCCGAAGTGGGTGCGGTGGGGAATTTCGCCGAATTCAGGTTAGGCGATTTCGACGGGGACGATGTTATTCGCGATATCGGTGGTGAGGTTCGCATGCAGTTGTTCACATTTTATCGCCTACCCATGTATGCCTTCTTCCAGGTGGCTCGACCGCTGGATCGAAATCAATTGGCCGATGACGGTCCGATAGACAAGTATCGCTATTACTTCGGCTTCAACCTTTGAGGAGACTCCACACGTGATCGATCTACGCAAATTCGCTTTGCGACTTAAGATTATCGAGATGTTGGACAACTTCACGAGGCTGCGCATCCAGCGGGAAGCGCACGCCTACTGGCGCCGTTGGATACATCCCAACTGAGGCGTCGATGCTCAAGCTGATACGCCTGCCGCACGGGACGAATCGAAACCGCACCCTACGCCGGCAGGTGGAATTCAAGGAAGAAGAGGTCGACTTCGTCGAAGTCGACCGCCTGTTCCGCCGGTTCTGGCGCCAATGGCACTCGCGAAGCCTGGTGGCTGCACGCCGCCAGTATGGCTCCCTAGAAGCTGAAAAGATCAAGTAACGTGAGCGCCCTCATTATTCTTGTTGCATTCTTCGTTGGCTGCGCCGCGGAGAAGGTCGAGACCGTCGACCCACCGATCGCCCTGGAGGGTGAGAGGTTTTGGGAAGGGGACGTCCAGGTCGACACGGTCGGCTGGGGGAATCTGTCCGCAGCGGATTCGCTCATTGACCACGCGGGACTCACCTTCATCGAAACCACCTTGCGGTTTCCTCCTGAAGCGAGCCAGGGTGAGGTGTTCGCCTGGGAGTTTTACGCGCATAGGTTAACCCCGGTAAAGCTGCTTATCGTCAAATACGTTTCGTCTCGCGAGTTTCTCGAGCTTGCGGGCGAGAGCGAAACGGTCCTGCCGAAGCAGATCGGATTTAATAGAGTTATCTTGAACGAACCGATTCCCATCAGCCGCGGCTACATGTTTGGTGTTGTCCAAGCGGATGCTCCAGCCATTCCGTTTAAGACGGTTCTGAACTGGAGAACCCTGTTGACGGCGACGGAGTTCCAGCGGCCCATGATGAGGCGCGACAGGTCCACCATGTACGGCTGGCGTTTTGCGGCGAGGGTCCTGTGGCGCCGGCATTCGTGAAGTTTGCCATGCTCGCGACAACGTCTTTCGGCGTCGGCCTGATCGGTTGCGGCGACGACGAGCAGCCCGTCGACCCGATGACGGCTCAACTAGCGGAGGAAATCGAACCGCTCTATTCCTCGCTGGAGAATCACCCCGGTTCACCCCTGGTCCACTTCAGACTTGGCGAAGTGTACCTGAAATTCGACATGAGTGATTCGGCGCGCGTCTGTTTCCAACGGAGCCTTCGCCTTCATGATGCGTTCCCCGACGCCCATTTCAAGTTGGCGCAGATTCAGTATCAGGACGGCGATGCCGAAGCGGCCCTGGCTTCTTATCTGCAGACCGTGCGTTTTCGCAGCAACGACGCCAAGGCGCATAACAACATCGGTTTTATCTACAAAGTGACCGGCCGCCTGGATGAAGCGGAGGAGAGCTATCTAAAGGCGATCGCTAGCGATTCGACGCTGGTGGAGGCGTACAACAACCTGGGACAGGTCTACAAAGAGCGCGAACAGTTCGAAGAGGCGATCGATGTTTTGTCGACGGCGGTGCGGTTGAACGAGCAGATGCCGGAGTTTTATGTGAATCTGGCTATGGCCCACCGCAGCCTGGAGGAGGAGGAGCGCGAAGCCGAAGTTTTGCAGCGTTACATCGATCTATTCGGTTCTGATCTTCCCCACTCGGAATACGCCGCCGAACGGCTGGCGGAACTCGGAACAAACCCACCCACCATCGACTAGCGCACTGCCGCTACCCGGGATCTCCCCCGCCGCTTTCCTCTTCCCGACAGGCCGCTCCACGCAGAATGTTGCGCAGCAGCAACACGTAACTCGCGCTCGACAGCAGCAGGAACACGGCCGAAATCCAAACCAGCCCCTGCCGCAACAGTTCGGGGGTGTCGACAACAAAACTCACGGCGGCCGACATCAGCACCACGGTTGTATTCTTGCCGATGCGATTGGGAGGAACCACAATATCGCGCCTTCCAAGCAGGAAGGCTCCGGCGACCACGATTCCCAGATCTCTCGCCAGAAGGGTCACCAAGAGCCAAGTCGGAAATTCGCGCCAAATGACCAGCGCAAACCCCACCGACACCAAGAAGATCTTGTCTGCGATGGGGTCCAGTATCCGACCGGTCCGGCTGACCTGATTGAATCTGCGGGCAACGAATCCATCTGCCAGATCCGTCAGCGCTGCGGTCGCCAGTAGTGAGAGCGTCCACCAGACCGCCTGTTCCGGGGGGTGCTGCAAGGAATGGACAATGAGAGGTGCGAGGGCGATTCGTAGAAGGCTGAGCGCGTTGGCCAACACGGCGGCCGCTTATCCCAACATTCTTTGAGCGTGTTCGCGAGCCGAGTCGGATATTTCCTCTCCCGCAAGCAGCTGGGCGATTTCCTCGGTACGCTCCTCGTTTTCCAAGACCTGGACCGAAGTCACCATGCGGCCTTCTTCCGGTCGCTTGCGCACCGCCATGTGGCGATCCGCCAAACTCGCTATCTGCGGCAGGTGAGTGATCACCACGACTTGATGGGTCGCCGCGAGCGCTTTCAGTTTTTTGCCTACGGCGGCGGCCATGCGGCCCGAGATTCCGGTGTCGATCTCGTCGAATACCAGGGTTGACACGCCGTCCCCGGTAGCGATAAGCTCCCTGAGAATGAGCATGATGCGAGACAGCTCCCCGCCCGATCCGACGTTGGCCAGTGGCTTGGGTGTTTCTCCCGGATTCGCCGACAGGAAGAACTCCACGCGTTCGATGCCACTCTCGTCGGCGTGCACCCTGACCCCGTCTTTTTCTACCAGACCGTCGGGGTCCGGCCGGGTATCCAGCCGCACCTCGAATACCGCATTGGGGGCGCCCAGAGTGCGCAAGCCGGCTTCCACCTGCGTTACCAGATCTCCCGCGGCATGCGAGCGAGCTGCGGACAGATCAAGACAGGCGGTTGCGTACTGTGATGCCGATCGATCTCGCTCCGCAGCGGCGGCGGTTATCTCTTCGTCCAGCGCTTCCGATTTGGCCTCCCCCGTTTCCAGCTCTGCCGCGAACGCAATCAGACGATCCAGAGATCCGCCGTACTTGCTGACTAGCTGACGCACGGCATCGAGTCGATCCCGCAGTTGGGCAATGCGCTCGGGGTCGCTGTCCAGATTCTCCGAGTAGCTCAAAAGATCGGCTGCAAGCTCCTCGATGCCGTAGATCAATCCCTGGATCTGCTCGGTCGGCGCGGCGAGGTTGCGGTCGATAGACGCGACCTGGTCCAGCTCCCGGCGCAGCCGCCCGATCTGCTCGACAACCGATCCGTCGGCTTGATACAGAGCATCGGCCAGCCGGCTCGTGACCTGACGGATGCGCTCCCCGTTTTCCAGCACGGTGAGTTCCTGTTCGATCGCTGCATCCTCTCCCGCTTTGGGATCGAGGTCGCGTATCTCGTCGAGCTGGAACTCCCTGAGCTCATTCGCCTCCTCATAACGCCGTTTCTGATGATGCAATTCGCGCAGCGCGCTCTCGGTGGAGCCAAACTCGCGGTACAGGTCTCCAAGCGCGTCAGCTCTTGGCGTCAAACCACCGAACGCGTCCAGGTAGGTAGAGTGCCGGTCGACCCGCAGCAGGGATTGGTGCTCGTGCTGTCCGTGGACGTCTACCAGCGTCGACCCGATTTCCCGCAGCTTCTTCAGCGGGATCGAGAGCCCGTTGAAGAACGCGCGAGAGCGACCACCGCTGAGAATCTCTCGCCGCAAGGCCAGTTGGTTGTCATCCGCCGGGAATCCCGACTCCGCGAGGCGTTCCAACACCGGACTGGCATCGGGAAACTCAAACAGGCCCTCTACCAAACACCGATCGGCGCCGTCGCGCACCATGTCCGCCCGGGCGCCGCCGCCCAGGAGTGAATTCAGCGCGCCTAGAATGATCGATTTTCCGGCTCCCGTCTCGCCGGTGAGCACGTTCAGATCCGCACAGAACTGGATTTCCAGCTCGCGAATGAGCGCGAAATCCCTGATGAAGAGCCGGGTCAGCATCGCGTCGGCTCGATACCGCCGCTACTTCTCATCATCTTCCAGTTCCTCGTCATCGAGAAACGACAGGGTGAATTCACCGTCTTCCTCAGCGGCAAGCACCTGGACCCGCTTCCGGGTCTGGTCCAGCAACTTGCTACAGAGGCGGGACGCAGACACCCCGTCTTCGAATACACTCAGGGCATCCTCCAGTTTTAGGTCGCCCGACTCCAAGCGCTCGACGCTGTCTTCCAACTGTTCGAGCGCTTCCTCAAACGTTTTCGATTTCGTCATCGATCTTCTCCTCTACCAAACAACGGGCTCCACCCTTTTGGAATCGCAGATTGATGCTATCGCCTATCTGAAGCTGGGCACTGTCGCGCACCAGTTTCCCATCTCCGCCATGGCACAGCGAATATCCTCTCCTGAGCCCGCTGAGGGGACTCAGATCGTGGAGGCGAACCATGGCGCTGCGCAGCGTGTCGACTTTGCTGCGTGCGTACCAGTCAAACGCATTTAACAAAGCCTGTCGTCGGTCGTCGACCACCAGGCTGCCTTGCTGCAGTCGATCGCGCAGTCGCAAGTATAAACGTTCCGGCCGCATGCTCTGGATGCGCTGAGTCACTGTTTCCAGCAACGTCTGCATAGTTTTACGCAGTCGCCGGCGCAGCTCGATGACCCGCCGGGTCAACGCTGCTTGCTCGACCGCGACTATCTCCGCGGCGGCCGAAGGGGTGGCAGCGCGGTAGTCCGCCACGTAGTCGGATATGGTGTAGTCTATCTCGTGGCCGACTGCCGAAATGACTGGTATCGCGGATTGATAGATCGCACGGGCAACCATCTCCTCGTTAAAACACCACAGATCTTCCGGCGAGCCTCCGCCCCGCCCCACGATCAAGATATCCACCCCTCCGTGGCGATTCAGATCCCGGATTGCCTGCGTTATCTCCTCGGCGGCGCCCGGTCCCTGGACCCGCGCCGGCGCCAAGACGATTTGCAAGCCGGGTGCGCGCCGAGCCAGAACCTGATGGATGTCTCGTATGGCTGCCCCCGAAGCCGAGGTAACCACACCGACGGATCGGGGAAAGGGGGGTAAGGGCCGCTTGCGCTCGGCATCGAAGAGCCCCTCATCCTCCAAACGGTTCTTCATCTGCTCGAACGCCAGGGCGAGTTCGCCCACGCCCGCCGGCTGCAACCGGGTTACGTAAAACTGGTATCTGCCGCCCCGCTCGTAGACCGATATATGCCCTTGAACGAGAATCTGCATGCCGCGTTCGGGAACGAAGCGGACGCCGCGTCCTTGCCACTTGAACATGACGCAACTCAGCTGCGAGAAATCGTCAACCAGGGTGAAGTAGCGATGTCCCGAGCTATGGTGGGTAAACTCGGACACCTCTCCCATCACCCAACACGGTGGCAGAGCATCCTCGAGGACATCCTTGACCTGTAAGGTTAGGTCGGAGACCGAAAGGGGGCGCCGGTCAGACGACGCGTTTGCACTCAGGTCAGTGTATTCTTCAAGCATTCAATCCCCCTCTTCGTCCCCCTCTGTACTGCTGGACTCTACATCGAGCTGAAGCCTCTCGATGTGTTCCGCTTTTCCGCTTTGTTCATCCACCGCGACGATTGCGCCGCAGAGCTTCGCATTCTCCTCAGCCGGCTTGAAGCGAATAGGCGTTTGCATGAGAAACCTTCTGATTGCAATCTCCGAGCGGACGCCGATCACCGAATCGTGCGGACCCGTCATGCCGGCATCGGTAAGGTAGGCGGTGCCGCGGGGGAGTATGCGTTCGTCGGCGGTCTGAACATGGGTGTGTGTCCCGATTACGGCAGAAACCAATCCGTCCATATGCCAACCCAGGGCGACCTTCTCCGCCGTTGCCTCCGCGTGGAAATCGATGAGAACGACGGGCGTCTCGCGGCGCAGCATTTCGGCTGCCGCTCTAGCCGCCCGGAAGGGGCAGTCGATGCTGGGCAAATGGGTACGGCCTTGAAGATTGATAACGCCTACCGGAATATCGCTGCGGGAGGTGACAACGACGGTCCCCTTTCCCGCCACTTCCCGGGGATAGTTGCACGGGCGCAGGAGGAACTCCGTCCGATTCAAGACGGGCAAAAAATCCTTCCGATCCCAGACGTGATTACCGGTGGTTATTACGTCGGCGCCGTAGCTCTTGAACTTGCGGGCGATATTTTCGGTGAGGCCGAAACCGCCCGCCGCGTTCTCACCATTGACGACGCAGAAATCGATGTTCCGATCGCGGATCAATTGCGGGATGATATGGGCGGCCGCCCGCCGTCCCGCCTTCGCAAAAACGTCGGCGACAAAGAGGATATTCAACATCTGTTCGGGGGCTCAGCGGGCGT
Source organism: Candidatus Latescibacterota bacterium (assembly GCA_965197905.1). Taxonomy (GTDB): domain Bacteria; phylum Latescibacterota; class UBA2968; order UBA8231; family UBA8231; genus CAYNZV01. Next base: position 1,096,939 of record CBDAOB010000004.1, on the reverse strand, counting down.
AATGGACGGCGCGCACCTCGCGGATTACGCAGACCTTCATCTGGCCAGGTTGCTCCAACTCCTCCTCCAGCTTGTCGACGATGTCGTCTGCCAATTGATCGGCATAAGCATCATCCACTTGTTCGGAGTTGACCAATACCCGGATCTCCCTGCCATTCTGGAGCGCAAAAGCATTTTCCACGCCCGGTTGCGCGCTCGCTATTTCCTCAACGGCGCGCAATCTCTTGGTGTACTGTTCGATCTTTTCATTGCGGGCGCCGGGCCTGTTTACGGAGATCTCGTTAGCGGCGGCAACCAGTACGGAGATAGCCGACCGAAACGGCGTATCGATGGCGTGTGTCTCGATAACACTGACGACCTCCGAGCTCTCTCCGCACTTGCGCGCCAGCGCGGCGCCGGACTGGATAGGATCTCCTCCCACCTCCAAGCTCAACGCCTTGCCAATGTCGTGCAGCAGCCCTGCCCGGCGGGAGAGCGGGACATCCAGCTCCAACGCCTCGGCCATCATACCGGCGAGAACCGACACCTCCTGACTGTGGGAAAGCAGATTCTGTCCGTAGCTGCTGTGAAACTGCAGCTTTCCGAGAACATCGAGAATCGGTTCGGCGAGATCGTGGATGCCCAGATCGAACGCCGACTTGGATCCGGACTCGCGAATCTGCTCTTCCACGTCTTCGCGCGCCTTTTCGTACACCTCCTCAATCCGGCCGGGATGGATGCGTCCATCCTGAATAAGCTTTTCCAGCGTATTCTTGGCGATATTTCGGCGCAACGGATCGAATCCGGACAACATGACCAACCCGGGCGTATCATCTACGATCACTTCCACGCCTGTGATCATCTCGAAGGATCTAATGTTGCGACCATCTCTACCGATGATTCGACCCTTCATCTCGTCAGCGGGGATGTTTACAGCAGAGACGCTGTTCTCCACCGACAGCTCACTGGCAAATCGCTGTATAGAGCGGGTAATGATTTCCTTCGCTTCGCGGTTGGCGTTGGCAACGGCCTCGTCTTTGATCTCTTTGACCTTTCGAGCTGCCAGCTGTCTCGCTCGGTCTTCTTGGCGTTCGATCAAACGGCGCCGGGCTTCGTCGCGGCTCATTCCCGCCAGCGATTCTAGCCGCTGTTGTTGTTGCCGGACCATCACGTCGACACGGGACTCCTCAGCCTGGATCTCTTCGCCTCGCTTTTCTAGTTCCGCCTCGGTCTTGGCAAGCTGGCGCTCCTTACCGTCCAGAAGATCCACCTTGCGATCCAGCTGATGCTTCCGTTTCAGGAGCTTTCCCTCCAGGTCTCGCAAAGAGCGCTTCGAGGATTCGATCTCCCGCTCGAGAGGTTCCCGCTCTCGCCGCCATTGGTCCCGAGCTTCAAGGGTGGCGGTCTGCTTCAGCGCTTCCCCGTCTTTGTGCGCTTCGTCTATGATGCTGCGGGCGATATCCTGGGCGTCACCAATCTTTCGTCTCCGTACCTTGGTGCAGACGAACCAACCACCGAAAAAAAAGATGATCGAAATGGTGAGCGCTAGGGCGATTTCGCCCAAAAGACCCAACATTACGCGGTTCCTTTCAGGTGTTCGTTTAGTTGGAAGGCTTGCCGGTGACCGACGTCTCTCTGAAGATGTTACCCAGAGAGGAAGCTAGTCTGGATGTCCTCTGAGCAATATCCGATTCCGCGGTGTCGTACTCCGCTCGGAGTTTCAGCAATTCGTCGACCAGCTCCAAGCCGGCTAGAACCGCCGTCTGCACAGGGGATGTTTGGGTAGGTCCCATGGTCCGACCTTTGTCGTCTACCAGCTGTGCCACTTGGCGCACGTACTCTGCGTTGCGCTCTCCAGTCGATTCTAGAGTATAACTCTTTCCAAGCACGCTTACTGTAACCTGAGTTCCATCAGTCATATCGATGTCCTTCGCAGCGGTCGTCAGAGTTCCACGGCATCCAGCTTCTGCAGGATGCCAGCTATGCGCGATTTCACCTCTTCGCGGATCTTCGCGGCGTTCTCGCTTTCGGTCTGGGCCGTTTCCAATTGTGCGACATTCGACTTCAACGCCTCGTTCTGGCTCGACAACGATTGAATCTCCTCATCCTTCGTGGCGTTTTCGCTGCGCAGCCGCTCCAATACTTCCACCAGGCGATTCACTTCCTGCTCGAGCCGCTCGAAATTGCTGTCTACCGCCATTTTCTCTACAGTACTCCCGTTAACGGAGTTCCGCTCCAATGCGTTCACCAAGACGTCTCAATGCCCCCTCCACGATGGCATCCGCATCGGAATCCTCCAGGGTCTTTTCCCGCGAGCGCATCCGTATGGCATAGGCCAGGCTCTTGCGCTCGGGCGGTATCTGGTCGCCTCGATACACGTCAAAGAGTTCCACCGCTTCTATAAGCTCCGGCGAACTACCCAGAATATGGGATTCCACTTCACCGCTGCCTATGTGCGTCGGCACGACCACCGCCAGGTCGCGTTCGATGGGGGGAAACTTCGGCAACGGATCGTAGGCCGCTTTCGGACGGGACCAGCTTGCGGCCAGCGTATCAAAATCCACTTCAAAGATAAAAACCCTGCGTTCCAGATCAAAGGCGCCGCACAGCTTGGGCTCCACTTCGCCCAGGAATCCCAACGGTCCCCCGTTCAAAGCGATCGACGCTGAACAACCCCCCTGCAGCCAGGGGACTTCCTGCGGGCGGAATTCCGGTGTCAGATCCGCTAGCAGTGCTTCCAGAATCCCCTTGAGGTCCAGGAAATCGACGTCGCGATGCTCGTTCCGCCACGGTGATCTGCTGGCGTTCCCCGCCCAAAGGCCGGCAAGACGGACGCGCTCGGAGACAGCCTCCGCATCACCGCCTGCTTGATAACACATGCCCACCTCAAAGACGGCAACGGTAGAAGCCCGTTGATTGAAATTCCGCCGCGCCACCTCAAGAAGGCTGCCAAGGAGTGTGGGCCGGAGAATGTGTTGATCCTCCGTGGGCGGATTGGTAAGGCACAGACGGCCATCGACATCTCCGAAAAATTTCATCCCGGTGTCGTTGACAATCGAATTGGACACAACCTCGTCAAGACCGAGTCCGCTCAAGCGATTGCGGATTTCCCGTTGCACATCGATTTGGGATTCAACAGACAATCCGACAGGGGTGCTGACGACCGTGCTTCCTTCGATGCTCCCATAGCCGTGAATCCGCCCCACCTCCTCGACGAGATCGACCTCCCGTTCCAGATCCGGCCGAAAAGAGGGCGCAACCACAGACAGATCGTTCCCTTTCCGCTCGACCTCGCAGCCCAATAATTCAAGAATCTCGACAATCCTCGAATCCTCGAAATCGACGCTCAGCAGCTTTTTGATCCGCGACAGCCTTGCAGAGATCTCGTGCGATTTGGGATCGCCGGCGGCAACGTCAATCATGCCTGGAGCTACCTCCCCACCAGAGATTTCGGCCATGAGGCCAGCGGCTCGATCCAGCGCAATGGGGGCCGCGCAAAAATCGGCGCCGCGCTCGAATCGCATGGCCGCCTCCGATTGGATGCCCAGAGTCGCCTTTCCGCGACGGACGGTTTTGGCGTCGAAGAAAGCGCTTTCCAGCAACACGTCCACGGTTTCGACGCCGACCTCGGTATCCCGAGCTCCCATGATGCCGGCCACGGCGATCGGTTTGCGACCGTCCGCGATCACCAGAATCTCCGGATTCAACTCGCGGGAAACGCCGTCCAATGTCTCGACTGATTCGCCGGCACCCGCCCGGCGCACGATCACCTGCTCGTATTCCAGCTTGTGCAGATCGAACGCATGCAGGGGATGGCCCAACTCCATAAGGACGTAGTTGGTGATGTCTACCACGTTATTTATGGGACGCAGGCCGACCGCACCGAGACGACGAACGAGCCAGTCGGGTGACGGTCCCACCCTTAGGTTGCGGATAACGCGAGCGCAGTACCGAGGACACAGATCCGGATCCTGCACCTGGATCGCAATTGCTTCCGAGACAGGCGGCCCGGCCTCTTTTGATGCGCTACCTGGGTATCGCAGTTCCGCCCCCGTAAGCACCCTTACCTCCCGGGCGATTCCGAGGATACTTAGACAGTCCGGTCTGTTCGGCGTGACCTCGAAATCGATCTGGATATCATCGCGTCCGGTTTGCTCGGCGAACGGACGGCCGGTTTCGACCTCTGACGTCAGCACCAGAATGCCACTGGAATCCTCGCCGATGCCCAGCTCCACCTCCGAACAGATCATGCCCGCGGATTCGATCCCCCGGATTTTCGCCCGCTCGATAAGGGTACCATCCGGCAGACGCTGGCCGGGCAGACAGACGGCAACCGATTGGCCGCTTTCCACATTCGGTGCGCCACAGACGATGGTCTCCACGGAAACACCAAGGTCCACCGTACAAACGCGAAGGCGATCTGCATCGGGATGTTTTTCTACCGCTCGGACCTTGCCCACGACGATTCCATCGAACCCCTCTCGCAGGTCGGTGGCCGACTCCATCTCCAAACCTGACATCGTCAGGCGGTCGACGAGCTCCTCCCAATCCCAAGGCAGGTCTATGTACTCCCCGAGCCAGTTGTAGGTAATCTTCATGGTTTTGCTTCGGGTTCAGAAACGACGTGTAAATCGCAGGTCGTTCTCGAGAAAAAGGCGGATGTCATCGATGCCGTGTAGCATCATAAGCATGCGTTCAAGGCCAATGCCGAAGGCGAACCCGGTGAACCTCTCCGCATCGTACCCGACTGCCTCGAACACGGCGGGATCCACCAGACCAGCGCCGCCGATCTCGATCCAACCGGTACCTTTGCAAACCCGGCAACGCGCCCCGGAGGCGCCACAGATGGAACAGGAGAAATCGTATTCGATGCTCGGTTCGGTGAACGGAAAGAAATGGGGTCTAAATCGAACCTTCGTCGATCGGCCGAGCAGCTGGCGACCCATCTGTTCCAGCGTGCCCTTCAGGTCCGCCATGGACACATTTTCATCGACACTCAGCCCTTCAATCTGGTGAAAGGTGAAATGGTGAGTGGCATCCACAGTGTCACGCCGGTAACAGCGTCCTAGAGAAATCACTTTTACGGGTGGCTGCACCGTCTCCATGACCCGGATCTGAACCGTGGACGTGTGGGTTCTCAGCAGGCTGCCATTTTTCAGGTAGAAGGTGTCGTGGAGGTCCCGCGCCGGATGGTCCACGGGGGTATTCAGGGCATCGAAATTGTGGTATTCGTCTTCAATCTCCGGTCCGTCTGCAACGCTGAATCCCAGGAGGCGGAAGATATCGACGAGCTCGTCCGCCAAGCGTCCCAACGGGTGCAGCTTTCCGGCCAACGGTCGCCGACCCGGCAATGTCACGTCGAACGCGTCCTCGCCACCGGTATCCTCGACCTTCTGCAGTTGCTCTTCCAAGGCGGCCTGGATCGCCGTCTGGGCATCGCCGCTTGCCTTGCCAATGGCAGGGCGCTCCGCCGGCGAAAGTTCACCGATTCTTCCCATGATGTCTCGCAGCCGGCTCCTGCGTCCCAGATGTCTGACGCGCAACTCGTCGACCGCGCTGGGGTCGGTAGCGGCCTCGATTTCAGCCAGGGCACTGACTTTCAGATGCTCTATTTCTTCCAACATAAGTACCTGATTCTACAACAGAAGGCGGAATCGCCGAATGTAGACCGCGAGAAAATGACGGTCAATGGAGTCGGGCTTTACGGGGGGAAACTGTTAAAACTGAGACTTCGCCTCCGCCGCCACGGCGGCAAAGGCTTCGGGGTCGCGGACGGCCAAGTCGGCCAGTATCTTGCGATTGATCTCGACTCCGGCGCGACCAAGTCCGTATATGAGCTGGCTGTAGGACAGACCGTTCAAGCGGGCCGCAGCGTTGATTCTGACAATCCAGAGGCGGCGGAGATCTCTCTTGCGTCTACGGCGGTCACGGTAGGCGTATCGCTGGGCGCGATCGACAGCCTCCCGGGCGGTGCGGAATAGGCGACTGCGTCCGCCCCAGTACCCTTTGGCCAGCTTGAGGACCTTTTTGCGACGTCTGCGAGAGGAGACACTATTGGTAGCGCGGGGCACGATCGACTCTTATTTCAGATTCAGGGCGCGTCTTACCAGATGCTGATCGGCCGGCGCGATCGGTTCGTTCTTGCGGAACCCACGTTTCCGCTTCGTCGACTTCTTGCCCAATATGTGTGTCGCGTAGGCGTTGCGGCGTTTGAGACTACCGGATCTGCGTTTCTTGATACGTTTGGCCGAAGCTTTGTGGGTTCGAATCTTAGGCATGGCTATCTCTTCAAATTTCCCGAAACAAACAAAGTAGGGGCGGACGGTGTGGGTGTCAACGGTGACACCGTCGGCTATTTGAGAAGCATCAGCTTCCGGACCTGCCGATTGCCTTCCACCTCGAGCAGAATCAGGTAGACGCCGGCCCCAACTTCCCGGCCGTTGTCATCTCGACCCGACCACTTCAGACGGTGGTAGCCGGCGGTCAGCTCTCCGTTTGTCAGGGTTTGAACCCGACGACCCAAAAGGTCATACACGCGAATCGACCCCTCACCCGGTTCGGGCAGGAAGAACCTTACCACGGTTTCGGGGTTGAACGGGTTCGGGAAGGGTGGGAATAGCAGGTAGCTGCTGGGCAGCTTCTCTATCGCCAGGTCGGGTGGCGCGCCGTGCACTGCGGAACTTACTCCGCTGTAGCTCACGGTACCCGGAACCCGCAAGGTAGTGCCCTCCGGCTTCAAGCGCTCGAATTCCAGACGTCCCAGATCGTCACCTGCGAATGGCTCCCCACTTGCGTTCAACCCGATGGCGACCAGCACCTGGCCCGTCGTCTCCTGCACCCAGGGAAGCGGATCCCGGTCTGGTGCCGGATGGTAAGCCCGGAAAACGAGCACATTCGGATCGTATTCGAGAGCGACCACAAATCCCCGCAACGGCGTTGACTCCTGCCACAAAAGGTCGATGTCAACTCTGTTAGGGGCACTGCTCTCGAGATCGGCCATCAACCACAGCGGCGAGGGACTTTCCTCCTTCGGCAGACGTTTCCCGGTGGCGCCGAATCCATCCGCGAAAAGGAAGAAATCGTCGAAGTCGATCCTGGCGGTCGAACTGCCCAGTTGATTGAGATCGTAAATCGGGTCCCAATTCGCGGACATAGGTGTCGTTCCGAAATGGTCTGCGAAGAGGAAGAAGTCGTCGAAGTTCACGACCCCGTCCAGGTTGAAATCGCCCTGCAACGCCGAACGCAGGGTTACCACAGCCTGGGCGGCGGCGGCAATCGTATCGGGCGCACTTTGGTCGGCGCTTTTCAACAATGCCTGTGCCAATTCGATGGAGGTCGATTGTCCCGTGGGTACCACCGTGGACGATACCTGAAACGTGGCGATCCCCAAAAGACCCGAATCTGAAATCCCCGACGCACCGGCCTGCGTTGTGGCGGCGACCTTGAAGGTCGTACCGTCAGGGGAGCTGCTGCTTCCCGTAACCGTGTTCCCGATCACCTCCAGTACGTTGCTTTCACCCGCGGCGTTGATGGAAAAGCTGTCTGGTGTAAGGATGTCAGGGTCATAGCGCAGCAGCAGATCGTAGCTCACCAATTGCAGGCTGGAGGCGGCGTATATCGCAACTGACACCGTCTCTCCCGGTGAGACCGCAGCTTCGGACAACTCCTGCGAGCCGGTTGTCGGATCGAGATCCAGCGCCAGAACCGTCGGAACCACTCCTCGTGAACGCAGCGGGATGGAAATGCTGCCTTGATCTGGATCATTGGTGGTAAACGAGATTTGGCTCTGGATCGATCCGCGAGCGCCGGGAGAGAAGAGGATTTCCAGGGTGGTTTCCCCTCCCGCGCTGACGACAGCGGTACCGAAGCTGGCGCCAAACTGCAGATTCCCCAGGGAAAGATTGCTGATTTCGAGAGCGACGCGACCGGTGTTGCCGACGATCAAGGTGGTCTGAGTCGTATCTCCAAGCCCCACGTCACCAAAATCAACGGTGTCCGTCGCCACGCTGACGCGCGCAATTTCCCGAGAATCGACGATCCAGATCGTCGTGGTGGTGTCCGTCGGATCCGTGGCCCGCAGGGTAACTGTATCGACACCTGCCGAGCTTGGCGTGTAGGAGAATTCGCTTGCGGCTGCCCCCGATTGGACCGATCCGTCAACGAGCCAGGCGAGAACGAGCGCGTCGCTCTCCTCGTCTTCTACGGTGGCGCTGAAGGCAATGGCCACGCCCGTTGTAGCAATCAGCAGCGAGTCGACGGGACTGCGCTGGTCGATCACGGGTGGGTCATTGACGGCCAACACTTGCAATTGAAAGGATTGAATGGACTGCAGACCGCCGGGATCCCGTATGCGGATCTCTACGGTCTGGTTACCGATGTCGGCGGAGGCAGGGGTCCACTGCACGGTGCCAGTGGTGTCGATGGACATGCCTACAGGTCCGATGAGCTCGAACGTAAGCTGGCCGCCCTCTTCATCGAGTGCGGACAGGGCATAGGTGTACAACAAATCTTCCGAGGCTAGCGTGTCGGGTGTTGAGCTGATTACCGGCGGGTCGTCGACCTCGGCTACCACAACGGAAAAGCTCTGCGTCACGGCGCCGCCGACCTGATCGGCGACCCGAACGGTGAACTGTTGCGCTCCAACGTCTGCTTGTATCGGTGTCCAGGTGAACAACCCCGCGGTGTCGATGGAGGCAGCAGCTGGACCGGCAGTGACGCTGTAGCTCAAGGTGTCGGCCGGATCGGAATCGGTGGCAGCGATGGCGTAGGAAAAAAGAACATCCTCGACGGCAGCCGAATCGGGAGTGCTGGTCAGCTGCGGGAGATCGTTGGTATTCGATACCTGAAGGTTAAATGGCTGCAAGGCGAAACCACCCTTGCCGTCCTCGACCCGCACCGTCACCGCAACCGAGCCTATATCGGCCTGCGCGGGCAGCCATTGGACCAAGCCGCTGGTGCTGTCCACCGTCATTGCCTGGGGACCGTCGACGAGGGAGAAGGAAAGGGTGTCTCCGTTGGCGTCGGTGGCCGACAGTGAGTAGGTATAGAGCGAATCCTCGAAAGCGGACAGATCGGGGTTGCTGCCGATAACCGGGTTGTTATTGAGGGGCCGAACGCGAATCGGATAGTACTGCCGTCCCTGGCCACTGTTGGTGAAGACGATGATTCCCACCTGAAACGTGCCTGTGTCTGCTATGGTTGGTGTCCATTGGATCGGAGGTTTTTGGCCGAACGCGGCTGCCATGGTCGGTGGCCCCTGAAGCAGGTCGACCAGATTGATGCTGGTGCTGGGGTCCAAGGTCACGTCGAAGTTGTAGGCCACGCCCTCCGTAGCCAAGCTGTCGGGCAGGGAGGTGACTTTTAGCTCGGAGAAGGTGCCGGGAGTCGGCGCACCCGCATGGGTGGGCCCGCCATCGTTGCCAATGTTGTTCCGATTTACAGTCCCGTCCTGAACGGCAACCACGGGGTTTCCAGCGTCAATGGCCGGCGATCCCACCACCAGCTCGAAGCGGTTGATGGTGGTGTCGAGGAAGGCCGGATTGGCGAAAAGGTTGCCCCCCGCACTTGCTGCGGATGAGAAACTGGGAATCAAAGCGTTCAGCGAATTAATGGCACTGGTGGTGTCCTGAACGACCGTCGCCGTTATGACATCCCCCTTCAGGCTGGTATCGGGAAAGGTCGCGCTCGAGAACACCCGCACCTTGTAGTCCAAAGTACCGAGATTGCCGGTGGGATCTATGATTTCCACCTGAATCTGGTTGCTGCCGGTATCGGCAAGCGTCGTCGCCCAGTTGATCTCTCCGAGATTGTCAACGTCGGAGCTGGAGACACCCGCCGGCAGGATCAGCGGGTTGAAGTTGTAGGCCGATCGGTTGCCCTCCACCTCAATCCTGAAGTTGTAGCTCTCTCCCGCCGTATGCGGCACCTCGATACGGATGTCTTCGGTCGCCATCCCGATAGTGCGTCCCGTATCGTTCAACACCGGAATAAAGACAGTCGTGTCCGGAAAGTTAGGCACCGTGAAAACCGCCACCGGATACTCGAGTGTGTCGACGGCTCCTCCTGGGGCGGTAATCTCGACCTTGATCTGGGTCCGTCCGGTGTCGTTGAGCGTTGGAGTCCATTCGATTCGCCGGTTCTGCTCCAGGGTTTGCGACGATACGGTCGACGGTAGAGTGACCCCTTTGAATCCGTACAGGCTGGAGTCGCCCGACACCGAGATCGTATAGCTGTAGTTTTGATTCACCGTGCCGAGGGTGTCGGGAACATTGGTCACAAACGCTGGGACTCGCAGTCCCAACTCTTCGAGAGTAACCGTGTCGACAATCGCCAGCAGGGTTTTGACGGGCGGGGCTATGGTTACGAAGGACGGTACGGATATTCCCACTTCGGAAAACTGCAAGGTGTCGAAGGAGGCCTTGGCGATCTGTACGGTGTCCGACTTGTCGGAGATGTAGAGTACATTCGCTTCCCAAAACAGATTGTAGCGCAACAGCGGATCCTCTGCCGTAGACAGATCGCGCAGTGCGGGAGAGCCCGGATCGAGGAAGATGTTGTTGCTTATATCCGTGCGATTTCCAGACGACTCGATCGCCGGCGCCGAATTCCGGTAGAACGTATTGTTCCGGATCTGGTCCCTTTGGCTGGTGTCGGCGAAGGTGTGATGAATCTCGATGACGGCTGTGGTGTCCTCGAAACCACCGTTGTTGCGCAGAACATTGTTGAAGAACCGAAGCCGGCCGTCTTTCGAGTAGATCACGTGACCCGCAGCGGTCGCGCGGTTATCGAAGAAGCGGCAGTTTACCACCCGCAACGAGCAGGTTTTCGCCTGGACGACGCCGCCGCTGTCAGACAAGCCGTTTACGAAGTCGATTCCGTTTAAAAGAAAATCGGGCGTGGCGGCGGTGATCTCGAGGTGATTGGTGAGGCCTTCGGCATCGAAAACGGTCAATCCCGTCGTTTCCATGAAGACGTTCGGATCGGTCACCACCAACGGAAACGTCTCGCCCCGACTTGGAGAATAGGTGCCTGGCGCGATCTGGATGACGTGGGGACGGCCTTCCGAGATCAGATGTGCCAGCTTCAGGGCCTGGGTTATGGTTTTGAGCGGAGTCGAAGAAACCTGCGCACTCTGGACGCTGCGGCGGTCGTCGCCGACAGGCGATGTGGTATCGTTGACCGCCGGCGTACCGTCGACGTAGAACCGCAGAGCATCCGTGGGATGGGCGACGAGCAGGCAGCAGAACGCCGCCAATGAGATCAAAGGGCGCAACATCGGCTTTTTGATTCCTTCGCGGTTCTCAGGCGAAAGGGGGCGCGCGGCGCAGCAGAGAATTCCTCTGTCAACAGAGAGGTCAGTCTCGCTCCGTGAAGAAACTACGACGCCTTCAAGAGAGACCGACCCGCCCGCTCCTGCAGAAGCTCTCTCACGTGCGGGTTGATGAAAACATCTTCCAGGGGAAAGCGGCTCAGCGCCAGGCTGAGTACGCGAACGAGTTGGTTCGGCGACGAGGATCTGTTCAGGATGAGGCATCGTCTATCTCCAACACGACACAAACCACCACTCCCCTCGATGGTTTCGTAACGAATTTCTAAGTCGAGCTCATCCGCCAGGTTTTCCAGCTCCCGGAGAACGGATACGTCATCCATTCGCTAAAAATAATCAAATCGCGTGTTCGTGAACAGCTAATATTTTGTTATTATATGCGGCCCGGCTGGTCGCGAAGGGCGGCACACTCCAAGAATATCCGTAATCGTGAGTTGTTTCTGTGACCTCGAACACATCGGGTAGTAAACAATGGATCTTGGTTACCAACGACGATGGCCGGGATTCGCCAACCTTGATTCCGCTGGTCCGGGCATTGTCCGCGATCGCCGCAGTGCGGGCAGTCGTGCCAAACGACGAACGCAGCTGGACGAGTAAGATGTTATCCCGATCCGCTACCCTCAAAGCACGGCAGGTCGAGATTGATGGTATACCGATCTGGACGGTGAACGGGGGTTATCCCGCCGACTGTGCCAACATCGCCGTTCACAATCTCTTCGACAGCTGCCCCATGCTCGCCGTTTCCGGAATCAACATGGGCACGAACGCGGGACTGGCCTACTTCATGAGTTCTGGTACCGTCGGCGCGGCGGCAGAATGTGCGCTCAGCCGGATCCCCGCGGCGGCGTTTTCCCTCTGCCTCGATCCCGACGAGTACGGCCGCTGGCGTCGGCGCGAGCCTTTGAGCCCGACGTTTTCCGATCGCGCCGCAAGCGCAGTAGAGGTGACGCTCGAGATCGTCGAGGAACTGCTGCGTTCCGGACTGCCGCCTGACGTCTCGTTCCTCAACGTAAATATGCCTCTGGATATCGGACCTCGATGCGGGCGTCGCGTTACCGGCCTCGAGGCGTGCACCTACGGCGCCTTCTTCGAAGCTGCGGAGGCGACGAACAATTTCCGGCACGGCCCCATCCAGCTCGAGCGCGCCGCAAATCCTGACGGGGACCTCGCCGCCCTTGAGCGCGACGAGGTTTCCATTACCCCTATTCGCTTGAAGCAGGATGTAGCGTTGGAACCCTCCCAGGCAAGCCGCTTCGAACGCCCGTCCTTGGATTGCTGAAATGGTTATGCCCCCAATCGATCGTTTGCGATGCAGTGCGGTCTCGATCATGGTGCTGGTGGCGCTGTGGCCGGCGACGATTTTTTCCGAGGAAACCAGCGACGACTCGACGTCGACGGCCACGTCATCTGCGGCTGAAAAGCAGCTACAACGAAACCATGACACCGCTACCAAGCAGACCGTCGAAGTGGTGCGCTGGGTGGGACGACGACGGCAGTTCTCGCTCAATGGCATCCCGTATGGCTTCACGGGTCTTCCGATCGTCTATTTCAGTCCGAACACGGGATGGAATTACGGTGCCCGAGTCCAGTGGTCGGATTATCGCCGCCGACCGTATCGCTACAAGCTCACCTTCAACACATTGCGCTCTGATGAGGGAGGTGCCCGCTACTCGGTGCGTCTAAAGGTGCCGCGCATAAAAGGCACTGGGTTCGGTGTACGGCTTCTTGCCGGTACCCGAAAGGATATTCGCACGAGATATTACGGTCTGGGCAACGATAGCAAATTCGTGAAAGCGTATACCGAGGACGAGGACAATCCCGAATATCGTGACGAGAACTATTACTATTACGTCCTCGAAACTCCGCGTTTCATATTCAGTCTCTTACGCGAAATCGAAGGTCCGGTCTCCATGTCGGTCGGTTTCGGGTTGGAAAACACCAGTGTCGCCACGCGCGGGGATCGATCCATCCTGGATGACCAAGGGTTCCCCGACGACGTGACAGACGGGTGGACCGGATTCGTGAGTTTCACGTTGCAATGGGATAGCAGGGATGATGTGGTGATCGCGCGCTCCGGCACGTTTCACGAATGGTCGTATGAAACCTCCAAAAATTCTCTCCTGGCGCTCCACCCCAGCTTCGAGGACATCGATTTTCGGCGCTACACCTTCACCGATGCCCGTTACAGACGGCTCACTAGCCGGGTCAACCTGGCACACCGGACCGTGTTCGAGGCCCTGGATGGTTCTGTGCCGCTCTACGCCTATGGTCAGATCGGGGGTAGCCGACGGATCAAGGGCCTGGGGGGTAGCGATTCTCTCCGCGGGTTTGACCGGCAAAGATTTACCGACGATGTCCGCTTCTTTACGAACACCGAGTTCCGCTACCACATCTCAACCTACCGGGTCTTGAAACAGTACCTCGAGTGGCACGTAGCATCGTTTTTTGACACCGGAAGGGTGTGGCGCGATCTGGACCGGTTTGGTCTGTCGGGATTTCACGCAACCGCGGGAGCGGGCTTGCGGCTCTACTGGAACTCCGAATTCGTCGTGAGGATAGACTTCGGTAGCTCCAGAGAGCAGCGTTACTTCGGGTTGAAGTACCGCAACGTCTTCTGATCGAAAAAGTACGGCAGGCTTTTTTCTTGAGCGCCGCTTGGTTACACCGCCAGTGCCGTCTCGAGATCCTCTTCGGCGCGGAGGTCTGCAGCCGGGGCAAGCATGGCGATCAACCGCGTCAAGGTGGCGGCCATCTCGTCGCGCGACACGATGCAGTCGACGAAACCGTGCTCCAACACGGTTTCCGCCATCTGGAATCCGCTGGGCAGTTCGTCGGTGGCCAGGAACTGTTTGATCACCGCTTGGCCGGCAAAACCGACGCGCGCACGGGGCTCGGCGATGATCAGGTCGCCGAGCATGCCGAAGCTGGCGCTGACTCCTCCATACGTGGGATCGGTCAGCAGCGCGATGTAGAGAAGCCCTGCTTGCGAAAGCTGGTTCAGTTTGGCGCTCACCTTGGCCATCTGCATCAGCGAATACGCGCTTTCCTGCATTCGCGCGCCGCCGGATTGGCAGATCAGGATCAGGCTGCGACGGTCGGCGATGGCGCGGTCGATCAAGCGGGCGATCTTTTCACCGGTTGCTCCGCCCAAGCTGCCCATGATAAAACGGGTGTCCATTACGCCCAGGGCGACCGGGTGCCCGCCGATGCGCGCAATACCTGTATATATCGCCTCGTTCAGCTCACTTGATTTTCTGCTCGCCTTCAGCTTATCTACGTAACGCTTGTCGTCTTTGAATTTGAGGGGATCCGAGGCGGTTATCTCTGCATCGAGTTCTGCGAAGCTGCCGTCGTCCACCAGGATCTCGGTGTACTCTTTGTGGCCGATGTGCATGTGGTGGCCACAATCGGGACAGATCCAAAAACTGCGCTCCAGGGCGTAGTTGTAGGTGGCGTGACCGCAGTCGGGACATTTGCTCCAGATGCTCTCCGATAAATCGCGCCGGATCCGCGTCTGGAATCCCCTCTTCATACGTTCGAACCAGCTCATGCCAAACCTCCGATCAGACCAATCCCCGTCGCCGCAGGCCGACGAAGGTGATTCCCACCGTGATCAAAATCCCTACCGAGGCGTAAAGGGCAGGTTTGAGGTTACGGGCGGACGCTGAAAGTGCCACCGGAGTCGCGTCGATATCCGCTATCAGCTTCTCGGCGATCGTTGTGGGGTCGGGCACATGATCGACGGCAAGGGCCGCGACCGCCAGCGCGTCCGCCTGTCTCACCTCAGCCATTCTCTCTCGCAAGTTCTGGTCGAACACCAACCGATCCGCAAGATCGACCTCTTCCGCCTGGTCTAACTCGCCGTCCAAATAAGCGGAGATCCTGTGCCCGTCCGCATCTCTTCGCCACGGCAATTTCATCGATTCCCTCCGAGGGTGCTGTCGGGTGCTCGTCGGGTGAGAAATCGCCCCCGCTCAACTCGCGACCCAACGCAAAAATCGTTAGAGTAGATCATGTTCCTGCAGTTTTTTAGCCAGCTTTCTTCGGGCTGCGTAGATGCGCGAGCTGACGGTTCCGAGCGGGATTCGCAAAATGCGCCCGATTTCCTCGTACGACAACTCGTCAATGCTGTTGAGAACAAGCGCCTGACGCAACGGCTCGGGTAGCTCATCGATCAATGCCAGAACGCGTTCTCCTGTCTCCCGCGAAATCAACTCTGCCTCCGGGCTCTGCTGCACCTTTGGCGAATCTGCCGCTTCTTCCTCCTCCACTGTTGCTACTTTGTGCAGACCCATGCGGTTCCACGAACTGCGGGAGCGATCGCGGCGCCGGTTCAAGCTCAGCCGCATGACGATGCGCAGGATCCACGTTTTCAGCGACGCGTCGCCCCGGAAGCTGTCCAGGGCTTCGCGAATCTTGACAAACGCATCCTGGACGACTTCCTCGGCATCCTGACGGTTGCTCAGCATTTTGCACGCCAGGTTATAGGCCAGCGGGTAGTAATCGCGGATAAGCGACTGGAAAGCCCGCTCGTCGCCGTCGACGATGCGCCGGATGCGCTGGTTTTCTCCCGAACTGAGAAGCTTCATTAGGGTACTGCTACACTGTCTAGGACACCAAAAGCCTGTGGTCTCTTCGCATGAACTGTAAGTCGAATAAAAACTTCGCCTTTGGCAGGCTAAACTGTCAAGAGCTGGTGCTTCTTCTGGCAGCTGTTGCGGGGCTCACGGCCGCTGCCTTCGCTCCGCCGGCCTGGGGTGCGTCGCTTGGCGATCACATTCAGTTCCTCTCCGCAAATGGCTCTAGAACCACCGGATATCCCGGCGCTGTGCGGGCTGCAGAGTACCTGGAAAACCAGTTGGCAGCCGCTGGAATAGTCGACGTCCGTCGCCGCAGCTTCGTGGTCCCGGTACCTATGGATCACGGCGCTTATCTCGAGCTGGAATCTCCTGCGGACAAACACGATTCCCCCGCGGACCGCCAGCGCTCGGCCAACCGCATTCAACTCCATCACGTCTGGCCAAACCTTGCCCGAACCTCGACCCTGCCTCCCTCCGGCATCCAAGCTCCCTTGCTTTACGGCGGCAATGCGCGTCAAGGAGAGCTGGATGGCCTGGCCCTCGGCGACGCAATTCTTGTGCTCGAATACAACTGCGGGTCAGATTGGATTTCGGCTTTCGACCTCGGCGCCCGGGCGGTCATTTTCCTGGAACCATCCCGTACTCACCGCAAGGAGGGGGCGCTTAAGTTTCTGACCACGCCAGCGGATCTGCCCCGATTTTATGCAAGGGGAAGAGAGGCCATCCGGTTGCGCGACCTCGCCAAACAAGGTGCTGCCGGGGTTCGACTGAAAGGGAAGATGACCTGGCAGGAGGCTCCGGCGACAACGGTAGTCGCCCTGCTTCCAGGCACTGATCCACAGCTTCGCGGCGAGGCGGTTATGGTGGGGTGTTATTACGATGCAATTTCTCCGATTCCCGCGATTTCTCCGGGTGCCGAGCAGGCCTCCGGGGTGGCCGCGTGGCTCGAGATCGCCAGGGTTCTGCAGGGCGAGCGTCTGCCGCGAACCGTCATTCTCGCCGCAACGCCGGGACATTTTCAAAGCCTTGCAGGCATGCGCGACCTGATCGGTGCCGTGCGTCGCGAGGGGTTGTCCGCCCTGGGCGATGGGTTCGACGACCTCGAACTGGCCTATTACGTGGGCATCGATCTCAGCAGCCATGGCAGCAGGATCGGGCTGATGCAAGCAGGATCGCCCTACAGGGTGCGCAAGATTCGGCCTCCCATCTACGACGCTATCGAGAGGTTCGCCGATCGTTACGAACGCGAACGGCGCCAGGGGAGGCTGATCCTGGGCGGCGAACTAAAACCGCACCGTGAGCGGGGGCTGCTTGGAGCCGTACCAGAGCAGATTCCGGTGCAGGGCGCGGTGGTAAACCTCGCCGGGTATCTGGGCCTGACCTTTGTCACAGCCGGCGACATGAGGAATGCTTTCGACTCGCCGTTGGATCTCCCGCACTTGGTCGATCTGGAGCAGCTCGAAGAGCAGACGGAGTTCCTTGGTTCACTGCTGATTCAACTGTTGGGCGATCCAACCGCCGGAACCCAGATCGATCCACGCAAAGATTCCTTCGGCACCGTCCAAGGGCGAGCGCTCACGTGGGGGGCAGAGGCGTATGGCCCAAACCTGCCTATAGAGGGTGCCCTCGTTCGGGTCCGCACCCGCCATCATGTCATTATGGGAGTGCGTATGGATCCGCTCGCGCTGAGCGATGGAGAAGGCCGCTTCTCGTTCGCAGGCGTCGAAGCCCGCACCCTGTACCTCAAGCCGATTCAACTGGAGATGTTTCGCACTGACGACCGTACAGGTGAATTGAACTTCGCTCTGGATCACGGCCCGCTTGGAGTCCAGCAGTACCCCAACGAGATCCGGATGGACCTGCTGGAGAAGGAGCTCACCCTGGTCGGGTTCTGGTGTCAACCGATCACCCTTTTCGACACCTTCGATCCGTTGAGCATGAAGACGCTGGAACACCTGGAAATCTTAGACGCCCGTTCAGATTCACGACCGGCCAACTTCGGCTTCTCGACCACGGCATCCCCAGACGAAATCGAAACGCGAGGATACTTCAACAGCGCCGGAAGTGGCGTGGAGCAAGTGGCAGTTGCGTTTTTGCCACCGGGAGTCGCCGCTAAATTTACCATGACCGGCGGCCGGTTCCGCATAGGTCGAGCGCTGCTCCTGCTCAACGGCAGTTGGAAGCAGCCGACCGGTTCCGGTTTCGCTGCGGCGCAGAATCCGCGTCTCCATCGGACCGGTTTGCAGATCGCGACCGACACCTACGAGCTGAACGCGGCACGGCTATGGAATCTGCGCCGGCATGGTATCAATAGCCCGCTTCTGGAGCGTGCGCACACCGCTACCGAGTCTCTTCTGACGCGCGCGAGAGGGGCGTTGACGGCGAGGCGCTACGACCGCTATTCAGATTTGACCAACAAAGCCCGAACCCATGCCTCACGGACCTACAACGGGGTACAGGGGTTGACGTTGGACGTCGTCCAAGGGGTCCTGTTTTTCCTGTTCCTGCTGCTGCCGGTTGCCTATTTCGGCGAGCGTCTCTTGCTCGAAAGCGCCCAACTTCGCCAGCAGGTGCTCGGGGCGCTGGGGATCTTCTTGATCGCCTTCTTTCTGCTTCGGTACCTACATCCGGCCTTTCAGCTGAGCATCTTTCCGTTGGTGATTCTATTGGGGTTTCTCATCCTCGCCTTGAGTCTGTTGGTGGCCGTTATGGGAATCTCTCGACTGAACGCGCAGCTGCGATCTTCCGTCGCCCGCCGGGCTGCCCATCGCGACGACACCGACCGCACGGGCTTGCTATTCCGCGCGCTCCTTATGGGCATAGGTCAGCTACGCCGCCGCCCGTTGCGCACCGCGTTGACGTCGCTCACACTCGTGTTGCTGACTTTTTCGATGCTTTCGTTCACCTCCATACGCGAGGCGGTGCGTTACAACGAAACCCCGATCGGACCGGCGGAGCACGGCGATGCTCTCTTGGTCAGGAACCCGGGATGGGAGGCGCTGGAACACAGGGTCTTAGAGATATTGCGGTCGCGTTTCGGTCGGGCGTCCACGGCGGCGCGCGCCTGGTACGTGGCGCCGGCAACTGCCGAATACGGTGCCCGTTGGGCGCGTGTGAATGGGACACTCGGGTTGATGCCTAATGAACCATTGATCACAGCAGTCGACAAAACCTTGGTCGCCGGCCGCTGGTTCTCTGAGGACGAGGAGGATGTGTGTCTCGTCAGCACCGGGATGGCGGACAAGCTCGGCCTGACCACAAGGACGGTAGGCAAGGAATCGATTCGCTTTTTGGGCACGGAATTTAGCGTGATCGGCTTCTTCGATCCCCGGACTTTTGATCAACTGCGGGATGTCAGCGGGGGACCGCTCACCCCCCTGGATCAGGAAACCCACCAGCCTGCCGAGAGGATGATCGGGCGCGGGTCGTCGGAGATTCAATCGGCGTTTGCGCACCTGGAAAGCGCGGGGGTGCTGATTCTACCCTTCGAGGTGGTGCGGCGGTGGGGGGAGAAATCGCGCATGACATCGGTGGCTGTTTCGACGCGGAAAGGGAACCGGGCAGCCCACGACCTAGCGCAGGAAATCAGCTTGAATCTGTTCGCCGTCAACGGAGGTTCGAGGTACCTCATAAACACCGCCGGCGTGCAGGCGTTTACCGGTCGGCCGGGTATCTGGGTACCAATTCTGGTCGCGGCACTTATCGTCTTCAACACCATGCTGGGCTCGGTGCACGAACGGGTCGGCGATATCGGCACCTTGAATGCCATTGGGCTCGCGCCGATGCACGTGGGGGGACTCTTCCTCGCCGAAGCTGTCGTTTACGCCGTAATCAGCAGTGCCCTGGGTTACCTCCTGGGACAGTCCGTAGCGAAGCTCGGTTTGCTCTTCGGCATGTTTCCCGGCCTCACCGTCAATTACTCCTCACTGTCTGCCGTGGCGACCACGGCCGCCGTGGCGGTGGTGGTGCTGCTGTCGACCCTCTATCCGGCCCGCGAAGCTGCCCGCATATGCGTGCCGGGCATCGAGCGCTCGTGGCGCCTGCCCCCTGCGGACGGAGATACCCTGTCTGTGCCCATGCCGTTCGCGCTCTCCCGCAACGAGGCTGCGGGTCTCGTCGTTTTCATCTCGGAATTTCTAGAAGGGCATACGGAACAGTCGATCGGTGCCCTCTTCTATGCCGAAGAAACCGAGCTCGAATCCAGTGATGTGGCGCCCAATCGCACCGTCGCAGAACCCTCCAGCCATCCAGTGCCCCTCCTGAGGGCGCGCCTGTGGCTGGCCCCCTTCGACCAGGGACTGTCTCAGGAGTTCGAGTTGCATCCGGTGGCCGAAGTGGGGGCGCGGTTCTTCGCCATAGAGGCGGTCATGGTGCGCCGCTCGGGCGATCGATCTGCCTGGTTGCGGTCCAACAAGCTGCTGCTGAATCAGTTGCGAAAACAGTTTCTGGTGTGGCGATCTCTGACGCCCGCCACCCGCTCGCCGTATCTGCAAATGGGCAGGCTGGCTTGAAACGTTCCCAGGATTTCGAAGCTTACCGGGAACTCATGCAGCCTCCTCCCGAATTCGAGGAGGGCATGACGTGGCGCGCCGCTCTCGGGGCGCTATTCATCGGCTTCCTGATGATGCCCGGTGCCATTTACATGGGGCTCATCGCCGGGACCAGCATGGGGGCGGCGGCGGAATGGGTCACGGTCATCCTGTTCGCGGAGATGGCCAGGCGCGCGTTCACCCCGTTACGGCGACAGGAGATCTACCTGATCTACTACATCGCCGGCGGATTGACTCACGTCCTGGGTGGCGTCATGCTCGCCGGAGGACCCCTGGGAGGGTTGATCTGGTACCAGTATTTGGTGCAGTCCCAGGTGGGTCAGGCCCTCGGGATCGCCGAGCAGATCCCGAGCTGGGTGGTGCCGGCAGCGGATTCCGCGGCGCTGGCGGGCCGAACGTTTTTCCACTCCGACTGGGTGGTACCTATCGCACTACTGGTACTGGGGCAGGTATTGGCGCGGGCCGAATGGTTCGGGCTCGGTTATCTACTGTTCCGACTCACCTCCGATGTGGAGAAGCTACCCTTTCCCCTAGCTCCGGTCGCCGCACAAGGGGCCATGGCCTTGGCGGAGAGCGGTTCCGGGCGCGAAAGCTGGCGTTGGCATGTCTTCTCCGTAGGCATGGGGATCGGCCTGTTGTTTGGCGCCTTGTTCATCGCGTTGCCTGCGCTTACCAGTCTGATCGCCAGCCGGCCCATCGTTCTTCTGCCCATTCCGTGGATAGATCTGACCCGGGAACTGGAGCATCTGCTGCCGGCCACCCCGATCGGCATCTCCACTGATCTCGGTTTGGTCCTAGTGGGATTCGTGCTGCCCTTCTGGGTGGTCGTGGGCGGGTTCGCGGCCTCCCTGGTGCAGATGCTGGCGAATCCTTTGCTCTTCCATCTGGGTCATCTGCCGCGGTGGCGGCCCGGGATGGACACGGTGCTCACTCACTTCAGCAACGATCTGGATGTCTGGATGAGTGTCTACATCGGCACCGGCGCTGCGGTGGGTATTACCGGACTCATCTACGCGGTTCGGGCGTTGAACGAGTACCGCGGGGGTGGGCTCAAAGCGTTGAAGACCCCGTCGGGGCGCGGCGATTTCCCCATGTGGCTCGCGGTTTTGCTCTACGTCGGGCCCGCCACGGCTTACGTAGCCCTGTGCCTGTGGCTGTTGCAGGACGACCACTTCCCCCTCGTCTTTCTGCTGGGGTTCGCCTTTGTCGTCACTCCACTGCTCTCCTATGCCAACGCTCGCATGTCGGGGCTCACGGGACAGACCGTCGGCATTCCTCTAGTTCGCGAAGGGGCCTTTCTGTTGAGCGGTTATCGCGGGGTCGACATCTGGTTCGCTCCCATTCCGTACGACGACCATGGTCGCCGGGCGCAACTGTTCCGCGAAGTCGAGCTTACCGGAACCAGATTCACCAGCATTGCCAAAGCGGAGCTGTTCATTCTGCCGCTCGCGCTGGGGTGCGGCTTGCTGTTCTGGTCGCTGATTTGGCGTATGGGACCCATACCGTCCATGGCTTTTCCATACGCGCAGAAGTACTGGCATTTGCTGGCGCTGCGTCAGTTCATGTGGTTTTCCTTTACTACCGGCGGCAACCTGGAGTTCATCGAGGTGGTGAAACTTCCGTGGGTGCTGGGAGGGCTTGGTGGGGCCCTGGCCGGTCTGTGGCTGCTGGCGGGTTGGGGGTTGCCGGTCTCGCTGGTCTACGGTTTCGTTCGCGGCCTGCAGAGTCTGCCGCATTTGCTGATTCCCGAGATGCTGGGGGCCTGCCTGGGCCGCTATTATTTCGCCCGCCGCTTCGGCGATATCAAGTGGCGCCAGTATGCCCCTGTTCTTTTGGCCGGTTTCGCCTGCGGCAATGGAATAACAGGTATGGCTGCCGTTGCGATCGTTCTCATAACCAGGTCGGTTGCCCAGTTCCCTTTTTGACGTGGTGAGTTAATGCGATACCTCAGCATGCGGGTGCTGGTCTTCGCCCTTCTGGCGACCGTTGGCGGCTCCTGGCTGCTACAGCGGGTCGAGCTTGTCTACGGCGGGCCCTCCCTGGCGACGGGCGCATTGCCGCCCTTGCCGCTGCTCCTCCTGTCCGTAGTTCTGTTGGCGTCGGTGGTCCTGGGGCGGTGGTTGCGCTTCGACCGCCGGGAGCTACTGGCCTTTTATCTGTTGCTCGCCATCGCCCTGCCCCTGGCGTCCACCGGATGGGCGCAATACCTGCTGGCAGGATTGGTAACCGGACCGTATTCCTACGCCGACCAAAGCGGGCGTTTCCACCCCTTCTTGAAGCATATCCCCAGCTGGATGACACCCGACCCGTCCGATTCGGTCGCCGTCGAGGGGTTCTTCGAGGGGGCGGCCGCAGTACCCTGGCACAGCTGGATCGTGCCTGTTCTCGCCTGGTCGGTCCTGGTTGCCAGTCTCTTCGCGGCTTTCCTGGGTCTGGTGATGCTCCTGCATCGACGCTGGATTGAGCAGGAGCATTTGCGCTTTCCCCTGACCGAGGTACCTCTGGAAGTGATCGAACGGGGCGGCGCGCTCCTCCGCGGCAGGGCATTCTGGCTTGGCGTTTCGGTGCCCGTGATTCTCTTCGGAATCAACGGCATCAACCATTTCTTCCTCGTCCCCGGTGAGATCGCACATTACTTCGATCTGCGTTCCGTCCTCATCGACGATCCGTGGAAGGCGATGGCTCCGTTCGAATCCCGCTTCATCTTCTATTTCTCGCCGCTCTTGATCGGCCTGAGCTACCTGCTGTCGGTGGAGGTCTCCTTCAGCACCTGGTTCTTCTTTCTTGGCAGCCGCTTGCAGCTCCTGTACGCCGAACTCATCGGGCGCGCCGACGACCACGGTTCTTTCGTCGGTCTAGGCGCTCAGTGGAGGGAGTGGCCGAACTTCTTTCCCCATCTACAGGCGCAGGCCCGGGGGGCGCTGCTGACCCTCGCGGTAATCTATCTCTGGCGCGCCCGTCACGCATGCGCCGCGGCAGCGCGAGAGGGGAAAGGAGCGTGGCTCCTGCTGGGCGGGTTTGCTCTGATGGTCTTTTGGGGTGTCGCCGCAGGATTGCCTGCCTGGTTGAGCGCGCTCTACTTCTCGCTGCTGTTGCTGACGACGGTTGGCATGATGCGTCTCCGTCTGGACGCCGGCCTGCCGGTCACCGCCATCTATTTCCTGACGGGGAACCTCTTCTTCTTTTTCGCCGGCTCTGGACCGGGGGTGTTCAGCCGCTCGGAGTATGTTGCGCTCGCCTTTCTGACCGCTCTCAACTACACCGGAATCGGGGCCATCGCCATGCTGCAGTTCGAGGGATTCAGGATGGCTTCGGTGCTGAAAACCGGACGCCAGGGGCTCGCCACCCTTCTCGGTCTTGGCGTCGCCTTGGGTTTGGTGGCAGGAATGTGGTCCCTGTTAAACATCGTGTACGAACACGGCCTTTTCACCCTGGACCAACAAGGGGGAGGCCGCTCGGCTGCGCGCCTGGGTCGCTACTACCATTATCTCTATTCCGAGGTCGGCACCCGCGCGGCTGGCACCGATTGGGACCGCTTGGCGGCCATCGGTTTCGGTGGCGTAGCGGCGGCAGCACTTTCCTACCTGCGTCTCGTTTTCGTGCGGTTTCCGTTCCACCCGGCCGGATTTGTATATGGAACCGGTCTCGGCACCTTGTTGTGGGGCTCAGCCCTCGTGGGCTGGAGCGTCAAGATGATCGTCGTGCGCTACGGTGGGGCCGCCACCTACCAGCGGGTACGACCTTTCTTCATGGGTTTGATTTTCGGGGAGCTCGGGTCGCGGATTCTATGGGGTCTGCTGTCGTTGCGCGGGGAAACCGGCGGAGGCTACGATTGGTGGTGACAGCTTAGAGGCCGTTGCGTTGACACCCGATTTTCCGCCGTTCTATATTCTTGGCCCATGTACTCACCGACGCCTGCTCAACCCAGAAACCTCGGTTTCCGAACCCAAAAACCTGTCGCGAAACGCATGTTGAATGCCGCGGCTTTGGTGGTTGCATGCATATTCGTCTGGGGAGCAGAAGCGGCACAGGAAACCGTCGCCGACTCCATCCGGAAATACCGTTTCCTGGCAAAGACCGCCGGCGATCGGAAGGATTATCCCGCCGCCATCGATTATTACCGACGATTTCTCGAGTTCAAGCCGGACGATCAGCGCGCCCACTATCGGCTGGGGCGGGTCTTCTACGAGAGTCGCGATTCGGCTTCGGCACGCGCGTCTCTCGCCGCAGCCTTGAAGCTCGATTCTACGCATGTCAATACAAACCTGGTCCTGTTCCGAGTCCTGAATGAACAAGGCGAGGCCGACGCGGCGGCGTTGTGCCTCGAACGAGTTCTCACACGGCGGCCGGCAGACAACGCCAACCGGCGCCAGCTGGCTGACTTCTACCGCCGCCAGAACCGCCCGGAGCGAGCACTGACACATTACACCCAACTCGCCGCCGGTCTGCCTGGTGATGCCGAGCTGGCGGAGATCATTTCGGTGCTCTACGAAGGGTCGGGGCAGGCGGCTCTGGCGCTAAAATGGCGTCAAAAGCTGCTTGCGGATACGTCCGGAGTCGCGGCGGCCGATCAGCGAGAATCGCTGGATGCGATGGCCCGCCTGCAGGAGCAGATTGGGGACTTGGACGCTGCCGCCGAAACTCTGCTGCGCCTGGCCCAGGTGGATACGGTGAGCGGTTACGCCTACTACAACCGCATTGCCACCATGGCGGAATCGGCAGGCAGAAACGAGTTGCGCCAGCGTGGTCTTGAGGGCATGGTCCAAGCCAACCCGAAGGACCTGGACAGCGTGGCGCTATTGGCGGAGATGCGCCTTACGGGTGGGGACAGGGTCGCGGTACGCCGTTTGTTGAACGGTGGGTTGGGTGTCGATCCGAAACACTCGCGGCTGCAACTGTTGAACGGTGACCTGCTGGCCCTGGAAGGTGCGGAGGATGAAGCAATAGCAGCGTTCGAGATCGCCAAGAAAGATCCGTCATGGGAACGGGTCGCCCAGCAGAGAATCTGGAATCTACGTCCGCCCGAAACCGAGGAGGAGAAACTCAAGCGCGCGTTCTTCGGAGACGGCGAGACCGAAGAGAATACCGAATCGAAATAGCAGGTTGACGGAAATTTGAAGGAGGAACGATGATTCAGCTTTTTCAAGACGGCGGTTGGGCTATGTGGCCGCTACTCATTCTGTTGATTTTCGGCGTCGCCGTGACCATCGAGCGATGGATAACCCTCTCACGCGCCGCCATCGACGCCGAAGATTTCTTCGGCAAGCTGGAAAACGCGTTGCGTTCCGAGGGACCTGACAGCGCCGCCAAGCTTTGCTCGGAAACCCGTGGACCCGTGGCTTCGGTGATCCATGCGGGCTTGATGCGGCTGGAGCGCGGCATAGATCATGTGGAAAAGGCGATCGAAAACTCGGGGGCTGTGGAGATGGGATTCCTCGAGCGGGGCATGGTATGGCTGTCCACCGTCGCCAACCTCGCCCCCATGGTTGGTTTTCTGGGTACGGTCAGTGGAATGATCAACGCTTTCCAAGCGATCAAACAGCGGGGCGACGTGGTTCCGGCCGAAGTGGCAGGAGGTATCTCCGAAGCACTGATTACCACCGCTTCCGGACTCATCGTCGGCATCATCATTCAGTTCTTCCACAACCTGTTTGCTTCGCGCATCGACCGAATCATCTCGGACATGCAAGAGCACACTGCTGCCCTGGTAGATATTCTCGCGGATATCGCTGGCTCGAAGAGTAGCGGCTGAGGCGCAACCATGCTGCAACCACGGGTTCGGCGGGTCGGACCGGATATTCCCACAGCGTCGATGGCGGACATCGCTTTCCTCCTTATCGCCTTCTTTCTGGTGACGACCACCATGAACCAGGACAAGGGGCTGTCGTTGCAACTACCTCCGGTCGCTGAGACCAAGGAGGTGCGGAAAAAGAACATCTGCAATGTCTGGATCAACGCCCGGGACCAGATAGCCTACTACGAGAACGAGAACCTGAACACGATCGAATTCAGCGCCCTCAAGGCGGACATCGAGCGCCGCCTGCGCGAGAACGAGAAGCTGATCATTGCGCTTAAGGCCGAACGGGGCGCCAGCTATCGCATGTTCGTCGACGTCCTCGACGAACTGAAGCTGGCCGGGGCCACTCGCATCTCCATAGCCAATCCGGAAGAGTAGGCGATGAGATTCAAACGCAAAGCCCGAGTTGCCAGCGCCATCCCCACGGCCTCGATGGCCGACATCTCTTTCCTGTTGCTGGTCTTCTTCATGGTTTCGACTGTCTTCGTTCGTTTCCGCGGTATCCCCGTCGAACTGCCCACAGCGGAAAAGGTCGAGAAGCTCGAGAGCCGGCGCGACGTCACCAACATCTGGGTGGGGCCGACCGGCATCATCAATATCGATGATCAGAACATAGGACTCGATCAGGTGGGTGGGCGGATACACGAAAAACTCACCGCAAATCCGCGAGTTGTCGTCTCCATAAAGGCAGACGGAGCTGCGGAATTCGGTTTGATTTCAGACGTGCTGCAGGAGCTTCGCAAGGTAGAAGCGCTGCGGGTCAATTTTGCCACCGGGCGCGAGGACAAATGATCCGCGGCAAACAACCGGAAGCGAATCTGAAGCTCGGGTATCGAAAACTGTTGTGGACCTCGATGGGGGTGTCGGTCTTGCTCCACGCGCTGCTGTTTGTGGTTTTTCCGAGTTTTGACTTTAAGGCGTATTCGAAACCGCAACAGCAGATCATCATTCAGCTGGAGCAGATTCCCGAAACGGCACAGCAACGGCGGCCTCCGCCACCGCCTCGCCCTGTAGTTCCGGTGGCTTCCGACGATCTGGATATACCGGAAGACGCCACCATAGAGACGACAGATCTGGATCTCGACCTGGAAGGCCTCCTGCCCCCCCCGCCCTTGAACGACCCGGCTGATCTCGACCTAGAGGAAGAGGATGAGGTGGTGCCCCTGTGGATGGCCGAGTCTCAACCCAAAGCGATCAAGGCGGTCAATCCTAAATATCCGGAGATCGCTCGCAAGGCGAATATCGAAGGCAAGGTTTTCGTCCGGGTGCTCCTGGGGAAAGATGGTCGGGTCAAGAAGGTGCTCGGGGTGACCGGACCCGAGGTTTTCCATCAAGCCGCAACCGAGGTGATATGGCAGTGGGTTTTTTCCCCTGCCATGCAGAACGACCGCCCCGTTTCCGTCGAAGTGACCCTTCCCATTTCTTTCCAGCTGCACTAGCGGCCCGTGGCAGAGTTGCCATATCCTGCTGTTTTTATTATCCTAAGCAAGCAGTTCTGAATACGATCCCCGCTCCGCTGCTCTTTCCCCAGAACGACCGTTCAGCTACATCGCTTCTGCCCAACGGTATCGGGGCAGTCAGCAGGAGGTCTCTCGATGCGGTGCCCATTTTGCAATCACGAAGATGACAAGGTGGTGGATTCACGTTCCTGCCGAGAGGGGATGGCGATTCGCCGGCGCCGGGAATGTCTCGACTGTAACCGTCGCTTCACCACCTACGAATACATTGAAAATGTTCCGCTCACCGTTATCAAAGCCGATGGCCGCCGCGAACCTTTCGATCGCAGCAAGTTGCTGGCGAAGATCCGCTTAGCCTGTTACAAGACCACCGTGCCCATCGACCAGATCGAAGAGCTGGTGGATCTCGTCGAAACCGCGCTGGGCAACATGAACGAAAAAGAGATCCCATCGAACGAAATCGGCGAGCAGGTCATGGAGCATCTGCGCGGTCTCAACGAGGTGGCTTACGTGCGTTTTGCCTCGGTATATCGCCAGTTCAAAGACCGCAGCGATTTCGTTCGCGAGCTGGAGCAACTGGCGAATTAGGCGCCTCCGTCACCGGCTTCTACCGTCATCACCCCCGCGCTCTTATTAAGACGTTTTCGGGCCTCTTCAGACTTGCAAAAACGCCAAAATAACGCGGCGAAAAAAACCGCTTGACAAGCTCGTCTCAGGCCGATATTTTTGGACAGCTTCAACACAAGATATTGTGTGCTGAAGCTGTCTTCAGCCTGAGATGCTGTGTATTCAGGTTGACCACGCACGACTCCCCGTTTATCTTCTAAACCCAAGATTTCCCTGAGTTTCCGCCGGTATCCCGGCCCTTTCTGGGACCAACCGACATGGGGATATTTCGCTGTAGAGGAAGGGATAATGCCGTTACATCGACCGAAGAAGCCGACCGTCTCCGAGACCCCGGAAGCCGTCCACCGGCTCGAGGATCTACTGGCGCAACTGGAGGACAACGGTCTCAAGCGCAACGGGCACGATGACCTGCTAAAAAATGCCGCCGACGCCGAGACCTATTACCAGGACAACGACTTGGCGATCGACGTTTTGCGATCCAAATATCTAGCTCCTGGAGAGACCGGACCGCTGCAGATGTGGGATCGCATCGCCCGCGCCATGGCTTCGGTGGAGACGGACAATGAGTTGTGGTACGACCGCTTCTTCTCGCTACTGATGGATTTCAAGTTTATCCCCGGTGGACGGGTCATGCATGGCGCCGGCCGCGAAGAGGCGCGCCGCAAGCCGACCCTGTCCAATTGCTACGTCGTTCCCATAGAAGACGACAGCCTCGAATGCATCTATAGATGTCTCTCCGAGTCTGCCATGGTCTACCGCACCGGCGGCGGTGTAGGTACAGATCTGTCGGTTCTCCGACCCAAAGGCGCAGCGGTAAATGCCACGGTAGATCAATCACCCGGTTGCACGGCGTTCATGAATCTGCTGAGCGAGAGCACCAATGCGGTGTCGCAGGCCGGCCGCCGCGGTGCACTGATGCTGACGCTCCGGGTCGATCATCCGGACATCGAGGATTTCATAACCATCAAGAACGATTCATCCCGTACCAAGGTGCAGTACGCCAATATCAGCGTGCTCATCACGCACGAGTTTATGGAGGCGGTGCTGGGTGACGGCGACTTCGATCTCAAGTGGGGTGGCAAGGTGTTCCGCACCGTCAAAGCGCGGGAACTGTGGAACAAGATCATCACCAACGCGCATGCCAGCGCCGAGCCGGGCATCATCTTCTGGGATACCATGCGCGAATATCACAACGTGGAGTACGCCAATCCGCTGACCAGCACCAATCCGTGCGGCGAGCAGCCCCTGGCTTCTTACACGGCGTGTAACCTGGGCAATCTCAACCTCGTAAAGTTCGTCCGCGACGATGGCACCCTGAATCTCAACGATTTGGCGGATAGCACCCGCATCGCCACCCGTTTTCTCGATAACGTGATTGAATACAACATGAAACGTCACGCGCTGCCCAAGATCATGGATGCGGTGGCGTCAGACCGGCGGGTCGGTCTGGGCATCACCGGGCTGGCGGACGCTTTGTTGGCGATGGGTCTACGCTACGATTCGGATGAGGCGCTGGATGCGGTCGAGAAGATCATGCAAACGATCTGCTACAACTCCTATGAGACCTCCATCGATCTGGCACAAGAAAAGAAACCGTTTCCGCTGTTTGATTTCGAGGGCATTTCCAAGAGCAAGTTTTTCCAGAGTCTGCCGACCCGCATCCGCGACAAGATCGAGAAGTTCGGATTGCGCAACAGCACGCTGATCACAGTACCGCCGGTGGGAACCGGGTCGATCGTGGCCGAAACCACCTCCGGTATCGAGCCGATCTTCTGCACCAGCTATACCCGGCGAGTGAAACAGGCCGACGGCGAGAGCTTTCGTGAATACAAGGTGTAT
The DNA here is from genome assembly GCA_965197905.1 of Candidatus Latescibacterota bacterium. Taxonomy (GTDB): domain Bacteria; phylum Latescibacterota; class UBA2968; order UBA8231; family UBA8231; genus CAYNZV01. The sequence continues at coordinate 1,066,784 of CBDAOB010000004.1, read as the reverse complement.
CATCCGCTGGTGAAAAGATTGTTTGGTGGCGACGAAGACCTACCGGATCACGTGGTCACCGCCCACAGCATCGATCCTTTCTTTCGCGTCAAAATGCAGGGTGTTATCCAGAAGTACACCGACAGCAGCATCTCCTCGACCCTGAACCTGCCGACGGATACGAGCGTCGAAACCGTGGCGGATATCTACGTCACGGCGTACAAAGAGGGGTTGAAAGGGGTGACGGTGTACCGGGAGGGGAGCCGCGAAGGGATTTTGCAGTCTGACGCCACAGCTCCCGCGGAAGAGGGGGGGGCCGAGACGGAGGAACGGCCGCGCGCTGGGTATCATCCGCGGCAGCGCCCGGCGGTGACCCGAGGGGTCACAGAGCGGGTGCGCACCGGAGAAGGGAACATCTACGTTACGATCAACGAAGATGAGAAGGGGTTGTGCGAGGTGTTCAGCACCATCGGCAAGGCAGGAGGCAATGCCGCTGCCCAGTCAGAGGCGATCAGCCGGCTCATATCCCTGGTCCTGCGGTCGGAAATCGATCCACAGGAGGTGATACTTGAGCTCAAGGGCATTTCCGGTCCCACTCCGGTTTGGGAGAACGGGGAGCTGATTCTCTCCACCCCGGACGCCATCGGCAAGGCGTTAGAGCGCTATGTACAGCGGCGCACGGGAGAATATGTCGAGACTCGCGACCTGGACGGATCAACCGGGGGCGGGGTCGTTGGAGGCGATGCGAAGTTACTCGGCACCTGCCCGGAATGCGGCGCCACCACCATCCACGAAAGCGGTTGCCTGAGCTGTAGGCATTGCGGCTGGTCCAAGTGCTGATTATGGCGCCGATCCATCCCGCTTCGAGTCGTTGGACTCACTCGGCATATTTTCGATACGGGGCTCGTTCGCACGCCTTGCCAGCCAAGCTCCTCCGCCATCGATGATACGAGACTAACTGCTTACTAGGGTATCAGTGGGAGATGAAATCGCGGCGCGGCCTTTTCTAGGTCGCGCCGTTTTTTTTGTGACTCGCAGTAGGCTCAGTAGCGCCTCGACAGCTAGAGTTCGAGCACGAGCCCGTCGTACGCCAATTGAGCGTGGTCCGGCAGGGACTGGTTGGTCGTCTCGTGATCCAGATCGTGGGCCATATGGGTGAAGTAGGTCGCGCGGGGCTGGAGACGTTCGACCACGTCGAGGGCTTGCTGCAGCGTAAAGTGAGTCGGATGCTCTTTGTGACGCAGGGCGTCAAGGACGAGGGTATCCAATCCAGCAAGCTGCTCAAGCGACGCGTCGGAGATGTGGCTGCAGTCGGTGACGTAGGCAAAGGAGCCCATACGAAAGCCCAGCACGGGCAGACGGCCATGCAGCACTTCAACCGGTTCCACGTCGGTTCCAAACAGCTGGAACGGACCGTCGATCAACTGTAGATCCAGTTGGGGCAGGGGGTGTTTGTACGGCGAATCGAAGGCGTACCCGAAGACCAGATTGATCCGCTCCATCGTGGTCCGGTCGGCGTAGCAGGGCATCGGACCTTCCATGGAGAAGCAGTAGGCGCGAATGTCGTCCAGGCCGTGGAGGTGATCGGCGTGTCCGTGGGTGAGCAGCACCGCATCGACGCGGTCGATTTCGTAGCGCAACGCCTGGGTCCGGAGGTCGGGTCCGGTATCCACCAGGACCACATGGTTGCCATATTCCAGCAGGATAGAGCACCGTAGCCGCTTGTTCTTCGGATTGTCCGATCGACAGACGAGACACGTGCAGGCGATACGTGGAACTCCTACCGACGTACCCGTGCCCAGAAAGGTGACCCTCATTCAACATCCCGTTGGAGATTCGTGTGTCCGACGGAAGGGTGCCTCACCGCTGCGTTCGATTCAGTGTGCAAGAGGAGGGAGCCAGCGGTTAGGTGCTCAGGACCGGTTCGGGACGCGCCATCTGGGCTGTGAGGATCTCCGGACCATCCTCAGTGATGACGATCGTGTGCTCGAAATGAGCGGTGAGGTCGCCGCTGCAAGTCACCTCGGTCCAACCGTCGTCAGCTGTTTCCAGCTCCGGTTCCCCCAGGGCAATGATCGGTTCGATCGCCACGACCAAACCGGGGCGCAGAAGGGGACCTTTGCCCGGCTTGCCATGGTTGAGTATGCTGGGATCTTCGTGGAGCGCACGCCCGATACCGTGACCCCCAAACTCGCGAATCGGCGTCAGGCCGGCGGCATCTGCCTGTTTTTCAATAGCATGGGAAATGTCGGAGACCCGACAGCCAGGCCGGGCCTCGGCGATGCCGGCCTCAAGACAGCGGCGGGTGGCGTCGATGAGTATTTCGTGGGCGGGTTGGATGGAGCCCACACCAAGCGTGAAGGCGGAATCGCCGAAGAACCCATCTTTTTGGACGCCAACGTCGATGCTCAGCACATCACCATCGCTCAATCTGCGGGAACCGGGAACGCCATGAACGGTCTCGGAGTTTATGGAGGCACAGATCGATGCGGGGAATCCATGGTACCCCTTGAAGGCCGGGATTGCCCCGTGCTGGCGAATCGTTTTCTCGGCCAGCGCATCCAACTCCCCGGTGCTAACTCCCGGTGCCACAACCTGTTCCAGGGCCTGTTGGACCGCGACGACGATGCGGCAACTGGTGCGGATAAGCTCGATTTCTCTGGCGTTTTTCGAGGGAATCATGACGTCGATCAAGATCGGTTCGGAGAATGTGGTGTCAAGAACCGTTGTTGCGAACCTGAAATGGCTTCCCTATATTGGCCGAATTGACAGCGCTACATATATCTATATCAGGTAAATACGAACATTCTCCCCATTTAGCGGCAGGAGAACTGAGGTAAGGAACCATGGGTAAATCGCTGGTCGTAGTTGAATCACCGGCTAAAGCCAAAACCATCAACAAGATCCTCGGCTCGGATTTCGTGGTGAAATCATGCATGGGTCACGTGCGCGACCTGCCACCGAAGGAGTTGGGCATCGATCTGGATGACAACTTCAGACCGCGCTACGTCACCATACGGGGCAAGGGCAAGGTTCTGGCAGAATTGCGTAAGGTGGCCAGCACCGCCGACACCATTTATCTGGCGACTGACCCGGACCGCGAAGGAGAGGCTATAGCCTGGCACGTAGGTCAGGCGATCGCCAAAAAGGAAGACAATCTTCGGCGGATTCTCTTCAACGAGATCACACCGCGAGCGGTGCGTGAATCCATCGACAAGTCGAAGGAGCTCGACCTGGAGAAGGTGAATGCTCAGCAGGCCCGGCGGGTGTTGGACCGATTGGTTGGGTACGAGATCAGCCCGCTCCTGTGGAAGGTAATTCACTCCGGGCTTTCCGCCGGTCGCGTCCAGTCGGTGGCGTTGCGTCTCATCTGCGAACGGGACAGCGAGATATCCGCCTTCGACCCGGTGGAGTACTGGTCGATCGATGCCACGCTTTCTAAGACGGAGGGCGAGTTTTTCAAAGCTCGCCTGTTGCAGGTGGGTGGCGAAAAGGTCGAGATCGGCAACGAAGAGCAATCGAATCGGCTGGTGGCAGCCCTGAGCGATTCGAGCTATGCCGTAAAGTCGGTGAAGAAACGGGAGCAACGGCGCAAACCGGCGCCTCCGTTTACCACCAGCACGCTGCAGCAGGAGTGTGCTCGTCGTCTGCGCTTCTCGGTCAAACGCACCGACATGGTGGCCCAGCAGCTTTATGAGGGAATCGAGATGGAGGGTGAAGTGCGTGGCCTCATCACCTACATGCGTACTGACTCAACGCGGGTTTCAGACGATGCGATCAAAGAGGTGCGCACCCGGATTGACGAGAAGTACGGCGCCGAATACTTGCCCAAAGAGGCAAACAGATACCGCGCCAAGCGTGGTGCTCAGGACGCCCACGAGGCGATTCGTCCCACCTCCGTGGCGCTCGAGCCTGAGAACATCAGGGAGTTGCTCACCAACGATCAGGCCCGTGTTTACGACCTGATCTGGAAACGGTTCGTCGCCTCGCAGATGCAACCGCAGGTCATGGACCTCATCTCCATCGACATCGACGCCGGCGATCACTTGCTGCGCGCCAATGGAAGCTCGGTGAAGTTTCCCGGCTTCACTCTGCTCTACACCGAGAGCAAGGACAAGGAGGATGAGGAGGAGGAAAACGTCAGCAAGCTTCCTCCAGACATAGCCGAGGGGGACAAGCTGACATTGGGGGAGCTGTTTCCCGAGCAGCATTTCACCAAACCGCCGCCCAGGTTTACCGAAGCATCGCTGGTGCGGGAGCTCGAAGCTCAGGGGATCGGCCGGCCCTCCACCTATGCGCAGATCATTACGACGATTCAGGATCGCGAGTACGTCGAGAAGATCGACAACCGCGCGTTCATGGCCACCGAACGGGGCCACACCGTGAACAAACTTCTGGTGGAGACCTTTCCCGAGGTATTCAACGTCGAGTTTACGGCAAAGATGGAGGACAAGCTGGATCAGATTGAGGACGGCAAAGCCGACTGGGTCGATTCGGTGCGCGAATTCTACGGTTCCTGGAAGGATATTCTCAAAGATGCCAACGATCGCCGACGAGAATTGAAACAATCGCTTCAGGAAGAGTCGTCGATTGTGTGTGAGGAGTGCGGCCGGAACATGGTTATCAAGTGGGGCCGCAATGGTCGCTTTTTGGCCTGCCCCGGATATCCCGAATGCAAGAATACCAAACCGTTGGAGGGTGAACAGGAACAGCCGGACACAGACGAGATCTGCGATGAATGCGGCGCCCCCATGGTGGTCAAGACCGGTCGCTACGGTCGGTTCATCGCCTGCACCCGGTATCCGGAATGCAAAGGGGTGAAACCGTTCCTGCTGGGCATCGGCTGCCCCGAAGACAAGTGCGGTGGGCAGATCGTCGAGAAACAGTCCCGGCGCGGCAAGGTGTTCTACGGTTGCAACCACTATCCCGACTGCAAGTTTGCCAGCTGGGACAAACCCGTCGACGCAACCTGTCCGCAGTGCGAGGCGCCACTCCTCTACGAACGCACAAGCCGTGGCGAACAGTCGTCACTGTACTGCCGAGTCTGCAAATACACGCGGTCTGAAACCTCGGAAACGCCTGAAGCACCCGAAAAACAGGTGGCCTGACGGCACCTTGATCCACACCGCGATCACGCTCGATGTTTCCAACGCTCACTGCCTCATCGGGCATCGAAGAAGCGACTGACCGCTTTCTCGATTACCTGACCGACGACCGCAAATTCGCCGCAAATACCCTGACGGCGTATCGTTGCGATCTGCATCAGTTCACCCGCTACCTCTTGCCCCGCCTCGCCGACATCCGGCTTCCGGTAGCTTCCGTGCAGCGCCAGACGATTCTCGAGTTCATGGCAGAGCTGGAGGCAACCGGACTCAAACCCGCCACGCGAACGCGGAAGCTGGCGTCCGTTCGCGCCTTCTTCCGGTATCTCTGCCGCGAGGGGGTCGTGCCCTCCAACCCGGCGGCGGGCTTGCCGGTTCCGGAGACAGAGTTCAGCCTGCCCAACACCATCGAACTCGCAGACTTCGAGCGCGCGATCCTGCTACCTCCCAGCGACGATTTTCGCGGGGCGCGAGACCGGGCAATCATGGAGCTGTTCTACGGCGGCGGGATCCGGCTGCGGGAGCTGGTGGGATTGAATCTATCGGCCCTGGAGGACAGCGACGGTACCGTGCGCGTCAGCACGGGCCGATTCGAACGCATCGTGCCTGTAGGCGAGCCTGCGCATAAAGCGCTGGGCCATTACCTGTTGCAGCGCACCGACCTTGTAGTCGGATTGGAGATCACCCAGGTGGACGCCGGCGCTCTCTTTCTAAATACGTCGGGCAAACGCTTGCACGTACGCACGGTGCAGCGTATCGTCAATCGCTACCTGGGTGCGGTGGTGGAGGCCAACGGCTTTAGCCCGCAGGTTCTGCGCCACAGTTTCACCCGTCACATGTTGGACGCCGGCGCCGATCCGACGTCGGTGAAGGAACTGCTGGGCCACGGGACGCTGGGAGCTACAAAACGCTACGCACGACCCGATCCGGACCGTCTGCAACAAATCTACGCCAACGCCCACCCGAGGGCGTGAGGATTCTCCGATGAAGAAAGATGCGATTCACGGCACGACCGTACTTGGTCTGCGGCTGAGGGGTAAGGTGGTTATGGGGGGTGATGGCCAGGTCAGCTACGGGGAGGTGGTGCTGAAACACAAGACGTCGAAGATCCGCAAGCTGTTCAACGACTCGGTACTGACCGGTTTCGCCGGCGGCACCTCCGATGCCCTTACCCTGCTGGACCTCCTGGAGCAGCGGCTGGAGGAGTTCAACGGAAATCTGGAGCGCGCCGCCCACGAGCTGGCGCGGGAATGGCGTACCGATCGCTTTCTCCGGCGGCTGGAAGCGATGATCGTCGCCATGGACAAGAAGCGCTCGCTGTTGATCTCGGGTGAAGGCGATCTACTCGCCCCAGACGACGAAATCCTCGGCATCGGATCGGGCGGGCCGTACGCGGTGGCTGCCGCGCGGGCTTACGTGGACGCGACGAAACTCACCGCAGCCGAGATCGTGCGCCGTTCGCTGAAGGTGGCAGCGGATCTTTGCATCTACACCAACAGCCAAATCAAGATCGTCGAGTTATGAAGGAACTAACACCTAAGCAGATCGTCACCGAGCTGGATCGATACATCGTCGGCCAGGAGAAAGCGAAACGATCGGTTGCCATCGCGCTGCGGAACAGGTGGCGCCGGCAGCACGTCGGTGAGGAGATGCGCACCGAGATCGTGCCCAACAACATCATCATGATCGGTCAAACCGGTGTTGGGAAGACGGAGATCGCGCGGCGTCTGGCAGGGCTCACAAATGCGCCGTTCATAAAAGTGGAAGCATCGAAATTCACGGAGGTCGGTTATGTAGGTCAGGATGTGGAATCGATCATTCGCGACCTCGTGGATCTGGGCGTCAACATGGTGCGCGCCGAATATGTGGACGCGGTGGAAGCGGAGGTTGCGGTAAAGGTGGAGGAGCGATTGCTGGACCTGCTGTCGGATGTTGCCAAAGGAAGGGTGAAACGCCGCCGGGACCAGCTGCGGCGACAGCTCCGTTCGGGCAAGTTGGACCAACAGTCGGTGCAGATCGAGGTGCCGAAGGATCGCACCCCGATGGTGGAGGTATTTTCGGCGGCGGGTAACCTGGAAGAGATGAGTATCAACCTGCAGGAAATGCTGACGGAGATGACGCCCCCGGCACGCAAAGAGCGGCAGGTTTCACTGGCCGACGCCCGGCATCTTCTGACCCAGGAGGAAACTCAGAAACAGATCGACCGCGACCAGGTGGTGTCGGAGGCAATCGAGCGGGTTACCAACGCGGGTATCGTTTTTCTAGACGAGATCGACAAGATCACCGGTGAACCGGCCAAGAACGGCCCGGACATTTCAAGGGAAGGGGTGCAACGGGACCTGCTGCCGATCATCGAGGGTTGTAACGTGGCTACCAAATACGGCATGGTTCGGACCGACCATATCCTTTTTGTGGCAGCCGGCGCCTTTCACACCTCGAAACCTGCCGATATGATCCCCGAGCTTCAGGGCCGCTTTCCCATTCGCGTCGAGCTCGATAATCTCGAGCAAGGTGACTTCGTCCGCATCCTGGACAAACCGAAGAATGCTCTGATCAAGCAGTATACCGCACTGCTGGCCACGGAAGGCGTCAAACTGACCTTTGAGCCGGCGGCGGTGCGGCAGATCGCTCGCATCGCCTTCGAGATAAATCTGCAGATGGAAAACATTGGCGCTCGCCGGCTGCACACGGTTATGTCAACGCTGCTCGATCAGATCCTTTTCGATGCCCCGGGGGCGCGCAAGAAGACGCTGCGAATCACCAAATCCTACGTGGTGAAAAAACTCAAGGATGTTCTCGAAGATGAGGACCTTAGCCGTTATGTGCTCTGACGAATGCGCCTGCTTGCCTACATCGGCCTGGCGTTTCTGGGAGCCTGCGCCAAGGTAGGCAAACCCCAGGGTGGTCCCGTGGACGAGGCCGCTCCTGCCATCGTCGCCCACGCGCCCGCCGCGGATGCCATCCACGTGGCCTCCGACGCACGGGTCGAGATCCTTTTCAGCGAGCGCATGGATCGCCAGTGCACGGTCGAGGCCGTCTTCGTATCTCCCGAATCCCCAATCGAGTTCCAGTGGCCCGGTTTCGGCGGACGACAGCTAGTCCTGAGGTTCAAACGCCCCCTTCAAGCAGATCGCACTTACGTCGTCACCGTCGGGACCGGCGCACGCGACTTACGCAACAACCCGCTGGCGGAATCCTACAGTTTTGCCTTCGGCACCGGTGATCGCTTGAATCAGGCGAGCGTTTCCGGATTCGTATTCAAGGATCACCTGCCGGCGAGCGGCGCCATGATCTGGGCGTACGACGTCGAGAACATGGAGGGTGAAGTCGGGCGGGCATCTCCTGCCTATCGCACCCAGAGCGGCCAGGGTGGCGGTTATGAATTTCTTCGACTCTCTGCAGGGAGCTACCGCATCGTCGCATTCAAAGACAACAATCGCAACGACGCGCTCGATCAAACCGAGCTGGTCGCCTTGCCGTCCCGGTACCTCGAGGTAGGCGAGGACGGAGAAACCGGTGCGGGGGATCTCGCCTTATACCAGGCAGAAAGCCCGGAAGCGAAGATCCAGAAGGTACAGGCACTGGACCGAAACCGGCTCCTGTTCATTTTCGCCAGCGAGGTTGAAGCCGGCCGTCTAGACTTGGTTGTACCCGATCTGGAGATTCGCTCAATCTACAACTCACCGACAGATGGCCGCAGGGTCTACGCCGCGACGTCAGCGCAAGTGGCCGGAAAGTCTTACCGCTTTAAACGTCTGCACCTGGATGCCCGGGAGCTTGAATGGGATGAACCGATCCGCGGTAGCGCCCGCGAAGACAGAAAACCTCCGGAAGTTGTGCGCTCGTTCCTTTCGCCGGGGAAGGTGGTCGGCGATGAGCCGCTTCGTCTTGTGATGAACGAGGCTGTCGAAGCGGACAACCTTGCAGACCTCTGGAACGACTCCGATTCCACGGAGGTCGTCGAGGGCCGATGGGAGCGGGACTCAGCCACTTCCTTCCGTTTTGCTCCCGCGGCGCCATGGGACGTCGGGAGCCATCGCCTCGAGGTGAATCCCGAACAATTGGCGGATCTGGCGGGGCTCAGTCCGCGAGACAGCGTTTACACCTACACCTTTTCGGCGATGGAAGAGACCGACCTCGGCGGCATCACGGGAAAGGTCTCGCGTGTGGACCCGGGCGCCGACGGCAGCGACGAAAGCTCGAACGATGGCGACGTGCTGGTCGAGGCCATCTGTCAGAAAAACGGTCGCGCCCACCCGACGACCGTAGCGGCGGACGGAAGCTACGAGCTCGTCGGCTTGTTGCCGTGCGACTATGTCGTGTACAGCTTCGTCGATACCAATGGGAACGGCAGACACGACGGCGGCCTCCCCGAGCCGTACCGAATGTCGGAGCCTTACGACCGTTACTCGGAGCCAATAATCCTCGGAAGAGGTGCCCTGGAGTCGGATGTGGACATGGAGCTGAGGTAGATGGCGATGTCCGGTCGATGGTACAACCGGCTGGAAACGCTGGTCTTGTTGATTATCCTGATTGCCGCCGGCGTTGTCACCCATTCCGGCATCGATACAGCGCAGCGGCGACAGATCCAACTGGAGGCCGGCCTCGAGCAACTCCACGAGCTGGAACTGGCGCACCGCCGGGAACACAAACACTTCTTCGATCCCACCGATCCGGCCACTGGGTTGGACTGGAAATGGATCGAAGGTTACGAGTGGGAGGTGGAGGCCGGTTGGAACCGCTTCGAGATAACCGTGAAAGCCGATCTGGATGGCGACGGCGCAGCAGGTGTCTGGCGCATCGACAGCGAAACGCCCGAGGTGAGGCGCGTGTTTGAGGATTGAACACGATCACGTTCGGGAACTCCGCGGGCGTCGCCGGCAGCGCGTCGTTGCCTACTGTCGATGCAGCCGCGCTTCGCTCTGCATGCCGGCGGGATAAGAGCCCACCACGTGAACCTCCAAAACCAGCGATTTCAATTCTCTTAGGGTGGCTTTGATCGGACCTTCCGTAACATCCCCCTCAAGATCAAGATAGACGAGATAGCGCCAGGGTTCGCCCAGGCATTTGCGCGTCTCCAGCTTGCTCACCGCGATGCCTTTTCGCGACAGCGTTCCCAACAGTTCCGAAGCGGAGACGGTCGAGAGGTCGGCCTTGAGCACGACCGTTGACTTCGACGGGGTGGCGTCAGCCTCAACAGCGTGGCCAGTGATGACCAGGAACCGCGTAAAGTTCTGGTGATCTGTCTGGATGTTTTCTGCCAGAATCTGCATCTCGTAATCGATTGCAGCCTGGGCTGAAGCGATGGCCGCCTCCTCGGTGTTGCCGCGCTCCTTGATCATTTTAACCGCCCCGGCGGTATCGTAGAACTCCTCTTGGGCAACCCCGGCAAGACCCAGGATAAACTCCTGGCACTGGGCAAGCGCCTGCTGATGGGAGTAGATGCGGCGTACGCCGTCGAGCTTGGTCCCCGGGTGGCCAATGAGACAGTGCTCGATGCGCAGGTAGAGCTCGCCGGTGACGAAAGGGCGGCGCGAAACCAGCAGATCCCAAACCGGGTCGATGCTTCCGGCCAGGGAGTTTTCCACGGGAGCCATACCGTACGCCGCTTGGCCGTTGCCAACCGCATCGAACAGACCCGCAAAGGTCTCGCACGGTACGATCCGAACGTCGGGGGAAAGGAACTCGAACGCCGCCAGCTCGCTGAAGGAACCCAGCTCCCCCTGAACGGCCACGGCGGTTTCAGACGAGGAGCTCAGACGGCAATTTCCATCGCTATGGGCGGATGAGGGTCGTACTGCAGGAGTTTGAAATCGTCATAACGAAAGTGGAAGATGTCCTGATCGCGGGAGGCGATAGCCATGCGGGGAAGCTCCCGGGGTTCACGGGTGAGCTGTTCCTGCAAAGCATCTACATGGTTTAGATAGATGTGGGCATCGCCTGCGGTCCATACAAACTCGCCTGGTTTCAGTTCACACACCTGGGCGATCATCATGGTGAGCAGGCTGTAGCTGGCGATGTTGAAAGGCACGCCCAGACCGACGTCGCAGCTGCGTTGATAGAGCTGGCAGCTAAGGCGGTCGTCGGCGACGAAAAACTGAAAAAGGCAATGACACGGGGTGAGCGCCATGAGGTCCAGCTCACCCACGTTCCAGGCGCTCACCAGCATACGGCGAGAATCAGGATCGGTGCGAATCAGGTCGATGACGTTTTGAATCTGGTCGATCTGACTGCCGTCGGCAGCCTCCCAGGCACGCCACTGCTTGCCGTAGACCGGCCCCAGGTCGCCATTTCCATCTGCCCACTCGTCCCAGATTGAGACGTTATTCTTTCGCAGGTAGGCAACATTCGTATCGCCCTTTAGAAACCAGAGGAGCTCGCGGGTGATCGACCGCATGTGCAGTTTCTTGGTGGTCAGGCAAGGAAAACCATCCCCCAGATCGAAGCGCATTTGATGACCGAAAACGGCCAGCGTGCCGACCCCAGTGCGGTCGGTTTTCTCGGCTCCGTTTTCGAGAATGTGGGCAACCAGATCAAGGTACTGTTTCATCGCATCTCACCTGCGCGGAGAACTGTAAGCGGAGTTCCACTAATATAGGAAATCGGACTACCAACGACACCGAGGCGGGATTGACATGTTACAGAGCGCCGGCTATTTTCGACTCCGCTAAAATCGAGGCAATTTTTGCACGAGGCGACGTGGCCAAGTGGTAAGGCAGGGGCCTGCAAAGCCCTTATTCCCCGGTTCGAGTCCGGGCGTCGCCTCCATTTTTATATCTGGATGATCGTGCCGGGGTGGCGGAATTGGTAGACGCGACGGACTTAAAATCCGTTGGCCGTTATCGGTCGTGCCGGTTCGAGTCCGGCCCTCGGCACCAATCAAAAGGACGGTCGGACAGAAATCCGGCCGGGTTCACTTTCAGCAACACATCGCCTGTAGGACGCACGAGAATCTTCTCAATATTTTCCTCAACAACCGTCCGTCTCTCCTGATGTGTCCCGCTCTCCAATAGACAACGGAATCCCTTCAGTGCATTGCGTATCTCGGTGTCAGATGGCAGTCGATCGCCTTGCGGGTGAGAGTCGGCGAGTTTATTCCGTTCCTCTTCGAGCGCGGCCTTGCGCCTCTCGCCCGGCCTGCGCCGCAAGCCCAAGTAGCGCTAGTCCGATAAATGTGTAGGTCAGCACGCGGTCGATGGAGTTTCTCTTGACGGCATATGGATTCGTTTCGATGAACGTCTGGCTCAACTGGGGAACGTTGTACTTCGTCAGGACCGCGAACAGTCCCGCTCCGGCATCAAGGGGGGTTAAGTACGGTTGAGCGTCCCCTAGCGCGATGGAACAGACTTCCGGAGATCGCAAGAGCCATCACGCCAATCGAACACTCAAAAGTGGATATTGAGCCGGTTGCCCGGAATGCATTGACGATCTGACAAATCTGCACCCCCAGCACGAGCGTCGCCAAGAAAAACACTGTTAGTTGGGATAGCTTGAAATTCCAAGTCCTCATTCACGTTCCCCTATCAGTATGTTTTTCCAGCGATCTCACTTTACGGAAGCTGCTGTGCAGTGGATGTTCCGATCTAAACATACTTTTTCGTACTCTCAAATGTTTGGAATTTGTCGGCGTATTTCTCCTGCATCACATCAAGAAACTCACTGTGATTGGTTAAATCGTCGATGTCAATCCTGACGGTCTTGTCGTCCATCACGATCTTAAGCATGTGAATGTTGAGCGATAAGATGACCCTCACATAGTCCACACTATCATCGCTGATGAAGCGCCTGTTTCCATTCAGTATCCCCAATCCTCTTTTGAGGTAAATTCCTCCTTTCATCACCTCTATATGAGTCCAAAAGAGCAGGATCACGAGAGCCATGATAGAGATCGCTAGAAACACCAACACAATAGGCTGCATGACAAGCCCTGCCCAAAAGAGAAAGCTAGGAATGAGGACTCCTAATAGTGCCTTGAAGGCAATGTTTCCGTAGGTGGTATGGAAAATGATCGATTTATCAGCAATGAGTTCAGACATATCGCCGCTGTGTTGGAGGCAAGGGAGCAATGTCGGTGCAGATGAACTATCAGGCATCCAAGGCTTGAGCTTCTTCCGCGAACACCTGCACATCGGAGCTCAGCCCCACTATATCCTTCCTGAAGTGCCGGGGCGGGATGGACCACACGTTATTCCTTGCCTTGCTCGATGCCCGGGAAAATATGCTCGAACAATGCAGATAACCCCGTGCTGTTTATGAAGCACTTTTCGTCGAAGATCAGTACGACTCTGTTGGTATCTTTTACTTGGTTCATAGCTTCGTCGAGCCGGTCAGCGGACTCGGACGAGAAGTAGCCCGCGATGCGGATCTCGGCGTGGAGTCAGGACGCTTGAGCGTCTGCTCTCTCACCGGCTGGAGAATCTCCAGAATCGCCTCAACCCGTTGTTCCACATTTCTTACAGGAATACCTGATCTATCTCTTCCAAGACGGTTTCCTCCTGTGTAGAGATTTTCTGGCCGAACCCCAAGAATCCTCCGGTCGCCTCGGCAACTTCGCGGGCGCGTTCCAGGAGATCCTTCCTCAGGGCGTCTTTGGCTTCCTCATCCAGGGTAAGCAAGAGTGCACCGATATATTCCTTCCAGCTAGCGATCAACTCTGAGTCAGGCCGTTGCACGAGCCATGCGTTCAGCAACTGATAACTAACCTCTCCGTTGCTCAGTCCAGCCTTTTCACATCGATTTCACCACCATCCGAGAAGTCGCCACCACAACATCCCAACGCCCAACCAGGTGACGAGGTGGAAGAGGGAAACGGCAAAGCCGACGGTAAACCACTTGCGAACCTCTACGTAGCCTAGCCCGAAGTAAATCACCACCGGGCCCGTCGAGTAGTTGGTCAAGCAGCCACACAGGCATGAGAAATAGGCCATCAACGCCACAGCCAGCATGGGACTTCCATCGGCGGCGAGGCATACCGCTAGGAAAGTGGCTACCATGGCGGAGATGTGCGCGGTAAACATGGAGAAGGCGTACATGGAATAGAAGTAGATCAACGCCAGCAGGATCACGACTACTACACCGTCATAGCCGGCAACCCAACCCTGCATGGTCCCCGCAAACCACTCGATGAAGCGGTAGTCCCGAAGCAGGTTGGCCATGGTGAGGAGACCTCCCAGCCAGATCAGCGTGTCCCATGCCTTGGAGTTGCTGACGATGTCGTCCCAGGTTTCGGTTCGAGTCAGGAGCAGAATACTGACACCGATCCACGCCACAAGGGTCGTGCTCATGCCGTGCAGTGCTGTGGTCGTCCACAAGGCAAGCAGCAGGGTCAGGGTCAAGAGCATCACCCATTCCGCACCACTCATCGGACCCATGCGTTCGAGCTCCTCCTTTGCCTTCTGCTGGGCGGGGCGTGAGTCGGTGAGGGTAGGCCTGCTTAAACGGAAGATGAGCAAGGGGAGCAGCAGCAGCCCGACCAGCCCCGGGACAATGGAGCCTAGAGCCCATTCGGCGAAACCGAACTGGATCCCAAACACATCATCAGCCGCCTTGCTGATCAGCGGGTTGGCTGCCATTCCCGTGAGAAACATGCTGGCGGTGATGAGATTTGCCTGCGAGCCCACGAGCGCGAGAAAGGCACCCGCCCTCTCGGGCTCCTGATCGGGAGTCGAGTCCAGGGCGCGTGCTAGTGAGTCCATGACGGGCGCCAGGATGCCGCCTCCTCTTGCCGTGTTGGAGGGTACCGCCGGGCCTAGGACCAGCTCCGAGGCGCAGAGGGCGTACCCCAGGCCGAGGGTGGACCTACCCAGCAGCTTGACCATGGTCAAAGCGAGTCTGCGGCCAAAGCCCGTGTGGATGACGGCACCGGCGATGAGAAAGGCAGCAACCACTAGCCACACCGTGGAATCACCGTAGCCGCTGAGGGACTCCTTAATGGTGATCGTGTTGGTGGCAGTAAGAATCACCAGTCCCAGGACCACCATCGTGCCCATGGGGAAGGGGCGCAGGATGAAGCTCAAGATGACAGCGATGAAAACAGAGAACACCTGCCATCCCTTTGCAGGAGCATCGCTGGTGCCGTGAGCAGCCAAAGGAGGACGGCGACGATTACGCAGATGAGCAGTCTGGTATATTGATTCAGCAGTGGGTTCATAGTGGCTACCTCAGCAGTAGCTCGGTCCAGGCCACACGCGGCTCACGCCGCCATTGGTGGCGAACCACAGATGGCCTTCTGGTCCTCCACGATACCAGAAATTCTTCCCGGCGGGAGGCCACCCTGGATCGTGAAACTCTGCCACAAGCCTTGCCGGAATCCTGGACCGGCCAGTACGGTCTTCCCCGCTCCGGCTGAGGCTTCATAGAGCCCGAAACGATGGCGAATGAAACCTTCGTCACCCGCTGTCCCGAAGGCTGATCCCAGACTTCGCAAGACATCCTGCCGGGCTGGGTCTCGGGAGTCCCCGTTCCTTGACAGTGACTGCGGTCGGAGTCTCTGCCGTGAACAACCGGCTGAAGACACTGTCCACCGAGGCGCGACTGCGCTGGGAGGATTCCACCAAGCCGATGCTACAGATCGCAATGTTATCGGCTCAATTAGCCGGTATGGTACGAAGATTCGGAGGGTGTACCAAGGAGTTTGGGACTACCTGGTACTGGTACGTACGTGGCAAGGATAGAGGTTACTTCGCTTTAATTGCCACCAACGTTATGTCTCATGGATGGTCCAGGAGATTGCGTCAGAGCGGAGCCGGGCTACTTTTTGCCGGGAGGTTGTCGTAGCGTCTTTAGGTTCGTTGGCGTCGAAATTGAGCATCAGGAGCGGGTGGCAGCAAGCCGGAAATTGAGTCAAATCTTGGCGATGTTGCCGATGAACGCCTACGCCTTACTGTCGGAATTGAGCAGCGAACGTATCGACGTCGAAGTAGCAGTCCCAGGTCCGGTCTACCCCACGACGTCACGCTGGCGATAGCCGGAGCAGGAAAAAGATATAGGGTAGCTATCGGCGAAGAAGCCAGGATGTAGGACCGTTTTCCTGACGAAGTTACAGGAGATATTCCGCGATCTCTACTGCGGCAAGTCGAGCAGCAAGTGGAGGGACCAGAAGGTGTTTGCTCAGATCCTGTCTCGGATCAGGCGATTACGTTATCCTTCTGTGAAGAATCCGGTCTGTGCCAAGCAACATCATTGTCTTAGGAGACTTCAAAGTGGGTGTTCGAAAGACTATTCGGACCACATTTATGCCAGCCCATCTCTAGCAGCATTCTGCAAAGCGCGACCGTAATACGAGACTCAGGATTTCGCCACGATGGTCCGCAAGAAACAGGCATATTCTGACCACCTGCCTGTAGTGGCACAACTCACATGGCCATAGTGGGGGGTGTCAATTGAAATCTGGATAAGCCCACCTCAACACCACCTCGGCGGGCGCTTCTCATAACAACAGCTTCGAGTGCACCACCTTCCCCCGCTGAAACAATATGACATTGGATGTGAAGACCCTGGTCTATGAAGGGTATCTCGGGAATAGAGGAACAGTACTCATGGGACGCGTCGGAGGGATTGACATGGCAACGGGGAGAAAAGTGTTCATCTTCGTACAGGAGAAAAGCATCGGTTTCGCCGCGGGCGATAAGGCCGAAATCGAACTCCACCTATCCGGGATAAACCAGCAGGAGGTCCTGGCCAGTGTGATCGTCTACGATCCGCTGGGAGCCGTTCGGTTCTCCTCACACCATTTCGAGGAGGTGACGGAGGGCACCGTCCTTTCGTACACCTACGCGGTTAGATCGGGTGATCCTGCGGGTCGGTATCAGGTTGCTGCCTCGGTCTATTCGGAGAGAGAGAACTGGCGTGTCCTCGCGACGGATGAATTCCAAGTGGTTGTGCCGGGCACCACCTATCCTGGTGCACTCCCTGTGGTGGTCCGAGACAGAGTGCTTCCTTCGCCCTACGTGTTTCTCGAAGTTGATCGGCGGGCCTTGGTAGAGCTCATCGAAAAGACCCACAAGAGCATGTTGGAGAGTCGGAATGAGGATGGGAGCTGGGGAAAGGGACGCGATAACGTCGGCCATCCCGTGATTCGCGGTGTGGGCGATACAACCGTGGGCTATGTCTACGCCTATGAAGCCTTAGGCGGGGATACCTACAAAGAGATGGCCCTGGGGGGATTGGACTACCTGTTAAAGGAGCAGGAGCCCAACGGTCAGTGGCGCTGGTGGGGATCAGTGGAAGGAGTGGTGAACGACACCCACTGCTTCTACGACACGGGTTGGGCGGGTTTGGCGTTGATGGAAGGGTATCGGGTGTTTGGGGATCCGAAATATCTTGAATCGGCTAAGCGAGCGGGAGATTGGGCGTTGGGATGTCCCTATACCGGTTTCACCAGGGAGCATCTGCCCGACGGACTACTGAGCAAGATCTACCTCAAGAAGCCCACCTACGAATTCACCGGCAACAACAACTTCGATGCGTTTTCCATATGGTATTTAGTTCCTCTCTATCGATCTACCGGAGATTCGAAATATCTGGAGGGCGCGGTGGACAGGGTGGAAGGCGCGGTGTTGTCCGGTCAGCTGCCGCACGGTGGATGGCCGGGACACAATTTCCATATGGGGTATCACTCGATTATATGCGACGGGATAACGACACTTTACGAGGCGCTTCCTGCGGATCATCCCTTCAGGGGGAAACTCGGAAGACGGGTATGTATGGCCCTAAATTTCCTCCTGTACTTGCAGGATTCGAGCGGGGATTTCTATCTGGGTTGGGAGTACGACCGGGAGTTTATGGTAGACGGCCGGGGCAGACCCACGGGGCGCATCGTCGGCACACGCACCTCGATGATCCGGGCCTTCCACGCGACCTGGCGGGGGGTTGGGTTGGATCGGTGGATCTTCAATGGCCTGGCTCAGTCTGCTCTGAAGGGAACTTCAATTTCCGCCGCTACGGTGCTTCTCAAATGGTTTGACGATCTGGAGAAAGGTGATCCAAGTTCCTTTTTCTCCGGCCCCGAGACGGGCCATACAAGGAGGGCGGTATAAGGACAAGGGACGCGGGGACAAGGAGCAAGGGCGCATGAGTTGATAAAAGGAGCAGCCTAATGGACGAGACAAGGAAAGCTGCACGCTGGCGCAGGCGGCGGATTATTTTCAACAATGACGGCGACGACGTGATCGAGTCAAAGACAGAAGCGGAACTTCGCCGTGCCGCTCACTGGCGAGTGTTCACCCGCAGCGAAGGCGAGCTGATGGATGACTTCCTCAATGCGCGCAGCACGCCGCTGGTGGGGACGCAGGTGGACAGCATCTGGTACTCCACTTGCCGAGCCGGCATCACATTCTGGCACCGCACAAAATTGGGTGGATTTTGCAGTGAGGGTATTGCACAAGAGCTCATTGACAAGTACGGACGCGACATCCTGCAGATTCAGGTGGACTTCTGTCGCAAACACGATATGGAGGCATTCTGGTCATTGCGCATGAACGACGTGCATGATTCCTATCCCGTGGGTCATCGCAGCTGGCACTATCGTCTGGGTCCCTTCAAGCGGGAGCATCCGGAATATCTGATGGGTGAGCCGGACGACTGGGAGAAATACCCAGATGGACCTAGACACCTCTGGTCTGCTCTTGATTTCAGCTGTGCAGAGGTGCGGGAGCACATATTCTCGTTGATTCGGGAAGTATGCCAGGGATACGACGTAAATGGGGTGGAGTTGGACTTCTTCCGACATCCCAAGTTTTTTGCACCGACTCTGGATGGACTTCCTGCCGAGCAACAGCACCTGGAGATGATGACACACCTGATGCGTCGAGTCAGGCAGATGGCCGACGAAGTGGGACAGCAAAGAGGGCGTCCACTGCTGCTGGCGGCGCGCGCACCTTTCAGTCCTGCCGACGCACAGTTCATCGGACTGGATCTAGAAACGTGGCTTGCAGAAGATCTCATCGACATTCTGATACCCGGTGGCGGTACAGAGTCGAAAATGACTGAGTCGTTCCAGGACATCGTGAATCTGGGGCACAAATACGATATGCCGGTGTATCCCTGTATCGGGTGGGCTTTCTGGAAACACTGGGCTTTCCTCGAGGTGGGAGAGGGCAAGCACAGGACCTTTGAATCGTGGGTAAAGACCCAATCGGCCGGAGACCCGAATGACACTGAGAAGCCCTTCTTTGTCGTGGCGATCGAATCGTGGGCAGGAACAATTGCAGCTTGGCGTGGTGCGGCGACCAATCTGTTCAACGCTGGCGCCGATGGAATCTACACCTTCAATGCTTTTCCCCGAGGAACGATATATGGCGAGAGATCGGAGATCCCAAAACGATGGAAAACAAGGACAAGATATTCGGTGTGGATCGGTTCGCCGGTGACTCCAGCTTCAAAGACGTGCGCGAGCTGGAGCTGAAGCCAGGGGAACCCGTCAGTGTGCCGTTTCAGGTGGGGGAGGATGTAAAGTCGGGGAATAGCCCTGAGTTGCAATTTCGTCTCCACTTCTGGGACTTTGCACACATTGATGACCTAGCTGTGAAACTCAACCAGGAACCCCTGAAGGAGTTAAAGCAAACCGGGCCTATGCAGACACCGTTGGCGGGGCAATGGCTGGAATGCCCGCTCAATCCTGCGCAGGTCAAGAGGGGGGAGAACAGGGTCGAGCTAATGGTGAGCAAACGAGATGAATCTATGCAGACACCCCTCGTCTTGGACGCAGTGCAACTGCAGTGTCGCTACGAGTCCTAGATAAGCGGCCCTTAGATTCCAATTTGACTGATGACTGTAAAGTACTACAATCGGAATTGATGAATTAGAAACGAGAAAAGAGCTATGACTGGCACACAGAAAGAACCGGAACAAAGGGAGAATGGAACCCGTTATTATTGTAATTTTTAGTAAAGCTTGAGACATTTTTTTAAACCATAAAACTAGCTGAATTGATTTTGTCAAAACTCTTAAATCTTGATGATCGACTGCGACTCCCCTACTCCATCGCTACGGGTATCCCCAAAGGTGGTGACGCGGAGATCGAGGGGTACCTGCAATCGCTGCGAGTCCAGGGTTTCTGCGTCGTCGAGAGGGTGATCCCTGAGGGCGAAGTCAGCACGGTGCGCGAGAGCGTGTACCGGGGGCGCCGGCTGTTGCAGCAGGACCGCGAGGCGGAGCGGAGCAAACGCATAGAGTTGGAACGCCGCAGAAATCCCGACTTCCAGCCTGGCAGCGGCCCTGTGCGGTCGCCGATGGCGCCCCACGCCGAGCTCTGCGACATCGCGCGGAACGAGACCTTCGCCGAGCACCTCGTGGAGCCGCGCGTGCTCCGGGTAGCCAAGGCGATGCTCGATACGCACGTCCGCATTTTGCAGACGCAGGTCACCGCGTCCGCCAAGTCGTCAAAGCCGACGGGGAGGCGTTCTCCGAGGAGCAACTGCTGCGTCGCCGCTGGCATTCCGACTGGCCGCATGATCTGGCTGCGTACCGGACGAGCGGTGAGGAGTGGAATCTTGCCGGCGCGGTCGCCCAGCCATTCCCCGATGTCTGCATGGCGCTGTCCACGATCTGCTACCTCGGTCCGGAGGATGTGACCCCGTATAACGGCGGCACGTGGGTTGTTCCGGGGTCGCACAAAGACCCGCGCAACCCGCGCGGCCCCGATGACGGGATCGACGAACGAGCGCCGATCCCGGGCGAGTTCCAAATCTCGGCGCCCGCGGGCTCGGTCTTTATGCAGGACACGCGGCTCTGGCACTCGCGCGCTGCCAACCAGAGCGAGCACGAGCGCACGACGGTTGTGTGCCGTTACGCGCCGTGGTGGCTATCGGGTAACGAGTTCGTCAACGTGCACTCGGGTGGCCACGCGCTCAGGACGTACGTGCCGCGGGAGGTGTACTCAAGGTTTTCCCCGGAGCTGAAGCTGCTGTACCGGCACATCGCCGAAGGCGAGGAGGACGTCCTGCAGCCCGAGAACCAGCACAAGGCTGCCCGCGCCCGGTTCGTCGACCAGCCGGCGCTGCGCGAGCCGGGTCGCATCGGCGACAACAGCCACGTGGTCGCCGGCGCGATGAGCGTGGAGGA
This sequence comes from Candidatus Latescibacterota bacterium, assembly GCA_965197905.1. Lineage (GTDB taxonomy): Bacteria > Latescibacterota > UBA2968 > UBA8231 > UBA8231 > CAYNZV01. Next base: position 1,045,641 of record CBDAOB010000004.1, on the reverse strand, counting down.
ATGGGAGAGTAGCTGCGCCAGGAGCAAGCGTTGATTAGAAAGGCTAGCCGCCCTGAGAGGATTGATGAAGAACGGCGTCAAAGCCATCTGCTGAGTGCACCTGAGGAGGACGAATGCACAAATTCGTAGCTCTGATTGCGGGCGCCACTGGCGCGGTGGGCACCGCCTTGGCGAGAGAGCTCGCTTCCAGTGATGAATGGAAAGTGTATGGGATCGCCAGAAGAGCACCCGCCAGTCCGCTCGAGCGTGTCAGCTATTCTCAACTCGATCTGAATGATCGAAAGGACTGTGTCGATGTCCTGTCATCGCTCGGAGACGTCACGCACGTATTCTACTGTGGACGAGCCACTCACGCCGAACAGGTCATCGAAAGTGCTTCGGACAACCTGCGTCTTCTGGATAACCTGGTGAATGGGATCGAGTCGTCCGCGAAGAACCTCACGCACGTCCACCTGGTCCAGGGGGGCAAGTACTACGGGGTCCACGTGGGGCCGTTTCCGACACCGGCTTGAGAAGAAGATCCCCGCGCGCCCATCCCAAATTTCAACTACGACCAGCAGGACTACCTGGTTGAGCGCAGCAAAGAAAAAGAGTGGTCATGGTCGTGTTCCAGACCGAATACCTTGCTGCACTACTCCCCCCACATTGCCAGGAATCTGGTCAGCACGCTTGGAGCCTGCGCGGCCATTTGCAGGGAACTTGGTGCAGCGTTCGATTTTCCAGGCCCCCAAGGCGCCTTTGCAAGCTTAGCGCAGGTAACCTCCATCGAGCTGCTCGCGCGAGGCATCGCCTGGATGGCAACGGAACCGGGCTGTCGGGATCAGGCCTTCAACATGACGAATACAGACGTGTTCAGATGGAACCAGCTTTGGCCGATGATTGCCGGAGCATTTAAGATGCCTTGTGGAACGGTACGCCCGTTGAAGCTGGCTGATGTGATGTCGGAACGGAACGACGTCTGGCAGCATATCTGCGCAAAGAACCAGCTTGAACAGACAACACTCGACAACGTGGCTAACTGGAGCTATGCAGATGCCACCCTCGAGCGGTATTGGGATGAGATTCTCAGTCACAACAAAGTGCGGCAACTAGGGTTTCACGACTGGGATAACAGTGAATCACGTTTCCTGATCATCTTAAAAAGGTACCAGGACGCACGGATACTGCCGCGTTAGAATCCACCTATCATCATTCAAGCCCCAGCCGCATTTTTGTCCCAGAAGTTCCTTCAGACCCTCATCCGGTCGGCCGTGCCTCGGAATAGCGGTATGATGAGATTCCGTCGGGACGCGGGTTTACTGAGTCGGTCCGAGAATCACTGTGGGCTTATCTCATCCAGGACGGTTTTGATACCCGTCATGTCGAATTGACTGGCCAATTCCCCCAGGTGAGCGGCCAGATCAGGGGCATTCTCCTTGAGCCGATCCAGCCCCTTGCGCAGGCCCGTAATGCTATGACTGCTGACGGCGGCAGCCAGGTCCGCATAGACATCCGGCGGCAGGGCAACCTCAGTCCAGTCCCTCTCGGCGGCGGCGGAAACGTTGGATTCCGTTTCCGCAAAGTCGAACTTCACCCCAAGGAGCTCGGCAAGACAGGCGTAGATCTGGTCGGACTCAAGTGGTTTGCTGAGGAAGGCTGCAAAACCCATGTCGAGATACGCCTGCCGCTGATGATCGAAGACCGATGCCGTCACCGCAACGACCTCGGCGGCTCCTTTCCCGTGCTCACGGCGCATCTGCTTGAGCATCTCGGGACCATCCATCACCGGCATGCGGATGTCCAGAAACACGATATCGGGCATCTCTCGTCCGACTTGCTCCAAGCCTTCCGCCCCGTTTTCTGCCGTTTCAACCTGGACACCAATCTGCGTCAGCATTTCTACGAGAAGCTCACGGTTGGTCTTCACATCGTCGACAACGAGTGCGCGTAAGGTTTGGCCATCGGCAAGGTGTCGTACGCAAGACCAGTCGGTGGTGTCGGCGCTTCTCATGGGAGTCTGGCCCTGGGGCAACTCGAGCGTAAACATGAAGCGGGAACCCTCTCCCAGTCGGGACTCCAAACCGATGCTTCCACCCATCATCTCCACGTGCCCCATGGAGATCGCTAACCCCAACCCGGTGCCTCCCTGGCGCAGGCCTTCCTCTTCCTGCTGAAACGGCTCAAAAATAGCGGCCTGCTTATCTTCCGGGATACCTGGACCGGTGTCTCGCACTTCGAATGCGTATCGGTTGTCCCCCAGAGCCCCGACCTTCAACTTCACCGTCCCCGTTTCCGTAAACTTCACGGCATTCCCGACGAGATTGATCAGCACCTGCCGAAGCTTGCCCTCATCTCCTTCCACACAGCCGGCGGGCACGTCCGATTCCAGCTCCCACACCAGTCCGGTCTGTTGACAACGCATCCCGAACATGTCACCCAGCGCATCAACCAACACCTTCAGATCGAAGTCTGACCGGTTGAGCTGCTCGTGGCCCGCCTCGATCTTCGAAATATCGAGGATATCATTGATCAGCTTCAGCAAATGTTCGCCGCTCTGCCTGATAGTCCCTACAGATTTCCTATGCCGATCGTCAAGGTCGGGATCGTTGCCTACAATCTGCGCGAACCCCAAAATCGCATTCATCGGCGTCCGGATCTCGTGACTCATATTTGCAAGAAACGTGGACTTGGCGCGATTGGCCGCTTCTGCCGCTTCCGAGGCACGGCTCAGTTCCTCCGTGTGGGTCTGAAGTGCATCGGTCATCCGGTTGAAATTCGTGGCCAGGGTACCGGTTTCGTCGCGACGATCAATATCAACCCGTACAGAATACTCGCCACGCGTCACCCTCTGGGTGGCGCCGGTCAGCAGATTGAGAGGCTCTGCCACCATCCTTGCAATCAGGTATACCAACCCCAGACTGATCGCCAGAATCAACGCGCCGATCGACAAAGTATCGAAGCGACTATCGGAAATGTTCTGATTAAACGACGTGAGCGACTTTGAAATCGTGACAGACCCGTAGGCTTCACCTCGGAGGGCGATGGCCGAGCAATAGGCGATCGCTTCCGGTCCCTCAACCAGACCTGGCGTAACGATCGGCGCAGCGCTTGCAGGCAGCGGATCGGGGAAAGCGGCGATCAGTTCTTCGTCAACGCCGTAAACCGCTATATACTGGAGCGCGGGATCGCGCTTGACAAAATCAAAAGCCACCTGCATGGCTTCATAGTTGTCCTCCTCAAAACCGAGGGCAATCGTCAGCGCGAGTGTCTCACAAAGCACCTCGAGTTCATTCTTGAGAGCCAGGAAAGCTTGACGTCTTTGTTGCTCGGGAAAATAAATCAGTGCAAAGGTAACGATTGCGGCCACCAGGATGAACGTGCTCACAATCAATTTCTGTTTGATCGACGTCAATGAGGCTCCAAACCCTTAGAATTGACCTCTTTCGATCAGGACATCAGGGCTTCAGATCGGATCTCAGAGGGTATCCCTCTTCCGAAGGCAGCTTCCCCTCAACGGCAACAATTTTGACTCTCTCGTTCAACTCCTGGAGCCCGACAAATCCGATGGCGCCATCATTCTTCGCGATGTAGTCGAGAGCCTCAGTTTCCGTACCAACCACTTTCGGCGCCGCCCCAGACCCCGAAAGGGTCAGTCGAATCCAAACTCGCTTCATCTCCCGTGCGCTCTTTCCGAGGGCCGTTTGAAAGAAGGACTTCGTGATTTCCCGATTGCTTTTCATGCTGACGGGGAAAATCTTGCGGTTGTTACTCCAGGAGACCTTGTTGCCCGCATATATATCCCGCAACGACTGCAACGTAACGCTTTCGATCTCATTGCCCTGGTTCACGACAACAATCAGCTGGCCGGATGTCTCGCGAACGCCGAGCAGGCCAATCAGTGGCACGAGGCAAATTAGTACCCCAAGCCTTCTTCTCAGGTTCTCGTATGCGAAGACGTCCACGTCAAAAAGCCACGCTGATTGAGGAGATATAGAGTCGACTGGACTTCACGCCAGGCACATCGGAAGATCTGAACTGGACCTCTGTCTTCAAGTAAATCTGAGGATGGGGAGAGACATTCAACCCAAGCAGCAAAAGCCGATCCCCGTCGTCTGTACTCCCACGGTCGGGGTCAAATCGATCGAAGCGCACGATCGGGGTGACGTAGTCATTAACTTGATATGAGATCTGTGCGTAGTAGGATTCGGCACTCTGAAAGCCGGACCCCGCAGCCCGTTCGAGGCGGAAACGGGCATACTCGGACTGGATCTTGAGGCCGTCCTTTTCAAACGTCAGGTCCGCGCCGGTGGCCCGTTCCCGTGCCTCAGCCAGCCCGCTCATCCCCGTTTCGCTGCGGTCCGTGTAGAGAGACAGTCCCAGGTCGAATTGCCTGAACCCGAGCTGCGTTCTGGCGATGAGCGATTTGTTCGTATCGTTGTCGGAGGAGAATTGAGTGTCTCCGCGACCATTGCCCAACCCCAGTGTGTACCGAAATCGGACGCCGGACGTTGTCCGAACCGCTCCCAACACCTGTAAACCCGTGTAGAACTTGGCATACAGACGCTCTTTACGTACGCCGAATGGGTTGTGGGAATTGTAAATGGAGGGCAGACTGGTTGTCAGAAAGGTCGGGGTTGCATCGTGAACGAGGTTGTAGATGCCGAACGGGGTGAGAAATTTCCCGGCGCGGAACTTGAGACGATCACTGTGGAGGTATTCAAACCAGGCGCGCTCGAGTGCGACCTCCCCTTCGCTGCCTGAGGCGTCCGCTTCCAACTTGGGTCCGTGCTCCCATTCGACTTCGGAGAAGACGCGAAACTGATCGAATGAATAGGTCGAAATCAGGTTGAAGTGATGGATATCGAAAGTCGATACATCCTTTTCAGAGTCGTATTCGAACTCCAGATCGATGTATCCATAGCTCGAGAATTCTCTTTCCTGACCAAGAACACCAGCGGGTAAAAGAAGGCAGAGCCAAAGGGTGCGGACGATCTTTGTCATCAATTGCCCATCGATCAAGGTTGCTGTTGACCCTGCGTCTTTGGACAGGACCATTTGATCCAGACTCGGGTATGATAGACACTCCCGCCTGTCTTCTCAAGAGACAGTGAACCCTCGAATCAGTCGATTTCTTTGCCGCGCACCAGGGCGCCATCCCGAAGCCGAAAGACGACGGCTTCGGCATCCTGCTGCATCACAGTGACCGCTTTGCCGATCCCGATTCTCACACCGACTTCGATCTTTCCCTCTACGCGGATTCGGCCCTCGGCCAGCACGGCTTCCTGGCGATCTTGCAGCGTGCGGCGCCGATCCTGGGCCTGGGTGACGTTGCGGGTCAGTGTCTGCAGCTGTTTGAGCAGCTGCACGACGGCAGGCTTGGCAGCCGTATCCATGCGGCGCAACATCGGTCGCACTTGGGACACGTTGTCGACGCCCAGGGTGCGAATGATGCGACGTGTGTTGGTGCTGAAGAACTCGATCGTCGTGTCGACTTTTCGCAACCCCGCCTCGATACGGGGATCGCCGGAAATCTGCAGCGAAGTGGACTGTCCTCTGGACTCGACACTGCGGACGTGGATCTCGCGTCCTGCGACCAGATCACCGCCGATCACACATCCCATGTCCTCCCCGCCCTCCACGCGAATGCTGCCCCCTGCTCGCATGTGAGCACCGATGGCGTGCTGCGCCACGCGCACATTGCCGACAGCGGAGACAGTCGCTCGTTCTACGAAACCGCACTCCACATCTCCCTTGGAGATCAGCTTGGTCGCGTTGCCGATTACCCCTTTAGCCACGTAGACGTCCTCGTCCGCGATCAGTTGGACGCCATCCTCGACAACGCCGTCGATGGCGATGCTCGACGATGCCTGGACCCGGCTGCCCGCACGGATCGAGCCGTGAATCCGAGTGTCCCGCCCCGGCTCTGTCTGGAATTTGCCGGACACGTCCTGCTCCACCGCAACAACGGGCCGTACGCTCAGGACCTGATTGACGACGACGGCGCGGCCATGCAGTTCGGCCAGCATGACCCGCTTCTCACCGTGCTCCTCGACGCGCACATTCGACCCCGCCATAAGCGTCGTAGCCTCTCCTTCGGTCGCATCGAGCGGAGTGCCCGTGACCGTCCATCCCGCCTGCGGCATGCTGGGAGGGGTTACCTCGGCGAGCATATCGTTGGTGGACACCATGCTCGCCTCATACCGATCCAGCACTTGCGCCACGCCCTCAACTCCCTGTTCGAACGCCAGGTAGATGTGCTCATGCTTACCGGCCACTGGCACTTGACCGGCGGCGATCTGGATCGCTTGCGTGTCGCTCCCGGGACCCGCATCCAGCGTGAGTCGCGACAAGGCCGTCTCGTCGAGCCCGTGGGTCACACCCGCAAGACGCAGGAGGTCGGCGAGGGAGTCTTTCGTCAACAGGGCAGCGGGCTCGGGTTGCGGCAGAGAGATGTAGTGTGCCGACATGCCATCAGGGGCGACCCAGATCGGTGAAAGGACGGACACTTCGGTGTCCCCTGCGCATAGGTAGCCGAACTGGCGGGAGCAATATCTCCCTTCGTTGAGATCCACACCGGCGCCAGCGCGCGGTGGCTCGTTGGTACTGGTGCCGAGGTAGATCGCCAGCTCCTGCCCCGGCAACACCAGGTAGGCACCGACCGCAGAAGACAGCACCGATTTGAGAGAGTGCTGTGCCAGCGTCTTCTTGACCCCCGGAAAGTCAAACTGCGACTCGTCTACACCTTCGAGACAGGTATACACCATAGATTCGGGCTCACCGAAATCCAGGTCGGTGGCGATCGGAAAGTGACCGCGGATCACGCGGTTGGGCGACGCCGCAGCCTGGCTCGCGAGGGCCTCGATCATTGCGTGATCTATGGTGCCCCGAATGCCGTATTCCTTCTCGAGAGTCTCCATGATGTCGCTGGTGCCGAGACTGGTGTCCCCACCGAAGCTGATTACCTGCATGACTCCTTCGCGGGTGGTTGGATTGGTGTCGACCTTCATCCACCCTGTGCCCCGCTGTCCGAAGTTTCGCCGCCCGCCGATGGGGGTCACTTGCTTTCCCGACGGGGCCGTACTGGGAGTCGTCCCGGCAGCCAGCGCACCGTGGGACTGCATCAGGCCGGGCAGTTCGAGGCTGTCGAGGGAAAACGCACTGTCGAGGTCGAAGGGGATGGGCCCTCTCTGCCTGGAGGCCTTGAGCTCCTGCTGCAGCTCCGGCACATCTGGCACGACGTCGCATTTGTCCGTGTTGATCGTCACCGTGGCAACGCCGAGCTCCAGCAGCGTGGAGAGTTGCTTCTTGCGACGCAGCAACATTCCGCCAGCGTGGCTGACTTCCTTGTGGACACGAACGTTAAGCCGCAGACGCTTGCGCGTCGGTTCGGTGAAGACGGCTCCGCCTAATTCCATGAAGTGACGTATGCCCTCATCGTGGAGGATGCTCATCACGTCGGCCTCTATGAACATGCCCACGCGAAGCTCGGTGACCGGGATTTGCAGTCTCACTCCGGGATACCCAGCATCTGGTACAATGGGACGGGTGTATTCACTCGGCGTCCTCGATCATGTCGATCTCGTCCTCGGACTGCAAGAGGCTGTCCAGTTCCTGCGTCCACTCCTGCGGATCATTGCGCACCTGCGCGTCCTGGATGGCGATGGCGACCTGTGGTGCCAGCCGGCCGATCATCGCCAGATCGGCATCGGAGATCGCGGCCGCAGAGACCAGCTCGATCGTACCGATGAGCTGATCATTTCGGAGGACCGGCATCAAAGCCCGCCGGCCGTCGCCGCCGATGCGCGCTGGCGCCGCTTCCATCTCATCAAGGACGGCGGATACGGCCGGATCGGTTTGTAATGTCTGCCCCCCTTCAACACCGAGAGGACCGCCTGAGCCGCTCGACGCGACCGCTGTCAGCTGACCCTGTCGCATCAGGTAGGCTGCGACTCGTTCGCAGGGGATCAGCTGGCCGATCACCTCCAGGACAACGGCGAGGGCCTCTTCCATCGAGTGGACGGCGAGCATGTGCCCGGCAATGCGGTCTCGAGCCCGCAACTCCTCGACGCTTCGATTCAGCTCGGCCGTCCGCGCCCGTACCTGCTCCTCGAGCCGCTCGTTGGCTGTCGCCAACTGCTGATTCGCCTCGGCCAGCCGCTGGCGCAGCAGGGCGCGTTCGAGATGGCCCTTGAGACGCGCCAGAAGCTCTTCTTGCTGGAAGGGCTTGGTCACGTAGTCGGCACCTCCGGCTTCGAAACCCGTGACGATTCCTTCCAGGTCGGTTCGTGCCGTCAGAAAAATGACAGGCACCTCTTCCAGGTCCGGCATGGCCTTCAGGCGACGGCAGGTTTCGTATCCGTCGATCCCCGGCATCGTGACATCAAGGAGAATGATGTCGGGGTTCGCCTGGGGCACACATTCCAGGGCTTCTTCTCCACTGGTGGCCACGCGGACGTCGAAACCCTGCGCCTCCAGGAGTTTGAGCAGTACCTCGAGATTGGCCGGCGTATCATCGATGGCCAGGACCCTGCGGTTGGTCAGGTCCAGTGATTGCCCCACCATATTACTGGCTCTCCATGGTTTCTGTTATCTATCGCAGGTCTGCACGCTGTCCAGCACTAACGCTTTCCTCACCTTACTCCAGTCCCTCATCGGTGCTCGACGCGTTCAAAATACCCAACTGTTTGATCCACGCCCAGTTCTGCGGCTCATCCTGATCGTATCCTTAACGATTCAGCTGGACAAGCGAACCTGCCGAATCCAACGTTTCCATATCGGATGACTCCGGGGCGGTGCCGGGCATCCCGAGCGAGGGCGAAAAGGATCTCGAGGTCTGCTCCGACGAAATAGGACTGAATGCCCTTACCAGCTGCTCGGGGGTGGGTGATCGGTTCGCTGGCGACCTTCGTAGTCACGCCTCCACCGATGGTCGTTTCTAGATCGCAGCTTCTCCAGCGAAGAGGCGGTTGATACGACCATCCTCAACGAGCCATCGATCTCGAAGACACCTCCTATGGTGAGATCGAGAATGATCAGGTCCGGATGCCGACAGTGCCTGATCAATCCTCTCCTGCCCCGTCCTTTACTTCAGTCGGTAACCGCAGCGTAAAAGTGGACCCGCTTCCCAACTGGCTCTCCGCTTCGACATCGCCCCCCATCATCCGACTGAACTGCCGGGTGATGGCCAGCCCCAGGCCCGTGCCTCCGTATTTTCGGGTGGTGGAATTATCCGCCTGCACAAACGGCTGAAATAGCCGCGCCAGCTGCTCGGTGCTCATCCCGATCCCCGTATCCTTTACGCGGAAAACGACCTCCTCCCTGCCCTCCACCCGCTCACGGCGCACCGCCAGTGAAACGGTCCCGTTCTTGGTGAACTTGCAGGCATTCGACAGCAGGTTGCCGAGGCACTCGTGCGTGCGCGTGTGATCGGCATACATGTCCCCCAGAGAGTCTGTACCATGCTCCACCAGGTCGTTGCCGTTGTCTCTGGCCAGGGGCTGAATGGTATTCACTACACTGTCGATCAACTCCGATATGTCAAAGCTGCCCAGGGTTAGTTCCATTTTCCCCGCCTCGATCTTGGACATGTCGAGCACGTCATTAATCATTGTCAACAAGTGACGGCCAGCATCGTGGATCTTCTTGAGATCCGGAACGAAATCCTCCTGACCCAGATCCCGGGCTTCCTCCTGCAACATCTCACTGTAGCCGATGACGGCATTCAACGGGGTGCGCAGTTCGTGGGACATACTGGCCAAAAACTCGCTCTTGGTCCGGTTGGCAAGTTCCGCTTCCTCGCCGGCCTGCCGGAGTGCTTCCTCGGTCTCTTTCAGTACGGTTACCTCGGTGTGGGCTCCCAACATGCGGACTGGCTTACCCTGACTGTCTCGGATCGCGATCCCACGACAGCGGACCCATACAGTTGAACCATTCCGGTGTCGATACCGCACCACTTGGTCGTAGCGATGCTTTGGATCCTGACAGTGCTTTTGGAAATTCTCTATGGCGAGCTCGAGATCATCGGGATGGATCATATCCTGCCAAGCCTCAGCGAGGTGCGGTTTCTCTATCGGATTGTAACCGAATACCTCCCAGAATCGCGGGCTCATCCATTCGTGTTCCGGCTTCTCGATGTCCCAATACCAGATCCCGTCCAGAGATCCATCCTGGAGAAAGTCAAAAATCGCAGGATCCTCATGCACTAACCGGTAGAGCTCTTCTTTCAGGTAATGACTATCCTCTGAGGACCGGTTCTCAGACCTACCTGAGTTTTTTCGCACAGTTTCTACATTTTCCACATTTTTTACCTGCTGGCGCAGTTCGTTCAATTCCTCAATGAGTTGCGCTTTGGTCTTGTTTTCATCGTTCATAGTCCAACGCCATCCGATCTGAAAAGGATTTGGGAGTTGACCGGTCTTATTGACAGTGTTTTACCCATGACCGCATCGTCACGAGCCTATAGCGGTCATGGCCAAGCCAAAGTAGACCTGGATTTGGTTAGGACAGTGGGCTGAACGAGGTTTTCCTTCGCAACGTCTGCGATTGTGAGCGCGCTCACAGAACTGGACACCACACACACTTATTTTCTCCTCGTCCCGTGCACAGTGTAACGCCAGCGGGGTCCATATTTTTTCGGCAGGTTTACGTTCTGCCGAATATCGGCCAAGATCTCCAGCGCCTCATTCACAGGGATCTCGTCGCGGTCGGCTGTGCGTTTCATATACTCCTGGGTCTTGCCATTGAGAACGCCGTAGAATCCACGCACCTCCTCGTCTTGATGGTCACGCCATAGCTGAGTCGGTATGAACGTATCGTCGCCGAGGAATTCGCGGTGCCGGTGGCCGTAATAGATCTGTACGGATTTGCGTTCAGACTGCGTTGGACGCACGGTCACCGTGTGTAGACGGGTGATATTAAACAGTATCGCCGTTCCTGCACCGCCGTACAGGTCGTGGATTCCACCGCGCTCAAGCTGAGCTTCCGCGTCCAGAATCTCGTGATCGAACGGTTGGGGCGAGATGGAGAAGCTATGGGTTGTGTCGTTGACGTCTGCCATGTAGACCATCATCTGGACATAGCCTATGCGCAGCGGATGTTCCCGCCACATGGTGTCTTCCACCACGTCTCGATGCCAGCGGCGCCCTACCGGCCCTTCCCACGACGTCATCCCGGGAAGCGGCTCGCCCGCGTACGGCTCCATGTGCCGGAGGCAGGCATCCGAAAAACAGACCTCGTCGTCCATCAAGCCCTGGAGCGGCTCAATGGCCTTGGGGTGGCGAATGATCTCATCAAACTCGGGCGCGGTCAGGAGCAAATCGCAGTGCTGGGTTTGCCAGATGCCGTTGTCGTTCCAGAAACGGCTGAAGTCGCGACGGTTCCGGTCGAAAAGATCCGCAAAACGAGTTACCTCGTCGTCGCTCAAGATCTTTCCAAGCGACAGGTAGCCGTTGTCCTTGAAGAAATCGTAATCTTCTAGTTTCATTGTGGCTTCCATTCATGTTGGCATGCTAAAGTCGAATTTGACCGAAGTAATGGTTTCGTAATAATACCCGCAATATATTGGTCCATTCATTCGTGCCGATACTCGGACACTCTGCGGACCTCGGCATGATCGATAAGAGCGACAACCGCTTCTTTAGCGCCCAGATCCGGCTGCGAAAGTAATAGGACGTTTAAATCGGGCCCATCACCTTTTTCGGGAGGTTTGATCGAAATGGCGGGATTGAAGGTTCTCAGCCACAGCACCGTCTACCGCAACGAGCGACCCAGTCACATCAATGAATACGTCGCCTTTCCCTCGGTCCAGGCCCTGCCGGACAACACCCTGTTGTGTATGTGCCGTCATGGATCGGCGAGAGAAAGTGACGACGGTTTGGTAAGGATTCATCGATCCGATGACGGCGGGGAGAATTGGGCTCCTGCTGTCGCTTTGCCGGAACCGTCGGAGGTTCAACAAGGTTGGCGCCTACCTGGCGGATTCGGTGTGACCGCCGACGGCACTGTGTTGGTCTGGTGTCGTTACCCCTCCGGCCAGCACGTGTGGCGCTCGGACGATGGTGGCCTTACCTGGTCGCAGCCCAGTACGGTCGAAACTGGCTCGCTGGGCACCATCGGAGTCGGCGGCAACCTGGTTACGCTACCGGACGGCTCGATCGTATCGGCCTCGGAGTTCGGCGACGACACTGCCGATCCTCCCGAGTGGAGCGCTTTGATTAGCCGTTCAACCGACGGCGGACACACCTGGGATGCCTGGCGTTGGGTACAGGGACCGCGCGACGGTCACTACTACTTCGATCTTCGTATCACCGGCCTGGCTGATGGCCGGCTCCTCGCCGCCTACTGGACGCATGATACGAAAACGGATTCCGGCCTGAACGTGCATACGGCTTGGTCATCAGACGGCGGCGATAGCTGGACGGAACCCCGAGATGCCGGTTTCTGGGGCCAAGTCACCGATGTGGCGGGTCTTCTCAGCGGCCGCGTCATAGCCGTCACCAATCACCGTCGCTCACCCATGGGGGTAAGAGCGATGTTGTCGGAGGACGGTGGAGCTCGCTTCAACGAAGCGGATCACCTCGAATTGTGGGGTATCGAACCGGCGGCCGTGCGCAGCGCTCCGGTGTTGTCGAAAAAACGGGACCTGGTCGAGGACGTGTTCGATTCGTATCACTTTTTCACCTGGGGCACACCATCGGTGACGCAGTTGTCTGATGGTACGATCGTAGTGGTCTACTACGTCACCGAAGAGCACGTGACCTATGTACGCTGCTGCCGCCTGCGGGAAGCGCCGTAGCCGGATTGAGGAGGGACGAAGGATAGAAGGTGTAGTCGATGCCCTCGCCCTCGCCGATGGCGCACAATTCGGCGACGGTAGACCTCGCCACCGTCGTCGGCCACAGGCCCAGACGATCGCCTTGAATCTCCATGCCGGCGAATCCCTCGCGGGCGGTGAAGCGGGCTGCCTCGATGGGGTCCATCACCGGGGGCTATTCCCTTTCGTGTTGCCTAGTAGCGAACGCGCAGCTGCGCCGTGTCCAGAACGACTGGAGATGAGCCCGACTCGCCCCGTTTGTTCACCGCCACTTCCAGCTGGTTCTCACCTCGTTTGATCTGCTTGGAATCGAGATTGCCCTGTAACCACTGACCTTCCTCATGGTTTCGGTCCTGGTCGGCCGGTTCTAGCCCATCGACAGATACCCCGTTGAGTTTCACCGAGAGGTCGTCACCTGGAACCCAGTTCCACAGATGCAGGGTGAAATCGATGCTCCGCGCACCTAGAGATCCCACATCCTCGCCCACCTGAAAACTCGCTAACGCGGGCAGTGTTACCTCCGGGATTTCGCTGAAGCTATCGGGGCCTTCGAAACGGTCGATGCCATAGAGTCTGTCTTTTCCAGCCATGGTCGCCACCTCTCCGATCTCCCGCCATACACGCGGCTCACCGAGCGCGGGGTTGAAGAGGTAGAGTCCATCGGCGCCGGCGTTAAGCAAGTTCAAGGCAGCGCCGCGCCATGCTGGGAAGGAGCCCTCCCACCCGTTGAACAACGTAACATACTCCGGTTTGCCGATGCGGTCGGGCTGTCCCCCGTACAGCGTCTCGAGCCAATCGTCGAACTGCCTGTATTTCCCGTCGCTCGACGCGAGAAAAACCCAGCGATCCCAAAACGCCCACGTCATGCATGGGTAGACCGGGATCTCATATTTGTGTCCCAGGGCGATGATGTCGGTGTAGGAATCGCGCAAGACCGACTCATAATTGCCCCCCGGGATCAGCTGGTCGATCAGCCCTTCCTTGAGCCATGTCTCCAGATCCACGCCGACGTGCACACAATCCTCCAGCTTGAACGGCGTTTGGGCCGCCAGCAGCAACGGGCGGCCGCGCCGGCTGGCCACGTCGTCGGCCATGCACCGAACGCGGCGCAGAAGATCGTTCATTATCTCCATGTGTTCGGGTTCGACCGGATCTCCGTCGAGCCCCTCGCGGAAGTACGGCCAGTACTTGAAGAACTCCATGCCAATGAGGTTCACGTCGTAGTTCTCCGCCACCTCCTCGATGACGCGGAACATGTGCTCGCACACCTCCGGAATGGCGAAATCCAATCGCGTCCATGCATGCCGCAGGTCCCATGCATATCGCGGGCTGTCACTCTCGTATTTCTCCCAGTCACCTTCCCGGCCCATCATGTATCCTGGGTTTTCTCGCTTGAACTTTGCTATACCGTAGTTATACCGACGCGTCCCCATGGGGAAGGCATCATGGACATCGTTCATGCGCAGGGCCCAGGATGCTTCCATGCCATGCTCGCGGCTGAAGTCGAGCTGGATCTCAAGGGTGTCGCGCCCGTACTTCTCTACCAGCTCCAGGGGAACGCCGGTGCCGTGGAATCCGCCCAGCTTCGTGTGATGGGAGAAGGTGATGCCGGCCATGGCGCTGGCGAACCAGTTGCTGTCTATCTGCGAGCCGATGAGCGGCGTGCTGCGGGCGTCGAGGAAATCCTGCACCGTATCCCCGGTCCGGCGCACCATGAGAGATTCGGCGACGTCGTGTTGGTGCTCCACGCCTTCAGGCCGCGCTTCGATCACGTCGTCGCCGTCGTTGTTGTAAATGAGCCGCCGTTGCCGCCAGCGCGCTCTCTCTCGCTCCGCACTCATCATGATGGTGTCTCCAGGGACATCGACACACTACCGGTAGGCTGCACACCTCGTAGTCTGAGTGGTAAGAAAATTGAGAACATGAGACTCCCTCCCTGATAATCGGGGTTGCGATCCCAATATATATACAGGACCCCGGGAATACGACAATGTGATCCGCGCGCAGGGGGGCAAAGGAGAGCACTATTAGCCAGAGAGTATATTTAACAGCATCACAATGACCTTTAGCAGACAAAAAATGCGTGTCAGGACGAAGAGGTCGCCCTTTATTGAATCGTTACTCCTTTTGTCGCTTGCTCGGCTTGCCTAAGTTCATCGAAAAGGGAGGGATGTCATGACCCTTGAAATAGTAGCCATGGTAGCAGCGCTTTTGATGATGGTGCTTGTGGTCACGGCCAAGATTACGACCGCCCAGCTGATCGGGCGCATGAAGAATCAGATTTCGCAAGTCGATCAGCTGAAGAGAGAAGTGATGGGACGGTATAAGGCCGCCGGCTCGAAAACCAAGATAGCCGATCGAAACAAGCAGCAGTTGGAGGTCAAGAAAAAGAAGATGCAGAAGAAGCTGAACGGTTTGAAAACGGAAATGAAGGAAATGAATCAGGAGTCGGAAAAGCGTCGAGCCAAGACCAATCGAGCCGTAAACAGGGAAGCTGAATAGAGCTCCCCCGTTCAGCTTTCCGGCACGCAACTCTACTCACTGTGGTGCCATGAGCATCTGGAAATACGCCGATATGCTGCCTCCATTGGCAGCCGAACACCGCTTCAGCCTGGAGGAGGGCCAAACGCCACTGATCCGATCTCGACGAATCGGGCCGGCGGCAGGGCTGAAGAACCTTTATTTCAAGCTCGAAGGCAGTAATCCCACCGGCTCCTACAAAGATCGCTTTACCGCGTTTGCTGTATCCCATCTTCGTGCCGAAGGCAAGAATGCGGTTCTCGGAGTGTCCAGCGGCAATGCCGGTGCAGCGCTCGCCGCTTATAGCGCGGCTCTCGGCATCTCTTGTTACGTTGCGATCCTGGAAAAGGCGGCGGAAGGCAAGCTGCGCCAGATGCTGGCCTTTGGGGCAACCCTGTTGCGCATTCGCGGTTTCGGTTTTGATCCGGTGGTGACCGAGGAGATCATGGAGGGGTTGGGACCCCTGGCCGCAGAAATGGGAGCCGCGCAGGAGATCAGCGCCTTTAGATACTGTCCACGAGCCATGGAGGCGGTGCAGACCATCAGCTACGAACTGGCGGAGCAGTTGTCTGGCGGTCCCGACCATGTATTCTCTCCCACTGCCGGCGGGGGATTGTCCCTGGCGGTGGCGCGCGGTTTCGAGCGCGCGGGTTGTTCCGCCGCGGTGCACTGCGTGCAGCCCAAGGGCAACAACACGATTGCCGGACCGCTGCGCGAGGGCAGCGAGCACGCCCAGACCAGTGAGGGGGCCACGACCATCAGTGCGCTGCAGATCGCCAATGTTATCGACGGGGACGAGGCCCTGGCGTCGTGTCGCGCCTCGGGTGGGACGGGATACCTCGTCAGCGATGATGAGGTGTTCTCAGCGCAGGCGAGGATGGCACGGGAGGAGGGTATATTTTCCGAGCCGGCTGGAGCGATCGGCCTGGCAGGTGTGATGGACGCCTGCGCCCGCCGGGAGCTGGATCTGGATGCCGAGGTGGTCTGTCTGGTTACGGGAACGGGCTTCAAAGACGATGCCGCGATTGAACGCATGTTAGACGGCAAATCCTGTCCCCTGGTAGATAGTATGGAAGAATTCAGGCAGGCTTGTCTCGGCCGCGGCAAATAGGCGCAGTGGGCGACATGGCAAACTACCCCGTAGACATGCAGCTGAATATCAAAACTCCCGCTCGGGACGGGGTCGAGCTCTCTTCGGACGTCTATCTCCCGAAAACGCGAGGCACCTTTCCCACAGTCCTCATGCGCACGCCGTACAGCAACAACATGGATGGGAGCGTGGAGAAAGGCCGGCGGCTTGCCAACTACGGGTACGCCTGCGTGATCCAGGATTGCCGTGGATGCTGGGACTCCGATGGCGACTACTATCCATTTCGCGAGGCCGAAGATGGCTACGACACCCAGGAGTGGATCGGCCGTCAGGAATGGAGCGACGGTAAGATCGGGATGTCCGGAAGTTCCTACGGTGGATGCGTTCAGTGGACCAGCGCTCCACTGCAGAGTTCGCATCTGACCTGCATCGTCCCCCGCGTAATGGCGGCAGAATATTACAACGGCCTCGTATGGCCGGGTGGGGCCTTTCAGCTGAACGTTCTGGCCACATGGGGGATGCGCACCAACGGCCGAACGGGTCAGTCAATCGATTTTCACAACTGGACGGAAGCGTTTCGCACACTGCCCGTGGGTGATTTAGCGAAGGGCGCGGGTCGCGACCTGGCCTTCTGGCAGGACTGGATGGACCATTCGACCGACGACAGCTACTGGGAGGAGTTCAACGATGAGCTGCGTTGGGGTGACATGCTCGCCCCGGCATACATTATGGGTGGGTGGTACGATCTCTACGCCAACCAGACCTTCACCAACTTGAACGGCATGCGCCTTGAGGGTGGGAGCAAGAACACCCGACGCAGCCGGCTCATCGTTGGTCCGTGGCCCCACGCGCTGAGCCTATCTTCACGCACTGGAGATGTGGATTTCGGGGCAAGTTCACTGGTTGATCTCGAGGCCGAAGAGATCCGGTGGTTCGACTACTGGATGCGGGACATAGACAACGGCATCGTAGATGAACCGCCGCTCCGTCTCTTCATCATGGGAAGCAACAGGTGGCAGGACGAACACGAATGGCCGCTGGCGCGGACGAAATGGGAGCGGTGGTACCTGCACTCGCACGGAAAGGCGAATACGGTTATCGGCGACGGTGCTCTTTCAACCGACCTACCACAAAACGAGAACACCGACACCTTCGTCTACGATCCAGAATTTCCGGTCCCGACGATGGGCGGCAACAACTGCTGCTCACCGCACATCGTGCCCTGGGGTCCCTACGACCAGCGTCCCGTGGAGATGCGAAACGACGTCTTATGTTACACCAGCCAGCCGATGCCGAGTGACGTGGATGTCATCGGTCCGATCAAACTCGTGCTATACGCTGCCACCGATGGTCTCGACTCGGACTGGACCGCCAAACTCGTTGACGTCTCGCCCGGCGGGTATGCCATGAACCTGTGCGACGGCATTCTGCGGGCGCGCTATCGAGAGAGTTTCTCCGAGCCCAAACTCCTGGAGGCCGGAAAAGTGTACGAGTACGAGATCGAGGTTGGGGTTACGGGGAACTGCTTCCGGAAAGGTCACCAAATCCGATTGGAGGTTTCGTCGTCGAACTTCCCACGATTCGACCGCAACTTGAATACAGGTGGAGATCCGGCGCGGGGCGCCAACATGAGAAGGGCGAACCAGTCGGTCCACCATACTTCAATATTCCCATCACACCTGCTACTGCCCGTTATTCCACTGGACTGACCCAAAGGGATGGGCTGTGCGCGCGGACCCCCTCCGTCAAGGAATCACTGCCTCTGCGCCCAGCTGCTCTTCCAGCCATGACTTCAGCGGCACGTCCTCATCCGAAGGTGAAGTGTACCCGAGGCCGCCCGTATTGCTGACGCCGAGGAGTTGTCTGCGAATCGGGTCGCAGCGATCGAGGTAGTGATCAACAGTCATGTTGTCGCGCGGACGCAACCAGCGGTAGGAGTAGCCGTAGAAGAGCACCCGTCGCGGCGTATGCGAGTAGTTGTTGCTTGCCGAATGCCACAGGCGACGATCGAAAAAAACCGCGGTCCCGGCGGGAACGCACACTGGCATGGCGCCATCCAGAAGGCCATTGCGGTCATCTCCCGGAAAGTCGTTTTGCAGGTGGCTGCCGGGCACGATGTAGAAATTGCCGCAGTTTGATTCAGTGATGTCGGTAAGAAAGAATCCCACTTTGAGCGAGACGCGCGCGCGGGGGTTGCTTTCGCAGTCCTGATTGATGCGGCCGCTGTCCTGATGCCAATTCAACCCCAGACCATCCCCTTCAAGGGTACTTCCTGAAACAGCGGGCGTGACGTTCAGGTGCGTGTGGTACAGCTGGATGTGCCAGCCGAGGATGCCCCACACCTTGGGAAAGGTTTTGTACCAATCGAGCAACTCCAGGAAGCGGTCGTCTCTGCCGATGAAGTCGCGGACACTGGAGCGGTCGCCCGGGGCGCTCTGCAATCGCCGGCGTTCCTCTCCATCGATGCGGTCGACGACGGTGATAAGGGTGTCCACCACATCCTCGGACAAGGCGTTTTCGACGAAAAAGAAACCGTCCCGTTCGAATTGCTCCGATTCCTCGGCCGTCAGCAGATATTCGATATATCTCGAGTCCATTGTTGCCCCCGTGATAAGGTTCGTCAGAGAAAGAAAATAAGGACAAACGCTTTTTGCGATAATTGCGCATATTATCGCACCGGCCAAGCTCACGAAAAGAGAGAAATAAGGAGAATCCAATGCCTGTCTGTCTGGGCGCGTATTCGCATTTCGAGCCGATCATGAAGGACAAGACCCATCTGCGCTATCTGGCGCAGCTGGGCGTAGAAAAAGTAATCGTTGGGTGCAACGACCCCGCGATCAACCCCCCGGGTGGCAAGGTCGGGGGAAGAAAACCGGGTCTGAAGTGGGACTATCTCAGGATCGTGAATCTGGTGAACGAGATCCGCGACCTGGGTATGGAGCTGGGCACGCTGGAGATTACCGGGCAGGCGGAGGCGTCGGCGATGGAGCATATCTGGCTGGGGGGCGAGCTGCGCGATCAGCAGATCGAGAACCTGACACACAACATTCGGCTGGCAGGCAAGGCGGGGGTCACTCTGATGGCGTATCACTGGATGTGCAATCCGGAGACCATGGTGAACGCGTCCTGGCGCCACTCCTACGAGGTCCCCGGTCGCGGCGGTTCACTGCTTTCGGCGATCGATATGAAGAAGCTGGAGCCGCTGCCTTTGTTTCGCGGCCGCGAATACAGTCGCGAGGAGATGTGGGACAACTACGAGTACTTCGTGAAGAAGATCCTGCCGGTGTGTGAAGATGCCGGCGTGCGCATGGCCGTGCATCCCGACGATCCGCCAGTGGAGAGCATGGGCGGCATGCCACGGTTGTTCTACAACCTAGAGGGTCACCTGCGGGCGCTGGAGATTGCCGACAGCCCGGTGTGGGGAATCAACATGTGTCTGGGGAACTGGCAGGCGATGGGGATCGATCTGGATCACGCCATCAACAGCTTGGGAGGTGAGAAGATCTTCATGGGACATGTGCAGGCGGTCAATGGGACGGTGCCCAAGTTCCAGGAAGCGTTTCTCGATCTTGGCGACTGCGACTTCCTCGCCGTGGTCCGCGCTCTCAACAAGGCCGGCTCCAACGCCCACCTGGCGCCGGCACACTGGCCCCGCATCGTCGGTGACGAGGGTTTTCGGCAGGGTAATGCTTTCGACCTGGGTTACATGCGCGCCCTGATTCAGACGGCGGCGAAGGAGCCCTAGTTGGCAGCAAGAATAATATACTTTGACGTGACTGTCCGACCATAAACGTTTGGAGAAATGTTATGATCGTAGGTTCTGGAGATTTTGTGTACGAAGTCGCTGAGGGCTGGGGTTCCTACCCGGCAGGCTGGAGACTCGGCTGGGTAGCTGCCGTGGGTGTCGACTCCAAAGACCGCGTCTACGTCTACAATCGCAGTGAGCATCCTCTCGTCCGTCTCGATAGGGCCGGCAACTTCATCGACTCGTTGGCAGAGGAGATTCTGGTCGATGCCCACGGGATCCTCATCGACGAAGGGGATCGGATATTCTGCGTGGAACGGGAAGCCCACTGCATGCGGCAGCTCGATATTGATGGAAACCTGATCTCCACCCTTGGCACGCCGGGAGCGCAGGGAGCCGAAGGTGAGCCGTTCCGTCTGCCCACCGATATCGCCTTCGATTCCGCCGGCGACATGTATATCTCCGATGGCTACGACAATGCCCGCGTCCACAAGTACACGGCAGCGGGAGAGTTGATCAAATCCTGGGGAAGCCCGGGCAGCGGTCCGGGCGAATTCGATCTGCCCCACTGCGTTCGTGTCGACAAGAACGATCGCGTTCTCGTCTGCGACCGCACTAACAGCCGCGTGCAGATCTTCGATACCGAAGGCGTTTACCTGACAGAGTGGGGCGACCTCAATCGTCCCGATACGATCCATATCGACGAGGACGATATCGTCTACATCGCCGAGCTCGATCAGCGGGTCAGCATCCTGAATCTCGAGGGCGAGCTGTTGTGTCGCTGGGGTAAGGGAGAGCGGTTGGACGAGCCGGGAGAATTTCTCGGCTGTCCCCACGGCATCTGGACCGACAGCGCCGGCGATCTCTACGTCGGCGAGGTGCAGACCGATCAAAGATTGCAGAAGTTCGTGCGCCAGCGCTGATCGAAGACTCTCAAACGGGAAGGAACTATTCCTTGGAACGCCACGAGATCCATACCGGCATGGGGGACGCCGTTGTCGTCGGATCCTTCCACGAAGCTTCCACCCCTGCGTTCAAAGCGAACCTTCATTGCCATAGCACCCATAGCGACGGCATGCTGTCACCGCAGGAGGTCGCCGATCTCTACCTCGCTGAGGGGTACCGGATTCTCTGCATTGCCGACCACGACGCATACGGCGATCAAGACGGGGATGGAGTCCACGACTGGAACCTGGACGGCCAGGTTATGTCCCTTGCCCGACCGCGGGGCGAAGGCTCCAAACCTCACTTCCCGTGCAACGAAGATGCCGGCCGCGAGGCGTACCTGCGCGATTACACGCGGACCGGCGCCGAGCAGGCGCGGCCATGGGTCGAAGAGAACTGGAAAATCGAGCGGGACGGGGAGTTTCTTGTGCTGCCCGGTTTTGAAGACCACTTCACCGGTCCCCACATTGTGGTTAACGGGTTTCCCATCCACACTGCGGGAAGCGACGTCGCCAGGTTCAGAGGCACCACCGACTACTGTGCAGTGACACAGGAAGCGGGTGGCGTGGTCTTCCTGCCCCATCCCAACGAGTGGGAAGACGAGCCGGAGTTTTTCCTGGATCATCCCGAACGCCGCGGCTTCGACGGCATCGAAGTAGTCAACGGATACGTCATGCGGCACGGGAGGCGGGAGAATCCCACCGGCGAAAGCGGATTTGCCCGCCGGCTTTGGGACGGCATCCTCAGCGCCGGGGTCAGCTGTTGGGGGTACGGCAACGACGATATGCATACGGTCGGTCGCGAAGGCGGCGCCGAGCCGTTCTCCGCCTGGGCCGAGGTCTGGGCTGATTCGCTCACTGTGGAGGAGGTACTGCGGGCGCTGCGGACCGGAGGCTTCTACGCTACAACCGGCGTTTCGGTGTCGTCGCTTACCCTGAAGGATGGCAACATCTGCGTCGCAACGGAAAACGCGTCGCGCGTTCGGTTCGTCGGACGCGGCGGACGAACCTTGTTGGAAGCAGAATCATCGTCGGCGGAGTATCGCGTCGCGGGTGATGAGGGGTACGTCCGCGTCGAATGCGAGAGCGACGAGCTCCGCTGGCCGGCCGAGCAACCGGAGCTGGCTCAGTGGGCTTTCTCTCAGCCACTGTGGATTCTCGGCGAGAATCAGGATCTGCCCGAGGGACTCCCGATGTCTTGATCCATCCTGCAGAGTGGGAGGCACCGCGGTTCCACACGATTTGACAACCCAGCGCAAAAAGCAAGGAGTCCGAGTTCTTAGAATGCGGTTCACGTCCCGCGCGGACTGCTAGAGCCGGTATGCGAACAGCTTCGACTGAAACATCTGCACCCGAATGGCCGCCATCTCACCGACCCCGGTGATATCGCTACTGCCTTTCCAGGTGACGACCTGGTCTTCTTCGTCTCCCACCAGGCGGTCGCACTCCTCGAAGGAGTAGCCTTTCAGCGGGTTAGCGTCCGGGAGCAACATCGTCGGGATATACGGCAGCAGCTCGATCTTGATCCAACCCCCCGGGGCGCAGCGATAGTTGAGGCGCAGTTCCTTTTTGCGGCGAAACACGGTGGGTATGGTGAAGGATCCTTCGTTTTCCGCCTCTACTCCGCACAGGCGGTGGCGGCGCCAGCGCGCCCAACGGTTTTGTATCGGTTGCGCGTCCGGGAAAAGAGCCTTGCGGATGTCCTCATTGTCCACCGTATGCAGGATCGAGTGGCCCTGGTAGGGCACGGCCCAATTTCCATCGGGTAGCTCTACCAGACCGTGGCGCCATATGTGGAGCTGAGCCTCTTCGCCGCTTCCTTGCGCACCCAAATTCGTTATGGCCCGGCGTTCCGGCCGCGTCCAGACGATGCCATCGCGGCTGAAGGCGAGCTGCATATCCACGGTGTCGGTGATCTGGTGGAACACCGAAAGAAACATGGCGTGAAGATCCTGGCGGCCCGGATAGGCAAAATAACACGCGCCGTAATAGGAAATGTCCAATGGGTCCTGGGCATCGGGATGGATCAATAATTTGGCCGCGGGCCATTTACTGAAGTCCTTGGTGCGCGTTAACCCCACCGCGCGCCGCACTACCTCGGTCTCGGGGATGCTGGTCCCCATGCTTCGCGGTTCAACGGGGGCGCAGCCTTGTGGCTGAATGAAGGCGAAGTAGTCCTCGTTGTGCTCGTCGTACCCGGGACAGATGCCGCCATTCACCGAATAATTGGCGAGCGGTTCGTCGATCTTGGTCCAGGTGAAGCGGTCGGGCGAGGTCCAACCCATCATGCGGCCTTTCAGAACGACCTTGCGACCGGAATAAGCTGTCCCTTCGTAATGTTCGGCACGCCAGCATTTGTCCGCCTCGTCGCCGTCAACCTCCACACCGGAGTCGCGATCTTTCCAATAGCCCTGTGCCTCCAGCGCTTTGTAGCGTTCTGCCGCCGGCGCCGAGGGATCTTCGAAGATGCTGCCAGGCACCGGTGTCTTGAGAAGGTTGTTCTCCGTTGATCCTTTGAACTCGGTCTGGCCCAGAACCGGCCGTTCCCAGTTGTAGCCGTCATCGCTGACGGCATAGCAGCTGTTATCTCCGGCGCTGTAAAACATGTGGAGGCGTCCGTCCTCGTTCCAGATATATGAGGGGCCAAAGTGACCGGTTTCCCATTCCTTTTCCGGGATCAGAAACGGCTCCGATTTGTTCGCCTTCTCCACCCGCAATTGCACACCGAGCGGTCCGTCGAACATCTCATAGCGACCATCGCGCGTAAGGCTGCGGTGGCCGGTAAAGATCTCCGCCACGTCCACCATCGCCATCCAGGTGCCGGGGTTGTACCGTGGCCGCACCCAGTCGCCGGGAAAGTAACTGCCGCGTTCGAGGATTTCCTGCCGTTGGTCAGCCATTTCGATCTCCGTTAGTCAGGGATGTTGATTCAGTGTAATCCGGTGAGTCGCTCTCGACCCGCCAGATTAAAACCAAACCATCGAGGGGAAACAACCGGTTCGGGTCCAGGCCGTATCGGCTTAGCGCTAGGTGATGCCGTTGAACCGTGAGATGCTGAAGGGCTCGAGGTCCGTTTCCAGGTCGAGCCCCATGGCGAGGTCGCCAACGAGCTTGCCACTGTACGGCCCCAGCTGCAATCCCGACGGTCCATGCCCGGTGGCCAGGAGGATACCCTCGATTCCAGGAACGGGACCGAGGACGGGAACGCCGTCGGGCACCAGGGGTCTCAGCCCAACGCGGATCTCGCGAATCTCCGCATCCTCGAGTCCCGGCGCCACGCGGCAGGCTTCGTCCAAGATCTCCTCGACGCCGGCAGCCGTCGTCCGTGGCTCGAAGCCCGATCCAGTTTCCCGGGTGGCGCCGACCACGACGCGGCTGTCATCCCAGGGGACCATGTAGTGACCCCGAAAGGCGCTCACGATCGCCCAGTTGGAGGTGTCGACGCCGGGCAGTCCAAGGTGGATGATCTGCCCGCGCTGTGGATTCACTGGAATCTGGATCCCGAGCTGATGACCGAACTGGCTGGACCAGGCGCCGCCGGCGATGATCACGTTCTTCGCCTCGAGCTTTCGCGTACCGATCATGACGCCGGTGACTCGGTTCCCCTCGCGGACGAGCTCGTCAACGGAGGCTTCCTCCACTTCGAGTCCATGAGACAGCGCCGCTTGCTGCAGTGCTCGATGTAGCAGGCGGCCGTCGACGCGTCTTCCCTCGGTGTAATGGATGGCGCCGCGTGCAGGCGCCAGCGGCGGGAACAAGACACTCGCTTCGGCTGCAGAAACCTCGCGCAGCTGGGCAGCATCCGGACGACCTGTTTTTTGCTGGCGATCGAATATCTGCGACCTGGCGTGTTGGTAGGCCGCTTCTTCATCCTCGCTGATGGCGACGATTAGTTTGCCACAGACCGCGTATCCCGTGTCGCCGTCCTGTTCGGCGTTCAAGCGCGCGACCAATCCTGGAAAATAATCGAAGGCGCGAATCCCGAAGTCGAAACGATCCGATTCTCTGGTGGCAGTTGCCGCGGAGAGTATACCGGCGCCAGCGTCCGTTGCCCGACCGACGTCCTTGCGATCGAGCAGCAGGGTTTGCGCCCCACTGGATGTGAGATGATAGGCTGCGGCGCTACCAACAATGCCGCCACCTATGACAATGACGTCGTATCCCACGGGCGGCAGTTAGGTCTCAGGCTGACGCTAGGAGGGTCCCCAGCGGCTGGGGCCGATGCCGCCGGCATCCCGAGCCATGCCATCCGGACGGTTCGGCACATCGAAGTCGATACTACGCGTATTGAGGCTGCGGAAGAACGGTTTTATGTGCTCCGGAAGCGTAGCCACCTTCTCCGGCTCCCAGTCTTCTTCAACGTCACCGATAGGACCGGCCCAGTTTGGACGGTACGCGATGGCCAGCATGCGCCGGTCGCGGTCGCTGTGATTCGGAAAATTGCCATGGAACACATTCTGGTTGATCACCACCGCCGAGCCCGCCTTGCAACACACCATCATTTCTTCGGTATGGCTCAGAAAGCGGTTGTACGGATTGCCGTGAATATGCATCGACAGATGGGAGCGGGGTATCACCTTGAACGGCGAGCAGTCCGGGGTCTGGTCGTCGAGGTAATACAGGGCGCGCGCCAACACCGGCGAGCTCGACTGCAAGCCGAAGATCTTCGAGCCGTACGGCTGTGCGTCGGTGTGTATGGCAATACCTGGGTGACCCGGCTCCGAGCAGCCGTAGCCGCAGGAGGTGCAGATCACCTCATCACCGAAGAGGTCCTTTAAGAACTGGATCATGGGTGCGTGGGCGATGACGTCGGTGGCGGTCGGCGAATCGGTCCATTGGACATTCTGGGAGCCCTGCTGGTGCGGGCTGTAGTCGGTGCTCCGCATGGGCAGCCGGCGCAGCTCCTCCCGGATCGTCTCCAACGTCTCCGGGGAGAGCAGATCGGGCAGGACGACATACCCCTCCAGCTCGATGTTTCGGATCTGCTCCGCCCGTGTCAGGCTCGACCAGTCCGTCTCGTCCCGGGGAGCGATGGCGATCTGCTCTTTGCTGTTGGTGAAGGCGGTATCCATAGCTCAGAATTTGTCCTGTTATGCGGCTGCGTCAAGCGCCGGCCGTATTTGTCATACCTAATAAGCTACATCTTGCCGGTTTCCAAAATAGGCAGCATAAAAAAGGATATCCTCCGGACCCGTCCCGCTGGGAAGGATCTCAACGCGAATCACGCTTACCTCCTACACCTGCTCCACTAGTACGCGATCGCGTAACCATCCTGCCGCGGATCGACGCCGGCGAGCAGAGCGCCGCTCTCCGGTTCGCGGCGGATGAACTGTGCGTTGCCGGGGCCGCCCCAGTCAGCCAGGATCTGCAGCGCGTGTCCTCGTTTCTCCAGACCTTTGCGCACCTCGTTGCCGAAGCGTGCCTCCAGCTGCAGCAGATCCTCGCATGTGTGGGGCACCGTTGACTCCATCGGGTTTTGCTGGTTGCGCCAGCGCGGCGCTTCCACGGCCTCTTGTGGCGTCATGCCGAAGTGGATCGCGTGGGTCAACAGCTGCAGGTTGGTTTGCACCTGCGTGTCGGCACCGGGCGTGCCACAGATGATGACCGGCTTGCCCAACTTCATGGCGATGACCGGGTTCATGGTATGACGCACCCGCCTTCCCGGAACGAGACAATTGGATGTCCTTCATCCAGGTGCCAGTAGGTCATGCGGTTGTTCAACAAGATGCCGGTATTGCCGGCGATCATGCTTGACCCCAGGCTGGATTGAATGCTCTGCAGCACACAGACCACGTTTCCCTCGCCGTCGGCGACGGTAAAGCAGGTGGTGTCCTCTTTTGCCTCGGGTATGCCGGTGGTCACCTCGGTGCTGGCACGAGTCGGATCGATCAAGGCGGCGCGTTCGGCGGCGTACTCCTTAGACAGCAAGCGCTCGATGGGCACATCGCGGAAATCCGGGTCGGCCATGTGGGCTTCGCGGTCGGCGAAAGCGAGCTTCTTCGCCTCCACCATGATGTGCACGCTCTCCGCGGTCAGGCAGCCCATGGAGAGGATGTCGAACTGCTCGATGAGATTCAGCTCCTGCAGCAGGATGTGACCGCTGGAGTTGGGTGGCATCTCGTAGACCCGATGACCGCAATAGTCGACGTAGATCGGCTCATCCCACCGCGCGTTGAAGCCGGCCAGGTCGTCGTAGGTGAGCAGGCCGTCGTACCCTTCCATGAAACGAACGACTTCGCGAGCGATCTCACCCTGGTAGAAAACATCACGGCCGCCAGCGGCGATGGTTCTGAGGGTTTGCCCAAGGTCGCGTTGAAAAAGCAGCTCACCTGGATCGAGCGGTCTGCCATCGGGCTCAAAGATGGCGCTGGTGTACGGATCGCTGGAGAACTGCTGGTGTTCGGCATGCAGCGTGGCGGAGAGTTTGTGACTGATAGGGAACCCCTGCTCGCAGAGTTCGATCGCCGGCGTCAACACCTCGAGCAAGCCGAGCTTGCCAAAGGGCCGGTGCGCCATCGTCCAACCATCGACCAGCCCTGGCACCGAGACGCTCAGGGCGCCCTTCATAGGAATGCCGCCGCGTTCGACATAGATGTCGCGGGTAGCCGCTGCCGGCGCCGGTCCGGTCCCGTTGATTCCGTGGACCTTTCTGGATTGCCGGTCGTAGAGCATGATAAAGCCATCGCCGCCGACACCGGAGCTGGGCAGCTCAACCACGCCCAACGCCGCCGCCGTGGCGATGGCGGCGTCTACCGCATTGCCGCCGGCTTGCAGAATGCGGATGCCGGCCTGCGAAGCGAGCGGATGGCCGGAGGTCACGGCGCCATTCAATCCCATAACGTTCTGGCGGAAGGCGGGGTAGGTTATTTGATGGGGTGACGACATGGTTGTACCCTTTGACAGCACCACGGCATTGCTCAGGTGCGCCTACAATACATGGAGAAGGTCATGGAAGCAACCAACGTAAACATCGATCCGGAGCACGAGATCGATTTCATGAATGTCGACGAAACCGATTTCAGCAAATTCACCACGAGACAGCTAGTCCGCCATCTCGAAGTCGAGGGGTTCGCGGTATTGCCGGACGTGCTCGATGCGGAGTTGATGGAGCAGATCAAAGCGGAGATGGCCGATGCACCGATGAAGACCAAGGATTACAGCGACGCACAGACCTTCTTTCAGGAACCCCAGTGGCACAGTCCGAGCGTGGCGAAGCTGATCGCACACCCTCCCGTAATCGAGTTTCTGGAAGCTCTTTTGGGGACGGACATCGTGTTCACCAAAGGGCTTTTCACCCGCACCTTGTCCGGCTCGCCACCGATCTCACTGCATACGGACGGCCAGCCGTTCGGCTCTTCCATCTTTGGTTACGAGGGTAGCTCGCCTCGCCTGCTTCGCGTCCTCTATTATCTCGATGACCTCACGCCTGAACGAGCTCCCTTTCGTCTGGTGCCTCGATCGCATCTCTCGTTTCACGCCGAGGCCAATCCGTACGTGCGCTACAAGTGGCATCCAGGTGAGATCACCGTTTGTGCAAGGGCCGGGACGGCAGTGATCGTTCCGATCAACCTGTTCCACGGCAGCCATCCGAACCGGGCAACCTCGCAGCGTACCCTCGTGCAGTTCGGATACCGTCCGGCGTGGGCCGGCCCGATCAATCCGATGGAGGAGTGGGACCCGGACCTAGTGGCCGCCGTCGCGCCGGAAGCCAAGCGTTTTCTGCAGAGTCCGAATACGACCGGCCTCCAATGGGAACAGTCCCACAAACCCATGGGCATGAAAACGGATGCGCCGGCCATCGATCCCAAGCGATGGGACTAACGCGGTCATGCCTTCGATGGGTAGTAGAGGTGCCGGCGCTTCCTAGTCCGTGTATTCCGAATCCTCAGGTTCATCGGTGTTGGTCTCGAAATGGATGCGATATCCGTCGGGATCGGAGAGACACGTGTGCCAACACCCATTGCTGACAATCGGTTTCGAGGTTTCGATGCCGCGGGATTTGATGTCGCGGTAGATCTCCAGGGCATCTTCGCACATGAAGTAGATCGAGACGCCCTCACCCACCTTGCCTTCAGGGACCCACGAATCGTGCCCTTCCGTGCGGAACTCCTGCAGCATCAGACCCGCTCCTCCATGCTCTATCTTGCACCACCGGATCTTGCCGTCGTCCACCCATTTGCCCGTCATTTCGAAGCCGAGACCGTCGACATAAAACCGCAGCGATTCTTCCATGTTCGCAACTGCGAAAAACGGCACCGCCTCTTTTACGTTGGCTTTGGTTTGCGTTTCGCTTTCCATCACCCATGCCCTTTCGGAAGGTCTTCATGTTGCCGGAATTACGGAACCGGACGAAGATACGCCCGGAGAAGAGGTCGGTAAACTTCCGCCATGTGCGGTTGGAGCCCTTTCGGCATCATTCTATATTGGTCCCAAATCCACTATGAAAGCGACCACCAGATTCCGCCAGATGTTGAGCGAGCCGGGCATCATTGTGGCACCGGGCGCGTACGATTGCCTCACCGCAAAGATCATCGAGCAAGCCAGGTTCCCGGCGGTCTACATGACCGGCGCCGGCACTTCGGTTGCGCGCCTGGGTTACCCCGACCTGGGTTTGGCCACCATGAGCGAGATGGTCGCCAGTGCAACCGCCCTGGTGGGCGCGGTTGATGTTCCGGTAATCGCCGATGCCGACACCGGTTACGGTAGCATCCTCAATGTGCAGCGTACTATCCGCGAGTACCAGCACGCCGGAGTGGCGGCGGTCCACATCGAAGATCAGGAGGCCCCCAAGCGCTGCGGCCACCTCGATGACAAACGGGTGGTTTCGCAGGAAGAGATGGTGCAGAAGATCCACGCTGCCACCGAAGCCCGCACCGATGATGACTTCACCCTCATCGTGCGGACAGACGCGCTGGCGGTAACCGGCTGGGACGACACCATGCGCCGTTGCGAAGCCTATATAAAGGCAGGCGCGGATGTCCTCTTTGTGGAAGCGCTGCGCTCGGCAGAGGAAGCGGAGCGAGTAACCCGCGCCTTCGACCTGCCTCTTCTCTACAACTTCGTGGAGATGGGCAAGTCTCCCTTAATTCCGGCGTCCGAGCTGGAGCGGCTCGGTTTCAAGTTGGTGATATTTCCGGTCAGCGCGCTGCTGACGGTCGCGAAAACCGTTGGCGATCTGATGCGGCAGTTGCAAGAAAAGGGTACGACCGCCGAACTGACAGGGGACATGGTCGGCCTGATGGAATGTTTCGAGATGGCGGGGTTTTCCAACATGCTCGCCCAGGATGATCGGTTCGCTGAGGGTCCCACCTCAGTTTCATGAACCGGTCGAACCGCGAAGGGAAGGAGTCGAAGATGGCAACCATCGGCATGGTGGGGCTTGGCGCCATGGGCGGCCCCATGGCCCGCAATCTGCTGAAGGCCGGACACCGCCTGAAGGTGCACGATAAAACCCAGGCGGCTGTCGACGCCCTTGTTGCAGCCGGCGCCCAACCCGCCACGCAAGACAGCGTTGCTCTTCACGTTGAGACCGTCATCACTATGTTGCGCACCGGCGACGTCGTCAACGAGGTGTTATCCGGCGATGCGGGCCTGCTGGCGCAGGCCGAAAAAGACACCCTCTTCATCGAGTCCTCGACCATCGACGTCAATACTGCGCGAACCCTGTCCACTGAAGCGGCGACAGCCGGCATGACGATGGTTGACGCCCCGGTTTCCGGCGGCGTACCGGGAGCCGAAGCGGCGACACTCACCTTCATGGTGGGCGGTGAGACGGCTGATGTGACCAGGGCAACCCCGATCCTCGAAGCGATGGGCCGTTCCATCGTGCACGTGGGAGCGGCCGGAGCCGGTCAGGCGGCCAAAATCTGCAACAACATGATCCTCGGAATCTCGACGATCGCCGTGGCCGAGGCGTTTCGACTTGCCGACAAGCTGGGGCTCGACGCCAACACCTTTAACGAGATCGTCGCCAACTCCTCCGGCAACTGCTGGGTGCTCAACACCAACCATCCGGTGCCCGACATGTCCCCGACTTCCGCTGCCAATAACGACTACCGCCCCGGCTTCAGCAGCTCGCTGATGCTCAAGGATTTGCTGCTCAGTCAAAATGCGGCCGAACATTTCGGAGCCTGTACGCCTATGGGGGCGAGAGCGGCCGAGCTCTATGGCGATTTCGTCGAGGCTGGCAACGCCGAGCTGGACTACGCGGGAATCATCAAGCAGATCGAAGCGCAGGAATCGAAGCGGTAACGAAAGCAGAATGACCTCGAAACCAAACATCGTCCTCATAGTAGCAGACGACATGGGCTACTCCGATCTCGGCTGCTACGGCGGTGAGATCGCCACCCCCAACCTGGATGGGCTCGCCGCAAATGGCCTGCGTTTCACCCAGTTCTACAACAACGCCCTCTGCAGCCCGACCAGGGCATCCCTGCTCACCGGTCTCTACCCGCAACAGGTCGATCTGGAAGGACCAAAGGGCAACGTCACCATCTCCGAACTGCTCAAGACGGTTGGCTACCGCACCTTCATGAGCGGCAAATGGCATCTGCAACCGTATCGTGCGGGATTGCCGGTGGACAACGGCTTCGACCGCTACTACGGGGTGCTCGTGGGCTGCAACTACTTCAATCCAGGTGAGCAACGCCCCGGCGAACCCGTCCCTTCGAAGAAAACTCCGCGACACGACTTCCAACCGTTCGCCATCGACAACCAGGTCATTAAACCCTACACCCCCGACAAAGGGTTCTACGCCACCGACGCC
Source organism: Candidatus Latescibacterota bacterium (assembly GCA_965197905.1). Lineage (GTDB taxonomy): Bacteria > Latescibacterota > UBA2968 > UBA8231 > UBA8231 > CAYNZV01. The sequence goes on along the minus strand of CBDAOB010000004.1, from coordinate 1,013,787 downwards.
TTCACCGACTACGCCCTGGACTATCTGGACGAGCAGAGCGGCCGAGAGGATCCGTTCTTCCTTTACATGCCGTTCACGGCGCCGCACTTCCCGATCCAGGCCTGGCCGGATGACATCGCCAAATACCGCGGGAAGTACAAGGTTGGTTGGGACATCCTCCGCGAGCAGCGCATGGCGCGCATGCTCGACCTGGGGTTGATCGACCAACGTTGGGGCCTGTCAGCGAGGGATCCGAACTCGTTGCCGTGGGCGGAGATCGAAGACAGAGACGCCTGGGACCTGAAGATGGCGGTCTATGCCGCCATGATCGACCGTCTGGATCAGAACATCGGCCGGCTGCTCGCGAAAATCCGTGAGCTCGGTGAAGAGGAGAACACCCTGGTGCTCTTTCTGTCGGACAACGGCGCCAGCGATGAGGAGCGCACGAGCACGCCCGACATCCCCCCGGGGCCGGTGGACTCCTACCACACGGTGGACCTGCCGTGGGCGAATCTCAGCAACACGCCGTTCCGCAAGTTCAAACGCTGGAACCACGAAGGGGGCATCTCCACGCCGCTGATTGCCTATTGGCCGCGGGTAATTCAGGGTGGCGAGATCACCTTCCAGACGGGACACCTGATCGACGTGATGGCGACCTGCGCCGACGTCGCCGGAGCCGGATACCCCTCCAGCAACGGAGGTCGTCCGACCATCCCGCTGGAAGGCAAAAGCTTGTTGCCGATCTTCCGCGGCGAGCAGCGCGACGGTCACGAGGCGATCTGCTGGAACCAGGATGGTGACTGGCGCGCCGTACGCGCCCGCAAGTGGAAACTGGTTTCTCCCGACTATACGGTGGCCTACAAACCGTGGCGCCGGGATGCGGAAACACCGAGACCGCCGATCGATGTGGACGCCCATTGGGAGTTGTACGACATGGAAGCCGACCGCACCGAGGAGCACAACGTGGCCGACCAGTACCCCGACCGGGTGCGGGAAATGATCCGGATGTATAACGCCTGGGAGAAACACTGCGCGGAAAGCTGATTTCGACGATGGCCGAGCTGACCCACTCCCTTTAGATAGGGCAAGAGAAGATGAGAACACACGATTGCGAAGCGACGCTCACCGATACCGAGGTCATGAACTTCTGCCGCCAGGGCTATCTCGTCTTCGAGGCGGTAGTGCCGGACGAGATCAACAAACCCACCTGCGAGTTTTTGCTCCACGACGACGTGACGGAAAAGCTCCTCGAAGAGGACTGGTTCGTCGACAACGTGCTACTCAATCCTCCCGTGGCCGGCGCCGTGCGCTCGCTCCTGGGAAGCAATTTCAAGCTGACGATGCCGTTCATCTTCAATCATCTGGGTGAGGAACCCTCCGAAGCACAAGGGTGGCACCGAGACGGCTCCTCACACTACGGTCCCGAGCTCGACTCGCTCCAGGTGTTCTACTATCCGCAGGACACGCCCAAAGAGTTGGGCCCCACGGAAATCCTTCCGGGCTCGCACTTTCTCTATGCCGGATTCTCGGCCATGGAACATTACCGCAACTTCAAGGGGGTCGTCTCTACCGCGGCGCCGGCGGGGTCGATTTTCGTTACGGCATACCCGGTCTGGCATCGACGCGGCAAGTCGACGGAGAGAGGACGACGCAATCTGCTCAAGTACTGGTACACACGCACGGTCGCACCACAACGGGACTGGATCGAAGAGCCTGGACTCGAGCTCGCCCACGCCTACCACCGCACCGATTTCAACATCGACCAGCGGGACGCCCATCGCGCCATGGATGACTCGGCGGAGATGTTCTACTGGCTATGCGGCGAACACGAGAACTGTCGTGCCTGGAGCAACAACCTGCCGGTCTATTATTTCGAATCGGGTGAGACCTGCTCGCACTGCGAAGACTTGGTGGCCTTGCCCGGAAGGAAGGTTCGGCGCTGATGGCGAATCCGATTCAACAGCAGGTCGAGATCTGTATCGAAGCGTTGAAAGAGGGTTCGCTGACCGATGAACACCTGCGGCGGATCGACGAGCTCGCCGACGATGCCTCAAAACGCCAGAGCATCCTCTACCTGCAGGTCCGGCGCGCGTCGCTCACCAGTGACGTGATCGGCATGAGCCTGTTCCAGGATGGCGAGTTTCACGATCCTCCCGGTGAAGAGGACTGGCCGTACAAGTCGGTGGCGGACGCGATGGCGGACGGCTGGCGGATCATCAAGTTTCCGGAGATGGCTCTGCTCCTCGACGAGAAGCGCACCTACGGATTCGGCTGGGATTTCATTCTCGAGAAGTGGAGGTAGAAGGCTGGAGCGCGATGTGGATGCTGCATCCTGGTGAGAGGCGGTGTGCATGAATGAGCTGCCGACTGAAAATGGCTCGCCGCGTGGCCCCGGAGTACGCTTTCCACCGCCTCTGCTCTTTGTCCTCCCCTTGGGTGCAGGGATCCTGCTTCACCGGTGGTTACCGCTGCACCTGGTTGATGCTCAGTGGAGGGTTTTCGGCGTCATCGCTGGGTGGCTTCTGATCGGAGTCTGGGGCGGTCTCTCCGGTTGGGCGATCGCGACCTTCAGGCGACAACGTACGGCCATCATCCCCAACCGTCCGGCAACGCGTCTTGTCACCTGGGGTCCGTACCGCATATGCCGAAACCCGATGTATCTTGCCCTGTCCGCACTCTATCTCGGCGTCTCCGTTCTGGTCAACACCATTTGGCCCGTGGTCTTCTTCCCCGTAGTGATAGCGTTGCTATACTTCCTCGTAATTCGCCGCGAGGAGCGCTACCTCTCAGCGGCCTTTGGGAGTGAATACGAAGAGTTTTGTGCCGGCGTACGACGGTGGTTGTGACAAGCCGAGGAGCAAGCGGATGCAGCTGACGCTGATCGCTCTGGGGCTCCTTCTACTCACGTCTCCCTCCAGAGCCGCCGAGCAGGTTCCGAAACGCCACGCCATTTCCGCCGAGTTCTTCTTTCCCGAGGATGTAGACAACCGAGACATTCGGGTTGCGACGCTGTCGGCGGAGGCAGAAAGATACCTGGTCCGGGGCTTGTGGCTGCGCGGTGCTGTGGGTGTAGGTTTTACCGAAGGTGAACTCCTCCCCGATGAAGGTCCCCAAAGTGTCGGCCTCGAGGCAGATGGCGTAGGTCTTGGAGTTGGGGGTTTCGTGCGTTGGCTTCCCATGAGGTCAGGTGGGATCGGACCTTTTGTTGAAGGAGGGTTGGGAATGCTTTTCACCACGGAGCAGTTTCCGCCGAGAGGAACAGTTTGGAACTTCAGCCCGAGGCACGGGTTCGGGGTCGATGTGCAGATCTCGGCGCGGCTCAACCTCGTCGTCGCCTATCGCCATGTCCATTTTTCCAACGGAAAGGGGTTCGGCCATCCTAGGAATCCCTCCTACGATGGAGATGGGGTCATGGTGGCGATTTCCTGGTAGGAGTAGCTGGCAATGATCGATGACCCGGCTCTGAGATAGCGGCTGTTTACTGGGTGAAGTTTCAGGCCCATACTCATCTATCACCTCATGAAATGAACCTGATCCCACCGACCGGAGGAGAGCCATGAAAATCCGCGGAACCGACTTTGTCTACTACCAGACCAGCGATATCGAAAAATCGATCGAGTTCTACCGGGACATCCTGGGTCTGGAGATGCACGGCTACTTCGAGGAGGTGAAGTGGGCCGAGTTCAACGCCGGCAACGCCACCTTCGCGATCAATGATCCCACCATTTTCGACCCGAATCTCAAAGCCCAATCCGGCGGCGCTGCCGTGGCCTTCGCCGTGGACGACCTGGAAGCGGCGATCAAAGAGCTCGAGGCCAAGGGGGTTCCGGTGGTTGCGCCGCTCAACGAATCGCCCGTCTGCCACTTCGCCTGTGTCTCAGATCCGGACGGCAACACGGTCTGGCTGCACCGGCGTAAAGACGGGACCTTCGCCGATTAGGACAGCCTCCACATGCAGCAGCGGCAGCTGTGTAAGAACGGCCCCAAGGTATCGGCGCTGGGCTTCGGGGCGTGGCCCATAGCCAGTGGCATGGGCGAGGTCGGCGAGGATACTGCCATCCGCGCGGTACATACCGCCCTCGAACGGGGCATCGCCTTGATCGACACGGCCCAGGGTTACCGCTCCAGCGAAAGGATTCTGGGCAAGGCGCTCCAGGGCGGCTATCGGGAGCGCTGTTTCCTCGCCACCAAGGTGTCGGGCAACTACAAACCCGAGGCCATCACCGCCGCCATGGAGAACAGCCTGCAAGCGTTGAAAGTCGACCATGTCGATCTCTACCAGATACACTTCTGGCATACAGATGAGCCGATGGCAGCCGCCATGGAAACCATGTTCCGCCTGCAGGAAGAGGGCAAGACCCGCTTCATCGGGGTCTCCAACTTCGATGTCGGGCAGATGCAGGAGGCTATGGGCACGGCGCCGATCCAGACCAACCAGCTGCAGTACAATCTCTTCGACCGCGAGATCGAGTCGGGAGAGATCGACTTCTGCGAGCGGAATGGCATCGGTATCCTGGCGCACAGCGTCCTGGCCAAGGGGCTGCTCGGCGGCAAGTACACACCCGATCACCTGTTTGATGCGAGTGACGAACGGTCCGGTTTCCCGCGCTTTCAGGGAGAAAGCTTTGCGCGCTATCTGGCCGCGGCCGAGCAACTGAAAGAGATTGCCGGTGACAAGGGTCTGACCCTCGTGCAACTGGCCATCGCCTGGGTCCTGCGGTCGCCGGCTGTCGCCTGCGCTCTGATGGGTCCCAAGACGCCGGAGCAGGTCGAAGAGCAGCTGGGCGCCCTGGACGTCACCTTCACCGACGACGAGCTGACTTGCATCGACGCCACGGGCCGTCCCAACGACTGATCTCATGATACTATTGGAGCACACGGAAAAGGAGCTGACCGCAAGTCAGGTCCGGTCCATCGTCAGTCTCACCGAGAGCGTCTGGCCAAGCAAGGACAAGACCGTAGATGAAATCGCAGCCGAGTGCATGGACCGCGCCCGGGTAGACGAAGCCGCGGATTCGAATAGCAAACGTTTTGTCCTGTGGGAGGATGACCAGGCCGTCGCCCACGCGCTCACCTTCGAACGTGAGATCTTCACGACTGGAGGCTCGTTGAAACAGATGGCGCTTGCTGCCGTTTGCGTCGCTGAGAGTCGTCGCGGCGAGGGGCTGGGCGCCCGGGTGACGCGAAAGGCTTTCGAACAGGTCGACAACAGGGTGTGGCCGGTTTCCGTGTTTCAAACACCGGTAGCAGGTTTTTATGAAAAACTGGGCGGGAGAATCGTCAATAACGAATTCGTGAACTCAAAGAATGAGGAGGATCCCCAGGCAAACCCGTGGTGGGAAGCGGTGATGATATACTCGGCGGATTTCCCGTGGCCTGTGGGGCGGATCGACCTCAATGGTGGGGGCTACTGATTTTGGGTGTGACGGCTTATTCCAATCTGCGGGATCCACGCGAGCAGATCATAGCCGCGTTGGCCAACAAACCGAAAGCGATCTCATGACACACAGAATGAAAGCAGCGAAGATCATTCACGACGATTTCCGATACGGCGCGGAAGAGCACGAGTTCTTCGAACGCGAAGGCTACTTCATCTTCGACCGTTTCCTCACCGACGAGGCCGCAGCGGAAGCACGATCCCACGCCGACCGCATGTTTTCCGAGCTTGCGAAAGGACTGGGTGGAACGGAGATGATGTCGCCGCATCAGCTCGGAGAAGAATGGATGTGGGAGATCGTCAGCGATCCGAAGGTACTGGACTATGCAGAACGCCGACTGGGGCCGAATCTCATCCTCTGGCATGCCGATTTGCTGATCAAGGAGCCCAAGACCGGTCGCCATATCCCGTGGCACCAGGACCAGGTGTACTGGGATCAGCAAAAGGTCTTTGCCCCCGTCGCCAACATGTGGATCGCTTTCGACGACGTCGACGAGATGAATGGCGCCATGTCCGTCCTGCCGGGAGAACACACGCGGGGTCTCCTGCCGCATACGGATATGGGAGATTTCTTCGGGCTCGCCATCGACGCAGAGGCGCTGCCGCCGGATGCCGATGCTCGGGAGGTTCAGTACCGGTTCAAGGCCGGACAGGCGGCGGCACACAATTCCTATTCACCGCACCGGTCGACCCCGAATTCGTCCGACACATGACGGCGTGCCATGACCATACACTTCATGCGCGCCGAAGCGGATGGGATGGAGCCGCGCCACTACACCAGCTATCAGGACAAGAGCAGATTCGATCGTGAGTACTATCTTGTCCGCGGCGAGGACCCGCACAACCGCGGATTGAAAAGAAGCCCGTTTGAGTGACGGTAGAGCGGAGATCTGGTATGCGGATCGGTTCGAAGCCGGCGTGCGCGTCGGACCTGTCGGCGTCGAGGCCCAGAAAACGCGGTCCAAGCCTTCTGGCTCAGGATTCAAGCCGGACGCGCAGCTGCACCGTGTCCAGAACAACCGGCGATGCGGCGGAGTCACCCCGGCTCTTCACCACCACTTCCAGCTGATTGTCACCGCGATTGACCTGCTCGGCACCGAGAGTTCCCTGCAACCACTGACCCTCTGCTGGGTTGCGGTCCGGGTCGGCCGGCGCCAATCCTTCGACCGCTGCCCCGTTGAGTCGCACGGATAAGTCGTCACCGGGAACCCAGTCCCACAGGTGCAGGCCGAAATCGAGGCTCCGCGCATCGAGAGAACCCACGTCCTCGCCCACCTGAAAGCCCACGGACAAGGGGAGGGGTACCTCCGGGGTTTCGGTGAAGCTATCAGGGCCGGCGAAGCGGTTGATGCCATAGAGCCGGTCTTTTCCTGCCATCGTAGCGACCTCGCCGATCTCCCGCCACACCCGCGGTTCGCCTAGCGCGGGATTGAAGAGGTAGAGTCCATCGGCGCCGGCGTTGAACAGGTTCAAGGCCGCCCCGCGCCAGGCTGGGAAAGCGCCTTCCCAGCCGTTGAACAGCGTGACCCACTCCGGACAGCCGATACGCTCGGGCTGGCCCCCATAAAGCGTCGAGATCCAGTCGTCGAGTTGCCGGAATCTGCCATCGCTCAGCCCGTGAAAGACCCAACGCTCAATAAAATACCCCCACGACATGCATGGATAGACCGGGGTTTCGTACTTGTGCCCCAAGCCGATGATGTCGGTGTAGGAATCGCTGAAGATCGACTCCTTAGACCCGCCGGGGCACAAGAGGTCGATCAGTCCTTCCTTGAGCCAGGTTTCCAGGTCGACGCCAATGTGCACACAATCCGCCAGGCTGAACGGCGTGTGGGCGGCCAACAGCAGCGGCCGGCCGCGGCGGTCTTCGACGTCGTCGGCCATGCGGCGAAGGCGGCGCAGCAGATCGTTCATGATCTCCAGGTTTTCGGGCTTCACCGGGTCTCCGCCCAACGACTCGCGGAAGAAGGGCCAGTATTTGAAGAACTCCATACCGATGAGGTCGACGTCGTAGTTCTCTGCCACCTCCTCGATGACGGCGAAGATGTGGTCGCGCACGTGGGGAATGGCGTAATCCACTCGCGACCAGTCGGCCCGCGGGTGTCCCCTGGGGTATTTCTCCCAATCGCTCTCCGTGCCCATCAGATGTTGCCGATTTTCGCGCTTGAACTTGGCCAGACCGTAGTTATACCGGCGCGTGCCCATGGGGAAGGAATCATGGGGATCGTTCATGCGCAGGTCCCAGCCTGCTTCCATGCCATGCTCGCGGCTGAAATCCAGCTGCACCTGCAGCGAATCGCGCCCGTACTTCTCGATCAGCTCCAGGGGAACCCCTTTGCCGTGGAATCCGCCCAGCTTGGTGTTGTGGGAGAAGGTGAGGCCGGCCATGCAGCTACAGAACCAGTTGCTGTCCACCTGCGAGCCGATCAGGGGCGTGCTGCGGGCGTCGAGAAAGTCCTGCACCGTGTCTCCGGTGCGGCGCACCATAAGCGACTCGGCGACGTCGTGTTCGTGCTCCACGCCATCGGGACGCGCTTCGATGACGTCGTCGCCGTCGTTATTGTAGATGAGCCGGCGCTTCCGCCAGCGCGCGCGCGCTCGTTCGGGGCTGATCACGATGGCGATCCCTTCGTATCGAGAATGTGGTAGCGGAAGCCGCTGGTATCGCGGAAGTTGGCGACGGTCCAGGTCTTGCCGTCGATATCCGGCACATTGTAGTGAGAGGGTGTATCCTGAAACTTCACACCCTTGTCCTTGAGCGCTTCATAAGCAGCCGGCGCGTCATCCACTTCGAAGCCAATGTGGTTGACCCCGATGACCTCGTTCTTTTCGAGCTCGTGCAGCTCCCAGATAATCTCCTGGTCGGGCAGTTTCATCTCGACCGACACCTGGTGGTGCTCCGTGCGGCGTAGCTCCTCGAAACCGAGCTGTTTGAAAAGCTCGACCTGGCGCTCCAGGTCCAGAACGATCAATTCGATGTGGTTGATGCGTTTCAGCATGGGTGGCTCTCCCTGTGAAGTCTGCTCCCGGTGTTAACCGCAAGATAATACACCCTGACGAGACTCTTGCGTAGGGGAAAGAGGGAGATGACACGGGACTTCGCCACGCGAGTGTGTGACAGACGGCAAGTCAGCCATCCGATGGATTCGAGCGCATGCGGATGAACTGGGCATCGCCGCCGACAAGCTGGCGGCAGGAGGGGGATCGGCGGGTGGGCATGTGGCCGCTGCGACGGCCACGGTGGAAGAATTCAACGAAGTTGGCGAGGACCAAGAATATAGGACGAATGAAGACCATTATCGCCAATCACGCCAAGGGTCCGTGGCGCTCTTGCGCGGCGTTTTTCGGGGGCGTTTGCTGAGTATGTAGGGGCCGGCTAGGGAAAACCGCCCCGAAGCGTTAGAAGTGGGTCGATTTTGCGCCTTCAACGTCCCTTTTGAGGCAGCCCAGGATGCCCCACCACGTCGAGGCACTTGGTTTTGTGTCCATCAGAAATGATAAATAGCATGTTCGGCCGGCTCAGGTCACCACGCCCTTTTTGTAGGCTTCAATAAGGCCTTGAAGTCCGCTTTCTGAGAAGAACAGCCATCCTTGGAATGTGACTTCCTGTCCCGAAGCCACTTTTGGGCGGGGTGCACTGTGGATGCAGCCGATCCACGGGTCGTTATTGTGAGAGAGGCGGGTGAAGTCGTGCCAGGCGATACCCACCGCCCGCTTTCCGTCCTTGGCCACCACACAGATGAGGGGGTGGCTGGCTCGCTCCGGTGCCTCCGTTGACTCATTTAGGCTGAATTTAGGCCTGATCTCTACGCGGGTTTTGCACCGGACGACGAAATCGTACAGGTCCTTGTCCACGATCTTGTTGTACCTGGGATCCGAGGCAACTTTCTCAACAGCATGCCTCCTAAATTCCGTTAGCTCTTCCTTGCTTAACCTCTTTATAACCTTGCTAATCGTATCCTTTTCGGGGTACGCCGGTTCGCTGCGCCCCTCCTTGCTATAACTGGCGTGGTTTTCGTATAAACGGAGAGGAAAAGAGTCGGTTTCCCTTAGGCTTTTCCATTCGCCGTCCAAGCAGGCAAAGATACGGGAGCAGTCGTAGCTATAAAAGTCTGGAGCGTTCCACATCTGGAAGCAGACACCGGTGCTCACGTCATAAGGTGCAACCGAGGTGTTTCGAACCACAGCCTCCATGTGGATGTCCTGTTCCCGTGGCTGGAACGAGAACCGAGCCTGTCCCCGGTTGGTCTCCAACTCCCAGTAGAGGTTACCTTCCCTGTCCCTCTGAAACTGTTGCAAGCCATCGCGATTCTTCCATAATGGGGTGAGACCCAATGGGGTGACACCCTCCGGAAACCACAGGCGAAACTCGTTTCCCCCCCATCCCCTAACCCTGATCGCGATAGAGGTGCATGGTCCAGGCCGAACCTCTGTCATCCAGTCATCAATGACAGACACATCAAATCTGGACATCGAATTACCCCTAAAAAATACTCAATTCTCTGTTATACGACCTATCGGCTTATGTAACTCAAACGGCTCGCGAAATGTGGGACATGCTGATCCCAAACGTCAGAGCGGTGAGTTGGCCAGTCGGGCTTCTTAAGTGCAGTTCTGCTCGAATCAAGGTTCGATATGCGTTGACGATACGAGCAGATGCGTTGACGTTGATGAAGGCTGCGGTGGTCTCCAGCGGGAGCTCGGCGGACGCTACATACCCTTGCCCCACTTCATCTAGTGCGGCAAGGTTCGATATGCGTTGACGATACGAGCAGATCTCGGTCGTCGGTGACGTTGATGAAGGCTGCGGTGGTCTCCAATCGATCTGGTTCCATTTTCGGTCTGGCCACAAGCCTGTAGCCCGCGTGTAACAGAGTGTCGCTTTCATCAGCGGACGCGCTGACTCGAACTTGGAAATTATCCGCCCGTCGCGTACCCGGGTCTCGACATGTCTTGGCAGGGGCGCCCCCCCTTTGAACAAAGCATCGGTGAAGTGATGAATCTCGCTAGGTGCCCATCCGTGGGTGTGGCCATGGGGCATTTCAACCCGGATGGAGACGGTCGGATCCACCGTCGATGCAAACGAGTTGGCGAAACAATCGAACGTGTAAGGGTCCTCGTTGGTGCCGCTGACCCAGAGTGACGGCATCCGTCCGTTCGGTATGTAGTGGATCGCATCCCAGCGTTTGCCCCACGCTGCAACCTCCTCCTGCCGGCGCTCATCTTGGTACCGAAGCTCCCGGCAGGTTCCGTCGGTCATACGGCTGCATCCGTATACCGGTATCGCCACTTTGTACCTGGGATCGATCCCCATCATCAGGCAGGTGAGATACCCACCCCAGGAGATGCCGGTGACGCCAATTCGATCTGGATCGACCCCCTCCGTGTTGGCGATGATGGTGTGCGCCCGCAGCAGGGCGGTGGCGGCATGGTACTGCCACTGATCCTCCGTCTTCCACTCCATCTGCTCGAACGACGCATCCCAACCTTCGGGGCCGGCGAACTCGTGCCGTTGGTATTTCACGCCGGTTTCGGGAAGGGGTATCCGCGGCACGCAGCCGCACAGATCGACCGTGATTGCGGCGTACCCTCTGGCGTTCCACAACCGGACCCATTCGTCGAAGGCGGTACCGCGGCCGCCGTGTATGAGAACCATGGCAGGACAACTGTCCCCGTCGCGCAGATACGGCATGCCGATCCATCCGAATACGCGGGTCTCTTTATCGAAGTGGTCTTCGTTTTGAAAAAAGAGGCTCTTCACGCCCGGCGCGCGGTAGTCGTCCGCCTGATAGATGGTGGGAAGATCGGTGTAGCGATCCAGCTCAAAGGAGATGGGAAGCCTCATTGCGCCGACTCCGCCAGCTCCAGGGCCGTCCGGTGGTTGAGCCGCACGCCATCGGCCGGGGTGCCGCCGGGCGGCTCGTAGTGAGAGGCCACGGCGATGACCACATCCAGTCGATCGCGCACAAAGGCGCGGAAGAGCGCCGCGTAATCGGGGTCGCCGGTGCCCAGCTCGCACCACTCGAACCTGCACGACGGGCCGTCTATGGTGCGCGTATCCTTCAGGTGCAGGCTGGTCAGATAAGGGCGGTAGCGAGGGGTGCCGCGATCGATTCCTCCCTTCAGAACCGTGGCCTCCAGGCCCACATCCGCGGCCCATTCGGCGAACTCAGCGACGGACAGTCCGGTGTACTCTTTGTCCGGCCGGGAGACCGCGGGGTAGGCTTCCGTCTTGCACACCCGCTTCTCGTACGGCAGCTGGCGCAGCCGTTCTGCTGTCGATCCGACTCTTTCCAGCACGACTCCTGGATTTGGCATGCCGATTACCTCCTCTTGGTTCTACAAGACCATCAACATACTTGAGTTTTAACGCGCACGTCCAAGCAAATTAACATCTAGCCTCAACGATTTCATAATTCGCGAGCAGCAGGGGCATAAGGCCAGATTCCGAGTTCATCGAATCCACGGCATTAATCGCAGGGCAAAGAAACAGGGGCAGATCGCGTGATCCGCCCCTGTACCGACCATACCGAACGTAAAGCCGTGTTTACTTCAGCAGTGTCATCGAATGCGTGGCGGAGAAATCGCCCGCCTCCATGCGGTAGAAGTAAACGCCACTCGACACCGGTTCACCCTGTTTGTCGCGGGCATCCCAAGTCGCCTTGTACGCACCTGTCCTGAACTGGTTGTCGACCAGAGTGGCCACTAGCTGACCAGCCGTGTTGTATAGGTTGATCGAAACCTGGCCATCCACCGGCACGCTGAAGTCGATGGTGGTCTCGGGATTGAAGGGGTTGGGATACGCTTCACCCAACGCATAGCTGTCGGGTGTACCCGCGCTGGCGTCGGCTTCCACTGCGGTTACGCCAGCACCCAGACGACCTACGGCCAGATCGAACGGAACGTGAAACGCCTGCAGGAAATCGACGATCTCGCTGGCTTCGCGCTCCGGTGCCGGACCATTGACCCCCAGATCCCAGTTGCCGTCCAGGTAGATGCCGTCGAACGGGCCGGGCCGCCGATCCGGACCAATCCAATGGCCGTTCACCCGACCCTGATTCTCGTCGACCCAGGAGATGTGGTTAGTGTCACCGGGCCTGAACGGACCAATCTGGGTCGACAGGAACAGTCGCAAGATACCCGAGCCGTCGCGACCCATCGCCTCGTACTGGTTGCCAAACTGATTGGCGGCCGGCGTGTACATGGCAATGTGTCCGGTGCGGTCGTTGGTTACGCGGATGGTCAGCTGAAACGAGCCCCCCGCGGCCGGACCGGTAAGGCCGAGAGCCGCAGCGCGCTCTTCGGAGAACTGGTCGGAGTAGAGATCGCCGGGACCATTGAACCAGATTAGATTGCCGTCCCAGTCCAGCTTGATGATCGAGGTCGACCTCCAACCGCAAAGCCACAGACCGGTGTCATCGGCGGAAACAGAAGACGGTCCGCCGCCACTGAAGGTCTGGTTGCCATTGTCATCGACGCGCCAGCGCAGGAAGAATTCGCGGACATCGAACGCCTTGAGGAACTCACCGGAGCCCTTGTCCCAGAAATTCAGGCCACTGGCCGGCGGATCGGCCTGAGACCAGTTGGGCGAGATGATCTGGTCGTTGTAGACCAATATCTGCATGGCGTTCTCGGTGGTCGGCCCGGGCACGTCGGCAAAACCGTTGGCGCCCCATTCCGTCACCCGCTCCAGGCTCTTGGAAGCATGGTTCTTCTTCGACTTGAAGATACCGGAGAATTCGTTGTTCCAGTTGGAGTTGACCAGGTAGATGATGTCGGGATCATCGGGATCGGGTTTCGGGCCGCCGCGGCTGCCGGACTCTTCCACGACCTCCCAGACAGCGGAGGCATCCCAAGTCTCATAGGCGGTGGGATTGGCGATGTAGTCGGTGCCCAAAGTGAAGACGTGCACGAAGTGGGGCCCATCGCCATTGGCCTCGCGGTACCGGCCCCTCCGATGCGTCCACATGGTCTGGTCGCGCATGTCGATTTCGTGGTCGCTGAACTGGTCTCTGTTGCGACCGAACATCAACGTCGCGGGATCGAGGTTGTTGAAGGCGATGACGTCGAACGAATAGCTGCCAGCGCCAGCCGCATTGCCTTCCCAGTCGTTACCATCCCAGTTGTAGGTACTGCTGCCGCCTTCGAAATCGGCTCCACCCGGGGGCACCACGTTCACGAACTTGTCCTGGGGAACGAGGCGCTTGACAGCGCCGTTGGGACCGGAAGGACCGGTCTCATTGCTGCCCACTTCGTAGATCGCGATCCAGACGCGGGCGCGCTGGTTCATATTCCAACTGATGTCCACGGGCCCGCTGCCGTCCCACGACACGTCGCTGGTCGTGAGGCGCAACGGATTCGGGTCGCCGGAGCGATCCGGCTTGCGGACTATATCATGGAAATCCTCGGGTACCGGGGCTGAGGACGGAAAGGTTTCGCCGCTTGCGGCGCCGATAGCCAGCATGACTATTGCCATGCCAAGAAACAAGCTGCGTAACTTCTGCATCTTTGAATTCTCCTTGAGAGAAGTGAGGGAAACCGAGATTCACCTAAAGACGTGAATCAACTGGTATTTACGTAAACTAGATTGTGTTGTGGCTCTACTCCTTTCTCCGGAGTTTAGCAACTTCTCTTAACCCCCTCCGGCGAGGGCGAATACAGATTAAGGTGCAGACAAACCCGGTGAGTAGCTTTAACTGGGAAAATATATACGGAACGAGGAGTGCATCAAGATAAATATTCATTCCAGATTCGTGCATCTGTGCCAGAATTATGACGTCCGGATTTCCAAAGGACGGGCTATTCTTCGGCCTCATCGAAGAGGTGGCGCAGAATTACGACGTCGACCTGATCGGCATGGAGTTTCTGATCCTTCACCAACCAGCTCTGACCTCTCGTGCGCCCGCCGGCCATATTCCTTATAACTATGACCCCGAAGCAGCTCATGAACCCCACAGGAGATTGAAACCATGTTGGAAGTGCATAACGCAGTTCCCATCAACAAAGTCGACGAAGCCGTCCTGTTTCCCTTCGACACCCACAGCATCCCGTTCAGCACCGGACTGCGGTTGCAGCTGGTTCCGGGAAAGACCCCCTACAACAAACCCCCCATCGTCCTGCGCCGCGGCGAACCGGGCTCGGTCGATGACGAGAAGGTCCACTTCTACGGCACGGTCATCGATTTCGACGGCGAGCTGCGCATGTGGTACCAGGCCAAGAGTAGTCTGGACAAGTCCCGGCGCTTGGGTTATGCGGTTAGTCAAGACGGTTACAACTGGGAGCGACCGAACCTGGGTTTGATCGAGTTCAACGGCAACAAAAACAACAACATCATCGACCTGTTCGACGGCCAGCCCTGTCTGACCAGCGCGCCCGTCATCTTCGATCCGGACGATCCCGATCCCAACCGTCGCTTCAAGATGTGCATCGAGGCCAATCAGTTCGTCAACAGCCTGGCGGTGGCCTACAGCCCCGACGGCTTGCGCTGGACGGAATCGCCCAACAACCCGGTGGGTCCGGCCCAGGAGACCGGCAGCGTGGTCAAACACAACGGCTGTTATTACGTCACCTCCCAGGACGAGCTGGGCTACCACGGCTCCCACTTCGGCATCACCCGCAAGATGGTCACCTTCGCCTCCTACGATTTCGAGACCTGGACCCAGGCTTCCTGTCTCAGTTTCCGCCGCGACGACGTGCCGCCGCGGCGCATGGAGCCGCACCACAACATGGCGGAGGAAGCCCATCAGGGCGCGATGTTGCAGAGCCGCGGCAATGTGATCATCGGGTGCTACGACATGTGGCACGGCAACCCGATGGGTGAGCAGAACCGGATCGACATGGACCTGGGCCTGGTGGTTTCGAACGATGCCCTGCACTATCGCGAGCCGATTCCCGATTTCAAGTTCATCCCCGCCGCCGTCGAGCCCGAGCAACCGGACGACCGCGGCCGCGCGCTCACCCATGCCCACGGACCGGCGATGGTCAACCGCGGCGACAGGACCCTGATGTGGTATGGCATGTTCTTCGGCACCGACGTCCGTTGCGCCAGCTGGCACCTGGACCGGCTCGGCTGTTTCGAGACCTTCGACGAGATCATCTTCGGCGAGGGGGAGTTTTTCCCGATCACGCGACCGCGGCCCCACTTCATCAGCTGCCCCCTGCGCGCCGGTGACGGTCCGCAGAAGGTGTTCGCCAACGCCGATCTGAACGAGCACTCTCCGGTGACGGTGGAGGTGCTCGACGAGGGTTTCCATCCGCTGCCCGGATACTCCGGAGATGCCTGTGTGCCGCTGGCGGAGGACGGCTTCCGTCTGCCGGTGCGCTGGAAGGAGCGCGACGAGCTGCCGGCGGGGGAGTCGTTCCGTTTGCAGGTGAATTACGGCGACGGGCTCCGGCCGGAGGATGCGAAGGTGTACGCCCTGTACGTGGCGAATGAGTAGATTTGGTGGGGAGTGACAGCATCTGGGCTTGAACTGGGTGAACCAGCACGTCTACCAGAGCACGCGGACCACCGGGAACAGTCTCAAGGGCAGACTGAAGCCGGATCAGCCGATGATGGACTGGATCATCGTGCGCTTCCGGGACGATTCGCCCGCTGACGGCGGCGGCGGCGCGGCGGTGCAGGATCTTCAGCTGGTGATCAATGACCAGGCGCGGCCCGACCTGGTGCCCCAGGTGATCAGCCATGTCGGCAAACCCCCGATTCAGGTGGGACTTGTTTCGGCGCTCGACGGCAGTTTCACCCCCTTGGGCTACGACCTATTCTCTGCTTCCGCCGCCGCCCCCTACTTCAACGAATTCTACTACCGCAATCGCGATTTCCCGCTGTTTGCGGACTATCTCGCACGCCTGGATCACGAGGCGGGCATCGATGTCGGCAAACAGGCCAATATCCCCGGCCTAGAGTCCCTCTACACAGTGGAATCACCGCAGCGGATGCTGCAAGCAGATGGCGAGAAACAGGTCGTATTTCTGTTCGACGTTTCGGGCGAACCTGACGTCCGGTCAGTGGCCGTGGAAGGCTTGTTGGGGAACGACTACCTGGTGGACGTGGCCATGTTGTACACCAAATCCCAATCGGCCAACTACGCGGACCGCTACTCCAGCACCTACTACCACATAGTGCGGCGTTCCAAGGGCAATGTTCAGGATCTTTCAAATCTGCGCCGGGTACGTTTCAATGTCGGGGAAAACACCGGTCACTTCGTCTACAGCGCCGACGCCAGTCTCACGCTTGCGGGTCTCGAGATCTCGGCCGAATACGCACGCTCGAGTGTGTATTCCCGCTATCCCGCCCGCATCGATGGACAAGCCGCCTTCGATAAAGCGCCGCGTTTTGCCGATCGCGGCGGGGCCTACTTCCTCAACGCCGTCCGACGTTTTGGCCGCGGACGGATCGGCGCCGAGATGTTTTCTATCAATCCAGATTTCCAGACCGAGATGCGCACTTTTCTGCACAGTGAATCCAGCTTTTGGATGAGCCATCTGGACGGTCTGCTCAACAGCTCCATGTACTGGCAGACGGTCGATGACAACGACGACGGCGATCGCTATCCCGACATCAAATACGGCAACGCCCCAGGCATACCCCGAGACCGCGTCGGCACCGACCTCAACGGCGTCTTTGTCAACCAGGATACGGACAACGACGGCGCCCCCGACACCAATCGCAATTTCAACCGGTTGCCCGACTTTGAAGAGCCGTTTTTGATGTTCGATGTGGAGCCCAACAGCTACGTGTACGGCTTGGACCGCAACAACAATGACGAGCCGGACCAGCGCGAAGACGACGCCGAAGTGGACTACCCTTACGAGCACGACGAGCGCGGCTACCACCTGTTCGGCCAGTGGGATCTGACGCCAGGCTGGTCCGCCGCCGCCGGCCGCTACGACATCGAGGAGATTGCGGGCAGCGGGAACAACCATTCGACCTATGGTTTGTTGACCTACCGATGGCAGGGAGAGGGAGGACTCAAAAGCCTGTTCTTCGAGAGCGGCCTGCGCAAGATTCAGGACGACATCGCCGATGAGATCATGGTGTTCGACGATGACGCGGGACCGCGCGATGTGCGCTTTGGAAGCCGTGGAATTGCCTACCTCCGGCCCGTTCAAGAGGGTTTCGGCCTGCCGGTGCACATGGTGGTGGAGATCCTGCCCGATCAGCCGTTCTACCGCGATAGCATCGTCAGCGACAGCTATGTGCAAGGCCGCGTTGTGCCCTGGCCGTCCTTGGAGATCGTGCAGAAACTGCGGGGACGTTTCAACTGGCAGCAAGGCGGCAAGGTGCACGGCCTCTTCCAGCGGCAGCGCCGGGTCGATTTCTGGACCTCGACCAGTCGCATCCAGTACGAGGGGCGCTGGGGCAAACTGACGGTTACCCCCAAATACAAGCTCCTGCTGTTGCGCCTGGTGGATCGGGAGCGCGAGGTGCGGCTGCAGTCGGAGCTGCGCTCTATCCCGATTCTACGCGTCGAATATCCGCTCCTTACCAGGACAAACCTGCGGGTTGGATTCCAGGGCTTTGGACCCATACCGTACCGGCGCCGGGACGACACCTCAAAACGCAACAGCTTTGAGCGGCGCACCGTTTTCGTTTCCATCACCAACAGCTCGCGTTATTTTGGCTACGACCTCGTAACCACAATGGGGTTCAACGCCGACAGGATCGAGTATGACTCCCCGTTTCTGGACGACCGCGACTTCCACTTGCGAACGTTCTTCGTGAGGGTGCTCTTGGGGTTTACCGAGTTCGGACGGCCGATCTAGAAAATCAGGAGGCATGGTTGAAATCTGGAGATTTACTTGGATAGCCAGCACCGGGAGATTCTGGGGACACGTTGGAGAGTCCGGCGGACGCCTACCGGTCAAAAGTTTGAGCGATAGCTTCTCGGAGTGCCTCCGGACGAGTCTCGGCGCATCGGCGCGTCATCCCGATATCACGATGACCCAGGATCACTTGAACGCGATCCAAGGGCACACCAGAATCTAACAGCGTGGTCGCACACGTGTCCCTGAGTCTTAACGCCAGCTGCAAATGGAGCGAGGCATGGCGGAATTTGCTTCTCGGCCCCGACAGGAATATTCTAGGAGCTAAGCGGTACAAGCACTAGTTCGATGCAAGATAAAGGAATGACGAGTATGGAGAATGCAAAGCTACGTCGTGCGAGCGAGGCGCAGACGCTCCCTTTCGAATGGGGAAGTCTGACCTGGTTCGCGAGCGCGGAGGTAGGGAACTCGACAGACATGACAGTCGGTAAGTGTGTGCTCGAGCCCGGCGCGGAGAATCCCCTTCACAAGCATCCCAATTGCTCAGAAGTGCTGGTGGTCTTGCAGGGGATCATCGATCATGTGGTCGACGACGGTCGTGTGGTGCGGCTGCACCCCGGCGACTGCATCAGCCTTCCCGCCCACTTGCCGCACCAGGCGCGCAACGTGTCCGCCGAGGACGCGGTTCTGCTGATCGCTTTCTCGTCCGCCAACCGTGAAACAGTTGACGTGTCCGAGGACTGATATTGAGGGCAATGGACTCGAGACCGAATATCGTCCTCATCGTCGCCGATGACATGGGTTATTCCGATCTGGGTTGCTACGGCGGCGAGATCGTCACCCCGAACGTGGATCGGCTGGCCGCGAACGGCCTGCGCTTCACCAACTTCTACAACAACGCCATTTGCGTCGCTACGAGAGCTTCGCTGCTGACCGGGTTGTATTCCCAGCAGGTCGGTGGTGCACAGAGGTCCATGGGCCACGTCACCATGGCCGAGATGCTTAAGACGGCCGGCTACCACACCCTGATGACGGGGAAGTGGCACTTACAGGAGGAGCTCGCGGGTTTGCCTTTCGAACGCGGTTTCGATCACAACTACGGACCCACCGGAGGAGGCTGCAATTACTTCAACCCGGGCGTGCGACGGCCCGGCGAACCGGAACCCGCGAGAAAAACGCCCGCACACGGCTACGAGGTGTTCGCCGATGACGACCAGCTCATCCAGCCGTACACACCCGAAGACCCAGACTACTACACGACCGACGCTTTTACCGATCGCGCCCTCGAATACCTGGACGAATACGGCCCGAGGGAGGATCCCTTTTTCCTCTATATGGCATACACGGCTCCTCACTGGCCGCTCCATGCCCGGCCGCGGGACATCGCCAAATACCAGGGCAAGTATAAAGTCGGCTGGGATCGTCTCCGCGAGCGGCGCATGAAGCGAATGGTCGAAATGGGTTTGATCGAGGAGCGCTGGGCGCTGTCGGCGCGCGATCCCGACGCGCTGCCGTGGGATGAGATCGGGGACAAGGATGCCTGGGATCTGAAAATGGCCGTCTACGCGGCCATGGTGGATAGCCTCGATCAGAACATCGGCCGGCTCATGGCCAAGATCCGCGAGCTTGGAGAAGAAGAGAACACGCTCGTGCTGGTCTTGTCAGACAACGGCGCCAGCGATGAGGACAGGACGAGCACGCCCGATATCCCGCCCGGAACGATGGACTCGTACCATTCGGCAAACCTGCCCTGGGGCAATCTCAGCAACACGCCGTTTCGCAAATTCAAGCGCTGGAACCACGAAGGCGGTATCGCCACGCCGCTGATCGCCTACTGGCCGAAGGTGATTCCTCAGGGGGGTGCGATCACGCACCAGATGGGTCACCTCATCGATGTGATGGCCACGTGCGCGGATGTCACCGGGGCTGATTACCCATCCACCCACGACGGTCGTGAGGTCACGCCTCTGGAGGGAAAAAGCCTGCTGCCGGTCTTTCGGGGTGAGCAGCGCGACGGTCACGAGGCGCTCTTCTGGAACCAGGATGGCCTCTGGCGCGCCGTCAGAGCGGGCAAGTGGAAACTCGTATCCCCCGACTACTGGGTGCCGTACAATCCCTGGCGCCGGGATGAGGCGAACAGGCCGCCAGCGAATTGGCCGCCGGACCCGGATGGGTTGTGGGAGTTGTACGATATGGATGCCGACCGGACCGAAGAGAATAACCTCGCCGATCAGTACCCGGACCGCGTCAGGGAAATGGCGGTGATGTACTACGAGTGGGAGAGGCGTTGCGCGGCCAGCTGAAACGGCGAGCTGGACCGTGCCGCGGCCGAGGGGCCCCCTGAGGTTTCCACGGCGATGACCACTGCCCGAATGTCCTCGCGGGCGAGCAGCGATCTCAATCTCGCCAGAGTAGCATGGGGATCCGTTGGCAATAGTAGGCGGTGAGGATGCTGCCGTCTGCCAACTGCACGCTGGACGGATAACCGCCGTCCGTCCCCTTAGAGCTCGAGTCGGACTGGTAAGCGGCAGTATTGAACAGCACCCGCGGATCATCCCAGGTTTGGCCGCCGTCGCGACTGATGCTGGCGTAAACTCCAAGCATGCCGCGCAGGCGCACCCCATAGGTGAGCAGGATCGACTCGTCCCGCAACTGGGTGAGATGTGCCGGCATGTGCCGCGAGGGTGTTACCGCACCGCGACAGGTCCACGATTGACCGCCGTCATCGGAAGCAAAGATCTCGGTTTCTGCCGTAATCTCGGTACGACTGGCAGCAAGAAGCCTGCCTTCGCCAAGGGATAGCAGCGCCGTCTCATTGTACCTGTCGTTGCCGATCACACGGGCATCTTCCCATGTTCGCCCGTCATCGTCGCTGAAGTAGATCCACGCAGTGCTGCCGTTTTCACCTTGTACGTAACATGCGGCGGCGAGACGATTTCCGGGTAGCGTCACGATATCGCCGTAGGCGAAGAGATTTTTGGTTTCCGGGGCAAACTCGAGGCTTTCGTGGGTCCAGCTGTTGCCGCCGTCCTCGGATCGGGCGACGATGGGTGGCATTATGCCGCGGACTCCCGGGGCTACTGGCGACGACGGCCGCTCTCCCTTTGGACAGACGTTGCTCCAGCCACCGCACAGTACTACATACGCGCCGCTCGGTGTCAGCCCTGCGGCCATATTGCCGCGGTTTGTGAGCGGTTGATTGGGGACGGGCACGCTCACGAACGACCAGGTTCTGCCACCGTCTTGGCTGCGCCAGCATTCTCCTGCCCCTTCCCACAACAGATGACAGGGCTCGCCGAAGACGGCTGCAAGGATGCTGCCGTCCGGCATGAGCGTAAGATTGGGCCAAGCACATTTGTTATCGATAGCCACAAATCGTTCGAGAATATCCATGACTCTCCTTTGTATTTACCATGCCCGTTCGCGTCGACGAAACTCTTTCGTCCCCTGTCGTGGCTTGACACCAACTGAATCTAACGCTGCCATTCTGACGGGCACCGCGCCTGCTTCTTAGGCAGATATTGATTCGGTTGTACGGGCTCGCCGCTCGTTGAAGGGGGTAAGGTCTTCGTGTACGTCAAGGGCGCAGATGAGCAGATCTTCCTAGCCTTCAACGAGCCTGATGGCAAACCCGTGTGGCGGCAGACCGAGCCGGCTGCGACGGAAGATGATGACTCATGACTTCCCTACTGAGCTCTCCTCATGGTGCGGAAAGCCGGATGTCCCTCGTCGCATCTGATTGGCGCTCCCTGATCGCGATTTCCCCATCCGCAAAGCTCACCGCTTCAACGCCTTTGTAGTCCGCAGGTATTTCTGCCAGGAATGCCGTGTACGACGTACTGATCGTTTCGCCCGCGTCGATGAAGGAGAGGAGCGGTCGATCGAGTACCGGTCCCCTGGCCACGAGATGCTTGTTGGGCCCAAGGTAACCGGTTGTGGGCTCGAAGGTCAGCCACTCAGGATTGCCATTCTTCGGCATCCGGAATACGAGCAGCCACGGGAACTCCTCCGTCTTCCACAAATACCCGAGCATCACTCCCTGTCCCGGATTGGAGGCCGTCACCCAGCCGTAGTCGGCTTCGTCGTCCATCGCCAGGAAGACGCCGAAGGTGTCGGCGTTGGCCGTCTGCTGTCGCAGGTCGATGGTCTTGCCGTTGTGGGCAAACGCAGGCCACTGAAAAATGTCAAGATCTTCCGGAAGAGGTTCCTGATACAAGAATCCCGACGTGGCATTGCAGTCCAGCAGCACCGTCTCGTCGAGGAAAGGTCTCTGAATATTCGCGTGCTGGACGAAGTTGTAGATCCTCCCTAGCGAATTCGTGTTCTCGATCGACTCCTCGACGCTCAACACGGCAGTCTCTTCACTCAGACGCATCGTCCGGTGCACCTTCAGGCCTGCCATCGGCAGCGCGCAACGCATCCGCGCGCTGATCGCCCCTTCTGCTGCCGACGGCTCCGACACCACCTCCCACTTCACCTGCGACGCTTCGCCGTGAAACGGCATCCCGTTTTCCAGTTCTCGCTGCGATGGAAAACCGAAGCGATCGAGGCACAGAAAGTGTCCGCGCCAGGGGTAGGTGAGCTCGAACCCGAAGAGGGTCGTGGCAACCTCCGACCAATCGACGGCGAGGGGATTGACTTCGCTTCCCGATAACCGGAACTCCGTGAACGCACCTCCGTTCGCTTCGACCGTCAGCCTCGCAGCTTTTCCCTGTAGAACGAGCTGCGGTTCTTTCAGTCCGGTTGCGGGAAGCGCCGTACCCGCGACGATGAGGCTGCAGATTACATGATTCGTCCATCTTGCATTTCTCATATGTTGAAACCTCCTGCGTTTTAATGACGCAGCAGTATGCCCAGCAGCGCCACTCGATGTTGTCGCCAGGGATCATCTACATCAACGGTGATGATGCAGAGGATAGGAAGGATAGGGCGAATAAACGGTATTATCGGTAGTAGCAACAAGCCAGCGGTTTTGTGAACAGGTTGGGTCGTTTGGCGGTGCGCGACGGGGAAAGGGCGTCGATTTCGGTTCCTGAAGGGGCTCTAGACGCTGCGGTCACGCGGCACAAGTATGCTTCACCCGCGGACCCGCGGACCGATCAAGCGCTGCGGTTGGGTATCTGGCTGTGATCGAACAGCTTAGTGACGGCTGGGTTCGCTCGTGTCCCGCCGCGCCTCGGCGACCAGCGCGGGCAGGTGGTCGTCGTGGGCCAGGCGCTGTTCCAGGTGGCGCATGCGGCCCGGGCCGGCAGTCTCCAGCATCTTGGGACCGTAAGCGCTGTCGGCCCAATGGCGAGCCAGGGCGCCGACGCTGGCGCGCAGCATTTCCTCGTCTTCTCCGCTGAAACGCTGTTGCAGATTGATCGTGAACATGCGCCGGCTCGTGCTGCCGCCGTAGGAGGCGTGCTTCAGCCGGTGGTTGAAAACCACCATGTCGCCGGGCTCGGTCTCCAGCGCCTGAGCCGGTACGTCGTTGCCGCCGACGTCCCAGATTTCCTCAGTGCAGTCCACTCTCCCGGTGGGCATCACCTCGTGGACCGCATCGGCGAAAGCGTCGCCCATATTGTGACTGCCCGGAATGACGCGGAGGCAGCCACTGTGGCGCCCCACGGGGTCGAGGTAGAACGCTATCTTGATGGAGCGGTAGCCTGGGGAGCGGTCGTAGCCGTCGGAATGCCAGTTAGTATTGCCGACGTAGAAATTCCCGTCGCTGGACATATAGTTGAAGTCTTCGCCCAACAGATCGGCGGCGACGCCTTCGATGCGCTCGTCGTCGAGCAGGGCGCACAGGTAGGGGTGCTGGTCGATGAAAGGCAGCAGCGATGAGCGCTGTTGATGGTCGTGGGGACGTTGATAGTGGCCCCCGCCGTACTCCGCCCACACCTCCTCGAAAGCTTGAGTGATGGCCTCGGCTTCGGAAGCAAACAGACCGGGGAAACTCAAATAGCCGAAAGTTTCGAAGAACCTTTTCTGTTGTTCGGTCAGGTACATCAGCACCTCCATCTCAGGCACTCATAACGCCAGGGGGTAATGAGCCTAGTCGTTGTAGGCCGTCCTCACGGAGGACATACATACTTTCATGAAACTGAGATTCAATGGACAACACGTTACCAACTTCAAATTGCATCTCCGGACGCGGTGTCTGGCGGTTGCCAAGCATCGGTTCTTCATGAACAGTTAGACCAATCCCGTGAATGGACCAATACCTCGTGTAACCTGCCTTCTCTATCTCCTCCCGACAAAGGGCGTGGCACTCACTGGTAGATACCCCGGGTCTAACGTTAGAACACAGGATGTGGTACACCGCCGCATCCAGATCACAACATTGGGCCATGCCATTCTCTGGCTCGCCGAGACAGAGGTTTGCCCTCACATCAGCGTGGTATCCCTGATACGAAGAAATAAGGTCCATGGTCAGGACGCGACCGGGTTCAATGGTTTGCTCGGAAACGGTCGGCGGATCGAACCACTCGGTAGACAAGGTATGAGCATGAATAGCTTCTCCTTTGCTCCCATCCGGCAGGACCGGATTGAGATCCGCCCCGTCAAACTCGGCACCCCCTTCGACGGTCACCAATTCGCGGAACCTTCGCATCAAGTCACTGACCAGTCGACCGGCCTTCAAATTGCTCCGCATTTCCTCAACGGCAGTTTCCAGGGCTGCCAGGGCCTTCTGGTGAAACCCAACTTCCTTTTCTGTCTTTACCGCGCGCAATTGATGAAACAACAGACTGGCGTCGCGCACTTGAATGGCAGGTAAATGCCGGTGCAGCTCGTTCACCAGCGACACCGGCGCTGATTCCAAATCAAGTCCCAGAGTAGCCTGGTCCAACCCGCGTTCTCTAAGAATCACGGCCAGCCTTTCCACCGCTTCAGAGGTTCGCCAACCTCCTTGATAGACTTCATTGATCCACCACGGACGGCGTGAGCCCTCTAACCATTTAGCATTACCCATTACGGCAAACGGATCCCCGACCCGGGGGAACACGGTAAAGCTGGGTAATTCCTGATCCTGCCAATGCATCGATAATGGATTATGGGCACCGCTGGCATAGGCGGCCGTCTGCAGATTTACTGGGATGACAGCATCCAATCCCTCATCCCCCATGTATGCACGAATCCAGTCAAGATTCATGTTCTCGTTCCTGCATCGACGGTGTCGGTCCGGGCTGGTTCTCATCAAGCTGGCGGGTGAAGTCAGCAATGAGCTCCTCGGTGGTACAAACCTGACCTATGCTATGAAGGCGCTCCCAGGCAGGCTTTTGCTTGTCGAGTGGTGCGGGGGAATCAACGACATCCGCTAGGGCAACAATACCGTATCCCCGTTCCGAAGCCTCGAAAGCCGTTGCCCAAACGCACCCCCCGGTACCATTGCCGGTCATCACCATAGCTTTTATCCCCCAGCTGTGCAACACCCAGTCAATATCCGAAGTGGCAAAGGCCGACGATCCTCGCTTGCGGACGATCGCCTCACCCACCCGCGGGGTAAGCTCATCGACGATTTGCGTATCCCAGGTGCCAAAATAGTAGTTGAGACTCATGCCGGCTCGGTGTTCGATGTCCAGGATGCAGGCTCTGAAATTGGGAGGAAATTCGCGATAGTCGGGCCCCCAACAGCCGGTCATCACGTGAATGATAGGCAAGCTGTGTTTGCGGTAGAAGGCAAGCAACCGCTGGGTGTTAGGTAACTGTATCCGGGCAACCCGATCTAGATACGCCAAAATCGCCTCTCTGCGTTCGCTACTTCCTATTTTCAGATGCGATCGTATCATAGCGCCTTCAGGCGTACAAAACATATTCTGATTATCTATCATGGTCAGGGCTGCTGACCTGATCCTGATGGGAATCCGGTTGCGAGACCACACTTCTTGGGGCTGCGGTTGTGTGTCAAGCTTCATTCTAATTGAGCTCTCCTTTCGCGACAATTAAACGGGGCTGGTTGCATCCACGAGCGTCAGGTGAGGTCCATCCATGCTAAACGTCCAGATCCATCTGCTGCCGCGCGAAGCCGGCCTTGGTGTGGAGCCGGCCCCGAGGCGAGGATCTCGATTGCCGTGTGGCTACGCTGACTCTTCCGGAAACCACAGTCGCAACGCGGTGGCGCTAAGGATGGCGTTCTGCTCTTCCTTCGAGAGGCCCAGCTCCTCGGTGAACAAGGTCAGGTTCTGTTTGTAACTGGTGCCTTTGGACCACAGGGCGTTGGGAAAATTGGAGCCCCACACGCATCTATCAGGACCGAAGTGTTCGATGACGCGCTTCAACGGCTCGTGCATGTCCGGATGTGGATAGACGCGATACGAGCCGTGAGTGCCGGGCGTCAGCTTGGCGTAGATGTTCGGCCGGCCGGACAGGCGTTTCAACGCGGCGAGGGTCGGCTCGGTGTTGTGCCGCGTGTTCAGCATGAAGCAGTGGTCGATGACGATGCGCAGGTCGTCCAGATCCGCAGCAATCTTCTCGATCTCAGGCACACGGTCGAGATCGTCCAGGACCATGCAGTTGACGACAATTCCCAGATCGCGCGCCTTGGTCCACAGCCGATAGACACCCGGAGAGGAAATGCGGCCGATCGCATCTGCGCTTCCGCGCAGGCCGCGAACGCCGTAGTTGGCAACGGCGTCTTCCAAAACGTCCAGGTGTGAAGGGTCATCGGGACGCAGGGTGACGACACCAGTGGCCCATTCTCTATGGGCGTGTGCCGAGTCCATGACGTAGCGGTTGTCGTGGCCGTAGAAGGTGCCGGTCTGGATAAACACGGCCCGCGCAACGCCGGCGTCGTCCATCCGGCGTTTCAGGTCCTGGACCGCGGCCGGCTCTCCGGGCTCCCACGGCTCGGGAATCGTCGGGTACTTCACCCTGTCTGGTGAATAGATGTGCGGATGCGCGTCAACGATGAACATCTTCTTTCCTGACCTACTTCTGAACCCCGTTCGACGCGTCAAGACCTACAAATGTTCATGCTGTCAGTGTGGAATGGGGTCCTACACGAGCCTGCTAGTCGTTTACCGGGCTGAACCGAAAGAGCTGCCGGCCTTTCGGGGATGTGATTCCAGACCTCGTGGCGAATACCCATAGATTGGTCGCGGGTGTGGAAAGGGCGGCGGTACACCAGCGACAGCATGGTGCGCACTTTCTTGGTCTTGTTGGGCATGCCGCGATGCCACATCCGCCCATCCCGCAGTACGATGCTCCCCCACGAAGCCAGCATTCTGCAAGAGGTTCTGTCCCCCGCTACCGGATCAAAGCTCGGTACGGCCCCAGGATACGGTCCCGTGTAGAGGTGCGTTCCCGGCCAGATCTCGGTGGCGCCTGTCTGCTCGGTGAAGGGGACCAGGGGAATACTGGCCGTCACCGCCGACGGAGGCAGCGGATGGGGTAGATTCTCGAACAGAGGATCCTGGTCGCGATGCACGTGCTGCACCCTCGAACCGGGCCACGAGTTGTTGGTATTGTACGAAGCGCAGAACATATCAGGTCCAAGCACCTGCCCCAAGATCTGCACGACGAACGGATTCGCCACCACCAGCGGTTCCATGAACGGCATCTCTTTCGGGGGCCGGACGTTGAAGATCCCCCGACTCTTGCCCAACGAATTTGCGTTCTTCGTGGCGCCGGGATGCGCCTTGAAATGTTGCCTGTGTACGGAATCCATGGCATCGCGAATCTCCTTCAAGAGCGTCGTTGGCACCGCCTTCTCCAGCACGACGTAGCCCTCTTCGTCGATCCTTGCCACCGCCTGCGCGAGTTTCTTTTTTGTCAGCTTGCCCCGTTTCAATTCCTGTGGGGTCGGATTCATGGCAGGCTCTCCTCGCGTAGGTGGCGAAAGTCTAAATCTTGTAGGCAAAAACCCTTGGCGCGAAACATTCGGATGCGGATCACCACCGTCTCTCCGACCGCTGAAATATCGCTCTTGCCATTCCAGGTCACCAGCCTGTCACCCTCGTCGCCGTAGATCCAGTCGCAATCCTCGAACGTCAATCCGGGAGTTCCTTCGCCGTCGGGATACTTGCGGGATGGCACCTTGTTGCGCAACTCCACCTTTATCCAGCCGCCGTTGTCGCATCGGTAATTAAGGCGCAATTCGTGCGTCGACGTTTTTGAGTCGGCAGGGTGAAACGACCTTCGTTGTCCGCTTCGATGCCGCACCTGTAAGGCGCGCATGACGGGGCCGACGCATTGATCGCACACCAGGTTGTTGGCCGTCGAGCCGTTGAATTCGATCCGGCCGATCTCCGGTCCCGTCCACTGGCCATCCTTGCTGTAGCGGTACGCGGTGCCGCCGGTAGCGCGATATATCAATGCCAAATGGTGCGCCCGGTAGTCGTGCGTTTCCTGTTTCAGCCATAGTACTTTCGGTCAGTCTATCCTCCTGTCTCGGGGGACCAGTTGTAGATCCTCGCCAGGCTTTCGCCCATGAGGGCGGACCGCTCCGACTCAGACAGGTGCCCGGTCACCCGAAACGCCTCGACGCCCTGCTCATAGGTCAACAGGTTCACCGCCCGGGTCCAGTCCGTGCCCCACATGCAGCGGTCGAACCCGAACGCCTCGAATATCCTCTGCAGGGGATCCCAGATGTCGGCGTAGGGGAAGGGGTCGTGCGACAGAGTGCAGGCGCCGGAGACCTTGATGGCCACGTTGTCGCATTCGGCGAGCGCCAACACGTTGGCCAGATCGGAAAACGGGTCGGGAGGTACCGGCGGGTCGAATGGCTGGTGGAGACCCAGATGATCGACCACGATCCGCGTGTCGGGATGGCGGCGAGCCAGCTCCAAGAGCAGCGGCAGCTTCCCCGCACCGAGGACGTTCAACGGAATACCGGCGGTCGCACAGGCAGTGAGAATTCGATGAACACCGGGATCGTCCGCTTCGAACGATCCAGCTGTCAGCATGAGGCGGGCTCCGACGACACCGGACCTCTCAGCCCATTCTGCGACCTCGTCGACGACCGTTTCCGCGTCGGGATCGAAGGGTTTGACCAAGCCAAAACGGCCCGGGTGTTTCGCGTAGAACTCGAGTGCGTAGCTGGCGTCGTACCTGTACATGCTGAACGGCGACACCAGAATGGCCCCATCGACGCCGACCGCGTCCATTACCGCGACCATGTCGTCGCCGGTGACTTCCTCCGGACCAGCGAGGGATCCGCTCCAGGGACGCTCGGGGCGATCCCGTTCGTAAGCGTGGACTTGCACGTCGATGGTGAGAGTCTGACCTGGCATGGAATTCACCCCTTTCCCGAAACAGTCTACGGTGCGAGTGTGCGGCCGGGCATCCTCCAGCTAATCTGGAATCCGCCGTCTACCCGTCTCTCGGCTGCGACCATCCAACATTGCTCGTCTAACGAATGGTTCGCCAGGTGTTGACGCTCACCTATTACTGGTTGCATGTCAATCGTGAACAACGGTACCAAGCTCCGTCTCAAGAGGGCCATCGTGTTGACGGGGACCTAATAATAACGATCGTTGCTGGCAGATGAGAATCGGTCATCCACAAGGGCGATCAGAGTCGCCGGGCATTGGCGCAAAGCAACGCGGGAAGCAGGCCCAATGAAAAGCGAGACGTTGCGATTGGGTGGCGGCGCCGGATTTTCGGCGGACCGCGTAGACGCGGCCCGTCAACTCGTAGAAAAAGGTGCCCTGGACTATATCATTTTCGAGTGCATTGCCGAACGCACTCTGGCACTGGGCATCAGGAACGAAAGAGCAATCCGGATAAGGGCTACACACCCTGGTTGGAACGGCGTTTTGAAGCCGTCCTGCCGCTGTGCGCCGAAAACGGCACGCGCGTAATCACCAATATGGGGGTTGCCAACTCGCCCGCGGCAGCCCGACGCACCCTGGAAATAGCCAAAAAACTCCGTCTGACTCCTTTTCGCGTGGCCTATGTTGAAGGAGACGACGTTTCCCATCTAATCAGCTCTGAGACCGAGTTACCCGAACTGGGATGCACTGTAGGGGATGTGGGCCTTCCCATGATCGCTGCCAATGCCTATCTCGGCGTGGACGCCATACTGCCGAGCCTCGATCTGGATGTGCCCGTAATCATCACCGGACGCGTCGCCGATCCCTCCCTCTTCGTGGCGCCAATGGTCCACACCTTTGGTTGGCGTCTGGACGACTGGCCACGCCTGGGGAGCGCTACCGTGGTAGGACACCTGCTGGAGTGCGCTGCCCAGGTCACTGGAGGCTATTTTGCCGATCCGGGCGTGAAACGCGTAACAGACCTGGCCTATGTTGGTTTTCCGCTGGCGGAGGTTTCGCCGGACGGGAGTGCCGTAATCACCAAGGTGCCCGAGGCCGGCGGCTGCGTGACGCTGCAGACGGCAAAGGAGCAGTTACTCTACGAGGTTCACGACCCCGCGGCCTACATCTCGCCGGATGTGGTAGCCGATTTCTCCACCACGCAGTTGCAAGAGATAGGTCCGGATCGAATCGAAGTGCGCGGCACCGGGGGACACCCGCGCCCCGATCAGCTGAAAGTCACGGTGGCATTTGATGGGGGCTACGCGGCCGAAGCCGAGATCAGTTATGCCGGTCCTGGAGCTCAGGAGCGAGCCAGGTTGGCAGGTGAGATCGTGGCCGAACGAATGAGACATGTGCACCAGTTCGACCGAGATTTGCGTATCGACCTGATTGGAGTCAACGCATTGCACAGTTCGGCGGTGGACCGTTCCAGCACCGCCGAGGATGTCCGGCTTCGAGCGACGTTGCGAACACCGGACCGGGACCGGACTGAACTGCTGTTGTGGGAGGTTTGCTCATTGCTCACGTGCGGTTCGGCCGGAGGCGGCGGCTACCGGGGAACAATCGACCCCTGCGTCGTCACCTACTCAGCTTTTGTCCCCAGAGAATCGATCAAACCTCGCGTGGAGGTATTGGAAGCATGAAGCGCCAGGTTCAACTGCGGGAAATTGCCCATGCCCGCGCTGGTGATAAAGGCGATATCTCCAATGTGGGCTTGTTCGTCTTCGACCCTCGCTATTACGAGGCGGTCAAGGCTCAGGTCACACCTGAAGTGTTGAAAGCGAAGTTCGGCCGATTGCTCAAGGGCGAAATTCGTCGCTTTGCAATCGACCACTTGCATGCGCTGAACTTCGTCATGACCGAAGCTTTAGAGGGAGGAGTCAACAGTTCGCTCAATCTAGATGCGCACGGCAAATCGTGGAGCTTTCTCATCCTCTCGCTGGAGATTGACCTGGAAGAGTAACGCGGCCGAGGAGGTAAGAAATGACAGGACAGTTAAAAAATAAAGCCGCGCTGGTGACTGGAGGCGGTTCGGGAATCGGCAGGGCGTCGGCACTTGCCTTTCTCAGGGAAGGAGCAAAGGTCGTCGTTGCCGATGTGAACGTTGAAGATGGCGAAGAAACAGTAGAGATGATCAAACAAGCCGGAGGCGAGGCTATCTCTATCAAAGCTGATGTATCTCAGGCAGCGGAGGTGCAGGCGATGGTGAGTAGGGCAGTCGAGTCCTATGGCAGGCTGGACTGTGCGGTCAACAATGCGGGCATCGCGGGGGCGTTCGGGACGCCCGCGGCGGATTACTCGGAGGATGCGTGGCACGAGGTGATCAGTGTCAACTTGACGGGCGTTTGGCTGTGCATGAAGTATGAAATTCGTCAAATGTTACAGCAAGACGGTGGTGCCATCGTCAATGTGGCGTCGGTGATGGGTTTGGTTGGCACGGCAAACGCGGGGTATACTGCCAGCAAGCATGGCGTGGTTGGGTTAACCAAATCGGCTGCACTGTCATATTCGAAAGAGGGAATCAACATCAACGCCGTCTGTCCAGGTTTCATCGACACGCCGCTGACGGAGTCTGCAATAGCTAGCGGTTCCCAAGTCGAAGCACATCTGAATTCATCTCACCCAATCGGTCGTATCGGAAAGTCCACGGAGATCGCTGAGTCAGTGGTATGGCTGTGCTCAGATGCGGCATCGTTTGTCACTGGACACACCATGGTCATCGACGGTGGTTACGTGGCCCAATAAGTGTTACCCCCCGTATTTGAACGCGGGCACACCACGAGCGTCCATCGTCACGCGCAGCAGGGAACCGGCGAGGGGTTCGTGATCCCACGGTTCTTTGCCTTGCCCCGGCCGGATCGAGGTGACGTAGAGGTCATCCAGATCGGGGCCGCCGAAGGCGCATGCCGATGGCAGGGAGACTGGCAGCCGCAGACTTTCCAGCAGGGCCCCGTTGTTGGGATCGTAGCGACGCACAGAGGAATCGAAGGGCACCGCGATCCACAGCTTGCCCTCTTCGTCGATGGTCATGCCATCGAAGACACCGCCGGCCTTGTTGTCGATGACAACACGCTCGTTCCTGATATCCCCGGTGTCTAGGTCGTAGTCCCACGCCCGGACATTGTTGCTTCCCGAATCGATATAATACATGGTGCGCGCATCGTGACTCCAGACGATGCCGTTTGAGATGGTCACGGGAGATAACTTTTGCGACATGGAATGATCTAGTTCGAGACAGTAAAGCGCCCCCTGGTCAGGCTTGCCCTCGAACTCCATGGTACCAGCCCAGAAGCGGCCAGCCGGATCGCACTTTCCGTCATTGAATCGGTTGGCGGAAATCTCCCGCTCCGGATCGGCGATGGGGGTTAGCTTTTCGGTTTCCAAGTCGAGAGCCGAGAAGCCGTTGTGCAGGGCCAGCATGAGGCCGCCGCTTGACCGGGGCACGACAGTGCCCACCGCTTGGCCCACGTCGATCGTGCGATTCTTCCCGCTTTGTGGATTGTAAATGCATACGAGCGCACTCAGAATGTCTACCCAGTAGAGTACCTGCTCATCCGCGTCCCAGATTGGGCCTTCGCCGACAATCGCTGGCATGTCGACTGCAACTTCCGGTTCCACGTGCCGATCGATCACAACCTACCCCTTTGTCAGTACGTTATTCAGTACAGCGATAATAATCTCAGATCAAGCGGCGGGCGATGTCGTTGATCTCAGCAATGCTCACGCCGTAGCCCTCCACCTCTCGAAACGCGACCCAGACGAAGCCGACCACGACGCATCCAGGTGGCCGGCAAGCATAACGCGGTGGTAAGACTAGAACCCCGCCGATCGCGTTGCCCGTGGAAGCGTAGGGCGAGACGGAGGAGACGCTGGAGGCGCTCGAGAAGTCACGGTGACTTTACTAGTCAGCGCTCCCAGCTAGCGCAGAAAATAGAATACGAAATCGCGGCATCGATAGTTCGGTGTCGCGTCTTTCGGTTCTTTTCGAGCCGTCACCGGCACTTTCATCCCTTTAGGCCTCCCAACAAAGCGCCCTTCACCACGGGCTGCCTAGGACTCGTAGCGAACATGCAGTTGCACCGCGTCCAAGACGAGGGGTGTCTGCATAGAGTCATCTCGCTTCCTCACCGTCAATTCAACCCTGTTCTCTCCCCTCCTTACCTGTGCGGGATCTAGCTGGCATTCCAGCCATTGCGCCCCTGAAGGCGGCCGGATGGGGTCAGCCGGCCTGAGATCACGAAGGGGTTGGTGGTTGAGTTTCACGGCTAGGTGGTCATTGTCAGCTAAGTCCCAGAAGTGCAGGCGGAATCGCAACGTCGAGATGTTTTCCGAAGTGCAATCCTCGCCCACCTGGAAGTGGGTGCTCAGGGGTTCTCCCGGCTCCAGCTCCGTTTCGCGCGCTTTTTTGAAACTAGAGTCTCCCTCGAACCGGTCCACGCCGAATATCTTGTCCTTGTTTGCCATCGTTTCGGGATCTCCGAGTTCCCGAAATATGTCGATGTTCGTTGCGTGAAAACCATTGAAGATATAGATCCCGTCTGGAGTGGCATTCCACAGATTCATCGCTGCGCCGCGCCAGGCCGCCATTGTTCCTTCCCACGAACTGAGCGCCACGAAACTGGGCGTGTTCTCCTGGCGCAGGTCTTTGTGCCAGGATTCGAGTGTCCTGTGTTTTCCGGCTCCCAGGTCGAGGAAGGCCCACCACTGCCAGAAACCCCAGCTGATAGCGGGATACACCGGCACATCGTAACGGTGCCCCAAGTCGACGATCTCTTGGAACGACTCCGTCATTGTCGACTCGTGAAGACCGCCAGCGATCAGAATGTCGATGAGATCTTCCTGTAGCCACTTTTCGACATCCAGTCCGACAAATCTCGAATCCTCGACAGAAAACGGCGTGCGCGCTGCCAGCAGCAGCGGAAGCCCTCTTTGCCGGCCCACTTCCCCGGCCATACCCCGTATGCGCCGCAACAGGTCGGTCATCATCTCCAGGTGCTGCTCCTCGGCTGGAAGTCCATCTACCGTGGGTGCGAAGTACTTGGGGTGCCGGAGAAAGTCCAGCTCCACGCCGTCAACCGCGTATCCCTGGCATACTTCCCGAATCAACGAGAACACGTGCTCCCGGACCTCTGGAAAGTTGAAATCAAGAGAAGACCACTCGTGTCTTGGTCCCTCTGGATATCTCTCCCAGTCATCCGGCTCGCCCATCATGTATTCGGGATGCTCCCGCTTGAAGGGGGCCAGACCGTATCGCCACGGGCCCACAGGATAGGCATCGTGAGTATCGTTCATGCGCATGGACCACAACGCCTCCATATCGCGTGCGCGACAGAAGTCAAGCTGGATCTGGAGATTGTCGCACCCGTACTTGTCCACGAGTTCCTGTGGAAGCTCTTTTCTGAGGAATCCACCCAATTTTGTGTGGTGTGAGAACATTACGCCACCCAGGCAACTGCAATAGCAGATGCTGTCTACCTGCGTTCCAACCAGTCGCGTGCTGCGCGCGTTCAGAAAGTCATCCTTCAACTGGCCGCCGCTGCGCGAGGTGAATTGCATCTTGGCGTCATGCCGACCTTTCGCCTCGTACACATCACTTCCATCATTATTGTAGATTAGGCGTCGTTTCCGCCAGCGTGCAGCGTTCCTCTCTTTCTCCACTCGGCTACTCCTCTTACCAGAATTCCCCAACCCGAATGTATCTATGATGAATCCGCTTTGAAGCTGAACAGGTCCATATTGTCCAGGTGGAAGCGCAGTCGGATCTGCTGCCCTCGCAACGAGTCGATCTTCTTCGCGTCGCCGTTCCACGTCTGCCGTAGAGCCGTACTATCACTCGTTACAGGATCGGCGTCCGCGAGGGACAGACCCGATATCGGATCGAGCGCTTCCGTCAATACCTCACAGCGGAGCTCACCCGCGCCGCTGCCGCCGAGAACCGCCGCGTTGATACTCAGTTCGCCTCCCGGCCACTCGATAGGTAGCCCGCCGGATCGTCTTCAAGGTCCGGAACGAGCACCCTCGTCGGCTCGCCAGGTTCGGCCTCCGTAAGGCTGCACGCGAGTCTGTGGGCGGTTCGCGGTAGGTTCCAGCGTGCGATATCCTCTTTGCCCCGTCCGATGAGGAGATAGGGGTAGTCGGGATTGCCGCTGAAGGTTGCCGTTGTACGGTCGTGGAGTCCGTGTTCGAATCCGTTTGGGCGCTCCTGAACCCAGCGCCAGTGGACGCCATCAGGAGATTTCAGGAAATACCCCAGGTAGTGTTTGCTGTCGGGCGGCCAGCACAGGCTGATAAACATGGTCCACGGCTCGTCAGCGTCCGGCTCGTGAAGGATGGTCGGCGCTGTTGTGCGCCCTGCCGGGCCGAGGTCCAGGACGATATTCGTCATCTCGCCGTTACGACCGCGATACACGTCCAGTTCGGGCCGACGCCAGTGGATGCCATCGTCGGACACGATCATACAAATGGCGAACTGTATTTCCGGATATTCCGGCGGCGAGAGCGTTACGTACCACGCTTTCCATAGCCCATCGGCCGGATCGATATACACGCCGCCAAGATAAACGATCCCATTGCCTTCCCATGGAGCCCCAACGGTATATACGGGATTGTCGAAATACTTGTGGGGCTGATGCATCACCCGCTGCAACCGAACCGATTGTTCGATTATAGCATCATCAAGGAATAGTTGAGAATTACGGAGGTCGAATTCCATTACTGTCTCACATACAATAGCGACTGTCTCACATACAATAGCGCGCAATCGAGCGCGATCGGTGTCCCTGTAGACTCAGCGCGCGTGTTCTACGTATTCGGTGACATACGACAATCTGAGCGCACGAAAAAAACCGGCCGATTGCTCACCGAGCCGGTTTTACAAGTCGTGCGCAAAAGGTGTTTACTCGCTCGATTCAGTCTGTTCCTCAGCTTCAATAATCAAATATTTCCGCTTCCACTTCTTCTTGGAGTGACCCTTGAAAGTCAATGCGCCTTTGCCATCCATATTCGCGAGGTCTTCATACAGATTGGCCGGGATCAGACTTCCACCCACATAATACGCGTCCCGCCAACCAGGGGGAACTGGCAGCGCTCGCGGGTAGAGTACGTAAAACGTGTACTTGTCCTCGTACTCCGCACCAACCCTTTCCAGCCAAGTCGCCACCTGCGGATCTCCAGGCGTAAAGATCGGGTCATGTTCCAAAACGGCGTATCTGCGGATGGTATCCTTGTCTCCTTTGACCGCATCCTTCTTGGTCTTGGTGAGAAGGAGGAACCCAAGGCTAAGCCGAGCAGTATGCACCGTTTTTCCAGTCAGCTTGACTTTCTGTTTCAGACTGCCGTTTGCGGCTTTTAGCCACCCTTCTGGCTTGGGCAACTTTTTAGCGCTGGCACCCTTTTTCGAATCCGGCCACAGCACGTAGAGTTGATACCCACGACCCCACTGACCCACTGACTCCTCAATGCGCTGATCCATAACCGCGAGCGTAGTGCTCATAGCTTCGTGTTCGTCCCCGTGTGCGGTGGCCGGAACGGCAACTAGAGCGCAAAGTCCAATGAGAATCGAAAACATCGTAAAATCGCGATTCAAGAGAGCCTCCTTTTTTAAACCTGCCAAGACGGTCGCTCGCGCAAAGGCACGTTAACCAGTCGTGCTATGACTGTCAATCGCCGACGCCGGTGCATGGCAGTCTTCGGCCTGACCGGACCGACTCCGCTCTGTCGCAAAACGACGGGATGTCCGAGAGCCCCCTATGCCGAGGGTCCGTGTCGCTCTGGTGCGGGCGTTTTTCGGGGCATTTGGGGGCTGTGTCGGCAAAGGGTAGCGCACTAAAGGGCCAAGTATTACGTAATCACGCAATACCCAATTGCGCATTACGTTCCACCCATACCGGGCTGGACCAAGCGTTGACGCCGTATACGCTGGCAACGTTCCAATATGGGTTCGATTCGCTGCCTTCAAACAGGACATGAGCGTAATAGTAATGACTGCCGGGCTAACAATCCTCGTCTCCCCACTTCCAATCCAGCCGGAGCTCGTCGACATCCAAGGTCTGAATGACTGACCCGTCTCGCACGATTCTTGCTTCCCGGAGCGGCACGTCACATCTGACGTTCAGCTCCACCGATGGGGATTGATCTGTCTCTGTCCTGCCTCCCATGAAGCAGCCAGATACCTTGAATCGTAAATCTGGCCTCAGCCCTGTCGTGGCAAAAACTCTCCGGTTCCAAAACGCGTCGAAGATTGCTTCCCGGGTGTTCTCTTCCGCCCAGACACCGGTCAACGCGCCTCCGATGCCGGGCGTCCGTTCATGATTATCACTGCCGCCAAAGAACCCCAGCTGAAACCCCTGGTCAAGAAGTTCATGGAGTTTGTCTGCGAACTCGGGCCGGTCCATACAGTTCCACCAGCCGCTGCAGATTTCGATGTTTCGTTCCAGAGTATCATCGGTGATGTCATATCCATTCGGGTGGTGATGATGAAGCAGGATCTTCTCCCCGTGCAGCTTCCTGGCCAGGTCCGGAGGATTTGGTACATCTCCCTCATACCAGCAATGAATCTGACCGTCATCGCCGGGAAGCAGGACACATCGGTGGGAGGTGTGTTTATCCCCTGTCTCCGGGTTCCCGCACTTGGTGTACTCCCAGCCAAGGATAGCGGTAAACTTGCCCGGTCGATTAAAGAATTCAGCGTTCCTGCGGTTCCGCTGCCACTGTGCTTCCGAGAAAGTTTCTGCCGCATACCAGTGGATATCATTTTCCGTAAACGCAATGAAATCGATCTCGGCTATGTCCCTGGCGAGATGATACAGCTCATCCTGTTCCCCTTCGAGATCTTGGGACCATCTTGAGTGAATATGCGGGTCACCAAAGAACAGTCGGTGTCCGTTTTCCATTCTTGGCCGTTCGGTCTCAGCCGGACTTCTGAAAGAGAATTCGATACACGACTTATTGCTCTCAAGATCAGCAGGTCGAAGCTCAAAAGTTTTGGAGAGGTCCACCTGATGCAGGGAATAAGGGATCCGATTTTGCCAGGCCCGTCGCCGGGTCCGGTCTGCCACCAGGAATT
Source organism: Candidatus Latescibacterota bacterium (assembly GCA_965197905.1). GTDB lineage: Bacteria > Latescibacterota > UBA2968 > UBA8231 > UBA8231 > CAYNZV01. The sequence goes on along the minus strand of CBDAOB010000004.1, from coordinate 975,305 downwards.
GATCTCCCTGCGCACCGCTCTCGATCACGAGCAATGATTCCTTGTCCAGTATCACCCGAGAGGCGGAGTCCGCAGAAGGTTGATCTACTGGCATCGCGCACAGCCGCCCCCAGGGAGGGTTCATCTCTTTTACATCTTCCTTCTCTTCCCAGAGAAGCCAGCACCCCTGTTCAGAACCAGCGAGACTTGGAAACCGTCGCAGACCACAGTATGCGGCCATCCACGGATTCATTGCGTGATCGATATCTACCGAGGCCAAGTCCTCCCAGTCTCCTGATTCCGTATCGAGTCTGGCAACAACCAGGTTGGAATGGTAATTAGCGATCCCGTCTCCGATATCTACGAACTTCTCTTGGCATCGTGCCGCGTATAATGCATTGTCCCGGGAGAAGGCGAGCGCCGAAAGGCTTTCAGAATGTCCAGCAGGTGCGGGCAGGGATCGCAGGGAGTCACCTTCTGCCGACACGATGAGAGTCGAGACCCTGTATGCGTTGTCACGGTATTCATCCCAGCTCAAGGCAAGTCTGTCCCCATCGACAGCCAATTGCGGACGGGCACAGAACTTCTCGGCACCCTCGATTACTCGTTCAAGTTCCCATTCACCGCCGCGATTCTTCAACAGTTGAAGTTCCACAAACCGATCACACCATATCTCACAAAGCAGCCAGGAGGTGCCGGACGGATCAACTATGGCCGTAAACTCACCGCAGTTCTGCCCAGAGAGGGCACCTACTTCTGATACGGGACTCGCCTCTCCTGTTTCCAAGTCCAGATCTCTGAACAGCAGCTGGCCCCTCATTTCGTGAAGTTCGAGCCAGAACATCTGATTGCCGACAACCTTGGGGGAACCGGGAGCAGAACGGACAGGTTTAAATTTATGAGTTGGACCGATGTCATCCGGTCCGATCGTGCGCCAGCAGAGGGTTGCATCTTCCTCTATGCGATCGACCCATGTGGCGACACTGAGATCCAAGCTAGTTCGCGTGAGGCTGAACTCACTGATATACGCATCCGCGTTCGGAGTCAGGAGGATTGCATCTGGGTTGTTCGTCTCCATACCGGCCCCCAGCAGTCAGGATTTGGATCGAGTCAGTATGATCGGACCGCTCTGAGTAACGGTACCGTAAAGGTCCTTTTCGGGCGAAGTGAGAGACGTGCCCGCGGCGACGTGAAATTCCGTCGATCTTTCTTTCATTCTGAAACCTCCACGAGAAGCACCTCGTGAAGCTCCACCTGCGGGACTACAACGGTTGCTGGCTCTCCAGTCACTTCCAGAGAACTGTCCTGCAATGGCAGCCGTCCACTTCACCTTGAAGTCGTTGAAACGGATGGAGATCTTGTAAATCGGGTTCACTTCATGGAGAGCGAAAAAGCTCGTCATGTCCTGGCCGGCCCTCCGATTCTCGTCGATGTGCCAGGGCAGCAAGGGCGTGGGATAGTTCACCAGGTGGAAACTCCCCGGAGCTTCGGCGGGCAGCACTGATCTCTATCGCCTCTGGCGCCTCGACCTCTATGGGTGAACTCGTCCCCCCGGTGGGCAAGCGATTGTCGACCTCTCTATGCCTCAATTCGCGCCATGGAACGGGTGGCGATTGCTGGCGACGAAATTGGCGAAAACTTCATAGAAGGAACACGTATGAAAGTCGTAGTAACCCGTATGGCTGGAGGCATTGGGCCCGACGAGCCCGACGACGCCGTCATCCTGGATCTGGAAGCGACCTTTCCGGATGTCGATTTCGTCTGGTGCGAAACCGAAGAAGAGAAGATGGCCGCCGTGCCGGAGGCCGAGGTGTACTGCGGCTGGCCGAGCCGCGACGTCTACCTGGCAGCCTCCAACCTCAAATGGATTCACTGTCCGGGCACCGGCATTGACAGGGTCCTTGCCATCCCGGAGGCGGTCGAGAGCAACATCCCGATAACCAACGCCCGTGAGCCACATGTCAGTCCGATGGCCACCCACGTGTTCGGCTTCATCACCACCCTCGGGCAGAGACTCCATGAGATGGTCGACGACCAGCAGCGAAGGGAGTGGCGGAGCCTCGACTACGCCTGGCGTCAGATCGACCTCGAAGGCCAGACCCTGGGTATCCTCGCCTTCGGCAACATCGGAGAACGAGTCGCCAAGCGGGCGCAGGGCTTCGACATGGAGGTGTATGCCGTTGACAAGTTCCCACGTTCCTCGCCGTACGCCAAGGAGGTCTGGGGCCTCAAGCGGCTCGACGAGCTCCTGGCGATGTCGGACTGGTTCGTGATCACCGCTCCGGTCACCTCGGAGACGCGGAACATGATCGACCGGCGACGGATCGGTATCATGAAACCTAGCGCCCATCTGATCGTCATCTCCCGCGGCGGCATCGTCGACGAGCAGGCGTTGGCCGAGGCCGTTCGCTCCGGAAAACTCGCAGGAGCCGGCCTCGACGCCACCGATCCTGAGCCGCCCGCGCCCGACAGTCCGTTGTGGGACACCCCCAACATTGTCCTGACGCCGCATGCGTCGGCGCTCACGCCGAGCCTCTATATCGGACGGCGGGAGGTCTTTAAGGAGAATCTGCGGCGGTACCTCGCCGGCGAGCCGTTTCTATACGTTTGCGACAAGCGGGCCGGATACTGAAGACACCCTGCGTCCAGGATGTAGGACAGGAACAACGGGTCGTGATGGATGGCGCGACTGTCATGTGGTGGACCGCTATTGACCTAGAATTCGTGGCGCTTGGGGGGAATGTGATTCTTGGGCTCCGCACTGGGACGGACCAGTGTTTCAACGTCGTCTTCGATCAAGGGTCTGCTATGGACATAAGGTGATTCCAGAACCGCTTTCTGAACCTCGGTGAGTTCGTCGAACCATTCGGGCATTTCCGTCTCGTAGATACCCGGGGAGAAGTTGCAGAATTTGGGACTGTATCGGTAGATGAGCGACCGACGTTCGTAATCCGCTTTCCAGGGCAGGGATCCGTGAATCGTGGCCTCCATGAAGATAACTAGGTCTCCGGCCTTGCACCCTACATTGCGCACGACTTCCCGGTCGGTGTTGTAGAGCATGATACCCTCCGGGCATTTGAAGTTTGCCTTGTGGCTGCCGGGCATGACTGTCACTCCTCCACTGCCCTCCTCGATATCCCGCAGTTGGAATTGGAATTGCGTCAATCCAGTTCGGAACTGGCCGTTGGCAAAAGCGTAGCACTGGGCTCCGTCGTGGTGGCGACTGGTGTAGCCGTGGAGGCCATGTCCACCGCATCCCTTGCGAGCCATTATGATGAAAGGCTCCGAATCTAGCCTCCAGCCGCGGCCGAAGAGCGAGTTTGCATATGGGATCAGCTTCGCATGGGCGATGAGATCGCGAAACGGCTGACACCATGGTTGGTCCCAGGTAACCATTCCGGTTGCATGGCGAACTTCGTACTCCCCATCCATGCCGCCGGCGTACCGATTGGGGCCCGTCCACTCGTACTCCTCCATTGGCACGACGTTGGCGTCCACCGCTTCGTTCAAAGCCTTGACCTCGTCGGGAGTGAGAAAGTCCTTAACGATGAGATACCCTTCCAGATCGAAGAGGAATTTCTCGCGTTCGGTCATCTCCAGCATGTTCTAAACTCCTTTTTTTCATGGCGCGCAGATCGCGCTTAACCGCCAAACCAGAATGCATACAGCTCCGCTCTCAAAAGCGAGAAACGGATCCGGACCACCTTTCCCACGAGTTGGGACAGATCGCTCTTGTGTTTCCAGCGCATCGACTCATCGACCTGATCAGCCACGACCGGCATGCTCTCTTCCATCGAATAGCTCGGTACAGGCCGACCGTCGGAGGCATCGAGCACTTCGGCCCTGACGCGTCCGCGCCAGGAATCCACGTTGATGTGCAGTTCGTTTTGACTCACTTCGACGGGGGCGGTCAAGACGCTTCCGGGTTCGATCCCACCCTTCAGCGAGCAGAACCCGTCCAGCCGCAGTTTCGCCATGCAGATCGCACTTCAGTCGAGGTACTCGCGCGCTAACGCAGAAGCCTGCGTGATACCGCGGTGTTTGGCAGCCCCGTAGTAAAACCAAATCTCGTTGTTGCGGACTAGAGGACGGTTCGCCGGCCGCAACTGCCCTGTATCATAGGCGCTGCCGTCCCCGATCGGAGACAGTTCCATAAAGGGTTTCCTGCCGGCTACCCTTTCCCAGTCGTGCAGGTTTCTGCTGCAGACCAGTTCGACTGTCTTACGGCCATCCACGTTTTCATATAAGGGTGGCTCTTTCCCCGAGTGATGGAACATTGTCGGCATTCCTATATAAATGCTCTCGTACGGGAATACGGAAAGCTGGTAGATATCGGTCTTGTACTCCTCGGTCCTGTTCGATACGGGGGGAAGGTGGTTGGAATCATCAAAGAACCTCGCCAACCTCTCCCTCCCGTTCTCCTGGTCCACCTGATCCGCATGAAAGATCAACTCGGCTTCGGACCAATTCACGAAGTCCGTGCTCGTCGTAAGACAGACCGACCTTCCGTAAGGGCCCCTGCGCTTCACGGTGATTATGAAAAGTTTCTTTTCCTCATCGTACACCAGGGTCGAGTGCCCACCCTTTGGAATGGACGGCACGTCGAGCCAGGTCCAGTTGAAGAGGTCTGGAGACACGGCAAACTTTTTCTTCTTCGAGCGGGTGTCATCCGAATGTTGCTGGCCTTTGTACCTGCGGGTGGGATCCGGGTCGTTGGGATCGCGAACCCCGTCTGATCCGCCGGGAATGATATTGTTCTTACCCGAAATCGGCTTCCCATCCCATGACACTCCGTCGTATTCATGCAGATCTAAGAACGGCTTCTCCCAGTCTACCCCATTGGTGGATACGGCGTAGCAGTAGTGGCTCTGCCATCTCTTTGGCGCAGAAGCGGATTCCATCAGGAGATCAGACGCAGACAAGCCCACCGGTTCGGACATAGCCTGATACACCAGCTTGTAGACCTTCTCGGTCGGATCCCACATGGGCGCCGACCTCATCCAGGTGCCGATATTCTCCCAACCATGCTCCGGCCGCAGGACGGCCCCGAATTTCCGGGGTTGGTGTAAAACCCGCGCCAGATTGTCTGTATCTTCTATGTGATGGTCATCGATGAAGAGATATTTCATGATGTCAGCTAACTGGCTGGATGTCGTGAATGGTCAACGCAGCAGAGAGTACTAATACAAGATCGGGCATCAAGTCTTGTAACTTTTTGATTTTACTGGTGACGAGGGGCGGAGTGGACGCCGGCGTTCGCTCCCGCGCGACCAGATCCCACCGCAATTCGACTACGCCTGATCCTCTGCGGGCGAGGTATGTCTACCCGTTTTGAGCGGTTGCTCAAAAGCTGCGTTCAGGTGGCCGAAATAGATCCGCGATAGCGCTTCGCGGCCGTTTCCCATGGCCAGCCGACCATACCTTGCAAATGTCCCGAAACCCCCACCAGAGCGGCACGGACCCTCGGCGCAACTATCGATAACGGTGTTTATTTGTCCTATACTTACGCATACTGGACACCGCCCAGGTCCCCGCGAACTGGTTCGAACGTTTCACCTTCAAGGCGAGCATAGAGAAGTGGAAGGATCCTGTCTACGAGGGATGGACCGGGGAGTACGTCTCCCGCGGCTTGGACGTGGCTTCGATCGGCGCGGTCATTTTCAACATCTCATGCGCCGAACGCATGCACGAGCTGCCCGTCCAGGTCTGTTTTCGCAAGCGGGAATCCGATCTGGAGCTCGGCGCGCCAAATTGATACCAGCGCTCGACAACCCACGAACCGAAAAAGGACGGACGAAATGGGAGGATACTTTAAACAGATAACCGATGAGCAGGCAGATCTGATTCGCAGCTCGGCGGTTTTCTTCATCGCTACCGCGGATCCGGAGTTGCGCAGCGGCCAGAAGAATGTCGGACCGATCAACCTCTCGCCGAAGGGGGCAACCCCTCTGCACATCATCACGCCCAATCGGGTCGCCTATCTCGACTACGCCGGCAGCGGCAACGAGACCGCCCGTCACGCCGAAGCCGGTGGGCCGGTGACGGTGATGGTTTGCTCCTTTGGCGAAGCGGATGTGGCTATCGTACGGCTCTATGGCACCGCCCGGGCTGTACCGTTCGAGGAATCCCCGCTTTCGGAGCGGTTGTTCGAATCTCCGGCCGAGGAGCTCAAGCTGCCGCCGCGGCAGGTGATCGAGGTCGACGTGGAGCAAACCCAGACGAGCTGCGGTTACGGAGTACCAATCATGTCGTTCGTGAGGGAACGCCGGGTCGCGGACCGCGGCCGCAGGTTCAAAGACGCGGCGCAGTTCAAGTAGGGGTAACCGGTTTACCGCGCTTGCAAATGTCCCGAAAAAACCCCCACCAGAGCGGCATGGACCCTCGGCGCAACTATCGATAACGGTCTTTGCTTGTCCTATACTTTGACTGCGTCGAGGAGGTGATGCGGGAGCTATTGCGGGGCGGCGTGACGTGGACGACAGGCGAGGGCGTGGAGAAACCGTTGACCAACGATGACATCTTGATCGTGGCGCCGTACAACGTGCAGGTTGCGGATCTGCAAGCCCGTTTGCCGCATGCCCGAGTGGACAAATTCCAAGGGCAGGAGGCGGCCGTTGTGATCTACTCTATGACCACCTCCTCTGCCGAAGAAGCCCCGCGGGGCATGGAGTTTCTCTACAGTCTCAATCGCTTAAACGTCGCTACTTCGAGAGCCCGGTGCGTCTGCATCCTGCTTGCGAGTCCGCGGTTGTTCGAGCCGGACTGCAAGAGCCCGAGGATGCGGTTGGCCAACGCGTTCTGCGAATATCTGGAGCGGCCGAATTGAATTTTTCCAGGTTCGTGACCGTTGTGGCCATTGCCTCTGCGCTCTCCATATCCTCCGCTGCGAGTGCGAGCGAGGGGTGGTTGAAGGAGGTTGTAACGGAACACCCGTTTCTGCGCTCGGATCGTCGGGGATACGAGATCGGGTTCACCGAGTTCGGCCGGCCCATTTGAGTGATTGAAGAGGCACCCGATAGGATCATCCCATCTGTTGTGAATCTCCTGGTATCCGTCCGGTACCTACCGAAATTTTTCCTTATTTCAACAGTAAGTCGCACGTCGCACCCCTCGCATCGCGAACTATTGACTGTAACCATGTCAAAGATCAGACTCCTCGGAGAGCACTCTTCATCGAATCGGATTCTCGACCGGGAGCAGCGCGTGGCCAAAGACGATCAAGCGAGCAGCAAGGGACTCTCACGGAGCTGGGCAGTCCTCGGGATCGTCTACGCGGTCTTCTTCTACTGGTACAGCTCCTTCGGCGGGCCGCTCAGCGACGAAGAAATCGAACACTACTCCCAGGTACTCGCCAGCGCCCCGGACATGAATGACGACCGTGAGCGCTGGATCAGCTTCATGAAGAGCGATACGGGCGACGACTTTGCCATGTGGAATGCGGTTGACCTCTTCGATACGCCCAAACTCGTGGAGGGCGTCGAACCCGGTGATACCTCGGAAGAAGTCGTCAATCGCTACTCGGAACCGTTTTTTGCCAAGGCGTTGAGGCGCGCTGCTCATCCCGTCATGGGGGGAACCGCTGCCAACACGGCCCTCGATATCTGGGGAATCGAAGGCGGCGAAGACTGGGACATGGGTCTCTTGGTTCGTTACCGCAGCCGACGTGACATCATGGAGATGATCGAAGAGATGTCGACATCCGGCTCGGAGATTCACTCGTTCAAGGTGGCCGCACTCAAGAAGACGATCGCGTTTCCCCTCGACCCCTGGCAGCAAGCGGGTGACCCTCGCTTCTTGCTGGCCATGGTCTTCACTCTGCTGGGACTGACCGCGCAGCTACGCCACAACGCGCGAGCCTAGTTGCGGAACGCCATCCAAGCCGAGGAGCACCGCGAGCCCCCATTCCCATCGCGGAGGACGGATCCCGAGTCATGAAGCTCAACCATCGCGAGGTCGCGAAACTGTACAGCGTATCCATCATCGCACTGGCCTCTCTTGCGGCACTCGCTGGTACCGCGACGGCGCAGGATCAGCTGCTCTGGGGCGATACGCACCTCCACTCCTCTAACTCCACCGATGCCTACCTCTTCGGCAACATGACGGCCGACCCCGAAACCGCCTATCGCTTTGCCAAGGGCCTGCCAGTCGTCCATCCCGGCAACCGCGCCCGGGTGCAGATCGATACGCCCCTCGATTTCCTGGTGATCGCCGACCACGCCGAGGGCCTGGGCGTCCTGCGTTATGCGATGGAACGCGGTGTGCCACAGGAAGAGCTCGGATTCTTCGAAAGTCTGGCGGCACCCGTCCTTATGTGGTGGGTGCGGGGGAAGCTCGAGAAGGGCGAGGGGATCGACATCATGAGGCATGTCTTGACGGCAGAAGAGGATGTCCGGACCGATGCCGCGATGCCGCGTGGTGGCTCCACGCTCCCGGGTGGCGCCGCCATGGCGCGAACGATCTGGGACGAAGCGATCCTGCTCGCCGATCGGCACAACGCGCCAGGCCAGTTCACCGCGCTGATCGGGTGGGAGTGGAGTTCGAGGCCCGCTGGCGCGAGCCTGCATCGCGTCGTCTTTACGAGTGCGGACGCCAGTGTGGCAAAGAACTTCATGCCCTTTGGCTCGGACCAAAGCAACTATCCCGAAGACCTGTGGACCTGGCTCGACGAAACGGCTGCGGCGACAGGTGCGGACTTCGTTGCGATCCCCCATAACTCGAACCTCTCGAAGGGCTACATGTTTCCGGCGGAGGAGCGGCTGCGGGGAACGCCGATCGATGCGGCCTGGGTAAAGCACCGTGCCAAGTGGGAGACCGTCGTGGAGGCGACCCAGATCAAGGGCGATTCGGAGACTCACCCCACACTGTCACCGGATGACCCCTTCGCCGACTTCGAAGAGTTTCCCTTCTACTCACAACCCGATCCTCCCCCCTACGACCCAAAACCGGCGGACTACGTGCGTTCGGGGCTGCTCACCGGGCTCGCGATCGAGGAGCGCATTGGCTTCAATCCGTATCGCTTTGGTTTGATCGGTTCGACGGATTCGCACGGCGGCGTTTCCAGCGCCTAGGAGCCGAATTTCTGGGGCAAGTTCGCGATGGACTCGACGCCCGAGAGCAAGCAAGGCCTGAATGATGGTCGCACGAGTGGCCTGAATGGCTGGACGATGTCGGCTTCGGGGCTGGCCGCGGTGTGGGCGGAAGAAAATACGCGCGATGCGATCCTGGCTGCGTTCAAACGGCGCGAGGTGTATGCGACAACCGGGTCGCGGATCCGGGTTCGGGTCTACGGCGGCGCGGGAATCAAGGCGGGCGACGAGCGAGCCACGGACATCGCCGGCATCGGCAAGGCAGGCGGCGTGCCAATGGGAGGCGAACTCCGCGCACTCACGAGGGCGCCCGGCTTCTTGATCCACGCGGCCAAGGACGCGATGAGCGCGCACCTCGATCGCATTCAAGTGGTGAAGGGCTGGATCGAGGGTGGTACTCTGCGCGAGCGTGTCTACGATGTGGCCTGGGCTGGGCAAGCTGAAGGCAAGCGCAAGCCCGATGCGCAGGGCCGTGTGCCGCGCGTACCCGATACGGTCGATCCCGCCACCGCGATGTACACGAACGAACACGGCAGCGCGACATTGTCGGCGGTGTGGACCGATCCGGATTTCGATCCGAGCGCTGTCGATTCAAGAGCGCGCATATACATCGCCGATCCACTATCGGCCGTAGGTCGCTTCCGAGGCGCGCGCGCTGTTCGAACACGGGGCAGATCCCGCGTGACGCCGTCTAGTTGAGGTCTAGTTGGAGACTAGTTGAAGACTCCCTCACGAGTCATGCGTCTCGGCGGACCCCTCGCTGTGAGAGCCTCTAGAAGTAGAGGAAGGCGGCCGTGACTCATCGGGCTATGCTGGGCTTAGGCTGAACGAAGGGGGAGTCGTAGCGGGAGTCGTCGGCGATCCGCTTGCAGCTGGCAACGGGTTCCGTGGGACAACCCCAGGACAACTGTTTCTCGCATCGATGTGACGCGCTGTCCGGATTGCGGCGGCCCCCTGCGAGGGGCGGTACCGTACACGAAAAGCAGGTCCTCGTGCCGGTAGATCACCATGTCGATGCCCTTCTGGCTCATCACCTCCGATAGCTCGGGCCAGAGATCGTCGTGGCGCTTCTTGTACTCATCGTAGCATCCCCATCGAGGCGTAGGCGTGATCGCATGAGACACGGCCTGCCCCCAGAATGCCCACACCGAGGTCCTTCGCCATTTCGTATCCTCCGCCGAGTCGGAAAACGATGCCCTCCGCTCGACATCTCAGTCGCTTGCAGGGGTGGAATTTAATACAGGCTCTCCCTCGAGAAAAGCGGGCAACACCTGGCTGTGAAGAGCGCACTTCACCTCATGGGCTAACCAGGTCGTGGCATTGCTTCCTATGGCCAGTAGTTAGCATCCGGCGCTGCAGTTCGGCTACCCCTTCCTGATCGAGACCGGGCAGATTCTTGACGTAGCCTCGCTCCATGTACTGTTTCCTCTCCGCTTCGCCGGGCGCGCCCACTCACGGCGAGTTCGGCCATCATTCACTCCCAGGAACGCAATCTGGCTCCCGTTGGAAAAAGACGACATACCACTGTTGAAACCAAAATGCCCGCCCGCCGTCGCGCCGCCGTCGCCGCGGCATAGCGAAATTCCGCCACCTTGAACTATTCCCGCCGGGCAACCCTGATGCTGTGCTGTTATTGCATGGCTACGGGCAGTGGCTTCACTGTCACCCCGGCCATCTCCGTCGGTTCCATAGCTGCCGATCTTGGCATGGTATCCGCTGCCGGGATGGGGGTTTTCCTGTCCGCCGGTTACTGGGGGCTTGCGTTGGTCATGCTCTTTTCCGGCTGGCTGGGGGAGCGCATCGGCCTGCGTTATCTGTTACTACTCAGCGGTCTTGTGCAGTTCTGCGGGCTCTGGCTCGTAGCCGGCGCCCAGAATCTCACCGAGGCCACCGCAGCCAGCTTTTTGGCCGGTAGCGGTCGGGGTTTGACGCCCGCCCCCATGAACGCGGTCCTGTGTGCGATCTACCCCCGCGCACGTGTCAAAGTTACGGCCATTCTTCACGCCAATTTCTACCTCGGCATGATCGTCCTTGTCCTTCTTTTGTTAACCCTTCACGAACTGGCCTGGAGTTGGCGCGAAACCTTCCGGCTGCTCGCGGTTGTCGTGTTGTCCTACGGCGTCGCCGCTCTTTTCGTTCCCGTACCGCCGGCCACGGCGGCGGTGGATCGGGGGGTACGGCCGCCGCTGCGAAAGGCTTTGCGCCATCCTGCCTTCCTGCTCCTGTGTGCGGCCATGTTTTTCTCCGGTGCCACCGAGGTGGGACCACTTACCTGGGCCCCCTATTTCATCGAGCAGGTCGCTGGGGGAACCAAGACCGCGGGTATCGTCGCGCTCCTGGCCCTGGGCGTTACGATGTCGTTTGGTCGCATCTTCGGCGTCCGCTTGGTCGAGCGCATGGGCATCCACTCGTTCTTCCTAGCCGCCGCCCCGTTCTGCGCCGTCAGCCTGGCGCTGGCCGCCATGCCCACCAGTACGCTTTTCACGATCGCCTGTCTAAACGCCCTCGCCCTCGGCGTCTCCTGCTTCTTTCCCACGATGGTCAGCTACGCTGCCAATCGCTTTCCCGACAGCGGTGCTACCATGTTTGCGGTCTTGACGATGGTGGCCGTGGTCGGTGCTTTCGCCGGCCCCCTTTGCATCGGCATTGTCGCCGATGCCTTCGGACTGGAGACGGCGATGGCTTTACTGGCGCTGGCGCCGTTGGCCTGTTTGGGCTTTATGCTGGCGGTCAGACGCACCGAAAAAGTATAGGAAGAATAAACACCGCTATCGATAGTTGCGCCGAGGGTCCGTGCCGCTCTGGTGGGGTTTTTTCGGGACATTTGCAACGTAGGGGTGGCGGGCCATGGGAAACGGCCGCGAAGCGCTATTGCGGATCTATTTTGGGCACTTGAACGCCGCTTTTAAGCAGCCGCTCAAGAGGATAGACACACTTCACCCGAAGAGGATCAGGCGTAGTCGAATTGCGGTTGGGGATCTAGTCGCGCCGATGCGATCGGCGGCGTTGGGTGCCAACACCCCGTGATAGCGAATCAGATTCAGCCGCGGCGGCGGTACCAAAGTGGCGAGCTTCTCGATGAGTTCGAGGGGAGAAAGGATCAGGTGGGTGGTGCCGTCCGACCACGACGGCGTGAGATCCCTTTGTCTGAGTGCCCGATAGCGGGATGAAGTCGGCAAAAGATAATCTGCCCCGGAAAGATGATCGAACTGAGTAGCTCTTGGCGCTTTTGTGGGGTTGAAAAATAGCTCCCATTTGCCGAAGACCAATTTCATAACATGCCCAGAGAACAGAAATTCCCTGCGCCTATCGCGCCAATGGTAAAGCGTATGACCAGGCGTGTGACCGGGAGAATCCGAAATCTCCCCTTGCAGCCGGCGGCGCGAACAAATCGTAGAGAGCAGCTAACTCGGGGTCTTCGAATTGGTGATCTGGCATGGCCGTTAGTTCTGACTACCGGATTCGGTGGACGCAAACTAGGAAATTGTGTGGCGTCCGTCGAGGTCTCCCTTCACTCCGCGCAGAAAATACAGTCCCATCCTCAGAAATTTAGCCCTGGTTCTAAATCTCCTCGAAACAGTTGTTATGCTGTGGCCACCAGGTGTCTATCGTATCCCAATTCAACCAGACGCTCGAACGCCGACCATACATTCGCCGGAATGTCCTGCTTTATCTGAAACCCTAGCCCCGGATATACTCTAATTCGTTGAAGATCCCCCACAATCAGGTTAATGATCTTGTCTTTGCCAAGATCCTCCGTGAAATACTCCGGAAAATCGATGCTAGGGGAGGTGACGCGCGCAAGTAATTCGGGCCATTCAGCCCCTGCGGTGGCCAATGCTCGTCTCTCCATATACGGTTTCGTAACAACGATCGCGTCACTAATATATCTTCCGTGTCCCCCCAGTAATTCGCGAGTAAAACGAAAATTCTCGCCTGTGTTGCCGGCCCTGTCCTCCACAAGAACGTCGCTCGAAGGCACACCGTCACGTATCGCAATCTCCGCGAAATAAGCACCCTCCGATTTCTCGTACATGCCGCGAGTCTGTTTGCCCACGTTACCCGTGCACACCATAAGCGGAGCGAGCCGTTTCGATACAACTCGGCGCCTTTGCTCGCTACCCTAGGATCGTTACTACCAAGGACGATAATACAGTCCGACTCATCCAATGTGTGTTCAACATGATGGTAGTCCCAAATTAGCTGCGCCAGTGCGTCGACGTCGGCGTTAGAATTGGTCATGGCAAAGGATCAAGTAATCTTTCCCTCAATCGTGAGTTGGCCAGGAGAGTTCGTACATCCTTCGTAGCTGGGCGCCTATGTGGTCTAGTTCCTCACGTGGCGTCTCGCGAGCCCGTTGGTCAAGTTGCACGTGGTCATCAATGTGCCTTGGGATAATGTGCAGATGAACATGCAACGTTTCGAAGCCTTCATGCATAAGATACGTACAACCACTGCTTGACAGTACGCTAGAAAGCGTGTGAGCCAGCCGCATACTGATGAAGAACACATGCGCAGACAGCTCTGGCAGATTGCTTATTATCGCGACGTGCTCATTCGGAATAACGAGCATATGCCCCGGACCTTGGGCATGCAGTGCCATCAGTCCGGTAACCAACTCGTCGGCATAGACAATACTTGCGGGCGCTTCGCGCCGAGCGATTTGGCAGAAGATGCATGATTGCATGGTTGTGATATTCCTGGGATGCTCACTGACGACCTTCGAGTTCCCTGATCCCGTTTTGAACCAGGGCCATTCTGCGCTTCTTATAATTGGTCAATTCGCTGCATTTCCTGTTCCTCCAGGGTCCACGAGAAGATGTCTATGTTCTCTCGCAGATGGGCTTCGGAGCTGGCCTTAGGAATGGCCACAATCTGGCGCTGCGCCAGCCACCGCAAGGCAACCTGCGCAGCGGATTTGTTACGTGCCGCTCCGATCTCGGCCAGTGTGGGGTCGTTCGCTGCGGCGCCTACAGCCAGCGGCCGGTGAGCGGTGACAACAACTCCGTTTTCGCTGCAGTGCCGCCAGACAGATCCTTGGAAATGGCCGACGTGGCATTCAACCTGGTTAGTGCAGATAGACGCCTCGGCCAGTTGGATGGCCTGGTCCACCTGTTCGTTAGAGAAGTTACTCACGCCTATATGGCGAGTCCGACCCGATACTTGAATCTCGTCGAAAGCCCTGAGCGTCTCCTCTAAGGGCACCGCCTCGTTGGGCCAGTGAATGAGCAACAGGTCTACGAATTCGGTCTTCAGCTCGTCCAGGCAGTTTTGGAATTGTTCCATCACCTGATCGTACCGGAGGGCATCATGCCAAATTTTTGTGGTGACAAATACGTCCTCTCGACCGATACCGCTCTGCTTGAGGCCCTTACCGACAGCATCGTGATTTCGGTACATATGCGCGGTATCGATATGCCTGTAGCCCATGTCCAGCGCCCGTTTCACCGCCTCTGTACACTCGCCACCCCTCAAATTCCAGGTGCCCAGCCCCACGAGCGGTATGGCACACCCCGAAGCCAACTCAATAGATGACATGCTATCATCCCCCGCGCGTATGGCTTTCCAATTGTTGATATTTGACATTCATTTCATCTCGTTGCGCCGAACTATTGACTACGCCGTCCCCTGGGAAGTATAGGTCAAGCACCCAAAGATCTGGCCTCGCTTTGCCACTCTTCACGAGTATATCTGCACATTGGCTGTAACCCAATCCAGTTACACGTGAAAGTACTGGCTAAGAGCTTTTTCAAAACGTCTCAACTCTCTTTCGTCATCGTCGACGAATGCAACGGTTTTCACATCAAAGTACAGGACGAATAAACACCGTTATCGACAGTTGCGCCGAGGGTCCGTGCCGGTCTAGTGCGGCGTTTTTCGGGACATTTGCAACGTATGGTCGGCTGGCCATGGGAAACGGCCGCGAATCGCTAGTGCGGATCTATTTCGGGCACCTGAACGCCGCTTTTGAGCAACCGCTCAAAACGGGTAGACATACCTCGCCCTCAGCCAATCAGGCGTAGTCGAATTGCGGTTGGGGTCGCGCGGATGCGATGGGCGGCGCCCGCGCCGGCAAGCCCATACCGTGCAGATAGCGGCGGATCGAACGTGGGTCGGTGAGGGCGGCGATGATCTTCATACGACCACCACAGTCCGGACAGCGCGTCACATCGATGCAAAAACCCGTGCCAGTAGGGTGGCCCAGGAGCGGCGATAGGTGGACGTCTGACCCTGCCCCCCGGAATGTCGGCCGTTACAGGTTTCCTCGTCTGGAATTCTCAACTGGCATGGTTTCGCCCCGGAGGCTAGGCCTCCCGGATGTAGATCGGATTCGCGAAGGCTTTCCGGTTATCCCTGGCGAAGCACTCGACGCGGATGTAGGATGTCCCGCTCCTGAATCTCAATCTGTGTGTTCCCTTGACAACCTGCTCGTCCTTGGGCCAGATCTCCTTGACCACCTTGCCATCGGCGACGATTCGTACCTGCTGCAGTCCCATGCTGTCGACGCACTCGAAGCGCACCTCGACGCTGCTGCCCTTCCGCTTCCTGACCGTGTCGCCCATTTGACTTCGGCCACACCTCAAATTGATGAACGGCGCGTCGGAAGCGAAGAAGTGGCCTGCCCAGAAGGCGTCCAGCACGTTCTTTTTGGTCAAGCGATCCACGGAGACGCCGTTCCATACATCTCCGATGGCTTGCGGCAAGTGCGCATCCGTGTTTCCCATGCCTCGGACCACTTTGCCTTGACAGAGAAATCGGTCCCAAAGCTCGACCGACCACCTGTCGGTGATATCAAAGCAGTCGAAGATGTTGTTGGCGCCGTTGATCAGTTCCATCGTAAAGTCGTCTCCAAGCAGATTCAACGAGTCAACCTGCTGCTTGGTGTAGCGCCGGCGCGGAAACCAGCCGTTGGGGTGGGGGATGAAAGGAAAACCACCGCGCGCTATGACCGCCTGGTAGTCTTTGACCAGATCTTGTTTCACCGTGTACTTCCTGTCCAGACCGAGGATACCCAGGTGGTGATACTGTGTCCCCGGCTCCTGACCCCACCACATGTTCCTGTATTTGACGCATTCCGTCTTCTGCCGAACGGTGTGGTGGTCCGTCAAGAAGAAGAAGTCCAGTCCCGCCCTGTCGACCCAGCTCGCGATCTCTGGCACGGTTCCGATTCCATCGCTGTAGGTCGAATGGCTGTGACAATCTCCTCGACGGACTTTGAAGGAGGCCAGCTTTCGAGTCGCATCGATGCGGTCGCGCATCGCGTCCTTCCAGAAGCCGATAACCTGGTCGGGATAGGCGGCGCGCTTGCGGGCCAGGGCTTTCTGCTTTCGTTCCTTGTCGGTGAGTTTGGCCATGTTTTTGATCTCCCGGAGAATGAGCTACCTTTCGAACGCCTCGTTACAGATATTCACATTAAACAAGAAGAGTCGGAGGAGCCAGCGGTGCTGAGCAACCTTATTTCGGGAGACGGATTTTGAATTCCGGCAGCCTTCATCGTTCTGATAGTTAGCGCATCAACAAACGGCTGGACACAGAGTGACACCGGTTCTGCCTTGGAGGCAGTCCCGCTGACAGAATCTCCACTGCCCTCTTGAAGAACACGTACCAGCGGTCCTGGAAAAGGGCCAGGTCCGTCCACGCATTGTTGTGGCCGTCGCTGTACACGAACTGCTGGTCTACGACTTCCATTCTCGCTGTCCTTCCCGTCGTCTTGGCGTCCCTCGCCGCACATCGATAACGGTGTTTATTTATCCTATACTTCGTCCGGGGATTCTGAAACAATCTATAAAAGGAGTGGGTACCTCGAATGATGAAACTCTGCGCGCTTTATGTTTGCGCCTTCCTATTTCTTTCTGGCTGCGGCGAGCAAGAACACGGAGGGTTCGATAAAGAGGCGCTACTGATGCCCAAGAGCGACGAGATGAACGAACGGGCTCCAGACAAATTCGTAGTCAAGTTCAATACTAGCGCCGGCGAGTTCCGACTGGCGGTCACTCGCAGCCACGCTCCCGTCGGCGTGGATCGGTTCTACAATCTGGTTATGAACGGTTTCTACGACGAGCAGCGGTTTTTTCGCGTCGTCCCAAACTTCGTGGTACAGTTCGGAATTCACGGCGATCCGGAGATCTCCAGGAAGTGGCGCGATGCGA
Source organism: Candidatus Latescibacterota bacterium (assembly GCA_965197905.1). Classification (GTDB taxonomy): domain Bacteria; phylum Latescibacterota; class UBA2968; order UBA8231; family UBA8231; genus CAYNZV01. The sequence goes on along the minus strand of CBDAOB010000004.1, from coordinate 958,090 downwards.
CCATCAAGGACGATCCGGTGAAGTCCCGCAACGCGCCCGGGACCATCGCCTTTGCCAAATCAAACCAACCCCACAGTCGCACCACCCAGGTTTTTATCAACTTCGACGACAATGTCCACCTGGACCGCATGGGATTCGCCACCTTTGGCAAGGTCACCGAAGGCATGGACGTGGTGGACGGCATCAATGACAAACACCAGGAGCTGCCAGACCAGGGCCGGATCCAGTTACAAGGCAACGCCTACCTGCAGGAAGAGTACCCCGATCTAGATTACATCGTGAGCGCGCGCCTAGTTCGGTAGACGCCCGACCGTGCCGGCAGCGCGTCGATCTCAAGCGTCCTCGCTTGCCGTCGTGGCAACCTTTCTTTGGGGCGGCAACTCCGTCTTTATCAAACTCGGGTTGGAAGACATGCCGCCGGTGGCCATGGCCGGCGCCCGCTTTAAATAGATCCGCTAGCGCTTCGGGTCCGTTTCCCTCAGCCTGCCACCATATTCTTCGAGTGACCCCAAATCCCCACGGAACGGACCCTCGCCGCGACTATCGATAACGGTGTTTATTCTTCTTATAATCTTGGGATCTCCGATATAGTGCAGCAAAACAGTCAGAAACAACAGGATATCCTCTATCTACAGGGCAACAATACTTCGCCCCGGGCGCAGGTGATCGGTATGATGCTGATTGAGGATGGGGAGCTCTGTGGCCACCACGAGTCGTTTCAGAATCTAGGCGGGCAGAGTTGGCCGCTGCACGCCGATCGCACCGACCTCCCCTACGGTTTCCCGCGGGGCCCCAGAGAAGTTGAGTTGTGACCGGCGGCCAGCTCCTCATCGAATGCCTCAAGGCCCAGGGTGTTCGCGTCGTTTTCGGGATGCCGGGCACCCAGAATCTGAGCATATACGACGCTCTCGAGCGCTTCGGCGATGGCGTCATCGATCACTATCTCGTGCGCCACGAGTACGCCGCGACTGTCATGGCTGACGGTTTCGCCAGGTCGACGGGCGATGTTGGCGTTGCCCTCACCGTGCCTGGCCCAGGTGCCAGCAACGCCTCTACCGGCATTCTCGAGGCCTACACGGACTGCGTCCCCGTCCTCCTGATAACCGGACAGAGTGACACCGCCCACAGCGGTCGAGACCAGGCCAAGATGTTCCACGGTCTCGATCAGATGCGGTTCTTCGATCCGATAACGAAATACTGCGCCGCAGCGAGTTCTGCAGCCGAAATCCCCATCCTTGTGGAAGAGGCCTTCCGGGCAATGCGCTCCCGTCGTCCCGGACCGGCAGTGCTCGAGTTTCCCCTGGATGTCATGGCGGCGGAGTGCACGGAAAGGATTCCGGCTTTCGCCCCTGCCGAAATCGTAGCATCCCCCGATTCGGCGGCCGTCGACACGGCCCTGGCGACCCTGGAGCAAGCCCAAACGCCCATCCTGTTTGCCGGACACGCCGTCATCGCCGCCGGTGCCGGACCGGAACTGAGACAGCTCGCCGAAAAATTGGCGGCTCCAGTCATGGTAACCCGGCGCGGCAAGGGTGTAATCGACGAGGGCCATCCACTCGCTTTGCGGGACGTCCGCGGCTATCTCGCCCAGCAAGCAGTCGAGGTGGCGGACTGCACGCTGGCGATTGGCTGCCGGTTCACCTCCATCGATTCCGCCTCCTGGAGCCGTGACTTTCCCCGGCCCCTCATTCAGTTCGACCCGGAGCCGTCGGAAATCGGCCGAGAATACGAGTGTGATGTCGGCGTTGCGGGCAATCTCAGAGAATCCCTCGCAGCCCTGACACAACAGGTGACCCCGCGGGAATCATCCTCTGCCTGGACGGCAGCGCTGACCAGGTTGCGAAAGCCTTTTGACTCGCAACTGCCCCTGCCCCTGCTGCCGGAGATTCGCCAGTGCCTGCCAGACGACGGCATCCTCGCCGTCGATGTTCACGGCATCGGCTACTCGACGTTTGCCGAGTATCCCGTGTCAGATCCGCAGACGTTCCTCTATCCATGCATCGGTGTGTCCCTCGGCTACGCCTTTCCCGCGGCGCTCGGCGCCAAGGTGGCCCATCGCGATCGGCCGGTCATCTGCTTCAGCGGCGACGGCGGATTTCTCATGGGCAGTCCGGAGCTGGCGACAGCCATGCGCTATGGCATCGACGTCGTCACGATCGTCGTCAATGACGGCGCTCTGTCGGCGATCAAGGGAGCGCAGCTCAAACAGTGTGATGGGCGCACGATCGATACGGAACTTCACAATCCGGACTTCGTCGAATTCGCCAGATCCTTCGGGGCTTACGCCGAGCGCATTGAAGACGTGACAGAATTCGAACCGGCCCTGAATCGAGCCCTCGACGCGGGACGTCCGGCCATGCTTGAAGTCTGCCTGGTGGCGCAGCAGACGGAGGTCATGAGCTGGGTCTCCTGGCTCAGAGACGATCTTCTGCGCCAACCCGGTAAGAGAAATTCGACCAGATGAAAATCACCAACCTTCGTCTTCGCCGGTTGTCCGGCACGATGGAAGTAGACGGACCGTTCTTCGAGGAGCGACTCGTCCGTCCGCTCGATATCTACCCGGACTTCCGCTCGCGCGGCCCGGGTAAGCCAACCGACGATCGCCACTTCCTCGTTACCGAGACCTTCCTGCAGATCGAGACCGACGAGGGCGTCTCCGGAATCTGCGGCTCCGTCGGAAACGGCGTCGCATTTCACGTTTCGCAGCTGGCGTCACTGCTCATCGGCAAAGACCCTTTGGCCACCGAGTATCTCTGGGACGTAATGTTTCGCTCCTCGGTACATGGTCGCCAGGGTGAGCCGATGATGGGAATCTCGGTCATCGATAACGCCCTGTGGGATCTCAAGGGCAAATGGCTAGGACAGCCGGTATATCGTCTGCTCGGCGGTCCGACGCAAAAAACCATTCCCGCTTACGCCAGCATGCTCGGATATTCGGTCACCGACTTTGATCTCGTCCGCGACCGCGCCCAAGAGATGAAGTCCCGTGGCTACAAAGCGCAAAAGTGGTTCTTTCGGCACGGACCCATGTCCGGTCCTGAGGGACTCAAGCTCAACGTGCAGATGGTGAAAACGGTGCGCGAGGCGCTTGGCGATGAAGACGACATCATGCTCGACTGCTGGCAGTCGATGGATGTTAACTACGTGACGCGGCTGGCCGAGCAGATCGCCGAGTACCGCCCGCGCTGGCTGGAGGAGGTGGCGATGCCGGATCGGATCGACTCCTACCGCAAGATCCGCGAGAAGACGAACATCCCGATCGCCGGCGCCGAGCACGAGTACACCCGCTGGGGATTCAAACGTTTCCTGGACGCCGAGGCATTGGACATCATCCAGCCCGACCTCAATTGGTCCGGCGGCCTGTCGGAGGTGCTGAAGATTGCCGCCCTCGCCACCAGCTACGACGTCATCACCATCTGCCACCAGGGAGTATCGCCGGCCGGCATGGCGTTCTCATCGGTGCAGTCGCCCATCCACACGCCGTACGTGGAGATGCTGATCAAACATGCGGCCCTGAGCTATTTCTTCCTCAACGAAAGCCCGCAGTTCGCAGACGGTTTGCTTACTGTGAGTGACAACCCCGGCTTCGGATACGAGATCGACCCCGCGAAGATCGAAAGCGAAGAGGCGGTGACCTTCGACTGAGCCTCGCTGCTTTTAGAGGCGAGCTAGAGCGCTATAGAAAAAATCCGGGCACGGGCGACTCGTACCCTGACTGAAAGCTGCTGTCCCTCCAACTCTCCGAGGTTGGCCCTTCCGTTCCAACTGACCACCTTCGACACTTCGTCGCCCGCTAAAACGTCGCAATCGTCGAGACCCAATCCTTCTAGTTCTCGCAGAGGCGAAGCTGGCGTGCCCGGACGATGGGCGATCCCCACTTTCACCCAACCACCCTGCTCCGTATGGAAGTTCAAGCGCAGCTCCCGTCCTCCACAAACGCGTTCGACGGTGGTGAATTGCCCCTCGCTGTCTGCCTCCAGCGCCACCAATCGGTCCGGCTTCCACATGGCCCAGCGGTACTCCGAGACCGGATGTTCGTAGGTGGCAAAGCGGCCGCCGCCGTCGTGGCGAGGGTAGATGCCCATGTAGGGGATGCCCCATCCATCGCCCAGAGGCACGAGGTTGGGGCTGGCGTAGATAGCTCCGTACTCCCGGTCTCCGCTCTCCCGAGTAACAATCGGAACCCGCTCCGTGCGACGCCAAAGCCAGCCGTCGTGACTGCTGGCAAGCTGGATATCGAGGGTGGATGACAAGCGATGGTAGATGGTGGGGAACATCAGATGGCGACGGCTTCCCGGGCAACGGCAATAGGCGGAGGTGTAGATGTCCTCGAACGGTTCATCGTGGCTGTCGATGGTGAGCACCAATCGCGTCGGATGCCAGTTGCCAAACTCCTTTCCGCCGGTGCGCCGCACGGACCGCCGGCGATCCAGCTGGCCGCGCAGGAAAGCGACATACTCGCGGGTGTCCTCGTCGAAGGCGGCGATGTTCTGGGTGTCGAGCTGGGTGTGTCCGGTATCCAGCAGAGGTTCGTCCAGAGCGGTCCAGCGCAAGCCGTCTGGGGAGACGGCACCGCGCACCTGGTGGCGGATCTCCGCCTCGGCGTCAATCTCCTCTGGTTTGTAGCCGTTCAGCTCCATCGTCTTGCGGACCTCGCGGATCTCCTGCTTGGTCTGCTGGGAAAGCTGCACTGGTTTGCCGCGGCGAAAGAGCTGGCCCCTCGATTCGATCGCTTTGTAGCGTGCTTCGGGTGTGGCAGTGGGATCCTTGAAAACGGAGTGAATGTTGAAGAAGCCGCCGTCACAGAGGATGTTGTTCGCCTTCGAACCCTCGAATTCGTACAACCCCAATTCCGGAAACTGCCAGTCGAAACCGTCGTCGCTTTCGGCATAGCGATCCAGATTGAAGAGGTCGTCGCCTGACGCCACCGTCTCGCGGTACCACATGCGGCAGCGACCATTCTCGAGAATGATAAACGGGTGGCTGATCGAGTTGCGTCCCCAAGGTTTTGTCGGCCTGAAGAAAACTTCTGACTTTCGCGCCGGTTGTACCTTCAGACGGATTCCCTGGGGCGGGTCCTGGAGCCATGCGCGACCTTGGTCGTCGCGTCCAGCCTGACCGGGCCACACCCCAAACCAATCGAGAAAGGGTTGGGGTACGGGTTGTTTCGACATCAGTACTCTCCTTTGTGCTCAGGGTGCTCAGGTGACGATAGTGGTTTCGGCGACCAGGCACGACGTCGCTGTTGAAGCGGTCAACAGCAGCTTCGTCGCTTGACAGTGCTGTCGACGCGCGGAGAGGAGGGACGCGGACTTCAAAGATGAAAGATGCGGCTACTGGGCTACATAACCTCCATCGACAGACAGGGCGTGTCCAGTGACAAAGGATGACGCATCCGAGCACAGCCATATCACGGCCTCGGCAACCTCTTCTGGAGCCCCGAAACGCGCTAGAGGATAGTTGGCGGCAACCCGCGCGGCAGCCTGTGGGTCGCCGTCCAGCAATCGGTCAGCCATTGGTGTTTCCGTGAGCCCTGGGCAAACGGCGTTGACGCGAATGCCTTGTTGAGCGTACTCCAGCGCTGCGGTCTTGGTGATACCAACGACACCATGTTTGCTAGCAATGTAGGCGCATATGCCGCTACTGGTGCCAACCAGGCCGGCTATAGACGAGGTGTTGACGATGGCTCCACCTCCATGCCTGAGCATCTGTTGAATCTCGTACTTCATACATAACCACACCGCTTTCAAATTGATGGTTATGACGCGATCCCAGACCTCCTCGGGGTATTCGTGGGTAGGAACAGTGATACCCTCAATGCCAGCGTTGTTGTGGGCGCAGTCCAGCTTGCCGTAGACCTCGACGGCCTTGTTGACCATCTCCTCGACCGCGGTCGCCTTCGACACGTCGACGTGGATGAAGGTGGCATGTCCATCCGCTTCGTCGATCTTGCCCACCGTCTCCTCGCCGGCATTGGGATTCACATCCGCCACGACGACCTTAGCTCCTTCTTTAGCAAAAGCTAGAGCGGCAGCGCGGCCTATTCCAGACCCTGAGCCTGTTACCAAAGCGACCTTATCTTCCAGGATTCCTGGCATGCTGACCCTCCTTGACTGCTACGTGCCCTTCGGTGAACAGCGGACTGACACTCCGCCGTCCATCAGATTCCCATCGCCTGTGCCAGTCCACGTGTATGACCGATGGCATACGCCCAGTAGCGATGCCCCCAGTCGCTGTCGCCTTCGATCTTGAGAGTATGGTCGGGCGAAACCGGTCCGTCGAAGCCGACCTCCTTGAAGGCCCTCATGCACTCGGCCATGTCGACATCGCCGTCGTCGGGAAAGGTCTCCGAGAAGCGCTCGGTGACGCCGCGGACATTGCGGAAGTCGACGAAGAAGATGCGCTGCCGACTGCCGAAGTAGCGGATCTCGGCGGGAACGTCCGCCCCCATCTCGCCGAAGCACCCATGACACAGACCGATGCCGTGGCTCGGGCTGGGCTCCATGTCGATGATGCGCCGGAACGCCTCGGGGCTGCGCATGATCCGAGCCACGCCGGCGATCGACGCTACCGGAGGGTCATCCGGGTGCAGGGCGAGACGCACCCCCGCTCCCTCGGCCACGGGTACGACCGCCTTGAGCAGGTACGCGAGATTGCCCCACATCTCCTCATCTCCGATCGGCCTGCGGTGGCTCTCGGGAATGAGATCCGCGTCGGTTCCAGGTCCACCCGCCATCAACGGCAGGTCGCGGACGTCGTCGTAGTCGAATGCCGTGGCCGTGGCGCCGCCGCGCCAGGCAGCGTCGGGGCTGGTTCGATAGATCCGCAGGGCGTGCATGTTGTACACCAGCATGTCGATCCCTGCCGCGCCGATGTTGCGCACCGTCGTCGCCATGCGCTCAAGCTGCTCGTCGCCGCCCGGCAGGCCGAGCTGCCATTTGTAGGTCCACGTCCACGGCAGCAGCCGGATGCCGTAGAACTCGAGATCGAACGACTCGATGTGCCGCCTCAAATCCTGGAGGAATTGCAGCTCGTGGTAACCGAGGTCGGGTGACTGAGGGCCGGGCGCTGCCATGACCCCGTCGACGCCGATCTGACGCGCGAATCTCAGTCTTTCCGCAGAGGGATCATCGCCGACGTTCAGAAAGAGTTTCACAATGCCATCTCCTGTTCAGAATACGAGCAACATGGCGATCGCTCCCAAGGGTGCGGTCGTCCTAAGGATTGAGAACCTTGTCGGCAACATCGCGATCAAATGCGGCGACCGCTTCTTCGACGCCGCCATCGACAAACCAGATGACTTGGCGGAATATGGCCTCTTCTCCTTCGGGAATGCGAACTCCGGTTTGAGAGCTGTGAATGCAGAGCAAGTAAGGCAGCTGGTGGTTGTGGAAGACCCCCTGATACTCTTCCGAGGCGGTCGCGACCGTTCGGTCGCCAGACTTGGAAACACAAGCGATGAGAGGATGATCGACACATCCCGGCATCGTCCCCTCCTCCGATCTGCCCTTCCAGATGTTGCCGTGACTGGACTTGAGAAACCCCTCGCGATAGATCACGCTGACCGGGTGTTGTTCCGCCCGTGCGCCCGGGGCCGTTCGCAGATCCAGCAATGACCTCCACTGTTCTTTGACGCGGACCAAGATCCGGCTGTAGTCGTTGCAAGCAAAGTCGGGAGCCGCCGAAAAGAGCAAGCAATTCTGCGGCACTGCCATAGGAATCTCGTGATCCGGTTTCGCTTTGACTCGGATTTCGAGATCTACGGAATAATCGCGAGGGGTCAGTGTCGCCTTCACGATCGCGGTCCCGGGCAGGTCCCTCATCCAAACCAGTGAGCCGTCTTCAGTCGTGACGAAGTCCTGGCGCGCCACTTCAGCGTCCCATTGCGCCCAGACGTCGCGCACGATTACTTCAGGAAACCAGAGCAGGAATGTCTGATCGGGCCATTCGACGGCACGCAGGTGTAGTTGCGTCGTCGGGTTCTTGCGGATCGTAACTTCATCTACCGTCTTCAATGCAAGTGTTTTGTAGTCTTTGGATCCAGGATCGGTCGGTAAGGCCTGGATCACACGTTGGTTTGATCCGTCCCCATCGGACAGAGCGTGAATCCGCGACCAGGGAATCGTGGTTGCGAAACCGTCGTTCAGCCTGAGTCGGATGCGCTGGTCGTCTTGATGAACAACGCACCCGGACATGTTCGTGCCGTTGGTCAGGTCAACGCGATAGACAGTTTCAGCGTCAAGAGCCTCTCTGAGATGCGGAACCATCGGTTTCTCCTCCTGAGACTGTTCCCATGCAATGCTGGCAAAAGGATAGGGCGAATAAAACGCGTTATCGTCAATAGCGGCAAGGTAGGCGAGTTTGTGGCGGGCGCTCCTTGACCGCATAACCGAGACCGCCCTTAATCTGCCTAGTATCCCGAACCACTCTGACCGTCAAGGGAAGTACGGCAATGGCCCAGATTAATAGACCTCCGACGAAGCCAAACCTGCTGTTCATCTTTACCGACCAACAGCGGTTCGACACGATGCGCTGCTATGGCAACCACCTCATCCAGACACCCAACCTCAACGCACTGGCGAATGACAGCTTTGTCTTCCAGAATGCCTACGTGACGCAGCCTTTATGCACGCCGGCGCGATCCAGCATCATGACCGGCCTCTATCCCCATACCAACGGCTGCATACATCTCAACATTCCTCTCAAACCAAGTACGCCCACTATTGCCGAGATGGTGCCGTCCGAATACGAATGTGGCTACATCGGGAAATGGCACCTGGGCGACGAGATCTTCCCGCAGCACGGGTTCGAACACTGGGTCGGCATGGAGGATTACTACCGCCTCTTCTTCACTCAAAGGGAGTATCTGTCGCGCTTCAGCGACTACCACCACTTCCTGCTCGAGAATGGGTACACACCAGACGTTGAATGGATGGCCGCCAGGATCTTCTCTCGTGAAATGACGGCCGATTTGCCGTGGGAGATGAGCAAGAACGCGTACGTGGGTCGCGAAGCCGCCCGTTTCATCAGAGAGAACGGCGAACGACCGTTCGTGTTGTACGCCGGATTCATGGACCCCCACAGCCCGCTTCCCAGCCGGCCCAGCAGCCTTTACGATCCGGCCAAGCTGCCGCGGGAACCTCATTTCTTGAGAGGGCCCCCGGCAAATGCTTCGCTCTACCACCAGAAGAAGGCGGAGTTCTACGGGGATCTTCCCGAAATCGACGGTGAGGACCTAGGGGACGAAGCCGGCTGGCTGCGACTACGCGCCCGCTATTGGGAGGCTATCTCCAGTGTGGATCGAGCTATGGCGCCGATCCTCGAAGCGCTGAGCGAGTCTGGCGTCGCCGACAACACCATCGTCGTCTACACCAGCGACCATGGGGAGATGATGGGATCACACGGGATGCTTCACAAGGAGGTGCTCTATCAGGAGTCGATCAAGGTGCCGCTGTTGATGCGGGTGCCGTGGATTACAGATGAATACAAACAGATAGCCGGGCACATGAGTCAGATCGACCTGGTGCCCACCCTCCTGGGTCTGATGGGTGTGCCGCCGCCTTCCGGTTTGGAAGGAAAGAGTCTCGAACCGGTGCTCCGCGGTGAAACTTCCCTCGAAGAGAACGCTGTGTTCATTGAAACTAATGGGCCGCTGATTCGAGCCGGAGCCGGTGTTCCCTGGCCCTCCTGGCAACCGTGGCGCACGGTGATTTCGGGCGATGGATGGAAGCTCAATCTGAGCACCGTCGATCAATGCGAGCTCTACGACATGAACGAAGATCCCACCGAGGAAAACAACCTGTACGACGACGCCGGCCAGAAGGATCGCATCTCGAGCATGACCACTTTGTTGCAGCAGTGGCAGCAAGAAACAGACGACGACGCGCTGCTTCCGGAGGTGTAGTTCGACCGCAGCCCGAAGGAACGCAGAGATGATCACACCGCAGCAGAAGTCCCACTTCTACGACTTTGGGTTCATCCGCTTGAGGCAGCTGTTTTCGGCCGAGGAGATGGAGTCGCTCAGCCAGGAAGTGGACAAGCTGTTCGCGGAGCAGAGGGGAGGTGGACCGCCAGGAGAGAACCAGGGCATTGAGGACATCATAGAGAAGAGCCCGGTGGCTACGCGGATGCTCGTTGACGACCGGATATTCGGCACGGTCGAGGAGCTGCTGGGACCGCGTTTTGTCTGGAACGGGTCTGGCGGTAGCCTGTCCTATTCAGGTGTAATCGGCACGGGCGAGCATCGATGGCACTCGGACCGACCCGGCGAGCCTCACGCCACTACATACAGCTTCCACCTCTACCTAGAGAAGCTCAGGGGCGACACCGGGGCGCTTCGTGTCATCCCGGGGTCACACAGACCCTCCCTTTATGACGACCTCCTTCCGCTCAACGAGCAGGAAGAGGACACCACTCAGAAGGTCTACGGGCTCAGCCCCACGGACGTCCCAGGTGTTGTCGTTGAGTCCGACCCGGGTGATATCGTCTTCTTCACCCAGAAGATCTACCACGGCGTGTACGGCATGCAGCCCGGCCGGCGCTATCTCAAGCTGCGTTTCGCCGCATGGCCGGAGACGGACGAAGAGATCGCGTCCTTCATGCGGTACAACCACAGGGGTAGCATCTACGATCCCGTCGAGCCCTTTGCGAGCAGCGACATCCCCCGCATCAGGGCCATGATCGACCCGCTCGCGGAACTGAAGGCCAGGACCGAGGCCGAGCGGGAACATTTCGACGCCGTCGGCGCGCGCCAGTCGTACGCCGAACGGTACGAGTGGGCGAAGCAGCGACACCCGCTGACCCGGGGACGAGTCGGCGGCTCTGCTCCTATCTGAACCTCAGGGAGTATAGATTTGCGTCCTTCATCACGAAGCGCAAGCGGACCGGCTTGCCAGCGAGCGGCCCCACGTCCTGGTTCCCCTTCCAAGTGACGACCCGCTCGATCTCATTTCCTATGAGTTGGTCGGAGTCGTCGAGGGCATAGCCGGTAATCGGCTGGCCACCTGGACTCTGGATTTCCACCCGGAGGCCACCAGGAGCAGAGGTCGAGAGGTTTACGACCAGTTCGCTTCCACTGAATCTCAGGGTTCGGGTCAGAAACTCTCCGCCCCCGTAGGGTGCATTTACCGACACTAAGCCGTCTGTTCTCAGAGTGTATCGCCTGAGCTCGTGGCCAGGTTGGCCGTACTTGTGCTGGACGTAGAGGGAGATTTCCTCAGTTCCCGTGGGGACCAGGTTCAGAGCAGGGTAGTTGGTACGGGACGTCCAGTTTTGTAGACCGATGCCCGGGCGCATGAAAGCCTCAAGGAAGGCACGCTGGTAGCGGGTTCCGCCCCGGCTCGTGAGCAGGACAGCATCCGAGCAGTCGTGGAAATACTTGGGGTCGACCTGGAGCTTCTGAGCCTGCTCTTCACTCACCACCTGACGGTCTGGCAGGAAACGAGCAGCCACGCCGAGGTAGATGTGGGGAGCCCGGAAGTAGGGGCTGGTCTGATTGGTGTAGATGTGCTCCAGCGGATCGTCCCCGGGGTCCATCATCTGAACCGGAGTCCAGTTGAGGAAATCCTCGGAGGTGGTACGACCGACCCAGCGCACGTTCCCGGTCCAACCCTCGTAATGGGGAGGTTCCTTCGGATCCCTTCTCCACGCCCGAACGTAGCAGACGTAGCAACCTTCGTGTGGCGACCAGAAGGTCGGGCTGGGAGTGGTGTCGGTGAATTCGTGGAGCGAGAGACCGATCAGTGGTGCCTGCTGGATCAGACTCCATCGGATCCCGTCCGCGGAGGTGAAGCCCAGGAGGCCGTCGCTGAAGCGCTGCTCCTCGGATATGGGGAACATGCCCCCCAGGCCCTTGTATCTCTGGGAGGAAGGAATCCCTGGTCGAGTGTCCACGAAGGCGATGAAGTTGTGGGGCACGGGCGCATACTCAGAGCCCAGAACGACGTTGTTCTTCCGCGTCCCTGCGACCTCGAACAGCCCCAGATCGGGCTTCTCCCAGTGGATCCCGTCACGGCTCTCGGCGTAACAGGTCACCTCGTCAAGGCTTCCGTCCGGCCTAGCGATGGGTATTCCCCGGTAGTACATCCGGTAAATGTCGCCGTCGTGGAGCACGGTCACGTAGCCACAGAAGGCACCCTCCCAGGACCGATCGAATCTCAGGGCCACTTCTGCCGGACGAGGGTAGTGGAGGACGAGTCGAGTCCCAAGCAGCTCGCCTATCAGGTAGTCATCAACGAACAGCTCCAATCGGGAGCCGATGTCCAGGGAACCCTCGCCGCTGGTCTGCTTTGCCAAGACGTTCTCCGCTGCCACAGTAAGGGCCATCATGGGGTTCTGGCGCACGTCAGCATTCCACAGGAATAGGGCCGATTACGTCCTTGCGCAAGATCCCCCGCCGTCCCGCCGGGACGCACGCCGTCGACTTGCACGGACTCTCAGGTACGGCAATCTTGTTCAACAACCTCTTCGAATAGGCCACGACATGGAATCTCGCACGCTCGGAAACACGGACCTGGAAGTTACGCGACTCGCATTCGGCGGCGCGCGGATCGGTATCGAAGATGTAACGGAGGGGCAAGTCGATGAGCTCTTGAACGGCTTCCTGGACGCCGGTGCGACTTTACTCGACACGGCGGCATGCTACGGTGAGTCGGAAGAACTGATCGGGAAATTCGTCAGTGGTCGACGGGATGAATTCGTCCTCGCCTCGAAGTGCGGCCACGTCACCGGAGACGCTACCGGCGAACCGTGGACGGCGGGTCTCATTCGAGAAAGCATCGACCGCTCGCTCGTCCGGATGAAAACGGACCGGATCGACCTGATGCAACTGCATACTTGCTCCGTCGACGTCCTGAAGGCAGGCGAGGCGGTAGAAGCCGTTCTCACAGCGAAGGAAGAGGGTAAGGTCCGTTACGTTGGTTACAGCGGTGACGGTGAGGATGCCCTCGAGGCGATCCGTATGGGCGTCTTCTCGACCCTTCAGACTTCCTATAACCTCGTCGACCAAAAAGCGCGATACGAGGTTCTTCCATCAGCCATCGCAGCGGGAATGGGCGTCATCGCCAAACGACCGATCGCCAACGGCGCCATCCGGAAATCGGCGTCCCCGTACACCTACGCCGACGCCTATTGGGACCGCTCCAAGCAGATCACCCTTCCTGACGGCGCGCCGGAAGACGGCATCGAACTGGCCCTGCGCTTCACCCTCTCCAACGACGCAATCGACACCGCCATCGTGGGAACGACCAAGTTGGAAAACGCCAAAGCGAACATCGAAACGGCATCCGCCGGTCCGCTTCCCGAAGAGGTTGTCGAATCGCTTCAGTCCCAGTTCGACGAACTCGGCGCCGACTGGAATCAGCGGGGATGACAACGGGCACGAGCCGACTGCTTCAAATCCGCACATGGCGCATCGCAACCTGATCCGTGCAGATCCTACCCGACATCTACCTCCTCGACGGTTTCGCCTACGCAAACCACGCGAATTTCTATCTCGTGGTCGGGCCGGAAGGCAACGTCATAGTAGACGCGGGAACGCTCCCCGAAGAACTCGAACTTGCCGATGCACGCGCCGAGACCTGGGGCATCTCGCTCGACCAGGTAGGCGGGCTCCTGCTGACGCACAGCCATTACGATCATATCGGGAATGCCGCCGCGATTCGAGAGAGAGGTGCTGCGGTCTTTGCGGGTCCGAGCGACGCGGAGGGCATCGAACTCTCCGACAATCGAACCGTCCCATACGCGGCGGGATTCGACCTACCGCCCTGCAAAGTCGATCGCGTGGTCTCGGACAACGAGACCATCGACATCTGCGGACTGCGTTTCGACGTCATTCACGCGCCCGGTCACACGGACGGATGCATCATCTATCAGCTGGAGCACCGGGGGAAAATCGTCTGGTTCGTCGGCGACGTCGTAATGTCGAAGGACACCGGATTCACTCCGGAGCTCGGATGGCAGGGAGGCGAGGACTGCGACAAACCGACGTATATTGCGTCGCTCAAGAAACTCACGGCCATGGAGGTGGACTGCATTCTGGCAGGACACTACCAGCCATATCTCGAGCAGGGGAAACGGTTGGTCGGACGGGCGTATGTGAAGGCACTGTGTGAGTGGCGATGATGGCGGGAGCGGTTGATTGACAGCGTCAGTCACCCAGAGTCTGAAGCCGACCAGGGTAACTCTTCCGCCAGTCCTCCCAGCTTACACCCGCACCTTTTCCCTGCACAACAAGAGACGGCTTTTTTGACTTCCTCATTTTTTCCGCCAGGAATTTCTGCGCCTCCCTCTCCTCATCGGATAGGATTCGGCAGGCTGGGTTTGCCATGAACCGAATGTCTACATTCCATCGGGCCCTCTGGGTACGGTTTTCTCTGGAGGAGTGAAATGTGAGATTGTGAAACAGGAGGATGTCCCGGGTTTTCATCGGAATCGAGATTGGTTCGCCGCGTTTTTCCACGTTCTCTCGTGTCCTCATATTCTGCTCGTGGTCTCTGGCGCCATGTAGTAATCCCCACCGATGGCTGCCGGGGATGATCCAAAGGCAACCGTTCGATTCGTCCACGTCCACAAGGGGAATCCAAACCGTAACGATGTCCAGATGCTGCGTAATCTCCCCATAGTACTGGGTGTCCTGATGCCAGGGCAGATTGCTCAGCTGGTCATGAAACCGCGTGGGCGGTTTGGAACGCAGCTGACAGCCTCCGTTGAACAGGATCTCTGGACCCACCAGAGGCGAAAGCACATTCAAGAGGCGTGGACTGGTGACGATCGAATGGAGTTCCGGACCGAAGAAATAGCGTGTCCAGTGGGGTTGCGGTTCTCCACTTTCCTGGAGGATGGAGACGATTCGGCTGTCGAAAGACTCGGATCTGTAGTCCGACTTCAACTGTCCATCCGATTTCAGCTTCCCCGAAAATTCGTCGATCAGCCGGTCCGCACATGCGATCAGGACCGAGAGATCCTCAGGTTCCAGCGCCTGGGGAACCTTTAGGTATCCATTGGACTCGAATTCGGACTTGAGGTCCGGTGGCATCATCGGAGTTCTCTTGGTCGAGCAAGGTGTTGTGGCCGCGCGAAATTTAGGAGGTAGATAGAATGGCCGAGGCTATAATTGAGATGGATCAAAAGGTTGCCTTTCGCGTCGGACTCACGGACGATGGTATTTACTACAACATCATGGCCACCGAGTCGGCGCGCCTGATGCTGGAAAGTACGCCCGGCGTCGAAATCGCTCCATTCCCGGTTGACGCGGGGCCCGTCGACCCCAAAATCCTCGACGAGTTTGATGTTGTGCTGGCCGGCGGCCGTCGCGTCATTCGCGAAAGTGTGGCCGGTGTGGAACGTTGCAGCGCCATCGTCCGCTTTGGCGCCGGTTTCGACACTGTTGACCTGGATGTCTGCACCGACGCTGGTATCATTGTGGCCACGACACCCGGTAGTGTCCGTCGTTCCATGGCCACGGCGGCTCTGACGCATATCCTGGCCCTGAGCACAAGGCTTTTTTTTAAGTCCAGGCTCGTCTACAATGGACGGTGGGGGGAGGGTGGGACGCTAGCCAATGTCGGGACTGGGTTGAGCGGCAAAACGATCGGTTACCTGGGCTTTGGCAGCATCGGCCGGGATCTCTACGCGCTCATCAGCCCTTTTGAGATGCGCCATCTCGTCTGCGATCCGTACCTGGATGAGGCCAAGGCGGACCAGTACGACATTGAGCGGGTCGATTTGCCTGCCCTGCTGTCGCAGTCGGACTTTGTGGTGGTGTTGTGCCCCCTCGGCGAGGAAACGCGACATCTCATCGGCGCTGAGGAGCTGCGGCTGATGAAGCCATCGGCCTATCTGGTCAATGTCGCGCGCGGCGCGATTGTCGATCAGCAGGCGCTGGTCCGCGCCCTGTCCGCAGAGCAGATCAGAGGGGCCGGCCTCGACGCGCTGGATCCCGAGCCCATCGATCCGGACGATCCTCTGCTGGCGCTGGACAATGTGAACCTGACGCCGCACGCCCTCGGCATTACCGACGAAATGATTCGTCTGGGCAGCGAGCTGTGCGCAGAATCAGCTCTCGACGTCAGGCGCGGTGAAGCGCCCGTTTCCGTCGTCAACCGCGCGGTCCTGGACAGCTCGAAGCTGAAGGCAAAGCTGGACGCCTATCGCCAGCGCTACGGCTCGGCGACTCGTTGAGCGGCTCTCATTCCTCCGGTACCTCGAACCAGAACGAGTAGAGACTCGCGTCGCGCAATGCAAAACGCAGTTGCACCGCCGTACCTTCATGGTCGGCTATGTTCCCATCCTGCCACGCTACCGCGGCGTTGGGCTGGTCCCCCAGGAGTGGCGCAGATCGTGCCACTACTGCACTCTCGTCTACCACTTCGACGACCAGCTGGCCATCCGTTGCATCGACGTTGACGAACAGCTCGGGGCCGGGGACGGTGAACGACCTCGTGACCACCGACCCTCCCGCCCCCGCGTCCAGTGACATGAATCCGTCCCGGCGCAGCACTGCCAGGCAGATCGCTGACCTGTCCGGCCGATAATACTTCCAATCCGTCCTCCTGAGGTCGAGACCGGTCTTGGGAGGCCAGCCCAATCCGTCATCCCCAGCGTAGTAGAACCACAGCTCGTCTCCCCTGATGACCGGGCTCGATGGTGGAAACGCGACGGCCAGGTCATAGGCGCCGCTCTCCGTACGGGACAGGGTGATGAAGTCCGAGCGATCCTCCGGCCTGGTCCAGTTCCGGAGGTCGCGGCTCCACCACAGCTGAGGAATCTTTAAGGCGATATTGTCACTGGGATCGGACAGGTCCATGGTTATGGAGGGGTGAATGGCTGGCAGCGCCAGGTAATGGCTCTCGTAGCGGAAAACGGGCGTGTTGTAGATGTCGACGTTGTAGTTGCCCTCTGCGTAGAAGTCGGTCTCCGCGAGTCTCGGATCGGCAACCAGCTCTTCCATCAGTGCCGTGATAGCGTCCCGGTTGTGTTCCTGGTCCTCGTCGTCGGCGTGAAAGAGCGAGTCTTCTCCCGCTATCCCCACCTTGGTCCACCGCGCCAGATCCTCGCTGGTGTAGAGGGCGTGAGAGCGGCCGTAGCGGCCATACGGCCCGCCTCTCTTGACCGAAAAAAAGAAGACTCGGGATTTCTCATCGAAGGACAGATTGTGCTCGTCGCTGCCGGGGATTCTCGGATTGCCGACCACCTCCCAGGTGAGCATGTCGGGCGAGACGGCGATTCGCCTGCGATTCATCGACTTGTACCGGCGAGACGGATCCGGATCGGTGGGATCGTAGACGACGGTGTACGTCACCATGTCCGACGTGCCCACGCGCACCCAGTGCAGGCCGTCGTCGCTTTCCCAAACAGTCGAGGTATTCGGCCCCGCGGCCTCAGTCACGAGAAATCTGAACACCTCGCGCTCGCGGTCCCAGTTCGGCGCGTTGCGAACCGAGAAATGGCGTTCTTGCCCCAAGTAGTCGGGCCGGATCACCGCGCCTTTCTTGACCGCCTGGTGCATCGAGCGCCTCAGACCGTCCATCTCGGCGATGGGGACATCGTCCAGGAACAGTTGCCGTTCCCCGACCGGCACGGTGAACGACTGCGCCGTCGCCGCCGTGGTCGCGATCATCAATAGACAGACCTTCATACTGATTACGAGTATCATAGAAGTCTTCACCGGGTTCACTGTGTCGTTGAAAGGCCCCTCCCGCATCGATCCGTTCACCCTTTCTGTCTCGGTTGTCCTCATTCCTCCGGTACCTTGAATCAGAACGAGTAGAGACTCGCGTCGCGCAATGCGAAACGTAGCTGCACCGCCGTCCCTTCATGGTCGGAAGTATAGGCTAAATAAACACCGTTATCGATAGTCGCGGCGAGGGTTGGGATTTGGGGTCACTCGAAGAATATGGTGGCAGGCTGAGGGAAACGGGCCCGAAGCGCTAGCGGATCTATTTAGGGCGCCTTGAACGCCGCTTTTATGGCGGCGCTTGAATTGGGTAGACACACTGCGCCCGCGGAAGGATCAGGCGTAGCGAACTCCACTTCGTCGATGTGGAGCGCCTTGAAGATGGCGAGCGAGCGCCCGCCCAGATATCTGCTCTGCGTCCGCCACAGAGCCACCTTGCCCCGTCAGAAAAAGTATACTTGACGCTCGGCCATTATAGTACCTTTGTTCCCTCTACCGCAGCGAGGGAGGGAATATGCACTGGAGCTGCAGAGCTTTGAGCCGCGCGCTCGGTCAGCTGGCTCTGGTGGCCGGAATCGCGACAAGACCGGCCGTCGCGCAGGTGATATCGGGCACCGTCACGGACATGGGTGGAGCACCCGTGGTCGGCGCCACCATCGCGTTCATCGAGGAGGAGACCGATGGCCGATCCCACGTTGCCACAACAGACGATACCGGGGTCTATCGGATCGATTTTGCCAGGGCCACGGCAGTCGACTATTCGTCCGCGCTGCCAATAGCCACCAGGCTCCTTCCCAACTATCCCAATCCGTTCAATCCGGAGACCGTGATCCCCTATAGGCTGGCCCATGCCGGTCCAGTCCAGCTCACCATCTACAACGTGCTGGGCCAGCCGATGCGCAGATTGATGAGCCGGGTCCAGGAGGCGGGAGACCATATCGCTCGCTGGGACGGTCGTACCGACGGCGGACAGGGGGTAGCTGCAGGCGTGTACTTCGCGGTGTTTGAAAACGCCCGATGCCGTCGATGTGGGAAAAATGGTGCTGCTGGATGGCGCCCGCGGTCCGGCTCCCAGACAGGCCGAATCCTCCCCCGGCCGAAAACCGACCGGCACTGAACAGCTGGGTGACCGGCTCTTTACGGTGGAAATCAGCTCCGGTGATCACCTGCTCTACCGGCGGCGGGGGCTATCGCTGGCAGGAAAAAGCGAGCACGATTTTGAGGTTCCCCGCCTCGAGGCGCAAATCGTGCTCGAGGGAAACTTTCGGATCAGGTCGGATGATCAGCTGAATGAGTTGCTCAGCTTGACCCGGAATCAGCCGTTCAGGATTGCCGGACGTCTCAGTATGGGGCGGCTTGACCTCGTCGATCTGACGCCGTTGTCGAACCTCGAGAGCATTGGCGGCAACTTGACCCTGTTCGGGAACAGAAATCTCGAAAACCTCACCGGGTTGGAGAATCTCCGCAGCATAGGAGGCCGACTTACCATTATCAGCAATCTGTCCTTGAAAAACCTGGACGGGCTGGCTGGATTGCAGATGGTGGGTGGCAACCTGGAGCTTAGCTCGAATGCATCTCTGATCTCGATCGAGGGGGTCTCGCACCTTTTCGAGACCGTCACAGGAAGTCTGGTATTGGGTTTCTCCAGCGTTACACAGCTCCAACCGCTGCGCCGGGTCCCAGAGCACGTTGTTGGCACATTGAGCCTGTCTCTACGGGACGCCGCAGGAATACTCGAATCGCTGAGCCACGTACGGTCCATCGGTGGCAGTCTTGCGCTGGTCGAGAACTTCACTCTGCCCTCACTCGCAGGGCTGAGCAATCTTCGCCACATCGGTGGTTCGCTCCTTCTGACTGAAAACCGCCGTGCCACGAACTTCAGCGGATTGCAGTCGCTGCAAAGCATCGGCGGCTCCTTATCCATTTCCAAAGACCGCAGCCTCGTAAATCTGGAGGGACTGGAGAATATTCGCGAAATCGGCGGAAGCTTCCTCGTCGTTGACGCGGACAGCCTGGCAGATTTCAGTGGCGTGGAGCGTCTCGCACGCGTTGGAGGGAGCCTTATTCTCCAGTTCAACGAGTCGCTCCAAACCCTGAGCCACCTGGAGAATCTCAACGAGGTCGGGAATGAACTGCGGATCATGGCGAATCCTGGTCTCAGCAGCCTGGCCGGAATCAGGAAGGTAATGGAATCCTTCAACGGTAACATCGTGCTGGAATTCACCCCGGCGCTCGTCGACCTGGACGTCCTCGCTCAGAGGGAGCACTTGATGGGTAGTTTGCATATCTCCGGACGCGATGCACCCCACGATCTATCCTTTCTGCGCAATCTGCGAAGGGTTGACGGCGATTTGGAGATCGTTTCGGCGCATGCCCTGAAGGAGCTGGCCGGTCTTTCCAGGCTTGGCTCGGTGGGCGGCCGTCTCGTGATCGCAAGCAATAATCTGATTCGCGATCTATGCGGACTCGAGCCCTTACAACCGTGGACGGAGGACTTCAGATTCGGTTCAATCGGGATTTGACCAGTCTCCAGGGTTTGAACAATCTGAGCAGCGTTCTCGATACCCTTTGGATTGAGCAGAATCCGGAGATGAGAAACCTGAACGCGCTGGCCAGCTTGAGCAGCATCGCGAGTATCGCAGGTGATCTGATGATCATCGAGAACAACAGCCTGACGAGCCTCTCGGGACTCGGCAACCTTGTTCAGGTGGGGGGCAATCTTTTTATTGGCATCTTCGTCACCAACTTTGACCGAACCCGCGGCGGGAACCGGGGACTGCTCTCACTGGAGGGGTTGAACCAGCTCGCGTCCGTAGGTGGTACGCTCGATATTCGGGGCAACTCCGCACTTCTCAATCTGAGTGCTCTGAATCTCAGCTTTCTTGGGGGTACCTTGACGGTGGCGGACAACGGTCTGCTTGACACTGAAGTTATAGCTGCCCTGGTAGAGAAATTGGTAGCTGGAGGTTATGCCGGCGAGGTCGTTGTGGAGAGAAACGGCAGGGAATAGGTGTGCTGAACGACCTCGACTCAACAACGATTTGATTCCCACTAATGTTTCCTCGCGGTCGACTCTGCTAGACACTCGCGAACATCGCTAAAACTCAGGTCCGATCCTTTCACCAACCAGAGCGCGTCGTCGATTGGCGCATTGCCTCGCCGCAAATCGTTCCCCCGGGTCGTTTCTCAGCCGGCTGACGCCACTTGAACGTGTGGGCGTCGGCCGCGTGGAAGTTGGCGGTGATATCCTGGCCAGTGGGTCGACAGCATCTGGTTCAACGCCGACGGCAACGTCGATAAGGCTCTAGTCCTCGGTTACGTAGTCCGGCACCTCGCCAAAGGGATGACCCTCGATCGGTGGATGCGGCCAACCCGGTCCGCTGGGCCGGTCGAAGCGGTCGCTCTTGCCGCAAAGCCACAGATACATATGGGCGCCGTCGTTGTGATAGCGATGCTGCTCGCCGAACCGCGGCTCGTTGCAGCCGAACTCGACGCTGTTCATGTCCAGCTCTTCCCGGATCCAGTCTCGCTGGGGTGGTGCGGTTCGGTTGACCGACGTGGTCAGCATGTAGCGCACGCCCCTCGTCGTGCACGTGGCGCGGCGATGCCAGATCGAAAAGTGGGTCAGGTAGATCGACCCGGCCGGACCCACCGCCTTCCACGTGCCCCGCAACCCGTCATAGTGGGCCATCGAGCGGACCTGGTTGAAGACCAGGTGGGATCCGCGTACGAAAACCGTCGCTCCGGACTCGGAGGTGGCCGCCGCCGGGATATAATACCACTTCAAGGTCCGCACCTGGGGTCCCCATTTCGAGTCGCCGTCGATGTGCCATTGGCCGGCCGGCTCCGGTCCCTCTCCCCTGAACCAGAGCAGCCAATCCGGTTCACGGTAGTCGGCCCCGAGCAGTGAGCGCATCGCGCCGGTGGCGTCGGGGTTGCGAATCACCCCGTCGACGAACCAGTCCTCCTTGAGCAGGTGGGCCATCTGGCGGAGCGAGCCGCTCTCCGCGCGCTGCGCATCCATCGCTTCGCGGGCTTGCCTGTTGACGTCGTCGGGTACCACCCCCTCGAGCATCAGGTAGCCGTTGCGGCAGAAGTCGATGACCTGCGTGTCGGTGAGGGTTGGTTTGCAGTCGCAGGAAGTCATCGGTACGAAATCCTTTCGGCTGTGAGCGAGCCCACGATCAGAGCGCATCGCATTACACCACCAGTCCGCAGTGTTGGCCCTCCTCAATGTACTGAACTCTCGGATAAGAGATCACCACGCCGTCCTGTTTGGCGCGCAACTCATGCGCGGGTTGGCCGTGTAGATCGAACACCGTGCCCAGCAGGTCACCCTCTTTGACGCGGTCCCAGGCTTTTCGTGCCGGTCGCCACAAGCCGGCCACGGGACATTGATTGTGGGACCCCATCAACCAGGCCTGGTGGGCAGCAGACTCGACAAACTCGCGCGGTTCGAGGGGCTCGTTTTCGCCTGCCACCATTCCCAGGTGAACCAACAACCGCCTTAGACCCCGGGCATATTCGATCTCACCACCCATGCCCCAGGCAGTCTCGAAATAAACCGCCGGCACTCCGGCTAGAAAACCGGCGTAGAGGGCGGTGCGCCCGCTGGCCTCGTGACCCATCTCCGCGGTGGTGGAATGGCTGGCATCAAATTCATGACCCCACACCAGCGGTATGCCCGTCTGCAGAGCGGCTTGCCGTTGTCGATCCGTAAGGTCGAGCTCACCCGGATAGATACTGTAGCCTGCGAGGGACGCTCCCAGGAGGTGCGGTCCATACGTGTGCAACGCCACCATCAACGCGGGCTTGTGCGGGGCTGGCTGGCCTAGAAAATCGTTCTCCAAGGTATAGGCAACGCGCTCTGTCAGCGTGCCATCGATCCTGCCGGGATAGACGCGCGCGAGATTCTGCCCATCGGTTTTGCCCTCGCGAATTCGGTGAAGATAGCTGTCGACCGAGCAACAATTCACCCCCACCACTTTGCCCTTGAGATCGGCGGGGTTGAGCTCCCTGATAGTTTCCTGCAGGGCGATAATGGATTCGTATTCGTTGCCATGCTCGCCGGCGATCAACAGCAGAACCGGTCCGTCCTCAATGCCGGCTACCACGCTGACCGGCAGACTACGTTCCCGCGTCAACGCATCATCGCCAACAACGGGGTGTTCGTAATGGGTCAGCTTCCCGCGGGGCACCTCGGTCCAGGTGGATACGCGTATCGCCTCTGCTGGATTTCGATACCAGGGGTCCTGCTTGCGGATTGTGTCTATGCTAAACTCCAATCTTAACTCTCCTGTTGGGCGGTTTTGGGACGAAACATCAATATCGAGCGGTCTTGCCAGACTATCGTTCTTTGGGTGTTCGAGTATTTCTCCGTAAGTTCCTCAATCGATTATAAACAAAAACGAGACCGCTGGACGATTACGTCGCCGCCGGCGCATGGGCACGTTTTCGCGCCGGAAAAAGGGCAGTCTGCAAAGGAGGATCAATGCAAGAGCCATCGGAGTATTTTCCCCCTCGTTTAGAAGGTCAGGTCGCGGTGGTTACTGGAGCGGCGCGGGGGTTGGGAAGAGCCTACGCCCTCCGTTTGGCGAAATTAGGCGCTGACGTCGTGGTCAACGACATCGATCTCGGTTCCGCTGCCGATGTCGAGGAGCCGTTGACCGCGGCCACGGTCGCGGATGAGATCCGACAATTGGGTCGCCGCAGCCTGGACATCGAAGCTGATGTGACGTCTGAGCAGGCCGTGCAGAAGATGCTGGAAGAGATCCGTTCCACCTTTCCGCAGGTAGATATCCTGGTCAACAACATCTGTGGAGGCGCCGGCGGCGAGAGTGCGACGGAATGCTCAACCGAAGCCTGGGAAGCGGTAATGGCCAAAAACCTGCGATCGACGTTTTTGTGCTGTCGTGCCTTTGCGCCGCAGATGCGGGAGCGCCGCCGGGGCAAGATCATCAACGTCGCATCGATCGCCGCGCTGCGCCCGTTGATGCCGTGGTTGGCGCCGTATGGCGCGGCCAAGGCCGGGGTTATGGCGCTGACGCGCTCGCTGGCGCTGGAGCTGGCACCCTACGGCGTCAATGTCAATTCCATCGCGCCAGGTTATGTCCGCACGGCGAATTGGATGAGATTGTTGGGCCGGATTCAAGACGAGCTGGTTACACATGTTCCGATGGGGCGGATCGCGAAGACTGAGGACTGCGCCAAGGTCGTCGAATTTCTGGCCACCGACCTGTCGGACTTTGTCACGGGTCAGGTGATTACCGTCGACGGCGGCACGGACCTTCTGCCCTCGTATCTGGGCGCCGTTTAAGTACCGGCGGCCCGAGGTCAATATCCCACTGTTCAACCGCGACTCTTCGCTTCCGCCAATTAGGCGGAACATCGTCGGAATATCTCGGATCCGAAGCCAGTCCAGTATTTCGATCCAAAAACAGGGGAAAATCCTCCTTGGGCGGCTTGGAGCGAGCATAGCCGTGAGTGTAGCTGCGCATGATAATGCGCTGTTCCCGGTTTAATGTTTTCAACCAATCCGGATCGCACTCAAGTCGGTCCGCCTCGCAGAGCCAAGACGGACAATAAGCGATGAAGATATTCTTTCGCGCCACATCGCTCTCATTGGGGTCAACGCGATGCCAGAGCCCGCAGTGCATGATTGTCATCGTTCCTTTAGGGCAGCAGAGAATCTTCTCACCCGGCATGCTTGTATGTTTTGCAAACTCTTCAAAATACTGACGGCGATGACTGCCCGGCATACACACAAAATTCCCCATCTTTGGACGTGGCAGATCGGTAAGCCAGTAACCAATCTTGATTTGCAGCGGTAGTCTGGGCGAAAACACGCCGTAAGGCAAAGCGCGGGCCCCATCTGGATGCCATACGTGGGGTGAAGGGCAGTGTGGACGAATAAAGGCCTGAGAGACGTGCAGCTTGAGCAATTCTCCGTAGATGTCGCAGGCATAACCGACATGGCGGGGGTGATCGATTAACTCCGCGAAGACGGGATCTTTTGTCACCAAATTGTCCGGACCATAGAATTCTCCTTCTTCGTAGTTCGAGTCTGAGGCGATAAGTTCATCAATTGCATTCAAGTAATAATCAATCTCGTCTTGTGTCAGAGCGTCTTCGATGATCAGTAAGCCTTCTCGATCAAACTCCTCCCATTGTTCTTTCGTAAAGCCCAACGGAGCTTTGCGGTAAGTTGATTCAGACATAGAAAACTCCTTTCCTTGCGGACAGCATCGCCAGACCGTGCGGCTGCGGTTCTACCTGCGCAAGACCGACCTGTACACGTTCTGGACCACGTGAGAACGACGCCAGTCCTACCGAGGGCGTGAAGACAGTGTCGCTGTCCCCGAGGAGCACTTTCAAAGACTCGGCTCGCCCCCTGAAGGTTACGGGGGTGTTGTTGCAACCCGGGCCCACCGGGTATGCGTGACCCCTTTGATGGTGCACCAGTACCAGATCAGGATCGTGCCGTCCGTCAGACAGACGCCGTTGGGACGGCCAAAGGCGATCTTCTCGTTTTTGGATAGAAAGTGGTCGTCCTTCGCCTTACCCACCGCGGTTTCCTTTCCAGCACGGAAAATAGCAATTTCATGGTCCGTGTCGTAGGTGGCCTCATCGCGACCGAGAGCCAGATGGATGCCTTGCGGCTTGTGCCGGTAGTTGTAGACCGCGGCGATTCGACCGTCGCTCAACCGGATCGGCGCACATACCTGTCCGCGCAGGTTCGTCGGCTGCGGTTTTGACCAGGTCCGACCGCCGTCGTTCGAAATAACCCAGTGGTTGTTGAGGTCGGCGTTGGCGTCTGTGTGGACCGTCCAGAGCATGGTGTAAAGACTGCCATCCTTCCGGTGCACACCGAACTGATCGTGATACTCGACGACGCCATCCGGGTCCTGGGCGAGTATCGTGAATTCGCCGAATGACTTGCCGCCGTCAGCCGAAAACAAGAGGGCGGCTCCGTGGTGGTTCGGTCCGCTGTAATGACCTTTCGGGCTGTTGAGTTGGATTGGAAACAACCACCGGTCCGCCGACAACTGGATGAGGTTTCCCATCACGTGATGGGTGTACGCATCGATGGGCAGTGGCACCTCCACATATTGCGGTTCTGACCAGGACTCGCCCCGGTCCTCCGACCAGAAAATGACCGGGCCGGGTCTGGGCAAGCCGGGTTCGGGCTTCTCGAACTGGCGCGGGTTGTCGTGGCGCCAAAACCGACTGGCCCGGAGCAGGAATCGACCGTCCGCCACCTGGTAGACCTGGGCACTGTGATAGCTCCACGAGCGCGCTTCATCGCGCGTGTCCATCATACCCCCGCTGGTCCAATCCCGGCCGTTACTGGAGCGCAGAATCTCGATGCGGTGGTCCCTCGACCCCAATTCCGCGCCCACCTGCTGAGCGGCGATGAACGTGCCGTCATTCAACGGCGTAACAGTGGGAATAAACGAACCCGTCGCCGGATTGTGCGACAGCGCTCCTTCATCCAGTATCGAAAACATATCTCCTCTCCACCATGCGCTCGAGGCGAGGACGCACCGCCGCATTCACCGCACTCATACGACCGCAAGTCCATACGGCAACTCAGACAACAGCTCGCATCCGCTTCCAGTCACCAGCAGCGGAATCTCGGCCGAGAAGTGTCCGAGATCGTGACGACGGGTCCGCTCGTCGATCCAGCTGCCCTGAGCGACGATATCCCCTTCTTCACCCGGATAGGTGATCAGGAACGGGCTCAGATTCGGATCTTTGGGAACACCAGCAAACCGCACCAGCGGCGCGCCGTTCACCAGCGGGCCAGGGTAGTCGCGCCCGAAATGGGTAAAGTAGCCGGCGAGGTAGCCGAAGTTGACGTACCCGGAACCGACCAGGATGTCGATGCCGCGCGCTTCCATCAGCGACGCGGCGCGTTTGCCGTTGAACAGTTTGGTCATGGAATGTCGTCGTTCTGATTGCGGCGCTCCAAGAACCTACAGGGTCGTCGTGGGACCCTGTAAGGGAGGTCGCGTACCCATCTGGCAAATGATATAGAACCCACAGAGGGAGTGCCAGCAAGGAGAGGAGATGACTAGCTGCGTACAGGATGCAGTTAAGGCGAGGCGAGAGAATCGCGCTACAGTGCCGCAAGAATCCGCGCCGCTTCGGCGCTTTTCCCCGGTCGCCGGCCGCCACGCCCGCCAAACGACCCAACAAAAGCCACAAACTCGCCTACCTTGCCGCTAATGGCGATAATACCAACTATTCGCCCTACCCTTCCTGGACCGCCTACTAGGGCGTGTTTGCGTTGAACTCGACCTGAACCTCAGACCTTAAACCCTGTATTGAAGGAGAATGTCGATGCGACTCAAAGACAAGGTTGCAATAATAACCGGTGCGAGCGTTGGGATTGGCCAAAGCACGGCGCTGTTGTTCGCCCGCGAGGGCGCCAAGGTGGCCATCAACTCGCAGAGTGAGCGTGGCGCGGCAGTGGCCGAACAGATCAATGGCGCCGGCGGCCAGGCGATCTTTGTGCAGGGAAGCGTTGAGGAACCCGCTGATGCACAGCGGATCGTCGAAAGGACCGTGGAGGAATTCGGGCGGCTGGACATTCTGGTGAATAATGCCGGCGTTTTGATTCCGGGTACTGTGGACAACACCAGTCTCGAGGATTGGGAGCGGACCATGGCGGTCAATGTGCGCGGGGTTTTTTTGATGTCCAAGTTGGCCGTGCAGCAGATGCTGCGCCAGGGCGGCGGTGTGATCGTTCACAACGCTTCGGTCGCCGCCGTGAAGGGCTTAAAGGACCGCGCCTCCTATGCTGCGTCCAAAGGGGCTGTGGCGGCTTTGACCAACGCGATGGCTGTCGACTATGTCGACAAGAAGATCCGCGTCAATTGCGTCAACCCGGCACGACTTTGACACCCTCGCTGCAGGATAGGATCGACGCGTTCGACGATCCCGAGGAGGCAAAGAAGATGTTTGTTTCGCGCCAGCCGATGGGACGACTCGGAGAGCCCGAGGAGATCGCCGCCGGGATATTGTACCTGGCCAGTGACGAGGCTTCGTTTGTGACCGGGGTCGCCTTGAATATCGACGGAGGACTGACGAACTGAATATAGAATGCCAGAGTGTCAGAGAAGTTTTGAGCCGATCCGCGATATGGTGACCTCAAGTCCATACGGCAACTCAGACAATATACGACTGGGTGATACAAAAGCTTTGCGACTTTCAATGGCTAATCTTCACGATTCAACTTTTTCAGTAGACTCTCCCGGTGTTCTTTACCGAACTGCTCGGCGAAATCCGTGGTGCGCCCACGCTCATCGTAGTACTTATCCGCCTCGTTCGAACCCATGAGGGGGCCGTAGAGATCATATCGTCGTTCGCTGAAGCGGGTTCGGCCCGGTCCTCTGGGGGCGCTTTTGAAGTCGGCACGTTGCACGCTGACACATTCCGACTCGTACTTCTCCAGGATCACGTCGCCGCTGGGGTCGATCATCACGGCGCTCCAGGTATTGGCTACGACGATCCAGCAGCAGTTGTCCTGGGCGCGCTGGATCAGCTTCCGCGTGTTGTTCTTGCCGCCCGAACCGTCCATGGGTATGATGACCGCATCTACATCCTGCACGCCATGCATATTGAAGTTGTCCTGCACCTCGCGGTCCTTGCAGATCAGAAATCCGATGCGCCCCACGGCAGTATCGAAAGGCTTGAGCTCGCGACCCGGGGTGATAAACGCCTCGCCACCGGAGTGTACCTTGCTGTGTTTAGCAATGATATCACCTTTAGGATCGAACATTGCACAGGTATTGTACAGATCCTCGCCGTCCAGCTCGAGAAACCCGAAAATCAGGTAGATGCCCAGCTCGCGACTCAGTTCTCCGCCGCGGATCAGGTAGGGACCGTCGGGAACAGTCTGGGCGATCTGCACCATGCGTTCACGGCTGACCTCGGGGTCGGCGCCGCAGACATACCCGTCGAGCACCGACTCGGGCGCGATGACCAGGTGCGCCCGTCGCCGCGCCGCCTCGCGCACGTACGCTTCCATGCGTTCGAAGTTCTCCTCCAATTGCCATGGGGTCGCCTCCATGGTCACGATGCCGACGAGTATGTGACTTGCCATTTTGACCTCCAGGTCCAGGATAAGAGTATTGGCGCCCTCCGTTAACTACCAGTCCGTTTTACCACAGCTCGCGAGAGGCCAAGCGCGCTCCTTCTGCCAACTTGAGCGCAAGGGTTTCCCTGTTTCACGTGCGCAGGTTATTCCACGGTGCCCTGTCGGCGACATCTACCAACTGAGGTGTTGCGGGAGACGGCGTGAAAGAGGCGTTGGCGTACCCATGATAGGCACCCAAGCCACAGCCAATCACACCTGCACGTAGTTTCTTATTTGTCATCTGTTCAGCTCCTAACCCTGTTAAGGGGAGAGTTTGAGTGATCCTACAACTCAACAGATCCGGGCTGGGGCAACCCTGGGGGGAAACCATAAGGGAGGTCAGTGCGATCCGCAGGCAGGGGCCAGCTTTGCCCGCCCAGATTTTGGAACGACTTGTGGCGTCCACAGAGCCACAAGAACATCTCCGTTACTTTGATTGCGTCGCGGAACTTCTCTACATAGCCAAAGGCGGGACCGGCGTATTGGGCCGTGGCAAAATCGAAACCCGGCTCAACCACCCAGTCCCGCTTCGGCGGCGTGGTGCGCCAGTAGAAATACTTGAGCATATTGCGGGTGCCCGTTGCCGTTGAGGGGCCCCGACGGTGCCAGATATGATAGATGGTGAGAACGATCGAGCCGGCGGGCGCAGTTGTGGGCTTTGCATCCCGGATGCTCCCCAGATGTGCCATGAATCTGTGTTTGTTGCGCACGAGATGTGAGCCTGGCACAATCTGCGTCGGCCCCATTTCAATGGGCGTATCTTGGGGATAGTAGAAAACTTGCAGAAAATTGAGTTCGTGCGTGTAGTGATAGTTGCCGTCCACATGCCAACCGCCGATAGCCGGAATCGGACATTGCACACGATGATTGCTCATCAGTACAGGCAGGTGGAAATCAGCCCCTAAGAGCGAACGCACGGCACCGGAGGCCGCCGGGTTGACGATCACGTTCTCGACGAACCAGTCTTCCAGCAGGATGCCGTTGGGCTCCACATCGGAATGTTCGTTGCAGTATTCCATCGTCGTGCGATTAACTTCATCGGGAACGATGCCCTCAAGCATCAGATACCCGTTTTTGCAAAATTCCAGCACTTGGCTGTCGGTCATGGTTGGTTCGCAGTCGTAGGTTTTCTGTTCTGATATTCGCATAGTTTACCTCCAGCGTTCCAGAATGAATTCAAAACCGAGGCCATAAAACTCCTTTTCGTCCACAGCAAGTAGCGCCATATTGGGGAAAGAGATGATCCTCCAGCCATCCCGGACAGCGTCCAGCACTGTTTTATAGGGCCAGTCATCCGGATCAGGCGGCCCCTCGGAGAGCTCCCCGTCCTCGATCTGCAGCATGCCGACCACCGTGGATCCGGGTGAAGTATTGCTTGCCTGTAGATAGAGGACATCCTGCTGTTGATGACCGTTTTCCCCCACGATATCCCTGATTCCTTGGCGTAACCTGTCTGCTGTCAGGGTGCCGCGCTCTAGTTCCGATGTCAGCGTTTCCATGAGTTCTTTCTGCGCTTCAGTCATTAAGTTTCTCCCTTCCTGATGATACCACAGAAACCGAGGTTTTCCGAACAGCTCGGTTTCTTATTTCAATGTGGCTCACGTTCTTCACCATCACACGTTTCCAAAAAGTCTGTGCTGCCTAGAACGCCGCTCCAGAGTATAGGATGCGCCTGCTGCAGTATTCAGTTTTCGAGGCGTGAAATTCAATACAGTCGCCCGTATTCCGTAAAGCCAATCATCGCCCTCACGAACCCGGTCAACTCGTTGCGATTTCGGTTGCGCTGGAACACATTGTCGAACTCCTGGCGATCGCGCTTGATTCCAACGATGGTGTGGAGGTCGTAGCCGAAATAGCGCGAGCGGTTGGTCAATGTGACGAACGCCGTGCGCTGCTTGAAGCTGCTGCTCTCGTTCGTGCGCACCATCACCTGGTACGGTGCCGGGCCCAAGCCCTGAACGCCGACTTGCAACGTCGTCCGCCGCAGTAGCGGATATTTCACAAGCAGAATCGGGATCACGCGGTACTCCGAGCGTAGCGTAAGTTCGTCCGCCCGATCCTCCAGACTCAGAATGAGAAACTTGAATTGCGGCCGCAGCTCGCAGCGGCCCCAGTGCCACGTATAGTCCGTGCGGCTCGCCCAGGTCCAGAAATCCAGACGCCGCGGCCGCTGGTAGAACCCATTGCGGAGCTGACCGCCCTGCTGCCAGTTGAACCGCAACCGCAACTTCTGCACTACGTTCAACGTCGACCACGGGTTGAACCGACCTTCGAAGTAGGTTTCCTCGACAAAGCTGTCGCGGTAGAACAGCACATCGTCGCGAAACGGATAAGACTGCCGCGACAGGATATTTGTCCCTATGTACTCGTCGGCGATGTTGTCGCTGACCCGCCGCAGATTATTTTCGAACCACAATCTCTTCAGCCGCCCGATCCCCTCCCGGCGATAGCTCAGCAGCGCGTAGGTCGAGTGGTTGCGTCCGGCACCGGCGATCTCGTCTACGGCGTAATGTCCCGCCCCCAACGACCAGTAACGGCGCAGATCCAACCGTCCGAAAAGGTGATACCCGCGCTGGTCGTGATCATAGGGATAGTCGAAGTCCATGTCGTCCTCGCGCTCATCCAGCGCGTCGTTGTTGTTGCGGTCCAAGCCGTAGACGTATTCGTCGGGCTCCACTCCGTACATCAAAAACGGCTCGTCGTAGTCAGGTGTACGGTTGTGATTATGGTTGGTGTCGGGCCAACCGTCGTTGTCTTCATCGCGCCCCGGAAACACCCCGTCGAGATCGCGGATGGCGCGGAACGATTGCGTACCGAGGATCTCCCCGATCGTATAGTCGGGAAAGCGGTTGCCAGGTTTCTGCGGCTGATGAAGCTTGCGCGCCAGATTCTCGATCGCTTCCAACTCGTGATCATCAATGAATAGATGTTTCATCGACTGGACCTTTTAGCTGTGAGTCAAGACATTTCAGGGTCGCGACGAAGTGGCCCTCTTTCCAAAAGAAAGAAATAAACACCACGACAATTGCTTGCGGCAAGGTCGGGTGGTTATAGACATTGGAATGAACCGTGATGGACGACCGTCTGAACGCGTTCTGCAAGGATAGTCAAGCATACCTCCCGGGTGCGAAGGATGGGCCGTTGTCTGGTCTCAGTTTCGCTGCGAAGGACATCTACGACGTGGCCGGGGAAGTCACTGGGGGCGGCAATCCGGACTGGAAGGCGACCCACGGGAAAGCAGTGACAACATCGTGGGCGGTTCAGGTGCTGGTCGACGCCGGCGCGACCATGGTGGGGAAGACCCACACCGACGAACTGACTAGGGGACTTTTCGGGGAGAATGCCCACTACGGCACTCCTGTGAACCCGGCAGCTCCCGGGCGGGTTCCGGGGGGCTCCTCCAGTGGTTCGGCAGCCGCGGTAGCCGGCGAGATGGTAGACTTCGCTCTGGGCTCGGATACCGGCGGCTCGGTGCGCATACCAGCCAGCTTTTGCGGGATATTCGGCATGCGTCCCACCCATGGGCGCATTCCGATAGATGGCATGTTGCAGAGCGCCCCCGACTACGACACAGTGGGCTGGTTCGCACGCGACGCCGCGGTGCTCGCACGGGTCGGCGAGATTCTGCTGCAAAGCCGGGTAACAATAGCCCGTCCCGCCCAAGTTTTGATCGCGGAGGATGCGTTCGAGACCGCCGACGCAGAGGTGGCTGCCGCGTTGCTGCCCGTGGCGGAGAAGGTGGCGACCATGGCTGCGGATACGAAGGGGTTGCAACTGTCCGACGCGGGTCTCGGTGCGTGGGTGCGGCAGCAATCGATACTTGCCCTACGACAGTCCCTGGCGTCTGCGCAGGAGTGGATCGAGCGGGTGGATCCGCGCTTCGGTTTCGAGGTCGCCCGGCGTTTCACCGACGCCATGGCCATCTCCGAGGCCGACGTCGAGCAAGCCCAGACCGAGCGCGAAGCAATCGTACACCGGATGGCAGAGGTGCTCGAAGACGGCGCTGTCGTTTGCTTGCCAACCACTCCGATGCCGGCCCCTCCCGTCGGCCTCTCTGTACCTGAGCGGTACGCCAACAGAGCGCGCATCCTCGCTCTTACCTGCATCGCCGGTACCATCGGAGCGCCGCAGATCAGCCTGCCGCTGGCCGCGCTCGATGGGCTTCCCGTCGGACTCTCGCTAATCGGGGCTCCCGGCGCGGACGAGCTGCTCCTCGGTTTCGCCCGCGAGATCGCTTCGGTACTGCAGAAGAGCGAGCGCTAAGCCGGCCGAAAATTCTTGCGCCC
Source organism: Candidatus Latescibacterota bacterium (assembly GCA_965197905.1). Classification (GTDB taxonomy): domain Bacteria; phylum Latescibacterota; class UBA2968; order UBA8231; family UBA8231; genus CAYNZV01. The sequence goes on along the minus strand of CBDAOB010000004.1, from coordinate 924,990 downwards.
GCGCGACGTTACCAGCCCGCAGACCTACCGCTACAACCTGGCACGCCTTGATAGCGGCGCATAACCGAGGCGTATCGCATCGTATCCGAATGCGTACTGCGTCGATCGCGTTCTGCATCGGCGCACGACGGCATCCGTCGAACTCAAGTCCGCGTAAGTATAGCGGGCGGCGAAGCACAGAGGACCGGCGCGGACGCCCTGCTGCGGATCGACCAGGCGACGCCGGACGCGCATTTTGTCGGACGGGTCGGACATGTCCGACGTGTCTGATGGGTCTCACCGGTCAGGAGACGCGTCCTTCATTTTGCTTGTCATGGCGCCATATCAAATTCCAACGGTAGCTTGGTGCGCCCTCGAAAAAAGTTATTGGAGGAAAGTTCTGGGACTTCGTCGGACGCCAGCCTGAGGTTGGGAAGACGGTGAATGAGCGTGGGAATCGCGATCTGAGCTTCCAGCCGTGAAAGGGGTGCGCCGACACAGTAGTGCGGACCGGCTCCAAACGAGAGGTGCTTGTTGTTCTGTCGCGTGATGTCGAACCGGTCGGGCTCCGGAAACTGCTCGGGGTCACGATTGGCGGCCCCCAGGACTGCCTGAATGAGTTCACCCTGGCGAATCGTTTTTCCCCGCAGCGAAATATCCGTTACCGCGATGCGGTGGGCTCGTTGGGTTGGTGCGTCATAGCGCAACATCTCCTCGACCGTCGATTCGATCCGATTCGAATTCTGCCGTATCAAGGACCATTGATCGGGATTCTGCAGCAAGGCCAGCATTCCGTTGCCGATGAGATTGGTTGTCGTTTCGTGCCCACCGATCATGAAGGTCACACATGTCGAAAACATTTCGGCCTCGCTCAGACGGTCGCCTTCCTCTTCGGCCTGGACAAAGCGTGTTAGCAGGTCGTCCCGTGGCTGGCTGCGCCGGTCGTCCGCCAGTTCGCTCAACCATTGTCGGGCTTCCAGCAATGCGCTTTGGCTTTGCTTCGCCACGGCGGGGTCCGCCCTGCCGGTGCCATGAAACGCGGCAATTTCGACCGACCACACCTTGAACCGGTCACAATCTTCCAACGGGAATCCGATCAGGCCCGCGAACACTTGCGCCGGCAGCGGATAGGCAAACTCGGAGATCAGATTACACTGCCCGCGTGCCTGAAAGGCATCGATCAATTCGTCGACGATGCGTTGAATCTGCGTCCTGAGCGATCCGACGACGCGGGGCGTAAACGCCTTGTTGGTCAGACTGCGAATCCGCGTGTGCTCAGGCGGGTCGAGGCGCACCATGCCGGAGGTGAAGTGTTTGTATAACGGCTGCAGTTCTGCCAGTGCATCGGCCGGAAGTTGCTGAAGAAAACGCTCGATCGTCCCCACACTGGAAAATTGCTTCGAGTCGTGCAGCGCCGCATTCACGTCGTCGTAACGTGTGAGCAGCCAGCAGTCCCAGGCGTCGCTCCAATGCACCGGATCCACGTTACGCAGTCGGTGGTATAAAGGGTACGGGTCGTTCAGGAATTCGGGTGTCGATAACTGCTCGTCCAACGCGCCACTTTCGATCGTTGACATTATGCTTTCCCACCTGGCGGTTCAGCGTTTTCTCTCAGCTAGAGCAATCTTGCGGAGATCGTACGGCTTATTCAACAGACATGACCTGGTATAGTGGCGACAGGCCTTGGGCGACGCGGTCCACGTTCTCGGCAAACGCCTGGCCACGTCGTAGCGCGGTTTCTGTGGTCACCCCGGCCGCGTGCGGCGTGATAATCACATTCTCCATCTGCAATAAGGGATGGGCTGGGTCTATCGGTTCTTGGGCGAACACATCTAATCCGGCGCCACAAATCTGCCCGATCTGTAGCGCCTCGAAGAGAGCATCCGCATCCACAATCCCGCCGCGGGCAACGTTGATCAACACGGCCGTTGGTTTCATCAGTTCCAAGACGCGCCGGTCAATCATATGTCGGGTCCGCGATGTAAGCGGTGTGTGGATCGACAGGTAATCTGCCTCGACCAACACCTTGTCCAATTGCGACGGGTCGCCAAAGAATGCAATATGCAATTCGTCACGTGTCGCTTGCGGGACATCGGCTATATCTATGGCCATGGTCCGCATACCCATCGCCCAAGCCCGCTTGGCCAGTTCGCGGCCACTCGCGCCCAGTCCAATCAGGCCTAAGCTCTTCCCGGCCAACTCGTCGGTGGTTGGGGCACAAAGTACCCGCGAGCGCACGCTCTGCTGGCTGGCTTTAAAGTTCTTGGCCAGGCAGAGCATCAAAAAAAGTGCTTGCTCGGCCAAGGCGACGGCGCTAAAATGGCCGGGCGTATGGGTCAGGGGCAGACCCTGCTCTAAGAAATAGGCCACATCTACTTCATCCAGGCCGGTACGGTAAATTTGCCACAGTTTTACGCCCGCTGCTAGACCGGCATCAATCATATTTCGAGTTGCGCCCCCCAACTCAACCACAACGTCGATACCCTGAAATTGATCGGCCAATGGTTTAGCGGGGTCGCAAAGCCGAATAGGATAGCGTCCGTCAATCGCCGCGACAAAGCCATCGTACCAGGGCTGTTTGAATAGTTCTGGCAAAGGAATAAAGAGTATTTTCATCAGCAACACCTCTTTCATTTAGAATTGTGCCAGAGCTTGGGTCTATGTATAGGAATTTATAAAGGGGCTTTTGGACATCGAAAAACAGTCTGAAAAGCTAAGAAAATTAAAATCGGCCAATATTCCGGAGGTAGGGGTTATAGTGGATGTTCTCTGGGCCTATTGACAATCAGGATATAATTACCAACTCCAGCGAAGGACAGGGCAAATAAATGGCATTATCGGCGCCGCTGGCCAATTCGGCACCAAGCTCGTCGCGGTCGTCCCAAGCCACCCGATGGCGCACGGACCCTCGGCGTCACTAACGATAACGGTCTTTATTTGTCCTATACTTTGCTGCCATCATTCGTCTCGACGATTCGAAACTTGGCGACGGCTTCTCCGTTGACGGACGACGTGATGGCCGAGCCGACGCGCTGTGTGCAACAGCCTGTCCTGATAGCCGCTATAGGATTTCGCTAAGGGAGGAACAGCAATGGCTTTGAAATACTCGGTGAAGGCCAGTGCGTTAGCAGTGGCTGGGTTCGATGCCGTGGAAAATCCGCGCGAGGTGCTTGAGATGATTGCGCAGGCGGGGTACAACGGTATCGAACTCAAGGGCCAGCCGGACAGGATCGATCCGACATTGGCCAGGAAAATAGCGAGCATTGCGGCCGCGCTCGGCCTGGAGCTACCAACGCTCGGTGGGTCTTGGGGCGGCTGGGACGCCGGAGAAGAGAGAGACCTGGCGTCGAGCGACGATGCGGTGAGAAGACACGCCTTAGATTACGCCCAAAAGTGCATCGACCTGGCGGCGAACCTGGGCTCACCGATCTTCGAGGTCTGCGCGGCTCCCTTACGCCCTGACTATCCGCGCTCCAGTGTGCCGCTCGAGATCATCAGACAGAACTTTATCAAATCTGCCAGCGAGATGTGTGAATATGCCGCGGCTCACAACGTCGCCATTGCCATCGAGCCCATCAACCGGTATGAGGGCCATCCAGGATTCTTGAACAGCGTCGCTGACACCATGAGCGTCATTGGAGAGATCGATGCCAGCGCCTTGGGCGTTTTGGTAGACTTCTTTCATGCAAACATCGAAGACAGCTCCATCTGCGGCGCTCTCAGGATGGCGGGCAGTAAGCTGATGAACGTGCACGTGTCGGACAGCAATCGCGAGGCGCCTGGCACCGGGCATATTGATTTCATAGAGGTCATCAGGACGCTTGATGAAATTGGGTACCAGGGCTTCTTGTCCATCGGGTTTGTACCATCCAGGCTCAACGTGGAGCTGCTGCGTGAAACGCTTCTCGAGAGTTCCGTGAACTATCTGAACCAACTGGAGCAGGTGGTCGCGGTGCAAAAGAGGACTTATCAGGAGGTGTGATTAACATGACAACGAAAAAGACCCTTTCACCCGAGCTCATCGAGACGCTGCGCGGTATCGATACCCCTACTCTGTCGAATGCCGTCGAGGCATTTAAGGTACGAGAGCTTGTCACTGGTTTCACCGGCCACCGTATGCGCTGCATGTTCCCTGAGCTGGGCGTCATGGTCGGCTACGCTGTTACCTCGCAGACGGACCCAACCAGCCCCGGTCCACCGAGCGTCGGCCGCGGACTCAGGCAATTCGCAGAGCTGGTTGATGCCTCGCCCAAGCCGGTCGTGCTGGTCCAGCAGGATATCGGGCCACGACATGGGGACGCCGCGCCGTTTGGTGAGTATATGGCAACCCTCATGCAGCAACTAGGGGCGGTGGGAATGGTGGCCGACGGCGCTATCCGCGATGTGAACGAGGTCAAAGCGCTGGGCATGCAGTGTTTCGCGTTGGGCACCACCGCCTCGCACGGCAACCCACGTCGAGTGACCTGGGGCATGCCGGTGGTCGTCGACGGCATGTACGTCGAGACCGGCGATCTGATTCATGGCGACGTGAATGGCGTGATCACGGTTCCGCTGGAGATCGCCCACGAGCTGCCGGCCGAGGTGGAGAAGATACGAGAGCTCGAGCGTGAGGCGTTTGATTTCATGAAGAGTCCGGACTTCACCATGGATGCAGGGCTCAAGCGCATGGGACACTGAAATGCCTCGACTACGCCGTGAAGTGAAAGAAAATGGAACTACAATTGGCCTCTATGCGATGTCGGGCGTAGGATGAAATCACTGCAGGAGCTGATGAATCTGCAAGGGGGTGTAGCCCTGATTACCGGTGGCGGAGGACATATCGGGGTTGCGATATGCGAGGCGCTGGCCGAGTTGGGCGCTGCCATCGTCGTGCTAGACACGGCACACGAATCTTGTACCGCCGTGGCCAAGCAGATTCACCAAAACTTCGGCGTCGAGACCCTGCCACTGGTCATCGATCTGGCGGATGAGCAGGCAGTGCGGTCGGTACCCGAGAAGGTTCTCGACCGTTTCGGACGGTTGAACATCCTGGTCAACTGCGCTGCGCTGGTGGGATCAGGCTTGAAGGGATGGGCCGCCCCGTTTCTGGAGCAACGGTCTGAACCCTGGAGGCTGGCCTTAGAAGTGAACCTGACGGCGCCATTTGTGCTGGTGCAGGCATGTGCTGAGGCCTTGGCAGAATCGGGACGCGGCTCCGTGATAAACATCGGCTCGATCTATGGGATAGTAGGACCTCATGTACCCATGTATGAAGACACCCCTGATAGCCTTCCGGCTGCCTACGCGGCCGGCAAAGGCGGATTGCTACAGTTGACCCGCTGGCTGGCGACCGAGATGGCACCAGACGTGCGCGTCAATGCCATATCGCCGGGTGGTGTGTGGCGCAACCAACTGGACGTCTTCCACGAACGCTACAAGGCACGTACGCCACTGCGTCGCATGGCCACCGAGGAGGATTTCAAAGGAGCTGTTGCATACCTGGCCAGTGATCTCTCAGCGTATGTGACAGGTCATAATCTGGTTGTTGATGGCGGATGGACGGTGTGGTAGGAGCAGCGCTGAACCCACCGGCGTGTGCCCGAACCGAATGATTTCATAATGCTGGGCGCGGCCAACCGGGACCCGGCGCAGTTTCCGGACCCCGACCGATTGTGCTCGCCGGCGGCAAGCGCTGGCATCCCACCCCCGAAGCCGTGCTCAGAGACAAGGGCCGGCTAGCCCTGAGCGGCGAAGTATCCGTCCTGGCTAGCGCAGCAGCAGCAATTTGCGCGTGTGTACCCAGTCGCCTGCCCGCAGGCGGTACAGATAGGCGCCGCTGGCCAGTGCGGCGCCAAAGTCGTCGCGGCCGTCCCAAGCCACCCGATGGCGCCCGGCCGGGCGCTCCCCCCGCACCAGCGCGACCACGCGCTGGCCCGAGATATTGTACACCGCCAGGTCCACGGCATCATGGGCGGGTAGCGCAAAGGAGATGGCCGTGCCGGCGTTGAACGGATTGGGCCAGTTCTGCCTCAGGACGAAATCTGCTGGCACCTCATCGACCTTTTCCTCCGCCACCGCCGTCTGCGGCGGGACGAAGTGTTCCTCGGCCAGGGCGAAGGCGTCGCGGCCGATGCGCAGGCCGATCAAGCGGCCGGGAATGTCGTCGGCCGGCGGGTGGATGCCGCCCCAGATGCGCGAGAGACTGGTCTGGTCTGAGGCGTCGCGGTATGTGGCCCACTGCAGCACCAAGTCGACCGAGGGGCCTTCCTCAAAGACAAGGAATTCGTTGCGCAGGGCATGGAATTCGCCCATCCCGCCGGGGAAGAAGGGATCGCCGGTGAGCAGGGTCATGACCTCGGCGGCGGCGCGCGAAAACGTCGAGTGGCCCGAGATATAGCCGGCAAAGGGCGGGGTGACGAAGGTGGGGCGCTGGTACGGCCACCAGTTTTCGGCCAGGATCCAGCCGACGCGGGCTATATCTGTGTCGGGGTTGGTGATATAGGTGGGGCCGCGCCAGGCCTTGAGTTTGATTTTGTTGACGTGCTCGCCGTCGTTGCCGGCCAGCGGGTCGCCCGCCTCGACCAGCTCGATACTACCGTCGATGAGCGGGATGCCGGCCGGGTGGAAGCGCGGTCGGCCAGGGTCGCTGCTCTGGCCGGTGTCGGCCATCCAGCGGATGGCCGAAATGGGGCGGACGTAATCGTACCAGCCCTTGATGCCCCAGGCCGAGATAGCGGCGTCGTGCACCGCTCCTCCCAGGGCGAAGTACGCCTTGACGTCCCATTCGAGATCGTCCAGGATGGGGCCGGCGCCCTTGAAACGCTTTTCGAAGAGGGGGTGGTCGTCGACGTAGTTGAGAATGGTGAACCAGTGGCCCGGCGGGGTTTCCGAATCGGGGCCGTCGGCCCAGAATTCGGCCAGTACGCGGGCGTAGTCAGCCCGCGGCACCAGCTGCGGCTCGTAGGGCTCGCCGGTGTGGGGGTTAAGCGGATGCCCCAGGCTGGGGTCGCCGCCCTCGAGCAGGTCGTAGAACTGGCGGTATTCCTCGAGCGTGGTGGGCAATTCGGGGATATTGCCGATGGTGCCGGGCGAAATGTCCCACAGGACGCCGTCGGCCGGGTCGAGGTGGGACGACCAGACGGCCACCAGGGCAAAACCCCACTGGTATTCGGCCGAGGCCAGTGCCAAGCCCGAGCGCTGGCGGGTGGCGGCAGCGGCGGGGCGCTGGGTGTCGATATGGGGCGGCGGCCCAGGGTCGTGGTACACGTAGTAGTCGTTGTCCTCGCGCCGGTACAGGGTGAGGTCGTCCTCCGTCAGGGCGAAGGGGGTCACCCCGCCCCACTCGGGGCTGAGGAAGGGGATCGCGTCGCCGGGCTGGGCCCGGCCCGACTGGTCGATAAATTCCTCCAGGCTGAGGGGCTGCCAGAAATTGGGGTCGATGATATCGGGATTACCCGGCTCGTCCGGTCGCAGGGGTGGATTGACGGGGGTGTAGAACAGATTGTGGTACCCTAGCTGTTCGTTGGAGCCGTCCTGGAGGCCGAATTCGATGAGTTGCTGGGCGATATAATTGCCCAGGGCCGCCGGCTCGCCGCCGCCGTAGTCGGTGCTGGTGAAATTGAGGTCGAAGCCCAACGCGTCCATGAGCCCGTCGATGCGCGTCAAGGTGGGCCCCAAGCCCGGCGAGTTGGCGAAGCGGTGCTCCATGAGGCGGTAGGCGGCGTAGCTCATGGACCGATGGCGGGCGGCCTCGATGTCGTCGGGGCGGGGGACCCCGGCAAAAGGGGCGGTGAAGCCGTCCACGGTCCGGCCCAGTAGATACGTCCGTTCGGGGCCGTCGCCGTACGCGGCCCAGGCGTCGTACAAGGCTATGCTCATGTGGAAGAGATTGCGGGCGTGGACCGTGGGGCGGGCGAAATCGGTGCGGATCGCCGCCAGCAGGGCTTCGTTCCACTGCCGCGCCACCGAGTGCTGGGCGGTGGTGGGTCCGGCCCCCGCCGAGAGGGCCACCATGAACCAAACCAACAGTCTGTTAAAGGCCATAGGTACAGTCTGCACATGCTACAGACTTGCCATTGTTTATGCCGGCGACCAGAGACAGGATAAAGTCTGCGCCATTGCAACTAGAAAGGCGGCGCGCGAATTCGTGCAAACCCCGAGTAGAGGAAAGATGCTGACGATTCGCCCGATCGATCCTGAGCGGGAACGCGCCCGTTAGCAATTGGCCGGTCAGTCCAATCTGAAAAAGCTTCCCGCGATGTGGCGCACGATCTGCACGTCCTCGATCGGTTCGTCCTGTTCTTTGGCGCAGAACCAGTAGGCCACGAAAATACGGCCGTCGGGCAGTTCAGTAGGCACCGGGTAACCCATGTCGTAGCTGTAGGCATCGCCCCGCACCACGAATTCCTCGCTCCAGGTTTCGCCTAGGTCCTCGCTCACCACGCCCAGGATTCCGCGGTTGCCCAGGCTGGGGGTACGGCGCGCAAAAAGAACGAGGATTCGACCGTCGCGCAGCACCAGAGCCACGGGGCATCGCCAGCGATTGAAACGGGACGGTTCGTTCAACGGGCACTCGGGTTCAGGATCGCTCATGTTGCCGAAGCGATTGCCCGGGCTGCTCACAAACTGGGGCTCAGACCAGGTCATGCCGTCGTCCGCGGAAAAGGCAACACCGGGCATTTCGGGAGGCATCTTGTGCATGCAGGCCATCAGACGCCCGTCGGGTAGTCGGTGCACCCCCGGATAGGTATAGCCGACCCCTTCCTCGCCCGGCGCCGAGCGGATTAGGTGCGGGCTCGCGCGAACCACATCGCTGCAGTACTCCCACGAGATCCCGTTGTCATAGCTGACGTAGTAACAGAGCACGTGTCGCCAGTAGACGGCGCCGATATGGCCGAGAACTCCGTTGTCGAAGCGGACGCAACCGAGATTCGCACCCATGTACCCACCATTAGGCGCCCAGGATGGGCTGTCGATCACCGTCGCATGGTTTTCCCAGGTTCGACCGCGGTCCCCGCTGCGCAGGCTGAAGGTCGGTAGGTGTTGCCGGCGACCCAGGTCGAAGCTGTTCGAATCGCGCCCGACACTGCCGATAGGAGGCTTGAGATACACCGCAGGGCAGAAGTGGATAATGGAATCGGTGGCGCCCATGTCGATCTCTTCGCGCTCCGAACGGCCTCGCGGTCGCAGCCAGTCGAGAATCTCGTCGGTGGTGCGATCGTTGTTCCAGATCCATTGGCGTTGGTCATCGGGCCAGGTCTCGCCGTTGTCGAAGGAGCGGCTGATGATACAGCCCGACTCGCTGCCCCAGCGCTCGTGGGGACGATACATGCTGCGAGGCCCGCCGCAGTGCCGCGACCAGTTCTTGTTGGGACCTTCCCGCATGACGCTGTAATCCACGGGCGCGGCCAGATAGGCGACGGCGATCTCGCCATCGCCGAAGTTCCAGATGCCGCCTCTGTTGGTGGCGTAGAAATACATGTGCTCGTCGCGGTGGACGATGATGTGGTGAAGATCCTTGAGCTCGACCTTGCGCACGCCTGAACGTCGCTTATATGCCGCCGCATACTCTCTCTACACTGCCGCCTGGACCAGACGCTTTTCTGCCGCCGTTAGGCGCTTGCGGCGGCTCAGGCCCACGTGTTCGCGGTAAAGGTCGGGATCACGGTCCAGGCCGGTGTCGCGATCCAGAAAGAGCGGAAAGTCCTCATTCGGCGGCTTGGCATACTGGTAGGCCTGGTCATAGTTGCGCATGATGATGCGCTGCTCGCGGTTGAGGCTTTCGAGCCACTCAGGATCGGAAAGTATGCGATCGGTTGACGTAACCCAGGCCGGACAGTAGGCGACGAAGATGTTCTTGCGCGTCACCTCGCTCTCGTTGGGCTCTACCCGGTGCCAGATGTTCGAATTCATGACGGTAAGGGCGCCCTTCTGCAAGCGCATGACGCGCTCTCCGGGCGCGCTTTCGTGGGTGTAGTAGGTATCCAGGTACTGCTGCCGGTGACTGCCGGGCAAAACCACCAGGTTGCCCATCTTCTGGCGCGGTAAATCGGTGAGCCAGTAGCCGATTTTGATCTGCAGCGGCAATGTGGGCGAGAAGGTGCCGTAAGGCAGGGCAAGGGGGGGATCGGGGTGCCAGGAATTGTACTCATTGCCGCCGGGGGGACGCAGAAGAAACTGGCTCTGGTGCAGCTTGAGCAATTCGCCGTACAGGTCGTAGGCGAAACCGATGTGGCGCGGGTGGTCGATCAGGCCGGTGAAGACCGGGTCGAACTCGACGATGTTTTCCGGGTTGCAGTACGCGTTATCGCGGTACTCGGGCAGGGTGGTCGCCACCCGGTCGATCGCTTCTATATATTGCCGCACTTCGTCGTTGGTCAGGGCGTCCTCGATGACGACGATGCCTCTTCGAAGGTCTGCCACTGCTCCTCCGTAAATCCGGGTGGGGCCACTCGGTATGGTGTCTGGCTCATTTTCCATTCCCCTGTGGTTGCCTGTGAAATTGTGCTTCTCATTTCCTCAAGAATTATGGGACCTAGCGCTGACGGCTGGCCATGGGAAACGACCCCGAACCGCTGGCGCGAATCTATTTCGGGCGCGCCTGAACGTCGCTTTTGCCAAAAGTACCGCCCACGACGGACGATAACAGCGGCGCCCGACTCAAGCTCGGCGTTACCGCGGCAGGCAGCGACGCTCAGGATTCGCACAGAATGCGCAATTGCACCGTATCCAGAACGACTGGAGATGAGGCGGACCCACCGCGTTTTTTCACCCCCACTTCCAGCTGATTCTCACCTCGATTGATCTGCTTGGCCTCGAGATTGCCCTGCAACCACTGACCTTCCTCCGGGTTTCGGTCCGGGTCGGTCGGTTGCAGCCCATCGACGGCTGCGCCGTTCAGCTTCACAGAGAGGTCGTTACCTGGAACCCAGTCCCACAGATGCAGGCTGAAATCGATGCTCCGCGCGCCTTCAAAGCGGTCGACGCCATAAATACGGTCTTTACCGGCCATTGTCGCTACCTCGCCGATCTCGCGCCACCATTGCGGCTCGCCAAAGGCGGGATTGAAGAGGTAGAGTCCATCGGCGCCGGCGTTGAACAGATTCGAGGCGGCACCGCGCGCCGCGGCGAGTGTGCCCTCCCACTCGTTGAACACAAGGATGAACGACGGTTTGCCGGCGCGTTCGGGTTGTCCCCCGTAGAGGGTCTCTATCCACAAGCTGAACTGTCTGTATTTGCCATCGCTCAGTCCGAGAAAAGCCCAGCGATCCCAGAAGCCCCACGACATACAGGGATAGACCGGGACCTCGTACTTGTGTCCCAGGGCGATGATGTCGCTGTAGGAACTGCAAAACACCGATTCCAAGTTGCCGCCGGGCATGAGTTGGTCGATCAATCCCTCCTGGAGCCACGTTTCCAGGTCCACGCCAACGTGTATACAATCCGCCAGGCTGAATGGAGTATGGGCAGCCAGTAGCAGCGGGCGCCCGCGGCGGCTGGCAACGTCGTCCGCCATGCGCCGAATGCGGCGGAGAAGATCGTTCATTATCTCCACGTGTTCGGGTTCGACGGGATCTCCATCCCGCGACTCGCGGAAGAACGGCCAGTACTTGAAGAACTCCATGCCGATGAGGTCCACGTCGTAGTTCTCCGCCACCTCTTCGATGATGCGGAAGATGTGCTCGCGCACCTCCGGAATGGCGAAATCCAATCGCGTCCATTGTCCTTTCGGGTGGTGGTGTTGACCATACTTGTCCCAGTCGCCTTGCTCACCCATCATACAGTCGGGATGCTCCTGTTTGAACGCCGCTAGCCCGTAGGTCCAGCGGCGGCTTCCAGGTGGAAAGGCGTCGTGGATATCGTTCATGCAGGCACCAAGCTGCTTCCATGCCGTACTCGTGGCTGAAGTCCAGCTGGATCTCAAGGGTATCGCGGCCATATCTCTCCACCAGCTCCAGCGGGATCTCCTTGCCGTAGAACCCGCCGAGTTTGGTGTGGTGGGAAAAGGTGAGACCCGCCATGCAACTGGCGTACCAGTTGCTGTCCACCTGCGAGCCGATCAGGGGCGTGCTGCGGGCATCGAGGAAATCCTGTACCAGATCTCCGCTGGCGCGCACCGTCAGGGCTTCGGAAACATCATACTCGTGCTCTACTCCGGAGCGCGCCTCGATCGCGTCGTCGCCGTCGTTGTTGTAAATGATCCGGCGGCGGCGCCAGCGTGCCTTTTCTCGTTCCGCGTCCATCATGATGGCATCTCCAGTTCATTCTTAATTGCCTGGTAGAAGTCAGGCCGAGGCGGATCGAACGTGATCGGTGAGAAACGTATCATAGCTTCTTCAGTATCTCAGCCACCTTGCTTTCGAACAGCGCCTGCCATTCCGGTGCAACCAGGCAGTCGGTGTCCTCTTGGGCTTTACCCCGGTTCTTCAGCTGTTCGACCGTGGGCGTGTAAAAGAGATATCCGTTGGTAACACCGGCGACGAAGGTGTTTTTGTGGGGAGATCTCTTTTTGATATTGAGCCCTATCTCTACGGGGAGCTCGCCGGGAAACGTGACAAGCGCAAAATCCCCTACTCGCAGCCCAACCACCTCCGCCTTGATCGTTCCCGTTTCGGAGGCCGCGTTCGACGCCTGTTTCTTCTTCAGCATAGCGATGTTTATCTGGATTTTCGTCAGCTCCTCCATGGTGTAGATGCTTTCCAGGTAGTGATCTATGTTCCTCTTTTTATTGGCATCCAGTCGTACCAGATCGTCCCTCCCCATCATCTCTTCGTGGACATACCGATACGCGTAATAGGATGGATACTCGGGAAAGAGTTTGTGTTTCACAAACAGGGTAAGGAACGTCTTGAAGTTGAGATTCGTGCCTTTCAGGAATATCTCTCCCCTCGTCGTGGAAGAGGTCAGCGAGAGGGGCAAAGTCTCCAGCAGCCTTCGCTGCTCCCCCTCCATCTCGTCGATGAGTTGGGTGAGGTCGGCCCGCGGCAGCTCGAGTGTCTCGTTAATCAGCTCGAGCCTCCCGTCCTCGCCGGTTTGGATCTTTCTCAGAGCTCTCAACGTGTTTAGACCCAGCCGGTTTCCCAGCGGCTCCGCGTCGCGGAGAAAGTCGATGTCGTTCCCCTTGTAGAAGGCCGGATTGACATCAGCGCCACAACCCTGCGTAAACAAGGCGATGGTACCATCGCTCAGATTTTCCTCGATCACGCCGGAGGCAATGCCAGATATGTCAGCCGTGTTTGCTCCGCTGGGCACCTCCTGAATCGGATGGCAGGCAAAGTTGTAGACAACCGCCAGCGTCCGTCCATCCTCCCGATCGAGTCGCAGAATCCCGATTTCCGGATCGACCGGACCAACACCCACAACCTGGTCGTCCGGGGGCAAACAGTAGTTCTGGCGCACATCCGCCTCGCGGCCGTTCCTCAGTTTGACCCGCCGGTTCTCCATAATTCTGTCTTCGTGACCTCTGCCCGTCCCGACGGAGACGGGAACCATCTTTCCCCAGGCCTCTTTCACCGCTTGAATCGTCCGTTGCTCGATATCGGTGCTCACCTCGCCATGACAGTGGGTGGCGCTGATAAGCAGGTTCGCCGGCTCCAGGTTCAGCTCGGTCTCCAGTTGCGAACGCACATTGGGGAGGAAGTCGTCCTGAACGATGCCGAGCTCGGCGATCGTCACGACATCCACGGAGACAAGAACGGCTGTGGTCACGCCATCGGTCAGCACCAATGCTCTGGCGTACAGCGGGTCGTTGACAGGGCGTTCGCCGGTTCCGCTGATCTCCACCTTCGCGGCGCCCGCGCGAAGCTGGCCTGCGTCTGAGGTACTCATGGTTGTTTTCCTCGCGTTGATATCGTTTCGATTCCGACCCACTACTTTTGGTGGGCCCGTCAAATCTCCATATCATCTCTGCCACCAGCAAGAGACGGGCGACGCCGTAGACCTGTCGCTGAGGAACGAGCTGCACTGAGCAACCTCGGTTCAGCAGCTGAGCAGAGGCGGATGGAGCCAGGCACAGTCTGAGAGGAGAATAGTCTTATGGTAACTGATCCGACTACGGGAAATCCGACGACAGGCCCGCTACTCGACTGGTGGTATGTTCACGCCGGCTACGCCGGATTCAAGGATGGCATGTCGCGATCGTGGGATGTGCCCATGGGAATCGAGATCGAGGCACAGCCGGCGGAAAGGAGTGAGCCGATACTGCCGCCGGATCGACCCTGGGAGCAAGATGGAGGCGGCCCGGTCACCTCTTTCATCTTCAAGGATGGTCTGTACATCATCGATTACACGACACCCGCAGGTCTTTGCCGGGCGCAAAGCGAAGATGGCTACAACTGGACCAAACCTGAGTTTGGGGTGGTGGAGTTCGAGGGGTCGACGAAGAACAACATCGTGACCACCAGGTACGGGCGCATATTCGAAGATCCGTCGGCGCCACCGGAGGAGCGCTTCAAGGCGATCGGAGGCAAGGGCGGCTTCTACGCGCGCGAGAAGGATGCAGATGGCAACTACGTGGAAGTGCAACTGGACAAGGAGGCGGTCGCCCGCATGGGCGGCCCGGAGAACCCGGATATTCAGGATCACATACACCTTCAGGAGTGGAATAGCGAGAAGTTCGAGGGCCAGTGGGGAACGTTGAAATCCTTCATGATGGGTGCCGTCTCACCTGACGGGTTCATTTGGACACATCTCGAGAAACCGCTCCTCGAGGAGTTCGTCGACGGCGACAACATCGTTTTCTATGACGAGGTGCTCGGGCAGTACGTAGGTTACTGCCGCTTTCATATTGCCGGCCGGCGCTGCGCCGGCCGCTGCGTGAGCGACGACTTCCGCACCTTCACGCCGGAAGAGCCGGCCGTGATGAATGACGCCCTCGACCCGCCGGACGTCTCCTTCTACAATCACGCCTACACCCGCTATCCGGGGCGCAACGATCTGCACTTGATGTTCCTGTCGCGGTTCGCGCAGTCAGCAGGGACCAAGGACATACAGCTCGGGGTCAGCCACGACGGCATCAACTGGGAGCGGCCCGACCGCACCCACCACCTCATCGACAACTATGCGGATGGCGCCGGCTACGGAGCCGCACTCGACGCCGGCCCCGGGCTGCTGGAAATGCCGGACGGACGCTGCGCGATCACCTATTGGGGTACGGACCGCAAGGGTGCGCACGACAGTGCCCACGTGAATCTCCCCATTCGCTACGCCCTGTGGGAGAAGGATCGCATCGCGGGTATCCGCGCCAAAGCGGACGGAAGGCTTACCTTGCGCCAGGACCTCTACCGCTCACCCCCCGACTGCCCCGACGCCATCCCGGCGCCGATACACAATCGTTTTCCGCCGCTCGCCGACCCGAACGAGCCGCCGAGACAGTTGCGCCTGAACTACAAGACGGAGACCGGTGGTTTCATGAAGGTCGAGCTTATCACCCATGTCGGACCGAAACCACATCTGTCCGGTTCTCTCAGCGCAATGGAAGGGTACAGCTTCGCCGACTGCGACGTCCTGCAGGGAGACGAGCTGGACCGGGTTGTCACCTGGCGGGGCAACGACAACGTGGCGCGGTTGTCGGATTCGCTGGCGATTCGCATCGAGATGTACAAGGCGACCCTTTTCGCGTTCAGTCTATAGGCCTCGGCGGCATGCATCAGGCGGCGGCGGGTGCCAACACCCAAGGCGTTTTGTAGATTCAACTCGGAGTTTCACGAGTGGGCTGAGGAGTGGGACACAAATTCCACGGCGGTGACTTAGACGACAATGGCATCAAGAAGAAGCCCTGCGGGCGATGAGCTTCACGCCGGCCGGTCTGGGCGATACCTGGAGATCGTGGGCTTGGCGGCGGCCCTTTGCCTTGCGGCTTGCGGGCCTTCCGTCGAAGACCGCATCGACGAGCTCGGCGCCGGTCCCGACGAGCGCGCCGCAGCAAGGCACGAGCTCACCCTGGCCGCGGACGAAGCGATCGAGCCCCTCATCGCGGCGTTGGAATCGCCAGCCGGCGACCGCCCGCGCGACGAGGTTGCCGCCATCCTGGCCGGCATCAGGGCGAGGTCGGGGAACGAACGGGTAGCTGACGTCCTCAACAAACACCTGCTTGACGATCCTGATCCGGTGGTGCGGGGACGGATCGCCGAAGAGCTCGGAATGCGGATGCGCTCCGAATATTATGGTCCTTTTTTACAGGCGCTGTCCGATCCCTCGCCCCTGGTCCAAACCCCAGCCCTGTTCGCTTTGGGGAGCGTGCTCGGTCGGTTGAACGATGAACAGATCGCAACCTTGCGCCGGCTCGCCGGCGAACGCGCCCAGTCGCAGGATCGCTACGCCCGTGAAGCCGCGCTGTCCCTCGTGGAAGAGTTTGTCCGCCTTTGGGCAAAGGAAGCGCAAAAGGCTGCTCTCAAAGCCAACATCTCGTTGGCGGATTCCATCTACAACCGGGCGCTGGCGTACGCCCCTGCCAGCAGGCAGGCGAACTACTACATGGGCACGTTTTATTTGGAACACGGCGATCGCGACCGCGGGAAGCAGCTTTTGCGGGATCACCGGCTGCTGATCGATGTTCCCAGGTTCGCCGCGGCGCCACAGATCGACGGACGATTAGACGACGCGGTTTGGAAAAGCGCCGGGCGCATCGATTCGTTCTACACATTCTCGGGATCTCTTGCCACGATGTTGCCACGGGTCGAAACCCACGTTTTGATGGGTTACACAGACAAAGCGTTTTACTGGGGCGCACATTGCTTCGACGCCCACCCCGAAAGCCTGCTGGTGTTGCCCATGGAAGACAAACTGACCGACGCCCGCGGCGACAGGATCTCGTTCACTTTCGATCGCGATCTGGACAAAACGCTACTTGCCGGTTTATCAGTGAACCCCGAAGGAGCGGTAAGGGATCGCTGGAGCAACTTCAGCGAGGGCCACAGCCACGATTACAGCTGGGACGTCGACGGGGCGGCAGCGACCTTTGTCGGCGACAACTTCTGGTCCGTAGAATTCGAGTTGCGGTGGGACGACAAATACCACCCCCGGCCGGCTCCGGGCGAAATCTCATTGTTGAATTTCACCCGCTTGTTCCGAAATGTCGAGTACAGTATGGCGTTCCTTCGCTACGACCGTCACTACACGACCGGATACATCGCCTATCAATGAGATCGGCGGCGGCATTCCGCGGCCGGCAACCCGGGAGATACCAGATAATGGCTAAATATCTAGAGCCCCGACGGCACTTGGAGTTAGAAGGAGCCTACAACATCCGCGATATAGGTGGTTACGCCACTTCAGATGGACGACGAACACGTTGGAAAAAGTTTCTACGCGCCGACAACCTCAACAATCTGACACTTGGTTCTCAGGCTGCTCTCATCGAATACGGGGTACGCACGGTTATTGATCTCAGATCCACCAAGGGTATCCAGCGAGAGCCAAACGTCTTCGCAAACTCATCTGTCGTTACCTGCTACCACCAGAATATGAATGGAGACGAGCCGCTTCCTGACATGGCAGACTTCCCCGAATTCAACGTGCCGTCAGATAGTTCCATGAAGTCCTACGCCAAGACATTAAACTACAGGCGGCCTCAAATAGTTGAGACCCTGGCGACTCTAGCATCCCCTGGAGTGCTACCTGCGTTGGCCCACTGCTGGGCGGGGATGGGCCGCACCGGTGTGATAACCGCTCTGGTACTTGGGCTGGTAGGTGTGCCAGCGGAGGTTATAGCCGAAGATTTTGCATTGAGTGCCTACTTCCTCGCGAACCGCGATTCGGCAGGACTCCCACCTCCACCTGGCGTAACTCCTCGTGAGACTGTAGAGGAGTATCGGCAACACCATTGCCCGCCCGAAGCTATGCTCGAACTGCTTCAGCACTTTGAAGAACGATACGGTGGCGTAGAGGCATACGCCTTGGACGGGGGCCTCTCCCAAAAGCAAGTAGACATGCTGCGCAGTGCCTTGATTGAATAGCTCTAAGCAAGACAAAATGGTCATCAACCAGCCGGTAGGATAGCGGCCTAATCCTGGCGCGGTCCGGTTGAAATGCTGGAGAGGTACGATGGGAATCAGCGCAGCTCCCGACTCACTCCCTCGGTGGACATCTCGAGAGATCGAGGATCGACTCGGAATCTCCGCGCTCAAGGTGGAGAAATCAGTGCTCGGAGCGAGAGAGATTGCAGCGATTCGCGAGGCGGGGATAGCTCGGATTGAGGTATATTTACACCCCCTGCAGTGCGACTATCACGATCCCACTCATGTATCGGAGACAAGGCTGAATGCCAGAAGCAAGGCGTTTCGATCGTTTCTGCGCATGGCCCCGGCCTTCCTTTTGGTTCAGAAGATGAAGAGGAGAGGAGGGCCGCGGTAAGGGAAGGCATCATGGCGGCAAGGGCGGCAGAGGAGCTGGGTGCCGCTATTTATGCGGGACACTTTGATGTTGGCGAGCAGTCGGAGAAATCGGTCATCGAGATTTTGGGTCAACTGCACGGCTCATCTCTGACACTCACGTGTGCGAACCTGTTACCGAATCCTCAAATATCAGACTGCATCGCGTTCGTGGACAAGATAGATGCCGATCGCTTCGGTATCACGGTGGACATCGGTCATCAAAGGGACCCTGATGGCATCAATCCCTTCGTCAAGAAAGAAGTCGCCCGTCAGACTATGACCCAATGTGGCAAGCGCCTCTTGCATCTTCACCTGCACGATTTCACAGACACGGATCATAAGCCCGCTTTTGATGGCAACATCGAGTGGGGAGAGGTTTTCGCTGCACTCAAAGACATTGACTACAAGGGTGAACTCATGTTTGAAGTGAGCCGCGCAACTGCGGAGGACGTGCTGCGCAAGACTGCGGCATTTCCGAAGACATTCGTGGAGCGTTACGACGGTCCATGATGTCCTCTCCCTGAACTCTACTCCTACAGGTTCGCTTCGTGAACCAACCGCCATTCGGCAGAATTCCCATCGCATCGACTCCAGATCCGTCTGCCGTGCTTCATCAGGTCTTGACGATGCAGTAGAGGTGGGTCGCCGTTCGTATGAAGATCCGCGAATCGCTCACGGCGAGAGAAGAGAGGGTGTAGCTGCCATCCAGCTCGTTGGTGGCCAGCATCTTGAATACAGGTCCCGCTTCTAGCACCGTGGTGACGGCATTCTCATTGGTGATGAAGAGCTTGCCGTCCGCCAGAATGGGTGAGGCACTGACCACACCTTGGGCGGTGCGTTCCGGTCCCCAGACCGCTTCACCGGTCTTGGCATCGAGACAGGTGGCGATGCCCTGGTCGTCCACCATGAAGAAGCGGCTGCCGTCGCTGACGGGGGTGGGAACGTCGGGGGCTGCCTTTCCCATAAATCGCCAGGCAATACGAGGTCGGTCGTCGTCGGCCCGGATGGCGAGCAGAGGTCGCTTGCGGGTAGGCGCGTAGATCATTCCGTCCACGACAACTGGTGAGCCGACGACGCGGTAATTGCCCTCCTTTTCCGGATTAAGGCCGGCGATACGCCAGAGCTCTGCGCCGGTGTCAGGATCGTGACCGGTCACATAATCCGCGCCTGAGACGACAATCTCGCTCTTTCCGTTGCGGCGAAGAAGCGTCGGCGTGGTGTAGGCATCGGGCGATTCCTTGACGGCGTCCGTAGGTCGCTCCTGGTGCCACTTTACATCGCCACTCAACGCATCGAAGGCGACCAGGTACGAGGGATCGTCCGTCTTGTACCCGTGCAACACTTCGATGACCAGCTTGTCGTCGAGCAACAACGGAGAAGCGGCGTACCCGAATATCAGACCAAAGGGGCCGTATAACTCCTGGAGATTCTTGCGCCAGAGCTGCTCGCCTTCCATGTCGAAGGCGCTCACCATGCCAGTGCCCGCTACCGTCCACACGTTTTTTCCGTCGGTGACTGGCGAAGGGGATGCAAGGTTGTGTTTTCGATGGTACTGATTCCCCCTGTCTAGCTCCCGCTGCCAGAGCACCGTGCCGGTCTCCTTGGCGATGCAGATGAGAAGCAGGGCAGGCCCACCGGCATCGCCGCCGCGCTTTGTCGGCTCCACCGCATCGGCTTCGGTTCCTGACGCGGATGTCACGAAGATGCGGTCGCCCCAGACGATGGGCGTGCCGGCACCTCAGGAGGGCAAAGCGGTCTTCCAGACGATGTTCTCCGTCGGCCCCCAGTTCACGGGTAGCCCTTTGTCTGGACTTAGTCCATTTCGGCTGGGACCGCGCCAGTTCGGCCAGTTCGACTCGGCGGCGATCTCGCTCAGGCAAGTGAAAGCCAGCAGCGTGGCACAATAGATGGTTACCTTCATTCCGATTTCTCCCTTCAGGCTAGCACGCGGGTCGATCGCTCACGAATCGATCAGCACGATCTCGTGCAAGCCAACCTCGGGGACGGTGATCTGCTTGCCGTCGGAGCTTGGTGTCAACGACTGGTCGCGCAGGGGCAACGACGCCGACCCGGCCCTAGAGTCGTTCAGGCGAATCACCACATTTTGCACCGGCAAGATTTCGTCGATGCAGAAATAGGGGGAACCCCGGGAGGTGTCCCAGGGAAGCATGGGAAACGGATTGTTCAACAGGTGAACCATCAGCTGTCCCGGATCGCTTCGGCAGGCGGTCACGTCGATCACCTGCGGCGCCTCTACTTCGATGGCCGGCTGTGTCGTCCGCGCCAGCAGGTCGAGTAGCTGCCGAAGCTGTGGCAAAGGGCTGCGATAGAACCCCTGACCAAGGTCCCCACATATGTAGATCGCCGTGCCTTTTCCGAATCGGTGTCGGGTAAGGGCAGGTCGTCCGGAATCGAGATCGGGCCTGTCGAAGAACTCACCGGACAGCGGTCCCCTAGTGCCCCTCCGTTTCAATCCGCTCTTGGTAAAAAGAACCTCCGGCTCCGAAGCCGAACGCACAGAGATCTCGGTCTGCCCGGCCTCGAACGCGAGAAAATGTCCAAACATGGCCTTCAATTGTTCGGTCTGTGGCACGATGATGTTGGTCTCGCCAGAATCTGTCGTCCCGTCTTCCGAATCGAGGATTTCTCCCCTTTCCGGGGTTGCGCAGTCGACGCCCAGAACATCCGCCAGCCCGAAGTTGCTGCGCTTCTGCCCGAGTTCGTCGAATAGCGAGCTCTGGTAGGTGGCGATCAGGCAACCGCCGCGGTTGACGAACTCGCGGATCGCATCCACCTGGCCGTCGGATAGACACCCGCTGTTCGAGAGCATCAACACCTTATACCCACACAGAGTATCCAGTGTGAGGTGGTCGTCGAAGACCACTTCGGTGAGCAGTTGCGAACGTTTCAGCATCTCTTCGCTGCCCCGGCACAACTTCCAGAATTCGTCGATGTCGGTGTAATAATGAAAGTCTCTGCTTTGCTGCGAGACATGGAAGGCGACATGCTTGACCGATTCTCCGTTCACGTGCGGCCGCAGCTTCTTCGCCTCCGAGAAGATCGATTCCAACGCATCGCCCCAATGGGTAAACGAACCCGCGTGAACACCGACCGTTACCGAAGCACCGCCGCGGGCAACGGCAGACAGTGCCGCGACGGCGCCGGTGTGGGGTTCCGGATTCGGTGAAGGCCCAATACTTCCGGCACTTCTCGACGCATTGAAGAAGTACCCGAACGAGGGCCCGGCGGCTCGCAGCAGCTTCGCGGGAAAACTCATGCCGAGATTGTCCAACCCGGCCTCCATGAAGAAGTGGGTGGTGGTGGGCAGTGGATTCAGTGGATGGCTCGACATCCAACCGGTGTCCGGGCTGCCGTATGGCCGGCCATAATAGTTCCAATCCAGGACTGCGTCCGGGTGTTTTGCGTAGACGCCTTTGGCCACGTGCTCCACACCGTCGTTGAATTTCCCGTAGCGCCAGGCGACATACCGGCGGAAATCCGCGTCTTCCATGTCGACTGTTGTTGGCAGCTCGCGACCGGTCTCGGCCAGGTACTGCTCCTTGCAGAAGGCGCAGGTGCACCCACCCGTGCGGCGCTGCCCGGCATCGGAATGGGATCCGCAGTTCATATCATCGAAGTAGACGCCGTCCAGGTCGAAGTACTCAATCATCTCGTTGAGGTATTGCGGCAGCCAATCGCGGTACGGGGAGTTCCAGCACAGCCACCCCTCGTTCCAGACCTCTACGCCGCCATCGTCAAGCATTTGAATGCCCCACTCCGGATGCTGCCTGTGGATTGGCGTGGTGAAGATGAACGGGTAGTAGCTCAGCATGAGTATCCCCCGTTTGTGGGCCACCTCCACGAACTCCTTCAAGCGCTCCGCGTCCTCAGCCCACTCTTCCGGACGCGGAATCATCTTGGAGTCCCATAAGGGCCACGAACGGCCTTTCCCGACGCCTTCGGGGTTGTGGCGCATCGCCCCGATGCTCCAGACCTGGGTACCGGCATCGGCGATGGCGTCGACTTCCTGTTGAATAGTCGCGCGTGGCTCGTCGCGTACGTCGGGACTCAAACATTCCGGGTAGTGCTCAATGCGGCAGACGCGGTCTTCGTACGGGATTTTCCGCAAGAGCTCGGCGGTGTAACGCGATCGTGCCATGGTACCTCCTGGTTATTGCGTGCCGCTCGGCGCCTGGGAAAAGCGTCGAAGCGGCGCGGTGGCGCCCGCGCCGGCAAGCCCATACTGTGCAGACAGCGGCGGATCGAACTTGGGTCGGTGAGGACGGCGATGAGGCCGGCTCCGTGAGTTGGGTGCGGAGGGAGACCGAATCTGGCGGCAGCCGCCGCTTCCTTGAATCGGGATCCGTCAGTCGGCGGGCTTGATGAACTCCGGCCCCTGGGTCGCATCGGTGCCTACGTCGTCGTGCGCCGCGGCGATCGCCTGGATGGTCTTCAACGCGTCTCGCAGCAGACTCAGCGCCTGCTCGGGTGGGAACTCGTGGTTCATCGCGGCCTCGCAGGTCCGGAACAGGATCTCCCGCGCCAATAGCACCGATGCATCCCGGCCGCCCAGGCTCGTTTCCACCGTCTCTCTAGTGTTGCCGACCTTGTCGCCAGCCACAGGTCCGCCGGACAGACCGAGGGAGAATCCCCCCACGGAGCTGCTGGCCACGTCGATGCCGGGCCCGGCGCACAGATGCTCGATGTCGTGGTTCTTCTTCAGGAAGGCGACGCGGTGGTTCTCGGGATACGAGATCGCCGTGATGCCGTGCTCGGACACATTGGTCCGTGCCTGATGGATCCCGTGGGTGGTGCACCCGGAGGCGACCAGCCCCAGGGCGAAAGCAACGAATGACAGGTGCGGAAAGCCCATCTGTTTCCTCCTTCGCGAATCGTGGTAGTTGAGGACAGACGTCACGCGTCAGATGGTTCACAGGCTGAAGAAACGAAGGGGATCGCGACTCGGATCGGGCCCTTCCATGCAACCCATCTAGAACCGGCGCACGGGTCTAGAAAAAGCTACCCTCCGCCGAGGCGCCGGGCGCATCCCCCTCGTAACCCAGGTTTGTCTCGACCTCGATCGCGGCCTCGGTTGAGGACGAATCCGGTTTGGGAAAGACCTGGTGCGCCGTGGTGATGCTGATCTCGGGCAGAGCATCCCGGGCAAAGTCGGCAGCACTCTCATAGCCGAGGCACGGCAGCTTGTTGAAGTCGATCTCCCAGCCAAACCCCAGTGCCGACGGCAGATTCAGTGCGTAATCGATCTTAGGGTTACCCGTCTTGCCCTCAATGGTGATTTCGTACTGAAAGGGTGGGAGCACGTGCCAGGCTTGCGAGCACTCGTCGTCGTCACTGGCGGGCAGCGCGTCATTGAAGGACAGTCCGAAAGTGTCGACGAGCTCGACCTTCAGGTCGGGCTCTGCGGGATCCGGTGTGCCCATGCCTCCAGAGATAGCCCAGGTGAGTGAACCCGTGGCCTCGCCGTCGGTGCCGAGATCGTTCGAGTAGGTCAGGCCGAGATCGTCACGCCGAAGCCGGTGGAAAGGACGAGGCTCTCCACGAGGGGGCCGTCATCTGCGTAAGCGGCCGACAGGAGGCCGAAGCCACCATCGTCAAGCCACATGCCGGTGGATCCACCGCCCTGCAGCTCCGCGAGCAGCTCCTTGGTGATCCCGGCCCGCGCGAACATGTCTGCCCCCTCCTGTCCGGTAGCCCCGCAGAGGAAGTCGGCGGTGAAGATCTCCGCCTCGAGGTCCTTCAGTGTGTTGCGGACCTCGATCAGGGGCTGGATCTGCTTCTCGATTGGCGCCGTGCGCTTCGCCATTTCGGCCTCGAGACTGGATGTATCGGCGATCTTGGACAGCTCCTTCCGCAGCTTCTCCTTCTCCTTGTTGAGCGCCGCCACGATGTTGTCGATGAACTTCACGCTCGGGACCTTGGCGTCTTCGGCCGTCGCCTTCGCCTCGAGCAGCAAGGTCACGAAGTCTTTGCACGCCTGGTTGGCTTCCTGTTTGCGGCAGGTGCCGTTACCGAAGTCCTCCACAAGCCCCGCATCACACGACGGGATGCGCTCGTAGACGTAACACGGTCGCTGACCCTCGCGGCCACAGTAGCCTGCGGTCTGGCACTGGCTGCCGACGATCATGTTGCCCGGATCACACATCTGCCAGGGCGAGCGGGCACAGGCGCCTTCTCCATCGATGGGCTGGAAGGGATCACGCGAGTAATAGCGGGGGCAGGTGTAGCAGCCGGAATTCTCCCCCAGCACAGGAAACTGCCCGGCGTCGCACCATCCGACCTTCTTCACGAAGCTGGCGGAGTGATGGGACGTGCGGGACGGGCTGCTGCAGGCCTTAGAGCCCGTCACGGAATGGAGTGTGCGATGGGGGTTGTCGTCAGGGCACCTGTAGCATCTGGCATTGCCGACGTCCCAGAAGTACTTGCCGGTGCACTCCCACGGCCATGGTGTCGGATCTCCCTTGATCGCCTTTACGTGTCCCGCGGAGGTCGTCTTCACGCAGGCTCGCTGACTGGTGTCCAGAGTAAAGGGGTTCATGGCGTCGAGCGTGGGCTCGTAGCCCGACGGGCAGGACCAGCACTCGCCACCATTGCGAAGGCTGAAGAAATCTCCCGCTTCGCAGCCGATGTCCCCCTTCTTTTCTGCCTTCAGCGGCTTGTAGCAGACGGGCTCGTTCGGCCCACCACAGCTGCCGTTGTGCGGCTGCGCATTCTCATACTTGACCAGATCCAGCTCGGGCTGCGTCTTCTGGAGTGCCGCGTCCTCGACCAGACGCATCAGACCCGCTTCCCTGTTCATCTGGTACGTCAGCTCGGCGAAGCCACTCTCGGCCAGGTCACGCGCCTCGATGGCCTGGTCGTAGGGGGGACCTTGCTCCGCTCGAGGGCGTCCGTCAGATCCGCCTCCGCGGCGTCGGCCGCCTCCTGGGGGGGGCGAGCTCCTCAGTCAGCCGGTCCAGCTCGGCCTGCTCGTGAGCCACCTGCTGGGGGGCGGCCGGCGGTTGGTAGTCTTTTCTTTGCTTGCCCTTCATCTGCTTCGGAGGCCAGTTGTCACGGATGCTGGCAGCCAGCTGCGACACGCGCCCGGGGCTGAGGCAGTCGGCATCGTCATCGC
This sequence comes from Candidatus Latescibacterota bacterium, assembly GCA_965197905.1. Taxonomy (GTDB): domain Bacteria; phylum Latescibacterota; class UBA2968; order UBA8231; family UBA8231; genus CAYNZV01. The sequence goes on along the minus strand of CBDAOB010000004.1, from coordinate 899,529 downwards.
GGGAGTACTGGGTGACGATTGTCTCATCGTCCCAGTTATCCCGAGGTCCTTTCTTACCTTTCCACAGATCGCCTGCCGTCTCCAGGAACAGGAACAGCTCACCCGCAGGATCCGCGGCGGTCGCCGCCTCCACGCGTTGTCCGGCGTAGTCGACACATCGCTGCGCCGCCGCCCGGGGCCCGCCTCGATCGAACTGACCTCACCGAAGTGCTTGGTCGCAAGCTCCAGGTGGCCGGGGATCGACTTTCTCAGTGAGTTGATCTGACTGTAGGCATGGGTCTTCGTCGCGGCGCGATATCCCTCGAAGACATCGACGAACTCCCCCCAGGTCAGCGTTCCCTTCCCGGTTTCGATCTGATAATCCGACATATCTTGCGCGTGAATCGTGGCGGCAGTGAGCAGAGCTGTCACTGCAAACGTCGATGTCCGTCTGTACACGGTTGCCCCTTTCGCGAGGTTGGACCTGAACGCCGGTGCATGGTGGGCGACGCAACCGATATCTGTCTTGCACGCTGCCTTCTTTGCAAGACGGCCACCGGTGTTCTGAGGAGAATACGCGTCTTTGGCCGGTTCAGCTATTTGGCGGGGCCAGTATAAGTATCTGCCAATTGATGGGCAAGCGAAATCGTTACGGCGGTCATGTAGTTGGAAGAGATTAGTATTGAGGTTCGGTGTCGCCCAGTTGCCACTAAGATGGAGAGCTATCTGATAGACATCGTGGCGCCCAACTACGTAAGCAGCGGTGCCACAAAGGTTACGTCTGGCTTGTTGCCGTCGTCGAAGGTCAGGCCCACAAGCACAGTCCGGACAGCGCGTCACATGAGTTCCTGGAAGTAGCTGTCGTGATCGGTCATACTGCTCAAGCGCATGATGGTCTCGGTGTCACCTTGACCTCGTAATACGCCAAATCGCTCGGCAAACCGGGCAGCACGTCGGACACATAACGCTCGACGTTTTCCGCCACAGCGGCAGTCTCCTCCGCGCTCAGGTAGCTCCGCAGGATGATATACCCGTCCCGGTCGAAATCGTGCTTGATCTGTGTTGCGTTGTCTTTCCAGTCCATCATGGCTCATCGCCTCTCATTCCCTACGTTTCTGTCAGTTACTCATCTGCTTCCATCGACCCAGTCGCGAGCGACCTGACCTACAAGATAGGCTGCGGACAATCGCCTGTCTGCGTGATTGGTCATCAGATTCTTGGTGAAACCGACCGCCATTGCCCTGCTCGGATCCGCAAATCCGATCGAGCCGCCGTGACCGGGATGACCGAACGCCGAACCGGTGGAGCCGATGCGCACATCGCCACCCTCCTCCTCCACACCACCGAGCATGTATCCCAGGGCTTTGCTGTTGCGCACTTCCATCACTTCGTCGCGGGCATCCGTCTGCAGGGCAGTCGCCGCCGCCACGCGGTCCGCTGACAGAATGCGAACTCCCGCCAGCTCGCCGCCGGCGGCGAGCGCAGCATAGTGCCGTGCAATGGCGCGGGCTTTCATGACGCCGCCACTTCCCGGAATTGCCGCCCGCCGCACAGCGGGCAAATTCATTGTATCAGCCGTGGCGGTGTGCAGGGGCAGCGCCTGCTCGCGGAGACCGGAGCCCGCCTCGGGCGCCACATCGTCGACGAGTGTGGCGACCCGGTCCTCGACAGCTGGTGGGACTCCAAGATAGAAATCGCTGATGCCGAGGGGCTCGCAGAGTTCTTCGCGAGCAAACGCCGAGATCGACCGCCCGTCAACACGCCTGACGACCTCCCCGATGATCCAGCCGAATGTCAGCGCGTGATAGGCCGCCTTCACACCAGGTTCCCACAGTGGTTCGAGCTCGGCAATCGCCGCGCACATGCCGTCCCAGTCGCTGAGCGAATCGACAGCAGTGCCCGCAGGCAATTGGGGAAATTCCCGCCGTGTGATTGAGCGCCTGCCGCACGGTGATCACTTCTTTGCCCCGGCAGCCGAACTCGGGCCAGTACTGCGCCACTGGCGTGTTGTAGTCGACCTGCTTGCGATCCGCCAGGATGTGGAGGCACGTGGCGACAAACCCCTTGGTCGTCGACCATGAGGTGAACAGGGTATCGCCGTCGACGGTCGGTGCTCCCTCCCCCCTCTTCATGTCGCCTGCCCAGACGTCGGCCACGAGTTGACCCTCGACGTACACCGCTGCCTGCAGTCCCAGCTCGCGGCCGGACTTGACAAGCTCGTCGAGCAATCTCTGAAGTCTGTCTTGCAGTTCCGTCACAGGTGCTCGTCTAGATCGTCAAGCGCCTCCTGCGGGATGTCGATCTCCAGTGGCCCTATCTCGACCGGCTCAACTGACATACATTCCCCCGACACGGAAACGCCGAAACTTGTCGAAAAACGTAGTCCCGTCTCTCCCCGTGGCCAACTGGTGCACGTGTGCTGAATAATCCGTTGCTCCACAACCCCGCTGAGATCGACGTCGGGCTGGCCCGCGTCCTTGAGGGCCCCACTGACGAACTGGCGCGGGCGACGCGACCGGCCTTTCTCGCCAACGATCGCTCTCCGGTCCAATGGTCCGCTGAAGACTGGGTCCGCATGGCCGCGGAACGCCGCGATTTGCTCGATATGGCCTCTGTCTCAGCACAGTTTGATGCCGAGGCGTTTCTGCTCGATGGATACACCGTTTTTCGCGGGGTCATGACGGCGGACGCGATCGACGAGTGGACCACTGCGCTCAGACGCGGCCAGCAGCTCAACGACGCTCTGCTGACGGCCGACTGGAACATGATTGACTGGCTCGCCCTGGGACGTACGCCGCCGGAGAAATTCCTCACCAGCGCTGAGATCGAAGCCGCCCTCGGCGGCAGCCAGCAGACCCCGCGGTCGACGGATGATGCCGGCGTTCAGACGCTGCGGCAACACAGTCTGTTTGCCGAATACTTCCCAGCCGGCCACATCCCGTTCCTGATGGACGTGCTGACCCATCCGCAGTTTCTCGAGTTGCAACGGATGTGCTTGAGATCCGACGATATCTACTTCGATCATCATCAACTGTTGTCGCGACCAGGTGGCTACTCCGGCGGCCGTTGGCACAGTCATGGAATTGGCGGCGGACACGATGACTGCGGTAGCGCCACGGTGTCTGAATATCGCGCCCAGGCCCAACATCAACCTGACCCTCTGTTATCCGCGGGGTTTTGAAGCGCAGGGAGATGGCGGCCTGAAACTGGTTGCCGGCAGTCATCTTTTCCGCGACCCCAGTGGCTGCCGCGCCGCGACTGACGACGAGTTGCGGCGGGGATGGCTCAGAGATCGACTCCATCCGGTGACCTCCAAGCCGCTGAAGATCGAGCATCTCGCTGTACCGGGCTCGATCGTTTGCTGCCTTTCCCACGCCGCCCACGGTGTCGCCCCGAAAGCCCCGGGGCGGCAAACTCGCTGGTGCTCGCTGCATTGTTACAGGAAAGCGGACGATAACACGGGCTATGTGCAGCCTCCGAGCGCCCTCCCACCCGTTTGGGCGATGAAAGCGCAGCGCGGCGAACTGCCGCCCGACCTCACCCGGATACTGCGCCACAGCCACGACCGCGAACTCACGGGCGGACGAACCGACCACGATGACGTATGAATCTGACTGAACTGGGCACAATGGCCGGTCAGCGGCTGAGGATAGGGCAAATAATTGGCATTATCGTCAGTTACGGCAAGGCTCGCCGCCTCGGTTGCTCGGCGTTTTTTTGGGCTGCAAACGGGCGTGGCGATTCTGCACAAAAGGAGGAGCTCAATGGACGAGAAGAGGAGAGCCGCGCGCTGGCGCGAGCGTCGCATCATTTACAATAATGATGGAAACGACGTGAGAGAGGCGTGGACGGGAGTGGAACGTCGTCATGACGTCGAGGAGAAGCTGTTCGCGCGCAGCGGGGCTGAGCTGATCGATGACTTTCTCAATGCTCGCAGCAGGCCGCTGGTTGGGACACAGGTGGACAGTATCTCCTACTGCAGTTGTATGGCCGGCGTCATGTTCTCGCACCACACGAAATTGGGCGGGTTCTACGGAAAAGGAGTACCCCAAGAGCTCGTGGAGAAGTATGGACGCGATAACCTGCGGATTCAAACAGATTTCTGCGGCGAGAATGACATAGAGGTATTCTGGTCATTGCGCATGAACGACGCAGCCGATTCCTTTCCCGAGGGTTCGCGCAGATGGACATTCCCTCTGGATCACTTCAAGCGGGAACATCCGGAATATGTGATGGGCGACCCCGGGGACTGGATTGAGGGAAAGGCACACAATAAATACTGGTCTTATCTCGACTTCAGTCTTCAACAGGTCCGGGAGCACATATTCTCGTTGATCCAGGAGGTCGCCCAGAACTACGACGTGGATGGGATAGAGATGGATTTCTTCAAGAGATTCCCTTATTTCCGCGAGACGCTAGAGTGGCTTCCCGTCGAGCAGCAACACCTGGACATAATGACAGACCTGGTGCGGCGATTGAGGAAGATGGCAGACCAAGCAGGGCAGCAAAGGGGGCGTCCCGTGCTGCTGGCGGCTCGCGTACCTTTCAATCTTCCGGATGCACGTTTCGTTGGGTTAGACCTGGAAAAATGGCTGCAAGCAGATCTTATCGACATTTTGATTGCAGGCGGTCGCTACGAGTCGGAGATGACGGAGTCGTTCAAGGAGATCGTGGACCTGGGGCACAAATACGACGTGCCGGTGTATCCCTGTATCGACTGGAGTTTCTGGGGCCATTGGGCTTTTCTCGATCTAGGAGCGGCAGAACACCGCAGATTTGAGTCGTGGTTGAGCACGCTGTACGGCGGACAGCCTGCGCGTATCAACAGGCCGTCTTATGCGGTGACGTTCAATTCGTGGGAAGGAACCATGGCGGCATGGCGTGCTGCGGCGACGAACCTGTTCAACGCCGGCGCGGACGGCATCTACATCTTCAACGCTTTTTTCGCCAAGCACGACCTGTGGAGAGAGATCGGAGATCCCGCGACTATGGCTGGCAAGGACAAGATATTCGGCGTGGACCGGTTCGGTGGTGACTCCAGCTTCAGTGACGTATGCGAACTGGAGCTGACGCAAGGAGGACCCGTCAGCGTCCACTTTCAGGTGGGTGAGGATGTGGAGTCTAGCAATGCCGCCGAGTTGCGATTTCGTCTCCACCTCTGGGAGTTTGCAAGCAATGACGACATAGAAGTGAAACTCAATAATGAACCTCTCGATGACCTCAAGCCAGCCGGCCCTACGCAGACACACTCGGCGGGGCAGTGGCTGGAATGCCAGCTAAGACCCTCTCAGGTCAACAGGGGGGAGAACAGGGTTGAGCTAGTGGCGAGGAAACGGGATGAATCCATGCAGACACCCCCCGTGCTGGACGCGGTGCAGCTATATGTTCACTACAAGGGCTAGACAAGGGGCTCTTACGATCTGATCGGGCTATGGTAGGTCATGTTGCGGCAAGTACACCTCACCTGAGCAACAGGAGTTTTTAAGCTTCCAGGCAGCTGATAGCTCAGCAACGCGTTACTCGGCCCTCCTACCCAGTCCAGCTGAATGTCCGCGTCAACTGCAGGACACGCTCGAGGCCCCTTCCTCGAAGACACACGTCCAAAGCAGACCTTCTGACAACGTCCAACCTACAGAGGCTGATCGAGTAGATTGCCAGCGCGCTCTTCTTCCGGCACCATCAGGTAGCCAGATGTCGAAAGGAATCTTGATCGGCAGCTCTGCGATCGAACGTGATCGTATAGTCGACGCCGTGGTGGGCGTTGAGATGACCGATCAGATAGTCAGCGAATTCGGCATTACCGGATCTGAAATCTCGCGCCGACCGCCAGGCGACAGTCGATTGCTCAACTCGCAACTCGGTTGTGCTCAGCAACTGCTCGAGCACATCTGCCACCGTCGCGCGGCGGTATCCATACGCTCGCGTCAGAACCCACACGAGCTCGCACAGCACGATCAGGCATATCCAACCTGGCCGCTCTGAAGAGCAGGTTGATTCGAGGAACCGGACGGCCGCACGTGACTGGTCGGGGTCGTCCTGCACGATGTATCGCACCAGAACGTTGGTGTCGATCCCGATCATCCGCGGCTGGCATCTGCTATGGCCGCGTCCATGTCCTCGAGTCGAACGATTTTGGCCGGGCTCGGCACCATTCCCTTCAGTTCAGTGATGCTACCGCGCATGGGCACCACCTCAATATGACCGTCCTCGTGAAGGACGAAATCCAGCCGGTCGCCAGGTTGCAATTTCAGGCGTTTCCTGATCTCGCTGGGAACGGTTACTTGGCCTTTGCTGGTGAGCGTTGCCAACATTTGATCCTCCTTACTTAGTCTTCTTACTGTAATGTAAGGAAGGGGCGAGGTCATGCAAACCGGAGGGCTCGAAGGCCATGCACCGTTTAACCAACTTCGGCAAGATGTCGGCCTCCGACCGAAGCTAAGAAGAACCAACGCCGGACACTGGTACACCGAGGTCTGCCCGCTCAATCAGATAGTCGCCAGATGGCCCTAACCTCTAGCAGAGGGCCGAAGCAGGCAGTCGCAAACCCTCGTGCAGGGCACACTGGAAGCCGGAACGCACGCTGCGCGTTGGGATGGTCGCGACGGCGACGGACGCTATCTGTCCAGTGGGGTTTTGTATGAGATTGCGGACGGCAGAAGGACAGGTGAAAACCCGTAAACTGCTGTTGCTGCGATAGGCGTTAGATCGCCGCAGCGGGAGGCACCGGCAGCGGTCACGCATCCAAATGTGAAGCGTTCCTGCAACTGGGCCACGGGAAGTATCTCCGGAGCCGACGGAACGTCCGGGCATAACATCTCGCCGAGGCCGGTCTGTGACTTCGTCACTTCGGCTATGGTAGGTCATGTTGCGGCAAGTACACCTCACCGGAGCAATCTGCCTATTCGCCGGGGCCGAGTTCCACCACTCTGAGGTAGGGTGACGAGTAGATCCGAGTGATCTTGTCCGCTGCCAATCGTTGCGCCAATCGCATTGCCTGCGATCGGCCCTTCTCGGTCAATCCAGGATCAAACGGTCTTGCCGCCGTACTCCGCCAAGCAGGATCTGTGTCTTCTCTCTCCCCATGCCTTACCACCAGTAATCTCTCCATTCTCACCCCCTTCTCAGCACCACGGCCTAGGAGCGTGTCCGAGTATTCGCTTTGACAAGCGAGGGGGCGTCATTGTTGTCGATGGCAAGGCGCGTGAGCGATCTGAATTGGGGAATTCAGAGAGAGAAGCGCAACGCAGACAGGGGCAGCAATGACGCCCCGGCAGCTCAAATGGGATACTCGGACACGCTCCTAGTCGACGAACTGAAACGCATACAGCTTGCATGCCCGCAGCTTGAAATGCAGCCGTACGGGGCGGCCGATGAGGGGTTCAACCGTATCTCTGTCTCGCCACCTCACTTTTGCCGCAACATGGTTCCGGTCGATACTGATCGCCTCGTCCAGCGTATAGCCCGGGATGGGATGGTTCCAGTCGTCTCGGATCTCCACCCACACTTCGCCCATAGCGGAGCAATCTACGTTGATTGTCAATTCGCTACCGGTAAAGGTCAGTAGGGGTGTAGTGAAATCTGCTCCGGTGTACTCCGCATCGGCAGACATGAATCCGTCCAGGCGCTGGACTACTCGACGAATGCCACTCGACTTCTGCGCTGATTCGACTCCATGAGTAACCGGCGAGCCTACGTAGTATTGCCAGATCTCATCACCTTTCCTGACCATGCCATGCATCATGTACACCTGTCCGCCGTCATGACTGCCCTCAATGCCCAGGCCAACATATGGTTTTCTATCGGGCCGCGAGAAGTCGATTCCATCGCGACTGACGGCCAGCTGGACATCTATCGGTCCGTCGTTGCGGTATCGTCCCCGTTCGTCCTTTCCCCGCGTCGTAGTATCGGATGTGTCACCGACCAGATAGTGCCTGTACGGAGTGGTGAACGAAAAATATGCGTCCGCTGCCCAGGGATATTGGTGGACACCAGGCGTATACAGATCCGTATCCACCGGATCTGCTTCGTCACGGTCCAGCACCACCTGCATCTCATCCCCTACTCGTGCCCTCGAATTTCCCGGTCCTCGCTCTGCTTTCAGGTTCTCCCTGAACGGCCAGGGTAGCACCATGGGATCGTCGAATTCCGTTCTCGATACGGCACGCCCCTTCTGGTGCCAGCGCACATAAGCAACGTATTTCCGCAGCCTGGTATCGTATCCCACCTGATTGTGAGAATCGTGGTAGAACGGCAGGGCACCCGGATGATGGACGTTCCAACGCAGGCCATCGGCACTGGTACACAGGTAGAGCTCTTTGTATCCTCTTCCCCCTTCTTCTCTGGTTTTCTCTACCCAGCGTTTTTCGCTTTCCAGATACGCGTACGCGCTCCCTATGCATCCTTCTGTCTGTGACCACCGATCCGTTTCTTTCACCGATGATAGTGACTTGTACCGGTGTTCATCGGGACCAGTGGGATCGATCATGACGAAAGGACTGGCACCCGGCATGACTATGTTGGTGTCTGCAACGCCCTCGAAAGAAAACAAGCCAAGGTTCAGCCGCTCCCAGTCTATCCCATTGGTGCTTTCCGCATAGCAGGTGCAGGCTGCGTCTCCGGGTTTTTTGTTGCTCGCATCCACGCGATGCGCGAGATACCACATCTTGTAGATGCCCTCGTGCTCAACGATGTTTGAATAGGGAGATATCGTGCCTTCCCAGGGCTTTTCCGGGACAAACACCATATCGGCTTTTGTCGGTGGATTGACTCGCAGAGCGACTCCGTGGCTCTTGGCAAACCATCTGCTGTCAATGAACAGCTGCTTTCGGTTTGTCAGTGCGATAGGCTCTACCATTTGCGGTAGATCTCCCTCTGGTCTAAAGAGGAAAGTAGCTGACTTTCGGCGGTTCTTTCGACGTCGACTCCCCCGACTCGAACAGCTCGATCAGTCGGTCCTTGCCATCGCCGATCAAGGCATCTCCGTGGCCCGGACAGAGATTCTGGAAATCCAGATCCCTCAAGTGGGATAGCGTCGCCCTGGGTTGGGGATGACCATTTGGATGACCACCGAGGATCATGTCGCCGGGAGCCCACTTGGCCGTTGTGCCGAGACAGTCGCCTGCGAAGATGGTGCCGCCGTTCGTCTCTGAGTACAGCACTTGTTCCCCGCGCGTCAGACCGGGTGCGCCCACCGCCCTGATTCCGCCCGGGAGGACGTCTCCGTCGCCGTATGTCTCGATGTCATCCAGATCCTCGATCATACACACATCCCTTTCCGGCACGAAGAGTGGTGCTCCAGTTCGCTTGGCGAACAAGCGCGCGGATCGCTCGTGCCACCCGATGGAGATGATGACGGCCTTTACGTCTGTCGCCCCGTTGATCGGTCCGATGCCGGGCTCTATCGGATCGATGATCACGCTGCCCGCATCTGTTTGCAGGAAGTAGCACTCCAGCGACCAGATTTCCGGCCAGATAACCCGCCAGTGAAACAGACCGGGCGCAAGCTCTTTCATGGTTCAGTTGCTCTGGATAACGGTGCGATGCCGCATCGAGCCAGCGTTGAATAGGGCGGGTCGCCGCGAATAGGCTTCCTCAGCGATCGACAGTGGGGTGGGTGCAGGCGACCGTCACCGGTTTGAAGGCGACAAACCCGGCCGCCTCTTCGTCGAATACCCCGGCCGCTTCCAGGCCGGAGGAAATCTCCTCGACGATATCTTTGCCGATGACCAGCTCAGTCACCTCGCGCGCTGCGGATACCGGGGTGGCGGCTCCATCCATGCGGGCGTGCCGCGCCTTGCTGATCGTCGCCCCTCCGGCCCCCGCAGCCAGCGCCGCGCGCACCAGATCGCTGGCGCGGCCTTCGTTGCAGATGAGGGTCAAGCTGACCAGGTCGTACAGGTACTTGTTTCTCTTGATGGGATCGTCGCCGCCCAGCGATCGTTTGCGCCAGTCGGTCGATCCCATCAACTTATCGACCGCGCCGATCAGCTGCTCGATGCTAGCGGAGTGCCGCTGACCACGAATGACCATGTTATTGACCACACCGCCTGCGATGGGCGACTCGTAGATAAAGCCGGAACCGAAACGGTCCAACCGGGCGGTGTCGACCAGTGATCCAAGTATGTCGGTGGCTTCGTGATCCGAAGCAACGGCGTGCACCACATCCTTTCCGGCCGGCATGGCGACTCGGATCAGTCCCAACTTGTCCCGCAGCCCCGTGCCTTCGCCGGTGGTGACCTGCGGCATGGGGACCCCCAATCCGAGCACCGCTTTGACGATCCTGTCGGCGCGGCCCCGCTGCACCGTGCAGGTAAGGCTGGCGAGGTTTTCCTCGGTGACGATGTTCTCCGAGCCGGCAATTGGGGCTAACGGATGCTGTTCCCAGGCGGATCCACGGCCGATCTCCACCTCCTCGTAAACGGCGCTGCCGTGGCCCGGAATGCTCAGGTCGCACGCGGCCACCAGTGCTTGCACGGCGGCTTTGGCATTGGCCAACGGGACATAGAAAATAAGTTTGTCCGCTGGCTCCTCTTCCAGCACGATTCCGGCCCCGATACCCATGAACCCCGACCGGCGCTTGAGAACGACCGCGCGACTGGGTTGCAGATGATACTCTTGCACGTCCAGGGCCCTCATGATCTCCAGCGCCTTGTCCGTTACCGGATTGTAGATGGTGCAGGTAACCTGGGCCGCTTCTACAGTGTCCATAACGGTCTCGGAGAACGGTAGGTCATGACGCCGATTCCACTTCCTCGCGTCGGCGATGAGTAACGTGGAGACCCACGAGGAGAACTGCCAGGATCGGACAGACCGAGGCGAGAGCGAGAATGCCGAAACCTTCGACGCTGCCCACTTGAGCGCTTATACCCAACCCCATGGCCAGCACGAGTGGCACCGTAACTGGCCCCGTCGTTACTCCGGCACTGTCCCACCCGATGTTAACAAAGTCCTCGCCGGAGATCACGGTAAGAACCATCAAAACAGCGTACGGGGGCACCAGGATCCAGATCAGCGGCCAGTCGTAGATGATCTTGGCGCGACCCCGAGAGCGATGCCGACGCCGATGGCGACGGCCTGCATCAACAGCGTCTTGCGGAAGGTGCCCACGGTCAGCTCTTCCACCGTGGTGCCCAATGCGTTCAGCGCCGGTTCTGCCAGGGTCGCGCTGTAACCCATCATGAACCCGAAAAACACGACCACCAAAACGCCGAAAAATCCTTCAAACAGCGGCCCGCTTAGCGGCGTGAAGGAATATCGGCCGGTGCTACCGTCGAAGTTCTCGGGCGCGTAGGGTAGCACCTCATAGCCGTCTTCGGTTTTGCTCGTGAAAAACTCCTGCAGCTCCCCTCCTGGCGTGATGGCCCGCGAGACGATGCCCGGATCGAAATTGCGGATGACAGTCTTCTCCTGACCCATCTCCACAGCTTTGAAGGACGAAGGCAGATTGGTGCCGATCTCGCTGCCCAGGCGGGACAGGCCGAGCTCGATGCCGATGCTGAACAGCGACATCCCCATTACCGCCAGTACGAGACCCAGAACCATCTCGTCCGCTCGCCTGATTCTCTCGCGCAGGATGACCAGCAAAACTAGAATGAGGAACAGACTCAACGGGATGATCGCCTGTGCGGCCGCGAGGGTGTTCCCCATAAGCAATTCCGCTGTGTCGACCTGACCTTCGAGAGCATCGGTCAGCGCCCCGACCTTCTCGCGTACGCGTTCCTCGGAGCCGTAGACACGCAAACGCTGCTCGTGAGTAGCGCTGGTCAGCAGCCAGTGCTCGAACGCCAAGGTGGTGCCAAAGGTTGCCGTTTGTTCGGCTGCATCGCCAGCGAGTCTGACGACTTCATCGTTCAGCGCATCTTTGTCGCCAAAGAAAGCAACCCGTCCCTGGGGACTGCCGTTGCGAAGCACATAACCCGTCAGCTCGTTCTTGTCGCTGAACAGCTGCAGTGCCTGATCGCGATTGCGGAGGCTCGAGAATTCGACATCGCTCATGGGCAGCAGGGTGCCGGGTTGCAATAACAGACCGAGGCTGAGAACCGCAAGGATGGGAAAGGCGGAAGCCAGGGTCACCACGCCGAAACCGCCGGCGGTGCCGCCTTCGCCTTGAGAGGCGACCCGGGAAATGCCGATACCCAGCGCCAGCACCAGGGGCACCGTTACCGGTCCAGTGGTCACGGCGCCGCAGTCCCAGGCCAACCCGGTGATATGGACCAGATTGGGATCGAAAAACGCCCAGATGGAGACCGATCCGATGACGGCATAGAGAACGAAGATGAACGGCTTCAGCGACCAGTGATAGAGAAAGCGCAGCATTCCGAACAGCACCGCTAAGCCGACGCCGCCACCCACGGCCCATACGAGGATCGCAGAATGTTTGTTCAGAAGCAGGAACAACAGCGGGGCGTTCCACGCCTTCACCGAGAAACCCGCGGTTTTGAGCACGCCGATGGCCGGCTCTGCAAAGGTTGCGCCAAGGCCGACAATGAAGGCGAAGATCAGGATCACCGGCAGCACTGTTTTCTGCGGCAGCATGATCCCACAGATTTCGCCGAGGGGCATGAGACCGAGGAACAGCCCCTCCATGAAGAGGGCTAGTCCGAGGATTACCACGCCGATGCCCAGCGCCACCACGGTCGCACTAGCCACCGGTATGCCGAGCACGACCAGCTGGAACAACACTAGGTAAGCAACGATCAGTGATATGCTGCGGATCTGCTCGACAATCTTGTTCCCGGCATACGGGCCTACCATTCGCACAGCCTGGCCGAACGGGATCTTTACTCGTTGTGGTGCTAGCTCGCGCCCCATACGCTGCTTTCGGTTTAGTGATCGCTGCTCGGCGCCGGGTGCGCCGGGTGCGTATTTTCTCTATTTTGCGGGTTTTAACTTACGATTAATCACTAAGTTTATCCAAATCTGTGTCAAACTACTCCGGAGTCCAGCTTCTTTCCCGGTTCGATGACGAAATTGCTCAGCCTGATGACGAGCAGGTCGGGCTGATGGGCGATCACACGGCTGTCGAGTCGCTCCGAGGCCGGCGGGTTTGCCGCCGCCCTTGTAATTCGGGCTGAGAGTGGATATGCCGTTGGCGCCGATGCCGGAATTGATCAGGGTGACAGTCTTTTTTTCACTCGGGCGACCTCCTCGACAGCCAGCATTTTTTGGTTTATTGTCGATCGGTTGTTTTCGCAATCCCACAGATAAAGGACGAATCATGACAGACGAAGAACTCTACTTGTTCGATACTCTTGGATTCCTCAAAGTAGAGGCTATGATCGACAAGGCAACCACAGCCAAAGCGTTCGAGGCAACAGAAAAGATCGTCGAGAACTGCTCGCATCTATACAAGGATTCTGGATATGGTGACAAATATCCCGGCGCCTTCCTCTACGACAAGGTTCTGGAACGGATACCGAGATCTCCCAAGATGTTGAAGTATGCATGTGAGCTCCTCAACAACATGCCGCGCCTCACCGGCGGCGGCTTGATGATCAACGGCGCCTCGCATACTGAACACGGCTTTCACGGCCAGAAGGAAATAAATTGGTACAGGGTCGAAAACGCACCAGGATTCTATTCCAGTTTTGAGACTCGATCTATCTTCTGCGATCTCTTTTTCATTGCCGTCTACTTCACAGACGTAGAGCCGGGCGACGGCGGCCTCGTCGTTCTTCCGGGCTCACACAAATCGACGTTCGTCTACCCCAAGAAAGACTCGCCTAAGGCGCTGGACGGCTTAGGTGCAGTCAACATTCCGGTAAAGGCGGGCGACGCCATCATCATGCCTCTCCGACTGCTGCACGCTGCCTTCAAGTGGGTGCCCGAAGACAGGGACAGAAGATGTATCTTCTACACATTCGTACCGCAGGACACCTATCGCGGCGATATGGAGGCGGTGGCGACAGCGCAAGAGCATGGGATTGAACTGGATGAGGAGACGGTTGAACTGATGGAGATAAGGGAGAAGGGGCTGCAGCCGAGTTTCAAGAAGATCGTCGAACAATTCGTGCCAGCCGAGTCATAGGGCTCACGCAAGCGCCGAGTTGAGATCCATTAGCTTGTCCCAGCCAACTGCTGCTCTACCGCAACAGCCTGCTCCAATTGTTTCATGTAGCCAATGGAGCCCTCCAAATAAGTCTTGGCATCGGGTCTGGCTGGGAGGCAATCGAGAGAGAGATAGCCGTCAAAGTCAATTTCATCAAGTTCTCGGATCACTTGGGTGAAATCAACATGGCCGGTACCCGGCATCTGACGGTTGCTGTCAGCCAGATGGATGAGCATAAGCCTTGGTCCTGCCCAACGAATCGCGCTGGGAACGGAGACATCTTCCATATTGGCATGGAAAAAGTCTACCATCACTCCGAGGTTGTCTTCACCGACCTCTTCTGCCACACTCACGGCATCCACGACGCTGTTCATAAAGCCTGCATAACCCTCAAAGCGATTGATCGGCTCCATCGCTACGCTCACGCCCTGCCCGGCCGCGTGCTGACTGATTTCGCGGGCAGACTTGACAAAATTTTCGCGAACGATGTTTAGAGGCGTCTCGTGAGCTGGATATTGGGGGACGGCGGGCGCACAGCAGATCTCATAGATCCCCACATTTAACTCTACAGCCAAATTCGTACACTTCTTGGCATAGTCGATGGCATGGCGTCTGACTGCATCATCAGGTGAACCCAGATCTCTGGCTTCACCTGCGTGCCAAGTAGCCCACGCCCCCAGCAATGCGGCCACTTCTAATCCTGCTGATCGGGCTATATCAGTGACTTCACGATAGCGTTTCAAATCAATCCGGTCTGGCTCAGCAGTGATATCGACGCCATCGTAGCCTGCATGCGCCACCTGCTCAAATACTTCGCGCGGGTTATCCCATATGCTGAGACCGAATGTCCCCAGCGTGTCTATAATGATCGAATATTTTAGAGCCATTAGCAGTTTCCTCTAGGTTGCTGGCATAAATTGACAACTTGTGTGTCCTCTGGTTGATATCGATCTAGTCTTTCCGTCCCATACGTTGCTTCAACCCTTCGTAGCTAAAGGCATCACTGTGCAGAAAATCAAAGAATGCTGCCTCTTCCTCCAGCACGCGTTTGCTCTGTGCTACCACATCCTCAGCGATTTCAATGGGCACGTGGACAATCCCGTTGGCATCGCCGTGAAGCAGATCGCCGGGTTGGACTGTCAGGCCGCAGACCGATACTGTCAGGTTGAAATCATGATAGAGGCCATATCCGTGAGATACCACTGAACCTGGACAAAAAAGTTGAAAGCCTGGCGCCCGCTCTTCAATGCCCCGAAAATCACGCCCTCCCAACTCTGTGACCACGCCAACCGCACCAAGCTTTTGCAGGGTGGCCGCAAACATATCACCGATCAGGCAAGTGCGTTGGCGGTCTGGTCCCACGTACTGTGCGACCAAAACAACGGGCTTTGGTGCATCGTGGATAATATCCAGTAGTTCATGCAACCGCATGGGGCGATTATCGCCAGCAGTTGTGGTGTCCGCCGTACAGGTTATAGCGTAGCCGACCATGGGTGCCAGTTTGGGAAATTGGCATGGCAACTCCCAGGAAGCATATCCAGTGACTGGATCACGTAGATTGAAATGCTCGATTGCATTGGCAACCGTTGCGCTGTCAATCTGACGCAGATCCTCGATAACTTCAGAGGATATGAGTGGTTTTGTCATGGATATCTCCTTAACGCGCTCTCGCATTCTGCTCCGATGGCCTCATGGAAGCACGAAACAGTGCTGGGGATATGTTCGGGCTCGATCAGACGGCGGAGACGGTACGCCAGGGCTGCTAGGCGGGTCTTTCCGCAGGGATCTTGGAGAAGCTACTCGGTGACGTGCGAGCGTTCAGTGGCGACGACTCGCAAGAAGACGATCAGACTATTGTCTGTGCCTACAACAACCGTCCAAATTCGCCAAAGCCGATCAGATTGCGCACGAAAAGCGTCCACCTATCAAAGTTTCTGAAGCGCTGAAAACGCACGTCGAAGTCCAGCTCTTCTCGACTGAAGCCGATGATCGTATACATGTCATAACCAAAATAGCGCGAGCGGTTTGTCAGCGAGACAACCGCGGTGCGCTGCTCAAGACTGTTGCGCTTTTCGGTCCGGTCTTTGAGCCGATAGGGCAGCGGCCCCCAGCCCTGTGCCCCCACTTGCAGCGTCGTCCGGCTCATCAGCGGATACCTCAGTTTGAGGATCGGGATCATCCGGTACTCGGAGCGCAGGGCCAAGTCGGCCTCCCGGTCCTGCAGGCGCAAGAGCAAAAACTTGAATTGGGGCACCACGCGCAGCTTGCCCCACTGCCAGGTATAGTCCACTCGGCTGGTCACCGCCCAAAAGTCCAGCCGGCGCTGGCGCTGGAAGCTGTCATTGGCCAATCGCCCCCCCTGCTGCCAGTTGATCCGTGAGCGCAGCTTCTGCACCAAATTCAGCGTCGACCAGGGTCGGAACGCCCCCTCCAGGTAGGTCTCGTTGACATAGCTGTCCTGATAAAACAACAGATCCTGATGCCGGGTGATGTCGAAAACAACATTTTGCACTACTCCACTACCCCGAGTATCAACTGGCTCCACCCGCTCCAACCCAATGGCTCTACTGAATTCGTTGAATTCGTCAGGAATATCGTCCTCTACCCGGCGGAAGTGGTTCTCGAAGAAGAGCCGGCGGACCCGTGCGACGTCCTCCCGGCGGTAGTTCAAGAGGGCATAGGTCGAGCGGTTGCGCCCGCCGCTGGCCAGTCCCTTGACCGCGTAGCGTCCCACCCCCACCGACCCGTGCCGGCTCAGATCCACCTGCCCGAAGAGGTGGTAGCCGCGCTGGTCCGCATCGTAGGGGTGGTCCGGGAACCAATCGTCCTCGCGATGGTCGGGCTCGTCGTTGTGGTTGCGGTCCAGGCCGTAGACGTATTCAGGGGGTTCCACCTCGTACATCAGAAAGAGCTCTTCGTAGTCGGGGATGCCATTGAAGTTGCGGTCCGTATCCACAATCCCGTCTTTGTCTTCGTCCTGCCCCGGGAAAATTCCATCCCCGTCATTACCTCTCTCCGCGCGACGATCATATGACCATGGACTGCCCAGGACATTGCCCAGGATGACATCCTTCCAGCGGTCCCCGTCCTCGTTGTCCTGCACCAGCCGCCAGATGACGGTATCCTTGGCCAACCCGGCAAAAGGGCTGTAGCCGCGGCTCGATGAGTAGCCGAAATCCTTGGGCAGATAGGTCTGCATCTCGGTCGTAAAGCCCGGGTTCATGGAAAAGTACTCCGCCCCCATCTGGCCGCGCTCGAACCAGCGGACCGCATTGACAAAGTAGGCCGAGCCCCGATTCGCAAAGCGTGGACTTGCATCGATCAAGGATTGCCTCTCTAAGTGGGCCGGATAGCGCCCATATACCGCCGAACGCGCATACTCGCCGCTGACCTCCAGGCCTTTCAGCGCCAGATGCACGTCCGCACTGTAGGTGAAAATCGCCGTGTTTTCGCCCACTTTGAAGCGCACCCGCCTGAGATTCGACCTATCCTCGACGCTGCCCCGGGCGCGCAGGACGGTGCGGTAGAAGGTGCCTTGCAACCGCTGCTCGACTTTGGAAGCGGTCGCGCCGCCCTTGCTCAGGCGCAAGCCGGCCCACTCCACCCGGTAGTCATTGCCCAAAACCGCTTCCACCTCCACCGACTCGACGTGGGGTTCCTGCCCCAGATCGAAGAGGTAGACCAATTGCTCCTCCCTATCGGCGTGCAGGACCCCCCCCGGGTCTTCCGGCGCAAAATTCGCCAGCAATCCCTCCACGTGGGCATCCTTGCTCACGTCTTCACCCCTTTCGTGCGCCAGGCGGTAGAGATAGTCCGCATAGAGTGGGATCTCCTGCCCGTGGTAATACTGGGGAGGTCCGCCGATACTGCTGTAGAAGACCGGAACGAAGGCACCCGATGAGAGCGTGCGCCCTACCTGGGATGAGGCGCCGGCCTGCTGCCGGATTACCTGCGGCGGCAGATCGGGCCGCGCCTGGCCATTGAGGATGAGCCGCACGTCCTGGACTACGGCCCCACCCCGCCCGTCGGCGGGCGCGTCATCGGAAATGCGCACGATGAGCCACTCGTACAGCGGCTGATCCGCCCGTAGCCGGCCCTTCGTACTGTTGCCCGCCTGCGTGCTATTGTAGGAGTGCAGGTTCACTCCATTTAGACCCAGGCGCAGCGCGCCTAGATCAGCCTGGGCGCGGGCGCCTGCAAGTAAGGTGGAATGGTCGACTTCGAACTCTGCGGCATTTTCGGAGCTCAGGTACGACTCTCTATTCGGCCGGGCAATGCGCGAGCCCAGAGCGGTGAACTTCACGCGGGGCAGAGACACGTCCAGCCGCAGGCCATTGAAATCCGTCATCGACAGGGTCAGCGGCGTGAGGCGGGCGATCAAGCCGTCGCCGACGATGGCGCTGTAGCCCCAGCCCCCGTAGCCGTCGCTCGCCACCACCACATTGTTGAACTCATCCGACCAACTCGCCCAGTCTTTGAAGAGCGCGCTGCCCCAGCGCTGTTCCGGCTGGCGCCGCTCGATCCAGGTGAACAGATCGTACCCGGTCGTGACGTAATCCCCCATAGGGCTCCATAAGGCATGCGCCCGTACTACCTCGCTCGAATTTAGCCGGGTTGCTATCCCGGCCTCCCGCACGCCCCAGGTGTGATCCTCGTAGTTGGTGAAGTGATCAAAGGCAAAGTTTCGGTAGGATGGCCGCTCATAGCGCAGAAAAGGCCGGTGCTGCCCCACTTCGGGAATCGCCACACGAGACGCTTGCTCCGCGCCTGCCGTGGCCCATACCAGCAATAAGAAGCTCCAATATCTATGGAACGATCGCCACATTATGAGCTCACCTCCACCATCGCTTTACTTTGGAAAGTGATGATCTAGACAGAACAATAATGTAAGCGCTTGATTCGGGTCAAGATCTGGCAAATAGCGTCTGGAACCCTCTGTAGTTTCAATCTCTAGCCGCGGCTCTTGGTGGGACCGCCGAAATTCTTTACCGTAATTATTCTACGTCGGCGGTTTTCATTGCCACTATCAGGCGCCGTAAGCAGATGCGGCACGGAGCTTACGGGCTCGGCTGCGAATTTATCCGCGAGAAATAAATCCACGGAAAGGACAGATCATGCGAGGAGAGATATACGATTGCGAACCGACACTGACCGACCAGCAGGTGATTGAATTCTGCAAGAATGGCTTCATGATGCTCGAGGCCGTGGTCCCCGACGAGGTCAACCGCCGCACGACTGAATTCCTCGACAGGAATCCGGAGGGACAGCCGATGGAGATCCTGGATGAAGAGTGGTTCGTCGACCACGTCACTAAGAACCAGCAGGCAGCGGGGGCGGTGCGCTCGCTCCTGGGCAAAGACTTTATATCGCCCATGGTCATGAGCAACCACCGCGTCCAGTGCCCGCGCGCTACGAGCGGCGGCTGGCACCGCGACAGCGGGGCGATCGATTCACCGCGGCTCGACAGCCTGTTTGTGTTCTATTATCCACAGGACACGCCCGCGGGCCTGGGACCTACAGAGATCGTGCCCAGCTCTCACTTTCTGCGTATCAAGCGTCGCTACATGACCCAATACGGTAGCATTCGCCAGGCCGTGCAGACGGTGGCGCCGGCCGGCTCGATCTTTATCACCCACTGCTCGATGTGGCATCGCGCCAGCAGCTCCACGGCCAGCGGCATCCGCAACCTGCTCAAATACACCTACCGGCGCACGGTCACACCCAGGCGCGACTGGGTTGCCGATCCGCAGTGCGATTTCACCAAGATCCCATTCGGCACAGGCCGCGCAATGCCCGAGAAATGGCACGACTCCGTCCGTGTTGCACGTATGTTCCTGTGGCTGTGCGGCAGGGAAGACTTTGTATTCGAGGGCGGCCAAGCCTGGCCGGTCACCGCCGGAACGGACAACGACATTACCGCAGGTATGCCTTTGGAACTGGACCACCAGCACAAATAAATACAGACTGATCCAACGCCATAGGCCGCAGGTTTCATGAACATGACCAGCACCCATGTTTTCTATCTTTTATTCGCGCTCTTTCTCATTCGAGGTATTTCAGAGCGTATGGCCCTGTTTGGCGCGCTCAGGGCCCCTGTCGAGAGGATTCAACAACATTACTTGTACCAGGCCGCTCTGTACATCACCTCGTTACTAATCGTCGGCTACCTCTTATTCGCCGCCATCGAAGGAGTACTCAGGCACGGGAATTATTTTCTGCTGTTATTCTTTATAAGTGGTTCAGTATTCACTTTTGCCGAGTACTTTTTCGCTTACCAAAAAATAGACTTCAAGGGTTGCATTAAAAACGATTTAGTCGCCTTCTTCACAGTCCACCTACTGAGCAAATTTAAAGATTTACTAGTCGTCCCAATTGTGATGTTTACCTACTCTGTTCTCGGCAGCTTTGAACTTTTGGCGGAATTAAAACATTTTGTAATCGACAGCTACATTGCCGACTATTCACTGGTCTATCGAATTGTGATGTTATTCATCGTAAGCGATCTGATCTACTACTGGTTACATCGCCTGCTGCACACCCGCCTGTGCTGGCGCATGCATGTGTGGCATCACAGCATCGAGCAACTGTATTGGTTCTCAGGTGTGCGTGCGAGCTTTCTTGACAATGTCATTCGAAATTTCAGTAGCATCCTAATGGCGTGGTTCCTCCTGCCCAACTGGATTATCATTTACATTATCGCGGTCATCGTCCTAGCCGATCATTGGATGCACGCCAATATACGCTTCAGAATGAAATGGCTCGAATGGGTCCTGGTCACCCCCAGATTCCACCGCCTGCATCACGCCAACCATCCCAGTGTCTATAATGCCAGCTTCGGTGGCTTTTTTACTTTCTGGGATCGCTTATTCGGTACCTACCAAGATGCTGACGACTTCGACGATGACTTAGCGCTTGGGGTATCAAAGAAGCCTAATGTCGTTTGGATGGCGACTGGGGTTTAGGGTGGAGGGAAGTTCGGCCGAGCTAAGTAAAAGGCCAAGCCCAATCTCCTCTTCATTTCCAACAGCGCTACGACACGTTGCGCTGCTACGGCAACGAGCGCATCCACACCCCGACCATGAACGGCCCTGGCGGACGAGAGTTTCGTCTTCCAGAACGCCTACGTAGCCCAGCCTATATGCAGTCCCGCGCGCGCCAGCATCATGACTGGCCTGCTGTGGGGTTACTCGCCTTGGCGGTGCTCGAAATCACTCATGTCATGCGTTTCACGCGGCGAGCTTCGACTTAAAGGTGTCTATCTTGATGCCGGCAAGCTGGCAACTATTATTCCTATGCCATTACTTGTCAGAGGGTGTCGACCTAAATACTAGATATCAAGCGGCTTCATCGAATATGAGACGCAGCACCGACAGGATTCTCATCACGCACACCGGTAGTCTGCCGCGGTCTGCAAACCTGGCTGAGCAATTGCGCGCAAAAGAAGCAGGAGAGCGTCTTGACTTGTCTGCGCTGGATTCTCTCATCGCTCAGTCGGTAGAGGAGGTCGTCACCAGGCAATGCGCCGCCGGCGTGGACGTGATCAACGATGGCGAGCAGGGCAAGGTAGCCTACTCTACCTACGCCAAGGATCGCCTCAGCGGTCTTGAGGATCGGGATCGTCCCCGGCCGGCCATTGTCGTCGAAGACTTCCCCGAATACACCCAGCGGTTGGCGCGAGAGCGGCGCACCATCGTCAGCAGCGACATACGGCTGCCGGTATGCACCGGGCCCATTGAGTACACGGAGCACGCGCTTCTTCAAAAGGACCTGGACAACTTGAAGGCAGCGTTGACCGACGCCAGCCCAGAGGAAGTCTTCATGACTGCGGCTTCTCCTGGACTGTTGGCTCATTTTTGCAAGAACCAGTACTACGACAGCGAGGAAGGATATCTCTACGCGCTGGCAGATGCGATGAAGGTCGAATACGACGCCATTTTTCGTTCGGGCCTCGTGCTGCAGGTCGACTGTCCAGACTTGACCATGAGCGGCTGGGAGCGGCTGAACTACAGCTCCAACGACCTGAATCGTATACGGGAGCTCCATGTGGAGGCGCTGAACCACGCGCTGCGCGATATCCCGACGGACCGGCTGCGAATGCACCTGTGCTGGGGCAACTACGAGGGACCGCATCACCTCGATACGCCGTTTGCGGACATCATCGATCTCGCGTTCAGGGCCCGACCCTCCGCCCTCTCTTTCGAGGCCGCCAACCCCCGCCACGGGCACGAGTGGAAGCTGTTCGAGAGCATCAAACTTCCCGACGGAAAAACGATTATTCCGGGAGTGCTGGATTCGACGACCAACTTCATCGAACATCCCGAACTCGTGCAGCAGCGGATTGTCCGGTACGCGAAACTGGTTGGCAGGGAGAACGTGATCGCCGGTACCGACTGCGGGTTCGCACATTTCGCCACGACCGATCCCAAAATCGATCCCAGGATTGCGTGGGCGAAATTGGCGGCGATGGCAGAAGGAGCGCGCTTGGCCTCTCGCGAGCTGTGGTAAAACGGATAGGTAGCATAAACGGCATTGTCGTTACTAACCAGCCGGAATCTGGCTCGATCGAGAGGCGCTTGGCGCGGTGCTCCACGGCTTAACCTGATCCGCTATCACGGCGTGTTGGCGCCTAACAACAGCGACCGCGCCGCCATCGTGCCCCGCCCGCAGAGGCCTATGAACAACACAATGAAGCTTACAGAATGGGAAAGAGGTATCCGGTTAGAATCTTGTTCCGATAGAAACCAATTCGCCTTCCTCTATTTTTACGAATGGCATTTGTTTGATGCTGTAACAAAGGGCGAGCATACGGAGGGGGCATGCGATTGGGAATGGCGTGTTGATGAAAACAGAGCAACCGCACATATCGATGCTGAATGGTTGAAGATGCACATCAATGCGACAAAGAATGGTGCCGAACTATCTCTGGAGATTACTAATAAGACGCAGCATGAATGGCCAGCCATTGCTGCAATTATTCCCTGTTTCACCCCCGGTCCCACAAGAAACCCATTGGGGAGAAACCCCCTTTTTCTGGATGAAGGGCACGTCCATACATACTTCCAAGGAAAGAACGGGTTGGAATTAATAAAGGGCGAATTTCCTCGTGAAATCCACTTTAACCACGAATGTCGCCCGGAGGTTGTGTCCTGGAATAAAGAGAAGGAAGACGGGATTTTTGTTTTTGATGAGAAGTGGCCCACATCCGATCGCGATGCCTATGCCGGCATAATGATTAGAGAAAGCGATGACGGACGATATGTGATGGGAATCGCGTGGGAATCGTTCCTGTCCGCTCAAGGGCACAACCCCTTGAAGTGCATGCACCTTTCCGTAAAAGTTGGCCCTTTGGCTAGAGGCGAGAAGAAGACGATCCGAGGTAGAATATATCTGTTTGAAGGGTCGAAAGAAGACTGCCTGAAAGCCTACGAGAAGGATTTCACGATACCATAATTGACAGAAACGACACAACAATCGCTGGCAGCGGACACCTGACAGCGCCACGCGAACATCAACCAGCAGAGGCAGAAATCAATGAACCAGACCAGACGAGACGCACGGTGGTGCAGACGGCGGATCATTTACAACAACGACGGCGACGACGTAATCCAGGCGAGGACGCCGCAGGATTCCGCTCAAGGCCTGGCGGGGCGCGAGAGCGGCGAGCTGATCGATGACTTTCTCGATGCCCGCGCCCGGACGCTGCTCGGAACGCAGGTGGACAGCAGCTGGTATTGCAGCTGCATGGCCGGTGTTCGCTTCTCCCACCATACCAAGCTGGGTGGGTTCCACGGCGAGGGGATTCCCCTGGAGCTGGTCGAAACCTACGGACGCGACAGTCTGCAGATTCAGACGGATTTCTGTCACGAGAACGAGCTGGAAGCCTTCTGGTCATTGCGCATGAACGACGTACACGATTCCCACCCTGACGGGTCGTCCTACTGGACCTATGGTCTGGCGCCCTTCAAACGCGACCATCCGGAATTTCTCATGGGCGAGCCGGCAGACTGGGAAAAGGAGGACGGTTCGAAGAAGGTCTGGTCGGGAATGGATTTCAGCTTTCCCGAGGTCCGCGACCACGTCTTTGCCAATATAGACGAGGTGGCGCGCAACTACGACGTCGACGGGATAGAGATGGACTTCTTCCGGCACTATCCCTTTTTCCGTCCGACCCGTGACATGCTTCCAGTCGAGGCGGAGCACGTGGAGATGATGACGGCCCTGGTGCGGCGGGTGCGGAAGCTGGCCGACGAAGTCGGCCACAAGCGAGGGCGACCGCTGCTAGTGGCGGCGCGCACGCCGTTCAATCTGGCGGACGCGCGTTTCATCGGCCTGGACCTGGAGACCTGGCTGGCCGAGGATCTGTTGGACCTGCTGATACCCGGCGGCGGCGTCGAGTCGCACATGACCGAGTCGTTCGGCCCCATGATCAAACTGGGACACGACCATGATGTGCCGGTGTATCCTTGCATCGGCTGGGGGTTCTGGCATCCATGGACGTTCCTCGATCTCACGGACGGCGAGTACAGGGAGTACAAATCCTGGGCTGCATCCCTGAGGGAGACCGGCTCGTCCTTCACGATCGAGATGAATGAGTGGGAAGGCATGCTGCCTGCCTGGCGCGGAGCCGCGACCAATCTGCTCGCTGCCGGCGCCGACGGCATCTACGTCTTCAACGGCGCCTTTGTCAACGATGAGGTGTGGATGGAGATCGGAGATCTCGAAACGATGGCAGGCAAAGACAAGCTCTTCGGCGTCGACGATTTCCGCGGTGCCTGCAGCTTCGAGCGGCTTCGTGAACTGGAACTGCAGCCCGGAGAGACAGCCAAAGCGCACTTTCAAGTCGGCGAAGATCTGAGCTCGCGGAAGGGCCCCTTTCGCTTTCGCCTGCACTTGTGGGAGCTCGCTGCGAGCGATGAGATATCGGTGAAATTCAACGATGTCGCATTGAATGGTCTACGGCCGCAGAAGACTCTAGACGCGGCGCCCGCCGGCCACTGGCTGGAGTGCGAGGTGCAGCCCGACCGGGTCGTCAATGGTGAAAACAGGCTCGAAGTCAGCCTGAACACGCGGGCTGAGTCTACAGGGACACCGATCGCGCTCGATTGCGCGCTATTGTATGTGAGACAGTAATGGAATTCGACCTCCGTAATTCTCAACTATTCCTTGATGATGCTATAATCGAACAATCGGTTCGGTTGCAGCGGGTGATGCATCAGCCCCACAAGTATTTCGACAATCCCGTATATACCGTTGGGGCTCCATGGGAAGGCAATGGGATCGTTTATCTTGGCGGCGTGTATATCGATCCGGCCGATGGGCTATGGAAAGCGTGGTACGTAACGCTCTCGCCGCCGGAATATCCGGAAATACAGTTCGCCATTTGTATGATCGTGTCCGACGATGGCATACACTGGCGTCGGCCCGAACTGGACGTGTATCGCGGTCGTAACGGCGAGATGACGAATATCGTCCTGGATCTCGGCCCGGCAGGGCGCACGACAGCGCCGACCATCCTTCACGAGCCGGACGCTGACGAGCCGTGGACCATGTTTATCAGCCTGTGCTGGCCGCCCGACAGCAAACACTACAGGGGGTATTTCCTGAAATCTCCTGATGGCGTCCACTGGCGTTGGGTGCAGGAGCGCCCAAACGGATTCGAACACGGATTCCACGACCGTACAACGGCAACCTTCAGCGGAAATCCCGACTACCCCTATCTCCTCATCGGACGGGGCAAAGAGGATATCCAGCGCTGGAACCTACCGCGAACGGCCCACAGACTCGCGTGCAACCTTACGGAGGCCGAACCTGGCGAGCCGACGAGGGTGCTCATTCCGGACCTCGAAGACGATCCGGCGGGCCAGATTTACCACGCGCACGCGTTCCCCTACGAAGGCGTCTGGGTGGGACTGTTCCAATGGTATTGGGAAGTGAACGAGTCATGGGGGGAAATGGCATTGCTCTTCAGTCGCGATGCGAAGGACTGGAAACGGCCGCGCCCACGCACCTCTTTTCTGCCGCCCGCTCCCGGAGGTGGTGCCGGCGGTGCATTCGACTGTGCGGTTACCGATACGGCGCTCAGCCCACCGATCCGCACGAGCGGCGCATCGAAGCCGGCAGCGTCGGGCGACCTCGAGAGGCGGCTCAGGTATCAACACCCCGTGTCGACGCTGTGGTTCTACTACTGGGGCGGCCAGGCGATGCATGGTAGCGCACACCTCACGTTCGGGCGCGGACTCGGACTCGCACAGCTCAGAGCGGACGGATTCTGTTCACTGCGGGCGAACCGATTCCCCGGCACGCTGACGACCGTACCTATCGAGTGGCCGGGCGGCGAATTGAGTATCAACGCGGCGGTTCTCGGCGGCAGCGGCGCCGGTGAGCTCCGCTGTGAGGTATTGACGGAAGCGCTCGATCCGATAGCGGGCCTGTCCCTCGCGGACGCCGATCCTGTAACGAGTGATAGTACGGCTCTACGGCAGACGTGGAACGGCGACGCGAAGAAGATCGACTCGTTGCGAGGGCAGCAGATCCGACTGCGCTTCCACCTGGACAATATGGACCTGTTCAGCTTCAAAGCGGTCGTCAACTGAAGCGATGTGGTTCGCGCGAGTTGTGTGCCATATTGCGAGAAGCTTTTTCAGGTTGGACTCACCGGGCGAATTGCCGGCGGTCGATCCCGCCCAGGTTCGACCGGGCGAATCGTCAGTAGCGCGGCTGGCTGCTGACTTTACTTTTCGTGGCGGTGACGATCGTGCCAGCCCGGGGCTCGGGCGTATCCAACGGTTGTCAAATCCCAGACCGACTATGAGATCTTGCGCCTGTCCGGGCAGTCTGTCAAAAACCGGCGAAGAAAAACCTACAAGTCCGAATAAAATTCGCATAACATAATTTTCTGCTTCACAAACGCATCGATAATTGCTATTATCTTCGCCGATGAGCGTGTTGGCAATGAGCGTTAACGGACGCAGGCCACTCCCGCTGTCGCCAACCCGACCACCGAGGTAGGCACAAACACCACCATCGAGAACCTGTTCGACAAAGATATGGTACTCCGACGGCAATTAGAGGGGGATTGATTTGAAGACAGGACTTAGGCGCGAACAAAGAATGAAGGCGACCGACTCGAAGTCATACAGATATTGGCGAACAATTGCCACTGAGGGCGAAAATTTCATCAATTCTGAACATTATGGTAATGTGAGAACTGAATCATGCTAGAACATCGAAAAATTTTCGTTTCTATGCCTGATGAAGTTAAGTTCAAGACGTTCATTGCGAATGAGTTGGGTCCTGCAATCAGAACCGCATTCCCAAAATTCTCCCTTGGAACCTATATGAAAATCCAGGGAGGTGAGATTTGGCTTGATGAGATCCACGCCACTATTCGCAGGTGTCTGGTTTCTATTTCCTTCCTAGAAGACTGCAACCCTAATGTGATGTATGAAACCGGGCAGGTCGTAGCCCTTGGAAAACCTTTACTAATTGTTATTCCAACCTCGCAACGCATTCCTGGCATGATATCCAACTACCAGGCAATAAAATACAGGAAGCAGCTAACGCCGGCTGTTTGCAAGAGAATTACCAGCGCCATGGAAAACGCAATATTCAAGCACCTACACAAAGAAAGCAGCAACGAGAGAACGGAAATGCACGCCCAACTGATTCGCTTTGGAGCAATCAGCAAGCATCGAGCCACACTACTGAGGAAATACACAGACAAGAAATCTTTATCAATAGCTGAATTTGATGAGCGCATAAAACGCTACAAAAACAAACTTAAGAAGAAGAATCCGACCGCCGAAGACTTTTTTGCATTGGCTGATATGTATTTCTTGAGGGGTGAGGCCGGAGATGAGGGCATTGAACAACATCAGTGCTACCTGGAATGTCTTGATGTGTGTGTATAAGAGGATTAGATTTATACCCTCAGCACGAGCTACTGCGAAAGGAACAAGGCGTCGCGCTCATTAAGCTTGATCGACCACAAGAAGCGATCGACGTCTTTGAGCGGCTTAAAGAGAAGAATGATTTTCACATGTTCAATTACAACCTTGCGTGTGCCCATTCGAAGATGCACAGCCTGCAGGAAGCATTGGCGTGCTTGGCGAAGTCAATTGAGCAAAAGGAATATTGTCGTTACCTTGCGACCGTCGATCCAGATTTCGACAACATCTGGGACTCGCCGCTATTTCAGGCTGTTGTCTATCAATCAGGAAGGGGAGTGAGAATCCCGTAACTTGCTGACCGGGGGTATAACCGAAAGTCGTGTAATGGCGGCGTATCCTGGGTGTTAGCGAGCACCCCAAAATGCCACACGGGCAAGGAGACGCCACCATTACAGTGGATACATCGCGGCCGTATCGTTGTTTCCAACACCCGCGCGACCGACGACCAGCCCCGGCAGCACCCACGTGATGCTTCCCCCCTCGAACTCATCGAGAAACTCGCCGCTTTGGTACCGCCGCCGCGGCTGAATCTGATTCGCTATAACGGGGTGTTGGCACCCCACGCCGGTGGTCGCGCCACCCATCGCATCGGCGCGGCCACATCTCCAAGCGGAATTCGCCTACGCCTGATTTTGTCACGCACGCGTGGGTGAAGTGTACCTGTGCCGCTGTGCCCCAGCTCCTATATCCCGTTCAACCGAAATCCATCCCGCACTGCGCGGCTTCGACGCTTTTTCTACGGAGCGTATGGACGCGCGTGTCCGCGATCAATCAACTCAAGGTTGAGGAAGAATCCATCGCGCAGTACGTCGGCGGGGTGGGTCGCACCCGGCAGGTAGAACAGGTCGGTGAGATAACGGCCGTATTTGTCGCGGCTAGCGGTGCAGATGACGACGAAGTCGCACTGATCCATTGTTGCCTGCACGAATTCGCGCGCCCGGCGGCCGGCGCTGGAGTAGAGCTCGGGGGTGTCGATGCCGCGCAGCCGCAAGCGCGCGGCATGCCACATGTGGAACCCCTGATCGATGCGGGCGAGGATGGTGTCGCCGTCGATGACACGCTCGCAGAGGGCTTTGACGGTGTAGAGTTTGCGGCCGCGGCGCCGGTTGACGGAGAAGTGGTAGCGCGGCTGGCTGCCGCCTCTGCTTTTTTCGGCCGCAACGATCATGCCGACCCGGGGAGCGGTGATATCCCGGATCGGTCCTAGCCAATGGTTGTCAAATCCCAGATCGACGGCGAGATCTTGCGCCTGTCCAGGCAGTGACGGAATCAGGCGGTAGGTGTAGAGCTCGCCTTTTCGCGGCGTGAGGCGCACCCTTGGTGCTCGCCGCCGGGTCGGAAGGCGACGGAACGTACCTGGCGAGCATCGGCGAAAAGGTCGGCCTTCATTTGTTCCTTGAGCTCGCGCACGGTCCAGCTCGATTCGGCGGCGGCGCGTTCGTAGAATTCGCGCTGTCGACCCGACTTGAGGGAGATGATCTGGACGTAATGGGTCCAGCTCAATTTTGGAATTGATTCCAAATTTGGCACCGACGAAAACGGATCATGTTATAAACTAATGACTGGTCTAAGTTTAGATCATTTGAAAGGCGGGTGAAGAAACGCTCGCCGTAGGTCGATTTGCCTTCGTTGGCGAGCAGGTGGACGTGGATGGCGTCGCCGATCTCCCAGTAGCTGCGGGCGAGGCGGCGGCCACGCGCCTGGGTGCCGAGATCCTTCTGGGCGTCGATGATCTCGTCAATGCCGTCGAGCAGGGCGTCGTAGGATTGGAGGGCACGGCGGCGTCACGCGGCTATGAGGAGGGGTTGCACACGCTTCTCGCCATGGGCGGCGGCGTCAGCACCTTCTCGTATTCGGTGCGGATCGGTTTGAAGCCGGCCTTGGTATGGAGCCGGTCGGAGGCGAGGTTCTCGATGCCGGTATCGGAGCGCAACAGATCGGCGCCGCGTTCCCTGGCCAGCGCTTCTACGTGCTCGAGGATCTCGGTGCCGATGCCCCGGCGGCGATGGGATTCGCTCACGGCGATGTCGTTGATCTCCGCAATGGTCACGTCGTAACCCTCCACCTCTCGAATAGCAACCCAGACGAAACCGACCACGAGACCGCCCTCCTCCCAGATGGAGGCGATGGTGCGCTCATCCTCCATGGATTGGGACAGATGGGTCAGGAAGGAATCGGTCTGCTCCGTGCTCAGCCATTTCTCGCGGTAGTCGTCGTAGGAGATCGTCCGCGCCCACGGCGTTTCGCTGTCGTAGTTGCCCATACAGTGCAGTTCGAGCAGGGTGTCACGATCCTCTTCGGGATCGATCGGGCGGATGGTCAGCATCTTTCTACTACTCCGGGTTTCGTTGCAGCCATTCCTGTTTGGTGAGACGGAAACGACGAGCGGGCTCATCCTTGAATTTGGGTGAGTTGTAGATGAACTGGCCGATCTCCGTGAATCCGTTCTTTTCCAAAACGCGGGCCGACGCGGGATTGCGCGCGAGACAACCCGAGTTCACGGTCGCCATGTCGAGTTCCTGGAACGCGTAGGTCAGGGCGAGGCCGACGGCCCGGGTCGTAATACCCTTGCCCCAGTGGGAAGAGGCGATGCCGTAGTCGCACTGGACGGTGCGGTACTGGCCCTTTACCACCTTCAGTTCAAGTACACCGATCATTTCCTCGTCGGCAAGGATGGCGAACGGAAACAGCCGGCCTTGTTCGTGGGCACCTAGGCATTTCTTGACGAATTGCTCGCCGCCGTCTTCGGGGTAGGGTCGAGGGATAGTGGTGGTGCGGGCAACCCGTTGGTCGGAGGCGTAGCGCTGGACGGCGGGGGCGTCGGAGAGTTCGAGGGGTCGGATGTCGACGTCGGTAGTGGTCATTACGATTCTTCGGAGAGCTATGACCCTACAAGCAGGCCATCAAGGACTTGTGTGAATTCTACTCTTGGACTCAACGGCAGATAATACGACGATGACGAAACCTTCGCGCGGAGAAACGCTGCTTGTTGAGGAATGCCGAATTCGGTAATGTATTCGTATATGCCATTGCGCATTTATTCAACCAGGTTAGTTGTGCAGGCATCTCTGGCGGCTACGACAGGATAGTGCCGGGATTTACGCAGCACAATCACTAGTCATGCGTGGGGGCCAGTTGGCAGGACACCCATACACAAGGAAGCCCAACCGAGGCTTGGAGCGGCGAGGTGATCGCTGATGGATAGGTGACGCTTGGAAGAAATGGACGCTAGACTGGCCGAGTATCAGGCCCTACGCCAAGAGATCGTGAGCAAGCAAACAATGGTTCTGCAAGTGCAGGGATTGATGCTGGTGGCCAGCAGTGCGGGACTTGCGTACGCGGCCGATCAAGACAACCGATGGGTCTTTCTCGTCGTTCCTTTCATAGTGATATCCTGCATGTACCACGTGGTGGGGTTGTACCACGGGATGTTCCGAGTCGGTCGGTACATCCAGTTGTTCATCGAACCACACGTTCCCGGGCTGGGCTGGGAGGCGGAGTGGTCTAGATATCAATCAACTCACACCTACCGCAGTCTCGGGACTCCAGCTTCGGCCTTTGTCCTGAGCTCCGTAGGTCTCAACGTAGCATCTCTTGTCGGGCTTGCAACGGTGACTCCGCAGCTTCCCATTGTCCGCCTCGAGGGCCTTGACATGGACTCGCTTGTATGGTGTTTCCTTGCTTTGGTCATAGGTCTGGTGACTGTCCATGCCCGAGCACGCCTCGTGGACGCAGTAGATCCAAGGGTACATATGAGACACTGGGAACGGAGAATGGACTCAACGACCGGATGACCTTGCCTCGTTCGAAGTGGGGAACGGGTGAATGCGATGCCGGCCGAGAGGGAGGCTATAGCCTGACGGGTGCGTCAACGGCGGATGCGTAGGCGAGATGGAGGTCCCACATGAAAGATCGACCAAGTAACGACGGCAATACGGAAAATCCTCCCACCAACCATTGGGTTACGATTTTACTGGTCGGTACCTATCTCCTTGTTGTGTACGCAGCATCGCTCTACTGCCTTGTGCATCTGTGGCCCAAGCAAGGCACTTCAAACAATGGTGCCATGCCAGACCGATGGCAGGTGGACGCCGAAGTCAGCTACCTCTTGATAATACTGCTAATGGGATCACTGGGCAGTTTTGTTGAGACGGGGAGTTCCTTCATCAGGTATGTCGGGAACAACGCTCTGGTCAGTCGGTGGGCGTGGTGGTACATGCTACGGCCAGTTATCAGCTCGGCGCTCTCAGTCATCGTCTACCTGATCATCAGAGGTGGAATCCTGACGACCAACGTAGAGGTAGAGAAGCTGAACATTTACGGGCTGGCAGGTCTAGCAGGCTTGGTCGGCATGTTCTCCCGGGAGGCCGTAGAGAAGCTCGAGACGCTGTTCAAGCAGGTGTTCAGCCTGACAAAGTCAGAAAAGTCGAAGATGAGCGACGGCCTTCCGAAGGCAGAAGACGGATAGAACGGCCTGCCACGGATCCTCCGAGCACAGAGACACTCCCGCGGGGCGTCCTACATTGCATGACAGGGGATGGACCAGACTATTGACACTGAGGTTGAAGCTGCTGGGATGCTCGACTGCAACCACGGGCTCAAAGACGATTGGTCGTTCCGCGCAGGTCATCACTGCGTTAGGTGGCGCGGTCACATCAGGAATTAACCGATGTTCACGCTAGTCTCGGGTAGTGGAGCTCAAGATTACAGTATCGGAGATCTGGCATTTTCGAATAATTGGAAATCGTTTCGAAACGGCGTGCTGCAATTGTTAAAAGCGCGCGGCAATTTCGAAGCATCAGAGATGTTCGAATCCATGCAATTCGAACTTCGAGAGGGCGAGAATTTCTTCGGCGACGAGTTTGTGGTTCTTTACACGGAACTCCCGATCGATACATACGCAAAGCTCGTAGATAAGTATTCCGAGCCGACTAGCCGTTTTGAGTTTAAACAGATCTCGTCAGCACTTAACGAAATTTGCCCTATAGATGTTCGATTTATCGCTATAGGGGCTTCCTTGGGTGATGGCTCAATAGCACCTGTGGCGGAACCGCACCTGGGAATCACATCCCGAACTGTTGAGGAAGCCCTAGCCGATGCTCGACACCTAATATCAGGGCGCGGCTCTACAAGTGGCGTCGACCGAGCGCACACCGCATTTCACGGATATCTCCGGGAGCTTTGCGTTAATGCCGATATCGAGATCGCTGAGGAAGCAAGTGTGACGCGGTTATTTCGAGCACTTCGAGATTCACATCCGTCCCTGCAAGCTGATGGGCCGAGGTCGGACGACATTACGCGTTTGCTACGTGCCTTGTCGACTGTTATTGATACATTGAACCCCTTACGAAATCGGGCGTCACTGGCCCATCCGAATGAACAGCTGCTCGACAAACCGGAGGCGGATCTGACTTTGGATTCTATCCATACGCTATTGCATTACATCAATAGTAAGACGACCTAGGAATAGTGTCGCAGGTGAAGGTGCCACCTAACCAGTCGTTCGAGCGGACGTGTTACACCGCTCAACTCCGCGTTCGGACAACAAGGGAAAAATGAGAATCGTCACGAACTCAACCGCGACAGAGGGGCATTTTCCTCAACTTGCAGGACTCGTCGAGAGAGCGACATCAATGACACTCATGTCGCCGTTCCTGGCGTCCGATATGAAAGAACTGTTAGGCGGTTTCGATCTCACCCAGCTCCGTGATCTTCACGTGATTACGACTCTCAAGCCGCGGACTAAGGAGCAATTTCGGAAGCTAGATGCGATCGTATCCCTTATGGATTTGGCCCAAGCATTGGGGCATGTTAACCTCCGAGTCTCGATCAACAATCGGTTACATGGAAAGGTCTATATATTTCGCCACAGTGCCCGCGTATTCGCTGCGGTAATAACCTCTGCGAATTTCACCGAGTCTGGACTCCACAAGAATCGCGAGTGGGGCGTTCTGATTGAGGACACCGACACGTTGACGACCCTTGAGTCCACGATTGCCGACGCAACCGACTATCTTGACCTATCAGTCGACGATGCGCTCGTGATGCTAGAAGCTCTCGATGACTATCGGCAGAAACACGGAGAGCCAACACCTTCTGAGAATATCGAGCTGAACCTTAACGAGGTGATGGAGTCACGTGGCAAGCCGCTTGCCGAGGAGATATCTTCCACGATATGGCTCAAACCGATCGGGGTGAGCGATGATCCCATCATTGAGGGAACGGATTTCTCAGCAAGCCCTGACGAACTCCACTTTTCGAAACGACGACCTGCAGGGGTCGCAATCGGTGACACGATGATAGCCTACGGGGTGGGTACTGGTCTGGTACTGACTTACTACACAGTAGCATCCGAACCTGAGCGGATTCCCGACACCGAGATGACTGAGGCTTGGATGGAGCGATGGCCGTGGTTCGTGATCGGCACGAACAACGCCATCAACTTTGGGCGTGAATGGTGGACACACGGCCTCCACATCAACGGTCTTGTCAATGAATTCCTCGCTGAGGCAGGTGGCGAGGCGACTATCACCGCTGCCGGCGGCAGCACATTGGGCGCTCTTAACTTTGGAGCCGATAAGGTCCGACTATCAGCGTGGATTTGGGGCGTTCATCATTCGCAAAGTGAGATCAACGGTGTCATAGGGGATCAGCGAGCCCTAACAAGCAATCGAGCAGACCGTGCAAAGGTGAACGGCGTCACTGCAGCGGACACTCTTGCGCGCGGCGCTGAGTTCAATCGTCATGTGACTGAAGAGGAGCCAATGGCGGACGAGCGACTACTCAGAGAACTCCTCGTTTTTGTCGCGTCACCCAGCGATGTAGCGGACGCGAGAGACGCTGCACGTCGAGCTGTCCTGCGGATCGACCGTCTGGTCTCGAGAGACTTGGGGATCACCATAGTCCCACGAGGATGGGAGAATGTACCCGTCGGCATGGCAGATCGCGCACAGGAAGTAATCAACGCCGAGGTCGACAGGGCGCATGCCTTCATCGGCATTCTCCACGTACGCTTTGGTAGCGACACTGGCCTTGTCGAAAGCGGGACGCTTGAGGAATACGAGAGGATTGTTTCCCGTCGCGGCATTGAGGAACCCCCGCCAGAGGTTATGATGTATTTCCGTCCACCTCCTCCAGATCTTGCAGGGGCTCCCGATGAGCAACTCGCAAGAGTCCTTGAGTTCAAAAACGAGATTGGCACAAAAGGGGTCTACCACAAAGACTTCCAGAGCAACGAGAAACTCGAGGAGGAGATTGAAGAGGCCCTCGCTACTTGGGTTCGAAAGCGCGCCCAGGACTCGAGGATCGAAGACACGCTTTCTGAGACGAGCAAGACAGACCTGACTCCGCCAGACCTAGAGCTACTTGGCTCGATTCTTCAAGGAATGCAAGTCGAAGATGAGAGCAGCCTTTCTCGATTGCGTGCGGCTGGACTTGTGCAAGAAGGGTCGGAAGCGTCCCCGACGTCATCGACTGACGGGTTTCTCCGGCTTGCCAGCCGCATGCTACGAAGCTCCAATAAAGCTCAGCTGCTGGACTCTGATTACTACCGAGCGATGCTCGATGAGAACCTAGGGGCCTTAGTTGCCACAAGGTTCCACTGCGGCTCAGACCCGGAGTTTGTTGCCGCAATTGTAAAACTGGCGAAGCTATCACCATCAGCGGCTGAATATCTCCTCTTTGGCGACACCCGCCTCTTCGACAATCTGGCCGAGCATGCTCGGACACTCGGCGGGCAAAGGCAGTCTGAAGCGCGCGAGATGGCCGTTCAAAACCTGCTTCATCGAGCTCTTCTTAGGTATGCGCAAGACAGCATCAACAGCGACTTGTTGGACCATGTCGACGAGCGTCCTGTGATTGGCCAACTGATCGCGATTCGCATCGCTGCCGCGCACAAGGTGGGCCGCGAATTTGACGTGATGTCGACAATGCCGACGGTGAGAGTACCAACCCAAGGGACGATCGAACAAGGACAGCTAGTGTCGGGCCCTCCAAGCATCACGATCCAGAGCGGCTTGTCCCTTCTTCACATGGGAGAGCTGGATTGGGCCATCAAAGAGTTCGACAAGGTGATAGGTCTCGAGTCCGCCCCTCCAAATGCGAAGGCCGCGGCTCTCAACAACAAGGCGCTCGTGCTTCTGCAGCAAGGCAATAGGGATGAGTCGATTAGGCTCCTCAAGACCGCACTTGAACTCACGCCCGGTCTGGAGCAAGCCGAGATCAATCTAAAACTTGCAACAGCAGAGGAGAGCGAGACGAAGGGCACATAACATTACATGCCCTGACGGCCTTTGATGATTTTGACCGCAGGTGATGTTTAAACCGGACAGTGAAACGGTTGATTGAAAATCACGAGAAGAGAGAAGCGCATAACAATGCACTGCCTGACTGCCTCTTGGCGCTGGTCGGTGATTGGCCGGGTTTCGCCAATTCAGATCTTTCCACTGTGGACGACTTATGTGGCCGAGACACAGCACCGGAAACAGCGCGCCGCTTCGCTAAACCTCGGTCAGTCGACACGACTCTGTGGCAGCGATGTCGGCGGTGAAGACCGGTTGATCGCTCACCACCGACCTTCCCGCCGTCGAATCAATCCTTCTGGAAGGCGAGGGAGCAACCGTTGGTGACATCCTCAAACCACGGTCTCGGTGCTAACCGCACCCGACGCCGTCACCGGGCAGCAGCCGCTGCCCAACACTTGCTCACCGATCACCCCAACCCTGGCATCCGTGCGCCCCCCGGCCATATTCCTTATTAGTTTGATCCCCTAAGCAGCCCACGAACCCCACAGGAGATTGAGGCTATGCTGGAAGTGCACAACGCAGCTCCCATCAACAAGGTCGACGAAGCCGTCCTGTTTCCCTTCGACACGCACAGCATCCCGTTCAGCACCGGACTGCGGCTGCAGCTGGTTCCGGGAAAGACCCCCTACAACAAACCCCCCATCGTCCTGCGCACCGGCGAACCTGGCGCGCCCGATGACGAGAAGGTCTGCTTCTACGGTACGGTCATCGATTTCGACGGCGAGCTGCGCATGTGGTACCAGGCCAAGAGTAGTCTGGACAAGTCCCGGCGCTTGGGTTATGCGGTTAGTCAAGACGGTTACAACTGGGAACGACCGAACCTGGGCTTGATCGAGTTCAACGGCAACAAAAACAACAACATCATCGACCTGTTCGACGGCCAGCCCTGTCTGACCAGCGCGCCCGTCATCTTCGATCCGGACGATCCCGATCCCAACCGTCGCTTCAAGATGTGCATCGAGGCCAATCAGTTCGTCAACAGCCTGGCGGTGGCCTACAGCCCCGACGGCTTGCGCTGGACGGAATCGCCCAACAACCCGGTGGGTCCGGCCCAGGAGACCGGCAGCGTGGTCAAACACAACGGCTGTTATTACGTCACCTCCCAGGACGAGCTGGGCTACCACGGCTCCCACTTCGGCATCACCCGCAAGATGGTCACCTTCGCCTCCTACGATTTCGAGACCTGGACCCAGGCTTCCTGTCTCAGTTTCCGCCGCGACGACGTGCCGCCGCGGCGCATGGAGCCGCACCACAACATGGCGGAGGAAGCCCATCAGGGCGCGATGTTGCAGAGCCGCGGCAATGTGATCATCGGGTGCTACGACATGTGGCACGGCAACCCGATGGGTGAGCAGAACCGGATCGACATGGACCTGGGCCTGGTGGTTTCGAACGATGCCCTGCACTATCGCGAGCCGATTCCCGATTTCAAGTTCATCCCCGCCGCCGTCGAGCCCGAGCAACCGGACGACCGCGGCCGCGCGCTCACCCATGCCCACGGACCGGCGATGGTCAACCGCGGCGACAGGACCCTGATGTGGTATGGCATGTTCTTCGGTAGCGATATCCGCTGCGCCAGCTGGCACCTGGACCGGCTTGGGTGTTTCGAGACCTTCGACGAGATCATCTTCGGCGAAGGAGAGTTCTTCCCGATCACCAGGCCGCGGCCCCACTTCATCAGCTGCCCCCTGCGCGCCGGTGACGGTCCGCAGAAGGTGTTCGCCAACGCCGATCTGAACGAGCACTCTCCGGTGACGGTGGAGGTGCTGGATGAAGGTTTCCATCCGCTGCCGGGGTACTCCGGAGATGCCTGTGTGCCGCTGGCGGACGATGGCTTCCGCTTGCCGGTGCGCTGGAAGGAACGCGACGAGCTGCCGACGGGGGAGTCGTTCCGCCTGCAGGTGAACTACGGCGACGGGCTGCGGCCGGAGGATGCGAAGGTGTATGCGCTGTACGTGGCGAAGGAGTAGCGGGGTTCTTACGGAGCTACGAAGGGAATATTCAGCCCACTGCGCGGCATAACTACGAGTAAGAGATCCTGACCGCTGTGGGACGCCGAGAAGGACGTTGAGAACCAGAAGAAGCACGGCATTGCGTTCGCGGAAGCACAATATGCATTCGCTGATCCCAAGCGTGTCATAGCCAAAGACCTGACCCACAGTACGGCGAAGGAGGAACGATTCTATCGTTTTGGCAAGGCCGGCTCTGGCATTTTACTTACCGCCGCAACGTAATCCGCATCATTGGCGCCGGATATTGGAGGAAAGGCAGGGGAATCCATGAGAGCGAAAATAAAGTACAGTGACGAAGCCCTTGGGGACCTCGAGGTTGTCGGCGATTTTCTCCCTTCACCCGATGAGCTCGCGTTCAAAGATGAAACCGTAAAGGTGACAATCTCACTTAGCAAGTCGAGTGTCCAATTTTTCAAAGAGAAGGCGGAGGAGCACAATACGCCCTATCAGAAAATGATTCGAAAACTCCTCGATTCATATGTTGAGAAATACAAGCGTACTCTAACGACCGATTCGAGTCGGAAGCGCTAAGCCCGGTCGCGCGAGGCTGCCCAATTTTGCAGACGTGTGCAAAATTCAGATCAATCAGAGTCCAAGATGGTCGGAGCGCGCGCTCTCTGGCGGGGAGACCTTCTGCTTGCAGGTGAACTACGGCGACGGGCTCAGGCCGGAGGATGCGAAGGTGTACGCCTTGTACGTGGCGGGCTTGAGAACGATTTGAAATCCTAGAACCCCAGAGAAAGCTGAAGCAATGCTAGACGTGCAAAACGGGGTTGCCAACGTTGCGGTCGAAGAAGCGGTGCTGTTTCCCTTCGACAACCACGGCATCCCGTTCAGCACCGGACTGCGGTTGCAGCTGACTCCGGGAAAGACCCCGTACAACAAACCCCCGATCGTCCTGCGCCGCGGAAGTCCCGGCGAGCCCGATGACAAGCTGGTCTGTTTCTATGGAACCGTTATCGATTTCGATGGCGAGCTGCGCATGTGGTACCAGGCCTGGAGCAGCCAGGACAAAGGGGGCCGGCGACTGGGGTATGCCGTCAGCCAGGACGGCATTAACTGGGAGAAACCGAAGCTGGGCCTGGTGGAGTTCAACGGCAACAAAAACAACAACATCATCGACCTGTTCGCCGGCCAGCCCTGCCTGACCAGCGCGCCCGTGCTCTACGATCCGGATGACCCCGATCCCGACCGCCGCTTCAAGATGTGCATCGAGGCCAACCAATTCGTTAACAGCCTTGCGGTGGCCTACAGCGCCGACGGCCTGCGCTGGCGGGCGTCTCCCAACAACCCGGTAGGCTCCGCCCAGGAGACCGGCAGCGTAGTCAAACACAACGGCTGTTATTACGTCACCTCCCAGGATGAGTTCGGCTACCACGGTTCCCACTTCGGCATCGCCCGCAAGATGGTGACCTTCGCCTCCTACGATTTCGAGACCTGGACCCAGGCCTCCTGTCTCAGTTTCAGCAGAGACAACGTGTCGCCACGCCCCATGGTGCCGCACCACAACATGTCGGAGGAAGCCCACCAGGGCGCTATGTTATGGAGCCGGGGCAATGTGATCATCGGGGTCTACGACATGTGGCACGGAAACCCGATGGGTGACCAGAGCCGGATCGATATGGACCTGGGGCTGGTGGTCTCAAACGACGCCCTGCGCTATCGCGAGCCGATTCCTGATTTCAAGCTGATCCCCGCCATCGGCGAGCTAGAACAACCCAACCGCTACGGCAAAGCGATTACCCACGGCCACGGGCCGGCGATGGTCAACCACGGCGACCGGACCCTGATGTGGTACGGGATGATCTACGGCAGCGACGTCCGCTGCGCCAGCTGGCATCGGGACCGGCTTGGGTGTTTCGAGACCTTCGACGAGATGATCTTCGGCGAGGGGGAGTTCTTTCCGATCACGCGGCCGCGGCCCCACTTCATCACCTGCCCCCTGCGTGCCGGCGACGGTCCGCTGAAGGTGTTTGCTAACGCTGATCTGAACGAGCATTCGCCGCTGACGGTGGAGGTGCTGGACGAGGGGTTCCATCCGCTGCCGGGGTACTCCGGGGATGCCTGTGTGCCGCTGACCGAGGATGGCTTCCGGTTGCCAGTGCGCTGGAAGGAGCGCGAGGAGCTGCCGGCGGGGGAGACGTTCCGCTTGCAGGTGAACTACGGCGACGGGCTCAGGCCTGAGGACGCGAAGGTGTACGCATTGTACGTGGCGAAGGAGTAGGGGGGACTTCACGAGCACCGAAGCAACATGTCCAAGCTGGGGAATGATGGAAAGCCGATCGATCGAACCGATGGCAAGGTAATTGAGTCAGATCACCGGTCCCGACCGGACCTCGCATCGATCCTCCAGTCAGCCACGCCTTGTTTGCCCAGAGCATAACGCACGAAGTTGCACAATAGCGCATTGTTGATATATTCAACAAATGGGAGAAATGCACGTCTGGTGGGACGCCGTGAAACAGCTTTCCGCTGCCCACCGGTTCGTCGACCACCAGCCGGAAACGCCAAGGTATGCGCTGGCTCGACAGAAACTGCCCTACCTCGTTCGAGAGGGTGTCTATCTCGGACGTGCTAACCGTGTTGATGATCGCGTTGAGATCGCGGTATGGGCCCCTTCTCCTGACGGCAGGGGACCCGGATACTACGGCTGTTTCCGACTGTATATAGAGGACGATATGGTGATGTACGCTTCTCTGTTCTGTTTCTATGATGGCACTGAGTCGTCACCCAGTCTGAGAACCCTGCAGGAAGCTGAGGCATACGCCCGGTCAAACCAATTCGCCAAGGATACCGACGATGAAGACCAAGACTAAAAAGAACTACCCATACCAGGCCGCCGGTCGAACCTGGACTGTTCCAGAGCTACGGCTGATCTCACTGCCCGATGGCACTGCGGCTATTTCAGAAGAGGAGATCTACCGGATCCACCGAGCGATTGCCAACGAAATCTGTGGAAGTGACACCACCCTCTCGATGGACGAATTGGAGTTTCTTTGTGACCTGACGGACAAGTCATTTTCTGATGTGGCGGATTGCCTGCAGATTCACCGCAGCACGGTCACTCGATGGCGGAAATCTGGCGAAGTACCGAAAAGCGTGATGAGTTTGGTACTCAAGAAATGGTTCTGGTACCTCCTTTTCGGAGAATCTCTCCGCGACGAAGCGGTCCCACTTAACTGTGCAGTCAATGAGACCAAATTCCTGTCTTTCGCAAAGAAGGAGACAATTGACAAACACCTGGCAGATCCAGTCTCCCGAGCCAAGATTACAGCCCTATAAGGCAATCCATGAGCGCGAAAATAAAGTACAGTGACGAAGCCCTTGGGGATCTTGAAGTTGTCGAGGACTTTCTCCCTTCGCCCGGCGAGCTCGCTTTCAAAGAAGAAACCGTAAAGTGACAATCTCACTGAGCACCAGGCCGAGGGCATAATGGCCGAACCCACTGTACCCCGCCTGCCGGTAGTCCTGGACATCGGCAACGAACGCCAGCTGTTCGTCGACGATTATTTGATCGACGGACTGGAGAATATCTCGCGCTTTGTCCACCAGCCGGTGAAACACGATCGAAATCCAGTCTTCCAAATCGAGAAGCCCTGGGAGGGGCAGCGAATCGTGCCCATGGCTCTGGTTTTTGATAGCGAGGAGAAGGTCTACAAGTACTGGTATAGTGCGCGAGCCACCGCAGAAGGAGTTCCGGCGTTGGCCTATGCCCTTTCAGAGGACGGTGTCAACTTCACCCGTCCCGATCTGGGTTTGGTGGAATACGATGGGTCTGCGGCGAACAATCTGATCGCGCTGCACACACCCATGCGCGGTCCGGTCCTCAAAGAGACCACGGAGACGGACCCGGAACGCCGCTACAAGATGGTGCACTTCGCTGGCGCTGGCGGGGTAGCCGTCGCCTTCTCCCCGGACGGACTGCAGTGGACGCCCCACGATGACAATCCCGTGCTGAAACCAACGGGCGACGGCTTCAGCCTGCCTTTCTGGGACGAGCGGTATGGCCGCTACGTGCTGTACGTGCGGCCCAACGGCCATCACATAAAGCGGTGGAGCGGGATCGCCGACGCCTCGGCCTTTCCCACGCGGCGCGTCGGGCGCAGCGAGAGTATCGACTTCGTGCATTGGACGAGCGTGGAGGAGATCATCACCCCTGACGACAGGGACGGCCCCGGCATTGATTTTTACTATATGCACGTGCTGCCTTACCAGGGTTGCTATGTCGGGTTTCTCACCGTCTACCACGAGTTCACGGACGATCCCCGACCGCTCGCCGGCTTCAACTACACCCTCGATTTGCAACTGGCCTTCAGTCGCGACGGCAAGGAATGGTCGCGGGTGGGCAGCCGCCAGTGCTTTCTGAGGGGAACTCCGGGGACGTGGGATGCAAGACGCGTCTATGGAGAGAAGGCGTTCGTGCGGGACGACGAGATCTGGATCTACTATCGGGGGTCGAATGTGCCGCACTTAAACATTGCAGATTTCCTTGGCAAAACGATTGATGGATGCGAGATGGTGGGGGATTTCCTCGGTCTGGCGCAACTGCGACTGGATGGTTTTGTGTCGCTCGATGCGGGTGACGAGGAAGGGATGCTGGTGACCAGGGGGCTACGTTTTGACGGCGGCGGCGGCTTGGTAGTGAACGCCGATGCTTCCCAGGGATTGCTGCAGGTGGAGGCACTGAACCTGTACGGGGAACCGATCGAGGGTTTGACACGAGACGAGTGTCAGCCCATCACGTCGGATGGCCTGCGCCATACGGTGACCTGGAAAAGCGGCAAGCAGCTGCGGGACGTCGAGCAGCCGGTGCGCCTGCGCTTTTGCCTGAAGCACACGCAGCTTTATTCCTTCGCCGTGCTGGCCTAGATACCTCGGCCGCTAGATCGTGAGACACCAGGAGGACTCTCGGATGGAAAAACCGAGGGCGAGGAGATTGAGACATGGATGCAGACCGGATGAAGGCGCGCTGGCGGCAACGCCGGATCATCTACAACAACGACGGCGACGATGCGATCGAAGCGCGCTCCGGAGTGGAGCAGGAGTATTATGTTTCCGAAGGCCTGACGGTGCGCGCCAGCGGAGATCTGCTACAGGATTTCCTCGATGCTCGCAGCACGCCTCTGATTGGCTCGCAGGTGGACAGCAACTGGTACGCCAGTTGCATGGCGGGTCTCACCTTTTCCCACCACACCAAACTCGGAGGGTTCTACGGCAAGGAGATCCCGCTGGAACTGGTGGAGAAGTATGGCCGCGACACCCTCCAGATCCAACTGGACTTCAGCCACGAGCACGGCATGGAAGCAGCCTGGTGCCTGCGCATGAACGATGTTCACGACGCCTTTCCACCTGGAAGCCGCCGCTGGACCTACGGGATAGCGCCGTTCAAACAAGATCATCCCGACTGTTTGATGGGTGAGGAAGGCGACTGGGAGAAGCACGGTCAACACCATCCGAGAGGACAATGGACCCGGTTGGATTTCGCCAAGCCGGAGGTGCGCGAGCACATCTTCCGCATCATCGAAGAGGTGGCGCAGAACTGCGACGTGGACCTCATCGGCATGGAGTTCTTCAAGTACTTCCCATTCTTCCGCGAATCGCTGCAGGGAAATTCCGTCGAGCCGGAGCATCTGGAGCTGATGAACGATCTTTTGCGGCGCATCCGGCGCATGGCGGATGAGCGCAGGCCAACCGCCGCGGCCGCCCACTGCTGCTGGCGGCGCATACGCCGTTCAACCTCGCCGATTCGATCCATGTCGGGGTCGACCTGGAAACGTGGCTAGCGGAGGGATTGATCGACCAGCTCATGCCCGGCGGCAACTTGGAGTCGGTGTTTTGCAGTTCCTACAGCGACATCATCGCCCTGGGACACAAATACGAGGTGCCGGTCTACCCCTGTGTGTCCTGGGGCTTCTGGGATCGCTGGGCTTTTCTCGGTCTCAGCGATGGCAAATACAGACAGTTCGGGTCGTGGATAGAGACCCTCTGCGGGGGGCAGCCCGAACGCGCCGGCAAACCATCGTTTATCCTCACGTTCAACAGCTGGGAGGGCACACTCGCCGCATGGCGCGGTGCCGCCTCGAATCTGTTCAACGCCGGCGCCGATGGGCTCTACCTCTTCAATCCCGCGTTCGGCGAGCCGCAATGGTGGCGCGAGATCGGCGAACCGGCAACTATTGCGGGAAAAGACAGGCTCTACGGAATCGAGCGTTTTGCAGGCCCTAATAGCTTCACCGAAGTCCCGGAGGTTACCCTCCCCGTATCCGCAGGTTTTCAGGTGGGCGAGGATGTCGGATCTGCCGGTGCGCGCAGCATCGATTTCAGCCTGCATCTGTGGGATTGGGTTCCCGGCGACGACTTCTCGGTGAAACTCAACGGCGCAGCGGTCGAGGGGCTGGAACCGGCCGATCCGGACCGCAACCCCAAGGAAGGTCAGTGGCTGCAGGGCAAGCTCGATGCCAGACAGATCCGTCGCGGTGAGAATCAGCTGGACGTGGCGGTGCAGAACCGCGGCGAGTCCGCTTCGTCTGCCGTCGTGCTTGACGCAGCGCAGCTGCGGGTTCGTGGGAAGGAGTAGCCAACAATGGCCGAAC
Organism: Candidatus Latescibacterota bacterium; assembly: GCA_965197905.1. Classification (GTDB taxonomy): domain Bacteria; phylum Latescibacterota; class UBA2968; order UBA8231; family UBA8231; genus CAYNZV01. The sequence goes on along the minus strand of CBDAOB010000004.1, from coordinate 854,646 downwards.
GCTTTTATCTGCGGCAGTCGCACTATTCCTTCGCCGTGCTGGCCTAGGGAGGTCCGACACCATGACGGAAAGGGAAAAGATGGTCAAAGAAAGAAAGCTCACCGGCGAATGGAAAGGTTTCTATCCAGGCGATTGGGTGCGCCCGAGAAGCAATCCCGGCACCTGGACGCCACTGATCGATGTGGTGGACGTCTTTCCCGGCAACCGTTGCGTTTCTAGACAGGGCGAATACAACCTCTACGATGCGCCTGTGGGCGTCGAGCTTAAGATCGAGAAGGCCACCAAAGTTCCCATGACTTTTGACGGAGAAGTGGAGTGGGAGGCCGAAGGAGTTGGTGCGAAGTATATGTGGCAGGAAGATGGGAGGCATCACCTGCTCTACTACACTTCGGGGGCTCGTGTGTGTTACGCCGTCAGTGATGACGCCTACCACTGGATCCGTCCCGAGCTAGGTGAGGTGGAGTACAACGGCTCAAAGAAGAACAACCTCCTTGGCCAACCTCCCATCGGCGCATCCGGATTCTTCGAAGACCCCTCGGCGCCGCCTGACGAGCGCTTCAAGGCAATGGGAGCCGAAGGCCACTGGTATGACCCGGATACGTGGGAGCAGCTAGACGATGTGGGTCCGGAAGGCCCGGGGAATGAGGCCGTCAAGCGATGGGACGCTATGCAGTACGAAGGGCTGGAGTATCGTGGCCGCAAGGTGGTGCTGCGGGGGTGGATGGTCGGCTGGACCTCCCCAGACCGCCTCCACTGGAAGCGGATAGAGGAGCCCCTGGCAGACTACTCCGTCAACGGGGGCATCGCCGCCGGGTACGAGCCAGAGAGTGGTACCTATTTCGCCTACATGCAGCCCCAGGGCTTCCCCCCGGAGGAGCCGATGGGCATTGGCACGGGTGCGCAGGAGACGGAGATCGTCCGCAGGGCCAATGGAATCGCCAGAACCAGGGATTTTCGCCACTGGCCGGCACCCAAGCTCACGATGCACCCGGACTCCCAGGATGACCTGGACATCTCTTTCTACAGCCACAACTACTTCCCTTATCCAGGACGCACGGACATCCACGGCATGACCGTACCCATCTTCCACCAGATAACAGGTCAGATGGATGTGCAGATAGCCTTCAGCCGCGACGGTCTTATTTGGTACCGCCCGGAGCGACAGGCCATCATAAACCTCGGCCCCCCGGGCAGCGGGGAAGATTGCATGGTTATGAGCTGGCTGTCCGGTGTCGTGCAGCTGCCGGATGGCTATTGGGGCGTTCCCTACATGGGGTATTCGAGACTGCACAACATCAAGGAGGGGTTTGAGCCATCCTTATTCCCCCAGCGACAACCAATGAAGCCAGGATGGGCCCTGTGGCAGCCCCATCGCTTCTGCGGCATAGAGGGCGGCCGCCGCGGGGCGATTCACCATACCCACAATCAGCCGCCGCAACGACGAGCTGCGGCTGAACTACCGCTGCAAGCCTGGCGGTTGGGTCAGCGTGGAGCTGCTGCACATGATCCCCTCCATGTTCCACGGAGACGTGGACCCACTTCCCGGCTTCACCTTTGAAGAATGTGACCGCTTGACGGGCGACTGTCTCGACCAGGTGGTCACCTGGCAGGGCAGGAGTGACATCTCCCGCCTCGGCGAGATGCTGGCCATCAGACTTACGATGTTCCAGGCCAAGGTGTTCGCCTACCAGGTGTGAGGAGTCATGTACGTTTCCGTCGCCCCCAAAGACCTTCCCATCGAAAGGTCAATCGAGTGGGGTGCTGACAACGGCTTCAAATTCATCGATTTCAACGCTGACAATGCGCCGAACGACATCGCCTCATTTGGCAAAGCACGTGCTTCGAAGGCGCGTGCCCTCCTGGAGGAAACGGAGCTCCAGATAGGTGTCCATCCTGTTTCAGCGATCAACAACGCGGAATACGTCCCCATCATGTCGGAAGCCGTCGATGATTACCTGGAAGCGAACCTGCAGTTGGCCGAGGCGATCGGCGCCGGCTGGATCATCGGTCACGGCGGCTATCATTTCGGCGACACTGAGCTTCGCCGGCAGGCCGCGGTCGACCGCATCAAGAGACTCGTGGATCGGGCTGATAAGCTGGGCAAGATGGTCTACTTCGAGAACCACAACAAAGAACCCGACCTCGCCGAAATTCATTATATCCCGCACAACGTTGAGGAAATGCACTGGTTCCTCGACGAGATCGAAGCCCCCAACTTCAAATGGGCTTTCAACGTCGCCCATGGTCATCTCGTACCCCAAGGATGGTCCAGTTTCCTCGACGCCTTCGGGACCGACAACATCGGCCAGGTTCGGGTCAACGACAACACCGGCGAGTATGAGATCCATCTGGTTCCTGGTGAAGGCACTATCGACTTCCCGTCGCTATTCGAAAGACTCGAAAGCGGAGGTTATCAGGGTTGGTACAACCTTGGTTTCGGTAACGAGGCCGACAAGATCAGGATACGAGACTGGTTCGAAACGCTGATCATGGAATAGATCCTTGGCCGTCTAACATGCGGGATCTATCGAGGCCACTAGGTCCCGTGAGGTGTGTTTCTGCCTGCGTCAGTCTGGTTCTAGCCAGCACCGCTGAACCACACGATGGGCACACGGGTGAGCGGGACCCCGGCAATGCCCTCAATATGACCATGGTGGACAGCATTTTACTAGACGCCGTGGCCGACCTGTATGTCGTGGACAATCATGCCTATGTCGGCAGCTGGCGGCGGGGCTCCCTGCATGTCGTCGACATCTCACATCCGCAGGCCATGCGTTTGGACACGGTGTTGACTGTGTCGGATGCGGCCGCGCTCGATGTAAAGGTCAGCGGGAATCTGGCTGCTATCGGAACGCAAGGAGCAGGCGACAGCAGCGGATTCGGAGGTGAGGTGGTGTTGGTCGATATCTCCAAACCCTCTGATCCTGAGATCCTATCGCATTTCTCGGCACCCGGCGGGGTGCACAACCTCTTCCTTTATAGGGAACGGGCCTATTTGGCGCACGTCGCCATAGCGGGGCTAACCGTTCTGGATATCTCGGACCCCAGGCAGCCGTTTGCATCGGGCTTCTGGAGCAGCGACGTCGAAGGTTTCAGTAGTTTCGTCCACGATGTGTTTATCCGCGACGATACGGCCTTCCTCAGCGTCGTCAACGACCTGGGACCCGGAACTGGCGGTCTCGCCATTCTGGACCTTGCTGATCCAGACCGTCCGCTTACCCTGTCGTCCTTGCCGATCGTCGAAGGGCTGCACAGCGCCTGGATGGAGGAGGGATTGGTTTACTGCAACCAGGAAAGTGGCGGCTGGGAACGCGCCCTGCACATCATCGACGCGACCGATCCACGTCACCCCACGAGGATGGGTGTGTTTCGCGCTGAACCGCCTCCGCTGGGCGAAGTAGAGGGCCCGCACAACCCGTATATCCAGAACCACCTACTCTACTGGGCGTATTACGATGCCGGGGTGCGCATTTTCGACCTTTTTACGCCGGAGCGGCCGGTGGAGATCGCATACTTCGTCACCCGTGGCGCCTGGAGTGCTCAGCCCCATACCAACGGCTTAATCTATGTGGCGGATAACGGGCAGGTCTTCGGTGGCCTTGGCCAGTCTGGCTTGCTGGCGCTTCGCTTTAATGAGCCGTCGCACGCGATTAGGCAGGTGTCGCTTAGTGCGGATTCTACGGTTGTGGGTCGAACGGACAGGATAACGGTCGCGGCGACGACGGCTAGATCGCCCCGCGGGATTATCGGCGAGATCACCCGGGTTGCCGCCCGATTCTTGAGCGTAGACCAGGCAGACGAATGGTTGTTGTTCGATAAAGGGACGGGGGGCGATGCAGCGGGCGGAGACGGCGTATATACCGGGCATTTTCGAGTGCCCCTAGGAGTGCACAGCGGGAAGCATCGAATACAAGTGCAGTTAGAAGATGATCGAAGTCGCATATACCCCTACAGACTACCCTTTCACATTCTCCCAGTCGAGGACCTGGTAATCTTTGAAGATGTTTTGACAGATCGCTGGCAGACAAACCGTATCTCCGGCGTGGAGCTGCATGTCCAAGAGGACACGTTTGCTCACCAGGGCGCTTCGGCGCTGGCATTCGGGAATATCAATGGCGCGTTTCGCGTGCTCTATGAACTCATGGAACCTACAGATCCTTTCGGATACTCCCTGCGTTTCGCTTTTCACCCAGGAGATGTAGCGGCACCGTCGTTCGGTGACACGGAACTCAACCTAGCCGTGAACGGAAAATTGGTGCGCCTGTTGAACGGTAGTCGGGAGGGCATTGCTCTAGATATGAACAATAGGGAGTGGCAGCTCGTACAGATGCCAATGGATTTTCTGAGCTTGGATGTAATCACCTCTATTGGTTTCACGGGGAGGCTGCAAGGAACATTTTTTCTGGACGATATGCGCCTGGTTGCGGCCGCGTTACCTCCTCCAGCAACAACTAGCGTGCAAGAAGAGGGCACACCAACGCCGCTACAGATCTTCACCCTGGAGCAGAACTACCCCAATCCGTTCAACAGTGAAACGGTTATTCGATTTGCACTGCAAAGGCCGAGTGAGATCGAGCTGGCGCTGCACAATCTAGCGGGGCAGAAGGTGGTACAACTGGCGCAGGCGACGCGAGGGGCTGGAGTCCATACGGTGCGTTGGAATGGTCGGGACGCCCGCGGCCGCACCCTGGCTAGTGGGATTTACCTGCTCAGATTGAGAGCCGGAGCGCAGGTGGAAACCCGCAAGCTGGCGCTGGTGCGGTAAGCCGCCCGAAGACAGCTGAGTGCGGAAGGTGAAGAGGGTGAGCACTGAATGATAGGGAGTTTCTGACGCACACCACTATGTTCGTATTCGCGCTGTTTACTTTGAACCCGATACCCACTTTCGTCCTTATGGGCATCGTTCTGATGATTATCTGAACGGCCCAACAAAACCAAGTCATGTACGTTTCCGTCGCCCCTAGGACGTTGCCGCTGGTGCTCTATCCGCCGCTACAGATGTCGGTGCTGCAGATTTCCGTGGACGCGTTCCCTTCTCAGGCCTTTCGTCTCTGGATACCGGAAAAGGCCGGCGACAAGGATGCTTCGATCTACCGTCAGGCTCGTTCCGGTCCTATGGAATGGAGCACCGAGGAGAATGGCAAGGTGCTGCGCTCACGACTGGTCGATGGAGATACTCTTCGGCTCGACGCGGTCGTCGAGATCGGCGAGGATCATCTCGTTCCGCGGTACGATTTGGTAAACACCTCCGACCGGGCATTGGAACAGATCACGGTGGGAACCTGCTATCAGCTAGCGGAAGCGAACACCTTCCTGGATCAGATGGGGGACCGCACCTACTGCTGGGTCGGCGGAAATCTCAAGAACGTCGCCACCGACGGCATCAAGGCGGAGTGCCACGACCATCACGACCCCGACAAGTCGTCGTTTCTGAGCATGCCCGATGCGGATACCGGCCCGTCGGTGATCGCGGTGGAAGCCACCACCGGTGGTGCGACTGCAATGGCGTGGGAGACCCACAACGAATACTGCGGAAATACCGATCCGGCCTTGAATTGCGTCCACTGTAGTCCGATGGCGGAGCGCCTGGAGCTCGGAGAGGAGCGATCACTCAACGGTTGGCTGGGCTGGTCTACGGGTCCGGTCGCGGCGTTGTGCGAGCGTGCCTTGGCGGCCGTGGAAGCGGCTAGCGCGTGAGCGGAGTTTCGGATCGGCGTCACCCCATTCAGCTTCCATCGCTTCGCGGCGAGCTATCGACACGGGACGCACAGGAGAAGGGAGCGCAACGGTGTTATTAGAAGATCGCGTGGCAATCGTCACCGGCGGTGGACGCGGCATTGGTCGGAGCATCGCTGAAACCTTCGGCCGCGAAGGCGCCAGGGTGGTCATCGGCGAATTGGATTTCGACCAGGGGGCCGAGACCGCCGCCCAACTTGAAGAACAGGGCGTTCGCGCCCAGGCCATCGGGCTCGATGTGGCCAGGTCCGATTCGTGCGTCGCACTGGCCGAGCAGGTGATGGACGAGCACGGACGCATCGACGTGTTGGTCAACAATGCCGGCGTCTTTGCGCTGCACAAGTCGGAAGACATGCCGGAGGAGGACTGGCGCCTGCAGATCGACGTGCTACTCACCGGCCCGTTCCTGATGATGCAGGCGGTCGCGCGGGCGGCCATGATCCCGCAGCGCAGTGGCACCGTAGTCAACATCGCATCCATAGGCGGCATGGGTGGCTGGCCCATGCGCTCGGCCTACAACGCCGCCAAAGGAGGCGTGCTGGTGCTCACCGAGGTGCTGGCCTCCGAGTGGGCGCAGTACAATATTCGCCTGAATTGCGTGTCCCCGGGGGTGGTGCACACGGAGATGATCGAAGCGGCCGTGCGCCAGGGACACGTGAGCCTTGAGGCCTATGCCAGGCGCGTACCGCTGGGCCGTTTGGCGCAGGTGCAGGAGGTGGCCGACGCGGTGCTCTTCCTGGCTTCGGACCGCTCTAGTTACGTCACCGGTGAGAATCTGCGAGTAGACGGGGGTTGGGTGCCGTGGGGCAATTTGAACGCGGTCGGTTTTCCGGAGGCGGCCTCCGATGGGTGAGGTGAGGTTCGCCGGGCAGACGGTGGTAGTCACGGGAGGCGGGCGCGGTCTGGGCCTGGAGATCGGCCGCTATTTCGGGCGTGACGGAGCTTATGTGGTGCTGGCCGAGATCGACATTGAGCGCGGCGCAGCAGCAGCGGAGCTGTTACGCGGCGAGGGGCTGGAAGCCGAATTTGCCGCCCTGGATGTGCGCAAGCCGGAGCAGAGTCTCGCTCTGGTGGAGCAACTGGTCGATGAGCGCGGGCAGATCGATGTGTGGGTGAATAACGCAGGGGTGGCCTACAAGGGAGCGGCCGAGGATTTACCGCCCGAGCAATGGGATGACAGTGTGGCGGTGATGCTTTCGGGCGCATTCTACTGCGCCCAGGCGGTATCCCGGCCGATGCTGGCGCGCGGGTGGGGCATCATCGTCAATATGGCCTCGGTCAACGGATATCTCGCCGTTGAGGGACGGGCGGCTTACAGTGCGGCCAAGGTTCTGATCATGCTCACGCAGGCGTTGGGCATCGAGTGGGCAGATCGCGGTGTGCGGGTGGTGGGGCTGGCGCCCGGTGTGGTGTTGACCGAAATGGTCGAGAAAGGCCTGGCCGAAGGCACCGCCTCGCTGGAGATGTACGAGCGTCGCACCCCCATGCGGCGGTTGGGCACGGCGCAGGAGATTGCCGAAGCCGTGCTCTATCTGGCCAGCGACGAAGCTTCCTACATCGTGGGGGAAGTGCTGCGGGTGGACGGCGGCTGGGGGGCGTATCAGCTTTTCTGAAGAGGAGGAATATGAAAGTCGTCGGTGCGCACCACACGAGTTATACAGTGGCCAATCTCGAACGCTCGCTCGAATTCTATGTGGGTTTGCTGGGTTGCGAAGTGCTCTGGCAGCGCCGCATCGACAATCAGTACTTCCGCGACATCGTCGCTTTTCCCGACTGCGTGGTGGAAGCGGCACATCTGCGCATTGCCGGCTCGGACCACGTCATCGAACTGTTCGAATACGCGGTGCCCAAGGGGCAGGCGGCCGATGTGCGCACCAATAATGTGGGGAGTTCGCACGTGGCTTTTGTGGTGGATGATTTACAGGCGGCCTATGAGGAATTGCGCGCCGCGGGCGTGAAATTTCGCTCGTCGCCCGTCGAGATCACTGCGGGTGTGAACAAGGGGGCCTGGGGCGTGTATATGGAAGATCCGGACGGCATCAGCATGGAACTTTTCCAGCCGGCGAGTACTACCAGATCCACATAACCGAGGGCGAGGAGATTGAGACATGGATGCAGACCGACTGAAAGCGCGCTGGCGGAAACGTTGGATCATTTACAACAACGACGGCGACGACGTGATCGAAGCGCAGCTGCGCGTTCGCTGACTGCGCCGCCGCCAGGTCACGGCCAACCGTCCAGGCGATCGCTAGAACTCCGTGCGGCAACTGGAGCGTTTCGCCCTTCTTACATACGGGGTTCGATAGAGCTGGGTTATCGGGGTGTGTTCGAGATGGGGGACGCGGTAGTACCACTTCTTCGTATCCACCTCGGAAATCAGGATTCCGGTCTTGTGCAGGGGTAGTTTGCCGTCGACGACTCCGTCAGGCGTCACGAAGAATGATGGCCAGCAACTCTGGCGGCGGGAGGTGTTGGGGACGCTGATCCACATGTCGTTGTTCGAAGCGAAAAACTGCATGGTAGCCGGTACGATGTCCCTCCAGACGTTCTTCATGCGGCGGAGATATTTCGGATCCTGACCTCCATTGTGGTACGAGTGCAACATCACCTCCACGCCGATCGATTTGTAGTGCTGATAGAGCTGAGGTTTGCGGAAATCGGCACAGATCAGGACCCCAAACCTTACGCCTTTGACGTCGAAGACCACCGTCTGGGTGCCGTTTGAATAGAATTTCTCGTCGCCGCCGTCCGAGCTGCCAATCTCTTTGGGATTGATAACCCGGACGATCTTGTCGTAACGATCGACCAGTTTTCCCCGGGGATTCACAATGAATACGCTGTTGTGGGGCAGCAGCTTGTCGCTCAAGAAATGATTGCCGCCGAAAGCGAGCCATATACGCAGCGAGCGCGCCTGTTCGGCCAAAATCCGTTTGCACTGCAGGTCCTTTTCCCAGTCGTATCGACCAAAGTTGGGGATATCAGCTCCGGCATAACCGCCGAGGCCACACTCGCAGAAATGAGTAATATGCGCACCCTCATCGGCGGAGTTCTCCATCAAGCGCAACATGACATCACAGTCTCGCCGGAGATTGCCACTCACGGGGTGTTGGCAGGTGGCAATGCGGACTTTCATGACATTCCTCTCTATGCAGGCGCCAAGCCAATTAGCCCGGGGGTTGTTACCGTTGGGTCAACGGTATCGCCCCAGTTTGGCCATGTCAATCATTGTGGGGGCGCCGAATCGATCGTCCCCTCTGGTCGGACCGGCGGCCGCCTTGACCTTGTGCTCGACACCGATCCTTTTCAGTTTTCACCAGAATCAGCAGGGTCCGAATGCCATCACGTGAGGTGATGTCGTGCGCACTCAGCTTTCAGTCAGTCAATCCCATAAACAAGGTAGGTGAGCGATGACCGAGGAAGAGCTGTACTTGTTAGATACTCTTGGATTCTTGAGAGTGGAGAACGTCCTGGACGCGGAGACCGTGGCGCAGGCAAAGAAGAGCGCCGATCGCATCGTCAACGAATGCGAGCACCTCCTCGCCGGGGAGAAGGGAGACGGCTACGGGGACAAGTACCGAAACGCTTTTCTCCACGACAAAGTTCTGGAGCAGATCACCTACGCCCCCCGGGTTCTCGATTACGCCTGTCATCTAACCAACAACATGCCCCGCGTCATCGACGGCACCCTGATGGTGCAGAATTCGGACCACGGCTTCCACAACTTCCATTTGCGCAAGGACATTCTCCGTGAAATGCACGAGGATGCACCCCGGTTCTATACGGATGTGGTACACCGCAGAATCTATTGCGATTGGGCCGCTTTCTTCGTCTACCTGACCGACGTGCGCCCAGGGGACGGAGGTCTGTTGGTCGTGCCGGGCGCTCACCGGGCGAGCTTCACTTACCCGCCAGAGCTGTTCTACGAGAAGAATGCTCACCCGACAGATCCGCAAGAACGCGAAAAGCTGGGATTCATCAACGTGACCGCCAATGCGGGCGATATGCTCATCATGCCGTTGCGCCTGAATCACGCAGCGCTTCCCTGGCTTCCCAAGGATCGCGACCGGGTCATGATGTTCTTCAACTTCCGGCCCCAGTTCTACAGCAACGAAAAGATGGACCAGGCACTTAAGGATGCCGCCGCCGCCGGGATCGAGCTCGATCCGGAGACGATCGAGCTCGCGTCCATGAAAGAGAAACCGGAATTGAAAGAGCTGGTGAAGAAACACACGGGGCTGGAAACACATCCTTGACTACGTGCGGCTAGACGGTCAAATGCTCCGGCACGGGTCGGAGGAGCCGGGGCCGGCTCCGCGAGAGTACGAGGCGTGGCTGAACGAGGAGGACAAGAGATTGGGGAGGCAGGCGTAAAGGATCCGCTCGACGGGGAACGCCGAATCATGCGATCGCCTCCTCTACGGTGCTGAAGCGAGACGCCTCACGAGCTAACGTGGCCAGCCGGGATGCATGGGCGGCGAAATACAAGGATTGATGTGCCAGAGCACTAGCGCAGCTGTCCTTAACCTCGCCCAAGCTCGCGGGTGTGATCGCCGTCGAACTCTCCATACTCACGCCGCGCGCAAAGTATAAGAGACCTGAGCGATTATCCAGATCGTTCGGAGTTCCTCTTCGTTTCTGGGACCGTAGATCACGACGTATTCGGAGATCTCTCCGGATATCTATCTGGTCGCTCAATGGATGGATGATTCCCCAGCCCTTTTCCAGGGCCATTGTGGAGAACGCCATCGGCAGCAACATATGCATGCTGCCGTCGGAAGGCGGTGCAGGCCACCGGCGACCAGGCAATCTCGCCGGAAAGAAGATCACCATGCGGCGAAGTAGCAACCGGCACCAGAGGCAAAACAAAAGACCTTTGAATCAGACACTCGGGTTTCTGTTATTCTGGGTGCGAGACTAAGGACGGGGAGATTAAGACGTGGATGCAGACCGACTGAAGGCGCGCTGGCGGAAACGTCGGATCATTTACAACAACGACGGCGACGATGTAATCGAAGCGCGCTCCGGAGTGGAACATGAGTATGACGTTTCCGAAGCGCTGACGGTGCGCGCCACCGGAGATCTGGTACAAGATTTTCTCGATGCCCGCAGCACGCCCTTGATCGGCACCCAGGTGGACAGCAACTGGTTCTCCCCTTGCATGGCGGGTCTGACCTTTTCGCACCATACGAAGTTGGGCGGATTCTACGACCTTTTCGCACCATACGAAGTTGGGCGGATTCTACGGCAAGGGGATCCCGCTGGAATTGGTGGAAAAGTACGGTCGCGACACCTTGCAAATACAGCTTGATTTCAGCCACGAGCACGGCATGGAGGCGGTCTGGGCCCTGCGCATGAACGATGTCCACGACGCCTTTCCGCCCGGTTCGCGTCGATGGACCTACGGTCTGGCTCCGTTCAAACAGGAGCATCCCGAATTCATGATGGGCAAAGAGGGCGATTGGGATAAATACGGCGGCAGCCCCAAAGCGAATTGGACAGGGTTGGACTTTGCCGTTCCCGAAGTGCGCGAGTACATCTTTTCCATCATTCAGGAAGTGGCGCAGAACTACGACGTCGACTGTATCGGCATGGAGTTCTTCAAGTATTTCCCGTTCTTCCGCGAATCGCTGGAGGGGAATCCCGTCGAGCCGGAGCATCTGGAGCTGATGAATGATCTGTTGCGGCGCATCCGGCGCATGGCGGACGAGCAGGCCAACCGCCGCGGCCGCCCACTGCTGCTGGCGGCGCACACGCCGTTCAACCTCGCCGATTCGATCCATGTCGGGGTCGACCTGGAAACGTGGCTGGCGGAGGGATTGATCGACCAGCTCATGCCCGGCGGCAACTACGACTCGGTGTTTTGTAGTTCCTACAGCGACATCATCGCCCTGGGACACAAATACGAGGTCCCGGTCTACCCCTGTGTGTCCTGGGGCTTCTGAGATAGCTGGGCCTTTCTCGGCCTCAGCGATGGCAAATACAGAGAGTCCAGGTCGTGGGTAGAGACCCTCTACGGGGGGCAGGTCGAACGCGCCGGCAAACCGTCGTTCATCCTTGTGTTCAACGGGTGGGAGGGCACACTCCCCGCCTGGCGCGGTGCCGCCTCGAATCTGTTCAACGCCGGCGCCGATGGGCTCTACATCTTCAATCCCGCTTTCGGCGAGCCGCAATGGTGGCGCGAGATCGGCGAAACGGCAACCATGGCCGGAAAAGACAAGCTCTACGGCATCGAGCGTTTCGCAGGCCCCAATAGCTTCTCCGAGGTCCGAGAGGTAACCCTACCGGTGTCCGCGGGTTTTCAGGTGGGCGAGGATGTCGGATCGGCCAGCATCGATTTCAGCCTGCATCTGTGGGATTGGGTTCCCGGTGACGACTTCTCGGTGAAACTCAACGGCGCAGCTGTCGATGGGCTGGAACCGGCCGATCCGCACCGAAACCCCAAGGAAGGTCAGTGGCTGCAGGGCAAGCTCGATGCCGGGCAGATCCGTCGCGGTGAGAATCAGCTGGACGTGGCGGTGCAGAACCGCGGCGAGTCCGCCTCTTCTGCCGTCGTGCTTGACGCAGCGCAGCTGCGGGTTCGTGGCTAGGAGTAGGCTGACATGATGACGGCAAAACCGTTCCAAATTCTGCTCGGTCAGCGCCAGCTCTTTCTCGACGATCACGGGGTCGCTACGATCCAGAACCTCGAACGTGTCCTGCATCCGCCCGAGAAGAAAGGTGCGGTAATCGAGCTCGACTATCCGCACGAAACCAGTCTGATGATCGGTGGCGCGCCAACGTGGGACCCGATCGCCCACTGTTTTCGGGTCTGGGTGACGGTAGATGGCGGCACGGCGCTGTTCGAGAGCGAAGACGGCGTCGACTGGGAGCGACCGCGCCTACGCTGCACGGAGCACAGGGGTTCGCTGGAGAACAATCTGGTGGCCGGACCTTGCGGTTACCATGTAATCTTCGATCCTCATGACCCGGACGCCTCCCGCCGCTACAAGAGCATTCATCTCCGCGGCGCCATGGAACGAGTGGTGAGCCCCATCGCCCAGCATTGGAAGCTGGACCACAACCCGTGGCGCCTGGCTTACCATCGTGGCCACGTGCTCAACGATCCGCGTCAGTATCAGTTGAGCTGGGTGATCCAGGTTGAGCAGCGGGAGAACGCGCCGGCGGACGAGCGCTTCGAAGGCAGGGGCTGCTTCCAGACGCACGACCTTACGGTCAGCCACGATGGGATTCACTGGCGTGCCCTGGACCGTCCCGGCCTGCCCACGGGGGATACGGGCCACCTGAGCTTCGACGAGGTGACCCGGACCTACATCGCCGCGCTGAAGGAAGGGGAGATGGGACGCCGCGGTCGTTCGATCGCGCTGGCCACCAGCAAGGACTTCGAGCACTGGAGCCAGCCGGAGCTGGTCTTTCATGCCGACGACAGGGACCAGGAGCTGGCCAGAGAGCACATCGCCGAGCGCCTGGCCAATCCGCAGATGGTGCAGCCAATCTACAACGTCCCCGAAGAGTATTTCGTCGACGTCTACAATATGGGGGTGTTCCGCTATGAGGGTCTCTACATTGGCATGGCGGCGTTCTTTCATCATACCGGGGACGTGAACGAGAACTCCGATGGCTTCCACATCGTGCAACTTGCCAGCAGCCGGGATCTCTACAACTGGAGCAGGGTTGCAGAGCGGGCGGCATTCATAACCCCGTCGGCCATCGACACGGGACATTACGATCTGAGCCAGATCATGTCGCCTTCGCGCCCGGTGCAGATGAACGGCGAGCTGTGGTTCTACTACTACGGCGGCAAGTATCGCTCGCCTCACGAGGATGACAATCCTCGGACTACGGGCGTCTGCCGCGCGGTGCTCAGGCGAGACGGGTTCGTTTCCCTCGATGCCGACGGCACGGAAGGGTCAGTGTTGACCGATTCGTTCCTAATGCAGAGCCCGTGGCTGTTCGCCAATCTCGACGCGGCCGCCGGTTCGGTGGAGGTGGAGGTGCTGGACGAGTCGGGCAGCTCGATCGCGGCATCGGAACCGATCAAGGGCAATCATCTACGCTATCCGGTGCAGTGGAAAAGCGGCGATCTGGCCGCGGCGGTCAATCGGCCGGTGCAGCTGCGCTTCACGGCGAGCAAGGCGTCCATCTACTCCTACTGGTTCGACGCGGTGACGGAGCCGGCGCCCCATTGAGCCAGGACGATGCCGCCATAGGAACTGAGCTATGAGTCAACAGACCGCCTTCGCGGTTCCCATCGGCGAGGAGGAAGGTGTCCTGGTTACTTCGGCATTCGAAGCGGCGGGAACCACCCTTTGCGCGAATCTCAATGCGCCGGGTTCGCTGGCTGTGGAAGTGCTGGACGAAGCGGGAACCGTACTGGCTTTGTCCCATCCGCTCGAAGGGGACCAACTGCGCGGTGCGTTCGAATGGAAGAACGGCTCGTGGGCAGGTATCGAAGGCCGCTCCGTGTCGCTGCGCTTTCGAGCCCGGCGCGCGCAGCTCTACTCCTACTGGGTCGAATGAGAGAACGGGGTACTTCTACTTGATCAATAACAATAGGATAAGTCATAGATCGCCTCGCCTCGATCATGTCGCTTCTACCTAACCGTTTGCTAATTAGGAACGGCAAGCAAGAGCGTGTCAGTGCATGAAGCAGCAACAGCACAAAGAAACAATAAATCATCACGAAACTCTCCTTGCGTATGGTCCTAACGTGGGGGCAGGTCAAACCGCCTGAAAAACTCTTCTTCATGAGGTCCATCTTGGACGAATTATATCCCGAAAATTTTTCGAGATCTAATTCGAAAAGCGAGGTTTTCGATCGGCCCAAGGCCGGGCGCATTCAAGTTGACCAGCTATCTCAAAGAGTCGGTCTTCTCTTCCGTAAGCCGAAGCAAACTGAATACCGATGGGGAGTTGAGATGGCTCATCATGATAGAGCGGTAGGGAAATGGCGGGAGAACCTGATTGATTGAAAAGCTGGGTATTGGGTGTTCTTTCAAGTCCTGTTTCCGCCATTTGTTTTAGCATTTTCTTCATGAGTATTCGTTTGGGTGCAAGCTTCGCAGCGTTGATGGCGACAACTTCATGAACCTTAAGATCCATCAACCCAATGGGACTAGGAGGATGGGCTAGGGTGGGCGTCATGAAAAGATCATATTCTTGAAAAAACTTCCCTAAGATGAGGCTAGCGTCACGCATGGATCCGATTGCACTCGTAAGGTCCTCAGCCTTTAGGCTTTTCCCGGCGAGATACAAAAACCATGTTAAGAGTTCAAACTCAGAAGCCTTCAAAGGTTTATTCAGTAAATATGAGGCATCCTCTAACTCCCTTTGCGTGCATGCCACGATCGTTAGATAGGATTCCACCATGCGTTGCTTGTCGTATTGCGGGTGCGCTTCAATGACTTCGTGACCGAGGTGCTCGCAGAGTTGAACAGATTCTCTAAGGCTTTCCGGCAAACAGGGTGAGTTTCTTTTCCGTAGATAGATTCAAACGAAAAAGCGATCCTTAATTTCTTTGGGGTGTAGGTTCTGATTTACGTATTTGTGCATAAAAAGCGGGACCCCAATTCCAGGCACGAATGTACTTTGGGTGTAAGGACATACGCCCAAACCCGGAAGGAGGTCCCAGATGGAAAATACGCAGGATCTGAGCGCGTGTGTGACGAAATTGCAGGAGAATGTCCTGCAGTGGGAAAACCGGCTGATCCGAACAAGGAGGACCGGCAGCGTTTCGCCTGGCGATGAACGAGCTGCGAGCTGCTAATGAGATCGGTCGGACCGGTTTCCTGCGATTGGCGCACGCCTGTGAGGTCGCCTCCGACACGTTGGGTAACGACGGTCGGCTGTACCGCTTCAAGCAAATGGTCGACAAGGAGTGGATGAGTCTGTGGGGCAAGGTCGTAGTGCCACGTCGGCTGTATCAGGAAGACCATGGCGGACCGAGCCGGGTTGGATGAGCGTTGCGGCATGGTGAATCGATTCATGGTGCCGGAGTTGGAACGGCGTTTTTGGGCGCCCGGTTGGTCCCGGCCGAAGTCGAGGACAGCTTGGGTGAAGTGCTGCCGGAGCCGCCATCGCGTACGGCTATCCAGCACGTATTGACCACCGTCGGACAGTGTGCCGATTCCGAACAGCTCGAGCTGGCCTTGCAAGGCGCGGCGCCGCTGGACGCCGAGGGCGACACGCTCGTTGTGAGCTGGGACGGCGTCACCGTCCCCCTGCGAGAGCCAGCGCCCAAGCGCGGACGTCCGGCCGAGCGACCGATGGCGGCCACCGACACCACGCCCACCGCCTGGAAGGAGGCGGGTGTGGGCATGGTCGCCACCTACCTGACGCCGCTGGATCCAGAGGTCGAAGAGCCGGAACGAGTCGATGTGCGCTATGCCGCGCGTATGCCGGAAGCGAAGATGACGACCCTGGTCAACGGCCTGGTGGAGCAGACGGCCCGGGCGTTGCAGCAGGGTGGCTACGACCATCGTGTCGTTTTGGCCGACGGCAAACGAGAGATCTGGCGCATCGTCGACGAGCATGGTGTGTTCGAGGGTTTCACCCGCATTCTGGACTTCTATCACGCGGCGCAGCATCTGTCGATGGCGGCGGAGCACCTTTTCGGCAAAAAGTCGGCGAAGGCGGATCGCTGGTATCGATCCTGGCGGCACAAACTGCGCCATACACCCAACGCCGTGGCGGGCTTGATCCGCTCTTTTTCCTACCACCGTCGCAAACTCCGAAGACGATCGGACCGTTATCGCCAGGCGACCACCGAAATGGGCTACTTTCGCAACAACCGGGACAAAATGGAATACGCTGGCTATCACGCCTCGGGCTTGATCATCTCCAGTGGCCCTGTGGAGGCCGCCGCCAAGACCATCGTCGGCCACCGACTCAAACGCAGCGGCATGCGATGGACCCGCCACGGAGGTCAGCAGATCCTCAACCTACGAGTCCAGGTGCAATCGAAACGATGGGATGCTTTCTGGAACTGGTATCTCCAGCAGACCACACCCATAACAACCCTGAAAAGGGCAGCGTAAAAACGAGGCTACACCCTTTCTTTGGGTCATGATGGAGTCTCTCCAAATACGTGCCGGGTGTCTCAGGAGCTGTATAAGCGGCCCCTTCGTCTGCTCCTTTCGTCAAATCGAGCAGAAGTGCCGAATCGCGAACCGAGCGGGGTTAAAACATGTTGAACCACAAGCCCCATCCAGGATTCATTGGCGTCGGGACCAAAGGGCGTTCGCCCACGCGAGGGTTTGAGACCCACAAGTCCACAAGCCGAAGCTGGAATTCGAATGGATCCACCTCCGTCTCCCCCTTGAGCCAACGGGACCATTCTTGCTGCCACGGCTGCTGCGCTTCCACCGCTTGAGCCGCCAGAAGTGTAGTCCAGATTCCAAGGGTTGTGGCAAGGTCCCCGCATTTCGGGTTCCGTGACACCCATGATTCCCATTTCAGGCGTATTTGTTTTTCCCAATGGGATCAACCCTGCTTCTAAAAATCTCTCCATCATATTTGAGGTGGTGTCGGGAGTGTAGTCGCGCGTGAACCGACAAGAACCTGTTGATGGAAACCCCTTGTAATTGATCCCCAAATCTTTAATTAAAAATGGAACACCAAATAAGGGGGAGGCTTTTGAAGTTTGATCAATCTTCCATTTTGCATGGTCATACATTTTCAAGACTACCGAATTGATTTTTTCGTCGAGCTCCTCAATTTTTTCAATTGCCGAGCCGACGGCCTCCCCAGCAGAGATTTCACCTTTTTTAATGAGATCCGCCAAACCAATGGCGTCGTAATGGTCGTATTCTTTGATCATGCTTTAACCTTGTCTTTTGCGAGCGTTCCCGGTACCACCAGAGTTCTCGATCTCGGAGCGCGAAGCTCAGTGGCGCGGGTTGTCCGCGTCCGTTGCAGCGTCTTGTTCGGGCGTCGTCGATAGTATCGGCGTTGGCCCAGATAACAAAACATCGCGAACCGCTCGTGCTACAGGTGCGTTTCCTTCTCGGTTCAAGTGGAGGCCATCGTTCAAGTAGCAGTCTGCTTTCAGGAAGTCATCCGGTGTAATGAGAGGAACGCTGTGTCGCTTGCACAGGCGGGAGATCACCAAGTTGTATTCCGCATGCATCTTCCTTTGCGCCACCACCAATTGCTCTGGCGCGCGCTTGAAGTGATCGGGGACCCTGGGAATCTTGAGCACAACGATTCGTGCTTCGGATGGGGCACTGAGTCTTTTCAAGATTCTATCGTAGGTTGCCGAGAACTCCTGTAAATCCACCCGAGGTAACAGATCCTGCGGAGCAGCACTTGGCCTGCCAAGGACGCTGGTCAAATACATGACGGGAGGAAGAGAATCCAATGTCGTCAACAGTGCAGACCTCGTTGCCAAAGGAGGTGCATCAAATGGGCGAGCACCGCTTTTGGGGTCAGGTCGGCTCTTCAACATTCCATCGTTTGTGCCCACCCAAAGCACGACAACGTCAGGGCGGAAAGCCAAGGCGTCTCTGTCCACTCGCGCCAAGGTCTGAACAGAGGTGTGCCCAGAGATTCCAGCGTTCAGCACATGGATTCGCTCTGTCTGGGTCTTGAGCAGTCTTTCGAGTTGCGAGGGATAGGAACGGGCCTCTTTGACTCGCGCTCCGAAAGTGTGTGAAGCGCCAAGACAGAGAACTCTTCGGACAGAACCGGGCAGTCGACGATTCAGTGTTCTCCGGCGCCCTAGGCTGTCAGCCTTCCATGGGACGCCTAGAGCCTCGAATCGGCATAGAACTTCGGCGCAAAGCAGGGTGATGAGTAGGTCAGGCAGCAAGAATTGGTCTCCTCTTTAGGCAGCTAATCAATTGGCCGACCCGGCCGGTGCGGAAGTAACGGCGGCGCTCGTCGTCCCATGGTGGCTCGATAACGGCGAAGAACTCCTCGGCGTGACGCTCATCGATCTCGGCGTGCAGTTTGTAGTGAACGAGCCGCTCTTCGGATACCCATCCGCGCTGCACCACCGCCTTGCCGATAACAGCGGAAATGCCGGCGAAGGCGTACTCGACAATCCCCATGCAGGCGACGCCAACCTCCAGCTCGTCCATTACACAGGAAGCGGTCAAGACGCTGTTGAACGCACGCAGCGCCGGCCAGGGGCCGAGGTCGTCGAGCTTCTCCGGTTGGCTGCCGATGGTGCATAGGAATTGCTGGAATGTGGTGTGATGAAAGGCCTGCTCCTCGAACTCGCCGTGCTCCTCAACCAGGTTATGCAGGATGTCGAGGCGATGCCGCGGATCCGGAATGCGACCGACCAGGACCGCCATCGGGCGGGGGAAGAACGTCACCGCGAAGAAGAACTGTTCTTGCGTTCGGCGGAAGCAATCCAGAGTCATCGTGCCGTCCTCTAAGGCGTCGAGGTAGGGGTTGTGCAGGATTTCGATGCGCTTGAGGACGGCATCGGCGCAGGTAGTGACGTGTGGTGCTCGGCTCGGTTGACTCATGGCTTAGATCTCCGCGGTGTTGATGTTCCAAAGGAGCCCGGGCTCCAGCCCTGTGCCGAAAACCGTCGCGGGCGCTACAACGACTTCCATCTCCTCCAGTGCTTGGCAGAATACCTTCGCTTCCCGGGCGGGAACGGCTACGAACAGGTCGGGAAAGCTCCGGCTGACGGCACGCCGGAGTGCAACCTGCAGCAACTTGACGCCGGCACTCCAGTCTTGGTAGGCGAAGCAAGACAGATGCGGGCGCTCCGCATCTCGGCCCCGTCGTCGGCGATCAGCCGCTTGGCTCGGCGCGTGTCTTCCAGCTGGCCGCAGGCCCGGCCTCCGGGTTCCATGAGCCAGGCAGGCTCCATCTCGGAGCGCTCGGCTGGGTTGCCGACGGGACAAGCGTACCCGCCCGCGCTCAGGCGCGAGTAGCAGATACCGCCGCATTCCCCGGTCGTCAACCAGCCATGATCGGAATGAACCTGGATTCCCGAAGTAGGCAAACGCAGGACCATGATCTTTCCGAGCTCTGAAAAGAGCGGAATCCCAAGACGTCCCGTGTAGCGGGTCGGTGTGGCGGGAGTGCCGTCCATCACGACGGCAAAGGCCGCTTCCGCCCGTGCTCCTACCCACTGCCGCACCGCCCCCACCAACCGGAGGAGCGTCCTGCCACCGCGTCCTGCAGGATCGATTTTCATGTCACCAAGGTAGACTACCGAGCGTTCCTCTCCTCCTGGCAGGACAAGGCGCCGAAGGGCTGCACCCATGACACCC
Source organism: Candidatus Latescibacterota bacterium (assembly GCA_965197905.1). GTDB lineage: Bacteria > Latescibacterota > UBA2968 > UBA8231 > UBA8231 > CAYNZV01. The sequence continues at coordinate 834,679 of CBDAOB010000004.1, read as the reverse complement.
AGAATTCTCCCCTCCCTCTCGGCCACGAAGCATGCCCCTTCGCCCATTGCGCGGAAAAAACGCGGATAGTCCTCCCCGTGGTTGATATGAAAAAACCGATCGGGGCCAAGCGGATAGTGGAACTGCTCCTCGAAACGATCCAAGGCTTTGGCTAGCTCCGGCGGAGGCGCCGTCCGCAACTCATGGACGATCATGACTTGCTCCCCAGGTGCAATGCCCGATAAAAGAAGCTGCGGTCGCGGGCATGCAGATCATTCGCCTCTGCAGTGTGCCAGTTGAACCTGCGCCCCAAGCCCGGGATATCAAGAACCGAGTTGAGTTGACGGATGAGCGTCCATCCGCCGGGTCGTAGTGCCCCCCATGCCAACTCTAGTGTAGCCCGGGCCTTCTCCGGCGAGAGCCAATCCAGGATGTTCGACAAGTGAACGAAGTCGAACGAAACCGGTGCCGCCTCCAGCGCCTCAGCCATGAGCCTGACCGACCACGTGACCTGCGACATCTGGGAGGGCACCGGTACGGTCAGCCACGGGGACGCGCTACCGTCTGGATAACATCCCTTGAGCATCTGCCACAGGTAGGGATTGCGGTCGGCGGGAAGCGCGGCCAGGACGTAGCGGAGGCGGCGGGCGAAATGACGAGAGAAGGGCTCGACCGGATTCTTGGTCGCCTCCTCGCCAAACAGTCGAACCAGGTTGGGCAGCGCCATAACCGTGTCGAGGGCTTCGTCGAGCTGGCGGCCCAACGCGGTTGACGGTGCGACCCGGCGTTGCTGCTCGGCCGGATCGTACAGTCTGAGCACAGCTTCGAGATCTTCGGCGGAGCCGCTCAGTGCCTTTCGGACGGCGGCGAAGACGCATTCGTAGCGTCCCGCGTGGTCGGGGCCAACCCGGGCTACGTAAGCCACCGTCCCTAGCGCGTCGGTTGGCAGACTGAGCGCCGCCAACTCTGCCTCCAGGCGTGCCTGTCTTTCTGCAGCGGGCATCGGAGCGTGACCCAGCAAGGCTAGGCGTGTTGCGGGATCGGTTGTCTGCAGCAGCCGGAGCTTGAGCCGCGACAGGGCCAACTGCGCAGGATTGGGATCGACCAAGTGTAGCCGGGCGACTTTCGGTGCTGAGGCCAAGAGTGCTGCCGTACAGCCACCGGATGCGATCATGATCACGCGCGCGTCGCTGACAAACTGGTTGACCACCCAGAGGTCGAGCAGGGGATCCTCGCGGATCTGAGCAAAGGCCGTCCGCAAAGCCGCAGCTTCTAGGACCCACGACGAGAAGGTTCTGGTCATTTCGGGACCTCATCCGTTTTCGCGCTGCCTAACGGTGCCGATTACGCGCACGGCAGATTGCGTGGCGAACTGCACATCGAAGGAAGAATTGTGAATCAGCTGCATGTAAAACCTCACGATCTCCTCGTAGTTATCGAGGGAGATGCGTTCGTCACGACCGTGAATTCTCTGGAGATCCTCGACGTTGAGCCGCATCGGAACGAACCGATAGATGTTGCGGGTCAGTGGGGCGAAATATCTGGAGTCGGTCCTTCCTATGAGCAGCGAGGGAGCGACAATCACGTCTGGAAAGACCTGATGGATTGTCCGCTGAAGCATCTTAAAACCCGGAGACACGAGGTCCGACACGTCGGATGGTTCAAAGACACTGTGCTCCAGAGGGCGAATGTTCACGCGTGGGTCGTCAATAATCCGGTCAGTACGTTCGACAACACCCGCAATACTGTCGCCGCTCAAAATCCGAACGTTCACGACTGCCCGGGCAGATTTCGGCAATACGTTATCCTTGATGCCGGCCGAAAACATCGTCGCTGCCATAGTAGTTGAGATCAGAGCATTTGTGCTCGGCGATACGGCAAGCTGTCGCTCGAGCAGTCCGCCAAAACACCAGAGGTTCGCCACTGCCATGCGCGTGAGAAAGGGCATTTCCGGTCCCACATACTCGAACATCTGACGAACGGGCCCCTCGATTCTTGACGGGGATGGATGGCTCTCAAGGTGGTGAATCGCGGTGCTAAGGATGCCAACGGCGGTATGTGGGGGAGGCATTGCGGCGGTCCCGCCTTTGCTTTCTACACTGAGTTCGATACTGACCTTGCCTTTCTCCGCGATGCCGACCAGAGCAACTGGCCTGGAAACACCCGGCAAGATACCGTCCGTGATGACGAGACCTTCGTCGAGTACGCATTCGAGTTCGATTCCCCTGGAATGCAAACGTGTGGCAATCGTGGCAGCACCCCTTTTCCCCCCTGTCTCCTCATCATGGCCGAAGGCGAGATAAATCGTACGTCGGGGCTGAAATCCTTTTCGCAATAACGTTTCCACAGCCTCAAGGATGCCCAAAACACCAACTTTGACATCCAGGGCGCCCCGGCCCCAGATGTAGCCCTCGGCGATACGTCCCTCAAAAGGCGGGTAGGTCCAATCGCCTTCCCTCGCGGCCTCGACCGGTACAACATCCATATGGGCATAGAGGAGAATGGGCTTCCCCGCCGGCTCATCTCCCGCCCACGTGTAAAGAAGGCTGAAATCTCCGACCGCTTCCTTCGTCAAGGTTTGGTGAACCACAGGAAACGTCTGTTCCAGATACTGATGCAGACCCAGAAATTCCTCGTGATCGAATTGCTTCGCGTCCAGGAACGAAATGGTCTTGAATCGGATGGCCCCTGAAAGATGCGCGGCAATCTGGTCTCGATTGAGGGCGGCCTGAATCGGCGCATTAGCCTGAAACTGTCTGGTTGTGAAGCGCAGCGTTCTGATCAGGAGTACGGCACCCAGCAGCACCAGACCTGATAGGATGACAAACAACACGCGTTTCATAGGTCTACTCTCCGAATGTTTGCTTGTTTCCCATGAGCGGGAAAACTACGATCACCTGCTCATCGTGGATGTTACGAATCGTACCGACAAACTTCGCAAATTCGATCCCACGTCCGTGCAACTTAACAGTGTTAACCATTCGGGCCAAAAAAAATAGCCTCAAGGTAGTCTCTAGCCCTACGTCATACCCACTGCCCGGCGTTTCACTACGCCACTAAGACGGCCGAGTGGTTTGTAGGACTGAATGGTTAGCGTCTCTAGATCAGTCGGATATTGTGTCAGGAGTTCGTAACCATTCCCAGTCACCAGAACGGTGTCAGAGCCGCAGGCCACCAGTTCCGGGCAGATAGATGCCGGGCTCAACGCTGATGAGCATGTTTTCTTCGAGAACTGCTTCACTCCCTTCGGCCACCCAGGGTCCCTCGTGATTTCCCAACCCGAAGCCGTGACCGGTTCGATGCAATAGATAATCGCCATATCCCCTTTCCCGAAGAAATCCATTGGCAGCAGCATCAACTTCAGCACATCTGACACCGGGTCGTACCAGAGCAAACGCTCGACTTCGGGCCTCTTGCACAACGTTAAAGGCTTCTTTCACTTCTGCGTCTGGCTGAGAGAGAAAGTAGGTACGTTCACACTCGGCGGCATAGCCATTGACGCGTAACAAAGCCAGGGCAATATGAGGACCTTCTTTGAGACGGTCATCTAGCGATGGTACTCCGTGGGGTTGCGCACTCAAGGGGGCTGGCCAGGCGCCAACAAGAACACTGGTTGTGAGGACGTCATAGTTGGTTTCTTTCAAAATCTGCATCTGCACAGCTCGACTCTGTGCAAACAGTTCCAGCTCAGAGACCCCGTAATACGATGCACTGATCACCTTTTCCATGCCCAGATCGGCATAACGTGCTGCCTGGCGCACCATCTCAACCTCTGCTGGCGACTTAGTAAGCCGCAATTCCTCCACCAGTGCCAGAATCTGGGGACAATGGTCTGTAAGACATCCAGATATTTCTTGGGGTAAGCTCGGTTCAACGCCCAGATTTGAGTCGCCGCTCATCATATCAAGGAGTCGCTCTGTCCAACCCTGCTCAGGTGGTGACGGGTAATCCCAGTATGATTCTACCTCGCTCACATTAGGTGCCTCTTGGAGATGGTCCTTTTCAAGCGTGGGCACCAGAAGTTTTACATCTGCTTCCGGCCGGACAACGATGAAGAAGGGCCTTTCAAAAGGACGATAGGAAACCCCTGTTAGGTAGTAGATACTCTCTTCGCTTGAGACCAGGAAGGCGTTGAGGCCGTGTTCAGCAACTTTATGCTGCAAGCACTCCATTCGACTCTGGTATTCTTGTGCTGTAATCGTCATTGCTATCTCGTTTCTATTTTTTGATTGTAACCTATGCCTTCAAGCCTTCGATCGTGGTGTCAATCACCTGGGTGATCAACTTATCTCTATCCACCCAGGGAAAATCTGGATAAGCAATGAGCAGCGATGTGACGCCGTGAACCGCCGACCACACCGCCTGACTGGTGGTTACGATATCTACGTGGCGAAATTTCTTCCGTTGAACACATTCTCTGACCACCGCATGCAGGAAGTTGAACATCTTTGTGGCGTGGGAGCCTTCTGCCAGGCCTAAGCCCTTTTGGTACTGGGGACGGAGGATGATCGTCAGTTTGTAATCCTCCGGATGTTTCAGGCCAAACTCGGTATAGGCTCGTGCACATTTTCGCAAGGTTTCGACAGGATCGCTCCGATCTTGAAAGAGCGTTTCAAGCGTGTTCAGCAAGTTTGCGTGCGTTTCGTCGCAAATGGAATCCAGAAGCTCTGCCTTGTTTTTGAAATAGAGATAGATCGTCGTCGGTGAGTACTCGATCTTGCGGGCGACTTTTCGCATGGAGACGTTCTCGTAGCCTTCATTGACGAACAGCTCGCGGGCGGCAGCGAGAATTTTCTGCCGCAATGCCTCTTTTTCCTTTTCTTTCCGTGCTTGAATACTCATTTATTCGGGTAATTTACATAGTTAAGTTTATTAACATCGTTAAGTATACAAGACCACTCCACCTCTGTCAAGGTCTTTTTTTTAGGATCCCTACGACCTGGAGTTCGGCCAACATGACCACGGCCTCTACACGTCGCGGGCGCCGATTCGCTACACCGTCCCGATGTTTCTCGGTCGTCGCGGCGACATGGCCTTCGCTATCATGTTCGAACGCCCGCAGGGCGTAGTGGTATGTCACGGAATGGGCGGAGGAGGATTTGTGGAGAATCGCTCCGACCGCAACCCGGCGTGGGGGTTCTTTCTGTACACCGACGATCCTGCCGCAAACTCAGAAGGATCGTGAACGGTCGGCTGCTGTACAAGCAGTTTATCAGCCGCGACGACATCCTCAGCGAATACCGCGATTTCCAAAGCGGCGTAGGACACGACTGGGTCGCGCCTTCGTTCGGCTGAGCGCAGCCCGAACACTCCGTCCTATCTGTATTCGCCTCAGTTCCTACCGCTTCATATCTTCCCTGCGCCATTACTCCTACTGGTCGAATGAACGCCGAGATGGAGAACGATACCAACTACGCAGCAGCTCGGGCCGAGTACCTGGATCGGGCCACGGTCGACCCTGAATGGCGTGAGGTTCTCCAGCGCAGTGCCGACCTCGTGCTGGCCAATCTGGAGCCGGCCGAGCGCGCCAGACTACTGGACTACCTCGGCAAGTTCTCTGCTTGCAGCGCCGCCTTCATCGTAAAGGAGCTCGCCGAGGTGCACGCTCTGAAGCTTTACTCCGGCGGGGGAGGAGGAGGGCAAACGATCAAGCGACCCACCCGAGGCGGTAATCGCCGCGGCGCTGAGACGAGTGCGGGGCGACGATCCGGTCCACTCAGCGCGCGTGCAGAACAGCTTCGAGGCGACCATGAAATCGCTCGCGGCAGATCGGCCACAGGTCGAAGCGCTGTTTGCGGCATGGCCGGTGTGCGCCGTGGCGTTCATGATCGGGTCTGGATGTGGCTGAGCGATGACCACAAACGGGAGCAGTTGGCGGGCGCCCAGTTCCGCCAATGGCGTGCTACAGGGGACGAGCGAGTCTGGTGGCGGTTCTTCGATGTCGACCCTGCCAACCCGGCAAACGTGAGAGAGGTAGCCGAGGGAGCGGATTGAGTGGCGACGACAACACCAACCATGGAGCCGTTTCTGGACTGGTACGGCATCTGGCCGGGGCAATCGGGTCGCGACGAAGACGGTTACAGCTTCTTCGAGGATCCACCTGTGGGTGTGCGCCTGAGGGTACAGGAAGCGCGCAAGTCAGCCGTCTTCTTCCGGCGCGAGCAACCGTGGGAGCAGCATACCCTGAACAAGCTGACCATACTGGCCGATGGCGACCGTTATCGCATGTGGTACGCCGGGCGTGCTTCCGATGATCGCGACGAGCATTTCTCCTGCTATGCTGAGAGTGAAGATGGCTACCACTGGGTCCGTCCCGACCTGGGGTTGTTCGAGTTTAGTGGTTCCACCGCCAACAACATCATCTGTCGCGAAGACGATTTCGGTTTCCAGTCGGTCTTCATCGATCCGCAGGCGCCGCCGGACGCGCACTACAAAGCGGTGGATGCCAGTCCCCGCCTTTTTCGCAACGGCATTCAGATTCCTGCCAGCCAGCAGAACCGGGCCGAGATCCGTGAGCTTCGAGATACGATGCTCCTGGACGGACACTCCCCGGCCGAGATCGCCGCCGCCGCCGAGGTCCGCTTGAGCCTGCGGGGCGCGATCTCTGCCGATGGCCTCCACTGGACCGTTCTCGACGAGCCGTTGTTCGATGCCGGCAAGACAATGCTCGACACCCAGAACATCGCTGCCTTCGATACCGACACCGGCGAGTATGTGGCCTACCTGCGCGGCCACGTGGAGCGCCGGCGCTGCGTGCGTCGCACCGGAGGTCCGAAATTCGGTGGCTGGGGGGAAGCGAGAATGGTGCTCATGGCCGATGCCGACGATCCACCGAGCCAGGATGTGTACAACTCGTGCTACTGCCGCGCTCCGGGCAGCGGTCGGCGGCTGATGTTCCCAAAGATGTTTCACCGTCTTCCGGCCACCCTCGACGTGCAGTTCGCCAGTAGCCGCGACGGCTGGAACTGGATCCGGCCCGAGCGGCGGCCCATCATCACCCGCGACGCGGCGGAGGGCGCCTACGCCAGCATCTCTGCCAGCCCGGAGCTGGTTCCCCTTGGCGATGACTGGGCCCTCGGTTGCCTTGGCGTCCACCGACTGCACGACTGGGGCGGCTACCCGAGACACGACCCCGACGGCGAATACCTCTGGGCGTTGTGGAAACCGAACCGCCTGGTGGCGCTCGAAGCGTGCGACGAAGGTCGGTTTACCACCGTCGAGCGGGTCTGCAGCGGTAAAGGGTTGTTCATAAACTACCGAACGGAGCCCGGAGGATGGATCCGGGTGGCACTGGTCGAGAAACCGCAAACGCCCCCGCAGCCGATGCCTGAGTTGCCGGGTCATAGCGCTGACGAGTGCGACGTTCTCAGCGGCGACGAGCTCTGCCGCCAGGTGACCTGGAAGGGCAGCGGCGACCTTTCAGAGCTGAAGGATCGCGAGGTCTCGATGCGCTTTCAGCTGGCAAAAGCCCAATTGTTCGCCATGGGCATCTGATTTCCTAATTAGAGCCCGTGGCTTTGCTCCCACGTTAGGTACGGACATGACAACAAGCCACGCGCTCGAGGTGCGCGCCAGCGAACGGCAGCTGTTTCTGGATACCGCCGGCGTCGCCGAGATCGAAAATCTGACCCACCGTATGCCCTGCCCGCAAAAGAAGGGGACAGTCATACGAGGCGACTACCTCAAGCACCCCGGCTGCGCTATCCAGACCCGTAGTGCTCCGATCTGGGACCCGGAGAAGGAGGTGTACAAACTCTGGGTCATGGGCGTGGCGCCGGCCCCACCTCACATTACCGTTCAGGGTGACTTCAGCGGTTATTACGAGAGCAAAGACGGGCTGAATTGGTACCTGCCGGTGGTTGGCGAAGTGGACTACGGTGGGTCGCAAGAGAACAATTTCGTAACCGCCAAGGTCAGCGGTCGCTACGCGCGAACGGATTGTGTCGTCTACGACAAAACCGATCCCGATCCGGGGCGCCGGTTCAAGGCCTCCATCCCGGATTGCTGGCACGGTTGCGATTGGCACACCGAGTGCACCGGAGGTTTTGCGGTTTCTCCCGACGGGATTCACTGGACCGAAAGCTCTTCACCTGGCATTGCCAGCTACGACGAATGGGGTCTCTCCTTCGACGAACGGGAAGGTCTGTTCATCCACTATGTGAAGTTCAGCGACCCCACGTTCGGTTACCGTTCGGTGTACCTGTCGACCAGCACCGACTTCGAGACCTGGACCGAACCAAAGCTGGTGTTCTGCGCGGATGAACAGGACCAGGAGGTGGCGCCGAGGCGGATTGCGGCGCGTTTGGCCGACAAGACGCGGCTAACTCCCGAATACAACGTCCCGGAAACCTACCGCGCCGAAGTGTATCATATGAACATCTTTCGCTACGAATCCCACTACATCGGTGTGCCGGCCTTTTCCTACCACACCGGCAGCGTTCCGAAGGACTGGCCGGGGTTCGACGAGATGAACCTGTCGCCGGCCGTGAAAGAGCTGGTCCACACGCACGGCGATTACACCTGGTTTTACGAGCTGCAACTGGCCAGCAGCCGCGACCTGTATCACTGGACGCGCCTCGGTGACCGCCAACCGTGGCTGGAGAACTCGGCTCGGCGCCGGCGACCACGACCTGCAGACCATCATCGGACCGGCCGACGTCGTCGTGCGCGACGACGAGTTGTGGTTCTACTACACCGGCGTGAAGGGATACGGCTTCATTACGGCGGGGGAGAAGCCGGGGTACGACGATTACCGGCCCGACAAGGGTGGCATCTGCCTGGCGGTGCTGCGGCGGGACGGCTTCGTTTCGCTGGAAGCGGGAGAAACCGAGGGCAGTGTCCGCACATTGCCGTTCGAACTGAACGCTTCGCGCCTATTCGTAAACGTGGACGCCCCGGACGGAGAGCTGCGGGTGGAAGTTCTCGACGCTGACCGTTCGGTCGCCCGCTCCTACCCGATCAAGGGCGACCTGTTGCGGGCGGAAGTAACGTGGGTCGAAGGTGGGATCGACGCTCTTCGCGGACCAACGAGCCTGCGATTCTCGCTGCGCAACGGACACCTGTATTCCTACTGGTTCGAATGAGAGGGTGGGGTGTCGCCGACATAGAGGAGGTTTAGCCAATGGAACCCACAAAGCAATTCCTGCCCGTCATACGACCGCGGGCGCACAGCGTCAACCTCCTGGAATACAGCGATGGACGACTTTTGTCCACCTGGTTTACCGGCACGCATGAAGGTTTCGAGGACCAGGTTGCCGTGGCATCCATGCTGGACTCCGCGACCGGTGAGTGGTCAGAGCCTTTTGTTACCTTGAGGATGTTCCAGTACGAGGACGACTACTGGTTACCGGAGCAAACGTGTCCTATCGAAACGGAGGACGGCGCCACCGTAGTCTATACCTGGGCTTCTCCCTTGAGCGGGTTCAGACTCTCGGACAGGCAATGGGGAGCGGTAACCGGTGATGCCGGTGTGAACAGCGCTTCATCCTCTATCACCTACAGCAAGGTGTGGGGCAGGGGGCCGGAATTCCGTCCCTTCCGGTTTCGCCTGGAAGGCAGGACAGCGGTTGACCTCGAGTGTCTCTCCGGACGGGATGGATTCGTAGACCAGTCCGGTCTCTTCCACGGGCAACCCTTGCCGCGTGATACCGCCCAGGGGCCGGCCGGCGGCTGGCTGATTTCCTACACCTCGAGGCCCCCTCATGGGTGGTGCAGCGGTATTCTCACGGTGGCAGGAGACGGCGTCACCGCTGTCAGCAACCTTACAGATCTGTATGAGGCTCCGGGGTGCCTAGAACCCGCGCTGGCCCAACTCCCAGACGGGCGCTGGCTCTGCTATATGCGCTACGCCGGCATTGGCGGGTTTGTATGGCGGTCCGAATCGTCGGATGGTGGACGGACCTTTTCCCATCCAGCGCTCACCAATCTGCGCAACAACCATAGCAGCGTGGACATAGCCGTGGGCCAGAGCGGTCGTCTGCTCATTCTATACAACGATAGCCACCAGCTCCGCACGCCCCTGACGCTGGGGATCTCAGAAGACGAGGGCGCCACATTCAGGACCCGGGACATCGAGACCGAAATAGGTGAGTTCAGCTATCCCAAGTTGCACCAGACCAGGGACGGTGTCTGGAGGGCCATGTACACCTATCAACGCGAGTGCATCGCAGAGGTGCGCTTTGAGGAGGAGTGGTTATTGGACGGACGAAAGGTTATCGGTCTCTAGCGCGCTGTTAAACAGCCATCCTTGTATTTCGTCGCCGATGCATCCCGGCTGTTTGCGTTGCGCTCATTCGCCATATTCCACCAATATGGCTCGCTCGCGCGCCTTGCCAGCCGGGAGCCTCAACGCCGAAAACTCAAGGCTTTCTATCTAACAGCGCACTAGGAACGCGGCTGGTCCGTCGAGAGCTGGGGATCGATGGCACAAGGTGAAAGCAATGGCCAGGAAGAGGAGGTCCCATGTCCGAACGCGTAGGTGCAGGTACCGGCAAGCGGGCGGATCTGCTGTTGAAGGAGGAGGTCTATCCCGGGGTGGAGATGGAATTCGTCTACATCCCGCCTGGTAGATTCACGATGGGCTCAAAAGATGGCGATAGAGACGAGAGGACCGTCCACGAAGTGGAGATCAACCGGGGGTTCTATTTGGCTCGGTATCCGGTGACGCGGGCGCATTGGGAAGGGGTGATGGACAACGATCCATCGAGGTCTGAAGGTACCAACCGTCCAGTGGACTCTGTTTCATGGCAAGATGCTGCCGAGTATCTGGAAAAACTGAACGCTGCCGAAGGCGGGCCACAGTATCGAATGCCAACAGAAGCAGAGTGGGAATATGCCTGCCGGGCGGGAACAACGACTGTTTTCAGTTTCGGCGACGATGAAGAGGCGCTGGCGTTGCACGCATGGTACAGGGATAACAGCGGATTCCAACCCCAGGAAGTTGGGCTCAAGCAACCGAATGCCTGGGGTCTATACGACATGCATGGCAATGTTTGGGAGTGGTGCCTGGATTGGTACGATGAGGAGTATTATGCGGAAAGTCCCCGGTGCGATCCCCAGGGACCGCCCGAGGGAACATCCCGCGTGTTGCGGGGTGGTTCGTGGGACAACTGCCCGGACGGCCTGCACGCCGCGGGCCGCAACAGATTCCGCCCCGCTTTCAGGAGCTCGTCTTTTGGCTTTCGCTGCGCGAGGACTTTTTAACGATAATGCTCCGGCTGCTGTTGGTCTTGGCCATTTGGAGTGGTACGGCCAAGGGAAGTGATATTCCGCACTGCGCTCCGTGCCCATTCTGCGCGCCGAGTATCCGCTGCTGGCCAGAACCCACCTACGGGTCGGTATCCAAGGTCTGGGACCGCTGCCGTATCGACGCCGCGACGACACCTCCGCCCGCAACAGCTTCAAACAGCACACGACGTTTGTTTCTCTCACCAACCGCACGCCGTACTTTGGCTACGATCTCGTAACCCTTGTAGGGTTGAACTCTGACAAAATCAGCTACGACTCACCGTTTCTGGACGACCGCAATATCCATACATGGACTTTCTTCGTGCGGGTGCTCGTAGGTTTTACTGAATTCGGCCGCCCGATTTGAGCGCGTGCGCCCGGCTGATGGAACTCGGTCAGCGGATTGGCCGGCAGTACGAAATCGAATCCGGGGGCCGTAGAAATTGCCTATGGGGGAGGAAGTAATGGGTATTGTTGAAGCGCCCGGCCTGGACGCCGGTCTTGCGGGGCACTGGAAGCTGCGCGGCGATTGTCGAGACTGCTCTGGAAACGACAACCACGGAAGTGCTCGCGGCGCGGACTTGGCCGCCCAAGGGCCGGGCAGCAGGCCGGACACGGCCGCTCGCTTCGATGGCCGACGGGCGTACATCGAGGTGCCCAACAGCCCTTCTCTGGATCTAGGCAGTGGCGATTTCTCTATCGCGGCATGGGTCGAGACCGAAGCTGAGCTGGATGATGTCATCGGCGACATCGTCAGCAAGTACGACCCGAACGCCCGCAAGGGATTCAACCTCAACGTTGTGCACAACGCCTCGATGATCACGACAACAGCCAACTACCGCCACGTGCACTTCGGCATTGACGACGCCCGACTCTCGAGCTGGCAAGACTGTGGACGACCGGGCGAGGCCGTCATGGTATGTGCCCTGGCGGTGCACGATGGACACCTGTACGCTGGGACCTACGAGTACGGAGCCGAGCGCACAGGCCATGTCTACCGCTATGACGGTGATGGCCGGTGGATCGACTGCGGCAGCCCGGACGGGTCCAACGCGGTGATGGCCTTGTGTGTTCATCAGGGCGACCTGTGCGCCGGCACGGCTTGCCATTATGGCAACGGCTCGAGGCAGCCGAATTCTCCCAACCTCGACCCGGGAGGACGCGTCCATCGGTACATGGGTGGGACCGACTGGGCCGACTGCGGCAAGCTGGGCAAGGTGAATGATATCTACGCCCTGGGTGTGTTCCGCGGCCAGCTATATGGCACGAGCATGTACCAGCCCGAGGTGTTTCGGCTCGAGGACGACCACAAGTGGGTCTCCTGTGGCCTACCCGGCGGGCAGGGGTCGATGGCTCTGGGCGTGTGGAACGGCAGCCTCTACCTCACGACCAACAGCAATGTCACCGGTGTAGGAACCGCCGGCGTCTGGCGCTACCTGGGCCAGACCGACTGGGAGCACTGCGGTGAGCAGCCGGGCGAGGTCCAGACGTATTCCATTGCACTCTACCAGGGCGACATGCACGTCGGCACCTGGCCGAGCGCCACCGTCTGGCGTTATGAAGGCGACAGGCAATGGCGCAACGTCGGACGTATGGGGCAAGAGAAGGAAGTCATGTCCATGGCCGTGTACAACGGAAAGCTGTATTGCGGCACGCTGCCGTTGGCCCAGGTCTACCGCTACGATGGCGTCGGCGATTGGGCTCTGGTGGGCCAGTTGGACCACACACCGGATGTGGAATACCGCCGCGTCTGGTCGATGGCGGTATATCAGGGGAAGCTGTTCGGAGGCACGTTGCCTTCTGGACATGTCCATTGTATGGAAGCGGGCAACAGCGCCACCATGGACTGCGAGTTGCCCCCGGGCTGGCACCATCTGGTCGCAGTTAAAGGCGGCAATCGCCTGACACTTTCTTTGGACGGCGAACCTGTGGCCACTTCCACTCCCTTCGACCCCGGCCAGTACGACATCTCCAACGACAAGCCGCTTTATATCGGCTTCGGCGCTCACGACTATTTCAATGGCTGCCTAAGCGACCTGCGGCTCTACAACCGTGCGCTATCGGATTCTGAGGTGAAAGCGCTTTTGAAGTAGCCGTGGTGAAGGCACCGATCCTGGGCGCCCACGTTGCCGGTGCAGCGGCTACTCGGTATGCTCTCGATGTGAGCCTACCGGAACTGATGGCTTGACCAACCCCTTGAACCTCGGCGAGGCGATGTGGCCACGGGTGGAAACGCGCAAGCGTGAGGTCCACTCCCTTCGACCCCGGCCAGTACGACATCTCCAACGACAAGCCGCTTTATATCGGCTTCGGCGCTCACCTACTATGGCCCCACCTTCAATGGCTGCCTAAGCGACCTGCGCCACCATGCTCTACAACCGTGCGCTATCGGATTCTGAGGTGAAAGCGCTTTTGCAAGTAGCCGTTATTCTCCGGTGAAGGCACCGATCCTGGGCGCCCACGTTGCCGGTGCAGCGGCTACTCGGTATGCTCTCGATGTGAGCCTACTTCAAACGCGAAATGGCAGGAAGTCGGCTCTGGGGAACCTGACCGTGGCCGCCTTGATCGCGCTGTCAACATTGCTACTGGCACAGCCCAATCTGCTCGCGAAACCGAGCCAACTGTTCCTCGCCAACGTCCACACTGATTTCGGCCACGCCATCCAGATCGCTCGCGGTGAGATTCTACAACCCTGGACCCTGGTCGACTATCACGCCATTCCGTATCTCTACCAATGGACGCATCTGCTGCCACTGACCATCGGCACTGTTGCGAGTGGGCTCGGGGCCATTGCGGTCATCCATTCGCTGCGAGCGAGAACGACCCCGCGCATCGCGCTTCTCTCCTGGATAATCATGTACTTCCTGTTGGTAGGCGGCCTGTTCTCGAAGTCGGTGCGTCATGTTTCGCCCATCATACCAGCAATCGCAATCTTAACTGCCGACCTGCTGGCGCGGGTCTGGTCCAACCGGCGACCGCTTGGTATCCTGTTGATGGCGGGGCTGCTCGTACCGACGACGGCGTCAGGTATCTCCTTCGGTCGCGTCTATCTCGAGGAAGATAGTCGCTTGCAGGCTTCCAGATGGATTGAGCAAAACCTTCCACCAAAAAGTGTATTGGGCCTGGAAGCGGGAGGGTTTCCGTTGCATCGCCTCCTCGACGACCCCCGACTCGAGAAGACTTGGCTCGGTTTGCCGCATATTTTTTACGCCTCTCCTTATCTGCTTTGCACAACGCGGCTCGACCTGCTGCGTCAACGTCTCGAGAAGATGGACTATTTTGCCATCGTCGACGCCAATCGCATGGCGCAGTATCGCGCAGTCCCAGACCTTTTTCCCGTCGTCGCCGGGTTCTACGAAAGGTTGAATGACGGACAGCTGGGGATCGAATTGGTAAGAAGGTACAAGGTGAGCCCTCGGCTATTCGGAGTTGATTTCGATGACAGCGGTAGTGAACCCTCCTTTATCGGTTACGATCATCCGGCCGTCCTTGTATATCGCATGGACAAAAGAAAGATGGACGGTTCCTTGGAAACGTGGCGGCGCGAGTTTATCAACGATGTGAATTGTTCCGACAGGCTGCTATTTGCTGCCGCGGATCGGTTGACTAGCGGAGATTATAGCGCTGCCGCCGAGCAGGTTGGTGAATCCCTATTTAGGTATCCACGCGCCAAAACAGCTTATTTGCTGCGGGCGGAAATCCTCTCCGCCCAGGGCAAGCACGCAGCGAGCGAGGAAGCCCGACGACAGTACCGTCCGGAGAGCGGTTCCGGCGGAACCCTGCACGCTTCCAGCCACGGTACCATTCATCTAATTCCCGGGTCTTCTGCACTGTCCTTGGTGGAGCTTGGCCTGGACGACCTGGCGATTCGTGTTCTCGAGGAAGGTACAGAGCAGGCCCACAGGTATACGGACAAGGCGACGGAGTCCATGGTTGTGTCCTACTCCGCCGTGGCCGAGAGATTGTTTGAGAAGGGGAGGCTCGAAGAAACCGAGAGGGCCTTGGAACTTTCGCTGCAGATCCGCTCAACGCCGGTGTCACTGAACGCTCTCGGCACTCTAGCATACAGGAAGGGTAAGACCGCGCTTGCCGTGGAGCGCTGGACACGCTCGCTGGCAATTCGCGACGCGCAGCCCCAAATCCACGTTTTGATTGGAAAGGCGAGCCTCGAGCTGGGGCAGCCCAAATCGGCGTACGACCATCTTAGGCGAGCCCTCTTCCATGATCCCAGCATGGGTCCGCACCTCCAACCCTGGCTCGCCCGAGCTGGTGCACTCACCCGCGAGCCGTGAGTAGCAAGCGACTCTGGTTCTCGAAGCGGCCGCGGGCATGGTACTCGGCGGTCTTTGCCCGATTCCATGGATTGGAGAGGGATATTGCCAATTACATCCTGCCGAACGGGTCGCACCCGACGATGTGACCAAATGTCTGCAACTTCAGCCGATCTCCCACGTCTTCTGCTGTCCCGGTCCAAGTCGCACCGGGTCTGGGTCCTCAATCTCGCCGATGCCGGTCAGCACGATTCGCTGCAGCTCAACCGAACCGTGCCCGACATACAGTGTTACGCGCACGCCCTCTTCATGAGCCTGCTGTATGCACTGACCCCAAGCCCGTCCGGTCGACCAGAACCAGGTGCCCTCTTGTCCGGCAAAACGTATCGCCCGTTCCACTGCCGAGTAGTGGAAGCCGGTTAGCGCCAGCACCGCAGCCCATGAGGCCATAGCCCGGGCGTAGTGATGGCCGCATTCTGCCTCGTCGAAGGGGCTGCGTCTGTGACCGTCGTAGCGAGCGCGAATCGCCTGGATGCAGTCCAGGCCGGCGGCGGTCTGCCCTTCGTAGAGCATGTGCGCCGCCGCCGTGTATTCGAACCCGGTCATGACCTCGCTGAAGTAGGGAAACGGCTGTTGTGGCCGGTTGCCGCGCGGATAGGTGGCCATCAACAGCGCCGACTCGTCGCCCAGGACATAGCTGCGCATGTTGTTGAAATGGTCGTGGAACCCCTGTCGGAAGTTGTACTTTACGATGCTCCGCAGGGTGGTCTTCACGTGCTCCCGATCTAGCAGGTATCCCAGCCCGCAGATATGGGCCATGAACTGGCCGACGAGCTGATCCACGAGGCAACCCGAGCCCAGCTGTAGTTCGGGCTCCTCGAGATTGGTGGCACCCCGACCCCGCGTTAAACCCGCGGCGGGTGACACCTGAGGCGGACGGATTTCGTGTTCGTAGTATTCGCCGTTGAAAAGATGCGCATCCAACCATTGGCTGCCCTGTTCGAACAGTTCGCGGCATCTTCCTGCAAACGCCTGCTCGCCCAGGTAGTGGGCCATTTTCTCCCCTGCCCGCAACGCGCCCAGATACCAGGCGCCCATCTGTGGATTGGGACCGTAATACTCCACATCCATGGTGTTGTGCTGACAGCCTTCCATCACGCCGTCTTGATCGGCGTCCCAACCCCCGTCGATCCAGCAGAACTCGAGTGCCCGACGGGCTTTGGGCCAAAGCTCCCGCAGCATGGCGTCATCGCCTGAGAGCTGCCAGTCGCGGTAGAGTTTCATCAGGCAACCCATCTGGCCATCGGCGGCGGCAAGTCCGTAGTCCCGGGCGCGCGACAGCGGCAGATTGACGCGAAAGCTCATGAGGCCATCGTCGCCGGTGGCATGGCGGAACTCCGTATCGCGCATCGATGCGGCCAGATCGCCGAAGAGGAAGGCGGTCGCTTGCTCGTAATTCCATACGTGGGTGCAGCTGCCATGGCAGCAACCAGCCTGGTCGTGACACCCTTCAAAACCGAAAAAGCGACCATCCTCGGTGCGAAAGCAGGTCTGCGTGCGCAGGTGCGCCAGATTGAACAGGGCGGCCTCTTTGACGACGGTTGGCAGATCGCTGTCGCAGAAGCTCTGCACAAAACGGACCGTGGTTTCCTCCAGCTCGGGCAGGGCAACCATCACCTGCTCGGCAACCATCACCTGCTCGGCAACCTCCCAGGCATCCTTGTATCGAGTGGTGTAGTAGTTGCCGACGCGCTCCGGATCGCCATCGTCACAGCAGGATTCTTCGGCGTTCGGTTGGGGGGGATTCCAGGTCACACGATTGGGGAAATGCCAGGTCAGTAGGAAGAGCGCCTCCGCGGTTCCGCCGGCGGGGATCTCCTGGCTCACCGCCAGCGAAGCGATGGGCGCGTCGGCACCCCCGGCGTCCCGTTCCGACAACCGACCATCGGCGCTGAAATCGTCCCAGAAGTCGAGCATGCCACTGCCCCAGTCCCGCGACCTCCAGGCGGTGCTGTGACTGACCGCGGCTCCGGGCTCCGCGGTGAGGGCCATGGTGCCCCAACGTTCATCCTCCGATGCCACGCCTTCCGAATCCATGAAGATGCCCCGGACCGCCGTCCCATCTTTGAAGCGGTTGCGGTTCCTCCTGGGCTCGCCCGCCGATCCGTCGGCGCCAATGAAATTCACGATCGATCCACAGACCGATGTCTGCAGTGTTTCCCCGCCTTTGTTGTGCAGGACGAAGCGGAGCACCGCAACCGGATGGCCGCTGGCATCGGCATCCGCCGGAACGAGTGGATTGAACGCCTCCAGACGGACTTCCACGGGCAGGTCGTCGTCGGCCAGAAACAGTTGGCCCAACGGGTAGGCGGCGGCGAATGAGCAACGGCGGAAGCGCGGCAGGCCATGGTTCGGCACGGTACTGCCGGACGCTCCCTCATAGTCCTCCATTTCCAAGGGTCCTTCTAGAGCGCGGGTGAAAGACCGGCCCTGGCCATCTTGCCCGTGAATCGCAAAGAAAGAGGAGACGCCTATTACGCCCGGTGGAAAGGCGGGCACAAACCCCTTGGCAGGACGGTTGACGATCTCCCAATCTCGCAGGTCGCCGCGACCTCCCAGGGAAACCGTGCCGGTGCCGATGCCCCCCAATGGCAGGGCGATACGGGCCAGATGCTGTTGATCATATTCCTTCAGGATGGGCCATTGCTGTCGTTCAGGATGGGCCACCCCAATTCTGTCGTTAAGGACATCCCGGAAGGAGGTCCCAGATGGAAAATACGCAGGATCCCTCATGTGGATTTCGAGCTTCGCCGCCGGCTCTGTGCATCGTCGTGTGGCAGATCGGTTGCCGGACAAGGAGTGGATGAGTCTGTGGGGCAAGGTCGTAGTGCCACGTCGGCTGTATCAGGAAGACCATGGCGGACCGAGCCGGGTGCCGCTGGATGAGCGTTGCGGCATGGTGAATCGATTCATGGTGCCGGAGTTGGAGCGTGTGACGGCGTTTTTGGGCGCCCGGTTGGTCCCGGCCGAAGTCGAGGACAGCTTGGGTGAAGTGCTGCCGGAGCCGCCATCGCGTACGGCTATCCAGCACGTATTGACCACCGTCGGACAGTGTGCCGAGGACGGGGCCGAACAGCTCGAGCTGGCCTTGCAAGGCGCGGCGCCGCTGGACGCCGAGGGCGACACGCTCGTTGTGAGCTGGGACGGCGTCACCGTCCCCCTGCGAGAGCCAGCGCCCAAGCGCGGACGTCCGGCCGAGCGACCGATGGCCACGGCCACCGACACCACGCCCACCGCCTGGAAGGAGGCGGGTGTGGGCATGGTCGCCACCTACCTGACGCCGCTGGATCCAGAGGTCGAAGAGCCGGAACGAGTCGATGTGCGCTATGCCGCGCGTATGCCGGAAGCGAAGATGACGACCCTGGTCAACGGCCTGGTGGAGCAGACGGCCCGGGCGTTGCATGGCTACGACCATCGTGTCGTTTTGGCCGACGGCAAACGAGAGATCTGGCGCATCGTCGACGAGCATGGTGTGTTCGAGGGTTTCACCCGCATTCTGGACTTCTATCACGCGGCGCAGCATCTGTCGATGGCGGCGGAGCACCTTTTCGGCAAAAAGTCGGCGAAGGCGGATCGCTGGTATCGATCCTGGCGGCACAAACTGCGCCATACACCCAACGCCGTGGCGGGCTTGATCCGCTCTTTTTCCTACCACCGTCGCAAACTCCGAAGACGATCGGACCGTTATCGCCAGGCGACCACCGAACGCAACAACCGGGACTGGAATACGCGGCTATCACATCATCTCCAGTGGCCCTGTGGAGGCCGCCGCCAAGACCATCGTCGGCCACCGACTCAAACGCAGCGGCATGCGATGGACCCGCCACGGAGGTCAGCAGATCCTCAACCTACGAGTCCAGGTGCAATCGAAACGATGGGATGCTTTCTGGAACTGGTATCTCCAGCAGACCACACCCATAACAACCCTGAAAAGGGCAGCGTAAAAACGAGGCTACACCCAAACATCGGGTCCCTCATGTGGATTTCGAGCTCTGTGCATCGTCGTGTGGCAGATCGGTTGCCGGACTAGTTGAGTTGATTGCAAGCGGAATATGCGAAAAATGGAAGCGGTTACACATTGAAACTTGGAGAAAAGCTGGAGTCTGAGAATCTCGGACCTTGCCCCGAGACCGACGAACGCCCTGTTTATGCTCACAATTCTTCGAGCAAAGCGCCGCATCCAATGGCATCCTTTCACCAGCTGACAACAGAAGAGCTCACCCTCGTCGTCGGTGACAACTCTTCTCACGAGCACAGCGAAGCAGGCTACAACGGCATCTGGCGGATGACATCCGTCCACGACGCCAGGTCGCTGTTCGTGCCGCGATACTGCGGTATGAACTTTGAATTCATCGCGCCGAAGTCAGCAGAAGATTCCGCGGAACCGAGGGCTCACCCGACGCAGCTGATTGTCGATGAGGTTGAGCGTCAGGTTACCCTGCATCAATCTCCGACCCCCACACATCACGTTGAGAGCTGGATGACATACCGTACTGCGGGGCGGGCTCATCTCGACTGGAGCTTCCGCTATCGCCTGCACGAACCGGCAGCCTTTCCGACGGGTGTCGCCGGCTTCTTCTTTGCCAGCTACATCGACGAACCGGAGAACAAGGCGATCTACGTGTTGAGCCGGGATGTCTACGACACGCTGATGTGGGTTCAGTTCTGTACAACATACCAAGGCCGTGACTGCGCCGTTACCTGGGAAGAGGATCCTTACGACCTGGAGTTCGGCCAACATGACCACGGCCTCTACACGTCGCTGGCGCCGATTCGCTACACCGTCCCGATGTTTCTCGGTCGTCGCGGCGACATGGCCTTTGCTATCATGTTCGAACGCCCGCAGGGCGTGGTGGTATGTCATGGAATGGGCGGAGGAGGATTTGTGGAGAATTGCTCCGACCGCAACCCGGCGTGGGATTTCTTCCTCTACACCGACGATCCTGCCGCAAACTCAGAAGGATCGTGGAACGGTCGTCTAGTGTACAAGCGGTTTGTCAGCCGCGACGACATCCTCAGCGAATACTGTGATTTCCAACGCAGCTTGGGGCACGACTGGGTCGCGCCTTCGTTCGGCTGAGCGATGACCGGCAACGGGAACAGTTAGGCCGGCGCCTAGCACCGCGAATGGCGTGCCACGGGGAACGAGCGGGTCTGGTGGCAATACTTCGATGTCGATTCATGCTGCAGGCTCGCTGGCGAAGGTGCGGACTCGGCCACGCCTCCGGTTGAGTCAAGAAATTGCTGGCAATTGTTCTCTCGCCTCCCGTTCTTCGATCGCTACGAGATAACGTGATTAACAGGGGAGCAGCTCCGTTGGCACTCCAGAATCGATTCCAGATAACACTCCCGTCGAGAAGAGTTTCGATCCTCACTACGGCCTTCTATCTTGCCGCTTGCGGGTCACCGATGGAAGAGAGTATCGACAAACTCGGCGGCGGACCCGAGGAGCAAGCCGCGGGCAGGCACGAACTCGTCCTGGCCGCAGATGAAGCGATCGAGCCCCTTATAGAGGCACTGGAATCGGGCGAGCGCGACCCAAAAGTCCGTGCCGAAGTAGCCCACATTCTGGCGGGCCTGACAGTGAGACTCATGGACGAACGGTCCATAGCGGTGATCGAGCAGCATCTGCTTGAGGATCCCGACCCGATGGTGCGTGGACGCATCGCCGAGACGGTCGGACCTCACCTGCGCTCCGAATTCTTTGACCTTTTTCTGCAGGCCATCGCCGACCCCTCACCCCTGGTGCAGGCCCCCGCTCTACTCGCGCTAAGTGACTTCATGGGCCAGATGGACGAGGAGCAGACCCGGACCTTGCGGCGGCTAGCCGCCGAACGAGCGAAGTCGGAAGACGAAGAGGTCCGCGAGGCCGCGCTATACCTGGTCGAGGAGTACGTCGCCAAGTGGGCAGGGAAGGCGCGAGAGGCGGCCCTCAAAGCCGACCTTTCAAAAGCGGACTCTCTCTTTGCCGTGGCAGTCGCCTACGCACCAGCCAGCAAACAGGGCAGGTACTACCAGGGAACGTATTATCTGGATTTCGTCGAGCGCGAGCGTGGAATCGAGATATTGAGAACACATCGACTGCTGGTCGATGTACCCAAGCTCGAGACAACACCGACGATTGACGGACAGTTGGTCGACGAAGCCTGGGAGGGCGCGGCCAGGATCGATTCCTTCTTTGTCCATGGGGCCACGCGCACCACGCTGCCACCTCTGGTTGAAACCCGTGTGGTGATCGGGTATTCCGATAGGGCCCTATATTGGGGTGTGTTTTGCGCCGATGCCCATCCGGAAAGCCTGGTAGTACGTCCATATAAAGATGGCCCTCCGCACCATCGCCAGGATTCGATCACGTTCCGCCTCGATCGCAACCTGGACACAAAAACGATCGCTTCAATAGCGGTCAACAGTGCGGGATTAGTAAAGGATGGCTGGAACGACTCGAAAAACTGGGGAGACCGGGATTACAGCTGGGATGCGGAGGCGACGGCGGCGGCCTATGTGGGAGACGACTTCTGGTCTGTCGAATGCGAGCTTCGTTGGGATCCGGTGTACCATCCGGCGCCGGTCTCGGGTGAGCTCTCGGGCACGAACTTTATTCGACTGTTCCGCGCGGCCGAGTGGAGTCACCCGTTTGTCGGCTATGACAATCTGAAGGCAAGAGGGTTCCTCCGCTTTCAATAGTTCGGGAGCAGTCTTCTGGCAGCCATCGCCAGGGCGTGGCGCCTCACGAGAAGGGAGACGCCACCTATCTGCACATCACCGATGAGACACCGGGCCACTCGTCCCATGTCCGCTCGAGTGTCGATCTCCGCTACCAGGACCCCACACAGGGCGCGACTGAAATTCCAGTGACAAGAGCCGAATCTCCTCTGCCCTCGCCGGCCGGTGCGGGCACCGAAGAAACCGCCGCCACACCGCCTGTCATCACCCTGCGCGCCGTAGTCCTGGGCCTTTTGACCATCACCGCCATGTTCTACTACCTCACTCAGGTAGTGCACCGGATCGGTTCCGGTACCTTTGTCCACTCGCAGTTTCCCATGGCGGTCATCATTCCGTTTGTGTTCTGGCTTTTTCTGAACGTGGTGCTCAAGCGTGTGTGGCCCGGGATGGCGCTGCGCCAGGGCGAGCTGTTGACCATCCTGGCGATGATGTGGGTCGTTGGCACTATCCCGCAGAACGGGTGGATCAATTTCTGGGCACCGATCCTAACGGCGCCGACCTACTTTGCCTCGGCAGAGAACCTGTGGGCGGAGACCTTCTTTGATTACCTCCCCTGGAGCGTCTTTGCACCCACCGACACCTCTCTGGTTCAGGGATTCTGGTTCGGTCTGCAGCAAGGGGCGGCGGTGCCGTGGGATGGCTGGGTTGGTGTCACCTTCCAATGGTTGGGTGTATCGATGGCGATGCTGACGTTCGGATTCTGCACCATCGTCCTCTTTCAAAAGCAATGGGAGGAAAACGAGAAGCTCACCTTTCCGCTGGCGCAGATGCCCCTCGATCTGATGCGCGGGTTCGACGGGCCGCGGCGCATGCCCGATCTCTTCCGCTCGCGTCTGTTCTGGATCGGCGCCCTCGCAGCCTTTATGCCTATCCTCTACAACATTTTTACCTACTTCGCACCCGGTCTGGTGCCCCTGGAATTTTTGCAGAAGTATCGATACCTCGATCCAAGCATTCCCTTCATCGGCCATTGGAAGGTTCGTTTCATGCCCATTGTAATGGCGGTCACCTATCTGTGCCCGCTCGATATCCTGGGCAGCCTGGTATTCTTTAAACTGTTTGATTTGACCATCAAGGGGTCGATCATAAATCGCGTCGGAATTTCGGTCGGGGCCCCGGGACAGCAAATCACTGGAGGATACCTCATCTTTCTGGAGAACTACGGCGCCCTGATGTTCATCGCGATGTGGGCGATCTGGATCGCTCGTAGACATCTGCGCGAGCTCTGGCGCCAGGCCAGGACCGGGGAGGGCGATCGCCGCGAGGTGCGGCGCTATCGTCTGGCCTGGACCGGACTGATACTGTCCACGTGCTACGTGCTCGTCTGGGCGATGAGCCTGGGCATCAACCTGCCGGTCGCCGCCGGCGTGTTTGTGTTGATGGTGTTGACCCTCTTGGCGACGACCAAGCTGATCGCGGCCACGGGTTTTGCCTACCTGCTTCCGTATCGGCCGCATTTGAAGGGCGATAGCTTCATGGAGGAGATTGTCGGAACCGTCAATATTCCGGCGCGCGACTTCACGGCGATGAAGATTTTTACCAGCAAGGCCTTCTTCGGCACCTTTCTCATCCCGGCATGGCCGGCGATCACCCACATATTGCGCATGTTTTCACTGAAGCGGCAACCCGGGTGGGTGACGGCTGCGGTCTTCATCGCTTTTCCGGTGGGTTTTGTGGTGGCGGCGGTGACCTTGATCGACCTGGTCTACACCGAGGGCGGGGCCATGCAATACGTCTCGCATTACAGGGTAAACCTGGTATACGAACAGATCTCTCATATCCTGCACAATCCCACCGTGTTTGACTGGGGCAAGCTGGCCGTGTTTCTGTTCGGTTGGACCGAGGCGGCCGTTCTGACCTTTTTGCGGACTCGATTCCACTGGTTTCCGCTCCATCCCGTGGGCCTCGCTTTCGAGGGAACTTTTGGTCCCGATCTCTACTGGTTGACCCTGTCGGTGGTGTTCATGGCCAAGCTGGTGATTTTGCGCTTCGGCGGGCCGACGGCCTATGTGGCGGGCAAGCCGTTCTTCTACGGGGTGGGCATCGGTTATGTGGCCGCGGTTATCCTTTCGGCTACGGTGGATCTGATCTGGTTTCCGACAGAGGGGCATCGGGTGCACTGGTGGTAGAATCAACACGACAGGAGCCTTGCCGCAACTACCCACAATGGCGTTTATTTGCCCATCTTCCACCACGTGACGAAAGCGGCCACGAACTTCGCGCTTGTATTACCTCTGAAAGAGAGGAGGATTTGCCATGGAGCAGGTAAAGCGACAATTGGAGCAGTGTCTCGAAAAGTTCCGCGCCGGAGAGCTGAGCGAGAGCGACCTGCAGCAAGCTCTCGAGAGTGCGGATGCCCAACTCGCGGCTTCAACGCCCCAACTACTCTATCTTCAGGCTGGCACCACGATCGTTACCTCACGGGTCTGCGGCATGTCGCGATTTGATGCTGACGGCCAGCACGACAGCGTCGACGAGACAGGAGCGTGGGTCTACGAGACCGTGCTCGACGCCATGCGCGACGGCTGGCGCATCGTCAAATTTCCGGAGATGGCGCTGATGGTGGCCGGAGAAGAAGAGGCCTACGGGCTTGGCTGCGAATTTATCCTCGAGAAATAATTCCACGGAAAGGACCGATCATGTTGGGAGAAATATACGATTGCGAGGCGACCCTGACCGATCAGCAGGTGATTGAATTCTGCAAGAACGGCTACCTGATGTTCGAAGCCGTAGTCCCCGATGATATCAACCGCCGCACGGCGGAATTCGTCGACAACTATCCCGACCTGCAAGTCAGTCGGGACCAGTGCGGCGAGCGCGAAGTGGTAAGTCCGACCGAAATCCTGAATGAGGAGTGGTTCGCCGACAACGTCATCAAGAACCCGCAGGCGGCAGGGGCGGTGCGCTCACTCCTGGGAAAGGACTTCAAACTGCCCATGCACATGAGCGACACCCGCCTCCAGGGTCCGATGTTCATGGGCGGTGGTAACTGGCACCGCGACGGCGGGGCTATCGACTCGCCGCGACTGGACCACTTGCTGGTGTTCTATTACCCGCAGGATACGCCCGCGGAGATAGGCGCTACCGAGTTCCTGCCCAGCTCCCACTTTTTGCGTATCAAGCGCCGTTACATGACGCAGTACGGCAGCATTCGCCAGGCCGTGCAGCTCACGCCGCCAGCCGGTTCGATCTTGATCACCCACTACTCTGTCTGGCATCGCAGCACCACCGCCACGGCCAGCGGCGTCCGCGATTTCCTCAAATACACCTACCGGCGCACCACCCCACCCCAGCGCGACTGGGTTGTCGATCCGCAGTGCGATTTCACCAAGATCCCATTCGGCACAGACCGCCAAATGCCCGAGAAATGGCACGACTCCGTCCGCGTGGCGCGTCTGTTCCTGTGGCTGTGTGGCCAGGAAGACTTCGTATTCGAAGGCGGCCAGGCCTGGCCGATGACCGCCGGATCGGACCACGGCATTACCTCAGGTATGCCACTGGAGCTGGACCACCGGTCAGCTTAGCCATACGACTGAACAGACATCTAGAAGAACCGTCGGCGTACACAATCCGCGATCGGATCTGGTGGTGTGAACGGAACCGATTGATAGAGAGGAGAATGCTGTGCGCCCCTTACTTGATTACGCCGATATCTATTCCGGTTTTGCCGAGGCTGAACGCTCGGCCCGATTTCGCCGATTGCGACCCCCTTGTAGGCGACGAGTTCGAGCGCGACGTAAGCTGGCGCGGCAGTGCGGATCTCTCGGGGCTCGCCGGAAAGAAGATCACCGTGCGCTTCGAGATGATGCGGGCGACGCTTTTCGCCTGGGAGTTCGGCCGACCCGGCGCCGCCAGGCAATCGACATGAAGCAGCGCACCACAATAGGACGAACCCGCAGTCACCCATGAACGATCAAGAGTTACCTTGCCCCGATCGACCGGCCATCTTGGGGCTCGATCCGGACTGGGGCCTCGTTTTTCTCGCCTGGCTTGTCGCCTCCGTGTCGACACTGGGGAGCCTATTCTTCAGCTTCGTCTTGGAGTTCGCCGCGTGCGATCTGTGTTGGTATCAGCGGATCTGTCTGTTCCCTCTAGTCCTCCTCCTCGCGCGCGCGCTCTTTCCACTCGACCTGCATGTCGTCAGATACGCTCTGCCATTGACGGCCGCGGGTTGGCTGCTGGCTGTGTACCACAACCTGCTCTTCATGGGGATCATCCCGGCGAGCATGCAGCCCTGCGGTGAGGGGGTATCATGCACGGAGGATTATCTGGAACTGTTCGGTTTCCTGTCGATCCCATTGCTCTCGCTGCTCTCGTTCACTGCGTTGATGTGCATCCTAGTCGTCCTGAAGAGGAGGAGTCTAGCGTGAAACGCATTCTGTTTGTCGGCGCCTGCGTGGTGTTGGTCGGAGGATTTCTCATCGCCGCATGGTACTACAAGACATGGCGGGCGGCAGAGCTCGGTTTCATGGCTCAGGAGAACGTCTCAGCCTTCGTCCGGCCTCATTCGCCCACGTTGGGAAGCGACGACGCCAAGGTCTACATCGTCAAGTTCACGGATCCAGCGTGCGAGACCTGTGCTTCTTTTTCGCCATTCATCCAGCAGGCCATGGGCGCGTTTCCGGGTAAGATCAAGCTCGTCATCCGCTATACCCCGTTTCATCAAGGGGCGGACGAGGTCGTCCGTATCCTGGAAGCGGCGCGAATGCAGGGAGCGTTCTGGGAGACCCTGGAGTTGCTCTACCGCCGACAGGACACCTGGACCCGGCACCACCGCGTGCTGCTTGAGGAGATCTGGCCGCTGCTAAACGAGATGGGGTTGGATGTGGAGCGCGTTAAAGCGGACATGAGAAGTCCGCACATCACAGCGGTGATCGAGCAGGACCTGGCTGATGCCGAAGCGCTGGGCGTGCACCAGACACCGGGTTTCTTCGTCAATGGGAAACCCCTTGAGCCCTTCGGCGCCCGGCCGCTGGCGGCACTGATCAAGGCCGAGATCCGGTCGAAGTATCCCGAATGAGCACGGGGCGGCTCTGCCGTCAACGACCAACCTGGTACCAACTGGTAATGAAATTATGATGGACGCAGATCGAGTGAAGCGCTGGCGGCAACGCCGGATCATTTACAACAACGATGGCGACGACGTCATGGAAGCGCGCCAAGAAGGCGTGGTGAATCTGTATCCGGCGCACCGCAGTACGCACCCAGTGGTCCTCACCCTCTGAACAGGAGATTGTCCAAGTGAGCTCGCAACGCTTCAAACTTGCCATGTTCCTCATGGAACCGGGCCTGCCCTTCGAAGAGGCGCTCGACTTCGCCGCCGAGCTCGGAATCGAGTACCTGTGGTATCTGCGCAGAGGCGATCTGCCGGGCGACAAGCCGCTGATGGAGATGAGCACCGCTGAGATCGACGAGATGGCCGCCGCTATCGAGCAGCGGGGCTTGAAGCTGTTCCTGCTGATGCCGAACAATCACTTCAAGGAAATTTATCTGTGCGATCTCGACCTGGACTCGATGGAGGAACATCCGGGGTTCAAAAAAAATATCGCTGAGCTCGAGCGCTCGATGGAGATCAGCAACCACCTCGGTCTCGACGCCGTCAACGTCTTCAGCTTCCTGTGGCCGGGAGAGTTACCGGACAAGGTTACCTGGCCCATGCGCTGGATGACGAAGGGTGGCATCATAGCTGACACCGAAATGGACAAGCTCACGAAGGCCTTCTCCATCGTTGCCGAGATGGCAGAGCGCCACGATCTCGACGTGGCGGTGTCGATGATGCCGTGGAACTACACGAACTCGACGGGAAATTTCCGCCGCGTAGCCGAAAGAGTGGGCTCGCGCCGAATCAAGGCGATGTGGGGGCCTGCAGACAACACCAACTGCGGCGAGCTGGACGTAGCCACCGCCGGTTTCACCAACATGCGCCCCTACATCTACGGAGTGCACCTCAAGGACCTTCGCGTCATCGACGGTTTGAAGCTGGAGTTCGACTACTGTCCGATCGGGGAGGGCGAGGTGGACTACCTGACCGTTCTGCGCAACTTGAGGGACCACAACCTCGACGTCTACCTGTCGGTCTCCACGCACTTCACACCCCCCAGCGGCTCGCGGACGGAGGCGATGCGCACGAATGTGGCGAACATCAAAGAGCTCGTGCGCCAGGTGGAGTCGGAACGGTCGGATTGAAGACACGCTAGATCCGACGAACGCCTGTTCGAACCCACAGGAATCGACCGGTGGATGGCATAGCTACCGGCTGCCTCTTGCTGGGGGAGCCAGTCGCTGGTATTCTGGAAACATGCGTCTTCTCACCGTAGCCGAAAACTTGAATCTCAAACGCCGCGTCGAGGGCCTTCTGGGGCCCAGGTGTGAGGAAGTGGCGTGGGAAGGCAGCTTCGACCGCGTCCTCGACCGCTTCGAGAGCGCAACCTTCGACATCCTGCTAATTGCCAGCCAGTTGTTCCGCGACAGTCAGGAAGGTGTCGAAACCCTCGAGCTTCTCGCCGACCGGTGCGCCATCACCCAGGTGCTGTTCCTGCTCGAACCGCGACACATGAGCTTGGTGCGTACCCTGCTGCGCGCCGGAACCTACCAAGACGCGCGTATGCCGGTCACCGACGAGGAGTTGAAGATCCTCATCGAGAGCGCCTGGGAGCAGCGCCCGAAGGTGGGCACCAATCTCCTGCTCAAAAGCGATGAAGACGGTCTTGACGAGCTGGTCGGGCAGTCGCAGGCAATGCAGGTGTCTATCGGAGCATCCGGCAGGCGGCGGCGACCGACATTCCGGTGCTGATCGCGGGGGAGACCGGCACCGGCAAGGACCTGATCGGCCGGGTGATCCACCGGCAGAGCGAACGGTGCGAGGGACCGTACGTTGCCGTCAACATCGGTGGGATGCCGTCAGAGATGGTCGCCAGCGAGCTGTTCGGTTATGAGCGGGGAGCGTTTCCCGGCTTCGATGAAACGCATCCCGGCCGTTTCGAGCAGGCTTCTGGGGGTACGGTCTTCCTCGATGAGATAGGCGCAATCGCCGAACGGGACCAGGTAAGTCTGCTGCGTTTCCTGGAAGACCGGGTGCTTCGTCGTCTCGGCGGCACCCACCAGATCCGCACCGATATTCGCTTGCTGGCGGCCAGCAGTGCCGAACTCGGCGTCCTGGTGCGGGAAGGTTCCTTCCGCGACGATCTGTATTACCGCCTCGATGTCTTCCGCATCAATCTGCCGCTACTGACTGAGCGCCCGGGAGACATCCCGCTGCTCGCCGGCCACTTCATTCAGCGTTACAATCGCGCTTACCAGAAGCGGGTCGCCGGTTTCACGCCGGAATGCACCGGCCTGCTCGAAGCGTATCCCTGGCCAGGAAATGTGCGCGAGCTGCGCAATGTGCTGCAGCGGGCCGTCATGCTGTGCGGCAGCGAGATCATGACCCCCGAACATCTCCCACCGCGACTGCGCCAGGAACCGGGCAAACGCATTCCGGACGCCGTTTCTTTTCGAGTCGGGGCCACGTTGAAAGAGGTCGAGCGCGAGATGATCGTGCGCACCCTGCGCTCTACCGGAAACAATCGTCAGCAGACCGCCCAGATTCTCGGGATCAGCCGCCGCGCCCTTTATAACAAGATCGCCCGCCACGGCATCGAGTAGGTCCCAACCTGCACATACGGGACCGGACCAGATCCCCCCGCCGCCGACCCGGCGCAAGTCACACGACAATCACCAGATAGACGAGTCGAGGGATCTTTCAATCATTCGCTCCAACTAGTATGTGCTTTTTATATACACACCGCATTCCATAAAACCGTAACTAATCTTTACACCAAAACACGGCTAAAAGGCAGGAGAATATCTTCCTCTCATCTTCTAAAATTATTGATATTATTGTAGATAAGAAGGATACAAGCAGCAATTGTGGGGTTGCATGGCGTTTGGATAATGTATATAATCGCGCTGGCAATACAGAGATCTCGAATTTCGAAAGTGAGCAAAAAATGTCCAGTGCCAGTAACGAAACGCTAGTTTCTGCGACCGATCAGACGGGCGATCCCGCGGTCGAGGTCCGGGAAACCGATCTCTACAAAGCGGAGTACGTCCACAACTTTGTCGAGAAATGGGATGAACTGATTGATTGGGAGCGACGTGCGGAGGGGGAAGGTGACTTCTTCATCAACCACTTGCGCGAGCGGGGGGCGCAACGGGTACTGGACGTTGCAACCGGTACCGGTTATCACTCGGTGCGCCTGCTGCAGGCCGGCTTCGACGTGGTGAGCGCGGACGGCAGCCCGGCTATGCTCTGCAAGGCGTTCGACAACGCCCGCGAGCATGGGCATGTGCTGCGCACTGTACAGGCCGACTGGCGCTTTCTGAATCGCGACATCCATGAGACGTTCGACGCCGTCATCTGCCTGGGGAACTCGTTCACTCACCTCTTCAAGGAGCGCGATCGCCGCAAGGCTCTGGCCGAGTTCTACGCCGTCCTCGACCACGACGGCTTTCTGATCCTCGATCAACGCAACTACGATTCCATCCTCGACGACGGCTATTCGAGCAAGCATACCTATTACTATTGCGGCGATGACATCCGGGTCGAGCCGGAGTACATCGACGATGGTCTCGCGCGTTTCGCTTACGACTTCAAAGACGGCCCCACTTTCCATCTAAACCTCTTCCCGCTGCGCCAGGAGTACACCCATCGCTTGATGAAGGAAGTAGGGTTTCAGCGCGTCGAGAGCTACGGTGACTTCCAGGCGGAGTACGACACGCTCGAACCGGACTTCCTGGTTCACGTCGCCGAAAAGAGCTATCGCGAATGACCGTCGAGACCCAGGCTTACTCCGAAAGCGAAGATGCCCCCGTTTGAGCAGCCGCTTTCTGCATCTACCTGCGTTATCTGCCGCTGTTGAGCCTGTGGACGGAGGCGTGCGCTGGAGGTGAGTAGCAGCACGGCTGGACCATCTTCTACTGAGCCCGGTGGATCTGCGCGCTGGCGCTCTGCATTGTGGTCACCTTTTTCGTCACCTCCTCTGACTCTGCCTCCCTCGTCGCCTGGGACGACCGCACCCATGTGCGCAGAGTAGGCGGCAGATCGCGATGAACGTTCTCCTGATTCTTGCCGACCAGTTTCGCTCCGACTGTTTGAGACACCTGGGCAACGAGGTGATTCAGACGCCCAATCTGGACCGGCTTGCTTCTGAAGGCGTCTCCTTCACACACTGCTTCAACCAGGCAGCCCCGTGCGCTCCCAGCAGGATGTGCATCTACACGAGCCGGTATCTGTGCTCGACGCGGGTCGTACACAACGCAACCCCACTGCTGGACGCCGAGGACAACCTGGCATTCGTCCTCAGGGAAGCGGGTTACGACCCGGGACTCATCGGTTACAATGATTACACGATCGATCCGGCGCTGTTGCCCGCGGGTGATCATCGTCTGACCACGCTCGACTACGACAACTGCCTGCCCGGATTCGAACGGGTGTATTATCACACCAAGGACAGCGACGAGTACTTCCAGTGGCTGGGTGAGCAGGGTTATCCGCAGGAGCTGCTGAACCGCGAAGCCATTCACGCACCCGCCGTGCCCGATGCAGGTCCAGGCGAGCATTTGCCGCAACATTTTCCGGCCCGATATCGCCAAGAGCACAGCGAATGCCGCTACGTAACCGATCGGGCGATCGATTACATCCGCGACCGCAAGCCGGCATCCTCCGGAGACCGGGGTTGGGTGTTGAGTCTCAATTACCACAAGCCGCACCCGCCCAATATCTGTTGCGAGCCCTACTGCAATATGTACGATCCCGCCGACATGCCCGCGGCGGCGCGCGCAGCCGAAGAGCTGACTCCGAGACATCCGTATCTGAGAAACCTGGCGCCGGATCATCTGCAGAACGAACAGCACCTGCGGGAGTATCGGGCCTGCTACTACGGCATGGTCACCGAGGTGGATGCTAACCTGGGTCTGCTGTTCAAGGCGCTTGAAGAGAGCGGGCAGTGGGACGACACCTTGATCATCTTCTCCTCTGATCACGGTGAGCACCTTGGCGATCACTACCTGCTGTCGAAAGGCCAGTTTTTCGACGGCGGCATGCGCATCCCGTATATCATCAAAGATCCGTCGCCCGAAGCGGATGCCACCCGCGGCCAGATCCTGCCCCACTTCGTAGAGTCCATCGATTCTGCCCCAACGCTGATGGAGGCTCTGGGCGAGCCCATTCCCGATCGCTTTCAGGGACGCAGTCTCCTGGGGCTTTTGCGCAATGATCCAACCTACCAGCCCCGCCAGGAGATTCATTACGAGTTCGATTATCGGGGCCGGCGCTGGGCGGGAGAGAATCCGGATCCGGACCTCCATCTTCTCTGGGTAGTGCGAGACCGGGCGTTCAAGTACATCTACTTCGCTGATCCGGAGTTTCCACCCATCCTGTTCGACCTGAAATCCGATCCCGACGAGCTCAACAACTTGGCAGGAAGGCCGGAGTACGCCGCGGTCGAGCTGACCTATAGCCACAAGTTGCTGCGCTGGCGCATGTACAACGAAGATCAACGCATGGAGCGCTGGGCACAGCCGCTACGGAAGCGGAAGTAGCCGCTACGCTCAATTCGCGCTGGGAGGCAATGGTGCCAGAAGTTGCAGGGAGAATTGGATATGCGTGCTAGTGTTGCGTCGCAGCGATTCCTTCACAAAGTCGTTTGATCTTTGCGAGGATGGAATCTGCCGTTGCGGTCCAGGCGAACGGGGCCGCGTTGGCGTTCCAGTGGTCGGTGAAGCGCTCGATTCGGCGGATCAACTCCTTCACCTTACGGAAGGAGCCGCGTCGAATGGCGCGCTGGGTGATGATGTTGAACCAGATCTCGACCTGGTTGAGCCAGGAAGCGTAGGTCGGCGTGAAGTGGATGTGGAAACGTGGATGTTTGGCCAACCACACTTTGACCTTGGCGTGCTTGTGGGTCCCGTAGTTGTCGACGACGATGTGGAGGTCCAGGTCTTCGGGGACGTTGCCGTCAATGTGGCGTAAGAACTGCAGGAATTCCTGATGACGATGCCGTGGTTTGCACTGCGTCAGGACTTCCCCGGTTTCGATATCCAGCGCGGCGAACAGCGTCGTGGTGCCGTGTCGCTTGTAGTCGTGGGTCACGCCCTCGACGTATCCCAGGCCGAGAGGCAACATCGGTTGGGACCGTTCCAACGCCTGGATCTGGCTCTTCTCGTCGACGCACAACACCATGGCGCGCTCGGGGGGATGCAGGTACAGACCGACGATGTCGCGTACCTTTTCTACGAAGAACGGATCTGTGGAGAGTTTGAAGTGCGTCCGACGGTGGGGTTGCAAACCAAAAGCACGCCAGATGCGATGGACTGTGTCCTTCGACAACCTGGTCTCGTCTGCCATCGAGCGTACCGACCACTGGGTCTGTTCCGGTGGCTTGGTATTGAAGGTTTTGTATACGACTTCGGCCACCTGCTCATCCTCAATCGTCCGCGGTCCACCTGGGCGGACTTCGTCGTACAGGCCGCTCAGACCTCGATCCAGAAACCGCCGGCGCCACTTGCCCACCGTCGCTCGCGATACGCTCAGTGCCTGCGCGATATCCTGGTTGGGCCATCCGTCAGCGGCCAACAGCACGATCTCCGAGCGGCGCACGAGCCCATGCGAAAGGCTGCGTGACCTGGTCATGGATTCCAACTGCTCTCGGGTCTGCTCACTCAACTCCACCGGTGCCATCGGTCGGCCGATTGCCATATAGGTCTCTCCCGCGAAAAGGGGTCAAGAGAAACCTACACTCACGCAGAAACTTTGTCTAGCTAATCCTGAGACGAAACACTAGGGCCTGTAGGTCAGAATCAGGCTGCCTCTCGCGTTGTCCTGACTGGCGTCGCCGGCAAGGCCGAGGCTGATCAAGGTCCGCAGAGCCAGGGCGCCACCGAGTCGGGTTTCCGCTCCGAGCGAGCCGTTTAATCCAAAATTGTCTGAGAAGTCGCGACTTACGGATCTTCCGCTCAGACCACCGACAAAATGAGTTGACCCGGACAGATTGAGTCTGGCCTCGAGGGCCAAGCGCAAGGCGGCTCCGCGTGCGGTGATGGCGTCACCTAACCCGATTCCGAGCTTGTATTTCATGCCTGCCCGTGTGCCCAGGAAGCGTTTTTCGTTCGCAATAAATACGAAAGAGCCTCCATAACCCCTGCCGTCCTTTTTCTCACCAGCGCTTTCGTTTAGATCCTCGGCTTGCATGTTCACACCCCAGGCGAAATACCGGTGAATCTGGTGTTTTATGCCCACGGTGAACCCGACGACATCGCCGGCCGTCAAAGTACCATCTATTCGACCCCCGAGCTCGAGGCGGCCCTTTCTGCCCACTCGCAGATTGAGAGGAGTGACCGGTTCCTGGTCCAATTGGGTGAGATCAGACCAGACCGATCCAACGGCGACGGAAAACTGGACAGGGATCGAGGAGTCGGTGAGGACCCGCCACAAATGGTAGGGCGCGGGGCCGGCGCTGTCCGGGTCATCCACAATGGTGCTCAGGAACAGATCGTAGTCGACGTCCTCCGAGTCACCCTGCGCCAATGCCCGTGCGGCACTGAAGGCCAGCAGTACGATAATCGAGGCGGGCGATGATAACAAACTCCAAATCATACGATCGCCTCCTCTACGGTGCTAAGGCGAGACGCCTCACTAGCGCACCCTGTCCTTGACCTCGCCCAAGGTCGCGGGTGTGATCGCCGTCGAACTCTCCATACTCACGCCGCGCGCAAAGTAATAAGAGATCTGAGCGATTATCCAGATCGTTCGGAGCTCCTCTTCGTTTCTGGGACCGTAAATCATGACGTATTCGGAGATCTCTCCGGATATCTGGTCGCTCAATGGATGGATGATTCCCCAGCCCTTTTCCAGGGCCATCGTGGAGAATGCCAACGGTAGCAACATATGCATGCTGCCGTCGGAAGGCCGGTGCAGGTGGCCAAACTCGAGGCTTTCGGTCGAGAGAAAGGCATCGTCCGGTCCCCGGGCAAAATCTCCTACCAGTCTCCATCCCTGAGAACCAGCCAGCGAGAACGGCGTCGGCACGACCAGGATGCCAGGCAGGGTAAAGATCGCCGACATCAATCTCTGCTGCATGGCCAACGGGGCGTTCTGATCGTGTTGCTGATGAGGAATGCCGTCCGGTGTCGTGGGTGGTGGCCCCTCCCTGACAGGAGCCACGTTCAGCGCCTCAGAAATTCGGTCAGCGGGGATAACCTCCAAGGGGGTAGTGGATGCCTGCGACCAGCCCCGTGTAGGCAAAAAAATCATCGAGACGACAAGAAAGATTCTGGAGTTCAAAGCGGTCTCCCGATTGGAGTTCGATATAGTGCAGGGAAAACTTAAAATGACGTGCGGAATAATCTCGCGCCAACGCGCAGTCGCCGAAAGGTGTCCTGAAACCGGCGGACCCGGACCGAAACCGCAGCTGCACGTTCGCTGACTGTGCCGCCGCCAGGTCTTCGAGGCCGGTGTGACATATAGGCGCTCCTGTTGGTATATCCCGGCGTGCGACTTCAGACCTCGTGTGGCAGCACACAACGCCGTGCACGAACGAGCCGTACTGCAAATCAACGGAGCAACGACAACTTGCTCGTTTGCACCTGTTGGCCGGCCCGCAGCTGAATGAAATATATCCCGCCCGCTGCTTCCAGACCGTGCTCATCGCGACCATCCCAAACGATCGTCTGCACACCCGCCGGCTGGTGGCCATCCTCTAGCGACCGCACGATCTGTCCCAGCGCATCGTACACCTGCAGACGAACCGGCACGGTGGAAGCAAGCTCGTAGCGGATCGTGGTTGAGGTATTGAACGGATTGGGGTAGTTGGGCAAGAGTTTGACCGTCTCTGGCAGACTCGTTGGATCCGAAAGAATCGCGGTCGCACGACTCCGCAACTCTGACAACTCGGCGAGCGAGAGAAGACCGTACAGAGAATCTCGGAGTTCCAGGTGTTGTGTCAGCCTTCGCATAATTCGGGATCCGCCGGCATCGAAAATAACAATTATCCCGTACCAGGTCTCGCCAGGTACCAGGGGTTCGAACACAACCGGTTTATGTAACAGCTTTTCCCAGCGGCGGGTCTCCTTGTTGTAACGGTGCGATCGGCTGTCTCGTTCGATTTCGATCTCTCCCTGGACGTAGACCTCGCAGCGCGTGGGATCCTCCCCACTCCGCAGCCTGTCTCCGCTAGCGACGCGCACCCGAGTGTTAAATCCCAGGATCAGCCTTCCCTCAGGCGCGATGGTCAAATCTCCATCGAGTATGATATCTCCGTTCCAACGAACATTGCCGATAATGGTACCAGCCCAGCGGGGTTGCAGGATATCTACGATCATGCTGCTCCCATGCGGCGCATGTTCTCGAACGCAACCCCCGTATTCGCTTCGCCAAACTCCCTCCATGGGGAGGTAGCCGGGTTCGAACGGCGATTCAAATAGGTGAAGTGAACGCCGTCGAAGAGATCGCTAGCGTCGCCGAGATTGCCGCCGTGCCTAAGGCTGTACTCGGAATCACGGGACCAAAAATCGAGATTGTCGCGGCCCTGGAGCGGGTCCGCCACCTGGCCCATCGAATAACCCGCATCGCGGTACAGGCCATCCGCACAGACCAGATCCACCAGCTTATCTTCTTCAACCAGGTTCGCCGTCGTGCTGGGCCGCACATGCCAGACCAGCAAACCTTCCGCCGGCAGATGGCGGTTGTAGTGGTGGCTACTGCGGACGCGCTGCTCCAACAAGAGGTATTCGAGGACATCGACCCGCTCGAGCCTTTCGTGGTAGATGTATTCTGTGCGTAGCGGGACCTTATAGACCACCCCTTGCTGATACAGATCGGTGACGACTATATCCCGTGCATCCTCGCGCACTTCCACCAAGCGCTCGTTGTCGGGTCCGATCCATCCCAGCTGTTCCAGGCTCCAGGCGGAGAAGCCATTGGGGCCGTCATCTCCGTTCCAGCCGTGGGCACCCCATCCCATCAACCCCCAGCAACCGATTCCGGCGCTTTCTTCATCCGGGTTGTCGAACTTCGTATCGTAGAGATCGGGCAAGTCCAGGGCGTGGCCGAACTCGTGCGCCATCGAACCCACGGTCTGCGCGAAGCTGCCTTCCTTGAAAATGGCTCCATCGGTGAATTCGCCGCCCACCCATACCACCCTTCCCCTCCTCCCCGCATCCATCGACTGGTAACCACCGCGAAGCCTGAGGCCGGCAATGCCCGTGGCTCCTCCGAGGATGAAGTTGCGCGGCGTGGACAGCACGCTGATGCACAGATAATCGACCCGACCGTCGTCGTCGCCTGAATTCGGGACGCCATCGGGACCATCGTTGTCGTACCGGCCGAGGTCGACATCGGCATCCACCTGCTGCAGGATTTCCCGCACGAACTGACCGTAATTGCCGTATTCTCCTGCACTGGTAGCCAGATAAGCCGCGGCCGGCTGGGCCGACGAATACCGCTTTGGCAGCACCGTGCCCTGAACCTGCAGCTGGCCGAAGGACATGGTGTGGTAGAAATGGGCAAAGCTGCCTTCGATCTCTGGATCGAGGAGCGCGCCGGCGTAATGCGGGACCTGATCGTTGCCCGGGGCTTCGTCCTTGAACTTGGCAAAGATGACGAGAATCTCTCTCTGGCCGCGCACCGGCCCGGTCTGGGCAACGTGACTGGCGAGCGATTTTGCGGCCGCTCGGACCGTCGATGAACCCTCATGTGCGGCGCAGATGAAGGTGGGTTGGTCGGCCGGATCGGCCGAACTGTGAACGCTACAAAAAAGGCAAAGAATGCTTGCGAAAAAGCCATGAGGACGCATGGGTAGACTCCCTTCCGTGCGTTGGTCGGTGACTTTTTCGCGGCGCCGCGAAATCGATGTTGGATGCGATCTACATCGCGCTTGTTCCTTCTATCGCAAAGGGTGTACCGGGGTTCTGACGGGCAAAAAAGAACCCCGCGGGCGAACCACCCGGAGGGTCGGGATCAGGTGCCGAGCTGTTTGGAAACTGTTACAAGGTCGTACGCCCGCGGTTACAGCTTGCTAGAGGTTGATGACACAGTCGATGAGAATTCCGGACGGAATCCGGTGATGCGGAGTCTGGCTGGAGCGACGATTTTTTTTTGGAGGACGGATCCGCGAAGCGGGTGCCGCGGAATAAAGCGGCGGCGATTGCTAGCGAAACATTACAACCGTGTCAGTCTTCCCTGGCAGGCGTTCTACGCCACCCTAACCCCAGGGACCGCACTCAACGCGGGCGTGATCGCGAGACGGCGGGTCGAATTCGTTCCGGAGCGGTTCAGATGAGATTGCCATATTCAGTGAAGCCAATGAGTGCGCGAACGAATAGTCGCCAGGTATCGAACGAGCGATCGCGTTGGAGCGGGTCGTCGAATGTGAGCTTGTCTTTGTTGAAGCCGATGATCGTGTACAGATCGTAGCCGAGGTAGTCGGTGCGGTTGGTTATACTGACGAAGGCCGTTCGGCGCTCGAAGCTGTCGCTGTTGCGGCCCTGTTCTTTGAAATGGTAAGGGAACGGTCCCCAGCCCTCTACCCCGAACCGCAGGTAGGTGCGGGATAGCAGGGGGTGCTTCCCCTCTATGACCGGAATCACACTGCGCTCCGAACGCAGAGCTCGGCCGGACTGGTGATCGAAGAGACGAAGCCAGAGAAACTTGAACCGCGGCGTCAGGGTAAACCGGTGCAGTTGCCACTCAAATTCGGCCTTGGTAACGTTTGACCAGAAGTCTAGGCGCCGCTGCCTCTGTGCGATGCCGGGGCGCAACTGTCCTCGCTGTTGCCAGTTGATCCGCACCCGCAGGCGCTGGACCAAGTGCAAGGAGGACCATGGATTGAGGCGGGCATCCGCATAGGATTCGTTTACGTAGCTATCCCGGTAGAGCAGTGGATCAGAGCGTACGTCTCGCTCCGGGAATTGGGGTGGCACTCCGGTCGCTTCGGCAAACGTCCGTGTCAAATTAGGATACACGGACCGTTCGTCATGAACCGTGTGTTCGTCGGGAATGTCGTCCTTCACCCTGCGAAGATGGTTTTCGAGCAAGAGGTATTTCAAGCGAGACTGGCTTTGCCACTGGAACCTCAGGATTCCGTAGGTGGAGATATTTCTGCCTGCGCCCGCCACCTGGCCGGCCGCATAACGACCCAATGTGAGAGACCAGTGATCGGCAAACGTCGCGCGGCCAAACAGGTGGTAACCCCGCTGATCGAAATCATACGGATAGTCCCAATCCAGATCGTCCTCGATCGCGTCTGGCTCGTCGTTGTTGTTGCGGTCCAGCCCGTACCGGTAACCGTTCGCTTCGACGTGATACAATAGGAAGGGCTCTAGATAATCGGGTAGCCCGTTGAAGTTGCGGTTCGTATCCGGCAAGCCGTCCTGATCCTCGTCGACGCCGATCAACACGTCGTTCCGATCGTCCCCTTTCCGATCGCGGGGAAAAGCCCGCAAAGTCCCGGAACGCCGATCGGGGTAGGCGTCCCCATCCTCATTATCCTGCACCAGGTCCCAGTACATCGTCTCGTTGGCCATGGCACCCAGAGGTCCCAAGCCCGCGACCTCATCCTGATAGGTCCGCAAGGTTGTCTGATAATCCGGGTTGATGGCGAACAGCTCACCCCCCAGCAGCCAGCGGCCAAACCACCGAGTGCCGTTGACGAAAAAGGCAGACCCGCGCTCAGAAAAGGCGGACGCAGTGCCGTAGATCGCTTCGCCCTCCTGGCGTGCGGGGAACCGGGAGAACCGGTGAGAGCGAGCGAATTCACCGGTGAATTCGGCGCCGGCGAACTGCAGGCTGAAATCACTGCTGTAGGTGAACAGTCCAGTCTGCTCGCCCACTCCGAAGCGCACCAAACCCAAATTGGACAGGTCTTGGACATTCCCCTTCGCGCGTTTCACGGGACGGTAAAAAGTACTCTTGAACCGGCGTGCGTAGTTGGGCGCCTCCGGATGCGGCTCGAAAAGGGTCGCTACGTCGATCCGGTAATCGTTGGCCACCATCACCTCGACCTCCACGCTGCGCACCGTTTTCGCCGCTGACAGATCGAACAGATACACCAATTGCAAATCGCCGCTCACTTCCTGTGTCTCATCCGGCGACACGACCTCGAAGTTTTCCAGCAAGCCTTTCAAGTTGGTGATGTCTTCCACATCGAAGCCGTTTTCGTGATCCAGGCGATACATGTAGTCGGCATAGAGGGGTAGCTCGTTGCGATCGCGATAAAAGATAGGGCCAGCGTGGCTGGCGAAGAGGCTTGCCTGGTCCGGAGCCGTAGGGTTGTCATAGACGATGGAACGAAACTTGCCGGTGAGCAGTGAGATTGTTCCGAGTTGCGTATCAATCCGGTCGCGGCGCAATATTGCGGTGGGTTTGATGTCGGGCCGGGGCGTACCGTCGACGACGAGCTCTACGCTATGGACCACCGGTCCACCCCGACCGTCGGCGGGAGAGTCGTCGGAAAAACGCACGAGCACCCAATCCAAACGCGGCTGTTGCGGGTGGATTACGCCCTTGAGGGTGCTGCCACCGGCCCGGGTGCTCTGATAGATATGTAAGTTGGCGCCATTGAGTCCGAGCCGCAGTCCTCCGAACTCCACTTCGAGCCGGTTTCCCAACAGCAATACCGACCCGTCGACGAACGAGGTCAACTGTCCTATGCGGGAACCGAGAAAGGTGTACTTCAGGTACGGCGTCGCGATGTCGATGCGAGCGCCATTGAAGTCGGTGCGGGACAGAGTCAATGGAGATAGCCGTGCGATCATAGCCTCGCCCACCATGGCGCTGTATCCCCAGCCGCCGTAGCCGTCCCGGGCGATCACCACGTTGTCTATCACATTTTCGAAGGTCCTATCGTCCATGTGGATGGCGCTGCCAAAGGTCTGTCCGGGAGACCGTCGTTCGGTCCACTCGAACAACGGATATCCGGTCAGGAGATAATCTCCCAGGGAGTTGTAAAAGGTCTTAGGACGGTCGCGGTACGGGTAGCTATGATCGACGGGGTTTGCGAAGTTGCCGAAAGTGAAATTCCGGTAAGTCAGACGATCGTAGCGCAACAGGAGCCTGGAGCTCTCGATCTCCGGAATGGCCACACGTTCTCCGGTGTCCGCCGCAACGGAGACGGCGGCCAGCACCGCTATCGCCGCGTAGAGACTGGAGGCCACCAACACCAATCCGATCGAGGGAACTGTCACCGAGAACGGTACCTAAACAAAGGGAATGACATCGGCTATGTATGTCCCTGTACCGCTACTGACTTTCCTCTTTCAACTGATTCAAAACGCGGTACACACGGGTGCGGTTCGTGCCCAGTAGGCGCGCAGCCTCTGAGACGTTCCCGTTGGCGCGGGCCATGGCGCTTTGCACGACCCACCGTTCCGCCTGTCCCGCCGCTTCGTCTAGATCCAGCGGCAGATGTAGAGGAGGAAGCTCATCCTTTGATTCAACCGTTTCGGTCACCATCGGTGAGGGCTCCGTAAGAAAGTGCAGATGATGGGGTTGGATCTCGGTGCCGCCGCTCTCGATCAACGCGCGCTCGGCGATGTTCTTGAGCTCCCGAACATTTCCTGGAAAACCGTACTGTTGCAGGCTCTCGAGCACCCCGGTGTCCAGATTTGGAGGTTCGCGCCCCATCTCAGTGGCATAGAGCTTCAGGAAATGGCGGAAGAGTAGCGGGATGTCTTCGCGACGGTCGCGCAGAGGAGGTGCCGTGACCTCAAAGCGGGCTACCCGGAAATAGAGATCCGGCCGAAAGCTTCCCTCTTGAATACAACGCTGCAGATCCATATTGGTGGCAGTCACCAGGCGGAAGTCCATCCGCCGACCTTCGCTGGCTCCCACGCGCCAGATCTCGCCGTCTTCCAGGACGCGAAGCAGCTTGGCCTGCAAGGCCTGGGACATATCGCCGATCTCGTCGAGGAACACGGTGCCTTCGTGGGCCATCTCAAAATATCCAACGCGATCGGTAGCAGCTCCGGTGAAGGCGCCCTTGACGTGACCGAACAACATCGATTCAGCCAACTCGGCGGGCATGGCGGCGCAGTTGACCGGCACAAAAGGGCCGTCACGACGAGAACTACCAAAGTGGATGGCGCGGGCGATCAGCTCCTTGCCGGTACCACTCTCGCCGTTGATGAGCACCGAGGTTGTCGTGCTCTCCTGCA
Organism: Candidatus Latescibacterota bacterium; assembly: GCA_965197905.1. Lineage (GTDB taxonomy): Bacteria > Latescibacterota > UBA2968 > UBA8231 > UBA8231 > CAYNZV01. Next base: position 792,233 of record CBDAOB010000004.1, on the reverse strand, counting down.
GCAAGCGGATGTCCGCAAATATCTTTTGAATGGTCGGACTGTTACCGACAAAACCGTCGAGTCCCCAGCGCTCTGCTTCGCGCTCGGAGAGAACGGAGAGCTGACCTTTGAGCTGATTGCGCTGGGCAATCTCTTCTTCCAAAGCCTGATTCTTCGCAGCCAATTCCTCGTTTCTTGCGCTCAACTCCAAATTGAGACGACCGATCCCCAGATGGGTGTCCACCCGAGCCACGACCTCCGCTTCCCTGACCGGTTTGGTTACGTAATCGACGCCACCTGCGACCAACCCGGCAACCACATCTTCTTCCTGATCGCGACCGGTGACGAAGATCACCGGAATGGCCTTGGAGCATTCATCCTGCTTGAGTCGGCGACAGACTTCGAAGCCGTCCATTACGGGCATGTTCACATCTAACAGTATCAGCTCGGGGACAACCCGCGCCGCGGTTCGAAGCGCTTCTTTGCCATTGAACGCGAGAAAAATCTCGTGACCTCTGGACTCTAAGAACTGGCGCAAGACCTCCAGGTTGGCAGGCTGGTCGTCGACCAGGAGGATTCTGGTGCCTGTGTGCTCACTCATGCGAAATCATCCTCAGTGTATTAAGCATGTCGTCCATGTTGAACTGCTGCTGCAGCTGCCGCAGACAGACAGCCAACCTGCGTTGGTCGTCGCCTAGCTGTTCCAGGGTTTTGAGATGTCCTTCCATTGCCGTCACGGCTCGAACCTCGACAGCTTCAACCAGGTTGGCGTGTAAGTCCGCCGGCAACGTCACCGCTTGCCAGTCTTGGGGAATCGCAGGATCCACGTCCGGCACATCCGCAAAGACGAACTCGACACGCAGGTGCCGCGCGAGACAGGCGCAGATGCGCTCGAAGCGGAACGGTTTGTCGATGAAGTCGTCAAAGCCGGCGGCGAGGAACTCCTGGCGCTCGTGTTCCAGAACCGACGCTGAGATCGCCACTACCTTCAAGGATTTCCAATCGAGGTTTTGGCGCAGAAGACGGATTGTTTCCAGACCGCTCATCACCGGCATACGAATGTCGAGGAAAACAATATCGGGGAGGCGACCGGCGGCCAGGGACTCCAACGCCAGCTGGCCGTTCTCCACTACCTCAACATCGGCGCCAAGTTCGGCCAACATACCGGACAGAATGTCGCGGTTGTCGGCGACGTCGTCAGCGACCAACGCCTTGACGTGATAACCAGGGGCCAGGTGTTGGACGCGCGCCCAGTCGCCGGATGCTTCCACTGGCACTTCCGCATTCGCTCGGGGCAACGTGACAGTAAAGGAAAAACAGGAGCCTTCCCCGACGGTGGAGTCGACAGTAAGCTGGCTGCCCATCAACTCGAGTTGGCGCTCTGCAATGGTCAACCCCAATCCCGTGCCACCCGCACGGAGACCGGCGGCCCCCTGCTGAAACGGCTCAAGGATCGCGGCCTGATCTTCCGCGGTGAGCCCGGGACCCGTATCGATCACCTCGAACTGATAGCGGTCCTCATGCAGTGGGATGAGTCGCAACGCAACCTCACCCTCTTCGGTGAACTTGAGGGCATTGCCCAGCAGATTCATCAGTACCTGGCGCAGCTTGTCTTCGTCGCCGTGGACGGGCATTTGTTCATTCGCCACACCCTCCAGTCTCCACTGCAGTCCCTTTTCAGCGCATTGCAGCTCAAACATGGCTCCGAGGGTTATCAGCATCGACCGCAAATCGAAATCCGTCACGCTCAGCTCCAGCCGACCCGTCTCAATTTCGAGATGTCTAGCACCTCATTGATCAGCCTGAGCAGATGGTCCCCACTCTGTTGGACGGTTTCTACAGCTCGGCGATGGTCGGGCGACAACTCCCTGCTCCGTCTAAGCAGTTGCGCGTGGCCCAGGATCGCATTCATGGGGGTGCGGATCTCGTGGCTCATATTGGCCAGGAATAGGGACTTGGCCTGGTTCGCTTCTGCCAAGGACCTGTTGGTTTCACGCAGGCGCCGATCGCGTTGAAACAGGCGGCCCGTTTGCCAAATGGCCAGGAGTACGGCCAGGCTCAGGGCCGAGATCCAGGCGACTCGGCCGTAGGGGGCATGGATCTTCAAGTCCATTCGTGTCGGCTCCGAGTAGTTGAGGTCGTGGTCCACGGCTTTAACCTCGAACACGTACTCGCCTCGCGGCAAATCGTCGTATTGGACCCGACGCGCACGGGTAGTGCGCCAGTCGTCGTCATGACCCAGAAGGCGGTAGCGGTATACAAAACCGTCCGGTCGAGTCAGTTTGCTGCGGCCCTGAAATTCGATGGTGAGGAACGCCTGCGTCGACGGCATGCTGAGCTCGGATCGAGGTTCGTATTGACGATCGGCGGTTATTTGGGTGAGTTGGACAGTGGGTGGGAAATCGCGCTGCGGTCGATAACGGTAAAGGCCTCTACCCGTACCGAGCCAGATATCTCCCTGGCGGCTCTGGAGGATGTCGCTCGAACCCACAGTAGCCTGGAACACCGCGCCGTCGTAGGCACCTGTGAGATACCTGGTTGCCACCCACAAGTTCCCAGCCCTATCCTCTGACAATGTTTGAACGTCCATATCGGGAAGCTCGTCGGCTTTGGTCAACGCTCGGAATCTGTCTTCCTCGTACCGAGCCAAGGCCAAGTCTCCTGGCCCAATATTTCCGCCGCCACCCCCTACCCACAAGTGACCGCTCCGGTCCACCAGAAGACAACGCACATCATTCGAGGCGAGCCCATCGGCAGTGCTGTAGGCAACGAATTCGCGCCCATCGTAACGAAACAGACCCACGTCGTGGGGCAGCACAGTTCCCAGCCACAGATCCCCTCTCCGATCCTCCAGCATGCACCATACGATATGGCCGGACAAAGGCTCGACGGCGGTGAAGCTGTTGCCGTCGAAACGGCTCACTCCATTCCAGGTACCGAACCAGATCACATCGTTCTTGTCCTGGAAGATCGAGCGCACGTCGTTGTGCGGTAGCCCATCCACGGTGGTGAAGGTGACGAATTCGCGGCCGTCGTAGCGCACCACGCCGTCACCGCGGGTGCCGAACCACAAGTTGCCCTGCCGGTCCTCGAGCATGGAACGCACGGCCTTACGTGGAAACCCGTCCTCTGAGGCGAAGGTGGTGAACGTCTGGCCATCGAAGCGGGTCACTCCCAGCCCGCCAGCCCAGTAGCAGATCCACAGGTGGCCGTATCGATCCTCCAACAAACGATAAACCCCATCATCACCCAGTCCGTCCTTCTCCGTGAAGTTGGTGAGATACCGGCCGCTGTACCGGACAACCCCGCCGTACGTGCCGATCCACAATTGGCCGGCTCGATCCTCTACGATGGACGTCACGTTAGAAGACCGACCATCCCGCGCGGGGAAGGTCGAGAAGCCGCGTCCGTCGTATCGACACAGACCTCCTCGCGTTCCCAACCACAGAGAACCCTCCTGGCCCAGGAGCATGGTGTTCACATGATTGCTCGGGAGCCCGTTTCGCACAGTGAAGGTTGTGAACTCGGCGCCGTCGTACCGACTCACACCGGCCGCTTCTACTGACCCGGCCCGACTTCCAGTGCCGAACCACAGGTTTCCCTCCCGGTCCTCGGCGATGGAGATCACCGCGCCGTCTGCAAGCCCGTCCTCTTTGCTGAACGTGATGACCCGCGTCCCATCATAGCGGCTCACCAACCCGGGAGTTTCGCCGGGCGGGCCGGGCCCACCGGTGCCAAACCAGAGATTTCCAGCGCGATCCTCCGCAATAGCTATCACGTCGTTGGATCCCAGGCCGTCCTCGGCCGTGAGGTTGAAGAACCGTTCGCCATCGAATCGACTGGCCCCACCCCCCGTGGCGAACCAGAGACGACCGTCAGAATCTTCGAGAATCGACCGTACGTCACTGCGGGCAAGGCCGTCCTCGACCGTGAAGGAGGTGTAGCGGCTGCCATCAAAACGGCTCACGCCGTCAAAAGTCCCGAACCACAAATTGCCCTGCCTGTCCTTGGACATACAGTTTACCATGTCGTGCACCAGACCATCGCTGGCAGTGAATCTGACAAACTGTGCTCCATCGAAGCGGATCGCCCCACCGGGAGTGCCAAACCAGAGGTCGCCGTGTTGGTCCTCCAGGCCGGCCTCTATTTGTGCGAAGGCGTGACTGCCCTCGGCTACGAAGGTCAGCCAAGGACCACCCCACTGCGACGGCCAAAGGGAACTGTCTTCGTTGGACCTCAATGGAGCGGCGGCGACGATCTCACCGGTGCCGGCTGGAGAGCTGTAAAGATGAAACGTGCTGCGAATGGAGCCGTCGCCTTTGGGCACCCATCTGGAGCTGCCTATGTCCGCTGGACCGAAAACGTCTCCAAGTTGGAGCAGGAGATCTCGCCAGGCCTGATCTGTCCACAGCTCCCTATGCTTTGAGATCAATGCGGCCGGATCTTCGAACTCGAAGAGACGGCTGTAAACGTTGTCGACGGTGGCGCGTCCCAGCCGCGCCGAGGTGACGAAACCATGCTTGTCGAGGATGGGCACGGCCTGCTCCTGGTAGACGGACGCGAACTCGACCATGCGCTCCGGCGGCACCCAGAAACAGAGCCGGCCGATGGTGGGCTCATCACCAAGAGCGGCAACCGGCTGGCACAACAGCCAAGTACTGGCTGCCCAAAGAAACAACTGCCGGTTGAAACGGAGCGCTGTGTCACAGGATCTTAGCATGGAAGTCGCAGCGCGTGATGCCTCCGGATAGCTCTTGCCGGTTTTTGCAATAATATGCCTAAACGGATTCTGCGTGCGTCATAATCTAACGAAACGGTCAGCCCCGGGTCAGAATTTACCGCAGCCTGCGAGAGTGCCTCAGCTTTGGGCGAATCGCATTAGCCGTGGAGCGCTTTTCTGAAGTCGATCGCTCAAGCCCTCTGTTGCAAAGGCTGTGCCCGCTCCGTCGACGGGACAATACTCACTGGTCGAACAGTTTAGAGGAATGGATGCTGCGGTGGGCTCGCTATGAATCTGTTACAGGAGGTGCTAGGCAGGCCTTACAGCTGCAAGGAATCCGTTACAGATATCAGTTCGCCCGCAATCACCCCAACTCACGGCGCAAAGGTGGACTTTGGCGACGGTCAAACGTCTAGGAGCGCTAGCTCAATTCGGCGACTCCCGCCACGAAGCGTATCTACCTTGGATTATAGCAGCGATATAAAATGGGTCAACCTGATTGAGTCCGGGCAAGGCACCGTCCCCCCCAGCCTCCTAGCCTGGTAAAAAAATGTAGCGTGGGGGGACCCTCGACGCCGGCCGTCAGATCCAGCGGCAATTGCGCCAGCGGAAATGCCAGTTGAATCAAATACTTAGAGATGTTATTCTGATTGGCGATGGGCCGACCGAATCTCCTATTCGTCTACACCGACCAGCAGCGCGCCGACTCGCTCGCTGCCTACGGCAATCACCTGATCCAGATGCCGAATCTGAACCGGCTGGCGGAGGAGAGTGTCGTCTTCGAGAAAGCCTATGTCAACGAGCCGGTGTGTCAGCCCTCCCGGGCGGCGCTTATGACGGGCATGTATCCTCACGCGGCTGCCGGCCTTACGGGCGACCTCAACAATCGCCTTCATGGTCTCAATTCGTGCCTCCCCGAGCTGGTAGAGCACGGCAACTATGTCTGCGGTCATCACGGCAAATGGCACCTTGGTGACGACGTCTTTGCGCAACACGGGTTTGATCACTGGATCAGCACCGAAGACCACGAGCATCGCCCGTTCTACTCGGAGGGAAAGGATTCGTTTCAGCCCTCTACCTACCACGAGTTCCTGCTGGACCAGGGTTTTGAACCCGATTATGAAGCCCCGGATGGGTTTCGCGCGTTCACACACACGTTTCACGCGGGCGTGCCCGAGGAGTATGGCCAGCCCGCGTTCCTCGCGCGTCACGCATCGCAGTTCATCCGCGACAACAAAGCACGCCCCTTCATCCTCTTCGTGAGTATCTTCGAGCCGCATCAGCCGTACTTCGGGCCCCGTGACAGCCAGTACGACCCGGCGCAGGTTCCGTTGCCCCGCAACTTTGCGGCCGTGCCGACCAAGCAGCAGCCACTCAAGATCCGCGCCCTCTATCACATCTACGAGGAGCAGGGGTTCGGCGTTCCCCTCAAGACCGAGCTAGACTGGCGGCAGCTGACCGCCAAGTACTGGGGAAACTGCAGCCTGGTGGACACGCATGTGGGCACGATTCTCGACACCCTGGAGGAATGCGGCGTGGGCGACAACACTATCGTCGTCTTCACCTCCGATCACGGCGAGATGATGGGCAGCCACCGACTGCGCGGTAAGGGTTTCATGTTCGAGGAAGCCGTGCGTGTGCCGCTGTTGATCCGCCTTCCCGGCCAGAGGAAGGGCAAGCGGGTCGAGGGACCTGTGGGCCATGTCGACCTGATGCCCACGTTGCTGGATTTGATGGATCAGCCCATCCCCGGCCACCTGCAGGGAACGAGCCTGCGCCCGCTGTTCCAGCAAAGTGGCACGTCGGCTGACAACCGCGATGTGTTCGTCCAGTGGCAGGGCCCCCTGGGCGTCTCGCCTTTTCCCGAAGCCATGCGTGGGGTTGCTTCGGAGGCGGACCTCAAGGCAAGCTCAGAAGACTCCGCACGAACTATCGTCACGCCTGACGGTTGGAAATTCAACTGCAGTAAACTGGGAGAGCACGAGCTCTACAACCTCCACGAAGATCCCGTCGAGACTCGGAACCTCGTGCGAGATCCCCAGTACAGCTCACTCTTACGAGATCTCACCACCCGACTGCGGCGCTGGCAGGAGGAAACCGGCGACACCGTGGACCTGTCCTCGGCGAACGAGCTCTTCTAGTGCTGGCTGGCGCGGCCATAACCGCGCCCCGTCACATCCCGATATTCTCCGACCGGAGAACAGGCCCCAGTTTGTAGGCGCACTGAAAGCTTGCTACACTGACAAGCAAACAGGAGGAAAACGAGATGGCCAAAGAAAGACAGCTTAGCGGCGAATGGCGAGGATTCTATCCCGGTGACTGGGTGCGGCCGCGGAGCAATCCCGGCACCTGGACGCCGCTCATCGATGTCCACGAAATCTTCCCCGGCAATCGGTCCGTTTCCCGCGAGGGGGTATACAACCTCTACGATGCACCCGTGGGTGTCGAGCACACCATCGAGGTAGCTACCAAGGCACCGGTAGTTTTCGACGGCGAGGTGGAATGGGAAAAGGAAGGAACGTCAGGCGGCGATGTCTGGTACGAGGACGGTCGTTATCACATGTTCTACTACGTCTTCGGACAGGGAACCTGTTATGCCGTAAGCGACGACTGCTATAACTGGACCCGTCCCGAGCTGGGCGAGGTAGAGTTCAACGGCTCCAAGAAGAACAACATCCGTGCCAATCATCCCGAGGGCGGCATCTGGGAAGACCCCTCGGCACCCCCCGAGGAGCGGTTCAAAGCCATAGGCTCGGGATCCAGCTGGTTTGACCCCGATACCTGGGAAAAGCTGGAGACCGAGGAAGCGGAAAAACGCTGGGACGCTATGCAGTACGAGGGGCGCGACTACAAAGGCCCGAAGGTGGTCCTGCGCGGGTGGATGGTCGGCTGGACCTCCCCGGACCGCTTCCAGGGATGGAAGAAGATCGAAGAACCATTGGCCGACTACTCGGTCAACGGCGGCATCGTAGCTGGATACGACGAGCCCAGCGGCACCTACTACGCCTACCTGCAACCCCAGGGGTTTGCGCCGGAGGAGCCGGTGGGGATCGGCACGGGAGTCCAGGAGACGGAGATGGTGCGCCGGGCCAACGGCATCGCCCGAACCAAAGACTTTCGCAAATGGCCCGCGGCGAAGCTCACCATGCACCCCGACTCACAGGACGACCTGGACATCGCCTTCTACGCCCACTCCTACTTCCCGTATCCGGGCCGCACCGATATGCACGGCATGCTCACCCCGGTCTTCCATCACATGACCGGCACCATGGATGTGCAGATCGCTTTTAGCCGCGACGGCCTGGTCTGGCAGCGGCCAGAACGCAAACCAATCATAACCTTGGGACCTACAGGTAGCGGTGAAGACTGCATGATCGGGTCATCCGGAATAGCCGAGCTTCCCGACGGCCACTGGGGCGCAAGCTACTGGGCCGAATCCAGACTCCACAACACCAAGGCGGAGTACGAGGCGGAGCTTTTTCCGCACAAGCAAGTGCGGAAGATGGGTTGGGCACTATGGCAGCCGCACCGGTTCTGCGGTTTTGAAGCGGCAACCGAAGGGCGCTTCACCATTCCCACTATCCATCGCCGCAATGACGAGCTGCGGCTGAATTACCGCTGCAAACCGGGTGGGTGGGTGAGCGTGGAGCTGATGCGGATGATGCCGTCGATGTTCCACGGTGATGTCGATCCGTTGAAAGGCTTCACTTTCGAGGAGTGCGACCGGTTGACCGGTGATTCTCTGGATCGAGCGGTGACCTGGAAGGGGAGCAGCGACATCACCGGCGTCGGCGAGATGGTGGCGATCCGGCTGAAGATGTTTCAGGCCAAGGTTTTTGCGTATCAGGTGTGACATGCAGGCGCCGCCCGGGGCAAAGAGCAGTTCGCCGGAGGGCCACGTGTTCCTGCGGTCCTTCGGCAATCTCTTCTGATCCGGAGAGTGCGCGCAACCCTATGACTCAACAAGCATCCAGAAGAACCGTCGGCGCACGCAAAGTCGAGCTCAGCGACCTGCGCCACACGACCGTACACCGCGACGAGCGCATGTACCTGTACTGCGCCAACAGGGGTGGCATCTGGAATTTCGGGGATGGCGAGATCGCCGTCGCTTACTTGGCGGTGCCGATGGATTACAGCGTGATGCGGGAAGGCCCCAACACGAACTGGGCGCGGCACTGCGGGGGACCCAGCAGCATGTGGACGCCGCACCCACGCTGGGGAGCCGACTCGGGCTGCATCATCAGCCGCTCCTTCGACAACGGCGAGACCTGGCCCGACGACCGGCGCCAATGGCTGTGGAAGAACGATCGCACCACCCACGAGATGCTCGATTGGCTGCGACCCCTGGACCGTGGAGAGCGCGAAGAGATCGACCTGGGCGATCCCGATTCCATCATCCACTTCTGTCCCGGGATGCATCTCAAACCGCCCATAGGCAGCGTCGGTACGGAGGGAACCAGTTTCAATCTGGGTGGCCGGAAACCGATACACCTGCCGACGTTCAGCTTGCGCAGCAAGGACCGCGGTCGAACGTGGGAGAGCCATCCAACGCTGATTGACAACCCGTCCTGGGCACCCGGCGGCGGATTCAGCAGCATGAACCTCGGTCATGTCCGCTTCGACAATGGGGTCCTCGGCATAATCGGTGGGGTGCGCTGGCGTCAGGTCATCTGCTATTACGTGAGTTACGACAACGGGATCTCTTGGGAGTACTGCAGTGATGTGGCTCGCGTCGACCCAAACCTCAAGAGTTCGGCCACACAACCTGTCGGCTATGCCTACCCCGGATTGCGTCGATTGCCCGACGGACGCCTGATGGCCTGCATGTACAAAACTCCTTCTGAAATGATCTGCGTCGCATTTTCGGAAGACGACGGCATGACCTGGTCCCCACTCCGTTTTGTCAGCAGCCCGGGGAACCGTTTTGGTAACATGGCTGATCCCCCTCCGGAGCAACCGTTGAACGATATGACCCGATTCAACAAATGGCGCTGCCCTTCCGCCTTGGTGCTGCGGGACGGACGCATCCTCATTCTCTTTGCACGCCGTAGCCCCAGCCTGGGTAACCGCGGGATCCTTGGCGTGGTCAGCGAGGATCTGGGCGAGACCTGGAGCGAGGAGTTCGTCGTGCGCGGCGATGGCTACAGCTATGACCTGGGTTACCAGATGCCTACCGAGCTGCCGGACGGTCGCATCTTCGCAGCCTACTGGTTCTGCGCCAAGGACCAGGACGAACCGATCGAAGAGGTCCAGATCGTGCGCCACATTGCGGGCAGCTTCTTCCGCTTGGACTGAGCTCTCCGTCGGTGGAGGTGGTTGCGCGGCAGCCTGAGGATGCAAAGCTTCAAGCGTTTTGTGTGGCGACGGAACAAGGCGATCGGCGAGCGGATCTGCCGGTGCGAGCACAACTGGTATTATGGGGACACGTAACGGAGCGCCACCCATGATCGACGAAGAAACCGCCCTCACGCAAGAGCAACTGCGCTTCTTCAACGCCTTCGGCTACCTCGTCCTGCGTCAGTTGTTAGGCGCCGACGACCTCGACCACCTCGCCCGCGAACTCCGGAATGGCCTTGCCGCCCAATACCCGCCGGAACGTCAGGATGGCTCCGAGCGCCTGTGGACCCGCCTGACTGACGAGGGCACCCCCTACGGCGCCTCGCTGATGGAAGACCCCCGCTTTCTGTCCCCGGCGCAGCAGATCTGCGGCGAAGACGTGCTCGGCATCGGCGTTGACGTCAACAGTTACATCGGTACTACCAACTGGCACCCGTACACCCCGGACGAAACCATGATTGCCCTCAAGTTCATCTTCTACCTCGACCCCCTCAACGCCAACACCGGCGCCCTTCGTCTCATTCCCTGCTCGCACCTTCTGCGCGCGCATCAGCGCCAGGCCTTCTTCGATGCCGTTAGTGAGACACCTTTGCAAGAGGTGCCGTGCCAGGCCGTCGCCACCGAACCGGGTGACGTCATTGCCTACGATATACGCACTTGGCATGCTTCCGATGGCGGCAGCAACAATCGCCGCTCCTGGAACCTGGACTACTTCCGCAATCCCGAATCACCCGAGGACATAGAAAAGATGTGCTCCCTTGGCCTGAGCCAGGTCAACTCGATCACGCATCACCAACCTCGCCGCCAATACAACTACTCGCGCAACTGGCTCGATAACCCGCATAAGAGCCCGGTGCGCCAACGCTGGATCGACCGCCTCAACGAAATCGGCTATCTCGATCAGCCCGGCGTCAGTGAGCCGGAGAACGCATGAGGTTCTTTGCGGTCGAGGACGAGGCTATCGCGCTTCCGAGGGGAGCATGGGCCAAGTCGCATCGCGTTCATGTGCGCTGGCGGGGGAAGCACATTCTTTCGTTGAGTCAGGGTGAGCATCGCGCCTATATATTCCCGCTGTACACGCCGGCTGGATTTGCAGTGACCAGCGAGAGTCCGGTGGATCATCCGCATCACAACTCGCTGTGGATCGGGGCCGATCATGTGAGCTGCTGGCTGCCCTACGCAGAGGACAAACGCGAGGAAGCCAACTACAATTTCTATGTTAACGAGGTCTTTCAGGGTCGCGCGCCCGGGCGCGTAGTAGCCATCGCACGGGACTGTGAGGAGGTGGGTGAGGATCACTTGCGGGTTGTACAGACCCTCAACTGGCAGGGGCCGCGCGAGTGGGGATCGTCCGAGGGGCGCATTATTGCGGTGGAGAGGAGGACCATTGATATCTATCCCGGAGATGTGGCGAATATGATCGATCTGCGTTCGCGATTGCAGGCGCCTGAATGGGAGATCGATGTCGGGCCCACGCGCCATGCCTATTACGGGGTGCGCATGGCCGAAGAGTTGCGGGTGACGAACGGAGCAACGTTGGTGGATGCGGACGGGCGTAGCGGAAGCGAGGAGATCAGAGGGCAGGATACGAACTGGGTCGATTGTTCGGGGGAGGTCGCGGATGGAAAATCGGCCGGCGTGGCTTTGTTTCCGCATCCAGCCAACGCAGACAACGAATGGTCGGTTTCCGATTGGGGATATATCTCCGTCAATCCGCTGCGATGGAGCGGGAGAAAGATCAAGATAGGGGCGGAGATGGATCAGGCACTGCGGGTCGTGGTGCACGACGGGGATGCTGAGCAGGCAGGCATCGCCGGGTTCTATCAGTCTTTTCTCGATGAACTAAGTGATAAGGAGGCACGGACATGAAGATTGTACGCTATAGTGCAGAAGGTGAAGTACGCTGCGGTATAGCAGAGGAAGATGGGACGATCCGGGCCCTTGCAGGATCGCCCTTTGATAGTCTGGATGCCGGCGAAGCGGTGGCGCAGTTGGACCAGGTGCAGGTTTTGGCGCCGGTTGCCATGCCGCGCATCATCGGGGTCGGGCTCAACTACGCCGCACACGCGGCCGAGGGCGGAAAGGAGCCGCCGACTGATCCCATGCTCTTCATGCTGCCTTCGACGGCGGTTATCGGCCATGAGGACGAGATCGTGTACCCACTGCAGGGCGAGGAGGTAGCGTATGAAGGCGAGCTGGCAGTGGTAATCGGCAAAAAAGCGCGGCGGGTGTCGCAAGCGCATGCGTTGGATTATGTCCTGGGGTATTCCTGCGGCATCGATGTGAGCGAGCGCGTGATTCAACGGCAGGAGATGAGCCGCGGCTGTCTGCTGGTGGGTAAGGGGTTTGATACCTTTAGTCCCCTCGGACCTTGTATTGCAACCGGGCTGGATCCGACCCGTTTGGAGCTGAGGACGCGGGTCAATGGGGAAGAGAAGCAGCACACAAATACGGCGGATATGATCTTCTCGGTGGCGCAGCTGATTTCCTATACAAGCGCGGCGATCACGCTGTTGCCCGGGGACGTGATCATGACCGGGACCCCGTCGGGGGTGGGTTCGATTGTGCCGGGGGATGTGGTCGAGGTCGAGATTGAGGGCGTCGGCACTCTGCGCAATCCGGTTGTGGCAGAAGAGGGTTAGATAAAATGAGCGAGTACCGTTTCAAACTCGGGATTTCCCTACCCGAATTGCAGCTGCCTTTCGAAGAATCGCTGGCCACGGCCAAGGAGCTCGGTGCCCAATACCTCTGGGTCAACCGCATCGAGGACCGGCCGCCCATCGGCGAGATGAGCGACGAGGAGGTGGACCAGCTGGGCGAAAGCGTGGCGGCTCATGGGTTGGAGATATTTCTTCTGGCGGCGGCGTCGCCCTTCAAGCACATCCACCTGACGCAGTTGAAGCTGGATGCGCTGGACGAGCACGAGGGGTTTCGTGCCGACTTCGGGGCCATCAAACGTTCGATGCAAGTAGCCAAACGGCTGAACGTGCGCGGGATCAATGCGAATGCGTTCGCCTGGCCGGGCGAATACCATGGGGGAGGCAAAGCCACCTGGCCGATGCGCTGGCTGACCCAGGGTGGAATCATCGCCGAGAGTGACATGGAAAAGCTGGTCGCGATTTTCACCAGGGTGCTGGAGGAGGCGGAGCGCCACGACGTGGATCTAGTGCTGTCGACGCTACCCTGGCACTATACCAATACGAGTAATAACTTTCGCGCTCTGGCCGAGCGTTTGAAGTCGCGGCGGCTCAAGGCGATGTGGGGGCCGGCGGACGGCGTGAATTGCGGTGAGCCCGAAGTGGCGACCAGAGGTTTCAATAATGTTCGGCCCTATCTCTACGGGATGCATCTCAAGGACCTGCGGGTCGTCGACGGGCTGCGCCTCGATTTCGAGTACTGTCCGATCGGGGAAGGAGATGTGGACTACCCAGCTATCGTGCGCAATGTGCGCCAGCACCGATGCGATGTGGTCCTGTCGGTGGCGACGCACTTCAAACCACCGGGAGGGTCGGGGGTGGACGCGATGCGTATCAACTATGGCAACCTGAGGAAGATCATCCGCCAAGTGGAGGAAGAGAAAAGCTGACAGAAAAGCTGGCCGCACTGCGTTGGCCTGGCCTGGGCAGTATTAATGGTTAGGTCGGTCAAACTCCGCGATGATCTTCACACCGCCGCCGCAGGCCGTTACACGTTGTAAGCAAAAAGTTTTGCCTGGAACATCTTCACGCGAATAGAAACTGATTCACCGATCGACGAGATATCGCTGTTTCCGTTCCAGGTCACTGCGCGATCGGACTCGTCACCCATCAAGCGATCGCATTCCGCGAAACTGAATCCGGCGGCCGGCTCGGGATCGGGTTGCATTCTGTTGGGCGTCTTGGGCAAGAGCTCGACGGCGATCCAGCCACCCGTTGCGCAACGATAGTTCAACTGCAGCCGGTCCCCCTGTCTGTAGATGGTCGGTATCGTGAGCCGTCCCTCCCGATCGGCTTCGATCCCGCAAAAGCGGTGTGGACGCCAGAGGGCATATCGGATTTGTGACTTTCGATGATCGGGGAAGAGGTAGCCTGGGAATTTCTCTCGCGCGTTGTGCAGCTGCGAGAGCGCCCCGTAGGGAACGGCCCAGTTCCCGTCCGGCAATTCCACGAGACCATTGCGCCAGGGATGCATCTGGCAGTCTTCGCCGCTGCCACGGGCTCCCAACGTATGAATGGCGCGACGCTCTGGACGCGTCCAGAACAACCCGTCGCGACTGAAGGCGATCTGGTTATCGACGTGGCCAGCTCCCCTGTGAAAGACCGGAAGGATCATGGCGTGGAGGTCGGTGCGTCCTGGATAGGGGAAGTAGTTGCCGCCGTAGAAATCGATGTCCATATCGTCCTGGGCGTCTGGTGCGAGTATCAATTTTGGGGCCGGCCAGCTGCGAAAGTCTTTCGTGTACGAAAATGCAATCAATCGGCGCTGGGCTTCTTCCTCGATGCTCGCGGTCCCGATGCCGTTCAACACTTCGGCGGGATACCCCATGATCTGCTGGTAGCAGATGTACCGTTCTGTGGCCTCGTCGTAGCGCGCGGAGATTCCGCCGTTGACCGGACGATTTCCAAGTGGCTCCGGCAGCTGCGTCCAGCTCAATCCGTTCGGCGACGTCCAGCCGAGCATGCGTCCCCAGGCTTCCGCCCGTGGGCCGTCGTAGCGGTCCCCTTCGTACTCCTGGGCGTTGTTGCGCTTCCGCGCTTCATTCCCATCTAGCATTTCGCAGGTTGCCGGGTCATACCAGGCCATGTCCCCACCCATCGCTTTGAAGCGCTCCGCGGACGGCGCGTGGGGATCGACAAAGACACCGCTAGAGCCAACGATGCCCTCCTTGAGAATGTTGTTGGCCGTGGAGCCGTCGAAGGCCACCTCCCCCAGTTCCGGTCGCCGCCAATGATAGGCATCGTCGCTGGTGGCGTAACAGGTTCCGCTCTCGGACTTGTAGAGCATGTGGAAGCCAGCGTCCGTCTTCCAGATGAATAGCGGGTTGACTGAGTCGACTGCCTCCCATGGCATCTCGGATTCCAGCAGCGGCTCTGAACGAGCGGCCGGCTCGACCCGGAGTGCAACACCAACGGGGGCATCAAAAAGGTCGAACACCTCCTGCCGATCTGTACTCCGATGCCCGGCATAGATCTCGTGGAGGTCCACGAGCGGATTCCATGAACCGCAGTTGCGCCGAATTCGACGGGACCGCTTTTGCGGTTCGGTGAAGGGTGAGGTTGTCATCACTTTCCCTTTCTGCGAACAGGTCTAGTCCGCTTCTTCCTGATATTCGTCCGCCACAACAGAGGATAGAAAGCATCATCATTCTCTCAAAACCTCTCTTGTACGTCTCGATGACTCGTTTTGTCAGTATATGTGACATGTGACATATTGTCATGATGGAAGGACCGTTTCAGCTGGCGGACCCGGTAATCGACGCCGTCGTCAAACGCGCGGACGCCGCCGTTTTTCTCTTGCGCCGAATCGAAGAGGTACCAGAGTATGCCTATTACCGGGGGTTTGTCGGCCGCACCGGCGACGAGGACCTGGCGCAGAGTTTGAGACGATGGCTCGACTCCGACTATCGCGTCTTCTGTTTCGAGTATGTCGAGTCAAAGGACGCGGCGCACGAGCGGCAATGCGAGATGTGGCATGAGCTGGGTGGCCCCGAAGGAAAGCTCGACAACGAGGCGCATCCGAAACCAGATGGAAGTGACGCCGTTCGCTGCCCGGTCTGTTAAACTGAACTGGATGAGAGATCTACCATGTCCATGTGGCTGAGTGATGAGCAGCTTCGGCACCTGCAACGGGGGTTCGAGAAGAAGGTGGAATGTCCGGTTCCCACCCAGGTGGTCTCGAGCGGCGAGTGTCTGCCGCCGAAGCAGACACGGCAGCAAGCCCAGGTTGAGTCGCTGATCCATGAGAAGGCGGAGCGGTTCGCCCATCGTCAGTGTATCGACCGTCACCCCTACCTGCGTTCGCCCAGCGGCATGGCCGTCGCTTTTCTGGCCATGAACCAGGTTTTCGGCGAGGTCTACGACGTCGATGTGGTCGAGGCCGAAGATCGGGAAGCGGCCGTCGAACGGCACGAGGAAACCAAGGGCCAGTTCATCTTCGACGTGCACACCCACCACGTTCGCGATGACTACAGCTGGGAAGGACACCTGTGGTTGCGTGCCGCCGCCCGCGGCGATGTCTACGGAGACACCCCCTGGAACCCCGAGCTCGTCAAGCAGGAGCTCGACCTGAAGTACTACAAGTTCGACTACTACCTGAAAGACATGTTCTTCGATAGCGACACCACCATCGCCCTCTTGAGCACCTCGCCGTCAGTAGATCCCTACAAGATTCTGTTGTCGGACGATCAGATGGTCGCCACGCGCAACCTGGTCAACCGACTATCCGGCACGCAGCGGATGTTTGCGCACGGTGCCATCTGGCCTCCCTTCCCGGAATACCTGGAATCGATGGACCACGCCGCCACGGAACTGAAGGTAGATTCGTGGAAAGGGTATACTACCGGTGACGTTCTGGGAGCCGACCCCTCGTTCGAAGGGTCGTGGCGCATGGATGACGAGGAGGTGGCCTACCCGACCTATGAGAAGGCGCGCAGATTCGGCGTGCGGAATGTCTGTATTCACAAAGGCGTGTTGCCGGTTGATTACGAGAAGATCCCCAACTGGCGCTACGCCAGTGTTGAGGATGTCGGCAAGGCGGCTCACGATTGGCCCGACCTCAACTTCCACATCTACCACGCCGGTTTGAAGATGTGGCGTGATGGGGAGAAGGTGAGCGCTGCCTTCGAGCAGACCGGCCGTTTGGAGTGGATCGACGAGTTGGCCGCGATCCCCGAACAGTTTGGCGTCTCGAATGTCTACGCTGACATTGGACTCTCCTTCGGCGCATTGGCGATCACCTATCCCAGACTGGCCGCGGTTATGGTGGCCCGCCTGATCAAAGGTTTGGGCGCCGATCACGTGCTCTGGGGGACCGACTCGATCTGGTTCGGCTCGCCGCAGTGGCAGATCGAGGCTTTCCGTCGCATCGAGGTCCCGGAAGCCGTGCAGGAGAAACACGACCTCGAGCCGCTGGGCCCGCCCGACGGTCCGGTCAAACGCGCGATATTCGGTATCAACGCTGCCGGTCAGTACGGCATCGAGT
This sequence comes from Candidatus Latescibacterota bacterium, assembly GCA_965197905.1. Classification (GTDB taxonomy): domain Bacteria; phylum Latescibacterota; class UBA2968; order UBA8231; family UBA8231; genus CAYNZV01. Next base: position 775,018 of record CBDAOB010000004.1, on the reverse strand, counting down.
TGGACGCCGAAGGTTGTCCGGTCGCAAACTACCAGGGTGACGAGCTTTCTCGTTTGAAGACAGCTTATCTGGCTGAAGGCAACCAGCGCGACAATATGTTCTGGGGTTGGATCCAGACTCAGAAGGACGGGTGATTCGGCGGCAATCCGAACGGCGAAGCGGTCTTCAAGGCAAACAGACATGGCTCAACACCAAAGACGAGTGGCGATTGTCACCGGCGCGGCCGGCGGCCTCGGCGCGGCTGTGGCCAGGCTATTGGCCTCCAGCGGCCACGACCTGGCCTTGGTGGATAATCGAGAAGATGACCTGGCCGCGATCGTCGGCGAGCTCGGCAAGAGCGACGGTGCTGTCGAGCAGCTGGTCGCCGATCTGAGCCAGGTTGAAGAATGCGGGCGAGTGGTTGGAGAAACCGTCGAACGTTTGGGGCGGGTTGATATCCTGGTAAACTCAGCGGCGATTCTTGCGCGCCGAGAGCTGGATGACGTGACCGCCGACTCGTTCGATGAGATCTTTCACACCAACGCACGCGCGCCCTTTTTTCTCATGCGCGCGGCTATCCGGGATATGGAGAAACGCTCCTGGGGTCGCGTCGTCAACATGACCAGTAGCGGGGTTTACACTGGCGGGCACAACATGACCTCCGCGCCGTACGAAGCCAGCAAGGGAGCGGTGTCGGTGTTCACCAAGATGTTTGCCCAGCACGCAGGTCCGAAGGGGATTCTGGTCAACGCGGTCTGTCCGGGGGGCATGCGCACGCGGATGCGCGAAGAAGGCACGCCACCCGAAGTGGTGGCAGAGATCAACAAGCAGATCCCCTTGGGGCGGACCTCCGACCCGATGGAGGTGGCGAAGATGGTGGTCTGGCTGTGCGGTGATGAAAACAGTTACGCCACCGGTGCGACCTTTGATATCCTGGGTGGCCGGGTAATGCGCTGATGAGCGTACCCCTCTTCGATCGCACGCTCCTGCCGCCGGCCGAGTTCGAGTTCGTCATCATCGGCGATACCCACTACATCCGCGATCCGGAGATCTACGCCTCCGGCTCCGACTCTCAGGACCTCCGTTACACCCGCGAGTGGCCGGCCCGCGCCGAACGCGCCTTTCAGTTGGCCGCCGCACTCGAACCTGCGTTCGTCATTCACCTCGGAGATCTGGCGCAGGAGTTTCCCGGTACCGACGACTTCGCCGAATCGCGCCAGGAAGCGCGCGCGCAGATCAGGCGACATGAACTGCAACCCCATCACATTCCCGGCAATATGGATATCGGTGACAAACCGAATCTCACGGTGCCGGCACCCTGGGTCCAACCCCAGGACCTGGCGGAATGGCACGAACAGTTCGGTCAATCCTGGTTCAGCTTCGACTACGAAGACGTGCACTGCATCGGGCTGAACACCCAGATCATGGGCGGGCCATTACCCGAGGCGGAAGAACAAGCGGAATGGTTCGAACAGGATCTTGCATACAACGCCGGCAAACGAATCTTCCTCTTCCTTCACCTGCCACCTTTCTTCGTCGATGAAAACGAACCGGGGTTCGGCTCCTACAACTGCCTCGACGAAGCGCCTCGAGCCTGGCTGTTGAAGCTGATGCGGAAATACAGGGTGGAGCTGCTCTGTTCAGGTCACACCCATTTTGCTGCCTACAACCGCATCGGTGAAACGCGATTCTTCATCGTGCCGTCGACGACCACCTCGCGACCGGGCTTCAACGAGGTGTTTCCGGTCCTGCCCGATCACCGGGGCAAGAACGATCTGGACAAGCTTGGTTTCTACCTGGCTAGGGTCTGTGGGAGCGGGGTGGACATACATCTGATTCGCACAAACGGTGAAACGGAAACGCTCGAAGACGGCAACGGCGCCGCGCAGACATTTCCTCGATCGCTTACCCGTCTTTCTCACGATCTGCAGAATTCACCCTTGGGGGTGAATCTCCGTTTGCCATTCGCTCCAACTACGCCTGGCGTGCAGGCATGGCCCGACATGGTGCGCCAGAAGGTGCGCGACGATTACCCCTTCCTGGCCTGCCTGGAACTGGGGATACGTCACCTGCGCTTTCCCGTGTCCGATCTGGAAGACGAGGTACAGCGCCGGCGGCTGCAACTCGTCCGGGAGATGGGAATCGACCTGACGGCGGTCTGTCTTTGGCAGGATGGCCTCGATCTGAAGGAGCGGGCAGCAGCCTTTCGAAATCAGATCGACGCATTGGAAGTTCAGGTGGCTGGAGCGCTGCGGCCTGACGAGCCCTGCCTGAACGCCATCGCCGAGTGTCGCCGGCAGACCGGGATTCCGATTACGCTGGCTCCGTTGATGGCCCAGGAGAAGGCCCCCGGATATTTCCATCCGCGCACCCGCATCGGCTATCGCAGCAGGGAGCTTTCTACCTGCAACGAAACGCTGGCTGAAGCCGGGTTACGCATGGATCGCGTTCTCTGTCATGTCGACGCCACCGAGCCGACATGGGAGACGATTCTGGAATTCATCGAGCTCCTGCCGTTGAGTCAGATAGAGGGCATCGACCTGGTGGTTCCGCTTGCCGGCGTCGATGAAGAAGCTCAGTTGAGTCGAGCCGTAGAGGCGCTGGTGGGGGCGGCAACCGGAGCCGGGTGCCGGCTATTCTTCGATCCGTTAGTGGATGTGGATCGCGCCAGTGACATCAACTACGGTTTGCTGGATCGACTTTCCAACCCCAGGCCGGTCTTTCATGCGCTGCGATGTTTGAACACGATCCTTTTCGCGGACGAACAGACCTACCAGATAACCGGCGATACGCCATCGGGCATCGTGGAGTTGCAGAGCACGACGAAGCGGATCTGGTTGCTCTCGTCCGGTCGCGGGGGTTCGGGAGAGATCGAGAGCCTCGATAAGATTAATCTCCACGGGGAGCTCACGGTCTACGATCTGGCGGCGGGAACGAGCTGTCGGTTGAATCCCGATGAAGAGACGCGAGCCGTCGATCGTTTGCGTGAGACGCGGAAACCGGCACTCGTCGTGGGTTGAGGAATACCAACGAATCTCAGCGCTCCGCCTGCATCCGCTTCTTGAGTATCGCCATCTCCTGTTCGAAGATGTGCCGCAACGCGAGCCACTCGATGAAGACCTGTGGCTCTGAGCCTTTGGTCGATTCGATGTGAGCAATCACCTCCTCGGCTAGCCCGATGGCTGTCGCCCACTGCTTCGCCTCCTTCGCCCGGCGCATCTGGTACCACATGTCGGTGTGTCTGAACCCCTCCTCGGCCAGCCGCAGCCGGCCCCGCACCTTCTCCAACCTGGTTGTCTCGTAGTCCTGGCTGCCCTCCGCCTGTTCGACGGAGTGCCACGCATCCTCCAGATATCGGCGGCATTCCGTGATCACAGCCGGGGTATATGCCTTGATCCAGTCCCACTGATGACCATTGCTTTCCACCATCGCCCGCTCCCAGCGGGTCCAGTAGCGCCGCATCGGTTTTTCTGCCGGCCCGTAGAAGCGTTCGTAGAAGTCGGACCATAACCCTTCCATGTCGCGGTCAACACTCCACGCCAGTTTGGCGGTGACGTAGAAATTCATCCCCTGATTCGCCCAGTTCTGTTGCGACTCGACGATGAGGGATTCCACACCAAGCCGCTTGTAGGTGCGGATATGCTGGGGGATGGTTGTGTTCCACAGAGGCCAGGGTACGTAGAACTCGTTGTGACCAAAGTAGTCGTAGACCCCCACATGCTGGCTTGCCGCCAGCCACCCCTCGAGCCACTCCAGGAACTGGGCGTTGGGTCTGCAGTCGGGATTCTCCAGCGGATGGGTGTCGCAGAAATCCCAATGCATGTGGGTGATCACGACCAGGATCATCTCGTCCGGTACTACCTTCTGCGGTGGGGTGGTGTAGTTCTGATAAGCGAGAAACCCCAGATATTTCTCCCCGTACTTCTCGGAGTCGATCTGCCGCAGCCCCTGAGCCACCTGGTTGCAGAACACCATCAGTCGATCGGTTATGGTTCCGTCGCTAATTCCCAGTTTCGCATCCAGGGCCAGGCAGCGGTCGCACTCGCAGAAGCTGCTGCCACTTCCGTCTTCCGGCGCCAGGCCGAAGGTGGCAGCCTCCGGGCGCTTGGCGAAGTACTCTACTGCTTTGTCGATGGCGACCTGGACGACCTCGGGGTTTGTGGTGCAGAGCTGGCCCGAGCGTTTGTGTTTGCCGTGGATGTCGCGGGCGAACCAGTCGGGATGGGCCTCGCGTTCCTTGTCTGTCTCCAGGATGATGAAATGGAAGGAGTGTTCGAAGAAGTAGCGTGGGGGTCCCAGCCACGCCCGGTTTCGCCGTTCCCAGGCCGGAGCTCCCGAGCTGTGTCCGGACCACTTGAGTCCGTAGAGTGCCATAAAATCGGGGGTGCGCGTCTCGCGCAGATCACCGGCGAGGCGGACGGTCGAGCGTGGTATGATATCCTCGCCCAGCTCGCCAGGCATGAACCAGCGCACGTCCAGGTGATTCTCGAGGAAGGCGTAAACCGCGTTCAGGGTGCCCTGTTCGGTCTTGCCGCGGAGCACCAGGTCTGGTCCAACCACCTGGATCAGATACCCGTCCCTTCCAAGCTCAGCTACCTCCAACGAAAGCGCGTCCGCCGCCGCGCTGCGTCCAACCAGGATACGCGGGCCGTCCATCCTATTCGTGTCGTGAGTACTCGGCACCTGTGCGCCGGTAATCCTCGCCAGATAATTCTGGAGTTCGGTTGCGGCCAGATGCTCCTTTTCAGAGCGCTCCGCATCAACCACAATAGTGCTGCGCGGCTGTCCGTCTTCGATCAGAACCAGATCCGCGTAGGTCTGTCCCCAGCCCAGGAGCAAACAGACACTCAACCAAGGCTGCCAATGGAGGAGCGACGGCTCCGTCGTCCCGAATTTGAATATTGCCATGAGCACAATATAGTGTTGTTTACAGCATCGAAGGTTGCTGTTTGAGATTGCGGCGGCTGGCTTGCTAAGTTGGCCGCCGTTTCGGCGTGTTTTCACGGGAACAATGGGCGACACGAATGAGTAGCTCGAACAACAAAGTGCGGATGGGTTTCATCGGGGCCGGCTGGTGGGCAACGGCCAATCACATGCCCGTGCTCTCTCAACGCGACGACGTCGAGTTCGTCGGTGTATGCCGACTGGGAAAAGACGAGCTGCGACAGGTCAAGGATACCTACGGTTTTGCTTATGCGACCGAAGATTACCTCGACCTCCTGGACAACTGCGAGCTGGACGCCGTCGTTGTCGCGTCACCGCACACCACACACTTCGAACATGCCAACGCCGCCCTCGAACGGGGTCTGCATGTACTGGTTGAAAAGCCGATGACCACCGATGCTGACGAAGCAAGGAGGCTCGTCGATACGGCCGATGCGGGGAATCTGCATATCTTGGTCGTCTATGGCTGGAACTATGCGCCGTTCGTCAAGCAGGCCAAAAAACTAATCGATGATGGACAGCTCGGTCTCATCGAATATGTCCTCTGCCATATGGCATCCGGGACGCGCAGCCTGTTGTCCGGTGAAGGTAGAACTAAGAAAGGTACCTGGACCGATGCCCTGTTCCAACCGGCCAGCTCCACATGGGCTGATCCCAAGGTCGCCGCTGGCGGTTACGGTTACGGCCAGCTGACCCATGCGCTGGGCTTGATGTTCTGGCTCAGCGACCTCCAACCCACGAGTGTATTCAGCTTGATGACAGCCCCGGGTTCGAAGGTGGACATCTACGACGCCATCACGGTGCGTTTCGCCAACGGCGCCATCGGCACGGTCAGCGGTGCCGGGTCCGTGCCGCACAAATGCCGTTCCCACGTGGACATTCGCCTGTTCGGGCCGGAGGGCATGTTGCTGGTGGATTTCGAGCGTGAGCGCATGGAGCTGCGGCGCTACGATTGCAGCCACGTGGTGGCGGAGGTCGAACCTGATTCCGGTAGCTACGATGGCGCCGGGCCGCCCCACAATTTCGTCGATCTCATCCTGGGAAAAACCGCAGAGAATCTCTCGCCGGGATGGGCCGGCAAACGCACGATCGAGCTTCTGGATGCGGCTTACCGGTCGACCGCGTCCGGCGTCGAGGAGCAGGTATAAGGAGCTCGCGATCGGCAAGGAAGAGTACGATTTTTTCAAAGAGAACGGCTACCTGACGCTTGGCAAGCTCTTGAACGATGACGAGGTGACCCGTTTTGCCGAGCTCTTCGATCGGAATCGCAGCCAGTACGACCGCTTCTGGAGGAGTAACGTTATCTGGCAAAGCTCCCATTGCCACCAACTGCTGACAGCGCCCGAATTCGACGAGATCATTCGCCACCCGACGGTCCTGAAGCACCTCCAGCTGCTGTTCGACGGCGAGGTCTGTTTCTCGGAGATCAGTCTGCGGCACATGGCGGCCTACGACGGCGAACCGATCAAAGGAATAACCTCATGGGAGGGATCGGTTGGGCATCGCTGGCACCGCGACGGCGGCGGGCGTTTCATTTGGCCGGAACACCCGCTGCGTCTGGGCTATGTCCAGCTGATGGTCTACCTGACCGACGTTAACGAAGAGACCCATAGCTTCGCCATCTCGCCCGAAGCGGCGGATGAGGAACTGCTGGACGCGGAAGCACAGCTGGCCCGCGGCGGCATTCACGATGTCTACGGTTGCGCCGGCACTGCGATTCTCTTCGACGCCTCCAGCTTACACACGGTCACCGTGAGGCCGACCCCGCACGAACGAAAATCAGTGCAGATCTATTACGGTCATCGCCGTCGCGACCACCTGAGCGAAGTGTCCTACATACCAACGGAGCTCTGGAGGGATCATCCGGATGAGGAGGTTCGCGGATTCTATGGTGTTCTCAACGGAAAGACGCGAAAGTATCTTGAGCACGCCGGCGAGCCAGACGAGGTCTCCGTAGAGGAGACCTTGGAGATTCTTGCGGATATAACAGTCTGAAGGGAGAAACCATGACAGCAACCATCGAAGCGCAGCGAGAGCAGCTCATGGAGCTGGGGTATGTCATTGTTCGCGACATGATTCCGCCAGAGGAACTGCAACGGTTGCGCAACAGTGTCGATCGCATCGTTCAGCGGGCAACCGATGCCGGGGTAGAGAGTCGAGTGATCACCACCGAGTGGGTTGAACCGGAGACCGCGGACGCGGTTGAATTCCTTTTCGACGAGCGCACCCTCGGATTCAGCCGTGAATTGATGAATGTCCCGGAGGTGATTCCCTCAGGAATGTGGGTGCTGATCGCTTCGGGCACGGGATGGCACCGGGACATTCATCCCATCGATATGGCGCCACTCGATGGCCTGCAGGAGGACATTCGACTGAACGGTCCCCCTTATCTGCAATGGCACATCGCGCTCTACGACGACAGCTTTCTTCATATCATTCCAGGGAGCCATCAAAGGCGAAACAACGCCGAGGAAAGAAAAATCGAGCGCCGCATGGGGGTCGTGCCGCTGCCAGGCGCCATGCCGGTCGATCTCAAGGCCGGCGATGGGGTGATCTACATCAACTGTTTTCTGCACAGCGCTGCCCCGAACGGTGAGATCAAACGGCGCACGTTTCACGGGGGATATCATGCGGTCGGCAACAAGGGGTTCGGTCACACGATTCCCGATCCCATCGGCGTCGATTTCGTAGGGCACCTTTCTTCCGAGTGTGCGGCCAAGTGCAAACAGTTCGATCAGCTGCATGCGCAACACCTGGACGAGATCGCGGCGACGTTCAGCGCCATGATAGAGCGAGACCGGGGAGCGTTTGTAAAGGCGTTCGAGACGTTGCATCCAAGTGAGCACGCGCGCATGACCTCACTGATCGTGCTGTCGAAAATCGCCGCCATGGTCCGCAAGTACAAGGATTCGGATTCCGACGACTGGCAAGTCACCAAGGCCGTCAAGGACCTCGGTGCGCGCCTTACCGCCGCGGAACTGGACCAGCTCTGGGATCGGTTCGGAGCGCTGGAGGAGGAACTAACGGCGGACACCGAGCAGTATGAGTCGCTGTTTCAAAACCAGGCGATGAAATATTACTTCTACGAGATGCCGGAGAATTTCAGCGTCGAGGATTTCATCACTAGCTGGGAGTCTGCCAGCCCGCCTGTTCCAACGTGAGAAGGGGTTGGCCGGGACCGGGGTCTTCCTACCTCGACCCACGTTCCGGCGGCTGAAACGATTTCACAATCGCAATCCCACGTTCATGACCTGGAACCTGCTACACCAGGACCGGGGGGTATTCTGGCGCACGGAAACCAGTGCTCGGTGTGGAATGCCGGTTGCCGTTTCGATCATACCAATCCATTGTATAGATGATTGGCTAGACCTGAAGGCGCCCGCTCCCGGGGGTGTCTCTTCCAAACCTCAGTAGTCTCTGTCAAAACCTGTCATCCTTGTTGAGGGTGTCCACGCTTCAATTCGCTGCCGACCTGAATCAGACTCTGTACCGAAAACCTAGCAGAAATGCGAAGTAGGAATCTGCCCGAGTCTTCCGTACACTGTGTGCGTTCCAAACAGGGTTCGCCTGGTTCCTCGTACCGATTTCCTAGCGTAGCGGTGCTCCGAATGCGTGGCGTACGTACCGATTTCGGTACGCACCTTGCCCGTTGATCCCATCGCTATGAAATCAAGTTTAAACGATAATTTACAATAAGTTATACCACTCTAGCAGTGGCTCGTTCAGGTTTGGCATGTCCTTTGCCATCCATCATGTGGAAGCCAACTGGCAATGACCGCAGATCAAGTCAACACAACTTTTCGAGTCCTGACCGTCGATGACAACCCGACAAATCTCAAACTGCTTCTGCAGGTCCTCGAAGCAAGAGGACACAAGGTAATGGTCGCGACCGAGGGAGCTGCGGCTCTAAAGATCGCCAAGCAGGCCAATCCGGACCTTGTTCTGCTCGATGTCGTCATGCCCGAAATGGATGGCTTCGAGGTTTGCAGACGCCTGAAAGCTGAACCGGAGACCGCAGCTATCCCGGTCATATTCCTCACCGGCCGGGACGAGAAAGAGGCCGTCATCGCCGGCTTCCAGGCCGGTGGCGTGGACTACGTGGTCAAACCTTTCCGGGAAGAAGAGGTGCTGGCACGGGTAACGGCGCACATCCAACTCCGGCGGTTGCATCTGGCCCTTGAAGAGAAGAATCGGGAGCTCGAGAGTGAGATCAGCATGCGCAAATCTCTGCGCGGGCAACTCTCGATGATTTCCCGCCGCGAAGAGGAACGCTGGGGGCTGGAAGGTCTTATCGGGGACAGCTCGACAATGCGCAAGATTTTTGCCGAGGTCGAGCTCATGCAGGAGAACCCCACCACCTCGGTGCTGATCACCGGCGAAAGCGGCACCGGCAAAGAGCTGATCGCGCGGGCGATCCACTATGGCAGCGAGCGCCGGGACGGACCGTTTGTCCCGGTGAACTGCGGCGCAATCCCCACAGACCTGGTAGAGTCGGTACTGTTCGGCCATCGGCGCGGCGCATTTACGGGCGCCAGCGAGGATCGCATCGGCTATTTCGAGATGGCACACGGCGGCACCCTTTTCCTCGACGAGATTGGGGACATGCCGCCGGCACTGCAGACCAAGCTGCTGCGCGTGCTCGAAGATGGGGAGGTGTGGCCGGTGGGCGCGACCGCAAGCCGGCACGTCGATGTGCGCATTCTCGCAGCGACCAACGTCGATTTTCAGAATTGGATTCAGGAAGGCTCGTTTCGGCGGGATCTCTACTACCGTCTGGCACGCTACACCGTTGAGACGCCGCCGCTTCGCAAGCGCCGGGATGACATCGGCCTGTTGGCGAATCACTTTGCACGGCTGTTCGCCGAGGAGATGGGATGCGACCTGCCGGACCTGAGCGCGGAGGCGGTCGGCCGCCTGGAGACCTACGATTTTCCCGGCAACGTGCGGGAGCTGAAGAACGTCGTCGAACGGGCAGTGATAGAGAGTCGCGGCAAGGGAATCGAGGTGCATCATTTGAATTTTCCAGTGGCGCCGAAAGGTGGGGCGGCGGACACGGAAACTAGGATCAGCACTGAAGACGAGCTGCCGCTGGATCTCGATGCGGCTGCACTGCAGGCTGAATCGAAGGTTCTAGAAAAAGCGATGGCTCATTGTGATGGGAACCTGACGAAGGCGGCGGAGCTACTGGGCACGAGCCGGAACCGGCTTTATCGCGTGTTGCGGTCGGTCCAGGGCGAGGCACCAGATGCGGACGGAGCCGCGCAGCATCCAGGATGAGACGAATGTTCCACCTTGCAGCGGAGGTATCGATGATGTCAGAGAGCGCTAAGGCACAGCGGGAGGACGCGAAAAGCAACAATCACGAAGCACCATCGATAAAGGAGGAAGGGGAGCGCAAGCCGGCGACCGACTACGATTTCAAACACCCCGCAAGGGTAAGCAGATCACAGCTGCGGACCCTTGAGAACCTGCACGACAATCTGGCCCGACTGCTCAGCTCCACGCTCTCCGGGGCTATGCGGGGCGTGGTCGACGTCGATACCGCTTTTGTCGATCAGACTACCTACGCAGAGTTCATCATGTCCTTGAGCAATCCTTCCTGTTCCTACCAGTTCGCGCTGGGCCCCACTCGCGGACTGGCAATCCTCGATTTCCCTTTGCCGCTCGTGTTCGCGCTGGTAGACCGGACTTTTGGGGGGAAGGGCTCATCGGAAGGAGTCGAAGGCCGGACGATGACACCGATCGAGGTCGGCGTCACGCACCGTTCGGCCAAGCGCGTCATCGGGGATCTCGAGGCAACGTGGGCGCCGATTCAAAAGGTTAAGATCACCGACATCGAGCTGGAGACCAACCCTGAGTTCCTCCAAATCACCGCTCCCAGCGAAATCGTAATCCTTATCGCATTTGAGGTGAATTCAGCGCATATCAGCAAGCAATTGGTCAAGATGTGCTATCCTTTCTTCACATTGGAGCCCATTCTACCCCTTTTAGGCGAACAACACTATGTACGTGGCCCCCGTTTGAATCGGGAGGCAACGACTCGGCGCAACCGCTCGGTGCTCGGCCCCGCGAAGATGCCGCTGGTAGTGGAGATGGGACGCACTGACCTGGCCCTGGAAGACGTCGACGGAATGCGGGTGGGCGACGTGGTCTGCATGCGAGGTCACAAGACCGACCCCTGCATCGTGTTTGTCGGCGGCGAGCCCAAGCTCTACGCCCGTCCGTTTGCGAACGAGGCTGGAGAAATCAAGCTGCAGGTCGTGGGAAAGGTACCGCAAGAGTTGAAGGCAGACTATCCATTGGAAGGCCAATAGAACAGACAGGAGCTAACAGACATGCCCGGGACGAAGCAGGAAGCGACCACGAAAGCAATCAAGACCGATGCAACGCACAAACCCGCCGAAATTCCGGACGTCATGGTGACGGTCTGCATGGAATTGGGGCGCACCGAGGAGACCTTGGACCGGCTTTTGGAAATGGACGAACATTCGATTATCGAGTTGGACCGGTTGGTGGGAGAGTCGATCGACATTCGCCTGAACGGCAAGCAGTTCGCCAAAGGGGACGTGGTGACTGTCGGTGAGAGCTTCGGTGTGCGAGTGACGGAGATTCTGGATTCCGGAGCGGACGAAAAATGAACGAAAGCTTATCACTCAACCCGAACGAGGCGACAGACCTGCTGCGGCGTGAAGCGGAAAACCTGCAACATCTGGGAAGCGTACGTATGCAGCTGGTGGTCGAAATGGGTCGCAAACGCATGCCGCTGAGCGAGGTTTCCGATTTGGGTCCAGACGACGTCATCGTTCTGGATAAACAAGCCGGGGAAGCGTTCGCCGTTCTGGCCAACAACCATCCGTTTGCCGAAAGCGAGATCGTCGTGCTTGGAGATCGCATTGCTTGCAGGCTGGTCCGCTTCCACGTTCGCAAGGAACAGGCATACGATCTGCGACTCGATTCCATTGGGTCAGAATCGCTTCGTGAGGAATCATAGGTGACGAGGCAGGAGGAACAGATGTCTGCATCAGAGAAATCCGCGGGTCGCATTCTAGGATTGAGGAGCAGCAAGTTACATCTGGTTTCCGTTGAGGAGTGGAGACCCCCCTCCCACAGCGAGGTAGGTTCGATGGCACCCGTGCCAGCGTACCCGTCCTCGACGAATTGGGAACAGGCCTTCTCCCTCCTTCAGGAGGAAAGGGCGCCAGGCGCGGCTGAAGCTTCTCCAGTACGAGACGATCAACCCGAGCAGGAGATCGCGCCCTCCGTCACGGAGCAGGGACGGCTCGAAACAGGTACGACTCGCACAGAGGACTCAGCTCCGTTTCACGTTGACGAATCTACCTCTGTCTACGAATTCATGCGTAACCGTCCGGCTGAGGCGGCCAACCTGGTGAGCACGATGCTTGTTGACGATGAATCCACCGAAGAGAGCGGGCTAGAGGCGATTCAAAAAGCGGCCATCGTGATGGTCGCTGTCGGCCAAGAGGTGTCCGGCATGATAATGCAACATCTCTCCGATTTCGAGATAGAGGAGACCACCCAGGCGATTGCCCGTTTGCAGGGCACTCCGAAAGCGCTTCGCGACGACGTGCTGGAAGAGTTCAGGCAGCATCTGCTTGCAGGAACGTGGTTGAGCACCGGAGGAATGGACTTTGCCCGCGCCGCAGTTACCCGTGCCGTTGGAGCGCCCCGAGCCAAAGAGATCCTAGCCCGCGTCTCCAGCAGGGTGACGGCTGGATTCTACATGCTCAAGAACGTGGAACCAGATCAACTGGCGCCGTTTCTGGCCAATGAGCACCCGCAGACCATAGCGCTAATTGCCTCGCAGCTAGGTGCGGACCAGGCTGCCGGCCTTCTGGCCCAATTTCCCGAGCCTCTGCAGGCAGATGTCGCCTATCGAATGGCGACCATGGATAGCGTCACCCCCAACGCCATCAACCAGATAGAAGAAGCCCTGGAACAGTCGTTGAGGGATATCCTGGTTGGCGACCAGGACGTGGGTGGCCCGAAGGTTGTAGCCGACATTCTCAACATAAGCAGCACGCCGGTCACGCGTAACATCCTCGAGAGCGTCGACAAAGACGACACCGACATGGCAGATCTGTTGCGCAGCTTCTCCGCGGAGCAAGCCCTCGAGCGGGTCCGCAGTACTATTCTCGCCATGAAGAGGTCGGATGATCTTCAAAAGGTGATCGTCCAGGTAGGAGACGAATTGCGTCAAATGGGGGTTAGATTCGATCTGCTTTACGTCTGCGTTCTGAACGAAGCGACTGGTACCATACAGGTTGTTCGCCCCGAGGACGAGGAGACCGGACTCCAGGTTCTTTCAAACGAAGCAAAAACCGAATTCAGTCACAACTACATCGAACAATGGCGTTCCGCACAGACTTGGCATGGGGAGATGACGGAGCAGGAAAAATCGAGCTGGGCGACCCTAGAACCCGATGACACCCTCAATACCAAAGCCAGGATCTGGGGAGTCAACGTGCCTTACAGCCGTGGCGCGCTGGTATTGCAACGGGGATGGAGCGGTCAGGGAACCGCATTTACCGGGGGCGAGATTGGGCGCGTCCAAGACTTCGCCGAAGTCGTAGACTTGGCCTACGCCCGCTACAGCGATTTTCAGGAGGCCACCGAAGCTCAGAACCAATTGATTTCCGAACTCCGCGAAGCCAAGGATGCGGCCGAGTTGGCCAACCAGGCCAAGTCGCAATTCCTGGCTAATATCAGCCACGAAATTCGCACGCCAATGAACGCGATCATCGGCTACGCGCAGATCATGCAGAACAGCCCGGATCTGACCGACAAACACAGGCAGGCGGTGGGAACGATCCAGACCAGCGGCGATCATCTGCTCAAGCTGATCAATGAGGTCCTGGACATCTCGAAGATCGAAGCGGGCCGAATGGTGATTCAGGAGTCGGATTTCGACCTGGACCAGCTGCTCCAGAGCCTAGCGGTAATGTTTGATCTTCGCTGTCGCGAAGCGGGTCTCGAATGGCGCCTCGAGTTGCCGAGCCCGGGCCGCGTCTCGGTTCGAGGCGACGAAAGCAAACTCATGCAGGTGCTCATAAACATGCTGGGCAATGCGGTGAAGTTTACCCAGAAAGGTTCCGTTTCTTTGAACGTCACCCCTGCGGGTCCCGACAACTATCGGTTCGTGGTGACGGACACGGGGCAAGGTATCGGTGCCGATGAGCAACAGGAGCTGTTCCAGCCTTTTCAGCAGGGCAGCGCGGGGTACGAGCGCGGCGGCACCGGGCTCGGACTCGCGGTGTCGAAGCGATTGGTGGAGTTGATGGGGGGTACCCTCGAGCTGGAGTCCGCGGTCGGAAAAGGAACCACCTTCTCGTTCAGCATCAAATTATCCCGGTCGCAGAGCGTGTTGCCACCAAAAGTGGAGCGCGACTGGAGTCGTATCGTTGGACTGGATCCGGCTCACTCCGTGCGCGCCCTTGTGGCGGATGACGTCAAGGAGAATCGCGACATCCTGGCGCAATTCTTGGAAGCGATCGGCGTTCACGTCGTGCAAGCCGTCAACGGTCGCGAAGCGGTGGAGGCGGCGCGTGAAGAGACGGTGGATATCGTCTTCATGGATATTCGCATGCCGGAAATGGATGGCAACGAGGCGGTTGAACGGTTGAAGACAGATCCAGCGACGACAGCGATCAAAGCGGTGGCTGTCTCCGCTTCGACGTTGGAACACGAACGTCAGCACTATCTGTCGTCGGGGTTCGACGAGTTTGTCGGCAAACCGGTACGCGTCGAACAGATCTACAGTTGTCTGGCAGATCTGCTGGGGGTGGAATTCGTTTACTCCGATAGGGATGCGGCAGAACCGGCGCTTAAGGTGGAAGCGCCGATCGATCCAAGTCGCGTTTCGCTGCCTGCAGAATTAGTCACTCGTCTAACCCAGTCCGCCGCGGTGGCCAACATAACCGAGTTGCGGCAGGCGCTGGCCGAGCTAGGGGAGATAGGACCGGGTGCCAACCAGCTGGCGACGACGATGCAGGAACATGCGGAATCTTTCGACATGGCGTCGATTCAGAGGCTGTTGGAAAAAATCAAGAATGCGCAACGCCGGTAGAACTCACCCGCATTTCTGCGATCCCTCCTGGACGTCAGGCGATAAGGGACTGTTGTCTGCGAGAGCTTGGAAGACGCGGGTCGGAGCTAAGCAAAGGACATGCAGCAAGAGGCGGCGACGGCGCTCTTAGGTTCGCGCGCCATCGTCGCCTCTTGTGGTTCTACGGCTCAATCGTCATCATCCTCATCCTCATCCTCATCCTCATCGTCCTCACTCCTCATCGTCCTCACTTTCAACCTCGAGCACGTTGCCATCCTCATCGACTTCCACTTCCCACTCAACGCCATCCACGTCAACCTCCACTTCGTAAATCACCTGGCCGTCTTCGGTTTCCCTCTCGGCTTCAACGATAACGCCGCCTTCGACGGCACCGTTTACGGCATCGACCACTACGGCCGGCAATGCTTCAATGGCGATCTCTTCCTCGGTTTCATTGCTTTCTCTGTCGCGCTGTACTCCCAGCTTTCCTACCCTGCCAGGTTCAGAGGATGTACTGGACGACGAACATCCGGATCCGAAAACAAACAGAGCGGTGGCGAAAATTGCGCAGACGATCTGCAAAAGGTTTTTCATGGCGATACCTCTTACGAATTGATGGTGGCACCTTGATTGGTGGCTCGAAGAGTTACAGCAAGACGCGTACCTGACTCAATTCTCTCTGAGCTGGCGCTTTTTTCCCCGTAGACAACAACGGTGGGATGAGAAATCGATCGATTCTGGGCGCTCAAGATTCAGCGCCTGCGCAGTTTTCAGCAGACGGCTTGCCTGCTCAAACGCAAACCCAACCAGCCTTCCTGCCGCTTCCAATCTACTCGAAGGGCTGAAAGAGTCTGTTCAGCCCTCCTCCGGCCGTTTGACGGCAGGGTCGGGTCGAATGAGTATCTAAACCATGTCGCCTGAAACGAGCCCTATCCGAGTTCTGTTCCACGATGTCGACGGATGCCTGAATCCCGAGGATGGAACCCAATTCGTCTCCGGCGAAGAACACCGCCGACTTACGTCGGACCAGAAAGAGATGTTGGCGCGGGTCAGCGCGGCCATTGACGATTCGAGCGTCGAAAAGGTCATCCTGGCCACCGGCAGGCGCTTGCTGGACACCCTCTTCATCGCCGAAGAGCTCGCGACCTCGAAGCTGCGTTACGTGCTGTCAGAAACCGGGGCGGTCGCATACGACCTGATACAGGATGCGACCATCGACCTGGTCGCCGTCGCCGAGGAGTCGCAGCGACCCGAGCTCGCCGCACCTTTCGAAGATCTGAGCGAGGTGCAGGAACTTATCCACTGGTACAACTCCGGCGGAGAAGAGCTGCTCGCCGAAAAAATCGGGAGTGAGATTCACCAGATTCCAAAAGAAACCTTGCTCACCCTTCATGTCCCTCCGTCGGCAACCGGATCGTCTCTTGTCGAGGATCTGAAACAGGTCCTCAGGATGCACACCTCCATCCAACAGGGGCGTCTGCGGTTCTACTACAACGAATTTCATGTGGATGTCACCTCACCAGTCGACAAGGGAACCGGCGCCCAAATCCTCCTGGAGATGCTGAGCGTCCCTGCTTCCGACGCCGCTATGGTGGGAGACGGTCTCAACGACGTCGCTGCATTCGAGGTGTGTGGGCACGGTTTCTGTCCCGGCAACGCGGCGGAACCTTTGAAGACGGTGTGCCGAGAGAGGGGAGGGGTGGTGCTCGAAGAAACCTACGGCGCCGCGAGCATCGAGGTGTTTCGGCGCTTAGCATAACCGAAACAGACCGACCAACTCAGATTGGAAGCGGGAGGATGAAGGCGCGGTAGTATGAACCAGCACCATTTCCCTTTGAACAATTCAATTCTCGCGGGCCAGGCGCTGGCCGAGCGCGTGTTGAGCAAATTTTCGCTCCCCGCACCCGCGCGTTGTTATTTCCACAATCCGGGACTCAATGACACCTACGCGGTTACCGCGGGCTCCTCACAGTTCATACTGAGGGTCTACCGACACGGTTGGCGCACCAAGGCGGAGATCCAGGCGGAGCTCGAGATGCTGACCTATCTTCGCCGCCACAAGCTTCCAGTTTCCTATCCAATAAAAAGGAAAGACCGTTCGTTTCTGACGCGGATCGCCGCACCCGAAGGCGTGCGTTATGCCGCGCTGTTCACCTACGCGCCGGGACAGCCAATGGAGCTCAACGCGAGAAATTCGCGTGCTTACGGTGAGCTGCTGGCGCGAATGCACAGGTGCCTGGACAAATGTGATGAGGATCGCAGGCGTTTCCATCTCGATCTTGGCTACCTGGTGGACGACTCGTTGCGCAGCGTTACCCAGTGTTTGGAACACCGACGCAAAGATCTCGATTGCCTCATGAAGATCGGCAGTGAACTGAAATCGAGGTTAGACGGATTTCTTCCATTGACCCGGCCGGAGTACGGCTGCTGCCACGGAGATCACTACGGCGGCAACGTACACGTGGACGAACAGGGCCGCATGACGGTCTTCGACTTCGACTGTTACGGCTACGGCTGGCGCGCCTACGACCTGGCTGTATTTCTCGCCAAGAATGCGCAGGTCGACGGTGCGACGCGTTCCGGACGGGCTAAATCGGACCGCCGTTGGAACTTCTATCTGGAGGGGTATTCGAGCATTCGCCAACCGAGTGAGCCCGAACTGCAGGCGGTGAAACTCTTCGTGCTGGCCCGCCTGATCTGGCGTTCGGGCACGGAGGCGCAGGTGGAGGACTGGGGCCGCAACTGGGTCTTCGACGGCACTTTCGACCGGGATATCGCGTTCATCAGGTACTGGGCGGAACTGCACAAGATCGTCTAATGGTACGGCGACGATGATCGTCAGTGATCTCCACGATCCTGGTCTGCACCTATTCGTAGATGACGCCGAGGTTCAGGATCATCCCGGTTTCGTGCGCAAGGTGCAACAACCTGCTCGCGCCCAGACCGAGCCGGTGCTGCGTGCCGACCGTCCCTGGGAAGGCAGCGCGGTGCAGATGTGGGGATCGGTCCTCTACGACGGCGACGAAGACCTCCTCAAAATGTGGTACTTCACCCACGGTCCCGCCGGCGCCGGCAACGAAGCCCAGAAGTATATCTGTTACGCCAGCTCAACCGACGGCGTGAAGTGGGACAAGCCCGAGCTGGGCGTGTTCCCGTTTCAGGGATCTACGGCGAACAACATCGTTTACCCCACGCCGGAAACTCGTCCGGAGCACGGCTCGCTGCACCCGTGGGGCATCATCAAGGATGACCGCGAAGAAGACGCAACGCGCCGTTACAAGATGGGGTACTACCAGGAGCGCCAGGCAGAGCTGCCTCGTGCCGGAAAATCAGCGAGTCCGGAAGACCGGCGAAGGTATTTTGAGTCCGTGCTCGAGCGCCATGGCATGTACACTGCCCACTCCAACGATGGAATCCGCTGGACCCTGGACGACCAACCGTCTATTGCGAGAGCCGGCGATGGCGGCGCGGTCGTTTTCGATCCGGGCACACGTCGGTTCATAGCCGTGTCGCGGCGCGCTGGGACGATTGCCGATCATTTCATTCTGCAGTGGAAGCAGTACCGCAAGGTGGTCGCCTTGAGTACCAGCGAGGACTTCGTCAACTGGACTCCGATGGAGACGGTTCTCAAACCGGATGACTTCGACGAGACACGCGACCAGTTCGAGCTGATGACGCCGTTTGCCTATGGCAATCAATACCTGGGATTTCTGGCGCTCTTCTACACCTCGACGGGCCAAGGTGCAACTGAGCTGGCTACGGCGCGCGACCTCACGAAGTGGCATCGAGTCGGGAAACACGAACAGTTCCTGCCCATCGGGACCCCGGGCGCCTGGGACCATGGCTGGGTCTCGTCATCGCTGAATCCGCCCATCCTCAAGGACAACGTGCTGCACATCTGGTATTCGGGCATGCGTCGTCACGGCAGCGATCAAAAGTTCCAGGCGGCCATCGGTCTGGCGACGTTGCGCAAGGATGGATTCGTGGGGATGTGCACGGGTGGCGCCGGCGAGTTGATGACTGAACCCGTGCGGGTCGACGGCGCAAGGTTATTTCTGAATGCCAGCGTTTTCGGCACAAAGAAGCCGAGTAACAACGGCCGCATCCGAGTTCGGGTGGTATGCGATACCGAGGTTCCGGAAGGGTTCGAGCTGGACAACTGCAACGGCCTGGAGCGCGACGACCAAACCGACTTCGAAATCACCTGGGGGCAGGAGCGCAGCGATCTGGCACGTTTCGTGGGTCAGGAAGTGCGACTGCATTTTGAGGCGGATGGGCCAGCGGTGCTCTACGCCTACAGGTTCGGTCTTGACCTTAGGGAAGCTCCATCTACCTAGTAAAAACCCTTATAGGATTATGCTCTGGAGTTCCGTACACTGTTGAAGCGAGCGGCTCATCTACCCACTTCGAGGGAAGGAGCAAAGCGAAATGGCAACGAGCAAGACCCCAAAGAAAAAGGCAGTTCCGCCGAAGCCGGCGGCACCACGTGACAATATCGACCTGCTCGAGGATATGCCCGTCATGGTCCAGATGGTACTCGGTGGTACCACGAAAACCATGGAGGACATCTCCGACATGGGCGAACAGTCGCTGATCGAATTGGACAAGGAGGTGGGCGATCCCATCGACGTATTCGTCAACGGCAAACACTTCGCTCGGGGTGAGGTCATCACGGTCAATGAGAACTTCGGCGTGCGACTCACCGAGGTTCTGGGACAGGTCTGAGAGGAGGTCCGAATGACAACTCTCGAAAGCACCCCACGCGCGGATCTGGCCAATGTGGTGGCCGAAGTGATGGTGGAATTGGGTCGCAAGGAAATGACCTTGGGTCAGGTACGGAGGCTGCAGGCGTTCGACGTCATCGAGCTCGATAAACTGGCCGGCGAGGCCTTCGGTGTGCTGGTCAACCGGAGGCCCTTTGCCGAAGGGGAGATCGTGGTTGTTACAGACCTCATGGCCGTACGCATCACCCGCCTTCACGATTTTCCCGTCGATCACGAGGTGACCTCATGAGCGCCGCGCCTCAAAAAACTACAGGGGCCCGCATCGTGGGCGGCTCGACCGAGTTTAAAGAGAAACAAACGGTTGCAAGCTGGACATGCCCAGACGAGGCTGCCGTCGACGCGATGCCACCCCTGCACGTGCCAAAACCGCGCCCCCAGACCGTGGAGGCTGTGGCAAAACCTCCCGACACCTCCTCGGCGCCTCTCCTACCGTCTGGAATCGCCGCTGACAGCACCCATGCCTACCTCTTTCACCACGCTAAAGAAACAGCAGCCGTGGTCCGAACTATCATCCGAAGAGAAGAGGCAAGCCGGGACGAGGGACCGCTCTCTGATCTGACTGCTCAACAGTTGGTAGCGGCCATATTGATCGGTCTGGGCGAGGAAATTGGTGCCCAGGTCTGCCGACATCTGGGCGAGGAAACTCAGCTCGTCGCGCGAGCTATTGCGGAGATGCCCGAGGTTGGGCATCAGCTCGCTATGCACGCGTTGGAGACAGCGCACCGGCGCATCGTGGCTGGTGACTACGTGGAGATCGGCGGCCCGGCGTATGCCCGCGGGCTGCTGACCAAGGTGGTGGGACCACACCGGGCGAATCACTTTGTTGACAGGAATATAGATTCTACCGAATCCGGGTTCAGCATGCTCAACAGAGTGGAGGCGGATCAGATCGCTCCCTTCTTATCTAACGAGCACCCGCAGACGATCGCGCTCATTCTCTCGCAGCTTGAACCACGCAGGTCAGCAGGGGTACTGGCACAATTGCCCGAACGTTTACAGGCAGACGTGTCATATCGAATGGCGACTACCGAGAACGTCCCTCAAAAGGTGATCGCGAACCTCGAAGAAGCTTTGGAAGCTTCTCTTCGAGACTTGCTCGGTCGGGATCAGGACGTAGGCGGACCCAAGGTGCTGGCCGACGTGCTGAATTTGACGGGCTCAAGCGTGGAGCGGACCGTTCTCAACCAGATGGATGCGCAGGATCCGGAGGTGGCCGAATCAGTGCGCAATCAGATGTTTACTTTCGCCGAGATCGGCAAGATGACGGATACCGAAATCCAGACTCTGTTACGCGAAACAGATGAGAAAGATCTTACCATCGCACTAAAACAGGCCGGCGAGGAACTGCGAGAACGATTTTTCAGCAACATGTCGGAGCGGGCTTGCACCTCGGTTCGAGAAGGCATGGAGGGGCTGGAACGGATGCTGCGCCGTGATGTGGAGGAGGTGCAGCTGCGGATCGTGCAAACAGTGAGGCAGCTCGAAGAGCAGGGGAAGGTTAGGATAGTTCGCGGCGACACCGGAGACGATTACGTCTAAGATTTGTAGGAGACTGACATGGCTGACATACTCTCTCAGGATGAAATCGATGCGCTGCTCTTATCCAAGGAGTCGGACGGTTTCTACGGCCGTCTCAAGAAGCAAAAGCTGGACGAGAGCCAAATTTCGGGTTTTCTGCAGAGACTGGCAGGTTTGGCGGTCAATGAACGGGGAGAGGCGTTGGAGGCGGCAGCGCTGAAGGAGCTGGACACCCTGCTCAAGGGCAAGAGAATATCGAAAAAGGCGCGGGAGGAGCTGCGCCTGGCGATGGGAGAGGCTTTGGCTCAATACATGGAGATGCAACAGAAGAAGGAGAACCGCGGACGACCTCAAAAACGAATAGTCACCAGCTACGACTTTAAACACCCGGCGAGGGTGAACAAGGATCAGCTGCGCACCCTGGAAAACCTGCACGACAACTTCGCCCGACTGCTGAGCTCCACCTTTTCCGGCGCCATGCGTGCCGTGGTGGATGTGGAAACGGCGTTCGTGGACCAGACTACCTATGCCGAATTCATCATGTCACTGTCGAATCCGTCCTGTTCCTACCAGTTTACATT
This sequence comes from Candidatus Latescibacterota bacterium, assembly GCA_965197905.1. GTDB lineage: Bacteria > Latescibacterota > UBA2968 > UBA8231 > UBA8231 > CAYNZV01. The sequence goes on along the minus strand of CBDAOB010000004.1, from coordinate 753,149 downwards.
GGGTCCCACCAATGGGCAGGCGATCATCGATTTTGCCATGCCGGTAACCTTCGCTTTCGTCGACAGGATTTTCGGCGGTAAGGGCTCCCACAAAGGCGTGGAACCGCGAACCCTGACCCCGATCGAGGTTGGTGTGATTCATCGCATCACCAAGCGGGTCATCGAAGATCTGGAAGCGACCTGGGAGCCGATTCTGCGGGTAGAGGTCACCGACATCGAGTTGGAGACCAACCCGGAGTTCATGCAGATCACGGCGGCCAGTGAGATCGTCATCCTGCTGGCTTTCGAGGTCAACTCTACAAACGCCTCGGGCCTGGTCAGCCTGTGCTATCCCTTCTTTACCCTCGAATCGATCCTGCCGCGGTTGGGACAACAAAGTTATGTCCGGATTTCACAGACGAATAAAGATGACCTGATTCAACAGAACAACCAGCGTCTGAACAAGACCTTCATGCCGGTTACGGCCGAGCTGGGGCGGACGCAGATCTCCCTGGGCGAAGCCCGAACGTTGAAGACCGGCGATATCATCTGTTCGGACACACCAAAGACGGGACCCGTCGTAGTTTTCGTCGAAGAGGAACCCAAATTTCTGGCGCGTCCCTTCGCCGGCGAGAACGGAAAACAGGCGCTGAAGATCGGCGGGGTCATTCCCCCCGGTCACGAAGAGATCTACAAAAACAGATCGAAACCCGTGCCCTGAGGAAACCACATGCCGAGCCGACCGATTCAGATCTTGCTCGTTGCCGCCCATCCCGCAGACAGCTTCGATCAGGCGGGGGGAACCTTGGCCCACCACGTGGCACGCGGTGACCAAGTCACCGTCGCAATCGCCACTACCGGCGTGCGTTCGCATCACTGGGAGCTGAAAGACGAAAAGCAGCGGGAGGGAGCCGACCTGGATGTTGAGACCAAAATGAAAGAGGCGGTGGCTCAGAAGCTGGAAGAAACCCGCAACGCCTGCCGTATCTGTGGTTTCGACGATCTACGGGACCTTGGGTTCGAGGATGACGACCTTTTGTTGGACCGGGCCAAGGTAGAGGCGATCGCCGACGTTATCCGCGAGGTGAAACCGGATCTGCTGATTTCGCATCATCCGTACGAAACCGGCGGTTTGAAGATGCACGGAACCATCGGACAGGCGACAGTCTTCGCGGCGACCCTGGCTCAGGGGACCGGGCGCGGCCGGCAGGAAAGGCACCTCACACCGGTCATCTATTTCATGAATCCGATCGCTTACATCGGTGCCAATACTCTTGAATACGCCAGCACTTCGCGGGTCGATCTATACGTTGATATCACCGATGTAATCGACAAGAAGGTGAAAGCCTTGGACTGTATATCCAGTCAGTACTACGGCGGTGCCTACTCTCGGAAGCGGGGCGAGATGCAGGACGGCCACTACGGCAACAAGGCGGGGGTAGGTTACGCCGAAGCATTTCAGCGTTATACGCCGATGGTGCGTTATTCGCTGCCGATAAGCGATAAGGAGCTGGATCAGATAACCGATCCGATGGAACACATTATGGCGCGAAGGAGTGAGATGATCCCCGCATTCATGCCTTTGCCGGAAAACATGAGTTTCTCCTCCGAGCATCGTATCCCTCCAGAGAAGTACAACGACTGATCCCACCGAGTGCGTGCAGCACCCCGCGGTTGAAACAGATTTCTAAGAGAACGACAACGGCAGCCCAACGACGACCCACGCTGACCAAACGGCGGCTAGCACCGAGGCGAGGGCGATTCCCCGTCGCAGGCTCGGCACCCACTGTTCCGGGCCCCCGCTCCACAACCGGAAAATCACCGTCGAAAGCATGAGCATGGTGACGACGTTCCATCCCGCTACCGCGTATCGGTTGGGTGTCAAGCCCAACTCGAAGATGCGCGTGAGGTTGGCTGCCAGTGCGTAGGCATTCAGGAGGGCGGTCAGTACGGCCAAAGCCAGCAGCGCATTGCGCAGCACGTTTCCTTCAGGAGCGGGTCCGCTGACGGCAATGCTCAACAGCATCAAGACGCCCAGTATCGTGGCGTTGTACACGATCAATGCCTCGCGCTCGCGGAACGGATGCCAGAAGTTCGACGGTATGAACCAGAGCACATAGACCAACAAAACCCCAAGCGCCAGGGGTAGGAAAATTCGCGTCAACAGCTGCAGGATGCGGGACAACCCTGTCGACCAATCCTGCAGAACGGGGGGCACCGTTGGATCGTATACGCTGGCCAACGCCAGGACAGGTACTGCTCCGATACCCCATGCGGCGACATGGAGCATCTCCTCCTCAGGGAGCTCGATGCCCAAAACACTGAATATGCCGAAGGTCAAAGCCAGAAAGATCCCCCCCGCCGCGAAGTAGATTCCGGCAGTGAGAACCGCCTCGACCGATTTCACCAGATACGCATACTGCTGGTTGGTGGCATCACTCCTCCCCAGAGCCACCCCCGCCCCTAGGGTTGCCCAGACGGCGACGGGAAGATGCACGGCAAGCAGGCCGGCTACATTGTCGACTCTTTCCCACCCTGCCATCGCCACCAGCACTGCGAGAATCAGGATAAGCGCGCCGGGACGTCCATAGCGACGACATGGTTCCGCTTCGCGGCTGACCGCAGCTAAAAAACCCAGGATGAAGAGTGCGGTCAGAGGTGCCCATCCGATCCAGAATTGCGATGAGCTTTCCCCAGGTATCGGTGCTGGTGGCCGATCGCCGGCCAACAACGCGAACGCCACGCCCAACACGACACTCACTCCAACGGCGGTCTTCCAATGTCTGATTCGCCTGGAAGATGCGAGCGTTTGCTCTTGGTCGGACCCGGTCTTCAGGTTCAGACGATGTACCCATGCCGAAAGAAGAATATCGTCTCCGCATTCAGCGGCGCATTGAGCGATCGCGTCCTTGAAAATCGGCTCTTCGCCCTTGTCGCGGGCGCGCCGATACAACTGCTCCATCCCTGCGGCATCACCTCTTGTCTCTATGATCCGATTCTTGAGAGCAATCTCCATCTCCTGGGCTTGCCTCAACGGTTCCCTGAAAGATCCTCTAGCACCGACCTGATTCCGCTCATATCATACCGCCGGGCCAATGACTGCAAGTGCTCGAAAAGACTCTCTCCGCTCGAGCCAAGATTCTTCAGAGACTCAAGATTACGACGCAGCTCCGACGCACTGTGAGAATCGGCGGCGGCAAGCAAGCGCTCATGGAGCTCCACGGGAAGCTGCAAATCCGACCAGTCGGCGGTCTCGCTGCGCTGAACGGCCTCGAATTCGTACTCGACGTTCAGCAGATCTGCCATAGAGGCGTAGACCTGCCCCGCACGCAACGGTTTGTCAATAAAACCATCAAATCCTGCTGCCAGTTGCGCCTGTCTCTGATGCTCAAACACCGACGCCGTGACCGCCACAATCTTGGATGCCCCTTCTCCGTGCTCTTCGCGCAACCTCTGCATCGCCTCGACGCCCGTCATTTCTGGCATGCGAATGTCCATGAAAATTATATCCGGCCGCTTTCGGCGAACCTGCTCAAGGGCTAATCTGCCCGACTCGACGGTTTCGACCTCAGCGCCGACGAACCGCAGGATCTGAGCGATCACATCGCGGTTCGTCGTGACGTCATCAACGACCAAAGCATAGACCGGGGTATCATCGCGCAATCGTTTCACCCGTTGCCATTTGCTCGAAGCATCTCGCGATGAAACTCCCGCGGGCGGATCGCCAAGCGCAAAGGGCACGCGGAAGTAGAACCGAGTACCGGCTCCCACTTCGGAATCGAATTGCAGCTCACCTCCCATCATGTTCACATATCGCCGGCTTATGGCCAGTCCCAACCCTGACCCTCCTTGGGAGAAGCTGTTTCCCTCTTGATGGAACGGTTCGAAGATGTAGCTCCGTGCTTCCGGTCCGATTCCCTTGCCGGTATCGGACACCTCGAAGTAGTACAGCTTGTCGGTGGGCGCTTCTACTTTCAAGGTAACGTTACCTTGAAAGGTGAACTTTATCGAGTTCCCCAAGAGATTTATCAATATTTGACGAAGCTTGCCCTCATCACCGATGACGACGCCCAGATCACCCGCGATCTCCAGCTTCCAGGTGAGACCCTGTTGGCGACACCGGATCTCGAACATCGACGCCAGTCCATGCAGCATGTTGTTCAGGTCGAAATGGAGCTCGTTCAGCTCCTCCCGTCCCGCTTCAATCTTGGATATGTCGAGGATGTTGTTGATCAGCGACAAAAGATGCTCGCCACTCTCGCCTATGGTCTCGACCGAGTTGCGGTGCTGCACGGGCAGGTCATCGGCGGACTCGAGGATCTGGGCGTAGCCGAGAATGGCGTTCATGGGGGTTCGGAGCTCGTGACTCATGTTGGCGAGGAATTCGCTCTTCGCCCGGTTTGCCGCTTCGGCCGCCTCCTTGGCGATCTCTAGCTCCTCCAGAGCCCGTACCCTCCGGGTAACGTTTCTGCCGTAGATATTAACGTATTTCATATCGACAACGGGCGTAAATACTAACGACATGGTTTGGTCCTCGACGACCAGCTCCTCTTCGTAGCTGTCGCCGCCTTTCAGCGTCGCGATCACGATTTCTCCCCACTGGGAATTCAGTCGTCCGCCGTTTGCCATATTGCGCAGGAGTTCGGAAGCGGGACGATTGGAATACAGGATCTCGCCGTCCTCGGCAACGCGAAGTACCGGGTGGGGGTTTTCTTCAGGGAACTTCGCCAATCCTCGAACCAGGTTCTGCTCCCGTTCGAGCTCCTGGTGGATGGTCGCTAGGCGGTCCTGGTGCCGTCCGATGAACATCGCCAGCAAGCCGAGTACAATCGGTGCTGAATCGATGATCCAGTGCAACGGCTGCTGCGATTGTATCATGACTACATTGCGCACGGTCAGATCGAGATTGTGCAAAAAAAACAGATCGATCAAAATGGCACCCGCCGGAAACGAACATCCAAACAGGGCCCCCAGAAGAGCGTATCTCGCCGCTTGGGTTTGAAATATCTTCATCGTTGCGTCAGTTTACGGGAGAAGCGTCCGGACCTGGACTCGGGTCGCCTTTTCACCGGAGTCTCTGCGTTTCTATGCACTACCTGCCCGAGAACGCGGATCCTCCTGTCGACAGGCGATGCCTGACGCTTCGTGGGAGAACACGGCGCATTTCAGCTCGTCCTTGGTAGTAACCGATTCATTGCCAAAGCTGATTTCCACCCCGGGGTGGATCCTACCCGCGACTCTGATCTCAGATCCCTCGAGCATCCGACTCTGCTGGGCTTCCAGATCGCTTTTCATCTTGAGTGATTTCTCTCTCGTCTGAGCGAGCCCCTTGAGTTGATTGAGCAGCAGCATCAAGGGTTCGCGCTTGTGCGGCGGTGAATTTTCGATCGATTTCTTCAGCTCGACCACATCTATTTCGCTAGTCCCGAGAGTGCGAAAAATCCTTTGAATATTCGTCGTACAAAAATCCAACGCCTGTTGCACCTTCTTTATCTGGGCCGTGATCTTAGGGTCTTCAGCGATGCCGAGACGGGTGACGTCCGATCGCGTCGATTCCACGCTCGCCACCTCTACGCCACTGGCTGCAAATACCTGTCCTCCTACTACGCTACCACCCCGCTCGGTGCCGTCCGACTCGGCCGTGAACTTGCCGCCCGCTCGTATCCGGGCGTTGACGACGTGACTTGTAACGTTGACATCCCCGCGCGCGACGATGGAACCATTCTGCACGAACTTGGTGGCTACATCGCCCATTGCAACCACCTGTGACTGGCGACCTACAACACCCTTCGTAACCGTCACGTCTTCGTTCGAGTGAACCTGGGCACCCGATTCCACCATGCCGTCGATTGCGATGCTGCCAGCCGCTCTCACTACAACTCCAGGCCTCACCGAGCCGGTGACATAGACATCCTTCTCGGCATCGGCGAACACGATATTTTCATCCACGTTTCCTGCAATGTGGGCGACCGGTTTCACTCGAATGCTGTTCTTGTGCAGCTTGGCAAAACCCTCGATGGCAGAGTAGAACCGGCCGACGTCGTCGCTCCACTCACACCGCACATTGACACCGGCGCTCAAGACTTCGTGTCCTTCCGCCGAGGGAGGTATAAGCTTCCCCAGGAGATCGGTCCCTGGCTCCCCATCACGGCTCGGACGCACTTCCGCCAACAGCTGGTCCGCCTCCACCATAGCGACCCCCGTCGGTGCGTCCAGCGCTTTTGTTGCCGTTCGCGCCGGCGGACCCTTGCGCCAGTCAGAATCGAAAATCGTCTCCAACCGAGGGGGCGAAGACGGTTTCACCTGCGAGCCCTCGGCGAGCAGTACAGATGCCGCATCCTCTCCAGACGGGGGCGACGCAATGAGCTCGTCCACGGCCGAATCTCTGACACCATGTTTGATCTGCAAGGTTTTGAGCGCGCCTCCTATATTCTCCGCGGTCAAGGTCTCTCCGGACTCCGTGTGATCGAAATAAACGAAGTGCGCTTCCATGCGATCGGAGGATATCCAGATAGGAATTACCACCGCCAATTCGCGATCTCTTAGGGAGACATACCCCATGGTTTCGGACAGATACGCATGCTGGCGCAGTCGAACGTTGGGTCCGGGTTTGAGCAGAGCTCCGGGACCGGTGTTGCGCAGCGGTTGGCCAAAAATGTCCACCGGAGGTTGGTATCCTTCGGGCGGTACGAATCTCGCGAGTTCCTCTCCCGCTGTCGCGAGATGGACATTGATCTTCGAATCCAATAGTCGATGCAACGATTCGCCCTGAAACAGTTCGGGGAGATCGCCTCCCGAACGTTCTCCCGGGATCGATTTCCCGTCGAAGCAGGTATATTCGATATGACCGGAATCGTCGCCTTCCGGAAACGGTGCGACGGCAACGTGGAATTCGCCCCGGATCACTCTGCTTGGTGACGCCGTAGCTTGGGTGGCCAGGCGTTCGACCAGATCGTTGTCGAGCCCGTTGGTAATGCCGTAGAGCTCCTGCAGGGCGGAAAAAACGTGAGAGGCGCCGAGGAGCGGGTCGCCACCAAAGCTCAACACCTGCAATGTTGCCTTGTCCCGTTCTTCCGATATTTCCACCTTCATCCAACCGGTGCTCTTCGGACCGAAGTTCCGGCGACGAATCGTAGTGCCAGCCTCGATGGGAGCTTGGTCTGCCGATTTGGCGGCACCCTCCACGTCTACGAAAGTGGGCGTTTTGCCGGCCTTTTCGTGTTCGTTCCTCACTTCCGGCAGGTCGGGCACGACATCGCTCTTATCCGTGTTCACGACCGCTTCGAGCACGTCGATGTCGCGCAATACCTTTATTTGCTTGCTGGAGGTGATCAGCATGCCGTCGGCGTGGGTGATCTGCGCCTGCTTGCGCTTGGTCAAGCGCAGCTTCTTCCCCGATTCCGACTTGAAGGTGGCATCCCGCAATACGAGGTAATGGCGGGTTTGTCCATCGACGGTGGCGGTGTCGACGTCCGCCTCGACGAACATGCCGACATGGAGCTTGTCGATGTGGAGATGAATTCTCACTTGCCGACGTCCCGCGTCCCTTAATCTTCCTCTGCGGCGCTCAGCCCATCCAAACCTTCCGAATCCTCTAGCTCCTCTTCGATCTCGAGAATCTCGTCCAGCTGATCGCGCCACGCTTCCGGATCCTGGCGCACCTGGGCATCGGTGATGGCGACGGCTGACTGCAACGCAAAGCTGGTGAGGGTTTTCAAGTCGGCATCGGTGATGTCTCGCTTACTCTGGTGGTTCTCCACCTGAATCAGTCCAAGCACATCCTCATCGCGGAGAATGGGAACGAGCGCGGTTGGCAGATCGGCATCCTTCACCATCGTCGCCGATTTCTGTTCGATGGACTGGGCTGCTGCGGCGTTGGGCTCAAACGACAATTTCGTCAATTCGGAACGGCCAATGATGGCACCGGGATCGGTCACGCCGATGGCGGCTGTAGCTTGCAGCTCTCCGTTTTCGCGCAGGAAAACGGCCGCACTATCCAGCTTTAGAATGTTGGTTATGACTTCCAGAACCACGGCCAGGGTTTCTTCGAGGGTATTGAAGGTCAACAGGTGTTGGGCGATACGATCCTTGCCTTCAAGCTCTTTGAGCCGCAGCTGCACCTCCCGCGTGCGCTCGGCCACTTTCTGCTCCAGATGGGCGTTGAGCTCGGCCAGGTTGCGCGCCAGCAGGGTGCGCTCGAGATGCGTCCGCACCCGTACCAAGACCTCTTCTTTCTTGAACGGCTTGGTGATATAGTCGAGGCCACCGGCTTCGAACCCCTCCACGATCCCTTCGATGTCGTCTCTGGCGGTCAGGAATATCACGGGAGTATCTTCCAGGTTGTGGTCCGCCTGAAGTCGCCGGCAGGTTTCGAATCCATCGATGCCCGGCATCATGACGTCGAGAAGAATCAGGTCAGGGCGGGCGTACGCCGCTACCTCCAAGGCGGTCGTACCATTGGAGGCAACCAGAACGTTGTACCCTTCCCGGTCCAGCGCCTCCACCAAAACGTCCAGATTGGCCGGTACGTCGTCGACGACGAGGATCTTGCTATCCTTCAAATCGAGGTCAATCATTCGCATCGTAGGTTCGGTCCGTTGTGAAGGTGACTCATTGAGTGTTGATCTCACGCAGCACGGCGGCGATGGCCGCCATGTCGAAGCCGCGTCCGAGAGTGGAAAGATGATCGGCCAGTCGCTGTTCTTCAGGGCCCAGAGATTCGAGCTCGCCGATATGTCTCTTTAGTTCGGTGATGCTGTGGGTTGCAGCGGCTTTGCTCAGCTTGTCGCGCAACTCGGCGGGTAGTTTCAGATTGAATTCGTCCGTCGATGCCGGCGCCCGGGTTTCCACAGCATCGTATCCGTACTCGATGCCCAGCAGTTCGGCCAGTTCCGCATAGACGCGGCCCGGTCGCAAGGAGACTTCGATGCACCTATCGAAACCGGCATCGAGGTAGCGACGGCCCAAAAGAGAAGACCCTGACAATCCAACCAGCTTCGGTCGCGATGTGTAGCTTTTGCCCAAGGCTCTGGTCGCATCGAGGTTGTAGGTGTCAATGTCGATGATAATAACATCCCAGTCGTCGGAGCTTCCGGTCATCTCTTTCTCGCCCAGCTCCTCGACATGCGCCACCTCGCTTCCGATCCTCTCGAGAATCTGCGTCATGATTTCCAGGTTATCGCTTCTCCCCACCAAGCGGGCGCGCAAGGCCGACCCGGGAGCCAACCCCTTGGGGCGCGCCCGCGTTTGCGATCCGGGGCTTTGGCTCCCAGTCAGAGTCTTCGGCAAGGGTACGGCAAAGGAAGCCACCACGCCCCCGTTCTCACCGTCTTCGAGAGTGAAGGTCCCCCCCATCAACGCCACGTGGCTGCGGGCGATCGTGAGGCCCAGACCCGAGCCCCCTTTCTCCAAACCTTCTTCGCCTTGGTTGAAAAGCTCGAAAACGGCCGCCCGCCGCGCCGCCGGAATCCCGGGCCCGGTGTCACTGACCTCGAAGCTGTAGAGGTCGTCGCGACTGGTGACTCGTAACCGTACTTCTCCGGCTTCGGTGAACTTCACGGCGTTGTCGAGCAGATGCACCAGAGCCTGTTGCAGCTTGCGGCCATCACCTTGCACTCTGGTTTCATCGAGGGCAATTTCCGCGAGCCACGACAGACCCTTGTGCTCGCAGCGCACGTTGAAGGTGGACTCCAGCTGGCGCAGCAGATCGCCGACATCGAATTCAGTCGGCTCGAGAAACTGCTGTCCCGACTCGATGCGAGTAACGCTCAGGATGTTGTCGATCAGCTTGAGGAACTCACGTCCACCATCCTCTACGTGCCTCAGCGCTTGCAGTTGGGATGTGGAGAGCTCCGCTTCGTTTTCGAGCAGGAGTCGCGAATGTCCCAGAATGGCGTTCAGGGGAGTGCGCAGGCCATGGCTCATGTTGGCGAGGAAAACGCTTTTGGCCCGGTTGGCGCGTTGCGCTTCGCCGGCTGCCTCTCGCGATTCCGCTTCCGCCCGACGCAGTGCCTGCTCGGTGCGACGCTACGCCCGCAGGTGAATGTAGCCGAGAGAGTGGCGGCGAATCCTGGCGACTAGCTCGGTCGCGTCCGGCAGCTTCACCAGGTAGTCACTGGCTCCCAACCCGAAGGCGTCCGCCTTGGTTTTCACCTCCTCCTTGGAGGAGAGCACGATCACCGGGATGTCGTGCAGCTGCTCATCAGCCTGAAACGTCTTCAGCAAGGTCAATCCGTCCATGTTCGGCATGGTCAGGTCGAGCAGGATTACCGACGGATCGCTCTCCAGGGCAGCCGCAATGGCGCGGATCGGATTGCGGCAATAGTGAAACCCGATGTCGGCCTCGGGAGCAAGCAGGCGGCGCACCTGCTCCCCAACCAGCGGCTGGTCGTCTATCAGGAGAACGTTGAATGCGAGCTTGGATTCCGCTTCCAAAACCTCGACGCTTGACGTGTCAGTCATCGGCTAGCGAGCTCCCCGCTTCGCTCACTTCAACTGGAAAACATCGGAAAGATCTTGGTTTCACCTTCATCATTCTTGATGCAGCTTTCCAAAACGTCTTCGCGTGAGCTGCAAAAAAGCTCATTGGTCCGACCGAGCGAGTAGAGATAACTGACACCGACCTGCAGTTCTGCCTTCCGGTCGCTGCGCGCCCGATCGCGCGCCCGAGCGTGGACCTGGGCTGTGGTATTTTCCCGCAGCTCGAAGACGTCTATGTGGGTTCCGTCCTCGAAGTCCTCCAGGTAGAGGAGTCGGCCGTCAACGCCGAGCCGGACAAACAGGGAAGCAAGGGCGTTGTTGCCGGTGACCTTCTCCAGGCTCACCACAGACAAGGCCACACGTGGATTTCGGTGGTGGCGTTCCTTGCGCGGCTCCAGGACTGCCACGGCCGCCAGTACCTTCTTCAATCCGGCGTCGACGCGGCGGAACGTCGCCTCCGGTTCGTGGATCGGTTGCAGGATAAAGCGCAGACGCTCGAACACATATCGGCGCACCGAGTCGAAGATCTCGCCCAAACCGCTCGGCCGCACCAGATCCTCAGGTACGTCTGCCGGCCTGGAGGCATCGCCCTCGACATCCTCGAACGTGAGAGGTCCCTCCGCGAGTGCTATCTCCAGCTTCTCGAGCGATTCGCAATGTCCTTCCGCTTGCAACGATTCGGCGCCGCTTCTACCAGTTTGTCGGCGAAATTGCCGGCTGCCAGTTGCTCCAACAGCTCGGCAATCTCCTCATCCATGCGGGTGCGAACCGTTTGCAGCACGGCCTGATCCAGTTTGTAGGTTACCGCTGCAAGAACCCTTTCGCAGTCGTCGGCAATCATCTCTCTAGACGGGACTTCGGCACTGTTGGATTGCTCGTAGGCAAGTTGCAACGCACGCAAGCGAAGGGATAGGCTGCCGGCATGATCGAGAATGGGGGGCACGGGCATCAACCCGCGGCTGTTGGGTTCCAGGGTACGCCGGGTCTTACAGGTGTTCTTGACGAACACATCCACGTCGATGGCTAGGTCGCGGGCTTTGATCCGTTTGTCTTCGGGCAGGGCAAGCAGCACCTTTATGTTCTGCATGCGACCAATGGTCTCAATCGCGGCGGCAGCTTGTTGAGCCCCGGTACCTTCCTGCGACAAGCGCTTGCTTAACGAACACACATCATCGAGCTCGGCATCGGGATGGAGAAACAGGGTCCACACATCGGGATCGGCCGCCGTCACGTTTTCGAGCAGGGCCCCTATCTGACGCACGGCTTCCTCCAGGCCTGCCTCCGACACCTCCACGAGATCCAAGCCCTCTTCCACGTCCTCATCGTCCTCCTCTCCCGCGTAGCCGCTGAAACCCGATGCCGTGACCGCGGCCGCCTTCCCGGTCGCGGCGCCACCCTTGATTACCGTAGGTTTCTTGGCGCTTCCTCCGCCGGTGCCCATGGAGACGCCTGCGCTTGTGGTCGCCGCGATTCCGCCCGCAGCAGCACCGCCGCCACCAGAGCCGGAACCTCCCGCACCCGCACCCGCACCTTTGCCGCCTCCGCTAGATCGGGCGCCGCCTCCACCTCCGGCACGCGCTTTCATCAAGGTCTTCTCGCGGCCGCCGCTCTGTTCGATCTGCCCCTTGCGCATCATGGCTTGCGCCTCTTCGTGAGTCGGAACGTAGGCCCTGAGGGGTTCGAATTTGTCTACTGAATCCAGCCGTTTCACCAGCAATTCACGGGGAATTTCCTTGTCCTTGTTTGCCTCCGCCGCGTAGATCAATTTGAACGCCGCTTTGGCGTGGTAGAGAAAATTTTCGGTGGCGTTCGCCGGACGCGGAGCTTCGAAGGCCTCGTCCTCGTCCAGGTCGTCCTCATCTTTCAATTCTTCGTCATCTTCATCCTCGAATTCCCCATCTCCGGACTCTTCCGTTTCCTCTTCAGAGTCCTCTTCAGCCTTGCCGTCGGCATCATTCCCTTCGGTTCCATCCGCCGCGTCTTCATCTAATTCGTCGTCCTCATCCTCGTCATCGTCTGCCTCCGCCTCTGCTACCGCTTCGTTCAGCGCTGCAACACGGCATTCGAGACAGGCCATTACGGCGTCGGCAACGCGACCCGTTCCGGCCGCATTCTTCGCCATTCTCACCAGGTCGTCCAGCGTGCCTCGGCCCTCCGCCAGCACCTTGATAACGCCTGGCAGGGATATGTTCTCGCCTTTGATCACCTTGGTGATGAGAATGACCGAGGTAAGTTCCACGACGAACTGTCGGCGTCTGATTTCCAGCGGAGGAGGGACCTCTCCCGGAGAGGTGGCACCGCGTCGAAATATCTTGAGGATCCCGCTCTTGAACCCGGCTCCTGACAGGCTCTCGTCCTGAAGCGAAGCAACGAAGGCGAGAATATGCAGCGCCGCCGGAAGTTCCTCACGGAAGGTGATCAGATCCAAGTCGGGCCGCGCCATCCATGCCTGCAAGACAAACGGAACATCCGGAGCCTTGCGGCTCAGCATCATCAGCGGCAGGCAGATTTCATCCCACACATCTATCGCCTCCACCACGTCCAGCTGCAATTGACTGCACCACTGTCTCCAGGTGTGGGCGGAGATCCGGCTCGCGCTTTGCAAGCGGGCTAGGTAGCCGTCTTCGTTGGTCGGCATTTCTTTCGGGTAGATTTCGAGTGAACTGCGATAATCTATAATCCGACTCTTGGTAGATCAACGTTCATAATATAATGTTTTAGGAACTGCTTACGTCGCGCCCAAGCCTATCGTATGCGGCCTTTTTTGACAGGGGCCTGTCGTTGCCACATCCTATCCCGCTCACGTGAACAGACCTGGAGCCGATCGTCCTTGCCGCTGATTTCCGTAAACGAACTGCTCGGTGATGCCTTATCCAGAGGGTATGCCGTCGGATATTTCGAAAGCTGGAATCTGGAATCTCTCCAAGGAGTGATCGATGCCGCCGAAGCAACCGATTCGCCGATCATGGTCGGTTTCAACGGGGAGTTTCTGAGCCATGCCGGTCGGCAAGCTCGAGAACGTCTTTCCTGGTACGCCGCCCTGGGAACAGCGGCCGCCGAATCGGCGTCGGTGCCCTGTTCGCTGGTCTTCAACGAATGCGCCCAGGACGAGTGGATACGAGATGCGATAGAGCTCGGCTTCGGCCAGGTGATGTTGGACGACCCGGTCGTACCGCGCAGCGAGTACGTCGCCAGAGTAAAGGAGTTGGCAGCATTCGCACATTCACATGGGGTTGCCCTCGAAGCCGAGACTGGCCAACTGCCGTCGGGCGCGGAGGGCAGCATCGACACCCTCGGATCGTCCGCTACGAATCCCCAACAAGCGGCGGATTTCGTACTGGAAACCGGGGTGGACATACTCTCCATCAGTGTTGGCAACATCCACGTTTTGCTGGACGGGTCGCAGGGTCTGGACCTGGAACGCCTTGCTGCCATCCGCGAAAAGGTGAAGATTCCGCTGGATCTCCACGGCGGTACGGGCATCACGTTGGACGATTTGAAGGAGGGCATTGCGTTGGGCGTCGCCAAGGTTTGTTACGGCACCTACGTGAAACAAAGGTATCTCAAGGCGGTGCGGGCCGCGCTCGGCTCCGACCAGGAAAACCCCCACCTTCTCCTGGGGTACGGGGCTGACGAAGATGTGATGGTCGCTGGCAGACGGGCGGTGCGCGATGCGGTTCTCGAACGGATTGATTTCCTCGGCTGTTGCGGCAAGGCGCGCCACCATGGCTGAGGTGGGCTGCGCTGGCGTTTTGGTGTCGGACATCTTCTGCGGACCGATGGACGATCTGCCGCGGGAAGGGCAGTTGCTGGCGATCGACGCCATTGAACCGGGTGCCGGCGGGTGTGCGGCGAATGTCGCCATTGGCCTGGCCAAGCAGGGGATCAGCGTCGACCTGGCAGGATGTGTGGGCGCCGACTCATCGGCCACGTCTCTACTGGGCTCTTTGGAGAGCGACGGTGTCGGTTGCAGCCACGTTACCGTAACCGATATATACCCCACGAGCAAGACCGTGATCCTGGTCGTCGCCGGCCAGGATCGACGTTACATACACACCTTCGGAGCGAACAAAGCGTTCGCCATCGAACACATAGATCGAGAGTGGGTGAGGGGACTGAAGGTCTTCTACCTGGGCGGACTGCTGATCCTGCCGGCCGTCGACCTCGACGAACTGCGCGAGCTCCTGGGTTTTTGCCGTCAACAGGGGGTCCTGACCGTCGTAGATGTAGTGGTGCCGCAAGATTCTCACGGTGCCGAGGCGGTCAAATCGATTCTTCCCGAAATCGACTATTTTCTTCCGAACGACGACGAGGCGGCGGCTATCACCGGGGAACCCGAGCCGCTGGCACAGCTGCGCGCTTTCGCTGATTGCGGTGCCAATGCGGTGGTGGTCACCTTGGGGGAGAACGGCTCGGTTGCCACTTGCAACGGCATCTTCTGGCGCGCGCCGGCGTATTCGGTACACCTGGTGGACCCGTCCGGTTCCGGGGATGCCTTCACCAGCGGTCTCATTGCCGGCGTCGTCAATGGCAAAGACATGGCGGACACCTTATGCTGGGCCAGCGCCTACGGCGCTTCCGCCACCCGCTCTCTGGGAACCACCCGTGGTTTGTTTACCGTCGATGAAGCGCGGACGTTCCTAGCGGACAATCCGCGGGATGTAGAGGAATGGACATGATGTGTAATTCGGATGTGAGAGGTCCATGCAGATAAAGATGAAAATGCCCGACCTGGCCACGTCGGCGTCGGTGGTAACGATCCTGAGGTGGCTGGTAGAGGTGGGCCAGCCGATCAAACGCGGTCAGCCGCTCCTCGAGATCGAAACCGACAAGGCGGCTATGGAGGTGGAATCGTTTGCCAACGGTACCCTGTCCGCGGTTCACTTCCAGGCTAACGATGAGGTGGAGGTGGGGGCAGTGATCGCAACGATCGAAGTGCCCGATCCGGCAACAGCGGCACCGCCACAGGCACAACCGACAACGGCTACGGCATCCACGTCCGAACCAACTAGCGAATCCGAAGCCGCTCAGGAACGCAAGGCGCGGTCCCGACCCGCAGGCGGCATGTTCGCGCGCAACCGCGCCGCTGCGGAGAAACGCGATGAGGCTTCAAACCCGGAAAGGGAGGAACATGAGTGAACTGGTAACGGAACTCACGGTCGAACAAGCAAAACCGTACGACCGCGAGTTTCTCCTCGATCTATATGAACGTATGGTGTTCATACGAGAGTTCGAAGAGGGGGTGAAGTTCCTTTTCCTCGAAGGCTCGATGCCCGGAACGATTCACCAGTGCCAGGGGCAAGAGGCTACCGCAGTGGGGGTGTGCGCCGCGCTGAGGGATGGCGATCAGATTACCTCTACCTTTCGTGGTCACGGTCACGCTCTCGCCAAGGGTTTGACGGCGGAGGAGATGCTTTTCGAGTTGTACGGCGCCGGGACGGGTTGCTGTAAAGGGAAGGGTGGCTCGATGCACATGGGCAACATCGAGAGAGGCATGATACCGGGCATCGCGATCGTCGCAGGCGGGATACCCATGGCGGCCGGTATGGCGTTGGCCTTCAAGATGCAGAAGAAGACGGAGATTGTCGCCTGCTTCTTCGGCGACGGCGCCACTTCGGAGGGGGCGTTTCACGAAGGACTGACCATGGCTGCCATCTGGGATGTGCCCGCCATATTCGTGTGCGAGAACAATCTCTACGGCGCATCCACCAGGGTGGACAAGATCACGCGGGTTGAGCGGCTATCAGAACGTGCCGTCGCCTACGGAATTAGGGGCCAGACAGTGGATGGTAACAATGTTCTGTCGGTCTACGAAGCGGCCAGCCGGGCGGCGGAGGAATGCCGGAGGGGCGACGGACCGGTGCTTCTCGAGCTCCTGACCTATCGCCGCACCGGCCACTCACGCCGCGATCCAGGCAATTACCAGGCGACCGACGAGAAGGAGACGTGGTTCTCTCGCGATCCGATCGACCGGTTGGGCAAGGTGCTGATCGACCGCGGGGATCTGACTGAAGCGGACCTGGATCTGGTAAAGTCGCGGGCGGAGGAGCGGTTCAACCAGGCAGCGGAAGCGGCTCAACAAGAACCGCCACCCGCGGTCGAGGAGTTGCTGACCGAGGTGCTTGCCTGATGAGGAATCTGAGTATTGCCGAAGCGCTGCGCGAGGCGATGGCCGAGGAGATGGAGCGCGATGAGACCGTATTCTGCATCGGAGAGGATATCGGGATTCCCGGTGGATTTGGAGGAGCATTCACCGCAACCCTCGACCTGGAACAGAGGTTTCCCGATCGCATGTTGAATACCCCCATCGCCGAGCTGGGGTTTACCGGCGTCGCCATCGGCGCGGCAATGATGGGCATGCGGCCCATCGCCGACGTCCAGTACGGCGATTTTCTATTCTTGCCGATGGACCAGATCGTCAACAACGCGGCGAAGATGCGCTACATGTCCGGGGGTACC
Organism: Candidatus Latescibacterota bacterium; assembly: GCA_965197905.1. Taxonomy (GTDB): domain Bacteria; phylum Latescibacterota; class UBA2968; order UBA8231; family UBA8231; genus CAYNZV01. Next base: position 736,232 of record CBDAOB010000004.1, on the reverse strand, counting down.
ATCAAGGTTCCCATGGTCATGCGTGCACCGGTCGGGGCGACCGGCCGCGGTTCACAGCACGCCCAAAACCTCGAGCGCTATTTCATTGGAGTGCCCGGCATTAAGGTCGTTTCGGTGTCGAACGCCTACGACGCCAAGGGGATACTCAAGGCCGCCGTTCGCGACGACAACCCGGTATTGATGTTCGAACACAAGTTGCTCTACGGTTCCAAGGGTGCGCGCGCCGAATCCGGAACCGTCGACGGAAGCAGCGAAGTGCCCGAAGAGGACTATGTGGTGCCACTGCACGAGGCGGCGGTGCGGCGAGAAGGGGGCCAGGTGACCATTCTCGCCTGGTTGCTGATGGCCCATTTCGCCGCCGCCGCCGCCGATATTCTCGCCGCCGAAGGCATCGAAGCCGAAGTGATCGACGTCCGCTCCCTGTCGCCGTTCGACTACGACACCATAGGTGAATCGGTGCGCAAGACCGGGCATGTGGTAATCGTGGAAGAAGGGCCGAAGACCGGTGGTGTCAGCGCCGAACTGGCCGCCGGCCTCATGGAGGAATGCGGCGAGAGTCTCATGGCACCGATCACTAGGGTCGCTTCTCCAGATGTGCCGGTGCCGTTTGCGCCGGTCCTCGAGAACGCATACCGGCCGGACACCGAGCGAATCGTCAATGCCGTGCGCCAACTCGTGAATTACGATTAGGAGAAAGGAGTGGATGAACATGCTGACCAAAGACCAGGTGCATGCCTACCAGGGAAAGGCGGCGGAGATGTTCCTAAACGCCGGTATCTTTGTTCAGTCACCTGAGAGGTCGCAGATCGAGATCGCCGATTTCAATCTGAATCAGTTCGAACAGACCGGACTCGGGGTTCTTATCTACGTCAATACAGAGCGCTGCTGCGCGAAGGAGCTGGCAATGTGGCCACGTCAGACCTGCCCGCAACACCTGCACCCCACCATCGCCGGCAAACCCGGGAAAGAGGAGACGTTTCGCTGCCGCTGGGGCACCGTTTATCTCTACGTTCCAGGCGATCCCGCTGCAGACCCGCAGGCCAAACCGCCCGCCGGCCGCGAACACACCTATAACATCTTTCACGAGATCGTGTTAAAGCCGGGCGATCAGTACACCCTTTCTCCCGATACGTGGCATTGGTTCCAATCGGGCGATGAAGGGGCGGTGGTATCGGAGTTCTCCACCAGCAGCACGGACGAGGCAGATGTTTTTACCGACGAGGATATCCTGCGCGCCACCAAGATCGTCGACTGATCGTGCCCCGTTCCGAGCGGGAAACTTTGAACGGTATTAGCCAAGCGGTACAGGAGTACTGCACCTCGGAGCATTTCCGCTTCGTCGACGATGCGTTGAAGCCCCACGCTGAATCTCTGCTGTCATTCTGGGGCGAACAGATCGAGGAATCGGTGGCGGAGGATATGCGCGAGTCCCTGCGCGCCGTCGCCCGCCTCGATCTTCCGCTGGAGGTACGGCGCTCGATCCCCGATCTCCTACGCGCCTTCTTCACGTATCTGGACACCAGCGGCAAGATGCCCGGAGCCGGCGACTGGTCGAGTGCTCTCGACGAAAGTGAGGTCGAATTTCAGGAAGGGTTCAGAGCGGACGGCTCGGTGCGCGGCGAAACCGTTAGGAAACGCTTTTCTCCGGTTGGCAGAAACGATCCGTGTCCGTGCGGCAGTGGCAAGAAATACAAGAAATGTTGTGTCGGATTGTTCGACTGATGTAGCAGAGTCACTCTCCCACCAAAGCAAACTCTCTGAGAACCTCGCTTCGCGCCGGATGTTTGAGACGGCATAGCGCACGTTCCTTTATCTGGCGGATCCGCTCCCGCGACTTGCCGAAGTGCTCGCCGATCTCTTCCAAGGTCATGGCCTTGATCCGATCGAGGCCGTAGTACATACACACGACACTGTTTTCCATATTCGTGAGGGAATTCAGCGCATTGGACAGTTCCCGTTTTAGCTCCTTCTGAACCTGTTCCTCTTCTAGGTCTACCGTCGGATCCTCTTGGATCAGCTTCTCCAGGCGATAGTCTGGCGTATCGTTGACATCCGGCGTCTCCAACGAGACCGGGGTCTGCATGATCTGGAGCAGTCGCTCGACCTGCTTCCTTTCGATGCCCAGCTCTTCAGCGATTTCCACCAGCGAAGGGCGCCGATGCAGGAGCTGTTCCAGGTTCCTAATGGCGCCGTTAACGCGGCCGATCTCGTTGATCTGATTGAACGGCAGCCGCACCAGACTCGACTGGTCTTTCAACGACTGCATGATCGACTGCCGAATCCACCAGACGGCGTAAGAGATAAACTTGAAGCCGCGCTCGCCGTCGAAACGGGTGGCGGCGATGATCAAGCCTAGATTACCGGCCCCGATCAGGTCGGAAAGGGGCAATCCTTTGCCCTGAAACTGTCTGGCTACCGAAACCACGAAGCGCAGATTCGCCTCGATCAGCGTGGAGAGCGCGCCTTCGTCGCCCGAGCGGATTCGCTGGGACAGTTCCTTCTCCACCTGCTGCGAAAGTCCCGACGAATCTTCGATATCCTTGAAATACTGCTCGATGCTCGCTTCGTGCTTTGGCGAATTCATGGCATACCATCCCCTCGGTTGACAATAGGGTGCGTCCTAAATATCGGTAACAAACTGAAAACTACTGTGATTCGGATCACGTTAGTAAAAGTTTGTTTCACCCACTTTCATAACGGGCAGCACACCGGCACTGCAGGGAGGATGCATGGAAGCCGCGGAGTGGGGCGACTTTGTATTTGAAAATAAAGAGGTTCTGATGAATCAGATGTCCGGGTGGCTGCCTTTTGCCAAGTTTGCCGACATCCTGCCAGGTTCCCCTTACACCGTCTATCTACAAAAAAGACGGGGATCGGTGAAGATTACCTTCGAATCGGTCCGGCTGGAGCTCGATCAGCAAGGGCGAGTAATCGGGCTTGAAATCGCGCCTCCGGCGACCGGTTCAATTTCCTGACCCCCAACCCACCTATTGAGGGTTTCTCCAGCGCTCAGTATCTTCTGCTCCCCGCAGCCATCCAGGCAGCGGGGAATTCACGAAAAACTGAATTCATCTCCCAATCCGTTGCCGGTTCAGGAGTTGCGTTGCCATCAACCCCCTCCGACCGGCAGAAGGCAATAGATGGCCAAAGATCTCAATCTGACCCAGATCAGATATGAAAAGAAGGGTATGATCGCCTACGTGAGTCTTGATACCGGCGACCCCCTGAATACCTATACCAACACCACACTGAACGAGCTCCACACCGTCTGGATGGACTACAACGAGGACGACAATCTTCGGGCTGCCATTCTCTACGGCGAGGGCAAAAATTTTTGCGGCGGGCACAATCTCAAAGCGACCGAGTCTCTTGCCTCGGAACCCCCTGCCATACATTACGGCGACGTGAAGCTGCTCAAGCCGACCATTGCCGCTGTTGGCGGCTATGCTCTGGGAGGTGGATGCAGCCAGGCGCTGGCTTGCGATATGGTGGTTCTGTCGGAGAATGCCAAGCTCGGATATCCACAGGCGAAGATCGGCATCATTTCTATAGGAGGTCCCCAGCGTCTGCCGCGGCTCATCCCCGGGTTGGCACAGTGGTATCTTTTCTCTGGCGAGTTCATTGAAGCGTACGAGGCGTATCGCCTTGGACTCTGTCTGAAGGTGGTGCCGCCGGAGTTGCTGTTGTCAGAGGCAACCAGGGTGGCCGAGGTTCTGTGCGAAAGCTCACCGGACTCCATCCGCACGCTCAAAGAATCGATCGAGGCGGGTCGCCAACTGCCGTTGAACGAAGCGCTCGCACAATCGAAAAAGATCGCCGCACGCTACGAGTCTTCGGAAGTATACCAGCAGAATCTCCAGGACTTCATCGACAAGAGAGAGCCGGCGTTCAAACCCGAAAAGGATTGAAGTCGAGATTGGAGGTCTGTCCATTCGCGGCGCGCGGTAGCCGTCACTAGCAGGGAAATAGAAAATGAACAAACGATACCTCGTTTTGAAGGGCATAGCCGGTCTGCTGATCCTGATCGTAGGCGGAGGCCTGGTCTATTTCTACGGTCTACACCCCCGCGTGTCGTCCGCGAAGAAACTGTCACTGGCCGGTGGGACGGAGATGTACGAGCGCGGCAAGTATTTAGTTAATCATGTCACCTTGTGCATGGATTGCCATGCGGACAAGCAGCAGGAGTATTTCAGTGGTCCCATCGTAAAGGGAACCGAAGGCAAGGGCGGGCAGCAGATTCCCGGTGTGCCCGGCGAGGTCTACGCTTCCAACATCACAAGATGGGGGTTGAGCGGGTGGCGGGATGAGCACGTTCTGCGCGCTATTACCGTCGGAGTAGACAAGGAGGGCGAACCGCTGGCGCCGATGATGCCATATAGCGAATACCGCTATCTCGATAAGGAAGACGCAATGGCCATCGTGTTCTACACGCGCGGGTTGAAGCCGATTGCCAACGAGGTCCCCGAAACGACCATCGACTTTCCGTTGAATCTGATCTTTCGTACCTTGCCGCGGGATGCCGAACCTCAGCGACTTCCCAACCCGAAGGACAAGGCGGCAAGCGGCAAATACCTTGCGCGCATTGCCGGTTGTTTGTTCTGCCACACGCCGATGGAACAGGGTGTTCCGGTTGCGGGAAAGAACCTGGCCGGCGGCCACGAGTTCGTGCTGCCCGGCATGGGGGTCGTGCGTTCCTCCAACATTACGCCTGACAAGAAGACCGGGATCGGATCCTGGACCAAGAAGGCGTTTGTCGAGCGTTTCAAGAGCTATGCCGATTCCAGCGGCCAACATATCCCCGTATCCGAGGTAGGGTTCCAAACGGTTATGCCGTGGACGATGTTGGCAGGGATGCGCGACCGGGACCTCCAGGCGATCTACGCCTACCTGCATACCGTTGCACCGGTCGAGAACTCGGTCGAGCGCTTCACACCGGGTGGTTAGCAATGATATATCCCGAGTCTGGAGATCTGCCGTGAAACCCAAAATCGGGCTCTTCGCCGGTGGCATCGAGCAGTACTGGACAGAAGCTGGGATGCAGGAACTTCCCAGTGTTCTCGACGCCGATGCGAAAAAACTCGCAGCGGATCTGGGCGACGAGTTCGATGTGGTGTACCTCGATCTCGTCGGCAATGTCGAGGCGTCCCGCAGCGTCGGCCAGATCTTCCGACGAGAAAACGTTGACATGGTGTTGATGTACCATGCCACCTATGTGGATGATGCCATGACCATCGCCATGATGGAGGAGATCGGCGATATCTTTTCCGTACTGTTTCACTCCCAGGGGTTCCGCAGCTTCCTCGATATCGAAAACCTGGTGGACGCCGGCCGCTCCTGGGGCAACAACAGCGCGGTTCAGATTTCAGGATCGCTAAAACGGGTCAAGCCGGACTGGAAGTTCGGATTTGTTTTTGGAGGGATAGGCGACTCCGCTCCATTAAATCAGATTCGCCAATACGCACGGGCGGCGCGCGCAGTGAAGAATCTGAAGGGGAAACGGGTGGGTGTGCTGCCGCACCGCTGCATCGGCGTACCTATGTACGATACGTATCCGGATGAAGCCAAGATGATGGGTCAGACCGGGATCGAGATCGATTTCCTCTACATCATCCAGCTGGTACGCGAGATGGAGAGCGTCAGCGACAACGACTGTGAGGAGCTCGTCCGCCAGTTGTTCAACGACTGCGAGGTGGTGGAACCCCCAAGGGAGGAGGTCGAGTTGAGTGCTCGCCTGGCGCTCGCCCTTGAGCGGCTGGTGGCAGAAAAGGAGATCGATGCGCTGGCGATCGACTTTTCAGGAGGAATGATACCGTTGTCCGGGGCTATGCCTTGCGTCGGTATGTCGCGCCTTATAGACAAGGGGGTCGTCGTCAGCAGCGAAGGAGACCTGGCGGTGAGTGTCGGTGGTTTGCTGATGCGGGATATCGAAGAAAAGCCGGTACACTTCTGGGAGCACCTGGCGTTCGACGAAGAGAAGAACTGGGTCCTCGGCGGACACGAAGGGGGTTCAGCCGGGTTTAACATGGCCAAGTCGGGAACCAAGCCCAAGCTGCGCAACAACCAGTACATCAACTGGGACGGCATTCCAGATGCGCCCCATTTCGGTGTCGTGCCGGAGTTCATAACCGCGCCGGGAGTCTGCACCCTGCTTACTTTCTTTCGCGGCCCGCACGCGTACGAGATGCGGTTGGCATGCGGCGAGTCGGTCGACATCGACCCACTGGATGTGCATTACGAGCATACCGTCTTCCAGCCCAACATCCCGTTGAACAGCTACTTCCGCAGGATTTCCGATATGGGCGTCTGCCATCACTTCGGTCTGATCCATGCCCGCATCGACGCTGAGCTGGAAAAGAGCGCCGAGATCATGGGCATGGAGTGCGGCTGGCTTACCGATCCAGCGATCTGAAACGGCGTTTCGGTGCCCACGAAATGATGCGCAAGATGCTGTCGCCGCGGTTCGCGCCAACCCAGTCGCGGCTCGAGCCACAATTCAGGTACTGACTATTGAATCGGTACTAGCCGATTGAATAGGTGTGACCGGCGACGGTAGCGAAACTGACCACGTTTCCTTCTCGCGACGGGGACACCGACGACGCGTCGTCCAGGTCGGCGATCTCGATCGGTACCCCCGTCCACTGTAGATTGCACTGGCCGCCCACGGTACTGCGAACTTTTGTGGCGCCGATCTTCCCTGCTTCCCAGCTGGAGCTTACCAGGAACCCGCCCTCACCGCGCAACGATTCGAAGCGAGCGGCTTTTTCCCGTGGCCATGCGGGAAAGAGGCGCAGGACGCCCCCATAGCTCTGGAACAGTAACTCCGAGATGACAAACGGCATGGTGTAGTCCTCTACCTGGACGCTATAGGGGTACATCTGCAAACCGTTGATGTCGGTCTCCCCGATGTTGAACATGGACGGATTCCCGGACGGATATCGGCAGGCGAGAGCGGAATGGCGCACCATGTGGTACGCCTTCTCCATCTTTAAGCGGGCAGCCGGTACGTCAAGGCTGAACGCGAGGAAGTTATGGGAGAACGCGTCCTCGGTGCGAAACTCCTCCATGCTTTCTCGAATAACCTGAGCCAGCTCCGAATCCGATTCAGGGTCCACATCTTCACCTGGAAAAATCAACGGGCCGGCTATGTACCCGGCGTAGAAGAAGCTGTTTGCAGAGTAGAGCTCGGCGCCCTCGATCTCCTTGTGTTCCGCCAACCGCTTCTTGCCGTCGTACTCCACGATGTTATAGGCTGGCACGCGGTCGAGTCCCTCCCGCCACCGGCTCTGCCAATCTTCGTCGATCCCGAGTATCTCGGCGCTACGCAGGGCGGCGCGGAAGGCGTATTTGAAGAACAGCAGATCCTGGAAGACGTTGCGGTAGGACGGCAGGCTTTCTAGGCACGCGCTGGGATATATGTCGCCCCCGCAGCGCTCCTGAAACTTTTCCAGGTAGTTCCAATAAAACTGCGCTACCTTCTTGATGACCGGATAGCCGGTTTGGCCGAGCCATACGGCGTCTTTGGTGTAGAGGTAGTATTGCCAGTACTGTCCCAGGGTCCATCCTGAGAGACCTAGCTGGCGTCCGTTGGTATTGTTGACATACATCTTTTCCGGAGGCAGGAACGGCAGCACGGAAACGTCGAAGTGTGCTCCCTCGATGCCGTAATCTTTTTCGGCGCGCCATTGGGCGGAGGGCAAGTGGTCTCCGATCGCCGAGAAGTACGGTTCGGACATCTCGCAGTGATTTGTGACCAGAACCGGGTAGAAGTTCTTCTGGAAGTTCTTGTCCATGTGGTAGTCGCTGTGCCACATGCTCGCGTCCCAGGTCGTCATGTTGCCGAAGAGCCCGGGCGCCTGTTTGCCTTCCTTCAGATTGCAGGCCAGCAGATACAGATCGCGATACCAGGCCGACTCCAGCTCCTTGTCCTCCAGTTCCACCGAGGAACGTTGCCAGAAGGAAGACCACCAATCTTTTTGGGATGCCCGCAACAGGTCGTACCCCTGGGTATGGGCCTGGATCGCCAGTTCAATAGCTCTCTTCGAATCGTGCGAATCGCGAGACGTGGCCACCGCAAAGAAATGGTCGGCGACGGCGCCCTCCTTGGGTAGTGAGATGATCGATTCGTAACGCTGATCCAGGCGGCCGCCCGGCGCGACGGCCGCCAGCGTCCAGGAAAACGGCTCGATGGCATCGTCCCCGGGGATCTCCTGGGTGAGGGTGACGACTCGCTCCAACGGCGTCTCCAGCACCGGATCTGGAATCGAGGCGTCCACCGCGTCGGGCCATTTGCGCATGATGAGCTTCGCCCATCCACCCCACTGCAGATCGCCCTTCACCTCCACGCGCAAGCAGAGAATGTTCGACTCGGCCCAGACAAAACCCTCCACGCGAATGGACGCCTGGTCGTTGTAACGAAACTCGACGCTGATCACGCCCTCTTCAATGGAGAGGCAACTCCTCATGGGCGTGGTGTTCAAACCTGGTCCCACAAAAACAACCTCACCAACTCGCTTGGGGCAGGGCCTGGAGTAGCGGCCGTTCTCGTAGAATGCCGGGGTCGCGTACACCGTGCGTACATCCAAGGGGATCGCCTTCTCGCCGACCGGATTCAGCATCCAGGAGGGTTGTCCGGGTCCCAGGTTGCCTGTTTGTCCGGATCGAAACGCTTGGACCCCGTATTCTTCGATCAGTTTTATGAGATCATCGTGCTTGAGGATATCCGCCTCGGCATCGCTGTCGAAGCGCGCATCCCAGACATCGTTCTTTCCCAGATTGAACTTCAGTTCGAACTGGTTTCCGTACATGATCGCCCCGAGATCCCCGTTGCCGAGCACCATGCCCTCGAAAAACGAAACCAACGGACCGTCTCCAACGAAGTCGTGGGCGCCACTCTGTTGTCTGGTCATATAGCTAAACCTCCCATTCTCTGCGCCATGAAACTGTTGCCGCCATTACCGCAATTTCAACTGGCGAAATGTTACCGCCTAATCATAATATCTACGGTTTTGCTCTCAATGGGGCCCTGGAGAGTGGTTCGCACAAACAGGCCAAGTGTAGTTTATTCTGGGGTTCGGAACCGTTATTCGAATCTATTCTTAGGAGTGTCGAATGTCGTCGAGCGCGTCGATCGCGCAAGCCACATTACCCACGATCTCCATTGCGGGTATCGACGTCTGCCGTTTGATCCTAGGCGGGAATCCGTTCAGCGGGTTTTCGCACCAATCCCCCGAGCGGTCTCAGGAGATGCGCGATTGGTACACCGACGAGCGTATCGTCGAAACCTTGCTGAAGGCCGAGGGGTTGGGTATCACGACCTGTCTGGCTAGATGCGACGATCATATCCGACGGGTTTTGACGAAATACTGGGCGGCGGGCGGCCGCATGAACTGGATCGCGCAGACCGACTCCCAGGAAGACAGCATCGTTTCCGCCCGCCAAGCTGCCGACCACGGTGCTGCCGCCTGCTTCATGCACGGAGGTATCGTCGACAACTGTATTCTCAACGGTGCCGAAGACCAGATCTCTTCTTTCGCGGCGGCGGTGCGGGACCTCGAGCTGCCGGTGGGGATCGCGGGGCATCTGCCGCAAGACTTTATCTGGGCCGAAAAAAATCTTGCCCTCGATTTCTATATGGTCTGTTATTACGATCCCTCGCCGCGAAAACAGTCTCCGCACCATGACGAAAAGGCAGCCGAGGCCTATCTCGAAAGCGATCGGGAAGCTCGCGTATCCACCATCAAGCAGCTCTCTAAACCCGTAATCCACTACAAAATCTTTGCTGCCGGACGCAACGACCCGGAGCAGGCTTTCGCCTACACAACCTCACAGATGCGCGCCCACGACGCGGTCTGCATCGGCGTGTTCACCAAGGACGATCCGCAGATGCTCAACGCTGACGTGGTGCTGTTCTCGAAATACCTAGCACCATGAAGATCGGATTTACGGGTATCGATCTTCCAGAAGGCAAAACCAAGTACAAGGATGAAAGGCTGGAAGCCCTCGCGGCCAAGGACAATCCCAAGAAAGTCTCCCCCTTTTTCGCGGAGTTCGTCCGCGACGAATATTCGCAGTGCGACGCAATCGCCGTTGCGGTTGACGCCGTGCTGGACGTTTTGATCGACGACATCGACAGCCTCGAGAGCCGCCTTGCCCGGGCGACCGAGGTGGAAAAACCGGTGTTGGAGAAATGTCTTTCTCAGCTGGAAGAAGAGATCCCGTTGTGCGACGTAACATTCACGGACGAGGAAATCGAGGTTCTAACCCCGGTAAATCCGGACAGCATGAAACCGGTGGCGCAGATCGATCCAGGTACAGACGTCAACGCGGTAATCCAAATAACCCTGGCGAAAGCCAAGCAGATGTTTTTCTACACCTCCGCACCGCAGGAGTCGCACGCCTGGCTGGTGCCTCAGGAAACGGATATCCTTAGTTGTGCGGGTAAGATCCACTCCGACCTTGCCCGTGGTTTTATCAAAGGGGACGTGGTTCCTTTCGAGGACTACATGAGCTGTCACAACTTCAACGACTGCAAGTCAAAAGGAGTCGCAAAGCTGGTCGATCGCGATTACATCGTGCAACCGAATGAAGTCATCGAAATTCGTTTCAGTGTTTGACGGTTTCTTGCAGGAGACAAGCTTGGGGCACTATCGACACTCCCCATCTTGGTGTGCGGCTCTTGTGGTGGCCGCAATGTGCTGCTCCGTCGCCTCGGCCGATGACAATCCGGCTGCCGCGGGATTCGATCACGACGGCTCGGATCCCCAGGCCATCGAGCTGGCGGATCAGGTAATGTCACACCTAGGCGGACGCGGGAACTGGGACGAGACGCGCTACGTTACCTGGCGTTTCTTCGGCCAACGCCGGCACGTATGGGACAAGTGGACGGGCAGGATCCGCTTCGAGCAGGGGGACTTGACCGTGCTCATGAACGTGGTCGACAAAAACGGCAGAGCCTGGCAGTCGAGGGTGGAGGTGACCGAGGCGGATTCGCTGGACATCTTGCTGCAGAAAGGATACCGGGCGTGGATCAACGACTCTTACTGGATGTTTATGCCGTACAAGCTCAAGGACAGCGGCGTGACGCTGAAACACAAGGGTGTGGGGACGACGATCGACGGCGCACCGGCGGACATCCTGACTCTCACTTTTGACGGCGTGGGTGTTACTCCACAAAACAAATATGACGTCTACGTAGACCGAAATTCCAAGCAGGTCGTGCAATGGGACTTTTTTTCCGCCGCCACCGACACGGAATCGCGGTTTCAGATTCCCTGGGCGAACTGGCAACCCCACGGCCGCATCTGGCTGTCCGCCGATCGAGGCGAGAGAGATCATTCCGAAATTGCAGTTTACGACGCCCTTCCACAAACGGTTTTTACCGATCCAGAACCGGTGAACATGATGGCGTTCGAGCGCGCATCCGTTCCATGAGGCACCACATCACAGTAAGGAGAAGTCATGCCCCCTGTTAAACCTGAAGTGCTGGAGGGAATCAAGGAGTTCGATTCCCCAACCATTTTCAACGCGGTGGTCAAAAAACTCGGATTGCCCAACTACGATTACACCGACCATACGATCCGATACCTCACACCCGAGTTCGGATCGATCATCGGTTACGCTGTAACGGCGGAAGTGACCACCAACGATGCCGATTCACCAGCGGCGCCGTGGGACGACTATTACCAGGCTCTCAACGACACTGAAGGACCGATCGTGGCTGTCATGAAGGACGTGGATTCAAACCCGGGACGGGGCGCCAGTTTCGGGGACGGAATGGCGCGCCTGCACAGGCGGCTTGGGGTCGTAGGCGCCCTCGTCGACGGCACGGTGCGCGATCTAGAGGGGATTCGCCAGGTCGGGTTGCCCATGTTCGGGTGGGGCACGGTTCCCGGGCACGGGGTCTTCAATGTCACCCGAATCGATGCGCCGATCACGGTGGGCCAGCTGCGCGTTCAACCACGCGACTTGCTTTTTGGTGATGGCGACGGATTCGTGCGCATACCGGTAGAGCACGCCGAAGAGATTCTCAAGCTCGCACACGAGGTGAGAGAATTCGAAACCGGGGTCTTCGAGTTTACCGAAGCACCCGACTTCACCTTTGAGAAATGGAAAGCCTGGAGGGCGGAGCTGGCGAGGTAGGACGCGGCGCGCTCGACCACTGAAACCATGGCACTCGACCCCCGACAGATCAGCTTCTTCAGCTCCCACGGATACCTGACCCTGGGCACGATACTTGATGATGACCAGCTGCAGCGGTTTGAGGAGATCTACGATCGCGATAGGGAAGAGATGTCTGGCCACTGGTACGGCGGAGGCGATCAGACCATGAACTGCGACGCCCTCGTGACCTCGCCCGAATTCGACGACATCATTCGGCATCCTCGGGTGCTGCCACCGCTGCGGGAATTGATGAGTGGGGAGGTTTGCTTCTCGGAGCTCTGTATCCGCCACATGGCACCGCACGACGGCGAATTATCCCGCGCCTGGCACCGGGATCGCCCCCATTGGCCCGAGCATCCGTATCGCATGGATTACGCGCAGCTGATGGTCTACCTGACCGATGTGGACGAAACGACTCACTGTTTCTCCATCTCTCCGGAGGCGGTGGACCAGGAGATTCTGGAAACCCAGGAACATGTCGCGCGCGGCGGCATACACGATCTGCACGGTCCAGCCGGCACTGGGATTCTCTTCAACGTTTCGGTCATCCACACCGCCACCGTGCGCCCCACCGAGAGCGTGCGAAAATCGGTGCAGATCTACTATGGGCACCGCGATCGGCCCCATCTGAGCGAAGATTCCCTCATACCCAGCCAACTCTGGCGCGACCATCAGGATCCCGAGGTCCGAGGATTCTACGGCGTCTTGAACGGCAAAACCCGTAAGTACATCGAACGCACGGCGAATAGGGGCGAGATCTCGCGCGCGGAAATGCGGGCTATTCTCGTTGAGCTGGACATCGAGAGTGGCAAGCGCAAGGAAGCGAGCTAGAGCCCGTCGCATTGCATTGCCAAAGCTTTGGCGAGTACTAGCGTTCGATGCGGGCGAAGATCGCCTTCAGGTACCGGCCTTCGGGAAAGGCGGGATTCACCGGGTGATCCGCTGGCTGTAGATTGAACGCTGTGATGCGTGCCTCGACCTCCGCTCCGGTGGCTGCCCGTCGCACGATCTGAAAGAAATCCTCTGGAGTAACGTGAGTCGAGCAGGAGCAGGACACCAGTAGACCGCCGTCGCGCAAGATTCGCAGCGCATTGCGATTCAGTTTGGTGTAGACACCCATTGTTTTCTTGAGCTGGCCGCGCTTGCGCAGCAGGGAGGGAGGGTCCAATACCAACACGTCGAACAAGGGGCCGCGTTCGGCCAACATCTCCAGATACGCAAAGACATTGGCGCGCACCATCTGATAGCTCGATCCCTCAGGGCAATTGTACTCCAGGTTGCGCCGTCCGGAGCAAAACGCTGTCGATGAGACGTCGATGTTCACCGCGCGCCTGGCGCCGCCTCTGAGGGCGTGGGCGGAGTATCCGCAGCTGTAGGAGAAACAGTCCAGAACCTCCTTCCCTTCACTGAGACGTTGTAACATCAGCCGATTGTCGCGCTGATCGAGAAAGAATCCGGTTTTCTGTCCACCATAGATGTCCACGAACAACCGGGCATCACCTTCCTCAATCTCCACAAACTGGGGCGGTTCCTTGCCCCGGCACACGCCCGTCGGCCTGTCCACCATGCCTTCGGCGCGTCTGGTGCCCACATCGCTGCGCTCAAAAATGCCGAACGGCTGCAGCTGTTCCTCGAGGGTGTCGAGGAGGAGATCGCGAACATTCTCCATCCCTTGGGTGTGTATCTGAATGACGACGTGTCCCGCAAAATCGTCGACGATCAGACCAGGGAGCCCGTCATTCTCTCCGTGTATTACACGCCGGGCATTGGACTGTTCGGCGATGCCGCATTGCTGTCTGAGCGCCAACGCGCGGGCAACCCGTTGCTGAAAGAAGGCCGCATCTACGGATTGGTCGGGGTTCCACGTCAGCAATCGAACGCGGATCTGCGACCGTGGATTGAAGAAACCTCGCCCTACGAAGCGTTTGCGATGGTCCACCACTTCGACGAGGTCACCGGGTGCCGCGCTACTTGGCGGACGCTCGACCGCACCACTGAAGATCCAAGGATGACCGTTGCGGGGCGAGCGCTCCGCTCCCCGCCGCAATACCAACTCGGGAAGGTTCACGGCAAGGACAATCGGCGAGGGCAGCTTTTGCTCGCGTAACCCAGCTAGGGCCGTTCCAGGTCTTTGGCGCAGCGAAAGCCGATGGTCGGGGATCCCTTTTCGGGTGTATGGTAGGAGCGCGCTGTGGTTCTGATGTCGAAGGCGCCATCCTCCCACGAACCACCGCGCACGACCTTGTAGTCTCCATGTTCCGGACCCGTCGGATTCTGGCCTTTCAGGTCGAGGGACAACCCCCACCAATCGCTAACCCACTCGGCGGCATTACCGGCCAGGTGATGAACTCCATCCGGCGTGGCGCCGTCGAGCACGGTATAGACGCTTACCGGTTCCGTTTCGAAACCACCGAAGATCGCACGTCCCAACCTTGGGCCCTGAGAGCCCCAAGGGTACAGGCGCTCTGCCATTCCCTTGCCTGCGAGTTCCCACTCGGACTCGGTGGGCAAGCGTTTGCCGAGCGACCGGCAGTAGGCGTCGGCGTCGTTCCAGCTCACCTGGGTCGCGGGAGCATCGGGACGCTCTAATAGCTTGTCGTCTGCACCTCCCTTGAACTGCACGAAGGCTATCTGGCTTACTTCGTACGGATCTATGTAAAAAGAATCGACGGTGACTTTTTGGGGATTCACATTTATGTCCTTGACGTCGCCGACCTCGAAACGCCTCCCGCGTATGAGAACCATTTCGGTCTTTATAAGCTGCGATGCGGCCTGAATCAACTTGCGCGCCGCGTACCGCGCGGGAGCGCCCACCGCGTCCGCCTTCTTGCCGAGACTCTTCTCTACTACACGCAGGATGCGGTTCGTGGAGACGTCGACGACCTTGAGGCTCAGCTGGTACTTCTGGCGCAGGCGGTGAACTCGCAGGAAAACCAGCTTTTCGACGTTCAGCTGCTGTCCTAGCTTCGCGGTAGATTCTTCGTTGGTGACTCCAGATTGCTGGAAGGATATCTCTTCCAACACCTGCTTGAGGCGGCCCCGCTCGACCACGTTGAATTTTCCGCTATTGCTCAGCTCGTCCTCGACCGCCGACTGCACAAAAGCTGAAACTTCCTTGGTGCCGGCTCCGCCGCCAACGCCGACGACGGCGAGGTTGATTTTCTCGGTTCCGCCTGCGGTTCGCAAAAGGAGGAAAACGGCTATAGCTGTCCAATAAGAAGTCGATCGCAGGTTCATAGATTCACCCCTTGGTAAAGTTCGGTTTGTAGGTGTACGTCGTTCGAGACGCCTCAGTTGAGATGTTGTTTCACCTCGTTGCGCACGAGCTTGCGCAGGTCTGCATCGTCAATACAAAAGATCCGAAAAATCTTCGCCTGGTCCTCAAAATTTAGCAACAAGGAGTCGCGCAACCGCGAAACTTCCGGGTCGTCGAAGGCGAGAGGATCGAGCTTTTCACTCGGTACATCGGCCCCGAAAAAGACCTTCAAGTCGACTTCCGGACTCTTGTTGAAGCTGGGAATGTCTATGAGAATCTCGTGTCCCATCATCTCGCGTTCGAGATGTTCGCCGAAGATGCGACACAACTCCAATTCCTTGGCCCGACGCTTCTCGGGATGGCGATAGAGGTCATAGAAGAAATGCAGCAACTCCCGTTTGCGCTCACCGGGAGAAATGAAACTGCCCAGCTTGTGCAACCGCCTTGAAACCGTGCCTTCCAAGAGAAGCGCTGCCCCCTCCAACCCCAGGCGTCGCTGCTCCTCCCGCAACATCAGAATCAACTCACTCTCCGATATTCCGTGGAAGTCGTCCAGGCGCAATTGGCAGCTGGAGTGATTGAGCACATCCTGCACCGCGCGCTTGAACATCGCCGTGGCCGACCGAACGGTGTGGTGCCAATAGACATTGCGATACATCTGATAGTTGGTGAACACCAAAGCCTCCACCGCCGACACTCCCTTACTAGTGATGGCCAGGCGTGTGCGGGACGGATCGTATTTGATGGAGGTGATGAGGCGATCCCGATTGACGCTTTCTCCGAACGGCACGCCGCAAAACAGAGAATCTCGCAGCAGGTAATCGATCTTATCCGGGTCGAGAGTGCCGCTGAGGATATTGGCCAACAGCAGGTGCCGTCGGGGTATATCGACGCTCTTGTTGCGGTAATCGATCACGTTGGCCACACTCACCGGGTCTATATCGAATTCGTTCCGCAGAACCCGATTGATGCCCCGGGTGGGATCGAGAATGATCTGCCGCGCCCGTTCCTCGTGGTGAACGAAAAAAGGAGCGAGCTCCTCCAGGGTGTGGGAAAAGGGGTAATGTCCGATGTCGTGCAACAAGGTTGCGGCGACGAAGGTTTTTATGTCTTCCTCCTCCAACTCCAGGGGTGGATCGGAGTTCAGCAGGCGCAGGAGGAACTGTTTGGCAAGGTGAAAAACGCCCAGCGAATGTTCGAAGCGGGAATGACGCGCCCCGGGGTAAACCAGGCTGACAAATCCCAGCTGGGTTATGTTCCGAAGTCGTTGGAAGTCTTCGGTGTCTACAAGGGCGAGGACTGGATCGGGGACGTGAATGTAACCCCACACGGGGTCGCGAATCGCCTTACCGTGGTCTCCGAGCAGCGGGTGATCCATGTTTGGCGAATCTATCCTTGGGAAATTACCCTGTCAAGAAATCACCAGCGGGTGGAAAATGGGGCCAGGAAAGGGTTAAAACCCAAGCCGAATCGCGGTTCGGATGCCGGCGCAAGCCGGATTCGGGCGCCCCTGTCCGCCTTCATTTTCGGGTCCCGGAGATGCCCAAAAACAGGTGCTCTCGACAGCGCCGCCCAAAGCTCCCATCTGGTTGACACGAAAAGGGTTAACTTCTATTATTTCAAGCTCGATTGGAATCTTTTTTTGCCGCTCGTACGCGGCCGTATGAGCTCGGCAGCGAGAAGGAATGGCATGGAACGGACCTTGATGATTATCAAACCCGATGCGGTGGCCAAAAACGCCGTCGGGGAGATCATTCGACGCGTGGAATCGGAAGGCTTCGTGGTCAGGGAGCTGCACATGACGAGATTCGCCAAGGAGGCGGCGCGAGAGTTTTACGGTGTGCATAGTGACAAGCCGTTTTTCCCCGAGCTCATCCAATGGATCTGCTCGGGTTCGGTAGTGCCCATGGTGCTGGAGAGAGATGACGCGGTTGCCAGGTTGCGACGGTTCATCGGTGAAACGGACAGCACCAAGGCGGCGGCCGGCACGATTCGAGCTGACTTCGGCACGAATATCCAGAGCAACGCCGTGCATGCCTCCGATTCGGTCGACAACGCCGCCCGCGAAATCGGACTTATCTTCGGTTCCTGATGTCGCCCCAGGTCGATCCTCCCGTCACCGAAATACTCCTCGACGACCTGGAAGAAGGTCTGGTAGAACGGTTGCTAGAGGTGGACGCGGCAGGGTTGGAGTTCGAAGACGACTACTTCTCGCTGCCAGACCTGGTCCGGGTGCAACTGAATATCGGCAGAAGCATAGAAACTTATTCGTTCAAGGGTTCGGTCGCCTGCGCGGTTGGAGGCGAGTGCTGTCGTTGCCTCGGAGGAATCGAAGAATCGCTGGAGACCGATTTCCGACTCCTGGTGCAGCGCAAGCGGGCCAGCGAGGAGGAGTTGGAGGCCGTAGACGAGGAAGAGGAAGTCATGATCCTCGACCCGGGGGCGAAATCGGTGGATCTGAAGAAGGAGATTCGCGAAGCGCTCGTTTTGGCGCTCCCGCTACGCGTTTTTTGCACGCCCGACTGCAAGGGCTTATGCACTCAATGCGGCACGAATCTGAACAAGAGTGACTGCGGCTGTTCCGATAAACGAGACGATACTCGCTGGGCAGCACTGAAGGAGCTGAAATTTAAGTGAGTTTGCTTACCAGGACTTTGTTCAACAACAGGAGGGTGTAACGTGGTAGCAGTACCGAAGAGACGGATATCGCGAACGCGACGCGACAAGCGCCGCACGCACTGGAAGTTGAAGAGTTCTCCCATGACGAACTGTTCCCACTGTGGGCAACCGGCCGTCCCCCACCACGTCTGCAGCAGTTGCGGGTTCTACAAAGGCAGAGAATACATAGAGCCGGCAGACTGATAACTGACGATGACTGCGTGCGGCGAATTCGGTTTGAGGATTTGATTGACAGCGGACGGTGGAACATGCAGTGCCGTTATTACCGCGGCGGCACATTATCTGCCCGAGAAAGTGGTTACCAATGCCGATCTGTCCCAGTTTGTGGAGACGTCGGATGAGTGGATACGGAGTCGCACCGGGATCGGAGAACGACGCTTCCTAGAAGGCAGGCCGACTTCCTTCATGGCGATCGAGGTCGCCCGGCAGATTCTGGACCAGAAACAGCTGGATCCAACCGACATCGATCTTATCATCGTTGCGACCGTCACTCCCGACATGTTTTTCCCTTCCACAGCTTGCCTCGTTCAACATGAAATCGGCGCCAGCAAGGCCTGGGCGTATGATTTGTCTGCCGCCTGTTCCGGGTTCGTCTACGCTGTCGTTGCCGGATCGCAGTGTATTCGGAGCGGGGCCCACGATAAGGTTTTGGTTATCGGAGCAGACAAAATGAGTGCGATTCTGGACATGGAGGATCGCAACACCTCCGTCCTCTTTGGCGACGGAGCTGGGGGGGTTCTGCTGGAGCGCTCTGAAGAAGCCGATACCGGACTGCTGGACTTCGAGTTGCACGCGGACGGCTCTGGCACCGAATGTCTACACATCAAGGCAGGCGGCAGCCTGCATCCGGCGACCCGGGAGACACTGGACGATCGTCTGCACTACGTTCACCAGGAGGGTCGGACGGTCTTCAAATTCGCGGTCACGAAGATGTCCGAGGTGTCTCTTAGTCTCATGAACCGCAACAACCTCACCGCCGAAGATCTGAAGCTGTTCATTCCCCATCAGGCCAATCAGCGCATTATCGACGCCACCGCTGAACGCATGAACCTTCCTGCCGAGAAGGTGTTCTCCAATATCGAACGGTACGCCAACACCACCGCCGCGACGATCCCTATTGCCATCTCTGAAGCCAAACAACAAAGTCGGTTGGAGACCGGCGACCTGACCCTGCTCGCTGCGGTAGGTGGCGGGTTGACCTGGGGAGCTGCCTTGATCCGGTGGTGTTACTGAGATGGGCAATCTGGCTTTTCTCTTTCCAGGACAAGCGTCCCAGTACGTCGGTATGGGCAAGGATCTGTACGACAATTCCCCGGTTGCCCGCGAGCTGTTCGAGATGGCCGACCGGGAGATGGGCACGGGGCTGAGCCAACTCTGTTTCGGCGGACCCGAAGAGGCGCTGCGCCAAACCGCCATTACCCAGCCGGCGGTCTTTGTGCACAGCATTGCGGCGTTGCGGCTGCTGCTTGAACGGGGACTGCGTCCCGACTGCGTCGCCGGTCACAGCCTGGGCGAATATTCCGCTCTGGTGGCTGCGGAGGCTCTCGACTTCGAATCTGGCCTGCGCCTGGTCAAGCGCAGAGGCGACCTGATGCAGGAAGCGGGAGACAAACAGCCGGGGGCGATGGCAGCCATCATGGGTTTGGACGATGACACGGTCGTGGATCTTTGCCAGCGTTGTGCCGGCACCGTCGCGGCCGCCAACTTCAACGCACCTGCGCAGCTCGTGATTTCCGGAGAGAAACGGGCGGTGGAGGAGGTGTCCGTTGCCGCCGGTGAATCCGGTGCGAAGAAGGTCGTGCCGCTCCCGGTGAGCGCTGCGTTTCACTCACCGCTCATGGAGTCGGCGGCGATCGAATTGAAGGAGCTGCTTGCCGAGGCGCCGCTGGTCGCGCCGAAGATTCCGGTAGTGACGAACGTCGGCGCATCTCCGGTGCAGGAGGTCGCTGAGCTGCGTGCTCAGCTCGGCGCCCAGATGACCAGCCCGGTGCGCTGGACCGCGTCGATGGGTTGTTTGAACGATTTGGGCGTCGACCGCGCCGTGGAAGTGGGTCCGGGGAGCGTGCTGAAGAGTCTGCACCGGAGGATCGACCGCAGGATGCAGTTCGCCAGCGCGGCAACCCTGGAAGAGATTGAACAGGCGGCAGAAACCGCCGCTACGTCCGGTTAGCTCCGTTGATGAGCCGACTCAACCCGTGAGCGCAGATGACGGGAATATTAGCTGACAAGGTAGCTCTGGTCACCGGCGGCAGCCGCGGAATCGGGCGCGCAATATGCACGGAATTCTCGCGCCACGAGGCGCGCGTTGCCGTCCTCAGCACCAGAATGGAGGGAGCCCAGTCTGCGGCGAAGGAGATGCCGGGAGAGACGCTCCCGCTAGCGGCGGACGTGGAAGATTTCGATGCGGTTAAAGGGGCTGTCGATCAGACTCTCGAGCGCTTCGGCAGGCTCGATATTCTGGTGAGCAACGCCGGCATTGCGCGGGACAATCTGCTCTTGCGCATGTCAGAAGAGGACTGGGATGCGGTGCTCGCAACCAATCTGAAAGGTGCTTTCAATTGCACTAAAGCAGCGGTCCGACCCATGATGAAAGCGAAGTCCGGGCGCATCATCGCCATCTCCTCGGTCGTCGGCATCGGCGGCAACGCGGGACAGGCCAACTACGCCGCTTCGAAGGCAGGGCTGATCGGATTTACCAAATCGATGGCCCGGGAACTGGCAACGAGGAACATAACGGTCAACGCGGTGGCACCCGGCCTTATTGAGACGGAGATGACCGCTTCCCTCACCGATGCGGCTCGAAGTGCCATGCTGAGCCAGGTTCCCATGGGGAGACCTGGATTGGTGGAGGAAGTAGCCCAGGCCGTGTCGTTTCTCGCGTCCGATCGGGCGTCTTACATAACCGGGCAGGTACTGCAGGTAGATGGGGGGATGGCGACCTGATGGGCGCGGTCAAGGTGGAGTTGGACATAGAGGCGATCAAAAAGGTTCTGCCCCACCGGTATCCGTTTCTCTTGCTCGACCGGATCGTTGAACTGGTTCCTGGGGAGAGGATTGTCGGTATCAAAAACGTGACGGTCAATGAGCCTTTCTTTCAAGGCCACTTTCCCGACTTTGCCGTAATGCCTGGGGTTTTGATTGTGGAAGCGATGGCGCAAGCCGGGGCAGCCATGATGCTGAAGTCGATGGAGGATTCGAGCGGAAAAGTTCCTTTCCTTGCGGGAATTGACCATGCCAAGTTTCGTCGGCCGGTGGTACCCGGCGATCAGCTGCGTCTCGAGCTAAACGTCTTGCGGCGGAGGGGAGTCTCGTGCAAGTTGGATGGCAAAGCATTCGTCGGCGAGGAGGTGGCGGCGCAGGCCGAGATATTGGCGGTCCTGGGGGACGGCTCAACCACCGCCAGCTAGCCATCAAACAGAGCGTGAAACTGAATTCATCCACCACATTCTATCCCATATCAAATCCACTGAAAAGGGGGTTGTTATGTCAGCGATTGACCAGCGTGTCCGAGATCTGATCGTCGAGCAACTCGGTGTTAGCCAGGAGCAGGTGACCGACGCCGCGTCTTTTATAGATGACCTGGGCGCCGACTCTCTCGACACCGTCGAACTGGTAATGGCGTTTGAAGAGGAGTTCGGCATCGATATTCCGGACGAGGATGCGGAAAAGATGACCAACGTCACCGACGCCGTAAAATACCTCGAAGAACACAGCAAGGCCTAGGAGGTCGGGGAGGCCATATCGTGTCGCGGAGGAGAGTTGTAGTTACCGGCCTTGGGGCGCTTGCACCCAACGGCAACGATCCAGAAGCATTCTGGGAGGCCCTGACAAACGGCCGCTCCGGGATAGGTCCAATAACTCATTTTGACGCGTCCAACCACGACGTCAAGATTGCCGGCGAGGTAAAGAATTTCGACCCCACTCCGGCCCTGGACCGGAAGGAAGCCAGGCGCAACGATCCGTTCGTCCACTACGCCGTCTTCGTCGCCCGGCAAGCCTTCGACGATTCCGGGTTAGACGCTCAGAAAATCGACGCCGACCGCTTCGGGGTAATATTCGGCTCCGGCATCGGTGGCATAAAAGCGCTCGAAGATCAACATACCATCCTTATGGAAAAGGGCCCGAACCGCGTCAGTCCCTTCCTGGTCCCGATGATGATCAGCGACATGTCCTCGGGCATGGTCTCCATGAAGCTGGGCGCGAGAGGACCCAACTACTCCACCGTCTCCGCATGCGCCTCCGGGGCCCACGCGATCGGGGAAGCGGCGCGAAAGATCCAGTACGACGAAGCGGATATTATGGTCGCCGGCGGGGCCGAGGCAGCGGTGACACCAGTTTCGATGGCTGGCTTCACCTCCGCCCAGGCGCTGTCGAAGAACAACGAGAATCCGCTGACCGCCAGCCGGCCGTTTGATACGGACCGCGACGGATTCGTGCTGGGTGAGGGAGCGGGGGGATTGATTTTAGAGGAGTTGGAACATGCCCGGTCTCGCGGCGCCGAAATCTGGGGCGAATTTCTAGGCCTCGGTTTTACCGCCGACGCATACCATCAGACCGCCATGTCTCCGGGGGGAGAGGGCGGCGTGCGGGCGATGAATCTGGCGATAAAGGACGCCGGACTCGATCACCTTGACATTGACTACGTCAATGCTCATGGGACCTCCACGCCACTGGGTGATCCTGAGGAAACGACGGCGATCAAAACCTCCTTTGGGAGTTCGGCACGGGAACTGGCGATCAGCTCCACGAAGTCCTGCACCGGCCATCTTCTCGGCGCCGCCGGCGCGATCGAGAGCGTTGCCTGCATATTTGCACTAAAGCGCGGGGTGCTGCCCCCAACGATAAACCTGGAAAAGGCTGACCCTGCCTGCGATCTGGATTACGTTCCCAATCAAGCGCGTGAGAAAAAGATCAAGTACGCGTTGAACAACTCCTTCGGCTTCGGGGGGCACAATGCCGCTCTTGCCTTTGCTCGTTTCGAAGATTGAGATCGCTCCGAATGGGATGGATCGCAGCCCTGACACGCCGATGGCGCAGTTCGTGGGAGGACGAACTCCCCCAGAGTGACCTGCGCCAACTCCAGCAGCGAATCGGCTATCGATTCAAGAATACCCAACTGCTGGTACACGCCCTCAAACATCGATCCTACGTCTACGCTCGGCAGGGGCACGGCATCGATTCCAACGAGCGCCTCGAATATCTCGGTGACGCCGTGCTCGACCTGATAATCGCGGAATTCCTGTTTCGGGAGTTCGAGGACAAGCGGGAAGGCCACCTGACACAGCTGAAATCACTAATCGTCAGCCGGGGAACCCTGGCGGCCAAAGCCAGGCGCATGGATCTCGGACGGTTTGTTCTATTGAGCGCCGAGGAACGGAATGCCGGCGGACACGAGCAGCCTTCGATCCTCTGTGACACGTTCGAAGCGGTCGTGGGAGCGATGTATCTCGATGGCGGGCTACACGTGGTTCGCCGGTTCGCGGAAGAACGGGTCCTGGACGACTTCCAGGAGCTGATCAGCCGCGACGATTACGTGAACTTCAAAAGCAAGCTCCTGGAGCATACTCAGCGGGAGGGAGCGGGGCATCCAAGGTACTTCGTGCATGCCGAAGAAGGGCCCGACCACGACAAGATTTTTAGCGTCGAAGTCAGCATAACCAGCGAAAAACTGGGTAGCGGTCGGGGGCGCAGCAAGAAAGAAGCACAGCAGATGGCCGCCCGTGACGCTCTCAAGCGGCTCGGAGCGCTCTGATGACGACCTGGTCGTTCATTGATACGGGTGTCGCCCGGGGTGCGTACAATATGGCTGTGGACGAGGTGTTGCTGGACGAATGTGCCAACCGCGGCGGCGGACCATACTTGCGGCTTTTCGGTTGGAATCCGCCCACCGTAACCCTCGGTTTCGGCCAGAAATTAGAACGCGAGCTGGACGTCGAAAAATGCCGGCAGATGGGCGTTGACATCGTGCGCCGCCCCACGGGAGGACGCGCCGTCTTGCACTGGGGAGAACTCACCTACAGTGTCGTCTGCGCCACGGCCGCCGGCGAGGTGGGAGAGGATGTAGGGGAGGTCTACCATGCTATCGGTTGTTGCCTGGTGCGAGGACTTCGCATCCTTGGGGTGGAGGCCGTGTTGGAACGGGCCGCCGCGCGCCGTACCGACCGGCAGGCGACAGATACCAGCCGGCCGTGTTTTTCGAGCATCTCACGGTGGGAGGTAAAGTGCAGGGGACGCAAGCTGATAGGCAGCGCGCAACGACGCCTCAAGAGCGCGGTGCTGCAGCACGGCTCCCTGCTCCTCGATCCGCGTCACGAAAGGCTGTTGGAGCTCATGCCCGAAGGAGATGTGGCGGTGCGCGAAGCGTATCTTTCGGAATTGCAGCTGGGAAGCACACATTTGAGCGCCTGTCTCGAATCCTGGTCACCCGCTGACCTGAAGACCCGAATACTGGAGGGGTTCCGCGAGGTACTCTCCGTCGAGATCGACGAGGCCGATCTCAGCGCCGACCAGTCGGAGCGAGTTTCTCTTCTTCTACACTCCAAGTACGATAACCCCACCTGGACTTTCGAAGGTAAATGGAACCGCTCCGCAGCATCATTCTCCGAAGAACTCACCCATGCCTGAGACTGCGGATACCCTGCTAGAGGTCAGCGACCTAAAGACCTACTTCTATACCGATGAAGGGGTCGGGCGCGCCGTCGACGGCGTTTCTTTCGATCTGCGGCGGGGTGAAACCCTGGGCCTGGTCGGCGAAAGCGGTTGCGGCAAGAGCGTCAGCGCTCTTTCCATCATGCGATTGGTGGCCGAGCCCCCGGGGCGTATCGAGTCCGGGCGCATCGTGATGAACGGCCAGAATCTGCTCGATCTTTCCGAACGCCAGATGTGCGATATTCGCGGCGACGATATCGCGATGATATTCCAGGAGCCGATGACCAGCCTCAACCCCGTACTGACCTGCGGATATCAGATCATGGAAGCCGTGGTACTGCACCAGGGTGTCGGCAAAAAAGAGGCGCGCCTGCGGGCTATCGATATGCTCCGTCTCGTAGGCATCCCGGCACCGGAGCAGCGCATCGACGATTATCCTCATCAGTTGAGCGGTGGGATGCGCCAACGGGTAATGATCGCCATGGCGCTGTCGTGCAACCCCGACCTGCTGATAGCTGACGAGCCCACCACCGCGCTGGACGTGACGATCCAAGCCCAGATCCTCGAACTTCTGAAGCGATTGCAGGAGGAGCTGCAGATGGCGATTCTCTTGATCACCCACGATCTGGGGGTTATCGCCGAAACAGCCGCTCGGGTCGCCGTCATGTACGCGGGCAAGATTGTCGAACACGCAGAGACCGCAGCCCTGTTCAAAGCTCCAGCCCATCCGTACACCCGCGGGCTCATGGCTTCGATTCCACGGCTCGATACCCAGACCGATCGCCTGGAGATCATCCCCGGCATGGTCCCCGATGCAACATCCTTCCCTCAAGGGTGCCGTTTCAGTCCGCGCTGCCCCCTGGCCGACGACAAATGTCGCGTCGAGGAGCCGTCGCTGGAGTCCGTTACCCCCGGCCATCTGGCGAGTTGCTGGAAGGCTGAATCCGCACCGGTAGTGAAATGAGCGAACAACCTTTGCTGCAAACCAGGAACCTGAAGAAGTACTTCCCCATCCGCACTGGCCTGTGGAGTCGGGTGCAGGGGCACGTGAAGGCGGTCGACGGGGTCTCTTTCGAGCTCCACTCGGGCGAGACTCTCGGTGTGGTGGGGGAGAGTGGCTGCGGCAAGACGACGCTAGGTCGTCTACTGCTTCGCCTTGTCCAAGCAACCGACGGCGAGGTCCTGTACGAAGGCCAGGACATTCTGCGCTTGGACGCCAAAGCGATGCGGGCGCGTCGTCGTCAAATGCAGATCATCTTCCAGGACCCGTACAGCTCGCTGAACCCGCGTATGACGGTGGGCGCCATTATCGGCGAAGCACTGAAGATACACCGTCTCGCCAAGGGACGCGCGTTGACCGAACGTGTAGGCGAGCTGCTCGGGATGGTCGGTCTGCCCGCCAACTACGCGCGCCGCTATCCGCACGAATTCAGCGGCGGCCAGCGCCAGCGCATCGGCATCGCGCGCGCGCTCGCGGTGGAGCCGCAGTTTATCGTCGCGGACGAACCGGTGTCGGCGTTGGATGTCTCCATCCAAGCCCAGATCATCAATCTGCTGCAGGATCTGCAAAAAGAGCTGGGTCTGTCATACCTGTTTATCGCCCACGATCTCAGTGTCGTACGGCACATATGCGACCGGGTTGCAGTTATGTACCTGGGCAAGATCGTGGAGTTGACCGAGCGCAGCACCCTCTACACCAATCCTTCTCACCCGTACACCCAAGCTCTGCTCTCCGCCGTCCCCGTGCCAGACCCCGGAGGCAAGAAGCAACGTGTGGTTCTAGAGGGGGACGTGCCCAACCCTGCCGATGCGCCCTCCGGTTGTCCATTCCACACGCGCTGCCCAGAACGCCAGGACGTGTGCAGTCGGATTGTTCCAGAGCTGTTGGAGATCGAGGAGGGTCACAGGGTGGCGTGCCTCATGCGCTATCCAGCCGAACGCAAGGCGGCGATGGGAATCTCGACGGCAGGCAATGAAGACGAACAGGAGAACACAACCCCATGATGACAAAACTCCGGGAGAGAACCGGAATCGTAATTTGCATAGTAATCTTCGCCTTTGTCGGCCTCATCATCGTCGAGTGGGGAGCGGATTTCTCGGGCAGCGGCGGCAGCCGCAGCGGTGACGCGGTCGGGGTCATCAATGGGGAGAAGATCGGCCTGAAGCTGTTCCAGCAGGTCCTGCGCAACACGGCTCGACAACAACCCGACGATCAGCCGGTCGATCAAGGAGCGCTGGTGCGGGAAATCTGGGGAGAAACCGTCAGCAGCGTTCTGCTGAGTCAGCAGATCGAAAAGCTTGGAATAGCCGTTTCGGACAAAGAGATCGCGCTCATCACGCGCAGTCAACCACCTCCGGTGGTGCAGGGCCTCGAAGTTTTCCAAACCGACGGCGATTTCGATCCGGCGAAATACAGCCACTTTCTCAACGACCCGACGACCTTCACCAACGCTCGCAACAAGAGCTTCGTGATGCAGCTGGAGGAACAGGTGAGGCAACAGTGGCTAAGCTATAAGCTGCAGCGGTTATTGACCGAGACGGTGCAGGTGAGTCCGCCCGAGATTCGCCACTATTTTGAAACTCAAAACCAAAAAATCGACGCCGAATACCTGTTTGTCCCCAATGCCACGGTAAGCGACAACGAGGTTCAGGTAAACGACGGCGAGGTGCAGGCTCGCTACGAGGAAACCCGGGAAGAGTACCGCCACCCCGATCAAGTTCGCATGTCATTCGTGGTTTTCCAAAAGGTTCCAAATACCAAGGACTCCCTCGGCGTCTACGAGGAGATCACCAATCTTCGGTCCGAGATCGAATCGGGTGCCGATTTCGAGGAGTTGGCCCGCGCGGTTTCGGAGGACCAAGGCACCGCAGAAAACGGAGGTGACTTGGGCACCTTTGGACGCGGCCGCATGGTGGCCCCGTTCGAAGACGTAGCGTTCGCGCTAGAGCCCGGTCAAGTTTCGGAGCCGGTGAACACGCCCTTTGGCTGGCACCTCATCAAGGTGGAGGAGCGTCTGAACGAGGATGGCAAGGAGGAAGTCAGGGCTCGGCATATCCTGCTGCGATTGAAAGCCTCCAGGCAAACGCAGGAGGAGATCTTCTCCTGGGCCGAGGAATTTCGCGATCGCGCCCAGCGGGAAAGTTTCGAGTCCGCCGTGGGCGCGGCGGGCATGCAGCCCAACGACAGCGGATTTATCGCCAAAGACAGCCCCGTCCCCCGCCTCGGCGTCGGCACGTCATGGATCGTCAATCTCTTTCTCGATTCCGAGATTGGCACCGTGAGCAACGTGCTGGAACAAGATGAGTATTTCTGGATCGCCCATCTGACGGATCGGCGAGCCAAGGGGGTGATACCGCTGGAAGAGGTCCGCGAGGCGATCTCCCGCAAATTGAGCAATGAGAAGAAGTCGGAACTGGCGGGACAGCGGCTCGAGGCTATTCGCACACAGATCGAGCAGGGAGCTACCTTCGAAGCTGCCGCCCAGGCCGCCGATCTCGAGGTTCGCACTACAGACCCGTTTTCGCGGACCGAATCCGTACCTGGAATCGGTCAGGGCAACGCTTTCGTCGGCGCCGCTTTCCGCTTGAAAAAGGGGGATGTCAGCGAAGTCGTAGTGATGCCGCGGGGGGCGTATCTGATTCGCGTGGTGGAAAAGACCTCGGTGGACGAAGCCGCCTTCGATGAAAATCGTGAGCAGTTGGCACAGCAACTGTTGCAGCAGCGTCAGACCGAAGCGTTACAGACGTGGTACGCACAGATGTACGCAACGGCGAACATCGAAGACAATCGCCACTTCTTCTTTGCTTTTTGATCGTCGCAGACACCCGACATTCTACAGGAGAAACGGACATGCCGGCAAAACCGGGAGACACAAAGGTAGCTTTTGTAGGACTGGGCATCATGGGCGTGCCCATGTCCAAAAATTTGATGAAAGCAGGTTTCGACCTAGTTGCTTACAACCGCAGCGACAAACCGGAAGTTGACGAAGTCGTCACCGCTGGCGCCACACGCGTGGCAACCCCGAAGAAAGCCGCAGAGGGGGCCGACGTGGTGATAACCATGGTCACAGACTCGCCCGACGTGCAGGCGGTGATTATGGGTGACGACGGAGTAATTCACGGCGTTCGCAAAGGGGCGACGGTCATCGACATGAGCACCATCTCGCCTCGCGTGACTCAGGAAATCGCCGCAGCCTTAGGCGAACGGGGCGTGTCGATGCTGGACGCGCCGGTTAGCGGTGGCGACGTGGGCGCCATAAACGGCACCCTCTCCATAATGGTTGGCGGTGACCAGGCGACCTTCGACGAATGTCTGCCGGTTTTCGAGGCGATGGGCAAAAACATCAACCTCATCGGCGGCAACGGCGCCGGACAGACGACCAAATTGTGCAACCAGATCTCCGTTGCGGTGAACAATATGGGAATGGCTGAAGCCCTGATGCTGGCCGCCGCTTCCGATCTGGATGTGGGCAAGGTAGTCGAGGCCATCAGCGGCGGCGCTGCTGGTTCCTGGCAGCTGACGAATCTCGGCTCGCGGATTTTGGACAACGACTTTGCGCCGGGGTTCATGGTCAGATTGCAACAGAAAGATCTGAAGCTGGTGCTGGGAGCAGCAAACGACGTTCAGCTGGCTTTGCCCGGTGTCAGTATTGCTCATCAGCTGTTCAACATCGTCCAGCGTGCCGGTTGCGGCGATGAAGGTACGCAAGCGCTGATCAAAGCGTACGAGAGACAGGCCGACAAAGAGGCCCGCAACTAATCGCGTCCGGCGCATCGATCGCTGGCGGATTGTCGTACCAAGTCTATGGCCAGGTTCAACAAAGTCGGAATTCTCGTCCGGGACGAAGAGCAGCCCTTTCCTAGCGACGAGCTAAAAGGCGAATTCGCCCGACACGACGTCGAGGCGGTTCTTCTGGATCAGCGCACCGACGTACCCGGTTTGGATCTGGTTATGGCGATGGGGGGAGACGGAACCGTGCTCCGCGCCCTGGACCGCTTTCCGGACTGTCCCGTACTTGCCATAAACTTCGGAACCGTCGGTTTTCTCACGGCAGGTGACCGCAGCGATCTCAAGCGGATCGTCGAGCGGGTGATGGCCGGCGAGTATCTCACCAGCGAGCGGCTCGTATTGAATTGCGAGTACGCCGGTACCCGCGACCAGGCCATAAACGAGATAGAGCTCCGAGCTCTGAGCCGGCTCGTTTTCATAGACGTATATGTAAACGACACCGAGATTCGCACCATCAGGGGCGATGGTGTCGTCGTCGGTACACCGACGGGAAGCACCGCTTTCCTGCTGTCGACCGGGGCACCGATCGTCATGCCGGATGTGCGCTGTATGATCCTGGACGGCATCAACGAGCACAACTTCACTTCGCGGGCGCTGATCCTCACTCCGGAATCTCGCATTCGCCTGCAGATCAGCGAGGAGACCAAAGCGCCCGACGTTTATCTGATCATCGACGGATCCCAGATCTGTAGCTTGGAGCCCGGGCAAGAGATACACATCAATCAAGCCGCGCGGACCGCCAACTTGATCTACTTCGAAGACAACTACTTCTTCCACAATCTTTCGTCGAAGCTATCCTGGTAGGTCACCTTAGAACAGTCCCACCCGATCGCTGGTCGACTCGAGCAGCTTTTCGGGCATGGCCTCGAGATTGAGGGCGGCAACCCGGCGCGGCTCGAGCTCGGGTAACGCCTCAACAAGCTCGACGAAACGCCTCTGTTCCCCGGGTTCAACCGTTCCCTCGCACAGTGTTCGCAATTTTCCGACATAGTCGTGGCGCTCAAACGGCCTGGACCCGAGATAGTGGGCATCGGGGTTTTCCAGGGATTCCCGCATCGAGCTGCCATCTCTGAAACGCACCTCAACCTCCGCTCCGAACATCTTCCTCGCCGGATCCGGATCGTGGTACGCCCGGGTCCATCGTTCATCCTCTTCGGTGCGGATCTTGCGCCACAGACGAACGGTGGCTGCCCGCTTGGCTCGCTCGGGTGCATAGCTGTGTAGGTGATGCCAGCTGCCGTCTTCCCAGGCGACCGCAAGGATGTACATGGCGCTGTGATCAAGGGTTTCGCGGGAGGCGTCGGGGTCGAATTTCTGCGGATCGTTGGCTCCCGTTCCGATCACGTTGTGGGTATGGTGACTGGTGCGAATCACAACCTCCTCGACATTTTCGACGTCGATCCCCCGCGCCTTCAACCGCTTGCCGATGTCCACCAGTGCCTGCGCCTGATATTCCGCTGAATGCTCCTTGGTATAGGAGCGCATGATGGCGCGCATCGACTCCCCCGGATCGGGCACTTGCAATTCATATTGAGTCTCAGGTCCCCCCAGGAGCCAGGCGAGCACTGCATCCCGTCCTTCGTAGATAGGGGCCGGGGAGCGTTCTCCCAGACGCGCTCGAGCAACGGCCTCCACCGCCGTCTTTGCCGCCTGCGCCGGCGCATACGCTTTCCAGCTAGTGATGTCCCCTTTGCGCGACTGACGCGTGGAACAGGCAAGGTGAACACTCTGATTGATCGCCTGATAGATCTCGTCGACCTCAAGCCGCAACAGGGTGCCGATGCCGGCGGCCACTGCCGGCGCCAGGTGGGCGACATGGTCGATCTTGTGCTGATGCAGACAGATTCCAGTCACCAGTGATATCTGGGTTTCGTAGGCCGTCAACACACCCAACGCGAGGTCGCGGCCGCTGCATCCGGTTTGTTGGGCCACCGCGAGAATCGCCGGAATCGTATCCCCCGGGTGAGAATAGTCAGCGGCCAAATAACAGTCGTGCATGTCCAGCTCGCGAACCGCCACGCCGTTGGCTAGGGCGGCCCACTCGCAGTGAAAGGTGCGCTCGGGCGGCAATCCGAATAGAGTGGCGCCTCGCCGCTCAAGATGGGGATAACCCAAGGCCAGCTGCCGCGCGTGCCGGACGGCGTCCCGGTTGAGCGCGGCCATGGCCACGGCGGCATTGTCGATGACCCGATTGCCGATCATCTCCAGCACATCATCGTCCGCCCCGTAGTTGGCGCCGGCCATGGCGGCTATGTGCCAGGCCAATTGCTCCTCTTTCGGCAAGACCTCACCGTCCGGATGCGTTTGTACGGTCAATTGCTTCATATCTGTTGGCCCAAGGCTCGGGTGAATGTCCGTTTCATAGGGGCTTCGGATTGTTGTGCCTGCACTGCCAGCCCATATATTGTGGGACAAGATAGGCGCCGGTACCCCGCCCTCAAAATCGGACCAAAGGCAACAGAGAATGAGCACGGCAACGCTGTTCGACACGAGCTACGAGAGAAGCAAGAAGGAGCTTCTCGCGGATGTAATGGCGCGCGTGCAACCGATCTTCACCGCTGAAGAGTTGGACGCCCTGCGCATCGACCCCATAGACCCGCAGATCCTTTCGCAGCCGTCCGGACGGGGATTCGTGAACCGCGACATCCTGGAAACCGTCCTCGGAAATCTGCTCGAATGCGTCGCCCCCGGATCCCACAACGCCTTTTCCCTGAGGGAGAAAATCAGTCTGGAGCAGGTGGTCGAAGAGATCGCGGATCAGTTGTACGCCATGATCGCGCAGTCATTGCTGGCCGTGGACGATACTAATGGGGTTGAAGAGAGGGCCTTGATGTCGGGCTTCGCGCTGCTCTGGGATCTGCCTTCCCTGAAAGAGCGTGCACGTTGGAACCGCTTTGCTTCGCTCCGCGATCCTTCGGTGTGGGACGCCTATCTTCTTCAAGCTTGCAGTTTGCCGGCGGATCACCTCGCACGCCTCGATCTGTCCCAGGAACTCGAACGCGCCATCGAACAAAGAGATCAGTCGCACTACAGCCGCTATCTTTCAGAGCTCGGCTGCAGTTTCGTATTCGACTACCAAATGCAGCTGGTAATGAGCACCTACCCGGGTTGGCGGGTCTTGCTCTACCACGACATTGCCCACGCCCTTACCCGCGAGGGCGAGGTCGATGGAGCACCACAGATCAATCGCTTACCGGTGCCTTTGCTGCCGCGCGCGATTTCGGAGCTGGGGGGTAGATACTATCAGGCCGACCTACATCCCGAGACCTCGATCGGTGATGCCAACTTCCTAGACCACCCCCACCGCGGAATGACCACAGGCCAGACGGGTATTATCGGCAGCGGCTGCCACCTCCTGCCTTGCACCCTGGGGGGATTGAGTACGAAGGTTCAGCACCGACATCCGATACTTGGGAACAACGTCTTCGTAGGCACCGACGCCGGTCTGTTCGGACCCGTAGAGATCGGCGACAACAGCGTCGTCGGCCCCAACGCCGAAATGCGCGGATTTGTTGAGGTCGGACCGCGATGCCACATCGGCTCGTCGGTGGTAATCGCCACCGTCAAGAGCGGCGATCGCATCCCTGGAAAGGTGCGGTTGGGTCCCGAAGTAAGCATCGGGGACGGCACCATCGTCGAGAATTACACCGAGCTCGACCTGGTCATTCCCGAAAAGGGAGAGATTCCCGCCCGCAGCCACGTGACCAACGACGGCTTCGGAAATCCCCGTTTCGTACACGAGTAGTGCTTCTGGATTTTCCTCCACGACAGTTATGCATTTCAGCATAGCTCGCTGGATGCGGAACTCGCAAGGGCTCAAGCGTCGCAGATTTCCCTTGCGTCAACCCGAACTGTCCCGCAATTTTCGTTCAGAGCAAGGTTGCGAAAGTTTTCAAATCCACTAGGGAGGGATTAGCATGAAAAGAATCACCACGTTGTTCGTGGTCATTGCTTTCTGTGGGCTGATGGTGCCCAACAACAGCGATGGTCTGGTCATTTCTGTATCGCCGCGAATGGCCTTGCCGGTCGGCGACTTTGGCGATTTAGTATTGGTCTAAGCCCCCCGCCTCTGGCGGTGGACCCGGGGAGGTTCTACCGACCCGGTGAGAAATACGATAGGCTCTTTCCTCCTCGGGAAGCCAACGGGGTGTGGAACTGTTGGAAGGGAACCTGCGGCCAGACCATGTGCATATGTGTCTGAAGGTGGTCCCTAAGTTCAGCCTGGCGTTTGTGATCGGCTTCTTGAAGGGTAAGAGTGCGGTTCGGATTCACTGGGAGTTGATGCAGGCGCGGCGTGTGAAGGGGATGCATTTTTGGTTGCGGGGCTATTGTGTGAGCACAGTAGGGTTGGATGAGCGCACGGTTCGAGCGTATATCCGGCATCAGGAAGAGCAGGAGAAGCGCCAGCTCGACCTGGGAATGGAGTAGCAACGAGAGACAGCCCCATCGGGGCTTTCCGATATGTGATCGCCCCCCTTTGGGGGGCAACCTGAGGCCACCCGCTATGCGGGTGGAGGTTCACTGAGCACCGGATTCGGTGGCGCCGTCAGCATCAACAAGAAAGTGAAAGGAAAACCTGGCCGCGCAGGTCTCGTGTTCCTCACATTTCCAGAAGATATTGCCAGCGCCACGGCAATAGGGGCGTTCGCCGGATACAAGTACCAGTTTGGCACCAGCGCGTTTCGCCTATACGGCAAATTCGATACGACCCTTTACATCATTTCTACGGAATTGGACTTGGGGCCTTTCGGTACCATCGACGATGACGAAACGAAAATCAAGGGGACGCCGGGGCTGGGCGTGCAGAAAGGCGCCATAGCGGCCGAGATCGACTACGACCTGGCCGGTGATTGGATGGGAGTCAACGTGTATTACTCCTTCGGTGGAGAGTAAAACGGAAAGTAAACCGCCGCGAGCGACAGAGGGCATCAGGGCGCTGGCTCTGATGCCCTTTTCTTATTGTAGGATGGCAAGGAAAGCCAGTAGCAATCCCACCTCTTCCTGCTTGCGCTTTCCGGCAATTCCGAACCGTACGCCCAGGTTCACCGCCATCCGATCCCCTTTCAATATGTCGACGTTGGGAAGGAGATCGATGGCTAACTCATCCACTAGATCATCCGAGTGCGTGGCGATGATCAGGTCGCAATAACCCATCACTATCTGCGACACCTGTCTCGTGGGCTCGACGAGCGCTTTTATGGCAACGCCGCTCCCCCCGTTGTAAGCATTCAGCCAGCCCAGCAACAACATGCTGTTGATGCTGAGACCACCCACCGCTTTCGTGTACATATATCCCGTTGAGACACCAAGCTCCTCTATGTCCCCCACAGGAAGGGCAAGATTCACGGTCGCCGAGTTAACTTCAGTCGAGAAACCGTACTTCGCCCCCAGTGTCACGGCCGAGATGGAATCGAACCCCTTGTCCAGCACGCCAGAGCGAACCAGCGCCCCCACTTCCACCTTATCAGTGATAGAATACTTTGCGGAGAGATCGAGCGAGCTCGCAGCCGCGAGATCACCAACATCACGCCCCGCGAATACCACATCCACTCCGCCCACCCCTGCCGCTCCTGGCAGAACGTAATACGGATCGTACTCAAGCGTCTGGGCCAGCGATGTTCGCGTCAACGCCAGGCACAATGCGGACACAACGACAACCTCACCGATCAAATACTGACGTCGCCGGCTCATCCAGCCTTCTCCACGTACTCACTCTTGAAATAGGTGCACTGGTCATTTAAGCAACACGATTGGCACTTTGGGTTCGTTGTGCACGAGGTGGTCGCCAGCTTCACCAGCAGAGCGTGGAATTCGTTGTAGAGCTCGTGTTCCCTGGGGAGTTTGCTTTCAAGTTCGGTCTGGAGTTCATCATACTGGACCTCTGGCTCCACGACGCCCAAGCGCCCGAGTATTCGCCGCGTATACGCATCTATCACAAAACGGGGCACCTGAGCCGCGTAGAGCAGTATCGAATCCGCGGTCTCCGGGCCGACCCCGTTCAACGAGAGAAGCTCTGTGCGCAGGTCTTGCGTCGAAAGGCGAAGGAAATCGGCTATGTTGCCATTGTGCCGTTTTTCGATGTAAGCAGCGATGTTCTGCAGCCGCGCGGCCTTCTGGTTGAAGTATCCCGAAGGGCGCACTGTCGCCGCAAGGTGATCCAAGGGAGCACTACCCATGGCATGGAGATCCATCAAACCTTGCCGCCACAGACCGGTCAAGGCGGACTCCACATTGCGCCACGAGGTGTTCTGGGTAAGCATCGCCCCTACCACGATTTCCCATTGCTCATTCTCTTCCAGGTGCCGCGACCCTTCCCCCGGATAGTAGTGCGGACGAACATCACCGGTTGGCGTTGTCGGCCACCACCCTTGAGGCCCAAACGCTTCGAACAGCTGGTCGAATATAGAACGGAGGGACAATGATTGTTTCAAACCGTGCTCCGTCGGAGAAGATGCCCCTTTGTCCTTAGGGCAGCAAGCAGCGACGTCCGCCGGGGCAGACTGGCTGCTCCAATCGCTAGTTATTAGATTGAAGCCCCAGTTTTCAGGCTAAAATTTCACGGAGAGACAAGATGCCTTCCAGCAAAGTCTACAGAGCAGTTTCTATTGGCAGCACGGGCGCCGGTGGATTCGGACATGGCCTTCACAAGCCCTTTCAGGATCTGGAGACCATCGATTTCGTAGCCCTGGCGGATGAGGATGAGGAGGGGCGCAAGCAAGCACAAGAGAGCGCCGGCGTGCCGCGGGCATACGCCGACTACAAAGAGATGCTCAAGGAAGAGAAACCCGATCTGGCCTCTGTCTGCCCGCGTTGGCCCGGCCGGCACCTGGAGATGGTGATGGCCTGTCTCGAAGCTGGGGCGGACATCTATTGTGAGAAGCCAATGACTTCAAACCTCCAGGAAGGGGACGAGATCGTGCGCGCAGCGGATGCCGCCGGCAAGAAGATCGCCGTAGCCCATCAAGCCGTCCACGTGGACGGGCTGCAACGTACTAAACGAGCCATCGACGAAGGGAGAATCGGGAACCTCAATGCCATCCACGCCCACGGAAAGCAGGATGCTCGCGGGGGCGGCGAAGATATGATTGTGTTGGGAACGCACCTGTTGAACGGCATGAGATTCCTCGCTGGCGATGTCGACTGGATGAGCGCTCACGTAACCTTTGAAGGGCATGAGCTGGAACAGGGCGACGCCCGAGAAGCTACCGAGCCGCTGGAGCTGATTGCCGGAGACTGCATAAACTGCTACTACGCTTTTAAAAGCGGCGCCGCCGGTTTCTTCGATTCCAGAAAGGACCAACCGGGCCGGCCGCACTTGTTTGGCTGGGAGATCATTGGAAGCGAAGGTCGAATCATGTTGACCAGTGCCGGGTCGGTGGCCACGATCTATCCGTATCCTGCGCTGGTTCCAGAGGATTCCGCCAAGAAATGGCAGCCGCTCGATGGCGTCGAAGATCAGAATTTTCAAGAGGCCGGTAACCGTCGGGCGGTTCTCGACCTCATCGATGTGATCGAAAACGATGGCGAGCCGCTATCTTCGGCCCGCGATGCAATCGCGGCATTGGAAATGATATTGGGCGCCTACGAATCGCAAATCACCGGCGCCAGAGTAGAGTTTCCGATGCGCCAGCGAAAACATCCGTTGGTGGCATGGAAAGAAGGAGCGTATGACAGATAGGTCCGTTCCTCACGAACTGATACCCAGCCACAACCTTCCGGCGCCCACCTACCGCGATCTTCCCGACGCGCCTTCCTGGGTGCGGCTGATCGGGCCCAGCATTCTGCTGCTGGGGCTTTCCATCGGGAGCGGCGAGTTCATTCTCTGGCCGCACATAACCTACCGCTTCGGTTTCGTTGTTTTCTGGGCCTGCATGCTGGGCGTCACCACTCAGTTCTTCATCAACATGGAGATCGAACGCTGGACGCTGGCAACGGGTGAAACCGCGGTGACCGGGTTTTGCCGGCTCTGGAAACACTGGGCTTGGATCTTCCTGCTCTGCAACGTCGTGCCGTGGGTCTGGCCAGGGTGGGCATCGGGGGCTGCGACTATGCTGTCGTGGGAAATCGGCGGCGACGAGGGTGCCCGTGTCATCTATTCCATCGCCGGTCTTATCGTCGTCGGCCTTGCCCTGACCTTGGGTCCGGTAGTGTACCGGACGGTATTCATCATCCAGAGCGCTCTGGTGGCGGTAGTCGTGGTGCTGTTGGTGGTGCTGGTCGCGCTCATCGTCAAGGCCGAACACGTGGTGGCCATGTTGAAGGGCACCGTAAACTTCGGCTACATCCCCCCCGACATCGAACTGCCGCTACTGTTGGGAGCTATCGCGTTTGCCGGTGCCGGCGGTTCCATGAACCTGGCCCAGAGCGATTTCGTGCGCGACAAGGGTTACGGCATGGGGCGGTTCATCGGCCGAATTACAAGCCCGCTGACCGGTGAAGACGAGGTGGTTGCCGACATCGGGTACCATTTCGAGCACACAGAAGAAAACATGGGACGGTGGAAGGCATGGTGGAGGGCTGCCAACCTGGAGCATATCGTCTCCTTCTACGTGCTGGCGGTGCTGTCCTTGATCCTGCTGTCGCTGATTTCCTACAGCACTTCACGCGGCGCCACCGAGCTGGGTGCGGGCTTCGATTTCGTTCGCGCCGAGGGCATCTATATCGGCGAGCATTTCGGCATCGGTTTCCAGCGCCTCTTCAACTGGATGGGGATCGCCATTCTCTTGACCACCGAGCTGGGCGTGGTGGACGCCTGCGCGCGGATTTCGACCGGTATCATCAAGGTCAACTGGCTCCGCGACAACGAGCGGTGGACGGACAGCCGGCTCTACTTCGCCCTGTTGTGGGCGCAAATCCTGCTTGGCTGCCTGATCATGCTCTCCGACCTCAACCAGCCGCTGGTGCTCCTCGTCCTCAGTGCGTGCATGAATGGCGGTGTGATGTTGCTCTATTCGGTGCTGTTGTTGTGGACCAACAAGCGGGTACTCAAAGGCAAGATCGCGATGGGTCCAGTGCGTTTTCTCACCATGCTCTGGGCGCTCGGATTCTTCGGCTATTTCTCCTGGATCACCCTGATACACCAACTGCCGAAACTGTGGAATTAAACAAGGTGAACAGCTTGCCTGTCGCTGCGCTGATTCTCGTCGCCATGGTCCTATTCTCGAGCTGCCAGACGAAGAATCTGAGTTCGGCCAAGATCTATATTCAACAGGACGACTGGACCAACGCCTTAAAGCAGCTGGAGCTGGCGGTTGAGGCGACACCCGAAAACGCCGAGGCGCGGTTCTATCTGGGATCTGCCTACGGAAAGTCGGGTGAGTTCGGACGCATGAACACCGAGTATGGTGCAGCGATCACGTTGGACGCAGAGTGGGAGCCGAAGGTGGCACTCTCGCGCGAGGAGTTTTGGGTCGAGAGCTACAACCGCGGGGTCGGCTCGATCAACACCGAAGATTACGCTAGAGCTATCGAGGAGTTCGAAGACGCCACGATCATCGATCCCAAGCGGGTGCCATCGATGAAAAACCTGGGGGTCAGCTACTTGCGAGCAGGGCGAGTTGAAGAGGCCATCCAGGCGTACGAAAAAGCTCGTGCATTGGATCCCGAAGATCTGGAGCTGTCTTTACTGATCGGGCAGCTCCACTACAACGGACAACGGTACGGGGAGGCCGCTGAGCACCTGCAGCGGTTTCTCGGGCAATCCCGACAACGAAGACGCCCTGATCACACTGGCCAATGCCTATTCGCTTTCACAGCAGGATCAGAAAGCGCTGGAGATTTTTCTGCGCGTGCTCGAGGTCGACCCGGGGAACGGAGCGGTGCTCGCAAACGTCGGACGCATTCACTGGTTGCGGGAGGAATTTAAGCAGGCGATACGGTATTACGCGAAAGCGCTGGAGGCGGACCCATCCGACGCCGACGCGGCGCATGATCTGGCGGTCACCTACATCAAGCTGGAGCGACTGGAGGAGGCACTGCCCGTATTAAAGGAGGCAGTGCAGCACGATCCGTCCCATGCCGACAGCTGGTACTGGCTGGGCCACGTCAGCGCGCATCTGAACCTGGTGGAGCAGAGCGAACGGGCGTTTGCAAAAGCGAAGGAACTGAGAGGAGAGTAGGGACGAATGAAACTTTTCGATCTCGGGGGCAGGGTAGCACTCGTTAGCGGTGCCAGCCGGGGGATCGGTGCCGCGATTGCCCGCGGTCTGGCCGACGCCGGCGCAGCGGTTGCTCTGGCCTCGCGGAGTGTGGATGCATTGACAAAGGTGGCAACGCAGATCGCCGGCGCTGGTGGCAAAACGATTACGCAAGAGTTGGACATCAGCCAGATCGACGCGATTCCCAATGCCGTACGCGAGGTCGAAGGACAGCTAGGACCCATAGACATCCTGTTCAATGTCGCCGGCACCAATATCCGCAAGCCGATCGAAGAGATCACCGAGGTGGAATTCGACCAGATCACCGATACCAACTACAAGGGGGCGTATTTCCTCTGCCGGGAAGTGGGCAAGGGAATGATCGAACGCCGTCGAGGCAAGGTGGTCAATATTGGTTCGCTGACGACGGGGATCGGGGTGCCGAAGATATCCGTCTACGGAGGTAGCAAGGGAGCGATCGGCCAGATGACCAAAGGGTTGGCGGCGGAATGGGGGCCGTACAACATTCAGGTCAACGCCATCGGTCCGGGATTCATAGTGACCGACATGAATCGAAAGTTATGGGACGACCCCAAGATGAAGGACTGGGTGCACCAGCTTACACCTGCGGGCCGATTGGGTGCCCCCGAAGGACATGGTTGGAACCGCCGTATTTCTCTCCTCCCCCGCTTCCGATTTTATGACGCGCCAAGTACTCTATGTCGACGGCGGAATTATGGCGGGTCTTATGTGGCCGATGTAACCTATCGTGAACCGGAGGTTTCTTGAGGGCCTGGTAGACCTGACTCACCTGCCAAACAAACGAAGGGAGAACCGGCGGGCGGCGAATGCCGCCCTGGCCCACTTGCTGCGATATCGCTCGACGGCGTAGTAGGAGGTCAGATCGCCCCCGAACCCGCGCTTGAAAAGGGCGATGGATGGCATGTTCGCCCCAACGAAGTCGAACTGCTCGAGCTCAGTATGTCCGAAGAAGCGCCAGTAGAGTAGTGAGGTGGCCCCGCTGGCGGCGTAGTCGGGATTCTGGCCTGCCACCCACGCGTAGGCCGTATCGAAGCCGTTTACGAAGACGACCACCGAAGCAACCTCGCCCGATGCTTCGATGACGAAGGCCCGGGCGAGCCCGTCATCCAGCACCTTGCCCACGAAACGTTCTACCACAGCCGGATCCACCGGCGCCGGCTCGTTGCTTCTCTCATAGACCCGCTCGTACTGACTCCGTATCAACTCTGTGTTACCGGTTTCTTTGAATTCGAACCCGGTCTCCTCCGCCTTGCGAATAACTCCGCGGGTGCGACGCTCCAGCTTTTCCCAGGTGTCTTCCAGGTTGGCGATATTTATGCGATAAGTGTATCGCACCTGGGACGCGAAGCCGAGCCAGCTGAACGGTCGGAGGTCCTCGATCTCGGGAGCGTGACTCAGAGAGATGTGATGGTACCGCTGCGACACGTGGTGCAGCAATAGCTCGGTGGCGCGGTTCCGGTCCGCTTCCAGCTTGGCGGGGCTCTTCGCCTCGATCGGCTGGTAGATCAAACCGCCGTGGGGCGTAAGCACTGGTGTGGCCAGCTGTTTCAGACCACCCCCGCTACGCTCCATGCCCGACAATCCCGCCACCAGGCGACCGCTCTTCAAACATCCAAAACAACGCAACGCTCCACCTGTCGCATGTTGGGCACTTTCCAGCCATGGGCGAGTGGCGAACACCGACCCTCCCACACCGTTGCGCGCAAGCTCGTCCCAGGCTTCGGCGTCGGCGATTTCAGCGATTTCCAGGGAATCTGACATTCGGTCGAGGCCGGCGGCACCTGTGCGAAACGGGAAGGTCGGAAGCGGCTGAATGACGGCTTGAACACGATCTTTGCGGCACCAAATCTAAAGCCGATCAGGTATCGGGCCAATCTGGGCATCCGGAGTCTCGGTCGGACTGGGTGAAGATCGAAGCGGAAATGCCGATAGGATGGAGGATCGCACAACTCTTGACATGTCCAAAATCCGGTTCTATATTTCTCTATTCTTGAGCCGGATAACTAATTGAACCGTAAAGATTTGAAGCAAATGCAGTCTCGGGCCAACAACATCGATTCCTCCTTGCCGGTCGCTCCGCGCGGCCGACGAACCGGCTCTCTGCGCGTCCTGCCAGTTAGACCAGCCCTTCTGCTTATTATCGGCTTTCTCAGCTAGGGCTTCGTTTCCTCTTAGTTTTTTTCCAACAATCGAGAATCGAACGAAGCCTCTGAGAAGCAATCACAGGCGGTCATAAAACTATGTCCATAATCACTGCTGACTAGCACACAAAAACAGGAGATCCCCACGATGCAGATGTTCTACGATGGCGACGCCAATCTCGACCTCTTGAGCGACAAGACGGTTGCGGTAATCGGTTACGGCAGCCAGGGTCACGCCCACTCCCTGAACCTGAAAGAGAGCGGTGTCAAGGTGGTGGTCGGCTTGCGCGAAGGCAGCGCTAGTCGCGCTGCGGCCGAAAAAGAGGACCTCGTGGTCATGACCGTCGCCGACGCCGCCAAGGCCGGCGACATTATCATGATCTTGATCAACGACGAGATACAGCGCC
Source organism: Candidatus Latescibacterota bacterium (assembly GCA_965197905.1). GTDB lineage: Bacteria > Latescibacterota > UBA2968 > UBA8231 > UBA8231 > CAYNZV01. The sequence goes on along the minus strand of CBDAOB010000004.1, from coordinate 693,975 downwards.
GGGTGTACGAGGCAGACATCAAACCGAATCTGCAAGCCGGAAACGCTCTGGCTTTCGCCCATGGGTTCAACATCCATTTCCAGCAGGTGGTTCCCCCCGACGACGTTGACGTCTTCATGGTGGCCCCCAAAGGTCCGGGACATCTGGTGCGCCGGGTGTACGAGCAGGGGGGCGGTGTTCCGAGCCTTCTGGCGGTCTATCAGGATGCCACCGGCCGTGCTCACGACCTCGGATTGGCGTACGCCAAAGGGATCGGCGCCGGCCGCGCCGGTGTCATCACCACCACCTTCCGTGAGGAAACGGAGACGGATCTGTTCGGCGAGCAATCGGTGCTTTGCGGTGGGATCACGGAATTGATTCGCGCTGGATTCGATACGCTCGTGGAAGCCGGATATCAGCCGGAGATCTGCTACTTCGAGTGTCTGCACGAGGTAAAGCTGATCGTCGACCTGATCTACGAGGGCGGCATCGCCAACATGCGTTCGTCGATCTCCGACACCGCCGAGTTCGGCGACCTGACCCGCGGTTCCCGCGTTGTCACCGAAGAGACCCGCACCGAAATGAGAAAAATCCTCCGCGAGGTGCAAAACGGGACCTTCGCCAAGGAGTGGCTGCAGGAGAACGAGGTGGGCAGGCCGGTGTACAATGCTCGCAAGCGGCAGGATCAAGAACACCTCATCGAAGAAGTCGGCGCCAAGCTGCGCGGCATGATGAGCTGGTTGGACACGAAGTAGCAGGGCACTAAATACCAATCCCGGAAGGGGGTGATGCAGATGGAACCCGCCCTTAACGAGGCGTCCGAGTCGATCGAACTCGAACTTAGCCGGCAGATGGAGCAGCATGCCGGACCGTTCCATCTGCAAGTGATCTCGGAAGTCCGGCCTTTCCCAGAGAGAAAACCAAAATGACGGACCAGAAGGATCAAAACCGAATCATCATTTTCGACACCACTCTGCGCGATGCCGAACAGACCCCCGGCGCTACGCTCTCGGTAGAAGAGAAGTTTACCGTTGCACAGCAGCTGGCAAAGCTTCAGGTGGACGTTATCGAGGCGGGATTCCCCATCTCCTCCAACGATGACTTCGAGGCAGTACGGCGCATCGGCCAAGAAGTGGAGGGCCCGACGATATGCGGACTGGCCCGCGTCCTGGCGAAGGACATCGATCGTGCTGGTGAGGCGCTCAAAGGCGCTCCGCGATCGCGCATTCACACCTTTGTGGGCACCTCGAAGATTCATCTCGAAGGACAACTGCGAAAGAGCGAGGCGGAAGTGCTCAAGATGGCCGTGGCCGCCGTGGAGCTGGCCAAGTCATACGGCGGCGACGTGGAATTCTCGCCCATGGATGCGGCTCGCACCGATCCGAGATACCTGCACGAGGTGATCGAAGCAACCATCGCCGCCGGCGCCACAACCATCAACGTGCCGGATACCGTCGGATACGCGGTGCCCGAACAGTTCGGTGCCCTAATTGCCGCGATTCTCGACGAAGTGCCCAATAGCTCCAATGCGATCATCAGCGTACACTGCCACGACGATCTGGGCATGGCGGTAGCCAACACCCTCGCGGCCTTAAAGGCCGGTGCCCGGCAAGCTGAGTGCACCGTCAACGGCCTGGGCGAACGGGCGGGCAACGCTTCCCTGGAGGAGATCGTTATGGCGATCGCGACGCGACGCGACTATTTCGATCTGTGGACTGGAGTTGAGCGGCGGGAGATCATCGCTTCCAGCCGCCTGGTGAGCCGTTCCATGGGCATCGTCGTGGCTCCGAACAAAGCCATCGTCGGCAGCAATGCGTTTGCGCACAGCTCTGGCATCCACCAGGACGGAGTGCTGAAAGGACGCGAGACCTACGAGATCATCGACCCCTGCGCCATCGGCCTGGACGACACCGAGATCGTCTTGACGGCTCGTTCAGGACGTCATGCCCTCCGCCACCGTCTGGAAGAGCTGGGGTACGAGCTGGCTGCGGATGAACTGGAGTCAGCCTACGAACGTTTTCTGGAGTTGGCGGACAAGAAGAAAGAGGTGTACGACGAGGATCTCATGGTAATCGTCGGAGATGAGCTGCGCCACGCGCCGGAGAAGTACAGCCTCGATTATCTGCATTCAGTCAGTGGCACCGGCACGGTGCCGTCGGCTACTGTTCGGCTTGGCATCGACGGCGAGCACGTGCAGAAGTCGGCATGGGGCGATGGCCCCGTGGACGCTGCCTATCGCGCCATCGAAAAAGCAGTGGGGCGTTCGGTCAAAGTTGATGAATACAACATTCGCGCGGTGACCAGCGGCAGCCAGGCGATGGGAGAAGTGACCGTGCGTGTGACCGAGAACGGAGAAATCACCAAAGGACGTGGCGTTTCCACCGACGTCATCGAGGCGAGCGCCAAGGCGTACATCGATGCACTCAACCGAATGGCGGTGCGTGTCAGTCGTTTGCAGGAACAGGCGGTGTAAAATGGGAAAGACATTGCTGGAAAAGGTTTGGGAGACCCACGCGGTGCGTGAATTGCCGTCCGGTCAGACCCAATTGTTTATCGGTCTGCATCTGGTGCACGAAGTAACGAGCCCTCAGGCGTTCGAGATGCTGCGCGAGCGCAACCTGAAGGTCAGGTTCCCGGATCTCACCTTCGCAACAGTAGATCACATCGTGCCCACCGACCTGGCGAAGCGGCCGTTCGTGGACGATCTCGCCGAGGAGATGACGGTGGCGATCGAGGCGAATACCGGCGAGTTCCAGGTGCCGCTGTTCGACATCAACCACGAGAACCAGGGTATCGTGCACGTGATCGGACCGGAACTGGGTTTGACCCAACCCGGCATGACCATCGCCTGTGGCGACAGCCACACCTCCACTCACGGGGCCTTCGGCTCCATCGCGTTCGGCATTGGCACGAGTCAGGTGCGCGATGTGCTGGCCACCCAGTGCCTGGCCATGTCGCGGCTCAAGGCGAGACGAATCAACGTAACCGGCACCCTGCGGCCTGGAGTCTACGCCAAAGACGTTATCCTGGAGATCATTCGGGAACTCGGTGTAAAAGGCGGTGTGGGATTCGCTTACGAATACGGCGGCGAGGTCATCGAAAAGATGACCATGGAAGAGCGTATGTCGATCTGCAACATGTCTATCGAAGGGGGTGCCCGGGTAGGATATATCAATCCGGACCAAACGACCTTTGACTATCTCAGGGGTCGGACCTACACGCCTGACGGGGCTGGATTCGATCGTGCGGTCGATTGGTGGCGCCAGCAGGCCTCCGACAGCGATGCTGTGTACGATGACGAACTCGAGATTGCGGGTGAGGAGATCGCCCCGACGGTGACGTGGGGCATTACCCCGGGCCAATCGGTGCCGATCGACGGCACAATTCCAGAGGTAACGGAGTTCCCCGAAGCGGAACGCTCGAATGTCGAGGAGGCGATGCGGTTCATGGAGTTCGATGCCGGCCAAAAGGTGGTGGGCACGCCGATCAACGTGGCCTTCATCGGTTCGTGCACCAACGGTCGTCTGTCCGACATCCGCGAGGCGGCACGGGTCGCCAAGGGCCGCAAGGTAGCCCCCGGCGTCAGGGCGCTGGTAGTGCCCGGTTCCAAGAAGGTGCGTCAAGCGGCTGAAACCGAAGGCTTGCACGAGGTGTTCGAAGAGGCCGGTTTCGAGTGGCGGGGCGCCGGTTGCTCCATGTGCCTGGCCATGAACCAGGACAAGCTTCAGGGTCGCGAGCTGTGCGCCTCATCGAGCAACAGAAACTTCAAGGGGCGGCAGGGATCTCCAACTGGACGCACGCTGCTCATGAGTCCGGCTATGGTGGCGGCAGCCGCCGTGAGCGGAGAAGTGGTGGACGTGCGCGGAATGCTCAACTGATCAACGAAACGTTAACTGTAGAGGAACGATGACAACAGACAGCAAGAGAACTCAGATAGAAGGACAGGCGATAGTCGTACGCGGCGCCGACATCGACACCGACCGGATCATCCCGGGGCGCTTTCTGCGCACGGTGACCTTCGAACACCTCGGCCCCCACGCCTTCGAGGACGAACGGTCCCAGGGAGATCACCCGTTCGACCAGGAGCGCTTCCAGGGGTCATCGATTCTGGTGGCCAATCAGAATTTCGGTTGCGGCTCTTCGCGAGAGCATGCGCCGCAGGCCTTGATGCGCTGGGGCATAAACGCATTCGTGGCGGAATCGTTCGCCGAGATCTTCTTCGGCAATTGTCTCGCCCTTGGATTGCCCTGCTTGACCGCCAGCGGCGCGGACGTGTCGGCGCTCATGGATTCGATCGATGAGGATCCCCAGCAGGAGGTCGCCATCGACCTTGCCGGTCAAACCATCGCGTTCAAAGGCGGCCAGGTCCGAGGGACGATTCCTGATGGGCCCCGGGAGCAGCTGCTGAGCGGAACCTGGGATGCCCTGGGTCAATTGCTCGAGGCCGGTGTCGCCATCGACGATGCGGCCGCCAAACTGCCCTACGTTACAGCTTTTAAATAAACAGCGCCTGCAGGCGCGACATTATTGAGGAGGAAAGATTGACTAAGATCGCGGTATTGCCGGGTGACGGCACCGGCCCCGAGGTTATCGCCGAGGCACTCAAGGTTCTCGCTGTCGCGGCGGAAAAGACGGGATTCAAGTACGAGACAGAGGAGTTCGATTTCGGTGGCGATCGGTATCTGCGCACCAACGAGGTGCTGCCCGAATCCGCCGTCGGCGATCTGCGGCAGTTCGACACCATTCTTCTGGGAGCGATCGGGCATCCCGACGTCAAGCCGGGCATCCTTGAAAAAGGCATTCTTCTGCACTTGCGCTTCGAGCTCGACCAGTACATCAACCTGCGTCCGGTCAAACTCTACCCGAACGTTCCAACGCCCCTGGCGGATAAGGGACCGGAAGAGATCGATTTCGTGGTAGTGCGCGAGAACACGGAAGGCATTTATACCGGTGCCGGCGGTTTTCACAAGAAGGGCACGCCGGATGAGATCGCGGTTCAGGAGTCGATCAACACCCGCAAAGGAGTGGAGCGCTGTGTGCGCTACGCCTACGACTTCTGCCGTCGGCGCAATCGGGACAAGACTTTGACCCTGTGCGGCAAGACCAACGTGCTCACCTTCGCTTTCGATTTGTGGGAGCGCACCTTCAATGAGGTGGGCGAGGCTGACTACGCCGATATCAAACGGGACTACGCCCACGTGGACGCGATCTGTATGTGGATGGTGAAAAACCCGGAGTGGTTCGACGTCATCGTCACCGATAACATCTTCGGCGACATCATCACCGATCTCGGCGCCATGATTCAAGGCGGCATGGGCATCGCTGCCGGCGGCAATATCAATCCCGAAGGCGTATCCATGTTCGAGCCGATTGGCGGTTCGGCGCCCAAATACACCGGGCAAAGCGTGATAAATCCGATGGCGGCGATCGCGGCCGCCCAGCTGATGCTGGATACCCTGGGCCAGACCGAGGCGGCAGTTTTAATGGAGAATGCGATCGTCCAGGTGCTCGGGAAACTGAAAGATATGGGCGCTGGACGGATGGGATACTCTACCGCGGAAGTGGGCGATCTGGTGGCACAAGCTGTCGCAGACGCCTGAGATCAGCGGGTTATCATGGATGGATTTGTAGAAGTTTACGACTCGACCCTGCGCGATGGTGCCCAGGCGGAAGGCATAGCATTCACCGGTGAGGACAAGCTGCTGATCGCCCGCCGGTTGGACGCGCTGGGCGTTCATTACATCGAAGGGGGTTGGCCCAATCCGACCAATCCTAAGGATCTGGCTTTCTTTCGCGATGTTAAGAAGCTCGGATTGAGTGCTCGGGTAACCGCTTTCGGCAGCACCAGGAGAGCAATCACGCCCCCCGAAGAGGATGCAACCCTCAACACCCTGCTCCAGGTCGAAACCGATACCGTCTGCCTGTTCGGCAAGAGCTGGACGCTGCACGTGGAGGCTGCGCTCAGGACTACCCGGGAGGAGAACCTCAATCTGATCGAGGATTCGGTCGGATTTCTGACCGGCAACGGTCGCGAGGTGGTGTACGACGCCGAGCACTTCTTCGACGGTTATAAAGACGACGCGGCGTACGCCATTGAGACCCTCAAAGCGGCGCAAAGGGGCGGGGCCCGGATCCTCGTTTTGTGCGAAACCAACGGCGGAACCCTGCCTTCGGAGCTCTCCGCCATCATCGCCGCTACCATCGAGCAGATCGAAATTCCGTTCGGCATTCACACCCACAACGATGCCGGCATGGCGGTAGCACACACCATAGCTGCAGTGGAGCTGGGAGCGCTACAGGTCCAAGGGACCTTCAACGGACTGGGAGAACGATGTGGCAACGCCAATCTGTGCACAGTGATCCCCAACCTGGAGTTGAAGCTGAATCGCACCACCATCGGCGACGAACATCTGGCCGAGCTGATGGGCTTCTCCCGCTTCCTGAGCGAGATCGCCAACGTCTATCACGATCACCGGCAGCCGTTTGTCGGGGAAAGTGCGTTCGCCCACAAGGGAGGCGTGCACATAGACGCGATGACCAAACATCCGCGCTGCTATGAGCATTGCGACCCCGAGCTGGTGGGCAACGAACGGCGCTTTCTCGTGTCGGACCAGTCGGGCAGCAGCACTGTGGTTACCAAGCTGGACCGGGTCTTCCCAGGGTTGAACAAGAAGGATCCGATGGTAGTAGAGATCCTGGGGGCGGTGAAACGTCTGGAGAATCAAGGATACCAGTTCGAAGCGGCGGAGGGTTCCTTCGAACTTCTGGCCCGAAGAACCATGGGAAGCTACCAGAACTTGTTCGAGCTGGTGAGCTTTCGCACCATCAATCGGAACGGCTCCGGCGAGGATGCTTCGGAGGCGATCGTAAAGGTGGCGGTCGGCGACCGGGTCTACCACACCGTCGGCGAAGGGGAAGGGCCGGTAAACGCTCTCGACCGGGCGTTGCGCAAGGCACTGGAACAGGAGTTTCCAAGCATTCGCCAAGTGCACCTGGAGGACTACAAGGTACGGGTGCTTTCCGGCACCGATGGAACCGCTGCCCGTGTGCGGGTGCTAATCGAATCTTCCGACGGCCGCGAGGTCTGGGGAACCGTGGGGGTGTCCGAGAATATCATCGAAGCCAGCTGGATCGCCCTGACAGACAGTCTGCACTACAAACTGATGCGGGATGCGGCACAGGTGGAGGCGCTCCACCAGAAGCAAGTATCCTGACGAAAAGACGATGAAAGAGCTAACAGATGGCAGCGTGACCTCACCCGCCGGGTACAAAGCCGCGGGCATCCACGCCGGCATAAAGGACAACGGCGTGAAGGATCTGGCCCTGGTCTATTCGCCGTCCGAAACCCAGGCCGCCGCGGTCTATACCACCAACCGGGTGCAGGCGGCGCCGATCGCCGTCGACCGGCATCACCTTAATGACGGCCGTGCCCAGGCGTTGATCGTGAACAGCGGAAATGCCAACGCCTGTACCGGCGATCGAGGTCGCGAGGATGCCGAGGCGATGTGCGCCGACACCGCGTCAGCTCTCGGTATCGAGCCCGAGCAGGTTCTGGTCTGCTCCACCGGCGTTATCGGAGTGCCGCTGCCAATGTCGGCGATTGCAACGGGCATTCCCAAAGTGGCCGAGACACTCTCGGAATCCGGCGGCGTCGATGCGGCGGAAGCGATCATGACTACCGACACGGTGCCCAAACACTGCGCCGTCGAACTGGAGCTTAGCGGCAAACCGGTGCGCATCGGGGGCATGTCCAAAGGGGCCGGCATGATCGCTCCTAACATGGCTACCATGATTGCACTGGTGAACACCGACGCGGCGATCGATTCCGGGCTTCTCCAGAAGTTGCTGGTGGGCGCGGTGAACCGTTCCTTCAACGGCATCACCGTGGACGGAGATATGAGCACCAACGATACGCTGATCGCCATGGCTAACGGAGCCAGCCGGGTCGAGGTTGCCGCGGCCAATGCCTCCGAGTTGGAGCAGTTCACCGGGGCGTTCGAGACCGTTTGTCGGCAGCTTGCCCGTGCTGTCGCCCGCGACGGTGAGGGGGCCACCAAATTGGTCACCATCGGAGTGCGCCAGGCTAAAAGTGAGATAGAGGCGCGTCAGGTGGGTCTGGCGGTGGCCAATTCAAACCTGGTGAAAACGGCAGTATTCGGTCGCGATCCAAACTGGGGCCGCATTCTATGTGCGGTTGGGTACTCCGGGGTGGAGATCGACCCCGATCGGGTGCGGGTGGACCTGTGCGGTGTGCCGATCTACGGCGCCGGCGCCGGCATCGAGTTCGACAAGGAGGCACTGATCGAAGCGATGGGAGAATCGGACATCCCGATCGAAATTGAGTTGGGTCGCGGCGCGAGTGAAGCGGAGATCTACACCTGCGATTTCAGCTACGACTACGTGCGCATCAACGCTGAGTACACCACATGACTGTTCGATCAAGCCGCCTTCCCCAGTCTCGCAACGTGCAGCAGATGCAGGAATCGATCACCATGTCGATCTCCGCTCGCGCGGCGGCGATGAAGCGGGAGGGAATCGATTTGATAGCGCTGGCGGCGGGGGAGCCGGATTTCGATACGCCGGCCAACATCAAAGCGGCGGGGATTCGGGCCATCGAGGAAGGGTTCACCAAATACGATTCCCCCGGATCGGGGATCCTGCCCCTGAAAGAGGCGATCGCGCGCAAGCTCAAGGAGGACAACGAGCTGGACTACGCGCCACAGCAGATCACGGTCAACAACGGGGCAAAGAACACGATCTTTGTGGCGCTGTTGAGCATGCTCAACCCGGACGACGAGGTCATCGTTCCAACTCCATACTGGGTGAGTTACCTCGAGCAGCCCAAAGTCGTGGGCGCGATTCCCAAGGTGGTGGAAACCGACGCGGAAAATGGTCTGAAGCTGACGCCCGAGGAACTGCGCAAGGCGATCACTCCCAATACCAAGCTGCTTTTTCTTTGTACTCCATCCAATCCATCCGGTGCGGTCTATACCCGAGAGGAGCTGGCCGCGCTGGCTGCGGTACTGGTGGAACACGTTATCTACGTTATCAGCGACGAGATCTACGAGAAGATGGTCTACGACGGCGCCGAGCATCACTCCATCGCCTCCATCAGTAACGACATGAAAGATCTGACCATCGTGGTGAACGGGTTGTCCAAATCCCACGCCATGACCGGCTGGCGGGTAGGGTATGCAGCCGCGGCGGCGCCGATCATTGCCGGGATGAACAAGGTGCAAAGTCAGGAGCTGACGCAGATCTCATCTATCACCCAACGGGCCGCGGTGGAAGCTCTCAACGGTCCGCAGGACTTCCTCGCCGAAATGCTGCAGGCGTTCGACGAACGCAGGAGGTTCGTCGTGGGGCGTTTGAATGATATGCCTGACGTCGACTGCCCGACGCCTGCGGGCGCTTTCTACGTGTATCCCGATCTTTCCGGTCATTTCGGTCGCTCCTGCGGTGATTGGAAGGTGGGTGACTCCATGAGCCTGTGCGAGTATCTGCTGGAGGAGGGGCGCATTGCCTGCGTCCCCGGCGCCGGCTTCGGCACTCGGGAACATATCCGCATCTCCTACGCTACCTCCATGGAAATCTTGGCGGAAGGCATGGATCGCATGGCTGAGGCACTGGGGCGCCTTAGTTAGCGAACAGGATTCAGGATCCGGTGTCTATATATAAGATCAGGCAGTAAAACACCCGAGACCGAGTTATGAGCGAAAACAACGACGCATTTTACCTGGATTTCGAGCGGCCGATCGTCGAGCTGGAAGAGAAGATCGCCGACATCCAAAAGCAGACGTCAAAGGTGGACGGGCTCGACCTGAGCGCGGAGATGAAGGGCCTGGAAGAGAAGGTCGAGCACATGCGCCAGGAGGTCTACACCGATCTTTCCCCCTGGCAACGGGTGCAGATCTCGCGGCATCCGCAGCGGCCGTACAGCCTCGACTATATGGAACGAATCTTCACCGACTTCACCGAGCTCCACGGCGACCGGGCGTTCGGCGACGACCACGCCGTGGTAGGCGGTCCGGCGCGCCTCGAGGGAGAACCGGTGATGGTCATCGGCATGCAGGGCGGTCGCACCGCCGAGGAGCGGCAGTTTCGAAATTTCGGCATGCCGCATCCCGAAGGCTACCGCAAAGCGTTACGTCTGATGCAGATGGCGGCGAAGTTCAAACGCCCCCTCATCAACTTGATAGATACCTCGGGTGCCTACCCCGGGATCGAAGCGGAAGAACGCGGTCAGGCAGAAGCGATCGCGCGGAACCTCTTCGAGATGTCCCACCTGCCGGTGCCGATCATCGTGGCGATCATCGGTCAGGGGGCCAGTGGCGGGGCATTGGGAATGGCCGTCGGTGACCGCATCCTAATGATGGAGAATTCCTGGTACTGTGTCATCGCCCCCGAGGGCTGCTCCACGATCCTGTTTAAGACACGGGACCGCAAAGAAGAAGCGGCGGATGCGCTGAAACTGACTGCTCCCGACCTGAAGGACCAGGGCATCATAGACCGGATCGTGCCCGAGCCGTTCGGTGGCGCCCACCGCAACTACGACGAGGCTGCCGGCAACGTGAAGCGTCTCATCCAGGAGGCGCTTGCCGAGCTGCGTCCGATCTCCGCGAACGAGCTTGTGCGGCAGCGGGTCGAGAAGTATTCGAAGATGGGTGTCTGGGAGGAATAGCCTGCTGATTTCCCCGATTGTTTGAAATACATCACTGCGACATTCTTGGACGACGGTGTTGTCTCACTATGAGCGCACTAAACAAAATCCACTACGAACATCTCACCTGGCCCGAGATCAATGAAGCCACTGAGGCCGAGAAGGTGATCCTGCTGCCCATAGGCAGCACCGAACAACACGGCCATCATCTGCCTCTAGACACCGACAACCTGCTGGCGACCGAGGTTTCGCTCGAAGCTGCACGCCGCGACCCAAGGAACCTTCTCGTCATGCCGAATATTCCGTACGGCTACAACGAGCATGGCCAGGACTTTCCCGGCACCGTACACGTCACCTACGAGCATTTCATCGAATACTGCCTCGATGTCTGCAAGAGCGTCGCTTACGCCGGCTTCAGGCGGATCATGATCGTCGACGGCCACGGCTCGAACGAACATCTGTGTGAGTTCATCGCCCGCCGCGCCACCCTGGAGACCGAGGCGATGGTCGCTTCCACCATGTGGACCAACCTGGTTGCCGAGGAGTTCGAAGCCGTTCGCGATTCGGGGATGGGCGGCGCAGCGCACGCTTGCGAACTCGAGACCTCGGTATACTTGCACATTGCGCCGGAGCGTGTGCAGATGGATAAAGCGGAGGATCACTACGGTGGGGCTGCTGGTGAAGACGGGTCCAAGTACCTCTATGTGGACCTGGCCAAAGGCTGGGGTCCGATCAAAATGATCAAGTGGACCAGCAGCAGTACCCCGAACGGGGTATCCGGCGCGCCAACCCTGGCTACCGCCGAGAAAGGCAAGGCCATGCTGGATGCCGCCGCAGGACACCTGGTGGCATTCTGCAAGGAGTTCAAGGCGATGGCCGACCCGGTACGGGTTGATCACAGGGCTGTGAGACCCATAAATCCGACGCTCCCCAACCTCGACTGAGCGGCGGCAAGATCACGCACATTCTCTGAGTCGTGGTTTCATGGATTGAAAACCATGGCCAAGTCCCGCGAATCTTTCCAGACAGTCCGTGTAGGAGTCGACCACTCTTGCCACGGTCTCCTTGTAGAAGAGTCCTTTTTGTCCGAATCTGAGAGGCAGAACGAGACACCTCTTCTCCATTCTCGGCTTGTTTTCCAGGGTGAATGACGTCGCACCGATTCGGGCTGGCGAGATCGAAGTTTCGTAGTACTCGACGTCCCAGCTTCCATCGGTTTCGCAAGCCGCCGTTTGATCGCCCAGATGGGGTTCGATCACGGCGTTGTACCGCGCCTGATAGGTAGGAATAGACTCAAGGAACCGGACGATATCTTCCTCTTTCGAAAGGTAACGAAGCAGGCTGTAGCCAATGCCTTTTGCCGGCAGGTTGCGGATCTGTGAGGAAACTGCCTGGAGCAAGGCCTCGGGACCGCTGGCCGCGGGCAACTCCAGGACCACGGGAACCTCGAGCGAAAAGAAACCGACGGTTCGCGACAAATCCGTGCCTTCGAAAACGGGATCTCTGCCGTGATGTATGTGCTCTATGAGAACCACATCCGATCCGCTCCAGCCGGCGAGGGTTCTGGCCAGGCCGGTTATCAAGAGTTCGTGAATGGTAATGCTCAGCGTCCGGCAGGTGCTGAAAAGCGATCGGGTCATCCGCTCGCCCACGGTCAAATCGGCCGTGATTAGCTTCCCAAGATCGACTGACGACTCATCGCAGCGATCCGGCAGGATCGGGCGAATCTTGCCCCATGGTCTGCACTTCCAATAGTCGACCTCTCTTGTATCGGGAGATCGCGCGTAGTTGGACAACATGTGGGACCATTGCTTAATCGAGGTCGTCTTGCGAGGTAAACGAAACTTCCTGTGCCCCGCTGCCTGACCTGCAAGGGACAGAATGTCTTCTTCCAGAATTCCATTGGAGATGGCGTCGGAAACGACGTGATGGATGCACATGCATAGAACATTTTTCATGTGCGACGGCGTTTTTAAATACAGCAGCACGAATAGAGGACCGGTGTGCAGATCGATGACAGAACGCGCCTTCTCCGGAGCGCTGTCCAGGATGTCCGATCTGTCCAAATGATGGTCGTCGGATAGGTCGATCCACTGCCAACATCTAGAGTCGCTCGAGGTTTCACAGAATGTCGGGCGCCGGTCCTCGAAATTACGGGGGAATCGAAGCCGAAGAGCGTCGTGATGAGCCATCAGCCGATTGGCAACCTGATCAAGCTGATCGGATGTCAGATGGTGAACCGTCGGAGCGTAGAATTTGACAGCGCCTTCAAGTCCGTAGTTGGGACCATCCTCCGAAATGCCTTTGTACTGTAGAGGAAGAAAGGGCATCGAACCGGTCTCGGGGTCTTGAGCGGTATCACTGCAGGTATTCATCCCGGTCACGGCTGCCAATTCCTTGATGGTTTGACGCTGGTATATCTGTCCAGCGTCAATCTCCAATCCAGCTCTGTGCATTTGGGCAAGGATCTTCAAGCCGAGCAGTGAGTCGCCCCCAAGCTCAAAAAAGTTATCCAGAATACCCACTTTCTCCATCCCCAGCACGTGCTCCCAAATCCTCACGAGGCATATCTCGATTGCCGATCGAGGTGCGACATAACCTTCCTCCTGGCGGGGAATGGATGAAACAGTGCGCATCTCCTGCTCATCACGTGCGGGCGGTTTTGCCGTATCGCTCCTTACGCGGGATCTATCGCGGTCGACAAGCAGGATGAGTTTTTCGGCTAGCTGTTGCTCGGTTGTTGCAATATCGAGAATTCGCGTGGAGATTCGATTCAGCAAGGCACGATCGTCGACAGTCAGTGAGTATTTAATCATCAGACTGCGAACCAGTTGCCATGAGCGACCCGCATTCTGGAAGTCGCTCAATATTTCCGATATCTCCCGCAGATCGAATCGTGCTTCGAGAAACCTTAGTAGCGATGCAAATTGAATACGGCCCTGGGAAATTCGACGGAGGTTATAGAAAAGCGGCACCCAATACCGATTCTGATGCCCATGTATCTCGGCTTTGATGTCCATGCTGCCGATCTCCCGAGCAAACGACGCCATCATCACGAAGCGGTGCTCGGATCCATCGCGATCGTGAAACCGCAAAGCAGCATCCCGCAGAATCTGTCGCCAATCCAAGGTGGCTGCACCGTTGCCACCGACAGAAAAGGTGGCGTGTGGACCGGACCAATCTCCCAGCTCTTTGTGTGGCAAGGCATGCACGGAACCTTCCTGCCGGGTAGTTGCGCCCCGCACATCCGCGGCTCGATAGAACAGGACCTGGCGGAGATAGTCAAATCCAAGGACTAGGACGAACTGCGGGATTGAGCCAGGATCAGCCACGGAGCGGTGGCTTCGGCTGAGAAGGACAGGACGTCCGCCGCGGATCTCCTTCAAAACGAGTGCAAACAGGTCGGTCCCGACCGGCCTCGTTCCAAATGATACTCTTATACCATGGTGAGTCTCCAACAGATCCAGGGCAGGGGATATCTCCGCATCAAGGCGGGGGCCCACCAACTCGCCTGGGCCCGGTTTGAAATCGAAACTCCAGGATGACGCAAACATCAGTTCGTACCGACGCCCCCACCAGGAAATCACAGACGCCAGGATGTCTTCGAGGCAATCTCTGGCCGCCGGGTCTGTCATCAACTCAATATTTAGAAATTCTCGTTTTGGGTTTGAGCGGAACATGGCTCCTTCTCCATCCTGGAATCTTCCAAAAGTGGAACAAGCAACTTAACGATCGAATCTACGGATTCGAAGTTCTCGATACGTATCAGCTCATCACTGAATTCTACCTCGAATTCGTTTTCAAGGGCGACGATGAGTTCCATCATGGCGACGGAGTCCACCCCCAATCCCGCTTCAAAAAGGATCTCGTCGTCCGCTATCTGATCCGGCTCGATTTCGAGTTTTAGAGCTACTACAATGGTCGTCTTTACTCGAAGTGTTAGGCCGCTGCTGTCAGACATGGATCCTCAGGACCGCTTTCTGTGAAGTACTTTACTATCGCATCTGTCATGCTGCGTTGGCTGTGTCCATCCGATATCTCAAAAGCAGGTAGCGAGAAGCTATCCTCCAAATTTCGCAGGCGATCCGAAATCTCTGTCCTACTCAACTGTCGGGGTTTTATCCACGTGCGACCGTACGCGCTCTGAACATTCTTCTCCTTGTCGCTCATGGCCAGCAGCACGGTTGGGACCTTGGCCAAGGCCTTAATGGCGGCTATGGTGTCGCGTATATAGGCGTAAGAGTCGATGGAGTTCACAACAAGCACGCAGCCATCCGGTTTGACACCGAAAAGAAAAGCGATGGATGCCAGGGTATGTGTGTCCGGAAGACCGATATCATACGGTATCGTGCCGGATTGCGAGCCGGCAATGAGGATATCAGGTTTACCGACGTGCGCGATCTCCCGCATTGTGAAATCGAGAAAGGGCACAAAAAGTTGTACCGGCATCGCCAGGGGAGAGGCATAACCCATGGGAAACGCCGCATCAAAACCGAAGAGCTCGCTGTGATGTTCGGTTCCCAGTTGACCCACCCGGAATCCCATACTCAATAGGGATCTGCGCAGCGCCAATTGCACTGTAAATTTGCCCTGTTGGGGACCGGTGCCGCATACTGCCAGCACAGGGATCTGGACCCGATCATATCTGTTGGGATCCTCGATGGCGGTTTGTAACGCGTCTGGGGCAACCCAGGGATAGGTGATTTTCAGGTTTTTCATTCGCGCCGAATGGTGCAGGTCCTCATAACCCTCAAACGGGAGCGGGACGAAGCTGAATACGTTCAGGCCGTTGTCTAGCGCGGTCTGAACTGATTCACGCAGGAAGTCGCGTCCTGAGATGCGTCCCAGCTCGTCGACATATCCCAGAATCAAGGTGTCTGCGTCCGTCAGAGCGTCGATGAGTCGCGATGCGATGCGTACACCCGTCGCGCCGACACCGATCGCCTCACCCGCATCCTTTCCCACGAGGCCCTTGCCGGCAGGATCGGCGACTCCTGTAACCTCGAAATCGATCAGCTCGGGATAACGCACGAAAGCGTGCATCTCCTTGTTGTACGGGTAAAGCGCAGCCTTTATGGGCTGAAGCTCTACACGAACAGGATGGATCCGCTTTCCGATTCTTCTGGCGTCGAGCAGGGGTAACGTGTCTTCCCGTTCTGAAACGGTGCTGTCTTTCCGAGCCGCGTGTCTCATCAGAACTTCACGAATCCGACTCAGGTCACAGTGGGGATGGGCCTGGCGAAGCAGAGCGACGATCCCCGAAACATGGGCGGCTGCATAGCTCGTCCCCCGTACGAGCAGCTCCCGCGAGTTCAACCAGCAGACCCGCTGCAGGTCACCATGAGCTACACATTCAACGCGGTTCAACGGTCGATAGCGGTATGCTTTGGAATCGGAAAATCGACCTGCAGTGACGCCGATGACATTCGAAAACACGGCTGGGAAACTCTCCTGTTCTTCATTGTTGTGAGCTGCGACGATCAGTACCTTGCCGTCCAACGCCTCTTGACAGGCATCGAAAAGGACATCCCGGAAATCTAGGTCGGTCGTTCCAAGGCTTAGATTCACGACATCGATGTGGTGTTCGAGACACCACCGTATCGCGGCAACCAGGTTGTGTCCGTGGGTTTGCAGTGAAGTGTCGAATATTCGGACTGATATCAGGTCTGTTTCGGGAGCTCTTTTCCTTACGATTCCGGCGCACGCGGTGCCGTGACCCACAACGTCGTCGAAGTTGCCGGATTCGACGACCCTTCCCCCGTCGTATCGGAGTCCGACTCCCGATGGAGCGCCATCGATTTTCGGATGGGAGAAGTCGACCCCGCTATCGACTACCGCGACTCTGGTGCCGGCGCCAGTGAGACCAGCAAAAGCGTTCGACATCTTAGTTGCCCGGTCCGTCCTCTGGAAGCGGAAAATCGACTATGTAACCAACAATGACACCAAGGAACTCCATGCCGTTGACGACACCGTGGGCCAGCACGCACAGCATGAGTTTCCCCGTCCGTTCATATATAAAGGCTGCAAAAAACGAGAAGGAGACGATGAGGATCAGGTGTGCGTTCGATAGACCCGTAGTTGCGTGAAGGAAGAGATTCGGAAGAGAAGGCGCGTGGAAGATCGTAAACAGGAAGGTCGATCCCAAGTACGCCGTGAGGCGGCTCTTGCTATAGTTGAACAGCGCGACGAACGCGACACCTCGAAAAATAACCTCTTCAATCAGAGGCCATAGCACAGAGTGTACCAGGAGCCCCGCCAAAAAGAAAAGAATGTAGTCTACATCTGGAAGCAGCCTTCCGTACGGAACGCTAGCATAAAATTGAAAGAAGCCGAACAAGGCTGCAAAGGATACGCAAACGAGTAACTCCGAAGGCAGTAGAGTCTTCACCTGCAAGAAGGGCACGATGGAGATCTGGCCAACTAGCTTCAGCGTAACTAGAACAACTGCGAGGACTACAGTATAGATGAGGGCCATCTCGATACTGTGCTTGACGGTTGCCACGTTGTTTGGAAATCCCATTCTGAACGAGGCGTCAAGAACTAGGTGCGGCACGAAGAACAAGACCACCAGCAGTACCATTCCACGAAGGAAGGATATGTCCACATCTTTCGGCCAACTCACACTTCTCGCCATTCTCGGTCTCTCGCTGCAGTTGAGTGTTCTCAGAAGTCTAGCCGCGCCCACTTTACGTCACTGTCGACAACCTAAGACCGACCTCGAGGAGCTTCGACACCGTTCAATCAGTCTTCAATAAGCCAAGATTTACTTCGATTAACGCCGGGTTTCGTCGGCGACTGCACTATAGGTCCCTACCCCGTTTATCGAGCTATCTGGTCCTGGAGTTGGACCTTGGCTTGTCGTGGACGGAGCTATGCTTACTCCGACACTTACGGGAAGAGGTCCCGAAAAGGTAGCACTCGTGGGCGTGATCTTGATTGGAGAAGTGACCGTGTAGTGTGCGCTAACGGCACCTACGCTGAAGGTGTCCGTAGCCACAGTCCCACCGCTGAAGACGCTGTCAGCCAGAGCTCTCATCGAGCCCAAGAATCCTCCATCCTCAGATCCATAGGCACTAACCTTGCAGTCCATTCCACTATAAGACTTCGGCCTTCGTTTAATCAACGTTCTCATTGCTCTCTCCTTTGATGTGGTGTCGATCAGCTCCCCGAGGTCTTTCTACAACGTTGCCGATAGTTGGTTCATCCGAGAATACAATCCATCTGCCTTCACCAGCTGGCTGTGATCCCCCCTCTCTACGATTCTTCCTCCGTCCAAAACAGCGATCTCGTCCGCACTTCGAATCGTCGAAATCTTGTGGGCGATAACGATCAGGGTGCGATCTCTCTTGAGATTGCCGAGCGCCTCGTGAACGAGGTATTCGGATTCCATATCGAGCGCCGAGGTCGGTTCATCGAGGATAACGATGGGCGAATCGAGCAACAGGATTCTCGCCAACACCAGGCGCTGCCGCTCTCCCTCGGATAGCTGCACACCCTGTTCACCCACGTGGCTCTCGTATCCATCGCGCAGCGCAGCAATGGTATCGTGGATGTGTGCTTTGCGGGCTGCCTCTTTTACGGTGGCTTCCGACAGTGGACGCCCAAAGGTCAGATTCTCCAACACCGTTCCATGGAAAATGTTGTTACCCTGCAGCGAGTAGGTGACGTTTTCCCTCAGATATTTCAGACGGACGTTGCGAACGTCCTCGCCGTCGACGGTAACAGTGCCGGACGTTGGATCGTAGAATCGTGGGACCAGTTTGGCCAGGGTCGACTTGCCCGTTCCGCTTCTACCAACGAGGGCGAGTGTCGATCCGGAGGGCACGGTGAGCCCAATCTCCTGCAAGATCATCGTCCTGCCATCGTAGGAGAAGCTCACGCCCTCAAAGCAAATCTGTCCACGCACTCTTCCCAGCCGTTTCTGGTTGGGCTCGTCGTATATGGATGGGCGCAGGTCGTACAACTCGAGAAACCGATTTACGTGGACGAGGGTTACCTCGACGCGTCCGAGAAGCCCTACGAGATTCCCGATGGGTCCGTACAAGAATCCTACATAGCCGGAGAATGCGAGATACGAACCGAGCGAAAGATGGCCCTCCAGAACCTGGGTCCATCCGTAGATTCCGTATGCGAATGTGCCGCCTGCTCTTATGCTCGTTGCAACGAAGTTCGTGCCTCCCTGCAAGAGAGCCGATCGAAGTTGCAGGTCTGTCACCGCGCTCAATAGATGGACCATTTTCACATAGAAGCTCGATTCCAACCCCAACGCTTGTACTGCTCGGATACCATTGAGCGATTCATACTGGCGCGCATTCAATTCAGCGGACCGTTGAGCCAAGCGTTCCGACAGACTCTTGAAGTATTTTCTCGTGGTTACCACGAGAATGGTGTCGAGAGGCAGGACGGCAATGCTTACCAGCGCCAACTTCCAATTGATCAACAGGAGGATCGGGGGAAAAATGAGGCACTGCAGCAGGTTCATGACGAACGAGTTGACTATCTGAATAACACTTGTGATCGACTGGTACATGTCGTCGAATCTGGAGATGATAGCTCCGGTCTCCCGCTGGTCGAAGAATCCGAAATCGAGGGACTGAATGTGTCGATAGAACCGTGATTGAAAATCGAGTCCCATGTGAACGCCTACGAACTGTCCGAAGTATCCGCTCAAAAGATTGGTGAGTCCGAGCCCCATCGTCATGACGGATCCCAGGATCAGGATACACCAGAGGAGTGATTCGTCACCTTGCGGATAGACATCGTCTACGAGGATTTTGGTCATGTACGGTCCCGGCAGCTGCAGCATCATGATCAATATTCCGACGACAAGTGACTGACCAAGGTAGCGCCAGTATGGCTTCAACAACGACACCATGCGAAGCAAGTTGCTCATACTGGGTCCAGCAGTTGAAGTTCATTCTTCTTCTCCAGCTTCCCGCTCGCTTTCAGGAGCCGCTTCCACAAGATTCCCAGAATCCGGGCGCGCTCCACGACGATGGATCCTTCCACCCGCATTCCCGGAACTAATCGGTATTTCGCAATTCCATCGGTAACGTGTGGGTTCTTTACGCCAATTTTCACCGGATACCCTTCTGACACTCCGGCGACGGCCGGACCAGGGGCCGAGGGAACGTGGCTGACGGTCCCTTCGAATATCTTGAACTCCAGGTGAGGAAAGGCGTTTACGTATAGAAGCGTTCGTTGGCCGGGCTTAACCCGTGGAATGTCGTGTTCGGCAATTCCAAGTTCGGCCTGCCAGTGGTTGAGCTTGGCGATCTCCAGAATGGTCTCTCCAGCCACCACGCGGTCGCCTACCCGTCGGTACAAATCACCGGTGAGCACCACTCCGGCAATTCCTGCGGTTACCGTGCTCCGCTCGATCCTTCGAGCGATGGTTTCGAGCTCGTGACGCAGCTTTTCGCCCAGTTTGAAAAGAGTTTCGAGTTCCTGATTTCGGCGATCGACGAAACCCCGTTTCTTCGCTAGGTCCAAGTCAGCCAACGCCTTATCGAGCCGAGCCTGGCTCTTCTGAACCGGGATAAGCTCTTCCATCGGTTTTCTGGCGAACATCGCTGCGCCATTCGAGCTCAATCTTTGCTCGGCGAGTACATGTGCTAGTTCCATCCGTGCCCGCGCCAGGTCCGTATGCGCGCCTCGTAGATTGGCAGCACCTACCCTGCCCTCCTGATCGATTTCCAGCTTTAGCTCCAGTCTGCGGCTCCGGTTGATCTCCAAGTCATTCTGCAACTTCCGGATCTCGGCGAGCTGTTCCGTGGTATCCAACACGACCACGGTATCGTTCTCTGCAACAAGCTGACCCTGCCTGGCGAGGATCCGCTCAACGAGTCCGTTGAGGGGTGCCTTGACCCAAAGGCGGTCAACCGGTTCTACCACACCTTTTCCTTCAACAGTGACGTTCATACCGAACTTCCAACTCATGACGAGAGTGGAGATGACGAGTACGACCGCGAGAAGCACGATCAGTCCGAGAAAACCGCGGACAAACCGAAACCCCTTGCCGCTGAGAACAATCTGGTGCTGATCCGGATCCTCTCTAGATATCACTATGCCCTGAGGTCTGTTGTCTGTGTGATTGGCGTTTTCTCCGGAGAGAATCATCGCAAAGACCGTACCTTTCCGGCGTTGTAACCAGATAGGTCGAGGATCTCAGAGGTGGGTCGACGGACGATGCAGCGATTCTGATCCGAGGTGCTTCACGAGTCGTTGGCAAAAAGGATCAAACATGTGATATTCACCTCACACCTTTACCGAACGAACTATCGCGACCAAGAGGATGTCATGAATGCACGGGGAATACTGCTCGGAATGATGTTGCCACTCACAGCCGCCAGCGCGGCAACCAAAGATGCCGGAAACGCTGTCAGTACCGATTTCGCCGAGGGTGGGGTGATCGTCGACATGGAGATGTTCTTCCACGCTGCCACGAGCAAGGGTGGCGCTGACCAGAAGGAAGGCATCGCGGGCCGCGCCTTGGCCACCGCTGGTGGGCTCTACTCCTTCCTCGAAACTCCCGAAAACGACGAAAAGCTGGGGGATTTACAGGCCGGCTCGGTCGTCCACGTCACCGGGAAGCTGCTCAAGCGTGGGGCCTTGCTGCACATTGCCGAGCTGAAGAGATCGGACACGATTTCCCTGGACCTCGATCTGGCGGGATTGCGCGCTGACCCGGGGTTGCAGATTACCCTGGCTGGTACCAACAAGTGTCAGTGTGGACTAGACGTGGCCGATCTGCCGCACAGCTGCAAGCTTGGACACTTGCATCACCTGGAGGCAGAGGACGGGAGTCTCTATCACTATCTGCCCGATCCCCAGGGGATTGCCCTGTTTCTGGGACAGGGTTCCCATTTCAAGGGTGTTAGTGTCGAAGGAAGGTTGTTTCCGGGGAACTACATCAAGGTAGAGACGGCGCAGCTGCCCTAGCAGCCGGTGGTGAAAGGCGCTTTGAAGAGCGAGGCCGACGTATTGCGGCCGAGATCAAGGCGTGAGAGTAAGACGCATCAGAAAGATGCGGTGACCGAGCACAGCGAAGGGGTCGGCTGCAAGAGCCGGCCGCAGCCCAAATGGCTTTTTGCCACGGGCCGCTAGATCGCAGGTTCCTCGCCGGTCAAGGTAACGTCGATAAACTCGACGTCGGTGCGGGCCAGCTCCACCACCCGCTTAGTCGGCTGCCCGGAGTATTCGCTGTGGAAGCTGACGTGGCCCTCGAAGCTGGCCGCTTCGAGTCCGCGCAAGACCTCTGCCCAGTGCACATATCCCTGGCCCATGGGCACGACCCGAGATTTCCATACCGTCTCGCCGCCCACCGTTCGCTTCTCCCAGATCATATCCTTGAATGCCATCACCGACAGGTAATCTCTGACGATGTCGAGGGCCATGGTAATCGGCTCGCCGCACAGGCTCAAATGACCGGTGTCCAGGAAGACTCCCACCAGTGACGGGTCCAGGTCCTGCACCAGGTCCATCACCGAGCAGCTATTCAGCCCCATGTTGGTCCCGGAGTGCGTGTGTACGACGGTCTGCACGCCATGTTCCTCCGACAGCTTCTGGAACCCTTCCAGCTGCTGCCGGATTTCGCTCACCTGGTCCCAGTAGTGCTGCTCTCGGTTCCACTGCCAATACCCGATCTTGATATGTTTGACCCCCACCTCGCCGCAAACCCCGTAAAACTCGTCCGCATAGTCCAGGTCCGGTCGGGTGAGCTCCCCCGGTCCGGTCACCATGGGCAGCGACAAGCCCTCGTCGGCGAGCTGCTGGGCGGCGTCCGGCAAGGCGGTCTGGATGTTCTCCGGACTGACCGGATAGCCCTCACGCACGCACAAGTCAGCCCCTTCAACGCCCACGGAGTTCAGAGCTCCGGCGATGCCGGCCAGGTCCAGACCTTCCAGATGTTTGGTAAACATTATGTACTTCATGGTATCGATCTGTCTGATTCAGTGTGGACAGCTTTCTGCAATCCTGTTATTTACCGAATATAGACCCTTTCGGGCGGAAAGATATACCGGGGAACCGAGCGATGTCAACGTGGAAATGGGCTCCACTGCTGGGGCTAATTCTAGGTGCGCCTCTGGAAGCTGAAGAACACCTCACCCTTCCGGAAGGGAAATATCGCGGCGAGACCCAGGACGGCCAGCCTCACGGAGCTGGGAAGTTGCTCTACTTTAATCGGCAGGAGTACGAGGGCCAGTTCGTCCGCGGTTTGCCCCACGGGACCGGGACGTATCGCTGGCTGCCAGAAGGGGAAGAAGCAAGCGGCCGCTTCGAAGAGGGGGAAGCGGTGGGAGAATTCCGCGTCGTCTGGGCAGAGCAGGGAACTTACATCGGCGAGATCCGCCTGCGACCCCCCGCCGAGACCGGCTTGTTGCCCCATGGCAACGGACAACGCAGATACGTCAGCGGTTCGGAGTATTCCGGGTCATGGCGGTTGGGACAGCGTCACGGCGAGGGCACATTTAAGAACTCGCAGGGTGAGAGCTATGGGGGGGAGTGGTATGCCGACCTGCGCCACGGTCAGGGAAGTTACTGGTGGAACAACGGCGACACCTACGAGGGCACTTGGAGCAGCGACCAACCCCATGGTCAGGGCATTTTTACCTGGACCAACGGTGAGACGTACGCCGGCGAGTGGCGCAATGGGCGGCGATACGGTAGCGGTACCCTGACCTGGTCCAACCGCGACGAATATCGAGGCGACTGGCGCGACGACAACCGCCATGGACAGGGTACGCTTACCTGGCACAATGGGGATCAATACGTTGGAAACTGGCGCGAGAACCAACGTTACGGCAAAGGTCACTTTACCTGGATCAACGGCGACCAGTTCGACGGCGAATGGCGCAACGACAAATCGAACGGCAAGGGGGTGTTTACTACCGTCGCAGGCGATCGCTACGAGGGCAGCTATCGCTCGGGAAAACGCGATGGCAAGGGGATCTTCGTGTGGTCCAACGGGAATCGATACGTGGGGGATTTTTGGGATGACAAGCTGCATGGGCAGGGCACCTACACCTGGCACAATGGCGACACCTACGTCGGCGCCTTTCAAAACGACCAGCGCCACGGGGAAGGCACGTTCACGCTGGCAGCCGGGGACTACTACACCGGCGATTGGGCCGAGGGCAAGGTCCACGGAGAGGGCAGTTTCGTCTGGACGAACGGGAACCGCTACGAAGGCAAATGGCGGGAGGGGAAGCGACATGGCCGCGGTGTTTTCATGTGGAAGAATGGCAACCGCTTCGAGGGCGAGTACCGCTTCGGCCACGAACATGGATACGGGGTCTACACCTGGACCTCCGGCGACCGCTATGCCGGCGACTGGTGGGAAGGGGCCATGCACGGACAGGGCACCTACACCTGGCCCGATGGAAGCCGCTACGTCGGTCAGTGGTTCGACGGATATAAGGAGGGCCCTGGCACCATCTACCGGGCAAGTGGGAAGTCTAAGTCGGGGTACTGGCACAACGACGAGTTGGTACAGAATAGGTAGCGATTTGGTCTGTTGGTAATGGAAATCGCGGGGTTCTATCTTTGCAGGATGAGTCTGGACCGCTTCCGAGCCCATCCCACACAGATCTGAGATTCACCCGGTATCTATGAGCAACCACCCCAGCTTGATGGATCTGCTGCCGATGAAACCCCATCTGCGCGAAACCGTCTGGGGCGGGCGTCGATTAGAGCTCACCTACGCCAGACCACTTCCCAAGAACAAACCTATCGGTGAATCGCTGGAGTTGTCGGCCGTCCCCGGCCATGAAAGCGTGGTTGCGGCCGGTCCGCTTCAGGGTTGGACGGTCTCGCGATTGACGGCAACCTACCGCGAGCAATTGTTGGGACTCCGCGCATGGGAGCGTTACGGCGGCAAATTCCCCTTGTTGGTCAAGCTGATCGATGCCCATGAAGACCTGTCGGTGCAGGTCCATCCTGGCGATACCTACGTTCGCTGTAATAACCTTGGTGATTTCGGCAAGGCGGAAGCCTGGTATATTTTGGGCTCGCAGCGGGGTCGGGTGGCGCACGGGTTCAGGCGGCGCGTCGACGCCGAAAAACTGCGTGACGCGGTCGAACGTGGTTGCGCCGAGAATCTCTTGAAATACGTCAGGGTTCGGGAGGGCGATCTCGTGCAAACGCCACCGGGCACGGTCCACGCCATCTGCGGGGGGGTCATGCTCTACGAGGTCCAGCAGAATAGCGATCTAACCTTTCGCATCTACGATTATGGGCGGGTGGGGGTGGACGGACTCCCCCGCGCACTTCACCTGGATCAGGCGTTGGCGGTGACCAACTACGACTCCGATCCGGCGCGGGTGACCCGGCACGGCGACGAGTCGGGGCCATCCCAGGAGTGCCTGGTCGACGGAGACCACTTTCGACTCGATCTGTATAGGGGTGCGGCTAAATTCCGCTCTCAAGCCAGATTTCGAGCCCTGACGTTGGTTCGCGGCACCGCCCAGTTGCGAGGGGAGAAGACCCATTTTGTTCTGAGACCGGCAGATACTTATCTAATTCCGGCCGGTCGACGGTTCGCCGTCGCTCCACTGGATGAGGAGCGTCTCGAGTATCTTCTCGCGGCGCCCGCTTGATCGGAGAACACATGAAATTTGTAGTTCGCGCCGGAGGTGTCGGCACTCGGCTCTGGCCCTACAGTCGCTCTCATCGACCGAAACAGTTCCACGCCATGGCGGGAGATCGTACCATGCTACAGGAGGCGGTGGAGCGGATCGGCCCCATTGCGGTGGGCGACGACATCTTCGTCTCCACGGGAACGGAGATGGCCGGGTTGGTGCGCGAGCAGTTGCCCGATCTGCCCGAGGACCATCTCATCATCGAGCCGGCGCTGCGCAACACCGGACCGGCGATCGGGTTGGAATCCGCATTGATGGAAGCGCGGTTTCCGGGTTGTACTGTGGCCAGTCTGGGATCGGACCACTTCATCGGCAGGGCGGATGAGTTCCGCCGCCTGCTTCAGGTTGCGGAAAAAACCATCAACACCCATGGAGATCAGCTGCTGGTTATGGGCGCCAGACCCACGCGGCCGGAGACGGGGTACGGGTATATCCGTAAAGGTCCCGAGCTTGGCGAGTTTGCGGGGGAGCCAGTCTACCATGTCGAGCAGTTTACCGAGAAACCGGATGAGGCTCGTGCTCGCACCTATCTGCAAAGCGGACAATATTTGTGGAATATCAACATGTTCGTATGGAAGGCGGCGACCATGTTGGATCTGATCTCGCGCTTCGAGCCGCGGATGCACGAGGTCCTGATGCGTATCAAAGAAGCTGCGGTCTCAAACCAGGAAGCGGAGATCATCGCGAGAGAGTATCCTCAGCTTCCCGCCGGCGCCATCGACAATCAAGTGATCGAGAGAACCGACAAGGTAGTGGCGCTCGAGGCGGTCATGAACTGGGGGGATATCGGTTCGTGGGCGGCGCTCACCGACGTATTGCCGACGGACGAGGAGGGCAATCTGATATCTGGCGAGGCGTTGAAGCTGGATGCGAAGAACAACATCGTCTATGGCCCCAAGGGAAAACTCCTGGCGCTGGTCGGCGTAGAGGATCTGGTGGTGGTGGATACCGAGGACGCGCTGTTGGTGTGCAGCCGGTCCCAGTCCCAGCGGGTCAAGGAAGTGATGGAGCAGCTGAAGAAAAACGCTGGATACGATCGCTACACCTGATGCCCCACCGAGACCGTGGCAGGTTAGGCAACAATGGTACATACCCGTGGGCCGGGAAGGGCCGATTGACAAGAAGGGACGCCGAGTGAAACTCACAGTGGAAGGATGTCGTGCGCGACAGCAGCGCCTGATCGAGGTTCTCCATCAAAACGAGCTGGACGGGGCCATCGTTTCGCGCCGGCCACACGTCTACTATTTCACCGGCTGGCTTCACAACCTCAACCACGCCGCCGCTGCCCTTATACGCGCCAACGGTGAAGTCACGCTTGTC
The DNA here is from genome assembly GCA_965197905.1 of Candidatus Latescibacterota bacterium. GTDB lineage: Bacteria > Latescibacterota > UBA2968 > UBA8231 > UBA8231 > CAYNZV01. The sequence continues at coordinate 667,377 of CBDAOB010000004.1, read as the reverse complement.
GCTGCCGACGCGGACGTGGAGGTCGCCGCTGACAAGATTGTTGCCTACGAGACCGAATTTTTGGCCACCATGCACAATCGTCAGTACGAGATGGTGGCCGAGAAATTGGCCCTGAGCGTCTCCAACGTCGGCTCTTTGGGTGTGGATATGGGAGGCGGCGTCGGCTGCATCCTCGCCCTGGCCGGAAGCGACGCGCGGGACATAACCCCGTTCATCCTGCGGCTGCGCAAGAACAAACACGATGACGAGGTTGAAGCGATTCGCGGCGCTATCGGCATCACCGCAGCAATGTATGATGCGGCGAAGGAGGCGGTTCGTCCCGGAGCGGATGAGATCGAGGTGTTCGGATATATCCGGCAAGAAGCTACCAAAAGGGCGGGGGAGGATCTGGAGCATCTTGGCAACGACTATCGCGCCAACGACAGGGGCGGCGCGGCGCGGCGGCGCACCATGCAGGCAGGCGAACTTTACATCCTCGATGCGGGACCCAGTCTTCACGGCTATCACGCCGACAACTGCCGGACCTTCGCCGTCGACGGGCAGCCGAGCGAGGTTCAACAGAAGGCGTGGGAGGCGATCGACGGCCTCTTTCCGGTGCTGGAGACCGCCGTGAGACCAGGGACAAGAGCCCACGAGTTGTATCAAATCGCCGACGACATATTCAGGCAAGCCGGTTACGAAGGTATGGTGCACCATCTGGGGCACGGCATCGGTCTCTTGCCTCACGAACCCCCCGAGCTCAACCCGAACTACGACGCTACCTTCGAGGTGGGGGATGTCTTTACGATGGAACCGGGGTTGTATTCGGAAGAAATGAGGGCGGGAATCCGGCTGGAGGAAAACTACCACCTCACTGAGCTGGGACTGGTGCAGCTGACCTCGTACCCGCGGTTGCTGACCTGACTACGCCATCACGGGCGTTCCAGCGGCTCCAGTTCGTTGTGCCACAACTCCACAGCGCGCTCGAAGATGTCGGGAAGCAGTGCCGGTTGCTGCACCGCTGACACGATCTCGTCCACTTGGTCGGCGGTGCTCATACCCGCGATCAGACTGCCCATCACCGGAGTCGACAGCAGCGCCCGCAACGCAAAACTCGTCATCGAAGGACCGATCTCGTCCCTGAAACAGGCCACGATCCGTTCCCGCTTCTTGTACTCCACTTCGTAGAACTCGCCGCTGCGGCGGTCACCGCTCTCCCCAACGGGATGACGGTCGTGGCGATCGGTGAGACTGCCTCCCTGCAAAGGGCTGAACCCCAACAGCCCCATATTGCGCCGTTCCAGCTCGGTGTAGAGGGCGCCGAAATCCAGACGGGCGAGGTTGCACACCGCAATCATGCCCGAAAAGTGACCGGTTTCGATAACCTCCATTTTGCAGGAGGCGTTGGGAAATACCATCAAATAGCCGGCTTTGCCTTCGTCTCGCAAGGTCTCGAAAGTAGCGACTACATCGTCGATCACGCGACGGAACAGATCCAGGGGTGGTATATCGGTTCCAGGAGCGACTCGCCACTGGTACTGGAGAATGTCGATCCGGTCTGTGCGCAGGGCGGTCAAATGGTCGTCCACTCGCCGCCGAAATTTGTCCGGGTAGAATCTGTTGTTGTCTTCATCTTCGGGCAGAATCATCTTGATGGCATGGACCAGCTGCTTGCGTTCGGGCCAATCGTCAAGGACGTCGGCCAGTACCGGCCATGTGCCGTACTCCATACAGGAATGGACGAAATTGATGCCGGACTCAAGGCCACGACGCAGGGCTTGTTTCTTCAGCTCCGGGTCTTTCCTCGCATCGCTGCCGTACATCATGCCGAAACAGATGGGAGATACGTCGAGTTCAGTGCCCAGAAGGCGCCGCAATTCCACAATTCACCTCGATGTCGGTTTCGAAAGAATTACAAGAGTGTGATAGTTCAAAGACGTGGCCCTGCGAGCCAGGCGTCACCTCGGAAGTGGCGCCTCCGGATGAAGCAGACCCAGTTCCTGAAGCTCCTGCCACATCTGAGAAGGGATCTCCGTTGCAAAATGGGCCACGTTTTCCTGCAGCTCGGCGACAGCACGGGCGCCTGGAATGACAGAGGCTACGGAGGGGTGGCCGAACGGGAACTGCAAGGCCGCGGCGGCCAAGGCTACTCCATGGCGCTGGCAGACGGCCTCGATCTCCCGGGTTTTTTTCATGACATCGGGAGGTGCTGTCGCATAATTGTAGTAGGCTCCGTCCACCGGGCCGGAAGCGAGTATACCGGAATTGTAAGGGCCGCCAACGACGATGCGGATTTTCTTCTCCTGACATAGCGGCAACAGCTCGGTAACCGAATTCTGTTCCAGCAGGGTGTAACGCCCCGCCAACAGGAAGCAGTCGAAATCGGCGGCGCGGGCGAAATCACAGAGCATCTGCCATTGATTCATGCCGACGCCTAGGGCGCCGATCACACCCTGACTGCGCAATTCGGCAAGTGCGGGAAAGGTTTCATCCAATACCTGTCGATAGTCGGTTTCTTGATTGGGATCGAAGTTGAGGTCGATGCTGATGCAGCGGTCGGGATCGTGAACGTAAACCAGATCGATGCGCGAGAGATGCAGGCGCTCCATGCTCTCATCGATCGATCTAAGGATGGTATCGCGGGAGTAATCGAAGGCGCTCGCCAACGGGGGAGTGTCTACGAAGATCTCCACAGGTGGCTCGGAAGTGCCACGAGGTACCAGAGTGTAGCCTACTTTGGACGAGACGACACACTCTGCTCTATCCAAATGCTCCAGGCCGGCCCCGAGGCGGGATTCGCTGAGCCCGAATCCGTACAAAGGGGCGGTATCGAAATAACGAATGCCGGCATCAAACGCGGATCTGATAGTGTCGACGGCCACCGGCTCGGTGACTGCCGAGTACATATTGGCGTAGGAGGTCCCTCCTAAACCCAGCTGCGTTACTTCGAGACCCTGATCGCCAATCGACTGTTTATCTCCAGCATCCACCGCAACCCTATTCGATCACGCTGCCCGTCGAATCGATCCTCACCGTGCTGCTTAGCTTCTGGTCGTCCTGCTCGTACCATATGGTGTACCATATGGTCCCCGCCAGCCGGTGCGGCGGCGCCGCCACCGAAGGACCCCAGCGAAACCGGCTGATGCTCTCCCCTGGAACCTCGAAGATGTGGCTGATCACCGCCACCTGATTCGAATCAAGCGTTCCCACCTCCTGCGTCATCATTTCCTGCACACCAGCCTTCACCATCATCAGGTCGTCGAACGGATCCCCGTATTCGGCCAGAGAGCTGGTTTCGGAGATCGTCTGCATTAACTCGATCAGGCTCTCTCCCGGAATCGCGAAGTTGAGATTCTCGCCATCCTTCTTGAAAGTCGCCACGCCGACGACGGTACCGTCCATCCCCAGCACGGGACTGCCGCTGGATCCCGGCGAGATTGGCGCATCGATCTGAATTACCTTGCCGTGGGTTGAATCCCGGCGTACCGACGACACGATTCCCCGGGTGGCGGTTTGGTCTAGTCCTTTGGGGCTGCCCACTACCAGAATGTCTTCACCGATCTCGGGCACGGCCGCATTGACCTCCAGGTATCGAACCGAATCTGCAGGGATGTCCACAGCAACCAGCAGCAGGTCTTTTTCCTCGTCGCGGGCAAGCACCTCCTTGATCGAATACTCCGAGCCTTTGTACAATTTTATCTTCGCGGAGTAGACGTTGTCCGGAATCACGTGATGGTTGGTAACAAAACGCCCATCCCCACTGACGAAGAAACCGCTGCCCTGATGCGTGGTCTTGCTCCGTCGCTTGTACTCGGTGGCGAGGACCGTGGCTACCGCCGGCCGCGTCATCTTGAAGAGCTCGGGGATGGTTTTTTTCTGATTGGATTTATCCGTGCCGGCGGCGCAGGTTGCCGACAACGCGAAGAGGGTGGTGAGAACGCCTAGTACGATCTGTTTCGCGAGCATTTCCTATGGATCTCCCGATGGTTGGCCTGTCTGCGATCAATCTCCGTACGGCGGCAAGCTTTGTCAATTTGGCAAGAAAACTCTCGGCCAACCACAAGACGGAGCTAGAGCTTTCTGATGTCATGAGGTGACACCCGAAATCTCGATCCCCAATCCCTGGACGACCTGCATGACGAAGCGGTAGGTCAAGCCCCATAACAGCGGCCTATCCGTGCCCATCTCAATGGCGGGCTGCAACAGCTGCCGGCCGCCGATCGGAAAGTGGGAATGAAGGTGGCGACGAGGATCCACCAGATCCTTCAAATCTATCCAGAACGCGCTCCGCACCTCGTGATTCAAGGTGAGGTTTGTCTCGAGCGATTCTCGATCCGATGTTCCCTGTGGTGCCGATTGCGTGAGGAGATACACGAAGCCGGCTACCTGAACCGCAAGGGTAGTGCCGGAGAGGTCGTCAAGGCGGCCGAGATAATCGGCCTCGCCGAGATCGATGCCGATCTCTTCCCGGGTCTCCCGTTCCGCGGCTGCCCGAAGCGTCTCTGCGCGATCTCGAAGACGACCCCCCGGAAAGGCGATATGTCCTGACCAGGGGTCGCCTTCTCGTTCGATGCGCTCAATGAACAGCACCTGCAGGTTGGATCCGGCATCGCGAAGCAGCATGGCGACGGCGGCCGTTTCCTCGTGCGAGCCAGGAGGGAGTTGCGGGGGACGCTGCGCCAGGAGCTGGCGCAGCTTGGGAAGCGCGGTCGAGTTGCTCAAGGTCACCGCTTGCCTATGGCGTCACGGAAAACCGAATCAGATCCGTATGGTCGTAAGTTTCTCCAGGGCGCAGAACCACCGAGGGCCAACCAAATGAACCGCCTCTATTCACCGCGTCAGGAAAGTGTTGCGCTTCGAGGCAGAACGCGGCCTGCTTGACGTAGGGCACCCCACCCTTTCCGACGCAGGTGCCGTCCAGGTAATTCCCGGTGTAAAGGACCAACCCCGGCTTGGTGGTCTCAAGCTCCATGGCACAACCCGAATGTGGGTCTCTGACGCTCGCAGCAGTTTGCAGCCCACCACCCGAGCGGTCGAGCACCAAGTTCAGATCGTACCCGAGCGGATCCGCATCTCCGGGGAATTCTATCCGGCTGATGTCGGCACCGATCCGCTTTGGCGCTCTGAAGTCGAACGCCGTGCCTTCGACCGGTAGCACTTCTCCGGTCGAGGTGTGGTCCTCATCCGCGTCCGTGAAGCTGGAGGCCGCCATCTGCAGTTCGTGACCCAACACCGTATCCCCGTCATGACCTCCCAGATTCCAATAGCCGTGATGGGTCAGGTTGACGACCGTCGGAGACCGAGCTTCGGCGAAATAATCGATACGAAGCTCGTTTCTCTGCGTCAGCTTGTAGGTGATGCGTGCGGTCACCGCGCCCGGAGACCCTTCCTCGCCGTCGGGACTATGGTAGCGCAAGGTCAGCAAGTCTGTCGCCTCTTCAACGGCGGTCCACACCCTTTTGTCGAAGCCTTTGAATCCTCCATGCACATGATGGTTGCCGTTGTTGGCGCTGATCTTGTGGGTCACTCCGTCCAGTTGAAACTGGGCCCCCGAGGTGCGATTGGCGACGCGACCGATGATGGCGCCGAAATACGGATGGTCCGACAGGTAGCCGTCCAGATTGTCGAATCCCAGGGCGACATCGCGAGATCCGCCGCTGCGGTCGGGAATGCGCATCTCGCTCAGAATGCAGCCGTAGTTGGTGATTTTTGCGCACAGCCCGGCGCTGTTTCGGAGGGTCCACAGGAAGACCGATTGACCGTCTATTTCGCCCCACGCCCGTGGTTGGTTGCCGTTCATTCTCGAGTGGGACCTAGCCCCTGGTTCCCTTCCCTTTGAACATGGTCTTGAGTACCAGATCTATGTAGCTGTCCGCCACCTCGGCGGCGAAACCGCGGCCGACGAGATCGGCCTGCAGCTCATCCGGTGGCACACCCTGTTTGAGCTGGCGGTAGACATACTGGACCGCCTCCTTGGGTGCTGCGTCCCGCGTCAGATCTTTCTGGGTTTGCCCCTTGGACGATTCCAACATCTTGCGGAGCTGCGCCGCTTCACCGGCAGGTTTCTCCTTTGAAGAGCCGCCAAACAGTTTTCCGAAGATACCCATGGGTCACCTATGAGGTTGTGTAAGCAATCTTCAGGCATACCGGCATGGAAACCTCGACTGCATGCCCAATTTCACTGAGCATTCCGGAATCGTCGTCCCGTCTGAAGGACACGATGGAATCCGTTTCTTGATTTGCTACCAGGAGGAATGCACCGGAAGGATCGATGGCGAAGTTGCGCGGTGAGCTGCCTTTGGTGGATACCACTTGCACCCGTTCGAGCATGCCAAGTGTGGTTGGTCCCGTCGAAATCGTCGGGCAGGGTACTCAACGTCTGAATCTGCTTCAGTCCCCCGCTCGTACCTTCATAAGTGAAGGTGCTCATCGTCGAACCCGGCTCGTTGATGAGGTACGCAAACTTCGCGGATGGGTGGAAAGTCAAATGCCGCGGCCCAACCCCGGGTTCCGATTCCACCCACGGCTGCTCGCCAGGCGTCAGCTTTCCGGTATCCGCGTCAAACTCATAGATCATGACCCTATCGATTCCAAGATCGGGCCCGAATGCGAAGTTGCCGGCAGGATCCAACACCGCCGCGTGGGCGTGGGGCTCCTTCTGCCTCTCTGGATCGACACTCGAACCCTCATGCTGCACTTCGTCAATCACCGGGCCGAGGCTGCCATCCGGCTCGATCGGCAGCACCGTCAAGGTACCGGAGAGATAGTTGGATACCAGGGCGAAACGGCCGTTGGGATGCACTACGACGTAACAAGGACTCGAACCCCTGGTGCTCTGGACATTCAACTGCTCGAGCTTGCCACTGGACTCATGGATGGAACAAGCGGTAAGCTGGCCGTTGGGAACGAGCTCATTGATGACGTAGAGGTGGCGCTGGTCAGGGCTCAAACCCAGGAAAGAAGGTTGCTCAATGTCGGCAAGTTCGGAATGGTACTCCAGCTTTCCGGACTGCAGATCGAGGGTGTAGACGTAGACGCCCACACTCTCCCTGTGCGTGTAGGTACCAACGTAGACCGGGATGGTTCCGCTCGATGAAGGGCTCATCGATTCTCCTATTTCTTCTTAGGTCTGAAACAAGCCAACCGGTCTTCATCGGTGGTCAGATACGGTCCGCCAATCAGATCGACGCAGTATGGGATAGCGGGGAACACCGCATCCAGGCACTCCCGAATCGCTTTGGGCTGACCGGGCAGGTTGACGACGAGCGCCTGTCCCCTAATGCCGGCAGTCTGCCGCGACAGGATCGCGGTGGGCACCTTCTCCAGCGACACCTTGCGCATCAGTTCGCCGAACCCGGGCATCATCTTGCCGCACACCGCTTCCGTCGCCTCTGGAGTGACATCCCTCTCCGCGGGACCGGTTCCGCCGGTGGTGATGATCAGGCAACACGATTCGGTGTCGCAGAGCTCGGTCAACGCCGACTCTAACAGGTCCTGATCATCAGAAATCACTCGCGGCACTGCGGTCCACGGTGAGGTCAGGATCTCCTCCAAGTACTCCCGAATCGCAGGTCCACCCCGGTCTTCGTACTCGCCCCGACTGGCACGGTCGGACACCGTCAAGATTCCAATCTTTGCGGTCGCTTCAGCCATCGTGGGATTCGCAGCGGTCTTTCAGGTTAGATTTCACTGGCGATTTCGCCAATGCTGTCGCGCACTACCGCCACCGTATGCGCGATCTCCTCCTCGGTAATCGTGAACGGGGGACTGAGGGCAATGTGATCGCCCTCGACGCCATCGATGAGTCCCGGAGCGCCTGGCATAATGAGCACCTCCTTTTCCATGCAGCGATTGACGATTTTCCCCGTCAGTCCGATCTGTGGATCAAACGGTGTTCGTTTCGCTTTGTCGGCAACGAATTCGACCCCGATAAGAAGCCCTTTCCCCCTCACCTCGCCCACCATCGGCAGCTCTTCAAGAGGTTTCATCTGTTCCAGCATCAGGTCACCCATCCTGCGACAACGCGCTACGAGATCGTGCTCGCGCACGTAATTCTGCACTTCGAGGGCCACGGCGCAGGAAAGCGCGTTGGCGCCATAGGTGTGGCCGTGAACGAAAGCGTCGTTGTCGCGATAGATCGCGTCGTAGACCTTCTCGCTGGCTATGGTGGCCGCGATCGGGGTATAACCGCTGCTGAGGCCCTTGCCCGTGGCAATGATGTCCGGCGTCACATCCCAGTGCTGTATGCCGAAGTCCAGTCCGGTGCGCCCGAATCCGGTAACTACCTCATCTACGATAAACAGAATGTTGTGGCGATCGCAGATCTCGCGCACAATGCGAAAATACTCCGGTGGCGGGGCGACGCCGGCACATGAGGTGCCCAACACCGGTTCGGCGATGAAAGCGGATATGTTTTCGCTCCCCTCCTGCTTTATTGTTCTTTCCAGCTCCTCGGCGCAGCTCAGCTGGCACTCGTTCCGCTCGCTGCAATAGGGGCAGCGGTACGGAATGGGAGGAGTGATGTGCGGAAAGTCGAGCAGGTACGGCGCGTAGTCGTTGCGCCACACGGAGCGACCCGACATGGAGAGGGCACCGATGGTATTTCCATGCCAACTCTGCCATCTGGTGATCACCCTGTATTTGCCGTGATCTCCGTTCTCTACATGGTATTTCCGCGCCATCTTCATTGCCGCCTCGGTTGCCTCGGAACCGCCGGATACGAAGAAGACTCGAGACAGGTCTCCGGGTGCCATGCGAGCAACCTGGCCAGCCAAATCGATCTGGGGTTCGGAAAGGAACCGCCCATACGGGAAGCAGATCTTTTCGGCTTGTTTCTTCATCGCTTCTGCAATTCGGGCAACGCCGTGACCGATGCTGACCACGTGGACCCCGGCGCAGGCGTCGAGGTACTTCCTGCCCTCCGTATCGAAGATGTAGACCCCGTCTCCGTGCGAGACAACGGGCCAGTCCGTCTTCCGGGCGCGATGAAAGATGTTGTCGTGCGAGGATTTCACTGGTTGCCTTTCGTCATGCGTGGCCGTTTGCCTTCTTCAAAAGCCAAACGAACCATTGAGCCGTCGATGGGCTACTTTCGCGACATGCCCTTGGTATACACCTTGCCTTGAATGATTTTGTGCGCAGGGTGACCGCCCATCATCTTGAAACGAGCAAACTCACTGCCGCAGTCCGGGCATTTCAGATCACCCTTGGTTCGATCCTCCACGATCCGCTCGGGCCTGCACTTCACCAGGCCTCCGCGGCCGCCTTTGCGGTACTTGTAAAGCAGCGAACGGCAACCGGCGCAATGAATGGAAATAGTGCGAACGTCCTTGCCAGCCACGGTCATTCACCCGCGTGCCAACCCTGTCCGCGTCGTACCTCAGGCCGGATCCGCCAACCGATCGCTGAACTCAGCGCGCAGCTTTCTGATTTTCGGATCAATGATCACCTGGCAGTACGGCTGGTTCGGGTTGGATCGGTAGTAATTCTGATGATACGACTCCGCCGGGTAGAACTGATCCAGCGGCACGATCTCGGTAACGATCGGGTCGGACCACAGGTCGGACGCGTCGGTTTCAGCTTTGGATCGCTCCGCCACCAACCGCTGCCCCTCCGAATGATACATGATGCTGGATCGGTACTGGGTGCCCTGGTCGTTCCCCTGGCGATTGAGGGTCGTGGGATCGTGGGTGCGCCAGAAAACGTGGAGGATTTCCGCGAATTCCAGGATCTTCGGATCAAACCCTACCCGGGCGACCTCGGCATGGCCGGTAGTTCCGGAGCAGATCTGTTGATAGGAAGGCGAAGGGACATGGCCCCCGGCATAACCGGAAACCACGCTGACTACGCCCTTGAGGTTCTGAAAAACCGCTTCGACGCACCAGAAGCATCCGGCGCCTAACGTGGAATATTCCACCTCGTCTGACATGATTTCACCTGCAACACTGTGTATATTTAGGAAATACGAATTCTTCCCCGCAGCCCAGATCCCGTATCGAACCCCGCGCAGCGTTGTAGCTGACCCCGAGTCCTGCGCGAGAAGGTAGGCCGCCGTCATTCGGACCGCAAGCGGTTGTCTCAGGCATGCGAACCCTGGTGTGATCGCCCTTATCTTATGGGTTCTGGGTGTTTCGTGCGGCTCGATTACTCCCGTTCCGCGCTACACTTCATCCGGGGGCCAGGAGGCGGTGGTCTCTGAGCTCCAAAAGCGAAAACGGGGCGGCAAGAACCTGGGCAAGGTAGTCGATTCCTATCTCGGGATTCCGTATCAATGGGGCGGTACGACCCGCTCCGGGATGGACTGTTCAGCCTTCACCCGTGCCATCGTTCGCGAGACCTACGGCATCGAGCTTCCAAGAACCTCCAAAGAGATGTTTCAGGTGGGAAGAATCGTGAAGAAAAAGGATCTGAAACCGGGTGACCTGGTATTCTTCAAGAACACCTATTCGGGACCGGGGGTGTCACACGTGGGTATCTTCGTCGGAGACGGCCGTTTTGCACATGCAAGCGCCAGCCGCGGTGGCACGATCACCGAAATGGCCCACCCGTATTTCGTCAACAGGTACACCGGAGCACGGCGAGTGACCCGGTGATTTACATCCGCTTCGCGTTTCTGGCGCTGGGAATGGAAGCCGCCCTGGTCTTCTTCGTTTACTTGGGCGACCTGAAACAGCGGATGCCCGAATTCTGGTCCGCCCTTTTCCTTGCTTTCTGCATATATCTGATCGCTTCCAGGGCTGTCTGGAGAGGAGTTCAATGGAAGGTGGGATGGATTGTGGCGGCAGCGCTGCTGTTCCGCCTGACGTTGTTGCCGACCGAGCCTTCGCTTTCGGACGATCTCTACCGCTATCTGTGGGATGGCAGGGTGCAGCTAGCCGGCATCAATCCATATCTCCATCCGCCGGAGAGCGAAGAGTTGCTCTTCCTGCGAAACGAGGCGTGGCAGCATATCAACCACAAAGAGATCTCGACGATCTATCCGCCCGTGAGTCAGATTCTGTTTCGACTGGCCTGCGCCGTTTCCCCGACGGTCTTCATGATGAAGGCGATCTTCACGACCTTCGACTGCGCGATCATCCTGTTGTTGGTCAGGATATTGCAGAGTTGCGGCGAGGACCCCCGGCGAGTGGTGTTGTATGCGTGGAATCCGCTCCCGGTCTTCGAGGTCGCGGGAAGTGGGCATCTCGATACCTTCGGAGTTTTCCTCTTGTTGAGTTCCCTGTACTTACTGACGCGTCGGCAGCGTACGGCGGCCGCCTGGGGTCTGGCCGCCGCTTTCATGGCCAAGCTGCTCCCGATCCTCGTTCTTCCGATCCTGTGGCGTGACGCAGATTCTCGTTGGCGCGAATGGAAATCACGCCTTCCCCTACTCTGGTTTCCCGTCGGGACGGCGGTCGCTCTTCTTCTTTTCGCCGACGCTGGCCGGGATATCTTCTCCGGTCTGCAGATCTTCCTGGCAAAATGGCGCTTTAACGATGCCGTTTTCTCCTTGCTCTACGCAGCCATCAAAGAACCCGGACTGGATCCGGACGACGTCGCCCTCTACGATGCCAAATTGCTCTGCGGCGGACTCTTATTGGGTGCCTTAGTCTGGGCGTATGTGCGCTACCGTGACCCATTCCGTGCCGCGGCGACGATTGTGGGCGCGAACCTGTTGTTGTCGCCGGTTCTGCATCCCTGGTACCTCCTATGGATCTTGCCGTTTCAGGTCCTTTTTCCAGTGCCTGGGTGGACGTTTCTAAGTGCTGCCGTTTTCGTGTCCTACAACGCGATCGCCGTCTACAGCGCGACGGGTATATGGGTCGAGAATGTCTGGGTCAAATGGATCCAGTTCGCCCCGTTTTTCTTGCTGCTGATGGCTTATCCCACCTATTCGCGATGGCGCAACCGACCGCGATGAAACGACTATCACTTTTCTTTGGAATCCTGTGCTGGGCGACCGCCGTCGCCTTCGCCACTGACGGCGAGCTGGGTATCTGTTTTACCGGTGACGCCCGTGCCTATTTGGAGGTGTGCGGCTGTCAGGAGGGCCAGCTCGGGGGCGTAGCGCGGCGAGGCGCGTTGCTGACTCGGCTTCGAGCCGACGACCCGTCGCTAGTTCTGGTCGACGCAGGGGGTTTCTTCGAAGCGGGGGAGGAGCGCGACGAACCCAGGATGCAAACCTACGCGGAAGCACTGGGCGAGCTTGGCTACGATGCCATCAACGTCAGCAGTTCGGACTTCTCATACGGAGCGGAGTTTCTCTACGACGCGGCAAGACCGTTCGCACTACCGCTGGTTTCGACCAACCTGAAAGCCGGCGCGGCGAGTGTTTCCATTTCGCCCCATCGCGTTCTTCAACGCGGGGAATGGCGGTTGGGCATTCTAGGCGTCGCGCCAGAGGACGGGACTCTGTTCGACGCTCCGTTGACCCGATTGCGCCAGCAGATCGAGTCCATGGGGGCCGTTGATTTCACCATCGTTCTCAGTGCCCTCGGGCGGCAACGAAATCGTGAACTTGCACAGCAGTTACCAACGGTTGACCTCATCGTCGGTCATCACGGACCGGATGAGACACGGATCGGGCAAGCGAAGCTGGTCTCAGCGCGCTCAAAAGGAACTCACGTAGGCCGCATCGATCTCCGGGGCTCATCAGCCGTCGGGTTACATGCAGGAGAAGTGATGCAGCTTCCCGTGGGCGCGGAGCTTCCCGTCCTCTCGACCGTGCAGCACATCATCGACGAATTCTACCGGTCGGTTTCGGCGCCCCACGCAGACCAGGATCCTCGGGTTGGGCCTGAGAACGGCCTGGAATCGAAACCCGACCTGACCTACGCAGGAGTTGAGTCGTGTGCCCCGTGCCATCGACGTGAATACGATGACTGGTCGGCTTCGCTGCACGCTGTGGCCTACGCGACCCTGCAACAACGGAACCGACAGTTCTTCGCCGACTGCGTGAGTTGCCACACCACCGGATTCGGGTACGAGTCCGGATTTCAGATCGGCGATCGCAGCCCGGTGCTCGACGGAGTGCAGTGTGAGGTCTGTCACGGCCCCGGGTCGCGCCATATCTCCAGGCCATTGGCGACGAACATCCGGCGCGACGTCGGTCCTCGATTCTGCCAGCAGTGCCACACCCCAGAGATGAGCCCGGAATTCAGTACTCACGACGAGGAGTTTGTCGGCAAGATCAATCACCGCCGATCGATTCCGTATTCGGGTGAGGAGCGGCCGAAGCGCTGGGCGAACCGCACCGATCCAGTAGTGCTGGACCTTTTCGTGATGAGCTTGTGCCCGTACGGCATGCGCGCAGAATCATTGCTGCTTCCCTTGGCGGAACAGCTCAAAAACCACTTGCGATTGAACCTGCATTTCATCGCCGATCTCGCCGCGGAACCTGGGGTGTTGTCCGAACGTGTATCTTCCATTGGATCCCGTGCCTCGAATCGGCAAGGATGCGAAAAATCTACTTCCAGTGGCGACGGCCCCTTTCTCAGTCTGCACGGACAGAATGAGATCGACGAGAGCCGCCGCCAGCTCGTATTGCGGTCGGAAGCTCCGGCGAATTTTATCCCCTACGTCCTCTGTCGCAGCAACCAGGGGCCGGCGGGGGATTGGACCGCATGCGCCGAGGCGCTCGAAATCGACGGAGAAGCGCTGGAACAGGCAGCCAAGGGGCCCGAGGGAGAGCGGCTCTTACGGGAAAACATCGGTATGGCGAATCAACTGGGTGTAAATGTTTCTCCCACGGTTCATCTGGACGGAACGGAATATGAGGGGAGCCTCGAACCAGTGAGCCTGCTGCGATACCTCTGCGCGGAGGGCGTAGACGCGTCCTTGTGCCAGCAGATCCCCGATTGCGGCACTGATGCCGATTGCCCCCACCGACCGGGATTTGTTGCTCTGTGCAGCAACCCAAACTCCTCAAATGCTCAATGCGAATACCTGGAACCGGCCGATTTCACGCTAACGGTGCTCAATAGCGACGCATGCCGGCAATGCGACACCGGGGATTTCCTGCGTTCGACGATGAAGCTGTTCCCCCAGGTAGATGTAAAAAACGTCTCGGGAGACGATCTGGAAGGTGAAAAACTCGTTAAACAGTATGGTGTTACGATGTTCCCCACCTATATTTTATCGAACGCTTTTTCAAGCAGCCCACGGTTTCCCAGGCTGCGCCGAATGGTCGATCAGGTAGGGGGGGACTTCGTGGTGAACAGCAGGATTTCCCAAAAAAGCGTCTGGTTCTTACGTCCGCGACACGTCGACCGTATCGACGTGTTTCTGCCTTTTGGGGAATTTCCCGCTGACCTGGAGTTCGTCGACGCGTTTGCACAAGAGGGCGTCGATCTCAAGATCCAATACGTCGTGCCGCCTTCCCTGCCTGCAGAAGACCGCGAAGAGCTGGAACGCAGGGCCGTGTTGAACCTTTCGCGACCGAATCGGTTTACCCTCTATCTAAGAGCCAGCAACAAGGCGTTGGCGCAGAGGGCAACCTACGACTGGCGACAGGCCGCCGCCGCCGCCCAAATTGAAGCTACATCGTTGGTCGAAGACACAGGAGACGGGACCGGCCTGCTGCTCCTTGAGCAAGGACAAGCCAAGAGGGACTCGCTGGGTATAGCTCCGAATGATCTGGCTGTTCTGCTGGACAACCAGCTGCTCGTCCGCAACGTCTCGGCGTTGAAAGCGGCTGAAATCTGGAGGGAAAGAGGGCTCAATTGATTGCGTCTCGCGTCTTGATTCCCTGTGTCATCACTGGTCTGGTTGCCAGCGGCTGTTTGGAGCTCATCCGCCGGCATCCCCATCCCGTGCCGGAGCTCGACAACGGGAACCCTGCCCAAGCTCAGAATGTCCAAGGGACGGGGAGAGCAGAGGAAAACGCGGCAGCGGGTCCAGACCCGGCGTTAAACGCGCCAGACAGTTCCGCCGTCGAAGTGACGCCGCCCTCTGGCTCGACCGCAGCTGCAGACACACAACCGGCCCCCACAGCGGATCCCGCGGCGGAGATCGTGGCGGCGGAGCTAGACGGTGAACCGCGAGAAAACGCCAAAGGAATCCGTCCGGATTCAACTGCAACGCAGCAGGTGACCCAACGAGCCCCCGTTGGCCAGGCTTCGAATACAGCTGACGAAACAGAACTGGTAGAGGAACCCGATAAATTGGAGCAGTCTGCATCTGAGAGCGTCGCGACGAAACCTGTGGCCCCAACCCGGGTGGCAACCAAGTCTGCCCGCATACTGCGGACCAAGGGACAACAAGGCAGCGTGAAGCAGATCAACGAATACGCCTTCTGGTGTGTAGAGAACGGACTTTGGAAAGAGGCCCGTACCCATTTGGAGCACGCCATTGAGCAGGATTCCTCCTCTGCCAGCCTCTACAACAACATCGGTATCGTTTACGAACATTTTGGCGAGGAGGAGGAGGCGCTGGACGCGTACCGTCGCGCCTACGCGTTGAATCCGAAGCAACGTCGCTACCGCGGTAATATCGATCTTCTCGAGCGGCGTTGGCGAGCCGTTCCGGACAGTCTGGGCCGCATAGAAATTTTCGACATGGACCAGGTGAACAGTCCCGATTCGGCGGCGGTCGTCACCCCGGCGGATCCCGAGCCAACGACAGATGAGGGAAGCGGTGAGGGGCACCCATCGATGGGAAACGGGAGCAGGAGGGCTGAACGTTGACTGTTGAGAAGATCGCAAGCCGTGTCATCGCGCCTCTTGCTGTCGCCATTCTCGTTGCGGGCCTGGTGCAGGTCGGTCCCGCCGCGGCGCAGGACATTCTCACCTCCCAACTGCAGCAGGGGTTCGGCAAGAACAAGGTACGATACAAGGATTTCGACTGGTGGATTCTCGAGAGCGAGCACGTGGATCTCTACTACGAGCCCGAGTTTCACGATCTCGCCGAGCAGGCCATCGCCTATTTGGAGGAGGGGTACGATCACATCAGTGAGATTCTCCATCACGATCTCTCTCACCGCCCTCCCGTCGTAATTTTCAAGTCGCACTACGAGTTTCAGCAAACCAACATCATTCACGAATTCCTGCCCCCGGGTGTCGCCGGTTTCGCCGAGCCGCTCCGCTATAGAATGGTGATTCCGTTTTCCGGTGACCTCGACGAGTTCCGCAATGTCCTGGTGCACGAGCTGACCCACATCTTCCAATACGACATTCTCTACAAGGGTCCCATCAAACGCCTGTCCAACCCGTTGAGCGCGCCGCCCACCTGGATTATGGAGGGGCAGGCCGAGTATACCACGCCGGGCCGCAACACCATCGACGAGATGGTGCTGCGCGACGCCGTTCTAACTGACCAGCTCATTCCGCTTGAAGTGATGAACGCAGCGTGGGGCACCGGCAACGTTTTTCTGGGATACAAACAGAGCCACAGCTTGATGGAGTATATCGCCGACAACTACGGGCCCGAGAAGATCAGTCGCATTCTTCGACTCTGGGATAGTCAGAATGACTCTGACAGGCTTCTCGAGCGACTGGTGGGCCTCGATATGGGCGATCTCCACGAGCGTTGGTCCGCACATATGCGCAAACAGTACTGGCCGTTGCTCCAGTCTCGCGATTACATATCCGAAATCGGCAAACGCGTCGCCGAACCTGACAATCCGTACCAATCGTATGCTGCGCCCAAGTGGTCCCTCAGCGGTGACATGCTGGCGGTGCTCTCCTCCGATGCGATCGAACAGCATGTGGACATCATCCGCTTGCGGGACGGATCGCTGGTTGAACGGGTCACCACCGGGATGCATGCTGCGGACTACGACCACCTGACGTTCGGTTCAGGCACGGTGGCATGGGCGCCTGACGGACACACCATCGCCTTCGTAGCCAAGAAGGGTTCCCGGGATCAAATACTGCTGTGGGAGCTGTACGATAAGAAGCTGAAACGGCAGATCGATTTCGAGGGTCTGGAGGTCATCGAAGCGCTGGACTTCGACATCGAAAGCCAGCGAATCGTATTCGTGGGCAGCGGCTACGGCCAAAGCGATCTCTACACAGTCGATATTTCCAGTGGAGATCTGACGCAGATTACGGGTACCCCGCAGCGAGACGATCACCCCGCTTTTTCACCCGACGGAAGATACCTCGCCTATTGCAGTAAACATGAAGGTCAGTTCGACGTAAAGGTCTACGATTTCGAAACTGGGAAAACTCGCACCGTTGTTCAATCGCCCACCGACGATATGTGGCCTCGTTGGTTTCCCGACGGGAAGAAGCTTCTTTTCGTGTCCACGCGGGACAAGATCAACGATCTGTTTGTCTTCGATTTGGACAGTGGTCGCGAGTATCGGTTGACTCGGACGCTCAGTGGAATCATGAGTCCCGATCTTTCTCCTGACGGTCAGCAGGTTGTTTTCAGCACCTACTACCAGGGGAAACGAGAGTTGTACCGGATGGACATCCCCGACGGACCGGAGCTGGAACGCACCCACAGCGACCTTCTTGCGCGCGCCAAGGGTGAAGAGGGGGTGCCACAACACGGTGACGAACCGACTCCCCAGCTTGCGTATCAAGCAGCCGATACTACCGCGATGGCGACCAGCAGCGCCCATTTTTCGAAAAGAGGCGACGGCGCCGACGGGGGCAATCGGACCGGCACCGCCGAAAGCGTCCCGGTACTCCTGGCGGACATGTCGCAGGGTGTCGCGCAGCTGGAGAATAGTACGGGCAGTCCCGCGACGACGTTGCCTGCCGAGAATGAACCGGGGCTCGAAGCCGCACAGAACCCCACGGGTGAGCTGACGAAACGGCGATACGTTCCCAAGCTCGAATTCGAAGGTGTGAGCCTTCAGATGGGGTATTCATCGGGAGGATTTCTCTCATCTGTCGCTCAACTCAGCATGAGTGACCTGCTGGGCAATCACTTCCTCGCTCTCTATACCGACTACGTCGCGTCACAGGACATCAGCAACGACTTTAATTTCGCCGGCTCCTACCAGTATTATGGCGGACGACCCACCTACAGCGCCGCGGTGTTCAACTGGAACCAGTTCTTCAGCAGCGATCCGTTCGGAAGAGCCGGTGGAAATATCGTCAGGAGCTCGCAGCGCGGAGTAATCCTGGACATGTCTTATCCCGTCGATATCTATCGCCGGGTTGATTTCAATTACACCTTCGTCGGCGAGAGGGAAGAGGAGGTTTATTCCGGCCTGCGTCGAACCCCCCAAACAGATGATGTTCTCTCGACCAGTACCCACCTGTTGAAAGCGGCGTACGTGCACGATTCCATCACCTACGGCCTGTTGGGCCCGACTGCAGGGAAGCGTTATTTCCTTTCAGCCGGCCGCACCCTGGATATTTCCGCAGATAGCCGATCCTTCTCCCATGTAGAGCTCGACTATCGTCACTATTTTCGCCTCGGCCGCTGGTCGGTGCTCGGCACGAGATTCTCCGGCGTCGGATCGCTGGGGCGCAATTCCCTGCGCTACAATCTCGGCGGCCCAGCCTGGTGGCAGCCATTCTACGCGGGGTTCAATCTGAACACCGGACCATTGCGCGGGTACGGGTGGTCCGAATTGCAGGGGAGCCGAGTGGCGTTGATGAACGCCGAACTGCGCGTTCCGTTCATCCGCGGCATCGCGTTCGGTTGGCCCGGATCCTTCGTCATCCCGGCCATCGACGGTACAGCGTTTCTCGACATGGGGACCGCCTGGAACGAAGGGGACGAAATCAACCTGTGGCCGCTCTACGATCCCCATGCTCAATTCGAACCGCTCGGCAAAAGGAACCTGCGCGCAAGTGTCGGATTCGGATTGATGGTTTATTTCATCCTGCCAATGAACCTCGAATGGGCGAAACAAACCGATCTTCAGGGCAACTACTCCGACTACCGCTTTCACTTCAGTTTCGGTCAGAGCTTTTGATCCGACTCTCACTCCATTCTGTGAAGATTGTCATTCCGTGCCTGCTGCTCTGGTGCGGATGTGCCACCCCGGGCGGCTTCAAGACCGTTGAATTTCGTGCCCCGTCCAGGCCGAATCCGGTTCTGCGGCCACTTCTCGAGGACGTGGAGCGGATCGGGATTCTCTGCATAACCAACATCGAACCATTTCGGCAACTGGACATCGAAAAGGTGATGGCGCGGTTGGCTGATGGGATGGCTCGCGGCCTCAGCAATATGAGGGAAACCACCGTAGTGTCACAGGATGAGATTATCTGGCATTTCAAGGAGACTAAGCTCGACTCGGGACGGGTCTACACCGAGGAAATGCGGACCGCTTTCCGGGAAGAGATGAATATCGACGCGATGGTATACGTGGAACTCAACGGTCTACAGACGCGTATGCTGCCGGTGACGCCGTCGCCTTATAGCGGTGCTCTCGGTCCGAACCCGGCTATGGATATGAACGTGGAAATACAGTTGAGCCTGGTCAATCTGCACACCGGCAAGGTGTGGCGCCGTTCGGGTCAGCAGCGCAACTTCCAGCCGATTCAGCTCCAGCTTTTCGGCGGCGGTTCCGACCAGGCGGAGCGCCAGCTCCTGACGACCGTAGGGACTTCGGTTCGCAGGTTTCTGTTTTTGGTGGCGCCCCCTCCCCGGGTGCAACAGCGGGAATTCGAGATCAGCGGCGACTAGACGACGCTATATCCGGTACAAGAAAAAGGGCGGTGGAGCTTGCTCCACCGCCCTTTTTTTATCCTCTTGTAGTCGATTCGATCAGCGACCGCCGCGGCGCTTTGGCTTGCCGCTCGATTTCCCGGATGTTGTCTTGGACGAGGACGACGACGCCTCTCCTGTCGATCCCGCGGGTGCCGTTCTGACCGTTTTCGGTGGCGCCGAACGGGTCGGGGTAGCGCGCTGCTCCCAAACGTAATCGCGTTTTCGTTGCTTCTCCCGCCTCAGGGTGAGTGCATCGAGGTCGGAGGTGGGCGCGGATGGCGTCGACAGCGAGTTCTGCGCTGCCCTCAGCTGATCCAGCTCGGAGATTGTCACCAACTCGTAGCCCGGCGGGATGTAAGCACCGCCAGAGTCGTAGTAGTAGGGATCCGCGCCGTATCCGTACGGCCCACCACCGTATCCATTGTACGGATCGTAGGCAGAACCATAAGGCGAATAACCTCCGGGCCCTCCGCCGGCGCCGTAGAGACCGTTGCGGGAATCGTACCCGAAGATCGGGAAACCTCCATACCCACCAAGGGCGCCATACGCTCCCTGCCCGTAGCCATTGGGCTCTGGATAATAGAAGTCGTTCCATGGATCGACATTACCCTGGAAGCGGCTCAAGCGCACATTGTTCTCATCCCAGTCGGCGTACGCTTCCTCTTCCTGTGAGGCAACATCCGTCGCCATACGCGGCCCATGTAGCGTGGTGTAACAACCACTCAACACAAACGCGGCAGATACGAGGCACGTTATCAGTGATTTCGATTTCATGGTTCCCCACTTTCTCGATGGCATCTTCTGCTCCACTATGTAGAACACAAGAAACCGGCACTCGGTTCCATGTACTTATTTCGGTTTTTCAACTCAAAGCTATAATTAACAAAACTCGGGTCAACCGTCAAACAAATCTATAGTCGGTGTCAGTTAAATTTTCTCGTTTCCGGACAAAATATTTCTAAAACAAGTAATTACAGTATGTTACGTATTATCGACTCAAAATTGATATCCACCCGAGACGAAGAAGCGGCTCACCGTGCTCTTCTCGCTGTCGATACCTTCAACTTGCTCGAAACTACCTCTGGTCCAAGCGAGATCTACTTGAAGTACACGATCGAAGAGCATTCCAGCTCCCAGGGTGAAATAACGCCGGTCTTGTTTGACGATGATGAGGGGATTGGTGTCCGGGTCTACGCTGAGCTCC
Organism: Candidatus Latescibacterota bacterium; assembly: GCA_965197905.1. Lineage (GTDB taxonomy): Bacteria > Latescibacterota > UBA2968 > UBA8231 > UBA8231 > CAYNZV01. Next base: position 646,601 of record CBDAOB010000004.1, on the reverse strand, counting down.
GCATTCCTCGGTCCGACGAATGGCAGCGGGTCGGTATAGAAGCCAGCGCGCAGATCGAGCGTTACCTGGGGGACCATGTACTCAACCCCAATGTGGTAGCGGATTACATCCTCGTACTGGGTATCGAATGTGGCATTCGCCCGCAAATCATCCTCGTCGCGGCCTTTGTAGTCGCTCTGTGACCACTCGGCCACCTGCGCACCGAGGGACAGCAAAACGCCCGGTTGTGGTTCGACGGCAACGCCGGCCCCGAACTGCAACGGCAATGAGATCTTGTAGGAGTCGTCCTCGATGACGTTCAGGTTGGTATCGGGATCGCTCCCGTCATCGTATTCGATCAGGTTGAAACCCCCATCCGGTACCGCCTTGAATGAATAACTGATGTTATGTGTCGATCCCGTGGTTACGGTGGCGCCGAATCGAACCTTTGGATTCTCCGCCGAGGACCGAACGTGGGCCCCAAGCGTGGTGCTGAACGAGGTGTCGTAGTCATCCAGGAATACGTCACGAGCAACCCATTTTCGCTCGACGTAATAATCTTCGGTGTCCTCCCACGTGAACTCGCGAATATTCTCGTCTTCACCTGATAAGAGGTTTATCGTCAGCCCGAGCGCCACGGCCGGCGATACATCGATCGCGCCGGCAAGCGCTATGGCCCCCAGCTGCCCCTCGTGGCTGAAGGTGTTGTCCACCTGAAGACTATCGATTCCGCTGAAGCCCTGGATGCGAATTACCGAATCGAAGTCGTTGGTTCTGTTGAACCCGGCAGCCCATACGAGACTGCCACGATAGACAGGGTAGGGGTAGACCACCCCCAGCGATCCGAAACTGGTGTTTTCCACCTCGCTTTGCGTCCGGTTGAAATCCTGCCGGTGCGCTTCGTTGTCAAACGAGTTGCGCAGGAACGCCGCGTAGACCGCTTTATTTTTGATCTGAGTCAGTCCCGCGGGATTCCAAAAGGTCGCAGTAAAGTCGTCAGCAATGGCGATGTACGCTCCGCCCATGCCCATGGCACGCACGCCCGGCCCAGAGAAACTGCCGATCAGGCGTTCCTGACCCCCGACGGCACCGCAGGTCATGACCAGGACGAGAACGAATACCAGCGTCATTAAAATCCTTCCGTGTAGAGAACAGACAACTCGCGACTCAAATCGGTTCCACGCACCCCACTCTTCAGTAGGTTCTTGTGATAGAATCCCAGTGTCAGTTGCGGGATGATGCTCCACCGGACTCCGCTGTTCAGATACCCGTCACCTGAACCCAACGATTGGCGGCTGTTGTCGTTGAAGGCGAAGTCATACTCCGCAACAACCACGAGCTCGTCGTTCATGCTCTTGTCGAGTCCGAGCCACCCCGACAGGTCTTCGTCGCCATCCTCGTTTTCCCTGCTCAAGTTGAGGCCCCCATGAACGGCGAACTGGCCGAGGCCAGAAGCGTAGTTCTTGCTGAGTGCCAGAAACAAACCCTTCGACTTGATTTGGTATCTCTTGTTTTGATGCGATCCGTAGCCTTGGGTTTCATAGCCGACCGCCGCCGCAGGAAGCAGGGTGCTCTCCTCGATCAAACGATAGCGTATGCTAGCCTCGAGCCGAGGATACCACTCAATCGAGCGATTGCCGATGATCTGCTCGCCGCCAAACGCCAGGCCGATGGTCAGTCGCTCTAACGCACCAGCATGTATAGCCGCGGCGAGACCGCCGTTCGGAAACAACCGCAGGTCCAGACCGAAGCGCCCCTTGCTCACCAAGCCGGCCGTCGGGCTATCGATCAGGCGGAACAGCTCTGACGCGGCCAACGGACGAGCGATTGCCAGTCCCGAGATCGCGACCAGCACTGGTAGGCAGGTCGCGACCCTTTGGAAGATCGTCGATTTCAAGTGCGATGTTCTTTTCGAAAACAGGGAGCGGGACCGTCGCAAACTATCGACAGTCCCTATGTCTGTGGAGACGATCGGGGAGTCAGGTGTTTCACAGTAACGCGTCGCTGGTCATCACCCAGGTATTCGAGCTGCACGTCCCGTCGGTTCAGGGGTAAAAGGCCCTCTGCCCGGTCAGCCCATTCTACCAGACAGATGCCTTGCCCGTAAAAATACTCCTCCGCGCCCAGATCTTCAAGCTCCGTTCTGCGGGTGAGACGGTAAAGATCCAGGTGAAAAACCGTTATGGGCTGTCCGCCTAGGATTCCCTCGTACTCGTTTGCGAGCACAAATGTGGGGCTGTTTACGTAATCGCAGACCCCAAGTCCCCGGCAGATACCCTGAATCATACAGGTCTTGCCACTGCCCAGGTTGCCGGTGAGTGCTATCACATCACCAGCGACGAGCTCGGCGGCGAGTTCCCGGCCCAGTTGTTGGGTCTCTTCGGGCGAACCGGTCAGCACCGAACCGTCGTCGGGCATGGCGGACTATTTCGGGTCCAAGATAGCGACCGGAAGAATGAGCTCGTCCAGCGATATGCCACCGTGTTGGAAGCTATCTTTGTACTGGCGCTGATACTCGTTGAAGTTGGTGGGATAGACGAAGTAGAAGTCGTCTTTGGCGATAGCGAAGGTCGATCCCAGCCCCAGCTGCGGCAAACCGAACTGCGGCGGATCGTCGATGAACACGGCCTCTTTCTTATCGCAACGCAGATTCTTGCCATATTTGTAGCGCAGATTTGTGGAGGTCTGCCGATCACCATGCACGACGCTGGCCCTGGTTCCGCGAATGGCGCCATGATCGGTAGTCACAACTACAGTAGCGTCCAACTGCGCGATCTGTTGCAAGGCAGCATACAACGAAGAATGTTCGAACCACGAGTGCACAAGCGATCTGAACGCACCCTCATCGGGAGCGATCTCCTTCAGCAGGTCGGATTGGGCTCTACCGTGAACCAGCATGTCGAGGAAGTTGTAAACGACGCAGACCAGCGGCACGCTGTTCAGTGACGGAACACGCCGAGCGAAATTGTTTCCTTCGTTGACGTCCAGAACCTTGGTATAATGGGTTGACTTGAGCTTCAACCCCAGCTCGGCCAGTTGATCGTCGATAAATTGATGTTCGTGGCGGTTCAGACTGTGCTCGTTGTCCTGCGCCGATTGCCAGATATTCGAATATTTCTGCTCTATTTCGCTCGGGAACAACCCACTGAAGATTGAATTGCGCGAGAAGGGCGTGGCCGACGGTATGATGGAATAGTGATACGAGCGTTTAATGTTGAAAAGCTCGGATAGAAGCGGCTCCATGATCATCCAGTGATCGAGCCGCAGACAATCGACTACGATGAAGAACACCTGCCTTCCGCGCTCCAGCAGCGGATGTACGAATTCGGGGACGATATCGACGGAAAGGGGCGGAGAGTCCTCCTCGCTCTGAACCCAATTGACGTAGTTGCGTTCGATGAAGCGCCCAAACTCGTGATTGCACTCCTTCTTCTGATCCTCGATCATTTGGTTCAACTGCCGATCACCCAGGTGAGCGATCTCTATCTCCCATTCGGAAATGAGGCGATGGATGTTGATCCACGTCTGCCAGGTAATTTTTTCGCCTAGCCACGCGTTTATCTGGCTCGCTTTCGAAACGTACGTCTGTCCCGCTTGACTCTGGCGAATCTGCCGAGCGTCTAGAATCTTCTTGCATGCCAGGAAAATCTGACTCGGGTTGACCGGCTTGGTCAGATAGTCGTCGATGCGGCGGCCGATGGCTTCGTTCATCAATCGCCCTTCTTCATTCTTGGTAATCATGATAACCGGGACGTTGGGATCGAGGCCTTTGATCTGCTCAAGGGTCGACAGGCCGTCCAATCCCGGCATCATCTCATCCAGCAGGACGATGTCGAACTGTTCGTTCTGCATGAGAGCGATGGCATCTTCACCGTTGGTGACCGGGGTTACCGCGAAACCTTTCTCGTCGAGGAAGAGATGGTGGGAGCGCAAGAGATCGATTTCGTCGTCGGCCCAGAGAATTCTGCGTTTGGTTGCTTCCATTGGAGAAATGAACCTTTCGGTTGTTAGCCCGGGGGCAAGTTAATTTCGATCACCGTACCTTCGTCCGGTGTACTCCTCGCGATGGCTATTTTCCCCTTGTGATACTCCTCTACTATGCGTTTGACAAATGCCAATCCCAGGCCCCAACCGCGCTTCTTCGTGCTGAACCCGGGTTCGAATACTCTACTCACATTCTCCGCGGAGATTCCACATCCGTTGTCTTGAAAAGTGATATTGACACCCTTGTCGCCATCAGCGGGCCGAACGCGGACTTCGATTTCTCCCGGTTTGCGGCCGATGGCGTCCATGGCATTCTTGAACAGATTCTCGAAAACCCAGCTCATTAGCTCGGCGTTCAGCGGCACTGCTGGCAGCTCATCTCCACGATCGATGCGGATCTGATGTTTGCCGAACTGCGGTCCGCGGTCACGGAAATAGGTAATGGTCTCCTCCAAAACCGTTCCCACGTCCGCCAATCTTAGCTCGGGGATCGATCCTATTTGGCTGAATCGGGAAGCGATCTTGCCGAGACGCCCCATGTCCTTCTGCATTTCGCCGATCATGCGGCGAATCTGCTCCAATCTTTCGGGCGAATCCCGATTCAGATCGATTTCACTTTGAATCAACTCCAACCAACCTGAAATGGAGGAAAGGGGTGTCCCAAGCTGATGGGCCGTCTCTTTGGCCATTCCGACCCAGATGGAACGCTGCTCACTGCGACGGATGTTGCGAAACCCGACGTAGCCGATGAGCAGGAACAGCAACAGCACGCCAATCTGAATGAAGGGCGCCAGGGTAATGCGGCTGAGCAAATGAGAATCGCCGTAGTGAATGAAGTTGCGATAGGTTGACGTGATCTCGAACGCAAGGGGTGCATGATCTGAAGCAATCCGGCGCACCGCTTCGGCAACGGTCTGCACCGCGGTCGCGGTGGAATCGCCCGTGGCAGGGAGGTTGTCGCCGCGCCAGGCGACTACCTCGTTGAGCGTGTCGGTGACGATCAGATCTTTCCCGTCGAAGTGAACGTAGCTGCGCCCGTTCGACCCGATTTCGAACTCCAGCGGTTCGCTCTCCGCCGCCAGCTTCAGTTTCAGCCGCTGCACAACACCAAGTGCGACGGTGGAAGAATCCTCCTCAGCTGGCAGGTCCGTGCCGCGCCAGGCGACGACCCGATTGTTACTGTCGAGAACGATCATGTTGCTGGAATCGTGGAGCAACTTGCCAAGGGAGGTGGCTGAAATCTCGAAAGGGATAGGGGCGTTCTTCGCGTCCATCTTCTTGATCGCGGAGCGCAGCTCTTCCTGCGCGGTAACGGAGTGGTCGTTCGGTTCGGGAAGCCCTTCGCCTTTCCAGTTGAGTATTTCGCCCCTGTAGTCGGTGAATATGATCGGGAAATCGCCCCGGGGATTGGTCAGTACTTCCCGGAAGATCAGCTCGGTTTGTTCTCCGGTGGCCAGCGGTGAGGCGGCAAACGCGTACAAATCGGCATACAGTTTCACGCGACCGCGTTCGCCGTCGCGAAACTCACGGATTATCGATTCGTTGTACAACAGGAAAGCGAGTATTGCTACGATGCTGCCGACGAAGATATACGCTCTGAAGGTGGGCGTCAGACCCAGCGAGGATAGGCTCTCCAGATTCCACCGCGGCCACATCCGTCGGCGGCGGTCGGCTTGAGCCGGAGTGGGGGCGCGAAGGGCAGCTGGAGAAAGGGTCTCGCCCACCTCCTCCACAGGAGCTTTCTGCCGGCGTCGCCGACGCTTGACTTCTGCGGTTGAGGACGGCGTCTCTGACTCATTCATAGAGCATCTGCAATAAGCCGTCCACTTTGTATGGCTCGTTCCTTTGTCGTATACTTCCCCCGACGTTCTTCCCGTGGCCAATCACGGCCAAGATTTTCTCAAAAGTAACACACCGCCAATATCTCTGCTACACAAAGACTCGCTACATATCGCGGTGGTTCCACCCGATCGGCTCATGTCCCCAGCCATTCTCACTATCGTCATATTCTCCATCTTTCTTAGCGGCGCTTCTGCCGACGTCCCGGATGGCAACCCCGACAACGACGGGTCCCTCGTCAAAAAGGCAGTCCGATTCGACCGGATCGCGTTGATTGCAGGCGGGGCCGCCACCTTTCGTTATCTGGGTTACCGTTACGTGGACCGAGCTTGGTACCAAGGTCAGAAACAGGACGAGATCCGTTGGATCAACGACTGGGGGGGCGACACCTACCTCAACCTCGACAAGTGGGGCCATTTTATGGGAGGCGCGGTGCTCGCTCAAACCCTTACCGAATCGCTCCACTGGAGCGGGTTCACACCTCGCACGGCCGCGATGCTGGGAACGGCAACGAGCTGGGTGGCGTTGCTCGAAGTCGAAATGCGGGACGCTCATTTCGATCAATGGGGATTCAGCATCCCGGATTTCGTTGCCAACAGCGTGGGCGCCAGTGTGCCGCTCGTCCACAACCTGTGGCCCGCGACTCAGATTGTGCGCTTCAAATTCAGCTACATACCTTCACCATTGTACCTCGACAACGAAGAAAGGGCCGCGGAAAATCGTGCACATATCGGGCATCTTATCGATGACTACGAGGGTATGACGTTCTGGCTGTCGCTAGCAGTAGAACCGCTGCTCAAGGGTCGCGCCAAGGAGTTATGGCCGGATTTTCTCGGAGTCGCCGTCGGTTACGGCGCCAACGGGCTCCACGGTAGCAACGTGAAGAGCAAAGGACCCAACAGATTCTATCGGGATAGACCCAACGCCCGTTCCGAGCTGTTCCTGGCGCTGGACTATGATGCCCGCTATCTGCCAAGGTCTGGACGTGTGTGGGGATTTTTCAAAGAGCAGCTCAATTGGCTGCACTTTCCGGCGCCAACGGTACGGTTCTATCCCGACCTTCGGCTCTATCTGATTTTTTGAAGGATTGTCGGTCCAGTCGCTTGAACCGAGAAGGTCATTGCAGCAGCGAAAGGACGCGCTCGATATTTAGGTCTGCTTCTAGGGCGAAGCTGGTTGCCGTTTGAGCGAGAATCTGCGAGCTGCTCAACCCGGTGACCGCCTTGGCCAGATCAACGTCGCGGATGGAGGACTCGGAGTCACTCATTCTCTCGATTACGCGAGCCGACGTGTTCATGGCCATCTCCAAACGACCCTGAAACGCACCGATGCGATTGCGCTCACTGATGACGACGCGAAGAGCATTTTGTAAATCTGGCAGGGCTGCCTGAGCATCCGTAGCAGTGTTTATGGATGTAGTGCCGATACTCAGTTTCGGACCGGAGGCCCGCATATCGTCGATGGTTACCCGTGATATATCGTTGCTGGTCTCGGTGGGACCCGTCTGAATTAGGAACAGGTTGGGTTCCTTTAGCAGGACAACCCCGTTGTAGGTGGTGGAATTGGCTATTCGATCGATCTCCAGCTTTAGCTGCTGGAATTCCTGATTGATATTGCGCCGATCGACGTCGTTGTAGGTTAGGCTAGCGGACTGGGCGGCGAGGCTGCTCATGCGCCGAATCATGTTGTTGATCTCGCCCATGGAGCCATCGGCAACCTGTAACATGCTGATGCTCTGCTGCATGTTGCGGGTGCCCTCGGAGAGGGCTGCGATCTCAGATTTTATCCCGTTGGCAAGAGCGAGACTGGCGGGATCGTCGCTGGAGCGATCCACCCGACGTCCAGAGGCGAGCTGCCTAATCTGTTTGGCGCTCTCAGCTGCGTGAAGAGAGAGATTTTGGTGGATCTGTTTGAGATGGGCGTTGTGATTGATTCTTGCCGGCATGGCTCCTCCGCAATCGAAATGGTTCGATCACATCAATAGCAAAGCCTATACCACGGCCAGGCCATTGCAGTAAAGCCAACAAAACCAATCAGTTATAGTGGAACGGAGAAGCGCCCTGCGATGGCGAGAACGGACAGATTTTCCGCGACGGCCAGGATCGCCGCAGCAGAAGGCTAGTTCTTGACGATCTGGGTTTCGCCTCCGGCAGCCCGCAATGGCTGCGGGGATTCTTCTTTCCGCCTAGATTCAGCAGAGGCCAGCGATACCTGCTTGGAAGCGGTTGCCGTTTCATCCTCGTCGACTTCCATGGCACAGCTGCCGTGAAATACCGCGCCCTCAGAGACGGAAAGGGCGTTCGCATGAATATCGCCGATGAATCGCGCTTGGCTGTCGAGCCGCACCTTTTCGGCGCGAACCGTGCCTCGCACGATGCCATTGATATAGATGTCTTTGCCTTCCAGGTGTGCGTAGGCCTCACCGGACTGACTAATAGTGAGCGCTCCGGAGCAAGTCAGCTCACCCTTGAAGATGCCATCGACACGAACGCTATTCTCTACTTGCATGGTTCCTTCGAAGAGGGTGCCGCGACCGATAATCGTATTCAGCGTTTGATTGCCGCTCGGAATCGCGCCGTTTTCCTTCTTACCCAACATCTTATTTTCCCAATGGTTTAGAGATGCTGCCGACTGATGCTAGACCAAGTTTCTGAATATATCAATTTAGAGAAGGGGAAGCAAACTATATTGCCGGCTCTGTAGCGCGTTCTCGAGTTTTCACGCGCGCTTCTTCTTCTTGTGTCCGTTTGTCCCCGATTTTTGAGCCTCTTGCTGCTCCTGCAGGCGTTCGCCGACCATCAAAACGGCAGCACTGGTCACATCTTCGATTATACCTACTTCTATGACCGGATTCTCGTAGGCGATATTGCGTTCCACAATGTGATCCTGAACCTGTAGAATCTCCTTGATATGGGCGAGATAGCGATCCGCCGGGCGCGCAGGCGCCTCCGTTGCCCTCTTGGCGAATCGAGCTTCGTAAACGTCCCTGTCCAGAAGTGCGAGGCAGATCTGCACCACGAAAGCGTCCTTGGCGAACTTTCCGATATCGAGAAAATCGGGTAGCAGATGCACTCCATCCAGAATAACGCTGGTACTTTCTTCGATGCACCTGCTCATAATAGCGCGTACACCAACACAGATGGTCTGCGATTGCTCGCGAAAACCAGTCACCACGGGATCCAATACCGCTACTTCAGAATCGGGGGGCTCGGTGGCATAGGACGAGGTGTGCAGGCAGGGCATCAACTCCCGCGCCAGCATCAAACGCATGATCTGGCGTATGTCGTCGGTCGCCACGACCCTAGGGATGTCCAGCATGCTTGCAAGATTGATCGCCAGCGATGTCTTCCCGACTCCGCTGGCGCCGCCGATTAACACGATGAGTGGTTTTCCTGATTCCCCCCAACTCCTCCACAGTCGATATCGCTCTGAATACGCTTTGCCATGCTCTGCGGCAAGCATGTCGGCGGCGAGATCCTCCAATACGCGATGAGTGATCTGGATCCGCCGTTCATCCGTCAACCTGGAGGAGATGGCCCGAGCAATCTGATAAGAGCTGTCCGGAGGTAGCCCGGAGGCCTGTATGGAGTGAGAAAGTACCTCGTGTGAGAAGGGTCGGCTGCCGTCTTCCGTCTCAACGGTGAGGCTTGCCGGAGGAGGTTCCCAGAAGACGAGGTCCCCGACCGACCGCTCGCCGTAATCTTTGCGAATCTGCTTGGTCAGGATCTTCAGGAATTCCTTGCGGGGAATCTCCTTCTCTTTCGCCAGCGAATCGCGCATGGCGTTGGCTACGCTCGAAGCCTCCTCATGGCTGAAATCTCGCTCTATGAGATAATGCACCAGCATTCCTCTCATGAACGGGATCCGTTTTTTGCCGTCTACGATGGTTGCCAAGAGATCGGATTCGCGAGTAGACGCGCCTTTTCAATTCCTTCGCCGTTTTGGTCCCGAAATACTTCTGTGCAATATAGGTTTGTTGAAGTTCGAATACCAAACATGTCGAATTCAACCTTGAGTCAGGAGCCTTGCGTTCGAACCCAGTCGACCGTTCGTCTCAGACCCAGGGCGAAGCTGACTGTCGGAGCGTATCCCAAGTGCTTCTCGGCGTTTGATATGTCCGCGAGCGAGGATCTCAGGTCTCCCGGCCGTTGCGCTGCGAACTCGGGCTCGATAGCGGAATCGAGAATCGAATTGAGCTCTCGCACAAGCTGACCAACGGAAATACCGCACCCGCATCCCACGTTGAAGATCTCTCCGCTGGCACGTGGCGCCTCGCAGGCCGACAATGTCGCATTAACCACGTCGTCGACGAATACGAAATCGCGTGATTGCTCACCATCGCCGAAGATTTTCGGTCGCCGACCTTCGAGCATGCGATCGACGAAGATCGAAATGACGCCCGAGTAATCCGAACTAGCATCCTGGCGCGGACCAAAAACGTTGAAATAGCGCAACACAATCATTTCGAGGCTGAACAGGTCGCTGTATACGCGGCAGTAGTGTTCCGACGAAACCTTCGAGATGGCATAGGGAGACTGGGGTCGAGGTCTTAAGGATTCCTTTTTCGCCGGTGTTGGATCGTCGCCGTACGCTGCCGCCGTGCTGGCAAGAACAAATCGCTTCGTGCTCAAGTATCGGGTTTTCCACAGAGTGGGCGACGGAAGCGATGGCTGCGTGATGTACTATGATGTCCACGTCTTTGACCGCGCGACCTACCATTTCTTCTTCGCGAACATCACCGTCGAGAATCTCCACGTCTGCCTGAACGGCGGCGAGGTTTGCTTCCTTTCCAGAGGAGAAATTGTCCAGAATGCGAACGGAGTGGCCGTCCCGCAGCAGTTTTTCGCACATGTGTGATCCGATGAATCCCGCTCCGCCCGTTACCAGGTATCTCTCCATGAACGAGAATATAGTTTGCGTCCAGGCACGCTACAACAAAGTGGACGCGTGGTGCCCCAACAATCTTCGCAAGGCAACTGCGAAGGATGAGTTATACTCGTTGACAATCTCGCCATGCGAAATTACCTTGGTACCATCAAACGAGGCGGAGTGGGGGGCTATGGTGGCACTGCCGCTGTAGCCTTTCTTTATTGCTCGGACCTGGGGATGTTCGTTAATTATGCCGCAAACCCCGGTGCGAGTTTTTTTGTGTCCGATGCAGTGATTGTCCGGGATGGTAACCGGCCTCATGTCTAAGGAGTTAGTTGCAATGCCAAATCCCCTGGTGGAGCTACACAGTCTCGGCCAAAGCGTCTGGTTCGACAGCATAAGCAGGCGTCTCATCGTGTCCGGCGAACTGCTTTCTCTCATCGAAAACGATGGTCTTCGCGGGCTCACTTCGAATCCGGCGATCTTCGAGAAAGCGATATCTGGTTCTTCCGACTACACCCAGGCGTTGCGGGCTCTTGCGCGTACCGGAAAGGACGCGAAGGAGATCTACGAAGCCATCGCCATCGAAGACATTCAATGGGTAGCTGATCTGCTCAAGCCGGTCTACGATTCCAGCGTCGGAAGAGATGGCTACGTGTCCCTGGAGGTATCGCCCCATCTAGCTTTCGATACGTCGGGTACAATTCGGGAGGCTACCCGACTGGCCGCTCAAGTAGACCGGGAGAATCTGATGATCAAGGTGCCGGGGACGGCAGCCGGGATCCCCGCGATCGAGCAACTGATCGGGGACGGAATAAACGTCAATGTGACGGTGTTGTTCGCCGTGGACAACTACCTGCAGGCGGCGGAAGCATATTTGGGCGGCTTGGAGGCGCTGGCCGCAAAGGGAGGTCCTTTGGATTCGGTTTCCAGCGTCGCCAGCTTCTTCATCAGCCGGATCGACTCGATGGTTGACGACATCCTAGAGCGAAAGGCAAGGGAAATCGAAGCTGAAGGCGCAGAGTCGGCTCGCATGCTCATGGGCAAGGTAGCCATCGCCAACGCCAAGCTGGCGTACCAGGCCTATAGCGAGTTGTGTCAGAGCGAGCGATGGGAGAAGCTGGCCGGCAAGGGCGCCCGCACACAGCGGCTTCTGTGGGGAAGTACCAGCACAAAAAATCCAGAGTACAGAGATGTCATGTACGTCGAAGAGTTGATCGGGCCCGATACGGTCAATACGATGCCAGAAGCCACCGTGAAGGCATTCCGCGATCACGGTGTGCCCAAATCGACGATTCAAGATGATGTCGAGGGTGCTCGGGCCACTATCGCAAAGCTAGACGAACTCGGTATTTCCATCGCGGAGGTTACCGATAAGCTTCAGGTGGACGCCGTCCGGTTGTTCGAGGAGCCTTTCAACAAGCTGCTCGGCGAGATCGAGTCCCAGCGCGAAGCCACTCCCAAGCGCGCCTGATCGGCCTCAACCGATCGGCCTTTCAGCAGAATTCTCCAAGAGGTCCGCGACCGTGTCGTTCATGTCGTCCCAACGCACTCCAGATCCGTGCGTTCTCGTGATTTTTGGCGCCTCCGGCGACCTGACTCGCCGCAAACTGCTTCCAGCTATATGGCATTTGAACCAGCAAGGGCGTCTACCTGAACAGTTCGCACTGGTCGGCGCGGCGCGCAGCTCAATGGACAACGACGGTTTCCGCCAACAGATGGGGGAGGCGGTGCACACGTTCGTCGGCGACGTAGATGCGCAAGCCCTGGAAGGTTTTCTGGGGAAGCTGTCGTATATCAGCGGAGATCCGCAGGATCCGGAGACCTACATCAGGTTGAGGTCCCACCTCGATGAGCTCGATCGCACCTGTTCCACCAAGGGGAATCGCTGTTTCTACTGTTCCGTGCCGCCACAGATCTATCTGGCAATCGTAGAGCAGCTCGGCATTGCCGGCCTGCATGAGGAAGGGGATAGCTCCGATGGGTGGGTTAGAATCATCCTCGAAAAGCCGTTCGGGCATGATCTTAATTCAGCTCGGGAGCTCAATCAGTCTCTGCACCGCGTGTTTGCCGAGCATCAGATCTATCGCATCGATCATTACTTGGGCAAGGAAACGGTTCAGAACATCCTGGTGTTTCGCCTGGCCAACTCGATGTTCGAACCGCTGTGGAACCGCAGGTACGTCGATCACGTACAGATCACGGCTGCCGAAACCGTGGGCGTGGAGCACCGCGCTCAATATTATGAAGTGGCCGGTGCCCTTCGCGACATGATTCCAGAATCACCTTCTGCAGGTCATGTGCGTGATCGCCATGGAACCACCAAGCGCGTTCGATGCGGAAAGCGTGCGTATCGAAAAACTAAAGGTTCTCAAGTCGATTCGGCCGTTTAGTATCGGCGAGGTTGATCGGTATGCCGTTCGAGCCCAGTACGGCGTTGGCGCGATCGACGGGGAGAACGCCAGTGGGTACCTCGAGGAAAGCGGCGTGGATCGCATATCCAAAACCGAGACATACGCTGCCGTTATGTTTACGATCGACAACTGGCGGTGGCAGGGAGTACCGTTTGCGATTCGCACCGGCAAACGATTGGCAAGGCGGGCGACGGCCATAACCTTGCAATTTCGGGAACCCCCTCACCTTATTTTCCAACACAGCGATGTTCGCTGCAGTACGCTTACTATCCGCATCCAGCCGGAAGAAGGCATCTCTCTGTCGTTCAGCGGAAAGACCCCAGGTCCGGACATGAATTTGGGTACCGTGAAGATGGACTTCGACTACGAGGAGACCTTCGGGGCCCGGAGTCCGGAGGCGTACGAAACCTTGATCCTCGACTGTTTGATGGGGGACGCTACCCTTTACGCCCACAACGATTGGATCGAGAAATCCTGGGAGCTGCTCATGCCGATCCAGGAGGCCTGGGGTGCGTCTTCGGCGGCGAAGGTTCCATCGTATCCCGCCGGCAGTTGGGGTCCGGCTCAAGCTGCATCCCTGCTCGAAGGTGAAGGACGACAATGGATGGAGGTTTGAATTGAGCCAGCCGACGGTAGAACAGCAAGCTCGAGCGCAAAAGATAAGGCTGCTACTGATGGATGTGGATGGCGTGTGGACGGATGGACGTCTCTACTATGTGCCTGGATCCCAAGGAGAGATGGTGGAGACCAAACCGTTCAACACTCAGGACGGCATGGGGCTACGCTTCGCTCACGGCGCGGGAATTCAAACGGGTGTCATCAGCGGCCGTGAATCGCCAGCCGTCAACCATCGAGCCGAGATGTTGGGTGTTACCTACATCTACCAAAATTATCTGGAGAAAATACCGCCGTACGAGGAGATTTGCTCCAAGGCAGGTTTGACCGATGTAGAAGTGGCGTACATGGGGGATGACTTGACCGACGTACCTCTAATGCAGCGAGTGGGTTTGGGTGTGGCTGTCGCCAATGCCCGCGAAGAGGTTTGTCGGCGCGCCGACTACGTGACGACCGCACCAGGTGGGAATGGGGCCGTTCGCGAGGTCATCGAGCTTCTTATGAAAGCCCAGGGTTCGTGGAGTTCGATTCTGGACAAATACGGAATACCATGAGCTAAACCTCGATCTGCCTGTTGCATCTCACGTGCTTGACACTGTTCACGCCCTCCGGGACGTTCTCCAATGTACGGTTGGAAAGGAGATGAAATGAGAGAGGTGAGACAGGAAATAAAAAACGCCGGGTACGTATATATGCTGGTGATCGTGCTGGTAGCTCTCTACTTCGCGTTCCGTGGAAATTTCGGCGACGTCCAGTTCGTTAAACAGCGGAGCTTGTCGTCGGTGATCATCGAGGCCGGGAAGTGAGCGTTTTTTTACCCGGTGTCAGCTCGATGTCTGGATTTTTGCACACCTAAACCGGCTATGATCAGGGCGAGACCCGATAGGGTGGACACGAGAATCTCTTCCCCGACGATGTAGTGTATCAGTACCAGGGACAAAAACGGCGAGAGAAAAATGAGATTGGCTATCCGGGCGGTGCTCACAGAGTACTTAAGAGCAGACAACCACAGGAAATACGCGAAGCCCATCTCGAACAGTCCTACGTAGGCGGCCCCAGCGATACCCTCCCACCCCGGCAGTTCGAATCCGGTGGTCGCGAAACAAATTGCGGCGCTTGCCGGTAGCGAACTGATAAATCCCAGAAGTAGACAGATGATCGGATCCCGATCGTCTTTCGTATTGTAAATCCAATACAGCGCCCACAACACGGTGCTGCCCAGGGCCAGAGCGACGCCTGTGGCGTCGGCGAACTTCAAACTCAGTGGTTCGCCCCGCGTTCCTATAATCAGCACTCCCGCGTAGCATATCAGTCCTGCCAAGATGTCGCGAACTCTTGGGCGTTGCCGCATGAGCGGAACGGATAGCAGAACGATCGTCAGCGCCCAGGTATAGTTGAGCGCCTGCGCTTCCTGAGCTGGAAGTCGTTGATAGGCGGCAAACAAGACCAGGTAGTATGCGACTGGATTTAGTAGACCAAGCAAGAAGGAGCGAAGATATTGGCGCGCGGTCCCCGAAAAGAGCTGGCCGATAGTCCCCTGGACCACGGCGATGGCGGCCAACGCTGCTGCAGAAGCGAGGCTGGAAAAAAACAGGAGTTGCGGAACGGTCAGGTACTGTAGCGCGATCTTGAAGGCGGTCGCGACCGTCGACCAGAGAAAGACGGCGGAGCCCGCGCAGACGTACGCCTTGCGTTGGTTTCCCATGACGGATGCGATGGCTACATCCCTCCGCCTCGCGGTACTTCAGTCAGCGTGTATTGGGGTTAGTAGTCAGCTCCATCTAACTCACTTTGCCGCTAACTCGGTCGAGAGGATTAGTAATGCTGGAGGCAACGTTGGAAAGATGTCCACTGGTGCGACGCAGGAATCTGGAGGCCAAAGCATAGAGTACCGAGTCCGAGCCGGCGTTTGGATCCTGCACGAGCTCGGCCACGAATTCATCGGTGAGTGTCTTGGTCGCTTCATGTTTTTGCATAACTTGGCGGGCGGTTTCGGCGTCGTCGTTGCTGAGTGCTTCCCTAGTAAGGGAGAAAAGAGGCTCGACCTCCTTGCGTATCTCGGCATACCGTTGGCGGTGAGCGTTCTCCTCGTTACATAGATCTCCCCATTGATTCAGTTCGAACAGACTTTTCGCATAGTCTCCCAGACGTTCCACGTCGTGGATGATGCTCAGGATCGCCAGACTCGCCGGGAGATCGAATTTCGGATTGACCGTCAGGTGTTGAAAGATGAGCCGTCGCACCATCCTTTCACCGATATTGATTTCGCGATCGCTTTGGGCTATAACCCGGGCGTTTTCTTCGTCTCTAGCAGCGAAGTCGCAGCCAATCGCGAACATCCGTTCCGCCCCTTCCAACATCTTCAGGATCTCCTCAAGGGCTTCGTACACCAGTGAGGACTTTTGTTTGGACAACAGTTCCTTCAACATCGTTTACCTCCACGAAAATACCAGAAGCAGCGGGATCAAATAGAATACCAGAGCCACGTAGGCGATGGCGATGAGTCTCGACCTGCTGGTAAGATTTGCCAAGCCGGCGGCCATGGCCATGGGGATACGCCTGATCGCAGGGATGGGGTAGATCAAAAGGATGCCCGAGAGGTTAAAGAAGAGATGAGCGAACGCGACCGTCACTGCGGCGAGATTTCCGGTGGCCAGCGAGGCGAGCATAGCCGTTACCGTGGTTCCTATGTTTGCCCCCAACATATATGGAAAGATCTGCTGCAGCGTTAGTATTCCACCTCCGATAAGCGGTACGACCATGGAGGTAGTGATCGAGCTGCTCTGCACCAAAATGGTCAGGATCACCCCGAACAACATGGTGGTGAGAGGGGCACCAAACAGGTAGCGGTGCAAGAAACGCTCTGACCGGGCGACCACCAGGCCACGGGCGAGATCTACCAGAAACTTGAGCGCCCCGTACATAAGCAGGAGAGCGACGATGATGCAAAGGGTCGGATTCTCGCCCATGAACTCGACCAGCCATGCAACAACGGGTTTGGTGGCGAGTTTCAACGGGCTAGAAAATTTCATGCCGCCGACGCCTTCAAATACGGTTGCTACATTCTCCGAGAACCATTTCAAGGGGTGAAAGAGAATCTCAATTGGCAGGATGATTGCCACCGCGATCAAGTTGAAAAAATCGTGCACTGTGGCGCCGGCCAGCGCCCGGCGGAACTCCTCCTTGCGCGTGATATGCCCCATGGAAACAAGGGTGTTCGTTACGCTGGTGCCGATGTTTGCCCCCATGATGACCGGTACGGCACCTTCTATCGTGAGGGCGCCGCCCGCCACCATCCCTACGGCAATCGAGGTTGAGGTAGAGGAGCTTTGGACCATTGTCGTGGCAAGAATACCGGCAAACAGTCCCACCAACGGATTGGCGGTCATTTCTATTATCTGTTTTGCCAGGTCTTTGCCGAAAAGTTTGAATGAGGCACCCAGCAGACCTATGCTGACCAGGAAAGTGTATAGAACCAGCATCAGGAGAAGGACCTGACCAGCCGTCTTTAGTGAGCTCCGATTCACAGGTTTCCACTCCATAATGCGTTTTTTTCGTGCGAATCCCCGTCGTATTTATTATAGTACACTGAGTTTTAGGCTCCTTCCTCCCCGGGAGACTAGTATGAAAACCACGGGCAGACACGTAGCCCCGTTTCTAGTAATCGCCGCGCTGACCTGGCTCTTCTTACGTCTGGGCATGGATCTGTTTCCAGGCTGAGATTAGGCAGGCTGACCTACTTCGGTGTAGAGCAGACCGGGTGCCGGGAACCGATCGCAGACGGCTTTGACTTCCGCTGCCGTTTGCCGGTAAATCTCCTTCCGGCCATCCAGGTCCAAGGATTCGTTCGCTCTGGCGTCGGCGATGCGCTCCATCCACCCTGCCAGGAGTTTCATTTCATCGGCGCCAAATCCTCGGCTCGTAATCGCCGGTGTTCCCAGGCGTATGCCGCTCGGGTTCCGCGGCGGTTTAGGATCGAAAGGCACCGTGTTGAAGTTGCAGACGATACCCGACGGATCCAGCGCTTTCGACATCTGTTTGCCGGTGATGCCTCGGCTGGTCAGGTCGATCAACAGCAAGTGATTTTCGGTACCTCCCGTGACCAGCTCGAATCCGCGTTTTTGCAATTCCGCCGCCAGGGTTTTGGCGTTCTCTACTATCCGCGCTGCATACGCGCGGAATTCATCGGAGGTCGCCTCCTTCAGCGCCACCGCCAATCCTGCTGTCGTGTGATTGTGGGGACCACCCTGCAATCCCGGGAAAACCGCCTTGTCTATGGCGGCTGCGAATTCGCGTTTGCACATGATCATGCCGCCCCGCGGACCCCTCAGTGTCTTGTGTGTCGTCGAGGTGACGACGTCCACATGCGGAATGGGGCTGGGATGCACTCCCGCGGCTACCAAACCTGAGATGTGTGCGATGTCGGCAACTACGAGTGCACCGACGCCATGTCCGATAGCAGCAAAACGTTCGAAGTCGATAATCCTGGGGTAAGCCGTGGCGCCGCAAAAGATGATTCGCGGTTTGTGCTCCTTCGCCAGATGCTCGACCTGGTCGTAGTCGAGGGTGCCGCTTTCTTTGTTGATTCCGTATTGAATCGATTCATAATGAATGCCGGACACGCTGACCGGTGCACCATGGGTTAGATGGCCGCCGTGATCAAGGGCCTGGCCCATGATCGTATCTCCAGGTTTGGCCATGGCGACATAAACTGCTTGATTCGCCGGCGAACCCGAATAGGGCTGCACGTTGACATGCTCGGCGCCGAACAGATCAAGGGCTCGCTCCGCACACAACGCTTCGAGGCGATCGATCTGCTGCTGCCCCTCGTAATAACGTTTCCCTGCGTATCCCTCGGAGTACTTGTTGGTCAAGACGGAACCGGTCGCTTCCAAAACGGCCCGGCTGACGTAGTTTTCCGATGGGATCAGACGAATTTTATTATGCTGCCTTCTGTTTTCGGCCTCGACGATCGCAGCGACTTCCGGATCGGTATCTCGTAAAGCTTCCATACAACTCCGACTTCGTTCGGTGCTTCATCGATGCTCGCACCTTGCCGACCAAAACCAATTTCTTAACCTATTTCCTACAAAATTAACAACCTACGTAAGTGGTTTCTAGTGAGCAAATTTCTCGGAATCGATGCCAGCACCCAATCGATGACCGCCGTAGTCATCGATGCCGAAAAGGGCGAAATCGAGCTTGAGGTGTCGGTGAACTTCGACGCGCATTTCGCCTCTTCCTACGGGGTCGAGCACGGGGTCGTCGATCGCGGCGGCGGCGTCGTACATAGCTTCCCGCTCATGTGGGCGGAAGCTGTAGATCTACTTGCCCAATCGATGCGTGACGGCGGCGTGGATCTCAGCTCGCTGGCAGCCGTCGCGGGCAGTGGTCAGCAGCACGGAACGGTTTACTTGAACGACCGGGCATCCCGAGCGCTGGGCCAACTCGACGCAGACCAACCGCTGGCACCTCAGATCGGCGATATTTTCTCCCGCCCCAGCTCCCCAATCTGGATGGACACCTCCACGGCGGCGCAATGCCAAGAGATTCAAACCGCGCTCGGGGGGGCAGAGGCGCTATTGGAACTCACCGGAAACACCGCATTCGAGCGTTTTAGCGGTCCCCAGATTCGCCGGTTCTGCCAAACTGAACCAAACAGGTATCGGGACACCGCCTACATCGGGTTGGTGAGCTCCTACATGGCCAGTCTGCTGGCAGGCCGGCTGGTTTCCGTCGATCCCGGTGACGGAAGTGGTACCAATCTCATGGACATTTCGAGTCGTCAATGGAGTGCGGCAGCGATGGCCGCCACCGCGCCCGATCTCGACGAGAGGATGCCGCCGATAATTCATTCCGACGAGATCGTCGGAAACATCAGCCCTTATTTTGTCGAGCGGTACGGCTTTTCGAAAGACTGCAAGGTTCTTCCGTTTTCTGGCGACAACCCCTGTAGCTTGATCGGCATGGGACTTGTGGAACCGGGAATGGTCGCCTTGAGTCTCGGCACGTCAGATACCCTTTTCGCCTGCATGAGCGCGCCCCGGACATCTTCCCAGGGCGAAGGTTGTTTGTTTGCCTCTCCGGACGGGACCAACTACATGGCGCTGATTTGCTTCATGAATGGAAGCCTGGCACGGGAGGCCGTGCGCGATCAGTTCGGACTCGACTGGGATGGGTTTGAGGAGATGCTACGTCGCAGCCACCCCGGCAACGACGGAGGGATGATGCTCCCTTTCTTTGGTCCGGAGATCGCTCCTAAGGTGGAGGTGCCCAAGGTAATCAGGGAAGATCTCGATCCCGGTGATGTCCCGCGAAACGTACGCGGGGTCATTGAGGCGCAGGCAATGTCGTCGGTCATTCACTCACGGTGGATGGGGGTGCCGATCAGTTCACTCTACGTCACCGGTGGAGCGTCTCAAAGCACCGAGATACTGCAAATATTCGCCGACGTCCATTGCTGTCCGGTTCACCGCTTCGAAACGACAAACTCCGCCGCCCTGGGCGCGGCCTTGAGAGCATGTTTCAGCTTTCGTCGGCAACGGGGCGAACCGGCGGAATGGCAGACCGTCGTGGCCCCGTTTACCCGTCCGGTCCCCGACTCCACCATCCAACCCCGAGCGGATTCGAGGACGGTCTATGGTCCACTGATTGAATCCTACGGACAGCTGGAATCAAACCACGCCGGGACGGCGTGAGCATAGGAGCGGGTCCAATATCCCACTTGGGCGACGACCCTCGCCTATCAAAGCGAATACTCGGTCGACTCCAGTCAGATCTTTTTCAGCGCCTGCTCGATGTCTGCGATAAGATCTTCCCTGTCCTCGATGCCGGCAGCATAACGTACCAGCTCGTCGGTGATTCCGATCGAGAGGCGTTCCTCGCGACTCAGATCGTAATAAGAGACGGTTGCCGGATGGGATACGAGCGTCTCCACGCCGCCCAGGCTGGGCGCCAAGTACGGGAGTTCCAGCTCGTGGAGAAAGCGTTGAGCACAGTCTAAGCCCCCGTCGATCTCAAAGCTGATCAAACCTCCGAAGCCGTTCATCTGCTCGACAGCGATCTGGTGGTCGGGGTGGCTTTCGAGCCCCGGATAAAAAACGCGTTTGACCTTTTTGTGACCCTCCAGATATTGCGCGATGTGCATGGCCGTTTCATTCTGGCGCTGCACGCGCAGCGAAAGCGTTTTCAATCCGCGTATCAGAAGGTAGGACGAGTTTGGATCGGGAGAGGTGCCAACGACCTTGCAGTATTCGCGAATGGCCTCCACGATCGGGGCGGCCCCGCACACCGAACCCAGCAGCAGATCGTTATGACCACCGAGATATTTGGTGGCGCTGTGCAGCACCAAGTCAACGCCGAACTCCAGAGGGCGTTGATTGATCGGCGTGGCCAGCGTGCTGTCTATGAGCACCTTCAAACGGTGTTCCTTGGCGAACGGCACCAGCTTCTTCAGGTCCAACACATTCAGATGCGGGTTGGTCGGTGACTCGGTCAGAATCAACCGCGTAGTGGGTCGCACCACAGAGTTGAGGGTTTCGTAGTCGCCCGGTTTCACGAAGGTTGACTCGATACCAAACTTCTGGATGATCGAACAGAATTTTGCCGTCATCCGGTAACAGTCCTCGACGACGATCATGTGCTGACCGCTTCGAAGCATGGCCATCAGTACGCTGGTCACGGCGCTCATGCCCGTCGGGAAAAGCAGGGCATCCTCGGCGTTGTCCAATGCCGCCAGCTTTCGCTCTGCCGCCAGCTGGGTCGGATTCCCGTAGCGTCCGTATTCGAAGTTTTGCCGCTCACCGGCTTTAAAAGCCTCGAATTCCTGCAGCGTATCGAACACGAAGGTCGCCGTCTGCGCGATTGGCGTGGTCAGCGATTTATCCGGTTTATCCCGAGCTTCGCCCGCGTGAACCGAACGGGTCGAACTGCCGTGACTGTGTGCTGATTCCATTCTTACTCCAGTGATAAAAAAAGCCCGCACGCCAAAGAGCGTTGGGCTAAAACCAAAAACCCAGGCCAAAGGCCTGGGCTGTCGATTCAGGTTAAACCTGTGCGCTGGCTTTTTAGCGAGTTTTTACAGTGGCTGCAAGCTGCCGTCAAATGACCACTTTATGATGGACTAAATATAGGAGATTGGATCTGTGGCGCAAACTACAGGCAAGGTCCCCGATCCTTTATTATGCGACAGGCCAAGTCGGGATCGACCTGCACGATCATTTCCGGTTCGATCATGCAGTGGCCGGGAAGATCGAATCCCCCAACGGCGCTGCGTGCGTGCCAGCCCGAAAGTGAGCTGTCAGAGCCATTGTTGGCGTATTCTGACAGGGGGCCTCCGAAGACGTCGTGAAATACTTTGCTGTACCCGTTGACTACTTCCGGCGATTTCGAGAATGAGGCGCCGCCGTGGGAGTTGACCATGCCGATGCATTTCACGCAGTACCAGACGTCGTTCAGGGTTCCGTAGGAATCGAGCGCCCAGTGCAGGGCCCCGATGTGTTTGATGCCTGCTTCGCGTCCGGCGGCGTTTCCGGTTTTGACGTCGCCGTCGTCGTTTGTTACCGCTCCAGTGCCACCTCCCGTTCCTGACATAAACACGAGGCCCGACGGTGTGAAGGTCACGCCACAGATGGGAAAACCGGATGGGGGTAACGCGGTCTCTTTCGTCCCCAGGTCCATCTTCAGTTCCTTCACGCGGTCGTAGACGTCGAAATCTCGACTCCAGGATTGATGAATGTCCACCATTCTAACCTCCGCTGATTCGGCTGTTGAGATATTGGAGGGAGTAAGTATACGGCGGGTCCTGGTAGGCGGCAACGCGTCCGGCAGCGTGGCAACCGCTCTATTGAGGTTTCAATCGCGAAAGGGGTCGTACTCGTTCTCGCCGGCCATGGCGACGCCTATGGGCGTGAGGGTATGCAGGATCTTTATGGACTCGTTGTGGTGTTTCAGTACCTCGGGAAGCCTCTTGTAGCAGTGCGGCGATTCGTCGGTTCCGGCGCCCCGCAACTCCACACCTGCTTGACGCACCCAGTCGACCATCATCTTACGGCTGATCAGCCCGGGCTGTCGCGTTTTGGCTTTGCCCCGTCGCCATCGCTTTTTCCCTGCAGCCTGGGTCCGCGACAACACTCGTCCCGCCCCATGCACTGTGGAATAGAGCGCGATCTCGCTTTCCTCGCATTCCGCGCCTTCGACGATGACTGATATGTCACCCATGGTGCCGCCGATGAAATCGACGATGACTGATATGTCACCCATGGTGCCGCCGATGAAACCCTGTTGGCCGGGCCATGCCGGGGTCGCCCCTTTGCGCACGACCCACAGATCCCGTCCAAAGTGGGTTTCGCGCCAGGCGAAGTTATGGTGGTTGTGGACCTCTTGCAGGATTCCTGTTCCAAGAATCGCAGCTACCCTTTCACACACCCAATCCCTTCCGGCATAGGCGTAGCGGCCGGCCATGGACATGCACGCAATGTATTCCTGTCCCAATTCGGAGTCTGTATCGAGCAAGACGGGATCCACGTGCATCCCGTCCTGTCCGCCGCCCGCCTTTATGAAATGGGTCGCCAGCTTGTGTCCCAGTCCCCGCGATCCGAAGTGAACTCCGCACCACACTCGCTCCCGTTCGTCCACAAAGAGATCGACGAAGTGGTTTCCTGAGCCGATCGTTCCCAATTGAGATCGCGCCAGGTCTTTCAGCGGTGCGGCTACTTTCAATCGCCATGCGGGGTCGTCGTAAAACAGATCGTGATCAACTGCCTCACGGTTCTGGCGGCCTATGCCGAAGGACAACGACTTCCAGATGGCATCCATGAGTTCGGAGATATGGTGGCGGATCTCGCTGGCGTCGGCGTCCAGCAACACCGCCTTGTTGCCGCAGGAAATGTCGTACCCTACACCCGAAGGACTGATCTGGCCGTCATACGCGACGACGCCGCCTATGGGCACTGCGTCACCGAGGTGATGGTCGGCCATGAGGGCGCAGTACTCGGCGTCGCGGGTGCAGTTCCCAATTTGATCGACCGCATTCTGCAGTGGATCGCCCCATACTGGCACTCCTCCGATCTGCTGATAGGTCATGACCCACCATCATCTCTGTTGCCGGTATACGGCTCCGTTCTTGACCACCGCTAAAGGCTCGAGGTACTGGCTGCCGGTTCGAGTCTCGTCGTAGGCATCCACAAGTTGAAAGCTGCCTTCGCGCAATTCGAAGAGAACGGCATCCCCTCGAGCTCCGGGTTTTAGGGTGCCGATCTGGTCCTCCAAGCGAAGAAAACGTGCGGGAACCGAGGTAACCTTGGTGAACGCTTCTTCCAAGCCGATGCCCAGGTAGATGAACTTGCTCAACACGTTGCCCAGATCGTATACCGGCCCGTGAATGTTCAATGTGTGCAGGTCCGTAGAGATCGTGTGCGGCAACAGATCGTCGGCCAGTGCCGTTTCCACTATGTCCCATCCGAAAGAGCCGCGACCGTGACCGACGTCGAGCAATACGCCGCGCTCGATAGCGTCCCGCACAGCGTCGCGAACCTTTCCCCCCGAGTCGAGAATACCACACCCATCCTTGTTATGGAAGCAGTGGGTCAAAACATCGTCCTTACCCATCACGGCAAGGATGTCGTCCAATGATTCGCAATAGGCATCTTGTGGATGAACCATGATCGGAAGACCGGCCGCATCCGCCGCTTCACGGGCACGATGCAAAGGAGTCAGCCCCGATTGCTCGCTGACAATCAGATCCCTCGTGAGGCGGACCTTCACCCCCAGAATGCGATCGCGGTGCCGCTCTATGACCTTACACGCTTTACCCACATTCGCGTGGTTCAGATCCATGAGCTCCCCAACCTCCGGACTGAGCATGCCCGTGGACGCTATGTTGAGATAAGCGAGGATATCGGTGGCGCTCACGTCAATTACCCAATGGCGAAAGGCATCGAAAGTGTCGGCGCCTGCGCTGCCGGCATCAACGACCGTCGTGGAACCCCGGGCCAGGCAGCTGCTGTCGGGATCGACGCCCAGGTAGCTGACCATCGGAAAGACATGCACGTGGAGATCGATCATCCCGGGGGTAACCAGCAATCCGGAAGCATCCAGAGTCGCGCGCGCCTGATCCGCATCAAGATCTTGTCCGGTCTCCGCAACCCGCCCCGCATTGAACGCCACATCCAGCTTCTTCCGCATTCGCTGCGCGGGGTCCAACAACTCGCCTCCCTTGATCAGCAGGTCCCATTTCATGATTTCTTCTCCGCTTGTTCACGCAGCTTTTCCACCGCGGCTTCGATAAGGCACACTTCGGACTGTCGGTACTCCTCTAGTTGCTTCCGCCGCTCATCGGGGGGTATTCTGGAGTACGGCCAATGGTCGTCGTTAGTGACCCTCCACAACAGTTGCGCCGCGAGGAAAGCCGCTTCTTTAATGTCGATGAGGCGAATCTTGTCTATGGTGTCGTGAGCAGTATGGTAGAATCCGGAGGAGATACTGAAGCCGGGGTCTTTGACAAATCCGCTGGGAACACCGGCCGCCATGAACGGATAGTGGTCGGCGGATATGTGCTCTGGCTCTCTTAGGGGTGACAGGTCCATTTCCACGATGAGGTCGTCGTCGAATTCCGCTGCAAGGGTGCGAAAATAGGCGCGGGTATCCTGACCGTAGACGAAGAGGGCATTTTGGGTCGGTCCGCCGGCGGCGTCCAGGTTGAGCATAAACCGAGTGCGATCGAGATCCTCTCCGTGGGTATCGACGTACGCCTGTGCGCCGATCAAACCCAACTCCTCAACGCCGAACAGGATCGCGCGGGCCGGTCGCTTTAGCTGCTCTTTGTGTAGGGCGAGCGCGCGGATGGTCTCCAGACTCGCTACAAGACCCGAGGTGGGATCATGGGCGCCCTGGGCGAGGTCGTGCCCGTCGTAGTGGGATCCGAAAACCACCATATCGGAGTCATGAGCGTCGGCCGGCTCGATATCGCCGATCACATTCCAGGAGGTCTTGGGAACTACCTCGTCTGTCGTTTCGATCTCGATCTCCAGGTCGCCACGCCGCAGCAACCGGCGCAGCTGCAGGCCGGTCTCGCGGGATATGGCAATTCCAGGGATCAAACCCCAACGATTGAAACCAAGGGCGCCCGTGACCGGACCGTACCCCTCCTCGTTTGCCATAAAGATGAAGGCACTGGCCCCGGCGAGCATCGTGCGGTTGTATTTTTCGATCCGCTGGATCCACCGCCCCGCGGAGACCGGGTTCTCGATGTTCACCAAAGCTACGTTTCCCCGAAGTTTCGCCTCGTTGTGATCGAAGGCTTCCGGGGCGCCACGGTCCAGGTCGACGACGGTTCCTCGCACCAACCCTGGCGGGGACATGGGCAACGAGACGCATTTCAATTCGCGGTCCCACGGTTCGGTTATTCGCAGTCGCGCCTCACCGCGAGTCCATCCATGGTATTCGAACGCCTCCGCATGGACGCCGGTAAGACCGTACTGCTGGAGCTTGTCTTCCAGGAAGTGCGCCGCCTGCTCCTCCTCCTTGGTCCCGGCGAAGCGGCTGCCAAGGTCGTCGCACAACACCTCGAAGTTTGAGCGCACGTCCGCGGATGTGAAAATCAGGCCGGCCAGCTGTTGATCTAACGAGTTTGTGATGTTATCAGCTCCTTCAACGATCGGAAATTCTCCCGAGGTTCGGCGTTGGTACGCTACTGGAGCATTCCCCGGCCGAGCACAGGCCAGATAGTCTCAACGATCCCGTTCCGTATTCCATAGAGTTCGTTGTGAAGAAGCACTGTGGTATCGGAATACCCGGCCACGAATTCAATCTTTTCGCCTACCCTGGGCAGATCACTCGGCTCCTCGAGCTGTATGGTGCAGTGCTCCGCCGAGAAATTCATAGATTTCATCGTGGGAATATTGAGCAGTTCGGGAACGGAGGCATCCGTACTCAAGGTTTTTCGGCCGGCATCACAGACGATCCGCGACGGGTTCGAGCGGCTGCTAACGGTCGACAACACCTTGAGTGCCGCCACATGGTCGACGTGGAAGTCCTTGACGTAACGAACGTCGCCGTAGATGCCGCCTCCTGCCTCCACCTCGGTGATTCCCGGATGGAAGGCGCTGATCCAATAGGTTCCAGTGCCACCGCAGCTGAGAATCTCTAGGTCGATGCCGGCGTCGCGGCACATATCGGCAGTGCCGACGAACTTTTCGAGCGCCTCGGTCACTACCTTCCGTTTTTCTTCTTCAGGATCGACCATTACTGCCTGCGCTTCCCAGGTCTGTAATCCTGCCAAACGCAGCCCCTTGCGCCGAGCTATGTTGCGCGCCAGTTCCAGGGTTGGTTTTCCCGGTTCGACCCCCGCCCGGTTCATCCCCACGTTGACCTCGATCAAAACCCGCAGCTGCACGCCTTTTTCCTGTGCCGCGCGATCCAGTTCCTCGACGTTTACGACAGAGTCGACGCAGACCATCACGTCGCTGTGACGGCGTAGATTGACAAGCCGAGTAATCTTCGGTTCGCCGACGATCTCATTGGCGATGAGGATGTCGCGAATTCCGCCTGCCGCCATTACCTCCGCTTCCCCCAACTTTGCACAGGTGACACCGTGTGCCCCCGCGTCCTGCAGCATGTGGGCCAGTGCCGGAATCTTCATCGCCTTCGTATGGGGGCGCCAGCCCACGCCAGCTTCTTTGGTTATGATCCGGGCCATGCGCTCGATATTCGCCTCGAGCTTGTCCAGGTCCACCAGCAACACAGGGGTGTCTAGCTTGTCGGCGGGCGTCCCTATTGAACCAGACTGCGGCATCGATCTACTCCTTTCCCTGGCTGGATTCGAGCTTCGGGTCGTCTTCGAACGATTCCGCCAATGTCATGACGCACATAATCTGAAAGGTCTCGTGGTACCCGCACGACACCCCGATCTGCCTGAAGATACTGTTGAAGATGTTCTTGCGGTGGCCGCGGCTCTCCACGCCGTCATCGATGATCAGTCCCATCACCACCTCGCGGGCAGCGTGGGGGCCGTAGGCGATGTTCTCGCCGACGCGACCTCGCGAGCGCCCGAACATCTCAATCCGCTGTCCCGGAAGACTCCGATCGCTACCTCCGTGGCCGACGTTTCCTTTCGGTCCCTGATCTTCAACATGTCTCAAAGCCGCCCGTGAGAGACCGCGGGAAGCCGTCAAAGGAGAAAGCGGTCGTGCCTTTCGCAGAAAACGGACCGCTTCGTCGACCGCTTCAACGCCTTCGAGGGTGACCACCGGATTGTATCCCGGTCGTTTCATGACGTTACCGTCAAAATATGGTCTAACCCGGGACACGAAAAAGGCGTAACGACGCGGATCGGTACGGGCAAGGTTGTATTCCCGCACGATGGAGTTTTCCAGGGGTAACAAATAATCGACATCGTCGGGGATTTCACGGGTGCTCGGTCGAGGACCCTTTGTCGCTTCGAGATCCGGTGCTAACCCCCGCGGCCCACGGCCACAGTCAGTCAGCAGGAATCCAAGGAAAACGGTAAACAACAGCTGACGGGACGAGGGGCCGAGCCCAGTTGAGAACATCCCATGTCCCTTCTGATCGAACCAATAGGAGAACAGTTGAGTGTTCCGGGACAAAAATTCCAAACGAACGGTTTCTTCTTTGTGTTTGGCGATTTCCCCACTCCTCCAAGCCACGGTTTCGCAAATTTTGTCTTCGCGGATAATCTCGGATTCCGCGAGTGACTCGCCCTCGCTGTCGAGAACCCGGACTCGCAGCTCGCCGTGTGCAGCGTCGCTGTTGACATTCAGAAAATTGCCCTGTAGCTGGAACGGGCTCGTACGCACCGATCCCTCCTGATCTCTGGAGTCGAGGGAGACGAATCCGTCGCGCCGCAGCACCGCCAGACAAATGGCGCCACAATCCGCTCGATAGTCGTCGTATCCCTTTATGCCGCCTGAGGTGATAAACGCGTAGTTCCTTATTCCCGTATAGTAGAGCCACAGCTGGTCACCTCGCAGAATGGCATTGGAGGGGCCGATGATGGTCTGTAGATCGTACGCACCGCTGTCTGCTGGCGATGTTTCGATGAAGGGCCGACGTTCGGCCACTCTGTTCCAGTCCTTGAGATTTCGACTGCAGGCAACCTGCACGTTATAGAAGCCGGTGTAGTCACCGTATTTTTCTACGCACTCGCGGATGTAGGGCGACAGGTTCATGGTCTTGAATCCCTCCCATTCGGGCGGGACCTTGCCGGTGTGATGGTAGACCGAAGGCATGCCGATATACAAACCCTCGTACCTGAACACCCCCATGTTGTAGATCTCGATACTGTAATGCTCGGGGTCGTTGAATTCGGTCTGCTGCAGCAACGGAGCGGATCTTCTGGCTTCTATGACCTCGCGCCCAATCTCCTGGTCCTTGGCGTCGGTGCTGAATACAACTCCGAAATCATCCCAGTGTTCGAAGTCGGTGCTGGTCGCTATTGCAACCGAGCGTCCAAAGTCGGTCCCTCGCTTCACCGTGTGGATAAACAGTCCCTCATCTTCATTGTAGCTGAAGTTGCCCTCATCCGAACTCTCAATCGGCGGCACGTCCAGCTTGGACCAATCGATGCCGTCCGGAGATACTGCAAATCCGGAATTAAGCAGAGCCGCTTTGTAGCGCCGACCGGAGTCTGTGTCCCGTCCATCGCGCACCACCATACTGACGCCGCTAAGCTCACTTTCAGGCCCCGGTCCGGGGCTCGGTGTCCAATGCAAACCATCCGGACTCTGCCAGGCGTTTTCCTCCACCGCCAAGACCCGAAGCTTATATGCCTCCTGCTCAGGGTCCCAAAAAGGAGCATTTCGCGTTTGAATCGTCGAATCCGGATCCGGACTGCGAATCACAGCACCCTTCTTGTCAGGCTGATGCAGGGTTCGTTTGAGATCAGTCAGCTGATCGATGCCGACGTCGTCCAGAAATAGCTGACGCTGCCCAACAGGAACTGAAAACTCAGCCGGGTCACTCACGGAGTGCCGTCCTCGGAGGTTAGGAGTGGGTTTTTCCAGGAGGGGTAGATATTACCACAGCGCCTGCGGCGCGGCAAGACAATCGCATGGACACCGTTTGAAGGCCCAAATATATTTGTAAATAGCCCTCTTCCCGATCGGTTTCCTCCTTAGTAGAGCAGAACCAAAAGGTTTCTTCATGCCAGAAAAGATCCGCGTCTGTGTTCTCTTTGGAGGCAGATCCTGCGAGCACGAAGTTTCGGTGACCTCGGCGCGCTCCGTGTTGGAGGCCATCGACTCCGAAAAATACGACGTGACGATGATAGGAATTTCCAAGGAGGGGGACTGGCTGTTGGCCGGCGACGCGCAGAAGGTGCTGTCTGCGGGAACCGTTCAAGGTGACGACCTCGTACCGGTTCTATTGGATTATCCAGGCACCAGCGACCTGATCGTCACCAACGGCAGCGTGCTCGACGGCGGCCGAAACCGGCCCGTGGACGTTGTTTTTCCGATCCTCCATGGTCCGTACGGCGAAGACGGGACTGTGCAGGGTTTGTTGGAACTTGCCGGCGTCGCCTACGTCGGCGCCGGCGTGGGTGGCTCTGCGGTTTCCATGGACAAGGAGCTGATGAAACGGGTTTTCCGCGCCGAAGGGTTGCAGCAACTGCCCTATCTCGTTTTTCTCAGGGGTCGTTGGCGTCAGGAACCGATGCAAGTCCAACGGGAGATCGAAGCAGTGCTCAATTATCCGGTTTTCGTGAAACCTGCCAACCTGGGATCGAGTGTGGGCATCACGAAGGTCCACGAACCTGCCGAGCTAAAGGATGGCATGGACGAAGCTGCCAGCTACGATACCAAGATTCTGGTGGAGGCGAATGCCGCGGACTGCCGCGAGGTCGAATGCGCCGTTTTGGGCAATGAGGACCCGAAAACCTCTGTACTCGGAGAAATCGTACCGGGCAACGAGTTCTACGACTATAACGCCAAGTATCTTGACGACAACTCGGATTTGATCATACCGGCGACGCTGTCGGAACGCACCTCGGACCATGTCCGACGATTGTCGGTAGAGGCTTTTCGCGCCGTGGACGCCGCGGGCATGGCCCGCGTTGATTTTTTCGTCTCGGCGGACGAGTCCGAGGTCTACGTCAATGAGATCAACACGATCCCGGGTTTTACCCCGATCAGCATGTACCCCAAATTGTGGCAGGCCAGCGGTCTTGAGTACGGCGAGCTCATCGATCGACTGATTCAACTGGCACTGGAACGGCGGGAAGACAGGCGGCAGAACCGCTCTTCGCTCTAGGTCCTCTCTATCTCGACTCTTAGCATACGGAACACGGAAACGCGCGTGAGTTTTTTCGACAAGGGCAGAGTCTCGAACTGGATTTCGGGCACCGTCCTCATCGGGAGTTTGGTCGCCTCGCGTCAGTACCCATGGGCGGAATGGCTTGTAGCGGCTGGCCTCTTCGGGTTTGCTGGGGGGGTCACGAACTGGCTGGCGGTCAAAATGTTGTTTGATCGTATCCCGCTGCTGTACGGTTCCGGTGTGATTCCAAGCCGTTTCCGCGAGATTCGGGAGACGGTCAAGGACTTGATAATGGTACACTTCTTCGACGAGGAGTATCTATCCCGATTCTTCGCCGAACGGCTCGAAACGATCTCCCACGACGAGAATCTGGGATCCAGACTGGTGGCGATCCTTGAATCGGACGAGGTGGACGCGATCATCGAGCGCAAGTTGCAGGAGATGCAGCAAACGCCGGCCGGAATGATATTGAAGATGGTCGGCACGGAAACGGTCAAACCCCTGGTCAAACGTTTTCTCAGTGGCATGGGCGAAGACGTAGCTCCTCTGATTGCAAATGAATTCGCCCGACCGGGTGTGGAAGTGGGGGCGCTGCGCGAGCAAGTCAATCAACTGCTGGAGGCGAAGCTCAAGGAGTTGACGCCCGAGGCCGTAAAACGAATGATGGAGGATGTCATGCGCCAGCATCTTGGATGGTTGATCGTGTGGGGCAACGTATTCGGCGGATGTATTGGGCTGCTGTCACATAGGCTCGGGTACTGAATGGGAACGGATCGTGACCATGTTTGATCTAAGCGGCGAGGTTGCGGTGGTGTTTGGCGGTACGGGTGCGCTGGGCGGCGCGATGGCACAGGGTTTGGCAGAAGCGGGAGCCCGGGTAGCCGTATTGGGCCGCAGTGAGGAGCGGGGCGCCGACCGCGTAAACTCCATCGAGGGCGTTGGTGGTGAGGCTTGTTTCATCAGCTACGATGCCCTCGAGCTCGCCGCGGTAGTAGCGGCTCACGCCGAGGTTCACCAGCGGTTCGCAGCGGCCACTATCCTGGTCAACGCCACCGGCGGGAACGAGCCGGGTGTGACGGTGACGCCGGAGTTGCCGTTCGAAGGAATACAGTTGGAGGCATGGCGTAGAAATTTTGATCTCAATCTCGCTGCCGGCGTTCTGCTTCCCTGTCAGGTATTCGGGCCGACGATGATCGCGGAAGGCAGCGGATCCATAATCAATATTGCCTCCGTGTCCTCTTACGAACCGCTGTCGCGGGTCGTGGCGTATTCGGCAGCGAAGGCAGGGGTCTTAAGCGTCACTAAATTTCTCGCCCGCGAATGGGGAGATACGGGCGTCCGGGTAAACGCCATCGTCCCCGGGTTTTTCCCAGGTGAACAGAACCGTCGCCTGCTCTTCAACGAGGATGGGACGCCGACCCCGAGAGCTGAGGAAATCCTGAAACGCACGCCGATGGCGAGATTCGGGGATCCTGGTGAACTGGTGGGTGCCGCGGTTTTTCTAGCCTGCAGGGAGGCGAGCGGATTCGTTACCGGTTCCGACATCAAGGTCGACGGTGGTTTTCTGGCCACGTCGATATAGTCATCTCAGCAAGAGGTTGAGGTAGAACCGCGGACCGGTTAGAGCCTTCTTGGGTACCGAATTGGCAATCATGCCGCCGATGAGGTCGCCCACCGCCGGATTTTTTGCAGCTTTGCGAATCACGAAATTGAGCAGCGGCCGGATACGACCCAGCTGTTGCATGCGAGTGCTTACCAGCAACTCGTCTCCCAATTCGCTCCAGAGCCCATCCTCGTACCGCTTTAGAAACTGCGCGCTGCAGTCACCGGCTCCAAGCGCGGCTACCGCCGTTTCAACCGCGAAACGGGCGGAATAAAGGGCGTTGCCGATGCCCTCTCCGGTAAACGGATCGATGAGGGAGGCCGCATCGCCCAACAGCATCACGCTGCGGTCGTGAATCTTTCTCCGTTTGCTGCCCACTGGAAGATTCCACCCAATCGGCTCCTCCAAACGGCGGGCATTAGCGAATCGCGAGCGAAATTCCGGACTTTCGATGGTCGAGGCGAGGGCCTCCTTCAATTTGATACCCTTGCGCTTCAACGTCTTGTGCACACAACCGATACCGACGTTGGCACATCCCTCCTCGAGCGGGAATATCCAGAAATATCCGGGGCGAACGGCGTCGACAAAATGCAGCTCGATCTGGTCAGTCAGGTCTTCGACCTTCTCATAGTAGCAGCGCAGTGCCACAACCCAATGGCGGCTCTCATGTCGGTACAATCCGCATTGCCGGGCGACAACCGAGTTGAAACCATCGCAACCGAGAACGATACGCCCTCGGAACTCGGTTTGTAGATCCGAATCGCGGCTTCGACCTCGCACCACCTGCTGATCGCAACTGTCGTCGTAGACCAGCTCATCTACCGCGAATTCCTCGACGCACTTTCCGACCTTGTTGCGCGCCTTTTGGAAAAGGAAATTGTCGAAGATCTGTCTACGGATTACAAAACCGAGGCCGGGAAACGTGGCGCCGGTCAGGTTGTCGCGGTAGCCGTGGCGCTTCAAATCGATGTCCGCATCCTGATGCTCCGCGCTGCCAAAAACGACATGCCGTATCGTGGCTCCGGGAAGGTGCTTGACCTCCTCAAGCAGGTCGAGCTCGTGCAGTATGGCGATCGCTTTCCCAGAGAGCGCGTCACCGCATATCTTGTCTCGGGGAAAGCGTTCTTTCTCCAATAGCAGGGTCGTCAACCCTCGCTTTTCGGCGTAGATAGCGGCGATGGCGCCGGCCGGACCACCGCCTACGATAATCAGGTCGTAAACATCGTCGGGAGCTTGAATCATGGCTTTCACAAGATACGGTTCGGAGTTCGCCGGACAAGGCGCACTTGCCAACGTCAAACGCTTTAGTACATTGTTAACTCACTAAGCGACACTAAGTTATGAAAAAGTAAATCTTCAGATCGAGGGAGCAAAACACCGATGTCAGGTGATTCAGCGGAACGGGAAGAGGGGGCCGAGGAGCGGGCTTTTCAGACCGAAGTTCAACAGTTACTGCAGATTCTCATTCACTCTCTGTACACCCATTCGGAGGTGTTTGTCCGAGAGCTTATTTCCAACGCGTCTGATGCCTTGGACAAGGTGCATTTTCGCTCGCTCACCGATCACAATATCGCCGATCCCAATGCCCCCTTGGAAATTGAGATCGAGGTCAACAAGAATGCCAAGACGTTGACGATCAGAGACTCTGGTATCGGCATGACTCGAGACGAGGTCAACGAAAATATCGGTACGATTGCCCACTCCGGTTCAGCCGAGTTTCTCAAACAGATCTCCCAACTCA
Organism: Candidatus Latescibacterota bacterium; assembly: GCA_965197905.1. GTDB lineage: Bacteria > Latescibacterota > UBA2968 > UBA8231 > UBA8231 > CAYNZV01. The sequence continues at coordinate 612,289 of CBDAOB010000004.1, read as the reverse complement.
AGGAAGAAGATGAGAACCAGAAAATGCAGCTGATCGGTCAATTCGGCGTTGGGTTTTATTCCGTTTTCATGATCGCCGAGCGGGTTGTCGTGAATACGCGCAGCGCGGACAAAGACGCCGAAGCAATCCAGTGGGAATCGACTGGGGCAGGGACCTACACGATATCCGCGACCGACAAGGCTGACAGAGGCACCGAGATCAAAATCTATGTGCGCAGCGACTGCGAAGAGTATCTCGACGCCCACCGCCTCGAAGATATCATCAGACGGCACTCGGACTTCGTGGCGTATCCGATCAAGGTAGCGGGCAAGCAGGCCAACGACACGGCGGCAATCTGGACTCGTCCTCGATCCGAAATCACCGATGCGCAGTATGAGGAATTCTTTACCCACCTCACCGGCGATCCGGACAAGCCGTTGGCGTACGAACATATCGTCGTAGACGTGCCGATCCAGTTCTACAGTATTCTATACATTCCGAAACAGGCTCCGATGAACTTTCTGTTCAGTCCCGAGCCGAAGGTGTCGCTCAATCTCTACGTCCGCCGGGTCTTTATTCAAGACGACTGCAAGGAGCTGGTGCCGCTGTACCTGCGCTTCATTCGAGGTACGGTGGACTGCGACGATCTGCCACTCAACGTGTCGCGTGAAACCCTACAACACAATCCCGTGGTCGCGAAGATCCGCACTACCCTGGTGCGCCGAATCCTCGGCATGCTCGAAGACATGGCGAAGAACAGACCGGAGGAGTACGAGAAGTTTTGGCAAGCGTACGGAATGGTCCTCAAAGAGGGTGTCGCCATGGATTTCGAGAATAAAGACAAGGTGGCAGCACTGCTGCGTTTTCCCTCGTCTTTGAGCGACAAGGTTGAAGATACCGTGACGCTTCAGGAGTACGTCGATCGTATGCAGAGCGAGCAGGAGGAGATCTTCTACCTGACTGGTGAAAGCGCCGAGGCCGTGGCCCAAAGCCCCCTGCTGGAGACATTTCGCGAGCGCAGTCTGGAGGTACTATACCTCGGCGATCCGGTGGATGAATGGGTCGTGAACGCCCTTCCGGAATTCGACAACAAGCGGCTAAAAGCGATAGATGACGAGGACCTGGATCTGGGCGACAAGAAAGTGAAACTCGAGGGTGTCGAGCAGCACAAAGAACAGACCATAGAATTGATCGACTTCCTGAAGAAGGAGTTGGCGGAGCGCGTGTCCGACGTCAAGGAGTCAACGCGCCTGACAGGTAGTCCATGCGTGCTGGTGACCCCGAAGGGCGGAATGAGCCGCAATATCGAACGCCTGATGCAGGCTGCCGACCGCGAATTCGAGGCGACCAAGCGTTTACTGGAGATTAATCCTACCCATGCTATCCTCCGCAATATGGGGGAGATTCTCACCGTGAACCGCGATTCGGAAGAGTTGAAGGAATGGGCTCATTTGCTGGTTGACTACGTCCTGATCGGAGAAGGAACGGTGTCAGAACCACAGCAGGTTACCAAGACCCTCTCCAAGGTCTTGGCTGCCGCCACTGAGTTGAGAGTGAAGGATCTTTAACGTGACCTCATCAGTAGGAGAACTGGCTTCGGGCGCCAGGCGTGCCGCGCGAATCCTTGCTACTGCCACCGAGGCTCAGCGCAACGAGGCTTTGGATCGCCTTGCGGCGGCTATCGACGGCGAGCGTGACAACATTTTGTCGGCCAACGCCAAGGATCTCGAGGCGGCCGAAAAAATGGTGGCAGCAGGTGAACTTGGCGAGCCGTTGCTGAAACGCCTGAGTTTGCAGGGATCCAAATTCGAGATCCTGCTGGATGTTGTAGACAGCGTCCGGAAACAGCGCGATCCACTCGGAGAGACGCAACGGGCGACCGAGCTTGCCAGCGGACTGGATCTCTACCGAATCAGTGTGCCCATCGGGGTGCTCGGCGTCATATTCGAATCGCGGCCAGATGCCCTGGTACAGATCGCATCGCTTTGTCTGAAGTCTGGGAATGCGGTGCTCCTGAAGGGCGGGCGAGAAGCGGCCTTGTCGAATGCGGCGTTGGCACAGTTGGTGCGGGAGTCAACCTCTGGTGAAGGTATTCCCAATGGCTGGTTGGGTCTGCTCGAAACTCGTGACGATGTGAGATCGCTGCTGCGGCAAGTTGGTGAAGTCGACCTGATAATTCCCCGCGGTTCAAACGAGTTCGTGCAGTACATCATGGAGAATACGCGCATTCCGGTCATGGGACATGCTGACGGGGTGTGCCATGTTTTCGTGGATCGCGACGCGGATCTCGAGAAAGCGCTACCGATCGTCATCGATTCCAAAACCCAGTACGTTGCGGTTTGTAATGCTGCCGAAACCTTGCTCGTTCACAGGTCCATTGCGCCACAATTCCTCGCCACAGCCGTGCCGGCCTTGAAGGCGGCGGGCGTCGAACTTCGGGGGGATCAACTCACCATCCAAATGGCACAAGCGAACGGCGCCGTTCGGCCCGTCGCCGAGGAGGATTGGTGCAGCGAATACTTGGATTACATCATTTCGATAAAAGTGGTAGATGACTTGGACGAAGCCGTGAACCATATCAACACCTACGGAAGTCACCATACCGATGCCATCGTCACCGAGAACGATGAAACGGCACGAACCTTCTTTGCTAAGGTCGATTCGGCCTCCGTGATCCAGAACGCTTCGACCCGATTCGCGGACGGGTTTCGCTACGGTCTTGGGGCGGAGGTGGGAATCAGCACGAACCGCATACACAGCCGCGGACCCGTCGGACTCGAAGGTTTGACCATCTACAAATACATCGTGCGAGGGGATGGCCATGTGGTGGCAGATTTCGAAGGGGAGGGGTCGAGCAAAAGTTACACCCACCGCGATCTGGAGGCGCATTCCTCCCCAAGCCGAGAATAGGGCTCATGTCCAACGGATCGACCGACGATGGAATAAAAAGGCACGTTTTCCTCTGTGCTACGCCGACGAAACCGAAATGTCACAAGGATGACACAGGGGCAAGGTGCTGGGACTATCTAAAGAAACGACTCAAGGAGCTCGGCTACGGTGATCCCAGGAAGGGAGGCATTCATCGGACGAAGGCCGATTGTCTTCGCGTATGCGAAAGCGGTCCCACGATGGTGGTATACCCCGAGGGCGTGTGGTACCATTCCATGACGGAGGAGCGAGTGGAGCGGGTCATTCAGGAACACCTGATCGGTGGCAACATTGTTGAAGATTTTGTTCACACGGCGCCTTTCAAAAACCTGGACTGATCGAACTCCGGTCTGGATGCCTCACCGCAACGAACTGATTGACCTAACGTCGAGCGCTCCAGCTCTTGACGGGTTCGCCGAGGATGTTAGGACAGGCCTTTCTGCGACCCCCAAACGGTTGTCTTGTCGGTTCTTTTACGATGTGTATGGCTCGAAGATATTCGAGGAGATCTGCGCCCTGCCTGAGTACTATCTTACCCGCGCTGAGCAGGAGATCCTCGAGGTCAATGCGGGCGAGATTGCTGCTCGATTCCAAGGCGACGTTACGCTGCTCGAGCTGGGCAGCGGCAGTGCGCGAAAGACGCGGATATTGATCGAGGCATTGATCGAACAGCAAGAGTATCTCCAGTTTGTTCCGATCGACATCTCCCCGACGATTCTCGAACAGAGCTCAAGAGATTTACGGGAGTACTATCCAAACCTCGAGGTGAATCCCGTCGCTGCTGAGTACCGGGAGGGTCTTGCGCGCGCCCACCAACTGGTTTCCGGGCCGAAGTTGATTCTTTGGCTGGGGTCGAACGTTGGCAACTTTGGACGTAGCGAGGCGGCGCTCTTCATAGAGTCCATAAAACAGTACATGTCAGCCGATGATCGCCTTTTGGTCGGCATCGATCTGCGCAAAGACAAGAAGGTTCTGGAGGCGGCCTACGACGATGTCAAGGGTGTCACCGCACGGTTCAACGTGAATATACTGAATAGAATCAACCGCGATCTAGGTGGGACGTTCGATTCGAAAAGATTTCGCCACGAAGCGATCTACAACGAGGAGGAAGGACGGGTGGAGATGTATCTCGTGAGTGAGACGATTCAGGTCGTGCACATAGCTGACTTAGACTGTACTGTGAGGTTCGACCAGGATGAAAGGATTCACACCGAAAACTCCTACAAATATTCCCTCGCGGAGATTGAGCAGCTTGCCCTTAGCGCTGGTTTGCGTCTCCAAGAACAATCGTTCGACGAACGCCATCGATTCAGTCTGAACCTGCTGGCAATTGCCAACGCCTAAACATATCAGGGCGCAATTCTCACACAAACGCCAGGTGATGCGGTTCTGAGTAGGGTGAAACGCGGCCCACGGTAGCCGCCTCAACCCCCACATCACGAAGTCTTTGCAAGACGGCGGATCCATCGCCCGGCGCTATGGCGAATAGCAAACCGCCACTCGTCTGGGGATCGACGAAGACCTCCTCATGCCTGGCCGGGAGACGGTGCTCGAAACGAGTAACATCCTGGATGAGCTCCCGATTCGCGGAATTTACCCCAGTGGATACGCCTTTCTGATACATGTGTAAGGCTTCATCCATGATCGGCACCTCTGAGGCAGTGATTTCCAACAGCACCCCGGAAGCGCGAGCCATTTCCAACGCGTGACCCGCCAAACCGAAACCGCTGACGTCTGTCGCGGCGTGCACATCGAGATCCGCCATCGATTCTGCCGCAGCTTTGTTGAGCGTAGTGGCGATCCCCAGACACCCCTCCATAGCTTGCTTCGAGACCCAGCCTTTGAGATTCGCATTGAAGAGGACTCCGCTGCCGATCGGTTTGGTCAGGATCAGAAGGTCGCCGTCTCGTGCACCCGAATTTCGCCAAACCCGATCGGGGTGAACCCGCCCGGTAACCGACAGTCCAAACTTCGGCTCGGCGTCCTCTGTCGTATGTCCTCCTACCAGGACCGCGCCGGACTCCGTGATTTTGTCCACGGCACCGGCGGTTATCCCCGCCAGGATCTCCGGATCCAACACCTCGGATGGAAATCCTACAAGACTCAAACAGGTCAACGGACGTCCCCCCATGGCGTAGACATCGCTCAGAGAGTTTGCCGCTCCGATCTGCCCGAACATGTGGGGGTCGTCCACCGGTGGCGTAATGATGTCGGCGGTCAGCACAAGTGCCGTATCATCGTCGAGACGATAGACGCCGGCATCATCCGAAGTCTGGAACCCCACCAGAATGTTTGGATCGCTCGCTTGCGGTATTGCTGAAAGCAGCCTCTCCAGTCCGACCGGACTGACTTTCGCTGCTCAGCCGCAGGTTTTGGCCAGACCTGTGAGGGTCTTTTTCTTTTTGAACAAAGGTTCCTCTTTTTTATGGGGTGGGCGCGGTTCGGCGTTGCTACAAATATACTCACCATTCGCTTTCCAGAACGCAAAACCTGAATATGGGGGACCCGGCACGGCACTCTCGGCGACTTAGCCTAGAGAGGAATCAAGGGTTAGCCTTGATTCGGCAAAAATCAGGCGACTTTTCGTAGAGCTGCGCTGATTTTTCGGAACTGTTTTTCGGCCTTCTTGTTGCGTTGCAGACGCAAAGTGGCTCGTCCTTCCGGGTGCATCAAGTGTCCGGCGCGGTTGAACAGCTCGAAACGTAGCGTGCGCACGGATTTCAGGGCCCAGCGGGCGGTATTCTTCCTGGTTCGGTGGCGCTTTATGAGCCCGGATTCGATCTGGAAATTGGCTAGGAGATTGTGCGCCAGCACGACAAATTGTTGCCAGACGCTGTTGGCCCGGTAGTCATCCGTGGGAATGGCGTCGAAGGCCAGCCCCGTCTTGAGTTCGCCGATGGCTTTTTCGTGTAGGCCGCGACCACCCATGAAGCGCCAGAGCGATTTTGCATCGAAAGGTAGATTGGTGGCCAGCGCGGAGTATTCCCAGGTGCCGTTATCCGGCTCGAACAGGTCCAACTGGTAATTCTTGCGCGTGGGATGCATCACCCGCTTGCGAAAGATGACCACGTTAAGGGTGCGTTTCCACTTGCCGACCTTGACCGAAGAAAAGAAGCCGTCGACGCCGTCTTCGACGCGCTGCCAACGACGACGTTGGCGGATCTGGGTTTGCAGGTCCAGGCAGCGCCAGAACGGCACCTTGATAGCATACTGGGCACGATGAGCATCCAGGTCGCAATCACATCCTCCCTGAAAAAGGCGCCGTCCATGCGAAATCGCAGCCGGTATGAGCGCCCCAAGGTCTGTTCGATTTGCTCGAACACCGCCTGTAGAAACGGGATGGAGGAAGCGCCATCGTTGACGTTGCCCGGACGGTTGTGGAGCCGGAGAAAATGACCGCTGTCGGCCAGGTAAGCGGTGATGGGATAGTAACTGGGGACCTTGCGATGATGCGGGTTGTACCCACGGCAGGCACCGCCGACCTTGTGGCCGGTGCACAGCACCGTGCCATCGATGTCGATGCTCAGTGTGCGGGCCTTCAACAGACCGATCACCCCGGCGACGACATCGGCGTTGAGCGTTTTCAACGCCTCTTCGGCGGCCACCGTGAAGCGTTTGAGCCAGCGGCTGACACTGCCGTCGGTGGGCAGGTCTTTCAGACCGCAAAACCGCTGCAGCAAAGGATCTCCTTGCAAGAAGCCCAGATGTCGCAGTCGACGGCCACCCACCAGCAGCAGACCGAGGAGCACCCGACACAGACCTACCATGCCGAAATCACTGCCCGGAACGACGGCAGACAGGTGCCGACGCAATTGACGGTTCCATCCGATGCCGCGCCAATACCGGATCAACAGCTCCAAACCGGCATACGAAGTGAGGCCTTCGGCGGTGAATTCGACGGCCAAATTGTGGTTGACGCGCGTCCTCAAATCCGCTTTCTTTCGTCTCACAGTACGTGGCCTTTCGTTTTTGGTGAAAAGGGAGTATCGCCACTTCCAAATAACCGGAACGAAAGGCCTTTTTGCTATGGGAGATTCTCAAATTCACCGCCGAATGGCGCGCACTGAACAGCCAAAATTTCACCGAGTTAATGCCGAATCAAGGTTAGATTGGAAGTCCAACGGCAATGAGCGGCACCCTGAACATCATGCTAAAACTAGAAAACGTCTCCAAAGCATTCGATGGATCCATAGCTCTCCATCCGACGGATCTGAATCTCGCCGTGGCGAAAACAACGGTACTAATCGGTCCGAGCGGATGCGGCAAATCGACGCTGCTTCGCCTGATGATCAATCTGATCCAATCCGACTCCGGCAAGGTGCTTTTCAACGATGCGAGCTTTACCGCCCAGGACACGATGGAACTCCGCCGGAGAATGGGATACGTCATTCAAGACGGCGGTCTGTTTCCCCATCTATCGGCGCGAGAAAACGCGACCCTGGTGGCCAGTTACCTCGGGTGGAGCAAAAAGCAGCTTGAAAGCCGAATCATCGATCTTGCAGAACTCACGCGATTTCCCGTGGACGGATTGGATCGCTACCCTTCGCAGTTGTCGGGGGGACAATGCCAGCGCGTGAGCCTGATGCGTGCCCTCTTCCTCGATCCCGAGATTCTGCTGATGGACGAACCCCTCGCCGCCCTGGACCCAATGGTTCGGTCGGACCTTCAGGAGGATCTGAGGAAGATTTTTCTCGAATTGAGAAAGACAGTGGTGTTGGTAACCCACGACATTCACGAAGCTGGGTTTTTCGGCGATGTCATCGTGTTGTTGAAGGAGGGAAAGATCGTCCAACAGGGGGCGATGGACGAGCTGGTCGATGCACCAAAAGACCCGTTCGTAACGAAATTCATCAATGCCCAGCGCGGTTTCTCTGGGGACCTTCTATGATTGCTGCCCGCCTTTGGCCGCTGATATTCCTTCTGTTCGGCTTGGCTCATGCATCCGAACCGAGCCGGGAAGTTCACATTACTGTCGGATCCAAAGCGTTCACGGAATCCGTGATTCTAGGTGAAATGGTCGTTCACCTGGGGAAAATAGCCGGTGCGGAAACCGACTATAAGAGGGAGTTAGGTGGTACGCGTGTACTGTGGAACGCGCTCCTGAGGGGGGACATCGACATCTACCCGGAGTATACGGGGACAATCGTGCAGGAGATACTAAAAGGGACCGAGAGCCGTGATACAGCCTCAGCGCTCGCCGAACACGGAATTGCCATGAGTCGGCCACTTGGGTTCAACAACACCTATGCGCTGGGGATGCTTGAAGACGTGGCCGCGGGGTTGGGCGCCCATTCCATCTCGGACCTGCGTCGATTGACCGACCTGAGATTCGGCTTCAGCAATGAGTTCATGGATCGCGGTGACGGCTGGCCAAGCCTGAAAGACCGGTACCTATTCGCCCATCGCGAGGTTCGTGGCCTGAACCACGACCTTGCATATCGCGGTCTCGCCGCCGGTACCATCGATGTCACCGACCTCTATTCCACCGATGCTGAGATTAGGTACTACAATCTACGTGTCCTCCGGGACGATCTCAGCCATTTTCCAGAGTATCATGGCGTCCTGCTTTACCGCAAGGATCTTCTGGCTCGCGCGCCACGGGTCGTGGAGTCGATACTCAGGCTCGAAGGCGCCATCAGCGATGTGCGAATGGTCGAAATGAATGCCAAAGCCAAGCTCGACAAGACCCCCGAGAACCTGGTGGCTGCCGAATTTCTCACTACGCATATCGCCGAGGCCGTACAGGCGGTGGCGGTTTCGGCGCCTCAGCGTTTATTGACCCGTACCCGGGAGCACCTCATTCTGGTCGCGCTTTCTTTGATCGCGGCGATCGCGATTGCGGTGCCGCTGGGGGTCTTGGCCGCGAAAAAACCGCGAATCGGACAGGCGATCCTGGCAGTCGTCGGCATCATTCAGACGATTCCGGCGCTGGCGCTCCTCGTCCTCATGATTCCGCTTCTGGGGATCGGAGGTCCGCCCGCTTTAGCGGCATTGTTTCTCTACAGCCTGTTGCCGATTGTCCGCAACACCGCGACAGGATTGACCGACATACCCCAACATATTCGCGAATCGGCCGAAGCCCTGGGACTGCCCGAGGGCACACGCCTGCGGCTGGTGGAATTTCCGCTGGCCTCACGTGCTATTCTTGCCGGTATCAAGACTTCGGCGGTGATCAACGTCGGTTTCGCAACCCTGGGAGCGCTAATAGGTGCCGGAGGGTTGGGGCAACCCATACTTACCGGAATCCGGCTGGATGACGTTGGGTTGATACTTCAGGGGGCTATTCCCGCGGCCATTTTGGCGCTGCTAGTTCAGGGGCTCTTCGAATTGGGCGAAAGATTTCTGGTGCCGAGAGGGTTGCGGCTTCCAGTTCAATAATTCGTGCGGCGTTGGCTGGTGCTGAACTCAATGCCCGATCGGCGTTTTCAGGGCATTTCGGATTCCCGCCAGCAATGCGTTCTGGGTAAACGGTTTCGTAATCACTTCCGACACGTTCGTGAACTCGTGGCTTCGAACTGGGTAGCCAGTCAATATCACCACTCTGGTTCGAGACTGCTCGGCTGCCAGCTTTTCCAGAACCTCGCTGCCGGACATCCCCGGCATGGAAAGATCGAGAAGTACCAGATCGATTTCCTCCTCCTTGTCATGAAGAATCTCCAACCCGCTCTCCCCATTCGCAGCTTCAAAAACGGTGTATCCTTGCCTTGCGAGCAGGCGTCTCGTTACTGAGCGCACCGACTCTTCGTCGTCAATGACGAGAATGGTTTCGTCGCCCCCAGGAGACGTCTGGCACGGTTCATAGGATTGTTCTTCATAAGTGCTCTCTTCTCGGGGCAGAAACACCGAGAAGCTCGTTCCTGCCCCGAGCTCGCTGACGCACTCGACCCAACCGTCATGCCGCTTGACGATCTCGAAGGTCGTCGCGAGCCCCAATCCGGTGCCTTTGTCCACATCCTTGGTGGTGAAAAAGGGTTCGAAGACGCGGCCGCGGGTCCGTTCATCCATGCCCGTCCCATTGTCCGAGATGCGCAGACAAACATAATTCTCCGCTGATCTACCGCCCCGGTCCGCGACTCGACGGTCACTCGTGGGCACGGACGCTTCAACGCAAATACGTGGCGCCGACTGCTCGGCTTCCTCCAACGAATCGCGGGCGTTGATACACAGGTTGAGCAACACCTGCTCCAGTTGGTTCAAGTCGCCCAGCACCGACAGATCTTCCTGGACGCTAATCTCAAGGACGATCTTGCGATCAATCGAACGCTGGCATATTTCGACCGTGTTGTTCACCAGAGCTCTGAGCGATACGGGCGCGTAGAAATATGTGGGATCCTTTCTTGAGAACAACATGAGCTGCTGTATCATTTTCACAGCCCGACCCGCAGACCGGTTGGCATCGCGGATGTAGATCTGCATATCCCCCTGTGCGATCTCCGTGGCCAACTCCAAATTTCCCACGACCCCCTGAAGCATGTTGTTGAAGTTGTGAGCAATGCCGGCGGTCAGCTGGCCGACCGCTTCCATTTTTTGAGCGTGGAGAAGCTGCTCTTCCATGCGCTCGCGCTCGAGAATCTCGTCCTGTAGCTGCTGATTCGTCTGGCGAAGCTCCTCAGTGCGTTCCTGAACCCTCTTTTCAAGTTCATCGTGAGCCCTTCGAAGCTCGAGCTCTGCCTGCTTGCGTTCAGTAACGTCCCGACCTATGCCTTGAGTAAAAAGGAAGTTTTCCGTCTGTGGTACGGAGGATCCGTATATACCCTCCGCGTTTACCATAAGAGTGGGTTCGATGGCGGAACTGGATTTGAACTCGAACGGAACAGAACTCCTGTCGCCGGTGACGATTCGTAGCTCAAGGGCCTTGGTGCCCCGACCCCCCGTGCGGCGCTCATTGATTCGGTGTCGCGCCTTCCCCACGTCGTCGGGGTGAATCAGCTCGAAGATGCTGGTCCCAATGAGGATCTCGGGATCGTAGCCATAGGAGCGGATCGCTTCGTTGATAAATACGATGGTGCCATCCTGGGAAATCCGATATATCAGATCCGGAACGACATTGACAATGGCGAGCAGGGACTTCTCGACTTCATCCAGAGCTCGCTCTTCGGCGAGTTTCCTGGAATTCAGGGTCGCCAGTTCCTGCCGCATGTCGGCTATCGTCGCAGCCAGGTTCTCGGTTTCTTTTACCATGTCGTTATCGCGATGTCGCGTAGACGCGTGCACTCCTCCGATAATACAAACCAAAAGATACGATCTCCAGCGCCCTCACTAGTGATTTCGATCACATGGGGCGGCATGCAATAATTTGGCGATATTTTCCGGCCTGAGCTACTGGTCGGACACAGCGCAGACTTTACTTCAATGTTAAAAGGTTTAATATTGAAGTATATGAACAGACCAGCGGAATCTGAAGACGAACCTGCATCGCCAAGGGTCAGTGCCGCCGAGGTAATCCTTGAATTACACCAAGCTGCTCAGGCCGTGGGGCGCAGACTGGCTCGCCGGCGGATCGGGGATCGGCTTACGGCTACCCAGCTGGACACGCTGACGGCCTTGCTGCGTGAAGGACCGTTGTCCCAACGCGCTCTTGGCACTGAGTTGTCCAGGACGGGTGGCAACGTCACCATGGTTGTGGGCAATCTTGAAAAGCGGGGGCTGGTGGTGCGCCAACGGCTGACGACGGACAAACGAGTCGTCACCGTGCAATTGACAGACGAGGGTCGCCGTTTGATCGAAGCGGTTTTGCCTACTCACCTTCAGGCCATGGTAGCGGAGGCGGATAGGTTGTCTCCGTCGGAACAAGCTGTGCTGTTGACGATCTGTCGCAAGCTAAGGTTGGCTGACAAACACGTGCCGGAAGCGTAGTCGAGGTTGCATGACTGACGGGTCTCACGCATCGGATGAAGTCCTGCCCGCAGGATTCGTCGAAAGGCTGCAATCGATTCTGCCATCGGAGTGCCTCGAACGCCATCTCGGCAACATGCAGGACGAGGCTCCAACGGCGTTTCGGACGAACACCTTGAAGACAACACCGGCTGAGCTCTGGCGACAACTCAGGAATGATGGATTGCACCCGATCCCACTGGAATGGCGCAACGACGCTTTCCTGGTTCCTTCCGAGGAGCGTCGCCTGCTGACCGAGTCATCGGCGCAGGCGGAGGGTCGCCTCTACGTTCAAAACGTTTCCAGCATGATTCCATCTGACCTGTTGAATCCGCAGCAGACCGATTGGGTATTAGATCTCTGCGCCGCTCCCGGAGGTAAGACTGTACATTTGTCCGGCCTGATGGAGAATAATGGCAAGATTTCGGCCGTAGATTCGGTGCGCTCGCGTTTTTTTCGCCTTAGACGGAATATTGAACTCTGCGGTGTCTCCAATGCGCGCGTCTACCACAAAGATGGAACGAGATTGTGGCGGCAGTGCCTGGAGCAGTTCGATCGGGTTCTTGTGGATGCTCCATGTACGGGAGAATCCCGTATCCGTGCATCGGATCCGGCAAGTTACCGCTATTGGAGCAAACGCAAGATCGCCGAGATGAGCCGCAAACAGATACGTCTGCTGCAGTCTGCAGCGCAATGCCTCAAGCCGGGCGGGTTGCTGCTGTATGCCACATGCTCGTTTTCGCCCGAGGAAAACGAAGCCGTGGTAAGCAGGGTGCTTGATCGATTCGACGGTGCGTTGGACACACGGCCGTTAGCTTTGCCGATCTCCAACTGGCAGCCGGGATTTACCCAGTGGGAAGGCCTGGTATTTCGCCCTGAACTAGGCCGATCCGTGCGCATCCTGCCCGATGCGATCATGCAAGGCTTCTTCATCTGTATGCTGCAGAAAACCCGATCTTTTGAAACTGAGAAAACGGATGCCGGACCGATATGAAGACGCACCGACCGTTGCGAATTACCGAAGCGATGAAGATTTCCATCTGCGCGATGTTAACCCTGCTCGGTGTCGGGGTTTTCTGCGTCAGCTTCGTCGCCTGCGGTTTGCCGGAAAGAAGCAACGGACCTACTTCAGGATCGCTTCGATCAAGAGTGGAGTTTGTATCCGAAGACGGACTAAACACAGCCGTCCAGGTCGACAGCGTTTCCTGGTTTCCCAGCTTTTTTCCGGTAGAATTCGGCGGCGGTCAGGAGGTGGCTGGATCCTTCACCATTCGCTTCACAAACGTCACGAATGCCAGCTTGGAGATTCGATACGAGCTCAGGTTCCTGGATAGGGACGACTTTACCATCGATGTCTTTAATCCATTTGGTCAACCGATCCGCCTCGGACCAGGGGGCATGGATGAAGTTAGTGGGGAATTCCGTATACGGATTCGACAACCATCCGACATCGAACTGTTGCGCACCCTGTTGGTGGTGGTTCACATAACCCGATCCGACTAGGATCCGCCCCGGGTCAGAGCGACAGACCACGACCATCATAGACCACTCCGCTGGGCATCGATTCCCGTTTGCCGCCTAGGCAGGTGGCTTGCCCAAATATACCCCTCATCGTTAATTATTTGGTTAGTCGAATCGCAGAAGTGCCCATAGCTCAGCTGGATAGAGCAGCTGCCTTCTAAGCAGCCGGTCGCAGGTTCGAATCCTGCTGGGCACGCCATGATGCCACACGTCTTCAGCGGATATTCAAAACGCTTACTTGCCGGCAAACCATAGTGTGGTGGGTGTAGCTCAGTTGGTTAGAGCACCTGGTTGTGGCCCAGGAGGCCGCGGGTTCAATTCCCGTCACTCACCCCAATTCTTCTTTGTGGCCTTCCGATTGAACCCAGTGGGTTATGGAAGGCCACAACTGTATGAAATCTCCAGTAGCTTACGAGGTTGATCGGGATTCAGGATGAAAGATATCGAGCGAGAGATCGAACTGATCGACTATATCGAGGTTGTGCTGAAGCGAAAATGGCTGATCGCGGCCGCGACACTGGCCGGTCTCGCAGGCGGATGGTTCTTTCGAGCCGATCCACCGCCCACGCGGTATGAGGCTGCGGTGATGTTGATGGTGAAACCGATGGCAAGTACGGCAGTTGGAACCGAAGTCGCTGTGCCATCCCTTTCCAGCCAATTTTACCATTCGCTCGCGCTGGCGGACGACCTGAAACAAGCGCTCATAGATTCGCTCGGTCTTGGAGGTCGAATTTCGTCTCTAGACGGGGTCCTTCAAGTTGAGAACGTTGACCAGACAGGGATCAGGTTGAAGGTAAAATCCACCGATGCCGCGTTGGCGATCGAATTGGTCAACGCGTGGGCGGAGATTTTCCTCGTCCGGAACCAGGGTCTCAGCTCGGACGAGGTTGAGAGCTTTTTCGATTACGTGTCCAGCCAATATGACAGGAGTCGCAGGTTACTAGAATCGGCGGAGGACTCGCTTCAGTTCTTCGAAGCTACCAACCAGGTAGTTGAGCTTGAAGAGCAACGCTCAATGTTAGGGCGTGCGCGCAACGCTCTCCAAGATTCCTTAATCATTTTTCAGGTCGAGGAACAAGCACACCGCGCGGAACTCCACAATGCCGAAGAGCGGCTCGCCTCCATTGAGTTCAACGGAAAATCACTATCTTTCTCCAACATTTCTGTGTTGACAGATTCCTCAGACTGGCCTTCCTCAGCTGCGGCGCGTTCCGTAATCGCCAACATGTTGAAACTGGATTCGCATGAGCAGTCTTTGCAGGAGCTCGATGAGAGACATGGCTTGAAATTAGTGGAATTCAATCAGACGCATGGATACGAAAAATTGGAGCAACAAATTTCAGATTTGGACAGTCTCGTACGGTTGTATCGATCCGACCTATTGCAGTCGGAAAGCGGAAACCTGTACCTTCAAAGAGAGATCCAAGAGGTGGAGCGGACCCTACAAACGCGATCGCCCACCTTGCGATTGGGCAACGACAACTCTACGCCAAACCCCGCCTACGTCGAGATTGCTCAAAAACTTGACAGCCTGAAAGCCGACCAACAAACAACCGCCAGTCGGCATAAGTCGTCGGTGGCAAACGATTTGCGCCAGGCAGAGTCAAATTTGATTCGTCTACGGAAACTCTACTATCCGCTGCGTCGGGTAAGAGAAGGGTTCGTCGAGCAATTCAACCGGGAACGCAAGGACCTAGTCCGCCAAATAAGAAGCTTGCGCAATGCATACGAGGTTAGTGCAAGCGGTCAATCAAACAGCAGACGCAAAGTTGCCTCCCTGCGTCCCCTGCTGCAGAATTTGCAAGCCAGAATCTCCGGAAAAAATCGGGCGCTCACGCAGGTACGAAGCAGCCTGAAGGAGGTCGAGGGGCAACTTTCTTCTTTGCTCAGTCGGCGCGACCGGCTCAACAGAAGCCAGCAAACCTACCAGGGCACATTCGATCGATTCTCCAAGCTCCTTGAAGAAACCAGAATCGCTCGCGAAAAGGCGGCCGGCGACATCCAGATCCTCAGCCGGGCCATCGAGGCACGCGTCGTTCCGCAGGAGTCCCCAAAACAGAAAGCCGCGATCAGCGGAGCAGTCGCATTGATCGTATCCACGTTTCTGGTTTTCCTCCTTGAGTACGTCCGCAAAGCCCGCCTTACGCGCGCGGCTTCGGAACCCTGACATGATAACATCGAGCGACAAGATTGTTTCACTTCGAGCGCTCGAGCAACTCCGGAAGAGCTGGCGTCAGCAGGGCAAGGTCGTGGTCTTCACCAACGGTTGCTTCGATCTGTTGCATCGAGGCCATGTCGAATTTCTCCGCGAAGCGAGCGGCTTGGGGGATTTGCTGGTTGTCGGTCTCAACAGCGATGACAGCGTTAGGGCGTTGAAGGGCGCTGGCCGACCTCTGGTTCCCCAGCAGGATCGAGCCCATCTTCTCGCGGAGCTGAGCTCGGTGGACTACATCTGCATCTTCGACGAGATCAGCGTCGAGTCTACGATAGCCGTGATTCTCCCTGATATCCTGGTAAAAGGCGGAGACTATCCGCTTGATCAAATCGTCGGGCGCGAGGTTGTTGAGCAGAACGGTGGTGTGGTGCGGTCCCTGTCGTTCTGGCATGACAGATCTACCACCGGGTTGATCGCCAAAGCCAAGGAGCTGGATCCCTGACGGACGCCGCTCTTTCCCCAGAGGATGCTGTTGCCCGGCTTTTCACCCCAGCTGACGGCGAGCGAGAGTGGTATGTCTTCCACTCCCGTCCAAGGTGCGAAAAAAAAGTGGCCAGCACTTGCTTCGATGCGGACGTCAGACATTACCTACCGCTCCGCAAGAGCAGCGGACAATCCGGCAAGCGGAAATACAGCTTCGATGTCCCGTTGCTTCCGGGATATTTGTTCGGTTGCTGCAGCCGGGAGGAACGGCTCGCCGTGTTGCGCAGCGGGTACCTGGTGCGAACCATTGAGGTCATCGATCAGGGGCGACTGCTAGCTGAGTTGGCGAACATACATCGGGCAACCTCCAGCGGTACCGATCTGGTCCTATACCCCTTGCTCAAGAGGGGCAGGCATGTGCGAGTTGTCAGGGGGCCGCTGAGCGGCGTCACCGGCAAGGTCTCCAAACGCAAGGAATCGTTTCGCATCGTGCTCAATGTGACGATTCTCAATACCGCGGTGTCTGCCGAGCTCGATATGGACGACGTGGAAGCGCTATGATTCAGCCCCTGGAAATGATTCTTGGCTTATCATTCCGCCCTAGCTATACTTGGGACGGCAACGGAAAAGCTTCCCTGCTTTTCGCCAATTCGGCGCGAAACTTTACACACAACAGTAACTCCATGTCCATCTTGCTGCGCTCGCTACTGATCGGGTTGCTCGCTTACGCAGTCCCGATCGGTTCTCAAAGCCTCGAGTCCACCCCGCAATCGCTTCCGGGCGTTTGGGCCGGGCAGGCTTCATGGTCGGACTACGACAACGACGGCGATCCGGATCTGGCCATCGTCGGCGAGATCGTGGACGAAAATGGTGCATGCGCACGCATCGCCAGAATCTACCGCAACGACGAGTCACTCCTCTTTCAAGATTTGGCACAGGTTCAGCTGGTCGGTGTATATCATGGTGACGTGGCGTGGGGAGACTACGACAACGACGGCGACCGGGATCTGGCTGTCGCGGGCTGGGACGTCCAAAACGAGGAGAGTCTGCGCCTTTATGTGAACGAAGACGGAGCGTCTGGTCCCGGCGAGCGAATCTTGAGTGTCGATCGAACACAGATAGACGAGACTGGGAGCCCTACCCTCCGCGGAGTTCGTTACGCGACCATTGAGTGGGGAGATGCGGACAACGATGGCGATCTCGATTTGCTGGTGCTGGGGATGGAAGAAAACGGAACGTCCCTGACCCGCCTTTATACCAATACCAGTGGCCTTCTCGAACAAGACCAGGTGAACTCTGAGAATCTGGTCAGCGTCCACAATGGCGATGCCGATTGGGGGGATTACGACAACGATGGTGATCTGGACTTGATTTTATCGGGCAACAACGTCACAACCTCGGGTGGCCTTGGTTCCGTCACCGAATTTTACAAGAATGAACCGGTGGGGTCTCTAACGCTCGATGCGACTGTAAACGTTTCGACCCCCGTCAAAGGTGGCTCGGTTGCATGGGGAGACTATGACGGCGACGGAAACTCCGATCTTGCTATATCGGGTCGGGACAATTCTTGGAACGCCGTTTTCCAGATCTATCGAAACCGGCCCACGGGCGTATTCAACCTCGACGAGTCGTTTTCGCTGCCAACCACTCGGCGCGTTGCTGGGCGTCTCGCGTGGATCGATTACGACAATGACGGTGATCTGGATCTGGCGGCGTCGGGCCTCTCAATCCTGTCCGTGTATCAGGCGTTCGTGTTTCGCAACGATGAAGGCCAGGTAACCGGTGCGTCGGATGAAACCAATCTTTCGGGTCTAGCCGGAGGCGCGACCGCCTGGTCTGATTACGATGCGGACGGCAAGGCAGATTTGCTCCTGGCCGGCGTTGACGCTGACGGTCAGCGCTTCAGCACGCTCTACTCGAACGTGGGTACTACGGTCACCAACGGGGCGCCGTCGCCACCGCAACGGCTAAATTCCGCCAGGGTTACCAGCGAGAGCGTGCTGTTCAGCTGGGGTCCCGGAAATGACGCCGAGAGTTCAACACTAACATACAATTTGCGGTGCGCCGTGCTAAGGCGCACATCTTCAGTGGGTGCGAATCCCACCCGGCAAGGGTCGCTCCAGCCGGTAGCAATCGGAGCAGTGGTGGAGGCGACGAAGCCGCTGAAGCCTCCGGTGTAGAGGGTCGCCTTGGGCGACTTGGCGAGCACACAGGCCGTAACGTGAGTAAACGCTGAGCAGGCCTCGAAAAGTGTAATGCGGAAGCCGACCTGCCCGTAAACCAGGGAAGGCCGCTGCAGCTGGGGAAGTCGAGCGACAAGCGCACCCAGCTGTTCCGCCGGGGTAGTGGCGACAGCATGTGTGTAAGAGGAGATGTGGCGCAACACGGGAAGCCTCATCCGGTGGAAGCAGCGAGTGCCTCCAACCGGTAACCCGCGAGGGCCAGACTGGGCTGGATGAGGTGGCGGACAGGCGCGTAGTACCGAGGAAGCCGGGTAACTCCGGTGGAGGGAAGGGGCCTGACTTCGGACATGCTGCGGAAGTGCAGAGGGTTGGAGAGTGGCGTGAGCCTATTGCCTCCAGCAGTAAGACTAGTATGCATCGGAAGCAGCTTGACTACCAGGTGAAGTCCTTGTGGCGTGTGCCTGGATGTGACGTTCGTCGGGAAGCCGGATGCGGGAGATCCGCACGTCCGGTTTGAGGCGGCGGGAACTGGAAACGTAGCGATGGGAGTCGGACTGAGGGCTATGGCGAAAGCCATGGGGAACCCACCGAACCCTAAGGCTGGCGCGCCAGTTCTCGACCCTACCATCGGGACCGTTTCCGGCGGCAACGACATCGTATCGGGCGAAATTCCGCTGGAAATCGGAAATGCCGGATTCAAGACCACCAAGGTTCTACAGCGCCCCCTGGCGCAGGGGACACCTACTTCTGGTCCGTTCAGACGATAGACGGCGGGCTCGCACGCTCGGAATGGTCGCAGGAGGATATTCTAAACGTCCAGCAGTTCGTCTCTTCCAATCAAATCCTCCGGTCCCTGCAATCGAGTGCAATGGACTGGGGAGACTACGACAACGACGGCGATGTGGATTTAGCCATCACCGGTCAAAATCGAAGCGGCGAAGCCCAGTCACTGGTCTATGAGAATGCTACTTCAGGCCTCTCCATCACAAACGACGCCAATATACAACCGCTGCAAAACGGCGACGCCGCATGGGGGGACGCGGACAACGATGGTGACCTCGATCTGGTCGTGTTAGGCGAGGATAGCTTTGAGAATCGGGGCGGCGCGCTCTACCTGGCGGATTCGGACGGCGGCCAATGGAACCTCAGCCTCGGCTCCGAGCTACAAAATCTGTCATCAAGCTCGGCGGATTGGGGGGATGTGGACAATGATGGCGATCTGGATCTCGCCGTGTTGGGGCAGAGTGACGATGTCATCGACGGGGTGATACAATCCTACACCCGCGTACTGATCAACGACGGTCTCGGAGATTTCGAAGACGGCGACTTTGGTTTGGAGGGCCTCAACAACGGCGAAGTAGCCTTCGCGGATATGGATGGAGACGGTGACCTCGACGTGGCCGCAAATGGCAGTGCTGTCAGCGGCGCCCGTCGCTTCATTCTCGCGCGCAACGAGTCCGGGTCATTGATCAACGTCGAACAAACCCTGACAGCGTTGGAGTCCAGCGACCTGGCGTGGGGAGATGTGGATGGGGACGGCGACATGGACCTCGCTGTCGGCGGCATTGCCGAGACCGGTGTCACCACGGAGATCTACACCAACGACGGCAATGGAGATTTTACACTCCTGGACGGTGTTCAACTTACCGGAATGCGGGGAGGCGACATTGTCTGGGGAGATTACGACAACGATCAGGACCTGGATCTCGTGTTGGCGGGCAACAATGGCGAGGCCCCCTTCCTGCAGATCTACGAAAATACCGACTCAGGATTTGAGATCGAGAACATCCTTGTCCTCACAGGGGTCGATTTCAGCTCGCTCGCACCGGTCGACCACGATGGCGACGGAGATCTGGATCTCTTTTCCGCCGGTCGCGACGCGGGGTTCTCGCCCAGCACGACGATCAACGACAACCTGGAATCGCAGTTCAATCGCAACACCAATCCCCGGGTACCCATAGTCGTGGGTGCCGTCGATTCTGCAAGCACCGTCCGTCTGACCTGGGAGCTGGGACTGGACGACAACGACTCGACGCCACAGAGCCTCACCTACAATGTCCGTGTGGGAACCTCCCGCGGCGCCGACAATGTTCTCTCGGGCAACCAGGCGGTCGGTCCGGGATCCGCCGGAAACAATCTCTTCCAGGACTTGAACGGGTTGCCCAGCGGAACCTACTACTGGTCCGTGCAGGCGGTGGATGACGGTTGGGCCCGGTCCGACTGGAGCGATCCGGCCAGCTTTATCGTCGATACCATCGCGCCAACTATTGCTGGGGTAAACCTGAGTAAGAACCAGGTAGGCATTGGACAGACCCTCACCCTGGCGCTGCAGATTCTAGATGAACATTCGGGCCTCGACCCCACGAGTCCGCCCGCGGTGACGGCTTCAATCGGAGATAGCGTGATCGCTTTCCAGCAGTTGCAGTTCACTGCAGACACCTGGACGGGCGAGCTTACGATCACCAGCGCGCATCCTTCAGGAAACGCGACACTTTCGGTGAGCGGCGCGCGAGATCGACGACTCAACGCATTGGCCCGGTTCGACTCGACCGATGTTTTCCTGGTAGACACGGAGACGCCGCGATTAATAGCGAGCGAGCCCTCGGATGGAGCCAGCGAGATCCCAGCAACCACAAGCCAGGTCACTCTCACCTTTTCGGAACCGATCGATCCCCTTGGGGTCACGGCCGACAATTTTGTCATCCGCCTGGGGGTTTCCCCCCTAGCACAACTGACAGATCCTTCCTACGATGCGGATGCGCGCAGGGTAACTCTGCTGCCGGAAGGGGGATTGCTCCCGGGTTCGACCTATGAGGTCGAGGTTTCGGCGGCCATCGCTGATCTGGTGGGGAATCGTCCAGACAATGCCAGCATTGTACGCTTCAGCACCCGCGTTCCAGCGTTGTTGTCTACGGTGCCGCCCGACAACGAGATTGGAACCTCCCTGGAGGACGGCCGGCTGACGGCCACGTTCGATACACCCATCCTGACCGGGCTTCTGGCGGCCGATCCGAATGCCGTTCAGGTCCTGGCCGAGGACGAAGCGCAGCCATTATTGGAGACGCCGGTCTTCAGCGCGGAGAACAATACCCTCAGTTTCGCCCTAGTCGACGGTCTGAAACCCGGAACGCGTTACCAGGTTGTGCTGGCGAGTCTTCTCGGCGGGACCCTGAGACTGGGGGAGGGCGACTACAGCTGGAGCTTCCAGACACCCGTTCCAAATCTGTCCGGATCGGTGCCGGCCGAAGGGGACACGACCGTGCTGGCCTCGACGACGGCCTTGGTTCTTCAGTTCGACAATCCGGTCGACGGCAGCGCGTTGACCGCGGACGCTGTGGCCGTTCTGGAAGGTGGCGAGCAACGTGCTATCCAAACCCTAGAATACAACCCCGAAACCCAGACGGTTCGGATCGAGGCGCAGGGGGGATTGCGCGCTGGAAGCAGCTATACAGTGCGCCTGCCCCGCGCCATCGGAGGACCGCAAAGAGATGGTCCGTACGCGCTGCGCTTCAGCACGGCCGTTCCGCGAGTGGTTTCGCTCACTCCCGAGGCGGATGCCCAGGGAATCACCGTTGATCTGGACGAGGCATCCGTCCTGTTCAGCGTTCCGATCGATGCAGACAAGCTGACAGCGGACAACTTCCAACTCTTGCGCGGCGCCGAGCTCCTAACCCTGCGTCCCGGTGATCCGGTAGACCGGGGGGACGGTCGTTACGGGCTCGCGCCCGAAGCTGGATGGAACGCGGGTAGCGCCTACCGCGTGCGCATAGCTCCCGGGGTGAGTGGGCCCCTGGGACAAGACCAGCCCATCTCCTGGCGTTTCGAGACCGCGATACCTCGAGTGGTCGATGTGGAGCCCGACTCGAACGCCGTCGATGTCTCGGTCAGCCAGGTCGAAGCTACGGTCCAGTTCACGGTGCCGATCGATGCGGATCAGGTGGTCGCCGAAAACTTCACTATCTCGCGCGACGGGGTGAACCTGCCGTTGCGGCCCGGTGATCCTGTAGATCGGGGGGACGCTCGCTACGCTTTTGCGCCTGAAGCTGGCTGGAACGCAGGCAGCGCCTACCGCGTGCGCATCGCTCCCGGGGTGAGTGGGCCCCTGGGTCTCGGTCAGCCCATCTCCTGGCGTTTCGATACCGCCATACCGCGAGTGGTCGATGTGGAACCCGATTCAAACGCTGTCGACGTCCCGGTCAGCCAGATTGAAGCTACGGTCCAGTTCACGGTGCCGATCGATGCGGATCAGGTGGTCGCCGAAAACTTCACCATCGCACGCGACGGGGTGAACCTGCCGCTACGGTCCGGAGATCCGGTAGACCGGGGGGACGGTCGCTACGCTTTTGCGCCCGAAGCTGGCTGGAACGCGGGTAGTGCCTACCGCGTGCGCATCGCTCCCGGGGTGAGTGGGCCCCTGGGTCTCGGTCAGCCCATCTCCTGGCGTTTCGATACCGCCATACCGCGAGTGGTCGATGTGGAACCCGATTCGAACGCTGTCGACGTCCCGGTCAGCCAGATTGAAGCTACGGTCCAGTTCACGGTGCCGATCGATGCGGATCAGGTGGTCGCCGAAAACTTCACCATCGCACGCGACGGGGTGAATCTGCCGTTGCGGTCCGGAGATCCGGTAGATCGGGGGGACGCTCGCTACGCTTTTGCGCCCGAAGCTGGCTGGAACGCGGGCAGCGCCTACCGCGTACGTATCGCTCCCGGAGTGAGTGGGCCCCTGGGTCTCGGTCAGTCCATCTCCTGGCGTTTCGATACCGCCATACCGCGAGTGGTCGATGTGGAGCCTGACTCGAACGCCGTCGACGTCGCGGTCAGCCAGGTCGAAGCTACGGTCCAGTTCACGGTGCCGATCGATGCGGATCAGGTGGTCGCCGAAAACTTCATAATCGCGCGTGAAGGCGTGAATTTGCCGCTGCGGTCCGGCGATCCGGTAGACCGGGGAGCGGGGCGCTACGGACTCGCACCGGCGAGCGGTTGGCAGGTAGGTAGTCGCTATAACATTCAGATCGCCCCTGGAGTCAGTGGGCCTCTTGGTCCCGACATCCCGGTGTCCTGGCAGTTCCAGACAGACGTGCCAGCCCTGGCGAGTGTTGCTCCTGCGTCTGGCGACACCTCGATCGCAGATCTTTCAATGTCGGTCACCGCGGTATTCGACAGCCCCCTGGATGAAACTGCCCTACTTCTGACGGGCAACGTCTCAATGTTGCAGCAGGGTATTGCCGTCGACCTCGTGGGGGGTGGACCCGCTTACAATTCCAACACCAACACCGTGACGCTCGCCCCCGTAGGAGGGCTGCGGGCAGGGACGAACTACCGCTTGCAGATCGCGTCCGTCGCCGGCGGACCTCTGCAGCAGGACGTGGGGGATTTCGCCTGGGAGTTCAGCACACGCATTCCGGATATCACCCGCACCGTTCCGGGAGATGAAGCAACCATAACGTCTGGTCGACAGCGGGTGCAGGTGGTGTTTACGGGCCCGATCAGCCAGGATCTGATTACACCCCAGAATCTGCGACTCAGTCAGAGTGGGGATTCGCTGCCTTTGGAGGCCTCCGCTTTCGGGAGCTATAATCAAAAGGTGTGGAAATACACAGAAGGCGATCCTACCCTTCCTTTGTAATTAGACATTACACGCGCCGGGGCTGTCCCGGCAGGAAGAGGAGAATCGCCATGCCACAACCTAAGCTGAGCACCGCGGAAATGTCCATGCCCACGTTCGAAACGTTGGAAGCGTGGACGCGGTCGCAGATTCAGTCTTTGATGCAGTCGGTTTTGGATGAAGAAGTGACGCAGGTGCTGGGGCGGTCGCGCTACCAGCGTCAGGCCCCGTTGGACGCACCCGGCGGCTATCGAAATGGCTACGGGAAGCGGCGGCGACTGTCCTGTACCTCGGGCACGATCGAGGTAAAACGTCCACGCGTGCGAGGTCTGGAAGAGCGCTTCGAGAGCGCCATTCTGCCGCTGTTTGCGCGGCGTACGAAGGAGGTGGGTCAGCTGTTGCCGGAACTGTATCTGCACGGTCTGTCTCAAGGTGACTTCGAGCTGGCGCTGCGCGGCCTGCTGGGAGCGGGAGCGCCGCTGTCGCCGTCCTCAATCGCGCGTTTGCGGGATAAGTGGATCGTCGAATACCACGCCTGGCGCAGCCGACGGCTGGATGAGTGCGAGCTGGTGTACGCCTGGGCCGACGGGATCGTGCGCCACGAGGCGCCAGAGAACCGGGTGGGATGCAAGGACCCACCAACGGGCTGTCGCAGCAGCCCGTTGAAGCTGGAGGCAGCCTGACCCTGGGAGCGCAGGGGAAGGTGGAAGCAGCCTCGACAACGACAGAGTGGAGTGGCACCTCCAGACACTCCACGTCTGGCAAGCAAGACGGAATGGTGTAACCCGAAGTGAACCAGTGATGGAACCCCCTTTAGCGGCCCGCCAACCCAAACCTGGTGGATAAGGGTTGGTACGCAACGCACGTGGTCGGATATATGACCGACTGCGACTCTGGGGAGGTGTGATACCCACCGAAGCAGAGGCCTTGGAGAATGCCTGCGGCGTACCCAAGGCGAAGTTGCAGGGGAAAAGCTGGGCACCTCCCCCGTCAAACGGTTCATGGTGAACGTGGGAACCGAGCCGAGTCCGACCGTTATCGGGGCAGCGCGCTGTCCGCTGTGGGGCTTGGCAAGGGACGGAGCCTCTGTAGTAGTCCGCGAGCGGGAAAGCCGCTTACATGGCGAAGGGAGGCAGCAAG
Organism: Candidatus Latescibacterota bacterium; assembly: GCA_965197905.1. GTDB lineage: Bacteria > Latescibacterota > UBA2968 > UBA8231 > UBA8231 > CAYNZV01. Next base: position 587,418 of record CBDAOB010000004.1, on the reverse strand, counting down.
TTGCGCAGTGGGGTACTGGAAAAACAGGAGGACGCCGGTGAATGCCAGCGCTTCGTGGCCCGAGGCAGAACAAGCCCGTAATCGAGTACTGGAAATCCAGACCAAACTGCACCGTTGGGCTGTAGAGGATCGAAGCAAGTGCTTCGACGACCTGTTCAACCTGGTGTGTGACCCGGCGTTTTTGAGTGTAGCCTGGCGTCGGGTGCGCAGCAACAAGGGTGCTCGTTCGGCCGGAGTGGACGGACAAACGGCCTACTCTGTGGAGACGGAACGCGGCGAGGAGGCCTTTCTCGCCGAGGTGCGGGTTGATCTGAAGACCCGCAGTTTCCGGCCTCTGCCCGTACGCGAGCGGTTGATTCCGAAACCTGGCACAACGAAGAAGCGCCGGCTCGGCATCCCAACCGCTCGGGACCGAGTGGTCCAAGCCGCACTCAAGCTGGTGCTCGAACCGATCTTCGAAGCGGACTTCAAGCCGTGCTCCTACGGCTTCCGCCCGAATCGGCGGGCTCAGGACGCCATCGCCGAGATTCATCAATTCTGCTCCCGCTCTTATGAGTGGGTGGTGGAGGGCGATATCCGTGCTTGTTTCGATGAGATTGATCACGCAGCCCTCTTGGACCGCGTGCGTCGACGTATCGGTGATAAGCATGTTCTGAGGCTTGTAAAAGCGTTCTGCAAGGCCGGTGTCCTCACGGAACAATCGGTGTTGCAAGAAAGCACTTCGGGCACTCCGCAAGGCGGTATTCTCTCACCGCTGGTGGCAAATATCGCCTTATCCGTCCTCGACGATTATTTCACTGAGGTCTGGAGAAAGGTGGGCGCTACCTCCAGTGCGCGACAAGCGCATCGGCGAAAGGGGCTACCGACTTGTCGGCTTGTCCGTTACGCTGACGATTTCGTGCTGCTGGTGGCGGGCACCGAAGCTGCAGCGTATGACCTGCGCGACCAAGCGGGGGTGACTCTCACCCCCATGGGTCTGCACCTGTCGGAGACGAAGACCGCCATCACGCACATCAGCCGTGGCTTCGATTTCCTGGGTTTTCGCATTCAGAAGCGACGGAAACCGGGCCCGGTTGGCGCACGCATCTATACGTGGCCAAGAAAGGAATCTCTGGCCCGGTTGAAGAGCACGGTGCGCGCAGTCACGAGAACGGGTCGGCAGAGGCCGTTGAAGAGCCTTCTGCGCCAACTCAATCCGGTGTTGCGGGGGTGGGCCAACTACTTTCAGTACGGGGTGTCGAAGGCCACTTTCAACTACGTGCGGGGCTTCACTTGGCGCCGCGTAGTGCATTGGCTGCGCCGCAAGCACCCGCGCTTTAATTGGAGGAAGCTGAAACGCCGCTACCTGCCAGGATGGTGGCCCACCGAGGACGGGATTGCTCTTTACAACGTCGGCGAAGTAGCAGTGACTCGTTACCGCTATCGATCGGCGCGGATCCCTTCTCCCTGGCCTGCGACAACCGGATGAGACTCTGCGGTCACACGGCACCTTGTGGAGAGCCGGATGCGTGGTAACGCGCACGTCCGGTTCGGAGGGCGGGCCGGAGAAACCCACATCACGCGTGTGGCGCAGGGCGCTCCGGTCCGACCCTACTACGTCAAAGCCGGGCTCGAGAAAGAAAAGGCCGCTCTCCTGGTGGTCATCGGCGCCATGAGCGATGGGCGCAAGGAAGTCTTGACGATTGTCCCAGGCTATCGCGAATCGAAGGAGTCGTGGACGAGCGTGCTGCGCGATTTGCGTGACCGCGGACTGAGCGCGGCGAAGTTGTTGGTGGCGGATGGGCACCTGGGTATTTGGGCCGCCCTGGCGCAGGTCTGGCCGGAGACGGCGGAACAGCGGTGCTGGAATCACCGCCTCCTGAACGTGTTGGATAAGCTGCCTAAACGCGTGCAGGCCGAAGCGCGGCAACTGCTGACACAGATCCCCTACGCGCCGACCCGTCAAGACGCGACCAAACGCCGCGATCAATTCGCCAAACGATTCCACCGCGAATGCCCAGACGCCGTAGATATCCTCGAGCGCGATTGGGACCGTATGGTGGCATTCTACGACTTTCCCGAGGCCCACTGGCAACACCTGCGCACTACCAACGTCGTTGAAAGTCCCTTCGCTTCGGTACGGCTGCGAACCAATGCGGCCAAGCGCTACAAGAAGGTGGCCAATGCCACCGCCCTCATATGGCGGGTACTGATGGTGGCCGAGAAACGATTTCGCCGACTCCGTGCACCGCATCTTATGGCTGACGTGTACGCCAATGTGCGCTACGAAAATGGATCACACATCGCGCAAAGGAAGAAGATTGCCGCCTGAGTCGTTTACACACCATTTGACCCAAGCTCGCTTTCGGCTACGACGCAACCACGTTTACGGTGTTGTTCCCGGAAATCGATTTCCTGTCCGGCAACGCCTACCAGGCGCTCGTCACCTCCAGGTTGTACGGTCCCTTGGGGGCCGCTAGGCCAGATCGTCAGTGGGACTTCCGCACGCAGATTCCCGAAGTGGTGGCGACTCGACCCGAAGCGGATGAGGAAGGAGTCTCATCCGCGACGCCGACTATCCAGGTGGTTTTCTCGGGGAGTGTGGCGCGGCAACTGCAGACCGACTTTCTGCTGCTTGCCCGCGCCCTCGGAGATCTCGAGGCAGCTGAAGAGGTCGTGCCGATTACAGGATTCGGAGCCGATGACAGCGGGACCACGATCTCCTTTTCGCCAGAAGGGGGACTGCAGGCGTTCACGGAGTACCAAATCGAGATGTCAAGAGAGGTGCTTGGGCAGCTGGCGGAGAGCGGGTTCAACTTTCGTTTCCGCACGGCGGCACGACTTGCCAATGCTGCGCTGGGTGGCACCATCACGAATCCGGAAGGCAGCGTCGAGCTATACTTCCCTCCCAACGCGCTGGAAGGAGGGACCAGCGAGGTCCTGATTCGTCCTGCGGCCGATCCTCCGGCGAAACGCAATGTGCAGGACTCCGAGCTGACCCGAATCAGCCGAGCCTTCGCAATCTCGGCGCCGGGTGCGACCCTGCGCAAACCGGTGACACTGACCGTTGCTTATTCCGGCGATGAATCAGCAGCAGTAGGGGATCCCTCGAAGCTCGCCGTGTTCGCGTTGTCCGGCGGCGCATGGGGTCGGGTAGGTGGAGTCGCAGATGCCAGCAGCCGGGAAGTGACCACGGCGATCGACGCGTTGGGTACTTTCGCGATCTTCCAGGATCTGCGTACCCAGGTAGGCAAGCTCGCTATTCGGCAATTGGACTGTCAGCCTCGAGCCTTCGCGCCAGGCGGCACGAGGTTCAAGAGGGAGACCGACATTTCGTTCGATCTCACCGGTCCGGCGAATGTGACCGTTCGCGTCTACAACGCCTCAGGTCGCTTGGAGCGGGTGATCGTCCGCGACCGTGCGCTGGCGCCAGGCAGAGCGTCATTCGAGTGGGACGGAAGGGACGAAGACCGCAACACTGTTTCCAGCGGGCTCTACATCGTCGTCGTCAATGCCGGCGATACGAAGCAGGAGAAGGTCGTCGCTGTGATTAAGTAGACCATGAAAAGAATCGTTTTCACAACACTGTTTCTAGCTGGCACGGCGGTTGCCCAAACCTTCCAAGAAGCGACGGAGATTGCGGGTACCGGAAACCAGGGCCTTTACAGCACCGGGCTGGCGTGGGGAGACTACGATGGCGATGGAGACCCCGATCTCTACGTCACCAACTGGGCCACCGCTGTTTCGGTTCCCGCAAACGCCCTGTATCGGAATGACGGCGATGGCACGTTTACCGACGTCGCTGTCGAATTGGGTGTTGACAACAAGAACAACAGTACCGCCGCTGCATGGGCAGACTTCGACAACGACGGCGATCTAGATCTCTACGTGGCCGATTTCTTCGACCAGGATTTTCTCTACGAGAACGGTGAGAGCGGGTTTCAAGAGATAGGTCGCGCCAGAGGATCGATAAATAGGGAAACTCGCGGATCCGTCAATTCCGTCGACTGGGGCGATTACGACCTGGACGGCAACCTGGATATCTACCTCGGCAAATATTACTTCGACAACGAGCTCTATCGCAATGTCGGAGATGGCACATTTGCATCGGTCACTGGAATTGGGATTGCCGACAAGAGGGATTCCCAACATGTCGATTGGGTCGACTATGACGATGACGGGGATCTCGACGTCTACGTAACCAATCGTGAACAGGAAAACGGGTTGTTTCGCAACGATCTGACCACCGACGGAAGTTTTGCTGCCGTGGCTTGCGCCGCGAGCATCGGCAGTCGGGAGATAGGTCAGAGCGGGGCATGGGCAGACTACGACAATGATGGGGATATGGATCTCTACCTGGGCAACGTAGGCGGCAACGCGCTGTTTCGGAACGACGGCAACGATCAATTCGTCGATGTTGCCGGTGATGCAAACGTTCGCGACAGCGGATCGGGGTGGATAACCGCCTCAGTGGCGTGGGCGGATTACGATGGGGATGGCAACCAGGATCTCTTTCTGGCCAATGGAGGAGACAAACAGCCGCAGCCCGATGTGCTCTTCGCCAGCAATGGCGATGGCACCTTCCGCAATGCTACAGCCGAGGCCGGCTTGCCCACGGGTATATCGTTTCACATGGCCGCCGGGTGGGCGGATTACGACAGCAACGGCTCTCCCGACGTATACGCCAGCAGCGGTTTCGGCGGCACATTCGATCCGGGAAACCGACTGTTCCAGAACGATACCGCCGCGGATCAGTTCCTCCGCATCCGCGTGCGCGGGCTGGGACCCGCAGCGGGGGGTAGTAATGTGGACGGGATCGGTGCCCGGGTCCGCCTGCTGGATTCGGCGACGGGCGAGCTGCGAGCCTACCGACAGGTCAGCGCCGGTCAAAGCAACACTGAGCTCATCTTCGGTGCGCCGGCCGGTCCGTACACCGTCGCGGTGTTATTTCCCGGAAGCCAGCTTCCGGTCACACAAACGAATTTGAGCGCCGGCGATTCCCTAACCGTGCTGGAACAATAGATAATGATACGGGTTCCTCCGAGATTGCTGATTCTGGGATTGCTGGCGGTTACGGGTACTGTTGCCCATGCCGAAACGGCAAAACAGGTGGAAGTTGGGGTGCGTGCGATCTCCATGGGAGGAGCCTTCGTCGCCGTTGCCAACGATGCCACTGCCGTGACCTGGAATCCCGCGGGTTTGGCGTCGCTGCAGCGTCAGGAGGCGGCTTTCGGTTACGCGGATCGCTTCAGCCTGCTATCGGATTCCTACCTGGGATATCTGCTACCGGTCAAGGACAACCACGCCCTGGGGATCGACTGGTTCAGGGAGGGCTTCGACGACGTGGAATCCGGCCTGGGTTTGAAGTCGAGCCAGAACAAGATCGGCTTCGCCTACGGCTATCGGAACAGCATCCAACGGTTGAAACCGTACATCGGCAATCTGGCCGTCGGCGTCCGGGGAAAATACATTTCGCAGGGGATCGATCTGGACGAGCAGGAAGTCCTGAACGCGTCCGGTTGGGGCTGGGACCTGAGTTTTCTGGCTCCGCTTCCGTACGGCGTGCGCCTGGGATTTGCGGCCCAGGATCTCGGTGGCACTTCCCTCGAACACAACGGCGGCACCAGTGAAGAGATATTTCCAGCGCACTACCGGCTTGGAGCCGCGTACAAACCGATCGAAGGGTTGACCCTGGCGGCGGAGATCGACGATCACTATCGGGTGGGTGCCGAATACTGGTTTCGCGGCCTCCTGGCCTTACGGGCCGGCTTGAAAAGCGAGCGCGACACACCGGAGAGTTTCGCCGACGGTACAACCGCTGCGTTCGGGATTGGCGTGAAACATCGTTTCGCGCAGGTGGAGTACGCCTACGAGACACATCCGGAGTTGGGTGCAACTCATTACAGCTCACTGATCCTTTCCTACAACCCCAAGGTCGTGACCATCAAGGATGCGACGATCAGGCCGTCGCCGATCTTTCGATCCTTGTATCGGCACTACGAGGAGATCGAGTTCGCCGACGTGGTGTTGGGCAACTCGGCTCCAGAGCCGATCGCGGTCACCGTGAGTCTGATGCTGCCCAAGGTCATGAGCGTACCGCATCAGGAGGAGGTACTGCTGCCTCCCCAGAGCACCGAAAAGTACGCCTTCAACGTGACGTTCGATCCCGATCTGTTCAACCGACCGGAAGCCTACTTCGACAATTTCGTGACCCCCATCGTCCGGGTGACCTATTCTCGAAACCGGCGCGAACAGGCTGTGGAGAAACAGTTGGAGCGGGTTTACGTGGCCGGACGCGGCAAATTGAGCTGGAACATACCCGGCATGGCGGCTGCTTTCGTGACCCCCGCTGACCTTGCAGTGGCCGGGATGGCACGTGGATTGGTGCAGCGTTACAACGACGTGCTCACAACGAAGTTCAATCGCTCCAACATGGGCAAAGCGGCTGTCCTGTTCGATGCGATGGGCGTCTACAAGATCCGCTACCAAGCCGATCAGAAAACCCCATTCACCAGCATTTCGGACGACAAAACCATCTTCGACACCGTGCAATATCCCAGCGAGTTGCTGGAAATGCCGGAAGGGGTCGACACCAAGATTGGCGACTGCGATGACCTGACTGTGCTCTACGCCTCCATGCTGGAGAATCTCAGCATCGACACGGCGTTCCTGGAAGCAAATGATCCGGGGAAGGGGCACATCTATCTGATGTTCGATACCGGCATACCGCCCGATCGGGCACCGGACCACTTCGTGAGTTCATCCGAATACGTGGCGTGGGAAGGCCGGGTCTGGATTCCGGTGGAGACGACCATGTTCGGCTTCACCTTCGCCGATGCCTGGCGCAACGGTGTTGCGGAATACAAACGTCTTAAACCCCGACAATTGGTCGACGAAGTCTACGTGCAGAACTGGCTGCAAGTTTACAAACCGGCTGCCCTCTCTCCAACGCAGATTAGTCTTCCGGATGTTGCCGCATTGGACAGCCTATTGGAAAAGGATCTGCAGTTCTTCGACGACCGGGTCGATCAGATCGCCCTTTCCAGCGCCGTTTCCCTCGAAACACCGGAGGGAGCTTACGATGCCGGGGCCGCCTACCTGAGGGTGAATCATCTCGAGAAGGCGTCCGCGATGTTTGCTCGCGTTCTCAGCATGGATCCCGACCACGCCGACGCTCTCAATGCCACAGGTGTAGTCTTGACGCGACAGGAAGATTTCGACGGCGCGTTGACCTTCTATCGCGAATCGCTGCAGATCGCCGAGAACAACGGGGTGCGCATGAACATCGCGCTGACCTACTACCTGAAAGGCGAGCGCGAAAAGGCGGACCGGCTGTTCGAAGAAGTAGTTGCGACGGACGATTCCTACATGGAGCTGTTCGATTTCCTGGCTTCAGTGGGTGAAGCCCAGGAGTCCTACGAGATCGGGGCCAGTTACCTTAGGCAACTGCGGCTGGACCAGGCGCTGCAGCAGTTCGACGCGGCGCTGCAGGCCGATCCCAAATACGCCGACGCGATCAACGCCAAGGGAGTGGTGCTTACCAGGAAGGGGCAGTTCGACGAAGCCCTGTCGATGTTCGAAGCGGCAGCCGCTCTGGTGCCGGAGCAGCTGGGATTCCGTTTGAACGTGGCTCTCGTCCACTATCTCAAGGGCGAGCACCAGAAGGCAGATGTGTTGTACCAGCAGGTGATCGACCAAGACGATTCCTACGAAGGGCTGCTCGATTTCCTGGCCAGCGTAGAATCCGTTGAGGAGAATTTCCGCGTCGCTACCTCCTACCTGAATCAGGGCGAGATAGACCGCGCCATCGAACGTTTCGACCGAATAATCCGTAGCTCTCCCGAGATGGGGCACGCCTACAACTCCAAGGGTGTAGCCCTGGCCAAGCGCGGCGACTTCGACGCGGCGTATAAGATGTTGGAGCAAGCCGAGGAGCTGATGCCGGAGCATGCCGGTGTGCGTCTGAATATGGCTATCGTGCGTTTTCTGCAGGGCCGACGCAACGAAGCAGCGGTGATATATCAGCAGGCGGTAGAGATGGACGATCGCTACGAAGGATACCTGCAATTTGTTGAATAACAGTAATTTAGGACTGTTTTGTTGCCCATCTCAACGACTGTGTTCCGGACCGGTTTGGCCAGGGTATAAAATTTAGTTCGACCTTCGTGATCCAGATCATGTTTTCTCGGGCCAAAAAGAACGATATTGATGGTAAAGGCGAACATTGGACCTGACCTTTCCAAGTAGGAGGAAAGAAAAATGAAACGGCTCAATTGGTTTTTCTTACTGGCGCTTCTGGCGTTGATCGCCGGTGGTTTCCAATCGGCGTGGGCAGCTGAAACCGACGAAGCGTCTTCCGAGACGGCACCGCCGGCGAGCGGCGAGGATGTCGATGACGAATGGCTCAACACGGTTTGGACCCAAGTCGATGACATGGTTAAAGAGGAAGAGTTCAAGCTGCAAGAGACGGTCACCGTGGCAGGTGTGCGCGGTGCTGAGGCCACGGACAACATCCTCGACAAGCTTTATTACAAAGGTGGCAAACGCTATCCCAGTCAGGACAAGCTGAAAAAAGCGATCGACACCTTGAAGGAGAGCATCGCGCGTAATCCGAAGGCGGACACCGTTCCGAAACAGACCTACTTCGTCGGACAATGTTACGAGAAATTGGGCCAAATCGGAGAAGCTCGGGGCTACTACACCCGGCTGGCGACCCAGCATTCGTCGACATCGTGGGGGGCGAAAGCCCAGGAGAAATTGACCCAACTGGGTCCCTGAGCGATACAGTGTCCTGTCGCATAAATACATTGCGTTTTCGGGCGCCGATCCATCCCGACCCCTGGCGTTGCCTGCACTCGCCGTACTCGACCAGTACGGCGCGTGCAGGCGCCTTGCGGGCCGGGCGCCTCGGCGCCCGAATTCCATAAGCTATTTCCGCGACAGGCTACTAGGTTTAGCGTCGAATATAGCCGGAGGGCGGGATCAAATTCCCCTGCCTTCCGGTTTTTTTATATTTGGGCACTTGTTGGCAACACCTAGGAGATTCCAGCGACGATGGCGGAAGAAGAAAAGAAGGGCGGCGACCAGAGTAAACTGCAGCTTCTTCTCGGTCCAATCGTGGCCCTGCTGGTGCTGCTGTTTTCGCAGAGCAAAGTGTACGAACGGGCCGAGCTGGTCACCTACGATTGGCGCTTCAATATCCGCAACAACATCTTCGGCCTGCTGCCCACAGATCCCAGGCTGGGCACCATCGACATCGACCTCAAAAGCGTCGAGGTGGAAGGCAGGTATCAAGACTGGACGCGCGACAAATATACGGAAGTGGTGAGCATCCTCAGCGACTACGGCGCGAAGCTGGTAGGGTTTGATGTCTATTTCATCGAGCCAAGCACAAAGCTGATCTCTTCGGATCAGATTTCCGAGCTCTCGCGGATCGACAGCGCATCGGTTGGCAGCCTGTTGGACCGCGCTGACTACGATGCACTGTTCGAACGCACAATAGAGAAAGCGGACAACGTGTACCTGGCCCAAACGGTCGTCGTGCCGCACGACGATCTACACAAGGAAGCCGTGCTTGCAAAGATGGAGACCTTGACTCCGGACCAGGAAGAAGCCCTGGCTATCATCCGCAAACGGTCGCCAAAACTGATGGTGAATCCCGAGGAAAGTACTATATGGCGCGGATTCGACTTTGAGCCGCCGCTGAAGCTATTGCGCGATGTGACCCGTGGTTTCGCCTACGCCCAAACGGTTCACGATGTTGACGGTGCCCGTCGCAGGTACCCACTCGTCTATCAGTACAAGGATGTCGTTTTCCCATCGATCGCGTTGTTGATGGCATGCGATTTTATGCGGGTTCCGATAGAAACGGCGGAGGTGTGGCCCGGAAGCCATATCCTGCTGCCGGGTGCGCAGGTGAACGCCGAGACCGTTCGGGACATCGAAATTCCCATCGACGAATTCGGCAATATGAACGTCAACTGGGCCGGCGGTTGGGCTGAGTGTTTTGTGCACTATCCTCATATTGCCCTTCGGCGGGCAGCTCAACGGCACCAACAGCAACAGCTCCTCAACCGCGTCAAAGCGATCGTAGCATCCGATCCCGGCAAAGCTCGGAATCCGCGTGCCATCCCCGGGGAGTTGGCGAAGGAAGGTTTCGGCGATCGCGCAGCCAACAGGACCGCCCTGGTGACATGGTTTCAGGCATCCGGCATTGAACGTGCGGTCACGCGCGACAAGGAGCTCGGCGCCGAGGATTTCTGGCGCTCAAAAGGGGTTGCCGATCCCAACGCCGACCAGCTACGGTTGTTTCAACAGATACAGCGAAACAATTCGATGGTTGATTTTCTCCGCCAAGATCCAAGTTTGAATCCAGAACGGCTCGAGACATTGCTGCCCGGCCACGATCGAAACGACCTGCGCCAGAGCGAATATTTCGTTCGGTCATTGTTGTCGGATGGCCTCATTTCCCCCGACGAGCGCCCGCTGTACTTCTACCCCTACAAGGTCTTCCAGGATAGAATGATCACGCCGTCGGAAGTCGACCAGAAGATTCTGTTTTACGGTTTGACGGCACCGGGAACAACAGACTTGAGTGTAACTCCGTTTGAAGGATCCTATCCGATGGTCGGGATCTACCCGAACGTGTTCAACACGATTCTGCAAGAGAAGTTCATCCGCCGGGTTTCCCCGTGGCTCAATGCCGCGCTGATCGTGGGCCTTGGAATCCTGCTGTCTGTCATCGTGCCTCGCCTCAAGGTGCTAATCGGTGCCTTCTTGATTCTCGCGGTCGTCCTCATTTACGCGATCGCGACTTTCGCCGCGTTCACCCATGGCGGCATGTGGCTCGAAATGATCGGTCCCATGATGATGCTCGTGGTCGGATATCTTGCCCTAACGATCTACGGGTATGTCATCAAGGAACAAGAAAAGGAGTTCGTGCAAGGGGCTTTCGGACACTACCTGTCGCCGGCCGTGGTCGATCAGATCATGAACAACCCTGGTATGGTTGGTCAGCTTGGAGGAGAGGAGAGGGTGATGACGGCCTTCTTCTCCGATATTGCCAGTTTCTCTACCATCTCCGAATGCCTCACTCCCGGGGAACTCGTGGCCTTCATCAACGAGTACCTCAGCGAGATGTGCGACATCGTCGAGTACTACGGCGGCACGATAGATAAGTTCGAAGGGGATGCCATCGTGGCTTTCTTCGGAGCCCCGGTCGTCTATGAGGACCACGCCGTGCGCGCCTGTCTATCGTGTATAGACCAACAGCGCAAGCTCGTGGAGCTCAGGCAGCGTTGGGAAGAGAGCGAGACACTCCCGGTCGCACTACACCAACTACGCGAGCGATGGGAGAAACAGGGACGCCTTTTTGCCCACGTCCGTATGGGGCTCACCTCGGGACCGATGATCGTCGGTAACATGGGCTCCAGGGGGCGCGTTGACTACACGATGATGGGTGATACGGTGAATCTGGCAGCTCGCTTCGAGAGCGGACAGAAGATGTACGGGACCGCGATCATGGTGAACGATGTGATCTACGAGCAGGTCAGCGACTTGGTCGAGGCGCGCAAACTCGACTTGATACAGGTAATGGGAAAAGAAGAACCCGTTGTGGCATACGAGATCCTCGATCGAAAAGGTGAGCTGAGCCCGCAAAAGCTGGAAGTTTTGGAGATCTACGGCAGTGCGATGAAGGCGTACGAGGACTTCGATTTTGCCTTGGCCGGCACCCGATTCAAAGAGGCTCTCGAAGTCGATCCAACCGACGGTCCGTCCGCACTCTACGCCGACCGCTGCGAAGAGTACGCCCTGAACCCACCGGAAGATCTGGTTTTTCGTGCACAGACCAAGTAGCAACGGCCAAAGCTAGTCCTTATATTGTCCATCTCCCCCCTGCAACCAGGAAGTTCAATGCCCGGCCTGAGTCAGATCATGGTATGGCCTTGTCTGCTGCTCGTAGGAACGCTCACGGCCTGCGCCGGAGGGGAACTGAATGAGCGCATGGACCAATGGGAGGAGGAAGCGCAGAGCGATCGTGAGGCGGTTCGGCGTGCCCTAGATGCTTCGTTCGATCGCGAAAGCGCTCTTTCGGAACGGCTGCGTCAGGTGGAACAGGATCGTGATCAATTGCGCGCCGATCTCGCGACCGTGAAGGCAGAACTCAGTGCTCTGGGCACCGATCTGGACACATTGCAGCAGCCCGCTTCGGATCCGGCACCGCCGAGGAAACGCACGGTTCGCGACGACGTTCTCGCCAAGTATCGAATGGGTCTCGATACCTATCGAAACCGCCATTATTCCAAAGCGCTCAACCATTTCGATCGGGTCCTGTCCATGACGCCATACGGTTCATGGGCCGACAACGCCCAATATTGGAAAGGTGAATGTTATTACGGAATGGGAAAATTCGGCCAGGGCCTCACGGAATTCACCAAGGTGTTCGCCTACAGGAAGACCGAAAAGGCCGACGATGCCCAGCTCAAGATCGCTCGCTGTTACCTGGCACTCGGTGATAAGACCAGTGCGCTCAGAGCCTTTCAGCAGCTGGTCGACGAATACCCTAAGAGCGAATACGTCGGTACGGCAAAGAAGGAAATCAGCTATCTTCGCGGACTCTGATAGGAGCGCCGGCAACTGGAGCGCCTCGGTAACCGTCGCATGTTTGACCGTGCTTTGTACCGGCATTCGGGCGGACGCTTCCGACATCCCAACCAACATGACCGTGATTGCCGAGGCCCTGGGCAAGGCTATCACCCAATCAGTGGTCGGGCTCGATCGCCAACCTGCCAATACGTGTTCAGCAAACCGCAAGATTCTTATCGATGAGCTAGAGCAACACGAGGCCAACTGGTTGGTGAGCCATATTCTCGCCGATCGCTTGATCGGCAAGGGTTTCGAAGTATACCGCAACGTCAGTCCAGACGGATGTTACGAAAAACTGTCGTACCGAGTCGCAGAGCTCGTACTCTATGCCAAGGGTAATCTGCGAGGGGGTAACGTGTCTCGCACCGCGCGGGTGGAAGTGGCGATGCGTTTGACCACCGGCTCTACCGATTCCTTGCTGTGGCGGGACGAGACGTCGGTAACCCTGCGGGACGATTTGCCGCCAAACGCCCTTCAGGTCGTCCAAAACGACGAATACAGCTTTGCCAAGTTCGACGTGGCGGAACAAAGTTGGGACAGGTTTGTCCAACCTGTAATCGTTTCCTCCGTTCTCGGGGTTCTCGTGTATCTGTTCTTCTCCAATCGCTGATCCGATCGTGTTCCCATTCAATGTCATCGTTGCGATTCTGGCAGCTGTCACTCTGAATAGCTGCGGTGGTTCCGGAGTCACGGAGCTAAAGAAGTCCGACTACTACTTCGGCCAGGGTATGAAAGACCTAGAGCGAGGCCGTTGCACCGAGGCGATAGAGCACCTCCAGCGCGTCGTCAGCAATTTCCCGGGTGCACCTATCGTGGCGGAAGCTCAATTTCACTTGGCTGAAGCGTACTTCTGTACTAAGGACTACGTCACCGCTGCGTTTGAGTACCAGCGGGTACTCGACGTCTACCCGTCCAGCGCTTGGGTCGAACGTGCCCAATTCAATCTAGGCGAGTGTTATTTCAAGCAGCTGCGCCGTCCCGAGCTTGATCAAAAGGAAACCTACGAAGCTCTTACCTACTTTCGACAGTTCATTGAAGACAACCCCTCAAGTCCGTTCGTTGAGGAAGCCAGGAAGAGAGTTCGCGATTGCCGCGGCCGGCTCGCCAAAAAGGAGTATCTCAACGCCGAACTGTACTACAAACAGGGTTTTGTCGAATCAGCGGAACTGACTTTCAAACAGGTGCTGCGAAATTATTCCGACACCCCGATCTGGTACTATAGCGCGCTCGCGCGGCTTGGCGACATCGCCTTCGAACGGGACGATCACAAGTTGGCGCGATCCTATTGGGATGAGGCGCTTTCCTCGGGAGCAGTCGACGAAAAACTCGAAGACCACATTCGGAAGAAGATCGACCAACTGGCGATTCTGAAACCCTCACAGGGAAGTTGAACAGTGCCGCGCCTGGGTATATTGGGCGGCACCTTCGATCCAGTTCACAGTGGCCACGTGCTGCTGGCACAGTTTGTGCGCGAAAGCCTCCAACTCGACGAAGTCTTATTCATCCCCGCAGCTGACCCTCCGCACAAGTTGGAGCATCGCAAGCGGGCTTCAGCGGCGCAACGCTGGCTTATGGCGCAACTGGCGCTCGAGGATTGTGGCGGGTTGTCCCCGAGCCGAATCGAGCTCGATCGTCCGGGCAAATCCTTCACCGTAGACACTCTTCGGGAACTGAGCGCCATGCGACCCGGAGACGAACTCTATCTATTGATCGGCGCGGATAACCTCGATCAGTTCCCCACATGGCATGCTCCGGAAGAGATCGTGAAATTGTGCACGGTTGTAGTGGGATCTCGTACCGGCGATAGTCTGGCGGACAACCTGCCGGGACTCGCTATAATACAGCGAGTGCATACCCCCCTATTCGAGATTTCCTCGACGGAGATTCGCCGGCGGGTCGCAGAGGGCAAGCCGATAAAGTGCCTGGTACCCGAACGGGTAGAAGAGTACATCTATCAGGAAGGATTGTACGCGTAATGCAGGATTACCTGAGCCACCTGGAGTGCAGCCGGACAGGAGAAGAGTACGATGCAAAGGGTTTGCACAATCTCTCGAAGGTGGGCGCGCCTTTTCTGGCACGTTATGATCTGGCGGCTGCAGCCAGGGTTTTGACGAAGGAGTCATTGAAGGGTCGTCGACCCGACATGTGGCGCTACCGGGAGGTTTTGCCAGTTGCCGAAGAATCCGAGATCGTTTCCCTGGGCGAGGGTTTCACCCCCCTGCTGCCGGTCGATCGGCTGGGTGACTGGGCAGGCTTCGAAAGCCTGTATATCAAGGATGAGGGGAGCAATCCCACCGGATCGTTCAAAGCGAGGGGTCAATCCGCTGCCGTGTCCGCTGCCCGGGCTCGAGGTGCTACAAAACTGGCTGTGCCGTCGGCCGGAAACGCCGGTGGCGCCATGTCTGCATACGCCGCCGCGGCAGGGTTGGAGGCTCACGTCTTCATGCCCAGAGACACCCCCCAGGCGTTCATCATCGAATGCAGATCCTGCGGCGCACAGGTGGAATTGGTCGACGGCTTGATCAGCGACTGCGGTAAAGTCGTGGCCGAGCGCAAAGAGAAACAGGGTTGGTTCGACGTATCCACGCTCAAGGAGCCATACCGGATCGAAGGCAAGAAGACCATGGGTTACGAACTTGCCGAACAGTTCGACTGGAAGCTCCCGGACGTGATTCTTTACCCCACCGGAGGTGGCACCGGATTGGTGGGCATGTGGAAGGCTTTTGACGAAATGGAAGTCATGGGTTGGATCGGAAGCGGGCGTCCGCGATTCGTATCGGTGCAGGCGGAGGGGTGTGCACCGATCGTTCGTGCCTTTGAACAGGGGGCGGACAGCGCCGAGATGTGGGACAACGCCCACACCGTGGCTTCCGGCCTACGGGTTCCTGGTGCCGTCGGTGATTTCCTGATGCTCCGCGCATTGCGCGAAACAGGCGGTTGCGCGATTGCTGTAAGCGATGAAGAACTGATTCGCGAGTCACACCGAATCGCGAAAATGACGGGAGTATTCCCTGCCCCGGAAGGGGGCGCGACCCTCGCGGCACTGCTAAAGCTAAGGGATAGTGGATGGGTTAACGGGCATGAGCGAGTCGTGCTCTTCAACACTGGTTCAGGGTACAAATACCTCGAAGCATTGGAGGCCGGCCTTGCTTGACTGATTGCCGGGTGAACTCTATTATTCTGGCTGCTTGTGAGAGATAGCACCTATAGCTCAATTGGATAGAGCACCTGACTACGGATCAGGAGGTTGTGGGTTCGACTCCTACTGGGTGCACCATAAATAACAAGGGCTTGCGAGATAAATGCGAATCTTGCGAGCCCTTATTATTTGCAAAATTCACCAATAATTCACCAAACTTCACATGCCCAGGGAGCAATGGGGCGGTTAAGATTGAGTGGCTGTAGTAATTCCCCCCCAGGCGATCGGCGGCGTCGCTTACTAGGCGCCGCATTGCGGCAAGGTGTGCGCAAGGCGTTGAACGAGCGATGGCGAAGCTTGGGCGGGCGCAAGCGGAAGTGTCCGTACGCCTGACGCGCTCACGGGTCCGCGGGTGAAGTGTACCTGTCCCGCGGTGACCTAGCGTCTACAGCCCGTTCAGGAACCGAAATCCACCCCGCACGCCCAGGTCGCGCGCCGCCACGCCCGTCAAACGACCCAATAAATCGCCCCACCGCAACCCGCCTCCTTGCCGCTATTAACCGTAATGCCATTTGTTTACCCTATTCTTGATTAGCGCAATTCCTTGAATCTAACGGGCTCTGTCCTCTGAAGAAGCCAGGCCTTTGCCGGATATGACAACCGCTATGCGCTGGATACCTGGTCTATCAATGAGATTGCTGGCTATTCCTCAATACCATTTCCGCGTAATAGCCGCACGGAACGGTATCGTTGCAACTGCGGCGCTTGGTTTTGTCCTCTCCTGCGAAACATCGATAGAAAACCGCATCGAGGATCTCGGGGCCGGCCCCGATGAGCGTGAGGCTGCGAGACACGAGCTCGTTTTGGCTTCCGATGAAGCCGTTGGTCCACTTATCTCAGCGCTGGAATCGCTAGACGACAGGCTGGACCGTGCCGAGGTAGCCGACATCCTGGTGGGCATAATGGTGCGGTCGAGCGACGAGCGAATCGCGGGTGTGCTAGAGAAACATCTGCTCGACGATCCTGACTCGGCCGTACGAGGACGCATTGCCGAAGAGCTCGGACTCTACTCGCGATCCGAATTTTTCGACCTTTTTCTTCAGGCGGTTTCCGATCCATCACCTCTGGTGCAAGCTCCCGCATTGCTCGCATTGGCCAACGTGCTCGGCCGGTTGAGCGACGAACAGACCGAACTCTTGCGCCAGCTCGCCCGCCAGCGCGCCGGAGCACCGGAACAACCGGTTCGGGACGCCGCGTTGTACCTCGTGGAGGAATTTGTCGGCCGCTGGGCGCAGAAAGCCAGGGCGGCGGCCCTGAAGGCCGATCTCGCGGCGGCAGATTCCATCTACAACGTAGCACTCGCCTACGCTCCCGCGAGCAAACAGGCAAACTACTACATGGGCACCTTCTATCTCGAGTTCGGTGACCGGGCACGCGGGCTGCAGCTGTTGCGAGAGAAGCGTCTCCTCGTCGATGCACCCCGATTTTCCAATGCTCCGCAGATCGACGGAAGGTTGGACGATCCGGTTTGGGAGAATGCCGCCAGGATAGATTCCTTCTACACCCATGCCGGGGGATTGCGAACAACGCTACAACCCCGAGTTCAGACTAACGCATTCATCGGCTATACCGATGAGGCGATGTACTGGGGTGTACATCTCTTCGACGCCCACCCCGAAAGCCTGATGGTCCTACCGTACGATGACCTGACCGGTGGCGAGCGTCACGACAGGATCATGTTCTGGTTCGATCGCAACCTGGACAGGAAGACAATATCCCTCGTGACTGTGAATGGCGCGGGAGTCGTAAGAGACGGATGGAACGACTTCAACAAGAGTCAGCAGCGCGACTACGCTTGGGACGCGGAGGGGAGCGCGGCGGCCTACGTCGGCGACGATTTCTGGTCTGTCGAATTCGAGCTTCGCTGGGACCCGAAATACCACCCTCCTCCGGTACCGGGTGATATCTCGGGCATAGACATTATGCGCGTGTACCGTGCTGTCGAGTACAGCCAGACCTTTCCCGGATATGACTTTACCAAGGCGACTGGCTACGTGGTCTATCAATGAGATTGACTGTAAACCGACCTCGTCGACGACGCTGAAAGCATATGTGCGAACGCTTCGTGCCTGGCAGAGGACAACATCATAAACCGCAGTGGATATGTTGCAATAGCGCGCCCACCCGCAAGGTGATCTGGGCCACAGCTCTTTGCCTCGCTGCCTGCGGTTCCTCTTTAGAGGACAGCATCGACAGTCTCAGTGGCGGTCCGGTTGAACGCGCGCAAGCCAGACACGAGCTGATCCTCGCCGGAAAAGACGCTGTCGAGCCGATTGTCGCGGCGTTTGAAGAACCGGGCAGGTCGAAGGTTCGTCCCGAATTGGCGGAGGTGCTGGTCAGCATGCTCCTGCGATCGGAAGACGAGCGGATCTGGGCCGCGCTCCAGAACCATCTGCTCAAAGATCCCGATCCACGGGTGCGGGGCCGCATCGCTGACAAACTCGGGCTTCGACTGCGGTCTCAGTACTTCGACGTTTTCCTGCAAGCCCTGTCCGATCCATCCCCCGCGGTGCAGACGCCCATCCTCCTCGCCATGGGCAACCTCCTCGGCAAGTTGAATGAGCAACAGACCGAGATGCTGCGCCGTCTCGCCAGCCAGCATGCGAGGTCAGAAGAGAAGGCAGTTAAAGAGGCGGCGCTCTACCTCGTGGAGGAGTTCGTCGGCGGCTGGGCACGGGAGGCGGAGCAGGCCGTTCTCGAGGTCGAGCTTGCTGGGGCAGATTCCATCTATAACGTGGCGCTAGAGTACGCCCCTGCGAGCAGACAGGCCAGCTATTATCTGGGTAGGTTCTATCTGGAGTACGGTGATCGAGACAGAGGTATGCAGTTGTTGCGCGACAAAGAGCTGCTGTTGGACGTGCCTCGGTTCGCAACCGCGCCACAGATCGACGGAAAGTTGGACGATGAGGTTTGGAGAGCAGCTGTCAGGATAGATTCGTTCTACTCCCACTTCCCCCGATCCCGAACAACCTTGCAACCCCGCGAGCAAACCTACGCAGTCATAGGTTACACGGACGAGGCGTTCTACTGGGGTATGCACTGCTTCGACTCCCACCCCGAAAGCTTGATGGTCATTCCGTTCGATGACGAGGTGGGTTCCGAGCGCCACGACCGAGTCACCTTCCGTTTTGACCGCAACATGGATGGGAAGACGGTCTCCTTCGTATCCGTAAACAGCGCCGGTGCAGTGAGAGACGGCTGGAGCGGCTACGGTGAGAGCGACCAGCGAGATTACTCCTGGAACGCAGACGGTAGCGCCGCGGCCTATGTAGGAAACGACTTTTGGTCGGTCGAATTCGAGCTCCGGTGGGACCCGGAATACCACCCACGACCGCACGCAGGAGAAATGGCTAATATAGATCTTACCCGCTTGTTCCGGGCAGCGGAGTATAGCGAAGCATTTCGCGGCTACGATGGCCGGGACGCAACAGGGTACATTCTCTTTCAATGAGATCGGCGGTAATTTACGCCAGTCGCTTCAACGATACAGAAAGTCGGGCTGTCATGACCGAACATCTGTTTTCTCGTCCCGGGAACTGTGCGGCGACCACAATCGCACAGAAGGGAATCCGTCTTGTAGCGGTCGCTGTCTTCCTCGCCGCATGCGGCTCACCGGTAGACGATAGCATCGACAAGCTCAGCGGGGGTCCCGACGAGCGCGCGTTCGCCAAACACGAGCTGATCCTCGCTGGGAAAGACGCCGTCGAGCCGATCGTCGCGGCAATTGAAGATCCCGGAAGCTCGGAGGTCCGTCCCGAGTTGGCGGAGGTGCTGGTCAGCATGCTTTTGCGATCGGAAAACGAACGGATCTGGACCGTGCTCCAGAACCATCTGCTCGAAGATCCCGACCCACGAGTGCGCGGACGGATCGCCGACAAGCTCGGGCTTCGACTGCGGTCCGAGTACTACGACGTTTTCCTGCAGGCCCTTTCCGACCCTTCGCCGCTAGTCCAAACCCCAATCCTGCTCGCCATGAGCAACCTCCTCGGCAGGTTGAATGACGAGCAGACCAAAACGTTGCGCCGGCTCGCCGGCGAACATGCGAAGTCAGAGGAGAAACCAGTTAGGGAAGCGGCGCTCTACCTCGTGGAGGAATACGTCGCCCGCTGGGCACAGGAGGCTCGGGAGGCGGTCCTCAAAGCCGAGCTTGCGGGGGCAGATTCCATCTATAACGTGGCGCTGCGATACGCCCCTGCGAGCAAACAGGCCAACTACTATCTGGGCCGGTTCTATCTGGAGTACAGTGATCGAGAACGGGGTGTGCAATTGTTGCGCGAGAACCACTTGCTATTTGACGTGCCTCGGTTCGCCAGCGCACCGAAGATTGATGGACGATTGGACGATGAGGTCTGGCGAGGTGCCGCCAGAATCGATTCCTTCTACACTCACGGGCCATCGCGCACGTCACTTTCACCTTTGGTCCAAACTCGCGTTAGGTTAGGCTATTCCGATGAGGCGCTTTATTGGGGAGCCCACTGTTTCGACGCCCACCCCGAAAGCCTGGTGGTCTTGCCGTTCCAGGACGGTTCTAGCTACAGCGACCAGGACATGGTCGGCTTTCGTTTCGATCGCAACCTTGACGGCAAGACGATCTCCCGAGCTATGGTGAACGTTGCAGGACTTGTGATGGATGCTCGCGACGACTATGGCAGAAACCTGCCGCGCGACCACGCTTGGGATGCAGCGGGGAGTGCAGCCACCCATATCGGCGAAGACTTCTGGTCCGTAGAGTTTGAATTTCGCTGGGACGCGAAGCGAGACTCCAGGCCCGTTCCGGGTGAAACTTCGGGCATAGATTTCGTCCGCATGTTTCGCACGATCGAGTGGAGTCAACCGTTTCGTGGCTACGACAATCTCGTTGCAACCGGATATTTGCTATTCCAATGAGATCGGCGGTAATTTACCCCAGTCGCTTCAACGAGACACAGAGAGTCGGGCTGTCATGACCGAACATCTGTTTTCTCGTCCACGGAGCTGTGCGACGACCACAATCGCACGAAGGAGAATTTGTCTTGCAGCGGCAGCCCTCTACCTCGCCGCATGCGGCTCACCGGTAGACAACAGCATCGACAAGCTCAGTGGCGGACCGGATGAGCGCGCGCTCGCCAAACACGAGCTGATCCTCGCCGGGGAAGATGCTGTCGAGCCGATTGTCGCGGCGTTTGAAGATCGGGGCAGCTCGACGGTCCGTCCCGAACTGGCGGAGGTGCTGGTCAGCATGCTTTTGCGATCGGAAGACGAGCCGATCCTGTTGCCGCCACCACGGCTGCACCTGATCCGCTACCACGGGGAGTGCTGGCGGCCAACAAAGTGCCTGAGATCAATATACTACGTGGCCCGGCGTGCAGATATCGACTCTTAAGTACTTGATTTAGTTGGGGTGAGGTTGCTTGGGATCAATATACTGGGTCGGTAGCGGACGGTTCGAGACAACGCATTCGGCTGAGCTGCCGGGCGGGCGGGTTGGAGGCAATACAGCGTATGCAGAGGCAGGAGAAAAGCGGCATCGTTCTGGCTGCTCTCCTATCGAGAAGCAACAGACTTCGTCAGGCCGGCAGACATATTTGGCATGGAATCCTCGTCAGTTCATCTCCGCATTGACCCGCTGTACCATCCGCTTCCCCTTCTCCGTCGTCACCAGGCTCCAACCAGCGTCCTCACCCTTCCCGCCGATTTGCAGGATCATGTCGCCGTTTTCGATGGCATCCAGCACAAAATCGATGAACTCATCTTCGGCCTCTGGTGAGTCAAGAAACATCGGCGAATCTCTTGGCCCACTCGATGCAGACTAAGCGGAAGCATCGCTGGCTTTCAGGCGGCAGGTTGTTGTAGGCTTCGCGCTTAGTGGGCATTCGCTATCTCGCCAAGGCTCTTCCTTGCAGGCAGCGACATTGTGTAAAGCATCTCGTTGGCATCGTTGTGCATCCGGATTTTCATCTCATCCTCGCCGAACGCCAACACCGTAAACCCGAACGTCTTTGCTCCAAACAGGTTGCGTTCGCCCTCGGTGTTTATGTCGAGCAACCCCGCACCGCCACCTCCCTGGACCACCAGGTGCAGGCCGCATTCGGTGAGGAGTACTTCACCGTGGTGGGAGCTACCGGCCAGATAGAGATCTGCATGCTTGCACAACAAAGGCAGCAATGCCTGCACAGATTCTCGGTTCACGTACCCTGAGCGGCCGTCGCGGAACACGACGTTGCTGTAAATGGGGTTGTGGCCGTACACGACTTTCCACAGGGCCCTGGACTCGCTCAAGACCTGGGCCAGCCACGCCAGTTGCTCATCATCGAGATCCAGGTTGTCCACGGCGAAGAAATCCACTTCGCCTTCGGAAAACGTGTAATAGCGGTTGGGCATGTCCCAGTTCGCGCTGACACTGGAATAGTCGTACTGAGCTTGGATATTGCCGTTCTTGTCCTTGTCTCCCAGAATGGGGCGCACCACAGCCCCGAGAGTGGGGGCTCCCTGGGGGAAGTAGACGTCTTCGAATCTGGCCTCCCACTGCGCATCGGAGGTGCTGGTGACCCCGCGAGGGTAGAAGTTGTCGCCCACTGTCAGGGCAACATCGCAACCGATGCTGGCACACTCGGCAATCATCGCCTGGGCCACCCGAAGTTGGTCCTGCCCCACATCCGTACTGGGGGTGGCACTAAAGCCCCAATCACCAAACACCAACACGTTGGGACCCGCTTGCTGTGCCTCGACCGGGTCGGGTGAGGTGCCCGACTTCGTGCACCCCGTCGCCGCCAGCCCGAGACCCAACACCAACATCCTGGCTCTTAGAATGGACATACAAATCGGTCCTTTCACTGACGGACGGCGTCGCCGGGAATGCTACTGCTCCCTTGTATCGAAAGCCTACATGTGAAGGAGTAGAGCGTTAGGCTCGGCTACTCTCCCCCGCCCCCTCCATTGCCTCCGTTCCCGCCATTGCCCAAGTCCCCGAACCAGGTCCAGCCCCAGCCACGGCCCTTGCCTTCGCCGCTGCCCAGCCGTTGCTCCCGGTCGGGAGCGGTTCTACATCCTATAGGCGAACAGCTTCGCCTGAAACATCTTGATGCGAATCGCCGCCATCTCACCCACGCTGGATATATCGCTGCTTCCTCTCCAGGTAACGACCTGGTCTTCCTCGTCTCCCGTCAGCCGGTCGCAGGTCGCGAAGGTGAACCCCTCGAGGGGCTCCACGTCGGGACAGTTCTTTGAGGGAACGAGCTGCAGCAGCTCGACGCTGATCCAGCCACCGGGAGCACACCGGTAGTTCAGGTGCAGCTCGTCTTCCCGGCGAAACACCGTGGGAACGGTGAATCGTCCTTTGCTCTCGGCCTCGACGCCGCAGAGCCGATGCGGGCGCCAGCAGGCCCAATGGTTCTGGATCGGCTTGGCCTTCGGGAAAAAAGCGGGACCGGAAGTGTGCAGGATTGAAAACCCCTGGTAATGTACGGCCCAACAACCATCGGGAAGCTCCACCAGACCATGCCGCCATGCGTAAAGCCCGCAATCTTCGCCGCTTCCCCTCGGGCCAACCTTGGCGACGGCCCGGCGTTCGGGCCGCGTCCACACCTGACCGTCGCGACTGAAGGCGATTTGCAGATCCGTGTGGCTGGTGACCTGATGGAAAACCGTGAGGATCATGACGTGCAGATCCCGCCGTCCCGGATAGACCGAGTAGGACGGCCCGTAGAACGATATGTCCAACGGGTCTTGTGCGTCCGGATGGATCAAGAGCTTGGGCGCCGGCCAGTGGCGGAAATCCTTCGTCCGCGCCAGCCCGATCGCGCGCCGCACCACCTCGGTCTCGGGGACACCGGCGCCCAGACCCGGCTCTGAGGGAGCGACTCCCTGGGGCTGCATAAACGCGAAGTAGGTCTTGTTGTCTTCGTCGTAGCCAGGGGAAAGACTGCCGTTGACCGAATAGTTGGCGAGCGGTTCGGCGATCTTGGTCCAGCACAGGCGGTCGGGCGAGGTGTAGCCCTCCATTACCCCCTTCAACACCACCTTGCGACCGGTATAGGCTCGACCTTCATACTGTTCGGCACGCCAGCATGGGTCTGCAGCGGCGGCGTCTACTTCCTCGCCGGTTTCTCGGTCGACCCAGACGCCTCTGCCGCCCATCGCCTTGTAGCGCTCGGCGGGTGGCGCCGAGGGATCTTCGAAGATGCTGGCGGGTACATGGATGTTGAGGATGTTGTTTTCCGTTGACCCATTGAACTCGGTTAGACCCAGCGCCGGGCGGTCCCAATGGTAACCGTCCTCGCTGACGGCATAGCAGGAGGTGTCGTTTCCTGTGCCCTCGTACAGCATGTGAAGCCGCCCATCTTCGTTCCAGATATAGGAGGGGCTCAAATGGCCTTCCTCTTCCCATTCTGTTTCAGGAGCCAGAAACGGTGCCGATTTCTGCGCCTCCTCCACCCGCAGGTTGACACCGATCGGCCCGTCGAAGAGGACATAACGACCATCACGAGTGCCGGCGCGGTGGCCCGGAAAAATCTCCGTCACGTCCACCATCGCCATCCAGGTGCCGGGATTGAATCGCGGGCGCACCCAATCGCCCGGAAAGTAACTGCCGCGTTCGAGAATTTCCTGCCGTTGGTCAGCCATTTCGATCTCCAGGTGTTGCGTATCGTGAGATTCAGGTTTCCAGCTAATCGCTTTCGACCTGCCAGATTAAAGCGTAGATCCATCCAGGCCCAGTCTTGCTCCAATCGACGCATACAACCGGTCGAACTTGTGGCTATCCTGGCAGCTGATATAGGTCAGGTCATAACAATGCCGGCAACCTAAGTATCGGCATCCACGGGGCAGGCGAATACGTTGACCATTGCTCAGGTGCCGCGAGGCAGCGACCAGAACTCGATCGCATGATGGGCGACGTTCGACAGCGCAAGGCCGACATCGTTTTGGTATGGGCTTTTGACCGCTTTGCCCGCTCGACCTCACATCTCGTGTGCACCTTAGCGTACTCCCTGAGCTCGGCGATCTGTATACTTTTAAGATACGCTATTTCAGAGTAAAATCAGCAATATTCACAAGCACTTACGCTCGTACATGCAGATACCCTTTAAGAACGGTTGAGATGTGCCACGCTGATTATCCTGGGTACAGCCGAAATAGGGAGCTATTCTATGGACGAAACATTGAAATAGTGGTGTCGGTTCGGTCGAAGCGAGAAAGAGGGGGGGAAAGCTGGATCTGCTAACCGTGGGGGCGATAGTCGCACATTTTTCTGCGGACATTGTCGTACAGTTCATCGCCTCGCCATTTGACTGTGGAGCTAACTCGGCCGTGACACATCGCCTGAACGTGAAGGCACTCATGTGCTCCTCGGCGCTGCTCGCAGCACTGGCGGTGTTGGGGTGCTCTGCCTACAAGCTTCCCCCGCTCTCTCCGCGTGTTAAGCATCTTCCTGACCGAATATCGCGGGCTGGCCTCTATTCCGACGAGTCGCTGAACACAGTCGCGGGCGACCTCAGATCGTTCGAGCCGGCGTACGAGCTGTGGAGCGACGGCGCCGATAAACGGCGGTGGATTCGACTTCCGCCGGACGGCCGGATCGATACATCCGACATGGACTCATGGATGTTTCCGATCGGCACCCAATTGTGGAAGGAGTTCTCGCATGGCAACCGGCGTCTCGAGACCCGGCTTCTCACGCGCGTGGCTTCCGATCCGGATGGTTGGGTGGGGGTCGCGTACGTGTGGAACGCGGAGCAGACCGAGGCCGTCGCCCGATCGGACGGAGTCGAAAACGTGCTGGGGACCGCCCACGACGTTCCGTCGGCCAGAGCCTGCACGGCCTGCCACGGTGGTCGATCCCATCGCATCCTCGGGTTTTCGGCGATTCAGCTCAGTCACGCGCCCGTCTCGACGGACGACCTCACCCTTCGTCGCCTGACTGACGAGGGTTTGCTCTCCGACCTACCCACGTCGCCTGTTCGCGTACCCGGAAACCCGACCGAGTCGCAGGCGCTCGGCTATCTCCACTCGAACTGCGGGAGTTGCCACAATAGCGCGCGTCCCACCGACGCACGTTTTTTCAAGCCCCCTGAGGACCTTGATCTCTGGCTTCAAGTCGCATCGCTCTCGACCCCAGGCGTGACTACCACCTACAGAACCTCCATAGGTTCTTACGTGGTCCCGGGATCGCCCTCGGCCAGTCAGCTCTTTCGGTGCGCGGATGGAAGCAGGCGCTTCAGGCGAGGTATGCCTCCGATCGCCACGGAGATCCTCGATGCCGCCGGGCTGCGCACGCTTGAGCAATGGATCGTAGGGCTCCGGCCTTCGGCACAATGATCCGGTTGCGAGCTGGTGCTCTGTTCGATAATATTCGTCAGTTGAAACACCTATAGGAGGGCAAATATCATGTCGAAACATTCCTCATTATTCGTACTTGTCGCTGGCGCAGCCGTCTCAATTGTTGGGCCCCTGGCATTGAACGCACAAGCGGATTCAGTGGAGAGGATCACGGCCAACGTCGTAAGCCTCAATCCGAAGGGTGTTAATTCGTACCGGTCCTTTGCTCCTGTATTGGAAAAGACGAGAGCGAGGATGCCGCAACTCGACCCCGTGACTCGAATGTATGTCGAAGAAGTCAAGCCAGACCTCTTCTATGTTACGGACGGTATTTACCAATCGGCTTTCTTGAAGACGGGCGCAGGCGTGATCGTCTTTGATGCTCCCCCAAGTTTTGCCTGGAAATTACCCGAAGCGATCAAGCAGCGCGTCCCCAGTGAGGCGATCAAGTACCTGGTCTACAGTCACGGTCACGCAGATCACGTCGGCGGTGCCAGTGCATTCAGTGACGTCCAAGGTCTGCAAGTCGTCGCTCCGCTAGAAGTTGCGGAGAGCATAGAGGAGGGAGGGAACCCCAATATCCTACCGCCTACGAAGACTTTCCAGGGTCAATTTGAATTTTCACTCGGCGGTGAGAAGGTCGAGTTGAAGTCCGCCGCATTTCATTCAGAAGATACGGATGTGATCATATATGTGCCGAAGCAGAGATTCATCATGGCCGTCGATACGATAACGCCAGGTGAAGCGCCGTTCATGGATTTCGGAGTAACGGCAGATATCGGGGAGTACATCAACTTTTTTGACGAGATCTTGCTGTATGACTTTGACATCATTCTCTCCGGACACGTCTCCATCCTGGGTAATCGCAATGATGTTGTCGAGGCGAGAGAGTATGTGCTTGATGTGAGGGATACTATCCTGAATGCCAAGCCGACGCTATTGGAGCGATTCGGCACGGTTTTCGAGGCTATTGAGTATTCGAACGACAATCTCGCTTACCGCTCTGCAATCGAGTCGGTAAGAGGAGAATGTTCCGATGCGATCATCGACAGATGGAAAGACAGGCTCTCTGTCGTGGACGTCTGGGCAGACAGCCATTGCGAGACGATGATCCTGTATTACATCATGCACTAGCACGGGACGGGAGGACCCGAAATGGAGCTACTCCAGACGGCCGCGCTGCTGGCGGCCACGATGACCATGGGAATAGGAGCGGGGGTCTACCAACTCTACGCCTTCGGCATCATGCCCGGGCTGCGCAGCACCGACGATCGCACTTTCGTCTTCGCTTTCCAGCAGATCGACACGGCGGTCGTCCGGGTGCCCTTTCTGTCAGTCTTTTTCTTGAGTCCGCTGATCTTCAGCGCTCTGGCGGGGGCGCTCTACCTGGGTGCGGACCAGCGATCGGCGCTGCCTTGGATCGGTGGGGCGCTTGTGCTGCAGTTAGCGATTGTTGCCCTAACCATCGCTGTCAACGTACCGCTCAACAACGGAATCAAGGCGGCTGGGAATCCGGGCGAGATCGATCTCGCCGCTGAGCGTGAGCGGTTCAACGAAGCGAAGTGGGTCAGGTCGAACCTCTTGCGGGTCGCGGCCTCGACGGTCGCGTTCGGCTGCCTCGCATGGGCGCTCATACTGCACGGGCACTTGTAGCCGCGAGGTTCGGCAGCAAGGGGTTTTGCCAGAGTACGAGTCAGCGTTCGGTCGCTCCCCCTTCACCTGGTTACGACCTTCGTCTTACGCTGGGTTTTTCAGACAACGCCAAGCTGGCTGCGTACGCTACGCCGAGAAAGAGACTCGCAAAAATCCACATAGAAGCGATGCCCGCTTTCGTGGAAGCTCAATTAGTAAGGATTCAGCGCCCACGAAGCGGACGAGCATGTAGAGAGCAGATGCGATACACCAGGCAGAGATGCTGAGGATGAGACTTTTCATAGTGTAATCATAGGGTGTCTTGATAATTGCAAATCTCAGGGTACGAACATCACCTCGACGCCACAACTCTGATACCCGTATTACACGCTTGCGTTGGCAGTGAGCCTGTCGACAGAGAAACTCCATTTGGCACTGACTTTGTTTTCCCTCCTGTCCAATAGGAGGCATTCTCATGGAACTCAGGAGCTTTGGGGTCGGGGTGCTGCTGGAGGACTACTTGCTCAGGAGGAGGATTACTGATCTACTGCTGCAGAACGGAGCGATCGTTCACTGCGCGAATTAAGGCACTAGGATGCCCAGCATAGGAGCGACAATCTTCAACAAGCCGAGCTTCTGGGATAACGTTAACCCATCAACTTTCTGGTCTCTAGTCAAGACAACCCGGTTGACCTCCACAATTGATCGCGACAAGTGATCACGATTTAGGTGAATGAGGACATTCACCGTCAGGTCGATTTGATGTTTGTCTTCCCCAAGAATGCTCCCAACCATGAGCGCCTGAACACCAAAGTCTATGCTGCTACCGGAGGCATCTGGGACAATTTCATTAGTGAGCTGAATTGCCTGGACATGAGATAGCCAATGAATGCCTAGCGCCTTGATATGTGAACGGGCCGCATTGAATATGGAATCCTGAAGCGACTGCTCAAAAGCCTGCTGGTCGCGTAATATGATCAACTCGGCTTCATCCTCAGTTATTGAATCCAAATCCCATCGCTTAAACCAACCTATCGTTCCACTACGGGTACGCACCTTGTAGTACGCGACCTTCCCCTTAGACCCCGCTTCGGCAAGCGCCCTTACTATAGCTCCTTTCGGCAGGTACCTAAGAAGACGGCTTCGGCTGTCGTGAGTTTGAAACAGTTTTGCATTGTTCCTATCGATGACCATGGGATAGCCATCGACATCGTATTCATGGACCTCCTCCACGGGTGGCAGTGTTAACACTCCTGCACATCCGAGCGAGCAGAGAACGAGTATTCGGCAAAGTTGCTTCATGAAGAACGCTGCTAATGCTCGCATGTCGGTCATGGTACGAAGATTAGGACGGCTCACCGAGGTGGGCAATCAAGTCGCCGAAGCGATTTACTGAACCTGTCATTCTCAAGAAAGGCGTGACACCCATCGACTGATCAGTCCACAGAGACTCAACTCGTGCAGAAGGCTCGCAGCGCTTCGCAACCACCACCGAAAACCTCCTTCTCGAAAGCCCCCGCTGATATTCCAAGCCAGTCACTCACTGAAGTATCTGGAGAATCTGTCGCCCGCAAACATCTGGAGAGGAGTGAAAGCATGACTCCGGAAGGTTTCTTCCCGAGCGAAACGGGTGGCTCATAGGGCTCTAGATCACGCGGCCGTACTCGGTGAAACCCACTAGCCCACGCATAAAGAACTCCCAGGTATTGAATTCCCTGAAGCGCTGGAAGGGATCGTCGAACTGCCTATTACGGCGTTGAAAACCGATGATCGTGTGTAGATCGTAGCCCAAATACCGGGAACGGTTTGTCACCGAGAAAACGGCGGTACGCTGCTCGAAACTCTCCTGTTTTTGCGTTCGGTTCTTCACCCGGTAGGGTAGAGGTCCCCAACCCTGCACCCCCGCCTGCAACGAAGTCCGGCTCATTAACGGATACGCTACCTTAATGATGGGAACAATGCGGTACTCGAACACCAGCGTCCGGCTTGCTCGCTGATCCTGCAGCCGCGAGTAGAGATACTTGAACTGTGGAGTCACCCGGAGGTTACCCCAATGCAACGTATAGTCCACCCGAGAGACTACGGTCCAGAAGTCCAGCCGGCGGGCGCGCTGGAACCGGCTATTGGGTAGCCGTCCTCCCTGTTGCCAGTTGAGCCGCAGACGCAGCTTCTGCACCAGATTCAGCCTTGGCCAGGGTCGCAGCTGTCCTTCCAGATAGGTCTCGTTGACATAGCTGTCCTGGTAGAACAGGGGATCCCGACCGGACCGCCTGGCCAGAACGCCGCTGCCGCCAGTAAAGCGAAACGCGTCCGGAATGTCGTCCTGCACCCGGCGCAAGTGATTTTCGAAAAAGAGCCGTTGCAACCGCGCCACCCCCTGGCGACGATAGCCGAGCAAGAAGTAACTCGAGCGATTGCGGCCGCCACTGGCCAACCCCTCGATGGCGTAGCGTCCCACTCCGGCAGACCACGAATTGCTCAGGTCCAGCTGCCCGAAGAGATGGTAGCCGCGCTGGTCGGGATCGTACGGATAGTCCACGTCCCAATCATCCTCGCGCTGATCGGGCTCGTCGTTATTGTTGCGGTCCTGGCCGTAGAAGTATTCGTTGGGCTCCACCTCGTAGAGCAGAAAATCCTCCTCGTAATCCGGGATGTCGTTGTCGTTGCGATTGGTATCCGGAATGCCATCGTTGTTGTCATCCTGGCCCGGAAATATTCCATCGCCGTCCTCGGTCGGCGTCCGTGGACTGCCGAGAACAACCCCAAGGGAATAGTCGGGCCAGCGGTCTCCGTCCTCGTTGTCCTGCACCAACCGCCAGATGACCGTATCGTTGCTCAATCCGCCATACGGGCTGTAGGTGCCGCCGCCGGTGGAGACCCTATAGCCGGAATCCTGAAACAGATAGGCCTCCATCTCGGTAGTGAAGTCCGGATTCATGGAGAAATACTCCATGCCTATCCGACCGCCACCGAACCAGTGGGTGGCGTTGGCGAAATAGGCGGATCCCCGATTGGCAAAGCGCGGTCCCGCCGACGGCAGAAGCTGGCCCTCAATGTTGGCCGGATAGCGCCCATACACCGCCGAGCGTGCATATTCGCCACTGATCACCAGCCCCGGCAGTGCCAGATGCATATCGGCACTGTAGGTGAAAATCGCCGTGTTCTCTCCCACCTTGAAGCGCACACGTTTGAGGTTCGATCCATCTTCGACGCTATCCCGGGCACGCAACCCGGTGCGATAGAAGGTTGCACGGAACCGATCCTCAATCTTGGGGGCGGTGGCATTGCTCTGGTTCAGGTACACCCCGGCCCAATCCACCCGGTAATCGTTGCCCAACACCGCTTCCACCTCAACCGACTCTACCTGAGGCTCTTGCCTCATATCGAACAGGTAGATGAGCTGCTCATCTCCGTCGGCGAGTTGGACAGTAGCTGGCGACTCCATGGAAAACAGATTGAGCAACTCGTCCAGGTTGGTAGTCATACTGACGTCTTCACCTTCGCCGTGGGCGACCAGGTAGATATAGTCGGCGAAGAGCGGTATCTGCTCGTTCTGGTAATACCTGTTCGCCGTCGAGCAGAACTGGCACGGTTTGATCACGTTGTTGTAGCCGGTCGGAAGAAATCGACCGGTGTTGAGGGTACGGCCGACTTGGGACGGGACATCGGCCCGGTGCCGGATCACTTGTGGCTGTAGATCGGGTCGTGGCTGGCCGTTGATCATGAGCACTACGTCCTGCACCATGGCTCCGGCGCGGCCATCGGTAGGCTCATCATCCGTAACGCGGACGATGAGCCAGCTGTATTGCGGCTGGTCGATGCGCAGCTGCCCCTTGATACTGTTGTTCAGCTTGGTGCTGTCGTAGGCGTGCAGATTTACCCCGTTTACCCCCAAGTGTAGCGGCCCAATATCGGCCTGAACGCGGCTACCTAGTAGCATGGTGGACAGATCGTCTTCCACCTGGCCACCCCTGGCTAAGGGGTGCTCCCGGTTCGGCCGCGCTATGCGTGAGCCCAACGCAGTTAACTTCAATTGTGGAAGGGAAACATCCACGCGAGTGCCGTTGAAATCCGTCATCGACAGGGTCAGTGGCGTGAAACGCGCGATCAGCCCGTCGCCGACTATGGCGCTGTACCCCCAGTCTCGGTAACCATCCTTCGCCACCATAACGTTGATGAATTCATGGTGCCAGCTGCCCCAGTCTTTGAAGAGCTCACTGCCAAATCGCTGTTCCGCTTGCCGACGCTCGGTCCAGAAGAACAGGTCGTACCCGGTCATCACGTAGTCGCCCAGGGGGCTCCATAAGGCCTGCGGCCGTTCCGGCCCAATGCCCTGCCGGGCATTACTGCTTCCCCTGCTCCAAGTGTGATCCGGGTAGTGGGCATAGTGGTCGAAGGCGTAATTCTGGTAGGATGGCCGTTCGCGACGCAGCAGCAGCCGCTGCTGCGTTTCCTGGTTCAGCGAGAGTTCCTGGCCCTCGGACAACGCTGGCCCAATAGCCAACACCAGGAGGAGTGCCCCGTATACAACGGCCATCATAACGTCCTTCCACGAACTGCAGAATCTAAAACAATTGCGAGCCGCAGCTGGGGAAACTATTCTCGAGACGCACGTACCTCAAGTTGATACCCCGAGCGGTTGACCCTCACCCCCCAATTGGACAATTTGGCTTCAGCCCGTCAAGCCGGCAGCCGCCTAGGGTGGAGATCGCAAACTGGAGGGACGCAACAATGATTGATCGCGAGCAGATAACTGGGGACCTCAAAGCGTTGGACATCCGCACCGGCGACGCGGTGATGATGCACAGCTCATTGAGCGCACTGGGCTTCGTGGATGGTGGCGCAGAAACTGTGGTGGACGCGCTTCTGGAGACGGTCGGCCCGGAAGGCACCCTGCTCGTGCCGGCTTTTCGAGACAGCGTTTGGGACGACCCGGAAAATTTTACCAACAGCGACTGCGACTGCACACAGACGGGCCCGCTGTGTCCAAGCGAGCAGCCGGGTTTTCAGGGGGTAATCGCCGAAACGGTGAGACGGCGCTCCGGTTCATTGCGGAGCTGTCATCCCACCCATTCGTGGGTCGCGTTGGGTCCGGCCTCAAACGATCTGCTGGTGGGCCACAAGGATTGTCCAACCTTCTGTGGTTCGCACAATCCGTTTGAACCTCTGGGCGAAATGGACGGCTGCATTCTAACACTGGGGGTAGGCGTGGATTCGATTACCCTCTGGCATTATTACGAGGAAGTCCTACAGATTCCGTACATGGGTCATTTCTGGCCACGAGAGCGGCATCTGAACCATTGTGTGGGCGCCAAAAGAATTCAGTACGAGTTTCCGGGCATTATGCAGGATGTCTGTATCGCCGCCGGAATTCTGAAGGAAGGAAAGGTGGGGAAGGGGCGTTCGGGGCTGATGCGCGCCCGCACCTTCGAGAGTTTCATGGCGACCATTTTTGCAGATGATCCCTGGTGCCTGGCTTTGCGTCCTCCGACCCGCGAGTGCGCGGATCTTGCACAGGATGCTATGGCAAAGGGAGCCGCCATGTTGCGCGCCTGGTCGCGAGGACCGCAGCGCGTCGAAAGCAGCTTTGATTTTCCACCGGCTCCCGTGGCCGTGCCGGGCGAGTCAGACTTGATACGCGAGGATTGTCCCGCGTTCACAGGCTATCACGACGGTGGCGGCGGTTTGCAGGTGCCGCTCTGCAGCGCCAATGGCCGCCATCCTGATTTCTTCAAGCTGGGTGGGGCGTTTGATCAGTGCGGTCCTACCACGTGCGAGCGGTGTCGCTGGAACGAGAAATTTTGATCGGGCAACCACGACACCTTCCACGATTCCGTATTCAGCTGGCGCAGAGGGTCTCCGACATGTCTTTCGGTCCCCAAAATCAATTCTGCGCTTGGTACTCTTCGTTGTTCTCCCGCCAACCAGATAACTTTTCGTCTACATCGGGCGCGCCTTCCCGCAGGTGTGTGACCTTCTCAGCTGTAGCAATTCGCTCAAACTCCGCGATCAACTCGCCGTAGTCATCTTCGGTGTACCCGGGAGCCCGGGACAGCTTGGCATAGAGGATGGACAGCTTTGCCAGTCGAACACGGGCTAGAATTTCGTCCGAATTTGCCAGATGCTCGGCTTCTGCGAAGAGGCGAGAGGCAGCCTGTAGAAACTCGGTGTCGAGAAACACTACGTCTGGTTTGTAACGAATGTTATACAGCCGCTCATGACCCGATTCGTACTCGGCGACGAATCGGTCCGTGTGCTGTCGGTGGGTGCGCTCTAAGAGCTCGTTGTACTCCTGCATGGGTGGAGCGGCAGCCTCGAAATATCCGTAGGTGAAGTCGTGGACGAGTTCTTCTGCACTGCGACTTGGGTCCCATAATTTCTTGGCCCACACCCAGGCGCGCATGGGGCCTCGGGCGGAGCCCGGACTCTGGTAGGCGCCCTGGAGAAAGAGGCCTTCCACACCCTCATCCAGGAGGAAACGCATGTTCCGCTCGATGACGGAAATGTTCGGCATGGGCAACAGGTAGTGGCTGAAATTGGTAACGTAATCCCACACGTGCACGTGCGCTCCCATCTCCGGCCACATTGCCAGGCGGCGATGGGTCACTTCGGTCATTGCGTAAGGCACAAACGGCCAGCGCCACGCATCGTAGTCGGTGGCGAACATTACAACTACATTGTCCCGCGGACGAATCGTCTTGGTGGCCGTATCCGTTCCAAGATAAGCGAGATGCACCACGCGGACATCGGGATGTTTCGCCGCAATCGCCTCCGCCACCAGGTTGACGAAGTGGAGAAGCGTAGCGCCGTCACTCTGCTCCGCATCGTTGAAGGCGGTGCACACCGAACACTCGCAGTAGTCCCCGCCGTCATTGGGGGAGACGCTGATCAGGCGGGCGCCCGGATTCTCATCGAGAGTTTTGACGACCTTTTCGCTGGCAAGGCGCTGAACATTCGTGTTGGTCAGGCATAGTTGCGCTGGATGCCTTCCTTCCCGCTCGCGCATGCGCTTGCCGTCGATCTCGGCAAAGTACTCCGGGTGTTCTTCGAACAGCGTCAGCGAAACCATCTCGTCCGCTGTGTGCACATACCAGCCCCGCGGGTAACTGAGATGACCGCCCAACTCTTCCGGGACGGAAGCGGCATGGGAGTTCGTGCGATTCATGAGCGACCAGTTCCCGTCGAAAGCATCAAAAACGAAGGGGTCGCGCAGACTCAAGGCAGGTATGTAACGGCGCGGTACGATACTAACCTTAATAACAGACCTTTTCTCCGCGCGATGCGCAGATGGTGTATACCAACGAATGCCCAGATCCTCTTCCAGCAGCGCAAGGACGGCGTTGATCGGTCCGCGACGCGTGCCGCCAAGGAGATATATCCTACTCCGATCGACCGCGATCTCGTAGCCATCTTCACCAAGGCCCTGCGTTTCCAACCTCAAATCGGTATGGTCTAGACGACTGGTTATACCAACGCTGATTTCGTGAGAACGCACAGTGGTGGTGTCAGCCAGGACGGGCAGTTGGACGTCACCGATCTGCTGTACCCAATCCTGCAGCAGAGACGCCGCCTTCGTGTCCTGCGTCGAGGCGTCCGCAGGAACGACGATGGCGTAGTCACTGGTGCCGTAGCTGGACAGAGTAACAGGGGCAACTGCCTCGCCGCCTGGCTGCAGCGAATTGTTCCAGGTTTCCTCCATTGCTGCTGATGCTCCCAAGTTTGAGAGGTTGACCGTTACAGAGATCCAGCCGACGAATACAGCTGTCCACGGCGAGGCAGTGATCGTGAGATGCATTCCAGTTTCACATGGCGGTGGAAAACAGCTTGGCGCGGGCCATGCGGATGCGGATGGAAATATGCCTTCCCCGTAGAGAGGAGAGATCGCTCTTCCCTTTCCAGGTAGCCACGGCAGAAACCTTGTCGCCGCTCAAGAGATCAGCCGTATCGAGACCAAAACCTTCAATCGCCTTAACGGCCGCTGCCGGCGTCGCGGGTGGCTCCACCAGCTCCACCTTGATCCAGCCCCCCTCTTTCTCAGTCTGGAAGTTAACTCGAAGCTCCTGACCCTGGCACTCGCGCTCCACCAGGGTCACCCCGCCTTCCGCCGGTGCTTCCAGCGCCACCAATCGATCGCGCTTCCATTGAGCCCACCGCCATTCCGGCTTCTTGCCGGCATCGAACCGGTTGCCCCAATCGTGCAGATCGAAGCTGCCGTGCATCATAAGGCCCCACTCGTCGGCCGCAAGGTGTACCAGATCGGGGAAGGCGAAGACCATGCCGTAGTTATCGCCTTCGATTTCCCGCGTCACGATGGGCTTGCGTTCCGGGCGGCTCCACAGCTGGCCGTCACGACTGGTGGCTATCTGAACGTCGGTGGTGGACGCCGACCGGTGATAGATGCCCGGGAAGATCAGATGCCGACCACTGCCCGGGCAACGGCAGTACGCGGAGCTGTATACATCGTCGTCCGCGGGATCCTGGGGATCCATGATGAAGACCGGTCGCGTCGCGGACCAGTTGCCAAATTCGTTCCCCTCGGTGCGGCGGATGCAGCGGCGGCGATCCATGTGTCCGCGCAGGTATCCCAAATAGGTCCCCGTGTCCGGATCGAAGCTGGCGATATTCTGGCTGTCGAGGCCCGACCTACCCACGTTCAGCAATGGTTCTTCGAGGAATTTCTAGCGGCATCCGTCCGGTGATACGGCTCCGCGCAGCAATCCGTGGAAATAAAATTCCTCTGCTTTTTGCTCCCGCGTCAGGCCCGCCTCATCCATCTGCCGCCGTATCTCCCATTTCTCCTCTTTCGATACCTTCGGAATGACGCGGCCTTTGTGGTAGACGATGGCATCGCGGGCCAACGCTTTGAATCGCTCCTCCGCGGGTGCGGAAGGATCGACAAAAACGGATTGCAACTCGAACTCCTTCATGGAGAACAGCAGATTGTTTTTCCTGGACCCTCGGTACTCTCGCAACCCCAAGTCCGGACGGTGCCATTCGAAACCGTCGGTGCTTTCGGCATACGCCATGTAAGTGACGTCCCCTTCAACCGCGCCGCAGCTGTGATACCAGAGCTTCAGCAGGCCTCCATCCTCAACGACACAACTCGGAGAAGCGCTTCCCTGCTCCCAAGGATGTTCCGCGCGAATGAAAACCTCGGACTTCACCGCCCGCTGCACCCTCAGGCTTACGCCCATCGGCGGGTCCTGGCCCCAGGCCTGATTGTTTTCGTCTATTCCGGTCTGACCCGCCCAGACACCGTACCAATCGAGGAACGGTTGTGGGACCAGCTCGATCGATGTCATATCGTTCCTTTTCTTTGCGCCAGCGTGCCAGAGATAAATACATACCAATTACAGAACGGACAAGGTTCGGTCGGGAGGTCGCGAAATCGCTCCAATGGTAGGATTCTGCTATCTTGTGGTTTCGCTATAAGAGCTGAACAGGGAGATCAACATTGACGACAGCTAACCTGAGTCGGGGCAAGCTGCTCTGGTCCGGGGAACATTGGATCAACTACATCCGACCGGCTGACAGCGAGTCGAACACCGGCATGGTCAGCCTCTATCACAGTTATTACAGTCCGGCTGGCCGCGGCACGGTGGCCTACGTAGACATACCCGACGACCTGGCAGGAACCGAATCCTCCGGGTTTGCCGCCGTGTGCACCGATAACCGCGAATATGCGCAGTTCATCGACGCTCAGATGATCCGCGATAATCCATACCTGAAGAAGAGTCCCTGGCTCCGAAAGCTCGCTACCCGCGACGCGCAGTTCACCCTTAGCGGCGACATACAACGAGAACCCTCTTGGACCATCGACGCCGGCGCCAACCGAATCGTTGCCACCTGGTCGAATCTGAATTCTTTGGTTGGGCCGCCGACGATTCATCCGCAGATCGTCTTCACGATCTTGCTGTTCGCCGAGCAAGCGAGCATAGAGGTCGACGGGAACAGGGTTTCCGGAGCGCCGTATCCCAATGAGGCGTGGTCCCAAAGCCTGGGGAAAGCGCACAGCTCG
The DNA here is from genome assembly GCA_965197905.1 of Candidatus Latescibacterota bacterium. Taxonomy (GTDB): domain Bacteria; phylum Latescibacterota; class UBA2968; order UBA8231; family UBA8231; genus CAYNZV01. Next base: position 549,652 of record CBDAOB010000004.1, on the reverse strand, counting down.
TGTGTCTTCGCCCTGGCGGAAACGATGATCGAAGCCGAGTAGTCGAGCTGTTCGCACTTTCGCACCGGCCTCACAAAGGAAACAGGAAAAATGCCAGCAGAAACGAGTTCCAACGCCGCACCTGGCTACAGGTGGCCCCCGCGCATCGTCTTCAATACCGACGGTTGCCTGGTGTTCAAGTACCTCTGTCGCCGGAACCCGGCGGACGTTACGGAGATGATGGTCCCGTTGGGCGACACCTGCGTCGATGTGGTCTCCGTGCTGGTGGGGGTGAACGATGACCTTTCCTGGCGCGGCAGCGCCCACGGAGAGTTGTGGGGCGAGACCATGGGGAAGGATATCGCCGAGGTCCTGCCCGATGGCGATCTGAACGCCGCGCCTGCAGCTGACGCGATAATCGGATCTTCCGACCTGCTGCAGATGAACTTGAAAGCGATGGTGGATGACGGTCACGATGTCTTCCAGCTGTTTGTGGATCGCGCGCGAGAAGTGGGTTTGGGAATTTTCGCTTCTTTTCGCATGAACGATGCCCATTGCAATATGGAGCACCGGATGGCCGACGCTCGTCGCTCGGCCGCGAAGGTGGGCCACCTGGACTGGCTCATCGGTTCGCCGCCAGCCGGTACGGACGGCTACGCCCAGGATTTCAACTTCTGCTGGCAGTGGGACTGGGCCCGCGAAGAGGTTCGAACCCGTTTTCTTGGACTCTTCGACGACACCCTCGCCCGCTACGATGTGGACGGGATGGAGCTGGATTTCTGTCGTACCCCGCCGTTCTTCAAACCCCATCAGGCTGTCAAGCATGTAGAGACCATGACCGAGTTCATCCGCGAAGCGCGTCAGGTGGGGGCCAAACACGCCAAACGGCGCGGTCGAGAGGTCAAGCTTTCGTGTAGGGTACCGTCCAGTCTCGACGCCTCACTGGAGATCGGCCTCGACGTCGAAACCTGGATTCGCGACGGGCTCTTCGAGCTTGTCGCCATTTCCTCGCCAGGTGGATGGAGATCCCACAACGACGTGGCGCGGGCAGCGGCCGCCGCCGCATCGAGCGGCACTCTGGTCTTTGTCGGTTCGGGTGGGACCTACCCCGCGTCCCCGCAGAACGGCTACGAAGACGGACATCCGTCGCTTCGCCACGCGATCGCCCACAATGCCTATCTACAGGGGGGAGCCGGAGTGCATCTCTTCAACCACGATTACGCCAATCACCGGGCCCAACCGGTGGCCGAGGGCGACACCAGCGACATGGAGGTCCGCGAGTATCCCCCTATCTATCAGGGACGAATCGGGCCGTTTGCTTCCGATCGGTATACGAGCGCCGACCTGCAGACGATGCGCGACCTTGCAGATCCGGAAGCGCTCGGGTCGCTGGATCGCTGCTATCAGCTAGCGACGGCGGGTTATCTCGGAGACCATGCGCACCAGATCCCTCGCAAATTCGCGCTCGCCGGCCGCGGCGCCGGTCCGGAACATGCCATGCGGCTCCAGGTGGAAGATGACGTTGAGGGTGGACTCGCCAGCGGTCGCATCAGAAAGACCGAGCTGCGACTTTGCCTCACGGAGTACGAGGAGAATATCGATCGTATCGTCTGCGAGGTGAACGGGCGGCGACTTAGTCTGCAGGGAACAGACAGAATCCGGAGCTCGAAAGGGGAGGAATGGATCGTAGTGCACGATCCCCCCATTCGCCGGGGTGAGAATACGGTGCTCGTCATCATGGACGGTGAGGAATCGCCGCGCGGTTGGGAGTTGAACGCTCCCGGCGTCGGCAAGGGCTGGCCGACGCTACACCAGTGCGAGCTGTTGATTCGCTGCCAAGCGGACGACTGACAAGGTCCCGGCCGGTGGAGGTAGACTGAGCATATCAAACGGCTTGCTAGCTTAGACGATGGCTAGGTTCTTTGTCGAATGTCATTCCGTCTTCACACCTGGCTGGTCCTCGGAGCAGTCCTGGTGGCTTTGCTGCTGCGTCTGTCGCGAATCGATGCCAGCCTGGGGCACGACGAGGCGTACACGGTAGAGGCTTTCTCGAGCCAACCCGTTGCGCGTTTGATCACGGCCTACGCCGAACCCAATAACCACATTTTCCACTCCCTGCTGGTGCGCCTGGTCGTGAACCAGCTGGGAAAAGAGAACTGGATGGTGCGCCTGCCGGCGTTGCTGGCAGGTCTGGCAACGGTGCCGGTGGTCTATCTCCTGGGCCGCGCGCTCTTCGCCGAGCCGGCGAACCTTGGCGGCGTGGCTCCTGGCCGTGTTACCAATCCACATCTCCCACTCGCAGGCAGCTCGCGGGTATCTCTGCTCATTCTGACGACCTCTGTCGACACTCTTTTTATGTCGAGCCACGCAGAACAACCGCTTTGGCGATTGGACTGGCTTCGCGCTCTCCGGCTTTCTGGCAGCGTGGACGCTCCCGAGTGGCGTTTTTCATCTGCTTTCATTGTTGGCGTGGGCGGGAATTGGCGGCAGCGGGAAGTTGCGTTGTTCTCTGATCCTCTCCGGAGGGGCGGCGCTGATCTCGATCGCTCTCGCCTACCTGCCGTTGCTTGACGCCAGTGCGCGATGGGGAATCGATACCTGGGTGGATCCGCTGGTGACGCCGCAATTCATGTCGGGGGTAATCCTTCAGTTTGTCGGCGGCTGGACCGGTCTCGTTCCGGCGGTGGGAGCAGCAGTGGGGATCGCCATTATGGTAGGACGTCGGCTCGAGGCAAGATTCTATTTGGGATTGCCGTGGGGTGTCCCTTTCCTGGTGGCATTGATTATCGGTGTTGGCGCACAACCCCGCGCGTTCGTCTACCTAGTCACCGGATTGGTCCTTGCGTCCCACAGCTTTACTCCGCGACACCCTTCTCAACAACCGGCGAGGGCATGCTGGTGCTGGTCGGAGCGCGAACGATACGCGATTCGTATCTATCGCTCTACGAACAACACCCGGATGGATCGCTATCGCGGCCCCATCCGTTTCGCATAGCTGTCGGTCCGGCGGCTGTTCGCGGCGGCGATGGAGGTATCCTGTTTCTCGAAGCGCTTCTGCTGCCGTCTCAACCAGAGGTTCGGTACGGAGTTTATATGCTTTGCCCGGAAGCGACGGAGTTGGCCTTTGCCGATGCGGCCTGTTACTTTCTGCCTTTTGCGCCTCCTTAGCGGCGGATCCCGACCTGATTCTCCGCAGGCGTAATCATGCGTGCAATAATTGCATGCATGATTACATTCCACAACATTTTGTATCTACCGTCGGTGCAAATGTATCGACAAAAATGCAATATTTACAACATGTTAAGAGGATTAAGTCGATGCTGGCACACAATTTGCATAACACCAATATGCAGAGTTTAAGCTCTGCTCCCGAGAAGACTTTCGATCGATCGGTTGTAAGCCAGCCTCGGCAGGGTTTCTGATAAACCCGCCGGGACGGCGAATTCTCACAACTCCTTGCGGTCGAACAAAAAAGCAAAATCTGCATGCGACCAGAAGACGATGGTGACGGTCGTGCAGAATTTGCATCAAGCAGGATGAGGTAATCATGGCTATCAAGGAACTCATGGAACGGCAGGACATTACCCTGCGCATGTATTTCGAGGATATTGCCGACTCCACGCCGCTGTCCCGCGAGCGGGAGCAAGAGCTGTCGAGGCTCATCAAAGGCGGTGACCACGATGCTCGGCAGGAACTCGTCGAAGCGAATCTGCGTTTTGTGATCGATGTGGCTAAGGGGTATCAGAACCGCGGTTTGGATATGGGTGAGCTGATCAGCCTGGGGAACATGGGCTTGCTGATTGCGTCCGAGCGTTTCGACGGGGACAAGGGGTACAAGTTCATCTCCTACGCCGTCTGGTGGATCAAGCAGTCGATCCTGCAGGGAATAGCAGATCATGGTCGCACCGTGCGTCTGCCGCTGAACAAGCTTAGCCTGTTGAATGACATCTCCAAGGCTGCCAAGCGGCTTGGACAGGGTCGCGAAAGCGAGCCGAAGGTCGAGGAGATTGCCGACGAGCTTGATCTGTCGGCCGACGAAGTCCTAGACGCGATGCTCAGCGGGCGCCCGGCACGATCGTTGGATGACAGTTTCGACGACGGCGATGATCGTACGTTGCTCAGTGTGCTTTCCGACACCAAGCAGGACGGGCCGGATACAGCCCTCTTCAAGCGGGACGTAACCGATGAGGTTGCCGCCGCGCTAAAATACCTGGATGATCGTGAGCGTTATATTCTTCGGCTCTACTTCGGCTTGGATGGCAACGAACCGATGACATTGGAGGAGATCGGTTCGGTCATGGGGTTGACTCGCGAACGCGTGCGGCAACTGAAGGAACGGGCCTTTCTCAAGCTGCGCCATCCTGAGACCGGCGGAGCACTACGGTCGTTGATTGACGAAGTCGAGGTATACTAAGAAGGTGTACTAATAGTAGGGTAACGAAGTCAGTATTACGGAGGGGAAAGGGCCTGGTCGTCGATCGGGCCCTTTTCTATTGGAGTACGACGCGGGCTACTTCAGGCGATCGACGAAGAGCCGTCGGGAACCTACGGTGACGGAAGCGTCATTTGTTTGTAGCTTCGATGTGGTCGACCGCCAAAAAATGCTTTCTTGGGTGCACCCATAGCTCAATTGGATAGAGCACCTGACTTCGGATCAGGGGGTTGTGGGTTCGAGTCCTACTGGGTGCGCCATAACTTAAATTAATTAAAAATAGGCACTTGCAATCCTTTTCTTGATGGGAAAGCAAGTGCCTTTTGCCGACGCCGATTGCGGTAGCCAAAGTTGTGCTCATAACGGCTCGAAGAACGTCAGGTCGGCGCCAAAGCTCTCCATCGCCGCCACCTCGTCGCCGCGCAAGCGCGCCTTGATCTCCCGCGTGCGGTGGGCGAGCACGATCTCCTCGGTAGGCAGCTCGAAGGCGATGGTGATGGGCCGGTTCAGCGGCGGCTCGGCCACGAACAGATATCCGTTCGCCATGCGGAGCTCTCCCTCCACGCCCTCGAGGCGCATTGCCGCCACGTCGACCCAGGGCGGCAGGCGGACGAACAGCGGTGCGGGCGTCTTCACCCGCACCGACAGCGTAGGATGGGTGTAGGGAGATTCGATCTTCAGGTGACGCGTCTCGCGATCGAAGAGCAGATTGACCCGGTGGCCGGTCGCGTCGAACCGCGTCGCTTCCCGAAGGGCCTCGCACAGCGACCCGACCGCGCCGCCGACGACGTCGGTGTTGAAGCGCATGCGCTCCTGTTCGAGGGGTCCGTGCCCGAAAGGGGCCGGGAAGCCGAAGGAGCCCCGGATGCGCCCGGCGACATCGGTCAGGGCGTCTACCCCGTCCGGATTCGCCGGCGCCTCGATCCACGATACGTCGCGCAGCTGCGACGGCAGCAGATGACAGCGCAGGATCCGCTCGGCGTCGTGGTAGTACTCGGTGTACCCCCACCGCCCCAGGATCAGCGCCGTCTCGAGGATGTCGCCGGTGTTGTTCATCTCGCCCTCGTCGGGCCTGTTGCTCTCCGGTGACGTGTCCTCGATGGACCAGCCAATCCCGTCGCGCATCTCAAAGAGACCGTTGTCGTAGAACGCCTTCACCCGGTTCATCAATGGCGTGTCAACGGTCAGGTCGGCGAGCTGTGCCAGGGACGACATGGTGCAGGTGACAGAGTGGGCATGCGTGCCGAACAGCTCGCGGTCGTAGGAGCCGTCCGCGGTGAAGTAGCGGCCGATCGCCTTCTCCTTCAGCAGTAGCGCGAGCTCGAGCGCGGCGGCGTGACCCGTGGAGCGATAGTACTTCACCAGGGGACCGATCGTGCGCGCAACCCCGGAGATGAACGTGCCGGAATCATTGAACACGATGCCCTGCTGCTCGAGCCGCGCCGCGTCCCACTCGGTCTCAGGATTCCAGTAATCGAGGATGGTCTGTATGCTCGCCTCAGCGAGATCGCGGGCCCGGAGTGATCCCCGGAACTCGACGAGGGCGTACAGGGCGTGGAAGCCCTCGCGCACGTGGTGCGGCACGAACATGCGCGGCGGCCCCGCCCCGTCCTGCCGGCCGAGGGACAGTGGCAGCGGGCCGCAGTAGGACAGGAAGGCCACCCGCGCGTGCTTGTCGATGGCCTCTTCGTCGATGGCCACCTCGACGACGTCCTCGGCGTTGAGAAGGGCGTTGAGGTGCCGGCCGGGAACGTGCTCGATCAGGGGGATGCCTAGAAACGCGTCCGGCCTGGCGACCACGCGGAAGTACGGCACGTCGCCATCGTCGGCATCGAACATGTTGCACATGCAGTGACACCCGAGGCGGACCGCGTCCTCGATGTCACTCGTGTTGACGTCAGTCAAGTGGGTCAAGGCAGGCCCCTTGTCAACGGCCGATCCACTCGGCGAAACTGTCCTCGTCGATACTTTTGATACAGGACACTATATCAGGCGGCCGTATTCGGTGAAACCGATGATCGCCCTTGCAAACAGGGTCAGGTCGTGGAAGGCGCGGTGATCCTGGAATTCGCCTTTTAGCTTCTTTTCGTCCTTGCCTACTCCGAAGATGGTCACCAGCTCGTAGCCGAAATAGGCGCTGCGGTTGGTCAAGGTGACGAAGGAGGTGCGCTGCTCGAAGCTGTTCCGTTTGGCGATGCGATCGTCGTGACGGTAGGGCAAAGGTCCAAATCCCTGGACGCCAGCCTGAAGCACGGTGCGGCTCACCACCAGCATGGAGAAACGCAGTATGGGAATTGAACGAGTCTCCGAACTGAAACTCAGGTTCCGTTCCTGATCGACGAGGCGGAGCAACATGAACTTGTACTGGGGTCGAATGGTCGCTCGGCCCCAATGATGTTCGTAATCGACGCTCCCCACCCACGACCAGAAGTCGAGCCGGCGGCTGCGTTGATACTGCCCATTGTAGAGACGCCCCCCCTGCTGCCAGTTGAAACGCGCGCGCAACGTTTGGGTGAGCTCGAGATTCGGAACGGGACGCACCCGCGCCTCGGCGTAGGACTCGTTCACGTAGCTGTCCGCGTACCAGACCGGATCGCGACGAAACCGCTGCACGAACCGCGGCGGGGGCAGCGATCCGTCGTGCTTTTCGTAGTAGAAAGTGAGGCCGAGCTGGCCGAACTGCCCCTGGCGAATGGGAACCTCGTCCACCACGACGTACTCGTCGGATATATCGTCTCGGACCCGCCGCAGGTGATTTTCGAGGAAGATGCGCCGGATCATAGCGACCCCTTCTCGCCGGAAAGTGAGAATCGCGTATGAGGAATGGTTGCGGCCTCCCCCCGCCACTTCATCCACGCGATGCTGACCGACGGCCAGCTTCCATCGTCTAGTGAGATCGAACTGGCCGAACAGGTGGTAGCCGTGCTGGTCGTAGTCGTACGGGTAATCCACCGCCCCATCATCCTCCCTGAAGTCGGGTTCGTCATTGTTGTTGCGATCGAGGCCGTAGATGTATTCGTTGGGCTCGATGTCGAACATCAGGAACGGCTCTTCGTAGTCCGGCACCGTATTCAGGTTGCGGTTGGTCCGCGGTGCGCCGTCTCGATCCTCATCCTGGCCGGGAAACACTCCGTCGATGTCGTACGCTTTGGAGTCGTTGATGAGTCCGGGAAGATTGCCGATGCGCCGGTCGGGATACGCATCGCCATCCTCGTTGTCGTCAACCAGCTGCCAGTAGAGGGTGCGATTGGCGAGGCCGTAGAGATTGGTCACTTCGATCTCGAAGGTTGGATCGAAAAAGGTGCGAATCTCCGTCTGGAATTCGGGATTGATGGAGAAATATTCGGCCCCAAACCGCGCGCGGCCAAACCAGCGCGTGGCGTTGATGAAATAGGCATTGCCGCGATCGACCGAATGGGCGCCGTCGGCGAAAGTGGGTTCCCGATCCAGGTGAGCCGGAAAGCGCGAGTGCAGTGCCGAGCGAGCGAATTCTCCTTTGATCTCCAGACCGAGAGTTTGCAGCGAAAAGTCGGCGCTGTAGACGAACTGTCCGGTGTTCTCGTCGATCGGAATACGCAACTGCCGGATGTTGGTTTCATCCCGCACATTCCCTTTTGCGCGTGCCACCGTGCGATAGAAGGAGCTGATGTACTGGGCGTGTAACCCCCTGGCGCGGGGACTCCGGTTGCTCAAGAGGGCGATCTCGACCTTGTAGTCGTTTGCCAACATCGCCTCCAGCTCGACCGATTGCGGCGAGCCCTCCTGGGTCAGGTCGAACAGGTAGACCAGCTGCTCGTTACCGTCCACCCGCGCTACTCCACCCGGATGTATGCGAAAGCTGGATACCAATCCCTTGAGGTTGGTCTGTTTGCTGACGTCAATGCCCGCCTCGTGATCCAGCCGGTAGAGGTAATCGGCGTAGAGGGGAATTTCTCGTTCGCGGTAAAAGACGAGCCCTTCTACGTCAAGGCTGGGGCTCGGCGTGTTGTAGGATATAGGTGAAAACGAGCCCGTCTCCTGGGAGATTCGCCCGACTTGAATCTGGACACCGCTGGCGTGGAGGATGGGTGGTCGCTTCAAGTCAGGACGCAATTCACCGTTGACCCGTATCTGAATATCCTGTACGACGGCGCCACCGCTCCCGTCCAATGGGGAGTCGTCGGAGATGCGCACCAGAACCTGATCGATCAATGCCTGCCCGGGTCGGAGGATGCCCTTGAGACTGTTCCCCGGCTTGGTGCTCTGGTAGAGATGTTGGTTGACCCAATTCAACCCCAGCTGCAATCCTCCGAACTGCCCCTGCGCACGTCCCGCCAGCATGAGCGTCGAATCGTCGGCCATGTGGAAGTAGTCGTCGACCATCCAGGGCGTCACCACCTCCTGAAACGAGTGCGGCCGTTCGAAGCGAGAGGCCATGCCGGTGAGCTGCAGGTACGGCGTGGCGATATCCATCCGAAACCCGTTGAAGTTGGCCTTCGACAAGGTCAAGGGAGTCAGGCGTGCCAGCAGCGCATCGCCGACAATCAGGCTGTAGCCCCAGTTTCCATATCCGTCCTTTCCCACGAGCATGCTGTCGAAGATGGTGACCCAATCACTCCCGGAGAGTGCCTGAAGCGGTACATCCTTGAAGATAGAGCTACCCCACTTCTGGTCCGGGCGCCGGGTTTCGAGCCATTCGTAGGCGGGGTAGCCGCTGAGGAGATAGTTCCCCATGCTACCATAGATTGCCTTCGGCGCATCTTCGTACGGAGAGGCGTGGTTCGGATAGTTGACCCAGTTATCGAAGGCGAAGTTGCGGTAGGCCGTGCGCTCCTGGCGCATCAACAACCGAGGTTTCGCGACCTCCAGGAGCGGCAGGGTTTGAGCAAAGCTCAATTGGACGGTTAGCGCTGCAACGAGAAGAAAAAGACCGGCGCGGTTTCGATTCGGCGCCGGCCGTCTAGGAAGGTTAACGGGTATTACCCACATCAAAATCAGTTGGTGGGTTTTAGATTGAAGTCGATTCTGCTGGAGAATAGGGAACGGCCTTCCACTTTGCTCCACACCCTCAGGAACGGACCTGTTCTTCTGCATGGTCACGATCTCCACGTTTAGACTCACCGATTAGAGAAACGTATCAGTGCTTTGTCAATCAGTTCATCAACGCGTCATATAGTCTAATTGCGCGGTGCCCTTATCCGTCGTCCTTGGAGAGTGATGGATCGCTTGTTTGTTAATACACCGCTCATAAAATCTTGTAGTACTCCGATCCATCGTTTCTATCGGCACGAAGACCTTGGTGGCTTCTAGTTCATGAGTGCCCAAGGTAGGTCGTCAATTTTCGCTTTCAATTCGTTACTGACACGCTTTATCTAATCGAAGTCTTTTCTTCTGTGTTCCAGAAAGGGTTATATGGCACAGTGGGGCATCAACTAGATGTGAGCAATCCAGATGAAATCTTCCGTCATCGTCTGTGCCGGTATAGTACGAAGATTCCGAGGGTGCACCAAGGAGTCCCTGGCACTTGTACGTCCTACCTGGAGGAGGGTGCACTGAAGGTTGGACCGAAAAGAAGCTGAAACTTATTCAGCCACGTTCACCTGCTGTTCAGCGATATTGATCTGGTACGCCCATACCCCCGAACAGCTGCACGAAGTAGAGGATATAGCCTAGCGCCATCAACATGGTTTCTCTAAGCTCGATCGCAGTCGGCTTACCGGGCTCGAGTTGAAGCGACCTCTCGCAGCCTTCAGTGAGTTTTCGTTTTCGCCTAACATCTCGTATGACAGTGCTTTGTGAAGCCAGGCCTGTCCACTTTGAGGCAGTTGGTCGCACGGAGCACGGACGAGTCTGTCACCCCGATTGCAATCACCATTGATGAAGTTCAGTAGATCGACCTGCTGGTGGCCGAAATTGCGGGGTAAGTGGATGAACCAGCTTGAAAAATTCGTAGATACCTATAAGAAAGCACCGACAAAACCGACAGAAGACCCTTTTGTCAGTTCTCTCGGTTCTTCATAGAGGAACAGGTGCCAACATCAAGATCGTGATCCCGCCGAAAAAGACGGCCACCGCGGATTCGCGAGCCAAGGGACTTCGGTGCCAACCGACGACGCGATCGAGAGGATTGGCGAAGTCGGTCGACGACAATGACGCAAGGAGTCGGGCGCTCACTACCAGGCTCGCGCCGGGAACGGGATGTACCGATACAAACGCATTATCGCAGATCGTCTCCGAGCCCAGCATCGCGAGTCCCAGAAGCGGGAGGCGTTGATCGCCGTCAATGTCATCAATCGGATGACGGCACTTGGCATGCCCGAATCAGTGAAGATTGTGGCGTGACGCGAGTGACCAAACGGGAAAATGCACCTGTGGCGAGCCATGCAACAACGCCGACATGGACTACAGAAATGGGCCTATTCCACCTCGTGTAATACGTTGACTCCCTCACGAGGGATTGTATCTGTTCCGAGACTGCAGCTTTTGGCGCGTCAAGGTGCGCTTGATTACTTTGGGTCAGGCGGAATCGTGGTGTAGTGCGGTTCCTCGAACTGGCCGGTCAACGAAAGGAGTGACGAATGAAGGGCGTTGTGTTCACGGAATTTATGGAAATGGTGGACAGCCACTTTTCTCCCGAGCTTACCGAGACTCTGATTGACCGCTGCGACCTTCCGTCAGGTGGTGCCTACACTGCCATCGGCACTTACGATGCCAAGGAAATGACAAACCTGGTTGCGGCCCTGGCCCAAGAAACGGGGACTCCAGCGCCCGCTTTGGTTCGTGCCTTTGGAGAGCACCTTTTCGGTCGCTTTGCGAGCGCCTACCCGAGCTTCTTTGTGGGTGTCACTTCGGCTTTCGACTTCCTTGAAGGAATTGATGCCAAGATTCATGTGGAGGTCAAGAAGCTCTACCCGGACGCGGAGTTGCCCAGGTTCGCCGTGACCCGGACAGGCGACGAGCGGCTGGAGCTTGTCTACAAGTCTCCTCGCTGTCTGGGCGACCTTGCGGCCGGTTTGATTCAGGGCTGCCTTGCACATTTCTCCGAGCCGATGATCGTCCAAGAGGAGGAACTGTCAGATGGCCACCGGTCGGAAGTTCGTTTCAGCCTCCGTCGAAGCGGTGCCGGCTGATTCCAATGGATTCCATCGAGTTGCTCAAACGACGTCTCAAGAGAGAGGTCCAGGCTCGCAAGGCCGCAGAGAAAATCGCCGAGGAGAAAACGCGTGCGCTCTTTCTGGCAAATCAGGGTCTGCTGAAGGCAACCCAGGCAAAATCGGAGTTCTTGAACACCATGAGTCATGAGCTGCGCACGCCCCTGAACGCCATCATTGGCTACGCCGAAATGATGGAGGAGGAGGCCAACGCGGGTGAGTTCAGTGATGCGGCGGCGGACCTGATCAAGATCAAGAATTCCGGGCAGGACCTGCTGTCTCTGATCAATCAAGTGCTAGACCTGTCCAAGATAGAAGCTGGCCACATGGAGCTGGACTGCCAGCCGCTTGATCTGGATGTCCTGCTTAGGAGCGTGGAGGCGACCACAACGCAGTTGGCCAAGGCCAACAGCAATGCATTTGAGATTGTTCGGGCGTCCCACCTGCCCCAAATTCGCACTGACTGCGCAAAGCTGCGCCAATTGCTGCTGAATCTTCTGTCCAATGCTTGCAAGTTTACCGAACAGGGGAACATTGAACTGCGCATCGAGCAAGTCGAAGGCGATGGCGGTCCGTCGCTGCGTTTCCTGGTATCGGACACTGGAGTGGGCATGACCGACGAGCAGATCGAGCGTGTGTTTGAGCCCTTTACGCAGGCGGACTCCAGTAGCACGCGCGTCCATGGCGGTACTGGTCTGGGCCTGTCCATTGTTCGAGAGTTTGGCAGGCTTTTGGGTGGGGGCGTGGAGGTCACCAGCACCATCGGATCGGGGAGCCTCTTTGTGGCTGAGATCCCCCACCTTGCATGAGATACCTGGGTGCAGGGACCCGTACGTGGGCACCCGATCTCAAGATCCGTGATCAGGGCCCACGGCCTTCCCAACGCGACTCGCGAGCGCCTTTCCACGCGGCGGCGTAAAGCGAATATCCCTAAGTGTTATTAGTTGAGTTAGAGATATTGAACCCCAGGCGAGATGGCCCATCAGTTTCCGCACCAGCGACCATTATCCACGTCCGCCGCCGCATATTCCGCCATTACCCTGTGTCTGCACCGCTTTTGGGGACAGCCCCGCGCCGAGGTGGTCTGGCAGGATGGGAATATCGCCGCATGAGGCGAAGGCAGTGCAACTGCGTTTCACCTTGCGCCAGGCGAGCCTCTACTCGTTCTGGTCCGAGGGATCGGCGGCGCAGGACACCAAATACACGGTCCGTACTCGGCCGCCAGGACGATCCAGGCGGAGTGTCTGTTACCGCCCCCACTTACACCTTGTAAGCAAAAAGCTTCGCCTGAAACATCTTCAGACGAATAGCCACTGTTTCACCGATGAAAGAGATATCGCTCTTTCCCTTCCAGGTGACGGCGCGGTCGGACTCGTCGCCCATCAAGCGGTCGCAGTCGGCAAAAGTGAATCCAGCGACAGGCTCGAGATCGGGCTGGAGTCTGTGGGGCGTCTTGGGGAGCAGCTCGACGGCGATCCAGCCGCCGGGGGCGCAGCGGTAGTTCAGCCGCAGCTGATCGCCCTGTCGGTACAGGCATGGCATGGTGAACCGTCCCTCGCCTGCCGCTTCGATTCCACACAAGCGGTGCGGACGCCAGAGCGCGTAGCGGATCTGTATGGCGCGACCGCGCGGGAAGAGCCGGTCTCGGTCCCCCTTCTGTACGTTGTGCAGCACCGAGTGTCCCGTGTAGGCAATGGCCCAATGGCCGTCGAGCAACTCCACCAGGCCGTTGCGCCAGGTGTGCACCTGGCAGTCTTCGCCGCTGCCGGGAACTCCCACCGTATGAATGGCGCGGCGCTCGGGGCGCGTCCAAAACAATCCGTCGCGACTGAAGGCGATCTGGTTGTCGACGTGGCCCGCCTCCCGGTGAAAGATCGGAACGATCATGGCATGGAGGTCGGTGCGTTCGGGGTAGGGGAAGTAGTTGGCGCCGTAGAAATCGATGTCGAGATCGTCCTGGGCATCCGGAGCCAAAATCAGTTTGGGCGCCGGCCAGGTGCGGAAGTCCCGGGTGCACGAAAAGGCGATGGTCCGGCGGTGGGTTTCCTCCTCGATACTCGCGGTACCGATCCCGTTTAAGACTTCGGCCTCATACCCCATGATTTGCTGGTAGCAAATGTACTGTTTTGTGGCCTCGTCGTAGCGCGCGGAGATGCCGCCATTTACCGGACGATTACCCAGGGCGTTGGGCAGCGGTTGCCAATGCAATCCGTCGGGCGACGTCCAACCGAGCGTTCGTCCCCAGATCTCTGCCCGGGGGCCGTCGTAGCTATCCCCCTGATATCCCTCGGCATCATAGCGTTTCTTCGCTTCCTCGTCATCCAGCGATTGGCATGTGGTCGGATCGTACCACGCCATGTCGCCGCCCATGGCTTTGAAGCGTTCTTCTGGAGGAGCATGGGCGTCGATGAAGACGGCGGTAGATCCGGAGATCCCCTGGCCGAGAAGGTTGTTGGCGGTGGAGCCGTTGAAGGTAACCTCGCCCAACTCGGGCCGCTGCCACTGGTAGGCATCGTCACTCGTCGCATAACAAGTGCCATTCTTTGATCCGTACAGGAGGTTGAACCCGGCCTCTGTCTTCCAGATGAATAGCGGGCCGATGGCGTCCCCGATCTCCCATGGTGTCGCCGCTTCTATCAGCGGTTCCGACCGTTCGGCCGGCTCGACCCGCAGTGCTACGCCAACGGGGGCATCGAAGAGGTCGAACACCCCCTTTTGATCGATGCTGCGATTTCCGGCAAAAATGTCGGTAAGGTCGACGAGTGGATTCCAGGCGCCGCAGTTGCGTCGAATTCGGGGAGGTCTCTTTTGCGGTTCGGTGAAAGGAGATTGCTCGCTCATGAACTCGTCTCGCCATTTAGTGAAAGGTGTGGGAGGAAAGCGGAACGACTAGCACAGATAGACATTATCGGTAGTTCGAGCAAGGAGATCGACAGCACCGGGCTGCGGACTTTTGACCAAGTGAGTGGATTTGTAGTTGGTGATCAGTCCAAGGACGAAGGGTCTGCGCAGCGGCGACCGTTCCTGCCGTCCTTGAGCAGCACCGGGGGCATACTTCGCCTGCCGGACACCTGACGATGGTCAGCTCACGTAATCGAATTCTGCGCCCGTGACGGCAGCCCCATGCCTTCGAGGTAACTGCGGAACTCAGCGTGACGCCGGGGTGCCCGCCGATCTGGCGCAGGTTCTGCAACCCGTCCAGACTTGTCAGTCCGCTGTGCCCGATGATCCACAGCGAGCCTCCTACCTCAGTCAGGTTATCCAGGCCGCGCAGACTCGTGAGGAAGTCGGCATCAACGGTGACATCAAAGTGAATGAAGCCCGTGTACCGGCCGATGCCGATAATCAGGTCCCCGCCGACACGGGTCAGATTCTTCAAACCCTCCAAGGTTGTGAACGACGGCTCTTCCATGATCAGCGAGCCAGCGATCTCAAAGGCGCGTCCGCCTTGCTCGATCAGGGCATCGAGATCTTCTTGGCTTTCGATGACGAAGTCGCCCTCCAGGTCTTGATGCCGCCGGACGCCGGATCAAACGGGTTCTTCTGGGGAGCATCGTGACAGCCGACAATCCCCGAAGTAAGCAACCCCACCACAGCCAACGGCAAATTCATAACAGGATTCCTGGATCTGAATAATACCATGCAAAGAGGGGGCCAACAATGAAAAAGCGTCCAGGGATAGACGCTAAATGATTGGGGAAAAGCTAGTTACGGAGAATGAACCGGGGTTTTAACGGCGAGGAATTGCCACTGGGATTGTCCGCAATACTGGATTTGGCGTCCAGCATCCCGAATGGCAGTTACTCAACCAGCTACATTCACCTTTTACTCAGCTATATTTGGTCTGCACCTTCACGCCCATCAGCTTGCGCACCTGAGCCAGCGACCATTAGGTTGAGGGTTCGAGTCCTTCTGGGTGCGCCAGTTGTTTGTTGCTACACCATGACCGCCGGCAACCACCTCATATCTGTCAACATCATCGAGCTTCAACCCCATGTGGAAGTAGTCGCGGTGTTCCTCAAAGGGCCAGAGCCGCGCGTAGTTCCGATCCTTATTGGAGCCTCCGAGGCACACTCGCTGCACCTGGCGATACAAGGCAAGCAACCCGAGCATTCGGGAGCCTACGACATCATGGAATCGGTTATGGGGAAGAGAAACGCAGCGGTGCGCCAGCTGGTGATCCACACGCTGCGCGAAAACACCTTTTTCGCCTATCTCAGTATCGAGCATGGAGCACAACCGCTGTTGATCGACTGTCGTCCCAGCGACGGTATGGTAATGGCCAAACGGGGGAACGCACCGATCTTCATCACCCCGGAAGTGCTCGAAGCGGCGGGGGTCGATTTCGAAGGTAGGTAAGCGCCGGGCACCGACCTGACGATCGGAGCTGCCTTCACTCCCCGTGACATTAGAACACAGAAGCCGGACGTGCCACTGGGGCACGCCCGGCTAAAACCAATAGACGAAAATCCCTACTCGGGATTCACGTCCACCAGTCCAGGTGGTTAACCACCCGGCTGCTATCAGGTGATCCACCTCCCTGTGGTTGATGTACTACTCAATGGACCACCTCCTTTCGGTATGCGCCGGTTTCTTGCTGCAGCCCGACGTCGTTGCGGTTGTTAATCTGCGACCGGGTCGCAGAATTTTCTTCGTACATCCGGCCACTAATATAATCAGCCGACCGGCACCAAAGCAAATAGCGCGACTGGATGCGGACCAAGGGCCCACCGGTCCACTGACTAGATAGGCCGACCGTATTCGGTGAATCCAACCAGCGCGCGCACAAACAAGGACATGCTGTCGAAATCGCGCACGTCCTGAAAATTGGTGTCGAAATCCCGTTGGTCTTTGTGGACGCCGATGATCGTGACCAGCTCGTAGCCGAAGTAGTCGGCGCGATTGGTTATGGTTAGGAACGCGGTGCGTTGTTCGAAGCTTTGGCGGCTGGCTGTGCCGTCCCGACGGAGGTACGGAATCGGGCCGAAGCCCTGCACACCCGCCCGCGCCGAGGTGCGTTCAAGCAGCTGATACTCCAGCCGCAGGATAGGAATGGAGCGATACTCGGAGATCAGATCCACGTCGCGCTCGCGGTCCACCAAACGCAGCAGCATGAGCTTGTATTGGGGGATGAGGCTGAGCCTTCCCCAGCGTTTGGTAAACTCCAGCCTACTGACCCAAGCGTAGAGGTCCAGCCGGCGCTTCACTTGAAAGGTGTCGTTGTAGAGCCAGCCGCCCCGCTGCCAGTTGAACCGCGCCCGCAGTTTCTGGCGCAGCTTCAGGGTGGACCACGGCCTGATGTTCAAATCCGCGTAGGACTCGTTGACGTAACTGTCCTCATAGTGCAGCACGTCCGCCACAAACTCACTGGTGTAAAAAGGTTGATACTCACGGGCTTCCGGCAACGGGTTCACACCGCGGAAGCCAAAGACCCATTCGCGTATGGGCGTGTCGTCCAGCACCCGATACTCGTCGGCGATATCGTCCTGCACCCGACGGAGGTTGTTCTCGGCGAAGAACAGGCGGCGGCCGCCCACGCCGCGGATGTCCAGGGTCAGCAAAACGTAGGAGGTGCGATTGCGGCCGGGTCCGGCAATCTCGTTTACCGAGTAGTGGCCCGCGCCGAACGAGAGTCTTGGCGTCAGATCGTACTGGGCAAAAAGGTGGTAGCCCCGCTGATCGGGATCGTAGGGATAGTCCACCTGGCCGTCGTCTTCGCGGATATCCGGTTCGTCGTTGTTGTTGCGATCGAGACCATAGACATAGGCATTGGGCTCCACGTCGTACATCAGAAACGGCTCTTCGTAGTCGGGAAGGATATCGCCATCCCGATTGACGTCCGAGAACCCGTCGTTGTCTTCGTCCTGGTTGAGAAACACGCCGTCTAGGTCCCAGGACTTGTCGTCGTTGTGGAAACCTACGAGGTTGCCGTAGCGTCGATCGGGAAAACGATCACCGTCGTCGTTGTCCTCCACCAAATCCCAATAGATCGTCTCGTTCAACAAGCCCATGAGATGGGTGTGTCGAAAGTTCTGCTTGACCAGGTAGCTCCGGAATGTGGTGGTGAATTCGGGATTGATGGAGAACGCCTCCGCACCGAGGCGGCCGTGTTCAAACCAGTGCGTCGCGTTGAGGTAGAAGGCGTCATCCTTCTGGGCAAAGCGCGGGCTCGCGTCGAATTCCGCGGCACCCTGCATGTGCGCCGGATAGCGCGCATACAGCGCCGAGCGCGCGTACTCGCCATTGATTTCCAGACCGGGCAACGTCAGGTCGAGATCGGCGCTGTAGGTAAAGATGCCCGTATCTTCGCCCACATGAAAAGACACGCGCTTCAGGTTGGTCATATCCTGTACGTTGTCACGAGCGCGAACCGCGGTTTCGTAGAAAGTCGCGGAATACTGCGAATGATAAGTCTTGCCTCTCGGATTCACCTCGTAGAGGGTGGCCACGTCTGCCCGGTAGTCGTTGCCCAGCAAGACCTCGATCTCCACCGACTCCACCACTGGCTCTTCCGACAAATCGTAGAGAAAGGCGATCTCCTTGTCGCCGTCGGCGGCCAGCGATCCGCTCGGCGATTCGACCTGGAAGCTAGACAGCAAACCCTTGAGGTTTGAGATCGAACTGACGTCCTCGCCCTTCTCGTGGTCCCGGCGCACGAAGTAGTCGGAATATAGAGGTAGGTCGTCCCGCCCCCGGTAATAGAGCCGATGCCCTTGAAAGCGAGTGTAGTCCGTGTTGCGAAAGTCGCCTGTCGCCGACGAAATCGTGCCCACCTGAGGCCGTGTTCCGGCCGGATTGCTCACCACCAGAGGCACGATATCGGGGCGCGACGAGCCGTTGACGATGAGTCTCACATCCTGAATGTGAGCTCCGGCAATCCCATCCCTGGGCGAGTCGTCCGAAAAACGCACGACCACCCAGTCCATCAGCGGCTGGTCCGGGCGCAGGCGCCCCTGGAGACTGTTCCCCGACCGCGTGCTCTGGTACACGTGGGAGTTGGCCAGGTTGAAGCCCAGAGTGCCGATCCCTAGATCTGCCTGCAACCGCCCACCCAGCAACAGGGTCGAGTCGTCGGCGAAGTGCGTGTACTCCACGGCCCAAAAATTGGCCAACTCCTGGTAACTGTGGGGCCGCTCGATCCGCGAGGCCAATGCCGTTGCTTTGAGATAGCGGGTCGACAGATCGAAGCGCAAACCGTTGAAGTCGGTCATAGACAGGACCAGAGGCGACAGGCGGGCGATCAGATGGTCGCCCGCAATGAAACTGAAACCCCAGTCACGATAGCCGTCCCGGAAGACCGCTACCGCGTGGTAGACCTTTTCCCATTGCAAGTTATACATGATGTTGGGTTTGAATATGCCGCTGCCGTACTGCTGTCCCGGGGTGCGCACTTCCTCCCACTTGTAGAGATCGTAGCCCGTGGTCAGATAGTCGCCCATGGGACCGAAGTAGGTCCGCCGCGAGTCTTCGTAAGGCACCGTATGATCCGGGTAGTTACTGAAGTTCTGGTAGGCGAAATTGTGGTATCGCGGTCGGTCCCAGCGCAGGTACGGTCGCGAGCTGTGGATCTTCGCGGCCCCCGAGGTGGGCTGCTCCTGAGCCGCCAGCGCCGATACCCAGGCCAGGATCCCGATCACGGAAACGGCGACAAGTTGCCGGATTGACTCGCGCATGGCTCGCCTCAAGTCAGCTACGTCCGACCGATACCCGGCGGACCGACCACCCGTCGTCAAACACGGTTACGACCTTGAAAGAGAGCTCTTCGGGATACTGAAGAGCTCCGGCGGTTCCCACGCTCGTAACCAGGCTGATGCCATGCCAGCGTGCATCGATGTCTTGGTGCCAGTGACCGCTGAGAACACACGAAACCTCATGCCTCCTGAATAGATCGATAAGGCTGTTTCTGTTGGACATATTCCAGTAGGTGTCCTCTTCCTGCGGATGAATATTGAACAGAGGCCAGTGCATGACGACGAAACGGTGCCTGCAGTCCGATGATACCTGAGACAACTGGCTCGCCAAATAATCCCGCTCCTTCTCGGCGTACTCATCGCCGAACTCCCCCCTAAGCCACCAGGCATTGATACCAACCAGGAAGGCGTTTTTATGGGAGAGCGAGAAGCGGACCGGGAGTCCGCGCTCAACGTATTTCCAACGCTGCGCCGGATCCCCCTGCTCATGATTTCCGACAACGCCGTAGTACGGGACGGTCAAGCCGGACAGCGACTGCTGCAGGTCATCCAGTTGTAAATCTGTGTACTCGTCGTTCGGGTTCTCTATTTGATCGCCGCCGAACACAACAAAGTCGACCCCACTCTCGTTTACGTAGGTGATGGCGCGATCCAGACGCTTTTTGTCAGACCCGGGTTCATGCAAGCCCGAGGCCCTGTCCATTCCGATTTGAGGATCGGTGATGAACGCGAAACTGAAGACCCCGTCGCCCACAATCTGCCCTTCCTACTCGAAGGGGTCGAAGAAGGTGAGGTCAGTGCCGAAATTGTCCATAGCTACAACCTCGTCGCCACGGAAGCGCGCGCGGGTCTCGGTGTCTCGGAAGGTCAGCGTCATCTCGTATTCCGGCAAATCAAATTCGAAGGCAATCCATTGGTCGACCTCCGGCTCCGCACAGACCATATAGTCGTCGCTGAAGTGAGGAGTTCCCGCCGCTCCAGCCACGTTAATCCCACTACGCTCCACCCAAGGCGGGATTCGCACGTGGAGCGCACCGGGCCGCTTGACCTTCACCTCCAACCTGGGATGGGTGTAGGGCGACCGGACCTGGATATCCGTCGTCTCGTGATCGAATAGCAGGTTCACCCAGTGCCCCGCCTCATCGAAACGTGTGACCTCCCGGTAGGCCTCGCACAGGGAACCGACCACTCCACCCACGATGTCCTGGTGAAAGCCGATGCGAGCGTTGTCGGTCTCCCAAATGCCGGCTGGCTCGTGGCCGTACTGAGCCGGAAACCCCCAGGCGCCGCGAATTCTCTGGGCAAAATTCGTCGCGGCGTCCACTCCATCCGGGTTATCCGCTTCGACGATGAAGGAGACGTCCCTGAGCTGAGAGGGGAGCAGATGGCTACGCAGCATGCGCTCGGCGTCGGCGTAGTAACCGGGATGTCCCCAGCGGCTTAAAATCAATGCAGTCTCCACGATGTCGCCCGTGTTGTTGCCTTCGCCCCTGTCCGGGTAGTTGTCCCACAGGCTTGTTACTTCGATACTCCAGCCTATCTGGTCACGCATTTCCCACAGCCCGTTGTCGTAGAAAGCCTTCACGCGAGCAATCAGACCAGCGTCGCGGGTAAGATCCGCCAACTGGGCCAACGATGACATCACGGATGTGGTGGAGTGGGCGTGGTTGCCGAAGCGTGCCGTGGAAAAGGCGCCGTCCTCTCGATAGCAATCGCGGACCGCCTTTTCCTTCAAAACCTCGGCGAGCTGGAGGGCCGGCTCGTGGCCCGTAACCCGGTAGAGCTTGACCAGGGGGCCGATGGCTCGGGCCAGACGCTGGATGAATTTATGTGTCTCGTCAATGCGCTCGATCTTCACCGGCAGCTCTTTTTCGATCCGCTCGTAGTCCCAATGCTCGTTGGGGACCCAGTAGTCGAATATGATTTGAATGCTGGCCTCGGCGAGCTCCCGGGCTCGGTTGGACCCACGATATTTGGTCAAAGCGTATAGGGCATGAAAGCCCTCACGGATACTGTGGTCCCCGAGCTCGATGGGGATACCCTTCCCCCCTGTGTACCTGCCGATTCGCTCAAGTGGTAAAGCAACTTGAGAGTAGGAGAAGAAAGCCGCCCTTGTGTGCTTCTCGATGCAATCCTCGTCGATCTCGATGCCGGCCGCATCCTCAGCGTTGAGCAGGGCGTTCAGGTGACGTCCCGGGTGATGAGCCTCATGGCCCGGTCTAAACAGAGCCTCGGCCTGGGGTCGAGCCTGGGCAGCGCCGTAAGGGATATCGGCATCGTCGGCGTTAAATGAGTTGCACATGGTGTGACACCCGAGCCGGATGGCGTCGCGGATGTCGGTGGTGTTCACGTCTTTTATCTTGGTCATTATTACCCTCTCTTTTTACCCTCTCGAATGTCGTTCTTTAGAGAAATACAAGATTGTGTTAGAAGAGCGCCAGTTCTTCTTGTTGGTAAAGGCAGATCGGATTTCGGGTACCAAGCGCCGGGCTCCCCGCTGATTGATCTTCTTGACCCGCTTACCCATTGCTCCCTTTATTCGCTTGCGCGCAGCAGATCCCGAGACGACCGAGCGACAGATGATGAAAAAAAGAATCCTACAGATTGCAGTGGTATTCCCTCTGGTTGCCTTGCTGCCCGTGGGCGCGCGGTCAGAGAGGAAGGTTGCGATGAAGAATCCAGGATCATCTGAAACTGTCGATGTACCGCGCCATCCGTCCTGGGCCAACGCCTTGACACCGCCAGGCAAGCCCGGCCGGCCGATCACGTTGGCAGAGAACGGGCATACCGAAACCTACATCGTCTACGGAGCCGAGCCGACGACGCAGGACGTAAAGGCGGTGCAGGATCTGGCATATTGGCTACACGAAATGACCGGGGCATCGTTCCAGACAATCCAGGAGGACCCGGCAGACGAGGGTGGGTACGTGGTCCCGGGCGCGGGCAGTGGGGTAGAAGTGGGCGCCCGCCCGGAAAGGTTCATCAGCATAGGGCAGACCCGACTGGCGTCCCGGGCGAAGGTAGGGCTCGGGGAGCTGATTCATCAGCAGGACGCATACCGAGTCGCCCAGCGCGAGGGCGGCCTCTACCTTCTAGGTGGTCGCGGTCGCGGCATTGTCAACGCGGTCTACGCCTTGCTGGAGGAGGACCTGGGCTGCCGCTGGTACACGCCAGGTGCCACTTCGATTCCGAGCAAACCGACGCTGCAGTTTCGTCCTGTATCCCGAACCTACGTTCCGGCCCTGGTCGACCGAAGGGACCCGTACTACACCGAGGTGCAGGACCTGGATTGGTCGCTGCGCAATCGCACCTTTGCCATAGGCGTGGCGGTGCCGATGGAATGGGGAGGCCACCCCAAACCTCTGGCGCGCTTCGTTCATTCTTTCAATGAGTTTATCCGGCGCTCCGAGTTCGAGCAGCATCCGGAATATTTCATGATGAAGGATGGCCAACGGAACCCGCACCAGCTGTGCCTGACCAATCCGGAGGTCCGGCGGATTCTCATCGAGACCACGCTCGAGCGCCTCGAGAAAAAACCGGACAGCAAGATCGTGGACATCTCCCCGAATGACGGTGGGGGGACCTGCGCCTGTGGGGCCTGCAAGGCGATCAGCGATGCCGAGGGTTCCAACATGGGACCCCTGCTTGATCTGGTGAACGCGGTGGCGGATGCCGTGGCGCAAGAGTATCCCGAGCTGCGGGTCACGACCCTCGCTTATCTGGACACGAAGACGCCGCCGAAGAACCTGCGGCCACGCGACAATGTGCTGATCTGGCTGGCCACCGACGACCATAACTGGGAATATCTGTTGTTGCATGTCTGGGAAACCGAGAAGTTTTCCACGGCGCTGAAAGCCTGGTCGAAGACCGGGGCGCGCGTGATTATCTGGGACTATACGATCGACTTCCACAACTACATCGTGCCGCTGCCGAACATGCCGGTGGTAGCTCCCAACCTGCGCTACTACATCGAGCACGGCGTAACGGGTGTGTTCCTGCAGGCGCAGCACCATCCCACCAACGGCGTGGACCGCAGTCTGATGCGAAGCTGGGTCTGGACCAAGCAGTTGTGGGACCCGGCCCGGTCCACCCGGCAGCTGATCCGCGACTTCAACTATGGCTTCTACGGTACAGCCGCCGAACCGATGCAGGAGTATTGCGACATGCTCTGGGAGATCTGGGAGCGGCTGCACGCCGATCCCGAGAACCTCCGGAAGCTGCACAAAGAACACGGTCCCGGCGCCAAGGCGGCCTATCTCACCCCGGAGTTTGTCGAACAGGCGAGGCAAATATTCGCGGGCGCCGAAGCGCTGGCCGGCGACGATGCCGAGCTTCAGGACCGGATTGCGCTGGCCAAGCTGCCGATCCTTTATCTTCTGCTTGAAGAAGGACCGGCCGGCGATACGGCAGGCTACGTGAAACTCATCGACGAATTCGAGCAGACCGCCAAGAAGAACAAGGTTCACGCCGTCAAGAGCGGCTTCCGCGCTCCATTCCGGGATGAAACCATCCAAGCGTGGCGTCAGCGGGCGGTGCCACCAGATTGATCAGCTCTGTGCCGCGCGGGAAGTGGCTCCGGCCAACGGGGTTCCGTAGCCGCCGGACCCAGGAATTGCTCGACGTTCCCGACGTCGATGCGGTTCTCGTTTCCACCGGACGATGCCGCCATCCTGCAGGTTGTTCGCAAGTTCCACAATCAAGTCAATCTGCTGGTAAACTGATGAGTCCCATAGGCTGACGTCTCGAATGCACGCCAACCCCCTGGCCAATCCGAGCTTCCGCCGGTTGTTCTCGGCGCAGGTGATCGCCCTGGTCGGCACCGGCTTGAGCACGGTCGCTCTGACCCTCCTGGCGTACGATCTCGCAGGAGGGCACGCAGCCGCCGTGCTGGGCACGGCGCTCGCATTCAAGATGGTTGCCTACGTTGTCTTCGCGCCGATTGTCGGCGGGTTGGCGCATCGATTGCGGCGGCGTCCCTTTCTCATCGCCATGGACCTGGTGAGGGTAATAGTTGTGCTCGCCTTCCCGCTGGCGACCCAGGTGTGGCAGGTCTACGGGCTTATCTTCCTGCTCAACCTGCTCTCCGCCGGCTTCAAGCCGGTCTTCGCCGCCACCATACCGGACATCCTTCCCGACGAGCGCCAGTACACCCGCGCGCTGTCCATGTCACGGCTGGCGTACGACCTCGAGAACCTGGTCAGCCCGTTGTTCGCCGGTCTGGCCCTGCTGGTCGTCACCTCTTCCGGATTGTTCGCGGCTAATGCCGTCGCCTTCGGCCTGTCGGCATTGTTGATTGTCATGACGCGTTTGCCGGCACCGCGACCGACGGAGCGGCTGGGTAGTTTGATCCGGCAGATCAGCTTCGGCGTTATCTCATATCTGAAGACACCGCGGCTGCGGGGGCTGCTGGTGCTCTACCTGGGGGTATCCAGCGCCAGTGCCATGGTCATCGTCAATACGGTGGTGTACGTGCGCCAAACCCTTGGCGGCACCGCCTCGGAGGTCGCCCTGGCAATGGCTGCCGCGGGCAGCGGCTCGATGCTGGTGGCCTTGGTCCTTCCACGGCTGCTCGACCACGTCCGCGACCGGCCGGTCATGTTGTGGGGCGCCCTGCTGATGGCCGCAGGTTTGGGCGCGGCCGGCACCGGACCCGGATTTGCGGCGCTGCTGCCGGCGTGGTTTCTGGTTGGTGCCGGATGGTCGGCGGTGCAGACACCGGCGGGGCGGCTGGTCAATCGTTCCGCGCTCCCGGGCGATCGGCAGGCCTACTTCTCCGCCCAGTTTGCGTTGTCCCACGCCTGCTGGCTCCTCTTCTACCCGTTGGCGGGCCAGCTGGGTACCCGGATCGGCATCGAGGCGACGGCATGGGTGCTGGCTGCCGGCGTTGTCGTGTTTACCGCGGCCGCCGCGTTTTTGTGGCCGAAACGGGACGACGTGATCCTGGACCATGTCCACGAAGAGATCGAGCATGAACACGAGCATGTGCACGACGAGCACCACGGCCATGGGCACGAGGATTGGCCGGACGACCAGCCCCACTCCCATCCCCATCGCCACCACCGACTCGATCACTCGCACACCTACGTAATCGACGACCACCATACTGCCTGGCCGCGCTGACAGATGAGTAACGAGGTGGTCCAGCTAACAGCCGCCGATTTCGACGAGGGCATGGCTTTTCTCAACGCTGTCTTTGGTGAGGAAAGGCCTTACGACTTCCACGCCATGCTGCCATCAATCTATCAACCCACGGACGAGTTGATGGCGTGCAACCACGCAGTGCGTGAGAACGGAGAGATTCGCGCCATCGTCGGTCTCTTCCCGATGGACTGGCAAGTAGGCGAGACCGTGCTCAAGGTCGGAGGAATCGGTGGTGTGTCGACGCATTCGGCACATCGGGATAAGGGGTACATGTCGCTGCTCATGAACCACTGCGTGCAGCATATGAAGGCGCAAGACTTCCATCTGTCGTACCTAAGTGGTCAGCGACAGCGCTACGGCTACTCCGGGTATGAAACGTGCGGCCAGAGGTTTTTGGTACCGATAGGGGAAGCGGAACATCCGACATGTTTTCGACACGCCGTCCAGCCTGTGCTTCGAGGCCATTGCCGTTGATGATGTGGACCGTATCGCGGTGGCGCAGCGACTGCACGACGCGCAGCTCGTCCATCATCTACGCGACCCAGCGCATTTCGGCCGCTTTCTCGTCAGCTGGTATCACAAACCCTTTGCCGCCCTCGACGAACACGGCGCCATGGTGGGGTATCTGGTGGCCACGAGCGACGGTTCTAGGGTCAGCGAACTCGTCGCTGCAGACACAGACACAGCCGTTGACATCGCTCGCGGCTGGGTGGAGGCTGACGCCGAACCCCGTAGCACAAATTTTGAGTTGTCGGCGGTGAACTACGATCTGGTTCGTCGCATTGCGGCACTGGGAGAAAGTCAAAGTGTGCACCAGGCCGACAACTGGCAAATCTTCGACTGGGTGGCGACAGTGGAGGCGCTCTTGAAGGTGAGCGCCACCGGTGGTGAGCTCGTCGATGGCGAGGCGTTTATCGGGATCGAGGAGCACGGCACGTTGAGGGTTCAAGTGGTGGGAGGCGAACCACGGGTGGAGAGAGTTGGCTATGCATCAACTCGGGCATGGCATCCGTTCACGGCCATGCGGGTGTTCTTCGGGCCCTTGCCTCCGTGTGCGGTCACCGCGCTTCCCCAAGAGGCAGCGGTGCTGCAAGCCTGGTGTCCGCTGCCGCTCTCCTGGCCAACGCAGGACGGGGTGTAGGATCTCTGGAGCGAAAGAAAGGCAGCGACAAGGAGGGTTTACGTTGTTATCGTAATTTTTAGTAAAGATTGAGACATTTTTTTTAAACCATAAACTAGCTGAATTGATTTTGTCAAAACTCTTAAATCTTGATGATCGGCTGCGACTCCCCTACTCCATCGGTACGGGTATTCCCAAAGGTGGTGACGCGGAGATCGAGGGGTACCTGCAATCGCTGCGAGTCCAGGGTTTCTGCGTCGTCGAGAGGGTGATCCCTGAGGGAGAAGTCAGCACGGTGCGCGAGAGCGTGTACCGGGGGCGCCGGCTGTTGCAGCAGGACCGGGAGGCGGAGCAGAGCAAACGCATAGAGCTGGAACGCCGCAGAAATCCCGACTTCCAGCCTGGCAGCGGCCCTGTGCGGCCGCCGATGGCGCCCAACGCCGAGCTCTGCGACATCGCGCGGAACGAGACCTTCGCCGAGTACCTCGTGGAGCCGCGCGTGCTCCGGGTGGCTAAGGCGATGCTCGATACGCACGTCTGCATTGCGCAGACGGAGGTCACCAAGTCGTCGAAGCCGAAGGGGGAGGCGATATCCGAGGAGCAACTGCTGCTTCGCCGCTGGCATTCCGACTGGCCGCATGATCTGACTGCGTACGGGGGGAGCAGCGAGGAGCCGTGGTATCACTCCGGCGCGGTCGCCCAGCCATTCCCCGATGTCTGCATGGCGCTGTCCACGATCTGGTACCTCGGTCCGGAGGATGTGACCCCGTATAACGGCGGCACGTGGGTTGTTCCGGGGTCGCACATAGACCCGCGCAACCCGCGCGGCCCCGATGACGGGATCGACGAACGAGCGCCGATCCCGGGCGAGTTCCAAATCTCGGCGCCCGCGGGCTCGGTCTTTATGCAGGACACGCGGCTCTGGCACGGGGGTGCTGCCAACCAGAGCGAGCACGAGCGCACGACGGTTGTGTGCCGTTACGCGCCGTGGTGGCTGTCGGGTAGCGAGTTCGGCAACCTACACTCGGGCGGCAACACGCTCAGGACGTACGTGCCGCGGGAGGTGTACTCAAGGTTTTCCCCCGAGCTGAAGCTTCTGTACCGGCACCTCGCCGAGGGCGAGGAAGACGTCCTGCAGCCCGAGAACCAGCACAAGGCCCCCCCTTCCGAAATTGCTTAGCTGGGCCATGCCGCAAATCTACCTGGATCCTCAGCAGTACCACCACGGGTTCTGGACGCCGCTCTATTTTAGCCTGGCTACCTTTACGACTTCGGGTTTTTATTGCGCCGTGCAGCTGCAAAACGCCGCCGCCCTGTTCTGGACGAGCCTGGAGGTGATCCTCGGCTATATCATGCTGGGGGGGCTGATCGCGGTTTTCGCTAATAAGCTGGCGCGACGAGCCTAGAGGCTAGGCCTCCCGGATGTAGCTCGGATTCGCGAAGGCTTTCCGGTTATCCCTGGCGAAGCACTCGACGCGGATGTAGGATGTTCCGCTCCTGAATCTCAATCTGTGTGTTCCCTTGACAACCTGCTCGTCCTTGGGCCAGATCTCCTTGACCACCTTGCCATCGGCGACGATTCGTACGTGCTGCAGTCCCATGCTGTCGACGCACTCGAAACGCACTTCGACGCTGCTGCCCTTCCGCTTCCTGACCGTGTCGCCCATTTGACTTCGGCCACACCTCAAATTGATGAACGGCGCGTCGGAAGCGAAGAAGTGGCCTGCCCAGAAGGCGTCCAGCACGTTCTTTTTGGTCAAGCGATCCACGGAGACGCCGTTCCATACATCTCCGATGGCTTGCGGCAAGTGCGCATCCGTGTTTCCCATGCCTCGGACCACTTTGCCTTGACAGAGAAATCGGTCCCAAAGCTCGACCGACCACCTGTCGGTGATATCAAAGCAGTCGAAGATGTTGTTGGCGCCGTTGATCAGTTCCATCGTAAAGTCGTCTCCAAGCAGATTCAACGAGTCAACCTGCTGCTTGGTGTAGCGCCGGCGCGGAAACCAGCCGTTGGGGTGGGGGATGAAAGGAAAACCACCGCGCGCTATGACCGCCTGGTAGTCTTTGACCAGATCTTGTTTCACCGTGTACTTCCTGTCCAGACCGAGGATACCCAGGTGGTGATACTGTGTCCCCGGCTCCTGACCCCACCACATGTTCCTGTATTTGACGCATTCCGTCTTCTGCCGAACGGTGTGGTGGTCCGTCAAGAAGAAGAAGTCCAGTCCCGCCCTGTCGACCCAGCTCGCGATCTCTGGCACGGTTCCGATTCCATCGCTGTAGGTCGAATGGCTGTGACAATCTCCTCGACGGACTTTGAAGGAGGCCAGCTTTCGAGTCGCATCGATGCGGTCGCGCATCGCGTCCTTCCAGAAGCCGATAACCTGGTCGGGATAGGCGGCGCGCTTGCGGGCCAGGGCTTTCTGCTTTCGTTCCTTGTCGGTGAGTTTGGCCATGTTTTTGATCTCCCGGAGAATGAGCTACCTTTCGAACGCCTCGTTACAGATATTCACATTAAACAAGAAGAGTCGGAGGAGCCAGCGAGGGCCTCTGGCCCGTATGGAAGCTGGCGCTCCAGGTGGGGGATGACGGTAATGCAAGTCGGTTGTGGGTTGTGGAGAAGACCATGCGCATCGGCGAAGCAACCGTGCGTTTTGGCGGTATTGCCGGGGTTGGAACGCGGCGGGAACATCGACGCAAGGATACGCGAGCCGTGTGATGGACGCTTCTACTGCGTTGATGGCTGAGCGTGGAGTCCGTCCACGGCCATGGGAAACGACCCCGAAGCGTTGGCGCGGATCTATTTCAGGCGCCTGAACGCCGCTCTTTGGTCAGGCGCTCAATACGGGCAGGCGCACCTCGCCCGCAGCCAATCAGACGTTCCAATTGCGGTTGAGGATTCTGGGGTCGTGACGCCGGGATCTTCCGGTCGCGTCTAGTTACTCGTAGCGGAACTTCGTTACTCGACCAACGCCTTGCGAAGATACGCGATCTGCGCTCCGGTGACGCCGCCCCCGGTAAGATATGATTCTATCCCGCCGTACTTTTCGTCTATGTAATCAAGAAAAGCTCTCATGTTTTCAGCCATGGTTCTACGGCGCTGAAGATCCGTCCGATCTCGAAGGTAGAGGTCGCTAAGCGTGTAATCCTCTATTATAGCTTCGTTGGCTACACCGACGACGCCTAAAACCAACATAGTCATAGTACCTGTCCGATCCTTTCCCCCGCGACAATGCACCAGCGCAGGAAGTGCGCCAGCCGAACCCAATAACGATACAATTTCGCAATGCTGCTGCTGCCGGCGATCGAGCACAGTTGTGTACGAGTGCATGAAGCTCTCATGATCCGTCCAATGTGCCTGCTTCGCATTAAGCTCCGGCTCCAGTTCTTCATCGATAATCATCTTATGATGGTATGTCACCCTTTCAGATTCGGCGAAGACGTTTGGTTCCTTCCGGAGTTCCCTATTGAGCCGCAAATCGATTACCGTGCGAAGTCCGTACTCAATGAGCATTGCTTGCGATGCAGGCGAAACACGGTGCAAGGTGTCGGACCGGTAGAACCTGCGCCATCGCGTGACTCCACCGTCTATGGTTGGATAGCCGCCTACATCCCTCGTGTTTCGCGTACCGTCCAGCGGTAAAATCCGTCGTTCGTCATAGTGCTTCGTAATAGTTTTCGCCGTTTGTTCAAGGATCATGCGATCCTTTAGAAGCCGTACGTGTTCGAGTACGCTGACGTCCTTTCTATCGCGAAGCTTCTCGTATATCTCTGCGACTATGTTGACTTGCTCTCGCATAATGACATTGTGTTTCTCTAAACCAGGTTCTTCAGCAGGTGTCATTTTTTCGAGCGCCGCGACGTGTCCGCCGGCATAAAACCGCACGACTTCCGCGGTAAGCTCCCCATCTGAAAGCATAACCTGCAAAAAACTCTGCCGATCATCCCAAATCGGGTTCTTATAGCCGTAATAAACCAGTTTCCCGTCGTTGCCAATCAAGCCTTCCAACGTGCAGCCTGTTGATCCGGCGTTGGCCATCAGTTTTCCGTCTATCATACGCACGAATGGGATATGTATATTGCCAGCGACCGTGAGAGAAACTCCGTCCTCCATGAAATCTTTCGCAAAATCTTCGAGAGACGGCACTAGAGGACGGTCTGTCCAGATTTCACCCGACGCTAACCGATGACTATGGAGTAGACGAATTGTGTATCCGCGCCAGGTCGCGTCGATTACGTACGGCTTATCCAGCAGGTATTTCAAGTGGTTTTCGGTAAGCGCCTGCCGTATACCTTCAAAGGAGCTGATAGGAAACGTTCCGTCCGTCGGCTCGAGAAACGCCACATTGTCGTCATTATTCCCCGCGGCGAAATAGTCACCTGCGTGCTCCATCACCCACTCGAGCGATTCTATTGGTTCTGGTCCAATGCCGAATACATCTCCGTTGAACATCACCTGGGTTGTTGCTCGCCTATCGCCGATGAGTTTCTCGATTTCTCTAAGCGGTGATAGAAACGCGTGTATGTCACTAACGATTATGATTTTCTCTATTGATTCAGGTATCTCGAGCTTCTTTTTCAGTGGGCGGTTTAGATTCATGCCGGTAACTATTCTCACATTTACATTAACATAGGGTTAGTGAAATATTTGTGAATGTCGGTCCCGTACTTGCGTAGAAATGCCCACGGCGAATCGCCTGAAGCAGATCCACTTCGGTCAAAGCCTGCGCTCGTACCGTAACAAAGCCCTTTCCCTCGCTTATCGGATCAGACCGCCAGTGGCCATCGTCAACCGCCAACCCCAAGAGGCGTATCTTGTGCGCGGATAATTCGTCCCACAACCTACTCGAGTTGCCCACTTCAGCAGAGTTCTCGCAGAACGAGTTGAATACTTCGATTCCTGCAAGACCCCGACGAACAGCCGGCTCCCCCGGTGCACGCTCTCGCGCACCGTGCTGATTTCGCCCTCAGGGGTCACCCTCTCGACGACACAGAAACCCTGGACTCGCAACGATTGCAGGTACCCCTCGATCTCCGCGTCACCACCTTTGGGCATACCCGTAGCGATGGAGTAGGGGAGTCGCAGTCGATCATCAAGATTTAACCCTGTCATCTCAATTTACCTTTGTCACGCCGCCGGCCGCCTGTTCGTCGAAACGGCCATCCGCCTGCATCGGCGTAATGGTCGCCGGGAACACACCCTTGAACTGACTCATCCTGTTCCTCTCGTATCGAACTATATCGGCCGGCCGTGTTCGGTAAATCCGATTAACCCACGAACGAAGAAGGACCAGACATCGAACTCGTTGAGCTCCTGACCCGGGTCGTCGAAGGTGCGTCGGTCTCTCTTGAGACCGACGACAGTGACCAGGTCGTAGCCGAAGTATTTCGACCGGTTCGTCGCGGTCAGGAAGGCGGTCCGCTGCTCGAAACTGTTCCGGCCGGCGAGGCGGTCCTTTGATCGGTACGGCAACGGACCGACTCCCTGGAAGCCGGCCCGGAGGACGGTGCGGGGCAAGAAGGGATATTCGACGCGCAGGATCGGAATAGATCGGGTCTCGAACTCGATGCCCCGGTCCCTTTCCTGGTCGTACAGCCGGAAGAGCATGTATTTGTACTGTGGTATGATGGTCACGCGTCCCAGCTGCAGGGGGTAGTCGATCCGGCTCACCCAAGTCCACAGATCGACCCGGCGCTCGAGCTGGAAAATACCCGGGCGCAACTGCCCACCTTGCTGCCAATTCAAGCGCCAGCGCATCTTCTGGTGCAGGTTCAACCCCGGTACCGGCATCACACGGGCTTCCAGGTACATCTCGTTCACGAAGCTGTCCTGGTATTCCACCAGGTCGGGCACGAAGCGAGTTCCGAAGATCGGGGGGCCGTCCAGCAGCCTGCCGACACCTCCGCCGCGTTCCGCCCTGAGTCCTCCAGAGTAATAATCGAATGTCCGCGTCGGAAGCACATCCAGGGCGAGGTATTCGTCCGGAATATCGTCCCGCACGCGCCGGAGATTATTTTCGAAGAGCAGTTGGGGCAGCCAATTCCTACCCAACCGTTGGTAGGTGAGCAGCGAATAAGTGGATCGGTTGCGGCCGGCGCCGGCGATCTGCTCCACGTCGTAGTGTCCCACGGCGAGTGACCAGTGCCGACTCAGATCCACCTGCCCGAAGAGGTGGAACCCTTTGTTATCGAGGTCGTACGGATAATCTGGATCGTTATCGTCCTCCCGTAGGTCTGGCTCGTTGTTGTTGTTCCGATCCAGGCCGTAGACATACTTGTTCGGCTCCACCTCGTACATGAGGAACGGCTCTTCGAAATCGGGAACCAGGTCGCCGTTCCGGTTGACGTCGGGAAAGCCGTCGTTGTCGGCGTCCTGACCCAGGGTGACGCCATTCAGATCGTCGTCGTCTCGGTTAGAGCCTCGATTGTCTCGTCGCGAGGACGCATCGTTGGGAAACCCGGGCAGATTGCCCGCCCGCTTGTCGGAGAAGCGATCGCCATCGTCGTTGTCTTGCACCAGGTCCCAGTAGACGGTCCTGTTGGTTATATGCTGCAGGTTGGTACTTTCGAGGCCGAATTCGCTTAGGTAGTTGCGCATCTCAGTGCGGAAGCTCGGACCGATGCGGAAGTACTCGCCCCCGATCCGGCCGCGGGACAACCAGTGGCTGGCGTTGACAAAGAAGGCCGAGCCCCGCTCCACCGAACGCGGTCCGGCGCGAAAGTCGTTCTCCCCTTCCATGAGTGCGGGATAGCGGCCATACCGGGCTGAGCCGGCGTACTCCGCAGTCACCTCCATACCCG
This sequence comes from Candidatus Latescibacterota bacterium, assembly GCA_965197905.1. GTDB lineage: Bacteria > Latescibacterota > UBA2968 > UBA8231 > UBA8231 > CAYNZV01. The sequence goes on along the minus strand of CBDAOB010000004.1, from coordinate 516,355 downwards.
GCAGCGCCAGGCGGAGATCGGTGCCGTAAGTGAAGAGGCCCGTGTCCTCGCTCACGGCGAACCGCCGCCGTTTCAGATTGCCTACATCCTGTACGTTCCCCTTCGACCGCGCTACGGTGCGATAGAAGGTGCTCTGGAACTGCTGATGGTAGGTGCGACCACGGGTATTGACGGTGTTCAGGTGCGCCACGTCGACCCGAAAGTCGTTGCCGACCAGGGCCTCCACCTTCACCGACTCTATCGTCTGTTCCCCGGTCATGTCGAAGAGGTAGATCACCTGATCGTCACCGTCGGCGCGCACGAGGTCACCCGGTCGGAGTACGGAGATTCCGCTCACCAACCCGGGTATGTTGGCGACATCGCTTATGTCGATGTCGGCGTCGTGGTCGAGGCGGTAGAGATAGTCCGAGAAGAGGGGTAGATCCCGGCGTCCGTGGTAGAAGAGATTGGAACCGCCGGTGTTGGTGTAGTCGACCGGCTGAAAACGGCCTGTGGCCGAAGAAAAACGACCCACCTGCGGTGTTATTCCTTCCTGATGAGACACGACGCGGGGCACCAGGTCGGGGCGCGTCTCCCCGTTCACCACCAGTTGTACTTCCTGCACCAGCGCCCCCGCGATACCGTCCTCAGGGGAGTCATCGGAGAACCGGACCAGCAGCCATTCGATCGCGGGCTGTCCCGGGCGCAATCGACCCTTGAGGCTGTTGCCCGGTTCGGTGCTGCGATAGATATGAATGTTGGCGCCACTGAAACCCAGCTGTAGACGGCTCAGGTCGAACAGGGCGCGCCCCCCCAGCAAGAGGGTGGAATCGTCGGCGAGGTGGAACCTCTCGAACGCCCATTTCTCCGGGCTCTCGAGGTAGATCTTGGGGCGTTCGATGCGCGACGCGATACCGGTAAAACGCAGATTCGGAACCGCCACATCCATGCGCACCCCGTTCAGGTCGACCATGGACAGCACCAATGGTGAGAAACGCGCTATCAGCCCGTCCCCGGCGACCAGGGAGTAGCCCCAGTCCCCGTAGCCGTCCCTGGCCATGACCATGTTGTCGAAAGCGGTCACCCAGGGGCCTGAGCCCCTGTCGGAATGTTTGAAAATGGTGCTGGTCCACTCATGACCAGGAGTGCGTTCTTCCCTCCATTCGTACAACGAATACCCCGAAATGAGATAATTCCCCATCGATCCGTAGTACGCCCGCGGCGAATCTTCGTAGGGGGCGGAGTGGTCTTGGTAGTTGGCGAAATGCTGGTGCGCGTAGTTCGAGTAGGTGGGCCGCTCCCAGCGCAGAAAGGGCCGCGCCGACTGGGCGTCGTTTACATGTTTCCAGGGGTACTCCTGCGCCTCCCCACTTGGGGCCCAGGCTGTTGTTGCAAGAACCAGGGCGCACAGCGACCGACGTGGCAAGCACCCCCGAAGCAAATGAGAAAAGTCCACCGTTGGCACTCCTTTCGTAAGGACGCGAGTTCCCTAAAAAGACGCCTCTCGTCGCATTTCTCGTTTTCACAACAACCAAATATTCGCCGCGGCCTGCTCGAGGAAGGTACTACCGGTGAACGCGTCGGGCAACGGGTCCGGCGTCGCCTGGTCGATCCGCAGCAGGGCGTTTGCGCCGGTCCCCTGTGCTTCGCCGCCCGCGGGTTTTCGCTGCATGCAGCTACCCGAATTGCCGCCGACCACCGCAGCCGCCTGGAACAACTGTGCCGCTACGTGATGCGCCCGCCCCTGGCTTCAGGCCGCTTGCGCCCGCTCGACGCCGATACCCTGACCTACACTTTGAAAACCCCGTGGTCGGACGGCACCACCCGGCGCGGGCGCCGCCGGCATCGCACCCTCGCGCCCAGATCCCCAACCGCAATTCGACTACGCCTGATTGGCTGAGGGCGAGGTATGTCTACCCGTTTTGAGCGGTTGCTCAAAAGCGGCGTTCAGGTGCCCGAAATAGATCCGCACTAGCGCTTCGCGGCCGTTTCTCATGGCCAGCCGACCACACGTTGCAAATGTCCCGACAAACGCCGCACTAGACCGGCTCGGACCCTCGGCGCAACTGTCGATAACGGTCTTTATTTTTCCTATACGTTAACGTAAAGATTCTTCGTGGGTGTGTTGAATGGTTGCCATCACTCTTGTGAGGTACGTATGAGCTGAAACACAAAACGTCACCTGGCAACGTCTCTATGGGTACCCACTCCATTCGGGCGGCAACCTCGGCTTCGATACACCCATGCTCGTCTAGAGCAATCAAACCTTTCCGATGGGGCGTTTGGCTAACCCCCTACTTGAAGGGAGTCAACGGTGGACGACATCTTTAGATCGAAAACGGCGCCGAGGTGGGGGCGGTCACCGCCGGCATCGCCAGCAACGAGACCGACGGCGGCTGGGATCACTGGAAGCGGAATCGCCTCCTCGAGGTGGGGGCGCAAATGCTCGTGCCCGATTGGTGCGAGGCGGACAAGCTTCTCGCCTACCTCTTTCGGGGAGTAGTACCGGGTTCGCGGCGAGTCACTGCGAGCCGCTGTCTGCGTCGAAGCGCTCGCCCCAGGTCATCACCAGCATTTTGTCGAGATGCGTCGTCAATCGCTTGTAGGAGAGCCAGTACGGTTCGCGGTGAGTGATATCATGGCTCAGCTCGTTCAACCGTGCGTAGACCGACTCGTATTCGCCGCGCTCGTGACCGGGCACGATGAAGCGCGGCGCATAGGCGGCTACGAGCCGCTGCAAGTCGGGCACCCAGCAATGTGGGAGCAGCAGATCGACCTGGTAGTGGTCGTGGGCGCTGTCCAGCCAGTCGAGGTCATCGCAGTTCCCCTGGTCGCCGGTGTGGACCGCGGTGAACCCGCCCGGGGCGATCACCACGTGGTGATTGTTCTCGGTATCCGCTCCCTGGTGGCCGGGGTTGGCGGCGACGCGCAGGAGCACTTCCCCGCCGCGCACGGGCAGTTCGTGGAGCAGGTGGGGTTCGCGCGGCAGGTGAGTGATGCGCTCGTGGAACGGCTGCTCGCTGAGCACCTGGGGCGGCGCGACTACCGGTTTGTTCTGGTCCAGGAACCGGGCCGCCACGTGCGCATCGGCATGATCATCGTGGAAATGGCTGATGAACAGCACGTCGCAGGCGTCGGAAATCCGGTCGAGCACGTCATCCGAGCGGCGGTCGCCCACCAGGTGTTCGCGGGTCAGGTCGAACCCAAGGGTCACCTCCGGCGTGCGCACGACGAAGGCATGATCGTAGAATTTCCACATTGCAGCGCCCGAGCTGACGACGGTAGCGGCGATGTCGGCGGCCGCGTCGGCCGTGCGGCGGTGGTGGAAGGCTTGAATCACCGGCCTTCCGGGCGCCGGTTCCTCATGCAGCAAGTGGTCCAGAAGCAGCAGCGCCAGCCGCCGCTCCGGTGGCTCCGGCAGGGCCGGCGGGTGGGTTTGCAGCGTCGCGTCGATCAACTCGAGGGTGAATTCTCGATGCGATCTCTCACTTTCCTTCGATAATGACTTTTCCACTCTTGCCTTGCACAAAATAGTGGGGCAGCGCGGCTACCAACCTCACCATGAGTCGGGTCGCGCTACGATTAGCGCGGGGGTGTCTCACAAGGGTTTACAATGGTCGGGGTGCCGGGATTCGAACCCCATTCCGAGGGTACTGTCGATTCTGACACTTCTCCGACAGAAGCCGGACAGAACTCTGCAAATCCATTACAGAAAAAGAAGATAGGGAATCCCGTTCAAGGCCTCAAAAAACAAATCCCTGCAAAACCCGAACACAACCCAGACACAACTTTGCACGAAAAGTATGTACCATGTATGTACGAGAATCCGCCCGCAGGTTTGGCTGAAGTCGCGGAGGCATGGGATCGACTATCGACTTCGGAGAAAGCACAGATTTTGGCGGTTGTTCGAGGCCAAAAGAAGTGAATATGGGGCTACGGTATGTCATGTGGGCGGTATACCAACCAACACCAACGATGTGTGAATTTAGAGATTTGGTAAGAGTTGCCCCCAGAAAAGCACTCCTTCAGATCCTGCGGGGAGCCGGACCGCAGGGATTGTCGTCGGTGGACTTGATTGAACGCTTCGGCTATCAAGACGACCTCGAAGTCTTGATTTACGCGAAAGAGCTGGTGCTTGGCGGTGAACCGGTTGGCTTCAGACGCTGGGGTTATCTGGGCGGTTCAGCTCACCCCCTGCGGCTATGGTACGCCGATACCCCGGACCAATTGCTCGAGGTTAAGGAGATGCTGGCGGAGGCAATAGGCGAACTGGAGGCGCCTGAAAGGTCTGGATCAAAATAGCGCAACTGCAGCAGTGGAGATTAAACGAATATGAGCAAACGAGAGGTTAGCGGCCGCTTTACCAGGCCAACAGGAGTCCACCGTTCCCCTCTTGATAGCGTGCCGTCCACATTAAACACCGAACTGGGGAATCAGATCGTTCAACCCCCAGGTAGAGTTGGGACACAAAACCACCCGAAGATGGAAATTTCCTCAGTTTCGAGGGGCTCCGTCGAAGTTAGACTCATCCCAACACCTAAGGAGGATACCTCTATGGGAACTCCGGTAGGGAAGAGGTGATCGGCCTGGAAGGACCGTCTGGTACCCGGATGTTCCACGGTGCTGGCCGGAAGCACACCAAGATCTCCATCATTTCCTTGCGGATTGCGATAACCTCGGAAAACCAATCCGACATGCTCATACACCGTGGCTGAAACGAAACTGACCGGCCCTAAACTGTCCGGCCCTGGCACTGGGGTAGGCGGAGTGCTACCGCTGCCCCGGTTCTGGCGGGGGCGGAGAGCGCGAAAAAGGAGCTGCTCTGCATCGGGACGAAAGCTTGGGAGCTACCCACACAGCTACACAACAGAGCCTGGGTTGACCGCCAATGTCCTGGGAAATGAGGGAACGCGGTGGGCCCTACTATACCCGTACCCGCCGTGTAAATGGCCACCAGATCCGTGAGTATATCGGTGGTGGAATACGGGGCCAGGAGGCGTCGGTTCGATGCTGAGGCGCGTCAGCAGCGCGAGGAAGAGCGCAGGGCGTGGAGGCAGGAGAAGGCAGAGATTGCGGCTATGGAGCGTGAAATGAGGGACCACGAAGCTGTTTGCAAGACCGCGGTAGCCCGGGTACTGGAAGGTGCGGGCTTCTTCAATCACCGAGGGGAATGGAGGAAACGGCGTGGGTGAGAACAGCCTTCAGAAGTCGATACACGAGCTCACCAAGGCCGAACATCGGAAAGTGCGGAAGCTTTACGACAAGGCCAAGAAGGGCGATAAGACGCTCTCAATGCGTTTGAGCGTAGTTTTCGCCGAAGCCCCGAAGGCGTTAGAGGCTGATGGCAATCTGGGTAGAGATCTGCGTAGGTCTGTGCCTCGACAAACTAGAGTTCCAACTCGCACTTATTGATAAACACGCGTTCTATCAGAAATGGCAGGAACGGTGCCACCGACGGTTTCTGTCGGCGTGCAAGACTCTGGCGCAGGTGCGCAAGCTGCTGGGCGTGAATGTCCAGATCAATATTGCTGAGCAGCAGGTGAATGTGGCTGGATAAAGTAAGATCTGTAGCGACACACATGCAGATACTTCGGCTGTAACCATGGCAAAGAAAAAGCCCCCGGCTAACCTGAGTTAACCGAGGGCTGTCTGTCGTCTGCGGAGCGCCTGTTTTGATCGAGGTCCGCATTCGCTCCAGCGATCAATGATCTCGGATGCAAGATCCTCAACATGGCCCCGAGACCTTCTGCAGTGACAGCCAGCGCTCCCACCAGAGCCGCACCTTGTCGGGCAGGGCGAGTCCGATGTTGTCGGCCATGCGCCAGCGGAACCTCTCGTCCAGATCCATCAGCGGCTCGTCCCGCTGGTATTTGCACAGCCCGCCTGCCAGGACCAGCCGCTCGTTCAATGCCGGCGGCAGAATGCCCCGGTGAATGGTGTTCCCATCCCAGAACAGCGTCTGCCCCCTCTTGAGCATCAAGTTCTCCATTCCGGCGATATCCATATGCCTGTCGACTACGAGGGCTTCCCGTTCCTCGTCGGTGCGGTAGCGCCGCTGACTGTGCGGAACGAGCCACAAGCAGGGGTCGATCAGGGCCAGCTGCCAGCGCAACGCCGTCATCGGCCCGTTCAGCAGGTTCATCTCTTCTTCGTACGGCAGGTCGCGGCGGCTGTCACCCACGTCGCGGTGCCAGCCGGTATCGTAGCTGCCAGCCGCGTTCCGCAGGTGCACGTACCCCAGACGCAGCTCTGTGCCGAGAAAGGCTTCGACGTAGGGGGTCAGAGTCGGAGCCAGATTCGTACATCTCTTCGGTTAGAAGCCCATGTTATGGCGCATCGCCCGCGCCTTTGCCCAGGTGCGCGATCGTGGATAGAGACGAAGTCGCCAGAAGGCTTGAGGCCGGCAGACGCCGCTTCAGTGATAAAACCAGTCCACGGGCACGTGGGTTACCCGGAGGGTATGGACTCCCACCGTGGAGTCCCCCGCCGGTCTGTCCAAGAGTACGACGTAATAGCTTAGAACAGCGGTTTCGTCGAACAAACTTAAACTGGCGTAACAGTAAGCCAGGGAACGGTCAGATTCCAGTTCCTTCGAATAATGCCAGTTCTTCCCTTCATCCGTGGATATCGTGCAGGTGAGGGGGTTGCGCATTCCCTGGTGATGGTGCTCCAGGTCGACGGTCGGATTGCGAATGAGGATGATATCGCCCGTTGTCGGAATCCGCTGCAATACAAACGGTGCCTGCGGCGCCGCGATGCCCGAAGATTCCGTTTCGCTCCAACGCTCGCCGCCATTTTCCGAATACGCCTGGTAAAGCGTGCCCTGGTCCGTGCGCAGCAACATCCACAATCGACCATCCTTGAGCTCGACGACCTTGGGCTCCATCGCTCCGGATTCGGGTGCGAACACCGTGTTGCTCGAATGCCACGATGCTCCGTTGTCATCCGAATAGAGGCAACCGGCCTCTAACCTTGTTGGCGTACCGGGGGGTTCGACTTTCAGGGTATAGGGCAGAACGAAACGCCCACCGGAAAGTCGCAAGGCGCTGTCGTTGCACAAACAGTAGTAGCGGTCTTCCGAGGTCAGAAACGTCGCCGGACCAAAGGTCTTTCCCTCGTCCGTTGAAAGACGGGAGCAGATTATGCAAGACTGCTCCGAATGCTGACGCTGATAAAACAGGAAGAGACGATCCGGCCTGAGTTGCAGCATGCTGACTGACGCCACGTTCTTGCGACCCTCGTTTTCCACGACTACCTGCGGTTCGCTCCACGAACGACCCCCGTCGGTGGAACGGCGACTGAGGATCTCGGCTGCCGCATCGTCCTCCCACGAACGGAAGTGGGTGTAGGCCATGAACAGGCTGCCATCCTGGCTCTGGACGATATCGGCCTCTCCGGTGCGCATGTTGGTCTGGTCACCGGGCACCACATCGACGAATTCAGGATGCGTTTTCATGATCTCCAACCTCGGTCAACGCCGTGCAGGTAATTTAGCGGGTATTCCCCATATCAAAATCAGTTGGGGTTTAGATTGAACTCGACTCTGTTTGATAATAAGGAATGGCCGTCCACTTTGCTCCACGGACATATTTCTGCATCAAGAACGGCCTTGTTCTTCCGAATTATCACGATCTCCATGTTCACATTCACCGATTAGAGATAGGTATCCATTGCTTTACTTTTAGAGCCGCAAAACACAAAGCACTCGTGCTGGTCCACAGTGGCGATGTAAACAGTGCGCCTGCCTCTTGCGCCTGCTCCAGGGCATCGTCGGCCAGAGTGACCAAGGCGTTGATCTTTGGATTAACGGCTTCGATGCGATCCAGGTGGGCGCGCGGCACCTCCATCGGGGAAAGGGTTCTGGTGCGAATCCCTTCGGCCAGCTCGGTGGCGTCGGCGTAACAGATGTCCTTGCTCATTGTCCGATCTCCCTCAGCGGCTGGACCCGAGCGATCGTCTTCTTCGCCGAGGCCCCGGCGCTGGAAAGGACCTTACGTCGGTGATTTTCATTCCCTGTTGCCTCCAATAGAAACGCAGGCGCCGCGCTCGGGCGCCTCCCTCACTTGCTTGACACTCTCAAACGGCCAGGGTAATTTTCCGCGCGAATTCGCCGAATTCCACAGGAGCGTTACCATGACAGACGCCGAAAAGTTCCAGTTCGACCTCGAAGGTTATCTGGTCATCGAGAACGTGTTGAATAAGGGGGAATTGGAAAAGCTCAATGCCCTCGTCGACCAGCATGCCGACGGCTGGGACAACGACCCCTCCAACGATTTCAACACGATCAGTCAATGGGGCGAGGCCACGAAAAACCTCATCGACCACCCCCGCATCGTACCCTACCTCGTCGAGATGATCGGCCCCACCTTCCGGATCGATCACGACTATGCCATCATAATGAATGAAGGGGATGAGCGCGGCGGCCTCCACGGCGGACCAGGTCTGGGCGGCACGCACTGGTATAGCTATCGCGATGGCGTCATGCGCAACGGGCTCACCGTCGTCACCTTCTTCCTGACCGACGCCAACCAGGGAGACGGCGGCTTCGCCTGCATACCGGGCAGCCACAAGTCCAACTTCATGGCGTACATCCCGGCAGAGGTCCGCAGATTCGAACGTCCGGCCCACTACGTGAGACAGCCACCAGCCAAGACCGGAGACGCCTTGATCTTCACCGAAGCCCTCGTTCACGGCACCATGTCCTGGCGCGCCCGGCACCAGCGCCGCACTCTGCTCTACAAGTACAGCCCCGGCCATTCCACCTGGATGAAGAGCTTCTACGATCTCGAGCTCTACGGCGAATTGACCGAACAGCAGAAGCGCGTCATGGCCCCACCGTCCGCGGAGGCGCACCCGCAAGTCATGCAGTAGCGCCGTCGCCACCACGGAAGAGGACTTCGAACTGCTGGTCGTCGCCGTCTGCAGCCAGAAGGGACAATTCGACTCGACGGATCTTGGCGACGACTTGAGTCGACGCTGAATACACATTCGGCTGCTACGACCCTTCAGCACGTCTCGAACGTGACCGGAGCTACATCGTGACCATGGTGGACGATGAATCCCGGCCCTACGGGTCAGCGCATCTTTGACTCTGGGTCGGTGTGAAAATATGTTCATGCTGCCGACACCCGACAGCGAAAGGAAATGGCCGTGGCCGAGCGCAAAAAGCTGAAGTTTTTGGTAATAACCGCCCACCCGCACGACTTCACCCACTGCTCGGGGACGTGTGGAATCCACGCGGCCATGGGTGACGAAGTCACCGTGGTCTCCGTGACCGGCGGCGGCCACACCCACAACGAGAAACTCCACGACGAACTGCTGAAGCCGGAGGCCGAGCGCGATCCCGCGGTCCTCGAGCAGTCCGGCGATGACTACATGGCCACCAAGAAGAAGGAGCTGGGCCAGGTCTGCGCCCTGTTCGGGATTGCCGATGTCCGCGTGTTGGACTTCCCCGATAAGCCGTTCAAGAGAACCCCGGCAGCAGTCGAGGCGCTCAGGGACATAATCCTGGAAGTGCGCCCCGACGTCCTCGTTCCGCAGAGCCCGTTCCTGAATGGACCTAAACGCCTGACGAATGCCGGCCACGACGATCACCTCGAAACCGCGTTCGCAACCATGGAAGCGCAGGCCCTGGCGGGCATTCCGGACTTTGGCAGCACCCAGACGCCTCACACGATCGCCGCCACCTATTATCCCGCCGTCTACTTCCAGCCGGATGAAATCGATTTTTACGTGGACATCTCCGCCTGGAAGGAGCGACGGATCCAGGCCGAAATGCTGTTCGCCAGCCAGTCGCAAAGCGAGGCCTTCGGCCGCAAGCGGGTAGAGATCCAGACCGGATCCTTCGGTTGGCGCGGGGGGACCGATTTCGCCGAGGGCTTCGTGCGCTCCGGCCCTGAGTTGTTGCCCCACATCGAAGTGCCCCGGGCTGCTTTGATAAGGGCTCATGAGCCCCGGGAGAATCACCTCAAACGTCTCGCCGGCGAGTTGGAAGAGTAGTTAGCCTCGCGGGGGAGAGTTTCTCTATCTCCCCGACCCAGTTCGATAGGGCTTCCGCGCCTGATAGAGCTTGAGGCGGGCGCTAAAGTCGGGCCTTAGCTTCTCTGGAATCATCAGACACCAAAACCACCCGAAGATGGAAATTTCCGCAGTTTGAAGGGGGTTTCCGTGCAAATTAAACGCATCCCAACCCCTGGGGGGAGCATCCCTACGCTGGAAATCCGTTATGGTAGGGGAGATCCACCAGGAAGGACCGTCTGGTACCCGGATGTTCCGCGGTGCTGGCCGGAAGCACACCAAGATCTTCATCATTTCCTTTCGGATTGCGATTCCCTCGGAAAACCCATTCGGCACACACATGCACCGTGGCTGAAACGAAACTGACCTGGGAGAGATAATGCAACAGCACCGAAAGGGGACTTCCTCGATGCCGCAAACAACGGAGATGTACGGATGACAGAGAACGGACGAGATGGAAAAGGTAGGTTTGCCGCTGGCAATCCGGGGCGCCGGAAGGGCAGTAGAAATCGATTTACTTCACTGAAGCAGGAGTTTATCGAAGTCTACAACGAAGGTGGTCTGGGCCGCATCAAGCTGGCGGAACTGCTCGATACCGAGCCCAGGGTGTTTTTCCAGCTGTTCCGAGATCTGTATCCGAAGCAGGTAGAGCAGCAGATCGAAAATTCGAACCGGACAACGGTGTCGATAGAAGAAGCAGTTCGTTCTCTAAACGAGATGATGGCAGAAGCAGGTGCGACGGACATTGGATGATGGTCGCTGGCTCAGGTGCGGAAGCTGCTGGGCGTGAACGTGCAGATTAATATCGCTGAGCAGCAGGTGAATGTGGCTGGGTAATATCGGCCCACTGCAACCATAATTTCCCGGGAGAAGTCCCCCTCTCTCACGTCGATCGGCGAGATGTGAAGAAGAGGCCGGCCGCGGTCGATACATCCCCTGACTACGGTCTCAGCGAAGAGCGCATCGGCAAGTAAACTCAGCCCCGGATCGACCGTCGGTATCGGATTTGGTCGATGATGAAGGTCGCGGCGACGATCAGGAGCATCAGGGGGAAGATGTAAAAAGCAGGACGGTCGAACTCGGCATCTTTAGGGCGGTAGACGCCACCCGTCAGGACACAGACCAACAGGTACAGCGACGTGACCAGGATTCCGCACCCGGTCCACAGATTCAGGTCCACGGAGACAGAGGGGGGCTCCATCCGAATCTCACCACCCCGCTGATCCTGGAAGAAAACAGTGCGCCATTTCTGCCAGTCCCACAGGACAAGGCCCGATGTGGCGGCAAACATGAACGTCACAACCGTCGCCGTGGGGTAGACCTTCGTACTCCAGCAAAACACGAGAATGGTCGAAACAATGGGCAGAAGGATGAGCGCCCCCACCAAGGCAAAACGCTGAGAAAGGAGCAGCAGGGCCGCCAGGAGTTGCATGATTCCAACGAATGAGTAGAAGGCGCCCGTGGCGTAGAAGGCGTGGAGAAATTCATGAAAGAGACCCGTGTTCTGCGGATCGGTAAAGGGCTGATATATCACCTTCTTCAGCCCCGCCGGCACAAAGGCAAAGGCGAGGCCGATGCGCAGAGTTACCACCAGCAGGTTAGCCCACCGCTTTTGTCTGGCTTGACGTAGCAGCCTCTTGAAGATCGCAAACATGAACGGCATTGTACGGACAGGCACGGTCAGGCGCCATCGTCCTCCGTCGGTGTGCCAGGTACTGGGCGATAAGCGGCGGATTAAGCGCGGTGGCGACCCGGTCAGTCTCTTCCGATTTGACCGCAAGTCCCGACGATCGGTAGTATTCGCGACTCACGTCCACGGTTCATTTGAGCAGCACCGGTGTACGTAGTTAGGAAGGGGAAAACCTGATTGACCGAACTACCGCGACGCAAGATGGGCAACACCGGCATGCGTCCCCGAGCACTTGGCATGGGCGCCGCATTCGTCACCCGTTCCCCCGAGGCACCAACCTTGAGAGACTAAGTAATCTAACTAGGCGGGAGCGTAATTCTTCAGCTTAATGCCTCGCTTACCAACCTGGCAGGTCTAAACAGCATCCTTCGCCTAAGCAGCGGCGACCTCAATATATCCTTCCTTGACGCGCAATCAGGGCAGAACTTATGTCGGACGAATCTGAGGGTTGTGATTAACCACCGAAAAATGATACTCCCCACTTTTTACGCTGACCCTCTTCCTTCCGTTGTCTGGATCGGGATCCTTCAGTGTCAAGAAATCCGTCGCAACACAGAGTTTGTCGCTCTCGAGCAGCACTACATCCGCACGTTCACTGCCCGGAAAGACGACCGTAGCCAGAGCAGTCGGAGGGACTTGCAGATCGAGAATGAATCCCATCTCGGTCTGCTCCCAGCCGGCGACGAGTGGGCCGCGAACTGTATCGAGCTCGACCCTGGCGAAATCCAGATCTGCCGGTGTTTCCGGTGCCACCGTGAAATGTCCGTACCCGGGAAAGTCAGGATCGATTCGCACCCCACCGATCCAGCGGAACATCCAGGCGCTCACAACACCGAATGCTGCATGGTTGTGGGAATTGTCCACATGGCCTTTGTAGTGCCAGCGTTCCGTAATGGTGGTGGCTCCGTTCTTCAACATCTCCATCCAGCCTGGAAATCCTTCTGCGGTGACGATGCCGTAGGCCACGTCGAAACGACCTTCGCGAGAGAGCGCTTCCAACAGGAATCTCGTGCCGACGATCCCCGCAGCGAGGTGGCCGGAATGGTTTTCCCGGATATCTTCGACGAGATGATCGACAACGCTTTGCCGTTCTGTCTGGGGCACAAATCCAACCGTGAGCGCAAGCGCATCAGCCGTCTGGCTGCCAAACGTATGGTGCTCCGATTGGTAGAAGCGAGTGCGCAAGGCTCTTGATATTTCTGCCCCATACTTCTCCAGTTTTGCCTGCAACGGCAAGCGCTGAAGCGCCGCCGCCATGCCGACCGCGCAATTCACCTGCTCGAGAAAGATAGCAGTGGAAAGTAGGACCCTATCGGTCGGACCCTTGGGGTCGGCAAAATCCACGTACATCCAATCTCCAAATCTGTTGAAAGGAACGAGCGGAGCGTGCGGTTGGGACATGATAAAGTCAATGTGTTTTTCAATAACCGGCAAATGCTCTTCAATAACGCGGACATCGTTATTGTACAGGTAGAGATACCAGGGGATCGACGTCCCTGCCGCCGTCCATACAACATCTTCTTGAGTCACGCGTTCCGGCTTGCTGAAATAACCAACTTTGCCGCCGGTGGCATCGTCTCGGTCCAATACCCAAACCGGTGCGGTAGGGGACCAGCGTCGACCCTCTTCGTCCTGGGTCCCGCGAATGTCTTCCAGCCATTTGCGGTAAAAAGCACCTGGATTGAAGTGATGGAAGACTGTTTCCGCCACAAGATGCCCGTCACCTAGCCATCCTTGGCGTTCATCGCGCTGCGGACAATCCGTAAAGATGCTCATCATATTGCTGCGCAGGGACCAGTCGACGTTGAGGCTGAGTCGAGTAAGACGCTCGTCCGAGCAGACAAAGCGACCGCGGCGCGGAACGTCGGAATGCACGCAGCGGGCGCTGGCAGACCACTCTTCGGGAAGTGCAGGTAGTCCATCGAGCTGAACGTAGCGAAATCCATGGTAGGTAAACCGTGGTTCCCAGGTCTCGATTCCGGAGCCCTTTAGGGTGTAATGATCAGTGGCCCGGGCTCCCTCTAGGTTTTCCTGATCCACGGTGCCATCGTCACCGCGCCACTCGGCAAAGCGCATGCGGACGACGGTGCCGGATCTTCCGCTCAGGCGCAGTTTCACCCAGCCCGCCATATTCTGGCCGAAATCCAGAACAATGGTACCCGACCTAGCTTCATTCACTGCCACGGGCTTCAGATCCTGGGTTACGCTGATAGGTTGAGTACGCAAGCCAACCAGTTTCCCCGGCGCCTGCTTGCGGGCGGCTTTGACCCTGCTCCATTCGCCTCTCTCGTCGTAGCCAGGCCAGTCCCAGCCCTCCTTTTCCAGCCGCGCGTCGTAACTTTCGCCATTGTAGATGTCGCACTCGAGCCAGGGGCCGGTGGCCATCCGCCACTCGTCAGGACGCGCGGCAATGATTTGTGTAGAGCCGTCGCGGCGGGCAATCTGCAGTTGGCAGCGAAACTGAGACTGGCCGTATTCAAAGTGCTCGAACCAGCCGCGTCCCAGAATAAGGCCAAGAACGTTTTCCCCTTGGCGCAGGTGAGGTTCTACGTCAAACGTGAGGTAATAGATTTGCTGTGTGTAGTCCGAATACTCCGGTGCCAGCACTTGTGTGCCGAGCTTTTCCCCGTTGAGCCGCGCTTCGAAATAGCCAAGCCCTGAAACGTAGAGCCGCGCGTGCGCAATTACGTCTTCCGGATCTGCAAGATTGAAAGTAGAGCGAAACAGAGGTACCAGAATGCCAGGTGCGGCCATCCAAGGACCTTGCCATTCGCCGGCATGGAGCAAACCCATTTCAAAGAATGCCGTCTGGCTCCATGCAGTGGGCTTTCCCGTCTCATCCCATGCCTGAACCTTGAAATAGAGACGGTCCCCGCTGGAGATCCCAGGGCCTGCGTAACCAACTGATGTATTGCCTGAAGCAACTCTGCCGGAGTCCCAGACATAAGGCCCGCTCTGCTCTAGCAGGGCAAAAGAGGACGCGGCCACGACGCGGAAGCCCGTTTGTGCGGCCCCGCGTGTTGTCCAGGGCAATCGCCAGGAAAGCACCGGCCGCCGGACTTCGAGTCCAATCGGAGATTCCAAATATTCCGTGCGCAGATCTACCGGAGCACCTTTTTGAGGGTGCTCTTCTTGATTTTCTGCCATGCCGAATCGAGCGCTTTCTATTGAGGATTCCCTACTGTTACCCGATTGGAAGCCGACGCAACCATAGAATTCAAGAATGCCGATCTGCGGGAAACGTTGACGAGATAATCAGGCACTGAGTACGTCGTCTCGAAGCAAACGATAATTGTTGGCTGCAACTAACCGGATACTGGAAAGTGCCAATGGTGCAGTAAGCTGCCCCACAAAAAACTTGCACCCCAAGGGTAATTCATCTACCACCGATGCAGAAAATGAGCAGCTTCCGGAAACCATATCAGATCCGCTACCACCGAAAGCATCACCCCAACCACATACCCTATGGCGAGCCCGTAGAAAAGAGGCTTCGTTGCCTGATAAGCCCGCACTCCGCCATAGCGCAGCAGGCTTAACTTGACAATGCAAACTAGAAGCAGACTGAACCAGTAGAGCCAGGTACCAAAAGTATGCTGGAAGGCCAGACCTATGGGATGGAATGGAAACCAGTGAAAGCGCGCTCGTAAAAAGGCGATCCCCGCCGCCTCAAAAAAGCCCCAGAGCCAGACAGCCCACTTTCCCAAATCCGGAACAGTAGGTTCATTCAACAGACGGACCATGCCATTGAAGAACCGTGGCTCCCACGATAGGACGACCGATGCCCCGCTGTCATAGGCCATCTCAATAGTCGCTCCCACGGCCACCAAAAAGCCCACCGGAAACGCGATCAACACCGTCGCCGTCACCAACCCGGGCTGGTGCCGCAGAGAGAATACCCGCAGGTGATGGGGGATAGCCGGCCACGCTGGTATGCGGAAGGTTCCAAAAAATGCGTGGCTGGTAAACATTTTGAAGGCAACCAGGTTCTGCTGAGACAGGTGAATCGAACCGACCAACTCGACGATGAAACTCTCGCCCTTGACATGCGGTATGTTGGGAAAGAGATATGCAAAACCCGTAGCCGCTATCAGCTTGACTGTGACAAAGTACACCAGTGTCATCAGTACGAATGTTCCAAGAGCTAACGTCAGGCTCATTCCCAAATCCACGGACCAGTTGATCACGTAGGCTGCTGACAAAACCAAGCCGATAAGGGCCAGGCGGTAGTGGAGTATCTCGCCCTTTTCGCCTTCCCCAGTGCGTACCTGATGCCAGACGTTTCGCAGGTGCCGTCGCGCCAACCAGATCGACCACAACGCCACGAAAAGCAGAGCACCGTAGCTCTCCATGTAGAGAATCTCCGCACCACTGATCTGTTGGCCCTCGTCCCCCACAGTGAATCCCACCCTCCACATCGCCCACTCTTTGACTAGGGAGATCCAGTAGAAGAAGATTAGGCTGCTCAGGATATCCAGAGGACAGAGATAGGCCACGGCCAGTACCAGCGGCATCACCCTGAACCATATCGTAAGCGGCAGGCCTGGTTCGATCTGGAGGTTGTAGTGCCTGAAATAGAGATCTACAGTCGGCAGCCCCGGTGCAAAATAGGTCCCGATATTGTAGAAGGTAGGAACAAGAACTAGTGCAACCCCGATCTGGAACAGACGTGAGCTAAAAATATCCGGTATTCGCCGCGACCCCTCTAGCCCCTGCGTCAAATCCAGCGGCATCTGCGCCAATGGGAAGGTCAACTTCTCCCCTTCAACCCAATGCCGTTGAAAGAGAACCATCAGACAGAATCCAACCACCACCATCGCCACTGACACGAGCAGCCACTAATTGATCACGCCCAGCCATCTAATCCAAGGTGTGCCCGCTCCTTCGGGGAGACCCAACCAGAAGGCATCGATCACTTCCGGTGCCGTAGGCGGAAACAGCTTCCAGGGCAGAAAATCGAATATTGTCTCGGCCCACTGGTTCTCCGGAGAGGCAAAATAGCTAGCCGTCGTCAGTACGCTTATCCAGTAATTGATCCACCCGTCCTGCGGGATTGTGCCCACCACCCAGAGCATCGTGAAAATGGCCAGTATTTCACCACGGCGTAGAACCAGGCGTGGCAACAATCGTTTGAGCGCTGCATTCACTAACAACCACAGCACGAACGGAATCCATACCGTCATGGGGAACTGCGACTTCACATAACTCCCCACGCGCATTCCCTGTCCTATATGGACAACGTAGTAGAACACGACAGCGATGGTCAGTACACCCAAGACCAGAGCGCGAAGAGTGATGATCGGCGAAGAGTCGTCGATCATCACTCTTAGGTCGTCATCCGTATTGTTTCGCCTCATACCTAGAGTCGGGCGCGCAATCCTTCCCAGCGCACTGCCCACGACCCATCCGAGGGGAAGCCAGGTGCATGCGACTCTGGTTGTCCCTGCCAGCCTGCCGCCATCAACGCCACGGCAGTCAGGAGTCCGTTATTGCCGGGCAGGTACACCGGATATTGCCATCCTGCATTGTGGCCGTTGGCCAGATAGGTGTTCCTGGGTGTTTCCATCATCAAAAAATCAACTGCCAGTTGGGGTTCGCCTACTCGCGCTGCGGTCATGGCCGCTGTGAAGAAGTCCGTGCCCCAGTCGCGCTCCCACTGCCATACATCCGCAACCTTCTTCAGAGTACGGCGCATGGTCTCGCGATCCACCCGCGGGCCGGGTATCACGCCCAGCGCGTTGAGCATCACGGCATGGTCCCAGTTCCTTTCGGTGTACGTCTGCGGGCAGTTTTCGTGCGCCAGATACAGACCGTTTTTCACCGGCAGTGGTGCCAGATTTGTTCTTACCTTTTCCCATTCTGAGTCGCGCTCCAAGCCCATCCTCTCGCGCCATTGCTGCGCCAGTTCGAGGCCAAACGCCCAGTACTCCAGCTCATAGGTGGGATTCCAGGTCTCTCTTGGAGGGTGATTCTCCTGCATGGGAATGACTGGTGGGCCCAGGTCGTAGTATCCCGTCACTGGATTTAGAATGGCGTAAGACGCCATGAACTCGGCCGTGGCGGAGACGATCTCCAGATAGTTTTCCAGAGTTTCACGATCGGGGTGCTCTCGATAGAACAGTTCGGCAAAAACGATGGGGTGGGGTTGTTGCCAAATAAGGAGTGGACCGATAAGGGAAGGACTGTCGCGGCCCTCTGGCCCGACCATCTTGGGCCAGCGCGCACCCGCATAGCCCTGATACTGCGCCCACTCACGCGCTTTCGGCAGGATCTCCTTATACCAGGGCATACACCTTTCAAAGAGGTGAGCGCGGTCCCATAGGACAAAGTGGACTCCATGCCACCAGGCCATTTCCAGATGAAACTTGCCGTGCCAGCTATTGCAGGTCAGCCCTGTTTCCTGCGGTGGCAGTGAACCCGAACACTGAATCGCTGCGAGGTATTGCGACAGCACGATGCGCCGCTCCAACTCTGGGGCGCGCTTATCGCGGCTGCCTTCCACTGCAACGGCGCCGCCGGTGGACCAGAACCGCTCCCAGTGTTCAATGCTCACTGAAAACGTCTGCTTTGGGGCGGGTATGGCGCCGGCCATTCTTGTGGCAGAGAAAGCAACTTGAAACTCGAAACGTCCGCTGGATTTATCCGGACGCAGAACAAGAGAATGCGCTCCCTGTTGTTCAAAATCCGCCTCCCCCCTCCAGGCGAAGCGGACGAAATACTGATCTTGATCCAACTTCCGCTGGAGATCCACGGTGTCGCCAGTGCGTCCGAGGATAAGGGTCTTGTGGCGCTCCGGGCTGGACCAGTCCGCGGTGATCATATCCTTGTGGGGCGAGCCATAGGGAAACACCAATTCGATCTCCAATTGCCCGCGTTCGACGAGCCCCGAGCTGATCCGTACCGCTACCATATCAATCTGCGGGTGACAGCAGGTCGCCACGACCACGCGTTCGCCTTCCACGCAGAACCGGCTATCGAGGATTCCCGTCCACAAATCGAGCGTCTGGACGATGTCTGTAAAGTCCCTGGGTGTAAGCAGGCGCCCATCGCTCCGCCCCCGTAGCCGCAGGCCGAGACGGCCCAGGTTCAGTCGGTGGGGATTCTGGCGCAGCCAACTGTAGAGTTCCTCCTGACCTTTTTCGTTTGTGGGATACCCCACTTTGCGCCCATGCGCGTCGAAGAGCTCCATTTGGAAATCGGAGATACTCAATCCTTCAGGCAAGGGAAAAGTGTGCCAGCCCCACTGGGACTGCGTGCAGAGCGGTACGCCGCAGTAAGAGCGTTCGGCAGACCCCTTTAGATGGGACTGCGAGCTGAGTTCAACGCTGGAGTCGTAGAGTTCGGGGAAGCTCTGAAGACCGGTGCTATCGGCCGTAAAGGCGAACTCGCCGTTTCCTACGGACAGCGGCGAGGCGGGTTCGAAGCTCAGCAGTACGGGATTGTGCCGGCAGACCAGCGTACGGCGGTCGATAAAGTCCATTGTTAATGGCCAGCCAATTGGAGCTCATACGATCCAGATCCGACATCGAAAGTCACATAGTCGGGCGTTTGACTACCTCCGTCTATACCTGCAACTCCGCCTCTATAGGTGCCATCTTCCCAGATTGTTGTGGAGCCCTCTTTGATGCTGACATTCTGCAGTCCGATCTTCGGGACGTTCAATTCGGCCCGGCTATTGACCGGGATCGTTACGCTCATATCGAGAGCTGCATCTCCTCTTTTCCACTCAACCGCCACCAACCCTCTCACGGTGTGCGTCGATGCCCTGACGTAGGTCAAATCTCCCACGACGCATGGCTTGATCACCATGCGCCGAAACCCGGGAGCAGCAGGACGAATACCGGCCAGGTCCTTGTAGAAGAACTTGTCGATGCTGGCGAAGATCTTCATGTTGTAGCTCAGTTGCTCTTCTGGATTGCCGTCCCAGGTCTCCCAGAGGGTAGTCGCCCCGCGCTCGATTTGATAGCCCCAGCTTGGAAAGGAGGTCTGGGTCGCGATGCCGTACAAAACGTCCGCTGCGCCGTACCGGGGCAGGGCGAGTGCCAGGGCGTTGGTGCCGATCAGGCCCGTCGACAGGTGCCCGTTGTGCCGCGTGGCGATGTCGTCGAGTAGATTCTTCACAACCGCCTCGACCCGGTCTTCGGGGACCATGTCGAGAGCCAGGGGCAGCGCATTGGCCGTCTGGCTGCCGGACGCATACTGATGAGTGTCTCTGTGTAGGAACTCCCGATTGAACGCCTCTTTGATCTCTGCCGCTAGCTTTCCATAATCCCTTGCATCTCCGCTTTTGCCCAGAATCTTGGCTGCGAGGGCCACAATCCAGGCGTCAAAATAATAATACGCCGTCGAGGTGAGCGCCGGTGGCGTGTGCAGCGGCCGGTGGCTGGTGGTGCCGTCGGTCTGGGGCTCCATGTGGTCGCCGAGACCTTCAGAAATGATATGATCCCTCGACTTGGTGCGCAGGAATTCCACCAGCTTGACCATGCCGTCGTAATGTGAGGTCAGGATGCGCTCGTCGTCGTAGAATTCGTAGACGTACCAGACGACGAGCGGATACGTGCTTTTCCAAACAGGCATCTTTCTGAAAGCATCGTGCGAGCGTCGCCAGTGTAGTGGACAGACAACAGGAATATCCCCATCGGGCTTCTGCGCATCTTTTAAGTCGTCGGCCCATTTCGTCCAGAAGCAGGCGGTGTCAAAGTTGAAGATGTAATCTTCTGCTATGGGATCGCCCAACCACCCGACTCGTTCCGAGCGATCCGCCGCATCCTGAGGAAAACCCTGCATACTGCTAGTAAATGTCCAGCAGATGTTGTGGTGAATCTGGTTGATCAGGGCATTGGAGCAGGTGAAACTACCGGTAGTGTCCACCGAGGAATAGACAACCCGTCCCTCCAGGCTGTCCGGGCCTGGCTCGCCGGGATAGCCCTTGATCTCTACATAGCGAAAACCGTGCAGCGTAAAGCGCGGCTCCCACACCTCGGTACCTTCACCTTTCAAGATGTAGGTGTCGGTCTGTCTGGCAACATGGTCGGTACGACCCTGATCGAACAGGTTGCTTCTGGCATCCAATGTGCCATCGTCGTACACGCAGGCGCCGTGTTTCAATCTAACCTGGGCGCCTCCCGGTCCCCGTAGGCGCAGTCTGCACCAGCCACAGAAATGCTGGCCGAAATCAAAGACATAGGTGCCTTCGTTGGGACGGAGTGTCCGCACCGGCTTCAGGGTCTTCATCACCCGGATCGGCGGCAGCGCCTGCGCGGTCATAACCCCGCCAGGCGCTTCTGCCAACGAGGCCTGCTCCCAGGCCGAATCATCACAACCGGGCTTGTCCCAGCCGGGTTTTTCCAGGCGCGCGTCATAGGTTTCGCCGTGGCAGTAATCGTTGTAGGTGATCGGACCGCCGGCCACTTTCCACGTGTCGTCACTGGCGAAATGCGCGCGCGCTCCATCGACGAATTCGACATCTATCTGCAGGATCAGACGCGGTCGGTCGCCGTAGGGCTCGCGATGGATCGGCGAGGGGGGGATGTCGGCTTCGGCGCTGTACCACCCATGGCCCAGCATCACCCCGAGGGCATTGGCACCGGCCTGGAGGTGAGTGCTCACCTCGTAAGTCGCGTACAACACGCGCGCGCCCAGCTCGATCGGCTCGTCGTTGTTGTAGTAGGTCGTGCCTGGATCGAGGACGTGATCGCCCACTCTTTCCCCATTGATGTAGAGTTCATAGTATCCCAGGCCGGAGATAAAGACGCTTGCCTTTTTGACTTTCTTGTCGAGCGCGATCTCCTTGCGCAGAAGCGGAGAAGAGATATCCTTTCCGGCGGCAATCCACTTGCCCTGCCAGTCACCTGTCTCCAACAAGCCCATGCTGAAGGTGGCTGCCTCACTCCACGGACCGGGATTGTCGTCCACATCCCACACGCGCACCTTCCACCAGCACACTTCACCGCTGGTTAAAGTCTCGCCTTCGTAGACTACATTAACCGACCCCTCCGATTCTACCTTGCCACTGTCCCATTTGTCGCCGCTGCCGGAAGCGATGGCCTCTTTGGAGCCGACGACCAGGATTTGGTAGGCGGACTGCCGTTGCCCGCGTCGATCCGCCTCCAGCACCCAGGAAAAACGCGGCTGGTTCACATCGATACCCAGGGGATTGACGGCATATTCGCACTTCAACTCGATCGGAGTCACCATTTTGTGTTTCTCCATGTGCAGGCGCCTATTGAGGTCACGACGTTTCCTTTCCAGTGGTCACCGAGGGGAGCCTTCTCTAGTTCAGCTGCTCTGCAACCTTGCCTTCCACTCATCGCAGCGCGCGCGATGCCTGTCCAGTTGCGCTGCGACGGCAGGGTCTCCCGCCAGATTATTCGCTTCGTGCGGAACACGCACGAGCAGGGAGTCGCCACCCTGGTGGACATGCCCAAACTTCATTCTAGCCGGCCCGCGCCGCATACCTGGGTAGACCATTCGACAACCGTTCTCCAGGACGGCAGCCTGCTGGCGGGGCTGCACGGCTTTTTTGAGAATGACGTAAAGGTGCGCACCTTCGTGGTGCGTTCGATTGATCGGGGCGACACCTGGCATTATTTGTCAACGGTTGCCTTTGACCTCGACCCGGGATTCGACCGCCGACTGAACGGCTTTTGCGAGCCGGGCCTGCTCGTCTTGCCCAGCGGCGAGATTCTGTGCTTCATACGTTCGGGTGGGACCTGGAACTCTACTTTCACCCCCCTCTACCTGAGCCGCTCGATCGATGGGGGACAGAGCTGGAGTCACGCCGACGAGATCGCCGATCGCGGGGTGTGGCCGAATGCCTGTCGGATGGCCAGCGGCGTACTCGTCGTGGCCTACGGTCGCACTGGGGATTGGTTGGCGTTCAGTCTGGACGAGGGGCACCACTGGATCGGGCACTTTTGCTATTACCACGGTCCCCAGTCTCTTGACGGCTGCACTCACAGCTGGGTTGAGGAGGTGGCGCCGGACATGTTGATGGTCGCCTATTCGCGGAGCGACCTCCGCGATCCCTGCCAGAGCGAGATCCTGGGTAGCTTTATGCAGGTCCATCGAGGGAGCTAGCGCAGCGGGACTCAAATTGTCCAGCGGATCGAGCCGCACTGTGCCGGAATATCTTAGAACAGACTACGGGACAGACCGTGAGCACTGGAAAGGGAGAGAACTATGAAGCCCACAGCATCCAAACAAAGCAGTGACCTCGCGCCCATACCGGATCGCCTGGTTGTGATGACGTTCGATGATGGGGCCAAATCGCAGGCTACATTCGCAGCGCCACTGCTCAAGCGTTATGGATTTGGCGGCACCTTCTTCATTACCGAGGGGCTGCGTTTTCTGAGCCACAAGGAATACTACGTGACCTGGGACGAGATCCGGCAGCTACACGAAGACGGTTTCGAGATCGGCAATCATCTTGGTCGGCATGTAGATATGCGCGAGCAGACGAAAGAAGCGATCAGGGCGGACGTGGAACAGATAGAGGAACGCTGCAAAGAGCACGGCATTCCGAGGCCGACGACCTTCTGCTATCCGGGGTCACATACCAGTGCTGAGGCAGTAGAGGTTATCAAAGCAAAGGGCTACCTGTTCGCCCGCCGCGCATGTGAGCCGGTTACGGCACTGCCCGACTACCAACGCGGGGGTAATGGTCCTGCTTACGATCCGAAGAAAGACCATCCCCTCCTAATACCGGCGACTGGTCATCCGGGCGCGGATTCGACCTTCGACGAGATCGTCGAAGCCGTGGAGCAGGCGCGGGACGGAAAAATCAGCGTCCTTACTTTCCACGGAGTGCCGGATCTTGATCATCCTTTCTGCAGCACCGATCCCGAGATCTTTGAAGCAGGGGTGAAGTACCTTGCCAAGAATGACTATACAGTTATCGCCCTCCGGGACCTAGTGAGATATGTCGATCCCCACCAGCCGTTTCCCTCCGACTTCGACTTCAGCACCATCAACTGGCAGGGGTAGAGCACGAGCTTGTTGCTTCTTTCTGCGATGTACAGGTTGCCCGCACCGTCGAAGGCAACGCCAAGAGGCCGGAGCTGAGCCTCTGTGGCCGACAGCGCTAACAGCGGCAGACAAAGACCCGGGCTGTGAGCCGATTTTCTGATTTTCACGGTATGGTAGGAGATCCCGCACCCCTCCTCAGATAGACAATCTGGTTGCCAGCGAAATCGCCGAAACCCTCGGTCTCACCGCCGGGCCACCGCACCTCGACATCCGCGACCTTCGACAGATCTCCCAGTCCGATATGGACCCGCGGATCGTTGGCGACGAGGTAGCTGTAGGCCGAGCGCACCTCGCGCATCTTCCGGCTCGATCCTACACGCATGGTCACCCGCGCCCCTTCCGCCGGGCTGCCGGTTCGATCGAGCACCCAGAACATCAACCAGTTTCCGCGGTCCGAGGCGCGGTTGTGTAACAGATAGGCTGATGCGTCGCGATTGATCACCAACACATCAACGCCTCCATCGTTATCCACGTCGCCAAAGGCGGCCCCGCGGCTGGTAGCCACCAGCAACTCGGCAGTTCCGCCTCGAGGCAGAACCTCCTCGAATCGAGGACCTGGTGATCCGCGGAAGAGGATGTTCGGTTCGGCAAATGGATCGTCCGAATATCGTTTAGGATTGTTCTTGAAGACTCGTCCATTGGCGGAATAGAGATCGAGCCAACCGTCGTTGTCGAAGTCTAGTATCCCCGTTCCGAAGCGGGTAAACAGGGCGCTTCCGATAGCCAGTCCCGTCGTTGTCGTCACATCCGTAAAAAAGGCACCTTCGTTTCGATAGAACGAGTCGGTTTCGCTCTCCAGGTTCACCACGTGTAGGTCTAGGGTGCCATTGTCGTCGATATCTACAACGTTCACCCCCATGCACGCCTTCGGGCCGCCAGTGTCATCCACGGCACATCCCCGAAGCACCGCATGATCGGCAAAGGTGCCATCCCCCTGATTCATCCACAGCTGGTTGGCGCTGCCGTCGTTGGCCACGAAAATGTCGAGGCGACCGTCTTCATCGAAGTCGGCGCTCACCACACCGAGCCCCGCGCCAAAAGACTCATGCAACCCGGCCCGCTGTGACACATCCTCGAAGCGCCCCTCGCCGTCATTGCGGTAGATCAGGTCTGCCACCGGTGCCTCGAAATTGACCGGAGCACAATAATCGGGTTCTCCAAGTGAAGAAACGCATTCCTGGTCGGTCTCCACCGACCAGTCGAGATAGTTCGCCACGTAGAGATCCAGATCGCCGTCCCGATCCATGTCAAAGAAGGTCGAGCCGGTTCCCCACCGGTTGTCGTCTACACCCGCCGGCATCGAAACATCGGCAAACACTCCGTCACCTTTGTTCTCAAGCAGCAGGTTCGCGCCGAAATTCGATACAAAAAGATCGGTCAAGCCGTCACCATCAAAATCGCCGGTGCCAGCCCCCATACCGTACCCCCGGTGACCACTTCCGCTGGCTTTCGTGACATCGGTGAAGAAGCCGCTGCCGTCGTTGCTTAAGAGGCGATTCCCGGTCAGTCGGGTGCTGTCTTCCAGGCTTCCGGCTTGTACCAGATAGGCATCCAGGTCACCATCGTTATCCATGTCGAACAACGCCGCACCGCCTGTCATGATCTCCGGAAGCCGATGGTGCTCCCTGAATCCGGAATCGAGGATGAACCGAATTCCTCGTTCCTGGGCAACCTCCTGGAACCAGGATCGTTGTTGGGGATGACTCGAATTAGCTGCCTGCGACAGCCCCTTCTGATCGCCGCGGTCGTCAGCACACCCGACCCCTAGCATGGGGAGTAACAGGGCACTCAAAAAAGAGAGGAAACGACGGCGTTGATGTTCGTTGACACGACGCAATGGACTTGCTGACTCAGTTCGCTTCCGACCGCTGCCGGCGAACGGCCTGCAGGAGGGAGCTCACTGTTTTCGACTCTGGCATTAGCGCCACAGCTCGCAGGAGCACTCGTTCGGCCTCCTCGAGATTCTGCATGCCGCGGGCGGCCGCCGCCCACCCGAGATAACCCTCGTGTTGCATCGAATCGATCGCCACCGCTCCTCTGAAGCTGTCGCGTCCCGCCGCCCATTCCCGAAGTTCGCACTGAACCATTCCCAGCCGCACCAGATGGATTGGATTGTTCGGTTCTAATACAGATGCACGCTGAAACGCCGCAGCTGCCTGCTGCAGTTGGCGCTCCTGCACTAGTATGCTGCCGCGGCCAGCGTGGGCGCTGGCAAGGGTTGAGTCGATGGCCAGGGCGAGTTCCAACTGTGACATCGCCCGGTCGAGATCACCCATACCAAAATAGACGGAAGCAATGCCTTGAGAGAGCTCGGCATCCTGGGGATGTTTGCTCTGGGCCTGTGCATAAACCTCGAGCGCCTTCTCCCATTGCTGCGTTAGAACCAATACTTTGCCCAGCATTTTGAGCACAATGAGGCTCCCTGGATGCAGCTGTCGCAGTTTCTGTAGTTCGACGACGGCGAGTTGCGGAATACCACGCGCAATGAAAGCCCGCACCCGCTCGACCTCGACCCGCAGACCGGTTTCGTAGGGTGTGACTTCCTCGTGCCACGGATCACGCCAGGTTGGACCTCCCCCCTTGCCCTTTCCGAGCGCAACCTGGGCCTTCTCCCACTGACCCACTTGCCGGTAGGCATTGCCCAGCAACTGGTATGTGTAAAGGTCGTCGGGGCGCTTGGGCAGCAGCCGCTCCAGGAGCATAACTGCCTGCTCCGGCTCGTCATCGAGTATCATGATGCGCGCCAGGCCCCAATAGCCCCCCGGATTTTCCGGGTCGAGCTCGATTGAGCGCTCGAGAGCCCTGCGGGCCTGCACCCTTCGCTCCATGTCCAGATGCCAGAGCCCCGAGCGGATGTGCAAAGGCGCATAGCTCGGAGCGAGCTTCAACGTCTGTGCGTTCGCTTCCGTAGCCCGCACCAGATCTCCTTGTCGGCTGCTTACCACAAAAATCCTGTACCACGCGCGGGCGCTGGTGTCTGCGACCGCCAGCGCACGATCGTAGATGGTCAGTGCGAGGGAATCCAGGCCGTTGGCTTCATAGACAAACCCCAGACGCAGCCAGGCCTCCTGGTCGCGCGGATCGCCGTTGGCCGCCCGCAACGATTTCCGGACCAGGGCGACCAGGCTCGGATCCTTCCCTTCGAGGATCTGAGGAAACGTGGCCTCGGAGGGCGTTTCAGGTTGGGAACAGGAGATGGCGAGCGCGTAGGTGCAGGCAATAGCGAGGTCGAGCACAGCCTTCAGGTTGCGCGAAAAAATCGAAACGGTCGCCCTGTCAGCACTGCATGTAAAGAACTTGGAACCGAAGGTTCGTTCGCGGAACGCCTGCGCGGAGGAAAACACGATAGAGATAGCTTGCTTTCAAACGTTAACTACCGGCAGAATCTACGGAGGAAAGAGAGCCTCCGACAGCTCGGCGACTCGGTGGGTCGCGCATGTTGGCCGGGGCGATTCTCGGGGCATTTCTGGATGCCGTAGGACACTGCCGCCAAGTCGTCCAGCGTTGCCACCGGCTGCTCGGACGGCTGAACCCGCTAGCGACCGCTGGCTCCGCTAATGATCGCGTTGATCTTCTTACGTGAGCTGACCATATTCAGCATCTGATAGATGCGAGGTGCGCTCGCCGGGGTGCTCGACGACTGCTGGAGCGCAGATCGTAAGCCGAGCAAAACTGTGCATCCCTCGGCCGATCGCCAACTCCGTAGCAGTCCGATCAGGCTGGACAGGAGCCAGCAACATCAATTTGAACCGCGAACGCAGGACAAGTCGCGCTTTTCATCAGCGACCGGTGCCAACAGGTCCACTGTCGAAAACTGCCTAATGCAGTGATTTTTCGGGTGATATTATAAAAGAAAGGGGATCCTGATTTTACCTTCAGGCCCGTACGGGATTCGAACCCGTGTTACCGACGTGAGAGGCCGGCAACACAGCCTTTCAAACAACAACTTAGGTTGTGTGGACGTTGCCCTCGGTAGACCAATACTTGGCCAATTATGTCACCTATAGGTCACCAAGGAACCAAGGTGCTCATAAGAAAAACTCTCGTAAGATCTTGTTTTTTAATATATTAGTGCGCTTACGCAGACGAAATGGCCACCTGTCTTGGTAAACGAAAACGGAGGGCGATCAGAAGGTACTTAAATGATTGTTTCTAAAAGAGATGGTCGGGGTGCCGGGATTCGAACCCGGGACCCCCTGCTCCCAAAGCAGGTGCGCTAGCCGGACTGCGCTACACCCCGACGACAAGCTGCGATAGGGCCCCCAGGCCGTGGGCCGCTACGCTGTAACTGGATTTCGGTACTGATTAATCTCGTCCCGCAGATCGCTTGCCACGCTTCTGGCCTCCCCGTCGAAATCCGCTCCACTTCCAGCGTACAGGATCGAACGGGAAGCGTTGATAAGAATTCCTGCCCCGTCCGCGTCCGCACCTGAAGCGACTGCGGAGGCGAGGTCGCCGCCTTGCGCACCGACCCCTGGTATCAGCATGGGTAGTTCGGGGGCAAGCGACCGAATCCGGCTAATCATCTCGGATTTGGTGGCGCCGACGACCAGTCCGCAGTTGCCTGATTTCCCCCACTCAGCCGCTTTGCGAGCTACGAGCTCGTAGAAGGCGCCATCATCTGTGGCCAGCGTCTCGAACTCCGCGGAAGATTTATTCGATGTTAAACAAAGTACGAAGGCGGCCTTGTCTGGCCGCTCGAGAAACGGCCGAACCGCATCGCTTCCCATGTACGGATTGACCGTCACGGCATCACCACCAAGGACCTCGAAATACATCTCCGCGTAGCGGACGGCACTGGATTCGATGTCGCCGACCTTGGCGTCGATGATCGTGGGGATCTCCGCCGGCACGTGATCCAACGTCGCCTTGAGTGTGGCCCAGCCCGATTCTCCCAAGGCGCCGAAGAAACCGAAGTTAGGTTTGTAGGCGCAGGCTAGATCGGTGGTCGCATCAATGATTTTCTTGCAGAAGTAAAGAGCGGGGTTGTCTTTGGATTGAACGCTATCCGGCAGCCTATCGACTACCGGGTCGAGGCCGACGCAAAGGAGGGAATCATTCCGTCCTGTCGCTGTCTTCAGCTTCTCCGCGAAAGTCAAAGTCGAGATCCTCCAGGTTGGTTGAATCGGTAAGAACAGAGTCCGCCAGAACCGTGTCAACGGGCGCCGGCCCAAGGATCAGAGCGACCCGGCATTCTTTGAGGAATTCGGCGGATGTGTCGGCAAATCGAATGTTCGCTGCATCCTCGTTGCTGACGACGACGTCGGCATTATATAACCCCGACACCTTCTCCGCTTTTACTACCAGCGGGTGCGCCTCGTTCCCCCCGAGGCGGTCGGAACCGGCGGCCTGTTCGGGATCCTTGTGGTATCCCACCAAACCGATGCTGGTTATGAAATGTTGCTCCGCGATTCCAACTCCGTATATCTGTGCGCCACTCGCCGCCAGAATCTTTGGCGCCATGCTGGGCTGCAGGTCCAGGCCGCGGGCGTCCACGATCAACCCGGTGTACGCTTCCGGCAAGTAGGTTAGAAGCGAATCCAACTCCGATTCGTCGAAACTGTTTTCCTCCGCAGCGTTTGTCGCTGCAACCGGCAACACCGCTTCGGTGAAGTCATTCAGCAGCTTCAGTCTAAGCGCGACTCTGTACAGTCCGTCTACCTCCGTCTGACTTCCCTGCACGATCCTGGCGCCGCGCACGATGCCCTCTAACCTGATCCGCACCGAATCGCTCTGCACCATCGCCATTCCCACCTGCGTCTTCGAGTCTATGCGAACCTCTCCAATCAATTCGAGAAGATTCCTGTAAGCGACCACCTTTGCCGCAAGAGCCCCCATGAGTCGCTGACGGGCGGGATTGGTTAGATCGTCAGGAGCAACACCCTCGCCATAGGCGATGATCTCGTTGTTCGTCCAATCAATGCGCCCTTCGATGATCGGTCCGGCATCACTGCCGAGGCTCAATGATTCTTCCACTTCCTGACCAATGGCAGCACTGCAAAACAGAAAGAGTGACAGAAGAAGGGCCCGGAGCCGACACACACCTGTGGCCGGGGTGGCGATTTTGCAGAAGGAAGAAACCCAGATCATGAGGGCGGTGTAAGTCGATAGTAGTGGAAGGAGGAGTGGGTCTGTAAGCCGAGTTCTGTCTGCACAGTCAAGCGCAGGGCGATCATTCATCTGGGGTAGCGGTTACCCGCATACCTCGGTGCGGCCTACCCGGGAATTATAACGAGGCGGACCACCTCTCTTCCCCTATTTGGCCTTGCTCCGGATGAGGTTTACCGTGCCGTCCCCGTCGCCGGAAACGCGGTGAGCTCTTACCTCACCATTTCACCCTTACCCGGCTCGAAAGTCGGGCGGTGTCTTTTCTGTGGCACTGTCTGTAGGGTTGCCCCTCCTGGGCGTTGCCCAGCATCCCGTCCTGCGGAGCTCGGACTTTCCTCACCGATCGATTGATCAGCGCGATCACCCGACCCACTCCAAGGCTTCTAACTCGAATTATCGTCCCAAACGAGAATTGCTCCACAGCTTTCACAGGTGATCAAGCGTTCGCTGCGACGCACATCGCTTTTTTGCTGAGCGGGCAGCTCCCGAAAGCAGGAGCCACAGGCCCCCTTCCGGACACCAGAAACACTCAATCCGTTCCCTTTTCGCCGGCGATCGTAGTGTTGCAATAACCGGCCGTCGATATTCTTGCTCACCACTTCCCGCCGAGCTGTTACCGCGTCAACTTCCTGCTGCAGAGTCGCCAGCTTGGACTGCAATTCGTTAATGCGAACCTGTTGTTCCGAACAGACCTCCTCAACCCCGTCTTTTTCCCCAGCGATCTGCTCGTTGATTTTTTCGGTGTTTTCGATGATATCGAGAATGCGGCTTTCGCGTTCGGAGATATTCGACTTGCAGGCCTCGATTTCCATTTGCAAGGCATCGTATTCCTTGTTGGTCGAGACTACGGAGAATCGTTCCTCGTGTTCCTTTAGGCTGACCTTGGAATCCTCCAATTCCCGCTCAATCTGCCGCTGTTGTCGGGCAAGTTCCTCGACCGTGTTTTCAAGCTCCTCCAGACCGCTACGGGCATCGGCGATCTCTTTCTCGCGGACGCTGATTTCGCTGGGATAGTGATCGCGCACCTTTTCCAGTTCTCCCAGTTCCAGGTCTACGTCTTGTAGCCGAATCAATTCAAGCAGACCTTCTTGCACGGCCAGACCTCCTCCCAGAGAACGACGCAAGTTCAGCCAGACAAATGTGATACGAGAATTAAAATGCAGTCGTGAAGCGAATAGGTCAAGACTGTTGGTCGACAAAAGATAGCCCCCGAGATCAAAGATCCCGAGGGCTTTTCAATGGTGGGCGATACTGGATTGAACCAGTGACCTCATAAGTATGTGAGATCGTTTTAGCGTTTTCATGTCAATTCGTCTTGTTTCCTATTGGGTTGTTAATAGCAAGCTATGGCACCTAGGCTCCAGTACGTTCCTTGGCGGGATTTTCTGAGGGGTGATGCGCTCAAACCGGAGGGAAGCAAATTCGACCTGCGGCGATTACGGCGGCACTCGGTCGGCGTTGCTTCTTCTGTCCGCCATCTGGTTTCCATTTCGCTCATCTGCGCCGCCGCCAAGAGTATATTCCTGGCCAAGTCGCGCGGCCCTTTTTGACGATCATAGTTCGCCTTGAGTAGACCTGCAATGGAGGCGAAGTTGGAAAAGCTCGTTGACTAATATTACGGGCGTGCAGTTGGTTGCGCGTATCCGTTGGATTGAAGTTATGGAGCCAATTCAGCTTGAGTTTCTGTCGAGTCTTTGTCCTCGAGGGGGATACGTCATGTGACCGTCCCTATCTTCGGGCGATTTTCATCGAGCACGAGAGAGCGCCACGAGGTACGAGGCGCCGTCGGCTACCCAAGCACATCAGTCTTCCCGCAATCCGGCGAGGATCGCCTCGGCCAGCTCCATGGTTTTGATCGCTTCCTCCACGTTACATGCCGGTAACTCGATCGGTCGATTCTCCTTGACGCAATCGAGAAAGTAGCGCTCCTCCTCCTCCGCTCCATTGCCGCCATTCGGTAGTTCGTGACGCGTACCGTCACAGAACACCACCCCCTGATTCAGCCCTTCCAGGTAGGCGGAAATATCGTGACCGTGGATCTCGTAGCGCTCCAAGCGGCCGTCAGTGGTCCAATTGAAAATCAGATGGGCCAGACAGCCGTTTTCAAATAGAACCAGAGCGCCGAAGACGTCCTTGTATTTGTGGGCGGCGCGACGCACGACGCTGTGAACCTCCGACACGTCCGACTGCGCCATAGCCCGCACGATGTCTACGGTGTGGTTGATCGATTCCCACATCATGTGGTCCAAAAACTCAGGGCCGTACAGACCGCTCTGCTCAAACTTGGTGAGGCTTTTGTGAAACTCGCCCACCATATGCACGATCGGTCCGCGCTCCCGGACCATCTCCTGTGCCCGAATTATCATGGGATTCATACGGCGATTCCACCCCACCATTCCTTTGGCACCGCTGGCAGCGGCAGCATCGCGCAAGGCCGTGGTTTCCCCGACGCTCATCCCCGGGGGTTTTTCCACAAACGTGTCCATGCCGCGTTTGAGGCATGGAAGGGCTACGGTCGCGTTTAGATGCGGCGGCGGCGTCACGAATACCCCATCGAGGCCTCCGGCATCCAGCAACTCGTCAACGTGGCCAAAGCGGCGTTGGGCACCCGCGTCGTCCCCCAAGGCGTTGCGGGCTTCTTCGACAGGATCACACACTGCATCTATGTCCACATCATCAAAACCGAGCAGGTCGTTCAGTAATCCCCGAGCTCGACCGCCGCACCCGATGATTGCTACCTTCAAGTTTGACATGCTAGTGGGTCACCTCCGCGTTCGTTGACGGTCTGTACAGCCATGGCTGCGTGATAGGCGGAACACTAAAGAATACGAAATCCGACCCGTCGGGACAGCTTTTCTCCAGAGGAACGTACTGAACTCAGCGACGAGTTTTACTGCGGTTTGAAACTGACCCGGAGTCAGCCGGATGTTCCAATCTATGTCGCCTTGACGGTGTGGCTATACGCTGGGATACCTCACATCGGGACAGGGCGGGGTGAGTTAACGCAGCCGTTCGAGTGGTCAATTCTTCAAGAAGGACTGAAAGCGTTTACATATCAAATCGGTACAACAAATGCACAAGAATCGTGAAAACCTATTTACTTGACCATGCACCCGAAAAGGCCCTTTATGATTCCTACACTTCGTGTATATCCCTTCTGGTGTTTTCTTCGTGTCTTGGTGGCTAGCGTTTTTCTGAATCGTGGTGATGATGGCAGGTCAGCCGAACATACTATTTATCTGTACGGACCAGCAGTTTGCGGGGGCGATGAGTTGTGCTGGAAATGATAACCTGGTGACGCCGGGGATGGATCGCATCGCGGCGGCGGGTATGCGGTTCGACCGGGCGTATTGTACGTACCCGGCGTGCGTTCCGGCGCGGGCGAGCTTCGTGACGGGGCTGATGCCGCATCAAGTGGGGGCGACGGGGTCGCCGTTCGAGCAGGATCTGCTGGATACGACGATCGGGAACGTGTTGCGCGAGGGCGGCTACGACGCGGCGCTTGCGGGGAAGTGGCACGCTCCGGGGTGCGAGCCGTCGGATTGCGGGTTCGATTGGCTCTGTCCGAAGGACGATGCGCGTGTGCCGAGTGCATCAGCGGATTACATTAGCGCGGAGCGAGCTAACCCTTTCTTCCTGTTCGCTTCGTTCATCAACCCCCACGATATCTGTCAGGTCGCGCGTGGTCAGGCTCCGCCGCAAGGACCTGTCCCGCAGGCGCCGCTCGAGGACTGTCCTGCGTTACCCGCGAACTTCGCGATTCCGCCGTTCGCGCCGGATGTCTTGCAGTGGCTGCGACGCGTGAAGCCGGCCGCGTTTCCGACGTTGGAGTGGACGGACGATCAATGGCGTCACTTCCGGCATCAGTACTATCGGTTGGTCGAGAAGGTGGATGCGGAGATCGTGCGACTGCTCGATGCGCTGGAGGCGTCGGGCAAGGCCGACAACACCGTCGTGATCTTCACGAGCGACCACGGCGACGGACACGGCGCCCATCACTGGAACCAGAAGACGGCATTATGGGAAGAAGTGATCCGCATTCCGATGATCGTTTCTGGGTCGGGTCAGGACGGGGGACGCGTTGATGCGACCCATCTCGTTTCGAACGGATTGGATCTATTGCCGACAGTGTGCGACTACGCGGGGATCGAGTGCCCGAGTGGGCGCGACGGGTTGAGCATCCGTCCGCTAGTCGAGGGCGGTGACGGCGGAAGCTGGCGGGACGAGCTCGTTGTGGAAACCGAGATCGGGTTGGGCGGCGGACCGGGCGAACCCTCCTACGCGCTCGTCACCGATTCGTTAAAGTACTCCGTCTACGTGATGGGAAGCCATCGAGAACAAATGGTGGATCTGAACGCGGATCCCGGCGAAATGGTAAATCTGGCTGTCGAGTCACGTCACGCCGAGACCCTGTCGTGGTGTCGCAATCGCCTCGGCGAGTGGTGCGAGCGGACCGATGATCCTGGGGTGAGGATCATTCCCGAGGACCGAGACAGCCACTAAGGGCACTGAGAACACAGAGATCTGGAGGGTAGTCGAGAGTCGGTTGGAGCGAGAATCCCCTTTCTCTATTGCTCCAATTTTTAATGTCTCAGATGGGCATACTCACATCGGCCTATTTAAGGTTAAGCAGACACAGGCATCTCAAGCTTCTCGTGCATCGTGCGTCGCTTCCGCTGTTTCAACGGGACTGGCGTATCGGCGTCGGTGTCCGAGTCGCTGCCTGTTTCGCGGTCCAGGAAGAGCGGGAAGTCTTCGGCGGGCGGCTTGGCCCGGTAATAACCGTAGGAATAGCTCCGCATGATAATGCGCTGTTCCCGATTTAACGTCTTGAGCCACTCCGGAGAAGACGCGTACCGGTCACCCTCACAAATCCACGAGGGGCAGTAGGACAGAAAGATGTTTTTCCGCATCACATCGCTCTCGTTGGGTTCTACCCGATGCCAGGTATTGCACTGCACAATCGTCATTGTCCCCCTGGGAACGCAGAGAATTCTCTCGCCTTTCGCTCTCTCGTGTGTGTGGTAATGCTCGGAGTATTGGGACCGGTGACTTCCCGGCATGTAGACGAAGTTGCCCATGCTGTCACGGGGCAGATCAGTGAGCCAGTAGCTGATCTTCACCTGAAGCGACAATTCCGGTGCGAAAACCGCATACGGCACAACGCGTGGGCCATCGTGATGCCAATGCATTTGAGCATCGGTAGGCGGACGAATGAAGATTTGTGATATGTGCAGCTTCAGCAGTTCTCCATAGATGTCGTAGACAAATCCGACGTGCCGGGGGTGGTCGATCAACTCTGCGAAAGCCGGGTCTCTTTCGACCATGTTCTCGATCATGTAGAACTTGCCGGGGTCGTATTTCGCGTCAGCGGCGCAGCACCGGTCGATGACTTCGAGATAGTGGTCTATCTCGTCCTGAGACAGGGCGTTCTCGATTACGAGAAAACCCTCCGTCATGAATTGCTCCCACTGCTGGGGCGTGAACCCCTTGGGTGCTACGCGATAGGTCTGTTCAGACATGGAATCCTCCACCTGGATGGCGCCGGGAGCCGCGCCTGCCGATCCGCAATAGCCACGCCATCTCTCGGTTCATATCGAACGTGACAGACGCAGAGGTTCTTCTTCCCCTGGCCGTGTTACACGGGGACGTGGCAGTTCGCCACATCACTGCACCTCTCAGTAGGCCAGGGACACGACGCGGCTGGCGGTGAAGGTGGCGTCGTTGGTTGCCACCTCGAGTCGCAGGACGTAGCATGCCGGGGGCAACGAGCCTCCGATCATCGTCCATTGTAATGGTGGGCGATACTGGATTTGAACCAGTGACCTCTGGTATGTGAGACCAGCGCTCTAACCAACTGAGCTAATCGCCCGCAATTTGCCGCGAGGTGGAACAATAGCGCCTGCAACCGGCGGTCGAAAATTGCGTACCGCTATCTGTGGACTAAAGATAGTGGGGGTAGATCGGGTTGCCAAGAACCAGGCATTGAAGCTGTGGATCGACACTTTTAGCTGACCCATCGCGGTTGCGGCGCATCCAAACGCGGTCTCCGCTAGTTCTGACTGGCAACCGATTCGGTGACCTGGTCAACGATATCGTTTTCGCAGGAAGGGTTCTCGATTCGCACTGCCAGCTCGCTACCCTCCAGGTCAACCGTGACTTTCGCGCCGTCCGCGAGGTCGCCCGCTATCAGGGCGCGACCTAGGCGCGTCTCCAGCTCGTGCTGCAGGAAACGTTTGAGCGGGCGCGCACCGAACACCGGGTCGAATCCCTCGCGAGCGACGAATTCCCGGGCCCGTTCCGTCAGCTGCAGGTCGACACGCCGGTCTTCCAGGCGCTGGCGCAATTCTTGCAACACAAGGCCGACGATCTGCTTGATCTCATCCAGGGTCAGCGGTTTGAACAGGACCGTATCGTCTACGCGATTGAGAAACTCGGGCTTGAAATGCTGACGCAGCTCGCCGAGCACCTTCTTGCGAGTATCCTCTCTCAAGCGGCCGCTGGCGTCCAACCCCTCTGTGAGCAGGGGTGAGCCGATGTTCGACGTCATGATGACGACCGTGTTCTTGAAATCGACAGTGCGGCCCTGAGCATCGGTGAGCCGCCCGTCATCGAGCAGCTGCAGGAGCACGTTGAACACGTCGTAGTGGGCCTTCTCGATTTCGTCGAACAGGATCACCGAATACGGTTTGCGCCGCACCGCCTCGGTAAGTTGACCTCCCTCTTCGTAACCGATGTAGCCGGGAGGCGCCCCGATCAGGCGCGAGACGGCGTGTTTCTCCATGTATTCGCTCATGTCGATGCGCACCATGTTTTCTTCCGAGTCAAACAGGGTGCGGGCGAGGGTTTTGGCGAGCTCCGTCTTGCCTACGCCGGTTGGGCCAAGGAAGATGAAGGAACCGATGGGCCGCCGCGGATCTTTGATGCCGGCACGGGCGCGAATCACCGCGTCCGTCACCAGGTTGACCGCTTCGTCCTGGCCGACGACACGTTCGTGCAAGACCTCGTCGAGGCGGAGCAGCTTCTCGCGCTCACCCTCTACCAGCCGAGTGACCGGGATCCCGGTCCACCGGGAGACAATTTCGGCCACCTCCTCCTCGGTTACCTCCTCGCGCAGCAAGCGCGGGCCTGTCTCGTTTTCGTCGTCCTTAGCGGAGAGACCGCTCAACTTCGCCTCTAGGTCGGGCAGCACGCCGTGT
The DNA here is from genome assembly GCA_965197905.1 of Candidatus Latescibacterota bacterium. Lineage (GTDB taxonomy): Bacteria > Latescibacterota > UBA2968 > UBA8231 > UBA8231 > CAYNZV01. The sequence continues at coordinate 479,338 of CBDAOB010000004.1, read as the reverse complement.
TTGAGCTCGGCGGCCTTGTCGAGGTCGTAACGCTGAGTTGCCGTCTCTACTTCGCGTCGTATCTGCTCAATCTGTTCGCGGATCGAACGCTCCTTGCCTATGGAGGCCTTCTCCTGTTCCCATTGTGATTGCATGGCACCTGCCTGGCTCCGCAGATCGGCCAGCTCTCTGCGCAGATGCGCCAGTCGTTCCTTGCTGGATGTGTCTTTCTCCTTCTTTAGGGCTGCTTCTTCGATCTCCAGCTGCATTACCCTTCGCGTTACCTCGTCCAGCTCGGCAGGCATCGAGTCGATTTCCGTGCGCACCATGGCGCAGGCCTCATCCACCAAGTCGATCGCTTTGTCGGGCAGGAAACGGTCGGAGATATACCGGTTCGAGAGTACGGCGGCGCCAACCAGGGCATTGTCCTGGATGCGCACCCCGTGATGGACTTCGTATCGTTCCCGCAGCCCGCGCAGGATGGAAATGGAGTCCTCGACTGAGGGCGCGTCGACGACCACTGGTTGAAAGCGACGCTCGAGGGCGGCGTCTTTCTCAATGTGTTGCCGGTACTCGTCCAGAGTCGTGGCCCCGATGCAATGAAGCTCTCCTCGACCCAACATCGGCTTCAGCATATTCCCGGCATCGGTGGAGCCTTCGGTGCGACCGGCTCCCACGATCGTGTGCAGCTCATCGATGAAAAGCAGAATGCGACCTTGGCTTTGTTTGATTTCGTTCAACACCGCCTTGAGCCGTTCCTCAAACTCGCCGCGGTATTTTGCACCAGCCATCAAGGCACCCATATCGAGGGAGAAGACCGTGCGATCCTTCATCCATTCGGGTACATCGCCCCGCACGATGCGCTGCGCCAAACCTTCGACGATAGCGGTCTTTCCGACCCCGGGCTCGCCGATGAGAACAGGGTTATTTTTTGTTTTTCTAGAGAGGATGCGGATCACCCGGCGGATCTCGCCGTCGCGTCCGATGACCGGATCCACTTTGCCAGCTCTGACCTGTGCGACCAGATCCGCTCCGTATTTCTCCAGGGCTTCGTAAGCAGTCTCAGGGTTGTCGCTGGTTACGCGTTGGTTGCCGCGCACCTCCGACAGCGTCGCGACAAAACGGTCGCGATCGACGCCATACTTCCGGAACAGGCGCCCCGCAAGTGCGTCAGAACCTCCATTCAGAAGAGCCAGTGCCAGGTGTTCAACGGAGACGTATTCGTCCCTGATGCGTTTGGCTTCGTCTTCCGCCTTCAACAGCAACTCTTGCATGCGCCTGGTGACATAGGTTTTTCCGGCCTCGATGCCCGAGCCCGACACCCGTGGTCTTTTCTGCAACTCTGTTTCCAACTCGAGCTCAAAAGAGGGGACATCGACTTCCATTCGCTCGAGAATGCGCGGCACAATTCCCTGCTGCTGCTCCAATAGGGTCAGGAGCAGATGCTCGCAGTCCACCTCGGCGTGCCCGAAACGAAGCGCCTTCATCTGCGCTTCCTGGATGGCTTCCTGTGACTTATGAGTATATCTGTCGATGTTCACGAGACACTTCTCCGCTTGGATTGCTGCCAAAAAGGGTTGAGTGGCCATTCTTGCTGACAGCAGCTTAAATAGCAAAACATGAACCATTGACCCCACCGGCAGCAGCTCCCAGAATCCTTCGCGCAGTGTATGTCAAAATGGCAGAAGAAACTACAAACCCAAGGCAACGAAGCCCGGAGGCGCTGTCAAAATGACCAGATTCTCCGGATGGATGCGAGGAGACTGTGTCGCATGCAGGACGCTGCGCGCACTAGTCATAGCTCGAAGGTAAAAGGCCCTTCGGGGGGTCGTTCAGGGGCCGAAATGCGCAGCAACACCCAGCGTTTGCGCATTAGTTGCACAACCTTGGGTCGGTGGCTGGGTGACCATCAAGAGGTGAGGCCAGCGCAGCAGCGCGCATGACCATAAGGCGTCAAACCGGAAAAGGGAGTGGTGGGCCCAGTAGGACTCGAACCTACGACCAACGGATTATGAGTCCGCCGCTCTAACCAACTGAGCTATGGGCCCGTACCCCTGCTACACCGACATTTTGTAGCCGTAAGTCGTTGGAGTACTGGAGGTTGAGAAACTCCAATGTGCTCCAATGAGCTCCAAGATCCTCCGGCATACTTGCGCATTATTTGACACAAACGTGACACAAAGAAAATTTTGTGTCAGATGCACCGGTTCGCTATCTTTCATACAAGAGCAACGGATTCTACGGGAGCGAACCATGAAAGAAGCATCTCCGTTTGAAATTGAAGGCTTGGTAAACGGCTACCTGCGCGGCGCCGCTTGGCATTGCACGTTCTACACGCCATCCGGCCGTCGACGTCGCGCGCTGGGAACAAAGAATAAGCGTCAAGCCGAACGTCGCGCAAGGGAGCTAGCCACTCTGATCAGCAACGAGGATTGGGAAGCGTTGGAGAAGCTGGATTGGAAACCGAAACCCAACGCCGGCACCTTCGCCCTCTTCGTCCGGCAGGAATACCTGCCCAACTTCTGTTCCTGGAGTGAACGCACCCGTAAGGGCGAGGAGAGTCGACTGCGGATTCTGTGTGAGCAGTTCGGATCCTTGCCCCTGTCGGGTGTTACCGCCTCGGCTATCAAAACCTGGCTCTCTAGGCGTGAAGCCCAGGGGCTCAGCGTCGCGAGCCAGAACCGCTATCTGGCGGTTCTGAAGAGTATCTACAAAGCCGCCGTCACCTACGGGTTCTGCAAGCCCAATCCTGCCGCGGCTGTGACCATGAGGAAGGAAGAAATCAAAATTAAGGATGTGCTCGACGACGATGAGTTCGAGCGCCTGCTAATCGAGCTTCCCGACTATTCTCGGCGCATCGTCCTGGCGGCAGCAGAAACCGGCATGCGGGCGGGTGAGATCGGCCGCTTGAAATGGGAGGACATTGATTTTCAGGCGGGCGAGCTGCGGGTTGTTGAAACCAAGAACAAGGACCCCCGGGTCGTGCCGTTCACCACCCGCTTTCAGGCAATGCTGGAGGAGATGAAAGGCGAAGTGACCGCCCATCCGACCAAGCCTGTGTTCGGGGCTGTGGACATCAAGAAAGGGCTGGCGGCGGCCTTGAAGAGGGCAGGGATCGAGAAGCATGTGACGCTCCATAGTTTTCGGCACCAGTTCGCAACTCGAGCCCTGGAGGCCGGTGTTTCAAGCTTCCATCTTCAGGCTATCGGAGGTTGGAAGTCGCCCACAATGCTCCAGCGCTACGGGAAAGTGCGCAACAAGGCGCTTCACGAACAGATGGCCAAGCTTGACTCCCGAGATGCTGTTTGATCGGCTGGGTTGGTTCACTTTGAAGACTACGCTGAAAAACACACATTTGCCACAGCTTGTCGTCCTAACGCTCGGCCTTGGTCTCTTGTCCTGCCACGACGCCCCTCGAAAGAATCCCTCTGATCCCGCAGTAGCAGATCGAAGGACAATTGAAGGGGATATAGAACTCAAGTCCCAAGAAGATCTGGAAGCACTGATTGAACGAGGTGGGGGGTCGTTTGACCGGATCATTGCTGATTCAAAGATCCTCCATAAGGTCACTGAATGGTCTGAACAGCCTGACCTTAATCGTTGAGGATCTGCTCATTACCAACAATGATTCCCTTGCAAGTTTAGTTGGTCTCAACAATCTCACCGAAGTGGGACGGGACTTGCAGATTCAATTCAATGATTCTCTGTTCACGGTGGATGGCTTGAACGGTCTGACTGAAATCGGTCGGGACCTGGATATGGCGGGTAACCTCTTTGAAGCACCCGCTTTTGCAGGTCCATTGAGCAACTTGAGTGGGCTGGAAAGTCTTTCAAGCATCGGGCGAGATTTCCTCATCTATGGAAACCAGGTTCTGACATTCGAGGGGTTGGAAAATCTTCGTGCCATTGGAAGAAACCTGGTTTTGAGTAGTTTTCCGATCAGAGAGTTAAAAGGACTTGATAATCTAATTACGATTGGCGGCGGCTTTTACCTTAGGGCTGACTCTCTTTCGAGCCTGGAAGGCCTGTCGGGTCTGAGAACCATCGGAAAGGATTTCGATATTGGTGCCTTCAGACTTACGAGCATGCAAGGCTTAGACAGGCTAACGACGATCGGCGGGAGCCTACTGATTAGCGAGGGACGAAATAGCAGCGGGCGAACACCCAGCAGTCTGGCGAGTTTGCACGGTTTGGAAAATCTGCAAAGCGTAGGGGGAGACCTTGAAGTGGCGAGCTCCCGGGCCCAAACCTTGGCAGGGTTGGATAACTTGGTGTTCGTGGGTGAGGATCTACTAATTCTGCACAACCGCCACCTAACGGGTCTCACAGGGCTTGGTAATCTGCGACAAATTGGCCAAGACGTGCGTTTCGAGGGAAATGACGTCCTTGAGAGTCTGGTGGGATTGGAGAGCATTACTCGGATTGAGCGCGATCTCTGGATTAGAGACAATAGAGGTTTTGTGAGTCTTGAAGGAATTGAGAAAGTATCCAGAGTGAACCGCGATGTTTTTATCCGACTCAACCCCTCTTTACTGAATGTCAGTGGGTTGAATGGATTGCTGAGAATTGGAGAGGATCTGACGATCCGAGATAATGAGGGCTTGAACAACTTGGATGGGCTTGGAAATCTTTCCGGACTCGGGCAAAACCTAAATATTCGTGACAATCCCTCACTGCCTACCTCTGCTGCTCAAGCCTTAGCGGACCGATTGATTGAAGGTGGTTATTCCGGTAAGATAACCATCGAAGGAAATGGCACTGAATAGAAGCACTCGGATCGCGGAATTGAGTCACGGCAGTGGTTCCGCGTGCTGCGGTGCAGCGATGCTAGAGCGAGTCACCACCGTCTGCTAAGGAGTGTCAATCCGCAGGGCTCTTGTGCCAGACGCAGAGCTGCTTCCAGATAACCAATAGTTAGGCGTCGCTGGTCAGCCCACAAAGGATGATGATGAAGGCAGCAATTGCCCTCTTGGCGAATCGTGAGGTCCAGAACTACATAAGGCGGATCGTCTTTGATCTCAACAGAAAGTACGGCATTCGCTTCTTGGCTTCTCTATTGCCCGCTCACGTCAGTCTGAAGCAGCCGTTTTCGTTCGATGATATGGAGAAACTCGAAAAATACTTTGACAAGCTTGCGGAGGACATCGAGCCATTCGTACTCGAGCTGGACAGTATCTACCATACACAGTGGAGCGGATATGGGATTCTTGGGCTTAATGTCAGGGAAACGGATGCGCTGAGGGAGCTACACAACCGCATCAACACCGAACTTGGCGATTTGTTCGAGAACACCTCCGCACCTCACGATGGGGATCGCTATCATTTCCACCTGACCATTGAGCTAGGCAGCATCGAAGCCGAAGATGTGTGCAAACGCTATTACGAGGAGTTAGGTAGCAAGAGCGTGAATTTGAAATTCACAGCCCGGGAGATTGCCCTGTTCTACTATGATGGCGATCCGGGCGCTGGGTCATTCATGACCTACAAGATCCTTGAACTGGGAAACAGCCGGCGCACCGACGTCTAACCTCCGCTGGAGCCGACAGCGGCTTCGGTGCTCGTAGTATCGCGGTTTTTTGGATTTGATGGCAGACTCGTCCAGAGCGGTGGTTCTGCAAACTCGGCGCTGCGGCTCAGCTTTACGTTAGGCGTAAAAAGAGGCGTCGTTGAGATCCGCGATTCTAATTATTCGGGCGTTCAGATTGTGCACGGTTTCGTTTTTAAAGCAGACAAAAAAGCAGCGGAACCGGAGGAACATCAGGATTCGTGAAGGTGCTTCATTGACTTCAACGGATTGATAATCCGTGAGATACGAAGAACATGAACGGAGGAATCGCCTCGTGAGCCTATAGCCATTTGATTGGTTTATTGCGATCGTGGCCAAACGATTTCAGTTATTCTTATCATCGGAACGAAGTCGCTGCCCCATTCCCCTACAAGCCCCAGGTACCTCGTCAAGCCCGCAATTGAGGGAGGAGCCTACGATTGCCTCCTACCGCCCGAAAACTGGGAGAAGGCCGTTTTGACCTCTTATCCACCCTTAGTCTAGTACTAGTACGTACAAGCCTCTTTTCTATTCCGCGTTCCGGTTGCTTTGACGAGTGCAACTGCAGATATTCCGCCCCGCGGTACGCGTTCACAAGTATGCTTCGGATGATATAATCATGGCTGCGTGGACAATTCTACTTTGCGTTTTGGTACTCACGGATATCGCCTCGTCCGATGAGGCAGAAATCATGTTCGTCCTCGATGCCTCAGGCAGCATGTTGGCTAGGGACCCATCTGGAGAGCGAAAAATAACCGAAGCAAAAAAAATTATCCGCGAAACGGTTACCAATCTGTCGCCTGGCGTGACAGCATCATTGGCAACTTTTGGTCATCGGAGGGCTGGTGATTGCTCCGATATAGAAATCATGATTCCGCCAAACACAAAGGATTGAAACCTCTTCTACCGTCGTTTGGAAACGATCTCACCGCGAAATGATGCTAAGACACCGCTTGCTGCTACGATCACTCAAGTAGGTAGAGCGTTGCAGGCTTATGATGGAGTCGGCGTAATTGTGGTGATCAGTGACGGTAATGATACCTGTAGCGGGGATCCGTGCGGAGAAACCAAAAGAATAATTACGACACAGACCGTCGGATTCAAGCTTCATACCGTCGGCTATACTGTGAATGAAAAGCAACGAACTCAACTCGCTTGCATGGCCAAGGTAGGGGGAGGGGAATACTTCGCGGCAAATAGCGCTAAAGAGTTGGAGGAAATAGTCGAGAAACAAATCACATTGGGAAGGATACTGGTCAATAAGCCGTCCAGGTTGGCCATCAAAGGTTGGGAGCTTATTCCTGACGGCGAGACGTCTCCCTCAATGTTGATAAAGGGAGGAGTCTATAGCCAAGGGGTCCTATGGGCAGAATTTCCAGTGCCTTTTGGCCATTATACGATGCGATTTCATGTAAAAGACAGGGCGACCAAAATTGACAAAAAGATTTATGTAGAAGGGGGGAAAATTACCGAAATCAATCTGGACGGCATTTGAGAAAAGTAAGTCAAGCGATGGCGGCTGCCCTTCACTGGAGCGCCAATCCGAAACGCGTTTTGCCCGCCTCAATCAGGCCACGGTTCCGGCACAAACCTCACCCCCCTGGCATGTCTTGTCGTCACTCCTGCATCAATACCATTCGTAGGTTGATACGGATTGATAGTCCGTCGGGCTCTATCTCTTAAAGACCGATTAAACCAAGGTTTTGTGTCACCACGTGTCATCCCAGGACGATTACGCATTTTTTTAGTTTGATATTATGAGAGAGCAGGCCGGTCGCGCCGACGGGCGATGCTGGTGCCTTCCCACCGGCCGGCCACTCTCTCTTCCCTGGTAGGGGGGCGATTGACCAGACCTCGACGTAGCTTGTCGCAGCTGGTGGAAAATGTGTTGGGAAAGATTCCGCGGCACAACCTGGAACGTCCCTGTGAATGGATATGTAGAGCGGATCTTTATCGGGAATTGCCGTTTCAACGCCCTTCGCCAAACGTCCATCCCTACTTGTTCGCCCGACCTGAGCTTGATCCCAGCCTCCTGGACGAGGTTTGGTACTGGTACAAAGTACCCCCTCCTCAATCTGTCGACGACCTATAACACTTGCTCGTGACTGTTGCTCCGAAACGCCTTCGGCGCGAGTATTGGGAAAACGATACCCCCTCAGCCATTGAGCAGGTGTTTCCGCCAGTAGCCGCACAATATCCGTAACGAAACAGGGAGAACAGCATCATGAAGACTGATCTCACTCAGACGATCTGCCTGGGCAACATCAAGGGGGGTGCGCACGAAGCCTTCGTGGACCCGCTTCGGCCCGAGGCCACGGCGCTCATTATCGTGGACATGCAGGGACCGCCAGAGAGGGCGGAAACCGAGCCAATGCGCACGGCGCTGGCCAACTGCGTACACCTGCTCGAGATGGCGCGCAGCATTCCAATCCCTGTCATTCACGTTCACCTTGGATGCTGGACGGACGACTCCCGGGAGCTCTCGCTGGACAAGAAGTACTACGATGCGCTCCGTCGTCGGAGGGGCAGGGGGCAGGTTGAGCGACACATTAGCGCACCGGGGCGCCAGCCGCTGCCTGGCGTGGAGCCCCGCCCGGGCGAGATCGTGCAACAAAAAACCTCCGGCGGCGCCTTCGCCACCACGGGCCTGGCGGGCTTGTTGCACAATCTGGGTGTGCGCGACCTGGTGATGTGCGGTCAGCTTACCCACGGCTGTCTTGGCATGACGGCCATCGAAGCCGTCAACTGGAGCTACATCGTGACCATGGTGGACGATGCCAGTGCCTCTCCTGGCTGCCACGAGGGTCACCTGGCGGTATTGAGGCTGTTCGATCAGTGCTGGGGCCGCGTGCGCTCGACCGACGAAGTGATCGCCGAACTGACCTCCCCTGTGCTGGCCGAAAACCGCGTCCGCGGGAAGACTAGCGAGTCAGCAACAGTCTCCGCTTCGACAACTACGTCTGTAGCGCCACAGTGACCCGCTGATCAACTCCTTCTAATCGCAGATCCCCATCCGTTCGAGGGGACGACTGGCCGCCCCCTTCTGTCTTTTTGGATGGTACTCAGATATCGACGAGGCGTTAGCTGGTTACGGATTGACAATCCGCAGATCCCCATCCGAATGCGGGGTTTACAAGTTGCGCCGGTCGTCGAAAAAGGGGCTGGTGGAGTAGCTCACCGAACTTATATTCACGGCAACAGTCGCGTACACCCAACACAAAGGAGGAGCGCCATGCCTGCACAGAGTTGGCTCAGGATTTCGACCAGAGGACTGTTCGTGGTTCTTCTGGCAGGTGCAGCAACAGCTGTTCTTGCCCAGGACGTACCGAAGGCGTCTCCAGATTGGTCGTTCAATGGTACGGTCATCGAGGCGTGTAGTTGTCCCGTCTTCTGTCAGTGCTTTTTCAACACCAAGCCAGCCGCGCATGCTGGCCATCACGGGGAAGCAGCCGAGCACTTCTGCAGATTCAATATCGCCTACAAAGTCAACGGTGGCAGCTACGGCGAAACCGATCTGAAGGGAGCGAAGTTCTGGGTGTCTGGTGATCTCGGGCACGATTTTTCGCAGATGGACGCCGAGTGGGCGGTCGTCACCTTCGATCCTTCCGTCAACGAAGGTCAGCGGGCGGGCATTGCCCAAGCGCTTGGAAGGATCTATCCCCTCAAATGGAAGTCCTTCTCCATCGCGGAGGACGCAGAGGTTGTGTGGAACCACGGCGACGACGGCGCTCACGCCACGCTTGGTGGCGGGAAAATTGCAGAAATCGTGCTGACACGGGGTGCACCTGAGGGAAGCGAACCAGTAACTATCGCAAACCTTACCTACATCGGGGCACCCCGGAACGATGGATTTGTTGTCATGCCCAACGAAATCGAATCCTACAAGGTCGGGGACAAAGCCTTCGAGTTCAAAGGCACGACAGGATTCATGACAACGATCGATGTTGCATCGGCCGACTATTCGTACGTCTTCCGGAGCCGAATCAAAGGAGTCCCCCTCGCCCTCGAGCTTGGATGGCGAGCTACTAGCTAACGTACGGCGAATCGGTTGGAGCGAAAACAACGTCAATGGCGGAAGTTTGCGACAATTGCGCGACCTCTAGTTGGGATTTCATGTCGACTATGTCCAGCGCCTTGTATCCATTTTCACCCATATAGTCCCATAGCATTTGCAGACTGAAGTCAGAAATTGGATACGTATACGGAATGATCTCGCAAACTATTACGGGCAAGGGGTCAGCGTTAGGGAAATAGCTAGTCAAGCCTCTCAATACGAACGACTCGAAGCCTTCAACATCGATCTTCACTAACGCTATGTTCCGGGAGACGTTTTTTTGAATGTAGTCGTCCAAGCGGACAACTGGAACGCTCACTGAGTAGCTGGTACGCTCGGGTCCCATAATGCCGGGAACCATGGTATTAAATCCAATATTTCTACGGCTCGTAACTGCGATCTCTTCTTTTCCAGATTGTTCACCTAGTGCACACTGATTTACTTTGATGTCGTATCCAGGGTTTTCTTCTGACACGAATCGGAGTCTGTCGAAGTACGCAGGCACGGGCTCGAATGCGTGCACTTGCCCAGAACTGCCCACTACTCCCGCCGCATAAGCCGACAGGTACCCGATGTTGGCACCTACATCCACGAAAACATCGCCCTTCTTCAAAACCCTCTTGATGACGCTTGCAACTTCGATTTCATAGCACTGGAGGTACATCTTCTTGATGTTGCGATCCAGCGACAAATCGAACTGAAATCGGAGGCCATTTACTCGGCCTTCAAAAGGCGAACTAGGTAGTAGCGCATCTGGTACTTTGGACAGCACTCGCCCCCAAACATGCCGCAAAAGGAGCCCAGGGTTGTTGCGGAAGAGCTGCAGAAATTTATGCAGAAGTCTCATCGTTTCTCCAACGGCACGGGCGAAAGATCACGGTGCGCGTTCCACCGAGTTCGACGCCCGCTCTTTCACCAGCTCCTCAAGGGCTCCCGCAAGTTCCTCGATCAGCTTCTCGTTCCCCTTCTTCGAAGCCGCCGCTAGCTCCTGTTTCAAGGTCTCCATCCGCCGGGTCAAGGCGTCACTCTTGAATCTGTGAATGGTGTCCGACCAGAACTCGTCCACCTGATCCTCATCGAACTCTTCCACGGCGCAAGCGGCAACTGCATTGACCAGGTTCTCGTCGTCGAATTCTTCCACGAGCAGCGAAAGGTCCAACGCGTCGGAAGTTTTGTGTCTGTCGAACAGAAGTGTGCCGATGGCGCGCGACCGTGGATCGAGGAAATCTTCCGGTTCGATGACCGCTGCAGTAGGCGCGATGAAGCGGGGGTATTTGAGCAAGAGACCTAGAAACTGCTTTTCGACCGACGGCAACTCGGCAGCCGGCGCGAAGGGCTCGGACCCCGGTCCGGTCGGCCTGGGCTCCCGCCGCGTATCACGTTGCAGCTCCGCCCGGATGGCTCGTTCATCGACCCCCAGCCGTGACGCTACTTCGCGGAGCATAAGATCCCGCCTCACCGCGTCGCTTACGCGACCGATCACCGGTTTGAGATGTGCCACCACCTGCGCCTTGCCCTCAACCGATCTCACATCGAATCGGGTCGCCAGACGATCCAGATAGAAATCCAGTACCGACAAGGACGAATCGACCAGGGCGTTCAGACGATTGGCGCCTTCGTCCCGCACCAGGCTATCCGGATCGTGACCCGTCGGCAGGCAGACTACGCGGGCTTCGAGATCCGCGCCCAGAAGAATCTCGATTCCCCGCTCGGCAGCCGTAGAACCGGCGGAATCTCCGTCGAAAACGAGGACCGCCCTTCGACTGTAACGCGACAACAAGCGGCACTGCTCCGCGGTCAGGGCGGTGCCGGAGGTAGCCACCACGTTCGAGATACCGTGTTGCACCAGTCGAGCGACGTCCATGTATCCTTCCACCACCAAAGCCAGGTCGCGATCCCGTATGCCTGCCCGGGAACGGCTCAGACCATAGAGGATCAGGCTCTTGCGATAAATAGCCGTCTCGGGGGAGTTCAGGTATTTTGGTTCCTGATCGTCCACCAGGGCACGAGCGCCGAAACCCACAATACGCCCGGTCGCGTTGGCGATCGGAAAGGCGATTCGCCCACGGAAACGATCGTAAAAACCGCTTCCTTTCTGCCGTTGGATCGCCAACCCCGCTCGTTCGGCTATTGGCGGCGGGATGCCACGCCGATGCAGCACCCCCATCAACCCGTCCCACGCCTCCGGAGCGAAACCGATTTGCAGATCTTGGATCGTTTCCCGCGACAGGCCGCGGCCCTCTAGATACTCCAACGCCTGGCGCCCCTGCTCGTCGGAGAGGAGCATGTGGTGGAAGTACTTACTGGCGATTTCGTTGGCGCGGAAAAGCTCATCGTTCGACTGGGCGGCCTCGGTGTTTCTCTCGAGCTCCAGCGTGATTCCGCTCCGTTGAGCCAGAAAGGAGACCGCCTCGACGAAACTCACTCCGTCGATCTTCTGCACGAATTTGAACGCGTTGCCTCCTTCGCCGCAGCCGAAACATCGATAGATCTGCAACTCGGGGTTTACGCTGAACGAGGCGGTTTTCTCGGAGTGGAAGGGACACACACCGAAGTAGTTCCGGCCGCGCTTGGTCAATTGCACGTGGTCGGAGACGATTTCGACGATATCCGTCGCGTCCTTGATGCGCTCTATGGTCGCATCCGGAATCCGCTGCATGTCGATATGAGAATGGCTTGACGGGACAGGAGAAAAAGACAACCTATTTCTGGGCTGTATGAGGGTCAAGATGCCGCACGACCCTGGTGCGCTCATCTGGTGCGTTTGATCACATCCGCCGTGCCCTTTCGGCTTTAGATTGAATCATGGGCGAAAATTGGGCCCTCCGGCGACTCAACGTCGAGTACGGATGTCGAAACCGGGCGCCCACGAGATTGACAAGCTCATCTAAATCAAGTACTTGTAAGCATTCGAACCACTTGCATAGGTCTTGTCGTTTCCGGATGGTAAGTGTCGGTGTTCTCCCATTTGCTCGATTTTCATGGATTCGAACGTCCAAATTGCTGCACATTTATGCATCTGAAGAAATTGCTTGACTTGAATCTACAAAGCTATAAATTTACCTCAGCTAAGTTGTATAATGTAAGGGATATCTCTGTATTTTATTAGATTTACCCCTATTGTTGCCTATCAAATCTACGAGGCTGGCTTCTACGAACCTCGGAGGAGGAACATAACATGTCGAGAGGCAAAATCGCTGGTTTTTTGAGTATCACGCTACTGGCCCTGGGTGCTGTGGCGATGACAGTGGGTCCGGTGCAGGCGGCACTTACCGTTTCAGGGAGTGCCGGTGGACTAGACGATCTGGCTCCGGGTCCTGTTTCGGATCTGGCGGTTGAGGTGGATCTTGGCGGTCCTAGCGCTACGATTACGTGGTCGATTGCCGCCGAAGACTTCAGACGACAGGCCGCCGTCAGTGGGGATTTCACCTCTGGCGGTACGTATGTGAATGTCAATGATGTCGCTGCGTACAACATCTATCGCGGTGAGCTCGACGGTGAGTTGACCCTTCTGGCCTCCGTCGATAATGGTGCGACCTCATACGTCGATGATACGGTCGAAGCCGGATTCACCTACGTCTACGCCGTCGCTGCGGCTGATGCCTCTGGCAACGAGAGCGCGCAGACCGAGAGCGATGCGATCAATCTGGGCCCCCCGCCCACCGCGGAGGTAGAGACGCCGGAAGATGTAGCGACGATCGTCGAGGTAACCATGACCTTCACCGGCGATGTTGACATAACCGACACCGCCGCCGTCGATCAGATCATCGCCGACTTTCTCGCGGCCCTCGAAGCTCAGGGCATCGACACCAGTCGTATAACGAACATCGCGGTTGGTTCGGGCAGTATCGTGATCACTTTCGATGTGACCGAAGATGCTACGGACCCGGCCCTCGACGTCGTCTCCGAGATCGATCTGGTAGCGGAAGAGACTCCGGAGGCTTTTGTGGACGTTGGAGGCGCGCCGAGCCTTTCAAGCACGACCACCGGCGCCCTTGATTTCGGTGATGTGAGTATTGATGAGATCGTCACGGGCACTTTCAGCTTTACCAACAGCGCTGACGATCCGGACGCACTCCTGACGGTTTCTCCCAGTGTAGACGGCGACGGCTACTCTACCTCGGTGACCTCGCTGAGCCTCGCCGTGGGGGAATCCGGTGATATCGATGTCTTCTTTGTCGCTGCCGATGTAGGCAATTTGACTGGCGACTACCCCGGTCTGTTGACACTCAATACCAACGATCCGAATAATCGCACGACCCTGATCGACCTGAGCGCCGGCATTTCTGACGGCCTCGGACCGGCGGAGATCGATTTGAGCAGCGAGAGCTTGAGTTTCGCCAACGTTACTACCGGGACGTCCCGTACGATTTCGCTGACCGTCCGCAATACCGGCGATCTGGATCTCGATGTGACCCTCGCGTTGACCGGCGATGCCGCCTTTTCCATCGGCACATTCGCCGCCACCCTCGATGGGGAGCAAGCCAGCGTGACGGACACAGACGCTTCAGGTGACGGTTCTTTTTCCTTGAACTCCGCCGGAACAGAGCTAACGTTCTCGGTCACCATCACTGGACTCACCGGGTTCTCCGCTGCACACATTCATGGTCCTGGCGCAGCGGGTGTTTCGGCTGGTGTCGTCCGTGGATTTGACGAGAGTGAGATTACCGAGGGCGAAGATGAAATCACGATCGAGGGGACCTGGGTCGACATGACTGCCGATCAGGTGGCAGATTTGAGGGCCGGGCTCTATTACGTCAACATTCATACGGATGCCAACGCTGGCGGCGAAATTCGCGGTCAGATTCTTACGGCATCCACGATTGCGGGCGGTGACGAGGAGGAGGTTGCCGTAGTGTTCTCGCCGACAGCCGTTGGTGAAGCTACCGGAACAATCACAGTCACCAGCAATGATGCAGCGAATCCCTCTGTGACAGTCGCCCTGAGCGGCGTTGGCATCTCGCCCTCCGATGTCGAGGTACTGGTTGACGACGACGGAAATCAGATTCTGGGCGATTTCATCACCACTGGCGATTCAGCGGGCAAGGTCGATTTTGACGATTTCTTCGCTTTCGCCGACCAGTTTAACACCACCTCTTCCGATACGGAGTGGATTGCGAGCTTCGATATCAATCAGGACGAAGGTTCCCTGGATGTCATCAACCTCGATGACTTCTTCGTATTTGTCGACAACTTCAACAAGGCCGGCACCTACGCGGTACTGGGTCAGTAGTCTGTTTCAGTTCGGATTGGGGCGCGACACCTTTCGGGTGTCGCGCTTTTTTTTGTGCCCCCACATCCTGCCAAAAACCGCTTGACCTTCTACATGCGCTCGCGTAAATTAAAGTCCGCCGTAAAGTTGGGTCACTTTACCCACAGCAGCTCCAAGTAGGAGGAAGGACCATATGAAGCCGGCTATTACCTTAAAAGCGCTGGGCCTGGCGATCGTCGTTGCCGGGACCGCCAGTGCTCAGCTGACCACCTCCGGTGCAGCGGCAGCCATCGACAATATCCCACCCGCGCCCATTACCAACCTCGTCGCCGCGGATACGCCTGGTGAAGAGGGATCGAGCATTACTCTTTCCTGGTCTACCTCGATAGACGACGCGGTCTCGTTCACCAGATTTGGTGATTCGGTGGTACCCAGAGGCGGTGTCCGCGGCTACAACATCTATAGGAAGGCGGGCGAGGGCGAAGACGAGCTGCTCGCTGAGGTCGCACCGGGCACGGCCGACTTCGTGGATGCATCCGTGGAGGATGGCATTACCTACATCTATTCGGTGCGGCCGTTCGACCAGGACAACGAAACCGATTTCGTGGTCGAACCTGGCACTTCAGACGATCTAGCTCGCATCATCAGAGCTGGTGGGGGCGGTCAGGCCACCATAGTAACCACGGTCGCGGCCACCCTGACCTTCGATGTCGAACTGGACGTGGAGGACGAGGCGGCCGTTGATGCCTTCACGACGGACTTCATCACTTTCGTGGCAGAGCTTCTGGGTATCGATCCGAGCCGAATCGTAGTAACCGATATCTCCGCCGGTAGCATAATCGTAAGTTTCGAGATTCTGGACGTTGAGGGAATCGAAGACGAGCCGGCCGCCGAGGCAGCATTGACTCAGCTGCAGACGCTGACGACGGACGACCCGGAGGTGCTCGCCGACCTGGGAACCGTCCAGGAGTTTGTAGATGACTCGACGACCGAAGTCGTCGTCAAGGTTCCTCCGGTCGATGAGGACGGGGTGATTATCCTGGGTTGGTTCACGCGCCAGGGTAGTTCAGTTACATTCGACGACTTTTTCGCCTTCGCCGATCACTTTGGTGAAGACGCCAGTGATGAAACCTACGACGCGCGATTCGATATCTCGCCCAACGACAGGATCGATTTCGACGATTTCTTCGTTTTCGCTGACGACTTCGGCAAGACGGTAGCCAATGCCGACGAAGTGCGCACGAGCGAAGGTCTCTGATACCCGGTTCAGACGCAGAGTAAGGAATCCCCGCCCTAAACGGGTGGGGATTTCTGTTTGCGGTCTCGCGTGGCTCCTCCTCGTCTTCGGCGCCATCCGCCTTGCCGCGCTCGTGGGCTCCGAGCCAGCCGCAGGTTCGGATGAACTGCCGCCTCAGCCGCCGACCAACATACAAGCCTCTGATGTTCCCGACGACGCCGGCGGCCGGATTCAGCTCATCTGGAATCTATCACTGGACGACAAGAGCATTCGCAGGTGGGCTAGCCATCAGTGGCGATCTCAGCACATACGGAGCCATTGCCACCCGTGCGGGCGTTGCTGGTTACCGAATATATCGCCGCACCAAGGAGGGTGTGTTTGTGCAGGTGGGCGAGGTCGATGCCGGAACCAACACCTTTGCCGATTCGTCGGCCGAAACCAACGAGCTTTATGTTTACGAAGTCAGATCCTTCGATTCTAACCACGAAACGGCGCCAGAGATCGAACCGGCGACCGAAGCAGATATCGCCCGAACCGCCCGCGCTGAGAATAACGATTTCCAACCCATAGATGCAGCGGGTGAGGCGGTGGTCGGCTGGTTTGATCCAACCGACGACACCGTCGGCTTCAACGATTTCTTTCTGTTTGCCGATCACTTCGGGCGCATTGAAGGGGAGCTCACCTACGACCCCCGCTTCGATCTGAACGGCAACCAGCGGATCGATTTCGCGGATTTCTTTATCTTTGCTGATCATTTCGGCCGCACCGTGGCTAACTTCGAGGAACCGACCGGACTTGAGGAGTAGAAATCAGTCGGGAAAAGGGTCTTGACAAACGGGCTTTTCTTGGATAGGTTAATCGTGCCTCGCGTTTTTCGATTCCACTAAAAATAGCTAACACCAAGAGTGCCGAGCCTGATGCACTCGAAACCCTCGTACCATTGCACATTCGATAAATCCTGCATATTGAAAGGCCTCCTGCACCCCAACGCTTCGTAAACTCAAAAAACAGACCGACTTTGTGGATACGCAGTGTGTGCGTCGCATCTTCGTGCGCGCCAACTGCAATTCTGAGCGCTTCACTCGAAAAACTGAATTCTGGCCGTGCCCGCACTGAGAAACAGTATGCGGCTGGCCGAAGCGATTAACCAACGTGCTGGACAAGGAGATGAATGGCTACCGCTACTAGGACTCAAAAAATGAACATCGTCGAGCTCCAGCGCATGAACATCATGGATCTGCAGGAGGTCGCGCGAGACCTGGAGGTCTCGGATTACGCGGCGATGCGCAAGCAGGAGCTCATCTTCGCTATTCTCAAACACCAGACCGAGCGCAGCGGATTGATTTTCGCCCAGGGTGTTTTGGAGGTCCTCGACGAGGGATTTGGTTTCCTGCGCTCACCGAGCTACAACTACCTGCCGGGCCCCGACGACATCTACGTTTCGCACTCGCAGATCAAGCGCTTTAGCCTGCGCACGGGCGATACGATCTCCGGCCAGATACGTCCCCCCAAGAACGACGAAAAATACTTTGCGTTATTGCGCGTCGAGGCGATCAATTTCGAGGATCCGGAGGTCACGAAAAGCAAGGCGATTTTCGAAAACCTGACGGCGCTCCATCCGGAAGATCGATTTCAGTTGGAGTTCGATCCCAAGGAAATGACCACGCGAATCATCGATCTCCTTGCACCCATTGGCAAGGGACAGAGGGGGTTGATCGTGGCGCCTCCGTTTACCGGCAAGACGATGCTGCTGCAGAAGATCGCCAACAGCATTACCCGAAACCATAAGGAAGTAGTCCTGATCGTGCTGCTGATCGACGAGCGTCCCGAGGAAGTGACCGACATGCTGCGATCGGTGGACGGCGAAGTGGTGAGCTCGACTTTCGACGAGCCGGCTACACGCCATGTCCAGGTTGCCGAAATGGTCATCGAGAAGGCGAAGCGATTGGTGGAGCACCAAAGGGACGTGGTCATACTGCTGGACAGCATGACCCGTCTCGCTCGCGCCTACAATACGGTGACGCCCCACAGCGGGCGCATCCTCACCGGTGGGGTCGACTCAACGGCACTTCAATGGCCGCGCAAGTTCTTCGCCGCCGCCCGCAACGTCGAGGAGGGCGGCAGCCTGACGATCATATCCACAGCGCTAGTTGATACAGGGAGTCGCATGGATGAGGTCATATTCGAGGAGTTCAAGGGCACCGGCAATATGGAAGTGAAGCTCGATCGCAAGCTCAGCAATCGACGAACCTATCCTGCGATCGATGTGACCTCTACGAGCACTCGCAAAGAGGAACTGCTGCTCTCCGAGTTCGAGCTGACTCGCTCCTTCGTACTGCGCCGCATTCTGAATCAGATGGGCATAATAGAGGGTATGGAGTTTCTCCTCGAGCGCATGCAGAACTCCAAAACCAACGAGAAATTCCTCAAAGCCATGAACGAGTAGCGCTCTTGCCCGGCCTGATCGTGTCCTCTATTTTATATCGATCGAAATTCATTGAGCAGCAGCGAAGCCAAAACTCAATAGGATCAAACAGTGCGAGACGGAATTCATCCCGAATACGTCGAGACGACTATTTCCTGCGTCTGCGGAAACGTCGTACAGACCCGGTCCACCGTGCCCGACCTGCACGTGGAAGTGTGCTCGGCCTGCCACCCATTTTACACCGGAAAACGCCAGAGCCTGCTGGATCGCGGGGGACGCGTAGAGCAGTTCAACAAGAGGTACAACATCCAGGGCGAAACGTCGACTCCTGCGACGGAAGACGCCGCTGCTGAAGGAGCGACTCCTGCCGAAGCGGCGCCCGTCGAAGAAGCAACCGAAGCTTAGCTAGGTCGAATTCGGATTTCAGGTGGTAGAACGCCCCGCACGGGGAGTTTTATCGCCTTTTTCGTGTACATGCTTGTATCAGCCGATGGATTGCCGCGTAGGGTGAACGGTCATGGCAACGGTTTTAGAAAAACTCCAGGATTGTGAGCAGCGGTACGAAGAGTTGAGCCTCCAGCTGGCTGACCCGACCGCCAGTCAGAATTCGGCGAACTACCAGCGCCTGGCCAAGGAGTTGGGAGAGCTTGGCGCCATCGTGCAGCTGGCCGAGTCGTATCGTGACGTGAAACAGCGTCTGCTGGAGGCTGAGGAAATCCTTCGCGACGGGGAGGACGCGGAACTCGTGGAGCTCGCGCACGCCGAGAAGGAAGAACTCTCGGAGGAGGTGAAGCGACTGGATGACGAAATCAGACTGCACCTTATTCCCAAGGACCCCAACGACGATCGCAACGCGATCGTGGAAATACGCGCCGGTACGGGTGGTGATGAAGCAGGCTTATTCGCTACCGATCTCTACCGTATGTATTCCTACCTGGCGGAACGCAAGAAGTGGAAGGTAGAGACCCTCTCTTCCAGTTCGAATCCGGCCGGCGGTTTCAAGGAAACCGTCTTCCTGGTTTCGGGAGCTCAGGCATTTGGCCAGCTGAAATTCGAAAGCGGAGTGCACCGGGTACAGCGGGTGCCCAAGACCGAAGCGAGCGGGCGAATTCACACCTCAGCGGCCTCAGTGGCGGTGCTGCCCGAAGCCGAAGACGTGGAGGTGGAAATTGCTCCGGAGGAGCTGGAAATCGACGTATACCGATCCAGCGGACCCGGTGGACAAAGCGTCAACACCACCGATTCAGCGGTGCGAATAACCCACATTCCAACCGGATTGGTGGTTTCCTGCCAGGACGAGAAGTCTCAGCTCAAGAACAAGAACAAAGCGTTGAAGATTCTGCGGGCGCGTCTTCTGGATCGGTACCGAATGGAGCAGCAAGAACGGATTTCGGCAGACCGCCGGCTGCAGATCGGTTCCGGCGATCGTAGCGCCAAGATCCGCACCTACAATTTTCCGCAGGGTCGGGTAACTGACCACCGCATCAATCTGTCCCTTTTCCGTTTGGACGAGGTTCTGCACGGGAACCTGGACGAATTCATCCAGCAGTTGGCTCTGGTTGCCCAAGAGGAAGCGCTGTCGACAAGCGACGTTGGGGGCCAACCGTAGCCCGGTAGGGAGGTCCCGCGTCGAATCGATGGAACCGCCGCGGCACCACCACTAAGCAACAATGGAGAGGCGAACCTGGAAGCTGCTCGAGATTCTCGACCAAACGAGCAGCTTTTTTGTATCCAAGGGGTTAGAAAACCCTCGCCTGCAGGCCGAAATCCTGCTTGCAGCGGTGTTGGAGATGGGCCGCCTCGACCTCTACCTCCACTTCGAACGCACCCTAAGCGACAGCGAAGTGGGCTGTTACCGTCAGTCCGTAAAGCAGCGGCTGGACGGCACGCCGGTTCAATACATTACAGGGAAAGCCGCGTTCCGACATCTGGAACTGCAGGTGGACGAAGCGGTGCTGATACCGCGTCCCGAGACGGAGGTTCTCGTGGACGTGGGGCTGCGACAGCTGGAGTCTCGCGACTCACCGAAGGTTCTGGACATGGGCTGCGGCTCCGGTGCCGTGGGGATTTCGGTTGCCTTCGAACATCCGCCTGCGCAGGTGCTGGCCGTCGATATTTCCCTCGGGGCGCTCCGCGTGACCCGCGTCAACGCGGACCAGAGCCAGGTTGGGGAGCGGTTGCGGACGGTCGCCGGGGACCTGTTTGCCTGTCTGAACGGAAACACCCTCGCTTCGTTCGACCTGATCGTCAGCAATCCGCCATACGTGGCATCGCCGGAGATGCCCGCCCTGCCCCCCGAAGTCAGGGAGTTCGAACCCAGATTGGCTCTCGATGGCGGTGAGGACGGGTTGAATTTCTACCGGCGGCTAGCGGTCGACGCCCCTCAGTTCCTGGCACCTCACGGGAGCCTCGTGCTCGAAGTGGGCGATGACCAGTCGCAGCCTGTGATGGAGATCCTCGGCAACAGCGGTCGACTCGCCCATATCGTCTGCTTCGACGACCTCACGGAGACGCCCAGGGTAGTCGTTGCCAATCGGGCCTGACTCCGGTTCCGCCCTCATTGTTTCCTACGCTACACACGGCTGCCTCTATCCCCACCCACGACCGCAGTCTCCCCATTTACTCAAATTGCGTATAATCAGCGCGTTACGTGAGAGTCGACAATCGGCACAATTGTTGATACGGGGGGCTGAGGCTGCGCTTTTGCGCTTGACAACTGCACAAATGAATACTATCTTTTTGTGCACTATATGACCCAATCAGCCAGGGAGGACGCGATGCCCAAGAACAATCAGAATCAATCCCCAAAAAAGGACGAGAAACAGAAGGCGATGGATACGGCCCTCAGCCAGATCGAACGACAGTTCGGCAAGGGTGCCATAATGCGGCTGGGGGAGTCCCCGGTCGTCGAGGTCGATGTAATACCCACCGGATCGCTCTCTCTCGATGCCGCACTGGGCATCGGCGGACTTCCGCGTGGCAGAATCGTCGAACTGTTCGGCCCGGAAGCCGCCGGAAAAACCATGTGTGCGTTGCATTCCGTGGCCGAAGCGCAAAAGCAGGGCGGTATTGCCGCCTTTATCGACGCCGAGCACGCGCTCGATGTGGGGTTCGCCCGGCGCCTGGGGGTCGATATCGACAACTTGCTAGTGGCGCAACCGAGTTCCGGCGAGGAGGCGCTGGAGATCACCGACACTCTCGTGCGCAGCGCAGCTATCGACATAATCGTAATCGATTCGGTTGCCGCTCTGGTGCCGCGGGCAGAGTTGGACGGAGACATGGGGGACTCCCACATGGGCCTCCAGGCCAGGCTCATGTCTCAGGCACTGCGCAAACTGACCGGCTCGGCGCAGCGGTCTGGCACCACCGTTCTCTTCATAAACCAGCTACGTATGAAAATCGGCGTAATGTTCGGCAATCCCGAAACCACCACCGGAGGGCGCGCGTTGTCGTTCTACTCCTCCGTGCGGCTGGATATTAGAAGCATCGGTTCGATTAAGGATGGCGACGAGGTCATCGGCCGCCGGACGAGGGTCAAGGTAGTCAAGAACAAGGTTGCGCCTCCGTTCCGTCAGGCGGAATTCGACATCATGTTCAACGGGGAAGACGTCGGCATATCAAAAGAGGGCGATCTGTTAGACCTGGGGGTCGATCACCGAATCGTCGAGAAGAGCGGAACCTGGTTTTCGTTCGGCAGCGACCGTCTGGGCCAGGGCCGGGAAAACGCGCGTACCTTCCTGCGAGAGAATGACTCCATAGCCGGTCAAATCGAGGGCGAGCTGAGAAAGATATTCAGTATATCGCCGACCGACGATACCTCAGAGGGCGACAAAACGACGGCAGAACCGAACGGTAAGCCGGCGATAGCGGGAGCAGCCTAACCCACTTGGGCGGTGGGACGGCAGGTCTGAATCAGCTAGGGAATGAGTGGACGGGACGGTTGCGAGCGACTACTACAGCGCGAGAGCTCAGTTCTTCCAGCTCCATGAGGAGCTTCTCATGGGACGATCTCTTCTCCTTCTTGACGTTCTCCAGCACGCCGACCGTGCCCTCGGCCGCCTGCCGCCGTTGCTTAGCCTCCTCTAGTTCCATCAACGCGTGCT
The DNA here is from genome assembly GCA_965197905.1 of Candidatus Latescibacterota bacterium. Taxonomy (GTDB): domain Bacteria; phylum Latescibacterota; class UBA2968; order UBA8231; family UBA8231; genus CAYNZV01. The sequence continues at coordinate 456,783 of CBDAOB010000004.1, read as the reverse complement.
CTTTGGCTTGTTCCAGCCTCTTCAGCTCGAATTTAAGCCGCTGAATCTCGCGTCCGGTAATGAGGGCAGCACCGACGGTGGCAACCACTAGCGTGAGAGCACTGATCATCAAGATCGTTAGCATTGCATGTCCCGCGCGTGACCGGCTGCTTCAATCAGCCGTCTCTTTCAGTTCCTTGTAGATCCATAAAAGACGGGACGACTCGTCCGGCACGAACTTGAAGCCTAGTCTGCTGCGACCATTTCCCAGCGGCTTCATCCACACCAGGTGGGCACGATATTTCTTTGTATCACCAGCCATCTGGAATTCCATCTCGAACGGAATATCGGCTTCGGCGTCGAAACAGATGCCTCCCGATGACAGGTCCACGCCCTTCGCCTCGATCAAATCAAAGTCCCCAATAAACTGAATCGGGGTATTCAATTCCTCGCGCGCTGCACGTTGGGAGGCTCCGTCGTCCTCCTTGCCGAGGTCTTCGCCCAAAGAAACCACCTTGCCTTCCAGCGCGGCAAGGCGTCCCCGCACGTCGCTTAGTTCGGCAATAAGCTGCGCCTTCGTCTTTCTGTTGTCTTGCATGTGCCGGTGCTCCCTTCGACTTCCTTCCTCTCAAATATTCGACCGGTGGACGGACAACAAGCTCTATCTTACGACGCTTTAGGAGACGCTGTACGCTTGCTGCCACCATTCCTCGCCCTGGCCCATTTAAATTAACGGAATTTCCTACTTTGGCGAGAAATATAGCCCACTCTAACTTATCTTTGTTGATTAACCCTGACTGTCAAGACCTTAAAGTAGGAAATTCCGTAAATTAATATGCTCTCGATATAGCCGTAAGTCCAGGTTTTTCTCACTGTTAGGGTTGTCAGGCTCGAGTCGCCTATGGCGGCACGTTGAAGATTCTCGATACGATACAAAGCTGCATATCCAAAGGCAAGCTCTAAGCTGCGATTCAAGGCCCATAAACAGCCCACTTGACAGCCGACGGGGAACGTCTCACGATTTTCCCGAATCAAAGCTGTCCGAGGGTCCGAAACAAACCGGACAGATTAACCTGTGCATCTCGAGGACATGTGAAGATTCTATTCGATTCTCAAACGTTGACGGCGCGCATAGAGCAGCTCGCGGCTGAAATCGTTGTCGATTACGAGCGGTCCTCCTCGCCCGTCTTTATCGGCGTACTGACCGGGGCGGTGGACTTCATGATGAGATTGCTGCGGGAATTTCCACCCGAGTTTTCCGCATCGGTGCAGTACGATTTCGTCGATATTTCTTCGTATGATGGAGGATCGAGTCGCGGCGTCGCGGAATTTCGCAGGCAGGTTTCCCTCGATATCAAAAACCGGGACGTGATCGTGGTCGACGGTATTGTAGATACCGGTTTGACCCTGTCACAGCTACTGACGGCGCTGGAAAAACAGGGACCCCGGTCGCTCAAGGTGTGTTCGTTGCTGAACAAACCCGCCAATCGAACCTACAATGTTGCCATTGACTACCTGGGATTCGAGATCGCCGATCATTTCGTCGTGGGATTCGGCATGGACTACAATCAGCAATTTCGTTGTTTGCCACACGTGGCCGTTCTCGATCCAGCTGATTGATCGGAGTCGTATTCGGACACAAGAAAACCCGGGAGGCCGCGCGCTTCCCGGGTTCTTGTCAACTGCGGGAGTTTCTCTCAGTTATTCTTCGCCTCGTCGATCGCTTTGTCTACGGCTTCGATCAATCCGTCGATATGGCTTTCCTCCGTGGGCAGGCAGATGGCACACATTCCCAGACCGAAACTCAAATAGTACCCCTGTTCCAGCAGCGACAGAAATACCTTATGGGTCATCTCTTTGTCATTCCTTGACATCGAACGGTAATCTTTGAGTTCCTTTTCCGGGGTGAAGTAGAAACTGAACACCGAACCGAGGCTGACGCTGATGGCGTCCACACCTTTGCGGGCAAACATCTCGTTGAGCCCGTTCTTCAGGCGGTCGGCCAAACGGTTGAGATGTTTGAAAGCCTCAGGCGTGAGCTCGCGCAACATGGCCAGCCCGGCCGCCGTGGTTATCGGGTTGGCGCTGTAGGTGCCGCTCTGTCCAAAACCGGTCGGCTGCGTGGGATCGAACAGATCCATAAGATCCGCCCGCCCGCCGAAGGCACCGACGGGAAAACCGCCGCCGACGATTTTGCCGTAGGCGGTGAGATCCGGGTCGATACCGAAGTGTTCCTGGGCACCTCCGTACCCGGCTCGAAAACCCACGATCTCGTCAAAGATCAGGTACAACCCGAGCCTGTTCGTGATCTCCCGAACCGCTTGAATAAATTCCTTGGAAATCTCCAGAATGCCCGCCTTTGGATCCATGATAACACAGGCGAGCTCGTCCTTGTGGGCGGCGAGGATGCGTTCCACCGCATCCACGTTGCTGTAGGGCAGAATGACGACTTCCTCCAGTGCGCGTGGTGACATACCTGCCGTTTGCGCGACGGGAACGGGCGCATCTGCCGGGCCCGCCTTGTCCAGCGGGGGACCGACACTGATTTCGACGGCGTCATGACTGCCGTGATACCCACCCTCGAATTTTGCGATCTTCGTTTTCCCCGTGGAACCTCTCACCAGACGTATGGCGTGCAGGGTTGCTTCCGTTCCCGAATTTACGAAGCGAATTCGATCGAGAGATTTCACCCTTTGACACATCTCCGCGCAGATGTCCTTTTCGTGGCCCATGGGGGAAGCGACCGCAATGCCTCGCTCCATTTGACGTTTGATGGCTTCCATCACGGCCGGATGACCGTGCCCGAGGATCTGTCCAGTATGATGGTTGACGAAGTCCACGTACTTGTGACCATCGACGTCGTACATGTAACATCCCTCTCCGCGATCTATGGTCAACGGGAACGGCTTGAAATAGTAGGCGCCTTTGGCTACGCCGCCCGGAGTGGACTCGCGCAGGTATTCGAACTGTTCGAGGGAACGCGGGTTTCTTTCTAGAAACCTGTCTTCCAGTGCAGTCATGCTATCTCCTGTTCGTCGGCAAGTTGGGTGACAATGCGAGAACTGGTCTGCATTTTTGCATCGAGTTTACGGATGCACGGCGGTGCGTTTCGAAAAACCCCAAGAAGATATGCCAGCGGCTACCACCCTTCAAGCGCATTCCTCCGAGCCACAAGCGGTGGTTTGTTTCCAGTTACATTATTCGTTACAGTTACACGTCCCCTCGATTACTACCCATCAACAGCAGGAATCCAAATGCGAACGACGCGAACTCCAGGATACGCGATTCTGTTTACACTGGCCGCCGCGGTGTTGGTTCATGGCGATTCGGCTCCGAAACATGCCACAGTGCTTCCGACGTCACCCAGGCAAGTCACGCCATTGCTCATCGGCGAGACGATCCCCGAGGCGGCGGTGAAAACGCCCACCGGGGAAACCGTGCAACTGCGGGAACTGACTCAGCGAGCTCCGACGCTGCTGATCTTCTATCGGGGAAAGTGGTGAGGCTACTGCGTGCGCCAGTTGGCGCAATTGCAGGAGCTCTTGCCGGAACTCCAGTCACGTGGGTACCAGATCCTTGCACTTACGCCCGATCCTCCGGCCGATCTTGGTGTGGCAGCGCGGGAGAATAAACTGACCTTCACGCTGCTTTCAGACAGTGGCCTCAAAGCTGCTCGAGCTTTTGGCGTGGCGTTTCAGACCGTGGGTAGATCGCCGCTTCCCGTACCGGCGGTTTTCATCGCCGACAGGAACGGGAAGATCAAGTTTCAGTACGTCAATCCCGATTTCAGGGTGCGCCTGCAGGTGGATGTTCTGCTCGCCGCCGCGAAAGCCAGCTTGCACTAGATACACGGCTTCAATGGAATTGAACCAAATCGTCAACGTCTGTTCCAGGGCGTGGCACGGGGATGAGGAGCGCGCGCTGGTGTTCCCCGACCATTGGAAGCTTCGCGTTTGCCCACCCAAAGAGGTCGCGGCGTTGACCGACGAGCAGATTGCGTCGACTTTCGATGCGCCTATCGGTACTCCACCCTTGGAACAGCTGGCTCGGGGTAAGAAAAGTGCGGCCATCGTCGTGGACGATCTCTGCCGTCCAACCCCGGTCGCGGCGGTGCTTCCGGGCTTGCTTGATCGCTTGTTATCCGCCGGTCTTTCCATGGGTGAGATCCGCTTCGTTATCGGATCCGGGTCCCATCGACCTCTGAGCTCAGATGAAATCGCCAAGAAGCTCGGCAAGGAAGTAGCCGCCGATTACGAGGTGCAGAATCACGACTTCATGAGCGGCGAGCTGCGGGCGCTGGGTAACCTCTCCTGCGGCATGCCACTGTATATCAATCCAACGGTTGCCGATGCCGATCTGAAAATCTGTATTGGCGGCATATACCCCCACGGACTCGCTGGCTTCGGGGGTGGCGCCAAGCTCGTGGTACCGGGGGTAGCGGGATATGCAACGATAGACTACCTCCACAATATGTGCAGCTACCGCGGACGCGGATCGCGGACGACTAGCGATCCAACCACCGACGGCCGCAACGCGATGCAGGAGGCGGCGAGAAGATTGGGATTGGATTTTATCGTAAACGTGGTGATAAACGCGCGACGAGAGCCAGCCGGGATCGTGGCCGGCGATCTGGAAGAAGCCCACGTTCGCGGCATGGAATCGGCGAGGGATATCTACGCCACTGAGTTGCCCGATGGTCCCGTCGACCTCGTCGTGGCCAACGCCTATCCATACGACGCCGATCCCGTGCAGCTGGGAAAGTCTCTATGGGTCTCCGAATATTTCGAAAACACCTTCGTTCTGGTGGTCGATGCTGCTTGCGACGGCATCTGTTTCCACGGTGCGCGCGAAGGGCTCGATTACGCGCACTTTCAGGCGTTGGAGAAACGATCCAACGCCGGCAGCGTCGAAGCTCGGGTTGGCGACAAAACCCAGCGCATCGTGTGCTCGGAGAACTTTCCCGCGCAGCATTTCTACAAGAGATTTACCGGGGATATTCTGGTGCGTGACTGGGATCGCGTAGTATCGCTTTTGGACCGGGAGCTGCCGCCGGTGCCGAACGTGGCTTTGTTGCCATGTGCTCCGATTCAGCTTCCCGCTGCCCCTCGATAATCGATCAGATCTCAAGGACCTTCGTCAGCCGGGAATCTCAGCCGTCGAGCCGGGCGCTCGGTGTCGGCATAGCTCTGCAGCGCTTCCTCATCCAGGTCGATGCCCAATCCCGGAGCGGTGGGAAGCTCGATATACCCGTTTTTGACCACGGGCGGATTGACGGCAGCGGCCTTCGCCATGCTTTCGAGATTGACGAAGTATTCGGTTATCAAAAAGTTCGGCATGCCGGCGGCAGCGTGTATGGTGGCGGAGAGACCGACCGTCGTGCTGTTGTAATTATGCGGCGATACCGCGATGTGGTACGCTTCCGCCATGGCGGCAATTTCTCGGAGCTCCAGGATTCCTCCGCAATTGCACACGTCGGCATTGATGATGTCCGCTGCCCGTCGCTCGAACACCTCCCGAAATTCGGTCTTAGTATATAGTTCCTCGCCCGTTACAATGGGCAATTTTATGCGGCGTTTGGCCTCCAACAGGCCGCCGAGATCCCTCGACGACACCGGCTCCTCGAACCAGAACGGAGTGTACGGCTCCATGAGTTCGGCTACCCTGATAGCGTGCATGGGAGCCAGTCGACGATGTACCTCGACCAGGATATCCACATTGGGACCTACCGCCTCGCGGACAGCTTGCACGGAATCCACCGCTTGCTGTTCTGCGCGACGGTCAATGATCGTTCGCCACGGTCCTGCAAACGGATCGAATTTCAACGCGGTGAATCCCCCGGCGACGAGATCGGCGGCGCGGCGGGCAATCTCTTCCGTTCGGTTCTCGGTGTGGTACCAGGCGCCCCAACCGTTGGCGTAGACGCGAATCTTGTCCCTGCACGGTCCGCCGAGTAGGTTGTAGACGGGCTGGGACATCGCTTTGCCGGCGATGTCCCACAGCGCTTGCTCAATGCCGCTTATGGCAGAATACAAATCCATCGATCCCCGTTTGGAGGCGAAATCCGTATACGCCCAGAAGGTGAAATATTTGATGTGCAGCGGATCGCGCCCGACCAGATACCGTGCGAGCTGACGCACGTGGGCTTCAATGGCGCGATCGCGATCGCTCTGGGTATACGACTCCCCCCAACCGTGTAGACCCTCGTCCGTCTCGACCTTGATGAACAGGAGGTTCTTGGAGGAATCGGGGTTGACCAGAAAGGATTTGACGGCGGTGATCTTCATTCCGCAGAATATAGGGCGGAACGTCACATGGGCTCAAATGTCCGCGAGCAGGCGCGCCGAGTTCTTCAAAACTGACAGGAGATGCCGTGCCCTACGATCGGGTTGATCTTGGTAAGATTGCGCTGCAACCGCTGGCGTCGCGCCAAAGCAAATGGGGTGTCGAAGATATTCGCTACGATGCGACAGTTTCTCCGCCGGATCCGGGGGCGAATACCGCAGCCATAGAACGCCTGGTTGGGCGAATCCAGAGCGCGCGAAATGCGGGGGCAGCGGTCATCCTGGCCTACGGTGCCCACCTCGTCAAAAACGGTCTAGGGCCACTGGTGTGCGGGCTGATGGAAAGAGGATGGGTAACCCACCTCGCCACCAACGGAGCCGGCACGATCCACGATTGGGAGTATGCCTTTTGCGGCAGGTCTGAAGAGGATGTTCGCGAACACGTGGCGCGAGGTTGCTTCGGCACCTGGGAAGAAACCGGGCGCTACATAAACTTGGCGGTTATGGCCGGGGCAGTTCGGGGCATGGGGTTCGGGGAGTCGGTGGGAAGTTTTATATGGCGTGAGGGTTGTGAAATTCCGCAGGAAACCGAGTTGCGCGCGGCGCTCGTCGAGTGGTGCGACAGTCTCACCGGGAACGAAATGATACCGGCCCAGGCCGAGCTGCTCAACGGGATGATCCGGTTCGGAGTGGAATCGGGATGGCACGGCGTCGTCCACCCCCACAAGGAATTTTCGCTGACCGCCAACGCATTTCGTCTGAACGTTCCGCTCACGGTGCATCCAGGAATAGGTTACGACATTTTCTACAACCACCATATGGCCAACGGTGCCGCCATCGGCCGCGGTGCCGATCTGGATTACCGAATTCTCGTTGACAGCGTGAGCCGGCTGGACGGCGGCGTGTTTATCTCCGTCGGTTCGGCAATCATGGCTCCCCAGGTTTTCGAGAAAGCCCTATCCGTGGCAAACAACCTGCGCCTACAAGAGCACAAGGAGGCCATCCAACCCTTTATTGCCGTCAACGACCTCGCGCAAGTGAACTGGGATTGGTCTCGAGGAGAGCCACCCCAAGAGGATCCGGCGTATTACGTGAGGTTCTGCAAGACGTTTAGTCGAATGGGTGGCGAGATGGTTTACGTGGGTTGCGACAATCGTACTTTCCTGCACAACGTGTTTAGTCGTCTGGAAGGAACGTAACGGTACGGCGAACCTTAACTCGAAAACCGACAACTCGAAACAGGGAGTTGAAACAATGAGTATCTTCGGAGCCATCAAATCCCGTCCGAAAACCAGCGTTGCCGTCGGTGTATTGGTGGCCCTTTTGGCCATCGTCGTCATCTTCGCCGTAACCAACAAAATCGCCCCGGTCTCCAGCGGTTGGTGGGGTCCGATCAACGAATACTCGGGCCTCGCTTTAAAGGGGTATGACCCCGTTATCTACCACACGGAGGGGGCGGCGAAACCGGGGTTGGCAAGCATTTCCCACCGCTGGCAGGATATCACTTGGCAATTCGCGTCGGATGAGAACCGGTCGCTGTTTGTCGACAATCCCGAGAGCTACGCCCCGCGATACGGAGGGTTCTGTGCTACTGCGGTGAGCGCGGGGTTTACGGCCGACATAAAACCGGAACAGTGGCACGTCCACGACGGCAAACTCTATCTATTTGCCGATGCCGATCCGAAAGAGGACTGGATTGCCGCGCTGGACGACGGCGTGATCGACCGCGGCGACAAGAATTGAGCGGGTCGTCAATATCAGTAGCGCGACAAAGCCATGGTTATCCAGCTTCTAAATCTCGGTCTTCGAACCAAACCCCGAATCCAGGCCGATCTGAGACGGCAACCTCTCCGTTGAGGATCTCTGGAGACCCTTTCACCCACGACATCCAATCCCGTCCCGATTCGGCAAACGGTTCGTGGTTGAGGGCCGCGATAGCATGCAGCGACCATGCCTCCGCGCCGCGGTGCGGACAGACGACAACGTCGGTTCCTTCTGCCAATTGGTAGATCTTCAGAAGCTCGGTCAAACCTCCGCACCAACAGACATCGGGCTGAACATACGAGTGCAGCTTCTCGGCGATAATAGGTTCAAACGCCTTGGCTGTGTACTCGTGCTCTCCACCCGCTATAGGGATGGGACACTCGTCGCGGAGACGGGCATAACCCTCCAAATCGTCTGGCGGTAGCGGCTCCTCGAGCCAGAGCAGATCGTAGGGCTCCAACTGTTCGGCCAGGCGCAATGTCGTTTCCACATCCATCGTCATACCCCCTTCACCCATTAGTTGAATGCCTGGCCCCAAGGTTTCTCTCACCCTCTCGATTCCGCCGACGATGTTGTTCATCTCTTCACCTGGGCGGATGCCCGCGTGTATTTTAACGGCTGAAAATCCCTCACCAGCCGCTTCAATGCCCTCCTCCGCCGAGAATCCGGTCTTGTATGCCCGAACCGATTGGTCCGGTTTCCCACCGAGGAGCTCAACCAGCGGCTTCTTCTCCCGTTTCGCTCTCAAGTCCCACAGCGCCAGGTCGACGCCGCTGATCGCCATGATGGCGATGCCCTTGCGGCCGTAGACCAATGTTGCACGATACATCTCTTCCCAGAGGCCCTCCACGCCGGTGCAGTCGGCGCCGATGAGCAGGTGGTGCAGTGCCGTATCGATGACGTGAATTCCGGCCTTGCCGCCGCCTCCCACACCGTAGCCGGTCAAGCCGTCGTCGGTTTCCACGATCACCAAGATCTGACCCATCCAGGTACGCCAGTCCTTCGGTGAGTATTCCGTCCCAGGTTGGACCGCTCTAACGCTCTCTATTCGCATCGGTACCCCGCAATTATTTGAGTCGTCTAAACGCTTCGACTAAGTTATCGAATCGCATCACGCACGCCATATTCTCGCGCGGTTTTTTCAACCTGAGCGTAGCCGTCCGCGTCCACAAGGAGAGAGATGAGCACCGATCTGGAGATCGCCACTGCGACAACGCCGCAGCCTATCGAAAAGATTGCCGATCACCTGGGAATCGCACGGGATGATCTGGATCTCTACGGCAAGTTCAAAGCCAAGCTTCCCCTGAAATTGATCGACCACGAAAAAATCAGCCAAAGCAGACTAATTCTCGTTTCCGCAATCTCTCCGACCCCGGCCGGCGAAGGCAAGACGACCACCGCTATCGGTCTCGCGCAAGGTCTGAATAGAATTGGTAAACCGACGACCGTCGTGTTGCGCGAACCCTCGTTGGGCCCCGTTTTTGGCGTCAAAGGTGGAGCAACTGGTGGGGGATATTCCCAGGTGCTGCCGATGGAGGACATCAATCTGCATTTCACCGGGGATTTCGCCGCGATCGAAAAGGCGCACAATCTCCTGGCGGCATTGATCGACAACAACATTCAAAGCAAGCGGAATTCGCTGGGAATCGATCCGCGTACTGTAAACTGGAAGCGGGTCTTCGACATGAACGATCGCGTATTGCGCGATATCGTCATCGGTCTGGGTGGCACATCGTTTGGAATCCCGCGCGAAACCGGATTCGACATTACAGCCGCTTCCGAGATCATGGCGATTCTGTGTCTTGCCGATGACCTGCATGATCTGAAGCAGAGATTGGGGAACATTTTCGTGGGTTTCACCCACGGCGGAAAGCCGATCTATGCTCGTGATCTGAACGCCAATGGCGCCATGACGGTGTTACTCAAAGACGCGATCAAACCGAATCTGGTACAGACGCTGGAAGCTACGCCGGCCATAATCCACGGGGGTCCCTTCGCGAACATCGCCCAGGGTACGAACTCGGTGATCGCGACGCGAATGGGTATGTCGCTTTCCGACTACGTCGTCACTGAGGCAGGATTCGGGTTCGATCTGGGTGCGGAGAAGTTTTTCGACATCAAATGCGCCAGCGCAGGCCTCTCGCCGGCGGCCGTTGTGCTGGTGGCCACGGTTCGCGCCTTACGCTACCACGGCAGCGCGGATCTCAAGTCCATTCACGACCCCAATCCGGAAGCGGTGGACAAGGGTTTGAGCAACCTCGAGAAACACGTCGAAAACATGGAACACTTCGGCATGGACTGCGTGATTGCCATCAACAAGTTCACAACCGACACCTCAGCGGAAATCGAATTGATCAAAGAACGCTGCGCCAAACTTGGAAAACAGGCGATCGAGACAGATTCGTGGGCTCGGGGGGGCGAGGGCGCGGAAGCGCTGGCAAAGGCGCTGGTTCAGGTCATCGATCAGGGTTCGCCCGGATTCCGGCCCTTGTATCAATGGGATTGGCCGTTGGAGCGGAAGATCGCGACGATCGCCAAGGAGATCTACGGCGCTCGCGCGATCGACTATACGGCCAAAGCCAAGAAGGATCGCCGAATCATTAAGAAGCTAAAGCTCGAGGGGTTGCCTATCTGCATGGCGAAAACCCAAAAGTCGCTCTCCGATGATCCAGATCTGTTGGGAAGGCCGAAGGACTTCGTCGTTACGGTGCGAGAGATCGAGATTGCTTCCGGCGCCGGTTTCTTGATCCCAATTACCGGTGAGATCATGCGGATGCCCGGCCTGCCGCCAAAACCCGCCGCCGAGAATATCGACATCGATGCGGAGGGCAACGTGGTAGGATTGTTCTAGCGCTCTCATGTGTCACCATCGAAGAAAGCCGATCGGCGACAGACAATGAGGCATCGCGCTCAATCGAAGACTGCGGCTGCCACCTCCTTGATCATCGTTCTATATCTCCTCGTTTTCGACGGCTCAACCGCGTCCCCCTTTGCCGGCGATTTCGACGGGAGCGGCACGGTCGATTTCGCAGATTTCTTCCTGTTCGCCGATCAATTCGGCCTTCCCGTCGATTCGACCAACGCATCGTTTGATCTGGATGGTGATGATACCATCGGGTTCGACGATTTCTTTCTGTTCAGCGACCAGTTCGGAAAGTCGGAGGCGTCCGGCGGTCAGTGGATCCCGGTTCCACTGCGCTCCGCGGAACAAGCTGTTGCGGGAATCGCGGGAGGTGAGGGGATGCAACTGATCTACAGCATCAGCTACGCGCCCTCCAACCCGGAAGCGGTGTATCTGGCTACCGACGTCAGCCAGGTTTGGAGAAGCGTCGACGGCGGAGCCACCTGGCAGATGAAAAACCAGGGTTTCCTGGCCAACGGGGGACTTTCACTCGTGGTGCATCCCAGCGACGAGAATATCGTTTTTGTCGCCGCTTCGACGCACGAGGAGATCTCCGATGAACTAGCTGACGGCATCTACCGCACCCGGGACGGCGGCGACAGCTGGGTGCAGGTCCACCGCACTCCGTATGTCAACCTCCTGGAGAATAAAGGCGGCGTCAACTTCGCCTTTGCGGGTCACGACACCATCTACGCCGCTACCCATACGGAAGGGCTGCTGCGTTCCTCCGACGGAGGGGATTCGTGGAGCGACGTGGGCAACCTGGCGTCGTCCAGGCTGCTGGATCTGAAGATCGATCCGCAGGATTCCACAACTGTCTTCATCGCTTCCGAAACCGGTCTCTACAGATACAGCGAACAGAACCCCGGATCCGCAGAGAAAATCGGCGCTGGACTTTCCGACTTCCCCCGCGCCCTCGTTGTGCGGACCGACGATTCGAACATCATCTACGCCAGCGCCGGCCGCCGGGGCGTCTTTCGTTCCAACGATGGCGGCCTCACATTTGTCGCGATCAACAACGGTCTGGAGCCGATCAGTGCCGATACGACGGAGTCGTCCCACGCCACCTATCTGTCCATGAGTCCCGTCGATCCCGACCTCCTGTATGTCAGCTTCTTCCAATTGGGGGACCACCAACCGTACTACAGTCGTGACGGCGGCCAGAGCTGGAACCGCCCAGCCGCCCTGGACGAGCTGATCTCCTCGGTCAACGACTCCTTTGGAGGTGAGTTCCTAGCAACGCCGATTGCGCCTAATCCCATAAAAGCGGAGGAGGCGATCGCTTCGGCCAACGGCAACCATGTCCAGAAGACCATTAATGGCGGAACCACCTGGATGTACTCGGGTAGCGGTTACTCCGGGGGCCGCATCGGAAATGGAGCGGCGGCATTCGGATGGGATCGCAACAATCCCGGGCGTTTCGCCTTTTTCCTGGTTGATTATGGAGCCGTGCTCACCGAAGACGGGGGTGCAACCTTCCGCAACCTGAAAGTACCCCGGTTGGACGGTGGAGCGACGACCAACGTGGGGGCAATAGATCCCACTGCCGGGTCAGGAGTCATCGTCGTCGCCGTCGGCATTACCCCACAGGTAATCGCCGTGTCCGCCGACAGCGGTCGGACGTGGGTCCACAAGACAGCCACAGAGAAGGACGAATTCAAGTTTCTCGCTTTCAACCCTCAGGATCCGTCGATCGTTTACGCCGACGAATACAAAAGCCCCAACCGTGGGGTCAGCTGGAACGCGCTTTCGAAATCGATCGTCGCCATCTATCCCGGGGATGGCAACGTGGTCTACGCCGCCGAACAGGAGGGCGATGAGGTGATCATCTCGAAATCAAGCGACGGAGGCGCCACCTGGACGGAACCGTATACTCCGCTGGGCATTCCCGAATTCCACGAGATCGCCGTTGCCCCCAACGACCAGGACCGCGTTTACGTCACCTCCGGGCTCTTCGGTCTTTTCATTTGGGATGGTGAACAATGGTTGGAGAAGGGGGCGGCCGTCGGCCTGGAACAGGATCGTTTCGATTCGATCCCGACGCGTTTCGTCGCCATCGATCCGATCGATCCGAAGATCGTTTACGCCGGCAACTGGATCGCCTTCCGCGGCCATTCCAACGGAATTTTTCGCTCCGTCAATTCGGGAATGGACTGGGAAAACATCACTGGAGAGCTAGGCCCCGAATTCACGCCGTGGGCCCTTTCGGTGAATCCGCACGACCGTTATCTCTACGTAGGATCCTCTCACGGCACCTGGAAGCTGCCGCCCCCGCCTTAACCTCCTGCGGGCCGGGCTTCGTCCCAGGCAGCTCTCAAGTCGCCGCCGGTGATACAGGTATCCTTCCAGACATCGGGGAAACACGAAAGTCCATACGACGGGTTCGCGTTGCCGAGCTCGGGAACGACAAAGATCTCGCCTTCGCCGCGTGCCCGCATGAAACGAAAGAGCTCCCGCGCAAACTCCAACCAGTCCAGGTACTCCGGCGTGCGACGTTGTCCGTCGAAGGTGGCCGGAATCTGGCAGTGATGACCGTTGAAAGGGCGCATGTGAAACTGCCGCGCATGGGCGAGCAGGTCCTCGCGGCCTTTCAGGTAGCTCCAATACGGCGGGGTCAAGTGGCGGACGACAGCGAAGTGGGAGTGGTCGAAACACAGTGGCAGGAGCTGGTGCTCCGCCTCTTCATACCCGTCGCACATATCCCATGTGCGTTCCGGTGTTTCGGTAAAGGTGTCGCGGTGGCACTCGATCCCCGTATGCAGGTCGAACTCACGGGCGATTTGCTGGATGTTCCGCACGACTTCGACGCAGTCAGCGAGCGGGGTATCCACGTCGCATGGCTGAACGGTGGCGCCGGCAGCTCCCAACGCGGTAGCTTCCTCGTAGAACGGCCGGGGGTCGTCGCCCACTCCAAGGCTGGTGATCGCCCAGAAATCGAGATCACCGCGGTCGTTCAATTCCGGTAACGGCGTAGACATGAGACCGTCAAACCCCGCGTCTCTCATGGATTGAAATTTCTCCCCCCAAGACCATTCCGTCTCTTTCGATGGATACCAGCGGACAGACCACTGAGTGGCGAAAAGCCGAAGGCTGGCGGGCATCAGCAGCACCTGACCATGGCGAGCGCCGAGTCTACCATCTCTTCGGCGTCGACGGTCTGGGAGAGTACCTTGGAGGCGCCCAGGAGGCCGGCGCTGAAGATGAACAATGCTTTGGCCAGCTGGTCCGAGGTGAGGTCGGTGCGGATTTCTCCCGATCGCTGGCCGCTCATTATGGTTTCGATCAACAGCTTGGAGGCGCGGGTGTGATGGTTCTGTAGCAACGCGGTGACATCGGCGTCGTGAGGGCCGAGCTCGATAGCCGCGTTCAACGCCAGGCAGCCGCGCTGCACGGGCTGATGGCGGCATAGAAACACAACGCCATTAAGCCAGGCACGCAGACCATCCAGCGGGGCTTCTGCTGCGGCCAAAACGGAATGCATGTGTTCATAAGCGCCGTCCAGGTAGCGCCCGAGGGATTTCATGAAGATGTCGTGCTTATCTTCAAAAGCTTTGTAGAGGCTACCTTTGTGAAGACCGGTGGCTTCCATGAGATCGGTCATGGAGGTGGCTTCGTATCCCTGCGTCCAGAATGTGCTGATGGCCGCGTCCAACGCCTGGTCCATGTCGAATTCGCGAGTTCGTCCCATGCTGTCACCCGCTGTAGAATCTACCCAAGTTTCCGTTCAAAAAAAATGTACGTACTCGAGCTGTAGATAATCATCCCTGCGGAAAACATAGAGCGGGTCTCCGGGTTCCACGTTGCTGAAGAAACGGGCTTCGAGGCGAACTTCGCCCGCGTCGCGCCAGCGCCGGTTCGCCTCAACCGATGTAAACAGCGATCCGTTGTCGCCATCGACGGAGGTAAAGGCGAGGATGTCTGTGTCCTGGGTGTCGTTGAAGGTCAGACGACCGCCGACCGCAACGTCGTTGTCCGAGAAGGGTGCCAGCGGAGCCTCTCGGTTATCGTACTGCGCCTCCGCGACGATGCCAAGGTCGGCGGCACCGGCAAGTCCGACCAAGGTGTACTCGAAACCAGCCACGGCTGCTGTGGAACGTCCGTCGACTGCATCTCGATGTACCACCTCCAGCTTGGCAAGCCAGTCGCCACGGGTTAGCTGCAGATCGATGCCCGTTTGATGCAGCAAATCGTAGTGGGGTACAAGCCTGGGTGGACCGTTTCCCCCGTCCACCACCAAACGCGGCTCTCGCGAGGTGCCGAAGAAATGACTGACGAGGTCGTAGTCACCCAGAATCTGACTCCAACGTGCCGCCACATCGGGGTGCCAGCGTTCTAGATCCGACTCGTACCGGCTGCGACCTGCGATAGTCAACGAGGGACGGAAACGACCGTTGGTCCCAGCAAAGCCGCGCTCGCGAAAACCGGCCATGAGGAATAGGTCCAGAGTGCCCTGGTCGCGTAAGAGCGTCAGCTGCAACATAGGCTGCCCCAGTTTGTCTTCTGTATCGGAATTCTCCACCAGGTCGGTCTGGTTGATGACATCTACCAGGTGGACCGATTCGGTCACCCCCCAGAACAGTTTGCGCATCCCGACGAAGAGGTCGGCGCTGTCAAAGGAACGTCGCCAGTAGAGCTCGCGAAGGTCGAGGTGGGTGCGCTCGCTATCCTCCAGATCCCAACGCATAAAGGGAACGACGACAATACGCTGTGCCCCGTCGGACCAATCGTGGTAAAGCTCCGGCTCGATAGCGAGAGCGAATCCCGAGTCCTGTTGGCGCGGGTCGAGAGGATCATTCGGGAACAGCCGGCTTTCGACAGCGAGCTCACCGGAAAAATCTGCGGCCCCGAGGGGCAACGCGGTCAGCAGCGTAGAAATGACGGCGAGCGCGAACAAGAGGTGCATGTTGAGTGTCAACGAGCGCGAGCGAGGCTGTTGCGGGTAAAATCCTTATCGTCAAAGCCGTTGGCGAACAGAAAATCTTCCCACAGGAGATCGGTCTCCTTGCCGGTCTTGTGGTTGACCATCATCCAACGGTTGGCCCGCCAGTACTTCTCTAGGTATTGACTGTAACCGCTCACGGTCAGGGTTTTGAGTATCGAACCTCTGCGGTCGTAGAACTCAACCTTCCAGACCCGGTATTCATCGGTGTCGAGCCAAGCAACCTGGCGGGAGTAGCCGGACTTCGGATCCACCGGGTCGCGTTCCACGACAAAGTGGTTGCGCTCGTCGAAGGTCTCCTCGTCGATATAGCGATAGGTGTATTTCTCGACCTCCTGGGAGGAGATATCCTCGTAGGCAAACTCGCTTCCCATGAACGGGCCCGACTTGTTGCTGGAAGCGATCCGCTTAACCCGTTTCAAAGCCGGCAGATAAAGCCACTGATCGTCGGATCCGGTCTTGTGAGTAAACGAAAGAAACGCCGTGCCCTTCACGTCACCGGGGTTCTCAAAGATGATGAGGGACTTGTCGCCTTCGTTCTCCTGTTCCAGTGTGCGCACGCGCATACGGCGCTCGGAAGAATCGCCATGTTTGTTGCGCAAGATCATGGCGATATTTGCCTTGAAGTCGCCAAAGCCGGTGTCGCGGCGGTCGGCTTCCACGGCAATCTCCAGCCCGCGGGCGGCGGCGGGATCTTCCGTGGCATCCTCGGCTTCGAGAAGATTCGGCCCAAAAGCCGCAAATATGACAACGGCGAAAACCATAAACCTCAACGCCGATGCTGGTACAAACTGCGCAGATAGGCGGAAGTCGTTCAGCCGGCTGATTCGAAATTGATTCATTTTTTCCAAGTCTCCTGGTACAAGCCCTATTAGGGGGCTGGGGCGAATTCCGCAACGCCGGCGTGAGCCGAGGCTCCGAAGGTTTTTCTGCCGTCGAGCTTGATTAGTAGAGCCGGCAGCAATAGGAAATCGGCCACCAGCGCCATAGCGATGGCGATGGCGGTAAGCATAGCCATGAGGGAGTTCATGGCGAAGTCGGAATTTGCAAGAACGCTAAAGCCGGCGATGAGGATGAGCGAGGTCACGACGATCGCCTGCCCGACGGTGTGAAAGGCGTACCGAATGGCGTCCGGCGCATCGAGACCTTGTTCGTGCCGTGCCCGCCTGTATTTCGAGAGAAAGTGAATCGTATCGTCGACGACGATGCCCAGGGTCATACCGCTCACCATAGACACGGCCATGTTCACTTCGCCCACAAACAATCCCCAGGCTCCGAAGGCGAGGCCCGCCGGGAGCAGATTGGGTACCAACGATATGCCGCCGAGCTTGGGGCTCTTGAGCACGACCACGAGGATGGCGGAGATTACCAAAACCGCCAAAAGAGTGCCGATGAGCATGGAGCGGATGTTGCGGTCGGAGATATAGGCAAACATGATCGCCGGCCCGATTCCTTCCGTGGCCAACTTTGGTGCGTGGTCGCGCAACCATGACTCGCCGCGCTCAGAGATTTCGCGCAGACGCCTAGAGTCGAGGTTTTCCAGAGTGACGAGGATCTGGGTGCTCGACTTGTCGACGTTGAGCTGGTTGTTGAGATCGAGCCCGTAGGGTAGGGAGAGCTCGTACAGCAACAGATATTGCGCGGCCAGGTCGCGTTGCTCCGGAAGGCGGTAGTAGGTCGGGTCATCAGCGTGCAGATTCTTGTTCAACCGTTTGAAGGTGTCGGTGATCGAGTTTACGTGCCGAATCTCGGGCTGTTCCCGCAGCCAATCGACGAATCGGCCCACCTGCGCCAGAAAGGCGGGGTCACTGACCCCGTTGCTGGACCCGGAATCCAACGAGAACTGCAGCTGATACGCGCCGGTAAGACGATCGGTGGTTACGATGACATCGGATCGGAAGGAAGTGCTCTCGTCGAAATAGGTGACAAAATCGTCGTTGAGGTCGTTGGACGGGATGAATGCCAGAATCAACAGGGCACAGGCGGAGAATCCGACGAGGATGGGGCGGTTCCGTTGCACAACCCAGTCTCCGAGACGGTCCATCGATTTGCCGAGCAAGGATTGGCCCTCTCGTGCCCTCACCGGGACGATAGCGACAAGCGCGGGAAGGAAACCGACCGAATAGAAGAACGCTACGATCATGCCCACTGCGGTAATGTTGCCGAGGTCGCCGAATGGTGGCGAGTCCGAAAAATTCAAGGATAGAAAACCGATCGCCGTAGTGACACTGGTCAGAAAACCGGTGACATATTGAGACGGAGGCTCTCCACGAGAGCTTCTCTGCGGGCAACGCCGCGACGCATGGCGCTCAGCAAACTGACCAGGACGTGGATGGAGTCTGCAACCGCCAGCGTCATTATGATCGTCGGTGCGGCGGAGGACGGCGGTGTGAGCTCGATGCCGGCCCATCCGGCCAAACCCATGGCGGTCATCAGTGAAAGCAGAATCACCAGCACGGTCCCGATGGTAGCGACAACGGAGCGAAGTAAAAGGCCGGCGACCAGGATGATGATGAGGTACATCGCCGGAACCATCGTCGACAAGTCCTGCATGCTCATCTCCTGAAACGCGTTGTTGAGCATGACCATGCCGGTGAGGTGGACCTTAACCGGGTACTCCGCCTCGAGCTTGGCTGCGAGCGCGCGCGCGGCCGCCACCGTCTCCGGGGTCTCGTTCATCTCCAGCTGCGGCATCTGGAAGGTTACGTTGATGCCGGTGGTATGTCCCTCGTGGGCGACGAGAAAGTCGCGCAGCGCCGGTTCGTTGGTGGCGATCTCAGAGACCTCGTCAAGCATATTTTGGGTAAGGCTGAGTGACCCCTCGACGAGGTCGGCGACGATGAGATCATCCTCGGTCGCCGTTGTATGTTGATAGTTGGTTATGGAATCCACCCGCAGCACGAACGGGAGCTGCCAGGCCTCTAAGGTCAGGAATTCGACCGCATCCAGAACCTGCGGGGTGAAGACGGAATCATCCCGCGGCGCGATGGCAAACAGGATGTTGTCGATCTTGGTGTAGGTGCGTTGCAGTTTTTCGAACGCGAGCAACTCGGGATTGTCTTCCGAAAAGAAGATCCGGTAGTCGTTGTTGAAGGCCAGGCGCGCCGCACCGGAACCGGCGATCAGGGCGACAGCTATGGAGCCAATCAGCACCAACCAGCGCCAGCGGATCACCCATTGGGCGAAAGCGCCGGCGGAGCCGTTGCCGTTGTTTGGAGTACTGGACATGGGGCGGTTCTCCTTCCCTCGATTGATCGCGATTCAAAAAGACCTAGGTGATGGTTTCCGGGTGCATTGGGTCCCGAATGCAACCAGTATACGAATTAGGAACCGATTGGTCAACAATTTCTTGAGGTGGAGTTTTGGGCCGTTGCTGCCCAGCCAATTCCCAGGGCAGAGCAATCGGGATAATTCGGTTATATTCGGATCAACCACAAGAAAGGAGTCAAGGTGGCGCACGCGGATACATCGTACGATCTGTTGATCACCGCCGGCCGTGTATTCTGTGCCGATACCGGACTCGACGGGCGCGGAGCAGTGGCGATTCGGGGAGACCGTATCGTCGCGTCTGGCCTGGATGTTTCCGGTCCGGCGGAGCGGGTCCTGGAATTTCCGGACGGCCTGCTGCTGCCGGGGTTGGTCGATATGCATGCCCATCCGGCAAAGGGCGGATCGCGTTACGGGATCGATCCCGACGACCACTTCCTTCCCCGGGGGGTGACGACCTGCATGTCCCAGGGGGATGCAGGTGCGCTGAACTGGCCGGCCTATAAGGATGAGGTGATCAACGGCTGTCAAACCCGGGTCCGATTGGCGTTACACCTTTCGAAGTACGGCGAATCGCAGGTTGGACACTGCTTCGAAGATCTAGAGAATGCAGATGTTGACCTGTGCGTGGATACGATTGCCTCCGCGGGTGCCGAGATCTGGGGTATCGCCTTTAACGCTACGAACCAGCCCACCTACACCGTCGATCCCAGGGAGATCATGCGCCGCGGGATAGCCGCCGCCGAACGCTGTGGTCGACCGGTGCTATATGGCCCACGGTTGGACCATGATTTTCCGCTGGAGGAGCAGCTGCCCTACCTGCGTGCAGGGGACCTGATGACCTACACCTTCACCTACCTGGCGGACAACATCATCGAGTCAGGGAAGGTGAGAGATGCGGTTTGGGAAGCGAAAGGACGGGGTGTCCTGTTCGACGCCGGACACGGTATGCGGTCGTTCAGCTTTCCAATTGCCGACGCGGCCATCGCTGAGGGGTTCTACCCGGACACCGTGTCGAGCGATCAGTACAAACGCCACGTGGGTAGCGATCCGCAACACGACCTGCCGCGTACCATGTCGAAATTCATCGCCGCCGGCATGCCGGAGACAGAAGTGTTTGCGCGGGCGACGTTGCGCCCGGCTGAGCTGCTGGGTCGGGACGCTGGCCGCCGGCGCGTGCGCCGACATCGCCCTTTTGAGGTGGAACGAGGACGGCCGACTCAAGGACGTACAGGATATCGAGAGGTCTGGAGGTTGTTGGGAGCCGTTGTCCACCGTTCGTGCCGGCAAAATCGTTACCTGATCAGAGAGCACCCAGGCGAATCTGCGGTTTGTGAGGCAGGGTCTCACTCTCAAGCCCGTTTTTCGCACTCCCCTTACGGATACACCAAAAAACCTTCTGACCCGCAGCTGGCACGTAACTTGCGAACTCGCAGTCATCGGGTTGAAAACGACTCAAGGAGATTCCCGTGGACAAAAGTTACGAAAGCCTGTTGCCACTGATCCGTCTGAGAGGCGAAGCCCCCGAGTGGATAACACCTCTTCTGCTCGGTTTCCTGGTCGCTCTCCTGCTGAGCATGATCGCGTATCCCTTCATCCGAAGGTTTCGCTGGCAACGGCAATTGTGGCAGACCTTCAGCGGCAGTGCCAAGGAGCGCGGGCTCGGCCCGAATGAGCAACAGCTGCTGGAGGGGATCGCCAAAACCGACAAGATGAAACACCCTCTGCTGCTGCTCACCTCGCTTAAAGCATTCGATGAACACGTGGGGAAATACGCCGACCAGGTCGATCGAAGATCCGCGGACCCCGATCCGCCGCAGCTGAAAGAAATCTCCGAGATTCGACGCAAACTCGGTTTCGACCGCCCGGCTCCGGGACAACCGGTCTACAGCACGCGGGAGATCGAGGCTGGCCAGACCATCATGCTTTGGCCGGTGAAAGGGGGGCCACGCGGGTTCTGTTCCTGCTTCGTTATTCACGTAGACGAACATGCGATCACCGTTGTGCCGTTGATAAAGGACGAAGACAAACATCTAAGTGCGCTTGGAGAGGGGGACAAGGTCAAGGTCCGATTCTGGCGTGAAGGTGATACGGAATACAGATTCCGCTCGCAGGTCGTGGAGACGATGCCCGAAACCACGACGATGAAGATTCGGCACTCGCAACATCTCGAACACCTCCAGAAGCGCGACTTCTTCCGCTTGGAAACCAACTTCCCCCTAACGCTCTTTCCCGTCACTCAGCGCAGCGGTACCGAGGAGGAGGAAACGGCGGCGAAAGGGCCGGCCGTTATCGAAGCTAACGTAGTCGACGTCAGCGGAGGTGGTCTAGGCATCGTCACCCGTAGCGAGATCGAGGAGGGCACGGCGTTGACGATCGATCCAAAATTCGACGACTCGTTTCCTCTTGCGGGGCTGGTATGTCGAGTCGTTCGCGTATTCAAACACCCCAAGGGAACCGGAATGAGCCTCGAGTTCGTCGACCTACCGACGACCCGTGAGCGGGATCTCGTTCGCACCATCTACGCCTACCAACGCCGGCGCGCGATGGCATGAGACTCAAAACGCCATCGTCACTTACATGCGGCGCTCGCCCAACACTCATGATGGCTCGATCGCGCGCCTTGCGGGCCGGGTGTCGAAGCGCCGCAATTCTGCAAGGCCAGTTATTGAACAGTGCATTAGCGAAAGGTCAAATCAATGAACGCGCTCGAAGAAATCGGAAAGCAGATCCGGGAGCAACTCGAAACCGAATACCGGGTGACCGCCCGAATCAAGGCGGCCTCCTTTCGCGATGTTATGGGCAGCCAGTCCGAGTGGCAACTGGAGCAGTATGTTTCGTTTTTCGCCAGCCAACGTGGGTGGAGGGTGGAAAAGACCGACATTAGGTTGAACGATCACCGACTGGGCACGCAGGAGACTATCGCACATGAAGAAAATTGAAGCGTTCATCAAGCCGTTCAAACTCGACGACGTCAAAACAGCGCTTTCAAAGGTCGGCGTTTTGGGGATGTCGGTTAACGAGGTTCGCGGATTTGGCAGGCAGCGAGGTCATCAGGAGATCTATCGTGGTTCCGAGTACAAGGTTGATTTCCTGCCCAAAATCAAGATCGAAGTTGCGGTCGCGGACGAGAATCTCGCAGTGGCCGTGGATGCCGTCATCGGGGCCGCCAAGACCGGTGAGGTGGGCGACGGAAAGATTCTTATCTCCGAGTTAACCGAGGTCATTCGCATTCGCACAGGAGAAACCGGAGAGAGCGCAGTCTAGGTGGCAGACAGAAATGCGGAGCTGGCCGGCCGGGTCCTGCATGGAGATGGGCCCTCGAGTCGGTCGGCTCTGAGCGATCTCGGGTTTCGAGATGTCGAGCGAGCCGGGAGTATTGTCGACCAGATCGGTCGTTCGACGGACTTGCCCGCAGCACTTCCCCCCGAAATACTCATGGCGGCCGCCACCAGCGGCCGACCCGACCGGGCGCTTGCTCATTTCGAGCGTTTCGTGCGAGCATCCGGCGGCTCTGATCGACTCTATCGTCGCCTGGGTGATTCCGGTCGACTACCCGAGTTCCTTCTGAAAATTCTCGCTCACAGCATTCTGTTGACGGACATCCTCGTTCGCAATCCGGAATACCTCTTCTGGCTGCTCGAAGAAACACCCTTCTTGCGTCGAGAACTGGACAAACCCACCCTGCGCAAGGTCATCCACCGAGACCTCGGGAACCATCGGGAAACGGCGGAGGTTATGGCCCGGTTGCGTCGGGTCCAGAGGCGGGAACTCTTGCGAATCGGCGCCGCGGAGATTCTCGGATTGAAGTCGGTGGAACAAATCGGTCGTGAGCTTGCTGAGCTGGCGGATGTCGTCCTGGAGGTCGCGCTGGAGGCCTGTTTCGAACGTTTGATCGAAAAGCATGGACGACCCCTCAATCGTCGGGGTCGGCGGGCCGAATTCTGCATTGTTGGACTCGGCAAATACGGTGGCATCGAATTGAACTACAGCTCTGACATCGATCTGCTGTTTGTATTCGATGAGGACAGTAGCATCGAGTCAACCGGCGAGAGGACCGCGATTTGCAATGGAGAGTTCTTCACCCGGCTAGGCGAGATGCTCATCAGCTCGCTGACAGAGGTTGCGGCGGAAGGTTTTCTGTATCGAGTTGATATGCGTCTGCGGCCTCAAGGCCGACATAGCCCTCTGGTGCGTTCACTGCAAAGCTATTGGATTCATTACGAGACGCGAGGCGAGCTGTGGGAGCGACAGATGCTAATCAAAGCCCGCCGAGCGGCGGGTTCCAAGAAATTGTGGCGCAGGTTCGAGCAGATGCTGCGACCCTTTGTGTATCCGGCGCACTTTGCCGAATCACCCCATGAGGCAATCCGCGGTGTAAAGCAGAGAATCGAAGAAGAGATACAACCCGGCTCGGGAAATTCTCAGAACATAAAGCTGTGTCCTGGCGGGATTCGAGACATCGAATTTGTGGTGCAGTGTCTCCAGCTGCTTTCGGGAAGGCTCGACCGTTCCGTGCGCTCCGTCAACACGCTGACAGCGATCGCGAGGTTACGTAGAGCCGGAAGTCTCGATGAAGATGAAGCTCACCAACTCACAGAGGCGTATTCTTTTCTGCGCCGGCTGGAAAATCTGCTCCAAATCGAGACCGACCGTCCAGTTTATGAGTTGCCGAAAAGTGAAGAAGCCCGAGATGGCTTGGCGGTTGTCATCGGTGTCGACGGGGTCAAGGATGCGGTTGGGATAGAGCAGGGGCTCCAGGCGCACCTCCTTCGGGTTAGGGCGATCTACGACGAGCTCTTCTACACCGATAAAGAAGAGTCAGACCAGCTCGGCTGGGTGCTTGACGCACCCATCTCTTCCCCCCGCGTGGATGAGGCTCTCCGTGCGATGGGTTTCGGTGATCCGGTTTCGGCGCACGGAGTGCTTAGGGAAATAGCCAACGCGCCCCTCATGACGCAGTTGGCGCGCAACAGACTGCTCGCGTCGTTGCCGGAGTTGCTCTCATCTCTGGGGGCAGCTCCTGACCCGGATGCGGCAATACGACGTCTCGGTCAGCTGATGGCTGCCTACGGTGCGCCGGGAACTCTGAGCGAGCTTATACAAGCGCACCCGATCTTCCGCAAGATGATCGCGTTGATTTGCGGTTCAAGCGAGTATTTGGCTGGTCTGATGTGCCGGGATCCGTCGTTGCTAGACGCCCTGGTGAGTGGCCGCGTAATAGGAGAGGCGCAGCCCGCCGAAGCTGCGGACCGGGGAACTATTGCCCGTTTTCACAACAGGGAGATGCTGAGGATCGGAACGGAAGATTTGCTGAAGCTGATTTCCAGCGAGGAGACCTTCGCACGACTATCTGACCTGGCCGAGGTTGTCGTGAGATTCAAATTCAAAGAGGCGTGGAGAAAAATCGTGCGACGGAGAGGCAAACCTCGATCCGATAACGGCAAGGACGCCGCGTTCGCCTGCATCGCCGTGGGGAAACTCGGCAGTAGAATGCTGAACTTCGGATCAGACCTGGATCTGTTCTTCGTGTACGATGGAAAGGGAAGCACAGGTAGGGGAGTAGACAACCATCAGTTCTTCGTCGAGCTGGCCGTTGAGCTGAGCCGGAGCCTGGGAGAGATTGACTATGAGGTGGACGCGCGACTGCGTCCGGACGGAAGGAACGCTCCGATGGTCATCAACCTGACAGGGTATCGACGATATCTCAAGAGCAGAGCGCGGACCTGGGAGCGGATGGCACTGACGCGGGCTCGCGGTGTGGCTGGGCATGCGGATCTGAGCAACAAGGTCCTCCGAGCGATTCGTGGATTCGTGTACGACGGACCGTTAACAGAAGTAGAGGTGCGGGAGTTAAGGCATATCAGGAGTCGGCAGGAGCCAAAACCAAAGCGCGTCCATAGCACCACATTCGACATTAAAAAAGGGCTCGGCGGGATCGTAGACGTAGAGTATGTCTCGCAGATTCTCGCTTTGAAAAATGGGAAGGCATGCGGATTTTGGGTGGGAATGAACACACGGGAAATGCTCCAGGGGCTCATGGAGAAGGAATACATCGGTCAGGAAGATGGCAGTTTTCTGTTGGATGCCCATGACCGGTTGCGGGATATGGAGAAGGCCTTCCGGATGACGAGCAACCGGATCCGAAGTGAGCTTCCGCGGGGACGGGAACTGGCCGTGCTGGCACGGGCAATCGGTACGGATACAGGTGAGCAACTCAAGTCAGACCTGGCCGACCAAATGAGGAAGACACGCTCTATTTTCGAGGAAGTGTTGGCAGGATTGAGTGCGTAGCGTTTGGTCCTCCAGGGACCGTTCGCCGCTCAGAAATAGAGCTTAGTTTCCAAGTAATAGAAATTCGGATAGGTACCGAACTCACTGCGGAATCTCAATTCCGCGACATTGCTCCCGCGCGGCCGGCGTCCCCGGGCAACGATGGATCCGGCGACCAGTTCGACCTCGTCTGCGACCGAATAGGAGAGACGGGGCTGTAAAAGCCAGGAGCCATCCGACGCGCCCCACAACGCTGCGAGCGAGCTCGAAAGCAGAGGATGGAGTCGGTAGCTTCCGACGATGCCGAGCAGATGGCGGTTGAGGTGTTGCAGTCGGCCTGCCGAGATCAGCGCGAGACGATCGAGTCTAGGTCCTCGTGCTGCGCCGTTGTAGTAGTACTCTGCCTGTAGTTGCAGCTCGCCCCCGATGAAGCTGCGTCCGAAGCCGGCTACGATCGAAAGGTGGTCCTCGACGACAGCGGCCGTAGACAATCCGGAAAGGGCGCTTGCGTCCTGGGTTACGAACCACGCCCCTTCGCCGCGCACCTCCACTGTTCCGAGCTCACCCGCTACCGCACCTGCCAGCTGATATCCCCCGAGAATCTTGCCCCCCTGGACAGCCAGGTCCCAGGAGCGGCGGTTTCCATAAACCCGCGCCAGAAGAGCGCTGCGGTACCAGAAGCTGTGCTCATCTGTCTGCGGCCCTTGTTCCTCGACACGACCCGGAACGCCGACGATCGTCAGCCCCGAAAGATCGCCGATGGGCGCGTCTACCCGCAGCGCGTCGACGCCGGCTTTGTAGTCGCGGTCGAACTGGGTGGAGCCGAAGGCGAGGAAGACGTCGAGCGGGTTCCAGAAGTAGGCCTTGCCAAAGGTGATGGCCTGGCGGCCAAACGCTACGTCAGCGTGGCCAAGTGTAAGCTCGATATTCGCCCGATCGAGATAAATCCAGGCGTTCACATCATCTGCTTTGCCCCATTCCCACCGCGTATCTATTGCGCGGTAGGGAACTTGGGTTCCGCTTCTACCGAGCAATGTCGAAGAGCCCGTGGTTGGCAATTCGGCGGTATTGAAGGTCAGCCGCTGAACAACATGCACGTTCCATTTCAAGGTAGCGCGGGGTTTGCCGGTCGCCACCAATCGCACGGCCAGATCGGACTGCCCATCCGCTGTGTCGCCATCGCCCCAGAGAAACGACTGGTCGTAGTTTTGGGTGGCGATGCTGGTTGCGCGCAAGTTGCCGTCGAGGGTCAGAGCCCCTTGTCCCAGTTCGACGAGGGCGACTGCCGTGGCCGGCCAGAACAGCGCCAACAAGAAGCAGCGATGGTGGTTCATCCAGGAATTTCGCTCGCGGCGGCCGTATCGTGGGTTATTCTGCCATCGGTGAGGATGAGCAGCCGGTGCGCGCGATCGAGGACGTTTTGATCGTGGGACGAGAACAGAAAGGTCGCGCCCCGATCCTTGTTCAGCTGGCCCATCAGATCCATCAGAGCGGCAGCGGTCGATTGATCGACGTTGGCGGTGGGCTCGTCGGCCAGGATCATGGATGGCTCGGAAGCGATCGCCCTGGCGATGGCCACGCGCTGCTGTTGTCCTCCCGACAGCTCACGGGGAAAGCGGTCCTCCATGCCGCTGAGGCCGACCTGTTGAAGCAACTCCATCACCTTGGCGCGCCGCCGATTCTTGGAGATTCCCTGCAACATCAGAATGTACTCGGCGTTCTCGTAGGCAGTGAGGACTGGGATCAGGTTGTAAGCCTGAAATACGAAACCAATGCGTCGCAGGCGCAGCTCGCTAAGCCGGCCGCCGGAACAGCCGGTGATATCCTCGCCATCGACGAACACCCTTCCGGATGTGGGCCGGTCGAGTCCACTGACGATATTCAGGAGTGTGCTCTTGCCCGAACCCGAGGGACCGGCAACGGCGGTAAATTCTCCGCCCTCAATCGCCAGATCGATACCTCTGAGTGCGTGGGTAATCACGTCACCGTCTCCGTAATCTTTGGTAACCCCTTCGATTTTTATGATGGGATCCATGATACACTATCCGCGCAGGACCTCGGCCACTGCGATTCTCGAGATCTGACGCCCGGGAATCAGACTCAACAGCACAGTGGCGACAAAAACCAGAACCCACATACCGCAAAGAAGCTCGACCGTGACGCTGGCATGGACGACGGTATCGACCGCAAAACCGGAAACGTCCACGCCTTCGCGATAGAATCTCGACATGTCCAGCCCTTCCACTTGCATCCAGTATCCCAGAGCTCCGCCCAGACACACGCCCAGGGAGCTCCCCACGGCACCAAGCAAAGCGGATTCCACAACCACCTGCAAACGCAGCAAGGAGGCGGACACCCCCAGAGCCAGCTGCATCGCCAGCTCTCGGGTGCGCTCGAGAACCGACATCAGGATCGTGTTGAAGATGGTGAACAGACTCAAGAAGATGACTATGCCCTGGAAGATCCGATTGCCACCACGATCGACGCGCACATAGTTGGCCAGCTCGGGCATGACCTCTTCCCAGGTGCGAAGTGCTATGGCGTCGGGAACGAAGGTTCTCACCGCAGCCAAAAGCGCAGGCCGGTTGTCCGCATCTTCGAGCAGCACCCCCAGCTGGGTGGCGTCGTCATCGCCCAATCCGTAGAGCCGGCGCGCAGATTCGAGCGGAATCTGGACCATGTAGGTGTCGACCTCATCCGCGCCGATTTCGAAGGTGCCCTTTACCCGGAAGAGTTCCTCGACGATATCGCCGTCGGCATTGTTGGTGGTTATAACCAGCTTTTTTCCGACTTCGAGGTTGAGCCGCTCGGCGAGCTTGACACCGATCACCACCTTTCGCCGATCCCGGTCCTCGAGGAATGAGCCGGAGTTGATTTTTCTTGCCAGGGGAGACGCAGCCACCTCTACAGATGGTTCCACCCCCATCACCGCCACGCCGACCGCCCCGCTTCCAGAGCGGACGACGCCCTGACCAAGGATCAACGCCTTGGTGCCCGCAACGCCGTCGAGTGACTCGATTCGGGATCGATGCTCGCCGACACCGGTCACAAACAGGTCTATGGCAGGTGCCTCTCGATAGGACGGGTGCTCGAGGGTGAAATGGCCTCCCTGCATGCGAGTGGCATCGTCGATCATCTGGTTGTACACCCCGTCGGCGAAGGAGATGAAGAAAACGGCAAGCGCCAGACCGAAGGCGATAGCGCTGAGGGTAATCCAGGTTCGCCGCTTGCTGCGCCAGATGCTGCGCCAAGAAACCCTGAGAACCAGAGAGAGCTGTTCAAGAGTTGGAGCCGATTTCATTGGTGGGTCATCGCCTTTACCGGATCGAGCCTTGCTGCCTTGACAGCCGGGAACAGCGAGGCTGCCACGCATGTCAGACACATGGCGACCACCGCGGTTACAACGCGGCCCGGCAGCAGGTCAAACCTGTAGATTGATTCGAACGGAACCCCTGAAAACATCAGGGATCCACCCTGCCATCGGGTCAGGTCCATGCCCCCGGTCATCTCGAAATAGAGACTCACGACGCTTCCCAGCACGGCCCCGAGGACCGCAGCCACGACCGCCAGCAAAAGCGCCTCAACGAGCACATCGACTACGATTCGAGTCGGGGTTGTCCCGAGCGCTCTCAACATTCCGAATTCACGCACGCGATCGTGTGTTGCCATGAACATGGTGTTGAGAACCCCCAGGCCGGCGGAGAGCAGAAACACGAACGCGAAGATTCCCATCGACGCATCTGACATGTTGAGCATGTCGTTCAGGGTCGGCATTAGCTCGCGCCAGGTATCGGCAACCACCACCTTCGACGGGTCACTCTTCTCGAAGAGAGTGGCGATCTGTGCTGCGTCGGGCTCACCGAGCACCGCGATCTCGTGAATGCGCCCGCCGGCGGCGAAGAGTCGGTCGAAATCGTCGCGATGCATGAGGATGCCGCCGCGGTCGATCTCGTCGCCGACGCTTTGCAAAACGCCGGCGACTGTGTAGAGCTCGTTTCCGACCGAGCCATCGGCGGCCTGGACTACGGCGACCAGCTCGGAACCAATCAGCGCTTGCAGGCTTTTGGCCAGGCGGCGCCCGATAACCACTTCAGCACGGGGTTCAGCCGTCAGGAAGGTGCCACGTTCCAGCTTGTGCGCCATTTCGAAGGCGCTCTTTTCCCGCTCCGGATCGATTCCCCAGTAACTGGCCCCGGCAGATTTAGTGTCCATGGAGACGAGGCCGAAGCCAAAGCTGCGCGCGGTGGCGCCAAATCCTGCAGCCTCGGCAGCTGTCATAAACCGTCCAGGTTCCGGAATGCTCTTATAGATCGAACGATCGGCGAGATAACCGCGGGCGTGCAACTGGACGTCGCCCACGTGGGTGTGCGTTGAGTCGTGCATCAATTGGACCAGCATCCCGTCCATCATGGCGTAGGTGAAGATCAAGACGCCGGTGTTCAACGAGACGGCGGCAATGGTAACCGCGGTGCGCCTCGGTTTGCGCATGATGTTTCTCCAGGCGATACCGAACGCGCTCATCGAGAGTACTATTTCCGCAAGTTGCGCAGAGAGAAAAGATGGTCGGGAAGGGAAAGATCAAACTCGATCTTATCGTAGTGGATTTCAGTGTGTTCGCTCGGTTTGTCAGCCGGTGTGATGCGCAAGAAAAGCGGCAGAACACGATCGTTTATCATCTCATAATCACCGAACTCCATGGTGCGCGCAGGCTCCATGTCCTCGTCGAAGTACCCCACCGTGAGGGGCATCCAGTCTTTCGCGCGGACCCGAACCACGACCTTGCCCCATACGACTGGCGCCTCCGGTTTCGGAATGCAGACGAGCACGATTTCATCGGTCGCCGCCGTTTCACCGTACTCGAAATCATAGTCCTCGGCCATACGGTTTTCTTTTACGAGGTCGTCGTTGGTGAAATGGCTGCCCATCCACGAGCTGCCCATCATCGAGGACGGTATCTTAATGGTGCGATCGACCTTCGGTAGGTAATTCCACATCTGTTTTCCGGATTTGAGCGTCGCGGTGCCTTTCTCTTTCTGTGGGGACAGGATGCGGAAGAGAGATCGGTCTCTGCCTTTGCTCCATGTTTCGAGCTTGAGCGCGCGCGTCCAGTGTTCGGTGGCGACTCTCATGTCCATGATGGCGTGGGAGGACTGGCCGCGATAGAGATCGTCGATGCGATCGAGGATCGCTCGCGGTGTCTCAATATCCCGGGCTAGCGCGCCCGAACTGATCGAGACCGTCAGCACCAACGTGGTTGCGTTTTTTATCACTCCGCAAATGGACCTTTCGAGTTTCGGCCCTAGTGTCGTGTCTCGGGAATAAGCTGACAAAATTCGGTCGCGGAGCCGCCTGGTTTGCAAGGCGCCCGAGCGAGTCGTACTGGTGGAGTACGACGAGGGCGGGCAACGCTGCGAACCAGGCGGCTCCGCGACCGAATGTTAGCGTATTTCTGAGACGCGACACTAGGATCCACTCAAGGATACGCCGAACCGGCGACCGCATACAACCCCGCCGGTTCCCGAACTCTCCATGGCATCGGCAGCCTTCGACGGCCGACGCTTGCGCGTAGCCAAATACACCCCAATTTCGAATGAGGAAAGAGGCGACAATCAATGCAGAGTGCAGGCGAAGACCTCAATCAACTGGCGATCGCTCGCCAGCAGCTGGACATCGTGGCGGAACAGATCGGTCTCGATCCGAAGAGTCACGCGATCCTGCGCCATCCCCAACGTGTCCTCCAAGTATCCGTTCCAACCGAGATGGATGACGGCTCGGTGGAGGTTTTCACCGGATTCCGCGTGCAGCACAACCAGCACCGGGGACCGACCAAGGGGGGCATCCGCTACCACCCCGACGTGACCCTTGACGAAGTGACCGCCCTGTCCATGTGGATGACCTGGAAATGCGCGCTGGTAGACGTGCCGTTCGGGGGCGCGAAAGGTGGGGTGATCTGCGACCCGAAGCAGATGTCGGAGGCGGAGCTGCAACGGATGACGCGGCGGTTGACCAGCGAATTGATGATCATCCTGGGCCCCGAGACCGACATTCCGGCACCCGACGTGAACACCAACGCCCAGATCATGGCGTGGATCATGGACACCTACAGCATGAGTGTCGGCCACTCCGTACGCAGCGTGGTTACTGGCAAACCGATATCCGTGGGCGGCTCCCGTGGACGCGAGGAAGCGACCAGTCGCGGATGTGTATCTACCATCGTAGAAGGCTTGAAACATATGGGCATGCCGCTGGCGCGGGCGCGCGTCGCGGTGCAGGGTTTCGGCAATGTCGGCAGGATTGCGGCCGCGCTGCTCGAACAGGAGGGCGCCCTCATCGTTGCGGCAAGCGACTCGCGAGGAGGCGTATACAGCTCGTCCGGTGTCGACGTGAACGAGCTGTCCGCCCACAAACGCCACAGCGGCAGCGTCACCAGCTTTCCCGATTGCGATGAGGTGACCAACGCGGAACTGCTGGAGCTGGACTGCGACGTGCTGCTCCCCGCCGCCCTGGAGAACCAGATTACCGAAGCGAACGCCGATCGTATCAGGGCTAGGATTGTCGCAGAAGGAGCCAATGGTCCGACAACTCCGGGCGCTGACCAGATTCTTGCCGACAAGGGAGTGTTTCTGATTCCGGACATCCTGGCCAATGCCGGCGGCGTCACGGTTTCCTATTTCGAATGGGTCCAGGGATTGACCGAGCTGTTCTGGACCGAGGAAGAGGTAAACGAACGACTCGGCAAAACCATGTGCCAGGCCTTTCAGGACGTCTTGCACAAAAGCAGAGAGAAACAAACAGACATGCGCACGGCAGCCTACATGCTCGCCGTCGCGCGGGTGGATGAAGCGATACGAACTCGAGGGTTGTATCCTTAGCACCCGTACCACGGTTCAATACATCCAAGCACCTATCCAGGGCATGACGATCATATGCTTGAGATCGTCGATACCCGAATGCGCGGAGGTTGCCCTTGGCAAACGCGGTACTCGTCGTCGACATGCAGAAGGGATTCATGGCCCCTGGGGGTACCCTCTTCTGCGGCGTGCCCGCTCGTTCCATCATCGAACCCATTCGATCTCGAGTGAAGCAAGAGAGGGCGGCGGGGGCAGCCATCTTCTTCACGCAGGATACCCACGCGTCAGATGACAAAGAGTTTGAGATGTTTCCGCCCCACTGCATCGCCGGCAGCGAGGATCACGAGCTCCTGGACGAGTTAGGTTCCTTGGCCCTAGATGCGACGGTCATCCAGAAGAGGCGTTACAGCGCGTTGTTCGAAACCGATCTCGCCAAGCGACTCGTGGCGCTAAACCCGGAGAAGGTCGTGGTAATGGGGGATTGTACCGATATCTGCGTGTTGCATACGGTTGCCGATCTGCGCAATCGGGACTACAGGGTAGAAGTGCCGGCAGACTGCGTCGCCAGCTTCGACGCCGAGCAACATGCCTGGGCTTTGGATCACATGGAAAAGATACTCGGGGCGCAGATAACCAACCGCTGAGTCCCTCATGCCCTGCGCTACCGATCCTTTTGCTCCCAGCGAAGAAACGCTGAAAGGTGGAAATGCCGACGTCTACTTTCAGCGCAGCCTCGACATCCTCGATCGAGAGCAACTGAATCCCCATGCCACCATCGAAATCTTCGCGCGCCGGCAATCCGTGCTGTGCGGCATGCTGGAGGTACACGCCCTCCTTCAGCGTGTGCTGTCCACAGAATCAGAGGTGTGGAGTCTTGCGGAGGGGAGTCGCATTGAGAATCTCGATGTGGTACTGCGCATCTCCGGACCGTATCGCGAGTACGGTCTTTACGAGACGGCTATGCTGGGCATGCTGAGCAGCGGCACCGGATGGGCCAGCGCCGCGGCGGAATGCGTCGAGGCGGCGGCGGGCGTGCCGGTTATATGTTTTGGAGCCCGTCACGTGCATCCGGATGTGAGTGCCCGGATGGAGTACGCCGCCATGGTCGGTGGATGCAGCGGATGTGCCACCACGGCTGGCGCCAGCATCCTCGGCCGCCAGCCGAGCGGCACCCTCCCCCACGCCTTGATTCTGGTTATGGGTGATACCCTCGACGCGATGAGCGCTTTTGATCGGCACGTACCAGATGAGGTTCCCCGCATAGCGCTGGTTGACACCTTTCTCGACGAGCCGGAGGAAAGCGTGCGAGTTGCCCGGGCCATGGGCAATCGCTTGTGGGGCGTACGGCTCGACACTCCAGCGGAATTAGGGGGCGTGACGTCAGAGTTGGTCAACGAGGTGCGCGCGCGCCTAGACGGGGAAGGACACCAGCAAGTGAAAATCGTGGTCTCCGGGGGAGTAGATGTGGAGCGTATTCAATATTTTCTCGATGCCGGCGCCCCGGTAGATTCCTTTGGCATCGGCAGCGCGATCAGCGGCGCTATCCCGGTAGATTTTACCGCGGATATCAAGGAGGTGGATGGCCGCCCCGTTGCCAAGCGGGGACGCGTACCCGGGATCGTCGAGAATCGACGGCTCGCCCCAATGCCGCGGACCTGACTCCCGGCTGTGAACGCAATATTGGACAGGAGGGATCTATATCGGGAGCGGGTTTCTCCACTACAGAGCTTTCCCGAAGTGAAGCGCCTTTTGAAGCGCCAACGAGCAGAAAATTGGAGCTGGGTGACGTTTCAAGCTCCTATTGGTGTTCAATAGGATATCGGGCCGCTCGTCAGAGCTGCTCAACTCCTTGAACTCAGATGCGGGTACGTGTGGTCTCTTTCTCGACATTCCGCTCTATTATAGGACTGGCTCTTATTCCTTTCGTCCTTACCGGCATTCCCGTTGAAGCGCAGTCCAGGGGGGTCGGCTCACTCAGTGGATTCGTATACGATGCCTCTGATGGGGAGGCCCTCATCAACGCGACGGTCCTTCTACAGGGTACTCAGATAGGGGGCCTATCGAATGCCAGCGGCTACTACGTGGTTCCCGAGATCCCCGTGGGCGACTACATCCTCGTGTGCTCCTACATCGGTTACGAGACCTTCACCCGGGGCGTTCGAGTCGCAGCTGACAAGAACGAGAAGATTGACATCAGCCTCGCTGTAGAGGCTGTAACGGCTGCCGAGATGGTCGTCCGCGCCGATTCGATGCGCACGTCGCAGATGCTCTTCGAGAAGCCGATTTCCGGAATCCGGCTTTCCGCCCGTCAGGTCAAGGCAATTCCACAGGTGGCGGAGGCCGACCTGTTGCGTTCTCTCCAGACTCTTCCAGGTATTCAGCCGCTCTCCGACTTCTCGTCCGCCCTCTACATAAGGGGCGGGACGCCGGATCAGAATCTCTACATGATCGACGGATCGGATGTCTACAACCCGGAGCACACCTTCGGCATCTTCTCCACCTTCAACACCGACGCCATCAAACAGGTTGAGTTATCGAAGGGTGGATTCGGCGCCGAGTACAGCGGCCGCCTCTCTTCCGTCCTCGATGTGACCAACCTCGACGGCAACCGTGAGCAGTTCGAAGGGACCGCATCTCTGAGCCTGCTCTCGGCCAAGACGACGCTCCAGGCACCGCTCGGCAAGCGTGGATCACTCTCGGGTTCGATTCGGCGGACCTACTTCGATCAGACGGCGGCCAGGTTCATCGACGATGTCCCCGACTACTACTTCTACGATGGCAACGTCAAGGCGTTCCTCGAACTGGACGACCGCAATTCATTAACGATCAGCGCTTATGGCGGGCGCGATGTCCTCGACGTCCTTTTCAACACCGAGTCCACTGAGGAGACGGGGCTGATGACCGATTGGGGCAATAAGACCGGGTCGATGCGCTGGACGCGCATCTTTACGCCGAAGCTGTTCTCGACGTTCTGGCTGACCGGCAGCCGCTTTTCGTCAGATCTGACAATCGAGGCTGCCAATGTCGTCGAGCGCAATTTCGTTTCCGATATCACGCTGAAGGGCAACCTCGAATACTACAGCTCTCGCCGTCTGGTCACGAGGTTCGGCTTCGAACAGAAGAATCTGCATGTCAAGTACCGACAGGCGTTCCCCGAGGGACTCGTCGATTTGAGCAACAGGCCGAGGCAATACACAGTCTACGGGCAGGGCAACTGGAAACCGAACTTGCTATGGGAATTGGTCGCTGGATTGCGCTATAATCTCTTCAACTCGGCCAAGACGTTCCAAAATGTAGCTCCCCGGCTAGCAGCCAAATACCGGCTCACCGAAGCGATCAACCTGCGGGCAGCGGCCGGTATCTACTATCAGTACCTCCATCGCGTGCCCCAGTTTGCCTTCACCGACATCTGGACTACCTCCAACGAATTCCAGGACGAATCGAGATCGACGCACTTTATCCTGGGCTGGCAGCAGGAAGTCAAGGGCAATTACCAGGTCGAGGTCGAGACTTTCTACAAGAGTTACCGCAACATCTATCAGTTCAATCAGACGTTCCTCACCCAGCTGGAGGAGACGGGCTATCAGGAGGACGCCGACCCAATCTTCACGAACACGAAGGGGATCTTCAACCGCGGTGACGGTCAATCGATCGGTGCTGAACTACTGTTGCGCAAGGACTCAGGGGCACTGGACGGCTGGCTTGCCTATTCCTACGCCCGCACGAAGTACGAGTTTGACGGCATTAATCAGGAGCGATCCTTTTTCCCGCGACACGATCGCACGTCGACGCTGAACCTGGTGGCCAATCTCGATTTGCGAAATAGTTGGAGAAAGTTGAGAGGCAGGGCGAAGCGCGCCGACGTAGGGAAATGGTCGCTCAATCTCAACGTCGTTTACGCCAGTGGGCAACCGATTACCCAACCGGGATCCGCCTATTTCGTCAGGTCCAGTCCGCAGGACCCCGGTGTTGACCTCGAACGCGCGCCGACGATTATCAACAACATCCGCCTGCCTTATTACGCCCGCATGGATCTGAGTCTGAACTATCGCCGCAACTTCGGGAACTGGACGATGACACCCTATCTGCAACTGTTTAATGCTGGCAATCGCGGCAATCCATGGTTCGTCGACTACGGTTTTCGCAACAACCTGCCCGACGTGGATACGATCAGCATGTTACCGGTGCTGCCCACGATCGGTGTGAATTTCACCTTCTGAAGGTGGTAGAGATGCGCGGTCGTTCACTTCTCCTGTCCCTCTCCTCGGCGGCGGTAATCCTTCTCGGCTGCGGGGAAGGAATCGTGAAGGTAACGAATGAGAGCTACGAACACCATATCGTCGTCAGCGGCCTTCTTCTGGCCGGTCATCCGGTCGAGAACATTCACGTCTCCCGCAACTTCCGGCTCGACCAAAATCTAAATGAAACGCCCATCTTGCTTGCGGGGGCGAATGTTCTGCTCATCGACGAGGACGAAGCCGTCAGCTATCCCCTCACCTTCGTAGACTCGCCCCGATTCGAGGACGCCGGTTTCGCCTATCTCGGCGACGATCTCGTCATCCGCAAGGGAGGTAGGTATAGCCTAGAGGTGCGGGCGAATGTCGAAGACGAGGAACTCTTTGCCAGAGCGACGACGACGGTACCCGTCGACGGCTTCGGAATCGTCGATATCAGACCGCAGCGAATCAGGTACCGTGAGCGTGATGAGACGGACGACGTGATTATTCCGGAAGTAACCATCGAGCGCTCACCAGGGACAACCTTTTATCTTCTCACCGCAATTCCGCTCGACATGTCCGTCGACTCCTTCATCTACGACAACCCTTTCGACGATGAGAATCCTCGGAGCATCGATCTGACGGACTACGACTACCAGTACGAGTGGATTCAGAACACGCCTCGGGCGGCGGGTCAATCAAAGATGAGTGTGTTTTGGTGGGATGTCTGGTTTTACGGTCGTCATGAGATTGTTGTGTACGCCGCCGATCCGAACTGGGCCCATTTCCTGCAGACCTTTGACGATTTGAAAGAGCTGGACGGAAATTTTCACGAACCGCAGTTCGAATTCGAAGGTGCTGGCTTCGGCTACTTCGGTTCCGCCATCCCCGATACCGCCTTCATAGAGATTCTTAGAGACGATGGGAAGTAGAGACAACTTGCAGTGCCACTAGCAGAGGTCCGCTACGTGCTAGGTCCCTCCCGGCAATCTACGGCTTCTGAGGTGCGGGGTGCGCTTGTGTATGTGCTGGGGGCAGTTGACGTCCCAGTCTTCGATCGCGAACAAGATTGCCCGTTCTGCTTTGCCCGGGTAGTCGGGCTCGGCCAAGTGTTCAAGCAGCGCTGGATCATCCTCAACCACCTGCGCATTACCCCAAATCTTGATCCGCCTGCTATTTACGTAGTCCATCAAGAAAATGAACGACTTCGGGTTTTCGCTCAGGTTGCCAGTCGAGATATACTGTTGGTTGCCCTGGAAGTCGGCGAAACCGAGGGTCTTCTCATCCACCACTTTCAGGAACCCCGGGGGCCCACCGCGATATTGGATGTACGGCTGCCCGTCTGCACTGGCCGTAGCCAAATAGAACATATCCAAGCCCGCGAGAAACTCTTCGAGCCGGGGCGTGCACTTGTGGGCGGCGTGGGGTAAGAGATGATGCGGATTGCCAATGCCGTGAGGTCGGCCGATCTTCGAGCATTGATCTATTATATCGCGAAATGGAAGATGAGGTCGCACGGTTCCCTTCAATCCGGGTGAGAGGGCTCTTGACGACGCCTGCGACGCGCACCTCGCCCATCTTGGTCAGCACCGCCTTTCGTCGTTCGCAGGTGCCCAACTTCTGATCGAACTTTGCGCCTTGGGCAACGACTCATCTCTCGGAGCGTCCCTCAACCAAGATATCCAGGGACAGAAATTTTGCTGTCTTCCTCGACCTACCACTTCTATATTGTATGCCTCTATCTATCTCTGATAAATGAGCGGATACCTGAACCTCGCTCGTTCCGATGTGCGCTATCGGAGGCTCAGATTCCGTAATTACCAATACGAATGGCAGGAAATGAAGCCGTAGCAAGACTCTGCGCAACGGGCGCGGGAGGTTGACCACGGCGAGGGAGGTCCAAATGCTCAAACGGTATCACGATCTATTAACCAAGCGCACGCTACCGCTCATCTTCATTTTCGGCACGGTGCTCATAGCCCACGCACAAGACGACGTGCTTATCAGTGGTTATGGCAATACGCACTTAATGGATCATAGCGGGACGCCCAAGCAGGTGGGTAAGAAAGATCTGGATGACAGTTTCTTTCAACTGCGTGAGTTTTCATTATTTATGGACTTTCCAATTTCCGAAGCGATTATTGCCTCGGCTGAGCTGGAAGCTGGCGACAACGGCAGCAGGTATACTGCCAACTACGCCTACGTCGATGTTCAAGTTCGAGATGAGCTCAGTTTGAGGGCCGGCAAGATTCTTGTGCCGTTTCTTTCGTACAACGAGAATAAGCCGAATTTCAAACAGCATCTCATGAGTCAACCATTTACCGCGTGGAACCTCGCCCCAGTAGTAGGTTTGGCGATAGATTTCCGCGGATTCGGCTGGTCGGACACGGGGGTAACGGCCAACTGGAACCGGTCCATGGGATCGCAAGGAATCTTAGATCTCAAGCTCGGCTTAATAAATGGGCTGGGGTCCGATTCGAACGTCTTGGACGACAACGCCATTCAACTCTCAACGGGACCCGTGGTGCGGCCAAGGGATGGATTATTGCAGAACGAAACAAACAACGAACTGCGGGACAACAATAGCGGCAAAGCGAAGGTGGCCAAGGCCACTTTTCAGAGCCTTGAGTTTCCAGTTGACGCGGGAGTTTCCTGGTATCTTGGGGATTGGGATCCAGAAGATAAACACGCGTTACAGATGGTCGGGGCGCATTTGAATTGGATGGCTGCGAAATGGACTGTCAAAGGTGAGTATGTGCTGGCAGATGTGGAACAGGAAGCCGGAATCGATCCGGTGGCTGACGCCGGTTTGCCAGGCCCGGCGGGGCTCAACACGAGCCAGAGTGACTACAGTATGAAGGCGTGGTATTTGGAGGGTTCATTCGTACCCAAACGTTGGGAAAAGGATCAGTACGTCAGGCTTGTTTTTCGGCTTGACGATGTAGACACGAACGACAACGCACCATTTACTCCATTTGATCGGGGTCGAATAACCGTTGGGGCCGAGTGGCAATTTGCTCCCAACAGCCGATTGCGATACGAATGGCAGAAAACAACGATAGACGATTTCGAGAAAGCTCCCCTACCATTCCGAATGGCAGGTGGCAAGGAAGAGATCAACATGAACATGGCCTCAGTCATTTTTTCATTCTAGCGGATGTTCAGGGGGAAATTGAAATGAGTTTACTCAACGGACGATCGCCTAGACGCGTCTTGGTAGGCACCCTAGGGCTTTTTATTCTGGGTACCTCGTCGGCCTCTCCTAGCTGGGCTCAGGATGTCTATGTTATTTACCCCGGTAAGGACAAAGTGGCCAAGGAACAGTTGGTTAGCGCCCTGCCCTCACGTCTTAAGGTGAAAAGCTATAACGTAAATCTGCTTGCCATCGCGGATTACTCGGCAAAACAAAAGATTCTTCTAAAGATTCAACGCGCCAAGATCATTATCATGTTGCACGACCGAACGATGGAAATACTAGATGGTACGAAGGTCAAGAAGGATCTATTGATTGTTCAAAGTAGCAAGACCTCGGTTGATTCCGAATCGTGGAAGGCTCATATCGTGGGCAAAACCGCGGATATGGCAGAGCTCAAAGGCCAAGTGTTGAGTGTCGGTCAGCCACAGGATCTGGCAGATCCAACAGCGATTCGATCGGCGAACGTAATTGTCGTGGACACGGAGTCTGTGAATGTCTACGAGGCTGTGTCACTCGTCGTGCAAAAGGTGATAGCCATCTAGTGTCGCGTCTCGGGAATGCACATGGGGAAATTCAACTCGATTCAGATCAAAATACTGCTCCCTCTGGCGGGCCTCATGATTGCCGTGGGGGTATTCATTTTTGCCTATTTCCCTGCCCAGCAAACGGAATTGATCAACGAGATGTTTCGTCAACGGCTAAAGAGCACTGTGGACACGGTGACTCTGGGAATCGGCGTCGCCATAAGTTTGGGCGAAGGAGCAGGAGCCCGGGAGACGGTAGACCTGGTTACAAAGGACGGCGCCCTGGCGTTCTTGATGGTATTTGACTCCGACGGCAATGAGCTCATTACTGCCGGGAAACAAATTGAAGCGGTGGAAAATCTCGAAGAACTGGTTGCCATGCCCACTGCGGAATTCGTAGAGCTCGGCTAATATCTGACATTCAAGGATAGGATGATTTTTGGTGGAGAAGATTACGGCACGGCGATTATCGGACTTAGCACGGCGGACCGGGAAGAGGCAATATTCAAGAACAGGTTGATCATATCGATTCTAAGCGCTGCCCTCACCATTGTTGGTATCGGATTTATCTTTTTTATCCTGAGAATAGCGATCATAGCACCGGTCCAACGATCGGTAGAAATTGCAGAGCAAATCGCCAACGGCGATTTGAATGCCAAAATCGAAATCTCTTCGAGTGACGAGCTTGGACAATTGTTGGTTGCTATCAAGAATATGGCTCGCAGTCTGGGCTCCTTGATCGGACAGGTGCAGCGCTCAGGCATTCAGATTACTTCCTCCGTAACGCAGATAGCCGCTTCCGGAAAACAACTGGAAGCAACGGTCAGCGAGCAGGCGGCATCGACCAACGAAGTCGTGGCTACGAGCAAAGAGATTTCTGCCACCTCCCACGAGTTCATGAACACCATGACCCATGTGTCAGGCAAAGCTGCCGAAACCGCGACCTCTGCCGATGCGAGCCAGCAAGGGCTGACACGGATGGAGGCAACGATGAATCAGATGGCGGAGGAGACACAGTCTATTTCGTCCAAATTAGGTATCATCAACGAAAAAGCCTCCAATATTACGTCCGTCGTGACGACCATTACAAAAGTGGCGGATCAGACCAATCTCCTATCGTTGAACGCAGCGATTGAAGCGGAAAAAGCCGGCGAATTCGGCACCGGATTTTCCGTCGTCGCTCGGGAAATACGCCGCCTGGCCGACCAAACGGCAGTCGCAACCCTGGATATCGAACAGACCGTCAAGGAGATGCGAGAAGCCGTTTCGACCGGAGTTATGAGCATGGACAAATTCAGCCAGGACGTGGACCAGGGTGTTCAAGAGGTCTCCAACGTGAGCGCGCAGCTGGCGCAGATAATCGAAGAAGTGCAGTCGTTGGGACCCCTCTTTGATACCGTCGCGGAAGGCATGGAATCGCAGTCGTTGGGAGCCCAACAGATAAGTGAATCCATGGTGCAACTGGATGAAGCCGCTCATCAGACGGTCGCCTCCCTGCGTGAGACCAATCGTGCCCTCGACGATCTAACCACGGCTGCCCAAGAGATGCAAGGTGAAGTCGGTCACTTTAACGTTGGTTGAATCCTGACGCGCAAACGAGCAGCGCATATTCATGCGGGCATCAGACCAGGATTCGCGTGTCGAAATATCTCCTCGGTGAGCTAGCCCGCCCTCTTCTGAATCACGCGTGCCAGGCGAATTTACGGCACGACCGTCAAGGCTCCTCCAGCCGCCCTTCAACACCACATTCGCTTCAGCAGGCGATCTCGCAACATGCGTCTCAATTGCGCGCTTGCCCAATTGTGAACGAGCCCTTGACTCTGGACTTAGGTCCAAGGTTATCTTCGAGAGGAGGGTGAGACGATGACAGCGCTAACGATCGGCCAGTGCGCCCGAAAAGCACAAGTCAATGTCGACACAATTGGATATTACGAGCGGCGCGGGCTTATTCCCGAGCCGCCTCGACGACAGTCCGGCTTCAGCGCTGCCGCGATTCTGGTAGAGGAGATATTGAGATGCTACATATCGAGGGAGATAATACCATGTGGAAAAACGTGTTTATGCTGACGGCGTTCATGCTGTTGGCCGGGTTCATCGGGTCGGCACAAGCGGGTGTAAAATCCCTAACCGTGAAGGTGGATGGGCTGGCTTGTCCTTTTTGTGCCTATGGCCTTGAGAAGAAGCTCAAGAAGGTCGAAGGGGTTGAGACCTTGAATATTGACATCAACGCCGGAGAGGTAGTCTTGAGCGTTGTGGAAGGCAGCCGCCTCACCGGCGCATCCGGTACAATGGTGGCCCAAGTGCAGAGAGCCGTTGAGGAGGGTGGTTTTACTGCGCGAGCATTCGAGGCAAGGGTGGAGGGCAAAGTTGTGGCTCAAAATGGTGGAGAAACACAACTGGAGTTATCTGGCACAGGGGAATCCCTGGTACTGGAGGAGAGCGCCAGCCTAGAGGAGCTTCGCAAGTTCCAAGGAGACTGGCCGGTCCAGGTTGTCGGCATGCTTTTTCCGGACACGTCTCCGCTGCGGCTCAGGGTTGAAAAAGTCATTACTTCCGAATCTGCTGGAACATTGCGCCGGCTGAAAATTGCGGGTCTGGCGTGTATGGGTTGTGTCGAGGCGATTCAGGCCGACTTGGAGAAACGAGACGGGATCAAGAACATCGAGCTAGATTTGGAATCGGGCCTGGCGGAAATCCTGGTCGAAGACGAGCGCGTCAGCGGGGAATCCCTAGCCGAGCTGGTAAACACCCTGGGCATGGAGGGGATGCCAGCAGGAACCTTCACGGCAATCGTGCTCGAAGATTAACCAGCGTGCACCGCCTCGGTTACCTGTGGCTTCTGCCGTGCGTTGCCGCCTCGCCGGCGCTAGCTATCGGTCCGCCTATCAATACCGACACGCCAATTACCCTGGGGCTGGAGGGTCGGGGAGTGCGGACCTTTGCGAAGATTGTCCGGTCATCCAACGAGCGTTCGGATGGACGTGTAACCACGACGCTGTGGCCGGTGGCCCTCCCCTACAATGTGACCACGAAGGCGGTGGCTGGAATCATTGTGCCGACGGTTTTCAAAGAGGTGAGACGGGGTAGTGAGACGGTCTCGTCTGCCGGCTTGGGAGACATCTCGCTTTTTGCCAAGTACGTCGTACTTCAGATTGACCGCCACCGAGAGACCTTGCGCCTGGCACCCAAGGTGGTGTTGAAGCTGCCCACCGGAGACGAGAAGGAAACTCCTGCGCTGGGAAGCGGTTCCACCGACGTTTCTGCAGGGGGCGTAGCTGCCTGGCTTAAGGGGCGATTCGGCCTGTATGCAGAGGCGCACTGCCACGTGACCGGCAGTAGCAACGGACGGCAGTTTGGTAACGGAGTGGTGTACAATCTCGCCCTGGCCTACCGGCTCGTGCCGGCTGTTTACGAGACCTATCCCGCACGGCAGGTGAATGGCTATCTGGAATTCCTCGGATCCTGGAAAGGCAAGGATCGATTCAAAGGCCGAAACGTCCAAGATTCAGGTGGCCATCTGCTTTTCCTGGCGCCCGGACTCCAGTACATCCCTCTAAGCTGGCTGCTGGTTGAGTCGTCGTTACAGCTGCCGTTGCTGAAAGACCTCAACCGCACGCAGATGGAGCCCGACTGGACCTTGATTGCCGGGCTCCGGGTTTTGCTCTATTAGTAAGTTTGTCGTTCACGTTGTCGTCAAGAAGCAGAGAATTCCTGAGAATGTCTCGGTAGCTCCTGAAAGGAGGTGTCTATGCAGAAGAAAATCCTGACACTGGTTTTGCCTGAATGCGGCGGCTCGGGATCGAGAGACGGCAAGACTAAGGCGCAGAAGCTCCATAAGCCCAACCCGCCCAATTGCCGCGATATATCGTGCCCCCTGCGATATATCATGGCTTCCGCAATTCGCTAGTTGCTCCGTAACCCCGCTGATTCATGCATTAAGGTACTGTTTTTTTGGCAGATACAGAAAATCGTTACCTGCCAGGAACCGTTTGGCACCTGTATTGCCATAGTGGGATCAGCTTGAACCGGCAACACGAATAAA
Organism: Candidatus Latescibacterota bacterium; assembly: GCA_965197905.1. Taxonomy (GTDB): domain Bacteria; phylum Latescibacterota; class UBA2968; order UBA8231; family UBA8231; genus CAYNZV01. Next base: position 412,548 of record CBDAOB010000004.1, on the reverse strand, counting down.
TCAATCACCAGCGGCTACGGGCAAAGAATCTGAACGTAGAACCGCCGAGAAGTCCGCTTGAGAAAATCGCCGACCAAACGGTTTCAGCCAGCTGCGGTGAATAACTTGACAAGCCCGCTTTTTAGTTGTATATACAATAAAACCCTAGTCGCAGGAGGACATTTTAGTTGGGAAAAACGCAGGTAAGCTCCCGCGAAGCCACCGAAGTCAACTGTAGCTGTATCGCTGACAAGGTTCGGCTCCTAAACCGGGTAATTACAAAAGTCTACGACGACGCGCTAAAACCGGCTGGCATCACGACGGCACAGATGAACATTCTGGGGGTGGTCGCCAAATACGGGGATGCAACGCCTCGACAGGTATGTGACTGGTTGTCCATGGAAAAGTCGACGTTGAGTCGAAACTCTCGCCGCTTGCGCGAAAGCGGCTGGATGAACGTAATCGAAGAAGATGGACGTGCCCATAGGTTTCAGATTACCGCCAAGGGTGCCAGGCTATGGAAGAGAATCGTTCCCTTGTGGCAGGAGGCACAGGACCAGGTACATGCACTTGTGGGCGAGCGTGGCGTAAGAGACGTGATGCGTATTGCCAATGCCGTGAGGTCTCTCGATGCCGAATAGGGACTCTTTTTTGTGCTCAATGTTGTATATACAACTTTTTGAGTATAGGCCAACGACGAGTATTCGCTCAGCGTTGCGATTACTTGGGCTGTTGGTATTTACGTTTTCAGCAGCTTCTCGACCAAACGGAGCTTGGGGAGAACGGTAATCTGTTTCCCACAAATGAGTTTTCCCGGCCACAAAGTTGCCTTGACGAAGGCGAGTGCCGCTGGGGCATCGAAACAATCCTGGGCGATAGGGTTTATTCCTGGACCTACAATCCGGTTCCTTCCATCGAATGCATTCACATCTATGGGAGAGACGTTACCGAGACCAAGCGTGCCCACGAGCGCATCGAGGAGTCTCTACGGGAAAAGGAGATTCTGCTGCAGGAGGTGTATCATCGCGTCAAGAACAACCTGCAGATCGTCACCAGCCTGCTCAAGCGGCAATCGGCTGCTGTGCAAAACGAAGAAGCTCGCGGCGTGTTCAGCGAGATGCAGCATCGCATCCACTCGATGGCACTGGTGCATCAGGCGCTCTATCAGTCGACCGATCTAAGCCAGATCGCCTTCGATGGATACATAAGGAACCTGGCGGCCAATCTCGTTCGCTCCAGCAACCAACAGGACCTCCGAGTCGCGTTGGAGTTTGATTTGGAGGAAATATCTCTCGGTCTCGACTACGCCATCCCCTGCGGTCTCATCCTCAACGAACTGATTACCAATGCGATCAAATATGCGTTCCCGGAGGGCCGCCGGGGAACGATTCGGGTCGAATTGCGCAAGCTGCCCGAGGGAAGTTTCAGAATGGCGGTCAGCGATGACGGTGAGGGGATCTCGGGCGGCATCGACCTGGAGAATCCGCTCACTCTGGGGCTGCGGTTGGTGCACGATTTGACCTATCAATTGGGTGGAGAAATGAAGATTGATCACATCAATGGTACGACATTTCAGCTGACGTTCTCAGAGTCGGCTTAAGTCAGGAGAAAGGATATGAACAAGACTCGCATACTAGTGGTAGAGGATGAAATTCTCGTCGCAAGAGACCTGCAGTCCAGTTTGGAACTCCTTGGATACGACGTTCCAGAGATTGCTATTACGGGCGCGGAAGCGTTGGAAAAAATAGCAGCTACTCAACCGGATGTGGTGCTGATGGATATCCATCTGAAGGGCGACATGGATGGTGTGGAGGCTGCTGGCATAGTCCGCGAGCAGTACGACATCGCGCTCATCTACCTGACCGCCTACGCCGACGACAATACCTTGCAGCACGCAAAACTCACGCAGCCGTATGGCTACCTGTTAAAACCGTATCAGGAAACGGAGTTGAAAACCACTATCGAAGTTGCCCTCTACAAACATGAAACGGCGGGTAAACTGAAAGTCGCCCATCAGCAATTGGAGCGCGCGCATGCGCAGATCCGGCTCCAGGTGCGTGAGTTGCAGGCCCGTGACCAGCTGGTGCGATTTCAGGTGACCGGTCCCACCGTTGACGAGGCTTGCGATCAGATCGCACGGATCTTTTCCACCGTTTTCGGGGCCACTCAAATCGGGGTCTACTTGCCCGACGCCAGCGGTACCTGGCTCGAATTGACATCGACTGCCGGCGACGGCACCGATACCACTGACAGATTGGTCGCCAGTGACCCCGATTCCTTGGTTGCCGGCTCCTTTCGGGATGTCGCTGCGCGGCTCAGCGCCGACGGGAGGCAGGCTGCGGTCGCCATGCACTACAGCGATCGAGCCGTGGGTGTGGTTGGGCTCGGGGCGGTTGATCAAGAGGGTTGGCCGAGCTCAGAGCTGATCCCGGCTTTGCATCGACTGGGTGAACAATCGGCCTTGTTGTTGCGCATGGCCCGGGTGGCAACGGAACTGGATGGAGGCCAGCTAACGGCTGAGGAACTCCTGGAACTCGAAGAAGAGGCCACCTATGACGATGGTGCGTGAGCGACCCATGAAACGGCGATCTGCCCTGCTCGACCCGGAACTCCCCGATCCGGCAATAGCTGATGTCGAAGGTGTCGACCGCTTTCTGGAAGAGGTCGACGCGTTCGCTGAGTACGATCCGGACGCTGCCGTTGCAGAGCCGCAATCAGTCAGCGTGCATCAACAGCAACGGATGCGCCGCTTGGCGAGCGCTCTTGGGAGGGTGGCTGCGGACCTGAAGCGCGTCGAGACACCGTCCGGTTTCGAAACCGAGGGAGACCAGCAGTACTATGAGCTGGATATGGAAGGCCAGCGACTGGCCATTCGCCACGATGGGCTGCAAGCCTTTTGGATTGCAGATCCCGACTGGCACGAACCCGAACGCCTGGCTGAGCTGCTCCACGCCCATGGTCTCGTTGAGATCAATCGAGAGGCGATGACGGGTGGCGCACAGCGACTGCGGGGCCAGTGGATCGAGGTGGCCTCAGGATCCGACCCTACCGCGGGCAATGCGGCCCAGATCGGCTTTGTCGAACCCGGCAACCCGAACAATGAGATATCACGGGAATCGCTAGGACTGATTTCTCTGGAACTGGCAGAGATGTTGAAATCCTCGGATGCCAGCGCTATCCGCAAGAATCGCAGCGCCCTCGTCGCCGCGCCCGGAGATCTGCTGGCCCGAGCCACATCCCCGACGCCGGGCCGATCGGGGCGCGACATATTCGGCAGGGAGGTGTCCGCGCCGGTCGAGAGCCGAGAACTCCGTCTGGAAGCGGGATCCCACGTGACCGCGACGGACACCGGGGAGTTTCATGCTGCCCGGTACGGCTATGTCGCTATTGAGGACGGTCGACTTTCCATTCTGCCGCCCATTCAAGTCGACGCCACCTCCATGAATGCCCATTGGGTGATGCTGGGCAACCAACGCTCCTCCCTTACCATCGCCATGATCCAAGAGTGGCTGGTCGAGCTGAACGTCAACACCGGTGTGAAATCAGATGTCATCCAAGCTCTGGTGGCCAAGGTCGGCGCTGGCGAGCACCCCACCGGCAGGCACCTGATTGCTGCCGGATCGAAACCTGTCGACGGGGAGCACGCGCAAGTGGAAATTCTGGTGGACATGGAACGAAGCGCCGGCAAAGAGCGGGAAGATGGCTCCATCGATTTCAGGGAAGTCAACTTCACTCCCAACGTGCGGGCGGGTCAGCGGGTGGCCTGGCGCACCGGTCCGACAACGGGCACCCCGGGTTGGGACCTTACTGGCAACGCCCAACCTGCCAACGACGGCGAGGAGCAGGTGCTGCAGGCTGGAGAGAATGTCCGGGTTGTCGAAGAGGACGACCAGGAGGAGTACTACTCGTTGATCGATGGAGTGCTGAAACAGCACGCGGACGAACTTTCGGTGGCAGAGCGGCTGACCGTCAACGGCGATGTGAGTTATCGCACTGGAAATCTGGACTTCGGCGGCGAGATCTTTGTTAACGGTTCGGTGCTCTCTGGTTTCTCGGTCAAGGCGGCCGGCGATATTACCGTTTCCGGCACCTTAGAACCGGGCGCCACGCTTCAATCCGGAGGAGATATCGCCGTCGGCAAGGGGATACTGGGGCGCAAAACCCAGGTGAAGGCCGAGGGGAGCATTCGCGCCCAGCTAGTCCAGGAGGCCAGCCTGCGCGCCGGAAAAGACATTCAGGTTGGCAATTATATCTACCATGCCAACGTCAAAGCCAAAGGAAAAGTCATAGTATCCCGCGGTAAGGGCAGTCGGGGAGGGAGCATCATGGGGGGAGAAACCTGGGGCATGTTGGGAGTCGAAGCCCATATTGCCGGTACGCCCGGGGAAACACCGACGATGCTGGTGGCGGGTTTGAGTTACGACGATGCTCAGTTGCTCGACCGATTGGAACGCAGCATTGGCACGGCCAGCAATCACATCGAACGCCTGCTCGAACGCTTTGCGCTCGATCATTTCGATCTGGTTCAGATTCGCAACATGATTAAGGCGGCCGTGGGTCCGAAACGCAAGATACTCGCCAAGAACGCGCGCCAGCTGGGTCAACTTGCCCAGATGTATCAACAGCTGCTGGAACGGCGCGGCACCTTGAGAAAGAGAGTGGAATCGGTGCGCGAGTGCATAGAGGTAAAGATCTGGGACAGTGCCCATGCCGGAGTAGAAGCCCGATTGGGAGAATTTCGCCGCCGGCTTTCGGAGTTGTACCGAGCACCGCGGTTTCACATCGTGGAGAACAGGCTGGCGGCGGCTTAAAACCGGCCTCTAGCTCGCAACCCTGTCCTTCACGTCAGCTATCAGTTGTGGGTAATGCTGGAGCGCCTCAACCATCGCATCCATATCGAAAGAGCCGGCGTGCTGAGCCAACCCTTCACCCCACGACAACAGCGGTGGATACCCGTACTCCTCCCCAAAGGCCCTCAGCTCGCCGGCAAGCTCTTCGACCTCGTTGATCGTCAGCGTCGAAGACAACTCCTCGACCCTGGCCTTGCGCGACTCCAGTTCCACAATCAGCTCCGGTAGCCGCTCGATCACCTGCCCGTCCAAATCCACCGACTCCGGCGCGTCCATCTCCGTATCTCCTCCGACACCCAGGACATCGCGGATCGCAACCACCAACCTCGTCAATTCTTCCTCCACCGAGGCAAGCAGCGTATCAACTTCCGCGGCCTCTTCCTTAATCGCCGTCTCTAACCCCTGCGCCCTCGTTTGCAATTCGCCTGCACCGATGGTGCCGGCCACGCCCTTCAGCGAGTGGGCCGTTCGTTCCGCCGCCTCGCGCTCTCCTTCTCCGAGCTGAGCACGCACCGTCGCCACCGACTCCGCCGCCTCGCCCTCGACGAACTGCCGCACCAGCTTCTGGTAGAAATCCCGCTTTCCCATTACCCGCTTCACTCCGACCTCCACATCCAGACCCTCAATCGACGATAAGGGATCTAGGGCGGGCTCAGTACGTGGTGGGTCCTCGACAGCTGCCGCCGCCGGCACCTCGACCGGCTCTGGCATTTCCCGCTCAGCCGGGGAAATCCACCGCAGCAGCATCGCGAAGAGCTCATTCGGCTCGATTGGCTTGGCCAAGTGGTCGTTCATCCCAGCTTCCAGACATCGCTGACGATCAGTTTCCAGGGCGGCGGCCGTCATCGCGACGATCGGCAACTCCGCAAAACGCTCGTTCTTCCGTATCTCCCGCGTCGCGTCTAGACCGTCCATCACCGGCATCTGCATATCCATCAATACTATGTCGTATTGGTTCTCCGCCACCATCGCCACACACGCCCCGCCGTCTTCTGCCAGGTCCATGAAGAACCCGGCGTCACCCAGCAGCTCCATCGCCACCTGCTGGTTCAACTCGTTGTCTTCCGCCAGCAGGATCCGGGCTCCGCGGATCGGCGCCAGATCAACCGACCCCGTCCGAGACACGTCGCCCGGGATCTTCTCCACCGGTTCACCGCCGAGCACCTGCATCGCCGCGTCGAACAGCAACGACGAGTTCACGGGCTTCACCAGCGACACCTCAATCCCGGCATCCTCCGCCTCGTGCATGACCTCTGCACGGCCGTACGCCGTCACCATCACCGGATGGGGCCGAACCTTGAGATCCGCCGATGCCAGCCGTCGCACCGTCTCAATTCCGTCGATCCCGGGAGGCATGCGCCAGTCGATGAACACGACCTCGTAGGGATCGTCACCGTCGTCCGCCATTGCGATCGCTGACAAGGCCTCCTCGCCGGAACCCACTTCATCCACGCGAAATGTCATGCTCTCCAGCATCTCGCAAAGAATCTGACGCGCGTTGACATTGTCATCGACCACCAGCACACGCCGGTCGCGAAGATCGGGTGCCGGCACGAACGCGCGCTTCTTCTCCTCCCCTTCGCCCAGTCGAGCTGTAAACCAAAAGGTGCTCCCCACGCCGTGCTCACTCTCCACACCTACTTCGCCATTCATAAGCGTCGCCAGCTGCTTGGAAATCGCCAACCCGAGGGCCCGTACCACCGTACTTGCGCGATGTCGATGTGTCTGCCTGCTGAAAGGACTGGAACAGCTTGCCTTTCTGCTCCTCTGTCAATCCGATCCCGGTATCCTGCACGTCGAACCGAACTATCAGGTCACCCTCTATCTCCTCAACCCTCCGCACCCGAACGACGATCTCGCCTTCATCCGTGAACTTCACGGCATTGTTTGCATAGTTTATGATCACCTGCCCGATCCGCAGCGGATCCCCTCGCAGCGCCCTCGGCAAGTCCGATTCGATGTCAAAAACGAGCTCGAGACCCTTCGCGGTGGCCTTCTCACCGATCAGGGCGGCCACATTTTCAAGCACGTTGTCGAGATCGAAGTCAACGGTTTCCACGTCTAGCTTGCCGGCTTCAATCTTCGAGAAGTCGAGGATGTCGTTGATAATCCCCAGCAGGTGCTGGCCCGAGCCTTGGATCTTCTCCACGTAGTCGCGCTGCTTGGCGTCCAGTGCCGTCCGCAGAGCCAGGTGCGCCATGCCGATAACGGCGTTCATCGGCGTGCGAATCTCGTGGCTCATATTGGCCAGGAAATCAGCCTTTGCCTGGGACGCTGCTTCTGCGGCATCCCTGGCTTCGCGCAACGCAGCTGATTGCCTGCGGTTCACCCGGTAACTCCAGGCGATCACCCCCGACAGGGCGAGGAGGAGGATCACGATTACGGTGCCCGCGATGAGTGCGGTCTCTTGCCTCTGGATGGTGGTATCCTGTGTCTGCAGGTTTTGCCGCTGTTGTTCCGACTCCTCCGCCAGGTCGGCGATCTCCCGCTTCTGTTGTTCCAAGACGGTGGCGCTGGACCCTATCTGTTCGGCGAGGAAACCGACCTCTGCCTCGCGGATCTTCAGCGTATCGAGCTTGGATCTCAATGCCTTTTCGGCCTCCCTCGCTCGCTCCCGGGTTCTCTCGATCTGGGCACGGTCGTCTTCCAGTTGGGATCCGAGTTCAGCCAGAAGGTCTTCCCTTTCGCCGATCTTAGAGCTCTGTTGCTGGATTTGCTTGGTTTGGCTTTCGAGTCGCTGCCTTTGCCCCTCTATTTTTTCCTGCTGCCAGGCGACCTCCTCCTGGACCCTGCCAAGTTCATCCTGCTGGCGGACCATATCCTGTCTTTGTGACTCGAGTGTGGATCCCATTTCTCGATAAACTCTAACGACGTCGAGCTCAGTGCCGCCCAGTTCCAGAACGTCATCCGAGACGCCGAGATTCTCCGCGACGATGTTGGCCAGGTTGGCTTCGAAACCGATGCGTCCTGACGCTGAGGTTGTGAGATTGAGCATAACGGCCGCACCGTCGTCGCAGCCATCGGTGACCAGAAGCGTGCCGCTGCCGCGAAGGGCCTCTACAACAGATCGGACTCTGGCATTCTCGGACTGTCCCAACACCAATAGATGGGCTGACCGCGCTTCCTGAGCGTTGTCGACGCGGACGACGCTAATTGGTCGGCTTCCGACACTTTTCCCTGGAAGAGCGGCGGTCAGTTCGCGGGCAAGAGCGTCGTCTCTGCCGAGAAGGGCCACGACGAAGGGACCGTCCTCCTGTGGCCACTTACAATATCTAATGAAGTTGTAGACGTACCCTTTTATCTGAGTGGGGTTCTGCGACGATGCCGATTCGCCAAGGCCCATAAGGAGGATGCCCACAAGCCAGAGCCTTCGATAGAACTCGACTGGCATCGTATTGCGAATGCAGGACACTTCTTCCCCGTTGCGCATTGCGCGACTACAGACTCGATCCCAGTCGGATGGATATTGCGGGCGCCTCACTCCGATAGCCACCCATCCGACCGAAGAAATTGCGTTTGTTCAGATCGTGCTGCAACCAGCCGAGGATATTGTGCGCATGTAGGCTCAGCTGGAGTCGCCGATCCATGTCGTACACTGCGCCGACATTCAGGAAGGCGTTGCCCTGGAAGGCATCGGTGCGTTCGTCGTCGGTCCGGGTGAGCGAATTCCGCTGGAGGACTTCGTTGTTGTACTTCGCGTATTCCTCGGCACCCTTGAATCCCCAGAAAAGACGAAGAGAGCTCAGCGCTTTTAGGTTTCTGGAAAGCTGCATGTTCCAGGTCAATTTACTCACGTGCCACGGCCAATGGTGCAGGTCGTTGCCGAATCCGTAGGGCGCGCTGGTTTCCGTCTGGGTCAGAATCGTTTCATCCGCGAGTGTGAACTCACGTAACTTGGTAAACGCATACGAGAGCGTCACATCGTGACGGCTGGCGCGGTAACCGACCTCTGCCTCCAGCCCGTAAATCTCTTCATTTCCTACGGGCGACGACCGGCTCGCCGATGCCGTCCAGCCGATGATATCGACGCTCTGCCAGAACGCTGCGGCCGACACGACAAGGTCGTCATTCGCTTGGTAATCGTGTCGAAGCTCCAGCGCGTCGATTTTCTCGATCTCTCCCTTGAAGTCGGGGTCGGCATCGTGCTGCTGCTTCAGCTCGATATCATCGCTTTTTCTCACTGAGTGGTTGTATAACAGTTTGGCGGTGTTTGACTGGTTTGCCGAAAAAACCAGGGCTGCCTTCGGAGAGGACATCCAGCGAGTGAAGGTGTGCCTGTCCATTCTCCCACCGAAGAAGGCGGTCCACCGGGGACTGGCCTTCCATTGATACTCGCCCAGAAAGCCGATCGTGTTCGTTGTCCACGGCTGGAGGTCGGTCCTGACATTGTGGGCCGGGTCGTCGGTAAGGCTGAAAGGTTTCTTGCCGAACCATTCGCGAGAAAACTCCAGGCCAACGGCCACCGATTGGTTGACGCGTGGCGTCCAGGAGAGCAGCGATCTCAAGTTGAGTTCATCCTCCCGAAAGGCCGCCGTATACTCCCGGTCTGCTAGCAGCCCGGGATCCTTGACAACGTCGTGGATGTCGTAGCTTGCTCTTAGTTGCAGCCGCGATCTTCGGCTGAGCTCCAGAGCCTGCTCTGCCTGCATCGTGAGTTGTTGATAACGCAGCCCCTGACTGCTTTCGAAAGTCTCTTGGCTCTCGATGAAGCTACGGGCGGGCAGTTGAAGGATGCCGCCGCGGACGAACCGGGCCCAGAGAAGAGAATTCCCGTAGCGGTATTCTAGATGAGCCTTGTGAAGGGGTTTCCCTTCTAATGCCTTATTGTCACGCCCAATGCCGGAAGCGATCGGCACGCCGGCAGTGAAAAGAGCGGTCCCGGAGTCGAGGCTCTTGGTCTTGCTGAAGACCAGTGGCGCATCGGTCGCGTCCGCTCCCCGATAGTCGGCGATTCCGTAGTACCCGAAGAAGCTGGATCGAGAGCCGAGGGTGCGTGCGAATCTGACCTCACCGAGTGTGTACCCTTCGACGAGTCCCTGCCTGAAAGTGGCGGTCACGCCGTCGGATGATCTCCGTGTGAGCGTGCGGATGCTGATTACACCATTGATTGCACCTGGACCGTAAACCGACGATCCGGGACCGCGGACCACTTCGATCGACTCGATGTCTCCGAGCAGCGGCACGAAGCGTTCCGAGATTGCGCCGTAAATGGTCCTCTGATTTGTAATCCGGCCGTTCACCAGAACGAGCGTCTTGTGGTTACGGCCGCCCATAATACCACGTACGCCAACCTTAGGGCCCGCTCCACCGGCCACCCAAAGGCGCATGAGATTGGGCACGTACATCTCCAGCAGTTCGTCGAGGCTGCGGGCGCCTGACTCGATGATCATCCGGCGCGTGATCGTGGTCACCGCCGCAGGAATTTTGCCAGCTTCGGTCTTGGTAAGCGTCGCGCCAGACGACATGCGAAGCTGGCTGAGTTCCCTCAGGTCGAGCTCGTAGAAGTCCCCACCGATTTGGGCCGCACCGCCGGCGATCAGGAAGGGTAGGATGAATGGACAGGTAAGACACCCCAGGTATACTCTCTTCACGGTAATCCTTGTTTCCCCGGGCGAATCTATGAGTTTTTGTAGCTCGTCATTCCGTCAATAGTAGCTGCTAGTACGCTTCATCTGCGATAAAAGACATAAAAGAGACAAAAAAGGCAACGGCTCATCTCCTGTGGATTTTCGGCGCAGAAGATCTACCTTCTAACGAATCTGAACTACAGTCCCGACAATTTTTTCCTCTTAGTAAACTAATGACGGATACAGCCGACCCTGCGAAGTTCGATTCGCGCGTCAATTGGGCGGAACTGCCTGGCGCAGGCGATCGGCCCGAGGCAACAAAGAGAGAACCTTATGACCGACAATAGCGAGACACAGTCCCTGCTTCATGCAATCATTGAAGGAACGAGTGACGTGGTGTATGTGCAGGATCTTGAAAATCGGTACCTAGTCATAAACCCAGTCGGTGCGAAAATGCTGGGCAAGACCGTAGACGAGGTTGTCGGAAAACGGGATGTAGACCTCTTTGCCCCGCACGAAGCCAAGATTATGGCTGACGAGAATGCCACTGTTGTTGAAACCAGCGAAACACTGATGCAGGAGATCACGGTCCATTTGGGTGGGCGCGACCACACTTTTCAGACAAACAAAAGTCCCTTCAGAAACGAATCTGGCACTTGCGTAGGCGTCATCGGCGTCTGCCGCGACATTACCGAGGTTAAACTAGCAGAGGAACTGGTTCGTCGAAACGAACGCCTGGTGTCCATCGGCACCCTCACGGCTGGCATCGCTCATAGTCTCAACAACGCTCTTTCGCCAGTCGTCGGAATGGCGGACATGTTGCTTACACAACATCAACTTTCTAATGAAATTCGAAAGGCCGTGAGTGCGATCTTGGATGGGGCATCCGATGCAACCGATACCGTACGGCGCCTCCAGCGATTTACGTCCTTGAAATCTGACGATGATCCGCCCGAGTTAGTCGATATCAACGATTTGGTGCCTCAGGTCGTCGAGAGCACCCGTCCGATCTGGTCGGAGGGCAGCTGCCACGTAGAGACGGAATTGAACGAAGGTGTGTACGTGATGATTAATCCAGCGGAACTGCGGCAGGCCTTGATCAATTTGATCCACAACGCAAGCGAAGCAATGCCCGAAGGAGGGTTACTCACAATTCGCACTGGACACAAGAGACACTTTAGTTTCGTGGAAGTCTCGGATACTGGCCTGGGAATGACAGAGGAGCAGTTGGCTCGCTGCGCAGAACCGTTTTACACGACAAAAGACAACGGCAATGGACTCGGTCTCAGCATTTGCTACGGACTAGCCAAACGCCACGATGGATCTCTTACTGCGTCGTCCGAGCTCGGTAAAGGGTCGAGGTTCGAAATCTGTTTTCCGAAAGCGTCTCCAGAGTCGACAGGCGAAATCGTTACCGATGAGAAGGGTCAGAATCCGGAGGAGAATTCATTACGAGTATTGTATATCGACGATGATACTAATACCCGCAATGCCGTGGGGTCCATGCTCAGGGCCTCTGGAAGATCAGTCTTGGAGGCTGACAGTGTTGCTGAAGGACTGTCCAAGTTCGATCCGGGCAAATTTGATGTCGTTCTCACAGACGTAGGCATGGCAGGCATGTACGGCTACAATGTGGTCGAAAAGGTCCGTGAGTTGGATCCAACACTGCCAATTCTTTTCATAACGGGATGGTCGAAGGCGGACGTGGAGAATCGTATTGGTCGGGGCCGGCCCAAGCCGGACGGAATCCTTGAGAAGCCTGTCACTATTAGAGCCTTAAATGAAGCTCTCACGTTGGTGATGAAGCGAAGGGATGCTTCGGAGTGAAGCATTATTGCGAAAGATGATGAACCAGGCCACTCGCTCCCCAAGTACACACTCCTAAAACAACAGTGTGCAAGAGGTCGTGTGAGATGCTCACCGATGCCTTTACCGCGCCGCGTGTGCCTCGCTGCGGTAGATCAACTGAGAAGGAGAGATGGGATGGAATCTTTGGGGGCTGCAGGAGTGGCATTGGGCACGATGGGTTTAATTTTAGCCCTATCTGCTCAGGCAAGAATCTCAAAGCTGGAGAAACAACTGAAAGCGGCAGGCGTACTGGACGAGGACTTCGATTCTGAGAAGAGGGAAGAGTAGAATCCTGGTCAAAGCGGCACTGGGTGGGTGGAGACGCAGAAGTTGATGCTGCTGAGGTAGGAGAGTCCAGAAAACGATCTGCTTCTTTGGCTCTCGGAAATGAAGCGGCCCGGTCACACGCGGCGATAGGTCGATATGGGACCCACAGGAGCTCGCCCGAACTCCGGCGACCAATCGTCCGAGGGCCGCCATCTTATCCCTGAGTGCAAGCTCGTTCTGACCGTCGCTTTCACAATCCGAAGGGCCGGAACCCGGCAACATCTCTACGAGTTAATGGTAGCATGAAGAAGAGACATCTCTTGACTGCCGTGATTGTCCTTTTGGGACTGGAAGCGTCGGTTGCTCAGGTTGCATGGTGGAAGTGGCCCAAGAAGTGGGCGGATAGCGTGGAACTACCCCATCTACCAGAGATCCAGCGGACACGCGCCGAGCAGGACCTGGCGGGTCTCACCGGTGATCCAATGTGGAAGCCTACTTTTGCTTTTCGTGCGGGCTATCCGGAAAGGGAAGCGTTAGCCAGCCCTCGCCGACCGGTGGAACAAGTAGTCGCTTAAAAAGTCCGCCGAGCCGGTGCCAGGTAGTCGAGCAAGATCTTGTCCAAACAGAAGGGGATCCTGAAGATAGCATCGGGATCCCCTTTCCTTCTTCGGAACGTTTTGTCAAATTCTCAATTGCTGCTCCAGTTTGCGCGCCATGCCAGAGCTGTGAGAAGCCACGTGTGAAAAAACGTTTTGAGCGGAGAGAGTGGGAGAGTAATGCTATGCGGGACCTTATCAGATCGTTGGCCTACTGGTTGTTGCTTTCCGCCACGGTCTCTGCGGCTTTTCTATTGCAGCCGTCTTCTTTGCGGGCACAGGATGGACCAACCTCGAGAGCATCTACCTTAATTTCCGAAACGAAACTGACTCGCGCGTGTCATTCCAACCGCTTCATTCTCGATCGACTGCAGCCACTTCCTAATCGACATGGCATTTTCATCGATCAATCAACTGAAACTTCGGTTATGAATTGGCGTAATACGTCGACGCAGATGGCATCGGTCTCCCCTCCACGCCTCTCCGATCTAACAGATGATCCCCGGAATCGGGTATTGCACTTCGCCCTGGAGCTGGGAATATGGGGTGCGTTTGGCGCCTGGGGCTTGGATCAGGGGGATGGTGCCAGTCGCTACGCCCTGATGGTCGGATTGCCGCTGGGAACCATCGCCACATGGACCATATTCGGTGTGCCGCATGATCCATGGCGACCTGGCGGCAGAGGCGCCTCCCAACCACGCGTAGCGATTCCGGGTTGGTCGCGGTTTGCCTACGAGATGGCTGTTCACGGCCTCGCAGCATGGGCTTTTCATGATCGTGGATGGACGCCAGGTTCTGTGGGCATGGTCAGCGGGACGCTCGTTCATTACGCTGTGTCATACCAACGCGTGGCGTGGCTATTCGGTCACCGCCGGGAATGAAATCGCTCAGATTCTGGTTTCTCAGCGTTGTTCCGTGTTGTCGTAGACAACCCTGAAAAATGGTCCGGGCGGTCTTGAAGGAGACTCATGAAAGCGATTGTGTACACGAAATACGGACCACCGGATGTTCTTGAACTGAAAGAGGTTGAAAAACCTACTCCCAAGGATAATGAAGTACTGGTAAGGATACATGCGACAACAGTAACGGCAACGGAGTGCACCTTTCGACAGGGAGATTCCTTTTCAAGATTGTTCACCGGTCTTACAAGACCAAAAATCACTACACTCGGCGAGGAGTTGGCAGGTGTAATTGAAGCGGCAGGCAAAGGCGTAAGATTATTCAAAGAAGGTGACCAGGTTTTTGGATCGGCCGGTCCCAGTTTTGGTGCCAACGCCGAGTACCTATGTCTGCCTGAAGACGGCGTACTAGCAAGTATGCCCACAAATATGACCTATGAGGAGGCCGCCTCCAGCTGTGATGGGGTATTGACAGCATTGCCATTTCTTAGAGATAAGGGATATATCCAGCGCGAACAGAAGGTTCTTATCAATGGCGCTTCTGGAAGCGTAGGTGCAGCTGGGATACAGCTTGCCAAGTACTTTGGAGCGGAAGTGACTGGGGTATGCAGTACAACGAATATGGAACTGGTGAGATCTCTGGGGGCCGATGTGGTCATCGATTACACCAGAGACGACTTTACCAAAAGCGACGTAACCTACGACATTATTTTTGACGCGGTAGGCAAGACTTCGTTCTCACGTTGTAAAGGTTCACTAAAGCCGAAAGGAATCTATCTTGAAGCCGCTTTTGCGCTGGCAAATTTCCCTCAACTGTTGTGGACTTCGATGATCGGCGGCAAGAAAGCGAAGATTGCGGCCACAGGTCTGAGGCCAGCCAGCGAAAGGACCAAAGATCTAAACTTCCTCAAAGAGCTTATGGAGGCGGGGAGGATAAAACCGGTCATCGATAGACGCTATCCGTTGGAACAGATTGCCGAAGCTCACAGGTATGTCGATAAAGGACACAAGAAGGGAAATGTAGCCATAACTGTGGTACACAATAACAGAACTTAACGAAGCTGCATGCCTCTTATGGATGATTTCGCCGACCAAGTCCGGTGGATACTCGACTCGGCAATCGACGCCGCGATTACGATGTCAGAGGATGGGACGGTAACCGGCTGGAACGGCCACGCTGAAACCACCTTTGGCTGGACGAGGGAAGAAGCGATCGGTCGGGATCTTTCCGAACCGATCATGCCGGAACGCTACCGGCAACGTCACAAAGATGGTTTAAAACGATTCCTCGAGACTGGCGATGCTCGCATTATCGGCCGCACGACACCGAGGTTTTCGCACCGGAGTGGTGAAGGTGCCGGTTACCGTGATAGAGTTGTGGGAGGAAATGGCGAGGGAGCTGGAGGGACTGCCTTCCAGAAACAATGTTCGAGAGGCAGTCCCTTCAACAGTCGATGAAACTACGCCGCAAGTCTCTTCGTCGCCTTGAGCCGACGGGAGATTTGAGCTAGCGAGAGCCCTTCGTTGACCCGCAGATCATTAATCAGGTGCTTGAGCAGAATGACCTCCGCTGCATCAAACAGGATCCTTGTTACCGACGCAATCTGCGACCTTGAGTAGGCCCTTGGACTTGTACTGGCGCATCTGAGGAACGGACTTTTCAAAGAGGTCCGCCGCCTCTTCAATGCTGATGAGGTAGAGCGATTTTGCTGCCATCAATAAAGACCTCCATGTCTAAATCGCAGGCAGGGGATTGCGTGGGGTGCTATCTACTAGATCGGGGGCTACGGAGAAATCTTCAAAAAATCCTTCGGACTCGCTGAGACTTCTAGTTGGGGCAAAGAAAAACGCGGCACCGATCGAATCGATGCCGCGCTGATTTAGACCCTTTTGACAAGTGCTGGTAAGACTTCACAATTCGAATGGATACCCAATCTTGAGGGAATATCCAGTTACATCTGCGAGATTAAATTCCGCGCCGATCCTCAGCACTGAAATATTCATCGATGTGCCTACCATAGCTTGCAGGCCAAACACACTCTCGTCATCAAGATCCACCTTGGTCGTCGTTTCTTGTGCACGAGCCAGATAACCTGAAACTCCAACATAAGGTGAAAATCGCGAATAATCTTTGCTTGCCAGAACATCTAAGCCCAACACGCTTTGATTCAAATCCTCCGGGCCAAACATGGCGGTGAAATTGAATCTGGCGGCAGCGGCCAAATTTTTTCAGTATCGTTTAGAAAATTATATTGAACCTGACCACCATAAAATCCGTAATTGGCGGGGATATTCTGCGTGAAGTAAGTCCCGATGTCTATCTGGTCTGTAACCCCGACTCTAAACATTAGGCCGGGAAATTGGAGAGCATTTCCCTCGAAAAGCCAATGAGTGGAATCGGGATGGACAAATGTATCGTTCCAAGCATCATCGGTGTCATCAATCGTCGTGGCCCAATTCAGCAACGAAAGTTCAAGGTTTTTCAGTCCTAAAGGCTTTGCCGAACTTAATGGTCTAAAGTAAACGACGAGCCCAAATTCTCTGGTAGCTTGGTGCCACGCTTTTTGGGTAAGCGCTGGATCAAGTTCGAACGAACATTCATCCCATCTATCATTGACGTGGAGATTTACATTCCGTCTTTTGCCACCTCCGTTGCCATACGATGTAGATCCAAAAAGCGCTAGAGCCACGATGACAGAAAATAGAATCCTCATGAGGGATCTCCTTACTGGTAGTGTACAACCAAGATACCAAACTGCTCCAGACAACCAAAGCTAAAATGGCAATGAAAAAGGGAAATGCTCCCTCGGAATTTATCCGAATTCCCCTTGTATCTGTAACGTACTGTAGACGCAAAGCTTATGAGGAGAGAGGAAGAGGGATGGCGACGAAGTCGCATTGGCACAGGAGATAGCGGATCAGCGGCGAGGCGCGACGGTGGGTGTGGTGAAGGTGCCGGTGACCGTGGTCGAACGGTGGGAGGAAATGGCGAGAGAACTTGAGGGACTGCCGTCCAAAGACAAATCGCTAGAGGCAGTCCCTACTTCGGTACACGATGGAGTTACGCCGCGAGCCTCTTCGTCCCATTGAGGCGGCGAGGAATGGCGCCGCCGATTCGTCTTGCCTCGGAGATCATGGGCACAATCCAGGGGGGCAGGTCATTAGTGAACATCGCAATAATCGTGTCAAACTGGAAGCTCTTGACCAAGTCCGTCAGCGTCCGCATTAAGGTGCTCGATCTGCTCGGTCTGTACATCAAACTTAAAGGTGGCACCCTGTCCTACCTGGCTGCTGACGGTGATCTCCCCATCCATCAAACGGACATACTCCTGGCAAATGGGCAAACCCAGCCCGAGTCCTTCCTGGGCAAGGAAGCCGACATCCGGCTGCACAAAAGCTTCGAACAGATTCTCCATGTCTGCCGGATCTATGCCCGAACCGCTGTCTTCCACCTCGAAAGACAGCCTCTGGCCGTCACAGGCCGCATTGAGAGTCACGCTGCCCTTTTCGGTGAATTTGATGGCGTTGTCGAGCAGGTTAATCAGCACCTTCAGCAACTTGGCCTCGTCCGTGTGCACCTGCCGGGGCAGGCGGGGACTCTTGTGGCAAATCAGTTGCAGGTCCTTCTCTTCGGCTCGCAATCGAAACATGCCATCCAGGCCGTCGATCAGGTGATGCAAGTCGAAGCTCACTGGGTTTAGCCCGGTCCGACCGGCTTCGATGCTGGACATCTCCAACACATCGTTGATCAGCCTGAGCAGATGCTCGCTACTGCTGTTTATGGTCTTCAGCCTTTCCTTATTCTTGTTAGAAACGGTTTGATCGCGCGTCATGATCTGGGTAAACCCGAGAATGGCGTTGAGCGGGGTGCGCAGTTCATGGCTCATGCGGCCCATGAACGTGCTTTTGGCACGGTTGGCCCCTTCAGCTGATTGTTTTGCCCGCTCGCGTTCCAACATCTCCTGAAAGTCCAGAAACCGTGCGTATCCAAGCGCTACCGCCTCTGCAAAATCCTGAAGGGTACGTACTTCCTCCCCAGAGAACCTTTCTCGGTCTGAGGCCATCATCCAGAGGCGTCCATACCCCAAAACCGGGACCTCTACAATGGCTGTCTCTCCACTGCGGCCTTGCCAGGGCTCTCCTGCAATAAAACGATCCATCGTCTCCCGCATCACACGAGAAAACGGGGCTGATAGGGGATTGGATTCCAGGGTTACGGTGCCATCGGGATCAATTGTATAGGTCGTATGATGAAATCCGTGGTCCTCAAAATAGGCCATTGTGGGTTCTTCCACTGGCTCGTCCAGCACGTCGATTCCGCATGTGTCAAAGGATAGACCAACCGCCTTGAGGTCCTCGGACAGTTGGGAGAGGACCTTCTCGAAATCAGAGACTTGCGCCATTGCCTGAACCTGGCCGCGGATGCGTTCGACTGCACGATCTCGCTGCAGGGCCTGGTTGGCCTGGGAGAGTTCGTTGATGGCTTCCGACATTGCCTGGTTGGCTGCCGCCAGTTCCCGGCTGCGTTCTTCTTTTTCCTGAAGCTCCAGGAAGCGGCGGTAGGCCAGGTCGAATACATCTGTAAACCGTTTGGCCACAGCCAGGTCGGCTTCAGAGAAGCGAACACCGCCCACAAACCCGATCACCCCGTGGAGGAAGAAAACATGGTGGCCGATCATTGGATCGGGCGTCAATAATAAGGCGTTTTCGAACCAGGCTTCAGATTGCTTAGTCAGCGATTGAAACTGTCGCAAGTACTCCACCAGGTCTTCTCCCGCCCGTTCATAAATAAAGTGCGGAAGTCCCTCTTTTCGGGCTTCCATCGATTGCCCGTTTTGGGTTACTCCCTCCGACCACTCCCTCAAGGAAAACCTGTAAATATGTTTTCCATCGTAGCCTTTTCGGACAGGAAACTCCAGCACTGTATCGGCTTCATCATCCACAATGGTGATTGCAAAACGAAGCATGGCAAAATCCAGGCTCTCAAAGGCTTCAAACAGAGCGGCGCTGACGGTGTGGAGATCCTCGCTCGCCTGCATCCCCAATGCCTCCGCACGTACCCGCTCTAATGTCGCCTCCACGGTCAGGTCATCGGTCTTCTGCAGACCCTCATTCGACTCCTGGAGCTTCCGATCCCGCAGGATCACACGTCCGGTCTGCAGCCCGATACCACCGATCAGCACGACGACCATCGCAATGAACCAGGGCTCCTGCCAGATCGGCGGAACCACGGTGAAACGGACCGCCGCAGGGGTCGGGTCCTCGTTAAAATCCCGATCCCGAGCCTTGACCTCAAACGTATGCTGACCACTCGGCAAAGTCAGTAAGGTCGTATTCACTTCTGCGGAAAATGAGGACCACGACTCCTCATCGAGCCGCCAAGCATATTGGAGTTCCGACCGCGGAGTAACCCCCCAGGGATCGGTTCCCCGCCAGGACAGAGAGGTGTTTCCAGGTTGAGATACCCGGTCTACAGAGACCGTGATCTCTGTCTCCGGCGGGCTGACTTCAAATCTATATCGGGTCGTCTTCGCACGTTCCCCCGCATTAATCCAGAGGGATCCATCCCGGCCCTTTCGAAGGGACTCATTTCCAACCTCAAGTTTTGCAGGCAGCGCATGGGTCATCCAGGTGCGCCCATCGAAGCGACTAATGCCCTTGTCCGTGCCCACCCACACACTTTTGTCGTCCGTCTGAAGGATCACCCTAATCCGATTGCTTGACAGTCCGTCCCGCACCCCATGCCGGGTCCAATCTTGCCCATCAAAATGGAACAACCCATAAGCTCGTGTCCCCACCCAGAGTCCCCCTTCTCCCGTTCCCCAAATCCCGTGTAAAAACGTGCTTAGCACACGCGGTTCCCGCATCCAAGACCAGGTCTTACCATCGAAACGGTACAGGCGCGATCCCAAAAACCAAAGCACCCCGTCAGACGTCTGACTAATACCATAGGCATATGAGGGTGCCTCCGGCGGCGTGTGGTGAACCCACACAGGCATTCCGGTTTCTTCAGACCGTTTCAGTTGTAAAACGCCTCCGAGATGCCCCGAATCGGTGTCTCTACCCACCGCAGCCCCCAGCCATAGCGATCCATCCAAAGACTCAAAAAACGATTGTCCGCCAATACTCTGAGTGAATCCAGGATAGGTTCTACGGATCCATCCGGTGCGGTCGAAACGAGCGGAAGCCGCCTCTCCTTCATGCCCCCCAGCCGCCCATACGACTCCCTTCCCGGTCACCAGTAGAGCGGTGGGGTTATCCATAATCCCATCTTGTATTCCATACTGAACCCACATCTCCCCATCCGGTCTGGAACGATCAAAACGGACGATTTTCATATCCTTTGAAATAAACCACTGTGTCCCATCCGAGGCTTCACATTGGAAATGCAATCCCTCAAACCCGGTCCATTTGGAGGTGCGATAATCCAGCCGTGCAGCTTCCAAGCCCAGCCCTGCTATCCAAAGCGCCCCATCGGCTGTCTCCAAAAGCCCGGTCACCCGAGCCTCGGAGATAGGCAGTTGGGTCTCCGTCCACATCTGCCATGTACTATCTCGAAAGGCAAACAGTCTGCCTTGTTGTCCCCCGATCCAGAGCGTTCTATCCCGGGTTTCCAGAAGCGATGTGTGGATGTTATTATTCTTGAGTTCGCTTGGGGAGAGATGCGACCAATTTTCCCCATCGAACCGATTGATATGTGCCACGAAATGGTTGGAAACCGTCCAGATCGCTCCGTCCTGTGTCTGAGTTATGCGGGGACGGTCACCAGGTCCCAACCCATCCCGAGCCGTATAGACCTGCCAGGAGGCCCCACTCTCTTTGTGCGGTGTATGCCGCGCGATTTCTCCTCCCCACGAAAGCCCCGCCCAAAGATCCCCTTCCCGGCTCAAATAGATATCCGACACCGAAAATTCGCGAACCGAGCCTTTGGGAATCTCACTTCGGTTCAGCGTCACTTCAAAAGCCTCGGATCCAGCTGCTCGACGGACAACCAGCTTCACGGGCTTCCCTTGCCCATTCAGGGCTAGGTGGGGCAAAGGGTGAACCCGCCCATCAATCTCCAGAACTTGATCGCCTACTTCCAGGCCTGCAGCCTCTCCCGGGCCTCCGGGAGCGAGAGCCCAGATCGGCATCGAAACACTCCCGCGGCTAATCCCTAAGTATCCCCCCTTGATCACCTTGATTCCAGTTCCAAATGTCCATGCCCGCTCCGGTACAACCTCATCTGGCACAAAAGCCAGGTCTATGTAGGGTGTCATCTCAAGCGCTTTGCCCATATCGACAGTGGTGTGCAGCGTCCAGCCCTCTCCGTTTTGCCGCAACACCCCCAGGCGGTGGCTGCCAAAAGTCTGCCTTCAGCATCCTCCAAAATCTCATCCACTGGCCACGGCATATCCTCTTCTGGAGGAAAGACCCGCTGCCATTGCCCATCGTGAAATCGACTGATGCCAAGATCTGAACCTGCATAAACACTGCCGTCTCGGGCAGCGCGTAACACATTGACAGGTGCGCCCAAAAGGCTGTCTTGAGGACCATAGGACGCCCAGGTGAGTCCATCATAAGACATGACGCCCTGGTCAACCCCGAACCACATCGTCCCATCACGGGCTTCAGCCATACAGCGAAGCCCCTGCTCCAGTAACTCCGAAAACATCCGCCACCGCCACGGCTCCAATACGGGATCGGGCTGAACCGGCTGATAGGGCTGAACCGCCCACCACTTAGCGGCTGCCAGGATCAGAACAAATAGAGCAGGTATATATCTGAACATCGCCAGCCTCCAACACAAACGGGGTGTGTATAGGCCTTGCGAACGCACTGGAATACGAGTCGTGCATTAGGCTCGGTAAGAGCCCACTCCACAGTACGAATGCCGACTCCGCTCTGGTCACTCTAATTCCTTCTCTGCGCGTTCTTCCTTACCCTTCCCTGATCCGGCCAGGGGCCGGAGGAAGTCCTGGATCTCGCCCACCTTGAACTCCTTCACCAGCTGCTGAAGGTGGAGGACGAACGGCTTCAACTCAGCATCCGTCTCCAGCAACTCGTCCACCCGCTTCCCGATCCCCAATAGGTTGCCCGCCAGGGACAGTTGCATCAATCCCGACAGCTCTTCCCCCGAAGGCAGAATCCATTCCGAATCAACTCCTTCCTCGACGACGGCCTCCTCTGCGTATTCCCACTCCAGTCCCAGATGCTCCGCCAGAAGATCCAGAAGCTGTCCCACACGGAACGGCTGCGCCAGAAAACCATCCGCCCCCGCCTCGAAACTCGCCTGACGATTCACCTCGAATGCATTCGCCGTCACCGCGATCAGCACTACCTCCTTACCCCACGACTGCTGACGGATCTCCCGCATCGCCGCATTGCCGTCCAACACCGGCATGCGCAGATCCATCAAGATCACGCCCGGACGCCAGTCGATTGCCTGATCGATCCCGTCCCGACCGTTAACCGCTTCCCGCACCTCGAATCCCAACGGCTGCAGCAGGTCGACCAGTACCGAGCGATTGCCCTCCACATCATCCACCACCAGCACCTTACAGGATGCACCCCGGAATCCGGTCACCCGGCGCTCTCGTTCCTCTACCGCCGGAACGAAACTTTCCACCTCCTCCAGTTCCAGCTCGAACCAGAACGCACTCCCCTTTTCCGGCACGCTCTTTACCTGCAGCTCTCCCCCCAGCAACTGGACCAGCTTCGAGCTGATCGGCAGTCCCAACCCTGTCCCCTCGGTCGCGTGGTTCGGATCCGTCACTTGCTTAAACTCCTCGAAGATCTCCTCCAGAGACTCCGGAGCGATTCCGATCCCCGTGTCTTCCACCTGGAAACGCAGCTTCGCTTCCTTGTACCCCACCTTGAGCAACACGCTCCCCTCGTCGGTGAACTTCACCGCATTGCCCAGTAGGTTGATCAGCACCTGACGCAGCTTCCGCTCGTCCATCCGTACACCGACCGGCAACTCGGTGAGCGTTTCGTAGGAGAACTGGATCCCTATCTGTTCGGCACGCGCCTGGAAGACGAGGGCCAGGGTGTCCAGCAGTTCCGGCAGGGAGAATTCGTTCGGTTCCAGCTCGATGCGTCCAGCTTCGATCTTCGACATGTCGAGAATGTCGTTGATCAGCGACAACAGGTGTTCCCCGCTGTGCTGGATGGTCGCCATGTTACTTCGCTGCTTCTCATTCAGCCCCTCTTCCTTGCTGAGGATCTGGGCGTAGCCGAGGATGGCATTGAGCGGCGTGCGTAGTTCGTGGCTCATATTGGCCAGAAAAGCGCTCTTGGCTCGGTTAGCTTGCTCTGCCGCCGCCGCCTCCGCTTCGGCCTTCTGCTGCTCCGCCTGTGCCCGCTTCCGTTCCGTGATGTCCCGTATCGAAGCCGTGAAGAATCGTTCGCCCTCCACCACCAGTGAGGTAAAGCGAATATCCAGGGGAAAGACCACTCCGTCCTTGCGAAGACCCTCCAGTTCCAGGTAGTCTGCAGAGGTCCGAAGTTCCTCGTTTGATACGGCCCTGGAAAAACCGGCGTGGTGACGAGCGCGGTATTGCTCAGGCATCAACGCCTCAAGCGGCACCCCATAAAGCGCATCCGGCTCATACCCGAAGATGCGCTCGGCTTCCCGATTGACCAGCCGGATCACTTGCGAGGTATCCACGGTGATGATCGCCTCGCCAACTGTGTTCAGAATCGCTTCGACGTGGGCCAAATGCCCAGAAATCCTCTTCGTCAGCACGATTTTACGACTTCGCAATCGAAATTGACAAAATCAATTCCCTCGCTTCCTAGACTCTGTAACGCCGGAAGATCTCGGACACGAAAAGCGGACGCGATTTTTTTGATAGCCGCGCTGTCTAAATCTATTCTTGCTCCGCCTCCTCAATCTCCAGCGTTGCAAGCAATGCGTCTATGTCGAGCTGTCTCGTATACATCGCGATCGACGAATCGTGATTGCGAGGCCATGCGGTTGGCGGACGTTGCACCGGCTACTCGCCCTCGTGTTCGATGGCAGCCTGGAGTCCGCGTTTCTCATTGACGGCCATGTTCACCAGCAAAGCTATGAAGAAAAACCCAGAACAGATGAGGATCGCGCTCTGCAATCCGAGCAACGTCTGCAAATAACCGAGGGTCACGAGACCGGGGATTGCGGCGAGTTTTCCCGACAAGCCCCAGAAGCCGAAGAATTCGCCGGATTTCGATTCGGGCGAAAAAATGCCGACGATCGCTCGACTTGCTGATTGTGTAGCGCCGAGTCCCATGCCTGCCAGCGAGCCGACGAAGAGAAAGAAATACTGCGGGTGCATTGAGGTGCCGAGGACGCCGTTCAGGAACGCGGTGCAGTCGTTTGTACCCCATATCAAGGTGATCGTTACAACCCAGAGAACCAGCGTAATGTTGAAGGTTTTCTTTGCACCCAGGCGGTCCTGAACAAACCCGAACAGTAGTGCACCGCCGGCGGCGGCTATTTGCGACACGATAAACATGATCTTTTTCGTGCCCGGAGACCATTTGACCACCTGATCGCCGTAGATGAAAGCAAAGGAGATTACGATGATCAGCCCTGCCATCGCAAAGAAAACAGATATCAAGAAGACAGAGAGGTCGCGGAATTTACCGACCTCGCTGATTGTCTGGCGCAATCGTGTGAACCCGACCGTCAAGTAGCTAGCACCGGCGGGAAGTTCCTGGGCACTACCCCGCTCCTTGACCCAGAGGAAGGTGGGGATAGCTGCGATCATGAAGAACGCGGCTGTGATAGGCCCAACGAATCTAAGCATTCCGATGTTTTCTACGGTTTCGTCGCCGACGATTGTGGTCACTAACACGGTAGATGCCAAACCGCCAAAGTAGCCCAGACCCCATGCCATGCCGGAGATCCTGCCCAGATCCTCAGGCGGACCAAGGTCGATTAAGAAAGAAGAAACGAAGTTCTCACCGGACAGGAATCCGAAAAGCGAAAGCGCTACCAAGAGAATCCCCAGCCATGCTTGGCCCGGAGTAACAAAATAGAGTGCTGCCGTCGTTAGAACAGTCAGGGCGTAGCTGGCAACCAAGAATCGCTTCTTAGAAGCTGAGTAGTCCATAATGGCGCCAAAGATAGGGGCGCTAATCACAACCAGAAGGTAGCCGCTCACTTGGGCCACACTCCAGAGCCAATTGCCGTGGGTATAGGTGAGCTTGTCAACTGCCGCACCTGGGTTATCCGGGCCGATGAGGATTTTGGGAAAAATGACAGCGAAGACAACTGTGATGATCACTGTTGTATAGGCCGAGTTCGCGAAGTCGAACATGGCCCAGCCGAAAATCTCCTTGGCGGGGGCTCTTTCTCTCTTAGCTGATTCTGGCATGGATAGGCTGCCTTGCATCGAGCGCTGTCAAAATTGTGTAATGCGTTGCTCGCGAGTTATGCCTGGCTGCTTTGTTCAAGGCTTATCGCCACGCAATCAAGGCCGATCAGGCAGAGTACGGTCATTAACGTCGCCAAGACGCTTCGCCTGTACTGCGGAACCAGCCTTCTCACGCCTGACGCATCGAATGTGTAGAAAGAAGGTGTGTCAAACAAGAAGAGCCCTCAGACTAAATGTCTGAAGGCTCCTAAATGGTGGGCGATGCTAGACTTGAACTAGCGACCTCCTGCATGTCAAGCAGGCACTCTAACCACCTGAGCTAATCGCCCACTCCATATCTTTTCCTGTATCAGGGTCCAAATATAGATTAGGGGATCCACCTCATCAAGAGAATCTCCTGACCGTGAAGATATCGATCGTATCCTTCCAGAAACATAGAAATGCGGACTACCTGGCAGCGGAAGCGGAGTACATCAAACGACTTTCGCGATTCGCCCAAATCGAAGTGCGCGAAATCAAGAGTTGGACCAAGTCGTCACAGTTGCCACTTGATCTCGTCAAATCGGCCTTCTGCATCGGTCTTTTCGTCGACGGCAAACAGCACGACTCGAAGGCATTAGCAACCCGACTACAAGACCTGATGAACACCGGCAACTCCCACCTTCTGCTTGTGATCGGTGGCCCAGAGGGCATGCCGGCTGCCGCGGAAGCCCAGCTGCAGGAGCGTTGGTCGCTTTCTTGCCTCACCTGTTCGCACCAGTTGGCGCGGGTGGTGTTGCTGGAGGTTTTGTACCGGAGTTTTGATCTCCTCAACGGCGGGCGATACCACAAGTAATCGGCACGCAAGAGGCCGGGTGATTTCTAGAAAAAGCTCAGGAACTTATCCCAGAACCCCATGCGCGCCACGCTCTTGGCGGCGACCACATCCACTTCGACGAGTAGGCTGTCGCCCAGGGATACGGTCAAGCTGCCCAGTTCCTCTCCGGCCTCCACTGGGGCTGGACGCAAGCCGGGAAGATGTATCTGTCGGCGAATCAGTTTTTGTTGGGCGGTGCTCAGGACGGCCACAGCGGCGGTTCCGGTACGCGCTTTGACTTCGGGTTCCATCCCCCAATCCAGCACCACCGTTCCCATGCTCTCCCCTTCGTGCACGATCGGGACGCGCGAAAAGTTGTTGAACCCCCAGCTCAAGAGCCGGCGTGTCTCGGCATCGCGAATCTTTTCGCTGCGGCACCCGAGGATGACCGATATCAACCGCATATCGCCCCGTTTGGCCGTGGCGACGAGACAGGAGCCGGCCCGTTTCGTGTACCCGGTTTTGATGCCGTCCAGCCCGCGGAACCGTCCAAGAAGATTGTTGGTGTTGTAGAGCATGAACCTGCCGTCGCGAAACGGCTTGTATCTGACCGCAGACCAGGCCAGAATCTCCGGGTGAGCCAACAACCCCCGGGTGATGCGCGCCAGGTCGTGGGCGGTTGTGCGATTGCCGCTCTGTTTCGGGGTGTCGTCGAGACCGTGGACGTTGACGCAACTCGTCTCGGTGAGTTTCAGATCATCGGCACGTTGGTTCATCATATCGACGAAACCCTTGACTGAACCGCCTATGTGCTCCGCCACGGCGACGCAAGCGTCGTTGGCGGAAGGTATGGAAATTGCCTCCATCATTTCGTCGAGGGAGAACGACTCGCCCTCCTTCAGGAAGACTTGAGATCCGCCCATGCGGCTGGCGCGGGCAGACACCCTCACCGGCTCGTCAAGAGAGAATTTTCCGGATTTGACCAGGTCCATGACGACCAGCTGCAACAGGAGCTTCTGCGTACTGGCGGGAGACCGGGGTGTCTCGGCGCGATATGCAAACAGCACGGAGCCGCTTTCCGCCTCCACCAGAACGGCCGCGGCGAAGGCTGGATCGGCGCCCGGGTCGAAGGTCTGTGCCGTGGAAGGACGCAACGCCGCCACGAGTCCGCAACAGATCCCTATCCACAACCGGCCGCTACTCAATCTTCCGCCACACTTGCAGTTCGAAGTCAGTTTACGGACACATCGTCGGGTATGAAAGACATGGGGCGGTGTTTGCCTCCGAGACTGTATACCGCCTGCTGCCAGACCTTGTCGGGATGCGGCTCAAGCACCAGCTCGACATCGCCGGGACAGACGTGCCACGCCCCGCGCGAGATCTCGTTTTCCAGCTGTCCTGGATTCCATCCGGCGTATCCCAAGTAAAAACGCAGAATGGGGCGTTCCACGTCCATTACCGCGGTGTGAGCCCGGATGGTATCGAGGTCGCCACCCAGAAACAATCCCTGGCACACCTCGGTGGGTTGCGCGCCGTCTTTGCCCGAATGATCCAACCGGTGGAGAAAAACCAACGTGCCCGGCTCCACAGGTCCCCCTTGAAAAAACATGCTGCCCAATTCGCGCGGCGTCGGTTCTGGAGCGCCGGCGTTACAGGTGTACTGAATCAGCTCCTCGCTGGAGTATAGATTGATCCGTTCCCCAAGTGGTCGATTTACCACCACACCGACGGTGCCCTCGTCATTGTGTTTCAACAATAATACGACGGTTCGCTTGAAACTCGGCGCCTCGAGATTCAAAGAGGCTATGAGGAAGGTCCCGGCTTCCAGGACCATGGAAACGGCCAAACTATCTCCTTTTTGCACGAGGTAACCATATGATAAAAAAAACGGTTCACCGGTGTCAATCAGGGGGGTAATGCCACAAATCTAGCCATAAATCCGGTACGGTTCACAGAGGGATAGAAACCGATCACAGTCGTTCTGCCATTCCTGCGAGAGCTGCGAGACCGCTATTCCCGCATCGATATCGGTTCGGATCCGGTCGGTGCCCATCAAACGGTCAAAGTTATGGATCCCCCGCGGCGGCAGATGCCACTGGAATTCCCCCGCCCACAGCTCCTTTACGACCACCAGAAGCTCGAGTCCGGTCCTGACCGGATTGAAGGTGTGGCGGTCGATCACGTGCAGCTGGGCGCCGTGGCACTCCAGCCCCACGTGCTTTCCAGACTCCGGTCGAAAATGCACCTGACGCCACTTGAGTCCGGGAAGCTCGAGCTCGCGCAGCCGCTCCACAAGGCGACGGGAATCCACATAAGGGGCGCCCACCTGTTCGAACGGTTTAGAGGTGCCGCGTCCTTCGGATAGGTTGGTGCCTTCGAATAGACACATCCCCGGATACACTACGGCCGTGTCCGGCGTCGGCATGTTGGGCGAGGGCGGGACCCAAATCAAACCGCACTCCTCCCAGTAGTGCTCCCGTTCCCACCCCGCCATCTCCACTACATGCACCCGGGCACCGATCCCGAACTCTTTGTTGAAGAGGCGGGCGGTTTCGCCGATCGTGAGGCCGTAACGAATCGGTATCGGGTAGCGACCTACGAACGAGGCAAACGCGGGATCGAGCAGGTTGCCTTCTACCCGTTCACCTCCTAACGGATTCGGCCGATCGAGCACGACGAAGGGCAGGTCGATGCCGGCGCACACCTCCATGCAATAGCTCATGGTATATAGATAGGTATAGAAGCGCGATCCCACGTCTTGAATGTCGAACAGAAGGAGGTCCAGCTGTCTCAATGCCGCTTCGGTCGGTCGTCGATCGTCGTCGTACAAGCTGTGGACGGGAAGCCTGGTCTCGGGGTCAGAGTCGCTGGCGACACGCTCTCCATCGGGAGCGCTGGCACGCAGCCCATGTTCCGGTCCAAACAACAAACAAACCTCCACCCCGTTGGTCCGATGCAACAAGGCAGCCGAACTCTCCAGCTCGCGATTCACGCCGGAGCTGTTGGTGACCAGGCCTACCCGCTTGCCCTCCACCAGGTGGAATGCTTCCGACAGCAGACGGTCGATCCCCAGAGTTACTGCGGATCGGCTCATGCCGGCGGCTCACCAGGATGGATAGCGGATTCGTCCCGACGCTCGACCCGGCGCAGTACGAACGCCGCTCCTCCCAACAAGCTTGCGATGATGCCGGCGACGTACCCCAACAGGGACATGGCGGTGGCCACCTCCGGCGATACGCCGACGCTGCCAAAAAGCCGTACCAGCGAATTCTCGCGCACGCCGAGGCCGCCGATGGAGATCGGCAGGGCGGCGACGATGGCGGCGACGGGCTGAAAACAGACGAAGTAGAGCAATCCGGCGTTCAAGCCCACGGCGAGGCCGGCAGACCAGTAGACGAGAATGCGGCAAGATTGCACCCCTAGGGAGATCCCCAGGACGGTTACCAGCAGGGGTACTTGGTGCCGATAGACAACGATGCTGCCGCGAAGGTCGGCCAGGAGCGAACCCAGGCGCCGCGGCAGGATAGCAACGGCCATGGATTCGAGGCGGCTGCCGATTCGCCGGCTGAGTCCCATCACGAGGAGAACCACCAGCGCTATCCAAACCGGAACGAGGATTGACAGCAGGCCGGCGACGGGTGCCTCGGTTGCCATCAGGATGGCGACGAGCGCCAGGCTGCAGGTGGAAAACAGACCGACGAAGCGATCGGTGAGCGTGGCTGCCATGCCTCCACGGGTGGTGCCGGTCAGGCGCCGAATATCGTATATGCGGAGCGCGTCGCCACCGATGTTTCCCAAGAGAACGTTGTTGAAGAAAACGCCGACGAAGTAAAAAACCATCGCCTGCCAGAAGGAAATTCGGATCAACTGAGCTCGAAGCAGCAGGTACCATTGAAACGAGCCCAGCAGATTGCTCAGGACGAAGAAACAGACCGCCGCGGCAAACGGCCACAACACCGTCTGCGCGAAAACATCTCCCAACCTGGGCACGTCCACTTCGTAAGCCAGGTAACCAAGCAGACCGGCGCTGATCAACAGCTTCAAGCCGGTGTTGAGCAGCTTCTTCATGCCTCGGGCCGTTCGCTCATTAGCGCGGATGCCACGCGGACACCCTTGAAGTAGTATTGAAAGAGAATACTGCCGCGGAAGAGTCCGTCCCGATTGCGGCGCGAGGTTGGAGCCGCGGACGCTCGGCTGCGGCGCCGGCGCGACCAGAGGTTGAACGGATGCGTAAGAATCCACAATACGGCCGCCAGAGGTGCGACGACGTGTTCCCACTCCCGCTTCGCCAGATATCCGAGGGCGGCCATGGCCTCCAACGGGATGCGGACGGGGAAGACCCACAACAGCGAACGCAGATCCATGTTGATGCAGATCATCGCCAGGTTGTTTCGGTGCTTGAGGTAGACGCGGCGAAAACCTTCGGGCGGCAGCGACCAGGCCGAGTAGTGAAATACCGTGGACAAGGGGACTGCCATGATGCGGTAGCCGGCATCGCGCAGGCGCCAGCAGAGGTCTATCTCCTCCATGTGCATGAAATAGTCCAGATCCAGATAACCAACCCTGGCCAACGACTCGAGACGGATAAACATGGCGGAGCCGCACGCCCAGAATAGGGGCACGGTCGCGTCGTATTGTCCATCGTCTTGCTCCTGATGAAACAGCAGGCGCCCGCGACAGAACGGATAACCCAGCTGATCCATATAACCGCCCGCCGCGCCGCCGTCATCGAAGGTGTCGGCTTTGGTTGCCGACAGCAGCTTGGGCTGGCAGACGGCGATGCTGGGGTCGGCTTCGGCTGCGTCCACCATGGGTGATAACCACCCTGCGGTCACCCGGGTATCGTCGTTGAGTAGGACCGCAAATCGGGTGTCCGCTGCTTTCAACCCCCGATTGCACGAAGCGCTGAATCCCACATTGCGGTCGTTGCGCAGTATGTTGACCTGGGGGAAAGCAGCCCGTGCCTGCTGCACGCTGGGCGCATCTGGTCCATCGTCGACGACGATGACCGTTACGTTCACGTCGCTATGGTCAAAAACGGAGGTGAGACAGGACTGGAGGGTTTCGGAGCAATAATGGGGAATTACGACGGTGACCGAATCATTCACGGTCGAACTGCGGAGCTTTCCGCTGGTGCCGTTGGTTTTTGCAGGGCGTTTTGCAGGACCTGCTCCGCTTCCACGAGCTTCTGTACCTCTCCGTAGCGGCTGCGGTAATCGGTCAGGAGCTTCAGTCCGCCGACTGCGTCACCCTTGGCCTGCAGGGTGGCGGCCAGCTCGAAATAGGCGTCCCATCTTTGAGGTTCCCTGGCGATTGCGGCGCGGTAGAGCCCTTCCGCCCGATCGATAGCCGAATACGGCTCATTCAACAGAATGCTGCCAATGGTCGTGATGTTGTCGTAGGAAGCTACGTCACTCTCACCGTACTTCTCGACCAGCTCGAGGCCGGCGTTCTCGATATACTCGGCGGCCATCTCGACCTCGTTGACATTGCCCAGGTATTCGCCCGCCGAGTAGAAGGTTTCCCAGCCGAACGGCAAACGCTCGCGCGCCCAGTTCATCAGGTGGACCATCTCCTCCCCTTTGCCCGCTTTCTGGTAGAGCTCGGCGAGCTGCAGAACGCAGGCGCGGTAGTTGCCCAGAAGCCGCGCCGTGTTCAGGTCCTGGAAGACGTTGGTGTCGGTCAAGTTCCTGAATCGGTACACCTGGAACAGGTTGTGCTCGAGTCGTTCCAAGTCAGGGCCAAGGTCGCGCTCCGGGACCAGTCTCAAGGTCATGCCGCCCATGCGCAGATACGGGTCGAGGCCAAGGCGATTGCTGCCGGCCACCGTTATGGCGAAGTGAACGGGTCGTCGCCCCTCGTTCCACTTCAACAGGCCGATGATCATGACGTCCTGGATGCGCATCAAATCGTGACCGGGTTGGGGTTTGTACTCCACGTCGAACCCCGCATCCTTCAGTGTCTTATGCACCTGTGAGATGACAGGTTCCTGCCACGCTCTCTTGTAGAGATCCACGAGCTGAGTGTCGGTCAGCACCGAATCGATATAGCTGTCGGGTAGGCTTATTGCCACCTTCGGCTCCCGATCGCGCAGCTGTTTGATGTACCACCCGGTATTCAGCAGGCTCAGATTGATGACCCGAACATCCCTGCGAATGCCCTCTACCTCCTGCAGGTACCATAGAGGGAAGGTGTCGTTGTCGCCGTTGGTGAACAGCAAGCTGTTTTGATCGCACGACTGGAGAATGTTGTAGCCGTAGTCATACGCCACGTGGTCGCCGGTTCGGTCTTCCACGTGGTAAAGGCGTGCTCCGATGCCGACGGGTA
Organism: Candidatus Latescibacterota bacterium; assembly: GCA_965197905.1. Lineage (GTDB taxonomy): Bacteria > Latescibacterota > UBA2968 > UBA8231 > UBA8231 > CAYNZV01. The sequence goes on along the minus strand of CBDAOB010000004.1, from coordinate 380,080 downwards.
CCAGGAGCCCGAACAGCGAGATCCCCACCAATACACGGGCGGGCATGGCGATTTGACGCCGCAATGAATCGACGATACCGGCCCACCCGATGCCCATCCAGATCGCGAAGGCGTAAAACATGCCGCCGAAGACATAATGCCGTTCGCGCGGTTGTGGATCTGGCATATTGAGGTACATGGATAGACCGAATCCCATGATCACGAAGAGCGCGAAGATCGCAGCAAATCGGCGCCAATCCTGCCGGATGTGCCAGAACAACCCACCGAGACCGAGAAGGTATGGCACCAACGAAACGCTCACGATATCCTTGCTCTGCTCGGTTGCTTTTCTGAATTCGATGGCGCGTTCCAGCAGGGGGAACGGAAACTGCTGGAAGAAGTACTTCATCTGCAGATACCAGAACTGGTAGACCCGAGAGGCCCGCGCGCTGAACATGCCCAGGAGCTGGCTATCGGTGCCGTACTGTTCGCGGTTCAGGAATTTCATGAAGGCGTCCCAGGTTTCCGGATCATTCTCATCGATGACCGGGTTGAGTCCGGAGCGCACGTAGAGGGACGCGTAGGTCGAATAACCAATCGCAAAGAGAACGACGACCCCGATGAGCAGCCAGAAGGATCGGCGTTCACGATTGTAGAGATGGTAGAGCAGGGCGGCCAAGGCCACTACAGTCAACACGTTGCTTCCGGTGCCCGGTCCGGCGACGGCGAGCAGAAGCATTCCCCACAGCCCCAGCCCGATCAGCAGCAGCGTCAGATGGCGCAGCTTCTCGTCGGCGAACCAGGCCAGAATCAGGATCGACGGGATGGTGAGCAGGCAGAGCAGATGAATGCCGCCCCCCAGCCCGAACAGGTAGGCGATCAGAAACAGCCAGCGGTCGTTGGTCGATCCGTGCTGGGTGCCTTCCCAGTAGACGATCAACCAGATGCCGAGGGTAACGAAGAGGAGCGAGTAGCCGTAGACTTCAGCTTCGGTGGCGTTGAACCAGTAGGTGTAGGAGCACGCAAGCGACAGGGCCGCTACCGCGCCGCCAAGAATGCTGCTGACCTCGCGGCCGTCGTCGAACGGCTGCAACGACTGACCGCCCAGGGCGCGGCGAATGAGGGAGACGGTGGTGAGATAGGCACACCAGACGCCGAGCGCCCCGGATACCACCGACATTAGAACCACGCGCCAGGCAACGTCTCCAAACGGTAAGAAGGTAAAGGCGCGTCCCAACAGAACGTAGAGCGGCGACCCGGGCGGGTGAGGGACACCGAGAATATAGGAGGATGCAATGAATTCGCCGGTGTCCCAAAAGGTCACGCCCGGCGCCATGGTCTTCAGGTATAGCGCCAGTGTCCCGACAAATACGCAGAGACCCACTTGGTTGGCGGGTTTGGAGAGGTTCATAAGCCTTGTTGGATGGGTGTGGTGCGGTTCCTAAGAACGCCGGACGTGGTCGGCAATGGCATTCATTGGTAACCCGATAAAGATAACAAAACTTCGATGTACTGGATACACGAGTACAGGTGGCCGGTCGCGGAATATATTCCGTTTTCTGGCGTCGATCCATCCCGACCCGTGGCGTTGCCCTCTCTTGCCGTACTCGAACAGTACGGTTTCGCTCAGGCGCCTTGCGGGCCGGGCGCCTCGGCGCCAGAATTTCCGTAAGCTATTTCCGCGACAGGCCACTACAGTTCCCCGTGCAGTTCGAGGGTCCCCCATGTACTGGGGTCACTGCCGCGGTCTTCGTCGCCATTACACGTCCATGACTGACGCCCCTTTTCGGTGTCGTGAAGAATGTAGTTGAACCCAATGCGGCGGAATTCCCGCGGCTGGAATCCGTTCAAACCCTCAGCGGGAATCTTGATTTCCATCTGACAGCTTCTCTTGAGACGCCGCAGTCCGATCTCGATCGCATCCTCAGGGCAAGGGGGGGATTGCTCCCTCGCCCCGTCGATGTGGGTGTGTCGCCCGATTGGCTGTTTGCCATCCGACCCGCGGCCGCCCGGCAGGAAGTAGAACCGGTGACAGTACCTATTGGCGCGATGGCTATCCTTCAGGTCCCGAGAGTCGATCCACAGTTCCAGACAGTCCCCTCTCTCGGGTTCTTTAGGTTTGATCTTGTAGGTGGTCTTGCGGCTGATCTCGAAGCCGAAGTATAGCCCGGAGTCGTCCCAGCTGGCGAACAGATTGGCGAATCGGCTGTCACCGTCGACGCCCATCAGATCTGGCAGCATCTCTTCCGCAGACCAATCCCGCAGATTTCCATCGATTTTGGGTGGTTGGGCACGGTGCGGGCAAACGAAGGCGAAGTCGAAGAAGCTGCGGCGCGGAACGTTGGGTTCAAACATGGAAGCCCACAAGAGAGGCCTGGACGGCAAGCCCGCTCACGCGGAAACCGCCGCCAGGGTCTGTTTGAGCACCCGGCCGGTGTGGGATTTGGAGGCGGAGGCGACCGCCTTCGGCGTTCCGATTGCCACGATCTTGCCGCCCTCGTCTCCCCCTTCGGGTCCGAGGTCGATGATGTGATCGGCATTCTTGATAACATCCATATTGTGCTCCACCACCAACACAGTATTTCCCGAAGCGACCAGACGGTGGATGACATGCAGCAACTTTTGGATGTCGGCGCAATGCAACCCGGTGGTTGGTTCGTCCAGGATATAGAAGGTGTTTCCGGTGCTGGGGCGAGCCAGCTCCGTAGCCAATTTCAACCGCTGTGCTTCGCCGCCGGAGAAGGTGGTCGACGACTGTCCAAGAGACATGTATCCCAAGCCCACGTCCTCCATCGTCTGCAGTTTCTTGGAGATGTTGGGAACATTGTCGAACACGCCCACCGCTTGGTCTACGGTCATCTCGAGTACGTCAACGATGGAACGGCCCTTGAACTGGATCTCGAGGATCTCCGCCGTGAAACGTTTGCCCTGACAATGATCGCACCTTACCCAGACGTCGGGCAGAAAATGCATTTCGATACAGCGCCAGCCCAACCCTTCGCACGACTCGCAACGGCCGCCGGGCCGGTTGAAGCTGAAGCGGCCTGGCGCGAACCCCCGCACCTTGGCATCGGGGAGCTGGGAGTAGAGCTGGCGGATGAGGTTGAACACCCCCATGACTGTCGCCGGCGTGCTGCGCGGCGAGTGGCCAATGGGGCTCTGGTCGATGTCGATGATCTTGTCGATTTGCTCGAGTCCCGTCAGCGCGTCGTACTCACCCTGCTCGCATCGAGTGCCCTGGATCTTGCTGGCCAGAGCGTTGTGCAACGTGTCCTGCACCAACGAGCTCTTGCCCGAGCCGGAAACGCCGGTTACGCAGATGAACGATTCGAGGGGAAATTCCACATCGATATTCTTGAGGTTGTTCTGCCGCGCCCCTTTAAGTGTCAACGATCCGGTCTTTTTTCGACGCTTGCGAGCGGGAAGGTCAATCTGCAGCCGGCCGCGGAGATAGGCGCCGGTCTTCGACGCGCGGCTGCGTTTCACCTTGTCGGGCGTTCCGCACGCCACCAGCTCTCCGCCGCTTCGTCCCGCGCCCGGGCCGAGGTCGGCGATAAAATCGGCGCGCTCGAGGGTCTCGCGATCGTGTTCCACCAGGATCAGGGTGTTTCCCAGCTCCTTCAAATCGTTGAGTGCGTCCAACAGCCGGTGGGTATCCCGAGCGTGTAGCCCAATGGTCGGTTCGTCGAGCAGGTAAAGAACGCCGGTAAGTCCCGAGCCAATCTGGCTTGCCAGCCTGATGCGTTGGGCCTCACCCCCAGACAAGGTCGCTGCGCGACGTTCCAGACTTATATAACCGAGCCCGACCCGATCGAGAAACTGCAGGCGTTGGCGGATCTCCTGCAACAGCTCGCCTGCCAATTCCTCTTCTCTAGGGGCCAGCTGCACCTCCATGAAGAACTGCAGGCATTCACTCATGGGTCGCCGGGTCAAATCCACCATCGTCGAATCGCGGATGCGCACGTTGCGACTCTCCAACTTGAGTCGACTACCCTCGCAAGCCGAGCAGGGCACTTCGCGCAGCATCTTCTTGAACCGCTTAGAGGTGCGGATAAACTCGTCGATCGGATGCAGCAGCCCCCTATAGGCCACTTGCAGTCCGTTGCCCATGGACAGCTTGCGGTGCGGGTCGCCGTAGAGCAGAACGCGGACGGCATCCGCACCCAAACGCGCTACCGGGGTATCTATATCGAACCCGAGCTGCTCCCCGGCAGCTTTCAGCATGCGGGCGAAATCGGAATCGTTCAGCTCTCCCCAGGCGGCCACCGCGCCGGCGCGGACACTCAATTTTCGATCGCGGAACACCAGGTCTCGATCAAATCCCTCGTCGACCCCGAGCCCCTCGCAGACCTGGCACATGCCCTCGTTATGGTTGAAGGAAAATCGCCTCGGGTTGAGCGGATCGAAACTGCGCCCGCATTGGGGGCAGGAAAAGCTCTTGCTGAAGCGGGACTCCTTGTTGTCTTCGGCTGACAACACGACGATCTCGCCGCCCGAAAGTTCCACGGAGCGCTCCACCGACTCGTTCAGGCGACCCCGATCCCGCACGCGAGAGCTTAGCCGATCCACAACCAGCTCTACTCGATGCCGGTGGCGTCGCTCCAGCTCGATATCCTCTGCCAGGTCGCGAATCTTGCCACCGATTCGAACCCGGGCGAAACCCTCTTGGCGCGCGCGCTGCAACAAGGTCTCATACCCCTCGTTCCTCGCCGGCTCAATAGGCGCCAGAACCAGGATGCGGTGGTCCTCGTACGACTCGAGGATGCGGTCGACGATCTGTTGAGGTGTCTGGGTGCCGGCCGCGACGTTGCATCTGGGGCAGTACTGGACCCCGATGTTGGCGAACAGTGCGCGCAGGTAGTCGTAGACCTCGGTGACCGTGCCGACGGTCGAACGCGGATTCTTGCTCGGACTTTTCTGCTCGATGGCGATAGCGGGAGATAGACCGGTGACCTTCTCCACCTTCGGCTTCTGCATCTGATCCAGGAACTGGCGGGCGTAGGCCGAAAGCGACTCTACGTAGCGACGCTGCCCTTCGGCGTAGATCGTATCGAAGGCGAGGGAGGATTTTCCCGATCCGCTGACGCCGGACACAACCGTCATCTTGTCCCGGGGAACGCGCAGGTTGATATCGCGGAGGTTGTGCATCCGGGCGCCGACTACGTCGATATGTTTGATGGGACGGCCATTGAGCTGAAGCCGACGTCGCGAGGAGGTTACGGAAGCCGTCTCTCTCTTGGAGAGCACCGTCTTCAAGGCCTGACCGGTATGGGACTCTCGATGCGCCGCCAGAACCTCTGGGGTGCCCTCGGCGACTATCAGACCACCTGCCGCTCCGCCTTCCGGACCCATATCGATGACATGATCGGCGGTCTTGATCACCTCCAGGTTGTGTTCGACCACCACTACCGAATTCCCCTGGCCGGTGAAGGTGTGCAGTATGCGCAGCAGCTTTTCCACGTCGGCGAAATGCAAACCGGTCGTCGGCTCGTCCAGGATGTACACGGTGCGGCCGGTGCCGCGTCTGCAGAGTTCCTTCGCCAGCTTGACCCGCTGCGCTTCGCCGCCGGATAAGGTGGGGGCGGGCTGGCCGAGTTTTATGTATCCCAATCCCACATCGTGCAAGGTTTTCAAGATTCGATGTATGTGGGGGAGATTCTCGAAGAAGGAGAGCGCTTCCTCCACCTCCATGTCGAGGATGTCAGCGATCGACTTTTCCTTGAATTTAACCGCGAGGGTCTCGCGGTTGAACCGCCGGCCGTCACAGACTTCGCAGGTGATCCACACGTCGGAGAGGAATTCCATCTCCACCAGGTGCGCCCCGCTTCCTTCGCAGGCGTCGCAGCGCCCGCCTTTCACGTTGAAGCTAAAACGTCCTTGCCGATACCCGCGCACCCTGGCATCCGCCACTTGCGCGAAGAGCTGCCGGATAGGTGTCCAGACATTGGTGTAGGTCGCCGGATTCGACCTGGGGGTGCGCCCGATCGGTTTCTGGTCGATGCGAATGACCTTGTCCAGCTCTTCGACGCCGCGCAGGCTGTCATGGGACCCAGGCTCCAGCTGGGCTCGATGCAGCTTGCGGTCCAACGCCTTGAACAGAATGTCGTTTACCAGGGAGCTCTTGCCCGAACCGGATACACCGGTGATGCAGGTGAAAAGGCCCAGCGGTATGCGGACCGTGATGTTTTTCAGGTTGTTGTGCCTGGCGCCTACCACCTCGAGCCAGTGGCCGTTTTGCTGTCGCCGTTTCTCCGGAACAGCGATCTGGCAGGCCCCGGTAAGGTATTGACCAGTGAGCGAGCCGGCACAGGTTTCCACCTCTTTCGGTGCGCCGCTTATCACCAGCTGGCCGCCGCGCTCGCCCGCTCCCGGACCAAAATCGCAGACCAGATCCGCCTGCCGAATCGTGTCCTCGTCGTGCTCCACCACCACCACCGTATTGCCGATACTGCGCAACTTCTTGAGGGTGCTCAGCAAGCGCTCGTTGTCGCGATGGTGCAGGCCGATCGATGGCTCGTCCAGGACGTAGAGAACCCCTACCAAACCCGAGCCGATCTGGCTCGCCAGACGAATCCGCTGGGCTTCACCACCGGACAGGGTGTGAGCGCCCCGACCCAGGGTCAGGTATCCCAGGCCGATGTCGACCAGGAGCTGCAGACGTCCACGGATCTCCTGTAGAGCGTCTTCGGCGATGAGCTGTTCGGTTTCACCCAGGTCCGTTTTTTCGAAGAAGGCGCGAGTGTCCTCGATGGCCCAGGAGGTGAGCTCGTGCAGCCGAGTGTCCTCGAAGGTAACCGCCAGTGCCTCGGGGCACAGCCGGCCGCCATGGCACTGGACACAAACCTGCGTGCCCATGTACTGCTCCAAACCTCGACGCGCCCGCTCGGAGCCGGAGTGGAAACGGTCCTCCAGGTGTTTGAGCACACCTTCGTATTTGTCCTTGTGAGACCAGCTATAGCCGCGCACGTTGGTGTAGGTGAACTCGAGCTTGTCGTCGCCCATGCCATGGAGGAAACTCTCCTTCTGACTTTGGGAGAGTTTGTTCCAGGGAGTCTTGAGATCGAAGCCCAGATGTTCCGCGGCTCCTTCGTAGAGATGAAGTCGCCAGCGATTGCTGCGGATGTCCCCAAGCGGTTCGATCGCGCCCTGGGATATGGACTTCTTAGCGTCGGGCACCATCAGCTGCTCTTTCATCTGCACCTGGGTGCCGAGACCACCGCACCCGGAACACATCCCTTGTGGGTTGTTGAATGAGAACATCTGGGGCGTGAGCTCGCGATACGAAATCCCGCAGCGGCCGCAGGCGAAATCGGCGCTGAGCAGCCAGTCATCTTCGTCGTCGCGGGCGAGGATCAGCTGTCCCTCCCCCATCTGCAAGGCGCTGTCTACCGCTTCGGCGAGCCGCGCATCCACCTCGCCGCGCAGCACCAGTCTGTCTATCACCACCTCGATGTTGTGGCGGCTGTAGCGGTCCAGCTGGGGAGCGTCCTCCAGCTGGTAGATATGCCCGTCGACGCGTATTCGCAGGAAACCGGATCGTTGCAGATCGTCGAAGAGCTCGCTGTATTCTCCCTTGCGCTGCTCGACCACAGGGGCCAGGATCTGCACGCGGGATCCTTTCCCCAGCGCCGCAATCTGGACTCCGATCTGGCCGCGGTTCTGGGCGCCGATCGGTTTGCCGCATTGAACGCAGTGGGGTCTACCAACGCGCGCGTAAAGAACGCGGAGGTAGTCGTAGATCTCAGTGATTGTGCCGACGGTGGAACGAGGGTTGTGACCTCCGGTCTTCTGCGCGATCGAGATCGTCGGTGCGAGCCCGGAAATCTGGTCCACATCCGGTTTTTCCATCTGTCCGAGAAACTGCCGGGCATAGGCGGAGAGGGAAGCGACGTAGCGTCGCTGGCCTTCGGCGTACAGCGTGTCGAACGCCATCGAGGATTTCCCCGATCCGCTAACGCCGGTGAAACAGATCAGCTGATTTTTCGGAAGTTCGAGATCGACGTTCTTGAGGTTGTGAACGCGGGCGCCGCGGACCAGGATATTGCGGGATTCCATAAGTAGCTGGGGAGAGAAAGGGTCGAATATACTGTACTGATGTGCAGGTGTCAACGGAGGGGCAGCGCATAATCACAATGAAAGAAATAAGAACATTCGTGGCGGTTTCGCTGGCGCCTGAGGTGCGATCTTCTCTGATCGACCTCAGCACCCGGCTGGCCCGCACCCTGCCGCCCGGTCTGGTGCGCTGGTCGGCCGCTCACCAACTGCATCTGACGGTGCGGTTCCTGGGACCAACGAGCCCGGCGGCTGTTCCCGAGATTGGCCAGGTGATGGCGGAGGCGGTATCGCGATTCGGTCGCTTCGAGGCGACGCTGGGGAATCTGGGCTATTTTCCGAATCGGCGTCGCCCTAAAGTCATATGGGTGGGAATGCTCGATCCCGGGGGCGGTCTCCTTGGTCTCAGAGAACGGCTGGATACTTCCTTGCTAGCAATCGGGTGGCCGCGCGAAGGTCGGTCATTCCATCCTCATCTTACTCTCGGAAGGGTGCGAGGCACGCTCAGCGTTCCGGATGAAGCGGTCTGGAAGGAGCCGCCGCTGGCAGCGACCATTCCGATCGAATCCATTCACCTGATGCAGAGTACTCTCAATCCCGGCGGAGCTGAGTACGCGGAGTTGCGCAGAGTGGATCTGGAGGTTTTCAACTAGCGCCTAGGCGTGTTCCGGCCTGAAGATCCCGAAGGAGCTGGTGTAGCCGTGCATGTAGGTGGATCCGCCGACTTGGCCAATCTCGCCGGCACAGAAGAATCCGCCCACAGGAAGGCTCCCGATGTTGTTGGCGAACGCGTCGGAGTCGTGATTCGGTTGTCCGAACAGGTAGGCGCCCCGACCCGTACAGCTGAAAAGCAACGCGCCGGCAGGGTCGGTCGCAGGTTTGTTGCTCCGGTAGTTGCCGAGCATAACGTTCAGGTCTTCCGTGGCGGCCTCGGCGTGACGCAGATGGAACTGCACCGTCTGACCGTTGCGAATCGACTCGTCCACCCCGATGGTGCCGCGCTCTTGATCGATGTTGATGACGTGGCGTATCAAAAAGTCGCCTTGTTCCAAGGGACTCTTGAACTCAGTGGTCGCGATGCCGATGTGCAGCGCGGTGCGAATCAGATCCTGCTCATCGGGGGGTTGTGACTGGAAGAGCTCCATCAGCACCTCGAGGGCGGAGCGGTCGTCCAGCTGCACCAGATTGTTGCGGTCGCATTCGGTTACAGATAGAGGGTCTCCGATAGGGCGGCACCCCTGGGCGACCACCGTATCGATCGCCACGTTGCCGCTGAAGGCGGCCCCCACGAGCCCCGACGTATGGTGGGCATCGTCGACAAACAGGACGTTTCCCTCGCTGACTGAAGAAGCCAGTCCACCGATCTTGGCGCTGCCGCCATAGGCGAAGTCCAGACCCATCAGCAGCGGTTGGGGATAGAGCGAGCGCGGATCGCCGAGCAGCACGAAGTGGGGCGTCGGATCTTGGGGAACCCCCAGAACCCGAACCCATTCATCGGGGCCGTCATCGGGGCTTGGCAGGTCGTCGGCTTCGATATGGAAGGTGGTCACCTCGGCATCGGGCAGAAGCGCGGCGGCCATCGACACCGCCGCCCGCCCAGCGACCTGGTGCTCGATCTCCTGGCCCCCGCCGATAACACCCATCGCCGTACATCCCAGGAATACCTGCGGGCCGATCAAGTCCTGGACGAGGCCTGGAATTTTGCCGTAGCTTTCCGGGAAACCGGGTGACACAAAGGCGATGAGAAAATCGGGACGGGATCCGTGGAGCTTCTGTTGGATGTCATCTCCCATTTCCCGAATCGCGTCATTTAAATTGTCACTGGAAGAAACTGAAGAAGCCCATCGCATTTGACGAATACCTCCGAGAGAGAATGCAAATTACAACAACGGAAAAGCCGCGTCTATCGGCCGCGGTTTTCACAACTAATGCGAGGAGTATCTGATGAGTGATTTCAAAGACAAAGTGGTGGTGGTCACCGGGGGCGGTTTGGGCATCGGGAGAGCGATCTGCCGGGGTTTCGCGGCGGCCGGTGCAAAGGTTATCTGTGCCGACATAAACGACGAGGTGGGGCAAAAACTGGAGAGAGAGTCGACAGGTCCGGGAGAGATTCACTATCAACGCGCCGACGTGGCGACCAACGAAGGTTGTCAGGCGGTGGTGGCGGCCGCCGGAACCGACGGGATCGATGTCCTCTGCAACAACGTCGGTATCGCGCCGCTAGACACCTACCTGCCAGTTCACGAGCTCTCCATCGAAGCCTGGGACCGGATCATGGATGTGAATCTCAAGAGTTACTTCTTGATGAGCCGCTTGTGCATTCCGGAGATCCTCAAGCGGGGAGGAGGATCGATCATCAACACAGCCAGCGTTCAGGGTCTGCAGTCGATGAAGGGGGTTTCGGCTTACGCCGCGAGCAAGGGTGGGGTCCTTTCCCTGACCCGTCAGCTGGCTCTGGAGTACGCCGAGCAGAACATTCGGGTGTTGGCGGTGAACCCCGGAACCATCGATACCGCCATGGTCGCCCAGGCGTTCGAGGTAATGGACGGGGAACCGGAGGAGATCAAGAAGGACCTGGGACAGTGCCACCCGCTCAAGCGGATCGGGAAACCGGAAGAGATCGCCAACGTCGTGCTCTTTCTTGCCAGTGACAAAGCATCGTTCATGACCGGGGAAAACGTCTGCGTTGACGGTGGGCTGATGGCGCTCGGAGCTTGGCACGGGGAGTGAGCGCGCCACGGCGGCTAGGGTTCGTCGTCCCCATCCCTGCCGAAGGCGCCCAGCGGCTCCACCTGCGGCAGCTCATGGGCAAAGCTGTTGATGAACGCTTCCGGCATCAACGCCAGCGGCCGCCCATTGTGATCGACCCGAAATCTTAAGAAATCCAAGAACGTGGACGCCTCGGATCGCACCAGGCTGGGTGTGAAGAAACCGGGGTCGAGGAGCGATTGACGGGGATATTCGACCAGCTCCACGTCCGAGTCTGCGGGGATGCCGGCCTTTTCCGCGGCGATTCGGATCGCCCGATTCAAACCCCCAAGTTCGTCCACGAGCCCGCGCTCCATCGCGCGCTTGCCCGACCACACTCGACCTTGCGCAGATTCCTCGACCGTCTCGGTGCTCAGCCCGCGACCCTTTCCGACCTTGTCGACGAAGTCCCGGTACAAGCTCCGCATCACCCGTTCCATCGTCTCTTGTTCGCCGCTATCGAGATTGCGATCCGGCAAGGTCAAACCCAGCAAGGGAAGAGTGGCGCCGAACGGCAGGTCGGCGTGGGCGCCCACCTTAACGTGGTCGGTGGTCATGCCCAATCTCTGTTTGAACTCCAGGTCATAGAGCCAGCCGCCGATGATGCCGATGGAGCCGGTGACGGTGTTGGGTGCCGCGACGATGGAATCCGCATTCATCGACAGCCAGTAACCGCCCGACGCAGCCACCGATCCCTGGGAGACGATCACCGGTTTCTTCTCCCGACATCGGGTCACCGCTGAAGCGACCAGATCGGACGCCAAACCGTCACCTCCCGGCGAATCCACGCGCAATACGACCGCGTCGATGTTTTCGTCATCCTTGATCGACTCAAGCTCTTTGGACAACGTGCGCGCTCCAATGCCGCTGTCCATGGCGCAGACACCGAGGGCGTAGACCACGGCGACGCGCGGTCTGGCTCCCCAGTCCGCATCGTGTATCGGCTCGTAGCTGCGGGCAACGGACCCTTTGCCGCCCTCCAGATCCTGAACCAACGTCTCCAGGTCATCCCAGCGGCCAAGGCTGTCCACCAGGCCGCTGCTCAGGGCATCCTCGGGGAGGAACATCGTGGTCTCGTCGACGAGGCGATCGAATTCGGCAGGCTTAAGCTTGCGTTCGGCGCATATCTCGCTGCGCACTGTCCCATAAAAATCCTCGATCAGTTGGGACCACTGCTCCCGATCCGCGGCCGACATCTCGCGGCGGCTCAAGGCTTCCACTGCAGACTTGTATTTGAAGAACCGCCACTCGTCGAATCCTAGGCCCAGTTTCTGCAAGCTGCCCGCGAAATAGGTTTGCCCGGCGACAAAACCTTCCAGCGACAGCATGCCGACAGGATCCATGTAGACGCGATCGGCGACCGAGGCCAGGTGATAACCGACGAGGTTGGTCCGGTCAATGTAGACGATGACGCGCTTGCCCGCGGCCTTGAACTCTCTGAGCGCCTCGCGCAGTTCCCACGACATGGCAAATGAGATACGGAGCCCTGACAGGTTCAGAGCGAGACCCTGAATCGAATCGTCGGTGCGCGAGCGGTCGATCAGCTGCAACAGGTCGAGAAGGGTCTGAGATCGATCGAACAATGGGAAACGTCGATGAACGATCGGGGTGTCGAACAGGAGCTCCAGGTATTTCGGGTCGGGCTGCCAATATCGAGTCAGTGCCGATGCCCGTCGCGGTCCGATACGGGTGGAGTAGGTGTTGAATTCACGCCGATCTCCATCGAGTCGCGATTGGGTGTTAAACGCAGATCGACTGAGGCCAAGCTCGATGCCCAGGCTGACGGTGCGGTTGTCGAAAAACCTTCCCGTGAGCAAGATGCCGTCCACAATCTCGAAGCTGGCGCCGCCACTCCAGTACTCGTCGCCGCCCCCTTCCTTGTTGGCGCTCGCGGCCTCGGCAAACAGAGTGAGCCGTCGCCCGAAAGCGGGCCGAAGCGCCAGATCAGCGACCCCTTCCCGCGCCCCGTCGAGGGTGGAAACGACCGTAATTCCGAGTGAAACCTGTTGGGAGGGGCGCACCAGGGTGCCGATCGAAATCCGGTTCTGTCGGCCGTTTCGGCCAGCGCTGCCACTGGACCACCCATAGGCGACGCCGAGACTCCCGGAGCGATCACCGGAGGCAACGGCAAGGTTGTAGTCGGTCAGGTCTCGGCCTGGAAGGCGGCGGTGCACCATGCCCAACCCCAGATGTGGAAAACCAGTGAAAAGCCCCCACTGGTTACTACCCTGCCGTTTATCTCGGCGATCGGACCAGACGAAGACGGTTTCGGGACCCCGGATATGCCCGACCAGGGCCGGGTTCAAATACCCATGCAAACCTGTGGCGCTGCTCGCCGGCGAGGTCAGCAGGAACTCAGATCTGGACTCGTACGGTTCGAACGCACCTTGTGCGCCAGCGGCCGCCGGACAGATCGCACAACATGCCAGAATGATGAAGATGCACCTTCCCGTTTGATCGCGGCTAGGGCGGGTCTTCGCGTTCATGATTCAGAGCTGCTCCTCAAAAAAACTCAGGTCGCCGATCCCCTCCCGCAATATCTCCACCTGGTCGTTTACCAAAGACACCACGCTGGATGGCTGCACTGGAAGGATCCCGCATTCCATGATCAGATCTACGCGACTGCCAAGGGTTTCCACCAGATCCCGTGGATCGGTCAAGACGTCCTCGCCGGTGTGATTGGCGCTGGTGCTGATAATCGGGTTTCCCAGATCCCGAACAAGAGCCAGGGTCAAGGGATGATCCGGGACCCGAATACCCACCGTCTTCTGTTTCGTCTGGAGTATTCGGGGTGTCTCTTTGGTTGCGGGCAACACGAAGGTGTATGCTCCCGGAAGAAACCGCTTTAGGACGCGATAACTGAACTTACTGACATGGGCGTAGCGGCTGATGTTGACCAGGTCGGAACAAACGAACGACATCGGTTTCTTTTTGTCTCGCCCTTTTATGCGGCGGACTCGCTCGATAGCTTCTTTCTTGGTGATGTCACAACCCAATCCGTAGATGGTATCGGTTGGGTAGACCACGACGCCGCCCCCAAGGAGTATCTCGACCGCCTTCTTGAGATGCCGCCCCCTGAGATGATCAGGATCGACGCTCAGCACTTCTGCCATATTGCTCTCCGGAATCCTCGCGATCAAGTTGTGTAGCCATCTGGACCGGAATATCTTTCACCACCCAAAATATCGCTTCACACAAACTGGACAACCGGACGCCTCGGTGTCCGCCACACCAGCTATCCTCGCAATGAGCCACACTGTCATAGGCACGGCCGGACATATCGACCACGGCAAAACGCTGATCGTCAAAGGTCTCACGGGTGTCGACACCGACCGCGCTCCCCAGGAGAGAGCCCGAGGAATAACTATTGAGCTCGGTTTCGCGTTCTTCGGAGATGAAGCCACCATCATCGATGTGCCCGGTCACGAGCGCTTCGTCAAAACCATGGTAGCCGGGGTGAGCACGATCGACATCGGCCTGTTTGTCATCGCCGCCGACGACGGGGTCATGCCGCAGTCCCGCGAGCATCTGGACATTCTCGATCTCATGGGTGTGACCCGGGGTGTCATCGCCCTGAACAAGGTGGACCTGGCCGAAGCGGACTGGCTCGACCTGGTGGAGGAGGAGATCCGCGATCTGGTCAGCGGTACCGGTATGCAAGATGCGGAGATCATACGCGTGTCGGCGCTCACCGGGGACGGCATCGATCAGCTCGAGGATCACCTGCGGCGAATGATCAAGGAGACGAGGGCGCGACAGGATCTAGGGCCGTTCCGGCTACCGGTGGATCGCACCTTCGTGGTCAAAGGATTCGGTCTGGTCAGTACCGGAACGGTTCTATCGGGCAGTTTGCGCGAAGGGGAGATGATCGAGATGCTGCCCTCATGCCGCCAGATACGGGTGCGCGGTATACAACAGCATGGAGAGCTTGTAGAGGCGGTCCAAACCGGAGACAGGGCGGCGATCAATCTGCCCGGCCTCGAGCAGAGCGAGATCCAGCGTGGAGATACCCTCGCGAGCCCCGACTTCCTGCGACCCACCCACATGCTGGACGTCACCCTGAAACTGTTGTCATCCAGTCCCCGCGAGCTGGCACAGCGCGCGCGCGTGCGGCTCCACGTCGGCACCACCGAGATCCTCGCCCGGGTGGTGCTGCTCGATCGCGAGGTGCTGGAGAAAGGAGATGAAGCGCTCGCCCAGCTGCGGCTCGAGTCACCAGTGGTTGCCGCTTGGGGAGACCGCTTTGTCATCCGCCGCTACTCGCCGCCGATTACGATAGGTGGCGGTCAAGTTTTGGAACCTCATCCGCGCAAACGCAAATCCGCCGATGAAGCGTTGCAAGCCCAGAGACAGGCACTAGAGACCGGCGATCTAGCGGGTGCCGTCGAGGCCAAGCTGCGCCTGGTGACTAACGAATTCTGTAGCGTAACCGAGCTGGCGGGAGGTTGCGGTCGCGGCGTCGAGGAGATGACAGAGATTCTGCACCAATTGGAGTCGAACGGCTATGCGGTTACCCGCGAGCTCGAACATCGAGTCAGCGCCATACACACCGTTCATTGGGAAGGATTGACCGCCGCCGTCTACGCCGGGCTGCAGGCGTACCATGCTGACAACCCGTTGAAGCAAGGTCTGCGTCGCCAGGAACTGCGCAGTCTAACCGCCCGTTACGTTCGCCAGGAGTTGTTCGACCGCGTACTGGACCACCTGGCCGAGAGCGGACGGATCGCGCTCGAGGGCTCGGTGGTGAGGGCAAAGGACCACGGAATCCGATTTTCGCCGCAAGAGGAAGACCTAAAGAAACGGATCGAGACCGAACTCGAGCTGGCTACACCTGCCGCCATGCCGGACGCGTCCTCCCTTGCACGACAGCTCAAGGCCGACGAGAAGGGAGTAATTAACGTGTTGAACGCATTGCAGAGTCTGGGCACTGTGGCAGCCCTCGAGGGTGGCCTGTTGGCGCATCGCTCGTTGGTCGACTCGGTGCGCCAGGAGCTTTTGGCTCATCTGCAGATTCACGGAGAGGTGACGGTGGCGACCTTCCGCGACCTGATCAGCAGCAACCGGAAATCGGCTATGGCTTTCCTCAGTCTTTTCGATCGCGAAGGGACCACCGAGCGCCAGGGCGACGTGCGTGTACGGAGAAGCTGAAGTGTGCTGTCGCAGAAATCTGTCAACATACTGCCGCCGATCCATCGCGGTTCGCCGCGTTGACTTCGCTCGCCGTACTCCACCAGTACGGCTCGCTCAGCCGCCTTGCGAACCGCGCTGCCTCAACGGCCGAATTTTGTCAACTTATCTCTGCGACAGCACACTAGGCGGTTGCCGGCCTATTTTTGCCGCCTTACCTTGTGTCCGCGACGCTGCCCGGTAGTTCGAAAACCAAACTCAGTTGCAGGAGAAAAATGATGGCAGCCAGGAAGAAACAACCCTCCAAGCCCGTGATTCGACATATGGCCAGTCTGGGTTCGCAGGGCATCGAGTACGGCGACAAAATGGACAAGAAGACCGTCGTGCAGAAGCTGGCGCGGATCAAAAAAGCAGGATTCGATGGCTTTACCGGTAGGATTCCCTTTATCACCCCTGAGATTGCACAGAATTCCGGATTGATCTTCGTGGCCACGTCGGACATCGGCGGCGCCGGAGAAATCAGATCCAAATTCCGGGCGATCAAAGAAGCGGGCGCGCGCTGCGTCAACGTTCAGATGCTGAACCACGACACCCCGACCAAACGCGCCGTTGCCGTCGGGCGCCGGGTGATGGCGATCGCCGATGATCTGGAGATGGACGTCTCCATCGAGGTCCACCGCGATACCTGCACCGAGACGCCGGAAAAGGCGTACGCCCTGGCCGAAGGTTTCGAGAAGGCGGAGAAGAAACCGCTGAAGATGACCTGGGACTTTTCCCACCCTGCGATCGTCAAACACTTGAGCCCGCCTTACTGGGATCGGTTGGCGGAACGACCAGACCTCATCCAACTGGCCAACCAGATACACTTCCGGCCCTTCAATGGTCACCATGCGCAGATTCCCGCGCTGGGAAAAGGGGGCAAGATTACTCCGGAGTTTCTCGACTGGCTCGAATTCGCCGAACGGGTTCTGGCCTGCTGGCTCGAGGCGGCCCCTCCGGGGCGGGAACTGTTCGTCTGTCCTGAACAGATACCGGCGGGGTACTATCTCTCCGTATTCGGGCCGTTGTGGAAGGACGCACAGGCGGTCAGGGATGCCGTGGACCGCGTCTGGAAACGACAACTGCGCAAGTGGAAACCCCGGCGGCGGCGGAAATAATGACGTCGGTCAGGGTGGGTGATCGCGACGCAGTAACCTGACTACTTCGGCGTGTTCGTTCTCCGCCGCCAAACGGAGGGCGGTGGATCCATTTCTGTACCGAGCTTCCCGGCGGGCGCCGGCCGCCAACAATTGAGCGACCACCTCCGCGTGTCCCTGGTAGGCCGCGGCCATCAGCGCGGTCGCTTGCTTTTTGTTCTGCAGATTCGGATCGGCTCCGGCAGCCAGCAGAATTCGCACGATCTCGCCGTATCCGTCCAACGCTGCCCACATCAACGCTGTGCTGGCCTTTTCGTCGGTGAGATTTAGCTCAGCCCCAGCCTCCACCAGAGTACGGGCGACGTGGACGTGACCGTTTTCCGCAGCCAGGATCAACGCCGTCGAGCCGTCCTTGTAGCGGGCGTTCAGGTCGGCCCCGGAATCCGCCAGCACCGCGACCATTTCCGCGTTTCCGCGATAAGCGGCGGCCACCAACGCCGAAACCCCCTCTCCGTCGACGACGTTCACGTCGATTCCACCATCCAATAGCGAACCCACCAGCGCCAGGTCTCCTTTCCGGGCTGCGTCCAGAAACGGCTCGCTACGCTCATCGGCGAAACGAGGTTCCTCCTCCTCGTCACCGAACTGCCCACATCCAACCAGCACGAAGCAGAGCACACTCGAAAAGATCAGCGCCGGTAGTTGGGAGCTGACGTATGGCAATCTGGCTGGGTCCATTCGGGTCACAGAGATCTGGCGCACCGGAATCCGATGTGGTCAGAGGAGGTGTTGGGGCCCGCGCCGGTCCTGGCAGTGGTGGTGACGAACTTGATGTTGTCCCGCCAGGAGCCGCCACGGAGTACGCGCCCAAGCCCCGAGGACGGGCCCTTCGGATTGACACCCTCTTCCAGCTCGTAGTAGGTCTTGGAGTAGCGGTCCGCGACCCATTCCTGGACGTTGCCGGACATGTCGTGCACGCCAAACGGCGAAATGCCGCCGGGATAATGACCGACCCGCGCGGTGGCTATGTGAACTCGAGCGCCTTGCATGCTGTTGGCCTTCTTGCTGCTGAAGACCTTGCCCCACGGATAGACGCGCCCATCCAAACCGCGCGCCGCCTTCTCCCACTCGGCCTCGGTAGGAAGGCGAAACCCCGCCCAACGGCAGTACGCATCGGCGCCGCGCCAGGTCACCTCGGTGACTGGATGAAACTCCAGGTCGAGCCGCCGTCGAGACGACTTGAGCTCAAAGCGATAGTTTGCATACCGGAACGGAGACTGGATATCGCGAATGTCCACCAGGTCGTTCCCTTTTTCATCTTTGTGTTTTCCCAATGCGGTCAGGAAGCTGAGAAACTTCTCGTTGTTGACCTCGTATTTGTCGACGTAGAACGAATCCAGAAATACCGCATGTTTCGGGGCTTCGTTAATGTCCCCGTTGTAGGTACCCATGTCGAATTCGCCTGCGGGGATCAGCAGCATTTCGTGCCGATCCCCCGCAGGGTTTTCTATGGTGAGATCGACTCTGGCGACCAGCGGGTCGACCTCCGTCAGCGCCGTCGTCTTGGGGCTGCAGCATAGCGGAACGAAAAGGAGACACGATCTGGAGGCTAACCAAACTGCACTGCGGGATTGTATCAAGGGTTGGCTTCCCGGTAGATCTCGGCGTTCCTCTGGGCCATGGCTCCCGGCTGAGTCAAGGCGAACAACACCAGGTTTACGCCCATCTTCAAATGGGGTTCATTGCGAAACTCCCGCTCCCATGCCCGGCCGAGCGCCTTGTTGGAGAAGACAGCGGCGAGCCGGCCGTTGAGGAATATGCCTTCGAAAAAGGGGACCTCATCGCGCCCCAACGGCTCCGGTCCGAACTCCAGAGGCGGCAGAATGGAAACCACGACTGCCGAGGGATCCAAATTCGGTGCCGAATGCGGGGGACCGTCGTCAAAATCGAAGAAACTGTGATAGATTCCATGCTTGTTGGACAGGATCCGAAAACGCGCCTTGCTGCCCAGGGTTTTCTTCATCATGTCTCGCAGTGAGGCCTCTGCCTGGCTGTACTCCCGGTTAGACTGGATGTTTTCGAGAAAAAGAAATCCTCCGTTCCATAAGTAATACTTCAGATTGGCTAGTTCTTCTCGAGTCGGAGTGAAGGCGCGGTCGACGCCGATGTAGATGAATGGGTAGGAATGCAGGTCGTCGGAATCCAGAAAGAGGTGTCCGTCGATCTCGGCGCGGACATTCGTAAATCTATTGATCGCCTCAGCAAGTTCAATGATGCTTCGTGGAGCAGCGGGTCTGAAATCCCTGCCGTAAATCAGCGTCAGGTGGACGAATCCGGAAATGTTGTGACGCGACCGGACGCCGGAACGATCTGCATACAGGCCTGCGCACCCGTTCAGCAGCAGCGCAAGGGTGGTTAGAGCGATCGCGAAGAATGGGGTGATGGCCATGCACAAGCTCCTGTCGCACTCTTTCCGGTCCTGGGCTTCTTCGCAAGCAATCTATCAATTACGGCATAGTTGGCAACGAATCCCGTGAGTAGCTAAGGGCGGGCACCCATCTTCAACAACAAGTGCACCACTTCGTCGTGGTCATTCTCCATGGCGGCGTCCAGCGCGGTGGCACCGCTCGAATCGACGACGTTCAAGTCGGCACCCGCTTCCACCAGCAAGCGAACGATCCCCGCGTGTCCCTCACCGGCAGCTAGCATGAGAGGGCGTTCATCGTATCTGTTCTTGACGTCTGGATCCAGACCTCGGTGCAGAAAGAATCCGACAGTCTCGGTCTGGCCGCGGACCGCCGCCAACATGAATGCCGTCATAGACTCCTCATCCCTAGCGTGAAGATCGGCGCCGGCATCGAGCAACATCCTCACCGCTCCCATGTGCCCCGCCCGGGCTGCCGCCATCAGTGCGGTGAACTGTCCGTCCATCGGGTTGTTCGGATTTGCACGCGCCGCCAGCAATAGTCGCAGGATTTCCAGGTGACCGCGGCTGGCGGCGATAATGAGGCTAGTGGCGCTGTCCCGCGACCGCGCCTCGGTATCGGCGCCGGCATCCAACAGCGCCCGGGCGATGGTTTTATTGCCCCTGTCCGCAGACCAGGCCAACGCCGTCGTGCTGTCGGCGAAGAAAGCATTGGGGTCGGCGCCGCCGCGGAGCAAGACAACTGCTACCTCGGAAAACCCGCGGTCCGCTGCGGCCATGAGCGCTGTCGCTCCGTCGGCCATGGCGAGATTGGGATCAGCACCCTTCTCCAAAAGGACTTTCACGACTTCCGGATGATTCCGAATCGCCGCGGCCATGAGCGGGGTATCCCCACCTCCGGAACGAACATTCGGCTGGGCGCCGGCGGCCAACAGGTGGCGCACAATCTTCTCATAACCCCAGTCAGCCGCCAGGTGGAGGGCGGTCCTGCCGCCCTCGTACTCTGCATGGGGGTCGGCCGTGTGCTCCAGCAGGGTGGCGACGATATCGGGCGCGTTCTGTTCGAGGGCTGCGCGCAGTGCAGTGCTGCCCGAGCGGCCACTTCTGTTCGGATCGGCACCGCCTTCCAGCAGGGTCTCGACTACGGTCAGATTGCGTTTGGCAACCGCGAGGTTCAACAGCGAAACGCCATTCTCGTCAACCGTGTTCGGACTCGCACCGTCTCTGAGGAGGGTTTGAGTGTCGGCGAGCTCGTTCTGCTTTACCGCTGCGACTAGAGCCGCATTCTTGTTTCGCTCTCCGGCAACGTAGTCGTAGATTGCCAGCGCTGCCACGAGTAGTACGAGGGCACTCAAAATGGCTGAAATGGTGACTTTCACGGATCCCGCGTTATCGCGACGAGCCGATGGAGCTGAGCATGGAGCCGACGACGACCATCGCGGCTCCGACGAGACTAGCTGTGTTGAGAGACTCCGCCTGGAATCGGTCCGGCGCCAGCGGAGCCAGGATCAACATCGCCGATATGGTGAACAGGGGTGCCGTCGCCGTGACCACGCTGACCCGCGATGTCTCCAGATGTCGCATCGACGTAGAGTAAGCCATAAACGAGATCAAGGTGCTCACGGCACAAGCCACGAGTATGGCAAGGTCGGTCCCTTGAAGCCGAAGGAGATCCATGGGTTGAGACACTGGAACGAAGAAAAGGGATCCGGCCAAGAACAGCGGAAACATGATCGCGGTTGAAGAGACGGCGCTGAGCAGGAGTTTCTGGCACAGGGCGAAGGCGGCGAATCCCAGCGCGGCGCCCGCCAGAAGAAGGATGCCTGTCGCGAGATCGTTTACCCCTCCGAGGAGTTCGTCGAATCGCTGATTGAAGAACAGAGCCAATCCTATCGCCAGGATCAAGAACCCGGTCCAGCGTCTGGCGCCGAACGGCTCTTTGAAGAGCAGCAGGCTGCCGAACAGCACACACGCGGGAGACAGTTGAATGACGATCTGGGTGGTGCTGGGAGAAAGAAACTTGAGAGAGAGGATGTAGGTGATGTAGCTGCTGCCCAGGCCGACGGCGGCAACGGCCATGACCAGCAGCGATTTTCCCCGGAGCCGCGTCGCGGCGTGGAAATCGCGGGACGCAAACATCCCAGCAGGAGGGCGGAGATGATAAAACGAAACCAGGTAATGGTAAACGGATCGGCGACAGTGAGCAGACCCTTGAGGGCAATCGGGAGCGTGCCCCACCCGAAGGCGGTCACCAACGCCAGCCCGATGCCAAGTGCGCGGCGGCCGGTGGGGACGTGCTGCTTCAATCGCTCGCCAGACTGGGAGCGTGTCCGGGTATTCGCTTTGACAGGCGCTTGGGCGTCATGGTTGTCGATGGCAAGGCGTGGGAGCGATCTGAATTGGGGAATTCAGAGAGAGTAGCGCAACGCGGATAGCGGCAGCAATGACGCACCTTTAGCTCAATTGGGATTCTCGGACACGCTCCTAGCCCTCGTCGGCAAACGACCGGCCCCCGGTGTATAACGCATCCATGATCGCCTGGTCCGTCCACATCTCAACGGGCGTGACGAGGGGCTTACAGCGCCCGAGCACGCAGTCGACGAAGTGGTGAACCTCCCTCTCCATGCGCACCTTCGTGTCCTTGAACGAAGCAGCGAGCCCGGGGGCGACCTCCTCTGTTTTGTCCACGAAAGCGCCGGCTTCCCAGCTGTGAAGCTCTAACGGCACCATGGATGCCCGGCCGCGGGTGCCCCACACCTCCACCCCTGTCCCGTTGGTGGCGGACATCCAGATACTCTCGGTCGCGAGGGTCGTGCCGTCATCGAAACGGGCTAAGCCCGAGACCAACAGGTCGATGTCGCATTCGCCGCGAATATGCTCAAGGTCCTCCGGGAGGGAATCGAACTCCTCGAAATGGGCGCTCGACACGCCGTCCACCGACACCAGCTTGGGACATCCCAGAAACCAGACCGCCAGATCCAAGGGATGGACGCCGGTGCTGGCCAGAGCCCCGCCTCCCGAGACCGAGCGTTTGTAATGGGGGGCGTAGCTGGGAATGCCTGGTGAGTGTGCCCAGGCTCGGGCAAACAACGGTTTACCGATACCGCCGTCCTTGATGAATTTGTGCACAACGCGGGCATCGTCGCGGAAGCGGTAGTTGTATCCCACCATGAGCAACGATCCTGATTTCTCGGCCGCCTCCAACATGGCTTCGGCGTCGGTGAGGTTCGGTGCCATCGGTTTCGCGGCCAGTACCGGGAGCCCGGCCTCCAGCGCAGTAATGGTCATGGGGGGACGCGCTCCGGCGAGCGTGCCGGCAATTACCATGTCCAGTGAACCGTCGGCAATCATTTTGTGATAATCGTCGTAGAGGCGCGGCCGCGAATCCTCCGGAATGTCACCAAAAAATTCCTCGCGTAGCTGACGCGCGCGACCTAGATCGAGATCGCAGAGCGCGACGATTTCGGCGTCGGGACAGCTGCCGATGTAGGGCAGCCAGGATGAACTCGCCCAATGACCACAACCGATCTGACCGACGCGGACGGGAACATTACTGCTCATGGGTACCTTTCTCTGGAAAACGGAAACAGGGGCGATGGGCGGGAGAATATAGCTGGACCACGAATGCCTATCAAGAATCGACAGCTGCGGCGCGCGCTTCCCCCTTGAGCAACGAAAACATCAGGCAATCGCGCCAGCCGGTACGACCCGGTTCGTACTCTCGCAACAGCCCTTCTTCTCGAAAGCCGGCACGTCGTACCACCGCCACCGCTGCGTGGTTCTGTGGATGGCAGCTGGCCTGGATCCGGTGCAGGTCCAAGTGGTCGAATCCGAAGCGGACAACCCGCTCTACTGCTTCGGTCGCGATTCCCATTCCCTGTTTGTGTCGCGACAACCAGTAACCGATCTCGGCGCGGGACTCGCGCTCAAAATCGTAGAGGGAACACGACCCGAATACCTCCGACTCGCCTTTGAGGGTAACCGCCCACCACAAGAGGCGCTGCTCTTCGTACCAGGTGTGAATCAGATCGATGTGCTGACGGGCATCTTCCACCGATCGATGCTCTATATCCCAGAATCGGTCTGCACGTAAGGTCGCAAAGTGAGTGAATAGGGTTGGAGCGTCCGCAGCTTCGACCCAGCGCAACACCAGGCGCTCCGATTCGAGCTCGGGAAAGGAGGCGAACGCCTCTTGGAAGCTCAACGGAATAGACTCAGAAGTGGCCGGCTGTCAGCGCCCAGGCGCAGCCGTGATGGAGGAACCTGGAGGGCCGCCCGTTATCAGAAAGGCAGAAGATCGCCGTTGGCGTCGAATTCCATCTCCGATGGTCCACCGAGGGCGGTCAGATCGTCGCGTTTGTTCACCTCCGGTCCGTATACCTCGGAAACGAGGACCTCGACGACCTCCAGGGTGTTTTTAATGCGCACGACCTTGGCGTCCTTGGGTGCGACCAGACCGACCGATTTCAACGCCACATCCAGGATCTTCCGGTCGGAATCTAGATAGATCGGTATCGCTCCCGACGGGGGGTGACCGCCGGTGAGCACGTTGATGTAGGTCATCTCGAGGTCCAGCTTGTCTACCAATTTTTTGTGGGTAAACTCCGCCATCCCGAGTCCCGCGGCGTTGCCGTGGGTTTCCTCGGTGAGATCGCGGACGTAGATCCGGGTGATCTTGGGGAATTCCTTCTCGGCGGCGCGGTGGTCGAGAAACTTGCGGCCGATCACGTTGCTGTCCATCCCGGAGCCGCTGATATTCTTGCCCATTTCGTCAACGATCAGCAAGTCCGCCCGGTCGCACGGCAGGCGCGGCATCCATTTCTTGGCGAGGATCAGGAGTTCCTTCTCGCCTTCGGCGAAGTTTTCCGGAGCGACGGCGCGCACAAGCGCGGTGCGGTCATGCTGGTTTTCCACGATGCCGAGCCCGAACAGGACGCCGCATTGCTCGATGACCGTCTGGGCTACCGCGCGCACGATGCGATCGAAGCTGTACTGTACGATCGCCCGGTGGTAAAGCTCCGCCCCTTTACGTTTGCCGAGACCGATCAACATCATCTTGTGCAGTCCGCTCTCGATCTCGCCGACAAATGTCGTGTGGGGCTTTACGCGACCGACAACGACCACATGATCGGCCTCGTAGGCATGTTTGTCGAAGTAGACCGGGACTCCATCTTCTATCGTCCCCACTTGCACCGTTTCCATCGAGGCGCGAATGGGGGCGCCCGCGTACTCCTCCGTTACCCCGTACTCCTCGATGATCTTGCGTTGATTCTCGGCGATGCCGGCACCGTGACTTCCCATGGCCGGAACGAGAAAGGGTTCGAGCTGGAGCTCTTTCAATGCCTCCACAATCGTCTTGGTGATCAAGGCGATATTAGCGACACCCCTGCTCCCCACGGTCACCGCCACCGACTGCCCGGGAGTCACCCTTCCGGATAGATTCAGACCTCTGATTTCGGCGTGCACCGTTGCCGGGATGTCGTCGACATCTGGCGCCTCGAACTGTTGCCGGACGCGGATCATTTTCGGGTATGACATGGACGTTTCTCCTGTATAAAAGTCAGGCCTAATGATCGGAAGTGGCTGGGTCCGAGTCCAGGGGCGATCTCCCGTCCGGAGGATCCTCGAACAGCTCGAGGTGCTCGATCATCACCGCGGTGCGCAGGTCGGACTCCAGCTGGGCCCTGAACAGGGTCTTCGCGCCCGTCAGCTGGCTGACCATCAACTCCTTTGCGGCAATCAGGTTGGCGGCTTCCAGGCTGGTGCCCTCGAAATTCACTCCGATCAGGAGGGATTCGTAGAAATCGGCACCTCTGAGATTCGCGTCGCTGAAGTTGGCTCCGCTCATATCGGCATCGGCGAACCCGGCACCGCTGAACGTCCCCATTGAAAGGTTCGCTTCCCGAAGCTCAGCCTGATTGAAGTCGGCTCCCTTCCCGATGGCACCACTCAAATCCGCGCTGTTCAGGTTCGCCCTGCACGCCTCTACCATGCTGAGATCGGCGCCGCCGAGGTCGGCCCCCCGCAGATTCGCTTTCCGCAGATTGGCGCCATGAAGATTGGCAGACCGCAGCTGGGCATCCTCAAGGTTGGCGCGCCGAAGATCTGCCCATCGCAGATCTGCCTGGCGGAAATCGACGCCGCTGAAATCACTTCGAGAGAGATGGGCACCCTGAAGGTCGAGTCGCCTTCCTTCTGCTCCGTCCGACTCGAGCCATTGGCGATGTCGGTCGAGCGTCGCTTTTAAGTCCTTTTTGCGCACGCGCTTCAGCTAGAGGATGTGGAAAGGGACAATCAGCCCGTGGCAAAAATCCATTGGGGCTGCGGCCGGCTATTGCAGCCGATCTCTTGCGTTGCGCTCGATCGCCGCAGCTCTCAGATGCGTCTCACTCGCACGCCTTGATCTCGTCTGTAATTGCACGGCCTCGCCATCCAAGGGCCTTTCACCACGGGCTGCTAGAGGGCGTTTTTGTAGAGCTGTCGGATGCCTGCTTCGTCGATCTTTCGCGGGTTGACCGCGATGTTGGCGCTCCGCATGGTGTCTTTCGCCATAGATGTGATG
Source organism: Candidatus Latescibacterota bacterium (assembly GCA_965197905.1). GTDB lineage: Bacteria > Latescibacterota > UBA2968 > UBA8231 > UBA8231 > CAYNZV01. The sequence continues at coordinate 354,051 of CBDAOB010000004.1, read as the reverse complement.
GCCGTCGATTTCACGCCCACCTGGGAGAGTCGGTCGGGAATAGCGAGGTCGCGATTCAAGTCGAGGATGGCATCGACGGCCGCGTTGGCAGCTTCGTAATCGGTCAGACCGTCGGTGTCGGCTCCGAGGGCGTCGGCAATCTGGGCGAACTTCCCAAGCCTCGCAGTCAGATTATACTCGCACACCACAGGTAGCAGGATGGCGTTGGCCATGCCGTGATGGACATTGAAGTGGCCGCCCACGGGGTGGGACATGGCATGAACAATGCCGAGCCGCGTTTGCGAGAACGCGAAGGCGGCCATTGTGCTGGCGTTGAGCATGTTCTGGGTCGCTTCCAGCTCGTGGTCATTGGCGCATGCCAGACGCAGATTCTCCCCAATCAGCTCGATCGCCCCAAGGGCCATAGCCTCTGTAAGCGGAGTCGCCATCAAGTTGATGTAAGACTCGAGGGCGTGTGTCAGCGCGTCCATGCCGGTCGGACCACCCACGTCGGAGGGCAAGGCTACCGACAGCTCCGCGTCCAGGATGCCAACCGGTGGAACGATCTTGCCGCTGACGACCGCATCTTTTCTTTTTGTTCGGAGGTTGGAGACGACCGCGAACGGGGTGACCTCGCTGCCGGTGCCATACGTGGTAGGTACGCAAACCAGATGGGGCAGCGGCTTCTCTACTTTGGCGGGGACCACGTAGGATTCAACGCGGCCCCCGTTGCCGGCTACCACCCCGATCATCTTCGCCACATCCATGGAACTTCCGCCACCAAGCCCGATGAGTCCGTCGCATTTTTCCGCGGCGTAGAGGTCGTGTCCCGCACGCACGCAACGCGCCGGAGGGTTGCCCAAGACCTGGTCGTAGATCACGTACTCGATCTTGCCCCGCTTGAGATGACCGCAGACGTGGTCGACGATACCGGCAGCATTGAGACCGGCATCGGTTACCACCAGGCAACGTTTATTCGGAATCAGGTCGGGTAGCCGCTCCACCGAACCCGGTCCGTAGACCAGGTGGGTCGGCGCGCGCCAGTCAAAGCTCGTTTCGAGTGGCATTCTCTATCGTCGAAGGTGGCAGTGTGTGAGTGTCTCGTCCAGTTGTTGAACAGTGCACCGGAAAGTAGAGATGTGCGACTTTTCGTGTCAAGTTGGATTGTGCGCAAATCAACTGAAAATAGTAGTTTGCGGCACGGTGCAAGGGAATCTATGCGAATTTCACAGCTCCAGGTAATTCCATACCTCGCGCAGGGTAAAAACAGTGGATTCAGACACAACCTGAGTGTGTCCGTGCTCTAGATGGATGTACCGAATTCCCGCCGCCGCACTGGCGCTGCGATCGTAGTGACCGTCCCCAACAAAAACGGTTGCTTGTGGACTCAGGCCGAGTTTTTCCAATGCCAGGAAAAGCAGATCAGGCGCCGGCTTCAGCGCCGCGTCCTCGCGACTTAAAAGCAGATCGAACCTCAAGGCGAATTTTTCAACGATGAAATGCATCGCTTTGCGATTGCTGTTGGTTATCAATCCGAGTTTCAGTGGAATCTGGCCCAAGCCTTCCAGGAGCTGTTCCGCTCCCGGATTGAGAATCGATGCCTCCGCGGCTTCCAGCTCGACCCTCTCAATGGCGGCGTTGGCGCGGTTGCGTTTCTCGGGCGCAAGCCTTTCCACATGGTCCATTATGGGAGTCCCCTCGGGCACGCCGATCTCTGCACGCAGGGTTTTGAAATCGATGTGGGGGCGTGTTATGGTGCCGTCCATGTCAAACAGTACGCCTTCGGTCATATCAATCCGCGAACAGACGCGTAATTTCGTCCACAGCGAAAACCGGCAGCTCTTCCAGTTCGCCAGCTCGCCTCAACATGACGCCGAACTCCCTCTCGCGAACGACTCCAATTCGATCGGCCCTGATCCCGGCCTCCTTCAACGCCCCGAGAATCGGAATGGCGGAGCCGGGTTCACAGCCGATCAACAACGCGCCGGACGAAATGATCCCCAACGGATTCAGATCAAACTCGGTACACACCCGTTCGGAGTCCTTGGCAACGAAGAGCGCTGCGGCGTCGATCTCCATGCCAACTTCTGATGCCCGCGCCAACTCGATCAATCCGGTCGCCACGCCGCCTTCGGTAGGGTCGTGCATGGCCGACACCTTGCCCGCAGAGGTTGCTGTCCGCGCGTCGACCACCACGCTGATCCCCGGGTTCTCCAGGTAGGCCTCGCAACGGGCAAGCATATCTGCACCGTGGCCGCGAGCGAGTAGATCGTCGCGTTTCTCGTGCGCGATCAATGCCGTCGCTTCGATCGCCAGGCCCTTGGTCAGGAGCAAGACATGTCCAGGTCGCAGGCCGGAGGAACGAATCAGACGGTCCGGCTCCATTTCGCCCAGCATGTGTCCGACGACGATGGGCCGATCCAGGCCATGGGTGATTTCGGTATGACCCCCGCATACGACGATATCGAGATCCCTCGCGGCGTCGTCGATCGCTGAAAAAATGGCCTCGGCCACGGCGCCGTTGTCCGCAGAGTCCGGTAGCAGGACGGTAGCCATGAAGAAGCGGGGCAAAGCGCCCATGGCGGCGATATCGTTGGCATTGACATGCACCGCATACCAGCCGATGCGATCGGTGGCAAAGGTGATCGGATCCGTCTTCGCCACCAGATAGCGATCCCCCATATCGATCACCGCGGCATCTTCACCCACCTGGGGAGGCACGACGAGGCGTTCGTGTTTCCCGGTAAACCTCGATATCAGCCGGCGCAGCTCGTCGTGTGGCAGCTTTCCCGGGGGATGACGCAGCGACGTCACGTGCGACCCCCAAAGAAATGGCAAATCGAGCGCACCAGCTCCGGTACGGTGCTTTCCTGGGGTTGAATGGCCACCTCAAATCCCAGCTCGCGGATGGCGCGACTGGTGGTGGGTCCTATGGTGGCGATGGCAGTCTTCTCCAACAGCTCACGACTTTCGGTCTCGCCCAACACCGACACGAAGTTTGCTACGCTCGAGGGGCTGGCGAATATCACCAGATCGAGATCGTCCTCGGTTAAACACGACGGCAGAGCGGAGCGTTCGTACTGGGGGACTACGTTTTCGTAGGTGCTTACCTGTTCCACCTCTGCCTCCCTGCGGGCGAGCTTATCTGCCAGCAGGGGACGTCCAATAGAGGAACCTGGAAGAAGAAACTTCAGGCCGGCGACATCGATGTCTGCAAACGCTTGCACCAGACCTTCCTGGGATTGTTCCGCCGGAATCAGATCGGCGACGATCCCGAATCGGGTCAAACTCTCGGCCGTGGAGCGACCGACGGCGGCGACAAGCACACTCCCGAGCGCCCGGGCATCTAGCTCGAGCGTGTGCAAGCGACCCATGAAGTATTCGACCGCATTGGGACTGGTGAAGATCACCCAATCGTAGCGCTCAAGCGCCCGAACACAGCGATCCACCTCATCCCACCGATCCGGGGCGCGGATCTCAAGCAGTGGAAGAGAATGGACCTCGGCCGCCTCGGTCTCCAACAGAAGCCGCAAGCCGCCGGCTTGTTCGCGGCTGCGGGTGATCAATACTCGACGCCCGAACAGGGGTTTGTTTTCAAACCAGTTGAGCTGATCGCGCAGCGCCACGACCTCGCCTATGGCAATTATTGCTGGAGACTGCAATCCGCATTCCCGCGCTTTCTCGGCAAGATTCTCCAGCGTGGCCACCAGCGTTTGCTGGCGCGGCCAGGTACCCCATTCGATCACCGAGGCCGGCGTGCTCGGCGCCCTGCCATTCTGCAACAGAATCGCGGCGACCTCGCCAATCCTTCGAGCCCCCATAAAGATGATCAAGGTGCATTGTAGCTTCGCCAGAAGCGCCCAGTCCACCGCGGGGATAGGCTTGGCGGGATCTTCGTGCCCGGTCACGAGTACCGCTGTGGAGGTGATGCCCCGGTGGGTTAGGGGAATGCCGGCGTACGCCAGTACCCCTGAAGCGGCGGAGACCCCCGACACGACTTCGAAAGAAATCCCTTCGTCGCGCAGCCGCGCCCCTTCCTCGCTCCCGCGCCCGAATATGTACGGATCACCTCCCTTGAGACGAACCACCTTGCGGCCGGCGCGGGCATGTTGAACTAGAAGCTCATTGATCTCGTCCTGGGTGGGTCCCTCTCGGCGTCCGCGTTTGCCCACGAATAGCTTTTCACAGCTCTCGCTGGCAAGCTCGAGAAGCCGTTCATCCAGAATCTCATCGTAGAGGATGAGATCTGCGTGCGCGAGGTAATGCGCTCCTTTGACCGAAATCAACCCGGGATCGCCAGGACCAGCTCCGACGAGGTAGACGTGACCAGGTTCGGGCAGGGGCGTATTCATCGCTGCGCGCTCCGCTCGAGGATGTCGGCGGCTCCCTGGGCTCGCAGTTTGTCGGCGACGATCTTGCCGAGATCCGTGGCGTCGCCGCCGGTGCGACCCTCGGCACGGACGAGGCGGCTGCCATCTGCCTCCGCGACCAATCCCGTCAGAAGAAGCTCCGTTCCGGAGATCCTGCCCCATGCCGCGATCGGCGCCTGGCAGCCGCCGCCGAGATGCCAGAGAAAACTGCGCTCCGCGGAGACCGCAGCAAAGCTGTCAGCATCCTGGATCGCTGCTGCCAACGACGTCCGTGGATCATCGCGCCTCATCTGCAGGGCCAGGGCACCTTGACCCACGGCAGGCAGCATCTGCTCCACCTCGAAATAGCTGCCTATCGCGGAATTCCAGTCTAGCCTGTGCAGGGCTGCCGCTGCGAGCGCCAGGGCGTCACAGTCGCCATTCTGCATCTTGGAAATGCGAGTATCGATGTTGCCCCGTATCTCGACGAAGGAGAGATCCGGGCGCAGGGCCAGCAGCTGAGCTTGCCGGCGCAGACTGCCGGTACCCAACCGAGCACCCTGGGCGAGGGAATCGAAGCTACAGCCGACGAGAACATCCCGCGCATCTTCGCGCGCGGGTATGGCGGCGATGGTGAGGTTGTCGTGAAGACGCGCTGGCAGATCCTTGAGGCTGTGGACCGCCAGGTCAATGCGTCTGTCCAACAGCGCTTGCTCCAATTCGGCGGTAAACAGACCTTGTCCGCCGAACGAGCGCAGTGACCCCGCGGTGCGATCGCCATGGGTTTCGACGATCTCGAGAACGACTTCCAGACCTGGGGAATGTTTCTGCAACAGCCTCCGGACCCAGTTGCTCTGCGTCAGCGCGAGCTTGCTGCCACGGGTTCCCAGAGTCAAATGTTCGGACATGGATAAAGGCTGGTTCGAAATCAGTGCGGCTTTCGATCAAGGATCGTCGGCCAGATCGGAGGAAAGTCTGTCGGCGCCTGGATCAGCTTAAAACAATCGCCACTTGGTCGAGGATCAAATAATAGCCAATCGATCGATCGCTTACCAAAGGTTCGAGCGCAAACGCAAGAGGGTCCGACGCAGGTTCACGTCGGACCCCGATCTTCACTTAGGTTTGCAAGGCTATTTCATTGCAGGACGAGATCGCTTTTCTCACTTCCCCGGCGGAATCGCAAAAGTAGACTGCAGGGGCCTATTGCCTGCGGCCACTTACGGAGGGATGAAACGTGACCACATGCCAAGAGTTACACCACCGAGTTCCCCCGGGAAGTAACTATTCCTGTGATCCAGGACCCCTGCAGTCCAGTCGTGTGCTCAGAAGCTGCGGCCGAATACGAGAAAGGTGGTCTCCGCTTCCGGATTCAAGATGTAGGAAGCCATATACGCGCCCTTGGTGACGTTCAGTCCCACGGCGACAATCATCGGATCGGCATCGACCGCGTAGACTTCGTTGCCGGCGCCAACCGACAGGCCGACGGTCATGTCGTCGTCGGCCAAGAGCTCGTAGCCGCCCTCAACGTAGAACGAATTGTCCGGGTCGCCCGAGAAGTTGAAGGCTCCCATAACACTCAAGGCTCCCATTTCATAGGCGGCCGAGATCTCAAGGACATGCTCCTCGTCGCCGTCGCTGAAACTGAAAAAGTCCGATTCCTGGGCGGTTGGGAAGAAGTAGTCGGTAAGGGTCACCGAAAGCGGCCCCGCCGAATAGGTGGCGTAAAGATCGTTCTCGTTGGCGCCGCCAGCGGAGATCGCCCACGAAGACCAGGCGCCTATCTCGATGGCTCCCATGGTGTAGGAAATAAACGGCTGCACCGATGCGGAGTTGCCGAAATCGGTACCCCGCCATACGTAGCGGCTCACCACGTCGGCACCCATGCCAACCTCTGCGTTCGCGGCGGGCACGGCGGTGGTAAGCGCTGCTACGAAACCCAGTAGTTTGATAATCTGCTTGCTCAAGAGGTTCCTCCTTGGGTAAAGATGTCTGGGCACCAATGCGCCCGTTTGTTTGGTGATCTTACAGAGCGCTGTCGCCCGATTCTCCGGTGCGGATGCGCACGGCATTTTCGATGGGAACAACAAAGACCTTGCCGTCACCGACCTTGCCGGTCTTGGCAGCGGCGGCGATGGCGTCGATCGCACGGTCCCGATCGCCTTCGGTAACAGCAATTTCCACCTTGATCTTCGGAACGAAGTCGACTCTATACTCAGCCCCTCTATACACCTCTCGGTGGCCGTGTTGTCGACCAAATCCGCGGACTTCGATTACCGACATGCCCGCGATGTCGATCTTTGCCAGGGCCTCCTGCACCGGTTCCAGCGCGGCAGGACGCAAAAAGGCTTCAATTTTGTACATATCAATCTCCTGACCGATCAGTTGTGGATGGGATGAAAGTCTGCGTACGAAGGCTGGCCGTGTTCACCGATATCCAATCCTTCTTCCTCCTCCTCCGCGCTGACGCGGATGCCCACCGTAGCTTTGATGACGGCGATCAAAATCGCGGAAGCCACGAACGCGAAGATGGCGTAGGAGAGGGTTCCGATAATCTGGGTACCGACGGTGTGAGCCTCGTTAGTGCTGAAGATACCGACGGCGACCGTGCCCCATATTCCGCAGATTCCATGCACTGAGATCGCACCCACCGGGTCGTCGATCTTGATCCGATCGATGAAGACGATAGCGAACACGACGATGCACCCGGCGATCAAGCCGATCAGGATAGCCCCGATCCAGGTGACCGAGTCGGCGCCGGCGGTGATGCCGACCAACCCTGCCAGAACGCCGTTCAATGCCATGGTGATGTCCGGCTTCTTGAGGTAGATCATCGACAGGAACATGGCGCCGAGGCAGCCGGCCGCGGCAGCCAGCGAGGTCGTGACGAATACCAGGGAGAGCGCTCCCGGCTCCGCACTCAGCACTGAGCCGCCGTTGAAACCGAACCACCCGAGCCACAGCAAGAAGACACCGATGGTCGCCAGCGGCATACTGTGGCCCAGAATGGGTCTCACTTCTCCAGACTCGGTGTACTTGCCGTTGCGCGGGCCGAGAAACAGCACACAGGCCAGGGCAGAGAATCCGCCGAAAGCATGTACGATGCTGGAACCGGCGAAATCGTAGAACCCCATCTGGTCGAGCCAGCCGCCCCCCCATTTCCAGGATCCGGCGATGGGGTAGAAGAAGGCGACCAGAATAGTGGCGTAGAACATGAAACTGGGCAGCTTGACCCGCTCGGCAACGGCGCCGGAAACGATAGTCGCCGCGGTGGCGGCGAACATGGCCTGGAAGATGAAATCGGTCCAATAGGTGTAGTTCGCGTAGGCCGAAGTAAGGTTGGCCATGTCCCCGCTAAAACCGAGAGCGCCCTGGATGGAGAGGTAGCCGTTGAAATCACCCGGATACATCGTGTGGAAACCGGTCAACGCGTAGGTGATCAAACCGACCGAGATGATAAAGAGATTCTTGAAGAGGATGTTCACCGTGTTCTTCTGACGAGTGAGGCCCGACTCCAAGGTGGCAAAACCCAGGTGCATGATAAAAACCAGGGCGGCGGCAATGAGTATCCACAAGTTGTCGACGACGAACTTGGGATAGACCAGGGGGGTGTTTTGAAACTCCTCCACGGTCTTGAAATCAGCACCGAAAGCCGCGCCCGCCCCAGCGAGCAGGAACATCGGTGTCAGCAATTTGAGCATGGCTCCCTCCTATGGAAGATTCGAAAATGGGGCGTCAGCACCTCCTCCGATGAGTGCCGGGCCCGAGCAGCGCGCTTAAAGCGGCTGTTGGTAGCAAGCGGGATGCCAAGCACCAAGCAGCCTTTCTCGGGAAGCTCTTAGTTATTGTTTATTTGAGATTTAAGAATCTGTGAAGAGGATGGCCGGTAAAAGGTGGGACGACACTGTTCTGAACAAAAATGTCGTTATCCGGATAAACGCCAACATTTTCGTCGAATCTACGAATCAGATCAGGGGGATTCGAGGAGCCAGTCCTCGGCCTGGTCTCGCTACTTTTTGAAATGTGTGGAGTCGATGTCCAGTTTGCGGGTTCGGTAGGCGAGAATTCGTTGGGTGGTGCCGATCATTCGGGCCGCCTTGGCCATATTGCCGCGAGCGTTTTTCAACGCCTCTACCAGAATCTCCTTCTCGTAGGAGTTCATCAGGGCCTCGAACGAGCCGGATACCGGAGTGCCGGTTGCTGACGCTGTCTGCAGAGAGGGTGGTAGGTGGTGCCCGTGGACGACCCCGTCAGAGCTGAGGATGACCGCGCGTTCGACGCAATTCTCCAGCTCGCGCACATTTCCTGGCCAATGGTAGCTCATCAGCATGTCGATGGCGGGGGTGGACATCCGTTTGAGATCCTTGCCGTGCTGGCGGGCGTATTTCTCGAGGAAGCTGTCGGCAAGCAGCAGGATGTCGGATTTTCGCTCCCGCAGGGGGGGCAGGAAGATCGGGAAGACGTTCAGTCGGTAGAAAAGATCCTCGCGGAAACGGCCGTTGGCGACTGCTGTCTCGAGGTTTACGTGGGTCGCGGCTATGACCCGGACATCCACCGACACTGGTTTGGTGCCACCGAGTCGTTCCACTTCTTGAGACTGCAGGACTCTCAACAACTTTATCTGGATGGATGGGCTGAGCTCGCCGATTTCATCGAGGAACAGTGTGCCCTGGTGCGCACGCTCGAAACGACCCTCTTTGCTGGCGGATGCGCCTGTAAACGCACCTTTCTCATGTCCGAATAGCTCGCTTTCAACGAGGCTCTCCGGAAGGGCTGCCAGGTGTACCTTGACGAACGGTTTGTTGGCTCGAAGGCTGTTGAAGTGCAGGGCGTCCGCAATCATCTCCTTGCCCGTACCGCTCTCGCCCCGGAGAAGCACGGTTGCCGAGCTCGGCGCCACTTGACCTACCATCTCGCCCACCTCCTGCATCGGGCGCGAGTTGCCGACGATATTGGCAGGGTGGAACCGCTCGCGAAGCTCGTCCTGTAAGCGTTTGTTCTCGTTGAGCAGGCGGCTGCGTTCCTGGCGCGCAGCTTTGCGGGCAGCCACCGACTGACCAATCATGGTCGCCACTATCGTCAGAAAACGGACGTTCTCCTGGAGCAGGTGGTCGTCCCTGTACGGGGTGTCGACGCTCAAGGTGCCGTTTGCCCGTTTCTGCACGACTACCGGAACGCATACGAACGATGTTTGAGACTTTCGCGTCCGCTTCCGCGCCCCGGTGCGGTCCAGAAACAGGGGCTCGCTACTAATCCGGGGTACGATCACCGGTTTGCCCGATTCCACCACCTTGCCGGTAATGCCCTCGCCCATCTTGTAGCGGCCACGTTCGATCTCCCTGCGCGACAGACCATACGCCACGTCGATAGATATGTCCTCCCCCTCCCGCCCGACCAGGCTTACGGTGCCGAGGGCCATATCCATGCGATCGCACAGGAGTTTCAGACATCCGCGCAAGGCTTCCTCCAAATCAGAGCTAGCGCCGAGGGTCTGCCCCATCTCGTGCAGTACCTCCACCTGTCTCTGCGCTTTCTCTACATTGGCGACCGAAGTATTCATTAACTTCCTTTTACGGCGCTAAGACACACTACAATTTCGTTGCTAAATCTATCTAACTTGACAAATACGTCGTAAATATGTCAAAAATCTTCATTTTTGTCCAATATCTGAGTTGTCCATAGGTCCCTTTTTATGATCAGCTACCCTCAATATTACACCACTTCGTAAAAATCTGCAAAGCTGTGGAAGATTATAAGGAGTGGGTTGCTGGTCTCGGTTCGGGCCCTGTAGTTAGTGGGCTTGCAAGTCCCCGCGATCGGGGGGCAACGAAGTTTGACAGCCGAACTCCTGCGGGATATCATACCTTCGTGGAGCAGTTCGAACCAGATAAATCCGCTGAGGCTGGGGAGGAGCAGGATCTAACGCCGCTCATCCAGGCCTGGAATTTCAATCCCGACTCGAACGTCAGGAAGATCACGGGAGCCGACGGGGTTCAGAAGGTTCAGGTGCGCGTGGACCAAGGTGCTTTCCAGGGCATCTTGCAGCTAAGCCTCGACGGCCGACCGGACGGCAAGAAACCTCACGGCCGCGACTTCGCGTTGGATTATTATTGTGGTCTTCTCGACGTGCATCGTCGCGAGAATCAGGATGACACCGGTTTTTCACTGGACGGCGCTGCCTGTCAGGAACTCTTCGAAGAAGGCGCGCGAGTTTATGGCCGCTACGCCTTTCTGTTACAGATTAAGGATTACGACAGAGTGGTCCGGGACACGGAACGCAACATGGAACTGTTTCGCTTCGTCAATACGTATGGCGAAGGGGAGGAAGACCGACTCAATCTGGAGAAGTGGTGGCCCTATATACTGCGCATCAACGCAACCGCTCGCTCAATGGTGGCGCAGGGCCGCGGCGACTTCGACAGCGCCCTGGAGATCGTCGGGGAAGCGAGAGAGCAGATCGACGACCTGGCGGAGGTGGATGCCGAAGAGTTCTTCGCCGAGCGGAAACGCTCTCACGAAGCGTTGGACGAGTTGGAGGAGTCCCTGAGATCCAGTCGGCCACCGAGTCGCACCGAAAGTTTGGAGCAGGAGCTGCAAGAGGCGGTCGACCAGGAAGAATTCGAGCGCGCCGCTTCCATCCGCGACGAGCTAAACGGGCTGCGAGATACCGCCTAACGTCGGGATTCTGCCTAACGACGTTTGACCAGAGTGATCGTCGTTCCGTCGCTTCCAGACTGCAGATCTACCTCATCCATCAGCTGCCGCATCAATTCCAGACCCCAACCCCGCTTCTTGTTGCCGTCACGGCGCCGCCGGTCCAGGTCCTCGCGCACCGAAACAATGTCGAAGCCGTGGCCGCGGTCGGATACTTTGATTACGAGCTCCTTCTCCCCCGCCTCCAAATCGATCTGCAGCCGCCGATCCTTCGCCTGACTATGTTCGAAAGCGTTGATACATGCCTCGATCAACGCCAGCTTGACCTCTTCTACCTTCTCCTCGGCAAGATTCATGAAGGCACCCACGGCCTCTGCGGTTTGACTGGCGGTGAGCTCCATCTGCGGCAGCATCGGAATGCTCAGGTCGACCCGGGCGGCCTGTGTCTGAGGTTCGATTGTGGGTACGGCAATCGGCGCCGATTTCGGGGTCCCCTGTAGTCCGAGGAGCTCGTATACCTCAATCGGCTCTCTGGTTCCCTTGAACAGTTGCGGTCCCAGGTAGCCGAATTCAAATTCGTCCTGAAGTTCGTTTTGAACGATCGAGCTGACGAGGATCTCGCCCGACCGCGCTTTGTCGCACAGCCTGGCCGCGAGATTTACATCGGGACCAATCACCGTGTACTCCATACGCCGCAACGAACCGATGTTGCCGGCAACCACCGAACCGCGGCTGATGCCAATGCTGATCCCCCAGTTTTGCTGATTCTCCTCACTGAAGCGCCGCATCTCCGAGCGGATGGCCAAGGCGCTGCGCACCGCTCGTTTGCTGTCGTCGGAGAAGGTTACCGGCACCCCAAACACAGCCAGGAAGCCGTCCCCCATGTACTTATCCAACGTTCCATTGTAGTCGAATACGATATCCACCAGGCGGGTAAAACAGTCGTTGAGAAGGTCTACCATTTCTTCGGGGCCGATCTTGCCCAGCAGCTCGGTCGACCCACCAGGTCGACAAACAACATCGTCGCAACAAGCTGTTCCCCGCCAAGGGCGGGTTGGGTGTCAGCCGACAGCAAAAGGTCTACGACCTGGTCGCTGGCGTACTGCTTGAACATGCTCTGAATTCGCGTTTGTGGGGTGAGGTCTTCGAGGGCAACGACGACTCCTTGAACCGCATCGGTCTCGTTCAGCAGCGGCGTTACATGGGCGTTCAGACTCAACGAATCCTGCTCTCCCTGTTCGTTTTCGATTCGTCGCTCGCGGCCATCGCTCAGCGACAGGCTCACCGCCTGGGCGATGCGCTCACAGCCGTAGAGCTCGAAGAACCTTACCGACGAGCGACCGAGGAAGTCTTCCTCATCCGAGAATATTCGCAGCGCTGCCGGGTTTACCCGGACGATCTTTCCGGCGAGGTCGGTCGATACCAACCCGTCCGCGATGCTGCCGAGAATGCTCTGGGTCAGATTTTTCTCTTCCACCATGTTGCGGTAGAGGCGAGCGTTCGCCAGGGCGCTCCCCGCCTGTTGCGCCATCAGGTCGAGCAAATGCCCGTCGCCTTCGGTAAAACTCTGAATACCGGAGCGACTCTCTTTGTCCACAACACCGATGAATCCCAACTCGGAGACCGGAACTACCAGCATGAACTGGATCTCCAGGTCGTCGGGGAGATCGTCGGGACCGAAAACCGAGGGTATGTTGCGAGTCATCGCCAACTGGAGCTCGTCGTGCACCGGGCCATTGCTGAGGAGAACAATCTGTTCCGGCGACAGGTTGGTATGCCGCGCGAGTGCCAATCGATTTCCGGTTTCTTCTTTTAGAAACAGAAATCCGCCGTGGGCATCCACCATGCCCACGGCGAGAAGCATGGACTCGCCCATTACCTCTTCTACCTGCAGCGAAGCGGCCAACGCCAAACCCGCCTGATGCAGTGTTTCCAGCTGGACGATTTTCTGGTTGAGCCGGAAGGTGGTCTCTTCCAGCCGGCGGGCTAGGTCTTCAGAATTCTTGTCGTGTGAATCGGAGGGTGTAGGTAGGGACATCGCCAGATTCTGCCATCGGTCGAGTACCCAACTAGCAGACTGGACCTGAATCTGTCAATCGGAGTTAGAGCGGACGACCGATCGTCTGGACTTGAGGACCCCGCTAGTTCGGCAGGCGACTTAGCAGTTCGTCCAGAAGTGAATCCGCCTCGGTTTCGATCAGCAGCATCTCCCGGTGTTCGGGGCGCAGGAACCCCTCGTGCAGAACGTGATCCAAGAACGACAGGAGATGGTCGAAGTAGCCGGCTATATTGAGCAGCGCGATCGGTTTGTCGTGGAACCCCAGCTGCTTCCAGGCGACGACTTCGAACAGCTCTTCCAGAGTTCCGAAACCTCCTGGAAGGGCGACAAAGGCATCGGCTCGCTGCGCCATGATTGCCTTACGGTCGTGCATATCGTCGACAACCACCAGCTCGTGCAGCTCGCGGTGGCCGAGTTCCTTCTCTTTAAGGGCTTCCGGAATGACCCCCACAACCCTGGCCCCGTTCTCGAGAGCAGCGTCGGCGAGGAGCCCCATGAGGCCGACATTCCCGCCGCCGTAGACCAACCCAAGGCCGCGCCGTCCAACAGCGGTGCCCAGGGCGATCGCGGCGTCCTGGTAGGTCGAGCGGGTGCCTGACTTCGATCCGCAGTAGACGCAGATGTTTGCCGAGCACAGCTGCACTTCAGCCAGATTCGCGACCGTCCACCAGGCAGGCGAGCGCTTCGTATCTGGAAGGATGACGGAGTTTGCCCAGAGCGCGCTCCTTCAGCTGGCGAATGCGCTCGCGCGTGAGGCTCATCATGCCTCCGATTTCTTCCAAAGTCAGTGCCTCGTGCCCGTCCAGGCCGAAGTACAGCTTGATGATGCGAAACTCCCTCTCGTCAAGATTGCAGAGGATGCTTTCAAGGTGCTGTCGCGCCGAGTCGGAGAGCAGTCCTTGATCCGGCGCTTCCTGGCGCGAATCGGCCAGCATGTTCATCAGGCTGCGTTCATCGTCTTCCTCGAACGACTCGTCGAGTGAGCGAACGCTGCGTGCGCTGAGAACCGTATCTCTCACGTCTTCGGGAGCTACCTCGAGGACAGCGGCAATCTCTTCGACGTCAGGTTCGGCCTCGCGACCCTGTCCCAACTGACGGGATACGCGAGAGATGTCCTTCAACAGGCTAAGCTTGTTGAGCGGCAGTCTGACCGTGCGGGCATGATCGGCGATGGTCTGCAGGATCGACTGTTTGATCCACCATACGGCATAGGAGATGAACTTGTATCCCTTGGTTCCGTCGAAGCGATCGGCGGCGGTCATCAAACCGACATTGCCGGCGCTGATGAGGTCGGCCAGGGACAGCCCGCGATTCTGATAGTTCTTGGCCACGTCGATAACGAATCGAAGGTTCGCATGCACCAGTTCTTCTCGGGCTTCCATGTCCCCGTCGGTAATTCGGGCGGACAGCTCAACCTCCCGCTCACGGGAAAGCGGAGTCGAGCTGGAGATGTCTTCGAAGTACATGCGAAGCGTGCTATCCTCGTCGTTGAGAGCCTCTTGAATCGCATAAGCCATCTGTTTTTTAGCCTTTCTGTGGGAGACTTGGGGGAACCATGCTGCCGTTCGAAAAGACCTTGATGATGTCGTTGGAGGTAGTGGCATTCCGGAGCTGCTCGATTATTGCGGTGCGGTCCAGCGCGGATGCCAGGGCGCCGAGAATGGACAGATAGGAGTCGACGGCATCCGCCGGTACCGCCACCAGGACGATCGCCTGGACCTCGTCGCGGTCATCGGCGGATGGGTAGGAGATCTGCTTGGGGGCCAGGCCAACCGCAATTCCCAAACGTGTGACGGCGCTGCTGCGGGCGTGGGGCAACGCAATGCCCTCGCCGATCACGGTACTCTGCAAGTCGTCGCGCTCTAGCACGGCCTGCAGGAATCTGAGACTGTCCGAAACGGCGCCCTCATGATGCAGCCGGTCCACCAGTTCCTTGATGGCTCCAATCTTCGTATCCGCCCCGAGCCTGGGAACTAGAACCACCTTGTCGACCAGGTGCGAAATGTCCGCAAGACCCGTTTCTGCACAATTTGCACTATTCAACGGCGCTGGGGACGCAAGAGTCCAAGAGTTCTGCATTATCGCCTCGAACCCGAGGGACCCCAGCGAAAGATCAGCGAATGCAAATTTTGCGGCGATTCGCGCGTACTCGGTCCCTGTCGAATCATGCAGGCAGTAAAAGCCAAGCGGGGACTCTTGCGTGTATCGATAAGGAAATAGATGGGGAACAAAAGGTTAGAAATCGTAGGTGCAGCCGACATCAATCGCCTTCGAACGAGTCAATTCCAATCGCTCGAGTAAAGGGCAAAAAAAATGCCACAAGCCCAGACGTCGTCGTTACTAGTTGATAATAAAGGGATTAGGATGAGATCCGGCGGAGTTCGGCAGAAAACACGACTCCACTATCGGCACTGATCTGCAGATTTTGCAGCTAATGAATGCCGTACTTCTTCAATTTGTACTGTAGGGCGCGGACGCTGATGCCCAGAACCGCTGCCGCCTGTCGGCGGTTGGAGGTGATTCTGCCGAGGGTCTCCCGGATCAATTCCGCCTCGACCTCCTCAAGGGAGGCGCCAAGCTCGATGCTTATCTGGGTTGTGTCCCCATCGACGGCGGCGAGCGCTTTGGGCAGGTTTTCCGGCTTGATGGCGCCACCTGGGGCTGTGACCACCAGTCTCTGAATCAAGTTTCGCAGCTCCCGTACATTGCCCGGCCACGCGTGATTGATCAATAGGGGCATCGTTTCCGAAGCTATGCTCTTGCGCCCCTGGTTGTGGGCGCGACAGGACTCCTCCAGGAAAATCTCCGCCAATAGCGGTATGTCCTCTCGGCGCTCGCGCAGCGGGGGGATGTCTATCGGCACGACCTCCAACCGGTAATAGAGGTCTTCCCGAAACAGACCGGTCTTCACCCCCTCCAACAGGTCGCGGTTGGTCGCCGCGATGATCCGCACATCCGCCATGTGCACCTTCGAATCACCTACTGGCTGGAATTCTCCCGCTTCGAGAACCCGCAGCAGCTCCACCTGGTTCTTCAGCGGCACCTCTCCGATTTCGTCCAGGAACAGGGTGCCTGATTCGGCCAGCGTAAAACGGCCGGGTTTGTCGGCGTGGGCTCCGGTAAAGGCTCCGCGCACGTGACCGAAAATCTCGCTGGCGAACAGTTCCTCGGTAAATCCGCCACAGTTCACGGCGACGAACGTCCGTTCGTTTCGGCGGCTGCGCTCGTGGATGGCGCGCGCGATGAGCTCCTTACCCACACCGGTTTCCCCTCGCAGCAGGACGGGGACATCCGACATGGCTACCTGCTTCACCGTCTTGATCGCCTCCTGCATCGTCGCGCTTCGCCGTACGATTCGACGGAAGCTGTCCTGTGTCGTCAGGCGGTTTTGCATGCTCCTGTTCTGCTGCAGTAATTCCAGGTTTTCCAGGGCTCGATCGACCAGGAGTCTAAGGTGGTCGATCTCCACCGGTTTGGTGATGAAGTCGAAGGCCCCCAGCTTCATTGCTTCCACCGCGGTGTTGACGTTGCCGTGAGCAGTCAGCACGATGCTCTGGGTGTCGGGAAAGTCGTCGCGAATCTCTTCCAGGAGATCCATGCCGCTCAAACCGGGCATGCGCAAGTCGAGAACCACCAGGTGGTAGTTAGAGGTTCGCAACAGGTCTCGAGCCTGCAACCCGTCGGCCGCAAGATCAATCTGGAATTGCGGTCGCTGAAGCGCCTCCTGCAGACCCTCGCGGATAAACAGTTCGTCGTCGGCTATGAGAATGCGGATTTTTCGTCGAGGCATGGTTAGCGAACGGCTGGCAATCGAATGGCGACTGTGGTGCCTTCGCCCACCTGGCTTTCCAGTTCGAGGGTTCCACCGTGGTGGTGCACGATGCGCTGGGCAATGGAGAGACCCAGACCGGTGCCCTCATCTTTCGTAGTATAGTAATACTCAAATATGTGCTCCATATCCTCCGCAGCGATGCCGCAGCCATTGTCGGCGACCTCAAAGATCACCGAATCCGACTCCACCTTTGTATAGAGCAGCACACGGGCGCTTGCCGAAACGGCCTGGAACGCATTGACGATCACGTTCAGCAACGCCTGGCTCAACTGATTTTCATCGATGAGGACAGAGGGGAGCGAGGTTCCCAGGTTGGCGGAGAGGTAGATCCCTTGCTCCCGCGCTTCCGGCGTTACCAGATCGACAACCCGAGTTAGAAGATCGTTAGGCGACACCTTGAGCAGATGAAGCGTCGGCGGTCTCGAGAAGCGGAGGAAGTTCTGCACGATGCCCTCCAACCGCCTCATCTCGGCACGAGCGATCTGCAATCTGCGCACCGATTTCTCGCTCATCGCCTCTCCCAGGGCTGCCACATCTTCTTGCAAGAGCTGAAGCTGAATGTCGATCGCCCCAAGCGGATTGCCCACCTCGTGGGCCACCGATGCGGCGAGGCGCCCGAGGGCGCTCATCTTCTCAACCTGCCAGATTTCCCGTTCCGCGCGTTTCAGGTCGGATACATCTTTGAGGATCACCATCGTTCCAAGGAGGTTTGAATCTTCGTCCTTGAGTCGAGTGGCTGTAAGCCGCAGCCACAGGTTACGTCCATCGGCGGAAGAAAACTGGAGATCTTCGTCGGTCAGTGGCTCACCCTCGAGCGCACGCAGAAACGCGTGGTGCAGGGCGACGCCCGGGCCGACGAGATCCTCGAGCTTCGATCCGGAAGGTGTGGGACGGCTCACCAATGCCGTCAATGCGGGATTGGCAACTTGGATCAGGCCTTTCCGATCGAACACGACCACGCCTTCGGTCAGACTCTCGACGATGCGGCGAGGGTAGTGTGTGGTTTCTATTCGCGGGTCAAGCTTCCGTTCCGACATATTGACAGGCAGATCTCCGCAGGTAGCTTCTTCGCCGTTCTTCTACTCATGCACCCGTACTGGCACACCCCTGGGCCTCGATGACGGCGAGTGCGAATGGACAGAGCTAGAATCAAAAGGTGTGGAAATACACAGAAGGCGATCCTACCCTTCCTTTGTAATTAGACATTACACGCGCCGGGGCTGTCCCGGCAGGAAGAGGAGAATCGCCATGCCACAACCTAAGCTGAGCACCGCGGAAATGTCCATGCCCACGTTCGAAACGTTGGAAGCGTGGACGCGGTCGCAGATTCAGTCTTTGATGCAGTCGGTTTTGGATGAAGAAGTGACGCAGGTGCTGGGGCGGTCGCGCTACCAGCGTCAGGCCCCGTTGGACGCACCCGGCGGCTATCGAAATGGCTACGGGAAGCGGCGGCGACTGTCCTGTACCTCGGGCACGATCGAGGTAAAACGTCCACGCGTGCGAGGTCTGGAAGAGCGCTTCGAGAGCGCCATTCTGCCGCTGTTTGCGCGGCGTACGAAGGAGGTGGGTCAGCTGTTGCCGGAACTGTATCTGCACGGTCTGTCCCAAGGCGACTTCGAGCTGGCGCTGCGCGGCCTGCTGGGAGCGGGAGCGCCGCTGTCGCCGTCCTCAATCGCGCGTTTGCGGGATAAGTGGATCGTCGAATACCACGCCTGGCGCAGCCGACGGCTGGATGACCGCGAGCTGGTGTACGCCTGGGCCGACGGGATCGTGCGCCACGAGGCGCCAGAGAACCGGGTGGGATGCAAGGACCCACCAACGGGCTGTCGCAGCAGCCCGTTGAAGCTGGAGGCAGCCTGACCCTGGGAGCGCAGGGGAAGGTGGAAGCAGCCTCGACAACGACAGAGTGGAGTGGCACCTCCAGACACTCCACGTCTGGCAAGCAAGACGGAATGGTGTAACCCGAAGTGAACCAGTGATGGAACCCCCTTTAGCGGCCCGCCAACCCAAACCTGGTGGATAAGGGTTGGTACGCAACGCACGTGGTCGGATATATGACCGACTGCGACTCTGGGGAGGTGTGATACCCACCGAAGCAGAGGCCTTGGAGAATGCCTGCGGCGTACCCAAGGCGAAGTTGCAGGGGAAAAGCTGGGCACCTCCCCCGTCAAACGGTTCATGGTGAACGTGGGAACCGAGCCGAGTCCGACCGTTATCGGGGCAGCGCGCTGTCCGCTGTGGGGCTTGGCAAGGGACGGAGCCTCTGTAGTAGTCCGCGAGCGGGAAAGCCGCTTACATGGCGAAGGGAGGCAGCAAGTTGCGCAGTGGGGTACTGGAAAAACAGGAGGACGCCGGTGAATGCCAGCGCTTCGTGGCCCGAGGCAGAACAAGCCCGTAATCGAGTACTGGAAATCCAGACCAAACTGCACCGTTGGGCTGTAGAGGATCGAAGCAAGTGCTTCGACGACCTGTTCAACCTGGTGTGTGACCCGGCGTTTTTGAGTGTAGCCTGGCGTCGGGTGCGCAGCAACAAGGGTGCTCGTTCGGCCGGAGTGGACGGACAAACGGCCTACTCTGTGGAGACGGAACGCGGCGAGGAGGCCTTTCTCGCCGAGGTGCGGGTTGATCTGAAGACCCGCAGTTTCCGGCCTCTGCCCGTACGCGAGCGGTTGATTCCGAAACCTGGCACAACGAAGAAGCGCCGGCTCGGCATCCCAACCGCTCGGGACCGAGTGGTCCAAGCCGCACTCAAGCTGGTGCTCGAACCGATCTTCGAAGCGGACTTCAAGCCGTGCTCCTACGGCTTCCGCCCGAATCGGCGGGCTCAGGACGCCATCGCCGAGATTCATCAATTCTGCTCCCGCTCTTATGAGTGGGTGGTGGAGGGCGATATCCGTGCTTGTTTCGATGAGATTGATCACGCAGCCCTCTTGGACCGCGTGCGTCGACGTATCGGTGATAAGCATGTTCTGAGGCTTGTAAAAGCGTTCTGCAAGGCCGGTGTCCTCACGGAACAATCGGTGTTGCAAGAAAGCACTTCGGGCACTCCGCAAGGCGGTATTCTCTCACCGCTGGTGGCAAATATCGCCTTATCCGTCCTCGACGATTATTTCACTGAGGTCTGGAGAAAGGTGGGCGCTACCTCCAGTGCGCGACAAGCGCATCGGCGAAAGGGGCTACCGACTTGTCGGCTTGTCCGTTACGCTGACGATTTCGTGCTGCTGGTGGCGGGCACCGAAGCTGCAGCGTATGACCTGCGCGACCAAGCGGGGGTGACTCTCACCCCCATGGGTCTGCACCTGTCGGAGACGAAGACCGCCATCACGCACATCAGCCGTGGCTTCGATTTCCTGGGTTTTCGCATTCAGAAGCGACGGAAACCGGGCCCGGTTGGCGCACGCATCTATACGTGGCCAAGAAAGGAATCTCTGGCCCGGTTGAAGAGCACGGTGCGCGCAGTCACGAGAACGGGTCGGCAGAGGCCGTTGAAGAGCCTTCTGCGCCAACTCAATCCGGTGTTGCGGGGGTGGGCCAACTACTTTCAGTACGGGGTGTCGAAGGCCACTTTCAACTACGTGCGGGGCTTCACTTGGCGCCGCGTAGTGCATTGGCTGCGCCGCAAGCACCCGCGCTTTAATTGGAGGAAGCTGAAACGCCGCTACCTGCCAGGATGGTGGCCCACCGAGGACGGGATTGCTCTTTACAACGTCGGCGAAGTAGCAGTGACTCGTTACCGCTATCGATCGGCGCGGATCCCTTCTCCCTGGCCTGCGACAACCGGATGAGACTCTGCGGTCACACGGCACCTTGTGGAGAGCCGGATGCGTGGTAACGCGCACGTCCGGTTCGGAGGGCGGGCCGGAGAAACCCACATCACGCGTGTGGCGCAGGGCGCTCCGGTCCGACCCTACTTATGACGAACACCATGAGACTTGTTGAAATTCGGGGGAGACTAGCGATGTCACGGTTTACACTGGCCTGGCACCCTGGACGAAATACCCGAGAATCACACATCCGAGCGCGATCCGGTGACGATGGCGTGTAGTCCCGGCGAGGCGTATTTCGTCATTCGCGATTCCGAGCGCCCCGAAAAGGAAATTCACGATCCGCAGGCGTTCGCCGCATTGCGAGAGCGTTGGGAGCACACCAAGGTCCGCGGGCCGGATCGCGGTTGGACCCCTTTGGCCGAACGGAAAGTTACCTAGTGCCGCTGTCCCGGCGGAGTGCCGTTCTATTTGCCGGCGTGCTGTTTACCCTTTCCGGGGCCCTGGGATTGGGATACCAGCTCGTCTGGATTCGCAAGGCGACCCTGATAGTGGGCTCCAGCCAGATCGCCCTCGCCACTGTACTCACCAGCTTCTTCCTCGGTCTCGCATTTGGTAGTCTTTGGGTAGGCGGACACCTGCGCAGCCGGCGCCTCTCACCGCTGTTCGTCTACGGCCTGTTCGAAGCTGTCATCGGCATCTATGCCCTCGGGTTTCCCACTCTCTTCGAAGCGGTCGGAGCAACCTACGGAGTTCTCCATCCGTACGCGGCGGGAAACGCCCAAGCCCTGTTCCTCCTACGTTTCGCGTTGTTATTCCTGCTGTTCATCGTGCCCACCTTCTTCATGGGCGGCACCTTGCCTTTGTTACTGGACGGAATCGTCGAGCGCGACGGTTCCATCGGTTCCCTCACCAGCCTGTTCTATGGGCTCAATATCGTCGGCGCCGTAATCGGTGTACTACTTACCGGCTATTTCGCGATTCCCGCTCTTGGAATGAATGGCACCAGCATGGCGGCCGGCTTCGGAAATCTCACCATTGCCGCCTTGGCGCTTATCTTTTTTCGGGGAATCGCTCCGATTCATGTGGCCACCCCAGAGACCGAGCGACTGCCCGGACCGACTCTTTTCTTCTGCACCCTGGCTGTCGTGTCAGGGCTGGCGACAATCGGCTACCAGGTCGCGTGGGTCCGCTACTTCTCCCTCTTCAACGACGCTACCGTATACTTGACCGCCGTACTGCTTGCCGTGTTTCTCGCGGCGCTCGCGGCCGGCAGCATGGTCATGTCGCGCATCCTCGCCCACGGGTACCATCCGTTGCGGGTAATAGCACTGCTTCAACCGATCGCAGCCTTGCTGGTCCTCTACGGTCTCGACTGGTGGACCGTGGCGGAATACCAGCTTCCCCGCTCGAGCGCCACTATGGAACCGACGTGGCGCTTCTTTAGCCCGGCGGCAGATGCCACCTTCTTTGCGCCGCTCTTTCAGATCAGTCTCGTACTGTTTCTCCCAGTGACGCTGCTAGGCACGGCGCTCCCCGGCCTTATCGCCGCGGCCACCCGTCACAGCACCGAGCTCCGCAACGTATCTGGAGGCCTGGTCTTCTGGAATACTCTGGGTGCGAGCGCCGGCGGGTTCGCCGCAGGTTACATCCTGCTGCCAACGGTCGGTCTCACCGGCACGATGGTCGCTTTTGCTCTGCTTACTGTAGCTCTGGGCGCCGGCGCGGAAAGCCGATTGGTGAGGGAGAGAGATACCCGTACACGGCTCTCCGCAGGACCAGGGCACATTCTCGGCATCGCGGCGTTGTTGGGTTCCATCTGGTTTGCGCGTCATGACGTAACCTTGGAAACCCTGCAGACCCATGGGGTAGGCAAGCGCTTCCAGGGCATGAAGGTTCTGGACCTGATTGAAGGTCCGATCACCACTGCCGCGGTTTTCGCCGACCGAACACAGCGATTCATCGCATCTGGAAATCAGGTGCTGGCTGTAGTGTCGGACAGCCTGCTTTCGATTCAGGCGATAGAAGGGCACCTGCCCGCGCTCTTCTATCCACGCGCCGGAACACCCGAACGCGTTCTTGGAATCGCCATCGGTTCGGGTCAATCGTTCGGAGCGCTGCTGATGTACCCGATCAAACAGATGGACGTGGTAGACATCTCGCCGGAGATGATCGAGCTGTCCCTCACTCGCTTCAAGGAATTCAATCACAACCTCGGGACCGATCCCCGAGTTTCCATTCACCTGGACGACGGACGCCATTTTGTGGAGCGCGCCTCTGCGGACTACTACGATGTGGTCTCCATGGAACCGCCCCCTCCTACTGCGGAAGGCGTGCATGCCCTCTACTCTTTGGAGTTCTATCAAAGCATAGAGCGGGTGCTGCGGGAGGACGGCGTGCTGATGCAATGGGTGCCGCTTTACTGGCTCACGCCCAACGAAGCCCAGAGTCTGGTGAAAACCCAGACAGAGGTGTTCCCGCATACGTTTCTTGTCCGCACCGGTCCTGTCGACTTCATGACGCTCAGCTTCAAACGCAATGATCCCCCCCGATTCAGCACCGCCTGGATCGAAGAGCGGGGCAAGGTGTTTGCGCGGGAGCGGTTGGTCAGCGACAAGCGCTGGCGCCTGGAATCTCAGTACGACACAGCTTCGCTGGAGGGCATCTTGGCACTGATCAGCGCCGCCCCCGACGACATTGCGCGTTTGTCAGCCCCTTACATCTATAAGGACGACGACCAGCGGCTCAGTTACTCAAGCGGCGACCGCGAGCTCTTGCGGCGGTACCCGTGGGACCGCTTGGTGCGATTCACCTTCGCAGCGTTGCCGTTGACGCCGTTCGATGAGCTTCAACGTTATTTTCTCGAACCTATTCCGACGCGCGCGCTCGACGCGGAACGCGCACGAGCCCTGTTGCGCTACGAATTGCCCGATCCCGCTGAACTCGCACTAGCCGAAGAAAGGTATCGGACGGCGAAAACGCCGTATGAGCGTATGAATTCCGCCCTCAAGATCGCACGGCTGCGGCGTCGCGATCTCGAAGCGAGCTTGCAATGGCTGGGTCGCGCCATCGAAGCCCAGTCTGAAACCGGCGGTGCCCGACCCAACCTCGGTCCGGCGCGAGACGTCGCCAGAGCACACGTCGAGCTTGATGCGGACCGGTTGCAGAGTTGGCTCGATACCCTTCCGCCAACGGTGCGCGGGTCGCGGTTGGCGCAGGCAGTCGAAAACGAAGTGCGGCGTCATGAGGAGAGCGAGAAGAAACGTCGCTCTGGATATCTGTGGTAGTGCGTTCCCTATGGCCCAGCGGCGGTCGGAGCGGATCGGTAAGAGGTCTGCTGAACTGTTGGACAGTTACCGTGGCGGTTGCGTTGACCGTCCTGGCGACTGAGGCCAGCTCACAAGAGGATCTTGCGTCGGAATATCCTCGAATGGGCGGCAGCCTGCGACTGCGCCAGGAACTGAAGGACGATTTCGACTTTGACCAGGGCGCGCAGGATTACCTGCTCACCCAGCTGCGCGTCAACGCGACGTGGGAGCCGGTTCCCCGGGTTTCTTTGTTTCTCCAGGGACAGGACGCTCGAGTGTTCGGAGAATCACAGTCAGCTGCCCCAATGATCGACGAAAACGCCGTGCCCAACATCTACGCCGACAAGCTCGACCTGCACCAGGCTTACGTCGACTTCGCCCTGCCGACGCGGAGGTTTCCGACCCGGTTGCGACTCGGCCGCCAGAAATTCAATCTGGGAGCCAAGCGCCTGATAGCCTCGTTGGAATGGGTGAATACCGCTCGGGTCTGGGACAGTGCTCGCTTGACTCTGGGGACTCCCGAAGAGCGAACCGTCGAACTCATCGCATCTCGGTTGGTTCCCGTGGATCCCGGCGGCTTCAACGACTACGGCACCACCCGGAGTCGGCTCTTCAACAGCTCCTTCTTTGCCTGCTATCTTACCGACTGGAGTTTCGCCTTCGACGCGCGGGCCGAGGCCTACGCTTTGCTGCGATCGGAGGAAGATGTGGAGGACCAAGTGTTCACGATCGGGACCCGATGGCACAAGAGCCGGGGTTTCTGGGAGGGTGAGCTGGAGATAGCCGGTCAAGTCGGCGAGTATGGCGGCGACGATCAGCGCGCCGTAGCCGTTCACGCCGGCGGGGCGTACCGACTCCAGCGCCTGGACAAAACCCGGCTTGGCGCGGCCTACAGTTACGGCACCGGGGACGGCGATGCAACGGACACTCAGCACTCGACCTTCGACAATCAGTATCCTCTCAATCACGCCTATTACGGCTACATGGATTTCTTTTCACTGCAGAACATGCACAACCTCGAGACCACCGCAGCTACGCGCGCGCTGGGGACGAGTTGGCGTCTGGCCTACCAGGCTTTCTGGATCGATGAGCCGGAGGCGGACGCCTGGTACAACGCGGGCGCGGGCGTATTCCGTCCGACTGCGGGTGCCATCGGTGATCCGAGCTCATTCGCCGGCGCCGAGGTAGACCTCACGGCTACGCGAGCGTTTGGAAGGTTGGCTGTGCAGTTGGGCTACAGCCACTTCTTTGCCGGTCCGTTCGCGGAGGCAACTGGACCATCCAATGACGCCGATTTCATCTATCTCATGCAAACGGTAAAGTGGTAATAATGGACGAGAAACTCATTGACCCGAAGCAACATCGCCAACTCTTCCTGGACGACGGCGCTCTCGAAAAAACTATCGGGACCTACCGCACCCTGCACCAACCCCGAAAGGTCGGCCCCGTGGTCAGGCCCGACCGCAAACGCGGCGAGACCGGCCTCCAAAGTCGCATTTCTCCTCAGTGGAACTCGGAAAAGAGCTTGTGGGAATGGTGGTTCGGCGACGATTTCGCAACCTCCGAAGACGGAGAGCACTGGGAGCGGTTCCCGATCGCGGAAACACCTCAGCATGCCGTCCGCGATGGGCACGACCCCGACCCCAATCGACGCTATAAAGGATTGCTAGGCAATGGTGTCAACAACGATCTGTGCCCCGCTGTCTCCGCCGACGGCATCGACTGGCAGCGGTTCGACGTGCCGCCTATACCCAGCTCTGACGAGCACCAGTTCACCTACGACCCCTATACCGAACAGTATCTGGCCCTGGTAAAGCACGGCACCAAATGGGGACGCTCCGTCTTTCTCGCGACCAGCAAAGACGCTGAACATTACTCCGATCCCGAGCTCATCTTCCACACCGACGAGATCGACTGGGAGAACTGCCGTCGCCGGGTACGCGAGCACCTGGCCAACCCGGCTTTCATCCAACCCCCGTACGTGGACGATCAAGACTACTTCGCCGAAGCCTATCACATGGCGGTCATGCCCTACGAAGGACTCTACGTCGGATTTCCCTTGATTTTCAACCCGTTTGGCGCCGCACCACCGCCACACATGAATCACAACCGGATCAATCAGATCGAGCTCGCCGTTTCCCGCGACCTCTACCATTGGGAACGAATCGCCGACCGCGCCCTGTTCATCGGCATCGAGCCCTGGGACGGCATTCGTTATGACACCAGCCAGGTGGGCATGTCCGGGCAGCCGGTCGTGCGCCCGGATGGCGAGATCTGGATCTATTACATAGGTTGCCGATTTCCTTCCAATGCCTTGAGCCGCGAACGGCACACCCGCAACAAAGAGCTCTACCGACTGAACGTGGATCCTGAACTCTTCGACGATCAGGTGACCATTTGCCTAGCCAAATTGCGCCCTGACGGTTTTGTCTCGCTCGATGCCGACAGTGCCGGCACCGTATTTACCAAGCCGTTCATGTGGCACGGTGAAGATCTGTTCGTAAATGTCAACGCCGCCTGGGGCGAGTTCTACGCATCCATCGTCGATGGCGAGACGTTGAAGGTCTTGCCCGAGTTTGATCTGGCGACCCAGCAACCTTCGCCTTTGAAAGGCGACCATTGGAAGGCCAGGATCCACTGGAACACGGATCGCGATCTGGTGTTCGACAATCCGGTGCGCTTGCGTTTTTTCATGCACCAGGCGCGGTTCTATTCATTCTGGCTGGAATAGTGATACGACCCGCGAAGTTTGGGCCAGGTCTGACCGATCTTGCGATCATAGCACATAATGACTATTATAGTCATATATAAATGATCTGAAGGTACATATGGTTCGTGCCGGTATTGCCGAGTTGAAGTCGAAGTTGAGTCACTTCCTGAAGATTACCAGGGCTGGCGAGGATGTCATCATAACCGATCGCGGGCGACCGGTGGCCAGGCTGGTACCACTGGATGAGAGGCCCACCGACCTATCTGCGCATCTACAGGAGATGGAGCGCCGGGGTGAGGTCAGGATCGGCACCGGGTCCGCGTTTGAAACGGCGCAGGATTTGCCACTACCCGTAGTCAAATCGGGATTTTCCGTGGTGCAGGTTTTGATTGATGAACGGCGCGAAGGGCGATGAGATTCTGGGATGCGTCCGCAATCGTACCGTTGTGTGTGCAGGAAGATTTCACTCAAACGATGCGAGATTTGATCGCCATCAACGCCGACATGGCTGTCTGGTGGGGAACGCCGGTGGAAGCCGCCTCCGCCCTTGCCCGCCTGCGGAGGATGGGCGGTATCGGAGTAAGTGAGGAGCACGCGGCGCGCGAGATCATCCTCTCGTACCGGGGCATGTGGACAGAAATGCAGCCGTCGGCAACGCTGCGTGAACGGGCCATGCGGCTGCTCGCGATACACGACCTCCGAGCCGCTGACTCTCTGCAACTGGCCGCAGCGACCGCCTGGGCAGGCGAAACGCGGGAAGGAAAGGAGCTCGTCTGTCTGGACGAGCGCTTATCGGAAGCGGCGAGGCGGGAGGGATTCCTCGTCTTGCCGAGGGAGTAAAAGGAGCTGGCATCGAGAACGTAGCTGCGATGCCGCCCGTGAATTCCGGTGATGGAATTTACGCGAGTAGCCACTGAATCGAGGAACAGAGGAGTCACCACATGAGCAGCCCGATCCAGATCAAGAACCTCGAAGCCTTCTGCATCGCCGCCATGGTCGACGCTGGGCTGTCCCAGGAGGACGCCGAGCTCAGCGCCAAGGTTTTTGCGACCACCGATTCATGGGGCACCTTCACCCACGGCACCCGACAGATTCGCGGTCTCATGAAGAACGCCCGCCGCGGCCGGCTGGTAGCCACGGCCAAGGAGAAGATCGTCAACGAGGGACCGTCCTGGGCAATCATCGACGCCTGTGACGGCATGCCTCCCTCCATCTCCTACCGGGCGGTGGAGCTGGCGCTCAAGAAAGCGGGCGAGACCGGGATGTGCTACATCGGC
Source organism: Candidatus Latescibacterota bacterium (assembly GCA_965197905.1). Classification (GTDB taxonomy): domain Bacteria; phylum Latescibacterota; class UBA2968; order UBA8231; family UBA8231; genus CAYNZV01. Next base: position 326,122 of record CBDAOB010000004.1, on the reverse strand, counting down.
GTTCGCGGCAGCAGCCACTTCGGCGCCGCGGGGTTCTACTCCAACATGATCGCCGAAGGCGGCATGCTCGGCATGTCATTCTGCAACGTCGAACCGTGTATGACGGTGCCGGGCGGCAAGAGCCGCATCCTCGGCACGAATCCGATCGCCTGGGCCGCCCCCACCGGTACCAACCGCACCATCATGCTCGATATTGCCACCAGTGCCGTAGCTGCCACCAAGATCTTCGCCGCCAAGAATGAAGGCCGCGAAATCCCCGACACCTGGCTGGTGGACGACGATGGCGTTCCCACTACCAATCCGAACGACTTCCCCGAGAAAGGCAGTCAGCTGCCAATGGCCGGGCACAAAGGCTACGGCCTCGCCGTCCTCGTAGAGATTCTCACCGCCACCCTGTCCGGCGCGGCGATGATGAGCGCGGTGCAGAGCTGGGTAGCCGACACCGACGAACCCTCGAACCAGGGCCACGCCTTTCTGGCCATGAACGTCCGCGCCATGATGCCCGAGTCGGAATTTCACGCCCGCATGAAGACCATGTGCGACGAGATCAAAGAGGCCGACATGGCCCCTGGATACGAGATCTACCTGCCGGGCGAGATGGAGTGGAACAACCGGGAAAAGGCGCTCGCGGAAGGCATCGTCATGCCGGAGGACGTGCTCATCAGTCTGCGTGGATTGGCTGAGGACAGTGGTTTGAATCCGGCCGACTTCGGCGTCGACCTGGGATAAGATCAATCCGCCGCGCCAGCGGCTTCTTCAACTCTCGTCCTGCCACAACGCCCGCATCTCTGCACACGATTCCAGCAGCTCGTTCAAGGTTCCAACCGCATCGACTGGACCGTCTTTGAGAACGACGATCTGGTCGGCACGGCGCAGGGCGGGACGGCGGTGGGAGACGACGAGGCAGGCGGCGTTGCGATCCGCGAAAACGCGAGTCCACAGGGTACGCGCGGTTTCGACATCGAGGGCGGAAGAGAGATCGTCGAAGACGAGGAGATCGGCCTGGCGGATGAACATCCGTGCCGCGGCCGCTCGCTGAATCTGGCCGCCAGAGAGTTTGACGCCGCGGGGGCCGACGATCGTGTCCAGCCCGTTCTCGAGGGTCGGCACATCGGTTTCCAGAACGCCGTGGCGCAGCGCGTCAACGAGACCCTCCTCGTCGACGGACAGGCCCAATAGGATGTTGTCCCGCAGCGTCTCGCTGAAGAGCCGCGGAATCTGCGGCGTGTAGGCGCACCGCGGCGGCACGAAGAAGGCCTTCGGATCGTCCACATCCTTTTCGTTCCATCGAATATGGCCGGCATCTAGAGGCAGCGTACCGAGCAGCGTGCGCAGGAACGTGGTCTTGCCCGCACCAATCTGCCCCGTTATTACGGTGAAGGAGCCGGCCGCCATGCGGAGGTCGATGTGGCGGATTCCGTTTTCCGTGCCGGGATAGAGGTAGGACAACCCGGTGACATCGAGCTCGCGCAGATGATCGGATGTGTCGATTTGGCGCGGAGCGGGCAGTGGCGGTGGCTCCCTCAAGTAAACAGGGGTCTCAGCGGACAAACGCTCCCTGGGGATGTCGTCGATGGTGCGCGCCATGCGCAAATAGGAAACCTCGGCGCGCTTGTGGTTGGCGAGAATCGTACCGAGCAGCGACCCGCTCCGTGCAACCTGGCCCACGTAGGTCGCGAACAGCGCCAGGTCGCCGACGGTGAAACTTCCCGACTTCATCTTCTGACCGACCATGATGAGGATCACCCCGGTGGCGAGATGGCCAAGATTGAAGTTGATGGAATTGAGAACCTGGTTGAAGAGGTTATCGATGAGGGTGGAGCGTCGTCGCTCGTCATTCAACACTCGGAAGCGGTCGACCACACGCGATTCGGTGGTGGCAACCTTGATGGCGAGGACGGACTGGAACATCTCGTTGATGAAATTCGTCGCCCGCTCGGTGGCGATGCGCTGAGCCGTCCGGTACCTGTAGATGAGCTTGCGACAGGCGTCGACGATGATGACGACGCAGATGGCCGGCACGATCGTGACGAGGGTAATCCAGGGGTCGATGTTGGCCATGTAGTGGATGGCCAGAGCCGCAAAGACCAGGTTGCCCCAGATGTGGATGTAGCGGTTCAGGTACTGGATGATGCCCATGACGTCGTCGCGAAAGCGGTTGGTGACCTCGCCCGACGCTCCGGCGATGGCCGTCGGATCACGTACCTCGAGAATGGCAGCGATAAGATTGCGCCGGAGTAGCGTCTCGATCGCATACCACCACCGGGGCCAGGCGATGGCCGACCCGAAGAGGGCGATGCGATCGCCGATCTCCACCGCGACGTAGAGGGCGACGAGAGTGTACGGTGTGAACCCTGCTTCGGCCTGTCCCGACAGGGCGTCGAAGAATTCCTTCATGATGACGCCCGCCAGAAACGGGGCGACATCGTCGATGCCGCGAAAGAAAATGGTTGCCAGAAAAAGACCGGGGCGGAAGCGGAGCAGGCGCCACGTGGTCCTTCCCATCGACATGGGTTTCGATAAAGGCGTGCTCACGCGATCAACTCCTCGAGGCCGGCACGCAGCAGTTTGGAAAACTGAGAGCCGGGATGCTGGATAAGTTCCGAGCGCCGGCCGAACTCCTGGATCCGTCCGCGGTCGAGGATCAGGATGTCATCGACCTTTTCCACGGTTTCGAGACGGTGGGCAATGATGATACCGGTCCGCTGATCGAGCAGGCGTTCGACGGCAAGGTTGATCTTGCGCTCGGTGGCCGGATCGAGCCGGGAGGATGGCTCATCCAGAATCACCAGCCCGGGATCCTTGAGGAAGACCCGCGCGAATGCCAGGAGCTGGGACTCGCCCGCCGAAAGACCGCTGCTGCCGGCGGTGATCTCCGTATCGAGACCCGCAGAAAGACGGGCGTACCACATCTGGAGCCCGAGCTCTTCCAGGGTAGCGACAATGCGGTCGTCGGAGACCTCCGGATGGAACAGGGCGAGGTTGTCCCGAACCGTCGCATTGAAAAGTTGTACGTCTTGCGTGACGAGGCCGACATGGCGGCGCAGGTCGTCGAGCTTGAGGTCTGCGATCTCTTGCTGGCCGAGCCGGATCTCGCCGTCCTGAATGTCGTAGAGGCGGAACAGGAGCCGCGTCATCGTCGTCTTGCCGCTCCCCGTCCGTCCCAGTAGGCCGAGGGTCTCACCGGGCTGGAGAGCGAAGGTCACATCGTCGAGAATCGTCTCGCCCGTATTGTAGGCGAAGGTGACGTGATCGAAGTTGACCCCGAGGGGATGAGACGTGGCCAGGTCGGCCGTCCCGTCGGAGATCGAGGTTTCGACGCGGTGCAGCTCCTCGATTCTCTTCAGACCGGCGGTGGCACGCTGGAGCTCGTTGATCTGGCGGCTGAGCTCGAACAAGGGTTCGCGCAGCATGGAGGTGTAGTGGAAAACGAGAAACACGGCGCCGATGGTGAAGGTGCCTTCCCGGAAGAGCCAGATGCCCATGCCCATGGCAAGAGCGTAGCCCAGGGCGAACAGGACGCCGGTGATGGATTGCAACGCCTCGCTCACGAACTCGGATCGTTTCACGCGCGCGAATACGCTGTTGTTGACGCCGTGAAAACGCTGCACGGCATAGTCAATCGCCCCGCTGGTACGAATGTCCTCGAGGCCCAACAGCCGCTCTTCGATGAAGCCGTACATCTGCGCGTAGCTCTCGCGTTCGGCGGTGTAGATGGGGACAGCGATATTCCTGGTCAGATTCAAAACCCAGAAAGCGAGAACCGAGAAGGCTGTGAGCGCAGCGCCGACGCGCCAGTCTTCAATTGAGACGAGAATCAGGGCCCCGAGGAGGAAAATGACACTGCCGATGACTTGGAGCACGAATTGAGAAAAGAAGTTTGCCAGGGCCGTGGTGTCGCCGTCGACACGCTCGATCATCTCTCCCGGCGTATGATCGTGGTGGAATCCCATGTCCAGGTGGAGGCAATGGAAGGCCAGGTCGTTGCGCATCTTGTTAGTCGCGCGCCAGCCCACGTCCTGACCCAGATAGGAGCTGACGATCTGGATCACCTGCCGACCGATGCCGATGCCGAGAAAGAGGACGCCCGCCCAAACGAGGCTGCGCAAAGGACCGTCCGCCTGTGCCGTGTCGATGAAGTAGCGAATGACCTGCGGACCGAGCAGACCGAGCCCGATGCCACCCGCCATGCTGACGGCGAGGAGCGCGACGCGGCTCTTGTATGGGCTCAAATACCGGGCGAGAAGGGAAGCGTAATGGCGAAGCGGCACCCGCGCGGACACGGGGTTGGGGTCTGGTGCGGGGTCGATCTGCTTCCTCCAGACTGCTAATCAGATGGAATTGTGGTTGCGCTGCGAACCCGATGCAGGCAACGCGACCCCATAAGATCGTCAGTATTTGCCCGTGGACCAGTCGGGGTAGTCTGCGGCCATTGACCTCGGGTTTTCGCAATCGCTATACTTCCCCACCCAATCATGGCATCCGCCGATCGCGACTGAGCGCTCACAGGCGACGGTGCCGATAGACGCGTCGGGGCCGTCGATTCGTGGGATAGGAGACACAATGACCTCACATTGGGATATTGAAAAGCTTTCAAATCCACCGAAAACCTTTGCCGCACCCGGATTCGGCGCCCCAGGGGTGGAAGCCCTCTTCTTCGAGGGTGAACCGTGCGAAGCCCGTCAAACGCGCGTCTTCGCCTGGATGGGTTTGCCATACCTCCCGGGCAACGCCAAGTGCCCGGCGATGGTGCTTCTCCACGGCGGTCGTGGCACGGCGTTCGATGAATGGGTTCGGATCTGGAACAGGAGAGGCTACGCGGCGATTACTTTTGATCAATGCGGATGTGTTCCCGAACAGCCTGAACCGGTTGGAGGGCCTCACGAACGCCACGAGTGGGGAGGACCTCCGGGATGGGACGCTTCTTTCGACCAGATGCATGAAGAGATCTCGGAGCAGTGGCAGTACCACGCCGTTGCCGCGGCGATGCGGGCGCATTCGTTGATTGCGTCGCATCCGGCGGTCGATGAGAATCGCATCGGTCTCACGGGAATATCCTGGGGCGGATACCTGACCTGTCTCGTGGCGGCAGTAGACAAGCGTTTTAAATGCGCCGTCCCCGTATATGGGTGTGGTTTTCTTGGTGAAAACTCGGGATGGAAGGACACAGTCGAGGAGCCGTGGCTCAGTACCTGGGATCCGGCCGTATATCTTCCCCAGGTCGATATGCCTTGCTGCTGGGTTTCCGGAACGAACGATGGCGCTTATCCGTTGGACTCGCTGCAAAAATCGTATCGCTTACCAGAGGCTGCTCGGACGCTGTGCATACGGATCGAAATGCCTCACGGTCATGAGGCAGGATGGGGCCCGACCGAGATCGGAACGTTTGCGGACAGCGTGTTGTCCGGTGGGCCTCCACTGGCACGTATCACCGGTTGTCAAATCTCCGATGGTATCGTCGAGGTATCGTATGAAGCGGTCCGTCCCATCGTCAATGCAGAGCTGTGCTATACACGAGCGACCGGCTTCTGGTCAGATCGGAAGTACAATAGCGTTCCGATCGATGTCGAACATGACTCGGGGAGATTGGTGGCCGAGGTGCCGGCCTCAGCAACCGTGCTTTTTATCAATCTCTATGACGATCGCGGGTGTGTTGTAAGCACGGAGCATGTAGAATTGTAGCTGGTAGATCCGGTAAGGACGACGAGGCGGGCGGCGCTGCCAGAGTGCTGCGCCAAGAGATTTCTGTAGCTCAAGGAAATTGAGATGGTATACAAAGTGGGGGTAGTTGGCTGCGGTGGCATGGGCAGCATCCACATCCGGACCATATATGACGAACTCCCCGAATTTGAAATCGCCGGCTTGTCTGATCCCTTTGACGGGGCCAAAGCGCAGGTGAAGGAAGACTTCGGACTGGACATCGACTACGAGGATTGCGCCCAGATGTGCGATGCGGTGGAGCTCGACCTGGTGGTGGTGGCAACTCAGACGCGAGGGCATCACACGCCCACGGTTGCCGCCCTGGAGCGCGGCATATCCGTGCTCTGCGAGAAACCGATCGCCATCAACCTGGTCGAGGCCGACGCGATGGTGGAGGCGGCAGCGAACAGTGGCGCCAAGCTGGCGATCAATCAGCAGAACCACGTAAAATCTAACCTCCGCAAGGGACAGGCCCTGGTGCGGGAAGGGCTGATCGGAGACGTGGTGATGATACGGGGTCGCAACAAGTGTGGACGCAAGAGCGGCAATGAGTTCATGGAGATGGGCACCCACACAACCGACATGATGCTCTGCTTCGGCGGCCCGGCCGAATGGTGCTCGGGAACGGTGTATTGGGAAGGCCGGCCGGGTGAAATCGGCGACATCATGGAGTCCAAGAAGATGTCACCGCGAGATCGCGATTCGGGCCTGGTCATGGGGGAACGCGCCCTTGGACAATATGGATTTCCCGGAGGCATCCTGGGCGAGATTCACTTCCTCGGCTATGAGAAGACCTACATTTCCAGTTACGGTGTGGACGTGCTTGGCACCAAGGGGCAGCTTGCGATCCGTGCAGCCAGCGCGGTCGGTCACGATCTCTGGCATCTGCCCCGTCCGATGGACGGTGGACCTTCCGACTTAGGTGATTGGCAGCCGGTCGATGTGAGTGAGACCGGAGAGGACTCCGCTATGGCCACTATGTACCGCGAGCTGATGGCGGCACGCGACAGCGGCGGCGAACCCCCCAGCAGTGGCGAGGAGGGTCGTGCCGCGTTCGAAATGATCCTGGGGCTCTACCAGTCGCATCGCGAAGGTGGTCGGCGCGTGGCATTGCCTATGGCGGAGCGGCGCCATCCGTTGGAGATGTGGCGCCTGGAAAATTGATTCGGTGCGGCGCCAAGTTCCTCGTCGGGCACAACAGCGAGATGCTGGGCGACGAGTTATAGTACGACAGTCATGGCAAACACCTGAAGGGAGGAACAAATTTGGACCGACAGAAGCTGCGCATACTAACCGTCTCGGCTCATCCCCACGACTGGACGTGGTTTTCGGGCACCTTGGGAATCCACAGCGCAAGCGGAGACGAGGCGACCGTGTGTATCGTGACCCACGGTGGAACTACCCATCGGGAGCTCTACCTGGACGAGCTCAGAAAGCCGGAAGCGGACCGCGATCCTGACATAATCAACGAGTCGATCGATGACTACATCGAGCAGAAAGCAAAGGAGATGCGCAAGGCCGCCGCCTTGTTCGGTGTCACCGATGTCCGCATGCTCAACTTTCCGGACAAGCCGTTTACCCTGCAGCAGTATCCGGAAGTAGTCGACCAGCTAGCAGATCTCATCCGCGAGGTGCGTCCCCACATTCTTATCACCGAGTCTCCCTTTACCGACGATTTGCGACCGGTAGCCCACCGCTCCGACCACACCGAGGTTGGACGGGCGGCCCTCGAAGCGAAGGAGCAAGCAGGTTACCCACGCCTGGGGGTGGAACGATCGCCGCACAACGTACCGCTTACCTACTGGCCGGGCGAGGTATTCGATCGCTCCCAGCTGGACTTCGTGGTCGAGCTGTCCCCAGAATGGTTCGAAAAGCGCGTACAGGGTGAGGCTTTCTACGAATCGCAAGGTCACGACCCGGAGTTGGCGCGCAGTCGCTTGATGGTCGAGGTCGGCCAGATGGGCAGAACCCTGCGGACGAGTTACGGCGAGGGTTTTGTTCGCGAGCGTCCGGAGCTGCTGGCCCGTCTGCCGGCGCCGGAACTGATGCTGGACCAGGCGGAGGAAGATTACGAGGCGCGCAAGCGCCGTCTCACCGGCAAGGCGGGATCCCAGAAGTAGGCGAGACACAACTAGGGATCTGGTGAGTACGCGGTTCAAGTACGATCTTGTGTGCATGTCCCACACTTCCGCTACGCCGGCACGCTCAACCTACGGACCTTTCGCTCCGCTCTACGCATCAATGGCTCGCTGCTACAGCGGGGGCGCGATCCCTGCGTGCCAACGCTGGGCGGTAGAGCGCCTTCCCACCGGCTCGCGGGTGTTGTTCGCCGGACCCGGCCCTGGCGCCGATCTGCCTTGGGCGGCACAAGCGGGTCTGTCAGTAACGGCGGTGGACAGCTGCCGCGCCATGATCCAGAGCGCACGGCACCGCCTGCGTCGGGCGGGCGTCGATCATGCCGTCGATTTGGTGCACGACGATCTGTTGCAGCTGCCTAAAACGGGATGTTATGACGCCGTCGTCGCACAGTTCTTCCTGAACGTTTTCGCGCCAACCCAGCTCCCGCAAGTGCTCGAAACCTTGGCCGGTCACCTGAGGCCCGGGGGCCGCCTCATCGTCGGTGATTTCGCGCCCTTGGACGGTGGACGACATCCACTGCAAAAGGCTTATCACGATCTACCCATGCGTTTCTTCGCGCGCTTCGGGGCCAACGCAATACATGCGGTGCACGACCTGCCGGGTCACCTGGCGACTGCGGGATTTTTGGTAAGCGAACGTCGACGCTTCGGCCTGTTTGGCGTCGGGCCGCGCTGGATTGAAGGGCTCGTGGCGGAGAGGAAGCCGGAGCCGTCATGAAAAGCAAGGTGCACCGGGTCTTGGAACGGGGGCTGGTGGACACCCATCTGTGGGTGTCGGCGGCGGCCGCCGGTCTGACCCTGTTTGCCGCCACCGCCTTGGGACTTTCGACGGGGATGTCAGCTGCGGGCATCGTGTTCAGCGCGACGTTACTGATCTACGCCGTCGACGATTTCTTTGACGGACGCATGCGCGCCCAACCCGTGCGATGGTACACCCTGGCCATTGGTTTCCTGAGCTTGGGCGTCCAGCTGCTTTCTGCACCCACCGTGGCAGTTATTGTCGTCGCCCTGGGTGCGGTTCCCGCCTTGCTTTATGGTGCACCGATTCGTGGTCGTCGACTACGCGAGCTTGCGGGTGTAAAACCGTTCTTTGTGGCCGCTTCCCTGACAACTGCGGCCGTAGCCGTACCGGTTTTATGGGTGTGGCCGGCACAAGAGATCCTGCCCGCCGGGTCACGAATCGCCATGATGGCTGTTTTCCTGTTCGGCCTGGTGCTGTGCAATGTCTGCTTCTTCGATCTGCGGGACCGAGTAGACGACGCGCGCGCCGGCATTCACACCGTGCCGGTCATACTGGGAGTGGCCGGGACGCGCCGGTTGTGCCTGACGCTCTGCCTTGGGGTCGCTCTGGCGGCGGCAGTCGCCGGGGCTGGGCTTCGAGTGCCGCTCATCACGGCGGCCTTGATAACCGCCGCCTATGCACGATTGCTGCCCGCTCGCAGCGGGCGCCTGAAATACGCTTTGGCCGTCGACGGGGTGCCGGTGCTGTTGGGTTTGTGCGTCTTGGAATTCTGACTTAACACGTAAGCTTACACACAATCCTCGAGACCTCTCCAATCCAACGTTCCAGTTTCGATCCGTGCCTACCGGGGATTCGGCGATGACTCAGACCACAAGGGAAAACGGCCAGCCGCGAATAACCCTGCGCGGTTTCGTTCTTGGTCTGCTCACGATCGCGGCCACGTTCTATTTCATCAAACGGGTCTCCGTATCGGGCCACTTCGCCATGTCGCAGTTCCCGATGGCGGTATTCATCCCGTTCGTCCTCTGGCTCTTCCTCAACATCCTGCTCAAACTGATTGTCCCCGCCCTGGCACTGCGCAAGGGCGAGCTGCTCACCATCCTGATCATGCTCTGGGTCGTGGGCGGGGTGCCGATCTGGCTGGGCTACTGGGCTCTGATCCTGGCCTCGCCCACATATTACGCGTCGCACGAGAACGGATATGCCGAGGCGTTCTTCGATTATCTGCCATGGCATCTATTCCCGACAGCAACGGAGCGTGTCATTGATCCGTTCTTTCTCGGGCTACGCCAGGGAGCCGGCGTGCCGTGGGAGGCGTGGACCGGCCCTCTGGCGCAGTGGTTCGGCGTTTCCATGGCGATGGTGATCTTCGGATTCTGCGTCACAGTACTCTTCCAGCGTCAGTGGGAGCAGCACGAAAAACTGACGTTTCCACTTGCCCAAGTGCCTGTGGATCTGCTTCGAGGACGGCAAGACAAAGCGCTTCCCGCACTGTTTTACACCTACCTTTTCTGGATCGGATTCGCCGTAGCCATCGTGCCGATCCTCTACAACATCGTCACCTTTTTCACCCCCGGTCTTTTAGAGTTCCAGTTTCTGACTCGCTATATGCGTGTGAACCTTGGTGAATGGGCATCTATCAAACTGCGCTACATGCCGATCGTCATGACCTTCACCTATCTGTGTCCGGTGGACATTCTCGGAAGCCTCGTTCTCTTCCGACTGTTGAGTACGCTGAAGGGTGGAGCGATCAATGGGCTGGGCCTCGGGGTTGGTGAAGAAGGGCAACAGATCGTCGGCGAGAGGATTCTCTTCATGGAGAGCTACGGCGCCTTGATGTTTATCGCCTTCTGGGCTGTATGGGCGGCCCGCCGGCATCTGCGAACGACCTGGCGCCTGGCGCGCGGCGGTACCGGTGACAAAAGGATGGCCGGAATCTACCGGGTGGCCTGGGCCGGCTTGATCCTGTCCGCTGTCTACATCGTCGGCTGGGGCACGAGCCTGGGAATGCCACCGGTTCTGGCGGCAGCAACCTTCGTCCTCATGTCACTGACCTTCTTCGCCACGTCAAAACTGATTGCGGCTACGGGTTTCGCCTACTTGATGCCGCTGCGCCCGTTTCTCAAGGGGGCGCCCGTTATAGTAGATCTCATAGGTACCAGCCACCTGTCCCATCGTAGCATTACTGCCTTCAGGCTGTTCACCAGCCGCGCCTTCTTCGGAACCTTCGTCATTCCCGTGTGGCCGGCCCTGACCCACCACCTGCGGGTTTTCTCGCTGCGGGACCAGTGGGGTTGGGCGCCTACCGTCGTCGCGGGAGCTTTCGCGACCGGTTTTCTGGCGGCTGCCCTGGGTTCCATTGAGGGTGGCTATCTGCGGACCAGCTACTCCATGAGGACGGAAAGCTGGATCACGGGCGTGTTCTGGGATCCGCTGGTCTACTGGTTGAGGAATCTGACAGTCTGGGACTGGGGCAAGATCGGCATCTTTACCATTGGTTGGGTCGAGGCCGCCGTCCTGACGTTCCTGCGCGCCCGGTTTCACTGGTTTCCGCTGCATCCGGTGGGGCTTGCCTTTCAGGGAACCTTTGGCCCGGACCTCTACTGGTCCACCCTCGCCATTGTTTGGATCGTCAAGCTACTGCTAATGCGCTACGGCGGGGTTCGCGCTTATGTGGCGGGCAAACCCTTCTTCTACGGTCTGGGGATTGGGTACGTAATTGGCGTTGCTATCGGTGCCGCCGTCGACGTAGTGTGGTTTCCAGTGGAGGGTCACCGGTTGCACCGGTGGTAAGCGGCGCTTGACGACGGCGCTGCCGCTCTGTCTTCGAAATCCATCTCCCTGCTATTGAATTCTAGGGGTGACAGCAGTTATTAGTGTGTCGCCTAGCGAGGACAATCAATCCCTATTGCTGTGGGAGTGGCCATCCATCGAGTGCGGTCGCCTAGGCGCAGAACCGCGAGGAGTAATGCCTGTTATGAAACCGACGCCTCAGGAATTGAAGCGCGGAAAGCTGACGAAGACACGACTCGAGCACTGTGTGACCAAGCTCGACGAGGAGGGCTATGTAGTGCTGGAGGGTGTGATGCCAACAGCGCTCTTGAAGGAGATTCGCGCCGCCATGGATGCGGTGCACCAGCAGCATTTCAGGGCAATTCCGAGGGCTACAAAGAGACCCCACGCATTCGGCAAAGGCCAGGGGATCTTCGGCGTGCGGGTGCCCAAGGAGATGCCGTTCATGGACCCGAAGGTGGTGACGAATCCGTTCGTCGTGCCGATTCTGGATCAGGTACTCGGGTCCGATTTCTTCTGCGCTGCGTACAATACCAACAACTCATGGCCCGGTTCACGGGCGCAGCATGCTCACCGCGACCACGATCCGCTGTTCGAGAATCTCCCGTATGCGCTGCCCCCGTCGGCTTTGACGGCCAGCATTCCCCTGGTCTCTTTCAATGAGAAGACTGGTGCCACCGAGCTCTGGCCGGGTACTCACCTTTATCCGGGACCATATCTCGGGGACATCCGTAACTTTGATTCAATAACGGGCGAACGGACCTCGTGCAGAATGCTGGCGCCGATGGGGAGCATCGTGTTGCGTGATGGGCGAATGTGGCACCGGGGCATGCCCAACAAGACCAAGAAGGTCCGGACCATGCTATCGCTGGTCTACCGCCGTGCATTCCACGGCCAACACCAAACAATGGGGTTTCGCCAGGAGGTCTGGAATGACATTCCTGAAAGGACGCAGCAGGTCTTTCGGTTTAGCTCGGTGAACGACTAAGCCCCTGCGGGCGAGGACTGCCGCCGTTGGGACCGGAACCGGACCCTCACAAACTGATGATCGATCGGGTGTCCAAGGAACGCACCGCCGCATCGATCCACTGGATCGTTTTCAGATTAACTTCTATCGCCGTCGGTGTGACGCGGTCCGTGGTTATGGAGGTGTACAGAGCCATGTAGGGATCGCAGATGGCCGGATCGATATCCTCGGCCGGACCCACCGTTTCCCGGACCTCATCTTCGACCAGCACTTCTATCTCGCCCTTGCTCTTCACCAGCTGTAACGCAGCCTCGCTGCACTCCACGCGAATCACGCAGTCGTTGCTCTGCGAGTCGAAGGTGACCAGGAGATGGGCTTGAACACCGTTAGTAAACTCGGTCAGAACATTGGTCATGGTATCGCTGTTGTAGTTCGAGTGCTGTGGTTTCTGTCCCAGCGCATAGACACTCTTCAGGTCGGGATGGCCGAGAATGGCGAGCATCGAATCGAGGGAGTGGACTCCCTGCTCCCACAGCGCCGGATATTCGCCGGTGAAGGCCCGCATCACAGGGCGATGGCGGTGATGGTTGTACATCAGCAGATAAGGTTTCCCGTAGTCGCCGCTCAGCACCAGCCGCTGCAGCTGCCTCTCCATCAGGCCGTACTGATACTGGTTCCCGATCACGACCGCCCTGCCTTGCTTTTTGGCGAGCGCCTCCAGCTCGACCGCTTCGGAATAGCTGTAGGTCAGCGGTTTTTCCACCCAGACATGCTTGCCTGCCTCCAGCGCCTCCTTGACCAGCGCATAGTGGAATCGTGCCGGCGTTACGATCACGACGACTTCGGCGTTCGGCTGCGCCGCTACGGATTCGTTTAAATGTTGGTAGGTGGCAATGTTCTCCAGACCCGACTTTTGCTTCGCTTCGGTGAGATACTCCGGCATTGCATCGACGAGCGCGAGCGGTTTGAAACGGTCCGCATAACCCTCCAGCAGGTCATCGAGAATGTTGGCGCCGCGGTTGGCGACACCAACCTGTATAAACGGATACGTCTCCATTTTTAGTCTCCAGATTTTTAGGACGGTGACATCCTGCCGTTAGCGGATGCTACCAGTCGTGCACTCGATGGGCTTCGGAGGGGAACCAGGCCAGATCCACCAATCCGGAGATGGTCACACCCACCACGTATCCGATAGCGAGACCGTAGAACAGTGGTTTCCCGGTAAGAAACGCCTGCACGCCACCTATACGCAGCACCGCCAGCTTGGCACACCAGACCAGGAAAAGGCTGAACCAGTAGAGCCAGGTACCGAAGGTGTACTGAAACGCCAACCCCAGGGGATGAATCGGGAACCAGTGGAAGCGCGCCCGCAGATAAGCGATCCCGGCCGCTTCGAAAAAACCCATGATCCATAGTAACGTCTTCTCGACATCAGGCGAGGTCGGGTTGAGCAACAGATGGGCGGTGCGGTCGTAGACCGCCACGAACAGGGTGGCCGCGCCAGCCATCGGGCCGCCACCTACCTCGTAGGCGAGATCGATGGTGGCCCCCATGCCGATGATGAAACCGACCGGATACGCCACGATCACCAGAGCAGCGATCCACGCCGGTTGCAACCGTAGCGAAAAGATGCGCAGGACGTGGGTCACCGCCGGCCACGCCTGCAGCCGCAGGTCGCCGAAGAATGCCTTGCTAGTGAAGACCTTGTAGGCGACGAGGTTCCGGTTCTCCAAGTTGGTCGTGCCGATGAGATCGATGACAAACGTCTCACCCTTCAGGTGCGGATCGTTGGGAAAAAGATAGGCAAACCCAGTGGCGGCGATCAATTTGGAGGTGACGAAGTAGACCAACGCCATCAAAACGAAGGTGAGGAGCGCCAGCGGCAAGCTGACCCCAAGAGTCACCGCCCAGGAAACGACGTAGATCATCGAAAACGCCATGCCCGCCAGCGCCCAGCGGTAGAGGCGCACGTCCCTGCGATCGCCACTGCCGTAGCGCACCTGGTGCCACACGCCGCGCAAATGCCGGCGCGCCAGCCAGATCGACCAGAAGGCGATGAAGATCAGCGCCCCGTAACTCTCCATGTACAGGACCTCGATCGGGCCGATCTCCTGGTCGGGGGCGCCCGCCGAGAACCCGACCCGGCGCATGATCCACTCCTTGGGAATCGTCAGTGCGTAGAACGCCAGCAGACTACCCATGATATCGAGCGGACAGAGGTAGGTCATGGCGATCACCAGCGGCATGACGCGAAACCAGATGCCTCTTGGCACGTGGGGACCCATCTGCAGGTTGTAGTGTTCCCAGTAGAGCCGCGCCTGGGGCAATCCCGGCGAGAAGTAGGTGATCATGTTGTAGGCGGTGGGCAAGAAGACCAGGGCAAAACCCACCCAGAAGAGCCGGGTATAGAAGATGTCGGGCAGGCGCCGTTTGCCGTCGAAACCGCGGGTAAGATCCTGCGGCATCTGCGCCAGCGGAAAGGAGAGTTTCTCCGCCTCTACCCACTGCCGATTGAACACCACTAAGAGGCAGAGCCCGAAGATCAGCATGCCCATGCTCACACTCAGCCATTGCGCCATCACCGGCATCCAGCTGTCCCATGGCAACGCCATGCCCTCGGGCAGGCCGTTCCAGAAATAATCCATGAAGTCGGTGGAGGCCGGCGGATAGACGTGCCACGGCATGTAATCGAAGAACGCTTCGGCCCACTGGTTCTCGACGGTGGCGAACGCCGTCGGCACGGTAAGGATGAAGAGCCAGTAGTTGGCCCACCCCAGCTGCGGTATGGTGCCCACCACCCAGAGCATCGCGAACAGGGTGAGCATCTCCCCCTGGCGCAAGGCGATGCGGGGCCACAGCCGTTTGATGCCGATGTTGAGGAAGATCCAGATCACGAACGGCATCCAGAACGCCATCGGCAGCTCCCCCTTCACGAACTGGGCAACGCCGAGGCCCTCTCCCACCTGGACGATGTAATAGAACATGCCGGTGATGGTGAGAATGCCGAGCACGATCGCCCGCCGGGTAATCAGTGGCGGCGCGTGCTCCGAGTTTTCGCGACCAACTGCAGGTGGTTTCGGCGCGGGCGTCGACTCGGGATCGGTCGGGGGCGGTTGGCTCATTCCTCTTCGAGTATGGTCCCCGACGCGACGAGGGCGAGGGTCAGTGACGGTTTGATCGACGATTTCAACATTCAGTTCAGGGCCGGCACCGTGGTCCACTCCAATGGGAAGCGACGCAATAGAAGAAAGTGCCGAGATCGTTTTTTGCCACCCCATGCAAAAATTGACCTTGTATATGGTCCTCGGTAAGTTCCATTTCTTAATGTGTGGGATGTCAAAAACAGGAGATTCTCCGTGGCCACTTTCAGTCTAGCATCGTCCCTTTTCGTCTTCAGCAAGGAGAACAGACCGGACGGCGATCCGTATGCGGCGCTCGACGCCATCGCCGCCGCCGGGTTCGGCAAGACCGAGCTTATGGCCGAGGGCGAACTCTGGGAAACTGGAAGCCCACCTGACCCGCAACCGTTTCGCCAGGCCATTGAGCGTTCGGCGGTCACGCCTCGCACTTTGCATACGCCGATGTCAGAGGTGAATCTCGCCAGTTCCAACGAGGACGTCCGGCGGACCAGTGTTGGCCGTATAGCCGACACCTTGCGGTTCTTTGCCGAGCTGGGAGGGCAAACCGCCATCGTGCATCCCACCGGCAGACCGGGACCCGACGAGGAACCGTTCGCCCCGCAGAACATCGGTGTCGCCATGGAAAATGCGTATCGCTCTGTAACCGAGTTGGTAGACGTGGCGCG
Organism: Candidatus Latescibacterota bacterium; assembly: GCA_965197905.1. GTDB lineage: Bacteria > Latescibacterota > UBA2968 > UBA8231 > UBA8231 > CAYNZV01. Next base: position 309,977 of record CBDAOB010000004.1, on the reverse strand, counting down.
AGAAACTCAGGTGCAAATCGCCCTGGAGAATCTGCCGATCACCGGATTGGCCTGCCGCCCGCTGATGACGATGCAGGAGCTGCGCGCTTTCGTCGCCCCGTTTCCACCGGAGCATGTCGGGCTGTGTCTGGATACGGGGCACGCCCGCATTTGCGGGTTGGAGCCGGCCAACCAGGCGCGAGTGGCTTCGGAGAGGTTATGCGCCCTGCACCTTCAGGATGTGGACGGGGAGAAGGATTGCCACTGGGTTCCCGGCCGCGGAGTCATCGACTGGTCCGCATTGGGTACCGCCCTGACGGAGATCAACTTCGACGGCGCTTGGACGGTGGAAGCGTTGTCCAAGAACACCGACCTGACTGCCCAAGAGGTGGCCGCCGAGTGTGCCACCGTCTGTGATCGTTGGGAGTCGGACGACATGTCCTGATGAGACTCGAAGGTAAAGTTGCATTGATAACGGGAGCGGCCAGCGGCATCGGCCGCGAATCGGCGCTGCTCTTTGCGCGCGAGGGCGCCGCCGTCGCCGCGGTCGATATGAACGACGCTGGCGGCGAAGAGACGGTCTCCAGGATAACGGCTATGAATGCTCGTGCCATCTACCTGCACGCCGATGTATCCCGGTCCGCCGACTGCGAGGCGATGGTGGCCGCGACCGAGAAGGAGTTCGGCGCGCTGCAGGTGCTGTTCAACAACGCCGGCATCATGGACCCCGGTGACGAAGATGCCGTCAACACCTCCGAAGAGGTGTGGGAGCTAACGATGGCGGTGAACCTGAAGGGGGTGTTCCTCGGCTGCAAATTCGGTATACCCGCGCTGCGCCGTGCCGGCGGCGGCTCGATCATCAACACGGCCTCGTTCGTCGCGTTGATGGGTGCCGCGACGCCGCAGTTGGCATACACCGCCAGCAAAGGAGGCGTGCTAGCGCTGACCCGGGAGCTTGCCATGGTTCACGCCCGTGAAATGATCCGCGTAAACGCGTTGTGTCCTGGACCGCTGCGCACTGAGCTGTTGATGAAGTTCCTCGACACCGACGCCAAGAAGGAGCGCCGCCTGGTGCACCTTCCCACGGGCCGTTTCGGCGAGGCCGCGGAGATGGCACAGGCCGCGTTGTTTCTCGCCTCCGATGAATCATCCTACATCACCGGTTCAGAGTTCAAGGTCGATGGCGGTCTGACTGCGGCGTACGTCACGCCAGAGTAGCATTCAATCGATGGTCGCCCCGCCGTCGATGACGATGTGAGCCCCGGTCATGAACGAAGCCTCTTCCGAAGCCAGGAAGAGAGCGCCGGCGGCGATCTCCTCCGGTTTTCCCATCCTTTTCATCAGCGCGTCCTGCCCGAACTCTTCGTACGCCGCTTCCGGATCGAGGCCGAGGGAAGCGATATGCCGGTCGGTAGCCCGGGTTCGAATGGCCCCGGGGCAGATCCCGTTTACCCGCACGTTGTCTATCGCCAGATCCATCGCCAGACAACGGGTCAACTGTGCGACGGCTCCCTTGGAGGAGTTGTACGGCACGAACCCGGGTTGAGCAACGAACGACGAAACCGACGCAATGTTGACAACGGCACCACCACCGTTCTTGCGGAATTCCGGCAGACAGGCGCGCACGGTGTTGGCATAGCCAATTACGTTGACCCCGAACACCTTCTCCCAGTCCTGCCTTGTCACCTCTTCGACTGTGCCGAAGACGAAGGCGGCGGCATTGTTGACCAGCACGTTGACCGCTTCGAAGCGTTCAACGGTCGCGGCAACCATCGCTTTGACCGAACCGTCGTCGGATGTGTCCGTGGCGTGAAAGAGGGCGCGTCCGCCCGCCGCCTCGATGGAGGTCGCGGTTTCGCGGCCGGGCTCCTCTTCCAGCTCGGCCACGGTAATGGCCGCCCCCTCCCTCCCAAAGCGCTGGGCAATGGCGCGACCAATCCCATTGCCACTGCCGGTTACGATGGCAACACGATCTTTGAGTAGCATTCTATTTCTCCGTGACAAAATCTCTAGTCGGCGTCCGGCCCTGGTTGCATTTCAATCCGGCGGACGTTTTTTTACTGAAATCAATTTCAGGTAGTCGTGCAAGTGGCAATCGAGAGCTTCATAGTCTGGAGGGCTGTCACCCTGGAGCTTTTCAACTCGCCGCCAAACTACTATGCTATTCGACCATGAAGAAACTCAAAACCTCCAACGATGCACTGAACGAACCGGAAGAGCTGCGCCGGCGGCTTGCGGAAGAGGGATATCTGTATCTGAGGAGAATACAGGATCCGGAGAAGCTGCTGGTCTTGCGCCGGGAGGTCATGGAGGCACTGATGCGGGTCGGCTGGTTGGCGGAAGGCACGGATCCCATGGATGGGATCGCCCTCGATGCCCAGTGCACCGAGGGCGATCCCGAGTACATCGACGGCTATCACCAGGTCTACCGCCTGCAGTCGTTCCACGAATCCGCCCACCAGCCCGAAGTGATGGATATCATGGCCAAGGCGGTCGGCCGCGAATCCCTTCCCCATCCCAAAAAGATCGCTCGCCTCTGGTTTCCCCAGTACCTGGAGCATACCACTCCCATGCATCAGGACTTCGTGCATTTTCAGGGCAGCCTGGACACGCTCACCTTTTGGGCGCCGATCGGCGACTGGCCCATCGAGCTGGGAGGCTTGGCGTTGGTGCCTGGCTCCCACAAGATCGACCGCGTAATGGACCATCACTTCTCGCTCGGCGCGGGGGGTCTGGCCATCGAGGAGAGCGAGCTGGATGGTGAATGGCACAGCACCGACTACGAGCTTGGCGACGTCCTGATCTTTCCCAGCCTGACCGTACACCGGGCGCTGCCCAACTACACCAAAGACCGGCTGCGCATTTCCCTGGACAATCGCTACCAGCCCCTGGACGTGCCGATCTCCGAGTTCATGCTGGAGCCCCATCTGAACTCCATAAGTCCGTTGTCCTGGGAAGAGATCTACGAAAGCTGGGACGGCGAGGAGTTTCAGTATTACTGGCGGGACAAAGGGCTGGAGATCTTGCCGTATATGACGAAGTGGCGCGAGCAGGCGTTCGAGGAATCGTTGGAGCTGGGACGGCTGGGCGACGAAGCGGCGCAATATTCGCTCAAACGAATTGCTCGGCGAGAACCCGATTCTGCGCTGGGGCAGCGCGCGTCAGCTGTTTTGAGCGAAGTCGCCGAGAAACAGTAGGCGCGACAGAGCACCCCTCCCTAGGACACCTTCTCAGCTCAGCAGAGCGTACGCTTCGATCTCCACCACCAGATTCGGTTTGAGCAGCTCCGCTACGACCACCATCGTCGAGGCTGGCCGAATCGCGTCAAAGGTTTCCGAATGGGCGCGGGTGACCCCATCCGCGTGTTTGGTGTCGGTGATATAGACGACGGTGCGGACCACGTGCTCGAAGCCGGCTCCAGCTTCGCTCAGCGCTTTTCCGATGATACCCAATGCGCCCTTCGCCTGTTCGTAGGCATCGCCGTTCTCGTGCGGAGGCTGGGCGCAGGTGCCGGCGACGTGAATCTGATCGCCGACGCGAACGGCGCGACAGTAGCCGAAGGTGTTCTCGAACTCCCCGCCCGATTGAATGTTTTTCCGCTTCACCTTTTTCCCCTCATTGATGCAGTAATACCGACATCCTCGAAACGTCCGCGATCAGAGATACGATCGCCCCGCTCACGTATCGCCGGTTTTCGGAAACGCTGTGCCGTCTTGCGGTTCGAAGCCAATGCGCTCATCGGAAGCGCTGACCTGGAACCAGTATCCCTCGTGCTCCGACACGCCGTGTACGATGCCGAATTTCACATCGTCGGGGGCTTCTACGCAGCGGAGGAAAACCTGGGCGGTATCGCGCGCGCTCACCCCATGGAAATCGGCCGCGGGATCGAAGTCGTCCTGGCGGAACCTGGGACGGGTAAGGCGCACGCAGAGGCAGGAGAGACCGTGTGTGTGCGAATAGACGCGAGCCAGCGCCTCGCCCCAGCATTTGGTGGCACCGTATACGTTGGAAGGGTAAACTGGAGCATCCCAATCAACCGGTGTGCGGCTCCGATCGTAACCCGACACGGCGTTGATACTGGAAGCGAACACCAACCGCCGGCAGCCGGCACGTCGGGCCGCTTCGAAGCCGTTGTAGGCGCCGATCACGTTGCGCTGCAGGAGGCTTTCATAGAAGTCGGCCCGCGGGCTCGGATCTGCCGCCAGGTGCACCACCGTGTCGATACCCTCACAAGCTTTGGTAAAAGCCTCGAGATCACTTATGTCGAACTCCACTGCTTCCTCATGTGAAGATAAATCCTCGACCGGCCGGATATCTGCCAGTCGTAAGGTGTGCCGCTCCCCCCAGTGTTGGCGCAGAAAGGTGGCGACGTTACCGGCACCGCCCGTGATTAGAAGATTACGTTTGGTTGGATTCATTCAATCTCCTGGCTTCCCGCAAATCAAAGCGGGACACCGCGAAAACGGCATCGGAGGTTCACTCAAAGAGCTTCAGGAATTCGTCGTACCCTTCATCGGCCAGCTTTTCGCGGGGCACGAACCGCAGGGCGGCAGAGTTGATGCAGTAACGCAGGCCGGTCGGCTCAGGACCGTCCTCGAACAGGTGCCCCAAGTGGGAATCGCCATTTTTGCTACGCACCTCGGTACGCGGAAGTATGAGTTTGAAATCGGTTTTTTCCTCAACGTTGTCCGCCACCAGCGGGCGTGTAAAGCTCGGCCAGCCGGTACCAGATCTGTATTTATCCGTCGAGCTGAACAAAGGTTCCCCCGAAACAACGTCGACGTAGATCCCGACGGCCTTGTTGTCCCAGTAAGTGTTGTCGAACGGCGCCTCGGTGCCTTCGCGCTGCGTGACCCGGTACTGAAGGTCGGTAAGCTTCTTCTTCAGGACCGCGTCGGGCGGTTTCGAATATTGCGCCTGATTCTTGTCCAGATCTCCCCAATGCTCCGCGATAAAACGATCGCGGCCCGAACCTGTCCGGTAACGCTGGTAGTGTGCCCGGTTCTTCTTGTAATAGTCCTGGTGGTACTCCTCTGCGGGATAGAAGGTCTCGGCCGCGCGAATCGGGGTGACGATCGGGTCGGAGAAGCGGCCGGATCCATCCAGTTCCTGCTTGGAAACCTCCGCCAGCGACTTTTGTCTGTCGTTGTGGTAGAAGACCGCCGAGGTGTGTTGGGTGCCGCGGTCGTAGAACGAGCCACCGGCGTCGGTGGGGTCGTACATCATCCAAAAAGCGCGTAATATTCCGGCATAGCTGATAACTTCCGGGTCGTAGGTCACCCGAACCACCTCCAGGTGCCCCGTTCCTCCCGAAGAGACCTGCTTGTAGGTGGGGTTCTTCTCTGGGCCTCCCATATATCCCGAGACAACATTACTCACCCCTTCTACTTTCTCAAAAGAGGCCTCGGTACACCAGAAGCAGCCGCCAGCGAAGGTGGCCGTCTCCGTTTCGGCACTTGCCTGACCATTCAGCGCCACCAGCATTAGTGTTGAAAATGCGATCTTCATTGTTCACCTCGTTGATGTAAGCGAATATAGAACAGCGTTTGCCCAATTCCATACCGTCGACGCCTTCCGGTCGGGCGGATTGACCCGACATATCGTTTGCAGGTAGGCGCTCAAGGGGGTATACTCCGCTAAATCCGACATCCGAAGCGTTTTTGGGTTCCGATTCTCTTCGCGAGGACTGAACATGCCAAGTGCAGTCGAATTGCTGCAAGAATGTCTGGCCTCCTTCAGGAAAGGTGCCCTCAGCGAAGACCAACTGTGCGCCGTCGAAACGCGACTGCGACGGTCCGACCCCATTCAAGATCTGCTCTACCTGCAGACCGTAACCACCTCCGTGGCATCCAAAGTGATCGGTATGACCATGCTGCGGCAAGGCAAGATCGACGACGGTCCGGCTGACTACGAGAGCTGGCCTTATAAAACCGTTGCAGCGGCCATTGCCGAAGGGTGGCGGGTGATACGTTTCCCCGCTGAGATTCCGGCAACCCATTCGCAGGACCACCACGTCATCTGCGAATTTATTCTGGAAAGATTCGGTGAGCCATGACCCAACTGCTGAGGCCGGAAAACAGGACGGTGCAACTGGCAGAGGAAGGTATCGCACCAACCCTCACCGACAGTGAGGTGCTCGAGTTCTGCAAGACTGGTATGCTGAAGCTGGAGGCGGTCATTCCCGAATCGACCAATGAATGGGTGGCCGGGTTCGTGGACAAGGAAGTCGACCGCGACCCCCTTGTGGCCGTCCAAAACAACCTCTTGGCTGAGGAACGGTTCGTTCGCGAAGTGCTGCTCCACCCTGAAGTGGCCGGTGTCACGCGCTCCCTCCTGGGCGAGCGTTTCCAGCTGCCCGACTGGCTGGCCAATCACCGGTTGGAGGGACCGAAGGCGGAACGACCGTGGCATGTGGATGCCGGTTCGAAATTCGAACGTACGCTCAAAATGCTGCAGATCTTCTACTATCCCAAAGACGCCACCACGGAGATGGGACCCACCCTGTTCCTGCCCGGTTCCCATCTGGTTCCCATCGCCCGCGAGGAGCTGGAGCATTTTGGTCATCTGGCCGGACAGCTGATGACCGAATCCCCTGCCGGTTCCGTTTTCTTTACGGCCTATTCCATATGGCACCGCCAACCGCGGAAACGAGCGGATGGAGTGCGCAATTTGCTGAAGTGGGATTGTTGGCGGACAGTTCCACCACAGCGAGACTGGATCCTGGACGAAGGCTTCGATCTCGCGCGCGCTGACTACCAATTCGAGAGCGAGTATTTCGCCGATGCGACAAGGATATGGCAATCGGTACCCCGCGTTGCCGAGCTGTTTCTGTGGTTATGCGGCCGCGAAGAAGACTTCCATCATCAAGGTGGCGCCAGCTGGCCGTACAGCGTATCCGACCCTGGGTTTCGCTGGAAACAAAACGCCCCGGTTCGCTAGAATATCGGCCGGTCGTCCCGTGCGTAGGCCGCCAGCGCTTCTTCATTCAACTCCACTCCCAAACCCGGTCCCTCCTGCAACACGATGTAGCCGTCCTGGATCAGCGGCGGATCTGCGAGCACCAGCTCGTGCCAGTGCGGCCGGTCGACCCAGTGCCACTCCAGTACCAGAAAGTTGGGAATGGAGGCACAGCAATGGCAGGAGGCGATGGTTCCCAGCGGACCGCAGACGTTGTGGGGCGCAAACGGGAGGTAATAGGTTTCGGCATGGTTGGCGATCTTGCGCCCCTCAGAAAGGCCGCCGCACTTGGGTAGATCCGGCATGATCACATCTACCGCCTGTTTCTCGATAAGCTCCCGGAATCCCCACCGGGTGTAGAGGTTTTCGCCAGCGCAGATCGGTGTTCGGGTGCAGCGTTTCACCTCCCGCATGGCATCGATGTTTTCGGGCGGCACCGGCTCTTCCAACCACATCAGGTCAAACGGCTCCAGGGCCTGGGCGACCCTGATTCCGGCGGAGATATCGTAACGCCCGTGCATATCGATAGCCAGATCGACACCCGGACCAATCGCCTCGCGCACCGCCGTTACCCGGTCGACCATCTGCGCCAGCTCGCTTGGTGAAACCGACCAATTGTAGCGGTCCAGCTTGTGCGGACTGTTGGCGTCGTCAATGTCGAACTTGATCGCATCGAACCCCATCGCCACGATCTCTTTTGCCCGCCGCGCATAGGACTCGGGCGAGTCGTCGGCGCCGGCGTGGCAGTCGCAGTAAAGCCGGATCCGGTCGCGGAACTTGCCGCCCAGCAGGCGATAGACCGGCAGGTCCAACGCCTTGCCGGCCAGATCCCACAACGCGATCTCGATCCCGGTCATGGCGGTAACTGCGTTCCCAGCCATGGCGCCGTTGAACAGATAGGCACGACGAATCGTTTCTATGAGACGATCGACATCCAGTGGATCCTCGCCCGTGATGATGCCGGCCATGTCTTCGATCAGCCGGCTGCAGCCATCGCCGCCGTGGATGCACTCTCCTACACCCACCACACCCTCGTCGGTGAAGATCTTGACGAAGGTGGAAAAGCCGTGCCCGCTGGCTTCAGCGGTTTTGATTTTGGTGATCTTCATTTGTTAGTGGTCTCAGCGTGGGCCCTAGGCGCCAGTAGTGACGCTTTCTTTGGCTAGAACGAGTGCGGTAATCGCCTCGTTGTACGGCGCCCGCATATCGACCGTTGCTGCCATCCGCGGGATGGAGCCGTTGATCACTTCGATCTCCGACTTCCTTCCGGCACGAAAGTCCAGCAGCACCGACGGAACCGCGGCGGGCATCTGGGCCCCGAAATCTCTTACGTACTGCACCGGATCGTCGAAACTCAGCGCGATCGAAAGGGCGCCGGCCACCTCAAAAGCTTCGACAGCGCAACCGGAGGCGACCTTCCACATCGAAGGGTCGGCGATGACGTCACCGATGGTCCATTCCAACACCGTGCACGGACCGCTATAGGTAACATTACAGATCAGTTTCTCCCACACCAGCTGATCGATATTGTCGAAGGCCTTTACGTTGAAACCGGCAGCGCTCCATACCTCGGTCAAACGCTCCAGGCGCGGACTGATCGGTCCGTTGGCTTCACCGAGACGGATGAGCTGCATGGCGTTGTGGTGCACGTGTCCAGGCCCGACCACCGAGGCCCCGAAACCTCCAGCGACGCCGGTGATTACGCTTTCCAACTCCAGAGCATTGGCGACTTTTTCGACGCTCCCAAGACCGTTCTGTATGGTGAGCACAGTGGATTCCAGCGTCAGCAGCGAACGAGCGCTGGCGGCCGCCGCCTCGGCGTGCATCGCTTTGGTAGCAATGATGAGGAGCTCCACCTCACCCACGTCGCCGGTCTCGGTGGTCGCTTGCACCTTGGCCACGCGATCGCCGCTGGCCCCCGCGACCCGGAGTCCATTCTTGCGTATCGCATCGATGTGATCCTTCCACTTGTCCACCACCCATACTTCGTTTCCCGCGTCAGCGAGCAGACCTGCGTAGATCGAGCCCATCGCGCCCGCACCAACCACAGCGATTTTCATATGACCTACCGCCTTTCTTCGCCTGTTGAGCGACTTAACTTATCCCCCAACATATCTGGTATCAAGAATTGCGAGACGGGAGCAATGCGGATGCGTTACCGAAGAATGGGCAAAACGGGCCTCAAGGTCTCGGAACTCTGCTTTGGAACAATGACCTTTGGCAGCGGTACCGATCAGGTCACTGCCGACAGCATGGTGCGGGAAGCATTGGACGCCGGCATCAATTTCTTCGACACGTCCAACTCTTACGGCGGCGGGCAATCTGAGGTTATGCTGGGCAAAGCGATTCCTCAAGATCGCGAAAACCTCATCATTGCCACCAAATTTTTCAATCCGACGGGCAGCGGTGTCAACGACTCTGGCATGTCCCGATTGCATGTCATGCAGGCGCTGGAAGCCAGCCTCAAACGCTTGCGTACCGATTACGTCGACCTGTTTTACATCCACCATGTCGACCGGCAGACACCGATGGAGGAGATGTTGCGGGCCTTCGACGATCTGGTGCATCAAGGGAAGGTGCGATACACCGGCTGCAGCAACTTCCAGGGCTGGCGTCTGATGAAGGCGCTAAGTATCAGCGACCTTCACAACTGGACCCGTTTCGACTGCTACCAACCTCAGTACAGCCTGGTGGTTCGCGACATCGAGCAGGAGCTGATCCCCATCTGCCAGACTGAGGGATTGGGCGTGGTGGTGTGGAGCCCGCTGGGAGGAGGATTTCTCTCGGGGAAATATCAACCCGGCCAGCGCCTCCTGTCGGGAACCCGGTCTGCCGATGATTGGGCATTCCCGCAGAACTATTTCGCCGCCAACGCCGACGAGACCCTGCAGAGCGTCATCGAGGTGGCGCAGGAAACAGATCGTTCGGCTGCCCAGATCGCGCTGCGCTGGTGCCTCGAGCAGCCGGGGATTACCTCGATCATCATCGGCGCACGCACCCTGGATCAGTTTGCGGACAACTTGAAGGCGGATTCGTTTCGGCTTGAGGGAGAACAGTTGGAGCGGCTGAATCGCGTCTCCCACCTGCCCGACCGGTATCCCGAATCGATGGAGAAAAACATGCACCAACGGCGCGACGACGCCGTCTCGATGCCGTCCGCTTAAAGCCGGTTGCGCTCCTCACTCGGCCATCAGGGACTCTCGACCGAGCGCCGCAATAACTGTTGCAGCCGCTCAGGTAACTCCCGATAGAGTTCGCGCCGCAGGAGCGGCCACTCCTCGGCTGGTCGATGCACGAACCACGGTTTATATCCTATGTTGGCACCCATTCGGTGTTGGTCGGCAGTCGTATTCACTCCGCTGCGATGCCACAATGCAGCCTGCCAAATCAGCAGAGACCCCTTTTGCCCAACCGCCGGCATCTCATGGGAGTACTCCCTCCCAGAAATCGGCGGCCCACCGGCCAGATGACTGCCCGGAACCACGCGGGTCGATCCGTTTTCAGCGGTGAAATCGGTGAGCATCCACATGGTCTGAATCCCAAATGTCCAACGGGGCCACGGCTGCGGGACCCGAAAGAGTGGCCAGTCGGAATGAAGATGGCCGCCCCCGCCGCCGGGTTGGCACCACATCATTGCCACGTTGTTGGACAGAAAATAGTCTTCGCCCAAAAAGTGCTCGGCGATCTCCAGCAGCAGCGGGTGCGTGCAAAGCGGCGCCAGGTCCGGAATCTGATTCAGCGCCCCTTCCAGCTTGACGTATCCTGCATGGGGATCCATCAAAGGTCGAGCCAGCGCATCGAGACGTTCGGCCTCAGCCGGTTCCAGCAGATCCGGAAGGATGCAGAATCCCTCGTCGGCGATGCTGGAGATAGCCTCAGCTGCGTTCATCAAACGTCGAACAAGGCGGCGGCGTTGTTCCAGAACACATCTTCCACCTGGCTGTCGGTGAGCCGTTCCGACCAACAAGCCCATTTGAGCGAGCGCAGGTGTTCCAGTCCCACCAGCACCGGCTTCACCTGCGTGTGCTTTTCGCCCCAAACGGGAGTGTCGTCGTACAACCACAAGAACGAATCTGCCGCTTGTAGCGACTTACCTCGCTTGTGGCTTATTGGAAAATCGGACCCGTACATCATCTTCTCGTGTCCGAAGATCCGAAAAATGCTCTGATGCGCTACCGGCTCGCAATTGGCGCTACAATCGAAATAGAGATTGTCCAGATCTTTCAGTTGCGGAAGTCCCTCGAGATTGTGCTGCGGTTGGAAACCTCGCGCCGAATGAGCCAGGATCAGCTTCATGTCGGGGTACTTCTCGCAGTAGTGCCGGATCCAGTGAATGTTGCTCGGGTCCGCCACCGATCGCTCCTTGACCATGTGAAGGGTGATCACCAGTCCCGCTTCGTCCGCCACCTGCACGAACGACTCGGGAAGATAGTCGGGAATATCGGCCTCCCAGGTTTTGCGACCTTCTTCCCACGACGGGCTGAGCGTTGCCTGCAGGTGGTAACATTTCAATCCGCTCGAACCCAGCCGTTTCACTTCCTGGCGCACCCAGTCCGGATCGTCGTTCGGTTTCACGAAGAACTCGGCGCGACAGCGAGTGTCGCACGCCACCGCTTTTACGGACCAATCGTTGGCCCTGGTGGCCCAGTCCGGGTCAATGCTGAACGAGAGAAAGTTCGCCGCGATATCTCTTCCGGGCATCATACAATCGAGCAACCGCATGCATTCGGCATGGCCGACATCTCCGAAACTGTCGTCCCCCAGCGGTTGGGGATCCCCAGGCACAGGAGGTGGCAGTGGGCGTCATAGACCTTGTCGGGCACGAACGAATCGAACTCGCGTTCGAACATGGCCACATCTTCGTCACGCATATAGTTGGTGCAGTCCAAATCCACCTCCTGGTCTGAGTTGAAGAATCACTTGGATTAAGCGCGATTCTTTTCGGGTGTCAAGGGTGCCTGATGTGTGCGGCGAAGGCAGTCCCTCCGACGATCATAAGCGCTCCCAGGATCGCGGCGGGATTGAGACCGTCCGGCTCGAGCCGGTCCAACCAGGGACTGAGTATCGCCGTGCCGATCAAGGCGACAATCGGAACGTTTCCCAGGGCAAGGCCCGCCTTTGACGCATCGATGTAACGCAGCGAGGCGCTGAAGGCCACATGGGAGATCGCAGTCAGCAGGATTGCGAAGCCAAACAGCAACAACATCCCGCCATTGAGCGCCGTGACCTGGCCATGTGAGGCAAACGGAAGCAAAGCCAGGATGCCGACGATGTAACAACCCAGTATGATCGTGCTCGCATTGAGCTCGCGGATCAATCGTCGCTGGATAAGCAGATAAGCTGTCCACCCGGCCGCACTCGCAAGCACCAGCACGACGCCCCTGGTGTAACCGGAGGAGAGCGACTGCAGCTCTTCATAGCGTTGATTGAAGAAGAAGATCGAGCCGGCGAGCAGGAGCAGGACACCGATCCACTGTCGTCTGGCAAAAGCCTCGCCAAAGATCAATACCCCCCCGGCCAGCATCATGTAGGGCACGACCTGCATGACGATCAACGCAACGCCGGGGGTCAGGTAGTACAACCCGCTCAGAAAGAGGACGTAGTTCCCTGCAAGTCCCGATCCAGCAATTACGACTAGCGCCATCCTTCGCCGGTTGAAACCGCGGGTAAGGTCGCGAATCCCGTTGCCGCCGCTGAAGGCGAGAATGAGGATCGCCCCGAAAGCGAAGCGGTACCAGGTGAGGGTACGTGGATCGATCTCAGGGACGAGCAGCTTGAGCAGGACGACAAGTGATCCCCAGCTCAGAATGGTGAACGTAACCAGCACCCAACCCAGCCCTTTGCGCCCGCTCTCCCTTCCCTTAAGCGCGTTTTCGGTCACATCCCGCTCATTCCAGGGGGTGGCTCCGATCTTCCAGGGGAATCTTGACGCGGATGCCGCCGGAAAGATGTGATCGATAGACGCCCTCTACCATGTGTGCCCTGGGTGGCATCCTTTGCTTTGTAGTTGGGCATTTGCTCGGCGATCTCATGGGGTGTGGGCGACACGTTCGCCGTGTAGCCGCGCCCGACAAACGATGTGCGTGTTGCTGAGGAATTGGGATCGGCTTAATTATAGGTCCGCGTCGGTTTCACTCAACAAGGGGCGACGGTTGACGCACAGAAAGGAGTACACACCATCGTAGAAGTCGGAAACGATACCCTATCACTTCCTCCCGAGCTTCTGGATCAATACCGCGAAGACGGCTTCGTCATTGTACCCCAGGTCTTGTCACCCGATCAGGTGGATGAATTGATGCTGGATTACGACAAAGCGGTGGATGGCGAATACGGCTACACCGAAGAAAAAGGGCGCAAACCGGACAAGAGCAAGCTGGTTCAGCTGGGCGGACCCTCCAGCCACATACCCCACTGGCGTGAGCACGAGTACGCCGAGAAGATTCTTTCGGTTGCTCGTCAGCTGGAAGGGGATGATATCGCCTTCGCCTACGATCAGCTCATCATGAAACCGCCTCGCCACGCCGCCGAGACCCAGTGGCACCAGGATGCCGGCTACTGGCGCCGGCGGGAGATCGCCAACACTCGGGCCATAACGTGCTGGTTGGCACTGAGTCCCGCATTTCCGGAAAACGGTGCGGTCAGTTTTGTGCCCGGAAGCCACCTGGGAGAGATAGCCGTTCACGAAGATGCGAGCGCCCGTTCTGAAGTTGGGAGCGCGCTGGAGATTGCCGGTGTCGACCTGAACTCCGCCTTCACCGTGACCCTCGAGCCGGGCGACGCCACCTTCCACCACTGCCGCACCTACCATTACGCGGGGGGCAATCGCACCGACGATCCGCGTCGCGGGCTCATCACCCATTTCTTTCCCCGCTCTGAGCTGGAGGCTCGCCCGCTTGGAAGCTAGAGCGTGAGCGAGAAGCTTCGCGGCGTTTTTGTCGGCTGCGGCGGCATGAGTCTTACCTGGGTTCGTTTTGCCCGTAAGATTCCCGACTTCGAGCTGGTCGGATTCGTGGACATCGACCTGGATGCCGCCAAGACCAGGGCCGCTGATTACGGCGAGATGGATCGGTTGGAGATAAGCACCGATCTCTCCAAGACCCTGGAGAACACCAGACCTGACGTACTGTTCGACTGCACCATTCCGGAGACCCACGCCGAGGTCACCCTGGCGGGGCTTTCCAATGGCTGTCACGTTTTGGGCGAGAAACCGCTGGCCATTTCCATGGAGAGTGCCCGTCGGGTGGTGGCGGCGGCAGAAGAAGCGGGCAAGGAATATGCGGTGATGCAAAATCGCCGCTTCGACGCCAACATCCGTCGGCTCAGGCGCACCATCGAATCTGGCGAAATCGGTTCGATCACGACTCTCAACAGTGACTTCTACAAGGGAGTCCACTTCGGCGGCTTCCGAGATATCATGCCTCATGTCCTCCTGCTCGATATGGCGATCCACACCTTTGATGCAGCCCGCCTGATCCTCGGTGCCGATCCGGTGTCGGTTTATTGCAAAGAGTGGAATCCGCCAGGTTCTTGGTTCGAGCGCGATGCCTCGGCCGTGGCCATCTTCGAAATGGAAAACGGGATCGTCTACACCTACCGCGGCAGCTGGTGCTCGGAAGGGTTGGAAACGACCTGGGAATGCGATTGGCGTGTGATCGGCGACCATGGTAGCATCTCATGGGACGGCGCTGACGGATTCGATGGTCAATCTGGAGATGTTCGTAACGAGTATCGCGAGATGGTAATCGGGGAAGCGAAGGCGACGGATAAGCAGGGCGGCCATGAGGGCCTCATCCGCGACTTCGTGCGCTGCATCCGCGACGGCGAAACACCGGAAACCGTCGGCAGCGATAACATCAAGAGCCTGGCGATGGTCTTCGGCGCCATTGAAAGCGCAGCCAGGAAAGCACCCGTCTCCATCGAATGTTGATCGCAGCGGGCGGCAGTCGCGACAACAACGCGTGCCCGCAAAACAGAGGCGCGCGCACTGAGGATTGCGGTTGAGCAAACTTTCGACAGAGGATATTCGCATCTTCAAGCGGGAAGGCTACCTCGTCAAGCGGGGAATCCTGAATCCGGAGCTGATGGCTCAAGCTCGCGATTCCTTGTGGGAAGCGGCTCCACCCGAGCTCGATCGGAACGACCCTGACACCTGGATCGGTCCACTGCCGGATAGAGACGAGCCCCCCAGCTCTATGGGAGGTTACACATGGAAGTACCGGGACCGGGGTGATGAGGACTGGATGATTCGCCTGCTGGCCACTGACCCTAAGATCTGGGCGATGGCGGAGCAGTTTTTGGGGACCAGAAGGGTGAAACGACCGGAGCGCGTTCGCGGGATCTACTGCAATTTTCCCGAAGGCGACAAATCGGCGGTCGCCCCCACCTGTCACTGCGACGGTCACCCGTTCCACGTGGGCGTGGTCGGCTACATAGACAAAGTTCCACCGGATGGGGGCGGACTGAAGGTCTGGCCGGGCAGCCACCTTCGATTCTATTACGACTTCAACTCGCGCTACGGCGCGGAGGAGACCGAGCGCGCCAGAAAGGATTACGACTATTTCAACCAGCAAGCCTATGTCGATTTCCACGGCGAAGCCGGCGATATCATCTTCTGGCATCACCGCTTAGCCCACGCCGGCGCCTACAACCGCACGCGACAGATCCGCCAGGCAGTGTTTTACGATTTCTGCCGGGACGATATAGAGGAAAACATGGATTCCCCACCCGCCGAGGATATGTGGGAGGATTGGTCGGACGAAGTACGGGCACTCACCTGAAAGGAGTTAGGCTCATGTCGGAAGAAACGTTGTGGAAGGAAGCCAATAAGCTCAGCCCATTCATGGGTTTCTCGGACGACTGGGGTGAGGACAGGGATCCAGACGAGGTGGGAACCACGAGACGTCAGGTGGCCACAATGACCGGTGTGGCGATGAAGGAGTACTGGTCGCCCTTCGACGACTACGGCAACATCGAAATCGATGCTTGTTGGAACGACGGCACGCGGGACGCCGCGTGGCGGAAGCTGAAAAATAAAGGTGCGCCGCACAGACACGGGCTCGAGATAGAGCGCAGCAAGGGATACATCGCCATCACCGAGGAAATGCCCATCGTTGCGGTATCGGTGTTGGGATCAGCCTGCAAGACCGATGCCTATCTCATCTGCGAATACCCCCAACCCGGATTGACCGACAAAGAGCCCCGGCGGCACGGGCAGGAGGGGTGGAATATGCAGAATCTGAGACAGCAGATCATCAAGGGATTGCACTGCCAGCATCAGAGTCGCAATATTGCGACCTTCGGCGGCGACCAGATGACCTATGTGGATGACTTCGAGCCGGTGACCTACGAAACTTCTGCCCGCTTCGAGATCGAGCCGACCGCGACGGTCATTATTCGCGGCGGGAGCGGGAACGTTTCTCACTTCTCCTTTCGCATGATTCGGACCTATTTCCGAGCCGAGTGAGATCGTCGCAGCTGCGCAACGGTAACGGCGCCGGGACTACCTCAACGGCCGCTGCGGCGCAGAAGGCGCGACCGATCCCTCCGGGAAGAAGAGCCCCTGCTGGCCACCCGAACCGCCCGGGCGTCGCCTCGTCGACCCTCAGGACTCCTTCCGCGCCGGACCTTCTATCGTACCCGACTGAACGGCTCTCGCATCGCTAAAGTGCCCACCACCAACAGCACGCCAAAGGCTATCCAGAGAAGCGCCCTGCGCAGCGGAGACAATCGTGCCTCTATCGATATGGCATGTGCGCCCGCGTCCAGTTTGAGCGCGATGAATCGATCGGCAGTTTCTATAGGCACAACAGCTGATCCGTCGACCGAAACGTCCAGGAACGGATAGTAGGCGTACGCCAGGCGTACGAAACCAGCCTCTATCATGCGAACGTTCAACCGGACGTCGTGATGCCCAACCGTGTGTTCGAGTACTTCAACATCTGGTGTCGTCCCCAGATCTTGAGCTTCTCCGTCAGGGCTGATCAGAAGGCGTTCGCAGTAGTTCCTTCTTGGTGCCAACCCCATGGCATGGACCATGCGGAGACCATTCTTGACTTGATGCTGCTTGATAGGATATAGCTTTCCAAGCTCCAGTACTTCGCCCAGCTCGCTTTGTATGTCGCTCGCGGTGACCGGCTCAGCCGCAAACGGCACAATTCGAGGCGATGCAACAACCGGGCTGCTGTGATCGATCTCCACCACGAAACCCCAGGTAACTGTACGGGTTGTCGCCAGGACAAAGCGAGTGTTGAGAAGACGAAACCCACGCAAAAGCAAGTCCCGAACCGGATGACCTGCAAATCCCTCGGCAGTCTGGGACTCCCTCAAGACCGAACGGACCGCGTGCATGATCGGATCGGTAAACACTTCGGAGGCAGGCAACTCGCCGGGGTGATACACTTCCGACACCGTTGCGCCCTTGTCCACTATCATGCGGGCGATCGTGAAGGCCGAATGCCCGCCATCCGTTGCCCATTGTGCCCTGAAATTTGGAACGTTTGATGCGTCGTCGGTCTGCTCATCTACCGGACTCAGCTGAGGAAAAAACAGCTCTCTGTCGGTCACAAACGGTTGTTGGAAGGTTGTGGGTCCCAAGTCCAACAGAAGTACGAAAAGTAGAACTGTAAAACACCGGCTCCTGCTAATCCATCGCGGTCTACTGAGTAGGGCGAGGTGGGTACCGACTCCTGCAGCCAGTGAGATGAAAAAGGTAACAAACAGAAGATATCGAGAAGGGTTAAAAACGTGGATCAAGCGTATAGAGTTCAGGGGCGGCAAATCGTAAGCGACGATTACAGCTGTAACCAAAAGCAGCATGCAGAAACCAGGTAGATATCGCCTCAATGGGGCGCGATCCCGATGGAAACAGAGTCCGGCTCCTCCCCCGAAGCCCAAAGCGATCAGGGATAGACCGAGATACCCACCGTACCAATGGCGTTCTTCGAGCGGCAGCAGCCAAAATCTAAAGTTGGACCAGCCCAAGACGTGGCGCCAGGTGGGGCCAGGTAGCACTCTGTTCGGGTCGTCTGGATCCTGCAACCCGAATTCGAACCCGCTCATGTTGGTCAAGCTACTTTCGACCAGCATTCCTACGTTGATGTAGGCACTGAACGAGAGGGCGCAGAGCATGTACAGGAAACTGGCGCCAATCATTCCTTTGAACGCCGGCTCTGTGCGCAGTGTCCACAGCCGGATGATTGCGTAGAGGAGAAGAAGAACGCAAGCGTAGAATCCATACGCGGGGTGGGTAAAGCATAGGAGTGCGACGCTTATGCCACCACAAAGTGCTCCCCGGACCCGGCGGTCGGCACGCATGGATTGTTCGAAGGCATAGAATGCCCAGGGAAGCAGTCCGTAAAAGAGCCCTAAGGGCGTGCGTCCCATTATCAAGACCTGTTGAACGTGCCAAAAGCAGATGACGTAGCCGATTCCGGCGATGAAACCAGCCCGCCGAGAAGAACAGAGACGGGCGACGAAGTAGTACATCCCTACACCGGAAAGAAGATGCCCCATGACGAGGACTATCTTCATCGAAATGAAGAAGTCCCCAACCAAGAGATTGGTGAATCCGACAAGACAAGGGTAAAGGAATCCGTAGTGTTGTAGATACGCAGAGCCGTTGCCAATGTAGAAGGTCCAAATTGGGAATTCACCGCTGGCAATGGCCCTGGAGGCCATATAGGCGGTGGCAATATGTTGTTTGACATCTCCCGCCCAATTGAAGTTGCCCACCGCCAGGTAATAACGCACGAGAACAAATGAGGCAGCGATCAATAACACTACCGTTCGACTGTCGCTGACGAATACTGTCCGAAGGAACGAGGTAACGAGTTCGTAGCGGGCTTCCAAATAAAGCAGCAGCGCACCGATAGTCGCCATACATGCAACGAGCAGCGCATCGAATCCGTCGAATTGCACGCTCTCTTGAACGGCGTGTATGAAGTTGCCAAAGGTGATGTGACTGGCGCCGGCAGGCAGTACCGAAAACTTGGCTACTGTGACAAACTGGAAAGCAAAGAGGAAAGCAGAGAGCACAGAAAGCAGCAATACAACGCTCCAGTTTCGACCTTCGAGCAGCCACGACCCGCGGCATCGAGTCGCCCATGAATCAAGTGAAATCACAATAGGACAGCTTTCTTAAACAGATGTGCAGTGCCGCAGCTTTGCTGCCAACACCCTAGCGAAGAGACATTGCCGCTCACCGGCACGCATTGCGATCCAAAACTGTCTTCACAGCATCGGCTTGCCCTCTCGCGCCGCCGATCGCGCGCGCCCGACCCCATCCAAAACCGGCATTTGACGGCATGGAGTAATTACAACGAGCGACACGACTTCGAGGCGATAGCAGACGCTGTACCTTCCTCACCCGTACGTCGCCCGCGGATGCTCGCCCAATAGCTCGCGTTGGTGCGGCGAGCAGTGATCCAGGATGTCCCGCGACAGCGTGTAGTTGAGGAACGGCCAGAAGCGCTGTGCCACGAAGCGACGGGCGTAAGTGGGCATGACCGACAGCCGCAGGCGGTCGGTCCGGTTGCGTGCCCCTTGATGCCAAGCCTGGTTGCTGTACATGACGCAATCGCCCGCGTTGCAGGTCAGGGACACCGGACCCTGCCCCTGCCACTGTGGCGGATCGCCGTCATCGGGGCGCGGCACCCGGCAGGCGCGATGGCTGCCGGGCACCACCTGCGTCGGCCCCAATTCCTCCGGCACATCCACCAGGTAGTAATGGCAGTTGATCGCATTGACGACAGATGGGTATTCGACCTCATCGCCGACGTCGTCGGGCCGCTGGACGTAGATTTCGTCGGAGTGAAAGCCCGACAGCTCGTTGCCCGCGAAGGTCCGGTGCCCCTGCATGCTGATGATGTGCATGCGTTCTCCCAGGATGCGCTGCATGAGCGAGAAGACTGGCTGGTTCAGCAGCAGGTCAACGAAGTCCATGCCCTTCTCGAACAGACGAACCAGAGAGGATGAGAAATAGCCGGCGGAGGGTTCGAACGAGATGAGGCGCTCGCGAAAATGCTCGACCGCCGGCTCCGGCAACGCGTCGGGGATGACCGCGTATCCGATGTCGTAAAGCTGCGACTCCCACGCGATGAGTCGATCATCGGCTGGCACGGCCGTGTTCAGGGCCGGAGTTTCGATCCTTTCGAAGCGGCCCTCGTAGCGGCCTACCGCGGATGCGGGTGGTGCGGTTCCCATATTATTACTCCTGCCTGATGAAAAGGGTCTCGCCTGGGCCATGCAACCTCGTCGATGATATGCCTTTGCCGTTCGCCTGGCCGCAATTCGGCCATCGACTGAACAACGGGGAGACCCTGTGCCTTCGTCGTACAGCATTCGATTGCTACAGAGATCCACCGACACTCGAAGTCGCATGATCCAGCGAATAGTTGATGGTGCTGGTTATGGCGCTGAGCGACAGCGCCTTCTGCATCTGCTTTGTTGTGCCCGGTCCCTTGGTCACCTCGACCATGAAGCTGGCTGGATTCCCCTTTCCATAGAGATGAATGAAGTCGGTGATGTTCAGTGGCCACTGGTCATCCAGCGTCAGCCGCAGGCGGTTCTCGTCCCCCACCTGCCACCCGTTCTCGAGCCAGTCCGCTTCGATCCTGGAGGCGATCCGATGGGTTCGCTGCAAACTGCTTTGGTCGTACCCCGCTCTGCCCTCCGCCCGCGCCAACACCATCGCCGAGTCCCCGGGTTTGGTCATCTGGTGCAGATCGACCGCGGTCGCGAACTCGTAACGGTCGAGAAAAGTCTTGACGAAATAACCCAACGCGGATCGGTACCCCGGTTCCTTCTCCGGTTCCGACAACAGCTCATGGAACCGCGACGGGGGAAACGGCAACTCTCCCGGCACCGGAGGCAACATAGCGAAGAACGGCTCCACGAACCTGTCGTCATCGATCTGCTCGTAGCGCAACGGCGTCGGGTAGGTCGGATCGAGCTTGACTTGCCTGCGGTCGAGCACCGACGGTGACTTTGTCCACGGCTGGGGATCCCCTTCTAGCTTTCCGTAGATAAAACAATGGACCGCGTGGTCGTCGTACTGATCGGCCCAGTACTGCACGGGACACCGTTCGCGGCCGCTGGCGTTGCCGATGGGGACGAATATCAAGAGCAGCTCATCGAAGATGCGCTCAACAGAAAGCGAGGATTGCTCTCCGCTCTGCGAAGAGCCGGTTAGCAGCTGATGCAACAACTCCATGATGGCAGCCGTTCCCGCCGGTTCGTGCCCATGGGACTCCACAAAGAGCAGCTTCTTCTTGCGGTCGTCGTCGATGTTGCCGTTTGTGAGCTGTGCGGAGTAGGTGGGATACCCTTCGAAGGTGACGAACGACTCAAGAGTTAACAGATCTGGGTACTGTCGCTCCCACGCGAGAAGCTGCCGCTCCACGTGATCGTTGCGCACCACCCAGGTCGGGTCCTCGATGAAAAAACTGAGGGTTGCAAACGTCTCGTGAAACTCCTCGCGGCGGGCCGATAACTGAATAGTTCGGCGCATGCCGTCAACGTCGGGTGGGATCCGGATCGTTCCAGAGTAGCTGCCGCTGTTGTCCTCCTGAAGTTGGAACGGCAGACAAGCCACGTCGCCCGTTGCGAAAACGGTTGCGTCAGAGACGGGTCCGCCCCCCAGATCGAGAAGAGAAACCGCAACCTGCTGGAGACCAGGTGCCACAGTTCTCCACGCCGGCAGCTCCAGGGTCATTCTCGCGGCAGGGTTCGTTTGTTGTGGCGTCATCGAATGATCGTAGGCTTATGGTAGTACGGAGAAAGATGCTACGGAGGTTTTATGGAAGCCAGGACTTTCCTACAATCGATCATGCCGACGCGGGAAATGGTCCACCACTTTATTCGCCCCCGAACCGCTGCGGCTGCCGCGCCGATCGATCTGGGAGGCATCATGTGCAACAACGCCCTCTCCACCTACGATCCGGAGCTGGGCTGGGTCCTTACTGACGGGGTGCGTTCAGACGGAGTGGACGGGTCGTGGACCTTCTACAACTACGAGCCCAACGGCGCGCGGCGCATGGTCAATTTTCCGGATCGCGCCAGTAGGATTCACACCTACGGCAACAGCTACACCCACTGCGATCAGGTCAGCGACGGCGAATCGTGGCAGGAGTACCTGGCGGCACACCTCCAGGAGCCAATCCGGAATTTCGGCGTCGGCGGCTACAGCGTGTATCAGGCGTATCGTCGCATGCTCAAGGTCGAAGCACAAACCCCCGCAGAGTACCTGATCCTGAACATCTGGGATGACGATCACTACCGCAATCTGGATGCCTGGCGCTCGATTCGCGCCCGGCGCCAGGGTAGGTTCACCCTGCCCCACCTGCGGGTAAATGTTGAGGAGGGGACCTGTAAGGAAGAAGACAACCCGTGCCTGACTGGAGACGAGGTCTATCGGCTCTGCGATCCCGACTGGGTGTGGCAGACCTTCGGAGAGGATCCGATCCTGCATGGAATCATAGCCAAGGAAACAAGCGAGAGCGATTCGGAATTGGCGAAGAAGAAGGGATCGTCTGCTCAGCGCGCCAACGCCGGCACAGATGCCCGAGTGTACCAGCTATACACCGAAGCGGCCCTGTTCGCGACCAAACATGTGGTCTCCCTGACCGAGAGGTTCGCCAAGGAGCACGAAAAGAAGCTGATGCTCATTCTCTCATTTGGCCGCAAGAGCATGGCTGCCGCGTTGAAGGACGAACCTCTTTTCGATCAGAGCTTTCTGGATTGGGTGCGAGACAAAACATATCAGGTATTGGATCTCAGGGACGCGTTTCGTCAGGACTTTTCCACTAGCAATGACGGAATCGAGGGATATCTGGAAAAGTTTTACAACGGACATCATTCGCCGGCGGGGAATTTCTTCTTTGCCTGGTCCGTCAAGGACCGAATCTGCGAATGGCTGGACCCGGCTCCATTGCCCTACCGATGATCGGATCGTAACGGCAGTGACACCTCGAAACAGATCCCCCCTTCCCTTCGTGGCAAACAGCAGGCTTCGCCGCCGTGATGACGGGCGATCTGACGCACGATGGACAAACCGAGGCCAACTCCACCTCCGGAATGTTCGCCGGTGCCGGCGAGGCGATAGTACGGCTCGAAGATGCATTCGCGCTCGCCTTCGGGCACGCCCGGACCTCGGTCGCAGATTCTGAGCAGCGCCTCCCCTTTATCGGCCTCCACCGAGGCTTCAATATCCGATCCGCCACCGTAGCGTTTGCCGTTTTGTAGCAGATTGCGGATAAGGCGGCTCAACATGCGGCGATCGCCGGAAATCGTGACCGGATCCCCGGCAACGCTGACACTCTCTCGCGCCGCCTCTTCGGCAAGCAGCGCGAGCAGATCCACTTCCTCTGATTGTTCCAATTGATCGAGGGAGTCCAGGCGACTGGCAAACAGAACCTCGCCAATCAGTTCGTCTAACTCGGCAATATCCTTGGCCACCTGATCTCGCAGTTCGTGGTTTGCATCGCTCGCGAGCAATTCGATGGCAACGCGGATGCGGGCCAACGGTGAACGCAGTTCGTGAGAGGCACTGGCCAACAGGCCACGTTGGGCGTTCACCAGCTGTTCGATGCGTCCTGCTGCCCGGTTGAAACTCCGAGCCAGGTCGGCAACCTCGTCGTTGCCTTCCACCTCCACGCGTGTTGCCAGCTCCCCCTTTCCCAACTGCTCGACCCGATCCTGGAGCCGCTCCAGGCGCCGAGTCGTTCGCCGCACCAGAGGATATGCGCCCACGGCGATGGCGACCGCCAGCAGCGCCAGACCACCCAGCCAACCGCCGGCAAACCCCGGTCCGTGTGGACCATGGCGTGCCACCAGCCAGCGTTCGCCAGGAAGGCGTACTGCCACAGTAGTACCTTCACCGCGGGATCGCATCCAGCCGCTCTGGGTGCGCCCACTGCGCGGTGGCGGCAGCCGATCGCCGACGGCTGCAAGCAGCCTCCCGTGAGGTCCATGCACGGCCAGATGCAGCGGCAACCGCTCCCGCAGCCGTTCGAGTACGGCTTGCAGCTCCTCGTTTGAGCGTTCCGACCCTGGCAGCAATTCACCCAGGACCGCTTCGGCTCCTTCAAAAGCCCGTAACTCCTCAGCACCGTGGGGAACAAACATCCAGGCCAACGAAAGCAACACACAGAAAAGCACCAGAATGCCCACGAAGGTGAGATAGATCTGCAGGTAGAGTCTGCGTTTCATCAATCGCCGGCCTCATCCTGGTGCCGGGCAAAGACGTATCCGACGCCGCGTACCGTCAGGATTCGCCGCGGTTGTTTGGGATCATCTTCCAGCACCGTGCGAATCCGCGAGATATGAACGTCGATACTGCGGTCGAACGCCTCGATGTCGTGACCCCTGACGTAGTTCATCAAGGTGTCGCGGGACATGACGCGGCCGGCGTTCTCGGCCAGCGCGCACAACAGGTCGAACTGGTGGCCCGTCAGTTCACGCGACTGACCGTCGATGCGGGCAACGCGCGCGTCCCGATCTATCTCCAGACGTCCAAAACGCGAATGTGTGGCGGAAGCGGTGCCAGGGATGGCACGGCGACGGATAATCGCACGCATGCGAGCCAGGAGTTCGCGCGGATTGAACGGCTTCGGGAGATAATCGTCAGCGCCAAGCTCAAGACCGACGATCCGATCCGTCTCATCACCTCGGGCGGTGAGCATGAGGATCGGCACGTCGGACTCGGCCCGCACATGACGGCAGACCTCGAAGCCATCCTGGTCTGGCAGCATCACGTCCAAGAGGAGGAGATCAAAGGAACCTTGGTGTAAGAGTTCCAATCCGTCTGCGGCTCGTGTCGCAGGCGTGACTTCCATGCCGAAAGGTGCGAGGTACTCCGCGACCATGGCCGACAGGCCCTCGTCGTCTTCGATCATGAGAACGCGCGTGCACATGGCGGCGAATTGAGGCGTGAAGGTTAGTGATGGCGACTGGCGCGTTTGGCCAGTCCTCGGCGTTGCTTGGGGCTCAAAACGTCTGCCGCGTCGGCAAACGTCTCAAGCAGGCGGCGGGAGGCAGCGTCAGCCACCTGCATCTCCTCGAGGCGAATCTCTTCGAGCCGTTTGCGATCGATCTCGGGAGCGGAGAGAATCTCGATCAGAGCCTCGCGATGCCCGCGATGTTGGCGTGCCAACTCCATCATGGGTTCAACCGAGCCGTCTAGAATGCGCTGCACTTCCGCGGTTTGTTGTTCCGTCGCGTCCACCTTCCCCAACATCCACTCGGCCGCTTCCCCCACGTGCTCGCGCGCCTTTTCCGCACTTTCGAGGCGGTCCCCATGACTGTGGAACCAGGAGTGTCCGCGACCACCCCGGTGACCGCATCCGGCAAACATGGCGCCCACTAGACCTACAACAGCGACCCCGATTCCCAGCTTCCGTCCGTTTATGCCTAACATGATTTGCTCCTTCGTCGTGAGGTCCCGCTTCATTGCGATCCTCGATACTCAACTTAGGAGTCCCGGATTTCGGAAGTTTGTCTCTGTTGTAAAGAAGTGTAAAGTTGGGCTTTAGGATTAGGGGTGGGTTATCCCACGGCCGCCGTGTTCGACCTGAAAGACATGGGCGTGCAGAGTGGCGAGCCACTGTTTTCCATCCTGAGTGACCTGCAGATAACGCGTGGCGTCCTGGATGTACGGGCTCACTTGAGTCCAGAAGAATTTGGCGAAACTGCTGCGCATGTCACCCGGTGAATGGTATCCGAGTTCAGCGTTCTGCCCAACCTGTTCGAACTCGTAATAAAGTGCGGGAATCTTGCGCAGGTAGTCGGGATCGCCAAGCTGACCTATAAAATCGGCGGACCTTAGTAACCCGCCGTAGCTCTTTGTGTCCTCGTCGCCCCCATTCAACGGGGGGAAACGTGTCGTTTCGATGTAATCTGCCACGATTTCGGGATCGATCGTGAGTAGTGTCTTCCCGCCAAAGCGCTCGCGGACAAACTGTTTTCCGCGGTCGACATGATACGGTGTCAGAAAGGCATCCGTCGCGTCCGCGGGCAGGTCGACGGTTTCATCACTTACGCCGGTGGCACATCGTCCATCACCATCGCCGCGGCAGATTCCACGCACGTAACCAATGTCGTGGCACAGCAGCGCCGTGATGAAATGCGCCCACTCTTTCGGGGATACGCCACCTTCAATCAGATGTTTTCCGATCAGGATCTGCTGACCGACGGTGGTCACCAACATGGTGTGCTCCACATCGTGGTAGAGCATGTCAGAGTTGGCGATGTTCTCCAGCGCAAAGCGCCCCACCCAGTTGATGAAACTACTGTAGTCGGGCTCGAGCTCTCCGTAGGCGTCTTTGTAGTCGGACTCGAGGCTCTCTCCGAACCTTTTAATTGCGAGATATTTGAAATTGAAAAGCATTAGCGCTTCCTTTGATCCTACACCGAAGGAAAGTAGGACCGAATTCATGGGCGGGTCAAGAATGGACGACCAATTGCCGCAACCGGATGTAAGTTGGAGGCTGCCGAATGAACGATCTGAACATCTTCCTCCTGATGGGTCAGTCAAACATGGTGGGCCGCGCTCCGCTGGCAGGTGTGGAGCCCCTGTCTCACCAAAACATCCAGGCATTCAGAAACGACGGTTGGCAGACCGCCGCGGAACCGTTGCACGACAACCGGGAGGGTCTTGGCATCGGACTGGGTATGACCTTCGCGCTGGAGCTGATCGAGGGCAACGATGAGGTGAGGATCGGTCTGATTCCTTGTGCAGAAGGTGGCACTCCTCTCGAACGATGGGAGGAGGGAGCGGATCTGCATTTGCGGGCTCTGCAACAGGCACGCACCGCGCAGTCAGCTGGCGCCATAAAGGGCATCTTGTGGCACCAGGGGGAGGGTGATTCGCGCTCTTCTGAACTTGCAGAGACCTATTTCGATCGCTTTGCCGCCATGATCGGCGCCCTGCGGCGAGATCTGGGAGGGTCCCAACCGATCCCTGTGATTGTCGGTGAGCTCGGACGTTTCCTGACCAGCCATAACGACGGGGAGACCCTCTTCGCGGGTTGTCAGATGGTCAACGATGCCTTGAAACGGGCGGCGGAGACGTTGCCCGCCGCCGGATTCGTCTCATCGAAGGGGCTGGAAGACAAGGGTGATTTCGTACATTTCGACTCGACGTCGTTGCGAGAATTCGGTCGCCGCTACGGTCGCGAATACCTCGCCGTCGCCCAACGGGAAGGAATCGATTTTGAGAATCGTTGATAAAGGTATTATATCCCGGCGGCAAGGTCTGGGAGCCTACATGCCGACCATCGCCCCATTGCCGGACGGCACCTGGGTCGCCGCCCAGCACGTGGGTGAAAGCCTGGGCTCATCCGATAACCACATCGAATTCCTGGTTTCTCGCGACGAGGGAGCAACCTGGGAGAACCGCGGCAGCATTCACGGAGGCGAAGGTCCGGATCAGCATTATACCTACCGCGCACCCAAAATCGTCGCAGTGCCTGATGGCCGCCTTCTCATCTCCGCCGACCGTTACCCGCAGAATACGGGCGCACTCTTCGACCTGGAGTCGGAGACGCTGTCGCGATCGGAGATGCTGTTGATCTGGTCTCAAGACCGGGGTCAGACCTGGTCCGAACCCCAGATCGTTCCCGTCGAACTGCCGCCCGAGAGATACAGCTGGAACGGTACCGGCCCGGTGCTGCAGGTGAACCCGAACCGCTGGATCTACACCCTCGAGACCTGGAAACCGGAGGGCTCCACCGCTCCGCTCGATCAGAAATCAGCTGCCGTATTCTCCGCCGACGGAGGACAAACCTGGGGTGAGCTGACATCGACGGCCGACGATCCGGAGAATAAGCGGATGTATTACGATCAGCTGGGAGCCGTCCTTCCCGACGGTCGGGTCTTTATCCTGCTGTGGACCCATGTGGATGGCACCTCCGAAGACCTGAACAACCACTGGACCGTCTCGTCCGACGAGGGCCGCACCTGGTCGGCTCCGAAACCGACCAACCTGCGCGGCCAGGTCTGCGCCCCAATCGCCCTGTCAGATGGCCGGGTAGCGGCGGTCTACAATTTTCGCCATGAACCACAAGGTATACACGTCGCAGTTAGTGAAAACATGGAGCATTTCGACGTCGAGAACGAGGTGGTGGTTTTTGATGCCGGTGCTGAAGCAACGATGGGGCCGCCTGCCGCCGACAGCTTCCACGCCGAGCACTTCCAGATCGCGTTCGGAAAGCCGGGGGGGCTGCAACTTCCGGACGGTGACCTGCTCACCTACTTCTGGTGCACGTCGGAGGGAATCACGCACACCCGGTGGGTGCGCCTGAAACTATAGCTGGCTTTCTCTCGGTTTTACCTAGTACCGGACCGCCAGCTGAATGGTATTCAGCAACAGAGGCGACCGTTCCGACTCAGCTCGCTTGTTCAATAGCAGCTCCACCGAGTTCGTCCCGCGAGCTACCTGATCGGCGGTGAGGTCGCATTCCAGCCATTGGCCCTCTTCCGGTGAGGCGAAGGCGTCGTTGACCTCCAACCCGGACAGCGGCTTTCCGTTCAGTTGCACGACGACCTCATCGTCGCCGCTCAGATCCCAAAGGTGGGCTCGAAAGCGAAGCCGGGCGTTACCCGAAGAGGTGTCTTCGCCGATCAGGAAACTCAACGGCACCTTCTCGCCCGGCTGCAGCTCCACCTGATCCACATTTCCGCTCTCGCTCGAAAAACGATCCATTCCGAATAGCTTGTCTTTACCCTGCATGGTGGCGATCTCGCCGATATCCTGCCACCATGCCGGCTCGCCCAAAGCAGGGTTGAAGATGTAAAGGCCGTCGGCGCCGTCGTTGAGGACGTTCATTGCGGCTCCGCGCCAGGCGGCCAGGGTGTGCTTCCAACCGTTGTAGGTCAGGATGTAAGACGGTTTGCCCAGGCGATCGAGTTGCCCGCCATACAGGTTTTCCAGGTACGAGGCGGCGGTTCGGTGCTTGCCCTTGGACAGGTCGAGATACGCCCAACGGGTCCAGAATCCCCACCCCAGGCAGGGGTAAACCGGAACATCGTGGCGATGTCCTAGCTCGATCATACCCTTGTGCGAATCACAATAGACCGACTCGCTCAATCCTCCCGGAATCAGCTGGTCGATCAGCTGTTCGGCGAGCCAGGTTTCCAGATCGAGACCGATAGACCGTGAATACGCCAGGTCTGGGGGGGTGTGAGCCGCCAGCAGAATGGGTCGGCCGCGCTTGTCGCCCTCTTCATCGGCCATCTTGCGGATCCGCCGCAACAGATCGGTCATGATCTCGACGTGTTCCGGCGTAACCGGTTCGCCCTCGCGTGACTCGTGGAAGAATGGGTCGTACTTGAAGAATTCCATGCCAATGGCGTCCACGTCGTAGTTCTGGGCCACCTCCTGGATGATGGAGAAGATGTGGTCACGCACGATCGGTAGGGAGAAATCGAGCACGGTCCACGGCGACTTCTTTCCATCGCCGGCGAATTTCTCCCAGTCCCCGTCTTCTCCCAGCATGCATTCGGGATGTTCCGCCTTGAACGGGGCCAGGCCGTAGGTCCAGCGGCGCGAGCCCATGGGATAGGCATCGTGGGCGTCGTTCATGCGCAGGGCCCACACCGCTTCCATGCCGTTCTCGCGGCTGAAATCCAGCTGCACCTGAAGGGCGTCCCGACCGTACTTCTCCACCAGCTCCAGCGGCAGCTCCTTGCCATAGAAACCGCCCAGTTTCGTGTTGTGTGAAAAAGTCAGACCGGCCATGCAGCTGGCATACCAGTTACTGTCTACCTGCGATCCGATCAACGGGTTGCTGCGGGCGTCGAGAAAATCGTCCACCAGCTCACCGGCGGTGCGCACGGTCAGCGCCTCGGCGACGTCGTGTTCGTGTTCAGCGCCGTCCCGGGCATAGAGGGCATCGTCGCCGTCGTTATTGTAGATGATTCGTCGTTGGCGCCAGCGGGCGTCGTGTCTTGCTTGATCCATTCTCTGGCTCCTCTGTAACCGCTGTCCGTCCTTGCTATCCGAGCACGCCGCACACCGGCGCCGGCATCTCGAGTTCACAACTGAAATTGAGCTTCCCAGACGACTGGTCGATGTGGAAGGCGACCATCCTGTTGCCATTGGTATTGGCGATGAATAGCAGCTTGCCGTCGGGAGTGATGGTAATATTCTGGGGCATCTCGCCGCGGCTGGGTTCGATGCCGTTGGGGGTCAGGTTACCGCTCTCAATATCCACCGTGAACATGGCAAGGCTTTCATGGCCGCGATTGGTGCCGTAGAGGAAGCGTCCGTCGGGGGTGAACGCCAGATCGGCCGTAGCACTGTGGCCATCGAAATCGGCCGGCAAGGTCGGCACCGAATCCCTCTCCAGCAACATCCCACGTTCCCGGTCGTAGACAAACGCGGTAATCGTGTTGCCCATCTCGTTGATGACATAACCGTAACGGTTGTCAGGTGAAAAGGTGAAATGCCGCGGGCCGCCCCCGGGCTGAACGCGAGCGAAACGCTGTTCTCCAGGACTCAGGCTGCCGGATTCGGGATCGAGGGCGTATATCATGACCTTGTCCATGCCGAGGTCGGCGGCAAAAGCAAACCGCCCGTCCGCCGCCACCTTGAAACAGTGGGCGTGGGGTTCTATCTGGCGGCGTGGCTCGACGCTGTG
This sequence comes from Candidatus Latescibacterota bacterium, assembly GCA_965197905.1. Lineage (GTDB taxonomy): Bacteria > Latescibacterota > UBA2968 > UBA8231 > UBA8231 > CAYNZV01. The sequence continues at coordinate 279,408 of CBDAOB010000004.1, read as the reverse complement.
GCCCACATGTTGCACGAAGGATCCCGCCGGGCCTAGGGCGCCGTCTTTCTCAAGCGGATAGGAGATGACGCTGCCTCCCTGGTAGTTGGCAGCCACCACCATGCGCCCGCTGGGATCGACGGCCACATAACAAGGGTACCCTCCCTTGGTCGGCTGTTTGTTTATCGGCGTCAGCTCGCCGGTCGACCTATCCAGGGAAAGCGCTTCGACCATCTGTTCCTTGTCCGGATCTGAAATGCTGTACAGCACGCGGCCATTCGGGTGGAGATGGATAAAGAACGGGTTGCTGATCTCCGTGTATTGCCGAACCAGCTCGAGATGCCCGTCCTCATCGGTTATGCGATAGACGAAGATGCCGTCTGTATCTGTCAGGGTGCTTACGATGAACAGCTGGTCTTCTGCCATGTCGAAACTCCTTGCAATAGATTGAAGGTCGGCCGATCTCACCCCGCCCTGCCCTTCACACTCTTTGGTCCGATTGGATCAGGCGCCGAATCTAAGCTTTCCTCCGCCCATATTCCATGTTGGGGCATGCGTGCGTTTGATGCGGCCCGGCCTTTTGAGGACATTCATTCGCCACCTATCTGGAAACCGGTACAATCGTGAGGAACCGCGGATGATCGTTCAAAATGGAGGCCCCGTTCAGTCTATCGCTGAAGCTGTGCTGTTCCCCTTCGATGACTACTCCATTCCCCTCAACAAGAACCTGCTTATGGAGCTGACACCAGCCCGCAAGACTCCCTACGAAACCGGCCATGGTTTCGATCCCGAGCACCCGGGGAAACCGGTGGTTGTTCAGGGTGGTCCGGATGATGCCGATTCTACCGAGGTCGTCTACTACGGAAGTGTTCTGGCGGTTGATGGTGAATACTGCATGTGGTACGGCGGCGCCGGCACCGACAACATTCGGCGCGTATGTTACGCGGCCTCCAAGGACGGGATTGAGTGGGACAAACCGAAGCTGGGCATCCTGGAGTACGGTGGCAACAAGAACAACAACCTGGTGGGGCTGGTTGGCGACGGCGATGCCAAGATGATTCCAGCCGAGCACCTCGCCGTGCTCTACGAGCCAGACGATCCGGACCCGAAGCGGCGCTACAAGATGGTCTACGCCGGCAGTTCCGCTGCAGTGTCTGCGGCCTTCTCGGAGGACGGGCTGCGTTGGGTGGACTCACCGCACAACCCGATCATTCGCGGCTCCCGGCTCGAGCACGGCGGTCTCGTGCGCTACGGGAACTGCTATTACATGAACGGCCAGGGATCCGTTGTCCCCCATCCCATCAAAGGCGCTCGCAAGCGCACCATGGTCACCTTTGCGTCATACGACTTCGAGCATTGGCCGCAAGCGGCCCTGCTCAGCTTCCGCCGGGATAACATCCCACCGCGGCCGCCCACCGATTTCGAGCTGCACCGGGGAGAGCAGGTGCACGTGGGGGCGACCCTGTGGAATAGGGGCAATGTGCTCATCGGCATCTACGGCCAGTACCACAACGAGAGCAACGACCGGAGATTTAGTACTTGCGATCTGGGTCTGGTGGTCAGCAACGACGCCATGCACTTCAAGGAGCCGGTGCCGGATTTCAAGATGGTACCCGCCTACGAGGAGCCCGACGGGGCATCCCCACGCCTGCTGCAGGGACAGGGATTCGAGAACATCGGCGACCGCAGCATCTTCTGGTATGGAGCGTGGCGCGAATCCTCCGCAACCGAAAACGCCGTTCGTGTCGCTACCTGGCCCAAAGACCGCTTGGCCCATTTTTCACCCGATCCATCCTCGGTCCAGCTGAGACATTTCGATTCCAGCGAGGACTTTGGGTCTATCGTAGAACCTTCCCATTTCATCTCTTGCCCGATGGATACCGAAGGCAACGATGCCGGCGTCTACCTCAATGCCTCCGGACTTTCGGAGAACAGTTATCTGCGCGTCGAGGTCCTGACCCGCGAGTTCGAGCCGATCGCTGGCCTGTCCGGTGACGACTGCGTCGCTGTTACCGAATCCGGCTTCCGGCAGCGTGTGACCTGGAAGGGGCAGAACTCGCTGGGTGAAATGAGAAGCCGCGTCCGACTCAAGGTGATTTGGGAAGGCCTCCGGCCCGAAGACGCAAAGCTGTATGCGGCCTACGTGGGTTAGGATCGCAAGCGTGTCATGATCCCGTTCTCAATCCTCGATCTGGCCCCCATCAGGTTGGGGAGCAACGCGGCGGCGGCCTTCGAGAACATGCGCGAGCAGGCGCAGCATGCCGAACAGTTGGGTTATCACCGCTACTGGCTCGCCGAACACCACAACATGGGCGGCATAGGCAGCGCCGCAACCAGCGTGCTCATCGGGCACGTAGCGGAAGCGACCTCGACGATCCGTGTCGGTTCGGGAGGGATCATGCTGCCCAATCACGCCCCTCTCGTAATCGCCGAGCAGTTCGGCACCCTCGAGTCGATTTACCCCGGGCGTATCGATCTCGGATTGGGCCGCGCGCCCGGCACCGATCAGCTGACCGCGCGCGCCTTGAGGCGAGAAAACCTCGGCTCGGACCAACGGTTCCCCCACGACGTCCTCGAGCTGCAGTCGTATTTCCAGCCGGCCGATCCGGAACGCATGGTACGGGCGGTGCCGGGGTCAGGATTACAGGTGCCGATCTGGCTGCTGGGATCCAGTCTCTTCAGCGCCCAGCTGGCCGCCCATCTCGGCCTGCCGTACGCCTTCGCCTCCCACTTCGCCCCTGACCTGCTGATGGACGCGCTCAACGCCTATCGCAACGGATTTCGTGCCTCGGAGCAGCTCAATCGGCCGTACGCCATGGTCGGAATCAACGTGGTCACCGCCGACAGCGATGCGGAAGCCGAACATCTGTTTACTTCGCAACAGATGCAATCGGTAGATATGATTCGCGGACGTCGAGGCCAGCTCGGTCCCCCCATCGACGATATGGACACCTACTGGAATGCGGTGGAAAAACCTGCGATCGAACACAAGATGACCTATTCCTTCGTCGGTTCTGCGGAGACGGTGAAAACAGGTGTCGAAGCACTTATTGCCGCTACCGAAGCCGACGAACTGATCGCCACGGCGCGCATCTTCGAACCCTCAGCCTGCTTGCGATCTCTAGAAATTCTGGCTGACGTCCGTTAAGAGCGCCGCCGCTACGAACGCCGGCATTCGAAACCCTCTAAATCAACGCGGGATCATAGACGCAGAAGGTGCCTTTAGAGGTCTCAATCGTATGTCCTTCGGTTAGCGCGATGTATTCATCGCCTTGCAGGAGGAACGCCTGCTTATCGCTGCGATACAGCTCCACTGCGGTATCTCTGGCGTCGCGACCGTAAAATAGGCGCCCCACTGCATTGCCCACCGCACCTGTCTTCACTAGGCCAGTGTCTTCCATCGCCATGCCTAGTCGGTTGTAATCCCTGTCCGGGGTTCCGGGATCGGGAGGACATTCGTAGTCGCTGATGGTGACGATTGATCCACCGGGCTTTCGTATAGGCACCTGAATCATCATTTCTGGTCGGTACGGCACTTTGACGTGAAACTCGCACCAGTGGGCCAACGTAAGCCGCTGATAGGGTACGCCCAGAAGCAGGATCAGGCCGCCCCGATCCACAACCTGTGACATGGGACTGCCCGGTCGCCATGCGGAATCGCACTCTGCAGAAATCAATGTCTCCGAGAGCGGACCAAGGGCAGCGACGCTGTGCCAGGGATGATGACTGCGACGAGCCTCGGGCCGCGTTCTAGCCGCCTCCGTGATGGCGCCCACATAAGAGGGGGTGTTGGCCACATCGAAAACGAATCCGTTGTAGCGGGCGGCGATCTCATCGCTGAAGGTGGGTACGACAAGGGTCCCGTCGGGCCCCAACGACTGCAGCAGCGCGTTTACCACTGTGTCGGCGCCTCCGTCAACCTGACCGATGCTGCGCAGCGAGCTGTGCACCATCATCAGCCCACCCGGAGGCACTCCCAGCCGGACCAGATCCTCGACGAGATCTTCTTGGCGTAGTGGTTTCTGTTCAGATCTTCCCATGATTGCGGTGGTGGTCGATCGTCAGACGGTGGGTGGTCTCACCTTGTCGATTCCCAGTTCCTCAAGTCGCTCCGCCATACGGTGAATCTGCGACGCGCCACATCCCATGAGATTGGGACCATAGACCGGCTCCCCCTCCTTCCGGTGGCTCTTGACACAATCCCTGACAAACTCCTCCTGGAATACGTCCTCCTTCAGATCGGGTACGAAACCGAAGAACAGCGCCCGCCGCGCCTTCCCATCCTTACGCCTGAACGCCGAGTGCCACAACCGTGTGTCCCAAATGGCCACGTCGCCCGGTCTGGTGTGCATTGAAAAGACGCCGGGGACCTGGTCGGGCGGAATGCGCAGTCGCGGCCGGCTGCGGTCGAAGTAGCCGAAGTTCTTGAACAGGTTGTCGCTACAGGGGGGAAGATGAGTGCCTGGTAGGAGATTGAGCGAGCCTTGCTCCGGTGTCATTTCATCCAGGTAGGTGGTCACCTTTATGGTGCCTCGTACTCTACCCGGCATGCCGTCGGTGTGCCACGGTGTGTCGTCCATGTTGGACCATATGTCGGAGCCGAGAAAGATGCCTGGCGCACCCCACAAATCGCGCATCGCGTCGACTATCTTCGGATGCACCAGGAAGCGGGCGAGCACAGCATCCTTCTCTTCGGAACCGTTCAACTTGCGGGTGCCGCCGGTGTCGAAATAATCGTATCGCGGCGCATCCACCATCACTCGTTCGTACGCCGCCGCCACCTCCGCCGTCTCTTCGGGCGTCAGACAGCCTCTGAGCACTAGGTAGCCGAAGGCGTGGTAGCCGGCGATCTCATCTTTGGTCAGCATGGCAACTCCTGAAGCGAAGCACGGTTGAACATGCGAGGAATATGGTGGATATTCTACCAATTATCGGAAGCACACAAAAGCCTGGGCGCGGCCCAGGCACAGGTCACAAAACCTACACGGACTTGATCGTTCAGCGAGGATCTAATCGATGTCAAACCCTAACGTGGAACCCCTTGGCCAGGAGTACGTAGTCGCAGCCCGGGTTCCCGACCCTGAAGTGTATTTCTTCCACGACCCGAACATGGCCCGGTTAGACGACGGCAGTCTACTCATCGCCGCTCCCCTGTGGGGTCGCAATCGACCGGAGATCGAGCGCTCCACGTGGATGCTGCGCAGTGCGGACGAGGGCGAGACCTGGGAGGAGCTATCGCCCCTTCCCTACGCCGAAGCCACCCCCTTTGTGCTCGACGGCCAGCTGTTGATGTACGTCCAGACGAGCAGCCACCGTGACTTCCTTCTCATCTCCAGCGATGACGGCGGGAAGACCTGGACCGAGCCGGTGTGTGTCCTGGAAGGACCCTTCTGGAACATCTCCACGGCGATGGTCGTGCGCCCGGATGCTTTGTACTGGGCGATGGATTACAACACCGACGAGGAATTGAACGAACGCAGTCGCAACAGCATGGTAATGGTGAAACACGACCGCAACGGCTCGCCGTTGGATCCCGGATCTTGGAGTCATTCCAACTTCGTGCCACGGCCGGAGCTACCCGATTCTCTCAATGGCGGCCATTTCCCGCCGGGACAGAGCCCTCAGATCTCTCGCGACCCGAGCTGTGTGTTTGGATGGGTGGAGCCTAACACGGTGGAAGTGAACGGGCGCATCCGCATCTTCAACCGCTGCACCATCGACGACTATTCGAGCACCGGGATCGCCGGGTCACTGGAATACGACCCAGATGAAAACCGGCTCGAGTTCAAGCAGTTCGTGTCATGGCCCGGTGGTCAGTGCAAGTTCTACGTCATCCACGACCAGCCGAGCGCCATGTACTGGTTGTTCGCCAACCTGGCAACCAACTCCCACGACCGACTCGGATGGGGCTCGCGCATGCGCGAATCGGGGTTCATGGGAGGGCCTGGCAACGAGCGCCGCTGGCTCTTTTTGTATTACAGCATCGATTGTCTGAACTGGTTCCCCGCCGGCTGTGTTGCGCGGTGGCCCGCCAACGTCAAACGCAGCTTCATGTACCCTAGCCCGGTGGTGGTCGGCGACGACATCATCATGCTGTCGCGCACCAGCCACAACGCCGGAAACCAGCATGACGCCGACCTGTGTACGATCCATCGCATCCGCAACTTCCGCAGTCTTGCGATGGATCTGCACCAGGGTGGACTTCACCGAGATTGATTAGTGGGATCGTTTAGTCGCGCACCAGGGGCCAGCGCGGTTCGACCTGGGGATTCGCGCACCAGCGTGGCCAGCGCTTCTTTGAAAGCGCGATGAGGGCATCGACCGAATGCGACCGTACCAAATCAACTGATTCATCCGAAACTCCGGCGATGTGGGGGGTGATCACCACGTTGTCCAGTGTCAGCAGCGGATTGTCAGCCGGGGTCGGCTCCTGCTCCAGGACGTCGAGCGCGGCGGCGGCAAGCCATCCCTCTGTTAGCGCTCTTACCAGGGCGGGTTCGTCGATTACGGGCCCGCGAGAGGTGTTAATCAGCACGGCCCTGGGTTTACACAATCTCAGCTCACGCTCCCCGATCAAGTGATAGGTCCCGTCGGTTAACGGGGTGTGCAGGGATACGAAATCACTGGATTCGAGCAGCTCATCCAGACTTGCTCGTGTTGCGCCGTGTCGGGCAAGGGTCGCATCGTCCACCACCGGGTCGGAGACGACAATCCGCAGGTCCAGACCACTCAGTTTCTTGGCCACCAGCTGGCCGATGTTGCCGAATCCAACCAGTCCCAACGTTCGCCCGAACACATGCCAGTCCGGGCTTGCGAGCTTTCGATCCCACTTTCCCTGACGCACGAACCGGTCCTGGATGGCGATGCGTCTCACGGTGTCGAAGAGCAAACCGACGGTGTGCTCGGCCACCGCGTGGGCATGCGCCATCGGCGTGTGTGCCACGACGATGCCCAGTCTCGTCGCCTCGTCGACCGGTAGGTTATCGGTCCCCGCACCGCTGCGCAGAACGGCGATACACTTGTCCAGACGTTGAAGCACCTCGGCGGTGACGACGCGGGAGCCGCCGGCTACGAAAATCACCTGCGCATCGGCGGCAGCGGACAGAACCTGTTCTGGCGTCTCGCATTCCTCATGGACCATCTCGATGCCGTTGTCGGACAATCTCTCGAGCGGCCACGCTTCGAGTGGAGGAATGCCCAGGGCCACTAGGGCAACTCTAAATGGCTTCGATGCTGCAGACATTTTCGGATCTCCTTTGTGAATTCAGTCCTCGTGCGGCTCCCTGCGGTCAGGTCTCTTTCCTGACGGCTCCCATGCCGTTCAGCACCTGCTTCGACATCTTGCACACCATGGTATAGGCGGGGTCGAACATATTGCCCATGGCGTACTCCACCGCCTCGCCCATGAGCACGTGGGCCTCCCGCGTTGTCAGACCATAATCTTCTTCCAGAAAACGGATCATCTCGGTGGAGGCATGTTCAACGCACTGATCCAAAGGCCGCGCGTTGCCCACGCTCATGATATGCGTGTCGCTTTCCGCCCGCGGCCATTGGATCTGTTTGCCCTTGAGCAGCCGGACCGTGAAGGTGACGTCGAACGAGATTTCGATGCCAGTACCCACGATTTCGCCATCCCCTTGCAAGGCATGACCGTCGCCGACGTGAAAGAGCGCTCCCTCCACCGCCACGGGGAAATACACCGTTACCCCTTTTGTGAATCCGTTGAAATCCATATTGCCGCCATGGGTCGAAGAGGTGGCGGTACTGATCGCCTGTCCGCCGGGAGGAGCGACACCAAAACAACCCGAGTGTGGATTCAGAGGCAGTTTCAAGCTGGCCAATAAGCCCCCAGCATCTTTCGGCCTCGCTATTTGGCTGTCGAAATCGATCTGCCAGATCAGAGTTTGCAGGTCGTCTTCAAACTCCGGAACGTATCCAGGTTCGAGCACGTTCGGGGCGATGCGGCCGGCCGTGTGGCCCCAATCCCGGTTCGGCATTAGGTAGTCAAAGGTGATAGCGAGGGTGTCACCTGGCCTGGCGTCGTTTATGTAAAAAGGTCCGGTTTGCGGGTTTCCGCCCCGGGTTACCTGCTCGCCGTTAGCGTCTCGGCCTGCCGCATCCACGGTCGTGGTCGCGACGGTGTCCCCGTCGGAGATGGTCAGCACGGGTTCGTGCGGACCAATCGTGGTGTGGTAGTGATCGGGTGCGAATTGGTGATGAGACATGGGGATTTCCTTTTGTCTAGTCGAGGGGCGGGACACCGATGGAAGGAAGCGAACCGTGCAGGGAAAGCCTATTGAGGCGGACGCTCGAACTGGTCCCTGGAAAAGCCATTCATGAAGCGGATCTTGTCCGAGATTTCCGCCGTCCTCTCGATTCTGACACGTCTTTTGAGCCGTCGGGTCGGAGATAGACCGAGCAAAAGTGTCAAAGCGATAGGAACTTGCCGCGTAGTGTGATCATCGACGATCCGTTCGGTCGCAGCTACCCCCTAAACTCAATGTCTTCGTGTTCGCCGTCACAGAACGGCTTGTTTTTGGAAGCGCCACAGCGACACAGGGTATAATGGTTTCTCGATACCGGCTTGTCGTCATCGGTGAGCTCGATGCCCCCGCGGACATGCAGCGGTCCGTCTTTCGAAACGAAGATCTCGGGTTCAGAGAAAAACTCGTCTTGCAGCTCGCCTTCGATCATGAATGCCAGCGACCCGGATGGGCATTGGCGAATGGTGTCTATGATCTTTTGCTTCTCCTGGTTGTCCGGCTCGGAGATGCGCTCACCCGCTTCCCTTCTGAAAAAGGCACCGGGAGCGCCGCGCGAGCATTCGCCGGCGCCACAACAGACGTCGCGATTATCGATCACCGTGAGTTCCTTGCCTTCGAAGGTTTTCGTTCCGTAGGTCTCGGTGCGTTCTTTGGCTCCGGTGAAGCCAATGTCGGAATGGGTGCCATCGCAGAAAGGTTTGTTCTTGGAAGCGCCACAGCGACACAACGCGATCACGTCCTTGGCCATTTCGATCGGTTGATCCTGCGAATCTGTTAGCTTCTTGAGATTCTTGACCAGAAACGGACCACTTTCGGGCACATCGATGGTGGGTTTTTCAACGCTCACGGTTGGTCTCCTCTAGAAATGTTTGAATCTTGCTTGATCATTACAGCGTCGCTGTCAGCGACCTCGTTGAATGAACATGGTATACGGAAATTACTCGCTGGCGCAAGGGAGCAATAGGCAGTCCGTCTCCATGCCTTCGAACTGATTCCGCTCGATTTGTGTGTTCTCCGCCTCGGCGCTGACGCGTATGCCGATGCGTTGTTTGCCAGCCCCTGAGTCGATGAGGCGGTTTTCGTGAATCTCTAGATCATGGGTACCGCCGCGGACGTCGATGCCAACTCCTTCGCCGCCGGCGCCGTTGTCGCGCACCAGATTCCGTTCAAGTACGCAGCGGTGGGCGCCGCGAAACGATTCCTCACGATCAGTGCAGACGATGCCGGCCTGTAAGTTGCTTTCGATCGTGCAATCGACGACCCGGTTGTCGGTGTCGCGGTCACCGATATAGATGCCGACGTCCCTATTGGACGAACAATCGCATCCGTCCACTAAACCGAAGTGCACGCCCCGGCAGAAGAAGATTCCGCGTCTGTTTCCCCGTGCTGCGCAGCTGATAAAAACCGGCCGCTGAGCGCCACTGCCGGGGTGGTACCCGAAATTCGCGTTATCTTCCGACCGACAGTTCTCGAAGCGAAAGTCGTGGCAGACCTGGAAGCTGAACCCGTCGCCGTTGTAGTTGCGCGCAGTGACATCTTCGAACCTGAAGTCGCCGCAGTAGTTCGTGAAGATGCCGGCGGAGAAGTTGCCGTCGATGTATTCGTTGGTCTCTCTGCTACCATCGACAACCAGGTTAGCCACCCTGACGTTATGCACATCACTGGCGGTCAAGAGGGGAAAGGTCGTGGAGACGACGGCGTCGTTCTCCGGCCCGATGCCCGAACCCAAGCGGCGATCGAGGGTGAGTCGGTTGCCCTCTCTCTCCACGATTGTGTGCTGGCGATTGTCGCGGCTGGGGTATCGCTGCTCCCCCCATTGCAGCATCACGCCGTCGCCCACACGGAATCGGGACCCGTCTTCAACCTCCACCTCGGTCTCGAACCATTCAGACAGGCGGACAAAGGGACTAATGGCACCGTCCCCTTTCCTGAGCACGGTGGCTTCTCCCGAACCCTCCAGCGTCACGCGCGACCGCAGATAGACCGAGTTGCGCAGGACGAACTCGCCCGGGAGCAGCTTGAGCACTCCCCCGCCGAATCTGGCGAGATATTCGATGCCTGCCTGCAGCACCTTGTCGTCTGCGCCGCGAAGATCGCCGTCGTCAATGCCAACCGACAGCTGCATGATGCCCTGTCTCGATGCGGTGCGGTTATCCCTGGGATCAATCAAAAGCGCTGACTCCTGAAAAGCGGGATCACGCCAGATCGATCAACACGATCTCGTGCAAGCCGACCTCCGGCACGACGATTCGCTGGCCATCGGAATCAGGCGCGAGCGATTGGTCGCGCTCTGGCAGACGGACCGAACCAGCTTTGAAGTCGTTCAGCCGGATGACCACGTCGTGCACCGGCAAGATCTCGTCGATGCTGAAATAGGACGGCCGGTCGGCACGGGAGGTGTTCCACGGCACCAATGGGATCGGATTGTTCAGCAGATGCACCATCAGCTGGTCCTTCTTGCGTAGGTACGCAGTCACATCGATCACCTGCGGCGCCTGCACTTCGATGGCTGGCTGCGCCGACCGCGCCAGGTAAGCCAGCAGCTGCTTCAGCTGGGGTAGCGGATTGCGGTAGAAACCCTGGCCCAGATCCCCGCAGACGTAGATCGCGGTCCCTTCGCCGTAACGGTTTCGCGTAACAGCCGGGCGGCCGGAATCCAGATCGGGTCGGTCGAAGAACTCGCTGGACAAGGGTCCCCTGGTACCCTTCCACTGCAGTCCGCTCTTGGTGAAAAGCACCTCGAGCTCTGAATCGGAACGGATCTCGATCTCCGACTGGCCGGCTTCGAAGGCGATGAAGGGATCGAACATGCCTTTCAGTTCGTCGGTTTGCGGCACGATGATGTTGGCTTCTCCGGGGTCGAAGGCCCCGTCTTCCGCATCGATGCGCTCTCGTACGTCGCCGACGACGTGGTCGACGCCCAACACGTCGGCGAGGCCAAGATTGCCGCGCTCCTGTCCCAGCTCGTCGAACAGGGAGCTTTGATGGGTGGCGATCAGACAACCACCACCAGCTACGAACTCTCGTATCGCATCCACGTGACTGTCCGCCAGGCAACCGCTGTTGGTAAGCATCAGGACCTTGTACGCGGCGAGCGTGTCTATGGTGAGTTGGTCGTCGAAAACCACCTCCGTTATCAGCTGCGCCCGCTTGAGCATCTCGTCACTGCCGCGGCACAACCTCCAGAACTCGTCGATGTCCTCATGGTAACGGAAATCCCTGCTGTTTTGCGAGACGTGCAGAGCGACATGTTTGACCGACTCGCCACCCACGTACTTGCGCAACGTGCGGGCCTCGGTGAAGATCGATTGCAGCGCATCACCCCAGTGGGTAAACGAACCGGCATGGACACTGACGGTTACCGATGCGCCGCCACGGGCCACCGCGGCCAGCGCTGCGACCGACCCGGTGTACGGCTCCGGATTGGGGGACGAACCGGCGCATCCGGCACCGCGGGCTGCGTGGAAGAAGAATCCGAACGTCGGTCCCGCCGCCCGCAGCAGCTTGGCCGGAAAACCAACGCCGAGATTGTCTAACCCGGCCTCCATGAAGAAGTGGGTAGTGGTCGGCAAAGGATTGAGAGGGTGGCACGACATCCATCCGATATCCGGGCTGCCGTACGGCCGGCCGTAGTAGTTCCAATCCAAGACGGCATCAGGGTGTTCAGCGTAGACCCCTTTGGCGACATGCTCCACGCCGTCAGTGAATTTCCCGTAGCGCCAGGCGATATACCGCCGAAAATCGACGTCGTCCATGTCTACTTTGGTTGGCAGCTCGCGACCGGTTTCGGCCAGGTACTGCTCCTTGCAGAACTGGCAGACACAACCGCCCGTTCGACGCTGGCCGGCGTCGGAGTGAGACCCCCAGTTCATGTCGTCGAAATAGATCCCGTCGAGATCGAAGTATTCGATCGTCTCGTTGAGATACTGTGGCAGCCAGTCGCGATACGGCGAGTTCCAGCACAACCAGCCCTCGTTCCACACCTCCTCACCGCCGTCGTCGAGCATCTGAATACCCCACTCCGGATGCTCGCGGTAGATTGGCGTCGTGAAGATGAACGGGTAGTAGCTCAGCATGAGTATTCCCCGCTTGTGCGCGACTTCGACAAACTCTTTCATGCTCTCGGCGTCCGCCGCCCACTCCGCGGGACGCGGGATCATCTTCGAATCCCACAAGGGCCACCCACGGCCTTTCAAGTGGCCTTCGGGGTTGTGGCGCATCGTCGCAATGCTCCACACTTGGGTACCGGCATCGGCAATCGCGTCCACGGCCTGTTGAATCGTGGCGTGCGGCTCGTCACGCATGTCTGGACTCAAACACCCTGGGTAGTGCTCGATGCGGCCAACCCGGTCTTCGTAGGGAATCTCCTGCAAGAGTTGAGCGGTGTATCGCGACGGTGCCATGGTTCCTCCCTCAATTAGTTAGGTCTACTCAGACTCGCCCTGGCGGGCGCGGGTGCGGATCGATTCGAGCTCGGCGCTCGGGTAACCGTTCTGGTCATAATGGTTGAGCTTGTCGGCGGGACCCACGAGCGGACCGTAGAGATCGGGCCGCCGGCGCACGTAATGCCAGCGGTCGTTGCCCTTGGGAATACGGCTGTAATGAAGGCGTTGCATGCTGACGCATCCGGTCTCGTACCGTTCAATTCCGATGGAACCGTCCGGTTCGACCATGACCGAGCTCCAGGTGTTCGCCACCAGCACGTAGGAGAAGCAGTCGCGCGCCCGCTGCGACATGGTTTTGGTATTCTCGGGACCGCCTGATCCGTCCATGGGTATGATGATCAACTCCACCTCCTGCGCCCCCAGGGCCAGGAAGTTGTCCGGCACGGTTCGATCCATGCAGATCAGAAAGCCGATCCGGCCCAGAGGCGTATCCACCGGCTTCAGCTCCCTGCCGGGCACGATGAACAGCTCCGAATCGGAATTCACCTTGCTGTGGGTGGCGATGATGACACCCTCAGGATCGAACAGTGCGACGGTATTGAACAGATCGGTGCCCTCTTTGTGGAGAAAGCCGAACACCAGATAGATGCCCAGCTCCCGACAAAGCTTCGCGGCTCGCTCCAGATACGGTCCATCCGGGATCGACTGCGCGACTGCGAGCATATCCTCCTTGGTGACATTGGGATCCTTCTCGCACTTGCCGCAGATATAACCGTCCAGCACGGTTTCCGGCGCGATCACCAGTTGCGCTCCGTTGGTGGCAGCCTGGCGAACATAGCGCTCCAGGCGTTGATAGTTTTCTTCAAGCGCCCAGGTTTTGCCGTACATGGCGATGAGGGCTACATCCAAGAATCCTTCCGGCATATCTCCTCGCAACGGGGTGATGCGTTATCTGTCGATTTCTGTTTGAAGAAGCGGATTGCCGTTGACGATCCAACAATGACAGACGGGAAATGTGCACAGATGGAAAAGGCCAGGCAACCGCGGGCTCCTGATATGGTTGCTCGAGGCCGCCTGAATCGGTATTCTAGAGGCAGCACTCGATCGAAAGGCGCTCGCATTGGAGGCGCTAACAAAGCTGGTGTTCCAGCCAGAGGCACTGGCGGTACTGCTGATCGTCGTATCCGTGGTTATCATCTTTACGGTATACGCAAGATACAGCAAGGAAGCGCCGGCCCTGAACCTCAAGCTGAATAGGACCCAGAACACCCTGGACAAGCTTCGAGAACGCGTGGGGGAAATAAAAAAGAATGTGGCTACGCTGCAGCAGGAAGTGAAGCCGCTCAAGCAGCTGGAGCCGAAAATGATGGAGTATTCGGATGAGGTCAGAGCGATGCTACAAGACAAGCTCGATGAAGAGGCTGCTGAAGAAGAGAAGAAGGCGATCAAGGAACACAAACACTAGCTATGAGTAGCTAAGCCCGTTGAGCCAGCGGTCTCTTCGGCACGACAAAAAAGAGGCAGGAAGCGTTTCCACGCTCCCTGCCTTTGTCATTCCGGTTCTGCTCGCGCTCTCACCTGACGAGCATCATTCTACTCCTGAAGCTTCTTTGTTCAACGAGCAGCCTGTAGAGATACAACCCGGTTCCCAGCTGGCGCCCTGCGTCATCGCGACTGTCCCATTGGATCTGATGTCGTCCGGAGCTCAGCCTGCCGGCCTGGATCGTGCGAACTCGCTGGCCCAGGATGTTGTGGATCTCCAGCCTCACCTGGCTCGCTTCACCTAAATCGAAGTGGATGAGTGTTGAGGCGTTGAACGGGTTTGGAGAATTCGCCCTCAGCCGAGTTTCAAAGGTTTGGTGTTCGGCTAACCTCTTGCCGGCAGCATCCGTCACCGTCGCCGCCACGGCCAGGGTATAGACACTCTCCTGCAGCGACCCGTTTACGGCGGCCACCTTGAAATAGTAGGTCTTTCCCGTTTCCAACGACCCGAGGTCCGACTTGCGGAGCTTGGAACCACCGAATAGCTCGTCCAGTTCGTTTTGTGTCGGATCTCGACCCACCAACTCCACGAATCGCGTTGCCAAGGCATCCTTCGAATCGAAGATTGACAAGCCCATGTCGACGATATTGAACTCCTCCGGCAAGGCCAACAGGTTGTGCACCGTGACCGCCGGGTCCGTCGAAGCATCGACCGAATCCAGCAGGGTCAAAGACGCGGGTTCTAGCCCACCGAATATGCGGTATCGAAGCAGATCGGTGTCAGGCGTCGCGTTCCAGCTCAATATCACTTCCCCTTGCCCCGGAACTGCTTGCAGATTTGCCGGTGTGAGGACGTCGCCGCTGCGCAAACCGCCAACGACGGTGCTCAGACTGCTGGCATGAGCTCCGGTTTCGCCCGTAGCCGAGCGCACCCAGTAGTGGTACTCCGTGCCAGGGGTTGCCGTTTTGTCCTCGAAGCCGACACCGACGATCCAATCTGACACCGGAACGGCCAGCGCTGAATCCGCGCTGGAATGCCGGTAGAGTCTATTGTAAGTTGCCGCCGGTTCGGCCTCCCAGGTCACCAGAATCATGTCGCGGGACGCACCCCACGTGGCTGAGAGATTCTCGGCCACCCGCAACGGCGCGCTGCGCTCCCCCATGCTGGAGGCGCTGAGGGAGCTCGGCCGCCCACCGTCGACCTCCGCAGCCGACCGCACCCAGTAGTAATTGAGACCCGGAACTGCCCCTGCGTGTTGATGGGTAGTGGAGTTCAACCAGCCAGTGACCGGTGAAGCCCCCGCGGTGTCGTTCTTGGTGTTGTGGTAGACGCGAAAATGAGAGGCGCCCAGAGGTAAATGCCAGTTCAACGTCACCCGATCCGGCAAATCGCTTGAAGCGGCGACGACGGCCGGTGGCGCCAATCCCTTGTACCCCGTCGTGGTGGGACTCAGATCGCTGGCGTTTTCGCCCAGATCTCCCCGCGCCGATTGAACCCAATAGAAGTATTCGACTCCGGGAACACCGCTCGAATCGGAGAAGCTGGTTTCGGCCTGCCAGTCAGCCAGCGTGGTCGCCTCGGATGAGCTGTCGGAGGTGTGGCGCCAGACGCGGTAATACGTCGCCCCCCAAACGGGCTCCCAGTCGACAACCACTTCGCTTTGAGATCCGCTCCGGGCGATGATTTCAGCACCGTTGATGGAAACCACGTTGCCGGCCTGGTAAGGGCTCTCCTTGAAGGCCGCGTTCACCGCCGAAATGCGGAAGTAATACGTCAGATCGTCGTTGAGCGGCGCCACGTCGGCACGCGCCAACCGTTGACCGCCGAACAGCTTGTCGACTTCAGCGTCGGTGGCATCGCGACCGATGAGGGCTGCGAAAGCCGCCGAGATCTGCGGTTTTGTGTCGAAGATCGTCAGTCCCATATCCACGAGATTGAACTCGGCCGGCACCGGCAGGGTGCTGGGTATCAGGGCAGTCGGATTGAGCACCGCGTCCACAGAGTCAATGAGCGCCGTGGAATCGGGCGAAGTGCCGGCATAGATGCGGTAGCGCACGATGTCAATTCGGCATTCGCCTCCCATTCGAGGCCGATATCCCCCTGGCCCGAAACGATGCGCAGATCCGCAGGGGCCAGCATCGAACCGTACCCCCGCGCAACGGTGCTCAACATGCTGGTAAAGGTGCCTGCACTGTCCACGGCAGCCTGCGCCCAGTAGTAGTAGTTAAGTCCGGGTAGAGCCGTGAGATCAGATGCGAATGCGTTGGGGTGCCAACCTGCGTCCAGCACCTGAGCACTGGAAGTATCGTCCGCCGTGCTGCGCAGAACGCGGTAGAAGCTCGCTCCCGGTACGGTCGGCCAGCTCAAGGCGACGCTGTCCGGCTCTCCGGTCGTTGCCAAGAGGGTGGGAGGCGCCTGCAGCCCGCGATGGCCGCTGGCGAATTCGCTCAGGCTGCTCGTATTTGCGGTCGAACCTTCGACGCCGGCTCGAATCCAGTAATGATATGATATGCCTGGCAGCGCTGAGGTATCGACGAGATTCGTTTCAGCCTGCCATGTACCCAGTTCCACCGCGAGGGTCGGATCGAGGTTCGTGCCGCGAACGATCAAATATCTGGTCGCTCCGTCGACGGCATCCCAGCTCAATTCGATCTGCTCAAGATCTCCGCCGCTGGCGACCACGTTTGCCGGGGACGACAATCCCTGGTGCCCCTTCGTTACCGGACTCACGTCGCTGGCATGTTCCCCCACCTGGTTTCCTGCCGCCCGCACCCAATAAAACAGAGATTGTCCGGGATCGGCCATCAGGTCGACGAAAATAGTCGAAGACTGCCAGGAGCTGATGGCAACAGCGGTGTTGGCATCCTCGGTATGATTCCTGTAGACGCGGTAAAAGCTACCCCCCTCCACCGGATCCCAGGCGATGGTGATATTGTCGGCGTTGCCGGTGGAAGCGAGGATCCCCGTGGGTTGCGACACACCGCGGTGTCCCACCTCGGCAGTACTAAGAGAGCCGATTCGTTCACCGGTGTGGTCCGTCGCAGCGCGCACCCAATAGTAGTAGGTGAGTCCCGGAGTGGCGGAGTTGTCGACGAAGCTCGTGCTGGATTGCCACGAAGTCAGTTCGTCGGCGCTGGTCGAATCGTTGATCGCGCTCCGATACACCTTGTATCTGTCAGCACCCGGAACCGTCTCCCAGCTCAGTTGGACATGCACCAATTCACCCGCACTGGCCTGCACCACTCCGGCCCGATCCAGTCCACGGAATCCGCCGTAGGCCGGACCGAGGCTGCTGCGGTTAGCCCCGGCATCGTCGATGGCCGAACGAATCCAGTAGTAATAGTCGACGCCTGGCTCAGCGGTTGCGTCGTCGAACTGCCGATCCACCTGCCAATCGCTGATGGCCGCTGCTTTGGCAGAGTCCGGTGTCGTGCCGCGATAGATCTGAAAATGCGAGGCTCCCGAGATGGCCGGCCAGCTGAGCCCAATCTTGTCCGGACTCCCGGGCACAACGTCGGCTTGGTCCACTACTGCCAACCCGCGGAAACCGTTCGTGGCGGCACTCAAGGGACCGAGTCGGTCTCCAGCCGCAGCCCGGACCCAATAGAAATAGGTCTTGCCTTGTTGTGAAGTGGTGTCGGCGAATACGAGCTCTCCCATCCAATCGGTGATAGGTGCTGCGAGGGTGGAATCGGCAATATCCGAACGGTAAAGGCGATAGCTGTCGGCGCCGTTGATCGGATCCCACTGCACCTCCACATGCTCAAGGTTGCCGCGTGTAGAGACCAGTCCGTTTGGTTCCGGCACGCCACGATAGCCGCTCAACGCCGCACTCAGCGGGCTGACCCGGTCTAGCGTCGCGTTGGTCGCTGAGCGGATCCAGTAGTAGTAGTTCTGGCCGGGGACCGCGGTATCGTCCTGAAATGTTCTGCCAACCTGCCAATCGCCCAGTGTTGTTGCGCTCGAAGAATCTGCCTCGGCACTGCGATAGACCCGGTAGAGACCGGCTCCGTCGAGACTCTCCCAGGTGATCGCTACCTTCTGCGGATCTCCGGAATCCACATCGAAATCCTCGGGCCGGGCGAGTCGACGATATCCCTGAACCCCGTCGCTGTTTCGTCCAGCATTGAGACCGGAGGCACCCGTGGCCGCTTTGATCCAGTAGTAGTAGGTCAGACCTGGCGCCGCTGCTAGATCAACAAACTCCTGCTCCTCTTGCCAATCGCTGAGCGCCAGTGATGCGTTGAACGAAGAGGTGGTGCTGCGGTATACGCGGTAGTGGGTCGCCCCAAAGATGGGCGTCCAGCGAACGACCACGTCGGCCACATTGCCTTCCGACACGGTGGGCATCTGCGGAACTCCCAAGGATCGAAATCCGCTGTTTCCTTTGCTGAACTCACCTTGTTGATGGCCGGTTGAACTGGTGGCGGCTTTCACCCAGTACTTATAGATCACGCCGGGTTGGGCGGTGAGGTCGGAGTAGGTCAATATGGTCTGCCAGGTAGCCAATGGCTGGGCTGAATTCGGATCGCCCTCCAGGCCGCGATACACCCGATAGTGGGTCGCTCCTATTACGGTCCCCCAGTTGATCTCGATGCGGTCGTCGTGATCCCCATCCGAGGCTCCGATTAGGGTAGGAGGCGGCATCGCGGTGGATCCAAGAAACCCGGATGATTCAGCACTGAAGTTGCTGGCCCCCTGGCCGGTGGTTGTAGGGGAAGCTTTTATCCAGTAGTGATACTCTACACCCAATTCTACATAGTCGTCCTGAAAGATCGTCTGGCGTTGCCAGTCGCCGGCGACGATGCGAAGATCGGGAGCATCGCTCCTGCTGCGATAGATTCGGTAGTAAGCAGTGGGGGAAACCACGTTCCAACTGAGGATCACCCGGTCTGCGTAGGTGCCTTGGGTGGCCGATACCGACTCTGGCGGAGACATGCTCAGGAGGTTATCGACGGTCGCGCCGTAGGCACTTGCCTGGCGGCCCCGGTTGGTCGTGGCCGCCTTTACCCAGTAGTAGTACCGCAGACCTGGCGCTGCGGAAAGATCGGCGAACCAGCGCGCTTGCTGCCAGTCGCTCACTGGAATCGCGGCAGTTGTGTCGGGCGTGGTGCTGCGGTAGATGCGGAAATAACGGGCGCCTTCGACCTGATCCCACTCCAACTCGGTGTTGTCGATCGTGGCAGCGGTAATCCGCGGACCCGATGGCGGTGACAAGACGCGCACGCCCCTTGCCGACTCGCTGTAGGTACTCGACTTCGTACCCCCAGGGCTGGTGGCAGCCCTCACCCAGTAGTAGTAGGAATCTCCGGGAGACAGGCTCGGGTCGTCAAATTGGCTTGTCGTCTGCCAGTCGCTGATTTCCTCAGCGGAGAGAAGGTCGAAATCCGCACCGCGAAACACCTTGTAGTGGGTGGCCCCTTCAACCTCATCCCAACGTAGGCGCACGATTTGGGGCTCGTCCGAATCGGCCGTGAGACCTCTTGGACGCAATAGGCCGCGAAAGCCGGTAGTGGAGGCGCTGAGACCGCTCCCGTCAGCGCCAGCTTGATCCATGGCCCCACGTACCCAATAGTAGTACTGCACTCCGGGGGTAGCAGCGGTGTCGATGAATTCGCTTTGGAGTTGCCATTCGCTTACCGGCTGGGCACCGATTGTGTTGTTCTCATCATGGCGATATACCTGGTAGTACTGGGCATGGGGCTGCTGGCTCCACGTTATGTGGGTGCCGTTGGACCGCCCCGACGAAGCCACGACACCCAGCGGCGCCCGCAGGATCCGTCGACCCTGAGCGCGAACGCTAAAACCTCCCGCATGTTCTCCCAGCTCCTGGGACGCTTTCACCCAGTAGTAGTAGCGAACCCCCGGGATCCCCGATTCGTCGAGAAAGCTGTTGTTCCACCAACCATGCGTCAGGACCTGTGCGGTAGTGGTATCCGCCGATGCGCTCCGATAAACGGCGTATTCCTCCGCTCCCAGTAGCTCATCCCAGGTTATCCGAACACCTTCGTCGCTGCCCACCACTGCGACAACCGGAGCTCCCAGACGCGACAGGTGCAAATAGCCGGTGGCCGAGGGGCTGAAGTCGCCGTTGCTGGCGGCGGAGTCCTGGATTTTGACCCAGTAGAGATAGCGGACGCTGGGTTTCGCAGAATAGTCCGAGAACGTCGTACCGGACTGAGTGCCGACCACAACCCGGAGATGAGGATTCTCCTCCGTACTGCGATAGACCCGGTAAGAGAAAACCCCGGGCACATCCTCCCACGTGATCCGTATCCGGTCGGTGTAGGTTCCCTGGGTTGCACGAATGGCCGAAGGAGGATTGAAAACCTGTCCGAGCGCAGGAGAGGCGAAAACCCATAGGCCGCAGATAGCGAGTCTGAGCGGTTTAGTCATGATTGTGTCCGTTGGTAGAGGTAGGTGTGTTTTCCACCGGTGGATCGAGGAGAGGAGGAGGTTTTGGTCCCGCCTGGACGGGGTCGGCAGATGGAGACAGGGACGGGCGCTTTGCTACTACGGGCTGTGGGGGTGCCCGTTTCTCTCTACTTCATGTAGCTAGTTCAATATATGCCATAACTCGTTGGGAAAGTTGCATAAGGGGCCTCAAACTTACTATGCTTCGTTTTTTTTGTCAATCAGAAATCGAGCTAGCGTTTGAGATCGATTGCAATAGCATCTTCGAGCTCTCGAGGATGGGACCATTGTTGCGCTATCTTGGTAACTATACTTAGTTTACGTAATACCCACGCGCCCCTCGCAGCGACGGGAAGCGACCACAACGGAGGATGGGCCGACAGATATCGCGAGAATTGCGCCGCCAGGTTGAGGGCATGCCTGCCTCTCCCGGGATCTATCTGATGAAGGACCTAAAAGGTCACATCATCTACGTGGGGAAGGCGAAGAACCTGAATGAGCGGGTGCGATCCTACTTTGGGCGCACGAAGACGGACGGCAGGCGCCGGTTTCGCAAGCTCATGGAAACCGTCGCTCGCGTGGATTACCTGGTGACCTCTGGGGAACAGGAAGCGTTGGCACTGGAAGCGCACCACATCAGGGAATCACAACCCAGATTCAACGTTCGGTTGAAACACGCCAAGGGGTTGCCATACGTACGCCGTACCGACGAGCCGTTTCCACGCATTTTCTCCACCCGCGATATCGTCGATGACGGCTCCAAGTACCTCGGACCGTTCACCAATGCCCGGGCTTTGGACAACACTCTGAAGGTGATGCACCAGCTCTTCCCAGTTCGGACCTGCGATTGCCAGTTGCTTTCAACGAAGCGGGAGCTGTGCATGGACTACCATTTGCACCGGTGCCAGGGTCCGTGTCAACGACTCGTTGATAAGGAGGAATACGCGGCGGTCATAGACCGTGCCTGGAGCTTTCTGCAGGGACGAAACTCGGAGGTCATCCGCGATCTCCGTCGACAGATGAAACGTGCCGCCGCCGGACTCAGGTACGAGTCGGCTGCCCGCCTTCGCGATCAGTTGGCATCGCTCGAATCTACGCGGGCCCGGCAGAAGGTATTCTTTGACGATTCAGTAGACCGCGACGTGTTCGGTCTTGCCACGAACGACGAGGAGGGCTGTTGCAGCGTATTGGAGATTCGTGAAGGCCGATTCGTAGGAGAGAAGCACCACTACCTGAACGGTTGCGCAGAAATTGACGAAAGTCAGATTCTGTCCGCGTTCATTCGCCAGTTTTATCTGGACACCACTGCGATTCCGGCTGAGATTCACGTTTCTACTCCGCTCCCGGACAAGGAGTCAGTGCGGTATTGGCTGCGCTCAAAGTCGAAGTCGGCGATTCGGATCGCTACTCCCCGACGTGGTCTCAAATTGACAATGCTGGAGATGGCCAAGAGCAATGCTGTGCATCGACTTGAAGAGAAAAGGGTCCGGCCATGAGTAGGTGGGCGCCCGAACCTGAAGTTACGGCCTCTACCGATATTATTACCCCGTTCGGCACAGTGCGTCTGGCGTGGCAGGAAGAAAACGTCACTAAGGTGCAGATGGCGCCTTTCGATTTCGATCCCAATCGGCGCACTACCATCAGACGTTACATGCCTCCGCATGAAAACGGTCAGAAAATGATCGCCAAGATGATGTCGTACTTCCAAGGCAAGGAAGTCGATTTCGAGTTTACCTTTCCCGAGAACATGGGCACCGGCTTTCAACGCCGCGTTTGGATGGCACTCAAAGAGATACCTTACGGCTCCCACGAGACCTATGGCGACCTCGCGCTGCGCCTAGACCTGCCTCTGCAGAGCGCCAGGTCGGTGGGCAACGCCTGCGGGCAGAATCCGCTGCCGATTATTTTCCCATGTCACCGGGTCATTGCCTCAACCGGCCAGCTCACGGGATATTCGGCAGGCGTTGCCTGGAAGAAGGCGTTGCTGGAGCTCGAAGGTGTCGCCATCGAAAATGACAGGATCCGAACCTTCCGAAAGTAGTGCTACCGGCGGCGCACCTCTCCCTGCAGGTCTTCAAACACCGCTCGACAATTTTCTGGCTGCAATGGAGGCGGAGATGGGATTGGCCGCCAATACCATCGCCGCCTATCGACGCGATCTGATTCGCTACCTTGGCGTCCTCGCCCAACGGGGATTGTCGACGCCGTCAGCGATCGCCCCGCAACACGTGTCGGAGCTGCTCAACACTCTGCGCGAGCGTCGCCTCAGCCCGGCGACCATCGCCCGCAATATCACCTCCATAAAACGATTTCACGCCTTTCTCATCACCCGGGGTCAAACCTCGATCGATCCAGCGGCGAACCTCGACTCGCCCAAGTTGGAACGCAAGCTCCCCGAGTTCCTCACGGTCGCGGAGGTGGAGCGCCTGATGGAGGCGATCGACAGCACCGATCCGCTCGGTCTACGCGACCGGGCGATATTGGAGCTCCTGTACGCTTCAGGGATGCGGGCCTCGGAACTCACCAACGTCACCACTTCGAACATTATGCTGGATCGACGCCTCCTGCAGGTCGCGGGAAGCGGCAGACGCATGCGTCAGGTCCCCATTGGCAGTCATGCGGTTGGGCACGTGGGGCGTTACCTTCGCGACGCCCGCCCGCATCTGGCCCATCCCGATTCGGGAGATTCACTGTTCCTGAATGCCCAGGGTGGAAGCCTTTCGCGCATGAGCGTCTGGAAAATCATCCGCGCGGCGGCGGATCGGGCGTCCCTAGGCAAGGAGATCAGTCCTCACACTCTACGCCATTCCTTTGCCACCCACCTTCTGGAGGGTGGTGCTCACCTGGGCGATGTACAGGAGCTTCTCGGACATGCGGATATCTCCACCACCCAGGTGTACGCTCAGGTTGACCGCCGGGACCTGAGAGAGGTTCATCGAGCCTACCATCCGCGTGGTTGAATCAGCGGTGAAACCAATTCTGGCGATGGTCGTTGCGCAAGGCGCCGGCAAACAGTTTCAAGACGGCACTCGGGCGCTGGAAAATGTGGAGCTCCAGATCCGGCGAGGAGAATTCGTCTCCATCGTCGGTCCGTCGGGATGCGGTAAATCAACCCTGTTGCGGATGATTGCCGGGTTAACGGAGACCAGCGCCGGCACACTAACGGTGGAGGAAACCGCACCCGACATATCCCGGCGCTCCCGGGGCGATGTGGCTTTCGTATTTCAAGACCCCACGTTGCTGCCATGGCGCACCGTGGAGCGGAATGTCTCTCTGCCTCTCGAGCTGAAAAATCACCGGAGAGAAGAGCGCAGCACCTTGGTGACCGCAGCGCTGGAGTTGGTTGGGCTGACCGAATTCCGCCGCAGCTTTCCCAAGCAGCTATCCGGCGGCATGCGGATGAGGGTATCCATCGCGCGGGCTATCGTCACCGATCCTGGCCTGTTGCTGATGGACGAACCGTTCGGCGCATTGGACGAGATCTCACGCCAGCGATTGAATGAAGAGATTTCGGAGCTATGGCAGCGAGATCGCTGGACCGGGCTGTTCGTAACCCACAACGTGTCTGAAGCGGTCTATCTAAGCCAGCGGGTGCTGGTCATGAGCGCACGACCCGGAAGATTGGTTGCCGACGTGGCCGTGCCGTTCGAATACCCGCGTTCTTCGACCCTACGGACGGAGCCCGGCTTCAACGAAATCGTCGAACAGGTTGCCTGTACCCTGCACGAGGTCCAGACCTGATGCGCCATGTTGCCTGGTTCGCGCGTGTTGTGTTGCCGCCCGTCAGTTTCTTCCTGGCAGTACTGATACTTTGGCATCTGGCGGTGACGGGGTTTTCAATCAAGCCGTTTCTCCTCCCCGGACCGCTTCGCGTGGCCGCGGCCATCGATGCCCATTTCATCACTCTGCTGCGGGCGGCATGGTTGACGGCTATGGGCGCTCTCTGCGGATTTCTACTGAGTTTTGTCGTCGGATTTTTCATCGCCCTGGTATTCTCCCAGTCCAGGATTATCGAACGCAGTCTCTACCCGTATGCCATTTTCTTCCAGACCGTGCCTATCGTTGCTGTTGCACCGCTCATTATTCTTTGGATCGGCTACGGCTTCCACGGCGTCGTCGCGGTATCGTTCATTATCTCTCTCTTCCCGATCATCGCCAATGCGACGAACGGGTTGACGTCCGTGGAGCCCAACCTCATCGACCTCTTTCATATGAACAACGCCAGTCGCTGGCAGTTGTTGACGAAGTTGCGCGTGCCAAACGCCGTTCCGAATCTCTTGACGGGGGCCCGAATATCGAGCGGGCTTTCGGTTATTGGCGCCATCGTCGGCGAGTTCTTTACCGGATACGCCACCGAAGATTTCGGCCTTGGATACCTGATCATCTTTGCCAGCGGCCAGGCCAAGACCGACTATCTCTTTGCCTGCATATTGTTTTGCACGGTATTGGGCCTTGGAATTTTTTCGAGCGTCAATCTCATGAGCAATATGCTGCTGTCCCGCTGGAGTGGCCAGGTTAACTGAAAGGATCTCCCATGCGTGTGTTCTTGCTTTTCATGTCGGTTGCGACGGCAGCGCTGGTAGGGTGTGGCGGGGGGGAGATCGAAAAAGGCGACCCCACCGCCACTGACGTCAGGCTGGCCTTGAACTGGTTCCCGGAGGCGGAACACGGAGGGTTCTACGCCGCCGTGGTTCACGACCTCTATCGCACGCGAAAGGTGGAGGTGGAGATACTTGGTGGGGGTCCTGAAGCGCCGGTGATTCAGCAGGTAGCGACGGGCGCGGTCGAATTTGGCGTCACCAACGCCGACGACGTTCTGAATGCTCGGGCTCAGGAAGCGACAGTCGTTGCCATAATGGCTCCCTACCAGATCAACCCACGCTGCATCATGGTCCACTCTGCTTCGGACATCGCAAGGATTGGGGACATCGGCAACATCACTTTGGCGTTGTCACAGCGACCCGCATTTTCCCACTACCTGCAGAAGAAATACCCGTTTCCCGGGGTTAAGCTCGTACCTTATCCGGGAAATGTCACCCAGTTCCTCATGGACCCCAACTTCGCTCAACAGGGCTATGTGTTCAGCGAGCCGTTCGTCGCGCGCCGACTGGGCGCGTCCCCACGGGCGCTCCTGGTTTCCGACACCGGCTTCAATCCGTACGCCAGTGTTCTGGTCGCCACCGAGGAAACCATTGCCAGGCAGCCGGAGCTTGTTAAAGCCGTTGTTCGAGCGACGGTAGAGGGCTGGCGGATCTACCTCGATAATCCGGGTCAAACCAACGCGCACATCCATCGCCTCAACCCGGAGATGGGACTGGACATCCTGGATTTTGGCGCGCGGGAATCCAGGCCCCTAGTGCTGGACGAAGTCGCCGAGAAACACGGAATCGGCCACATGAGCCAGGAACGCTGGCAGATCCTGCTGAACCAGATGATCGAGGCTGAATTGATCGAACCGGGCGCCATCGATGTGGATCGGGCGTTCAGCACCAAATTCCTTGATGGGTAAGGTTCCATGCCGGTACTCAAGGACATCACCATCGGCAAATACGTGGAGTCCGATTCGCCGGTCCACCGGCTGGATCCGCGCACCAAGTTTCTGGGCACTGTCGTCCTCATGACAGCGGTGCTGATCGCGGATGGATTCGCGCCGCTGCTCGCCTTCTCGATCTTCCTCATATTCACCGTCGCATTGTCGAAGCTTCCCGCGGCCATGATCGTAAGGAATCTCCGTCCGTTTATCTGGCTGTTCTTCTTCACCCTCGCCATGCACGCGCTGATGACGCCCGGATCCGTTTTGGTCGAGCTTCCGTTGGCGAATGCGGCGATAAGCCGCGAAGGATTGTACCAGGGTGCATTCTTCACGGTGCGGCTGTCGCTTGTGATTACCACCGCAGCCTTGATGACCCTGACCACAGCACCGGTAGAATTGACCGATGGGCTGGAACGCCTGCTAAACCCGCTTCGCATCGTCGGTTTCCCGGCCCACGAGATGGCGATGTTGGTGACCATCTCGTTGCGTTTCGTCCCGGTTCTCATAGAGGAAGCGGAGCGCCTCTACAAAGCCCAGTTGGCGCGGGGCGCCGATTTCGGCGGCAATCCCATCCAACGACTTCGCCGACTCATACCCCTCTTGGTACCACTGTTCATATCGGCATTCGGCCGCGCCGATCGTTTGGCACTGGCCATGGAGAGCCGCTGCTACCGCGGTGGGATCGAACGCACCAACTACCGCGAGTTGCGCTTCCACCAGGGCGATGCCAGAGCTGCCATCGCCGTCATTGCCGTCGCGTTGTTTCTGATATGGCTGCCACGGAATCTCCCTTAGCCTGGAGCAATCTCCGCCTCACCATCGAGTACGACGGCACCGACTTCCACGGTTGGCAGAGTCAGTGCGAGGGGCGCACGGTTCAGGGTGAACTCTCCAGTGCGTTGAGCATACTCTTGGGTGAGCGGGTGGTTCCGGTGGCTTCTGGACGAACGGACGCAGGCACCCACGCCCTGGCCCAGGTGGCCCACGTCAAAGCGCGAGGAACGATCCCTCTGTATCGCCTTCACCGCGGACTAAACGGCCTCTTACCCTCCGACATCGCCGTTCATCGCGTGGAGGCGGTGTCCGAACAGTTTCACTCCCGCTACAACGCGATCGGCAAACGCTACCGGTATCGCATTATCACCGATAAATCGGCCGTTGCCCGCAACCAGAGTTGGAGCTGCTATCGACCGCTCCATCTCGAATCGATGCGGGCGGCAGCTTCTCACTTGGTGGGCGAGCACCATTTCGCGGCATTTTGCAAGAAGGACCCACCCCCCGATCGGTTCGAATGCCAGGTTCGCGAATGTGAGATAGAGTCACAGGGCCGCGAGATCGTCCTGGAGATCGAAGCCAACCGGTTTCTGCGTCACATGGTGCGCATCCTCGTCGGAACCTTGGTCGAGATCGGCGTTGGTCGGCGTCCGGCCAGCGACATCCCCGGCCTGCTGGCTTCTGGCGACCGTACCCAGGCCGGTCCAACCGCGCCAGCCCGCGGTCTGTGCCTGGTGTCGGTCATCTATCCCTGATCCTATCCGACTTCGAGCCCGTCTTCGTCGTCTTGAATCGCACGTATATATTTGTTATTCTTAATATTATGACGTTTCTGCCGCTTCGTTCGTTGGCGCTTGCCGCGGTGTCGGTTCTGTTTCTCCCTCCGTATGGTTCGGACGCGTCGACCACTGAGATCGACGCGTCGAGGCGTACCGCCGTCGTGCGCGCCGTGGAGCGGGTTCAACCCGCTGTGGCCAGCGTTCACGTGACCCACCGTGTGCTGTACCGGCGCTATCGCGATCCCTTCAGAGAGTTCCTGATGCCCTTCTCGCCCTACTTTTTGCAGGAGCGTGATCGCACGTCTGGAGGGTCGGGAATCATTGCAGGAGAAGGGTTTATACTTACCAATGACCACGTCATCGGCGATCGTCGGGGCCTCAGCCGGATAGCCATTTCGCTACCGGACGGGCGTTCCGTCAAAGCCAGATACGTCGCCGGCGATTGGGCTTCGGACCTGGCTGTTCTGAGGGTCCAGGAGACCGATCTTCCATTTGCGCCCCTAGGTGATTCGGACGATATTCTGGTGGGTGAATGGGCGATCGCTATCGGCAACCCATTCGACCTGGGACCGACGGTCAGTATCGGAGTAGTCAGCGCGGTCAATCGCGATTTCCAGCAGCCAAAGGGAAATTACTACTACCGCGACATGATTCAGACCGATGCCGCCATCAATCCTGGAAACAGCGGCGGAGCCCTGGTAAATGCCGCGGGCGACGTTATCGGAATCAATAGTTTCATCTATACGGGTAGCGAATACAGCATCGGCTCAATCGGCATCGGATTTGCGATCCCGATCAATGCCGCCCGCAGCTTTCTGGAAGAGGTTAGGTTACACGGGCAGGCCCGGAGGCCCTGGTCCGGAATCCTGGGTCTTCAGGATCTGACCCAGCTTTTGGTGGAATATCTGGACCTCACCTCGACCGACGGTGCGCTGGTGGCAAAGATTGCCGTCGAAAGCCCCGCTTATGTTGCCGGACTCGAACATGGCGATGTCATCGTCGGAATCAACGGCGAGAAGATTCGCAGCGCCGAAGAAGCCGGAGCCGTGCTGCGCAGCCTGCGGGTAGACGAGGAATGTACCGTGGAGGTGGTCCGGGGGGGTGAGGTGCGTGCCATTCGCATGCGCATCGGAGAACGGCCGCAGAGGCGCGCCAGATACTATTGATGGCTCGAGAGGGATGGCCGTTTCTTGGCGTTGCGCTGCTGCTTGCGTTGGTCTTTTTAGTGGCATCGCGGTGGGTGCCTGAACTGGTCTACGGCGCCGGGATCTTCGGGATTGTCGGGCTTTTCATGGCCTATTTTTTTCGCGATCCCGAACGTTTGTCGCCGATCGACCCGAGCCTTGTTCTGGCCGCCGCCGACGGCAAGGTGGTGGGGATCGAGCAGATCGAAAGCGAACCGCACGGTGGTGGCGAAGCGGTTCAGATCAGCACCTTTCTCTCGGTCTTCGACGTCCATGTCAACCGCGTCCCCGTTTCGGGCGTCGTGGACTTCGTCAAATGGCGCGGGGACCGGTTTCGCGCCGCTTTCGTCGATGCGGCGTCGGTGGACAACCACCAGAGCGTTGTCGGAATTCAGACCGGCTCGACGCTCATTGTTGTGAAACAGATCGTCGGCATCGTTGCCCGCCGGATCGTTTGCCGGCTGCAGAATGGAGACACCGTGGAAAAAGGGGACCGCTTTGGGCTCATTCGATTTGGATCGCGGGTCGACCTGATCTTACCCGCTAACTCGGAGATACGCGTTGCCGTCGGCGATCGGGTTCGAGCCGGAGTAACCGTAATGGGGGTTCTTGGCAATGTATAGAACCATTCTTCCGAATCTGTTCACCATCGGAAACCTGTTTTGTGGGTTTCTCGCGCTGCACTACGGACTCAAAGCGAATTACACCTCGGCGGCCTGGCTCATTGTATTGGGCGCCGTGTTGGACAAGATGGACGGCAAGATCGCCCGCTTCGTCGGCAAAGACTCTCATTTCGGCATCGAATTCGATTCACTGGTTGACGTCTGCACCTTTGGCGTCGTCCCCGCCCTGCTGATCTATCATAGCCAGCTCGGTCACGGCTGGGGGCTCGTGGCGGCGTTTATTTTCCTGCTCTGCGGAGCCCTGCGTCTGGCGCGTTTTAATACCTTGACCTTGGACGAGAACGATGACGAAGAGAAGAGTTCGTTCTATACGGGTCTTCCAATTCCAATGGCGGCCGTGTGTTTGAGTCAGTACGTGGTCTTTACCGAACACACTTGGGAAAGCAGTCACGGGGTGGCAATCTCGACCCTGGTGGTTTTGCTGCTGAGCGCGATGATGGTCAGTCGCGTCGAGTACGACGCCATGCCGAATTTTCGTGGTTCCGGTTTCGGGGATCGCTTCAAACAGACTTACTTCGTCGTGGCCGTGGTATTGATCATTCACCCAAACACCCAACATCTCTTCTTCCCGCTGGTGATGATCTACATTCTATCGGGCATCTACCGCTGGGCAGCAGGTGTTCTCAGCGATACGGCGACCCAACACGCCTGAATTGATTGATCAGCGCTCTCATGTTGCTGCGAAAGAGCATCGGCGTCCTGATCCTGATTCTGTTCGTCAGTATGCTGGGCGCCAACATCATCGGCGAAGCGCTGCGATCGGTGCTGCACTTCATCGCCGGCGAGGGTAGCATCGTTGAGCGGGCCCTGCTGCAGTACATCGAGTACAACATCGGGCCACACATGTTCAACCTCATCATTCTGTCCTTCTCTTTCGAATTGCTACTCAAGTTCAATCTGGTCACCCTGCTCGGCATTTTTGTCGGTTGGTATTACTACAAATATTCGTATTGACCGCATTGTAGGCCGAGTTTCCTACTTCTGGAGGTATCGCCATGTTCGGCATGGGTCATTGGGAAATTCTGATCATATTCTTGGTAATCTTGCTCATCTTTGGCGCCAAGCGGATTCCCGAAATGGCCCAGGGACTTGGAAAGGGCATTCGCGAATTCCGCCGCGCCATGCGCGACGTGCAGGAGGAGATAGACGTCAGCAATTCTTCGAATTCGTCCAGTACCATCGAAACCTCGACCCCCCAGCAATCGGTCCCTCAAGACCCCTCCAACAGCTCGACCCCGGAATCCACCACGACAACCGAGACTCCGAAGCGTTGAGATCGACTCCTAGCCAGTCGGCCTCCCGCTCTGTGCGTTTCCCCCGCGTGCCAGACGGTCCGTCTTCGTGGTACCCGGTTACAGGGCATCCGTAATTTGTAGCTCCTCAGTGCTTCTTCAGGATTATTCGCCCCCGTGAACTCGCTCAATAGAACCACCGCCCATCATCTGTCCGCGCAGATGGCTGCGGGTCGGGTCAGCTCGCTGGAGGTGACCGAAGCGGTGCTGCGCGCTATTGAGTCTAACGATGGCGAGATCAACGCTTACATCAGCGTCGATTCCGAGTCCGCCCGCGAACAGGCCAGTGCGGTCGATGCGCGCCGTGCCTCGGGGGAAGAGTTAGGGGCGCTCGGGGGAATCCCCGTTGCCATCAAAGACGTGATCTGCGTCAAAAAGGGAAGGACCACCTGTGGTTCGCGGATTCTGAGCGATTTCGTGGCGCCGTATGACGCCACCGCGGTGGCCAGATTGCGAGAAGCTGATGCGGTACTCGTCGGCAAGACGAATATGGATGAGTTCGCGATGGGATCCTCCACGGAGAATTCCCACTTCGGTCCGACACGCAATCCGCGAGACCCCGCCCGCGTGCCAGGTGGCTCCAGTGGTGGGTCTGCGGCAGCCGTAGCCGCCCACGAGACCATCCTGGCGTTGGGGTCCGACACCGGCGGGTCGGTGCGGCAGCCGGCAGGCTACTGCGGCGTCGTGGGTTTGAAACCGACCTACGGCAGGGTTTCCCGATACGGTTTGGTGGCGTACGCCTCCTCACTCGACCAGATCGGCCCCGTAGCCAAGGACGTGGAAGACGCCGCTCTTCTCCTCAACGTGGTGGCCGGGTACGATCAGCGTGATGCCACGTCCGTAAAGATGCCGGCCACGGATTATTGTGCCGGATTGGACAACGGCGTCTCGGGATTGAGGGTCGGTCTCGCTAAAGAGCATTTCGGCCCCGGTCTCGATCCGGAGATCCACACCGCAGTGATGAGCGCCGCTGAAAACCTGCGCCAGCAGGGAGCCGAGGTGGTAGAGCTCGATCTCCCGGTTGCCGGCCATCCGGAGTATTGCATCGGCGCCTACTACCTCATCGCCATGGGTGAAGCGTCCGCAAATCTCACCCGCTACGACGGAGTGAAGTACGGCTACCGGGCTGATGGGGATGCTGACCTTCAGGAGATGTACCGGCAAACACGCAGTACGGGATTCGGCGCTGAGGTCAAACGCAGGATCATGCTCGGAACCTACGCCTTGAGCGCCGGGTATTACGATGCCTATTATCTCAAAGCCCAAAAGGTTCGCACGTTGATAAAGAACGACTTCGAGCGGGCGTTCGAGACGGTTGAGGTTCTTCTGGCACCGGTTGCTCCAACGGTGGCCTTTCCCATCGGGGAAAACATGGACGATCCGCTGCAGATGTACCTGAATGACGTATACACCGTTTCGGTGAACCTGGCTGGCATACCTGGAATTTCGATTCCGTACACCGCCAACAGCGAGGGTTTGCCGATCGGTGTGCAGCTCCTGGCAGCGCCGTTCCAGGAACAGCTCCTGCTGCGCGCCGGGCGAGCTCTGGAACAGGCGGCCGACTGGTGCGTTTAACGAGCGATTCAACCGTTTGAAGGAGTATATGCGCAACCTGAACCGAATTCTCATCTTGCTTTTGGCATCGTGTCCCGCGTTTGCCATTAACGAAAACGCCGGCACCACCGGTTTCAACTTCCTCAAGATCCCCGTCGGCGCCCGCGCCTCCGCGCTGGGCGGCGCCTTTGTGGCGGTGAGTGGCGATTTGGAATCAACGACCTGGAATCCTGCGGGACTTCTAGGATTGAACGATCGCGCCGGCACCGTTTCCATCACCCGGTATCTCGTCGATACGGAAGCGGGATTTGCCAGTGCCGCATTCCCTGGCGACGGGCACGTGTGGGCATTGAGCCTGAACTATTTCAACTACGGAGATATGCGCCGCACGGACGCTCAGGGTCAGGACCTCGGCAGCTTTGGCGCTTCCGATCTGGCGGTTTATCTGACCCGCGCGCAGCCGATGTGGCGCGATTGGTTGACCCTCGGCGTCAACCTCAAGGCGGTTTTCTCGCGGATAGACGACTTTTCATCCGATGCCTACATGGCCGATGTCGGTCTGCTGGCACCGGCCCCGATTCCGGGTATGACCGTCGGAGCGGCGTTGTCGAATGTGGGTACGGTGCGCAGCGCGTTTGCCGGCGGATCCAAGGATTCGCTGCCGGTAAACTTCAGCGTCGGCATCACCCACAGACCGGCGCACGCCCCCGTTCCGGTGATCATTCTAGCCGATCTCAATGTGCCCAATGACAACGACGCCTATTTCGCGTTCGGCGCCGAGTTTCGTGTTGGTCGGGGTTTCTACCTGCGCCCGGGCTACAGTCTTCAGCAAACCGGCTTGGAGGGAAACGACCCGCTCGGTGTCAGCGCCGGCACCGGCTTCTTGATGCAGGGGTATCGGCTGGACTATGCCTTCACTTCCTTCCCCGACCTCGGAGATGTCCACCGGGTATCCGTAAGCGGCACCTTCTGAGATCATAACCCCTCCGGATCTCGCACCGTCAACGATTCGTCCAACAGGCACCACTGTAGCCGTTCCGTAACAACCTCGTTTTCCTTCTTCCTTCCTAAGTTCCGTCGCTTTCAGAAGTTAGTGAGAATACGACCCTGGTGCGGATATTGCCCCCGCGGAGCCCATGTCTGGGCTGCGCAGGGTTTCACCCCCTTGGCGAATTATCAGCGTCTGCGTTATCGCGGTCTCCTCCCCGCCCGAGATACCGGCGGCGTGCGAATCCGGCGTGCGGATCGATGAGGTGCTTGCCGATCCTGCCCCCGGAATCGAAGGGGATGCCAACGGCGACGGCACCCGGCATACCTACGAGGATGAGTTTGTAGAGATTCTGAACCTCGGGCCGGACCAGGTTGATCT
Organism: Candidatus Latescibacterota bacterium; assembly: GCA_965197905.1. Classification (GTDB taxonomy): domain Bacteria; phylum Latescibacterota; class UBA2968; order UBA8231; family UBA8231; genus CAYNZV01. The sequence continues at coordinate 245,715 of CBDAOB010000004.1, read as the reverse complement.
CTCCGGCTGGCGCCTGGGTGACGACGACACCTCGATCCCATCCTGGTTTAAGTTTCCCGCAGCTTCGCTGCTGGCGCCTGGAGCGCGAGCGCTGGTTTTTGGGGGCGGAGCACCTACGGGTTTCGCGGCCGCGGCGTTTGTTGATGACGGACGTTTGGGGAACGGTCTCTCCAATGGTGGCGATGTCCTCTTCCTGATCGACGCGGCCGGCGATACCATCGATTCGGCCGTCAGCGCAGAGTGGCCAGCGGACCAATCCATTGTGCGATCTAGGCAGAACTGCGACGAATTCCTGCCCCATGCCGATCCCCCGGGAAGAGGAGATTGTTTCTCGCCCGGCACACCGCGGGCCGTCCTGGACTCTGTCTCCATCGAACCCGCCGACACGACCGTGGAGATCGGTGCCCGTGTCTCGATTCGGTCGATCCTCTACTGGTCGGATGGGGGAAACGACTCTACAACACTCAACGGGATTTCCACCGACACAGCCGTTCTGCAAGTCGATCTTGCGGGCCAGATTCAAGCGTTGTCGCAAGGTACTGCGGGCGTGCGATCGGAATTCGGTGGCAGAACCAGTACGGAGGCTCAAATCCAGGTCGTGCAGCCGACTATACCTCAACCGCCGGCGAATTTGAAGGTCGTTATCAATGAGGTGCTGGCAGATCCCCCGGCAGGCTCGCCTGGAGACGCTAACGGCGACGGTGTACGACACAGTTACGAGGACGAATTCGTGGAGCTGTTCAACGCCGGTGCGGACACGGTGTCGCTGGCAGGGTGGCGGCTTGGAGATGACGATCAGCCCCCAGACGAGATGTTCGAGTTCCCAGCTGGCGCAATCCTTCCCCCTGCAGCACACCTCGTCGTGTTCGGCGGCGGCGGTTCAACGGGTTCCAAGGTGTGGTACGCCGCCAACGGTCGCATCGGCAACGGTCTGACCAATGGGGGCGATCGGGTATTGCTCTTTTCCGCATTTGGCGACACCGTCGATTCGATGTTTCACACCGATTGGGGTAACGACCAGTCGGTCGTTCGTTGGCCAGAGGGGAAAGGACCTTTTCTCGGTCACAGCTCCCCGCCGGGGAAAGGCGAGCTCTTCTCTCCCGGGGAACCTAGGACCGTCCTCGAACGGGTGCTAACGAAACTCCCTCGGGCGGTGCGGGCCGGTGAGCGCCATGCCGCGGAGCTGAGAGCCCGTTTTTCCGACGGCAACGAGGAGGTGATCGTGGGTGCCGGCGATTGGTCGATGTCCGATACGACCATCGCCGCCACGATAGGGGACAGCATCTGCTTCAAGAGACCGGGATCGGTGGTGGTGTGGGTCCGATACCTCGAGGTCGAAAGCGAGGTGGAAACGACGGTGGTATCTCCACCCCCGAACCGACCTCCGGTCTTTGTCTCGGATCCGGATACGACGGCGCGGGAGAACTTGCTATATCGCTATACGGTCGACATCGCCGATCCGGACGGTGATCCGCTGGATTTGCAGCTGCGAGAAGGTCCACCCTGGCTGGGGCTGAACGATCGGCTGCTATCCGGCCGCGCAGAGGGTAGGGGGAAAGCTACCGTGTCCCTGGACCTCTCGGATGGCATCCACTGGGTGGAGCAACGGTTTTCGCTGCGCGTTGCACCGCTACCCGACCTCGTGGTGACCGAGCTGCTTGCCGATCCGCCCTCGGGGAATTCGGGCGATGCGAATGGCGATGGAACCAGCGACCGCTTCGAGGATGAATTTGTGGAGATACACAATAGGGGAGCTTCTGTGGATCTGTCCAGTTGGCGCCTCTCCGACGACGATACCGCCGTAAGTCGTCAGTTCGTGTTCCCCCAGGGAACCGTGCTGCGAACCGGTGAATACTTGGTCCTGTTCGGGGGTGGGCAGCCGCGTTCGGTGCCCGGCAAGGTATTCGTCGATGACGGCAAACTGGGAAACGGTCTCACCAACTCCGGAGATCGTGTTCTGTTGCTGTCGGGTGCGGAGGCCGATACGATCATCAGTCTGGAATACAGCTCGCGCGCCAATATCGACCAGTCGCTCCTGCGGAGACATGACCGCTACGTCCCCCATACCCAGCTTCCGGGTCGCGGCCTGTTCTCTCCGGGCACCGCGAGAAACGAGTATGATCGTTTTAGCCTGGACATCCTCGATATCGCCGTCGGCGATGAACCCCGTGCGCTCGCGCTCTGGGGTCACAGTGAGGAGGGCAGCGTCAAAATCGATCCATCGTTACCCCACTGGCTGTTCCGTGAGGATGGCATCGCACAGGTAAATGCGGCGGGTCTAGTCGAACCGCTCAGAGCAGGCACCGCTCGCATCGAAGCATGGGTTCGCAGCAACTATCTGACCATCGGTCGCGTGCGCGTGCGGCCCCCGCCCGATCCACCCAATCTCAAACCGATTGTGTTATCCACGCCAGACTCCACCGCTTATTCCGGAGGCCACTACAGATACCCGGTGCGCGCCGAGGATCCGGAGCATAACTCTCTGAACTTCACGTTCGTAAAGGCGCCTGACTGGTTGGAACTGCACCACGCCACCGGCCTCATGACGGGCAAGGTACCTTCAGCGGCACGAACGGAAGAGGTGGCGTTCCAGGTGACCGACGGCCGGGGCGGGTTGGAGGTACAGGAGTACAAGTTGAGGATTCTGCCGCGCCCACGGGTGCTCATCTCGGAGATCCTCGCCGATCCGCCGACGGGGATGGGTGGCGACGTCAATCGGAACGGGCGCCGGGAGACCTATGGAGACGAATTCGTCGAGCTGCATAATTTTGGCACAATCCCGTTGCGTTTGGCAGGACTGCACCTCAAGGATGCAAGATCCAGGTCCAATCGCGCTTTTAGTTTTCCCGACTGGAGCGTGTTGCCCGCGGGGGGTCGTGTGGCGGTCTTTGGCAGCGGTAACTTCGAGAATGGGGTCTTCTTCTCGGCTCAGGGACGCATCGGCGGTGGCCTTGGAAACCGCGCGGATTCCGTTTTCGTCATCGACCCCGAAGGTCCGGATACCCTTGCCCGGCAGAGCTACGATCTACGTCAGGATCCCGGACAGTCCCTGTGCTGGGACCCCGGGAACAAAACTCCTTTTCTCCACAGTCTGCTCCCCGGGCGCGATCGTCATTCGCCAGGTCTCCCTCGGCCCGTTCTTCGTTTCGCCAGACTGGTCCCCGGTCATCTGCGGTTGATCGCCGATACTGCCGCTCGACTCCAGGTGGTGGGCCGGTACTCTGACGGAATGGACCAAGCGATTGTTGATGAGGCCGTTTGGGTTTCCAGCGATGCCTCCGTCGTTGCCGTCACCAACGACGGCGACCTGACCGCCGTTGCGCCAGGCATCGTTGAGATCCGTGCCCGGGTGGATACCTTTGAGGTGCGGTCGAGCCATGTGACCGTGAAACGCCCCCTGACTCAACAGCTGACCTTCTCCCCCACCTGGAGCAAACAGGCGATACCGGAGGGTCGCGTCGTGCTGTTAAACGTTCGATTCTCCGGGGAGGACAGGCCAACCTACGGCTGGAAGCGGAACGGGGGCCGACTGCAGGAAACGGGAGCAAGGCTGGCCTACAGCTGGAGCGGCGCGGGGGAAGATACGGTTGAAGTAGAGGTCGGCTTGTTTCATGAGCGGGTGCGACGACGGTGGGTGCTTTTCGCCAATCGCGCCCCTACCATAACCGCCGCGGACTCCGTGGTGATCGTTGGGAGGCTGTTCGCGTTACAGCTGGTTGGCGTCGACGCCGACGGGGACGCGCTGGCCTACACCTTGGAAAGCGGACCACAGGGGTTGGCACTGAATCAACGGACCGGAAGGATTTCCTGGCGGCCGACCGTGTCCGACCTCGGTTCGCACGAGCTGAAGATAAACGTGTCGGACGGTTTTAACAGCACGTTATCCAGTTTCACGCTGTCAGTGCATCGACCCGCCGCGAAACTCTCGGCTACCTCACCTGATCCCCACCTGGTGGCCTGGCCCAACCCGTTCTCGGCTGCGGTGAACCTGGCGATTCGGGGTGCCACAACCACGGTTCCCGTCGACGCCGGCTTGTTCGACCTAGCCGGGCAGAAGCTGCGCACTCTCCGGTTCGACCATCTCTCAGCGGCAACACCGGTGGCGGTGTGGAACGGGACGAATGATCGCGGGGCTCAGGTTGGATCTGGCGTCTATCTTGCGGTGGTGGAGTACAACGGCAGACAACTGGTGCGAAAACTGCTTTGCTTGCGTTGACGTGGCGGCAACTAAAAACCCCCGGAGTGCCGACACCCGAGGGACCCGTAAGAAATGAATGAACTGAGTTCTGCTCAGCTGCTCTCCAGCTGGATTATCTTATCTCTAATCTTGGCGGCTTCCTCGTATGCTTCTTCTGCGATCAAACGGCCCAACTGGGCTCGCAGTTGGTCCAGCTCGCTGGCACCCAGATTCTTTGGCAGCACGACGACATCGGCGTGTAGCTCGAAGTCTCCCTCCTCAAGCTCCAACTCCAGATCCAGATCCTCCTCTTCCACATCATCAGCCACTTCTTCCAACTCGGAGATCTGGGCGTTCACTTCTTCCTCTAACGACTCTTCTGCGGCCTCCTCCAACTCGGTGAGTTCAAATTCCTGACCCGCCTCCTCCATGACCTCGGGACTCATGTAGATAGGCGCACCCACCAAAGTGGAAATAATCATGCCATCGCTGGAGCGGCAATCCAGATGGTAGGTTTCTTCTGGAGTCTCGACCAACAAGTAGGCATGGAACACTCCATCCTTTATGGAGTGGATCACCAGCTTGTGTACCTTCCCCCTGATTTTCTCTAGCAGATTCTGCAGCAGGTTGTGTGTAAGCGGTCTCGGAGGCGCAATTTTTTTGATCGCCAGATGCAACGCCTGACCTTCGGAGCGCCCGATGGTTATGGCAACGACTCGGGTATCGTCATCTCCCTTGAGAAACACCATGAACGTTTCGTGAAAACCAAGAGACTGTTGCGTTTCAGCGTAAGGATAAATCCGGAGAATCTCGACCGGAATTAAGTGGTCATTGCCTGTTCTTTTCATACATCCTCAACGCTGAAGAAATTTCTCGAACGTGCCGCCTCGGTTACCCCAAATATACCTTTTCGAACTTTAATATCAAGGGTGTTTCGCGCCCATTTCGGATCAACCTACCGCGCCGCTGCAAACCCGGCGGAAATTCGCATTTCGTACCGAAAACTCTCTCTTTTTTCCGCTCGGCAACGCAACATATTGCGAAATCCAGGTGCAATATTTGGTCTCTATGACAACTTATGGGATACCGGCGTTCGCGGCCGTGATCGCAGTCACAGGATCGGCAAGGAAAGTGCGGATTTTGTCACGCCCTTCTGCGGTTGGCTGGGTGGTGTCACAGCAGACCTTGGTCCTTGAAGCTCAGAAAATCGTCAGAGGCGATGATCACGTGGTCCAAGAGATCTATGCCCATGATTTCCGCGGCCTTGACCAGACGTTTGGTCAACTGAATATCGTCGGCGCTTGGCGACACATCACCAGAAGGGTGATTGTGAGCCACGATAATACTGGCAGCGGAGTGGAGCACCGCCGATTGAAACACCTCGCGTGGGTGTACGATCGATGCGGAGAGACTCCCGATGGAGATGATCTGCTTCTCGATAACCTGGTGTCGTGCATTCAGATACAAGCAAACAAAGTGTTCTCTAAGTTCGTCCTTGATATCGGCGAGGAGAGGCACTACCTGGTGCGGGGTCGTAACTCCTGGTAAGATACCCACTCCCACCTGCAATGCCCGCCGGGCAAGCTCGAACGCCGCGACTAACACAGCTGATTTCGTCGCCCCGACCCCCTTGAGCCCCTGCAATTCAAGAATTTCGGCATGGATCAAGCGTTCCTTGGGGTAACGAGACAGCATCTCCTTCGCCAGCTCCAACACGTTTTGCCCCTTGCAACCGGTGCCAAGGACCACGGCGAGCAGTTCGTAGTCTCGAAGCGCTTCGGGACCTTCGTTGAAAAGTCGTTCTCTGGGGAGCTCGAGGGAGGTCACCCCAACGATCGGCGAGGGTTTGAAACGTGCTCGAGGATTGGGTTCGCCATGGATTCGCATCGGCTGCATGCAGTAGTATCCTCCGAATAGACCGTGTAGGAATAGAAGCGGGACTGTGAAGCATCCAGACCTATTGTTGCGCGGATGCTGGCGGAGCGCCTTACGACAAGCAGATTGCGTGCCGCCGATCCTGCATCGGAGTTGTCGGCCCGACTATCCCGACTATATTTTGGACGCGGCAATGACCGCATGTGATTCGCCTTTCATTTTCTCCTGCCAATCGATGCACTCCCATTCTTCCGCGGACCGGTTCACCTCCGGGATTCTCTTTCGCAACTCCTGGATTCTCGCGGGCGCCAGCGGGCTTTTTCTGGGCCTGGCTTTTCCATGCAATCCCGACCAAGTGTTTGCGGTTTTGTTTCACCCATTGTGGGCTTATTTCGGCCTGGTACCGTTGCTAGCTGCCCTTCCGGGAAGTGATTTCGGCCATGGCTTCAAACGGGGTCTGTTGACCGGGTTTGTTCTTACCATGGTCGGTCTGTACTGGGTGGGGCATACGCAGGGTGGAGGTTTGGCAGTAGTGGGAGGAACGATTCTGATCGGAGGTTATCTTGGGCTCTTCGTGGGGTTCTTCGCGGGGTCAATCAATGTGGCGGTGGGACGTTGGGGCACGCGCGGCTTTCTTCTCGTTCCATTTGTCTGGACCATACAGGAGTACGTGCTTTCTCTCGGCGAGTTGGGATTTCCATGGCTTCTGTTAGGGCATAGCCAGGCCGTTTTTCCAGCGATCATCCAATACGCTTCGATCACCGGTGTATACGGCGTCAGCTTCTGGGTCGCCGCCGCTAGCACTGCGCTCTTTCTTGTCATGTGGTCTCGAGGCCGCATGCGGTTCGTGGTGATGGGTTCGCTGGCGGCCTGGATTGCGATTCCCTGGCTCTACGGACGATGGGTGATTCCCGATGGCTCCGAGACCAACGAAACGATTCGAGTTGCCGTTGTTCAGCCGAATCTGATGCGCGAAGGCAAGTGGGGGCCGGGAGGGTTGGAACGCAGCTTCGAGGTCCTGGAAAGACTCAGCCGGGGGGCGGCGCAACAACGGCCGGACCTGTTGGTCTGGCCTGAGACGGCGCTTCCGTGTTACCTGCGCCTGCGACCCGATTGCCGCGAACGGCTTGAGAGCTTCGTGCGCGAGATTCAGGTGCCCGTGCTTACCGGTGCATCTGACTACAACCGGGAGCAACGCGAGCCTTACAATGCGGCGTTCTTGGTGCGGCCCGACGGAGGTGAGATGGCGGCCTACGCCAAGATGCACCTGGTGCCCTTCGGCGAACGGACTCCCTTCCGGGATCGGATCCCGTTCTTGCGGAACATAGACTGGTCCAAGCTGACCGGCGACCTGGGATCGGCCGAATTCGCTCGTGGGAAAGAGCGCACCCTCTTCCGCAATGCAAAGGCCGACTACGCCGTGTTGATCTGTTTCGAGTCGGTGTTTCCCGATTTGACCCGGCGGGCGGTCTTGAACGGAGCCCGGCTGCTGGTAAACATAACCAACGATTCCTGGTTCGGGCGCACATCGGGTCCCTATCAGCATGCGCTTCTGGCGATACTTCGCGCGGTGGAGAATCGGAGCTCCATAGCCCGTTGCGCAACGACCGGTATTTCAGTATTCATTGACCCCTTTGGGCGATCGTTCGAAGCGACGTCCATCTATGAACCCGATTATCGCGTTGCCGATGTCCCCGTGCGCACGGAGACTACCTTCTACACAAGAAATGGGGATCTCTTCGCCCATCTCGTATTCGCCCTGACGGCGCTTGCTGTTGCGTTCCTGCGCCTTGCCGAAAAAAAGACATGAGCGATCGCGACCTGACAACAACCCACGACTCCGAACTGGTCGAGACGGAAGGCGGGCGCGCTGAAATGCCTTTTCTCGACCATTTGGAAGAGTTGCGGTGGCGGATACTCAAAGCGCTGGCTGCCATCCTACTGGGCGCCGTGGTCTGTTTCGTCTTCTCCGACTCCCTGCTCAAGGTCCTCACCTATCCGTACGAAGATGCGGTGCGAAGCTTGGAGAGCGAACGCTCTTCGGGCGCCGTTGAAGCAGTGAAACAGTTGCTGAAGCGATGGGCGGCGGGAATCGACCCCAAGTATGCCGAAGCGCCTGCCCCACCGGTGCCGGCGGAGCTTCCGGAAACGCGTCAGCTGCAAGCCCTGAAACCGATGACCTATTTCTTCATCAGCTTGCAGATCGCGCTCATTGGCGGATTCATTATCGCGTTACCCGTAGTCTTCTATCAGTTCTGGCAGTTCGTGGCCCCCGGTCTGCTCTCCGAGGAACGGCGCCTGGCGATTCCGGTCGTGGGCGCCAGTGTGGGTTGCTTCTGTCTCGGCACCGCGGCAGCCTACTGGATCGTGTTGCCACTGGGGCTGCGCTTTTTCCTGGCTCTCGAGCCACCGGACATGACCTCTCAGTGGGCTGTGGATATCTACATCAGCTTTGTGCTTCGACTATTGCTGGGATTCGGAATCGTGTTCGAGATGCCGGTGGTGGCTCTGATTCTCTCACGCATAGGAATTCTCACCCCCGAATACATGCGCAGTATCCGCCGCTACGCCATCATCATCATCTTTGTTCTGGGCGCGATTTTTACGCCGCCTGATCCCCTCTCGCAGCTCTTGATGGCGCTACCGTTGCTTTTGCTGTACGAGGTCAGCATTTGGGTCTCCGGAACATTTGGACGAAATCGACGAAAAAAGCCGGCTGCGTAAACGCAACCGGCTCGGATTCTGGTATCGGGATTTGAATCCCGTCCTGTTACAGTCTGTCGATCAGAAATTCCGACCGAAGCCGAGATAACTCCTCACATGGCTGGCATCGATCAGGTCGTCAAACTTGGCCACCCTCTGGTACCCCGCTTCCAGAAGGAAGCGCCAACGGGCGTCGCTAATCGGAAACTGCAAACCTGCCAGCAGATTCAACCCCACCTTATTGGCGGAATCGGCGTTGTTTCCTACGGCGTCCCAGTTGAGCTGGTGCATACCAACACCGACGCCTATATATGGTCCAACCTTATAGTCGGGACGCGGTAGGATCTGGCCGTCGACTTCAATCGATAGCTGGGTCACGTCGCCGTCCCCAACCCCAAGGAGATCCCCCGAAACTCGATAGGTAAAGCTCAGCCGCAGATGTTCGGCGAACACCTTGCCGATTCTAAGTCCGATTCCGGCCTCGTTCGAACCGCCGACACCCATCAAGCGGTCGTTCTGCCACTGCAGCTTTGTTTCCTTCGACCATTCACCACCGCCAACAAGATAGACGAACCTCTTGCCCGCTTTCGATTTACGCCCCTTCTTCGCGCCGATTTTGGCCATTCGGCCCATCTGTTCCCAATCCATGCGCGAAATGGCTCGCTGCAGCATGTCGATCTTCTCACCCTCGACGACGCTGGAGATTTCGGCGATGCTGAATTCTTCGAAGACGCGGATGACGTTCACCTGCGCCACCTGGGCGAATTGATCCGCCTTCTTCTCGGCGCGCAAGATCATGAACGCGTCCCCCACATGGATTCCATGGGTCTGCCCGCCATCGATATACACCAACGTGGGCGTCACCTTGATGACGTAGTTCATGTTCTCTGCCGCGACGGCGGTGCCGAAAAGGCAGATGGAAGCGAGGACGTATGCTAGCCGTTTCATGATTATATGTCCTCTTCCTCGTCGTCATCCGTGTACTCATCCTCCCAATCGTCGATCCCCTGCATGACGTTGTCGTAACGGCGTTTGATCAGCCATGAAATTACGCCGGCGACAATGATGAAAATCCGATTCCAGTTCCGATTCCGTACGGCGTTTGCATGAACGACTCGAGGCGCTCCATCATCGGCCGCGTATCTTCTTCCACGTCCTCTTCGAGCGATTCGTCCTCGAACATAAATTGCTCGACGGGCTCCTCGAGGAATACGGAATCCCGCTCCACACCAATGATCAGGGTTTTTCCTGCGACGCGCAGTCGCAGGTTGGTATCGGGGGCATAACGAATCGTCAACTCCTTCATATCTTCGGAGCTATATTCACCGCGTATTACCGATGCCAACCGGTTTTGATCCTCGTCCTGGCGCTCTTCCAGCTCGACGAGTCGTTCGTCCAGGCCAACGAGATACGACTTCATGGCACCGATTTCATCTAGAACCTGTTGTGACATGCCAGGCAATCTCTGCAGCGCGCGGTTGGACTTGCCGTACTTCTTGACGCTGTTCTCCAGTTTTTTCACACGCTCGGTCATGGCGTCCATAGCTTCCGGCTCCGGTTCTTTCGCCGTTGGCATCATGGCCGCCTTCTCGTACTCGGCCATGTCTCCCGCAGCGGGTTCCGAATAGGTCTTGACCATGACCCCCTTGGATTGGCGGTCGGAAACCTCGTACACCATGATAACGCCCACCGGCTCCTGCGGTGTGCCGAGCGGCTCACCGGTGAGGGGGTGAACGATGGGTTCCCCGTCGCGCAGCAGAGTGACATGGGTATCCAAAACCACGCCGTCCATGCGGCCGGCCGCCAGGACTACGCCAGTGACCTCTCCATTAGAGCGTTCGACCCGGACCACTTCGGTGGCAACCATATCGGCTGCGTATGCGTGGCCCAGCAGGCAGATTGCGCTCAGCAATGGAATCCAACATCTACCTAGCATGAAAACCTATCTCTCTTCACGTCGCTACAATCCGTTGGGTCCGAAATCCTGCAGAATCATAGTAGGTTCGGAATGTCTTCCGTTAAACCACTGGGCGCGGGCAACTAGCCCGACCCCACGGGAGTAGTAGGATGAGTAAGCCAGGGAGCGCGACGAATCTTGCTCGACGCGTCTGAAGCGAGTAACCACCTCCATGCAATCGGCGAACTCTCGTTCTCCCAGCACCAGGGCGGTCGAGGTTGCGCCGATCCTCTTTTCGATGTGCAAGCCTTCGGTACGATAGATGTACGGAACGTCATCGGCCCTTCCGCGTATTGGAACGACGTTGACGCCGCCCTCTGGACCTATCTCGAAAATCTTTCCATCCTGGTCGTATACCATGCTACCATCGTCAAAGAAGAAGAGTTCACGATCGTCGCGCCGTTCCCTGCGAACGATGCGACGCTCGATTTCCATTTCGCTACCGGTTTTGTGGTCAACGTGCTTGTATATCCAGAACCGTCCCACGTGCAGCGGGTAGTAAGAGTCGGATTCTCGCCCGCTCGAGGAGGGAGCTGCGTTCTCCTCGCGGTCGATCAAATCACCCGACTCGTGTTCCTGCTCGGCCACGTCGTCGGAGACGGTTGCTACTTCTGGATTCGAAAGTGAAAGCGCCAACCCGATGACAGCCCAGGCGATACAGACTACGCCGCCCAATCCGACTAATCGAATTCCGAGTGAGCTGCGGCCGCCTCGCCGTTTGCTCTTGCGCCTCGTGTTCACACTGCTTCCTCCTGCCTCCATAATATCGACTAAGTTTATAGCGACTTTATGTTTATGTGCCCTTGGATTAGCTCATTGTGCAGCCTTTCGGAATACCCTACAACATCTGGTATATACAGGCGAGATGCCATGGCGTTGACTTACTTAGCTACCCTTCTGTATTTCTGGGTTGCGGCGGTTTCAGACGATTCGGGCTGCCCTCGCGTTTGAATTTTCGAGTAAGGTGAGGTTCAGAAAGTCGGTACTCCGTGCCCGCAGCTTTTTCGAAAGCACCATCGAGCCTACCTCGCTGGTTGTGGGCGCTGTCGCTGGTTTGTAGCTGCACCACTCAAGACGCCCGATTCTTTTCCATTTCCATCAGCTCCGGTGGCGGTTTCAGCGGGCTTGTTCGCGGCTATCGGTTGCAGTCCGAGGGCCAGGTCGTCGCCTTTGAGCGCAGAACCGCTAAGGACGAGTCGATTCTTTGGACCCGAAGTATAGACGCCGGAACGATGCGCTCGTTCGCTCAGAAACTGTTGGCTACCGGTCTGCTCGACCAGAGAGCGCAGGAATACGGGAACGTCACTTCTCGCATTGTGTACCAGTCGTCCGATAGCACCTTCGTTTGGACGTGGTCGGGCTCAGAACCGAAGCCGGCGGCGGTAGCCGGTTGGTACCGAGAAGTGATGCGGTATTGTTCCGGCCTCGGACCAGATTCATCGCCTCCTAGAAACGGGATCTAATGGGACCATCAAAATCGATAAGTTCGGCGAGCTTTGTAAACCGCGTCACCGCTACGATGATGCTGGGCTCGATTTTTTTTGGACCGTTGACGGCGGCCGCCACAACCTCCGCCGCTGAGGCATGGCAGAAGAAGAGAAAGCGGAGTATCGCCGCCACCGAGGTGCGGCCCCGCCTCGTCGCCAGCGCGGCTCAACCGGTCCGCGCCCTGCGGGCGCATGGGAAGGGTAAGAGCATCACTCCCGCCATGCAGAACCTGGGAATGCTAGCGGCCCCGATCCGAGGGAGCTCGTCGAAGTCGCTGGCTACCAGGCTGTCGGGGTGGAACATTCAATATAACGACCGCAATGGCACGCCCGCCTTCATGTCCCGCCCCCCGGCCAATAGCCGAGCCAAATCGGTGCAGATCACCGCGGGGGAAAGAGCCCAAGGTTTCATTTCCGCTAACCGGGCGCTGTTCCGCATCCGCGATCCGCGCGTTGAGCTCGAAGCCGTCGCCACACTTGACGGTCCGTTGGGCAACCAGCATGTCTGCTTTCGGCAGACCTACCAGGGGTTGCCCGTATGGGCGCACGATCTCGTGGTGCACCTGCGTGACGGTGAACCGTATGCCATCAACGGCAGGTACGCGCCGACGCCCACGGCCATAGAGAACCTCGCGCCGACTGTAGCGGCGAACAACGCTGTTGAAATCGCGGCATCACACCTTGAGAAACAAACCAGCCTCAACCGCATTCCCGACGACTTGCGGAACCTGCTCGACTATGACGGACCTATCGTGGAACTTGGCATCTGGATAGACCCGGACACACAGAATCCGCGACTTGCCTGGCACCTGATGATGCGGCCCAACTGGAGAGAGCGATGGTACTACGTGGTCGCGGCCAATGACGGAACCGTCCTCGATTTCTACAACGGAACGGTGTTCGACGGGCCCGCTACGGGACGCGGCGTAGATGTAGCCGGGCAAACCCAGACCGTCAATACATACGAGGTGGACGACAGCTTCTTTATGATCGATGCGTCTCGAGTGACCTTCGCCTCGGAGCAGCCGAACCTGCTGAATAATCCACGCGGGGCAATCTGGACCTTGGATGTTCGAGGAAACGACCTCTCCAGCGATGCTTCCGTTTTTCACGTTATGTCCAGCGACAACAGCTGGGACGACCCGGTGGCCGTATCGGCCCACCACCATACAGGACGAGCCTTCCAGTACTTCTTCGACGGCCGTGGCGGTACCGTCATCTCGATTGTTCACGTGACCGAGGACGACCAACCCATGGACAACGCCTTCTGGAACGGGGCGTTTACGGCATATGGAGATGGCGACGTCGGATTTCGTCCGTTGGCAGCCGCTTTGGACGTGGTTGCCCACGAAATGACCCACGGTGTTATCGAACGTACCGTCAATCTCGAGTACCGTTTTCAATCCGGCGCGCTGAACGAGTCTTTTGCGGACGTATTCGGCGCCATGGTGGACCGCGACGACTGGACCCTGGCCGAGGACATTGCCAACGAAAGCGTATTTGCCTCTGGTGTCTTGCGGGATATGCAGGATCCCCATAACGGGAGCGATGCCAATGATTTTACCTGGCAGCCGGCACACATGGATGAATTCGTCGAGCTGGAGATTACGGAGGACAACGGCGGCGTACACATAAACAGTGGTATTCCCAATCGCGCCTGTTTTCTGATCGCCGAGGCGTTGGGACGGGAAAAGACCGAGCAGATCTACTACCGCATACTCGATGCCCGCTACCTGAACAGCAGATCGAATTTCGTCGATCTGCGCCTGGCGGCGCTGCGCGCTGCCACTGATCTATTCGGGGAATCGGGAGCGGAGATAGATGCGGTTGCGGCCGCCTTTGATGGGGTGGGAATCGTCGGCAGCGAAGGTGAATCGGCACCTCAGGATCGCAACCCGGTTGATGGTGAGCAATGGATCGCTGTCGTTAACGGCGAGCCGGACGACAACAGCCTGTTGCTGGTGCGTCCGGAAATCGCGGCGGCGGAAGATGTCGTACAGCTGACCGGTACGCAGGTATTTACTGGAACGGGCAACCCGGTCAGCGTTTCGGACGACGGTTCGATCATTCTGTTCGTGGACGCCGACAACTTCATTCGCTTCATCTTTTCCGACGGTACCGGCGAGGAAGTGATCAGTGAGGATGCGAACTGGTCCTCCATCGCCCTGTCGCCGGACGGTAAACGACTTGCAGCCACTTCCGTATTCCAGGATACGACCATATATATCTTCAACCTGGAGGATCCCGAACGCAGCAAAGAAATAACGCTCTACAACCCGACGACCCAGGAAGGCATCAAGGCGGACGTAACCCTTTACGCCGACGCGCTCGACTGGAATCTCACCAGCGAGTTCATCATCTACGATGCCTTCAACAGCGTGCCCCAGGCCAACGGCGACTCTCTGACCTTCTGGTCGATCAACATGCTCGATGTGGACAACGAGATCATCTTCCCGCTCTTTCCGGCACTGCCCGAAGGATTACACACCGGGAATCCATCGTTCGGACAGACCAGCGACGACGCATTTGCATTCGACCTGTACGACGAAATCAACGACCTCGACGAGATATGGGCGGGGGATCTGTTCACCGGTTCCACGAACCTGATCGAGGACAACGATAGCTCCATCGGGTACCCCCGCTATTCTCCGGATGATTCCGAGCTCCTGTTCCAACGTTTCGAAGGGGAGACTCCGACATTGAGGCGGATCGACATTCTGGAAGACAAGATCACTCCCGAAACCGTATCCGAGCCGTACGCCAGCGAAGGCCAGCTGCCCACCTGGTTCACCATAGGCTCCCGCCCCGAAATCCCGACCTCCATCGAGGATATCGTGGAGTCTCAACCAGCCGCATTCCGGTTGGATCAGAACTTCCCCAATCCGTTCAATCCTGAGACCGTTATCACCTACGGTTTGCCCGCGCCCGCCCATGTGCGGCTGACGATCTACGATGTGACGGGCGGGGTAGTTCGCGTACTCGACTCGGGGTTCAAACCTTCGGGCACCTTCAACCTCTCCTGGTCGGGACGCGATGGGGACGGACAAGCGGTCGGAAGCGGGGTCTATTTCTATCGCCTTGAGGTGTCGGGGCGCGGACTCGATCCGGTCCATCTGACCCACAAGATGACCGTGCTTCGATAGATTCGCCGGAGCAACAATGCCGACGAAAGAGGTTTGGGTCACCAAAGGATTCGAGGCGTTCCGCCGGGGCACCTTCGGCAACGCGGGGCACAATCTCTACGTCTCCAGGGCGGGGCTTCTACAACGTATCCATCAATTCGACTTCAACGGCAACGGCTACTTCGACCTGGTATTCAGCAATAGCCAATCCCACCTGGAGATGGCTCCGGTCGGTATCTACAGCGACCCGCTGGGCGATCGCTCCAATCTCGAACTCCCCGCAGACGGCGCTTGGTCGGGGGCGGTGCTGGATCTGAACGGAGACGGCTTCGACGACCTTGTACTCGGCAACTGGTACAACGGTATCGGGATGCACATGAACGCCTTCATCTATTTCGGTTCGCCTGACGGATGGAGTGAAAAAGGCCACTTGCGTTTGCCGGCGCCTCGTTGCACCTCGGTGGCGGCCGGCGACTTCGACGGGGATGGGCGACCTGACCTTGCCTTTCTGAGCGAGGAGAAGGTGCGTTTGTTTTTCCAGTCCGAGATTGGCTTCGAACCCAAACGGTTCGTTCAGACCGAGATCGGCGGTGAACAGCTGGGGGCTTTGGATCTCGATGGCGACGGCTGTGACGATCTGGTGGTGCGGTATCCCACCGGTGAGATGACCATATTCTGGGGCTCTCCCGAAGGGTTGGATCCAGGTTCGAAAACGCAAGTCCCCACCTCATTGGATAACGCTGAGGTCGACGGCGCATCGGATCTGGACAAGACCGCGGCCGAGTTTGTGCAGGACGCGAAACCGCTGGTCCAGTTTGTGCAACTCCATGGCCAACCTCACCTCTTCGTGGGCCGCGCCGAACACGCCCTTCTTGTTCCCGTCGAACCGAACCGGAATTTTGGCACCGCACTGCGTTTCGAGTGTCCACAGGCGTTGGCAGTCGCCGGCGGCGATCTGACGGGAAGCGGTAACACCGATCTTGTTTTTGCCTGCCGCCCGCGTGAGCGCGAAGGGGAATTTTCCTGCATATACTGGGGCGTTGACGCGGCAGTGAACGAATCCACCCGAACCGAGGTTGCGAGCTTTCGCGCCTGCGACGTTGCGGTGGGCGATCTGGACGATGACGGTCGCGACGAGTTCGTCCTGTGCCAGGGTCACACGGAAGACATGTTTACCCACGAATCGCCCGTGTACAAGGTCTCGAAGGATGGACGATGCCACCAGGTCGAACGTCTTACCGGACACGATGCCCGGCGGGTGTTCATGGCGCGGCCATCCGGTGCGCGGCGGCCCGATCTCGTGTTCGTCAACACTCGGGCGCGCAACAAGACCGAAGAGGTAGACGTCTCCATCTATTTCGGCGGCCCCGACGGATTCCATCCCGACCGACGCCAGGACCTTCCCGGTTGGGGTGCCATCGGAGCTCTTTGCTGCGATCTCAACGACGACGGATTACCGGATCTCGTGCTGGTCAACTCTTCCCATAACACCCCGTCCCGCGATCCCGGTTCCTACGTGTTTCTCAATACCGGCGCCGGGTTCGAGCGCCAGCCGACCTGGAGCCTGCCATCGAACCTGGCGCATGGCGGTTGTTGCGCCGACCTGAATCGCGACGGTTATCTGGACCTGGTTTTCGGCGGCCACCGAAGCCCCGATCTGCTGATCTTCTACGGCGGGGAGCATGGTTTCGATCTGGAACACCCCGAGGGCATTCACCTGGAGTTGGAGGACACCGAATGCGACAGCCCCCTGTGGATCTATCTGGCCGACCTCAACAACGACGGCTGGCTCGACCTGGTGGTACCACAGAGCAAAGGCGATCGCAGTTTTGTTCTCTGGGGGGGACCGCAGGGATTCAGCATGGAGCGGTCGCAGATCCTGTCGGTCTGGAAAGGCGTCTGCGCGCGGGCTGCCGATCTGACGGGTAACGGATATTTGGATCTCCTGGTTGGCGGAGGCCCTCCGTCCCTGGGCGAGCCGGACGACTGTTTCCTGCACATTTACTGGAACGGACCGGACGGCCTGGACGAGTCGCGAAAAACCTTGCTTCCCGCCAACAATGTTCTCTCTGTCGGCGTGGCAGATCTGGACAACGACGGAAGATTGGATCTGTTCGTACCGTGTTATCACAACGGCCGTACTCGTGACATCGAATCTTACATATACTGGAACAAGCCCGATCGGGGTTTCTCCGCCCTTGATTTTACCCGGCTCTTCGCGCACTCGGCTTCGGGATGTGTAGCTGTCGATTTCGATGAGGATGGCTGGATCGACCTGGCTATCGCCAACCACAAGATCGAGGGAGACCACATCGGCTGGTCCGGAGTGTGGTGGAACGGGCCCGAGGGATTCTCGGAAGCTCGGCAGACGAAGCTGCCAACCATGGGGCCACACGGCATGATTTGCGTCGATCCGGGAAACATCGCCGACCGCGGTCAAGAGGAGTACTACGAATCGGTTCCATTCCAGGTACCGAACGGCATTGAACTAGAGCGTGTGCAATGGGAAGCCGAGCTGCCGGCAAAAACCTGGCTAGGCGCCCAGCTTCGCTGGTCTGATAGCGAGAACAGACTCGAAAGTGCGCCGTGGTCGGGTCCGGACGGTAATGACAGCTGGTACCAAAACGGTGACGCTGTCCATGGGCATCTCGGAGGCAGCCGCTGGATCCAGTACCGCCTCGCCCTGGGCGCGGTAAACGGAATGCGGTCTCCGCGCGTTTCGGAGGTGTCCGTAAGCTACTCCATCTGAGTCCCAGTGCGGAGTTACGCACTTCGTCTTGAGAGCCGTCTTGAACGCGACTATCTTTTCGGGCGGGACCGTTCTCAAAGAAGGTTTGTCCAAATGAGATTTCGCTGTTTGATACCCATTCTGCTGCTGGTCCTGTGCGCCGGATCGAGCGTCGCCGACGACGGCGAGAAACCGCTGCGAATATTCGGCTATTTCCAGAACTCGTTGCAGCGCTGGACCGACTTTGAGGATCATCGCGCTCAAACTTTCTTCAATCTTCAGCAGCTGAACCTCCTTTTTCAGAAGGATCTCAACAACAGTTGGGCGGCCTTCCTCAACTTCGAGTTCTTGAACAACTACTCTTCCCAGCAACGATGGGGCGCGGCTCGGCTCGAAGAGGCCTGGGTCCGATACCGGCTGAACGAGAAGCTCAACCTGAAGCTCGGGCTTCAGATCCCGATCTTCAACAACCTGAACGAGATCAACAACCGGACCCCTTTGTTGCCCTATATTACGCGTCCCCTGGTCTACGAATCTTCCTTCAGCGACTTCCTGCCCCTAGACGAGTGGGTTCCTCCAACGGCCTTTGTGCAGAGCTACGGGTATCTCCCGGCGGGCGAGATCAAGCTCGACTATGCCGTCTACCTGGGAAACAGTTCCAATATCAACGACAACCCCGATCTGTTTCAGACCGGATTGGATACCACAGAGGCTTTTCTGGTGGGAGCGCGCCTAGGTTTACGGCGCGGTGACCTGAAGGCCGGGGTCTCCGGCACGTACGAGAAAACGAATGTGCTAGCGATGTTTGCCACCGAACTGGGAATGCCGGCCAGAAAACTCGAAGATCGTCCCAAGGTGAGATACGGCGCAGATTTCTCCTACGGTCAAGGCAGCTGGTGGTTTAACGGCGAGTATATTGTCGCCAATTTCGACACCGGCACTCCCAGACTGGAACTGGATCTCGATTTCTATTATTGGACCCTCGGGTACAATCTCAGCGAGCAGTTGCTGGCTTACATCACCTACTGGGACACGGAGGTACATGAGTTGGCAGAATCCTCCACTACCTCCCCCGAAGATGAGTTGCACGAGGATATTCGCGTATACGGGGCCGGGACATCATACAGCGTCGGAGAACGCATTCGCCTCAAGGCACAATACGCGCGTGTCGTCGACGACGATCGGCTGAGATATTTTTCCACCGGCACGACGGAGAAGAAGAAGAATCGCTTCGGCGTATCGAGTGTAGCGGTGTCCGTCCTGTTTTAGGTTAGGCCTTGTATGCGATCGTTGATTGCGACCTTGTTGATGATGCCTTTGTTAGCCGTGGCCGACGACAGCACAGAAGTAGCTGTCATCGCCCACCCCTCGGTACCTGTCGATGCACTTAAAAAGAGCGAACTCCTGGACTTCTACCTGTTTGACATCGTGAAGTGGCCCGATCAACAACCGGTGGTCGTGCTCGACCTGAAACCGAAAGGCGAAACGCGAGACGCCTTCTACCAGTTCCTCGGTAAACGACCTTCCCGAATGAAGTCGATCTGGCTCAAGAAGGTACTGTCAGGTGAGGGAGACCCCCCGGAAGCGATGCCGTCGGAGGAAGATCTGGTGGCCAGGGTCGCCAGCACCAAAGGGGCTATCGGTTTTGCCCGGGCGGCGAACCTCGACGGGCAAGTAAAGATCCTTATCAGGATCGAACCCATGCCATGATAGACCGCGTGAAGGAATTATGACTAAAACCGCATTGGTTACAGGAGTCGGCTCGGGTTTGGGCGCCGCCTTGGTGCGCAGATTTGCGAACGAGGGATACCGCGTGGCGATGTTCGCCAGAACGGCTCAATTCATAGGCGAATTGGCGTCCGAGCTTGCGACGCGAAACGAAAGTGCGCTGGCGGTGCCAACGGATATCACCGATCCCCATCAGGTCAGCAAGGGATTCGAGATCGTCCGTGAAAGCCTGGGTCCGGTTGACCTCCTGATCAATCACGCGGGCAACGCCACGTGGGCAGGTCTTGACGATCTGACTCCTGACGATTTCGAGCGCTCCTGGCGCGTGTGTACGTATGGCGCGTTTCTATGTTGCAAGGAAGCCGCGGGCGATATGCAAACACGCGGCGGGGGTGCCATCCTCTTCACGGGAGCTACCTCCGGAATGCGCGGCCGCGCCGGCGCCGCCGCCTTCAGCAGCGCGAAATTTGGCACTCGCGGGTTGGCCTGGTCTCTTGCCCGCGAACTTTGGCCCTCGAATATTCACGTAGCACACATCATCATCGACGGCATTCTCGACACGCCGGACGTCCGCGCCAACGGCATCGCCGCGGAAGGCGAACCGCTGCTTGACATCGATGCGGTGGCAAAGTCCTATTCTGATCTCGTCCATCAGAAACAGGGCGCATGGAGCTTCGAGATCGACCTCAGGCCGCACGACGAAGGGTTTTTCGAATAAGAGGAGGTAGTCATGGGCTGGCTGAAGAAGCTATTGTTGGGAGGCGGCAACTCTACTGGAGAAGATGTCACGGCCGCTCCGACGCCAGTACAGGAAGGTGATTACGTCCGCACAGATACGGGGCTGCTCTATTTCGACCTGGTGCAGGGCAAAGGCGCCTCCCCCAGCAAAGGCAAGAACGTGACTGTTCACTATACAGGATGGCTACAGAGCGGGCGCCGTTTTGACAGTTCCAGAACGAAGAACCGTCCCTTTTCGTTCGAGATAGGGCGCCGCAAGGTAATCCGCGGTTGGGATGAAGGGGTGATGTCGATGAAGGTCGGAGGAATACGGCAGTTGAAGGTCCCCCCCGCCCTTGGGTACGGCGCCCCCGGTTCACCACCCGTCATCCCGAAGAACGCTACGTTGATTTTCGAGGTCGAGCTCCTTGAGATTCAGTAACCCTGCCGGCACCTGACCAACACGTGTGGATTCCTGGCGGTTCTTCGTCGACTGGCGACATTATATGGTTGCTTGAAGATTTTCACTTCTTGTCCCATGCATGAGGAACGAATCCTTGGAGAAGGCAGCATGACGACAACCCTCGTACACGTTGGTGTTCGAGCAAGTGACATCGAAGGAAAGATACCCGAGGGGGACACAATTAAAGACACCGCTTTCAAGGTGGAAGATCCCGATGGAATCTCAGTGGACGTCACGGCCATCGACGCTCAATGGCCCGGCACCGAGCTGAAGCAGGCATGACAACATGCAAGACTTGAGAATCGCGGCCGTGCAGATGAATTGTCAGGTTGCCGAGGTCGATGGCAACCTGGAATCGATACGGCGAATTACGGCTGCTGCGGTGCAGCAGGACGTGGAGATCGTCTGTTTCCCCGAGTTGTGTGTGTGCGGATACAATGCCGGAGATCTGTCGACTCCACAGCCCGAGCGGCTCGATGGCAACTCGGTGGCAGCCCTTAATGCCATCGCCCGCGAACACGACATCATGTTGCTGGCCGGACTGTTGGAGCTAGACCGCAGCGGCATCATCTACAACACTCAGGTCGTGTGCGGACCATCAGGATTGATCGGCAGCTACCGCAAGACGCACGTGCCGACCTCGGAAATCGGCACCTTTCGCCCCGGCAGCCAGTTGCCGGTATTCGAACACGAAAAAATCCGCTTCGGAGTGGAAATTTGTTACGATTCCCACTTTCCCGAGGTCAGCAGTAACCTGGCTGAACGCGGGGCCGAGCTGATCTTCATGCCGCATGCCTCTGGTGGCGACGAGGTGCGCGACGCGAAGATGGACCGCTGGTTGCGCTACCTTCCGGCCCGTGCCTGCGATAACGCGTTGTTCGTTGCCATCTGCAATCAGGTTGGAGACAACGGCATGGGTAGAACCTTCGCCGGGGTCACCTTTATCTGCAATCCTGAGGGAGCGGTCATCGCGCAAGCAACAGGTGACCGGGAGGAAATTGTTGTGGCCGACCTCAACGCAGCCGATCTCCAAACCCCACGGACCTCGACGGATCACTTTTATCGTCATTTCCGCCGGCCTGAGATCTACGCGCAATGGCAACGCCAATACCCGTGGGCGATCTCGATTGCCCGAGGTCCCAAAACTCTTGAAGAAGGAGGCCGACGCAGGAACAATCGAATAGACTGCCAGACATAGGGGCTGGCGATTCCTTTTCGATCTGACGGACGAACGGGCCGTCGTTATACGACCGATACTCAGGAGCGACAGAAATGATTGATATAGACTCCATTTCTACCCCCACCGAACTGGATGTGCTGGTGGCGTTTACCGACCTGACTCTATTCTCCCGATACGCCAAAACCTGTTCAGCCCGCGAGCTTTTCGACACCGTTTCAGCCTATTACGAAGTCATCGGCGGCATCGTCGGCGACGCCGGAGGCAAGGTGGTCAAGTTTATTGGCGACGAGGCGCTGGTTGTTTTTCCCGATGGCGACGTCGACCGCGGGGTCGATGCCTTGCTTGCCATCAAAGAGACCGGCGACGCCTGGTTGACACAACGCGAGATGCCCTGTCGGCACTACATTCGCGCCCACTACGGTCCGGTTGTTTGCGGCCCGGTGGGGACTCGATCGGAAAAGAGATTCGACCTCTTTGGCGAAACCGTGAACATCGCTGCCACACTGAGCTCCAGAGGGCTCGCCATGACCCCACAGGTTTTCCGCAAGCTGCAGAAGGAGAAACGCAAATTGTTCAAGAAACACACGCCTCCCATTACCTACATCCCGCTTGGGGAGAGCCATCGGGACTGACACAAAATGCGGCGGGGCAGCCTTCCCTCACTGTTGGGGGCGCCCCGGCCGGTGTCATCACCACCAACCGCCCACCCCGACCGAGTGCCCATGACCCGTATCGACCCAATGGAGGCTCTCGATTTCGCCACTTGACTTGGCGCAGCAGGCGGGCCAGTTGGTTTTCGATCATCGTTCCTCGAACGGAATCACGATAGAGTACAAAGAGAGCATCGAAATGGTGACCCCGGCCGACCTGGAAGCGGATCGGCTTATCTGCTCGCGAATAGCCAGGCGATTCCCAAGCCATCAGATCCTGTCGGAAGAGTCGGCGCCACTTATCAAAGATCCGCGGATGTTGCGGCAGCCGCTGTGGATTATCGATCCCATCGATGGCACGGTAAATTACGCATACCATCATTATCAGGTCGCCATCTCGATTGCCTACGCCGAAGAGGGTTCCGTTCGAGCAGGGGTGGTTCACTGTCCGTTCTTGGGCGAGACCTTTAGCGCGCGTTGCAATCTTCGCGAAAGGGAAAGGAGCGTTGTTGAACGGCGCCAACATCGCAGCCTCCTCCCCGGCTGATCTGCGCAATTTGCTCATTGCGACCGGGTTCCCGTACGATAAGAGTGTTGTCGCCCCTCTGGTCGCCCAACTCCACAAGGTTCTCGAGCATTGTCGCGACGTGCGCAGGACGGGTTCGGCCGCCCTCGATCTATGTTGGGTCGCCATGGGACGCCTCGACGGTTATTACGAAAACGTCAAACCCTGGGATCAAGCAGCCGCGTCACTGATCGCGACCGAAGCCGGAGCAAAGCGCGGCCGGTGGCGACCTTCCACCTCGGACCTACCCGACGACATCGACGGTTCCGACCTCGTAGTGGCGTCGAACGTCATCCTCGGGGAGTTGGTCGAGCTGTTGCAATCTTCGGAGAATGACGCCCATGGAAACGATCATTGATACGCACCAGCATCTTTGGGACCTCGAGAAGTTCGATCTGCCCTGGACAGCAGGAGCAGCACCCTTGGACCGGACCTACTCCACGGCCGACTATCTGGACGCCACGTCGGAACTGGGACTTGACAGGGCTATCTATATGGAAGTGGACGTGCCGGATGAGCAACGGGAGGCTGAAGCCGAATTCATCATAGATTTATGCCAACGAGATGACAACCCAACCTGCGCCGCCGTACTGTCCGGCAGGCCCATCGAGGATGGTTTTCGCGCCTACGTCGATACCTTCAAGACCTCGGAATACATCAAAGGGATCCGCCAGGTCTTGCATCCCGTTTCTGCGCCTCGAGGGCTCTGTCTAGAAGAAACATTCCTGGCCAACATTCGCTATCTGGGTGAGATCGGATTGCGTTTCGACCTGTGTATGCGGGCCGGCGAGCTTGCGGATGCGGTAACTCTGGCGGATTCATGCCCCGGCACCCGATTCGTGGTTGATCACTGCGGCAACGCCGATCCGAATGTGATCAACGGCTCCCAACCCGGGGATACCGGAGAGGCGGGACACAACCGCGATCAATGGATGCGGGACATGGGAGCACTGGGAGAGAGAGCGAACATGATGTGCAAGATATCGGGGATTGTCGCCCGCGCGCGGCCGCAATGGTCGGCGGACGATCTCGCCCCCATCGTCAATCATTGCCTCGGGAGCTTCGGACCCGAACGCGTGATTTTCGGAGGAGATTGGCCGGTCTGCACGATGGTTGCTTCTTTCCGCGAATGGGTCGAAGCGTTGCGGCAGATCGTTGCACTACGTTCGACAGCGGAAAATCAGAAGCTCTGGCATGGAAATGCCTTGCGGTTCTACGAGCTCGAATAGGCCTGTTATTTCGTGAACATCTTGCCGCGAGCAGAACCCGTATTTCCGGGGTTCACTTTGGCGGCTGCTTCGAACGCAGCCAGCGCTGCCTCATGCTGTCCCAGATTCTTATATACTCCGGCAATTGCGATGTAGGATGGAACATGCCCGCGGTTTAGCTCGATGCTCTTCCGCAATGCCAGTTCCGCGGACGTATAGTCGTTCAATCCCTCGTAGGCAATTCCGAGCAGATAGTAGGTCTCCTGGATTCCCGGATTCAGTTGCGCCAGCCGCTGCAAGGCGCGCACGGCATCCTGCATTCGGCTTTCGTTGACGTACAGTCGCGCTAAAGCGAGGTGCGTTCCTGGATCCTGCGGATTTTCGTCGATTCTGCGGTTTGCGGCGCTTAGCTTCCGGTCGACGTTCTGAAGGTGCTCGAAACGGCGGAGCTCCCGATGGCCTTCCTCCGTTTTTCCGGTCTTGACGTAGACCCTGCCCAAACCGGAATGAGGCCACGGATAGGTGGGTTGTAGCGCGATCGCCGACCTGTAGAACTCGATGGCCTCCTCATACTTTTCGCCGCTGGCGTGGAGATCGCCGATCATCGTCAGCAGCCTCGGGTTTTTTCCTTGCAGCTTCATTGCAGTGTGATACGCCTTCAACGCACGGCCTGGTTCCCCGAGAGAAACCAGCGACTGGCCCATGGCGAGGTAAGCCACCGACACGGTAGAGTCCTTCTCGACAGCTCGCTGAAAGGAGACCAACGCCGCCGCATGGTCGTCCTGAAGCGCTAAGGCCTTCCCGAGATTGAAATGCGCCATGGGGAAGTCGGCGCCGAGCTCAACCGCCTTGCGAAACGACTCCTCCGCCTCTGGAACCTCGCTGCGGATAATGCGCAGATACCCCATGTTGTGGTGTGCCAAGGCCAGTTCGGGATCTATCTCGAGCGCCCGTTGAATAATGTCGAGGGCGCGGTCCATATCCTTCATTCTGAGATAGATATCCCCTAGATCCAGATGAAGCTCCGTGTTTTCCGGCGCGATCTCTAAAGCGCGCTGTAGCAGTGAATCCGCCTCTTCCAGGCGACCCTGTCCTACATACAGTCGCCCCAGCTGGTGCATGGCGTCGACGCGTAGAGGGTCCAGCTCCATGGCGCGGTTGAATTCGATCGCAGCCTGACCAGGCCGACCAAGTTGCAGCTGCTCTGCGCCTTTTGCCAGGTGCCGGTCGGCCTGCTTTTGCGACCACAGCTCGAATCCGAAAGACGTTGCTGCGGCGATCGCTGCCAATACGGCTACGACACCGACAATCATCGTCAATTTGGAAGAGCTAGCATCGTCTGCCTTCGACGCTCTATTCATCTCTACCGCCAGTCATCGATACACACACTCTTCGCATGTTTGCAGCCCATTATGCGCCAGTATCCGTTGGTCTCACCGCCGACCACCACGACGTTTATTGTCTCCCGTCGGAACATGGGGATCTGCTCCTCGGGATCGGCCTCAAGCAACGAAGCGTAGGGCTCTTGGCCATTCAGGGCTCGCGGGTAGACGTAGTTCTGTATGAGCTGGTAGTCCCAGTATTCTCCCGCTTTGATCGTTGCCGCTTCATAGATCCACTCCGCCAGCTTCTCTTTCGTGTCGAACCCACCTCGGTCGACAAACTGGCGTGCCGTAATCGGATCAAGTACGAGGGTGGGCGGATTGAAGGGGTTCATCCCGCGAAGCATGTGAGTGACGTGCTCACGCCAGTGTTTCTCCCGCAGTCCCAGCAAGAAGGAGGTCGTCTTAACATCGGCTATAATGCTGACGACGCTTTGATTCTTGTCGAACCCTTTTTCAACGTGAAAAGGGACCCAGGGGCTGCGCTCCTCATTTTCGGCGAATGTTGGATTTCCATAGCCGTATCCGTTTCCCTGAGACCCTAGGTAGGTCAGTTGCGGAACCGATCCGCCCTGCAGGTTCTGGGAGAGCAGGCCATACGCCCTGCCGATGGTGGCATTGGCATGATTGTACGGTCCCATGGCGCCGATACCGCTGTTCATGGCGATTTCTTCGCGGATCGGGCCGTTCACCATGACCATGTTCGCCGATGAGCTGGTCGTGCTGCCGCGGGCGGTGGATTCACTGGCGGCCAGCGCGAGTATGACCGGGAAGTACTCGGGTTTTGCCCCCGCCATTACCGCATTGACCGCCACCTTCTCGACGGTGAACTCCCAGGCCTCCCGCGTCGAAGTTGGCTGCATGTGCCCAACCACCTCATCGGCCGGTCGGCTGCTACCCGCAAGCATGGCTTCCACCCGTTCCACCGTGGGCAGTACGACGGGCAGCTGGTCGGTCCAGTTGTTGGCGAGAAAGAGATCGTGAAGCTCTTGCTCGCTGCCGGCCTCAACGGTTCGGGGAGTGGAGCGATCGTAGTGCCCGTGCCCGGTGTCCCGATCGGTGAGCGGGGCGGTGAGCGAGGTAACAACCTCTTCCATGAACGGACGCCCGGTAATCGCATCCGGTCCATCCACGTATGCCCGCAACTCTTCTGGCGACTTTCCCATCACCGGTTGCGGCACGAAAACGAATCGCTGATGGGGCATTCCCCGTTGACGCGAGGAAGCCCGGACTACGGGTTCGAATATGTCCGTCTGCACGGATGCTGTTGGCACCCCGTACTCCGCTTCGAGTATCTGGCATTGGTCGGCGACCGCCGGCGCGCAGGTGCTTCAGTGGCCGACGCCGACTATGGCCGCGTCTCCCCTTTCCCTGATTTCGTCGTAAAGATCGGGATCCCGTTTGGTGTACACCCCTGACTTCCGGCGCACCTCGGTATGCACGTCCGGCATGTTTTCGGAGAACCATTCCTGCATCTGGCCGATCAGAATGTCGCCGTCGTCAAAGCGACAGTCGACCAGGTACACCGTCTTGCCAGCTATGCTCTCCAGTCGCGGCGCCATAGCCAGAGGCTCGATCTGGGGTGGGAACCCCATTGGATTCAATGCGCTTTGTGGTGTGCTCATATTGTTCTTCCCTCACTCCTTGAACGAGCCGAAGGCGAACGCCTCCGGCAACTCGTGGAAGATGATATCACCGTCGGCGTCGGTCTCTAAAAGCTTGGACATGTACTCGCTCCACCGATCGAGCACCTCCACCTTCCTGCTCTTATCCCAGTCGTCCCTGGTTGGGGCTACCGCGTGAAGAAACAGTTGGTCTTCAAAACGGTAAATCGCCATGCTGACGTTGTTGTCCGTCATACTCTCGGCCAGGTCGGACCAAAGATTGTCGTGAGCCTCCTTGTACTCGGCGTAACAACCCGGTCGCACCCTCATGCTCAATCCGATAGAAATCATGTCATCGGCTCCTTTCCGTCTTCAGGGCGTAGCACTAGTATTGCCATAATCACGGTGGGCGCAAGTGGCTCCAGGTTGGCCTGGATCGATGGTCGCTGCCCGGTCCGATTAGGGGGTGGCGCTTGCCGCTTTCACGAGGCGGTCGAAGTCGTCGGGCAGAGGGGCCGAAAACTGAAATTGCTCTCCCGAAACTGGATGCTCGAACTGCAAACCGGCCGCGTGAAGCGCTTGCCGGTCTATGAGCTTCAGCAGTAAATCGGCGCGGCGATGCAAATCGGCTTTGATGCCACTGGTCCGATTGCGGCCTCCGTACACTGGATCCCCGAAAACGGGGAACCCGTAATGTTGAAGATGCACGCGAATCTGGTGAGTGCGACCTGTCTCCAACCTCACCTCCAGCATGGAGGTGAACTCGAAGTGCCGGAGCTTGCGCACTCGGGTTGCCGCAGCGCGCCCGCTCCGTACCACCGCCAGTCGTTTGCGATCCCGCGGATGTCTTCCGATCGGCGCCTCGATGCGGTCTTCCTCTGCATCGACGATACCCCAGACCAAAGCGATGTAGGTGCGCCGCATCGATCGGGCTTCTAGCTGCGCGGCGAGACCTCGATGCGCACGGGCGGACTTGGCCACCACCAACAGCCCCGTGGTATCCTTGTCCAGCCGATGTACGATTCCCGGTCGCAGGATGCCGCCAATACCCGATAGATCACCACAATGATGCAGGAGTGCGTTGACCAAGGTGCCTGAATTCACCCCGGGAGCCGGGTGGACGACCATGCCTGCCGGCTTGTCGAGTACCAGGAGATCCTCGTCTTCGTAGATGATGGCCAAAGGTATGTCTTCCGCCGCCAACACCGAACGCTCAGGCGCGGGAACATCGACTAAGACCAGATCCTCTGCGCACACGGAGTAGCTTACCCTCCGCTCACCTCCGTTCACCGTTACCGCGCCGGTTTTGATCAGCTGTTGAATGCGGCTTCTGGATAGATTGGGACAGGTGCTGCTCAAAAACAGATCGAGTCGTTGGGATTCTGCTTCGGGTGGGACGCGGATCTCCATTGCGGAGGTCGCGAGGTCAACCGGTGGGTTCCGGTTCGGGGTCCGAATCGGAAGGGGCAACTTCCTTATGGGGTCTCTGTTGGAGATAGCTTAAGGCTATCAGCAGAATACCGATGGTCACGCACGAGTCCGCGACGTTGAACACCGGCCATCGCATGGCGCCAATGCCCACGTCGAAGAAATCGACCACCATCCCCAGCCGGACCCGATCAATGATATTACCCAACGCACCGCCAAGCACCATGCTCAGAGCGGGTCGCATTATTCGATTGTCGCTGGGGACTGATCTGAAAAGCCAGACCAAGGCGAACAGCGCCACGATGGAGATCGCGGTGTGGACGAACGGGGTGCCTATCTTCAGTCCGAAAGCAGCGCCCGGGTTGTGTATGTAGGTCAGACGGAAGAAATCGCCCAGCACCGGCGTCGAATCCTGCAACGCCATCGATGTCTGAACAATCCACTTGGTGACCTGATCGGCAACAATTACGACCGACGCCAACCCAAGAAACTTCACTCTGCTTGCTCTTTTTCCTTCATCTTTCCCTCCACGCTGACGCTCGTAGTGGGCACCGCTTCGAGTCTGGCCTTGGGTATGTCCTTTCCCGTAACTCGGCAGATGCCGTAGTTTCCGTCCTCGATCCGCTGCAGCGCTTCATCGATGTCGTCAACGTAGTCCACTTCTCTCTGAGCTAACAGCATTGACTTTTCCCGCTCCATGGCATCGGTCCCGTGATCGGCCATGTGCATGGAATAGGTGGACCGATCTCCCGAAGTGCCCTGGATTTCTTTGTCTCGCGAGGCGTCCTCCAGCGTTCTGGCCTCCGCGGTTGTCTCCTCGCGGCGCTGGAGCAGCAGGGTTTTGAAGTGTTTCAAATCTCTTTTGGACAACGGCATTTCTGTACCTCCAACTTCTCCGCTTTGATATTCTGCCTAGGCGCGATCAACCATAGGAAGGTACCACCTCCGGGAAGCGAAGTCTACCTAGTGCGACTCCGTACTGTGGTCAGGCGCGGATGATAGAAATGGATCCCTTGTGACCGTTGATCTCGAAATCTTGTTGGTTGAGAGCGTTGGGAAACATGCTGCCGATCAACACCTCGAGCGACAGGGTTTCTTCCGCCACGTATTCACGGTGCCGATCAACGGCTTCCTCCAATTCATCGTCCCCACGAACCCCCACCTTGACCCGGTCCGAAACTTGAAGCCCGGCATCCTTGCGCATGTTTTGCACCCGGTTGACGAACTCGCGCGCGGTGCATTCGAAGACGAGATCCCCGTCGAGATGGACGTCCAATCCGACACCCAGGTTGTTGTCTATGGTGACGACCATGTCGTCCTTTCCCCGCCGCTGGACGTCGATGTCGTCAAGCGTCACCTGCCCTCCGGCGACATCCAGAGCCGCGCCCGAACGCAGAGTCGTCAACTCCTCGTTGGTAAGTGCTTGGATGCGCTGGGTTACCTCTTTCATTTTCTTGCCGAAACGGGGGCCCAAGGCCGGAAAATTCGGGCGATATGACTCGTCGCTGAACACTGCGGCGTCGTCGACCAGCTCCACCTCCTTGATGTTCAGTTCGTCGGCTATGAGGGTTGCCATCTCTGCCAGCTGTTCCCTCCCGCTCTCGTCTGGCGGCAGAAGATATAACCGCCGCAGTGGCTGTCGCGTTTTGAGGTTGTGTTTGTTGCGCAACGCCCGACCGAGCACAACCGCCCGCGTGGTGAGCTCCATTTGACTCTCCAATCGGCCGTCGCGACGGGATTCGTCGGCGAGAGGCATGTCGCACAGATGCACGCTCTCCGGTTGATCATCCGCGTGGGTAGGAGCCAGGTTCTGATAGATCGTCTCGGTGACGAAGGGAAGAACCGGGGCCAGACACTTGGTCAGATCCATCAGCACCCTGTACAGCGTCGCGTAAGCGGAGGTCTTGTCGATGTCGTCTTCCGACTTCCAGAAGCGGCGGCGGCTGCGTCTGATGTACCAGTTGGTGAGTTTCTCTACGAACTGAACCATGCACGGAACCGTGCGGTACAGGCGGTAAGCTTCCATCTCCTGGTTGATGTCGTGTACCAGGGTCTGCAGCTCGGACAATATCCAGCGGTCGAGAAGATGAGTGGGGCCCACGCCCAGACCTTTTGCCGGAGACCAGTGGTCGATATTGGCGTAGGTCACGAAAAAGCTGTAGGCGTTCCACAGGGGAATGATCACCGAGCGCATGCTCTCCTTGATGCCGGATTCGGTGAGCCGAATTTCTTCCGCTTTTAGGGCCGCCGAATTCAACAGATACAGGCGCAGGGCGTCAGCCCCATAGGTGTCCATCATCACCGTCGGCTCCGGGTAGTTCTTGAGCCGCTTGCTCATCTTGCGGCCGTCCTCGGCCAGCAGCATGCCGTAGACGATGCAATTCTTGAAGGCCGGCTTGTCGAACAGGGCCGCTGCCAGCACGGTGAGTGTATAGAACCAACCCCGCGTCTGATCCAGACCCTCCGAGATGAAATCGGCAGGAAAGTTGCGGTCGAACTGTTCCTTGTTATCGAACGGATAGTGACTCTGACCGTAGGGCATGGATCCGGATTCGAACCAGCAATCGAGTACCTCGGGCACTCGCCGCAGCGAGCCTCCGCCATTGGAGCTGGGCAGTTCGATTTGATCGACGTGGTGTTTGTGCAGGTCGTCGACCGTCTGCCCGCAATGGCGCTCCAGATCGGCGCGGCTGCCTACGCACACGATCTCGCCCGACTCTTCGTTGCGCCAGATCGGCAGCGGCGTGCCCCAGTACCGATTGCGGCTGATCGCCCAGTCGCGCGCTCCTTCAAGCCACTTCCCGAAGCGACCGTCCTTGATATGCTCTGGGATCCACCAGATCTGCCGGTTGGCGTTGACGAGTCTCTCTTTGATGGGATCCATCCGTACAAACCACGTGGTCACCGCGCGGTAGATCAGCGGTGAATCGCAACGCCAGCAAAACGGGTAGCTGTGATTTATGGATCCTTCGTCGAACAGCTGACCACTCGCCCGCAAACGCCGGATGATGGGCGTGTCCGTATCCTTGACAAACTCACCCTCGAAATCGGGTACCTCCGACGTGAATCGACAGTCCTCATCGATGGGGCACAGGGCGGGCAACCCCTCCTTTTGTCCCAAGGTGTAGTCGTCTTCGCCGAATCCGGGGGCGATGTGAACGATGCCGGTGCCGTCTTCGGTCGACACGAAGTCCGCAGCTACAACCCGGAACGCGCCTTCGGTGCGGCGATCGGAGAAATAATCGAACAGGGGTTCATAACTTCTGCCCAGGAGCTCGTCTACCGGCTGCTCCTCGACGGCGGACACCTCCTCTTCGATCTTCGAAAACACCCGGCCGCGGAGGGCTTCGGCAACGACCAGCTGCTCCTGATCCTTAAGCGTGACCTTGACGTAGGGTATGCCCCGGCCAATAGCCAATCCGGTGTTGGACGGCAGCGTCCACGGGGTCGTGGTCCACGCCAGGAGGGATGTATTGGGCGCATCCAGCAGCTTGAACCGGACCGTGATGGACGGGTCCTGAGTATCCTGATATCCCTGATTAACTTCAAAATTTGAGAGCGGAGTCGCGCAACGTGGACAATAGGCCAGGGATTTGTATCCCTCGTACAGCAGGTCCTGATCCCAGAGCGATTTGAAGACCCACCACACAGACTCCATGAACTCCGGGTCCATGGTGCGATACTGATTGGACCAGTCGACCCAGCGACCCACTCGTTGAATAACCTCTTGCCACTCGCGGGTGTATCGCTGCACCAGTCCGCGACAGAACTCGTTGAATTCCGCTACGCCGTAGTCGAGGATATCGCGCCGCGATTTGAGACCGAGCTGCTGCTCGGCGTCGTTTTCGACCGGCAGACCGTGGCAGTCCCATCCGAACCGCCTGTCGACCCGGAAGCCGCGCATGGTCCAGTAGCGCGGTACCACGTCCTTTATGATGGATGCTAGGAGATGACCGTAGTGAGGCAGACCGCTGGCGAACGGGGGACCATCATTGAAGATGAAATGCTCGGCATCGGCGCGATTCTGAACGGACTTTTCGTACAGTCCGTGCTCGGCCCAGAATTGCAGAACGTTTCGTTCTAGTTCCGGAAAGTCTACTTGTGAGGAAACCTCGGCAAATAGGCGGGTCGGTTCCATTGTCGCCATGAAATTTCAGAATCTAAAACTCTCCAAAAAGAGAATGACCAGTTGAAGCAGCAAGATCAGTATGAGCGGAGAGAAGTCCAGTCCGGTCGAGTAGAGGAATCCCGGCACCAACTTCCGCACCCCATCTATGGCCGGATCGGTGACACCCCTCAGGAACTGAACGATGGGGTTGTAGGGATCCGGATTGATCCACGAGATCAAGACCCTGATGATGACGACCCACATATAGATAGTCAGCAAGGAGGTGATGATGCCGATGACGCCGTTGGTAAAGCCGCCGTAGTCAAACACGTTCACGCATCCTCTAGTGAGCCCGCGGACCGAAGAGAGCCGTTCCCAGGCGAATCATGTTCGCGCCTTCGGAAATGGCAATCTCGAAGTCACCGCTCATGCCCATGGATAGAATTGACATCTCGATCCCGGATATCTCGCGAAGCTCTTCCGCCGTTTCTCGAAGCGTGCGAAAGCTGGTCCGAATCTCATTCTCATCGTCGGTGTGCGCGCCAATGGTCATCAAACCGCGAACCCTGAGATTGGCACATTCGCCGAGGTCCTCCGCCAAGCTTCTCGCCTCGGCCGGGGCCGCCCCAAACTTGCTCTCCTCCCCGGACGTGTTCACCTGGAGGAGTACCTCCTGGTTTTTGTTCAGTTCGCGCGCCTGGAGATCCAGTGCCTGCGCCAATCGCAAACTGTCCAGCGATTGGATCATATCGAACAGTGCCGCCGCCTTCTTGGCTTTGTTGCGCTGCAGGTGCCCGATCAAGTGCCACGAGATCGAGGCTGCCAGAGAACCGGATTTGGCTTCAGCTTCCTGAACCCGGTTTTCGCCAACGACGTGGAGACCGCAGTCCAGCGCCGCTTTGATCTCGTCGGCAGTTCTGGTTTTTCCGACGGCGACGACCTCGATCTCGTCGGAATCGCGTTGCGTGCGGTCGCAGGCCCGCATAATGCGGTCCTTCAACGATGCCCAATTCTTGTCGAGTTTTTCCATAAAAAAATGGAATTATTCAATATAGCCCGTTAGCAAAACAGACACAATTCGCCTGAGATCCATAGCAAATGACCGGAGATAAGGCCGGCAGGCGCCTTGTCAGCCGCTATCGAACGCCGGCGCGAGATTGCCCTCCGGTGCCAGATCTTCCCGCCGGCGGCGCGGCGACAACGCCAAGGCTATTGGCGCGATTACCAGCCCGTGCAGGAGGATCTCGGCATGCACCACCTGCCGCAGCAAAAGAGGCCAGGGGTCGGGCAGCATGCCGGTGGCTGTCTCATGAAGGTGAGTCGCCAGTTCGAACAAGAGTACGCCCCGCGGGATCCACATCCACGTCCGCTGTCCGCCGCCAATTGCGAGAAAGCGCGACAAGCGCGGAAATAGAATCCGCGCAATTACCAGCGCGACTATCTGAATCGCAAAGATCTGAACGAAACCTTGGGGCGGCTTGATAAAGGAGGCAGGATCTATCGAAGCACCGATCAGGGCGAAGAAGATCATAAACGCGATCGGCCGAGAGGTGTCAAAAACCGCACGACTTCGACGGGATATCTCGGGACTCCAAGAGAGACTGGCTCCGGCGGTCAACCCGAACAGCACAGCAAAGAGACCGGTCTGGGCGATAACGGCGGCAGCTACGATCGCGACTCCAACCAAGGAAACGGAAAGCGCGGAGGGGCGCGAGGAAAAGAACCGCAGACTTCTGATGACCTCGCCAGCCAGTGCGCCGCACGCGAGGGAAAGACCGAGTTTCCCAGCGAATTGCAGAGCCGCGTTCCCGAACGGTCCGTGGGTGTAGGAGATGGCCATCAGGAAGATCAGAAATGCCAGGCCGACCCCCGTTCCGATCATCGAGACGAGAAGCACCTCGTCGTCCGCGGCGCTGTTGGCCGACGAAAAGATAGGGCCCCAAAGGCTTGCAAAGGCCCCAAACACAAGCGCTACCCAGAGGGGTGTTTGGAGCAGAAGAACCAGGGCCACTGCGACCAGCGCTCCGGTGAGGCAACCGTTTACAGCGATGGCAATAAACAGCGACCAACGAGTCGGTGGCTGCCAACGCAATCTGATTCCGACGTCGAATCCGACCCAGGCTGCCACCATGGCGAACGCGTGAGACATCGGAAACGAGATCCCCGGCGTCAGGATTTTCAACCCCCCGACACCGAGAACCACGCCGGCGCACAACCACCCGGCGACGGGTGCAAGATGCAGCCGTTGACAGATTTGGTGGAAGAGAAACGCTACTATCCCCGCCATGCCCAGAATCCACAAGGGATCCAGATTGCTGGTTATGGCTCGCTGGGGACCGAAAGCACCCAACACGATGACGAAGCTGAAGATTACGAGAGCTTTCATCTGACAACGAAAATGGGGTAGCCCTTTGTAGGACGACCCCATCCATTCGCCGAATTCCGGTCTGCGAGAAGGAACCCGAAACTCACACTATCCCTTCTTCTCCTTTTGCTCGGAGTAGATCTGACCGAGGTATACAGCGGGGGTAGCGATGAATACGGAAGAGTAGGTTCCGATCAAGACGCCGATCATCAGCGTTATGGTGAAGTCCCTGTTGACCTCCCCTCCCCAAACCATCAACACCAACACCGCCATCAACGTCGTTACAGACGTCACCAGCGTTCTGCTCAGGCACTCGTTTACGCTGAGGTCCAGGGTTGCGGCGAAACCCTCCTTGCGCGTCGTGTGCAGGTTTTCGCGGATGCGATCGAAAACGACGATGGTGTCGTTCAGCGAATACCCCACGATGGCCAGCAAGGCCGCGACCACGGCGAGGGTTATCTCGATATTGAAGATCGAAAGCAGCCCCACGGTAATGAGGACGTCATGAAACAAGGCAATGACAGCGGCTATGCCGTAGAGAAAACGGTGGAATCTCCAGGCCATGTAGATTAAAATCAGCAAGAGCGAAACCAACACCGCCTTGACGGCGGCCTCGCTCAACTCGGTGCCGATCTTCGGCCCCACCTTCTCCTGCCGGCGGATCCATTCCAGCTCGTCCGGTATGTTCGACGCGAAACCGGACTTCAAAACCTGTTTGATGCCGTCGGCGACATCCGTGCCAGTCTCGCTTTCGGCGGTGCGAATCAAGATGTCGTTCTCGGAGCCGAACTGTTTGATTTCGCTCGAACTGAGGTCGAGAATCTTGTCGTCCACGAGGACGTCGGCCATCTTGGCGCGGATATCTTTGACTGCCACCGCCGGCTCGAAGTGAACCTCGAGGAGCGTGCCGCCGGCGAAGTCGATGCCAAGAGGCACACCGTTGATTCCGACTACGGAGACCAGTCCCAGTCCGAAGACGGCCAGGGAAATCGTGGCCGCCGCCTTGCGCATGGACAAAAACCTGAAGCGCAATCCCGAGAACAGGGCCAGCGGACCGATGCTGAGACTGTCTGACTGCCGGCCGCGGGTAATCAGGTCAAATAAGGTTCGGGTAACGAAAAACGCGGTAAACAAGCTGGAGATAATGCCGATGCACAACGTCAACGCGAATCCGCGAATCGGCCCGGTGCCGAACTGATACAACACGATCCCCACCATGAGGGTTGTCAGGTTGGCGTCGATGATGGCAGACAGAGCGTTGTTGTACCCGCTGTCGATGGCGGCGCGTACGGTTTTTCCGGATCGCAGCTCTTCCCTGATCCGTTCGAATATGAGCACGTTGGCATCGACGGCCATGCCGATAGTCAGAATGATTCCCGCGATGCCTGGAAGAGTCAACGTGGCGTGAAAGCCGGAAAGAACCCCTAGTACGAAGAGGATATTCAAACTCAACGCGATGTCAGCTAGGAGACCCGCGAGACGATAGTAGAGCAGCATGAAAACAACTACGAGGATCATGCTGTAGGTCGCTGCCGTTTTCCCCTGTTGGATGGAGTCCCGACCCAAAGACGGACCGACGGTGCGGTCCTCGATGATTTCGACCTTGGCGGGCAGGGCGCCGGCACGCAGAACGATAGCCAGATCTTTTGCCTCCGCCTCATCGGTGCTTCCGGTAATGATCGAGCGTCCGTTCGGGATCCGCGTTTGAATCGTGGGCGCCGAATAGACCGTCCCGTCAAGTACGATCGCCAGGCGATCGCCGACGTGTGAGCCGGTGATGCGGGCGAAGAGCCGCACCCCATCATCCGTGGTCGTGAAATTGACGATCGGCTGACCCAGGTATTCGACGCTTTGGCCGAAAGAGACAAAGGCATCCTGCACTACGTTGCCGGTCATCTCCGGCTTCTTGCGCACCAGATACAGGCGGTAATACCTGTTTCCTTCAGGTCCCTCCGGCTTGCTACTGTGGACAAACTCCATGTCGTTGGGCAGGATCTCCGCCGTCGAAGGATCCCCCAAGATGGACCGGATTCGGGGAAGGCTCTTGGCGGAAAAAGCCAGATCTTCGCCAATTGGGGCCAGCAGCGAGCTCAGCGTCCGCGTCTCCAACGGCTCGTCCACCTCCTCCGATTCCTCGAACAGTCCCGTTTCCGACACGCTTTCCGAGGTGTCGGAAAAGGCGGTTCCCGATTCGGTGTCCAAAACCGCGTCCACCCGCTGTATCACGCGATCGCGCTCAGATTCGGTTTCAAGCAGCTGGAACTCCAGCAGCGCCGTTTGGCCTACGAGATCCTTTGCCCGCTGCACATTCTGGACGCCGGGAAGCTCAACGATAATGCGGTTGTCGCCCTGGCGCTGGATGGTGGGTTCGGCGACGCCGAACTGGTCGATTCGATTTCGAATGACCTCCTGCGCGCGGTCGACGGCATCCAGGGCTTCCTCTTCCGGAAGTTCGCTGAGGTCTACCTCCAACACGAGATGGATCCCGCCCTGCAAATCCAGACCGAGATTGAGAGATCTTCTGTGCAGATCGGCGAGACGCTCGGGTGAGGAGGTTCCCATCAGCGTGCGTTCCGCCGAACTCATGCCGTAGAATTGCAGGCTGGGGTAGAGATACACCACCGCGGCGGCGATAAGACCGATGATTAGAATCGGCTTCCAGTGTTTCGTCATGGTGTCTTAAGAACTCTCTTCACGTGGTGCTTTTGATCCGGTTCAAAACTTGTAACATAAGAAAAATGTCACGGCTGCGCGAAGCGTAAGCGGCCCTCGACGCCACTGGTTACGCGGTGGTCCAACACTCCCTCCCGTTCGAAAAAGATGAGAGCTTCCGTCCGCGGCAGGGACTCGATCCACGAAATGGCGTCGGACGGACCCATCACGAAGGCGGCGGTGGCGAGAATATCGGCGTCCATCGCGTTGTCTGCCCAGACGGTAGCGCTGGTCGAGGCGCGCGACGGGTATCCCGTAGCGGGGTCGAGGATGTGGTGAAATCGTCGGCCTTCGAATTCGAAAAACTGCTCGTAGTCCCCCGACGTGGCCAGAGCACTCAAGCCGATATCCTCCGCTTCAATAATCTCATCCGGCCGCCGCGGATGCTGAATGCCGAAGCGCCAGGAGGAACCGTCCGGCTTGCGGCCCCAGTAGCGGATATCGCCACCCGCCTCGATCAGTCCGCAGGTCACCCCGTGCCGTTGAAACGTCGTCGCCGCGCGGTCGACCGCGTATCCCTTGGCGGCCGCGCCCAGATCCAGGCTCATGCCCGCTGTTTGCAATCGCAGTCTATTACCCTCGAGGTGCACCAGGCGAAAATCCACCTTTCCGCTCGCGGACTGGAGCGCCGCCAGTGGGGGCACCGTGTTGCCGTCGGGGAAGTTCCACAGGCGGGAGAACGCACCGACCGTGATGTCGAACGCGCCGCCACTGGAGCTGGCAAGCTCTTGCGATCGCCGGATGACCTGAGCCAATTCCGGGGAGCAAGCCGTGGCCGAGATCGCCGCCAAAGACTCCACCCGGGCCAGCTCGCTGGCAGCGGAGTAGTGACTCATGATCGATTCGATGCGGTCGATCTCGGCGGTGCCGGACTCCATTGCGACCAGGGACGTTTCCCGGTCGCCGTATAGCTTGACGGTAACCAGGGTACCCATCGCCACATGGGCTCGACGCACAGGGCCGGCTTCTCGCCAGCTGGGTAGCAGATATATGATGAGGAGAAGACCGGCCGCCGCCATGAGCAACCTGGTCTTCATCGCTTCAGCTGTTGCGGTTCACGACGAGTCGCACGCCCAATTCGAGCACGTCTCGCGCTGGAGAGGAGGGTAGCTCACGCAGACAGGTCTGCGCCTTGTCGGCATATTCCAAAGCCAGCTGCCGCGCCGCGTCAACTCCACCACCTTCATCGACGAAGCGGACGACTCTGGCCCATTCTTCAGGGGACTTCTGCGGCTTTTCGAGGATTTCTTCGACCTGGGTTCGTTCCGCGGGGGGCGCATCGCCGAGAGCCATTATGAGAGGCAGGGTGATCTTGCCCTCTTGCAGGTCGTGCCCCA
Source organism: Candidatus Latescibacterota bacterium (assembly GCA_965197905.1). Lineage (GTDB taxonomy): Bacteria > Latescibacterota > UBA2968 > UBA8231 > UBA8231 > CAYNZV01. The sequence goes on along the minus strand of CBDAOB010000004.1, from coordinate 206,219 downwards.
CCGGCTTTCCCAGAGTCGACGCATCGCCGGTGAAATCGAGTACATCGTCAGCTATCTGAAAGGCCAACCCCAGGGCCTCGCCGTACTCGCCCATGGCTTTGGTGGCCGCCGGCGACGCACCTGCAAGGTGGGGTCCCAGTTTACAGGCGGCGGCGATCAGGGAAGCGGTCTTGTCACCCACCATCGCAAAATACGATGCGCGACTGGTGTCGGTTTCGCGGCTGATCTGGATCTCGAAGATCTCGCCCTGACTGAGTCGTTCCGTCGCCCGTGCCACCGCTCCGAGCGCGTCGAGATTGCCCAGATCGACGAGCATGCCGAGAGCCCTGGCTAGCAGAAAGTCGCCCATGAGAACGGCTACCTGGCCGCTCCACACCGAGTTGACGGAGGACTTTCCCCGTCGCATGGTCGCCGAATCGACCACGTCATCATGAATCATGGTTGCCGCGTGGATCATCTCCACGGCCGCGGCGCCCTCGATGATCCGGTCGTCCCAGGATTCGGTTGCTTTGGCCCCGAGGAGCGCCAGCGCCGGACGCAGACGCTTCCCCTTCATGGTCGACATATAGCGTGCGATCTCGTGGACCATCGCCACATCCGACTTCAAAGCGGCGTCCAGGCATTCTTCGACGCTCTGCATTTCTCGTTGGACGGGAGCTAGAAATCGGTCCATCTACAGAGGATTAGTTTTGGAGTGGTTGGAACGGACAGTCTTCGCGTTCTGACGCGGGAAATCGAAATGCTAAGGATTGGGTTACCGGGTGTCAACGCAGCGGCGCCGAGTGAACACAGCGGGAGACTTACACCGGCTGAACTTCGTCGAGGGCGGAAATACGTCCGGGATTGAAGATGGCCTGGGGGTCGAGCGCCCGTTTTAGGGTCTGGTTCATGCGAACCACGGGGCCGCACGGTGGTGTAAAAGCCTCTTCGTTGCGTCCTCCGTTCCCGCTCGCGAAACGCCAGGCGATGGCTTCGTGTCGAACGGCGGTGCGGTGAATCACGCCAATTTCAGCTTCCGTGGGAAAGAGGCCCCAAAGCAAGCCGCCCGCCCAGTCGAATCCATAGGTCTGCAGCCCATGTGCCCGTAGCGCCTCCATCAACCGCGACGCCCGTGCAGGTGGACATGAAAACCGCCAGCGCTGCTCGCGTTCGGCCGGCTGCAGCCATTCCAACTCTCGCCATTGGCGCCAGAATTCGCTCGAGGCGTTGTTGTCCAAAAGCCCGGTCTCCGCCGAGCAAAGCCGCTTCAGACGGTCCACCTGCAACTGGACCGCTCTTCCTGCTCCTTCGACGCGGACGCGCAGACCGGCAGCAGGCGAATACGCCATTCCCGTTATCTCCAAGGGGAGAGCAGCCCATGACAGCATGTATTCCAACGCTTCGTTAGGTGTCATATCAGAAACGCAGAGGGTGTGCTCACACTTAGCCGCGGGCAACACCTTGAGGCAGACCTCGGTGAGAACGCCCAAGGTGCCGAACGAGCCCGCAAGCACCCGGGCGAGATCGTAGCCGGTAACATTCTTGACCACCCGCCCCCCGGCTCGCACCCGCTCTCCATGGCCGTTCACCATCTCGATGCCCAGTAGATGGTCTCGTAGTGCCCCTGCTTTGAATCGCCGCGGGCCCGACAGATTGCAGGCAACGGTACCACCTATGGTGGCCGCGGCCCCCCAGCTTGGAGGTTCGAAAGCAAAGCGCTGGCCTTCCCCCTCCAACATCGTCTCCAACTCGCTCAATCTCGTTCCCGGTTTCGCGATGAGGATGAGCTCGGCCGGTTCATAGTCCACAACGCCCGAAAGCCGGGACATATCCAGCGGCGTCAACCCGGGGACCCTACGTCCAAGATGCGACTTGGTGTTGCCGCCGCTTATCGCGAGGGGGCTGCTTTCCGCCAACGCCGTGCGCACGGTCTCCGTCACCGCATCGGTGGTGTCGGGGCGGAAGGACAGAATTGATTTATCCATTACGGGGTGTTAGCGGGCGAATCGCCCGAGGACCTAGCTACCATGGAGGAAGAGAACCAGGGGCATCAGTAGCGCTCGAGATGTTCAAACTGCATGTCGTCCCCGTGTACGTGCATGCGACCACCTTCCACGCAATGGCGCAGCTGGGGAAAAACCTTACCGGGATTCAACAGTCCCAGCGGATCGAAAGCCGCTTTAACCCGCTCTTGGGTATCCAGATCGGCATCCGCAAACATGCAAGGCATGAGATCTCGTTTCTCGATGCCGACGCCGTGCTCACCACTCAGCACACCTCCCACCTCCACACAATATTTCAAGATCTCGGCACCTAGGGTCTCGGCCTTTTCCAATTCACCGGGCACGTTCCCGTCGTACAGCACCAGGGGGTGAAGATTGCCGTCTCCGGCGTGAAACACGTTGGCTACGCGCAAACCGAAACTCTTGCTGAGTTCGCCGATACGACCCAGTACCTCGGGGAGTTTGCCCCGCGGTATGGTCCCGTCCATGCAGTAGTAATCTGGACTGACGTTGCCCATGGCGCCGAAGGCTGCCTTGCGTCCCGCCCACAGCTTAACACGATCCTCTTCGTTCGTCGAGACGCGCAGTTCCTGAGCACCGCTGTCACGCAGCAAGACTTCGAGCTTTCCTATTTGCTGTTCCACTTCGCTGGTAGGTCCGTCCAGTTCAACCAACAAAAGTGATTCCGCATCCGTCGGATAACCGGCGTGCACAAACCCTTCTACTGCTCGGATCGAGAGCCGGTCCATAATCTCCATGCCCGCGGGTACCATGCCCGCCCCGATCGTGTCGGCGACCGCTTTGCCGGCCGCTTCTATCGAATCGAAGACGGCCATGATCGCTCGCGCGGTTTCCGGCCGGCGCAACAATCTCACCGTCACCTCTGTAATTACGGCGAGAAGACCCTCCGAACCGGTCAGCAGTGCGAGCAGATCATACCCTGCTTGGTCCATCGCTTTGCCGCCCATTCTGACGGTCTCGCCGTCTACGAGAACAACCTCCAGACCAAGGACGTTATTGGTGGTAACGCCGTATTTGAGGCAGTGAACGCCTCCAGAGTTTTCGGCGACGTTGCCTCCTATGGTGCAGGCGAGTTGGCTCGACGGATCGGGTGCGTAGTAGAACCCCCGGTCTTTGACTGCCTCGGTAATGGCAAGATTGGTGACCCCTGGTTGGACCGTGGCTGTGCGGTTGTCCAGGTCGATGTCGATCACCTGGTTCATGCGTGCCAGGCTCAACATCACCCCATCCTGGAGAGCGAGGGCACCACCCGAGAGTCCCGTGCCGGCTCCCCACGGCACGAGTGGAATCTCGAGCTCGGAACAGGTGCGAAGCGTGCCCACCACATCGGCTGTGTCGTTTGCCAGAACCACCACCATCGGCCGCTGGCGATAGGCCGACAATGCGTCGCACTCGTAAACGGCCAGCTGTTCGGGACGGTGAATCAGCTGATCCTCGCACAGGATCTCCCCGAGTCGTCGTAGCAGTTCGGGGCGCTTCGCCAGACGTTCGGCTTTTGGTTCGGGAAGTCGCATGGAAGGATTCTGTGGTTAGGCGTACAGGAATGCGGAGAGCTACCGAGCAACCTATCAAAACGGCCATGGCAGTTCAAGCCGTACCGATGTGTTGCGTCGTCGTTCTTCCGAGAAGGAGACTAGTCGAGACTTTGAGCGGAGAACTGTGGGTTGAGAGCGCCGTACTGTTCGCGCGCTTCGACGAACTGAGCGCGACTCTTATCGCTGCGGTGTGACTGCCAGCAGTTATAGGCGTCTAGCATGCGGTCCAGGGCCACGTCGCAGATGGCGGGTTTTGCGCGATCGTTGATCTCGCGTTCCAAATGGAACAGCTCACCGGTGGTCAGCCGCTGCAACAGGTTGAAGTACTTGCTGCCCATATGGCCGAGAATTTCGAGGTAGATCTCGAATTGATCCGCGATCTTTTCCAGCGTCGCGGACAATCCCCGGTATTTTCGCGGGAGCCTGGAAGAGAACACGGCTGCCCAGGAATAGAACTGCTGGGCTTGCTCCAGATAGGTTTCGCTGCTGTTTTGGTTGGCCCCGTAGCGCGATCGGTGGTCCCCAAAACCTGAAAACAGGCCGAAGGAGATGAAGCGATGATCGGCGTTCGCCCGGTAGACCTTGAGCTTGTGGTGGTTGCTGTCGCACTCCTCCCCTTTCGTGAATACGTCGGTGGGGGTGGTCGCCAGGAGCTCGTGATTGTCGGTGTAGAACCGACCATCGACCAGCGAGTGCAGGAGGTGGGCCATATAGACGTTGACCTCTTCGTCATCGATCGATTCGCGCTTGCGATCGATGCGGGAGTGCAGATATGCGTTGAGGACGAAGAAGAAGCTCTTTTCTCGTTCGCCGTTGGCCAGATCGATGTAATCGACGTTTCGCATGTTGCCCTCCTATTCGAGGAGATGCTTTCCTCTGAATTAGCAACATGTATGCCATTTTTCGCCACCTGAAAATCAGGTGAGCCGGCCCGGGTGTTAAGCGGAACGAATTTCCGGAAGAGAAAATTATTCCTGTAAAATCGGTGCGGGGCGAGCGAGATGCGTCGAAGACTCACCCGGCGGCAAGCAGGTTCAACCTGCGCAAATAGATCTTCCGGTGGTTCTCGGAAAAAAGCACGAACATCACCTTCGCCGGCTGCCGGTTTTCGCGGAGGAAGTCGCGCGCTGTTTCGATTGCAATGGGGGCTGCCTCCTCGATCGGGTAGCCGTACACCCCGCAGCTGATGGCTGGAAACGCAATCGTGTCGAGATCGCGATTCGCGGCAAGCTGAAGACTGTTGCGGTAACAGCTCTCCAGCTGCCGGGCATCGTCCGGTCCACCACCATACATCGGTCCCACCGCGTGGATCACAAATCTCGCCGGTAGCGAATGTCCCTCGGTGATCTTGGCCTTTCCGGTTTCGCATCCGTTCAGGAAACGACACTCCGCCAGCAAGCCCGGTCCGGCTTTACGGTGAATGGCGCCGTCTACGCCTCCACCACCGAGTAAACTTCGATTTGCTGCGTTGACGATGACATCCACATCGAGTTCCGTGATGTCGCCGCGGATGACTTCCATTCGATCGAATACGCTCATTGGCCTCCTTCCCCTTTCTACGCCGCGAAGAGAAAATGCCTCCCTTCCACCAGACCTTTTGCCACTAGTGTGCGGCGGATCAATGCGCGGGCGCCCCGCGAGGCGACGGCGACAACCAGAAACGGAGATTGGAATCGGGCCCACTGCTGCTCCAGAGAATCCGGCGCCACGAGCGGGCGGCCGCGCAAGACTGAACCGATCTTCTTCGGATCTATATCAACCACCGCAGTCGGCGTGCATCCCCCGCGGATGAGATGTTTGCTGAGACGGCGTCCGGTTTTGCCCGCCCCCCACATGAAAACCGCATCGCTGTCGGCGAGGGGGCCGGCAATCAGAAAGTGAGCTTTGACTTTGAGAAAATTCTCGATGGAGTAACGGCCGTCGGTGCGAGACAGCCGACCCGGATGTTCGCGCCAGTAGAGCAGCACTTCATTGACCTTGGCAAACCGGCTGCCTTGAAGGTAGTACCGCAGCCATAGGTCGTAATCTTCGGGCCAACCACACTCCCGGTAACCGCCCAGCTTCAAGATTTCCTCGCGACGAACCATGGCACTTGGATGGGCGATCGGACTCTCGATAAATATCTCCCTCGTTATATCCGCATGGTCCACCAGGCTATTGAGCCATTGTTCATATATGAGCAGACCTGCGCCCACTTCCTGTCGCGGAACGGTTTCCACCAAGCTGCCCACCACATTCAGCTCGGGACGGTCGGCAAACATCTGCGACTGCTTTTCGAGCCGCCGGGGATGAACGGTGTCGTCGGCGTCCATGCGCGCCACCAAGGGACTACGACACAGCTCCAGCCCCGTATTCAGGGCAGCGATAAGACCGGCGTGGGGACCACTCTGCACGCGCAGGCGGGCATCTTTTGTGCTCCAGCTTTTTAGAAGCTCTACCGAACCGTCGTCGGATCCATCGTTCACCGCGACGATTTCGAACTCCTTGAGAGTTTGGGCCAAAAGGCTACGCACGGTCTCATCGAGGGTTGCAGCTGCGTTGAATACGGGTAGCAGAACTGAAACGCGCGGGATCAAACGAGGTTGTGTGGTCTCGGTTTGGTTGGGCGTATTCTTGACAGGATGGAATCTATGTGTCGACCTTTTCCGAAGCAAAGCCGTAGGTTGCGCCTCCCGTCACTCATGATTCTCACCGCGCCATGATCCATCTGAAATCGACTCGCGAGATCGAAAAAATTAGAGCCAGTTGCCGCATTGCCGCCGAGGCGATTACGGAGGTAATCGACAGAGTCGCCCCGGGTGTAACTACATTGGAGCTCGACAAGGTGGCGGAAGATTTTATTCGCGGTCGCGACGCGAAAGCCAGTGCCAAAGGGTATAAGGGGTACCCGGGCAGCATATGTTTGTCGGTGAACGAGGAGGTCGTTCACGGCATCCCCGGAAAGCGAATCCTCCAAGAAGGAGACATCGTGGCCATCGACATCGCGGTGCAGAAAGACGGCTACCACGGCGACATGAATGTGACCACCGGTGTCGGTGAGATCGGGGGCGAGGCGCGGCACTTGACCGATGCCACACGACAAGCCTTGAATCTTGGATTGGAATGCTGTGTGCTCGGGAAACGGCTGGGCGACGTAGGCAACGTCATTCAGACCTTTGTCGAAGCGGAGGGGTTGTCGGTGGTCCGCGAGTATTGCGGTCATGGTCTCGGGCGCGCTTTCCACGAAGAGCCGCAATTGTTGCATTACGGTGATCCGGGAACCGGCCGGCGACTGCAGGCTGGCATGGTATTTACGGTTGAGCCGATGGTAAATAGCGGTGAGGCCGAAACCCGGTTGCTGGGGGATAACTGGACCGCGGTTACAGCGGATGGCTCGCTTTCGGCGCAGTTCGAGCACACCGTGGCTGTGACGAAGAACGGGGCCGACGTTCTCTCCAGATTCGAAGACCTGCCGTACTGAGCCGCGCTTGCCAATCCCGCCATCCCCGCTATATTTGATGCCCTAACGAATTCAACGGAGATAATGACGATGGCAGAATCGCGTGGCCGTGCCCCCAAAAGTGAGAGTCAGGGAGATGACGATGGCACTGACTTCTCCTTCGATCCAGGATCCCAGGTCGAATTGGAGCTGGAAGAGAACTGCTGCTTAACGGGCGACCCCGTTCCGGCTTCCTTCTGTCGGTTCCCCGACTATCGACAGGGCACCATGATGGTTATGAACAGAAAGGCGATGCTCGAACATCTCCGCGACAACACGACCATTGATACCTTTAAGGAAGTCCTGGTTAAGCGACATGGAAAACGGATCGTAGAACGGCTCTACTCCACCCACTAACCAGATCCGTTACAGATAGAAAAAGCGGGGCGATTCCAACGAATCGACCCGCTTTTCTATTTCCTAGGCCCTGCATCGCGAGGACCAAATTTTCTACAGCAACTCTTCTATTCCCTTGGTAAACTCACCAAAAGACTTTACGCCCCAGTATGAATGGGCGACCTGCCCCTGTCGGTCGATCAAAAAGGTAGCGGGCACGAAGGCGAAACTGCCGAATTGCCGGTGCAACAAACCTTCGTTATCGAGGAAAATCGGATAATCGATCTTGTAGGCCTCTACAAACTTCTCCAACTGAACTCGTAACTCTTCAGGCGTTCCGTTCTTGTCGAGGGAAACGCCGATGATCACCACCTCGCTCGGGGCGAACTGTTGATTGAGGCGAACCAGGTCGGGTATCTCGATGCGGCAGGGACCGCACCAGGTGGCCCAGAAATTCAGCAAGACCACTTTACCCTTGTAGGCTCCTATATCGAGACTTGAGGCGGGTTGGATGCTGGCGGCGGCGTCCGTAGCGGGTGCCTGCTGCGGCGAGCAATTCAGGAATGTTGCCAGCAAGGCCAGGAATGTGACGTAGCGCAATGCAACCAAAGTCCAACAGCTTTCTGCGGCGAGTCACCCGGAAAATCCGAGTTGAGGTTGAAAGTACAGACCGCTCAGCCGGCGTCAAACGGTCAAGCGGGTATGCGATCGCGGACCGTAGTTCGTCGTCCTTTTAGATGTCTCTAGTGTAGCCTCGGATTCAGGCGCGGGCGAACCGATTCCTCGTAGGTACAGCAGCAAATTGCTGCGGGGCAGCGGTCAGCCACGTCCGTTTCGGGCCGATGATTCCGTCGATCTCCTTCAGCAATTCATCGCATGGTCGCACCCGTATGCTGCGCGAGCGCACCACCGTGTTCTTTTCCCCCCCGTTCTTGAGGTGGAGTAACAGCTCGCACTCACCGAGATATCGCTGGAATAGCTGCCGCAGCTCGGCGAGCACCTCTTCCCGCACCTCTTCGAATGGAAGCTCCAGATTGAGCGATTTGGTGAGCTGCTCGCGGACTTCTTCCAGCGGCCAGGCCGCATCCGATTGCACGCTCGATCTGCCGTTGCGGACCGAAACACGACCACCTACAAGCAGCGCCTTGCCGTCCTGAAGGAGGGCGCTGTGCGCCTCGTAGGACTCGGAAAAGAAGGCGATATCTCCCGCACCAGTTAGATCCTCCAACGTGACGAAGGCGAAGCGCTGCCCGCGGCGTTCGAAGTCGCTGACCCGCGTCACCAACCCGCCGACCCGTATCTGCATCCCCTCGTCCAGCTGCGCCAGACTTGCCAGGGGTGTCGCGAATGCTTGAAGATCGTTGGCGTAGCGGTGCAGAGGATGCCCGGACAGATAGAAGCCGAGGAGTTCGCGTTCCTTGCGCAACCTGTCTGAGTCGTCCCACTCCTGCACCTCGGGAAGTTCGAAACGCCCCAATTCCGCCGCCCCACCGTCTCCCTGCTCACCTCCGAACAGGCTGATTTGCCCCCGCTCGCGATCCTCTTGCGCCTTCTGCGCCCACCGGAGCGCCATATCGAGCGCTTCGAACTGCTGCGCACGATTGCCCTCCAGACTGTCCAAGGCCCCGGCGGCGACAAGGCTCTCCATCACCCGCCGATTGACGGATCGCAAGTCCACGCGCTCACAGAATTCCAGGAGCGTGAGGAAATTTCCGTCCTGTACGCGTGCGTCCACCACACTCTGGGCCGCGCCGGCACCCACGTTCTTGATGGCCGCCAAACCGAAGCGGATCCCGTCGCTCGTCGGGGTGAAATTCAACGCGCTGCCGTTTATGTCCGGCGGCAGCACCTCGATCTCCATTCTGCGACATTCATCCAACAGCACGGTCAGCGTATCGGTGTTGTCGCGGGCCACAGTAAGGCTGGCAGCCATGTACTGTTTCGGATAGTTCGCTTTTAGGTAGGCGTTTTTGTAGGCAATCTCCGAGTACGGCGCCGAGTGAGAGCGGTTAAAACCGTAACCGGCAAAAACCGCGATGTCGCCAAAGATCTTGTCGGCGGTCCGCTGGTCGACGCCGCGTTCCGTGCACCCCGCGATAAAATCCTTCTTCATCTCCGCCATCTGCTCGGTCTTTTTCTTGCTGATGGCTTTGATCATGGTGTAGGCTTGACCGAGGCTGAATCCGGCCAGTTTTTGAGCTACGGACATTACCTGCTCCTGATACACCATGACTCCGTATGTCTCGGCCAGCGACGACTCCATATCTGGGTGATCGTAGTTGACCGGTTCCCGCCCGTGCTTACGCGCGATAAAAGTGGGAATCTTCTCCATGGGGCCCGGGCGATAGAGGGCGTTCATGGCGATAATGTCATCGATACAGTCTGGCTTCAGCTGTTTCAGATATTCTCGCTGGCCGCCACTCTCGAACTGGAACACTCCGATCGTCTCGCCGGCTCCAAATAGTCGAAAGGTAGCTGCGTCGTCCCAAGGCACGGTCTCCAGGTCGAACTCCGGTTGATCCAAGCGAATCAGCCGCACCGCTTCGTCCATGAGAGACAGTTCCTTCAGTCCCAGAAAATCCATCTTCAGCAGGCCGATATCATCGCAAGTGTTGCCGTCGAACTGCGTCGTAATGCGCCCATCCTTGGGCGCTCGATACAGCGGGACAAAGTCGGTCAGGTCCCCCGGTGCGATGATCACCGCGGCGGCGTGCACCGAAGCATGGCGAGCCAACCCTTCGAGCTTCAACGCATGGGCGATGAGCTGCCCCTTCTCATCACTCGATTCATTCATCTGCTGCAGCTCTGGAACCCGACCTATCGCTTTTTCCAGGGTGATCTTGAGCTCGTTCGGGATGAGCTTGGCGATGCGATCCACCTCTCCGAATTCCATGCCCAGCACGCGACCCACGTCGCGAATCACCGCTTTTGCCCCCATGGTGCCGAAGGTGATGACTTGGCAGACATTTTCTTCACCGTATTTTTCTATGACGTATTTGATTACCTGATCGCGGCCCGTGTCGGCGAAGTCCACATCGATATCGGGAAACTCCTTGCGCTCGGGATTGAGAAATCGCTCGAAAAGGAGGCCGCGGCCAATCGGGTCGGTGCCGGTAATCCCCAAGCAATAGGCCACCAGACTCCCCGCCCCCGAACCGCGGCCAGGCCCAACCGGAATACGGTGACTGCGGGCGTATTGCACGTAGTCCTGGACAATCAGGAAATACCCGGAATAGCCCATTCCATTGATGGTGTCCAACTCGTACTGAAGTCGTTTGCGGATCCCGTCATCGGGACTCTCGTAGCGACGGACCAAGCCCTCCTCGGCCAAAAACGTCAGATACGCCTTCTCGTCTGCATGCCCCTCCGGGATCGGGAACTTGGGCAGATGCATGGTATCGAATTCGAATTCGACGTGGCATTGATCGGCGATCTTCAGGGTGTTCTCGACCGCTTCCGGCAGATCGCTGAAAAGCTTTTGCATCTCCTTCGGGCTTTTCATGTAGAGACCGTCGGGATAACACATGCGGTTTTGATCAGCTACCGTTTTGCCGGTTTGGATGCAAATGAGAGCGTCGTGAGCCGCATGGTCGTCGGCGCCCAGGAAGTGAAAATCGTTGGTTGCTACCAGGGGAATCCCAAGCTTTGCGTGCAGCTTCAGGAGGCCCTCATTGACCTTCTTTTCGCGGTCGATGCCGTGCCGTTGAATCTCCAGATAATAACGGTCACCGAAAATGTCCTGGTATTCGCGGGCCGCTCCCTCGGCTTCCTCCAGTCCCTCCCGATCCAGGAGGTGGGCGATCTCGCCGCTGAGGCAGGCGGAGAGGCAAATCAGTCCTTCGCTGTGCTGGCGCAACAGCTTCTTGTCGATTCGAGGAAAGTAGTAGTACCCCTCGGTGTAGGCCTTGGACACCAGCTTGGTGAGGTTGCGATACCCAATCTGGTTTTGTGCCAGCAGCACCAGGTGGTTCGAGGCATGATTCAAACCTCTGGCGGCTTGTCGCAGTTGCCGGCTGCCGACGGCGACGTAAACCTCGCACCCGATAATGGGGGTTATGCCGGCAACCTTGCAGGATTTGAAATGTCCCACTGCGCCAAAGAGATTGCCGTGATCGGTTAGAGCGAGCGCGGGCATACCGAAATCGGCCGCCTTGGTGGCCATCTTGGAAACGTGACAGCCTCCGTCTAGCAGACTGTACTCGCTGTGACCATGCAGATGTACGAAATCAGCAGTAGCCATGGTTCACTTGCCTCCGTCTGGTGTGGCGACACCTTCAGCGGCTCGATGGAACCGACGTCGCGGCATCAATCGAGGTTCGCCGTTCGGCAATGTATGAAATGGATCCTGCGGGGAGATGGGACCGGAACCGAAAATAATGGGGTTGAAACGGCTCCGTGCGGTCAAACATAGCGATTGTTATGGGCGTCGTCAATTGAGACTCGACCACAGTTCGCACTGCAAATAATTGCAGCAAGTAAATATTTAACAACATCTTACAACGTATGCCGTAAAAGGCAATAACCTGGTTTCATCGTGCTGCGTAGCCTTGCGCAGGGGGTCGCTCGGCGGTCGGCTTCACATTGCCGGGACCCCCTCAGAAATCTATATTTTATCCCCGTTGCGGCTCGATCGCACCTGACTCCCACGAAACCGATGAAGATACTCGTAGTTGCCGGGGCGCGTCCCAATTTCATGAAGGTCGCCCCCCTCCTGGCCGAGCTACACAAATTTCCTGCTGAATTCGAGTTGTTGTTCGTCCATACCGGCCAGCATTTTGACTTTCAGATGTCTGAGGTATTCTTCGAGGATCTCGATCTTCCCGATCCGCAGTATTACCTGCACGCAGGGAGCGGTAATCCTGCGCATCAGACCGCCCAGATCGTCGACAAGCTCGATCCTATTCTCGAATCGGAACATCCCGACCTCGTCGTCGTGGTCGGCGACGTCACCTCCACTCCTGCCTGCGCGGTTGCGGCCAGCAAGCGGGATGTGGCTGTGGCCCATGTGGAAGCAGGTTTGCGTAGCGGCGACCGGCGCATGCCGGAGGAATTGAACCGCCTGGCCACCGACGCGCTCTCGGATCTCCTGTTCACCTATTCGGCAGACGCGGACGACAACCTGCTGGCTGAGAATGTTCCGGCTTCGTGTATCTTTCGGGTGGGCAACCTGATGATCGATACCCTTGTCCGCCTGCGTCCGCGCGCTGCAGCATCGGACATATTGGAGCGCCTGGAGTTGAGTCCCCGGGAGTACGTGCTGGCGACCCTGCACCGGCCTTCCAACGTCGACGATCCCAACGCTCTCCGCGGCATCCTCGGAGCATTCGACCAGATTCAAGGTCATTTACCGATCCTATTTCAGATCCATCACCGCGCACGCCAACGCCTGGCTGAATTCGGTATGGAGAGCTATCTGGAGGGCATTCCAAACCTGCGTCTGTTGCCACCACAGGGTTACCTCGACTTTCTGCGACTGCAGGAAGGGGCCCGACTGGTTCTGACAGACTCGGGCGGCTTGCAGGAAGAAGCAACGATTCTCGGAGTGCCGTGCCTGACGCTGCGTCGCAATACGGAACGACCCATCACGATCGAAAAGGGCACGAACCGGCTGGTCGGTCAGGATCCCGAACAGATCGTGAGCGCCGCCTTAGAGACACTTGAAAATGACCCTACAACCTTCGAGGTTCCGGAATTGTGGGATGGGCACAGCGCCGAACGCTTGGTCGCTGTGCTACGGCGGGGTATCGAGCGCCGGTAATGGCTCACAACCTGATAGACGAGGAGCACACATGCGCATCTTGGTAACCGGAGGTGCTGGGTTTATCGGCTCACATCTCTGCGATAGATTTCTCAAGGATGGCCATGAAGTGATCTGCATGGACAACCTGCTAACCGGACGAACCGACAATGTGAGCCAGCATTTTGGCAATCCGAAATTCAACTTCGTGCAATACGACGTCACGAATTTCATTCACGTAGACGGCCCCCTGGACTTCATTCTGCATTTTGCCAGCCCGGCCAGTCCGGCCGATTTCGAGGATCTGGGCATACGCATCCTCAAGGTTGGAGCGCTGGGTACGCACAAGACACTCGGATTGGCGGTAGCCAAAGGGGCCAAGTTTTTCCTCGCTTCGACTTCGGAGGTCTACGGAGATCCGCTGATCCATCCTCAAAACGAGGATTACTGGGGCAACGTCAACCCGATCGGCATTCGCGGGGTCTATGACGAGGCGAAACGGTTCGCCGAATCGATGACCATGGCGTACCACCGACTGCACGGGGTGGACACCCGCATTGTGCGCATATTTAACACTTACGGAGAGCGCATGCGACCTGACGACGGGAGGGCTATTCCCAACTTCATCACCCAGGCGCTGACCGACCGGGAAATCACCGTGTACGGCGACGGCAGCCAGACCCGAAGTGTGTGCCATGTAAGCGACCTGGTGGAGGTGATAAACCGGGTCATGCAAGCGGACGTCAACACCCCGTTCAACATTGGTAATCCCTCAGAGCTGAGCATGGTGGAACTCGCCAACAAGATCGTCGAGCTGTCGGGAAGCAGCAGCAAGATCGGGTTCAGACCACTGCCCGCAGATGATCCGAAGATCCGTCTTCCCGATATCACGAAAGCCAGGGAGGTGTTGGGCTGGGAACCCAAAGTCTCTCCAGACGAAGGATTGAAACGCACCATCGCTTGGTTCGCCGCGAATCTGAGACGAGTTTGAGAGGGCAGTCTTTACACTTGTTTACAAGGCGGAATAACTTCCGAAACCGAAGTCTGCTACGTTGAGTAGCAGGAAATTTCAACGACCCAATGGCGACGGGCGCGGAGACTGGCGCCCGCAAAAACTTCTGGTATATACATCTTTGGTGAAAACGATTCATCCCGTCCTCGCCTGTCTCTTTCTGGCCTGCGGTTCAGCTCCAAGGGTGGCGATCCCCGTTCTCAATCTGGACCCCCCGGCACAATGGTCAGCGGCTGGAAGCGACACGGCACCAACCGCGGCAACCGGCAACTGGTGGATGGCCTTTGGGGACACGGTGTTGGCCACGTATGTCTCCGAAGCCCTCGAGCAAAATCACGACCTTCAGGTTGCCGCAACCCGCGTCGAGGCCGCGGGAGCCCTGGCGCGCATCGCTGGAGCGGCCCTGTTGCCTCACTTGAGCGCCCACGCCGACGGCTCACGCCGGCGTCAGAACTTTATCGGCTTTCCCATACCAGGGGCCGGCACCGAGGTTCCGAGCTCGACTACCAGCACCTATGGCGCTGCGCTCAACTTGAGCTGGGAGCTCGATCTATGGGGCCGGCTTCGCGCAGGGAAGTCAGCTGCGCTGGCCGACCTTCAAGCCTAGCCTGGCAGACATGGAAGCGGCCCGCCTGTCTCTGGTTGCGCAAACCGCTCGAGTTTTTTTTGCCGCTCTTGAGTCTAATGGACAGGTGCACTTGTCGGAGTCCACGGTCGAAAATCTCCGCCTTGCCACGGAACAGATTCGCGAACGTTACAGCCGCGGCCTGCGACCCTCCCTCGACCTACGACTGGCGCTCTCAAACGAAGCGACCGCCGCCGCGGTGCTGCAGCAACGTCTGCGCGCGCGGGACGCCGCATTGCGACAGCTCGAACTGCTTCTGGGGCGTTATCCCTCGGCTACCATCAGGACTGGAGAAGTCCTCCCGTCGCTGCCGCCCGCGGTCCCCGCAGGATTGCCGGCGGACCTGATTTCCCGGCGTCCGGACCTGATCGCCGCGGAAAGACGGTTGGCCGCCGCGGGAGCCCGGGTGACGGAAGCCCGTCGAGCGCTGTACCCCAGGCTCGGTCTCACCGCCTCCGGGGGACGCTCGAGCAGTGAGCTTAAGGATCTGTTGGATGGTGATTTCGCCGTCTGGAATCTGGTGTCGAACCTGACCCAACCCCTGTTCCAGGGAGGCCGCCTACGGGCAGGCGTCGACCTCGCAAGCGCCACTTCAGAGCAGGCGTTGATACGGTTTGTGCAGAGTGCTCTGCGCGCCTTCGGTGAGGTGGAAGCCGCCCTCGCCGCCGAGCATTTTCTCGCCCGGCAGGAAGTGTCGTTGCGCTCGGCCGCGGCGGAGGCGGGGGCCGGCCACACGCTGGCAGCCGAACGGTATCGACAAGGGCTGGAGGATATGACGACGCTGTTGGAGGCACAACGCCGAGCGTTCAACGCCGATAGTCAGCTCTTGCTGGTACGCCGGCAGAAAAATTGACGCTCGCATCGATCTCCACCTAGCCCTTGGAGGCGACTTCGATTCCCTCGCAGACGCACCCCCGGTGTCAACCGAATGAGACGAATCGTGCGGTTGGGGGCGTTGCCCTTGGGTATTCTCATACTGGGATTTGTCGTGTTTCGACTCTTGCTGTCGATGAGCGAGGCACCTGCGAGGGTGGACCGCGCCTACAGCGGACCGTTGGTGGAAGCCCTGAAATTTCCGGCGGTTTCGGTTCGTGTCACCGTCGAAGCCCAGGGCACTGTGCGACCAAGCGCTCAGATCGATCTGGTGCCCCAGGTGTCGGGTGTCGCGGTTTGGAAGTCCGACGCGTTGGAGGCGGGGGGCTTTTTCTCCAAAGGAGATCTTCTCGTCCAGATAGACCCGGAGGAGTACGAGCTCGCCCTGCAGCGTTCAGAGGCGGAGGTCGCCCAGAGCCAGTATCGCCTCGCCATCGCCAAAGAGGAATCGGAGGTTGCGCGCCGTGAGTGGGAACGGCTGTCGACAAACGGCGACGCACCGCTGGAAGCCGCAAACCCGCTGGTCTTCCGTCTGCCGCAGCTGCATGCAGCGGAGGCAGACCTGAAAGCGGCCATGGCGCGGCTGGCGGAAGCGCGTTTGCGACTGCAGCGCACCCGGCTCAAAGCACCCTTCGATGGGCGCGTGCGGAGCAGCCGCATAGATGCCGGCCAATTCGTAAATACCGGCCAGGCGGTGGCACAGCTCTACAGCATCGAGAAGGCGGAAATCGTGTTGCCGGTGCCGGACGAGGACCTGGCCTGGTTCGAGGTGCCAACCAAAACCCACAGCGAGGGGAGATCGCGCCTGCTCGGCGATGCTACCTCAGAGGTGGCGTCGGTCGGCGCCGTCGGCGACACCGGCAGCGATGTAATCATTGCTGGTTGGTACGCCGGCGAGGAGCACCGATGGGACGGGCGCTTGATAAGGGCCGAGGGGGAGCTGGATCCCAGGAGTCGAATGGTACACCTGGTGGCTGAGATAGATCGTCCGTACGACGATAGCTACTCTGCCCCGCTGATCGTTGGCATGTTCGTGGACGTCCAGATACTGGGACGAGAGGTGGACGACGTCCGTCGCGTACCGCGCCGCGCGGTGCGACCTGGGAACCTGGTCTGGGTGGTGGATGGGGGCCAGATCCTGCGCGTACGTCCGGTTCAGGTAGCTCACGCAAGCAAGGAAGAGATGCTCGTGCGCATCGACATGGAGCCGGGTGAGAAGATTGTGGTTTCCCAATTGACCGCCGTGACCAACGGAATGAAGGTTCGCGTGGCGGAGGAGTCCGCTCTATGAAGAGACCCGTCGAGTGGATGGCCCGCAATCACGTCGCGGCCAATCTATTGATGCTGTTCCTGATGCTGACCGGATTGCTCGGGATAATCGGTATGAAGAAGGAAACCTTCCCGGAATTCTCCCTGGACCAGGTGCAGATCCAGGTGCCGTACTTAGGGGCCAGTCCGGAAGAGGTTGAGGAAGGGGTCAGCAAGAGGATCGAGGAGAGACTCTCTGGTCTGGAGGGCATTCGCAAGATCCGCTCGACCTCCTCGGAGGGCATGGGCGTCGTTTCGGTCGAGCTCCAGCTCGGTTCCGACATGGGCCAGATGCTCGACGACATCAAGAATGAGGTAGACCGCATCAACACCTTTCCGGCAGAGACCGAAAAGCCGGTTATCAAGGAGATGGTGCGGCGCAACCAGGTGATCGATGTAGTGGCGTACGGCGACGTGGGAGAGAAGGCCCTCAAGGTCGTCGCCGAGCGCGTGCGCGACGATCTGCGGGACGCTCCCATGATTACCCAGGTGGAGCTCGCTGGTGTGCGCATCGACGAGATCTCCATCGAGGTTCCCGAGAAGATGCTGCGCCGGCACGGGCTTTCCCTTGCCCAGGTAACCGACGCGGTCAGGCGCGCCAGCCTGGATCTGCCCGGGGGCAGCGTCAAGAGCGAAAACGGTGAAGTGCTGGTTCGCACCAAGGGTTTGCGCTACACCGGCAGAGAGTACGAAGACGTGGTCCTGTTGACCCGCCCCGACGGCACTGCGCTGAAGCTGGGCCAAGTCGCCACCATCCACGATGGTTTTGAAGACAGCGATCTCATCTCTCGATTCAACGGCCAACCTGCCGCCGTAGTCCAGGTGTACCGCACCGGTGACCAGAGTGCCCTCGAGATCAGCGAGTACGTAAAGCAGTATATCGGAGAACGCAGGGCACAGCTGCCGGCCGGCGTCAATCTTGACCACGCCCGCGACGACGCCCGTCTCCTGCTCAGCCGTCTGGATTTGCTGCTGCGCAACGCTCGTCTGGGACTCGTGCTGGTATTTATTCTGCTCACCCTATTTCTCGACCTGCGGCTGGCCTTCTGGGTGATGATGGGCATCCCCATCTCGCTGTTGGGGAGCTTCCTGTTGATGCAGCCCTTCGACGTATCCATCAATATGCTGTCGTTGTTTGCCTTTATCGTCGCGCTGGGCATCGTCGTCGACGACGCGATCATTGTGGGGGAGAATGTCTTTGCCCACCGTGAGCGAGGAAAGAGCTTCGTGCGAGCAGCCATCGACGGAACATTGGAGGTCGTGAAACCAGTCACCTTCTCCATCCTCACCTCCATAGCCGCCTTCATGCCACTTTTCTACGTCGAAGGAATGATGGGTAAGTTCATGGCGGTGATTCCGGTGATCGTCATATCGATGCTCGTCGTTTCGCTCATCGAAGCCCTGGTCATTCTTCCGGCACACCTCTCTTCTTCGAGCCAGGGCTGGGTATCTAGCGCTATGGGACGGCTGTTTCGAGCTCCGCTGGCGTGGCACGATACCATACAGAAATGGATGGATCACCGGCTCAAGCTGTTCGTCAACAACCATTACCGGCGCACTGTTACCCGGGCCATTTCCAATCCGCTAGTCACCACCGCTCTCGCCGCCAGCCTCATGCTGGTTACCGTCGGCTGGGTCGGCGGAGGCCACATCAAGTTCGTGTTCATGCCCAAAATCGATTCAGATTGGTTGACGATTTCGCTGGTCATGCCCCAGGGCACCACCGTAGAACAGACCGAGCAAGTGGTAAAACGGATCGAAGCGGCCGCGTTGGCGGTGCGCGATGAATACGACGGTCGCGGGGCGGCGGACCAACCTTCCGTATTTCGCCATGTCTTTACCATCATCGGAGATAGACCGACGGGTCGGAGAAGCAGCATGTCCTCGGCGGGCCCGGCGGGGGGCCAGGGTCATTTGGCGGAGATCACCATAGAGCTCTTGCCGTCAGAGGTGCGGTCGTTTTCCAGCTCAGAGATTACCGCGAAGGTCCGCAGCCAGGTCGGCGAGATTCCCGGACCGGAATCACTGACCTTCACCGCCTCCCTGTTTTCCGCCGGCGATCCGGTGGACGTGCAGCTGTCCTCTAACGATTTCCAGCAACTCCTCCAGGCGGTAGAGCGGCTAAAGTCGGAGCTGGCCGGCTATCCTGGCGTCAGCGACATCCAGGATAGCTTTCAAGAAGGCAAGCTGGAGATGAAGCTCGCCCTCAAACCACAGGCTCGAACCCTCGGCCTTACGCTGTCAGACCTCGCGCGCCAGGTGCGGCAGGGATTCTACGGGGACCAGGCGCTTCGCATTCAACGAGGCAGCGACGACGTCCGAGTCATGATACGTTACCCTGAAGAGGAGCGTCGTAGCATTCTCGATATCCGCAACATGCGGGTGCGGACACCGGTCGGGACGGAGGTTCCCTTTGCGCACGTCGCCGACGTCACGGTGGGTTACGGCTACGCCAGCATCGAGCGCAGCAGCGAACAGCGTATCGTTTCGGTTACCGCAGACATCGACGAGAAGATCGCCAATGCCGACGAAGTCAACAGAGATCTGGCAGCACGTATTTTACCGGCCCTGATAGAGGATTACCCCGGGCTCAGGTACAGCTACGAAGGTGAACAACGGGAGCGGGCCGATTCCTTCGCCAGCCTTGGGCGGGGTTTCATCATCGCCATGTTCGCCATCTATGCGTTGCTGGCCGTTCCGTTTCGTTCATACACCCAGCCGCTGGTGGTAATGAGCGCTATCCCCTTCGGAATGATCGGTGCGGTCTGGGGCCACGTGCTCATGGGCCTCGACCTGGCTTTACTGAGCATGTTTGGCATCGTGGCGTTATCCGGGGTGGTAGTCAACGACTCGCTGGTACTGCTGAGCTTCTACAACGAGCTGCGACGCCAGGGGAAAACTGTAGACGAAGCACTGGTCGAAGCGGGCTGTCAGCGCTTTCGACCCATACTTCTGACCTCCTTGACCACTTTTTTCGCGCTTCTGCCGATGATCCTTGAAAAAAGCGTGCAAGCACAGTTCCTCATTCCCATGGCGGTGAGCCTCGGGTTCGGGATTCTGTTTGCCACGACGATCATTCTCATCGGCGTGCCCGTAGGCATGAAGATGCTGCACGACCTACTCTCCCTGCTCGGACATGAAATAGAGGAATACCGGGTCGAAGATGAGGCCGTTTCGGAGGTTGCAGGATAGGCTCCAACCCTTGACACCTCCCCCTTGGCTGAGCTTATTTAGGCTGCATTTTTCGAACCTATAATAGTCCCTTCAACCACGCAGCGAGAGCGGGTACTTCTTGAAAGACTTCGAGTACGTCACCCCCAAAACGCTCCGCGAGGCCATCGCCCAGCTTTCCGAGAAAAACGGCAATGCCCGGGTCCTCGCCGGAGGAACCGATCTCATCGTCCAGATGAGGATTAAACGCCTACAACCCGAACGGGTTGTAGATGTCAAGAAAATTCCAGAGGTCAACGAGTTGTCGTACGGTCCCAAACGCGGGTTGCGCGTGGGCGCGGCCGTGCCATGCTGGCGCCTCTACAACGATCCTGAGGTGGTGGAACGGTACCCAGGCCTGATCGACTCGGCATCCATCATTGGTGGCATTCAGATTCAAGGACGGGCGACCATTGGCGGAAACCTGTGCAATTCGTCGCCCAGCGCCGACAGCACGCCCACCATGATCGCATACGGCGCCACCTGTGAGATCGTAGGTCCCAATGGAAAACGCCAGGTTCCGGTCGCCGAGTTCTGCACCGGGCCGGGAACGAACATTCTGACTCCGGGGGAGCTCCTCGTGGCGGTGACCTTTCCGCCAGTTCGCAAGTTTTCCGGCGCCCATTACCTGCGTTTTATTCCGCGGAACGAGATGGATATCGCCGTCGTAGGCGCCGGCGCCTACGTGGAGTTGGCGAACCGGAAGAAGGACTTCAAAACCGTCCGCATCGCCTTGGCGGCGGTGGCGCCGACCCCAGTAGTGGCAGAGGAAGCGGCGAATCTGCTCGTGGGCCGCGCCGTGAGCGATGAGGCGATCGAGCAGGCGGGCGAGGCCGCGAAGTCCGCCGCCCGACCGATATCCGACATGCGTGGCACTGCAGAATACAGAACCCATCTGGTAGGGGTTCTCACCAAAAGAGCGTTGAGTGGCGCCGTGCGCAGGGCTCGGGGTGAATTCGTACCGAACGCCGTGCAAGAGCCGACTAGCAACTGACCAGGACTGGAGCAAGCAATGAGCAAACTGCACGTTCACACAAAGATCAACGGAGAAGAGGTGGAGTTCCTCTGTGAATCCCGGCAAAGCCTGCTTGAGGTGCTGCGTGAAGAACTGGGATTCACCGGCACAAAGGAAGGGTGCAACGACGGCAACTGTGGCGCCTGTACCGCCATCATGGATGGAGTAATCGTCGACACCTGTCTCGTCCTTGGAGTGGAGGCGGAGGGCAGTGAAATCACGACGGTCGAAGGCCTGGCCACGCCCGATGGACTAATACCCCTACAACAGAAGTTTCTCGAGCATGCCGGACTTCAATGCGGCATTTGCACGCCCGGATTTCTCGTGGCCTCCAAGGCGCTGCTCGACCACAAACCCGATCCCACCGAGCACGATGTCCGCCATTGGCTGGCGGGCAATCTTTGCCGCTGCACCGGTTATGACAAGATCGTCCGGGCGGTGCTCGATGCAGCTCAAGCTTGAGCCGACGACGCGAATACCGATCCATCTCCCAACGGAACGACTGTGAGCAAGGAGGAGAACATGCCAAACAACGGAAACGGCAAATACAAGGTTATCGGGACGCGGCCTCTTCGACACGACGGCGCCGACAAGGTGACTGGAAGGGCGGTCTACGGCGGTGATGTTCGTTTGACCAACATGCTGTATGGGGCCGTCTTGCGTAGTCCCCATGCCCATGCGAGGATCAAGTCAATCAACACCGGTAAAGCCGAAGCCCTTGCCGGAGTTAAGGCGGTGGTCACCAATGCCGACCTGCCGCCCATACAGGGGGAGGAGATTGTCGACCTGGGCGAGGGACCGGCGCGGCTTAAATTCATGCGGGACAATGTCCTCGCTTCCGACAAGGCGCTCTACCGTGGCCACGCCATCGCCGCGGTCGCCGCCATCAACCCCCATATCGCCGACGAAGCCGTTTCCCTGATCGAGGTGGATTACGAGGTGCTGCCGCCGGTGGTCAACGTGCACGATGCGATGAAGGAGGGAGCGACGTTGGTGCACGAGGACCTCACCACAAAGGAGGGGGATGAGGACACCGGGAAGAAGAGCAACGTAGCGCAGCACATCCATCACAAATTGGGTGATCCGGGCACGGCATTCGCCCAAGCGCACGTGATCGCCGAACGGGAGGTGGAATCGGCAACGGTCCACCAGGGGTACATCGAACCTCACAACGCCACGGCCATGTGGAATCCGGATGGCCAGCTGACCATCTGGACCAGCACACAGGGGGCGTTCGTCGCCCAGAAGCAGACCGGCGCGATCCTCGGTCATCCGGTGTCGAAGATCAAGGTAATTCCTGCGGAGATCGGGGGCGGATTCGGTGGTAAGATACCGGTTTACCTGGAACCGCCTGCCGCCGTGTTGTCGCGCAAAACCGGTCATCCCGTCAAGTTGATCATGACGCGGGCGGATGTCTTCGAAGGCACAGGTCCCACACCCGGGTCATACGTGCGCGTAAAGATAGGTGCGGATCGAGAAGGCAAGATTGTAGCCGCCGAAGCGTATCTCGCCATCGAATCTGGCGCCTATCCCGGGTCACCCTTCAATTGCGGTGTCATGTGCGTGCTCTCTTGCTACGACGTGCCCAACGGCACCATCGACGGTTACGACGTGGTCGTCAACAAACCGCGCAGTTTTGCCTACCGGGCACCGGTGTCGACCCAGGTCGCCTTTGCCACCGAGACCGTCATGGACGAGCTGGCGGCGAAGCTGGACATGGATCCGTTGGAGATTCGCCTCAAGAATGCTGCGAAGGAGGGCACCCGACGGGTTGACGGGATCGTCTATTCGAGAATCGGATGTGTGGAGGCCCTGGAGGTTATCCGCGACAGCGATCATTATAAAGCCCCGCTGGGCAAGAACCAGGGCCGCGGCATCGCCGTGGGATACTGGTTCAACGTGGGGCTCAAGTCTGCAGTTTCCGCCAGCGTCAACAAGGATGGTTCAGTGAATCTGGTGGAGGGTTCGACGGACATCGGCGGCACCCGGACCTCCATCTCCATGCAGTTCGCCGAGGTTTTGGGCCTGGAATCGGAGGATATCATCCCTCAAGTGGCTGATACGAGCTCGGTCGGCTATACCGACGTCACTGGAGGAAGCCGGACGACCTACGCCACCGGCTGGGCGGCCTACAACGCCGCTCACGACGTCAAGCGGCAGATGCTGGAGCGTGCGGCGAAGTTATGGGAGGCCGGAGAAGACGAGGTCGAATTTCGTGATGGGCTGTTCACGCACAAGAGCGATTCGAGCAAGAAACTCAACTTCAAGGAACTTGCGGGCGAGCTGGAAGAGACCGGCGGCCCCGTGGTCGGGAACGGCACGGTGGACTCAGGTTTCCTGACCGCCGGCGGATCGTTTGCCGCCAACATCGCCGACGTGGAAGTAGATCCGGAAACCGGCAAGACCTCTATCATCCGATTCACCGCTATTCAGGACGCGGGCACGGCGATCCATCCGAGCTACGTTGAGGGTCAAATGCAGGGGGGGTCGGTGCAGGGCATCGGTTGGGCGCTGAATGAAGAGTACTTCTACAACGAGGAAGGCATCATGGTCAACTCTACCTTTCTCGACTACCGCATTCCCACCTCTTTGGATCTGCCGATGATCGAGACGGTTATCGTGGAGGTGCCCAACCCGACTCATCCGTTCGGGGTTCGGGGAGTGGGAGAGGCGAACATCGTTCCGCCGCCGGCTGCCGTTTGCAACGCAATCAACGATGCTGTGGGCGTGCACCTAGACGAACTGCCGATGCGGCCGGATCGCCTTCTTGCAGCGTTGCAGCAGAAGCAAACCACGGAGGCTATCGCAGCCGGATAATGAGATGCCGACGGTCTGGGTACCCTCGCTTATGCAGAAACTTACCGGTGGGAACGCCCAGGTTGAGGTTGAAGGTGAGACGGTGCGCCAGATCATCGAAGAGCTGGAAGCAACGTATCCCGGTTTCAAAGACAGGTTATGCGAGGATGATCGTTTGAAACCAGGGATGGCCGTGGCGGTAGACGGAGAGGTCAACAACGAGGGCATGAGACGCAAGGTTCCCAGTAACAGCGAGGTTCACTTCCTTCCAGCTATCAGCGGCGGTTAGCCCGATCCGCAGCCTCTTCCGTCACGATCTTCATCGTTAGTCCATTCTCTCCCCTGCGAGTCCAGACGCGGAAGCTGTCTTCAGCATAAGAGCCGAACACGCCCAATCCACCCTCCACGTGGAACACCGGGCCGTTGTCGCCGTCGTTGCCCGATTCGCCGTTGAAAAAAGTCGAAAAATAGTCGAAATAGTTCTGGTCAACCGACTGCAGTCGGACCTGGTATTCGCCTTCGAACCGAACCCCCAACCACCAGAAGTCGCTGCGCAGCGTGTCTACCGGAACCCAGTAGTCGATCTTGCGCTGACTAAACAGATGGCCACGCCGATCCCTCCACTTCTTACCCTCCGTCGAGTTTTTACCCTCGATATCGTCCCAATCCTCCTGTTGCCGGTCGCGTAGCCAGCGGATGGTGTCGCCGTTGGCGCGCACCAACGAAATGTTTTCATCAAAAAACCGCCGCAACGCTTCGATCTGCCGATCCAACGCCGCCAGGGAATCGGCGCTCGCCAAACCCTCCAGTCGTTCCCTGAGGGCAACCAGACTATCGAGATCGGCGGTGAGCGGCTCGGCTGAAATCGGCAGCGACCTGACCTCCACCGCTTCCACGATGATAACGTAACCTGCCGCATTTTCGCTCTTGTTCCAGAAAAATTCCCCCGGATGCTGCAGATTGCCAAATCCTTCCGAAAAGGACTGCTGGTAGGTAATGGTGTCTCCAACGACGACGGTCACCTCAGCGGTGAACGGAACGGTCGTCCGGGCGCGCACCTGAGGGGAATCCGGAGAATCAACTTCTAGGGCGTAGGTCTTTCCGGACTCGATAGGCAGCGTGGAGGACGAAATGGAATACAACCCCGAACCCGCCGGCATTTCGGACAGGACAAAGGTCTGATCGTCCACCAGGATTCTCACCTCAGCCTCCGCGAGGGTATCCTCGAGCCCCTCGAAGAACTGCTCTGGCGGCAGGGTGTTGCGCAACTTCACCAGCGGGTCGCGCCCCGGTGTAAGGTAGGCTTCGACAACAACCGTTTGGTCCGCGTTTTCGACTTCATTCGGCTTGCTGCACGCCGAAAAAATCGTGCACATAAGAAGCAACGGTGTTAGGCGACCCATCATCGATGGCCTCTCAAAATTTGAAGTCCACACCAAGACTCGGCAGCAGCGGCAACATGGAGATCTCCCGTCGCTTCCCGGGCTTGCGTTTTTCGATATTGCCTTCACTCCAGTAGTAATTGAAGATGTTCTCATGGTTCGTGACGTTTACCGCCTGCAGGTAGAGTTTCATTCCCCAATTTTGGAATTCGAAGCGACGCTGAAGCGAGATGTCCAGGCGCCGGTAGTCGGGGAGCCGAACGCCGTTCAAGTCGCCTTTGTCCTGGAAGGTGTAACGAAAACCGGAGGGCACTTCCAACTCCCCGCGACCAAGGACCTGGGTGTAAGGCTGGCCTGAGGCGAGCGCGAATCTGCTGTTGAGCGCCCACAGCCGGCCAAGCCGCCACGAATGCACTATGTTGAGCGAGAATCTGCGATCGAATTTCGATTTGAACGGCTTCTCCACTCCCGTGGCGTTCCGGTTCAGCCCCTCGATTGTGCGTTCGCTCAAACCTACCGAAAAAGAGACCCAACCGGTCTGTTTTCCGGCTCTCTTTTTGATCAGCGCGTCGAATCCGTACGCCTCGCCGTCCCCCCGTCGCAGAATATCTCCGATCTCGGTGGAGTTCTGCTCGTCGTAGTTCAGCTCGTAGAGCTCTTCGTAGTCCTTGTAGTAGAGCTCCACATCGAAGTTCAATCCGAACCGTTCGGTCTCGAGCCCCGCGATGAAGTGGTTGGCGGCACTGGGCCCGGCGGTTGAATCCGCCAAGGCTCGAATTCGAGAATACGAATGTTGAGATTGTCGCGGCCGGCGTATCCCGCCACGGTCAGCTGATCGTTATGGGACAGGATCTGGTGGGTTTTTCCCTGAAGGTCGAAGAAGTTGTAGGTGAGATTGGCCAGATCGTCGGACTGCCCCTCGGCGTAGGAGAGCAGCGGGTCCAGATGGGTGCGCCGACCGGAAACGAGCCACGATCCCTTGCCCGCCGGACCTTGCACCGTCAGTCGCGAGCTGAGAAGACTGACCCCGCCTTCGGCCTCGAATTTCTGCTTGTTGCCCTCATCCGTTAGTACGTTCAAGACCGAAGAGAGACGGCCGCCGTATTTCGCCGGAAACCCACCGCGCAACAGCTCGGTGCTTTTCGCCGCATCGGCGGGAAAGGTGCTGAACAGGCCGAAGAGATGGGAGGCGTTGTAGACGTCGGTGCCGTCCAGCAGCACGAGATTCTGGTCGGGTGTTCCCCCGCGGACATAGAGACCGACCGAAAAATCAGAGAGCGCCGCCACCCCGGGCAAGGTTTGAATCGTGCGAATCGGGTCGGCTTCTATCGCTGCGGGAGCCGCCTTGAGCTCCTTCACCTGCAGGACCGTTCGCCCCGGGCTGATATCGAAGCTCTCTATCTCCTCCCGCTCCGCTTCGACGACCACCGTCTCCAACTCGATCGCTTCTTCGGAGAGCAGCAGGTCGAGCACCAGGTCGCCGGTGCCCAGATCGACTTCCTTCTTGAAGGTCTTGTATCCGACCATCGAAGCCGCCATGGTGTAACGTCCCGGCGGGATCCTCGTTATCGCATAGTAGCCACTCTCGTTGCTGATTCCGCCGTGCTGTTCTCCCTGGAGGTAAACGCTGACAAAAGGCAGGCTTTCGCCGTTGCTTTGGTCGCGCACGAATCCACTTATGTCAGCGGCGAATAACGGTCCGATCGACACCGGCAGAACCGCGCCCAGGGCGAGCAGATATTTTTTTGAGAAACAGCGCTTCACCGTTGTCCCGTCGATCCGAATCCTCCCACGCCACGGTCGGTGTCAGCCAGTTTGTCCACTTCCAGCATCTCCGCCTGAACTACAGCCGCGATCACCAGTTGGGCGATCCGATCGCCGTGCTCGATGGACTGAGGTTCTGCCGAGTGGTTGATCAGAATGACACCCACCTCGCCACGGTAATCGGCATCTATGGTTCCTGGGGCGTTGAGCACGGTGAGCCCACGCTTGAGCGCCAAACCGCTGCGCGGTCGCACCTGTCCCTCGTAACCGCGGGGAATCTCCATGTGCAGTCCGGTGGGAATCAGTGCCCGTTCTCCAGGACCAATCTTCAGCGGTGCCGCTAGATGTGCCCGGAGATCCATACCGGCGCTATCAATCGTTTCGTAGGCCGGCACCGGATTCTCGCTCGCCCGTGTTAGCAGTACGCGTATGTCTTGCACCGGCCTAGGACCGTTCTCCCTGGTAATCTGCCCGCCAGCGCGCCTTTAGGCTCTGCATATAAACCGCACCGAAAAGGTAGAACGTGGTGGCCAATAGACTCAGAATGGCAGTGATGAAAACGATCAACATGCGGCTCGGATGGGATTTCTCTTCCGGGACCGTAGCTGGATCCAGCACCTGCACCGTCGAGGTAGTGTTGCTGGCCTCGATGAGAGCTTCCGCTTCCTGCTCCAACAGCAGCTTTAGGAGCGCCGCCTGGACGAGGACATCCTTCTCGACGAGGGCAAACTGTTGGGCGACCTCGGGGATGTCCCGCAGCGGCAGGAACAGGTTTTCCTCCAACTGCAGTTCCGCGGCAATCTTGCTTCTGACGTCTTTCGAATCGTTGGCGCCGTCGCGCAGAAACGCCAGCGCTTCCTGACGAAGGTTAAACTCCTGCTCCAGTTTCTGGACCTGGGGATGGGTCATGGAAAAGCCGGAAAGCAGCAGGCTGTTGCGGCCGATCAAAAGTTCCATAGCCGCCATCTGCATCTCGGCGGCAGCGCGAATAACCGATCTTGCCTGCTCTTCGATGGAGATGGCGTTGTGTTCCGCCTGGAATCGCTGCAGCTCATCCATGGCTTTGTCGAGCTTCTCCTCCTCTCGGCGAATCAGCTTCTGGATGAAGTCGTAACGCTCCTGAGCAGAGGATTGCGTAAAACTCTTGTTGGTACTGTCCAGCAGCACCACGTAGTGGTTCGCCATGTCGGTCGCTCTCCGGGGATCGCGGTCCGCCACTTTTATCAGAATCGTGCCCTGTTCGCTCTTGCCGATATCGGTATTATCTTTAAGTATTTCGATCGCATCGGTGATCAGATCCGCCTCGTAGACACCCATCAGATCAAAATCCTGGACCAAACGCCTTCTCATGGTGGGACTCTTCAAGATCGCCACAAAGATGTCCGCCGGCGTCCCCTTCTCGCCCAGGTGCAGCGACGGTATGGGGAGGCCGGAAAGCAGATCGGCAAACCCGAATCCCTTCTTCTGCTCTTTGGGTGGCAGCAGCTGAACCTCGGCAGTGTACACGTTGGGCAGCAAGAAGCTGATTCCTCCGGCCAGAATACACAGAACCAGCGTGCTTCCCAGGATCAGGCGCTTACCGGCGTTTAACGTTGCCAGCAGATCCAGTAGATCAAGTTTGTTTTGATTCATTCCCAGGAGCTCCTCAAATCCTCTAGTGCACTGTTCAATA
Source organism: Candidatus Latescibacterota bacterium (assembly GCA_965197905.1). Classification (GTDB taxonomy): domain Bacteria; phylum Latescibacterota; class UBA2968; order UBA8231; family UBA8231; genus CAYNZV01. The sequence goes on along the minus strand of CBDAOB010000004.1, from coordinate 177,473 downwards.
GAAAGCCTTGAGATTTCGGCGTCGAGGCGCGCGGCTGGTAAGGCGCACGAGCGAGCCATATTAGTGGAATATGGTTAGCGAGCGCAACGCAGCCAGCCGAGATGCGTCGGCAGCGAAATACAAGGATAGTTGTTGAACAGTGCACTAGAGTGTCCGCGCCAGGACGAGCAGTGTGAGCGTCTCCGCCACGGTCCTCAAGGATGATTGGGCGAACTCCCACCAGTCCCGATACTCCTTCTCGGGTACCCAGAGCTCGTCACCCGCTTCAACGATTAGATTCTTGTCCAGCCTCTCGCGGACACCGGTGCGGGCCCGTATGAGGCGTGCACCTCCCTTGTCGGCATTCCAGGTATAACCGCCCGCCTGTTCCAGATAAAATCCGACGCGGCGACCGTCCTCGAAATCCAGCAGTCCCGGTCGCCAGAGCTGTCCGCTGAGGCTAACCGTCCGTCTTTTTTCGGGCACGAAGATTACGTCCCCGCCTTCGATCAGGATGTTCTGGCTTTCGTCATTCGCCTCGAACAAGCGCTCGAAGTTGACGGCCACACGGCCTCGTCGTTCGCGTCCTTTTGTCTTCAGGTATGCCCTGTCTTCTGGACTCATATCTGCCAGCCCACTGACCCGCTGCAGTTGCTGCAGACGCCGTAGCTCCGGGTCGACGATGGCGCGGAACTTGGCACGTACTACCGAGGCTTGCGCCAGTGAGGCGTCTTCGGTAAATCCACCGGCCATGGCCACGACCTCCTGCAGCGTCGTTTTGCCATGAGTGATTCGATATCGGCCCCGGAAACCGACCTCGCCGTGAACGTGCACCGTTGGCGTTTGTTGCCAGTCGGAGCGGGTGCGGACAAAGAGCATGTCCTTGGGTTGCAGCGGAAAATCGGCGATATCCTCCAGCGTCCGAAGAGTGGAATCCTCAGCTCCCACCAGCTTCATGATGGTTTCGCGCCCGTCTGCACCGAAACGCCAGATCTCCGCCTCTTGCAGAGGGGCATTGCCCGACTTGCCGCCGGCAAGCTTCATCAACGTGCCAATCGTGTCACCCGGGCGAAACTCCTGCACGCCCTCCTGATTGACTGAGCCGTAGGCGTAGATTTCATACTGCAGATAAGGTACGTGTACCACGTCCCCCATGCGCAGATACGGATTGTTTTCAATCTCTCCGGTGGCTCTGAACAACTCCAAATCGATGGCTTCTCTCGATCCATCTTGGTGGACAAGCTGTATGGAACGGCGGGCCGCCGGCTGCGGCGTAAACTCCCGCCTTCCAGTTATCTTCTTGCCCCCTACGGTCTCTTCTATTGCGGTCCCTGCCAAATCATCCAGAAATCCACCGCCGCGTTCGATGAGCTCGGAAATTCGCGTCGTTGGGTGTACGATGAAGCTGCCATCGTTCAATACCGCGCCGGTGAGGTAGACGGTAAAAAACCGCATGCCCAGGAGCGAAACGGAAACCTTGACGTTCGGATATTGTTCGTGGGCGGCGGCGGTCAGCATCTCGCGCACCTCCAGCAGTGTTTTGTCAGCGACTTCAAAAGGGCCGATGGTGGGAATGATCAAAGATCCTTCAGGGCCCACCTCCAGATGGTACGGAAGATCCCACTCACCCCACACGTAAAGCAGGATGGCATCGCCGGGACCCACGATGTAGGTCGCCGGGTCTATCTTCTTGTCCTGGCTGATGCGCAGGCGCTCCACTTCTTCACCCTTTGGCATTCGCAGGCGTCCGGGTAACCTGCCGTCGCCGATCCCGGGAATGTCTACTCCGGGGATTCGCTGCAGCTTGGCTTCCTCCTTTTCCCTCTCCTCAACCAAATCCTCAAGCTCCTGAGGCAACGCTTCTTGTGGCAGGTACGCCAGCGCACACATGGCGATGAACGCAAAAAGTGCAGGTTTTGCGTTGCTCATCTCTTCCTCCTGAATCTCACGGCGGCACCGCGAATCGTGGTGCAGCAATCTCCGTTGCACGAGTGATGCGAGAGTCGAGTTGTCATTTTGGCCTCAGTTTTCGGCGTCCGACCCGGTTGCCAATGTCGCCCGCGCCCCGTACTGTTTCTGATAGTATGCTTTGTAATCCATGCCACCTTTTATGTTGCGCCACCATTCTTCGTTGGACACGTACCAATCCACCGTCTCCGACAGCGCGGCGCCAAAATCCCACTTCGGTTTCCAGCCCATCGCTTTGATCTTCGTGCAATCGAGAGCATATCGCTGATCGTGACCGGGGCGATCCTCAACGAACTGGATGAGGCTATCCGGTTTGCCCAGCAGCTCGAGAATCGTTCGCGCAACTTCGAGACCGTTAGCGTCGTTGTCACCGCCAATATTGAACGCTTCACCGGGGACTGCCTTGTGCAGCACGAGGTCGAGGGCGCGGCAGTGATCCTGGACCAATAGATGATCCCGTATCTGAAGCCCATTGCCGTAAACCGGAAGGTCTAGATTATCGATGGCGTTGGTGATGTACAAGGGGACGCGTTTTTCAGGATACTGATATGCTCCGATGTTGTTCGAACAGCGGGTGATCAGGGTGGGCAAATCATGGGTGGTGAAGTAGGAACGTGTAAGTAGCTCGGCGCTGGCTTTGCTTGCCGAGTATGGACTGCGCGGATCCATCGGCCAGTCTTCCGTCCACGCCCCCTCCTCGATACTTCCGTAGACTTCGTCCGTACTGACCTGGAGAAATTTCTCGACCCCACTTGCCCGAGCGCAGTCCAGCAACACATAGGTCCCGTATACGTTGGTGCGAACAAACGCGTCCCCACCCATGATACTGCGATCGACGTGGGTTTCCGCCGCAAAGTTGGCAACCATATCCACTGACCTCATCAACCGTTCAACGACGGCGAAATCGCAAATATCGCCCTGGACGAAATCGTAGCGTGGGTCGTCTTCCAGCTCATGGAGGTTCGCGCGATTCCCGGCGTAGGTCAGTTTGTCGAGATTCACAACGTGATAGTCGGGATAGGTTTCCAGGATGTAGCGAACGAAATTGCTGCCTATGAATCCACAACCGCCGGTTATCAGAAGTTTTTTCATATCAGCTTCCCCTTGCTATGTGGAAACTCACGCCGTACCGCAGGCGGAGCCCCCCGCATGATCAATGATAGTGAATCGTGTCCAGCTTGGATTGCCGGGGTTGAAAATCAGTAGCGCTGGACGATACGCAAGTGGGCAGGGGTTTGGTGGGAACGGTGAATTATTTAGACGAGATTTTCAAGGATAGGTGAATCCCAAACCGTTGTCAAGACACCCACTTGGACGCACTGACCCGGGGAGGGCGGGAGTTCATTCTTCTTGTTGATTCATCCCGGTTCAAGTCCCACGAATCGTTGAAAATTACGGGTGGTCCGGTTGGCCACCCGCTCCCAGGTTGTTGCCGAAAACGCGGCGACCGCTTCAGCCACCTCGCGGATCCGCCCCGGATGCCCTGGGATTCCGTTGATACCAACGGGGGCGTCCGTCTCCAGAAGCAGTAGCTCATCGGCCACCTCGGAAACGACGGCCAACCCCAGTGTATCACCGACGATCGCAGGGCCGGCGGATATGTAGATACCCTCTTCGTTGCAGATCCGCGCCAATTTCTTCGATTGCGTAAACCAGTGAAGCTGGACGTTCAATCCGGTTTCCCGGCGAAAGGAAATCGCCCGTTCCATAACCTGCCTCTGGCAGCGACGTGAATGCATATTGATGGCTTTTCGGTGGTCGGCCGCCATTTGAAGCTGTCTGTCGAGAATCTGTGCCTGCTCTCGTTTCTCCGCCTCGGTCGTAGCCCATTTGTAATCGAGGCCAACCTCACCGAGAGCGTCCGCTTCTGCTAGATGAGCGGACAGGTATTCGAAACCGGCTTCGATCTCGGCCTCACTGTGTTGGGTAATCCACGCCGGGTGCATTCCGAGCGCGGCCAGGATGGTTGCCCCGAGGTTTTGCTTCAATCCGAGAACCGCCCGCATTGAATCGGCGCTTTCGCTCACGGCTACGATGCGCGAAACAGCTCGGGCTTGCGCTTCCCGGACAACGGCTGGAGGATCTGGCAGCTGATCCAAATGGCAGTGACTATCGACCAGCTCAGGGTTCAATCGGAGAGTCCGGCGGTTTCCGCAAATCCCAACATGAGGTTCAGACATTGAACGGCGTTTCCAGCCGCTCCCTTGCCGAGATTGTCGAGCCTGGCAAAAAGCACCAGGCCGATCTCGTCGTCCCCGAACACCATCAGTTGAATCGAGTTTCGATCGGAGATCCCTTCCAGATCCAGAAATCGACCGTCGCGCAACGCGGTGGGGTCTCGCGGGTTGCGGAGCTCGACCATGGGGGAATCGGCGTAGTGGTCGTTCCAGATGTCGAAAATTTCCTTCGGGGTGGTAGCATTGGTAAAGGCCGATATCGGAACCGGCGTGCTGACCATCATGCCACAATAGGCGGGTAGGACTGCGGGCACGAACAACGGGGGGTGTTCCAGACAGCTGAATAGCTGCATTTCAGAGAGATGTTTGTGCCGGCTATCGAGGCCGTAGATCGCCAGTGGCCGCGCTGTGTCGTTCGCCCGCTCGGGTGATGGTAGCGATTTATATTCCTCGATGAGTGCTTTTCCGCCACCCGAGTACCCGGATACCGCGTTTACGGTGAGCCGCGCCGCTGGGTTCAACACCCCGGCTTCGATCAGTGGGCGCACGGCCAGTATGAACCCGGTGGGATAACAACCGGGATTGGCTACCCGCATCGACCCGGCGATCGACTGCCGCTGCGAGACACCCAGTTCAGGCAGGCCATAGATCCAGTTCGGATCAACCCTCCGGACCGTGCTGGTATCCAGGAGTCTCGTTTGCGGGTTCTGCACCAGGTTGACCGCCTCGGCCGCCGCCGCATCCGGCAAGCAGAGGATGGCTAGGTCCGCGGCGTTCAGATAGTCCTCTCTGGCGGTGGAATCCTTGCGATCTTGCGGCGGGATCGTGAGCAGTTCCAGATCCGGGCGATCATTCAGCATCTCGCGAATGCGCAGACCGGTTGTTCCCTCTTGACCGTCTATGAATACCTTGGGTTGGGCCATGAATTCCGTGCCAATGAGAGTAATAATTATCGGAACTATCTACTTAAGAAAGCTATCGCAAAGCCACGTATTTATTAGCACTTAGACCTACTCTTCCCTCGTATCCTTCTTTTTATCAGCACCTCGTTTTCGGTTTTTATTACCCTGCTCATCCTCTGGTGGTGGCGTGTCCAGAAACGCCGCGAGGGCTTCGTCAGGGTTCAAGGGGTGCAAGGATAACCCACCTTGCGCTTGTTCTAATTCTTGATTATCATTCTTGGTGCATTTGGTGCTTTTATTCTTACCCATAATTTCAACTTGTGCTAACTTGGTGCGTAAGCTATTTTAAGCTTGGGGCCAGTAATTCTCCAACCAAGGAGATCAACAATGGACGACAGGCAATTTGAAATCGCCTTAGCTGATCGACGCAAATTCTTGCTCAATAAGGTCAACGAGATCCAACGTGAGCTTAATGCCGTACAAGAGCAACTGGCTGCCGTTAAAACCTTACTCAAGGGACCGCAGTTCCCGATTTCGGGTAACGGCAACAGTGAGGTGGCGCTAAGAGTGGAAGCGGTCGGTCCCGTCGAAGCGATTACCAGCATTTTTCGCAATAACCACACTCGGGCTTGGAACCCCTCAGAATTAAGAGACGAATTGCAGAAGCTCAAGGAGCAAGGGAAGTTGCATAGCGAATCTGACAATCTCCTTGGATCAGCTCACACGGTCTTAAAATCATTTGGGAAGCGCAAAATCATTGAGCGAGCCGGTAAGCGCAACGGTAAGTCAGCATACCGACTGACTATGAAATGGCGAGAATCTTTGCACAAAGAGGAAAATCCCGTTACCGGGGAATCTGGTAACGGGATTTTCACATCCAGCGTGGGGGCAGCTAGGTAGCCGGTAGTGGACTTAGACACCTGTACCGGGGGGTTCAATTCCCCCTGCCTCCACCATAGTCCTTTGTCAGAAAAATTGGTGGCCCTGTAGCTCAACTGGATAGAGCAGCTGGACCCATCGAACGGCGCAGGTTCCGGGTTCGAGTCCCGGTGGGGCTACCAACTTTGTACAACAAAGGTTATTTGTTAGAGTAATAAATCCGCTAGCAAATGTCAACCAAATGTCAACAACGTTAAACATTTTCTTGAGTACAATGGTTTTCTGAGTACATCAATCGTTTCCCCTCCCCTTGTTGAATCGCGGTATCGCGCCGCTCTGAATCATTCGCCTTCCTGTGGTTCCATCGGAATGCAAATTCATCCACATACCGCCCTATGTGCTTGCTGCTCATGGAGTGATACACGCCGTAGTGGCCACGCTTAATCAGGGCGAAATACGATTCGACCGTGTTTGTCGTCACCAACAGTAACCCTTCTCGTCTCACGTACTCTCTTCCGTTATGTCTGATCACGCGATGATCGCCCACGAATCGTCCAGCGTGCGTGTAATGCGGTAGTTCGTCGGTGACAAGCGTAGACCGCTTGTCCACGTGCTGTAGGATCTCCGCGTTCAACGTCTTTCCCTTGACGTTCTCCACGGCCCTAGATCGGACCTCGCCATCACGCTCTACCAATGCTACTACCGGCTTCTTTTTCGTGCCGCGCCCACGCTTGTTTTTCGGACTTCTGTTGCGGGGTTTGCCGCCTACATAGGTTTCGTCCATCTCAACTGTTCCCTTGAGCTTCTCACTTAGGGGGCCGTTATTCATCGCATAGCGGATTCTGTGAGCCATAAACCAAGCCGTCTTGTAAGATCCCAAGCCGAGATCGCGTTTCAACTGAAGGGCGCTATACCCCTTCTTACTGGAGCACAAGAGATGAAAGGCCATGATCCATTTGCGCAGCGGAACCCTTGTGGACTCCATCACGGTGCCCACGGTAACCGTGAACTGCTGGCGGCAGTCGTTGCACTGTATGGCACCCTTGCGATGTGCCTCGCCCTCCATGCGTGTAGCGTCCTTGGATTCACAGTGAGGGCATGTAATGCCGTTCAGCCAACGCAGATTTTCCAGATGCCTTCGGGCTTCATCTTCCGAGAATTGTGCGATTTCTTCGAATGTCATTTTCAGCCCCTTTTTCAATCTTTCTACTTGTTAATATACTACTTATGGGCTGCTTTGTCAAGTAGATAGTTCCGATAATTATTTATTATAATAAATATTCAGCAGGTTTGTGTCAATCTCCCGAGACGAGAGTAGATTTAAGAGATGGAATCGGAGAGTAGGGCAGACCGGAATCAGGGATGGACCTATGTCGATCGCATTTCCGGGGATTCGGCAGGCATCGCCGTCCTCGATTTCTATACCCAACGCTACCCCCACTCCTCCCGCGATACCTGGAGTGAGCGCGTCGCCACCGGTCTCGTTAGACTGGACGATCGACCCACGACCAGGGGGAGGCTGTGGTTTGCACCGGGCAGAAGCTCAGTTACCATCGCCCGCCTTGGCGAGAGCCCGAAGCTCCCTCCCAGTTCGCGTTAGCATATGCGGATGACGATCTGATCGCCACCATCAAACCGTCCGGACTTCCCGTTCTTCCCGGTGGTCAGTTCTTGAATCGGACCTTGCTGCATCTGGTTCGTCTCAAGCTCGGAGGCCACCTAGCCCCGCTTCACCGGCTGGGCCGTGGGACCTCAGGCCTGGTTTTGTTCGCCGCTTCCCCGCGCGCCAGAAGGGACCTCTCTCGAGACTTTCGCACCGGTTCCATTCGCAAATGTTACCGAGCCCTGGTCGCCGGAACCGATATGCCAAACGACTTTTCGGTGGAAAGCCCCATTGGACGCGTGGCCTACGGACCCGTCGACAAGCTCTACGCGGCGACAACGGCCGGCGTTCCTGCGCGCAGCGAGTGCTGCGTCTGTCGCCGCGATTTGGCCGCTCGGCAGACCCTCCTAGAAGTGGAAATCCCCACCGGCAGGCCCCACCAAATTCGGATTCATCTGGCGGCGGCAGGGTATCCCCTTGTCGGCGATCCGCTCTACGGTGCAGGCGGCGTGCCACTAGACCGGGATCCTGGCGATCGCCCGGCGCTACCCGGCGATTGCGGGTATCACCTGCATGCTCGATACGTCGGATTCACTCACCCCGGTTCCGGGCGTTGGTGCGAGATCTACTGCCGCGCGCCGAAGCGCTTGCGGTGCGGCGGAGAATAGAAAGGGCAGCGCTCGCAAGCCGTTACCGGCTACCAGCGTCCCTGGAGATCAGATCCAGCTCCACCTTGCGAACGCGCGTCAGAGTCTCCTCCATAAGACTGCGATTGGTGGCGATCAGATCGGCAACGATACCGGTCAGAAACATTTGGAACCCGGCAAGCAGCAGAACGGCACCAAGAATTACCGACTGGATATGAAGCTCGCCCTCGGCGGTGAAGAAGAAATAGTAGAGGAAACGCACCCCGAGAAGGGCGCCGAGAACGAACGTGAAGGCGCCGAACAGCGTGAAGATCTTCAGCGCCTTGTAGCGGGCATAGGTGCGGAGACTGATGATCCCCGAGCGGAAAACGAATTCGCCCAGATTGGAGAACAGACGTGATTCCCGGGCTTTCGGATTGGTGCGCACCGGAACGCTGAGGACCGCAAACCGATTCTGACCCGACTCCACCACATGCTCGGCGGTGTGATCGAAGTCGGTGAAGGTCGAGAGCCTGAGGGCGGCCTCTCGGCTGAAAGCGCGAAAGCCGCTCGCTACATCGGGTACGGAGAGCGTCGCCATGCGACTGATGGTGCGACTGCCGACGCTCTGCAGATACCGCTTCAAAGGCGAGAAGTGGCCGATGGATCCGGTTTGCCGGTCCCCGATAACCAGATCGGCCCGACCCTCTACAATCGGTTTCACAAGCGCGGGCACGTCGCCACCAAAGTACTGGTTGTCTCCATCGGTGTTGATGATGATGTCGGCCCCCAGTTTCAGACAAGTGTCGAAGCCCGCTTTAAACGCGTACCCCAATCCCCGATTTCGCGGAAAACGTATGACGTGGTCGACGCCGGCATCACGAGCCACCCGCTCCGTATTGTCCGTGGAGCCGTCGTCGATGACCAGGATCTCTACCTGATCGATGCCCTCGATGGCTCGCGGAATATCCTTTACCGTATCGGCGAGGGTGTCTGCTTCGTTCAAGCAGGGGATCTGTACGATCAATTTCATGGCTGTCGACCGGTCAGGGTGTTACCAGTACTTTTCAACATGGTACTGTCCCGGGGATCTTGAGGTATGCTCTTCGAACCCCTCGGCTTTGATAATCGTCTCCATATCCTCGATCATGCCCGGATTGCCGCACATCAAAATGTGCGTATCGGCCGGCGTGGGATGAAATCCCCAAGCTTCGTCGAGTATGCCTTTCTCCCAGATGTGCTGCACGTACCCGGTGTCGCCTTTCCACTCGGTGTGCTCCAGATGGGCCCTGCTCACGGTCGGGATGTAGGCAAACCCGGGAGCGATACGTTGCAAAGCCATAAGCTCTGAGTCGTATCCCAGCTCCCACGAATGCCGAACCCCGTGTATGATGGCCAGCTTTCGTTGCATGTCCGGGGCGAGGTAGGTGCGCACCATGCTGATATACGGCGCGATCCCCGTACCGGTGCAGGCGAGCACCAGATTCGCTTCCGACGGGATCCCGTCAATTGTGAACTTCCCCGTAATCTTCGGAGACAACCAAATGCGGCCTCCCATCTCCAGCTGGAACAGCCGGGGGGTTAGACACCCCTCTGGAACCAAAATGATGTATAAATCCAGATGCTCTTTGGACGACGGCGACGAGGCGATGGAATAGGCGCGCTGTATCATGGTGCCCTCCGGCTCTGGATTCGCCTCGGGTTCGGCAGCGGCACAGCGTGGGACGGATTCGGGCAAGCCGACCGCGGCGAACTGACCGGGGGCAAAATCCGCCAAGCTCCACCCATCGGGAACGACGCGAAAGATTGCCAGTCCCGGCGCGATCTCGACCTTTTGAGTGACAACCGCGTTGAGCTCTTTTAGCTTGGGCATATGCCATCTTCAATCTGCTGAGCGGGATGCACAGGGGAGCACTCGCACCGATGAATGGGAGCGCGGATTGTGCTGTTTTTCCGTCGGTTATTACACATCTTTATGTTTTGGAGAAGGAGGGGAGCACGCCGCGCCCAATATACGCGTAGGAAATAGGTCATTCAAGCTACGTTACGAGAGCAAATTGTCGCCGAGAAACCAATCACTCGAACAACTGAGAGACTCGCGAATCGCACTGCTGGGGTTCGGAAAGGAGAACCGCGCGTTGGGCCGATTCCTTTGCGCCCAAGGGTTCGATTTTTCGGTGTGTGACGGCGGCAAGCTTGATGTTATCCAGAATCGAGCTGAATGGAATCCATGCGTTCACACCTGGCGCATCGGGCCCCGATACCTCGAAGCCCTGACAGACTTCGACTGGATCTTTCGCACCCCAGGAATCAATACCCTCAGACCGGAAATCGAAGCGGCCCGCAACGCAGGCGTCTACGTTTCGAGCCAGACCCAGTTGTTCCTCGATCTGTGCCCCGCAGCGGTAGTTGGCATTACTGGAACAAAGGGCAAGGGAACTACCGCTGCCCTGCTCGCTGACATCCTCCACAAAGAAGGAGACGGCACCACCCATCTGGGAGGCAACATTGGCGTGCCTCCGATCAGATTCCTCGAGCAAGTCGAACCTGGCGATCGGATAGTTCTGGAGCTGTCCAGCTTTCAGCTTCACGATCTTCGTTCCAGCCCCCAGACAGCAGTCGTTCTCGACATTACTCAAGACCATCTGGATTACCACGCAGACGCGGAGGAGTACGTAAACGCCAAGGGATCGATATGTCGCTTCCAAGGACCAAAAGATCGGGTGATCGCCGATCTCGAGAGCTCATCGGCACGACGCCTGGTCGACTCGAGCCCGGCGGAGAAGGTGTGGTTCAGCACCTCCCGCGAGGTCCCGACCGGGACGTGGGTCGAAGGTGAGTCCCTCTTCGTGGACCGCGAAGGAGAGAACGTAGAGCTGTGCGGCCTGCACGATCTCTCTTTAAGAGGTGCTCACAACCTGAAAAACAGCCTCGCGGCGGCTGCCACTGCGAGCATCCTCGGTGCTTCCGTCGAATCGATCGCTGATTCTCTGCGGAGTTTCTCCGGCTTGCCGCACCGGTTACAGCAGATCGGCACACGCAACGGTATCGTATACGTGGACGACTCTGCCGCCACCACACCTGAGGCCGCTGCCGCCGCGGTCCGGTGTTTTACCGAGCCGCTACAGCTGATCGCGGGCGGCTCTGGGAAGGGCTCCGACTTCGCGGCTCTTGGCGAAGCAGTGGCGGCAAGCAACGTGAAAGCGGTGCTACTTTTGGGCGACGAGGCAGAATCGATCGTGCGCGCAATGAAGGACTCAGCCGTAAGATCGGACCTGATTTTGGAAAGAGGCGATTCGATGGAATGGGCGGTCGCCGCCGCGGAGCGTCACGCGCGCCCGGGTGACGTGATATTACTCTCTCCAGGGTGCGCCAGTTTCGGGTTGTTCGCCAACTACGAGGACCGAGCACAGCAGTTCAAAAGGTGTGCGCGCTTTCAGTGAGGCCTTTATCTGACGAGAATCGACGGTCCTTCCGCGTCAGATGTTGTAATGCAGTCCGCATTCCTTCGCGTCCTCTTCCAACTCGCGATTCTTCTGATTGAACCAGCGCCAGCGACCAACACGCTGGTCTTCCCCCGCGACCGCCGGCGTCGAGCATATAAAACAACCAATGCTCGTGTACCCTTTCGCGTATAGAGGGTGCTCGGGAATCCCGTTCGCCTCGACGAACCGGAGCAAACGCTGTTCGGTCCAGTCAGCCAGAGGATTGAGCTTCAAGATCTGCCGGCGGGTAGCGTACTCCGGCACCAGACTCGCCTTGGGTGTATTCGTTGCCCGATAGCTGGACTGATCTCGCCGGACGCCGGCAATCCAGCAGTCGGCTGTTGTCAGTAGCTCGTGGTGAGGCCGGGTCTTCCGCACCTGACAGCAGTACTCCTGCTTTTCTTTCGAATCGAAAAAGAGGTACTCACCAAAACGTTCGATCATGCTATTTACTTGCTCTGCATTAGGCACGATGCGCTCCACATCGCATCCGTAGCGTTTTTCGATCTGTTCCAGGAACTCGTGGGTTTCGCGATGTAACCTCCAGGTATCCACGGTGGCGACGCGAAGGCTCAAACCGAGCTCCGACGCCAGGTGAAGCAAAACAATGCCGGTGCGCTGCAGGCTGGTGCTGATCACTGCCCTTCCCGGGAAAGCCTCATCCGCCCACTTCAGAAGATCGCCCATCTCCATGGTCTCGAAGGCGATTTCATTTATATAAGCCGCTAGCTGACTATTGGACGCATCGATCTGGTCCGGGTCGGTTCGGCTTTTTTCGTTGGGGGCAGCTGCCGCAGATGGAGTTGAGGACATGGAGTGGTAATATACGAAGAGGAGCTAAGTTGGAAATCTGTGGCAAATCGGCCTGTCGCCGAAAAAAACGGCTTTTGATCTTGACATTGTTCAAAAACCGCTTTTACCTTTTCACAGTGCTGACAAGCAATATGTTGAAATGAGCACCAATATTGGCAACTGAATATGATGCGACTAATCCATACACCAGAATGCTAACGATGAATTCGGGCCTGATAAAGCGGTTTCGCGGACAGCCGAAGTCCGTTGCCCTGCCGGGCGGCATGCGTAAATGCGCAATGTCTAAATGGGGTTTCGTGACTCCGGCGGGGGCAAGAATGTGTGAATCCCGTCTGGTAGGCCCCCATCACAATCAGATTACACAAAAGGTCGACGCAAAGCGGGTATTGGCGACCCGCGCTGCAGCCTGGAACGATCCCGGAGGTTAAGCGAATCAAAAGTTGGATTCGAGACCGCGGGAAATTTCCCCGCGGTTTTTTTTGGGCTGCAGACTCAGATCGACCGAGTTTGCAGCCTTTTTTTTGTTAACCGCAGGTTTCGAAAGGAGGAAGCTGTGGAAAAGATCGCCCGCGAGCGCATCGAACGCGCCGCTCGTCTTTACGCCAGCAACCAGGACGCCAGTAGGGCCCTGGGGATCGCCGCCGGCACCTTTGGTCGGCTGTGCCGGCAGTACGGAATCGAGACGCCCCATTCCCGACGCCATCGACGTCCTCGACGACTAGGTCTTGATATGGACGAGTTCATCGACCTAAACTAAAGGATAATCTGAGACGTTAGATGCCGGAAACCGAAAAGCTAGTCGAACATATCGACGGGACCAGCGCGCCCGAGATTGCCGAAGCTGTCGGCTCCGATGAGGAGATACAGATCCTGGTATCAACCGATTTGGATGTCGACGGTCGCTTCGGCGCTCATTGGCTGGCAGTCACCGACAAGCAGGTGATCGTTGCTCGAAATGGAACCCTGGAGCAGCTGGACCGCGTGCCACTTGGGGACGTTCGTTCGGCTAGCACCGAGCCATTGGTTGGTGGCGGTCGGCTGGAAATAGAGCGGTTTTCGGGACCAACGGTTGAGGTGCCCTATTCGGGGACCGAGGCGGAGAAGATTTCGGAGGTCGCGCGCGGCATCGAGCAGTTGCGAACCGCGGAGGCGTTGTCGATCAATACGACCCTCGATCGCACCCGCTGCGAGAAGTGCGCGCGTCTTCTGCCGGAAAAAAACGGAATCTGTCCGGCCTGCATCTCGCGGCTGGCTACCTTGCGGCGCATCGCCAACTACATGATGCCGTACCGAGGCAAGGTCCTGGTTCTTGGTGGGGCATCTATCGTCGCCACCGTCTGCGAGTTGCTACCGGCGTTGGTCATCAAGCGTGTTGTCGACGAAGTTTTCGTGCCCGTCGACAGCGGCGCGTTAGCTCTTGACCAGCGCTTCAACCTTCTGGGAATCCTGGTGCTGGCGTTGATCGGGATTCGCCTGGTCGCCTGGAGCGCGGAATGGGCGCACGGATGGGTCGTGGCTTGGTTAGGTGCCCAGGTAACGGCCGACATCCGCAGAGAGCTCTACCGCAAGCTCGAGATGCTCTCTCTCCAGTTCTACGACAAACGCAAGGTCGGCGCCCTCATGTCTCGAGTGACGCGGGACACGGGCGGCCTGCAGGAATTCCTGGTGGACGGGTTGCCCTACCTGATCATAAATGTACTGACGATTCTGGGTATTCTCGCTTTTCTCTTCTCGATGAGCGTAGACCTGAGCCTGTACATGCTGCTGCCCGTTCCGTTCATCGTGGTCTGGGGCGGGGTGTTTTGGCAGCGGATGCGACGCTTCTTTGGCAAGTGGAACCGCGCCTGGTCGAAATTGACCGAGTGCACGCACGAATCGCTCTCGGGAATTCGTGTGGTCAAGGCGTTCGCCCAGGAGAAACGCGAAATCGAATCGTTTGATGCCGTCAACGCTCGAGCGCGCCAGGTTGGCGTGGATACCGAATTGAATCGCGGCATCTTTTTCGAAACCGCCACGTTCCTGACCGGATTCGGAGTACTGGTAGTCTGGTACTTTGGTGGCGCTGAGGTGCTGCAGGGCCGCCTTACTTTGGGAACCCTGCTCGCGTTCTACTCGTATATGTGGCTGGTATACGGACCGCTGCATTGGTTCAGCGCCGTCAATTCGTGGATGTCGCGAGCTTTCGCCGGGGCTGAGCGCATCTTCGAGGTGATCGACACCGAAGCCGAAGCCTACGCCGATCCCGACGCCGTAGCCATGCCCGATATCGAAGGACGGGTGACCTTTCGCGGGGTGAGTTTCGGATACGACAAAAGCAAGCCGGTGCTGCACGATATCGACCTGGACGTCAAAGCAGGCGAGATGATCGGCCTGGTCGGACGTTCTGGCGTGGGCAAGACGACGACCGTAAACCTGACTTGCCGTTTCTATGACGTAGACCGCGGAGCGATAGAAATCGACGGCGTAGACCTGCGAAAAATTCGCCTTCCAGATCTCAGGCGCCAGATTGGCATCGTGCTGCAGGAACCAGTGCTGTTCAGCGGGACGATCGCTGAAAACATTGGCTACGGCAATCCCCAGGCCACCTTTGGCGAGGTATTGGAGGCGGCCAGGATCGCTCATGCGCACAACTTCATCGCGGCCAAGCCGGACGGGTACGACACCCAGGTGGGTGATCAGGGAAACAACCTGTCCGGTGGAGAGAAACAGAGAATCTCCATCGCCCGCGCCATCCTGCACGATCCGCGGGTACTTATCCTCGACGAAGCCACCTCTTCGGTCGACGTAGAGACGGAGAAGCAGATTCAAGACGCCATTGCACACCTCATTCGCGGGCGCACAACCTTTGCCATCGCCCACCGTCTCTCCACGCTACGCAACGCCGATCGACTCGTCGTGATGGACGATGGGAGGGTCGTCGAGGTCGGAACGCATGCCGAGCTGATGGAGCGCGGCGGGGCATTCGCGGATCTGGTAGAGCTACAACAGGAAGTTGCTCAGATAATCGCCATCCATGAATAAGCCATGACCGTGACCAATACAGAGCAAACCGCGTTTCTTGAGCACATCCCCCCATCTGTGGGAGACAAGCTGAGGCGTGAGATCGGAGTTGGAGAGCGCGTTCTGATTCAGGTGGCCACCGACATGGCCGACCATGAGATGTATGACGAGCGCTGGCTCGTGGTCACAGACCGCCAGCTATTGGTACTGCGCGGACCAGGTGTCGACGGAACCGTCAGCATCCCCATGGCGGGGATCCGCACGGCGAGGTTTGAGCCGATGGTTGGCGGCGGTCACCTGGAGGTCGAGCGGAGCGGACGTGAGCCGGTCAGAGTCTACTTCTCCAGCACCCTCGCGCCCAAGTTCTCCGAGGTGGCCGAAGGCATCAATCAACTCAAGGCCGACAAACCGCTGGCGCTGGCCACGTGGTTGGAACGCAGCCACTGCATCAAGTGCGGTCGCGTTCTGCCGGAGAAGGATGGCAAATGCCCGGCCTGCACGCGCAAGCTGGACACCTTGCGGCGCCTGGTGGGTTATATGGCTCCTTACTGGGTCCGCGTTGCTATGCTGATCTCCCTGACCCTTGTGAGCACACTTGCCGAACTGGTCCCGCCGCTGATAACCAAACGTCTGATCGACGACGTATTGAGGCCCTTCGGATCCGTCGCTGCTACCCTGGCTGGTTCTCGGGCTTCTGGCTGTGGGTATTTTCGTTTGGGCAGCCGGGATGGGCCGCAACTGGTTGGGCACCTGGATCGGTCTGCGAACCTCGGAGGAAATGCGGGCGGATCTGTATCGGTCGTTGCAGTTCCTGCCTCTCCGATTCCACGACAAGCGCAAGGTGGGCGCGCTGGTTTCCCGCATGAGCAACGATTCGGACTTGGTAGAGATCTACCTGGTGTTCGACATCCCTTTCATCGTTTCCAATGCGTTGATGCTCACCGGTATCCTTGGCCTCTTGATATACATGAACTGGGAGCTCACTCTTTACGTGCTGC
Organism: Candidatus Latescibacterota bacterium; assembly: GCA_965197905.1. Taxonomy (GTDB): domain Bacteria; phylum Latescibacterota; class UBA2968; order UBA8231; family UBA8231; genus CAYNZV01. The sequence goes on along the minus strand of CBDAOB010000004.1, from coordinate 161,043 downwards.
TTCCGATCCCCCCGATCATTCTCGGAGGCCGCTTGGTTTGGAGCCGATTGGAAGCGTACTGGCGACGTTACTCGGTCAAGTGGTCGCGCCTCTCTTCCCACCTGAACGAGTCGATTCGCGGCATTCGCGTGGTGAAGGCGTTCGCTCAGGAGGGTCGCGAAGGCGACCGATTCGACCGTCACAGCGACGAGCTGCGAGAGGTATTGGTGGGAGCGGAGCGGAGCTGGGTGATGTTCTTCATGATCACCAACTTTTTCATGAGTTTTGGGGTTTTCTTCGTTTGGTACTTCGGGGGGCGGCAGATCTTGGGGAACCAGCTCACGCTGGGCGAGCTGATGGCGTTCGTCACCTACATATGGATGCTGTATCAGCCGCTGAAATGGTTTGGGGACTTCTACGGTTTTATGATGCGCGCCTATGCCGGCGCCGAGCGCATATTCGAAGTCATCGATGGGCGACCGGAACCGTTCGACGATCCGCAAGCCCGGGCGATGCCGAATCTGAGCGGGAGCGTGCGGTTCGGAGACGCCAGCTTCGGATACGATCCGGGAAAACCGGTCCTCAAGGACGTGGAGCTCGAGGTGTCCGCGGGTGAGATGATCGGCCTCGTTGGCAAATCGGGGGCCGGCAAGACCACCTTCATAAACTTGATCTGCAGATTCTACGACGTGACCCGCGGCGCGATTGAGGTGGATGGTGTCGACATTCGGGACATGAAGCTTGAGGATCTGCGTCATCAGATCGGCCTCGTTGCGCAGCAGTCGTTTCTGTTCAACGGAACCATCGCCGAAAACATTGGCTACGGAAAGCCCGGTTCCTCCTTTGAGGAAATCCTGCGCGCGTCGCGAGCCGCGAATGCGCACGAGTTTGCAGTAAAGATGCCTGACGGCTACGATATGCTGGTTGGCGAACAGGGAAACAAGCTGTCGGGCGGCGAGAAGCAGCGCATCGCAATCGCCCGCGCTATCCTCCACGATCCGCGGATTCTTATTCTCGATGAAGCGACCTCCTCGCTCGACACACCCACCGAAAAGAAGATACAAGAAGCGATCGCCAACCTGACGAAGGGGCGCACCACCTTTGCGATCGCCCACAGGTTGTCCACGTTGCGATCAGCCGATCGCATCGTTGTTCTGGACGACGGAATGGTCGCCGAGGTGGGCAGCCACGAGGAGCTGATGCAGCGCGAGGGATTATTTCATCGATTGGTGGAAACACAACAGGTTACAACGGCGGTTATGGCGGTGGGCGGCGGGCATTCATAGTGGAGCAAAGCTTTGGGAAAGGAGCACGATTTGGCAGGCGAAACCGGTAGCTCGAAAAAAGAAAAACTGAATGTGACCCCGATCGCGGTAACCCATCCCGAACAGGTGGATATCGATCAGGTTCGTCTATTTAGAGCGCCCCCCTGGGTGCTGCGATTGACGATCGAGGATGACCGATCCTATCTGAAGGTCAAAGTCGTACGCGCCGCCCCGTTGTCGAATCCGGATCGCTACATATCTTTTCTCGACGGCAAGGACGAGGAAATCTGCATGGTCGAGGATCTGGACGTCCTGGACGAGGAGGCACGAGCCATCATCAAGGAAGAGTTGGACCGTAGATATCTCACGTCGAGAATCGAAAAAATCGACTCTGTGCGGAACGAATTTGGGACCTCATATTGGCACGTTGTGACCAATCGGGGCGAGCGGGAATTCGTAGTCCAGAACGCCGCGGAGAACGCCCAATGGCTCGGAGACCACCGGCTCTTGCTCATCGACGTGGACGGGAATCGGTTCGAAGTGCCGGATCTGAACGCGCTGGACAAGAAGAGCTCCGCCTACATAGAACAGGTGCTTTAGCTTCGAGCTTTGTAGTCGAGAACGAACACAACGCCCGCAGCCCTATAGCTCGAAGCGGCCCAGTCGCTTTAGAACATCAGGTACGGGTCCCCCCGTCCCCCAATCCAGCAGCTCTATCGTATGTAGCACGGGAAGTTTGGTTCCCCGTGCGATCTGTTCAATGCATCCGATGTTGCCGGCGGCTACAACGTCGGCTTCGGTCTGTTCGATATTCGCGACCTTCCGCTGCCTAAGCCGTGAGGCGAACTGATTCTCCAACATGCTGTAGGTGCCGGCGCTGCCGCAACAGATGTGGGCTTCGGGCACCTCAACCACGCTGCAGCCAACTTCAGACAACAGCTCCCGCGGCTGACTCCGAACCCGTTGGGCATGTTGCAAGGAGCAGGCGTCGTGATAAGCCACCCGTAACCCCAGTTCCCGGCGCGTCTCTCCAAGTCCGAGATCGGAGATCACTTCTGAGATATCCCGAACCCGCTCTGCCACCGACGCCGCCTGGTCTGCCATTTCAGGATCATCCCTGAAAATGTGACCGTACTCGCGCATGGCGGGGCCACAACCGGAAGTGCTCACGGCGATCGCGTCCAACCCACCCGATTCTATTTCTGCGCTCAGCGCGAGGACGGCCCGGCGCATCAGCTTGAGGCTGTGCCGCCGTTCTCCCATGTGGTATGGCAGCGATCCGCAGCATCCCAGGCTGGGTGGCAGTACCACCTCGGCACCCAGCTTCGTCAGCATTCGAATCGAGGCATCATTGATCTCCGGACCCAACACCTGTTGCGCGCATCCCGTCAAATACGCGACACGGGCACGCTTCTGAACCTGCGCCGGGATAACCCCCGCGCGGGCGTGACGTGCGGGGGCCGGCATCGCCGACGGCGCCAACTCGAGCAGATTCTTCCAGCGCGCCGGCAGCAGGAATTTCAGACTCCTGCCGACGGAGCTCAGGCGCAGGACCGGCCGTAAGAGCGCCGGATGGGGCAGCAGGTAAGTCAGTACCTTGCGCAACAGAGCGTCTCCCACGGAGCGCCGGAAATGGTTCTCCAACCGGGGTCGGGCTTCTTCTAGTAGGTGGGAGTACCGCACCCCGCTCGGGCAGGTGGTCTCGCAGGCCATGCATCCCAGGCAATGATCGATATGACCAACCGTGCTCGCGGTGATATCCATTGCATCTTCGAGGATATTCTTTATGAGGTAGATCCGGCCGCGGGGCCCTTCAAGCTCGTTTCCCTCAAGCAGGTAGGTTGGACAGGTGGCGTTGCAAAACCCGCAGTGAACGCAGGTGCGCAGAATCTCTTCCGCAATCTTGACACCGGATTCAAGCAGAAGATCAGGGTCTATATCCGTCTGCATTAAGATCTACCTTTCAAGCCTTATGATTAATAGTTGGAATCGACGAGTGGCTGGGTTGCAGCCATGATCTCGTCGAATCTAAAATCCCTCACGTGATTCTCCAACGCGACAACGAGATCTTCATGACCGGGATCGATGCTGAGGAGGAGCGCGTTTATCCGCTCCGCATCCGCCATCGCAGTCGCTTCGTGCAATTGCTCTATCCAATCCGAAGGTAGCTCCGACAGCATCCCAGTCGTAAGGCCGACTCTTGACTTCGGAGGGCCCGCCTGGAGCGCGTCATCGGCTTCGTAGTCGAACCGGACCCCCAGTTGTTGGATCAGACACTCCACCGCCTCCCTTTCCTTGAACGGCTTTCGAATAAATCCGTCACAACCGGCTGAGAGAATGGCAGAGCGCTCCTCCTCGAACGCACTTGCCGTACGTGCTATGACCACCGTCGCCTTGCCCCGCGGGCTCGCCTTGATCCGTTTCGTCGCCTCGATCCCGTCCAGAACCGGCATCCGCATGTCCATCCAGATGAGATGTGGATCCCATTCCTCCCACGCGGAGATACCCTCCTGCCCGTTGGAGGCCTGCCGCACCTCGAAACCAAGCTGCTTCATCAGCTGAACCAGGAGGTTCCGGCTGTCGTCCCGGTCTTCGACGACCAGAACCCGATACTCCCGCTGCCCTGCGGATAACCGGGTGGCGCGTCGATAGGTCGGAGCTGCCGCGACCTCCAGGGCGTCAATCGGAGTCGCCAAGATGCTGAAGCTGAAGCGGGATCCGCGGCCGGGCTCGCTGCGGGCGGTGATCTCGCCACCCATCAGGCGCACGAACTCCTGACTGATCGGCAAACCCAACCCCGTTCCCTCCTGTGCGTGGCGGCCACTCTCCGTTTGCACAAACGCGTTGAAGAGGATATCCAGCTCTTCAGGGGCGATACCTGCTCCAGTATCCGTTATGTCGAAGATCAGGCGTTGGGGTTCGTACCCTGCCTCGAGTGTCACGGTCCCTGTTTTAGTGAATTTTACGCCGTTGCTGAGCAGATTGATGAGTACCTGCCTCAACTTGCCCTCGTCCGCGTGAACATATCGGGGCAGGTCTTCGCGGCGCTTGAATTCTAGGGCCAGTCCCTTGTCTTCGGCTCTGAGCCGGAACATCGCCTCCAAACTGTCAAGCAGGTCGAAGAGATCGAAATCTGTTTCGCTGAGCTGCACCTGTCCCGCCTCGATCTTCGACATGTCCAATACGTCGTTGATCAATCCAAGAAGATGCTCCCCGCTGCGTCCGATCACCTCGAGGTTTTCTCTATGTTGCGGCGCGAGCTCCGAATCGCGAGTCAATAGTTGGGTAAACCCAAGAATCGCGTTGAGCGGGGTACGCAACTCGTGGCTCATGTTTGCGAGGAACTGCGATTTGAGCCGATTGGCTTCGACGATCTGCACGTTGGCCGCTTCCAACTCGTATGTCTTGTCTTGCAAAGCCCGGTTCGATTCGTCCAGCTTTCGGTTGGCTGTCTGCAAACTCTCGCTCTGTTGTTGCAGCTCGCTGTTCGATTCCCGCACCCGGCGGTCGCGACGGATGACTCTTCCCGTCTGCAGTGCGATGGCAAGGGTCAACACCACCATCAACGTCACGAACCCGGGCTGCATCCACACCGGAGGAATCACCGCGAAACGCGCACTGGCCGGTGTCGGATCTTCATTGAGATCGAGGTCGCGGGCACGTACCTCAAACAGATGATCGCCGTTTTCCAACGAGAAAAATGCCTTGTTCCTGTCGGCGGAAAACGCCGACCAGGCCCCGCCGTCGAGACGCCAGGAAAACTGCAGTTTGGCGTCGGGGGTTGCGCGCCAGGCGTCGTGTCCGTCCCAGATAAAGGTAGTATTGCCCGGTTGTGATACCTGGTCCACGGCAAGCGTGATGCGGGTATCGGGAGCGTCGCTCTCTGGTTGATATCTGGTCGTCTGACCTGCTCCCGAGTTGAACCACAGGGCCCCATCGCTTGATTGTCGAAGATCGACGTGCCGATCGTCGAACCCGGCGGGCAGTGCCTGCGTAATCCAGGTCGAGCCGTCATAGCGACTCATTCCCTTGTCCGTCTTGACCCATGTGGTACCATCCAGGGACACCTCGATACCTTTGATTACGTTGTTTACCAACCCATCCGCCACTCCGTGGGACGTCCACTCCTTCCCGTCGTAGAAGAGCAGCCCGTAGCTGCGGGTCCCTACCCAGAGATTTCCCTCCGCCGTGCCCTGCAGCGCCTGGACCCATGAAACCAGTTCCTTCGGTTCCGTCATGATCGTCCAGGCGAGCCCGTCGAACCTTTTCAACCCGCCACCACCAAACCACATCACCCCATCGCTGGTCTGTCCGATGGCATAGGTGTACTGGGGAGCGTCTGGAGGGGTGTAATGGGTCCATCCTTGTCCTTCGCGGAAGCGCAACAAACCTCCCAGCTGACCTTCTCCGGCAACCCTGCCCACCGCCGCCCCGAACCAGAGCGAGCCATCCTGCGACTCAAGGGCGGAGCGCCAGCCGATATTCTTAGCCAGCGGGTGATGCACCTTCAGGGTCCAAGTGCTTCCGTCGAATCGAGCGGTTGCCGCACGCCCACGGTGTTGCCCCGCCGCCCAAATATCTCCGTTCCGTGTCGCGATCAGTCTCGTCGGGTTTTCGACGAGTCCGTCGGCGGGGGTGTAGATCTTCCACTCACCTCGTTGGCGGTCAAAAGAAACGGCGCGGCGCTCCTGGGTCATAAACCAGAGCTTGCCGTCGATCGATTCGGCCTGATAGTTCAGACCAGCGTAGGAAATCCAGCGAGACGAGGCGTAGTCGAGTCGCGTAGCCTCCTGTCCGAGTCCAGCGACCCACACAGCACCGTCCGCTGCCTGCAGCAGACCTATGATTCTCGTTTGGGAGAGGGGCACCTGGTTGGAATCCCAGGACGACCAGGTGTCGCGGTATCTGAGCAGGGTGCCGTTGTGACCGCCGATCCACAGCGCTCCGTCGTCGGTTTCGAGAACGGAGGTATGGATGTTACTACTGAATGAGAGATGATGCCAACTATTCCCATCAAATCGATTGATGCCGCCCTGTCCATGATTCGAAACCGACCAGATCGCTCCATCCCGGGTCTGTATCAGTTTCGGCCTATCTCCCGGTTGCAGGCCGTTAGCCGCAACGTGGAGCTCCCAGGTGTTCTGGTTCCCCTCTGCGCTTGTGTCCAAACGCAGAATCTCGCCACCCCAGGAAAGCCCGATCCACAGGTTCCCATAGCCGTCCTCGATGACATCGGATACGGCGAAGTCCCGATAGGTTCCGGAAACGCGTTCGTGCTTCAAGGTCAGGGAGGATGGTTGGAGCTTGTTTCCACGGTCCAGATCCAGGCTCATCGAGGTCCCTTCGGCACCCTGCAGTACGATGTGAGGTAGCTGTGGGACGGCGCCGTCGATACTGGTAACGATCTCCCCCACCTGGACGCCAGCCCTCTCCCCAGGTCCGTCCGCTGCGACCGCCCACGCTACCATCGGTAGACCGCCGCGAGATACACCCATGTATCCCCCCTTGGCCACCCGGATCCCCACACCTTCGCCCCACCGTCGTTCGGGTATTACCGCGTCCGGTACAATGGAGATTTTGACATAGTCCACGTGTTTCTGTATCGCCGTCGCCATATCGCTGCTGGTGAACAGAGTGGCGCCGTCCCCTTCCAACCTCAACAGACCCCAGGCGGTAGCCGCCCACAGCGTCCCTTCCTCGGATTTCAGGATCTGATCGATGGGCCAGGAGAAACCTTTGGTGGGAGGAAAAACAGAGTGCCACCTGCCGCGGTCAAAACGACTTATTCCCATGTCCGAACCGGCATAGACCGTTCCATCTGCCGCCGCTCGCAACACGTTGACCGGGGCGCTGAGCAGCCCGTCTTCGGTGGTGAACTGTTGCCATGCTCGCCCGTCGTAGCGGCGGACTCCTTCGTCGGTCCCGAACCACATCGCTCCATCTGAAGATTCAGCGATGCAACGGAGACCCGCACCCTTGAGTTCGGGAAACGATCGCCAACGCCACCCTTCGACCACCGGATCGGAGATGACCGGATTGTAGGGTTCTACGCCGCGCAGCTCGGCGCTGAGGGCAAAGACCAAAAACGCGAGCAGTCGCCCGCACAGGCGCTCAACGCTGTAGCGCCGGCGCATCCAGGACCTCGCGTACCTTGACCAGAAGATCGTTTCGCGAGAACGGTTTCTGTAAGAAATACATGCCCCGTTCGAGCAATCCGTGACGAGCCGTGCTCTCGTCCATAAAGCCGGACATGTAGATCACTCGCATCTGATCCTGGAGCGGCAGGAGCCATTCCACCAGATCCGCACCCCCGACCTTATGCATGATTACATCGGTTATGAGCAGGTGCACGGGTGCCTCCCGCTTCTCCCAGTTGTCCAGAGCGTCGGCGCCGTCCAGCGCCTCTACAACGGTGTACCCCGATTCGCGCAGGGTGGTGCCCACGATGCCACGAACCGCGACATCGCCATCCACCAGAAGAACCGTCTCCGAGCCGCGCAGATCGGTGGTGGAGATGCTCGGCTTCTCGTCCACTGCGACATCGTCGACGAGGCGGGGAAAGTAGAGCACAAACCGGGTCCCCTCCCTTGGCCGACTGTCGAGCTCGATCCAGCCGCCGCTTTGATTGACAATGCCGTGCACGGTGGCTAACCCCAAGCCGGTCCCCTCGCCCACCGCCTTGGTCGTATAAAACGGCTCGAAAACCCGCTTTCTCGTCTCTTCGTCCATTCCGATGCCGGTATCGCTCACCTCGAGGCTCACGTAGCTCGAAGAGGTCTGCTGCTCTGAGGCCTGCTTTTCATCATTGGCGGTTCGGATGCTCAACCGTCCTCCGTCCGGCATCGCATCGCGCGCATTGAGCGCCAGATTCACAATCGATTGTTCAATCTGTCCCGGGTCCGCCAAGATCTTGCCCAGTCCCGCATCCAACTCGGTAGCCCACTCGACCTGCTCGCCGATCATCGGCTTCAGCATCCTGGCCACATTCTCGACGACGTCGTTCAGGACGACCGCCTTGGGCTCCATTGCCTGCCGCCGGCTGAACGCCAGCAGTTGATGGGTCAGCGAGGCCGCCTGGTCTCCGGCGCGCAGAATCTGCTCCACCTCGTCCTTGACCTGATCTTCGTCGAATTTGTAGTTCAGAATTTCGGCGTACCCTATGATCACCGTGAGCAGATTGTTGAAATCGTGAACGACCCCTCCGGCGAGACGGCCGAGTGCGTCCATTTTCTGCGATTGGTGCAGTTGCGCTTCGAGATCGGCCCGCTCCGCTTCCGCCCGACGGCGCTCGACGATTTGCTCCTCGAGCTTGACGATGGCTTGTGCCAGCTCGTCGGTGCGCTCCTCGACCCGGCGCTCCAGCATGTCGTTCGCCTCCTCGAGGCGTCTCTGCAAGGTGCTGATGCTGAGATGGCAGTCGACTCGAGCGAGAACTTCTTCCACCTGAAACGGTTTCGTGATGTAGTCGACGCCACCCGACGCGAAGGAACTGACCTTGTCCGTGGCCTTGTCGAGAGCGCTGATGAAAATAACCGGGATATCTCGCGTCTTGTCGTCCGCTTTCAACCGCTCGCGTTCATACCCGTTCAATCCGGGCATGTTGATGTCGAGCAGAATAAGGTCTGGAGGCGCAGAGGCGACGGCCGTCAACGCCATGGAGCCGTTGGGCACAGCCCGGACCTTGGAGCCATGTTTCGACAACATGCTGGAGAGCAGCCGCAGATTCGGCAGCGTGTCATCTACAATCAGAATGTCATCCATACCGGTCCGCCGTGGAACGGCTCCACGACGCAGCTGTTTATTCAGTTTCTGACATCGAGAACTGCCGCATCCATCATGGCGGCAATGATGCGATCGAAGCTTCGGTTTGCGGCGAAGAATCGCAGGGCGCGAGAAAGAGAGTGGTGGTCGGATCCGAGCTCATCGATCAGCTTGGCGATATGATCCGTTTCTTCCCGGTAGGCGGCCTGACGAAGCGATCTCAACCATTCCGCTTCCAATCCTGCGAAATCCGCGGCGTTGAGTTCGTGAGAATCATTCGGCACCTGGTGGTGCCCATCGCGGTCAACCTCTCTCATGCCCACGCCCAGATGGCGCGATAGCACCTCCAATATATCGTTTTCGCGAAACGGTTTGCGCACCAGGTCTGCACATCCCGCGGCTGTGGCGGGCTCCGTGTCCTCGCCGAATCCGCTGGCGGTTAGGGCAATGACCGGGGTTCTTCGATCGCCACTGCCTTGCTGAATATGACGGGCGACCGGCTCCCCACTCATGCCATGCAACCGCAGATCCAGCCACACCAGGTCGGGTGACCAGGTCTGCCATATCCGAATCGCTTCAGTACCGTTGTCGGCTTGTCGAGTGTCGCATCCCAGCCGCTGGTGGATCTTGACCAGAAGCTTGCGATCCTCCCACCGGTCGCCCACCACGAGAATCCGATAGCTGCGCTCTCGATCCAGCTCGACGGCAGGGGTGACGGACCCCGTTGCGGCGATGGGTGCGTCTTCGGAACGTTTCAATTCGATGGTAAGAGTGAACACCGCTCCCCGCCCCGGGTCGCTGTGCACCGCGATGTCGCCCCCAAGCATGCGGGCGAAGCGCCGGCTGATCGAGAGGCCCAAACCGGTGCTCTCCCGCGCTTGCTTGCCCGCCCCGCTCTGTTCGAAAGCCTCGAACAAGGTGTCGATCTCGACGAGATCGACGCCCGGAGGTGTCTTTGCCGCGATCTCGCTGGTGAACGAGATCGACGCCGCAACCACGCTTCGACCGGTATCCTCGACCGCGAAAACAAGATCTTTGCCGCGACAGCTGGTACGCAGGCGCACCTGTCCTTCGCTGGTGAACTTTACGGCGTTGCTCATGAGATTGATCAACACTTGCCTCAGTTTGGCTTCGTCCGCAACCACGCTTCGAGGCATCTCCGCACCTCGTGCTCACATTCACAGGAGAGCTCCAATCCCTTGTCGCGCGCTCTCAGCTCAAACATTTGTTCCAGATCGCTCAGCAACGTCCTCAGGTCGAACGGACGATCGTTGACCTCTAGGTGACCTGCCTCGATTTTCGACATTTCAAGCACGTCGTTAATCAGCTCGAGGAGATGCTCGCCACTGCGATTGATGATGCGAAGATTTTCGTTCTGTTCGGTGGTCAGTCCGTCTTCCCGAATAAGCAGCTCGGTGAATCCGAGAATAGCGTTCAACGGCGTGCGAAACTCGTGACTCATGGTCGCCAGGAAGGCGCTCTTGGACCGGCTGGCTTCTTCCGCCGCTTTCTTGGCCGCCTTTAGCTCGCGCTCGGCTCGCATTCGCTGGTGGCTGTTGCTACACGCGCGCGAGTGATGTTTGATGCGCGCAACGAGTTCGACCGCGTCTGGAAGCTTGATGAGGTAATCCGTTGCTCCCAACGCGAAGGCGTTGGCTTTTATTTTAGGCTCTTCCTGAGAGGAGAGAACAATGAGGGGAACCTGGCTGGTGGCGGGATTGGCGCGAAAGAACCGAATCAGCGTCAAACCGTCTACCTGGGGCATGTTGAGATCTTGAAGGATAACGGTTGGCTGCACCGAATTCGCCCTGTCTACCGCCCTCGTCGGGTCGCGCACCGTATGCAGCTCAATCTCGGGATGGTCGCTTAGCAGCACCCGCACCGATTCGTGAACAATGATCTGGTCGTCCACCAGCAGGACGACGATCGGATCATCCGGCGCCGGGGTGGGCACATCTGCGCTCTGTTCGGTGGAGTGGGTCATACAAAAAGCGGTTCCTCGAAACGCTGTTCTCCAGATCCTGTTGGGCAGGCCAAATGTATAATATTATTGAGGCTTAACAGCAACTTGCCGGCGGGTTTCACCCCCGTCCAGAGCCGGTTGTGCAATTCACCTTGGACCTTGGCGGTGCATGACTGAATCCCCGGAAATTCGCGAAAACGTGGACCTGGCTCCGATGACGACGGTGGGTCTCGGCGGACCCGCACGTTACTTCGTGCGCTGGCGCGATCCGGATGCCATTCGCGCTACGCTTTTGTGGGCTCGGAAAAAGGGGTTGGCTCTCCAGGTTATGGGTGGCGGCAGCAATATCTTGTTTCCTGACCGCGGGTTCGAGGGTGTGGTTGCCAGGGTCGACATAGCTGGCGTGGAGATAGAGCGAAAAGATGGAAGGGCGACCATCGTAGCCGGCGCCGGTGAGTTCTGGGACGACCTGGTATCGCGCTCGGTCGATGCCGGCCTCGGCGGTTTCGAGTGCCTCTCGGGTATTCCCGGCCAGGTGGGAGCGACACCGATTCAAAACGTGGGCGCCTACGGCCAGGAGGTCAAAGACAGTATCCTACAGGTCGAAGCGGTAGACCGGACATCCCTCGAAACGCGCCGTTTCTCCAACCAGGAGTGCGATTTCGGGTATCGCACGAGTCGTTTCAAAACCGCAGATCGAGATCGCTACGTAATCACCCATGTTACCTACCGTCTCGCCGATCCGGGCCGACCGCAGCTGCGTTATCAGGAGCTGGAACAAACCATGCGGAGAGACTTTGGCCTTGGAGACGATGCCGAAGGGGCCGAGGCGATGTCGATGGTCCGCGCTGCCGTACTGAAACTGCGCCGATCCAAATCGATGGTGGTCGATCCCGCGGATGAAAACAGCCGATCCATGGGTTCCTTCTTTCTCAATCCGGTAGTGAACGCAGACGCGCTGGTTGCGCTGCGCGCCCGTCTGGGGGACGAGCTCCCCGGTTTCGAGACCAGCGGCGGCTACAAGCTGCCTGCTGCCTGGTTGGTGGAGCGTTCGGGTTTCGCCAAAGGGCATCAGAAGGGTGGCGCGCGGATCTCCACCAATCATGCTCTGGCGTTGGTGAACTGTGGCGGCACCTCCGCCGACCTACTGCAGCTGGCCGAAGAGATTCAGCGCGCCGTCTTCGAGCTATCCGGCATCCGCCTGGAACCCGAGCCGGTAATCGTGGCCAACGAACCTGCGGCTGTCTGAGGGTCGCCATGCTCGAGATATCGGTCTTGCAACATTCCCCGTGTGAAAACCTGGGTGGAATAGGACCGGTGCTGCAAAACCACGGTCTCGCTCCCCGGTACCTGCGAACCCACCTCGGCGAACCGGTGCCGACCGGCATGGACGAAGCCGCGGCGCTGCTCTTGCTGGGAGGTCCAATGGGGGTGTACGACCGCGCACGGTATCCCTTTCTCGGGGACGAGATGCGATTGATCGAGCAAGCGCTGAAGCTCGAGCGGCCCGTGCTCGGCATATGTCTGGGAAGCCAGCTGCTGGCGGCGGTGTTGGGCGCCGAGGTCAAACCGGGGCCGGCAAAGGAGATCGGCTGGTACCCCGTGCAGTTGCATGACAACTCCCGGAGCGATCGCCTTTGGTCCGACGCGCCTTCCGAGTTTTAGGCCTTTCATTGGCACGGAAATATCTTCGAGTTGCCCGCCGGCGGCGTACCGTTGGCGTCTTCGGAACTCACTGCCCATCAGTCCTTTCGCCTCGGCACCGCGTGCGGTTGTCTCTTCCACATGGAGGTCACCGAAAAAATCGTCCGCAAGATGGTGGATCTTTTCGCGGACGAACTGGTGCAAGAGCGACTCGATGGGGAGGAAATCTTAAATCAAGCCCGCCGGTTCCTGCCCCCATTGAGGCAGGTGGGCAACACCTTTTTTAAGAACTGGGCGACGATGGTCGTGGAGGCGGATGCGAGAAGCTAAGCTGGAGTCGAACCGCACGCGATAGATCGGCGCTCCGATCTACCAGTAAGACATGGCATCCTCGAACAGCGCAGCAAGGTCATCTTCCGCCGCCGCTCGTGGTGCCAGTTTCGTCACCCGGTGTTGTGGCAAGGTTCCCTGGACGAGGTTGGGTATCTGTTCCGAGCCGTAACCCAGCCCATCAAGACCATTCGGAATCTTCATCTCCTGCATCATCTCGATCAGGCGGTCAGCCAAAATCCGACCGGCGTCGGTCTGGGAGGCTCCTTCGGTGCGGGCGCCCAGCACCGCTGCCGCGCGGAGGTGTCGGTCAGGACAAGCCGGGGCCGTAAATCGAAACACTGCCGGGGAGTTGACGATCACAGCAATGCCGTGGGGGACCAGGGGATAGTCAGTCGGATAGCCGGCGGGTGTGAACGATGAGACCATGCTCGCGACCGGGTAGGACATGCCGTGGGGAAGATGAACCCCGGCATTGCCGAACCCGATTCCGGCAAATGCGGCAGCCATCAGCATAGCTGTGCGCGCCTCGTGATCGTCGGCATCGCAAAAGGCCCGCGGCAGATATTCGGCCACCATACGCAACGCTTCCAGGGCCCAGAGATCGCTTATCGGGTTTGCACCCTGGTAGGCAGGCCGCAGAACCGGGCGCTCCGGACGCGGCCTTTGATCGAAGGGCAACGCCGTAAACGACTCCAGCGCGTGGCTGAGAACGTCCAGACCGGTAGAAGCCGCCACCGCGGGTGGCAAGTCGTTGAGATTCTGCGGATCCAATATGCCCAGCGTGGGTTTCAAACGTCTATGGGCAATGCCCGTCTTGGAGTGGAGCTCTTCGAAGTCAAAAATGGCCACACCCGTGGTTTCACTGCCCGTTCCGGTGGTGGTGGGGATGGCGATCAACGGTTTGAGTACCCCGGGCACCGGCAACCCCTTGCCGATGGGAGCGTTCACGTAGTCGAGAAAATCTGCTGGATAGGTGGAGTAGAGGTTGGCGGCTTTGGCGGTGTCCATGGTGGAGCCACCTCCGATCGCCACGAAACCCTCGAACCCACCATCCGCGGCTACCTCGATCGCCTCCTTGAAGGAGCGATCCGTTGGCTCCACCCGAACCCTGTCATACAGCTGGAAGGCAATACCTTCCCGCTCCAGGGCTTCGAGCAGGCGATGAACCGGCGATAACTGCGCCAAGTGAGGATCGGTCAACACCATCACTCGTTCGACTCCCATGTCGGTCAGGTCCATGCCCACCTCCAGGGTGGTATCGGCCCCGACGCGAATATTGGATGTGGCCATCTCGAACGCGGTATCTCGATCCATCTTCTGCTCCATCGTGTCGCCGTTTAACCATGCAGCGATAGCTAATCGAATTCGTTTGCCGGTGTCAATGTGAAACTTGCCGCCGGGTTCCCCTGTTGCTAAGCTGGTATTGGCATGATGGAAGCGGTCGTATTCGATCTCGATGGGACTCTGTTGGACACCCTGGAGGACCTGGCGGACTCCATGAACGCCGTCTTGGCTACCGGCGGATTCCCAACGCATAAGCCCGATGCGTATCGGTATTTCGTCGGTGAGGGCGTGGAGAAGTTGGTGCGCCGTGCACTTCCCGCCGACGCCGTCTCGGATAGGTTCGTTCCCCAATGCATCGACGCGATGAAGGCCGAGTACGCAACGCGATGGGCGGACAAGACCGTCGCCTACGACGGCATACCGGGGTTATTGGATGCCCTGACCAGCCGGGGGCTTCCGATGGCAGTGCTTTCCAACAAACCCGATGAGTTTACCCGCATGGCGGTCGCCGAGCTGTTGAAACCGTGGACTTTCGAGCCCGTATGCGGCGCCCGCCCCGATCTACCGAAAAAACCGGATCCGACCGGGGCCCGGTTCATTGCCTCCGCCCTCTCTATCGCCCCGGCACGATGCCTCTACCTGGGTGATACCCGAACCGACATGGAAACAGCCATTGGGGCCGGCATGTTTGCCGTCGGGGCAACCTGGGGATTCAGACCACGAGCGGAGCTCGAGGCAGCCGGCGCCCAGGCTCTGGCGGCCGAGCCTCACGAGGTTCTCGGGTTGCTCGAGCGATACCCAAGTGTGATCGAAAGGACCTGACATGAAAGAGTTTTTTCCCGGCATCCGAAAGATCGCCTATGAGGGGCCTGACTCCGACAACCCCCTCGCCTTCAGGTATTACGACGCCGATCGCCAGGTCGGCAAGAAGACGCTGAAGGAACACTTGCGCTTCTCCGTCGTTTGCTGGCACACCTTCAAAACCACCGGTGCCGATCCGTTCGGTGGCCCCGTCTACGATCGGCCTTGGGACCTGGCGGATGACCCGATGGACCGCGCCGAAGACACCTTGCGCGCCGCGTTCGAGTTCTTCGCCAAGTTGGGCAATCCGTTCTACTGCTGGCACGACCGCGATATTGCTCCCGAAGGCAACGACCTGAAAGAGTCGAACGCGAGACTGGATCGGATCGTGGCGCTGGCAAAGAAACTTCAACGCCAAACCGGGGTGAAACTGCTTTGGGGCACCTCGAACTGCTTCTCACATCCCCGTTATACCCATGGCGCGGGAACGAATCCGGACGCCCACGTGTTCGCCTACGCCGCCTCGCAGATCAAGAAAGCGATGGAATGCACCCAGGAATTGGGAGGTTCCAACTACGTTTTCTGGGGAGGGCGAGAAGGGTACTCTTCGCTCTTGAACACCGATCTCGCTCATGAGCAGGACCAGATGGCGCGGTTCCTGGAGATGGCGGTGGAACACAAGAAGAAGATCGGATTCAAGGGAACGTTGATGCTCGAGCCGAAGCCGAAAGAGCCCACCAAACACCAGTACGACTATGATGCCGCTACGGTGCTCGGTTTTCTTCGCAAGTACGGTCTCGAAGACGAGTTCAAACTCAACATCGAAGCCAACCATGCGACCTTGGCTGGACACTCCTTCGAACACGACCTGACCGTCGCTTCTAGCGATGGGAGATTGGGCAGCATCGATGCCAATCGGGGCGACTATCTGTTGGGTTGGGATACCGATCAGTTTCCCACCGATCTCTACAGCACGACCTTCGCCATGCTGGTCATACTTCGACAGAATGGAATCGGGAAGGGCGGTATCAATTTCGACGCCAAGGTGCGGCGAGGCTCTTTCGATCTGGTGGATCTATTCCACGCTCATATCGGGGGTATGGATAGCTTCGCTCGGGGTCTGCTCATCGCGCAGCAGATTCTGGAGGACAGGAAGTTGGAAGGGTTTGTGAAGGAGCGGTACCGCTCCTTCAGTCGGGGTATCGGCCGCAAGATAATGCGCGGTGAGACGAGCTTCGAGGAGCTGGAGCGTTACGTTCACAGCCAGGGGGAACCGGAGAGGCGGAGCGGTCGCGAGGAGATGTTGGAAAACCTGATCAACACCTATATCTGAGTCGTGTTGAGTGGGCGACAATCCTGGCCGCAGGGATAGGCAATTACAATGCAGCGGCCACCAGATCCCTGGTGTATTCTGTCTTGGGTGCGTTGAATATGGTGTCCGTGTCCCCCCGCTCCACTACTCGCCCGCCCTGCATCACCAGAACGCGGCTTGCCATCGCCCGCACCACCTTCAAGTCATGTGTGATGAACAGGTAGGCAATGCCGTGCTGCTTCTGCAGCGTAAGCAATAGTGTGATTATCTCCGCCTGCACGGTTACGTCCAGCGCGCTGGTCGGTTCGTCCAGCACGAGGAGTTTCGGACGCAGGACCAGGGCGCGGGCAATAGCTATGCGCTGGCGCTGCCCTCCTGAGAACTCGTGTGGGTAGCGATCCAGGAGATTGGCTTCCAGGCCCACCTCCGCAAACACCTCCGCTACGATCCGTCGGCGCTCGTCGGGTTGGAGAACCCCGTGAACCGACATCCCTTCCTCGACGATCTGGAAGGCCGAGAGCCGGGGGCTCAGGGAACCGTACGGGTCCTGAAAAACGATCTGCATCTCCGGGCGCAACGGACGCAGTTCGCGATTGCGCAAACCCTGTATCTCCTGCCCGTCGAGAACAATCGAACCCTGGCTGCGCACCAACCGCAGTAGTGCAAGGCCCAGGGAAGACTTGCCGGAGCCGGACTCCCCCACCACACCCAGGGTCTCGGCAGCATGGAGCTCCACATCTACCCCATCTACCGCCTTCACGTGATCCACGGTTTTGTTGAGTAACCCGCGTTTGATTGGAAACCAGACTCGCAGCTGCTCGCAGCGCATTACCACCGATGCCGCAGGGTCATGGGGCGCGGGAATTCCCTTTGGCTGCGCCCCAAGCAACTGCTCCGTATACGGGTGCTCCGGGTGGCGGAAGATACGGTCGGCAGGCCCGTTTTCGACCACCTGCCCCACCGTCATCACATATACCTGCTCAGCTACCTGCCTGACTATGCTGAGATCGTGGGTGATGAGCAGAACCGCCATGCCGAGCGTGCGCTGCAACTCCTGCAGCAGGCGCAGGATCTGCGCCTGGATGGTAACGTCGAGTGCCGTGGTGGGCTCGTCGGCAATGAGCAGATCGGGCTCGTTCGCCAACGCCATGGCGATCATCACCCGCTGACGCTGTCCCCCCGACAGTTGGTGCGGCCAGGCATCCAAGCGGTCCTGCACGTCGGACAGGTGGACCATGTGGAGCAGTTCGATGGTGCGCGCCCGGGCTTGTCGGCGGTTTAACCCCTGGTGCACGATCAGCGTCTCACTTACCTGTTTCTCTATCGTATGCAGGGGATTCAGCGACGTCATCGGCTCTTGAAAGATCATCGATATTCGCGCACCGCGAACCGTCTGCATTCGGTCTAGCGGCGCGGTGAGCAGGTCCTCACCTGCAAAGCGGATCGAGCCCCGGGGATGTGAGGCCCGTGGATACGGCAGTAAGCGCAGCACGGAGAGGGCCGTTACCGACTTGCCGGAACCGGACTCGCCGACGAGGGCGACGGTTTGTCCGGCCTCGACCCCCAACGTGGCATCGCGGACGGCCTCCACCGGCGGTCCCTCCGACTGGAACGAAACGGCCAGGCCGTCGATCTCCAACAGTTTCAAGAAGACGGCTCCGGGGCGAAGTTCTTGCGCGGATCGAAGGCGTCCCTCACCGCTTCCCCCACGAATACCAACAGCGATAGGGTGACGGCCAGCACCATGAACGAGGTGATCCCCAGCCAGGGCGCATGCAGGTTGCGCTTGCCTTGATTCAGCAGCTCACCCAGCGATGGTGAGCCGGGTGGAAGTCCGAACCCGAGGAAGTCCAGCGAAGTCAAAACGGTTACCGAACCGGTCAGGATGAACGGCATGAACGTCAATGTGGAAACCATGGCGTTGGGCAGGACATGGCGAATCATGATCTTCGCGTTTCCCACACCCAGAGCGCGAGCGGCGCGCACGAAATCGAAGTTTCGGGTGCGCAGGAACTCGGCGCGCACGACACCGACTAACGTCATCCAGCTGAACAATAACATCAGCAGCAGGAGCCACCAGAAGTTGGGTTCGACGACGCTGGCCAGGATGATCAACATGAACAGCGTCGGCAGGCCAGACCAGATTTCGATGAACCGCTGCAGAACGAGATCGATCCACCCACCGAAGAACCCCTGCAGGGCACCCGCCGCGATTCCGACAACGGAGCTGAACAAGGTGAGCACGAGACCGAAAAGAATCGAAATCCGGAATCCGTATATGAGGCGTGCCAGAACGTCTCGCGCCTGGTCGTCGGTGCCGAGCAGGTTTTGCAGAGACGGTGGCGACGGAGCCGGGATCGGCAACTGGTAGTTGATGGTGCTGTAGCCAAAACGGACGGGAGGCCAGAGCATCCACCCGTCGCTTTCGATCAACGCCTGCACGAACGGGTCTCGGTACTCCGCCTCGGTCTCGAAATCGCCGCCAAAGGTGCGTTCGGAGTAGAGAAACAGGACCGGGAGATACCATTCGCTCGCGTACCTGACGAGAAGCGGTTTGTCGTTGGCGATGAACTCGGCGGGGAGTGCGAGAAGGAACAGGGCCAGAAAGATCCACATGCTCCAATATCCACGCCGGTTTCGTTGGAAGCTCGAGAACCGCCGCCGGTTCAGGTCCGACAGCTGCCGCATCGGCCTCGCGGAAACGACCTGCGATTCTGCAAGTGGGGTGCCGGAGTCCATTCAGGCGTCCCTTGATTCGAAGTCGATGCGGCGATCCACCAGGGTGTAACTCAAGTCACTCAACAACTGGGTTAGAAGCCCCAGTAGGGTGAAGAAATAGAGGGTGGCAAACATCACCGGGTAGTCGCGCCCCACCGCCGCTTCGTAACCCAGCAGTCCGAGTCCGTCGAGGGAGAAGATCACCTCGATCAGGAGGGCGCCGGTAAAAAAGATATGTACGAAGGCGGGGGGGAAGCCGGAGATCACCACCAGCATGGCGTTGCGGAAAACATGGTGATACAGTACACGACGATCGCTCAGACCCTTGGCGTAAGCGGTCATCACATACTGCTTGTTGATTTCGTCGAGGAATGAATTCTTGGTCAACAACGTCAAACCCGCGAAACCACCGACTACGAGAGCGGAGAGCGGCAATGCCAGATGCCAGAAGTAGTCGGCCACCTTGTGCAGGAAGCCGAAGTTTTCCCATTCCGGAGACATGAGACCACGTAGCGGAAACCAGTTGAGGTAGTGCCCTCCGGCAAACAAAACAACAAGCAAGACGGCAAACAGAAAACTGGGAATCGCATTCCCTACGACGACGGCCGTCGACGACCACACGTCGAAGCGGGACCCGTCGCGAATGGCTTTGGCGATGCCCAGGGGAATCGAGATACCGTAGATGAGGAGTGTGCTCCACAACCCCAGAGAAATGGAAACGGGAAGTTTTTCCAGTACCAGGTCCACGACCTGCCGGTCGCGATAAAAACTTTCGCCGAATTCGAACGAGAGATAATCGCCGAGCATCTTGAAGAAGCGGACATGGGCGGGCTGGTCAAAGCCGTACATTCGCTCCAGCTCGCGCAACAGCTCCGGGTCCACGCCCTGAGCTCCCCGATATTTCGAGGAGATGGCATCCAGCTCGAAACCTTGGAATTCCGCCTCCCCTTCCAAGGCGCCGAAAGCACTTACGCGAGCCGTCGCATCGACCGCGTGTCCCTGAAGACGAGCAATTACCTGTTCGACCGGACCACCGGGAGCGGCCTGCACGATGAGGAAGTTGACCAGCAGGATCCCGAGGATGGTCGGAATCATCAGCAAGAGACGACGAAGGATGTAGGAAGTCATGGGTTCGCCGCAAATTTACGCAGGGCGCGGCGCGCGCGCCCCGTTAAATCTCGAGGTTCCTGCGGGAGGCGACGCTAACAGGGTCAGTCGGACTGGGTCGAGGCGTTCGCTTCAGTGATCGCCGAAGGAGATTGGTACCACCACGTTTCCGGAAATCCGAGCTTGTTCGGGGGTACGGGATCCGGATGGCCGAGATCGTTCCAATAGACGAGGCGGTAGGTGTTGCTGTACCAACCCGGGATCACGTAGTGCCCCCACAGCAGAACGCGATCCAGAGCCCGCGTCAGGGCCACCTGCATCTGGCGGGACTCGGCGGTGATCACGCGCTCGACCAACTCGTCCACCACCGGATCGCGAACACCGGCATAGTTGCGACTGCCGTTCAAATCGGCGGCGGCAGACGACCAGAAGTTGCGTTGCTCGTTGCCGGGGTTCAGGGTCTGGCGCCAGTAGTTGACGATCACGTCGTAGTCGAACGACTGCAACCGATTCTGATACTGGGAGGAGTCGACGGTGCGGATGCGCGAACGAACCCCGAGACGCTTGAGATTCTCGCGGATAGGCCCGACGATTCGTTCGTGGGCGGGGGAAACCAACAAAAACTCCACCGTCATCGGCTCCCCGGTTTTGCGGTGAATAAGAGCATTTTCGACGACGCGCCATCCGCCGTCGGTTAGCAGCTTCTGGGCGATGCGCAGATTCCCACGCACATTGCCGTTGCCGTCCGTGCGCGGAGGCGCGAACGGCTGCGTGAACAGTACGAGCGGAAGTCGGTCTTGGTACTCCTGCAACACCGAGAGCTCCAAACTTTTGGGTATCCCGTTGGAAGCCATTTCCGAATTGTTCCAGTAACTCGTGCTGCGCTCGTAGATACCGTGCAGGAGCTGCCGGTTGGTCCACTCGAAGTCGAAGGCGTAACCCAACGCTTGGCGGACAGCGGGATCCGAGAATTTGCGCCGACGGGTATTGAAGCAGAATCCCCGCATTCCCCGGATCGCCCGGTGCGGTATGGCTTCTTTGACGAGAGATCCCTTTTCGTTTGCTGCGGTCTCGTAGCTGGCGGACCACTGGACGGCATTACTGGCAGACCGAAAATCGACCTCGCCGACCTTTAGCGCCTCGGTAGCCACGGTGTTGTCGCGATAATAATCGTATTGAATCGTATCAAAATTGAATTGTCCTTTTTGCGTCGGCAATTCCCGTGCCCAGTAGCTCTTCACCCGCTCGAAGCGGATGGAACGCCCGGGATCCACGGTGGCAATCCGGTACGGTCCGCTTCCCAAGGGAGGATCGAGGGTCGTTTCACTGAAGTCCCGTCCTTCCCAATAATGCTTCGGGAGGGGCCGCAGCTGACCGAGGATCAAAGGCATCTCACGGCTCGCCCCCGGGCTAAAGCTGAATTTGACGCGCCGATCATCCAGCGCTTCCACCTTGGTGACATCGGCGTAGAATGACCGATAGAATGGTATACCCTTGTCGATGAGCGTGTAAAAGGTGAACACCACATCCGCGGTGGTAACCGGAGTGCCATCGTGCCAGCGGGCTTCCTGCCGCAAGGTGAACAACACCCAGGACCGGTCTGGCGGGAATTCGACCTTCTCTACCAATAACCCGTACACCGTTGCCGGTTCGTCCAGCGCTCTCGCGAGCAGCTTGTCGTAGATCATCAACGTACCGGCCGCGGCGATGCCCTTTAAGGTATACGGGTTCAGATTGTCGAAGCTGCCGACCTTTGCCAGACGCAAATGGCCCCCTTTCGGGGCGTCGGGGCGCACGTAGTCGAAATGCGCGAACTCGGGGACGTATTTGCTCTGGTCAAACATCGACAACGCATGACTCTTTATGGTCTCGGCGTGAACCGAGATCGCCATGGAAAACGCCAATACGATCGAAGTGGTGGGAGATTTCATTTGTTGGTGCCCGGAAAAAAAAAGACCCTTGCGAACAGGCGAATTCAGAAGGGTCCGTTGAAAGCGGTTCGTGGGGAAGGGGTATTGATAGACGCTGACCGACCCTCCCTAGTTATCTCTCGGTACGGCCATCATCCGCTCGAGGGCGCGACGTGCGCCATCGACGATCTCTCTGTCGAGAACGACCTCGTAGCGCTCGTCGTTCAGCGAGAAATACAGATCCTGCAGGCCGGTCACCTTCATGTACGGACAGTGAAGGCGACAGCCGATGCAGCCGTCGGCCGCCACGAAATCTCGGTCGGGAAAGCGCAGCTTCATCTGGTGGAGCATGCCGCTCTCGGTGGCGATGATAAAAGTCTTGGTCTGCGGGTATTTTTCTATCGCTGTCAACATTCCGGTGGTAGAACACACCTCATGCGCCACCTCCACCACATCCTGCCGACATTCCGGATGGGCGATAATGACCGCCTCGGGAAACTCTTCCCGGGTGCGTTCCACGCTGGCCTGGCGCAGCACATCGTGGGTAGGACAGACCCCGTCGTATATGGCGATCGTCTTCTCCGGCACCTGCTCCGCGACCCAGCGGCCCAGATTGCGGTCCGGAGTAAACAGGATCTGGTCGGAATCCAGGCTGCGAACCACCGAAACGGCGTTGGCAGAGGTGCAACAGATATCCGATTCGGCCTTTACTTCGGCGCTGGAGTTGATGTAGGTGACGACGGTGTGATCGGGGTAACGCTCCTTCCAGTCATCCAGGCTTTCGGGCGTAATCGAATCCGCCAGCGAGCAGCCGGCGCCTAGGTGAGGCAGGAACACCCGTTTTTCCGGATTGAGGATCTTTGCCGACTCGGCCATGAAGTGCACGCCGCAGAAGGCGATCATCTCGGCGTCGCATTTTGTCGCTTCAACCGCGAGCCCCAGAGAGTCTCCGGTAAAATCGGCGATATCCTGGATTTCGGGGACCTGGTAGTTGTGCGCCAGAATGACGGCGTTCTTCTCCTTGCGCAAACGGTCTATCTGCGCCACCAACTCCTCGATCGGCAGATCGTAATTGTGAAACGGCTGGTAGGTCGGGCTGCCCGTGGACCGAGTTTCACTCATGGCTGGTTCTCACTCCTTCATCGGGCGGTACCGATTCGGTGCCGTCTGGGAAAACGCGCCAAAACTCCTTGCGAATCAAACCCGTGATCATTGCGCTCTTGCTGACGCCGTGATAGCGAGCAACGGCTTCGAGCATTTCGTCGTCGCGGTCGGTTGCAGAGAATGTGCGAACCTTTGCCCGCGCGCTCTTCTGCAGCTTTGCTGGAGGCATTATCTATTTCCTATGTAACTTTTGAATAATAAGTGTATAGAACTTACTGGGTTATTTCGGCTCCGTCAAGGCTTGAGGGGCTCTGATACGGATTCGCCGGCGGTGCCGCGGCGACATGGCGGATCTAGTGTCGGCCGCTCACAGGACACCTATGCGATCCATTGCTAGCTCGATCTGATCCCGATGATTGAAGGCCGAAAGTCGGAAGAATCCCTCGCCGGCAGCCCCGAACCCTGATCCCGGCGTGCCCACCACGTGAGCCCGCTGAAGCAGATGGTCGAAAAATCCCCAACTGTCCATTCCCTCCGGGGTTTGTAGCCACAGGTAGGGCGCGTTCTCCCCTCCGTGGACTGAAATGCCGAACCCGTCAAGCCGATCTCTCATGTAGGAGGCGTTGCCCAAATAGAAGCTTACGAGTTCGCGGACGGCCGCTTTTCCGGCCGGAGTGTAGACGGCGGCGGCTGCCCGCTGGACCGGATAGGCAACCCCGTTGAACTTGGTGGAGTGCCGCCGCTGCCAGAGACTGCGCAAGTCGACGGTCTCCCCGCTCTGGGTATATCCGTTGAGCTCCTTCGGAACGACAGTCAGGGCGCAGCGGGTGCCGGTAAATCCCGCGTTCTTGGAGAAGCTCCTGAACTCGACGGCAACCTCGCGCCCCCCCTCAATTTCATAGATCGAATGAGGGATGTCGGGATCCGTGATGTAGGCTTCGTAGGCAGCGTCGAAAAGGATCACCGCCCGTTCACTGCGAGCGTAATCGACCCATTGAGTCAGTGTCGGCCGGTCCATTACCGCCCCTGTCGGATTGTTGGGCGCGCACAGGTAGATCAAGTCGACGTGGCCGTTTGGGAGCGGCGGATTGAACCCGTTCTCCAGCGTACAGGGAAGGTACACCAGCCCCCCGTAACGCCCGCTCTCATCCCCGTCTCCTGTCCTTCCCGCCATTACGTTGGTGTCGCAATACACCGGATAAACGGGGTCTGTCAACGCCACCCTGTTGTCGATTCCGAATATCTCCTGGATATTGGCGGAGTCGCATTTCGACCCGTCTGAAATGAAAATCTCGTCCGCGTCGATTTCTACCCCGCGGCTGGCGAAGTCATGATCCGCTATCGCCTCGCGCAGGAACAGCCCTCCCTGGTCGGGCGGGTACCCCTGAAAGCTTTCGTCGTGGGCTAGCTCCTCCGTCGCCTCTTTGAGGGCGTCAATGATGACCCGGGGAATACCCTTGACCACATCGCCGATGCCGAGGCGAATCACCTCGGCTGTCGGGTTGTCGGCGACAAAGGAATTCATTCTGCGGCCGATTTCAGGGAACAGATACCCCGCTTTGAGCTTCAGATAATTCTCGTTGATCAATGCCATAATTGCTTATTTTTTCTTTGAATGTGTTGGTTTTTATAGCGGTCGAGGGCTTAGAATCTAACTCTCGCCCGACCCGTTTTCAACATAGCTGTCCGGCGCTCTCGGACAAGATGAGCACCCGCAATAAGGCAACCATGTGGGCACTGGAGGATTGTTACCGACGGCATGAATAGCAACACGGTCAGCATGAGTACGCGCAACCTGCGCGCGCTCATGCGCAAGATCAAAGAAACCGAACTGGGGTATCGGGTTTGCGCCGCCCGCGACATCGCTGGCCCGGGGGGCGGGGTTTACCTGGCGGCGGACCATGAGCTTCGGCCGCGGCATCTGTCCTGGCTCGAGCAGCGCAATCCGGCACGACGAACCACACCTACCGTCGTCGACGTGATATTCGTTCGTGAGCATGGCTCCACCGACGACATCCAGACTCAGCTCGACATCCAGGTGGAGGGTGCGGATCAGAAGGAACGTCGCCAGCAGCGGGCCGAGGAGGTCTCCAGGGAGGTTATTACCCGAGGCGAGGATGTAGTTCACGCAGCGCACAAGATCTTTCAGATCATCGAGGAGGTCCCGCCTGACGCCGTAGCCGGTGGAGAGACGCAGCACCGCTTTGAAGAGCTTGGCCGGCAGATGCTGCGATTTTCCGAATCGGTCGCTGTCGCGCTGGGGGAATACCTTGACGGAAACACCCTGATCATGGATCTGATCTCCGAATACGAAGGCGCCCAGATCGTGCGTCATGGATTGCAAGCTGCCGTGTTTGCCACGGAGCTCGAGTCTCGGAGAGCGAGCCGTATCGCGGTGGATCAGGCACCGTCCGGAGTAGAGCCCAGCAAAACAATAGACGCCGATCTTCGACTGAACTTGCAGCAGATCTTTCTGGGCGGGTTTATGCACGACTGCGGGTTGTGGAATGAATCCAGCCGCCATATCGAGGGGCATGAGCGCGTGGGCGCACACCTCGTTTCGAATCTGACCTCTCTGGGCGGACTGGCGCCCGTCCTGGTCAACATGATCCTGTTCCACTCGGAAGCGGCGCGATTGGCGAATCGCTCAGGTTTGTTGAAACTGCGCCTGCAGCGAGGTAGCTCGCAGTGGTCCGGGGTTGAGTACGAGCTTCACAAAACGTCGGAAGCAGCACAGGCAGCCCTGAAGGCGCGGGGCACCTCTGGCGATCTGTTGACCGCTGAAGAATCCCGATTGGTCATTCCCGTTGCCGTGGCCGAGTATTATTTGACCCATACCGAAGGATTCGAAGCGAAATCCAGAGCCGAGTGTATCGGCCAGCTGACCAGGTTTGTCGGCTCGGAGCCGTACTCGGAGTACGTGCTCGCCCTGTGCAACAGCCAGGTAGAGGTCGTCGCGCCCCGACGATCCTATGTGAAACTGGAAGGCATGATCCCCATCCTCAGGGGATCGGGAGAATCGGGGAGGATTGATAACGACCTTACCGGGGTTCAGGGCGGAAGCATCTCCCACGGCAATGATCGTTTTTCTCCCCATTTGATATCGCTCTACACCGCAGGCCCCGACGGGCAACGGCGCGAAGCCAGCTACGTTCCGCCGCAAGCGGAAATCCTATGGCAGCGCCGCACGCCACCCTCCAGCCGCATGTATATTCCGGCGGGCCGCTATCGCAACGATCTCGCGCTCGAGGTAACCGGCTTCATGAGCGAAGACACCTATGAGCGGATTCTGGGAGAGTATGAGCGGGAACTGCGACGCCAAATGGCCTCCTGAGCCCTTGGCAACTGTTCTGCGAATCCGTTAAGTTTCCCTCAGTTCCGCCAAACCCGACCCGATTGTGCAAGAAATGACAGATACCGACGTGGCGGGGACCGAGTCCTCGGCACCTTCCGATTTTATTCGCGAGATCGTCAAAGAGGACGTTGCGCTTAAAAAGCACGACGGCCGCGTAATGACGCGATTCCCTCCCGAACCGAACGGCAGGTTGCACATCGGCCACGCCAAGTCGATCTGCCTCAATTTCTCCGTCGCGAAGGAAAATGGTGGCTTGTGCAATCTTCGCTTCGAAGATACCGATCCGGAAAACGAAAAGCTCGAATACGTTGAAGCGATCAAGGATGACATCCGCTGGCTCGGATTCGACTGGGAGGATCGGGAGTACTATATCTCCGATTATTTCGAAAAACTCTACGAGTTTGCGCTGAAACTGGTCGAAAACGACAAGGCGTATGTCGACAGCCTCAGCGCCGACGAGATTCGGCAACATCGCGGAACTCTCACCGAGCCGGGGGTGGAGAGTCCCTGTCGCGAGCGCTCCGTTGAAGAGAATCTGGACCTCTTCAAACGCATGCGCGCCGGCGAGTTCGCCGACGGTGCCCACGTGCTGCGTGCGAAAATCGATATGTCATCACCGAATTTGAGCATGCGGGACCCGACCATTTACCGCATCAAACATCACGCGCATTACCGCTCTGGCGATGCCTGGTGTATCTACCCCATGTACGATTTTACGGAGTGTCTTTCCGACGCGATCGAAGGGGTCACTCATTCCATTTGTACCCTGGAGTTCGAGAACAACCGCGCCATCTACGATTGGATTCTCCAGGCGGCAGAGATTCCGGATCCACCCAACCAGTACGAGTTTGCCCGTCTCAATCTCAGCAACACGATCATGAGCAAACGTTTTCTTGGTCCACTGGTCGACGAGGGGCACCTTGATGGTTGGGACGATCCACGCATGCCGACGCTGGCTGGTTTGCGCCGACGTGGTTATACGCCGACCGCGATTCGAAATTTCATGGACGAGGTCGGTGTCGCCAAGCGGGAAAACCTGATCGACGTCGCTCTGCTCGAACACAAGCTGCGCGAGGATCTCAACCGCATCGCCCCGCGAGTGATGGGAGTGCTCAACCCGCTCAAAGTGGTTATCGACAACTTTCCGGAAGATAGGAAAGAGGCATTGGAGGCGATTAACAACCCCGAAGATGAATCCATGGGAACTCGCATGGTACCCTTCTCGCACACTCTCTACGTCGAGCGGAGCGATTTTCGCGAAGACGCGCCGAAGAAGTACCACCGGTTGGCTCCCGGCAAGGAGGTTCGCCTGCGGTACGGGTATTACATCACCTGCGTGGACGTAGTCAAGGATCCGGATTCAGGGGAGGTTACTCAACTTCACTGCACCTACGATCCCGAAACGAAGGGTGGCTCATCCCCCGATGGACGCAAAGTACGGGGTACGATCCACTGGGTGTCGGCCGCCCGCGCCGTCAAAGCGGAGGTGCGTCTCTACGACCGCCTGTTCACGGTGGACGATCCGAACGGAGAGAACTTCAGGGAGCACATCAATCCCGATTCTTTAGAGGTACTAACGGACTGCCTGGTGGAACAGAGCCTTGCGGAAGCAGAAGTGGGCATCACCTACCAGTTTGAGCGACAGGGTTACTTCTGTCTCGACGGGGTTGATTCCCGACCGGACCGGTTGGTGTTCAATCGTGCCGTAGCCCTGCGCGATTCGTGGGCTAAGATCGAAAAAGCCGGCGGCAAGTAGCAGGCAGGGTTTCAACCGTCATCGACCGGCGGGCCGGCCTGCCACCGCTTCTCCAGCTGGCTGGCTTTCTTCTTGGACAACCCCCCTAACCTCTCGATGCCGTCTAGCAAGCGGACGCGAATCAGGTCCAACTTCAGGAGCTCCATAGATTCGTACAGCGGCGGACCGATTCGCTCTCCCATGGTAGCGACGTAGAGTGGAGCGGTGACGTCGCGGATCGGCCACTGCCAATACTGGGCCACGTCCCCTAGGGCGCTCTCAATCGCCGTGCGGTTCCATTCTTCGATTTCGTCCAGCGACCAGATGGCCGTCTGCAGAACCTGAACGACCTCCTCCGGAGTCCGCTTCTTGGGTACCAGCTCCTCGGGTTCGTAGGACAGATCCCGCATGAAGAAGAAGGCGCACTTGCCCATATAGTCGCCGAGGGTGTCCATGCGCTCTTTCATCAGCGGCAGGGTAGCTCTCAAGAACCCGTCGTTGAGCTGCCATTTCCTCATTTCGTCCAGCAGATCGTCTACGTTCAAGTTTTCGCGAATGTAGCGGCCGTTCAACCAATCTAGTTTCTTTCGATCGAAAATCGCCCCTCCCAGGCTGACGCGCTCGAGATCGAAGCTGTTGAAGAATTCCTCAATGCTGAATTTCTCCTCCTCCCCGGGTTGCGCATAACTCATCAAACCGAGATAGTTGCACAACGCCGGACCCAAGTAACCCATTCGGCGGTAGTACTCAACCGAGGTGGGATTCTTGCGTTTCGACATCCTGGAGCCGTCCGGGTTGAGCAGCATCGGCAAGTGCGTGTGCTCTGGAGGCTCCCAGCCGAAATATGCGTAGAGCAGAAGGTGCTTGGGGGCGGAGTTGATCCAGTCTTCGCCCCGAATCACATGGGTGATGCCCATGAGATGGTCGTCCACGACGACGGCGAAGTGGTAGGTTGGATATCCGTCTGATTTGAGAATGACCTGGTCGTCGAGATGGGCATAGTCGAATTCGATCTCGCCACGCAGTCTGTCCACAACCGTCGCGGTCCCGGAATCCGGCATTTTCAGGCGCACCACGTGAGGCTCGCCCGCCGCAAGCCTGGGTTCGATTTCGGAAGCGGTCAAAAGGCGACAGTGACGATCGTACCCCAACTTGTGCTTCATCTTGCTTTGTTCGCTGCGCAACTTCTGTAACCGCTCGGTCGAACAAAAGCAGCGGTAGGCATGGTCTGCCGTCAGCAGCTGCTCGATGTACTGCCGGTAGATCGACACCCGTTCGCTCTGCCGGTACGGTCCATGCGGCCCACCTACGTCGGGTCCCTCGTCCCACTGCAGACCGAGCCAGCGAAAGGCGTCCAGAATATCGGTCTCGAACCGATCGTGGGAGCGCTCCCGATCGGTGTCCTCGATCCTGAGCACGAAGCTGCCGCCGTGTCGGCGGGCAAACGCCAGGTTGAAAAGCGCAATGTAAGCGCTGCCCACGTGGGGTGATCCCGTCGGGGACGGTGCCATACGCGTGCGAACATCAGCCATCTGTTCGATTCCTTCCAAGGTCCGTGTCACCACGGGTCATAGTTCGACAAAAATAGGTGCGCTGACGTATCGTGCAAACGCTGTGAACATGCCTGAATATTTGCGCAATTCAGTGATAAGCCTCAACTTAGTTCGAATAGTGAGTTGCTGGCAAAGGAGGCAGATGAAGTTTTCAGAGTTGGACCTTGAGAGCGAAATATTGCGGGCTCTCAAGGAAATCGGATACGAAGATATGACGCCCATCCAGGAGTTGACCATGCCCCACATAATGGCAGGTCTTGATCTTCTGGGGCTAGCCGAGACCGGATCCGGCAAAACGGGTGCTTGCGCGGTACCTCTGATACAACGGGTCGACTCGAACACCAACGCCATTCAGGTGCTGATCCTGGTGCCTACCAGAGAGCTCGCCCTCCAGTACGTCCAAGAAATAGACTCTATTTCAACCCACACTGAGGTCGTGCCATTTGCCGTCTTTGGGGGTTTCGACATGGGAATCCAGCGCGCCAAGCTACGCCACGGCGTTCACATTCTCGTGGCAACACCGGGCCGCTTGATCGATTTCCTCTGGAACACCGATCTCGTCGATCTCACGGGCGTTCACACGGTCGTTTTGGACGAAGCCGACGAGATGTTGAAGATGGGTTTTGTGGAGGACATCGACTTCATCATGTCCTGCCTGGTTCACGAGCACGAAACGCTTCTATTTTCGGCGACCATGCCTGCCGAGATCGACCGCTTGGCCTCTACCTACCTCGATGATCCGGTACGCGTCGAGCTCAATAGGGATCAACGAGCGCCCCAATCGTTGATCCATAGCTTCGAACACGTCGGCCGCGGCAGATATCAATCGCTGATCGAATATCTCAACTCCGAAAAAATAGCCCAGGCGATTCTCTTTTGTAACTCTCGGGACAATGGGGCGGATCTGATGAACAGTCTCAAGAAACAGTTCAGATCAGTGGAGTACATTCATGGCGGACTGGACCAGGATCGGAGGATCTCGATCTTCAATCGCTTTCGCAGCAAAAAGATCAAGTTTATGGTGGCGACGGACGTGGCAGGCAGGGGTCTGGATTTCAGTCATGTATCCCACGTAATCAACTACGATTTTCCGCCTTCTAGCGAGATATATACGCACCGAACCGGACGAACCGGGCGCATGGGTCGTGAAGGTACGGCGATGACGTTCGTCGCCAATCGCGATCTGGGCAATCTCAAATCCATACTCAAAACCAATCGCATCGACCCTGCCTGGCGCGGCAGCGAGCCTAGTTTAAACGGCGGGGGGAGATCCGCTTCCGGACGAGGCAGAAGACCACCGCGGCGGCGGCCTCGGCGACCCGAACAAAAAAACGCTCCCGCTTCCAAACGGAAGAGGGAGCGCTAGATCTACCTTTCGGACCTTCCACCTATTCCATATCGGGAGGCCCGTCTTGACCCTCTTCTTCCTCTCGTTCCAAGTTTTCCTGCATCTCGCGGATATGATTCCGAATCTGCGAGAGCTCTTCCTTCAACTGGTTTTCGTGGCGCCGCATTTCGCGTAGCTCCTCGGCCATTCTATGCATATGTTCGCGACGCATCTCGCGCATGTGCTGCTGGAGCTCATGTTCGACCCGTCGGCGGATCTCTTCTTCCATATCTCCACCACCGCCATCACCGTCGCCACCATCGCCACCGCCTCTCATCTCCTCCATCCGGTGTTTCATCTCTTCCTCGAGCTGATGACGAATCTCCTGCTCAACGTGATGGCGAATCTCTTCTTCCATGCGTTGGCGCATCTCTTCGTCCATCTCACCGCCCATCCCCGGACCCATCATGGGTGCCGGGTGCGCCCAGGATCCTAGCTCGTCGAAGTTGAGCTCCCCACTGTGGTCGCCGTCCATCATGCGAAAAAAGGTCTCCAGGATCTGCCCGTGACGCTCCTCCGGATCGTCCGACATCTCCACACCCTCAGGTTTTTCGGCATCGGGCGGCGGAATCAGAACCAGCATAGGCGGACCACCTGGGCCCTCGTTCTCCCCCGCATGCCGTTCCTTCATCTTTTCCCTAGCGCGTTTTTTCATATCCTCCATGTCTTCGAAATCGCCCATCTGTGCCCAGGACGGAACGGCACACATGGCCATGAAACCGGCGGCGACGAAGAGGATCTTCATGCGGATCATCCAGTTCATAGCGACATCCTTTCTGTGAGGTTGGAGCAACATTGCGTTGCCGACTCGACGCGCGATGTTGCAAGTATAAATCGGTTTCAGCTGTTTCCAAACTAAATACATGCTGATCGAGCGTCCGTGACCGCCATCACCAGTGGCAAATTATTGACGCCTATACAAATGTATAGTATACTTGAAACTCACTGCGTTCCTATCATTGCATAGGAACCAAAGGTAGAAAGCGCCCCCGGCAATCGAACACTCCCCCGCCGCGGCAGCTCCAATATCCCCACAAGTTCGCGCCACCTCGCTCGAGTTCTTAGGTAACCGCTCACACGACACCCCAACGTTGAGTAACACTGATTTTTGGGAATAACATGGGACTAAACGGAAAAACCAAAATCAACGGCAATACTCAGTACGACGAAACAAAGATCAAGACCCTGAGCTCGCTGGAGCACATCCGCCTGCGTACCGGCATGTACATCGGTCGGCTGGGCGACGGCTCGGATCCGGACGATGGTATCTACATCCTGCTCAAAGAGATCGTAGACAACGCCGTTGATGAATTCATCATGGGTTGCGGCCGCAAGATCGATGTCTGGATCGGCGATGATGTGGCAGGAGTCAGGGATTACGGTCGGGGCATTCCACTTGGAAAGGTCGTGGAATGCGTCTCGACCATAAATACGGGTGCGAAGTACAACGACGACGTTTTTCAGTTCAGCGTCGGTCTAAACGGAGTGGGCACCAAAGCGGTCAACGCGCTGTCGAGCCATTTCAAAGTGGTTTCCTATCGAGACGGTCGTTATGCGGAGGCAACCTTTTCGAGAGGGGAACTCAAAAATCAGAAACGCGGCAAGGCAGACGAAGAAGATGGTACCTACGTGGAGTTCACTCCCGACTCAAAGATCTTTGACCAGTACGAATTCAACTACGAATACGTCGAGCGTCGCCTGTGGAACTACGCCTATCTCAACAGTGGTCTCAAACTCCTGTTTGACGGCAACACCTTCGAATCAAAGAACGGGCTTCTCGATCTGTTGGTGGCGGAGGTCGGCGATGCGACCGTTTACCCACCCGCCCACCATAGCTCGACCCACCTCGAATTCGCTTTTTCTCACACCGCCTCTTACGGCGAATCCTACTTCTCGTTCGTCAACGGTCAGCACACCATCGACGGCGGCTCCCACCAGAGTGCCTTTCGGGAAGGGCTGTTGAAGGGAGTCAACGAGTTTTATCGCAAGAGCTTCAACGGAGTCGACGTGCGCGAGGGCGTCGTCGGCGCCGTCTCCGTGAAAATCAAGGACCCTGTGTTCGAGTCCCAGACCAAGAATAAACTTGGGAACACGGACATTCGCACATGGATTGTGGCAGAAGTCAAAGAGTCCGTAGTTGATTTCCTGCACAAGAACAGACCAGCCGCAGAGAGTTTGGAGCAGAAAATCGTTCAGAACGAGAAGCTGCGGAAGGATCTGAATGCGGTTAAGAAAGAGGCTAAGGAAGCGGCGCGTCGCATCGAAATAAGGATCCCGAACCTTCGGGATTGTAAGTTCCACCTGCAGGACAAGAAACGGGGTGAGGAGTCCACAGTATTCATCACCGAAGGCCAATCTGCCGCCGGCTCTATCGTCTCCGCACGCGATCCGAACACGCAGGCCATTTTCACCCTTCGAGGCAAACCGCAGAACGTTTTTTCTCGGAGCAAGGCAGCCGTATATCGCAACGAAGAGCTCTACAACCTGATGATGGCTCTGGGCATCGAAGACTCTATCGAAGACCTGCGTTACAATCGGGTAGTTATCTCCACCGACGCCGATGTGGATGGTTTCCATATCCGCAATCTGATCATGACGTTTTTCCTCAACTACTTCGAAGAGCTCGTCGGGGCGGGCCACGTTTACATTCTGGAGACCCCACTGTTCCGGGTGCGTAACAAGAAGGAAACCCACTATTGCTTCAACGTGAAGGAGCGAGACAGCGCCCTGAAGCGAGTGGGAAATCCAGAGATCACCCGCTTTAAAGGCCTTGGTGAGATTTCGCCGGGAGAGTTCGGCCAGTTTATCGGCGACGCCATGCGGCTGGTAAAGGTCAACGTGCGCTCCATGTCCGCGGTTCCGGAAACCCTCGAGTTCTACATGGGCAAGAACACCCCCGAGCGGCGGGATTACATTATGGAGCATCTGGTCTGATGGCTTACCTGGACTCTCTCTACGACACCAATTTTCTCGAATATGCTTCGTATGTAATAAAAGACCGGGCCATCCCCCATATCGACGATGGCCTCAAACCGGTGCAACGCCGGATACTACATACCCTGTTCGAGATTGAGGATGGCAAGTTCCACAAGGTAGCCAACGTGGTCGGCCAATGCATGAAGTACCACCCCCACGGAGATGCCTCCATTTATTCCGCCCTCGTCGTTCTCGCCAACAAGGATATCTGCATCGACAAACAGGGGAACTTCGGCAACATCCTCACCGGCGACATGGCGGCGGCGGCGCGGTACATAGAGTGCAGGCTGAGCCGCCTCGCCAAGGAAGTGCTGTTCAATCCGGAACTCACCGAATACACGCCTTCCTACGACGGTAGAAACACGGAGCCTCTGGTTTTTCCAGCCAAGATTCCCGTCCTGCTCGCGCACGGGGCCGAGGGCATCGCCGTGGGCATGGCAACCCGAATACTACCACACAACCTGATCGAGCTTCTCCGGGCGCAGGTCAACCACCTTCGGGACGGTGAATTCCGGTTATACCCGGATTTTGCCACCGGTGGAATGGCGGACATCTCCGAATACGCCGACGGAAACGGCAAGGTGCGTGTGCGAGCGCGATTGGACTGCTCAGATCCCAAGCGCATAGTCATCCGCGAGATCCCGTACGGCACCAACACTGAGAATCTGATCGCCTCTATTGAAGATGCCGCGCGCAAAAACAAGGTGAAGATCTCCAGTATACGGGATTTCACCGCCAGTCAGGCCGAGATCGAGGTCAAGCTCCCACGGGGCGTCTACACCGAGGAAGTGGTAGATGCGTTGTACGCGTTTACGGATTGCGAGACATCCATTTCGGTAAGCATGATGGTGATCGATGAAGACGGCAAGCCGCGAGTAAAACGTGCGGCCGAGATCCTGGCCCACAACGTGGATCGCCTGGTCGATATCTTGAAGGTGGAATTGAGCAACGAAGATCGCCACCTCGCCGACCGGCTTCATGCCCTGACCCTCGAGCAAATTTTCATCCGCAATCGCATCTACAGACAGATCGAAAAACAGAGGACGAAGGAGAAGGTGTTGGGTGCTGTGCGCGACGGACTCGAGCCGTTCGCCGATCAGATCGGCCGCGCGATCACCGATGAAGACGTCGACGTGTTGCTCCGCATTCCGATCCGCCGCATCTCCTTGTACGACATGGAAAAGGTGAAGGGGGAGATGGCGGAGATCGCAGAACGCCGCTTGTTGATTGCCGCACACCTGGAGAACATCATTCCGTACACCATCGCTTTTCTCGAAGATCTCATAGAGCGCTACGAAGATCAGTTCCCGCGGCGCACGGAGATCGTTGCATTCGATAGAGTGGATGTCCGCGAGGCCGCCAAACGCGACCTCAAGCTGCGCTACGATCGCAAATCCGGGTACCTCGGATACGATGTGAACGGTTCGGCCCTCTTCGATGTATCGCACTATGACCGCATCCTGGTGATACGGAAGGAAGGAAGCTACTCGGTAATCGATGTTCCGGACAAACTCTTCGTCGGCAAGGGAATGTTGCATTGCGGTTTCGTGGACGAAGAGACGATTTTCAATGTCCTGTATCGAGATGCTGACGGATGCGGCTATGTGAAACGATGCTCCATTCGCAAGTTCATCCTCAACAAGGCGTACGAGCTGGTTCCGGAAGCATGCAGGGTCCTAAAACTCACCACCGTAGCCGGCGGAAGGTTCGTTTTGGAGTACAAACCGAAACCTCGGCAGCGTATTCTGCGTGAGGAGTTTGCCATCGCCGATTTTCCGGTTCGAGGCATCAAGGCCGGCGGCCTCCGCCTTTCCACCCGAGAGCTGAAGAGCGCGACGATCGGGTGAACGCCCGCGATCGCCTTTTCGTACCTGCGGTTTCAAGCACTCCATTCTCCCACCCATCGAAACGTGTGAGCGTCGACCCATGTCCGAAACACCGGTAATAATGAATTGGGATCTGCAGAGCTACTTTCCAACGTTCAATGGACCGGAGATGACTAATTTCCGCGAGGCGTTAGAGGCAGACCTTGCGGGCTTGCGCGGTCGGGCAGCCGCGCTCGAAGCACTTGCCGTGGACAACGACAGCCAGTGGGAAGCGATCTTCTTGGACTACCAAGACCTCCTCGCCCGTGTCTCCCACTTGGGCTCATACGTCGGGTGTCTTACCGCCGCGGACGCCCACAACGAGGAGTACGCCGCCGCGGAGTCGTCCTTCGATCTTCTCGGTGCGGAATTCTCTAAATTGGAAGTGGAGCTGCTCCGTGGGCTCAGAAGTGCGAGCGCTGACCTGCTCGTCTCGTTCGCGAGCAGACCGGCCGTAGCTCCTTTCGCGTTCTTCATCAAACGCTTGCATCACCGTGCGCAACAGACCATGTCGCCCGACGAGGAGAAGCTGGCTGCAGATCTGGCTGTAGACGGAATTGGTGCGTGGGGGCGTCTTTACGACACCGTGTCGGGCAAACTAGAATTCGAAATGTCTTACCCCGACGGGCGCCGGGAGCGTCTTCCCATGTCGCAGCGCCGCTCCTTGATGGAGAAACCCGATCGCGACGTCAGACGCGCCGCCTTCGACGGCGGCAACCTCGCCTGGTCTCAAGTGGAGGACGCTGCAGCCGCCGCTTTGAATGCCATTTCGGGCACGCGTCTAACCCTCAATCGCCACCGCGGCATAGAAGATTTTTTGGACGTCGCCCTGTTCGATGCGGCCATCTCACACGCTACACTCGACGCGATGTTCGCCGCCATTACCGAAAAGATCGACGTAGCCCGGAGCATTCTGCAGTTCAAGGCGGAGCTGATGAACACGCAGGCTATCGCCTGGTACGATCTTGGCGCGCCTTCACCGGTGGGAGATCAGGAGCCCGTCGACTGGGAAAAGGGAAAGGAGCTCGTGGGCACCGCGTTCCACCAAACGTATCCCGAACTGGGAACCTTCCTGGACTCGGTCTACGAACGGGAATGGATCGAGTGGGAGCCGCGCTCCGGAAAACGGCCGGGAGGGTTCTGCACCGGCTCACTACTCACCGGAGAATCCCGCATCTTCATGACCTACAATCAAACCATGGGCGACGTGCGCACGTTGGCGCACGAGGTCGGTCACGCCTTCCACAGTTTCGTCATGAGCAGTCAACCGGTATTGGCGCGGCTCTACCCCATGACCCTCGCGGAATCGGCCTCCACCTTCGGGGAAATGATTCTGACCGACGGGATCCTGAATGCACCCGACGTCGATGACCAGCAGAAAGCGGCGATTCTCGACATGGAGACCGGGCACGCCGCCATTTACCTGCTCGATATACCCGTGCGGTATGAATTCGAGAAAGCCATGTACGAAGAACGAGCACAGGGCGAGATCAGCGTCAGCAGGTTGAAGGAGCTCATGTGCGAAACCCAACGCCGCGTCTTCGGCAACCTGTTGGAGGAAGGGGGCGAGGACCCTTATTTCTGGGCGTCCAAGCTCCACTTCTACATAACCGGCACGACCTTCTACAACTTCCCGTACACCTTTGGATTCCTGCTCAGTCGAGGCTTGTACGCCAGGTTTCGTCAGGAAGGGACCTCGTTCCTGCCCCGGTATGCCGACTTCCTCAAGTCCACGGGAAGCGATTCCGCGGAGAACGTTGCCCGCAACACCATCGACTGCGACCTCGAATCACCCGAGTTCTGGAGCGACGCGATCCTCAGCCTCGAGGAGCCGCTTCGGCAGCTTCGCCTGGTGACGCCAAAACTCACCGGCGGCGGTTCCAAAAACCAACCCGCCCGTTAAAGTTCAGCAGACGCCTGCCGATAATAAGCGATAGGCGTTTTCCGGAGCTTACCGATCTGCAATCTCTGAATTCTATATCTACAGGCGTTAATCTGTCGTCAGGTTTCGTCCCTTCGCCGGCTGTGCCCCGACGCGAAATTGGTGGCTCGAGTGACACCCAGGAGCCCGCGATCGTTTCCGACTCGAAACTGGACGCCAGGTCCGGACCGTTGTCCACCGTCGAACACCGAGACAACCGGGAGACGGCTCATCGAGCATCCGAGATTCTCGCTCTGCTTCCCCAGGTTCCACAGCCACCACTTGCCTCACCTTCCAGCTCGAAACAGGTGTCCAACGAAGGTGCCGAGGCTGCGGCTGATCCGGAAGCGGGCACGAGCTCGTCTCCGGCAGGCGACTCGCAGGAATTGAGCGAGGAGGAACAAGCTGAGGTGGAAAAACTGAAGGACCGCGACCGCGACGTGCGCGCCCACGAGCAAGCCCACGTAGCTGCCGCCGGTCCCTATTCCCGCGGCGGACCTAAATACGAGTACGAGCGCGGTCCGGACAGTCGCAGGTATGCAGTGGGCGGGGAGGTTAGCATCGACACCTCAGCGGTGGAGGGCGATCCTGAGGCAACCATTCAAAAAGCACAGGTGGTTAAACGTGCGGCGTTGGCCCCTGCCGAACCCTCCAGCCAAGACCGACAAGTCGCCGCCGAAGCTTCGCGCATGGAAGCCGAAGCGCGCCGGGAGATTGCGAAACAGGATCGCGAAGAAGAGCCGGCGAACGGCCACACCGCGGCTGGAGCCAGTGATGGCACAACCGGATTCGTGGACCCGGAATCAGAACCACCCGGGGGCAGTACTAGCGGGACAGGTTCAAAGGCTGATGCCGGAGATGCAGCACAGGTGCTGGAGTTGCTTGGGGATCGCCAGGAGTCGGATCTGACCAGCGTGGTGCCGGTCACCTGGATATTCTGGCCTAAGTCGGGAGGCCCGGTTGTAAGCCGGTCGCAAAGGGAGCGAACCTGATAGACAAAAATCGAAGTGCCGGTCGGCCCTTAGTAACGACCCTCGTCGGCGTCGAGTTGGTCGAAATAGGTGTTAAAGTCTCGACGTCCAAGATCCTTGCGTTTCTCTTCCAGCCACTGCTCGCCTTCTTCACCTTCTGGGCGTAAGTGCCTCAAGACGTTGTTGAACGCTTCTTTCTCGACTCTCGAGCGGTTGGCGATTTCCTCGATCCACGTCGCCATACCGTCGTCGGTACCCACCTTCTTGAGCTGCTTCAGGAAGCTCCCGGCGTCGATTCCGAGAAACTGGAACAGGCGTTGGTCCAACGGGCAATCGTAGTGGTAATCCCCGAGTAACCCCGCCATCTGCGCCCGGGCTTTGTCGGTGGTTCGAGGTAGCATTACCAACCCCGCGTTCATTTCGTACGGACTTCTGGGAAACGATTTGGTAAGGTCCATCTGCGAGCTCCGCCGAAGAGTCGTGGTGTGTATTCTGCAATTATAACGACGATGCTGCGGATCGGAAAGCGGGAACTGGTGCGGAAACTACGGGGTTGGTCGTTGTGGCGACCTCGTCTGCCGACGCAGGCAGTTGTACACGTGGACAGACAAAGCGGCGCGTGCGCCGCGGACAGGGACGGTAGGTGCGCCGCTCGCTAGAAGCGGGAAGAGCCGGGGTTACTCGGACTTAAGCGAGAATCCGAATATCGCCAAAAGGCCAAGCACTGGAAGAATTAGCAATAGAGCGCTCAAGGTGTGCCTCCTCTGCTAAGGCTTGTCACAGAAAATCGTTCCGCAAAAGAGAAGATTCTTCTTGCACCTGAATCGCAGATACTCGGCATGGATCCCCGAATAAAGCAAGGCAACACAACCTGCGTTACCACCGAGTCGCGATCTTGCGAAGGTTCGGCGGCAGCAGTACCTATCTGTGCTTGCGTTTCAGTTGCGGCTGCTCAACCAGCAAGCTTCGTGCCGGTAGGGGAACGGAAGAGGAGTAGACGCGGGTCACCACCAATACTGGCTCCGATGGTGTATCTTGGCAAGCGGTTTTTTCGGAGGCTACCTTAAAAGGCGCGCGAGGGTTTGGAGCGACCGATTCTGCGGGCGTAGCCTTGTGCACCGGTCCATAAGAAAGCCTTCGGAATTTCGGCTTTGAGAGGCGCCCGGGCTGCGAGCAAGCGCAAAGCAGCCGGCTGGGATGCATCGGCGGCGAAATACAAGGATAGCTGTTGAGCGGTGCACTAGTTGCTGGAAAATTCGAGCAGGAGCTCGCCGCACTGCACGCGCAGCTTGTCGAGGGCTCGATTGCGCAGTTGCCGGACTCGTTCCCGGGTTACACCCAGGGTTTCCCCGATCTCCTCCAGGGTCATGGGTCGCAGATCGTCGAAGCCGAAGTAGGAAGACACGATCTGGTACTCGCGGTCGTCCAGCACCTGCAGACATGCCTGGACACTGTGTTCCAACTGGCCCTGCATCACATCGTCATCACCCCCGGGCTGATCGGCGGCGAACACCGTCATGAGGGGAGCCTCTTCATCTTGAAAGGCCGGTGCATCGAGGAAAAGATCCTGCTGCGCCGCAACCCACGCGTTTTTCGTTCGCTCAGCGCTGATATCCACGGACTCGGAGATCTCTTCGAACGTGGGGGACCGACCCAGCTGGTGTGCCAAAGCTCCGGCTTGTTTGTCCATTCGTTGCTGATCGTTGATTTGGCTGAGGGGGGGTTTGGCGATCTTTCCCTGTTCGGCGAGCGCCTTGAGTATGGCCTGTCGAATCCACCAAACGGCATAGGTGATGAACTTGAACCCGCGTGTTTCATCAAACCGCTTGACCGCCTCCAATAGACCGAAGTTTCCTTCTGAGATCAGCTCCACCAACGACAGCCCGTAATCCTTATACTCCCGCGCCACACGCACCACAAAACGCAGATTCGACAAAATGATTTTCTGCCGGGCTTCTTCGTTGCCAGATTTCGCTAGTTTGAACAGCTCAACCTCTTCGGATCGAGATAAGGTTTGGGCTTCCTTGATATCGCGCCAATAAAGATCGGTGAGATCCGATGTAGGCGGTATTGCCAAAACGGCCTTTTCATCGTTTTCTTCGGCTCGAACCGATTTTCTTTTTCTGTTCATAAGTCTTATAAATTACAATGGTTAGTGTTAAATATTCTGAGATTTGTACAGCTGATTATTACGTTAACGTTAACGTAAGAGATTGCTCAAGCAGTGTCAAGATTTTGCCACACTAATCGAAATCGGGACGTTTCCGCAGCCGCTTCTTGGCGGAATTTTGCCGTTTTGCCTCTCGCCGCCGTGTTAATTCAGCACGACCCGGCCGCGTCCGTCTTCGTTTGGCAGGCGGCGGCTTTAGCACCTCTCCAAGTTTCGCGGCAAGCTTCTCCAAACAATCCTGCTTGTTGCGCAGCTGAGTTCGGTGCCTGGAGGAACGGATGCGCAAGAGCCCGTCGTTACTCAACCGGCGTCCTAATCCTTCAACGATTCGCGCGCGTTGGGGTTCCGTAATGGACCGGCTGTTGCGCACATCGAAGCACAACTCCACCCTTGTGTTCAACTTATTTACGTTTTGACCGCCGGGACCCGGGCTGCGATCGAAGCTGAATCTGAGCTCTGACACAGGGATCGTGAGGTGCGGAGTAACAGTGATATCATCCATAGGGTTTTGCTGGTTTGCGACCAAATTGGCTCGAACAGTAGCTAAGCTAAGCGCGCACATGGACAGTGCCAAAGGAGAGCAATATGGGAAGCAGGTATACAGTTGCCATTGTCGGGTGTGGTACGATCGGCCGGTCGCACGCGGAGGGGTGCCAACTTGCCGACGAAGTGGAGCTAGTCGCTGTCGTCGAACCGGTAGAAGCGGCGAGGATACGGTTTGCTGAGGAGTTCGGTGTTCCCCGCGCCTTTTCTACTACGGATGAGATGTTCTCCAACCAGGTGCCAGATATTGCGATCGTGTGTACCTGGCATCTCGTCCATCAGGAGGGCACGGTGGCCGCCGCTAAAGCCGGCGTCAAAGCTGTCATCTGCGAAAAACCGATGGCTTTGGGATTGAGGTCGGCCGACCTGATGATCGATGCGTGCCGGTCGCATGACACTCTGTTGGTCATTGGCCACCAGCGGCGGTTCACGGTGGGATGGGAGAGAGCTCGCGACTTAATCCGCGAAGGGGCCATAGGGAAACCCGTAATGGTGGAGTGTTGCGTAGCGAGCGGTTTCGCCAATTGGGGCACCCACGTCATCGACGGGGCGCGGTTCGTGCTAGAGGACCCGGCGGCGGAGTGGGTGATGGGAGCCGTGCAACGAAGCACGGATCGATACGAACGCGACGTCCCCATTGAAGACTGTTGCATGGCATTGGTGCAAATGGACGCCGGCCTACAATTGTTTGTCCAGTCGGACCTCCGTCAAGAAGGAGCTACTGCAGGAGGGTTTCTCATCCGCGGGACCGACGGAATTCTGGAAACCGACGAACGCAGTGTGCGCCTCTTGAATGCGAATGCTGCCGGTTGGCAGGAGCATGTGCTGGTCGAAGAGGAAGGGTACGGTATGGGTGGGCGAGTGAACGCCGATCAAATCAAGGAACTCGCAGGCTGGCTAGATGGCGGTCCGGAACACCGGGGTTCGGTGGAAAAGGCGAGAGCGACCCTAGAAATCATGATGGCGCTCTACGAATCCGCGCGCAGGAACAAGGTGATCCGCCTGCCCCTGGAGGAAGGCGGATATCCTCTTGAGCAGATGATCGCCGAAGGCCAGCTCAAGCTTGAAGTCCCCGGCCGTTACGACATTCGCTCTTTCCTAAGATGGGAGAGCATCGATATGTCCAGATACGATCGATTGCGCGCGTCCGGCATGGATCATCACTCCACCATGCGGAAATTGACCGAAACCTCCTGATCTGAAAGGCGTACAAGCAAAACGCCCTGCGGAAGATCACGCAGGGCGCTGGCATTTTTCACATCCGCGGTATTAGGGCACTCGCGGGACCGGACGGGAGTGGGGAAACTCCGGGTTGTCCGGGTGCGGATCTGCAATCGAATCCGCAAAGACTAAATGATCGATCGGGTAGCAGTAGCGGAGGTTCAATCAGCTACTGGAAGAAAAGAACTTAGTATCAAGTAATCTTGTTTTGTATTATCGGATAAGAGTTGATTCCCTTTAGCGTTTTTTTCTATGGTCACAGATAGATCTCTATCATACTGTTTTTACAGCTATTATTGACGCAGCTTGGATGAGTGTCTCGTCCCGTGGTCGATTCCTATTGTAATACCAAGTAGTATCCAAAAAATGCTGCCATTTAGAGGAAGTCGCAATGGATAGCTGACGAGGCTGTGAATCAGAATAACCCCGAACGCTCCCAGCGCTCCCCAGTAGTACAAGCTTTCGGAGCGCAGCATGAGGTTCTTCCAGCATCTCGTCAACGCGACTGCTATCAGGCCTACAAGACCGGTCAGCCCCAACAATCCGGTTTCGACCCAGGTGTGCAGGAATTCGTTGTGGGCGTATGCGGTGGGATCGCGCCGCTGGCTCCAGCTCAGTCGCGCTAGCTCAGTCGCCCCCCCAGGATCATCCCTGAAGGAGGCAAAGGTGTAGGCAAAGTCCCCGTAGCCATGACCGAGTACAGGAGCGGCAGCGATCATTCTCGCGGCCACGCCCCAGATGAAATAGCGGTGGTTTACGGTGGCGTCGCGTTTTTCGGCGGGTCCGACGATCTGGGTCGTACTCAAAGCGCGTTCTGCCACCGTGACAGGGCCGGATGCGCGCGTCAGAACCGGTCGGCGCGACACCCCCAGCGTAACGACCGCCAGTAGGCCTAGAGTGCTCAGAATCACGACAGGCCGCAAGGGGAGCACGCCGCGGCGCCAGTGCAGCAAGTACCCTCCTGCCACCACCAGCCCACCGGCAAACCCCGCGATCCAAGCCCCGCGACTACCGGCCATAAGAAGCCCCGCGTACAACACGGCGCAGACCAGTTGCCATGTGACAATGAGACGCCTGGATTCCGCTCTTAAAAGGCAGGCCATTGCCATGGGCATCGAAGCCGCCATCAGATTTCCGAAATGGTTCGGATTTGCGAATACCGAGAGGATGCGATCAGGAAACTGTACATTTGCGGGCATTGGGTCCCATCGATAGAACTGCGCCACTGCATATGCGGCAATCAACACCGCGCAAACGATAAAACCCCCCCCGAGTTGAGACAGCCCCTCACCCTGCCTGCCCACTCCCCAACCCACCCAAAACAGAGCGAGGTGACAGGCGAGAAGGATCAAATTTGCCCAGGGCACCTGATCATTGAGTAGGACCGAACCGGCGGCCGAAGTGAGCAACAAAAGAGCG
This sequence comes from Candidatus Latescibacterota bacterium, assembly GCA_965197905.1. Lineage (GTDB taxonomy): Bacteria > Latescibacterota > UBA2968 > UBA8231 > UBA8231 > CAYNZV01. The sequence continues at coordinate 116,746 of CBDAOB010000004.1, read as the reverse complement.
AACAACCGTACTGCGGTTCCGGGAAGAAGATTTCCCTCGACCGCACCGAGGATCAACAAAGCAAGAGAGAGGAGCGCGGTGCCCGCCAAAACGAAGAGCACCAAGTCACTCTCGCCGGCAATTCGGTGGGTAAATGCCAAAGCCAAAGCCCCGAGACACAACACCCAGGCAAGTGCCGTGCGGCGAAGTCGAGACCAGATCACAAACCGGTGTACCATATTGACATGCGGGGGTACCAGACCTATTTTCCAAGCTCTCTTTAATATACGTCAAAGCCCGTTTTCAACAGGCTTCTCAAGGAGTAATTCACCATCGGTAGACAAGGTCGCAGTCGCAAGGAATTCGTCGCAAAGCTGAAGCTCGAGGATATCGACTACAAACGCCTGGATGTACTGACCCGCTTCCTGTCGCCCACCGGCAAGATCGACGCGGCACGGCGTACGGGTGCCACGCGCAAACAGCAAAATCGAGTTGTCCAGGCAATAAAACGGGCTCGCTATCTCGGTCTGCTGCCATACACCCGCGACGATCAGAGATAAACCCAACCCGGTTCAGGTCCCGCCATGGCCGGATCTGCCATAGGACTCATCGAAACCCGAGGGATGGCAGGTGTTGTGGAAGCGGCAGATGCAGCCGCCAAAGCAGCCAACGTAGAATTGCTTCAGTTCGAACGCATCGGCGGTGGTCTGGTATCCATTCGGTTTTCGGGGGATGTAGCATCGGTTCAGACCGCCGTTCGCGCCGGCGCGGACGCAGCGCGTCGAGTGACCGAGGTTATCAGTAGCCACGTCATCCCCGGCCCCCACGCCGACGTCGTTCGATTACTTCAAGACACGATAGACTCCAACTCGGGCGCATCCCGGTTGGATCCGTTGGCAAACCAACACCCGACCTTAGACACGCTGAAGAATATGGCGGTGGCGCGTTTGCGCCAACTCGTTCGTCAAACACCGGGTGCCGGACTTACCGGGCGCAACGTATCGCGTGCCAACAAGAAAGAATTGATCGAAGAGTTGCAGCGACTCTGGCAGGAGGAGTAGTGATGACAGAAGATTTTTGGGGAAATGTCCGAAAGGGGTTGGAGGAGGGGTTGATCGCGGCTGCCGATTGTGCCGAGCTGCTGGCCCAGCAAGGGCGCGCCCGCTTAGATGTGGCCGTCGCCAAGCAACAAATTCAGCGCCTGTTCGCCGAGGTTGGAAAGATGGTGCACGAACAGGGTCGGGATGCGGAGACGGTCGAAATCTCCGCCGAGATGCGGAAATCTCTCAACCGGCTAGCCGATCTCACGGAGGAACTGAAGGAAAAGGAGGAGATTCTGAACGATTTGCGAACAGAGCAAGAAGGCGCGGGCGGCGACTAACGTGGCAGCGTCGATCACCCGGGTTCGCCGAACTGAAGGAAAAGGAGGAGATTCTGAACGAGGTTGACCCGAGGACGCTGAAAACGATCAGACCTGCTTTTTCTTCTTTACGATCTTCTTCTTTACGACCTTCTTCTTCACCACCTTACCTTTTACCACTTTACCCTTCACCACCTTCTTTTTCTTCTTTTTCCTCGGGACGGCGTCGTCCATGGGTAGATCATCCAGCCCCGCGTCATCGTCATCCGGGATCTCTTCCTCGCCGAGAAAAGCGTTGACGCCGGCCAGTTGAGCCTCGAGTTCGGCGGCACTCCGCTCTTCAATCTCCGCCGCAGACAAAGGCGGCCACTCGAGAAAGAAATCCTCCACCGCCACCGTCAACAGGGTGTTCTTCAGGTACCTCTCAAAGGTCGAAGCGACAATGTGGGCCGAAATGGGATCCATATCCGGGTCCGATTCGTGTAGCGAAAGCTCTACCAGCTCGTGCAGCAGCAACGCGTCGAGCAAGGTGACCTGATCACACCCCCCGGTAGCTTCCGTATCCTGATCCCAGTTTTCCAAAACCCTACCCACGGGGGTCAGGACGTGGATCTCGGAGTCCCGTTCCCACGCCACCGTCTTGCTCGCAGCCAGCGGTTGGAGCAACGAACTGTGCACCTCATCGAATGGATGACCGACCAGCTGTAAAGGTCCCGGATCGGCTGGATTGAGACGCTCGGAGAGGGCGCGACCGATCTGTGCGGGGCGGCCGATGACATAGTCGAGCAGGGAATCCGGCTTTGCCGCCCAAATCAAGTTGAGTTTTCGGGCCTGGCCGCTAATCGCATCCTTCTGATCCAGATCTTGGGGATCTTCGAATACCGCTTCGATCTTCGCCTTCTTTTCATCAGGCCCGTCCACCGATCTGAATTTGAATGCTCCGACTTGCTGCAGTATCCTAACCCTTGCGCGGGTTTCCGACTCGGCAAAATCCAGCAGAACCTCCAAGAAGGTTTCCATGCCGTCTTCTTCGGTCCATGTCCGAAAGTCGTTTGGATTTCGCTTGAGCGAGTCCATGGCGTCGTAGAGACCCTTCACGACATCCGCGTACTCCCCCTCGCCCCCGCCGCTGGCATACAGCACCTGCGCCGATTCGTCCGCCCCTTCTGCGTCTGTCAGCATCTGCAGCTCGGGGGGAACCTTGCCCGCGTACCAGGCGCGGCCGGGTGTCTTTTTCCGCTTTTTTGCCTCTTTTTCGCGATCTGCCATATCGTTATAAGTTAAAGAAAGTGTGGCCGCTCATCAAGCTGAGTCCCAGAGACGTAGGCCAAAGCGGCTCAAATAGATAGGAATCACTTTAAACAGCGGATTGCGGGATTCCACCTCGCGGATGAGCTCCCGCTTCTGGTGCGAGTGCAACCCGGCCAGCAAGGTGATGGAACCGCCATCGCCTCCGGCGCCATTGACTTTCCATCCCAATGCGCCCCGTTCTCGAGCAATGTCTATGACCGCTTGGGCTTCCAAGCTCACCAGATCCGGGTGCAGTCGGGTCTGCGCGTCGGTGTTCTCCGACATCGAGGCGCCCAGCGCTTGAAAATCTCCAGCATAGACGGCGTCCCTAGCCTTTTCGGCAGTCTTGCGCAAATCCTCCAGCTTTATGGAACCGGGGCCTTCGCCCTCCAGATCGGCGATCACCGTTTCGTGCACTTGGGAGGAGCTGTGCGACTTCCCGAGGAAAACCAGCATCAAACGTCGTTCCAGCTCCCACCATGTGGAGTTCGGAACGTGCAACTGCGAAACCGCGGCGTGAGGGTAGTTAAACATCTCTATATAGTTGATACCACCGAAAGCGGAACAGAGCTGATCCTGGATGCCGCACTGCTGCTTGAGCATGTCGGTCTCGATCCGCTGGGCTGCCTGAGCGACGTCATACGGCGTTAGCCGCCCGGGAGTCAGCAGATCCAGGGCTCCCACCAGGGCCACTGTCACGGCAGCAGAAGTGCCGGTGGAACACGCCGCCGGGGCATCGCAGTAGATTGTCGCCTCGAAAGCGATGTCGTCTGGCACCCCCATATATTCGATAGACGCTTCCAGCAACGGGTGCTGGGTCCAACCCTCTTTTGCCTGCTGAACCGAGTAGCGCTCGCCATAATTCTCTGCGTGAATGACGATTCGATTAGGCACCTGGTCCCGCTTGAACAGCTGTAGCTGTACCTCCGCGTACGGATAGACACCGATGTTGAAGATCTTGCCATGTTCGGCAAACCAGGTATCGGTCCACCCACCATTGTCGCAGATGCGGATGGGCGCCACGCTGTTGATGAGTCGAATGGGATTTGGCCGATTCACGTGAGTTTTTCCCTGTCTCCTTTGCTCGTCGCCCGCGTCAGGTTTTGCGATTCGCCCTAACCTGAGCGAAGAATCGCTTCGCATTGCCGGAGAAGTGATCTTCGATCTCGGATGTACTGAGCCCGAGCATATCGGCGACCTGTTTTTCGTGGCGCAGCTGCTCGTATATCACGAATGTCGGCCTGCCGTCGCAATGCGGCGCACCTTCGTCTCCTTCAAAGAGCGTCCATCCCCGCCCCCAGGTAACGTACTTGCCGCGCGTGCCGCCGGCGCAGATGTTGTCGGATCCGAACATTACCCGCTTTCGATCTTCGTGTTTCATCAACAGATACTGCGTGTAAAGATCGTTAACAGCAGATGTGTCATACCAGATGTTGGGTAGATCCGCAAGGGCATGGATCGCTTCCTCCATCATGAAACAGTTGAAGGACCGCGCGCAGTGCGCTAGAATCCACTGGGCGCGCGGGTACTTGCTTGTATACTCCTTCAAGTCTCGCAAATTGTCCGCGTCGGCGGGACCGGTCTTCTTGGCCATGTGCATCGTTATAGCCAATCCCATGTCATGCGCCAGCTCGATGAACGGTTCCGGCAGAAAGTCGCGCATACGGCCATTGGTTGGGTCGGGCGCAAACAGACGATACGGTTTGAGCCCAAAGAAGTCGTGTTTCCTGACCTGTTCCTCCACGTACTCCGGGGTCATGTCGGGGGTAACCATCAAGTTGATCTCCGACTTCGGATCGGCGGCAAACTCTGCAGCCATCCAGTTGTTGTGGCCTTCCAGATCGCCACCGACGAGAGGCGTTCCCAAGAGGAGGTAATGCATCTCCCTTGCGGGATACAGCTTTGCCGCCCAATCCAGATGATCTTGATATCCGATCTCCAAGCGTAAACCGGTTGGAGGGCCGATGTTGGTACCTTTGTGCGCGTCCGACCATGCATGTACGTGCATGTCGTATATCACCGAAGGGACGTATTCCTCCAGCTCTTTTTCCCAGATATCACGATCCAGGTCGTTGTAATCAATTTTGCTCATCTCAGCTTTCCCCATTGTGACTTACCGGGTATTGACCGTGCCCCGCATGTATTCGCCCTCTTCGGATGCCAGCATCAGCAGAATTCGGGCGACTCCGATCGGGTCCCCCAATCTTTTGGCTTCCTCCAAAGCCTCACGAGGGTCTCCCCCCCGCCTTTCAGCGTTTTCAACCATATTTTTCACTTTGAGCGGCGTCGTAATGCTGCCGGGGCAGATGATGTGCACCCGCACTCCTTTGGGTCCGAGCTCCCCTTCCAGATTAAAACGCATTCCGTACAGACCCCCTTTGCTAGCGGCGTAAGCGAACGACGAACTGCCGCCGTACACTCCTGCGCCCGAGGAAATTACCATAAGAACGGAGGTGTCGGCCTTTTCCAGCAGGGGCACCGCATGTTTGATCGTCAAGAAAGTCCCCGTAAGATTTGTGCCAATGGTTGCTTCCCACTCTTCGAGCGAGAGTTCGGCAATCTTGCGTGACGCTCCGCGGAGCACGCCGGCGGAACAAACCGCCGCGTCGAGACGGCCGAATTCGGCATCCACCGATTTTATCGCGTTGGCAACCTCTCCTTCATCGCGGACATCTGCTTTGTAGAACGACGCCCTGCCGCCCACCGCCTCGATGGTGGAGACCGCCTCCCGGCCCTCTTCTTCGTTGTAATCCATGATTGCAATGGCCGCACCCTCGCTGGCGTAAAGCTCTGCCGTCGCACGCCCTATTCCCGTCGCCCCACCTGCTATCAACGCGTACTTGCCTGCCAGTTTCAATTCATCAACTCCTCATCTGGAATGTGTGGACTCGTTGCGCTGCGAGGTTATCGCTTCTCAAAGCGGCGAAGGCTGCTCTAGCTAGATCACGAATCGGCGGACTCGACCACGATCCTTCCGGCCATCCACTGCCTCCACGCCGGTGTGAACATCGACGCCGGCCGGTCGCACCCTGCGGATCGCCTCGCCGACGTTTTCAGGGGTCAATCCACCAGCCAACAACACCGGCCGACGAGAATACTTGACCAGCTCGGAACTCAAGGACCAGTCGTGCACCTTTCCGGTCGCACCCGAAGCTCCACTGTCCTGGTCGAAAGAATCGAGAATAAAAGCATCGACAAATGGCTCGCAGCGCTGCGTGAGCCCTGTCAGATCATCTACGCTCCCGTCTCTCACGATCAAGCTCTTGATGATCGATAAGTGCGGACGAGACGACCTTACCAGTGCCAGTTGATCGACGCCGATGTCTCCGTGAAGCTGGACCTTGCCGGCGCCGACGGCATCGCACAAGTCTAGTACATCCGTTGCTGTATGCAAATAGGTAATGACCGTTGCATGCCGCCGAATACACAGCTTTTCTATGATCCTCACGACTTCGCTTTCGCTGGCGTCTTCGCAGTGTACGTCGAGCCGCAACGGGAACCCCAGAAGGTCGATGCCCGAAGCAAGCAACATCTCAGCTTCCAACGCATCTAGTACTCCCGCGATCTGAATGACCTCGTTGAACATGGTGCTTGGCCCCGAGCCGGTGTGGCCGCTCATTCTATCAAGGTGGTGGCGACAACCACCTCGGAATGCAAGGTGCGATGCACCGGACAGCGATTGGCAATCTCAAGTAATCTCTGGCGCTGATCTGGCTCCAGCTCGCCGGTCAACTCGATCTCTCTCTCGATGTGATCTACGTATCCGTTGCGACTTTCGCACTCCTCGCAGTCAACGGCATGGATCTTGTGGTGCTGGAGTCGTACCACGATGGCTTCCAACGACCATTGTTTCCGGTCAGCGTACATCCGCAGGGTCATCGATGTACAGGAACCTAGAGCTCCCAATAGGAGATCATACGGCGTCATGCCCGAATCACCGCCGCCCGCATCGAGCGGTTCATCGGCCGCGATCTCATGGCCGTCTTTGGCGATTTTCGTTTTGTATGGTTGCCGCCCGGTGCGAACGAAGACGTGATCAGCTGACGGTTCCATTCGCACCTCCAGGCGATAAATGGAATGTGGACATGGACTTAGGCATTAGCTAGTTTTACTGGAGCAAGATATGTTGGTTTCTCACCGGAAGAAAGTCTTATGAAGTTGGTGCGACGACCCCGACGTCTGCGGCGGACAGAACCAATTCGCGGTCTGGTCAAAGAGACATCTATCGACGTGTCCGATCTGATCTACCCCATGTTCGTTATGGAAGGTCATAGCGTACGCGAGGGCATCGACACGATGCCCGGCCAATACCGCTTTTCCATCGACGAACTGGTACAGGAATGCGTGGAAATATGGCGGCTCGGCATTCCGGCCGTAAATCTTTTCGGCTACTGCGAGGAAAAGGATGATAAGGGGACGCAGGCGTACAATCCGGCGGGGTTAATACAGCGAGCCGTAAGCGCGTTGAAAAGGGAACTGCCGGACCTGTGCGTCCAGACCGACGCCGCGCTTGATCCATACACCGTACACGGTCATGACGGGCTGGTAATCGACGGCGAGGTCGCAAACGACGAAACAGTAGAAGTGTTGTGCAAGATGGCGGTTTCTCATGCCGATGCTGGAGTTGACTGGATCGCGCCTTCCGACATGATGGATGGGCGAGTGGGCGCCATTCGCACCGCGCTGGACGCAGCCGGATTCTACCAGGTTGGTATTCTCGCGTATTCCGCGAAATACGCATCCTGTTTCTACGGTCCGTTCAGGGGCGCATTGAAGTCCGCGCCCAAGAAGGGAGACAAGAAGACGTATCAAATGGACTGCGCCAATCGGCGGGAAGCGCTACGAGAAATCGCCCTCGATATCGAAGAGGGTGCCGACGTGGTCATGGTCAAGCCGGCCCTGGCTTATCTCGACGTGATCGCCGCGGTTCGAGCAGCCTTCGACGTGCCCGTCGCGGCCTACAACGTGTCGGGCGAATACGGAATGATACGCGCGGCTGCCGAAAGAGGATGGATCGACGCCGAACTGGCCATGATGGAGGCCCTGACTTCGATCAAACGCGCCGGTGCCGATATGATCTTGACCTACTTTGCCAAGGACGTTGCTGAACTCTTGCGCCGATCCGACTAGGCCAATTATCTTACGATCTCGTCCACGATCTTGCTGGTGCGTGCGGCGGTAAGACCGGTACTGGGGCACGATCCGACGCCGCGCAACTCGTCGACGATACTCTGAATCAACGGTTGCTGCACATGTTCAGGGACCGGAAGGTCAAACTCTTCCACGCCCTTGTCGTTGGACACTTGCACCGGCCGGAAGTCGAAGGTGGCAAAGGTGAGTTCGCCGCGGTCGCCAACCACTTTCGTGGAATCGATTGCCGCTGAGGGTCCGGCGGTGAAACACCACACTCCACTCCCCTGCACTCCACCTGGAAAGTCGTAGGTCGCAACAACGATGTCCTCGGCGTCATACAAACCGGCTTGATTTACCGCTCGGCCTGACGCGTGTTTGATCGGCCCAAATAGATGGTCGAGATAGTCTAAAAGATGCGATCCCAGATCGAAGAAATATCCTCCTCCGGACAGCTCGGGTTTTACCCTCCACCGTAGAGGACCTTCAACATCCTCGACAGACGGCGGTCTGGCGAACTCCGTAGTGACGAATCTCACCTGCCCGATCGCGCCCTCTTCGATCAGTTTTTTCGTTTTGACAAACGCCGGCAGCGCGCGGCGATAGTACGCAACGAAGAGTCCCACGCCGGCTTTATCACACGCTTCGATCATCGATGCACACTCTGCGTAGGTGCGGGCCATCGGTTTCTCTACGTATACCGGCTTCCCCGCTGCCGCGGCCTTGAGCGTAAATTCGGCGTGCGAACCTGGGGGAGTCGCGATGTAGACGGCGTCGACATCCGGGTCGTCAATCAGCTTTGTAGCATCGTCGTACCATTTATCGACCCCGTGGCGCTCGGCGTAGTTCGCAGCCAGCTCGCCGTTTCTACGCGCGACTGCAACCAGTTCGGAATGGTCCACCTTGCTAAAGGCGGGGCCGCTTTTCACCTCAGTGACGTCGCCGCAGCCTATGATGCCCCATCGAACTTTATCCATACTGCTCCTCGCATCCTGGATCGTAGGGTAATCCTGCGCAGGGATAGAAAGTATGCAGGGCGCGGACAAAAAAAAAGAGGCTTTGCCTCATGGCAAAGCCTCCTGCGCTCGTATTGCTATCGATCCGGTTCTAACTGTCGCGTTTCAGCACCGGCAATCCGTTTTTTGTTTCGGATACCACGTAACCTGCCGGTACGGCATCCAACGCCCCTTCCTTCTGTTGGCCGGCAAAGAAATAAATGGTCTGGGTATTGCCGTTCTTCAGCGTCGTGGTTTTCGAATGCAGAATGTAGGTTTTACCACGACCGTTTGTGTAGGAAAAAGCCATTGAATGACTCCTTTCGAATTGAGTAGTTGGTATCTCGCTGGCAAATCCGGAAACACGCTGCCACCCGCTCGCGGTGATTGCGCCGACGCGGCATTACCGGGGAAACAGGGCGCGCAGGTCCTGCGAAGAGATGCTCGGGGAGAGCGGGAGGTGCCCGGGAGGTGCCAGGGGGGTCGATTTCTCTTGATGAAAAGATAAGTACGTGGAATAATATTGTCCACAAGATTCGAGTGGTCGACGCCTTGTAAGAGATGGAAACGGTCGTGTGAAATAGAAGGATTTCAGCTTTCGATTTATGAAAAAGCTTCGGGCCAATCATCGGGCCAATCGCTGCTACCGGAATATTCTGTGCGCGCGTCCCACATGCCATACATTCCCGTGGTAGACGCTCGCGTATTCCGAACATCCAGCTTCTTCGGCAAAGGCGAGATGCGACCCGGGACACCGACCACCAGGCTCCGTGGCGGTATGTCCTTATTCACCAATGCGCCAGCGCCGATGAAACTGCGCTCTCCGATAGTTACTCCTGGTATGATAGTAGCGCCTCCACCCACCATGACATCGTCCTCCAGCGTCGCACCCCTTGGCGTGGGCGCGGGGTCGCGGCGATACGGATACTTGTCGTTGAGAAAGGTCACCCACGGACCAATGAAGACGTGATCGCCGACCCAGGTCCGCGATGGAATATATGTGTGGGACATGATTCGAACGGCTGTTCCCAAACGCACGATCCCCTCGATGGTAGAATGGTTGCCTAAGGCACAGTGATCCCCCATTCGCACTCGAGCTCTAACTACGATGTAATGGCTCCCGAGGAAGTAGTCACCGATGGTAACATCGCCGTATATAACGGTTCCCTTGTGTAATACGCACTGCTTTCCAATGCGCGCCGGACCGCAGTCGGAGTGGAAGCGATAACCCAGTGTGACATCATCGTCGATCCGGCACCCTTCACCGATTTCCGCGTTTTCGAACCTGCTGTTTGTGGTATTCACAACATCCTCACTGTTGAAGTGCGCATCCATCAACCGCTATTTACCACGATCGTTTTGTCGTTTTCCGACAGGGGCAATGCTACCCAGGAGCCGTTTCGCGCCTCGGAGACGTGCAATGCGGCGATAACCTCCAGCGTTCGCACCGCACCCGAAGGGGGGTAGCTGAACTCGGAGCCGCCGTCGAGCCAGTCCACGATTTCATCTATTGCGACGTCCATATTCGAACCTGCGCCCCGAGGCAGCGACTCGCTCCCGCCATCGGCATACTCGACTTCGATGTCGGTGGTCGCCACAGCTCGACCTTTGGTTCCGCAGAGGATGATTTGCGGCGTCACCATGCCGTAGTCCGGAGCGGTTACGGTTGCCATGATGCCATCCTCGAGGCGAAACAAACCCCAGCCGCCCGGATCGCGAAACTGGTCCCCACGACAGTCCGGCTTCCCAGCCATGTCTAGAACCCCTGAAACGCCCAGCACTTCACGCCCCGTCAACATCCGCAGCGCATCAAACATGTGGGTGCCCACGTTTCCCAGGCGCCCACTGCTCCATTGAACCATGGCCGAGGTGAGCTGCCCCAATCGCCCGGCTGCGACCAGGTCGCGCAATGCCCGGTGATTTGACTCAAAGCGTCGATTGTGATTGACCACGAGCAAGGACCCAGACCGTTCGCAGGCGGCGACCATTCTCTCACCGTCCGTGACGGTGCTTGCGATCGGCTTCTCACAGAAGATCGCCCGCACCCCACGCTCAGCACATCCGATGGTAATCTCGGCGCGAACGTGGGTGTAGGTGGCAACGCTCACGATGTCGAGGTCTTCCTCATCCAGCATCTCCCGCCAGTCGGCGTAGGTGCGCGCTCCCCCGCTGCGAGCGGCAAACCGCTCCCGCCGGCCCTCATCGCGGCTGCTCCCCGCGATTAGCTCGACGCGCGGATGACGGACGTACGAAGCATCGTGGGTACCGCCGAGATCCCTGACGTTCTGCCCCAGTGCGTCTCCTGAAACCTGATCGCCGGCACCTATAAATCCGAGTCCGATGATTCCCGCTTTGTAGGTAGAGTCTTCCATACACCCGTCCTTCCTTCTCAGCCGACGACGACCGTTAGACTGAATTGAGCCTCGAGCGCTTCACCCGGCTGCAATACGCAGACGCCGCACCCTTCGTCGCCGCCATCGAGCAGGTTGACCCCATTGTTGGCATGGGTCACGGGCTCGACCGCGAAGTAAGGACGCGAAGCGGGATTGAATACGATCAGGTGGCTACAGCTGGAGCAGTGGAAATCGAGCCGCACCCGACTCTTTGGCCAGCGGATATACCCGCCACCGTCGTAACCCCGATAACAGGCGTCGATATCTCGATCCACAGGTAGAACCGTCTCGTAGGTGAAGTCCTCTTCCGGGTGGGCGGCGCGGGGTGGACCCGACGGTATCCTGTTGTCATTGGCATCCGGATAGACGAAGGGGGTCTTGAAACAAAGCCGGACATCTTCCTCTCCGGAGTACAGGCTGCGGTTGAAAAAGGGGTGCCACCCCATTCCCGCGGGCATCGATTCTGAACTGCGATTGCACAAGGTCAATGTGGCGCTGAAGGTGTGATCGCGTATCCGGTATTCGGCGTGCGCGGCAAACGGCCAGGGCCAGTTGATGTTCTCGTAGCGGCTGGAGTCGAAGCCGAATACAACTCGCTCGACGCTGGACTCTTCGATGTGCCACGAGCGCTTGCGGACGTCTCCGTGGATCGCGTGTTGGTCGGCGTTGTCCAGCTGGTAAGTCTTGTCCAAGAACCTGAAGCGGCTGTTTTCGATGCGATTCGAGTAGGGGACCATAAGAAAGCAAGCCGAGTCACGATCGAAGGAGGGGTCGCCCACCTCGGGCATGAGAGGTGTCGAGCCCGTCGAGGTCAATAAGTGTAGAGCGGAAATGCCCGCACCCCGATCGGGATCGAGAGCCGCCTTCAGCGAATCTCCTGCAATCTCTATTGGGGCCAACGCGGAATCAGGGTACGACCGTATTCAGCAGTTCGGCTTGGGCGGCCAGGACCTCTGCCGTGGTAATCTCTCCTTTACTGGTCGCCACGCTGCATTTGGTGCCGATAAACGAGTTGTGCGAGCTCGCGTTCAGGAGATCGGCGCATCGTTTCCCGTCAGCGGCGGTGAACTTGCACTGGGGATCCAGATGCGAATTGTGGGAGTCCATAAATCCATCCTCGGACGCGCCGGCACCCGACATGATCACTCCCTCGAACGGCACGTCCGCCTGGAGCAGCATATCCACGGCATCGATGGGGTCGTCACCGTTGACGATAAACCGGCCCAGGTTGGCAACCATCGATACGTCTCGACCCCGGTCGGTGTCTCGATTTACCGCTGCTACGATCTGCAGAGCCTGGTTCACGTCTAGCGGGGCCTTCTTGGCGGCTGGGAACGGAATTGCGTGGCTGTCCGGGCGGTTGTCGGTGATCTCCACAGACAAAGCCGTGTCTGGCAGTAGCGCCGCGAGGGTTGTTTTGAGCTCGATCAAGCTGCGATAGAATGCGATGGCGTGGGCAAACGGGTCTGCGCCCCGTCGTCCAACGTGAACAACGACGGAACGCACGCGGATTCCACGCTTGCTCAATGTCACGCATTGTTGTACGGCTGACTGAATGTCGAGAACGGCCGCCCCACGGGACGACTCGTCGACCGCACACAACCCGTAGGCCAAATCCTGCTGGCCGGTGATGGCAAGCTGGGTAACCATTGTCACCACGATCGTAGAGGACATGGACTCCAGCTCTTCCACCAGTTCCGGCGCCAGAGGCTGACCGGCAAGCACCGGCAGCTCGAAGCCGTTGATGCCCCACTCGCTGGAAACTCTTCGGTACCACTCGGCCTGCTCGGCGGGGGCGAGCGCACCCACTGCGGCATAAGCACCTACCACTTTTTCATTGATCATAGTCAGAACCTCTATCTTAAACGTGCCGGTCAATACTCGGTGCTCAGGCGTCCGCCAGGCGCACCATGGTTTCCCCCATCTCCTTGAACAACCAGGGCGTGCTCTTGGCCTGGTGTGCGATGGGATTGCGATTCTCGTCGAACTCGATATCGGCGACCAACAACTGCTCCTTGCGCGTGGCTCTGGCAAGTTGTGGCTCGGGTCCCTGACCGTACGGCGCGATGATGCGGCTATCGTTGACGAACTCCTCGCGGCCGGCGTTTGCCACCACCAGGTGGACGCCGTTGTCCATCGCACGGCTTCGTTGCGCCGTATGTTTTCCCACATATCTGCTTTTGACTGCCATACCGTCGGTGTGGAAGTAGTTGGTGGGCTGAAAGAGAACCTTCGCTCCTTTTGCCACCAACAATCGCGAGATGTCCGGTGATCTCATATCGGCGCAGATAAAGATTCCCATGGCACCGTATCGGGTCTCGAACACTTCGGCTTCGCGGCCGTTGGTGAATACTCGCTCGGAAAGAACCTTCCGGTAACAACCTACTGTACCCTTCTTCGGGACCGACCAAAAAAGCGGAATTGTATAACCGCTTCGAGCGCCGCGGTCTCTCCGCCATGCCGAATATGATGTACATGTCGGTTTCGCGGGCTTTCTCGGCAAACCGTTGAACGAGGGGACCGGGAACGGGTTCGGCCGGAACCTGGTCGGCGGGTGGTTTTTCCTGCACCCAATCGAACCCGACGCTGGCGCATTCCGGAAAACAGAGAATCTGGACGTGCCTCCTGGCGGCCCGGTCGCAGAAGCGAAGGGCTTTGTGTAGATTGCCGGCGAGATCCCAGTGGGTGGAGATCATCTGGACCGCACCGACTTTCAGGCGCTTGGTTTTTTCGGTTGTCTTTGTCATTCTTCGATTTCCGGGCGGATATTGTAGTGTGCGCGAATGCACACTTACAATCCTGCCGATAATCTGTCTGCGATCTGCCCCGGGGTCAACGTTTTTCGCCAACAGCGTCAAGGTTTATGGAGATTACAACTGTTCAGGACCTGCTGGGCATGGGCATGGATCGTGAGACTGCAGCTGAGCTTCTGAGCCAGGTCGATCGGTATTTGGAACTGCCTTCCCCCACCGACCGATGGAGCGGTATCTCCAGGCTTCTATTGCGCCCCGACCATCCGTTCAAACTTCATCTGGATCTATTCGATCGCGCCTACGCCGACTGGGATGCCGCCCTCGGACCACCGCCGGCCTGGATCCCGTCGGAAGACGAGGTTCGAATCACCCACCTCTACGAGATCATGCGCGAACGCGATATGGAGAGTTACGAACAGCTGCACACCTGGTCCAAACGCGATCGCGTCGGATTCTGGAGCGTTATGGTTGAGCGGTTGAACATTCGTTTCCATGATTTCCCAGAAGCTATCCTCGATCCTCGTGGGCCGGTCGAATCGCCGGAGTGGTTTCCGGGAGCAAGGTTGAACATTGCCGAGAGCTGTTTCAACACCCCCGCGGATCAGACCGCGATTGTCTACAGGCCGGAGGGCGGAGAGACCGGACGGGTTACCTATGGCGAAATGGATGCCCTGTCGAATCGCGTGGCCGCGGGCCTGGTGGCGGGTGGAATCGACGCTGGGGAGGCTGTAGCCGTATGTATGCCGATGACCGTGGAAGCGGTGGCGATCTATCTGGGCATCGTCAAAGCGGGGGCCGTTGTGGTGTCGATCGCCGACAGTTTTGCTCCTCTGGAGATCGCCACCCGATTGCGCATCGCCCCGGTGCGGCTGGTTTTCACCCAAGACCTGCTACTGCGCTCCGGCAAGGAACTTCCGATGTTTTCCAAGGTCGCGGAAGCGAGTTCGGAAGCGGCCGTCGTATTACCTGCTTATCCGGAAAAACCTGCCTGTACTTTGCGCGCCCACGATCTGTGGTGGTCCGATTTCCTGGCGACTAGCGACGAGTTTCAAGCCCTTTCGATGCATCCTGAGGACACCGCGAATGTGTTGTTCTCCTCGGGCACGACGGGCGACCCGAAAGCGATACCCTGGACCCACACCACGCCAATCAAATGCGCCGCTGATGGTTACCTGCACCAGGATATTCATGCGGGGGAGGTGGTGGCATGGCCGACGAATCTTGGCTGGATGATGGGGCCGTGGCTGATCTACGCCTCGTTGGTCAATTCGGCGACGATCGGCCTCTACTACGGTGCTCCGACCCAGCGAGAGTTCGGCCGCTTCGTCGAGGATGCCGGAGTGAACGTTCTTGGAGTCGTCCCCAGTACGGTGCGGGCCTGGCTGGGGTCGAACTGTATGGCCAGACTCGACTGGAGCCAAATCCGTTGTTTCAGCTCCACCGGGGAGTGTTCCGATCGAGACAGCATGTTGTTTCTCATGTCCCTGGCCGGATACAAGCCGGTGATCGAATATTGCGGCGGTACGGAGATTGGCGGCGGCTACATCACCGGAACGATGATTCAACCCGCCGCCCCGGCCACCTTCACGACACCGGCATTGGGCATGGATGTCGTCATTACCGACGCCGAAGGCCAAGACGTTGACCATGGCGAGCTCTTCATCGAGCCACCCTCCATCGGCTTGTCGAACAATCTGTTGAACGGCGATCATCGTGTTACCTACTTCGCGGGGGTGACAGCCTCGGCAAGGGGATCGGTGCTGCGACGGCACGGAGATCAAATGGAGCGACTTGCCAACGGGTACTACCGCGCCCACGGCAGAACCGACGACACCATGAATTTGAGCGGCATCAAGGTGAGCTCCGCTGAAATCGAACACGCCGTTGGCGGGATCGCCGGCGTTGCGGAAACCGCAGCGGTAGCGGTAAATCCGCCGGATGGAGGTCCGTGCCAGTTGGTTATCTACGCCGTGTTATCGGCAGCCCAGGCCGATCTTCGGGAATTGATGCAGTCGGCGTTGAAACGCAACCTGAACCCCCTCTTCAGACTGCACGACGTAGTCGTCGTCGAAACCTTGCCGCGGACGGCATCGAACAAGGTAATGCGTCGGGTTCTGCGCGATCGCTACCAGCAAAATCCCAAGGGAGAATAGAATACAGACGTTTCGGCGCCTGTTCCGCTCAGGCGACGCGATGCTCTTTCAGTATGTCGTAATTCGGCTCCATGCCAAGACCGGGGCGGTCCGGTACAGTGACGTATCCGTCATCATCCACCGTCAACGGCTGTTCGAACAATTGGCCACGTAGCGGATCAACGGTTTCCCTGTAGAACTCGAGAATGAGACCGTTGGGAATGGCCGCAACCAGATGGATGTGCACTTCCTGTGCTCCGTGGGGCGCAATGCGAAGATCCTGAGCGGCCGCCAGGGAAGCGACATTCATGAATTCCGTAATACCGCCCAAAATCTGCGCATCCGCATTCAGGATGGCCGCCGATTCGTGCTCGATCAGGTCGCGGAAGCCGTAGCGGGTGTACTCGTTCTCACCGGTTGCAACGGGGATACAGGTAGAGCGTGCAACTTGGGCATGGCCGCGGTAGTCATCCGGCGCTACCGGCTCTTCGAACCAGAATATGTCGAACGGTTCGATCTTGCGTGCCAGTTCGATCGCTTCGTAGGCCGCGTAGGCGTTATTCGCATCCACCAGCAATTTGATATCGGGGCCGATCGCATCTCGGACCGCGCGCACGCGTTCCACGTCCTCATTGATGGGTACGCCGCCCACCTTCATCTTCACCGCTTTCGCGCCCAGCGCCAGGTTATCTTCCATCTCCTGCGCCAGTTCCTTCAACCCTTTCCCCTCCTCGTAGTAACCGCCGGCGATATAGGTAGGTATGCGATCGGTAAAACCGCCCAGTAGCTTGTGCACCGATTTGCCGAGAACTTTTCCCATGAGATCCCAAATCGCGATGTCTATGGCGCTGATGATGTGGGTGGACATGCCGCGGCGGCCGACGATCTTCGGCAACCACATGTTTTCCCAGATGCGGCGATAGGTAAAAGGATCCTCCCCGATCAAAGCCGCCTTGAAATGGTCGACCAGGGCACTGCTGACGGCCCCGGGTCGGGTGGCGGCGGTTCCGCCCCCCCAGCCGATCCCGGTGACTGCGTCGTCGGTGATCACCTTCACTAGGTTAAACACGACCTTCGTGTAGGTGTATTTGCCGTTGCTGATCGGTTTCGGTTTGGGCCATGCGTAACACTCGACCGTGACGTCAGTAATCTTCATATCGCCTCCATTTGATTCTAACCGGCGCTGCAAGCTTCGCAGATCAAGGCCAGCCGCTGCTCGCCGTTCACCGGAATGAGGGTCTCCATATCCTTCTTGAGCTTCAGATTCGAACCGCCGCAGAAATCGCATTTGCCTACCTCGGTGTATTCGGAGTAGACCCTCAGGCGTTCTTCTGCTGCAGCCCTCTTCCGGCGCGACCGGGTATACTTCTCCGCACATTCGCGGATACGTCGATCGGATTCGTTTTCCAGGGCGCGAGCGAATATCTCCTCCAGGATGGGATCCGCTGGTCTCCCGCCGTCATCCAAGGTGTGCCATGCGGCTCGTCGCACCTTTAGATCGGGATCTTCGAGCATGCGGTACAATGCCGTCCAGACCTCGCCGATTCGTTTGCGCACATGGCATGGGCATAGGAATTGTGCGGCGACGAGACGTTCCTTCGGATCGTCGCTGTGAGACATCTCGAGCAACTCGGCGATCTGCTCTTTGCCCACCCTGGGCTCTCCCGGGCGCAATGCGGCCTTTTGGTGTCTGTTCTTGCCTTTCAGATTCAAAACCTTTCTTGCCCCCTCTCCGTGAAAGCGACAAGCTAACTGCGAGTCGGCTCGGCCAACCAGTCGAACGCAGCCGCCAGCACCTCTTTGCCGTTGCTCTCGACAATAGAACCGTGCCCGACGACGATCCGCTCGAAATCCCATTCGAGGATCCGCTCGATACAGGTCGTGAAAGCCCTCTTGTCCTTGACCAAGGACTTGAAGTATCGCGAAGGTGTGACCCTTCCGTACGCCTGGTTCAACTTCATGGCGGTTCGCGTCAACCAGGAGTTGCTGGATTGGATGTTGAAGACGAGATCGGCGACGACAAGCGTCTTGCTCGCGGGGTGAAAGAAGACCACTTCGTTTACCTTGGGGATCCCACCTACAAGGATATGTTCCACCTCTTCGGACCAGTATTTGGGGAACTGATCGTAGAGCACGATCTCGAATCCCATCTCGGGATGTTGATCCGCCATGCCAGGAACCGTACAAAATGTAGCACGGGCAAAACGTTCGAAATAGGCCGTCAGAAAAAGATCGTGAAAACGACTGGGCGCCACGACGTACCTTACCTCGCCAAGCTCCTCGAGTTCGCGCTCGAGAACGTCGGACAGCGGCACGGGAGAGTGCAGCAGCAGTTCGTTGTCGGCCATCCGTATGATCGTCATCCGGTGACCGAGCTGAACGCCGGCCAGACTCAGCGGGTGCTCGGCTTCCCACACATTCTCATCGACGGCGGTGAGCATCTGGCTTTCTATTGGGCAGTTACCAAACGCCAAACTTGGCGTGCCCGGTCCCGAACCGACTTCAGGTCCTCGTCCAGCAGCAGGAATCCTTCCTGGGCGAGGTCGTGGGTGGCCCTTGTGAGCTGGTGCAGAAAGTCTTCCTCCCCGTCATATCGTTCCTCGATGGAGGCGCGGGGATCGCCGGTTGCCAGTCGCTCCGCCCGGCTCACGGGAAACGGGATGAAGCTGCCCCACATGCATGCCATGGCGCCGGGACTAGATCCCCTTGCCCTGATGTTCCAGCCGGTTGCAGTTCCGAGGGGTACGCGCACCAGCGGCATACGAATGCCGGCGGTCTCGTTGCCATCCGCGTCGACGGCCGGTAACAGCACCGAGTAATCATCCGCTCCCACTTGCTGCGGCGGATCGATGGTTAGGTATCCCCGGTCGGCATCTGGTCCGTAGTCCCACAAAGGCAAGCGATTCGGTTCGCGAGGCGTGACAGCCGCGGGAATCACGGGAAACTGAACCCTCCATTCCTCGATAGATACGAGTCCTCCGTTTGAGCGCAAGGGAACGCGGCTCGGAGGCGGAGGTGTGCCGTCGGTAACCCACCGATCGAGATGGTCCAACAACGCCCGGAACAGGGGCGTCGTCGCGACAATGTCGTTGATAGCATGCTGGCTGAAATCGGAGACCATTGTATCTCCCATTCGACGGGGCAGATGCTGCGAACTCGACCACAGATAGATCCTTATCCCGTCACCCTGCGCAAGGTCGTTGCCGCGAGTGTCCGTGTGCACCAACGAGCCGTGTCGGTGCCACATCTCGCCGGAGGTCTGGGTATGGATCCAGAGGGGATCGGTGTCGGGGCGCTTTAGAAGTCCATCTTGCTGCCCGGTTAGATGATCCTCGGTCGCTTCGTAGGCGAAAGGAAAGCGGTCCGAGTAGGAGTATCGATCTTCGTGTTGGTAAGACGCCAACCGCACCGGCTGCGACCATCGATGATTGTTGCAGATGCGGCCGGCACCGGCTACGTGACAAAAAGCGCCATCGAATACACGGCGATTTTGGCCGTCGGCATTGAACCCCTGGTAGACGAAATCGCGAATGACACGCCCCGTCTGCGAGCGACCGAAGCAGTACACCTTCTCCAACCGAGTGTCCCCCTCACGGAGTGGGTTCACGGTATCGGCACTGTCTCTTTCGCCGTATTTGAGGAAGGAAATGAGATCGCGAACCGCTACGTAGCCCAGGCCCATGACCAGTGGATCGACGGCGGTGTACACCAGCTCGTAAATCCACCCCGGCTTGAATCCACCGGGCAGATAGATATGCTCGTCTGAAGAAACGACGGCCGACTCCACCGCCTCACCCGACTCGGGATGGGGAGTGCTGACTTCCAGACGTGCAAACTGCCAGTCCCCAGGGAGAACGGTAACCGGCTGGCTCTCGGTGTATTGACGACGGGTAAGGACGGCATGTCGCGTATCGCGGCTAGCCGTCGCATATCCCTTGGCAGAATTGAAGCCGCTCAATCTCATGCAAGAGGTTCCCGGGCAGTCGGCGATGAACACCCTTCTCACTTGCCCCGCGATCCGTTTGCCCCGGTGAGAAGCTACGGGAAGCCGCACCGTCATGCGCTCGTCGCCCGGGAGTATGTCCCCCTCCCAAGCGACCCAGACGATGCTGTAACCCCGACGCATAAGGAACCCAGTGCCGGCATCGGATCCTGGCTGAGCGTTGTCGCCGGGAGCATCGTTGAACATCGCCAGCGCCCGCTTGTGACCGCGGTTCCCGAAATCGAACAGGGCGCGACGGTTGCCTTGCTCGAGGTGGTCGGGGCGAAGAATGCAAAGATCGGCGTCGAATTCCACCTGTCCGGCGGCGTTTCTAGGGGCGAGATCCAGATCGATCACAGCACTGTTTTCCGGCACCTCCGGATCGATAGCCAATCGCACCCGACCCGAGAGACGCTGGTAACAGCCGCTTCCCCCGAAATCGATTCCATCTGCAAACGTGGTCTTATGTTCGATCTCGACGGTCAGTTCTGACGTCATCAGACCTTGCGATCTTTCCCCGTCCAGTGTCGCGTCCGCAGGTCCTTCTTGACGATCTTGCCGTAGTTGTTCTTGGGCAGCTCGTCGACGAACTCTACTGATTTCGGTTTCTTGTAGCTGGCGATGTTGTCGCGGCAGAATCCTATGATCTCGTCAGCGCTCAGCTCGGCCCCGGGCACCAAGGCTACCACCGCGTGAACCGCCTCGCCCCACTTGGGATCGGGAATCCCGATCACCGCAACCTCACGCACTCCTGGCATGGTGCTGATTACCTCTTCTATTTCCCGCGGGTAAATGTTTTCTCCGCCGCTGATGATCATGTCCTTCGAGCGATCCATAATGAAGAGATATCCACGGTCGTCCAGGTACCCCATATCCCCGGTATGCAGCCAGCCGTTCTTGAGACTGGCGCTGGTCGCCTCCTCGTCGCGCCAGTATCCCTTCATGACCAGATCTGACCGCGTCACAATTTCCCCCATGGCACCGGACGCGAGTCCGTTGTCATCCTCGTCCACGATCCGTATCTCTAGATTCGGATGTGGCTTGCCCGCAGACGCCAATCTCCGCGTCTGTTTTTCGTCACCGTTTAACACGTGATCATCGTGGGAAAGAAAGGTGATGGTCATCGGGGATTCTCCCTGGCCGTATAGTTGCACCAAGCGGTTACCGAGTCGTTCCATCGCTTTGACCAGATCGTCCACCATCATCGGCCCACCCCCGTAGATAAACGATCGCATGCTGGTCAAGTCGCAAGCACTCAGCTGCGGATCATCCACCAACAGCTTCAGCATGGTGGGGGCGACAAACATGTTGGTAATGGCATGCTCTTCTATCGATCGCAGAACGACAGACGCAGCAAACGACCTTTGCTCGAGAATCACATTGGTGGCGGCCATGCCCACGTTCGGGAGCGCGTACAAACCGCTGCCATGGGAGAGAGGCGCAGCATGAAGTACCGCCTCGCGATTGGAAAAGCCCGGACACATGCCGGTGTAGAAACTCATGGTCATAGCCATCAGGTTGCGTTGGGTCAGCATGGCACCTTTTGAGCGGCCGGTGGTTCCCGAGGTGTAGAACAGCCAGGCCACATCGTCGGGCATCGCCTCGTAATCCGCGAAGGAGGTTGGCTGCCGGTCTACAAGCTCGTCGAAAAAGAGATGTCCCTTTACCGCTGGATCCAGGGACACGAGGTGGCGACAGCGGGGAATATCAGCCGCCATCTCAGCGATCACCGCGGAAAACTCCGGCGACGTCACCAAGACCTCAGCTTCCGAATGATCGATGACGTAGGCGTACTCATTGGGGTGGAGCCGAAAATTGATCGGCACCGCGGCACATCCTGCTTTGAAGCAGGCAAAGAGGGCTTCCATCATCTGCGGACAGTTGTACATGAGCAAGGCGACGTGGGACCCGGGTTGCAGACCCAGCCCGATCAATCCGTTGGCCAGCTGGTTCACTCGCGCTTCGAATTCCACATAGCTCCAGCGCTGAGAACCGAAAATCAGGGCGTCTCGATCGGGGTAGGCTCGAGCCGACTTCGTCAGCAGCTGTGAGACATTCATCGATCGACACTTCCCCCGCACCCACCGCCCAGCGCCGCCTGATACGCGACCAGAGCGGCTGCGACGTGAACATTCAGTGAGGGACCCTTGCCGTACATGGGAATGAACACCGCGCCGTCGCAGTGGGTGAGGGTTGAGGGATAGACCCCTTTGCTCTCGTTGCCGAGAACCAGGCATATCTTCCTGGGAAACTCATACTCCAGATAGCATTTCGCGCCCTGTGCCGTCTCCAACGCCACCAGGTGATAACCATCGTCTTTAGCAATGGCCGCAGCCTCGGCTATCTGTGGGATATGTCGCCAAGGGACGCGCCGTTCATGGCCCCGCGAAGTGCGATCGATCTCTTCGTGCGGCGGCGCCGGGGTACGGCCGGCGAGGATGAGCTCAGACGCACCGCAGGCATCGGCAATGCGGAACATGGAACCGACGTTCAACGGATCATCCAGGCTTTGCAGCAAAAAAGCGATCTTGGCTTGAAGTCGGTACTTCTGGATCGCTTCTTTGTAGAGACGCCTTATCTCAACTTTTCGCAGGGGGATCATCGTTGAACGGCGAACGCGGTGTTTCCGCCAGCGCGGCGGATGAATGCTTCGGAGAGCGTAGTATACTCATGGAAAATTCAACGAACAAGCTCGGCTGACCATGCGTGATCCAGCTGCTGAAATCCCACCCGCCCTCGGGCGTCTCTTGTGCGACGCCGATCGGGTCGTAGTCCTCACCGGGGCCGGGATCTCAGCCGAAAGCGGGATTCCCACCTTTCGCGACGCGCAATCAGGGCTGTGGCAGCAGTACGATCCCGAGGACCTGGCTACAACGGCTGCGTTCGAGCGCGAGCCCGAGCTGGTCTGGAACTGGTACGCCTGGCGTCGAGAGTTGCTTTCAAAAGCAGCACCAAATGCCGGCCATCGAGCACTCGCCCAAATGGAGCGTCGATCGGCCGCTTTCACCCTGATCACCCAGAACGTCGACGGACTGCACACCCGCGCCGGCAACGAGCACGTGCTGGAACTACACGGAAACATCGGTCGGGTCAAATGTTTCCGTGAAAACGAAATCGTGAGCGACTGGAAGGAAGGCGAAGAGATGCCGCCACCGTGCCCTAGGTGCGGAGGACCGCTTCGGCCCGACGTGGTCTGGTTCGGCGAGTCTCTGCCTGAAGATATTCTTCAGGCAGCTTTCGATGCGGCCCGCAGATGCGACCTGCTGTTCAGCGTTGGCACCTCCTCGTTGGTGCAACCTGCAGCAGCGTTGCCCTATGAGGCAAAACGCAATGACGCGAAGGTCGTCGAGGTAAACCTGGAACCAACCCCCCTCTCTGCCGCGGCAGACCACGTCCTGACAGGACCGGCAGGGGTGATCTTACCCAGGCTCGTAACGGCGGCTTGGGACCAACCGTCGTAAGCCGGCTACTTCCCCGACCTACGACGAATCCACAACAGCGCCACGTTGATCGCGACGAAAAGCCACACGCCCCCCACGATCCACTCTCGTTGACGTAGATCCGCAACGTGGTCGGCGATGTGTTGTTCCGCCTTCTGCAACTCCCGTTGTGACTCCTCGACCTTTTCCTCAATCAGATAGGCGTTCATGGCGTGGGTAGCAGGTTCGGCGTCCCGCAGTGAGGCGTAAGCGATCCCGATCATTGGTAGGGCACGTCGCACCGCTCGCACCTCAGGCGCCAGGGTGTCGAGCCGCGACTGCAGGGAGGCAACCCTTTGCCGTTGCACTTGCAGGGCTTCGACCATGCGGTGCCAGCGTTCCAGCGCATCACTGTCGGTTGTGTGACATAGGGTGCACTTGGATTCGAGAAGTGCGGCGGACGCTTCTAACACGCGGTGGTTGTGATGGCAGGTGACGCAAGTGGGATTGTCCCGCACCGTCCAGTTGCCGTGGGGGCCGGTGGCGAAATGATTCTCCGACGCCGTGTGGCACGAGGCGCACACTCCGGCGATCTGTTCGCGGGACGGTTTGCCGATATAACCGGTCCCTTGCGCTTTTGCAATGGCGTCGTCGGTTTCGAATGGCAAGCCGCCGTGGCAGTCGTTGCAAAGGATTAATCCGCGTTGATAGTGAACGCTTTCACTGAACTCGTCTCCCTGTTCGAAATGACAGAGCGCGCAGGCCACCTCGTCCAGATCGATCGGTTCGGTGGCGGCTGCGCCGACGGCGAGGAGAAGCATGCAGACAACACC
This sequence comes from Candidatus Latescibacterota bacterium, assembly GCA_965197905.1. Lineage (GTDB taxonomy): Bacteria > Latescibacterota > UBA2968 > UBA8231 > UBA8231 > CAYNZV01. The sequence goes on along the minus strand of CBDAOB010000004.1, from coordinate 92,480 downwards.
GAGAATCACGGATGCTCCTTCGATGAGTCCACCTCTGCCGGTTGCGGGAAACCGCGGATATCAAACTGAAAGGTCGTGCCGAGAATCGTGCGTTTGGTTTCGGAGAGATGACCGAGAACTCCAAGCAGAACGACCAGTCCAAAGACAAGCACGCCACCGGTGATGACTCGGAGGCGCTGCCGTGGGTGCCGTTCGGGAGAGCGATCGATGACGAACGGGAGTAGCAGAAGAAGAATCAGAAACAAGGGCGGCACCTGCACGCCAACCGCTTCGGGAACGTACTTCAGCAGTTGATAAGCCGGCAGAAAGTACCACTCGGGTTTAATGCCGATCGGTGTGAGAAACGGGTTTGCTGGGTCTCCCAGGTGCGGTGGAAACAACAGTGCCAGGGTCACCAGGACGGCGATGATGATGTAGCAGGAGGTAAGATCCTTGAGCACGTGATAGGGCCAGAACGGCTTGCCCCCGGCAGCGCCGAGCTCCCGCGACCCAGGCTCGGGAACGTCGGTGCGCCGCAGCGAGGAAACCCCCTGATACCGTATGAGAAAGAGGTGCAAACCCACTAGACCGACCAGCGCCAGCGGCAGAACAAAAACGTGCAGAACGTAGAACCTGCCGATGGTTCCGTCGGCCACCTCGACACCGCCCACCATGAATTCCTTGACGAGCGGGCCGGCAAGCGGAAGGGTCGCAGGCGCTTCGGTGGCGACGACCGTGGCCCAGTAAGCCATCTGATCCCAGGGGAGGAGGTATCCCGTAAATCCGAATCCAGCGACGACGGTGAAGAGCAAGACGCCGATTACCCAGGTCACCTCGCGAGGGCGTTTGTACCCGCCGTATACGAAAACCCTGATCATGTGGAGCAACAGTAGAATCATGATCAAATGGGCGCCCCAGTTGTGCAGCCCGCGCACAAACCATCCCAGGGTCACGTGATCCATGATAAACTCGATGCTGGCGTACGCTTCCCGAGCACTTGGCTTGTAGTGAACCATCAGCAGCAGGCCGCTGAAGATCTGCAGTCCCAGCAGGCACGCTATCGAAGCACCAAGGGTGAAGAGCCAGTTGACGTGGGTAGGAACCGGCTTGCGCAGATTCTCCCCCAGAAGCTTGAAGGCGGGGGCGAGGTCCAACCGCTCGGAAAACCAGTTGAGTATGAATTTTCCCATTTGCGCTAGGAAGCCGTCGGTACGACGTGAATCCCCTGCTGCTGTGTTGTCAGCTGTAGTCGCGCCAAAGGGTCTCTGGCGGGGCCTCTTAGCACCTGACCGCTGAGGTCATACCGAGCCCCGTGGCAGGGACACTCCACGCGCCCGGTCGCACCGTTCCATGCAACGGTACACCCCAGATGGGTACAGCTTGCCTGCAATGCGATGAGCTCGCCGTTCTTGCGCACCAGCAGGACCTTGCCCGCCACGCTGCGACCAACGACCCCTTCATTCTCGCCGATTCGATCGGGATCGATGGGACCATCCATGCCCTGGACCATGGTAGACGCGTTCTGATACGCCGCCGGCCATAGATAACCCAGGGCGGTGCCCATAAATCCGGTCATTGACGAAACCAACCCTACACCCAAGAGGCGATTGACGAGCCGCCGAGATTTGAGCTGCTCGGATCCATGCTCCGGGTTTTCCACGTCACGCATAGAGGTTCGCTCCACGGAAAAATGGGAATTTGAGCCACTCTGGGAATAAGAAAAAATTTGTGCGAAATGCCAGCATCCTGTATAGTATATATATAATATTGTTAGCTAGTTACACCGGTTTCCGTAATGCCGCCAAAACCCTCGCAAATCTTGATTTCATCTCCTCGGCACCTGCAGCTCTGTCTGGGTTTCCTGCTTCTGCTCCCGTTGCCCACTGTCGCCGTCGAGGGCACCCTTACCGCCGATCGGGATAATTCCCTCTACGAACACCCAGATGGGGCCGAGAGCAATGGCTCCGGGGACTTTCTATTTGTGGGGAGAAGCAACGGTCTCTCTCAGCGTGCCCTGGTCTTCTTCGACATCGCGGGAAGCATACCGGACGGATCCACCATAGAGAGGGTCAGCTTGACGATGAACGTGTCCAACAGCCAAGCCGGCACCGAAAATGTGCACCTGCACAGGCTACTGACGGACTGGGGAGAGGGCGATTCACTTGGCGGAGAAGAAGGTCGCGGCGCTCCCGCTACTCGTGGCGACGCTACCTGGATTCATTCCTTTTCCTCGGACACCATGTGGGAAAACCCAGGTGGAGACTTTGCATCCATCGCGAGTGCCGACCTGGGCGTGGGCGGCGTCGGCAACTACACATGGACGTCTACCGCGGATATGATTGACGATGTTCAGGGCTGGCTGGACGCTCCTTCAACCAACTTCGGCTGGATACTGATCGGCAATGAGTCGGGCGGCGCCACCGCCAAGCGGTTCGATAGCCGCGAACACCAGAGCGTAGCAAACCGCCCGGTGTTGACGATCGTTTTCGATCTTACAGCCGTGGACGACCTGTCCTGGGGTATGGTCAAACTCGAAGCTCGCTGAGCCCGCAGCACGTCAGTCCCCCCTTTCGATTCAACGCACCCCTTCCCGTTACCGCAGGTACGAATCACCCATCTCGCGCGAACCGTTTCAAACGCAGGGCATTGGCAAGCACGGAAACTGAGCTGAAAGCCATCGCGGCGCTGGCCAACATCGGGTTGAGCAACGGCCCCCCGAATATATACAAAACCCCACCCGCCACGGGAATTCCGATCACATTGTAGAAAAACGCCCAGAACAAATTCTGTTTGATCGTGCGCAACACCGCCCGGCTCAGCTCTATGGCACGGCGCACGTCGGCGAGGCGGTTGTTTTGCAGAACGATATCGGCTGCCTCCAGCGCCACATCGGTTCCACCGCCAATAGCGATACCCACGTCTGCCTTTGCCAGGGCGGGGGCATCGTTGATACCATCGCCCACCATGCCCACACGTCGCCCCTGCTGCCGCAGCGATTCGACCACGTCTGCTTTGTCCTCTGGCAGTACCTCTGCGCGCACGTCGTCGATACCCACCTGTTTGGCCACGGCGTGGGCTGCGGCTGCATGGTCGCCTGTCAGCATGACCACGTGCAGCCCGTCGTTGCGCAGCGTCGCTATATCGGAGGTGCTCTCGTCGCGGGGGATATCGGCGATGGCGATCAACCCGGCGACCAGGTTGTCCACAGCCACCCAAACGACCGTCGACCCCTGCGCCGCCAGCCTGTCCGCCGCGGCAGCGTACGGCTCCTTCCCGCCAACGTCTTCAACCATCTTGCGATTGCCCACTGCAACGACGCGCTCACCCACACGCGCCCTTGCTCCCACACCCGGGATCGCCTCGAAATCGAGAGCGGATTCCAATTGAACTGCCGCAGCCCGCGCCCGATCGACAATAGCCGAGGCAACGATGTGCTCGGAAGCCTGCTCCACAGCGGCGCACAACGACAACAGCTCGGTTTCGGACCACGGTCCCAGAACCTCTATCCCGGACACTGATGGCTTACCTTTGGTTATGGTGCCGGTCTTGTCCAGCACGATAGTATCGAGACGATGTGTTTGTTCCAATGCTTCCGGACTCCGTACCAGGATACCTAGCTGAGCGCCCCGGCCTGTTCCCACCATAATAGCTGCCGGCGTTGCCAAACCGAGACTGCATGGGCAGGCTATGATCAAGATGGTCACGAAAACCTGTAGCGCGAATGGCAACGGCTCCCCCACCAACAGCCAGGAGCCGGCAGCGACAAACGCGATGCCGATTACCACGGGTACGAAGTACCCCGCCACCCTATCCGCGAGACGCGCTATCGGTGCTCTGCCCTGCTGGGCTTCCTCAACAACTCTGACGATGCGCGCCAACACCGTGTCGCGTCCCACACGAGTAGCGCGCACATCGATCATGCCCTGTCCATTCATGCTACCGCCGACAACTCGGTCTCCAACGGTCTTCGGCACCGGCATCGATTCGCCGGTCAACATCGATTCATCAACGTCGGATACTCCGCTGACCACCTCCCCATCAGTGGGCAGGGTTGTACCCGGACGCACGCGAAGAACCTGTCCGACGGCAACCTCGGAGATCGGAATTTGCTGCTCGCCGGCGTCGGTTACCCATGCCGCTGTGGGCGGTTGAAGATCCATCAAAGCCCGTATGGCTTCGCCGGCCCTGTCCTTGGACCTGGCTTCCAGGTAACGGCCAAGCAACATGAGGGCGACAATGGTCGATACCGCGGCGAAATAGGTGTGAAACGTAGAAGCCTCGAACCAGAGTACCCTCGTCAGGCCCCACGCGCTGAAGAAAAAGGCAGCGGTCGTTCCAAGGGCGATGAGGGTGAACATGTTGGGGCCCCCGTGCCACAGGGCGCGCACACCATCGCGGTAGATGTGCCGACCAATCCAGAGCACTGGCAGAACGAAGGCCAGATGCAGAATTCCGATTCGCGACGGATGCTGTTCGAATGACAGAAATTCGGGCGGGCGGATGCCGGCCATCCCACTCATCTCCAGCGCAAACAGAGGCAGCCAGAAAACCAAGGCAGCCACCATCGTTCTCCGTTGCCCCCTGATATCGGCCAGCTTTCGCTCCCGGCGCTCTTTTCCGTTGTCAGCGTCTTCACGGACTGCGTAACCGGCGTCCACCACCGCCTGCTTGAGCTGATGGATGTCCGCCAGATCACTGTCGTATTCCACGTGGGCGGCTTCGGTGCCGAGATTGACCGCAGCCAGCTCCACCCCGGTAACCCCAGCCAGCTGTTTTTCTACTCGGCTAGCGCACGCGGCACAGTTCATGCCTTCGATGCCCAGGGTAACTTCCCGGGTCGCTAGCTCTTCAGTTGGAGGCTTTTCGTTCATTGGATCTTGCTGCCGATAAGGAAACGGGTTGCCCATTTCACGATGATCAGTTGGTAAGCGCGGCGCTAACCTGAATTAGAATGTCGATGCAATGCCTGTCCTGATCAACCATATTGAGGAGATGAAACGGTGCCACAGCGATAATAGGGGCTAAACGCATACCTACACGTATCATTTCTCCAGGTCCCATTCTCTCCAGAGGCTGTAGATCGCCGGGATGCAGAAGAGGGCCAGGATCAAGGAGGTGGCCAATCCGCCCACCATGGGCGCTGCTATTCGCTGCATCACCTCCGATCCGGTGCCGTGGCCCCACATGATGGGCAACAGCCCGAAAAAGGTTGACCCAACGGTCATCAAGACGGGACGCACGCGAAGCGATGCTCCCTCGATGATTGCCTCCTGCAGGTCGCCGCGAGAAAGCGATGCGCCCTCCTGCCTGCGCGCCTGGTACGCCTGGTCCAAATAGGTGAGCATTACAACTCCGATCTCGGCACTGACACCCGCCAGCGCGATGAATCCGACACCCACTGCGACGCTCATGTTGTAGTCCAGCAGATACATCAGCCAGATGCCTCCCACCAAGGCGAAGGGCAGGGACGCCATAACGATCAGGCACTCGGCGACGTTGCGGAAATTCAGAAACAACAACAAGAAAATGATGCAGAGAGTGACGGGCACGACGATGCGCAGGCGCTGCTCCGCACGTTGCATGTACTCGAATTGACCGCTCCAGACGAGACTGTACCCCGCGGGGAGCTCGACTTGCTCCGCAACCAGCTGCTGCGCGCGGTCCACGTAGGTGCCCACATCGACATCTTTGATATCGACATAGATCCAGGCGTTAAGCCGGGCATTCTCGCTTTTGATTCCGGGCGGACCCTTGCTAATGCGTATCTCGGCCAACTGTTCAAGGGGGATCGACGCGCCGGTAGGTGCGGGCACGAGAACCCGACGCAGAGCAGGCAGATTGTCTCGCAGTTCACGACCGTAGCGCAGATTAACTGGGTACCGCTCACGCCCCTCAACGGTGTGGGTGATATTCATGCCTCCCATGGCGGACATGATGACATCCTGAATGTCTCCGATGCTGAGGCCGTAGCGCGCCGCTTCCTCCCGCCGGATCTCGAAATCTAGGTAATTGCCCCCGGCCACCCGTTCGGCGTAAGCGCTTGAGGTGCCGGGGATGCGGCGCACGACCTCTTCAATCTGTTGACCGATACGCTGAAGGGTCTCCAGATCGTCGCCGGCTACTTTGATGCCCACCGGCGTCTTGATGCCCGTGGATAACATGTCTATTCGAGTTTTGATCGGCATGGTCCACGCGTTGGTCAGACCGGGGAACTTGACCGCCTGGTTGAGTTCGTCCACCAGCTTTTCGGGGGTCATGCCCGGGCGCCATTCGGTCTCTGGTTTGAGCGTGATCGTTGTTTCAATCATCGACATTGGCGCTGGATCGGTCGCGGTTTCAGCGCGACCGATCTTGCCGAAAACGTGATGTACCTCGGGGAAGGTGCGAATGATCTTGTCGGTCTGCTGCAGCAGCTCACGCGCTTTGGTTACGGACACGCCCGGCAGGGTGGTGGGCATGTACAGCAAGTCACCCTCATAGAGTGGGGGCATGAACTCGGAACCGAGCTTTTCCATTGGAAAGAGGCGACCGAGTTTCACCAGTCCGCGGTAGGTAATGCTTCGAGGTTCGTCGGAGAACCTCTCAGCGACTAGGCGGTTGAATGGAAAAACCGCAACCAGAACTGCGGCGCCCCCCAGAGCCACCACTAGGATCCGATGCCTGAGCACCCACCTCAGTGCCGGCCGGTAGAGGAAGATGGCAGCTCGTGAAAGAGGGTTTTTCCTCGCCGGCATGATGCGACCGCGGACGAGAAATCCCATGAGCACCGGCACGATCGTAATCGCGAGAATTGCGGACGCCGCCATAGCGTAGGTTTTCGTAAAAGCCAGAGGTTTGAACAGCCGGCCCTCTTGTGCTTCGAGGCTGAACACGGGCAAGAAGGACAGAGTAATGATCAGTAACGAATAGAAAAGGGCCGGTCCCACTTCCTTGGAAGCATCGGCAATGATTTGCCAGTGGTCCTTGCGGCCGCCGTCGCGCTCGATATGGCGATGGGCGTTCTCAACCATTACGATGGCCGCGTCGACCATGGCCCCGATGGCGATGGCGATTCCCCCCAGGGACATGATGTTCGCGTTGATGCCCTGGTTATACATGATGGCAAACGACACGAGAATGCCCACTGGAAGCGTGAATATCGCCACGAATGCACTGCGGAAATGGAGCAGGAAGAGGGTGCAAACCAGAGCCACCACGATACACTCTTCCGTCAGTTTTTCCCGCAGGTTGTCCACGGCCCGTAGGATCAAACCGGAGCGGTCGTATGCGGTGTGAATCTCGATTTCGGGCGGCAGCCCCGACTTCAGCTGTTCTAGCCGTGCTTTCACACGCTCGATGACGGCAAGGGCGTTCTCGCCGTAACGCATGACCACGATCCCCCCTACGATCTCCCCCTCGCCGTTCCATTCGGCCAGACCTCGGCGCAATTCGGGACCCAGCTGGACCGTAGCGATATCCCGCAGCCGAATCGGTGTACCGTTGGCATCGACGCCGATGGCGATACTGCGCAGATCCTCCAACGACCGGACGTATCCCAGACCGCGTACCATGAACTCGGTCTCCCCCATCTCCACCAGGCGACCACCGACATCGTTGTTTCCACGTTGAATTGCTGTGCGCACCTTGTTTAGCGGTACGTCAAAAACCGCAAGCTTGTTGGGGTCTACGGTTACTTGATACTGCTTGACGAAACCACCGATACTCGCCACCTCCGAGACACCCGGGACGCTGGTCAATTCGTAACGCAGGTACCAGTCCTGGATGGATCGCAGCTCGGACAAGTCGTGGCGGCCACTGGTATCTTCGAGCACGTACTCGAAGACCCATCCGACCCCGGTAGCGTCCGGGCCGAGCTTGGGAGCCACTCCAGGCGGCAATCTGTCGGTAACAAAATTTAAATATTCCAGTACCCGGCTCCGGGCCCAGTAGATGTCTGTCCCATCCTCGAAGATGATGTAGACAAATGACAAACCGAAGAAGGAATACCCCCGCACCGCTTTCGCGAACGGGACCCCTAACATGGCGGTCGTCAAGGGATAGGTCACCTGATCCTCAACGACCTGAGGAGCTTGACCCGGGTATTCCGTCAAAACGATCACCTGTACGTCGGACAGATCTGGAATGGCGTCGAGCGGGGTGTTGTAGACAGCGAAGAAGCCCGCCCCGATCACCAGGCACCCCACGATGATCGTCATGAACCTGTTGTTCAAACACGCCTCGATGATGCGGTTCAACATCTGATCCTCCTAACGAGACCCGTCTTCGGCGTATTCGCGCTCCACCTGGTCGCCGTTGCCGACGGCCGGCCGCGCACCTTCGCGGTCCCGGCCATCACCAAGACTACTGATTGCCGCTTTCAGATTGCTTTCGGAGTCGATCAAGAACTGTCCCGAAGAAACGACCTGCTCACCAGCAGACAGGCCATCGAGAATCTGCAGAAACCCATCCGCTTCGACACCCAGCTTCACATCCCGTGGCTGAAACCTGCCTTCGCCGAGGGCAACGATCAGCACATTCCTTTCGCCGGAGCGGATCACTGCCTGTGCCGGAACTACAAGCGCCTTCCGCGACACCATCGATTTTATACGCACATTGGCGTACATCTCCGGCTTGAGCTCGAGATTCGGATTTGGAAAACTTATCCGCACCTTTACCGTACGGGTCTTAGAATCAAGGAAGGGATGCACATGGGTGACCTTCCCGTAGAATGTCCGCCCGGGGAGGTAGGAGAGCTCCACTTCAGCTTCTTGGCCCACGCGCAACCAGGGAAACTCGTATTCGTATACGTCGGCATATACCCAGACCTTCGAAAGATCTCCGATGCGATACAGGTGTTGGCCCGATTTGATATACGCGCCGTCGAAAACCGCTTTGTGCACCACGATCCCCTGCTGGGGAGAGTAGAGGATCATGGTTCGATTCGCTGCACGGGTTAGCCTCAGATCCGTAATCTGCCGGTCGGTGATGTCCCAATAGTGCAGTCTCTGGGCCGCCGCCGTTAGCAGATCCTCGGCTCCTTGCACCACTTCGTCGTCGGGGTTGCGCGCCAATCGCTGTTGATAGTCGTACGCGATGAGGTACTCTTCCTGGGCAGCTACGAGCTCGGGGCTGTATATCTCCAGGAGCGGTTGACCCTTCTTGAGCGACTGGCCCGTATGGTCCACAAAGAGGCGCTCGACCCAGCCATCCACCTTCGTATTCACGTCTGTCATCCGGGTCTCGTCGTAGTCCACCCTGCCCACGGTTCGAATCTCTCGAGTGAGTAACTTTCGCTCGGCGGAGTAAGTCTTGACACCCATATTCTGCACGGTTACCGGATCGATCTGAACCATTCCTCTGATCTCAGGCTCATCTTCGTAAACCGGGATGAGATCCATCCCCATGGGTGACTTTCCTGGCGATTCCGAGGTATAGCTCGGGTCCATGGGTGCCCGCCAATGGGCGATTTTGCGTTCGCCCATGGGCGTCAGGTTACCAGCCGGTTGATCCGCGACGAGATCCATGCCGCAGACGGGACAGGATCCGGGCCGATCGGAAACCACGGTAGGATGCATGGGGCAGCGAAACGTGTTGGCTTCCTCAGCAGCTTCCGGTGCTTGGCTGTCTGCTAGCCAGATGCCCAGAAGAGTGCCCACCGCGAGCATTATCAGTGTCAGTGCGGCTGATTTGTACATTGCGGACCCCTCTCGTTTTGTTGTGCGTCAGAAAAGGCGCTTGCCCACCGCAACCTCCATCCGTGCCAGTGCTTTCTCACCTTCGGTCAGATGGTGGTACTGTTTGATTTCGAAATTCAATAGTGTTACCTGACTGTTGAGCAGGGTCATGAAGTCGACCTTACCCACCTGGTACGCCGCGACAGAGACGGCAAGAGCTTGCTCCGCCTGAGGCAGGATCGACGATTCGTATAGGACTGATTCCTCGCGGTGGGTTTGGATATCGATATGCGCCTGTTCGATTCGTAGGAAAACCTGCCGTTTGGCGGCGTCGTATCGAGCTTCGGATGCCTTGCGTGTTGCAAGCGCCTCGCGGACCTGCTGGTCTTGCTTGCCCCCTCGATATATTGGAAGATTGATCGCGACGCCGACGGTGAGAAAATCGCTTCCTTCTACCGGATCGGCGGTAAAGTCCCGCTGGCGATATCCCAGATTCAGGTTGAAGTCGGGTCGATGCGACAGCCGCGCGAGGCGTTCTGCGGTTTGCCACTTTCGGGTCGTCTGCTCCAGACCTCGTAGGTGCGACGACCCCGCGACCGCCATCTGCTGCAGTTCAGCGAGGTCATATGGATACGGCGTTTGTTTGACGATCTCCGGCCTGCCTACAGGGGCCTGCGTCATCCGGTTGAGCACGGCGTTCAATCGGGCTTCCGTGCGTCGCCGTTCTTGCCTCAGGACAATCAGTCGATCCCGCAGCTCGGACAGGGATACCTGGGCTTTCAGCACGTCTTGCTGCAACCCAGTCCCGACGGAGTATTTGGCCTGGGCAATGCGGACGAAATCTTTCAGCAGGTTGCGATTCTTCTGTGTGATGGCGATCGCCCTGTCGAGAAATGCGAGATCGTAATAAGTTTGTTTGACCTCGTTAGTAATGATTGCGGAGTGATCTTCAAAGGCCGCCTGCGACGCCTTCGTAGCATGGTCCTCGATCGCGGCTCGGGTTGCTCGTTTACCCCAATACGGAATCCGTTGACTCAGCATGAATTGCTTGCCGCTCATGGGGGTGCTCTCGAAATCGAGGTTGCTGAATGGCACGTTGCTTAGCTCGATCTTGAAGATTGGATCGGAAAGTGCCCTCGCCGGCGGAATCCGGGCCGCCTGCGCCTCGGTTTCGTAGCGCAGCGCCTGCAGCCCCCGGTTGTTGGTGAGCGCCTCGTCGATCAATCGATCCATGTCCATCGCTGGCCCCGACGCTAGCGTTTCTGCAGCCATCATCAGCAACAGCGGATACACTGCAGCCTTCATGTCGATCTCCAAATGATCTTGGCAACAACCGGCGGCGTGGACGGCACGGGGCCGGAAGTGCGCGTGTAAGACCGCGGTCTTCTAGCGGGCATCCCGCCGCGGTTAAGACGGACGTACCCGAGCAGACTGCTGCCCAGCGAGTTACTAGGGGCGGATCAGAGGGGTGTAATCAGATAAGAAAGGAGCTATTCAGCACAAAAAGAGGGGTGTTCGTATAACGAAACGACGAGTCCGGCCGTCGTTTTTCCGTGCTCGGAGTCTCACGAGAAGCCAGACGAAGCGAAACAGCTGCATGCCATAGATGGTTGCTCTGAGCGGTTGGTAGCTCGGCAAGCAGGTCCAGTGCAGCGGTCTGCTCTGGCACGGCACCTATTTCGCAACAACAGGAAGCATGGAGAACGACCTTCTCCCCCGAAGGCAATGCGGACTCGGCGTGGCAGCGCATCACCTCCGCCGGCGCGTCGTTGCACATAACGCAGACAGAGTACAGACCAGGGGCCTGGATGGCGACCACCAGTACAAGGGCAAGGATGGAGGTACCGCAGAGTGATTTTCGCATGATGTTCAGTGTTTCGAATGCGTCGGCTCTCATTTGCAATCTACCCGGAGGGCCGTCGAATGTCAATAACGCAACGATGCTTCGACCGACAGCGACCTACCGCCGTATGAGGGTCGGATCATGAGCGGCGTTTCGTCATCCGAGGTCCGCAGGGTAACCGCGTATCCCGCCACTACTCCGAGAATCGAACCGGCAACCACATCGGAAAAGAAATGGCGGTTGCGATCGATTCGGGCCGCTGGAACCACAGCGGTAAGAGCGTAGAGGGGCATCGCTAGCTTCGGACCGTATCGCCGCGCCAGCACCGTTGTCATGGCGAAGGCGTTCGCAGAATGTCCAGAAGGAAAAGAGAGCCTGTTGCTGCCGTCGGGTCGCTCGCGCTGAGCGAGGAACTTGATCGGTGTTACCACTACGTTTGCCAACAGAATGGCACGGACCAGATCCGAGAAAATAGCCTCCCCCCTGGAAACACCTGTGATTTTTGCCAACCCCCACATTCCGGCGGTAAACGTCAGGCTGAGAGTGCTTGAGCCGTACAGGTTCCCCAGGTCCAACACCTCATGTAATACCCTGATGTCGCCGACCTCACCGGCAAGATCGTCATCCCACCTGTGCGCGATTCCGGCAACACCTAATCCCAATGTCGAGATAACGAGATTTTGCGGGTGCGTCAGGTTCATCAGGTCGCGCCGCAGGAGTGGCCCGTCTTCCGCTCCGAAGGCGCTAGCATTTGTGGAAATAAGAGCGATGAGCATCAAGACGATGTGTCCGGGCCGGTCTTTGGCGAAGGTTGTTGATAGATCTCTCATGCCGTCTCGCTCGCTGGCTCGTAGTTGACCTTCCCATATATTAAAATGCAATCGAGAATCTCGACAAAATCAGGGCATTGGGCAGGCGCACGGCTATTTAGCATTCCTGTCACCAGGGTTATAAGAAGCTACCTTCGTGGGTGAATCCCAGAGCAGAATCGGCGTTCTCATTGCGCAGCTAGGAACTCCTGCAGCACCGACTTCAGCGGCGTTGAGACGGTACCTAAAACAGTTTCTTTCGGACCCACGGGTTATTGATCTGCCGCGATGGAAATGGCTTCCCATCTTGTACCTGTTCGTGCTGACCAGGCGACCCGCACGCTCCGCTCGGCTCTATCGTCGCATCTGGACCGCAGATGGATCCCCCCTCCTGATTCACTCCCGGGCACAGGTAGAGGGGTTGCAGGCGCGTTTGAGCGATCGGTTCAAGGTAGTGTTGGGAATGCGCTACGGCGAGCCTTCCATCGACTCCGCCATGGCAGGCCTGATGCAGGAGGGCATCGATCGCATTCTGGTGTTTCCGATGTTTCCCCAGTTTTCTGCCAGCACGACCGGGTCTATCTACGACGCCGTCACGCGAGCCGCGATGGGGCGGCGATGTTTCCTGTTCTTCGAACGACGACGGGTGATGCCGACCCTTCGTTTCGTCCCTCCCTATTTTGGGCATCCGGCCTACATCGGAGCACTAAAGAGCGTGTTGCAGCAGGAGCTGTCGGGGCTAAGCTCCAAGCCAGACCGCGTCCTGCTGACCTTCCATGGTATCCCGAATCGATACGTCCAGGAAGGAGATCCGTATCGTGAGCAATGCGAGACCACCGCTAATTTGTTGGCTCAGACCCTGGGGCTCGGAGATAGCGAATGGGTGCTCGGCTTCCAGTCTCGGTTCGGAAAGGAGCCGTGGCTGCAACCATATACGGAGGATATCCTAGGCGAATTGGGAAAGCAGGGGTTGGAACTTCTGGTCGCCGCCTGCCCTGGCTTCACCGCCGATTGCTTGGAGACATTGGATGAGATCGGCAATGAAGGCACTCGCTTGTTTGCCGAGGGCGGAGGGAAACAGCTGCACTTGAGCCCTTGCCTCAACGAACACCCCTCCTGGCTCGACGCCATGGCCGAGATCACACGTGAAGAATCCGCTGGTTGGAGCGAGTAATACCGCCTGAGGCTACAGAGTCTTTCCCTTTATCTGTTGTGTCACCACTTTTGCCGAAGGAGCCGTTTGGAGATCGTTTTCTACACCAGCGACCACGGATTCGGTCACGCAATGCGAGCCATCTTTCTCGCGGAAGAGCTGATTCGCAGAGGTGCGTTTTGTCATTTCGTCTGCGATCGTCCGGACTGGCTTTTCAGCCGGCTGCCCGCCGATTCCTTTGTTCTACATCGACGTCAGATTGATCCGGGATTGCGGCAGTCGGACTGGCTCAACCTCGATGTTCCCGGAACCGTAAGCCGCCATCGGCAGCTCTACCGCAATCTGGACGATTTGATCTCCAGAGAGGTCGCCTTCCTGCGAGATCTTGGCGCTTCCCTCGTGGTTTCCGAAACCGCCCCGCTGGGTTTAGAGATCGCCGAGCGAGCTGAGATACCCGGCGTCGTCAACGCCAACTTCGACTGGCACTGGCTCTACCTGAGGTTGTCCGGCCCCCACCCGGAGCTCAGGCCGATGGCGTTGGAGGCACGCGACTGGTACCAAAAGAGCGTCCTCGTGTTGCGCCTGCCGTTCGCCGTGGGTTTGGAGGAGACGTTTTCCGACCTCAAGGACATTCCGTTGATGGTCGGTCGCTCCGGCCGAGACCCGAACCTTATCCGGCAGGAGATGGGTCTTCCGCCCGACGCCCGGGTTCTCATGTGGAATGTCGGAGGCCATCCGGGAACCATGCCAGACTTCGACATCCTGCTGCAAGCATTGCCGGACTGGCATTTGGTCAGTTACGCCGCGTTTAAAACCGACCATCCCCGCTTTCGCAGGATCGACCCGCGTTTCAATACTTCCGAGATTTTCAGTGCCCTGGACGGTTTGATCGGCAAGCTGGGCTATTGCACGTGCGCCGAAGCACACGCCTTCCAGGTGCCCTTTCTATTTTTTGCACGGGACGGATACCCCGAAGACGACGCGCTCGGCGAGCATACCCTACGTCTTGTTCCAAGCGCGCCATTGAAAACCGTGGATCTAGAAAGCGAAGTGTGGCTGGAAAAATTTCAAGCCGTGATCACCATGGACAGATCAGAGCCACCCAGGAAAGACGGAGCGTCCGTCGCCGCCGACTATTATCTCGACATGCTGGCGTAGGGGCAGGGCGCAGTGAGCGACCGCGGTCTGTGCATTCCAAGAAAAACTACGAAGGGGTCGTACCATGAAAATCACCGGCGTTAAGCCGATCGTCGCCGACGGGGGTCACCGCATCATTGTTTTTGCCAAGGTCGAAACCGACCAACCCGGTCTCGTTGGCTGGGGAGAAGCAACCCTCGAAGCGAAGCCAAGATCGGTGGCCGGTTGCATCGAGGACCTGGAACCGCTCATTCTGGACGAAGATCCCCGCCGGGTAGAGCATTGCTGGCAACTGATGTATCGCGGCGGCTTTTGGCGCCTCGGAGTCATCGGATTGTCCGCCTTGTCAGGTATCGACCAAGCGCTGTGGGATATCAAAGGAAAAGAGTTGGGTCGGCCAGTCCACGAACTGCTCGGTGGCCGCGTGCGTGACAAGGTGCGGGTGTACACCCACTTTCACGGCAATTCGCCGCAGCAGTTGGCAGCGGACGCCCTGTCCAAAAAGGAAGCGGGTTGGACCGCCATCAAGACGGTGCCGATCCCGCTGACGTTGCCGGTTGATGGACCTTTGGTACTGGCAGAAGCGGAGGCGAACCTACGGGCGACGCGGGAGGCGGTTGGTGATGAGGTCGATATCCTGTTGGATCTCCACGGTCGGCCGACGCCCCAGATGGCTATTCAATACGGCAAGGTATTCGAGCCGTACAAGCCGCTTTTCATAGAAGAGCCCTGTCAGGCGGAAAATCCGCAAGCCATGGCGCCCGTGGCACGGGCCGTTTCCATCCCCGTTGCCACCGGCGAACGGTTGTTTACGAGGTGGGGATTCCGAGAGATCCTCGAGAGTCAGGCGGCCAGCCTGTTGCAGGCGGATACCTGCCACGCGGGAGGCATCAGCGAAATGCGCCGCATCGCCGCCATGGCCGAAGTTTATTATGCCGGCATCGCGCCGCACAATCCCTACGGTCCACTGGCCACAGCCGCTTGTGTACAGGTGGATTTGACGTCACCCAATTTCGTCATCCAGGAGATGCTGGACCCGGCGACAACGCCCGAAGCACAGGAGCTGGTAGTCGATCCTCTCCCGGTCATAGACGGCCATATCCTACCCCCCGAAAAGCCGGGTATCGGCGTCGAGGTGGACGAGTCCGCGTGTGCCCGCAGAAAGCCAGACTATGCAGGCAAATCCAAAACCTATGTCGTCTTTCACGATGACGGTTCGGTAGCGGATTGCTGAGACTGGTCGATCCGGTCGGAGAGCCAGCGCCGCACATCCTCCAGACACGCCTGATTGATTTCGTGTCCCATTGGATATTCGGTGTAGGTCAGATCCACGGGCAGTTGCTTTATCAGTTCGTGCCCTTCCCTACCCTGAGCGATGGGAATGACTTGATCGAACTCTCCGTGAGTCATCAAGATGGGCAATCCTTGGACCGCGTCTTTGTCCGCTGGGATCATCTCCGGTACACACCGACCACTCAGAGCAGCCACAGCGGCGAACTTTACTCGGTTCCTTCAGAGCGACGGCTACGGAGATGCTGGCACCCTGACTGAAGCCAAGCAAGGATGGTACACGCCGGGTCAGTGGAGCGTTCTTCCGCCAGCGACTTTCTTTGCGACCTTCGAAACGTTCTCGCAGGCAACCAACGCTTCGGCGAAGTGCAGCAACGGATCCCCTTCTCCGTTATCTCGATCGGAAACCACCCGTATCCCCCGAAGTCTAGGGCATGAGGCGCGCGGATGCTGACGATCAGGCACCTGGGGTCGAGGTAAGGAGCCAACCCCATCAAAGTCCTGCTCGTTACTGCCGTACCCGTGTAGCAACATGAGCAAAGGTGTCTTCGCCGCATTCTCCACTGACGGTTCCCGCACGATATAGTGCAGAGCCGACGGGTTTTCGTTCATTCCTCCTCCCGGGTCATTTTCCTAGAGCTAGGCCGACATCTAGGCGTCACTGCAGCTCGACCTGGAACCTACCTGATTGTGCCAACACCAACGTAATTCTGTTCGGTTCGCTAATCAGCTCGCGCACGAGGGTATTGGGGCGCACCTTTTCGTTCTGCCAGACGGTTTCTCCATTGAGAATCACGGTGGGGAAGCGAAGCTCACCACGTGGCAGGCAAATGTGGGTCTCCCCATCCGAATCCAACCGAAGGTCTAGTTCGAACCGATGGACCTCGCGCCGGTGACGCCATTCCACTTCGACGGGACCCCGAACCGTGTTGATCAACCCGGCGGCGAAGTCCAGACCGACCGCATCCGGTCGGATCGACATGATCTCGTAACCTGGGGATTTGGGCGCGATACCCAGGATTCGTGAACCGAGAAAGTAGTCAGCCCCCGGACAGGCGCCCGGATCCTCATTTCTTTTCTCGGCCCAAGTCGCACCGTTTTGGTCCTGGAGACGGGACCAGTGTTGCTCGAGACCGCTCATCGCCGACGCGATGGCACCCGCCTCGAAAAATCCGCCGATCTCGAAAAAACGGGTCAGCAATGGGGTGGTTCCGTTCGAGTCGATACCTCGCATCCCGACGATCAGGGCCGCTTTTCTGAGATCGTCGGCGAGATCAAAGAAAAGGATTAAAGCGTTCAACAACTGATTGTCTTCGGGGTTACGGAAGGAACGGTATAGGTTTTCTTCTTCCGACCAGAATCTCTCCAATATTTTCTGGAGTGCAACGACGCGTGTCGACCAATGCGCCCCCTGTTCGGCGGATCCCGTGCATCGGTGTATGGATGCGGCCGCTCTGCAGGCGGCGGCCAACATCGCCAGGCTGGTCGGATCCATCCCTTCGACCTTTGCAGAGTGACTTGCCGCCAGCAGCCGCTCGCTTGCTTCGAGCAACGGCTTCTCCAAGGTGGACAGGAATGTCCGGGCTGTGTCGATCTCGCCCGAATACCAAGCGTGAATCTGAGCAACGAGAATCAGCCAGGCCAACTGCCGTTCGCTGGTTGGTTTGGCTGAGCATTCCAGCGTTGCACGAGCGGTACGGGTATCCCCAGTTTGATAGAAGTCGTTCAGGGCATGGGCGTAGACGCCAGACCCATCGCTAGCCGAGTCGGCAAATTCGTATACCTCCGACCGAGACACCTCCAGCGATGCAATGCCGACGTTCCACACCCCGACCCCAACTCCGCTGGAGTCGAAGCGGCCTTCGTGCAGCGGCGGGCGTCTTCGTTCCATGACGGATATGCAGTTGATAAACATCGCCATTTTGCAATGGCTGAAGCGTAGAACCAGGTACCTGAATCGGGCCAGCATCGGGCTGCACCAATCTCGATATTCCGAAGTGCACCGGTAGCTGATCCAGCGGCACAGTCCGTCGGTTATTTGAGCCCAACCCAGGTCGATGACATTCCCGGTTTCGGCGCTCATTCGCAACCGCGGGTATCCCCGCAGAACTCGACCGAAGTCGAGCACCAGGAAAACGGCTCTGTCGCTATCACCAGTTGCGATGCGGGTCAACGCTCCTGTAGGTTTGAGCAAATCCTGTCGTTGCACAAACTTGCACTGCTCGAAAGAGTCCGGTTGCTCGACAAAATCCAAGGCCTTGTTAGCCGGGACCTCCCCAGCGCAGTGTATCGTCCTCGCGAACACCTCGCTCAACTCGAACCTGTGAGGGTGCCATTCACGAGGTGGCCCGCTTGCGGTCACGACCACTGCGTCGGACCAGGCGGAAGCATCCATTTGGATGGGGCCGCCAGGCACTCTGTCTTGCTGTGCCTCGTACACCAGGATTCCTGGGTGCACGTCAGATTTGGACCAGGCGGCTGCAGGTTGCATTTTCCAACGCCGACCGATCGCCACCCGTTTTCCAGCGTCAGTGACAACCGTTCCCTCCGCCATAAACCAGGAGGTTTGGCCGCGCTCGCCGTTTCCCAGCAGCAGCAAGAGTTCGTTGTCGCCGGGAACCAGGCTCTCTGCGATCTTAGCCTCCTGCCAGACCGGGTCCGGAGAGAGGGTGTTGCGAAGCCCCCGGGCGCTCTCTGTCCCATTGACGTACAACAGGTACTCTCCCGTTGATGCACAACGAAGATGAGCCGCGGTTACCGATCCAGAGAGGTGGAAACAGCATCTGGCGTACACAAACGGAGGATCGGATGGGTCGTTCAGCCAGACGGGTTTGGGACTCATGGCTCCCGCTGCGGCCGGGCGATTTTGCTATACTTGCTTGATGATGACAAAGCTACTCTCCACTGCATCTACGTTGGCCCTGCTGGGAACGTTGCTCTACATCAGTACCGTGCGCAACCAGTTCGTCCTCGACGACGAAACCGCGGTCCGTGACAACCCGATCGTACACCGATTCGACCCGGTCGAAATCTTCACTTCGGACTATTGGGCGGGGTACCATGGGGACCGCTCGGGACTCTACCGCCCTCTGACCGTCTTGACCTTCGCCGTCAACTACGCGGTCGGGGGACAAGATCCGTTCTCCTATCACTTGACCAACGCTATTCTACACGGATTGGTCGTACTGTTGGTCTTTCGTGTCATCGCTCTTGCAACGATGGAGCACCGATTGGCGGCTCTGGGCGCCCTGATCTTCGCCACCCATCCGGTGCAAACCGAAGCAGTGGCGGGAGTCGTGGGGCGTGCCGACCTGTTAGCGACCCTGTTCGGCCTGTTGGCAACGGAGCTTCAGATCCGCTCGCGCGGCCGGTTACCTTGGGGTGCTGGATTGGCGTTTGTTGCCGCTCTGATGTGTAAAGAGAGCGCAATCGTACTTCCCGCATTGTTTCTGCTGTTCAATTGCCAACAATATCGCGCATTTTTTCACCGATGCCATTTGTCGGTCTGTCTGCAATACAGTGCCCTGACAGCGATCTACCTGGTCTGGCGCTGGTACGTTCTTGGTGGATTGACGGTTCCAGGCATCAGCGAGCTCGACAACCCCTTGATCGCTTTGGAACCTGGTCTTCGCCTGCTCAACGCATCACTTGTGATGAGCAGGTACCTGAACCTGCTGGTACTTCCGATCGGGTTGTCGGCTGACTATTCATTCGCCGCCCTGACCCTTCAGATGAGCTTGTGGTCGAAGGCGACATTCTTCGTGGTCGCAGCTGCCGCCGCCATCGTCTTGTTGGGAATTATCAGCTGGCAGCGGTTGCCCTGGCTCTTTGTGGGTGGGGCTTGGACTGCGATCGCCCTGCTTCCAGTCTCCAACCTGCTCGTCCCCATCGGCGCCATGATGGCGGAGAGGTTCCTCTATCTTCCCGCTTTCGGATTTTCAATGGCTGTCGCAGCGGCGTTTCGAGCCGCCTCGGCGCAGCTTTCCCCACGAGTTTCAGTGGTGGTAGCTCTCTCCTACCTGTTCGCCCTCTCCCTCTTCACGGTAGGGCGTATTCAGGAGTGGCGAAACAACCTCACCCTTTTTGTCGCAGCTGCCGAAAATTATCCCAACAGCGCCCGCGTCTGGCGCGCTCTGGGGGGCGCGAAGCTCGAACTCGGAGACCGGAGTGGCGCGCGGGAAGCCTGGCAGCGAGCGTTGGAGATTTATCCGGACTACTATGAAGTATTCAATGATTTGGGCGGAAGCTACGTCGAAACCGGCGAAGTCACGAAAGCGATCGGTTTCTTGCGATCTTGCCTGCAGCTCTCCCCGAGCTATCCGCCGGCCTGGTTCAACCTCGGATTGGCGGAGTACAAACGGCGGGAATACGGGGCCGCGCTGGGTTTTTTACGCAGAGCAGTGGAGTTGAATCCGTGCTACGCGGCCGCCCACTACAACCTGGGTGTGATTCTGTTGGAAACGGGGCAGCGGGAGCAGGCTCAATCGCGTTTCGAGCGCGCTCTTGAATCCGACCCCGCCTTCGACAGGGCGCGCCAGAATCTTCGAGCGCTGAAGCGAGGTTTGTGACCAGGGAACCGAGAAGTGGCGTTGTTCGGAACCGTCAATTCGGATCGCCCGGTTTCTACCTCAAACTTCGAGATTCATGCGCCACAGATCGAACTGAGCTTCGTCGAACCCCTTCAGGGTGGTCGCAGTGGGATCGATGTTGAACGACTGAGACGCCTCGTCGAGGAATCGTCGCACCTCCGGATCGTCGTGCACCGTCGCCGACATCACCAGGTCGGCGCCCTCTGACAGATGTTCGAGGCGCGAGGCGATATTCACGGTGGATCCGAAATAATCGAGCCGGTCGTTGAGGGTAACGGCGATGCACGGCCCGTAGTGCATGCCCGCCTTCAGACGCAGTTTGCTCAGTCCTTCCGACGCCTCAGTCAAGCGTTCGTTGGCGGCGAGAATAGCGCGAATGGCGGAAACGGGACGCCTGAACACCGCCATTATGGCGTCGCCGATCGTTTTCACGATCGCTCCCTCTTCCGCGTCAATCGCTTCCATCAACACATCGAAGTGATTCATTACCAAGCCAAATGCCGAGGCGTCTCCAATCTCGTTGTAGAGTCGGGTAGATCCGCAGAGGTCGGTGAATAAGACGGCCAGACTTCCTACGGAGATGCGTTCCCCCGGACGCAGCGCTTCCCCGGCAAACAGGTCGCGAAACCGTTGCAGAGCGGTAACCTCCGCAGCGGTCGTGGCGTCGTCGGTCCACGCCAGCCGTTCCAGAACAATCAATTGTTCGTCTTCCGTCCGGTTCTCAAGCTTCAAACTCGAGCCGATTCCCAGGGAGACTTCCCCGTCGGACCAATTTCCATCGATGATTGTATGGTGGGATTGCACCGCGCCGTCGGTGACCCGAACAAATTGACCACCCGAAATCTCGAATGCGCGCAGGCGGTAACGTCCCTGTTCCAGATGCGGCGTCACCTCGCGCGTCTCGCCCGGTGTCATCAGCTGTTGCATAACGACGTGGGGCGTAACCCGCGGACCGGCGACACAGAACTCGCCACTTTCGATCGAGCGAATCGAGGGATTGGGGTGGAAGGTCAGCTCGACGGAGCGCTCGAAGTTGACGTCAAAATCGATGTTGCAGGTATCGCAATGCACCTCGGGCTCGATCCCTCCCAGCGAGCTGTTGCGAGCTTTGGTTCCACGGCAGAGGGGGCAGAGCAGGTCCCACTCGAATTCCAGCAACCCGACTCGGGTGGCATACAGACACAGCTCCAGAACCTTGCGTCGCGGTGCATCCCAGGTGTCGGCCAGCGCGTAGGCACGCATGCGGCTGGCCGACATATCGTCGAACTCTTCAATAGCCGTGGTGAGACGTTGGACCAGCTGTGGATCCGCGTCCTCCGCCAACAGGCTCTCCCTCAGCCCGGCTAGTCTCTCCTGTCCGCCGGAGGTGAATTCAACCGGTGCGGCCGGCAACTCGTAGGTCGGCTGGTCGCTGGTTGCAACCTCGTCGTAGCTCTCGAACACCTTGGCGAAGCTTCGGGCGCTCACCATGCCGATTTGAATCGGTATCGCCAACGATCCCAACAGGTTTCGCGGCCGCGCGCCCAGACCTGATAACTCAGGTCGGTTCCCTCTCCGTCCTGCGATTCCAGCTCGGCGAGCACGCGCATCTCGGCAATAGGCCCGCTGGTGTATCTCCGCACGACGCTGAAACGCCGTGGTTCGATCCACTGGAACGGCTCTTCCTCCCAGGCCACGGTGACCCCCATTTTCGAGAAGCTCAATCGCCGGCGGGCATTGGGCAACCGGTCCTGTGCATCCACCTTGATGACGGGCGGCAGCCCCGTATCCTTATTGAAGCGATTTGTGTCCGCGATCAGCGGCCACAGCTTCTCCGGGCTGGCGGCCAGTCGCCACTTCCAGTGGTAATAAAACTCTTTTCCTGCCATGTGAGAGACCTTTCGTCCAACACTAACATAAAAGCCCCCGTGCCGAACTCAACTCAGCCGGCACCGGGGGTTTAGTGGTTGCAATATTTGTCTCTCCTCCAGACCGTCCCGCACCGGTGCTGGAGCAGGTGGTCTACCTTCATGTTCCTCCTACTCGTCTGGAACCCGCAGAGCAATATAGGAGGTTCGGCCCGAGCGCAGGCGCCGGAGTAGAATGACCTCACCCGGTCCCACCTCGTCGATCGCCTCTTCGTATTCGGTCAGATTCGCGACCGTGGCTCGATTGATCTCGATGATGAGATCGCCCCCTCTCAACCCCTTGCGCGCCGCCGGACTTCCGCGTTCAACCTGCGTCACGATCACGCCTTGCTCGCTTTCGTAACCTAGTCTTTCGGCCAGCTCCTGGTTCAGAGTTTGCACCTCAAGCCCTAACTTGGCCGTGCGTTTTGTCGGGGGCTCGTCGGCAGCTACCTCGGATTTCGATTCCAGCTGTCCGAGGACGACCTGGTAGGCGCGCTCTTTTCCATCCCGCAGAATCAACAACTCCACCTCGGTTCCCGGTTTAGTCTGAGAAATGTGATTGCGCAGCGTCGCGGCATTCGGCATCGATCTTTCATCGACCTCCAGAATTATATCGCCGTGCTCCAGCCGGGCATCATCGGC
Organism: Candidatus Latescibacterota bacterium; assembly: GCA_965197905.1. GTDB lineage: Bacteria > Latescibacterota > UBA2968 > UBA8231 > UBA8231 > CAYNZV01. The sequence continues at coordinate 69,496 of CBDAOB010000004.1, read as the reverse complement.
GGGTCCGTCCTCAATGACCATATCGATCAAGACTCCGCTGCCCTTGCGGGCACCCATGGCCTGGGCGATTTCGTCGTCCAGGTCCCTGATCATTACGCCGAGCAGACCTCGACGCACCTCGCCGTAGTCGATCAGATTCTGCATGACGTGGCTGACCATGTTGGTCGGAACGGCGAAGCCGATGCCCTGGTATCCGCCGGTACCGCTCACGATGGCGGTGTTGATTCCCACCAGCTCGCCTTTGAGGTTGATTAGCGCACCGCCACTGTTGCCAGGATTGATCGCCGCATCGGTCTGGATAAAATCCTCGTACCCTTCTTGGCGCAGCAACAGCCCGTTCTGGCGTCCGAGCGCACTGATAATCCCCGAGGTTACGGTATGCTCCAGGCCGAATGGATTACCGATGGCCAGTACCCATTCCCCGACGCGGACTTGATCTGAATCTCCCAGCGGAACGGAGGGAAGGTCCTCAATATTCGGTCGCAATACGGCGATGTCGGTCTTAGGATCGGTGCCGACGACCGTCGCTTCGAAAGATCGGCCATCGGTCATTTCGACGCGGATCTTTTCGGCGCCCTTGACCACGTGATTATTCGTGAGGATGTAGCTCTCGTGGTTGTAGTTGACGATCACTCCCGAACCCTGTCCCTGCTGATATTCCCGCTCCCCTGGCTGACGACCCCGAGGGGTGTCGAAATGGAATCTGAAAGGGGCGCCGGAAAACGGATTGTCCACGCTCACCTTCCGTTCGGTCATCAAGGCCACAACGCCCGGCTTCGCTTTGGCCGCCAACTCGGAAAACGCATCGCTGAGATCCTGTAGTTGCTCGAGCTTGCTCGTGGCGGAACCGTGCGCGGGAATGCCACCAGCCAAGATGGTGGCGGCAGACAGTAGAGTGAGAAGAAGGGGTCTATTCATGGAGGTCGCCTTTCGATCTTCTGGAAGTGTGATTCCTCAATTTGAATTTATAAGCTTGGGACCTTCGTGTCGTTCACCACAAAAAGACGAAGGTACTGGATATTGGTTCCCTCTGGCATCCAGCTGGTGGATTTGACCTTACGAAAACGGCGTCCCCGATAGGTAGGCGTCTCGGCCTCTTCTGGTCCTGCACAGGCGCAATTGCTGTACCACCAGCTTTTCAGGGTATTTCGAACCGGTTATCAGCCCACACATGGCGTTTCCTGCCATTTTGGCAGACAGCGTAGACAAAAAAAGGGAGCCGCCAAAAGCGGCTCCCAGGTCTAGTCGGGGCAGTTCTTCCCAGAAAAGCGACTATATTACGCTAACTTCATCATTTCCCTCAAGATTGGCCAACACTCCGCGTTGTTCCGCAGCGAAGTCGTCAATCCCTTTCATGGCTAGCTGGAAGGTCTCGTCGATATCCGCTTCAATCTCGCCGGAGATGTCGCCAATCTTGCCTAAAATGTCGCGGGCGTTGTTAAAGCCCGCTTCCACGGCACCCTTCACGAGTTCGGCAAAACCCTCTATCTGAGTGTTTCCAGGCTCCTCAGAGTGGTTTGCTTTGAACTGAGCGAAAAATCCAACGGCGAAATCGACGATTAGCTTGGCGGTGGCGGATGGGGAGTGATCCGCCTCGGAAGCTTTCAAGCTTTCGACGGAAAGGTCGATCCCAGCTGCTTCGAAAGCAGCCGTCATGCTCTCCTCGACCGAATTGCGCAGAACTGTTTGTGCGAAATCGGCTTCGACCTTTCCTCCTACTTCCAGAATATCGGCAACAGGTGAGGCTCCCGCGGTCTGCACCTGTTTAGTTGCCGTCATGCTGGTGAATGAAACGCTTACTGAAGCAATCAGGCTCTGGCTCTGAGTGGTCCCGACTTGCATTAGTGCTCCTCCTTGTTGAGCGGTTTTGGGAAGAATGAAGTACCCCTCCTCCCTCTTATCGACCCCGACTTAATATTCTGTAGCGGTTTTTTTCGAGAATTTCGAGTTCTGACAAAAAAAAGAGGCCGGCTTTGCCGACCTCTCTCTGTTTTGACGATTTTTATGCGCTAAACTCTACAAAATAGACCTACGCCGGGCTCTACGCGCCGGGCTCTATATCAAGCTAAATCTGAATAGTTGGAGCGAGATCGCCGTGCCTTTCGAAATGCCCGGGAAGAATCCACCTCTGGTGACCAACGCCAGGTCCATCAGCTCCAGTTGCGTGTGCCAGACCTTGAACGGACCGAAGGCAATGCCGATCGAGGAGGCGTTGCTGCGGCCGCCCAGCGAAATCCCAGCCCTGGACGAAAACCATTGCACCAGCCGATATTCGGCTCCGGCGGACAGTCGCGGTGTCGATGTTATTCCGAAACCATCGGTGAACGCTTGGTCGTAGTTCCCCACGAGCGTTAGCTTCGGCATCAACCGGTAAGCACCGCCGATGCGCAGCATGGCCGGCAGCGAGCGGGAAAAGCTCTCTTCTCCCTGCTTATCCTGAAATACGACATCGCCGGTACAATCTTGCGAATATTCCACGCCCGTGGGGTCATTGGGACCGGTGCACTCCTTGGGGTTGTCGAGGGCCTCCTCGATGTTCTGTTGGTCCGGATCCATGAACCGTGCACCCGCAGGTCTCGCGCAGTAACGAATATGGAATCTTGGCGTACGCTGGTGCTCCAGGAATAGGCGTCGAGCAGATTGAGCACGCCGATGCTTCCCGTTATCTTGCGATTCTTGGAAACGCCGGCAACCCCGAAATCCAGACCTACCCCACCGCCTCCACCGTTCTGGGTCAATACGAACATGTCTACGTCGGTACCCTCCAGCCTCGAAATCAGCCCGGTACCTCCTGACTTTACCACTTCACCGTAGGCACCGCCTACAAACTTGAGCGTCGCTCCTACGGTGAACTCGCTCAGATACGGCTTCAGTTGGGCCGGCATCAACGCCTTGGCGCCGGCGATGTTCAAACTGCCCAGCGCCCAGCCTGAACCGTCCCAGTCAGCGATATCGTAGTTTGGCGACCTGTTGGCTTGCTCCCGGGCGAAATCGAACTCGTTGCCGCGAAGAAAGATCTCGAACACATCCTTAGGGATCTCCCCTTCGAATCCGGTGGAGAAGCCGATGGCCACCGCAGACTTCACACCCCAGGGCATGGGGAATGCTACGCCGCCGTTGATCGGAATCCCCAGGGCCAGAAAGGGCTCCACCTCCACGTTCATCTTCAAACCCTCGCTGGGGATATCGGCAAGAATGTCGTCCTTGTCTTGGTCGCTGATGTAATACAGGGTCCCTCTGGTTGGAGATACGGAGTCGTTCGATTCGGTAAAGTTGTCGTTGTAAGTGGAGATGGAGAAGCTGTTGTTCTCGGTGATGAGCGAAAAACCCACTCCAACCAGGTTCCAAGAGAAGCTCGGACTGTCGCTAAGGGCGAGATTTGCCGGGTTCCAGAATACGGCCTCGGGGCCTCGCGCTAACGCCGTGTAAGCCTGGCCCAGGGCCATGGCTCTGGGATCGGTGTCGCGCATGACAGCGAAAGATGGAACGCTCGCCAGCAAGAGCGCGGCGACGACCAGATGTCTAACTGTTTTCATGATATTTCCTCGTCCCTTACTTAACCAGGTCTTCATTGAGTTCCATAATCACTCGTCCGGCAGCTTGCACCTTGACGAAGTCGGTGGCGAAGAGCTCGACCGTTCCGCCGGTCGCGTCTAGTTCGACCAAAACACCGGTCCAAACTCCACCGGGTTGCAGAAAGACGAGAACGTCGTCTTTGGTAAGCGTTACGTCGCGGGCAGGCTCACCCTGGGCGGGTTCGAACTGGCTTCGGGTAACGCGACCGTTCTCGTCGACGGGAGCCGCCGGCACCTTGAACGGCTCCTGACCGGCGCCGGGAATGGTGAGGACCGGATTGGTGTAGACCTCTGCCCGGTTGGGCGACACCATCAACCGCACTCGAATCCCGATAGGCAAATGGTTTTCAATGTTGGTGAACACGGATGCGCTGACGAGATTGTCGCAAATGCGCTGCCGGGCTTCTTCATCCTCCAGATTTTGCAATTCGGGGTCGGGTTGAATCTGGGTGTCGTTCTGAATTTCGAAGCGGGCCGGCGCGTTGAATATGACGCTATCGATTTGCACCCAGTGATCCGCCGCGATGGACTCACCGGGATCTCCACTACCGATAAATACCTCGGGGAAAACCGCGATGTCCGTAGGTAGATTATTGAGGAACGTCCGCAGCTGAGCGGGATCGATCTCGATCGTCTCGGGGTTGGGCGCATCCGGGGTGCCGCGATCGAACACGGCGTCGATGTTCACGACCTCGGTATTGCCGCCTTTATTGGTTCCCCTGATCCTGATATTGATCGAGCTTTGCAGATTTACCGCAGATTGCAGGAAAACCTGGGCCGTGGCCCGATCGATAGCCACCTCGTCCAAACCCTCCGGGAAGTCAACCGAGGTGGCCAGCGAGTCGATCGGCATGCGGATACGGTTGATAGTGCCGGTAACCTGGCCGAAGATGAAGCTGTCGGTACGGGCGACGACGTCGATCGTGTTGTTGCGACTAACGAACGGCACCCCCACCTCGAGCGTGTCCGTTGCGCCCTCGAACGACATGAGCAACGCCGAAGGATTGTCGGGTCGGAATTCGGCGTTGGTCAAATCCCCGGTGGAAGCAATTGCCGTAGCACTTGCCGACAGTGGCTGGTCGATGCCAAATCGCACGCTTTCACCGTTGGCTCGTCGCAGCTCGCGCATGGTGAGATCGAGCTTGCCAATCCCCAGATTCGTGTTGTTGGTGATATCGAAATCGAGACGGCCCTTGGAGAAGGTGGCGGTCTGGACGGCAATCTGCTCAGTCGGAATCTCGATGGCAGACTCGGGTATTCCGAAGTCTTGTGGCGGAATAAGCACGAAGAGCTCGACGAATTGCAGATCGATTTCGATGGTGCCTGGTCCAGAGATGGCCACCGTTTCCGTGATAGTTTCTAGTTCGAAACCGATCTCGATCTGATCGCCGATGGTTGTATTGTCCAACGGGATTTGCTCGGTAGCGCTTTCTCCCGCCGGCAGATTGGTGAAGGTCGCCGTGCCTCCGAACAAGGTCAGCTCGAAGGTCTCCATACCCAGCGGGAGACCGTTAGTTACGGTAACGTCGAGCAAGCCTCGAGAAACGACCAGCGGGTCCCCGACTCCGGTGTCTATCGTCTCTGACCCTTCGATTTCCAGAGATTCCACTTCCACCGCCTGACCTCCGGTTGAAGGCAACGGAATGGGAATGGATGCTCCTGGAATCGCCGGTAGCTGGATGTCGATATCTGGGATCTCGCTACTGAAGGCGGTTTCGGTGGTTCTGATCGTCAGCCGCTCACCCACTATTTCTCGCTGTGCTTCGTCCGTGCTGAAATCGAGGGCCATGCGGCCGTCGCCGGTGATGTTCAGGAACTCGGAGCGATCAGCGGCGACATCTTCTATGGTGGTGAGGTCGTCGGCAACGGGAATGCTGACGGTAAACTCCGTACTGGGCACCTGGGGTTGTTTCACCGTGCACTGTATCAACAAGCAGGCAAGGAGGCCTAAACCTCCCGAGCCCAGTGTCTTCCAGAGCCGCGGAACCCAGGAGCGTAGCGCCCTGCCCATGGTGCGTCTCCTTTCGGATACTAATCGTGAGTCCGAGAATGTGGCTGGATAATATATGATTTTGTGGACACTGCCGGAACACCTTTCTTACGGTCCGAAGGCGCCGGCGGCGAAAGAGCCAGACTTGGCCTGCACGCAACACGCAATTCGTCGAAATTACCGGGCGGCAGCGGCCAACCGTTTCAAGGTTTTGGCTTTGTTCGTATGCTCCCAGGTGAATCCGTCACCGCTGCGGCCGAAATGTCCGTAAGCAGCTGTTTCCCCATAGATCGGGCGACGAAGCTTGAGCGTCTTGATGATGCCTTTCGGCGTCAAATCGAAGACCTCGGTGGCCACCTCGGCGATCTTCTCATCCTCAAGCTTGCCCGTTCCATAAGTATCTACCAGGATGGAAACTGGCTGCGCCACTCCGATCGCATAAGCCAATTGAACCTGGCATCGTGAAGCAAGTTGTGCCGCCACGATATTCTTGGCCATATATCGCGCCATGTAGTGGGCGCTACGATCCACCTTTGACGGGTCTTTTCCGGAGAACGCGCCCCCACCATGTGGGCACATGCCCCCATAGGTGTCCACGATAATCTTGCGACCTGTTAGACCGCAATCCCCGTGCGGCCCGCCCACGACGAATCTACCGGTAGGGTTAACGTGATAAATCGTGTCCCTGTCGAGATACCTTGATGGGATCACTTTCTTGATAAGACCGCTGACAATATCCCGCGTGATGCGGCTGTGCGCGGCGTCGGGGTCGTGCTGCGTCGAGATTACGACCGTGTCAACCCGCGTCGGTTTGCCGTCGACGTACTCCACCGTAACCTGAGACTTCGAGTCGGGGCGCAGGTATTTGAGTTTGTTTCTCTTGCGTAGTCGGGCCAGCTCCAGCAGCAAACGATGAGCGAGCACAATGGGCAACGGCATCAGCTGCGGGGTTTCGCGACATGCGTATCCGAACATCATGCCCTGGTCTCCCGCACCCTGCTCATCGTGCAGACCCGAACTCTCGTCGACGCCCTGCGCGATATCGGGGGATTGCTGGTCCAACGCGATCATGATGCCGCACGAACGGTAGTCGAAGCCGTACTCCGGTTTGCTGTAGCCGATCTCTTTTATGGTATCGCGGACGATCTTTTGAATGTCGACTCGGGCGCGGGTCGTAACCTCTCCCGCCACCACCACCTGTCCGGTCGTTACAAGGGTTTCGCAGGCGACCCTCGATTGGACGTCCTGCACCAACATCGCATCCAGGATGGCATCCGAAATCTTGTCGGCAACCTTGTCGGGGTGACCCTCCGATACCGATTCAGAGGTAAACAGAAATCTCGACATTAGTGCTCCTTGCTAGTGTAGTGTTGCGAATAGTATTGAGGTCAATGGCGAATCTCCGACAGATCGCCGACGTTCAGGCTGCTTGCCGAACCAACGACCGCCGCTTGGAATCCAACGATCGAGTTTTCCAAGATGACGTCTTTTACCGTGGCCTGCTCGCCGAGAATCGAATTGCGAATAATGGCGGACGCCACTTTCGAACCGGCCCCTACCGAAACATATGGACCGATCACAGAGCCGGCTATTTCGGCCGAAGAGTCGATATGCACTGGAGGCAAAATCACCGTCTCACCGGAGAAGTCCGGCGCTGTACTTCCCTGGAGCATGTGGCGATTGGTGGCCAGTAGCGCTTCTTGCGTGCCGCAGTCGAACCAATGGTCGATGCTGAAACAGCCGAGATCTGCGCCTCTCTCCACCATTCGTTGAAACCCGTCTGTCAGCTGATATTCCCCTCGGGTGCGAAGGTCGTTATCGACCATCTGCTGCAGACAGTCGAACAGCAGATCACTCCGCGCAATCATGTTCACCCCGACGATCGCCAGGTCGGAAACGAAGGTTTCCGGTTTTTCCACCAGCTTGGTGACCTTGCCAGCCTGTTCGACGACAACCCCGAAACGGCTTGGATCTTCCACCTGTTTCACGCCGATGGTCGCGTCTTCGCTGCGCTCGAGGACCGCTGACAGATCGCATTCGAAGATGGTATCACCGTAGACGATCATCATCGGATCGCCGCCGACGACGGGTCGAGTAAGCAGTGTGGCGTGGCCCAGCCCTAGTTGCTCTGGCTGCGGCACGCTCTCGACGACCTCGAAGTCGTCACGCGCGCGGACGTAATCCACGATCAGCTCGCCCATGTACCCTACAACGAGCACGATTTTGCTCACGCCCAATCGCGCAAGTTGGTCCAAAATATGCCCAATGATTGGCTGACCTGCAACGTGCAGTAGCGGCTTGGGACGTGTGTAGGTATGGGGACGCAGGCGTTTACCCGAGCCCGCAACCGGTATCACAGCCCAAATCCGATCTGTGCCAGCTGCCATCAGTTGAGCTCGGATTCGGTGTCGTTCGGCGACTTCGAAAAGGGGACGTTCTCGAGGTATTTCGCCATCTCTTCGTCGAGGAAGCGGCGCACTTTTTTACCCGTTTCCATTGCCAGACATTCCTCCGCCAACTGTTTGGCTTCTTCCTGACTGCCCGCACGTATCACCTCTTTTACCTCCGGGATCAAGCCGGGACTTATGCTTAGGATTTCCAGCCCCAACCCGACGAGGAGGAGAACCGCGCGGGGATCTCCCGCCAGCTCACCGCAGATACTGACCGGGGTTTTATGCTCGGCACCCGTATCCGCGACCATTTTCATGAGCTTTAGAACGGCGGGATGGAAAGGATCGTAAAGGTCCGCCACCCTCGCAGTACCGCGATCCACCGCCAGCGCGTACTGCGTAAGATCGTTGGTTCCGAGACTGAAAAAATCGACTTCGCGGGCGAATCGGTCCGCCATCAGGGCAACCGACGGCACCTCGATCATGACTCCAACCTTTACCTCTTCTTGGAAGGGAAGGCCTTCGGCTCGAAGCTCGTACTTGACGGCTTCCAGCGCAGCGCGAGCCCGTTGCAGCTCGTCAAAGCCAGAAATCATGGGGAACAGGATCTGTACCTCGCCGTGAACGCCCGCCCGCAACAAAGCCCGTAGCTGACAACTGAACAGGTCGGGCGTATCTAGACATATCCGAATTCCCCTCCAACCGAGGAAGGGATTCGCCTCGGGTACGACATCCAGCGCGTGCGCTAGCTTGTCGCCCCCAAGATCGATAGTGCGAATGATAACAGGATTCGGCGCCAGGGCTTCGACGATCTCGCTGTACGCCTCCAGTTGCTCCTCTTCGGTGGGGAGCCTATACCCTTGATACAGAAACTCGGTCCGGTACATGCCCACTCCACGGGCGCCGTTGTCGATGGCTAATTGAATCTCATTGGGGACGTCGATATTGGCCATCAACACGATCTCACACTCGTCCCGCGTGACCGCCGGAAGCTCACGCCTGGAGCTGAGATCGCGCTCGCGGCGAAGCTGCCGTCGCAGCTCGCCGCGGTAATAACGCACGATGTCGGCTTCGGGGTTCACGTGGACGACACCCTGGGTCCCATCTACGATCACCAGGTCACCTGATTTTATCTCGGAGCACCCGCTCTTGGTGCCGACCACAGCCGGCAATAGCATGGATCGGGTAATGATGCTGGCATGCGAAGTCGCGCCGCCCACCTCGGTGACGAGGCCCTTTACTAGCCTTCCGCCCAACTGCACCGATTCGGACGGCAGGAGCTCGTGAATGACAACCACGGTGTTTGCCCGCACGGCTCGCAGTGCCTGCAACTCGCCCCCTCCCAACCGAATGAGGACTTGGCTTTCGATATCCAGTACATCGCTCAGGCGAGCGCGCAGGTATTCGTTCTCGATACCTTCGAAGGTGTTCTTCATCTGTTCTAAGGATTGTGAGAACGCCCGTTGGGCGGAATAGCGCTGATCGCGGATCAGGGAGATGGTGTGGCGTAGAACGTGGGAGTCCTGCAGCATCAAAAGCTGTGCGTCGAAGATCTGCGCCAGCTCAGCGCCATGTTCCATCTCCACCATACGCCGGGTTCGACGAATCTCGTCCCCGGCTTGGCGCAGGGTATTGCGGAACCGCTCTACCTCGACCTCCACCTGGTTCGCGGGGATCCGTCGCTCCGAAATCCGCGGCATCTCCTTGTTGAAGATGAAGGCGCGGCCGATCCCGACCCCGGGGGAGGCGGCGATACCCTCCAGACGCGTGTACATCAGGCCTGCACCTCGAAGTCGCTGCCCAGCAGTTCGGCAAGCACGGCGATGGCTTCGGCCTCGTCTTCGCCGTCGGCTTCGACCACGACCTCGGAACCCTGCTCCGCCGCCAGCATCATCACACCCATGACACTTTTGCCGTTGATGCGGTGCACCTCGCCCTTCGAAAGAAAAATCTCCGACTTGAACTTGGCGGCCTTCTGGACGAGCAGAGCAGCCGGTCTCGCGTGTATTCCCAAGGGGTTCTTTATGGTGATCGTTTCGGTAATCATCTGTACACTATGAGCCTGTGAAGACATCCACGAGCCGGCGGAGAAACGATGTTGATTCAGTCGGCTGGGGCATGTAGTCTTGCATCTCGAATTCCTCTCCAAGCACGACGCAGTTGGGATTGGTTTCGAACAGTCGCACACCCTCTTCTTCGCCCCAAAGCTCCTCGACCCGTTCCCGCGCCGCCGACAGACCAAAGGGGCGGTGTTCCAGATCGTGGGCGTCGCTGGCAGCGAGATCGGCCCATCCCCGGTCTAACAGATATTCGGAGGCCTGCTGGGCCCGCGAGCCAAACCTGCCCGTAATGCTTCCAGCTGTCACTTGGAAGAGCAGGTCTTGCTCGCGCAGACGATCGTACCACTCCGGTGCCCGCGAGAGTTGTCGATGGCGTTCCGGGTGAGCTAAAATCGGTTTTACACCTGCCAACCGGAGCTCGAAGAACCCCTGCTCGATGCCGGTGGGTAGCGGTCCATGGGGTAAGTCAACCAACACGTACCGCCCGGCTGAGGAGATACGACAGGCGGGCAAGCTTGCGGCCTCGGCCATTTTGAAGCGGAACCCGATTTCCGCCCCGAGGTGAATCTCGATCGGCAGCCCGGCGGTGCTGACCGCCGTACGCAACTCGGTGAATCGCTGTTCGTGCAGGGCAGCCTGCTCGGGTCCGTCCTCCGGCCGAAAATGGGGCGTAAGCACGACTGTGCCGATGCGGTCATCCCACGCTCCCCGCAACATGGCCAACGCCTGTTCCATCGATGTGGCCCCGTCGTCTACTCCGGGTAGGGCGTGGCTGTGGATATCCACCATGGGAGCGTCCGCGCGTGACCTCGCTTCACCCATTGGTATGCACCGCCTCTCCCAATTCGCGCAAACGGCCCGGGTCGTTTTCAACGGCTGTGCCAGTTACCACGAAACGGGCGCCCATTTCAACCTTTGTACGGGCGGTCTGGGGATCGCGAATCCCGCCGCCGACCATGACTGGCAACGACACGTAATTAACGACGGCTTCTATCATTTCGTCAGGGACCGGATCCCGGGCGCCACTGCCAGCCTCTAGATAGACCAAACGCATACCCAGGTATTCGGCAGCCAGGGCGTGAGCCATCGCGATATCGTTTTTGGCACGCGGGATCGGGCGGGTATTGCTCATGAATTCAACGGAGGTGAACACTCCGGATTCGATCAGGACGTAGCCGGTGGGAATCGCCTCTACACCATATTCCTTGAGCAACGGGGCCGCTTTCACGTGCTGACCTATGAGCAGTTCAGGATTGCGACCGCTGATGAGGGACAGAAACAGAATCGCGTCCGCCGTGGGAACGATTTGGCCAACGCTGCCCGGAAAAATGATGACCGGTATGTCCACCGTTCCTTTTATGCGCTGGAAAACGGTGGAATGGTCCGACAGCATAAGGCTCGTTCCGACCAGAATGGCATCGGCATCGGCATCGGCGCACGCTTTGGCTCTTTCTTCCAACTCACCCGGTGGCAGGCGATCGGGATCGAGGAGGGTCAGATAGCCGGCCCCACGCCGTTTGCAGATCTCCAGAAGGTAGTTGAGCGTGCTTGGAGGGGCCATTACTTGCGCACATGTTGACGGACGATTTCGGGAACCGATGCCAAGGCCTCGTCCAGCTTTTCCACATACTTTCCTCCGGCCTGGGCTAGGTGGGCTTTGCCGCCGCCGGAGCCGCCCACACACTGTGCTACGGCTTTGACGATGTCGCCTGCCCGCAATCCTTGCTCCGCGATCAGATCCTCGGTTACCACCGCTACCAGCGCCACCTTGCCCTCCAGCGCGGTGCCGATCACCCCGAGCCCCGAGCCCATTTCCTGACGCAAGCCATCAGCCAGCAAACGCAGGTTGGAAACATCGGTATTGTCCACACGGCCGGTGACCACCTTGATGCCGTCGACCTCAATCGCGTTGTCGGCCAGCTGCACCCCCCGCTGCCCTGCTACTTGCTGCTGCAGCTCGCTCAGCTGGCGTTCCGTGTCGCGCTGGCGCTGCAGCAGGTCATCGATCTTGCCCGGCAGCTGCCCGTATTCTGGGCTGTTTAACATAGCCCCCAGCCGGCTCAAGGTTTCCCGCTGCTGGCGGGCGGCGCTCTCGGCGGCCGTCCCGGCCAGCGCCTCGGCGCGCCGAGTACCCGCCGCGATGCCCCTTTCGGAGATCAGGTCGAAACGTCCGATCTCCCCTGTAGTTCTCACGTGGGTCCCGCCGCACAGTTCAAGGCCGAAATCGTCGATGCGAACAACGCGAACCCGGTCTGCGTATTTTTCCCCAAAGAGGGCCTGGGCCCCCATCGATTTTGCCTTTTCAAGGTCCTCCTCAAAAGTAGAGACCTCGCGGTCGGCGCGAATCTCCGCGTTGACCAAAGATTCGATCTCTTCAAGTTGCGCGGCGTCGATCGGATTGAAGTGGGAGAAGTCGAATCGAAGTCGATCTGGGGCGACCAGCGAACCCATCTGGGCGACGTGGGTACCGAGAATCCGGCGCAAAGCTTCGTGCAGCAGATGCGTTGAGGTGTGATGGCGAGCACCGTCCAAACGCCTACCGGCATCCACGCGAGCCCTGACAGAGCCTCTTATCGATGCCACATCGCCGGAAAGGAGACGTCCGACGTGCATGATTCCGCCCCGGCCCCTGACGGTATCGAGGACCTCAACTGAAAAATCAGAACCTTCAATAGCCCCCTGGTCGCCCACTTGGCCCCCCGACTCCGCGTAAAACGGAGTTCGGTCCAGAAAAATCTGCAGGTTGCCCTCGGCACCGGATCCGGAGAAAACGACCTCGCTCTCGGTTTCCAACTCTTCGTATCCAACGAAGTCGGAATGATCGGCTTCGAGTACGTCAGCCACACCTTCGGTGGCGGAAAACTGCGTGCGGCCCGCCTTCCGCGCACGCTGGCGTTGCTTCTCCAACTCCACCTGAAATCCGTCGACGTCGACGTTTAAGCCGCGTTCACGAGCCATCAGCTCGGTCAGATCCAGTGGAAAACCGAATGTATCGTAGAGGCGAAACGCGTCGGCACCGGAGATTTCGTTCTTTTGGCTCAGCCGCTCGAAGATGTCCAGACCCCGGTCCAGGGTCCTACCGAAACTCTCCTCCTCCGACTCGATAACCATCGAGATGTGCGCACTCTTTGCCACGATCTCCGGATAGGCCGACCCCAGCAGGTCAGCGATGGTCGAGGTCAACTTGAATATGAACGGTTCGTGTTGGTTCATTTGGCGTCCGTACCGCGCCGCCCGGCGCAGAATGCGCCGCAAGACATACCCGGCACCATCGTTGGCAGGCAAGGCGCCGTCCGCGATGGCAAACGTAAGAGCGCGAACGTGGTCGGCAATCACCCGCATCGGCACCACGTGTTCACCCTCGTATGCGCTGTCGGTGAGATCGGCGACCCGTGCGATGAGAGGTTGGAAGATATCGGTGTCGTAGTTGGTTTCAGCCTTTTGCAGGATTCGACAGATCCGCTCGAAACCCAGGCCGGTATCGACGTGTTTGGCCGGGAGCGCATGCAGTTGACCCTGGTCGTCGCGGTTGAACTGGATGAACACCAGGTTCCAGATCTCGAGGAAACCGCTGTCTGCGTCGCGAAGCCCGCCAGCCGTCTGTTTGCTGAGGTCGTCGCCCAGGTAATAGTGCAGCTCTGATGAAGGGCCGCAGGGCCCGGTAGCACCCATTTCCCAAAAGACATCCTGAGCCGGCAGACGTACGATCCGCTCCTGGACCTGATCCGTCATATCGAGCCACAGATTCTCTGCCTCTTCGTCGGGTTCGAGGCCATCACTCTCGTCGCCCTCGAAGACGGTGCTCCACAGTCGTTCCTTTTCCAGCCCCCAGTGCTCCGTGACCAGGGTCCATGCCCATTCGATTGCTTCCTTCTTGAAGTAGTCTCCAAAGGACCAGTTGCCCAGCATCTCGAAGAAGGTGTGATGCCCCGGGCTCACGCCTACTTCTTCCAGATCGTTGTGTTTCCCTGAGACCCGAATGCACTTTTGCGAGTCGACCGCTCGCGTGTAGTCGCGTTTGCCCATTCCCAGGAAAACGTCCTTGAACTGGTTCATTCCGGCATTCGTGAAGTAGAGGGTCGGGTCATCGTGGGGAACGACCGGAGCACTTGGCACCCGCTGATGACCCCGTTCCTCAAAAAAGCGCAGGAAGCTTTCTCTAATCTCGCTGGACTTCATTTCTGATGTATTTCCCTCAGCACCTGATCTACAGCCTCGGCGGCGGTTTCGCCGTCGAAACCACGCCGCGCCAACAGACCGTACATCCGTTGTCGGGCTTTCCGCTCTTCCAGATTGGCATACCTGTGTGCCTGCTTCCGCAGCAGGTCGACCGCAGCCCGGTCTGACTGCAACTGTTCGCCGAATTCATCCAATATGTCCGTAATTATCGGTTCCTCGACCCCTTTGTTCGCCAAGTCCTCCGCAAACTTCTCTTTCCCCGCGGGATAATCGAGTCGCATCTCGATCCAGCGCCGGGCGAAGGCTCTGTCATCCACCAGCTTCATGCGCTGAAGATCGGTGATCACGAGCTCGATGGTAGCCTGATCCACCTTCTCACGATCGAGATGGCTCCTGACCTCCGCCACCGTTCGATCCTTTTTGGCGATCAGCGTCAGCGCTTTTTCGCGGGCTTCGTGAACCTCTGAAAGCGGCATATCCCGTCGAAAGTGGTAAAATCGTCAGTAGTGGATCGATTGGAGCGGATTGGACAACGAAACCAGCCGTCGCGAAAACGCGCGATTACGGATCTTGATCGGCGAGCCCGAGCTCGCCGCGCAGTCGCTGTTCGAGACCAGTGGCAATCTCCTGGCGCTCCAAGAGAAACGATTTGGCCTGCTCGCGGCCCTGGCCCAGCCGCTCGCCGTCATAGGAGAACCAGGATCCACTCTTCTCGACCAAACCCTTCTCCACCCCAATATCAAGAAGGTCACCCTCCCGGGAGACGCCGATTCGGGCACCCGTATAGATGATGTCGAATTCAGCCTCTCGAAACGGCGGAGCAAGCTTGTTTTTCACGACCTTGACCCGGGTACGGCTGCCGATATCATTCTCGCCGTCTTTGATGCGCGCGATGCGGCGGATATCCAATCGAACCGAAGAATAGAATGGCAGCGCGCGTCCCCCCGTCGTCGTCTCCGGATTCCCGAACATCACACCGATCTTGGTGCGCAGCTGATTGAGGAAAATCACACACGTTTTCGAGCGGTTGATCGAACCCGCAAGTTTGCGCAGCGCCTGGGACATCAAACGCGCGTGCAATCCCATGTGAGAATCGCCCATTTCCCCGTCGAGTTCCGCCTGCGGCACGAGGGCAGCCACTGAATCAATGACAATGACGTCGAAGGCGCCGCTGCGGACGAGCGTCTCGACGATTTCCAGCGCCTGCTCACCGCTATCGGGCTGCGAGATAATGAGGTTCTCGACGTCGACGCCGATACGACGGGCAAAGCTTACGTCCAGCGCATGTTCTGCATCGACGAACGCCGCCGTTCCCCCCTTCTGTTGAGCTTCCCGGATAGCGTGCAGCGAGAGCATCGTCTTGCCGGCCCCCTCGGGACCATAGATTTCGACGATTCGTCCTTTCGGCAGACCCCCTATGCCCAGCGCGGCGTCCAGCGAGATCGAGCCCGTCGGGATAGACTCGACCGGAACGATGCCGCCCTGATCGCCGAGGCGCATAATCGAGCCCTTGCCGTACTGGCGCTCGATTTGACTGATAGCCAGTTCCAGGGATTGCGCCTTGTCGGATTTCTCGTCTTTTCCGTTGCTGGACTTTCCCATGATGAACCTGCTGATAAGGGTAGCGGGAACTCAGATTTCCAACGCTGCAAAAAGCAGGCGCAGGAGAAGATTGCCGTATATCCCGGCCATCACGTCGTCGGCGACGATACCCCATCCGCCCGACAACCGTTCGAGCTGCCGTGCCGGAAAGGGCTTCCAAATGTCCAGGATTCTGAAAACCAGAAACCCCAGGGCGGCGCTCCAGATGCCGTGAGGCAGGAAGGCGACAGTCACCAGATAACCGACTCCTTCATCGATGACCACCCGGCCGGGGTCCGGTCCCCACTCTCTGGACATCCTGTCCGCCGTATACACCCCCACGACAAAGGTGACCGCAAGGATGACAAACCAATCGACCACCCCGGTTGAGGCGAAGAAAAAATAGTAAACTACTGCAATCAGTGCACTACCTGCCGTCCCGGGTGCGACGGGAGCATACCCGGTACACAGAAGCGTAGCGATCAGCTTGGTCAGACTGGCTATTTTCCTTTTACCAGGCTAGCGAAGGTAGAACTGGCGGCGAACGAGGTAGTGGAATCCCGACAGCAAGGTGAGTAGCAGCACCGCCGACATCAGACCGTTGGCGAGAAGCTGGAACTCGCCATCGTCAAACGGGAAGATGTCCTCGTGATAGAAGCGGGCGAGGATCTCCTGCAATCCGATAACGAAGAGCAGGAAGACAACGGTAAACAACTGTACGGCGGTTTTCCATTTCGCCAACCGGGAGGTGATCATCTGGCGTCCGTGATAAATGCCGTACAAGCGCAGACCCGTAATCAAAACATCTCTGACGACGATGGGAACGACCAACCAAATACTTACCATCTGGCCGAAAACCAGTGCAAGCAATGCCGAAGTGACGAGAATCTTGTCTGCCAGTGGATCGAGGAACTTGCCAACGGAGGTCTCACGATTTCCCGACCGCGCAAGTTTTCCATCGTAGAAATCGGTCAGCGACGCCGCGCCGAAGACGACGAACGCCAAGGATTTCCAGTACCAGGCCTCGGCCAGGAGCATAAACACGAACAGCGGAGTCAGACCGATCCTCATAGCCGTCAAGACATTCGGCCAGTTGATCAATGCGCGGTAGTTCATCTGCACATCTCGCTGCTCAGAACGATTGCCGCCCCTCTAGTGCATGAGCCAGGGTGACTTTGTCGGCGAGATCGAGGTCCGCCCCAACCGGCAGACCGCGAGCGAGGCGAGTGACCTTGGTTTGAGGTCCAAGTTGTCGCTGGATGAATTCAGCCGTGGCCTCGCCCTCAGTGCTGGCATTCAATGCCAGAATTACCTCCTGCACACCCCCGGCTTGCACGCGTTGGACCAGCTCGTCGATGCGCAGGTCGGACGGTCCCACCCCGTCGAGAGGCGAGAGCTTCCCGCCCAAGACGTGGTAGACGCCGTTGATAAGACGATTGTGTTCCAACACGAGGACGTCGTTTGCATCTTCGACCACGCAGATGGTCTGCACGTCGCGGCGGTCATCGAGACAAACCTGACATCGTTCGTGATCGGTGTCGGTAAAGTTGTAGCAGACCGTGCAGTAGGTGATTTTGTCCTTGGCGTCGAGGACCGCTTTGGCAAGCGTCTCGGCCTCGTCGCGCGGCCGTTTGACGATGTAATAGGCCAGTCGCTGAGCGGTTTTCGGTCCTATGCCCGGTAGCCGGCCCAGCGATTTGACCAGTTCCTCCAGCGGCAGGGGTCCCATGACAGCTTAGACGAGTTCGCCGTCGAAGGTATCGAGGACGGATTTTACAGTGGGATCGGCCGGGTTCGCACTGGTCTCTTTCTTCGGCACCGATTCGGCGTCAGCCTGCTCCTCCTTGCATTGCAGACGTATGGACTGCCCCCACAGCTCGGCGCAGAATCTCTCCACCGCCTCGCGGTTGTCCGCAACCTGGGCCATTGGAAATCGGTCAGCGCTGGAAAAGGCGATGTGGAGAACGCTGCCCTCGAAGCCGATCAGTTTGGCAGATTTGAGAAATATGCCCAGGGTCGGTTGCGCCGCCTGGACCTTGGCAATCAGGTCGTTCCACTGCCCTCCGATCACCTCGATCGTCAGTTCTTCTGCAGGGGCCTCGGCGGCTTCTAGCGCCGGCTTCTCAATCGATTGTTCCTCTTGAACCGGATTCGCCTTTTCGGCGCGAGCTGGCGCCGGCGTGGACCGGGTGACCGGGGGTGCGGAGGCGGTATGTTCGGCAGCTCTCATCTCTTGCAGGCGCGTCAAGAGCTCGCCTACGTCCACCGCGCGCGGCATGGAAGCCATGCGGACCAACGCCATCTCCAACAGGAAACGCGGTTGTACGGACTGTCTCAAGCGCACTTCCAAATCCATGAGCATTTGCAACATGCGGAGGACATCTTCCGCGACGAAATCTACAGCCAGTTCCTCGAGTTTGGCGCGTTCCGAATCGGGAATGTCGAGCTCCTTCGCGTTGCCCTGCACGGCGGCAAACAACAACGAACGCAGATTTTCAACCAATCCACGGGCGAACTCATCCAGGTCGAAGCCGGCGCCAACAACTTCTTCCACCAGATCCAGCACCTGTTTCGTATCGCCTTCGCGTACGGCATTGAGCAGGTTGAAGTAGACATTGTGATCGACCAAACCCAAGATCTTTTCGACCGTAGCGGCGGTAACGACCTCCTGGTCGAAGGCGGCCATCTGATCCAACAGACTTTCGGCGTCGCGCAACGCTCCGTCGGCCCGGCTGGCAAGCAGGTACAAAGCCTCGTCTTCGGTCTTGATCCCTTCGGATTCGGTGATAGTCTGTAAATGCGCGACGATTTCGGCGGTTGGTATGCGCCGAAAGTTGAATCTCTGGCAGCGCGACAGAATCGTCTCGGGCACCTGCCTGACTTCGGTCGTTGCAAAGATGAACACCACGTGTGCCGGTGGCTCCTCCAGGGTCTTGAGCAAAGCATTGAACGCCGCGGTGGACAGCATGTGCACTTCATCGATTATGTAGATTTTGTAGCTGCCTTCGGTGGGCACATAACGCACCACCTCCCGCAGCTCGCGCACGTCGTCAACGCTGTTGTTTGAAGCCCCGTCGATCTCGAGAACGTTGAGGCTGGTGCCCGCAGCGATACTCTCGCACGATGCACATCGATCACAGGGATTTGCCTCTTCCCGCTGGGCGCAGTTGAGAGCTTTCGCGAGAATGCGCGCCATGGTCGTTTTGCCGACACCGCGGGGACCACAAAACAGATAGGACTGGGCGATCCGACCGGATTGGACCGCGTTTTCCAGTATTTCGGTTATATGGTCTTGGGCGACTACTTCGTTAAAACGTCGAGGTCGCCACTTGCGAGCGGTAACGAGAAAAGTCACTGGGTGGTCCGATTAGTTTTGATAGTGTGTCTGGGCGCTGCGAGCCAAATCGCTTGCAACGCGCCGAGAAGTGTAAGGTCGTGCACCCACCTTCGATTCTGGTCGCCAGCGTTTCCGACGCCAGTTGGCTCCGGCCAGATCACCCTGCGGCACACGGAGGAACATTCTTACCGCTGCTACCTTCCGGTCCTGACGGGGTTCAGACGCCTTCCGTTGCGCAGAATCCAACCTTCGACGCCACTTTTCGCCGTTCCCGTCGGCAACGCAAAACCTCTTGGTGGGAATTCGATCCCGCTATAGCGGATTGCGGGTACAGGGAACCGCTATCTCCCCATCTAGCACGACCTTAAAAAACAGAGAAATGGTGGAGCAGATGGGGCTCGAACCCACGACCTCTAGAGTGCGATTCTAGCGCTCTCCCAACTGAGCTACTGCCCCACTTCAAAAAATGGCGGAGAGAGTGTCCGCCATTTTCAATTCCGTCATCTTCCTATGATTACCAATAAGTATTTGTATAACAAAGAGCTATTGCACAAAACAGGGCTTGATTCTTCCCGCGAGTTCCGATATATTCCCCTTATAATTGAGGGGAAAAAAAGGGGAATAAAATGACAGACGCAACCCCCTTGAAGGCCGGGCGCAAGCGGGGCCGGCATCCCGAGAAGGCGCTGAGCGCGGCGTTTGTCCGAACGGTGACAAAGCCGGGTCGGTACTGCGACGGGCACGGGCTCTATCTGCTGGTCACGGACACCGGCGCGCGCTGCTGGGTGCAGCGGCTGACGATTCACGGGCGGCGGCGCGAGCTGGGCCTGGGCGGCTTTCCGCTGGTGTCGTTGGCCGAAGCCCGCGAGCAGGCGCTTGCCCAGCGCCAGCGCGCGCGCGCGGGCGGCGACCCGCTGGCGGAGAAGCGCAAGGATCAAGGCATGCCCACGTTCGAGGACGCCGCCGCCCGGGTGATAGAAATTCACCGGCCTTCCTGGAAGAAGGGCGGCAAGAGCGCGGCGCAATGGGCATCGTCGCTTCGCGAGTACGTGTTCCCGCGCTTGGGCCGGCGTTCGGTTTCGGACGTGACCACGGCGGACGTAATGGCGGTGTTGACGCCGATTTGGCACGAGAAGCCGGAAACCGCACGGCGGGTGCGCCAGCGTATCGGCGCGGTGATGAAGTGGGCCGTGGCACAAGGCTTGCGACCAGACAACCCCGCCGGCGACGCGCTGGGCGCAGCCCTGCCCCGGCACAACGGCGTCCGGCGCCATCACTTGGCGACGCCCCATGGCGAGGTCACCGGCGTGATACAGGCGGTGCGGGCTTCGCAAGCATCCCTATCTTCCAAGCTGGCCTTCGAGTTCTTGGTGCTGACCGCGTGCCGTTCGGGCGAAGTTCGCCTGGCGACATGGGACGAAATCGACTTGGACACATCCGAGTGGATCATCCCCGGCGAGCGCATGAAAGCGAAGCGTCCCCACCGAGTGCCGTTGTCCGGGCGGGCACTGGAAACCCTGAACGAGGCGAAGGCGATCGCCGCCGGCAGCGGCCTCGTGTTTCCCGGTATAAGATACGACAAACCGCTGTCGGATGCCACGCTTTCCAAGCTCCTGCGGGACCTGGGCATCCAAGCCGTGCCGCACGGGTTCCGGTCGAGCTTCCGGGACTGGGCGGCAGAACGCACCCAGGCGCCGCGCGCCGTGATGGAAGCGGCGCTGGCGCATGTGATCAAGGACAAGACCGAGGCGGCCTACGCGCGTTCGGACCTGTTCGAGCGGCGGCGCAAGCTCATGGAAGAGTGGGCGGCCTACCTGAGCGCGGAAGGCGGTCAGGGCGCGCCGATGGAGCGCCGTCATGGATGACCCGTCATGGATGAGACCGGAACCGGTGGTCACGGATGACGGCCAGTGCCGAGTCCTGCGTGCTCAAGGTGCGGTTCCGTATGGAGAGCGGCATGCTTGGATCGCGTCCGAGGCGAGCAGGACGCCCACCCGTATACCCGGGAATACTGAGGGCTCGAATTGAGGATCTCAGCATAGGAGCCCGCTTGACCGGCCTCGCTGCGTCCGGCGTCGACACGTCGGTATAGAGACGACGAGCCATCGCTTGACATTAGTGGAAATGGGCCGTCCTTGGTTCTTCGACGGTGACGGCGGAACTACGGCGACGGGTTTCAGAGGCATACTGGAGTAACCTTAACTTGCGCTTGGCTTTTCGAGCCCTACGTCGCCATCACCACCACGTATCATCTTGCCGCTGCCACATCCAATCTCTGCCGTCTACGAGGAGATGCTGCCACGGAACTCTGGAATACCGCAAATCTGCTTGGGGGCGGGCTCGATGTGTTGGACGAGAAGGGCCAGGTTAGCCCTTTACAAGATCGAGCCCGGCGGCTCTCCCCCACCGCCTTTCGGCGCATTTCCCCGAACCCATTAAACCGGGTTTCTCCGTTGCGCGCCGCGTCAGGCAATGGTCTCCGGCCTGTTGTTCTGAACCCGTTCAGTGGTGTTGGAAGACCGTAAAACCTCCTACACCCTCTTGGGGATTTCAGAACGAAACGGTTGGAGCATAGAGCGATGGCCCGTCACTACTCGACTCGGAGCTTCTTCCGGCAGATTCCGAATGATCTGCTGGCCCGCTACTTCGAGGGCCAGGCGCTGTTTGGCGAGCTGGACTTCGCGACCATGAAGGAAACCCGACCGGACGAGTTGTTCAGGGCTTGGCTGGAGCTGCCCGAGGAGCAACGCAACGCGATGGACGCCGAGTTTCGAGAGATCTTCGAGATGAGCTGCGAGAAGGGCGTCTGGGCCATTCTCGACGAAGCGCGCTGGCAGTGGCGGGATGCCCTCGATGCGTTGACCGCTTTCGTCGAAACGTTGTCGGCGCTGCCCAACCACTACCATCGGGCCATGGTCACCTCCATGGATTACCCGGACTTCTGGCGGGGCGCTACGCGGTTCTATCACGCCGATGTGCTGCCCTACTGGCGCAAGCGCAAGCATCTGGGCCACCAACCGGCGGCAGTGGACACGGCCAGCCTCGAGCAGCTTGCCACTCTGATCCGCGCCTACTTCCACCACACCGAAGGCCGGGGCAACAACTGTGTGGTGGAAGCCTTTCGCCGAAACGAGCTGGATTACTTCTTCGCCTATCCCGAAGACTACTCGCAGCAACAGATCGAATGGGTGAATGGAGCGTTCGACCGGCGGCCGCACAATCCCGCCTTCGAGGTGATCTTCGTCTACTCGCAGCAGGAAGGCTCGCTTGACGTGAACTTTCGCGGTCCCTACCGGGCCGTGGAACCGTTGCAGGAGATGTTCGCGACGGCGATTCTGAAACTGCGACTGCCGCCCGCTCCCACGGACCAGCGGGTCTACGATCTCAATCCGCTACGCCAGAGGGAATTCGAGTTCGTTTACGACGTGGGCAGCGGGATCGAAGAAGTGGCGGTGAGGAAACTGCGGTTGTCTTCGCGGGTGAGAAGGGGAGACCGGATCACGGTGGAAGCGGATGCCTCCACCCATCCCGATGCGGTCTACGACCTGCTGGAGAAGGTCGGCGAGTCCACCCCTCTGCACCGCTACAGCGTCACTCAGGTGGAGCTGGCGGCTGTGGTGGCGATGGATGCGGGGAACCCGGCCCGGAAGGTGCCGGTTCGCCTGACCTACCCCAATTCCTGCTCGCTCAAGTACGACGCGCAGGATCTGAAGCTGCGGGCGATGCTGGAAGCCTCGGGCATCGAACTCAAGGAACCGTCGCAAAGAGGCTGAGGCATGACGCTGAAAGCCGCCCTGTTCGAACTCCTTGACGGCGTGGGCGCCTCCCCGAGCCACGCTGTCCGGATCGACTCGCACGC
Organism: Candidatus Latescibacterota bacterium; assembly: GCA_965197905.1. GTDB lineage: Bacteria > Latescibacterota > UBA2968 > UBA8231 > UBA8231 > CAYNZV01. The sequence goes on along the minus strand of CBDAOB010000004.1, from coordinate 46,525 downwards.
ACTGGCTCACTGGTCGGATGAGGCGGTAGCGGCGCTGAAGGCGCAAAAGATCATCCGCACGGCGCGGCCTGCTTCCAGCACGGTGTGTCCAGGCTGCGAGCAGCAATGTGTGATGCCGGTGCACACGATTCCCGCCCCCCCGGGCGATCCGGCGCTGTTCGTGGTGTGCGACAAACGCAGCGACATAAACCGCGTGGACATCCCGCCCGCCCGGTTGACGCAATGGCAGGCCAGCACCCCTGCCGTCGCCCGATTCATCGCCGACAGTCTGTCTCTGCGATTCAGCGGCAAAAGGCAGGACAACGAACGCCTGCTGGAGATCGGCATGGCGACCGGGAACAAGCGCACCCAGATGCTAGGTCTTCGGTGTGACGGTGAACTGGCGCTGGTGGCGGGATCGAGCCGCATTCCACTGGCGGAGGCCTTCCAATTCGCCGACGGGCGCTATACCCTCGACGCCGGGCTGATCCGGCAACTGGTGGACGCTTCCACCACGGGGGATGCCCGCTACACCCCCGGCCAGGCCCGGCGCGAGGTGCGGAAGCTGGAGACCGCGGCCCGGCGCCAGAGCTGGCGCAAGGCGTATCGGGCACTGAAAAAGACGCGCCCGCACATGTCCGATGTCTGGTATTCACGACGAATTGCCAACATGGAAGTCGCCCGCGGCCGGGCCGCCGAAACTATCCGCAAGCAGCTGCAGCCATAAAAAGTTGGGCGGAATTTTTTCGCCCAACTCACCCGCCTGTAAGCCGTTGATTTTTCAAGAGTTCGTCCGTATGCGCGCGAAGGTTTCCGCCTTGAAAATCACGCCCTCGACGTGGTAACCCGCTGGGCTGCTTCGAGTTGCTCACACCGGGCGCGGGCCTGACGGGCGCTTTTCGTGCCCAAAGCGCCCACCTACCTTGTTGCTCGACGTGCCCCCAATCATTTCGCGAGGGATGAAGAATGACACACCGCATACTCCGACTTCCCGCCGTCAAGGCCCGCACCGGCCTTTCCCGCAGCACGATCTATCTGCGCATTTCCGAAGGCCGCTTCCCCCGGCCCGTATCCCTCGGCGGCCGCGCCGTCGGCTGGATCGAGGCGGAAGTGGATGCGTGGCTGACAAGGCAGATCGAGGCCAGCCGCGAGGCGCCGCGCCAAAAGTTGACCGGCCAGCCGTCGTGACCACCACGCCAGACCGTCCCGCTGACCGCGAAATCTGCGGTCCCGTCGCGGCCTCGAAGGTTCGCCAGACCTTTTCACACGCAGCACCTTGCGCTGCACCGGTGTTGAGTACGAGGGAGGGACTGATCCGGGACGGTCATACGCGATGCAACGCGGCCCTCCGGCAAAACCGGCCGACCCTTGCTTGCATCGAGTACGCCCTCAGGTCCATTGTGGAGAAACATCGCCGCGAGGACCGACGGAACAACATTTTTGCCGGATCTTACCGGCGCTGGAACGGCAGCCCATGTGCGGGCACGGCCCGAGCGGCTTCGAAGAGGAGGCGACGCGGTGACGGCTGATACCCTGGCGAAGGCCCTCGGCGGCCGGCGCGCAGGCGGGGGTTGGATGGCCCGCTGCCCAGCCCACGACGATCGGGACCCCAGCCTATCGATCCGTGACGGGGCCAACGGCCAAGTGCTGGTCCGCTGCCATGCTGGCTGCAGTCAACGCCAGGTTATCGCAGCCCTGCGCACGCACGGCCTCTGGCCGGCGGGCGCGCCGCACCGTTCCCATCGCCCTGCGGGGCGGGCCGTGGTCACGGAACGCCTGGATCGTGATCCCGCCAGGCGAACCGAAGCCGCGCTCTCGATCTGGCAGTCTGCGAGGCCGGCGGACGGAACGCCGGTCGAGACCTATCTCGCCACGCGCGGCCTGAATGCCGCACCCCCGCCGACGCTGCGCTTTCATGCCGGGCTGAAGCATCCCTCGGGCACCGTCTGGCCGGCGATGGTCGCACTGGTGACGCGCGGGAGCGACGACCAGCCGCTGGCCATCCACCGAACCTTCCTGGGCCGGACCGGCGCCGGCAAGGCACCGGTCGATCCGTCAAAGATGATGCTCGGCCCGTGCGCTGGGGGCGCCGTCCGGCTTGCCGCGCCCGGCGACGTGCTCATGGTCGGCGAAGGCATCGAGACCTGCCTCGCCGCCATGCAGGCAACGGGCCGACCGGCCTGGGCGGCCCTTTCGACCACCGGCCTGCGGGCCCTCGATCTTCCCCGCACATGCCGCGAGGTGATCGTGCTGGCCGATGGCGACGATGCCGGCGAAGCGGCGGCGCGGGAGGGTGCCAGGCACTGGACACGAGACGGCCACCGCGTGCGCATCGCGCGCCCGCCGCGCGGCATGGACTTCAACGACCTCCTGACCGGCTGCGCCCGCCACCTCCCGGAGGGCGCGGAATGAACGGGGATTATGAGACGTGTCCGAGACCCCGATAGCCGCTGCGATCGATGCCGCCGAGGACTTCCCCGACCCGCTGGACGGTCTGGTCGAAAAGGCGGCGACCGATCCTGGCGCGGCCTTCGAGGCGGACGTGCTGGAGCGGCTCGCGGCGCTGAGCAAGAAGGACCGCGCCGCCTTCGAGGCGTTGCGCGCGCGTCTCAAGCAAGCGGGCTGCCGGGTGACGGCCCTCGACGAGGCCATCGCCGAGGAAACGGGCGCTAGGGGCCGGAGACCGACACAGGCCGATGTCCTAATCAACCTCTTGGGCGCGGCCGACCTCTTCCATTCGGCGGACGGGGCGGCCGTCGCCGATATCAACATCAACGGCCATCGCGAGACTTGGCCGGTCCGGACCAAAGGCTTCCGCCGCTGGCTGGCGCGGCAGTTCTTCGAGACCACGGGCGGCGCGCCCAGTTCGGAGGCGCTGCAAGCCACGCTCAACGTGGCGGAGGCCAAGGCGCATTTCGACGGACCGGAACGGTCGGTCTGCATCCGTGTCGGCGGTCTGGGCGGGCGGCTTTATCTCGACCTCGGGGATGACGCTTGGCGCGCGGTCGAAATCGACGCCGCCGGCTGGCGCGTGATCGACGATCCGCCGGTGCGCTTCCGCCGCGCCGCCGGGATGCAGCCCTTGCCGATGCCGGTACCGGGTGGATCCGTCGAGACGCTGCGTTCCTTCCTCAACCTCCGGTCCGACGCCGATTTCGTACTGGTGATCGCCTGGGCGCTGGCGGTCTTGCGCCCTCGCGGCCCCTATCCGGTGATCGTCCTGTCGGGGGAGCAGGGTTCGGCGAAATCCACCTTCGCAGCGATCCTCCGCGCCCTGCTTGATCCCAACACCGCGCCCTTACGGGCCTTGCCGCGCCAAGACCGCGACCTGTTCATCGCCGCCACTAACGGGCATGTGCTGGCCTTCGACAACGTCTCAGCCCTGCCGTCGTGGATCTCCGACACGCTCTGCCGTCTGGCGACCGGCGGCGGCTTCGCCGTGCGACAGCTCTACACCGACCAGGACGAAGTGCTGTTCGACGCCACCCGGCCGGTGATCCTCAACGGCATCGAGGACATCGTCGGGCGGCCGGATCTGGCCGACCGGGCCGTGTTCCTGACCCTGGAGGCCATCCCCGAGGCATGCCGCCGGCCCGAGGCGGAACTGTGGGCCGCCTTCGACGCCGAGCGGCCCCGTATCCTGGGTGGGCTGCTCGACGCCGTGGTGCAAGGCCTGAGGAGGTTGCCACAGACCCAGCTGGAAGGGCTGCCCCGCATGGCGGATTTCGGGCTGTGGGCAACGGCCTGTGAACGGGCTCTCTGGCCCGCCGGCACCTTCTGGTCGGCCTACGGCGGCAATCGCGACAAGGTGGTCGAAAACGTCATTGAGGCCGACCCGGTGGCCGCCGCCGTGCGCGCCGTGATGGTGCGACGGACGCAGTGGACGGGCACGGCAACGCAGCTTCTGGATATCCTGGCACAAGCGGCTGGCGAGCGGGCCGCCAAGTCCAGGACTTGGCCCGGCAGCCCACGCGCGCTCTCCGACCGCCTGCGGCGGGCCGCTGCCTTCCTGCGCAAGACCGGCATCGAGATCCATTACACCAGGGAAGGCCGGGGGCGCACCAGAACCATTCACATCACCTCCGCCGAAGGGGCCTTCCCAGGTCCAGAGGAGGGCGGGGCGCAACCGTCCATACCGTCCGCAGCGTCCGCCGGGGTACCTCGGCGGACGGTCAGCGGCTCTGCGGACGCAAATCCGTCCGTTTAATCCAGCTCGGCAAAAACCGGACGACAGCGCCGGGGGCCACGCGATGACGGCCACCGGTGTTTATCCCAGATTTCAGTTTTGCACACCCTGACGGGCGGCGCGCACTGATGGAAATCGTCGGAATTCTGGACACCAGACTATCTCCGCCGAAAACTGTGGAAACTGAGGCAGGCAGAGCAAGCCAACATTCCACACGATACACGCGGGCAAATTCAAAGCCTCCCTCTGGACCTATCAATGATGCTGGACAACCAAGTTCAAAATTTTCAACTAGGAACGTCTTTAATAACTGGACTTTTGCAAAGAGCGGAAAAATGGGCGAGGCCGTCAAGGATCTGCGGTCGGAGATTCGGATAGGGCGAAAATGAGAGTTTGCACGTGACATGCGGCAGGGCGCACCAAGTGGCGAGTTTGCATTGCCCGTTGGCGATGTCGCGTAGGCAAGCAGCCGGTCACGCTGACCGTACGGAAGTTGGTGCTCGACCGCTGGGAGCTCTACGAGCAAATCCTTTTCGAATCCCAATTCTGTAGCCTGTCGGCGGATGCTGAGAGTCTTGGCCGATTGCATAGCCAACACCGACGACGACACCCGCCAGTACTTGGCTGACGAGATCGACGATGTACTCAAAAGCAATTTCCCACCTGTTGACGCTCTCGACAACGCCCCGGAGCAGCAGGCCATGGAGCGCGTTATGAATGACTTCGCAGAGCGGATTGATCAGAGAAGCGGACAGCTCACCAATAGGCGAAAGAAGAAAGCTAAGCCCATTCTCGACAAGTACTGTCAAATGGCCCAGGAGGAGGGAAAAATAGGGGAATTATAAAGATTAGTTGCCACCCTGAATCAAAATCAGGGTGTTTGCGGGGAAGGCTGCTTGCGCTTGGCGGGGTCGGGCTTTTTGGCCCCGGCAAAGATGGCGCGGGCTACTTCCTCCGGGGTGGCATCCAGCTTGATTATCCGCGTTGGCGGACGTCCCCTTTTGGGCGGTTGAGTACTCTTTTCCTCTTGCTTCATTGTCTCATCTCCTTTTCGAGCAGGCCCTCTATTCGCCCCACACGTCTTTTTGTGCATCCGGCAGATTTTTGAGGAGCGCATCACGGAGTTCGACCGCCAGAACGTTCCGAATCTGCTCTAACTTAGCCCCGCGGTTATAGACTGAAGAGTGTTCTGACCCCCTCACATACGATACGAAAGGGCGCGACCTCTCCGCCGACCGGTTGGTTCCTCCCACAATGGAGCCTTTCTGCTGACAATTTTGAACGTAGATCATTCGCTAATCCGTCAATTGACATGCCGGTGTAAACGTCTCAATATCCCAATCGGGTTGTGAACCGAACTGCCGGCGCAGACGGATCATTCCGGGAGGCGGAGCTACGTGCCTGATCCTTTTGCTAGTTTCCCGGATAGTCTTCTCTACTGTTCTATTCCTGCTCCGAGCGGGTTTGCGACTGGAAATATCGAGCGCTGCAGTCGCGTAAGCCTTTCGGGTAAACGAGAAAATACGTCTTACATCGCTCTCCGTCGGCAAACTCCGTCCACCTTTTTTCCACGGAGTTAGTGTCACTATTGGTTGACTATGCAGCATCTCTCTCCATACTCGATCCTCATGAGCATTTTGGGAACCATGATGTGGAACCTTGAAAACTGAGGCTTTGCAATTCGGCCGTTCGTGGGCAGCGAGTATTTCCAACCAGCCGCGCCCCTCAAGATCGGAACCGAGGAGAATCGCCGTATAGCCGACCTTGATTAATAAAACGACCGCAACCTTGTTAGGGGTCAAGGTAGGAGTACGCCTTTTTGTTTCGCGTTCCTGTGGCCGGAGGCAGTCTATTTCCTGTAAGAACCTCTCAACTTCCTTGTCGAAAGGCGAGAGGGACCAGATCTCGCAACTATCCCGCCTAAATATTCTACGATTGGCTATGGCAAATACAGGCTTGGCAGACTTCTCCTCAAGGAGCGACCGGACCTTGTAGAGTTCCTGAATTCCAGAGCCAACTTGGGACATAGGACGACTTGCTATAGCGTCCATAATCGCGAGGAATTCCTGTTTACGAAAGGCACTTGCACAACAGAAAGTCGCATCGTTGCAGACCTCGACCAACTCTCCCATGCCGCGTATATGGTCGTCATGCCAGTGAGTGGCAACTATGAAGCGAACGACTTCAGAAGGATTCAATCCCATGTCATGGAAGTAAGTCAACGCTGCCGGGCGAGACTCTGCATCAAGACAGGAATCGACAATTACCCAACCTCCGTTCCCTATATGAAGGAGTATGCACTCTCCGTAACCAGGGCCGACAAGGGTCACTTCCATCACATTGTGTTTAGGCGGAACTCCGCGGGTAGTTAGTCCGCCCATAACTGAGCGGTCTTCCTTGCCCGTTCCTCGGCCTCGGCTATATCCTGTTTGGTCACGACAGGAAGGTCGCGGAAAACGATCTGGGAGACACGCCGCTTAGTTCCGCTCGCGGAACGCTCGTAGCCGATAACCCAGCGAAAAATGCTGCCGAGGCGCAGGCGTTTGAGATCGTCTTCTGAAATTTCGGCCAAAGGAAAGACGGCTTCTTCCTCTTCCTGCGAGGAACCGGCGGTTAAATCCAACAGCCGCGCCGTGAAGTCGTCTCTTCCCATTTCTATGACATACCCTTCCCACTCCTGAAGCGGATGAAAACTGGCCTGGGGCACAGTCCGCGAAACTTTAGTCGGGTCAGGTAAATCAATGATTGCGCCAACATCGGACCCGATCCCAGTTGATGCCGGGAGATCCTCAATAGCAGTCGCCACGATCTCAGTGTCGAGCATTGCCGAGTCTCGGCGTTGTTGTAGTGCAGCCGCGACCCGGTCCGCATATCCTTCCCAAAGTCGTTGGTCAGGGTTTCTAAATGCGCTCGAATTCTCGTTGACGCCTGATGAATCCTGAAGTCTGATGTCTGTAGTGACGAATGCAACTTCCGACATTCTTATTTCTCCGTTAAGGACATAATGTGATTGATGATTTCGTCCGCACGCCGCAGAGATTCGTCAAAATTCTCCTCTAGCAGCTCGACGATTTTGCTGGTTCCCATCCGGCTCTCTACATTCTCATTGGTATAGTGGTCATTGACCCGAACGATAACGCCGAGACGGCCTTGGTCGATCTGGGTGTATGGTTCCACCTGCACGTTTATTTGCCCGCCCGGCGGTCTGCCTTCCGGATTTACTTGGCTCATAGTGAGGGAGGTCATGCCGCCATGATTCCCATCCGGTTCCAGTTTCTTTCCCCAATCTCCCCATGGCTCGACAGGCGCCAGTAACCTGCCGAGCCGATCTCGCTCGCTAATGCTCTCCATAGGAAGGCGTACTTCTCGGTTGATCCCCATGGCGTTAAGGGGTGTATGGGGAAGATGCTCTCGAAAAATTCGGATAGCTAGGTCCCGCAGGCGAACAACGGGTGACTGGTCCGTGCCAATCAAAAAGCGGCCGAGAACGACGTGCATATTGAGCCAATCCGCATTAAATTCTGCAATCTGAGGATGGTTGATTTTCAGATCTGCGCTGTCGACCAGCTTTTCGGAAAGAAGCCCATGCCATCCGAACCACGCAGGTGTAAAAATCGCAGGATTGAACTGGCCACACATGACAACCGTGACACCCGCGATTTCGGGTTCAATTCTCATTTTACCGAATTATTCCCTTCTACTGGGGATCTGAGAGTTGGGCTGACAAAAATTCAGTAAGTGTCCCTATGCGGTCAAGTCGTCGTATCTCAGGCGCTTCCCGACCAGGCCAACGGCCAGCAATGACATCTGTGGCAGGGTGTCCTTGTCGCGGACATTGTGCCGGCCGGCAAATTCCTCGATGTAGCGGTGAAGATGCTTGACGCTCATCCGCAGGGATTCCCGCACACATCTGCGTGAGTTGATAGCGCCCGGCCTTCTTTTAATTCTGGCCCGGGCGCTGGCTACTCATACAATCTGCGCCTTCGCCGCCCTGAATGAACGCATTGTTCCCACTTCTTGGGGCGTGATGTAAGCGGCGCCGGAGCTGTGAACTCCCGCGCCGCCCTCGCCCCCTGCCATTCCCTGCAAAGAGAGAGAAGGGGGGCTGCATGTACCTCTATTCAACAGTAATTCTAATGCTTGTCATTTGGTCCTGTCAACCGGACACCACCCCACCCACCACCGCCAGTCCGCCCACTTTCCAGGCGCGCATCCAGGCTAAAGACGGCGAGCCCGTGGCCTTTGCCAGCGTCATTCTTTTGCACCGTGGATCCTTCACCCTCGAAGCTCGAACCACCTCCGATGCAAAGGGCAGGTTCTCAGTCGAGGTGGCCCCGGGCAAGGCTCCGTGGTGGCTTTTGGCGAGAGACGCCCACGAGACCTACCTCGACACCTCGTTCCTCTTCACCCCACAATCTTCCACCCACGTGCTGTCGCCGGCGCCCAGGCCGCCCCCTTTGGAGTCCTCCCGGATGGAGGCGCCTGACGGGCCGAGCGAAAAGAAAGCCGTCGGCGGCGACCTGCGCGGCGACATCAATGGCACCGGCGAGGTTAATCATTGGGACCTGATGCTGCTGCTCTACCACCTCGTCGGCTGGCCGGCCCTGGGCAGCTCATACGATTTCGAGCTGGCGGACATCAACTCGGACAGCATCATCGACTGGACCGACCTGGCGCTCTTGGGCGCTTGGATCTACACGAACCCGAAACCAGCGAATACCTACCACATCGGCGAGCCCATGGCCGCCGCAGATGCCCTGTTGCAAGCCTTTCTGAGTCCCGATCCCACGCAAACAACCTTCATTGCCGACGGAGATACCTGGCGTCCGTTCACCTTGAGCGTGTCCACGGCGGCGGCGTATGCCGGCAGCTACAGCGACCGCGTCAATGTCCGCACCGGCAACCCCTCCAGACTCAGGTGTGGGGATTCAGATCCAGCCTCTATGGATGCGACGACAATATCAATGAATGGGAGACCTCCAACAGCCGGAGCGTATATCTGCTCGCCTCCCAGAAAGGGACCGTCGACATCATCCTCGAAGACGAACACGGCAATGAGCTGAACAGGTACGCCGTCGAGCTCGGAGGGGACGCGGAAACGAGCTTCAACATCGAGCTGCTGTTCGTCCCCCAAAGCTCCTACACCGAACACCAGAAAGACCTCTTCCGCCAGGCGGCAGAGCGTTGGGAGCGTGTCATCACCGGCGACATTCCCGATTACTCTTACATCCATTCCCCCTTCGACACCAGGGATCTCACTGGCGAGTGGGACGCCTAGTGGAGCAATTACCGCCCCCACTATGGAGATATACGTGTGGACGACGTGGTGGACGACGTGCGGGTCTTTGTCGCCGGCCCGGTCCGCGACGATGACGCCTTGGGCCGCGGCGGGGCTATCGAGGCGCGCAATTATTATTGGCAGAATTACCATCCCAGGCTCTTTGAGGATTGGGGTCTTCTCCACAGCCCCTCAGAGGATCACCCGGCTCATCTTCCGGCCCCCGACAGCTACTTCAGCGGCATCAAGGCCGTAACCGCCTTCAGTCTCTCCGGGGGCAATTACTATAGGGGAAATAGAGTCCCGCTGGAAAACGATCCCGATCGCGGCAACGGCAGGGACAGCCATTGGCGCGAGTCCGTCATGGACGGAGAACTCATGACCTCAGTGTTCGATGAGGTTTCGCCAATGTCCTCGGTCACCATTCAGGCCATGGCCGATATGGGCTACGAGGTGGACGTGAGTGAGGCCGAGCCCTACAGCGTGCCGCGCACCGCCGCCAAGGTGACAGCCGCAAGCAAGCAGCCCTTCTGCCGGGTCATTCGCCCGCCTGACAGGTGGTAGGGGGGAGTTGGTTCAGGCTGTAGCCATTTTCAGCCCTTGATCGTACATTGAAAAACGGGCCGCGAGTTGTAGCTCGCAGGCCCGTTTTCCATAATCAGGCAGGAACTGGAAAGGCAGACGACCAGAAAGTTCCTGAGAGGATGCGGTGAATACCGCCCCTGTTTTCACCAATATCAGGCGCCGTCCCTTTTTGACGGCAAACCCGGCCCGAAGCTGTTACAGCAGCTTTCAGGGCCAAAGACATGGAGAACCCCATGCCAAGACGAAAGATAATTCACGTGGACCCTTTCGGCAAACGAATTGTCTACTATGAAGGAAATGAATTTGGCTTCAAGTGCTCGGGCTGCGGCAAAGAGCACGATCAGGCACATAAGTATCAAGAATTATGCATCTTTTGCAAGCACAGGAGAATGCTCGGGAGATTGTGAACCGGCTGCCCTTGGACAAGCGCGTCCTCAATGGCTTTCGGGGCGCCCACACACCGCTAGCGCACGCGCAGATGAGAATCACTGCCATGCGCGACATGCGGTCAAGTCGTAGTATCTCAGGCACTTCCCCAAACCGCAGCGGCACTATACAAAGCACTCCCTGATAAACGAGCCGAAGGCGTTATCGTCCTTGCGGTGGTTGTACTTTTAGCACGCTTCAGCCACGTAAAGCGGCGTGTAGCGCCTGGTGTAGTGGTGATGAGAGCCATACCAGGCGCGCTTGAGCAGAGACCAGACGCCTTCTATCGTGTTGGTGTGGAGCTCGCCATCGACATAGCGCTGAGAATGCTGAATCACGCAGTGATCCATGATTCTTCGCACCACGTTGTAGGCCCCGTATTCGTCCGTGACCAGCGTCGAAACGTCAGGTTCGATGGCGCGCTTGATAAAAGCGAGTACGCCCCTTGCCGGAGAGATCGTCGGCGACTTCGGCCACAACCTTCCCTGAACGCTCCACAGCGCCGATATCAGCGTTCTTGCGCGTTCCTCGTCCCCCTTTTGGGGGGCGGAATGGATTGCGCTTGTCTGTCTCCATAGCGGCGTCTTTATCCGGGCTCAATTCTGTCATTACTTCGATGCGCCCCGGATCACGGCGTCTCGATTCGTCAAGGCATTGGTGGAGCGCAGATCGGCGGTGGAGAGCGAGTGGCCGTTAGTCAATGGCGGCGGGTGGACGTGCCGGATTTCCGGGGAAGGCGATCTATCGGACGCTCGGAGTCGATAACATCCGCCAGCGTGGCGGAAAGCCGCCACGCTGGTTGTCATGCGGCGGCTTCTCTCGCTTGATTACAAGAAATCGCTGCCAAGGCCGACTGCCACAAGGTGGCTTGACTCCAAGGGCGCTTCGCCTGTAGGCGGCCGTCGTCGTGTTCGAGGAGGTGGTGGAGCATGAACGCTGACGACCTGCCACCGGAGAAGTTGATGATGGCCGCCAGGCGTTGGAGCGCATCGGGCGGTCCGCTCATTTCTTCGTCCTTCGCCTTCTCTGGATAGGGCGGTCCATATTTTTTCCGCCTCTCCGTGCGCGGGTGTAATGGATCTTGCAGAGGCCGTTGGCGTGGTGCTTCCTGGCGCAATATAAACACCCGGTGTGGTGGACGTACGCCTCTATGGCGGCCTCCATGCTTGAACCGCGCAACCAGCGCTGGTAGTGGCAATTCGCAATAGCCGCGGGCGAGATGCGGCCACACTCCGCTCCAGACTCATAGACGTAGGCGCAGATCCTATTCTTCACCGCAGCCCTCCTCCTCGAAGCGTGTGTGGAGGGGGGGGAGCGCCGCGGCTCCCCGCGTGGCATGTGAAAAAACAGATGCCGCTGTTGGGCTGGGGCTCGGGGCGGATGTCATGGCGGCCTCCGGCATGCGTGGTGTGATGATGCGGTGTCAAGGTTTTTTCAGGGGCGACACGGGGGCATGAAGGCGTTCGCGCGCGCGATTTCTGCCGCTCTCGCCGCGCCCTACCACCTGTGGCGCGATGGCGGTTTGGCAGGTTCATACCAACGATAAGGGGCATTATCGTTAGTCTGAACCCGATTATCGAGGGCCCCGCGGGGGCCGTTGGACACCGACACAAGCTGGCCCTCGGCTGGACAGCGGTGCCAGCTGGCGGAGCGCGGTATATAATGGTAGCGTGGGATACGCAGTGCGCGTCGACGGGCGCCACCGTGGGCCGCATCCAAGCGCCGGGCGGGCGGCGCGTCAGCGCCGGGCCCCACAGTGGGTTGTAGGTAATATCCGCCAAAAAATCAGCATGTGGTTGTCGACTAGGGGTAAGTCTATAGTTACTTTGGGTTTCTGTGATTTTCAGGTCGGGTAATGGGGGTAGTTGTCGACTTGGTAGTGCTTTCGCCCATCCCAACGGGGGGTTCAACTATGGAACAGGCCACTCCTCTGACGGGGGAGGAAGAGGTTGATCATTTTCAAAGGATCAAGTCAGGGGATTCTGCCGCGCGGGACGCGGTGGTTATGGCGAATCAGGGTTTTGTCCACGAGGTTGTGCAAGGAATCAGTAACGATAACAGGACGGCGGTACAAGCTGGCGGAGCGCGCCAGGCCCTCGGCTGGACAGCGGTACAAGCTGGCGGAGTTGCGGTGCGGTGGAGCGGTGGTGTGATGGTGTGGTATAGAATGGTAGCTCGTGATACGAAATGAGCGCGGACGGGGGCCACCGTGGGCCGTATCCAATCGACGGGCGGGCGGCGCCTTTAGGCTCTGCTTCGCTGGATGTCTGCCCCGTGGAAGAGGGCCGGGGTGACTGCCTTGGCGGCGTCTTCTCCCAGCCTTCAATGAGGCCGGGGCAACGAGGCCCCGGAAAGTATGCACATACTACGTGCGGGAAACGACAACTGCCATCGCTTCAACGAGGTCCGAGAAAAGGTGTTGTGCATCGGAAACATATATCGTATTATCTTTTGGATGGTAGTTGAAAGTAGATAAAGTAGATAAAGTAGATATTGTTTAAAATATAACGATAAAATTATATCGTGTCACCTGTTTTCAGCGCTACCTACTTCGTGAAGTCCTGGACGGCAAGCCGTCCTACGCTACCGACGGGCGATCAACCATAGACCCGTCAACAAAGAAAACCGCTATGCCCGGGGCTTGGCCCCAGCGTGAGACCCAACGAAAGAATTGAGACGGATGTCAAATCACCGCCGTGGAAAGGCGCAGCCAACAAACGAGGAGAGACCATGATGATTGATCTAAAGACCTTGAAGGACGCGGTCGCCGGAACGGCCGCAGCGTTTCGGTGCGTGACCGACTATCAGCCGACAGGAGGCCCCGGCGACAAGGTATTCCCCCCGACCTACGAAGGCGGCAAATACGCCACCGAGGAGCGCGTCGACCCCGAGACCGGCCAGATTCGACAATGCGTCCTCCTGGATTCAGTGCAGTCGCAGGCCAACCGCATGGAGTTGGCTTTGCTGGAGGCGCACCGCGCTGACAAGGTGAAGCTGCCTTTGCTGGTGGCTCGTTTCGACCAGGAGCAATTGCTCAAGCCGTTCACGGTGACCAGCCTCGAGGCTCCGCATCGAGTTGCGGATGCGCTATTCCGCGACAGTCTGCTGAACAGCACGATCTTCCGCAGGTCCGAGAAGGGCCGAATCCTCCACACCGCGGACACACGCAATGCCACGGGCCTGTTCGGGCTCTGTCCTACGGCGCTAGTGTTCGGTTTATGGGACTCGACCGGGCCTCGTGGCGGCCTGGGGTGCAAATTCCAGCGCACGGTGGTGTCGGAAATTGTGGGGTATAACGCGGTAGCGGGGAAGAAAACCGCCATCCGTATCGACCCGGCGGAGATCATGCGCGATGCGGCTACCCTCTACGAGCGCAAATCAAAAAATGAGAGCACGCCCGACTGGACCTTGGATGAGAAGGACGGCAACAAGAAGTTCAAGAAGACGGGAAGGCCATCGGAAGCGAATCATGGAAACATACTAACGAGTATTGCGGAAGGCGGATTCACCATCTCCAGGGCACGGCAGACTACGACCCTGTCTCTGACCGTCCTGCGCCGTCTTCGCTTTCCCCTCAACGGTTCCGCAGACTCCGACCACGATACCGACCTGGCTGCTCGCACCGCGCTGGCCGTACTTGGGTTGGCTGCCGGAAGCCTTGCGCGAGTCGATACGGACCTTCGTTCTCGCTGTCAGTTGTTCGCCGAGCAAGAGCCAATTTGGGAGTTACTTGATCGTCCCGGAGAATCTCCACGGGAATTTGAACTTGGTCCCGAAGAGGCGCTGAAATTGTTGGAAGCGGCGATTGCCGCGGCCAAAGATGTCGGCCTGCCGTGGGAGGGCGAGATTGAGCTGACCCCATCACCCGACTTGGTTGAACTGGTCCGGCGCAGCCAGGAATTGGCGAGCGCCTCGGGAGCGGAGGAAGGCTGATGTTCGCTCTTGGCATCCATTACCTGAATGGATGGTCAATGGCAGCAGCGGACGGAGCGCGAAAGGAGCGGGCCGAATGGCCGCCGCATCCGGATCGGGTTTTCCTGGCTTTGGCGGCAGCTTGGTTTGAGACCGGCGAAGACGCCGCCGAAGGCGAGGCCCTGCGCTGGCTCGAAACCCTGCCGCCCCCTGAGCTTGCGGCCTCGGATGCTGACACTCGTGCTGCTGTTGTCAGCTATGTGCCAGTCAACGACGCGGGCCTCAGTCGCAAGAGGCCCACCAGCGGAGACCTGAACAAACTAAAGGATGCCGGACTGACCCAGCTTCCCGAGCATCGGTCGCGCCAGCCCCGTGGTTTCCCGGTTGCCATCCCCCACGACCCGACAGTGCATCTTATGTGGCCAGAGACGGAGTTGGGTGCGCATCGCAACAGCATGGAACGGTTGGCTGCCAAGGTCACTCATGTGGGGCATTCCGCCTCTTTTGTGCAAGCGTGGTTGGAGGAGGATGGCGATTTCGCCGTTGCTTGGGAGCCGACCGCCGGAATCGCCAAACACCGATTGCGAGTTCCCTCTACCGGGCGGCTTGACGGACTTATCCGAGCCTGTAATCGCGACGATTGGATCGAATACCAAGATATCCGCGGCGAGATTGAACAGGCCGAGACCGACGCCAAGGCGATGAAGCAACCGCCAAGGATGGCTTGGGAAGCATTTGCGGACGCGGTGTTGCTGGCCGGCGAATCCGATGTCAAACAGTGTCCCGAATATCCTGACGCGAAAACGAGTAATGACGTCGTGGGCGCGGCGTACCTCGTCAACAGCTTGGTTAATGAAGCAGGCATCGCCGCAATTCAGGCACTAGTCGCCTCCGTCAGTGAAAGTGGAAATCCTATACTGGTCAGCGCACATGCTTGGGAAGGCCAAGGTCTCAATGCTATTCCTGCTGCCTTGACGAGATTGCTGAGCGAGCGACTCGGTATCACCCGCGAGATTACTATTGTACAGACGAACGTCGTCTCCCACACAGGCGCGGACGGCTATGGTCGCCTTGCTCGCCAAGCTTGCTTTGATGGCCCAATCGAAGCTGGTCGAGAGTACGTGATGGTGGACGATTTCATCGGCCAAGGCGGTACGCTGGCAAATCTGCGTGGCTGGATTGAGAAACAGGGTGGCAAGGTCGTCGGGGCCGTTGCGCTGACAGGCAAACCCTACTCTGCCAAACTAAACCCCTCACAGGAGCAATTGCATGAACTCCGACAAAAGCACGGATCAGACTTTGAAGCATGGTGGAAAGCACATTTCGGCCACGCCTTCGATTGCCTTACTCAATCGGAGGCTCGGTACCTCGCCCGCTCCCCGGATGTTGACACCATCCGAAATCGACTTGCTGCGGCAAAGCAAGGCGGAAGTGGATCGAGTAACAGGCGAAGTCCTCGCGAGCAAAGACAGTATATAAAGGAAATGAAGGAGCGTTTGAGAACCCGTTTTTCCGAGGGGGAACCGACGACTCTGCGACCGGTACCGGGCCGCTGGCAGGGATACGATCGACCGCGAGAAGCAGGGTTACCCGAAGTACCCGGGTCCGTTTTCGACCCTCATCTCATTGTCTTCAGCGTCAAGGGAAAGCGCGTATCCCTGCCGGCGACGCTCAAACTCACGGCGGCCCTGCGCGGCCTGTTGATGGGAGCCTGTCCCGAACAACCGCCGCCGGAATGGTTCAGCGGTCATCGCCCAGACGGCACCCCCACCACCGCACCGCATCTGGCATTGACTCCTCTGCCTTTCGTCGGCGCGGAACATGCAGATGGCCGAATTATGGGTTTGGCTCTAGCCCTTCCGGCGGGGTTGGATCAGCAGGAAGTCGGGCACTGCCTCGAACCTTTCCTGCGCGATTCGGCTACGGGCTTGCCGCGTGAACATCGGTTGTTTGACGGCCAGTGGTTCGAGTGCGTCCTCGGGATGGAGATCCGCGAACGGCCGCCGAGAAATCTTGCCCCGGACACTTGGACACAGAAATCGCGTGTTTGGACGAGCGTGACCCCGGTGGTTCTGAACCGGCATTTCGATGGCAAGGACAAGTGGGAACGGGCCGCCGAGAACGTGAAGGACATGTGCGGGCACATCGGTCTGCCGCGTCCCCGCGAGGTGCTGCTGCACCCGGTTTCGCTAGCCGAGGGAGTGCCCCATGCGAGGGAGTATCCGCAATTGACGCGCAAGAACGATGGTGGGCGACGGAGCCACAACCACGCGGTGATCGTCTTTGACGAGCCGGTGCAGGGGCCTGTGCTCGTCGGAGCCGGTCGCTTCCGGGGATATGGACTGTGCCGGCCCATGGACGAAAAAGGTGAGGCCGGTGACTGAGTTGAACGATGGTCCGGCGCGGGAGCACTTGCTGCTGACGGTGCTTGGCAAGGACCCAAAACCGGCGCATTACACTCTTAAAGATCGGTGTGCCAAAGCTCAACTCGCGCCCATCGCGCTGTACGATCTACTGCCCGAGGCACAACGTCCTGATCAGGTTTTGGCGCTCTGCACGCCGGAGGCGAGGCAGGAAAGTTGGCCGCTGCTTGAACGGGAGTTGGGCGACCGGTACCCGGTCAGGGCCGTTGAGGTCCCCGGCGGCGACACGCCGGAGGACGTCAATGCTTTCTTAGCCATAGTTACCGGTGCCATTCCAGAGAAGGCCGAACTCACGCTGGACGTGACGCACGGATTTCGGCACTTCTCGTTCCTTACCTACGTCTCCGTTCTGTATCTGGCTGCGCTGCGCAGTGTCGATGTACGCGGCGCGTACTATGGGATGCTGAATCGGGATGCGCCAAGCGCTTTCCTTGATTTGCGCCCGATTCTGGAACTGCCCCGCTGGGTTCATGCTTTGGAGGTCATCCGCGAAACGGGTAGCGCGCTGCCCATGGCCCAGGCGCTGCGCGGCCGGCCGGACAGTCAGTTAGCGCAAAGAGTTGCGCGGGATCTGTCCCGGTTCTCGGAAGCGTACCTGTCGGGACTGCCCATCGAGCTGGGTCAGCAGGCGCGCGGCGTGCGCGAGCAATGCCTGAAGCCGCTGAAGAAGATGTTGCGACTCGAACATCGTCTGCCCCTTGCCGACGAGTTGGTTAATCGACTCGACAAGATGATCGAACCCTTCGCCTTGACCGAGCCGGTTTCAGGCAATGGATGGAAACGGAAGGTTTCGCTGTCCAGGGATGAACTGAAGCGCCAAGCCAGAGTAATCGACGATTTGCTGAGGCGCGAGAACTTCGCGACGGCGCTTCGACTGATGCGCGAATGGACTGTGACATGGGTCATCTTCCGACAAACCCCTGAGGGCGACTGGCTTCACCACAATGTGCGGCGCAACGCGGAGGGACTTCTTCATGCCATCAAGGCAATCGGCACGGACGTTGCGCTCCGAGACGATTTGACTGAAGAACAACGCGTGTTGGGTAACTTTTGGGATGAGCTTGCCGATGTTCGCAATGCGTATGCGCATCATGGAATGCGTGGCGATGACCTTGTCCGGGATGGAACGATCTCGGCGACACGCAAATTGGTAGTGTGCTTCTGGGAGGAGACCTTGAAGTCGCTCCCCGACTTCTCCCTGTCGCTGCCCGTGTCGCCCGGCGGCCGGATTCTGGTCAGCCCCATCGGACTACGCCCTGGCGTGCTGTTCAGCGCCGTGCAGGCATGTCGGGCGAACGAGGATGGTCGAGACCCGGAGTTGTGCCTCGTCATCTGTTCGCGCGAGACCGAGGAGTTGATAGCGGAGGCGTTGAAACATTCCAGGTTCGAGGGCGATTCCGAGGCGCTGGCCCTGGAAGACGCCTTCGGTGGTGGGCCAGATGAGATCAAGCAGTTGGTGAGCACCGCGCGAAGGCGTTTCATCGGTGCCGACGAAGTGCTCGTGAATGTGACTGGCGGCACGACGCTCATGGGGCTTGCCGCCGAAAGCCTGGCAAGCGAGGCGCACTCCTTCGCCTGTCCATCGGTGCGACGGTTCGGCTTGATCGACAGACGTCCGCCAGGCGAGCAGGAGAACGACCCGTACCAAGCGGGCGAGCCGTTCTGGCTCGACGAGGAGGATGCTGATGCGTACCGAAATTGAAGCGACTTACCGTGTTGTTACCCCGATGTTTTGCGCTGGCGCAAACCCGCGGCACGCCGAGGTTCGCCTGCCCAGCTTCAAGGGTGTCCTGCGGTTCTGGTGGCGGGCGTTGGCTTGGTCGCAGTACGACGGAGATCTTCAGAAAACCCAGAAGCGGGAAGCCGCGCTCTTCGGGAGCGCGGCGGGTGGCCAGTCCCGCGTGTTGATGCGACTGAATCCACCTGACGGACAGACTATGCTCGGCAAGAATCTGAGAGTTGGACAGAGCGCCCGTTACCTTGGCTACGGGGTCATGGAGAGAGGTCCCGAAAAAGAGCGCGGGTGTCTCCCACCCCCATTGCACTTCACCGTCCGCCTGCGCGAGCGCGACCTCTGTGATGAACAGTCGAAGTCTCTGCAACGCGCACTGATCGCGCTTGGGACCATCGGGGGTATGGGTGCCCGGAGTCGTAAGGGATACGGCTCACTGGTTATCGAGTCGCTACGCGTCAACGGTCGGGAAGAGTGGCGGGAGCCGGAGGCCATGACAGATCTCGGCGACCGGATCAAGGCCCTTCACACCGGCGGCGGACCCAATGAATTCCCCAAATACACGGCGTTGTCCAAGCGGACCCGCCATGTGCTGGTGTCGAGCGGCCAAACCGAACCTTTGCGGTTGCTGGACCTGATTGGAGGCGAATACAAAAACGCCGTTCGATCCTGTCACCGTCGGGGACGCATCGCTTTCGGCCTTCCTCGTGGGCGTAGAAACGACCGGCGCGCCAGCCCTTTGTTCATCCATATCCACGAGTGCGACCATACACCTGTCTCGGTCCTGTCGTTTCTTCCCGCCCGGTTTCTGCCCGAGGGCAAATCGGACATCTCGGTTGGAGGGACGAGGGTGCGCCAAGCTCCAGAGGAAGAGCTGTACCGCCCCGTTCATAAATTTCTTGACCGCCTTCTCGACCCGCAGCAGCGCGAGGAACCATTTGCCGAAGTCGTGGAGGTGAAACTGTGACGATGCTCCTCCACATCTCCATCGGCCCGGTACAGGGCTTCGTTGCCCAGGCACGGCGTACGCGCGACCTCTGGGCGGGCTCTTTCCTGCTTTCGTGGCTGGCGGGGCAACTCATGGCGGAAACACTGTGTCAGGGTGGGCAGATTCTGTTTCCCTCCGTGGGCACGTGTGACAGCCCCCAAGACCCGCTGTTGGCGGCGATAATGGACAACCCTGCGGTTGACGCTCCACTTCCCGTCATCGGCTCCCTGCCCAATCGGTTCAAGGCATCGGTGCCAGAAACATTTGTCCCGGAAGGCATCGTGAACACCGCGATGCAGAAATGGCGGACATTGACGGAGCAGGTGTGGAAGCAATTCGTCGCACAGTCCACCGATCAAGGCAATAGCACCCGTGCCATTTGGGAACGCCAGATCGACGGGTTTTGGGAGATTCAATGGGTGATGGGCGCTGATCCGGGCGACAGCAGTGACGGCGCCTGGCTTGATGCGCGCAAAAACTGGCGTTCCCATTGGCCGCCTGAAGAAGGCGGGGATCACTGCACCGTTATGGGCGACTGGCAGGAGTTGTCCGGGTTCGTGCGCAGTCGAGAGCGGTGTAAGCAGGACGTCTTCTGGAAAGCGTTGCAGGACAGGACGGGACGACTCGATCTTCGGGACGGTGAACGTCCTGTGCGCCGTTGCCCTGGTAAAACGCCTGTTTCCCAAGCTGAAAAAGTGGGTTTTGGAAGAGACGATTGGATGGTCGTTCAAGGCACGAAATTGGCCCTCAACCGTTTACCTCTCGGCGGTGCCGTGGTTGGCTCACATCGCTGACAATCCGGCCAGTCGCAAGAGTTTGTCCGATTATGTCGCGGTTGTTCGAAATCTGTCGATGAGGAGACATTCAAGCAACTAACCAGCGAACGCACGACGCGGCTGCCCGCACTCGCCACGCTCGAACAAGACGCCTATTTGGACGGCAATCTGTTCCTCGAAACGGCGCTGGCCAACCGCGTGCTACGCCTCTGAATGCCAGAAAGGTTTCAGGACACGGACGACCCCGACGCGGCCGCTTCGCGAGCAGTTGCTGAATGCCTTGGCGACGCTTGGCAAAGCGGTCGGCGTCAACGCCGAACCTTATTACGCGCTGCTGCTGATGGACGCGACCATCTCGGCAAATTGTTACGGAAAAAGGGGAACAAGTCGTTTCCAAATTCCCTGGCGGAATTCGTCCGGCGTGTTCCGGACATTGTCCAGCAACACAACGGCGTAACCGTCTATGCCGGCGGCGATGACGTTCTGGGCTATGTTGCCAATCACCAACGCCGTCGAATGCGCCATTCAACTCCGCAGCGCCTATGGTGACGCCTTCCAGGATTTGGAACCTGGAAGCAATAGCAACAATGAAGTCTGGGCAACCGCTTCCTGCGCTATTATTTTTTCCCATTACCACAACCCGTTGCCCGAAGTGGTGGACCTGTGCCCATAGAGAACTCCATGACACGGCCAAGGGAAGCAACGAGCGCGATTCGTTGGCGCTTGCCGTCATGCTGCCCGGCGGCGTCAAAGTCCGTTGGGTTGGACGCTTTGGAACGTTGCCTGAAGCGCTCAAACAAGCTCCGTAATCGGATCCGGGAAAATTGTTACTCCACCGGCTTTTTCTACCATCTGCGGCAACGCTACGGCGCCTTTGCTCAACGATATCGACGCAGATGATCGCCCCCGCCATTGTTCTGGCGGAATACGTCAAGAGTGCTTCGCTCAAGGACGATAGTACACAACAGGATGCGGAGGCGTCCGTATCCGATCTGCTTGCCGCTTGTGGCAGGCAGCGCGGAGACGAGTCGCCAAGCGCGGGCTCGACTTTTCAGCTTGACGGCGCCTTCTCATCGCCCGCTTTCTGGCGGAGACAACCCACTTCGATCCATCAAAGGAGGAAGGAACGTCATGACGCTGGTGCACTTCGAGCCGCTGGACACCCTCTTCTTCCGGGATGGCCGGTCCTACAATCAGGGAGAACTGAGTCAAACCGGAGTCGTCGGTACGTTTCCGCCCGCCCCGCCGACACTGGTCGGCGCCGTGCGCGCCGCTTGCGCTCGCTTTCTGGGTTGGAAACACGGCAATTGGAACGAGGAGGTCCGGAATCAACTCGGGGACGGACGCGACCTGGGGCCGCTGCGCTTCCGCGGGCCGGTTATCGTCCGTGAAACGGACGGCGGAAGCGAACTCCTGTTTCCGGCTCCGGCGCATCTGATGGGCAAAACAATCAGGAACCAGACAGCGGACAAGAAACAACCTGCATTCGAGTCTCTGTCTTTGCTTTCTCCTGCCCAGAGTCCCGGTACTCCATGCGATCTTGGCCAGGACACGTTGCTGCCGGTTGCCGTTGGCGCGGCGGAAGGTGCCAGACTGCTACGCGAAAAAGGCTGGTGGCTTACTGCGCACGGGCTTGGGACGGTGTTGCAAAACAAGCCTCCCGATCCCACCTGTCTTGTCCATCAGGATCATCTGTGGAAGCGGGAACCCCGGGTGGGCATCGCCCGTTCCCAAGCGACCCGGACCATAGAGGAAGGCGCCATGTACTCGCCCGTCCATGTCCGCCTCGGCAAGGGTGTGACGCTGGCGATGGAAGCGCACGGCTTGCCGGAAGAGTGCATGAATCCTTTGCCCGCTGGTCCTCACCCGGTGGGCGGAGAGTCGCGTGCCTGTTGGCTTCGCCTGGAAGAAGAAGTCCTGCGGCTTCCGAACCGGACCGGCCTAAAGCCTTCCGGTGGAACGCTTCGCTACACCGTCATCGTCCTCACGCCCGCCGACACGGGAACGCACCCGCGCCCCGGTGATGAGCGATACGCCGGATTGCCGGGGCGAGTCGTGAGTGCCTGTCTGCCCCGTCCGGTGGTCATCGGCGGTTGGGATTCGGTGGCCCGTAAGCCGTTGCCGCTACGGCCGCATCTGGCGCCAGGCAGCGTGGTTTTTCTGGAAGCCCGGGCAGAACATCTTGGCAGTATAAAAAAGTTACACGGCACCACCATCGGCAACCGCGCGGCCTGGGGCTTCGGACTCATCGTTCTGGGACGTTGGCACCATCAACAGGACCGCATTACGGAGCAATCGTCATGAAACAGGTACTACTCGGCCTGCTGGCCGAAACTTTCATCCATCCCGGCGCCGGGCAGACAGGCGGTGCCATTGATCTTCCGGTGGCCCGTGAGGCAGCAACGGACTATCCGTACATTGCCGGGTCCAGCTTGAAGGGAGCTTTGCTCGATGCGGCCAAACAACGAGGTATGGAAAAGGACAAACAGGAGAGTCTTTTCGGCAAACAGGACCAAGCAGGCGGTCTGCTGGTATCGGATGCGCGATTGCTGTTGCTTCCAGTCCGCAGCCTGATCTCGGCTTATCGTTGGGTGACATGCCCGCACTTGCTGGAGCGGTTGGCGCGGGACATGAAGCGATCGGGCATCGGCAGTGCAGCGGAGCACCCGCCCGATGTCGACAAGGGCAGTTACCTCGGCAACAGCGGTAAAGGCAACGCCAAGCTATACCTGGAAGAACGCAGCTTCGAACCGACCGCGTCCGACGACAGTCAGCCAAGCGCGCCCCTGAATGGCTGGATACAGGTCATCGGCGGCCTGATGGGCGACGCCACGGCTCGAGGCCGGTTACCGGAGCAACTGGTAGTGCTGCATGGCGACGATTTCGCTTGGTTTGCCGCCTTCGGCCTTGCCGTGCAGGCGCGCAACGCGCTTGACGACCAAAAAAAGAGCCAGAGCCTGTGGTATGAGGAGACTCTGTCGCCGGACACGCTGATGTATTCAGTATTGGCGGAACGGAATGCTGAGACAAATTGCATACAGACACTCGTCGAAAAATTAGAATGCCGTCCGTATCTCCAGGTTGGTGCCAATGAGACTATTGGCCAAGGCTGGTTTAACGTGACTTGGCAGGGGCATGAAAATGACCAATCAAAGTCTTGATCAACGCCGCGCCGGGCACGCATTGAACCGCGTCAAAGAGCGCCAAGCTCTCGGTAAGAAATCGGAGTATTTGAGTTACGCCAAGGCATTGCCGGCAACGATTCAGCAAAACGGTCTTGGGCAGGCTATGGCGACGCTGCTCGCGACCGCCAAAGGAAATGAGATGGATCCTCACGCCCTGCTCTATCAAGACTTGCAAAGCTGGCTGTGCGGCGATGACGAAGACGCGTCGTATCGAAATAAAAAAGACCTGCTGCAGGCGATTACCCGCAATGACCAGCAGCATTATCTACGCGCTCAAGCCGAATCTCAGCAATACCTGAGTTGGTTGAAAAAATTCGCTACGGCCTATTTGAGTGACGTACAACAGGGACAAGACAATGCCTGAACGCCCTCTCTACCAGGAAGCGGATATTGCCGAGTTGCCCGACGGCGGCAATGCCTGCTTATGGTACGACAAGTTCTGCAATCAGTGGACCATCCCTGATTCCGTATCCCAAGTCCAGGCTCCTGAATTGGACAAAGAAGGGTGGATAGCCACGGTTACGAAGCGGCCTTGCGGAGACCGCGAGGAACTGAAGCAATACGCCGAGCGCCAACAGAACTTGATCAGAGCATTGAACGGTCAGTGCATCTATATGCAAACGATCAGTCCGTTCGTGACCGGACTGGGCCGCGAGCACCCGATCGAAAACGGCTTCCTCTGGCATCATACCCTCGGCGTTCCCTATCTGCCGGGCTCTTCCATCAAAGGTATGGTCGGTGCCTGGGCCGAGCATTGGCAGGGTGAAAAGCAGAAGCGCCAGAGCATTCTAGGTTCACAACAGCAAGTAGGACAAGTGGCTTTCCTTGATGCCCTGCCCTTAAAACCTGTTGGTTTGAAAGCCGACGTAATGACGCCGCATTACACCGACTATTATCAGAAGGGCGCACCTCCCGGTGACTGGATCAGCCCGGTCCCCATACCGTTTCTGGTAGTCGGGGAAAGGACGACCTTCCACTTTGCGATTGTTCCCAGGCGACAGTCCGATGAAGCCCGGGAACACTGCAAAACCGTCTGCGCTTGGCTGCAGGAAGCCCTGGAATGGATCGGCATCGGCGCCAAGACGGCGGTCGGATACGGTCGCTTTCGCCTCTGTAAGACCTCCACCACTCCAAGTCCCCAGCAGGTTCCCCCAAAGCCCCTGTACACAGGAACCCGCGTCAAACCCGGAGACCGCGTCCAAGCAGAACTCGTGGAGGAGAAGACCAGGAAAGGCGGCTGGAAGGCCAAGCATCTGGAAAGCGGGCTACAAGGCCCGATACAAGACACCATTGACGTGCCTGCCGACGCCAAGCCGGGCCAGCATTTCGAATTAACGGTTGCCTCCGTAAGCTCCAAAGAAATGGCATTCAAGTGGGTAACGTCGAGCTGAGCAGTACAGACTTCGCCGAGTTCTTCGGCAAGTTGTGGGACAAACCACCCTTCGCTTGGCAGCAGGCATTGGCGGATAGAATACTGGAACGAGCAGAAGCTCCCTGGCCCGAGGCTATCGCCTTGCCGACAGCATCCGGCAAAACCGCGTGTCTGGATATCGCGATCTTCGCGTTAGCTGCCCAGGCTTCCCGGCTGGACCGGAAGCAGACCATCACCGCGCCGCGCCGCATTTTCTTCGTGGTGGATCGGCGCGTGATCGTGGATGAGGCGCATGAACGCGCCTGCCGATTGGCAGAGAAACTTGAGAGTGCCGAGGAAGGCATTCTGAAGACGATCGCGGACAATCTCCGGCAGGTTGCCGGCGGTGAAACGACCTGCTCTGAAGACGAACGGCCGCTATCCGCCATGTATTGCGCGGCGGCATGTACCGGTCGGAAGCGTGGGCTCGCAGTCCGCTACAACCTACGGTGGTGGCCTCGACCGTTGATCAGATCGGCTCCCGCTTGTTGTTCCGCGCCTATGGACGCGGGCACGTCACTTGGCCGATTTACGCGGGACTCGTCGCCAACGACAGCCTGATCCTGCTCGACGAGGCGCACTGTGCACAGCCGTTTCTGCAGACCCTGCAAGCGGTTCGACGTTTCCAAACATGGGCGCATGCTCCGCTCGGGCGTCCATTTTATCCCGTGGTGATGTCGGCCACACCGCCTCCTGGGATAGAGGATGTATTCGAGGATCAATCCGACGAAGGCCGCGATCCTGCCCATCCGCTAGGCCGGCGCCAACTAGCGGATAAGCTCGCCATCTTGAAGGCGGTCGAAAAAGCCAAGGGAAAGCAGGCCACAAGCGTGCTGGCCAGGGCCTTGGCCGAGGCTGCATCGGGACTGGTCAACGATGAACGACGCGCTATCGTAGTGTTCGTCAACCGCGTTGCCACGGCGCGGGCGACCTATGGCTTGCTCCACAGCCGAGAGGACATTGACGCCGTACTGCTGACAGGTCGGATGCGTCCCGTCGACAAGGACGCCATAGTTCAGCACCAATTGGAACCGCTCCAATCCCGCCATTCTGAAGCGCGTAATTTGGCAAGGCCGCTGATCGTTGTCGCCACCCAAACCTTGGAAGTCGGGGCCGATCTCGACTTCGATGGTCTTGTGACTGAGTGCGCCAGTCTCGACGCCCTGCGCCAGCGCTTTGGCCGGTTGAATCGCATGGGGCGTCCGCTCGAGGCGCAAGCAGTGATTCTCGTACGCGGCGACCAAGCCGATGCCGAGAAAAAGCAGGACGATCCTGTTTACGGCGAGGCCCTGACCGATACCTGGGCTTGGCTCAACGGGTGCAAAAACGAAAATGGCGAGGTCGATTTCGGGATTGCTCATATCGAGGTGAAGTTGCCGAAGGGCGATTCCCTGGCCGCACTCAACGCGCCGTCCGTCAATGCCCCGGTGATGCTTCCCGCCCATGTCGATTGCTGGTCGCAGACAGCGCCGGAACCACAACCTTCGCCCGATGTGGCTCCGTTTCTGCACGGACCCCGTGAAGGCGCGGCGGATGTGCAAGTCTGCTGGCGCGCCGACCTGGATCTGACGAACGAAGAATCACGGGAACATGCGATTGAGTCATTGTCCTTGTGTCCGCCCAGCAGCAGCGAAACGCTCCCGGTACCGATCAGCATGTTCAAACGCTGGTTGGCCGGAAACGACACGGACGACGATAGCGCCGACGTGGAGGGCAGTCGGACAGAGGCCGACATGGACCAAGAAGGTTCGTCCCCTGCGGATCGCCAGGTAATCCGGTGGCTCGGGACCGAAACGAAACTCGAAGACATCACATCGGAGCCCGCAAAGATCCGGCCCGGCGACGTCATCGTAATCCCGACCAACCATCCCCTCCCACGGCATCAGCTTGGCGACCTGCCGCCGGGCGCCGACTTGGACGTGGGTGACCGCGCCTATCGGCTCGCCCGCGCCAAGCCCATCCTCCGCCTGCATCCGGCCCTGGTGAACGCTTGGCCAGATTGTGTAGCGGCTAAAGATGCTGCTGGAGAGTTGCTAAATGGTTTGGAACGGAGATACGATGACGACCCTCATGAGGTTGGTGATGTCTTGAGGGAATTGCTGACCGAGCTGGCCGCCTCGGAACCGCTCCCGGAAGACTGGTCTTGGTTGCCGGAAGCGGCAAAAGAGTTGAGCAAAGAATACTCCGGCTCCAGACTGGACCATGCCTATCGCGTTGTCGGCGACAAAAGTATCGTCCTCCTCGGACGCCGCCGCATACCTAAACTCGCCCACCAAGCCGACAGCTTCAGCGACGAGGACGATGCCTCCGCGTCCGGCATTTCGCACCGCAACGGGCATCCCATCAAACTACGAACCCACCTTCCCGGAGTCGAAGCGTTCGCCCGCCGTCATGCCGTGGGCTGCGGCTTGCCAGAAGACTTGGTTGAGACCATCGCCCACGCGGGGTTGCTGCACGATCTGGGCAAAAGTGATCCTCGATTTCAGTCTTTGTTGCGGGGCGGCGATCGCTGGTTCGGCGGAGAACTTCTCGCCAAGTCTGCTGGAATGCCCAAGACCCGCGCTGCCCGCAATCTCGCCCGCAAGGACTCCGGATACCCGGAAGGAGGCCGGCACGAACTGCTTTCGGTGCGTATGGCCGAAAACGCGCCCATTCTATTGCCCGAAAGCGATGAGCTGCGCGACTTGGTTCTTCATTTGATTGCCAGCCATCACGGCCACTGTCGGCCGTTCGCGCCGGTGGTATTCGACGAGCAGGGCGTAGATGTAGATTTCGAGTTGCGCGACCAACGGCCGCACTGGTCCGGCCCTACTAATCTTGAACGCCTGGACTCCGGCGTCGCGGATCGCTACTGGCGGCTGGTTCGACGCTATGGCTGGTGGGGCTTGGCTTGGCTGGAAGCCCTATTGCGACTCGCTGATTGGCGGCAGAGCGAACGGGAGGAGACACAATGACGGCAAATGGATCAGCCCGAGGTCTTTTGCTGAACGGACTCGACGGCAGTAATCCGCTCGGATTTCTCGCAGCCATTGGTACCTTGCGAATTGCGACTGAGGCAAACTCATCGGCGGACTGGCGTGTAAGTTGGAAAGTGAGAGGAGGGCACTGGTCCCCTGTATTGCTTGGGGACACAGGGATTACGGCGGAGGGTTTGATCGAACTACTCATGCCCGCTCTAACAGAGATGAAGGGCGATCATGCGTTTGGGTTTGCCGATGATCTGACGATCAACTGCGAGGAGTTCCGAAAAGTGGCTCAATCCGCCAGCAACGCAGCGGATCTCACCGATCGTCATTACGCAGATTTCATTGCCGCCTTTGGCTGCGATAGCCTCCCCATCTCCGCTAAAGACTCTCGTATTCAGGACACAGCGCTACGAACCATGAGCGGAGCAGGACATCAGCACTTCATCGGCTCCATGCGAGAACTGGTGGGAAACACCAAACCTGATCATTTGCACGCTTCCCTGTTTGAGCCGTGGCAATATTCAGACCCCAAGCCGAGTCTGCGCTGGGATCCTTTGGACGACCGCAGGTACGCGCTGCGTTGGAAGGAACCTTCGGGCGATCCAGTGCGTACGGTGCGTGGCGCCAATCGTCTCGCCGTAGAAGCGCTGCCCCTTTTCCCTACCGCACCTGGGGAACGGCACCTGCATACGACCGGCTTTTCGCAGCGCCGTGGCGAAGGTGTGCTGTTCACATGGCCGATCTGGGAAGTGCCCTTGAGTATTGACGCCGTGCGGTCACTGCTCAGCTTGGCCGAGTTGCAAAAGCCCCGTCCGGATCGCAAGAGTCTTTTAGCGAGAGGAGTTATCGAGATTTACCGGAGTCAGCGAATTACCAGGGACAAATATCGCAATTTCACACCTGCCGTACCTGCATGACCCGCGACCGCCAACTCACCCCTCGCCCTGTCCGCCGCGAGCTTTCGACACCGACCCGGTTGGTCCTCCCTGATCGGAGTAACGCGCCCCCATGAAAAAACGCAGACTGCCCATCGGCATGCAGACCTTCCGCGAGCTCCGCGAGCAGGACTGCTACTACGTCGACAAAACCGCCTACATCCGCCGGCTGCTAGACGAGGGCAAGCACTACTTCCTGTCGCGGCCGCGGCGCTTCGGCAAGAGCCTCTTCCTCGACACGTGCAAGGAGCTGTTCGAGGGCAACGAACCGCTGTTCGAGGGGCTGGACATCCACGACCACTGGGACTGGTCGGTTCGCCATCCCGTGCTGCGCCTCGACTTCAGCAGCGGCAACTACCAGGGGCCGGACGACTTGCGGAAGGAAGTGACGGCGCAATTGAACGCCCTGGAGGACGAAGCGGAGATCATCCCTCGCGATGACGCCGCGCCCCCCCGCTTTCGCCACTTGATGAAAGCGCTGCACGAGCGTACCGGTCGGCGCGTTGCGGTACTCGTGGACGAGTACGACAAGCCGATCCTGGACGCACTGGACGCACCGGAGATCGCCCGCGCCAATCGCGACTTTCTGCGAGGTCTGTATTCGACCGTGAAGTTTTCAGACGCGCACATCCGTTTCACCTTTCTCACCGGGGTGAGCAAATTCTCCAAGGTCAGCCTGTTCTCCGGCCTCAACAACCTCAAGGACATCACCTTGGACGCGCGCTACTCGGCCATCTGCGGCTACACCGACGCGGACCTGGACGCGGTGTTCGCGCCGGAGCTCCCGGGCCTCGACCGGGGCCAGATCCGCGACTGGTACAACGGCTACAGTTGGCTGGGCGAGGAGAAGGTGTACAACCCCTTCGACATCCTGTTGCTCTTCGACAAGCGCAAGTTCGGTGCCTGGTGGTTTGAAACCGGCACGCCGGCGTTCCTGGTCGAAACCCTGTTCCAGCGGCAAGTGAGTTCCCTGGCCCTGGACGACTTGGTCGGCAGCAGCGACTTGTTGTCCGCGTTCGACGTGGACGACATGGCGACGGAGGCGCTGCTGTTCCAGACCGGCTACCTCACCATCACGGACGAGGAGGATCTTGGCGGCGAGCCCCTCTATCGGCTGGGCTATCCCAACCGGGAGGTGCGCCAGAGTCTGAACAGAAGCCTGCTGCGCTACCTGGTGAAGGACGCGTCGCGCCAGATGGCGAACAGCGTCCGGCTCTACCGGCTGCTGGAGGCCAACGATTTCACCGGGCTCGAGACGCTGTTTCAGGCGTTCTTCGCCGGCATTCCCTACGAGTGGTACACCAACAACGACATCGCCGGGTACGAGGGTTACTACGCGAGCGTGTTCTACTCCTATTTCGCGGCGCTGGGGCTGGACATCGCGGTGGAGGACAGCAGCAGCCACGGCCGCCTGGACATGGCGGTTCGCTTCAACGGCAACGTCTACCTGTTCGAGTTCAAGGTGGTCGAGATGACGCCGGAGGGCGCGGCGATGGCGCAATTGAAGGAGAAGCGCTACGCCGACAAGTACCGCGGCCTGGGCCAGCCGATTTACCTGGTCGCTGTGGAGTTCAGCAAGGACGCGCGAAACTTGGCGGCCTTTGAGGTCGAGCGAGCTTGAGCGTCGGGACGCGCACGAAGCGGTGGCAGGCTGGAGCGCGAAGACTTCCCCGCGTTCTTCGCCGAGTTGTGGAGCAACGCCACCCTTCGCTTGGCAGAATGGCATACATCAAAATGATGTGTGTGCAAATGTAAAACCACGGCCAGTGGCCACCTCACCCATCGCATGACCCACGACCGCCAACTCACGCTCGCCATTCCTCCGCCACCGGCCGACGCGAACACACTGCTCGTCCCGGCCCGCATGGTCAACGAATGGGTCTACTGCCCCCGTCTCGCCTATCTGGAATGGGTGGAAGGCGAGTGGGCCGAGAGCGGAGACACGGCCGAGGGGCGGCGTGCCCATGTCCGGGTCGATGAGGGCGGGGGCCGTCTGCCGGAGCCAGACGAGCTTGGCGCGGAGATGGCCCGGGCCCGGGCTGTTACCATGTCATCGGAGCGTCTCGGCGTAATCGCCAAGATGGACGTCGTGGAAGCCGACGAGGGCATTGCGATGCCCGTGGACTTCAAGAAGGGCAAGCGGCCCCACGTCGCCGCCGGCGCCTACGAACCTGAGCGCGTTCAGCTCTGCACCCAGGCCCTGATCCTCGAGGACAATGGCTACAAGGTCGAGCAGGGCATGCTCTGGTACGCCGGCTCACGCGAGCGAGTGCAGGTCGTTCTGGACGCTGAGCTCCGCGCCAGAACCATGGAGGCGATTGCGGGTCTGCGCTCCGCCGCGGCCGCGGGTCGCCGGCCTCCACCGCTCGAGAACAGCCCCAAATGCCCGCGCTGTTCGCTGGCCGGAATCTGCCTGCCGGACGAGACCAACCTGTTCCGCAAGGGGTATCCGCCGCGTCCCCTGAACCCCTCCGACGATCCGGCTCTTCCGCTCTACGTACAAACGCCGGGGGCGCGGCTGCGCAAAAGCGGCGAGCGCTTGGTGGTGGAGACCGAAGAAGAGACCGTGGAAGTACCCGTGATCGACGTTTCCCAAGTCTCTCTGTTCGGTCCGGTCTCGGTGACCACGCCGGCCCTGCACGCGCTGATGCGCGCCGAGATTCCGGTGTCGTGGTTTTCCACCGGAGGATGGTTCCTCGGCCACACCGTCGGCACTGGCAATGGCAATGTGGCTGTGCGCGAGGCGCAGTATCGAACCGCCTTTGACGAGCGCAGCAGCCTCTCCTTTGCTCGCGACCTGGTGGCGGCGAAGGTGCGCAACGCCCGCACGATGTTGCGCCGCAACTGGCGCGTCGATCGGGACGCGGAGGCCAAGAACGAAGTCCTGGTCCGGCTGAAGCGAATCGTCCAGCGGGTGTCCCGCGCCCAGGACGACCGTCAACTGCTGGGCGTTGAGGGAGAGGCCGCGGCGATCTATTTCGCCTGCTTTGAGAACATGCTCGCGGCGGGTGCGAAAGAGGACATGGCCGGGTTCTCCTTCTCAAAGCGCAACCGGCGCCCGCCTACCGACCCGGTGAACGCGATGCTGTCGCTGGCCTACGCCTTGTTGACACGGGTTTTCACGACGACGATCTCGACGACCGGGCTGGACCCCTACATGGGCCTCTACCATCGCCCGCGCCACGGCCGCCCGGCGCTGGCCCTCGATCTGATGGAGCCGTTCCGGCCCATCGTCGCGGACTCCTGCGTAATCCAGGCCATCAATAACGGCGAGGTCAAACCGGGCGATTTCGTATTCAACGGACCTGCCTGTTCGCTGAAGCCCGGCGGCCGCAAGGCCTTCATCGCTGCCTTTGAGCGCCGTATGGAGCAGGAAACCACCCATTCGCTTTTCGGCTACCGCGTCTCCATGCGGCGGCTGATCGAGGTGCAGGCCCGGTTGCTCGCGCGCCATCTGCAGGGCGAGATCGTCCCCTATCCGCACTATCTTCCCCGCTAGCCGATATGGCCAACGAGCGTCTCTACATCGTCGCCTACGACATAGCCGAACCGAAACGTTGGCGCCGCGTGTTCAAGGTGATGAAAGGTTACGGCCACTGGCTGCAGTTGTCGGTCTTCCAGTGCCGGCTGACCGCCCGGCGGCGCGCCGAGATGACCGCGCGTTTGGAAGATTTGATCGCGTTGGCGGAAGACCATATCCTGATCGTGGACTTGGGGCCTGCCGACCGGGTCGATCCCCTTGTAGAAAGTCTTGGCAAGACATATGAGGCGCCGACCCGGCAGGCCACAATTGTCTAGCGGGGGCTTCGCCATGTTCCCGGCGAGCGCTCCGGTGAAGGGAAAATCGCCGGTAGCCCTCGCATTGCGGTTTTTCTATGTACTACAAGGAGATAGGTCTACTATGATTATGCGTTTAGGGGAACAGTTGAACTCTGGGAGACCAACGGAGTGTAGCGCTCGCAGAATGCCTGGAAAACCCAAGTTGCACAAGGACATCCGAAGTGGCCATTTCCGGGGCGTTGTTGCCCCGGCCTCATTGAAGCAGTCATGACCTTCCGGCCCTTTTGTTCAGTCAGAAGCATAAATCAGGCTTCGCGCGGGGGCGATTTCCGGGGCGTTGTTGCCCCGGCCTCATTGAAGCCTTGGAGTCGGCGCCCCGAGATACAACACGGCGCCCTGGACTTTTCCGGGGCGTTGTTGCCCCGGCCTCATTGAAGCATGCAGAGGCTTCGCTCTACTATCGCCACGCGCTGCTGCCGCTTTCCGGGGCGTTGTTGCCCCGGCCTCATTGAAGCCTGGACTTGCTTGGTGACGAGCGCCACTCCGGTGTAGATGATTTCCGGGGCGTTGTTGCCCCGGCCTCATTGAAGCAACGACGATGAAGATAAGCCCATCTCGATCATCATCACATTTCCGGGGCGTTGTTGCCCCGGCCTCATTGAAGCACGGAGAACCGCGAGGGCACTAGGCGCTATCTGCAGACATTTCCGGGGCGTTGTTGCCCCGGCCTCATTGAAGCGTTGCCCGTAGGCGTCACGACGAGATGGTAGTGGTCGATTTCCGGGGCGTTGTTGCCCCGGCCTCATTGAAGCAACGACGCAGGGGCGGTGTTCACGGACACGGTGCTTCATTTCCGGGGCGTTGTTGCCCCGGCCTCATTGAAGCCTTGCAGGCTCCGGTCTTGCGGCATCCCTGTTCTACGACATTTCCGGGGCGTTGTTGCCCCGGCCTCATTGAAGCACGTGCAACGCAACGACCGGCGAGCGGGCAACCTGTTCTCGCCATTTCCGGGGCGTTGTTGCCCCGGCCTCATTGAAGCCCTCCAGGGTCGGTTCCCACGTGTAGCCGCCTCCGGGACAATTTCCGGGGCGTTGTTGCCCCGGCCTCATTGAAGCGGAAGCGCGGATGGAGCCGGCCGGCGTGGAGCAGTGGCATTTCCGGGGCGTTGTTGCCCCGGCCTCATTGAAGCCACGGGACGAGCGGTTGGCCCGGTAAAAACAGGACAAGATTTCCGGGGCGTTGTTGCCCCGGCCTCATTGAAGCAAATGGGTGACGGAGCCTTTTTCGAGACCGACACGGCTGATTTCCGGGGCGTTGTTGCCCCGGCCTCATTGAAGCTCTGTCCCGTGAGCCAATTTCGATGCGTGTATCGCATATTTCCGGGGCGTTGTTGCCCCGGCCTCATTGAAGCTGCCACAACGACTTATCTGCAAGTAAAAGTTGTCAGCGGTACAATTTCCGGGGCGTTGTTGCCCGGCCTCATTGAAGCCGCGCCTACGGCAACGCGATAGTCCCGCAGGTCGCTGATTTCCGGGGCGTTGTTGCCCGGCCTCATTGAAGCCGCGCCTACGGCAACGCGATAGTCCCGCAGGTCGCTGATTTCCGGGGCGTTGTTGCCCCGGCCTCATTGAAGCAAATGATGATGCGGCACGATGGGCCGGTCGAAGTAAAAATTTCCGGGGGCGTTGTTGGGACACGAAGCGGTGATTCAGCCGTAACCTGTAAGCCTGAGAAACCGATACAAGAAAGGCCGCACCCTCTGTTCCGGGTGCGGCCTTTTGCTGTTGTTCCCGACGGTAAGAGGGGAAAGTGCGGATAGCGGTTATTCTTGCTCGTCGGCCTCGCCGGCTTTCACCTGGTCCCAGGTCGTCTGCTCCCCAGCCGTTGCCGCATCACCGGCTGGGGAATTCAGGCCGGTTGCCGTCACCGGTCCGCCTCCGGTCTCTCCGCCATCGCCGCCGGACGCGCTACTCCGGCCTTTCCATCCGCGCCTCCCGAATCTGCCGCGGAGTTCACCCTGGCTCTCGCGCTCTGCCCGCAATTCTTCCAGCTGCGCGCGTTGCTCCTCGGTCAGCACCGCCTGAAACGCCTCACGGTACTGCTCGCGAAGGGCTCGTACCTGCTCTCTGGCAACGTCGCCGGAGGCCTTCAATTTTTCCATCTGCTGCCGGTGCCGTCTGCGCAGAGCTTGCAGCTGTGCCTGCTGGTCGCCGCCGCCGAGCTCCAATCGCATCAAGCGCGCCACCCCGCCCGACCCGTCTCCGTTCATCCTTCCGTGCCTCCAGTTGCGCCCGCTACTCGCCGGTCAGGACGCCCGTGAAAGCTTCGCGGTGTCGCTCCCTAAATGCCCGCACGTCCTCGCGAGAGATATCTCCCGATTCCTTTTAACCGGACTTGGGGTATCTTTATGAAGCATGGATCACCCTCGTGCTGGTATACACTATCCGCGATCCGTGGGCGAATTTCAAGCCTGGTTCGCCAGCGATGCAGACTGCTTGGACTATCTGGCGTGGCTGGCGTCTGGGCGACGGGCGGTACAAATGTTCGGCGTGCAGTACTCGCAGTTCGGTGACGGCAGGTACGATCTTCGACCGGACCCGGACGCCGCTGACCACGGGCAAGGATGGGATCTCGGCGTTGAGCCTGAAGCGGGTGCTGGAAATCGGCTCGTACCAGACCGCCTGGGCGATGCTGCATCGGTTGCGCTCGGTGTTGGTGCGTCCCGGGCGTGAATTGCTGAGCGGGACGGTCCAGGTGGCCGACGGGTCCGGCGAGTCTCTGCACGAATTCGTGTTGGACCACGTGGAGCCGGGCTCCACGATCGTCACTGACGGGTGGCCGCCCTATCAGGGGCTGGCGCAACTCGGCTATGTGCATGATCGGCGCAGCCAGGGCGTAGCTCGCGCTCGGGGCGACGATCCCGTCAAGCTCCTGCCCGCCGTGCATCGGGTCGCCTCGCTGGCCAAGCGGTGGCTCCTGGGCACCCACCACGGCTCCGTCGACGACGCCCATCTGGTCAGCTATCTCGACGAGTTCGTGTTCCGCTTCAACCGCCGCCGTTCCCGCAGCCGTGGCATGGTATTTTACCGCGTGCTTGAGCTGGCCGTCGCCCACAAACCGATGCGTTATCAGGATCTCATCGCCAGCCGACGACCAAAAAGGCGCCACCCGTACCGCCCGCACGGCGAGGCCATCCCACGAGTCTAGAGCGCCCACGAGCAAACCGGCCGTGGAGGTCGGCCCAACGCCAGACTGAGGACATCACGTCGTCCAGTTAAATGGATACCCCCGAGGCAGCTTATCCAGCACGTTCAGGATGCGATGATTCCAGCACCGCTGTTCAGCCGTCTCCGGCCAGACCTTTGCCAGTGCCGCCCAGATACCCAGGTGCCCATCCGCCACCAACAACTTTGCCGCGCTCAGTCCGCGGTCACGCAAATCGCGCAGTACGCCCGTCCACGACTCCTTCGATTCGCGATAGCCCGGAACAATCGCCAGGACTTCCTTGCGTCCGTCGCTCATCGCGTCGATGACCACCAGGAGAGCGGCTTTTTGTTTCTCGAGACCGGCTTTGACGTAGATCCCGTCCGCCCAGGCGTAGACGAGCTCGCGGTCATCCAGTCGTCGGCCGCGCCAGGCGTTGTATTCGACGATCCACTTCTCACGCAAACGAGCGATCGAGGACGCCGACAATGGCGCTCCTTCGCCCAGCAGGCCGCGCAGCGCCAACTCGAAGTCGCCCTGGGACAGACCGTGCAGGGTAGAACTCAGGCAGCAGTTGACCCACTGCCTGGGTGCGCCGGGCGAACAGCGGCAGCACCGCACTCTCAAATCGCTCTTCCAGACCCCGCACCCTCGGGCGTTTCACCTCGATCGTACCCGAGGTCAAAGACAGTCGCCGCCGCTTCCCGTACCCGTTGCGGTAGCCGCCGGGTGCGTCCAACGGTGCCTGACGTTCGTACCGCGACCGTCCCAGTGCATGGGTGACTTCTTCATCCAGAACCGACTGCATGAGCGACTGAATCTGCGAGCGCGTCCACTCTTCCAGCGTTTCGAACGTGGGCATGGACATTTCCGTGGTGCTCGGCTTAGGTTGTGCCATGGCGATTCTCCTCTTCCTGCCGGGATAGCCCCGGCGTTTGTAATGGCTAATTACAAAGGAAGGGTAGGATCGCCGTCTGTCTATTTCCACACCTTCTGATTATAGCTCTAGTTATTTGATGTGAAGGCTTAGCAATAGACATTCTGCCATCGGAATGCAGCTGAACCTCCCCACCACCACTGGTAGGAAACACTTGGGGCGGCACACCTTTTCGGTGCCGCTTTATTCCTAGGAGAAGGCGGACGACCCGAACTACTGCTTCTGCCCTGCCTACGACATCGAGGACGATGTCGTAGCAAATCCGCATCGTGTTCGAGGGAATGGAGGGCTATGTGCCCACGGCCCTTGTTGCCTTGACCGTCCATGATGCGGAGACGCTTTGTGATAAATTAAACAAGAAGCTAGGGCACTCGCGGGAGGACTGGACCGCACTCGCCGCCCGCTCCATGCGCGCCGAGGCCCCGGAGCCCGACGACGACTCCTGGCACTGAACCGGAGGCGGGCCGCGTAGCTGCGCAGCCGGCACGCCTCCGCCGGCCTTCACCCCCGCCGTACCAGCCACCACCACGCGAGCCACACCGGCAGGCTGAGCACCGCCGCATAGACCGCGATCGCGACCGGGCCGAGCAGGCCGGCCACCAGCGACGCCGTCACCGTGACCGCGCCAAGCGCGATGCCGGTCAGCCACGCGCCACGCCTGTAACCCAGCCTCCACACCCGCCGGCACCCGAGCGCCAGCGGCAGGCCGCACGGCGCCACCAGCATCATCGACCCCGCCATCATCGGCGCCATCGCCAGCCACAGCACGGGCTCGTCCGCCGGCCCCGCGTCCCCTGCGAAGCGCACCACGGCCGTCGCGACCACCCCGGCCGGCAGCCACAGCAACGCCAGCGGCCAGAACCCCCGCCGTCCGATGATTCCCCGGTTGTCCATATCTCACACCACCCCAATCCCGGTTCCGTTTCAAGTCCGCGCGGACGTCCGGCCGGCCGGTGTTCGAGGACAGCCGGGGGTAGGGCGAGCGCCGCACGTGGAGAGAGACGCGGCCGGAATCGTTACGGGGGAGACCGCGACATGACGACATTGACCTAGGAAATGATAAGATACCGCCTTGCCCCTACAGGTCAAGTTGACGCTGCGCAGTGGTCTTCTTACCCAGAACATCGGGAGTCTCGAACCGCTTGCCCTTCAGGATTTCCTTGATGGATAGAAGCTGCATCTTGGTATAGAGCTTCCGGCCCACCCTCAGGTCACCGGCCGCGGCCATGAATCGGTCGAAATTGCGTTGCTTCTGCTTGTTGAGGGGTTCCATGACGATCAGGCCCGCCAGCAGAGCATCCCCGTTATCGAGCACGCCGGTCTCCAGCGTATCCGTGCCGTCGCCCGGTCCAGCAAGGCGGTTGCCGACGGTACGTGGGCTGCCTCCGGAACCCCCGCATCGGTCATGATGGATTCCAGTCGCCCCTCGGTTGTCTCCCGTGCCAGCTCGGTCAGCGTCTTGGCCCTCGCCTCGCGGGCGAAGGTTGGCTTGTTCCGCAAACCAGTGGGCCGTCCTGCTCCGGGCCGCTTACCGCTTTGCTCGGAGTCGCCATCCTGAAGATACCTTATGATTTCCGTTCGATATTCTATCAACCGGGTCGTTTCCGTCTTCATCGCAACGCGCTTCGATGTCCGGCCCAATTACCAAGCCGCCACAGGTGCGTCTGGATACCGTGAGAGATATTGTCAAATGTTGTGGATGAAGGTCGTTTGTCCATGGCGTGACGGGCCCGCGGAAGAGAGCGTATCCGGGCGACCGTGGCTGATTTCCATGCGGCTTTTTTAAGTTGCAGTTCACCGTCGGTGAAGGTGTCGCCATCGACGAGATGGGTGATGAGTTGATAGCGGTTGAGACGATGCCAGTGCCTTTCGGCCTGGGTTGCCAGTTTGAAGACCATGGTCAGAGCCGTGACGCGTGAGCCACAGGCTTTGGTCTGGCGCGTGCGATGGCGGACCGTGGCGAAGGTCGATTCGATCGGGTTGGTCGTTCGTAGGTGCACCCAATGGGCGGCCGGGAAATCGTCGAAGGCAAACATCACGTCGCGGTCCTGGCGCAGACACTCGCAGGCCTTGGGATATTTGTCCTGGTAGCGGCCCAGGAAAGCGGTCGTAGGCCGCCAGGGCATCCTCTCGGGCGGGCGCCAGGTACATCTCGTGCAACAGACTCTTGGCATCAGGGCGCACCCGCTGGGACAGCTTGTCGAGGACATGGGCCGTCTTATGCACCCAACACTGCTGGGCGCGGGCGCCAGGCAACGCTTCCTCCAGAGCCTTCCAGAAACCTAACGCGCCGTCGGCGACGGCCAGGAAGGAGTGCTCTTTCAGGCCTCGAGCCTTCAGGTCCTGCAGCAGGTCAGCCAGCTGAGATGGCTTTCTCGCTCGCCGTCCTGGATTGCCAACAGCTCCTTGTGGCCGTCCTCGGTGGCGCCGACGACGACCAGCACGCAAGGGCGATCTTTCTGCAGGCGCACATTGAAGTAGACGGCGTCGGCCCACAGGTAAACGTAGCGCTTGCCGTGCAGGTCGCGCTTCGACCAGGCCTGGAACTCCTGCTCCCAAACTTGCTTGAGTCGCACGACGTTGTTCGCCGATAAACCGACCACACCGTCACCCAGGATCGCCTGCAGCGCTTCCGGGAAGGCGGAGGTCGAAATACCCTTCAGGTAGAGCGCCGGAATCAAGGCGTCGATGCTGGGCGTGCGCCGTAGATACGGTGGTAGGATGGCACTGGTGAAGCGCTCCGTTGGCCTGCGGTCGTGTACGCGCGGTTGGCGCACCGGGACCTTCCCAGCGCCGGTTACCAGCTCGCGCTCCTGGTGGTAGCCGTTGCGTACCACCAGGCCCTGGCCGCTCTCACTCTTCAACTGCTGAAAGCGCTCGATGTATTGCTGCACCTCCAACTCCAGAGCCTCCTGCGGCAAGCGACGACCGCCTTCACGCAGGATCGTCTCCAACGCCGACTCGCACTGCCCTCGCGCTATCGCGCCATGGTCCATGATGATCGTAGATTCTTCCACGAGCGTATCCTCCTCCCGCGTCTACGGGGTATGGGTGTGTTTGTGGTCACCCTGAGGATACGCTCTCTCCCTTTATGCCGTCGATCGCCTTGGTGGCCCTGTCCCTCCAGATCCACAACTTCTGACAATAACTCGGAATTTCCTCATCGTATGTAGAAAGTTATTTCCCCGACCGAACCTTTTTATGAAGTACTCTCAGAAGTTTTCCAAACTGCTCAATCAATTGTTCAAGAAGCTGAGAAAGGCGGGGACTCTCAGTAAGATTATCGCCTACTTGTTGAGCTCAAGGGGTCGTCGCAACAGTGGCTTGCTGGACTGAGTGTATATGATCACTGAGCATTTCGGCAGGGGTGCGCCAACCGAGGGTTTTTCGGGGACGACTGTTGAGAGCTGTGGCAACAGCTGCGAGATCCTCGGCGTTATGTCTGCTCAGGTCTGTGCCTTTGGGAAAGTACTGACGCAACAAACCGTTGGTGTTCTCATTCGTCCCTCGTTGCCACGGGCTATGAGGATCGCAGAAGTAGATCGCCAGATCGGTGTCGATCCGGAGCTGGGCGTGCTGAGCCATCTCCGCGCCTTGGTCCCAGGTCAGCGATCGTCGCAGTTGTTCAGGCAGGGTCGAAATCGAAGCGGTGATCGCGTCGCGAACAGCCTCGGCGATGATCTGATCGCGTTTGTCTGACAATGCCCCGCCTCCCTTTGAGCGCTCCCTCGATGACCCCTCCGGGGCGCCACGACTCCTCGACTTGGTGCGTGAACCCCCATGGCGGCCCTTACGAGCGGCGCGCCGTCAGCACCAGGGTGAACAGCGTCTGGCACGACGATCCGGACATTCTGGCCGGCAGGTCGGAGTTGGAGCTCTTTTGGCGGGAGGCGGAAATCGGCGTTAATTGCCAAGATCGACGATTTCTCGACCGGAGGGGAAATTGGGGTCAAAATGACTTCCGCCATCGGAAACTTGGCGGGCCATCCGTTGACGCTCTTAAGGCTATACAAATAAACGGATTACGCATGTCCGCGCTATGGGAGCGTGGATTGCGTGAAGGCTGCAAGCCCTCCACCATTCTTCAAGACGCAACTCGTCTCTCCGGGGTGGCCCTCGGAGAGACGTGCGTCCAAAACCCCTATTTCCAAGGGGTTTGGGCGTTCCTCCCATCATTCCCGCTTCATTTCCCAACCGGCCGGATTCGTCCTGTTTTCCGGCCTCTCATTCTCTGTTCGGCCCGTATTCTCCGTTCCTGCCGGACCTCGTCCGAACCTCGTCCGATTGGGTTAATCCATTTAGGATCAATGGGTCGAGCCGAAAAGGCCGTTTTCGGGGGTTGTGGGAACACGCCCTGTGCCCGGTCTTGAGCACCCGGGAGTTCACGGCTCGTCCGATGGCCGATTTCCCCCCTCTGGTCTGAATCCGGATTCCCGTACCTCCCGACAGTCGTGGCCCGCCTCCGGTAGGTCACCGGCGACAGGGCCGGGGACGGCGCCCGGCCGCAGCGTCAGCAACCAGACAACGGACCGGCAGCGACAAGCTGAGGCGGTTGTGGGTGCCGGCGAACCCGCTCCACGCCGTCCGGCGAGTTCCCACGGCATCCACACCAGCCCAACCGGTCCCCGAGCCGCCGGAGGTCACGATGTGGAATGCCGATTTCGAGTTGGGAACCATCCGTTCCGACCGGCCTGAAGTTGGGGTCCGCCCCGAGCCCGAACCGCTTGCCCCGAAAGCGAAGCTGGAAGCCATCGCCTCGATCCTGGCCGTCGGCGTGCTCCGCCGGAGAGCCCGAGAAGGCGACTCTTCGCGCGATATCGGGAGAAAAGCAAAGAATCCCTAACTATAAGCGGGAGAAGGACTTGACTTCTGGCACCAACAGAGCGTTCGTGTCTGACAAACGCGTCCAGGAGACGTCAATGAGGGGGTTGCCCGTGAATCAGTTCGGAAAGGGATCGCAAGAGAGCCGCAAGGGGTCCCGCGCCCGTCATTCCGTCCTGCGACAGCTGGCGACGCTCGAGACAATGTCGCTGGAACAGCTGCACGAGCAGTGGCGCGATCTCTACGGCGGCGAGCCGCCCCGCTACAAGCGAGACGGTTCCTCATCAAGCGCCTGGCCTATCGCATCCAGGAACTGTTCTACGGCGGCCTGTCGGAGTCCGCCCAGACGCGTTTGCGGCAAGTCGCCCAGGGCGACCCGGTGGCCCGGGTGGACGAGCCGGGTCTCCGGCAATCACCCGGAGCTAAGGCAGGACATCCTGCCGGGCACCCGGTTCGTCCGGATATGGAAGGACCGACGCTACGAGGTCCTCGCCCACCCGAACGGCTTCGAGTACGAGGGCCGGATCTTCCGCTCCTTGAGCGCCGTGGCTCGGGAGATTACCGGCACCCGCTGGAACGGCAGGCTCTTCTTCGGGCTGAAGAAGAGACACGATGCGAGGAGGCCAGCATGCCTGATACCGGCACGAACAACCCCACGGAGACGAAGCTCATCCACTGCGCCATCTACACCCGCAAGAGCCACGAGGACGGCCTGGAGCAGGAATTCAACTCGCTGGATGCCCAGCGGGAGGCGGCCGAGGCCTACATCGAAAGCCAGCGCCTGCAGGGCTGGCGCGCGCTGCCGGACCACTACGACGACGGTGGATTCTCCGGCGGCAACATGGAGCGCCCGGGATTACAGCGTCTGCTGGCCGACGTGAATACGGGCAAGGTGGATGTGATCGTGGTCTACAAGATCGACCGCCTGTCGCGGTCGCTGCTCGACTTCATGAAGATGATCGAGCGGTTCAATCAGACGGGCGTCAGCTTCGTCTCGGTCACCCAACACTTCAACACCACCGACCCGACCGGGCGCATGTTCCTGGGCATTCTGATCACCTTCGCCCAGTACGAGCGCGAGGTCATCGCCGAGCGCATCCGGGACAAGGTGGCGGCGGCCAAGCGGCGGGGCAAGTACTGTGGCGGCCCGGCCATCCTCGGCTACGATGTCGACCGGGAGCAGAAAGAAGCTGCTCGTCAATCCGGAGGAAGCACCGCTGGTCAAGCACATCTTCAAGCGCTTCACCCATCTGGGCTCGGCCAAGGCACTGGCCGCCGAGCTCAACGAGCAGGGCTACCACACCAAGTCCTGGACCACGAAGAAGGGAAAACACCGGCCGGGGAGTCCCGTGGAATACCGGCCACATCTACCGCCTGCTCGGCAACCGCACCTATAG
The DNA here is from genome assembly GCA_965197905.1 of Candidatus Latescibacterota bacterium. Classification (GTDB taxonomy): domain Bacteria; phylum Latescibacterota; class UBA2968; order UBA8231; family UBA8231; genus CAYNZV01. The sequence continues at coordinate 3,604 of CBDAOB010000004.1, read as the reverse complement.
GGGCGAGGTGGTCCACAAGGGGAAGGGCTATCCCGGAGAGTACGAGGCCATCGTTTCCAAGGGACTATGGGAAAAGGTCCAGGCGGTGCTCTCGGAGAACACCCGGGCCAGGCAGACGAAGGCCCGAACGAAGATCATCTCTCCGCTCCAGGGGGTGGTTCGCTGCGGCCACTACGACGGTGCGATGGGCTTGACCTACACTCAAAAAGGACCGCGGCGCTACACCTACTACCACTGCGCGAAGGACGCCAAGCGAGCGGTCAGCCGCTGCCGGCTCAAGCGCGTGCCGGCCGGGGACATCGAGAAGGTCGTGCTGGAGCAACTGAGCGCGGTCTTCCGAACCCCGACGCTGGTGTCCCGGACCTACTTCGCCGCCAAGGGGATGGAAGAAGCCGGGCGGGAGCGGCTGCTGAAGCGGAAAGAGCGGCTGGAACATGCTCACCGTAAGCTCCGCGAGCGGGCGCTTAAGGAGGCAGAGCCCAACGGCAACGGGTCGGACCCCGGAGCGGCATTGGTCGAGCTCAACCAGGAGGCGGTGACCCTGAGCCGCCAGCTGACGGATGTCTCGGCCCGAGTCCGGGCGTTCGAGGCAGACCCCGTAGCGGAACGGGAGGTCGCGGAAGCCTTCCAGAGCGTGGAGACCTTTTGGGACGACCTGTTTCCCCTGGAACGCAACCGGCTGATCCGGCTGCTGGTCGAGAAAGTGGAAATCCGGGAGACCGGCATCGACATGGAATTGAAGACCCGGGGCCTGTCCAGCCTCATCATCGAGCTGAGCGGCTTGGCGAGTGAGGCCAGGGAACGGAGCAACGGCCGATGACTCCGCAGCCGACCCTCGCGCTGACGGAGACCGGCAATCTGCAGATCCATATTCCGATGCGCATCCGGCGGATGCGGGGCCGGAAGATGATTTTCGCCCCCCAGGCGCTGGATGGCGATGTTCCGGATGGCCCATCGGACGTTCAGGCGGCCGTGGTTCAGGCCCTGGGCCGGGCGTTTTCCTGGTCGGATGCGATTGAGAACGGGGATTTTCACTCCATCACGGATCTGGCGAGGAGTCTGGATGTGGATAATTCCTATGTGGTGCGCATCCTGAAGCTGACCACGCTGGCCCCCGACATCATCGAGGCGATCCTCCACGGCGAAGAGCCATCCGGCCTGTCGCTGACCCGACTGATCCGCACCTTCCCCATGGACTGGGAGCGGCAGCGCGCCCTGTTCGGGTTCACCCCGGGCTGAGCCCAACACCCCCGTCGCGGGCGGTCCAAGGCCGCGACCCCATCCTCGAGCAGGACGTCCGTCACACCGCCAGCACCCCGCACTGGAGCCGCCAGCGGCACGATGTCGGCCCAACTCGTCGCCCGTCAGCTGAAGTAGCACCACCCCCTCCAGCCCGGGTCCGGATATCTCAAAGCAGGGGTCGGCCCTCCCTTTTTTTTTCGACCTCTTAATTTTAGGGAATTATATACTCGACTTCATGATGCTGACTACGACGGGCCCGGGTTCCCGATTCTCGAGGTGCCCGACAAGGACATCCTGGCCTACGGGACCGCCAACCCCTTGGCCGACGTGGCTACACAGGCGCGCCTAGCCGACTGGGCGCGATCATGCCCCAATCGGTCCCCGAAAGCGCCACAGCGGGCGCCTGGGGCGCCGAATCGTCTCCGGCTGCTGGCCGGAGTAGCGGCCCACTACCGTGTCCGCCAACTACAGAAACGCCGGTCCATTGGGGTGATGACAAATCGACGACAGCGAAGAAACGGTCCGTACTGACGAGGCGAGCCCATGAGCACCTCCAGCGGTAAACGAGCCATCGGGAGAAGGCTGGATGAGATCGTGAGATGCGACTCAGAGCTCCTGCAAGCGGTGCGTGCTGCGCTGATTGAGAAGCTCCACCAGCGACTGAAACCCACGTGGGGCGAGCTGGAGCTCCCCGGTGGCGGCAGTCCCCTGTCGATCACCTCGGTGAACGGTTTCGCTGATCCCGCGTTCGTGGCCGCGTTCGGGCCGGGGCTATCACACGTCGCGGATTCGACCTTGGTAAACCAAGCGCTGACCCAACTGCTCCGGCAGGTGACGGAAGCGCCCGAGCAGAAGACGGGGTTGCCGCTTTTTGATGACTGGAGTCCCTGACCGAGACTCCCAATGACCGCTGGGCGGTACTTTCGTCGGAGAGTGGGGTTGGCCGCCGTGAACGGGGCCAGCGAGTTCGCCGGAGGCTATCGGATCGGGGCGACCAGCCTGACACGGTGTCAGATCGTGCTTGGCTGCTGGCCGGAGTAGCAGCGCACCCGCTCTCTGCTACCCCATTTCCACAACGCCGACGCCCAGCTTGGGGCGGTTGCGATTTCCGTCACCCGCGTCATTCTTGTCACCACGGAAGTCGCCGGGGAAGTCACCATGGAAGTCACCGGGGAAGTTCAGCAACTACCCGCCACGGTGGATGGCACCCGCGAGCTCGCCGGGGTCTACACGGCCGAGGCGATTCGCATCAAGCGGCGCGGAATCGTATCGGGTCGCTCGGCCACCCAAAGGCTGCGCGCCAACCTTACATCCGTAAGTCATCCAAGAATTCCGAGGCAGGCTTGACCCCAGCGACCATCAAGTGGTCCCGGGCCCGTGTACAAGCAACGTAGAGTAGGTGCCTCTCCGTTTCGTAGACTTCTTCGAGATCAGAATCATCCGCGACGGTTTCGATCCTCTCTTGGAGCGGGATCACTTCATCGTCACAGGCAATGACGGCGACGGCGCGAAACTCCAAGCCCTTCGCCCGATGCATCGTAGTTATCGACACGCCATCGTTCTCCGCCTCGACGTCTTCATCCAGAACCTCATAGGGAAGCCCAGCGGAACCGACAGCTGTGTGCGCTCGGTCCAACTCGTTAGACGACCGTACGAACACCGCAATTTCATTGGCACCCACGCCCTCCTCTCGGCGTTCTTGTATCCACGACGCGACGGCCTCGTTTTCTTCCTCCACGGTCTCGAAAACGCATATTATCGGCGGAGGCCCCCCAAAAGCCGAGACCGTCCCCCGCCGATCCTCGACGTTGCCGTCGACATCGGCGACTTCAGTTCCCAGCAGACGATCTGCCTGCGTACGGATTTCGTGCGACGTTCGATAGTTGAGTTTGAGAGTCTCAGACTTTCCTTGTATATCGATGCCCAGTGTCTTCCAAGAAAATGGCGTCTGGAAAATTCGTTGACCCAGATCACCTGCGAAGAAGAGGCTGTTAGCCCGCTGGTCTCCCAAGGCGGCAAGGAAGCGCAGTTGGGCAACGCTGATGTCCTGCGCCTCATCCACGACTGCGAAGTCGAAGGGGGGATTCCGACGATCTTGGATTCTCGCTGTGAGCTCGCCGTACATCTTGGATCGTGTCACCAGACCGCGCTCTCGAAGTTTCACCTTGGCTTGTTCAAAGATGGTCCAAAGCGACGCACGCTGCTCGACGGGTAGGCGCGTCTTTCGTCCGAGTCTCCTGACGTCGCGATAGGCCTCCCAGCTATCCAACTGCCATGCGTCAACGACGTTCTCCCACTCCCCCATCAAAAACCGAGGTGGGAATTCTCGCGTCGAGGCATCGCCCGCGGCATTCACCAGAAG
>CBDAOB010000003.1:0-1200348 GCA_965197905.1 Candidatus Latescibacterota bacterium | reverse complement strand
ATCGACGCTGTATGTCGTATTCGGTTGCAGTTGGGTCATCTGCGCCCGGTGTTGCCGCGCCGGCTTGGCGATCGTGATAAGCCCGCCCTCTGCTGACGCAGCTACCTTGGCCGGAGCGTCGACCTCAAACGCAGCGACCCCGTCGTCGACTCGGTAGTGCGCCAAATAACCGTAGCCCGTTCGAAGCCAACCCCCTCCGCGAATAGCTCGACGATCTCGGGCGGAAGATCTTCCCCCTCGGACCGGGTATGAAAAGATCCGCGCACCTCGGGTGTCCGATTATCGGCCCCATCCCGAGTCAAAACCTCATAGAAGTACTCCGTGTCCGCTTCCAGATTGGTGAGCTGGAGCGTGTGGCTCATTTGCAGCTCGCCGCTTTCCTCGAGGATGGCGTCGTCGAGATCCGGATCGGTGCTAACAAGCAGTTGCACACGAACCGGCTCGTCGGTAGTGAGCACCACCACCGCGCTCCGGTCGGTCAACCCTTCGACGGCGGGACCGGAGAGCAGCTCCGCAGATATTTCGTCGGGAGCTGCCCGGGTTTCGAAATCGCGTACAGCGGAGCGGGTCTCGTTGCCGCTGGCGTCGCGCATGAGTACCTGGAAGTAATAGCGGGTGCCCGGGTCCAGCTCGATAAGCTGGATCTTGTGTTCGGACTGGACCTGCGCCGCCCCCACGAGACGGCCGTCGCTGACCTCGTCATCGGCGTCGAAGCGCACCTGCACCGTGACCAGTTCATCCGTTTCCAACGCGATAAGTGCCGAGACGTCGGAGATGGCGGTTGCGGCCGGGCCGGCAGTGAATTCGGGCGCCGTCTCATCCGCTTCGACTCCAGTCGTAAAACTGCCGCTGCGAATCATGGACAGATTACCCGCGGCATCCGCCGACTGCGCTTGGTACCCGTACTCCGCCCCTGCCTCCAGCCCACTAAGCTCCACGATGTGATCTTCGGTGAGCTCGTCGAGGACGATCTCGCTGACGCTTTCCTGGGTAGCCTTCGACGCCACCAGACGGGAAAAGAGATGCGACTGTCGGCCGGCTCGTCGGTGCGCCAGCGGACGACGGCGCGTGCGGTAGTTGTGCTTTCTATATATGGATCCACCAGAAAAAGCGGCGCCACCTCATCCGGCGCCGACAAGGTCAACACGCGACCGGAATGGGACGCAGACTCGTTCCCCAACCCATCGGTAGTGCGAATCTCGTAGCGAAAAAAGACGCTTGCCCGCAGGTCTTCGAACGTCAGCTGATGTGCTTGCCTCAGGTCAGCTCCAGATATCTCGACCGTGCTCGGATCCAGCTGGGCGGCGTTCGGGTTTACGGTCGCGGGTCCCCCATCCTCAGCCGTCAGCTGCACCAGGCTCGTCGCCGGCTCGTCCGTGTCCCAATTGAAGACGATCGAGCTTTCGGTGGAAGCGGCGCGCACGTTGGAGATAAGCGGTGCCCGGAGATCGGCCTCGGTGGTGAAAGCGAAGCTCGCTTCCGAGGTGGCGCCGGATGGATCGTGGGCTCCCACCTTCCAGGTGTAGGGCGTGCCCGGGCCCAGCTCTGACGAACTGTAGGACGCGGCGTCTTGACGGCTGGCGACCTGCACCAGCGAAGAACCGGTCGGACCCAGGAACAGATCGAACACCAGCGGATCGAAGTCGACGTCGCGGGCGGACCAGGAGATCAGTGGCGCCAGCGGGGTGTCCGCCGCTCCATCCGCCGGAAATCCGACGACCGGGGTCGACGGCGCATCGTTCACCCGCGTCCAGATCAGCGTCACCTCCTGGGTTGCCGTGGCACCCGTCGCCGGATCGGTCACTAGGATGTCGGCCTGGGTCTCGCCGAACGCGTTTGCGACTGGAGCGAAGTCGACGCCGTTATTGCTTTGGGTAGCCGTTGCGACCAGCACGCCGTCGAATCCGGAAGCGGACCACAGCATGGTCGTGATGTCGGAATCGAGATCGGTGAGGTTGCCAGTCCCCCCTACGTGAATAGGGTTGTCTTCCGCCGCGGAATAGCGGAATCCCAGATCCACGATGGTGGGTGCATCGTCTGCCGGCGCCCAGGTCAGGGTTACATCCTGAGCTGTGGTCAAACCGTGGACATTGGTGCGGGTGATCGTCACCAGGTCACTGCCGTTGGCGTGGGGCACCGGAGTGAAGTCGATCTTGTTGCCCTGAATCGAGGAGGCGGAAATGAGTGTTTGATCCGCGCCGGCCAGGGTCCAGGTACCACTCTCCGCATCGATGGCGTTCAGATCCAGCTCCAGTGTTTCGTCTTCGTTGGCGGTGGCGTCGGCGATCTTGGCAAGGTCGGGCGGTCCGTTGACGATGATGTCCAGTGAGCTCTGATGGGTGATGCCCACACCCCGAACCGTGAGGAAAACCGTATGAGTCCCCGGCGTCGAGTAGGTTACCGTAACCTCCTGGTTGCGATCTTCGTAGACCCGGTTATCGTCCGCCTTTGGCTCCAGAAACCAGGTTTCGACGGGTCCGGTAGACTGATTGGAGAAGGTAACGGTAAGCGGCGGATTGCCTTGCAACGTCGATGCCGAGAACACCGCCCTGGGTGGCTCTGCAAGGAAAATCGTCAGCGTGCCGGTGGCGCTGCCCTGGTAGTTGGGATCGTTCACGGTGGCCGTGACCCCGTAGGCCCCCGGATCGATCGGCGGACTGGCCAGCGGTATACCGAATACGTTATGGGTAAAGATCACATCCAGCCCCGGCGGGTCTGTCGTCGCACCGCCCACTTGCGGATTGCCGTCCGACTTGGCATCCAGATTGTTGAGGGTGACCGTGGCATCCGCCTTGGCCACGTCGAAGCTGGTACTGGTGCCGGTCAATCCCAGGCCGGTGGCGCTCAGAATGCGACCATCTCCCGCTCCGGATACGGTCAGACTGTCGATGACAACGCGGCCGTCGGCAGCGGTAAAGTCGCTTTGCGACAGCGTTCCGGCTGGTGACAGCGCCAGGCTCACCGTGCCATTGAAATCCTTGTCGCGATTACCGTGTTGGTCACGGGCTTCAAGGAAGGGTTGCGGCGAAAAAAGCTCCAGGTGGGTCGTGTTCGTTGGCTGTGACGTGAACTCCCAATGTGTGGCCACTACCTCGAAGGTCACCTTATTCGACTCGCTGACCGCTATTGCGGCCCCCTCATTGCCGGCGCTGGTGGTCACCCCGTTGAGGTCGAACCCCATCTTGAAGGCGTGGCCCTCTTCGCCTATAACGGTGTTCATGCGGGCGGTGATGATGTAGAAGGTGTGGCCGGTGGGTGTTTCCGTTGACGTGGGCGACACCGTCGTGGTACCACCGATGTTGATGGTGCTTTGCAGACCTATCTGGGTGTCTCCGCTGTCGAAGGTTTCATCGCTGCTGCGGTAGAGCACCAGATCCAGGTCGTTGGAAATCAGACCGGTGGGCGCGTCCAGGTCCGAGATGGTCAGGTCGATGCCGGTGACGGTGAAGGTTCCGAAGCTGGTGAGTCCGATGCTGAAAAGCTGGATTTCCGAACCAGCGCCTACGATCGCCGCGCCGACGTGGCCGGTGGTTTTCAGCGTAGATTGGTTGCGAAGGACGGAGATGGTGTTGTCAGTTAAATTCGCCACCGCCAGATCCGGCCGTCCGTCGCCATCCAAGTCCGCGATAATAGGACGAAGAGCACCGGCTGCCGCTGTGAAATCCACCTTCGCAGCTACTGTTGAAGCGTCGATCACACCGGGGGTCCCGGTGTTCCGGAACACGGAGACCGTCGTACCCGCGCCCGAACCGAAATTCGCTACAGCCAGATCCAGCTTGCCATCCCCGTTCAGATCTCCGACCGACAGCCGCCGCGGATCTGCATTCGTCGCAACATCCACCGTCGGAGCGAACGACGCGCCGTTAATGACCCCGAGGTGCTGGTGTTTCGAATCATGGAAAACGTGTTGTCCGAACTGTTGGCGACGGTAAGATCGGATTTCTCGTCTCCATCCATGTCGGCAATTATCACACCATTGGCGAAATCTCCGGCACCGAAGTCAACGTTGCCCGCAAATGAAGTACCGTCTACGATGCCGAAGGTAGCTGTGTTTCGCAGTACAGATACCGCATCTCCAGTTGCAGTGCCTACGGCCAGATCTGGTTTGCCGTCGCCATCGAGATCGGCGATGGACAGTCGTTGTGGGCCCAGGTCAGTGGCAAAATCAACTTTGGCCGCGAACGAATTGGACGTGATGGCACCACTAACGCTCGTGTTACGAATCACCGAGACGGTATTGGCACCACCGTTGGCTGTTACAAAATCGAGCTTTCCGTCCCCGTCCAGATCGGCAATTTCGACTCCATGAGCACTCGTTCCCACCGTAAAGTCCACCTTCGTAGCGAAGGAGACGGCGCCGCTGGAACTGGTATTTCTGAACACGGAGACCACGTTGGTCGGATTATCGTGCGCAGCAGCAATGTCGATGCTTCCGTCCCCGTCCAGATCACCCACAGAAATGCCGTCTGGCTTTACGGCAGATGTCAGGTCGATCTTGGTAGCAAAGGATGAAGCGTCTATCAAGCCCGTTGAGGAGGTGTTTCGAAGAACGGAAACTGTGTTCGAGGTTCGGTTGGGCGCCGCCAAATCCGGTTTGCCGTCCCCGTCGAAATCGGCAATTGTCAGCGAAGATGGATCTGTGCCGGTTACGAAGTCGACCTTGGCTGCGAACGTCGACGCATCGATCGTGGCAGCGGCACTGGAGAAGGTCGGCACAAAGAATCCCTTCGACTCGGTGACCCGATTGCTCCTGTTCACCGTGATGGGACTGAAGGTGGCGCCCACCGGCACGTCCACCGTAAGTGAAGTACTGGTAGCTGTAGATGCGTTCGCTTTTGTGGCGCCGAAGTAGACAGAGTTATTGCCGGCAATGGCGTCGAAGTTCGTTCCGGTAATGGAGATGGTCTTTCCGACACGTCCAGAAAGAGGACTGAAAGTGGCGATCGTGGGTAACGGTATAGTGGTCGTGAGGTTGCGATACACCGATACCGTGTTCGCGTTGAAGTTCGTCGCTGTCACGTCCGGTTTGCCATCCCCGTCCAAATCCGCTATGGCGATTCCCGATGGGCCAGTTCCCGTCGAAAAATCAGCTTTGGGCGAAAATGAAGAAGCATCAATCGTACCAGATGTACTGGTGTTCCGGAAAACCGAAATTGTGTTGACGTTGAAATTCGGCGTTGCCAGATCCAGCTTGCCGTCCCCATCGATGTCGCCCGTCGCAACGACCTGGGGACCCGTTCCCGTGGCAAAGTTCACCCTGGCGGCGAACGATCCGGCGGTGATCGTTCCCGGTGTGCTTGTGTTTCGAAACACCGAGATGTTGATGGAAGCAAGATTCTGGATGGCCATGTCGTTCTTTGAGTCGCCATCAAAGTCAGCAATCACTACTTCGTTTGGACTTGTACCCGTGAGGAAATCGACCTTCGCAGCAAATGAGGAGGCATCGATCGTTCCGGGCGTCGAGGTGTTGCGAAGGACGGAGATCTGAGAACCCGCCCGAGCCACGACTGCTAGATCGGGCACGCCGTCACCGTCAAGATCGCCGATCGCGGCATGATTTGCACCGTTGGCCGTTGTGAAATCGACTTTCGCAGCGAACGAGGAAGCATCGATAGTGCCGGCGGTCGTAGTATTTCGCAATACAGCGACCGCGTTATCAGTGTCCTTCGCAACGGCAAGATCAAGCTTTCCATCTCCATCCAAGTCACCAATAGCGGTGCCGGTCGGCGAGGAACCGGCTGTGAAATCCACCTCTGCAGCAAAGGACACAGTTCCGAGCGTACTCAAGTTACGGAGTACGGAAACCTGAGTTCCCGCTCCGGAGCTCCAGTCCGAAACGGCCATATCCAGTTCCCCATCTCCGTCAACGTCACCGAAGGTCACGTCTACCGGATCAGTGGTCTCCGCGTAATCCACTTTTGTCGCAAACGAAACAGTACCCGCACTACCCGAGTTGAGAAATACGGACACATTGTCGGAGTTCACGTTGGCAACCGCCATATCAAGCTTTCCATCGCCGTCCACATCTCCAATAGCCATGAGACTTGGGAATGTCCCCGTCGAAAAATCGACTTTGTCGGCCAACGATGACGCGTCAATCGTCGGGAATTCACCATCAAAGGTGGTCATGAAGAAGTCGTCTGATTGAGCCGTCCGGTTGTTGACCGTCACGCTCACCCGATCAAACGTCGCCCCGGCAGGCACACTGACCGTCAGCGAGGTCGTCGAGGCCGACGTCACCGTCGCCTGAGCACCCCCAATCCACACCACGTTACTCGCCGGCGTCGTATCGAAATTGGTCCCCGTGATCGTCACCGCATCACCCACCTTGCCCGACAATGGACTGATCGACGACACCGTCGGAGCCGGCGTGGTCAACGTCAGGTTGCGATACACCGAAACGTCGCTGTCACCCCAGTTTACGACCGCAATATCCGACTTCCCATCACCGTCATAATCATTGATGGCCAAAGCCAAGGCATCATCACCGGCCGTGAAGTCCGCCTTCGTGTTAAAAGAAATCGCACCGACCGTGCTCTTGTTCTTGAGCACCGAAATGTTGTCGCTTATGCCGTTACCGGCGACCACGTCGAGCTTGCCATCGCCGTCGACATCCCCAAGGGCAACGTCACGCGGCGAAGACCCACGGTAAGGTCTACCTTGGCAGCAAAGGAAGGCGACCCCACCGCGCTTGTACTACGAAGCACCGAAACCGTGTTGTCCGGTCCGTTTGAGGCAGCCATGTCGAGCTTGCCGTCGCCATCGATGTCTCCTAATCTGACCCGCCCCGAATTGGTGCCCGTTGTGAAGTCGACCTTTGCGGCAAACGTCGACGCGTCGATGGTCCCGGGCAGACCGGTGTATCTAAAGACTGAAATCGTGGCAACGTTGTTGTTTGCCACCGCCATGTCAGGCTCGCCGTCGCCATCAATATCGCCCAGAGCGACGTCCGTCGGCACCAGACCCGTAGTAAAATCAACTTTCGGAGCAAACGAGGACGCATCGATGGCGCCCAACACACTGGTATTGCGAAAAACCGAAATCGCATTGGATCCCGAATTGCTCGGAATCGCCATGTCGATCTTGCCATCACCGTCGATGTCCCCTAACTCAACCGCGTCCGGTCGCGTGAGCGCCGTGGCAAAATCAACCTTGGCCGTGAAAGAAATCGAGCCCGAAGTGCTGGTATTTTTGTAAACCGAGACGTTACTGCTGTTATCGTTGGTAACCGCCATATCGAGCTCGCCATCACCATCGATGTCTCCAAAACCGACGGAATAGGGAAAGGTATTGGCAGCGAAATCTACTTTCGGCGCGAAAGCTACAGTCCCGGAAGTGCTGGTATTGCGTAAAACAGAGGCCGTATTAGCAACGCTGTTGGGAACTGCCAAGTCGACCTTTCCATCGCCATCCAGATCGCCAGAAACTATCCACAGAGGACTGGTGCCCGTTGCGAAGTCTACCTTGGCTGCAAACGTCGAGGCGTCGATCGCCGGAAACATGCCGTCAAACGTCGGCTTGAAGTATTCATCCGAATGGGCGGTGCGATTGTTGACGGTCACACTCACCCGATCATGAGGCGTACCATCAGGCACCGTCGCCGTCAACGACGTCGCCGAGGCCGACGCTACCGTCGCCTCTGCACCGCCAAACCGAACCACGTTACTCGCCGGCGTCGTGCTGAAATTCGTCCCCGTGATCGTTACCGCATCACCTACCTTGCCAGACAACGGACTGATGGACGTCACCCTCGGCGCTGGTGTAGTCAACGTCCGATTGCGAAATACGGATAGGTCGGCGTCGATGAGGTTAGGGACGAGGACGTCCGCTTTTCCGTCGCCGTCGAGGTCGGCAGTGGTGACGTCAAAAGGATCGTCGCCAGCCGGGAAGTCGACTTTTGTGTTGAAGACAATACTTCCAGGGGTACTCTTATTGCGGAGGAGCGATACGTTGTCAGTGGTGCGATTGCTTGTAACCAGATCGATTTTACCATCGCCGTCGAGGTCGTCTATCCCCACGCCCGACGGTAGTGTGCCGACCGGCAAATCGACCTTCGCTGCGAATGATACAGTGCCAATGGAGCCGGTGTTTCGCAGGACCGAGACGGTGTTGTCTGGCGAGTTGAGAGCAGCCAGATCGAGCTTCCCGTCGCTGTCGACGTCACCAAGCTTTACGCGCCCCGAGTGGCGGGTGTGGGAGACTTGGACAACGACGGCGTCGAAGACATAGTAGTCGGAGCGGACCTGGATGACACCGGCGGCACTAATCGTGGTGCTCTTCACCGTGCCGTTGCTGTTCATGAATAGCACATAGACGGCGCCACGATTGGTGCCGCCCGTATCATCGAAAGGCGCGCCGACGGCGAGATCTTCCACTCCGTCATTGTCGAGATCGCCCACAGCGGCCATCCCACTGCCGAAAAACTCGCTGTCGGTAAGGGTAACGCCGAAACCGCCGGTATTGTCGGCGATCTTCTGACTGCTCTTGACCTGTATGGTCTGGGCAGCGAGTGGCCACGCGACCAAACAGCCGACCAGGCACAGATATCTTGCCATCGTATACGGGGAATTGAGCACAGCTCTGGGTATCCGAATCTCGTTCACAGGCAAATACTACGGTCCTTTTGCTCTTCGGCCGATCCAGCCCGACTGGTTGTTATACAATAACCAAAAAACGACCAAGAATTGTGATGCGGATCAACATTTGAGTAGAAATTGCACCCTTCATTCCAACTGTTGGAGCGTTTGACAACACCGTAGATGTGTTGTTGTTTTCTCCAACGTGAAGGCGACCCTTCTTGTTCGCACCCGCATTATCTTCTCAGAGACAGCCTTTGCCGAACTGGTGCTCTGGCGGGTGCCGCGACCGATCGCAGGCTGCGCCCACCGATTCAAGTATCGCCTTGCCTATGCGATTCGCGAGGAATGCGTATTGCGCTACGACAATGAGGCCGGAAAGGGTGATCATCGCCATTTCGACGGAGAAGAGAGTAACTACCAATTCATGAGTCCAGATCAATTAATTGCCGATTTCCAACGCGATATTGCGAGGTGGAATGATGAAAATGCTGATACTTGAAGTGCGCCCACCTGATGAAGGGATGGAAGATTTCCTCCAAAGCTGGAAAAGCGGCAAAGCTCAGAAATCGGCGCGTATCGGTTTTGCGACCCCTGAGTTGCTTTGGAAGGTGTTGACCGCCAAACGCTGGGAATTGCTCAAGATTCTTTGTGGGGCAGAATCGATGTCCATTAGAGAAGCTGCTCGCCGCGTAAAACGAGATGTCAAGGCCGTTCACGGCGACATCACAGCATTATTAAACGCCGGGGTGCTCGATCGCTCCGAGGATGGGGGCATCGTTTTTCCGTTCGACACAATCAAGATCGAGTTCTTGTTGCGAGCCGCTTAGTAACTCGTAACGCCGAGATTACCGCAACAACATCAGCTTCCGGGTGGAAATCTTCTGTCCGGCATCGAACTTTACTAGGTATACGCCGCTGGCCACGGCACGTCCCTGGCCGTCCCTCCCATCCCACATCACCTGGTAAAAACCGGGATTCCACCCGTCCATATCCCACCGCCGAATCACCTGTCCTAGGAGATTGAACAGACGCAGCTCCAGCCGCCGGGAGGCGGCTATCGCGGGTATGCCGACAGGTATCACCCTGAAGCCACGCCCAGAAAGTCGCTGAAATTGCTAGCGAGAAGTAGGGTGAATCGCTACTCCGTAGCGTGGAGTTCTTCTCGTATGACGCGGCGCAATGTGTCCTCGTCGACTGGGGCCTTGGCGGCGTTGAGGCAATCCCTCAATGCTTCATTGATTATGGTCTGGTATCCTCTGCCGGATTCTTCAGACAGTGAGCGGAAGGAATCCAGGACGTCGTTGTCCAGATACATCGTAATTCGCGTTTTGCCTGTTTGAGGCATCACTTTGCCCCGTTTCCCCTGGCTGAAGTCATATTCCTTTTTCATATGTTTCCACCTCTCCTCGGGTCGCTGGTCTCGCAGAGATAATCCGGATGGATTCCTCATGAACGGCGTATTGCAACAACGAGTATCCGGCCCGACGCATCCATGCCAACAGAAACGAATCGATCCTCGTTAGCGTCACGATCGTCTTCAACCGTCAGCGCATACGGGTCGAAAAGGACTGGTTCAGCGTCCGGGAATGACACTCCGTGCTTGGCGCGATTGCTTCTGGCTTTGCTCGGATCCCACACAACGTCCATTGCTGGAATATATGCATATTATGCATATATAGGCAAGAGGAGGCGCCGAATGGGGGAAGAAACAGGTCTTGAGCAATGACGTATAACTCCGCTTGTTCAGACGTCTCGCCTATTTTCTCGTACCTTGTGAAGGTAGTCGATATTACAGCACACGATTACCGTAGAAAGTGAAATGGAGAACTACCGTCCAGCCAAGAAGCGGATTGAAGTATCTGTTGGTGAGTCCGTTCGGATAGTCAGAGAACTGCAGGAATTGAGCCAGAACGAGTTGTCTCGTCGAACTGGGATTTCTCAATCCACTATTTCTGCCATTGAGAACGATCGAGTGAAGCTGGGAGTGGAACGTGCGAAAGCTCTGGCTCAAGCACTACAGTGCCATCCAGCGGTTCTGGTTTTTCCTGGATGGGAGGTCAGGCAGACTACGGCGGCCTGAGCGTAATCCCACCAAGCTGGACTTTGCGATCAACGCCAGAGATTTACGGTTCCGCTTTGTGGCTCCGGCATTGTTGGTGGTCCCGGTTCCGGCTTGCCAATGCCGTCCTGATTCGCTGGTCGCAACGTCTAGCGGCTTGGTGCCGGTGTTGAGTAGGCGTGTACTACTTGCTCAGTTCAGCGCTTGCGATTCGATTTAAGCTCACACCAGATTCAGCCGCCTAACCTGATCACAACTTAAAACCTACTCGGTCCGCTCCAGAACCAGCACCTCAGTTTCCAATCTCTCACCGAGACGATCCTTCTCCAATTCCAGATCGTATCGGGATTGTAGGTTGAGCCAAAACCGGTCCGTGGTACCGAAGTAACGCGCTAGTCGAAGAGCTGTACACGCTTGCCTTGTACTATCTCATTGATCCGCCGGGGCGGCACCGAGATGTCCTTTGCCAAGCGATCTTGGCTAAGCCCCAATGGCTCGAGAAACTCCTCGAGCAGGAGCTCTCCTGGGTGAATCGGGGACATTGCGACGCGGGTAGGGTCGAGGACTGACGCGCCTGCCTCAGGGTCCGGTGGGTTGTCCAGGGCTTTCGCCGTGGCCCTCAGTCCGGCTCCCATAGCCGCGTTTTCAGGTTCCCCGCCGCCTCAAACCGGACGTGCGGATCTCCCGCATCCGGCTTCCGGACAAGGATTCATGCGTTCGCCCACGGAAGGTTACGGGTCCGCATCTGCAGTCTGACTAACCCCAGCCGCTGATCGAGATACTCCTCCGAGTAGCGTGTCAAACCTTGTCCCGATCGGTGATGCTTCCCACATAACCACTGGCGCAGCCGATAGCGCGCGTGACGATCCACCACGGTATAGGCCTTACTGACTGGACCCAAACAGAAGTAGTCCGCCCACCCCGTCATCATGTCATTGAGGTGGTTCACTACCTCACCTGCATCCACCCGAAACCTACGCCGCTGCGTCGCCTCACTGATTTCCCTACAAAGCCGCCGAATCACCTGCTTCGACGGTCGGGTACCAATGTACGCTCTCCCCGTCCGTGGAGAGTAGCAACGACCGATGGTGTATCCCAGGAAGTTGAACGACGAGTCCGGCACCGAGCAGCACTTGGTCTTACCCTGGTTCACCGTCAACTTTAGACGAGCCATCAGCGCGGTCATGACACCCCGGGCTGTGGACGCCGTACCACGACAGCAGATCACATAGTCGTCGGCATAGTTGACGATGTGGGCATCCAACTGCTTCTCGTGCCCGCGCTGCTTCCAACCCTTGATGAATCGGCGCATGTACAGGTTGGCCAGCAGCGGCGACAGTGGCGAGCCCTGTGGTATGCCGCGACGCTGATCCTTGCTCTGGGTCGTTCGACGGATTCTTCCCCGCTCATCGCGTTCCTCCACCGGGGCTACCAACCACATCTTGATCAGATGCAGTAGGTGTTTGTCGCTGACACGACGGGCCACCGATGTCATCAGCTCTGCATGGGGAATGCTGTCGAAATACCCGCTCAGGTCTGCGTCCACCACCTCCGTGTGACCGGAGGTAAGCAGGGCGTGCACCGCGCGTACCGCGTCCAGGGCGTTGCGACCCGGGCGATACGCGTATTGCTCCGGAGGCAGATCGGCTTCGATGATTGAGGCCAATACCACCACCACCGCTGTCTGCGCTACCCGGTCTCGCACCGTGGCTATGCCCAGTGGACGCTGCGTCCCGTCGCGTTTGGGTATGTATACCCGGCGAATCGCCTGAGGGCGATACGTCTTCTTCCTGAGCGCTTCCGCCAGTTCGCCCAACCATCGATCTACCCCATACGACTCGATATCTGAGAACGTCTGGCCGTCTATACCTGCTGCTCCGCCTTTGGCTTTGCTGCACTGATAGGCGTGTGCCAGTACGTCTTCGCGATACACCTTGTCATACAGTGAGTAGAAACGAAAAGTCGGCGACTCCTTCGCTTTGGCATGCAACGCCTGCTGGAGTTTTCTAACCGTTTCCGGAGTTGCTAGGCCCATGCCAATCTCCTGGCTCTCTCTCCTGGGGACGTTGCCCTTGAACTAAGGTCCCTTCCCTCCACCGGCATTACCCGGCTTCAGCGGTACTACGGACCTCTCCGCCACCTCATCCAGCCCGGTCTGGCCCTCGCGGGTTACCAGGTGAAGCACGCCGCTTCTGCCGGATGAGGCTTCCCGTGTTGCGTCACATCTCCTCTTCCATACATGCCGTCGCCACTACCCCGGCGGAATCGTTGGTTGCATGCATCGCTCTCTTCACCAACGACAGCGGCCTTCACTGGTTTACGGGCAGGTCGGCTTCCGCATTACACTTTTCGAGGCCTGCTCAGCGTTTACTCACGTTACGGCCTGTGTGCTCGCCAAGTCGCCCAAGGCGACCCTCTACACCGGAGGCTTCAGCGGCTTCGTCGCCTCCACCACTGCTCCGATTGCTACCGGCTGGAGCGACCCTTGCCGGGTGGGATTCGCACCCACTGAAGATGTGCGCCTTAGCACGGCGCACGTAGGGTCGAGAACTGGCGCGCCAGCCTTAGGGTTCGGTGGGTTCCCCATGGCTTTCGCCATAGCCCTCAGTCCGACTCCCATCGCTACGTTTCCAGTTCCCGCCGCCTCAAACCGGACGTGCGGATCTCCCGCATCCGGCTTCCCGACGAACGTCACATCCAGGCACACGCCACAAGGACTTCACCTGGTAGTCAAGCTGCTTCCGATGCATACTAGTCTTACTGCTGGAGGCAATAGGCTCACGCCACTCTCCAACCCTCTGCACTTCCGCAGCATGTCCGAAGTCAGGCCCCTTCCCTCCACCGGAGTTACCCGGCTTCCTCGGTACTACGCGCCTGTCCGCCACCTCATCCAGCCCAGTCTGGCCCTCGCGGGTTACCGGTTGGAGGCACTCGCTGCTTCCACCGGATGAGGCTTCCCGTGTTGCGCCACATCTCCTCTTACACACATGCTGTCGCCACTACCCCGGCGGAACAGCTGAGTGCGCTTGTCGCTCGACTTCCCCAGCTGCAGCGGCCTTCCCTGGTTTACGGGCAGGTCGGCTTCCGCATTACACTTTTCGAGGCCTGCTCAGCGTTTACTCACGTTACGGCCTGTGTGCTCGCCAAGTCGCCCAAGGCGACCCTCTACACCGGAGGCTTCAGCGGCTTCGTCGCCTCCACCACTGCTCCGATTGCTACCGGCTGGAGCGACCCTTGCCGGGTGGGATTCGCACCCACTGAAGATGTGCGCCTTAGCACGGCGCACCGTAAACACGGTGTTAGCGGAAGTTTGAACTATTTCAAGAAATCGCGGAACTGCTCAACTGTGAGGCCAGCGTCTCGAACAATACCACCTAATGTGAACGCATTGATTGGGTTGCTTCGGGGAATCGTCAATATCCGTGTACCATCGCTCATTACAATGTGTTTTCCTTGTCGAACGACCTGGAATCCAGCCTTTTCCAGGGCACTAACAGCCCGCAGGTGATTGACGCCTGGGATCTTTGGCATCTATAACGTCAACTCGACCTCTCGAACTTCAGCATCATCCAGTAGCTCGTCGACAGCTGCAAGGTATTCGCGGATGGCTACCTCAATGTTTGCAAGTGCCTCCACCTCGGTTACTCCCTGTGACCAACAGCCAGGAAGCCCAGGAACAGAAACACTGTATCCTTCATCAGACTCGACCAAGGCAACTTTGTATTTCATCGACACGATCTCCTTAGTGCAGGCCGCCACCGGGCAGCCATTAGCTTCGACATCCTAATAATATACAATTCCTCCGCCTCGCTATATCTGCCACGAGGGACATCGAATTTCCGCTAACTCTTGTCTACCGAAGTAGCATCAGCTTCCGGGTGGACACCATCTCGCCCGCGTCGAACTGCACCAGGTACACCCCGCTGGCCACCGGCCGGCCCTCGCCGTCCCGACCGTCCCACATCACCCGGTAGAAGCCGGGATTCCATCCGTCCATGTCCCATCGACGAATCACCTGCCCAAGGAGATTGAACAGGCGAAGCTCAAGCCGCCGGGACGCGGCTACCGCCGGAACACCAACAGGTATCATGGTTGAAGGATTGAACGGATTCGGGTAGTTGGGAAACAGGGCATAGGTCGTGGGTAATACCCGCGCGCTGCCCAGCTGCTCCACGCTCCAGGCGCGGCCGGCGCCGCGCCCGAGAAACCCTTCCTGCACAAACAGCTCCACGTTCTGCGGCGGACCGTCCAGCGCGAACAATAACTCCAGCGTCGATTCCTCTTCCAGGTCCACACCGGCCACCCTACCCTTCAGGTGGTCGGCGAAGTTGAGCGTGCCACCCGTTTCGTGCACCAGCGACAGAGAACGGTCCAGCGCCAGAACGGTCGATGAATCGACGCGGTCCACATACCGCAAAACCGGCGGATCCGCGTAGACCGACAGCCCGTAACCGCTCAACCTCGGCACGCCGGCAAACCGCAACCGCAGGCGCACCTGATCACCCACGGCTTCCGCCGCCACATCCACCACAGATCCTTCGGCCACCTCCGCGCCCTGCGAGAACAGCAGCTTGCTAGCAACCTGCTTGCCGAACTGTGTTTTGAACTGACTCAGATCACCCGCACCAACGCGGCCATCCCGATCTAGGTCAAGAATCGGATCACCGCTGCCAAAACCGTTGGCCAGGATGAAGAAGTCGGAGAAAGAGACCGCGCCGTCGCCGTCAAAGTCTTCCGAGGTCAGCGGCACGCTTGCCTGGTTCGGTCGCAACCGCACCGGCCGGCTCCACCCGCTTTGAAACGCCCGTCGAACGCACGTGCCCGCCACCAATAGGAGCGGGTCGTGGTCAACGCCCTGTTCACTCGCCAGCGGGTTGCTCCGCCGAACCCTTCGGCGATGTTGCCCCCGCGTGCCACGATGCTTCTAAACGTGGAAGCTGTGGACACCTGCACCGTGTAGGTCAGCTCGTCCGCCGCACCCACCGGAATGGCGTTCTGAATCACCAGGATGGGTCGACTCAACGTGGCGCCCTGTTCCAATCCCAGAATCGCCGGCGCGCTCGCCACGTTTTCGTCGTCGGGGGTGCCATCGGCGATCTCGCTTGGCTTGCTCTCATTCGGTGGCGTTTCACGGTCACTCGCGGTTACCCGATAACGGTAGGTCTCTCCGCTCTCCAGCCCTTCATCCAAATACACCGGTTCCTGCAGCTGACTCGCCACGGTCTCGAAGCCGCCCTCGTCGGTTTCCCTGAAAACTGAATACCCGCCCAGATCCGGCTCCGTGTTCGCAGTCCACTGCACCAGATTCGAGGTGGCCCCTGCCACTACCTGAAGATCTTCAGGTGCGTCAGGTGGGGTTTCATCGGCACCGGCGAGAGTCTCGAAGCTCAGCACATCGCTGACCTCCGGGCCGTTGTTCGCTCGATCGGTGGAGCCGACGCGAAAGAAGTAGGAGGTGGACGCATTCAGATTGGTGAGCGTGACTCGATGATCGCGGGTGTAGAGGGGTACGCCTACCACCGCTCCCAGGTACGGCTTGCTGTCGTAATCGACGTAAGAGTCCGACAGCTCGTCGGTGGTCCAGACGACCGTCGCGCCGCGATCGGTCACTGCCTCCACCGCGGGACCATTGAGGATTCGCGGCGGCTCCAGGTCGGGTTCGCCGTCGGTTCGCGCAGTGAGCAGGAATGGCTCGGGAATCTCGTTCTGGCTGGCATCACTGACATAGATGGAAAGATCGTACTCGGTATCGGCTTCGAGGTTGACCAGACTGATCTGTTGGGCGGTTTGCCTGCTCTCCACATTGCGAGTCAAGCGCTCACCGTCCGGGGTCTCATATTCGATGCGTGCGGCGCCGGCCTCGTCGGTGCGCCACTCCAGGACGATCTCCTGATCGGTACGCGCCTCCACTTCCGGTTCGGTAATGAAACGCGGCGGCACCAGGTCCACCTCTGCGGCGGTAGCGGTGACCGCGACGATGCTTTCGGTGGCTCCATTCCCGGAGGGATCGGTGGATTCGACTTTATAATGGTATTGAGCCCCCGCGTCGAGATTGGTCAGGGTTACCGTGTGCGTCTGCACGTCCTGGGCGGTGCCCACCACCTCGTCGAGCTGGGAGGTCGTGCCAAATCGTACGAAGCTGTCGGCCAGCTCGTTCGTTTCCCAGAAAATCGTCAATGTTTCCGCCGTTTTCTCGCTCACCTCGGGCCCGCGGGTGATCAACGGCAGCTGGGTGTCCGCGACGTTGTCGGTCACGAAGAATCCGCCGCCCCCGGGCGGCTGCAAGATCTTGGCCGCTCCTTCGATCGCTTTCATCGGGCCGTCGACCGAGCCCCAGGTCAATGCGTTGCCCGCCCGATCCACCGACGTGATCATGAAGCGATAACCGGTGCGAGGTATCAGCCCGGTGACCGTCCGGCTGTGCTCGCGCACCAGAGCGTTGTCCTCCACGAAGCCCGACTTTCCGCCACCGCGCCAGTCCACTCGCGAGCTCGCCCGTTCGTTAGTCCCCCATGCCACTACCGCAGTGGCGTTGGTCCAGTCCACCGTGGGATTTACCGCGAACACCGGCGGTTCGTTGTCGGCATTGCCACGCGTGTTGAAACGATGTTCCTGGCTGTGAAGCTCGGTTCCGGATGGATCGGTGCTCACCTGGTTTCCTGCCAGGTCGTTGCTGGTGACGATGACGTTGTAGGTGGTTCCGCGTTGCAGATCGGCGAGGGTCCGCGGAGCGCACACTCGCGGTGGTCGGTTCGTTGGTAGACAATGCCAGGACAACGCTGTTGTGGGTGAGGCCGCGAACGATGGGATGACCGGTGATGGCCGGCGGCATCAGGTCTGGTCCCGCCGGTGTATCGAAGGATGATTGCGGCCCGGAAGCGCGGTTGCCGGCGGGATCGGTGCTGAAGGCGCGATAAGAATAACTGCTGTTGGGTTCCAGGTTCGTTAGCACGACACCATGATCGCGGGCATCCTCGGGTAGGATCACTTGCCGGGTGTCGCCGCCCGCAAGGTTGAAGTGGACCTCGCTGTCTGCCACCTCGTTCGTTGTCCACTCGATGCGGGCACGGTCGTGCTGACGATCCGCCACCACCGGCGGTCCAATAAACTCGGGGGCATCGGTGTCGGCTTCGGCTTCGGTATCGAAACTTCCAGACGCCTCGGTGGTGCCGCCGGCGGTCACGGTGTACTGATAACCTGTCCCCGGCTCCAGGTTCGTGAGGACGACGCTGTGCTCGGTGTTCAGGCCGCGATCCTCGGTGCGGCTGAGATTGGGAGACCCGGCCGGCCAGTAGAGGATCTGAGCTTCTGCCGCGCGATCGAGTCGAACAAAGATGGTGGCGCTGGTGTTGTCCGCGCGCACCAGCATCGGCCCGGCGGTGATCTGGACCGGGTGGACCTGTTCCACCAGGGTGCGGAAGTTGGAAGAGGTCGAGCTGCTGTTACCACTGCCGTCCACCGAGGTCGCCTGAAAGAGGTAGTCGGTTTCCGGCTGCAGATCGGTTAGATCGAATGCGTGCGCTTGCTGTCGCAACAACTGCCGCAAAACCGTCTGCTCACCTGAATCCGTACTGAAGACGAGCTCGCCGTCCGCAGGTTCATCGAGGGACCAGAGCACCCGCGCACTGGCGGAACCGATGTCCGTTGCAAACGGCAAGGTGGTAAAATTGGGTGGTGTGACATCCGCTTCGTTTGCCGTTTCGAAGGAGACACTGTGATCGGCGCTGTTGCCCGCCCGGTCCCGCGCCTCAAGGCCCACGTAATAGACCGTACCCGGCTCCAATCCGGTGAGCTCGACACTGTGGGGGCGTTTGCGTTCGACCACCGAAATGACCGAGGCCCCGCTGAGATCGGATTGTGTGCTGAACCGCAGCGACAACTCGACCGGTTCGTTGTAGGTGACCTCCACCTGAGCGCCGGAGGTGCTGATGCCCTGCACCGCGGGGCCGGTCTCGACCAGAGGCGGCAGCAGATCTTCCTCTATAAGAGTCTTGATAAACCCGGTGCGTTCACCCCTGTTGCCCTGGGCATCCTGCATGACGACGTGGAGACCGTAGCCGCTGCCCGGCTTGAGGTTGGTGAGCTGTACCCGGTGCTCCCGCGCCGGATCAGTGAGCTGGATGCGGCCGCGTTCGGTGGCGGCGGCAATCTTGGCGGCAGCCGCGAGGTTGAACTCCAGAAATCCGGTGGTCAGCTCAGTGGTCCGCCACACCACGGTGGCGCGCTCAAATCCGACCCCTTCGGCGAAAAGCTCGACAATCTGCGGCGGGGTGATGTCCTCCTCATCCTCGGTGAGAAAATTCCCCCGTACCGGTTCGGTTTCGTTGTCACTGCCGTCGCGAATCGCCACCTCAAAGAAGTATTCCGTGTCTGGCTCCAGGTTGGTAAGCTGAACGGTGTGGGTCAGCTGCAGCTCGTTGTTCGCCTTCAGCGTCGCTCCGTCGAGGTTCGGGTCGGAAGAAAACAGAACCTGCATTCGGACCGGTTCGTTAGCGGTCAGCACCAGCACCGCGCTCTGGTCGGTGAGCCCTTCGACCGCGGGACCGGCAAGGAACAACGGCGGCACCGCGTCGGGCGCGAGCAGCGTGGTGAAGCTGCGCAACCCGGAAAGGTGTTCATTGCCGCCTTCGTCACGGATCGCGACCTGGAAGCTGTAGGTCGTTGCCGCCTCCAAGCCGGTCAGCTCGATACTGTGTTCGGTCTGCGCCTGGCCGGCCGCAGCCAGACGACCGTCGTTGAGGTTATCGTCGGTGTCGAAGCGGATCTCGGCTGTAACCAGCTCGTCGGCGCTCAATACAACGACGGCCGAAACATCGGTCACGCTGGAAGCCGCCGGCCCGCTGGTAAACTCGGGTGCGGTGAGATCGGCTGCCGCGTCGGTGCTGAAGCTGCCACCCCGCCCATCCGACAGGTTGCCGGCAGCATCCCGCGAGCTGACCTGAAAGCTGTATTCCGTAGCGGCCACCAGACCAGAGAGGCGCACACTGTGTTCTTCCACCAGCTCGTCCAGGACGATCTCGCCACCTGAAGCCTGGCTTGCAGCAGTCGCCTTAGCGGCCGCCACGAGTGCATAGCTCACGCGGCTGTCTCCCTGCTCGTCCGTCTGCCACCTGACCACCGCACTTTGCTGCGTTACACCCTCGACGTAGGGATCTACCAGGAACATGGGCGCGACCCGGTCCGGGGCGGCAAGGGTGAGCAAGCGTCCGGTAAATAGCTCGGAGCTGTTCCCCCGGGCATCGGAGGAACTGAGCTCGTAGCTGTAGGAGGTGCCGGGCACTAGGTCGGAGGCGATGAGCTGATGGCGGGTGACCAGTTCGTTGGAAGCGATCTCCACCGGCACTGCGACCTGTTGCGCCATCGCGACGGTTTTTGCCGCGGCGCCCTCCTCGGGTACCAACCTTACAAAGCTTGTAGCCGGCTCGTCGGTATCCCAGCCGAAGGTCGCCGAGCTTTCGGTCGCCGCCACTCCGACCCCCGAGATCACGGGGCCGCGAAGATCCGCTTCGGTGGTGAAGGTGAAACTGGCTTCCGAGGTCGCGCCAGCGGGATCGCGGGCAACCACCTTCCATTCGTAGGTAGCGCCGGGCGCCAGGCCCGAAGCGCTGAACGTCGTACCCGTTTGTCCGCTGGAAACGGTAGCCGCCGATCCGGCCAACCCGAGCGCGAGATCGTAGACCAGGTCGTCGTTGTCGGCGTCGCTGGCAGACCACGATATCAATGGCGCCAGTGGCACATCGGTAACCCCGTTTGCCGGGAAACCAGCCACCGGCACCGAGGGCACATCGTTGACCGGAGTCCAGGTCAGGGTGACCGCTTGCGAGGCCGTTGCGCCCGATACCGGATCGGTTAGAGTGATCGTCGCCCCAGTTTCGCCATGGGCGTGGGTCACCGGAGTGAAGTCGACTCCTCCAGCTCCGCCGGCGGCGACGGCTACCAGGCCACCGTCGAATCCTGATGCGGACCAGCTGAAAGAACCGGGGTCCGAATCGATGTCGCTGGCGTTGCCCGAACCGCCCACGTGAATCGTCTCTTCTTCAGCGGCACTGAAACTGCCCGCCAGATCGACGATAGCGGGCGGATCGTCCACCGCCGTCCAGGTCAACGTCACCTCCTGGGAGCTGCTCAAGCCGTTGCTGCTGGTGCGGGTGATCGTCACCACATCGCTGCCACTGGTATTGGCCACCGGCGTGAAGGTGATCGCATCCATTTCCACCGCGACCGCAGCGATCAGTGCCCCGTCGGTGCCACTTACACTCCACGTGCCGGTGGCGGGATCCAGAGTGCTCAGATCCAGCACCAGCTTTTCGTCCTCGTTCGTCGACGCGGCACCAATCGTGCCCACAGCTGGCGGACTGTTCACCGAGATGGTGGTTTCGATCTGTGAGCGACCGCCCGCCCCGCTCACGGTCAGAAAAATGGTATGGGTGCCGGGCGTGGAATAGGTCACCGTCACCGGCGAGGAAAGATCCTCGAAGACCCTTCCTCCATCTGCTTGCGGTTCGAGAAACCAGGAACTGATGTCACCCGTCGAGCGATCGGTGAAGGTCACGCTCAGCGGCGGATTACCCGACGTCGGCGAAACGTCCAGAGCCGCAGCCGGGGGCGCCGGCGCGGTGATGGTGATGGTTCCGGTCGCGCTGCCCTGGTAGTTCGGGTCGCTCACGGTAGCCGTAACGCCGAAGCTGCCGGGCGCGGAAAGGGGACCCGGTAACGGCGTGCCGAATACGTTGTAGCTAAAGGCCACGGCTAGACCAGAAGGATCGGTCGTAGCACCACCCGCCTTTACATTGCCATCGAATTCGGCGTTCAGGTTGTTAAGGGTTACGGTAGCGTCGGCCTTGGCAATATCGAAGGCCGGCGTCGTCGCGTCAGCGGGACCCAGTCCAGAGACGGTGAGAGTGCGGCCGCTACCCGCTCCAGAGATGGTGAGGAACCAGGTGGGCGCACCCCCTTCAGTGGCTGTGAATGCGGTGCGAGAGAGCGATCCGGATGGATTCAGTGTCAGCGTTACGGTGCCGTTGATATCCCGATCCACGTTGCCGGCAGCATCGTGAGCTTCCATTCCCGGTTGCGGCGTCAGTTCCTGAAGGTGAGTTCCTCCGGTGGGGATAGAAACAAATATCCATTTCGTCGCCACCACGTCGATGGTCACGTTGTTGGCATCACTTGCCGTGATCGCCAAACCTTCGGAGCCGACGGAAGTGGTTACTCCGTCGAGGGTAAATCCGAGCTTGAAAGCGTGTTTATCGATCGGGGTGGTGCTGATGCGGGCGGTGACAATGTAAAAGGAATGATTGAGCGGCGTCTCCGTCGCCGTCGGCGTTATCGTTGTAGTACCGCCGAAATTGATCGTGGTCTGGGTGCCGATGTGGGTGTCGCCACTGTCGAAGGTTTCATCGGTACTCTTGTAGAGTCGCACATCCAGGTCGCCCGAAGTAATCCCCGTCGCCGTGGACAAATCCGACAAGGCCAATGCGATGCTGTTGAGGGTGTAGGTGCCGTAGCTGGCCAGTCCTATGCGGAACAGCTGCACCTCGGCGCCTGGAGCCATGGTTGAGGTGCCGGCCAAGCCTGTGGTTTTGAGCGTGGACTTATTGCGAAAGATCGAGAGATTATTGTCGTTTTTGTTGGTGACTACCAGGTCGGATCTCCCATCCCCGTCCAGATCTCCCATGGCCGTTCCAGAGGGCTGATCGCCGGTGGTGTAATCGACACGGGTCGCCAGTGACGCGGCGTTGATAGTCCCACTCACAGCTTGGTTGCGCAGCACCGAAACGAAATCAGATCCCTGGCTGGCAACCGCCAGGTCAATCTTACCGTCGCCGTCCATATCTCCCGCAGTCGCCGCTATCGGACTCGCGCCTAGGGTGTAATCCACCTTGGCGGCAAGCGATGTGCCGTCGATCGTGCCGCTAATGCTCTTGTTCCGGAAAACCGACACCGAGGTGGAACTGAAGTTAGGTACGATCACATCAGGTTTCGTGTCACCATCGATATCGGCTGTGATCACGTCGGTTGGAATCGAGGCCGTAGCAAAGTCGACCTTGGCGGCAAACGAGGACGCATCGACCGTGCCGGCAGTTGAGGTATTGCGCAGCACCGAAAGCTGGTTCGTGCCGAATCCGGGTACCAGAAGATCCGGCTTTCCGTCGCCGTCGATGTCTGCCACCGCGATCGCCTGGGGACTGGTAGCCGTAGCATAGTCCTGTTTGGCCGCGAAGGAATTGGCGTCGATGGTACCTTCGACGCTGATGTTGCGAAGTACCGATGCGTTGTTGGTTGACAGATTCGAAATCGCCAGGTCGGCTTTGCCGTCGCCGTCCAGGTCGTCAATCGCCACGTCCGTCGGTTGAGTACCCGTCGTGTGATCGACCTTGGCGGCCAAGGAAATACTGCCCGAGCTGCTCAGGTTTCTGAACAGAGATACGGAGGTGGAGAGATTGTTGGCGATAGCCACGTCCAATTTTCCGTCCCCGTCCAGATCTCCCAGATCTAGGCCGACGGGGGTGGAAGAGGTGGCGAAATCGACTTTTGCCGCGAACGAGCCTGCGGTGATCGAGCCGGTGGAGCTCGTATTGCGCA
Source organism: Candidatus Latescibacterota bacterium (assembly GCA_965197905.1). Taxonomy (GTDB): domain Bacteria; phylum Latescibacterota; class UBA2968; order UBA8231; family UBA8231; genus CAYNZV01. The sequence continues at coordinate 1,177,125 of CBDAOB010000003.1, read as the reverse complement.
GTACCGACACGATGTCGGGATCGTTGGAGATCACCAGATCTGGCTTGCCGTCACCGTCCATGTCTCCAACGACCAACGGTTGTGGTGTGGTTCCGGTGGCGAAGTCTACCTTCGCCACGAATGAGGACGCGTCGATGGTGGCCGTGCCCGCGTAGGTTGGCAGGTACGGCTTGTCTGAAAACGCCGTGCGCCCGTTGACTTCCAGGTGCAGCGGCGAGAACGTGGCACCCAGTGGCGCATCTGCGGTCAACGAAGTGGCAGTTGCTGCCGTTATATTCGCCTTGGTGGCGCCGAAGAAGAGGATGTTGTTTGCCGGCGTAGTGTCGAAGTTGGCGCCGGTTACGGTTATCGACTTAGTGACGTGCCCTGACGTGGGCGTAAACGAGCTGATCGTCGGCGGATCGGCGATGTTGTGAAAGATCGACAGGTTGTTCGACGAGCTGGAGATGGCAATATCGGGCCGATCGTCGCCATCGAAATCGGCGATGGCAGCACCTTGTGGCCCGGTGGCTGTCGTCAGGTCGACCTTGGTTGCGAAACTTATGGTTCCAGAGACACTCGTATTCTCGAAGACCGAGGTAGTATTGGAAGTGTTGTTTGGAATAGCCACGTCTGGAAGCCCATCGCCGTCGATATCGCCAGCGGCCGATCCGTATGGTCCCGTCCCTGCCGTGAAGTCGACGGCGGCGGCGAAGGAGATCGAACCGGTCATACTGGTGTTGCGCAGCGTCGAGAAATTGCCGGCCCCGTTGTTGGGAACGGCCGCATCCAGTAGGCCGTCACCGTCGAAGTCCGAGAGTGTTACGGTGAACGGCGTTGCTCCAGTGGCGACATCCACCTTTGCTGCGAAGGAGGAAGCAGTGATTTCGCCAGCCGTCGCCGTATTGCGGAAAGCCGAGATCATGTTGGAGCCACGGTTGACCACCACCATATCGAGCTTACCGTCCTGATCGATATCACCGAAAGCCACATTGTGCGGTTGCGTGAGAACAGTGAAATCCACCTTCGGCGAGAATGATGTTGCGTCGATCGCGCCACTCTTGCTCGTATTCCGGAATACAGAAACTGTTGTGGTGCCGAAGTTCGGTGTGGCCAGGTCCGGCTTGCCATCGCCGTCTATATCACCCAGGGCGACGCCGGAAGGTGACGTGCCAGTCGTGAAATCGACCTTGGCGTCGAAGGCGAGCGATCCCGTTGTGCTCATGTTCCGCAGCACCGACGCGGTGCTTGCCGACAGATTCGATGTCGCCACATCGGGGAGACCGTCTCCGTCGATGTCACCTATGGCGGCGTAACCCGGTCCCGTACCCACGGTGAAGTCGGACTTGGCGGCGAAAGAGCTGCCGTTGAACCCCCCGGCAGTACCCGTATTGAGGAAAACGGAAATACTGTTGCCGCCGAAGTTCACCGTTACGAGCTCCGGCAGCCCGTCGCCATCGATATCGGCCGTTCCAGTCCCATTTGGATTCACGCCGGTCGCGAAGGTAATCTGACTTGCCAGGGTGCCGTCCGCGATCGTCTGAGCTACACCACCGTAGGTAGGCAGAAAATAATCGTCCGATATCGCCGTGCGTTCTTTGCGGGTCACGGTCAAGGGACCGTAACCCGCGCCGTCCGGCACCGTGACCGTGAGTGACGTCGCTGAAGCCGAGGTCACCGTCGCTTTGATTGGATCGAAGAACACCGTGTTGTTCCCAGGTGTCGTGTCGAAGTTGGTGCCGGTGATCGTGACCAACTCACCTGGTTTCGCAGACGTGGGTGTAAAGGAGGTGATAGTCGGCGCCGGTACGGTGGGCGTGATATTATGAAAAACCGACACCGCAGCTCCGGTATTGTTTACCACAGCAATTTCGGGCTTTTCGTCGCCATCGAGGTCTGCGATCGCCAGACCGATCACGTCGGAGGTAGTAGCAAAATCGACTTTGGGCGCAAGTGAATTCGCGTCGATCGTTCCCGTCACACTGGTATTTCGAAAAACCGATACAACGTCGGCCCCACCACCTATGGCGGTTGCGATGTCCAGCTTGCCGTCACCGTCGATATCACCCATGGCCAGACCGCTCGGCCCTACGGCGGTGGTATAATCAATCTTTGCGGCAAACGAGCCAGCGTTGATGACACCGGACACGGCCGTATTGCGAAAAACAGATAGATTGTTCGCTTCGTTCGAAACGACCAGCTCCGGCTGTCCATTGCCGTCAAGATCGCCTATCGCGACTCCGTTCGGATTCGTACCGGTCGTGAAGTCGACCTTTGCGGCAAATGAAGAAGCGTCAATCGTACCGGCTGTAGCTGTGTTCCGGAACACTGACAGATTATTCGACGTTCGATTGGCAACAGCCATGTCCGGTGCACCATCGCCATCCAAATCCCCCAGAGCTAACAACCGGAGATCCGTTCCAGGCGTGTAATCTACCTTGGCCGCGAACGACGAAGCATCGATGGTACCGCTTACACTTAAGTTGCGAAAAACGGAAACCGTGTTCGCGGTCTTGTTGGCTACTGCCAGGTCCGGTTTTCCGTCGCCGTCCAGATCATTGATTTCAACAGCGAACGGTGCGGCGCCGGTGGTGAAGTCCACCTTCGCCGCAAATGAGATCGAACCAACAGAGCTCATGTTGTGGAACAACGATACCGAATTGGCCCCCGAGTTGGTCACGGCGATGTCGAGCTTGCCGTCGCCGTCCAGATCACCTACTGCTACGCCGCGAGTTTGCGTGTCAGCCGTCAGGTCAACCTTCGCGGCAAACGAGGAGCCGTCGATGGTGCCGCTAGTGCTGGTATTTCGGAACACCGATACCGTTGCTGCGGTGAAGTTCCCAACAACCATGTCGGTCTTTCCATCGCCGTCCAGGTCACCCGTGGCGACATACTGCGGACCTGTCCCCGCCGTGAAGTCCTGCTTTGCCGCGAAGGTGGATGCATCAATCGTCGGGAACTCGCCGCCGAAGGTGGGCAGAAAGGGTTTGTCCGATATGGCGGTCCGTTGTTTGGCAGTAACACTGATCGGTCCGAAGGTGGCACCCGTCGGAACCGATGTCGTCAGTGAAGTGGCCGATCCGGCAGTAACGGTCGCTTTCGTCGGGCCGAAGTAGACGGTGTTGTTGCCGAAGGTCGGATCGAAATTTTCGCCGTTGATGGCGACGGCGTCACCCACCTTCCCGGTCTGTGGACTGCCGGACGTAATCCTCGGCGGGTCGGCGATATTGTGCAATACCGAAACGTCGTTGTCGGTGAAGTTCGTATGCGCCAGCTCTGGTCGCCCGTCGCCATCGAAATCGGCGATGACGTTTCCATACGGACCGGTCCCCGTCGTGAGGTCCACCTTTGCGGCGAACGAGACGGAGCCTGAAGAGCCGTTGTTGCGAAACAACGAGGTCGTATTCGCTGTGCCGTTGGACGTGACGAGATCCGGCCTGCCGTTACCCGACAGGTCACCGATCGCGAGCGCTCTGGGAAGTGTACCGGTCGTGAAATCCTGCTTTGCGGCGAAGGAGGAAGCATTGATGACACCTGAAATAGCGGTATTTCTCAGAACCGAAAACGAATTGGACGCCGTATTGGTAACGAGCAGATCCAGAGCCCCACCACCGTCCACATCGGCGAGTCGTACATCTTGAGGCGTTGTACCAACAGCGAAGTTCACCGCCGCGGCAAAGGTGGATCCGTCGATCGTGCCCGCGGTACTGGTGTTCCGATAAACGGAGACGTTGTTGCCGGCGCTGTTAGCAACCGCCATGTCATGCTTGCCGTCGCCGTCCACGTCCCCGAAAGCGACACGCTCGGGGCCCGTGCCCGTAGTGACGTCGGACTTTGCCGCGAAGTTGATCACTCCATTGGAGCTCTCGTTGCGGTACAGCGAAACAGTCGTCCCCGCACCACCGTTCCAGGTCGTGACCCCGATATCGAGCTTTCCATCCCCGTCTATGTCGCTCGCCGCCACCACGTTCGGGTCATTGTTGGTAGCGAAGGTGACGGCCCCGGCAAACGATACGGAGGCAACCATACTGGTGTTGCGGTAGACCTCAAGATTGTCCGTACCGCCGGCCGCAGTCGCCAGGTCGAGCAGACCGTCACCGTCGAAGTCGTGAACAGTCAGCCATCTTGGAGTGGTTCCGGTGTTGACGTCCACCTTGGCGGCGAACGAACCTGCATTGATGGCGCCGGCGGTGCTGGTGTTCCGATGCACGGATAGCGTGTTGGAGGTAAAGTTGGAGAGCACGATGTCGGTCACGCCATTGCCGTCTATGTCGGCTGCAATGGCACCGGTTGGTCCTGTGCCCGCTGTGAAGTCGACGGCTTCTGCCAAAACGCCGGCTGTGATCGTCTGATCGGCCCCCGAATAAGTGGCTCCCAGGATCTTATTGGATACCGCTGTCCGCTCTTTTACCGTGACCCGCACTGGCCCGACCGTCGCACCCGCCGGCATCGTAACTGTCAACGTCGTGGCCGAAGCGGTAACCACTGTCGCCTTGATGCCGCCGATGTAGACGGTGTTGTTGGTTGTCGTAGCGTCGAAGTTCGTGCCGGTGATCGTTATCGTATCACCGATCTTTCCGAGCAGCGGCGAAACGGACGTGATCGTCGGCGCCAGCGTCGTTGGAGTCAGATTGCGAAATACCGACAGGTTGTTCGCGGTAAAATCGGTCACCACCACATCGGGTTTTTGATCTCCGTCGAGGTCGCCGATCGCTACACCCCTCAAGTCGTTGGCCGTGGTAAAATCCACTCTGGTGTCGAGCGAATTGGCGTCGATGGTTCCTGAAACGCTCTTGTTGCGAAAGAGGGAGAAGGCTGCGGTGGTTCGATGAGAAACGGCAATATCGGGCTTGTTGTCTCCATCGAGGTCTCCGAAAGCTATGTTGTAAGGGTCGGTTTGAACGGTGTAGTCGACTTTGGCGGCAAACGATCCCCCGGTGATCATGCCGGAAACTGCAGTATTGCGAAAGATCGAGATGGTGTTTGCGGTTTCGTTGGCGACCACCATCTCTGGTTTGCCATTGCCATCCACGTCCCCCAAGGCCAAGAAGCGTGGACCTGTGCCCGAAGCAAAATCCACCTTGGCAGCGAATGAAGCGGCATCGATCGTCCCAGCTGTGCTGGTGTTTCGGAACACGGAGACGTTGTCGGTGGCAAAGTTGGTGACCACGAAATCCGTTTCCCCATCTCCGTCTATGTCTGCCACTTCGACCGCAGATGGCGTCGTTCCCGTCGTGAAATCGACTTTGGCGCTGAAGGAGGCAGCGGTGATGCTACCCGAGGTGCTTGTATTTCGGAAAACGGAGGCGGTGGTAGCGGTGTTGTTCGCTGTCACCATGTCCAGTTTTCCGTCGCCGTCGAAGTCGGCGAAGGCGAGGTCGTTGGGAACCGTGCCCGACGCGAAATCCACCTTCGCCGCGAACGATATGGATCCGGAGCTGGTGTTGCGAAAGACCGAGACGTTGTTGGTCGTGTTGTTGGGCGCGGCCATATCCAGAAGCCCGTCTCCATCCAGGTCGCCTACGTCCATACCCCAAGGACTCGTGCCCGCGGCAAAATCGGCCTTGGCGGCGAAGGTAATGGAACCGGAGCTGGTGTTCTCAAAGACTGAAACGTTGTTGGTTGTCGAGTTGGACACCGCCATGTCTACCTTGCCGTCGCCATCGAAATCAGCCAGGTGGACGCTGACCGGATCGGTGCCGGTGGCAAAGTCTACCTTGGCCGCCAGAGTCGAAGCGTCTATGGTAGGGAACTCGCCGGAGAAGGTGGGTTGAAAGAAATCGTCCGACTCTGCGGTGCGGTTGTGCACGATCACCTGCAAGGGGCCGAATGTCGCACCCGTCGGCACGGTGACGGTCAGCGACGAAAGCGACGCCGCCGTCACCGTCGCTTTCGTCGCCCCGAAGAACACTTTGTTGTTCGCTGCGGTGGCATCGAACTCGGTGCCGGTGATGGTTACCGAATCACCTACCTTGCCTGTCTTCGGACTGATGGCAGTGATGGTGGGTACCTTGGTCAGGAACACCACCCATAGAGCACCGCGATCGGTGCCGCCGGTATCGTCCTTGTCGGCTCCTATCGCCAGGTCTCCGACACCGTCACCGTCGAGATCCCCCAAGCCCACCGCCGCGATTCCGAAACGAGCCGTATTCGTCAGAGCGAAGTCAAAGCCCCCGGTATTGTCGGCGATCTTGAAGTTGCTCTTGACGGTGCTGTTGCTGTTCATCAACAGCAGATACAGCGCGCCCCTGTCGGTACCGCCGGTGTCGTCGAGCATTGCCCCGGCGGCGAGATCCGCCACTCCGTCTCCATCAAGGTCGCCCAGGTTCGTTACCGAAGATCCTCCGAAGACGTCACTGTCGGTGAGCGTAACGTTGAAACCTCCTGTATTGTCAGCAATCTTCTGGTGGCTCTTCACCGTACCGTCGCTGTTCAACAGCAGCACATAGAACGCACCGCGGTCGGTGCCACCTGTATCGTCGTTCTGTGCGCCCGACGCCAGGTCTTCGATCCCGTCCCCATCGAAATCGCCCAGGGCGGCCAGCCTGCCGCCGAAGAAGTCACTGTCTGCAAGGGTTACCCCGAACCCACCAGTATTGTCGGCAATCTTCTGCGAGCTCTTGACCGTGCCATTGGTGTTCATGAACAGAACGTAGACCGCGCCGCGATCAGTGCCTCCGGTGTCGTCACTTTTTGCTCCTATGGCCAGATCTTCTACCCCGTCGTTGTCCAGATCCCCGAGACCCACAACAGCTGCCCCGAAAGCGTCGCTGTCTGTGAGTGTCACGCCGAATCCCCCGGTGTTGTCGGCGATCTTCTGGTGGCTCTTTACCGTGCCGTTTGTGTTCATGAACAGTACGTAGACGGCGCCACGACCGGTGCCGCCGGTGTCATCGAAGAACGCACCCACAGCCAGGTCCTTCACCCCATCGTCGTCCAGGTCCCCCAATGCAGCTACCGAGACACCGAAGAAATCGCTGTTGGTGAGAGTGACGCCGAAGCCGCCGGTGTTGTCGGCGATCTTCTGGTGGCTCTTTACCGTGCCGTTGCTGTTCATCAACAGCACATACAGTGCGCCCCGACCGGCGCCACCGGTGTCGTCGTTGTGCGCCCCCACGGCAAGGTCTTCGACGCCGTCGTTATCCAGATCGCCGATGGCGACAACGGAGACCCCGAAATTGTCACTGTTCGTGAGGGTAACGCCAAAACCGCCGGTGTTGTCGGCGATCTTCTGGACGCTTTTCACCTGGCAAGTCTGTGCTGACAGTGGTGAGACAGCACACAACAGAAGCGCGAGAGAAACGGCTCCGACAGCAACCCGGGCGGGCAAGCTGGCGTTGCGAATCTTCGAGCTACCAGTTACGGACATTCCATACCGTTGGAGATAAATCGGTGCAGGATCTTCTGGTCCATTTGGCCGCAGCTTAACTATAATGTGGGCTGTCGATCCACTGGAGGTTCGGCTAGGGCGCTGTCGACGTGCCTATCATAACTAGTGAAGAGAGGAGAATGTGTGATGCGAGTCACGTGATCAAAGAAAACTTCAGTCGTCATAAGAGATTGTAGATTCGACACTTGACAGAATCTCAGAATGTAATCCTTTTGGCTCCACATTTCAGAATAAAAAACCAGAAATATTGAACTGTATTTGGGATCAATATTTATACAAACCTAGGTATATGTATCTGTTTTCACCTAATATTGCGGCACAAACCGGTTGAGCCGATGTTTCGATGAAGTGGCGAGTTCTCTTTTCGCTGTCCCTTGCTGAGCTCCTGGGTCTATCCCTGTGGTTCTCCGCCACCGCGGTAATACCCTCGCTGGCGGCGGAATGGGCATTGGACGACGGCGACCAGGCCTGGCTGACCATGTCGGTGCAGATAGGTTTTGTGTTCGGAACCTTCTTCAGCGCTTTCTTCAATCTTCCCGACATCTTCAACGCCCGCTATCTGTTTGCTCTCTGCGCACTCCTTGGTGCCCTCTTCAACGGGGCCATTGGATTGTTCGCCGACGCGCTGAGCCCGGCGCTAGTGCTCCGTTTCCTGACCGGCGTTTGCCTCGCCGGCGTCTACCCCCCGGGCATGAAGATCATGGCCAGCTGGTTCAAGGAAGGGCGAGGCATGGCGATCGGTATGCTGGTCGGCGCCCTGACCCTGGGCTCCGCCTCACCCCACTTGTTCAAGGTGCTGGGCGGACCCGATTGGCGCAGCCTGATGCTCATCGCTTCCGCATCGTCGCTTCTCGCCGGCCTCATCTGTCTCGTGTTTGTGAAGGACGGGCCACACCAGGCCGGCGGCGCCCGTTTCGACTGGCGCTACATCGGCCGCGCCTGGGCCGACCGGGGAGTGCGTTTGGCGAACTTCGGATACCTTGGCCACCAGTGGGAGCTCTACGCCGTCTGGACCTGGATATCCCTGTTCTTCCTGGCCAGCTTTCAGCAGATGCAGATGAAGGATGCCGCCATGACCTCGGCGATCGCCACCTTTGCTGTGGTGGGCATTGGTGGAATCGGATGTGTGATTGCGGGTTTGCTGGCCGATCGGTACGGACGGACCACGATCACCATCGTCTCCATGGTGATCAGCGGCGGCTGCTGTCTGGTGGTGGGATTGCTGTTTAACGGACCTGCCTGGGCGCTCGTTGCCCTTTGTCTGCTGTGGGGGTTCGTCATCGTCGCCGACTCGGCGCAGTTTTCAGCCAGCATTACCGAACTGTCGGAGCCAGCCTACGTGGGAACCGCGCTGACGCTGCAGACCTGCATTGGATTCCTCTTGACGATGGGGTCCATCCGGTTATTGCCGGTCTGCGTCGAGCGGTTGGGTTGGGAATGGGCGTTTGCGGTCCTAGCCATCGGGCCGGCGTTTGGAGCATGGTCGATGTACCGCTTGCGGCAGCTGCCCGAGGCGAGCAAGATCGGTGGTGAGCGCAGAGCGGGGTAGTGCCAGTGCCTCGAACCCTCTGTCAATTCTTTTCTCCCCTCTCGACCTCATCTCCAAACAGAAACGACAGCAGCGCGAATCGTTGACCCGCCGTAACCGGCAGCACCTCGTGTAGATGGGAACATGAAAAGAGGACCGCCGCCCCCGAATCGGGTCTGTATAGTTCCTCACCGTACTCGGGAAAGCGGAGCTGCCCACCATCGTATTCCTGGTTCAAATTTAGGCTCATGGCGAAACGGCGATGTGCCGTAGACGGACTCAGGTTGTCGCGGTGGGCATGGAAGAAACCCCCAACCTCCGCCTCATAACAGACGATCTTGAAACCCTCGAATCTGGTTGCGTGATAGGCGAACGCTTTGCGCAGCTCCGGGATCACCCGTCGGCCGACATTCGAACTAAGTAGCTTGATCAGCGACCCGTCGTTCACGGTGAGATCCCGCCGGCGTTTCAGGTCATCAGCAACGTTTTCCTCACGCCGACCCGCCGCGGATTGTTCCACACCGGTTAACTCAGTCTCCCCGCATTCCCAGACCTCTATGAGATGTTCGCAGATCTCGGCATCCAACGCGTTCGGGATCATGAGAACAGGAGCAGCGTGAGTTATCGACCGGGCTCTATGGTAGGTCGCGTGCTCATCCAGCGCAGCCTGGGTGAGCTGGATCGAATCTGAGGAGTCGTCCAGCTCGAAGGTATAAAGCACGCGCAGATTGAGATCCAGCACGTAAGCCACCACGCCTTGGTCTTCTACCTTGAAGGCGGATGCAATCGAGCCGTCGTCATCGATGAACAGAGTGAAAGGTGGGGTCGAAACCGCCGGCGGATTGCGAACCACCGCAAACAGATCGAAATCCGACTGAACCGGGTAGATCCGGATCAGGTGGTCGAGTTGCCTTTCGTCGGCGAAAACGAGAAGTGTAGGCCGGCCGCCTGCATGTCCGTAGAATCGCGTCGGGCCTCCATCCTGGATGGGCAGAACGAAGTCGGGCGCTCTTTCACCGCGGGCGAGGGGCACTTAGAATCGGTATCCCACCGACAGCATAGCGACATACCCGTTCGACTTGACCTTGGGTTCCACGCCGGCTTGTTCGGTGCTGCCGATCTCGGGCTTGACCAACGCCTCGTCGTCGCCGTTGAGCTTGACCTCATCGAATTCGGAATCTTTCGGATCGGTGCGAAGGTCCAGATCGGGGAGAAACGCCAGATTCCACCCACCCTGAGCCAGAATATTGACCCCGCCGGCCAACGTAATATTGGCGCTGACAACGGCCTGCAAGACACCTCCGAAAAGCTCGGCGCGAATCTCGTCGCCGACGTGGACGGTGCCCTTGTCGAGGATCACAGGTGGGGTCTTGCCTTCGAGAATCTCGACTTTCCCGAACTCAACCAAGCCTACGCCCGCTCCAAGCTTCGGTATGAAGTCGAACGAATAACTGGAGCCTTGCTTCAAATGGAAACGCCAGCCCAACAAGAGCTGCCCGTAGTCCAGACCGTCCTTCGAGGTCATCTGAATCTCGAACAGGGCCGGCACTTCCGTCCCTTCGACTCCAAGAAAGAAGGTGGGTTGCTGGCCGTCTACGTTCACGTCGCCAAAGGGCAGATAAACGCGGCCTTCCGCACCCCCGGTCCCGTATTTCTCCCAGTCGGAGACGTGAAGATCGGCAAACCCGTCCGTCGTGACGGGCAACGTGCCGCCCCCGGTATAAACGTTGAGGCCAACGTCGCCCTCAGACTCCGCCGGCCAAAGAATCATGACAAGCGTTGCGCACGCGATGAATTTCGGGAGGTTCGCCATGATGTGATCCTGAGGGGTAGTGCAGCAATAATGTCTATTGAATCTAACCACCTCAACCTTTATTCTACAAACAACAATCCTCCACAGGAACAGATGTTATGCTAACACAGATCCAGGTCGACGAATACCGCGAGAACGGTTTCACCGTGTATCCGAACCTGCTCGATACCGGCGTGGTGGCCGCCTACCTTGCCGAGATCGAGGAGATCAGTAGCGGAAACACTCTGTCAAACCACGATTCAACGTTGATGGAAATGGAGCCGGATCAACCTCCGGAGGGGACTCAGGTGCGCCGGCTCTACGAGCCGTGCACGAACTACGAGAGTTTCAAGAACCTTGCGAGAGCGGACCATGTGCTCGACTGCGTCGAACAGTTGGTGGGGCCCGACATCATCTTTCATTACAGTAAGGTCAACATGAAGCCGGCGAAGATCGGATCAGTGGTGGAGTGGCACCAGGACCTGACCTACTACCCGCTCACCAACCGCGATTCATTGGCCGTTCTTTTTTACCTGGATGACACCGATGAGGAGAACGGCTGCCTGCAGATGATACCCGGGCAACACCTTGGGGGCACCTTCGAACACAGCACCGACGGGTATTTTCAAGGTCGTGTTGTCGACAACCTCGATGATACCGCAGCAGTTTCGGTGCCGGCGGCGGCTGGCACCGCCATCTTCATGCACGCGATGACGCCGCACGCCTCGGTCACCAATCGCTCCAACCGTTCTCGGCGAACCCTTATTCTCAGCTATCGGGCCGCCGACGCCGTGCCGCTGCTCACCGGAGTCACGCCGATCATCGAAGAGAACGCGGTGCTTGTGCGCGGCAATCATCCGCGCATGGCGCGTTTCACCATGACCCAATTCCCCGTACCGCTTTACCGGGAAGAGGCGCGCTCGCTTTATCAGCTGCAGGAAAAATCCCGCGAGCGAGCCAAGGGCTAATCGCCGGCCCGCGGCTTGATGCGAGCCAGGCGCAGGGCGTTGCCGGTCACGCCGAGCGACGTGCCCATATCCCCGACCAGCACTGCCACGATCAGGGTCACCAGTCCGGGGAAGACCCCCGCCGCCAGCGCAATTTTCAGCAGGATGGAAGCCCATACGTTCTGCCGAATTACCCGGCGGGAGGCGCGGGAGAGTTCGAACAGGTAGGGCAGCTTCGAGAGGTCGTCGGACATGAGCGCCACGTCCGCCGTTTCCAACGCCGTGTCCGAGCCGGCGGCACCCATGGCGATTCCGACCGTCGACGTCGCCAGGGCCGGCGCGTCGTTTACCCCGTCACCGATCATCGCGATCTGACCGTACTGTTGTTTGAGCTCTTCGACGGCAGCCATTTTGTCCTCGGGTAACAGCTCCGCCCGCCACTCGTCGACGCCCAGCCGGCGAGCGATGGTTCGCGCCGTCTCTTCGCTGTCGCCGGTCAGCATGACCACCTTCTCGATGCCTTGCTCGCGTAGCGCTGCTACGGCGGCTGCCGCATTGTCCCGCACCGTGTCGGCCACGGTGACCGCACCCAGCAGCTCCGACTCTGTTCCCACCAGCACGGCAGTCTGGCCGGCGCTCTGGATCTCGCCGATGTTCGGCTGGGCGCCGTTCTCGAACAGCCCAGGTTTGCCCACCTTGTACACCTTTCCGCCGATCCGCGCTCGCACTCCTTGTCCGGTCAATGATTCGAACTGCTCTACCTCGGGAACCTCAAGGCCCTCCGCCCGGCGTCGAATGGCGCCCGCGATCGGATGACCGGAGCGTTGCTCGAGGGCGGCGGCCACGGTCAGGATCTCGTCCTCGGAATAACCGTTGAAACGCACGATGTCAGTGACTTCGGGTCGGCCAAACGTCAGGGTTCCGGTTTTGTCGAAAGCGACGGCCCGCACGTTGCCCAACGCCTCCAAGTGATTGCCCCCTTTGATAAGGACTCCGTTGCGGGCGGCACTGGTTATACCGCTCACCACCGCCACCGGAGTCGAGATGACCAGGGCGCATGGACAGGCAATTACCAGCAAGGTCAACCCGCGAACGAACCATTCATTGAAGGAGGCATCCATGAGCAAGGGCGGCACCAGCATCACCGCCAGCGCCAGCAGAGTCACTGCCGGCGTGTAAAAACGGGCAAAACGTCGAACAAACTGCTCGATGGGGGCGCGGCGTTCCTCCGCCTCTTCTACCATTTTGATGATGCGGCTGAGAATGCTCTGCGAAGCCAGGTGGCTCGCTTCCACTTCCAGGTACCCTTCGTGGTTCATGGTACCTGCAAAGACCTCGTCACCCGCCTTTTTGGTGGCCGGCATCGATTCTCCGGTGATGGTCGACTGATCGATGGTCGAGTCGCCGGCGGCGACCTTGCCATCCACGGCCACACGTTCGCCGGGCCGAATCAACACCGTGTCTCCCACAACGACCGCGGCCGCCGGCAGTGTGATCTCGCGTCCGTCGCGGCGCACCGTGGCGGTTTCCGGCGCCAGCTCCATCAGCTCGTTCAAGGAGTTCCGCGCCCGGTCGACGGCGTACGCCTCCAGGAGCTCGGCGCAGGAAAAGAGGAAGGCGATCGCCGCTGCCTCGGCGTATTCGCCGATGGCGATGGCTCCGAGGATAGCGGCGGTCATCAGGAAGTCCATATCCAGGGAAAACCGTCGCACAGCGCGCAAGGCGTAGGGGAAGAAATTGTATCCGCCCACGAAAGAAGCAGCTACCAGCAAACCATCGGACACCCCAAGGTGCCCCTGCCATAGAGTGCCGTGATAGGTTTCGGGCCACAGCAGCTTCCAAGCAAGAGCAGCGACGATCAACACCCCTGAGATCAGGGTGCGCTTCTTCGCCCCGCTATCTTCGTTGCAGCAGCTCTCTTCGTGGCAACAATCGTCGGACATGCGACACCTTACTCTTCCATGTGTTCGAGGCCTGCGGCGAACAGTTGATGCACGTGCTGATCGTCGAGAGAATAATAGGCGAGTTTGCCGTCGCGGCGGTATTTCACCAGTCGCATCCCACGCAGCAGGCGCAACTGGTGGCTTACGGCAGACTCGGTGCTGCCCAGCAGAGCGGCCAGGTCGCAGACACAGAACTCAGCTTCGGACAGGGCGTGGATGATCTTCAGCCGGGTGGGGTGGCTGAGCACCTTGAAAGTCTCTGACAGCCTTGTCAGGTTGCCGCTATCCGGCATCCCCCGCGCGACCTGCAGAACCCGCTCTCGATCGACGATATGGTGGTCGTCGCAGAGATCCTCCTCTCGCACCAACTCGGTCATTCATCTCCTCCGTACGCTGCAAATCAAACATCTGAAGAACTGTTCAATTGAATATATGATAAGATCAGCGGGAATCAACTGCTTTCGCCGTTGACAGATGAGTTGATCACGCTATCTTTAGGCACGACTAAATAATAATTTTTCGGAGCATAATAGAGCCCGGTAGGACCACAGTGGCATAGCCGGGCCGATCTGTGATTATCAAAGGAAGCGTTATGACGGAACCTCAGACGGCGTTAATCGTGGCCGGATTGATCGCCGGCGTTCTCGCGTTGCTATTTTGGCCTTCACGGGGCCTGTTTTGGCGCTGGCAACAGCTCCACCAGTTGGGTGAGCGGGTGATGATCGAGGATGCTCTCAAACACTTTTTCAAATACGAATACCTCAAGCGCACCGCCACCGTGGAAAGCCTGTCCGGAGCTCTAGGTATCGGCCAGAATCGAGCCGCCGAGCTTCTGGGGCGGCTGGAAAGCCTGAAACTGCTGCAGTCCGATAGCGGTGAACTCCGTCTCACATCCGAAGGCAAGGCCGGCGCCCTGCGCATCATTCGCGTCCATCGGCTCTGGGAGCACTATCTGGCGGAAGAGACCGGCCACACCGCCGATTCGTGGCACCGGGAGGCCGAAGATCGCGAGCATAGCATCTCCGCCACCGAGGCGGACGAGCTGGATGAGCTGATGGGATTCCCGGTCTACGATCCCCATGGCGATCCGATTCCCACCGCGACGGGAGAGATTGCGCCAAAGGGGGGACAGCCGGTCGCGTCCCTTGCTGAGGGACATGTGGCCACCATCGTCCACATCGAAGACGAGCCCGGAGACGTATTCAGCCGTATCGTCGAAGCCGGCTTGCATTTGGGCATGCGGGTGGAGATCGGCCGCGTGACCCCGGAAACGGTGGAGCTGCTCGCCGACGGGCAACAACGTCAGCTCACCCCGGTGGACGCCGCCAACATCTTCGTCGCCGCCTTGCCGGAAGAAGAGGAGATGGAAGGGCCTTTCGAAACCCTGGCCGGCCTCGGGGTGAGGGAGCGGGGTCAGGTGGTGCGTATCTCGCCGGCCTGCCGCGGCCTGGAGCGCCGCCGTCTTATGGATCTCGGCATCGTTCCGGGAACGGTGATCGAGGTGGAGATGAGGAGCCCAACGGGGGATCCCACGGCATATCGAATTCGCGGGGCTGCTATCGCCCTGCGCAAAGAGCAGGCCGAACACGTGCAGATAGCCCTCAACATGGAGAGCGCAAGATGAGCAACCAGGTTTCTTCCAGCGCTTGTGAAGCTTGCCCGGCCCACAATGCCGGCAACTTGATCAAGCTGGGGGTCAACATGAAGAACTGGGATTACGTCGTGGCGCTGGCGGGTAATCCTAACACCGGCAAGAGCACGGTGTTCAACAGCCTCACCGGGTTGCGCCAGCACACCGGCAACTGGCCGGGGAAGACGGTAGTCCGGGCCGAGGGGGGGTTCTCGTATCAGGACGCCCGGTTCAAACTCGTGGATCTGCCGGGCACCTATTCGCTGCTGTCCACCAGCACCGACGAGGAGGTGGCGCGGGATTTCATTCTCTTCGGCCAACCGGATGTAACTGTTGTCGTGGTCGATGCCACCCGCTTGGAGCGCAATTTGAACCTGGTGCTGCAGGTGCTGCAGATTACCGATCGCGCCGTGGTTTGCCTCAACCTCATTGACGAGGCGAAACGCCATAATGTGTCGGTAGACGAACGGCGCCTGGCGCGAGACCTGGGGGTTCCCGTGGTGCCTACCGCCGCCCGCAGTGGGGAAGGGATTCCATCGTTGCTGCAGACGATAAGCGACGTTGCTGCCGGCCGCGTCGTCTGCAAACCTCGCCGCACAAAGAGTGAACCTGCCTCGCTCAAGAGCGCCCTCGACCGCCTGGAGGACCAGGTAGAAACGGCGTTTCCCCATCTGCCCAACGCCCGCTGGGTGGCGCTACGGCTTCTGGAAGGGGACCGACGTATCGTCGAGGCGGTGCGCACCGGCGACCTGGGGTCTCTGAATCAGGATGGCGGCCTGGACCGGGAAAATACACTTGCCACAGCCTCGGAGGCGCACTGATGAACGTCAGAGATCAATCGGAACAGCTACTCACCGCCGCCAACACCCTGCGTTGGGAAGCGGGTCGTAACTTTCACGATTCGCTGATGGAATCGATCTACGCCGATGCCGCCGACATCGCCGACCGCGCCGTAACCAGAGGGGACGAGGTCCCGCGCTTCGACATGGATCGCACCATCGACCGCCTGGTTACCAGCAGCTGGCTCGGATTCCCGCTGATGCTGCTCATGCTCGCCGTGGTGTTCTGGGTAACCATCGAGGGAGCCAACGTGCCGTCGGGGATGCTGGCCACATTGCTGATTGACACCACTCACCCGCTTCTGAAAGCCGGCGCGCAATCCATCAGCCTGCCCTGGTGGCTGGACGGTCTGCTGATCGACGGGATCTACCTGGCCATGGCCTGGGTCATCGCGGTCATGCTGCCACCCATGGCGATCTTTTTCCCACTGTTCACCCTTTTGGAGGATTTCGGTTATTTGCCGCGGGTCGCCTTCAATCTGGACAATCTGTTCAAGCGAGCCGGGGCCCACGGCAAACAGGCGTTGACCATGACTATGGGATTCGGCTGCAATGCCGCAGCCATAGTATCGACCCGGGTCATCGACAGTCCGCGAGAGCGGTTGATCGCCATCATCACCAACAATTTCGCCCTGTGCAACGGTCGCTGGCCGACCCAGATCCTTGTAGCCACTATTTTTATCGGGGCACTGGCTCCCGCCCATCTGGCCGGGCTTGTATCGGCGGCGGCGGTTGTTTTTGTGGCGGTATTGGGCATCGTGCTTTCTCTGGTGGTTTCCTGGGGCCTTTCCCATTCCGTTCTGAAGGGGGAGGCTTCTGCTTTCAGCCTCGAACTACCGCCGTACCGGCCACCCAGAGTATTGCAGACGATCTACACCTCGGTGATCGACCGCACCCTTATCGTTCTGTGGCGCGCTGTAATATTCGCCATTCCGGCCGGAGCGGTCATCTGGTTGCTCTCCAACATCCACGTGGGCGATCTCAGCCTGGCGGAACACTTCATCAACAATACCAATGGATTTGGCCTGTTGATCGGGTTGAACGGCGTCATCCTGCTCGCCTACATCGTCGCCATTCCAGCCAACGAGATCATCATTCCCACCATCCTCATGCTTACGGTTCTCAGCGCGCGCCTGGCGGGGTTGGGGGATGGCGCCGGGGTCATGTTCGAACTGGATTCGGAAGTAGCTACCGCCGATATATTTCGCGCCGGGGGGTGGACGCTGCTGACGGCGGTCAACCTTATGCTGTTCAGCCTGGTGCACAATCCCTGTTCGACGACGATCTACACGATTTACAAGGAAACCAAGAGCGCCAAATGGACCACATTCGCGTCGCTGCTACCGGTCGCAATGGGCCTCGTGCTCTGTTTCTTCGTGGCACAGCTAGCACGGTTGATATGGGGATAGCGCAATGGAAGAAGTGATCAGCCAGTCCATGGAACATTACCTGCGCACGATCTACAAATTGGGTCAGCGTCACGAGGGCGGACCGGTAACTACGTCGTTGATTGCCGAAAAGATGGACGTGGCGCCGGCGTCAGCCACCAACATGATCAAGAAGCTGGCGGAGATGAAACTGCTGGTACATGCCCCGTACAAGGGTGTCGAGCTCACCAGCTCCGGCGCCAAAGTTGCACTTGAAACGATTCGCCACCACCGCTTGTTAGAGCTCTATCTGACCCAGGCTCTGGGCTACGGCTGGGACGAGGTAGATGCCGAGGCGGACAGGCTGGAACACGCCATTTCCGAGGAGTTCGAGGACCGCATCGACGCCGCTCTCGGATTTCCGACAGTGGGGGCGCATGGCGAGGCGATTCCCAGCAAGCAGGGAGACGTAAGGACCAACGCCTACAGTCCCTTGTCCGATCTCGATGTCGGTTCGGCGGCAGTGATTCGCGAGGTCAGCGACCGCAATCCTGAGATGCTGCGCTACATGGAGGAGATGGGACTGCAACTTGGAACCGATGTGGAGGTCCGCAGCAAGGCGCCGTTCAAGGGGCCGCTGCAGCTCAAGGTCGGAGAGGGTCGGGATTGCTCACTGGGGTTGGAGGTCGCCCGCCACATATTTGTGGAGCAGGCGTAGTTCCGCAGGCGGAACAGCGACGCTCGATCAGCTTTTCTTAGGTCGCCCGTTGGCGCGTACCTTGCGCAGATTCTCCTGATGTTCGTGTACAGCGGGAATGAGATTCTCCAGGTGACCCGTCAAAACCTCCAGGCGCTGGCTTTCGCTGGTGATCTCCAGCAGTTCCTGTTTCTGCGCGGGCGTTAGCGCGATCCGCATCGCCAGCTGAAACGAACCTGGCGGCATATCCTTCTCTGTCGGCTTATCGCCGTGCTCCTTCAGCGCAGTTAGCAGTTCCATGAACATTGCCTGGGTATTTTCGGCGAGCTCAGGCTGCGGTTCCTCCGGTTCGTCTTCGAAGTATTCGACGGCAGCCGTGAAATAAGGTTTGTCCTCGAAGACCTCGAGACATCGGTAACGCCTGGAACCCATGCAGATGATGTCGAGCCGACCGTCCTCATACTCGCGCAAAACCTGGTGAAGCAATACCGAGCATCCGACCTGATGCACGCTCTCTTCACCTTGAAGGGATATGCCAAACGGGCTTGTTTCGCCCCCGATCTCCGCACCACGGCAATCGGCTATCATCGCTTTATACCCTTCCTCGAAAATGTGCAGCGGAACCGCCTGCTCCGGGAAGACGACGATGGAGAGCGGGAACAACGGAATTACGGAATCTGTCATGGTAAAATTGCAGGTTGCAAGTTAATCTCCTACCATTGAGCCATGGCTGAAGAGTTCTTCTCGCCCGTTTCCGAGGAAGAGATGAAGCGGGAAAAAAACAAGGCCAAAGAGTTGCGCCGGTCGCAATGGTGGAAAAACCAACTCGCCCGCGGTCAGTGCAAGTACTGCCAGCGCCCTTATCATCCTTCCGAGCTAACCATGGACCACGTGGTGCCGCTGGTGCGCGGTGGCAAGAGCTCCCGGTCTAACGTGGTGACATGCTGCAAGGAATGCAACAGCCAGAAAGATTATCTGCTGCCAGTGGAATGGGAAGAATACCTGGAACGTCTCGGAAAGGAAGCCTGATCGGATTCAACGCAGCTTGGTGCCGGGCTGGTCCGGCTACTTGACCGCTTTCTTCAGTTCCGATTCTACCGCCTTGCGCATGGCGGCGTTCACCCGCTCGTCGGCGTACTCACTGACATCGTCAGAGACGTCGGATATGAGGTGCATCAGAAGCGCCAGTCCCGCCACACACCATGAAAATGATCACGTATATCTTCATGGGCTGACGTTGTCGATGGCGGCGGTGTCTGGGCATGGCTCAACCCCTTGAATTCTGTGCCGTCGGTATCCAATCTGCGGCTTAATAATACAAAGTCGAATTCGGTTTGGCTACCTTTCCGGCTTGAACCGCCCCATCTGCCGGCCAGGGTCCCCATCAACGATCCATCGTGCCACCGCCTCCCCCGTCCCCGGCCCCAGCTGAATTCCGTTCTTATAGTGACCCGTTGCGACGAATACCTGCGGGTATTCCTCCAGTGGTCCGATCAGGGGACGACCCCCCTTGGGTTTGGGCCGCAGCCCCGCGCGCTGCTGGTGAAAACTCATATGGGGTTTGACGGTTGCCCCCACGAAAGTGGACAGCTCCTGACGCGCCAACGCCGATACCTCCACGTCGAAACCGACGTCCTCCACGGTTGCCCCCACGACCGTGAACTCATCGGAGGCGAGGAGGTGCCGACCGTCGTAGCGCACCACGTGCTCGACGGCGGCCCCTGAAAAACGGCAATGCTGCCCCCTGATCGGTCGAACGGGGATGTGGGCGCCGAGCATGCGGCCGAGCTCGCCGGTCCAGCAACCTGCTGCCAGCACTACCACATCAGCCTCGAATGTGCTCGAAGTCGTCTGCAGGGAAACTCCCTGCCGTGTCACGTCGCCGAAACCGAGCACCCGGACCCCGAAGTGGGCGACCCCACCCTGCTGTTCGATGGCCTTGATAAGCGCGGCGGCCAGCTTCGCCGGGTCGACGCGCTGGTCGTCGGGGAAATACAATCCTCCCTGGACCTTCTCGGATATGGCCGGTTCCAGTTCGTGTACGCGGTCACGGTCCAGCTGTTCGACGACGCAGTGTCGCGAGCGATTGAACGCGACTGTTGCGGCAGCCGCGGCCTCATCGTCCTCGTCGAATATCAGATCGATTCCCCCCAGCGGGCGCCAGCCGATATCGATGCCCGTCTGGTGCTCCAGTTGGACCGCCAGCTCGCAATAACTGTGGTAGCTGTCCCGGTAGAGCAGCGAATATGGATCGTCGCCCCCGTTGAAGTGGGTCAACACCCCAAGAGAGGCGGCGGTAGTGGATGAGGGATCGGGACCGGGGTCGAGAAGGTCGACGGGGATTCCCCGTGCGGTAAGCTGGTAGGCTATGAAACGGCCGATGACTCCGGCGCCAATGACCGCGACCTTCGGTCCGCTGCGGAGCCCCGTCACGGTCCTCTAGTTGACAATGGGGGGTGTATTGGTCACGGGGCAGCTGCTTGCTCCGTCCACCTCGTATCCCATGTCGTCCAGCAGACAGGTAATCTGCGCCTCCAGTTGCGACAGGACTTCGCGCTCCTGGGTGCTCATGACCTGGCGGGGTGGACCTACGTCAAACCCGCGCACCGCCACACCTGTCTTGAACCCCTGGGGGAAACTGGCACCCAACAGCATCAGGTTTATGAGGTCGATGATGCGATACTGCAGCATGCGGGCGCGCTCGATTTCTCCCTCGAGAGAGCACCGGTACAACTCGGCGATTACCTCGGGTATGATGCCAGCGGTGGCGATGGTGCCGCCGTCTGCGCCCATGATGATAGCAGGCAGCAGGATCTCCTCACAGCCGTTGAGCACCACGTAGTCGGGACGCTGGGGGCGCAACCGGTGGATTGTATTTACGATCCGTGGCAGGTCTCGGCTCGAGTCCTTGGTGCCGAAGATGCGCTCGAACGGGAGCAGCTCCTCCATGATATCCAGGGTGAGCTCCTGGGTGAACTGGGGAATGTTGTAGAGCAAGATATCGAGGGGCGAGTTGCGGGCGATCTCGGCGAAATACTCGAACAGGCTGCGTTCGGAGATCTTGTAGTAGTACGGAGGCACCAGGGAGATGGCATCCACATCCAAACGCGCGTAATACTCCGCCGTATCCAGCACGTCGCGCACATTCGCTTCGCTGGCACCGGCCAGAATCGGAACTCGCCCCTGGTTTACATTTGCGATGATGCGCACCACCTCCCGCCGCTCCTCGGCGGAAAGCCGCACGAATTCGCCGGTGCTTCCGTTGGGGTAGAGTCCGTGAATGCCAGCGTCGATCAACCAGGCGATGTAACGCTCCATTTCGCCGAAGTTGATGTTTCCGTCAGCGTCGAAGATGACGACGTTGGGCACAAAAATTCCTTGAAACCGCTTCGCTCCCGCGACGGGGCTGTTTTGCTTCTCCCCCTTCGCGGCAGCAGGCGGCACATCTCCGTCGCGCACCACCGAGACCTCGTGAGCCTTTAGGTAGTCCAACGCCGAGGGCGTCAGTACCGCTCCCCTGTCGATCTGCACAGAGCCGGAGCCAGCGAGCTGTTCCTCCAGCATCGGACCCGTGATCACTCTAGCTGCGATGCGTACCATGTTTGTTCTCTTCCTGGTGATTACGTTCCTCGATGTGGTAGCGGTGGCTCCATACCCCGGTCGGGTTGCGGTATCAAGTGCGTTGCGACCAGTTCCCCATGGCGACGAGCCTCTTTCGCACCCAGATCCAATGCCACTCTGACGGCGCCCACGTCACCGCGAATCGCACCGGCGGTGAGATAGAACCCCACCTTCACCCGGCCTTCGTACTCCACGTCGGCCCCTTTGAGCATCTCGTCCATCGCCTTCACCAGAGCCACGGTGCTGCGGGTTTCGATTAATCCGAGGGCCAGCCCCTTCGGTGCGGCACTGGTTGTTGCCTGCGCGAAACAGGCCACGATATCCGGGTCGGGCCGGGTGACGACACGGGCGTTCTCGAATCCACCAGCCAGTTTGGCCGCGGCAACACCGGGCTCGATGCCGGCCTGGACATCGTCCAGTTTTCCCGTGGTCATAACAGCGGTGCGTCCACCACTTCCAATATTGAAACGCGCCACTCCGATCTCAGCCGTTTTGGCCATCGCGTCCGCAGCCGCCACCGAACCGGTATATCCGGTGGTCTCCAGTATTCCGAGGGCACCGACCTCTGCTGGCTGAGCGCCTGCGGGCACGGGCAACACGCCGGCCACGTCCACCGCTGGCTGTGGAATAACCAGGGCCGCATACACCTCGCCGGCGGTCTCGGCTGCGATGCGACCTTCGCGCAGGGCAGTGTACACGCTGGCCACTTCGCCCTGAACCACCAGATGGCACAGTGCACCGCCGGCAGAAGCCCAGCCGCAGACACTTACCGCCGCCGCCTTGGTCGCGGCGTCACCCCCAACGACCAGCTGGGCAAAACCCCGAGTCTCGAGGACGCCGAGAGCTTGCTGGGGTTTGAGGGTAGCAGGGCTCAGCCCACTGGCATGTGGCATGATGTCGGCGGCCGCCATGTCCGGCGCGGTCAGGACGTCCGCGCCGATCAGCTCGCCGTACTTGCCGGCTTCGCGCTCGCCGCTTGCCACCGCGGCTTGCACGGCCCCGACCTCACCCTCCACTACCACCGTTACCCATCCCGAGCCGATCGCCTGGCGTCCGCACACCCGAACATCAGCAGTTTTGACCATGGCGTCGGTCGCAGCCACTTGAGCCGTTACTCCTCGGGTCTCCAACACCCCGAATGCGCTTGGTTGCGCCACCTGCAGCCTCCTCAGTGCCCTGTATCGGAAGTAGGCCTGTGCAATGAAGGCGCCGAGTCGCCCGTCCTGCAAGGCGCGCGATCGAGGCGTATTGGTGAAATACGCCGAGTGAGCGTAACGAAGCAGGTCGGGATGAGTCGGCGAATTAATACAGGCATATTATCGATACAGGGCACTAACAGCCCGGCGCGAACGCCCGCAGCACGTGCGGTAACGGGCGCGAGATAACGGTGGAACAGCGGAAGCGCACGTCGCGAGCGAACAGTTCGCGGCCGCTGGCAATCGCCTCTCGAACCGCACCCTCCTCGCCGTTGATCAGGGTGCAAACGACGCGATCGTGCACTGCCAGAAGATTGTAGACCCGGACCGGAGCCGCCTTCACCATGCGGTCGTTAGCCAGCACGTGAGCACCGTAGCCGCGAGACTCGAGCAAGCCCAGTGCGCCATCCGGAACCTCGATCTCGTCCGGCATCGGATGCCCAATGAAATCGCTGCAGACCGCTTCGGGCTGATACAACGGGGCCGCCACAACCTTGTCCGCGAGCGCCGCGGCGGCCTCGCGGCCGCTTTCAAGTGAGGCGGCCACCTCCGCGACGGTCCCGCGGAAAAAGATGGAGGTGATTCCGCCGATCGACTCCCAGCCAA
The DNA here is from genome assembly GCA_965197905.1 of Candidatus Latescibacterota bacterium. GTDB lineage: Bacteria > Latescibacterota > UBA2968 > UBA8231 > UBA8231 > CAYNZV01. The sequence goes on along the minus strand of CBDAOB010000003.1, from coordinate 1,153,590 downwards.
GCAGCTCGACGTCGGCGGTTTTGCCGACAACGTCCGAGGCGGCGATGATGCCGGCGACCCCCTCTGCCTCGATGATACCTAGCGCGCCGCTCATCGGCGTAGCTGCTCCACAATCTGCTCGGTGATCTGTGCCACGAGTGACTCCGTCGCGGCGGCGGACCCTGATTCGCCGTCGCAGCGCCCGTTCAGATTACAGCCCTCGCATCCGGGGTTCGCCTGGCCGGCGACCTTGAGCTGATGTATGGCACACACCCCACAACTTTCGGGTTGAACAAAACCGGAGCCAAACTCCTCGGTTGTGCATCCGCAGGAACTTCCCGGTTGGTCGCACTGCGCATGGGGCACCATCTGCGCCTCGTTGACCAGGTTGGTCGACGCCGACGGTGCCACAGACTCGGACACGGACGCGCTTTCCCCTCGAGTCAGCCGCAAACGCTGGTCGCGAATGTAATCCCAGGCCGTCGGCGTAAGCACCGCCGCGGCAACGACACACAGCACTTCCTGGCCCTGGTGCGCCCGGGCAAGATCGTCCCCGGTGACAACCATCTCCTGTATGTGGAGTACGGAGCTCATGTGGAATCAGCGGTTTCTTTCTCCAGGTGAACCTTGCGGGCCCGCGCCAGATCGACGGCGTTGCCTTCGTCGGTGTCCAGATGCACCTCGAGCTTCTCGCGGTCACTGACCCGGCAGATCAGTCCGCTCAGTGTTCCCCCTTGTTCGCTGTCTACCACGAGCCGCATCAGGTCGCCCGCCTTTACCCCGTAGAAATCGCCTTCGTCGGAACTCATGTGGACGTGCCTGGCCGCCCGTATCACTCCCGCTTTCAGTTCGAGACCGCCGGCGGGACCTACCAGGTAACACCCGGGGGTGTCGGTGTGATCGCCACTCAGGCGAACGGGTGCATCGATGCCCAGGAAACGCGCATCACTGAAGGAAAGCTCCACCTGGTTGTAATCGCGCAGCGGACCCAGAACGCGAACGTTGGCGATCATCTGCTGCCGCGGTCCGAATACGGTGACCATCTGTTCCGCGGCGAACGCACCTTCCTGGTATAGCTCTTTCTGCACCGTCAGCTCAGCACCTGAGCCGAACAGGGTTTCGAGTGTTTGGCGGTTCAGGTGGAGATGGCGAGCCGAGATGTTCGCCACCAGGCGCGGAATCCTGGCGGCTACAGATTTGTCCATACCCTCGGCGGGCGAGTAGCGCCCCAGGATCTCGCGAACCATGGTTTCAATGGTGCCGCGATCCACGGAGAGCGGTTGCCGGTTCGATTGGGACATGGGACCGTTCAGGTGATGCGGAAATAGTCTACGAGGCTGCAGCGTCGTTGGCGCGTAAAGGTGCTCGCCGACGTCAGCCCTTCTCCGGTGGGACCGGCGATGGAGTAGGTGCCGAACCCTTCGCCACCGATGCCCAATCCCGCGTAAGAAGGGCCGTTCTTGACGAACACCGTCGTATCCGCGGCGCGGGCCATGTTGTGCATGTTCTCGATGTTGCGCGAGTGAATGACCGCCGTGTGTCGGTAGCCATGCTCCGATTCGACCGCGGCGCGAATCCCCTGATCTACGTTGGGCACCCGGACGATCGGCACGAACGGCATCATCTGCTCTTCCCGCACGAAGATGTGGCCGGCATCGGTTTCGCCGATCAATAGTCGCAGCGAGTCTTCCAGCTGCAAACCGATGCGGGCACCCAGCACCGCGGCGTCGCGCCCCACCAGCTCGCGATTCACGCGGGGTTCGCCGCTCCCCTCGCTGACGAACGCCTCCCGCACGAGTTGTTCGATCTGCTCCGGGTTGAGCTCGTAAGCGCTGTACCGCACCATGAGCGATTTCAGGCTGTCAGCCACCGAATCCACGACGAACACCTGCTTCTCGCCGATGCAGAGCAGATTGTTGTCGAAGGATGCGCCGTCGACGATGTCCCGGGCCGCCCGTTCCAGGTCTGCCGTTTCGTCGACGACAACAGGTGGGTTGCCGGGCCCCGCTACGATCGCCTTCTTGGGACAGCTCATGGCCGCTCGAGCGACGGCGGGACCGCCGGTTACCAGTATGACGTCGACGCCGGCGTGGTTGAACAGTTCAGTAGCACTCTCGACGGTTGGATGTTCGATGATGGTAATCAGGTTGGCAGGGCCGCCCGCTTCTACGATGGCGGTGTTTAGCTGTTGGACTGCGGCAGCGGAGATCTTTTTGGCGGCAGGGTGAGCATTGAAAACCGCCGCGTTGCCCGCCGCGACAATGCCGATGGCATTGCTTGCCATGGTGGGCACCGGATGGGTGGATGGCGTTATCGCCGCGATTACGCCATACGGCGCCATCTCCACCACCGTGAGGCCGTGATCCCCGGTCCACGAAACAGCATGCAGGTCTTCGACCCCGGGCGTCGTATCTGCGGCCACATGGTGTTTGCGGATCTTGTCCTCGAGCCGGCCCATGCCGGTCTCTTCGAGGGTGCGCCGAGCGAAACTCTCCGCCTCTGAGTGCAGAGTATCGCGAATGGCTTCGATGATCCGCTTCCGGTCTACCAGCGTCATCGACAGCAACTGCCCCTGAGCCCGGCGGGCAGCAGCCACTGCCGCATCCGCGTCCCCGAAAACGCCGCCCACCTGGGACGATAACCCCGAGTCAGGTTCAGTGCTGTGCGCCGCAAGCACCCGGCTGACGACCTCGGCGACGATCTCCCTGACCTGGTCTTCGTTCACCTTCTGGGTCACGCTAGTGCACTCTCAGCAGGGCGTGCACATCAATTCAGCTGCGCCCGGAGTCCTTCGATCGGCCGTGGAATGACGTGCACGCTACGCAGTTCGCCGATTCGCTGCGCCGCTTGCGCGCCCGCATCCACGGCTGCCTTCACCGCCGCCACATCGCCTTCCACCATCACCATCACAAGACCCGCTCCTACTCGTTTTTGAGCTACGTATTTGACATCAGCGGTCTTCAACATCGCATCCAGCGCCTCTACCATACACGCAAGACCCTTGGTCTCCACCATACCTAGTGCCTTCATCTAATCCTTCCCTTTCAACTTAGATACAACGAGGCGACCTCGTCCGACGGGCGCGGGATAACGTGTTGAGAGACCAGCTCGCCGACACGTTCCGCTGCTTCCGATCCAGCACTCACCGCCGATTTTACCGATCCCACATCCCCGGTCACCAACACCGTGATATAACCGCCGCCAATCTCGGCGATCTTCACCACCTCTACATCTGCCGCTTTGCTCATGGCGTCCGCCGCCTCGATCACGCCGGTCGAGCCCCGCGTCTCCACCAGCCCCAGCGCCTGAACCACCACCCCGTTTCCCTTGGACGCTGAAGGCAAGACCGACTCCAACTCGGAGTGCGGCCGCGGAATCACGTGAGCGCTGTGCACCGTTCCCACCTTTGCCGCCGCCTGCGCCCCCGCATCGACCGCCGATTTGACCGCCGCCACGTCACCTTCGCAGAACACCGACGTCAGACCCGCCCCAATCTTGTCCCATCCGGTCAACGTAACTTGCGCCGCTTTGCTCATCGCGTCACCCGCTTCCACCGCCCCAACGAACCCGACCGTTTCTACCATTCCGATTGCGTCTGCCATCTACTTACCTCCGCTATATCTCTCATCGATGTGAACCCGGTCGACCCTGCCGAGAATAACGGAGTCGGTGGGCACGGGGGGATCGAACGCATTGGCGCTTTCCCGCGCGATCTCGACAATGGCCAGTTCCCCTTCGCGAACCGGTTCCCAGGCCATGCTGACATCCGCATCGCCCACCAGCTCGAGCCTCTCGTTCAGATCCTGCGTCACGTGTAGGGTCCTGCCCTTGAACGGCTCGATGCACCGTGACAGGACCACCGTGCCAATGACCCTATTAAGCTTCATTGATCAGTCCACAATGCCGACGATTACACTGCGCAGGGGAGGATATTCGATACGCGTAACGGCGCGGCCCGCTTCGCCGGATTCGCTGACGATCACATCATCGCCGATCCCGGCACCAGCACCATCCACGGCGAGGCCAATCCCGGGGTCAGGATCGCCGGTCTCTTCGTGATGTCTGACCAACAAAAGCTTCTTGCCAGCCAGCGCCGGATGTTTAGAACTGGAAACCACGTTGCCAATCACGCGGCACCGCTTCATGCGTCCGCCAACTCCATGTCGCGACCGAACGCCTGGAGCGAATCGATGATGCCGACGATGACCGCATCCGTGGGTACGTCGCCGAGATGGGGGGCGACGCGAGCTGAGCTTCCCATGACGACCAGCACCAGTTCCCGTTCTCCAGCTCCCACCGCATCGACGCAAACCATGTGGCGCTCGGTGCGCTCCAAACCCTCGTCGCGCACGGTAACGATCTCTACGAGCAACAGCTTTTTTCCCGTCAAACTGTCGATCTTGGCACTGGATACAACGTGGCCTTTGACCTGTGCGAGAAGCATGTTCCGTAGAGTGAGATTGGGGGGGGGGGGAACGCCGCCTTCATATTAGCCATACCTCCCCATGCCTGTCAAGGTGGTGGCATGCTCCCGAAGCCACCCCAGCTGGCGCGTTAAGGGTAACTGGGCAAACTGTTTACGGCTGTTCGAAGGTATGGGGAATCGATGCGCGGAGATCAATCGCTGCGCGCCCGGCTGCGTTATGCCGTTTGCGTATTGCCCACATCCAGCAGGCTCAGATTCTTGAGACCCTGCTCGATCGCTTCGCGGCCGTAGCCGTAGAAACCGGCGATCTTTTCGACCACCTCGTTCATCAGCACGTCGGGACAGGAAGCCCCCGAGGTGACCACGATGCGAGTGCTGGGATCTTGGGGAAGCCAGCCCTCGGTTTCGACAACTTCCTTCGTTTCGATGTCGAAATGGCGCAGGCGCCGGTTGGAGAGCAGCTCGGCGCTGCTGGCGATAAGGTAGCTGGGCATGACCTGTGAGCAGATTTCCACCAGGTGGGAAGTATTCGAACTGTTGTATCCGCCGACGATGACCGCTACGTCGGCGCCGGCATCTAGAACGCTCTTGGTGGCGTTCTGATTCTGGTTGGTGGCGTAACACAAGGTGTCGTTGGTGTCGGCGAAGTGATATTCCAGATTCTCATCACCGTACTTTTCCACCATCGCGGCGCGAACGATCGACGCCACCTCGCGGGTCTCCTCTGCCAGCATGGTAGTCTGGTTGACCACGGCGACCCGCTCCAAATCCCGCTCGGGATCGAAATCGGCGGACGACTTGCCGTCGAAAGTTTCACGGAAATCCTCCAGCTTCAACTTCCCAACAATGAAATCATGGACCTGAGCTGCTTCCGCCTCGTTGAAGACCACCAGGGTATGGCCGTGGGTCTTGGTATGGGACTGGGTCGCCTGGGTTTCTTCATGGCGGAACTTGCCGTGGATTATAATGGTATAACCCTCGAGAGCCAGCTCCTCGCCCCGGTCCCAGACCTTTGAAACGAACGGGCAGGTGGTGTCGTAATTCTCGCGAAACTCCCTAGACGAGGTATCGATGCCGCTTTGCCGCAGAGACGATTCGATTTCCAGTGTCGTCCCGAACGCCGGGATCAGCACCACGTCTTCGTCAGAGATCTCACCCTCGGGAATGTTGCGTTTCCCATTCTCGTCGTAAACGAAACGAATCCCACGTTCCTGGAGGTCGTTGTTGACCACCGGATTGTGGATGATCTGGCTGACCAGGTTGATGTGGCGATCAGGGTTCTTGTCGAGGGCAGCAAACGCCATATGAATCGCGCGCTCGACGCCGAAGCAAAAGCCGAAGTAACGGGGGATCAGGAATTCCAGCTCGCCGACCCGGAGCACAGTAGGGAGCAAAGATCGCTTGCCGTGTTCCAGGCGCATTTCCTTCACCCGTTGGATAATGGTGCCGGCGTAATGATTTGGAACGCGATCGAACTGGGAGAATGCCATCGAACTCCAGGACGGGATAACTGGTGAGCCCTTGAGAATCTACCGCCGGGCAACCGAAAGTCAATACGATCGCAGTGAGAGCCTGGTGTCCCGATGTTGACCCGTACTCGACCCTCGTTTATTCTCCCCGCCTCACCCAGATATTACCATGATTGGCAATCCTTCATCGGCACCAACGGCGGTCGTTCTCATCAGCGGCGGCCTGGACAGCTGTGTAGCCGCCGCCATCGCCGCCCGCTCCCACACGATGGCTTTCCTCCATCTGAATTACGGCCAACGCACCGAGCGCCGGGAGCTGCAGTCATTTTCCGATTTGGCGGAGCATTACGAAGTGCAGCACCGTCTTACAACCGACGTCTCGTTCATGCGGCAGATCGGCGGTTCTAGCCTCGTTGATCACGCGATGGAAATCCCTCAAGGTTCCGCACCAGAAGAGAATCCCAACACCTACGTTCCGTTTCGCAACGCCAACCTACTGGGCATTGCGGTAGCTTGGGCAGAAACGCTCGAATGCCGCGAGATCTTCATAGGTGCACACGCCGCCGAAAACATCTACCCCGACTGCCGGCCGGAGTTCTTCGTGTCCTTCAACCATCTCATTGAGACCGGTACCAGGCCACAAACAAAAATTGAGGTGATGACACCCCTGCTTGCCCTGGATAAAGAGGGGATCGTCCGGCGGGGGGTCGAGCTGGAAGCCCCACTCCATCTCACCTGGTCGTGTTACCAGAGAGAAGATCTGGCGTGTGGCCGTTGCCACAGCTGTCGGTTGCGCCGTGCGGGTTTCGAGCGGGCCGGAATAGCCGACCCGATCCGCTACGCGTGAGTCGCGATCCGCTTGTGGACCGCCGCAAAACGACTACCTTTGGATCGAGGCAAGAAATTCATGAGTTCGGCCGCTGCCGGTATCCTTGAGACCTTCCCCAATCCCAATCCCAATCGGGAGTATTCCATCGATGCAGAGTGCCCGGAATTCACTTCGGTCTGCCCCAATACCGGACAGCCGGATTTCGGCATCATACGCATCAGTTACATCCCTGACCGCAGCTGTATCGAGCTCAAATCACTGAAGCTGTATCTCTGGTCGTACCGCCAGGAAGGGATATTCTACGAAGCGGTCACCAACAAGATCCTGGACGATCTCGTGGCCGCTTGCGCACCGCACAATATGACTGTCGTCGGCGAATTCAACGTGCGCGGCGGCATCAAGACGATTGTAACAGCGAGACACCCGGGCTAACGAAGGTAGATTGAGCGCAGAACGTCTGCGACAAGGGAGGGCGTGTCGAGCACAAATGCGGAGAAACGAAAATGACTGAAGACAGCGGCGAAGGCCAGGATAAAGCGAGCCGAACCTGGTATCCCTACGTGACCAAGGTCCAGTTCGACAAGTTCCTGTCGCGACTGGAGCGCAATATTCCCGAGCAGATCGATCGCGACTATATGCAGGCTATCATTCGCACCCCCTCCATGATCCACCGTTTTTTACGGGGCATCGAAGCGATGAATCTGATCGACCGCGACCAGCAGCCCACCGATCTTTTGCAGCGCCTGGTGGATCAGGAGTCGCGAAAACAGGCGCTGATCGAGGTTCTCCAGGATCTGTATCCCGAATTGCTGGAACAGTGGAACGAAGGAAACGGCAAGGTTTCCGACAACAACATCGTCTCCTTTTTCACCGAACGCACTGGGGTGGGTCGAGATTCCGCCAACAAGATGAAGATGTTTTTCAAATACTTGATCACTGAGTCCAACTATGGCTCGCAGAACGGGGGCGGCGATGCAGAAACCGCCGATTCGCCACCGCCCGAACCGGCGAGAGCAAGCTCGGAGCCGAGCCGCGGGGAGGGGCGGGGCCAGCCGCAACCTGAGCGGTCCGGAGGAAACGAGCGCTCTGGAGGAAACGATCGCTCCGCGGACAGGGGGCAAGATCGCGCGTCATTCGCTCGCGTGTTGACGGAGTCGCAGAAGGCGTATTTGGAAGCGGTGCAGAAAATCGTCAGCATCAACGTGGACGGCGACTGGGACGAAGAGATGATGCGCGTGGCGTTCGACCGCTTGGAACGGCTCCTGGATCGAATTCGGCGCGCCTGAAAGACACGCGCTTACGACAAAACTGAAACCCCCGTCGCCGCGATGACGGGGGTTTTCTGTTGCATCATCGAAAAATTCGGAACGTGGAATACAACCAGAAAATGATCGAGGCCAAGAGGAAACTGCTGGAGCGGTTCAAGAAGCAGGCTCCCCGTCAGGCCGATCCGGACGTGGAACGACTGCCGCCCGGTCAGCACGTGACGACCGGGTTTCCGGTCCTGGATCTGGGCGTGCGGCCCAAATTCTACGAACCTCGGTGGCGTTTGAAGGTTGAAGGGGAAGTGGAAGAGACGCTGGAGTTGGACTGGGAGCAGTTCCGTCAGCTACCCCGCTGCGAGCAGGTTTCCGATTTTCATTGCGTTACTACCTGGTCAAAATTCGACGTGAAGTGGAACGGTGTCAGGTTCGTCGATCTCGCCGCCATGGCTCGGCCCAAGTCGACCGCCCGATTCGTAATTGCGGAAGGAGCGGACTATTACACCACCAATCTGCCACTCGCGGACTGCCTAGATGAGGACGTGATCCTTGCAGATGAGCTTTTTGGGGAACCCCTTTCCCGCGAGCATGGCGGACCCATGCGCCTCATCGTTCCCAAGCTGTATGCCTGGAAGTCGGCGAAGTTTCTGCGCAAGCTGATCTTCAGCCCGGTCGACCAGCCGGGCTATTGGGAACAGCGCGGATATCATCGGCGGGGGGACCCTTGGAAAGAGGAGCGGCACGGGTAGGTAGCACACTCGGACAGGCGCATGATCCCACACTACCGCATCTGTCGTTGTGCCGAGATCGGAGCTTCATCCACCTGGTCTCTTCCCCCACTCTGCGAGGCAAAACCGGAATAACCGCCAAACATTCCTTCGATGGGCCAGGCTTCCTGCATGACCAGCCCCCTCCATCCCCCGCTGGCTTGCAGACGACCTCTGACGATCAGCTCCGGTTGTCTCAGCACCTCACCGAACTGCTCTTGGATCTGTTGAAACGCCACCCCCTGGATATACCCGGTTTCGTCCTCAAGGGTTATAAACATAACTCCCTTGGCGGTGGCGGGACGCTGGCGCAGGATGACGCGGCCGGCGATGGTCACCATCGGCTCCGCTGCTTTGCCTTCTTGCTCTAAGGGAACGATACGGAAGCAGCCGCTGACCGGCATCACTCCAAGCCTCTTCAGGGTACGACGAATCAACGACATGGGGTGTACCCGGCTTGCTTCATGGGCGTGGTGATCCCAGGTCATTCGTTCGACCTGAGTCAGATCGGGGAGCGTTGGAATATCAATCGAGGAGATCACCGGCAAGGTAAACAGCGAGTGGGCTGGAGCGTGATCGCGGATCAAGTCGATGCGATTCATCAGTACTCCAATCTGCCATAAAGCATCGCGGCTGGAAGTGGCAAGCTTGTCCAGAGCGCCGGCAAGGGCGAGAGGTTCGAGCACGTCGCGATCGAGGGCAACTCTGGTGATCAGATCCTCGACGCTTTTGTACGCTCCTGCCAGGCGACCCCAGACGATACGCGTTGCATCCTCTTCGGATACGTTGCGCACGGAGGTCAAAGGTTTGCGAATCGCCAGAGCCCCCTTCTTTACCGGCTCCACATCAAAACGGATTTGGGAGCAGTTGATGTCGGGCGGCAGAATGTCGACACCGAAGCGTTTCGCTTCCTCTTCCAGCGTACCCTGATCGTAAAATCCGGGACGATGCTCCATAACGGCAGCCATGTAACAAGCCGGGTTGTATCGTTTCAGATAGGCGGAGTGATACACCGTACGCGCGAAGGCCGCCGCGTGGGAACGGCAAAATCCGTAACCGACGAAGTGGGAAACCTGATCAAACACCTTTTGAGCAATCTCTTCGGGTACCCCTCGCCCCATAGCTCCCGCAACGAATTTGCCCCGCATCCGTTCCATCTCTCCCGGGTCTCTGAACTTGGACATTAAAGCGCGGAAATCGTCCGCCTCTTCGAGACTCATGTGGGCAAAGCGGTGCGCTATCTCCAGCACCTGCTCCTGGAACAGGATGATGCCGTAGGTGTCTTCGAGGATCTCCTCCAGGATGGGATGGTCGTACACCACTTCCTCCTTCCCCTGGCGCCGCCGGATGTAAGGATGGACCATACCCGACTGCAGGGGACCGGGACGAAAGATCGCCACCTCCACGATCACATCGTCGAAACAGCTGGGTTGATTGACCGCCAACATGTGCATCTGGCCCTGGGATTCGATCTGGAACAGACCGATGGTGCGGCCTGAGCACATAAGCTCGTATACCCGTGGATCGTCCAACTGCAGCGTATCGATGTCGAATTGCGGATCTTCGTGACGCCGCACCAGCTCTTCGGCCTCACTGAGGGTGGCCAGCATACGCAGACCGAGCACATCGAGTTTGACCAGCCCCAGCGCTTCGATGTCGTACTTGTCGAACTGCAGCACCTTCACCCCGTTGGCACTCACCTGGGTTGGGCTGAAGTAGGTCAGACACTTTCTCGAGAGCACCATCCCCCCCGAATGCAACCCGAGATGACGCGGGCACCCTTCCAGCTGTCGCACTGTATGCAGCAGGTAATGAACCAGGGGCGATTCCCCCAAAAGGGCGGTGATCTGCTCGGTAAACTCGGGAATGACTCCTATGCCAAAGCCCGGTACCAGCTTGGTAAGCTCGTTTATTAGCGCGAGAGGCCAGCCGAGGGTTTTGGCCACGTCCCGCAAAGCGGAACGGGCGCGGTAAGTCACCAAGGTTGCGGTCATGGCGGTTTGCGACAGCCCGAACCGCTCTTCCATCCACTCGATCACCTCGTCACGGCGATCGGAGTCGAAGTCGATGTCGATGTCGGGGGTACCCTTGCGGCCGCCGTGCAGGAAACGTTCGAACAGGAGATTGTGTTCGATCGGATCCACTGCGGTGATATCCAATAGATAGGCGACGATGCTGTTGGCCGCCGAACCGCGGCCGGCGCAGCGAATTCCCCGGCGCCTTGCTTCCGCAACCACCTCGCGTACCACCAGGAAAAACTCTTGGAGGTCGAGATCGGCGATGACCTGCAGCTCTTTTTCCAGTTGCGCGATCGCCTCATTTTTGCGCTCCAGGTATTTTACCGGAAGCGCCTCGCGGCAGAGGGAGGTGAGATATTTTTTGCCACTGATCCCATCTGGGAGATGGGCAGCGGGCGGGGTGATCTCTTCCGGAAGGAGATCGACGCTACAGTTGGCTGCAATCTCGGCGGCACTGGCGAACGCCTCGGGGAAAGGGATCCATCGGCGCAGCTCAGCCTCGCTTTTCAGATACTGTTCCGCATTGTGGGGTCGATCAGGATGGGGATCGGAGATGCGGATGTTGTGCCGAATACAGGTGAACAGATCGTAGACCCGGTAATCGTCCGGGCGGCAAAAACGCACGTCGTTGGTAGCGACAGTGGCAATGCCGTGTCGGTTGGCCAGGCGATAGATTCGCTGCACCACGAAACTGTCTCCCTGGTGCTGACCGTGACACAGCTCCACGTACAGGCGCTCGCGAAAAATGGAGTGCCACTGCTGCAACCACAGATCTGCTTCCCGTGTTTTGCGCCGCGAGACCAGCTCCCACAGTCTTCCATCCCTCCCATTGGTAAGACAGTACAGCTCCTCATGGTACTTCTTCACCGACTCCAGGGTTGCGGAAGGGCTGTCCCTATCAGCCAGGTGGGCGGTGGTCAGCAGGCGATTGAGGTTGGCATACCCTTTCCGGCTCATGCAGAGAAGCACCAGGGCCGTGTCCTCTACCGTAACCTCGGCGCCGATGACCCCGTGAACGCCGGCATCTCTGCAGGCCTGTTGAAACCGGACCGCACCGTAGACTCCGTTCCGGTCGGTAAGAGCAAGGGCTTTAAACCCAAGTTGCGCAGCACGCTGGACCAGTTTTTCAGGGGGCGATCCCCCACCTAAAAACGAGAACCAGGAGCGTACGTGCAGATGAGCGAAGTTCAATCGACCACTCTCACCAGGAGCCAGTCATCCTTCGTTTCCTTTTGACATACAGTCATGATCCGGTTGTCAGCGGTTTGGATCTGGAAATACCGACGACTCTCTTCTTGGTACCAATGCCTTCCGCGCACCTTCCACTCATCCTGGATGGCAGCTACCTCATACCATCGTTTGCGCCAGCTCAGCCGTATCGGTTTTGAATCGCTGCCCGATACAACCTCTATCTGTTCGTCGTAGAGCTTCAGGTGGCTGGTTTCCCCGGGAAAATGGGTTCGAATCTGGTTTGCTCTTCGTGGAAAATAGGTTGTGGATCCGCCACGATACCCCGCAGCAGCTTGGAGGGAAATCGCCGTTCTACCGCTCTCAAAGCGCTCAGAACCGGTTTTCGCTGAGGGAACAAAGACTCCTGCCTGAACGGGGTGTCGACCAGGCCGCCAAGAGAAACTCCCAGACCGCAAACCTCACCTGCCTTTGGCAATAGATTGGAGAGCAGATACCGAGCCGCATGGATGAGGCTGCGTTGGTCGGATACGGGCTCTTTCAACAGCCGGCAGGCTTCCACCTTGCCCTTTTCCGTCTGCAACTGCAGCTCCAGATACTGAGCACACTTGCCCTTTAATTGATCGATTGCTTGATCCACCAGGTAAGTGAGCTGAGGAGCGAGATCCAGGGTTTCGAGAATGGATGCGTCTAACTCGAACCCGGTCTGGATTACACCCGGTTCGTACACGGGGATGGGAGGTTCATCGTTGGGATGTAGCAAGGCGTAGAGTGACCTGCCCTGCTCTTCGAACTGGGCTTCCAGATGGCGTCGGGTCAATTGATACACCTGCTGCAGGGAGCGCAGGCCGAACAGCGACAGAGCATCAACCACCTTGGGGTATCCCAAGGGGATCAACACCGCTACCGAGGTTTCCCGCAAAAACGGCATCAGGTCGGCCGGCTTTATTACTACAAGCTCACCGAAGGCCGCTTTGGCCGCGGCCAACATGGCATAAGATCGATGCTGGGCGACACCTACCTTTGCCCGCAATTCCGTTGTCAGGTGCCGTAGCCGATCCCCCAGCGGATTCTGCAACAACCCCCATGCCCCGTGGAGAGAGGTCTCATGGAGCATCATCACTCGGGGGGAGGCCGAGTAGAGTTGATTAAGCAGACGCTCCCGCATCATGACCTCGCGATGCAGATCCCGTTCCAGTAGCAGCGCGTCGGGACAGAGTGCCCGAGCCCGCTGCAGGGAATCACCGGTGCGGAGCCGGCTTTTCTCCACGGTCTCGCTCCAGGACCAGACCTGACCTGCCCAGGAGACCACCACCTTTTCCTGGGGATTTTCGGTCAATGTCCGAACTGCTAGATCCGGGATGTGAAAACAGACAATCCAGGTCGACATCTCTTAAATATACTGCTCAAATGTGCACTATACCGAGATAGAACGGTAACTGGACGAGAAAACTGTGTCAAGAAAGAATGGGAAGGAACTCGGAGGGTGGAATTGACGCGGGAAACGCTACTTTACCCGTTTCAGGTGGTGATTCAGGCGGCATGGTCTTCGTCCTGGATATCTGGTCGTGTGCCGCAAGTGCCGGTCCTTCCCGGGGTTTACCACTCGCCCTTGAACCGGTAGACGTGGACACCGTACGGCTCGAAGTCGTCCTCGATCCTGCCGCCGGTCACCGGCAGCTCTCGGTCCTCTCCCTCGACAACGGCCGCCCCCGTGGCTTCGACCCCTTCGATTCCAATTGAAACCCGCGCCGGATCGAAGGCGGTGTTGGCGGCGAAGAGATAGATATCATCGCCTAGGAGCCTCGCCATCGTTCCCACTCCGTCCCATATGGTGTGCCCCAGGTCGGTGTAGGCCAGGTCGACGTTTCCGGACGCCCGCGGAGCCGCCAGGGCGTCGTGCAAGCCGTTGAGCTCGCTGACTACGCGTTCGATGTCACGCCACATCTGGCTTCGGATCGGAGTTCCGTACATGGAAAATGCCAGACCGGTAGCGCCACAGATGATCTCGTCGAAGACCATGAAACGCAGCTCCTCGTAGGTGGGATAAAGGATCTTGGACTCGTCGATGGATTGATCGGCCAGCTCCGGCAGCTCCGTGGGATTGAACCAGCGCTCGTTCGCCATTCCCTGAACGAACATCCAGACCGGTAGGCGCCCGCCCCCAACCTGCAGCATCTTCCGGGTGTACTTGCCGGCACCGTGGAGTGTCTGGTCCGGACAGTCGAGCATGCGGCCATCGGTACGGGCTGCCACGTGGTGCGGACGCATGCCCGTCGGCACCACCGGATACGGATTGGCCCCCAGGATGTCGGCGCAGCGATTGTAGGTGGCCAAAGTCTCCACCATGTTGTGGCAGCTGTGCGCCAGCCATATGGGGTGATCGGGGTCCAGCTGCCGCAAGAGGTCCACCCCGACGCCCAGCTGTTCGGGCGTCGCCTTCTGCTGCCCGGGCATGATCGGTTCGTTCAGGTTTTCATAACACAACAGGGCCGGATCGGCCTTCACCCGTCGAACATACTCGGTGAGCTCTGTTTGGAAGTGGGGCGAAAGCTCGAAAGCGGTCCGATTCCAAAGGTAGGACCAATAGAGGATGCCCTCGTCCCGCGCCGGCGGCGGTTCCGGTTCGCTGGTCTCCGTCCCCCAGGGCAAATGGCGATAGGCGTTGAACCCTGCCTGCGCCAACAATGCCGGCGTCCCCCCGTCGGGCATGTGGCGGGCGCCAATCAGGAAGAAGGGTTTGTTGTTCACCTGCATGGGAATTCCACCTTGTCAGGTTGATGTGCTCAACACGCGACTCACCAGCGGGCGCAACACCGGCTCGAGCGCATCGGCGGTGCGCATCATGCCCAAATCGGACGGATGCCCGCCGTAGGAGGTGGCCTCCCCGTCGTCGCCCCAAAGGTGGTCGCCCTCTACGTAATAGAGCCCTTGCACCCCTGCCTCGATCAACCCCTCGTACGCCGACCGCAGGGCGTTGTTGTTGGCGGTATGCCGGGCTCGATAGGCAGCGACGAATCGCTCGTTGTCGTAATGGCGCTCTTCGACCAGCACGATGGGGACCTCCGGTCGCGCCTGGCGCAACTGGCGCACCAAAGGCTCTGCCCGCTCCGCCACCATGTCGCCGGTCATGTTCGGCAGACAGTCGATGATGTAGACCGCTGCATCCAGCTCCCAGAGCAAGGCCCCCACTTCGAGATCCATCTGTCCCGTGCCGCAGAAACCCAGGTTGATGACGGGGCGATCGAAGCGGCGCCCCAGGATAGCGGGATACGCCATGCCCGGACGGGAGGCCCCGGTGCCCTGGGTAATCGAAGTGCCGTAAAAGACCAGCGGCTGCTCCGCCCGCGGCGCCATCGAGTTCACCGCGGCACCGGCTGAGAATCCGATTTCGAGTGACTCGACACCATTGCGCAACGGTAGGTAGACCATGTAGCCGCGCCGACCGGGATCCAGGTCACCGATCGCCCGCACTTCCATGGTCTGGTCCGTCGGTTCGACCACCGCCAACCAGCACCAGTGGCCGCTATCATCCTGCGCATAGAAATCCAGACCACTCTTTCCGGTTGCCGGCATGCCCGGTTTGGCCAGCGTTTCGGGCGCCTTGGACGGCGGGAATCGCTTTCGCAGCAGGGTATAACGCACCCATATCTCCTGCGCGTCGCTTTCGAAGCGGACAATAAGCCCCGCCGTGTGATGAGCTAACATCCAGATCCAGTCCCGCACCGTTTCTTTGGCTCGAACCGGCAATCTGGCGAAGTGGCTGTCGGTGTCCGTCCAACCCTTGCCTTCGAGCTCCCAGGCGGTCACATCGTACCAATCCAATGAGTTTTCAGGCATCGACGCTGTTTCTCCAGATTCTGTCGCGTGGTTGATCAATCACGTAGACCTACAACTAGGACGCGTCGCGGCCGAGTCGCGCGTCTTCCTGCGCCAGCCA
This sequence comes from Candidatus Latescibacterota bacterium, assembly GCA_965197905.1. Taxonomy (GTDB): domain Bacteria; phylum Latescibacterota; class UBA2968; order UBA8231; family UBA8231; genus CAYNZV01. The sequence goes on along the minus strand of CBDAOB010000003.1, from coordinate 1,137,712 downwards.
CGCGCCGTACTCCCGCGGCACCGGATCCGGCTCGCCGAGACCATGCTCCCGGCGCCAGCGCAAGAGCGGATGCTCGCGCTCCTTTTGCGGCAAGGCCACGCGCCTGCCGTACGCCGCCGACTCGAAGATCGCCATCAAGGTCTCCATGACCCTCAGCCCGTCTGCCCCATCGCACTCATGGTCGCGACCCTCGTCCAGCGCCTGCACGTACTCCTCCACGAACCAGTAGTCATCCTGGCTTGCCGGTGACGATTCGTCGTAGTGTTCCGGAAATATCGGCTCCAAAGGTTCCCAGCAATCGTGTTCCCCGTCGGGCAACAGATGCGGCGTCGGCAGATGCCAGGCATTCTTTTGACGCCACAACAATCGTCCCTCGGTGCCGAAAAGCTCGATTACCGAAGCCGCCAGAGTCGTCTTTCCCGGCAAACGCTGCTGCAACAGAGTGGCCGTTACGTTGTCGTCGAATTCGAGGGTAGCGTTGATGTATTCGCCGGCGATGACACCCATCCCTGACGGCGACTGGATCACATCTTGTGGTGTTAGCGGCCGCCCATCGGTGGTCGCCGATGCGTTCACCGCTCGACAAGGACCCGCGAACTTCTGGATGTTGTTCACCTTGTGGGTGGCAACGTTCATCACGCCGAACCCGCCGTAATACCCCTTGTCGCGGGTGTAGACGTAGAGCAAATCGCCAGTGCGGCCCTCGCGGTAGGCCTGGTGTGCCGCCAGCATCCAGGCGTTGAGGCGATGTTGGTGGTGCACCGCGATGCGAACACCCTTCTGGCGGGCTTTGGCGACTACTTCGTCGGCCTGTTGGAGATTGACGCAGATCGGCTTCTCGATGTCGATGTTCACACCATGTTCCAGAACCCCCATGGCGAGCTCGTAGTGAAACTCCGTTCCCGTTGGAATAGCGACGATGTCAGGCTCGGTAGCGCGGATCATCTCGTGGTAGTCCGAGAACCGCGCGCTCACCCCCAGCTCGTCACCGAGCGTAGAAAGAAGCTCCGGCACCAGGTCACAAAGGCCTACCACTTCGGTGCGAGGATGAGCGTGATAGGCACGGGCGGCACTGGAACCTCGAGCTCGACAGCCGAGAATGCCGACTTTGTAGATACGCATTCGGTTAGTCCTTCCTGGAGTTCACTCTGCCTTTTCTACCACAAGCTTGGTGGTATTCGATGCGACTTGTAGTTTGGCGCTGTGTCGCCTGATCGGGTACGGTAAGAAGATTCTAAGATCCCGCCAAAGAATCCGGTTTACATGGAGGACAAATCGCCCGACCTGCCAAACTGAAATTCTAGTTGCACGACTTCATCGATCGACCTTAAAGGTTTGATTTATTTTGCCTTACGACCGTTGGGCGACTCGATCAAGCTCAATCCGAAAATATTCATCTTGATGCACGTGAGTAATTTTGATATTGTGACTGCCTCCCCTGCTTTGACGTTGACGGAAAAGTGAGCGATGCCCCCTGTCAGCCCTACTCATGCCTACCATTTCGCCGAGCTCCAAAGGAACTGTGCTCCGACAGGTAAAATACCCATCTGCACCGTTGAGCAGATCGTCGGTGCGGAAAAATCTTCAGAGGCATGTGCGAGCATCGTCGATCCTCTAATCGAAGCGGGATTGGTGTCTTGGTCTGTCGACGGATTGCGGGTCACCATGCCGAGCGAGTTCCGAGGAATCGACCTGTCAGGGAAGGATCTAAGTGGAATAGACTTGAGCTTCGCGGATCTTTCCGGAACCAACTTCAATGGGGCGGATCTGCGCGGTGCGAATTTTCGGCGAACTAGATTGTTCGAAACGAGCTTCCGAGGTGCAGACCTGGAAGAAACGGACTTTCGGAACGTGATTTCATTCCGCGCTGATTTTAGAGGCTCCTCCATGACGGGCATGGGTGCAGCTGGTAGCTGTTTTGCCGGTGCGAATTTTTCCGGGGCAGAAATGGCTGGAATGAGAGTTGGAACCCCCCTGCAAACGGTAACCGATTGGAACGGATCAACCATCAGCACTGATCAGTGCGAGGGATTGTGCAGCATAGCGTACAATAGTCACCTGATGGCAGACGTGCTTCGGAAACCCTCGCCTTCTAGTCCACACTCGGAACCTTTGGCGTTGTCGGTTGAAGCAAGGAAGTTGAGTACTTGGAGAAGTTCATTGGTAACTATTGCGCTCGAATATACCGAGATGGCAGAGCCTGTCTTCAAGTTCATGAGATCCCACCACGACAAGATGGTCTCTGACATATTCGAAATTGAACTGGCTACGCTTTCGCTTCTTTGTGTAGGGTCGACGGTCGAGGAATTCAGCGAAGAGTTGTTACGCCAAAAACTCCCACCAGTTTGGCAGATTTTCTTTAGGCGGCAACGAGACAGTCAGAGGGGTTGTCAGAGGGGCTTGGCGGACCTAGTTAACGCCAATATCCTCGAAAAATTGGGGGGCTGCTCAGATGAGATCTGGAGAACCAGCGATCGCAAAATTCCGAGAAGTGGTGGAATCGTTTCTAGAATTTCCGCAAAAGAAAGAACCATGCTTGGCAAAGTCATTGAAGCCGCTGAGCCATTGACTTTTCCGGAACTATCTACTCGCTTAGGTAGCGACGCTGATTACTATCTGCGCCCTTTGACAGCTGATCGTATGTCTGCCGCAGAGAATAAGAACAGCGATAGGCAAGGGTTGTTGACGTCTCGGGAACTAACAGTATTGAAGCTTGTGAGTGAGGGTTACTCGAATAAGCAGATTTGCGAAGAGCTATACGTCTCTGTCGCCACGGTGAAATCCCATGTAAATAGACTCTTCCAAAAGCTAGGTACTCACAGGCGAACCCAAGCGGTTGCCAAAGCGACAGAACTCCACCTTCTGGATGACCTCGAAAAGTCCTAATCTGTTATTTTACAATAATTAACGAGCCTCACCCATCACTCCCATATACATTGCCCATTGCAAATTTTGCACAGGAGATAGATCTTATACATAGGTGCAATCTAAGTTGCAAAACTCTTACCCCGAGATCTGCTCATGGGACCTGCAGTTACAGGCTCGACCAAGAATTTGGTTTTTGATTTTCTCATTAGTCGCGCATTGCAGGTTGCTCATCCGGTGGATGAAGTACACCTGACTTTGGAAGAAATTGCAGCCGCCACCGGGAAATCCAAACGCACCGTCTGTTATGCCCTTGACGGTCTCTCGCGGGATGGACGCGTTGTTGAAAGGAAACCACGGAGAATCAAGTTAAAACTTCCTGGCACCCATACGAGGCATGCTGATCTCCGAGGGATCGACTATTCTGATGAGGATCTGTCTGGTTGGGACTTTCGGGGCGCTGACCTGAGTGGTTGCAAATTCGATGGCTCGAATATGCAGGGCACGTTGCTTTCGCGCGCAAGACTCGTGGATACCTCATTGAAGGGCGCCGATCTGTCTGGAGCGATTTTGAGAAAAGCAACGTCCTTTCGAGCGGACTTTTCGAATTCGAATCTGACAGGTGTGGATGCCTACAGTGCTAGGTTCTCACACACGAACTTTTCGGGAGCTGTGGTAGACGGACTTAAAGTGGGTACGCCGTTGCAATCCGGTGCGGCTTGGGACAACGTACTCATTAGCCCAGAGCAGATCCAGGAGCTAGTTGGACTGGCTCATAGCAAGCTTTTTTTGGCCATTCTATCGGAGGAATTTCTACCCAATCACCCTTCAACGGCCTTCGTTTCGGGCTTGATAGAATCTCCTAGATACGGGTGCTGGAACTCAATGCTCTCATATGTCGGAACTCGGTTTTCTGAGTATCTAAGACTTTGGGTTCGCACCTTCCGTGAGAGGCTTGTTGATCCTATGACCAAGAGTTGGCTCGAACTAGAGCTTTCGTTACTTCATCAGGGACTGTTGGGAAGCCCTGTTACTGCTGTTTGGGAATCGATGTATTCGTGCGAGTTACCGCGGGTTTGGTCCGTCTACTCAAGATGGAAGTACAGGATTGAGCAAGGCGAAGCCGGTGGCGTAGAAACTGTGTCTTCAAATACGGAACTTGAGCAAGTAGGAGGCTGCGGAGATCACTATATAGCACCAACGGCTCCAGAGCTGACCGAGCCCGGTAGAATTAGGGTCCCCGGGTTCCTCACAAGGAATGACAGGCGCGTCCTTCTTTCTGCAGTCGAACAATGTTCTCCGCTCGGTGCCCATGAGTTGGGCACGAGAATCCAGTCGTATTATGGTCGGGAAACGAACGGTAGGTCCAACGGGAAGCAGCATAAGCCCATCAACGACCATTCCATGGCCGACGCCGCCGGCTAGGTCCTCCCATGACTGCTCCCATTAAAATCGCCGTCATCGAAGACGAGGGATTTGTCCTTCGCTCCGTAACCTGGATGTTGGAGAAGGAGGGGTTCGAGGTGGTGGGTTACATCGATGCCGCGCCGGCACTCGCGGAATGCCAGTTCGAGGAAGTCGATCTCATTCTCACCGATCTGGTCATGCCGACCCGCGGCGAGCAGCTGATCAAGGAGGTGCGTTCGCAGGGAATCAACACGCCCATCATCGTCATGTCGGCGAACTTGAACCAGGCTTCCAATAGCTCCCTGGCCGACCTCGGCGCCCAGGCGGTGTTGCAGAAGCCGTTTGATATCGACGAGCTCGTGAGTTTGGTCAATAGCCTAGCCAAACCTGCCTGATCTACCGCTACCCGAGATCCCCGATTATTGAGTCGATCTGTTCCTTGAAGTCGTCTGCGCGCGTTAGAATCTCGTCCACACTCTTTTGAATACGCTGGGCATAGGGATCCACGGGAGGGATGAGATCGTCGCCGGCGTACCCGATCTCCATTCTCCGCGCCGCGATGTCGGCGATGTGGACCATGGCCGCCAACCGGCGGTGCTGATCCGCCTCTCCCGGTTTGTGATGTTGCGCGATAGCGGTTCGCACCTCGCCCGGGAGGTCCCAGTGTAACGCCACCTCCCCGCCGCAGTCAGCGTGGGAGATACCGAGCAGCTCCTCTTCGGCCTCGAGCATCGATTTTCCTTCCTTTTCCACGAGATCTACCACCTTGTTGAAGTGATCCGGAAAACGAATCTTGAAGATCACTTTTCCGATGTCGTGGAGCACGCCGGGCATGAAGTGTGTCTTTTTCTTGTCCGCTTTGCCGATTATCTCCATCGACATGCCCGTGGCCAGAGAATGTTTCCACAAATCCATCATGCTGAAACCCCGGTCGTCGGATTTGCTAGAGCCGAAGAAGTCGTAGATGATGGAGGTCTGCACGATCTTGCGAATCGCTTCCACCCCTAGAAATGCCACCGCCTGACTCATCAGATTGCCCTGAAAGCCAAAGTAGGTCGAGTTGCAGACCCGCATTACTTGTGTCGCCAGTCCCGGGTCTTGCTCAATGGTGTGCGCTACCTTGCGAATGTCAACTTCCTTGTCGGATTTGCTCAGGAGCGCCAGCAGGCGGCCGCGCACGGCCGGCATCGTGGGAAGGTTGCTGATCGAACGAATTTCCTCCCGGATTTCGAAATCGGTCGGTTTCTCGACTACCTTGTCGTCAGCGACCTGCGCCAGCTTCTTCTGCAGCGCGTCCATGCGAAACGGTTTGATGACGAAATTCTTGAGTCCGATGGAGTGCGCTTCTTTGACCAGGACTCTGGCTTCTCCTTGATCGGGCGGCAGGGCGAGTATTACGGGGATATGGCCATGTTTCGGGTGCAGGCGCAGCAGGCGGGCGGTCTTCACACCGCCCATGGTCACCCTATGGTCCATGAGTATCACATCGAACTTGCCGCCGCGCAGTTCCATGGCTGCCTCGGCGCCGTTGCGCACATCGGCGGCGTCGTGCCCCGTCTGTCGCAGATGTCCGCTTAGCAGTCCGGCGATCTTGGCATTGCGCTCAACGACGAGGACCTTAACGGCGGACATGACTAGCAAAAAGCGTGGTCGAGATACTGTTCATTCGCCTCGCCCTTGGGACCTCTCAGGTCTTACCGAGCACATCGATGGTGTAGGCAATATCGTCTTTGATCTCTTTGGTCCACTTTGCGAATTCATCTATGTCGAGACCGGTCTTGTTGAAAAGCTCTGGCTCGAGGGTCGGTGGTTTGCCGTCGGAGCGCAGCATGTCGTACCCCATCTCGTAGCTGGCGGCGTCGGCGATGCGAATTACCCGCTGCGCCAGCCGGCCCTGTTTGGTTTTGAGGCGCGACAGAATCGTCGGTAACGGCCAGTGGTGCCGACCGATCACGTTCACCAGAAGGACGGGAAACCTCCACTCGACTCCTGCGTGAAGTCCAGCGTCGCCGTGTGTCACGCCCAGGACCTTGAGCTCCGCCTCTACGGCCGTGGAGTCGCTGGACCCGGCCTCCTCGAGGATTGTGATACATTCTTCGGGGAAAAATTGCGTCATCAACACCTTGCCGATATCGTGCAGCAAACCTGCGGCAAACATGATTCCGCTGAATTGCATCCGTTCGATAGATTTCTTCAACACCCGGCAACGGCGGGAAACGAGCCGCGCCACCGTCCCCACCGCATAACTGTGCCGCCGCAACCGTTTCAGATCGAAATCCGACGGGAGCGCTTCCATGGCGTCGAATACCTTGGTTGCCATTACCGTGTTGGCGATGGCGTTCATTCCCACTTGCTTGCAGGCATCATCGATGGTGGCAATCTGTCCCGATACTCCGAATTGGGGACTGTTAGCCAGTTTGATGACGTTGGCCCCCATGGTCATGTCGGTGTTTATGATATTGGCCAGTTTCTTGAACGTGACCTCGGGATCCTTCAAGGCATCCTGGACCTGCACCGCCACGTCAGGTAGCGAAGGCAAGGTGATGGTCTTTTGCAGCAAGCTCTTGAGCTTTTTCTTCACTACCTCCGCCACGTCTTCTTCGGGCTCGGCGGTCTCCAGCTCTTCACGGCTCTTGAGCGCCTTCGTGATCAGATCGAGGAGCCGGTTTCCCCCTTGCTGCAATTCCTCGTCCTTGATGTAGACGTAGGAAATGAGTGAGGCATCGGCGAAGCGATAGGCATAGAGCTTGACGGTATCGCCGCTCTGGTCAGAGCTGCAGACGATGATCGGAGGAAGCGGTTGTTTGTAGCGCTGGTATTTGAGATAGAGGGCTTTGATGAACTTCAGACCATCTTGCTCGTTGGTGCTGACCGTGGTGTTGGTGCTGACCACCTTCACCGTGTACCGTCGAGAAGGTTCATCAACGGCCGCGGAGATTTGGAAATGAGCGGCTCGAATTGACCCGCTCCCTCCAGAATTTCCTTTATCGTGTTGCCGCGCTCTTCTTCCCCTTCCAGCACGACAACCTTCAGTTTGGTCATCTTTTCAGTATCCGCTCCGCAAAGGCATCTGCGCGGCCTTCAGTGTCAAGTTGGTATGTCGGCAAACCGGGATTCGACCTTATGGACCCGCCTTCCCCGTGAGACTCCGCATAGGCAGGCGAAAGGAAACAAATAGAACAGGAAACATATAATTATAATCGGTCGTCCATGGGTTGCAAATATTGGAAAAACGATCAACCTCTAAAATCGTGTCCGGGAGGGTCTCCGTAGAATCCGCAACAACCTTTGCTAACTCAATGATTCCAATAATTTAGGTTGCGGCAACAGGAAGCTACGCGTACCTCTCCGAACCCGAGCTCCGCGATCTAGTACGGGGTATCACTAGGTCGCTTCACGTTAGGAATGATCGCTCCTCGTCCGTTTCGGCCGTAGGGACGTCTCGTGATCGGGGTGGTGACCTTGGGACAGACGCCAGTGATCAATCGCGTCGTCCGGGTTTGGTGGGTGACCTGTTCCTGGGCTGTTCGAGCCCCTGTTCGAGCAACGACTGCAGATCCGCGGCGCGCGTGCGTTCCTCAGCGTTGGCCAATGTCTGATACGCCTTCAAGGCGTTGATAGCTGGTTGAAAATCGCCAGACATCGCACATGCCAACGCCAGGTTGTAATACGCGTTGGCGAACTCCGGCTCTGACTGGGCGCACAACTCAAAGTGCAACCTTGCCAATGCGTGCTCTCCTGCATCGAGGTACATGTTTCCCATGTTGTAGTGGGCATTGAAGTGAAGGGGTGCCTGGGCCAACGCATGCGCGAAAGCCTCGATCGCCGCTTTGCGGTTGCCCTGGCGATACTCAATGATACCGAGATTGCAAAATGCGTCCGGCACAGACTCGCCCGCACCGATCGCCTCGCGGTATTTGTCCCGCGCTCGGTCGTAGTCACCCCGCTCTTCCTGGAGCAGAGCCTCGTCGAAGGGATTCAGTGGCAAATCCGCGATGCGACCGGGGATGCTGGCGAAAAGATCCAGCTGGTCAGGGTCGACGCGGCGGCGCGTCGACCGTTTGTGATCCAGTCGCGGCGCCTTGCCGGGAAACTTGAGGATGTTACTCATTAGGGACGCGCAGGAGGAAACGTCACCATTTGCACGTCAGGGTAGTTTGATGGTACCGTCCACATTGCAGGCGAAGCGATCGCCGAGTAGAGTGCACTCGTATTTACTGCCCCCCTCGAGCCCCACGAACCGTCCCGTGCCGTTGTAGTAGACGGCGGTACCCGTAGCTTTGCCATCAGCCACCGTTCCGGACCAGCGTTCAAAATAGCTCGACCCATCCGAGAATATGAACTTGCCGTAACCTTGGTCCTTCCCCGTACCGTCCCCCTTGTAATCACCCGTTCCCCAAATCTCGATCTTGTACGGCGGTTCGGCAGGACCGTCGATGCGCACCCCCACACCCTGGGCGTGGAACTTGGCGATAATATGACCGTCCTCGTCCTCCAGTTCTTGTGTGTCGAAGGTCTTGGCCACGTTGATATGTTTGGAGTGGAACGTGATGGTTTCGCCCGCCACCGCTGGGGCTTGAACGACAAGGGTCGAACCGATGGTCGCCAACGCTAGAAATCCACAACGCAGTCGTGTCACTCTTCAACCTCCTATCGGAAGGCCGGGTGCATTCCCGGCATTGCCCGAAGCCGAGCATTTTGATCTGGACACAATGATAGTGTTTTGCCCCGACCCATCAAAGCGACTTTGCAACGCTTCCAGAAGAATCGGCGTTGCCAGCAAATCGACGGGCGCTGCGTTCGCGTGCCCGTGCCGCCTCTACCTCGCGATCGCGGGTAGGCGCGGTGGTAGTCAGGCTGCGCAGCACGTGGCGCCCGGTGAGGGATATCTGCTCCACGGCTTCGTTGAATGCCGTTTCGTTGACTCGGGATGGCGCGCGAAAGCCGGATATCTTGCGCACGAACTGTAGCGCGGCCGCATTGATCTCTTCGTCCGTGGCCGGTGGATCGAAGTTGAACAGAGTTTTGATGTTGCGGCACATCGGCGCCTCCTTCGGTAAGGCGTTTTCAGGCAAGAGGATGGGCTTGCTCATCTGCGAACGATGGCACCAGCCGGTATCGAGAATTGCCGGTAGATCGAAGAACCTGCGAGGACCCGTGGGGCGGGCGTTCAGACGGCGACCGGTTTTCCGTTCTTGAGGGAGTTGAACAATTCGAACGCCCGTTCCGGCTTCTCGCCATCGTGAACCACATGTCGCACCGCCTGAATCATCGCCTGCGGATTCTCCGACTGAAAGATGTTGCGACCCATGTCGACGCCGTTGGCGCCCTGCTGCACGGCATTGTGGGCCATCTTCAGGGCATCCAGCTCCGGCTGTTTCTTGCCGCCGGCGATGACGATGGGAACGGGGCAGCAGGAGGTCACGGTGTCGAAATCTTCTTCGACGTAATAGGTCTTCACGTAGTGGGCTCCGAGCTCGGCACAGATCCGGGTCGCCAACCGGAAGTACTTGGCATCCCGCACCATGTCCTTGCCGACTGCGGTAACCGCCAGAGTCGGAATGCCATACCGGGTTCCCGCGTCCACGAGCTTCGTCATATTGATGATGGACTGCTTTTCAAATTCGCCCCCGATAAACACTTGAACCGCCACCCCACAGGCATTGAGACGTACCGCATCTTCCATATCCATGGCAATCTCTTCATTGGAGAGCTCTTTGAGAATGCTCGGTCCACCTGATGCCCGCAATACCAGTGCCTTGGTGGCTGAAGGGGGGATCATGGTGCGCAGAATGCCGCGGGTCAGCATCAGCGTGTCGGCGTACGGAATCAGCGGATTTATGTTGACGTCGATGCGCTCCAATCCGGTGGTGGGTCCTTGGAAATAACCGTGATCGAACGCCAGCATGACGGTGTTTCCCGACTCCGCGTTAAAAATGCGGGCCAGCCGGTTCTTCATGCCCCAGTCGTAAGAGTTGGACCCTTTTAGATAGAATCCCTCGGTGCTTTGCGGCACGTCGGTATGGTAGTTTTTGGTATCCCTGGCGCCGTCGACATCCGGCATGATCAACTCCTTTCGCTTTGCGGCTCACGCAATCTGTTTGATTTCGAACAGATTGCCGTCGTAATCCGCTATAAACGTAACGTGGGAATCTCCTTTGGGAACCCTCCGCACTTCTACTTCCAGAGCGTTGCAGTCTGCTAGAAACTGGTCCAGATCATCCACGTCGATACAGACGTGGCCGATCTGTTGCTCGACGAAATCGCGGCGATCGGACAGAAAAATCTCGAATTTGAGGCGGTCGTCTCCGTAGTTGAGCATTTCATACGGGGAATTCACCTGAAAGATTCCGTCAGACAGCTCGGCAGTGATCGATTTGGTCTCCAGCTTTTCCAGGTGCAGCAGCTGGCCGTAAAACCGGTCGCAGTTCGCCTCGGATGAACAGACCAGGCTGACATGGTTGAGCCTCACTACATGTCTCCTACAACCTGGTCGTAGAAATCAACGTAATTGTCTTTGTCGGGGCTGGCGCGCAGGGCCATCGCCTCGCGCGGATGCTGGTTGTGCTGGCCAGTGATGTTGTACGGAATCAGGGCGCCCCACTCAAGCTTCTGCCGCAACTTGACGAAGTGGTCCTGCAATAACTGATAGATCGGCCGCCGCTTGAATTTCGGATTGCGCAGGAAACCGATGAGCAGCTCCATAGGGCAGTTGCCGGCGCCGCGGCCCAATCCGGCCATGGTGGCGTCGATCCGGTTGGCGCCGAGAATGATCGCTTCGATCGTATTGGCGAAGGCGAGCTGCTGGTTATTGTGGGTATGGATGCCCACGTGTTTGTTCGTACCCTCCAGCGCCGCCATGTAGCTGCGGACCAGGATATCGATCTGTTCGCGGTAGAGAGCTCCAAAGCTGTCGACGACGCAGACTACGTCCACCGGGGTCTTGGCTATGATCTCAAGAGCCTGTTCGATCTCCGCTTGTTGCACCGTGGAGATCGCCATCAGGTTGCAGCTGGTCTCATACCCCTTGTCATGGGCGTCGTTGATCATCTCGGCAGCTTCGGGAATCTGGTCCACATAGCAGGCCACCCGAATCATGTCTACCACACTTTCATCGGAGGGCAGGATGTCCGTTCTCCAGTCACTCTTTCCGGCGTCCGCCATGACAGCCAGCTTGAGGCCGGTGGCCTCGGCATCGTGATCGCCGGTGATCTTGCGAATCTCCTCCTCGTCGGAATGCCGGAACGGTCCGTAATCCTTGGTTGAGAAGAGACGTTTGGAGTTGCGGTAACCGATCTCCATGTAATCAAGGCCGGCTTCCACGCACGCTTCGTAGGTGGCTTTGACCAGATCGTTGTCGAACTGGTGATCGTTGATCAAACCGCCGTCGCGTATCGTACAGTCGAGAACCTTGAGTTCGGGTCGGTAGGTTACCCAGGGGGCTTTCATGAGCGGGCTCCTTTCGTCAGGAAACCTTTAAGGATCCGCACGATTCTCCGATTCGTCAACAGCCGCCAGGCCGGCACATGGGAACAGACGGCGCTGTCGGTTTGAGCTCGCACCGATCGCTTCACTCGCCGAGCTTGCTCAGCACTTCCTTCATGCAGCCCGAGCAGATCGAGTGGCTAACCCGCGGATTCACTGGTCTCTTGAACAATTCCAGCGCTTCGATCCCCGACTCTATCTCCTGCCAGGCGTCGATTCCCGTCTTGAGGCGCATGCACCAGCTGCACATGATCACAAAATCGTCGGTCTTAGAGCTTTGACTCTGCAGCAGTTCGACAGGAGTCCGCGGCGTTGACTGCAACAGCGAATTTGACAGACACACCGTCGCACTCAAATCGGCTGATACGCGCATCAACCACCTACGACGCTCTGAAGGGGTGTCACACTGGTATTCGAAGGCAAGCTCGCGCTGGTCGGCGCGCACCTTGCGGAAGATGGCGTCGTAGAGCGCGCGCGTGCTGTCGTCGTACAGCAGGGTGTTGAGCTCCAGACCCAGGACCCGATTCTGAGTCAGAGCGGGAGCTTCGTTGTGCGCGGCTATATAGTCCCAATTGTCCGAGACTGTCAGGACTCGGTTGGCTGCATCAAATTTGTATTCACATTCCATCGGATTCACTCTTGGGGAAATTCACCAGATACCAGATCTTCGAGCCAGCGGTAATCTTCCTCTGTTAGCGCCAGGTAGGGTGATTTCATGTACAAGGGCAGGTCCATTCCTCCTATCTTTGCGTAGGCTTTGTCGATGGCCCCGTCGATATAACCCTTTCTCACCAGCGGTACCGCCGTTTCGTAGAAAAAACGAATGATGTTGCGGTGAAGCTTCTGGGCGCGCGCCACGTCGCCACCGGTTACGGCCTCGTAGTAGCTGCGACTGAATCGGGGCCGGGTGTAATTCGAAGATGGGATGAGACCGGCCGCGCCCAGCGGATGGCAAAATGGAAAGGCGGACTCGGTAACGAAATGGCGCAAGGTGGATGCCTCCGTCAGAAGCTCATGGAAATCCATCTCCGATCCCGAGCCGGTTTTGGTACCGTGGAGGTTGGGAACCTGCGACGCGATGCGGGCCAGCTCACGGCCGTTCAGGCGCCTCTTGTTGCGAGGGTTGTTGTAGAGCAGAAACGACAGCTCCGGAAAGCTGCCGCAGACATCCTCGAAATAGCGCATCAGCTCGCCATCGCTGAGCTCCTTCCAGAACGGCAGGGTAATCTGCACCGCGGTGATCCCCCGGTCCGCCGCCATGTCGCAGCGCACCCTAACCTGATCCGAGCTGATACCGAAACATCCGACCTGGATGAACCCGTCGAATCCCTGGGTCTCCACCTCGAAGAGGTCGATATCACCTTGAATTCGTCGTCCGACACGGCGTACCCCTCACCGCTGGTCCCGAACAGGTAGATACCGTCGCACCCTCCTCGAGCAACTTGCGTGTGGCGGCGCGGAACGGGTCGACCAGGAGCTGTCCATGCTCGTCCCACGGCAGGGGTACGCTGACCAGGTACCCCCGCAGTTGTTCCTTATCCATGATCAGATCCTTCGCAGATAATCACGCCTCTTCCAGGACCTTGAGCGTCACCGTCTCCACCAGGTCCTTGACCTGCTCCCGGTAGCTCAACATGTGGGGCGCGGCCAGGTGGTCGTTTAGAGCCTCTAGACTTTCCCATTTTTCTATTACCGTCACCATGTTCTCGTCCAGGACCTGGGGGTCCAATCCGGCGTCCACATCAAGCGTCGCCGCATACTCGATACACCCCTTCTCCTGACGCACGTTGGGGATGTTGGCCTTGCAGATGGGCAGAAACTCGGACAGCTTTCCCGGCTTGAGGTGAATCGATGCTAATACGTTGATCATGATGTTTCCTCTCTGATCAGGGTTCCATGCAGTAGGTAGATACGATCCAGTAGGCTGCGCTGCCCAGGACTGCTGCCACCGGCAAGGTCAAGAGCCATGACAGCAGAATCCCGACGACGACTCGCCCATCCGCGTTTCGAGTGACCAGGCCTATGCCGAACAGCGAGCCGACCGATACGTGCGTAGTGGAGACGGGTAGCCCGAATCTGCTGGCGGCCACAACCAGCAATCCGGTTACCAGATTGGCGGTAAATCCCTGCCCGTGATTGAGTTTGGTGATCCGGTGGCTGATGGTCTCAGCCACCTTCCTTGCATTGATTAGTCCCCCTGCTGCGATGCCCAGTGCCACCGCCAGCATGCCCAGTTCGATATCCAACGCTTCAATAACCATCAGCAGTCCCACCATCTTCGGCGTATCGTTCAAACCGCGGGCGAAACTCACGACGCCAGCGCTGGCGAAGTGGGCACCGTCCAGTAGGGCCTGACAGTTGATGCCAAACATACGCCCCGCGTAACGCTGCTCACAGTTGGCGACGCTGTCGACGCTCGCCCCAAGCTGAGGCGCCGAGGTGTAGGCCAGCGACTCACCGGATTGGGCCACGGACAGCGGTTGTTCGACGCCGCCGATGCATACACACCATTCTTTAGTAACGCCAGTCCAGATGCGCACTGCCCGTAGCGCCATGTAGGCGAGCGTTGCTAGCAACGCCGCGATGAGGGGACTCAGCAGAAGCGGCAAGAAGAATCGATTGCCAAGGTGTCCGATGTTGAGCGCGGTTCCCGCGGCGACGAAACCAGCCCCTGTAAGAGCTCCCACCAGGCTGTGCGTGGTGGAGATAGGAAAACCGAGAAGTGTTGCCAACAGAACGGTGACACCGGCGCCGACAGCGACGGCTAGCAGAAACTGCGGCATGGCAGCAACCGCATCCGGCACCAGCCCTTTGCCGGAAAAATTGCTCACCAGGATGGCCGCCAGGAAGATCGAGCAGATCGACCCCAGGAAGGTGGATCCCGTTGCCCACCCGATCGCAACCTTGTAATTGGTGGTTCCGCTACCGAAGAGGGTCGCCACCCCCTTCGAGTTGTCGTTGGCGCCGTTGGAGTAAGCCAGAAAACAGGTAGCCAGGAACAGGAGGGTCAGGAGAGCCACGGCGAGATCTCAGGGTACGAGAAGCCGGCAACAGCGGCTTTCGGGATGGAAGATCTCGAGCTCTTGAAAGATGAGGTGGGCGAAAGCACGATGCCCGAACTCATTCGGGTGGAAGGCGTTGCTCATGCAGAGTTGGTGACTTTCTTCCCGCTGCTTCCAATGGTTGATGTGGTCCACTAGCGGCGCTTCCTGGGCGGCGGCAACATCGCGTATGGTCTGCATGAATGACGGAAAGGTCGGCTCCCGCTCCGGTGCAAGACCGGGAATGATCGGACAGGTTGTCTGGAAAACCGTCAGCGCTCCCAGTCCTGCGTTCTGCTCGTAAAGCTGCACCAAATTCCCGCGGAACTCATCGATCGACATCTCCAGCTCGTCCTTGCAGTCGTTCATTCCTATCATCAGGAAAACGACGTCCGGACGGAACTGCTCCACCCGCCACGAATACCCCTCCAGCAGCTGCCTGGTCGTGTGGCCGCTGATGGCGGAGTTGATGACGATGTCCATGCTGCGGCCAAGCTCGCCGCGGACCCGTTCGGAAAACAACTCCACGTAGTCGCGCCAGCCGAAGGTGTGGCTCGTTCCGTGGGTTATACTGTCACCGTAGAACAGCCACTTCACCGGTGTGTCTCTGCGCAACAGCTCTCGGACTCGGTCCATAAGATGCTGGGGCTCCTATAATCTACGCGAACGGACTTTCGAAACTGGCGGTTGCAGAGGGGATCTAAGATAAAGTACGGGTAACCCGCGGGCTATTTGAGCGGGCAGGGCCGGATGGTCCAGCGGATTCACTGCTCACTAAGCCGCAGGACAGCGGCGCAGGGAGCAGTGCCTCGCAGCCCGCCAGGATGGCGGGTGAGAATGAGCGAGACCGTCTGGCCCTGCCCGCTACTTGCGAAACGAATTCCCCACAAGCTATCTTCTCTTAGCAACCAACTACTAGAGGAAACCATGGAAGCCCATCAGACCAATCCACAGCCCAGGCAGCGCCTGCTCTATCTGCACGCGACCAAGCCAAGCGTTCTCGCGGAGGTAGTGGCGATGAACCAGATAGAGCCGGTCAAAGGATTCAAATCGGAGATAATAGCCGACGAACCTGACTGGCCCTACGAAACGGTCCACGACGCCGTCGTCGACGGCTGGCAGATCGTGCAGTTTCCCCACCTCCAGGCGCCCATCGAAGACCACGACCTGGACGTAATCGGCTACGAATTCATCCTGCAGAAAATGGAGATCGTATCGTGACTCAGACCAACTACCTGCTCAGTGACGCGGAGATGGCACAGTTCCTGGTCAACGGCTACCACATGACCCAGCTGGATCTGCCAGAGGGTCTCAACGAAACCATCGAAGCCAAGCTGGAGGCGCTGGAGAGCAATCCGGGTGACGCCATAACGGAGGCCGTGCCGGAGCTCTGGCAGGTTCTGGATCATCCCCAGGTCACCGGAATCATGACCAGCTTGGCCGGGGTTGGCTACCAGGTCTCGGGACATCGGCACTGGCACTGCAAACAGGCCGGCACCGACTACATGCACTGGCATCAGGACGGGACAAACTCGCGGGAAAGGCTGATGGAGCAGTTTTTGGGGCTCTACTACCCGACTGCGGTATCAACGGACATGGGACCTACGGTGGTCGTGCCCGGCACGCATTTTCGCAATGCCCCCACCGACCGCATGGCCAGCTATACGAATATTCGCGGCCAGATTCCCGTGGTGGTCAAGGCCGGAACCATCGCCTTTACCCACTACGACATCTGGCACGGCACCGCCGCCAACAGGTCGAACCGCAAACGCCACATGATCAAGTTCGTGTTTAGGCGCTCCCAGCCGAACACCGGACCCACCTGGAATCACGATCCCGCCAGCCTGGACCAGGCGTTGGACTGGAACGTTCGGGACAAGAACGAGGACGTGAACAACATCCTGACCTTCGGACGATCGGTGGATGTGGGACAGAGCGACCGCTACAAGGAAGGCCGCATCCGGAAAGAGGCGTGGGATTATCTAATGGGGGAAGCTGCTGCTGTTAGTGAGTAATTCGCGCCTCTGAACCAACCCCGGTGGATCCCCGATCTGTGGGCGCGGCGCGCGCCACAGGCCTCGGCGTCGATCTAACCAGCGCATCTCTTTGTACGCCTCCGCGCTGCTTGTTCCAGGGATATAGGGGCCTCGTCCACATGCAGAACCGGCAAACCATCGCACACTGCGGTGAATGGTCGTCGGCCCGCCGGACTAGCCGCGCGCTTCGAAGCCACGCATCAGGCTGAAGCTCAACAACAAAAGTACCAAGGCAAACGGCAGACCGGTTGCGACGACAGCCGTCTGGAGGGCCAGGAGTCCACCTCCCATCAGCAGCACCGCGGCGACAACACCTTCCATCGATGCCCAGAACACGCGCTGGATCTTCGGCGGATTCAGATGACCACCGGAGGTGATTATGTCGATTACGAGCGAGGCTGAGTCGGACGAGGTGACGAAGAATGTGACGACGATGCACACCGCCAGACCGCAGGTGATCGAGGAGAGCGGATAGTGCTCCAAAAGGACGAAGAGGGCCACTGCGACGTCCTCCTTTACCGCTGTGGCGATTCCTCCTGGTCCGAACAGCTCTACGTAGAGGGCCGAGTTTCCGAAGACGGTGAGCCAGACGCAGGTTGCCAGTGTCGGTACGATGAGGATGGCACTGACGAACTCTCGCACTGTGCGCCCGCGGGAGACGCGGGCCACGAAAATGCCGACGAAAGGGGACCAGGCGATCCACCAGGCCCAGTAGAAGATCGTCCACCCATGCTGCCAATCGGTCTGTCGGTACGTTTCTGTCCAGAAGCTCAGACGCGGTAGGTGCCTCAGGTAGATCCCCACGTTCTGCACCAGGGCATCGAGTAGATAGCGCGTCGGCCCGGCGATCAGTACGAAGAACAGCAACAGGCCGGCGATGATGACATTGAGCTGGCTCAGTCGGCGGATTCCTCGATCGACGCCGAGTACCACTGAGATGGTCGCCATGACGGTGATTGCGGCGATTAGTATGACTTGAATCGTGACCGACTTGGGGATGTCGAACAGGTGCGCGATGCCGGCGTTTACCTGCTGCGCTCCGAGCCCCAGGGAGGTGGCCAATCCGAAAAGGGTGGCCAGCGTGGCCAGAGTATCGATCACGTCCCCTGCCCGGCCGTGGATCCGGTCGCCCAGCAGTGGATAAAACGCGGAGCGCACCGTCAGCGGCAGGCCGCGGTTGTAGGCGAAGTAGGCCAGGGCCAGGGCCATCAGGCCATAGAGCCCCCAGGCATGGAAGCCCCAGTGGAAGAAAGTGATGCCCATGGCCAGGCTCGCTGCCTCCGCCGTTTCCGGTTCGCCCCACGGCGGGCTGGTGAAATGGTAGATCGGCTCGGCCACACTCCAGAACATCAGGCCAATGCCCATGCCGGCGCTGAACAGCATCGACAACCAGCCCCAGTAGGTGAAGTCGGGCCTGGCATCGTCGCCACCTAGCCGGATCTTACCATGGCGGCTGAACAGCAGGAACAGAACCACGGCGAGATAGATGTTGACGCAAAGAACGAAGAACCACCCGGCGCTCGCAGTGACGAACCCGAGGACCGCATCGAAGATGCTGGTCATCTGGCTCAGGTTCAACAGGCTGAAGACAGCGAAGAAGACGGCTAACCCGGAGGAGGCCCAGAATACGGTGGGGTGAATTTCGAAACGTGATCCGCCCGATGGGGTATCGCCGTCTCGGCTCACGCGACGCCGTTTTTGCGAAAGGTAAAGATCCCCCAAACGAGGTACCTCTTGCGGCCCCCGTCGACCCAATGGGACAATCCCTCGTTCATGTGCTGCAGGTAATCCTTGCTGACGCGTCCCCGAAGCTGCCCTTCCTTAGTCTCGGTCTCGTGCAGGATCCTCGCGAAGTGGGTGATCAGGTGTGGCGTCAGGTCCTCGAACCGGTCTTCCACTAGCCCGGACGCGGCCGCGGCCTCGCGATAGGCGGCCGGTGCTCCCAGGGAGCTCAGATAAATTCGATCGAGGATGGGCTGCAGCACGCCGGCGGGACAGGTATCGGCTTGCATGATGTCGCAAAAGGCGAAAACACCGCCGGGTTTGAGCACCCGCGCCGCTTCGGCAACAACCTCAGAACGCTCGCCGCTGTGCAGCATGGCATCTTGGGAGCAGACAGCATCAAAGCTACAGTCGGGGGCATCCACAGACTCGAAGTTGCCGTCGACGATAGTGACTTTGCTCTGCAGGCCTTGCTCCGAATTCAAACTCCGGGCTCGCCTGTTTTCCACCTCGCTCAGATTCACGCCCAACACGTTACAGCCGTAGCGACGCGCGAGGAAACGCCCGGTGCCTCCGTAACCAGACCCCAGGTCGAGCACGCGATGCGCCGCGTCCAACGGCTCGAGCTGCCGCGCTAGGCTGTCCACCGTCCGCTCGCTGGCGGCGGCGACAGAATCGGATTCCTGCTCGTAGATTCCGATGTGGATGTTCTCGCCGCCCCATATCGTTGAGTAGAACGCCTCGGCGTCGTCGCTGTTGTAATACTCCTGCGCCGTTCGCACGATCCTGGAATAGGATTTGGTACTGATTACGTCGATTCTCTGGTTCTTGGTGGGGGGTGAAGACGTGGGTACGCCGCGCCCGGTCATGTATCGTTCCGATCGTTGTGTTCGTTGACATCGGAGAAAACAAAGAAGGGTGAAGGATACACTATTCCAGATACGACACAACCCCCCTACACGACATACTCCTCGTATTTCAAGGTGAGACAGATGATTCCGGCCGCCAGGTGTCTTCGACTCCAGCTCGTGCGCGATACGCACGGCAGCCCTGTTGATCTCAACAGGTAAGGCGTTTTCGCCGACGGTCGAATCGTGGCTCCCGGACCACGGAAGCTGTGAAACGCTCGTCGAAATATTCTATCTCGACGGCAGTGCCAAGTCCGGATAGCTCAACGGGCAGGTACCCGTAAGCGATCGATTCACCGACGGTGTACCCGAAGTTGGCGCTGGTCACAAAACCAACCACCCGGTTGCCTGCCCAGATGGGTTCCTTGCCCAAAACCGCAACACCGGGGTCGTCGAGAACCAAACAGGAAAGCCGACGTTTCGGCCCTTCGGCGCGCACTGCCATCAACGACTCGCGCCCTAGAAACGCCTCCTTTTCGTAGCTTACGGCCCAACCTATGCCAGCCTCCAGCGGGGTATGTCCCGCGTCCATATCCACACCCCACAATCGGTATCCTTTCTCCAGTCGTAACGAATCGAAGGCGGCGCCTCCAAATGGAATCATGCCGTCATTATTTCCTGATTCCCACAGGGTGGCCCACAGCTTCGCGGCATATTCGGTCTCCGCGTAGATCTCCCATCCCAATTCTCCGACATAGGAAAGTCGCAACGCCCAGACCGGCACAAAACCGATCTCCAACTGCTTCGCGGTGAAGTACGGAAAATCGTCATTCGAAACCGGCTGTGACGTGACCCGCTGCAATACGTCCCGCGCCTTGGGCCCCCACAGACCGATGCCGCAGTAAGTGGATGTGAGGTCATTGATGATCGCCGATCCATCAGATGGCAGGTGGGTGCGCATCCAGGCCAGGTCGCGGGGGCCGGTGCCGGCGCCGGTGAGCACCAGGAATCGGTCGGCGCCCAGGCGGGTTACCGTTAGATCGCATTGGATTCCTCCTCGCCTGTCGAGCATGGAGGTGTAGACGATCGTGCCCACTGGCCGGTCGATCCTGTTGCTGGATATCTGTTCCAGGTACCACAGCGCTGCATCACCACTGACCTCGATCTTCGTGAAGGGGCTGAGATCGAACAGACCGACCCTTTGGCGAACCGCGTGGTGCTCGGCCCCTTGAAGCGGCGACCAATGTTGCGCCGCCCAACCTGCTCTGCCAGGCCAGGTCTCATCTGTCGATAGTTCGCTGTTTGAAGCGAACCACTGGGGTCGCTCCCACCCGGCGTTTTCGAAGAAGATCGCCCCCAGCTGCTTGAGTTGCTGGTGAAACGGACTCAGCCGCAGGTCGCGGGGGTACTGCAGCGGTTGCAACGGATGAATTATGTCGTACACCTCGCGATACTGTTGCGCCCCACGGGCGCGAACGTATTCGCGGCTGTGAGCGTGGGGACCGAAGCGATTCAGATCGATCTCGTGGAGATCCATCCGCGGGGTGCCGTCGACCATCCACTCCGCCACGGCGCGCCCGACACCACCCCCATGGGTAACCCAGACCGCCTCGGCGACCCAGAAACCGCGGATCTCCTGAGACTCACCGACCAGCGGTAGGCCGTCCGGCGTAAAGGAGAAGATGCCGTTGATCTTGTAGTCCAACTCAGCTCGTCCCACCGCCGGCAGCAGCTCTCTGGTAGCGGTAAGCGCCGGCTCGAAATGCTCGGGCGTAAACGGCATGATGGAGGGCATCACCTCCGCCTCTTTCGGACTCGCGATCTCATCTGGATCCACCAGCAGCGGTTCGTGCCGATAGCTGCCTAAGCCGTACCGATCTTCCTGGTGGCGAAAGTACATCGAGCGATCCTGATGGCGCAGGACCGGGTGAATGACTTCCCGCGTTTCCCCGGCGAGTTCCGGCAGGGGTTTGGTCAGCGCGTACAAGTGCTGAGCCGGTGTCAATGGAATGGAGATCCCTACCATTCGGCCGATGAGCGGTCCCCAGAAGCCGGCGCACAGAAGCACCTGTTCGGTGTGGATGGGTCCGGCCGTGGTGTGGACCGCACCTACCCTTCCGATTCTGAAATCGAACCCGGTGACCGCGGTCCGTCCCTGGAAGCGCGCTCCACCCGCGGAGGCGTTCGCCATCGCCTCGCACAGCCGCACGGCCTTGGCAATGCCGTCGCTAGGCACATGATAGGCGCCATGGATCGTTGCTGGATCGATAAGTGGAATCAGCTCAGCAACTCTCTCCGGGGTCACCAGCTCGGCTTCCAACCCCCACGCCCTGGCAGCCCCCAGTTTGCGTTTCAGGTCGGTCCAACGCTCCGGCGTAACCGCAATCTCAAGACTGCCCACCGGATAGAAGCCCGGTTGATCGTCCAGCTCGATCCGGTTGTAGAGATCCACGGTGTTGCGCGACAGGTGGGTCATGGTGCGGTTGAAGTTGGTCTGGAAGACCAGTCCCGGGGCGTGAGAAGAGGACCCTCCGGTAGCGAAGAGAGGCCCCTGATCCACCACCACGATGTCGCGCCAGCCGAGACGTGTGAGGTGGTAGGCCGCACTGCAGCCGACAATGCCGGCTCCGATGATTACCAGACGCGCGTTCTCTGCCATGACCTCGGTGAGAAGCCGGGATCAGTTGGTCTCGGAGGTATCCCGGCGGTAGGTGTAACGAGTGCCGTCGTGGCTGACATGCAGCCGGCTGGGTGTCACTTCAAACGAAAACGTGGAGATGCCGTCGCGCAAAAGCTCGCGGGTCGCCGTGTCGTCGCTGACGACGCCGACGATACCGCTATAGCTACCGTACTTGCCGCTCTCTTTCATGTCGACCAGCATGAGTTTCAGCAGACCGTGATCCTCCGACTTCCAGCGGCCCGTCGCCATGCTGGCGCCGGACGGCTTCCCCGAAGCGGGTCGAAGCTCGTAGACGAAGATATCCGTGTCCATCAAAACCAATCTGTGCCCCAGGGGCGGGCTCTGATGAGTGCTCTCCCAGGTTCCGACAAGGGAAGAGGCCGTTTGCTCAATCTCTTCTTCGGCGGGCAACGTGGAGGTCCGCGTGAACGGAGGAGGAACGCAGCTGGACAGGGACGCTAAGGCCACGATGCAGGTGGCCTCCAGAATCTCTACGGGATACCTCACGGACGGGCTCTCCGTCAGGAGCCGCCCACGATGCGGTCAAAATCCGCGGCCCCGGATTCCAATAGCTTCACCACCCCGAAGTCTCCGCAATTGCTCATCACCTGGGCACCAAGGGTGTGGTACTTTTCGATCGCCTCGGGCGCGCCGGCGGGAATGCCCCAAGCTTTGCCGTTGCTTTTTGCCGCCGCCGCCACTTTCGCGATGGCCCCGTCTAGATCGCCCATATCGGAGTGCGCCAGTCGGGCACCCAGATCCCCCGGCCCCACGAAAAGAACATCGATGCCTTCGACCTGGGCGATTTCGTCCAGATTCGACAAAGCAGTGGGTGTTTCGATCTGCGCCACGATAAAGGTCTCCCGGTTGGCATCCTCCAGGTAGGTGGAGTCCTTGGCGAGGAAGTGGTCGAGACCGTAGTCGGCATCGAGGCCGGCGCCGTCGATACCGCGATTCCCCATAGGCGGATATTTCACGATCTCCACCAGGCTGCGGGCGGTCTCGGCGTCGTCCACAAACGGAAACATGAATCCGGTGGCTCCGTCTTCCATATAGCGGTAGAGACGGGTGCGATCCCGGGTCGGCGGACGAAGCATGCAATCGATGTCGTTGTGTCGCATCAGCGCCAGCAGACTTTGCACTTCGCGATTATCCATGGCACGATGCTCAAGGTCCAGCCAGATACCGTCATAGCGGTTGAGTGCGGCGAAGCGGATGTAGAACGGCATGTAGTGGCCAAGCCCGCAGATACGGGCGCAGTCACCGCTGCGGATTTTCTTCAGGACTTTGCTGTTTCTCACTAAGAAACCTTTCGATGGAGGTGAAACTGCCGGCTGGTCTGCCCACCCGTCTGGAGCTTTAGGAACGCACCAACCGCAATAGACCGCAGCACCGCATCGCGCGCGCGCCAAAACGAGCAAAGACCTGGCGCTCCTCGCTCTCGATTCCAAGCCCGAACAGCACCAGGAAGTACGAGGCGAGGAAACCTAGCAGAAATCCCGCCGCCGACCAGAGAGGTTCGGGCAACGCTTGCCCTAGGAACCATCCCGCGACGGCGCCAACGGCTGCCGCCAGCAGAGGTTTCGCCTGCGAGCGATGGAACGGCAGGATGTCGTGGATGCCGTAGACCTCGCCGATCCACAGGGCGTTGACCAGGAAGCGGGACAGGGTGGCGCCCAGTGCGGCGCCGATGATACCAAAGTGACCGATAAACCACAAGTTGAGCAGGAAATTGGCGGCCAGCCAGACGACGTTGTTGACCATGTTCAAGTAGGGCCGGCCAGACATGGTCAGCAAAGACCCGATCGACGAGAACGCAGAAAACACGGTCATGCCAGCGCAGAGGATGTAAAGAATCTCGATGCCGACCTCCATTTCGGCCAGGGTCAGTGCCCCAGTGCCGGCGATCAACGGCAGCAAGGTGTCGCCTACGGTCAAAATGGTCGCGAAGATTGGCAGATTAACTAACAAGATCCAGCGGGAAATGACGACAAAGCGCTGGACCAACTCGGCGAACCGTTCCTGCACAGCCAACTCGCTTACAACCGGGCTGAAAATCGGATCCACCGCTTGAGGCGCCTTGAGCACGGAACTGGCGAGCCGACGGGCAAGAACGTATACACCTACCAGATAGATCTGATCTTGAGGTACGAAGCGGCCCAACATGAGGACATCCAGCTGGGTCAACAGCGCCCGCAAAAGGTCCGTAATCATTACGGGGAAGGAAAAACGCGCCAGCGATTTCCAGGAGGGCGCCGCAAACAGGTGTAGCAAGGTAGTGCGCATCGAATAGAATCGACGGTAGTAGTACGCCGATAGCAAGCTGACTACCGCGGTCATCGCCAGCTGCACCCAGGCGATGCTTTCCAGGGTCGGGTATGAGAATCCTATTGCGAGACCGCCCCCAAGGAGGAACAAGGGCCCGCAAATGGACATGACGTAGACGTTGTAGCGCATGATGCGGAGCGCCCTTATCGCCGACCCAAGGGTCCATGCGGCAGACATGAAGGGCGTCGAGAAAGCCATGATCCGCAGCGAGGCGGCGATCGGCTTGCCGTAGAACGATTCGACCCATCCGGCGGTCGCGAACATCAGCACCGTTACTCCGCAGCTGACCAGCAAGCCCAACCGGAGGGCTGCCGCGACCGCCAGCTCGGCTCCCTGCTCCTCGTCGCGCGCCCGCGCCTCGATCAGATGGCGTACGACACCGCGTTGCAGGCCGAAACGTCCGATCTTGTTGAGGGTGGATACGAATCCCCACGTGAGCGAGTACAGCGCCTGAACCTCGAGGCCGCACAGGAGGGTGACAACCCAGATAAATCCGCCTCGCGAAATCCGGGCTGCCTTACCCAGGAAATTTACCAGAGCCCCGGTAGCCAGATCGTCGATGTCCTGCTGGTCTTGTCGCAGGGACGTTGGTGTCGGCGTTGCTCCGGAAGTCATCTCGTTCATTGCAGGGTATCTGTCATGGGCTCAATATAGGAAAAACGGTAGGCCGGCAGGAAACCTGAAGCTGTCCGGCGGTCGCGTTGAGACACTCTATGTCCCTATATTCGCCAGCGGTCGATATACCATGGATGCTGAGTACAGAGTTTTAGTCTTTGGCATGGAGTTCCCGCCTTCGGCGACCGGATCCGCAACCTACGCCGCCCGGCTTGCTGCAGGACTTTCCAGCCGTGGTGTTGAGGTGCGGGTTCTGGCGCCAGAAACAGCGGATGAAGACGGCGCGTCCTTCGACTCTTTTCAGCCTTTCGAAATCGTTCGGCTGCCCTACCTGGGTTTTCCTCTGCGCCGATATCTGGTTGCCCGACGCTGGTTGCAACGCACGCTGATCAGCTTTCAACCGGATCTGTTGTGGGTTACTAACGGCATGGCTTGTCGCGTTGCCGGTCTGTTGCGGCTGCCCGAACGGACCGCACTCATTTCCAGCATCCGAGGTTCGGATTTATTGCGGCGGCTTCCCGGAAGCGGAATCTGGACGCGGCTGGAGAGCATTCCGCAGCGAAGGTGCTACCGGGAATCCCGTGCCATTGGCGCTGCCAGCGAGTTCCTCAAATCCGTTGCTATAAAAAAGGGCGTCGGCCGCGAGAAAATCTTCGTGAGTCCTTCAGCCGTCGATATGGAGCATCTAGAATCCGTGGCTGGAGGTGCAGCAGAACAGGAGTACCCCGTCTTGGAAGGCAAGATGGTTATACTCACCGTTGCGCGACTGGTGGCTCAGAAGCGGGTCGAATTGACAGTGCGAGCCTTCGCCAGGATCGTCGGCGAATTCCCCCAGTCGTGTCTCGTTGTCGTGGGAGACGGGCCGGGGCGCCGGCCGATTGAGCGCGAAATCCGGCGTCTCGGGTTGGACTCCCGCATCTACCTCCTTGGGACGGTGCCGCCGATCTCCTCTACTCTGCTCAATCTGTATCGCGGGGCCGACCTCTTTGTGATGCTGGGCGTTGAGGAGGGAATGCCCAACGTCTTTATGGAAGCGGGAGCCTTCAGGCTGCCATCCCTCGGCGTCGATAGCGGCGGCACTCCCGAAGTTGTGCGCCACGGAGAGACCGGCCTCCTGGCAACGGCGGACGACGAACACGACGTAGCAGAAAAGTTGAAACGGCTTCTTGCGGACGAACCTCTGCGACGGGAGATGGGTAACAGAGCCCATCAGTGGATCGGCAAGCAGTTTTCCCTGGACGTCTTGAGCCAGAGGAGTTTCGAGATATTGGAGCAGGTCCTGAAACGCGGCGATCAAGGGATATGACAGCGAGAGGTTCGACGGCATGAGGGCAGAAGAACTG
The DNA here is from genome assembly GCA_965197905.1 of Candidatus Latescibacterota bacterium. Taxonomy (GTDB): domain Bacteria; phylum Latescibacterota; class UBA2968; order UBA8231; family UBA8231; genus CAYNZV01. The sequence continues at coordinate 1,111,342 of CBDAOB010000003.1, read as the reverse complement.
AGACGGATACCCGCCCGCCTGCGCAACCAGTTCATGCGCACCCGCACCGGCCAACGGCTCGCTGCTCCCTTCGGGGCGCCACTCGCGGGCAAGAAATGGATCTTCGTGCTGGGTAGTTACAACTCCGGGACGACCCTGCTGAAAGATATCCTGGCTACCCACCCCGATATCGGCGCGCTGCCCGGGGAAGGGGTTCGCTTTACCGATGCGCTACCGCGGCCCGAGGATTTCGGATGGAACCGCATGTGGTGTCGTTGTCTCGATCAGATTCGACTGCTACCCGGCGAAGGCATGGAGGCGAGGGCTCAAAGAGTCAAGCGGCAGTGGTCGGTTCTCTTTCCTTCGGGCCGGCCGTATCTACTGGAGAAATCCGTCGCCAACGCCGTCCGCACCGATTTCCTTCAGACCTACTTCTCGCCGGCCTATTTCATCTATCTCGTGCGCAACGGATATGCGGTCGCCGAAGGTATCCGTCGCAAGGCAAACCCTGCAAAGTACGAGAACCCAAACCATCCATCGAGTTACCCCATTGCGCTGTGCGCCGAACAGTGGTGCGCCACCGATCGCATCCTCATGGCGGACAGCCAGCACCTGGAGCGCTTCTTATGTCTCAAGTACGAGGAGCTCGCGGCCGCCCCAGACAGCCGCTTGCGGACCGTGACCGATTTCCTGGGGTTGGACCCGCTCGGCGATGAGCATCTGCATCGACCCTGGCAGGTCCACGGCCTACAGTCGGAGATCCGGGATATGAATGAAGGCGCTCTGGAACGACTGAGCGACGAGGATATCGCGCAGATTCGGGAGGTTGCGGCCGAGGAGCTGGACAAGTACGACTACCCGGCCCCGGCGAGATAGCGCTTCCGCGCTTCAACGGTTCAAGAGTCGAAGTGTGGACTGCTTGACATCCAGGACGGTGAACCCCTCGCCGCGATCGATGGTGTGTAAGCCAACCACGTTGGAGTCCCAATTGGGTGTGTAGCTGGCAATCTCCAACTCTTCGTAGTGCTCCTCGTCGAGCGTCACGATCTCCATCATTCGAATTCCGTAGCCGTATCGGTGCGAGCAATCCTGCGCCGGTCTCACCAGCTTGCCGTTTTGCTGAACAATGCGGCCGGCGGGACGGGCTCTGCGGGCGTCAGCGACGATCGGGTTGAGCGGATGAGGCTGCCAGCTTTCGTCTACCGGCCTGCGGTTCGAGAACAGGAACAGCTCTTCCCGGGTGGTCGCACCTTTGTGATCGGCCAAGGTCACGAACATCCACCATCGGCCATTGTGCTGCAACAAGGTTGCGTCCACCGCCCGAACCCCAGGCATAAGGGTTTTGCAGAATTCCCAGCAGGTCGGAAAATCGGTGCAGCGATATAGATCCACCGACCCGTTCGCGGACGATTCCGGCACCATGTAGCTGTCCCCCTCCCATTCGAAAACAAACGGATGGGATAAGTGATACGGCTTTTCGAGAATAATCTTTGGAGGGGCGGTGATTTTTTCGGCGTTCATTTCCAGGACTGCCAGATGACCCTTGCTGGCGCCGGGCAGAATCTGCTCGATAAACAAGTAGTGCCGCTCGCCGCGAGTCAGTACGCAGGGATCTGCCCAGGCGCAGTTCTTTGGTGGTACAAGCGGTTGATAGTCGCCGAAATTTTCGGAGAACTCCTCTGCCGCGTGCGCTATAAGCAACCATCGCCGTCCATATAAAAGCTTGTTGATACTGTCGCGAACGAGGCGCCCAACGATCTTCGCCAGCAGCGCAGTTGCCGAGTAGACTGCACGGCTTTCCGACTGTTTCTCGACTGGGGGAAGGTCAGGTGCAGGTCCACGCCAACGTTTGAGGGCACGGATAGTCAGGGCGCCACCTTTCCACAGAACCCTGTTCCTGGTGCGACCTACCGAGAAGAAATCGGTGGCGCAGTACGCCTGCTGCAGCACCAGTGGATCGGCCGCATCGGAAGACGTCGATTCGACCGTAACCGTAGACACCGGCCTATGCTCGTATACCTCTTCGACACTTTGCCACGCCGTGCGCGACAGCATGGGAAGCGACCAGGCAGTTTGTGGCGTCGAGGTAGCGAGTACGTCGGTGACGGCTCGGCAGCTCAAATTTATCACGAGATCGACTTCCTCGAGCTGCTTCCCAGGCGGGAGTTGGTCTGGGTGACCCAGATCAAACATCGGCAACTTTTGCAGCAGGGGACTGTCAGGCCGCCGTTGGAGGGCGCGGGGGTGCGCGGGAAGGATGAGGCAATCCAGGCCCGTGTATAACCTCAAGGGCAGAGTTCCTTCCAGCTGCGACCCAGTGGAGGACACCGTAGCGACATACACAATCCGCGCCAGATCCTGCTCGAGGATCTGCTCGAGGACCTCGTGCGCCCATGCCCGCAAGGGCAGCGGATCCACAATGATGCCAATAGATGGAGTTGGGTTTGTCGGTTCTGCGCTGTCCAATGTTGGTTCCTGCAGTAAGGATAGTCGCCCGATCCCCGCTCCTGCAAGCGAGTGTTGGGCATTCAGGCCGAACGGAACTGACCTCTCGCTCCAACGCGACCATGAGGGACATAGCTCGCCGATGTGTAACCTCGACTTGAGTCAACGACAATATGCCATCATACTTTGCGATACGCCCGGCGCCCGTGTCACCCTTTCAAAAGTAGAAAACTGCCAGGACGAGGATTGTCATGATTCTCCACATAACCCGTCACGGTCAGGTGCAACCCGCGACCGACGACGGTTCAGATGTCTTTTTTGCTCCTGGAAATCCACCACTGAGCGCACTGGGGCGACATCAAGCTCAACTGCTGGGCGAACGTTTGCGGGACTCGGATTTCGCCGGATCGATCCACACCTCTCCGTACCGGCGCGCCGCTGAAACCGGGCAGATCGTTGCCGACACTACAGATGCCGAGCTTCACCTATCCCTTGGCATGCGCGAGTCCAACGGCTCCGGCGAGCAGATGGCCCAATTTCGTGGTGCCACCATCGACGAGCTAAAAGCGAGCTATCCCCGCCTGCAGATCGATGCTGAGATCCCCTACCCCTGGTGGACGACCGCAGCGGAATCAGCCGATGACATCGAAGCGCGCGTCGGTCCGGTGGTGGACGCGCTGGAAGCAAAAGGGTCAGATGTGTTGCTGGTGGGACACGGTGCCACGGTGGGAGGCGCAACGCGCCATGTGCTGAACCAGCGGGCGCCCGAGCTGGCACGAGAGCCTCGATTCCCCTGGAACTGCATGCTGACATCCCTGCGGCTGTCCCCCGAGTTCGAGAAGATTTGTCTCGCATCGACAGATCACCTGCCTAACGATGCCATGACCTCCAACAGCAAGGATCGAGATCAGGTGCTGGAGATTCTCTCCCGTTCCAGGTGAGGCGGGCGCACGATACTCGGTTAGTCTTGGCGTAAATGGAACGAGAAGAGACGCCCATCCCAGGTCCCTACACAGAAGCCGGTAGCGGTAATGCAGGGCGCAGCAGTGACCGGAGCTCCAAGATCAAGATCGACCTCGCATTCGCCGGTTTCCGCGTGGAGCAGATATAAACGTCCATCGTTGGCACCGAGAATCAGATGCTCACCGAGGAGAACCGGTGGTGCCAGGATCGATCGCAAGCCACGTCGACGCGGAATCATATCCAGCAGATCCTCGCCTGTTGCGAACTCCCAGGCCAGGCCACCATTGGTTGAATCGAAACAACGCAAGCCGCCAACGGCGGCGGTAGCGAAAAGTCGCCCAGCGGCAACAGCCAGCCCGGTCGGATAGTCTGCTTCCAGCACCTGGCGGCGCCACACGACGGTTCCCGAGGAAGCGTTTACCACAACCAGTTCGAACGGCGCTCCACCGCTTACGAGGCGATCTCCGAACAATATCGGAGGGGCAAACGCCTGTTTGCCCCCTTCCAGTTCCAGCTCCCATTCGATTTCGCCGGTAATTCTCCGGAGCCCAACTATGCCGCGCCCCGGAACCGGCCCGACCAGCAGGTCGCCAAATTCGACGAAACCGGTGAACGACGGCACATCGCGGCCGGAGACGCCACGGCGAAAGGTAATTTGGCCTTCGTCCCTGGGGTCCATCGAGCGCGACCAGACCAGTTCCCCGGTATCCAGGCTCAGCGCCGCACAGAAACCCTTCTCAAGAACGTGGACGGAGGACTCCGTAATCAGGGGCGCGGTGTAGAGAAAAAACTCCGGGTAGCCCGGCAGCCTCGACTTCCAACGCAATGTTCCATCCGGTTCAAGCAGGTAGACCTCCCCGTGCACAGAGGCGGCCGCGCACATACCCGATGGCGAAACCGCCACGCTGCTCTTGACCGAGGCGCTGCTGCGGAACCGCCACAGCTCTTCTCCATCGGTTGCATCGAGACAGAGTACTCCGCCGTCACGGCCCAGGGATTCGTCGCGCAGACTGAGAAGGATGTTGTCTCCGTAACGGATCGGCGCGGCACGGTGAAGGTCTCCGGGGATTCTTCGTTCCCACGTGAGTTCCAGGGGTGCCGCCGCGGCAGCACCCCTCAGCGGACTCTGAATCTTGAGCCGCTCCTGGTTCAGGGCGACCGGCTGGTGCTCGACCTTGTTCGGGACGAAGTCGAGGAGACGGTAGCCAGCCGGCGTGGTATCGGTGCCTCCGAAACAGAAGGCCGGCGTGCAGATCACGTCCATGCCGTTCTGTTGAACTACCTTGGTGGAATGTCGATGACCGTAGAGCACGGTGGAGACCTCGAAACGGCTGAGCTGTTGGAGAAGATCGGGGGTTGGCGGTCCGTGGAGCACCACGATGATCTGTCGTCCGGCCGGCTGCCGTGAGAGGTCGCCCGTCAACCAGGTGGCTTTGCGCACCTGGTCGGGGGGCGAAAGACAGCGATCGAAGTCCATGTACATGACGACGTGGCAACCACCCCAATCGAAGCTGTAGTAGGATGGACCAAAGCACTGCTCGTAATGCCTTGTGAAGGTCTTGTCCGCCTTGCCTTCCTGAGCCAGCTGGATACGCCGTTCGTTGGCGCCGTCGTGATTGCCAAACAACGGGAAGAGCGGCGTCTCGACCCGGGAAAGGATACGGGAAACCTCTGCCATCTCCTGCGGCGTGCCGAGATTCGTCAGATCTCCCCCAACGATGATCAGGTCGGGATTGGATCGCTCCAGCAGGCTCTCCATAGCTTGCTTCAGTGCGCCGGGCGAGGTCAGTTCCAGATTGGGGTTCTCCTGTTCGATGATGAGATGTAGATCGGTGATATGCGCCAGTCGAAAGCAGTCGCTGCTGCCGGCAAGTTTCGGCGACAGCTCGAAGTCGAGTCCATCGAGGGAAGACAGATCACCGGGCAAACCGCGATAGAATCGATCTACCGCAACCAGCCCGTCGGGCATCGAGATCCAGACGAAGGGGTGTGCGCCCGCTTCGACCGGTATCTCGTAGCGTCCGTCCGCACCGCTGACCGCGAACGCCTCGCCGTTGCATACCGGCACGCCGGCAATGCCTTTGCCGCTGCCGGTCTCGCGAACGGTACCGCTCACATCCATCTCGGTCTCATTTTCCGCAGATGTCGATCCGTCAGGGCGTCAGAAACGTAAGTCTGCCGTCCAGGCTGCCGACGCAGAATCCGTCCCTGAGGGCACAGGGGGTCGCTGTCAGAGGTGCGGCAAAGCGGATCTGTAGAACCGCTTTGCCGGTCTCGGGATCGAGAACATGCAGCAGGCCGTCGCCCCCTGGCACCAGGAGCCAGTCGTGCCACCTGAGCGGCGCTGCCAGCGTCGAGGCACCGCCGCGACGCGCAGGCACCATGTCCACGAGAGCTTCTTCACTTTCGAAGGTCCAGAGCAGCTGGCCGTCAGCGAGCCGGTATGAGCAAACCTTCCCATTCGGAAGCGCCACGTAGCTGCGGTCGGCGTCCGCCGCGAGTGCCGTTGGGTAGGCGTCATCGGGAAGATCCCACTGGCATACCAGCTTGCCGGAGTCTGCCGCAACCACCGCCAGCTTACCGATATCGCCACCGGTGATCAGGTGGGTCCCCGAAACGATCGGCGTGGCCCAATAATGTTGAATGCCCAGAGCCACCTCCCAAACCAGTTGGCCGTCGTTTCGATCAAGGGCGACCAGCCCGCGCTTCGGAATCAACAGGATGAGCTTATCGTCGGTGAGAACCGCGTTTGCCCTGGATGGTTTGTCGATTACGCGGGGTGTATCGCCGACGAACGAGCAGTACCAACGGGTTTCTCCCGTCTCCCCGTCGAAGGCCCCACAGCCGGCGTTAGAGCCTGCGAACACCACGCTCGACCTCGCGTGATTCGAATCTGTGTCCACCAGCGGCGAGTTGTAGATCCAACGCTCCGGATATCCGGGCAGACTCACATCCCACCGCAGTTGGCCCGTGCTTGCGTCTATTCCGTACAAGCGGCCAGCAGGAGTAATAACGGCGCAACAACCCCCTTCACCCACAGCAGGCGTGGTCTGTATGCCGGCTTCGGTGATCACCTGCCATCGGGTGGCGCCGGTGGCCCCATCGATGCAGCGAAGACCTGGATCCCCATTTCCGTACTGGTCGTCGATGCTCACCAGGAAAGTATCCTGCCATTGAACCGGTTCACTGAGGTGCAAATTGCCAGGCAGCTGGTGCTCCCAACGACGATAAAGCCGCTCGTCGCCCGGGGGGTCGACCAACTCTCGGTCAGGCAGACGGTTTTTCAGAGCAACCAAGCGCGTCCTGAAGGCCGTGGACGCGAAATCAACGATCCGATACCCCCGCGCTGAATAGTCGGTACCGCCGAAGCTGAGGCACGGACAACAGCCAACGTGCACGCCGGCCCACTCGTACCACTTGTTCGAATGCCGATGGCCGAAAAGCAGCATCACGACGCCGAGGCGGCCCATTTCCTCAACAAAGCTGGCCGCTGGGGTGGCGTGGATGAAGAGAATCGACGGCCGGTCAGCAGGCTGGCTAGTGAGGTCCGCCCGCAGCCAGCGCGCTTTGCGCTCCTGGTCCGGCCCGGCGAAATACCGATCCTCATCGGGGAACAGCACGAAGTGCCTCCCGGCTCGATTGAAACTGTAGTAGGTAGGACCGAAAATCTGCTCGTAGTTGCGGGTACAGGTTGTTCCCTTCTCCTCCCGGATCAGCTCCTCTTTGCCGTCATGCCCGCCAAACATGGGGAACATCTCTAAATCGATATCGTGCAGAACTTCCCGGCAACTCCGCAACTCATGCTCGGTACCCATGTCGGTGAGATCGCCGCTTATCACGGCAAAATCGGGGGCATCCGCGCTGAGCACCTGGTTGATATCCTCGCGCAGATTCTCCGGACCCAGGGACTCCTTGCCAAGGTGAAAATCGGTGAGCTGCGCCATCCGCCGGCCTTTGGAGGACGAGTCTGGGCGAGGGGTGAGGAAGAAATCGGTGGTCTCGCCCGCTTCGCATTGGGATCGGTAGAACGGACCCACGTTTTCGAAGCCGTCGGGCAAGCTCACCCAGATGAAAGTATGTTCGCCCGGATGGAAAGGCAGACGGTAAGACCCATCCGCGTGCGTACGGGCGATCGATTCTCCGTCGGAGACGGCGACGTCGCCGATTCCCCTCCCGGAGCTCTCATCGCGAACGGTTCCGTTTATGTTCACTGGCACTTAAGATTCCTGCAGCGCGACTGTATGGGGCGACTTGGCAATCTCGAAAGTAGTCAATAAGGGTCATACTCTCTATCGTCGCACCCGGGCAACTTCGGCCAACCTTCGCTGCGATCGGCTCATTTGCGGTTCTGAGACCGGCTAGGTGTGCACATTGCCTGCTGGCTGGGGGGCTTCTATGTTACAGCACATCGGGCAGCATCGAACAAGATTTGCACCAGTGCACTAGTTGCGCCAGAGGAGGGCAGGGTGACCTCAGGAAACAACACTCGCGTTCGCGTCGGCCTCGCTCATGAGGGCGAGCGGAGGAAGAATGTCTACCGGGCCATGGACCAGGTTCGCGCCGATCTCGAAGGCAAGATCCGCGAGCAGGTCATGCTCAAACCGAATTTCCTTTCCAGCACGAACCAATTGGCCTCGAGCCACGCCGATGCTATTCGCGGTGCCATCGACTTTCTGCTCTCTTGCCCGTCGCCGCTCCAGGAAATTATCATCGCTGAAGGGGCCAACGACGATTCCGGCCAGGCGTTCGACAATTTCGGGTATCGCGACCCGATCGATGAATTCGACCTGCCGATTCGATTCGTCGATCTGAATCAGGAGACCAGCTGGCAGACGGAACAGATCTACCTGGCCGATGGCACGGAGTATACCGTGCACATACCGCAGACGGTCCTCCAATGCCCGTGCACCATCTCCCTCGCAATAGCCAAAACCCACGACTGTTGCTGTGTGACCCTGGCGCTCAAGAACATGATCATGGGCACCATACGTAAAGAGGACCGGGTCAAGGTGCACGGTTTCCGGTCCCACGACCAGCGCCAGCTTCCCGATGAAGCGCGCCGGATCAACGTCAACCTCATACGCCTCGCCCGTCACCTCATGCCCGACATCGGCGTCGTGGATGGAACGGTGGGCCTGCAGGGAAACGGACCGGGAGGAACCGATGCCGTTGAGCTCGGTGTCGCCGCCGCCAGCGCGGACGTGTTTGCAGTGGACGCCGTGATGGCCAAGGTGATGGGGTTCGAACCACTGGATCTGGGGTTGCTGCAGTACGGTAACCAGCGGGGTATGGGTGTAGCAGATCTCGAGAGGATCGATCCGGTGGGATGTTCAATCGAGGAGGTTTGTCGACCATTCAAGCGGCACGATGCCGTCGAGCTTCAGTTGCAGTGGCACGACCAGGCTGCCGAAGCGTTGCTGCGGTAATCTCGATCGATGGTGGATATCGTCATCTCCGAATTCATGGACCAGGCGGCCGTTGCGGGGTTATCCCACGACTTCGAGGTCCAGTACGATCCGCAGCTGGTAGAGCGCCTTGATGACCTGATCGCGGGGGCCGCCAAAGCGCGCGGGCTGATCGTGCGCAACCGGACTCAGGTGCGCGGGCCGTTGCTGGAGGGTTGCGAGAAATTACTGGTGGTGGGTCGTCTGGGTGTTGGCCTTGACAATATCGACCTGGAGGTCTGTCGCCAGCGAAGCATCCAGGTCTTTCCAGCTGTGAGCGCCAACGACCTGGCGGTCAAGGAGTACGTGGTCGCCGCTCTGCTGACGATCTTTCGCGGCAGCTTCTTCGCCACCGACGACGTGAAAGCGGGTCAATGGCCCAGGGAGCGCCTGATCCGCAAAGAGATCAGCGGGCGTCGATTGGGGCTCGTCGGTTTTGGCAACATCGCGCGGGAGGTGGCGCGGGTGGCCCAAGAGTTGGGAATGGTCGTTGCGGCCTGTGATCCTTTCATAGGATCAACAGACTCCATCTGGCAAAAAACGCAGGTTACCTGTAAAACGTTGGAACAGCTCCTTGCCGCCAGCGATGCGGTCAGCCTTCACGTACCGCTGACCGAGCTGACCCGACATCTGATTGATGGCGAGGCGCTGTCCCTGATGCGTGCCGACGCTTATTTGATCAATTCTTCTCGCGGAGGCGTGGTGGATGAGAAAGCGCTCGCCACGGCGCTGCGAAACGGGGATCTAGCGGGAGCGGTTTTGGATGTCTTTGAACAAGAGCCGCTGCCTCCAGACTCTGTTTTCGTGGATGTGCCGAATATTCTTCTCACCCCCCACATCGCCGGCGTCACGGAGGAGTCTAACCGCAGAGTGAGCGCGGTGACCGCGGAGAATGTGCGCCGTGTATTGGAAAGGGACCGATGACTGATGAAGAGCTGGCATTCGAGCCGGCACACAAACTGCTGCATTTGATTGCCGACCGACAGATCTCCCCGGTGGAGCTGACCCGGTTGTACCTGGACCGCATAGAGCGGTTGGACTCGCAGTTGAATTCATTTGTCACCGTAACTCGGGACGAAGCACTGGCCGCCGCCAAGGTGGCAGAGGATGCCGTGAGTCGTGGCGACAAACTGGGCCCACTCCATGGCTTGCCTATCGCGATCAAGGATACCCAGATGACCAGCGGCATCCGCACGACACTGGGCTGTGTGGCCTACAAGGACCAGATTCCGGAGCACGATGCAACGGTAGTCCAACGAGTGAAATCGGCCGGCGCCATCATTCTCGGTAAGACCAACGCGCCCGAGCTCGGCATCGTCGGCACCTGTGAGAACCGTTTGGGAGAGCCCGGACGCAACCCCTGGAACACCGCTTGCACTCCCGGTGGATTCACCGGCGGCGGCGCAGCCGCCTTGGCCGCCAGCCTTTGTCCCCTTGCGACCGGGAGCGACGGGGGAGGGTCCATTCGCATACCAGCCCACTTCTGCGGCATCTACGGCATCAAACCGACCCAGGGAAGGGTATCCGGTTTTACCGGTACGGAGGGACATCCCATGCCGTACATATTCTCCCAGAACGGGCCGATCGGGCGCACCGTGAAGGACGCGGCGCTGTTGCTCCAGGTAATGGCCGGCCACGATCCGAACGATCCCGTATCACTGCGTGAGGTGCCTCCCGATTTCGTCGCCGCTCTGGATCGAGGAATCAACGGTTTGCGGGTCGCGTGGAGCCCCGACTTTGGCTTCGCCGGTGTCGACTCGGAGGTGTTGAGGGTCACGTCGGCCGCGGCGCGAGTGTTCGAGCAGCTGGGATGCCATGTGGAGGAATCCGATCTGGCCATGGACCCTCCATACGACGCCTTCGGCTACCTGGGCGCCGCCGATACCTATGCCAGATTGGGCTCGTTGTTGGACACCCACCGCGAAGAGATGACCGAATATGCAGTTTTCTGGTTTGAGTACGGTGCAAAGGTGACGGCGGGCGACTACGCCTCCGCTCCGGGTCGCATCGATCGCCTGAAGGCACGTATGGACGACCTCTTCGAACAGTTCGATCTGTTGCTGTCTCCCACTGCTTGCTTCCCTGCGTTTCCGTATGGAAAATTCCCCGGAAAGTGGACACCTGGCCTGGCCTTCCCCGACCAGTATTGGAATGGCGACTTTACCCTGCCGATCAACGCCATTGGTCACGCGGCTGCGAGCATCCCCGCCGGTTTCTCTGCGGACGGATTGCCGATCGGACTGCAGATCGTCGGCCGCAAAGGGGACGAAGAGACGGTTCTGGCGGCTTCGGCAGCCTTCGAGGAAGCCCAACCCTGGATCCACCATCGTCCGCCGGTTTCTTGAGTAGTCCATTAACCAGGGAGTCCACGCAGTGAGTAGCTACGACGGTCCGAGGGCATGCAAACCCGAAGAGTTGGATGAGCTGCTGGAGCTGGTCAATGGGATCTTTCGGACGAATCAGGGTAAGCCACCTTCCATTCTCACCGATTATCCCCACATCTACCGAGCGTCGAATCTGGACAACATCCGCGTTATCCGGATCGATGGGGCCATTCGCGCCAGCGTCTCCCATTCGCCACGGGAGATAGCCGCCGGCCCGCACACCTTTAAGGCCATCGGCGTAAACTGCACCACCTGCCATCCCGATTGGCGCAAGCAGGGCCTGGGGGCGATGCTGATGAAGGATACTGCCGATCGGGCTGGGGAGACCGGCTGTGATCTGGTAAATCTTTCGGCCGGCTATCCCGAATGGTACCGTCGTTTCGACTACGAGGACGGTGGCTGCCTGCTCACCTACTCGATCAACAGAGGCAACGTCGATCTTCTACCTACCCTGGACGGGTTCGAGGTCGACTCCGGTTTCGAACGTTATCTGGATGCCGTCCACGAGATTCACCTACGCGAGAAGTGGGGCGTCATCCGCAATCGGGAGGACGAGCGGTTGGTTCTTGCGAAAGAGCCGGCCGAAATCTTTGTAGCGATACAGCGTTCGCGCGTCGTTGCCTACGCCTACTACCGCACCCAGAGTCGTATCCTAATGGAACATGGGGGTCCCGCTGAAGTGGTGGCGGGTCTGGTACGCGAGATCTTCCATCGGGTGGACGCCGAAACCGCGGGCGTTTCCACCTCGACCCGCGACAGCAGCTTCACGCCGTTGCTGCAGCCGGAGATGCTCGTGGAGGCGAATCCGCTACAGCCGAAGCTCACCACGCTGCTGGATGAAGTTGGATTTCCGTTCAGGCGTGCCGCCTGGAATATGCTCTATCTCATCGATCCCGCCGGCCTCGTCGCGAAGTTGGGACCTGACGATCTCGAGGTGTGGGAACAGGACGGCCTGTTTACGTTGCGGCGAAGTGACCGCGAAGAGCGCTACTCTCGTCGGCAAATGGTGAAGGTGCTGTTTGGACCGGAACGAGTGACAGATATCTGCGGGGACCAGCTGCCCATACCGATCTATACTCCGACCACAGACCACGTTTAGTAAGTCGAGGACGGTCCCGGTCGCTGGCCGGGCGAAGTCGTCCGAACGAGGTAGAGGAATGGATATGACTAGCCGATTCCATTTCATCGCGATCTGTGCTGCGTTCTCCTGTCTTTTCGCGGAAAAAACTTCGGCGCGGGAAATCGTCGGAACGGTGCATATCGTGCCTGCGGAGGAACCAGGTCCACAGCGGGCGCGACCCAAAGACATTGAGGTCAGGTACGTAAGCGAGCGCGATCCGAATCAGGTTTTCACGGGTAAGACCGACGCCGCAGGACGGTACCGCGTCGTGCTGAACGCCTCCACGATCGTGGAGGCGTTCAGCGCCTTGCCAGCTGGGTTCAGCCTATTCCAGAACTACCCCAACCCGTTCAACCCCTCCACTGTGATTCCGTACCAGCTACATCAGGAGGCGCGCGTCAGCCTGCGGATCTACAACATCCTCGGACAGCCGGTACGCACCCTGGTTGATTCCAGGCAGCCTCATGGTTTGCACTCGGCCACCTGGGATGGTCGGGATGACGGTGGGACGGGCGCCGGGGCCGGCGTCTATTTCGTTCGTCTCATGGTAGACCGTACCGCACGAACGAAGAAGATGGTGTTGACCGATGGCGCTACGGCCTGGCCACCCGGGCCAGTACGCCCGCTGACCGAGATTGCAGTAGCATCGCGACGGGTCACAGCAGACGACAGCTACCGGGTCGTAATCGACGGATACAAGCTCGTGCCGTTCGAACAGGACGGGGTTGTAGCGGATGAAAACCGATCTATCGACTTCACCGTCGCTGAAGATCCGAGAGATGACGTGGTTTTTCTAAAGGCCGGGCGCAAGGAGCTCTTCCTCGACACCTTCGCGTTGCAAGAGACCGTCGACGTGGAACGCGTGCAACACCAATTGCGCAAATACGCAGGCAACCCGGTCATCAGACCCGAGCACCCCTGGGAGTTCAGATTCATCTCCGGTCGCAGCGCCCCGTACTGGAACCCGGAGGAAGAGCGCTACGAGTTCCGCTATTGGGCCTTTCCGCCCTTCGACGAAGACAGGGGGTTTTATCCCTGGACGACCTGCCTGGCGGTTTCCGACGACGGGTTCAACTGGGAGAAACCGATCGTCGGCCTGTTCGAGTTTGAAGGTTCTACCGAGAACAACATGCTGCAGCCTACCGGTCTGGCCACGGACCTGCTCTACAACGTCCTCTACGACACCCACGATCCGGACCCACAACGTCGCTGGAAAGCACTCCTGGGGGCGGTCAATCCATTGCCCGCTGTCTCGGCGGACGGTATCCATTTCACTCCGCTTTCCGATGAGGGCTTGTCGGGCAGCGAGGAGAACCATCTGTTCTACGACGACGAGACCGATCAGTTCGTCTTCCTGGGTCGCACCGGAGTCAACTCGGACGCATCGAGACTCTACGAGAACCGCGGTGTCTACCTGCGAGCGCAACGTGAGGGAAGACACTGCAACGCTCCCTTAGGGATCGGGTGCGCCCGCAAGGGTTGGCTGCGCTCGGTCTGGATGCTCACCAGCAAGGACTTCGCCAGCTGGAGCCAGCCTCCCTACCTCTACGTCTTTGCCCCCGACCGTCGTGACCAGGAGCTGGGACAGGTCTGGCTCGAAACCCACCTGGCCGATCCGGAAATGAAACAGCCGCTCGTCGTAAATTGGGATGAGTACAGCTCGCAGATATACAACATGGCGGCGTTCCCGTACGAAGGCATCTACATCGGTTTCCCCACCCGGTTTCGCATGACGGGAAACCTTGCGGACGGCGGCAGCGATGGATTTAACGTCACCGGCCTTTCCTCCAGTCGAGATATGGAAAACTGGCTGTATGCGTTGAACGAGACCCGCCCCGACTTCATCCCGCTATCACCGGAAGCAAGCGGCCAGTACGATCTGGTCCAGATCATGCCGCCGTCAAAACCATTGCACATCGGCGACGAGCTCGTGTTTCTCTATTCGGGCTCGAAGTTCCGCAGCTACAAAGAGGACGAGTCTCAGGACATGGGGAATCAGGCAGCGTTCAATCTGGGCACGTTGCGGCTGGACGGTTTCGTTTCTATGCGCGCCGGAGACGTCGACGGCGAGGTCGTGACCAAACCGTTGGTATGGCGCGGCTCTAGCCTGTGGATCAACGCTGACGCCGACGGCGGTGAGATTCGCGTCGAGTTACTGAACGACAAGGGCGAGCTGTTGAACGAAGCCTGGTCGCTGACTCGGGCGTTGCCGATCTCGGCGGATGGGGTTCGCCTTCCGGTCCGGTGGCAGCAAGGCGGCGATCTCAGTGGCTTGAAGCTGCAAAACGTGCGATCGCGTTTCAGCATGCGGAATGCCGAGCTGTTCGCGTTCTGGACAGAGTAGTGCCAGTCGACGAAACGGAGGAAGTGATGAGTAACAAACCGATTTCCCAGCCTTCCAGATCGGTCGTGGGTTCAAGGCAGAGCTACCCCACGGTCCAGCTGGTCATCTCCTCGAAGAGCGCCGGCTCCAGCTCCAGCTCGAGTGCGGCGAGTGCATTATCAATGTGACTGGTTTCGCGCGCCCCCACGAGCGGGGAGGTGACCTCATCGTGGGCCATGACCCAAGCCATCGCCAGTAGCTCCATCGGCAGGCCGACAGCCGATGATTTTTCTCGCAGTTTCTCAAGCAATTCGAAATTGTGATCTGTGAAGTAGAGGTTGGCGTGGGCAGGCGCGATGTGGTAACGGCTGCCTTTGGGGAATTTATCCCGATCCGGGGTGTATTTTCCGGTGAGGAAACCAGATCCCAGAGGACCGTAGGAGGTGATGGCGATCTCCTCCGCCGAGCACAGCTCGAAAAAATCGTCTCGAGCTTTGGAATTGGCCAGGCTGAAGCCGGGTTGAATGATTTCGAAACGGGTGAATCCGTGACGGGCGCTGGCCTCCAGGGCTTCGCGCAGCTGTTCCGTCGAAAAATTACTGCAGCCGATCACGTCGACCCTGCCCGCTTTCACCAGCTCATCCAGGGCACCCAGGGTTTCTGCGATGGGCGTTTCCGATTTGGCGTTATGCAGCTTGTATATCTCCACGTGATCGGTTTGTAGGCGGTCGAGGCTGTTGTTGAACGCATTGCGGATGTTCTCCGGATCGGAGCCACTGCTCACTTTGGTGCAGATGTCGATCTGATCCCGGCAATCGCGCTCGGATAACCACCGTCCAATAATCTTCTCGGAAGAGCTCATTTCTCCCGTAACCTCGCGCTCATCCTCGATTCCTAGAGTATCGCGACGACCGGCGCGGGACTGACCGCCCCCATAGATCTCCGCAGTATCCAGCCAGCTGATCTCTTTCTCGATGGCGTAATCGAGAATGCGAAACGATTGCTCCTGGTCGATTTCTCTACCGAAGGTGACGCACCCAAGACCAATCGGGGTCAAGCTGCGACCAGAACGGCCTAGTGGTCTTCTCTCCATTTCTAACTCCCTGGGGTTGTATTCGACGTTCAACCGTCTATCCTGAGTGGTGTAATCTCGGTATTTCTGCAACGCGACACCATGCTCTGAGAGGTGGCACACGCCTCATTCGCTTTTTCGGAGTTGAAGAATGAACTACAAAACGCTGGGGAAATGCGGACTGAAGGTCTCGCCCGTCTGCCTTGGCACCATGACCTTCGGTCGGGAGGCCGACGAAGAGACCTCCTTCATTCTAATGGACTACTTCGTCGAGCAGGGATACAACTTCCTCGACAGCGCCGATGCCTACTCGCGCGGCGGCTCTGAAGAGGTGGTGGGACGGTGGATCCGGGCGCGCAGGAATCGGCAAGAGGTAGTTCTGGCGACGAAGGTGTTCGGGTCCATGGGATCGGGACCGAACGACGCCGGGCTCTCGCGTATTCATATTGTCGCGGCCGTCGAGGACAGCCTACGTCGCCTGCAAACAGATCGGATCGACCTGTATCAGATCCACCGCTGGGATCCCCATGTCCCGCCCGCCGAAACCCTGGAAGCACTAAATGACCTGGTTCGGCAGGGGAAGGTCTGTTATATCGCCTGCTCCAACCTGAGTGGCTGGCAGTTAGCCCAGTATCTATGCCTGGCCGACACCCGCCTGTTGGACCGCTTCGTCAGTATCCAACCGGTCTACAACGCCTTGAACCGCGGCATAGAGCTGGAGATTTTGCCCCTGTGTGCGGATCAAGGCCTGGGGGTTGTTCCGTACAACCCGTTGGCCGGCGGGGTCTTGACCGGGAAGTACAAGCGGGGAGCTGAGATTCCAGCCGCGTACCGGCTGCATTCAAATGAGGGGTATAGGAAGCGCTACCTCGACGAACATTCCTACGACGTGGTGGAGCGCTTTCTAACTGCGGCAGACGAGTTGAATGTCACTCCGGCGCAGTTGGCCCTGGCTTGGGTCATGGCGGAGCCACGGGTCACGGCGCCGATACTCGGGGCGCGGAGCCTTGAGCAACTCCAGGATAGCCTCGAAGGCGCCGCATTGTCTCTTACGGCAGAGCAGAGGGCTTACGTGCCGGCGGGGTCGATCCAGGCCGCTGGATCGGTGCGGACCCGGTCTACGACCGTTGAGCGCTGATTCGTACGTTCAATAACAGTGCGCTGGCTACATCATCCTCTTGATGATCTTCTGAGTCTGCTCCTTACTCAAATCCAACGGTCGACGGGAAAGGGGACCCTCCTCGTCGAGGACAGGCTCGAGCTGGTCGAGGGCAAGGGTGTCCTTCTTTTGAAAAAAGAGTCCGGTGAAGATCGTATCGCCCCATATCATTGCCTTCTCGCAAGCAGTTTTCCAGTCACTGGGGTCATGGTCCTCGTCTTCGAGCTTCCTGACACGTTGCTTAAAAAACGGGAAGTCATTGTCGTGATTGAAGGTGACACAGGGGCTGAAGACGTCGATGAGCGCAAACCCCCGGTGCTGGATCGCCTGCTGCATGAGCTGGATCAGATGTTTGGCGTCCCCACTGAACCCGCGAGCGACGAAGGTTGCTCCGTTCATAATCGCCGCTGTAATCGGATTGATCGGCGCCTCGACGCTGCCGAACGGGGTGCTCTTGGTCTTCATATCTACTGTGCTCGTGGGCGAAATCTGGCCCGTCGTCAGACCGTAAATCTGGTTGTCCATGACGAGGTAGGTCAGATCGACGTTTCGACGCGACGTATGGGTAAAATGGTTTCCCCCGATGCCGTAGCCATCACCGTCACCACCGGTCGCGATGACCTTCAATTCGTGATTGGCCATTTGCGCGCCTGTAGCCACGGCAAGCGCTCGCCCATGAAGGGTATGCATACCGTAGGCGTTGAAGAACCCAGGGAAGTTTGACGAACAACCGATACCGCTAACGGTGAGAATCTGGTGGGGTTTGAGACCCAGATCCACGCAAGCCTTTTGAAGGCAACTCAGAACGCCAAAGTCACCACATCCCGCGCACCAATCTGGATCGACCTTCCCTTTGAAGTCCTTCGGCTTTAATTGAACAGCCTCTACAGCTTCTTCGGCGATAGTTTCGACTGTCATATAGGCACCTCCTCAGACCAAGATTTCCTGGTAGGGGACGTAAACGTCTTCCGTACCAGAGATCAGTTCCAGAACTCCGTCAGCGATATGGTGTGGCATGAACGGCTCTCCATCGTACTTGCGAATATGTCCGTCTACCGCAAGTCCGGTTTCGCTCCGCAGATAGCGGTAGAACTGCCCTGAATGGTTGTTCTCGACGATGATGGTCCGTCCGGCGTTGGCGACGACTTCCGTCACGACCTCTCCGTGCAAAGGTACGATCCACTTGATCGGAAGATGATTGACGTTGACACCCCGCTCCTTCAACTGCGCGATGGCCTCTTTGATCACGCCGTAAGTGGATCCCCACCCTATCAGCGTGATCTCAGCATCCTCCGGACCTTCTACCTGGGGAGGAGGCACCTGAGCCGCGACACCTTTGAATTTTCGAGCCCGCTTTTCGACCATCTTGCGACGCTTGTGAGGATTGGTCCACTCGTCACTGATCAAAACGCCGTCCTCGTCCTGCTCATCCGTGGCGACAACATGCACATAGCCCTCCAGTCCTGGAAGGGCCCGGGGAGAGATCCCACTCTCGGTATCCTCGTATCGCAGGTAGCCATTACTGGGTGTCCCAATCAGACCTTTCTCATAGCCGTTGCGACCCTGGGATCCGTTCGGGGAATCGTTGATCTCCCTCTGTGATTCGGTGATCACATCACCCCGATCGATTTCTGGATTCATGTTGATGTCATCCGGATCAACGCTGAAGGTACCTTCCGAGATCAGCAGATCCGAAATGACGATGCCGGGGCACTGGCACTTGTCGACCAGATTGAATAGCTCGGCCATGGTATCAAAGGCGTCCAGGGCATTCTTTGGAGCCACGATAAAACGTTCGAAATCCCCCTGGCTGGCTCCGAGAGCCTGCCACAGATCTCCCTGTTCGGTCTTGGTGGGCACGCCCGTGGAGGGCCCGGCTCGCTGCACATCGATATAAACGACAGGAATCTCCATCATCGCCGCACTGCCTATCGCTTCGGTCATCAATGCGAATCCACCGCCAGAGGTTGCACACATTGCCCGAACCCCTGTATGGGCTGCCCCAATGGCCATATTCGCCACGCCGATTTCATCCTCGACCTGCCGCACCATGATCCCCAGATCGCGGGCGTTGTTGGCCATCCAGTGGAGAACTCCAGTCGATGGACTCATCGGGTAGGCACAATAGAATTTCACTCCGGCAGCGGCGCCACCCATAGCCAGCGCCTCATTACCGGTCCAGACAGCCAACGGTTTCGGGCCCACCGGAACCGAGTGGGAGAAGGGTTCGAAGTTCGCATTGGCGTACTCAAAACCGGCGCGGGCGACGGCGACGTTCTCATCGACCACATCCTGGCCCTTGCGTTGAAACTGCAACGTCAGAATGTCCTCGAGGATCTGGAACTCCAGACCGAGCAGATGCATGATCGTCCCCAGAGCCACGGTGTTCTGTACCAGCTTATTGCGGTTGTTGTCGGTCAGCTCAGCAACGGGCAGCGGGCAACAATGAACCCCCTCTTCGGCCTCGCCGGCTTCCACATTGTCGCCGTTGAAAATCACCCGGGTACCCGGCCTCATCAGGCTCAGATGCCGGTTCATGGTGTCCTGATTAAGAGCAATCAGGAGGTCAATCTTGTCTCCGTGGCTGTCGATCTCGTGGTCACTGACGCGGACCGTCAGAAAGATATGCCCCCCGCGGATAATCGATTGGTAGGCGTTATAGGCATTGAAGTGGAGACCACGCCGGATAAACATTCTAGCGAGGATGTTACCGGGGGTCGCAATCCCTTGTCCAGCCGCTCCCCCAATGGATATGGATAAATCGAATTTCCCTGAACTCATAGGGTTCTCCTTTTTTCACTCCAGGACCCGTAAAGTAGAAAGTCCTGCCAGAAAACCAAATCTGGTAAAATAGGACGCCCCGTCCTCTTATTCAAACCAGTAGGAGTAGAGCTCGCCGTTCCACAGAGAGAATCGCAGGCGCACCTTGCAGCCACGTAGCCCCGAAAGATCCGTTTTATCCTTCCAGCTCATGGCGTGATCGATGTTATCAAGTACCGCCGGCACTGCATCGTCATTCGTGTATCCGGCGATAGGTTCGCTGCTGGACGCGTCCAGAACCTCAGCCGTTACTTTGCCCCGCCAGGAGTCCACGTTGATATGCAGCCGCTCGCCCGTGACCTCGATAGGTTTGGTGAGCACCGAGCCCCACTCCACACCCCCTTTCAACGACACAAACCCATCCATGCGCAGACGGGCCATGCACGTCGCCGCGGTGTCCAGGTACTTGCGGTTCAGGGTATCTTCGATCGATTGACTGCGATGGCGGCAGGCAAGGTAGTAGAACCAGAGCTCGTTGTTGCGCACTACCGGTCCGTTGGTCACAACAACCTGACCGGTATCGTAGGCGCTGCCGTCCCCCACCTTGGACAACTCCAGAAAGGGCGCCCTGTTCGCCGACCGTTCCCAGTTCCGCAGATCGCGGCTGCTGGTCAGTTCCACCGATTTACGGCTGTCGACGTTCGCGTAAAGCGGTGCGTGTTTGCCGGTCCAGTGGTGCATGACCGGGAGCCCCAGATATAACCCCTCGTACTTGAACACCGGAAAATTGTAGACATCGGTCCTGTACTCCTCGGGCCGATTGTAGACCGGGCTCAGGTACTCGGGATCCTCGATGAAACGCGCGATGCGCTCCATGCCGTTTTCCTGGTCTTCCTGGTCGGCGTGAAAGACCAGTTCCAGCTCGCTCCAGTTCTCGAAGTCCTCGCTGATGCTCAAACAGTGGCTTCTTCCGTACGGGGCGCGCCCGCCGGGTCCGCGGTTCTTCACCATAGCCACGAACCGTTTCTCGTCCGACAGATGCGTCAGATGCGCCTCGTCGGAGCTCGGCACATTGAAATCTTCCAACGCGCTCCAGTGGAGACAGTCGCTGGACACCACGGGTGTCAATCCGCCGCTCCCCCCCGCCCACCAGCCCATGCCTTTGTAGCGCCGACTCGGGTCGGGATCGGTGCCGTCGTAGATAGGCGCCAGGAAGAGGCTGCGGCCCACGCCGACGATATTGTTCTCCTTGCCGATCGGTTTGCCGTTCCACAGCACTCCGTGGTAGTCGAAAAGCCCCAGGTTAGGCTTCTCCCAGTTGACTCCGTCTTCCGACGTAGCCAGGCACATGAAGCTCTCCTCGCCGGCGGGGGCCCCGGTGACATCAAGCGTGAGGTTCGGGTCCGGCCCTTCGGCTCCGGACTGGTAGAGCATCTTGAACAGGCCTTCCTCCGGATCCCAGGCCGGGGTGGTGCGAATCTCGATCACACAGTTTTCCCAGCGGTTTTCGGGACGCACCACGGCGTTTCCGCGAAATTTGTGCGGCTGATGCAGCTTACGCGCCAAGTTGTCGATCTCTTCCAGCTCGTGATCATCGATGAACAGATGTTTCATTCCAGGCCTTTCCGTTGTCTGTGTGGTTGCCCCTAATTAGGTAGTTCGATTCCGTACTCTTCTAACTGCTTCTCCACCTGCTCTGACCAGCCGCGATTAGCCGCCGGACTGGCGGGGCTGGGGTGTAGAATACTGCCAATGCTCACTGCCTGCGCCAGCGCCCCACGCGCCCGCTGCTCACCGAACTTGCCGACCCCCAGGACTCGTTCAGGTTCAAGAATCTCAACCATCTGTTTCAATGCCTGATCACAGATCTCGTAAAGCGGCACCCGCTCTGACGCGGGCAGCTTGTCGGGAGTGCGATTGCGACCGGACTCCTCCATGAATGCCAGCGGACAGTAGTTCCAGACGAAAAAGCGCCGGAAGAAACTCTCCGGGGTCTTGAATCGGTTTCGCGCCCATCCCCACAGTCGCTGGCCGCTTACCTCACTGCGTCCGCATTCGAACCCGTCGATCGGGCGCTTCGAGTGTTGCTCCCCGGGTTTGGTGATCCCCGCACGAATCCCCAGCCAGTCGCGCACCAGCGTCACTTCGCCGAAGGGAACGCCGGTCTGCACCATGCCCCACGGACCCGGGTTCATGCCGAGCAGGATGGTATCGGCTGCTCCGTTGAAATGTTGCTTGAGGTAGGTGCTGTGCGCTTCGAAGGCGTAATCCAGGGGATTGTAAACATGGGTGACAGGCGCAGCAAAACGAAGCTTGTGCACCGCCGTTCCCAAAGCGCGGGCGATGGATATAACCGCGCCGGCGTCGCACGCCACGGTCAGCTGCGCAGGCGGCGGATATCCTCACCGCTGGGCGCCTGGAAAACCGACAGGTCGAACTCGGCTGTGATGGCCAGCAGGTGGTCGAAGATATCCGACTGGACGGCCTCGTAGTTGACCCACGCCACATCGTTGCAGAAGACATAGATCTCCAGCGGCAGACCGTGCTCGGTGGGTGCCAATTGCCGCACGAGAAAGGTCATCTCCTGGTTGATCTTTGGATGATTCTTCAGATAGGCAATCACGTAGGCACGAAAGGTCCCGACGTTGGTCATTCTGCGGCCGTTCGCAAGGGACTCCAGGTCGACGCTGTGCTCCTGGTTGTAGGCCGCCAGCTCCGTCTTTTTGTGTCCGATGTATTCAGAGATATGCTGGATGCGACTGTAGCGCCGCAGCATCTCCTCGTCGCAATGTCGAACAGTCTGGATATCGATATTGATCGACCGCTTGATGCGCCTGCCGCCGGATTCCTGCATCCCGCGCCAGTTCTTGAAGGACTCGCTGATGAGCGCGTAGGTCGGAATCGTGGTGATGGTCTTGTCCCAGTTTTGCACCTTTACGGTGGTCAGCGCCACCTCGAGGACATCGCCGTCGGCGCCGTATTTCGACATCTCGATCCAATCACCGACGGCTACCATGCGGTTGGCGGAAAGCTGGATTCCGGCAACCAGGCCCAAGATCGTATCGCGAAAAACCAACAGGACCACGGCGGTCAAAGCCGTTAGACCGCTCAGCAGAACCAGCGGCGAACGGCCCAGGAGACCGGAGAGGATTAGTACGCCGGCAGCTGCGTAGATGATGATCTTGAAGAACTGAACGAAGCTCTTGATGGAGATGTCCCGCGCCCCCTCGGAGCGGCTCCAGACATCGGAAACGACGCTGAGGAAGAGATCCGTTACCCGGGCGGCGACAATCACGACGTAGATCACCAGGACCTGATGCGCGATTCGCAGCAGCCGTTGGTACTCTTCCAGGACGAGCGGAATAAGAAGGAATAGGAGCAGGGCGGGAGCTACGTGTGACAGCTGCTCCAGGACCCTGTGTTCAACAAGGGGGTCGTCCCAGGTGGATTCAGTCCCTCTGATGAAGCGATGAACTACGGCGAGAAGCGGTCGGCGCACGATGTAGAAAGCGAGGAAACTAGCAACAGCGATGGCTGCGAGCCCGGCGCCGATTGCCAGGTACTCAGAGCCAACGCCGTCGACTCCAGCTGATTCAATAAATTCGAGAATGAAGGTCATCGATGCAGGTCGAAGGTAGGCCGAAAAGTCATCCCGATAGAGTTGCTCGAAGCACCCGGATTGGACCCATTAGCTAGACGCGGTAGCACCGGCGATGCGCCATACCCCACGCTTATCTACCGCTGTACCATCGCAGGCCTCGTAGAACATGCGGTACTGCTCGCCCTTCCCGTCTGCGGTCGGAATCGCGATGACACACATCTCGGAAGCCTTGGCGCCATCCAAACGCCCGCCGGGCGGGATAACCGGTTCCTCTTCCTTCTGCCAGGTCAGGCCATCCTCCGAAACGGCGCCGAGGACCTGTGCCTGGGTGCTGGCGCTGTAGCCGGAAAAATACATGCGATACCCTCCGCTGCGGATGCGCAGCACTTCCGGAGCAAACGCATTGACGGCGTCGTAGGTGGAACCACCCGTGATCCGCACCCCCGGTTCGCGCTGGAAGTTCAGTCCATCATCCGAGAGAGCGCTATTGATGCCGCCGCCGCGCTCACTGAAGTACAACCGGCATCTGCCGTCATCCAGAAAGATCAGGCGAGGCGCGTTGAAGCTCCCGTTGGGATCACCGATGCGCACTCCCTCTTCCACCGTCCACTCGAGACCGCCGTCATCAGATATAGCACTGCGCAAGGTGGATGGACCGTTATCCGGACCGGGCGAGCACTCGTAATACATCCGCAGACGGCCCGTGCCGTCGGGCAACGGCGCAACCTCCGGCGAAACAACGCGGAATTCCCCGGCACCTCCCTGCTTCGCTCCAAGACGCACACCAGGCTCAGGAGTCCAGGTTAGTCCGTCCACAGAGTAGGCGCTCAGCAGGCGGGTTGTGCAATTGTCGTAATCGTTGGCGCCGGCGGGAAACCCAGCCCGCGGGAGCATCTGACAGTAGAACATGCGGAAGCTGTCATCCGGCAGAGATATGATGTTGGGGGATACGGCGCCACACAGTCCGGTGCGGATACTGTCCGCTGGCCATTGCGCCTCCGGGGCCGGGGCAGCGGCGCCTTCGGCTTCATCAGGCGGGGCTTCAATGGCGGGTTGCTCATCCTTTACCCAGGACAAACCTGGATCTCTTTCTACCGTATGATGCTGCATGATCGGTCTCCAGTTGTGCAATAGGCTCTGCACGCGAAACGGGCTGGCGGCTCAAGGGTATTTCAACCGGCCGAAGGTGTCAAACAGGTCCCGGGGTAGGAGGTAAACACCGTCGTATTCTTGACACTAGGACACGGCGATAGATGTTTGTTCCACGACAGCCGCACCAATCAAACGGAGTCAAGCAACGATGCGCATAATTCGATTCGTCGGTGAAGATGGAACCATTCGTTTCGGTGAACAGAAGGACGGCGGGCAAACGCTTGTTCTTGAAGGGGACCTGTATGATGGGCTCTCCTCAACAGACAGAGACGCGCAGGTGGAAAAGCTGCTGGCGCCGCTGGAACCGACCAACATCTTCTGCATCGGCCTCAACTACAGGGAGCACGCCGCTGAATCCGGCATGGAACCGCCTGAAAAGCCGATCCTGTTCATGAAACCCACATCCAGCCTGCAGCATCCTGGCGCGCCTATTCGGTTGCCTGCCTGTCAAAATGATTCGGAGGTCGACTACGAGTGTGAGCTGGCGGCGGTCATCGGAGAAAGTTGCCGGGACGTTTCCGAGGCCGATGCCCTCCGCTACGTCTTGGGCTACACTGCGGCAAACGATGTGTCGGCCCGGCATTGGCAGATGAACGCCGGTGGAGGACAGTGGATTCGAGGCAAATCGTTCGACACCTTCTGTCCGCTGGGGCCGGTCCTCGTCACCGCCGACGAGATCCCCGACCCACAGGCGCTCGCCATCAGCACGGTGCTGAACGGAAAAACCATGCAGGACCACACCACCGGCGACATGATCTTCACCGTCGCCCAGCTGGTCAGCTACTTGAGCCGGGACACGACGCTGCTTCCCGGCACGGTGATTCTAACCGGCACGCCCCAAGGGGTTGGCTTCGCGCGCAAACCGCCGGTGTTCCTGCAACCGGATGACCATATGATAGTGGAGCTGGAAAAGATCGGTCGCCTCGAGAATCCGGTTATCGCACCCGATTGATCTGCCGCTCGCGCCACGCAAGAGCGCCGACCACTACAAAGCCAGCCACGGCGAGCCAGAGAAGGGTTCGGCGCAACGGAGACAGTCGCGCCTCGATCACGATCTCGTGTTCGCCCTCCTCGAGCTTTAGCGCGATGAATCGATCAGCAGTCTCGATTGGCACAACGGTTGATCCGTCGACAGTAACCTTAAGAAAGGGAAAGTAGGCGTACGCCAGGCGTGCGAATCCGGCCTCGGTAAGACGGATCCGCAATCGGGCATCGTGGTGACCCACCGTATGTTCGAGCACCTCGACATCTGGAGCCGTGCCGAGGAAAATCGCTTTCCGGTCAACTCCAACCAAAATGCGCTCGCACACGTTCCTCACCGGATCCAGACCCATACCCTGAACCATGCGCAGGCCGTTCTTGATCGAGAATTGCATGCGCGACTCAAGCTGCCCCAATTTCAACATGCGTCCGACCTCGCTGTTCATGTCCTCTGGAGTCACCGGTTCGGGCTCGAACGGAGCAATGCGCGGCGAGACAACCACCGGACTGTTGTCAATCTCTATCGAGAATCCGCTGGCCACCGTTTGCGTGGTCGCCACCACGAAGCGGGTGTTCAAGAGGCGTAGGCCGCTAAGCAACAGGATCCGCCAGGGATGGGCGGCGAAGGCGAAGGTGGTCTGAGTCTCCGACAGGACCTGGCGCAGCGCGTACATGATCGGACCGGTGAACGCCGCGGAAGCGGGCAACTCGCCGGGATGGTAGACCTCAGGGACAGGCGTCTTGCCGTCGATGACCATTCTAGCGATCGCGAAGGAGGAATGATTCCCGTCGGAAACCCACTGGGCTCTGAAATTGGGCACCGGAGAGCTATCGGCAGCTACTGGGGCGTCCTCGGAGAAGTTGGCCAGTTGCGGAAAAAACATATGCAGCTTCTTACCGTAAGGCTGCTGAAACGTGGTGGGACCCAGATCTATCAAAAGAATGAGAAGAAGGATGGTGTAGCACCGGCTTCGACGGAATTGCACGGGCTTGAACAGGCACAGGAGATGACTGCCGACACCCGCCGACAGCGCGAGAAAAAAAGCAACGAAAAGCAGGTATCTCGAGGGGTTGAATATCTGTATGAGGTTCACTTCGTTGATCGGCGGCCAGCGATATGCGACGAGAATCAGCGTGACGAGAAACAACACTGTGAATCCCGGCAGGTAGCGACGAATGCGGACGTTTCGCCGCAGGAGACTTAGGCCAAAGCACCCGACCGTCATCAGGGCGATCAGGGAAAGCCCAAGATACCCCCCGTACCAATGTCGTTCCTCAACTGGGAATAACCAGAAGCGGTAGTTGGACCAGCTCAGAACGTGGAGCAACGTTGGGCCAGGCAACCCCAGCGCCGGACTCGCCGATTCCCTCAGACCGAATTCAAAGTTGCTCATATTAGTAAAGGCGCTCTCCACCCACATGCCGAGATTCATGTAGGCCCCGAACAGAAGCGCGCATGCCATGTAGAGCAAACCGGCACCCATCATCCCTTTGACGCTGGCATCGTCTCGCGAAAGCAGGAGACGCACGGCGGCGTAAATGAGAAGCAAGACACAGGTGTAGAAGCCGTAAGCGGGATGGGTAAAGCTCAATAGGGCGACGCTTACACCGCCGAGTAGCGCAGCCTGGATCCTGCGGCCGGCACGCGACGATTCCTCGAAGAAGTAGAAAGCCCAGGGCAGAATACCGTAGTAGAGTCCTAGGGGTGTGCGCCCCATGATCAACACCTGTTGCAGATGCCAAAAACAAAGCACGTAACCGAGCCCGGCGACAAAACCCGCCCTTCTTGACTTGCAAAGCCTGCTGGCAAAAAGATACATGCCAATGCCGGACAGGAGATGTCCGCTCGCAAGCACCACCTTCATGGAGCTGGATAGATCGTCAGTCAACAGATTCACGAAACCGACCAGGTAGGGAAAGAGAAAGCCATAGTGCTGCAGATACGGGGATCCGTTCCCTATGAAGAAGGTCCAGATAGGGAGCTCACCATGTTCAATGGCGAGCGCCGCCATATGGGCGGTGACGACATGCTGCGGTGCGTCACCAGCCCAGTTGAAGTTGCCGACGGCAAAATAGTAGCGTACGAGAACCAGGGATGAAGCGAATAACAGCAGTACGGCCCGGCGATCGTTGACGAATACGGACTTGAGAAACGAGGTGACCATCTCCCACCTGGCCTCCAGATAGAGCAGCGCCAAAGTGACCGCCAGAAGAAGCAGGACGAGCATGAGATCCAAGGCGTCGAACGCAATCCGCTCTGACAGTGCCCGGGCGAAATTCCGGAGGTTATGATGGCTCGCGCCAGGAGATAGTACGGCCAGTTTAGCTAGCGTCGTAAATTGAAAGAGAAATAGAAGAGCGGAAAGAAGAATGACTCCCCCTGGAACCAGGAAGAATCTCGGTCGTCGCTGCGAAGGCGATCGATGTGAACTATTATGGTTAGTTTCCACTTGGGCTCGATTGCGCAAAAGCCAGCTCGGCGTATCTATAAACCTGCAGGTAACTTAAGAAATGCGCGTACAACGTGGCAGATGGCCGTAACTTGAACGAAAGACGGTTCAGAGGGCCGTCCTATTGGCTTAGTGTCGAACGACTGAGGCGTTCGCGCCGGTTGCAGATCGCAAGTGGCGTAGTCGCCCTGGTCTTGTTGGCCTTGCTCTCGACGGTGTTGGAGGTGACCGAAGAACAAAGATCGGTGCCAAAACCTCTGGAGATGAGGCTCATCATCCGCCAAGCCCGCATGAAGGACCCGTTCCGTGTCGAGAAAACAGAAATCGCCAAGCGGACCATGACCCGCAAGGTGATACCGGCTTGGCCGGAGATGACAGGTGTGCCGGAAATCCGCCGCGAAGATCTTACCAGAGGCACGAGGTCGCTGCGGCAGGAGGTAGACGAGGGCAGCGATTTGCACGTGGAGGAGATCGAACCTCAGCCACAACGTGCTTCCCTCGACATTCAGAAAGATCCCGGGAGCCAGCGGCAGCGGCAGTTGGATATGCTCGATATTTTGGATTTCGATACGGGACGGTACAAAGGCTTGTTGCTGCCGCACCCGACGAACAAGCAGTTCGTGGACGGTTTTATCTACCTGGCGCTGGCATGGGGCAACGATTGGCAACCGGCAACACCGAGAGCGGTCGTCGAACTCGCGGAAGCAATAAACACGAGAACACGAATTCGGGCGGAAGTCGATCCCCACCTCGACCTCGGATCCCAGAAGATCTTCCGCGCGCCCTTCATCTACCTATCGGTCGACGAGGCGTTCGAACCGACGAAGACTGAGCTGGCGAATTTCAAGGAGTATCTGCGCAAGGGTGGATTCGCGCTGGTGGAGAACGCCAATCCATGGATGGAATACTCACCCGCCGAGGCCTCCCTGCGACAGATGCTCAAGGACGCGCTCGGGGTGTACGGACGGTTTCGTATCATCCCCAATGACCACCCGATTTACCATAGCTTCTACGACCTTGACGACGGCCCCCCACCGGCGATCCGACCTGCGGCGCGGAATCCAGAAGATCTCGAGACGGTCAGCGTGGCGGATTTCCAACGCGGAGTGCCGTACTTAGAAGGCATCTTCATCGACGGTCGTCTCGCCGTCGTCTATTCCAACAAGGCGTACGGAGTTGCCTGGCAAAACGAATACCGCAACGAACCACAGTTGCAGATGGGGATCAACATGGTCGTGTTTGCTTTGCTGCAGGAGGGATCGATGGCGCGAGACCAGGTGAATGAACTAATACATCGATTTCGCTAGGCCAGGTTGCGCTCGAGAGCTAGCGGCTGTTCAACAAAATTTGTGCTATCCAGCGATTGGAAATGTCACGACGGGAAAAATGGTTGGCTCCAAGCCAGTTTTATGCCGGCGATTGCTTCGATGCGGAAGTAGGATAAACCCTGTTGACATTGCCAGGTCATGACATTGCCATCCGTCTCGTGCAGTACGGTACCTGCGGGTCCTATTGCCTGTAATCTTTCCACGTAGGTATCGGCGCAAACCCGCAGTTCATCCCCTTCCAGCATGATTTCGGTGAACCCTGGCGATGTGGAAGCAAAAAAAGCACCCGCCTTTAACTGATCGACAATCAGCGCCCAGGTGATATCGCTTTCCTCTTCAGGGACCTGGACACAAACCCAACCATGTCCCGGCGAAGTGAACGCGAAGTGAAAGTCATCGGTGGCGATCCCCCAAATCCGCTTACTGGCAGTCAACATCTCATCCCAAAGCCTGATGTTGGCCGCTTCGGTCAGGCCCCGCTGCTCTGGCAACCCGTTGTAGATCTCGAAGGCGTGCAGGGTCTCCGCTGCCGCGCTCACGTTCTCGGGCCCGTCATCATACTGCTGAGGGTGGCAAGCTGCGACGAAGCCATCGCCGCTCCGCAGAGCCACCGCGCGCTCGACGAAGTTGTCGTTGGGTGTCGGGGTTACCTGATGCACACCGATCTCCAGGATGTGTCCCTGCTCGCCGTTTTCCTCCCCCGGAATCAGAATCAAGCCAGCCTGCTCCTGCCAGATGCGCCACTGCTCTTCGTCGGGTGCCATATTGTGGTCCGTCACGGCCATGAAATCGTACCCGAGCCGGGCGAACATGGGTCCGCTCTCCGACACATCCATAAAACCGCTGCAACAGGTATGGCCGTGCAGGTTGCCCCGCAGCCAGCGCTGCGAAGATGAGTAGGGACTGCTGTATTCGCTCATCGTCCTTCTTTCCTTTGATCCATTACCAGTTCGTTATCGACCCATCCCGGCGGCGCAGGTACAGCTTTCGGGTGGAGTCGGACGGCGGTTTCAGGAGCGATTCGTCTACCTCCACTCCCAATCCCGGTGCCTCGGGCACCAGGATGTTCGGTCCCTCAGCCACCGGCTGCACCGGATAGACTGCTGTGTCGTAACGGCCCGCGTGCTCGGTGGGCGACTCGCGAATCTCCAGCCACGCCATGTTTGGAATGGCGGCGGCCAGATGAACCGTCGCGGCGGTGCACAGGGGTCCTAACGGATTGTGCGGCATGAGATCGATGTAGTGAGCCTCCGCCATCGCGGCAATCTTGACCGCCTCTGTGAGGCCACCGACGATGCAAATATCCGGTCGTGCGTAGTTGGTGATGCCGCGCTCCAGATAGGGCCGGAAATCCCACTTGCTGGCAAACTCCTCGCCGATAGCGAACGGCACATCCACCATCGTCCGCAGCGACTCGTACGCCTCCGGGGTCTCATCGCGGATCGGCTCCTCCAAGAAATCGAGGGTCCCCGGCGGCATGCGCTGACAGAATGAAGCGGCCTCCGCCACGGTCAAGCGGTGATGATAGTCGACGCCAATAACCGCTTCTAATCCGACCGCTTCCCGCAGTGCCGTGAGCCACTCCGCCGTCAACGCCAGCGACTCCCTCGGCTCGAATTGGCCCCCCGCTTCCACCTCACCGAAGCCGATCCAAGTTCTAATCACCTTCCATCCTTGGTCCATCAACAGTTGGCCCTCACTGATCAGCTGATCAAGCGTGCGAGCCAGCGTCGTAGCGAAACAGGGGATGAAATCCCGCTGCTTGCCACCCAACAACTGATAAACCGGCACCCCAAGCGCTTTGCCGGCGAGATCGTGCAGCGCGATGTCGATGCCGGACATGGCACAGGTCAGCACGCGGCCGCCTTCGAAGTAGTGGCTGCGGTAGAGGCGCTGCCAGTGGGCACCGATTTCCATCGGATCCTCGCCCAGTAACAGCTGCCGAAAGTGCTGCACGGCCCCATCCACGGCCAGAGCCCGCATGCCAAATCCGGCCTCGCCCCAGCCGAAGAGCTCAGTGTCGGTTTCCACCTTGACCAGAAACTGTTCAGAGGGGGCGGTGTAGGTCTTGATGTCCGTGATCTTCATCTGCTTCACCTGAATTCCACGCTGTAGAGCTCCGCACAGCGCAGGCGGAAGGAGAGGGAGATCGGTCCGTCACCTTCGTGGCCCAGATCTGA
This sequence comes from Candidatus Latescibacterota bacterium, assembly GCA_965197905.1. Classification (GTDB taxonomy): domain Bacteria; phylum Latescibacterota; class UBA2968; order UBA8231; family UBA8231; genus CAYNZV01. The sequence goes on along the minus strand of CBDAOB010000003.1, from coordinate 1,080,001 downwards.
CTCCCCTTTCCATGCGAGTTCCCTGTCGGTCTCATCCCCGACCAGCCAATCGCATTCTTCATAGCCGCGGCCGGGAATCGGCTTGTACTTGCTGTCGCACACCTGCACCTCGACGCGGCCCCCTACCGCCGTCTTGAAGTTGAGATAGGCACGCCGCTGGGGAATGGTCAGTTGGAAGGTGCGAAAGTTACCCTCTTCGGGTGCTTCGAGCGCGGCGAGCCGGCCCTTCTTCCAGGTCGCCCAGTTGATCGACGCGTCAGGCCGTTGCCGCAGCTGCTGTTTGTGCCCGTGACTCGAGCAGCCGACGGTAACCCCCATGCGGTCGCCCGGCAGATTCACCACACCGACGCCAGCAGCTACGGTACCGTAGTCGAAGTCACCGGGCTCTCCCGGGCGACATACCGGACCACCCGGCACAGGATTCCACATCACGTTGTCAGGACTGGCGGCCAGCAAGAAGGCAAAGGAGTCATCGATCAGACGCCAGCGCAGCGGAAACATGATGTGGTAGTCGGTGGTTCCGGGCATGACCGTCTTGGCATTGCCGTACCACAGATCGTATGGCTCGTTGGTAGCATTGGGCCAGAACACCTCCTCCGACAAGGGGAAACGCCTGAAGTCGGAGCTGGCCAGACGACCGATGCTGCGCCGCATGAGGTAATGGCTGCGACAGTAAGCTACATACTGCCCCAACACCGGATCGTACTCGCACACATTGTGGGTGTCACTCACCTGCGAGATCAGCGCATCCTTCAACGGAGTCCAGCCCAAACCATCCGGAGAGACGGCGCCAAAGAACCCTTCCAGCTTCTCACCCGCGTGCGACTGAGCACCCAGCTCGTTGGGACGATCGCGCAGATAGCCCTCCTTCATGTCCCCACCCATCTGCCCCGTATGAAACATCTTGTATCGTTCCTCTGGGGGCGCCGACGGGTCCTTGAAGATCGTAGCCCCGTGCAGACCGGTGTTGTCGATCAAAGGGACACCATAGACGAGGTTGTTTGTTTTGGTGCCGTTCCGTTCCAACAGGCCGAGGGAGGGTTGGCGCCAGGTCTCGCCGTCGTCCGATTCGGCGTAACGGATATAGTCGAACGAACCCATGTTGTACTTGGGGTGATCGATGTGCTCTTTGCCGGCGGTCTCGTACCACAGACGGTAACGGCCTTCTTCATGGATAACCACGCCGCCGGACCAGATCATGTCCTCGTCCCCCTCGGGCACGAGAAATGGTTCGGTCTTCTGCGCCGGTTTTGCCCGCAGGCGTATACCGCTTGGCATGTAGCCGGGAATGTGCAACGTCGGCTCGACCGGATCCGTAGTCCAGAAACGCTTGCGTTCGCCAGAGGCTGTCAGCCAGCTGGAATGGCTGCCATGGTGCACGTAGCGCCAGTCGAAGAAGTAGATGATGTTCGAGGGCAAGGCGTAAGGGTGACGCTCGTTGCGCAGGGGTGAGATCATCGAATTCTCCTGGATGAGGATTGCTGCCACTCTGTGCCGTTATAGTAGTCCGATTTTTTCAGCGTGGCCAGACGCCACCTTTGCAGTTCCCCCGATCCCCATCGACAGCGCTCAATCGATTGTAGAGCTTTCTCCCTTTCACCAATGCAATCGAGGATTTCGACATGTCAAAGATTTCGGTAGGTAGATCCATCACCGTTCACAAAGACGACTTCGCCTACATCTCCCACCCATCGATAGCGGTTCTTGAGAACGGCGATTGGCTGGCGGCCTTCAATCACAGCCGGCGGCGTCAACCGTTTGACCACCCTCCGGGGGATCCGCTTTTCCGCACCCTGCTGGCGCGGTCCTCCGACCGAGGAGGGAGCTGGTCGCAACCCTGGTTCGCCCCTGATTTCGACTGGTACGGCACCGAGTGTCCCGGTATCGCACAACTTCGCAACGGCTCGGTGGTTCTCACGCAGTTCCGTTTCGCCTGGTATCCCCTTGGGCTGGCGAAAAAACTACACGCCGACGGCGTCCCGGTAGAGATCAGACTGCCGGGCAGGGGTTTTACCGCAGAGTTCGGCGAAGACGAATGGAAGGATGCCGAGCGCACCTGGGCTCGCGGGCGTCACGGTTTTTATGCCCATCTCAGCAACGATGGCGGCAACAGCTTTGAGCATACCGTCAAGATCGACGCCGGCCCGTATCAAGAGGGTTATTCGCGAACCGGCGTCATCCACCTCGAGGACGACCGGGTGGCCTATGCCGTCACCGAACATCCCAGTAACTGCAGGCACACCTACATCGTGTTCTCGGATGACGGTGGTTCAACCTGGGATCCTCCTGTGCTGATAGCGGATTTCCCCGACGGCCTCTTCTGCGAACCTGACATCGCCGAGGTGGCGCCAGGAGAGTTGATCTGTATACTGCGCAGCGATTGGTTGGAGAACGGGTGCCAATACCTACGCGCGTGCAGGTCGACGGACGGCGGCAAGACCTGGAGCAAACCCGAGGTTACTCCGCTGGACGGTATTCCCGGACACCTGCTGGTACTGGCCGATGGACGCCTCCTGTGCACCTACGGACGCCGGAGAGCGCCGTTCGGAATCTATGGGAGTCTCTCGGAAGACGGAGGGCGGAGCTGGCTGGCGGACGAGGAGATCATCGTTCGAAACAACCTTCCCAACAGGGACTTGGGATATCCGACGACGATCGAATACGAACCGGGAAAACTGTTCGTGTGTTATTACGGGCAGGAGCTGGACGGAGTAACCTGCATACAGGGTAGTTATCTAGAGATCGAGGGATGACGCTACAGCGGCGGGCCGAGATCAGTGAATCCGATCATGGCGCGGACAAAAATGGTAAGGTCTTCAAAGTCTCTGAAATCCTGGAAGCGGGTATCGAACTCCTTGCGGTCCCGATTGATGCCGACGATGGTAACCAATTGATAGCCGAAATAGCCGGACAGGTTGGTGAGGTTCACGAAGGTAGTCCGTTGCTCGAAACTGTTGCGATTGGAATGCTCCTCGCGACGGTAGGGAAGCGGACCAAACCCCTGCAGTCCCGCTTTCAGGACGGTTCGAGGCAATAACTGATACTCGAGTCGCAAGGTTGGTATCGAGCGAGTCTCTGACCGCAATCTCAAATCCCGCTCCTGGTCGACTAGGCGCAGCAGCATGTACTTGTACTGGGGCGAGAAGCTCAGCTTGCTCCAACGCCAGGCATAATCGACGCGGCTCACCCACGACCAGAAGTCCAGTCGACGTTCGCGCTGGAACTGGTTGTTGTAAAGGCGTCCGCCCTGTTGCCAGTTCAATCGCATGCGGACCTTCTGGACCAGATTGAGGTTGTCCCAGGGTTGGACAGTGCCTTCCAGATAGCTCTCGCTCACGTAACTGTCCATGTAGTTTCCCAAATCGCGAACAACGCGTCCGGAGAAGACCGGTGGATAGTCCTGCACGTATGCTTCGGCACAATTGCATCTGCCCAGACCGCGGAAACCGAAGCTCCGCGTGCGGTCGGGGTTTTCGTCCATCACCACGTAGGAATCGAGGATATCGTCCTGGAGGCGGCGGAGTCCGCTCTCGAAGCGCACGTGACGGAGGCGGTTTATACCCTCCCTCCCATACTGCAGCAAGGCGTATGAGGAGCGATTGCGGCCGGGGCCGGCGATCTGTTCGGTCTGATAACGGCCGACGGCCAGCGACCAATGCCGGGTCAAGTCGACGCTGCCGAACAGGTGGATGCCACGCTGGTCATAATCGTATGGGTAGTCGATCTCAATGTCGTCTTCGCGCTGATCGGGCTCGTCGTTATTGTTGCGATCGAGACCATAGACGTAGGCGTTCGGTTCCACGTCGTACATCAGAAACGGCTCTTCGTAGTCGGGGATGCGATCTCCATCCCGATTGGTCTCGGGGAAACCGTCGTTGTCTTCGTCCTGTCCCAGCCAGACGCCATCGATATCGTCACCGCGATTGTCGTTGCCGAAACCGGTCAGATTGCCGATACGACGATCGGGGATCCGGTCTCCGTCATCGTTGTCCTGCACCAGCTCCCAGTAGACGGTGCTGTTGGCCGATCCGCGGAGATTGCTGTACTGAAACGGTTGCTCCCATTGAAGGTAGGTGCGAAGCTCGGTCTGATAGTCCGGATTGATGGCGAAATATTCACCGCCGACGCGACCGCGACCGAACCAGTGGGTCGCGTTCAGATAATATGCGGAGCCGTGTCTGCCGGCGTGGGAACTTTCCTCGAACTGCGGCTCACCGTTTACCACGGAAGGATAGCGCGAATACCGCGACGAGCGGGCGTACTCGCCGACGATCTCCAATCCCGGAAGGGCCAGCTTTAGATCGGCGCTATAGGTGAACAATCCGGTGTGCTCGCCCACCGCAACGCGCACTCGTTTCGCATTGGAGAGATCCTGCACATTGCCCTTGGCCCGCAATACCGGATCGTAGAAGGTGGAAAAGAACATGCTGTAGTAGTTCCTGGCACGGGGACTCTTATTGTGCAACAACGCCACGTCGACCCGGTAGTCGTTGGCGAGCAGGGCTTCCACCTTGACGTCAGTAACGTCTGACTCCCGGGACACGTCGAAGAGGTAAGCCAGCTGGTCCTCACCGTCGGCGGTATTAAATTCCGCAGGCGCTACCTCCTGGAACCCCGACAGGAGCCCCTCGATGTTGGTCGCACCGCTCACGTCGATGCCGTCCTGGTGATCTATGACGTAGAGATAATCGGCAAAGAGCGGAATCTCCTTGTCGCGATAAATGGTTGTTCCCGACGACCGGGTCTGTACTGTGGTGTACGGCACAGCGCGAAATTCGCCGGTGGCTGCTGACAAGGTGCCCACCTGCGGGTTGATTCCGGCGTGGTGCCGGATCGCCCTGGGGACTAGATCCGGTCTGGCGACGCCATCGATGATGAGTTGTACGTCCTGCACCGCGGCGCCGGCGCTGCCATCACGCGGCGAGTCGTCGGAGAAGCGAACGATGATCCAGTCAGCCAAGGGCTGGTCCGGCCGCAATCGCCCCCTCAGTTCAGCCCCCTCCATGGTGCTGCGGAACACATGCAGACTCGTTGCATTCAGACCCAGCTCCATCAAACCGGCGTCGGCCTGAGCACGGCCACCCAGTAACATGACCGAATCGTCGGCGTAATGGGTGTTAGCAATATTCCAGAGAGTAGCGTTCTCTTGATAGGCGTGGGGGCGTTCGATCCGCGACGCCAATCCGGTGAACTGCAAAAGCGGAGTGGCTACATCCAACCTAACACCGTTGAAATCCGTTTTTGACAAGGTTAGCGGCGTGAACCGCGAGATCAGGCCGTCCCCCACGATCAAGCTGTATCCCCAGCCTCCGTAGCCGTCGCGCCCGACTGCCGTGCTGTCGAACACCTTCATCCAGGCACCGCCGGTTTCCGACAGGGCGGATTCCTTGTAGATTTGGCTGCCGTATACCAGGCCGGCGGTGCGGGTTTCTTGCCAGCCGTAGAGCTCGTATCCCGTGGAGAGATAGTTCCCCATGCCGTCGTAGATAGCACGGGGCGTATCCTCGTACGGCACGGCGTGATTGGGATAGTTGCGGTAGTTCTGTATGGCGTAGTTCTGGTAAGACGGTCGCTCCCAACGCAGATAATGTCGGGTGGCTGCCGTCTCTTCCAGTACAACCTGGGCGTCTGCACCGGTGCCGAACAATAAAAGCATCGCGGCTGCCCCAACCGCTTTGATGGTCATTCCGAGTCGGTCAGATTTCATTGGGTTTGCCCGCCTCCAGACCCTTCGAACGGTTTGGATCCGCCCGGTGGATGACCTCACAGTGATGCACGGCGGCATCGCCCGGCTCCAGTTGGACTGCCAACGGATCGTTCGCTCCCATGGCCTGCATCTGTTTCAGCGTCTCAGGACGGGATCTGTCCTGGTAGAACGCATCGGCATCGGGAAGGTTCGGAACAACCTCGCAAATGTAGCGATCCAGATTGTCACACAGTTCGGTGAAATCGTCGCCCATGCTGCACTCTTTGTGCGTTCACACTCCGGGATCCCGTCGAGCGTCTGAGTGCACGCGGCCCGCCCGGCAATGGCTGGCCGCCAGACGCATTTCACCCCTCTTGAGGTCATAAGTAGAATAAACCCCATCGTGGGCAAAGTCACATAGGTCGAGCAACCTGAGTCGACGGCTCCGGTTGCCACCCGAGCCAATCCTGCCACGGGGTCAGCAATCACCTTAATAGAGGTTCAGTAGCCCGTCCGCTCCTGGAATATCCTTCTGCTCGAACTCCGGCCGTATCCAACGAGAGACACAAGGCTGACCCGGATTTCGGTAACCGAAGACAATGGCCCAGCGAAAACCACTTTCGGTTCGTCGCGGGCTGACTCCGTGGGCGGCGTGAGTCCACAATAGGGCGACGCTTCCGGGAGGAGCGGAGAGTTCCTCGATCCGCAGGGGATCCCCGGTCACCGGGTGCGTCCTCCCCGCCATCCACCCCGCCAGCAACTCCTCATCGGTTTCCGCTTCGATCGTCGAATCGCGAAACAGATGGCTGCCGGGTACCACCTTGACTGCGCCGTCATATGCCTCGAACCCGTTGACGTAGAAAAATATGCGCACCAAGCCAAGGCTCGGATCGTCGTCGGCGTACGGGTGGCTGTGCCATCCGCTGCCCGGGTAACCGCCTCCGGTTGAGGGTGACGCAGTGGTCCAGCCGGATATCCGATCCGAGCACGGAACGGGCCATTTCGAGAAGCTGGGGGTGGACCATCAAGTTTTCGAAGTAGGGGTCGAACTCGGCTGAGTAGTGTTTTGGATTCTTGCCTTCCACTTTTGAAGCGAGAAGGTCCTGATTGGCCTTGCACGATTTGGTAAGCTGGTCGCAGGCATCGGTGCGAAGCAGACCGGGTAGCAGGTAGTGACCATCTCGGTCGAATTGGGCGCGCTCCTCTTCGCCGAAGCGGTTGGTCTTGAAGATCGCCTCAGGCAATGATCCCCCGTTTTTGGTGGTCCGCTAGTAACGCCTTCGTCCAGTCGACGGCGATCGCACGGCGCGGACCACTTCCGAAACATCCGTGCCACAGCATATGGTCGAAAATCACCAGATCGCCCGGCTCGACTAGCAAGCCCATGTGCGGAACCTGGTCGGGGGCCAGCTCGAAGCTGTTGGCGGCGGGATCTTCGAACAGCTGGGTCCGCCGTTCGCCCTGAATCTCATCGCGATCGCACAATGCGTTCAACCCCTCCTGCAACGACGGGTCTTGTCCGGCGAGGACGATCTCCGAGCACAGAGTCCAGAGTTGATCGTGGTACGGCTCCCGGTGCGAGCCGGCAATCACCCGACGGCAACCGGCAGCGACCTCGTCCAGCTCCGATGGTCAGGCGGACACCCGGAGAATAGTGAGCGGCGAATTCCATGTTTTCACGGGCATCCTGGCGACCAGTGGGGATCCGGACATCCCAACCAAAAGCCGATCGCCAGGGTTCATCACCCGCGTGGGCCTGCGCCGTGTTTTGCTGACAGAACGCGTCCGGTCCCAGCAGATTGCGGGCTATTCCGGCGATGCGTTCATCGCCGAGCAAGCCCTCCAGGTGGCTGCCGCGTTCCAGTAGGTCGAAGCATATCGTTCCCCGGCTGGCCGATTCGCCACTGAGCAAGGGAACCGCGAGGCGATCGAATTCAGCCGCCAGCGTTTCGATCTCTTCGGGTGTGAAGACCTTCGGCAAGACCAGGAAACCGAAGGTGTCGAAGTGTTGGTGTTGTTTCTCGGACAGCATGGAGTCCGGGTTATGTTAGCAGACTAGTAGAATTGAAAGGAGCACAGGCAGCAGTTGCGCATCTCCAACCGCAGGCGCACGGTTTCTCCTTCTAGACGTCTCAAGTCCATCCCCTCCCAGGAAACCTGATGGACGCCGGTCTCGCGAATATTTGTCGACCGTTCGAAGCTGAAACCGTCGATCGGCATGCCCGATTGATCGGAAATGGCCGCCCGCACATCGCACTCGTCGAAGTTTGGAATCTTGCCCGGCTTGCCGTGGGGCACGGAGGCGTGGATATCGAGCTTGAGGCGGGTCCCCTTGAATATCAGCGGTTTCGTCACCACCAGCGCCTGATTGGGGCCGGCCAACAGTCCCGCCCAGCGATCCTCGTTGAGGGTGGCCAGGGCTATGGTCATGTTCGTCTGATCGCCGGCTGCACGCCCCCTTTTCACTGGATCGTAGCCGTGGGCGCCGCGGAAGGCACCGTAATAAACCCAGATGGTGCCATCGTGTAGAATCGGACCGGAGGGGGTCATGTAACCGGCATCGTAGCTCCCCAGCTCACCATAGCTGAGAAAAGGAACGTGGCGGTCGACCCACGTCCAGTTGAAGCCATCGCGGCTACTGAGAAGAAACGTTTCCCAGGTCTGTTCGTGGGTCTGGTGCAACATCAGAAAACCGACGTAGAAATCGCCGTAGATCGCGGCAGTGAACTGCATGAACTGGTGATCGGCGCGACTCAAGTGATCGGGGGCCAGCATGATGTGGGTGGGCGTCCAATTCTCGAAGTCGTCGCTTTCGGAGTAGCCAATCGTGCGGATGTGGCGGTGGCGTCCGATGCCGTCGATCTCGTGAGCCACTGGGTGCCCTGGACGAAAATAGCCGACGTATTTCTCCCGCTTCGGGTCCCAGCCGAGCACGGTGGAAGCGTCAGCGAAGTTGGCGCCGTGATTCACTACCGGATTACCCGGATGCTCGGTCCAGTGAATCCCGTCCGGCGAGTAGGCGTTGATGGCACCGCCCGTGGTGTTCGAGATCGGACCCTCCACCTCACCCTGGGCTTTGTACAACCGCTGGGGGTCCGGATCGCGGGGGTCTTTGAAAACGTTGAAGTAGTTTGGATCCGTCGCCGCAAACATGATGTTGTTTCGTTTGGAGCCCTCGTACTCGTAGATGCCCAGATCCGGGCGCTCCCAGTCGTAGCCGTTCTTGGAGGTCGCGTAACACCATGGCCGCAGGCCATCCTCCCACATCCACCCCAGATACCACATCTTGAAGATCCGCTCCTGCTCATCGTAGATCACCGTCTGCCCGGTGATCTCGACTCCGGCGACAATCCCGCGTCGGTTCTTGCCCAATTCCCACGGTTCCTCGGCGGCAAGGATCGGATTTCCGGGGTACTTGTCCGGTCGGTACATGAACCTGGATATGCGGCTCGCCTCGTCTACGAGAAGATCGTCGAGAAAGAGCTGCTTGCGGTTACCAATCTCAACGATGCCTGCCGTAGCGCTACTGGCTTTCTCGAACAATGCTCCGTCTTTCAATCAGTACCCCCATGTTGTTTGCCCACCACGTCGCAAATGGCTAACATTTGGTGGTTCAGCGCTAACGCAGAGAAGGTAACAAAAATGCACCTGGAAAAAATTCAAGACTCGCGCTTCAAGAGGTTGCCGAGCCCGGAAGAGCTGAGGTCCATGAATAGGGACCTACGATTCATAGAGGTGGAACCCGACCGTCCGCAGGAGCTGACGGAGGATCAGATCCGCACCTACAATCGCGAGGGGCACATAAAACCCCTGCGCATCTTCGACGAGGGGGAGATCGAGGAGTACCGCACTCATCTCGATGCGATGATGGCAACCGCCCTGGCCGCGGGGCAGACCAGCTATTCCATCATCTCGGCGCACCTGAAGTCGCCGGTGGTTTACGATATACTGGCCAACGAACGCATCGTCGCCCACGTGAAGGATCTATTGGGGGAGGATGTGGTCGGTTGGGGGGCCCATTGTCTGTGCAAGTTTGCCGGGGACGGCAAACAGATTTCGTGGCATCAGGACGCCAGCTACTGGCCCCTGACCCCGTCGCGGACGGTGACTGCCTGGCTCGCCGTGGATGACGCCGACACAGAAAATGCATGCATGCGTTTTGTGGCCAGGTCTCATCGCCACGGTCACATCGAATACCGCGCCAGCGAGGCGAGCGAGCAGAATGTGCTCAACCAGACGGTGGATAACGTGGAGCAGTACGGGGAGGTGGTTTACGACGAGCTCAAGGCCGGGGAGATCTCGCTGCACAGCGATTTGCTGCTGCACGGGTCCGATGTCAATCGGTCGGACCGTCGGAGGTTCGGCCTGACGCTGCGCTACTGCGCGACTGAGGTGCGAGCAGCTTTGGGCTGGAATATGGAAGGGATCGTGGTAAGCGGCGCCGATCCGTCGGGGCACTGGGCGAATCTGCCGCAGCCCACCTCGGTGGCGGTGTAATCGATCGCGGTTCCATAGCGAGTGACAAAGAAAACGGGCAGGTGCCAGCCACCTTGCCCGTTTTCATGTTCTGCCTGACTCTGCGCAGTCTACATAGCGATCAAGCCAGGAGACCCAGCGGGGTTCGATTACTCCTCATCATCGCCGCCGCAACCTCCACAGCCGCCACATCCACCACAGCCACCGCCATCATCGTGATCATGGTCGTGGTCATGGTCATCGCCACCGCATCCACCTTCACCACCGCAGCCACCACCACCCTCACGGCGCTCCCTCCTATGATCCCGCATCTTCTTCATCGCAGCGAGGATTTCCTCGGCGTCCAATGCACCGTTTCCATTGCGGTCGAGAGCGGCAATGGCAGCCTCAACGTAGGCCTCGGGACCGTCTTCGCGTGGGGGAAGTTCAACGTCAGGGGGCAGCGGAATCATCAGATGGGGATGGCGGGGGCCTCTCCGGCCGCCCTCGCCCTCCTCGTGGCTCATGGCCTGGACGTCCGCCGCGAACAGCGCCAGTCCACAGGTCAACATCAGTATTTTCTTGAACATCATCCGGTCTCCTTGCTAGAGATGTGATGGGATCGAATAGTAACTTTAATCTAGTGACGGAACGGCCCACGCGTCGTGAGCCGCATCACCAATTGGCAGAAAAATACGGCACGTACTCCCCGGCTCCAAACTATTTCTATTTCGGGGTCTCGCAGTCGATTCATCAGAATTCTGACGATATTCCCCTGAAAAGTTGAGAGTGGCGCTCGACATTCTGCCCTCTTCACCCTCTCCAGATTTGTTCCTCAAAATATCTCAATTCGTGTATTTACAATATCTTAACAACATATTTATGCAGCAACACAGGCGTTCGAAACCTCTGGCATGCCGATTGCCATAGGGCCATTGGAAGTTCGGGGGCAAGGCTCCCTCCCTTAACCTTAACTAACGGAGATTTTGGTATGTATCTCAGGATCGTTGCTTTAATGGCCCTGGCGGCCATTGCCATCACCGGCTGCAGCGGGGTCGATCCGGTATCGGCGCCGGGCGAAGACCCCTCGGCCGCGGAAAACGGACAGCCGCTGGGGATCGCGCCCGGGGAACCTCACCCGGACGCTTTCGTGAACCTCAAGGACTGGCTGCAGACCGATCTCGCGGCCGATCTGAACGGTGACGGGGAGATTACCGAGGAGGATTTTCGGCTCTTCCTGGCGGTCACCTCACCCATACTTGAACCCGGGGACGAGCCGGCCGTTGCCCCTCCAGGGAGACTGTCGGAGGATGCGGTGGCGCATCCGAGACTCTTCGTGACCGGCGACCCGGCGGAGGCGGCACGTATGGCCCATCTTCTGGGTAACGCCGATCTGCAGGCCGCTATTGAAGAGGTCGACTTCAAAACGAGCTGGCTGGTCGTGGCCTTTCGCGGCGAAGTGCGCACCGCCGGTTACGGCATTGACGTCGAGACAGTGGAGTACGATGGGAGCAGCGTCCGGGTGACCATAAGCCTGAGGGACCCGTCACCAGGGGAATTGGCAGCCCAGGTGATCTCGTATCCGTTCACGTTCGCCGTAGTTCCGCGGCAGGCGGTACCGGTCGAAGAGCCCACCACCTGGATTATGAGCACTGAGGACGGCAGCTTGCAGGCCAAGGCTCGCTATCCTCATTATGACGACGCTGACGACGATGGTGGTGTGTCCGTGCCTGGTGGCGATTCCGGGCCGGTCATCGTTGTCGATCCGGTTGCGCCAGGCGACGTCGACGCGGATGATGGGGAGCCACTTCCCCGCCCCAAGGTCGACATCCGCGGCAGTGTCACCGAGATCTCCGTACCCGACAACAGGAATGAGGAGATAGTCGCCGTGCTTCTCATCGAGGGACGGGTGGAGGAAGATACCAACGTGGATCGAGCATGGCTGACCATTACAACAGGCACCTTCATCGGCTACATCGATGGGGATGAATTCGTCAAGGTGCCGTTCGCGGAGATCAAACCGGGTCAGACGGTTGAGGCGATATTCGCCGGTCCGGTGGCGGAGACGTATCCGGTGCAGGCACACGCCCGAGCGCTGTTGATTCTACGCGACTGACGGAGATCGACGTCACGGCGGAGTAGAACAGGCTGCCGCCCACGCTCACACTCCACGATGGCCCTGGCCGGCACCGCCGATCAGGGCTTTTTCGGTTTAGCCGTGTGCTCAGGATCCGAGAACCGGTAGGAGAACAGGCTGGTGGCGTTGGTAGCAGAGATGTGGAGCCGCACTTGCCGGCCGGCGAACTGCGACAGGTCGCGGCGTTCGTCGCCCCAGGTGATCTCGAAGCCGGTGAGGTCGTCGTGATCCAGCCCGTTGCAATCGTCCAGATCGAATCCTTCCGGCACCGTGTAATCGTCGACCACGCGTACCTTTACCTCACCGAACAGGGTAGTGGCATTGAGGTATAGCTTGGCGCCGGAAACGGGTGACCGGCTCGGTCATCATCTCGGCTCCGCGGATCCCGCAACGCAGCGCCACAAAACGATCCTTGCGCATTTTGACCGCGCCGATATAGCTCTGGAACATCCCTTCGGTGCCGTGCGCCTGCGGTCGTCCATTGTACCACAGGTACAAGGTGTCATCCACCAGAACTGGTGAGCCGGGGGCGATCGTTGCCCAGGCGCCGTCAAAACCACCCGACGGTCCCACCGGGAGAAACTCCTCTCTCTTTCCCACCCGCTCCCAATGCTCCAGATCCCGCGAAGACACCAGCTGGGTCGGTCCCAACTCGGTCGCCCCGTGTTGCGGCCCCAGGAAACCGATGTACTGGTTCCCGTGACACACAAGGCGGCATCACGTAGAACTGATCGAGGGGATCGTCGAGATCATCGGGCTTGATGACGGTCTTCTGTGGGGACCAGTCGACGAAGTTTTCGCTGGTGCATATGGAGATTACCCGACGGTACCGCTTCCATTCGATCACGAAGTGGTCTAACACTGTGCCGTAGCGGCGGGAAGTAGCGATAAAACGTTGTTTCATTGGATCGTGCACCAGGGTACCGCCATCGCCGGCTCGCGGCACGCAGATGTAGTCACCCTGAGTCCAGCGCAAGCCGTCGGGCGAGAACACGGGGTAGCCGCCGATGTGGTCCTTGATCACCAGGAACTGCCGTTTCCGCGCCGCGTTCTTCTCCTCCCTGGTCATGCCCACTTCGTCGAAGACCGGTGCGTCTGGGGTCGGGCGCTGCTGGTAGACCAGCATCTTGAACCGCTTCTGCGGATCCTCTTCGGCCTCGTCCTTCACCACACCCCATGGATCCGCGCCTAGATCCGTTTCGCCCGGTGGCGGAAAAACGATATTATTTGCCTTCGACCCCTCGCTCTCAACAAATGCCCAGCTCCGGCTTCTCCCAGTTGACCGCATCCTTCGAGGTCGCATAGCAGATGTACATCCCGGTGCGATCGCGGTTGTAGAGCTCCATGTTTACGGAGTAATACCACATCTTGAAGAGGTCTTCATCGGCGTCATAGAGCGCGCCGCCCCACATCTGCACTGCCTTGCCTTCCCACGGCCGATCGGGACTCAGCACGGGTCCACTGCCGACCCGTTCCGGCTGTTGCACCTTGCGGATGAAGCCGGGATGATCCTGTACCTCGGCGTCATCCAGGAACAGATGCAACCCCGGATCATAGAGATTGCCTGTCTTCACTGGTCTTAGAATCTCCGGACCAAGGGTTTCTCGCGATTCTCGTTGCTCGGCGCCGGCTTCCAGGCCTCTTTGTATTTCCTGTCCTCGGCCAGATAAGCCTCCACGTCGATATCCTTGAAGCGGTCCGGGGAGAAGTCGGCGACATCGATGCGGGTCTGCCCGTCGACGATGAACTCGGAAAGCAGAAGACCGGCCACGGCGTGATAGCCGAACCCACCGGAGTTGAAGTTACAGCCTAGAAATAACCCGGGAAGCGCTCCCACCGGGCCGATGTTGGGAAAGGTATCCGCGGTCATGCTAATTAAGCCGATCCGGTGCTGTTCCAGCTCGACCCCTTCCATGATCGGCATCCGTTCGCGAATCGCGTTTCTGATGAACTGTTCGGGCGCCGGGTGCAGCTCCAGCTGCGAGTAGTCGAAATCGATACCGGGCATCGTGTGTCGCACCGGTTCGTGGGCACCGGTGCCGAAGAGTATCCGATTGTCTTCGGTGGGCCGGTAATAGATCTGGCCGGCGTTGTCGTTGGTGGCCGGCATGTCCGGCACCTCCGCAAAAGGCGCCGACATGAAGCGTTCGTGCACGTAGTTGTGGGCAGGGATAGGCTGACCGACACCGGTCATCAGTGAATTCGCCCAGGCGTTGAGCGTACAAACGGTTGCGTCCGCCCGTAGCTCCCCCGCCTGGCGCGCCCGCACCCCTTTTACTTTCCCGTCTTCTTGAATGAACTCCTCCACTGGATCGTCCTCGAGAACCTCCACCCCCATCTCCCGTATCTTGGCCGACAGCGCCGCGATATAGGTGTCCGGCTCATTCCAGCCACCGCGCAGATCGATAACGCAGTATTCGTCGTCTTTGATGCGTAGAGCCGGGTAGCGCTTTTCCATATCCTTGCGGCGCAGAATCTCGAATTTGGCGCCGCAGCGCGTGTGCATCTCCTGCTCGTGCTCGGAATCTCGATACTGCTGCTCCGTGCTGATGTACATACATCCCACCTGATGGAACGAGTAGTTGTCGAGGATCTTGCTGAAGCGCTCGAAGATATCCATGGTGATGGCCCGAGCCCGGGTTCCGGTTTCGGTGGACATGAGCATGGTGTTCACCGCCCCCGACCTGCTGCTCGACCCGCTGCCCACCTTGCCCTTGTCGAGCAGGACGACCCGGTTCACCCCTTTTTCCTTGACGTGGAAGGCGGTACATAGGCCGGCGATGCCGGCGCCAACAATCACCACCGTATCTGGTTTGACAGCTGCCACTGTATTCTCCTGTCGCGAAAAATTCTGCTAGACGTTACCTACTAATCGACGAGCACCTTCAGCACAGCTTTGATCGTTGCATCATCCGTGTTTTCACCCTTGACCGCCGGCATATGGGCATCCTGCGGGCCGAACATAAAAAACATGCCTGGCGAGGTCCGCAAAAAATCGCCGCTGCCTGTGGCCAGCAGCGCGTCGGTCTCCGCATCGTACTCTTGAGTTACCTGTAGTTGGTCCAACGGCGCGTATCCCATGAGGTCGCTGCCCTTTACCACGTATTGCAGGTCGACGTATTGCCGGTGCGCCTCGTACTGCGCCGTACTGCGCTCGCGCGGTTGGGAATGTGCCATAACCAAGTAGATCTCCTTGCCGGAAACCGGGTATTCACCCTTCTCCATTGAGGAAAAATCGGTGGACTGCAGGTATTCGAAACCCGCCTTGAAACGCTCGCCAAGACCGTAATACAAAGGTGCATTGCTCAGTTTATCAACTATCATTTGAGGTTCCTCCTTGCGGCGATCAGGATAGCCCACGAAGGCGGCCAATGCAAGATTTCGAGGGTTCCTGGCACGTACGGCATCGAAACGGATCGTGCGTTATCTTCATGCTCTCGAACCCGAAACAGACTGAACAGAAAACAAGTGATCATGGAGTACGTGAATTTCGGCACTGCGGGCGTCAAGGTAAGCCGCATTGCGTTGGGTTTAGGCTTGCGGGGGCAGGACAGCCGGGAGGAGGCGGAGGGCCTGATCAACCATGCCATCGACCGGGGCATCAATCTGATCGATTGCGCCAACGTCTACGGCACCATGGACGACCGCAAGTATCGGGGTCTGTCGGAGCAGATCCTCGGTAACGTGCTCAAGGACAGGCGCCGCGAGGTAGTGATAACCTCGAAAGTCGCAAGTCCCTTGGGCGATGGCTCCAACGACAAAGGCGCCTCGCGATTCCATGTCATGCGCGAGGTGGAGAATTCCCTCAAGCGGCTGCAGACCGATCACATCGACGTCTACCTGGTGCACAGCTTCGATGAGACCACGCCGCTTGATGAAACGGTTCGCGCGCTGGACGATCTGGTGCGCAGCGGCAAGGTGCTGTACGTGGGCTGCTGCAACTTCCAGGCCTGGCAGGTCTGCCACGCTCTTTGGGTGGCCGATCGCCTCAATGCCGCACCCTTCATCTGCGTACAGAATAAGTACAACCTGCTCACTAGAGGACCGGAAACCGAGCTTTTCGGCGCGGTGCGTGAATTTGGACTGGGATTTATGGCGTACAGTCCACTTGGCGTCGGCCTCTTGAGCGGCTTCTACCGCCCGGGTGAGCCCGCCCCGAGGGGTTCGCTGTGGGCGACACGGCGTAAGGATGCCTACCCGTTGCTGATGGAAGGACAGGTAGGTCGTGTCGTTGCAGCGGTGCTGGAAACGGCGGAGAAGATCGGCAAGAGTCCGGCACAGTTGGCGATGGCCTGGGTGCTGGCTCAACACGAAGTCACCGTAGCCATCTCGGGAAGTGACCGGATCGAACATCTGGACGACGTTGTGGGAGCGGTGGGCTGGAAACTAGATGAGGACCTGCTGGCCGAGCTGGACACGGTTTCGACGGGCCTTGGGGAAGAGATGGACGCTTAACGACGGCCTTCAACCAACAAGGATTGATCAATGGCGAAAAAGAAGATTCGAATCGGGCTTATCGGGTGCGGCGGCAACATGAGCGGGGCCCACATGCGGCGCCTGAAGGCAGACGGCGCCGTTGAGTTGGCCGCGGTCGTCGACGTGGTCGAGTCAAACGCGCGTTTGCTCCTTGAGAATTGGGGCACTCCGGCGCCGTACTACAGCGACTATAAACAGATGCTTCGCGGTGAAGAGCTGGACGCGGTCTGGATCAGCTCACCCCACGCCCATCATTTCCCGCATGCGCAGATGGCCCTTGAGTGCGGGGCGCACGTCCTGGTGGAAAAACCACTCACCATCTCTGGCAACCACTCGAAGAAGCTGCTCGAGCTCGCCGCCAAGCAAAAGCGCTTTCTGGTGGTCGCCTACCAACGCCACTTCTTCCCCACCTATGTTTACGCCCGCGAACTCGTCCAAAAGGGTAAGCTGGGCAAGATTCGTTCGGTTATCGGCTACGTGACCCAGGATTGGGGCCTGGCCGGCAACTGGCGGCACGTTCCGGAGCTGGCCGGTGGCGGCATGTTCATGGATACTGGAAGCCATTTGACCGCCGCGGCGCTGTGGGTAACGGGAGTGGAACCCACGAAGGTTTCGGCGTATGTAGACAACCGCGACAAGCCGGTGGACCTAGACACGGTGCTCAGCGCGGTCTGCAAGAATGGGGCACAGCTGTCCTTGAGCTACGTAGGCTGCACCCCGCGCCACGACGAACGTCTTGCGATACACGGAAGTAAAGGGGTCCTGGTTCTCCAGAAGCATCAATGGCAGGTTGGCCAGCCGTTCCTCAACGGCGAACCGCTGTCCATTCCCGCCAGGATAAAGGAGGACACACCCGACGCTGCCCTCCTGCGCTGGATCCGCAACGGTGGCAAGGGGTACGAGCCGCCGGCATACGCTTTGCAGGTTGCCCGGCTCAGCGATGCCGTATACAAGGCGGCTAAACAGAAAAAATCGGTGAACGTGCGCTGACAGCTAAGCAGGCGTCAGCTCCCAAGGCACGCCCGTCATCCCCGTTACTCAGTCGAGGGTGTCCAGCGCCTGCATCGCCGCACGGATATAACCCAGCGCAAACGCCCTGCCCCGATGGTGATAGTTCGTGTCACCCACCACTCGGGGTGAATGGTCAGGGGTGATAATCCCGTCGTATCCCGCATCCTTATATGCCTTGAGCGCCGCGATCATGTTTACGTCTCCTTCGTCTATAAAAACCTCGTCAAACTTCGGGAACTGACCGCATACGTTGCGGAAGTGGACGTAGAAGATCTTCCCCTGCGACGCGAAGCGACGGATGGCGTCGATCGTGGACGCCGGCCCCATCTCGGCGACGGTTCCCTGGCAGAACTCCAGACCATTGTTCGGACTCGGCACCAGGTCGATGTGGCGCTGCATGGCATCGTGGCTGGTCAACATACAGCCCACGCCCTGCAGTATTTCAGCCGGTGGGTCGTTTGGATGCGCGGCTAATTTAACACCTGCCTTCTCCGCTACCGGAACTACCCGTTCGAGAAAATAGGCCAGGTGCTCCCACATCTCTTCAACGCTGACCGGCGCATGTCTGCTGGGGGGCGCGTCTTTGACCTTCTCGTAGTCGAAGCTCTTGATGCCGGCTCCTCCACGGCCTCCGTTGGTGTCGTAGGAGCGCCAGTGCCCTCCTCCGGCCAACGAGAAGTAATATCCAAGGATAGGTATGCCCACTTTGCCCATATTCTCGAGCGTTCTGCAGACATTCTCGATGCCTTCGTCGCGCTGTGCAGCGCCCTCGACGACATCTCCCCAGTGCTCGGTAGCGAGGTTTTCAATAGCGGTCCACTGTAGTCCGAATGAGGCTATGAATTCCCGTTTTTCCAGCAGCATGTGATAGTCCAGCGCGCCGTTTTTTACCAGGCGGGGGCTATGGAGCACGATGTGGGTCACCCCCATCTGCTGAGCAAATCGCAGGTTATCTTCGGTCAGATCGTCGAGCTTGAACTTCAGTCCCAGATGCATGTCTGTAGTAGGCTCCTTGTTCCAGGTGGCCAGATCGCGCACCGCATCGCGTTGACGGATGCGTACGCCTTCATATACTCCATTGTCGGCCATTAAAAATAGGAGAGCGTTTTTTGATCTGCCAGAGCCTGGATACACTCACCTTCGACAACCGCTTCACGCGGGAATTACCCGCCGACCCCGTTGCCGAGAACTACCGCCGGCAGGTGCCTGGCGCCTGCTTCTCGAGGGTGGATCCCGTCCAGGTGTCTAAACCGCAGCTGGTTGCGTATGCCCGGGAGGTTTCGACGGAACTGGGAATAGAGGAAGAAACCTGTCAGAGCGACGACTTCGCGCAGGTGTTCGCCGGCAACCGGATCCTCAACCGCATGGACCCGTACGCCACCTGTTACGGCGGACATCAGTTCGGCAACTGGGCGGGTCAGCTGGGCGACGGCCGTGCCATCAATCTGGGTGAGACCATCAATCACGAGGACCGGCGCTGGGCCCTGCAGCTCAAAGGTGCCGGCCCGACGCCCTACTCCCGTACCGCCGACGGGCTCGCGGTGCTGCGATCATCGGTGCGCGAGTTTCTCTGCAGTGAAGCGATGTACCATCTGGGGGTTCCCACCACCCGCGCGCTCTGCCTCGTCACCACCGGCGATGAGGTTGTGCGGGACATGTTCTACGACGGAAACCCGAAGTCTGAGCCGGGCGCCATCGTCTGCCGCGTGTCCCCCTCTTTCACCAGATTCGGCAGCTTCGAGATCTTCACCGCCCGTCGCGAGCTGGAGGTTCTCAAGCAGCTTCTGGATTACACGGTCTGTGTCGATTTCCCTCACCTTGGTAAACCCTCGGTCGAAACCTACGTCGAGTTGTTCGACGAGGTCTGCCGCACCACCGCCGAGATGATCGTTCACTGGATGCGCGTCGGGTTCGTCCATGGGGTGATGAACACGGACAACATGTCGATTCTCGGATTGACCATCGACTACGGCCCGTACGGCTGGCTCGAGGATTACGATCCGGATTGGACGCCGAACACCACCGACGCGGGCGGACGACGGTATCGCTTCGGACACCAGTCGCAGATCGCTTTGTGGAACCTCTTTCAGCTGGCTAACTCCCTGGCGCCGTTGATGGAGGAGGTGGAACCATTGCAAACGGCACTGGATCGGTTTCCCGAGCAATACAACCAGGCCTGGCAGCAGATGATGGGGCGAAAGCTGGGGCTGGACACCTTCGACGCCGAGACCGACGCTCCGCTTGTCGCCGAGCTGCTCGAGGTGTTGCAGTTGGCTGAAACCGATATGACGATCTTCTTTCGCAAGCTGGCGGATCTTCAGGTGCATCCAGATCCCCCGCCGGAGACCGCGGCCGCCGATTTGATGGCACCGCTGATGGATGCGTATTACACGCCCGATGAATTAAACGACGATCGGCGCGCCCGCATCGCCAACTGGATCAGGCGATACCAGGAGCGGGTGCGACAAGACGGCACCCCCGATGCGATCCGCCGAGAACGCATGAACGCGGTCAATCCCAAATACGTGCTGCGGAACTACCTGGCCCAGCTGGCCATCGACAAGGCGGAGGGAGGGGACAACTCGATGGTGGTCGAGCTGCTCGAGCTGTTGCGCCACCCCTACGACGAACAGCCGTCAAAAGAGGAGTTCGCCGCCAAACGACCCGATTGGGCTCGGCACCGTGCTGGCTGCTCCATGTTGTCCTGCAGCTCCTGATGCGAAGGGTGGTCACATCGTCGTGGCACCGCCAGATACGCCAGACGAGGCTGGACAACAGCTGAAAGCATTAATCCCAGGGCAACGGCACCCCGAGCCGCTCGCTGGCCAGGCGCGCCTCGGCTTGCTCGTTTTCGCCGTACCGGATTCCATCCCGGCGATGCATCTCGAAGCGCTCTTGCTCGATCGCGCCTGGCAGTAGCGGTCGATCGGTGGCCGGCATCGGCTCGTAGCTTTCGCGCACGTCGCGAACGAGGCGGTCTACCTCGGTGCGAAAAACCTCCTCGGGGACGACGGAATCAATGCGAATGGCGAGCACCATGCCTCCTTTGGCCGCATTCGGCCAGCGAGCGCGAATGTTGTCCCCCTCTGGAAGGTTGAAGCCTGTCAATGCGCCACCCAGCAACCCGGCCACCGCCGTGTACCCCATGCTCTTGAAGAACGCAGCCGGAATGAAATCCAGCAGCTTGTCGAATTCCGGCCCGGTCTGGTAGTCGGCGAGGATTCGGGTGGCGGCATCCAGAACCACCGGAGGCCCGTCCTTTCCCGGTATCGCGAAGCAGATCGGTGGATTGCCGAAATATCCGATCTGCGGTTTCTCTTCGCGGTCGTGGGCGTTGCCCAATTCGTGATATCCCTGTACCGAAAAACCTATGCATCCCTCTTCCATACACATGCGCGCGTAATGCCCGGCGGAGCCGTAATGACCGATGTTTCGCGCGATACCCATGCCCAACCCCAGCTCTTTCGCCTTGGCAATGGCGAGCTCGGTTGCCTTGACCATCGGTAAATATCCGAGGGAGCCGTCACCGTCGACAACAGCGGTCGTCGGCGTCTCACTCAAAACGGTAAGGCTCGGGCGCGGATTATGAGTTCCGTTTTCGAAGCTCTCGCAGTAGCGATTCATTGCGGCGGTACCGTGGGTGCGGACGCCGCGCAGGTCGGAGTTCACCAGGAGTCGGCTAATGACCGACGCGTGGTCGGCATCGAGGCCGGCCCTCTGGAAGCAGGTGGTGGAGAATTCCAGCAACCTCTCTTCTTTGACAACGACAAAACTTTCTGGTGGGCGATTCATGGGATCTCCTTGGCAACAGAGGCGAACGCGAACATTTAAAGCAAAGGTCCGTGCTCGGTGAAACCGATCAATCCGCGCACAAAGAAGGACCATGAGTTTCGCTCGCCCACGGTCTGAGAACGATCCTCGAACCTCTTCTCATCTCGCTGAATTCCTAGGATGGTGTAAAGATCGTAACCGAAATAGACGGAGCGATTGGTCAAGGTCAGAAAAGCTGTTCGTTGTTTGAAGTTGCGCCGCGGTTGCGCATTGTCCTCTACTCGATAGGGAAGTGGCCCGGCACCCTGCAAGCCCAATCGCAGCACCGTTCGCTGCATGAGCGGGTACTGCAAGCGGAGGATCGGAATAATGCGATACTCATCGCGCAGTTGCTGATCGGTGTCGCGGTCCTGCAAACGCAGTGACATGATCTTTAGCTGGGGCTGTACGGTCACCGACCGTAGATGCCAATTGTACTCGGCGCGGCTCACGATGTTCCAAAGGTCGAGCCGCCGTTCTCTCTGGAATCCGCCGCTATGGAGTTGGCCGCCACGCTGCCAGTTGAGACGAATCCGCAGTTGCTGCGTCAACTCGAATCCACTATACGGTTGTAGGCGAGCTTCCACATAGGTCTCATTCACAAAGCTGTCCTGGTAAAACAGGGGATCGTCGCGAAAGCCGTAGCTGAACGAGGGAGCACCCAGACGCAATGAGCTCCCCCGGGAACCTAGATTGAGTGGCCTGGAGGTCTCGTCTCTGACGGTGTATCGATCAGGGACGTCATCTTCCACGCGGCGGAGATGGTTCTCGAAGAAAAGTCGTCGCAGGTAGATTGGGCGTTCCCGGCGATAACTGAGCAACGCATAGGTGGAGCGATTCTGACCCGGTCCGGCAACCTCGCTTACTGCGTACCTGCCTGCACTGATCGACCAATGCGGTGAAAGGTTGAACTGCGCAAAAAAATGGAATCCTTGCTGATCGGCATCGTACGGATAGTCGGGATCACCATCATCCTCCCGCAGGTCTGGTTCGTCGTTGTTGTTCCGGTCGAGCCCGTAGGTGTATTCGTTGGGCTCCACATCCCACATGAGAAACGGCTCTTCGTAGTCCGGGAGATCGTTGAAATTGCGGTTGGTGTCCGGTAGGCCGTCTTTGTCGCGGTCCTGACCGATGAAAACCCCATCTGCGTCTTTGTCCTGGCCATCTCGGGGAGTTCCTAGAATGTTTCCCAGGTGACTGTCCGGGTAACGATCGCCATCCTCGTTGTCGTGCACGAGGTCCCAATAAACGGTCTGGTTGACCAAGCCAGCCAGATGGCCCGAGGTTAGCCCCGTTTCAAACGGTACGAAGGTGCGAAGCTGGGTGCCGTAATCCGGGTCCATGGAGAACCATTCGGCACCAACGACAGCGCGATCTCCCGCGAACTGCCGCATGCCGTTGACGAAAAAGGCGTCGCCACGGCGCATCGAGCGACCGCCTCGGGTGAATTCCGGGGATCCGTCGATGCGGGCCGGGTAACGGCCGTACAGGGCCGAGCGTGCGTACTCTCCCGTCAGCTCGAGACCTGCCAAGCTCAAACCCAGATCCACACTGTAGGTAAACAACGCGGTGTCTTCCCGGATCGAGAACCGTCGTCGCCTCAGGTTGGACATGTCCTCTACCTGACCTTCGGCACGCATGGCGGTCCGGTAGAAAGTGGACCTGAATTGCGTGCCATAGTTGCGGCCCCGCGGATTATCCAGGTTCAACGTTGCCACTTCCACGTGAAAGTCGTTGCCGAGCACAGCTTCCACCTCGACTTTCTCCACATCCGGCTCCGAACTCAAATCGAACAGGAAGACGACCTGCTCCTCGCCACGAACATGCTGAACTACCTCGGGCGAGGTGGTTTGAAAGTGGGTGAGCAAACCCTCGAGGTTGGTGATATCGGACACGTCAGTGCCCTGATCGTGGTCGAGGCGATAGAAGTAGTCTGCATACAATGGGACTTCGTTACGTCCACGGTAGTAGCTGGGCGCGTTTTGATAATAGCCGTTGAAGGTATTGTAGGGGATCGAAGTGAACTCTCCAGTGGCGCGCGAGACGGTACCCATCTGGATCGGCGCGTTGGCCCGGTGACGGATAATCCCCGGGATGAGGTCGGGACGGGGGTCGCCGTTGACCAGCAAACGCACCTCCTGCACGGTAGCACCGGCGCCGGCGACGGCCGGCGAGTCGTCGGAGACGCGAACTACTACCCAATCCACGGGCGACTGCTCCGGACGCAGCGATCCCTTCATGCTGTTGCCAGTTTTTGTGCTCTGGTAGACGTGCAGATTGGCTCCGTTTACCCCGTAGCGCAACGCGCCGATGCTGCCTTGAAGGCGCGCACCCAACAGCATGGTCGATGCGGCGGCAAAATCGGTGTCTTCCACCGACCAATTAGGATGGTTGCCGCCGTCCCAGAAGTAACGCGTACGTTCGATGCGCGAACCCAAGAAGGTTACTTGCAGAGCGGGTGCGGCCAGGTCCAGCCGCACGCCATTAAAATCTGACTTCGAAAGGGTAAGGGGTGTGAAGCGAGCCATGAGGCCATCGCCAACGATCGCTGTGTATCCCCAGCGACCGTAGCCATCGCGGACGCTGACGACGTGCTCCATGATGCCACGCATGCGACCCATGTCCGTGAAAATGGCGCTGCCGTAAATCTGCTCTGGCCTGCGGGTCTCGGTCCAGGAGTAGAGATCGAAACCGTTGGCGAGGTAGTCGCCCATAGGACCGTAGAACGTCTGTCTTATGTCGGCGTACGGGAAAGAATGGTTCGGGTAATTCAGGTAAGGTTGGTCGGCGTAGTTGGTGTAAGATCTCACCGGGCGTTTCAGATAGGTCGCGGACGGCTCGATACTCTCGGGTCCCTGGACCAGTCTCTCCTGACAAATTCCGGCGGCCACCAACAGTGAGACGTGGCTTGCAATCGCGAATCGGAGTAGTGCTGGCAATTTCGACGAAAGAACGCGCGTATAAAGGTAGTTCAACAGTCTAGCGTTGCGTCCCATATATAGATTGGGGTGTGTGTGTCGTCAAACCTCTGAGGGTTGGCATCCACGGCGCCGGCAATATAGTCGATTAAGCTAGTCGAGCCCATTGATTGGCGTTGGGCGACTGGGTTGCTTGACCGTGAATACAGCTAAAGGTAGACTTCTAAATAGCGCCTACTGTCAACTTCGATTGGAGCCAAGATGACACCCGAACAGCGGTATTTCTTCGACGTAGCGGGATATCTGCACGTGGAAAACGTCCTCAGCCAGGAGGAGTTGAAAAGTGCCCAGGCAGCGGCCGACCGCTACATCACGATGCCACCCGCGGAATGGCCTGCCGGATTCGGCGCCGACCTGGAACGCAAGGATGTCACCGGCTATCAGCACGGTTTCGCCTTCGACAAAGCACTAGAACAGCTTGTAGTGCACCCGACCACCTGGCCGATCATGATGGAGTTCACCAATTACCGGCCCCGATTCGGGAGCGGCACGTTGGGCTACAATACCCACCACCACTGCTTTCACCCGTTGCATGCTGGCTGGACGGTCGGCAAACAGCCCGACACCCGGCGCTATTACATCAATAACGGTGAGATCCGCTGTACCGATTTCATCTTCTTTTTCTACCTTACCGACGTCTTCCCAGGCGATGGCGGATTGGTGGTGATTCCCGGTTCACACAAGAGCGAGTTCCTCTTTCCCAAGGATTATTATTACTCCAGCACCTACTATGATGGGTTCGTGGCCGATTACGTGGCTCCGGGCGTGGCCAACATTACCCCGAAGGCTGGTGACGTGGTGATCATATCCGAACGCACGATCCACGGCGTGCTTAACTGGAAGCCAGAGGATCGGGACCGGCGATTTCTGATCATGCGTTACAACCTGCAGTACAACGTGGGCGGCTCGTCTGAGCCATTCTCCGAGGAGATCCGCGCCCGCCTTTCGCCCGAGACCCTGGAGATGGCCGCGATGGCCCATTATGAGACCATCAAGGATATCGTGGAGGAGCGCGGCAATGGTATCGATATCAAGAACCGCACTGCGCCGGAGTGAAGAGCAACTGCGGTTTCAGACTCAAGGGACGCCCTGATCTGTAACTGCCTGGTGGCTCTTTCAGCTCGACCTGGACACGATTCAAAGGTCGAATGACGTATGGCCGGTGAATACGAGACCCGCCGCGTGGTGCGTGCCTCTCCCAAGCGCCTGTTCGAAGCGTGGCTGGACAGTCGGGAACATTCCGCCATGACTGGAGCCGCCGCTGATATAACCGCAACAGCCGGCGATAAGTTCAACACACTTGACGCGCAGATCACCGGCGTGAATGTCGAAATAGAGCCGTACCACCGGATCGCGCAGAGGTGGCATGTGTCCCTGCCAGAGGGTGGCACTGCCGAGTCGCGGATAGAGTGGTCGCTGGCAACCGGTCAGAACTACGGCGGTATAGGTTTCCCCCACGATGATGGCACCACGATCATAATTCACCATTCCGGCTTGCCCGCGGAGCAGACTCGATTCTCGGCACCCTGGTGGGAAGAGTCCTATTTCCTACCCATGGACGCCTACTTCGCCACGGGCAACAATAGATTCACGCGCCCTTCCGCTTGAAAGCATTATCCTGAGATGGTCGAGTTCGTACGCTTTTCCGAACACCTGATCCAAGACGGATTCACCTACTCCTACGGCGTCTCCGCCGCCGATTTCACCGGTACTGGCAGTCTCGATCTGATGGTTGGAGATCTCAATACGGGTTTGAATCTTTTCGAGAACAACGGCAACGGCAACTTCACCCGGCATCTGATCCACCGTCGGGGTGGGGAATGGCTGGAGCGGCATATCCTTGTCGATCTCAACGGGGACGGCAGGTGGGAGATCATCGCCGTCGACAATATCAACGGCTGTTTGATCTGCTTCGAGTACGACGGCAATCCTCGAGAAATTTCGTCGTGGCGAAACTATTATGTCTCGGATGTCACGGTGGCCGACCTGGATGGTGACGGAGAGCTGGAGTTGGCGGCTTCCGGCTGGCGCATCGGCAATCAGTTCTGCTGGTTCAAGCGCCGCAATGGGCAGTGGGAGCGCCATTTCGTCGACACGAACATGGGCGAGACTCGCACGATCTGTGCCGCCGATTTCGACGACGACGGGCGCATCGACCTGTTGGGCACGGCCTGCACGGGGAATCAGGTGGTCTGGTATAGAAACCTCGGGGATGAGACCGGGTTAAAATGGCAGAAGCATGTCATCGACGAGGCGATCGGGCCCTATCACGGTCATCCAGTCGACATCGACCGCAACGGCCAAACCGATGTTGTAATGGCGTTTCACGACAGGCAGGATCACAGCGGATCGATTGTCTGGTATGAGAATGACGGTTCACCTGAGGCAACGCCGTGGGACAAACATCTGATCGGTGATTTCCCGGGAGCGTTCGAGGCGGTAGCCGGAGATGTCGACGGCGATGGTCAGATGGAAGTGGTCGCCAGTTCGGTCGGCGAGGGACGGGTTGCCTTGTTCAAACATGAAGGTGATCCTCGTGGGCTGTGGCAGATGCAGGTACTGAAGGAGAGCTGGGCCGGTGTCACCCAACCGATACTCGTCGATCTGGACGGAGATGGCCGGCTCGATCTGGCTGTCGTTGCCGCCAGTGGGGGTAATGAGTTGCGCTGGTGGAAGAACGAGGGGCCGGCCTGACTATATGTCGGACCATGCCGGCGGAAACATAAGTTCCGCAACGCAATTACCAGCACAGCGCCTTGCGCTGGCATCCAAAAATCGGTCAGCGATTGATCGGGTTGTGGACCGAGTGCGACTGCTCATCGCGGCAAGCCTCCTGCTCGCCATGTTCCCCGCTGG
Organism: Candidatus Latescibacterota bacterium; assembly: GCA_965197905.1. GTDB lineage: Bacteria > Latescibacterota > UBA2968 > UBA8231 > UBA8231 > CAYNZV01. The sequence goes on along the minus strand of CBDAOB010000003.1, from coordinate 1,052,592 downwards.
CTGCGCGCGCCAGGAAAACCAGGTCTCTGGGCCCCCTAAGAAAAGCATCCAGGTGAGGCTCCGGCTGCTGAACGAAGTCTGGACCCCTCCTCCCTACAGTCACCGCAACGACGGCCACTGGCCCACCTGGTGGTTCGTTTATGATCGGCTGCTCGACAACAACCTTCAACACGAGCCGCAGTATCCCAACCTGGCGACCCATTGGGAAACGAGCGCCGACCAGCTCAAACACACCTTCCACCTGCGCCGCGACGTCCGCTGGCACGACGGCAAACCGTTCACGGCCCACGACGTGGAAGCTACCTTCCTCACTATTCTGGATGGCTACCTCATTGCGCCGGTCAGTCTAGGCCAATTCTATCTGCTGGTTGGCTTTGACGATTACCGCGCCAAGAAGACCAAGAAAATCGATGGGCTCCAGGTCCTGGATGACCATACGATCCGCTTCGAGCTGACGCGGCCGGCTCCCTTTTTCTTCTGGAACGTCGGCATCGTCTCCATCCTGCCGAAACACCAGCTCGACATCGTGGGCGAAAGCAAGAGGGTGGAGGGCCACAGGATCTGGCGCGATCCAGGGCCGCTCGGCACCGGACCGTTCAAGCTGGCGGAGACCCAACCTTTTCAGTTCCTGCGACTGGAGGCTTATGCCGATTATCACCGCGGGAGACCGAAGATCGACGAGGTCATCTTTCACGACAAGGATGAGGCGTTGGCTGCCATCAACAATCAGCTGGATCTAGGGTTTCCTCCGACACCGTCGGCGGCAGCCGAGATCGGCGCCCTACCCCACATGGAAATCCTCGCGATGCACAGCAACTCCAACGCCACCATCAAATTGAATGTCTCGCTGCCCGAGCTTCAAGACGTCCGCGTGCGCCGCGCCCTCTTCCATGCCATCGATCGGGAGGCCATCTCCCAGGGGATCTTCGGTAGGTACGGGGGCGCGGAGGTGCCGGTGACGGTGATGCCTGCCGTGACCTGGCGCCATCTTGATCTACCACGCATGGAGTACGATCCGGAAAAGGCGAGAGCGTTGTTGCTGGAGGCCGGCTGGAATCCCTCGCGGCCGTTGAAGATCGTACTGAGGGACATCGATATGGCCGGGATCCGTCTCGATCTGGCCACTATCGCGCAGGACTACTGGAAACGGGTGGGTGTAAACGTAAAAGTCGAAGCGATAGAAGCCGCGATCCTCGGCGAGCAAATGTTGCGCGGGGAATTCGATTTCTACCTAGGAGGATGGACCGACATTCTCCCCCTCAACATGGTGAACTTCAGCAGCAATGCACCCTCCCAGACCGCCTACGGTTACCTCAATCCCAGAGTAGACGCCCTTGCCGCCCGCGTCGACACCACCTCTGATCGGGAAGAGCTGCGGGAGCTTTACCTCGAAATGCAGGAGCTGGTTTGGGATGATGTAGTTTACTTTCCGCTGCTCCATCCGCTGGTTCTGATAGCCAAAAGCAAGCGGCTCAAGATCGGGCCGATGCCGGACACTCTCAACTACCCCACCGCGATGTGGTTCCACGAATGGGATGTGGTGGACCCGACGCCGAGGCGAAACCTCACCGGCGATGGGTGATCGCCCTCGTGTCCACCCGAGTCGCCGGAATTGCGATTGGCGTCCACCGGCGTCGGCCTCGCCGTTGACGACAATGAGGGTCTTTCTTCTTCTCGTCGCCTTCGCCGCCGGCTGCGCAGATCAGGAAAGCGACGATTCGCGGCCCGTCAAGAAGAGCATCCAGATTCGGCTGCGATTGCTCAACGAGGTCTGGACACCGCCCCCGTATCACCACCGCAACGACGGCCACTGGCCCACCTGGTGGTTCGTTTACGATCGCCTGCTCGACAACGACGTTCTGCACCAACCGCGGTACCCGAACCTCGCCACCCATTGGGAATCGACCGCGGACCGGCTCATTCACACCTTCTACCTGCGCCGCGACGTGCGTTGGCACGATGGAGTGCCGTTCACGGCCCGCGACGTGGAAGCCACTTTTCTTACCATTCTAGATGGATACCTGATTTCACCTGCCGGCCTCGGGCAATTCCACAATCTGGTTGGATATCAGGATTACCTAGCCAAGAAGACCGACAAGATCCTCGGACTTCAAGTCCTGGACGACCACACCATCCGCTTCGTCCTAGCCCGTCCCTCCCCCTTCTTCTTCTGGAACATCGGCGTCATCTCAATTCTGCCGAAACACCAGCTCGATATCGTCGGCAAGAGCAGCAAGGTGGAGGGGCACCCGATCTGGCGCCATCCGGTAGGCACCGGACCGTTCAAGCTGGTGGAATCCCAGCCCTTCCAGTTTTTGCGCCTGGAGGCGAACCGCGACTATCACCTAGGAGCGCCCAAGCTCGACGAGGTTATCTTTCACGACAAGGATGAAGCGCTGGCCGCCATCAACAACCAGCTCGATCTTGGCTTCCCCCCGACACCAACATCGGCATCGGAGATCGGCGCCCTGCCCCACATGGAGATCGTGCCGTTGCGCAACAACGCCAACGTCCACGTGTCCATGAACGTCTCGCTCCCGGAACTACAGGACCAGCGGGTGCGCCGCGCCCTTTTCCATGCTATCGACCGCGAAGCGATCTCCCAGAACATCTACGGAGCTTACGGCGGCGCCGAGGTGCCGGTGACGGTTATGCCCGCCCTGGATTGGCGCCACCTCGACCTGCCCCGCATGGAGTACGACCCGGAAAAATCAAAAGCGTTGTTGCAGGAGGCCGGCTGGCACCCGTCGCGCCCGCTGACCATCGTGATGCGGGATATCGATATGGCCGGCATCCGTCTCGACATCGCCACCATCGTCCAGGACTATTGGAAGCGGGTGGGCGTTCACGTAAAAGTCGAGGCGGTGGAAGCCGCCATACTCGGCGAACGCATGCTACGCGGCGAGTTCGATTTTTACGTTGGGGGCTGGGGTGGGGTCCTGCCCTTGAGCATAACCAACTTCCGCAGCGACGGGCATTACAAGGCCGCGTACGGTTATCTGAACCCGGAGGTGGACGCCCTGGCCGCACGCGTCGACACCACTTCCGATCACGAACAGCTTCGGAAGCTATACCTGAGGATGCAGGAGCTGGTCTGGGACGACGTGGTCTACTTCCCGATCATTCACCCGTTGGGCCTGATGGCGAAGAGCAAGCGGCTCAAGATCGGACCGATGGCGGATACGATCGGCTACCCTACTGCGATGCGGTTTCACGAATGGGATGTCGTGGACCCGACGCCTAGGGAAGACCTCGCCGGCGATGGGTGATCGCGTATCCAGCCGAGTCGCCGGGACTACGATTGGCGTCCATCGGCGTCGGCCGCGCCGGAATCATCGGCTGAGGTGTCGGAGGCAGTCCGCAATTGAATCGTCTACCGCGCCGACGCGTGCCTGACCTTCTCTGTCGGACGGACGGCTCCGACCGAACTCGGTCGCCGAGAACGAATGTCACTATCAGTTCCGGTCGAGCACCGTGAAGTGCACCTCCGAATAGTCCCGCGAAAACAAGCCCGTGCCCTTGCCGCCGCGGGTCCAGGTCATGGTCGGAACCTCCGGTGTGGCCTGGTAAAAGCTGGAGACCATCTCGAGGGAAGGTTGCCAGCAGGGTACCGAGTCCCCCGGTTCCGATATATGGCACGCACTGAAGTTCTGCCCCCCGTCGTCCGAAAAGAGCAACACGACCTCCGCCCCGGGGTCACCCCAATCGTCCGAATTCGCTGAGGTGTGGAGCGCAATATAGAGCCCACCCTCGCGATCGAACGCCACGGTACCGTCGGCGGCGATAAAACCGTTCGGGCGCGCCTGGCGGATCTCCTCCAAAAGGAGGCGTTTGTTCCAACTGTCACCATCGTGCCACATCAGCAGACCATCTCCATCGTCGCGATCGAAGATCACCAGGTATGGACAATCGTTCGGATCGCAGGCGACGTTGGTAGTGCGCAGGCGCCCTTGCTCCACCTCTTCGATTACCTCGAAGGTCTTCTTCCACGACGGAATCGGGGTGCGCCCGCCGTCGCTTTTCAACCAGGTCAGTCCCGCATCTTCGGTGCGCATGTAACCCACCCTGAGCCCCCGCTCCTCCGGGTATCCCTCGATCATGAAGAACACCATGTGGATGCGGTTTTTGCGGTCGATGCACAGCGCGTTGCCGTACTGGGTGTAACCGAAGGGCTCCTCGGTGCGAACCAGGTCAACCGGTAACGACCAGTCGCCGCCGCTCGCTTGCGCCCGCTGATACATCAGGTGGGAGGTCGGGTCGTTCTCCATCCAATACGCCCGACACGCGCAACCCCGATAGGTCAGGTGGAGAAGGTCCTCCCGGTCGCAGACCAGGCTTGGATAAGTGGAGTTAACCCCGGTCGGCCGGTAATGCATCCATTCCGACTGATCGTAGGGATGGCGGCTCTTCCGGTGCTGGAACGGGGTGTGGGAGTGGGCCCCGGTGACCAAGTGCAGGAATCCCTCGCTGTCCACGGAGAGAGCCGGACCGCAGTGGTTGTCGATGCCACAACCGACCGTGTCCGTGTCGCTCCACTCACCGGTTTTGCGGTCGAGAGTCTTGATCTGGTTGGCGGCGAGAAAGTCCTGCCAGGTGATGAAGGTCTTGCCTTCGTGGGTCAGAATCTTGTTGGTCCAGTTGTAGAGAGTCGCCCTGGTTGATCCCCTGGTTGAAACTATCGTGTCCGAAGCTACGTTTATGGCTGCAGCCATCATCTAACCTCCGATTTCGCTTGGATTCAACATCACGGGGTTGATCTCATCCTGAATAATGGCACCGATAAATTTCACTGACCCGATCGAAACCGAATCAGATCTCATCGACCGGATGACCACACCATCGCCGGCGGTCACCGAAGCGGTGGCAAAGCTGCAGGGGAAGGTGATGATTCTGGGGGTTGCTGGAAAGATGGGGCCGTCGTTGGGCGAGTTATTGGTGCGCGCCGGCGCGCCCGAAGTTGTGGGGGTGTCCAGATTTTCGAATCCAGGGGACAAGGCCTATCTGGAGAAACGGGGCGTGCGCGCGATACAGTGTGATCTCTTGAACGATAGGGACCTGAGACAACTGCCAGATGCTGCTCACATCGTGCTGATGGCGGGCTTCAAATTCGGTAGCTCCGGCGATCCTTGGGGTACCTGGGCGGCAAATGCATTGTTACCAGCAAGAGTGCTGCAGCGGTTTCCCGAGTCGCAGATCATCTATGTCTCGTCGGGCAACGTGTACCCCTTTACGCCGGTGAGTGGAAATGGCGCGAGCGAGTCGCATCCGGTGGAGCCGGTCGGCGAGTACGCCCAATCCCGCCTGGGAGGCGAGCGGTTGGCCGAGCACTGCTCGGAGCGCAACGGCACGCCTCTGTGCATCGTGCGCCTGTTCTACGCCAGCGAGTTGCGTTACGGCATCGTGCTGGACCTGGCCCAAAAAATATGGAACCGGATCCCGATCAATCTGGAGATGGGATACGTGAATCAGATCTGGCAGGGTGACGCCAATGCCTACGTGGCCCAGATGTTTCCATTGTGCGACAGCCCCGCGCGTGTGATCAACATGACCGGTGAGGAGGTGCTCTCGGTGCGCGCGTTGTCGTGGAAGCTGGGCCAAATCATGAATGTTGAACCGATCTTCCGGGGCGCAGAAAGCGAGACGGCCCTGTTGGGTGACGCGACCGCCTTATTCGAACGGCTGGGCCGGCCCCTGGTTTCGTCTGAGACCTTGGTGAAGTGGGTGGCCCACTGGGTGATGAACGGGGGTCGGACGCTGGGAAAACCTACTGGATACGAATCGCGATCGGGGGAGTTCTAGCCGCTGTGAGACGCCATGCTCCCATCGTCCTTAGTATGTTCCTGCAATCAATGGGCTATGCCGCATTGCTTGACGGCGACCCTTGTCGGTTGAGCTCCGTCCCTGAACATCCGCCAACCCGCGACTTCGACACGACTCTCCTCGTCCATTTCGACGATAGCGACGATTGGAATGCCGATTACGCCCGCGTAGATCCAACCGAAGTGGGGGTGGAGTTGCCGGTGTCCACCCCGGGGAAGTTCGGTCTCGGAGCGGTCGTCGACTCGGAGCTGCAGCCCGATCGGCTTATGTATCCCGGTCTGGACAATATCAACTTCACTACTGGAACGTTGGAATTCTGGGCCCGTTCGCGACCGCAAGAGCCGGTCTGGAGCGATGGCCGCGAGCATTGGTTTGCGGTGCTATTCCCCGAGCGCAGTGTCCCAGGTCAGCGCTACGGTCTCACTCCCCACGCCATCGCATTGCGCAAAACGGCGGACAATCAACTAGAGTTGAGGCTGACGGACTTCCGCTTTGCCATGTACCGGGCTTACGGAAGCCTGACCAAGGAGGAGGCTTCGATTCTTCGCCTTCCCGTTGCAGAACTGAATGCAGGCGACTGGCACCACATACTGGTGTCGTGGGACTTGCGAGGGAAAGGACGGGTCTGGTTGCTGATAGACGGTGAAGGTGTAACTGCTTCGTTAAACCGGCGGTCGGACGCCTTACTGCCCAATCCTGGCATTTACCTGTTCTTCGGCGGCTTCTGGCAAATCTCCGCAGACTGCGATCTCGACGAGCTACATCTCCAGGAGACCTCTGCGGCTTCGCGCCTCGCGAGTAGCGCGGTTCCCAACCAATCTTCGATCGATGAGCAGCGTTTGCTGCACGAGGAAGACCTCGCTCGGGCTGTTCTCGATAAGCTACTCGAACTGCAGTTCAAGGGTGGATTGGCGGCGGGTTACACCTGGCCAAATCTCTTGCCTGGCGGGTGGGAATTCGTCGGTCGCGGTGTAGATCTGTGGTATCCCCATTCGGCCAACGCCGGCAACGACCTGCTACGGGGATGGTTGATCTGGGGTGATGACCGCTATCTCGACGGTGCGATTGAAGCGGCCGATCTGTTCAGTCACCTACAGTGGGAAAACGGAAGTTGGGCTTACCACTACACCTACAGCCGTGGCGAATTTCTTCCGTGGGGGAGTGCCTATATCGCCCAGTCAATGCAGAGCAATCAAATTCGCTTTCTCTGCTTGATCTACCGTTTGCTCGGATATGAACGATACCGGGAGGCGGTTCGCCGCGCCGGCGACTGGTTGGTGAATATCCAGCATCCGGAAGGAGCCTGGAACTGGCATTCCTATCCTGAAGGGAAAAACGAACCGTTCGGCAACTACGCCCTCAACGATGCCGTAACACCGCAAGCCATGGAGGATCTCTTCGTGATCTGGTGCGCCACCGGAGACGAGCGTTACCTGAAACCGATTCTAAAGGGCGCGGAGTGGATTTTACGAGCTCAGGCCGGACCGCCCACCTATGGTTGGGCAGATCAATATGACAAAGAGTTCAACATGATCTGGAATCGGTCTACCGAACCTCCGGCGATTTCCGAACAGGCCATCCGCGCGGCCTATCGAGGTCTGCTCCTGGCCTACGATCTGAGTGCCGACCGACGCTATATGCAGGCTTTGGAGAGAGTGCTCGGGTGGCTCGCGAGTGTACCCGAATCCCACCGAGGTTATCTCTGGTACGATCCGGAGAGCGGCCAGCCGTTGGAAGCCATCGACTTCGAGATGCATCCTATTTCAGAACCCAAGGGCGGCCGCAAACGCTGGTACGACGTGGCTATTCGAACTGCTCTGGAGGATCGCGAGTCGGGCCCGGTCTACTGGGATTGGCGCGGCATCCGACCGCAAACAGACTTTGACGATAAACCGGCGATCGAGGAATTTGGTCAGTACTTCAACGCCGACAACCATGCCAGGGCGCGCGATGCCCTGCAATCCTGGGTCGACGGGGAGCCAGGACCGGAACTGCTGCGAACCTGGGGAGGAAGATTTGGGCGGCCGGCCTACTCCCTCTATGGCCGCACTTTCGAGATCGGCAATGCGATCAGCTTCTGCTCAGAACTTCTGGATGATATCGAGAGTGCGAGGGTGGCTCTGGGAGCTATCGACGCAGACGCTGTTCCGCTCCATTATCGTAGCGGATCTCGAACGTGGGTTTACATGGATCCGCAACGGAACTTCTGGGCTTCACCGAAGCAAAAGCGCTAATGAGAGGGGGCAGTTTGAAAACGCCCCCTGACGCAATGCGTGGTCGCGCACGCCGTCGGACTCTCCTCGGAGCAGGGGCATCACGTCGACGACGTCGCACGCTTCGGGCAAACTCACTGATCAGTTCCGGTCCGAACAGGAGTTTTGCCAGCGCCTGGCACGTTTCACGGTGACGGACTCAGACCCGCGTGGAAACGGTGGTTCGAAGGTTCGGTTCATCATCGCGTTTTTGGATTACCACCAGTGAATGCGGTGGCCGGCGCCGGGGAACCAAATCAAATCGACCACCGTGCCAGCGATCACACCGATCATATAACCGATGCCCATGCCGTAGAAAAACGGCTTGCCGGCGATGTACGCTTTGACACCCCCCAGGCGCAGCAAGGTAATCTTCACCATCCACATCATGAACAGGGTCGACCAGTAGACCCACGTGCCGATCGTCATCTGAAAGGCGAGACCGATCGGGTGTATGGGAAACCAATGGTAACGGGTGCGCAGTAAGGCCAGAAACGCCGCCTCGAAGAATCCGATAAACCAGAGCGCCCACTTCTCCCAACGGAATTCGATCGGGTGGTTCATCAGGTTGACGGCGACGTTGTAGTCGCGCGGTATCCTGTTGCCGGCGAGGATAATCGCCCCCTCCTGATAGGTCATATCCAGCAGCGCCCAGAACGCCACCAGAAACCCTCCCACGAACGCGATCAGTACCGTAGCAAGAACCCATTTGGGCTGCCTTCGAAAGGAGAAGATGCGCAGGTGGTGGGGCAGCGCCGGCCACGCGGGTATGAGGATGTGACCGAAAAACGCATAACTCGTGAAGACCTTGTATGCGGCGAGATTGCGCGCCGACATGTACGCCGACCCGATCATCTCGAGAACCAGGAACTCGCCTTTCAAGTGAGGTCGGTTAGGGAGCAGGTAGGCGAACCCGGTGGCGGCAACCAGCTTCACGGTGACGAAATAGACCAGCACCATGAGCAGGAAGGTCAGGGTCGCCGCCAATGGATGCACTCCCATAAAGATCGCCCAACCGATCACATATGCTCCCGATAGTAACATTCCGATCAGGGCAAACCGGTATCGAAAGAGATCGGCCCGATCGCCCGTGCCATTCCGCACCTGGTGCCAAACATCCTTGAGATGTCGGCGCGCAAGCCAGATCGACCACAAGGCGATGAAAACAACCGCTCCGTAGCTCTCGCCCTGCAGGACTTGAAACGAGTCGGGGAAGATGGGATTCACGGTGGACCCGGAAAAACCGAAGTCCGGCGCTCCGTAACGCCGCATCAATCCGTATTTGACCGCGCCCAGAACGTGGAAGAGAGCGATGCTTCCCATGATATCCAGGGGACAGAGGTAGACCACCGCCATCGCCACCGGCATCACCCGAAAGACCAGCCCGCCGTCTCCCCAGCTCAGACTGTAGTGTCTCCACAGGATGTCCAGTTCCGGCAGGCTGGGCATGAAATAGGTGGTGATCCGGTATCCCATCGGAATCAGCACCAGGAAGAAACCGATCCAGAACAGATTGGAGCGGAACAGATCGGGCATGCGCCGGCGTCCGTCTAACCCCTGGGTCAGATCGAGCGGCAGCTGGGCCAGCGGAAAGGTGAGCTTCTCGTGGCGCTCCCACTGTCTCTGGAACAGCAGAACGAGGCAAAAGCCGAACACAACCACGGCGGTGGTGGCGCTCAACCACTGGAAGAGCGGACCGAGCCATTGCGCCCAGGGGATATCCATTCCCTCGGGCCGACCGTACCAGTAGTTCACCACCACCTCGGGCGTGGGGGGCGCCAGTACGTGCCAGGGCAAGAAATCGAAGATCAGCTCCCACTGGTTCTCGGGGGATGCGAATACCGTTGGTGTGGTCAGGACCGAAGCCCAGCTCTTGATCCAGGACGGAATGACCCCGGCGACCCAGGTCATGGTGAATATGGTCAGGAGTTCGCCCCGATTCAGCGCAATGCGGGGCCATACCCGCTTGAGGATGATGTTGGCGGTCAACCAGACCACGAACGGGATAAATGCGGTGAGCGGGTATTGCGAATGGGCGAAGGCGCCGGACCGCTGGCGCTCGGAAACCTGGATCGCGTAGAAGAACATCACCCCGATCGACAGCATCGAGAGCAGCACGGCGCGCCAGCGGATACGTGGCGGTTGGGCGTCCGGAGTTTCTTCCGTGTCGGCCGTGTCCAGCGCGGAGGAGGCGCTCGGTTCGGCCTCTGCAGCTGCGATCCCGTCGGGGACGGAGCTATCTCTCGATCTGTCAGCGTCACTCATGCGAAGTCGATTTTGGGCTGGCCTGAAGATGCTCTATAGTTCGATTCCGATCCAACTTGCGACAGCTATCCCTCTTGACGGGGAATCCGATCGCTGCAGTTGATCCGGCTGTTCCGGCGTGCCGGATTGCTTATGTTTTCGAGCGGATTTCGTCGGATTGCAGCCCATTGAGGGACAATTGAGGGATCACAGCGCGACAATCCCACAGTCAATCCCAGGCAACTGACTTATTTACAAAAGGAGTATTTCATATGCTTCAAATGAGCGATCGCGAAAAATTCCTCTTCGACCTTCAAGGTTTTCTCGTCGTCAAGCAGATCCTGTCGCCCCAAGAAGTGAAGGCGATGAACGAAGCCATCGACGTTAACGCCGAACCCTGGAGCGAAGACAAGTGGACCGGCCCGAACCCGTACGGCGGTGGCATGGCCGGCAAGGACTCCGAGTTCGGCGCCGGCGGAGTCCTCGAATGGCCGCAGCCGTATTGCCAGCCGTTCAGGGATCTGCTCGCGCATCCGAAGGCGATCCCCTACCTGAACTCCATCTTCGGACGAGGATGGAAGCTGGACCACACGCCCGGCTGCATCCGGGCGCACAAGGGCAAGGGCGGACACGGGCTCCATGGCAACACCGCCCGAGTCGTCGACGGGGCCCAGAACTTCAATTTTGCCAACGGCCAGTTTCGTTCCGGGTTGACCGTGTTTCAGTACCAGCTCGCCGACATCAATCCGGGCGACGGCGGTATTACGGTTATTCCGGGCAGCCACAAGGCGAACTTCAAATGCCCCGAAGACATCATGCTCTACAATGAAGATCGCGAGTGTGTCTACAACGTCGCCTGCAAAGCCGGTGACCTGGTGATCTTCATGGAGGCAACCATCCACGGCGCCCTGCCGTGGACCGCCGACCACGAGCGTCGTTCCCTGCTCTATCGTTACTGCCCCCGACATATGCAATGGGGATCCCACAACTACGGCGAGCACAAAATGCCGGAATGGACCAAGGAGCTGACTGAAGCCCAGCAAGCCGCCCTCGAGCCACCCTATATAAACAACAGACCGCTCATCGAAGACGACGGGAAAACCGTGGTGAGGGTCGGCGAGGAACCGAAACCGCACATTCCGCGCAAGATCCACGAGATGTAGGAAATAGAAAAAGGGGCGGTCAGGTGGACGCAGCGAGAGAAAAAGCCCGCTGGCGCAAGCGCCGCATCATCTACAACAACGACGGCAATGATGTCGTGCGCGTGACCGCCAAGGGAGAGGTGACCGAAGGTCTGATGGAAGCGGATTCCGGCGACCTGATGGCCGATTTTCTCGATACCCGAACCGCTCCCCTGGTCGGCACCCAGGTCGACAGCAACTGGTACGCGACCTGCATGTGCGGCCAGATCTTCTCCCACCACACCAAGCTGGGGGGATTCCGCAACGACGGCCTGCCCCTCGATCTGGTCCAGAAGTACGGCCGCGACAACCTCGACATACAGACGGACTTCGTCCACGGTCACGGGATGGAAGCGTTCTGGTCGCTGCGCATGAACGACGTCCACGACGCCCACCCGCCCGGAGACCGCCGGTGGAGCGACTACGGTTTAGCGCCGTTCAAGCTGGATCACCCGGAGTTTCTGTTCGGTAAGCTGGAGGATTGGTACGGGGAGGATGAGTCCAGGAAGGTCTGGTCGGGCATGGATTTCAGCTTTCCCCAGGTTCGCGATCACGTCGTTTCCCACATCGAAGAGGTCGCACGGAATTACGACGTGGATGGCCTGGAGATGGATTTCCTCCGCACCTATCCCTATTTCCTGCCGACCCGCGAGATGCAACCGGTAACGGAAGAGCAGCTGGATATGATGACCAACCTGGTGCGCCGCGTCCGCACCATCGCCGACGACGTGGGCGCACAGCGCGGACGGCCCCTGCTGCTTGCCGCACGCACCCCCTTCTCGGTGGACGATGCCCGCTTTGTCGGGCTTGATCTGGAGGGCTGGCTGCAGGAGGAGCTACTGGATCTGCTGGTTCCCGGCGGGGGGGCGGAATCACACATGACCGAGACCTTTGCCGATATAATCGCCCTCGGGCATGACCACGGCCTGCCGGTCTACCCCTGTATCGGGTGGGGGTTCAGCAAGGACTGGTCCTTCCTCGATCTGGCGGCAGGGCGGCTGCGAACCTTCGACGAGTGGATCGAGGCACTGCGGGCTGAAAAGACCTACTTCGGCGACGGCATCAATTCCTGGCCCGGGACCATGGGGGCCTGGCGCGGGGCGGCCACCAATCTCTTCGATGCAGGAGCGGACGGGATCTACACCTTCAACGGTTTCTTTTCCGGGCCGGAGATTTGGGATGAGATCGGCGATCCGGTCACCATGGCCGGCAAGGACAAGGTGTTCGGGGTCGACCGGTTCGGGGGTGAGTCCAGTATCAGCGGCATAGGCGACCAGGCGGAACCGATGCTCCAGCCGGGAGAGGCGGTGGAGGCTCATTTCCAGATGGGTGAGAACCCGAACAGCGGATCGATCTCCGAGCTCCTGTTGCGCATCTACTTGTGGGAACAGGGTCAGGCTGATGAACTGCAGGTTAAACTGAACGGCTCCGAGTTGACCGGACCGACTTTGGAAGGGCCGCCGGATGAGTCGAGCGGTGGCGGATGGCTTCAGTCCATGTTGGAGCCATCGCAGGTGAAGCAGGGCAGGAACGAAGTAGCGTTGGCGTTACACCGACGCGACCCGGCAGTAACGAAACCCCTGTCCCTGGGCAGCGTTCAACTGCAGGTGCGTTACTAGCAGCCGTAGTGAAGGCCATGTTTGAAGGATTCTCGCTGACACAGATTACTGCCAACGGGGTCTCTATAAATTTGAGGCATGGCGGCAGCGGACCTCCGGTGCTACTGTTGCACGGCTATCCCCAAACCCACGTCATGTGGCACAAGATGGCGCCGGAGTTGGCCAAAGAGTATTCGGTGGTTGTGCCCGATCTCCGCGGTTACGGCGACAGCGAGAAACCGGTCGCTCCGGAGGGTGATCACAGCGTTTATTGCAAACGGACGACCGCCCAGGACCAGGCCGCGGTCATGACGTCGTTGGGATTCGAGAAGTTTCACCTGTTGGGTCACGACCGCGGCGTGCGGGTCGGGCAGCGCCTCGCCCTCGATCATCCCGAGCGGGTTCTATCGCTGACGAATTTCGACGTCATGCCATCACAGGCGGCGTTCGAGAACATGGACACCCCGCTCGCGTTTTCCTGGTTTCACTGGCATCTGATGCGGCAACCAGCGCCCTTCCCGGAAACCATGATCGGCAACAGCGCGCAAGTCTACCTGGATTTCATCTTTGAACATTGGACCGCCGTCGAGGGCGCGATAACCGAGGAAGCCTACGCCGAGTACTGGCGCTGCTTCAGCAATCCCGAGATGATTCGCGGAACCTGCGCCGATTATCGCGCGGTTGAGCTTGACCTAAAACACGACGATGCGGACCGCGGAAACAAGCTTGCATGCCCGGTGCTAGTTCTCTGGGCCGGCCACATGCCCAAGCGGCCGGGATGGCAGACCGGTGGAGGGCTCGACATGCTTTCCGCCTGGCGCGACCGCGCAACCGACGTGCGCGGCCGGTCTCTTCCCTGCGGTCATTTCATTCCGGAAGAGATGCCCGATGAGGCGCTGGTCGAGGTCCTGTCGTTCTTGGAGAGTGTATGAGACCCGCAGCCGGCATGGAGACGAAATCCCTCGCGCGTGCGGCCTTCGTGTTACAGCCAATTGACATTCAGATGAAGGTTCCGATACACCGCTAGAATTTGACCACTCCGGTTACGCGCGGCACCACCTCGGTGTCGACGCCGGGTGCGTTGTCAATAACGACCTGGGCGTTCGGCATGATGTGGATTCCTTTCGTGGGCATCCAGTCCAAACCACCCATCAGCAGAAGGTTGCCGTCGTCATCGACGTCATTATTCGGGTCGAAGAGGTCGACGCGTGCAAACGCTTTGGTTCTTTCCCGCAGCCTCTTTGCACCGAACCCGGATACCCCCTGGCTGGTCACATCCTTGCCGGCAGCGGCATTCTTCCTCGTCTGGGTAAAAACCTCGACGGCGCCGCGCAGATCCTCACTTTTGGTGCCGACCATGACGGCGAAGGTCGTCTGGTCCTGATCCTTCGGTTGACTCTGCCAGTCGACGTAGGCGGTCGCCACCGTGTCGCCGGCCGGCTTCAAGTGCAACAAGCCGTAGAATTTCTTGTCGTTGTCCTTTTCACTCTTGGTGCTGTTGCCGTTGCCGACCATGAGATGGAGGTTGAGTTTGTCGCTGCCGCCCAAGCCGGTCTTGAAGGCGATGCCGTTATCTCTTGAGGATCCGATCTTATTCAGATCCATAGCCATCTTCTCAACCGCGCGGTATCCCCAGACCTGTTCCGAGACAGACCATGTGGGTGATTGCGACTGGCCGGCATAGATAGAACGGCCATTCCACTGGTAGCGCAGGTAGGCGTCCTTTACGAATGGGTCCATGGTCCCACCGCTGCCGAAACCGGCATCCTTGGCCTCGAAGCGCACGCGCCCCGAAAACGAATCGTCCCACTTGATATCATGGGTCAGGTAGATACGACGGAGCTGAAAGGCATTTCGCTTTTCGTCGGGACCGCTGACCGCGTAGTAGTAATCCCCGAACATGTAGCCTTTGATTTTTCTTTCGGCGGCCGTGGCGTTATCGATGGATCCTATTCCCAGCATGCCCAGCGCTATGTACCACAGGTACTTCAACCTCATGTTGCTTCCCCCTTTGTGATTGGTTGGTGACGGTTCTTTTTGCCTGTGATCAAAATTCATGTGCAACGTGGGAGGCGCAAGCCACGTCGTCGTTATGTGATATCCAGAATCCGCGCGATGTTCGCCTGCGCGAATCCGGGCGCGGTGCTCATTCCCTTCCCTGCAATCCCCAGGGCCACATGAACGGAAGGAGCTACCTGGCCAACCACTGCATCTTCGTGGGGGTGGCTCATGACGTAACCCGCCCAGGACTTGCCGATGGACCAGTTGTCCAGATGTACGATG
Source organism: Candidatus Latescibacterota bacterium (assembly GCA_965197905.1). GTDB lineage: Bacteria > Latescibacterota > UBA2968 > UBA8231 > UBA8231 > CAYNZV01. The sequence continues at coordinate 1,037,214 of CBDAOB010000003.1, read as the reverse complement.
CGCTTTCCGTACGCAAGGATCGCGTCCCGCACCTCGGCATGATTGTCGAATCCAGTTGGTTCACTGAGTGGAAAATACTGATGAGAGTCACCAATGATTAGGGTGCTGTCGTCCGCCTGTTTGAACAACAGATGAACGCAATCAGTGTTTTAGGGCTTGACTTCCCGCCTGAACATCGCTATCCTCCGCCGAAAGCTAATTATGAAAGACCCAATAATCCAGATTGTGCAGGCCTTAATTGTGGCCGCGGCTTTGGTGGTTTCTGTCTTTCTGGTGGTGAACCAGCTAGAAAAAGGGGAAATTGGCCGGTTTCGGGGTATTTTGAAAGACACCTGCGTGCTGGACACCAAAACCGGGGACGTTTGGCGATTGCGTGGTAAAAACCGGGGCTCTCGGATTCTTGGACCATTAAAATGAACTAAATGAAGCGACTCTTTACGATCACTTCCGGGAGTGTTTTGGATATAGCAACCGGTGAACCGATAGGAGCGGCAAATGGACCAGGACTCACAGCGCATAGAAAACCTCGTTAAGGAACTTCTCCAACCCCTGGTAAGGGATCCCTGTAGTGAGGACTCCCATCATGCCGACCTTTCCACCATCGAAGCACTTCGTGAAGCAGGTGTATACTGTTTCGAGTGTAATAACCTTCTATGGACAGAAGCCTCGAATGGAAGTGTCCTGATATTTGTTCACTACACTCGGGAAAAGCCTCATGCGCTTCTCTTTCAATTAGAGAAGCAAGATCTCGTACGCCTTGCAGAATCCGTTCTACACTTTCTTGGGGAACCGATTCAACAGAAAATACTTGCTGAGGTTCGCGCTCATCGGGTGGCGGTTGAGTCATCGGAATAGCCTTTCACATTAAAAGGAGCGCATCATGGCAAACGATAAAACCAAAGAGGAAATAATATTTGAATTAAAGCACCTGGTTTCTTCAGCCGTGACTTCAGTAACCGAGAAACTTGCCGTGATTGAAAAATTGAAAGAGTTAGAGGGATGGGAGACCGGCGGCTTTGCGGAGCGCATTGATGCGCTCGAAGCCCAACTCAAGCGCCTTGAAGATCTGGTCCATTCTCTCGTAGAAAGAGTCAGCATCCTCGAACGTCCCGGGAAGGGTTCCATCGGTTTCGGTTAGCTGATCTCTCTCGATCAAACGCTCGATCCCCTCCCTCCAGCCAGGTTTCAGTTTTCCGCCGTCCTGTCTATTCATGTATGTAATTCCCTATGCAAAGCACTCCTTGATAAAAGAATAGAAGGTGTTATCGTTCTTGCGGTGGTTGTACTTGAAACAAGCCTCGGCCACGTAAAGCGGCGTGTATTGCTTCGTGTAGTGGTGATGCGATCCGTACCAGGCGCGCTTGAGCAGGGACCAGACGCCTTCTATCGTGTTTGTGTGGAGCGCGCCATCGACGTAGTGCGTGGAATGCTGAATCACACAATGATCCATGATCCGCCGCACCGCGTTGTAAGCTCCGTATTCGTCCGTAACCAGCGTCGAGGCGTCAGGATCGATGGCGCGCTTGATAAAGGCGAGCACGCCCCTACTGGACAGATCGTCGGCGACTTCGGCCACAACCTTCCCTGAACGCTCCACAGCGCCGATAACCGCGGTCTTGCGCGTTCCTCGTCCTCTGCGGTTGGACTTGTCGTCATCGCGCCTGTTGCGCTTCCTGGGGCGCCCGCCCAAATAGACCTCATCGGCTTCGATGATTCCACTTAGCCTGATTCTTCCCTGCTTGGTAGCCATTTCAGCCCGAATGCGCTGTTGCATGTACCAGGCGGCGCGCTGATTCAGGTTCAAGTCACGGCCAAGCTGGCAACTGGACAGGCTTTTCTTGGCGTTCACGATCAGGGCGATGGCGCAGAACCACTTCTGCAAGGGAAGATGCGTGCCCTGAAACATCGTCTTGGACAAGACATTGAAGCTGGCCTTGCAGGCGTGACAGTTCCAGCGCCCGATTCTATTCCCTTCCTTCTTGCGGGCGCACTCCCCGACCGTGCCGCACAAGGGACAAAACGGCTCATTGCCGAAGCGGACCTGCTCCAGATGAGCAATGCAGGATTCTTGCGTCGGAAATCTCTCTGTCACGGTTATCAAGTTCATTCTCCGCTCCCTTATTGGTTGTTTTTCTTATACTTAAGATAACAAACAAGGGACTGAATGTCAAGCCCTAAAACACTGATTGCGCAGATGAATACCCCACTCTTGGTATTCCTGCCCGATCGGGGCCGCCTTCAATTTTTCGTAAGATGGGCAGACCTCGAAACCGGGATAACGACGCACCGAGAGCCCGGAGAGGATGTTGTGACGCAGGTCGAGGTTGGTCTGGGCTTCCGTTCTCAGCATGTCGATCTTGCAGATCTCCATGCCGCTCTCGCGACAGAAATCCGGATATAAGATGCGGTATTCGATACCACTGCACACCACAACCCGACCGCACGAAAGCTGATTGCCCGAGCTATCGGTCACCTTACAGCCGCCGGCCTCAGCTTCGATGCCGACGACGCAGGTATCGGGTTTGAAGGTAACGTCCTTGTCGCGCGAAAGCTGTTCAAGGATCAGGTGAATGAAACGTCTGGGGTCAACGCCCATATCGTCGGGAAAGAGCAACCCGCCACGAGCGTACTCGGGGTCTACGAAGGCATAGCTTTTGGTCATGTCTGCTGCGGAAAGGTACTCTGCGCGTTTTCCCAGAGAAGACGATAGATCGGCGAACTCTCTGATTACGCGGTCCTCCAGCTCGGTCTCGACGACGTAAAGCGAACCTCGGGGTCGAATAGTGAGGTCTTTCTCACTTTCGTCGCCCAGTTGCCGATACAGCTCATTGGTTCGCCGCGCGAAACCATCCCACTCTCCCGGCGCCGCAATCGTCCCGGTGACGATCATGCCGAAGTTGCGCACCGTCGCCTGCCGCGGCGCCGGGTCCCGGTCGAGCAGTAGCGTCTTGAGGCCGCGCTGCGCCGCGAAATAGGCATGAAACGTACCTACGATGCCGGCACCGACTACCACTACATCAAATGTATTTGGCAAGATTCAACCTACCGTGAGTTCCCAGCAGTTGTGCATCCGCTTCCTACGCTCAAAGTCCTGTGGTAGAGTGGCTGCGGAGATGTCCTTGGCCTTCAGCCCCGTCAAGGCTGCTTCGTCAAGCTTGAAGCGGCGGTAGTTCGTGGCGAAAAAGATGACGCCACCAGCTGTAAGGAGGCGAGCCGTGTTGCGGATCAACTCCACGTGGTCCCGCTGCACATCGAACTCACGATCCATCCTTTTGGAGTTCGAAAAGGTGGGCGGATCGAGCCATATCATCTCGAATCTTCGGGTCTTCCTCACACCCGGATCCTGTAACCACTCGATGCAGTCAGCGCGAATCAGCTCGTGCTTCTCGCCAGTGCAGTTGTTCAGCTCCAAATTGCGCCGCGCCCAGTCCAGATAGGTATTCGACATATCGACGGTCGTAGTTGACGCCGCACCCCCGACGGCTGCATGAACGGTCGCAGTACCGGTGTAACCGAATAGATTCAGGAAACGTCCGCCCCCGATTCTCTGCTGGATTAGTCGCCTGCTGAGACGCTGATCGAGAAACAAACCGGTGTCCAGATAATCCGAGAGGTTTAGCCAGAATCGACAGCTGCCTTCTGCGACCTCCATGAACCCACCCGTGGCCCCCTGGCGGTCATACTGTGACGTGCCCTTTTGTTGCCGCCGCATCTTGAAGTAGATTCGCGACGACGGCACCTCCAGTACTGCCGCGATCGTTTGCAGTCCTTCCTCGCGCCGGCGCTCCGCGCGTTCGGAATCCACCGAGACCGGCGGCTCGTACTCCTGAACGTGCAGGTAAAGCTCCTCCCCTTGATACAGATCCACGGCAAAGGCGTACTCAGGCAGATCGGCGTCGTAGAGCCGATAACAGGTAATCCCTTCGCGGCGCGACCAGCGTTTCTTGATACGCAGGTTCTTTCGCAGTCGGTTAGCCAGCATTTCACAACCGGTATTCGAGGTCGAGGACGCCTTTGTCTGCACCCCAGGCTCGCTATCGACACGGTGCCCTCCGTCGTGAGCGGGGGCAGTCGGACCTATGGAAAAGCACAACAGACGGCATTTGATCGGCCCATTGTAGAGCGAATAGCTGCGGTGCGGCCGCAGGCGCAGCGCCCCGGCCAGTTTGGGATTTCCGGTAAACACGGCAGCCTGCCAATCGCCGAAATGCGCCTTGAGGGTGCTTCCGAGCCGAGCATACAACGGCTCGATCGTTTTCTGTTCACCAAGGCGTTCGCCGTATGGTGGATTAGCGACCAGCAGCCCAGCGCCATCGCTCGAGCTTTTTTCTGGTGTGGCGTTGGCTAGTTCGCACTGTTCGATCTTCACCATTCCACCAAGGCCTGCACGATCTACGTTTGCCTGTGCGAGGCGCACAGCATCTGGATCGATGTCGCAACCCAGCAGCGGCGGAAGTTTGGGGAGTCCCTCTAACCGACGTTTCTTTGCGTCCTCCAGCAGCGTTTCCCACAGCTCAGCATCGAACCCTTTCCACCGACGAAATCCGAAGTAGCTCCGCCGTAAACCGGGAGCGATATCGGCGGCCATCATGGCGGCTTCGATGCAGAGGGTTCCCGACCCGCACATGGGATCGATCAGTCCGCCGCCAGCCGCGGCGATCTCCGGCCAGTTGGCGCGCGCCAGAATAGCGGCAGCCAGATTCTCCTTGAGCGGCGCCTGGCCACCGTGTAGGCGGTATCCCCGTTTGTGTAATCCCTCGCCGGCCAGGTCGATGCTGACGGTGGCTTCGTTGCGATAGAGGTAGAGGTTTACCCGCAGGTCAGGTCGCTGGAGGTCTACCGACGGCCGGATACCGGAAGCTTCCCGTATCTGATCGACGATGGCATCCTTCACCTTCAAGGAGGCGAAATGTGTATGATCGATGTGCGATTCCGCGGAATGACAATCGACCGCCAGCGTCCCGTCAGCTGAAATGTGCTGGGACCAGTCGATGGTGCGGACTCCGGCATACAGATCCTCGGGCGTAGCGGCCGCGAAGCCACTCAACGGCATCAGTACGCGGCTAGCAAAACGCGACCAGAGACAGACTCGATACGCCACCTCCATCCCGCCTTCGAAGGAAACGCCCGAGCGACCTGACGATACAGATGCTGCTCCCAGGGCGGGCAATTCCGCAGCGAGAAGCGGCTCCGTTCCTCTCGAGGTCGTAGCAAAGAACTGATTCGTCGGCAAGATTGTTTCCTTCGAACAGCGAACCAGAGGACGTGTCTGTATTTATGGAAGCTTTCCGGCAAGCGCCTGATGGGCGCGAACATATCCCAGGCTCGCCTCCATCCAGGCTGCGTGCTCGGTGGAATCCGGCGGCAATCGCAGCTTTATGCACACTGTGGTCTTGTCTGGCTCGGGCAACAGTTCCTCCAAAAGCGGAAGGATTTGATCGAAGTCCACCGACCCCTGGCCCAGCGGCGTCCCCCGGATGGTGACGTCATTTGAGCGGTACGGGAAAATCTGCACGTCCTTCAAGGCCACCGCCGCTGCATGGGGCAGCACCACCTTCGCTGCGTCGACTGGCTCTTCGCAGACTGGAAACGGGTTCGCGGAGTCGAACGCCATTCTTAGAGCGGAATGATTCACCTGCTCGATCACCTGCAGCGTTTCGGCGGCGCGGTAGTCCAAATGGGGCAAAAGCGCCAACCGCAAGCTGCGTTCTGCGGCCGCCTCGACGACCGGGCTCAGATGATCGGCAACTCTTTGTAGTTGTTCCGCCAACACAGGTTCCCGCGTAAAACGGTTGTGTTTGCCTCCGGCTCCAAACGCAATCACCGTACTCACGTCTCCTTTCACCGCGACGTCGAATGCGCGGTGGGCCTGGTCGACGAGCCCTACAGCTCCGCCAACCGGGGTGACGAAATCGCTGTTCCAGTAACCGAGCCAACTTATCCCGAAATCAGCTGCTTTGCGGCCCACGTCGCGCGGATCTTCGCTTCCGTCCAGAGGAAGAGAAGCCTCCAGGGCCCCAAGTTCGTACTCGACACAGCGATCGAGAAGCCAATGCAGGGGTTTGGCCTCCGGCATAACACCGGCATAGGTAGGCAAAGCGAGTCCAAGTATCATAGATCTAATTCGGGCGTCACGGATCTATCCCCCACCTTATCGAATTCTGGATTCGGTGCTCGATGACCACAGGTCGGCGTTGGCACCCAGCTTCTCTTTGACCTCTAGCGTAACCTCGTCCAGCGCCTGCGTGGTGCCGACGTCGAGGTGGAGATCGGCCCCCCGAATGTTCTCCCGCAATTCGTCCGGGTTGCGGGCGCCGGTCAACAGGGCTGTCACACCAGCTTGCTGTCGCACCCATGCCAACGCCACTGCAGCCATCGGCTCTTCTAAACCTCGGGCCATCCCCGCGATCTTGCCCAGGGCTTCAAATACCTCTGACTCGCAGCCTTCTTCACCGTGACGCGCCCCATTTCGCTGTCCATCGAAATGTCTGCTGATCGCTCTTGGAGTCGGCACTTCGTCGGCCGTGGCGTAGCGGCCCGTCAGCAAACCCTGAGCTAATGGAGTGTAACATATGATACCTATGTCATGCTCAACGCAATGTGGCTGGATCTCGTATTCGATAGCGCGGGCCAGCAGGCTGTACGGCAGCTGGTTCGTTGCGCAATCCGCGAACTGTGCCAGCTCGGCCAGATCTCGTGCTCCGAAGTTGCAGACACCACACGTGAGAATCTTCCCCTCCCGCCTCAGCTTCTCCATAACATCCAGCGTCGACTCGACCGGAGTATCGCGGAAGGGCCAATGGATCTGATAAAGGTCGATATAGTCCGTGTCGAGATTTTGGAGGCTCCGGGCACAGGCGTCTTCGATCTCGCCCGGCGCGCCACTACCGTGGCTGACCTTCGTAGCGATTACGGCATCGTTTCGATGCCCCTTGAGGGCCTTGCCGAGAACGAATTCGGAACGTCCGGCGCCATAGCTTTCGGCGGTGTCAAAAAAGTTCACCCCCTCGTCCAGAGCAGCGTGCACCGTTGCGATCGAATCGTGGTCCTCCTGCGGCCCCCAATACACGTCACCGGCGAAGGACCAGCACCCCAGCGCGACAACGGAAACCTCGATGTTGGTGCCGCCAAGCTCTCGGTACTCCAAGGCAACTGCGTCCCGGTGATTTGTTGTGTGCTACGAGAAAAGAATATACGAGGCCGATTTGGCGGACTCCAGGATGGTCAGAATCGCGCGAGCACTGCTATCCGACTGGTAACCGTGCCGGATCGAAAGGTGCGATATCCACGGTGCTCGCTGCCCCATCGACAATCAGCTCGGCTATCGCTTCTCCGGTAGCGGGGCCGTTCAGCATGCCCCACACGCTGTGACCGGTCGCGACGAACGCGCCTTCCACGCCCGCAACCGGCCCTATCAACGGAATGCCGTCCGCGGTCACCGGGCGGTAACATGCCTGTACCGCAAGCAGCTCGGAGGCACCGAGCTCGGGAGCAATCGTTGCCGTCATGGAGCGAAGCTGCTCTGGATATCCCTTGTCGACACTCACGTCACTTGGATCGACGGGAAGAGCGTCCTCACTGGAAAGACCGCAGACATAAGTCGTTCCGTCGGTACGGGGCATGACCTCGGGGGTTTCAAAAACTCCAGAGGCAGTTTCCAGTTCGACGAACAGTGCCCGTGGATCCTGCGGACTATAGCGAAAGATCAGGCTGTGGCCCTTCAATCCATAGACCGCCGGAAGTTGGAGCCACCGACAAGCCAGGATCGACCAGGGTCCCATGGCAATCACGACGGCATCCGCCCCGAGGATTTCCCCATCGATCATGACGCCGTCGATGCGGTCCCCTGTCGGCGTCAAGGACAGGCCTTCCACCGTCCCAAGCAGGAGCTGCGCCCCTCGCGCTTCGGCGGCCTTCATGAGGCTTCGGGTAAAAAGGGCAGGGTGCACTTGCGCCGTCGTTTCTTTGGTGCCGATCTGATCGCACACTGCGGCAGCGGGACCGAGCCAGCCCAAAGGCTCCATCCGATTCAAGGATGAAAAGTCGCGCCGCTGGCTGGCAGCCACGCTGAGGGTGTCCAGACGACGGTACCCCCAGTCGAGGTTCAGCTGTTGGGATAGGGTGTAAGCGAGCTCTGCGTGAAGGGCAAAACTCCGTCGCGCCAGCTCGTCGACCGGCGTTCCCCGGCACCAATCGAGCGCCAGAAACCCGCCCGATTTGCCGGAGGCAGCATTGGCGACGCCGGTGCGCTCGACAACGACGGCTTCGACGCCTCTAATGCCCAGGAAATAGGCGATTGAGGTCCCGATAACACCGCCACCGCAGATCACCACGCGTGACATCGTGCCGGCTTTGTCGCTACGACTCCCTGGTAATCTCTTCGGAGCAATGAGGACAGTAGAATTTGCTGCTGGTTTTGCGCCGCAATGCGACGACGAACCCGGAACCAAGAATTCCGGCGGGCAGTGCGAATAGGCCTATCCCGAGCAAAGCGATGATAGCGCCAAAGAATTTGCCCAACGGGGTGACCGGGTAGATGTCTCCATATCCGACGGTAGTCAAGGTAGCAACCCCCCACCACATAGCGGCCGGAATACTTGAAAAGGCCTCCGGCTGATCCTCGTGCTCGACGTGGTAGATGATTGCCGACGCCATAACAAGCAGAAAAAGAATAGCCATGAAACACATGCCGAGTTCGCTCTTCTTCATCCTGTAGACGTCGCTGAAGACCCGCAACGACTCCGAGTACCGGAGGACCTTGAGCAAACGCATGAGTCTGAATAGCCGGAGCAGTCGCAGCATGCGCAGATCGAAGTTGAACAGCAACGGCAGGTAAAAAGGCGCGATGGCGATCAGATCGACCATCGCCATCGGGGTGCGGGCGTACCTGAACCGGCCCTTCACCACACCGTTAAATTCGTCGCGCATGGTGCAGACCCAAATTCGCAGGAGGTATTCGACGGTGAAGACCATCACGGAAAAGAACTCGAACTCTACGAAGAATGTGCCAAACCTGTCGTCTAGACCGGAAACGGACTCCAGTACTACCATGATGACGTTGAGCAGTATCAAAATGAGCAGGAAAATGTCGATGATCCTGGCCATGACCAGCTCGTCATTCTCCATGAGGTCGAAGATCTTGGGTTTTAACTTTGCGATCATGCTAGAACTTGTGTCGTCTTCCATAGTGGACCTTACTTCTGCAGATCGAGCCAACTCCTTCTTTTGCATCTAGTTACGGAGCATGGAACGCACTCGCAAATATAATATGTAGTCGAAATATTACCTATCTCGTGGCCCGCTGGACCTCGAAGTCGGGCTATCCCTCCTCGATTTCGTCAGTTGGCTCGAAACGCAAGGCTCCGATATTGAAATCACCCAGCATCGGAGTAAGGCGGCGGTGAAAATCCGCCTGCGCCTGATGGGCATAGTCCCCTCGAAGTTGGCGTTGTTGTTCGACCGACTCGGCCTGAAACGTGACGTAATACTCAGCCGTAATCTTGTGGGGTCCTTGGGCGAGCGATTCTGGCCCGGATTTTGGCCCCTCGCTTCTTTCCGCCCACATGGTAATGGTGTAATCTATAGGCTTCGAGTCGAACACGACGTCGTGATTGAACTTCCTCCTGAAGAACACCATGCCTGCCGCCAGAGAGAGCAGGACTAGGAACACGACAAGCAGGGTATAATCGCTCATGAGATCTCCTCCAGATTTTCACAGCTCCCGCAACCCGGTTCCCGGTTCGCGGGTTGGTGGGACTGTCTGAAAATAACTAAAGGTCCGGCGATTAGACCAACACTTCCGAAGAGCAACCGTCTAACACAAGCTGATTGTGGTTCCCAGATGGAGACGGCGCTTTCCAGCCTCAACCCGAAGTCCGTCTTTCTGGTAGTCGACCGCTCGGCCTACCAACTGTCGGGAGCGCAGGCGGAGCTGGAACCCCACTGGGAGAATCGGGAGGTTCGCGAATTCGATGCTTTTGAAAGCAACCCCAGATTCGAAGATGCTCTTGCGGGCCTCGAACAGTTTCGACGAGCGCCGTGTGAAGTCATTGTTGCGGTTGGTGGCGGCACCGCGATCGACATCGGCAAGCTGATTCGTTGTTTTGCCGGACAACCCGACGAACCAGCTGACATCCTCGCCAACGGCAGACTCATCGAGAAAGCGGCCTGTCCGTTGATTGCGGTTCCGACGACGGCCGGAACCGGCAGCGAAGCAACGCAATTTGCCGTGCTCTATCGCGGGGGGGTCAAGCACTCGGTCACCCATCTATCGATTCTTCCAGACGTAGCGGTGGTCGATTGGCGGTTAGCTCAGTCTCTTCCCCCGCAAACAACCGCCGAGACCGGACTCGATGCTCTGTGCCAGTCGATTGAGTCGATCTGGAACGTCAACTCCACCGAAGAGTCCGTTGCCTACGCTACGGAGGCGTTGTACCTGGTCCTCTCCCATTTGGTTTCTGCCGTGCACCACCCGACACCTCAAGACCGGGCAGCTATGATGGGCGCCTCCCATCTCGCCGGAAAAGCGATCAATATCGGGAAGACGACCGCGCCCCATGCGCTCTCCTACAGGATCACCCACGAGTTCGGCGTCGCGCATGGCCACGCGGTCTGCTTGACCCTGGGGCCGGTACTGGCCTTCAATGCCGGCGCTACCGCAGAGGATGTGGCAGATGAGCGGGGAGTTGAGCACCTCCAGAAAATGATCAATCTTATTCTCTCAAAACTAGGTGTCCGGGATGCCCACGAGGCAAAGGCAAAGATCACCGAATTGATGGAGTCGATTGGGTGCCAGACGCGATTGAGCTCACTAGGCATCGGGGCGGAGGCGCGAGTCCAGATCGCCGCAAGTGTCAATCAGGAACGACTCAAGAACAACCCGCGCGAATTCACACAGTCACAGTTGCTGCAGCTGTTAGAGTCGATTCAATAACGGAACCAATACATGAACGCTACCAACGAACTTTTCTTCCATCACTGGTCTCGACCATGGAGGAGTTAAAACAGATAACCAGGTTTAGTTTGCCCGCGAGCCACTTCGACCTCGGCCTGCTCGTACAATCGCATGGATGGGTGCGCCTTTCTCCCTTTACCTGGGATGACAAGCGCGGAATCTTGGGCCGGCACGAGAACCTCGACGGCAAACTGGCACATCTTAGTGTTAAACAATCTGCGAGAGGTGCCTCGGTCTTGTGCAGATCGAAACGGGTTTTAACGGCAGCCGAGAAAAAGATGCTGCGGCAGCGATCGACGTATATGCTCGGGTTGGAGATCGATCTTGACGAGTTCATCCAGCGGGCCCGGTCGTTGGATCAGCGGATTTATCGCTTTGCTCGAGATGGTGGCGCGCGAATGTTGAGGGGGTCCACCCTCTTTGAGGATGTGGTCAAGACCCTGTTTACAACCAATGCGTCCTGGGCGTTTACACGGCAGATGTGTCAGCGGCTGGTTGCCGAATGCACCGGCAGGATCGCAAAGAACGGACACGAGTTTTTTCCGACCTGCGAGATGGTTCGAGAGATGAGGATTTCGGATCTGATGAACAAGTGCAAACTGGGATACCGTGCCCAGTACTTGCGGAATGTCGCGATGGCCTTCCACGAGAATGGCGAGCTGGAAAAGCGCCCGCCGCGGGAGATTGTCGACAAACTCAGCCAGGTGAAAGGTCTCGGTCCCTACTGCATAAATCACATCGCCATTCTGCTTGGTGAGTTTTCGCAGATTCCCGTAGACTCTGAGGTGCGAAGTTACTGTGCGGAGATCGGACTTTCGTCGAGGGAAGAGACGATCCTGAAACATTACTCCAAATGGCATCCCTTTGAATTTCTCGCATTCAGAATGGAACGTCGAATCAGACGATTAGAGGAAGAGTGAAACACAAGTCTCTTACCCAACCACAGATCGATGATTTCTGGGATCAGGGCTATTTGCCCATCGGCAAGCTGCTGGACGACGACCTGGTGGCATCGCTGCGTTCGGAGTACGACCGGTTGTTTGCTGAGGCAGGTGAGGATGGCCGCTACCGCAATCTCGCGATCGACAATACGGATGATGTTGAAGAGAAGCGTAATGCCGACCGAAAAATGCTGCAGATCGTGCAGATGTGCGAGCGCAGCATACTCTATCGAAAATTGTTGTACGACGACAGGATTCTCGACATCGTCGAAGACCTGATCGGTCCTAATATCCAGCTTTTCCACGATCAAGCGCTGTACAAACCTGCAGGCGACGGTGGCGCCGTATTCTGGCACCAGGACAACGGCTACTGGCGCTGCAAACCGCCCAACATGGTCAGTTGCTGGCTGACCCTGGACGATGTGGACAAGGAGAACGGCGCCATGCACGTTATACCCCAATCCCACCACCGGCTCGTCGAGCACGAGAAATCTTCATCGACCAACGCCTTGTTCGATGTGGGCGAGGCTGTTCCTCAAGACCAAAACGTCGTAATCAATTTGCCCGCCGGCGGCGTTATGTTCCACCATTGCCAAACGGCCCACTATACGCCTCCCAACCGCACCGACCGGCTGCGCCGCGCCTTCGCCATACATTTTATGCCGCCCGGTACCCAAAGGCTCGTTGTGGATCCGGACGATGAATCGGGAGAGCGCCGCATTCCCGAACACCTAGCCGTGACTTTCTCTCGTCCGATGTTGCGGGCACACATATAAGATGAAAATCACTGCGATCAAATCCTTCATGATGAGAGTCGGAAACCGGCCTCGTTCGCTGTGCAAGGTAGAGACCGACGAAGGGATCAGCGGTTGGGGAGAGTGCTACAACGTTGGACCGGACCTGGCGATAGGACCGACCCTCGACTACATCTTCGAGCTTGTAAAGGGAATCGATCCACGCCGTATCGAGTTCATCATGATGAAGCTGTTCCAACAGTTTCGATTTCCCCCCGGCGCCCTCGGACTGTCAGCCATGTCCGGTCTGGACCATGCGCTCTGGGATATCAGCGCCAGAGCTGCGGGTTTGCCTGTGTACATGCTGCTGGGGGGACACGTGAGGGATCGCGTCCAGGTCTACCGCAGTATCGGAGGTAAGGATGCGGTGGAAGCGGCCGACGTCGCTCACAAACTGCACGATGATTACGGATTTACAATCTTCAAAACGGGCCCGTTCCAGGTACCGCCGGATGAGCACCGTTGGGGGGTCGTCTGTAAGAAGGCGGCGGAGTATTTCGAAGGACTGCGCAAGCGCTGCCCCGAGGAATGGGAGTTCGCCTTCGACCCGCACGCCAAGATCTTCGAGCCGGTGCGGGCGCTGCAGCTGGCGAACGCCCTGGCACCCTACGATCCGTTCTTCTACGAGGAGCCGCTGCGCCCGGAAAACAGCGATGCCTGGGCCCGTCTTCGCGCGCAAATGCAGGTTCCGTTAGCTACTGGAGAATGCCTCTACACGCGCTTCGAGTTCCTCGACCTGATGTCCAAGGACGGCGCCGACATCATTCAGCCCGACATCTGTATTTGCGGCGGTTTGCTGGAGATGCGCAAGATTGCTGCAATCGCCGAGGCACATTACGTGTCGATCGCGCCGCACAACCCTATGGGACCACTGGCGACGGCGGTGAACCTCCACTTCAGTGCCGCAACGACCAACTTCAAGGTGTTGGAGTATCTTCTGCCGAGCGAATCTCCTGGAGTCGAGGACTGGCTCGAAGACCCGTACTTGCCCACCGATGGATATTTGCAGCTGCGGCCTGACCGGCCAGGCTGGGGTGTGGAGATCGACGAGGATAGACTCAGGGCAGACTACGTGCACTGGGAACGGAGTAGCCCAACCCGGCCCGATGGTGCGACGGGGTATATATAGAGTCAAGCGGGGTTCGCGACTACCGGCTACTCGCACCAGAAGGAGTAGAGACTTCCGTTGGTTAAAGCGAAGCGCAGGCTGATCTCGCACCCGGCAAGAACGCTTAAATCCTTGTGACCGTCCCAAACAAGCTCTGCTTTGGTCTGGTCACCGGTAATGGTGTTGCTGTAACGGGGTAGATAGTAGGTCTCCGTCGTTTTGCCTGGCACCAGCACGACCTGCGGCTCGGTAAAGTCATCCCACGGCCGGCCTCCAGGCTCCAGAACTACCGCCCGCAACTCGCCGTCCGAAAGATCTGCATTGACAAAAAGGCGCCGTGCTCCGGAAGGCACTTCGATCGCTCGCGTTGTCACGCTCCCGACCTCTTCATTCGCATCAAGTGACACGAATCCATCCCGGCGCAACACCGCTAGGCAGATTGCGTAACAATCGGCCTCTCCAAGGCGAATGATCTCGTAGTATTTACCGCCTGTATACCTGTATAATAGAACCAGAGCTCGTCATCGCGGATGAGAACGTTCGATGCCGGCCTCACCGACGAAAGGTCGTGAGCACCACTTCTAAGCGGAGAGCAATCGATGAACGGTTGACGATCTCCCAAACGTCGCCAATTCCGCAGGTCGCGGCTGCAGGTCAGCTGCACGTGGTGAAAACCGCTGTAGTCACCGTACTCGGCGATGTACTCCCGAGCGGCCGGCGCCAGATCCATGTCCGCGTACCCCGGCCAATCCGGGCGAACGGTACCGCTGTGATGGAAGAAGGAGGGCAACCCGATGTAGAGTCCCTCGTACCGAAAGGCCCCCATGTTGTAGATATCGACACCGTAGTGTTCGGGAACGTTGATGTAGGGATGAGGACGCGTCGGATCTTCAAACCATTCAGCGATGCGTTGTCTTGCCAGTTCCTGATCCAGCTCGTCCGCCTCGAAAATGAATTCGGGCTCAGCCCACTCCTCGAAATCAATGCTGGTCGAAAGCCATATGGAGCGCCCGTAGGTGGCGGAATGTTTGACCGTGGCAATGTAAAGGCGGTTCTGCTCGTCAAGCGAGAAATTGTAGTCATCACCGGCGGGAATCGGTTTCACATCCAGCTCCCTCCACGTAAAGCCGTCGTCCGAAACGTGAAACGCATCGGGTTGCCACGCCTTGAAACGTCTCGTCGGGTCGGGATCCACGGGGTCGTAAAACACGCAGCGTGCCACCTCCGTGTTCTGTTCGTGGGGAACCTTGTGCCAGTTCAGTCCATCATGGCTCTCGCGATAGCCGCCGACCCAGTACTTGAATACCTTGTCGTCGGGGTCCCAGAAGGGTACACAGCGAGTCTGCACCGCATGTTCACCCGCATCTGGCCGAATGACGGTCCCTCTCTTGGTGGGCGAATGCATCGTGCGGGTGAGATTCACCACCTCTTTCACGACGTGATCGTCGAGGAAGAGCTGGCGCTCGCCTAACGGTATTGATATGGAATTGTGGTTCATGTTTATTTGCGTTCCGAAGGTTTGATGACTTGGGCTACGGATGGGAGAAAGATGACTCCGACGCTACCGATCATTCTGCTCTTTTCGTTGTTTTGGTCCGCTTGTGGAGACAGCTCCTCCGGTACGGGGAATGAAGATCCGGTCTCAGCCGACACTGGGGAATCGCAGCCAGCGACAAACGAGGGCACAGATTCAGAAAACGAACAGGAATCAGGTTCCACCAGTATCGACATCACCAATGCTATTTTCAACAATTTCGACGGGTACTGTGGAGACTACACCGACATCTATGTATCGAATGTGACCGACGTCCAGCGCGGCCTGGACTTTTCAGGGTCCTTGTCCATCACCCGGTCGCCGGAAGGTAAATGTGTTTTCGCAACCAATGCCATACCCAACCACGACTTCAATGATGGCGGTCGCTTCGCGCACCCGGTGGCTGAGCAGTCGGACCGATACGAGGTCGCGGCAATGCCGTCGGTTTCCACCAACACGACCCCATTGATACTCGGTGATGACGCGATCTTTCTCAATGGCGTCAAGCTGGACCTGCTAGCTGCCGCATGTTACGACGTTGGACCCGAACCGCTGGGCCGGGAAAAGATCGGCTGCGGCCAGGACCAGATCGACAACCCTTGGCGTTACGATCCGATGTCTCCGTTGAACGATTTCGGCACCGATCGCAACAACGCCCACACGCAACCCGACGGCACCTACCATTATCACGGAAATCCTATGGCTATGTTTGAAAGTGACTGCGAGACTGTTGGAAGGGTTTCACCGGTCATCGGGTTCGCGGCCGATGGGTTTCCTATCTACGGTTCGTGCTTTGAGGACGATGGAACGGTGCGCAAGGCGCTATCCAGCTACGTGCTCAAGGACGGGGCTGGCCCTAGGCAGAATGTCGACGGATACGGTACCCCTACGGCCGGCCAGGGCGCAGTCGCCAGCTCGAACTACGACGGCCAGTTTCGCGGAGACTACGAATATTCGGCCGGCGTCGGCGATCTTGACGAATGCAACGGCATGGTCGTCGACGGCCAGTACGGCTATTACGTGACTGACGAGTATCCGTGGGTCCTCGGCTGCTTCTCGTGCGCCCCCGATGCCTCCTTTTATCGCTTGAGACCGTAAGCCCGTGATCGGCCGCTGGGTTCCGGCGCGGCCAACGCAGTTTCTACACAAAACGTGGAGAAGATTCTCCCATGCAGATTACCGACTACACTTTTCATCGAACACTAATTCCCCTGCGGGAACCCATTGGCGATTCGCAGGTGCGGGTGGACCGTTTTTGGACGACGGTGCTGGAGCTGCACACGGACGAGGGACACACGGGGATCGGATTTGAGACCAGTACGGTCCCCACTCCTCTCCTGGAGGAGATGAACGCCAAATTCGAGGGCTCTGCCTGGACCAGCCTGAAGGGTCAGTCGCCCTTGGCACTGGTCAATCGGATTACGCGTCCTCGCGGCGGAAACGTCGGCTCGGGAGATCTCTCGCTGCAGGTGGAGACCGCCCTCTGGGACCTGATCGGAAAACAGCAGGGTCAGCCGCTCTACAGAGTCCTCGGTGGCGGGGACCCTCGCGTGCGCGCCTACGCCAGCACCTTGGATTTCCGGCTGGACGACGATCAGTACCGCGAAAAGCTCCAACGCTTTCGCGATATGGGATTCTCTTCCGTGAAAACGAAAGTCGCGCATCCGGACATCAGCTGGGATCTGCGTCGGCTGGGAATCGCCAGGGAGGTCCTCGGGAGTGAGGGCGACTTGATGATCGATGCCAACGAAGCGTGGTCCGTCAAAGAAACCCTGGTGCGATTGCACCGGTATCGGGATGCCGGATTCGAGATCTTCTGGGTCGAAGACCCGATCACTCGCGAAGATTACGCGGGTTACTCATCTCTTTGCAACGAACTGTTCTTTGCGCGGGTCAATACGGGCGAATACGTTGGCTATTCGGGAAAACGCAAATTGTTGGAACGCAACGCCGTCGACGTGCTCAATATTCACGGATCGGTGACCATGTCTCGCGCCGCGGCTCGGCTTGCAGGGGATCATGGTGTGCCGGTTTCGTTGGGGAACACCATTCTCGAGATTGGCGTCCATCTTGCCGCCAGTCTCCCGGAATGCCTCTACATGGAATTTTCCGATTTGAGATGGAACGACCTCGCGCAGGAGCCGGTGCGATTCGAGGACGGGCACGCGATCGCTCCCGACCGGCCCGGCCACGGGATCGAGTTGGATCCTGACAAGCTGGTGTTCTATTCGCGACCGGATTGATTCAATTCTGCCGCTCCAGATATTCACAGAACGCGTTCGCCAACCGCATCTGCCTCGGACTCTTGCAGTCCGGCTCGAACAACCGTGGACTCGCTACCAGGATACAGACGCACCGGGCTCTCGAGGTAGCGACATTCAAGCGATTGAGACTGTAGAGAAACTCCATACCACGCGGGGCTTCTTCTGCCGAGGAGGTGGTCATCGAGTAGATCACAACTGCCGCCTCCTGGCCTTGGAATTTGTCCACGGTGCCCACTCGGGCTTGCGGTAATCGGGCTTGTAGATCCGCGACCTGCACATTGTACGGCGCTACGATCAGAATGTCATCGTTGGTGAGCGGTTTCTCCTCGCCCTCGGCGGTCGTCCAGGTCACACCTCCCCACAACAGCTCCCGCATGACTTCCTCGACGCAGTCTACCTCTTCTCGGGATGCGCTCTGATTGCCATCATGCTCGACCGGCAAGACGAACAGGCCAGCCCCATTGAACCGTCGGGACCGCCACAGCACCTGTCTGTCGAGACCCTCCCGAGAAGCCAGTTTGTCATCGTAGAACTGGCTTGAGGTAAACGCGCAGATTTGTGGATGCAGACGCCAGGTCCGCTCCAAAAACAGGCCGCGATCCTTGGGCATAGTCGGCGCGTCCCCCAGGACATGCTGCAGCGCGGAAACGTCGGTCCCTTCGGGATGGCTGCCCTGTTGAGGTTGCTCCAGCTGTTGCGGGTCTCCCAATAACACCAGATTTCTCGCGCCCTGTGCGACCGCCACGGTATTGGCCAGCGACATCTGCCCCGCTTCGTCGACAAACAGAACGTCCACCGCCTCGCGATACTCCGGACGGGACCAGAGCCAGGCCGTGCCACCCACAACCTGGACCCTTTTCGCCTCCAGCAGCGCCAGCGCCTCGTCGTTGCTGGTTGTTTCCAGAATACCCTGGCTCGGCACTTCTGAACGAGAAGCAACCTTGTGCACGCAGGCCAATCCAGAAATCTCGCCAGCGCCTACTGAATTTGCAGTCTTGACCGCAGATTCCAACAGATTGCGAATTACCTTGTGGCTGACCGCCGTTACACCGACCCGCTTGTTAGCCTTTACCAGCTTGACAATCATCTGCCCTCCAGTGAAGGTCTTGCCGGCACCGGGCGGACCCTGGATCGGCAACAGACCTTCGCCGAGTTCAAGTACCAACCGCCGTGCAGCATCCAAGGAAGGTTCCTCTTGTGCCCGGAGCGTCGAAGTCCCTTCGGTCGTACGACGGGGACGGTGTCGGAGCAGCAGGTCTCTGCCGGCGCGACAAGGTCCAGGCTGGTCGATCCCGTGCTCTGTCACCCATTCACCCAGGCGCATAAGGGATTGGGCGATCGTTCCCCCGCCGATGAACTCGAAAACAAATACGCTTGACGGATGTTGATCCGTCGCACGGTTGGTCTTTTTAATATCGATGGTCCATTCCATCGGATCTACCGCCACCACCGTACCAAAGTCCTCACCTGCTCCATCCTTTAGCTTCTTGTCCTCGCGAATCTCGGTGAGCTGTTGTGGAAAGCGGTAGCGGTGGGTTGGGGTGCGGCCTGCGCCCGGCACCGCCTGCACAAACTGCAACCCGGAGATGGCTGCTTTTTCGTGCAATAGCTCATCGTCCGGCATTTGCCGAAGACGAAAATACTCCCACCAGGACACCTTCTCCTCGCGCCGATGCCAGTCCAGCATGTAAGCCAGTAACCAGCGGCCCTGCTGTTCACTCGTACGCTCCTCCGATTCTAGGGGAACCTCCCTCAGAAGGCTCTCTCTGACCATTTGAATCTTGCGCTCCCGTTCTTGGATTTGCTCCGGAGCCTCCGGCTCCTGAACCGGAGGCCTGGGGATTGTCGTCCCATCTTGCTCGGCCTGGCATCTCACTTTTTCCAGCCAATTGCGCAGCTCCAGTGTCGACCAGCAATCGTCCTCGTTATAGCGCTCGACCACCTCCTTCCACGCTGCGGGAATCGCGGTGCCATGCCCCAGCTCCAGCATGGCCTCCAGCTTGCGTTTGGGAAGCCCTACCTGCTCCAACCCCACCGCTCTCGAGAATTCGTAGAACTGCTCTAGCCGCTTGATGGAATAACTCTCGACACTGGCACGTACTCCTTCACGGACTACTGCGTAGAGGTCGACAAATAAACCGCCCCGCAACATCTGATCCACCTCCTCCTCACGGGTGGCGTGGCGACCCATCATACGTTTTAATGCCGCCGGTTCGTACGGAGCGAAGTGGTAGATATGCATGCCGGGATAGTCTCGCCATTGCTTCATCACCTGATCCACAAACAGCTCGAACGCTACTCGCTCTTCATCGCCGTGGTACGACCAGACCGCGCGATACGCCTTCTCGCCGTCCGTCTTCATCGCCCAACCCAACAGATATTCCAATCCTCCCGCTCCTACAAACCGATCCCCTTCGATATCGAAGAACACATCACCAGGATGCGGCTCCGGAAGACGAGCGAGTCCGGCCTCGTCCTCTATTGGCAGAATAGTCTCGCGGTATGGTTTTCGACGACGGCGCCCTTCCAGTTGCATGCGGGCTTGATCCTGCGCCCGCTCAAGCGCTTCCCGCGCCCCGCGGTTGGGACGCCGATCGGCCTCGAGGGGCGTTTCGCCCAGGGCTTCTAGCGATCTAATGCCCCACTCCTCCAGTTCGTCCCGCTGGCTCCGCGATATCCCGGCTACGAGGCTCAAGTGGTCGTCGTCGTGCCGGCGCTGATCGCAGTGACGCCACCAGGAACAGAGTTCACAGTGGGGCACCGGCTCCGGATAGGGCTTCTCGCTCCCATCGACATCCACAGCTTCCGCCAGCCTTTTTTGCACCTGACGATAATAAGCGAGGTAATGAGAGGTACGGAACGTTTCTGGTTGGAAGTCACCACCAGGCGCGACCACGTGCATTAGCTCGGGATAGCAGCCTTGCAGCCGGCTCACGAGGTCGGAATAGAGACAGAGTTGCAGGATCGTGGCGGCGCGGGTTTCGGCCGCCAGCTTCGTGTCCACTACTTCGTACGACCAGCTCCCCAGGTTGCTCGGTCGATCGACCCTGAGCAGCATATCCGCGCGCCCGATCCAGCGCCCGGCCTCGAGAACCGCCTGCGCGATGCCGTCGACACCTTCGCGCATGAGCTCGAGAACTCTCTGGGAAGCCGATCCGTCACCATCGCCGGCTCCGACAATCTCGAGACCGCCGGCGTTCAGATGTTCGAGGTAATTGCGTTCGTGCTCGAACCCTTTTTGCTGCAGAACCTCCGCTGCCGGATCTGTCCACGTCGGGCGACGGGCCTCTCCTCTAGCGGCGGCTTTTTCAAGGTGCGTGAGGTAGCGGCAGGATAGATGGTTGGCCAGGTCCGTGGCCGCGAGATGAACCGTATCACCTATGATTCTCATTGGTCATCTCTGTTAGGGGTGTCGCAACTTAACTCTTGTGAAAACAGTTAGTTGGAAATTTGCCTTTGGAGGGCTTGCCCACAAAACACCCCACAAACTCAATCGAATCTGCCAAAATCTCCCAGAAGATAGCGCAAAGGGGGAGGGTCGGCGAAAGTTGGCTGTATCTCCATTTACAAAGGAAATCCTACATACCGCAAACACGGAGAAAAAACATGAGTAATCTCTGGCTTCTGCCCGACGACTACGAGCCGATGGAAGAAGAAGCTGAACCCGGCATGATGGGCAAGTTAAGGATTGAGGTCCGAACGGCCGGTACGTTGGTCCGATCTTATGGCACTTTTGAAAAGCGTTTTTCAAGTTTCATATGGGGAATGGAGGAGCACTTCTCTGTTCGAACAGAGTATTCACGCCCAACTTGAACGCCGGTATCTCCCCCGCGTTTACCATTTGGTATAACTTGCTCGTGCCGATCGACAGTATGGAAGCGGCGCCCGATTATCCAGGTTTTCTATCGCATGGTGCCGGTGCACCCCTGACCGCGGTGGTATATTTTGGAGAGAATCTTAGATTATCGCGCTCTCCCAATAATCCGTCGTAGGATAACACGTGACCGTTCACAGGGCTTGTTCGATCCTTTTCTGCGTCATGCTAGTGGTCCCTCCCTCCACCACGGGCGAGTACCGGGAATACCAGATGAAGGCCGTGTTTCTGGACAAGTTCACGCGCTTTGTCCAGTGGCCGGAAACCTCGACTGTCGCCGACACGACCCGTCCGTTTGTGATCGGCGTCATCGGTGACAGCCCTTTCGGCACGCTGCTCGAACAGATCTATGCCGAGCGCAGGATAAAGAGCTCACCCGTCGATATACGCTACCTCGCAGAGCTGGACGAAATCGCCGCCTGCAATCTCCTGTTCATCACCGACTCGGCGGGCGACCGGCTTGCCGACATCGTCGTGCGCACGCGCGACAGGCCGATACTCACCGTGGCCGATACGAGAGGATTTGCCGAGCGCGGCGTCCTCATCAACTTCCATCGCCAGAAAGGGAAAGTGAAATTCGAGATTAACGAACGCGCCGTGCACGCTTCCGGATTGACCTTCTCCTACCTCCTGCTCAACCTCGCCCGCATCGTCCATCCGGTGAGATAGTATCGTGAAAACCTTCCAGGACCTCTCGATCAGGGGTAAGCTGATCGCCATGATGCTGGCCGTGACGATCATAGCGCTGGGTTGTGGCTTCGCCCTCGTCATCATCGCCGACATCACGTCATTCAAGCGTGACATGGTCGACCGCACGACCACCACCGCGCGCGGCATCGGCGACTACTGCGTGACCCCGCTGGCCTTCGACGACAGAGAGGGCGCTGCCGGCATGCTGACGAAGCTCAACGCGATCCCCTCGATCACCAACGCCGCGGTCTACGACGCGGAGGGCAACCTTTTTGCGGCGCTCGACCCTGAAGCGGTCCCCGTAGCGCACGGGGCGCGGGAGGCCGTCAGCGAATTCCAGCGGGATCGCCTGCTCATACACGAACCCATCGTCTACGAAGGCGACCACTACGGCGTCATCTATCTGCAGGCCTCCACGGATTCACTGCACGAGAAGATCGTGCGTCGCGTGCTGTACATGCTGGTGGTGATGGTCGCTTTGATCGTCGTAGCGGTCCTGCTAGCGGTTCGCTTCGAGCGCGTCATTTCGGGTCCCATCCTGGACCTCGCCGGCGTCGTGCGGCGCATCGCCGCCGAAAACACCTATTCCGTCAGGGTGCAGAAAACCGGCGACGACGAGATCGGTGCTCTCTACGACGGTTTCAACAACATGCTGCAGCAGCTGAACGACCGGGAGAGCGAGCGAGACCGTGCCGAGGCCGCTCTGCGCGAGAATGAACGGCATCTCGAGGAGCTCGTGCGACAGCGCACCTCCGAGCTCACGGATGCGAACGAGCAACTCACCCAGGAGATCCAAGAACGCGTGCAAACCGAGCGTGAGCTCAAGCAGACCCAGGGGCAGCTGGTGCAATCCGCGAAGATGGCATCCCTCGGCATGCTCGTCGCCGGCGTCGCCCACGAGATCAATACCCCGGTGGGCGCCATCAGTAGCTCCTACGACACGCTGGTGAGGGCGATAGAGAGACTCAAATCGATGGTCGACGCTTCGGAGTCCGGCGAATCAGAGCAACACCGGAAAACAGCGAGGATGTTCAAGGTCATCGAGGATGCCAATCGCGTGATCGCGTCAGGCACGGCGCGCGTTACCGACATCGTCCAGCGCCTGCGCAGCTTCGCCCGCCTCGACGAAGCCGAGTTCGAGACTGTCGACCTACACGAAGGCATCGAGGACACTCTCCTGCTCGTCCACCACGAGTTGAAGAACAAGGCCGTGGTGGAGCGCCGTTACGGCGACCTACCGCCGATCTCGTGCAACCCCCGCCAGCTCAATCAGGTTTACGTGAACCTGCTCATCAACGCGGTGCAGGCTATCGAAAACAAAGGCACGATCACCATCACGACGTTCTGTGAAGGCGACAACGTCCACGTCCAGATCAGCGATACGGGGATGGGGATACCCGAAGAATCCCTGCAGAAGATCTTCGACCCGGGATACACCACCAAGGGCGTCGGGGTCGGTACGGGATTGGGTTTGTCGATATGCTACCAGATCCTCGAAACTCACGAGGGCGATATTCTCGTCGACAGCGAAGTCGGCAAGGGCACGACCTTCACGCTTGTAGTGCCGATGACGCTGACGGAGAGTGAGTACAAGGCTCGGACCTCTTCAGCCGACTAGCGCAGTCTACCATGACAGTCAGGTCAACGGAGACGTACAAAGCGCCCGCGCCTCGAAGAGTCACGAAGCCGTCGTCCAGTTTCCTCAGCAAGGATTTGCGCCCATTTTCGGAGAATCGTCGCCCCAAATGGCCCGATGACGTCCTCACCTCCCCGAAGTTGCTTGTTCGGAAGGTTGGGAAGTTGGATGCTCTAAAGCTACAGATCCTTCGCATGATTGAGAAGCCACAGCACGCGCTTGTATGACACCGCATAGTGAAAAACAGCGGCACCTCCAAAACCGATAGCCAGAGGTTTCGAGCCAACATCTTGAATTGCCCAGGTCGAGAATGTGAAAAATCCTACCTCCAATGCCAATCGCACGATGCCAGGCGTAGGAACAACTGTGAAGAAGAAAAGGGGATTCCGATGCTATCTTCAGGATCCCTTCCGCTTGGGCTGGTGTTAATGTAGCTCTCGTCCGCCCAGCCCGCACTTGCGCCAAGGCTCTATAGGCTTCTCAGGCGATTACCTGTTCCACCTCTCTCCGAGGGCTGGCCAAGGCCTCCCTTTCCGAATAGCCCGCACGAAAAGCAAAGGTAGGCTTCCACCTCGGATCACCGGTGAGAGCTGCGAGTACCTGCGTAGGGCGGGCCTCTTCCTCAGCTCCCGCTCCCGGTCTACCATTCCACCGGCTGGTGAGCGGTTGCATGGCGATATCGTGGCTCGTAGCCAACAGGTGCAAACGCTGCCACACGCGCCCAGCGTGGACGGGTGGTCCCGTGAAGTCCGTATACGGCGGTTCATACCCGCCCTCCGTCCTATCAAAGTCGCGAAAATCGAGAATCAGTCCGACGAGGAGCAGGGTGGTGAGCACAAATCCGAGCCCGGCAAAAGTGTAGATTGGATACCGCGTTGCTGTCACACTCCTTTCAGGGTCCTCGGCACCATTTTCAGTCTTCGCAACTGCGGCTACAAGCCGAATACGTAGCTCACACTGACGTTCACGATGAAGGGTGTGTTGCCGAATCCGATGTTGGACGCCTCGTGGACCTCCTGCTGCCCAGTGATCGAACTCTCGTATACGAAACGATCGTCGTCGAGAGAGGACCACACGTTCGGCCACCAGCGAATACTCGGAGCGACGGAGCCCCGGGCGGCGCCGGTGCTCTCGGCGAAGGGATGCCATTTGTAGTAGACGCTCCGCTTGACAAAAGGCCGCCGTCGGCAACTCCTTCTTATTCATGAGCCAGAACCGCTATCTCACTCCGCTCCTGAGCGTCCACTTCGTCGGTACGCTCGGCTTCAGTATCATTCTGCCCTTTCTGGTCTTCATCGTCGAGCGCTTTCAGGGCAATTCATTCGTATACGGCCTGCTCGGCGCTACATACCCTGCGTTTCAGTTCATCGGTGCCCCCATACTGGGCAAGTGGTCCGACAAATACGGACGCAAGCGCATCCTGCTTCTCAGCCAACTGGGCACCTTGCTCTCCTGGGGGGTCTTCCTGCTGGGCCTGTATATGCCCGTTGAAGTATTGGTGGAATTCGACAGTGAGTGGACCGGCACGACCATCCTGACCTTGCCGATCGCCGTGCTCTTTCTTGCGCGTGCGTTAGACGGCCTGACCGGTGGCAATATATCGGTGGCCAACGCCTATTTGTCGGACATTTCGACGAAGGAAGACAAAAGCCGGAACTATGGCAAGATGTCGATTGCAGCCAATTTCGGATTTGTACTGGGACCGGTACTGGCTGGTCTTTTGAGCGCCACCGCCCTGCAGGAAACCCTACCCGTGCTGGCGGCGATTCTGATCTCAACCGCCGCCCTGGTGACAATATTCCTTTACCTGCCCGACGTGCGCCCCTGTGAAATCGAGAAGCACGACGAGGAGCGAATTGAGAAGGTATTTGGGCAGGAGCTCAAGGATTGTTTTCAACCGCCGGCTGACAAGCACGCGCTAAAACATCTACTCGCCATCCCCGGTATTCCGTTTCTGCTGTTGGTGTACTTCGCCATCTTTCTCGGATTCAATTTCTTTTATACCGCCTTCCCCGTGCACGCGTCAGCCGGTTTGAAGTGGCCGGTTACAGAGCTGGGGATCTATCTTTCAAGCCTCAGTCTTATGATGGCGATCGTCCAGGGTCCGGTGCTCAAGTGGATGACAGCACGTTTCTCCAACGCGACCTTGGTGATTGTAGGAAGCATCTTGCTGGGCTTCTGTTTTCTGCTCCTGACCATTCCCGACCGATCGCTGGCGTACGCCGCTGCCGTGCTCTTTGCCCTTGGCAACGGTTTGATGTGGCCGTGCTATCAATCGATCCTTTCCAACCAGGCCGGTGAGCAATACCAGGGATATGTGCAGGGATTGGCCGGCAGCCTTGGCAGCCTCGCCAGCATAACCGGATTGGTAACCGGCGGGCTATTGTACGCGTCTGTTGGGGCCGGTACTTTTGGGGTGTCAGCGGTCACGATGTTCATCGTGGCGCTAATGAGCGTGGGCCTCATTCGACTGACCAAGAAAGTCGGCCGCATGTATAATGAGTAGAGCGACCCCTGACTTCCAAGCTCGGGGACTACGAGGTTCTCCGCGCGTACCGGTCAAGCAGCACGCGGACGGGTGTGTGGAGTATTCGGAGCGACAACGGTGATTTCTTCTTCAAAATCAACCGTCGCCGCAACCGTTGGGCGAGTGAAGTATTCGCTTACCGCAACTGGTCCGAGGCGTTTGCGCCTTACATCCCTGACCTTTACGCGGTATTCGACCGCCCTGAGAACCCGGGACTGTTATTGACTGCGGTTTCTGGCTCGCCGTTGCGCGATGCCGGTTTTGCAGCGTCTGACACCGTAAGCGCATTTGGGCGGGCGGGCTTGCTGCTGCGCCGCCTCCACGACTATGCCGTTGGTGAGTCAAGCTACCGGGAAGCCGTCACCTTCCCGGTATCCCAGAACGTGAAAACGGGCACCGCACGCTGGTGACGGCACCCGTTGTATCTCGTTGAAGATGTTTCAATCGTTAACTAAGACGGGGGTGTCCTCTCTGTCAAGACGGACATCTATGTGGCAGCTTCATGATTCTGACGGTTATCTCGTTAGGAATACTTGCGCTCCTGATTCAAACCCAACATGATCTAAGTTGGAAACGCGAGGTCGATGACCATGGAATTCAACATTGGGACGTTCAAGACATTCGGGGAAGTGCTTGCCATCGGGCTGTTAATCGGCGTGGAACGTTACAAGAACCGGCTTCCAGGAGAAAAGAAAACAAGCAGGTGTACGGACGTTCACAATCTTTGCACTTCTCGGCGCTGTTTGTCGATTGCTCCCCTTGAGTTATACGCTGATGACGCTCGGTGCGCTCATCGTTCTACTGTGCGTGGGATACTACCGACACTCCGAGGGGGGAAGCGTGGGGATTACCACGGAGACTGGAGCGCTTCTGACGTTCTGGCTCGGATATATGATGCGTGACCATGAATCGCTGGCAATCAGTGTGGCTATTGTCCTCGTGATTCTCCTAGCATCTAAGCGAGCACTGCACGATTTCGTGAGGGAGACCATTAAGGAGATCGAATTATACGACACTCTCAAGTTTCTGGCCGTCGTGTTCGTGGTGCTTCCGTTGTTGCCCAATCGGAGCATCGGACCGTATCAGTTCTTCAATCCCACCCATATTTGGTTGTTGATCATCTTGGTCTCTACGATCAGTTACGTGGGATATGTTCTAAGCCGCATCCTGGGTAACAAGAGGGGGTTGTTGCTGAGCGCTCTGATGGGCGGAATAGTGTCGACCACGGCTGTGACGGCCAGCCTTGCAAGCCGGGTGCGACAAAACCCCGAGTTCGCTCGATCTTGCGGCATAGCCGGAGTGATGGCTAATGCCGTACAGTTTCCGCGATTGTTGTTGCTGGTTTGGGTTGTGGATCGGAGTCTTGGAGCGTTCGTTACCGCGCCGCTGCTTGGAATGGGTGCTGTAGGAATAATCGGTGCTTGGTTTCTATGGCGTGCTCAAAACGAGAAAATAGAAGATTCTGCGACCGATCTCCTGGTGCAGAACCCGTATTCTTTGATGCCGGCTTTGAAGTTCGGACTCTTCTTCGTAGGGGTAACCCTATTGGCCAAGATAGCCACTGTTGAATTCGGCGACCGGGGGATCTATCTGACGAGTGCCATCGCGGGGCTAGGTGACGCGAGCGCCATTTCTCTTTCTGCAGCCAAGCTAGTGAGCCATGGTTCGCTTTCTGTCGTGACCGCCTGGAGTGCTATCTTCATCGCCGTCTTGATGAACGCCTTGTTGAAATTCGTCCTTGCTTGGAGATACGGCAGTCGTCATCTCGGTGTTTGGATAGGATTCGGATTCGCGGCAATGCTGGGGACTGGATTTCTATTGATGGCGCTGAAGTATACCATCTGACCCGGTGCGCACTTTTGTTCGCGCTAGGGGTCCGATCCGCGTACGACTTATCTTATTGTCTCCGTTATAATTACCTATCGACACTGAACCTGGCCAAAGTGCGCACTGCGAACCAAAAAGTGGTGCGCACGCTAGCGAATTAAAGCGCTGGATCCCAACCTCAATCAAAACAACAAGTAAGGACCCAAATGGGGGGGCTGAGAATACAGGTCCTCCATTCCCTATATGAAACTTGAAAAACGCTTTTCAAAGGTGCCATAAGATGTTATTAGACAATATAATAACGATCGTTTCTGGCCGATGAACATGGGTCATCCCGAGGGTGAAAGCATGAGAATGGGTTTTGATGGTGGAATAAAGCTAGAATTTCATGGGGCAAAGGTGACCTCTGACGGGGGTCTTTTAGCGTATCGTGAACTTGATGATGCGCTGGGATTATTCGATGCTGTTTCAACTGTTTTATCGGACCAACGTACCGGCCGTAACATCCAACATGCGATGCCGACCCTGTTGCGCCAATCCATCTTGCCTGCCAACGAGCTCCTCCATGAGCAGATACGACCCCTGCTGACTCGACCGGTGGGCCGACCACCCGAAAAGCCGATAATCTGCTGGCCCGAGTTCAGGTATCAGGCCGGCAGTTGGGATCGACCGCGGTGGCGATAGACCAGACGTTAATTTGCCGAGATCTTGGCCCGAATCAAGCGCTTACGTAATGATTCTGTCTAGAACATCACTTTCCAAAGTAAAGCAATGGATACCTGTCTCTAATCGGTGAATGTACGCGTGCAGATCGTGATAATTCGGAAGAACAAGGCCGTTCTTGATGCAGAAATTTGTCCGTGGAGCAAAGTGGACGGCCATTCCTTATTATCAAACAGAGTCGAGTTCAATCTAAACCCCAACTGATTTTGATATGGGGAATACCAGTATAAACCTCTATATCGAGTATATCGAGCGCTTCACGACTCCCGTAGCAACCAGTCTTTATTCACTTAAGTTTATTATTTACAAGATTATACGTCTTTCGGTCGCGACCCGTATCCAGATTGCCTTAGTCACAGTCCTCGTGGCGATTTGCAGTGCGTCAGCGCAGGAAACCCGCATCTCTGGTACATCTGAGCTTTACGAATCCCGCCCATTCCTTCGATGGGAAAGGCCGCAGTACCATAACTACGCGCTTCAGAATTTCACCAATTACGCCAACCACGCCCTGCCCTACGATGATGCGCCGCGCACCATCTACGGCCCCATGGGAGATTACCTGACCACCGGCTACGACCTCTACTTCTGGGAGGAGGTTCGCACCCCCGGTCAGGCCTACGGCAGTTCGATCTTCAAGCCGAACGAGATGTACAATCATCCCTGGGAGAAGGTCTACAACTCGGTGGCGGTGATGCGAGACGGGTACGGTGGTTGGGGCTACAGCTTTATCGTCGGCGACAACCTGATCGCGCGGTTTTCGCCTTTGACCCTATCCATGACCAGCTTCAACGGATTGCGTTTCGACATCGCGACACCTCTGTTCAAGATCACCACCCTAGCATCGCGTATTGAGCGACCACACACCTATCAGGAGGTGCCCACCATATGGGCGATCGGCAAGACCCACTTCGCTGACGACTCCACCCTTCTTTTGGGGAGCCGGCTGCAGATGGACGTCGGATTGGGAAGTCTCGGAATTAATGCCATCAATTCCCACGTGTATCGAAGCACCCAGGAAAACAGCAGTCTCAAAGGTGTGCTTCGTCCCGACTAACCACTGATGGACTGGGTCATTGTGCGCTTTTCCGACGATTCGCCCGACGACGGCACTGGCGGAGCCCACCTGCAGGATGTCCGACTCATCCTCAACGGTGAAGACCGTCCGGATATCGTGCCGTTAGTGGTGAGCAACCCTGCCGGCATTCGGCCGCAGGTTGGTACGGTTTCCTCCGCCACGGGTCGCTTTCGCGCGGTCGACTACACCCTGTTCTCCGGGCACCGCCGCTTTTACCGCGGACGAGACGATCTGCCCCTTTATTCCGACTACCTGTTGCGCCGGGATCACGAGCTCGGAGAAGACATCAGCAAGGTTTCGAATCTCGAAGGGGTCGTGGAGAATTTTCGCATCGAGTCCCCCGCCGGCATGCTGGAAGCGAACGGAGAATCGGAGATCGCCTTCCTCTACGACCTCTCCCAAGAACCAGCGGTGGAGTCGGTGGAGATCCAGGCTCTCCTCGGAAACGATTACCGGGTCGACGTGGCCACCTTGTACGAAGTAAATCCGCGAGGGAAGACCTACCACGCCCGGTACTCCACCACATTCTACAAGAATGTGCTCCGCGCGCGAGACAACGTGCGGGACCTCACCAACTTAAAGCCGGTGCGATTTCACGTGGGCGAAGATACAGGTGTCTTCGTCTACGGCGCCGATGCCCATTTGACCCTTGTGGGTTTCGAGCTCAACGCGGAGTACGCCCGGTCGGCACTGTGGGGGCGTTATCCGGCGCACGACGGCGGTGTGATCAACCCTGGTGGGAGCCCCCGTTTCTCGCAGAAGGACGACGCCTATTTCATCAACGCGACGCGCTGGTTCAAAGGGGGTCGGGTAGGCGCCGAGGCCTTCTCCATCAATCCAGATTTTACGACCACGTATCGTACGTATCTGGACGAGGAGAATTTTGGCCACTCCCATCTCCTCGGGATGCTCAACGAAACGATCTATTGGGATCTGGTGGAAGACAACGACGACGCTGACCGCCTCCCGGACCGGCGGCTGGGCAACATCGTCGGTTTCACCAACGACAGCCAAGACTATGATCTGGATGGCGTGAATCTGGACCAGGACGAAGACAACGATGGCTTTCCGGATACCAATCGCGACGGCGATCCGGTTCCAGACTACGAAGAACCGTTCCTCATGTACGATGTGGAGCCCAACATCTACGTCTACGGGCTGGACCGGAACAACAACGACGAGCCGGACCGGCGCGAAGACGACGGCGACGTGGATTACCCGTACGATCCGGACCAGCGGGGGTATCACCTGTTTGCCCAGTTCGATCTGACGCCACAGTTGTCGTTCGCGGCGGGGCGCTACGCGGTGAGCCAGGTCGCCGGCTCGGGACGCAACCGGAGCACCTACGGGTTGGTGACGCTGGACATTCGCGGATTCGGGGGACGTCGCCTTTTCTTTCTCGAAAACCATTTTCGAGCGGTTCAGGACGATATTCAGGATCCCTACATCGTCATTCAGGAGATTCCCAGCCGGACCAACCAATTCAGTTTTCGCGGCCTGGGAAGGTGCAACTGCGCCGAGGCCTACGTCCGGGACTATCCGCCCATATTCAGCAACCGCTCGGTCCGCGACCTGCGGAATTACCAGGACAGCTATGTGAACGAGACCTACCTCGATCTGCGGATAAACCCGATTTCGACGCTGAAGGTCAATCAGAATCTGCGAGCGCGTTTCAACTGGCAGCAGGGAGGAGAGCTCTACAACAAGATCTTCCAGCAGAAACGGCGGCTGGAGTTTTGGACGTCGGTGACGCGGGTGGAGTTTGCCCGGAGCTGGGGCAAGCTGAAAGTGACACCCCAGTACAAGTTTATGTTTTTGCGCCTGCGGGATCAGGAGCGCGGCACGAATCTGCTGTCAGAAATCCGCTCGATCCCGATCCTGCGGGCAGAGTATCCGCTGATGCCGCGGACGTCGCTACGGGCCGGTTTTCAGGGCATCGGACCCTTTCCCTACCGCCTGACCGACGACACTGCCGATCGCAACAGCTACGAGCAGCGCACCGCCTTCGTGACGATCACCAATCGCAGCGGCTATTTCGGCTACGAGCTCGTGACCATTCTCGGTCTCAACAAGGACCAGCGCGAGTACGACACTAAATTCCGCGACGGACGGGATTTCGACGGCATGAGTCTGTTCGTGCGCGCCCTGGTCGGCTTTTCAGACTACGGCCGTCCCATTTGATCGGAAACAAGCCTAAATCAACCTGGAGCCACGCAACGTAAATCCATCGATGACCTCTATCTTGCGTTATCTGCCGTGCCCGTTTGTCGGTTACACGTGCGCCGCCGTCCCGATCTCTACTGACCACTGGTAAACGCCAGAGATGAGTCCAACGCCAGTTCGCCGATGCTTCGGATCGCGAGGTCGGCTACCACAGTGATCAGCTGTCGAGTGCGCGGCAGATTATCAAAACTGAATTCATTTGTGCCTCTTGGGGTTAGGCCATTTCATGCTGCCTCGTCCACACACCCGATGAATATAGGCCCCATATACTCGCTCTCGTCCTTCTCCTGTTGCGAGACGGCGAATTGAGAGGACTCAAATGGCAGGACTTGGACGAGAAACGGAGAGTGTTGAGCATCCAACGCCAGCAATCACGCAAACACGGCTGGACCACAACGAAGTACGGAAGCAGAGGTCCCCGTTCCAAACCTACTCCTCGACACCCTACGGGAGCATCGCAAAAATCAGGCAACGATGCGGTTGAAGATGAGGGAGTGGGAGGACAACGATCTGATCTTCTGCACGAACAAAGGCACACCGATGTATTACACTTGGTTCACGAGGAAAATTCAAGGCAGGTGTTTGGGTGAGCGCATCGCTGAGGCAGCAGGAGTGCGATACGTCAGCGAACACGCCCTGAGAAAATCGGGCGCGACCATTATGGAAACGGAACTGCACGCGCCTCGTCAGGTCGTGAAAGCAGCATTACGGCATCGAGGCCAGAGCGTGACGGATGTATACGTGAATTACGACTCAGAAGCCGTGCGGCCCTTCGTCGAGGAGTTGGCGGCTGTGGTTTTGCCCACAACTTGCCCACAAACTGATGCAATTCTGGCGAATAGTGGCTGATACTGGTGCGCCGCTACCTCTGAGAAGCGGATACTATCCCGTGCCAGTACTAATGATTCTCATTGGTCATCAGATCCGCAATCCGTTCCCCGATAATCATAGAGGTGGCGTTCGTATTCGCGCGGATACAGTCGGGCATGATTGAGGCGTCTGCCACGCGCAGGCCGTCCACACCGCGAACCTTGCCGTGTTGATCGACGACTGCCATCGAATCCGTGTTGCACCCCATCTTGCACGTGGCCGAGATATGATGACTGGTTACAACCACTCTTTCCATCCATGCGTCGATGCTTTGGTCGGAAGCGAGTTCAGCGTCGGTCGGTTTGATACGCTCGGTTACGATCTCCCTGAAGGCGTCGTGCTGGAGCAAATCTATGACCATTCTCACACCGTCGCGCAACCGCTGGCGGTCAACCGCTTCCTCGAGGAAATTGTAATCTATGACCGGACTCGCCTGCGCGTCGGCGGATGCGAGCTTTATCTCCCCTTTGCTTGCGGCCAGATAGATACAGGCGGTGAGACCGAATCCGAACGGTTGGGAATCGGATACGATGTAGGGTCCTTCCTCGGTGGCGAACGAGTAGGAATGCACGAACATATCGTTGCGCAGGTCGGATCCCTTCGCCGTATAGCGCAGCCCTACCTGCAGTCTGGGCTCGGAGCCATCTCCAAGAATCTCCGGCTTCGACCGCAGAGCAATCGGAACCTGGGGATGGTCTCGCAGATTCTGGCCCACGCCAGGAACGTGTGCGATAATGGGAATACCCATTTCCTCGAGATGATCTGCTGGCCCGATGCCCGAAAGCAGCAGTGTGTGCGGCGAGCCGATGGCGCCGCCGCATAAGAGAATCTCGCCTCCCCGGATTTTCGAGACCTCCCCATTTGATTCCACCTCCACTCCCACCGCCCGCCTGTCTTCGAATAAGACGCGATGCACCAGAAAGTCGCTCTTGATGTTCAGATTCGTACGTCCCCGAACCGGATCCAGATAGCCGATCGACGCACTCCAACGGACTCCATCCGCGTTGTTGAGGGGCAGTGGTCCTACTCCCGTGGAGTCCGGGTGGTTGTGGTCCGGGCAATCGGGGAATCCGGCGGCACGGCACGCCTCGTAGAACGCTCGATGTTCGGGGCTCCAATCCGTTTTCTTGAATCGTTGAAGACGGATGGGACCGTCCGCCCCGTGGTAGGAATCGGCGAAGTCGGGATCGGCCTCATTCGCGCAGAAGAATGGCAACAGTTGCTCGTAGCTCCACATATCGTTCCCCGCTTCCGCCCAACCATCGTAGTCCTCCGGAACGCCGCGAAGAAGAATCTGTGCGTTCACCGCGCTCGAGCCGCCCATGATTTTCCCCCGGGGTGCAAATATGGAGGGAGAGCTGTCGGTGGACCGAGCCCGGTACCCCCAGCCGTATTTTGAAGCAGGACCAAACGCGTGTGCCAAATGGTTCCGTCCTCCGTAAGCCTCGCGAATAACCTTCGGAAGCTGGTCCATGCGTCCGAAATCCGGACCTGCTTCCAGCAGCAGGATCGATCTGCTGGAATCTTCCGAGAGTCTCGCCGCGAGAACAGCTCCGGCCGACCCACCTCCAACTATGACAACGTCGTACATCACCTAATGTGTGGCCCAATCTGGCCAATTGATGGTCATGCCGTCACAGTCGCAGTCTACAACTCTCCGAATGAGCGACCGCACCTCCGGAGAGGGACCACTCATGCCCCAAACGCGGACCTCCTCCACGGCACCATGCCCCAGCTCTACAAGCTGTTCGGTCACTTCCCGCGCCGGGGGACACAATTGAAAGAGATTCAACTCGGCGGCACGGTCGAGTGTTTGCGGATTGAATTCGTGCACCAGCCAGCCCAGGCGGCAGGAGGCCGATTTCTGACGCATCCGAACCAATTGTTCCCATGAGAACGAGGTCACGATCGAGTCCTGAATCAAGTTGTGACCATCGAGCAGGGCGAAGACCTTCGCCGACAGGTCCGGGGATTTCCCCTTCAGCTCAATGTGAAACACGAAGTCCCTGGCG
Organism: Candidatus Latescibacterota bacterium; assembly: GCA_965197905.1. Lineage (GTDB taxonomy): Bacteria > Latescibacterota > UBA2968 > UBA8231 > UBA8231 > CAYNZV01. Next base: position 1,002,162 of record CBDAOB010000003.1, on the reverse strand, counting down.
AACCTGTGCAGCAGGCTGTTCAGCGTCATCATGGGCGTATCGGCGTAGAAAAATGGCGAGAACCAGGAGCCCACATCGGTGGACAAGAGCTCTGCTGACGACAACCGCTCCACGATCCGATCACCCTGACCATATCGTTCTAGGTTATCGTCGTGGCACAGTACGACTACGCCATCGGTGGCAAGCTGGGTGTCGACCTCGACCTCGCGGACCCTCATCTTGCGCGCCAGCTCGAACGCGGGCAGAGTGTTCTCAGGTGCGTAGGCAGATGCTCCTCGGTGGGCGATGATGCGAAAATTATCCGGAACGGTGATTGGCAGGTTCGGCACGGGTGGTGGCTATCCAGGTGTTTAGAAACTAGAGTTCGTCGAGCGCTGCCTTGGGCAGTGCTGCAGCCCTTCAGTCTTATCACCTCATCGGTTCGGGGCGTGCATGCCTGGGTTCGTACACGCCGAGCTTTCCACCTCCCGGAAGCTCGAGGTGGGTCAGTAAGCCCCAGCCTTTGTCCTGAACCGGTTGGCAGGACACTTTGTGTGTCTGCATTTCTTCGACGAACCGATGGACGTCATCGCATATCAAAAAGAACTCGTGAACATCGTTGGCGTCCGATGGGTGCACGGCCACTTCAGACGGTGGCAATCCAAAGATCAACCATCCGTCCCCTACGTCGACGTTGGCCAGCTTCAGTACGTCGCGCAGAAAAGCGCGATCCGCTGCCGGATCCGTGCTGTAGATAACGGCGTGGGCACCCGTGATCACGACAGATAACCTCCGTTTGTCATCTACATGATCTCCAGGTCGTCCCTGTCCTGCAACGGCGGGAACGGTGCCGTAGGAAGCGTCTGATACCAGTATGCCACCGCGGCCATGTCGTCCTGTCGCGCTTCCCACCGCCCTCCCTCTCTGATTCCGATCGCCTGAATCGTCACCCGCAGATCCTGTTCGAACCGGATTGGATCCATGACGTGCCAACGGTACATGGCGAAACGCTGCTGCGATTGATAAAGGCCATCAGGTTGAAGCACCTGGTGCATGCCCAGAAACGGACCGGAGTAGGTTACATACTCCCCGTCCACATCCCAATCGTAGGCACCGCCGAAATAATCCTCTGTGCCGGTACCGCATATAGTGGGAAACTCGGAATCGCCGTCCATGTAGAACTTGACCTCTCCCTCGCCCCACCAGCCACCGCTATTGACACCCCAGGCCATTGCGGTGCCGATGTAATGACCTCTTCCCTTGATGCCATCGACGATCGTAAACGCCTCCTTGTACGGAAGGGGGTTCACACGGCGAAACTGCGCGTGGAAGTAAGCCGCGTCGTCGGGGACCTCGGTCAATGTATAGTTCACCTGGAAGTAGAAACATATCGTTTCGAAGTGCCGGTTTTCCAAGGTCATGCGGCAGCGCTTGCGGAACGGCATCTCCCAAAAGCAGTTATAGGAACGGTTCGGATTGACCGAGACCGGTACCGAGTTGATCTGAGCGTACTGCCCCCATCCGGAGGCGAAGAAATCCGCCGCCGGACACTCCACCGCGGGTTGCTCCTGATCGTCCCAGTATATGCGCAGGATGTAAAAACGGGTGAGCGGTCCGCTCTTGGCAACCGAACCGCTCAACCACATCGATTGGATCGCGCCCGGCCCGTCGATTTCGGCGAAGGTAAAGGTCTCTCCCGGTTCGATTTTGACGAATGGGTTTACCTTCCAGCCTTGACCCAGCTCGCGCGCCATTTTCGCTCCGGAGCCTTCCGTCGCCATGGCGCCCTTGCCTTTTTCACCGGTCGGGTTTTCTCCACTAATGGAGCGAGTCTTCGCGTCAGAAAGGCGTGACAGGTTACCGAGAGACATCCCCAAACCATTAAAAATTGCCATATTATCCCCCGTTTGTGCGCTCCCTATTTGAGGTCGGCTCCCAATTTTTCTAGCGACGTCCGCAATATAGACCGGTGGCATCGAGATTCGTCTTCACAGTAGCAACCGAGTGCGAAGTTGGTTTGGTGGGAAAGAGCCGCCAGAAGTTCCAGCTCTCTTTTCGCTTCGGGCGACTTCATCTCCGCCAGAAACCTTCGCTCAAAAACCTTCCATGGATTCCCCTCTATTAGGGGCGAGGCCTCCTTCAGCAAGGCCTCGCTGGGCGAAAGGTTGGGGAACCACACGTCAAAAATGTCCTTGGCCGCATAATCCGCCTTCTTGATACCGCGGGGAGGCCGCCTGACGGTGCCGATGCGAAGCCCCTCGCCTTTTGCCCTCGGAGTTCCGAGTCTTACGATTCGTATCGCCATGGTCCTCCGTTCTTCATTTTCCTTTGAGCTCTTCTGCGAGAAACGCGACGGCTGCACCGTACACCTCAGTTTTTTGTTCGTCCCCGGCGCCCGCCAAGCCATGTTCCACGCCTTCCAGGGTGATCAATCGGTGTTCAACTCCATGTATTTCGAACGCCTTTGCCATCAGGATCGACTGTTCGTACGGCACGTCGGTATCCGCGGTGCCATGAATGAGCAGCGTAGGTGGGTAATCCGACGTTACGTTTTCGAGCGGCATGAAGGGTGCGAACTTTTCGCATTCGCTGCGAGGGTCCCAACCGGAGACCGCCTTGGGCCACAGACCGTTCTGTCGTAGAAACTGATAAAATGCCGACCCGTCACCCGACCGATCTCGTGAATCAGAAATCGGTTGTCCACTCACCTGTCGAAATGCCTCTTCACGGCTCATTCTTATCTGGTGGTGCCGCGAGTGGGGGCTCGATTCACTATACCACGGGCCGATCAGGTCACCGTATCCATACAGGGAGACCAGCGCTGCCGGTCGTGGCTGAACGCGATACCCGGTCAGGAGCGTCAGATACCCGCCGGCAGAGCCTCCGATTACCGCCATGCGGGTTGGATCGGCGCCAAACAGGCCTGGACCTGCCTCCCGGATCCAGGCGAACGCATCTTCCACGTCCGCGATGATCTCTGGCAGCTTTGATTCGGGAGCCAGCCTATAGTCAATAGATACGACGACGCAACCGGCATCCAAGAGTCCGGTGCGCAATTCGTCGATCATGCCGTCGCGGTAGCCCATAATCAGCGCGCCGCCATGAATCCACACCACCACCGAACCTGCCTTCGACCTTTCGGGCTCGTAGACGTTCGCTCTTATCGCCAGCCCGTCGACCTGCTTGTAGGTGTAGGTTTTCACTGCTGAGATCGTCTCATAGCCGATCGAGAAACTCGATACAGTGTTCCAAAGATTCGACGTCGCCGAATTTCGCGTCGATGTCGAATAGATTCCATTCCACCGCGCCTGGTACGCGATCCCCGATGCACTCCTTGACTGCGATAGGGCGAAAACCTTCGGCCAGGCCGTCGCAGACGGTCTGACGCACGCAGGCGCAGGCGGTAACCCCGGTCACCAGAATGGTGTCGACACCGGCTGCTCTTAGAAACCCCGCCAGGAAGGTTCCATGAAAAGCGCTGGCATGTTTTTTAATTACGATCGGCTCGCCATCGATGGGCGCAATGCGATCATCTATGGCCCAAAGCTCCGGCTGGTTCTGGGGAACAGCCTCTAAGGGGATCTTGTGATGCCACAGCCCCATGTCAGTATGAGGATCGTTGCGATCGGTATTCTGATAGCAGGTGGTCGCGAAAACCACCAAATGCTTGTTGCTGCGAAAGGCATCCAAAAGGCGCCGGACGCTCGGTATTATCTGTTCGTCGACGTTCTCGCAAGTAAAGGGATTTCCGGGGCGGGTCCAGGCATTGGCCAGATCGACGTTGATCATGGCCGGCTTTTTGCCAAAGCCCACGCGCCGCTGGAAGCCGCGTTCCTGGTAGCGACGGCGCGCCTCCGCAAACGCATCCTCGAGCGCCTGTTGCAGGTCGGGAGCGGCCATCTCAGATTCGCCTCCCGAACGATAGGCACCTATTTCCCATCTTCATGGTGCTCCTCGGTAGAACCGCCTATCCGCAGCACGTGGCCGTCCAGGTCTTCCACGAGCATCTCACGCATGCCCCATGGTCTGTCTTCGGGCAGCTTCTTTATGGTCGCCCCTGCCTGTTGGTACTCTTGGAGCAGCCGGTCGATGTCGCCGACATCGTAGTAGATCCAGACCGGTCGAACCCCTTGTGACTCTTTGGCAAGGAAAAGGTTCGCCTTGCCGTTCGAAATAGAGGCAAAGGTCTTGATCTCCTCTTCATCAGGCCAGTCCCAGTCCTTCTTGAAACCGAGAACCGATGTGTAGTGCTCGATGCTCGCCTCCACACTTTTCACGTTCAGTATCGGAATCGCCGATCTGAACGATGTGGAGGACTCGTCGGTTCCGTGAGTGCTGGCGGCCATTCTCAACTCCTTCTTTCGCCTTGTTGCGTGTTGCCGCGGTGATTATGCACAGGTTACGTTGACACAGAGTCGCGCATCTGCCCGTCGTTGAGCAGTATCGTATGACAACTACTCCATGGATCCGCACCTGCGACAAAGACGACCAATCATATCATCTGCGCAGCGAGTACTCAACCTCTAGGGACTCCAGCCCCCGCATCGCCATGCTCGGTCTCCATCTAAGCTCACGATCCGAAAGACGAATCTCCATCAATCTGGAAAAAATCGTTTCGAAAGCGATTTGCGCCTCCAGCCGGGCAAGAGGGGCCCCGACGCAGAAGTGGGGACCGCGGCCGAAAGCCGAATGTCGGTTGGGCTGGCGGCTGAGAATCAGGCGATCGGGATCGGCGAACTGGTCGGGATCCCGATTGGCCGCGCCATACATCAGCATTACCGATTGTCCTTTCTCGATCCGCCTGCCGCGTATCTCCAGATCTTCATGGACGATGCGGCCGGCGCGTTGCACCGGACTGTCGTAGCGGAGAAATTCCTCCACGGCGGATTCGAGCAGTTCGGGGTGCGTTCGGAGGTGCTCGAAATCCCGAGGATGGTGCAGGAGTGCCAGTACTCCGTTTCCGATGAGATTGGTGGTAGTCTCGTGCCCGGCGACGAACAGCTGGACGCACATGGCATACAACTCGAGCTCGTTCAGCTGCGTCCCCTCCTGTTCAACCGATATCAGCCGGCTGATCAGATCGTCCTGTGGTTGCCGCCGATGCTGATCGATGATTCGACGGCAGTATTCGACCAATGCCAGCTGGCTTTCCTGCGCGCATGCCGCCACCTCCTCAAGCAGCAGACCGCTGCCCGCTGAAAAGGCAACGATGTCATTGGACCATTGGCGAAACTGCGTCTGCTCGTCAGAAGGGATACCTAGCATCTCGCAGATCACGGTAGCAGGCAGCGGATAGGCGAACTGTCCGATCAGGTCGACCCTTCCTCCTTCGCCAAAATCAGCGATCATGTTTCGCGAAATCTCCCGAATACGTGGAATCATCTCTTCAACCGACCGCGAAGTAAACGCGTTGTTGATCAACCCCCGCAGACGGGTATGATCCGGCGGATCTTTCATGCTCATCCACCGGGACATGTACTCACAAAGGGAGGCCAGTTTTGGGCGAGATTCCGCTGGAATTGGATTCAGGTAGAATTGCATTCGATCGGAAGAAAACCGGGCATCGCGGGTAGCCGCGGCGACGTCGTCGTAGGTGGTGAGCACCCACGTCTGGAGAGTATCGCTGAAATGGACGGGATCTTCGGTTCTGAGTCGGTGATAGAAGGGATAAGGATCCGCCAGACGGGATCGGCAAAAGAGCTCGTAGTCAGATGTGGCCTCGATTGGGTGCATGCGTGCGGCTGGTGCTTACCGTCCTCCAAATACGTAGGTTTCGAGAAAGTTGTTGCGAAACTTCCCCTCCGGATCGTAATAACCGAGCAACTCTCGGAAGTCGGGCAACCTCGCATAGAGCGATTGCAGGCGTTCCGGGTGCATCGTGAAGAGTTTCCCCCAATGTGGTCGGGCATCAAACGGCGCGAGCTGCTGCTCGATCTCCGGCAGCAGCTCGCTGACTTCGGCCCAATTCGGTTTCCAGGTAAAGTGGATGGCGATGCAGTCCTGGTGATAACAAGGGCTCATCCATAGGTCGTCGCCGGCGATGGAGCGGATTTCCGAGGTCAGCAGCAGGGGCGCCAGCTGCTGGCGCAAGCTGCCGACCGCCTGCAATGCCAAAATCGAATGTTGTCGGGGGACGAAATATTCCGTTTGCAGCTCTGCTCCGCTGCTTGGGGTGAACTCCATGCGGAAATGGGGCAAGCGCTCGTGCCACGGACCGGCGACGCTCATCTGTTTCGTGCAGTTCTCCGCGGACAGGTTGGCGATCGGATGGAGGTCCCGCTGTGCCAGGGTCGCACCGAACAGTTCGGGCTCCGGTTCCGAAGAGTCGGCGGTTTCAACCCTTCTCTTTACCCAGACTTGATCGATAGTGTCGTGCTGCCAATCGGTGAACAGGCTGACGCTGTAGGCACTGGACATGATCTCGTCGAAGTGGTTTTGCAGGCTCGCCGCTGGAAGATTTTCGTAGATCGACTGCGCCACATCGAAGGTCAGCGAGAGCTCGAGCATGACCCTGGTGACGACACCAAGACCGCCCAGCGAGACGACCGCGCCCTGAAACTGCTCTCCATGCTGGTCTCGGGTCAGCACCTTCAACTCTCCCGCGGCGGTGACGAACTCCAACCCGCATACCGCCGTCGCCAGATTCCCGTTGTTATCCCCTGAACCGTGGGTGGCGGTGGCACAGGCGCCGGCGACCGAGATATGCGGCAGAGAAGCCATGTTGTGCAGCGCATAACCTTCACTGAAGAGGAACTGCGCCAAGTGCCCGTACTTGGTCGCCGCAGCGGCGCTTACCCGGTTGCGTTCACTATCCAGAACGAAGTCTTGACGGAGATGCTCCAGCGACATCAGATCATGTGTAGAGTCGGCGATGTCGTTGAATGAATGACGTGAACCGAGCACCCGCAGATGGTCGCGACTTTTGACCAGATCCTGGACCTGCTCTACGGTTTTGGGCGCGTGAAGCTTATGGGCACGGAACTCCAGGTTGCCCGCCCAGTTTTTCAAGAGCTCTCTCATTCAGCCTGCGTCAGCCACCATTAGCCAAGCTCGTATTCTCCTCCCTCGTCAGAGCCGCAAAGGGCTGGCGCGGCTCCTTGAAGCTTGGCAGTTTCTACGCACAGTATACACCATCCGATCCTACGGCCAAAGGAGCACGACATGAATCAGCCACCCAACGATTTTCTCCGCATCGAACCGGAGGCCCACCAGCAGTTCCTGGAGACTTGCCTGAAAAAGTGCGGGCTGGCGGATGAACATGCCGAGCACATTGCCAGACGTCTGACCTGGGCGGACTTGCGAGGAATTCATAGCCACGGCGCACCGCAGATCGAACGTTACGTTCAAAATTTACAGGAGGGTTCGATCAACCCGACGCCTGACATACAGGTCGTGCGCGAGGAGCAAGCGCATTTGGTCGTCAACGGCGACGGCGGTCTGGGCTATCTCCCGACCGCACACGTGACGGAGAAGATAATCTCGAAGGCGCGGGATTGCGGCGTGGCAGTCGGTTCACTGCATCATATCGGGCACTACGGCTCTGCCAGCCATTATACCCATATGTGCGCAGAGGCCGGTTGTGTCGGCTTTTCCGTACAAGGGTTGGTCTCGGGATTTGATTTCCCCGATGTGCCGATCGCCCTATGGGGATCGCGTCCCATCAGCTTTGCGATCCCTGCCGGCGAGCGGCCGCCCATTATCGTCGACGGCTGCGCCAACCTGTTCCGGGAGAAAGATCTGGACCTCTTTGACCAGGTCCCGTCCGCATTCTTCATGAGCCTGGGATTCACCGTTGTGGCCAAGCTCCTTGGGGATGGTCTCAGCGGTCAGATGCAGAGGTATACAGAGGAGCCATCGCCCGCCTGGCCCGCGGCCGGCATCGGCGCGTTCGTGCTGGCCATCGATGTGGGCCATTTCACCTCTGCCTCCACGTTTGGCGGGATCGTGGATCGGTTTATCTCGGAGATCTGCACGCAGATGCGGCCCATGCCCGGGAGTGATCGAGCCATGCTGCCCGGCATGCTCGAGGCCGAAAGACAGGAAATGTATCAGCGGGAGGGGATTCCGCTCGCGAAAGAGACCTGCCGTCTGCTGGAAGAAATCGCCAGGCCTTTGGATGTTCCGGTGCCGTGGCCGGCATTGGGATCGGCGTGAATAACACTCTGTTGCAGACGTGCGTTTTTCGCTAGCTCAGCTTCCAGGTGTCGGGTACTTCGGGGAATTCGAGAGGGGTGCGTTCTCCCACGTACGGCGGACGCAGGAGGGCTCGCTGCAGATCGTTCTGGGCCAATTCCCTCGAACGCTCCAACTTTCCGGGATCTCCCCACGTAGAATATCCGGGTGAGTATTTGTAAAGAAGCGACCGTCGCTTGTTGTCAGAGGTCCATTTCCGGGTACCGTGGACTAGGGCTTCGGTGAAAATCAGCATGTCGCCAGCATTGAGGCTGGGGTTGGCCACAAGGTGCGAGTAGACCGAAGGTTTGTAGGAGTTGATGTTTGCCTTGTGGCTTCCAGGCACACAGATGAACCCGCCGTCTCCGGGATTTACATCCCCCGAGCGCGTACATGACAACGATCAGCCCGTTATACATCGTGTTGTAAACCCACTGATACTGGTGTTCACCCTGATTCTCCCGCAAACCTCCATGCAGATTCTCGTGGACGTCGGAATCTTTCGCCATCTGGATGGCATAAGCATGGTCGAGCCGCAGCCAGTCCCCAAGCATCACACGTATGATCTGCAGCGTGCGTGGATGGGCCATCAGCTCCAGGAAACAGGTATCCGATCTGGCTCCGTCGCCGGGGAAAAAGCCGAAATGGCCGGGATTCATCTGATCGGTGAGATTGGCATCGATAATATCGTTCATGCGATCGACATCGTCAGGTGTGATGAGATCGGGGTAAACGATGTAACCGGTTAGGTCGAACTCGTAGATCTCCTCTTCAATCACGGCTAGTGATCTCCTCTTCCGGCGATCAAACCTGCCAATTCCTGGTGCGCCTAGGCATAACCCTGTTCAGCCATCGCCGCTTCGAAGAAATCGAAGTAATGCTGCTCGTGGTCCGTCCTCCAGCGTCCCACCGGTTCGCGACGGACGACAATGCGAGCCAGCGAAATTCCCAGGAACGACTCCAGTCGCTCTAGTGTCTCTTCCTGCTTTGCTACGAAATCTTCGAAGCGGATAGTGATGAGGTTTTTGGGATCGGGCGTCGCCTTCACAATCTGATACTGATAGTACCACGAAATGGCCCGTCGCTCGCGAACATCGTCGGTTGCGGGATACCGTATTCCAAATTCCCCGAGATCATCGGTGTTGTGCGGCCCGATGATGCTGTCGCGGGGATCGCGAATCCAGTGGATATATCTCGCCTCGGGGAACCTTCGCGCGATCCAGGGATAGACCAGTGTTGTTTCTGGAATCTTCCACCCCTTCTGCTCGGATGAATCGCCCAGGATGTCCTGCAAGTAACGGTCTATGAGCCTGTCGAATTCCGGATCGATCTGTCCCTTGTTGAGCTCGGAGAAGTCCCAGGAAAGTCCGCCCAGCCAGTTCACCTGCTTGGCCATGAGTCTGCAGGCGTCGTACAAGGCGTCGGGCGGCACCTTGTCGCCGGAACGATTCAGGAGCCTGCCCATATAGACGCCGCTGGCGTAGAGGGTATGGGAGATGGCGCGCGTACCGGAATGGCCGCGACCAATTACGATTATCAGGGACATCTAATAGTCGGATAGCTGTATTGCCAACCCCACATCGTAGACTATCGCGGTTGTCAAAGAATCCATCCCCAGCGGGGCTCTTAGCGCATGGGGTCGATACCGAGCACTTGCCGGCAAAAAGGCGATCGCTCGCGACGCATACGTTCACGAAACTCTCCGTGCAATATGTACTGCTCCCGCTGGCCTGAGCCAAAGTGCGTGTAATTGTACAGTAGCATCCGCCGCGCCCTGGTATCGGTGTTGTCCATCGCCGTGTGCCATAGGGATCCGTTCCAGATGATGGCACTGCCTGCCGGGCCGGTAATGCGCAGGTGATCGGGCATCGCATCGAGAGGTCTGCTCCTATCCGGTGCTTCTGAAAATCGGTGGCTGCCCGGAACAACACTAAACGGCGCGGTGTCATAGCCGATATCATCTACAATGAAAAAAACCTTGAGCTTGAAATGCGGCACGTCACAGGCGCGTATCTCTTCCCATCGCCTTTTGCTGGCTTCATCCCAACCACCGTTGTCGTATTGCCACATCGCGTTGTCTCTATGCCAGCTAGTATGTGCCGGTGTTCCTGCCGGCTTCACGTGCAGCGCATTGTCCACCATCATAATATCCGGCCCCTGAATCCGCTGTGTGATGCCGGTCGTCACCGGATGCTCCAGCAGATCCACGAACAAGTCGTCATGATCGATGATGGGAAACACGACCTGGGCGTCTTGCCCCAGGCCGTAAGGTTTGAAGCCGAGATCACCGGATATACTCTCGTACCAGTCGGCTCGCGTATCTTGTTCGACTCGGTAACAGGTCTCTTGAAGCTGTGCGAGATCGTCGCCCTGCAATACGTTCTCGACCAACACATAGCCATCGCGGTCGAGCTGCACGCATTTTTCACTGTGCATTGGGTTAGGTTGCAAGCCTCCACGGTTTTCCAGATCTTACAAATCCGTTAGAAACCTCAACTTAGGTAAAGGGTAGCGGGTTCTGCAATGTTGAGGATTATAGAGTATCACGACGATTTCTACAGACGCACGGCAAGATCCAGCAGATCATCCTGGATATCGAAGGCGACTTTTCCACCCTGTGTGAAAAATGCGACTATGTCCTGGCGGCCAAGGACGGCGACATCGACGTGAATCCAAAGGTCGCCGGCAGCATGGCGCGACGGATCCTGGAGCTCCACGCATCTGCGATTGTCGATCTCTACGAGCTCAAGAACGGAGAGCCCGTGCGATTCGCGCGGCTGTTCCTCAAGGCACTGATGGACGACCCGAAATCGCTGTGGCACCCGTGTATGGTGGTGATCGATCTGTGTACTAGGGGTAGGAAGAGAGGGTTTTCGGCGGTGCTTGCCACCCAGCGTCTATCGAAGCTCCACAAAGACGCCGCTGCGGAGACGCTGAACAAGCGGGGTTGGATCTGATCAAAATCATCTTCGAGACTAGCGTCGCGTATCGATTCCTTAGGTGTTCGAAGACTGTGTTGCTTTCGTCCGAATCGATCACTTTGCTGGGACGGTCGTTGAGGAATAGCGCTCTTTAGAGTTGCCCTAAATTGCCGCTGCGAAAGGATTCGGCTAAAGCCCGCGGCACTTCGGCCTCCGCCTCTCGGACGCGCGCGCTCATCTCCACTACCAGAGCCGTCATCTCCTGCTCCCGTGCCTGTGCCATCGCCCGCCGCTCCTCGGCTTTTGCGCGCGCTATTTTCAGATCCGCTTCAGCCTGAGCAGTCTGCAAACTGGCGCCAATATTCTCGCCTACATCCACATCGGCAATGTCAATCGACAGAATCTCGAAGGCGGTGCCCGAGTCCAGGCCCTTATCTAGCACCGTCTTTGAGATACTATCTGGATTCGCCAACACCGCCTTGTGTGTCGTCGATGAGCCAATGGTCGTCACAATGCCCTCGGCCACGCGGGCGAGGATAGTCTCCTCGCCGGCGCCGCCTACCAGCCGGTCGATGTTGGCCCGTACGGTCACTCGGCACGTCGCCTTCAGCTGAATGCCGTCCTTGGCCACGGCGGCGATCAAGGGGGTGTTGATGACCTTTGGATTGACGCTGACCCGGACCGCCTCCAGGACGTCGCGGCCGGCTAAGTCGATGGCAGTGGCCTGCTCAAAACTTAAAGCGATGTTGGCCTTGTCGGCCGAGATCAGTGCCAGGATCACCGACTCAACACGGCCGCCGGCCAGGAAGTGGGCTTCCATTCGTTCCAAGTCCACGTCCAGTCCCGCTTTGGTGGCGGCGATCTTGGGCCGCACGATGGCGGTGGGCGGCACTTTGCGCAGGCGCATGCCCACCAGGTCCTTGAAGATGTGGACCCGCACCCCGGCGAAGAAGGCGGTGATCCACAGGCCGATGGGCACGAAGTAGGTGAACAGGACCAGGAGGAGGACGATCCCCAAGAGGATCAAGATGGGAAAAGCAAACGACATGATTTCTTCCTTTTAAAGCAGATTATCCAATAAGGTAACCTTGAAATCCGGGTTCCGCTGTACTAGACCTCCTGCACCGAGTCCTGCAGCGCCTGAGCAAATCGTGGACGCCGGAGTTTGTTAAATGCCTTTTCTTTGATCTGGCGTATCCGCTCGCGCGTGACGCCCATCAAGACCCCGATTTGTTCTAGGCCCAAGGTCTCGTGCCCCTCCAACCCGAAGTAGAGCTGGATAATTCGCCGCTCGCGCTCATCGAGGCTGTTGAGCATCTCCGCTACTTGGTTCCTAGACGAAGCGCACGCGACCTCGGCGTCAGGGGCTTTCTGGCTGGAGTCAACCAGACGAGTAAGCAGACTGTAATCGTCGTCTTCTTCAAAGGTGTAGTCCAGCGAGAGCACCGCACGCGCACTCCGCATGGTCTCCAAAACCTCTGTGGGCGGCATATCCAGCTCCGCCGCAATCCCCTCGAGGTCGGGCTCAGCCTCACGCTCCCGACCCAGCTGAAGCGATACCTTGCGATTTTTCGGAGCAGGGCCACCTTGTTCTGGGGCAGGCGCACGGTTCGGGTCTGCTCCGCTAAGGTCTGCAGGATCGACTGTTTGATCCACCACACGGCGTAGGAAATGAACTTGAATCCCTTAGTGCCGTCGAAGCGCTCGGCGGCTGTTATCAGCCCCAGATTGCCGGCGCTGATCAACTCGAGAAGCGCTAGGCCGCGGTGCTGGTACTTTGTGGCCACATCGATGACAAAGCGCAGGTTGGCCCAGACCAGCTCGTCGCGGGCTTTTATGTCGCCTTCTTTGATGCGGGCGGCCAGCGCTACTTCCCGCTGGCGCGACAGTGGCTTCGACGCGGCAATGTCGTTTAGATAGAGAACGGTGCTTTCGTCATCGCTTAGAGACAGTTGCATATATTTCTTCTCCATGAGTTGACTTGACCACAAGAGAGGCCCAGCGGTCCGAATACTGTGCCTCCGAACTACGAACCAGTTTCGGCCGCAGGCTTGCGCTTGTTGATCCAAGCAAACAGGCCGATGTCGCCTTCTGGACGCTTGGAATCAAACCAGCGGTGTTTGGCCCGTCAAACCGGATCGCTACACATACATTCAGACTGCCATTTCGGATGTTCGTGCGAGTACGAAGCAGCACTTAGGCGGATCGGCGCTATTGTGAACTGGTTCGTATTCAGCTAGATTAGAAGATTACTAGATCATCCCACGCTACAAGAACGTTGATATGGCCGAAGAAGCTGATCAAGCTGTAGAGGATGAGGAACCTGATCTGCCCACACTCCAGAAGGTGGGTATCGTGATGGTTGCTTTAGGGGAAGAGGTTTCCGGCGAGGTCATGAAGCATCTCGGCGATTATGAAATTGAGGAGATTACGCAAGCGATCGCCGCGCTGAAAAACATTTCCACTGAACTGATCGACACAGTTCTCGAGGAGTTTGAGCAGCATTTGATGGCCGGCGGGTGGATTGCTCAGGGCGGCATCGATTTTGCGCGTGCGGCGCTGGAACGTGCTGTTGGGCCTCGAAGGGCGCAGGAGATAATGGAACGTGTAGGAAGCAAAGTATCGTCTGGTTTTTACATCTTGAAGAATGTTGCATCAGAGCAGATTGCGCCGTTTATATCGAATGAGCATCCGCAGACAATTGCACTTATTCTGTCGCAATTAGACTCGGCCCAAGCTGCCGGTATCCTGTCGCAACTGGCCGAGCGCTTACAAGCTGACGTTGCTTATCGCCTAGCCACAATGGAGAACATCACCCCCAACGTGATAAAGGAAATTGAAGAAGCCCTCGAGCAATCTTTGAGAGACATGCTCGGTGGCGACCAGGATGTCGGCGGTCCCAAAGTCGTTGCTGATATTCTAAATCTCACCGGTTCGAGTGTGGAAAAGGCCGTTCTCGATCAGATGGATGCCCAGGATCCAGAGGTGGCCGAATCCGTTCGCAATTTGATGTTTGTCTTTGGCGACATCGTCAAATTGACCGATCGCGAGCTTCAGACGTTGTTGCGCGAAGTGGATCAGAAGGACCTGGTAGTGGCCCTCAAGAGTGCCGAGGACGAACTCAAGGACAAAGTTCTCGGCAATATGTCGGAGCGTGTTCGGACCTTCATAACAGAAGAGATGGAGTTTCAGGGACCAATGCGCCTGAGCGAAGTGGAGGAAGTTCAGCTGCGCATTGTACAGCAAGTGCGGCAATTGGAGGAACAGGGTCAGGTCACTATTGTCCGTGGCGACTCAGATGACCAATTTGTCTAGCTCAAGGACCTGGTCGGCATGCGCCTGCGAAGGGCCGCCGGCCACCACTGTGCAGTCCAGAATCGCCGTTACGGCTTCCACCAGGAACGGCATTTAAATTACCATATAAGCTGTCGTTGACGGAAGCAGTTTCTCAAACCCAACACGAGGAGAAATCTCATGGCCAAACCCAAGATCAAACCACTCGCGGACCGCATCCTGGTCAAGCGTCTGGATGAGGATGAGGAGCAACAGGTTGGCGGCATTATTATTCCCGACACCGCCAAAGAGAAACCTCAGGAGGCCGAGGTAGTCGCCGTCGGTCCAGGCAAGATGGATGATGGCAAGCGCGTGGCACTTGAAGTGAAGAAGGGCGACAAGATACTTATCGGCAAGTACTCAGGTACCGAGGTAAAAATCGAAGGTGAAGAGTTCCTCATCATGCGCGAGGATGATGTTCTCGCCATCGTCGGTTAAGGGAAAGGAACATTAATAATGGCAGCCAAACAAATCGCGTTCCGAGAGGAAGCGCGCGCGAAGATACTCTCCGGAGTGCAGCAGCTCAGTAAAGCGGTGAAAGTCACTCTTGGGCCCCGCGGTCGCACCGTCGTTTTGGCCAAGAGTTGGGGTTCGCCTACCGTGACCAAAGATGGCGTCACGGTGGCCAAGGAGATCGAACTCCCCGATAAGAACGAGAACATGGGCGCGCAGATGGTAAAAGAGGTCGCTTCCAAGACCAGCGACGTGGCCGGCGATGGGACCACCACAGCCATTGTGCTCGCTGAAGCGATATACTCCGAAGGAATAAAGGCGGTAACCTCAGGTTTCTCGCCGATGGAAATAAAGCGCGGCATAGAGAAGTCGGTCAACGTCGTTGTCGAGAAACTCGCCAAACAAAGCAAGTCGGTGAAGGAGCACAGCGAAGTGGCGCAGGTAGGTACGATTTCTGCCAATGACGACACCTCGATTGGCGAGATCATTGCCGACGCGATGGACAAGGTCGGCAAAGACGGCACCATTACGGTCGAGGAAGCCAAAAGCATCGAAACCACCCTCGACGTCGTCGAGGGTATGCAATTCGATAAAGGTTATCTGTCCCCGTACTTCGTGACGGATCAGGAAAGCATGGAAGTGGCCTTGGAAGACGCCTACCTGCTCATCCACGAAAAGAAGATTTCGGATCTGAAGGATCTCCTGCCGCTTTTGGAGAAGGTCTCCAAGTCCAGCAAGCCGCTGTTGATTATTGCAGAAGACGTGGAAGGCGAAGCACTGGCTACTGTGGTGGTCAACAAGATTCGCGGCACGCTGCAAATTGCCGCGGTCAAGGCCCCCGGCTACGGTGATCGCCGCAAGGAAATGCTGCAGGACATCGCCATGCTGACCGGAGGAGCGGTCATTACGGAAGACCTCGGCATCACGCTGGAAAGCGTACAGCTTTCCGACCTCGGTAGCGCCAAGCGAGTCGTGATCGGAAAGGAAGACACGACGATTATCGAAGGGGGAGGAAAGGCCGCCGACATCAAAGGACGCGTCGACCAGATCAGGAACCAGATCGAAGAGACGACCTCGGACTACGATCGCGAAAAGCTGCAGGAGCGCCTGGCCAAACTGGCCGGTGGGGTCGCGGTAATTCGCGTGGGGGCGGCCACCGAAACGGAAATGAAAGAAAAGAAGGCCCGCGTGGAAGATGCACTGCACGCAACGCGGGCCGCCGTGGAGGAGGGCATCGTTCCGGGCGGCGGAGTTTCCTTGATTCGCGCCACAACTGCGCTGGACACCTTGAAGGGTGCTACGGATGGCGAGACCACGGGCATCAAAATCATCCGCCGAGCACTCGAAGAGCCTTTGCGTCAGATCGCCGCAAACGCCGGCAAAGAAGGTGCCGTTGTCGTCGAAAACGTCGCGGCAAAGAAGACCGCTGCGTACGGCTACAATGCCGCCACTGAAGAGTACGGAGATCTGGTGAAAATGGGCGTTATCGACCCGACAAAGGTCGTCCACACCGCACTCAGCAATGCCGCCAGTATCGCTGCTTTGCTGTTGACCACCGAAGCTATGGTAACCGAAGAGCCTGAAGAAACAGAAGCTCCAGGCGGACACGGGCATCCCCATTAGTGCCCGACGAAGTCTGTAAACGAAAAGTGGACGGGGGGCTTATCCCTCGCCCACTTTTCGTTGCTCCCGCTTCTGTTGAGAAGCTCGATCATCTGCGCCCCGTGCGGACGGATCCACGTTACGTCACAGGTTCACGAGGCCCGTCGGTATTGCCAGAGTAATATTGTCACGAACAATCAGATCTTTCCAACAATACCCAGATTTTCCAGGAACCCTCAGGGCATCATTGTTTGTCAACAGCATAGATAGCGGCTGCCGCGCTGGGTGAGAACCGCACGTTCGCGGATTCTGTCGTGCCTCATCCGCCAATTTTGCAAGGACGCGGATCTCGTTCATAATTGATCCTCTGCAAAGCGCATGTGATCCAGATCAACGGATTGTAGGGCCAGAACGTGACGGACGTTCTCGAGGGCCAGTGCCCTGAACTCAGGGCAGGTTTTCAACAGCTCCCGCCGATGTCCGGCACCGACGAGGCGTCCGTTGTGCAAAAACACGAAGAACACCTTGTCATCGGGCAGGGCAAAGTACGGTGCCAGCGTGTGTCCCACTACGACCACCGTGCGGTCCTGTTGGGCCAGACCAGCGATGGTGTCCACCAGTTCGTTCTCAGAAAATTTGTCCAGGCCGCTGGTTGGTTCGTCGAACAGCAAAATCGGACAGCGGGTCAAAAGGGCGAATCCGATACTTACTCGCTGTTGCTGTCCGCCGGAGAGATTTCCCGAAAGACCCGCCAACCGGTCCAGTCCCTCGCGGCGCTCCATGAGTCCGACCCGCCGTGGCTCGAATCCAAACAGCAAGCGGCCCAGTCTTTGCGCCGGACTGGCGCGAACGTCGCTGGTGGAGACTCGGACCTCCTGTTCCATGGCGTCGATCTCCTCCAGCACCTTGGCCATGCGCAGTGACTTCCGCAGGTCTTCCTCGTTGGACTCGGGAGAAAGCAACTCGGCGTTCTGTAGGAGGGACATGGACAAAAGAGAGATTTTCTGGGACATATAGGCCATCAACAGGGAGAGATTCTTGCGTTCTATCTCGAGTACGTCCGTACCGCCCAACAGCACCACACCTTCACGGGCTTCCAAGTTACCCCGTAGCAACTTTAACACCGTCGATTTGCCGCAGCCACTGGCCCCACACAGTACCGTCATCTCACCGGGAGACACGCGAAAGGAAACATCCTCAAGCGCGGGGCGGGCTGAGTCCGGCGTATCCGGATAGCGAAAGGTAACGTTTCTAAATTCGATTTCATGACTCGTTATCGGAAGTTGCTTGGCGCGCACGCCGCTTTGCACACTCTCGGCCGCGTCGAAGAACTCCTCGCTCCACTGCACGCTCACTATTAGTGGGATGATATCCTGCCCCAACTGGATCAGGGCCAGGATCGGACGGAGCACCCTCTCGGCGTAGGCGTTGATGACGATGTAAAAGGTCAAGGAGATGGCCCCTTCGATCACCTGGAGCCCGGCGATGAGGGCGATGCCGATGGTGAAAGTAATGGAAACGGCACTGCTGCAGGCAATCCAGGCATTCCGATAGTTTCGGTTCTTGCGTTGCTGGGTGATCATCCCCTCTACCGTTTCTAACGTCCGCCCAGTCATGCGCTCTACCGCATCGAACGATTTGATCAGATCCGCATTCGCCAGCGACTCGTTGAACATGGACATGGCCTCGTCCCGCAGTCGACTGTGCTTCCGACGATTGCTGCGAATGCGGGATCGAAAGAAGGACATGACAAACACCTGGAGTGGAATAACCAGAAGCAACAACGTGAATATCGCCGACGACATGAAGTAGATCACCGCAAAGGTGGCGACGATACTGATGAAATAGGTGATGAGGCGGGGTAGGAAGTCTCTGTAGAATTTGCTGTAGGCGGGCAGGTCGCTGCTATAGGTGGTATACAGCCGTCCGAGTCCCAGTGACTCCTTCGACTCTTCGTTCATCTCCTCCATATCGCCCAGAAACCGCCGCCGCAGGTCGTACATCAGATTGAACGAACCTTCGGTGGACAGATACTCGTACACTACTACTACGATCACTTTGCTGACTTCGAGGAGAAGCCAGACCAGGCATACGGTGATCAGCGCGTAACTGCTCTCTTCCAGGTCCACTACCAGTGGCAAGATGCTGCCAATGATGATCGCGCTGGGAATCGGGCGTGGGAATTGAATTACCACATCGACGAGCGCGACGAGGGTGGCGGAGCAATACCAGTGCAGGCTGATCGCGCCTCGCTTCAGCATAAACCAAACAAGCTGATAACCCCTTAGCCGCTTCTTTTCCTCGGTGGCCAGGCGGTATTCCAGCATTCTGTCCGATGTGGGTATTCCCATCACGACGGCATCCTTTCGCGCCCAGGCGAATCGATGATCAGTATCTGTGGTGGAATGGGTAGCAAAGCCGTTGTAACTTAATAACGACTTCGAAGAAGGTGCCGCAGCCGATTGTGGTCTTGCCGTGCCAGTGCAGCAAAGCGGAGAGCTGAATGAGGACGCAGCGGCGACAATCACCTTTCTATAAGAAAGCCACACCAATGCTAGCTGCGCAAATCATTTTTCTGGAACTCGCCAGCTTGATCGGCCCCGCTTCGGGCAGTTTCAACATCGAGGCAACGTGCGAAGGTGAAGCGGAGCAGATCAAGCCCGTGACCACGGTCGGCGAATTGGGATTCATTGCCGGTTGCGCGCGACTATCCTTAAACAGCGAAAAGCAGAGTGCTCCGTCTTCGCCGGGAACGCTTCCAGCAGCTCTTGAAAGCAGAACCGAATATCCAACTAAAGGTGCACCTGAATATCATTGAGGCATTGTCAAACAAACCGGATCTGGTTTGGCGTCCGCTCCAGGCGACCGGTTCTGCCGTCATGAAGATGTTCCCCGGGGTTCGGCCGCCGTGAGATAGATGTTCACCGCTCCGTTAGCCGCTGCGGAGTATGCCACAAAGAACGAATCGTTGAGCGCTTCGACGCGGACGTACGTCTCACGTTTGAGTCGACTGCCATTGCGTCGCGCATCGAGGATCCTTTCCCACAACTCGACGCCGAGAACATCCTGGGCAGTGTCCAGGTCGTAGCGGGTCAGCAAGGCACGAGTGCCGGCGCCGGCATCGATGATACGGCCATCCGCGGCAGCTCGAAACACCGGGTCCGGCGTACTGTCCGCGAACAGAGCTCGCATTTCGGTCCCGTGACCGCGGAGACGGCCCGTCACTGCCGAATGGACCTGGACGATGATGGGAAACAGGTAGGCGACGGCGATTGAAATCGCGGCAAGTGCGGGACGAGCCTGCAGTTCGCTGATAAACGCTTCCCCCACACTCGGGCGGTCTCGCAAGAGCGGAACCAGGATATGACCGAAGAGATTGATCAAGGTCCCCACTATGAAGGCAACCTTGTAGGTAGAGGGATCTCGGAGCTTCTCAACCGCATACTTCGATACGAGCTTTGCCTCGAAATCGACAAGCCGTGACTGGGCATCCTTCAGCTCGTCAAGAGTGGCGCGGAGGTCGGTGTTCGTCGTTTGCAGCTCCGTCAGGGTCTGATCCAACTTGCCGGACTGCTCGATCACGGTGGTGCGGAACACCTCCAGCAGCTGTGCCTGGGCCTTGGTAACTGCTTGCAGACTCTCAACCTCTTCGAAGACCCCCTTCTCCCCGGCGAGGATCTTCTTCTTCAAGAGGGGAAGCATCATCATCCGAACGCCCAGGGCGACCGTACGGAATAGAAGCGCTGTCTCCAGCGAAATTCTCGCCTTCGAGAACACGATCACGACAAACAGGTGACCAGTGGGCAGCATGCCCCCGAAACCCAGGACCGAACGGATCCCGTGGGACACCACGAACTTCTGGTCCGGTATGTACTCACTGTTGAGTGCTTCCTCGATGTGAAAGACGCGAAAGTCCTGCTTCTCTTTCTCCATCGTTTGGTCTGCGGCAGGCGCCATGACCTGTTGAATCTTCAAACCCAGTTCCAACACGAGACGAGCGATCATGGGGATCTGATTCACCCACTCCTCGCTTATCAGCGGAACCGAGCGATGCCCCTTGGATCTTTCAATGTCGCACCAGTCCAACTCGTCGCCGACGGTTCCCATGAGGGTGAGACATTTGGTCTCTGGCTGGGGCGTAAGACCCGGGAATCGCTCGGCGATGAAACTCGACACCGAGTCGTCGAGACTCTCGTGCTCGATGGTCATGAAAAAGCGTACAAGCGCAGCCGTCGACTCTCCGCTTCCCTCATCGCGCAACGTTTCGTTCAGATCGCGGACAACTTTCCCGGCCAGTTCGCGCAACGAACCCGCACGTCCATGCGGTGGGTTAGTGATCCGGCTAATGCAGTTGGTGAGTTGTTGCAGAGAGATGTGAAGAGGTGATCCGATCACAAGACTTCCCTCAGAGTTATCGCTTTTCTGCGAAAGCAACTCACCGTCCGATTCGGCGTCAGCACGTACTAATCCGTCATGGCTAGTCCACGAAAAACCGCATGAGCCGATGTTCGGCAACCAAGGACGCGGCGGCGTTGGGCTCGCGGAGTCGTTGCATATTACAAGAAGATTGTGCCAAGAATAGGTCTGGTGGGAAGTTGGCGCCACGTGCCCATCGGAATCCGCAGGTGATTGCCGGGCTTGTCTACCCGGGTGTGCCTCTGCACTGTCAACGAAGTGAAAACTGGGGCGCTGCAAGCTGAGATCGGTTGATCCAGGAGCACCAGGGAGAGATCCGGATGGAGAGTCAGGTAGGAAAAGGTACAGAGGTAACGATATGTTATGCCTTGGGGCGCTGATTTATGAACCTTCGATTTTCGGGCCCGATGCCAAAAAGTGAGGACAAGATACGTCAAAGCATATGCCGTACCAAGCTCAAGTAAATCGAAAGTTGACGCTTCTCATAACACACCCGTGCCTGCTTCGCGCATTGGCATTCGCCAACTGCTTCGCAGTTCGGGCACGGCGAACGGTAGCTTTGGAACTCAACTATGTAGGTCTGAGTTATTCCACCAGATGTCGCACGACGGACTTCACCATTGCCCAGGACAAATCCTCAACGGCGGTGTCCACTGCGGCACGAACAAAGCTGTCCGGATCGCCCGGATGCGTTATCTCGCCTTCTGGGGCGTCGTCCCCGGCACTCCAAGTTCCTTCCGGGTCGCCTAGTTCCACCCCGTTTGACACCCCGTCTCCGTCCGAATCCAGGGCCGCCAATTCAGGACCCCAGAACACTTCCCTGCCATTGGAAGTCACCAGCGCTTCGACAGCTAAACCGAAAGAATTCCGCGGAGTGCCCCCCCTCCTCCCTTCGGTGTGGCATATATTACATGAGACGCCTAGCGCGATGGCGTTGGGCACCATACGCATGCGAAATAGACGTGCATCCACTTGAACCGCGGTGCCCACCGAAGCTATCACTAGGGCAACGGGCACCAGCCTACTGATCAGATGATTCATTGCTCGCAACCTTCTTTATAATACGTCAGTACCGGGCAGCCAGGATAAGCAGAGAGATTTCCTTCGGTGTGTGCCATATCATGGGGCAGATCCTCCACGTATCGACGGTGCTCGTCTCATCTTTGGACCCGAGAGGGAACCGAGATGTTTAACCGGGTACGGTTCATTGATTCTGTGCTGAGGGAACTGGAGTACGGCAACCTTGGTCTGGGAAAACCGGCGAGGGCAAGGACATGACGTTCAGCTTGGCACCGACGGCGAAGGGAAGGCGGGCGATTGAGCGAGTCAATCCGGAGACGAACTGATGGTCGTGAGGTAATGCGGCTTTTTGTGAAGTTTTTCGTGATTCTAGCCGAAAAACAATATGTGCCTGGAATCAGCCAGGGCCATAGCGGAAGAATCCGAAATGCTGCAACTACGTTTTCTCCTCCAGGAGGTTTCGCCCGGAGTGTACCGTGCTGAGGCTCACGAGGTCGTTAGGTCGAAAGATTGCACTTCCCGCGACCTTCGCGCAAGGACAAACGACGAGTTTGATAGTCCGCAGACGGCGTTTGTTGAACTTCGGCGAATACTCAGGTCTGTGGGTTTCACGTGGCGAGAAGTGAATTCGGCAGTATATCAATATCGAGTCGAAAAGCGAAGGCCGGCGGTCAGATTAGCCGCCTCGGCTTACACAGCAAATGTCTCCGCCCGACCATAGATCTCTGGAACGATCGATCACGCTGTCAGAGAAGTAGTCGAAGCACTTGTTGATTCGTTTGAAGATCGACGCGCGAAAAACAATCCGGCAAATTTTTGCGCCTGCAACCGTCATACGTGATGCGGGCGTCGCCCGGGTGCGGACCGCGACCCCAAAAAATGGTCCGTACACTAGCAGAAAATCGCGCAGGTCCCCAACTTCAATCAAAACATCAAGTAAGGACCCGTTCAGGGTGTCGTTTGCTCACACCTTTCACTGATTTCTTCCCCAGTATGGCCGATATTGATTTGACCAAGTAACGGTGTTACAGTATCGAACGAGCGTCTGGAGTGTCCGAATGCGTTCATCGAGCATGTCACGAGGAGGCTGCACATGCCCAAGTTCGCTGCTGTACTCATGTTTCTGGCCGTCGTCCTGGCGGCCGCCCTGACTGGGTGTGCCCAGGCGGGCTTTTTTGCCGCTGGGAACTTAACCCTGGTGGAGCTGTCGGAGCCCAACTTCAAGGTGGTGGCGACCAGTGTGTCCGGCGAGGCTGAGGCGGCCTATTTGATCGGCATTGCCTTCTCCAACGGACCGCAGACCGGGTCCGTGTCCTTGTATCGTCTCACCGGAACGGGCAAGCTCTACACCGAAGCCATCGAGAGCTTGTGGCAGGCATTCGCGGCCGAACACGGCGAGGGGGCGGGTCGACGTTTGGCCCTTGCCAACGTCCGCTACGATGCGGCTACCCGCAATTTCCTCGTATACAACGACGTTTCCCTCACCATTCGAGCCGACGTGATCGAGTTCACGGAGTAGGCAGTCTGATGCCCGAGACTGTAAAGAACTTATCCAGATACGTCGCGATAGTGCACAAGATGAGGTCTTCGTAGCTCCGCAGCCGTTAAGCGCGTACTCTGGCTTCTCGATCATGCGAAAGATCAGTAGCATTTAGATCATCCAACTTCCCAACCTTCCGACGTAGGCGTCCAATAGCCCGCGTTGATCACTGAGAGGTGGTGCTCTTGCGGTGCGTCACATCCTGCATGTCTATCCCATCATTCCTCACGATCGGCCTGTCGACCTCCTTGGCTTCGACTGCCTTGTCACAGTAGGAATCGACGTGGGATCCCGTTCAACGATGAAGGAAAGCCGCCCTTCGACAAGGCGCCGACTCCTGAGCATCCTGCTCTATGGAGCAACTTTTCTCGTGCCTCCTCTCCTAGTTGGTTTGATTGTGGCGCTAAAAGTCGTAGGGGACTGGATGGAGGTTTCCGCCTCGGAACCGCTAGTCGGGCAGTGGCCCGAGCTGTCCTACTCCCCTGAAATCGATCCGAAAAAACCGACAGCAGCCGTGGTGCTTAGCAATGGTGGAACGGAAACCACAGACTTGCTGGCACCTTACGGTATACTCGCCTCGTCGGAGGCGCTGAACGTCGTCACGGTGGCACCCGAACGCACTCTATCCCCCTTTTGGAGTGGCGCTGATATCATGCCGCACTTCTCTTTTGAAGAGCTAGAAAGAAAGCTTGGCGGCCCCCCGGATCTGATTCTCGTCCCCAATATCGCAGATCCGGAGAACAAGACCATCGTGGAGTGGATACAGCGCAATTCCAAGCGAAGCCAATGGCTGGTCTCCGTATGCAAGGGAGCTCGAGTGCTGGCTGAGGCGGGTCTGCTCCAGAACCGACGAGCCAGCAGTCACTATCTATCATTCGGCGATCTGGAACAGAAATACCCGGACACCCAGTGGACGCGGGGAGTCCGTTTCGTCGAGGATGGAAACATCATCACATCGGCGGGCGTTACGGCCTCCATAGACGCTACATTCCAGGCTCTCAATAGAGCTGTCGGAGAGGATGTGGCGAAAGAGACTGCTCAAAAACTCCACTATGATCTATCCCTCCATCCCCGGCGAGTTGACCCCTTTGATTTCAAGACCACCGATTTCGTTGCCCTCTTCATGACCGCCGGGTTCCTCTGGAACAGAACCGACAGAGGCATCCTCTTGTATGAAGGTATCGACGAAATAGCGCTTGGCTCCCTGCTCGACTTGTATCCTCGGGTGTTTAGCGGTGAAGCTGCGACCGCTGCACCGGATAGAAGACCCATCCTGTCAAAACACGGTTTGATTCTTGTACCCTGGTGGCACCTTGATCGAGATGGGATAGACGCTATCCGTTGAAACTGATTGCCGAAGCTCACAGGTATGTCGATAAAGGACACAAGAAGGGAAATGTAGTTATAACTGCGGAGCATAGTAACGACACCTAGCAAAGCTGCACCTGACCGCTATTCCGCTGCGTTTCGTATCGGCAGGTGAGCTTGGTCGATAGGAGGATTGCCATGTTTGTCGGTCATTTCGGCGTCGGATTGGGTCTGAAAGCGGCGGTTCCAGCCATTTCATTGGGCACCCTCTTTCTCGCCGCACAGTTCATCGATCTGCTCTGGCCCTCCCTGCTCATAATGGGACTCGAGCACGTCGAGATCTCGCCCGGTATTACGCGCGCATGGGGGATTCTCTCATGGATGATCTCGTAGACCAAGTCCGGTGGATACTCGACTCTGCGATCGACGCCGCGATTACCATGTCAGAGCATGGGACGGTAACCGGCTGGAACGGCCACGCCGAAACCACCTTTGGCTGGACGAGGGAAGAAGCGATCGGTCGGGATCTGTCCGAACTGATCATGCCGGAACGCTACCGGCAACGTCACAAAGATGGATTAAGACAATTCCTCGAGACTGGTGAGGCTCGCATTATTGGTCGCAACATCGAGATCGAAGCACTCCATCGTGACGGCCATGAGTTCCATGTCGAGCTCGGAGTCTGCTCCTTGCGCGTGGGGGACCAGAATATCTTTAGCGCCTTCCTCCGCGACATAAGCGAACGAACTGAGCGGGAACAATCTCTCCGCGATAGCCAGCGAAAGCTGACCGAAGCACAGCGCGTGGCCCATCTCGGATCATGGGAGTGGGACATTGCCGAGAACAATGTTACGTGGTCCGAGGAGCTTCATCGAATCTACGGCACTACGCCGGAGGACTTCGAGGCGTCATACGAGGCTTTCCTCGAACGCGTCCATCCGGACGACCAGGAGCGCGTAGCCGGGTTGGTTGAAGCCGCCTATGGCGGTGCGTCACTCGATTTTTTGCACCGATTAGTTCGACCTGACGGCGAAATCCGCATCCTTCATGCCCATGGCGAGCTGATTCGCGATGACGAGGGCAACCCTAGTCGGATGGTGGGTACGGCGCTCGATGTTACGAAGCTGAAGGAGGCCGAGGCTGAAATCTCGAAGCTCAACGCCACGCTCGAGCGACGTGTGGCAGAACGCACCGCCGAGCTCGAGGCGGCGGTAGCTGAGCTCGAGACTACGCAAAACGAGCTCGTTCTCAGGGATAAGATGGCCGCCCTCGGACGATTGGTCGCCGGTGTCGCACACGAAATCAACACGCCGCTAGGCGCGATCAAGAGCAACCATCAGACCCTGAAGCTGATTGTCGAGAAATTCGAAGCAAGCTTCGCAGACAAAGCTGCGACGAGTCGCGCGCACGATCGGCTGATCGAAAGCGCTGGCAACATGCTGGACATCACCGGCCAGGCCATCGAGCGGATCGCGGGAGTGGTCAGCGGACTGCGACGCTTCACTCGGCTCGACCAAGCCGAAGTGGACAGCATCGACATAGTCGCCGCGATCAACGAAACGTTACCCTTGTTACGGCACGAGACCGATGGCCGCATCACAATTCATGTCGACGAGACGAAGTCGCCGCTGTTGGAGTGCTATGCCAACCAGATCAACCAACTGCTTATGAATCTGCTAGTCAACGCCAGTCAGGCGATCGATGGTCCCGGCGACATCTTCGTCAATGCCGCGCAGCAAGACGAGTTTGTGACCATCGTGATCCGTGACACGGGTCGCGGAATCGCACCCGAAGATCTCGGTCGTGTCTTCGACCCAGGCTTCACGACCAAGGGCGTGGGCGTCGGTACAGGGCTAGGGCTTTCGATCGTGCATCAGATTGTCGAAGCCCACCATGGTTCGATCAAGGTTAGCAGTGAGCTGGGCAGTGGGACGACCTTTCGGGTTCGTCTCCCTGTCCGACTCGAGCCAACCGAGGGTTGAGTCAATCAAGACGGGAGGAGCATCCTCTCGTGGGAAAAATGACAACCAATTCCGCGACTTCGTCGTCCAAAGCGGCGGATTCGCGCCCAGCTCACCGAATCCGGGAGTCAGACATCCACATGTCCGGATTTCTCCCGATCGCTTCCATTACGGGGTGCGTGAGTCGGTTGAGCTCAGCCGTCGTCGCCACGTCCAGCTCAAGCGACAGAGACGGCAGATTCCGCTCGAGTTCGGCGGGACTTCGGGCACCCACGAGAAACGAGGTCACGCCCGCCTTTTGCCTGACCCATGCAAGGGCCACGGAGGCCATAGGGGCGCCGATCTTCTCGCTGACCTCACGGATGCCCTCAATAGCGCGGAAAACCGCTTCTTCACATCCGGAGTCGCCATGTTTCGCCAGCGAACGTTCTTGCGAATACCACCGAGTCCGCGCCAGCCCATCTGGCACTTCGTCAGCCGTATCGTACCGTCCCGTCAACAGCCCTTGTGCCAGCGGGCTGTAGCAGATTATTCCAACGCCCTTTTCAAGACAAAGTGGAAGAATCTCGTACTCGATCGCACGCCAGAGCATGCTGCAGGGCAACTGATTCGTTTGTGGACGGCCCACCTCTAGCAGGTCTGATAAATCACCTACACCGAAGTTCGAAACACCCAGCGCCCGCACTTTGCCGGAGGTCACCAACCCCTCGAGCGCACGCCAGGAGGTCTCGATCGGGATGTCGTGGTTGGGCCAGTGGATCTGATACAGATCGATATGGTCTGTCCGGAGGTTTTCGAGACTCGCTTCGCAAGCGGACACAATACCTTCCGGGGTCAGGAAACTCGGACCCAGCTTTGTTGCGACAACAGCTTGGTCTCGCCTGCCTTCCAGACCCCGTCCCAGAACGCGTTCGGAATATCCCTCCTCGTACCCCTCTGCGGTATCGAAGAGGTTGATGC
Organism: Candidatus Latescibacterota bacterium; assembly: GCA_965197905.1. Classification (GTDB taxonomy): domain Bacteria; phylum Latescibacterota; class UBA2968; order UBA8231; family UBA8231; genus CAYNZV01. The sequence goes on along the minus strand of CBDAOB010000003.1, from coordinate 974,497 downwards.
CAACGTCCAGCGCCGCGTGGATGGTTGACACGGAATCGTCGTCATCCTGATCGCCCCAGAAGGAGCCCCCAGCGAAGGGCCAGCAACCCAACCCCATCACCGAGACTTCGATATCCGAATCGCCCAGCCTGCGATATTCCACGTTGTCCGCCCACAGCCGCTGACCTAGGCACTGTCAGCCGCTAACTCTTGCCTTGGATTTCTGCTCTGCAACATCCAGAGAACGGTGTAGCACCCTGCCGCCGCCAGGAGATGCTTGAGCGTGTGTCCACTGACGACCTCAGATGTAGCACGAAATATCGCCTGATCGTAAACCTCTGCAACCTTGGCGAGCGCATAACACCCAAGCGCCACCAGCAGGAGCCAATCGCGAGTGTACCTGCTCTGAAACAGCATCATCGCCGCCGGGATAGTCAGCAATGGAGCCAGCTGAACCCAGTAATAGAGCCGCAAGTCGTCGAATAGAGCCCAATATAATACCGTTGCTATCCCAAGAAGCACTGCCGGGACCAGCAGGATCGCGGCAAGCCGATATCCCAAATACTCGCCGAGAAGGGAGACAAACAAACCCATGAACGCCATCGTCATCGGGATTCGATCCCAGACCAGAGACTGATTCGTCGGGTTCCAGTGATAGTACGCCGAGCCGACGCTGACAAAAGCGATTCCAACAAACAGGACTAGCCAGGCACGGCCGACGGCACCAAGCTCCAATCGATGACAAAATTGCACACCGAGGAGGCCGACGATTAGAAAGGGAAGATTCGACATGACATCGAGAAAATTCGGAATGCCAACGAATGTCCGCTTGTCGGCGAATAAATGGTATTCAGTGTCCTGTGGAATCGGATTCAGGCTCAACGCCCAAATGAGTGAACCGAATACGGCAGCTATCAGAACGCCGTAGCGCCAAGTGGCTGTGCTCTGGGTGACGAGAAGAGCTGGATCGGGTCTGTCCATTCGATGTTCTCGATTGACAACTCTACGCTGCTAGCCAGCCGGTCAGGACAACCCAAGCGACCGACCGAATCTACAATAGCTCTTTGGTGCGAAATCTCCACACCGCCAACAGCAGAAATATCGCCGCAACATCGAACGCGTAGAGGGTGAGAACGAAGATCTCTTCCAGTGGGACGAAGCGGCCACCGAAAATCAGGGTAAAGACGTTGTAGCGGTCATAACTGGGAAGGATGAAATAGAGTGGATTGGGCGGTGAGAGAAAACTGGCGCTGGCGAAATAGGCCACGACGGCGGCTATGAGAGGGTGTATCAAGAGCGAGAGGCACAGTGCCACAGACCCTACCATGAGATTATGGCAAAACATCAGCCAGGGCGCATAGCGCGCCGCCAGATTCAACTCCAGCTGATTCGAGTAGGCAAAAATCACCAGGGCGATGCCGCTGAGAATCGAATAACCGATCATTGCCGCGATGGCACCGAAGTACTTGCCGAGAAGGAACAGCGATCGAGACACCGGTTTGGACAGGGTAATTTGGATGGTGCCATTCCGGATGTCCGTCGCAACAGCGAACGAGCAGATGAACAGTGCTACCACTGTTCCCCCGAGCGCGGAAAACCAGTAGAATCCGGCGACAAAGAAGGCACCAGCCAATCTCGTCCCCTTGTGCATATTCTCTATGGTTTCCTCATCGACACCTTCCCGCGCAGCGGAAGCGTTTTCGAAACTCTGAGGAATCCATTCCTCGGCCTCGGTTAGCAATACCGAGAACAGGACGGTCAAGCCCAACGTCACCAACATGAGCACCACCAACAGACGCTGATGAAGCAACGCTCGGACGCTGTCGACCGCGATAAGGAGAATCGCCGTCATGACTCCTCCTTCGGTTCGATGGCGCCAAAGAAGATTTCCTCCAGCGATTGCGTCTCGGTCTCGACGCGCTCGACCTCTACCTCGCTGCTGTCGAGAATGCGCTCTACCTCGTGGCGAACTGTTTCGTCGTCGCATTCAATGGTAGCTATCCCTTGCGTCACCGTAGTGCGAGCTGCAGTAGCTGACAACGCCTCGACCACCCTTGCCGGTAACTCGGTCACAACGATTCGCGACCCCTTTGCCGCTGACAACTCCTCCAATGTCCCGACTCGATTCAACTTCCCCTGCTGAAGAATCGCCACCCGGTCGCACACCGATTTAACCTCCGAGAGGATGTGCGAACAAATGAATACTGTTTTTCCGTTTGATTTGAGCTGCAGCAGGACATCGCGGAAATCCCGGCGGGCAATTGCGTCGAGATTGGATGTGGGCTCGTCGAGAATTAGCAGGTCTGGATCGCTGAGCAGCGCCTGAGCCAACCCCAGTCTTTGCAGCATGCCCTTGGAATACTTCGAGATTTTTTGTTCGGCCGCATCCTGGATGCCCACTCGCTCAAGTAATTCTGCCGCCGTCCGAGCACGGTCAGCGGAAGGGATTCCCACTAAGCCACCATAAAACTCCAGCACCCGCTGCCCACTGTAGTAGCTGTGCAAATTCACCGACTCCGGCAGGAATCCGAGTTTCCGCCGCGCCTGTGAGCTGGTTACCGGGTGATCGAACAGATAAGCACAGCCCGCACTCGGACGAATGAAATTGAGCAACAGCTGAATGGTCGTCGACTTGCCGGCGCCATTGGGTCCGAGAAAACCGAAGACCTCGGCTTCTCCAACCTCCAAATCGAGACCCTGGAGCGCAACGGTGCCCCCTCTGTATGTCTTGCCGAGATTTTCTGTTCGAATCACACTCATGCCTGAGCTCACATTGCAGCCGACCCGAGGGGCGGGACGTCTCGAACCAATCTGTCTAGCAGCTGCCGAGTTCCTCCATCTTCTTCGGGTCGTAGCCGACCTGAATCCACTCTACGCGTCCGTTCATGCCAACCACCACTTGTACCGGTATTGAAGTGACCCCGAAAATCTTGCCGACGTCGGAATTGCGGTCCTCCACCACACGAAAGGTATAGCCTCTTCTTTCTACGAATTCCCGAATGCGTTTGGGCCCTTCACCGAGATTGACTGCAAGGATTTCAACCCCGCGGCCCCAGTATTCCTCGTGCAGCTTCTGCAACTCCGGCATGGCGAGCAAACACGGAGTACACCAGGTGGCCCAGAAATCCAAGAGAACTACCTTGCGACCCTGGAAATCCGCGAGTACAACCGGCTCTCCCTGCAGATCAGAGGTAGAAAAAAGCGGCGACTCACTACCGACCTCGATATCACCGAGTTTGTCAACAGAAACAAAACCGCGCTGGCGCAACTCGATCTTGACGAAGTGGTGAATCTTAATGCTGCCGGCAGCGAACAGGATGGCAGCTAGGACCCATATTCCTTTTCTCGTATTCGGGGTCATCGCCATACTGGTGATCTCACTTCAATCCACCTGATTCGCACGACGAAAAGCACAGTAGAATGGCGGTTAGTCGGCCACCTCATGGTCACCTCCCGCCAATTCCAACAGACAGTCGTCGTTCAGTGGCTCGATCGGCGCGAAATCGCGGTGGGCGACCCACTCGGGGCGTTTGAACTGGCGGATGTGGTTGTCCACATGACATAGGCTCAGGTAGACGATGACCCTGTCCCAAGGACTGATGTTGGGCGCAGAAGCGTGCACGATGTTCGAATGGAAAAGGATCACGGCTCCCGGCTTGCCTTTCGGCGCGACGATGCCACCTTCGTCAGCCAGCTTGGAAACCGTTTCTTTGTCCAACGTCCACAGGGGGTAGGAGGTTGTCAGAGTGTCGTGGCCGGCGGCGATCACACCCTGTTTGTGGCTGCGCGGTAGGATGTAGAGAGGTCCGTTGAACTCGGTCACCTCGTCGAGGAACAACGCGATGTTCATCGCTCTGGCCTCCGGCATCTGATCGTCACGCGACCAAATGCCGTAGTCCTGGTGCCATTGCCAGACGTCGCCGTTGAAGGCGGCCTTTCCATTGATCTTGTACTGGTGAATATATACGGGCCCGTCGAGAAGCTGCATCACCGGTTCTATCAGACGTGGATGGCAGCCCAGACGTCGAAACGCCTCGTTGTAGGTGTGAGCCGCAAAAGCGGTACGTACCGCTTCGCCATCGCTCTCACGCCAGACCTCCTCTCGATCCATGGCAAAAATATCCGGCAACTCTCCAGAGAGTATGTCGATCTCTTCGTGGTTAAATAGGTTGGGTATCAACACCCAGCCTTCGGTGTCGAACTGTTGCAATTGCGTTTCGGTCAGCTTCATTGAACTATCATTCATTCTGACGCCAGACTGAGCTCGAACATCGCCTGGTGGTGATGCATACCCTGATCGCGCAGACGGCGGTAGGCATCATTGTCAATTCTATCACGTCTCAGGAATCCGCGGATGTCGTTGCGGCCCTCGATCTTGACGGGCAGCTTTCCTTCGTCGATCATCAGCGCCAGTGGGTACGCCTTCTCCTGGAGAGGGAAGCGGACGACCTGGTGTTGTCGCGCTGATTCGAATAACCCCATCATAACCTCAACGGTTGCACGCGCGGTGCGACCTGCGTTGCGGTGCCCTTCTTGCCGACCCTCGATCCAGGCGATGTGCTCCCGGGCTTGGTCACCGTTGGAGTGTCCGCCGATGGCGCAGATCTCCTCGCGCTTCATGCGTAATGGGACGTCCTGCCAACCGCTACTTTCGCTGTCAAAGAGTCGTACCTGATCCTCGCGAACCCAGAGCATGCCATCTGAGCCGCGGATATCGAAGCCGGCGGCGACAACTGCCGCTTCGTTGTAGGTGTCCGACTGTATGAAGATCTGGGTGTCATTTTCACAGTGGATCAGCCCCACGCAGCAGTCTTCGATAGGAATATCTCGTTCCCAACGATCGGTGCGGCGCTCGACCGCACCCATTACCCATCGCACCGGTGGATCGTTCAGGACGAACAAGGCGCCGTCAATGGTGTGGGTGCCACGGTTGTGCAAACCCTCCAACACGTTGATGTCCACCCGTAGCGGGCCACCTATGGCACCCGAATTGACGAGTTCCCGTGCCCTCTCCCAACCGGGAGTGAAACGGCGTTGGTGGCTGACAACGAGACGGGTGCCGCTGCGCTCGCACGTTTCGATCATGCTGTCGGCTTCCCCCAAATCCACACACATTGGCTTTTCGCACAGAATGCCTTTCGCTCCAGCTCGTGCCGCAGCCACCGTCTGCGGTGCGTGTAGGGGATGCCAGGTGCAGATACTCACGAGATCGGGCTTTTCCGCGGCAAGCATCTCCTCGATGGTCCCATAACCTCGAGGGATATCGTAGATGTCCTGGTAGTCGCGGCGAGCTATTTCTAGAGGATCGACGACGGCAGAAATTTCGACGTCGTCGCAGAGCTGGTAGCCTTCGATATGACGCGAGCCTATGGAGCCACAGCCTACGATCACCGCTCTGTATGTGGTTTTAGTTGCCACGTTTGTTCATCCAGAATATCAACTGGGAGTCGTGGGGCTCGGGAAACTGTCTCAACTCAGCGGTAGCTTGAGAAACTCCTTCTCCATAATAATGTCGCGGTTGTTCTCGATGCGGTCGAAGAAGATGGTTCCTTCGAGGTGATCGTACTCGTGCTGGAAGACTCTGGCGACGTAGTCCGAATATTCACGCTCCACCTGTTCACCTGCACGAGTGGTGTAGGCGATGCGGATGGAGGTTGCGCGTGGCACCAGACACCGGACTCCGGGGACACTCAGGCAACCTTCCCAGAAGATAGCCTTCTCATCCGACATCCAGGTTATCTCCGGGTTGATCACCGGAGTCGGGACCATCTTGGGCCGGCTTGGAAATCGCTCGCTGGGCGTCGAGGAGACGATGAACACGCGTTTGCTGAGATACACCTGCGGCGCCGCGATACCCGCGGCTTCCGCGTCGACGACGGTCGCAATCAAGTCATCAACGAGATCCTGGACCTCCACAGAGAGAATGTCGTCGACTGCTGTTGCGCGCTCCCTGAGCACCGGGTGCCCCAGCAGCGCGATTTGAAGTATTCGGGCCATCTCCATCCAAATCAGGGAAGAAGATACAAAGGGGCGCTTCGAGCTGTGTTTCCCACCGCCAGCAGCAGTGAGGCTCGCGAATCGTCAGCGTGTATCATATCAAATTTCGCGATCTTTCTCCATACGAGCTGTACCCGAACTAACCCGGGTCGCTCGAGACCGAAGTGGCGGAAAGAATCCGGCACCTCCCCTCGGCGTCACTGGCCTCGTAGAACATTCGCGAGCGCCCGTCGGCAAGCTCGATGACACAGGGCTCGGAAACCATGTTGCAATCCAGGGGACTATCGAGATCGACGCAAACTTGCGTTTCCTTTAGCCATATCAGGCCGTCGTTTGAAGTGGCCGCAAAGACTCCGCCGGCGATATTCTCCGTCCACGCGGCGTAGTACATACGATAGGAAAAATCGCCCAGACGCAGGACCTCAGGCGCGTACACCGAATAGGTTTCGCGGTCGGTCTCCTGGGCGATACGAGTACCGGGTTCTTCTTCGAAGTCGAGGCCGTCGGTCGACACGGCGCTGATGATCAGGTTGCCGGCGGCGAGGCCCGATTTAAGGGGATAAGTGTAGCGGTGGAAGTAGAGGCGATAGGCAGAAGCGTTGATATAGATACACCGCGGACTGCCATAGGACCACTGGTCGTCCCCGAAGCGCACACCCGGCTCAACCTCCCACTGGAGTCCGTCAGCTGACAGGGCGCTCAGGATAACTGTTGGGCGGTCCGCCGTGCGTGCTTCGAAATACATGCAGTAGCCGCCGTGGGCGAGGGGAATCACATCGGGACACAGGGTCCGCAATGAGCCGTGAGGCTCGCAAACGTCGACTCTGATGCCCTCGTCCTTGGTCCAGGTCTCCGCGTCGGGGGAATAGGCGCTGAGGATGTATCCGTTGGTGCCTGCCCGCGCCGGGCCGTTCCCGGTGTAGTACATCCGGTAACCGCCCTCCACGTGGACGACATTGGGGGTGAGGATCTTGGTGGAATCGAGCCCACGGTCCAGATCGATGGCGATAAGCGCGTCTTTGGACCAGTTGACTCCGGGATCCTTCTGGTGGTAGTGTATCGCCTGGAGGGGGTCGAATCGCATAGCAAAGAGCGAGTTTAGTCCGGCATGGTCCATGCCCCTGTGTACAAGACAAAAAAAATGCGACCGAACCAGCACCCTTGCCAGTCCGGTCGCGGTTGGAGGCGCAAACGCCTCCAACGCTTCGCTGCTGATCCGGTAGCGCGAGACTGCTAAATTCTCAGCAGCGCTCGATTTTCAGCGCTGCAGGTTGCGCGTTCCAGGCGCTGAGCTGCGAATTCCTTTAGAAGCCTAGAAGCCAAAATTGATGATAGGTAGGAACCCGATCGGCTCTCCGCTTTTGTTGAAGTTGAGGATGCCAATCTGCAGGCCGCCGTCGAGACTTTCAGCCGAGTGCCAGGCACCGAATTGGAGACCGTGGAACGCTCCAGACCGGTTGTGGAGTCCGGAGGCGCTGCCATGGGTGATATTTATGAACCCGTTCTGCCACCCCACGAAATCTCCACTCACCCGATTGTACAGACCTTCCTGAAGTCCGTTGAAGTTCCCATCAACCAGATGGATGGCCCCAATTTGAATGCCGACCTGGTCTCCGGTGGTCTTGGTCACCAAACCCCAATCCAAACCGCTGACATTTTCGTTCACGGTGTAGATCAATCCGATTCTCAACCCGCTCACGGATTCGTCAGAAGAGACTACCTGGATTGGATCGAATAGCGCTAGCTGAAAGGGTCCTGCATCGGCGCGCGCGGTAGTTCCGAGAATCAAGGCTACGGCAAGAAGCAACAGCGGTTTGAGTTTGAAAATCATAAAGAATCCTCCTGGGTTATGAGTTGAGAGAAGCTACGGATACACGCTCTCGTGGCAAAGTCATACGCATTGGCAGCTATAGGCGGACTTCCTGTCTCCCCACTGTTCACCTCGTTTGCCTTTCTCGCTTCGAGACGCTCTTGATTGGTACTATCTGCAAAACATGCGAATGACAACCACATAAGCCTCCCACGCCATCCATATATTCAGAAAACGATTCGATCAGGCACTGACCGCTCCGAGCAGAAATCGCACCCCTTTCTCGCGCCAGCTTTTCTCCAGAGCATGCCCCGGCGAATCCACTACGTGAAGGTTCAGCTTCGACTCGCCCTCCGCCTCGGGATCCTCGGATGCGAGTATCGCATGGGCCAGGTTCACGCAGGTGTGCGTTCCGACCCGGTGATCGTGATTGCCGATGGCCAGGTAGACCGCCCGACCCGCCAGAGTTGCCGCCCAATTCGTCAGCGCCAGAGCAGCCACGTCGGTCTGTTGGCTCACCTCGGCGAATTCCTGCAGGATCCTCCAGTCGGTAACCGGCGCGATGCCGGCAACGCCGGCAATGCTGTGGTCTTCAGCGGTCAACCTCAGCGCGTAATACGCCCCACGGGAAATGCCCAGAGTAACGATTCTTCCCGCGTCTCCTAGAAATCGTTGACGGCATACGCCGATCACCGCCTGCACCTGAGAGACCACTCGTGAAAATGGATCATCGCCACCAATGAAGGCGGCACACATCGCGCGGATACCGCTTCCGTAGTCATCTACTTCATCGCCGAAGCCAGGCAGGTCGATGCTTGCGGCGAAATGGCCGGCGGCAACGAACATATGCGCCGCCATGCCGTTGCCTTCAGGATCTGCGAAGGCGTCGTCGCGCGTGCCAGCCAGGAACATCACGAGACCCGGCTCCCGCACTGTGGCCTCCTCGTCCGGTGAACCCATACGAAAGATCACTTCGCGGCCGGTCGCTTCCACCGAGAATTCTGAGATGTTCATAGCAAGCTCCAGCACGGACACCTGGGGATTGACCGCAGATATCGAACAGTCGGCACGTCCCGTTTCCGATCCTACTGTTCGGTTTGGGAGCGTGGATTTTGCCTATCGAGCTCATGAGGAGGAACCCTCCGAACCTGGTGGCAAAGAGGAATCACCTTGCGCGCCAGGCCTGGGGTCGCTCGGCGGTGCAACCGGCTCCGAGCCATCGGCATGTGCCATCAACTTGCGATACACGAAGGTGAGTGCCACGAACACGGTGGGAACAGCCCAGAATAAACCGATGAACAGACAAATTACACCGAGAACTATTACGCCGTAGGCGATTAGTCCGAAAAGGAAAAGATTACCCTTGGACTCCTGAGTAATCCGGGCGCTCTCTTTGAGGGCTTCGATAGGTCCTATATCCTCGCGATCGATTATGAAGAAACTGAAAAACCCGTATTTGATCGTCCAGATGACACCGGGAACGACAAGCAGAATAAGCCCTACGATTACGATCAAGCTGAAAACGATGTATGCGAGTATCCATTTGAAGATTAACGGAAAGCAGGAGAATAGATCGCCGAAGACCGGCTGTTCGCCATCGGTAAATTTCAAGCCGATTCTAAGTATGCCCACTATCAAGATACAGCTCAGCAAGGTGCTTGCGAGCCAGAGGACCGCACCAAAGAAGGGATGACGTTCGAATAGACCACTGGCAGCGACGTTGATTGCTGTCGGTAATACGTAGCCAGCTAAGATTACCCAGATGAAAAAGCCAATGTTGCCTTTGGCGGTCTCCCAGCCAAAGCGAAAAGCTTCGCTCTTAGAGAAAGCTGCGTCATTCATGATTACCTTCCGCGTTGGATTTGGAACATCAAGATAGCAATACGTTACGCGGCAACCTATCTATTCTCGATTCGCACGGAATCTTCTTTGTGACGACGAGACACGCGAAAATTCGTACGTTACTCGCCGCTCATGACTGGTCAAGAGGCAAAAGCAGCGGCTGATTCCTTCCAGCAGCTCCTGCATACACATTTTCCCATGGCCGTCGCCATGAAGGTGATCGTCGACTCCTACACCGCGGATGAGGTGGTGCTGCGGGCCCCAATTACGCCCAATCGCAACGTTCACCAAACTGGCTTTGCCGGTAGTCTCTACTCATTGGGAGCCCTCGCCGGCTGGGGTCTCGCGCACGGCTGGCTCGATCGGACCCACCCCGACGCCACACTGCTGATAGGTCGTGGCGAGATCAAATACCTGAAACCCGTCCGTCACGAATTCACCGCCACCTCTACCGTGAAGGACAACCGATCCCGTGACGCATTTCTGGAAGCCGTGTCTCGGGATGAGCGAGCCGAGCTGGATTTGGAAGCGAGGATATCTTCGGACGCGGAAGAGGCGGCCATCTTCAATGGCCGTTTTATCGTTTTGAAGCGGAAAGGGAGTCATGAGACTGGGACTTGATTGCCGCAAGGATCTTTCGGATGAGCTGCTCACCTTTGGCCGTCAGCTGGCCTGCACCGATGTGATCAGCGGTGGCGGCGCCGTGATAAGTCTGCGCTCCGGAGATGGACCTCTCTTCTTGGAGGAGAACGAGCTGAGTTCCATGCGCGAGCGCATCGAGGCAGCCGGCATGAAACTGCACGCCATCGAGAATCTCCCTTTCTCATGGTACGGCGACATCTTCTACGGCGGTCCACAGCAGCAAAATCAGATCGAGCACTGGAAGGATACGCTGCGGAGCATGGGTCGAGCTGGCATTCCGGTACTGGGTTTCTGCCTGATGGAAGGTTCCTCTGGCCGTTACAGCACGCGCACCGACATGGCGGCGGCGATCCGCGGCGGCGCCAGCTCTACCGAATACACGGAGGATCGACTGGAGGATGCCACCGACGACGCCCGCGCCACCTGGCCTGAAACCAGGGAGGCATTGAGCGAGGCACAGATGCTTGAGAACGTGGAGGAGTTCCTGAAGGCGGTCCTGCCGGTTGCCGAAGCGGAGGGCGTCAAAATGGCGCTCCACCCGGACGATCCGCCGGTGCCATCCCTTTACGGTCTGCCCCGTTTGGCCAGTAGCCAGGCCGGTCTCCGCCGAATTCTCGAGCTGGTTCCCAGCGCTCATCACGGTCTCGACTTCTGCCAGGGCACCATCCCGGAGATGGACGAGGATATCTACGAAGCCATCTCATACTTCGGTCGGCAGGGAAAGATTCTCTATGTGCACTTCCGCAATGTATCTGCACCCGTTCCCGACTTCGTCGAGACCTTTATCGACGAAGGGTACGTAGACATGGCGAAAGCGATGCGGCTCTACAACGAAGCCGGCGTCGACGTCCCGTTCATCGACGACCACGTGCCGCATATCTCTCAAGACGACCCCCACCAGCACCGTTCCCGCGCGTTCGCCATGGGTTATATCAAGGCGCTGCTGGATGCGGTTCGCACCAACTGAAAGGCTTCCTCAATGGCCCTCGACCGTTCCATCTTCACCACCAAGGCGGATGCGATACCGTTAAACACGCGCCGCCAGCTATTTCTGGACGACTGCCTGATCGCCGAGAGCCGTGGACTGAGGCGGCGCCTGCACCAACCCGAGCGCAGCGGGCCGGTGATGATTCCAGACTCCGGGGCAGGTCAGGTGGCGTTGCAGAGCCGCAGCGCCCCCCAATGGAACTCGGACAAGAAGCTCTGGGAATGGTGGTACTGGGGCAGCTGGAGCTGCGAACCGTACGGCAAGTACGCCTCCACCTCCATCTCCCTCACCCACTATGCCGTATCAGATGATGGCGTGAATTGGGAGCACCCCAATCTTGGGTTGTACGAATGGCAGGGAAGCAAACAGAACAACATCATCATGGATCCCAAGCTTCCCGGACGGGCGCTGTATCACATGGTCCGCGACGAACGCGACCCGGATCCCCAGCGCCGCTATAAAGCGCTGTTAAAGAATGAGAATCGTCAGCCGGCTATGTCAGCCGACGGCATCCAGTGGGACACCCACGGGATCGAAGAGATCAAAAGCAGCGACGAATCCCACTTCTGCTACGATCCGTACGGCGAGCAGTTCGTCTCCACCATGAAACGGAGCACCGTATGGGGCCGCTCGGTCTGGCTGCTCACAAGCGAGGATTTCGAAACCTGGGAAGACCATGGATGCGTGCTGCACGCTGACCAGATCGACTGGGACAATCGCCTGCCGCGCATCCGGCGCGCACTGGAGGATCCCACCCACGGGATCGAAGAGATCAAAAGCAGCGACGAATCCCACTTCTGCTACGATCCGTACGGCGAGCAGTTCGTCTCCACCATGAAACGGAGCACCGTATGGGGCCGCTCGGTCTGGCTGCTCACAAGCGAGGATTTCGAAACCTGGGAAGACCATGGATGCGTGCTGCACGCTGACCAGATCGACTGGGACAATCGCCTGCCGCGCATCCGGCGCGCACTGGAGGATCCCAACTTGCTCAGCTCGCCTTTGGTGGATGAGATCGACTACATCGCCGAGACCTATCACATGGCAGTGTTTCCGTACGAAGGCCAGTACATCGGGTTTGTGCTAATGTTCAATCCTGCCGGCGCTATTCCGCCACCCCATATGAACTACACCGGCTTGAACCAGGTGGAGCTGGCGGCTAGCCGCAATCTGAAAAACTGGCGGCGGCTGTGCGATCGAGAGCTCTTTCTGGAGATCGAACCGTGGGATGGCAAGAATTGGGGCACGAACCAGGTCGCCGTCTGCAGTGCTCCTATCGTGCGCGACGACGAGATCTGGATCTACCACATGGCCTCCCGGTTCCGCGGCTGCGAGGAGGTGTTCCCGGAGGAATACAAGCCGTACTTCAAAGCCAGCTCGGCGCTATGTCTGGCAAAGCTCCGCCTCGACGGGTTCGTCTCCTTAGAAGCGGAAACGACGAGTGGGGAGTTTACCACACCTCCGCTGATGGTGGAAGGACTTCAACTGGTCGTCAATGCCGACGCCGGTGGTGGCGGCCTGGAGGTGGAGGTGTTGGATGGGGAGAGCCTGAAAATATTGGAAGGCGGCGACGTCGGCAGCTTCGATGGTTTTGGTGGCGACCAGATCCGCGCTACGGTTACCTGGCGCGGACGCCGATTAGGAGAGATCGCCGGCGGACACCCGATCCGCCTGCGGATCAAGCTGACGGGCAAGGCACAGCTCTATTCAGTGTCGTGTCAATAACGGCGTCTATACGGCACCAAAACCCCCATGATCTGACGACCCGATGTCCGAAGTTAGCTCAATCTCGCCCGTAGAAGAAAACACGCTCAGCGATCGAACGCCGTTGATCACCCCACGGGCACTGCTCCTGGGCGCGCTGACCATCGCGGCGACCTTCTATTATTTCACCCTCGTCGCCCCAAAATCGGGCGGGCGCGGTGCGGTCGCCCAGTACCCCCTGACCGCATTCCTGCCGTTCGTTTTTTGGATCTTCGCCAACGTGGTGCTGAAGCTGACCGTTCCGAAACTGGCGTTGAGACAGGGCGAGCTCCTTACCGTCTTCGTCATGACCTGGGTGGTAGCGGTGATCCCTGGATGGATGAGCTCATGGGTAGCTACGCTAGCTGGCGCTACCCATTTTGCCACCGCCGAGAACAGTTGGGCGGAGATCTTCTTCAACTTCGTGCCCTGGCACGCTTTCCCGCCGGCAACCCAGCGGATTACCGACAATTTCTGGTACGGCCTGCCCCAGGGCATGGCGGTGCCGTGGGATGGTTGGATCGGACCGCTCATCGACTGGCTGGGAGTATCCCTGGCGGTGGTCGTTTTCGGCTACTGCCTGCTGGTGATATTTCAGCACCAGTGGGAAAGCAACGAAAAGCTCACCTATCCACTCGCTCAGCTGCCAGTGGACCTTACCGATGGTTTCGACGGCAAGCGGCGGTTCCCCGACATCTTCTACAAACGTCTCTTCTGGATCGGATTCGGCGTCCTTTTTCTCCCCCAGCTCTACAACATCTTCACCTATTTCAGTCCCGGCCTGCCCTCCTTCGACCTGTTCTGGACCTACTACATCTTCCAGTTTGATGACGCTCGCATAACCAGCTTCATTCGTGTTACGCCGTTGATGCTGATGGTGATCTATCTCTGCCCCGTGGACATCCTCGGCAGCATGCTGCTCTTCCACGTCATAAACCAGGCGAAGTCAATCACGATGCGCCGTTTCGGCACTCCCAGCCTGGGGTTCACCGGCGTCAACGCCAACAACCGCTTCGGTGAAGGCCAGATGATCCTGCACACCGAAAGCCACGGCGCCATGGTCTTCTTCTTTCTGTGGTCGCTGTGGGTGGCACGCCGCCATCTCAAGGAGGTGTGGGGCCAGGTACGCACCGGCAAGGGAGACGCCAGCACCGTCGGACGTTATCGCATGGCGATGGCCGGCATGATCGTGTCGGCGCTTTATGTGCTGGTCTGGGCGCTGCGGCTGGGAGTGAGCCTGCCGATGGCGCTGGGCGTGATCGGATTCATGGCGCTGTCCTACCTGGTCACGGTGAAACTGGTGGCAGCCAGTGGTGTAGCGTACCTCTACCCGAACCGGCCTTATGTGAAGGGAGAATCGTTTTTCCTGGAGCTGGTGGGTTCGATCTACATTTCGCCGCAACATCTGGTTCCGTTCAAGGTGCTCACCAATTTCGCCTTCTTTGGTTCGATCAACATCCCTGCCTGGCCCGCCATCACCCATCACCTGCGCATCTTCTCGCTGCGGCGGCAACCCCGTTGGGTATTGGCGACGATTGTGGTAGCGTTTCCCGTCGGTTTCGTGCTGGCCGCCTCGACCTTGATCGAATTGAGCTACACCGAGGGCGGCACTCTGTATGTGGGCGGCCGCACCGAAGTTTTCTACGACGGCATCGCCTACATCCTGACCAATCCCACCCAGCCAAGCCTGGCGCGCTGGGCCATCTGGTTCACTGGCATGGCGGAAGCGGCGGTGATTACATTGCTGCGGGCGCGGTATCACTGGTTTCCGATCCATCCGATCGGGCTGATCTACCAGCAGACCCACGCCACCTGGTGGCTGTGGATCAACTTTCTCATTGCCTGGCTGCTGAAGCTGGCGCTATTACGCTTCGGCGGCGTGAAGGCGTATCTGGCAGGCAAGCCGTTCTTTTTCGGATTGGGCGTGGCGTATGCGTCAGGGGTGATACTTTCGAGCATCGTAGATCTAATCTGGTTTCCCAGCTCCCCGCACCGGGTACACGGGTGGTAGATTACTAGTCGCGATGAAGCTACCTTGGAAGGTGGGACAAAATGGGCGCACACAACTCTTCTAATTTCATTGCCGTGATCTCCGATATGCACCTGGCCCCAGCGGATGAACCGGACCATTTCGGGCAACATCAGGACGATCGCCCGGCGCGCCGCCTTCAGCACCTGGAGAACGTACTCGAAGAAGTCAAGTCCCATACCTTACCGGTGCGGTCCTGGAAGGAGTCCGGACCGGCTCCGGGTGCTTCGACGATTCTCTCTTCGGTGTGCTGGCTGCAACTGAGGATCAGCGCACCAAGAGCCGTGCAGATCGGCAGCAAGAAAACTGTTCTCATCGCTTTTCCTCCTGGTCTGAAATTCGAGCGGATGTCTCAATGCGCATGCGATAGCCCCAGTCCCCAAGAATGGCCGGCACTCACGTTTTCTCCGGCCACGACGGAATCAAATGAGAGCTCCAACCAAAGCAGACTGCTGATGCGAAGTCCTGTGATGACACCCAGCTTGGTATAACCCCCCTCGGAAACCTGCACCAACCCGGAATCGGACAGTCCGACGTTACCGTTGAGCGTTCTGCTGTTTTCAAGGGTCGCTTTGATGAAAAGCCGGCTCAACGGTCTGGAACCCAACTCGGCACCGGCGTTGATCTGATTCGAGAACGGCCCGCCCCGGACACGATATCTGGCTTCTACACCGACGTATAGCGGCAAGGGATATAGCGATCGGGCCGCCAAAACTCCGAGCTCGACGTCTGAGGAACCAGTGCCCAGCGCCGGAGTTAGGTCATCGTCGTAGGAGGTGGGAATTTTCACTTTTAGCGATGGGGAAAACACTATCGGTGCACCCACCAACTGGTATTTGGCGCCGAACTCCAGATCACCGACACCACTCGTGTTCAGACGTAGTAGATTGTGCCGGATCTTGCTCTCTTGCTCCAAAGATGCGGCGCCGAGTTGAGCGATCAGCGTCAGGCGGTCGAGCACGCCGTATTCGACATAGAGGAAAGCCTGATTCGCCCTGAAGTCGGAGCCGTAGATGGAGATAGGCTGCCGGTCACCGACCGCGTTGAACAGTTCGTCCGAACGGTAGATGCTGCTGGAGAGTTTTGTATAGTACTGGCCCTTTGGCTGTGCCCAGGCGCCCGCCCAAGCAGCTTGGGGAGTCGCGCCCAACAGAACTGGAATGGCAGCCACCACAAGCAGGAAGCTCCGCTGGGACATACACCAGGTCATCGACAGATCCTCCGCAGATCGGCGACAGGGATGTCTCATCTACCTGCTTTAGACGCAACGACGGTCTAAAGCGTTTAAGCCGCTCGAATCCAGACTTTCTGTTTTGTTGGCGTTAGGCGTTGACTGCGGGCGCGAGAAACCTCGGCGTTAGGAGATGGCGCGTTGTGCAATTCGCTCGGCTTCGCGTTCCCCGGACAACAGCGCCCCGTGAACCGTTCCGGGATACCTTCTTGTCGTCGCTTCGCCGGCGAAGAACAAACGGTCTCCGACGGGTTGGGCCAGTTCCACGTAGTCTGCCATGCTTCCACCCGGCGGCACATGGGAGTAAGATCCGCGCGCCCATGGATCTGCGTGCCATTTGGTGAAAGTGGCACTCGTGGGATCGCTGATCGAATTTCCAAACATCTTGCGAAGATCGGCCATAACCCGCTCCACTATGTCATCGTGCGGAAGCTGCTCGAGAGAACGAGCGTGCGCCCCGCGTGCGAAAGCGATGATCACGGGCTCGCCGGTGTAGGTGTGCATGTTCAGGAAGTTCATCGCTTCTTCTGCTGTCTCATCCAGATATCCCAGGAAATGCGGCTCAGCCGGCCAGAACCGTTCGCCAAAACGCATGGCGATCTTGTTCAGCGTTCCCATCTGTAGATCTTGGATGGCGCTTAGTTTGCTGTCCGGTAGCACCGGTGAAAACCTTACCGTGCCTTCGCGAAGTACGCCCAGCGGCAGAGTGATCACCGCTCGGTCGCCGCGGAATACGCCGCGATTCGTGGTGACGGCCACGCCTCGCTCATCGTACGCAATCTCCGAGACGAGGTGATCCAGCTGGATTTCGAGTCCTTCGGCCAGCAGCTCGGGCACCTGGGAATACCCGTCTGGAAAGAGCACGTCATCTCCCTTGAAGGCGTCGTCCTCATCCCAACTTCGCAACGACAGCTCATCCAGATCGGCTGCCGCTTCCAGTTCGAGCTCCGAGGCGATGACCCACTCAACACCACGCCGTTGCGCATTGCTCAAGTCGTAACGCGACAGAACCGAAGCGACAGCGCCGGCCACCGAGGCGTCGTCCCCCGCAGATCTTTTGGCCTCCAGTAGGTCCTCAAATATCCGCTCGAAGAGTTCCTCGAGGTCGTCTAGATCGTCATCCGCCAGCACGGTGCCATCGATGTCGTAGAGTTTTATCGCGTCGAAATCTGTCTTGACCGTTCGAATCCCAGCGTCGTTAGCGATATCGGTCAGCGGATTCCGCCGGATACCGTGTATCCACGATGCCCCAAGGTCGAGGGGAATGCCCAAGGAACGATCCGTCCAGATGCGGCCGCCTATCCTTTCGCGTCCTTCGAAAATCGTAACCTTGAACCCCTGCCACGTTAAGCTTCTGGCCGCAGCAAGTCCGGCCACACCTGCTCCTACCACGATGATTTCTTCGTCCACGTCTTGATAACCCTGGGGATTGGCTTTTCTGCTAGATCCACAACACTCACGGCAGCGAAAGAGGCCAGGGAACAGGCTTTGATGAAATGCCGCCTGCCGACCTCGCTCCGAAGAATGCTCGTGTCCATCGTCACATGTGATCCTTAACGACCTATCGCTCCTCGACTTCTCCAGTGCCCGCCACCGCATCCACCAGCTCCATAGTTTTAACGGCATCGTCCAGCGTACACGCCGGGGAAGGAAGCGGTTTGCCACTGCGGACACAATCTATGAAGGTCTGGTCCTGTCGAAAAAAACCGGCCTTGTAGCGCCGGTCGATCTCGTTCAGCTCGATGAATTCCGCATCGTGGCCGCGCCGCTGAAAGCTGAGTCGATTGAATCCGTCCACACAGGTGAGGGTGGCGCCAACGGCCCGCACGTCAAAGCGGAAGGGTCCCCGGTGCGAACCAGTCCATGAGCGCCCCGGCCTACGGCCCCCTGCTCGAACTCGATATATGCCGTGCAGCAATCCGGCATCGGACCTTCCACGGTATGGTGCCGTGCATCGATATTTTCCACATCTCCGGCGAAAAAGCGCAGCTGGTCGAGGGCGTGGATGCCGTTGGCCGCGCTCCACCGCCGCATAACCTCCTCGGGCCACTTGGCAGCATTGTCACGCACCCGCTGAATACTCTCATGCGCCTCAACGGTAATGCTGCGAATGGGACCTTCCTCCAGCAACCGTTTCCGGCCTTCGAGCATCGTCGAATAGAAGCGCCGGTTAACACCCACCATCGCCAGGATATTGTGTTCCTCAGCCAGCGCAGCGAGCCGACGCGTATCGGAAGTATAGAGTCCGGGAGGTTTCTCCAGAAAAGTCGGGATTCCCGCCTGAACAAATTCCGCGGCCACCTCCGCCATGCTCAACACGCTGACCATGACGAATACCGCATCGGGCCGGTCCTTTTCCAGCAGGTCTTGGTGGGAAGACCAGCGATTCGGAATACCAAAACGATCGGCGCTTTCGTGCAACGTCTGCGGGTTGGCGTCGACGAGACTTGCAAGCTCGGCCTCAGCGATGTCCTTGAGCACCGGCAGGTGCTTCTGAGCGATATTACCGCCACCAATAACCGCGATTTTCAGTGCATCATTAGGGGACATTCAATGACTCTGGTGATCCGAGTTGACAGCTCCCTGCGGAGCCCTTCCTTGTCATGGTGAGCTTGCAGGAGCCGGGAAATCGCTTGAGATGGATGAAGGTATTGGTCACGGCGCCCGCGACGGCTCAATCTACCTAGGACGCGACGAAACACCAACCGGCCTGTGAGGATGCACGAGGTCCTAGGCAAGGGCATTTGCCAGTCTCGGCGTTGTGGTCAATCCTTGGCCGGAACCTTACTCCCAGAAGACCTTACACACGTTTCTGAGGAAGTGATCCGAGCAGATGTAGAACAGATTTTAGCGAGGGATCTGCGGCGAAACCGTGCAGTTTGTTAGGCGAGGCGAGATTTAGAGATCAATGGTCAGCGAGGCCATGGCGGCCTTGCAAAAAGGTGGCCGAATGGACCGGCCGCGCCCGGAGCGGGCTGATATCAGGCTTCAGCCTCCGCGGACAACGTTTGCACCACTTCAATGTGGCCCTTGCGCACTTCGATTCGGTTGCCAGCCTGTAGATCATTCATCATGACGGCATGGACGGAGGGCTGGTAGCGGGACTCGATCAAAATGCGGGCTCGAGTCTCGTCGATCTCGAGGATTCCTTCGTCGGTCACGTGCCGGTAGGTCGCGCGAGACATTATTGCCCCACCCGCATGCAGCCACGAATATTTTCTTGCAATAAGAATTCTTGATTCGTAGATTGTGATACGTACATGGTCCAACCCTCCTAGGGTGATCCTTGTGCAATATGGCGCATCGGCGAGTTTGCCGACCTGACGATGCGCCTATTTTTTTGTACTAACCGGCAGCTTCCGTATAACTCCCAGAGCCAGCGGAATACTCGCTTTCCTCAAAATCCGCGCAGAATTTTGCGGCCAGGTCCGGGATCTCCAACGGACCTATTCGTTCGATATTCTTTCGAACCCTGGCTATCACTGCGGGAGTTGCATGGTCCAGCAGCTTGGGCAGAAAAACCGTTTCGGGTGACCACTGTTGATCAAACGAATCCCACTGATCGGTGGGGCATCCTCCGATGCTGTCCAGCTCTTCCGGACTCACCACCGATTTATAGCCGACTTGATCTTTGAAAAGCTGCAGCCGCCACTGATAATGCACCGCCCACATTCGGGGCAGTGGGTGCGAGAGCAGATCCTCGACGAATTTGATCGCAGGAACACCATTCAGCGCAGCGTACAGGAATGACAGGCCTTCCTCCAGGCTTTCCTGTAACATTGGATCCGTGTCTTCGCACCTCCCGGCTGCGATAAATTCGCGAAGATACTCGGGGTGATGCAGACCCACGAAAGTCAAATACTCTCCCCAGCAACCGTATCTCTCGCTTTCAACCAGGCCTGAGACAGCCGGCGAATGCGGATGGTGCTTCATTGCTTCCTCCATCCACATAGCCATCAAGTAATGCGTGTGGCCGATCCCGACCATCTCCGGCAGCTGCTCCACCTCCACAGACGCATGATCCCACATATTCTGATTTTGCAAGGGGGTAGCGACTCGGAAGTTCCGCACAGTGGCGCCCGCCAGCTGAACTCGTGGGAAACGGCCGCCCGCCCCGTCCGTGTCAACAATGTTGGCACCGGTGAAATCGGCCCTGAAGGCGGTGACGTTTCTCATGCAAGCTCCCTCGAGATCCGCATCGCGCAGCGTCGTTTCATTCAGTTTGGCGCCCCGTAGATTCACCCCTCGAAGGTCCGCGCCGGTGAGATTTGCAGCGGACAAATCGGCGCCTACGAGGTTCATGTCTCGCAAGTCGCGCCCGGAAAGATCGGCCCGTATGAACATCCGGCCTGGCCCGTTGGGCAGTTTCACCCGGGTCAACCGATGTTTCCGCTCAAGCACCAGACCATCAGTCTTTAGGTCCTTCAATGCGTACTCGACGGAACGGACACTCTTTCCGACAGCCGCGGACATTTCCGGAACGGTCTGGGCGACCACGCCATCGCGGATCGGTGCCTGGGCTTCCTTGACCAGATGCCGATAAATTTCCTGACTCGAGTCGTTCATAGATCCAGCCTATGGTAATTGCGATTGCGGGAATTCCCGCAGACATAATTTAGCAGCTATCGAATAATTGATCAAGGTTTTTTATTCAATTGTGTAAAAAAGTCAGGGACGTTTCGAAATTGCCACGTAAATCGTAAATTAACAAGTAGTTACTCTACTGCCATTGACTTGGTGATGACGAAGGGTTAATTGTCGAAAGCCGGCATCAGCTCTATATGCGGCCCGCCGTCTGATGACCACAACGCCTGGCAGTGTGAATTCAATCAAGAGGAGAACGAACTGTGAAAACAGGATCCATTTTCGAACGCGCGTCCACCCCATCTTCGGGCATCGTGGACATTGGCAACAGGAAGCAACTGTTCGTCGACGATCTTCTGGTGGATGAAGCCAGTCGCATTTCACGTTATCAGTACCGGCCCACCAAGTATGCTGACAATCCCGTCATGGTGGCAGACCGTCCCTGCGAACAGGGCAAATATGGCGGCAAGAACGAAGGCGTGGAGATCGTGGGACAGACAGTGCTCTACGATAAGGAGGAGAAGATCTTCAAGATGTGGTATGTGCCCTGGGCCCTGGACAGGGGCCGCCGGCCCTGGTGCTACGCCACCTCCACCGACGGCTACAACTGGGACAAACCGGAGCTCGGTCTCATCGAATTCGAGGGCTCCACGAAGAACAATCTGCTTGGCATACACGGCGAGCCGAGCTACTACAATACCTTCAAAGATCCCCGCGATCCCGACCCGCAGCGGCGTTACAAAGCCCAGGGTGAGATGCACGGTCCAGGAGGCCACCAGCCCCCCGGCGGCATGGTCAACGCCTACTCTCCCGACGGCCTCCACTGGACCTACAACAATAAGGCGGTCGTGCTCTACCCTACGAACGTGGCAGATGCGAACTCCGTGCTGGGATGGGATCACCTGCGACAGAAATACGTTGGATACTTTCGGCCCGGTCACCCTCTTGCCTTTGAAATCGACAACATCGGCAGCCACCGCCACATCCGCACCGTAGGGTATGCCGAAAGCGATGACTTCGAAGACTGGACGGATACGCGGATGATGCTGGCACCTGACGCCAAGGACCGGGTCGATCACCAATACCAGTACTTTACCGCCGGGATTTTTGGGGAGTTCTACCTCGGCTTCCTCATGGTGCACAAGACCCATGACCAGGTCTGGGATGTCTTCCTGATGAGCAGTCGCGACGGTTTCAACTGGAACTGGGTGGACCGTGAAATGCCCTTTCTGTATCGCGGCGAGGTCGGCTCCTACGATGCCGGCTACTTGATGCCCTCTGGACCGATCCTGCACGACGGTCAGATCTGGATCTACTACACCGGTTTCAGCGGCGCCCACAGCTCCAATCCAACCAGACTGGGCGAACGTTGCGTCATGACCGTCAACCTGGCCACCACCCCTGAGGACCGTTGGGCTGGTTTGCTGGCAGGGCCCAATCAAGGGCGGATCATCACCAGACCCATCATCTTCAAAGGCTCAAAGCTGCTGATCGACGTGGACGCATCTGTGCCTCAGAGCGTTCCGACGGATGTCATGAACTTCGATGAATGTGAGGTGCGTGCATCTCTTACAGATCAGTCCGGCGGCAAGATCGAAGGATTCACTTTCGACAATTCGAGCCAGATTTTGAAGAGCGGTAAACACGCAATGAAATGGGAAGGGGCTGATCTTTCTCAGCTGGAAGGAAAGCCAGTGCGTCTAAACCTGGAAATAAGGAGTGCCTGTCTTTATTCCATTCAGTTCGTCTAGGCGTCCGAGGGGAAAACTCGCGTCGTCCAACGACCGGCTCGGGTTATCGTGCCTGGCCGGATCGGTCCGCGTCTGTGGTCGTCGTGATTCGCACCGCCGCTAGGTGTTATATCCCCCACAAAAAAGGACCCGCAGAACAGCCCGGTGCTCACGGGGGATTTCAGCATCCTCTGCAGTGAGCGCTGCGGCGATCCGTTCGCGAGTAAACCCTTCATCTTTCATCGTCGAAATCATTGGCTGGTCGCGACCGAAGACCGGTCCGTCTCCAAAGTCAAAAACGGCTGCCTCTTTGCCCATTACCTGGTAGAAACCCTGGATCAGCAGCGGAGAATTCATGGCCCCTTCGGCACCAGCGACGGCATCGTTTGACTTTTCGCTAGGTTCAGAGCTTGCGAGCAGGCGCAGGGCTGTCTGCCGAATCCTCTGCCGCCGAAGGTCCTTCTCGCCGATCTGTTCAACCAGTTCGAGACAGATCGGCCTGGTCACTTCACCCAGGGCTCTCACGGTTGCCGCAATCTGATCATAGTACTCGCAGCGATCCAGACGCAGTAGGATACCCACGAGAAGAGGGACCAGCTCCCCATCATTGGGATCTGTGGCGTGCGCCTGCTCGAATAGATACAGACGGGCCCGCAGACGCTGCGGATCGAAGGATTGACGTAGCGGGTCTTCAGGTATCAGCGCCATCAAGGCCATCACCCTCGCTCCCTGATCGTCTGACAAGACCGGGATCGGATGGTCACTCAAACTCATATACTGGGGGAGAATCGTTTCGTGATATTCGGGGTGTCTATCGAGTTTGACCAATGTGCGTCCCAGAAAGTAACTCTCCCAATCGGGCTCTTGCCGATCCACATTCAGATAGTATTCGTAGAAAATATCTGCGAGTCCGCGCAAGATCGCAGTGTCGTCGTTGGCGTAGGACAGTGTATTGTCGATCTCGAAGGTCAGTTGACGTCGATCCGCCGTGCCCGATGCGTCGAGCAATTTCAGAAGTATCAGGCGTTTCCGCCTGAAGGGAAGTTGGTCGAAGTCCAGATAGCGCCGATGTAGCTCCTCAAACTCTTCCAGATGCAACAGGCGTTCGAAATCGTGTGATATGCTTCCGGGAATGCCGTCGGGGGGAGAGGCTGAAAAGACCTGTAGCTTGCGTTTGAACTCGAGGGTGGGGTAGTAGCCAGCCCCGTAAAACACCTCCATGCTCCAGCCGAGGCTGGCGTAACCGCGGATCCCCGGTGCGCCGATGGCGATGAGCTTGTCGATGATAGCATCGGTCTTGATCTGGACTCCAGTCTCGAAGCGGGCTGCGTCTCCAAGATCGTGGAGATAATCCTCCACCGTTTGCGGCTCGGTTGGAATGCCCCGATTGGTGGCAATGCGCATAGCCGCCGGGTGCACGATGTCGCGATCGATGTTGTAGAATGTCGGGTAGTTGAAGGACTGGACGACACTGTAGAGCTTGTTGCTTGCCCATGTCCGCTCCTTTTCTTCGTCGAAGATCTCATCGACCAGCTCGGTGGCGTCCTTTTCAAGGATCTCCCGACCCATCGCCAGAAATTTGTTCTGGTACTGCCCGAAGAACAGATTGAACTCGTTCTCAGTATAGTCCTCGTTCTCCATTAGATGTTTGTTGGCCTGTCTTAATGTTTCTAGGACAAACCCGCGTCCGAGCGTAAACCGAACACGAAGATGGCTCTGAGAGCGACGGACCAGATCCAGAATCAGCAGGTAGTCTAGGAGAGGCCAGGATTCCTCGATGATAACTTCGCTGATCGCCCAGTAATCGTACCCCTTGTCGTACGCCTCCAGCAGAACCATTTCGGGTATGTAGATCGTCTTACGAGTACGCCCGGTATGAAACGACTGATGCTTCCTGGGGTGATAGTAAACCAGCAGGTCCGTGCTCTTCACCAGCGTGATGCTTATACCGCTGGCCAGCAGCGCGTCCACGATGTACTCGGGCAGCTGTCGTACGCCGCTGTAGAAAAACTTTACCAGATCGTGGCCGGAGTGGAAGCGGGGCAGCTTCTCATCATCCAGCAATAAGCCGTCGGGGCGGAGCCGATTCTGCTGGCCGAATATGATCGTCTTTGGAAGAACGCGGAGAAAGTCGTTTACCTCGGCGTGAGAAATGTCGCCCTCACGCAGACCACTGTTGGGGCGCAGGTCGTTGGAGGTGACAGGTTCCCCCTCAGAATACTTATCTGGAGAGCAATCCATGCTCGATTTCTCAAGCCACCAGGCTAGATCTGACATGTCACTGCGTGGAACGGTGACGCAAAACCTATAAAGACTCCCATCTCGTAGCCATGATCTGCCGCCGGAATGGATGGGAGTTCCCTGCGTCTCAAAGGGTTGGATCGGTCGCTTGCCGGAGATTGCGGAGCTGCGTCAGCAACTGACGGATAGCCTTGAAGCAGACGATTATCAACGTGCGCCTGCAGACAACCCGTAACGAAGTGCTGGAGAGCTACGGGAGCTGGATTTGACGGAGGCGGCGAAACCGTCGCTTCGCTAAATTTTTTTATTGCCTCCTTTGCCGGCTCTTTGCATTCTATAGGAAACCCGAAGGAAGGTCTCTCATGCGATTGATAGCAATTCTCAGCGTTCTGGTTCTCTGCCAGACAGCCGATGCCGCTTACAGCGGCTCCATTCCGAATGGCTCTCCAGTCCCCAAGAATTCCGACTGTTCCGTCGCCGCAAAACCGGCAGGCGGTGGGGGGGTCGGCTGCAAGTTGAAGCCGGCGGCACCGAGCGAAAAGCCGATATGCAGCTCACCCCACGGCGCTCATTTCAAGGGCCCCCTGGGTACCGAGG
The DNA here is from genome assembly GCA_965197905.1 of Candidatus Latescibacterota bacterium. Taxonomy (GTDB): domain Bacteria; phylum Latescibacterota; class UBA2968; order UBA8231; family UBA8231; genus CAYNZV01. The sequence goes on along the minus strand of CBDAOB010000003.1, from coordinate 949,084 downwards.
TGCTCGCTACTGGGCCCGGCATCGTTGAGAAGGTCGGGACGAACAATCACCTGGGCAGGTACGTGGTAATCAACCACAGCCGCAACGTGAAGTCCTCCTACGGTCATCTCGAGGCTTCGACCGTGAAGCGGGGTCAACAGGTCGGTATTGGTGACGTGATCGGCAAGATCGGGAAATCCGGAGCCACCACGTCTCCTGGTCTGCACTACATGATAACTCAGGGAAAGCGCTCCCTGAATCCGCTTCAATTCATCAAGACAGACGCCCCCCGTCGCTAGCGCAGCCTGCTTGTAGCCAGGAGTTGCACGATGGCGGGTCAATGGGGAGCTGGCTCGGTCACCTCGGCAAACCAGTAGGAATAGAGCGAAGCGTCATTCGCCTTGATGCGCAGCTGGGCTGGGCGACTGACCGTTGCTGCCAGGTCGCCCGACTTCCACTGCACCGGGTATCGCGGATGGTCCCCGGTGATCGGCTCGGATTCCGCGATCACACCCCCCGAATCATCCAGCACCTGCAGCTCCACTGATCCGCCCGACGCATCCACATTGGTGAACAACCATGGACTCGGCAGTAGAAACGAGTTTGTCAGCACCGAACCACCACTCGCACCCGCATCCAGGGAGATAAAACCATCCCGCCGTAACACCGCGAGGCAGACGGCGCTGCGCTTCGGGCGCGCGTCCGGTGGCTCCTCGCGATAGCGCCCACCCGGGTAGTAGAGCCACAACTCGTCATCCTTGAGAATCGGTTTCGAAGGTGGCAAGATTCCGTTCAGATCGTAGGCCCCCGATTCGATCGTCGACGGACCGATGAACGGTTCGCGGCCGCCCAGCCGGGTCCACGAATGCAGATCGCGGCTGGAAGTCAGCTGGACGCGGTGGAAACCGTCCGAATTCTCATTCCTATCTCCGGTGTGGTGGAAGAAAGCGGGCAGCCCTATATAGAGACCTTCGTAGCGAAATATCCCCATGTTGTAGACATCGACGAAATACTCCGCCGGCACGTTGTACACCTGATGGGTTAGCGACGGATTTTCAAACCGCGCCGTGATCACCTCGACATTCAGTTCCTGGTCCTTCTCATCGGCATGAAATACCAGCCCATGCTGGGTCCAACGCTCGAAGTCCTTGCTCGTCGCCAGGGAAATCGAGCGCCCATACGGACCCATCTCCCCTTCCTTCAGCGTGGCGATATAGGTCCCGGTCTCTTCGTCGATGCTGAAATTGGCTTCGTCACCCGAGGGCAGTCCAGGCCTGTCCAGCATGCGCCAGTGGATGCCATCGGAGCTGACCACCAGATCCCGCGTTTGGAAACTGCCCATGCCTTCGAACCGCTCATCAGCCGGAGCGCCTGGCCGTTCGCTGACTTGAATAACCCAGCTGTGTTGGTATTGCCGCGGATCGTTCAGCTCGTGTCCGCGGGTGTAGGCCAGGCGCCATGGGTTGTGATGGAGCTTCCAATGCTCGGCGATTGGACTCACCATGCGTTCCAGAGCCCCGCGCAATCGCAAACTCTTGTAACGCCGGGACGGATCCGGGTCGGCGGGATCGAAAGCCACCTGCTCACCACAGGGACCGGCGACCAGATTGTTCTCCAACGAACCTTTGTGTTCCCGGACGCGGAGAATCGGACGTTCCCAATTGAGCCCATCGGCGCTTTCCGCCAGACCCATACCTCCTTCACACATCACCCAGAGCTTGTAACAGCGCTCCTCAGGGTCCCACGCGGGCGCGCAGCGGATCGAAATGTTGCGTTCGTCATCGCCCGGTTCGATCACCGCACCTTTCTTTTCGGGCGGGTGCAGCGTAGGGTGGAGCTCTTGAATCTCGGTTATCCCCTGATCATCCAGGAAAAGCTGGCGCTGACCGACGGGAACCTCGAATGGTTTTTCTGTCATGTGTGAGCTCCATGAAATCTTGTTGATTCTACGGTGCTTTATACTGCACTCTGCTGGCGACCGCTGTCAACGGTGAGCCACATGGTCAGCCACGGTCCTTGAGGATTATCCGATTCGGAGCGAGTTTTCGGGCCGCACGACCATCTCCGTGCCGTCTGCTACATCCCATGTCAGAACTCAGTTATCGCAACCTGATCAAGATCTCGATTCCGGCGATTCTTTCCGTCGCCATGGAACCGGTCGCAGCCATGGTCGATACGGCGTTTGTCGGGCGCAAGGATACACTCTGGCTCGCCGGACTGGCCGTGGCGACGAGCGTGCTGACGGCGTTCACCTGGGTCTTCAACTTTCTCGTCTACGCGGTCACGGCCCGGGTTGCACAGGCGGTGGGAGCGGGCGACCGCAGGCTGCTCGGGACGCATATTCGCCTGGCGCTTTTGTCGGCTCTTGGTCTCGGGTGCGTGGTCGGGGCCCTGCTCTACGTGTTCATGGTGCCGCTACTCGTAACTGTTATGGGTGCATCCGACGAACTCGTCGTGCTCGCGAATCCCTACTATGGCGTGCGTTGTCTCGGGTTGCCGTTCGTGCTGTTGACGACGGCGCTGCTTGGCATTCTTCGAGGTCTTCAGCGCATTCCGTTCTCGTTTGTCGTCATTGCCGTGCTAACGGTGAGCAACGTTGTCACCACCTGGTTCGCGCTCTATGTCCTAAATACGGGACTCATCGGCCGCCGCAGTAGGCACGACGGGGTCGTTTGCGCTTGCGACCGCGCTGGGCCTTGGTTGGCTCTGGAAGAACCGCGACGTCTCCGCAATCCTCGAGAAAGTTAAGCTCAAGATCTCCGACGCGCTGAGTTTCGGCGGCGAGGCGTTGGACTTGTTCATCCGGACGGGCTGTCTGACTGGATCCTACTTCATTGGCGCGTCGGTAGCGACACGACTTGGCACGGATATCGTCGCCGCTCATCAGATCGGCCTTCAAGTATGGGTGTTCGCGTCGTTTTTTGTGGACGGTATCGCCGTCACCGCGACCTCGCTCGGAGGTAAGTATCTCGGCGAGCTACGTCCGGACAAGTGGAAAACACTGGGTAACCGGCTTCTGCTGCTCGGATTTCTGACCGGCACGGGGTTTTCGCTTCTTTTCTTCTTCGCCGCGCGCCCCATTCAGCTGATCTTTACGAACGACGCGTCACTGACAACGATCATCGACCAGTACTGGTGGCTTATCGTCGTTTCTTCGCCATTCAACGCGCTGGTCTTTGTTTATGACGGGATTCTGTTCGGCAGCCGCGACTACAGGTTCCTGCGCAACTCCGTGGTGGGCGCACTAGTGGTCGCCTTCCTTCCGGTCCTGGCGATCGGTTACCTCACCACACTCTCGATCACCACGATTTGGCTCGCGTTGGTGGCCCGAAATTGTTTCAGGCTCGTCACCGCCGTCTGGTTCTTCAAATACCGTGCAGAAGGAAGATACGTTTCGGGGTAAGTTAGTCCCCGATCAGTTCATCGAAGGCGGCGCTATCCGGCATGTCGACAAATTGGTAGTGGGATTCGCCACCCTGAAAACCTGGTGCATACTGCAGGTTCTTCTCGCGCATCAACTCATCCACTTGGCTGAACCGGCGCCACATCCTCTGGGCCTCATCCCGCGTAAACCTGTCTGCGAACTCCTCGCCCCAGTAGAGTGTGATAGGATGTGCCCGGGGCCTCGGATTTCGGCTCGGCTCGGGTGGCGTGTCCGCGTCGGTCTTGTGATCGTTTATCCATCCGGCCGCTTTGCTCAGATAAACGGACGATAGATCCCTACCCTTCGGGCCGCGGCCCGGATGTAGCTGGTCCAGCGCATTTTGGTACCCCTGCGAGTCCCGATTAGCGAACGCACGCATTGCTGCTTCGGTGCAATCTTTCATCGTTTCAGAACGCTGCGCCCACCGCCGGAACATCTCCCGCCTTTTAAGAGGCAGGAAGTCGGTAAACCGAAGATCGGGATGCCGGGTGAAGGTCGAAAACCCGCCGTGAATACAGCGGCGCTTCGTGGTTGTGTAGTTACTGCCCCAGTGTAAGATGGGCAAGATGTACACCACACCGTCTCCTGCCTTCAGGTCGGTCCTGACCAAATCGGGAAGTGCCTGATGTGGATCAGCGGCGATGGCGGCATCCTGCTCAGGCGTGTTTGCGCGAACATGGCTCCCCGGAATTACGCACAGTACGTCGTCGTCATGCAGCGAGATGTTCCACTGAACGTACCGCGGTCCGCTCTCAAGAATATCGTTGAAATAGCCCCGCACGGGCGCGCTGGTCGGCGGGTACATATCCCGGTGCCATTTCGCCGGCCCGTGATTCCGCACCGGATTGCACATCAGCATCATGTCCGTTACCGCCGCATCCGCAACGCCGAGCAGTTCGCAGCTGACGCCATGAATACGCTCGAACATCCATACCTCGATGGCTTTGATCGTGAGGCCATCGATTCGGTCTAGAAGTCCGGTCAATCGCGGCGAGATTGGACTCAGATGCAATCTGGGCTGCCGCGCGATTTCCCATTCGCCACCGGGCGGGTCGTCCGGTTTGCGCTCCCGAACCCAGATCTTCCTCTGATAGCTAACGAGTAGCTCATACGCTTCCCGAACCGCTTCGAGCTGACTCGGCGGGATCGCTTCCCGTACGGTGAGGTAGCCCTCTTCAAGAAAGCGGTCGCGGTCGATCTTCATGATGCCGACGTCTGGGATGCCCGCTGAAAAAACCAAAACGGTGGCGGGCGCGAATTCACACTATCGGGGTGTGGACTGGGTAGTCACTTGGGCTTGAGGCACACCAGCCGAGTCGAAAAGCGCGCGCAACTCATCCAGCAGTTCTTGAGGCGGCCGGACAGCGGGCAGGCGCGGAGGACCTGCCCGCAAACCAACGGTCTCCATCGCCGCCTTTGAGAAGGGGGCTTCTCCTCCCGTGACCTTGGTAATCTTGCGAACCCACTCCACCCACTTCCATTTGAAGGCGATCAGCTTGTCCTTGACGGCTACGTACTCCCCTTGCTCGAGGAGCTGCCAGATCTGGAGAGGATACTCAGGCCAGAAGTTGCTGATGTGAGTGATGACACCTCTTGCTCCCAGTATGTGTCCCCAGACATGCTGGCCGGAGTTATCAATGACCACCAGGTCTTTGGCGAGGATCGCGACACCCCTGGCAAATTCGTCCTGATCGTTGGCCCCGAATTTCACCACCCGCACAGTCTCTATCTCCGCCAGGCGCTGTAGGAACTCTATGCTCATCTCCTTCAGAACACCGACGCGGTAAATCATGACAGTCACGTCCGAGGCATCAGCAACCATCTTGAAAAGCCTGAGGACGTCTCCTTCTTTGGCGGGGTAGTAGTAGGTGGCATTCAACTGGGCTCCTTGTATGCCCACCTTGGCGGCGTGTTCCGCCAGCTCGACTATCACTCGTGTGTCTGTGTGCTGAATACTGGCCAGCACGGGCACCTCTCCCGCCGCCGCTTCCACTGCTGCCTCCATGACCGCTTTACGCTCCTCGACGTTCATGGTTGGATGCTCTCCACCTGCTGCCGCCATCAGCAGAGCACCCTGCCCCGTCCTGACTCCGTGGTCTACCATGAAACGGACGTGATCGCGCAAGGCGTCCAGATCTAGGGCATAATCCTCGGTGAAGGGGGTAGCCGCAGCCACTATCGGTCCACATAACCAGCTGCGAATATCAGCGGGATCGAAATTGACGTTCATGACATCCTCCTGGTATGCTCCGCGGCGATGGCGAAAACGGCCAGCTCTGTCTCCGCCTTGATGGGCGGCCACTGCCGGAGACTCGTTACATCGACCGCAGTGCTTCCTCCAAAGGGGTATCGCCTTCCAGCATGCTGAACCGTTTGCCGATCGTGTTGTCCAGGTCGAGGCACGTGACCAACGCGGCGGCGAGGTTCTCGCGGGAGGTTGTGCCCTCCACGTGCAGATCGGGGCTGACCGAGACCGTACCCGATCCCTCGTCATCCCTCAACCCACCAGGCCAAATAATGGTGTAGTCCAGCTCGCTCTCCTGCAGATGTTTGTCGGCGTAGCCCTTGGCCTTGTGGTAGTGAGCAATGCGCGACTCACTGTTCACGTCCGCATTGATCGAACTCAGCATGATGAAGCGCTTGGCACCGTGTAGCTGGGCGGTCACCATGGAACGGATCGCACCGATGTGATCGACCAGTACTGTTTTGTCCTTCCCGGTGTGTCCGCCCGAGCCAGCACCAAAGATCACCGCGTCGCAGCCTTGCACCGCGTGATCGATCGGATATTCCAGATCGGCCAGAACGGTCGACACCCCCATGTCGTCAAATTTCTCTCGATGCTCGACGTTGCGGATCATCGCCAGCGGTTCGTGGGAGCTTTCCTTCAATCTCCGCACCGCACGCGTGGCGGTATTACCGTTGGCCCCAATCACCAATACCTTCATGTTCGCTTCTCCTCAATGGGGTGCTGGTTCCGTTACCTCGTCAAACCAGTAGGAGTAGATCGAAGCCTTGCTCGCTTTGAACCGCAACTGCACCGGGCGGTTGACCGACGCCGCCAGGTCACCGGTCTTCCACTGCACCGGATACCGGGGATGATCCCCCTTGATCGGCTCCGATTCCGCAATCGAGCGGCCCGATTCGTCCACCACCTCCACCTCCACCGAGCCATTGGCAGCGTCCACGTTGGCAAACAACCATGGACTCTGCAACAGGAATGAATCGGTCAACGCCGAACCGCCTGTATCCCCGGCATCCAGGGAGACAAACCCGTCCCGGCGGAGCACCGCCAGGCAGACGCCTCCTGTTTTTGGATCGTCGTCCTCCTTGTGCGAGCGATACTTGCCGCCAAAGTAGTAGAACCAGAGCTCTCCGTTCTTGTGCAGCGGTCGCGACGGCGGCATGATCTGACTCAGATCGTAATGACCCGAATCAATGGGCGAAGGAGTGATGAACGCTGCCCGGTCTCCCACTCGGTTCCAGTTGCGTAGATCGCGGCTGCTGGCGAGCTGCACTATGTGAAAACCGTCGGAGTTCTCGTTCACGTCGCCGGTGTGATGGAAGAACGCGGCCATGCCTATGTAGAGTCCTTCGTAGCGGGAGACGCCCATGTTGTAGACGTCGACGAAATATTCCTCCGGCACATTGTAGGTAGGCTGCACCATTTTCGGATTGGCCAGACGCTCGGCGATGTGCTCTTTCGCCAGTTCCAGATCCTTCTCGTCGGCGTGAAACACGAGCTCCGGCTGGCTCCAGTTGTCGAAATCCTTGCTGGTGGCCAGAGCGATCGACCGACCATGGGGCCCCATCTCTCCTTCCTTCAAGGTTGCGATGTAGGTTCCGGTCTGTTCGTCGAAGGTCATGTTGCCTTCATCCCCCGTGGGCAGGCCGGGACAATCGAGCACCCTCCAGTGAATTCCGTCCGGACTCACGGTAAGGTCGCGCGTCTGAAAGCAACCCCTGCCTTCATAGCGTTCCTCCGCCGGCGCGCTCGAGCGCTCCTGCACCTGGATCACCCAGCTCATCTGGTACTGGCGGGGATTGCTGAGCACGTGGCGGCCAGGATAGGCCAGGCGCCACGGGTTGTGCCCGAGCCTCCAGTGTTGGGCGATTGGGCTCACCACCCGTTCCTGGGCGCCGCGCAAGGACAAGCTCTTGTAGCGCCGCGAGGTATCGGGATCGTGGGGATCGAAGATTACGTGGCCGCCGCACCGACCGGTGACCAGACTGTTCTCCAACGAACCCCGGTGCTCGGTGCAACGCAGTACCGGCCGGTGCCAGTTGAGGCCGTCGTCGCTTTCCGCCAGCGCGATACCGCCATCGGCCATAAGCCAGATGCGGAAACAGCCCGCCACCGGATCCCAGGTCGGAGCGCAGCGAATCTGCAGGCTGGTTTCGTGCGGCAGCCGTGGCTCTATGACCGCTCCCTTCTTTTCCGGTGGATGCAAGGTGTGTTTGAGGTTCTCGATGGCGGCGACTCCACGGTCGTCCAGAAAGAGTTGCCGCTGGTTGACAGGCACTTCGAACGGTTTTGCGGTCATAAGTTGCTGCTCCCTGAGTAGGTTGGGTGGCGTAAGTTGTCCGATACGATGGGCCCCGTCAACCACTGCCACGAAACTGGAGTGTCCTGGCACGGACTGCGCTCCTTGGATGACGCGATCATGAAATCTCGGGGCATCGTTGCTTCGAACGGATTCTTTGCGTACTACCTTGCCGTCGACCGAGCACACTCATTCTGGAAGGCAGATGCAGGCCAACGTCAGGAATGCCATGCGTTTCGAAATTCCCCTATCCGCAGAATTGACCGACGAGCTTTTCGGCTTCTGGGAGTCAATCTTCGGCCCCATTGCCGATATTACGCGCGATCTCTTCCTGGGCACGGAGCTGGATCACAGCCAGAACGTGCTCTTCCTGGAACGGATCGAGGGTGAGATCGCCGGCACTTGCATGGTCAGCCGATCGAAGCGGCTTCCCGGGCTGGCTACCCTGGGCGAGGTTGCCACCGATCCGAGGCAGCGACGGGCTGGTATCTCCACGCGGCTCTGCACCTGCGCACTCGAGGAATTCCGCGGCAACGGTGGGAAAGCCATATTCCTCGGGACCGGCAATCCCGAAGCCGCCCGGGTCTACTACCGGCTGGGCTGGCGCCGCATCGCTGGCTCCAACGTGATGGCCAACATAACCAGCGGCGATTCGGTGGAGAGTTTTCTCGTCGAGTACTTCCGTTCGCAGCAGCAGACCTCCGTGCGGGCTGCTACACCCGCCGAACGGATCCCGCTGGTACCGCTGCTGCTCACGCCCCACGACTGGCATGTCTTGGATGCCAACGCCAAAAGCCGGATCTACTCGACCCGTAGTCACTTGCAGACCTCGTGCAACGGCCTGTTTCCGCGTTTGGAAGCCATCCGGCAGGATGATCGTGGTGAATGGTTTGTGGCCCATACCGAAGACGGGCGCACGGTCGGGTTGTCCACGGCGCGACTAATCGGCGAAGGAGACTGCCGAGTGGACGCGATGGCTCGCGACCGCCACATGGCAGCGCTACCTGCGCTGTTGCAGGCAGCCGTCGACTGGGCTCGCACCGTCGGCGCGACCCGCTGTCACCTCGCTCTCTCCATCGAGGACACCGACAAACAGGCGCGCTTCCAAGAGTTGGGATTCATGGCAACCGGCGAGCAAGTCGCCTTCGAGATGGGGGATCGGGCGGTGGAGGGCCGGGTGTTGGAGCGGAGTATATAGGGTCCTGTCGCAGAAAGGTTGGCGAAATAATCAGGCGAGCTCAGTCGGCAGCGGCACCTCGCAATGTGCCGCTGCCCATTTCAACTTGGCAACCGTCCCAGGCGGCAGCGGTATGCCGCTTTGTTTTCGTTCTTCATACGCCTTCGTCTCCTTCTCGCCCGGCACCAGAATCGGATCGCTGCCATCTACCGTGGGCAGTCCGTTCATCGTATCCGCCAGGGCGTCGGCATTGGTTCGAAAGGCTTCCAGATCCGTGAACTTGCTGATATCGACGACGCACATCCAGCTGTTGTTATGACCGGGGGAGATAGGTTCGGTCTCCTGGACAACTGGAGTTACCAAGGGGCTGCCCGCCATCAGGCTGGCGAGACATTCGAACATCAAAGCCATGCCGTAGCCTTTGTAGCTCCCCGCCGATTGCATCATCACGACCTCGTTCGGATCGGCCGTCGGGCGCCCTTGATCATCGAGGGCCCATTCCTCCGGAATGCTGGCACCGCGGTCTGCGGCAAACGACACCTTGCCCCGCGCTACAACGGATGTGGCCATGTCCAAACTGAGCGGGGCACGTTCCTTGCCCTGTACGGCAATGGCCAGGGGCGCAGTGCTGACGCCTAGCGACCGAGAACCGGGAGGGGCTGCGCCGGGAGAATTGCAGCAGGAAATAATGCCCGCCATGCCTGCGCTAACGGCCATCTGAGTGTAGTACGACATGGCCCCCTGATAGGCGCAATTGCGGACCAGCCCCCAGGCGACGCCTACATCTCGCGCCTTATCAATGCATTTTTCCATAACCGGCACAGTCGCCACGGGGCCGAACGCCCTCTCCGCCTCGACGAGGATCGTGGCCGCGGTTTCGGTAATCACCTGGATCTCCGGATTGGGATTCATGAACCCCTTCTCGATGAACTCCAGGTAAATTCTGAGGAGGACGAGGCCGTGCGAATCGATGCCGCGACGGTTTGCCCAAACCAGTGTCTCCGCCTGCAGCTCCGCGTCAGTCTTCTTGAAACCGGCTGAGCGAAAACAAGCCGCAGCGAATTCTTCTAGCCGATCCGCGTCTACAAATCTGTCGCCCATGGTCAGGAATTCTTTATGGCCGCAAGGTCAACGCACACTCGGCAATGGCCATGTGTGATTGTTCGCAAACTCAGCCTCCTAGGCAAAGACCGGCTCCTCCTTGACCATGACCTCGACCAGCGCCGGCTGACCATCGCGATTGCGGTCGGCTGCTCTTTGGAATGCGGGCACCAACTCCTCCACGGCGTCCACCCGTTCGCTGTGGGCTCCCAGCGCCTCGCCCATCATGCGATAATCCCCGGTTAGCTTGTTGCTGTTCCAGACCTTGGAAGCCACCGGTATGTAGGTCGAGTACTTGGTCATCACACCGTTGTTCAACACCACCGTCGTGATCGGGATCTCCGCCCGGGCGGCCGTCTCCACGTCCATGCCGGCCATGCCGAAGGAGGCGTCCCCCATGACGTTTATCACGTTTTTTTCCGGCGCCGCCATCTTCGCGCCCAGCGCCAGACCGAGTCCGTACCCAAGCTGGGTCGACTTGCCCCAGCCCAAATACCCTCTGGGCGAGACCGGCTCCCAGAACGGCACGAACTGATCTCTGGGGAACCCGGAGTCGTGGGTGATGATTGTGTTGGATACGTCCACCGCCTTGGCGAGCTCTGTGATAACCCGGTACGGATTGATCGGGATCTCATCCGATTGAAGCCTGGGTGCCCACTCTGCCAGAAAGGCCTGTTTTGCGTTCGCTATCTCCTCCTTCAGACCGGTGTTCTCAGGCCGGCCGTTGGCCCCGGACTGGCTCTTTACTTCCTCGATCATCTGTCTGAGCACCAGCTTCGCATCGCCGATGGCTCCGCAGCGCACGCCCCGATGTTTGCCCAGATCCTCGGGACAGTTGGTCACCTGGCCCAGGGTCAAACCGTCCGGCATGGCGATGTTGAAATGGTTGTTGGAGAAGCTGGATCCGAGGCCAAGCACGAAATCCGCCCGCGGCAGGAACTGGCGTACCATGGCGGTAGCCGAATTGCCACCCGCACCCAACGCCAGCGCATGATTCTCCGGAAATACGCTCTTGCCGGCCAGCGTCGTCATTACGGGAATCTGCGTGAGCTCGGCGAGCTCTTTCAATTCGTCGGCGGCCTGAGCCCAGAGCACTCCGTGACCGGCGTTGAGCAGCGGAAACGACGCGCCAAGCAGCGTCTTCACCAGGTCGCGAACGTCATCCGTGTCGGCGGCGGACTTGAACGCCTTCACCGGCTCGTAATCGAAGTCGGCATCAGGGAAATCCTCCTCTCCCACGTCCACCGGCGTCTCGATCAGCACCGGACCGGGTCGTCCGTGCTTCAATTGGGCAAACGCCATGTGCATGAATTCGGCAATGCGATCTGCGCTGTTGGCGTTGACCGACCACTTGGTGATGCCGCGGTAGTTCTCTACCGCATCGAAGTTAGGGTGGCACTGATTATTGCCGCGATCATGACCAGCCGGCAGCAGCAGGATCGGGATGGAATCTGCAAACGCCTGGGCAACCCCACCGTAGGCGTTCTCGGCGCCCGGGCCTTGCTGGATGATAAAGACACCGAACCCGTCGCCGTTTTTGATGCGGCTGAATCCGTCCGCCATGTTGACCCCCGCCCGTTCGTGGCGAGTAATGATCGGCCGAATACCGGCATCGGTGATCGCATCGATCAGCTTGTTGTTGGGGAAGGCTGCGACCCATTCCACACCTTCCGCTTTCAGAATTCTTGCCATGACATCATTGCCTGTCACTGTTCACACTCCTCCTATTTTGGCCACAATGAGGCGATGGTATCTTTGATGATCGCCTCGGTTCCTATTGCTGGTGTCGCAAAATGCTCGCTGGTTGGTCCGTATGACCACCAGTTGGGCAAATAGCCGGCCTCGTATACGTTTCAAAGCTCCGCAGTGGGGTAGCAACCGTCCGTGCTTGACAGTACTCCAGGCATTAATAACTGTACTCAGCCCGATGAATTCAATTCCAAGGAGACGATTCTATGTTTTTCGAGCTCAGAGAGTATCGTGCGAAACCGGGAGAACGGGAGAATTGGGTGAAGTTCATGGAAGAGAAGATCATACCGCTCCAGGTGTCCAAAGGCATGGTTGTAGTGGGCAGCTTCGTCGGCGAGGAAGAGGACGACCTCTACATCTGGATCAGGCGCTTCGACAGTGAGGAGAGCCGCGAGCAGTTATACGCGGCGGTGTACGAAAGCGATATCTGGAAAAATGACATCGCACCGAAAATTCCCGAAATGATGGACCGAGAGAAGATCGTCGTGCGCAGGATACAGCCAACCCCCAAGTCGGTGCTGCAGTAGAGGCGCCGGTTTCACACCCTGGCACGCAGTCAGGTGATTCCAACATCACTACGGGAGAACACCATGGCAAAACCAAAAGTGTTGCTGACCGGCGCCTGTGGCCGCATCGGATCGGCGTTGTGGCCAGCCTGGGAAGCTGAGGATCGATACGATCTGACTCTGGTGGACCTGAACCCGGTCGAGGGCGCTCGGTCCCGGGTCGAGGTGGGAGACTTGCAGGACCACGCCTTCACGGCACGAGTGTGTGCCAACCAGGATGTTCTCGTCGCACTGGCCCGCCTGGGTGCGACCAATGTCGGCGAGCTCGATGGGGGCATGACCGACATCGGCATGCAGATGCAGCTGTTCGAGCTCGCCCATCGAGCCGACGTCGGCAAGATCGTTTATGCCAGCTCCAACCACGCCAGCGGTTGGAATGAGAAGAGCGATCCGCCAATCTTCTCCACGGTGGATCAGATAAACCCGGATGGCTGGTACGGTGCCATGAAATGTATGGCGGAGGCGGCCGGCAAGTACCTCGTCAACGTTTGCGGCCGGCGGTTCATCGCTTTCCGCATCGGCACCTATCACGGCACCGCGGAACCCGAGAGCCTGCGTCGATGCAGCACCCTGCTGGCCCCGGCGGACCTCGTGCAGCTATTGACGCTTGCCGTGGACTACGAGGGACCGGAGAGATTCGTGATCGCTTACGGCGCTTCAGAGAATGTCTTTGAAGAGCACGTCGGCTTCCTCGACCTGAGCGACGCAAAAGAGATTCTGGGGTACAAGCCGGAGGTCAATATGATGAGCTTCCGCCACAAGTTCGACGAATAGCGACTTGGCTTCAGGGGTGTAGGAGAGTCACGACCAGATGGAACCGGCAGCTATTGAGCTACGTAACCGCCGTCCACGGGCAAGGAATGTCCGGTAACAAACGACGCGGCATCGGAGGAGAGCCAGACCACTGCTTCCGCCACCTCTTCAACCCTGCCGACCCGTCCCATGGGATGACGCGCCAGGATCTTCGCCCGTCCCTCGGCGTCACCACCCCCTTCCTCCAGGGCATTCTGCATGTAGGCCGGGCACACCGCGTTGATGCGGATGCCCTGGTTGGCGTAGACGATGGCGGCGGTCTTGGTCATGCCCACGATGCCGTGTTTACTTGCTGTGTACGGCAAATTTCCCAGTGGCGTTCCCACTAGCCCCATTACGGAAGCGGTGTTGACGATGGAGCCGCCTCCCTGTGCGAGCATCTGTTTGAGCTCCGCCTTCAAACACAACCAGACCCCCTTCACATTCAGGGTCATGATGCGATCGAAGTCCTCCTCCGGATACTCGTGGATAGGGGCCCGGATCGAGCTGCCGCCTCCGGCGTTGTTGTGAGCGCAATCGAGACGCCCGAAGGCACTCACCGCTTCCTTTACCATGGAGTCCACTTCGTCGGCTTTGGTCACATCGACGTGGACGAACCGTGCTGTTCTCCCCGCTCCATAAGCAGGTTTACGACTCTCTTCCCCAACCTTCCTGCGGCCCCGGTCACCAGTATCATAACACCTTCTACGCGGTCATCGCAGGGTCAAGTAGCTCGCTTCAGGCTATCGTCTTCACCCGGGACAAGTGGCGTAAAGTCCCGAGCACATTGAAACCAGGCACGCTCGAACTTCGTGGCGGCGTTGGAAACCGCGTTGTAGATCAGGTAGGTAATCGCCCGGCGCCAGGGAGAGACGTTGTTTGCAGAGCCGTGCAAAACATTGACGTGAACGAAAGCCACTGACCCGGCCGGACCGAGAAGGGGTTCGATCCCATGTTTATTTGCTATCGGCTCCAGCAGCTCGGGCTCGATAGTCTGCAGGTCATACCCCCGGCCCCTGGCGTCTTTATGGAGCTCGGCATCGAGAAGGCCGTGACCCTGGGAGCCCGGTATCACCAACAGCGGCGAGGTGACGGGTGTGCAGTCGTCGACGAATACCGACGCCATGATCATCCGCGGTTCGGGGACCCCATCTATGGAATGCCACGGTGGATAGTCCTGGTGCCAGTCCCAGCTCCCACCACCGCCTAATCCTGGTTTCGGATTGAGACGGCTCTGATACAGGTATACCGCTTCTCCCAAGAGCTGCTGCACGGGGTTCAGAAGCCGTGGCAGGTGCACCAATCGGCGAAACGGCTCGGAAAACTGATGGACGCCAAAAACGAGCCTGGCACTTGACGGGTCTTCCTGCTCCCGGACCGTCTCCGAGCCGGAACGCTGCAGCAGCGCCGGAATTTCACGTTGAAGCACACCCACCTCATCTCTATCCAGCAGACCGGGAAAGAGCAGGAACCCCCGTTCTTCGAATTCGGCCACTTGAGAAGGATCGAGCTTCATGGATTCAACCGCTTGACGTTTCACATATCATCGTAGGAGGTCACATCACCTCGTGCCGAGCTCCCATCGGTCCGGCGCGTTGCTGACTCATGTGGGATTTCTGCGCTGGAACCGGACGCCGGCAATCTCCGCACGTTTGTGCAAGCGTTCGAAATTGAGCGCGTAATCACTTTCCTGACTCATATGCTCGCAGTAACAGGGCGTGTCCTGCGGCAGCTGCGCCAGCCGTTTAAGGTAGGTATCGTAGTCCATAACACCATCACCTATGTAGACCTCGTCCCATTTCAGGAACATGTGAGAGTAGTCCCAGGCGATATCCTTGAGGTGAACGCTGCAGGCATGTTCGCCCAATAGGTCGAAGGTGCGGTTGATGAGATCGGTGGTGCTGTAGAAGTCGGCAAAGCTCACCATGTTCATCTGATCCAGGTGCACACCGAAGCGCGGATGGCCAACGCTGTCGATGAAGGAAAGGATATCCTCCGGCTGGTAGAAGAAGGTATTGCACCATGGCTCGATGGCATAACGCGCTGTTTCCAGGTGGAGTCCGTCGAGCACGCGTAACACCAGCTCGCGAAACTCCGCCTTGCAGGCCTCGGTGAACATATACGGGTCGGGGGCGAGGGCGTGGTCGGACACGTCCTTGGTTCCCACCAGGGTCACCACACAGGGAACGCCCATCACCTCCGCTTTTCGGAGGACATTGCGCAGACCCTGGACACGACGCTCCTGCTCGGACTCATCTGGCGTCATCATGTTGTTCCAGTACCCCCACTCCCCGACGACGAGCCCAAGGCCACGCGCAGTCTCGCCATAGGAAGCGACATCGTCATCTGCCATCTCCGCACAGGCAGAGGGAGCGGAGATTGCGGATAGACCGTACTGGTCCAGCTTGGCGCACAGGGGCGCCAATTCGTCTTCGCTGGGGGCCCCGAAAAATCCACCCAGTCTCATGTTGGCACCAGTCTAGTTTCGATGTCCACGTGGTGGCCAACCGCGATGCTTTGCACCAGCGCTTCTATCGTCGTGCAATTGGTCACGGAGTCGGACAGCGGCATCCCAGGCTCAGCTTTCCGGCGCGCTGTGTCGACGAAGTTCTCCAGCTGCAGCTGGTAGCTGTCGGCGGCGCCCATCTGACGACGCTCGGTTTCTACGTGGGCCCAATCCTCACAGTGGCTGACGAAATAGGTGGCTTCCTCCAGAATCGTCCACGCAATCGGCAGCGTAATGATCCCGGCCGAACCGGTGATCTTCAGCTCCTGGCTGTGATTGGCCCCCTTGCTGCTCTCCATCATTCCGACGCAACCGTTCTCATACTCGATCAAACCGAACATTCGATTGACGGTGTCGTATCGCGGACTGATGCCGCCGAGGCCGTACGCCCGCACCGGAACGCTGCCGGAGAAGTGATTGCAGGCATCGGTGGCATAACAGGCAAAGTCGTGCGGCACACCACCGCCACATTCCCGCCGCTGCCGCCAGTTGCGCTCAGCATCGGTGGCTGCCGCAGTTTCCGGATCGAAGCTGCTGAATACCCCGCGGACGGAGTCGATCTGTCCGATCTCTCCGGCTGCTATCAGCTTCTCGATCTCAGATATAACCGGATGGTGGCGGTACATGAACCCTTCCATCAGGAAGGCGTCCGCCCTCTGCACCAGGTTGCGAATCTCTGCAGCCTCTTCGCTGGTAAGAGCCAGCGCCTTCTCGCAAAGAATGTTTCGCGCGCCAGCGTCCAGGCAGCGCTCCACCTGCTCCCGGTGTTGATTCGGCCAGGTCGCGAGCAAGACACCGTCCAGCTCCTGCTCCCGAATCATCTGCAGGTAGTCATCGTATTGCGTGTCGCAGCCGAAGCGATCGGCGAACTCTGCCGTCCTCTCGGGTCGCACGTCGCAGCAGGAGACCAGCCTAATCCCTTCGGCTGCCAGAGAACCCCTTCCGTGATGGCCGGAGATACCGCCGCACCCAACGATGCCGAGCCGAAACTCGTCGGTCTTCATCTCACTCGGCCGGTAAGTGCTCCTGGTAGAACCGCTGCCAGTTGCGGTACATGATCTTGGCCACGTCTTCGTCGCTGTATCCGCGCTCGCTCAAGATGGGGGCCAATCGTTGGTAGTCGGCCACGGTATCGATCTCGTGGGGCGCCCCGTCCACCCCTCCCTGTCCATCGGTATCACCGCCGATGGCGGCGTGGTCGGCATTGCCGGCAAGCTGGCACACGTGATCGATATGGTTGGCCAGGGTTCCGAGGGTTATGGATTCGCGCGGAAACACGTCCCGGCGAGTGAAAGTCGCGGTTTTGCTCCACTCGATCACCTGTTCCGGACACAACATCCAGGTATCCATGGAAGCGCCAATGACCCCTCCGCGCTCGATGACTGCTTGCAGCTGCTCGTCGCTGAACTGGCGCTGGCCCGGTGCGAGCGCCCTGCAGTTCTGATGGCTGGCAAGAATCGGGCCCGAGTAATGTTCCAACGCTTCCCAAAAACTCTGGTCGTCGATATGGGTCATGTCCAGCAGCATGCCGCACACCTGCATCTCCTTCAGCAATGCCACGGCTTCGCCCAGTAGCCCGCCTTCCGTCCCGGTGCCGTGGGCGTAGGCGCTGGGACCGTAATGGGTCAGGCTCGCGACGCGGACCCCGAGAGCCCACCATTCGTGCACCTGTTCCGGATGCAGGACCGGATCTGAACCTTCCATCCCCAGCACAAACCCGACCGGCAGCGATGACCTGTCCTCCTGCTGCTCCCAGCTCGAAATCTGCTGCGCCAGCTGTTTGCTGGTCGTTATCACCACACCTTCACCACGCTCTGCAAGAATGTGGTAGTACGCAACCTGCCCTTTGGCCGCGGCATGGCAGGCTTCGGCGCCGTTGTATCCAGATGAGACGCTGCCTGCGTATTTGCGCCGCACGGTGAACTTCATGAGCGCCGCGGTTACACCCGCCCGGCGCAGTTCGGGCAGCGATGCGAATGCTACGTTGCCTGGTGTTTCGTCCTGGGCACGGAGCTCCGCAATCGGCAGAGTCAGATCCCGGTTGATCTCCATGCCCCCGAACGCCATCGGATAATCACCATCGAATATCAGCATTCAATCTCTCCAATCAGAATTCGCGTGCGCTGGCGATCGCCGCCAGCCGCCATAGCCACTCGAGTATGCACTAGACCAGACCAACCCGGCGGGCTGTGGCAGAATCTCATACGTGCTCCAGGGGCCATTCCCAGAACAGGAGCGGTAACTGGTCCGCGGCAAAGTCGGTAATGCGTTCCCGTCCGAACAGCAGTTTCGCCAGCGCCTGGCACGTCACGGTGACGGACTCACCTCCCCGACTCAAGGTGAACATCCCGTCCGCTTCGCTCAAGTCGATAGACTCCAGACCAAAGGCGTCGAGGATGCCGCGGGGGTCGATGACATTGAGCATGCCCCAGTATTCATGGTTCGCGGACAGTGACAGGGTGTCGAGCAGCTCGAGGAATGGGTGCCCGATCTTTGGCGCGACAACGGCGAGCTCGTGGCTTGCCGCGACCTTTTCCTCGGATCCCGTCGGCAGCTCCCCCCTCGCTGGCCGACGCGTCGACCGAACCACTCGCGGAGCAGACCGGCGACCAGCCTCCCCTCTCCACCCCATTCGACGATACCGCGCTCGGTATCGAGGCAGTAGGCGAGCGGCGCGTCATTTTTCCATGCCACCACGAGCTTCTTGCTGCCCATCAATTTGGGGTCACTCCCGGCCTCAAGGAGGGCACGCATGATCGCCGGTATGCGCACGCCACCGAGCCGGTCGGCCCGGCGCAGCTCGACAACAGCGGTGAGAAGCTCATCGTTGAATTCGGTCGTGTCCGTGACTGTCAGTCCTTCGGCTAAACCTGGCAGCAGATCGACGTTCGAATGGTTCAGCCGATAGGTGTACAGAGAGCCGGCATTCTCCCAACCCATGCGGTAGTACCAATCATTGATATTCGTCGTCAGGCGACCCACATGGCAGCCCAGCCCTGCGATGTGCTCCATGGCCTTGTACATGACCTTTGTGGCCAGGCCCTGCCCCCTATAACCGGACAGAGTGGCGACGCAATTGATACCACCCGCCCGTATCCGTCCTGCCCCCGCCTCGACCGTGTTCATCCAGATGCCAGTTGTGCTGACGACGCGGTCGCCGTCCCGGACGATGATGATGTTGCCAGCATTCTCGTCGTTGTAGATGAACTTGTAATCGGTGGCGATCGTCGGCGCCCGCCCTTCGCGCATGACTGCGTTGGCCAGCACGAGGATGTCGTCCAACTCGTCCGGTCTCGCCGGACGCGGCCCTTCGAGGTTGTTCATTGGAGGAGCTCCAACGTTTATGGTTAGAGGAAGTAAAAACGGCCAACCATTGTTGTTACCGAACGATAGTATCGACGGAGAGTCGCGTCGATTAATCCAGCTGAAAAGTCCTCGGAGGCGTCCTCCCGCAGGCGACTTCCTCGAGAGGAGGGCTAGTGCCTCGTCTCTTCTTCGCTGACCGGCAACCGCCGGTCCGGAACGATCGCGGCCAGATCAATGACCGGTTTGTCTTCGCCTGCCGCGGTCATGCGGCGAATCAGTCTTTCCTGCATGACGTCGGCCACCTTGCGGTGGGATTCGAGCCCCGCAAGGTTGTTGAGCTCGTACGGGTCGGCCAGCAGGTCGAAGAGACAGTCTTCCCGAAACTCCCACGAGCTCCCCTTCTCCGGGCCCTTCTCGGTTTTGCGCACCGAGTATTTCCAGCGCTTGGTGCGCACGCAGCGGCTCAGGTTGGTCTCGAAGATCTCCACGTACACCTCCTCCGGCCAATCCGCCAATCTTCCTCGAGTCAGCGGCGCGAACGAACGTCCCTGCATATCGGCAGGAACCGGGATCCCGCAAGCATCCAGCAAGGTCGGCGGGACGTCCACCAGGCTGATCATTTCCTGTAAACGGCCCCCGCTAGAGAAGCCGGGACCGGTCAGTGCCATCGGAACACGCATGGAAGCATCGTGACAGCTGCGTTTGTACTCGCTGTTGCGGGTCTTGAAATGACAGCCGTGGTCCGACGTGAACAGAACGATAGTATTGTCAAGCAGGTTCAAGCTGCGCAGCGCGTCCAGCAGGCGGCCGAACGCTTCGTCCAGTCGTTTGATCATGCCGTAATAACCGGGCAGGTGCCCTGCCGAGGAACCGCCCAGGGCGCGCAGGTCGGGCGGCACCCAGGGGTCAAGGTAACGCTCGGCGTATCCGGTGGGCGCCGGGTAATCGTCTCGATGGTTCTGGAAGTGGGGCTCGATGTAAGAGCAGAACAGGAAGAACGGGTGTTGGCGGTGGGAGTCCACGTAGCGGATGGCTGCGTCGGTCAACGCATCGACGCGATAACCCGGAAGATCCACCGGCTGGTTGTCGCCATCGTACATGCGCGTCTGATACGCGTCGGAAGTAAACTCGAGCACGTTGGAGCCGACCCAGTAGTCGTATCCATCGCGGCGCTCCTGCGGAACCGGCTCTTCGTGGCACAGGTGCCACTTGCCTACGTACCCCGTTTGGTATCCGGCATCGCGAAAGTGGTGGCCGATGGTCCTCGTTCCCAGGGGCAGCTCTCCGCCGTTCCAATAGCAGTCCCATTGAGAGGCGTAACGACCGGTCTGCATCACCATACGCGCCGGCAGGCAGACCGGTTGACAGGTGAAGGCATTCTGGCAATGGGTACCCTCCATCGCCATGTGATCGAAATTGGGGGTGATGTCCATTGGATTGCCGTGCAACCCGGTGCTATCCCAACGCTGCTGGTCGGTGAAGAAGACCACAATGTTGGGTCGTCTTTGCGTCGTCATACCCTTCGCTCCCCTACCAATCCGTCACCGAGCCGTCGGGCCGACGCCAGTGCTGCGACTCAGAATGTACGGGTGGATGAGCCGCGGCTGCTTTCTCGTCGAGCTCGACCCCAAGCCCGGGGGCATCTGATGGGATCAGGAAGCCGTCATCAGCGCGGAAGTCCCACCGAAAGACCTCCTTTTCCCAGTCCTGCGGCGGGCGGTACTCCTGCACCGCGCAGTTGGCTACCGACATGTTCAAGTGCAGACTTGCTGCCGTGTTGACGACGGTTCCGGTCATATGGGTGGCCATCTCCTGATAGTGCACCTCGCCCATAGCCGCGATCTTGCGGGCTTCGGTTATGCCTCCGGTGTGGGAGAGGTCCACGCGCAGGTAGTCGACCAGCTCTTCCTCGATCAGCTCGCGAACAACCACTTGGTCGGCAGCTGCTCGCCGGTGCCGATGGGCACATTGGTATGCTGCCGCAGGGTACGGAACGATGCTGGGTTCTCGGAGCGAATCGGGTCCTCCACGAAATACGGCTGAAATGGTTCGATGCCGTTGCAGAGTTCGATGGCGCGCGTTGGCGTCAACCGCGTGTGCACCTCCATGATGATTTCCAGATCATCGCCAACGGCGTGCCGCAAAGCGCCCATGTGTTCGATGCCGCGTCTAGTAGCTGCCTTCTGATTGAACGGCTTGGAACCTCGCATGGGAGACATGCGAATGGCCCGCCATCCTTCTTCCATCAATCTGTGGGCATCATCGATCAGCTCTTCGGGAGGACCACCCCCGGTGTGTCGGTACGCCATCACCCCGTCGCGGCTGGCACCTCCGAGCAGCCGGTAAGTGGGAACTCCAAGTGCTTTGCCGGCCAGGTCCCAGAGTGCAATGTCGATGCCGGCCAGTGCCGACTGCAGCACCGGGCCACCGCGCCAGAAGGTACCGCGAAAGATATCCTGCCAGATGTGCTCGATACGCGTGGCATCCTGTCCTATGAGATATTCCCGGATGTGCTCCAGGGCACCCACCACCGCTTGCGAGCGCCCGCTCAACGAACCGTCTCCGATCCCGGTCAGGCCTTCGTCCGTTACGATCTGCACGAAAACGTCCGAGTTGATGGGAAGAATCTTGAGATCTACAATCTTCACTTTATTAACCTCCTTCTGCTAGGGGTGTGTCCAGGTGTCATTGCGTGCGTTTCGAATCTGCGTTTACCACCAGTGGATGCGGTGGCCGGCACCGGGAAACCAGATCAGGTCCACTACGGTGCTGGCGATGACCCCGACCATATATCCGATGCCCATGCCGTAAAAGAACGGCTTGCCGGCCAGGTACATCTTCACGCCCCCAAGACGTAGCAGGGTTATCTTCACCATCCACATCATAAACAGGGTAGACCAGTAGACCCAGGTTCCGACGGTCATCTGAAACGCCAGGCCGATCGGATGGATCGGAAACCAGTGATACCGGGTGCGCAACAAAACCAGAAAGGCCGATTCGAAGAATCCGATGAACCAGAGCGCCCATTTCTCCCAGCGGAATTCGATCGGGTTGTTCATCAGGTTCACGGCAACATTGTAATCTCGTGGCACCCGGTTACCCGAGAGGATGATCGCGCCTTCTGTGTAAGTCATATCCAACAGCGCCCAAAAAGCGACCAGAAAACCTCCAACAAAGGCGATCAGCACCGTGCCCATAACCCATGCTGGCTGTTTCCGAAAAGAGAAGATACGCAGATGGTGCGGCAGCGCAGGCCATGCCGGAATGAGGATGTGACCGAAAAACGCATAGCTGGTAAAAACCTTGTAAGCGACGAGATTGCGTGCCGACATGTAGGCGGATCCGATCATCTCCACCACCATAAACTCACCCTTGAGGTGAGGTCGGTTGGGCAACAGATAGGCGAAACCGGTGGCCGCTACCAGCTTCACGGTGACGAAGTAGACCAGGGCCATAAGCAGGAAGGTGAGCGTCGCCGCTAATGGGTGTACTCCCATGAAGATCGCCCAAGCGATGACGTACCCCCCGGACAGCAGCATGCCAACAAGAGCCAGCCGGTAGCGAAACAGATCGGCTCGATCGCCAGTTCCGCTCCTGACCTGTTTCCACACATCCTTGAGATGCCGACGCGCCAGCCAGATCGACCACAAGGCAATAAAAAAGACCGCCCCGTAACTTTCTCCGTGCAGTACCTGAGTTGAATCAGGAAAGGTGGGATTTATGGTGGAACCGGAAAAACCGAAGTCCGGCGTCCCGTAGCGTCGCATCAGCGTGCCTTTGACCGAGCCGAGGACGTGGAAGAGCGCGATGCTTCCCATGATGTCCAGGGGGCAGAGATAGACCACTGCCATCGCCACGGGCATAACGCGGAAGAATAGCCCCCCATCTCCCCAGCTCAGCCAATAGTGCTCCCACAGAATGTTCAGCTCCGGGAGGCTCGGCATGAAATAGGTGGTGATGCGGTACGCCATTGGAACAAGAACCAACACAACACCGGTCCAGAACAGATTGGAGCGGAACAGGTCCGGCATCCGCCGAGGTCCGTCGAGGCCCTCGGTCAGATCGAGCGACAGCTGCGCCAGCGGAAAGGTGAGCTTTTCGTGTCGTTCCCACTGACGCTGAAAGAGCAAAACGAGACAAAACCCGAACACAACCACGGCGGTGGTAGCGCTCAACCACTGGAAGAGCGGACCGATCCACAGCACCCACGGAATATCCATGCCTTCGGGTCGGCCGTACCAATAGTTTACCACGACCTCCGGCGCGGTCGGTGCCAGCACATGCCAGGGCAGGAAATCGAAAATCAATTCCCACTGGTTTTCCGGGGATGCAAATACGGTTGGCGTGGTCAGGATCGAAGCCCAGATCTTGATCCAGGAGGGAATGACGCCGGCGACCCAGGTCATGGTGAATATGGTCAGGAGCTCGCCCCGACTCAGGGCGATACTGGGCCAGATCCGCTTGAGTATGACGTTGGCCACCAGCCACACCACGAACGGAATGAAGGCGGTGAGCGGGTACTGAGAATGGGTAAAGGCGCCGGAGCGCTGGCGCTCGGAAACCTGGATCACGTAGAAGAACATCGCCGCGATCGACAGCATCGAGAGAAGGACAGCGCGCCAGCGGATTCGCGGCCATTCGGCAGCGGATTCCTCCGTACTCACGTCCGGCTCATTACCCGGCGGGCTCGCGTGTTCTATAGGGTAGGTAGATCTGGGCTTGTTGGAATCACTCATGCGACTGGAATGGATGTGGATTGGGCGCCAGGCTCGTCTGAAGATGCTCCCTAGTTCGTTTCCAATCCAGTCGATCGAGGGCGAATTCGGCAGGAGCGACCGCCGCTCCGGACCCGCTCTTGACTCGCTCGGCTTAACACCCATCCTTCCGCTACGATGATGCCCGTTCATTTTGATCGCTTTGATGTCTATCACGTCGCCATGCCGCTGTTGTACCCATGGCGGACTTCCTATGGGGAAGACTGGGCGATCCACTCCGTGCTGGTCAAAGGCCGGGCAGGCGAGACCACGGCCTGGACTGAAAGTTGCCCATTGGAGCGACCCATGTATCTGACGGAAGGTGCAGGCACCGCGTTCAGGAATATCGTCCAGTTCTTCGGACCGCAGCTGATCGGCAAAAAGATCGAATCAGCGGAGGCATTAAACGACCTACTTGCGGCCTACAAAGGAAATCAATTCGCCAAAGCGGCACTTGAGATTCTTTGGTGGACGACCCAGAGTAAAAAAACCGGAGAACCACTGCACCGCCTCTTGGGAGGCGATACACGCGAGGTTGCAGCGGGCGCGGACTTCGGGGTTCAGGACTCGTTCGATATGCTGCTCGGCAATATTCAAGGGGCGGTCGATCGTGGATTTCCACGTATCAAACTCAAGTTCGCGCGGGGGTGGGATGTGGACATGCTGGCTGCGGTTCGCGGCGCCTTTCCCGACCTGCGGATTCACATCGACTGCAACTCCGGATTCGGTTTGGAAGATTTGGAGATGTTCCGGAGAATCGATTCGTTCCATCTCGAGTTCATCGAGCAACCGTTGGGCCACGATGATCTGTTGGATCACGCCGAGCTAGCGGCGACCATCGCGACACCCGTCTGTCTGGACGAGAGCATCACCGGACCGCACAAGGTCGAGCAAGCTCTGCGGATCGGTGCTTGCAAGCTCGTAAATATCAAACCCGGGCGAGTGGGTGGGTTGGCGAATTCCGTGCGCATCCACGATATCTGCGCCGACGCCGGGGTGCCGGTCTGGGTGGGCGGCATGCTGGAGAGCGCGCTTGGCGGTGCGATCTGCATCGAGCTGGCGACCCTGCCGAACTTCACCTATCCCGGAGACCTGTTTCCATCGGAGCGTTTCTATGCGCGCGATCTGTCGCAACCCGAGAATAAATTGACCGAGCGATTGACCTTCACGCCATTTCTGGAAGGTCTGCCGCAACCCGATCCTGAATTGCTGGAGGAGTACACCGTCGAGCACGAGAGCGTAACTGGTTGACGGTGGTACCAGCTCGTTCGGCTACGCCACACCTTGCGTAAGTCGGCGCGCCGATGACCGCGCCGCCGATCTCATGGCTTGCCCCACCACCTCGCGGAGATCGTCGAAAAAGGTGTAGCATAGAGGCACAACTAACAGGGCTAACACCATCGACGCCAGCAATCCCCCCATCATCGTCCGACCCAACGGTGCGTAATCGGTGCCGACGACATTCGGGTTTCCTACCGCCATGGGGATCAAACCGAAGATTGTCGTAAAGGTAGTCATGAGGATCGGTCGAAACCGGTGCCGGCCGGCCTGCACCAAGGCCTCGTATCGCTCCATGCCCTCATTGCGCAGTCGATTGACCAGATCCACCAGGACGATAGCATTGTTCACTACCACCCCCACCAGGATCACCATGCCGATACGGGACATGTCATCCATTGGCGTACCGGTAGCGTAGAGGGTCCAGTAGACCCCCAGGCCGGCGAACGGAATAGAGACGATGACCGACAGCGGCAACACGAACGATTCGAACAGAACCCCCATGAGCAGAAACACGAACGTGATTGACAGCGCTATGGCAAACTGCTGGGCTTTGTCAGTCTCCTCCATGCGGATGAAGCGCGCACCTTTGTCCCAGCGGTATCCCCGGGGCATCTCCAGGTCCGCCATAGCCGCGTCCACCTGGTCGAAGAGACCCTTGGCATCGTCCTTGGTGGCGTAGTCCGTCACCGCCACCATGGTCTGACGATTGTAGCGCCTTATTAAGTCGAGGGTGTTGTCGAAATAGAAGGCAGCGAAGGCTGTGAGCGGAATTTCGGTAGTGTCGTTTGCCTTGAACGTCAGGTTTCGCAGCTGTTGAAGACTGCGGCCGTCTTCATCCTCCAACTGGGCTTTGATGCGGATTTCGCGATCGCTACCGATACGAGTCCATCCGATCTCGTCAATCGGTTGAGCGCCGATGGGCCAGCGCATGCTGATGGCGTTGGACACGGAGCGCGGCTGGATCCCGTAGCGCTCCATCTTCTCGCGGTCCAGTTGTATCTGGACCTCCGATGATCCGCGATCCATGTCGGTGTGCACAGCAAGGAAACCGGGAATGCTCGACAGGCGCCGTTGCACCTCCAGCGCCAGCTCCGTCAACACCAGATAGTCCTTACCGCAGATATTCAGTGTCAGGGAAGCGTCGCTCTCTTCGCCCTGTTCGTCGTTGATTCTCAAGAAAATGCCCGGCCGGGTCGGCAGGCGCTGCCTCAAGTCGGCGATCAGCTCGTCGTAGTCCAGTCTCGTTTTTTCCAGCATGCCGAGCCGATCGAGAATACCGCTCCAGACCACCTCGTACCATTCCAGGCGCTCCTCCTTCTGCAACGAGATCGAAGCCCGCCCACCAAAGCCGTAGTAGTAGGAAATCCGAACCTGATCGGCGTTGTACCGCTCGCGCTGGTTCATGAGGGTATCTTCGACGGTGGTCATGAACTCGTTCAGCTGTTCCAGCGAATAGCCCCGGGGCATGTCGAACTTCATCCAGGCGTAACTGCGCCGTTTGGATGCCCGGTCGGTCTGCTCGATGCCTTCGTATGGGATCCATGCACTGGCCCCCACAACCACCACCAGGATCAAGGCGTCCAGACGGTGTGACAAGACCCATCGAAGAGAGGATCCGTATTTGCGCTCAAGCTGCCGAATTGCCCTCCGCTCCCTCTGCGCCCCACGACTGGAAAAACGCTGGGCCGCCAGCGGAAACAGAAACAAAGCTACGAAGAGGGAGGCGAAAAGCCCTAGCGTGACGGGCATCCCTACTCGCCACATCCAAAAGGAGAAAAAATCATCGTCGGTCATCAGGATCAGGGGCAGAAATACGACGACCGTAGTTAATGTCGCCATGGTAATGGCCAGACCGACTTCTCCGGCACCCTGGATGGAAGCTTCCCGCGCGTCGATTCCTTCCGCGCGCTTACGAAAAATGTTCTCCACCACTACGATAGCATTATCGACTACCAATCCAAGGCTCAACATCAAACCCATCATGGTGGCCACGTTCAACGTCCAACCGTAGAAATAAACGGCAGTCATGCTGGCGAGGATCGACAGTGGTATAGCGCTGGTGATGATCAAGGTCATGGGAATATTGCGCAGAAAGAACACCAGTATGATCGCCGCAAACAGTCCGCCCCAAAGTCCCGAAATCTTGAGATTGTCGATCGACGCCGTGATGTATTCCGCCTGATCCCAGACAACTCTCAATTCGGCTCCTGCCATTCGTGGATCTTGGGCGAATTTCTCCAGACTCTTGCGCGCCTCGGCACAGACTGCAACGATATTGGCGTCAGGGGAACGCTGAATTCCGATCCAGACCGCGTCCTTGCGGTTGATGCGGGTGAACCGGATACCGGTATCGGTGTTCAGCTGGACATCGGCGATGTCGCGCAGGCGCAGGCCGCGCCGGGGATCAACAAGAAGATTCCTGTACTTCTCGACCGAGTTCAGATTCGCCATCGAACGCACCTTAATGCGACGACCTCCTTCGATGACATGGCCGCCGGAGAGGGCGAAGTTGTCCTCCGTGATTCGTTCCAGCACCTGATCGACATCGGCACCGAGGCTCTGCACCTTGTCCTCGTCCAAAGCAATCAGAAGCTCTTGGTCGGGACCACTCCAGACTCCAACGCCGGCGACGCCGGCGATGCGCATCAAAGCCGGTTTTATCGTTTCTTCGAGCAGCAGTCCCGGCCGCGTCACCGATTGGTCGAAGAGACAGCGGATCCCCATCACGCGGAAACTTTCATCCCCCGAATCCAACCAGCCGATGTCGATCTCACGACGCTTGAGGGTGGCGTCGTAGTCAAGTTGGGCGAACAGCCAATCCATGCGCTCCAACAGCTCGAGCCATGCCCGTTTCATATCGGTGCCTTTGTGGTAATAGACCATCGAATGACCCCGGTCTCTCTGCGCGCCGGCTTTGGTGCCTTTGAAGCCCGTAAGCGTGGCTAATGCGTCCTCCAGGGGAATGACGATCTCCTCAAGAACCTGGGGGGCGGTGGCGTTCGGAAAAGGAAGCCATGCCCAAAGAACCGGTTTGGCCTCGCCCTTGGGTTCGAGAGCCACCGGTATGCGCAGATAGGCAAATCCATCCGACCACCAACAACGCCGTGAGCGCCATCACGACGGTGACGGGCCGGTTTACGGAAAGGCGGGGTAGTAGGTACTTCTGCATGTCAGAATGATATCGATGATGACATTGGGTTCCTACTTACGCCAAGGATCTGCGTCTGCGCTTTCTCACGTATGGTGTTTCGATGTTGTGTCGCCGACAGATACGTCCGAAACTGCGAAGGTCGATTCCAAGCGCGGCCGCCGCATCTCTGTTGGAAGCGTAGAGTCGCGCCACGCGGCGAACTGAGTCTATAGGTGTTTTGGTCATGGTATCCACCTCACGCCTTCGCCCCGCGACCTCGAAGCAGCGTCACAATCTCTTCGTGACCCATCTTCGTTGCCCACGCAAGTGGCGTTGCCCAGGGTTCGGCGTCCGGTTCGTTGACGGCAGCGCCGCGTTCGATCATTAGTTCAGCCAGCCGAATTCGACCGTTGCGGCAAGCCCATCCCAGAGGCGTTGACCTTAGTAGCGGATCGCGCGCTGCCAAACTGGCGCCGGCATCCAACAACAGGCGGCCGAATTCGAGTTCCTCCTTTTCCGTCATGTTCCAGGAACCTGAACAAGAGCCGTGGGCAAGATCGTGCAGCGCAGTGAACCCCCGTTGATCCGTAACGTCCGGATTGATGCCGTGCTGCAACAGCAAGTCGAGACATTGCGTATAGGTAGACCTGTCGAAGCCCGAATGGCGTCGGTGGTAACCATGGTTCCACGTGCGCATGGGTTGCAGGAGGATTACCGCCCACCATGAATCGTCCGGTGCACGGTCGATGCGGGCGAGACACATGGCGACGATCTCGGGATCGCCCCCACAGGCCGCCCCCCATAGCATATTCTCTGCGGTAGAACCGTCTCTGACCGGGTCGGGATGAGAGTACGCGGTCGTCCTTCCTTCCAGGACTGCTCGTGCCGCTTCGGTGTCGCGATACAGTCCCATGGTTTCGACGCTAGTGAACGCACCGTGGCGACGCAACAAGACCTTCATCTTCTCATCGTCGGCACCGTAAGCCCGGTCCATCGGTGAACCGCTGGGTAGGGTCGAGAACTGGCGCGCCAGCCTTAGGGTTCGGTGGGTTCCCCATGGCTTTCGCCATAGCCCTCAGTCCGACTCCCATCGCTACGTTTCCAGTTCCCGCCGCCTCAAACCGGACGTGCGGATCTCCCGCATCCGGCTTCCCGACGAACGTCACATCCAGGCACACGCCACAAGGACTTCACCTGGTAGTCAAGCTGCTTCCGATGCATACTAGTCTTACTGCTGGAGGCAATAGGCTCACGCCACTCTCCAACCCTCTGCACTTCCGCAGCATGTCCGAAGTCAGGCCCCTTCCCTCCACCGGAGTTACCCGGCTTCCTCGGTACTACGCGCCTGTCCGCCACCTCATCCAGCCCAGTCTGGCCCTCGCGGGTTACCGGTTGGAGGCACTCGCTGCTTCCACCGGATGAGGCTTCCCGTGTTGCGCCACATCTCCTCTTACACACATGCTGTCGCCACTACCCCGGCGGAACAGCTGAGTGCGCTTGTCGCTCGACTTCCCCAGCTGCAGCGGCCTTCCCTGGTTTACGGGCAGGTCGGCTTCCGCATTACACTTTTCGAGGCCTGCTCAGCGTTTACTCACGTTACGGCCTGTGTGCTCGCCAAGTCGCCCAAGGCGACCCTCTACACCGGAGGCTTCAGCGGCTTCGTCGCCTCCACCACTGCTCCGATTGCTACCGGCTGGAGCGACCCTTGCCGGGTGGGATTCGCACCCACTGAAGATGTGCGCCTTAGCACGGCGCACCATAAACTGCCGCGTTAACGTCAGCGCCGGCAGCGATCAACGATTCCGCCATCTCGTATTCGGAGTAGGAAGCGGCGTGCCAGAGCGGCATTCCCCAGGTGTAGATCTCTTCCTCTGCATCGTCGAGTTGCACGCGCTCATCCGGGTCCAGACCTGATTCCAGCAGATGGTTCAAGACTTCCCGTTGGCCGTATTTCACGGCCAGTGTCAACAACCCACCACCACCGTCTATGGCGCATGCCTCCAGGTTTGTGCGATTCAGTGATTGCAAATACGCCAAGTCTCCGGTCGCTGCGGCGCTTCGCGGCGTAGGATCCGCTCCGTGCTCTAACAGGAGTTCGGCCACGGATCTGCCCGCCCTCGTAGTTTCCTCTCTCTGCGTCCAGTCGGCCGCCAACACGGCGCAGTCGATCGGGCTCAAACCGTCGACGTCAGGTTCGGAGAGTTTGCGGTCCAATTGCAAGATGCGTGCGGTCAGCGTCCGATTGCGCGCCGCAGCAGTGTGATGCAGGGGCTTGCGGCCCCGTTCGTCGACGGCCGTCACGCGTTCAGCGTCCGCTTCTAGTAACCGGTACACGGCGTCCTCATCGTTTTTGCGGATCGCCTCTGCAACGTCTCTCGTATCTGATCGCGTGGCGCCGACCCGTAACCTCCGTTGCTGGAGCTCGGTTTCAATGACCTCTACGATGTCGTCGAATTCCCTTTCTTGTGCCAGAACAAGCGGGGAAGTGGACTCACGGTGCGGATAGACACCTTTGTGAGGATCGGCTCCGTTTTCGAGCAGAAAGCGAGCGCATGCAACGTCCCGGTTGAGCACGGCGCAATGCAACGGATTGCCGTGGCTGGGCCGTGCCATCATGACCAACGCAGGTCGTTTGGCAACCATCGACTTCAGGGTCTGCAGATCCCCCTCTTGGGCGGCTACCCAAAAGCGTTCGGCGCTAAAGCCGTTTACGCGCTCAACTAGCCGCGCCCAGCTGGTAAACCCGTATGCCCGGGCCAACACCCGCTGCGCATCGTTCAGGGAGAATCTTCCTGGATCCGGCTCCCGCTCGTGGGTTTCCACCTCAGCTACCGCTGCCGAATTACCAGAGCGATAGCCCTTGAGCAGTTCCTTGGCCTGTTTCTTGAGTTGGTGAAGATCGGGATGTTCCGGAAGGGAACGAGACCCCTGGGGGGAATTAGATGCAGCCATGACGACCTCCTCGAAGGCAGCACCCGATGTCCGCGTAACGGGTAAGAAGAGTTCGTCGAATGTGGTTCAACGAAAATGTATCAGGTGGGCTCTGCCCTGCCCGCGGACCGGAAGCGCCCTGGCGCGCTCTGACGGGGATAGTAGCAGGAGAGGTGAACCATTGCAAGTAAAAACTGGTCGGCGTTTTCAGTGGACCTCCCGTAGTTGGCGCCGCCATTGTGGCACATCGGGCTGGAACCTGTTGTATCGCCAAGTGGACAGTCTATTTTCCTTGAGGAGTTGATATAGCGTGTTATTGGAGCTAGGTCAGTGTGCCCAACGTGTCAAAGCATATTGAAGCCGAATGGGTCCGGAATATTCGCGTCGGCGACGGGAAGGCGTTTGAGCAACTTTTCCGCTCATATTGTCAACCCCTGATTCAGTTCGTCGGCCGCTATGTACGCGATATTCAAACTGCGGAGAATCTCGTCCAGGATCTGTTTCTCTCCGTGTGGGGGAACAGGACCCAGCTCGATCCAACCCTCAGCGTGAAGAGCTACCTGTACACCGCCGCCAAGAACCGGGCGCTGAAGCACCTGAGGCATGGAGACGTGGTGCGCCGGAGCCTGGAAGACAAAACTCCGAAGTTTCCCGGACCAAAGACGCCGGAGGATGAGTTGCAGGGTACGGAGATTTCCACTGCAATTCACCAGGCCGTCGAGGCACTCCCTGAAAAAACTCGGATCTGTTTTTCCATGAACCGCTTCGATCATTTGACCTACACCGAGATCGCCGAGATTCAGGGCGTTTCCATCAAGACTGTGGAAACACAGATGGGGCATGCCCTGAGATTCTTGCGGGAACGACTCGCCCACCTGCTCTGAGCGCCTCCCATTTTCTGAGACTCGCGCCTCCACGTCGTCGCAGGCACATTCATTGGTGGAGTTTTTTTGTGATCGATGTCAGGGTAACTTCTGACTCAGGGGTATCAGTGGTGTGTTTTATCGAGTATTCCGGTCCAAGATCGTAGTTTTTCAGCCCATCCTGGAGGTTATCGTGAAAGAGATCATCGGAGTTTTCGCAGTCCTGCTCTTCTCATCATCGATCGTCGTAGTCGAAGATTCAACGGCACAGAGTCATGGTGGCAACGAGATGCTTAATGAGGTTCCCATATGGCCGGTACCGGCTGAAATGACCCTGGAGGAGTACAGAGACGCCAACCGCCGGTTGGGTGTCGGCTTGATTTTGATGTCGGTCCCACTCCCCGGGACGTTGCACTTCTATGCCGGTGAGAAGAGAGAAGGCTGGATGCATGTGGGCGCCGCCGTATTGGGGGGAGTATCCGTTGTCCTTGGCGCATCCATGAGGGACAAGAAGGAGAACAGATGGGAGAAAACCAACTTCGAGATCGTCGATGTGACCGGAGTGCGCGGCAGGGTCAGACGTTACGAGAAGATACCGATCGAGGACGAGGGCGGTGTTTTGACCTACAAGCTGAGGAAACTGGAGCGAAAAACCGATGGGGGTGGGGGCGGGCCATTCGTCGTTCTCGGAGCAGGTTTGCTGGTAGGTCAGATCCTTCACGACTGGATTGACGGCATCAAGACGATTGAGCGAAAGCGGGACGCGGTGAGATTCAAATACGGAAAGTCTGCCGGTTAGATGAGCATGAGTCCCACTCTCAATCCAGAGAACGGAAGTCTGGGCGCAAAGCTTTCGGTGAGTTTCTGACAGGTTGGCAGGCTGGGACTATGGAGGAGACATGAGCGAGACATCCGACGCGTTGTTCGCACGTTATCTATCGGGTGAATGCTCGATGGAAGAAAAGGCAGCAGTGGAAGAGCTGATCGCTGCCGACCCGGAAAATCGGCGGCTTATGGCGATCATGAGCACCGTGTGGAATACGTCGGAACCACAGCCTGTCACCTCTGATCTGAACGGAATGTGGCACGACATCGCCGAGAAGACGGGAATAACCGTGCCGGCCGTAAAAACCCGCCGTGCCGGCCGTTTCGTCGATTGGTTTCATCCTGTCCGTCGGTATGCGGCAGCCGCTGTCTTGCTCATCGCCACCTCGGTGGCGTTTTACGGGGCGCGGGAAGCAGGAGTTTTCCCGTTCGAGAAACGGATCGAATGGGAAGAGATGGTGGTGGAGAGCGGTGCTCATCGCCAACTCGCTCTCAGCGACGGCACCCGGATTCGATTGGATTCCGGAAGCGTTCTAGAGTATCCCGCAACGTTCGAAGGAGAAGAGCGCGCGGTGCGGCTTTCCGGCGAGGGGTATTTCGAGGTGGCGTCCCGTACGAACCAGCCGTTTGTCGTACGCGCCGATGACGCGAGAATCCGGGTTCTGGGAACTCGGTTCAATGTGAGAGCGTGGCAGGGGGAACAGAGGGTCACCGTCGCGGTTGCGGAAGGAAAAGTCTCATTCGGTGCTGATGGGGACAGAAGGCAGGATGTGGGGATCGGGAAGGGAGAGATGAGCGTGTGTCCGAAGGACGGTTTGCCAGCAAAACCGCGTGCTGTGGAGATAGCGAAACATCTGGGCTGGCTGCATCGGGAAGCGTTCTTTGACAGCGTTCCCTTGAGTGAGATCCTGCATCAACTAGAACGCTGGTACGATGTGCGATTTATTACTGAGGATACCGCTATTGCTGCGGAGCAGCTTACGTTGCATATCGACGCTGAGTCCCTGGAGGGTGTTCTGGAGCTGAGCTCGGCATTGACGGATCTGGAATATCAGCGAACTGGCGATGTGGTCCGGTTGACATCGAAAGACTGAAAGAACGACGATGATCTTGATGCGAGAGCCATGAACGGGCTCCGTTAAGATGACAAGATCCTGGCTCGTCCTGGTGGCCGCCATTGCCGCTTTGATCGCTCCCTCAACCGCTCGTCCCGCCTCCTTCATCGAGCTCAGCGGACGCAACCTTCCGCAAGCCGTTCTCACAGTCATATCCATCGATCTCACCGATGTCCCCCTGGAGAAGGCCCTCGTCGATATCGCCGACAAGGGTGATTTCACTTTGAGTTACAATCGCGACCGCATTCCGGTCAACGAGAAGATTACGATCAGAATGAAAGACGTACGAGCCCTGGAAGCCTTGCTCTACGTGATGAATAAGACCGGAACGGAGCTGCACATTACCGAAAAGGGTCAGTTGGCCATTGTTCCCTCGAAACGGTCGGGCAAACAGCGTCGAGTCGGCACCGTCAGTGGTTTCGTGCGCGATCGCAGGGACGGCGAAAGCCTTCCAAACGCCACCGTGGCGGTGAGGTTCGGGGAGCGAAATATGGGCGCTCTCAGCAACACCGAAGGTTACTACGCTATCAAGGGCGTCCCCGCAGGGATTTCTGCAGTTGCGGTGTCCTATGTGGGTTACACCACGTTCCGCGACACCTTGGAGTTGACCCCCGGAGAGGACCTGCGCCTAGACATCGAGCTGGAGCGGGAGACCTTGATCCTGGGTGAGGTTGTGGTGGAAGCGGAGGCTAACCCGGTCAAAAACGAGCTGCGCCAGCAGCCGAGCGTCGTCGCCCTGAAAATGCAGACGCTGCAGCGCATGCCGGCCATGGCGGAACCCGACCTGCTGCGCAGCCTGCAGCTGCTGCCGGGGGTGCAGACGGCGTCGGACTTCAGCAGCGGGCTTTACGTGCGCGGGGGTGGCCCCGACCAGACCGGGATCCGGCTCGACCAAGTGCGGCTCTACAACCCCTCCCATGCCTTCGGATTCTTCTCCACCTTCAATCCGGACGCCATCAAGGACGTCACCTTCTACAAGGGCGCCTATCCCGCCCAGTACGGCGGCAACCTGGGCGCGGTCCTCGACGTACAGAATCGCGATGGGAATCGCCGCGACTTCAACACCAGCGGCGGCGTCAGCCTCATCTCCAGCCGCCTCATGGTCGAAGGACCTCTGGGTCGGGGTTCCTGGATGGTGGCCGGCCGGCGCACTTACATCGATCCGGTTCTGCGCGCGATTCGTGGCGCTTCGGACAACCTGGATGGCCTTGGTTATTACTTCTACGATATCAACGGCAAGGTGAACACCCAGGTCACACCAGATGACAACCTCATGATCAGTGTCTACGGGGGCGACGACGATCTCAACGTCGGTGTGAGCGAAGGAGCCGACAGTCTCGCCTTCGATATGCGCTGGGGCAACCGGGCCTTGACCGGTCGCTGGACCCACGTCTTCTCCCCAGCGGTTTTCGGACGCGCTATCGCGATGTTCTCCAAATACCAGAGCGACATCACCCTGGACATCTTCGATACACCCATCGCCATCCGCAACCGCGTGCGTGATATAACCCTGAAGGGGGACCTGGACTACTACGCCGCGACCGATCACACGCTGCGAACGGGGCTCGATCTCACCTTCTTCCGCTTCGACTACGGCTTCCGGTTCGATCAGTACAGAGACAATCTGTCCATCGAACCGTTCCTCCTCTCGGCCTACCTCCAGGACGATTGGCAGCTCACTCAGCTAACAGAAGCTCGCTTCGGCGTTCGGGGTACCTACTACGAAGAGGGGGATCACCTGTCGGTGAATCCACGTCTGTCTGTCAGCCATTTGCTGCAGGAGGGTCTGCGCCTCAAGCTCGCCGCGGGGCAATACCGGCAGTACCTGCAGCTGGTGTCGACAGAGGGTTTCAGCGGCGCCGACAGCTGGGTCCCGCTGGACGAGACTGTGGAACCCGGACGTTCCCGGCAGGCGGTGGCGGGCGTGGAATGGGAACCTTCCAACGCCTACCGGCTCAGCGCCGAGACCTACTACACCGATCTGGCGAATCTGGTCGTCATCGACGAGGAGCGGGAGGAGAACAGGGAGCAGGAGACCTCCGAAGACGTGTTCAAGACCGGAGGCAAGGGGTACGCCGCCGGCCTGGAGCTGTTCGCTGAGAAACGCAGCGGCCGCCTAACCGGCTGGTTGGGCTACACTCTTGGCAGGACGCGGCGAACCTTCCCGGAGATCGATGCAGGCCAGTCCTTCCCACCGAAGTACGATCGGCGCCACGATCTTTCGCTGACTGCCACCTATCGTTTCGCCCCCCTCTGTCCCACCTGCGGTGGGTGGATTCTGACTGCCAATTTTGTCTACGGAACCGGCCAGGCCTTTACCCCCGCCGGTGCCCGCTATACACTGCGCAACCCGGCTTCCGACCAGCCCGTAGACCGGCTGCTCGCAGCGCGGCGTAACACGGCCCGCTTGCTGCCCTATCACCGTCTGGACGTTGGTGCGCGGCGTACGCTCACGATGTTTGGCGACGGGGTCAACGCCGAGCTCTACGTGCAGGTCTTCAACATCTACAACCGACGCAACGAATGGTTTGTCGAATACGACACCGAGGATTCCAGCAAGAAACCAAACGTGGTCAGGATGTTCCCGGTCCTTCCCACCTTCGGCATCGACTTCAGGTTCTGAGCGATGGGTGCATTACTCTTTTTGTTCCTCTCTCTTGTAACTCTGCTGGCTTGCGACGCGCCCGGGCCCCTCAAGGCGGACAGGGATCCAGAAGACCTGTTCGGCCCCAGCGAGGACAACACTGTGGTGGTCGACGCCATCCTCATCGTCGACGCCCCCTTGCCCCACGTGGATCTGCGGATCACGGTGGCGCCTGGCTTGGCCTACTTGGCGGCCGCAACGGCGTTTAGCGGAGCGGAGGTCTCGATTCAGACCGCGGACGCAGTTTTCGACTATCTACCCGATCAGTCGACACCGGGACGCTACCTGCCTCCAGATGGAGCGCCGCCCGTGGCCCCCGCCTCCACCTACGAGTTGTCTGTCATCTCGACAGGACACCCAGAGATTCGTGCGACAACCCAGACCCCACCACGCATGCGCATCTCCGAGTTTGTATTGCTGGACGATGACCTGGAGAAGGAACTACGGCGCCTGAGATTGTTCGACGACATTGGCGACGGTGTCTACCAGGCCCCCGAGAACCAGCTTGAGTATACGGTCGGCGCCCTGGAAGTCCGGCTGCAGCTCGCCGGCGATGCCGCCTCCTACCAGTTCGGGGTGCAGAACCTGGAGAACACCAGTCCGCTGTTGTTCGACAGTGACCTGATCAGCGACGAGGATGTGGAAGACCTCGAGCGCCTGGAGACCTCACCACTCCTGAGACTGGACGAAGCGGCCCTTTACCTGCCGTGGCAGGGCATCTTCTTCGCTGGACGGCACAAGGTCAAACTCTTCGCCGTCGACCAGAATTGGTTCGACCTTGTCCGCACCGATAACGTCGATGCGGACCGGGGCGCAGGAGAAGCCGGCCAGGGATTTCAGCGGCCCCTGTTCAACATCGAGAACGGGATCGGCCTCTTCGCTTCCGCTTCGGTGGATTCAGTCGGATTCTTCGTCCGGTCAGAAGGGGTTCCTCCCTGCTCCGGGTGCGAATGCTGGGGCTGCGGCGACCGCAGTTCATGGACGGGCACTATCGACACGGATACCGGTAACGGCCGCATCCGCTTCGAGCGGAACGTCGGCACCGGTGCAACCTGCGAGCTCTCCTACGAGATTACGGGAGCCGTGCCGGTGGAGCCCTGTGTTAGCTGTTTGTTTGCCTGGGAGTTCGAGCTGGGCAAACTGACCGTCTACCGAGACAAGGGGGCGTGTGACGAAGCGAAGGATTTGAGGGGCACCCGCTTCCGCTTCGCCCAGGGGAGCGAGATTGTCACGGACGATGACGGCACCCAGCGGTACGGGCTCTACATCGAGGACGAGGATCTCTGGGGGCCACTTGAGACCGGCTGGTCCCTGGTGTTGTCCGTCGCTTCGGAGCAGAAGTGGCTCTTCGGCTTCGCCGAAGATTGAAGCCTATCTCGAGCTCGGCGTGCCGGTCGTCCCGCACCTGTTAGGAGGGTGTCGAGCGCGGTCTGAAAGCGCTGGCGAGTTTGGGTAGTGGTCATGAATGTCCGCCTGAGGTCAACGCCGCCTCGCGTCTTCGTTGCTGCCGCTCTACCGTGGCACCCTGCAGTTCCGATTGGTGGCTCCTACCGTCCGTTTGACAGAGTCATCCAAACGAATCCAAGTGCGACGAGACAACCAGCGGAGAATATCCAACCGAACAGGCTCATGCTGGCGTCGAGAGATGTCGCGTCGGCAATGCCCGAAAACACCGGCGTGACAACGATTTGGCTTAAACTGTGAGTCATGCCCACAAAGGACAGCGCGCTGGCCCGAGTCTCACTCGCAAGGCGTCGATTGAGGCTCGCCGACACGAGCGGTCCATGGACACCTGCCATGAAATTGATTCCCACTAACGCAAGCACCGCCGCGGTAACGATAGGCACCGCGTTCAAGAGTGCGAGTGAGAGTATGGCAAGGGTCACCACCAGAGTAATTGGCCAACGTTCGTTCTCACCGAAGCGGCTGGTAATCCGCCCCGAACTCCTGGCGCCGGCGAGGGCTCCTAACCTGAACAGGATGTACAGGCTACTGATCCCTGAGGCGGACAGACCCAGCGCTCTCAGGTGAAGTTGGGCGAAGAAGTTGGGAACGAACTGAAAGATACGCTGAATGAACACCGACACCGCGACGATACTCAGTGCAGGAGCGTGGGATATCGCTCGGAGACTGACGCCTACATGGCGAACACTCGCAATGAAGCTGCTACCTTCCGATTGAGCGGTACGTGTTTGCTGGAGCACGACCGGCTCGACAAGCGATGCCGCGACGCCAGCAGCGGCCATCGCCGCGGAGGCACCGACGACCAGTGGCACCCACAGTTCCGTGATCTGGATCATCAGGCTGGTAACCATGATGCCGATCAGCGTTCCAGCCAGGCTGAACGACGCGTCCGACGAGAGTGCCTCATGGGCGCGCTTTTCCAACCCATGATCCTTGAGCTTGTCGTAGAGAAGAGCCTCTCCGGCACCGGAAAGGAACGACGCCCCCAAACCATAAAGGCCGCCGACGAGCACAAGCATGGGGACGTTTGGAGCCCATGCGAGCATTAACATCGCGACGGCATGTAGCAGCGAGGCGAGGGTGAGGCTCCACTTCCGGCTGATGCGGTCGGCGATCACGCCAGTGGGGACTTCTGAAATCAAATGTGCGATGCCCACCGAAGCGGTGAGCACGCCGAACGCGACCAGCGGAAGGTTGCGGTCCGCCAGGTGCAACACAATTATTGGCTGCCACGTACCGGACGTGACACCGGCGAGTGTGGAATAGGCGTAGTTTCGTCCCGCAACTCGTCGCAGCGGCGGTAAACCCGATTGATTCGGCATCGGTCACTGGTTCTATACGGAGTTCGTTTCTTTCCTCGAACCAGTAGGTGTGACTGAGCCGCCGACCCGCAGCATGACTCTATATCGACCCTGCCATCTCGGTTCGCAGGATCTCGGTGCCTGCAACCAGGGCTTTTAGTTTCGCCATCGCGGCATCCCGCGGCAGATATTTCATGCCGCAATCTGGCGCAGGCATCAATCGCTCTGGAGGAACGTATTCAAGGGCCGTGCGGATCCGGTCTGCCACGAGTTCGGGTGTTTCCACATCTAGGCTGGAGTTGTCGATGACCCCCAGAATAATGATC
Organism: Candidatus Latescibacterota bacterium; assembly: GCA_965197905.1. Lineage (GTDB taxonomy): Bacteria > Latescibacterota > UBA2968 > UBA8231 > UBA8231 > CAYNZV01. Next base: position 909,309 of record CBDAOB010000003.1, on the reverse strand, counting down.
TTCTCCGGAATCGCCTTGAGAATGGATACGTCTAACCCCGGTTGCGCGGCTTCGATCGACAGCTGATTCACGGTGGTGTCGTTGAGCTCCTCCAGGAAGGAATAACCGGCCGGTTTGTCCTTGATGAAAAATCCGTAGCCGAAACACATGTGCAAAGCGGTGGTTCCCGTCACCCCTTCCAACGCTTTATTAATCATCTCGACGCCGTACTCCTGGGCATTTTCTGGTTTCGCCTGGAGGTATGGTTCATCCAGCTGGACCACATCGACGCCGGCGGCGAAGAGATGTTTGATCTCAACGTTGACAGCCGCGGCAAAGTCCAGGGCCATCGCCTGCTCGTCGCCGTAGTGGTCGTCCTGGGTTTGCTGGGTCATGGTGAAGGGACCCGGTATGGTGATCTTGATCTTCCGGTCGGAGTTGGCGCGTAGGAACTGAACGTCGCTCACCTCCACATCCCCCTTGTGACGGATCGGACCAACGATGCGGGGCGCCGAATTCTCCCGACCGTTTCGTTCGATGAAGACACCTGGTTATCGATGTCGATGCCAGAAAGACCGTTCGCAAATCGATTGGAGTAGCTCTCTCGGCGAACCTCGCCGTCAGTGATCGTATCGATACCCGCGGTTTCCATGTAGTTGATGGCCAGACGTGTCGCGTCGTCTTGAGCTTCGGTTAGATACTCCTCCGGAATCCGCCACAACTCCTTAGCCACAGCTCGCGGCGGCGGCCGTTTCTGCAGGCGATCGCGGTCGATCAGCCAGTCCGGCTGCGGATAACTGCCAACTACGGTTGTTTCGAGCATAGCCCTTTCCTTCTTGTGAGATATTCCATTTGTAGGTCAGCATACGAAAATGGCGACAACGAAAAAATTGTGTCCTCGTCGACTTTTCTTGGCGGGCGGTTCGCCATGCTCAGCGAAACCAGAAACTGTAGAGCTCGGCTTGCAAGAGTGAGAATCGCAGCCGCACCGTGCGTCCCATAAGATCGCCCATGTCCCGCTTCTTTTTCCAGCAAATCCTCTCGTCGATGCGGTCCACGGTGATTGGTATACAATCTTCGGCTCCAAAGCCGGGTAAAGCTCTGTTCTCTTCCGGATCCAACACCTCTACCTGCAGCTCCCCCCCCCACGAGTCGACGTTTACACTGAGGATCGGCGCCGTTACATCCAGAGGCCTCGTAACCACCGATCCCGACTCGACACCTCCCTTCAACCCAACAAACCCGTCGACCCGCAGCTTGGTCATATAAACCGCGGAGCTGTCAAACAACTTCCCGCCCTTGGAGTCAGCCATAGACAAGGCTCTGTGCTTGAGCCCAGTCAAGTAGAACCATAGCTCCTCGTTGCGGAGCACAAAACCCTCGGTGGAGACCAGCTGCGCCAGATCGTAGGCGCTGCCCTCTCCAACCGGCGACAGCTCCAGAAACGGCTTCCGGCTTGCCACCCGCTCCCAGTGACGCAGATCGCGACTCACGGCCAGCTCTAAAGACTTGCGGCTTTCCACATTCTCGTAAAGCGGTGGTTTCTTACCGGCCCAGTGATGCATGACCGGCAGCGCCAGGTAAAGGCCTTCGTACGGAATGACGGGAAAGTTGTAGATGTCGGTGCGCCATTCTTCGGGGCGATTGTAGATAGGTGTCTTGTATCTCGGATCGTCGTAGAATCGACGCAGGCGCTTGAAGCCGTTCTCCTGGTCGGTCTGGTCGGCGTGAAACACCAGCTCCTGGTCGCTCCAGTTGACGAAGTCCTCACTGGTGGTGAGGCAGTAGGAGCGGCCGTACGGTCCGTGCTGTTTGGCCATGGCAATAAATAGATGTGGATCCTCCTGCAGCGTCAGCTGAGCGACATCATGACTGGGCAGCGGGTCGCCTTCCATCTCCTCCCAATGCAGACAGTCCGGGGAGACGACACGGTGCAGTCCCTTGCTGCCGTGAAAAAAACCTTTGTAACGCCGCTGGTCATTCTCGTCCACAGAGTCGTAGAGGGGACCGCGCAAAACGCCGGAGAGGCTCGGAAGGATGTTGTTCTCCCGGCCGATGGGCTTACCGGTCCACGTCGGTTCTGGATAGTCGCAGAGACCCAGAAACGGTTTTTCCCAGTTGATGCCGTCGGCGGATTCCGCGTAACAGGAATAGCTGCGGCGCCCGGATTCATCGCTGTCCTCCGGGGCGCCGTCGGCCACGTAGATCGTCTTGAACTTCGCATCGGACCGGTCCCAGATTGGTGCAGTGCCGAGCTGTATGCCCGCATTCTCCCAGCGATACTCGGGACGCAGCACCACATTGTTTGGGAAGTGCTCGAGTTGGTGCAGCGTGCGCGCCAGGTTGTCAATCTGCTGGATATCGTGATCGTCTATGAAGAGATGCTTCAATCTTAAAACTCCAGGGAGAACACCTCGGCCCGCGCCATCTGCAGACGCACCGAGATCGTCATCCCCCTCAACGCAGACAGATCGCTCTTTCCGTTCCAGGTCACCACTCTATCGAGCTCGTCTCCGGTCAGCGTCTCCATCTCGGCTGCGCTGAACCCTTCCAGCACCTTGGTCTCGCTAATTGGCAAAGTTGGGGGCGTAACCAGTTCGAGCTTTACCCAGCCTGCCCTTTGAGTGCGGAAGTTGATGCGCAGCTCGCTGCCGTGGCAAGGCCGGCCTATGGTGGTCACCCGCCCTTCCACCGGTGCCTCCAGGGCGACGAGTCGGTTGCGTTGCCAGATAGCCCAACGAATCTCACACGGCGCGTCCGGAGTTCCGTGATCGTGCCGACCATACCGTCCGTCGTACGCCACCGCCCACTCGTCGTCGTTCAAGGGAACCAGATTGGGGCCGGCGTGGATCATGCCGTACTCGCTGTCACCGCTTTCTCTCGTGATGATCGGCCGGCGCTCGGGACGAGCCCAGCTCCAGCCGTCGCGGCTGATCGCCAGCTGCACGTCGAGCTCCGAATCGAGGCGGTGGTAGATCGACGGGAACATCAGATAGAGTCCGGGTACACCCGGGTAGCGACAGTACGCCGGCGTATATATATCGTCGGTCGGCGGATCCTGAGGATCGGCGGCCAGCACAAACCGCGGCTCATGCCAGTTTCCGAACTCCTTGCCCCCGGTCCGACGCAATACCCGGCGTCCGCGAACACCGTACTCCGGCTCCTCTGGAAATCCCCGAAGAAACGCTAGGTATTCACCGGTGTCAGGGTTGAATGCCGCGACGTTTTGCGTGTCCAGCGGCGTGCTCCCGACGTTCACCAGCGGGTCCTCCAGAAGACGCCAGCGCAGACCATCCGCGGAAACGGCGCCGAGCACCACATTGTCCCTCCAGACCCCGAACTGTTCGCGGACCTCGGTCATCGTATTGCGGGTAGGGTCGCTTGCGGCTCCGGTCTGCTGCCCGAGCTCGCGGAACTTGGGCCAGTCCATGTCGGGGTCCAGAACACCATCGCGAAAGAAGATCGTTTTGGGGCAGATCGCTTTGTAACGCTCCTCCGGACCGGCCGTCGGGTCGACAAAGACGGAATCGATCTCAAACTCTTCGTGGCTTGAGATCAGGTTATTGGCGGTAGAACCCCGAAATTCGACCAATCCCAATTCTGGCCGCTCCCAGTTCATGCCATCGCCGCTTTCCTGATAACAGTTGAACCGGCCCTCCTTCGTCTGTGACCAGTGCCACATGCGATAGCGACCATTTTCGTGGATCACACAGGGGTAGACGACCGAATCCACCTCCCACGGTTTTTTGGCCCGCACGATCGGCTCCGACCGGCGTGCCTCCTGAATCGAGAGCCTGACACCCTCGGGAGGATCCTGCAGCCAGCTGCCGTCGTCATCCGTCCTCCTGCCGGCCTGACCGGGCCAGATCTCATACCAGTCGACGAACGGTTTAAGGGTAGGGCCATTGTTACTCACTGTTGCTCTCCTATCTGCGATGGAATGGGTCCCTCGGCCGATCGCGAGGATAAACGAAGTGCGAACCATGGCGGCCGATTGAACCAAGATAATAGCAATCCACCTTTGCGGATTCCAAATGATTGGCCTTCGCTGTAGTTGCAGGCCCCGCACAGCTTTGATAGTTTCCGCCCCCATCTGTCTTGGTATTGGAGCACGGAGTTCGGATATGGCAAGGGAACTGACACGCAGTGAAATCGCCGAGGGCTTCCGTCGCCTCGGCCTGCAGGAGGGCGATACGGTACTGGTGCATACGGCGATGCGCACCATGGGTCGTGTCGAGGGCGGTGCCGACACCGTTGTAGATGTCTTGCTCGAGATTCTTGGCGAGCGCGGTACATTGATCGTTCCCACGTTCACCTTTGCCCACGAAGGCGAAGAGGATCCGATTATCGATCCCGCCTCGGATCCATCAGAGATGGGCGCCATCACAGAAGCAGCGCGTCGCCGGCCCAAAGCGCTGCGCAGCACCGCGTATCGACATAGCTTCGCTGCCATCGGTCGCAGGGCCGAAGTCATAACCCAGGTTGACCCCGCGAATTCCGCGTTCGACCCCCGCTCCTGTTTCGGTGTAATGCTGGGGTTGGGAACGCAGGTGGTCATGCTGGGGTTGACCTACGCCAGCTCCACAAGCCATCACTTCGCCGAATTTCTCTGCGATGTGCCCTACCGGCATACCATCGACATGACTGCGAAGGTGCGCCGCGACGATGGAACTGTCTACGAGCAACCGATGATCGATTACCAGCCCAAACCTAGTGATGGAGGATACTACGGCTCGCGCCATCCCGACTTCAACCGCCTCGGCCGCATGCTCGAGGATCGGGGCCGGGTCGGTCTGGCGGCGATAGGCAACAGCGCCGTGCGGCGTTTTCGCATGCGCGATTTAGCGGATCTTGCGCAGGAGGAGGCGCACGAGGACTACAACATCTTCCGGACGCCGGAAGGGGAAACCGACTTCATGACCCCACTCGAATTCGGGACCGTTGTTACGAGCCCCGAGCTGCTCGACGGCGCCGGTCGTGGCGGCCGGCACAAGTGGTGCGTTATCGACCCGGAAAAACTGGAAATGCCGTCCTGAAGGCGACGGCGAAGGGAGCTGAATAAATGGACGCGGCACGAGAGAAAGCACGCTGGCGGAGACGCCGGATTATTTACAACAACGACGGCGACGATGCGTTGGAAGCCCGCTCCGGAGTCGAGCACGGGCACGACGTCGCCGAATCCCTCATGGTGCGCTCGAGTGGAGACCTGGTTCAGGATTTCCTCGACGCCCGCAGCACCCCCCTGATCGGGTCGCAGGTGGACAGCAACTGGTTCGCCAGCGCCATGGCCGGTTTGACCTTCTCCCATCACACCAAGCTCGGTGGCTTTTACGGCAAAGAAGTTCCGTTGGAGCTGGTGGAGAAGTACGGGCGCGACACCCTCGAGATTCAGCTGGACTTCAGCCGCGAGCACGGCATGGAAGCCGCATGGTGCCTGCGTATGAACGATGTCCACGACGCCTTTCCGCCTGGAAGCCGCCGCTGGACCTACGGGATCGCGCCGTTCAAACGAGAGCATCCCGACTGTTTGATGGGTGAGGAAGGCGCCTGGGAGAAGCACGGTCAACACCGCTTGCACGGGCAATGGACGCGATTGGATTTCGCCAAGCCGGAGGTGCGCGAGCACATCTTCGCCATCATCGAGGAGGTGGCTCAGAACTACGATGTGGACCTTATCGGCATGGAGTTCTTCAAATACTGGCCGTTCTTCCGCGAGTCGCTGGGCGGAGATCCGGTCACCCCAGAGCACATGGAGATAATGAACGATCTCTTGCGCCGCATCCGGCGCATGGCTGACGAAGTAGGCGAACGTCGTGGCCGCCCCTTGCTGCTGTCCGCCCACACGCCGTTCAGCTTGGAGGACTGCATCCACGCCGGGGTCGATCTTGAGACCTGGCTGAAGGAAGATTTGATCGACCAGTTCTGCCCCGGCGGCAGCCAAGAGTCGGTCTTTCGCGATTCCTATACCGAGATTATCGAGTTGGGACACAAGTACGAGATTCCTGTCTACCCGTGCATCTCGTGGGCATTCTGGGATCGCTGGGTGTACCTGGATCACAATGACGGCCGCTTCCGTCAGTACGCCGATTGGCTCGAAACCCTGTACGGGGGGCAGGTGGACCGCACGGGCTTACCGTCGTACATCCTGGTATTCAATGCGTGGGAGGGCACCTTTCCTTCCTGGCGCGGCGCTGCCATGAACTTGTTCAACGCCGGCGCCGATGGGCTCTACATCTTCAACCCGGCCCTCGGCGAACCCCAGTGGTGGTTCGAGATCGGCGAGGTGGAGACGATGGCGGGAAAGGACCGTATCTATGGCGTCGACCGGTTCGAAGGCGAAAGCAGCTTCCATCACGTGGAGGAAGTGGACCTGGAGCCTGGCGTCTCCTTTGCCGTCGGCTTTCAGGTGGGCGAGGATGTGAGTGCTGCCCGCTCTCACAGCACCGATTTCCGCATCCACCTGTGGAATCACGTTCCTGGTGATGACATCGCAGTGAAACTGAACGGAGTGTCGATCGATGGTCTTGAACCCGCGGATCCAGGAAGGAATCCACAACAGGGTCAATGGCTGGAAGGACACCTCGATGCCGGGCAGGTAAAACGCGGTGAAAATCGGCTGGAAATAGTCGTGGAGAAAAGGGGCGAGTCCGCTACCTCACCTGTCGTGTTTGACACGGCACAGCTGCGACTTCGCTCGAAGAGTAAGCTCCGGCTGGACATTGCGACTCACGCCTGGAAGTAAGAGCTTGTACCAGAGGTGTGCTCTTCCTCGTCTAAGAATGCGTCGTGACCAAAAGTCCAAGAAAATCTGCCTACCTTTATTGTCTTCCATTCCTGATCGCGGTTGGCGCTTGCGGATGGATCTATTTCGGCGCACTGGCCGATCACCTCCTCGACACTCACGATGCGGAAACATTTCGCGACAATGTCGCCATCAGCAATGATTTCTCCTTTTTCTTCTCTTCGGAGAAGGAGGTTCCATCAGGAAGGCCAACCGCCGAGCTGACGAAGTGGCTTGCGTTTCTCGCCTTCGGGAACGATCCCAAGTGGTTCCACCTGTTGTCGGTATGTTTGCATGGCTTGGCGACAGTGCTACTTGCCGTTTGGATTCGGCAGTTAGGGGAAAGCCGGGACTTCAGCTGGTGCGCCGCGTTGCTTTTTTTCGTGAACGTCGGTCATTTCCAGGCGGTGCAGTACATCTCGGCGATGGACTATCCGCTGGCGCTATCGTTGGCCCTGGCTTTCCTGATTTCGTTCGGGTTCTGGTATTTGAGAATCGACCGTTGTGGAGGGGTCCGTGGCTGGCATGCCTCGCCCTCGGCACCCTCTCGCACCTGTCCGCAGCTGTCGTCTGGCCGCTTTGCGCCTTCTGGTACTGGCAGCGGCGGGGCGACGTCCGAGGGTCTCTTCGTCTTTTCGCGTGGGGCGGATGCGTAAGTGTACCCGCAATCTTACTCGGGCTCCTTTGGGCGGCCGACGAGACCAGCACTTGGCAGGCCATAGAGTCGTACGGCTATTCGGCGAAGAGCTCGAGTTCCACCATCGGAGGGGCGACCGGTGTTCTACTGTGGTTGTTGAGTCGGCTGGTTACCACCGCGCACTGGGTTCCCATGGCCCTCTATACGCGGCACCCCTGGGAACTCTACGTCGGCTTCGGGCTGCTGGTGGTGCTGTTGATTCCGTTGGTCACTCGAGGAAACCACGGACTCCGCCTCTGGGCGTTGTGGGTGCTGCTGAGTCTGTTGCCGTTTTCGCTGCTCAACGAACGAATCGTGCTCGACCTGCCCTCGGGACCGTCTCGCTATCTATACGGCGCCAGTGCCGGAACCTCCGTTCTCCTCGCTTGGCTCTTGCGATATTTGTTTTCGAAGGTCGGACGGCTCTATCAACCGGCGATCATGTTGTGTTATTTCATCCTCATGGTGTCGAGCTTCGAGAGCCTCAAGCGGGTGGAAGCTTTAGGGTTGTATACATCGGGGCGCAGTTACATCAGCAATGGTGACAATGCCCTCGGGGCGCAGCAACTGCGCCGTGCAGTTAACCATAGCCCGTCGACGATTCCCCTGGCAGACGCTTACGCGAGGTTGTCCTATGCCCTTCTCTATTTGGGTGATGACCCGGGACCCGTCCTGCAGAAAGCTACCGATCGTTTTCCCGACAATTTGTGGCTGACGGCCCTGGGCGCCGTTTATCTTTTGGAAACTTCAAGTCCCGACAGTGCTCATTGGAGAGCGTGGATCGATTCGACCTCGAGACGGGCACAGACAGCTGGTTTCGCGATAGATTTCGATCGCAATCTGTCGGCCGCGTATTACAATATGGGCGTCGGGTATTCCCGATACGATCAACCTCGTCGGGCTGTACGCGCGTTGACACAAGCATTGCATTACGCTCCTCAGCGAGCGATGACGCGGCGCGCGCTTGGGCAGGCTTACGTCCAGCTCGGCGTTAAATATTGGCTGCAGAATGACCAGAAGGCGGCTGTAGATGCCTTTGCCCAAGCCCTGAGGTGGGACCCTGCCAATGTCAAGGCCCGCGTCAACCTAGGCTGGTCGTTCTTCGAAGCGGGGAATCTGGAAGGTGCCATCGGCCAGTTTCGCCAGGTACTGCAATCAACCCCCAGTAGCCATGCGCATTTCAACCTGGCCCTCAGCTATCTCGCCTTGGGAGATGTTGAACGGGCAGAGAATACCTATTCTGAAGCCGTTGAGATCCACGGAGCACTCGAAGGGGAACAGATCGGCGGCGCCAATGACCTACGAAATCTTGTGACACGAGGCATTCAGGCGAACGCAGCCTCCAACATCCTTCGCACCTACTGGGGCCACTCGAATCCTCAGACTTCAGCAACAAAAATCTTACCGGAGAAAAAGTGAGTTCGTGAAATCCATATCCAAACAGCTGGGCATCCAGAGTTATTGTTTTCGAGGTTTTTCAACCCACCCAGAAGTGATCGACGGTCTAAAACGGTGTGAAGTTGCCGCTGTCGAGCTATGCCGAGTACACACCGACTTCGACGATGTGGATTCTCATCAGGGCGTCGTGGATGAATACCACAAGGCCGGCATCGAGATCGTCAGCATCGGGGTCGAAACCCTGCGTGGCGACCGCGAGGTGGAGCGCCCCATTTTCGAGTTCGCTCGACTCGCCGGAGCTAGTTTCATAAGTGTCCACTTTCTGCCCGATTCCTCTCCCGCCAGCTGGCAGACGGCGACAGAGATGGCGGAGGATTACGATCTCCATCTTTGCGTGCACAACCATGGTGGCCGCCATTGGCTGGGATCGAAACAGATGCTCGACTACCTCTTTTCAGCTTCCTCCGAGCGCATTGGATTCTGCCTCGACACTGCCTGGGCCCTGGACGCCGGCGAGGATCCGCTCGCGCTGGCTGAGCACTTTGGCGACCGGCTCTACGGCGTGCATATCAAGGACTTCGTTTTCGATCGCGGCCGTGTTCCGGAGGACGTGGTGGTGGGAACGGGAAATCTCGATCTCGGCGGCTTAACGGAACACCTCGAATCGAATGCCAAGGTCGGATATGTGGTGATCGAATATGAAGGGGATGTGAAGGACCCGGTCCCGGCGCTGCGCCGATGCGTAGGTCAAGTAAGAGCCACAGCGACGGCCTGCTAGTTCGCCTGCGCCGTCGGCTCCCGGGCCGACAGCTCATCCAACAGCTCCTTGCACTGGTCGCGAATCCCCCCCCGGAGGTTGTCGCCAAAGAGATCGGTATTCTCGACAACCTCCTGCAACGCCGGCACCGCGTATTCTCCAAGAGCTCGGGTTTGTTCCACCAGCTCGTCGTAGTTTTCCGCCCGATCGAGTCGCACGAATAGTGCCGCCAGCAGCTCCAAGAGCTCCGCACTGTTCGGATCGAATCGGCGCACCTCTTCGAATTTTCGGTAACGGGAGGTGACACCGTGTGGATCTGCGCTGTAGTCGTGGAGGGGCGAGGGTAGGTACTCGGCAAGTCGCTCTATTTCCGGGGCAAGATGCTCCTTCAGGACCACCGCGTCATTTCCGGACAGCTCGCGGAACTGTTCAAGCAATAGCGTATGATAGAGCGGGTGGCGATCGAGTTTGGCCAGCAGACCGCAGATCGCTATCGTGGCCTGCTTCTCCTCCGGTTTTCGAAGCAATCCCTCCCCGGTGTCGATTAGAACCCGGGCACTGTCCGCAAGCTCCACCCGGCGCTTGAAGTCGGGAGCCTGAGAAGGGCGCAGCCGTACTTCTATGACACGGTAGAGTAGCTGACGTATCTCCACCAGGTTCTCTTCTTGCGCTCGCGGCTCCATCTCCTTGAAGTGCTCGAAGAATTCGTACCGCTTTTGCTCCATAAAATATTCCGTAAGCGCCTTGAAGTGAAATCCTAGACAACCTGGAAGATCCGCACGGCGGGTGGTGGAATACGACTGCAGCATGCGTTTGAACCCCGCGGCAATGTTGAAGCCATCCATGCGGTTGGCCGTAACGTAAGCGTAACCCCCGACGATCTCTTCAGCTACCACCGCCACGAATGCGGTAATCCCATCGGCACCAATTCGGATGAGCTGCTCCAACAGTTCTTCGGTCTTGACTGAACGACTGAGCTTGAAACGACCCTCATCCCAAAGATCGTGCATCACATCGTCGATGGTCTCCGGTTCAAGAGGCAACGAGATTTCTCGAGCCAATCGAAACGCGGCGCCGTGGCAGATGTCCCGGTCGACGGCGAAGTAGGTGGGATAGCGGTAGACGTCGCAGATGTCATGCAGCTTGAGCTGGGCCCAGAAACGCTCGCGCTTTTCGTCGATCATGTCGTCGACTATGAGATACGGATCCCGTTTAAGATCCGATGGTTTCAAGCTGTAGAGGGCGTCCGCGTAGTAGCGAAAGAAGATGCGAAACTCGTCCTCGTCCTTCTCCTCGTTGTCGACCAGATGGTGGTTGAAGCGTCGGAGCGTATCCGCGATGATGTAATACCCGATGGTGAGATGGATCTTGAGATGTTCTTGAATCCGACGGATGGTCTCCAAGAGTAGAATGTAATTGAGTAGCGGCAACGATTCCTGGATGAGAACCTCACTGATCGCCCAATAATCGTACCCTTTGTCGGCGGCCTCTCGCAATATTTTTTCGGGGATGTAGAGTGTCCTACGGGTGCGGCCCATGTGGAATGACTGGTGCTCACGGGAATCGTGGAATACCAGCAACGAGGGGCCTTGGACCAGCGTGACACTGACATTGTTCTCCAGCAGGGCATCGATTAGATAGGGCGGTAATTGACGCACGGCGCTATAAAAGAATTTGACCAGATCGTGGCCCGCGTGGAAACGGGGCAGCTTTTGATCGGGCAGGAGCTCGCCGTTCCGCAAACGCGTCTGCTGTCCGAAGATCACGGTTTTCGCGCAGGTGCGGATGGTGTCGTTGACTTCGCTGTGCGGAATGTTGCCCTCGCGCAGCCCGGTGTTTGGACGGTCGTCTCCGCTCTGATTGAGTCTTGGATCTTCGGGATAGACCTGCTGTGGAATCCGGTATTGCAAGGTCAGTCCAGGGATTCGAAGAAGGTCAGGTCCGTGCCAAAATTCTCCATGGCGACCACCTCATCACCCCTGAACCGGGCGCGGGTTTCGGTGCCCTCCCAGGTCAAGAGCTCGTCGTGGATGGGCAATTCGCATTCGAACTCGATCCACTTGCCCACGTCCGGATCGTCGATGACCAGAGAACCGTTTTCGAGGCGCGGGACATCAGACGAATCGATGCCAACCGGCGCGACGGCCAGACCAGGTATGCCCCGCACGTGCAGCGGTCCGGGCCGCTTGAGGCTCACCTGTAGCCGTTTGTGGCTATAGGGCGACCGCACCTCCAGATCCGGGGATTGGTGATCGAATAGCATGTTGATCCAGTGACCGGTTTCGTCCGATCGGGTCACTGCCCGATAGGCGGCGCAAAGGGAATCGACGGCACCACCGACAATATCCAGATTGAAATCGATGCGCGGCTTATTCGATTCCCAGATGCCGGCCGGTTCGTGGCCATACTGGGCGGGAAAGCCAAACCCGCCTCGGAGCCGCTCGGCTACGTTGCGCAATCCGTCAAGACCGTTCGGATTGTCCGGCTCGATCACAAAGGAGACGTCACGCAACTGCGAGGGCAGCAGATGAGAGCGCAGAATGCGCTCGGCGTCAGCGTAATAATCCGTATCTGCATTGCGCGCCAGGAGCAAAGCGGTCTCCACGATGTCTCCCGTATTGTTGGCTTCCCCACGACCGCAGTTGTCTTCGGTCCGCGTGTTTTCGATGGACCATCCGACCTGATCCCGCATCTGCCACAACCCGTTGTCATAGAACGACTTCACCCGCTGCAACAGAACTCGATCGTCGGTAAGATCGGCGAGTTGCGCCAGAGAGGACATGACGCATGTCGTGGAATGCGCATGGGCGCCAAACAGCTCGGTGGAAAAATCACCCTCCTCGGTGAAAAATTCCCGAATCGCCTTCTCCTTCAATGCGATCGCGAGATCGAGCGCCGGTTGATGCGCGGTGACGTTGTAGAGTTTGACCAGGGGACCGATTGAACGGGCGAGTCGTTGGATGAAGGTCTGGTAGCCAGGCTTCCTCTCCGTCATCTGAAACTGTTCTCGAAGAGCTTCCAGGTTCCAGCGTTCATCTGGAATCCAGTAGTCGAGGACAGCTTGAATGCTGTCTTCTGCTAGAACTCGGGCTTTCTCTGAGCCGCGGAACCGGACCAACGCCGTGAGGGCGTGGAACCCTTCGCGAAGATCGTGATCCTCCAGCTCAACCGGTTCTCCGTAGCCCATCCCCTCTAGGTCCCGTACCCGTTGTAGCGGCAGGGGTGCGCGGGAATAAGAGTACATCGCCGCCCGGGTGTGGTTCTCGATGACTGACTCATCGATAGATATGCCCGCTGCGTCCTCCGCGTTGAGCAAGGCATTAAGGTGGCGACCGGGCGTGTGGGATTCTGAGCTACCGCCGAGCTTGGCGATGGGACGGATGGACGCGCCTCGGTACGGAATGTCGCCGTCGTCCGAGTTGAAGGCCTTGCCCATAGCCTGGCAGCCGAGGCGGATCGCATCTCGAATGTCAGTGGTGTTTACATCGGCAAGCCGGGTCACGTGGTATCCTCAGGTCGGCGGAAATCAGTACCAGATATGATTGATCGTGATCCCGAGGGTGGCGCCGGTCACCTCCGCTTCGAGAACCTTCTCTCCGAACAGCGACTTGTCCTCACTGGGACTGCCGAGGCTGTAGTCCGCTTCAACGGTCCAGTTCTTTTTGAACTCGTACCCGGCGCCGACGGAAGCACCCCCACCGCTGAATTCGTTGCCATCTCCATCATCCCAGGTGGAAACACCTATCGCCAAATCGACGAACAGCGAAGGTGCGGCATCCTTAACGAAGTAGGTTAAGCCAACTCCCCCTGCCCCAAACGACGCCGTTTCTTTGCTCTTGGAAAATCCGGTTATCTGCCCATCGATGGTTTCAAGGTCTGCGCTTCCCACGTTTATCGAGTATGAGAGCAAGAGTTTGCTGGTAATCCCATAACCGATTTTGAGATCGAACGCTATACCGCCGGCGCTGTCGTCCAGTTCGAAGTCCGTGTCCAGAACGGTCCACTCCTGATCGGCAGATGTCGTTCCGCCGCCAATACCGACCTGGTAGAAGAAACCCTGGCGTCGGCCATCCAACGCTCCCGCCGTTTGCACCAGCAACAAAGTCAGCGCGGCCATTAATACCTGGATCCTGCTCATCTCGATCTCCCAGTGAAGTTCAACTGCCAATGTCGAAAAGACTTGCTCGGTTGTGTACGGTTGAGGGATTCTCGCGGCAGCCTGCCAGCCGCTCCTCGGTGAAGAAACCGGCTGCTAGGGAATCTGGTCGAGTTCAACGGCCCTTCACTTCGACCCCTGCCACCTGTTCCAGAAGCTTGATGATGGTGTGGTTGTCTTCATCCGGATTCATGGCGATACCCGCCTGGAACAGCTCGTGCACGGCTCCGGTGACGAACATCGGAACACCCAGCTCCTTGGCCAGATCGTTGGCCAGTCCCAGATCCTTGTAGGTCGTGGCGATCTTGCTGCCGGCCGTGAAGTTTCGCTTCATGACGTTTTCGGTCACGATCTCCACTAGCAAGCTGCCGGCAATGCTGGGGCAGAGGACTTGAGACAACGATTCGGCCTCTATGCCGGCCTTGACCCCGAGCACAAGCGCTTCGCATGCCCCGGCAAAGGTGGCTCCCACCAGGACCTGCAGCGCGGTTTTCGCCGTCTGTCCCAAACCCGGCTCCGGCCCCACGTAGATGATATCCTTGCCGACAGCCTCCAGAATCGGCAGACATCGCTCAAAAATCTGCTTCTCACCGGAGGGCATCAGGGTCAGTGTACCTTCTTTTGCCCTTGGAGTGCTGCCACTCACCGGCGAATCGAGCACGTGAACGTCCCGCGCCTTTGCCGCCACGGCGATCTCCGCCATGATCGGCTGCCCGATGGTCGCCGTGCAGATGACTGTGCTATCCGCTTGAAAACCTTCGAACAATCCGTCCTTGCCTGTGGTAGCGTCCAGGGCCTGTTCTCCCGTCAACACCATGAGAAACACGTAGGCCGACTGCTCTCCAACGTCTCGCGGCGACGTGGCGATCCTCGCGCCCTGCTTCTCGAGCTCCTTAAGCGGTTCGGTGCGGGGATCATAAACCGACAGCTCGTGACTCGCGCTTAGCAGGTTTTTTGCCATTTCCAGACCCATGTCGCCAGCGCCGATGAGTCCAACTCTTGCCATATGAAGATCTCCTGAATACTCCTAGAGGATACCGTCTAAACCGTTGTCACACCCCGGTCCAGAATAACCTTGCCGTCGATCTCCACGGTCGCATCCGAGTAAATGACGTCGATGTGGCACGGCGCTTTGACACTGCCGCCAATAGCATAGTTACTGCCAATGCCGTGGTGGCCGAAACCGAGTTTACCCAGATCTTCCAGGTTGGTGGCGTAAGCACGACTGGCGGGATTGAGACCCAAACCGAACTCGGCGAGATTGTAGGCGGAATCGTCGCCGAACGATTTCAGTGTGGTGTTCAGGTAATCCGCCGCCGCCCCTCCCGTCGCCCACGTCACAACCCCTTTTTCCACTTCGACGGTAATCGATTCCTCACGCAGGATGCCGAATCCCATGAGGCGCACGTTGCCGACGATTACGCCCTCGGTAGTTCCTTCGAAGGGCGAGATGTTGAGCTCGCTGTTGGGCAACGCGCCAAACTGTCCCGGCTCACGGAACAGGCCGGTTTCGTACTGGACGGGACGATCCTCGATTTTGCCCGATAGATCCGTTCCACCTGTCGACGTCATACGAATCGTCTTACCGGTGGCCATAACGGCGCCGAGCCGGCGACCTCGCCGATCGTTCTCTTCGTAATCTCCGAGAATTCCACCGGTGCACAGGCAGTCTTCTGTCACCTCGCACATGGTGGCACCGCGCGCTCCGTTCTTGGTCGCTTCAGTGCGCGCATCGGTGTGGGTCATCGACCAGCTCGTGGGAAGGAAGAAGACGTCGCAGCGGGCGCATGCCCCTACCACCGGCGCCGGTACCTGGGCACCGTGGGCCCCGGTTGGGGGGAAAGCGGCAATCGTTGGAATGCCGCCGGCGGCGTACGCGGCTGCCGCCAGGGCTTCGGCCAACCGCATCTTATTGGTGTCGCAGGCGATGGTCACGTTCTCACCCGGTTGTAGTCCAGCGCATTGGGTCATTGCCTTCATGGCCCCAGGCATCATCTCGATAAAGCTGGATGAGCCGGGCATGTAGTGAAAGTGTTCGATGGGCCAGGACATGGAGACCTCCGAGCAATATTTAGCGCCGAGAAATTGCGAAGGAACAGAGTATAGGAAATACGAGGAGGGCATCCAGCACCGGACGGTGGATGCGGACCTCGATTCGGGTGAGCAAAGGCGACTGAATAGTGGCCATCGCCACTTCCTCTGGTTATTATCTGACATGGATTCACCATGCGCAGGTTTCTCCTTCCGAAAGCGATGTCCAAATGCACAGCAGCTTCCTAAGGGGCACTGATTTCAGCCTCAACTACGGGGGCAAACAGCTGCCCCACGCCGAATACTTTACCGACTTTCGAAGCACGGAACGACTGGGCGTACTCTCTCCTGATCGCTTCAGTGTCATCGGGGCAGCCACCTTGATCATGGCCTACGTCACCGCGTTTTACGACAGGTATCGCGAAAGGGAGGTGGAGTTCTTCGCCTATCCCGACTTCTTCACGTTTCAGCTGCAACAGCCGGTCGCCAACTACGGTATGTTCGATGTGTGGCCTCACCATAAGAACGTGTTCATCAGCGGTAGTCAGGACGAAAGGGCCGCCGCCGTAACCGACCGTGCTGTGAACATTCTGCTCGTACCCGAAGACCGCACAGGCGAGGTGACCATCGAACCGGTTGGTCTCGAAAGCGCTCGGCGCAATATCCACCGCTGTTACCTCTACTCGACTTCCGGGGTGGTTGTAGATCCGGATTTGACGATAACCTGTGAGAAACCGGAGTTAAGTGACTGGGTGCGAAAGGTTCTGGGATCAGTCGAGCTGTCGGAGAGCCCAGAGCGACGGACCTTTTGGGAAGACGCGCTAGCCTTGGATGGCCTTCCCGCTCAGTCGTTTCGCGAGGTTTCGCTAGAAGAAGCGCTGGCTGCCATTTGAGAACCTATCGCGTCGCCATCGCAGAATCCCGCATCACGGATACTGATTCAGCGTTTCCGCTGGCAATATCGCGCGCGCAGCATCGATATGGTTTAGCTCTTCGTCGCTGAACTCCACTCCTACCGCCCCCAGATGATCCTTCACCTGACCCGGATTCTTGGCACCGACCAGCACACAGGTTATTGCCGGTAATCTCAGGATCCAGGCGATGGCCAGCTGCACCGGCGTGATGCCCTTGGCATCGGCAACCTCCTTGCACCCGGCGGCCACGGCTAGAAAGCGGGCAAACGCCTCGCCTTTGAAACGCGGGCGCTCGAAACGTTCGTCATCCTCAGAAAACGTGTCGTCCGGTTTGTAACGTCCGCTGAGCAACCCTTTGGCCAGCGGACTGTGGCCCAGGATTCCGATGCCGGCCCGCTCGCAAAACGGAATGTCCTCCGCTTCAATCTGTCGATCGATAATATTGTAACGCGGCTGGCTGGAGTGAAACGACGCCGTCTCAGCGGCCTGCTGCATCTGTTCTGCGGTGAAATTTGAAACTCCGATGTAGCGGGTTTTGCCCTCCTCCTGGAGTCGAGCCATGGTCTCCATGCTCTGGTCAATCGGATACTTGGGATCCCATCCGTGTATCTGGTAGAGATCGACGCAATCCACGCCAAGTTGGGTGAGGCTGCTCTCCATGGCGGCGATGATGCCCTGCCGCGAATAGTCGTCGCTGGCCTTGGTGGCCAGAAAGCAGCGTTGGCGATATCCGTCTCTTAAGGCCTTGCCCAATCGACCCTCGCTGCTGCGGTAGAGCTGGGCGGTGTCGATCAGGGTCACGCCGCTGTCGATCGCAGTGCGAACCGTGTCGACAATCGCCTTTTCGTCCAGGTTGCCCATGCCGTCCCCGAGAGGCCAGGCGCCGAGACCGATCACCGGGATTCGAGGACCGTCCTTTCCCAACTGTCTAAACTGCATTTCATCCTCCTTGACGCTCTGGGTGCTGGATCAGATACCGACCGTGGCCTATAGTATACGCCATGTTTTCGCGGACTACACCAAACCGCGGCCGACAGCTTCTCGCATGCAGAAATACTCCTTTCTCTCCCTCGCCCGAAACGCATTCAGCTGGCACGAAAACTGGCAGCGAGCCTGGCGCAGTGCCGAACCCAAATCATCCTACGACGTAATAATCGTGGGCGGCGGTGGTCACGGCCTCGCCACCGCCTACTACCTGGCAAGTGTGCACCAGATAACCAATGTAGCGGTGGTAGAGAAGAGTTTCGTGGGAGGTGGTAACACCGGACGCAATACCGAGATCGTGCGCTCCAACTACCTCTGGGACGAGTCAGCCCACCTCTACGAATTCTCCCTCAAGCTGTGGGAGGGCCTCACTCAGGATCTGAACTTCAATCTGATGTTCAGTCAGCGCGGACTGCTCAGCCTGGGTCACAATCTGCAGGATATCCGCGATATCCGGCGGCGGGTGAACGCCAACAACCTCAACGGTATCGACAGCGAATTCGTCACCGCCGAACAGATCAAGGAAATGGTGCCAGCCATCGACATCTCGCCTTCGGCGCGGTATCCGATTCTCGGCGCGTCACTCCAACGTAGAGGCGGCACCGCGCGCCACGACGCCCTCGCGTGGGGATTCGCCCGCGCTGCCGATGCGCTTGGTATCGACATCATCCAGAATTGCGAGGTAACCGGCTTTCGTCGGCAAAACGGAACCGTCACCGGAATCGAAACCAATCGCGGATTTATTGGCAGCAACAAGATCGGGTGCGTCACGGCGGGAAACTCCGGCGTGCTCGCCTCCATGGCCGATCTTCGCCTCCCGTTGGAAAGCCGGCCTCTACAAGCATGGGTTTCTGAGCCGATCAAACCGGTTCTCGATGTGGTTATCATGTCGAACGCGGTGCACGCGTACCTCAGCCAGACTGACCGCGGAGAGCTGCTGTGTGGCGCCGGCGTCGACTCCTACAACGGATATGCCCAGCGCGGAAGTCCCGCGACGCTGGAACATGCCATCAGTGCCATTCTCGAGATGTTCCCTACCTTCAGCAGGGTGCGCATGCTCAGACAATGGGGCGGCACCGTCGACACCTGCCCCGACGCCTGCCCTATCATAGGCCCAACGCCGTTGAAAGGGCTCTACTTCAACTGTGGCTGGGGCACCGGTGGATTAAAGTCGACTCCGGGGTCCGGCTGGGTGTTCGCCCACACCATTGCCCATGACAAACCCCATCCTCTCAACGAACCGTTCGCCCTGGAACGTTTCACAACTGGCCACCTTATCGACGAGCACGGTGCAGCCGGCGTCGCTCATTAGGGAAGTGATTTCGTGCTCCTGATTGAATGCCCCTTCTGCGGCGCCCGCGACGAATCCGAATTCACCTATTCGGGGGAAGCCCACATCACCCGGCCAGCGAAACCGGCGACCCTCTCGGACGAAGAGTGGGCCGACTATTTGTTCTACCGCCGCAATAGTCGCGGTCGGCACCTGGAACAGTGGAACCACAGCTCCGGCTGCCGGCGTTATTTCAATGTCGAACGGGACACGGTGACCTACCAGATCAAGTCGGTCTACAAGGTTGGTGAACAATCTCCAGGGGACGGGAAGTGAAGCAGAGATTCCGTCACGACAGTGGAGGCCGCATCGACCGCGACAAACCGCTTCGATTTTCGTTCAATGGCCGCACGCTGATGGGATTTCAGGGAGATACCTTGGCGTCCGCCTTGATCGCCAACGGGGTTCACCTGGTCGCGCGCAGTTTAAAGTATCACCGGCCCCGGGGCATCGTCGCCGCCGGCTCCGAAGACCCCAATGCCATCGTCCAGGTAGGTGAAGGCTCTGCAAGCTCGCCCAACCTGATCGCCACTCAGGTGGAATTGTATGACGGTCTTACGGCGCGCAGCGTGAATGTTTCACCCAACGTGGAGTTCGATTGGCGATCGGTCCACGGCTGGTTCGCCCGCTTCATGCCTCCCGGATTCTACTACAAGACCTTCATGTGGCCAGCGGGATGGTGGCGCTTTTACGAACACCAGATTCGCAAGGCCGCCGGTTTTGGAGTCGCTCCTGACGGTCCGGATCAGGACAACTATGATCTCATGAACGCCCATTGCGATGTCCTGGTCGTGGGCGGCGGCCCCGCCGGATTGAGCGCGGCGCTGGAAGCAGCCCGGGCGGACGCGCGGGTCATTCTCGTAGACGAGCGGTCGGAACCGGGCGGGAGTTTGCTGGCCAGCTCGGAGGTGATTGAAGGAAAATCTGCAGTCACGTGGGTAGAAGCGACTGTTCGAGAGCTACGTTCGTTTCCACAAGTACAGCTTTTGACCCGCACGACGGGGTCCGGTTATTACGAACACAATTTCCTCCTGGCGCTGGAACGCCGCACCGACCACCTGGGGCCTGGCCTTGGCGAGGGTGCCCGTCAACGGCTGTGGCGATTGCGTGCGAAACAGGTGGTGCTCGCGGCCGGCGCCATCGAACGGCCTTTGGTCTTTTCCAACAACGACCGGCCAGGAGTCATGCTGGCGGCGGCCGCTGGCGAATACTTGTCTCGCTACGCTGCGCTACCGGGCTCGCGGGCGGTGGTGTTCACCAACAACGACAGTGCTTACGCGGTGGCGTTCAAACTACAGGAAGCGGGGATTGAGATCGCCTCCATCGTCGATCCGCGTCCCGCTGGGGAGTTGGCACGGACCGCAGGCGAACGACGGATAGAGGTCCTGGACAAATACGTCGTCTTCGATGTCCTCGGAACGAAACGGATTCGCGCTGTTCGTGCCGGCGCCCTGGGTGCCGACGGACAATTCCTGGCTGGCAAGTCCACCTCCATTCAATGTGACCTGTTGGCGGTTTCGGGTGGTTGGAATCCGAACGTCCAGTTGCATGCCCAGTCGAGAGGGAATCCACGCTACGACGAAGAAAGAGCCTGTTTCCTGCCCGGAGATCCGGTGCAAGCCGAACGCTCTGCAGGTGCTTGCAACGGCACTTTCGAGACGACTGCCTGCATGGCCGAAGGTTTTGCCGCCGGCGCGGAGGCGGCGGCGCTGTCGGGATTCGGTGACGGCTCCATGACCGGGATCGTGCCATCCACCGAGCTTGCAAGCGCGGATTCGATTCGCGCGTTGTGGGTCGTTCCCGGAAAGAAACCAGTCAGTCGAGCTCCGAAACAGTTCGTCGATCTGCAGATGGACATAACCGCTGCCGACCTTCTCATCTCCGCGCGCGAAGGGTACCAATCAATCGAACATGTAAAGCGCTACACGACCCTCGGCATGGGCACCGATCAGGGGAAGCTGGGTAACGTCAACGCGATCGGGGTACTCGCGGACCACGGGCAGACCGATCCCGGATCGGTCGGAACCACCACCTACCGGCCGATGTACACCCCTGTGACTTATGGCGCCATGTCGGGGGGCGAGCAGGGCGACCTGTTCGATCCGGTTCGCAAGACGGCCATTCATTCCTGGCACGTGGACCAGGGTGCGCTTTTCGAGGATGTGGGTCAGTGGAAGCGGCCCTGGTACTTCCCCCGCGGAGCCGAGTCGATGGAAGACGCGGTCAATCGGGAGTGTAAGGCGGCGCGGGCGAGCATCGGTATTCTCGATGCCTCCACCCTGGGCAAGATCGATATCCAGGGACCGGACGCATCTCGCTTTCTAAACCGGGTATACACCAACCCGTTTCTGAAGCTGCCTGTAGGACGCTGCCGTTACGGCTTGATGCTGGACGAGAACGGCATGGTCATCGATGATGGAGTGACGGCCAGACTTGGCGAGCATCGATATCTGATGCATACCACCTCCGGTGGGGCCGCTCGCATCATGTCCTGGCTCGAACTGTGGCTGCAGACTGAATGGCCCGATCTCGACCTGTTTCTGACCTCGGTCACAGATCATTGGGCAACCATCTCCCTCTGCGGGCCGAATGCACGCAAGGCTCTGCAAAAGATTTGTTCCGACCTGGACCTTTCCAACGCAAGTTTCCCTTTCATGAGTGTGCGCGACGGCACCGTTGCCGGCGTCGCGGCCCGGATTTTTCGAATAAGCTTTACGGGAGAACTGACCTACGAGATCAATGTGAACGCCAACCTGGGACGCCATGTGTGGGAAGCGGTGATGGACGCAGGCCGGGAATTCCAGATCACCCCATTCGGCACCGAAGCGATGCACGTGCTGCGTGCCGAAAAGGGATACGTCATCGTCGGGCAGGACACGGACGGCTCGGTGACCCCTATCGACTTGGGAATGGACCGTATGGTGGCTAAGAACAAGGACTTTCTCGGCAAACGCTCCCTTTCCCGCTCCTACATCTCCCAACCCGATCGCAAACAGTTCGTCGGCTTGCTCACTGAAAATCCGCAAACGGTGCTACCCGAAGGGGGCCAGATCGTCGATGATCCGCAGGCGCCACTGCCTCGACCGATGTTGGGACACGTTACTTCGTCCTACTTCAGCGCCACTCTGGAAAGATCGATCGCACTGGGTCTGGTCAAGGGAGGCCACCGTCGCATGGGCGATACGGTTTATGTCCAGGATTTCGACGGCGGCACCGTGAGAGCACGCGTTTCCAACCCGGTGTTTTATGATCCCGATGGGGAGCGGCAGAATGTCTGAACGACCCGCGCAGAAAAGCCCGTTGGCTGCCGCTCTGGCCACCTGTTCCAGTCCGAACGCAAGATCCGAGGAAGCAATTGTGCTGATCGAGCGCGCTTTCGCGGGCTATCTGAATCTTCGAGGCGATCCGCGGGAAAACGCCTTCTTGAATGCTGCGAGCGACGCGCTTGGAATCGGCTTACCGGTGGAACCCAACACCGTCTCACCGGCGGCGCAGCCAGCCCAAGCTGGCGTAACCGCATGTTGGTTGGGTCCGGACGAATGGATGGTGATCACTCCGCCCGATCGGCAGACCGGACTGATGGCGGCGCTTGTGCTGGCGACGACGCAGTTGCATGTCGCCGTTACCGATCTGACTGGTGGTTACACAACGATCCAGCTAAGTGGACCTCGGGTTCGCGAATTGCTAGCCAAGGGATCTACGCTCGACCTGGATCCTCGGGGCTTTGGCGTTGGACAATGCGCCCAGACCAACGTAGGCAAGACCAGCGTGTTGTTGATTCCAGCGGTCAATGATGGCGACAACCCATGCTTCCAGCTGGTCGTGCGCCGCAGCTTCGCGGATTATCTGTTCCAGTGGATCGAACATTCGTCCACTGAGTTCGGCCTCCAAATTGAAGCCGGTTCAGCTGGAGACTGAGAATGACCCGAGACAGGTGGACCCCGATCGCCGCAATGGCAACCGGGCTATGGTATCCATCTATGCAGTCTTGAAGCGGTACTCGGTAGTCTGCCGGTAGGTCTTCCCGGGACGCAAGATCACCTCCGGAAAATGAGGTTTGTTAACCGCATCCGGGAAATTCTGGGTCTCGCAACAGAACCCGGTGAACTGATCGTAGACCGCCCCCGCTTTGCCTTCGTAACCGTTCAAAAAGGATCCGGAATACAGCTGCATTCCCGGTTCCGTCGTCCACACCTCCATTCCGCGCCCGCTAGCAGGATCATACACTTCCGCAACGAATAAGGGATTCTCTCGACTGCCGCTTGAAAAGACGTAGTTGTGGTCGAAACCACATTCGAGCTCGGCAATTCTTGCGCCCATCCGCCTTGGCGCCCGGAAATCCAAGGGCGTGCCTTCAACCCCAAGGATTTGACCGGTAGGTACGCCGTCTGGGTCGCGCTCGGTGACGTAGTCGGAGTGAACGGTGATTTCGTGATCGAGGATGGTCCCGGCTCCCGACCCCGCCAGGTTGAAGTAGGAGTGATTGGTGAGATTTACGGGCGTGGCCTTGTCGGTGCTCGCCTCGTATTCGATGCGCAGTCCGTTAGCATTCGTAAGTGAGTAGACTACATGGACCTGCAGTCTGCCCGGGTAATTTTCCTCCCCGTCCGGACTGACGTAGGTGAACCTCACCGCCGGCCCACTTTCCCGCTCCAGTATCTCGGCCTCCCAGATCCGTTGATGAAATCCGACCGCACCCCCGTGAAGGTGGTGGGGATCGAGATTCCGAGCGAGCTGATATAGGGTGCCGTCGAGGTTGAAGCAGCCGTTGGCGATCCGGTTGGCCACCCTGCCCACCGTGCAACCCATGTACGGCTCGTTTATCTCGTATTCTTTGACGGCATCGAAACCCAGAACGAGATCGGTGAGTATGCCGTTGCGATCGGCCACATGGAGCTCAGTTACGGTCGCACCCAGCGCAATGATCCGAACCCTAGAGCCCAGGGCGTTCTCCAGCGTCAAACGCTCGACCTGCTCACCGGCCCCGGTATGGCCGAAACTGTCCAGTTCGATCCCGTTCACGTCCACATATCGCGCTTTCCCAGCTGACTAAGAAAACATCTTGAAGATACCTACACCGACGATGCAGATCCCCGCCAGACCAAAGACCAGCCCGACGCCCCATATCCTTCGTCGCTGTACAACCAGAGCCATGCCGCACAGCGTTATAGCGATGGAGAATAGGGTCACACCAATTGCAAAGAGCTCGTGCTCGAAGATCGCCTCCTGGGCTTTTAACTCTTCTTTTGAAACGCTCAGTTTCAATCGACTCACCTCGTCTTCGTACTTCTGGATTCTGTCGATTTCGGCTCTACTCGGAGTTTCACCCAGGGAAATCAAAATTTCGTGTTTGGACTTCAATATCTCCATGTTGAGGCAATCGCTTTCGTAATATGACACCTCGAGAAGCTCTTGAGTTCTCTCGAGCACAGCCTCGTTTGCGGTAAACCCAGCCAATAGGGCTGCAAGGGCGGAGAGTAAGGCAAGGGCCATGGTCGATAGGAGTACCCATCCCGTCCATCGCATTCCATCTTCGTCGTTCTTCCGCTGCAATTCTTCCCTGATCAAGTCATGCGCCGCCTCAGCCGACTCTTCCAATTCAGTCACGCAACTAAATCTCTGGAGTTTCATCAATCATACGGCCAACATGGGGAGAACCGAGGTCCCACCCAATTCGAAATTTAGGTGGCTGGCACTCCATCGCCAACCCAAGGTACATCGGATTACTTTCAGACCCAAAATGCGGCATGAGTCAGTATTTGGGTTCAACGCCATCGGCATCGAGGGACAGAGGTTGTCGCTCCTTGCTGAGGAGACTATTCTTTGAATGGTGCTCCAGGAAAAGACATGCGTGTGAGAAAATTCGTGGACCGCACTCTGAACGATCAACAGATTGCAGAATTCTTCGACATCGGTTTCACCACTGTCCCTCAGTTTTTCGATGATCGTGAGATGGAGGAAATCTCCGCCGGCTTCGATCGCCTTCTGGAGATCGCCGAGGATATCGTCGGCTCTCCCGACTTCGATCCGGACGAGGCTATTTTAGAATACGAGGGATCTTACTTCGACCTACGGATGGCGAATGCGAAAGAGATCGAAATCCGCAAGGTTGCTTGGTGTGGAGGCGCCGTACCGATGTTATTACAATACGGCCGCCACCCCCGATTGTTACGTGCGGCTTCTCAGTTGCTCGATTCTGACGAGATGAACCACCTCATCAACCAGGCTCATCTGAAGATGCCGGGTACGACTGTCGCTTTCGGATGGCACCAGGACAGCGTCAACCGCGGTTTTCACAAAGGGTTGTTTACCGATGTCAACGGTACAGGCAGTTTCGTGCAAACCGGTCTCGCGGTTGACTCAGTGGGCGCCGACTCGGGTCCCCTCGCGTTTATTCCCCAGAGTTGTGGGGCAGGTCATTTGCCTCACAGCGAAGCGGGGCGCCTATCGGCGGACCAGGTATCTGAAGAGTCGGAGATCGCACCCCTACCGGAGCGCGGCGATCTGTTGTTATGGCATCCGTACACTATCCACGGCAGCAAGCCGAACGTCTCGAGTCAACCGCGGCGAATCTTGATCAACGGGTTTTCGTATCCCGGCGCCACGAAACGCCGCTACGCCGGTAGCGAGAAAGGCGCGGGAGAGCTGATTCGGGTCACCGGGTAAATGGCCGCGGGCCGCAAGATTGGAGATCGACATGAACACACCAACGGCAGCTCAGCAGAAACAGTGGGATGAGGAGGGTTATCTGGTATTCGAGAACGCGATTACCGGAGAGCTACTGCAAAGACTCCAGGACGCCTTCGACCACTGGTCGGAGGGATACAAACCGGATTGGCTCGCTCGCGTCGCCGCCGGCGAATCAGCTCCTTCTTTCTACGACTTTCCAGATTCGTTGAGGAAAGACGATGCTTTTCTGGAGATCGCCGATCATCCCAGCTACTACGGTTGTCTCAAGGCGTTCTGCGACGGCGAGCCTATCTTGCAGGATGTGGGGCCCCGCATCGTTTCCCCGTCTCCGCTGAGCTATACCAGCTGGCATGCCGATACCCCTCAAGACCGCCCGCTGCACATAAAGATTCAGATCTACCTGAGCGACATGGCACACGGAGGGGGAGAATTCGCCTTCATCCCCGGAAGCCACAAGCCGGATTTTGCACCGTCCGCACATCCCCACCGGCAGGAGGACATGCCGGGTCTCGCTCGGTTTTCGGGCCCAGCGGGAATGGCGATCATGTTCAACTGTTACGGTTGGCATACCGCCCTGGACAACGACGGTGCGATTCCCAGAAGGTCGATCATCATCACCTACCACAAGCGGACCGAGAATGACCGTGTCGATCGGAGTCCGTTCAAGTTCCTGGAGGCGCGCGCTACCCATGAGGAACGGCGCCGGTTTCTCTGCCTGCAAGCCTGATGGCACGCATCGACGCTCACGTTCACGTCTTCGCTCGCGAATCGAGCCGGTTCCCCCGCGTCACCGACCGCTACTGCCCCGGTGACCGGCAAGAGACGGCGGAAAAGCTGCTCGCCGCCATGGACACCCATGAGATCGACGGGGCGGTTCTGGTACAGATCGGTGGCAACGAGCTCGAGCACCACGCCTATCTGATCCACTGCCTCGAGAACCATCAAGCCCGCTTTCGCGGCATCGCCGCCATCTCTCCGGACTCAGCCGAGCCCGAAGCGCTGATGGACCGGTTGGCGGAGACGCCGGGTCTGATCGGTTTCAGGCTATTTGCTGTCGGCGGACCACGAGACCCGTTTGAACCCGTGGTTGTAGAGGAATTGGAGACCTATCGCATCTGGAAACATGCGGCGGCCAACGACCTAGTCATCTGGCTCTATCCGCCGGCGAACCAGGTGCACCTGGTTCCCTATCTCTTGGAAACGTTCCCGAAGGTGCGGGTGGTTCTCAATCATCTAGGGGTGTGTCCCGGCGAAGGGCAGGCTTTCCGCGACGAGAAGGGACGGCCGCATATCGACACTCCGAGCTACAATCCAGCCTTTCACACTCCTTATCGATTCTCCAAATACGAGAATGTGGCGGTGAAACTCTCCGGTCAATACGCGTTCAGCAAGGAGGATCTCCCATACCGGGACCTCACGCGGTGGCACGACCGCTTGCTGGGCAGCTACGGCTCGAAACGCCTGATGTGGGCGACCGATTTCCCGTGGATTCAGGAGGACCCTGGTTATGGACCCTTGACCACGATCATCCGGGAATTGCTCCCGGAGCTGAGCGACGAAGAGTACTCCGACATCATGGGTGCTACCGCGCAGACCTTTCTCGGTTTTCGTCCGTTTTGAGCTTGGCGCGCGGGCCCGTCGCTGCTCACCATCCGTGTACGTGATGGCCGGCCATGGGAAACCAGATCGCATCCACGATGGTGGACAGCAGCACCCCCACTGTATATCCGATACCCAGCCCGTAAAAGAACGGCTTGCCCGCCAAGTAGGCGTTGACCCCGCCGTAACGCAGCAGCACCAGCTTGACCACGAAAACGATGAAGAAGTTGTTCCAATAATGGAACGTGGCGTGGGTGTACTGAAAGACCAATCCGATAGGGTGAATCGGGAACCAGTGGAAGCGCGCCCGCAGCAAGGTGATCAACGCCCCCTCACCGAAGCCGGTGAGCCACAAGATCCACTTGCCGAGATTCGGCGTGATCGGATTCTCTGCGAGATATGAAACGCCCATGAAAAAGCTGCGGCCGTCCTCGTAGTCACCGCCGTCGGTGTAATTCAGGTGGAGAGATGCCCATACTGCCACGCCGAAAGCGACGAGAAAAGCGACGAGCACCGTCAGCAGGACCCAACCCGGTTGGCGTCTGGCTGCGAAAATCCTCAAGTGATGAGGGATGGCCGGCAGTACGGGAATGATAAAACGTCCCAACAGGGCGTAACCGGTAAACATCTTGTACGGTACCAGGCGCTCTGGAGAGATGTAGGTCGAACCGATCAGCTCGAGAACAAAGGTCTCCCCTTTTAGAAAGGGTCGATTCGGGAAGATGTAGGCGCAGCCGCTGGCTGCCACCAGTTTCACGGTCACCAGATAAGAGATCGTCATCAGTATTATGGTGGCGATCGCCATCGGCAGACTGACGCCGATGCTGACGGCCCACACCGTCGCGTAGGTCCCCGAAACCAGGAGACCGACGACAGCAAAGCGATAGAGGCGCGCCTCGTTTTCATCACCGGTCCCCGTACGCACCTGATGCCACACGCGTTTCAGATGCCGGCGCGCGATCCACAGGGACCACAGCGCCAGAAATACCATTGCTCCGTGGCTTTCCGTATTGAGCACCATGCCCGCCTCGCTGAACTGATGCTCGCCGCTGTAACCCACCAGGCCGAAACTCGGAGCCCCAAAACGGTCCATCAGGTAGCGCTTCGCTGTGGCGACTCCGTGGAAGAGGAGCATGCTGCCGAGGATGTCCAGGGGACACAGGTAGACCACCATCAACATGAGCGGCATGATCCGCACCGATACAAGAATCATGTCGTCGACAAAGAAGAAGTACTTCCAGTCGTTGATCAGCCAGAAGACCGGCAGTCCCGGGGTGAAGTAGGTGATCAGGTTGTAAAGCTGCGGCAGGAATGGAACCAGACATCCGGCCCAGAAAAGCCGCGACCGGAACAGCTTTGGGATCCGTCGCGGTCCATCCGTGCCGATGGTCAGATCCATCGGCAGCTGAGCCAGCGGAAAGGCCAGCTTCTCCGCCTCCTGCCACTGCCGCTGCAGCAGAATCAGGATGCAGAAACAGAAGGTGACGACGGCCGCGGCGATACCGAGCCAGTTGAATATCTGCAGGTACCACCCGTCCCATGGGATCGGCATACCTTCGGGGCGGCCGTAAAAGAAGGTGTCGATCACGCGGCTGGTCGTCTCGGGAAAGATCTGCCACGGCAGAAAGTCGAAGAAGGTCTCCGCCCAGCGATTCTCCGGAGTGGCGAAGTGAATGGGCGATGTCATTGTGCCGGCCCAGCGCCAGATCCAATCGGGCACCACTCCGGCGAGCCAGGTCATGGAGAAGATCGTCAGCAGCTCACCCCGTTTGAGCGCGATGCGAGGCCAGAACGCTTTGAGAGGCAGGTTGGCGAGCAGCCAGAAGACGAATGGCAGAAAAGCCGCCATCGGGTACTGAGAGTGGATGTAACTTCCCGATCCCTGCCTGCGGGCAATTCCGATGACGTAGAATACCGCCAGAGCCACGGTCAGCGCGCCGAGCAAAACGCCCCGCAACGTGATCGCCGGTTCGGATCGTTCGTTCTCTTCTGCGTCTGCTTGGGAGGTCACCGCCACGAGATCCTCGGGCGGAGCGTATTAATCGAACAGGCGGGGGTAATGGTGGGCCATGTTCCCTTCGAAGAGACCGGGAGAAGCATTCACGACTCGCCGCCTTAAGCGAACCAAAAGGAGTAGATCTCTCCTCGAAGGAGAGAGAACCGGAGACGTACCGTGCGACCCTTGAGCGACGACAGATCGGCCTGCTCCTTCCATCGCAAGCTCACGTCGATATCATCCACCGACGCGGGAATGCTTTCGTCAAGACTGAATCCGGACAACGGTTTCTCCTCGGCGGGATCGAGAACCTCGGCCCGTACCTGTCCGCGCCAGGCATCGATGTTGGCGTGCAGCTCGCGTCCTTCTATCTGTACGGGTGCAGTGGTAATGCTGCCAGGCTCGATGCCACCTTTCAACGATACGAAACCGTCAAGACGCAGCCGCGCCATGCAGATGGCGCCATGGTCGAGCCCACCCCGATTCATGGAAGAAGCGATGGTGTCGGACCGCGCCCGCAGGCCGGAGTAATAGAAATACAGCTTGTCGCCGCGCACTATCGGTCCGTTGCTGTTCTGGATCTGTCCGGTGTCGTAGTTGCGGCCGTCCTCCACCGGCGACTGCTCCTGAAACGGCGCACGGTTCGCCACCCGCTCCCAGTTGATCAGGTCGCGGCTAACCGTGAGCTCCACCGACTTGCGGCTGTCCACGTTCTCGTAGAGCGGCGGGTGTTTGCCAGACCAGTGATGCATCACCGGCATGCCTATGTAGAGTCCCTCGTACGGAAAGACCGGGTAGTTGTAGACGTCGGTGCGCCATTCCTCGGGACGGTTGTAAACCGGCGTCAGGTAGGCGTCATCGTCGAAGAACCGTTGCAGCCGCTCGAAGCCGTTCTCCTGGTCCACCTGGTCGGCGTGAAAGACCAGCAGCTGCTCGCTCCAGTTCTGGAAGTCGTCGCTGGTGGTGATATACCAGGAGCGCCCGTACGGGCCGCGGTGTTTTACCGTGGCGATGAACACGCCGTTGTCGGCGTCGTAGGTGAAATGGGACTGATCGGCGGTGGGACAGGGCGGGTACCCCAGCTCCTCCCAGTGGATATGATCGGGCGAGGCGATTGGATGCAACGCCTTGTCGCGGTAGATCACTCCCTTGAACCGACGGTTTGGATCGTCTTCGTTCGGGTCGTAAACAGTAAACAGACTGGCCCCGTCGCGAATGACGTTGTTGTCGGTACCGATGCGGGTGCCGTTCCAGTTGAGCCCCGGATAATCGTAGATGCCCAGAAAAGGTTTTTCCCAGTTGACGCCATCTTCGGAGGTGGCATAACAAACTGCGATGGTCAAGGGCGCGGTGCCGGTCTGGTCGACTTCCAGCTCCTGCTCGAGAACCTCCGCCTTGCCGGCGTAGATCACCTTGTAGATCTGATCCTCCGGGTCCCACACCGGGGTGTTGCGGATCTGGCAGGTCATGTTTTCCCAGCGATACTCCGGCCGGATCACGGCGTTGCCGGGGAACTTCTCAAGCTGGTGCATCTTGCGTGCCAGGTTGTCGATGCGTTCGACGTGGAAGTCATCGAGGAAAAGGAACTTCACGAATACCTTCTTTCTACGGTGCGTTCCGACGTATGCGGTCGGTACTTCAGTGACTCAGGCGGCGAATGCGCTCCATCGCCCCTTCTTCGGCCTGTTCGATCATCGGCTGCGGAACGGGCAGTGAGGTCAGCAGCTCCGGATGCTCGCGCACGTACCCCTCCGCGTAGTTGGTCTTCACACTCCAGCCGACCTTGCCCAGGTCGACGATCATGCGCCGGCGTGACCAGGTTTCGTCGTGCCCCTGGCTCTCGTAACAGGCTTCCGCCTGCACCCGCTTCTCGAACCATTCCTCCGAAAGCTCCACCACGAAGTCTAGCTCGTCGTGGCTGAACTGATCGCCGGGCCAGAAGGTAACCGCGATGCGGTGGGGCGCAACGTGAGCACCCCGCGGCCGCGCCGCCCGGTCCTTCGCCTCCAACGCGGCGCATCCCACCTCCGTGTGGTCGGTGCGGTGAGCCATCTTGCGCGCCGTGTCAGTGAACGGACACTCGGTTATGAGAACATGCGGCCGCACGTCGAGGATGAGCTCGGTGAGCTGCTCGATGGCGTCGGGATGATCCTGAAGCAGGAACGGTTTGTCCGGAAAGCCGAGCATGCGCACGTCGGTAACGCCAAATATCGCGGCAGCGCGCCGCATCTCGTCTTCCTTTTGTTCGGTGTATTTTTCGATCGGCACGTTGAGGATTTCCGGATCGCGCTCGGCTTCCGGTTTTCGTAGCTCGTCCAGGTATACCTCGCGGTGGGTGCGCCCGCCGTGGGTGACGATGCAGACGGTGGCCTTGTCTCCCATCTCTACGTGAATCCCCAGGGTGCCTGCGAACCAGGTCCAATCGTGCGGGTGGGCGGATATGGTCAGTATGCGCAACTGCTGTCGTTCCACTGGGATCTCCTTTGGTCGTGAAAGTCGATGGCGCGGGAAGCGGCGGCCGAATCTAACGGGGCCTATAGCTTGGGCCCGAACTCCGTGAATCCGACCAGGGTGCGCACGAAAAAAGATACATCGTCGAAGTTGCGGCGGTCCTGGAATTTGGTGTCGTAGTCCCGGCGATTCTTGAGGATACCGGCGACGGTGATCAGCTCATAGCCGAAATACTTGGTGCGATTGGTCAAGGTTGTAAAGGCGGTGTGCTGATCGAAACTGTTGCGCCCGGCGTTGTCGTTCCGCAGGCGGTACGGCAGCGGCCCGAGCCCCTGAAAGCCAGCGCGCAGCGTGGTACGAGGAAGTATCTGATACTCCAGCCGCAAGATCGGAATAGAGCGGATCTCCGACAGCAGCCGCACGTCCCGGTCCTGATCGGTGAGCCGCAACAGCATGAATTTGTACTGCGGCGTCAAGCTGATGTCCCCCCAACGCCAGGTGTGATCTACGCGGGTCACCCAGCTCCAGAAATCCAGGCGGCGCTCGCGCTGGAAGGTCTGATTGTAGAGCTCGCCTCCCTGCTGCCAGTTGGCGCGAAACCGCAGCTTCTGAATCACGTTGGTTCCGGGGAGCGGTTTGATGTGGGCGTCGATATAACTCTCATTCACGTAGCTGTCCTGGTAGAACCGGGTGTCGGTCACGAATTGGCCTGTATAGATCGGTGGCTTGTGGGTGCTTGCCCGGGTGACGTCGTTGGAAATCTCTACGCGTAACCCATCCGAGCTGAAGTTTTCTACGAGTGAAGCGTTTTCGCCGGTAACGACGAATACGTCGGCGATGTCGTCCTGCACGTGGCGATAGTGGTTCTCGAAGAACAGGTTGCGTAGTCGCGCCAGACTCTCGTAGCGATAGTTGACAAGAGCGTAGGTGGAGCGATTGCGGCCCGGCCCGGCGATCTGGTCGACGTCGTAGCGCCCCAATCCCAGCGACCAGCGGTGTGAGAGATCCAGTTGCCCGAACAGGTGGATACCTTTCTGGTCGAAGTCGTACGGATAGTCGACTTCCCCGTCGTCTTCCCGGTGATCCGGCTCGTCGTTGTTGTTGCGGTCGAGCCCGTAGACGTAGATGTTTGGCTCGACATCGTACATCAAGAACGGCTCATCGAAATCGGCGATGGTATTCAAGTTGCGGTTGATCTCGGGGATGCCGTCGTTGTCCGCGTCCTGTCCAACGAATACTCCATCCAGATCGAACGGCTTTTCGTCGGGCGCGAACCCGCCCACGTTGCCGACGCGACGGTCGGCGAAGCGATCGGCATCGTCGTTGTCCTGCACCAAATCCCAGTAGACCGTATCGTTCAGCATGCCCGAGATGTTGCTGTAGGTCAGATCGCTGGTCTTGTCGAGAAAGGTGCGCATGGAGGTGGTGTAGTCCGGATTGATGGCGAAGACCTCACCCCCGATCCGTCCCCTTCGAAACCAGTGCGTGGCGTTGAGGTAGTAGGCCGATCCACGCTCCGAGAACCGTTTGCTCTGGTCGAACATCGAGTTGCCGTCGGCGCGGGCGGGGTAGCGCGAGTAAAGGGACGAGCGGGCGTACTCTCCGGTCAGCTCCAGACCGGGGAGAGCCAGGTTTAGATCGGCGCTGTAGGTGAAAAGTCCGGTATTCTCGCCCACCTGGAAGCGGACCCGCCGTAAGTTCGACTGATCCTGTACGTTCCCCTTTGCGCGTAGTACTGCCCGGTAAAAGGTGCTGGAATAGCGGGCGTGGTTGGTCTTGCCGCGCGGGTTCGCATCGGTCAAAGAGGCCACGTCCACCCGGAAGTCGCTACCCAGCAACGCTTCGACCTGCACTGTTTCGACCGTGGGCTCTTGGGAAAGATCGAAGAGAAAGGCGAGCTGATCGGTGCCGTCGGCGCGCAACACCTCGGCTGCCGACTCCACATGCATCAAAGGCAACATGCCCACCAGATTCGCATCCCCGCTCACGTCGACGCCCGCTTCGTGGTCCAGTCGGTAGAAGTAATCGGAGTAGAACGGAGTGTCGTCGCGCCCGCGATAGAATAACCGGTGTCCGCGAAAAGAGGTGTAGTCCACCGGTCGAAAGCTGCCGGTAGCCACGGAGACCGACCCGACCTGCGGCGTGTAGTTGGACGGGTGTCGCAATACGCGGGGCATCAGGTCCGGTCGCTCTTCGCCGTTGACGATGAGGCGTACATCCTGAACCGCTGCGCCACCCCGTCCATCCTCTGGGGAGTCGTCGGAAAAACGCACCACGATCCAATCCGCGAAGGTCTGATCCGGACGCAGCACCCCCTTGAGACCATTTCCTGACTGCGTGCTGTGGTAGACGTGGGTGTTGACCCAGTTGAGCCCCAATCGGGCACCGCCGAGCATCGCTTGCGCCCGGCCCCCCAGAAGCAAGGTCGAATCATCCGCGACGTGTAAGACATCATCGAGGACGAAGACCGAGCGCGAGATGTAGGTGTGTGGCCGCTCGATCCGCGAAGCCAGACCGGTGAACTGCAGGTGTGGCGTGGTTACGTCCAGTCGGAAGCCGTTCATATTGCTCATGGAAAGGGTCAGCGGCGAAAACCGTGAGATAATACCATCGGCTACAATCATGCTGTAGCCCCAGTCGCCGTACCCGTCCCTTCCAACTACCGTGGCATCGTATACCTTGTTCCAGAGGGTACCCTGGGGGCCAGGCTTGAATATGGCACTGCCGTAAACCTGACCAGGCTGTCGCGTCTCCGACCAGGAATAGAGATCGTATCCAGTAGTCAGATAGTTGCCCATCGGTCCGTAGACCGCGCGAGGGGCATCCTCGTAAGGGACGGAGTGATTCGAATAGTTGGTGTACGGATCGAGGGCGAAGCTGCGGTAGGCAGGGCGCTCCCAGCGTAGCTGCAGACGCGACCGGGTGGTTTCGGGGGCACCCTCGGTGCGCTCTTTCTGAGCGCCAGAAGTTTGGGCAAAAACCAGCAGGGCGATCAGAATCTGCCCGAAGATCCAGCGCATTCGGCGCGCGTAATTCATTGACTATCCCTCAAGTGCACTCGAACCGCTTTAATGTCGAATTCTGGCGGACCGTAAGTTGCTGTTAAAAAAGAAGATATTTCGGCAAGTCGATCACACGGTACGAAAGGGACGGCGCCAGGGCAAGCGATTCTTAACGACTCGGTTAGACGTGTCCCGGTAACGATCGCCCTCTCACCTGCTTGAAGGGAGGAACCTTTGGAGCGTCGGTTACGGCTTCGTCCTTGACGGAGGTAGCACGCATGTAGTGAGTGGCGTACCCACGCCGGCGTTTGGATGAGGTGTTGGCGCCACTCTGATGCAGGGTGAGGCTGTGATGGAAGCTGACGCTTCCGCGATTGAGGGGAGCCGGTTTCACTGGCCATTGCCCGCCATTCAGCTCGTCGACCAACGCACTTCGAACCGTGTTCGAGATCATTCCCCACCGGTGAGTGCCCACCGCGAAATTGAGGCAGCCGTTCTCCAGGGTGGCGTCGTCGATGGCGGTCCAAGCGGAGACCAGATCCATCGGAAAGATATCCCTCCATGACCCCGAATCTCGATGCCAACCCTGCGCAGTGCCGGTTTCCGGTGCCTTCATGAACAGCTGATCGTTGTAAAGTTTGATGTCGTCGGTACCCAGAAGATCAGCGATGATGTCGACGATTTTGGGGTTGGTCGCATGTTGCCACATCACCTCGTCGTTCACGGCCAACATGTGGAGTTTGCGCACCGATAGGACCTGGTCGGTGACCTCACGTTCGCCCCTTCGAAAAACCTGCTCTTGCTGAATACATTTTTCGGGGATGTGCTCGGCGTTGCCTGAGGCGATCAGATCGGCACGTTCGGCAAGGGAATCGACTTCGTCGTCGGTCAGCACGTTTTCAACGGTGAGAAATCCGTCGACTTTGAACGAAGTGAGCTGTTCCGTACTTAGCCTACGCAAGAATGGCTCCATTCTCCGTCACCGCAGTTCACCCTGGATTGGGCGCACATGGATGCAATTGCCCGATGCCAGAAAATCCCTGAAGCGAGATTGTCTAAAGCGTAGCTGTCATCACCCAGAAGGGACTCTTCCCCACGTCGAATTCCGCCGTCCTATCCAGCTCGCCCGATTCCGCATCGACGCGAAACACAACCATGCGGCCGGCGGATTCCCCAGCACAGTATAGAAAACGTCCTCCGGGCTCGACGTTGAACGAACGTGGACTGGACGGAACGGAGAAATGACCGAACGGGCTCAGTGAACCGTCGCTGTCGACGTTGAACCCAACGATACTGTCGTGTCCGCGATTGGAAGCGTAAACCCACTTTGAGTTTGGATGCATCTCGATGTGGGCAGTGTGCCCGCTGCGGTCAGCACCAGCAGGCAGCGTATCCAGGTGTTGGAACATCGTCAGCGTGCCGCTCTCTTCGTCGAAGCGATGCGCGGTGGCTGTGTTCCCCTGCTCATTGACGATGTATACCGTGTCGCCGTCGTTCGAGAAACAGAGATGGCGAGGGCCCGTGTTGTCGTCGGGTGGCGCCACCTCTTCCGGTTCGTTCGGCGTAAGTTGGCCGCTCTTGTTATCGAAGCTAAACTGGCTGGTCTTGTTGTTCGGGCAGACGTGCGGAACGAAGACGAAACGCTCAGACGCGTCCAACTGAATGCAGTGGGCCTTGATGCCGGTATCGATGCGTTGCACGAGTTCACCGATGGAGCCGTCTTCGCCCAGCTGGTGTACAGTTACACCGCCGCCGCCATAGAAAGCGGTGAGCAGGAAGCGGCCGGCCCGATCGGTTATCAGATGGGCGGGTGTTCCGATTCCCGTGTCCACCTGGTTAATCAACGTCATCTCACCCGAAGCGCGATCGAGGTTGAGGCTCGCCAGGGTCGACGAACCCACATGGGCCAGCAGCAGTTTGTCCTTGTCGGGGTGAAGAAACAATGCTCCTGTCGGACCGTGGGCACCGCTGGTCGCCCGCAGGCTCAGCGCCCCCGAGTCGGTGTCGAGATTGAACAGTTTGATCGCTTCGTCGCCGGTCAGCGAAACGAATAGAACGGTATTGCCAGCCATTTTGCTTCCTCCTGAATTGCAGGGGTAAGAAACTAAAGCCGCACCCACTTTGCACCAGTGCGAACCGGCCGGATACGCCTCTAGCGCCGAACGATCGCGGCCTTGCTTCCCTAGGTCGACCGTCTGCGCTTGAGTAGCCGACGGCGCACGAATTCCCGTGCCGATAGCTGCTCCCTAGCGCCTTTCAGATTGCGACTCAATAGCCACAACGGCACGGACAATAAGTGCGCCACGCTGAGGTAGAGCAGCTCCGGCTCCCATGACAGTGCGTCGCTAGGAATCTCGTTCAATTGCTCGAAGATCAATCCACCGACGAGTCCGCCGATGCCACCGCCCAGGGCGATGGAGTACATCGACACCGTGAAACCTTCAGCGCGGTATTCGGTTGCAACCGACTCCATCATGACTGGAGTCTGGCCGCTCTGTAAGCCGGCTTCGAAGGCGCCCCACATGAAATAGAAAAATCCGGCCGCAAGAATCAGGTTCAGGCTGCCGCTTGGCAAGAGCTGCCAGAACGGTGCCAGAACAAACATACCACCGAGTGCGAGGCTGATGGCTGCTCGGGAACCGTGAGACTGAACCAGTCGACCCCAGAAATACAGCGTTGCCAGGTGACCCAACGAACGGACCGAGATCATCCACACGAAATACAGGATCGGCATGCCCCGCTGGGTGAACACCACGACCCAGAAAGGCAGCGATGCCGCGTGGATCAGATTCATCGTGCCGTTGAAAAGGCAGTATCGCTGCAGGTCGCGAATTTTCAAGGCAGCAAAGAATCGATGTCTCAGCCCTTCCGTGGGCCGCTCGGAAGGGAGCTCCCTGACCCGGCGCACCAGCCAGGCCGACACCATCGTGACCAGAAATGCGGCGACGTAGAGCCAGCCGAAACGTTCGACGGCGGGTTGGGATCCCAGGTACCACCCGACGAAGAGGGGAAGCACAAGCTCGACGCCGCGACCCGCCATCCTCAGGCGCGCCAAAAACATGGGCAACGATGCCCGTGTAGTGTTGTCCTGAACCAGAGGCCACCAGGCGGCCATTCCGATCTGAATCATGGCGAAACGGCTGGCGATTGTGAGTATGGCGATCCACATGTACCTGGAGTCCACGTGTCCGAAGTACGCCAACATCGCCAAACCCAGAATGACGGGAGCAGACAGCACACGCATGCGGAAGAGCAGCTGTGCTTTTGTTGTTTCGCGCAACGCCTGCACACCGACGACCCGCAGGAGTCTGCTGCTGTTGGAGAGGGTTTCCAGAACCCCCAGATGAAACGGGGATGCCCCCAACCCCAGCAGGAACAGCGAAGCGGTGGACCCGATCAGATGGCCTGCAAACCTGGCGGACGATGAGGAGCCGATCAACAAAGATTGACCGCGGCGGCACTCTTCATCTGTCAGGCTTTGATCGGTAGTCGTGTTCGGATTTTCGTTCATTAGGCTGGCGCAGTCGATGCGGATTGGCGCTGGACCATCGACTCGCGTAGTGCCAGCCCGGTGTGCACGGCAAGGGTTGCCATAACTACGCCTCCACCGGTGATGACCAGGGCAGGTGGTTGCTCACCCAGAGCGAGCCATACCCAGTACGGGCCCAACGCCATCTCCAGCAGGAAGATCAGGCTGACCTCGGGCGCCAGAATATGGCGCGGTGCCATCACGAACAAGACGAGAGAAACCGGCATCACCACCAATCCCATGATGCCCAGCAGGGCGGCGTCTCGCAGTCCCAGTGCCGCAGGTGTGGACAGTGGTAAGACGGCTAGCGCCACGAAGAGAGAGCTGATAGTCAAGCTGGGGGTCATATCCAGATGGCGCACCTTGCGTACGAGAGTGACGTAGATGGCAATCGAGACCGATCCCACTATCGCAAAGAGATCCCCCGATTTCACGCCGCCGTAGTCCGCTGAAACTGTCAGCGCAATCCCACCGAGCGCCACCGGAATAGCCATCCAGGTACGCAACGGTACCGCTTCCCGCGGAAAAAGACGACTCAATACCGCTCCCCAAAGCGGTGACAGTCCGAGGATGATGAGGGTGTTTGCGACGGTAGTGTGGCGGATCGCCAGGACGAAAAATACCATGCCGATGCCGCGAACCAGGGAAGCCACAAGACCGAGGCGACCGATAGCAGTAAATGCCGCAACTATGGTGCGACCGCGCATGACCAGCTGTGCCGAGGATAGAGCTACAGCGATCAGGACCCCTCTCCAGAACAGCAGGGTCCAGTGGTCGAGAGAGATGAGACGGATCAGCAGGCCATCGGGGCTTATGACGACGACCCCAGCCAGGGCGAGCAGAATACCTTTGAGGTGTTGGCTGGAACCGGAGGTCCCGCTCAACGGGGAACCTTAGGGTTCTGCACTTTTGCGTCCCGCAACGAGCTCAACTCTTTGCCGCGTCATCGAGCCGGAACATCCTGCGCACGTTCTGAGTGTCGCCCGTCTCGGTCTGACGGATCATTGCCTCGGATACCGGAAGATGATCGTAGAGCTCCACTTTATCCCGCACGAACCCCTCGCCGTACGCCGTCCGCGCATGGTTGCCCATGGGCCCCAGGTCCAGGAGCATCCGGCGGCGAGCCCACTCTTCGTCATGTCCCTGGGTCGAGAAGCAGGCTTCCGCCTGGATCCGTTTTTCGAACCACTCATCCGACAGGTCCACCACCAGGTCGAGCCGGCTCCGATCGAAGGCGTCCCCGGGCCAGAAGGTCATGGCGACCTGATGGGACCGCCACGTGGAGCCGGGGCGCGGCAACTCGGCGCGCAGTTTTGCCTCGGCTGCGGCGATACCGACCTCGGTGTGATCGGAGCGATGGCGCGCCGGCCGTCCGTTGTCGGTAAAGGGGCTCTCGGTGATCATGACGTGCGGTCTGACCTCGACGATCAGCTCGGCGATGCGATCGATCACGTCGGGTTGTTCGGAAAGGAGGAACGGCTTGTCGGGGTAGTTGAGCATCCGTATGTCGGTGATGCCGAAGATCGCCGCCGCGTTGCGCAGCTCTTGCTCCTTCTGTTCGATGTATTTCTCGGCTGGCGCGTTGACGATGGAGAGATCGCGCTCCTCCTCCGGTTTCCGCAGCTCTTCCATCCAATCTTCCCGATGAGTGCTGCCGCCATGGGTGACCACGCAGACGGTGGCCTGACCGCCGCGCTCGATATTGATCCCGAGCGTCGCGGAGTACCAGGTGAAATCGTGGGGGTGGGCGGAAACCGTCAGTATGCGCAACTTGCGATCAGTCATGGTTCCTCTTGGGCTGTGGTTGTCGCGGCTGTTGGGCGAAGATCACGAATGTCGGGCGCATCTCCTTCCATGCGCCGTGGCGAACAGTGCGATGGCCGCGGAATTTTTCGATTGTCCGCTGGAACAATATAGAATATCCTTTGCAGCCGGACATTTCGCGGGTTGAATGAACGAACTTTGCGGAAGGAGAACTGCTGGCTATGGAGCTCATAGATCCCAAGAAGTATCATCAACTGTTTCTGGACGACGGCGCCGTGGACAGCAAGATCGGCGTGCGTCAGCAGCTGCATCAGCCTGAAAAGTGCGGCCCCGTCGTCATGCCTGACCTCGCCAGAGGCGAATCCGGCCTCCAGAGCCGAGTCGCGCCCCAATGGAACTCGGAGAAGAAGCTGTGGGAATGGTGGCTCGGCTCCGACTACGCCACCTCCGAGGATGCAGAGCATTGGAATCGCACTCCCATCGAGGAATCTCCCCGGCACCTGGTGAGAGACGAGCGCGACCCCGATCCGAATCGACGCTACAAAGGCATGTTGAGTAACGGCATCAACAACAATCAATGTCCTGGACTCTCGGCCGACGGAATCCATTGGACCCGCCCGGACGTCGCCGAGATTCCCAGTCAGGACGAGTCCCAGTTCACCTACGACCCCTACAACGAACAGTTCATTGCCATGGTGAAGCAGAGTACCGAATGGGGCCGGTCAGTATTCCTTTCCACCAGCAAAGATGGCGAGCGCTACTCTGAGCTCGAGCTCATTTTTAATACCGACGAGCAGGACTGGGAGAACTGCCGCAAACGGGTGCGCGAGGTGTTGGATAATCCGGCGTATATCAAGCCCGCGTTTATCGATAACGAGGACTACATCGCCGAGGCCTACCATATGGCGGTGATGCCGTACCACGGTCTCTACGTCGGATTTCCGCTGATTCTCAATCCGATCGGCGCCGTGCCGCCGCCGGCCATGAACTTCTCCCGCATCAACCAGATCGAGCTAGCGGTCTCGCGCGACCTCTATCATTGGGACCGGGTGGCCAACCGTGAGCTCTTTATCGGCATCGAGCCCTGGGACGGGAAGCGCTGGGACACGAGCCAGGTGGGCATGTCGGGCCAACCGATCGTCAAGGAGAACGGAGAGATCTGGATCTACCACATCGCCAGCCGCATGCCTTCAAATTTGGGGCAATACCAGCAATACGGCGGCTGCCGCGAGCTGTTCCGCCTCAACGTCGATCCGGAAGTGTTCAAAGACAGTACCACCATCTGTCTCGCAAAGCTGCGGCCGGACGGCTTCGTATCCCTCGACGCCGACGACGCCGGCACGATCGTAACTAAACCCTTCGAATGGAAAGGGGAGGATCTCTACATAAACGTCGACGCCAAGTGGGGTGAGGTCTACGCTGATATCATGGACGCGGAAACCAACAAGGTATTTCCCGGCTTCTGGGTGCCGGCGGAGTTACCGACGCCGCTCAAGGGCGACCACTGGCGTCACAAGATGGAATGGAAACCAGACCACGACCTGGTGTTCGAGAAGCCGGTGAAGGTCCGCTTCTATTTGAATCAAGCGAGGCTGTACTCTTTCTGGCTCGAGTAGTTTTGTAACCCGCGGCGAACGCCGGCGGCCGACGCGACCTATTGGCGCCCCGGCCGGGAGCTGTGGGTACCATGCGGTTGAACCGAGAGGAAGTTGGAGCGGCGCACTCGACCAGCTAACTGTCGGGCAATAAAATCGGTCGCAGGTGGATGCGGATCGTGTTGCAAGACTTCCTGAAGAAACCGGAAAAGGAACAGCGGAAGTTCCTCACTAACAGAGCATTCATAGACCTGAGGGCTCAAATCGATGCTGCAGGTGCCTTAATGGGGACGTGATAGCGACACCCGGCCTCGTCATTGGTGCTCGATTATTTCCAGAACGGTTGGGCAGGGCTTCGTAGATGACGATATCCCGCGAGTTGGGGCGCTCGTCCAGTTCCATCACCCGCAACAGGCCGTAGCCTTCGGCGATATTCAGCGGCAAGAAGCTGATATCAGCGTAGATCTGCTCCTCGAGCAGAATCGGCACCCTCGACGCATCGTAGAGCGCCTTCTCATCCAGGTAGCGCGGCAACGCCGCATTCGGCATCGGGTAGTACATGAGGTTGTTTTCCAGTACCAGCATGTTGGCCGCCAGCAGCTCGTAGGCCATCTCTACGGTCTCGAAAGAGTAAGCATCGTTCGGTTCGAACTCGAACCGATAGACGCCCGCGCCCCCACTCGGAGCGGTGAGAAACGGATGGTAGATAATCTCGCCGCGCATTTGGCCGGGTATCGCACCTCCTCCGTTTTCGCTGCCACCTCCGCCAGCGCCGGCGCCTCGAGCACCCTCAGCAGGAGCACCCGCCCCGGCATTCCCACCTTGTTGACCACCAGGCTGCCCACCACCCCCTTGTTGACCACCTCCTCGGCCACGACCACCGCGGCCACCCCCACCGGGAATTCCGATAGCTGTAGCGAAACTTCTGTGTGCCCGGTGGGTATCCGTATTCATGAAGTAGACTTGGGGATTATCGCCGTCCGTCTCCAGCAGATAGAACTTCACGTACTCGAGATCTTCCAGGTGCGTGTCGATGAGGACGTCCCCCCCCTGGTAAGACAGGTCTCGAAACATCTGGCGATCCACGATCGCGACGACGCCGTTGACGAAGTCGATAGGGTTAGCCGGATTGAGCGGTGACAACGCCCCCGTCAGGTCGGCGAGTTCCTCCACATCACTGCGACCGTCACCATCGATGTCTCCGGGCTGGGCGCGCCGGTACGACTCCATGCGATACAGCCCCGTGGGTGGACCAATTCCCAGCGGCTCGGTCAACATTGCGCTTCCCGCGCGACCGAAGTGCATGGCGACGGGGCTCTCGGAATCTGGGTCACCGATCTCCCGGCGGTAGTAAAGGATGTGGTACTGGTCCTCTGTTGACGGCACCTCGAATCGTATACGGTTGTCATCGCCAAGAGAGACCCTCAAGAAGAGGGTTGCGCCTTCCTGAGCCGACACCGTCGCCGACAGACAGAGAGAGATCGCGAAGCAACAGAAACAGATGTCAGAAAAAGTCTTGGAAGCTAAGGTATTCATCAGGCACCACAGCGTTATTGCAGCAGCAGCATCTTCTTCACGAGAGTGCGCGAGCCGGCTCGCAACTCGTAGAAGTAGACCCCGCTTCCGACGATGTCCCCTCTTGTATTGCAGCCGTCCCAAACTACTCCGTGGGTGCCCGCCTCCATCAGTCCTCCGGACAATAGGGTCCGAACGGCTTGACCGGTTACGTCGTACACCGTCAATGTGACACTCGCGGCGCGGTTCAGATCGATGCGAATATATGTCTCGGCGTTGAACGGATTGGGGAAGTTCTGATCCAGGGAGGTCATCGGTGCCGGCAATACACCCTCGCTCACCGCGGTCGGGATGGGACGCACTCCAATACTCATCCTCAAGTCATCGCCATCGAACTCGTCACTCTCACCACCCGACGTGCTGACTGTAATCCTCTCGACCGTGATCATGGTCTCGGATGCCCTGCCGAATTCGGGCGAGGTTTTCAGCTCGGCGCTGAAGAAGCGGTCGATCTTAGTCGGGTCGAAGTCGGAGTCGATACTACCGGGACTGATCCACACGGTCGGCACTTCGTACGCCGTTGCCTCGAGATCGAATGCACTGGCTGGTGAAACGTCCAGGTAGATCTCGATCTGTCGCACATCGATCAGGCCGGCGGCGGCGATCTGAGCCTTTGCCGTTTCGCCGGGCACAACTTCCAGCTGATCCTCACTTGTCAGGCTGAACGTCGCCCCGGCGTTTTCCCCCGCGAAGATTGCGCCAGCGAAGACGATCACCACACCCAGAGACAGCTGCGAAATCGTGAGCGCATTTCTGATCATTCGAATCTCCTACCGTTGATGCCTGCGAAACCGACCGACGTGCACCGGGTTAGACCTTACCTGGCAGGTGATCGTTTAAACTGGTTCCAAATTTTGTTTCGCTTGACCCCACACCGATAATCCCTCTTTATCATCGCAGCCGAGAACCAAAAAAGGGGGGAACCGCATGTCCTATCACTGGCCTCCGCGCATCCTTTTCAATACGGACGGGTGCCATGCCTTCAAATACCTGCGCCGCCGCAATCCGGAGGACGTAACTGAATTCATGGCTCCACTGGCAGGCACCGGCGTCGACGTGGTTTGCGCTC
Organism: Candidatus Latescibacterota bacterium; assembly: GCA_965197905.1. Classification (GTDB taxonomy): domain Bacteria; phylum Latescibacterota; class UBA2968; order UBA8231; family UBA8231; genus CAYNZV01. The sequence goes on along the minus strand of CBDAOB010000003.1, from coordinate 865,033 downwards.
TAGTAGGGGTCAACGACGACCTCAGCTGGCCAGGCAGCGACTACGGCGAGGTGTGGGGTGACACCGTCGGGGACCGCTTAGACGATCTGCTCGACGAAGGCGGCAACCTCCGATCGTCGCTTGCTGTTCACATCGAACCCAGCGATCTGCTGCAGATGGGTATGCGGGCGATGATCGACGACGGCCACGACGTATATCAATCATACGTCGACCGGGCCCGCAAGCTTGGCATGGGGATCTTCGCCTCCTTTCGCATGAACGCCGCCAACGCCAACGTCGAACATAGAATGGCCGACGGCCGCCGCTCCGCCATGACATTGGAGCGCCAGGACCTGTTGATCGGGGCCGGGGAGCTGGATGGCAATGGCCGAGGATTCAATTTCTGCTGGCAATGGAACTGGGCTGAGGCCGAAATCCGGGATCGCTTCCTCGGTCGTTTCAACGAGGTTCTGACCCGGTACGACGTCGATGGGCTGGAGCTGGATTTCTGTCGCAACTTTCCCTTCTTCAGACGTTTCCAGGGATTCAAACATGTCGACACCATGAACCGGTTCATGGAGGAAGCATCTGACATCGTTCGGCGCCATGCCGAGCGCAAAGGGAAAGAAATCAAGCTGATGTGTAGGGTAGCATCCAGCCTGGATGCGTGCGCCGAACAAGGTCTGGATGCTGAACACTGGATTCGCGAAGGGTTTGCCGACATCGTCGCAATCTCTTCCATGGGTCACTGGCAGCTGGAAAATGACGTTGCCAGAGCGGTGGCCGCCGCCGAAAAGAGCGGAACCCTCATTTACGTCGGATCCTCAGTGGTTCCGCGCGCTTCACCGCAGGAAGGATACGAGTCGGGACAACCGACGGTCAGGAGGGGAATTGCGCTGAACGCCTACCGCCAGGGGGCAGCCGGCGTGCACCTGTTCAACTACGACTACGGCCACGAGCGGGCGTTGCCGGTAGCCGCTGACGATCCGTGTGACCTGCCTCCCATTGAGTACCCGCCCCTGTTCAGCGGGCGCATGGGGCTGTATGCCAGCGATCGCTTCACCCGCGGGGACCTGCAGCTATTGCAAGATCTCGCCGATCCCGACCGTCTGGTTGAGTTGAATCGTTGTTACAACCTGAACGCCCACAAGTATCCCGGCGATTTCGCAGCGCAGATTCCGTTCAAGATCTCCATCCGCGGGCGCGGGGCCGGCCCTCTTCACGCTTTGAGATTGTGCGTGGAAGACGATGTGGAGGAGGGACGGGCGAGCGGTCGCATCCGGAAGACGGAGCTGCGGCTCAAACTCAGCGAACACGAGCTCTCCCTTGATCGCCTCACCTGCGAGGTGAACGGAACGAAGTTCGGGCTGAGCGCAGCGCGAACCATCGAAAATTCAGCCGGCGATTCGTGGCTTGTGGTGGATGATCCGCCGCTGATCAAGGGTGAGAACGCCGTGCTGGTTCTTCTGGAGGGTAGCCACTCGCCCGCTGGCTGGTACCGCTCCGGCCCCGGAGTCGGTCCCAACTGGCCCTCGCTGGAGCAGTGCGAGCTGCTGGTATTGTGTCACGATGTGTGACCTGCTCCGGCGGCGTCGCGCCTCGGGCTATAAGGCGGTGGAAAAGACCTTTGCTTTATTCATGCGCAGCCGAACCGCTACTTCCCTCCCTTTAAGGCTCGACAGATCGCTGTTGCCGTTCCAGCGCACCACCCGTGAAACCTCGTCTCCCGTCAGCTTCTCAGCCTCGGCGAGGGAAAATCCTTCGAACGCCTCGACCTCACGGGGTGGTGTCGACGGAGGATGCACCAGTTCCGCCTTTACCCATCCGTCGGCTTCGGTCCGGTAGTTCAATCGCATCTCAGCACCGGCGCAGATCCGCATATTCAGCACGACGCGTCCCTCCCCCTCTGCATCTAATCCGGCCAATCGGTTCGGCTTCCACAATGCCCAGCGGAGTTCGCTCCTGTCGGGCGCGCGCGGGGCGGAGCCGCGGGCACGAAAGTCGTGTTTGCGTTCAGACCCAGAAAACGCAAGGCGCCAATCTCCCTCTTCGGGAGCCGCCAGGTTGGGCGCGGCGTAGAGGGAGCCGTATTCACCACCTTCGTGCGCGAGATCGATGATCGGCACGCGCTCCGGCCGCTGCCACAGATAGCTGTCGCGGCTAACAGCCAGCTGAGCGTCCACATGGGATTCGACGCGGTGGTAGAGAGAGGGAAACATGAGGTAGAAGCGGAGGCCATTCGGATACACCGTATAACATGGATTGTAGATATCATCACTGATATCGTCCTGAGGATCTGCCACCAGACAGGGGCGCAGGTTGTCGAACTGGGCGAACTCCGCGCTGTCTGCCCGGCGCACGTGCCGCCGGCGCTCGTCGCTGCCCCCGCGCAAGTAGAGCACGTATCTACCCTCGAACGGATCGAAGGTAACTAGATTGTGAGTATCCAGCGCCGTCGGTCCGACATCGATGAGCGGTTCCTCGAGATTGGTCCAGCGCAACCCATCCGGCGACACAGATGCGCGCACTGCCGAGTGGATCTGGATCTTCTTGCGACGATCCTCGGGGGCGACACCTCCCAGTTCCATATCCACCAGCAGCTTCTTGACCTCCTTTTGCGTCATGTTGGGATCGTATTTGCCGTCGCGGAAATAGCGGCCCTTCGGGCCGATCGATTTGTACCTCGTTTCCGGGGGCGCAGCGGGATCCTTCAGAATGCATTGCAGGAAGTGTTCCCCATTGCAGCTGATGATGTTGTTCTTTTTGGAGCCATCGTAGTCGATCAAGTTGAGCTCGGGCCTCTCCCATGCGAATCCGTCGGTACTTTCCGCGTAGCAGTCCCATGCGAATCCGTCGGTACTTTCCGCGTAGCAGGTATAGCTTCCCGAATCAGGGTCGTATTTGTCGGAACCGTACCACAAGCGAAAGCGCCCCTCATCGTATAGCACCGTGTTGACGCGCAACCTGGCTTCGTCCTCCCATGGTCGCTCGGCGTGCAGGAAGATATCCGACTTCCGTGCCGGCTCGACCCGCAGCTTCACTCCAACAGGCGGATCGTCGGACCAGAGGGAACCATCATCATCGATCCTGCGGTGGGATGACCAGATGCTGCGGTGATCCAGCAAGGGTAAGGGAATCGGCTCATCATCGTTCATATCTGCCCCATTCAAGTAGAAGTAGACAGCCTCGCTCTGGCTGCTGCGAGTTGCCCGAGCACCTGATCGGTGTTTTAATTGCGGTCCCCCAACCATGTGGCGAACGGCCTTTGAGGTCAATGAAAGGGCATCCAATGGATATTCAGCGTCGGACAGATCCGGTCACGCGTTACGTGTATCTCTCCTACCAGGTGCCAGCCACCGGACCGGAGGAGGTTCGGGTCACCTGCCAGGTCCGGCCTGAACCGAACGTCGAATGGGAGCCCGCCGTTGTCTGGGGCCACATCAGTCCTACCGCCAGTGCGCTGACGCCACCCGATGATTGGCAAACAGGTGTACGCAGCGGGACCCTGATCGAGCGCCGTGCCGCCGGATCGAAGCGGACCTTGATCTGGAATCCGTTCCCGCGTTACGCCAATCAACACTCGGCGAGGGTGAGAATCACCTTGTGGGACGACGCGGATCAGTTGGCGACGGGCGAGGTTCTGCTTGATCTGGACAATGGCGATGTGGTCCTGCTGGACGATTGGTCGCAGGTGCTGCAGAATCAATCCGTGGCCACCGACCCCGCTCTGGGTGAAGCGGTCTGGTGGTGGCGTACCGGTCAGACCGGTGATGATGCCCCTGCGGGTTGTCGCTCGCTCGAGGTTCGGGAGAAGAACATCGAGCTGCCCCAACTCACCTATCCATTGGACCTGCGTGGACCCCACGCCTTGTTCGTTTCGCTGCCTCCCAAGCTGTGTTGCATAGAGTTGCGGCTATCCGGAGACGAGCGCATCGAGGATTTCGGGTTTGCTTCTCATCTCGACCTGGAGCCGACTGACCCCGCCATTCGACCCGGCGAGGAAGCGTTCTGGAAATGGGCGGACATGGACTGGCAAAACCTGATCATCAGGCAACCGTACCGAACCGTCTACGAATATGAAGAGGAGTTTCGCGCAGCGCTCGACACGATTCGGTTGGTACCTCTCGCACCGGAGGATGTACGGCGCCTCGAAGAGGAATGGCGAGCGGACGATCCACGGCGGCTCGTGATCGGTTATCAGGAACCGTATGGATGGTCCTTTACCCAGAAGATCGAAAGCAATCTGCAGCACCGGGAGCCGCTGCTGGCCTTCGCCGAAGCGAGGGTGGACATGCTGGATATTCAATTCCTGCGTGGTGGATCCTCTTCGGTCAGCGAAACGAGGGTCGGAACGCAGCTCGTAACCGAGACCCACGGTGATCCGGTGAGGGGCGAGGTTCCACACACAGCTAACGTGGGCCGCATGGTGCAGTACACCAACACCTTCGAATCGCAGTTCAAATATGCCCGCCAGCTGGGCATCGAGCCGCGTGCGAACATGGGTGCCACCAATTGCTATGCGGGCACAAACTTTGAATCGGAGTTTTCCCGAGAGCATCCCGATTGGAACGAGCAATCGGCACTGCTCTACGAAATACCCGAGGTGCGCGTATATATCCTGTCTTTGTTCGAGGAAATGCTGGAAATGGGAGCGCGGCACATTTCTACCGATTGGTGCCGCTATCCCCATGCTCTGAAAAACAACCAGACGGTCACCATTTTTCTGCGGCAGCTGCGCCAGCTGGCCGACCGATTTTCTACAGCGGAAGAAGGGCCGGTCGCGGTGTTAGTGCGTTTTCCGGCTCGCGGCGCGCCCATGAGCGAATGTATGGACTACGAGACATGGATCGAGGAAGAGTTAGCGGACTTTCTGGTTCCCAGCAACATCTTCAACAACCCGCTCTGCTTCGAGATCGACGAATACCTGGAGGCCGCTAAAGGAACAAAGACCAAGATCCTGCCCAACGTTGAGCCCTGCGTGCCCTTACCGGGGCTCTGGTTTCAGCGGCTGCTCAACTGTTACGAAGCGGGCGCGGAAGGAGTATTCATCTACCAGTGTGATGCACCTGTGAGTCGTTCGCACACGCGGCGATATATCTCGCTGGCCGGCTCCTCGGAATCCTTGAAAAGATGGCAAGAACGCGAATTGCAAGAGCAAAGCCGCTACAGCAAAGGGATCTACTTGTCGGCGCCCCACAGGAAAGGAACCTACCAGCCGTATGAACGACTTCGCGTCTGGGTGGAGGGTGTTGACGGGAAGGCGGTCGAGCTTTGGGTGGACGGCAGTCGCATCAATAGCTACGAGAAACCTCCCTACATCCTGGGGTCGGAAGCGCTCGAGGATGACCACTTGATACCGGCGGGTGCACATTCGTTGAAAGTGCGGGCAAGAGATGGCGAAGGCTGGCTGGAACAGGAATTTCCGATCAGCGTGGCTTGATCGGTGCTATTTTGTCTGAGGCGCCGTTCCAGTTCGTTGGTCGCTGCGCCTCTCAGACAGTTCCAGTAGCCGTTTCAATCTTGATGAAAGGACCTGAGTATGCCCATCGTGCAGCACGAGGCATTGAGGACCCTTGGCAGCGAACTGCTTGTCGCTGCGGGTGTTCCTCCTGAAGACGCAGACATGGTCGCGAACCATTTGGCCACCAGCAATCTGGTGGGTCACGATTCCCACGGGGTCCGTTTCCTGCCGAACTACATCAATCAGTGGCGCGAAAACTACGTCCGCTGGGAGGAAAGATCCGTGGAAAAGGATACACCCGCGTTTGCGATTATTGATGGTAAAGGGGGCAACGGTATCGCTGCCGTCACCCGGTTGACCGAGCTCGCCGTAAAAAAAGCACGCTACTGCGGATTCGGATTCGTTGGTCTGCGCAACGTTTCCCACATAGGACGGCTGGGAGATTATCCGCCCCGGATCACCGCCGAAGGAATGATCGGCATGGTCTGGATGAACGGCGGCTCCATGTTCTTGGCACCCTTCGGTAGCGCCGAACGTCGGCTCCGACCCGAGCCAATCGCCATAGGAATTCCGCAAAAGGATGGCTCGCCGTTTCTACTGGACATGACCATGAGCACGGTAGCCGGTGGCAAGATCGCGGAGAAGCTCGTTCACGATGAGCCCCTTCCCGATGGTTGGGTAATCGACCGGAACGGAGAGTACGTTAACGATGCCGCGAAGTATGAAAATGCGAACGACAACGCCATACTGCCCCTCGGTGGATTACAGTTTGGGCACAAGGGTTACGGCCTGGCAATGATGATCGAGATGATCGTTGGACCCCTGACGGGTGCCGGCTGCACAGACGGCGCCGGTGGGGGCGGCGGCATCGCGATCATGGCGCTGGACATTGCCCAATTCACCGATATGGAAAGTTATTGTCAGGAGGTTGAAAAGCTGGCAGATTGGGTAAGGTCGGCGCGCCCCCTCCCAGGGGTCGAGAGGATCTATGCCCCGGGGGAAATAGAGGAGGAGAACCGGAAAAAGCATCTCGCGGAAGGCATCGACGTAGCTGGGCCGACCTGGCAACAGCTGGTAGAGTTAGGAAACGAGCTCGGCGTGAAAATGCCGGCGGTCAACTAATGAGGGATACCCATGGCACTTGAGAATCCGATACTGAGCAGCGCGCTGAACAGCATTAGCCTTGAAGAGATAAAGCGGGAATTAGGTCCCCCACCCTGGTCTCACCCCGTGGTATTGGCGGATCATATCTTCGGGGCTGTCATCTACCAGGAGAGCGGGCACGAGAACGACCGCCATTGCCACAACCATGACGAATGGTGGGTTGTTTTGGAGGGGGAAATCGATTGGGTCATCGAGGGTCGCGAAGACCGGCCGGTTCACGCCAAGGCGGGGGATTTCGTCTATGTCCCCGCTCTGACCTTCCACCACATCTTTCCCAGAGGTGATGGACCTTCGATAAGGGTTGGCATAGCGCTGCCCGGCGCCGGCGGGCACCTGTACGAGCGTCCGGAACACAAAGTCCGGATCAGTATCGAGAGCTGAGCGCCTGACTGCGACCGAGGTTGCCGACCTAGTCGACCCAGTGCAAAACGTCTCGGATGACACTCCAGCGCTGCGTCTGCCCTTGCGCGTCCTGACCCAGAATCCAGTGCTCGTAGAGCCGGTCACCGTATCCGCCCGCCTTCGCGAACTGGATCCAGCTCGAGACGAAATTGGCGAATTCTTCGTTGTGACGCGCGGTTGCGTAGCCGACCGGCGCAATGAACACCGGCCGAATGACCACAACGCTGAATTCCGGGTGCACCAGCGTCCACGCCCCACCGCTCTCTGCGGTCCATATCATCGCATCAGCCTGGCGTCCGCCCGAATCGAGGTATTCCCTTAGCGACGGCAGGGTCACCGTTTCGGCGCCGGGCATCAGCGCCCGGGCGATGGGTGCGGCATCGCTTGTTCTCCCCACCGCGATGCGCACATCGTCGAAGTCTCTGTCTACCATGCGTTGGTCGAACTCTTCGCGGCGATGATCGGGAACGAGCAAGGCCGCCGTAATGTCGATGTACGGCTCCGTGAAAAGAAGCTTGGCGATCCGCGCCGACAACATGGTTACCCCTGACATGGCCAGATCGAAATCGTCTCGCTCCAGCTGCTCGGAGATATCCCGAAACTCGAAGGGCACGAACTCCAACTCGCATCGCAGGTGGAGTGCTAGTAGATGTGCCATATCCACATCGTACCCCACCAACTCCCCCGAGGCATTAAAGAAGCTCCACGGCAGATTGTTTGGATGATACCCCACACGCAACCGTCCGGTTTGTTCGATCCGGCTGAGGGTAGTTTGCCTGGCCAATTCGCCAAATGAGGGAACGGACGTGTGGACACGTGCCGGCACCGAAGCATGAAGCGCCGAGTGCATACCGCTGATGAAGCTGTCCTTGTCGTAGGTTTCGTCCAGCGTACTGGACAGGAACGCTCGCGTGGCACCGGTGGCGCCGGCTCCGAACAGGACGATGAAGAGGCAGACAGGCACCATCTTGCGTAGCTGTAACCGCAGCTTCCCTGTCAGCGCGCACGTAGTCAAAACCGACACGAACAGGAGATGAATCGTCCCGAGAAGATCTCCTAATCGACTGGCCAGGAGTCCAGAAACAACGAAGAGCTGAAACATATCCGCCGGCAACCTCAGCTGGTCCAGCAAGAAAGGGATAGCGGCCAGTGGGCTTCCGAATAAACTGAAGAGGCCCGTTCCAAGCAGCAAAGGATACTGGTGCACCGCGATCGGTTGATCGACGAACCAGGCAGCGAAAGGGAGGAACAGCAGTGCCAACAGCTTCCCAGCGTGGGGGAAGGGATAAACCAGCGGCGTTACAGCGCGGGCGTAAGAAACAGACCGCTCCGAATTCGCATCCTGCTCCCGAAAGAGCTCCTCGCTGGCCACCACCAGCATCGGCAGCACAATAAATACCTTGCCGGTAGCGAACGCCGTGAGAACGGGGGCCCGGGACACGCGCAGGAGCTGTCCATAAGAGAACGGCGTCAATACCGAAAGCAGCGGGAGCAGAACCCCGAATCCGATAACCAGCGTTGCCACACCGAACAGAATCAGGTACGCATGCAGTCGGTCCAGCTCGTCAATCTGCATCGTGCCGGAGGTGCTAGCCACGATGGCGAAGACGCCCAGCGGCGTCAGCTTGACCAGCGACCGGTTGATGCGGCCCAGCGCGTCGGTCAGGAAATCCAGCGGATCGAGAACGAGTTGCTTTTGCTTCAAGGTCATGACCGCCAGACCGACGGCGATACAGAAGAGAACGACGGCCGGGACTACGTTGTTTGCCAGTGAGTGGAACGGATTCGACGGGATGAAGAGACCGAGGAAATCCACCTCGGTCGGATCTTGCAACGAACCGGTGCTGAAGAATGAGGCGGATTCGCGCGCTGGCAGCGACAGGGGCAAAAGGACGATGGCACCCAGCGTCAATCCCACAGAAACCAGGAGGAAGGCGCCGGCGTAGAACCCGAAACGCCGTCCCTCGGCAACCGACAGCCGCCCGATGTTGGAGATGAGGGCGACGATTATGTACGGCAGCACCGTCATCTGCAGAAGACCGATGAAGGCATCGCCCACCACCGAGAGCCCGGATGCGTACTCACCGAGGAAGATGCCGCAAATGGCACCAAACAGTACTCCGGCAAGTATCAAGGTGGAAAGGCTCACATTTTTCATGTCGCTGACGACGAAGTTGATGGCTGGGGCAGAGGGTACTGAGGCGCGTATGGCTGTCAAGTCAGGTTGGCAAATTGCATCACCGGAAATGCTGCATATACTCAACGCCTGGAGATTCTCATGCCTGACGTGATCATCATTGGAAGCGGACACAACGGGTTGGTGGCTGCCGGTTACCTCGCCGATGCCGGCCGCGAAGTGCTAGTTTTAGAACGCCGCGACATCATTGGCGGCGCCTGCGTTACCGAAGAGCTCTTTCCTGAGTTCTACTTCTCCAGCTGTTCCTTCATGCTCTATGCGCTGCACCCGAAGATCGTTCGCGACCTGGAGCTGCAGAAGTACGGTTTCGAGCTCTTCGACGTTCAACCCCATGAGTTCCGGCCCTTTCCCGACGGCCGCCACCTCATCCTCTGGCGTGACGTGGAGCGCAACGCGGAGGCGATTCGATCCTTCTCTGAAAAGGACGCGGAAAGCTATCCGCGCTGGAACGACTTTTGGGAAAGGGCCCACGAAATTACCCGTCCGTACGGTTTGACCGCCCCCCCAACCATCGCCGACCTTCTACAGCAAGCGCGGAAGACCGGTGACGAGCAGATCTTCGAGAGGCTGCTAACCACCTGCCATGCCGATATCGTCGACGAATTCTTCGAGTCGGAACATGTGAAGGGCGCCGTCATCCATTCGGGTGATCACGGTAACCCGCGCGCCGTTGGCAGCGCCTATCCCTCCCCTTTCCTGCCCGGTGATATAGACACCGAAGTCCGCGTTGTGGGCATTGTCAAAGGGGGCATGGGGTCGATCACCGCAGCGATGGCGGAATACGCCAAGAGCCGCGGCGCAGACATTCGCACGGGTTGCGAAGTGCGGCGCGTGATCGTCGAACAGGGTAAGGCTAAGGGGTTGGAGCTGACCTCCGGTGAAGAGATCAGAAGCGATATGGTGGTGAGCAATGCCGATCCGAAGCGCACCTTCTTAAAGCTGGTGGAGTCTCAACACCTTACGGACGACTTTCGCTCCCAGGTCGCACGACTCAAAACGGAGATCGCCTATCTGAAGTTCCATGCCTCCTTGGACACACTTCCGGACTTCTCTGCCTATCTCGGCGAGAACTATGATCCGCACATCACCGCTCGCGTCTGGATCTCGCCGTCGGTCGACTACGTGGAGCGCGCCTGGAACGACGCCCGCGCCGGTCTGCCGTCACGCGATCCCGTCATGTCGATCCAGATTCCCTCTATCTACGACGACACTATCTGCCCGAAGGGAAAACACGTACTGTCAATCTTCAGCGAATACGCTCCGGTCCATCTCGCTTCGGGTACCTGGGACGAACGGCGGCAGGAGGTGGGGGAAGCGCTGATCGATTCGGTCGTGGCGTATGCGCCTAATTTCCGCGCTGCTATTCGAGAGTGGAAGCTGTTCACACCGCTGGATCTCGAACGAAGGGTCTATCTGACCGATGGCAACATCCATCATCTCGATGCAACACCGGGACAGATGTTCTCCCGCCGGCCCCTGCCTGGATGGGCCGAATACAAAACGCCTATCGACGGGCTCTGGCTCTGCGGCGCCGGCACACACCCGGGCGGGGAGGTGTCGGGGGCGCCGGGCCACAATGCAGCGCACGCGATTCTCGGCGAAGCCGGAGCCTAGAAACTTGCGACGATCGGATACGCTCCATTCATTCCATTGAATCTTTGGATGGCGCGCCGGAACCTTACAGTCAATCCATAGGAGCAACCGATGTTCTACAACAGAGCCAGTCTAATGGCGATTACCGCGTTCCTGATCGGCTGCGGAGACGACGGCGGGAACGGGAAATCGAATCCCGCCGATCCTCAGACCAGCACCGATGTCCTGAGTGTCGTATCCGCCATGGGTTCTGCTGCGGAGGGAATCGACGCTCAGCAACTGTTTTCATCCAGCGAGGGCCAGGTAATCGAGGGTGAGTCGGGGCAAGTGGTGATCACGCTTACCATGTGGTCCTTCGAGGAGTACTCTCCCGACGGAGCTATGGTGGTGAACGGTGAGCTGGCCATCGGCGTGCTTGTCGTTCCGTTTACGATAGTCGGCGAATTGCAGATCTCGGGCTCCCAGGAAGCTTTGGTTGAAGTGGATATGACGCTCGATCTGAGCGACACGGAAAATCCCCAGCTGGGCGGTAAAGTCATCTACAACGGCGTGAGATTCGACGTTGCAGATCTCGTTGCCGTAGCCGGCGAGGAGGAAACGGAATAACGCTGCAGGGCACCGTGATTTTCTCCAGGGTCACTCGCGTTTTCGCCGTCCTCGGTTGCGTTTGTTCTGTCGTCTGGTCCTCCTGCGATCACGGTCTGCCGTCCGCACCGGAAGGACCAGCCGGGATATCGGGACGGTTGAGCTTCCGTGGCGATTGGCCGTCGAACATTGCCCAGGTCGCCGTTGCCGTGTATCAGGATGCCCCCTCAACCGTCGACGACTTTTTCACTCTGGCAGGCAGCGATACGGATACGCCCCTTGGCGTTTCCGCGTACGACTATCTGGTTCCGGTGCAGCGCGCCGGCGTCTACCGATGGATCGTTGTGGCATGGAGGGAAGAAGACAGCTTTTGGAACTTCAACTCGCTGCTTGGATGTTATCACCTAACCGGGGCCACTTTGCCAACCGCGGTCGAGGTGGAACGGGGCGAGATTACGGAGGAAGTTGATATCGTTATTGACTTTGCCACGTTGCAAGAAGAGAATGCGGCCGGCACCGATGTCTGTCGCAACGCTCTTCCTGCTGCTCTTCTGGAGCAGCTGGCCGCAGGCGAGTGAGCTGCGGAGCGTTAGAGGAAGGGTTTCGAGCACGGACGATGGCGCTCCCCTGTCCGGAGCCGTCGTTGCCGTTGCTGGCACCGGAATCGGATCCTACGCCGATTCAGCCGGACGGTTCGTCGTGTCCCGGCTGCCATCTGGGTCCTATGAGCTGGTGGTTTCCTGCCTTGGATACCGTCCTCGCAGATTCAGCGTCGATTTAACCCGCGATCTCACCGTCGAAATCGAGCTCACCCCATCCGCTATCACCTTGCCCGGGGTCATCGTATCCGCAACGCGACGGACCCAGACCTTTGTTGAAACGCCGATCAGTATGGGCGTAGCCAGCGCCAGGCAGATCGCCGCCCACAATTCGTTCACTCTGGCCGCGCCGCTGCGCTATCAATCCGGAGTCAGCCAGATCGGCGGCCAAATAAACATCCGGGGCTCCAGCGGGTTCAGTCGCGGAACCGGCAGCCGAGTTCTTCTCTTGATGGATGGTTTTCCGCTACTCTCCGCCGATCTGGGGGACATCAAGTGGGATGCGATTCCGGTGGGCGAGGTCGAACGCATGGAGATCATCAAAGGGCCGGGGTCCGCCCTCTACGGGACCGGGGCGTTGGGCGGAGTCATCAATCTCATAACCCGCCAACCGATAGACGAGACTCGGACCGAGTATCGCCTGGTCAGCGGGCTCTTCAGCCAACCCGCCCACAGGTCATGGCGCTGGCGCGATGAACCGATGTATCTCACCGGTGCCGACGCGAGCCACAACCGCACCATAGGCGCCACCGGCCTCGTGGCTGCAGTGGGACTCAAGCGCAGCACCGGTTACCACGAAAACGACGATTTCAGAAGGTACAATCTCTACGCCAAAGGCGTACATCGATTCACCCGCACCACCTGGACGACCCAGGGGTTGTGGGCCTTGGATGACCACGGCGTTTTCTTGCAGTGGAAAGACCGCTCACGACCGCTCGAGGTCCCCAACGAGGACCGTCAGGCCTCCACCGCCTCCTGGAAATTCAACCTGAACTCGGAGGTGCAACGCCTTGTCAACCCGAACGCCAGCTATAGTCTGCGCGGGTTCTACTATCGCACCGGATTCGACAACACCGCCGCAGCTGGCAGCCTCAGCTCGTCGGCCCACAAGGTTGGCTCCGAGGTGCAGGTAGACTACACCGGCTGGCGAAACACGAAAGTGACCGGGGGCAGTTTCGCCACGGTGGATATGGTACGGTCACCGGCAGATTTCCTCGGGCGGCGAACGGTAACAACCTTCGCCCTGTTTTCCCAGGGGGAAGTTGCCGTGAGCCAGGATCTCGATCTGGCCTTGGGCCTTCGTCTCGACCATCACCGCCGCGGCGGTGCCGGAACGGGCGGGACCCTCTGTCCGCAGGTAGACTTCGGGCGCGCGAGACGAAGGAACGAAACGAGGCTGAGCCCCCAAATTGGCTTTTCCTACCGACTTGCCGAAAGCACCGCGTTGCGTGCCTCGGCGGGCCGCGGATTCCGCGCTCCTTCGGTTTCGGAGATCCATACCCAGGCCGAAGTGTCGGGCGTTCTGGTCTGCGCCGATCCCAATCTTCGTTCCGAGCACAGCTGGTCCTACGAGACCGGCATACGCCAGCTTCTTGGCGACCGGGTCTCGACCGACGGTGCGATATTCTGGAGTGAGTACGAAGACCTGGTGGAGGCGCGGCCCGATCCCCTGGCCGATTCCCCGGTGCCCGTTGCCCGCTTCCGCAATCTCTCGAAAGCCAGGGTTCGCGGCGCCGAATTCTCAACCCAGGTTGCGCTGCCAATGGGGATGCGTTGGCGAGCGGGTTACACCTTCCTTGACGCGGTGGAGTTCCTCGCCAAAGATGTGATATTGCCCCCTTTTTGCAGCGCAGACCTGACCCCGGGAAGTTCGGCCCCGCTGCCGTACCGATCTCGCCATCAGCTGACGACTGAGTTGGAAGCGACCTGGAGAAACACCACGATCGGCAGCGGCTTCCGCTACTTGAGTCGTTTCGAGCGTGTGTCGGGTCTATTTCCCGAATGCCGGCGAGACTTCCAATCGGTCTACCTCACCGATCTTTTCGCCCGCAGGCGCTTGGGGCCCGTGGAGTTGAACCTTCGCGTCGACAATCTGCTGCAGTATCATTACGTGCTGACCGAGCGCAAGATTCGCCCGACGCGCCGAGTTTCCCTGGCCATTTCCGGGCAGCTGTGAGCTGGCGAGCCCGCCTCTCCGCCACAGGGATGGAGGTTCGTCGTCCCGCAAAGACAGCTTTTCTTGGCATTGCTCTGGCGATGTTCCTTGCGAATGCCTCGCCGGTGTGGGGTGCTGACGAAGCAGGATACATCGAGCGCATTGCGTTTGGCTCGTGCAATCACCAGGACTTGCCCCAGCCACTATGGTCCGCCGTCGTAGCCAACGATCCGGATCTCTGGATATGGTTGGGAGATAACATCTACGCAGATACCGCGGATACGAACGTGATGCGGGCAAAATATCACGCCCAGCTACAGCGGCCTGAATACAAACAGCTATTGCGCCTCTGCCCCGTCATCGGTACGTGGGACGATCACGACTACGGAAAGAACAATGGCGGAAAAGAGTTCGAGGCAAAGCGGGAGAGTCAGGCGCTGCTCCTCGACTTTCTCGGCGAACCGGCCGCGAGCCAGCGTCGCCGTCAGGAGGGAGTGTATGCCGCCTACAGCTACGGTCCGCCCCACCGGCGAATCCAGGTGATTCTCCTCGACACCCGATATCACCGGGAGGCACCGGGTCCCGAGGCAGATGTCCTGGGAAACGCCCAGTGGACCTGGCTGGAAAAAAGACTGACCGAAAGTGCTGCCGACGTCCATATCGTGGCGTCCAGCATCCAGGTGCTACCCGAGGACCACCAGTACGAGAAGTGGGCGAACTTCCCTAAATCCAGAGAGCGACTCTTCCATATCATCGGTCGCGCCCGGACATCAAGAGTCCTGTTCCTCAGCGGCGACCGTCACCTCGCGGAGATCTCCCGAATGACGCACCCCGCGATCGACTATCCGGTCTACGAAGTCACTGCCAGCGGCATGACCCACAGCTACACCAGCCTTACGGAGGAGCCCAACCGCCATCGACTGGGCGAATTCCATAAGGAGCTCAACTACGGCATCCTCGACTTTCGCTGGACGGACCGGACCCTTGAAGTTGAGCTGCAGGTTCGCCAGCGGAATGGCGGCGTTGTTTTGCGAGAAGTGGTGGAATATCCTCGCGCGGCAGAGGGACGCGACTGAACCGTGAACTTTGAGCGAATCGACCTGGCAATCGCCAACTGGATGTCGCGCTGGGGAACGCCGGCGCTGCGCATTTCCCTCGGCATCATCTTCGTCTGGTTCGGAATTCTGAAACCATTTGGCATCAGCCCGGCACAGGCATTGGTCGAGCGCACCGTTTACTGGCTTCCTCCCGAATTCTTCGTGCCCATTCTCGGCTGGTGGGAAGTAGCCATCGGGATTTGCCTGGTCGTTCGACCGCTGGCTCGCGTGGGCGTTCTACTCCTTTTCTTGCAGATGCCCGGAACCGCCCTTCCGCTGCTGCTCTTGCCAGATATTTGTTTTACCACGGTACCGTACGGCCTAACACTGGAGGGTCAGTACATCGTTAAGAACCTGGCTCTGGTTAGCGCCGGACTAGTGCTTGGCGGCGCCGTGCGACGAGAAGGGCGTCGTCGTGCAGACAGATCGTCGGTTGCAGGCTAGGTGTCGTGTCTCGGAGACACGACACTAAGATCTGGGACCGCGCAAACAGACCGATTGCGACAATCCGTACGCCACGGCACCCCCAAGCAGATTCGCCACGGTCACGCCCCAGAGCAGACCGGCGAAACCCAGCAGATATGCACCCAGGAGAGCCAGCGGCGCGTAGAATACAAACATGTGGATCAAGGTCTGGAGCGCGGCGACCATAGGCCGGCCCACCGCGTTCAAGGTCTCTTCACTGACATTCAGGACACCGTAGAGAGCGTAGCCGAACGGCATGATCCAGAGGTAACTCATTATTTCCCGGAGCACACCGGGTTCTGTGCTGAAGACGTTCGCTACTGAATCTGCCACCAGCCACATCCCACCAAGAACCAGCACCCCCCAACCCACCGAGAATAGATAGCCGTAGCGCCGCGCCTCGTTCACCCTCTCATACTCCTGCGCTCCCCAGTTCTGACCCACAATGGGCACCAGCGCCGAGCAGACAGCCATGACGGGTATGAGCGCAAAGGCGGTTACGCGCTCGCCGGCGCCCCAGGCCGCCACCGCCGCCGGTCCGAATTGCGCGATCAGGCGCGTCACACACCCATGGCCACCGGCTGCATGATGTTGGTGGCAGCAACCGGTACCGCGATGGCGAGAATCGCCCGCCATGACTGCCAAACCTGGGCAAGCGATGCTGTGCGAAAATCCAGCAGACGCTCGCGAAAGTGTAGAATGGCGAGGGCAGCGACCATCGTGCCGGCGCGTGAGATCACCGTCGCCCACGCCGCACCCTTCAGCTCCATGCGCGGGAACCCGAACATCCCGAAAATCATAATCGGATCGAGGACCAGATTGGTGACCATCGCACCCACCATCATCATAGCCGGAAACTTGGTGTCACCGCTGGCACGAATGGAAGCGTTGGCGACCATCGGCACGACCAGGAAAGCGATGCCTGGATACCAGATGAACATGTAGTCCCGTATGAAGGGCAGAACCTCGGGACTGGCCCCCATCAGAGTAAACAATGGATCGATCGTAACCATGCCCGCCCCCGCTACGATCGCCACCACGAGAAAGGATAGAGTCAGGCTGTCGGATGCGAAGCGTTTGATGGCACCCTCGTCGCCACGTCCGATGGCGCGCGACACCACAGAGGTGGTACCTGTGCTCAATGAAAATGAAATCCCGAAAAGGACCATCACGACGGGGAACGTGAAACTCATAGCGGCCAGCTTTTCCGTGCCCAGTCGGGACACGAAATAGGTATCAGCAAGATTGAAGAAGATGACCGAGAGCAGTCCGATGATCATCGGCATCGCCAGGCGGAGGAGCACCCGATATACCGGACCTGTGGTAAGCTTGGCCCTAGCCAATGTGACTCCTTGGTGCAAGACGGTTGCAACGCGTAGCGCTAAAGGGTGCCAAAGTTACGTTACGCCCCCGGTTTGCTCCAACGGCGGTCGTTCTTGACTGTCGACCGGGGGCCGTTGATCTTTCGCCCGCCGGCGTCATCGAATAGAAGCCTTCTCGATATTCGGAGCATGTGTTCGACTTTGATTCCTACCCTGTTTTCGATCCCAGCAGGCCGACGCTCCTGGCTTATCTACGCCGCCCTCATGGCGGCCCTTACTGCTGTTCTGTTCGGCAACCTCAGGCACCACCCTCAGGGTATTGATGACGCCAGCACCTTCAGGGACAATATCGCTATCAGTGACGACTTCTGGTACTTCTTCCAGTCTCCCGAAGATAAAGAGCTCGGTTCCGGGAGACCCCTTGCCGAATTCACCAAGTGGATTGCGTATACCGTGGCGGGCAACAATCCAGGCGTCTTTCACATGTTGGTGGTTGCCATTCACGCGGTGGCCAGCATCCTCCTGGCGGCTGTCGCCTGCCGTCTGGGTTCGAACCCCGAGATCAGCTTCCTCGGAGGCATGCTGTTCCTCGCCAACGCGGCGCACTTCAGTGCCGTCCATTGGATCTCTGCCATGGACTATCCCCTGGCGCTGTTGTGGGGACTGGCCGCCCTGGCATGTTTCGGCGAACACCTCAAATCGTCGCGAATCCTCTGGCTCGTCGCCTTCCACTTGTTCGTCGTCCTGGGGCTTTTGAGTCACATGGCCGTGGCAGCTGTAGTGCCTGTCTGTCTCTACCTGTCCTATCTCCATGGAGTGCGGCTGAGGCGTTCTCTGTGGCGCTTGCTGCCGGTGACGCTGATGGCAGCCGGGGTAAGCACCGCCTCGCTGAGCTTCACCTCCCAGGACACTACGACCTGGTTGGCATTGGACCCCGAGCGCGGAGAATCCGGCTCGGTGTTGGGAGATCTGCTGCGTTCTGCCCTTTGGCTTGCCGGTAGACTTCTGACCACGGCCCATTGGATGCCGATTCCGTTGCACGAGCAACACGATTGGGAGCTGCTGATCGGTGCCGGATCGCTGGGAGGCATGTCCTGGCTGATTTGGAAGACACCAATGCCTGTCAGCCTGTGGTCGGTCTGGACCTTATGCACTCTTGCTCCTTTCGTGCCGGTCACCCTGATACACTCTGGCATTTCGCGCTATATCTACCTGGCCTCGGCAGGGTCATCGATGCTGCTCGCATGGCTGCTTCAACGTGGCTGTTGTTGGGTGGCGGTGCGCAACAAGGTGGTGGCTCTTCTCCTTTTTCCGATGCTTACTCTCACGGTCCTTCTATCCAGCTACGCTGCCCTGAAAAAAACGGAGCTCGTCTCCCTTTACCGTTCCGGCCGCTATTACTTCGCAGCGGGTGATGATCGAAAAGCAGCACAACTGCTGCGACAGGGCCTGGCTGGTGCGGGTGATCTCATACCTCGGGACACCGCGTATATGAAGCTGATTACGCTGGCTCTGACATCAGGTGAGGACTATGCAGGGTTGCTGCAGGACGGTCTGGCGGAATTCCCTGACGACTTCAATCTGAAAGCCGTTTCAGCGGTAACTGAGTCGCTCAGTGAAGATGCCGCGACCAGGGCGAAGGGAACGCAATCGATTGCGGAACTAGAGCGGATAGCCGACCAGCGCCACCGCTTTGCTCACGTGATGGCCGTTGCAAATCACAATATGGGACATCGGTACAGGATACTGAGTCAGCATGACCTGGCGATACTGGCTTTTGAACGATCGCTTTCGTACGAGCCTGCAAGAATCAATAGTGCCCAAGGGTTGGCATGGGCGATGTTCGAGTCCGGGCGTTTTGACAGGTCGGCAGAGGCAGCTATGGAGGTGGCGCTGCGAATGCCACACAGCAGCGAGTACCTATATCTCGCCGCTCGGTCGTTGAGGGAAGATGGAAGGCCGCAACGCGCAGCCGAGGTCTGCAACCTGGGGCTGCTGACACAACCGACCGCCGAACTCTACCTGCTTCTCAGTCGGATTTACTTGGACCTGGGGGACGAGAAAAGCGCTGCCAAGGCGATCGAGAAAGCAACCGCCTTCCGTAATACGCCGCGGACTCAATAGGATTGAGAAACTGGTGCAGCGACGGGTCGTTAAGTTATCTTCCCAATGACGATCTGGCCAAAGCAAAAACGGACCGATCGCGGCCGTCACAACAACGGAGAAGCGCCCTTGAACAGTCCCGAAGAATCTCGCGAAATCGAAACCCTGCAACGCCGCATCATCGAATTGGAAAACGAATTGACCGCGCTTCGAGCCAGCATTACGCATCCGCAACGCGAACCAAGGGTTTCGCTCAAGGCTGATGTCGACGTGACTAACAGATTTGGTGGCTTCAACGCGCACGCGGTGGATCGTTCCGACGGAGGATTCTGCCTGGAATTTTTTGAACCGCTGCCGTTCGAGATGACCCTTCGAGACGAGGATCAAGAGCACGTTTACAACGGCTCCATGGTGTGGATGAGAGCTATGGACGAAGGCGGTTACCGACTTGGTTTCAAACTGAAGCCACCGGATCTCGCTGCAAAATGGTAACTAGGAAAATCATGCGACTCGCCGATCTTTGAGCCGCGTCGTCGTTGGATCTCTGTTCAGCGCGGTCGCTGCAATCCTCAGCGATCGTCTCGACACAGGTCGAGCCACTCCATCTCCGCCGCCGTCAACTTGACCTCCAAAGCCTTCAGGTTCTCACTGAACTCGGCGCCGGTGAAGGTGCCGATGAGGGCGAAGACATCCAACCCGGGCTGTTGAACCACCCAGGCCAAGGCTACCTGCGGCACCGACATTCCCTTTTCCCGCGCCAACTCTTCGACTCGATCGAGCCGTTGGAAGTTCGATTCGTGGGCGTAAGAGCGCTCCACCGGTTCGGGAAAATCTGCTTTGACCGTTTCCCAATTCGCGCGTGAGATGCGCCCCGAAAAGAACCCCTGCCCCATCGACGACCAGGGAAACAGCGGCATGCTGTTTCTTGCGTACCAGGCTCGATCCGCCGCATTCTGCGGACCACTTATGGTTACGCAGTCCTCCCACGGCTCTTCGGCCTGTTCGGCGAGTCCGAAGTTTGGGCTGCTTACCGCAAACGGCACCAGCGAATGTTTATCGGCGTATTCGTTCGCCTCTTCGATACGCTGGGTCTCCCAGTTGGAACCGCCGAACGCCTGAATACGGCCGGCGGAGTGGTGTTCGTTGAGGGTTTCTACGATCGGTCCGACCGCCACGTTCGGATCGTCTCGATGCAGGACGTAAATGTCAATATAGTCTGTGTGCAGGCGAGCAGGGAATCATACAGCTCCGAGGTCAGGTCGAATGGGGTCACTCGCCGACGATCGGGTGTATGATGGCACCCCTTGGTGATAATGACGATCCCGTCTCGATTTCCTCTGGCTTCGCTCCATTGCCCTAGCACCCGTTCGCTGTCGCCACCGGCGTAGAGATGGGCACTGTCCCAACAGCGACAGCCGGCGTCGTAGACCGCGTCGAGCAGTTCGAAACCCTTTTCCAATTCTTCCACACTCAACATGATGGTGCCATGCACCAGACGGCTTATCGGTTTGTCTACGCCTGTTACTCTTCCGAACTCCACGGTCTCTCTCCAAGCGTTGGTTGCGCAAGCTATTCCGGCAACGACTCGAACTCCAGACGCAAAACGAGGGTCTCGCCCGCCAGTTCATCGATGGGCAGATTGCGCACTCTAAGGCATGGCTCGGCCGTTCGTAGAATCCCCTCCTTACTCATGACCCGCGTCGGGAGGAGATCCACCCGAGTCTCCACCTCCGCCTCGTTGTTTAACAGCACCGCGCGTTTGGGAGCCACTGCGATCGGGTCGAGCACCACGCGCGCGCAGGTTGGGTCGTGTACGAGATGAACATAGAGATCGTTTCCCTTGCGCGTCAGCAGGACCTCTCGATTGTCAGTCAGCTTAGAGGCCGGCTCTGCGCCGTCGAACGATTCTCGAACTCTTTTGTACCAAGCGCCCACGTCCTGTAGCAGCTGGACCCCTTTGGCGGGCAGGGTCCCGTCCGCCTTGGCCCCGATGTTTAGCAGATAGTTCCCACCTTTGGCCAGAGTGCGGTCGACGCTCCGCATCAGGTGACGCACCGAGTAGTAGTCTTCGTCCTCTTTGTACCCCCAGCTCTCCCTGCCCACCGATTGGCATGCCTCGGTTCGGGTTTCGAATCGCCGGGTTTCCTCGACCGTGCGGTCATAGTCCCGCTCTGGCGTGCCGAAGTCGCCTTCATCGAAGCCCCGGTTGTTGATCACCGCGTCGGGTTGCAGCTCGCGAATCATCTCATTGATCGAGGTGTCGCGAATCCCGGTCACATTCATGTCCCACCAGAATCCGTGGATCTTGCCGTATTCGGTGCACAGCTCGCGAACCTGTGCCCGCAGAAATTCCGTATAACGATCCATGTCCGGCTCGTCACCTGGTAATGAGCCGGAAAGCTCGTGGCTGCGCCCCTGGTTCGGATAGTTTGGATGATGCCAGTCGACCACCGAATGGTAGAGGCAAAGCGGTATCTTGCGGCGCTGGCAGGAAGCGGCCAGCTGCGCGAGAATGTCCTTGCCGTACGGAGAATTTGTCACCTTGAAATCGGTTTGTCTGGTGTCCCAAAGGCAGTAGCCGTCGTGGTGTTTGGTGGTTAAGCAGATATACTCCATTCCAGCGCCCTCCATAACATCCAGCCAAACCTCTGGATCGAACCTGGTGGGGTTGAACTGGGCTGCGAGCTTCCCGTACTCGGAGCGTTCCATCTGGCCGCGCCACTGATGCTGTTCGTGCCAGGCGGGGATCGCGTACAACCCCCAGTGAACGAACATGCCGAATCTCTTCTCGAGAAACCAGTCGCGACCGTCGCCGAATCGCTGGATCATATCTTCCCGCTTCCTGTTGCGCTCTCCGCTACCCGGAATCCGCGTTTACAGGCCGATAATATGCCGGCCGAGATAGGTTTCGTCCATTGACGGCGCTACCGGATTTGCCCTTACTCCCGTGGCCAAAGAGGGTCGCAGTCAACTGACCGGAAGGGAAATCGCATGAGCCTCGAGATGATCGATCCCAAGACCTACCACCAGTTGTTCGTCGACGACTACGCCATCGAAACGACTTCCGCCACCACCAAGACCCTGCACTCCCCGAAAAAGTGGGGGCCCTTGATTAGCGGGGGGGGCGTGCAGAGCAGGACCTGCCCCCAGTGGAACTCGGAGAAGAAGCTGTGGGAGTGGTGGTATATGGGCGGGTACGCTATATCCGAAGACGGCGAGCACTGGGAACCGCAAAACACGGGTAGCTTTGATGAAGACAATCCCGAGCTGGCTTCCAGTGCCGGAGGACCCGGGGGCCCGTTTCACGTGGTACGAGACGAGACCGACCCGGATCCGGACCGGCGCTACAAAGGATTGTTGAGCGGCGGCGACCGCTTCCCCGCGGTATCGCCCGACGGCTTCCACTGGACCCTGGTGGATACCCCTCGGATCATCAGCTCCGACGAGTCCCAATTCACCCACGACGTCGAGTCGGGCCAGTTTCTGGCGATGGTAAAGCAGGGCACGGAGTGGGGCCGTTCCGTCTTCCTCTCAATCAGCACCGACTTCCAGGAGTTCACCGAGCCGAAGTTGATCTTTCATACCGACGAGATCGACCGGGAGAACCGCCGCAGGAGAGTGAAGCAGGTGATCGAAAATCCGGCGTACCTCGCGCCACCGATCAGGGACGACGAGGACTACATTGCCGAGTGTTACAACATGGCGGTGTTTCCCTACCAGGGGTTTTACATCGGCTTTCCCACCATCTTCAATCCGTTCGGCGCCGCGCCGCCACCGGGAACCAACCACACCCGCATCAACCAGATAGAGCTGGCCTCCTCCCGCGATCTATACAATTGGGAGCGAGCCGGAAACCGGGATGTGTTCATCGGCATCGAGCCGTTTGACAACGAGAACTACGGATGTTGCCAGCTGCTCATGGCTGGCCACCCGATCGTGCGCGAGGATGGCGAGATCTGGTGTTATTACAACGCTCTGAGGCTAGCCGGAACTATCGCGCAGTACAAGGAGTACGACCGCGCCCGCGTATTGTTCGACATGAAAATAAAACCGGAAGCCTTCGAGGATGGCGGCGCCCTGTCCCTCGCCAAGCTGCGTCCGGACGGGTTCGTCTCGATAGACGGTGGAGAGTGCGGACAGATACTCACTAAACCGTTCGAGCTCAAGGGAGAGGATGTCTACATCAACGCCAACGCCGACTGGGGCGAGATCTACGCCGAGATCGTCGATGGGGAAACGCGAAAACCGCACGACGGATTCTGGGTGCCAGTTGAAGAGCCGGCTCCATTCACCGGCGACAGCACAAAAGCGAAGATCAAATGGAAGCACCCCCACGACATGGTTTTCGACAAGCCGGTCCGACTGCGCTTCTATCTGCGCCAGGCGCGTCTGTATTCGTTCTGGATCGAATAGAATTGCGCTAGCGGCCCAACTTTAGCTGCCGCTTGGGGCGACGGTAAGACCGACAGGGTTCAACCATGACTGAAATCGAACAGTACGAGTTTGATCGTCAGGGTTACATCGTGATCCCCGAATTTCTGAGCGCTTCCGAGACAGCTCGGCTTGCGGACGCGGTGGAGAGGCTGCTTGAGCATGCCGTGAGCCACGTGACGCTGCCGCCACGCAAACGTTCGGCGTGGGGCTCGGAGCACCATGCCAACGCTGAGCTCGGCTACCATGTCCACGGAGAAATGGCTGAAGACAAGACCATCATCATCGAGGATTTCTGGAACGCCGATCCCTCCTTCGACATGCTGGTGGACCATGGACCCACCATGGAATATGTCCGGGGAATCGTCGTGCCGCGTCCCACCATAAATAACTCTGAGATCCGCGTCAGATATCGCGGCAACGCCAGCCGGCACCACGGCGGACGGCGTCCGGAGACCCACAAATACCGCTACGGCTTCACCGATGGACGCATTGACTGCATGATGGTGCGCATGGTCTACTTCGTACACGATGTGACGGCCGACCAGGGCGCGTTCACCGTTGTTCCCGGAACTCACAAGAGCGAGTTGCCCTGCCCATATGGGACCGATCCCGATTCCGAACCGGGAACGGTTTCGCTGGAGGTGAAAGCGGGTGACGCGATTTTCTTCACCGAGGCGCTCCGCCACGGCGGTCGCACCAACCGATCGGATCAGGTGCGCAAGACGATACATGTGGGTTACGGTCCGTATTGGATGATGTCCCAGAACGTCGCAACCATGGACGAACCCCAGCATGTTCTGGAGTCCACCCTGGATCGCTGGACCCCGGCTCAACGCGATCTCTTCCGCGCCTGGGTCCCGAAAAAGGAAGGGTGAGCGGAGCTGCCCGGACACCCGCCACGTGAACCGGGCGCCGTCAGACAAGGCGACAATCTCCAGTAGCAAGCAATATGACAGAAGACACATTGCCGCTGGTACCACCCGGCCGGCTGCGGCTCGATGTGAAGGTTCCCATGCGGGACGGGGTGAACCTCTCCGCCGATGTCTGGCTTCCTCACACGGGCGATGGCCCGTGGCCGGCACTCCTGCTGCGCACCATCTACGACAATCAGGAAGCGCGCTACATACGCTGGGCTCGTGGTTTCAGGGCTGCAGGTTACGCTGTGGTGATGCAGGATTGCCGCGGCCGCGGCGACTCGGACGGCCGATGGGACCCGTACATGTGCGAGCTCAACGACGGCTTCGACACCCACGAATGGGTCGGCGATCAGTCGTGGTGCGATGGGCTGGTGGGCACCTTCGGACTGTCTTATCCAGGTTTCACCCAATCGCTGCCCGCAACATTGCGCTCTGAGCATCTGAAGGCGATCGCCCCGATCGCCTCGCAGCAGGACAACTACGGTCACCACCGCATCGACGGTGTCATTCACCTAGCCGTGGCGCTGACCTTTCTCAACATGCTGGGGAGATCTATGCAGAGCGAATCCTTGAAACACCTGGACCAGCAGACCCTCTTCCGTCACCTGCCGCTGGACGAAGCGATGGAACCGGTAACCGATACCCATCCATACTATCGGGGTGTACTGGAACACGAAGCCTACGATGAATGGTGGAGCCGCTACAGCCTGCGTAGCCGTTACCAGGAGGTAGCGGTGCCTTCCATGTTTGTCACCGGCTGGTACGACTCTCTATCACACGAAAACTTCAAGCTGTTCAACGGTTGGACCCGCAACGCGCAAACCGTGGAAGCACGTGAACACACCAAGCTCATCGTCGGTCCCTGGAGTCATCAGGTTTCCCCCTGGGGCCGGGTACCGATGGGACAGAACGGAGCGTATCAGGATCGAGAGTTCGGCGACGACGCCCTGTGGGATATCGTCGAGATGCACACCCGCTGGTACGATCGGCGTTTGAAAGGCATCGATACCGGCATCGATGACGAACCACCGATCAATCTGTTCGTCATGGGTGCGAACACGTGGCGCTTCGAGAGTGAATGGCCGCTGGCGCGGACGAAGTGGACGAAATATTTCCTGGCTTCGGATGGCGAGGCAGCCGCCGAAGGCGGCCGATTGAATGTGGAGGGCATAGGTGGTTCCGGCAAGTCGGATACCGACAGCTTCACCTACGATCCCGCTGATCCGGTGCCGTCGTGGGGAGCGCAGTACCAGAGCTTCGATCTGTGCGGTCCGCGAGATCGTCGCGCGATCGAAAAGCGGCCAGACGTGCTGGTCTACGACTCCGAGCCGTTGCGGGAAGACCTGGAGATCACGGGTCCGGTCTCTGCGGTGATCTACCTGGCCACCACTGGAGCGGATACTGATCTGACCGCCGCCCTGGTCGATGTGGAGCCGGATGGCAAAGCGATCATTCTGTGTGAAGGGATCTGCCGCGGGCGGTATCGCGACGGCACCGATCAACCGAAGCTGATGGAGCCTGGCGAGATCTACGAATTACATATCGACATGTGGGACACCAGCAATCTGTTCAAGTCGGGGCACACCATCCGGCTGGAGGTGTCCTCCAGCAACTTTCCGCGCTACGACCGCAATCTCAACACCGGAAGATCGATCACGAGCGACGCCGAAATGGTGGTCGCGGGACAGACCATCTACCACAGCGGAGAGTGGCTCTCTCACCTGTTGCTGCCCGTAATCTCCAGCTAGCCGTCGGCCTTACCTGCACGCGCCTTTGCATCAAATCGAGATCGAGTAGAGCTTCGCTCTCGCCATGTGGACGCGGATGGAGACCTGCCGGCCCTTCAACGACGATAGATCCGTCTGCCCCTTCCAGCTCACAGCACGAGATAGCTCGCCCCCCACCAGTACATCCGCCTCTCCGGTGCCGAAACCCGGAAAAGCTTCCACTGGCTGCGGCGGTGTCACCGGCGGATTCACCAACTCGACCCGTACCCATCCTCCGGTTTCAGTCTCATAGTTGAGACGCATCTCGGTTCCACTGCACTCCCGCTGCACTGTGGTGAACCGCGCCTCGCCTTGCGCTTCAAGCGCCACCAGCCGCTCGCGCTTCCAGGTGGCCCAGCGCCACTCGGCCGTTTCCCGTGGCGAATCATCCGTCGGGTCGGTCCTGAAGTCATGACGGCCGGGGTTTCCCATAAACATGATCCCCCACTCCTCGTCGTTGAGAGGTACGAGGTCAGGCATCGCATAGATGCATCCGTACTCTCGACGTTGTACAATGGGCGCTCGCTGCGGCCGGCTCCACAACAGACCGTCGCGGCTGGTTGCGAGTTGGATATCGACCGTGGATGTGTTGCGATGATAGAAGGGCAAGAACATCAGGTGCAGATCGAACCCGGGATAGCGGCAGTAGCCGGCACCATACACATCGGCGTCGATCGGGTCCTGGGGATCGGGCATGAACACGAACTGGGGTTCGTTCCATTCATCGAACCGTTTCGCGGTGCTGCGACGGATGGAGCGACGGCGCTCCCAGTGGCCGCGGTGGTAAGCAACATATTCAGCCCGCTCATCATCGTAGTGAACCGAATACTCTCCATCCAACGTGCGCGAACCGAGATCACGGAGGGGTTCGTCCAAGACGGTCCAGCGAAATCCGTCCGGAGATACGGCGCCGATGATAGTTTGGTGGATCTCCAGCTTCTGTCTGATCTCATCCGGACTGAACCCCTCGTGTTGCATGGCGTGGCGCATCTCTTTGAACTGCTCCTTACTTATCGCCGGATCGGGCACGCCATCCACGTAATATCGACCTCGAGGGATGGTCGACTTGTAGCGTTCCTCCGGCGGCGCCGATGGATCTCTGAACACGCTGTATAGACCGAAGTACTCGGCGTTGTGCAGCAGGTTGTTCGCTGTCGAGCCGTTGTACTCCACCAGGCCCAGCTCCGGCCGCCGCCAGAAGAAACCGTCTTCGCTTTCGGCGTAGGCGACGTAGGTCACACCGTTTTCACCGACCGACCGGTACCACATCTTGATGACATCATCCTGATGGATGATCTGGTTCGGAATGATGCCGCCCGCCTCCCAGGGATTCTCGACGGTGGCGAACATGCGGTCGGACCATGTGCCGGGTTGTACCGCGAGGCGCAGATCGCCCAACGGGGGGTCCTGGATCCAGCTCAGACCATCTTTGCCTACGCCTCCGTGCCCTGCAAATATTCCGTACCAGTCGACAAAGGGTCTACCCGTCGTTGGCTGATTCATTGTGACCTTCCTAGAGGTTGCGACTCTACAAGTATCACTTCGTGGTACCGCACCAGTGTACGGCAGGTCCTTCCGGGCACTGCCGTGGAACCGACTCTCTTCACTTTCATGGCACTAGCGTTCCCGCAATCATTTATTGCCAGACCACACTAACTGTCGTGCAGAAAGGACCATAATTCGTCGAATCGCTTCTCGGTGACCGGCTCGTGCCGCAAGATCGAGTGGATTCTTTCTTCGGCCATATAGGTCGGAACAAATTCCAACCCGCGGCGTAACTCGGAGTAGGACAGTCCCATCTCCTGGGGCCTAAAACGCACCTGGCAATCCTCCAGCATGCCGATCAATTTCCACGGGTCCCCCGCTTGCCAGGCGATGATTACGCCGCCCAAAGCTACCAGCTCTCCGTGAATCCAGGTGCGGTCATTGATTGCCTCCAGGGCAATCCAGAACGGATGGTCGCCGCTCTTGCCTCCCGCGTTTTTCGGTCGCGCCGAATCTCGCATCTGCAGCGCCGTCATGATTTGCCGCACGCTGCCGGCAGTCAGGTGGCCTTGTTGGTCCAGGGTTTGGCGAAAACCATCCACCAACCCTTGATGATAACGTTCGAACTCTTCGACCACACCGGCGTCCAGAGGCTGTCCATATCCGTTGTCCGCGCGCCATTGCGATTCGACGGGACCGGCATATCCGCAGAGTATGTCTCCGAGCCCGGCCGTGTGAAGATTTGGCGCTGCCGCGAGCGCGACTCCGTAGTCCACGAGAACGTATTCGCAGTCAACCCAGGGCCAGTCGTTGACGCCGCCGTGGAGCCGGCGCCCGCGCCAGGTAGCCACGTGACCATGAATGATGGCGCCGCTGGAAACGATCGTAGGCACCATGATGAGGGGCACGTCCTTTTCCAACGCCACGAACTTCGAAGCGTCCAGAGCCCGTCCTCCTCCGAGTCCGACAACGAGCTCCACGTCGTCAGAGGTCAAGCTTGCCAGCTCACGTTGGTGTCCCGAGTCGAGCCATTTGGCATGAACAACGCTCGTTGGTGGTTTTGCCAGATGGGGCTGAGCGGTCTCCAAAGCCGTAGGGGTAGCGACCAACGCGTAGGCCGGCCACGCGGCGCTGTCCTGGCGGAGCAGTCCGGCCCCGTAGCGAATGTCGATTTCCGCTGCAGGTTTGGTCTTGCTGCCTCCGGTCCGACCTCGCCGCGCCTTATCCATAAAGCTGCTCCTCTATAGGTTCCCGATTGATCGCCGCTCTCGTTTCCAGAACCAAACCGTAGCCAGTGCGATCAGGAAATCAAGTCCGAGCAACGCTCGCCGGAGATGAGAGAGGTTGGCAACAATCTCGATTCGGTTTTCTCCGGACTCGAGGGGGACGACCAGGAAACCTCCGCTCGACTTCATCGCATCAACCACCTGCCCGTTCACGCGGACGCTGAGACTGGGAAAATAGGCATACGCCAGACGAGCGAAACAGCGCTCACTGACGGTCGCTTCGATCTCAACTCGTTGATCCCAGACACGGTGCGAGTGAACGACCACGTCGGGTTCGGTGCCCAGGTCAACCGGCGTCTGCAGGTCCGCAACGAATATGCGAGAACAAGCATTGCGTCCTGCATCCACCTCGGTGTCGGCGATGAGCTGCGCCACGGGGTAGAGCTCTTGCAAGGTCTGCATCGGATCTCTGTCGGAAAAGCGAGCCAGCGCCCAGTCCACGACCTGTTCCGACGGCCAGGCTTCCGTGAGACTTACTCGAGGTGCAAGCTGGGGCGAAACCAGTATGGGTGATGCGCGCCGCCATTCCACGATGCGCGAACCGCTGTTGCCTTCTTGAACCGCCAGGAGACTGTGCACATTCAGCATGTGAAGACCACCGATCACGGTACTCGACTTCGAAAACGAACCTGCCGCCTCGGGGTCGTCGAGCCGTCGCAGAACGCGATTGAGATAACGCTCGAACGGACTCACGAAGATCATCATGGACGGAAGGATTCGCCGGTGCTCGGCCAATGGCGAGGGCCAGCCCGTGCGTTCCAGCAGCCAGGTCGACGCCAGAAAGGGGTGGAAGGTGTCGAGGTTCATGAACACACGGTAAGGCGGCAGCTCTCCCGCGGACAAGCCGTCGTTGAATTTCGCTTTGGTCAGGTTGTCCACGAACGATTCCGATCCCTTTATCAGGATGCCCACCTTCAAGGTGTAGGGTTGCTGGAAGGTGGTCGGGCCCAGATCGGCGAGGATCGCTAGAATGGGAATAGTCGCCATCGACCACCGCTCGCGCCGGAGCAAGTTCAGATCTGCCAGCGCTCTGCAGCCGAACCCTGCCGCAAGCGACAGAAAAAAGACGGTAAAAAGGAGATATCGTCCGGCATTGAGAGCGGTGACGACCGGGATGGCTTGCAGCACGCTCAAACGGTAGCCAAAGACCAGTAGAAAGCTTAAGGCCAGACAGGCCGCGGCAGGCAACCCGTTTACGGCATGATTCCTCGAGAATCGGGTTCGCAAGACACCGCCTACTGCAGCCAGGGCGAGAAGAGAGACCCCTAGGTAGCCGCCATACCATTCCGCCTCCGCCGGTTCTAGTGGAACGATCGGGAAGAAGAGGTTGGACCAGAGAAACACCCTTTTCCAGGAGGGATCCCCTACGCCGGCCAGATCGACCCCCTTTTCAATCCCGGTTCCCTCCTGCTCCATCCACATGCCCAAGGTGATGTAAGCTCCGAAGACCAGTGCGACAGCGGTCATCGACACCGCTGCCCGAATCGCCTCGCGCTGGTTAGTAGGTCCGGTCCAGACGCGGATAACCGCATATACCAGGAAGAAAATGGTGGCCCAAAAACCGTAACCCGGATGTACCATCGGCAGGACGCCGAGGCTGATCCCACCCAAACCCATGATACATATCCGCTTGTCTCCGCCCACTGAGCGTTCGAGCAGATAGAATGGAAGGGGTAGCAGGGCGTAGAAAAGTGAAAGAGGAAAACGGCCCATCAACAGAACCTGCTGGGTGTGCCAGAAGCTGGCTACGTAGGCCAGAGCCGCCACGAAGGCAGCCGGGCGCGAATTCAAGACCCTACTTGTAAACAGGTACATGGTCGCCGCTGAAGCGAGGTGTCCGAGCCACAGCGACAGCTTGGTGGTGACGTGGATATCCCGCACGAAGTAGTCCAGGGCGCCGGCCAGGTAGAAGTAGAGGAACCCGTAGTATTGAAGGTATGGCGTTCCAACGCCGATAAGGTTCGACCATACCGGCAGCTCCAGCGACTTGATGGTGTGCGCCGCCGGTATCAAATAGGCGAGGTGCGCGGTGGCGTCACCAACCCATCGACCTTCACCGGGCGCCCAGTAGAACCGAATCCAGGTGGTCGAGAGTATGATCAGCGCCGACCAGGTTCGGCGCTCGCTGGCGAAAATCCATCGGAGCAGTTTCGTTAGGCTCATCCGCCGCAATTCCAGCAACACCATCGTAGCAAGGCAGATGAAGAGGCACGCAAACCATACGAGATCCTCGCCACTGGTCTGGATCTCCAGCTCGAAGTCGTTCTTGAACAACGCGAAGCTTGAGTAAGAGGCAGCGAGGGCGCTCAGCTTGGGAAGGGTGCGAAACTGAAGCAGCAGAAGACTCGCTGCACCGACCACAATGACGGCCAGCGAATCCCTGGGTGCGGCCAGGTTTTCGGGAGGAATCCTGTTCACGACGTGGATAGGTTCGACAAGTTTCTACCGACGGAGGTTACGCTTCCCAAAGATCCCCCACTGCATCGAGCTTTTGGTCGCTTAGATATCCGTACCGGTTGATCCACAATCCATCGGGAGAGCTGGCGGCTGCGACGCGAAAGCGCCGGCAGAAGTCTTCGAACGGTCCGTAGCCATGCACAATGGGCGTAACCTGACAGCCACCGTTTACCTCGGCCCGCACCTGAGCGATTCTGCGAGCTTGGCACTCATCCGCGACGGGATGATCCTCGTGAGGCTCCGGGTAACCATAATCGGCTATGCGCTCGTCAGCGTTCGCTGCGCCCAGGTCGAACAGATTGGTAAGCGCCGCGACCAGAACCGGTTCGTCCAGATCACGGTTTTGACCCAGCAGTTCGGTGCCCCAGAAGTCGACCATCGCACTCCAGTGCATAGTGTAGAGTTTGGGCGAAACGGCGTTGCAGTACGCCACCGCTCCGGAGAAATCAAAACCGGTCAGATGGGAAAGAGGCGGCATGAACGCGTTTGCAGAGAGTTCCTTGTCGGCTCCGCCGTAGGTGGTAATGGAATCGCGCCAGTGACACAGCAAATCCAGCGAGAGGGCCCGTTTGAGTTGGAGCCACCCGAAGGCGGCGGGGGAAAGCTGCATCAACTCTGCACGCGGCGACATGCCGAGGCCGGGAGCAGCCAATTGCTGAAGATCCTTCGTTGTCAACGCCCCGTGCAGATATTCGAAAAGAGTCCCCACTTCGATGCGCATCCGCTCGAAGTCGAAACCACGGGACTCAGCCCAATCTCTGACGTGTGGACCGAAGTCCTGAAACGCCTCTTCCAGCATGTAACATGGATATTCGGGCCAGTCCGGACGAAACCCGGTGATCTGGGGGTAGCGCTCCAGCAGATCGCGCAAGTACGCCCGCGTATAGGCGCGGATCGCAGGGCTGGCGAGACTCCCAATCTCCGCCATCCGTTTGGGTCTGTCTCCATTGGGAAGCTGCGGCACATCATCGGCTCGCAGTTTTGGGGGCGTAGAAGCGTTGATCTGGAGATAGACCTCGAGTCCGCGTCGCAGGGCCTCGTCGATGAACTGCTCGATAACCCCCCCTTGCTGGCGGGTCAGCTCGTCGGCTTGGCGCGGTTCGTAGGGTGTATCCGCATAAAATGATCGATTCGGTTCGAAGCTGGGGGCAGACCGCACCCACAACGAGGTTTTCCCCCACAGAGGTCGATCAAACACGCGTGGGCTGGTGCCGGCATCCGCGGGAGGTTGAAAACTGCCGGTGGCCTCCGGGGCCGGCGCCGAGACGGTGGGATTGAGCGCCACCGCATTGGCGCCGAGGCGCTCGATGACATTGCGCAGTACGGACTCGACCCCTTCGCTACATATGTAGTCAGCCAGAACGGTGATTCCCAGGGTGCGCTCGCGATTCATGCCCATGTCGCTCACCAATAAAGACAGAAGTGAAGACCACTCCAAGCCCACGGCGGCAGGGGCGGGCTTGCGCACCTGGGGCTGCCATGAGGGATCGCCATGCTCGTAACAGCTGCGTCCAGCACGCCGGCGGTTCCTGTCACGGTGACTTCGAGTGGCCATGGCGCATGGCTGCGCCTATATTCAATCCTTCCCGCCATTTTGTGTCCCCGAACTCAAGAATCTGCTATGAAATTTCTGCGCCAATTCTACCAGTTGTTGGAGGGCAACCGGCTCCTGTTAGTGTTCTCAATAGGCTGTGGCTTGGCCTTCGCCGGAGCCAATCTGCTGCCGCCGTTATTGATTCGGCAGCTCATAATCTGGCTCACGGAAGGTGTTCCCACCGACTCCGATTTCGGGCTCATCGAGATGACCGCTGCCCTGCTGGCGATCTACGCCGTTCGCGGCTTGACCCGCTATGGTTATGGCCGCTTCTCCCATGTCGCCGCTTACAAGGTGATGCACGATCTGATGGTGCGTACCTACCGTCACGTGCAACGCCTGCCTCACCGTTTTTTCACCAACGAACGCACCGGCAACCTGATCGCCCGTTCCGTCAACGACGTAGAAGCGGTGGAGGATTTCATCGCACACGGGGTCCCGGAAACCGTCCTTGCGCTGGTCTTACCGACGGCGATGATGGTGATCCTTTTTTCGCTGGATGCAGAACTCGCCCTGATCACGCTGCTGCCGATACCGCTGGCAGGCTTCCTAGTCTACAGATACGTACGCAGGGTTCGCAGCAAGTGGCACACGGTGCGCGCCAGGCTCTCAGAGCTTGTCGCCCAGATTCACGACAACCTCTCGGGCATTACCGTCATCAAGTCTTTCGTGCAAGAGGAGGCAGCCGACCGCCGCATCGAGGGGCATAGTCGTTCCTTTCGCGACGCCTCCATCGAAGCCAACATGATCTCCCTGATTCCCTCAGGTCTCATCGAAACCGTGGGAGGCATCGGCATCGTGCTCGTCATCTTGAGCGGCGGCAGTGCCGCCCTGGGGGGTCGCATCGCGTTGGCCGACCTGTTCGTTTTCATCCTTTACGTCGGCCATATCTACCAGCCGTTCCTAACACTCGCATCGATTAACGACGTGCTACAGAAAGCGAGCGTGAGCACCGATCGCGTATTCCAGCTGTTGGCGGTTGAATCGGACATCGTCGATGCCCCCGATGCGGCGATCCCGCCTGGAGAACACAAATGGGACGTAGGTTTCAGCGGCGTCACCTTCGGCTACGACTCAAACCATCCGGTGGTACACGACGTGGATTTCAGCATTGGCGAAGGTCAGGTGGTCGCGTTGGTGGGGCATACGGGAGCCGGCAAGACCACCTTATCGAGCCTGTTGCCGCGTTACTACGATCCGCAACAGGGCGGCATTCTCATTGGCGGACACGACATCCGCAAACTGCCGCTGGACTACCTGCGCGAAAATATCGCCTCGGTGCAGCAGGACGTTTTCCTGTTTCACGGCACGGTACTCAACAACATCATCTTCGGCCGGCCCGAAGCGAGCAGAGCTGACGTAGAGCGGGCGGCCCAGGCGGCCAACGCCGAGGAGTTCATTCGGGAACTGCCGGATGGCTACGATACGGTCATCGGGGAACGTGGGATGCGGCTTTCGGGGGGTCAGAAGCAGCGCTTGTCCATCGCCCGCGCCCTTTTGAAGGACGCCGCCATTCTCATTTTCGACGAAGCCACGTCGTCGGTAGACACGCGGACGGAACTGCTGATTCAGCAGGCAGTGAGCCGGTTGCTGAGTCACCGGACCACGTTAGTCATCGCCCATCGACTGTCCACGGTTCGCAACGCCGATTGTCTGATCGTTATGGACGAGGGACGCGTTGTAGAGGTAGGCAACCACAATCAGCTGCTGGCTCGGGGCGGGCTCTACAGCCAAATGATCGAGGCGCAGGAGCTAGTGGCCGAGACCGAGATCAAAAGGGCGTAGAGTTCCTTGGAAACTAAATTTTCGCGCCTTTTCTTCAGATACAAAGTCGCAGGTGTGGGTTGCGCAGTGCAGGATCCGAACACTGCGGATGTCACTCAAGACGATCCGATCGTTACGTAGATCGGGCTTGCCCACGCTTTGGCACCGTCTACCTGAACCACCCTGACCCAGTACGGATAGCTACCATTCCGCAGATCGGGCTCACGGTATGTGAAGCTCACCTCGCGCCC
This sequence comes from Candidatus Latescibacterota bacterium, assembly GCA_965197905.1. GTDB lineage: Bacteria > Latescibacterota > UBA2968 > UBA8231 > UBA8231 > CAYNZV01. The sequence goes on along the minus strand of CBDAOB010000003.1, from coordinate 829,957 downwards.
CACCCCCTTGGGCAAGAGCTCGAAGACAACTTTCACACCGATGCCGACCGCTTCGACGACGATGGGTCCCGACTTGATATCCTTCAAACTAACGTCGCGGTTCATCACCGGTGATTCGAAGCGGAGCACGGCATCATCTGGTGCATCTACCGTCAACACTACTCCGTCCTCGTCGCCGGTTGTCACCGATTCCCAGCTCACCCGTTGCTCTCCCACCTCGCGGATACCCTCGGCCGCCGAATCGAAGGCGTGCCCATCCGCCTTCAGAATCCGACCCGCACTCAGTACGACCGACCCATCCCAAACGATGCGCCGGTTTCGCGCCCGGATGCGTTGGCCCGACCAAGAGATCCGCACCCTCGATTCATCGCGCTCGACATGCTCCGGAAAGCGATAAACCTCTTCCGTCCCGCGCATCAGATGGACCCGCTCGATAGGAGCCGTTCCGACGCACTCGACCTTGAACTCGGGAGGTTCTTCAGCTCTTATCTGGGAACCCATCGGGTGTCCGTCAGCGCTCACATCCAGAAGGATTCGCTGGCCGGTCGTGCCGTAGCATCGCCGCGCCCGCAGCGCTTCGAAAATTGCCTCCCGCGTCAGTTCCCGCGCCATAACGCAGGTCAAACCGCCGTAGCAGCCGAACGCGCCGCGACCAGGGTGGGCGGCGCCTGGCCTCCCTTTGTGGTCATCGCTGCCGGCGACGAAACCTACCCGGTAACCCTTCTCGAGTGCCTCCTGCAAAAACCACTCGAACTCACCCCAGTTGGAGTATACCTCTATTACCGGTTCCAGACGGGGATCGTGCCAATCCAGATTGGCGTAGCGACCTCCAACATGGGGAACGAGCAGGGCATCTCGGCTTTCTAGGGCCCTGTACAGATCGGTTACGTGGGGACAGTCCGTGTCACCGTCGTACTTGTCGTCGATTAGTTCGTGGCTGGAACGATATATCGGGCCGTCTTCTCCTGGATAATAAACATTGTGATCTCCTCCCAGCGGCGTGTTCCCGGACCATTCGTATCCCACCAGCGCAACAAATACACCTTCCTCGGTCTGAGTATTGGCCTGATGTCGGATCTCATCCCACACGGCTCTGGTAATCTGGAAGTCGTTCCCCTGGTGCCCGGCGAAATCCACCATCGCCTTCGTGCGCGCGAAGTGGAAATACGACTCCACCGTATTCGTACCGACCGTTTCTCCGCTCTGCCCATGGAGATCCCCCCAGAAGCGGCCGCGCTCGGCCGGCGCCGACAGACGACGCAGCGGATTGCTCTCCGCTTCAAGGCCGTTTTCCGTATCGATCACCTTAACCCTGGAGATGCCTGGCTCCGACGCTTTTAATCCCGTGAAGCGCACTACACCATCGTCCTCAGGACGGAACTGATAGCTGCTCGGCAATCCGGTAAGGTCGCCCGAATCGATCTGAATCTCGCCGAGATACGTGGCGCAGGGATTCCCCCACACATCCTCAGCTTTGACTCCGACCCACGCATCGATGTCGGGTGCGACTTCAGAGGTGCCGACCACGACCAGGCGGTGGGGGTCACCGCTGACAATAGGAATCTTGGGCGACTCGATCTCCGTCCATACCCAAGTGCCACACCAATCCACCGCGGTACGAAACTCGAAGGCATCGGCACAGAAAGTCTGCGCGAAACTTCCCGGAGATCCCGCCGACCGATCTCCGAGGATCAGCGTAACGGTGTCGCCCTCCGCCAGCGAATCGTCGAAGATATCGATGGTTACACCCGACCTCCACGGACGCAGATAATTCATCCGCTCGTACCGAGCGCGCACGGACGCTGCTCCGGTGGCGGTCACGGTGGCGAAGTTTGAAGCCGCACCGTCGGCAAATTGAGGCGGCTGCCAATCGCTGACATCCCGCCAGGAGATCTTGAGACCACCGCCATCGTCCACCCCTTGGCTGCCTACGTGGTAGGTGATTCTCCAGGTGCCGACCAAGCCGGCTACTACCGAGGTTGCGGGATCGATCTCCGCCCAGCCGAACCGTCGGCGGACCTCCTCATCCGTCAATTTCATGGGGTCTTGGGGTCTTCAACCGGGATGGCAAGTTTCAGCAGCTGCGAGCTAGCACCGAGCCCGGCCCGCGCCAAAGCACTCTGGTTGATCTCGAATTTCAGATGTTCTCCGACCTGCGCGAAATTGATCGCCATTCCCTGTTGGCCCAATCCGGGCGCATCTCCGATAGCGAGAATATTCGTGCCTTCGATCCGTTTGAGTACGGCACTTGCCTGGTGGCTCTGCGCAGCAGGTAGGAAGATTATGTGGGGAGAGGCGAGATCGTCGAGGTTACGCAACACCTTGATTTCGAGCTTCTTCCCCGCCACGGTGCGCCTATCGGCAATCTTGCGCAACGGTTCCTCGATCACTGTGGGCCCTAGCACAGAAATCGTGAAGGTCCGGGCCGTATCCGCCTCGGGCCAGCGCACGAACTGAATGAAGTTGTACAGAAATATGGCCTTGAAGCGACTCAGTCGGTCTGCTGGCGTTGACTGGGCGTATACCGTCGCGGTGATCAGCAGCAACAGAGCAAGCAGCGCGCTTTGACGAGACGATCTCTTCACTGGTCCGCGGGTGTTTGGGCAGACATCGCCCGGGTAGCGTTCGTCCGATTCGGGTACTGGCCTGGCGGCTGATCCGTCAAACCAGCCGAAGCTAGCTTCAATCTGCGCTCATCGTCAAGTTCATCACCGGACCAACGCTGGGCGCTCGGACCCTGGAATTTCCTGGGCTTGTAGCCTGACTTGGATTTCTCTCTGTATTACCTTCTGTGGCCGACGCATTAAAACACGAACGGAGGATCATGGCCACGGACGCAGCCAGAAGGGTCACCCTCACCAGCGATAGCCCACTAGACCGATTGCCCCCGATCCGCACCGTCGGCCGCGAACGCCAGCTCTTTGTGGACGACTACCACATCGCCATCATGGACAACGTCTCGCGTTTCATTCACCGTCCAACCAAACGGGACGACAATCCGATCCTCGTCATGGAAGAGCCGTGGGAAAGGCAGCGATTCCTCTACTGCGACCTGGTCTACGACCGCGACGAGAAGATCTACAAGCTCTGGTATTCCGTATATCCGGAGCCCGACCCAGGCATGTGTTACGCCGTGTCCGAAGACGGAATCCACTTCGAACGCCCCAAGCTCGGCCTGGTTGAATACAACGGCTCCACCGACAACAACATGGTCCGCCTCCCCGACGGATTTAACCATGACAAGACGGTGCTCAAGGACGATCACGATGAGGACGATCAACGGCGCTACAAGATGATCCACTATGTAAAGGGTGGTGTTGGGGTGGCATTTTCGCGCGACGGACTGACCTGGACCGCCAACGAAGCCAATCCGGTGCTTTCACCGACGGGAGACGGCTCCCAGTGGTCGTTCTGGGACGAAAAGATCGGTCGCTACGTGATGTATGTGCGTCCCAACGGCCGGCACGTCATGCGCCACTGGCCCAAAAAGGGCGTGCCCTACGATTTGTCGGCGTTTCCCACCCGCCGTATCGGACGCAGCGAAAGCATCGATTTTCTGAACTGGACGGATATCGAGGAAGTGATCTCTCCAGACGAACGGGATGGCGATGGCACCGAGTTCTATTACATGCGGGTACTGCCCTACGAAGGGTGTTATATCGGCTTTCTCAACGTCTACCACGAGTTCACCGGCGACGATCGGTTCATGGAGGGGTTCAACTATACGATGGACACGCAGCTCACCTTCAGCCGCGACGGCCGGCAGTGGACCCGGGTGGGGAACCGCCATCTGTTCATGGTGGGTACACCAGGTACCTGGGACGAGAAGCGGATCTATCTCGACGATGCGGTAGTGGTGGACGACGAGGTTCGCCTCTATTACCGCGGCTCCAACATCCCCCACCGGGGCATCGGCGACCTCATGGGCACCGAGCGCAACGGTCAGACGCTGATAGGCGACGCGCTGGGAATGGCTACCCTCCGTTTGGATGGATTCGCCTCGATCAGCGCCCAGGAGGAGGAGGGCAGCCTCACCACCAATCCGTTCCATTTCGACGGCGGCGAGCTGCGGATCAACGCCAACGCCGCCAGGGGCGTTATCGAGGTGGAAGCGCTGACCATCTACGGTGAGCCGATCGCCGGCTTGACCCGCGCCGATTGCCAGCCGATCAGTACCGATGGCGTGGACCAGGAGGTAGTCTGGAACGGGGGCGGCAAACTCGGCGGCCAGTCCCAGCCGGTGCGGTTGCGCTTCCACATGCGGGACGCCCGGTTGTTCTCGTTTTGGATCAGTTGAGCCGGGTAACGTGAAGCCTGACGCCACCACCGGCGCCGCCACTGCCATCGGCACCACCGGTCTTACGGCCAACGGGGTCGTGCATCCCCACGGGGAGCACACTCACTATTACTTCGAGTACGGCACCAGCGACACCTTTGGCTGGCGCACCGAACCGACTCCACTCTCTGCTAGACGAACAGCGCACTACGTCGAAAGCTGGGACGACGGAGTGGCCGGTTGGCACAGCCACTTCGGTTGCAACCACGAGCACCTGACCGAAGGCGGACCTTCGCCAGGGTTCTTTCGACTCACCGAGCAACCCCTGGTCAACGACTTCAATCACGACGCCTCCGGGGTGCTGCATCTGATGACCGGCGTCGAGACCGGGCCGTTAAACGAGTTGGGGCTGCATCTTGGAGGCGGCGATGGAGACCTGCGGGATGCCCATGTCTCCCTTTATTTGCGTGGCAACGATTGGCAACCGAACGGATCCGAGTTCGGCTTCTGGCTGCAGTGCCAGAGCAACATAGAGCTGTTGAACAATCCAGGTTGGCGACGGGCAAACTACGCCTATTGCGGCAACCCACTGACCGATTATCTGATGGACGGCGAGTGGCACAAGGTAGAGTTCGATCTGGTCAACGACTCGACCGCCTGGTCCTACGGTGGCAACAACAGCATTCAGCAGGGACCCAGCGCCGTGCGCTACGAGTACTGGCCCATCGACCAGTGCCTCGCCCACGCCAACTGCAACATCATATTCCTGTCGAACTTCGTTAATCCCGAGAACCCGCCCACCGGATCGGTCGATTTCGACGAGTTGGAGATCACCTACTGCAACCACTCGCTGATCCAGCCGGGAAACGGCGGTGAGCTGATCAGTTGGCCGCAAGACTCGGATGACGATCCGGCGACGTTGACCGATGGCTGGCGGTTCGGCGACGGTAAAATGTGGCGCAGCGCGGTCAACCCGAAGTCCCCACAGGAATTCGTCTACCGCTTCGAGCGCGAAGTGATCGTCGAAGCGATCCAGCTACACCAGCATACCGAATGGCCGACCAAAGGTGTAGAGGTGCTGGTTTCGCAGGATGGAGACCGATTCAGCCCCATCCTCTCTGGTTCCCAAGTGACTGTCCCGGAAAGCAACCCAAACGGTCCCAACCAGGTTCACAAGCTCGAGCGCGGACTGCGGGCGTCGGCGCGCTATCTGAAGGTGCGCCTGCTCTCGGGCTACCGCGACCGCCATTGGGGACTGGGCGAGATCGAGATTTTTGGGTCCGGCGCGCAGCTGCCTCACGATGATATCGAGCAGCACGTTGGGGCGGAGATCCGCGGTTTGACGCCGGGCTCTGCCTGCCACTATCGCCTGGTGGCCGAAAACGAATTCGGCACCAGCTACGGAGAGCCGCGAACCTTCCAGATTCCCGCTGCGCCCAAGCCGATTGCAACTACGGGTGGCGCCAGCCGCATGACGGCCACGACCGCAAAATTGGATGGCCGCATGAACCCCATGGGATGTTATACCCACTATTTCTTCCAATACGGGCGGGATATCGACTACCGCGACACCCCCTTCGAACACGCTACCGTCGCCACCGTGCACCGCAAGCGGCCGCTGGCCGAATCGCCGCAGGCGGTGCAGCTCCCTCTTCCCGGAACCTACGCCGGCCTGCAGCAGACCATGCGCACGGTAGTGGACAATTTGACGGATTTGGAACCTGACACCACCTATCACTATCGTTTAGTGGCCGTAAATCAGCATGGCGTGACCTATGGGGATGACGCCACCTTTACCACAGCTAGCTGAAGCAAGGATTGAAGCCGTTGAGTGTCGATAACCAAATCTTGCCAACTGACCGCGTGGAACAGTTTCGCAAGCACGGATTCACCTTCATCGAGAAACTCTTCGAGGAACGGGAGCTGGCTGCAATGCGCGCCGAACTCGCCCGATTCTTCGAAGAAGGGCTGATTCGCAACGTGGCGACCGAAGGAGACGGCGAATCCCATTCCGATGACGAGTTCAACTGGCAGATATGTCCCATAACACCGAAGAGCGATTTCTACCGGTCCCTGCAATTTCATCCGAAGGTAGTCAGCGCCGTCGGTCAACTGATCGGCGATCCGTTTGTCTTCTACCTGGACCAGATCTTCTTCAAGCCGGCACGGACCGGCCGTGGCACCAGCTGGCATCAGGACAACGCCTACTTCAAGGTGAGCGACCCGTCCAAGGGCACCGCCATGTGGGTTGCCTTACACGATGCCACCCTCGAGAACGGCACGCTGCATGTGGTCCCCGGAAGTTACCGCGAGTCTTTTGCGCACGGCCGCGACATGGGCAGTGATCATCACATCACCTGTCAGGTGCCCGAGGAGCGTGCGGTACCGATCGTGCTCAAAGCCGGCGGTGCAGTTTTCTTCAATTTCGGCACAGCCCATTGCACCAAAGCGAACAACACCGAAGCCGACCGCGCCGGCTTAGCACTGCACTTCCTGCGCGCCGACTACGTCCCCCCGAAGGACCACTGGAAAGCGGTCCACCTCACCGGTGCGGAAACCACCGGCGGGAAGCGGGAATACGGCGAGTGCGTGGAAGGAACCTGGGACGCCCAGGTGGAAAGGGTGCTGAGCGCTTGATGGCTGACCAACTGATCGATCCCAAAAAACACCGCCAACTCTTCCTCGACGACCATGGCGTATGGAGGACCCACGGCATCCAGCGCACGCTGCATCAACCCGAGCGCTGCGGACCCGTGGTTCGAGCCGATCCCGGCCTCGGCGAGACCAGCGCGGCAAGCTTTACCGCCCCCCAGTGGAACTCGGGAAAGAACCTTTGGGAATGGTGGTATTGGTCCAATGGACCGGATGGGTCCGTTTGCCGACGTATTACTTCGGAAGACGGTGTGCACTGGGACGCCCCGTCTGTTGGCGTCTACGAATGGCAGGGCGGCAAGAAGAACAACGTGACCGCGCCCCCGGACGGCGAGACGCTGTACCACGTCCTCCGCGATGAGCGTGAGCAGAATCCGGAGTGGCGCTACAAGGCGCTGTTCAGCGGCGGCCCGCGCCAACCGGCGGTGTCGCCGGATGGCTTCAACTGGACCATGCTGGACGTGCCGCCGATCCCCAGCGCCGACACCTCTCACCTTATTTACGACGAGAGCAGCGGCCAGTTCGTGGCCACGGTGAAGCAGGGCACGAGGTGGGGTCGCTCTGTTTGGCTGAGCACCTGCGAGAAGTTCGGGCAGTTCAGCAAACCGGAGCTCATCCTCACCACCGACGAGATCGACTGGGAAAACCGACGCCAGCGAGTGCGGAAAATCATCGAGAATCCGGCGTACATCACACCGGCGGTCATCGATGACGAGGATTACATCGCCGAGCTCTACATGATGCCGATCTTACCCTACGAAGGCATCTACATCGGTCTGCCCTTGATCTTCAATCCCTTCGGCGCCGTTCCACCTCCGCACATGAACTTCACCCGCATCAACCAGACCGAGCTTGCTGTCTCCCGCGACCTGAAGAACTGGCATCGGGTAGCAGATCGCGCCCTTTTCCTGCCGGTGCAGCCCTGGGACGGGACGAGTTACGACACCAATCAGGTCTACGCCTGCGGACGGCCCGTGGTGCGCGAAGACGAGATCTGGGTCTATTACTGTGGTTCTCGACTGCCCGGGAGCCGCGAGATGTATGAAAAACACGACGGCAACCGCGAGCTCTTCCGGCTGAACGTGGATCCGGCGATGTTCGACGATGCCAGCGCCCTATTGCTGGCCAAACTGCCGCGGGACCGGTTCGTCTCCATGGATGCGGAGAAGGTCGGGTGGATCATCACCGAGCCGTTCATCTGGCGCGGCGAAGAGCTGTTCGTCAACGCCGACGCGCGCTGGGGGGAGATCCATGCCGAGATCATGGATCCGGAGAGACTGCCCGACGACCCCCAGGGCTCGGTGGGACCCGATACCTTCGGGGCGATTCGCGGCTTCGTGGCCCACCGGGGCGAGACCGATCCGATGAGCGGAGATCACCTGCGCCACCGTTTGGCCTGGAAAGAGAATGCCAAACCGCCCGCTGACAAGCCGGTGCAGATCCGGTTTATTTTGAGGCAGGCGCGGCTTTATTCGTTCTGGTTGGAATAGGAGAGAATGATCCAATGAGTCTTACCCAATCGCAGGTCGACCAATTTGAAGAGCAAGGCTTCCTCGTTGTTGAGAACCTCTTGAGCCCATCCCAGGTGGAGGAGCTCAAAGAGCACACCAAGCAGATCGCCGACGGGCGCTTGCCGTTTCCGCAGGAATCGCTTGAGTGGGAGCCGGGAACCCCGACGGAAAATCGCGGCATGATGACCCTGCGCAAGATCAACAGCTGTGCCGATCACGATCCGTTTTTCGTCGATCACGCCTCCAAACCGGCAATACTCGACGCTATCGAATCCTTGCTGGGCTCGGACATCAAGCTGTTCGGTGATCAGGCGTTCATCAAACCGCCCGGCGGCACCGAGAAGACCTACCACCAGGATTCGGCCTATTTCGCCATCGAGCCCAAGGCGATCATCACCTGCTGGGTCGCGCTGGACGACGTCACCAAAGAGAACGGCTGCCTTTGGGTCATTCCCGGTAGCCACAAGCACGGCATCGTCGATCACAGCCAGGAGTGGATTATCGGGGACCGCAAGGACATGATGGTGCCCGACAACAAGCTGGACCGAAATCGCGAGGTGCCGATCACCATGAAGGCGGGGAGCTGCTCCTTCCACCACAGTGTTCTGCTCCACCGCTCCGGTCCCAACAATACCAACCAACATCGTCGGGGTCTGGCAACCCATTACATGAGCTCCCGTTCTCAGTGGGTAGGGAATCCCGCCGAAAAGCCGCACTATCCGCTGCTGCGCGGTCGCGAGTACGCCGACTGCGCCTGATCGGAGGCCGCCGGCGCACCGACGGCTCCTTCCAAACCTCCGACGGTAGCGCGGGCCGTTGACATCCCGCCGTCTGCGCCGTTCCATTTGTCGAGTGCCTAGAATTGAGTGGAGCGATGCCAACCATCCGCGTAGCCGTAGTGCAATTCGATGCAAAGCCGGAGGACGTAGTCGGAAACCGCGACCGCATGGTCCAGCTTGCCCGCCGGGCGCGCACCAGCGGAGCACGATGGATCCTGTTTCACGAGGGCGCCCTCTGCGATTATTCGGAGCATACCGATCGGTTCGCGGAATCGGTTCCAGACGGCGAATCCACAACCGTCTTTATCGAGCTGGCGCGAGAGCTCGACTGCGTCATCGCCTTCGGCCTGTCCGAGGTCGATGGGGATCGTTATTACATGTCCCAGGTTTTCGTCGGACCGAAGGGGTTGATCTACTGTTACCGCAAGACCTGGATCTGGCCGGAACTCAGGGATCGCGGTTTCCGCAACGAATGGGCACGTTACGATCCTGGTACCGGGCCCGCGCTTTTTGAAATAGATGGCGTTCAGGCAACCTGCTACATTTGTTCGGACGGCGACTCACCCCGCTGCCTTCAGCGAATCCGGGACCTGCGCCCTGAGGTTGTATTCTACCCGAACAATCGCCGCGCGATGCCCGAGTTCGACGAGTTTGGGGAGCTGGTCAGGGACCTGGGTGCTCCAATGCTGGCCGCTAACCGCGTCGGCATGTCCTGGACCGTAAGCACCAGCGGCGGCAGCGTCATCTACGATCGCGAGGGAAGGGTGCTGGCGAAGGCGAATCGCGAGGGACGCGAAGAGATCATTGTTCACGATCTGGTCCTCGGCGAATCGGTTGGCGCCTGAAGGCTTGATCGCACCAGACGAGCGGCACCTGGCGGCGTCAGGCGCAACCGGGGCCGAAATAACGACACCGGGCGTCCCCCTGCGGTCGGCCTCGTAGAGCGAGACCGACCATGCCACGCAATGGCGCGGACCCTTGCACGAAGGGAGCGCTCCCAAACGGAATGGAATTCAAATGAGAAAGCTGATTTTCGCGGATGCCGGCCCCGAGGTAGACGTGGTCCTCGTCGGCCCACGGCGGCAGCGCCTCGAGGACCTCGGTGAGTTCACGATCCACTACGGCGATCCCGAGAGCGACGAGGAATATCTGAAACGGGTGCTTGGAGCGCACGCCATGATGATCGGCGGGCCGTGCGTGTTCCCCGCCGATGTGATGCGGCAGGCGAAGGACCTGGAGGTGATCTCGTTTACCGGCCGGGGCGCGTCCACCTACATAGATCTCGCCGTGGCCAAGGAACTAGGAATCACTGTTTGCATAGCCCCGGGTGCGGCCGAGACCACCGTCGCCGAACACGCTATCGCGTTGATGCTGGGTGCGGCCCGTCACCTTCCCCGCCTGGACCGGGATGTGCGCAACGGACACTGGAACCACGCCTTGCCGGCCATCGAGCTGCACCGGAAGAAATTGGGTTTGTTGGGATGCGGCACGATCGCGGTCCTCTTCGGCAGACTGGCCCAGGGATTGGGCATGGAGGTGCGCGCCTGGACGCCTCATCCCAGCCCCGAGCGCGCCGAAGAAGCCGGCTTCGAGCTCGTATCGCTGGACGAGATTCTGGAGGAGAGCGACGTGTTGTCGATGCATCTGGCACACAAACCAGAAACGGAGGGTTTTTTGGGACGTGAGGAGCTGGCGCGAACCAAGAAAGGGGTACTGGTGGTAAACAGTGCCAGAGGCGGTCTGATCGATGGTGAGGCGCTGGCCGAACTGCTGCAATCGGGGCATGTGGCGGCAGCCGGTTTGGATGTCCTGCCGGAGGAGCCGTCGCCCACCGACCATCCTTTGCTGCAGCTGGATAACGTGGTGTTGACCCCGCATGTGGCTTGGAACACGCCGGAAGCCACCGACCGGCTCTACGACATCTCTATCGACAATGTGGTGAACTATTACGCGGGTTCGCCGACCATTCTCGCGCCGGACCCTGCCTGAGTTGACTATACATATAATGTAGACCGGTGGGACGCAGCTCCCCGCCTGTCGTTGTTCCGCGCGACCCATCCAACTCCAGCCATCAGGCCGTGCTCTTCGATTCCTACAGCGCCCTCCTCGAGGGCATCGACGACATCCTCGCCGTCGGCAAGGACCTCGGCACCCAGACCCGAGGCCGGCGCCTGGCCCGCACCTACTGGGAGATCGGCGACGCCATTCACGAGCATCTTCGCGCCAGCGAGGGCAAAACCACCTACGGCGAAGCCTTCTTCGACCGCCTCTCCGATGACTTAAACTTAGCCAAAACATTGGTTTACCTCATGCTGCGCTTCCGTCGCGGCATGCCAAATGTGCAAACGTTTGCACATTTGACCTGGTCCCATTATGTCCAGATCATCCCGCTCGAGACCCAACAGCAGCGTGAGTTTTATGAGCGCGCCGCCAGCCACGAGTCCTGGTCGGTGCGTCAGCTCAAAGACCAGATAAAGAGCGATCTCTTCGCAGACGCTCGCCAAATCGGCTCCGCCGCCTACCGGCCGCTGGACCAAACTGACAGCACTTCCCCTACACCGCGCAAAGGCAAGCTCTACACCTACCGCCTCATTCGCTCGATGCCCGAACAGAACACGGCCGATGGCCTCGTCGTCGATCTCGGCTTCAACACTAGTTGGAGCGGACCCGTCGACGGCATCGGCGATCCCAGACCCGGCATGATCGTCACCGCCGAGAAACACCGGCGCGGTAGCGCGCCCGCCTATCGCTTCGCCGTCAATCGGCACCGCGGTCGCAAGCTCTACACCGTCAAAGCAGTGTGCCAGCGCGTCGTCGACGGCGACACCCTTCTCGTCCGTCTCGACCTCGGATTTCGCATCTGGCGCACTGAACGTCTGCGCCTGCGCGGCATCGACACCCCCGAGCTCTACTCCGGTGCCGGCCAGCAGGCACGCGACTTCGTGCGCGAAGCCTTGAGCCAGGTACCGTTCATGGTGGTCTGCACCAGCGTACGCGACAAATACGGTCGTTACCTCGCCGACCTCTTCTACCTGCCGGGCGCGCCTGAACTGCCGAAGGAGATGTGTGAGCCTTTCCTGCGGTCAGACGCGGGCCACCATTGCCACAACGCCCCGAGGGCTACGGCGTAGATTTGGGCCCAACGGAGCGACTTCCTCTCCGAGGTACAACACGAGGCGATGATTCTGTGCTTGCTGTCGGAAATCGCTGTTGAGGTAGGCTACGGTAGCGTAAAGAAAATTAACCTGCCAAAAGGATACCAAACCAACACACTTGACCAGTTCCGGCTTGCCGATGGGCTCGAGAAAAACGATCAGCCGCTCACGATTCACCAGCTTAGGCACACTTTCGGTTCAGAGAGTGCGGGCCAGATGGTTACTATGATCCTGCGGGACCTGATGGGTCACAAGTCACTACGCACGACGCAGGCTGTACGCCCAGGTCAATGCGGAGTCAGTAAAGAAGGCGTTAAAGGCGTTCGATCTTCAGCGCCCTGGACCTTAAGTTTCGCGTGCAGACCCCGCGATACAAAGATCTGCATTATGCGACCGAGATATACCCCGACCTTCGGTAACCAGCGATTCAAGCCCGTTACTGTTTATCTACTGGGATGATCAGGACCATCAATGGGAATACATTCCCAGTTCGTTCCTGTTACCTCGTACACTTGTTGACACTTCCCACAGGCGAATTGAAGGCCAACCTTGAGGTGGCGATTCTCAATTTTGGCGGTCTCCCACGGCATCTGCGGTTCCAGAATCGGGTCCGGCTCCTTCTTCGGGGAGCCGAGCACCCTGCGGACGCCGGCGGTCCGGTCGATGGCGTCGTCGTCGAAGAGCAGCTTCATGGCGTCTCTCTAATCTTATTTCGTGAATCCCGACAGTCCCGCTATCAGAAACGACGCCAGCACACGGCCCAAGATCTGCGCCGCACCAGCTCAACCAAGCGGTGCGAATCAGGACCGGAATTCTGACTCCCTTAGGTTTGATCATCGCCGGTGAGCGGGTGCACCGACAGGTCTTCCCACTTCCCGCGGCCCGGCGTGCCTCTGTGTGCGATCAAGTGCAGGCTGTCAGCCGTGAAATTCGAACCGATGTCCATCCGTTCCAACAACTCCGCGCCCTGATCTTCGAGACCAGGTTCGGGATCGCGATAAATGGTAAGATGTGGGCGGTATTCGCCCCTGGCGTCCAATGAGTCGGCGTTCGTGGAGATGGGGTCGATCGCTCTCAACAGTCTGTGATGGATGTCTACGAGATGATCTGTTACGCGTATCGACTGAAGGGCTGTCATTTCTCCATTCGGAAACTTCCGGGCGGTCGGTGAGCCTTCGAATTCTACCGCGAATGGCCAGCTGGCTTCAGCGACTGATCCGATCACTCGTTGAAGATCCTCAATCGAAAGTATTTCGCACACGGGACCTTTCACGATCACGTGAGCAGCGAGCATTGAACGGCGTACCCGTACCGCGTCGCGGATCTGTTGAACTGAGGCTTGTTGTACCGGAGTAGCATAGACTATCACGGCGTAGCAAGAATAGCCGAAACGGTCGTTGGACAGAGTGTGCGGATCGACGGTTCGGTCCGGTGTCGGGAACTCGATCGATGAACTCCTTAGAAATGCCTTGCTCGAGCCCGAAGTATGTAAGGCGGAAGTCCACCATTCAGCTTTGACCACCTGCCCTGAGATTTCGGGACCCAATTTCTACTTAGTAAACCCCGAAAGTCCCGCAATCAGAAACGACGCCAGGGGCTCGCCCGAGGATGAGCACGGACGTCAAGATAATGAAGGCCATTCAGCTCACGATTCGGGCCCTTAACTGTCGAGCCACCCTCACTCTTCCCCACCGCCACCACCAAACACCTGATCCGCCACCGCCAGCCCCTCCCAGCAGGCGGGAAAACCGGCGTACGGGGCGAGGTGCAGCAGCGTCTCCACCACCTCCTCGCGCGTCGCTCCGTTGTTCTCCGCCATCCGAATGTTCAGTTCCAGGGCACGCGTGCGGCCTAGGGCTGCCGTCGCGGCGATCGTGACCAGACTCTTCGTGCGGCGGTCCAGTCCGGGACGACTCCAGATCTCCCCCGAGAGGAACTCGGTGACGTACCCTTCGAAATCCGGACAGATCTCCTGCCAGTGCTGAAGTGTCTTCTCGGCCTGTTCCGCACCGAGCATTTCCTGCAGCAGTTTCAGGCCGCGTTCTTGACGTTCCGAAAGTGACATTGGATACCTGCTACCTCTTTCTGATGTTATGCGTTCGATGGCCGCGACCGACCATGGCAGCCTACAGTCCCCATCCAGCCGATACCTCGATCGCCTGGCCGGTGATGTTGTCGGCTTCGGATGACGCGAGAAACGCGACCATGGCGGCCACGTCGTCGGGCCGGACCAGTCGCTTGAGTGCCATCTGATCCAGGTAATTCTGTTGGACCTCATCGAACGTCTGGCCCAGTGCGTGGGCCCGGTGTTCGAAAACCGACTGGGTACGCTCGCCTTCAACCGGACCGGGGCAGATGGCATTGACCTGGATGTTGTGCTCGCCGACTTCGCTGGCCACCGTCAGCGTCAGGCCGATCACGCCCCACTTGGAGACGGCGTAGGGGCTGCGGAACTTGTAGCCGATCTTGCCGGCGATGGACGAGATGTTGACGATTTTGCCGGACCGCCGGGCCATCATCTCCGGCAGCACCGCCTTCGAGCACAGGTACGCGCCGGTGAGATTGACCGCCAGCGTTTCGTCCCAGTCGGCTCGGTCTATATCATGGATGGGCGCCGTCGGGCCCGCGATGCCGGCATTGTTGACCAGAATGTCGATGCGACCGAGCTCGCCCTGTGCCCGAGCGACCATCTGCGACACCTGATCCTCCTGTGTGATGTCCATCTGAACCGGAAGCGCCCGACCACCGTCACCGCGGATCTCCCGGGCGCTCTCTTCCAGTTCGTTCTCTTCGGGCGCCGCCAGCACTACGGCGGCTCCCTTCTGCGACAGCCGTATCGCAATGCGCTTGCCCAAGCCGCGCCCGCCGCCGGTCACTACCGCAACCTGGTCGCTGAGTGTCATTTCTCCAATTCCCCTTTTGAAGGCTTCCTCGGAAGTGTCGGCGGCCCCCTTTTCTTCAGCTCGATCAAGAGCATCCTGTAAGTCGCCCAATCTAGAACTCCACTCTCGGGGACACTGACGCTCCGTTGGAAGGAGCGAAGCGCCTTTGTTGTTTCTTCACCGTATTTGCCGTCGATTTCGACGGAGCGGTCGAGCAGAGTCAATGCAGATTGGAGAAAATACACACCTGCTTTCTCAGAATCCGCATTGTGACTGCCAACTGCTGGTATCCAGACAAGACATGCAATCACCAAGGCAAGTAACGTTCTCATCGTGCCCCTCCTGATTACTACTCTTGAGCGCTCCCGTAAGCCCGTCGGAGACCGGTAACCACCCGTCGAATATGAGCAGAAAGAAGTCGGTCGACCAACGATCTCCGTGACGATCAGATCAGCTGTCGGAGCAGGTTCAGCGCCGGGCAGACCCGGATTCCCTCCGGCGAGGTGAAGTCGCGGTCGCCGACGGCTGTCACCTGCCAGGCTTCACAGTCAACGTGTCGCTTCTTGAAGTAAGGGGAGGGCTGATCGATGACGAGGCGCTTGCCGAGCTGCTGCGGTCAGGGCATATTGCTGCCGCCGGCCTCGATGTCTTGCCCGAAGAGCCGTGCCCTACCCGTGGCAGACATATGGCCTATATTTATCATTTTATAGTTGTTTTGGTCCAAAAATAACGGAAATGGTGATATGAACGGAAACAACCACCCTGTCCTCGAAGCTTTAACCGAGCCGGCCGAAAAGGCGATAGGGGGGCCCCAGCTGGCACTCGACAAGTTTCCCTACCGCTTCGGCAGAGAGTGCCGTGGAGGGAAGAAAAACCACTGGGTCCAAAATCGCCGCGCCTTTTTGATGAAACCGAACAACGATATCTACATGTGGGACGTCGGCTACAAGATTCAGATTTCCCGCGAGCACTTCTTGATCAACTTGATGGATGAGGATACATACGAAGTGTTGGACCGCGGAAGCCGTTGTGGGATCTGCGTGAACGAAATCCGTCTCGGTCCCGACGGTAGATCTGACTCCTGTCTCATCAATAATGGCGACACGCTTGTTGTCGGTGTCGCCGAATCACCCTACCAGTACACCTTCATCCAACCCTAGTATGCTGTGGTGCCGCCAGGCGTCACGGACGAATTGCAAACCACACCGTCACCATCCCTTCCAGCTGCCGTCGGCGTGGCGGTACTGGCGGTACGGCATCGGCTCGTGCTCCATGGCGGCGATGTCCGCTTCCTTCACATCGATCCCCAGACCGGGCCGGTCGCTCACGTTGACAAAGCCCCCCGCCATCGACAGATCGTGATCGGCGTATTTATGGAAGTGCGGGAAATAGTGCGGACTCATCTCCAGAATCAGGAAGTTGGAAATGGCCGCTGAGGCGTGAATGGCGGCGGCGCACCCCACCGGACCGGCGACGTTGTGAGGAGCCATCTGCATCTGCTGCGCTTCCGCCATTTTGGCGATCACCTTGAACTCGGTGATGCCGTGACAGTGGGTGATGTCCGGCTGCAGGAAGGCGCAGGCGCGCTGTTGAGTCAGGGGCTCGAATTGCTCCGCGGAAAACAGCTTCTCTCCCGTAGCCACCGGAACCGGACTCTTGCGGGACACAGCCGCGAGCGCATCCACTGAGCCCACCTTTACCGGCTCCTCCAGGAACAGCGGCGCGTACGGCGCCACCTGGCGGGCGAACTCGATGCTGATCTCGGGGATCGGGCTGCCGTGGCAATCCAGCAGAATGGCCGCGTCCGGCAGCGCCTCTCGCACTGCGGATATGCTTTCGAGACTGCGCGCAATCGCCGCGGGATCCATCGGCCAGGTGCGCGATTCCAGCGGATTCCCTTTGACCCCCGAATACCCCTCTTCCATATGTTTCTTCGCTTTGGCCACCGCTTCTTCAGGAGAACCTTCACTGAGACCGCCGCTCGCGTAAACTTGCACTTTGTCCCGCCGCTTGCCGCCGAGGATCGTGTGCACCGGTACTCCCCATGCTTTTCCGGCGATGTCGTAGAGGGCCATGTTGATCGCCGCCGCCGCGGTACCGATGATCGGTCCTCCCTTCCACGGACTGCGGGTGCAAATATCTGCGGTCAACGCCTCCACCTTGAGCGGATCACTGCCGATGAGCAATGGTTTCACTTGTTCCAACGCGGCAGACACCTGCGGGGAAAGCCACTCGCCACCGCCGTCCCCCCAGCCGGTGATGCCGGCGTCGGTCTCCAGCTTGAGGAAAATCCAGCTTTTCTTGGTGCTGCAGATGAGTTCGCCCGTCCCCGGATCGCGGATCTCCTGACCGGTTGGAACAGAAATCACGTACGTGGTGGATGCGGTAATCTTCACGAAGAAATCCTTTGGAGATGGTGGTTACGGCGAGGTCTTTCGGAAGGTCGAGGCCTTTAACACGGACTGATTCTCGTAGATCGATCCCCCTTTAAGCGCCGGAGGCTGGGGCATGCGCACTGGAGCCGGTTCCATGCGGATATCCAGAGTCGGCTCGCCCTGCACGAAACTCGCCACGAACTCGCCCCAATCCAGCGGTTTCTGCGCCACGGCCTGCAGCGGCATCGAATCACCGGCGCAGTATTGCTGCAGCAACAGCCGGCGTGGGCTGGACGAGCTGTTGGGCAGCGAGGCGTGCAACGTGCGCACGTGATGAATCGAGATGCCGCCCGCCTTCAATTCTATAGCTTCGGCGGTAGAATCGTCGAAGTCGGGCTCGGTAACGGCGCCGCAGAAATGCCCGTCCAGGTGGTGATCGTAGATCCGCCCTTTGTGCGAGCCGGGAATAACTAGCAGGCAGCCGTTCTCGCGGGTCATGTCGTCGATCGCTACGCCGACCGCCAGCAGATCGTCGTTGGTGTATGGATAGAACGCCCAATCCTGGTGCCAGTGCACGGGACTGCCGATCTCCTCCGATTTCATATTGAGCTTGGTGCCGTTGCAGTGCATCGCATAGGTGCCGACCAGCGCTGAGGCCATCTTCAGAA
Organism: Candidatus Latescibacterota bacterium; assembly: GCA_965197905.1. Classification (GTDB taxonomy): domain Bacteria; phylum Latescibacterota; class UBA2968; order UBA8231; family UBA8231; genus CAYNZV01. The sequence continues at coordinate 811,659 of CBDAOB010000003.1, read as the reverse complement.
TCGAGTCGTGCCGCAAGGTCTTGGCGTAGATCGGATGAATCTTGTGAGGCATCTTCAGCCGTCTCACCCTGGGGAACTCCGGCGTGTGGTCCGGCTCCAGGTCAAACTCGTCGGCGTGGTCGGTGAAGTTACGCGATTTCTCGATGAATTCATCCGTAACGTCGCGGAGTTCCTGTACCTCAGCGGCAGAGAGCACGTTCTCCACGCCGAGATATCCCTTTTCGTGATACTCTTCGATCTGCTGCTGCGATAACATCGTAGGTTTTCTGTCTGGCCGTTCGCTACGCTGATGGATGCGTTAGAAAATAGGTCGGTTCGGGCCGAATCGAAAGCGCGGTCATCTTGTTCCCATTTTGGCATGGACGCCAACAAATACGCGCCTTGGCGCCCCGATGCCGATCAAGCCGCCAGAGCGGCCCACTTCTATCTCGGTGTCAAATAGATTCTCCAGCTTCGCGAATAGATTGTAGTGCGGCGATAGCTCCTTTCGCGCCGCCATATCGACGGTGGCGTAAGGAGACAGATCCAGGGAATTGAGATCATCCTCGAACTGCTCTCCGACATAACGCAACGCCAGAGAAAATTCTGCGATGGTCGGATGGGAATAGTCAAGCGTCAACTGGAAACGCTGTTGGGGCACCTGTGCCAGCTGCTTACCCTTGAGTTCCGTTCGCTGGTTGGCGCGACGGACTTCGCTGTCACTGAAAAGATAAGCCAGAAACAGAGACCATCCGTTTCGATCTATTACGCTCAGATCTGCTTCCAAACCCCGGATTCGGGTGCGCTCCAGGTTCCCTCGCTGCCGGCAGCTCCCGCCTTCGGGAACGAATCCGCAGGGGGCAACCTGGCCGGGCCCTAGGCCGACCGTGAGATTTCCAATGGCGTCCTCGACTTCGTTCCAGTACCCCGTAACCCGTACGCTCACAAACGACCGGTTGGCATCCATGCCGACCTCTCCACCGGTCAGTCTTTCAGGTTCGAGCTTTCGGTTCGCCTCTGTGATATCGTTGCGAACCCTGAACGGCCGGTAGAGCTCGTTCAAAGTAGGCGTGCGAAAGGTGCGGTATGCTGAGCTCCGCAACACAAACATTTGATTCACCTGGTAGCGGACACCTGCCTTCGGGCCCAAAGCGATGCCCGTGCGATGATCGTAGTCGTCATCCCGCAGAATACCGCCCTCCTCGAGGTCGAACTCACGCCGGAATCCGTCTGAAAAGCGCCAAAAATCGATTCGGCTCCCCAGGGTAAGCTGCAAGCGATCCTTCAAGCGGATCATATCCTGAAGGAAAAAACCGGCAAACTGTTGCGTGCCGCCGGCGCGCCGTCGTCGGGTAAATCCGTCACCGAGATTGCGATATCGTTCGTTCGTGTGGCCGCTCGACTGTCGCAGGTCGGATCCGGCCACCAGAAGGTGGTCCCCGGGCGTCGGGCGCAGCCACTCGACTGTTATCCCGACGGCGGTTGCGGGAACACGAAACTGATCCAGAGCTGGGCGCTCCGATTCCCGGTCGGCTGCTTGGGCCGAAAAACTGCTCTCAAACCTTTGCTTCTGGAGAAAGCCGGAAAGCGTCCACTTCGACTGACCCGTCCAGGTCGTGCGCATTCCGAGGTACCCGGCCTCTGTGCTGTTCCCCGTCAATGCGGTGCCGTTACCCCGCTCTTCCAGGAAGATGCCTCCTTGGGCGAACAGGCGCGCACGTCCCATTTCCCGGCTCATTCGGGTGCTCAGGACCCCGTACTGCGACCGGGCCGGTTCGTCGATCGACCCGCGATGGTCGTCGCGCAATACGAAATAGCCGTCGGTGTCGTAATAACTCGCCCCCATGTTGACGCCTGTTTGGCCGATCCGCTCACTGAGGGAAATGCCGATCTTGTTCGTGCCGCCATTTCCGCGTGCTCCGGTCACCCGCACGGACCGCTCCGGCATCCTTGTCTTGAGATCGACGACCCCACTGAGGGCGTAGTTTCCCCACAGGTGTGAACCGCCCCCACGCAGTATCTCGGCGCGTTCGAGACTCCACGGGTCCACCTTGCTCCACTGTACCCAGCCGCCAAATGGATCGTTCAGCGGCATGCCATCGAGAAGAACCAGCGCCCTGCTGGCGCCGCTGGCGCCGATGCCGCGCAACGAAACCCCTTGAGAAGTCGGGTGGGAGACGACGCTGCTAGAGCGCCGGAAGAGACTGAACCCGGGCACCTGGCGAAGCAGATCGTCAGTGGATTGAGCCGGCGACAGATCCACCGCGGTGCCGTTCAGAATGGTTACATGCGCCGGAATCTCTTCTACCGATTGTTCGGCGCGACTCGCTCTGACCACGGTTTCTGGTAACATGATCTCATCGGCGACCGATATGGAAGCTGTGATCAGCGCGACAAGAGATATCTGGGTGCCAGGTGTCATCGCTTTGCACGCGCGGATCAAAGTAGATCGGCTAGCGAAACCGACACCGTCGAGTCGGCGGAGCTGCTCTTCAGGAAAGCAACGATATCGAGCAACTCTTCGAGGCTGTACACCTTGCTATAGGAGACGGGCATGGCTGACCTTCCTCCCGGTGCGAGCGCTATGACCTCACTCTTCTTGATCGAGCGAAACACGGGCATTCCGCTGACTTCGTACACCTTGATGCGCGAGGCACTCTCGCCGGAGAGGACTACCCGGAGGCGTTCCTTGGACGTCGTGGTCATCTCGAACAACTGACCGGAGGGAGCTACTTCGGCATCGGGCAGGACGATGTTTTTGAAGAGCTCTCGGGCTGGTTTGCTGGAGCTGAGACTGAGGTCAGGACCTATCTCTCCCCCTTTTCCGTTGAGCTTGTGACAGGCAGCGCAGGTGGGTGTCTCGCTGAGCTGGAAAAAGAGGTTCTCGCCCTCTTGAGGATTCCCCACCAGGTCGGCGCGAAACTCCCATCCAAGCTCGCGTTTCAAAGCAGCGATGGAGGTGGGACGGTCGGCGATGGTCCCTCGCTTCTGTTCTTGTTGCGGAACGGATGCAAAAAGCGCCGGAAGCCAGCGCGCGAACTCATGCCTTGATTCACCCTCTTCGCCGGAAAGAGACGGCACACCCGGGTCCAGTTCGGACAGGGATTCAATGTAGGCGATAATCGCCCAGATCTGCGCGTCATTGAGAGCTGGCTTCCAGCTCGCCATTGAAGAGCCCGGAACGCCTTCGGCGATCGAACGGAACATGTATTCGCGATCCAGTTTTCGACCTCTAAAGCGCGGCCCTCTGCCGGCACGGCCGTCCTTACCGTGGCAATAACCGACCGAACAAGACCTGGCGAAGGTAGCCCCTCCGGAGTCGATGACGGCGGGCTCGGTCAGATCGATGGTGGGCGAAACCTGGTCGTGGGAGGCCGTCGATGCGGCAATAACCACTGCCAGCACCAGGCATGGACGAATCGAGCGCAGCATGACTCGACCGCTTGCACTGTCGAGAAGCTCGGACAACTCGCTACCACCGGCCTATGGCGGTTAGCGCTCGGATTCCGCTTGTCGTCACTCTGTTCCGTTATCGCTTGAGCGCGAACACCACCAGCGCCCCACCCCCCGGGAAATCCTCGGCTTCGGGCCACAATTGGGGAATCAGACCGGCCAGCGCCGATCCCCACCCGGAGGGGACGGCGATGTACTGGGTGCCATCCACGGCGTAGCTGATCGGCGACCCCCGGTGGCCCGACCCGGTGTTGAACTTCCACAGCTTCTCGCCGGTCTCCGCGTCGAACGCCATGAAATCGCCTTCCGGGTCCCCGGTGAACACCAGGTTGCCTCCGGTTGCCAGAGACGACGCCAGTAGCGGATACTTCGACCAGTAACTCCACTTCTTTTCGCCGGTCACCGGGTCGTAGGCGTCGAAATGACTGCCAGGGTCGCCGATGGGTGTTCCTCGCAGCTCGAATAGCCCGCCCAAGAAGGTGGCGCCGGGCACCGGGTCTTCTTTTTGCACGATCAGTTCCTGGCACCACTCTATACCTACGGTGTAAAGCAGACCCGTCTTTGGACTGTAGGCAGCATGGTTCCAGCTGCGTCCCCCGCCGATGGCAGGACAAACCAGCGTAGGTTCGTTGACCGCAGGTTCCAGGCGGTCGAGCAGGTTGCCTTCGTCGTCGATGCCACTGATCCAGTTGATGTTCTCCGCCAACCGCCAGGTGCCGATGAACTCGCCGTTGGTGCGATCCAAAACCCAGGTGAAACCGCCCTTGTTCGGATTGATCAGCAGCTTCCGCTTTTTGCCGTCCACCTTTGCATCCAGCAGAATCTGCTCGTAGGTAGCATCCCAATCCCAGACGTCGAAGGGAATCTCCTGATAATGCCAGACGAGTTTGCCGTCGTCCGGATTCAGCGCCACCATGCAGTCGGTATAGAGGTTGTCGCCGCGGCGATCCTCGCCGTAGAAATCGGCCGCCGGGTTGCCGATGCCCCAGTACAACAGATCGAGCTCGGCGTCGTAGGATCCGGTCAGCCAAGTGGCGCCGCCACCAAATTTCCAACTGTCCCCCTTCCAGGTTTCGTTCCCTTCCTCACCGGGCCCCGGAATGGTCCAAAAACGCCATTCGTGTTTGCCGGTTTTCGTATCAAACGCATTCAAGTAGCCGCGATGGGCGGAATCGCCCCCGGTCACCCCGACGATCACCTTGTTCTTCACGACCATCGGAGCACCGGTGATATTGCAGCCGCACTGCTCCCAGTCCTCGATGTTCACGTCCCAGACAACCTCTCCAGTTTCCCGGTCCAACCCGACCAAGTGGTTGTCGATCGTCCCCATGAACACCAGGCCGTCCCCGATGGCGACACCCCTGTTCCAGGGCCCATAGAGCAAACCAAAATCTGTCGGTTCCGGATGGTAGTAATGCCAAATCTCCTTGCCGCTAACTGCATCTATGGCAAACACCCGGTTCCACGGAGTGGTGATGTACATGACGCCGTCCACCACCAATGGCGTACAGGAGAACCCGCCGTCATCCTTACCGGTCTGGAAAATCCACGCCGGCACCAGGTCCTTCACGTTCTTGCGATCGATCTGGTCCAGGGGGCTGTAACGCCAGGCGTCGTAAGTTCCGCCATAGGTGAGCCAGTTCTGCGGCTCGCTCCGAGCCTCGATGAGGCGTTTGGTGTCCACTTCGGCGGCCAAGGCTTCACCAACTAGTACCAGAAATGAAACCGTCCAAATCGCAACTGCCACAACTGTAGATCTCATGTAATCCTCCGCAGGGTTTTGAGGATTTTCCTACTTGATCAGCGGCCTAGGCGCGCCGGTTCGTGGGTGGGATTAAGCTTCTTTTTTGGTGGATCGTCAAGGATGAGCACTTCGTAGGTATTTAAAGGGCACTCAGGAAGATTTCGCCAACGGCAGCCAGATGGTGAAGCTCGAACCTTCGCCGAGAACGCTCTCAACGGAGACATCACCTTCCATCATGTTCGCGAGGCGACGAGTAATCGCCAAACCTAGACCCGTACCACCATAGCGACGCGTCGTTGACGAGTCGGCCTGCACAAAAGGCTTGAAGATGCACTTCAGCTGATCTTGGCTCATGCCAATACCCGTGTCGCGCACGCAAAAGACCGCAAGGTCGGTGTCGTCGCGCGCTGACCTATCGACGGTTAACTCGACGCGACCATCTCTGGTGAACTTGAGCGCGTTGGACAGTAGATTGAGCAGGCACTGGCGCAAACGGACGGGGTCCGTAACCAGAGATTCAGGCGCGTCGTCGGCGTACACGGTGAATTGGTTGCCACTTCGTTCGACCTGAGGAGCAACGGCATTGGCAACGTCGGCGAGCAAATCGCACAGGGTAAATTTCACCGGGTGCAGCTGAAGACGATCCGCCTCAATTCGGGACAGGTCGAGGATGTCGTCGACCAGTGTCAGTAGATGTTTGCCGGAGCTGGCAATCTTGGCGAGATCGTCGGAATCCTCGCTGCCTCGGTCTTGCTCTTTGGCCATCTCCTGCAGAAGCTCGCTATAGCCAATTATGGCGTTTAGCGGCGTTCGCAGCTCATGGCTCATGCTGGCCAAGAATTCACTCTTGGCACGGTTTGCTGCCTCGGCTGCCTCCTTCAACCGCTCCAGTTCTGCCTCCCGAGCTTTCTGCTCAGTGATATCCAAGAGCATCACCAGGCATCCACCGAGCCGATCCGGTTCTACGCGCACAGGCGAGATCCGCACCGCGTAACTGCGGAGAGAATCGGCATCCGTGAACTCCACCACCGACGAGGCTTCCAGGTATTTTACGGGCAGGACTCGCGCCAGCGCAGGCAGCGCCTCCGCGAGTGGACGCCGGAGCAAGCCCGATACGGACGGCCCCAAGAGGCGTTTGGCCGCGGGATTTAGGTCTGCGATGCGCCCCCTGTCGTCGAGCACGAGAAGACCGTCGTCCATTTCTTCAACGATGGCGGCCCGGGCCAACGGCAAGAGCTCGAAAAGCTGAAAGCGGTAGAGCCCCCAGGTTATTGCCAATCCGGTGATTGTGAAGGCGAAAGGAGTCGGATCGATAAACGGATACGGGTTAAGACCCAGGATATAGATGAGGTTGCCGACCCACGGAAACGCAAGGCCGACGAGCACGGTCGCCAGTTGGGTGCGATAGGTCTGGGATTCGCTGAACAGCCTGCGGAGAAGCAAGACTGTTCCGCTGACGAGAAGCAGATTGGAGTAGATGGCATGCGCCCAGAATGCCGGTCCAAAGCTCACTTCCATGAACCAAAAGGAGTATTCGCTGCTGAGATAGATCGACTTCCAGTGGAGGTGGTGGAACTCGTTGGTCCACACAAGGAGGGTGACGAGCAGCGGTTCCGCCGCCAAGAGCCACGCTCGGCGCCGCAACCAGCCGCCGACTCCGGCGTACTGGAGCGCAAACAGCAGCCAGGTCGCCGGCACAAGCACGATGCCCACGTAGCTGGCGCGCACCCACAGAACCTTCGCTCCCATCTCGATCGTTATCATTTCCAGAGCATTGCCCAGAGACCAAATGCCTACCGCTGCGAGCAGCGCTACAAGCGGCATTGCGCCCGGGCGAGATCGGCGTGGCCATATGTACGGCATCAACGCAGCGCATATGGCTGCCGCCACGAACAAGGGAATGCTGAAGGGGTTTGTCTGCCACGTCATGGTCGCAGGTGGATAGACCGGCCAATCCTTCTTAGCTTGATGAACTTTTTGGAATGATCGCTGTGTGGGTCAGCTCGTACAGCGCGCACTGCAATTTAGAGGCCGGCGGATATGACATCAAACGGCCTACAACTGCCTCGGAATTGTGATGCGTCCAAGCCCAGCCTAGTCATGATTATCGACTCCCATCTATACTGTTTCGAGGCGCTGGACAGTGCGCGCGGCTACTCGTCGCCCGAGGAACACCTCAAGTGGGCGCAGATGTGCCACGCCTCCCATCATCAGCCCACCATGCGCATTCCGGACGGCGCTGATGGACCATCTGAGATTCTTGACCCCGATGGGTCCTTCCAAGCCCACAAGTTGCCCGATGTGGATTTTGGTCTCGACAAAGAGAGAGGTCGTGTGGCATGGAGTTGGGAAGGGCGAGAGTATACCAAATACTTCCTGCCGCCAAACCAGACGAACTGCGAGTCGACGCCGCACAGCCTCGATTGAGAGATGCACTACGCCGGCATCGATGCCGCACTGATGCACACCGACCCCATGCTGGTCCGCGACAGTTCCTTCCTGGGCGAAATCGTGCAGGCGTTCCCAGGCCGGTTTTACTCAATGGCTCCAGTGGATGAGTGGCGTATCATCGGGGAAACGGATGAGGTAATCACAGAAACGGTTCGGGCCATCGAGGAGCACCACCTGCACGCCATCAAATTCATCCCGCCTCTCTGCTATTTGACCAGCGGCGAACCATGGGACGACGGACCTTACCGGCGATTCTGGGAGGCAGTGGTCCAGCTTGGCGTGCCCGTCTTCTTCACTCTGGGCACCGGTCCGGACGATTTCGGCAGGCACGAGCGAAGCAAAGCGGAGCAGCGTCGCGGCTATCTAGACGAGCAGACCATCCTCATGCGCTGGATGGAGCGTTATCCAGATGTTGTCTGCAGCCTGACCCACGGTTTTCCGTGGCGCACCTTTCTCGACGACAACGGAAACTTCGAACTTCCCGACGAGTTATGGGAGCCGTTCCGGGGGGAGAATTGCAATCTGGAAGTCTGTTTTCCCGTGCGGATCGGAGACCTATTCGACTATCCGTACCGCGAGGTCTGGCCCGCTCTCGGAGCGATGGTGGAGCACATCGGGGCCGGGCATCTCTTATGGGGCACCGATATGCCTTTTCAAAATCGATTTTGTACCTATCGGCAGTCCCGCAAGTGGCTCGAGTTACCGTGCGCCAAGGCAACTGGGCTGAGCAACGAAGAGATTGGACTCATGATGGGCGGTACCTGCGCCCGTTTGTTGGGCATTGATGGAGCGAACCGTGCCTAACGATCGTCTAACGCAGTGATCAGCGCTTGACCGCCAAGGACAGGCCGTCCCCCACCGGAATAAGCGAAAAGTCCACCCGTTCATCTGCCTGCATCTGTTTCGTCAAGGTTCGAATCGCAACCGTCGATTCATCATTGTTTGCGGGATCCGCCGTCCGCCCACCCCACAGTACATTGTCGATCAGAATCAAACCTCGCTGGCGGACAAGCTCCAGGCATTGCTCGTAATATTGGCCGTAACTGTCCTTATCTGCATCGATGAAAGCGAAGTCGTAGCTACCTGCTTCGCCCGCGGCAATCATGGCGTCGAGGGTTTCGGATGCCGGACCGATGCGGAGATCGATCTTGTCGGCCAAACCGCTGCGCTCCCAGTGGCGCCGACCTATGGCGGGCATCTTCGGATCGATATCGCATGCAACCAACCTGCCGTCCGCGGGTAGGGCTGCGGCAACCACCATGGAGCTGTATCCCGTGTAGGTGCCCACCTCGATGGCCGCTTTCGCACCGATCAGCTTGATCAGCAAAGCCATGAGCTGGCCCTGGTCAGGCGAGATCTGCATGACGGCATCCGGAAGATCTCGGGTCTCGTCCCGGAGAGCCTGGTATCGCGGGTTGTCCCGTAACGTGTTTTCCAGGATGTAGTCGTACACGGTCTCGGGGATGTAGTTGTTTCGGCTGCTCATTAGGTTTCAATCCGGATCAGCCAGTTGAATGACTGAAAAGTGAGCGCCCGGGGGATCCTGAAGAGTCGCGAACTTGCCCACGCCCATCTCTGTCGGCCCAGAGATTACATCTGCTCCTAGCTTTTGTGCCTGCTCGATGGTGGCGTCGCAATCCTCTACCGCGAAATAGACACTCCAGTGGGGTGGCACATCGCCCCATTCCTCCTGAATGGCCATCATTCCGGCATTGTTTTGGTCGCTATTCTTGAAAATGACGTAGTCGCCGGTTGGCATTTCCATCGTTTCCGGCGACCACCCGAAGACGCCGGTATAAAAGGCTGAGCCTGCATTTAGGTCGTTCGTGAAAAGCTCGTTCCAGCAGAGACTATTCGGCTCGTTGACGAGCTCTGCGCCGAAGCTCTCCTTGGGTTGCCAAACGGAGAAGGTAGCGCCTGCCGGATCTTGAATCACGGCCATACGACCGTCTTCCATAACATCGAACGGTTCCATGACGACGGAGCCGCCGAGGTCGGCCACCTTGGACGCGGCATCGTCCGCACTCTCTACGGAAACATAACTATCCCAGTGCGGCGGAACCCCGTGCTCCATCATCTCTGGACGCATTTTGTAGAGGGCGCAGACCTTCCTGTCGTTCTGTTTCAGCATCGAGTAGAAATCCTCGTCCCCAATTGGGATGTCGACCACCTCCCAACCGAAAAGCGTGCCATAGAACGCCTTTGCGCCATCTGCGTCGGTGGTGGCCAAATCTACCCAACAGAATGTTCCGGGTTTGTATCCTGCCATTGTAGTCATGAATTCCTCCTTGGGTGGAAAATGCCCAGTCTGCCAAAGACATGCCCCGAGAAGCTATGATGCTGCTGGTGGGGGTCCAGGAACCGCGCTCCGGCCGCAATTGTTCCGCGACGCCCGGTCGTTAGCGAGTCACTGCTCCACCCGGTCCTATTTGGGCACCCCATTTGCGATTTCGACCTATTTGTTTACACTTGTTAACATGAATACTTCCCGCGCCGACATTCTCACCGCTGCCCGAGAGGTCTATCTGGAAGGTGGGATCGATGCCCTCACCATGCGAACCCTCGCCGGGCGCATCGGCGTCACGGCCACTGCCCTCTACCGACACTTCGCGAACAAAGAGGAGATCCTCACGCAGGTGATCGAGCAGGGCCTCGATGTCTTCGCCAGTTACCTGAACCGTTCCCTCGCCGCCGACACCCCCTGGGAGCGATTTCAACAGTCGGGTCAAGAGTATCTGCGTTTTGCCCTCGAGCATCCGCGGTACTACGAAACCCTTTTTATGTCTTCGGCGCGACATGACATCGGCGACTGCACCGATCTCGAGGCGCGGCGCTCGGCGACCTTTCAGTTCCTGGTGGATCGCATAGCGGAATGCATGCAAGCCGGACTGTTGCGGCGGGACGATCCGACCGAGGTAGCGCTTACCACGTGGGCCCATTCCCATGGCCTGGTGACGCTTTATTTTACCGGAAAATTCGGCGACGACACCGATACCTTCAGGGACCTGTACAACCGTTCGTGCCAGCGCTTCTGTCGCGGACTCGCTGACCCCAGCTCATTGAACTCGGCAAACTAATCGGCGGTCTATCAAATCGCCCCTGTATCGAACTGCGCCAAGGAGGTTAACATGCGTAAACAACTTCTGCTTCTTATCACAACTGGTGTTTTTGTCTTTAACGCGCTGGCGACGGGAGAGACGGTCTTTACCGGATCGATTCGAGGCATCGTTATCGACGGCGAAACGCGACAGCCGCTGCCCGGCGCCAACATCGTTCTCGTAGACACGACGGCGGGTTCGATTGCCGGCGACGATGGTCGATTCGTTCTCAGCGGTCTGCCCGTGGGCAGTTACAAACTGCGCGCCTCCATGATTGGTTACGAAGCGCAGATTCGCTCTGATCTTGTGGTGCGCTCAAACCGCATTACCGCCATCGAGGTCCGCCTGCAGGAACGGGCGCTCGGACTGGCGGAGACGGTCGTTACCGCGGGCTATTTCTCGGAGGAGCTGACCGACGAGGTGAGTGCGGTGAATTTCAATTTCGAGGAGATTCGCCGCTCGCCGGGATCTGCCCAAGATATCTCCCGCCTGGTGCAAGCCCTGCCCAGCATCAACATGAACAACGATCAGCGGAACGATCTGGTGGTGCGCGGCGGGAGTCCGACCGAGAACCTGACTCTGGTGGACAACATCGAAATACCGAACATCAACCACTTTCCAACCCAGGGAGCCTCCGGAGGCCCCATAGGTCTGTTGAACGTCGACTTGATCGAAGACGCCACGTTTTCTGCCGGCGGATTCGGAGCCCAGTTTGGCGACCGGCTATCTTCGGTCTTGGAGATCCGCATGCGCGACGGAAATCGCGAGGAGTTCGATGCCGAGCTCAACATGAGCATGTCAGGGGTTGGTTTTATTGTCGAGGGACCTCTCTCCGGGGGTCGTGGCTCCTGGGTCGGTTCGGCTCGTCGCAGCTATCTGGATCTGTTGGTAGGAGCCATCGGCACCGGCGCCGTTCCGGTCTACAGCGACTGGCAGGGCAAGCTCTCCTATGACTTCAATGATCGGCACCAATTCGACCTGCTGGGCGTTGCCGGCTTCGATCTAATAGAGCTCAAACCGAAGGATGCCGACGACGCGGTCGACGGCGAGGATTTCTTCAAGCAGGACGTCAACCAGGTTGTGGCGGGTGCCAATTGGCGGTGGCTGTTCAGCCAGTCGGGCTACAGTGAAACCTCACTGGCGCTCACTGCCAATGATTTCGGCATAAGGGTGAATGACAACCCCACCCGGGTTCGGCTCTTTGACAACGACTCTCGGGAACGCGAGATCACCCTGCGGAATAAATCCTTCTACCGCCCGAAGCCGGGACTGGCGGTTGAGAGCGGATTCGACATCAAACGCATCGGGTCGGACTTCCAGTTTTTCGTCGCCGCGGATACCAATCGCGTCAACGTCGTCATCCCAGAGTTGAGGATCGAAAACGACGTCTCCACCACGAAGCTGGGAGGCTACGTGGGCTTCAAGCAGGAGTTGGCCTTGCGCGTTCAGCTGCGGGCCGGCGCCCGTTTGGACTATTTCGATTACAACGAGGAAGTAGATTGGAGCCCGCGATTGGCCGCCAGCTTCAAACTGAACGACCTGACTTCGCTGAATGCTGCCTGGGGCATCTATTACCAGAACCTGCCCCCCTCCCTCCTGGTCCAGCACCCCGACAATCGACGGCTGGAGAATCCGCGCGCCGATCATTTCGTCATGGGGATCAATCGGCAGGTAACGACCAGCACGCAGCTCACCGTTGAGGCCTACCGCAAGAAATACCGCGAACTGCCGTACGACCCGGATGATCCGACGATTTCGGTGGTGGACGCCTATGCCGACTTCGGTTCCCCGGTTCCCGGTCGGCTCATCGGGGGCGGCACGGCCAAGTCCGACGGCATCGAGCTCCTACTGCAGAAAAAGCTGGCTCAGGCCCTCTACGGAACCGCCGGTTATTCGTTTAGCCGCTCACGTTACACCGATCTGCTGGGCACAGAACGGGACCGCAATTTCGACAACCGGCACCTGGTCTCACTGATCGTCGGCTACCGCCCTTCCGACCGGTGGGAGTACAGCCTGCGCTGGGTCTATGCCGGGGGCAGACCCCGCACCCCCTTCGACGTGGAAACCTCGAGTGCCCTCAATACCGGGATTATCGATCCGGATTTGGTGAACTCGAAGCGCTACGAATCCTATCACCGGTTGGATCTTCGATTTGACCATCGTCGTCACTATGCCAGCTACAATCTGGTTCTGTTTTTCAGCGTGTTGAATACCTACAATAGAGCCAATATTTTCACCTACTACTGGGACAACGAGGATCGGGAAGTGGATCGGATCGATCAGTGGAAGCTCCTGCCTATCGGCGGTTTCGAGCTGGAATTCTAACGCATCGAGATCCCTGGCTCACGCTCGACCGCGCTAGGGGAACCGTGGCACCAAACTCCGTCGGAAAGAAGAGCACCTGAGCGTTGAATGCACAGGTGGCCGTCATCGGACCCGCTACCCGAGATCGGGTCGTACTTGGTGAGGTCAATCGCCTCAAGTGGGGCGGTGTTGTGGTCTACTCCGGACTGACCTTTGCGCGGTTGAGGATTTCTGTCGGCGTCCTGACAAATATCGCTGCTCGCGACCGCGCCGTGGTGGACCTGCTAACAAATGCCGGAGTCGCCGTCGAGGTCGGCGACAGCGAGGTCACCACCGAGTTCGTCAATCATGTAACCGGGGACGAACGACGCCAGGAGCTGCTTTCGCGTGCCACACCGATCTCGGCCTCGCAGCTGGCAGGGATCGCCTCCAGCGTCGACCATGTCTACCTGGGGCCGCTGCATCCACTCGACATCGACCCGGAGGCGTTACAGGTGTTACAGGGTGTGGATCGAGTAAGCGTGGACATCCAGGGGTACACTCGACAGCTCGAGGGGACCGAGGTGCGACCCGGAGTCTCCCCGCACGTGCGGTTTGCCCTCGAGCAGGCCGATATCGTCACCGCCTCGCGGGACGAAACCGAGGCTGTGGTGAATTTTTGCAGCCGCGAGGTAGGGACCCTGATGCAGGAGTACGGTATCGAACAATGGCTCACCACGGATGGCAAGAGAGGTGGCTGGTTACAGAGCCGTTCCGGGAAACGTTACGATTTTCGCGCCGCCAACGTCGGCGAGGTCGCCGATCCCACAGGGGCCGGCGACGTCTTCTTCGCCACCTACTTGACCTACCACCTCTACGAAGGTGCGGATATCGATGAGGCGTTGCGGCAGGCTGCCGCCGTTACCGCCCGGCAAGTTGAGGGCCGGTTCATTACCGCGGAGGAGCTTTCGAGGGAGCGGGATTGACCCGCCGTGGCGCGTTAGCATCGCGTGGGAAGACAGGTGTGTGGAGATGACTACCGCGCTCCGCACGCCTGCAGACAAGCCTGCATGTGACCGCGGGTTTCGGCGGCGATAACGCAGCATTGTTCCAGTGCGTACTCCTTGGCCCCGATCACCTCCAGATCGAGGGGTCCGTCGTAGCCGTTTTCGTGCAGCACCCGGACGTACCCCACCAGATCGATGTCTCCCCGCCCGTTCGCCTGATCCTCCGGATTCCCCGGTCCCGCCTGCTTCCCCTTGCAGTCGCGAATGTGCACATGTTTCACCCGCGAGATTACAGCCGCGATCGCCTCCACCGGATTCTCGTTCGCACGGTGGATGTGAGAGGGATCCATGTCGATGCCGAAGGCGGGGGAATCGATCGCGGCCATCACCCGCAGGGTGGTGGGGGTGTCGTGAATACAAGCACCGACGTGCGCTTTTACACATAGGGTGACGCCGTATTTCTCGGCCATCGCCGCCAATCCCCCGAGAGAATCGATCGAATGCCGAAAACTCTCCTCGTCTCCAGTCTTTCCACCCGGGCCACAGTTCACGAGTGGAATCCCCGTCTCAACCGCGGCGCGGAAGGCCTCTTCCATGATTTGGGGATCCTGGGACGGCTGTTCCATAGCCAAGAGCTCAAGGCCGTACTCGCTACTGAGGCGTTTAACCTCCGGTGCAATCTCCTGCCAGCGGCTTAGTACGAGATGCTCGCTCATGCTGCTGATCGCCGACAGCTCAACTCCGTCGTACCCCGCCATAGCCAGATGTTTGAACGCGGTCTGCATGTCGTATCCGCCAAACAGTACCGTGTTTGCCCCCAGTCTCACCTGATCCTACCGTCCTTCGCGTGACTTACTTCCGGCCTTTTGCTTGCAGTCTCTGCGCCTCACCGGCATTGCCGATGTGCAGGGTATCGTAGGCTTGCTGCGAGTTTTTGAACGCCCCAATCCTCTCGTGGCCGTGCCAAGCCCCCTGGCTCAACATCGGGTTCTTCTTCCCGGTCTGCTCCTCCCGAAGCGAGATCCACGCCCGCATCCTCTTCTTCAGCGTCCTTACGACGTCGGGATGCTCCTCCGCCAGGTTTCGGTTTTCGTCAGGGTCTTCGACCAGGTTGTACAGCTCTACCGGTGGTTTGAAATGGAAGTCCCGTTCCAGGGCCACGATCAGCTTCCACTGAGGGGTGCGCCAACCATGTTTGCGCATCCAGGTGCACTCGCTGATGTAGAACTCACTCTCGTGGGAAGCCACCTCGCCGCGGATCATCGGCATCAGGCTTTGGCCGTCGAAAGTGGTGCCTCGGGGTTTCTTGATGCCGGCCAGCTCGAGGATGGTCGGCACCAGATCCTTGTGCTGGTTGTATCCGGCAATCCTCTTCCCCGCCGGAATGGGACGGGTAGCGGATAATCAATGGCACGCGCAGGGTCACGTCGTAGATGCCGTGATGGTCGAACCAGCACTCGTGATCGTAGAGCGTCTCGGCACGCGCAGGGTCACGTCGTAGATGCCGTGATGGTCGAACCAGCACTCGTGATCGTAGAGCGTCTCGCCGTGATCGCCATTGAGGATGACGATGGTGTCATCGAGGATTCCACAAGCCTCAAGGGCATTGAAGATGTTCCGTATACAGGCGTCCATATAGGCGATGGCCCCGTCGTACTGCGCTATGACGTAATCCTTGTCGGTGATCCCCGGCGGCATCCATTTGGCGAAGAAATCGCAGAACGGCTTGAAAGACATCACCGGCTTCATCGACCTGTTCTTCGGATCGCACTCGTCGCCGTGGTAGAAGAGTCTTTCAAACGGTTCCGGGGGCAGGTATGGAGCGTGGGGATCCATGTGGCGCAGGAAGAGAAGAAACGGATCCTTGCCCGAAGCAAGCCGATCCAGCTCCGGCAACGCCACGTCGTTCAACAGCTGGGCCTTCGGACTGCGTCCTTCGCTCCAGCTACCCCATGCCGGATACTCGAGATAGGTATCGAATCCGCGCGAAGCGGCATTGCCCGAAAAGCCGACACAGGTTGAGCTGTACCCCGATTTGCGCAGTATCTCTGGCAGGGTCTTGATATCGGCGCGCAATCCCCCCTGGTGGCGCAGCGCCACCACCTGGGTGCCAAAGCAGTCCTTGCCGGTGAGCATGGAGGCGTACGCGCTCGTTGTAGGGATGTGGGCACTAAAGGTGCGTTCGAACAACGTGCCTGACTGGGCGAAGCGATCGATATGCGGTGTCGTCAGCCGATCATACCCATAGCAGCTCATGTGATCGGCGCGCAGCGAATCAATCGCGATCAGGACGATGTTCGGGTATTTCTGCTTTGTGGATTGGGCCACTAATACTCGTGGCGTTTGCGGGGGATGTGGTCCTTGGGCTCGTTCGAGGGACTGACCAGAGTTTCGACGTCGTCCTCGATGAGCGGCCGGCTGTAGACGTACGGAGGCTCGAGCACGGATTTCTGGACCTCGGTGAGCTCGTCGTACCACTCGGGCATCTCAGTCTCGTAGATCCCCGGGGCGAAGGCCAAGTGCCTGGGACTGTAGCGAAATAGCAGCGATCGGCGCTCCCAATCCGACTTCCACGGCAGTGATCCGTGAATGGTCGCCTCCATGAAAATTACGAGGTCACCCGCCTTGCACCCGATGTTTCGCGCCACCTCCTTGTCGGTGTTGTAGAGCATGATGTCTTCCGGGCATTTGAAGTTGGCCTTGTGACTTCCGGGCATCACCGTCACCCCACCCATCCCCTCTTCGATATCGTGCAGCTGATATTGGATCACCGACATGCCGGTGCGAAACTGCCCGTTGGCGTAGGTATAATGCTGGGATCCGTCGTGCTGTCGGCTGGTGAACCCATGCAGGCCGTGCCCGCCGCATCCTTTGCGAGCCATGATGAGACCTGGCTCGCTCTCGCAGCGCCATCCGCGCCCGAAAAGCGAGTTCATGTACGGAATCAGCTTGGGATGGGCGAGCAGGTCGCGGAACGGCTGACACCACGGTTGGTCCCAGGTGAGCATCCCGCTCACACTGCGGATTCTGTACTCCCCGCCCATGCCCCCACCGTAGGTACTGGGTCCCTTCCACTCGTACTCGTCCATGGGTACGACATTGGCATCCACCGCATCGTTGAGCGCCTTTACCTCCTCGGCGGTGAGAAAACCTTTGATGTGGAGGAACCCCTGCAGGTCGAAGAGGAACTTCTCGCGCTCGGTCATTTCCAGCATTTGCTTATCCCCTTGTTAAATAAGGAGGTTACGACTACTGGACTACGGAGTCGCCTTTCGTCTGTCCCTCAACTACCCCTCAATCGAGGACAAAATTTCCGAAATCTCCCAGAATATAGCGCAATGAGGAGGGCCGAGACAGCGCCCTCTACACCCTTCAGCTGATCTCCTGACTGATACGGGCCATCATGTGCTCAGGATTCTCTACGAGCCATTGCTCGTTGACCTTCGTCGGATCGCCGTAGTCGTTGCCGGCGTGATCTTTGCCGCGAGCCAGGTACATCTGGTGCCCTTTGTAATCTTTCGCCTTGACCGTTGTCGGCATGTAGCGCATCTGAAATCCACAACGGCGTATGGTGCCCGTATTGGTGTTCGAGCCGTGTATCAAATAGGCATCGTGCAGTGAGCAGGTGTTGGGCTCGAGAATGCAATCGACGGCTTTCGATTCATCGAAGGTATCCGGCTTAGCCTCCCTGCTCAGGAAAGACTGACTGGCATCGCTCAAGTAGACGTGCTCGCGGTTCGGTTCGAGATGCGAACCGGGGATGACGCGCATGCAGCCGTTTTCGACCACAGAAGGGTCGATGGCGAGCCATATTGTACACGCTTCGACGGGATCCGCCAGCTTGCCCCAATACGACGCATCTTCGTGCCAGGGAGCTCTCTTGACGACAGTCGCGGACTTGATCATGAAGGAGCTGGCAAAGAGGGCGATGTCCGGACCGATAATCGGCTCGACAAGATCGAGCACTGCATCGGCCAGGAGCCACTCATTCAACTTCGGATCGATGAAGTGGGAGCGATCGATTGATTCGAGCGGTCTGCCAAGGGCCTCACTCCATGCCGCCATGCGAGATTCGCAATGCTTCTTGAGCGCCGTGAACTTGTCGTGTGAAAACACGGGTTGGTCGTAGATGAGGTATCCTTGCTCCTTGTAGATTTCAACTTGATCTGAAGTCAACATGAGTCCTCCTCAGTATGATGTACACGTCCGGGAAATTGCATTAGTTTTCTGGAGAACTTACATTCGCCAGCAACTGAAGTTTCGCTTGTAGAGGATTGGGTTTATGGTATTTTCCCCGGTCCGCACGGTTGTTGGATGCCTCTTCCTGCTCGCAACCTGGATCGTCGCATCAGAGAGCAGCGCAGAGGAGCGGCCGCGTTTATCCTTACGTGGAATTGATCCGCCACGGACCTTTCTGCGGCAGAACTTGCCGTCCTACCGCAACTACGCGTTTCATCCGTTCGAAAACTACCCAAACCACGCGTCTCCCTACGAAGATACTCCGAAGTCCTTCTACGGCCATACCGGGGACTATCTCACCACGGGATACGACCTGTACAATTGGCTTGAGCGCCGCAGGCACAGTCAAGTCTATGGCAGCCAAACCTTCAAAGAAGAGCTTTCCTGGAGCGACTTGTTCGGGTCCGTTGTAGTAGGGGGTGACGGGTACGGTAGTTGGAACTACAGTCTAGTGGTAGGGGATGCGCTCACGGCGCGCTTTACGCCTCTGACCCTGTCGATGACCGATTTCAGCGGGATCCGGCTGGATGGGGCCGTTCCCTATCTAAAGTTCACCGCCCTGGCATCCCGTATCGAGAGGCCCCACTTCATTTTACCAACCGGCACCTCGGCGAGAGCTCCGTGGCAACGCGAGCAAAGCCAGTTCGCCGAGGATTCCAGTCTGCTCCTAGGCGGTCGCTTGCAGGCTGAAGTCGGTCGGTTGCGCGTGGGTCTCAACGGGGTGAACCTGCATGTGTACAATAGCACGCAGCCGGGCAACGGTCTCAAGGGCCGGCTGCGGCCCAACCAGCCTTTGATCGACTGGATCCTGGTGCGCTTTGCGGACGACTCGCCTGCGGATGGCAGGGGTGGTGCCGTAGTGCAGCAGGTGCAGCTGGTGGTCGATGGTCAGGCGCGGCCGGATATCAAGGCCGTAGTCATACGCCATATCGCCAACGTGCAATCCCAGGTGGGAAGGCTCTCACGGATTACAGGAGCATTTAGCGCGAATGGGTACGAAGCGGTCAACTATGGTTATGCGGGTGGCGGCGTAATACCACAACCTCTCTTTTTCCGGGGTCGGGACGAGATTCCAGTGTTTGCCGACTATCTCTACCGCCTGGATCACGCCAACGGGATCGATGTCAGCGGCCAGACGAATCTCGAGGGACTGGTGGCCAATCTTGCACTGGAATCGCCCGACGAGGTTTTGCGAGCTAACGGAGACGAACAACTGGTCTACCTGTTCGACGTTTCAAGGGAACCCCACGTCGCAGAGGTAGAGGTGGAGGCTTTGGTGGGCAACGATTACCGAGTGGAGGTGGCGACTCTGTACACGTTGAATCCGAGCTCCACTGACTATGTGAAGCGATTCAAGAGCACCTTCTATGGCACCGTCGGACGCGCCGAAGGAAATGTTCAGGATATGTCGAACCTGAAGTCAGTGCGCTTCAGGGTGGGGGAGAACACGGCGATCTTTACCTACAGCACGGATGTGAACCTGCGACTGGCCGGTCTGGAGATCAACGGCGAGTACGCGCGTTCGGCCCTCTACGCCCGCTATCCGGCGCGGAGATCAGGGGAACCCCTGTTCGATGAGAGTCCGCGCTTCGCCGATCGCGGCTCGGCCTACTTCGTCAATGCGACGCGCTGGTTCGGGCGCTGGCGGCTGGGCGGCGAGTACTTCTCCATGAATCCGGACTACAGGACCTCGATGCGCAATTTCCTGCGGCCGGATGGCGGGGACTTACATCCCTTCAGCCCCATAAATGGCGTGGTCAACAACACGATCTACTGGGATCTGGTACAGGACAATGAGGACGGCGACGCGTTTCCCGACAAGAGGATCGGCAAATTCCTAACCTCCTCCATATACGACACGCGCGGCGTCGATCCGGACGGGGTCTATCTGAGCCAGGATGAGGACGGCGACGGTTTTCCCGATACCAACCGCAACCACAACCTGGAACCGGACTACGACGAACCGTTTCTGATGTACGATGTAGAGCCGAACGAGTACGTCTACGGCCTGGATCGCAACAACAACGACGAGCCCGATCACCGCGAAGACGACCTGGACCCCGACTATCCGTATGACCCGGACCAGCGCGGATTTCATCTCTTTGGACAGATGGATTTAAGCCGTCGCTGGTCCGCGACCGTCGGGCGCCATGATGTGGAGGAGATCGCCGGTGCGGGGCGCTACAAATCCACCTACGCGATTCTGACCTACCGCAGGGACGGGCTCGATCGCGTCCGTCGGCTGTTTTTCGAGAACCACTTTCGCCGGGTCCAGGACGATATCCCCGATGCATACAACTCGATTGTGGAGCGACGCGATTTTACTCAAACCCAGCACTCCCAATACCTACGCGGTGGCGGTATCCTCGATTTTCCAGTGTTTCCGGGCCGGCAGCGGGCGGATCCGCTGCTCTACAAGGACAGTTTTGTCAACGAGACCTACCTCGAAGGAAGACTGCGGCCCTTGTCGACTTTCAATGTAGTGCAAAAGCTACGCCTGCGGGTCAACTGGCAGCAGGGCGGGCACCTGCACGGAGGACTCTTCCAGCGAGATAGCCGGCTGGATCACTGGACCACGGTCAGCCGGGTGGATTACACATGGAATCTCGGGGCGTTGAGCGTACAGCCGAAATTCAAATTTCAGCTCCTGCGCTTCGTCGACCAACAGCGGGACCTGACCATTCGCTGGGAGTTCGAGACGATCCCGATCGTGCAGCTGAGCTATCCACTGCTGGCCCGCACCACCCTGGGTGCAGGAATACAGGGCATTGGACCATTGCCGTATCGCTTGGAGGACCGTGCGCACCCATCCTCTAGTTATGACCGACGAACCACCATCATCACCCTGGCCAACCGGTCGCGCTATTTCGGCTACGATCTAACGACGATAATCGGTTTTGTTCGCGACGAGACGAATTTCGACGATCGCCCGCGGCGAACCGAGGGGCTGAATGGCATGTCGATCTTTGTTAGAGCGCTCATAGGTTTTCCCAGTTTCGGCGCTCTGCCTTAG
The DNA here is from genome assembly GCA_965197905.1 of Candidatus Latescibacterota bacterium. GTDB lineage: Bacteria > Latescibacterota > UBA2968 > UBA8231 > UBA8231 > CAYNZV01. The sequence continues at coordinate 790,392 of CBDAOB010000003.1, read as the reverse complement.
CGTGGGTCTGACGGTCCAGGTTACTCACCGCTCGCCCAGGGAGCGGAGGATCTTTGCGCTCATGTCCTGCAGGTGTTGGTCGTCGCCTGTGCGAACGATTTCGCGGTACTGTTCTATGGCACCGGCCCTCTGTCCCTGCTCCATGAGGATGGTCGCCAGACCAAGACGGGCACCGGCGAAATCGGGCTTGATGCGGATGGCTTGTCGGTACTCGCGGGCTGCCGCCTTGCTGTTCCCCTGCTGGTAAAGGGTTGCGGCCAAGTTGTTGTAGGCGCGGCTGTGGCCGGGATCGAGCCGCACAACGTGGCGGAAGTTACGGATTGCCTCGTCCACCTCCCCCTTCTTTATGAGTACCAGAGCGAGGTGGTAGTGGGCATTGGCGGAGTACTCCGGGGCTAGCCGGATGGCTGCACGGTAATGCTCAATAGCCCCGTCCGGGTCGTGCTGCTCTTTCAGGATGTTGCCCAGCACGTAGTGGGCTCTGCCCTGGTTGGGATCGAGGCGAATGGCCGTACCCAGCACCTCCACCGCGCCGTCCAGATCGCGATCCGTCCAAAGCGCAACACCCAGGTTGGTGTGGAGGCTGGCATTATCGGGGTCGTAGCGGAGCCCTTCCCGGAATTCACGCGCGGCGCTGTCCTCGTGGCCCTGTTCGAGGAAAATTTTACCCAGACTGTTGCGCGCGCGGGTGAATTTCGGATCCAGGCGAATGGTCTGGCGAAAGGCCCATTTGGCGCCATCCAGGTCACCCATTTTCTTGAGGGAGTGCCCCAGGTTGTAATGGGCATTGATGTGGGTGGGGTCGACGCTTATGGTCTGGCGATACGCCTCGATGGCGCGATCGAACTCGCGACCGCTGTAGAAGATCGTAGCCACTCCATAGTAGCCAGGGGCGTACTCCGGATCCATACGAACGGCCTGCTGGAAGGTTCGCATGGCGCCGGCAATGTCGCCCTGCGAGTGGAGCCTGGTGCCGAGTTCGTAGTACGCCGCGGCTGTTTTGAGATCGAAGCGTGGGCCCTCGCCGGTGTCGAAGGTTTGGTTCGACTCATTGGAGCATTGAGCAAAACCCAGGAAGCAGCATATCATCACTACAGAGAGTAGCATCGCCATGAACGCGAGTATAGTTGGCAAGATGCCGGCTTTCAAGTAGGTACAGACCGAGGCAATCAGACTTGAGTTACGCGTCATGGTTCGAAGGCGACTGCCAGCGTTGGCGACTTCGGAAGACATAAAGGGGCCCGCTCGGTCGGACCCGCCCCTGATTACCGTCCGCGCGGTGGTCCTGGGCGTGTTGACCATTGCGGCGATGTTCTACTACATCATTCTGATCGCCCAACGCCAGGGTTCGGGTCGGTACGTTCAGTCGCAGTACCCCATCGCGGCGTTCATGCCCTTCGTACTCTGGCTCGTAGCCAACGTGGCACTCAAGCTCGTTTGGCCGCGCCTGGCACTGCGCCGGGGTGAAATGCTGACCCTCTTCTCCATGACCTGGGTGGTGGCCGCTATCCCGGTGTGGATCCCGTCCCTGGCCTCGATCCTGGCGACCCCGGCCCATTTTGCCGACGCTGAAAACCGCTGGGCCGAGAGCTTCTTCGACTACCTGCCCTGGCACGTCCTGCCCCCCACGACCTCGCGGGTGATCGACTATTTCTGGTACGGCTTGCCCGAGGGTATGGCCATTCCCTGGGACGGCTGGCTGGGACCAATCGCAAACTGGATGGGACTCTCGGTAGCCATGGTGGCGTTCGGCTACTGTCTTCTGGTGGTTTTCCAGCGCCAATGGCAGGACGCCGAAAAACTCACCTATCCGCTGGCACAGCTGCCGGCGGACATGACCGATGGGTTCGACGGCAAGCGCCGCTTCCCGGAGATCTTCTACAAGCGGCTCTTCTGGATCGGTTGCGGCGTGGTGTTTCTGCCCCAGCTCTATAACATCGGCACCTATTTCACCCCGGGGCTGCCGTCGTTCGACCTATTCTGGACCCACTATGTCTACAATTTCGGCGACGGTCTCTTTGTGGGATATATCCGCCTGATGCCGCTGATGCTGATGGTCATCTACCTGTGCCCGGTGGACATCCTCGGCAGCATGGTGCTCTTCCACTGGATCGCCACTATCAAGCTGGGTCTGATGAAGCACTTGGGCACTCCGAGCCTGGACTTCTCCGGATGGAAGTTTCTCGACCGTCAGATGATCCTTCACACCGAGAGCAACGGGGCCATGGTCTTCGTGGGGCTGTGGTCGATCTGGATCGCCCGCAGCTACCTGCGGCAGGTGTGGCGCCAGGTGCGGAGCGGCGAGGGCGATCCCCGCGAAGTGCGAGCTTATCGACTGGCCGTGGCCGGAATGGTGCTGGCGGCGGTTTATGTCATCGCGTGGGCCATGCATCTGGGGGTGAGCCCGCTCATGGCAATTGGGACCTTTGCGCTGATGAGCATGGTGTACTTTGTCACTGTAAAGCTGGTGGCCGCCAGCGGCATCGCCTACGTCTATCCCAACCGGTCCTATCTGAAGGGAGAATCGTTCTCCATGGAGCTGATCGGCTCGGTCTACGTGTCGGCCGAGAAGCTGGTGCCGTACAAGATGTTCACCAGCTACGCTTTTTTTGGAGGATTCTGCATTCCGGCGTGGCCGGCGATCGCCCACCATCTGCGGATCTTTTCCTTCAGGCTCCGGCCCGCGCGGGCCACGTCCGCCGTCTTCATCTCGTTTGTGGTCGGCTTTGGCGTGGCCGTGTGGGGGGTCATCGAGCTTTCCTATGCGGACGGTACGGCCGGCAGCGCCAGCCCTGTGTTCTTCTACGACGGGATCGTCCACCTGCTCGATAATCCGATCGCGCCCCACTGGGGCAAGTGGGCCATCTGGTGGAGCGGCTTTTTCGAGGCCGCATCCATCACCTTCCTGCGCGCCCGGTTTCACTGGTTTCCGATCCATCCCATTGGTCTGATCTTCCAGTCCACCCATGCCACCTGGTGGTACGGGGCTAATATCTTCGTGATCTGGCTCATCAAACTGACCCTGCTGCACTACGGCGGAGTTCGTGCCTACCTGGCAGGAAAACCCTTCTTCTATGGATTGGGGATCGCCTACGTGCTGGGGGTAATACTGTCAACCGCGGTCGATTACGTCTGGTTTCCCGCGGCCGGGCATTACGTTCACGGATGGCCCAAGTGACAAGCGTGTGCGGACGAGAACAAAAACCAGGAGGCCTCCCGCTTGCACCCGAGCCCGACCGATAAAAATACGCAATTAGCATTTTAAGACTTGCCCTCGCGAAGTAACTTCAATACATTCCCCTTGTCAACGCGCAATGGAACCCAACTTCAAAAATAGAACAATTTGGACTGGCGACAATCTTGACATTCGGTTATTAGGATACTACCCAACTTTTAGAAGGAGGTATCATGGCTTCGCCAATTGGAACAGTTATTCTATTGGAGCATCAAACGGGAGGAACAGACACAAGCAAAGGAATAATAGAAGAGAAGTTGGGATATGCGAAAATCTTAAGGTTGGTTTGTGAACCAGAAACAATCATACCTTATAGCGAATTCGAAGAACGCTTCTTGCATTTGGATGGAGATTTTTATGTTGAAATTGGCAAGAGCCCGGGGTTGGGAACTGGGTGAACTGAATAATTCTTGATAATACGCTCAAATGCGCGTATTATAGCGTATACACCATTCGACTAGGTTTTCAGTGTAGCACCCACTAAAAGCCACGAGGGTACTCACATGCCAACCCAGCAGGAAGAAGTGGAGAGAAATTACCATGCTTTCAAAGAGCAACTTGCAAATCTGTCCAAGACCGATTATGGGAAAACGGCTCTAATGCATAACGGGGGAATTGTGGCTTTGTTTGAAACCGGCCAGGATGCTATTGAAGCAGGAAAAACGTTCCTGCCTGGAAAATTATTTTCCATTCAAAAGGTATCTTCACGACCTATAGATTTGGGGTATTTTTCTCATGTCCGTGGTAGTATCTCGGTTTGACTGGGCAGTTGGCATTACATGTGACGTTGCTATAGCTGTCGATGAAGATAATATCCATCCTTGCACCGCATTAGTTGACACTGGAGCCCCATACACATGCATATCACCGTCAGTTGTTGAAGCTCTAAACTTAGAACCAATCGGGCAAGTAGATATTCAAAACTCTGAGCGGGCTGTAACCATGAACGCTTATAACGCGGGCTGTAACCATGAACGCTTATAACGTTCTGGTTGGATTCGCGTTTGAAGACGAACAAGATCCGAATGGAGCAAAATTACAACTTATGTTGGTTCAAGCTATACATTTCAATCCTGGTTCAAATGCTAAGTATGGAGTTCTTTTAGGCCAAGACGTTTTAAAACGAGGCGTTTTAACGGTGTCATGTGACGGTCATTTTACCTTCTCTTATTAACGACTTTGGCCTTTCCCCCTAAAGTGGTTTGCGATAATTCCCGTAAGCTTCCTCACTTCGAGGCCAGGCCAACGGCGAATCCGCAATTACTTGAAGCACCCTTGTAGGAAAGAACCGAAGGCGTTGTCGTCGTCGCGGTGATTGTACTTGAAACAAGCCTCGGCCACGTAAAGCGGCGTGTAGTGATGATGCGATCCATACCACGCCCGCTTGAGCAAAGACCACACGCCTTCGATCGTGTTCGTGTGAATCGTGCCATCAACATAACGCTTGGAATGCTGAATCACGCAGTGATCCATGATCCGCCGCACTACGTTGTAGGCCCCATATTCGTCCGTGACCAACGTCGAGGCGTCAGGATTGATGGCACGTTTGATAAACTCGAGCACGCCCTTAGCGGAGAGATCGTCGGCGACCTGAGCCACAACCTTCCCTGAGCGCTCCACAGCGCCGATAACCGCGGTCTTGCGCGTTCCCCGTCCTCTGAGGTTGGGTTTGTCGTCGTCGCGCCTGTTGCGCTTCCTGGGGCGTCCGCCGACGTAGGTCTCGTCGGCTTCGATGAGTCCAGTTAACCTGATTCTTCCCTGCTTGGTAGCCATTTCAGCCCGGATGCGCTGTTGCATGTACCAGGCGGACCGCTGATTCAGGTTCAAGTCACGCCCGAGCTGGCAACTGGACAGGCTTTTCTTGGCGTTCACGATCAGGGCGATGGCGCAGAACCACTTTTGCAAGGGAAGATGCGTGCCTTGAAACATGGTCTGGGATAAGACATTGAAGCTGGATTTGCAAGCGTGACAGTTCCAACGCCCGATTACATTCCCCTGCTTCTTGCGGGCGCATTCCCCGACCGTGCCGCACAAGGGGCAAAAGGGCTCATCGCCGAAGCGTATCCGCTCCAGATGAGCAATGCAGGATTCTTGCGTCGGGAATCTCTCTGTCACGGTAATCAAGTTCATTCTTCGCTCCCGTATTGCTTGTTTTTCTTATATTTAAGATAACCAATAAGAGGGCGAATGTCAAGTCTTAAAATGCTAATTGCGTAAAAATATATGGTATCATGTGGTTATTGGGACGATGAGATCCACATAAGATATTGATATTAAACAAGATATAAGAATCATAAAGGGTTTGGCACACAAGTTGCAATTGGATATACTCGAACTTCCCCCACGACTCTTTTCTCCTGTCCCACCGCCATCCGCGTTGTGGATGAGCGACCGTTGAACCTCAGGTCTCCCCAAGACACTGTGTTCCGCAAACAGACGGAGTACAAAATGTTGGGTACTTTACGGAAACTGGAGCATCTTAAATGCACCCCAAGGATTCTCCCCCTCCTCCTGGGCCTCAGTACGTCCGTACCGCTTGCCGCGCAAGAATTCGTCTGTTCGGGATACGAGTCTCCGCCGCTACCTGCCGGCGCGGTGGCGAAGATGACCTTGTCACACACGACGGGAACTGTCAATGTCCTCGTCGTCTACGCGAAATTCAAGAATGAGGCGCCACAGATTCAGACGGCGCCGCCCTTCGCCAGCAAGCTTTTCGACGAGAATCTTCCAGGAAGCTTTTCTCACTTTTTCAGCGAGATGTCCGGTGCGCGGCTCACGGTCAATGGTAGCGTGCTGCCCAAACGGTACAGCTCCGATCGCCCTGCTTCGGCATACGTGGTGCACGACCCGTCGCGATACGGCAAATATGACGAATTCCTGGCCGAGATTTTGGCCCAGGTCGACCGGGACGTCGACATGTCGCAATTCGACAACGACGGCGAGGATGGCGTTCCGAACTCCGGTGACGATGATGGGTTCGTCGACTACATCTTCGTCAACACCCTGTCCACCCCTCGCGGATTCATTACGGGAGGCGCCACGGGCATTGCGAACCTCGGTTCGCTCATGCTCGACAGCGATGACGCTGCCGCCAAGGGCGGCACGGTCGCCATCGCCGGATCCATCAGGCATGGGGCCTTGCAGCAGGAGGGGAACTACGCCCAGACGGTTGGTTCCATGGCCCACGAGTTCGGACACCGGCTGGGACTCCCCGACTTATACGACCGGGCTTTTGGCACACCTGAAGAGGACAGCGCCGGCATCGGCCGTTGGGGATTGATGGGATGGGGTGCCCACGGATGGACCGGTCAAGACGGGCCCGCGCCCTTCAGCGCCCGCAGTCTGGAGCTCCTCGGCTGGATCGGGGTGGACAATCAGCAGCTGATTGAGGTTGAAACGGATGCGACCGGCCTGGAGGTGTCCGATCGCCTTTCCGGAGGTAGCATCTTTAAGATTCCGCTGCGTATGGTTGCCAGGGGCGACCGCTCCGCCACCCAGGAGTATCTCCTGCTCGAGCAAGTGACCCGGTCGAGTTCGTTCTACCGACGGAACATCCCCGGAGAAGGCCTCTTGGTCTGGCACGTCCGACCTCAATTGTGGGGAAACGCTGACGAAACCGCCAAGACCTTGGACCTGGTCTGTGCCGACGGTCTGTACGCCGATTCAGGATTCCCAAAAGGCCGCCTTCCGGATGGTCGTTTCGGTCGCGACAATCTCGATTATTGGGCCCATGACACCGCGTATTCACAGCTGAACGGGGGTAACTTCGGCGACGCCACCGACCCTTTCGACGGCGTGAAGGCGAAGCGATTGGATCAGTTTTCCAACCCTTCGAACAACCCGTGGGGGCACTCCTCGGCGGCCACAACAGGTCTGAGCCTCGATATGAATCGCAGGGGCACAACCATGATCGTCGACGTAACCCAACCCCGCTGGGCAGGCATCATCAATGAACGGGTGGATTGGGCGGGCGATGTCGTAGTCGACGGAGATGTGCGCGTAGCGGTCGACGGCGAGCTGCACATCCACGGGGAGACGAATGTACGCATGTCGGGAAGCGACCGGATGCGCGGTGGAGTGGATCCCAACCTGTCGGAGCTGGAGATCAACGGCGACCTGATCGTCGGTGACCATTCAAAGTCGGATGTTTTCTTCAAATCGATGCAGCTGGGAGACAGCTGGTACGGAATCCTCATCGATCCGGCGGACTCGAGCCGCATCGAGGTTTCATCGTCGAATATCGTGCTCGACGGGGTTCTCCACGGTTTCGTGTTTCAGCGCGCTCCCTCCGGTTTGTTGGAACTGATGCTGGACTTCAATCTCGACCTGGTGGACACCCCGACCTTTGATACGGCGGGAAATGGCGACGGGCGCCTCAATCCTGGAGAGACCATCCAGCTGGAATTGACCCTTGACAATTGGACCCTACGGAACTTCAAGCGTCTGCGACCCACCTTACGCTGGGACTCGGAATTCATCGAGCCCGCATGGGAGCGCGGAAACTGGACGCCGCGATCCAAAACGCTGAGGGTCGAAGAATCGTTCGATCTGGATCCCGGTAAGAGCCACGTCGAGGTTATCCCGCTGAGAGTGAGCCGGGAAGCGGAGCCAGGCACCGAGATCGAGATCGTGGTGGAATACGGGCGCCAGATCTACGCGAGCTACAACGCAGCGTTCGCGCAGATAAAACGGGACACCCTGAAGCTCGTCGTCGAGGGCGAATACCCGGAAAACGATGTCGACTTCGAAGTCCCCGGCCACGAAATCCTCGGCCGCGCAGCAGTTGTGCCACGCGGAGTTGCGACTCCTGTGCGAGCCTTGGTGCAGGGCGAGATCTCCCAGGCGGATCTGATGATACGTACCCTCCAAGAACACGATCACGTGTTGACCGTATCGATGGAGAAGCTCGGTATGCAAGGCGATGCCCATATTTTTGAAGCTTCGATTCCTCCCGAGTACGAGGGTTTCTACGAAATTTTCGTCCGGGTCTACGGTCAGAATGGGTACGCAACTTTCGCCGACTCGACGCTCCTCTTAGGGAGGACATCTGGCGAGGCGGAAGTACTGACCTTCGTGAGCAAGGAGATAGACGAAGAGAGCCGTGCTAACCTGGTCGAAATCCTCGACCAGGTTATGACCGCCCGGGGTCAGTCTCACTACATGATCGATGGTGCACCAGAGGAAGGCGAGCTTTACGAGGTTCTGTTGCCCGCGTTCGCTCGCACCGGTGGAACGGTGCTATGGATGGGTGAGAAGATCAGCCGGGAGGCACGAATCCATATGCGTTCATTCCTCGAGCAAGGGGGCCGGATGATGATCTCCTCCAGGCAACGGTCATGGGGAACATTCGGGAGGGAGGTGTTGCACATTCAGCAGCAATCGTCTCGAAGGACGAGCATGATTACCGGGCTGGACCTGCAGTCATCGGATCCGTTCAACTCGAGCTACTCGTCCCTGATGCTCTTAGATCCCGCTGAACCGATGCTGTATGACGCCACCTCCAACGCCGCGGCAATGCGGGTCGACACGGGCACCTTCCGCATGATCTATTTCCCTTTCGATCTCGGTCCGCTAGACGCCTACATAACCCGTTCCCTCCTCGAATCGGGGTTGGCGTATCTAACCTCCGAGAATATATCAGACGTCGCGCTGGAGTTTGAAACGGACGAACTGGTCGGGGAGTCAGTATTGCTGAAGGGGTCCGAAGCACCCACGGTTCATATCCACGCACCGGAAGAGGTTGTCCGTTCCGAGCTTGAGGTGCGTCTGCTGCCGACCATGGCCCTCGTCGAGACCGTACCATTGGCTCGAAAAGCAGGGGGCGGATTTACGGGATCGGTACGGGTCCCCGAATCGGGCCACTTCCTCTATTCAGCACGCATTTTTGATGAACAGGGAAACAGTATGCCCAGCTCGGCCCGACGTCAGGTTCTGCGGCTCATGGATCGACCAAACCTGGTCTTCGTCAACCAATCGATTTCGGGACGCATCCGGTCTTTCTTGCGGGAGGAGATCGTGCATGCGATGTCCAAGAACAATACCTCCGCCGACATCATCGATTACCCCGAGAGGGACAAAAGGCTGTACGAAGAGTTGATTCTAAGCTACGCCGGAGAAAACAAGGCGCTCTTCTGGCTCGGGATGTTCGGGGCGAACGGCGTGCCAGAAATTCTGCAGAAGTTCCTCGATCGCCACGGACGATTGTTCCTTGGTTCGAAAGGCGGCTCTCCGCACAGCTTTGCCGAATTCGTCGAGACCTACCTGCACACAACAGCCGGCAACTACGAAGAGAAGCAACTCGAGTCTGTGTTCTCCGACAGCGCGGGAACGTTTTTGAGCCAGGGGGCAAGGATCACCCATCGCAAGCTGGTCCCCCACGAACACGCTATCCCGCTGATCCTGAGTACGACCGGCAATGCGGCAGGAGTACACGTGGATGCAGGTGGCTACCGGGCGGTGTTCCTCGCCTTCGACGTGGCGCGTTTGCCAGATATAGGCGAAATCGTCGCGAATGCCATTCCACTGCTGAATCAGAGTCTCCGTCAAGAGATGGAAATGGAGATTCCAGGGACAATCATTCGCAATGATGGGGCTCTCGTCCTGCACGGCGATTCAATCTTGCTACAGGTGACGACGACGGCGGCAGTGGAATCGGTCGAGCTGCTGGTGCGTGGATCCGCCTTTTCTCGCCGAGGAGGCGGTGCCCCGGGCGGGCTCGTGCTTCCTCTAGTACGAAGCGAGGACAAAGATCACCGCCTGTTCCAAATCAAGTTCAATCCCCCGGCGCCCGGCAACTACAAGATCGTGGCTCGCGTGCGCGACAAAAACGGACGCCGGCTCATGGGGTCCCGACTACTGACCGTGGAAGCGGTGAACTTCACCCGGTGGAGTCCCGTTCTGATCATCGACAAACATCTAAAAAAGGGTGCCCCGCTAGTCGACGACCTCCGCTCGATCCTGGAAAAAAGGGGTTTGGAAGCGAACGTGTTGAACAAGAGTTCGGATCTATCCGATAAATCACTCTACGACCTCCTCCTACGGCACTACATCGGCGCGGGTAAATTCGTGATATGGCTGATGCCGAGAATCAACGAATTAGAACAAAACTTCGTCGAGGAGTTCGCACACCAGGGAGGGAGGATACTCCTGGCGACTCCGTACATGGCGTATTCTCCAACTGGAGGCGAATTCCGAAGCAATATCCTGGGGATTGCACCGCAGCTAACCCGCGCAGGTTTCGGTGCGTTCGAGTCTGTGACAGGGGATCGGGCCGACGGCAGCATAAACTTCGCCTCTGTCCGGCCTAACGACGGCACGGAATCGATTTTGCAGGACACGTTGGGGCGCGTCGCCGCGGTGCGATTCGATGCCGGTCGCTTTCGCACCATATTCGTCGGTCTTGATCTTCCGCGGACGTTGTCGGAAAGCCGACAGCGCTTCCTCGGCGATCAGATCACCTTCCTCATGGGAGATGTGGAAGCTGAAGTGAAACCGCGTCTGGAGATCAAATCGGTGTTGGCTCCCGAGTCGGCGGCGGCCGCGAGCGATGTAGTTCCTCGACTTCTGGTATCCAACGGTGGTAATGGAAAGTCCCAGCCCTTCCCGGTGGAATACCGGATTTTGCGGGACGGCCGAGTGGTAGCTTCTTACCAACAACAGCAGCCGCCGCTGGTGCCATTTACCGACAGAGAGATCGAATTTCCGTCGGTCTCAGGGCTAGCAGGTGGGAATTATGAACTGCAATTCGGTATATCGACGTCATTCGAGAGTTTGGCGACCTTTCTCGATCCGCGGCCCCTCGAACTGGTGGAGGTGCCGGTTACCTATTCGACGGTGGAGATCGAAGCGGATCTGAACAACAGTAACGGCGCCGGATTCTTCGACTTTGACGGCGACAACGATCTCGATTTTCTGCTCGTGCGACAGGGAGATGAGGATCAGCTGTTGCGCAACGACGGCGATGCATTTCGTCTGGTCGATGCAGAGGTAGGTCTTGCAGACGAGGGTGTGGGTCGCGGGTTCGCCGTGGGCGATTACGACGGCGACGGCGATCTGGATCTGTATCTCGTCCGCCAGGGCCAGGCCAATCGGTTGTTGCGCAACGAAGATTCCCAGTTCACGGACGTAACCACGCAGTTTGTCGGCGGTGAAGGCGGTTCATTGGGAGATGATGGTTCCGGCCGCAGCGCCGGTTTCTGGGATGCCGATGCCGATGGCGATCTGGATCTGTTCCTGGTAAACGCCAGCCCGGATACCAATCGATTGTTTCGCAACGACGGGACAGCTTTTGTCGATATGGCAGCACAGAAGGGATTGAACGATACCGGAGACGGTCGCGGTCTGTCTTTCGGCGACTTCGATCGCGATGGCGATGCTGACGTTCTGGTGGCGAACAGGAACGGTCCAAGCCGGCTCTACCGGAATGACACCGGGCAGTTTACCGAGGTCGGCGAGGAATTGGGAGTGCCGTTTTCCAACGACGACGTGGCCGGTGTCTTCGGCGACTACGACGGGGATGGATTTGTCGACCTTTTCACCACCGGGGAAACGTCAGACAATCGGCTGTTCAAGAATCTGGACGGAACGGGTTTCAACTGGGTCACTGAGGAGAGACCGGGGAAGCTGGGAACCTCGTGTGCCGGCGCCGCTTTCGTCGATACCGACAACGACGGCGATCTCGATCTGATCACTACGGGAGTGGGCTCTGCAAACGGCGGAGACCAGTTGTACAACAACGGTTCCGACGGGTGGAGATCGCTGGGTGGTTTTTCCGGCCTCGAGAAGGAATCGGCCGGGCGCGGCCTCAGCGTTGCCGATTTCGACGGAGATGGCGATCAAGATCTGCTGGTTGCCGACGCGGTGTCGAGTCGTTTGTATCGCAGCGAGTTGGAAGAGAGCCGCTGGCTGCAGCTGGACCTCATCGGGATCGGCGGTAATCGAGACGCACTGGGCGCCCAGATCTTACTGGTTACGCAGGAAGGGCGACAGTACAAAGAGCTGCATCCCGGATTCGGATACGGCAGCCAGGCGCCTCTCGAGATTCACTTCGGCTTGGGCGCCGGGACTCGAGTTGACACGTTGCGCATCGTCTGGCCGGATGGGCGCGAGAGCATCCGCACCGACCTGAAGGCAAACCGGCAACTGCAAGTGTCGTATCCCGAGCTGCCTATGTCGATAGCGGCCGATGGACAAGCGCTACCCGAGGTCTTGACGCTCTTCCCGAACTTTCCGAATCCGTTCAACGCGCAAACCGTAATAAACTACCATCTTCCCGAGGCGAGTCCCGTCGAATTCTCCATCTACAACGTGACGGGGCAACGGATTCGACACATCGTCGCCGCGGCGGAAAGGTCCGGCCACCACTCTATAACCTGGGACGGTACCGACGACGCCGGACGAGCGGTGGCAACGGGTATCTACATGTATCAGTTATCGACCGGTCGCGATGTGAGAACGAGCCGCTTGCTGTTGGTAAAATGAGGGTTCGGCGTGGCAGTTGTCCGACCGACAACCATGATTCAGTTTGACGGGCGTTCCAGTGCCGCCGAGATGAAATAAGACCTTCCCGGAAGAGGGTATCCCCACACGTCGGCAATCTGGTTGTTTCCGAGATTGCGCACCTCCATGGTTATCTTGGTACCCTCCATCAATGGGAAATCGATACCAATCCCGTGCACCGAACGCGCCGGCACTGGATTGAGATTGGCGCGGTCGATAAAACTTCTGCTTTCGCGGTTGAAGGAGTAGCGGAAACCGTTTCCCGACCAACTGCCACTCAATTCGAGGCCGAATCTATGACGTGGAGCGTTCGGGAGGTCATTTCCTCTTTCGTAGGAAAAGGGAGCGCGGCTCCTGGCCCGCTGATACACATAATTTCCCCCCAGACTCAAGCGGGAATCGACGCGAATGTTGAATCTCGTTTCCAGTCCGCTGAGTGCAGTCTCGTCTATGTTGTGCGGTTCAGACACCTGCTGCGTGCTTTGTACGAAGCGGATCAGGTTCTCGATGGAATTCCTGTAATACACCAACTCGCCGCGTCGCACGACCCCCCCCAGAGCGTTGCGAACGTCCAAACCCACGTCCCATTTCTCGCCTCGCTCGCTCGCCAGGTCCGGATTGCCCACGACGGAACCGCGATCGCCAAAGAGCTCGAAGAAATTGGGCGGACGCTGATACCGCCCCCGATGTGCCTTGAGATGCACCTCTTCGGCCAGCTCTATTCCCGTTCCGATTCGAAATCCCCAAACTGTCTCTGTGTCGTGCCGGCCACGTTCCAGGGCGGTGGTCACGACCTCCTGGTGGGTCAGCAGACGGTTGTCGAGTCGTTCGATCTGGGCGCCAGCCGTCAACGTGAATCGCTGGAGCAGAGGTAGCGATTCAATTTCGCCGCCCAATGAAGATCGGTAGCGACGGCTGCGTATCGATTTCCGGGTTGACTGAATCAGATTCACGGGTTCGAAATTTTCGTACAACCCGGACCCAAACAGGGTGAAAAGTCCCCGGCCCGGGATGATCCCAGTGATCTCACCGCGAACGCCGACGCTTGTCGTCGTGTTGCGGTTATGCTGGGTGCCGACCCCGATCTCATTCTTGAGGTCCTTGTATTCGCTGGTCTGGATGGAGTGGTACGCCCTGACCGCATACCCGCCAAACCCCCGGACGAGAGTGCCGTGCAGGTTGGCTTCCGACAGCTTGCGCCACGAGTCCAAGCGGGTGTGTTTGGCTTGATGAACGCCAATTCCAGAAATCCCGGAATGGCTCAGATCCAGCGTGTTGTGAACCTGAACGAGTTTTTCACCGAGACGCCGGCCGAGTTTCGTGAGCAGACGGAACGACTGAAAATCGCTGTTGGCCCGGCGCGCCCAGCCGTCGTCGTTCGAATTGTAGGCGGTGCCGTTGTCGTCCCAAAAGCGAAAGTCATTCTTGCTGGTACTGAGATTGGCCAATGCCAGGTATTCCCAACGTTGCAAGGGGCCGGCAACGGACGCGTCTAGGTGACGGGTTCCGAAGGAACCGGCCGTCGTGCGGACATAGGTCTTCTTGGATCGCGACAAGGAACTCGTGCGCAAGTGCACGACACCGCCCAGGCTGTTGCCGCCGAACCGGGCGGGCGTTGCGCCTCGGTATATCTGCACACTTTCGACTCCGGCGAGCGGCAGGTTGCCCAGGTTGACGCCGCCGCCGAGCGCCTGATTGAGGAGCACGCCATCCAGGTAGACCTGAACCTGTTCGGAGGTGGAGCCGCGAATCGAGACGGTACTGAAACTGCCGAGACCGCCATAGCGCCGGACATTGACGTTTGTCGCAACATCAAGGGCTTGCGCCAGATTGGCGCCGGGGGCCTGCAAGGTCTCGATTGGTATGGTTTCCACGTAGGCCGGGGTATGACGATCCTCGCCTCGCTGCGCCCACACGACCAGAGGCTCCATGCGCAGCGGCTGGGTTTCCAGCTGCACTTCCACCACACTCGGCTCCCGATTGAGCGAGATGGCGCGCCGCCAGCTCCGATAGCCGACCATCTTCGCCGACAGCATCCAGTCGCCCGTTTCAAGCCCACGAAATGCGAACGCTCCGGTGGAATCGCTAAGAGCTGAGCCGCCGAGCATATGCGGGGATGAAGATTGAATGCGAACCACGGCGCCACGGATGGGCAGATCGGTACTGCTCTCAGAGACCCGGCCGCTGATCGTACCACAGAAGGCGGAGGTGGATAAGAGCGCAAGAAAAGCCGGGGCACAAAATCGGGCGGGCGCTAAAAAACCCGCCCTCGAAGGAGAACGGGATCTGGACTGACTCAGGTTGACCACCTTTCCGTCGAAGGTTTCGTCAGCTCCGGCAAGCTACTCGAGTCTCGACCAAGCTGTCGAGAAGCTGGGACCATGCCGACAGGTGCTGCGCCAACGCTATCTAGTAGGCGATGCCCAGCTTCAAGATGAAGGAGCGACCCGGCTGGGGGATGAGCGAGTTCCGAAACCCCAGGCTCCTCTGACTAAAGTCATCTCCGCTATCCGCCTGCTCCACGCCGGGGTGGAAATAAGAGCGATCGAGAAGGTTGGTCACCTTCAATGTGAGATCGAAAACGCCGACGCTGTAGGACGCTGCGCCGTTGACCACTACGTAGCTGTCCACGGCTCTTCCGCGTGCCCGCAGGGGATTCTGCGAGTAAAGCTTGCGTTCGCCCACGAAGTTGGCTCTCAGGTTGAAGTTCCAGTGTCTCGCGGCGGGTAGGTTGAGGCCGAGATTGACTTTGTGCGGAGCAATGTCTCCCAGGTCGGTGTCGCCGTCCTCCCACCGACCCGCTTCATGATCGAAATGGGTACTGCTCTTCACACTGGTGAACGAATAGTAGAGGAATCCGTTGATGTCGGGAGCGCCGACGAGCAGGTTTGGCAGGGTGAAACGACCACGGTACTCGAGGCCCCAAATATCCCGCGTTCCGGCATTCTCGGCCTCTTCCTTGATCACGTCTTCATAGTGTGAGAAGAACAGGGAGGCGTCATGAAAGATCCGGTCGGTCTGATACATGGCGATCGCCTCGATGTTGCGTGCTTTCTCAGGCTCCAGGTCGGGGTTGGCCAGGCGGCCGTTCCATCCGCCCCAAACCTGGATCGGCGCCGGCTCCTGGAACGCTTCTCCATAGAGCAACTTGAACGCGCTGCGGGATGAGAAGTGGTAAACGGCTGAAACCCTCGGGTTGATCGAGTTGCCATAGAGCGAATTGTCGTCATAGCGAAGTCCGGCGTTGAATCGAAACGGCGCCCAGTTCCAGATCCCCTGGACGAATCCTCCAATGTCTTCGGTCAATGCCAGGTTTTGCGGTGGCATGTTGGGGTTGGGTGGGGGTGGTGCCGCGTAGGTAGAATCCGTGCTGTGTCCGATACCGGCACCCTGTCCGTGGAGACCGGGGTCGTTCGAAGGCACGGTGGAGCTGAATGCGCCCCAGTAGCCGGGGATGTCGTACGCTTTCGTGAGTTCTTTGCGTTCGAATTTGAGTCCACCGGTCAGTACCAGATCGTCGGTCGCAGCGGCCTCGAACTGTTGTTTGAAAAGCCAGCTGTCGCTGATCGAGTTCCATTGGGTGAGACTGACGAACGAGAAGTCTTGCATCCCCTCGCGCCAGTCGGGCAACGCTTCCGGCCAGCCTCCCCACGTTCGGCTCGTCCGATAGGACAACAGGGAGCTGCTGACCAGTCTGTCGTGGACGCGTTTTTCAGTCTCACCGTAAATCTGTGTTCCCGAGGAATTCCAGAAAATGTTGTTCTGTACGCGGTCGGCAACATAGTGGGGACCGTAGCCTTCCTTCCTGACCCAGTGCACGAAGCCGAGCTTCGCGCCTTTGTAGCTCACGTTACCGAGAATCGAACTGTCGTCGGTGGGATCGTAGTAGGTCCCGAAACTGCGATTGCGGTGTTCCAGATCGAGAATCGGACCCCACGTATTGGCATCGGAATACAGTTCGTTGCTGATGAAGCCGAAGTCGTTCGAGAAATCCGGCTCTTCGCTGCGGAAAACACGCCCCGCCAAGCCGAAGGAGACGCCGCCACTTTCGACAGCACCTACCTTGCCTCTGACTGAAACGTCCACACCCTTTGAGTCGAAGCTGCCTCCATGAATTCGAATGTTGCTGGTATAACCAGCGTCCCTCAGTTCGCTGCCATCCTGGGTTACGATATTGACGATGCCGAGAAACGCGTTGGGACCGTAAATGGCGGATGCCGGTCCGTAGAGCACCTCCACGCGTTCGATGCTGGAAACCGGAAATCGCCGACTGAAGACGGCCTGGTGTGTCCACAGGTGGTTGTCGACGTGTCCGTCGATCATCAGTAGAGTGCGTTGCGTCGAGGGGTGTCTGTAACCCCGCTGATAGGCGTAGAGGTAGGGAATGCCGTTGGCGAGCACCACGTCGAAGCCGGGAAGGTCGGTAATGATTTCGGCGAGATTCGTGTATCCTCTCTGCCGTATTTCCTCGTCGGTTATCACCACCATCGCCGCCGGTGCGTCGAAGATGCTCTCCTCGATGCCGGAGGCCAGTGTGACATCCATCTCCACCAGCTCTGCCAAGGAGAACTCGAGGAGATCGTCGATCTCCTGAGCAGGAACTGGCGACCCTATCCAGCACGCGGCCAGTGCTAATGTCACCAGAGTGGATTTAGGATTCCGCGCATTCATCTGGGCTCCAATGTAGGTCATGGCCTATCACCAGCTCGAGGCCGTTGCAATCGGTGACACCGAAATCACGAATGCCGTAGTCGCGATCGTCGACTTCGACCGATATTTTTGCGCCCGTTTTCCCGAGTTCAGAGCGCACCTCATCCGCATTCTTGACCCAGAGAAAGATCTTTATCCCTGAAGCAGGTTTTTCGCCCTTGAAAAAGTGAATGGCGGCGTTGTCGCGCCAGACGACGGCGTAGTCATCGGTACCGTAATCGAACTTGAATCCGAGCACGTCGCGATAGTATTCCGCGGTCTTTTGCGGGCTCTCGACCTGAACGACAGGCGCCCCTTGAATGACTTGCTGGACATCGGATGTAGGTGGTTTGGGCATCCTCTCTCCAAAGGGTAGGTTTGGGGGTTCTTCCTGGTCTGACGCTAAGGGGCCAACTTGATAAATTACACCGACGCACTCAGATATCAATGACGACTTGGTATTATTCGGCTCTGAGCCTTGATTGGAGAAGAAGAACGGTCAAGAAAGGGGAGGTAATTGATGCCGACGATCTCATTCCTGGAGGCGTTCGCCGACGCCTGGAACAGGCACGATGTGGATGCCATTATGGCGCACATGGCCGAAGATAGCGTGTTCGTTTCATCTGATGGCACGAAGGTGGAGGGCGCTGCACAGGTGCGCGAAACCTTCTGTTCCGTGCTGGAATCGTTCCCTGATGTCCGCTTCGAATCCCCGCGGCATTTCGTCAGCGCCGATCGCGGGGTGTCGGAGTGGGTATTTGCAGGAACCGACACAGAGGATGGAACTGTTGTTGAGCAGCGGGGCTGCGACGTCTTTACCTTCAGGGACGGGAAAATCGTCGTCAAAGATACCTACCTGAAATAGCACCGTCAGATCGGGCAACGTGGCGAAACAGAATCGGCCTCCTGAAACCGGCGTTCGAATACCGCGCGAGGTCATGGATGGCTTTACCGCTCAACTTTTCGAGCGCGCCGGCACCACACACGAGGATGCGCTGCTGATGAGTGAGTTGCTCGTAGCGAACGATCTTCGCTGTGTGTTCAGCCACGGAACGCTGCAGATTCCCGATTATGTTCGCAAGATAGCCACAGGGGCCGTGAATCCGCGTCCCGAGCTTCGAGACGTCAGCGAGTCAACAGGTGCCCTGGTCATCGACGGGGATGGAGGATTGGGGTATTTCCCTTGCTATCGGGGTACGCAGCGGGCGATAACGAAAGCACGGGCGAGTGGCGTTGCCGCGCTGACAACGCGAAACCACTATCATTTCGGGGCAGCCGGTAACTATACTCGCTTGGCTCTGTCGGCAGGTTGCATCGGCATGGCGGTGTCCTCCCATCGGACCTCCCGGGAAGCGGGAGAATCGATATTTAGCACGGTGACCAATTCACCCGTAAGCGTTGCGTTCCCCACGAAGAATCAACCTCCGGTAGTTCTAGACATGGGGAGTAGCTTCCTCTCTTTCGACGAATCCTCATGTGTCGAAAACCCGTTTCCGTTCTTTAAAGCCATGGGACTGAGCAACATCGTTCAACTGTTGGGCGGGGTATTCCCGGGGATCTACCAGCCTGACCTCCGAGCGCCAGATTCTCCATGGGAATCGAACCAGGGATCCTTCATTCTGGTCGTCGATATCAGCCACTTCATGCCGCTGGACGAGTTGTGCGAGGCGGTGGACCGGTACGTCGCGGAGGTCCGAACTCTGGAGCCTTTGCCCGGGTCAGACGGGGCAGAAGTGGCCGGGGGGTCCGAATGGCGGTGGGAGCAGGAGAACCGCCGGCATGGGATTCCCGTGGGTCCCGAACATCAGGTGGCGTTGGAGCGCATCGCCATGGAGCTGGGGGTCAAGTCTCCTTTTTGAGCATGGTTTGGGATTGGGCGTGCCGTCTGCGCGAACTCGTTCGACCTAGACCCTTGCAGGCATAAGCTTGCCGAAAGCGGTGCTGCTGCTCACACCATCCAGGTGCATCCGTTGGCTGCTGGCGGCCGCCCGCGCCAGCGCGGCTACTCCATCGAAGGAAACCGCCGCCGTCATGAAGTCGTTGCCCTGACGCGCAACTTCAGTCACGCCCCTGATAGTCGGTCCACTGTCGATCCCGTCGCTACGGACCATCCGACGGATGACGATCTCCAGGTGTCTGTCGTCGAGGGGAACTCCCATGTTGCGATAGTGCAGGAGCACCGCGTCCAGAAGGTAGGCTCCTGCGCACCCCGAACCTTCCTTCTCCAGCATCTCGACCAGAGCGGTTCGCAGTTCCGATGCTTCCTTCCCGGGTCTTTTGCCCGCCTCGAACAAATCCTCCAGTCCAGGTAGGCTGGCGATGATGTTTGCAGATGGAGGCTGTCCCTGCATCGACAAGGTGAACGACCGCATGGTGAGCTGCGTCAGCGGCTCGCCCAGTGATTGGGCAGCGATGATACCGACCGGCAGGTGGGCCGTCGCCGGCGACCAGCGGCTCAGCTCGACCCCATAACATTTGCTGCAGACGCCCCGTGAGGATTCGCATGTTATGGGCGAGCGAACGAGAACCGACTCGACGGCACTTTCTCCAATCTCGGCAGCTTCAACTCTGCCAATCAGGTTCCCGGCCGCCACGATCGGAGCTTTACTTCCCGGAAACAGGATATCGGCGGCGGCAAACCGCCCGGCGATTCGGTTCTCAAGCGTTTGCACTTCCCGCTGGCGCACACGGAGCGGCCGTTTTTCCAGGCTGGCATCGGTGCCGCAGTTCTCCTCGGTGATCAACACGTCTTGTACCGAGCTGACGATCCTCTTGAAGAGATATCCTGAGCGCGCAGCCTTCAAGGTGCAATCCGCCAGACCTCGGCGTGCTCCTTCAACCCCCGCAAGGAACTCGAGCGGGTTTTGTCCCCGCACGTTGGTGGTCGTACATGGGATCGAATAAAGGGAACCGTCCTGGCGCACAAAAAGACCACGCATGGCGATCTGCTGGAGCAGCTGATTCGAATTGCCCCGCGCTCCGGATACAACCATCATGTGGGTCGGATTGAGACCGTCCTCTATGGCGGCATGCTCTTCCAACGCCTGCACGGTCATTCGATCACGCACTTCCATCCAGTGATCGACGATCCTTTGCTCGTCGTTGTCGGTGGCCGCGAGCTCGTCCGCACGCTGCCACGCGGCGGCGAGCATCTCGTCGTAGCCGCTGAACTGAGAATAGGTGTCTTTGCCGATCGATACGCCTGACCGGGTTGCCATGCGAAAGCCGAAAACCATCATTGCGTTCGCCAGCTCGGCAGCAGACGGGGGGCCCAACTGGTGCCAACACCGATCGAGCAGGTCCTTCAGTGCCCGTTTGTCGACTTGCCCGTCCGTCCATTCCAACCCATCCGGCAGCAGCTGACCGAACAAAACGCGACCCACGGATGAAATGCGTGAGCTCCCATCCATTACTCTCACCGGGTCATGAATGCGCACGTCTCCGCGGTCGAAGGTGGCCGCCACCGCGTCCGTGCTGGCGAGGTCAATTACCGGCTTCTCCGTGGCGGTCGCGGCGGTCGCGTAATAACAACCGAATACCATCTCCTGGCTCAAGCCGTGGATGTAGGTGCCGTCGGCCGAGCCCAACTGGTTGTTGGTGGGTCTCATCTCCTGCGCTTCGCGCTGTGCGATAGCGGATAGAGGGAGGAACACCTCCAGCGCATCGCCGTCGAAGTCGGCGTTGAAGGTCACGTTGGTCAGCGGGTGCAGCCGCAGAACCTCCTCCTCGGTCAACACCGGCTTGAACGCTTGAATGCCCCAGCGGTGCAGGACCGGCGCCCGGTGTAGCAGTACCAGCTTCGTCGAGGCAATCTCGTCCAGCTCTCGTTCGGCGCGCCCGTCTCGTATCATGCGGCGCGCCTCCTCTTCCGACTTCGCTTTCCCGGCTCGCAACAAGGCTCCGACCACGAATGGCGCGAACAAAGAACGTGCCATTCTTCGCGGCAGTCCGCATTCATCCTGGAGCAGGTTCGGTCCTGGCGCGATGACCGCCTTGCCCGAGTAGTCCACCCTAGTTCCGGTCATTGCGGCGGCAAACCAACCACGCTTCCCGTAGAGCAATCGATTCAAGCCATCGCCGCCGCCGCCGTCGCCGAAAAGCTCGTCCACCGCCTCCTGGAGTGCCGTGCGGATTTCGTGGTCGGAGGTATCATCCGACCGCACGATGTCGTTCACGGCTGCCAGCGCCAGATAGAGCGAATCGTGGGCGCGCCCATTCCTCAGGGATCGCGCCAGCACTGGAAGCTTGGCAATCTCCGATGGCGTCGTATCCGCGGGCAACATGGTTCGCCAGGGGTGCAGTACCGGACAGGCCAACGGGATCAGACCTACACCGTCTCGGGCATCGCCCTGCAAAAACGCTTCCACTGCCGTCGCGTCCGGAAGTTCGGTTACGATTCCCCAACTATCGACGGTCTGCGATGTTGCGAATTCTACGGATGCCATCTCGATCGCATCCAGATCCGGCGCTTCTCCCGCTTCCTTCAGACTGATTTGATGACCGCCGGCGTCGTGCAGCTGGAGATCGAGGCAGAGCCCGCGCAGCTGCCTGGCAAGCCTGGCAATAGATTGGGTCGGCTGGGGCGGCGGAAAATCAACCCCGTGCACGAGGGCGTCGTAGGTCACCTCCTGCTCCTGCCCGCCTTGTACCGTCGACATCTCGCGCAACATGTGTGCGGCGCCGTGAGCTTGCAGAGCCCAGGTTTCCATGATGCCCAGCCGATATCCCTGCGGTTTCTCGGGGTTTTCCTCCGTGGTCATTGGGCCGGCGGGCCTCGTTTTGATCAGATCCTCGGCCATGTGGTGCAGCTTCATGTAGTAGATATACCCGACGGTCGTCTCGCGCTCGAAGAGCTGTCCGGTGCGCCCGTCGCGCAGCCGCAACATGCCGCTGCGCGGCAGGCCGGCCTCTTCCAGGAGGCCACCCACCTCCTCGGCAAGGGCACCGTTGAAACCGGGCGATTCGACGGTGCAATTGAGCGCGTGGGCAGCAAAGCCGGTGTGGGCTTCGAGGATCTGGCCGAAGTTCATGCGGCTGGGCAATCCCAGCGGGCTCACCAACATCTCCAGCGCCCTTCCGTCGGGCAACACCGGCATCTCGTCTTCGGGAAGAACCAATCCCACCACTCCCTTGGCGCCATGACGACTGGCCAGCTTGTCCCCAACCTTCAGTGGCCGGCGCACAGCCACCCTTATCTTGATGAGCTGCTCGACATTCGCGGCCAACGGGTCGCCCTGGTCCGCGATGAAATGATCGACTCCGATTACGGTGCCCGCATGCCCGGACGGCAGGCGCAGCGAGCGGTCGATCCTCTCCGCTCCGGAGGTCGACTTGGCGACCAAAATATCGCCTCCCGCGACCGACGCTCCCTCGCGTACGATTCCGGACGGAGACAGGTTGTCACCGGTGCTGCGTGGCAAGTGGCCGATCCCGATGGAGAGGCGATCTGTGTCGGTATTCCGGATCACGTCGATGTATTCCTTCACCTTGACTGAGGTGAACGCTTCTTCGTCAACCAGTCGCTGACTTACAACGACAGCATCCTCGAAATTGAACCCATCCCACGGCAGGAAACCGACCAGGACGTTGCGACCCAGCGCCAGATCTCCATGGTCGGTGGCAGGACCGTCCGCCAGGACCTGACCTGCGGTGACACTCTGGCCGCGTCGAACCAACGGTCGTTGCCGTTGACAGGTACTGAGGGCAGAGGGAACAAACCCTTCCAGTCCAAAGGAGTGTTCGCCGTGACCGCGGACGACGATCTCTTCCGCCGACACCCGCTCAACCACCCCTTCAGCGGGCGCCAGAACGGCGGCGCGCGCATCTGTGGCGACGCGGCCTTCCATTCCCGTCCGCACCATCGGAGCCTGAGGATGGAGCAGAGGCAGCGCCTGCTTTTGCATATTGTTCCCCATCAACGCACGGTTGGAATCGTCGTTGGCCAGAAACGGAATGAGGCTGGCGGAAGGACCCAGGGTGTGCGCCGAGTGAGTGGTGAGGTACTCAACATCACCTTCCTCGGTTCGCACGATCTCGCCCGCTTTCAGCGCCAGAATCTTGCCGCCGTAGCGGGCGACCAGGTCACCATCCGAGCAGCAACCGTCGGTGACGGTCGTGGCCGCCTGCTCGGCGGCGTTGAGATACGCCAGATCGCCGTCCGTTCGACGCCGGTACGGTGCGGTAAGGAAGCCATCCTCGTCTACCCCTGCGAGGACCGCCACGGTCAGATTCAGACCGATCCGCTCCCCTTCCGGCGTATCGATGCTGCAGAGACGGCCCCAATGGGACCGGTGAATCTGGCGCGGCAGATAGCCCCGTTGCCGACCCACATCCGTTTGCACCACCCGGCGCAGCTGGGTCAAGAGCGCCAGCGGGTTTGTGGTCTCCGCTCGTTGCACCAACGGATTTGCGGTAAAAAAACTACTAACGGTTTCAGCGAAGTAAGGAAATCGGAGTTCATTCTCCTGCTCGGTGGCACTGTCGAAAGCACCGGCCAATGCCTCGAACAGCTGCTCTCCTACGAGCCTTATACGGCGCTCGGCCAGATCGTTCTCCCGCGTGGTCCTGTTCGCGCAGGCGTCCACCAACTCGCCCATCGCCACCTTCTCCACACCAGAGACCACGAAGGTTCCGCGAGCCGTCATCACGGGTAGGTGACCCACAACCGTATCTTCGGCTGTATGGGCACCATTCCGCTTGTGACGAACCGTCAACTCGGCTTGGTAGCTCGTACCGTATTTCACACATTCCGAGGGTTCAGAGTGCGGCTCGCTAAGGGTGTAGCTGGAGAACTCGGCTTCCTCCTGTACCGCGAAGGCCTCTTTTAGCAATCGTTGCAACCCCGAGTTTCGGCGCCGGCTGGGTGCCACCCCGCGCTGTGCAAAGGATTCGAACGAACTGTGGCACAACTCCGTAAGGTCTGGAACTTCGATGCCCGGTGGCATCTTGCTCAGGTCACGGGCTGTCGGGACCGGAGGTGGCGCCTTAGTCGCCGGCTCCGACAACGTCTTTGCGTTCAAAACCTGGCGGCAGAGGGCCCGAGTCCTTTCGCCTGTCGCTACTGACGCTAGCAGAGTTGCCGCCTGATCGATGGCCACCCGGGGCTCGACGCTTCCGTTGGTCGCCACGCTCAAGCTCAAGAACGCCCCTTTATCGCGCTCTTCCACGTGTAGCTGCACCCGAGTAACGGGATGAGAGACGCCGCCGACCTCCAGGAAACCCCCGGTGCGACGGTCTCGGCCTGATTCCCGATCCAACGAGAGAGCCACCTCAACCTTCATTTCGAGGCGTCCACCGTGATTCACCGTGGCAATCGGTTGATTCGGGTTCACCACCTGCAGTCCGGGACCAGCCAGATCCGATCCGGTCACTGCAGCCGGCCCCTCCACATCGATGGTCACGTAGTGCGGTCCATCGCCACCCCGGAACTGGATCAATCTTAGATTCTCCACGATCTCTAGCGCGTCCTCGACGACCCCCGGGAGCAAAGAGAATTCGTGAGCCGCCTCCATTTTCACGGCGCGTGCGGCCAGACCCGGCAAGCGCATCAAGGTTCGACGCAACGCTGATCCGAATTCCTCAGCGGTCGAGCGCATCAGCGGACCCAACCGCAGCGTTGCGGATCTCTTTGAATGGGTTGCACATTCCCCGACAGTCATAGAACCTCCATTTAGTTCGCTAAAGAAAACCAGATTGTTGAATAATACGCTTAAGGAGACTCAAAGGCAAGGTCTGCTATTGCGAACCTGCTTGAAAGTTGTAATGATTATTTGCCAACCACCGTTTGGCAGTTGATTTATTGTTGGGAGAGGAGATTCTCATGGCGAAGGTGCCCCGGTTTTCACGCGAAGCGTTCGACAGGGCCGCCGGTTACATCAAAGCGCACGCCAGACCCCTGGAGAAGGCGAAGTTCTCGTTTCTGTTCGAAGGCGGAACTCCCGAGCAGGTTATTGACGAGTTGACCGAGTTCAGGCATGCGGATGGGGGATTCGGCGCCATCGAGTCGGATTTCGGGTCGAACGAGCCGAACGTTCTCAGCACCACCCACGCGCTGCAGACCTTCATGGAACTCGGGCTGGACAAATCTCACCAGCTGGCGCAGGAGGCCGTGAACTTTCTGGCTGAGTCCTACGTTGAGAAGTACAAGAGCTGGCCGCTCATCACGCCGCACGACAACAGCAAACCACACGCCCCCTGGTGGCACTATACCGAAAACTTCGACGAGATCTGGAGTTTCTACCGAGATAACCCACGGCCCGAAGTATTGGGCTATCTGTATAATTTCGGATCTACCGCGGATATCCAGCAGGAGGTGCTGGATGCCGTAGTCGATCGTCTCCCTGCAATCGAAACTCTGCAGGTACACGATCTGGCTTGTTACACCAGACTGTTCGAGGTCGAATCTTTGCCCCGCTCTCTGGAGGAGGCGTTGCAGAAACACCTTCCCGGAATCGTGAATCGGAGCATCGAGACGGATCCCACCAAGTGGCACACCTACTGCACCACTCCCCTCGAGATAATTCCGTCGCCAAACTCCAGGTTGTTCTCCGAACACAAGGATGCGGTCACCGCAAACCTCTCGTTCGAAATCGAAGCACAAGCAGAGAACGGATGTTGGGAGCCGGCGCACAATTGGGGCGATAGCTTTCCCGAGGCCTGGGAAGCAGCGAAGAAGAAGTGGCAGGGGGTCAATACCGTGCGCCGGCTGTGGATTTTTAAGAACTTCGATTGTTTGCCGGACTGATCGACCTACCTTTAACCCAGGATTTCTTGGGTTTTTGGATAGGAGAGGACCATGATCCTAAATCAGTACTACCTCGGGTGCCTCGCGCACGCTTCGTACTTAATTGGCGATGTGGAGAGCGGAACTGCAGCCGTTGTCGATCCCCAAAGGGATATAGACCGCTACCTCGAAGACGCGCAGAGCCTGGATATGGAGATTCGCCACGTCTTTCTCAGCCACTTCCACGCCGACTTCCTGGCCGGGCATCTGGAACTCAGGGACCAGGTGGGTACCACGATCTATCTGGGATCTAGGGCGCAGGCGGAATACGAGTTTACGCCGATGAAGGACCGGGACACCCTCGAGTTCGGCCAGGTGCGACTCCAGATTCTAGAGACCCCCGGGCACTCACCCGAGTCGATTTCGATTCTCGTGTACGATCTGGAAGCGGATGACACCAAACCCCATGCGGTGCTCACCGGAGACACTCTTTTCATTGGCGATGTGGGCCGGCCGGATCTTCGCGCCGCGTTGGGGTGGAGCGCCGATGAACTTGGGGCGTTGTTGTACGACAGTGTGCATCAAAAGCTGCTGCCGCTACCGAACGAGACCCTGGTCTATCCGGCACACGGAGCGGGCTCGCTGTGCGGCAAGAACATGAGCGAAGACACTGTCTCTACCATCGGCGTCCAGCGCCAGTACAACTATGCGCTGCAGCCGATGAGCAGGGACGAGTTCATTCGCATCGTCACCGCCGATCAGCCGGACACCCCCGACTATTTCACCTACGACGCCATTTTGAACACCAGGGAACATCCGACGCTGGCCACATCCCTCAGTCACGGGCTCAAGGGACTGTCTGTAGATGAGGTCTGCGAGCGTCAGCAGCAAGGCGCTATTCTGCTCGACACCCGCGAGCCGTCCGAGTTCGCAGGCGCCCACTGGAGGGGGTCTCTCAACGTCGGTCTCCAGGGAAAATATGCCACATGGGCGGGCACCCTGCTGGATGCCGAAGATCCGATCGTACTGATCGCCGAGCCCGGGCGCGAAGAAGAGTCGGCGATGCGGTTGGGACGCATCGGCTTCGATGGGGTAGCAGGGTATTTGGAGAGCGGCATGCTGGCGCTCGAATCCAAACAGGAGCTGATCTGCAGGGTGGACCGCATCACGGCCGCGACGTTGTCAGAACGACTTCAGTCGAAGGCTTTGCAGGTGATCGATGTGCGGGCCCCGGCCGAATGGCAAGAGAGTCACATCCCCGGGAGCGTCAATCTACCTCTGAGTCAGCTCAGCAGGCGGCTGGAGGAGATTCCAAATGGCGAAGTGGTCATTCATTGCGCCAGCGGATATCGGTCTTCGGTCGCGACCAGTCTAATCATGCGTGACCGGTCCGAAACCAGGGTTTTGGACTTTGTTGGTGGACTCGAAGCTTGGCTGGCTGCGGGGTTGCCTACCAACTGAGCCTGCCACTGGCCAAAGCGATCGGTAGGCAGTCATCGCTGCCTCCACGGCCACGCTTCCGGATCAGAATCGAAACGCGATGCCGCTCTTCAGCGCCGTGTCCAACGACTTCGTTTTCGCGGGCGGGCGGCTGTCGTAGCGCATGCTAGCGGTAGTTACGAGCACAAGCGAACGCCTCAGCTTCAGCTCCACGTCTCCCTCACTCAGGACTCGCAGGTCGCCAATTTCGTCCAACTTGGGTTGCAGGTAGATCGTCCAAGCCAGCGCCGTCGTCTTCTCGAGTCTGACCCTGGACGAGACGTAGCTGCTCAAGCGGTGGACCGACGCCCGCTCCGAATGATCGTCTTTGGCCTTGAGCTCGAGCCGTTCGTGTTCGAACATGTAAGCGGAACCCCACCAGAACTGCGCGGCATGGCTGCTAAACAGGCTCGTTCGAAATCCCGCACCTAGAAGACCGCGGAAGCTCAGATTCCGCGACCTGTCATAATCGGATTGCACGAAGAATTCTGGTTGTACGCGGAATTGGCGCCGATACACCTGGCGCAAATGAGCCAGCCCTTGATTGGAATAACGCCGTCCCCCCTGCCACCCCAGGTCGCCGTCGCTAACAAACAGGGTCGTCGCTGTATCGCCCACGTAGTCGACCCGTCCACCCAATCCCACTTCAACGGTCTCGACATTTCCCGTGCGGAAGGATAGATCGAACTCTAACGACCCCGACAGATCCTTCCCCTCATCCAGCCTCCGGAGCTTCTCCATATTCACTTGAGCGAATACCGGATGCGAGGCGACGATTACGATGCAAATTAATAACGAGACTGGCCTCAACAGACGCTGAATCTAATAGCTATACGAACTCATCCTCGGAGTCGCCGCGGACGATCGTAACCTGACCTTGTTCCTCCAACTGACGGACCTGTTGCACTACTCTCAGTTGAACCTCTTCGACCTCGCTTACACGCATCGGCCCGAGGAATTCCATCTCTTCGTTTACGAAGGTGCGCACGCGCTCGGACATGTTGCCCAGCACCTTGTCCTTGAGTTCGTCCTCGGCAGTCTTCAAGGCGATAACCAGGTCCTTCTGATCGACTTCCCGCAGCAGAGTCTGAATTTCGCGATCGGTCAGTTTGACGATGTCGGCAAAAACGAACATGAGGTTGCGGACGGCTTCGGCCACTTCCGGATCCTGACCATCCATCTGATCGAGAACACTCTTTTCCACGCTGGAACCGGTTAGATTCAGTATGTCCGCGACCACCTTCGGCCCGCCTACGTCCTGATCGCCGCCAAGAATATCCTTCAAGGACTGTTCGAGGGCTTCTTCGATCTCCTTGATGACGTTGGGCGTAATATTCTCCATTGTTGCCAGGCGGTAGGCGACATCCGCCTGCAGGCGCTCCGCAAGTTGCGCCAGGATTCCGGCGCTCTGGGCAAAATCCAGCTGAGATAGAATCAGGGCAATGGTTTGAGGGTGCTCGTTGGAAATAAACGGGGCGATCTGGTCCGATGCGACATTCTTGAGAATGTAGAACCCGGAGGAGACCTTGCTGCCGACCCGTTCAAGGATTTCCTGCGCCCGTCGCGGTCCCACGGCGCGTTCCAAAGCGGCACGCGCGAAGTCCATGCCGCCCTGAGCTATCCACTCGCCGGCCATCAAGTGTTGCTCAAACTCGTCGAGAACCTGGTCTATCAACTCGGTAGAGATGTTCTTGAGGGAGGCGATCGCCTGAGTGATCTCTTCGATTTCGTAGTCGCTGAGGTGCTTCATGACTTCGCCCGAGACCTCCTCACCTAGGGCCACCATGACGATACCCACCTTTTGCAATACGGGAATATCGGGCTCTTCCCCCTCACGATCATCATCAATCTCTACCATTGTTTCCCAAGTTTGCAAAAAGGAATGCCGACAGCCGAAGATGTGTTTTCAATCAAACCGAAAAGGAAGGCCGGGTCAACTTCGAGGGTCAGGCTACTGCTTGACATTGACCACGCGGAAGAGGCAGATTGACTGGACACCGCCATCAACGATTTCGATGCCAAAGACCAACGAAAAAAGGAAACGTCGTCGCCGGGGTGCTCAGGCACGGGCCAATGCTCATCTGACCGATCACATCGAGTCTCTGGGACTACAGACGGTCGCCCAATATCAATACTGGTGTCGTGAGCACGGTTTTACGGCTGCCCTCAACAAGAGCTGGCAAGATCGCCGGGTTGAGCGCGCCGCAGTTAAACGCGATGCTAAAGCGGCGGCGGCGGACAAAGCGGTTCTTGCCCACGTAAAAGCTTTGGGATTGGGTTCGACGCAGGCCTATCAGGCTTGGTGTCGGGAGCAGAATTTGAGTGACGCGCTGCACAAAGGGGACCGTCCACGACGCAAAGAGCTGGACATGGTACGCGTCCTGACCAGCCAGGCGGTTCTGCGCAAGGTGCGCCGGATTACCCGACGACCCCGGGATACGATCACCGGGATTTTCGAAGGTTCGGTTGCCACGGACGATCTGCGACCCGAGTACATGGCCCGCATCGCGGAGATTGCCGGGCAGTTGTCCGATCAACAGCCGGTTCGCCAGGCGTTTCGCGACCTACTGCTCGATGTCGATCGGTCGCGGGCGGATCTGTTCGATGTTTCAACGCCAGCCATCACCCGCTTTGGCGCCCGGACGGGCAATACCTGGATCGACGGCCTGGCCGCTCTTGCCAGACGGCAGGCGGACTGGCTGCGCGGTCCCGACCATTGGCGACCGGAGAGACACAATCCCCGCCTTCAGTTCGGATCGTTGGCCCGCCATCTGCTGGCCAGGTATCACGTGCCCGCCTTTTTCGACACCGCCTTCTTTCATGATCCGACCGAGGATGCCCTGGAGACGGACCGGCAGCAGAGATGGTTCATACACGTGGGTATGGGGGCCAACATTCGGACGGCCCCCGATCTCGCGGTGAACCTCACAAAACGAATGGCTCATGAGTTTCTGCTTGCCCCGGATCGCTACTCCCTGTTCGAAGCGTTGCGCTATGGTCAGATCGTTGGCCAGGACGGATCCGAGGAATTGGTCGAAGCAGTGGTCGCCACCCGCCTTGGAGAATCACTCGAGAACGAGGCCTTCTGGTCCACTTTCATTCATTGGCTGACGTTACACCCCATGCTAGATCCCGAATGGATCGGACCGATCGTCGACTACATACAGGATCAGAAATTCGAACGACAGGAGGTGGTTTTGCCGGGTGGGCGCATAGAGTTACAAGATCCTCTCCAAGCGAATCTCTCGATGAAGAGTCGCAGCGTGGACAAGCTGTTGCGCTACGTTGAACAATGGCATGCGAGGTTGGTGCGAGATCAACGGGTCCCCTCGAATCAATGGCAACCCTGTGGCGTGGGTGAGCTTTCCGTCACAGAGCACGACGAAGAGACCGACAAGATGCTCACATGGTCCATCTCGGAGGTGACCACTACCCACGAGCTGGTAGCAGAAGGCAAAGCGATGCATCACTGTGTGCGGACCTACGTGCACACCTGCCGGCGCGGCTCCAAGGCGGTGTTTTCCCTACAGATCTCCGACGGGAGTGGCAACTCACAGCGCTTGATGACGATCGCCGTCAACCCAAAGGGCCGGCGCGTTACCCAAGCCCGGGGAAAATACAATGCGCTGATTGGAGGTCGCTTGGGAAACAGGTCGAAAAACTTGCTCGACGACCGCTATCGTCACTATTTGCGTCGGTCCCGCTCCATCCTGCATCAATGGGAAGAGCAGGAGGGACTGGTGCGCAGTTCTTTCCTTTAGAAGCTCGCAGGGTTCATGTCGCGTACGTCGTCAACTCCCGTTTACATATCGGATCTAGATGGAACGTTGCTTCGCGGCGATGCTACGCTTTCCGACTATTCGCACTCTGCTCTGTGCCGTCTGATCCACGCCGGCTTGAAATTCACGGTCGCGAGCGCACGCAGTGTCGTATCCATGCGACCGATGCTCCGTGGGCTGGAACTGCCGCTCCCCGTAATCGAGTTCAATGGTGCTTTCGTTACCGATATGGGATCCGATCGGAAACTGGTGGTCAACGACCTCGAGAAAGCCATTCTCGAAACAGCGTACGAAATCATCATCAGCTTCGGGGTCCAACCTTTTGTATCCACATTCAACGGCGAATCGGACCGGGTCTATTACGAGAGTTCCATAAATAAGGGAATGAACTGGTATGTGCACGACAGGCAGGTCGCCGGCGACCCTCGGTTCGCCGTTGTCGAACACGTCAGTGACCATTTCGAGGAAAGCGTGGTCTGTTTGACGACAATCGAGCGTCATTCCACGGTAGAGCAGATCAGGGCGCGGGTGGAGAAGGAGATCCCACGGGGCGTCGAGGTTCACGTTATGGAGAATCTCTATCATCCCGGATGGCATTGGCTGACCGTTCACGACGCAAAGGCCACCAAGGCCAGTGGTATAGAGTGCATGATGGCTATGGTCGGTCTCAACGGCACGGAGACCGTTTGTTTCGGCGATCACGTGAACGACCTGAAGATGTTTGAAGTTGCAGACAGATGTTATGCTGTTTCCAACGCCAAGGAGGTCTTGCGTAGAGCAGCCACGGCGGTAATCGGCTCCAACGAAGAGGACAGCGTCGCGAGATTCATTTCAGAGGAATTCGAGCGCCATCAGGTGACTCCATCAGCTAGAAACGGACGACCGTGAGCGATAGATTTCGCATTGCCATTGGGGGCATCCTCACCGAGTGCAACCATCTCGGAGGGTTGCCCATAAATCTGCAAACCTACGAGCAAAACGAGCTGCTGCGCGGCGATCAACTCCTCAACTGTGATACCAGCGTTGTCGGTGGCATGCTCGACGCACTGCGGATGGAAGAGGCCGATCCCCTCCCGATCCTCTACGCTTCCGCTTGCGCCGGGGGACCCATCGTTGCCTCCTGTTACGAGCAACTGCGCGAAGAGCTTCTCGACGGCCTTCGAAGGGTCTCACCGGTAGACGGCGTTTTGATGCCGATCCACGGCTCGGCTCTCGCAGAAGGCAACGACGATCCGGAAGGGGACATGATTCGCGCCGTACGCGAGATCGTGGGCCCGGATACGCCCATCGGTACCTGCTTGGATCTACACGCCAATGTCACGGCTGCGATGGTGCGGGACGCCGACGCGATGCTCGGTTGGGAAACCTATCCGCACCATGACCAGTATGGCACTGGCCAGCGTACTGCACGTCTGATTCTGCGGATGTTGAGAGGGGATTGCCGTCCCACGATGGCGATGGCGAAGGTTCCCGTAATAACCAGTGCCATCAACGGCTCCACCAACGACGATGATCCGTTCGCCGAGCTGATGCGCCACGCCAAGAGTCTGGAGCAAAGGGACGGGGTGTTGTCCACCAGCCTCTTCCTGATCCATCCGTACATGGACGTGGCGCAAATGGGCAGTGGCGGCCTGGTCATTACCGACGACGATATCAATCTGGCGCGGGAGTTGGCCGCAGATATTGCCCGCCGATACTGGGACCGCCGATACGACCTGGAACCGGAGATCCTGCTTCCCGATGTAGCCATCCGCGAAGGGCTCGAGATCGATGGCGGCCCGGTCATTCTTGTAGAGGCGGCCGACTGCTGCGGCGGTGGGGCTGCCGGCGACAGCATCGCTACCTTGTCGGCGCTGGTCGACTGTGGCGTGCAAGAGCTTTCCCTTGTACCGGTGGTCGACCCGGAAGCGGCCGCCCAATGTCATGGTGCTGGCGACGGTGCGGAATTGGAGATCCGACTCGGGCACAAACTCGATCCGCGTTGGGGAGAGTCGCGCACCTTCAAGGGTCGGGTTGAGCAATTGAGCGCAGGTTACTTCACCTACACAGGTGGGCAATGGGAGGGTCTTCACGCCGAGATGGGTCCTTCGGTCGTATTCTCCATCGGCGCTGTCCACGTGCTCATCATGAGCCGCGCGACCTACGACTGGTCGGACGAGCAGTTTCGCGCTGTCGACCTCGATCCCGCGGCCGCCAAGTTCATCGTCGCCAAGAACCCGATGAATTACCGCCTGGCCTACGGCAAAATCGCCCAAGGAGCGATCGTTCTCGATACGCCGGGACCAACACCGGCGACGCTCAAACACGTGGAGTTCAAGAAATTGGAGCGCCCCTACTTCCCCGCGGATAGCGATGCCCCGGGATTGGAGCCGTCGATTCTTACCTAGTCGTGAGGAGAGGGCGCGCCGGCGGCGGGAGTATGAATTCTAGGTGAGCTGACCCCGAGGTGGGAACCTTGGTTTCCTGTGCTAAGACGAGTCCGAATCTTGAAGCGCCTGCATCAATTTCTCGGCAACCTCCGGGCGCTGCTCGACTGGCACCGAGTCGCCGTCAAACCGCTTCCAACTGATCTTTGACAAGTCGCTTTTTTCATTTTCGGCAGGCTGCAATTGTGCCATAGCGTATTGCATTAGCGAAACGATGGTCGAATGGTGCAGCTTGTACTCCTCTTCCAGGTTTGCGACGCTATCGAATCTACCAACCAGGCCGTAGAAGAGTTCCTCCAGCGGCGGCACACCACGACGCAACAGCCATCTCACGTACTCGTTCAACTCCCGCCACGCCAGATCGAACGCTACCGCCACCCACGCTGCCATTAAACTGGAAACCGCATTGACTTCTCTCTCTTCCGCGGTTTCGCTAACCGCGGGCGAAGACCCGGAAGGCATGGCAGCCATCGACGTCACTGAATTCTGCAGTGACTTTCGTCCGAGCAGAAATTCTTCGATGGCTGTGACGCTCTTGCGCAGTGCAGGCACATCGGTCATGCGCCTGAATTGCTCGATATGCCGGCGCAGGACGGAATCCTTCCGATCGTCTGTCGCGGCATGCTCTACGGGTTTGCCTTGAGATTCGACGTCGCAAGAGTATACCCTGCGCCCCGCCGACTCCTCGATGTTCAGTTGGATCCGTTCCACGGCAGGAGGTCGCCGAATATTCAACTCCGTCGAACGCTTGCGGTAATCCTCCAGCTGCTGATACAGCTTCATGAAAACTACGGTGAAGTCTTCGTGTTCGGCTTCGACACTTTTACTCAATTGGTCGAGCACGGAGGAGAACCGCGCACCGAACTTGGTCAGCATCCAGACTCGGACCAATAGACGAGATGTCTCTTCCTCATTCTGAAAGCGGCTGAGATGCTTTGTTACGGTTTCCTTCAGCGACAGATTGCCAACGAGGAATTCCCGCACACCCTCGCATTCATCGTCGTTGAAAGGTTTGCCGCGGAGCTGGTTGATTGTTTCATCGGGATCGTCGGCAGCCTGGAACCGAATGCTACCGTCGACAATCTTGGCTCCGTCAGGCAGTGACAGCTTTGCCATGTTCGACGTTTCTGCCGCGCCGCTCGTAGACCGACACTTTCTGATTCAAAATATTATTTGCAAACATAGAATACTCAAGATATAAGATACCTACTAAAATAGTATGAGACCGGCAATCGCGCACTCGGGTAGTTCGGGCACGTATCGCGCGCCGAATGGTCCCGGCGAGAGCATCGGAAAGCACGCCTGGGATGGTCGGACGTTCACTTGCCCGCTTGTTGACATTGTTCACGTCGGTCAATGCATTGATGTATATGGCCAAGATAGCGCTCTCTTTCTTATTGAGTTTGTTCATCCTCGGCTGCGACAACGGGATCGAGGAGTACGATCCCGAGCGTGCTGCCAGGGTGGTGGGTAAAGAGGATCTCCCGGTGCGCCAGCAGCCGGGATGGCATTCGCCGGTCAACACCCATCTGAAGCCGGGCACCCCCATCAAGGTGATGGCCAAGTTCTGCATAGATGCGGGTAAACGCGGTGAGTCGAAGATGGAGACGTGGTATCGGATTCGGATCGATGCGTCAAGCACGGGTTGGTGCCAGGCGGTAGATATTCAGCTTACCGACACACGTGACGGATAAGGTCACCAGCACGTCGGCAGCTCACCCCTCTTCGTTCTCCATTCTCTCGCAGCTCCTTCCTCTGCCTGAAGTGTCCGCGACGATTGTGTATCTTGGGGGCCAGGTGCAGTGTCTGCCAATTATTATTTGGTACTGGAGATCGTCCCATCGATACGGTAACCCAAGTCGCCCTTGGGGCGGCAGTCGGGGAAGCCGTCCTCGGCCGCAAGGTTGGCAAGAAGGCCGCCATCTGGGGAGCCGTCGCCGGAACCATTCCGGACCTGGATGTGCTCGTTTCGCCATTCGTCTCGCAAACGGCCCAGCTTGGCATCCATCGCGGCATCACTCACTCTGTCGTCTTTGCCGTTGTGGCGGGCGTCGGAGTGGGGAGACTCCTACTCGCAATTCACCGACAGACAGGTGCCACGTGGCAAGAGTGGAGTTTGCTGGCTTTCCTGGGATTTTTCACGCACGCTCTGCTCGATTGCTTTACCATGTACGGCACGCAGCTGTTCAGCCCGTTCAGCACCTACCCGGTGGCGTTTTCCACTATCTTCATCATCGACCCGCTCTACACCATGCCACTAATTGTGGGATTGCTCCTCGCTCTTTTCTTCGACCCGACCTCCCCAAAGAGACGTTTGATCAATCGGGTAGGTCTCGGACTGAGCACGATCTACCTGCTAGTAGGCGTGGCCAACCAATCGCACGTGAAATCGGCATTTGCCGCTGCATTGGATGATCAGCAGCTTGCCTACGAACGCCTTTTCGCCACGCCTACGCCTCTCAATAACCTCCTGTGGATGGGGGTGGCAGACAACGGAGACCATATGTGGATCGGTCTTCGCTCCTTATTCGACCAGGACTCTCACATTCGATTTCACCGAATCGAGAAGAACCAGAATCTCATCGCCACAATGCTTGAGGAGAAGCCGGTGAAGAAGCTGCTTTGGTTCTCGCGCGGCTACTATACGATTACCGCAAATGACGGTGAGCTCGATTTCAACGATCTGCGATTCGGGCGCTCGGACAGCTGGCTGACCCCGGCCGGAAGCTATGTTTTTTCCTTCCGATTGTTGCGGGGCCTTGATGATCCGAACTCGGTGACAGATTTTCGGCGGCGCCCTGCAGATTTTTCGCGAAACGATCTCTTTTCGCTTTTGTGGGAGCGGATAAAGGGGAACAAGCAACCTGAGCACATGGCCTTAAGCCCGGGTCGGGTAGCCCAGCCGGGGCTTTGATTCGAAAGGATTGGATGGTTCGATGAAGCCTGATGAGATCAAGCAGATAACCGTGCTCGGCGCCGGCCTCATGGGGCACGCGCTAGCCCTCGAGTTCGCCCTCGGTGGTTACCAGATCGCACTCTATTCCCGGTCGGACGCGAGTGTGCAACGGGGCATCGAAAACGTTGAGGCCAGTTTGGATCAGCTTGTGAGCGTGGGGAAGACCACAAGAGATGGAGCTGCAGCGGCGTTGGTCAGGATTGACGGATACGCCGAACTAGGGAAAGCCGTGCAAGCAGCGGATGTAGTCATCGAGTCGGTCCATGAGGATCTGGCACTGAAGCAACAGATCTTCCGTGAGCTGGACGACCTCTGCCCCGAGCGGACGATCCTGGCGAGCAATACCTCGGGGTTCATGCCGAGCAGCTTCACCGCAGATATTCACCGTCGCGACAAGGCGCTGGTGGTGCATTATGTCAATCCGCCCCATCTGGTGCCGCTGGTGGAGGTGGTCCCCACCGAACAGACGTCTGAAGAGACCGTAACGGCCATCACCGAACTGCTCAAGGGGATCGGGAAGCGACCCATCGTCATACGCAAGGAAGTGCCTGGTTTTGTGCTCAATCGGCTGCA
Organism: Candidatus Latescibacterota bacterium; assembly: GCA_965197905.1. Taxonomy (GTDB): domain Bacteria; phylum Latescibacterota; class UBA2968; order UBA8231; family UBA8231; genus CAYNZV01. The sequence continues at coordinate 753,035 of CBDAOB010000003.1, read as the reverse complement.
GATGGCATTGCTGCGGGAAGCGTGTTGGTTGGTGGAGAATGGGGTGGTCGAGGCGCAGGACGTCGACATGGCGTTGTGTAATAGCATAGGTCGACGTTGGGCGGTAGCAGGCATCTTCGAGATTCTCGAGATCGCCGGGTGGGACCTGATCTCGAACGTCGCATCGGGGGTGCTGCCGCACCTCTCGGCAACCTCCGAGGTGCCTCAGGTGTTGAAGGAGAAGGTCGAAAAAGGCGATTTAGGGGTGAAGGCAGGCAAGGGGTTCTACGAGTGGACGCCGGAATCGGTGGCCGAGCTGAAGTCGAAGATCGCCCGAGCCTTGATCGAGATCGACACGTGGTCATGAACCAGGAGTCTACACCTGCGCACGCGGTCCTCTCATAGGAACGACGTTGGTGAATTGAAGATCCGTCTGTCATACCTGATCAAACACATTTTTCGGCCCCACTTGGCAGCATTTGCGGCGGCACATCTGATGAAGGGTGTCTGCCTCGCTCAGGGTACCGTCGAGGGCCGCGCAGAGGAAGCGGGTAGTGGCGAAGGCCTGGGGTTCGCCGTCGTGCGTGTGGTGGGTTGAATCGATCGGGACCGTTGCAGACAAGGACGGGCGCTACGTCATCGTCCGCGTGCCCGCGGGCGAATACACGATCGAAGCTTCGCTGTTGGGATATCGTCCACAGCAGGCGACGATGGTGAAGATAGCGGACGGCGCGGTTCGACTGGACTTCAGCTTGGAGCCCGAGCCCATCACCCTGGGTGAGATCGTGGTCACACCTGGGCGCTTCGCGATCATGCACGACGACCCTGTCCGCAAGCAGACCCTTACCAAAGAAGACATCCACACCCTGCCGCAGCTCGGCGAGGATATCTACCGCGCCATCAAACGGCTACCCGGCATCTCGGGAAACGACTTCTCATCCAAATTCACCGTTCGTGGGGGCGAGCATGAGGAGGTGCTGGTCATGCTGGATGGCCTCAAGATGTACGAGCCTTTCCACATGAAGGATATCTACGGTGGGGCGCTCAGCATCGTCGACGTCGTGGCGATCGGCGGGATCGATATGATGACTGGTGGGTTCCCGGCTCAGTACGGCAACCACATGAGCGGCGTATTCGACATTGCCTCGGTGAAACCGAACGCAACGGGCCGTACTGCTGTCGGCATCAGTCTGATGAATGCCCGGTTCCTCACCGAAGGTCGGTATGGCCAGGGTCGCGGTAGCTGGTTCCTTTCCGCCCGCCGCGGCTATCTCGATATCGTTCTCTCACTCATGAACGAAGACGATATATCCCCGCAGTATTACGACGTAATGGCGAAAACGGAGTACCAGCTGAACGACCGTCACCGGCTGTCGGCCCATGTCCTGCGTGCCGACGACGATCTCGAGTTTGTCGAAAACGAGGACGGAGATATCGCCAAAACCGACTATGCGAATACCTACGGTTGGTTACGCCTCAGGTCTTCTTTGGGCGCCACGCTCAGTGCGCAAACCGTGTTGGGTTTTGGCCGGGTAGCCGATGGGCGCTCGGGTACCGATTTTCGCACCATCTTCATAAGGACACCGGAGATACAGCGGGAGATCAACCTGACCGGGTTCGATATACGCGAGCAACGATCCTTCGACGTCGCCAATCTGAAGCAGGATTGGATCTGGGAGGCAACCGACCGTCAACATCTGAACTTCGGGCTCGACCTCAAGCGGCTCAATTCCGACTTCGACTATTTCAATTGGGACCTGCAATACCTCACCGGAGATCCTGCCGGCGAAATAGTGGCGGTCACCGACACCATCGACGTCGACTTGAAGCCGGACGGCTACAATCTGGGGATCCACTTTGGCACCCGGTTCAGGGTAACGTCTCCACTCACTCTGGAGGTTGGTGCCCGCTACGACCATACGTCGTACACCGACGACAACGACATCAGTCCTCGGTTGAACCTTGTCTACAGCTTCGGAAAGAGAACCGTTATTCGCGGTGGATGGGGACGGTTCCATCAGGCACAAAGCATCAGCGATCTGGATGTGGCTTACGGCGAGGCCATCTTTTACCGCAGCCAGCGGGCAGAGCACCGAGTTGTCGGGCTCGAGCACGGGTTCCGAAACGGCATAGATCTGCGTCTCGAACGATATCAGAAGAAACTTACCCGAATTCGTCCACGCTACGAAAACTTCTCCAAGGAGGTTTTGTTCTTTCCCGAGTTGGAAGAGGAAAGTGTCTTCCTCGAGCCGGACCACGGCGATGCACGGGGCGTCGAACTCTACCTGAAACGTGACGTCGGGGGCAGGTTCAGCTGGTGGACGAGCTATGGCCTGGCTCGCGCCCAGGAGCGGTTCAACGGAATCGACGTGCCGAAGAACCAGGATCAGCGGCATACCATCTACTTTGACTGCTATTACCGTCCGAACCCACGCTGGCAGATCAACCTGGCCTGGCAGTATCGATCCGGGTGGCCGTACAGCGAGCGGGTCTACGTACAGATCGAGGTACCCGAAGGAACGTTTCCGTACGCTGAGACCTTCGGCCCGCGGAATGCAGCACGACTTCCTCCGTATCACAGGATGGATCTGAGGATCAGCAGGTACTTCAAGCTCCGCGGCGGGCGCCTCACCGTCTTCGGTGAGGTGGTCAATCTCTATAATCGGGGCAATGTCCAGGCGCGTTATCCCGGCGACGTACGGTACTTGGGTCCGGGAACCGATCTCATCACGGAGAGACACTTCGACGAGGAGTGGTTCCCACTACTGCCCTCCATCGGCGCGAGCTGGGCGTTCTAGATTCAGCAGGGTGAGCGGCATGGGTGCCGTGCCAGCCAACTAGGAAAATGGGAGTCGAAGCAGCGTTAAACTATCGCAGGGTCAGCGTCCGCCGTAGAGGGACTTCCTGGAGCGGATGAAAACGGAGTGATTGGGGCCCTCTGCTATTTATTTTGGATAGTGGAGAAATTATTGTAGTTTTAGGAGGAGAACTGGTGGGTCCGTATAAGGAGGCGTGGATGCGGTATTTCGCGAAACTGATACTGGCGGTGTTGATTCTGGCTTCGGGAACCGTTGCCGATGAGCGTGGCAGCCTGGTCGAGAATCGGGATCTCGAATCGCCTCAGTTGCTGTCAGCCGCATTGGAGTCAGATCGCTCGATCACTATCAGCTGGAAGTCGCTGCCGTATGAGGCCAGCTATTTGGTTTGGCGGCAAGTGGAAGTCAATTATGTGCGCGCCAGCGATGGGCGCGTAACGAGATCTGCCGAAGGGTTCGTCGGGCTGGTACCGTGGAGCATCGAGAGTCTTTGGATCGAGATTGAGGTTACCCATCGGCGAGAGGGCAGCGGCGCAACCGTGCGTCTTGCCGAGCCGCTCGTTGATCGGATTGAGTGGAGTGCTGACGATCCGCTCCCAGCGGGCGCTCGGGTATTTGCCACGGTGATGCGGTACGACGACGAAACCAACTCAACGTGGGGTGTATCTTCAGTGCGTCGCGCTCTTGAAGCAACCCAGTACTCGCCACCTGCTGTTATTTCGGTAGGCGCTGTTACGACCTCGGTTCAAACCGAGAGTTGGGGCCGGCTAAAACGTCGAATGGCCGAGTAGCCGGCGGCAAGGCGCCGAACCAACCGGCGGCAAGGCGCCGAACCCGTCCTCCCGCCGAGAGGCGATTGTTTAGCCGCGTTGCGACGATTTCGTAGCGCGGTTTGACGTTTGCGATCGTTTCGATGACGTTTTTGTTCCGAAACCGATGACCGACACCGATCTCCTATCTCGATACAATTACGACTCTTTCGTTCCAGAGAACTTCGAACCCTGGATGCGGTTCGAAGAGAGTCCCCCCTTGGGTCAAGTCGCGCCCGATTTCGTCCTGGTGGATCTAGACGGCAATGAAACCAGGCTCAGGGAGGTGGTGGCGGCGTCTACCTACACGATCGTAGAGTTCGGGAGCTTCACCTGACCGTATTGCGGGATGGCGGGTCCATCCATGAACAGGCTGGCCGAGCGCGTGGCCAACAGCGATGTCGGTTCGATTTTCATCTATACTCATGAGGCGCACCCGGGAGAGCACTACCCACACCTCACGACGATGGAACAGAAGACGAGCCACGCGCGGGACCTGCACGACAAGCTGGGAATCACACGGCAGATTTACCTCGATGTGCTGGACGGCGCCTGTCATCGGGCGTATGGCTCGATGCCCAACATGTCCTGGATTTTCAGAAACAACCTGCTCCCCGTCTACAAGTCCGACTGGACGGATGCCAGCAGCCTCTCCAACGCCGTCGACTACTTTCTGGATGTGGTCCAGCGCCGAAAGAACCGCGAGCCTCTGGCACCTTTTCATGTCGAGCGCCTGGACTTCCGCAACCATGACGAAGAGGCGTTTTACAAAGGTTTGGAGCGCAACGGACCAAAGGCGGTAGAAGAGTTTCGCAAGGCGTTTTGACAAGATGAACATCGACGAAACGGCCAACCCCCGCTTGATCGTCTTACTTGAGGAGGCTGCCCTCAACGGACTGCCGGCGCTGCGCACCCAGTATTACGACGGCTGGATATTGCGCCTGTCGGAGGGGTACAGTCGCCGCGCCAACTCGGTCACACCCCTGTACCATTCCACCATGCCTTTGGATCGCAAGTTGGCACATTGTGAATCCATCTTCGAGGATGCCGCGCTGCCCTGTGTCTTCAAGATGACCATTGCGTCTCAACCAGTCGATCTAGATCGGCACCTCAAGGTCATGGGATATGAACGGGATGCGGACACCGTTGTGCAGACGCGTCGGATCGATGCCGGCTCTTCGATTCCGAGCAATATCGAACTCCGTGAAGAACCCGAGGATGAATGGTTCGAGACCTGGGAGCGGCTCTCGTCCCGCACCCAGCACAGTCAGATTCTCCGGACACTCCTCGGGAGCGCACCGCCGTCTAGTGCGTATGCGCTGGCGAGAGAGAATGGAGAGGCGGTCGGTTGCGCCCGCGCCGCCTGCTCGGGCGACCTTCTTGGACTGTTTGACCTGCTTGTCGCCCCGGAGCATCGAGGCCAGGGCCTTGGTACCAAGCTGGTGGGCGCGCGCATGAGCTGGGGGTATGAGCAGGGCGCCCGACTGGCGTATCTGCAGGTGATGGCGAACAATCAGCCGGCACGGGGCTTGCAGCACAAGCTGGGATTCGAGGATGTCTACACCTACTGGTATCGGGTGCCGCCGGCGGCGCAGGATCCTGCCGGCGCCAATTGTTGACTTACCAACCATGTCACGGTTGCGCCACTACCTTCTCTTATCACTTATCGGCATTGCCGTCGGTGTGGTGGGGTGCGGCAGCGGCGGCAACTCGCCGCTGGCCAGCACCCAGGAAGACGCCGATGCTCTGCTGGCTGAACTGGGGTACGAAGAGCCCCGGATTCAATGGGAAAACCCCGCCGAGCTCGACATTCCAATCTCCCCATTGACGATCCTCTACGGCGACAGTCTGTTCTACCGCTCCAGCAACGAGAGTTTCCGATCGGTTCGGGGATACATGATCCGCCCACTGCAAGGCGCTACCTTCCTGGAGAACAACCGGTTTTTTCGGATTCAAAACTCGACCGTGGAATTAACCTATGTGAGCCGGAACCCATCCATTGCGTTGGTAACGGAGGTGGGCGAGGTGCTGTTCGGCGATGAGGGTCAGACCAGCATAGTTGTAGGGTTCCGCGACATCTATGTCGACATACCGATCAGGGTAGTGAGGGTTGATCTATCCAGGTCTTTGGCAACGAGCGAGGTCAGCGCGCTGTGGGGGTCGGCCGAGGATCTCAACGGCGTCATCTTGAATTGGGGCCAGTTCGCGGTATTGAACGAGAAAGACTATCGCAACCTGATCCCGGGAACGGCGCTACAGATCGAGCACTGGTTCTACAGCCGGCTTCCTGGAGGTTATCTGGAGTTCAGAGGAAATCCGGGTCGGATCCTGCGGCTGTGGCAAATACGCACGTTGGGGTGGGAAAATACCTTGTTCTCGCCGATCTACCCGCAATTCTACGACTCCGAGTGAAGGTTTCCCTCACTATTTGAGCGGCTGATTCCACAGGCGCTCGGTCCATGCTTTCGCCATCGGTGGGACGTTCTCCAGGCTCACCTCCAACCCGATTTGCTCCGCGTCCTGCACGAGATGCGAGAGACTGATTGCCGCGCTCAAGTCGATTCGACCCAGCCCTTCAAGCTGTACGACCACACGGTCAGCTTCCCTGTTGACGTTGAGAAGATGCCGAAACTCTACCTCGAAGTTTGCGATCGATCCGAACCAGAGCACGCCCTTCGGTTTGATGTGAATAGCGTTGTCGTACACCCAGCTGTCGATGATCAGTTGTTGCTCGCGCCGCAAGTGGTGGCCGACAGCAACCCCGATACCGAGGAGAATGGCGATATCAATCCGCGGCGCCAGGGCCACACAGGACACGAAGGTGAGCCAACCGATGATCGCTTGCGGTTTGGAGTAGACCTGGAGATGCCAGAGCTCCTTGAAGTTCATCAGATTCAGCACGGCGGCGATGACCACCGCACCCAACACGGCGGTTGGCAGTTGTGCCAGAACATGGCAGAAGGGAGTGAAGGCGAGAACCGCGCATCCGGTGACGAGGCCGCTGACGCGGCTTCTGGCGCCGGCCAACCTATTGATGGAGGTGCGCGAGAATGACCCGCCGACCGGAAACCCACCGATCAGGCCGGAGGTGACATTGGCGACCCCCTGGCCAATGAACTCCCGGTTCGAGCTCCATGGCAGCTTGTCCAGAATGGCATAACGCCGGGCTATTGAAGCCGGCTCCGCGAAACCCACGAGGGCAATGATCAATCCCCCCAATACGATGCCTGGCAAACTGGACCACGGCAACTGCAACGAGAGAGACGGGAAGGCGGCTGGTATCTCACCCACCACGGCTCCTTCGTAGGGCAACCAAGCCGAGAGGGCGAGTCCGAGAACCACCGCTACCAGGGTGCCCGGGAAGATTCGGTGGATCTTCCGCCCCAATACGATGATTAGGACCGAGGCCAAAGCTACAACGGCGGCTGGCGCGAACCACTCCAGGGGTCGACTGAGGCTGAAAAGCGCCCCCTCGATCACACCGCGACTACCGCTGTGCATCCCCAGGGTCTTGGGCAGCTGTGCACAGATAATCAAAAGAGCGGCGGCGGTGGTGAAACCCTGGAGGACGGGCTGGGAGATCAGAAAAGCGATCTGACCCAGGCGGAGCAAGCCGATGGCGATCCGGAAGACGCCGACCACCAACGCAAGGCTGGCCGCCAGCGAGATGTACTCGGTCGTCCCAGGGGTCGCAAGCTGGGTGAGAACTCCAAACGTCAGCAGCGAAGTAAGGGCAACCGGTCCGGTTTGCAGATAGGGTGAGGAGACGAAAAAAGAGGCGGCGATGGAGGGCAGGGCGGCGGCCAACAGCCCAGTGTACGGCGGCATGCCGGCCAATTCGGCGTAGGCGATTGACTGGGGTATAACGACAAACGCGACACTGATGCCCGCCAGCAGATCCCCAAAGGAGAACCATTTTGCGGAAGGTGTGGCCACGCCGGCCAACCTACACCGTCGCCCTATCAAGGTCAATGTATCTCAAACGACGCGACCTACTTCCCGTAGGGGGCCAATACCCGACACGTTTCTTTGAGCCGAATCTTGAACTCAAGGACGGTGGCATATATTGTGATGGTTGACGCGACCGGTCAGTAATCTTCCAACAGGGATAGCGCCACATGCAGATCACGATCGACCCAAAAACAATTCCCATCCGGTTCTACGCCCAAAAGATGACCGTACTACACATCTCCACCTCATTGTTTCCGCGGCAGGTGTTTCGCCTCTGGCTCCCGGAGGGTTCGGGAACGGATGGAGTTGCCCTCTACAGTCAGGCCAAAGAGGGGCCTCAGACCTGGTCCGTCGAGGATGGTGGCGCCACCTTCCGTTGTCTGGCCTTCGACAATGAGAATGCTGCATTGACCGCGTGGGCGCGCATTCGGGACGATGATCTCGAGCTGCAATACGAGCTGCACAACAAAAGCGGTCTGACGTGGGAGCGAGCGGGCATCGGCACCTGCTATCAGATGGCGGCGGCTGAAGACTTCCGTGACCCGGAGGGCGAACGCACTTACGCGTGGGCGGATGGACGCCTGGCCAACATTGCTAAGGACGGTATTCCACCCGAGTGCCACGAACATCACCACCCCACCCTGAGATGCGGTATGAGTATGCCAGACAAGGAACGCGGTCCCGCGGTCATCGCCGTTGAAGCGCGCAGCGGTGGCGCCACAGCAATCGCTTGGGAGACGCACAGCGAATACAGCGGCAATTCGGATCCGGGGGTCAACTGCATTCACGGAGGACCGGATGCCTTGCACGTTGCACCGGGCGAAACCGCGACCTTGCGCGGCTGGATCGGCTGGTCCGAAGGTCCAGTAGCCGAACTCTGCGACCTTGGACTGGCTGCAGTATCATGACGCTGGTTGGTGGACGATCGCTGCAAACGCGAGACGTGGACGGGGCGGTTGGCTCCCAATCACCGCAACGGCGCGCCGGCTGCTTCCCGCGGCTGGCGTCGAAGGCGGTACTCCTGATTGGTTCGATCTCGATTTCGGGGTGCTATTCGTTTTCGACGTTTCAGTCTGCCCGGTTATTGGATGCGGGACAAACATCGATAACTCCAAGCATCAGCCGTCAAGCGTTCGTAGCAGACGGAAGGTATGACGATCTGTGGTCCGTTGCTGACCTTCAGGTGCGGCACGGAGTGAGTTCCAGGCTGGATTTGGGAATCAAGTGCAGTCGTATCGGCATCGGGGACGGTTATCAGTTTATCGCCATCGATCCCAAGGTAGGTATCGCTCGGGAACGACTGTCGTTTTCCCTTCCGATCGGATTCTTCTTCGGTGACGGAATCGATCGCGGGGATTCCTACCAATTGCATCCTACCCTCCTGGCCAGCGAGCGTATCAACGAACTCGCTGAACTCAATCTTGCGCTCAAAGGCATCTGGTTTGTGAAGCAGGGGGCGGACGATTTCTGGGCATTGAACCTGGGGGCACGCCTGACGCCCAAATGGAGCGATATTTCTTTCCATCCGGAGCTCGGCGTGTTGCTCGATCCGGGATTCGGATTTCTTTGGGATCCCGCCGACGAGGAGTTCTATTTCCAATGGGGAGTGGGTGTGGCGTATGACTTCGGCGGCTAACCGATTACCAGTCTAATGGTGCGGCTCAGCTTCGCGTCATCCTCTTGCCAAAGGTGACCACGAACAGCGCCATCATAAAAGCGCCGATGAATGCCTGCGCCGACGCCAGGGGTCGAACGATCCAGATCTGACGCGCTTCATCGCTGTATCCCAAGGTGGTGAAGGTAACGACGCTGTAGTAGATGCATTCGAAGAAGGCAATGACGTTGGCCTTGAGCCCCGCACCGGGATCGAATACCGCTAGGCCTTCAGGTCCGTTGATACCCGCGAAGAAATAACCCACCGCACACACGATGTTGAGAACGAGAGACGACACGATCACCCGCGGCGGGCTCTCGCCGTAGGCACAAGAGGCGTCCACGATCCAAGACCAGAGACGGCCGCCCGACCACCGCGGCATCTGCCAGCGGCGCATAATCATCTCACGCCGAAAAAAAACACCTGCCTGTATCGGCTCAGACTGTGCTCCCGTACGCCCGGCGTAGAGCGCGATACACCTCTTGAGCTTCCTTCAACTTCTGCAGAGCGTCCTCCTCGTCGCCCGCGCGCCGCGCATCGAGCGCCTGCCGTTCGTTAAGGCAAAGATCGCTCCATTCCACATGCTCGAGACGTGTTGCGTCCAGGGTAGCGCCCAGGAGGTTCACATCCTGCATTTTCGTTTCGTTCATGTTGGCGCCGGCGAGATTTGCTTTCATCAGCTCGGCACCGCGCAGGTCGACGTTGAACAGGCTAGCCCCCTGCAAACTGGCGCGAAACAAGTTGGCCTTGCGCAGGTCGCGGTTCGGTTTGTTGCTGAGCTTGAGTCCTTCTAGGGAGGCATAGCGTAGCTCGAAACCTTCCATCGAACGTCCGCTCTCCGCCCATTCCTCCAGCTGCACCCGTACCTGGGGCCCTTCCTTGGGGCTGGAGCTATCGTGCCAGAAACAGAGGTTGGTCTCGGTATCTACGATCTCTCCAGGGCAACGGCTACCGTCGCTGCGCGTGTAGCTGCACGATGTCGCATCCGGCGCAGTTTGGGTGTCGTCGACTCGCTCGGACATAGTGGTCCTCCGAAAATTTATCCAGCGTCACAATCTGTACCAGAATAATATCCCAGGCTAGGTATCACAAGCGGATTCTGGCGGTTAGCCGGGCTTGGTGCAGAGGAGCTGCAAGGTCGCGCGGTTCGCAGAGCCGATCTTGTGACTATCAACGATCGATTTTAGAATTGAGATGAAGCCAAATCTGGTGGGCGGCGCACAACACGCTCCATCTCTGGGAATCGAGCCTACCAGCAATATCGGATCCCTGCGCGGCCAACACCATCAGATTGATCGAACGGTGTTACCCACGAACCAGAAACTAGACGCCTGGCAATTGAAATCAATCGTGCCACAATGAATGATCGGTCGCAGATTCCCGTGACGAAATTCGTTGCGACGAGTACCTTTGCAAAGACAGAAAGGTCTGCAGCACAACATGGGTAAAGACGAACTCTCGCCCTCCCTTTTCATCGGGGTCCAGGGCGACGACATTATTTCCTTCGGATCGGGGCAGCCCGATTTGCCGCCCCCACCGGAAGCATACAAGATTCTCCCAAACTACCGCGACTTCAAGTACGGACTGATTCAGGGAATGGACGAGCTGCGCCAGGCCCTGGCGCGCCAGTATCCCGATTCCACGGCCGAGAGTTTTGTCGTGACCAATGGCGCCTCCGAGGCGCTCGACCTGGCGTTGCGGGCGATCGCCAACATGCCCGGTGATCGGAATAAGGTCCTCGTTACACGCCCCTACTATTATTCCTACCCACACATGGTGAGATTTGCCGGTTTGGAACCTCTATATACTGAAACCGTCGATGGGCTTATCGACGTGGACGACTTTGCGGCCAAGGTCGGCGAATGCAAGGCAGTGATCATCAATTCCCCCTGTAATCCCACCGGCCGCGTCGAAGCGATCGAAACCTTGAAGACAGTCGAGCGCCTAACCAGCGAACGAGGGGTGTATGTGCTCTCCGACGAGGTCTACAAAGACCTCATCTATGTGCGCGAGAACTACCTGCTCAACGGGCCCCACGTTGTGACGATCAATTCCTTCTCCAAGACCTACGCTATGTGCGGCTTTCGTGTGGGTTACCTGTGGTCCCTGGATCAGGTGTTGGTAGAAAACGTCATCGCCATGAAGACCCATACCTCCATGAATACCAACATCCTCGGTCAGGAGATGGCACTGGCCGCCATTGGTGTGCCTGCCAGCTTCATCGAGGAGCAACTGGTAGTCTGGCGCCAACGTCGCGATCGCATTTATCAAGGGCTGCAGGACCTTGGGCTGGAGCTGTGGAAACCGGAAGGGGCGTTCTACGTGATGCCAAAGATCGAATCACCCCGGGATTTCGTCTGGGATCTGTACCAAAACCACAAGGTGATCACCTACCTTGGAGAATGGTTCGGGGCGCCGCAGCGGGTGCGGCTCTCCTACGCGTTGGATCTGGAGTCGATCGAAGAAGGGTTGCGCAGGATCTCGATCTATCTGAAAACGAGGTAGAGCAAGATGGCACACAAGCGGCGACGGCGAAGATCGAACAGTCAGGAGATTGAACGCGCCAACAACCGCGCGCACATCAGACGCCATTACAAGAAGCTCGGTCTCCAATCCGAAAAGGAGTACCGGGCCTGGTGCCAGCGTCGGGGACTTGGAAACGGCATCGCCAAGAGCGATCGTCAGATTGAGAACGAACGACGGCTCGCGAACCGCATAGCCGGGGACACGATTCTCGCCGCGAAGCGGCGCAACAGCAGGCGACCGGGAAATGCCATCAAAGAGCTCTATGAACACTCCGGCCACAAGGGTCGCCTGGGGCTCCCATACCTCTACCGCATCCGCAGCCAGTTCAACCATATCGGCCATGGTCCCGAGCGCCACGCGCTGTTCCGGCTATTTGCCAGGGTTGAACGAGTAGGCGATCTCTTCGATCTGCGACCGGCATTGGAACAGCTGGGTGAGATCGAGGGCAATACCTACATCGAGGGTATGACCGCGCTTGCTCGCCGTCACGCCGATTGGATTCGGCCGGTTGAGAGATGGAATCCCGACATCCACAATCCTCGACGTCAGTTCAGAAGTCTCGTTCAACACCTGGCGGCGGAGTACGACGTCCCCGCCTTCATGGACGCCGCCTGGCTGCAGGGCGCCACTACGGCAACTCAACGGGAACAGGATTGGTTCCTCCACGTTGGTCGCGGCGGCAATATTCGCACGGCCGACACTCCGGTGCGATTGACCAAGAAGATGGCCCATGAATTCCTACGGGCGCCTTGTGATGTCACTGTCGCCCAAGCCTTACGATGGGGACAGTTGGTGGGACAAGGAGGTAATGAACACCAGGCCGGGGCCGTCATCGGTTCTCGTCTCGGCTCCTGTTTCGACAACGAGGAGTTCTGGGCGACGGTCATCATCTTCTTCGCCCGCAATCCGATGTTGGATCCCGCCCAGGTTGGTCCCATGGTCGATTACATCCACAACCAGAAGTTCGCATCGCGCCAAGTCGTGCGTCCGGGTGGGCATATCGAAACGGAAGAACCGCCTCAACCCAACTTTTCCATGGGCGGGCGCAGCGTTAGCAAGCTTCTGCGGCAGATGGATGATTGGCACGAAGAGCTCGCCAATCAGGTGCACCCCGAGGAACCGCCGCTCGACCTCAAACGCAGCAAGAAGAAGTGGCATCGCCTCATGGTGTGGGAGCATTCAGAGGTGGGTGAATTCTCTCTCGAAGAGATCGACAGGAGCAGCGGCGGCCGAAGCTGCAGGTGGACGGTTAGCGAGCTACTTAGCAATCGCGAGCTGGTGGCGGAGGGCCAACATATGCACCATTGCATCATGTCCTACGCCAAGAGCTGCCGCATGCGGAGCACATCCATCTGGTCGTTGAGCGCCCGAGAAGACGGCAAGCCACTGGAACGAATTCTAACCATCGCTGTGGATCCGCGAGCGCGTATCATTACCCAGGTTCGCGGCCGTTTCAACCTGGTGCCGAACGGCAGACGCTCGCGGGGCAAAGCGGCCGTGGAGAATCGGTACTACCGCCTGCTCATGCGCTCGCGCAACATACTGGAGCGCTGGATGCGTCAGGAAAGATTGGCGGCGAACTGCCAATAGAGAGCGACAGCTCGCCTACTAGCAGAACGAAGAAAACGGGCTCGATCATGCGATCGAACCCGTTTTCTCTGAGCGGAATCTAAATCGTTGTTACAGGCCGATAATGGCAGTCGCCACTATGCCCAGGTCGTCCTGCTTCAGATCGCCCGCGATGCCGAGGGTGACACCGGCATTGACGGTGATCATGTCGTTGACCATGATATCGACGTTTGGTCCCAAATCAATCGCCAGATTGTCTCCAATGCTGTCTGTATTGGTGCCAATTATCACATCCAGATAGCCGATCAGCTTCTCATTGAGCTCTTTGGTCGGTTCAATCAAGGCAGCAATGGCGATACCCGTGCCACCAGTGTAGCCATCCAGCAAACCTACCGCCAGCAGGTGGTTGATCGTTATGCCGCTAACCGCTCTGGTGTGCATGATTCCCAAAGAAATGCCTAGGTCATCGACGTCGCCGACCGGAATCGCGGCGGTCGCGGTCAAAGCACCCATGTCGGACAGACTCCACTTGCCGCCGGCGGAAACGGTCGAGAGGTCGTCCCGAAAATCGTTGAGGAAACCGAGTGTGGCGACGGCGCCGACTTCGAGTTTGTCACTGACGGAATACTTGCCCATGACGTTGACATCGCCAACGTCACCGATGCTGCTGATGTCGGCGGCTGCAAGGCCGACGTCGACCGTGCGCGTGCCCATCTCACCGGGCAAGCCGTAGTAGAGATCGTAATGCATCGCTTGGGCATCGGCCCCATTGGCGCCAACCAGGGCGCACAGGGCCAACAGAATGAACACTTTTTTCATTTCTTCTCCTCCGTAGAATGGAATGAAAGTGTCATGCGTGACGGGGGAACTGTGATGCGACAGAGGGAGTTGTGATAATTCTGGATACACAGGATGCCGCAAAGATAGCGAGGGTCTTTCAGATACACAAGCGAGTTGCGTTGTGTCAGGTTCGGTCAAAAGCTTCGAAGGCTGCGTCTAAGATCGCGGAGCGGCAATGGCGTGATGGCATCCGAAAGATAGCGGCATAAACTGCTTTTATTCGATACGCAAGGCGGTATGCCGCTTGCGGCACACGATCATTTGCAGACGGCGGTACCAGGAGATCGCACGTGGCACTCGCACGCCGGCCGCTGCGAGTGTACCCCAAACCTCGATCCGGATGCACGCCCGTCGTATTCCCAGACTCCAGGTTGTAGTTTCCCGTTCATCAGTTCGACAATCTGCCAAGCCATGAGGCCGCCCACTATGACGTTGCTGGTCACTACGGATGGGTCGAGCCTCATGCAGCTGTTGCCAGCCGCTTCTCGGTGCGCGAGTTGCTTGATGCCGATTTGACAATCCAGACATGGAGATCCGCCCGGTAGATAGGTGGTGCAGGATCCCGGATACGAGGCTGTGGCCTGCTGCTACCGCGCAGTCATTGAGGACGTCACGGACTGCGTAGTTATCCGGGCAGGCAACCAGCTGACCAGATGGCGGCAGCCAGTTCATCGTACTCTCTTCGAGAAAGAGGGCGTAGCCGCTGGCCTTTACGGAAGGAAACAACCTGGCGATTCGCCTTGCCAGGGTAAGTGATTTCGGTTTCCCCACAGCGCCAAAGTAGAGCACCTGTCGATTGAGGTTGTTCTCCTCCACATGGTCCGCATCGAATATGTGGAGCTCGACGGCGGCATTAGCCAAGCCCAGCCCAAGGCTGACCCAGGTTCCAAGCGCGCCCGCCCCCACCATCGAAAGCCGGCCACACGGCGGAGGCGACCGCACGAAGGGAGCCCGTGCCAGGGTGCTCCGCTTCACCAAGTCAAGATCATCGGGATCGCCTGGCAGCGGCAAAATCGTCTGACGCAGCTCCTCCACCACAAAACCTGCCAGCAAAAGATCAGAAACCCCATCTCCCCGATCGCTCGCCTCTACGGCGGAAGCGGTGACCGGGCCCCAACACATGCCGGAGGAGCCGGTCCACCCGCGGATGATCGGGACACCCGGGCATCGTTCGAGCAGGCTGTGAAAACGGTTTTCGATGGCGGTGCTGCCGACAAGCGCAACGCAGCTTGCACGACTGAAGGTTCGTCGCAGGGAGGATGCGTTGCCAGTTGATACCTCTGCAATGCGAATAGTCGGATTCACCTGGCGTAGGAAATCTACCCACGCCCTTCCAGTGCCAGATACCAGGCGGCTGAACATACCGTTTTCTCTGGTGCGTCCTCGCAGCTTAAGAAGCTCGATAGAGCCGAATCCCATGGCTACGGCAGCGAGGGCCGTCAGCAAAGCGGCGGCGCCCGATCCCGCAACGACGACACAGGCGTCTGCCAACCTGGATTGATCCCAACCCCCAATGGCTTCCTGCCGCGAGTACCTATTCATCCATCTCGAAGATGTGTGAGAAGCGATGAGATCCGGCTCTGGAAGCGTAGCGGTAGATCGGCAGGTTGCGCGACTGTGCGCGATTTTCCGATATGGTTTTGCGCCCCACCTCTTCGATCGGATGAAAGGGTGCGGTGTGGGGTAAGTAGCCGGCGCACAAGGTCAGGCGAGCATTCTCCAGGTGTTCTGTCAGTGCATCCTCGGGTGGCAGGTCACGCAGACGGTCGTAGTACTCCTGTGTCCGCGGCATGCAGACGATGCGGCCCCCGAAGGCATTCTGGACGAACACATGGGCGTACGGGTGCAGGGCTTGCACAACGTGATCGCGAAATAAGAACGCGCGAGCAGAGATGGGTCAGCTGCATACCGATCTGCACTGCATCGAAATAATAGAGTCGTCCATCGGATGCTTCCACAACGTAGGGCGGGCAATGGCGGCAATAGTAGAACCTGCCTCGCGGCGTGTTGAGCACATAGTGGTCTCCCGACCTGTAGAGCTCCTTAGTATGAGACCTGGAGCTGAAGGCGCTGCGGAGGACCTCGACCAACTGCGTTTGGCAGCGATGCAACGCCGCTTGCCGAGGTTCGGCCCGCATACCAACGAATGGACCCATGGGTGTCTCCAGATATAGTTCCTGGTCGTCCGGTTTTCCATAGAAACGTGCCAGTTTGTACAGCGCGTCGCCAACCAGTGCAAAGTCGGACCTGAGTTCATTCGCGAAACGCTCGCCCACCTTGGCTGTGGGGTGGGTGGCTTCCTGCTCTTCCACCACTTCCACAGAACCGTTCACGGCGGATAACCGGGGCACGAGTTTGCTAGCTATGAAGTCGGATATTGCTTCAGCCGTAGCGGGGGCTGGAGGTGGGAGGTAGCGATCCAGCTCCGGATCACCACCTCCGTGACCCGTCGCCCAGGCTTCCAAACGCGCAGCTCCCCGATCGGCCAGGTGCTGCAGTCGATCAGCGATGTCCGCCAGGGGCCGGGCTGAATATCCTCGCACCGAACCTGAGGTTTTGGGTTGGCGCCGCAGCTCAAAAACCTTGCCGGCGACCACCGCCGTCTCGCCGCCGCTCCAGGTCGAAAGCAGTTCGACCACGTGGAGCGGGCACCGACTGTCGCTCTCCGGGGCGATTCGAGCTTCGACCCTCCTTACCGGAGCTAGCGCCACCAGCGTTTCGGGCCGTGTGTCGCGGGGCAGCGCGAAAGGGCGCCGCGCAAGGTTGGGAGCTGCACGAGCCCTTCTCTCCAAGCGATGCTGCATGCGCCGGGCAGTCAGGCGATCCTGTCGCTCGCGGTGCAGCCGTCTGACCGTGGCACCGTAAGGCACGATCAGCCGCCGACATGGGGTTCGCTTACCGTGATCTCGAGCTTGCTTCCGTCCGGGGGCAGCAGTTCCCGGAGAGGGGTATCGGGCGTGACCACCTGGACCTTATCGCCCGAACGCAGCTCGATGGTCGACTGCGGGTTCTGCATGGCGGCGCGCAACCTGTCCGCCGCGGGGCCTACGGTTTCCTTGCTCAGCGACGCAATGTGCTCGCCGACCGTGCGACTTACTTCCTCGATCTCAAGCTCGCCTTCCGACGCTGTCTGGATTCCCATGCGAACTTCGGTGCGAATCATAACATCCTCCTGATATTGAAGTTAATACTACTTTATGTAATCAGATACCACATCTGGCATCGGCAGTGATGACGAAGGTAGCGTTACTGTTGATATATGTCAATACTTTTGTTTCTTGAGTCAATCATTTTGTTGACGGTCGTCCCAATTTCGTCTATACTTTAAGTATCCCCAAAGGGAGTCGGATCATGATGAAGTTCAGGTTGAAGCAGCTTTTGGAACGGCCGGGCGCGCCAAGTCAAGCCGAGCTTGCCCGCAGCATCGGCGTACCGCGGCAGCAGATCAACCGTCTCGTCAACGGGGATATCGAACGCATCGACCTCAAAACCCTCGACAAGCTGTACGAAGCTTTGGATTGCGACAGCGTCGACGAGTTGATCGAGTACCGCAACGTAGCCGCTCGTCGTGATCCGGATTCTTTCCGCGAGCGTTTTATCGCTGAGCTGGTTTCGCTCACGCTGGCTCCGGTTCAGGACAATCGAGAAGAGATCTATACGGAACCCTCCGTGCGCCAGGCGGCGGAACGCTTTTTCGACGAACACATCTCTCGGGATGTCGAGAACGGTGGCCTGCTGGCGTCGCTGCACGCGCGGCTGATGAAGGAGATGAAGGATTTCGTCGGCCGACATGGTGCCCGCGAAGAGGAGATCGGAACCGCCGATCAGGAGCACCGCGACGAGGGGCTCATCCAGTTGGTCAGCGAGATCCCGGTCGGGGAAGGCAAGAACAATTCGATGGGACGAGTCGCGTAGGAGCACAATGTTATTTACTGCACCAGATCACCCACGAGCTCTGTTTTATTCCCTGTTCGCGACGTCGCTTTATACCACATCTGCCGTCTGGTTCGGTGTCATCACCCGTCGACCCATCGACCCGGTGGTGCTGACCGAAACAGCGCTCGGCACGACGTTTCTGGTCTACGGGGTCATTGCCATTCACCGCCTCTTCTGGGTGAACGCAGTGCCATTGCTGCACGGCGGATACGGCAGTTTTCTCGCTGACGGCAGCGGCACATCCTGGGTTGCCTTCTTAATTCCAGCCTTGATAATCGGTGGGTCGTCCATCCTGTTCGCGTGGGCCCTCTATCATTCGGTCAGGATTCGCTTTCGGCTTGCGCCGCTGCTCAAAGTCCCGGTAATTCTTGCAGCCCCGCTGATACTGCACGAACTGCTGCGCCACGCGGCGGGCATCGACGTATTCCACGCCGTCGTCGGCTTTATGCTTCTCGGTCTGTAGTCCAGCTCGGGCCGCGACGGTTCTCGATCTGGAGGCGGCACGATGTTTAAGGTCACAGCCGACAAAATCCTTCCAACCACCATCGTCGGTTCTTATCCGCGACCGCACTGGTTTCGTGAAAGCTTGCGTGGGCGGCCGTTCAAGCTCGCCCTGGCGGATGCCCTCTTCCGCGAGCAGTACCTCGACGCAGTGGCCTGCATTCTGAGCGACCAAACCCGCGCCGGCCTCGATATCCTCACCGACGGCGACGCCCGCTTCGACATGGACGTGGGCGGTCGATCCTGGTTCACCTATACCCTGGAACGTTTGAACGGCGTAGGCGGTCATCGGGACAGCTCGCCCGGATGGTCGCAACGTTTCGATCTGCGTCCTGGGCACATCCTCTGGGAGGTGCAGGAGGCGTATCAGGCGCTCATTGCCCGGGAGAAGGTGACGGGTGGGCCGCTGGAGTACGCCGCTGTGTGGCAAACGGCCCAGCGTTTCTCCGAGCGTCCGGTCAAGTTCGGTTCCGTCAGCGCCCAGACCTTGCCCAGTATGTTGTGGAACGAGGCCTACCAGGACGAGCGTGAGATGATCCACGATCTGGCAACAGCGGTGAACACCGAGCTGCGCGCCGTTGCAGCGGCGGGGTGCCAGGTGATCCAGGTTGAGGAGCCACAACACCATTTCCGCTCGTTGAATCCACAGACCACTACCGACGATCTCGATTTCCTAACCGACGCTTTCAACCGTGAGGTGGAAGGCGTAAATGCCGAGATCTGGGTGCACACCTGTTGGGGCAATCCGAACCAGCAGGCGCTGTTCTGGGAACGCCCGAGTTACGAACCCGCCCTGCGTCATCTGTCGAAGCTGAATGCCGACGTTCTGACCTTTGAGTGCGCCAGCACCGGTGGCAAGGATCTGGCGTTGTTCGCCGATCTTCCATCCGACAAGAAGGTGGCCATCGGGGTGGTCAGTCACACCAACACCGTGGTAGAACCGGCGGAAGAGGTGGCGAAGCTGATCCGCACGGCACTGGAATTCCTGCCGCCCGAGCGGCTCATCATCACCTCCGACTGCGGATTTGGACGAGAGGGCCTTTCACGGCGAATCGCCTTCTACAAGTGCGTTGCAATCGTGGAGGGAACCAATCTGGTTCGCCGGGAACTGGGCATAGCTCAGGCGGAGGTGCGGGCAGCGGATGCGAGTCTGGCTTTCAGGCCGGACTGAAAAGATTCTACCAATGGACGCATCCACCATCATACGTGCCATCCCGCCTACAGTGCTGCTCGTGGCCGCTGCTATAGTGGGGCCGACTCACGGCTTCGGGCAATCGTCCGACACAGATGGTTCCTCCGACGAGATCTCCACCTGGACGCAGATTCAGCGCGACATTCTGGATCCCAACTGCACCAGCTGCCATAGCGCCGGAACCTCCTTTGCCCGCCAGTCGGGGTTGGTGCTGACCGATGACGTTGCGTTCGCTCAGCTGGTAGATGTGGAGCCGCGCAATGCGGCCGCTCAGACAGATCGACTGGTGCGTGTCAGCAGGTTGGGGGGACTTCCGGGTATGGAGAAGAGTTTCCTCTGGGAGAAGATCAACGCTCCCCAGCAGGATCATTTCTATAGCGATCATCCACACTACGGCGCGCTCATGCCGCTAGGACAGCCGTTTCTCACCAACGGCCAGCTTGAATTCATCCAGGCGTGGATCGAGGCGGAAGCGCCACAAGCTGGCGTGGTAGCCGATCCCGGGTTGCTGGCGGACAACACGAGGTTCGAACCGCCCCCGTTCGTGGTGCTTGAACCGCCGAAGAGCGGATTCCAGTTCCACCTCGGACCGTTTGATGTGTGGTCGAATATCGATCGCGAGGTTCTTTATTTTGAACCGATGGCTACGCCGAGGCCGCAATTTATTGCCGGCTACGAAATCTCCATGCGGCCCGGTAGCCACCATTTCATTCTGTACAACTACTCTGGCGACCAATCGACGCCTGATCCTGGAGTCTATCGCGATATCAGGGACGCGCGTCGAAGCTCCGACGTATCCGAAGCCGCGAACCTTTTTCCGCTGCGTTATTTCATCGGAACTCAAACTCCCTCGGTGAATTACAGCTTCCCCCCTGGCGTCGCTCTGAGACTTCCGCCCGGCTCCGGGTTCGATCTGAACTCACACTATGTGAAAACCGATAACGAGGAGATCTTCGGCGAGGTGTACGCCAATCTTTACACCATGGACCCGATAGCGGTCGAGCATGTAGCCTTGCCGGGTCACTTCAGCAACTTCAATATCAACCTGCCGGCGCAAAAGGTTACCACCCTCACCGAGACCTTCGAGTTCTCCGAGAAAAAACATATCGTTCAAATGTGGTCCCATGCCCACGAGAAGATGCTGGAGTTCAGCGTCGAACGGGTGGGCGGCGAGCACGACGGTCAGCTCCTGTACTGGACCAACGACTGGGAGCATCCACCCTTACTGGAGTTCGATCCGCCGCTCACTGTCCAGCAGGGCGAAGGTTTCCGGCTGATTACCACTTATCACAACTGGACCAACCGGACCATCGACTATGGCCTGCAGAATTCGGACGAGATGCAGTTCGTGTTCTTCATCTACTACACCGACACCACGGCGGGGCCCGCGGCCTTGATCGAAACCGAGTTACCGGTGCTGGATGATGGCCCTGGAGCGGGCTGGCAGATCAATACGACCGCGGCCACCCATCTGGGAACGAAGGAGCCCGGTTATCGTGGGGCCGCAAACGCCTTCAACGCCATGCCCGCAGGCCGCGGACGCACCTGGTTTGTCAGCTTCGATGCGGAGAGTCCGGTGACACCTTACGGGTATGAGATGTTGAGATTCGCTTTCCACCCAGGACAAGCCGAGCTCGGGCCGGACGACCGATTCTCCCTACACATCGGGGGTGATACGATCGATCTGCTCGAATCCGATTTCATCGACCCCAACATCTCGGGTTGGCAGGTGGCAGAGGTACCCCTGCACGATCGCGAGCTGAGCCAGATAAAGCGCGTCGGTTTGGGGGGGACCTGGGCGGGTACCTTTTACCTCGATGACATGCACTTCGCC
This sequence comes from Candidatus Latescibacterota bacterium, assembly GCA_965197905.1. Taxonomy (GTDB): domain Bacteria; phylum Latescibacterota; class UBA2968; order UBA8231; family UBA8231; genus CAYNZV01. Next base: position 731,428 of record CBDAOB010000003.1, on the reverse strand, counting down.
GGCTACCGGCGCACAGTAGTTTCGGAGGTGTTGCGGCCCGACGACGCTCTTCCGCAATCGCTTCGACTGGAACCGAATTTCCCCAATCCTTTCAACAGTCGAACTGAGATCCGCTTCTCGCTCGCTCATCCTGCAGAAGTTGTGCTCGAGCTATTCGACGTGACCGGGCAGAAGGTCAGAACCTTGACGCGTGGTACACGGGGAGCCGGTACCCACCGCGTTCGATGGGACGGTCGCAACAAGCTGGGTCGAGAAATGTCTAGCGGGGTCTACCTCTATCGACTTCGCACCGACGCCGGCGCGGAAACGCGCAAACTGCTGTTGCTTCGCTAGCGCGGTACACGTCGCGCATCCCCAATGAACTCATGATACCTGTGGCCGCAGACCGCCTCAGTCTTTCCAGCGGACGACCCCCATATGATAGCGCTGATGATCGGGAATGCGTTGACAATAATAGGCGGTGACGATGGTGCCGTCTTCCAGCTGCACACTGGCAGGATACCCGCCGTCGGTCCCCTGGGGGGAGGCGTTGGCGATCTTTACGTTGGTGCTGAACAGCACCCGTGGCGGATCCCAGCTGATGCCTTCGTCGTTGCTGATGCGGGCGCAGACGCCCAACATTCCACTGTTACGCACGCCGTAACTGAGCAGAATCGAGCCATCCTGCAACTGACATAGATGCGCCGGCATATGCCGCGGCATCGAAGCTGAACCGCGACAGGTCCAGGTTTGGCCACAGTCCTCGGAAGCAAATATCACCGTATCCCCAACCGGACGGGTCCGACCCGCCGCCAGCAGCCTGCCATCTCCCAAGTGCAGCAGGTCGGTTTCGTTGCAGGTGTCGGCTTTGATGAGACGAGCATCGCCCCAGGTGCGGCCGTCATCCTCGCTGAAGTAGATCCAGGCGCTGTCCACACCCTCCTCCATCGCATAGCACGAAACGCCAAGGCGTCCCTCTGGAAGTTTCACCACATCTCCGAAGGGAATGGCGCTCGTGACACCCTTGGGGTAGTTGATGCCTGGCGCGCTGGTCCACGTTTTGCACCCATCTTCTGAGCGACAAACTACGGCCTCCCGGTCGCCCTGCTCATCCGGAGTCCGGGGGTGGTCGAGAATGACACCCTTGGGTGGCGCAAATTTGCGGCCAGCAACCAGGACGACGTAGGTGTCTTCGTGGGTCAGACCGGCGGCCAGATCTCCTCGGCACGTTCCCGGTTCGTTGTCAGCCGGCACGGAGAGATACGACCAGAGTTGGCCGCCATCGCGGCTGATCCAGCACTCCGAGGATCCTTCCCAGAGCTGGTGACAGGGCTCGCCGAAGATCGCCGCAACGATACTGCCGTCGGGCATGAGAGTGAGGTTTGGCCAGGCGCATTTGTTGTCGATGGCGATGTAGCGTTCGAGGATGTCCATGGGTGCCTTTCAGAGAATCAGGATTCAGTAGAAAACTCATCCATTGCTTTAATCAGGTGACTGCTATTTCGCTCCGTCCTGCGTATGTGGTGGATGTGCGGTCTTCTCGTCGTTCAGAACTTCAGCCAGCTGTTCCAACGCGTCCCATGCAGCGGGGAAACCAGCATAGGCCGCGACTTGAAAAATCGCTTCAAAAATTTCCGGAATTTTCGCTCCGTTGCGCAGCGCCATCTGAAAATTCAGCCGCAGGGCATTCTGACGTCCCAACGCGGCCAGGACGCAGATACTGCAAAGTGATCTCGTCTTGAGATCGATACCGCCGCGCGTCCATATTCTCCCGCCAACAACGGCAACAACCTCCTTCTCAAAATCTGGACACACAGACCGAAAACGCGACACCAGGGACTCGATATTCTCTTCGCCGACCATCTTGGAAAACTGTTCATAACCGTTCGCTCTCGACCGAGCACTTCGTAATCTGTACTCATTCCGCTCCTCCGGCATGATGGACTCGGAACCCAAGTGCGCCGCGATGCACGCCGCCGTCACCGACGCCTCGTGATGCTCGGGCCGCAGCACCACGTTGTTCGGAAAATGTCTGGGCTGGTGCAGCTTGCGCGCCAGGTTCTCGATCCGTTCGACATGGCTGTCATCGAAAAACAGGTATTTCAAGGGCAGCTCACGTGGTCTGTTAACTCACATAGACCGCAAACAACCGCGGATCTTCGAGTCTCACGCCGCCCCACTTGACCTGCACCCGAATCGGCTGGTCGAACTTCTCCAGTGTTTCCTTGCCGCGCCATTTCACCTGTTGCCTGAGGCCCGATTCGCTCACCGGAATACAGTCGTCCCCTGAATAGCCGGGCACAGGGCGGAACTGCTTGTCGAGAAGCGACACCTGTAATTCGGCGTGCTCTCCCAACCGATCCGCATTCACGTAGAGTTTCTTGCCTTCACTTTCCAACTCGACGGGGCAGGAGATGCAGTGGGGATCGTGCTCGCCGGCCTGGGAGCCGTAGTTGGGCGGGCAGGGCGCGATCCAGCCAAAGCGATCCCTCTCCCAGGTCGCCACCCAGACCCCCGTCATCGATCTCGGGTTCACAGCGCTCCAAGTGGAGGCCTCTTCACGCCAGATGCTGTACCAGTAGACGGTGCGGTCGCCAATGTTCGCCCAGGCATTGCGTTGAATCAGGCGCGGAGCAACGAAGCAGTCGTAGTGGGGGCCGCGGATCTCGTAGGAATGGACCATCTTGAAACCTGGGATTGGCTCGGTGAAATGCAACGCGTCGTGACTGATGGCGAAGCCCAGGTCGAGGACCACGTCGCGGCGGTCGTTGCTGGCACTGCGGTACTGGCCGTAGAGCCCCACCAAAAGGTTCCCGCGGCTCCACGTGGCGACACCTTCGTGGATCTGTTCTCCCGAGTGGCCATCGAACGACTCCGGTGCCCGCGGCGGGATCGGATCCCGCCGCAGACTCATGGCGGCGGCATGGGTCCAGTGGATGAAATCGTAGGAGGCGTAAGTGACCACGATCCGTTTGTTGGCATTCTTGATCGGGTGGGGGATGGGACGGTTCATCGGCGACGGACCGCCTTGCCCATTGATGTAATAACAGTCGCCCCATTTGCAGATGTTGCCGGCCTCGATACCGGTGCCGAAGATGTCGCCGTTCTCGGTGGCGCGTACCCAGTGTAATCCGTCGGCGCTGAATGAGGTACTGGCTCGCATGGCACCCGCACCGGAATAGAACAAGGATTTGAAACGGCGCTGGGGATCGGGATCCTCGGGGTCGTAGATCATCCATTCGCCACAGGGGCCGGCGACCTTGTTGTTCTCCTTGCTGCCGTTTACCTCGGTCAAACCCAGGATTGGTCGCTCCCAGTTGAACCCATCCTTGGAGGTGGCGTAGAGGCCTTCGTGCCGTTTGCGGTCGTCGCCGGCGCCGGTGTACCACATGCGGTACTCCCCGTCGACGAAAAACACTTGGGGACAAATGATCTCGGTGGAGTCGAGCGAGCCGGGCGGGCCATAGGTGAGTACAGGGCCCTCCGGGTGGCGATCGTCCATGTCGATGTTGTGGCCGTAATCCATCTCCGCCTTGTTGGTGCGGCCAGACTGCAGGTTGAGGATAAGGTCGCGCTGGAAAGGCATGCTCCTGGCATCGAACGGAAAGAGTACCGCCTCGTCGATGGACCGTGGTGTGATTCCGTTTAGGACGTTCATCGTAGCGTAATTCCTTTAATTGACGTAGACGGCGAAGAGACGGGCATCCTCCGGGCGCAACCCCTCCCAGTTGACGCGAACACGGACGGGGTGGCCGAACCTCTCGAGCTTGTCTTTGTCGCGCCAGCGCACCGGCAGGCGCAATCCCGGTTTCCCCAGCAGAATGCAGTCATCTCCCGAATAGCCGGGGATCGGGCGAAACTCCCGATCCAGCAGCTCGACGCGGAGCTGACTGTGTTCGTTGAGCCGGTCTGCATTGACGAATACCTCGCCCTCGCCGTCGAGCTCCACCGGGCAGGTGACGAAGTGCGGTTCGTAATCGCCGGCCCCCCAGCTGATGTCGCGCTCGCACGGTTTGAAGAAACCGAGTCGATCCCGTTCCCAGGTGGCCACCCATACCTGCGCCAGCGAGCGCGGGTTGTCCAGAGACCATAACCCGTCGTGCCAGACGGAGGACTCCTCGCGCCAGACGCTGAACCAGATCACCGTGCGGTCGCCGATGGTAGCCCAGGAATTGTGCATCAGTCGGGGTGCCGCGAACCCTTTGCCCTCGGGTCCTCTGATCTCGTAGGAGTGCACCATCTGGAAGTCGGGGATCGGTTCCTTGAAATGCAGAGCGTCGTGGCTGATGGCGAAACCGAGGTCCACCGCCACGTCGCGGCGATCGTTGCTGGGGCCGTGGTACTGGCCGTAGAGACTGAGCAGCACATTGCCGCGATTCCACGGCACCATGCCTTCGTGGATCTGTTCGCCGGCATGGCATTCGAAATTTTCCGGTGCCTCCGGGGGTATCGGGTCGCGGCGAAAGCTGTTCGCCGGAGCGTGGGTCCAGTTCTTCAGGTCGTAGGAAGCAAAGGTTATGACCGTACGTTTGGAAGCGAGGGAGATCGGGTGGGGCAGCGATCGGGTCCAGGCCGAGGGACCGTTCTGGCCGTTGATGTAATAACAGCCATCCCACTTGTAGATCGAGGCGATCTCCATATGGATCCCGCCGAACACCCGCCGGTTCTCGCCGGTTGAGGTCCAGTGCAGGCCATCTTTACTGACGGAGGTGTTCTCGCCGTTGCTGCTGACCGATTTAAACGGGTATTCTTCGTCTTCCGGTTCGTGGAATACCCACTCGCCGCACGCCTCTTCCACCAGGTTGTTGTTGGTGTTCCCATTCATCTCCCTCAACCCCAGGTTAGGTTTCTCCCAGTTGAAACCGTCTTTGGAGGTGGCGTAGAGCCCGGTGCGCCGCTTGCGATTGTCATCGGCACCCAGGTAGTACATGCGGTACTCGCCATCGACGTAGAACACGTTGGGGCTCAGGACCTCGGTGGAATCGGGAGACCCGGGAGGGCCGTAGGTGACCACCGGGCCTTCCGGGTGACGATCGTCCATATCGATGTTGTGCCCGTAGTCCATCTCGGCTTTGTTGGTGCGGCCGGACTGCAGGTTTAGAAGCAGGTCGCGGGTGAACGGCACGCTGCATTCGTCAAAGGGAAAGAGCACCGCTTCATCGACGTTATCGATGGTGCTCGTGTTCAGTACGCGCATCGACGGACTCCGATCTTGTCAGATTCTACGATCGCCGGCAGTTGCCGGCACGGTACCATGATTCTCGTGGATTTCGGGTTTGGCGGGCAATCTTTGCCCCAACTCCGGTCGAAAACAACAGCAATCCACCAGCTGAGTTCAAGTACGGTCCATGGCCGGTGACTCAGATTATCTCTATGTTGATGGCGCATTTCGAACCGCTGGCGGTCCCCGGAAGAAATGCTCGCTTATGCCATCAAGTGACATCGAATCTGTAACCCCCGACTCCGGCTTCCACCTCCCCAAGGAGAGGATCTATCGTGGATTACGGTATTGCGCCATCCTCACCGTGGCAGGTCTCGCCGTATTGTTCTACGCCACGGCAACGCGGCAAACCGTGGAGGCGCTCCGCCATCTGGACGTGCAGTTCATCCTGTTGGCGGCGGCTCTCAAAGGGGTCGACGTCGGATTGGGGGCATGGCGCACCTTTCTGCTGGTGCGCCGATTGAAACCGGGCATATCGCCATTGCTGTGTATCCGGGGGCAACTGGCCAACGAGTTCGGCGCCGCTGCCACCCCGGGCCAGAGTGGCGGAGGTCCAGCTTGGATCTACATCATGTACCGCGGGGGGATTCCTATTTCCGGCGCCGTGGCCAGCAGTGTCCTCATCTTCTTATCGACGCTGGCTTTCTTTCTGGTGGCGACCGTTCTGTCGCTGGCGGCATTGGACGATCTGCTCAGCGAGCAGCCACCCATCTCGTGGCTGCGCTACGGCTTTCTGGTTTGCACTGGATTGTTCTGCGCTCTCTTCTTCAGCCTGTGGAAGCCCCACATGGTAGAAAGCGCTATCGAGGCGGGGATTCGAATCGCCCGTCGCAAGCCGGGCCGCTGGCGCGACCGTCTGGTCCGTTGGGGCGAAGGGCTCGAAGGCTCCATCCACAAGTATCAGGAACACGGATTGGTGTTGTGGCGCGAACACCGTTCGTCCGTCGTGGCAAGCTTCGTGATCACCAGTTTCTACTATCTGAACCGGCTGAACCTTTCCTACTTCCTCTTGCGAGGCCTGGGTCTGGAAGTTGATTACCTCACCGCCCTGGCTCTCCTGGCGCTGCTGCGCTTTGCGTTATATTTCATCCCGACTCCTGGCGGCAGCGGCGTAGGGGAAGTTACCATCGGCGCCATCATGGCCACCGTGATGCCATTGCATCTATTGCCTATCTACGCTGTGTTGTACCGCGCCTTCCATCTCTTCCTGCCAGCCACATTGGGCGCCTGGGTACTCATCACGGAGCTGAAAGCCGGCGGCAAGAAGCACTAGTGCCCTGTATCGAAAATATGCCTGTATTAATTCGCCGATTCATCCCGCTCTGCTGCATTACGCTCACTCGGCGTATTTCACCAATACGCCTCGATCGCGTGCCTTGCAGACCGGGCGACTCGTTGCCCTCATTTCACAAGCCTACTTCCGATACAGGGCACTAGGTAACTCGATCAGGCCCCTACTCACCTACTAGATCGATTACCACCTGTTTCCGGTCTCCTTTGAGCCCCTTCTCTTTGATGCTCATCAGCTCCACAGTTTCCGGATCGAGCTCGATACCCGCAGCCTTCGCCATCTGCAAGTCTTCCTCGTAACCGGCGCGGTAATAATCCTGCGGGGTAAAGCCGTAAAACATGACCACGCGATCGCGATCGGTCGGTTGCCATTTGTGCGCTGCGTGTACCAACCTCAAGGGCATGATGATCATGTCGCCGGCATTGGCGGTCACCGTTATCGCCCCCTCCATGTCCAGGGGATACGGATTCTCTTTCGGATAGTAAAACTCCGATTTGTGGGACCCAGGGATGATGACCAACCCTCCGTCCCCAGGACGAACGTCGGTCAGGTAGAGGAAACAGGAGAACAGATCGCAGAATATGGATTTGGTGCCGTAGTTGCCGAAGAAACCGGGGGCATCTTCAACTCGATAGCGGTCGATTTCCTTCTGACAGTGGAATTTATGGTCGGAGTGTTTGGCCCCGTTCACCATCATCAGGCCGCCGTGCAGGCGGGGCATGTTGTTTAACAGGGCACAGGCGTACCCCAGAATCCGCGGGTTCCGGGGTAGCCGTTCCAGCGTCTTGTCGAACATGAACGCGCCGCGATACTTGTCGCCGTACCCGGAATCCTGATACAGTTCTGGGTGCTCCTTGATAACGCGCTGTGAGGCTTCGAACGCCTTCTCTATCGTCGGTTTGTCCACCACCTGCTCGACCTTGAGATAGCCAAAGGTATCGAAGAAATACAGCTCCTCATCCGTCATACATTTGTCTGCCATGGTGTCCCCTCATTGTTTGGTGGGTGGGCTCGATTCAGGATTGGTTCGTTTCAGGCGCTACGCCACGGCGAATATCTCTTTCGCCCCAGAGCCCAAGCGCCTGGTTGAGATAGTCCTTACAGGCCTGGGCCGATGATCGCGCTGGGTAACAACTGAAATCGAAATCGTCGGTGATCCAGCCGTCGTATCCGGCAGCCCTCAACACGCGGGTGACGGAGTGAAAATCAACAACTCCGCGCCCCAACTCAACCCAGCGACCCCGCGAGTCGATGGTGTAGGCGCCGTCATCGGAGGGCGCCGTTGGGCCGCCAGGCCACAATTCCCCCCTCGGCCTGCCGTCGAAGGTTACGTCTTTGAAATGGGTGTAGCCTCGTTTTTACGCTGCCCTTTTCAGGGTTGTTATGGGTGTGGTCTGCTGGAGATACCAGTTCCAGAAAGCATCCCATCGTTTCGATTGCACCTGGACTCGTAGGTTGAGGATCTGCTGACCTCCGTGGCGGGTCCATCGCATGCCGCTGCGTTTGAGTCGGTGGCCGACGATGGTCTTGGCGGCGGCCTCCACAGGGCCACTGGAGATGATCAAGCCCGAGGCGTGATAGCCAGCGTATTCCATTTTGTCCCGGTTGTTGCGAAAGTAGCCCATTTCGGTGGTCGCCTGGCGATAACGGTCCGATCGTCTTCGGAGTTTGCGACGGTGGTAGGAAAAAGAGCGGATCAAGCCCGCCACGGCGTTGGGTGTATGGCGCAGTTTGTGCCGCCAGGATCGATACCAGCGATCCGCCTTCGCCGACTTTTTGCCGAAAAGGTGCTCCGCCGCCATCGACAGATGCTGCGCCGCGTGATAGAAGTCCAGAATGCGGGTGAAACCCTCGAACACACCATGCTCGTCGACGATGCGCCAGATCTCTCGTTTGCCGTCGGCCAAAACGACACGATGGTCGTAGCCACCCTGCTGCAACGCCCGGGCCGTCTGCTCCACCAGGCCGTTGACCAGGGTCGTCATCTTCGCTTCCGGCATACGCGCGGCATAGCGCACATCGACTCGTTCCGGCTCTTCGACCTCTGGATCCAGCGGCGTCAGGTAGGTGGCGACCATGCCCACACCCGCCTCCTTCCAGGCGGTGGGCGTGGTGTCGGTGGCCGTGGCCATCGGTCGCTCGGCCGGACGTCCGCGCTTGGGCGCTGGCTCTCGCAGGGGGACGGTGACGCCGTCCCAGCTCACAACGAGCGTGTCGCCCTCGGCGTCCAGCGGCGCCGCGCCTTGCAAGGCCAGCTCGAGCTGTTCGGCCCCGTCCTCGGCACACTGTCCGACGGTGGTCAATACGTGCTGGATAGCCGTACGCGATGGCGGCTCCGGCAGCACTTCACCCAAGCTGTCCTCGACTTCGGCCGGGACCAACCGGGCGCCCAAAAACGCCGTCACACGCTCCAACTCCGGCACCATGAATCGATTCACCATGCCGCAACGCTCATCCAGCGGCACCCGGCTCGGTCCGCCATGGTCTTCCTGATACAGCCGACGTGGCACTACGACCTTGCCCCACAGACTCATCCACTCCTTGTCGACCATTTGCTTGAAGCGGTACAGCCGACCGTCGTTACCCAACGTGTCGGAGGCGACCTCACAGGCGTGCGCCAATCGCAGGAAACCGGTCCGACCGATCTCATCAAAAGCAGCTCGCAGCTCGTTCATCGCCAGGCGAAACGCTGCCGGTCCTCCTTGTTCGGATTGCAGCCGGTTTTCCCACTGCAGGACATTCTCCTGCAATTTCGTCACACACGCGCTCAGATCCTGCGTATTTTCCATCTGGGACCTCCTTCCGGGTTTGGGCGTATGTCCTTACACCCAAAGTACATTCGTGCCTGGAATTGGGGTCCCGCTTTTTATGCACAAATACGTAAATCAGAACCTACACCCGAAGATAATGCGGGTGCGAACAAGAAGGGTCGCCTTCACGTTGGAGAAAACAACAACACATCTACGGTGTTGTCAAACGCTCCAACAGTTGGAATGAAGGGTGCAATTTCTACTCAAATGTTGATCCGCATCACAATTCTTGGTCGTTTTTTGGTTATTGTATAACAACCAGTCGGGCTGGATCGGCCGAAGAGCAAAAGGACCGTAGTATTTGCCTGTGAACGAGATTCGGATACCCAGAGCTGTGCTCAATTCCCCGTATACGATGGCAAGATATCTGTGCCTGGTCGGCTGTTTGGTCGCGTGGCCACTCGCTGCCCAGACCATACAGGTCAAGAGCAGTCAGAAGATCGCCGACAATACCGGCGGTTTCGGCGTTACCCTTACCGACAGCGAGTTTTTCGGCAGTGGGATGGCCGCTGTGGGCGATCTCGACAATGACGGAGTGGAAGATCTCGCCGTCGGCGCGCCTTTCGATGATACGGGCGGCACCAATCGTGGCGCCGTCTATGTGCTATTCATGAACAGCAACGGCACGGTGAAGAGCACCACGATTAGTGCCGCCGGTGTCATCCAGGTCCGCTCCGACTACTATGTCTTCGACGCCGTCGTTGTCCAAGTCTCCCACACCCGCCACTCGGGGCGCGTAAAGCTTGGTGACGTCGACAGCGACGGGAAGCTCGATCTGGCTGCTCTCAACTCGCCAGACAACACCGTCTCGGTCCTGCGAAACACCGGCTCCATTGGCACTGTATCATTCGCAGCGAAGGTCGATTTGCCGGTCGGCACACTACCGTCGGGCGTGGGGATAGACGACCTCGACGGCGATGGTAAAATCGATCTGGTTACAAGCAATCGCACCACTGACAACGTATCGCTCCTCCGCAATAAGAGTACCCCTGGAAGTATTGTCTTCAACACAAAAGTCGACTTCCCGGCTGGCGACGATCCTTTTGACGTCACCACTGCCGACCTCGACGGCGACGGAAAAGCGGACGTCCTCGTCCCTAACCTCATCGACGCCGACCTATCCGTATTTCGCAATCGGACGTTGACTACACCAGCGCCGAGGGTGACGTCCATCAGTCCGTTGTCTGGCAAGGTAGGTGATGCGGTAACGATCACGGGGACGAATTTCAGCACGACGCCGGCGAGTAACGTGGTTCGGTTTGGCGGTGCAGAGGCGACGGTAGCGTCGGCCTCGGCGACGTCGTTGACGGCGACGGTGCCTGATGGTACGCCTCATGATCGGGTGAGTGTGACCGTCAACAATCGCACCGCCCATTCGGATGAATACTTCAAGCCGACGTTTGACGGCATGTTTCCGGCGATCGACGCCTCGACGTTTGCAGCCAAGGTAGACTTCGCAACGGGCACCAGTCCTCTGTGGATAGTTTCTGGCGATCTGGATGGCGATGGAAAGGTCGACTTGGCAGTTCCCAACAGCGTTGCTAATACGGCCTCTGTTTTACGCAATACCAGCACTTCCGGGACTGTAGCTTTCGCGCCGAAAGTAGATTTCGCTGCCAATACCTTTCCCTATTCCGTCGGTTTTGGAGACATCGATGGTGATGGCGAGCTCGATATGGCGGTTACCAACGATAACAGCAGTAACGTCTCGGTTTACAAAAATACCAGCACTTCGGGCTCGATTTCTTTCACGGCCAAGGTTGATTTTGCCACGGCGCTCACGCGACCGGACGCGGTTGAGTTAGGGGACATCGACGGTGATGGCAAGATCGACATGGCGATTCCGAGCAATTCGGGATCCAATGCGATTTCGGTTTTTCGCAATACCAGTGTGTTGGGCGCCATCGATGCGTCCTCGTTTGCTCCGAAAGTTGATTTTACTACGGGTCTGGTGCCGACGGACGTCGCTCTGGGCGATATTGATGGCGACGGCGAGCCTGACATGGCGGTGGCAAACAACAACGTTGCCACGATTTCAGTCTTTAGATACACCGGTCTGCCCGGGACCATCGACGCGTCGACGTTTGCCGCAAAGGTCGACTTCACAACGGGCACCAATTCGGGGCGGGTCAGATTAGGAGACATCGATGGCGACGGCAAGCTCGACATGGCTGCCTCAAACGGACCGGACAACACGGTTTCGGTGCTTCGTAGTACAAGCGCGGTGGGGTCGCCTTCCTTTGCTGCCAAGGTAGACCTTACCGTGGGTCTTCGCCGCGTGACGTTGCCCTTGGGGATGTCGACGGCGATGGCAAGCTCGACGTGGTCGCCGGTAACGGCATAAGCGACAACATTTCGGTGCTCAAGAACAAGAGCACGGTCGGTGCGATTTCTTTTAACACGAAGGCGGACTTCACGGCCGGTGATGATGCCTTGGCTTTGGCCATCAATGATTATGACGGTGATGGGAAGTCGGATATTGCGGTCGTAAACTGGGGTGACAGCGACGTTTCGGTGTATCGCAACCTGACGTTGACCACGCCGGCTCCGACGGTGTCGTCGATCAGTCCATTGTCGGGCAAGGTGGGTGATGCGGTGACGATCACGGGGACCAATTTCGATACGACGCCGGCGAGTAACGTGGTGTGGATTGGGGGTGCTCAGGCGACGGTGACGTCGGCCTCGACGACCTCGCTGACGGTCAGTGTGCCTGCCGGGGCGACGTTTGATCGGGTGAGCGTGACGGTCAACAACCGGACGGCTCAATCAGACGACTTCTTCATGACCACCTTTGATGGTGAATTCCCGACGATTGACGCGTCATCGTTGGCCGACAAAGTCGATTTTTCGACGGGGACATTCCCAAGTCTCATGGCTATTGGAGATGTGGACGGCGATGGAAAGCTTGATATGGCGGTTGCCAACGTGAACTCCGACAATGTGTCCGTATTTCTCAACTCGGGTAGTGCGGGTACTGTTTCGTTTGCGACAAAAGTGGATTACGCGGAGACCACTGATCCGGTAGACGTGACCTTCGGTGACGTTGACGGAGATGGGGAACTGGATATGGCCGTTTCGGACTGGAGCTCCGGAGCGGGAACTCAGGTTTCCGTACTCCGTAACTTGAGTACGCTCGGAACTGTGTCCTTTGCTGCAGAGGTGGATTTCACAGCCGGTTCCTCGCCGACCGGCACCGCTATTGGTGACTTGGATGGAGATGGAAAGCTTGATCTTGCCGTTGCGAAGGACACTGATAACGCGGTCGCTGTATTGCGAAATACTACGACCGCCGGCACTATCGATGCTTCCTCGTTCGCTGCGAAAGTCGATTTCACAACGGCCAACGGTGCAAATCATGCCGCGATCGGCGATCTTGACGGTGACGGCGTGCCCGATCTAGCAGTCGTGGCTCGGGCGGGTTCTCAGATCTCCGTCCTTCGCAACACCTCGACGCCCGGAACGATCGATGCCTCCTCATTTGCTGCGAAGGTCGATTTCCTCACGGGTACAAGTCCAAACGAAGTAGTGATTGCTGACTTTGATGGCGACTCAAAGAACGACATGGCCATCCAGAATCTTGCTTCCATCAACATCTCGGTGTTTCGAAACACAAGCACACCGGGAACGATCACCGCCGGATCGTTCGCCGCCAGGGTGAACTTTGCCACGGGAACGGGTCCCCAGGTCGTTGCGACGGGCGACATCGATGGGGACGGCAAGCTGGATCTGGCAACGCCGAATTTCAACGTCAACACAATTTCGGTTTTCCGGAACACCAGTACATCTGGTACGATTGATGCTTCTTCATTTTCGCCCAAAGCTGATTTTTCGACGGGAACTGGCCCATCGGGAATCGCCATAGCGGATTTGGACGGGGATGGCAAACCGGACGTGACAGCGACGAACTTCAACGCGAACACGGTATCGGTGTATCGCAACCTCACGACCACTATACCGTTACCCACGATCGCCACTTTCAGTCCTCTTTCTGGACGTGTCGGAAAGACCATCTCCATTACCGGAACGAACTTCGACGCCATTGCCGGCAATAACTCTGTCTACTTCGGCGCCACAAAAGCGAACGCATCTACAGCTACCAGTACTTCACTTACGGTGGACGTGCCGGTGGGCGCCACCTTCAGTCCCATCACGGTGAACAGGAGCAATCGGGTCACCGAGTCGAAGGGATTCTTTGTGCCGACCTTCTCCAGTGCCGCTGCCACGATCGATGCGTCGACGTTCGCAGCCAAGGTCGACTTCGTAACCGGCACAGATCCATCTTCGCTGACAATTGCCGATTTCGACGGGGACGGCAAACCGGATTTGGCGGCGCCCAACCGAACCTCGAACACAGTTTCCGTTCTTCGAAACACCTCCTCAACGGGCTTGATAGACGCTTCATCCTTTGCTACCAAGATCGACCTGACATCTGCCGTAAAGCCAGACGGCATTTCTGTGGGTGATCTGGACGGGGACGGAAGCATCGACATTGCTGCTGCGCACGATAATCCGACCAACGTGGTCTCCGTGTTCAGAAATACCAGTTCCAGCGGCGCCGTCTCCTTCGCTACGAAGGTGGACTTTACGGTGGGAACGAGTGCTCATGGAGTCGAAATTGCCGATCTGGACGGGGACGGAAAGCTCGATTTTGTAACAGCCAACGGTGGTGCCAATACCGTCTCGGTGATTCGTAACACGAGCGTTAGTGGTGCCATCACGTCCAATTCGTTCGCGGCCAAAGTTGATTTTGCCACTGACCTGGGCCCACAACGACTGTCCATCGCCGATCTCGATGGCGACGGCAAACCAGATCTGGCCGTAGGCACTGCAACTGGAGATGCGGTATCTGTACTGCGAAACACAGCTACCTTCGGCATCGTAGACGGTACTTCATTTGCGGGCAACGTTGACTTCGGTGCCGGAGATTTCGCCAATGGTGTGATAATTGCCGACATGGATGGAGACGAGAAATCCGATCTTACCGTCGCCAACAGTTCGGACAACACGTTTTCCATGATTCGAAACACCAGCACCTCGGGGTCATTAACGGCGCGTCGTTCGCTCCGACGGTGGATGTTGCGACGAATGCAGATCCGCGGCGGCTGTCGGTCGGAGATCTGAACGGGGATGGCAAGCTGGATCTGGCTGTAGCGAATTTCGGTTCGGGCGCGGGTACGACGGTCTCCGTGTTCCGGAACACCGGGGACCCCCGGTGTGATCGACGCTTCAACAGTAGCTGCGAAGGTGGATTTCACAGCGGCAGCCGGTGCTCTTCGTCCTATTATCGCGGACTTGGATGGCGACGGACGGCCGGATCTGGCGGTGGCGAATTTAACTGACAACACCATCTCCGTCCTTCGCAACCAATCTACGCTGAAAACCACCGGCCACGTCGGCGCGGCGATCGTAGGCGCTGGTTCGGAAATCCAGCTTTTCAGCATCGGACTCACCAGCTTCGGAACCTTCACCGTCACCGGCATCGACCTGACCATCTCGGACCTGGACGCGCCCACCGGTCTGATTTCCAACGACCTGGATCTGGTGCTCTACCGCAGCAGCGATGAAACCTTCGACAGCGGAGACACCCAGATAGGTCTGCAAAGCACCATCAACATCGGTGGTACCACGACGGTGTCGCCCACGTCAACGGAAACACCCACCGGCCACACCTTCTACATCATCACCGCCCGCATGAACACCGTTATAGGCGAAGAGGGCCACGCCTTCAAGATGGGGTTCGACCTCAACGGGGTGACCACCAGCGCCGGCAATGAGGGGGCCGCAATAGCGGTCAGCGAGTCGAATAAGGTGACCTTCGAGGTAGTGGCCACACATTGGGAGTTCACGTCACAGCCAACGAACACGACCCACCTGGAGCTTTTTTCGCCGCAACCCTTCCTTGAAGCCCGTGACCAACACGGTAATCGCGACAAGGATTTCAATGGCACGGTGAGCCTGGCGCTGTCACCAGCCGGAACGCTGTCGCAAAGCGACTTTACCGCTGCCGACGGCCGCGTTGTCATCGACAGTCTGACCGTATCCGGAGCGGGAGATGGTCGCATTCTGAGCGCCACCGGCCTGGGATTGACCGGCACCAGTACCAGCTTCGACGTGGCCAAGGCGGATGCCACGGTCACCCTCAACAATCTGGATGCCAAGTCGGACGGCAATCCGAAAGTGGGCGGTGCGACGACAGACCCGCCGGGGCTGGATGTGATCTTTACCCATAACGTATTCGGTATACCGCTGGCCAGTCCGCCGATCGATCCGGGGGCCTACGGGGTCACGGCCACCGTGAACGATCCCAACTACCAGGGCAGCGCCACCGGCACGCTGACGATTTTCCTTGCAGAGCCACCCAGGGCGGTGTTCTCGGCATCGACGTTGCAAGGCAATCCGCCGCTTACCGTTACCTTCTCCAATCAGTCTACCGGACCCGTCGAAACCTGGTTTCTGGAGCCAAAGGCGGACGATAACCGGGTCTACGAAGATCGCAACCAGGAGGTTACGGTAACCTACTCGACGCCGGGGACTCATACGGTTTTCCTCACGGTTCGGGGTGTGGGCATCACCCATCAGAGCTCACTGGACATCATCGTCAACGGACCGCCCGACCTTGCCAAGATCGCCGACGCCACCGCCAACGAAGACGAAACACTGGAGCTGGATCTGAACGCCATCGATGCGGAGAGTGGTACCTGGACCCTGGCCGGCGCGGATCAAACACTCATTTCCGCCTCCTCGATTCAGGGCAACAAGATCGACTTCACTCCGGTGCCCCACGCCAACGGCAGTGACCTGGTGACGATCACCCGCACCAATGTCCACGGTTTGACCACAGCTCAGGATGTAACCCTGACCTGGGCGCCGGTAGACGATGCACCCACCATCGTGGATCTGGGATTCCGCTATTCCGCGGCGGAAGACAACCCTATTCACGTAGGGGGGACTGGCAACCTCACCGATCTCGATTCCGACATCACGACCATGCTGTGGTCCGCTTCCGGATTCGACGGCGTGCTGGTCGCAACGGCTACCCAAAGCAATAACGGCGTCGACTTCGCTCCAGTCGCAAACGCGTTCGGCGAGACCCAGGCCGACATCCTAGTGACCGATCCGGCGACGGGTGCCACGGCAACCCAGGAGGTGACGCTGATCTGGACGCGGGTGAACGATGCGCCGTCGACCCCGGTCGTCGGATTTCCGGCGGATGGAGCGGCGGACACCCCGCTGGCGCCACTGATCTCCTGGTCCGCCCGCGACGTCGACTTCGATCCGCTGGTGTTCGATCTGTTCCTGGGTCCGACCGGTTCTTCGCTGGTGCAGGTCGCCAGCCGTCAAGACGCCGCGTCCTACAGTTCGTCAGAGCTGGGCCCGGGCACGCCCTACACCTGGAAGGTGGGAGCCCACGATCCATCCGGCGCCACCTCGGAAGCGAGCTTCGCTTTCACCACCGAGGCCGATCTCCGGGCACCGCTTATCTCCAACGTGCGCGCCGCTTCCACCGAAAGCTCGATCGTCTTCAATTGGGACACGGACGAGCCGGCGACGAGCCTGGTGCAGCTGACGGCTGAGGATGGGGGACCCGCGACCGTAAACCCGAACGCCGCCCAGCTGGATCCGAGCACGGTCGAGATATCTGGAGCTGACCTGAGGCAAGCACATCAGCTGACGTTCGAAGACCTGCGGGCAGGCGTCTTTTTTCGCTACGAGATTCGCACTACCGATGGGTTGGGGAACGAGTCTGCGTCCCATTCCGGTCGCGTGTTGACCTTGTCGGCGCCGGATGAGGTGGCGCCGCTTTTTCTGGTGGATCCATATATAGAAAGCACAACTACCGCACGCGCCGTCGTCCGCTGGCGCACCGACGAGCCGGCCGACAGTCGCATCTCTTTTTCCCGTCTGGTGGCGTCGAAGGCTACCCAGGAAAGCGTCAGCGAGATCGTCCTCGACGAGCTCACCGAAGATCACATCGTGGAGCTTAGTGGGCTGGAGGCAGGGGCGGAGTACGGGTACCAAGCGCAGTCGGCGGATGCCGCGGGTAATCTGTCCATGATTCGCAGCGGCAGTTTTACGACTGGAGTCGAAGCGGATGAGACGGCGCCCGAATTCACTGCCGGCCCGGCCGCAACCGCCATCTCCGACGTCTCGGCACTTATCGCGTTGGAAACGGATGAACTGGTCACGGTGCAGGTGCGCTTCGACGCCGATGACGAGGTCAGCGACGGCCGTCTCGTGGGGGCGGCGCAGGTCCAGTCCGAACACAAGATCCAGCTTATCGAGCTGGACCCGGGCACCCGCTATTACTTCCAGGTACTCATGCGCGACGCCAGCGGCAACGAGACCCGCTCCGCTGTACGCGATTTCGAAACCCGGGCAGCTCCCGACGAAATATCTGCGGAGCTGCTCTCCGGTCCCGCCGTCGAAGGGTTGACCGACCGGAGCGCGGTGGTGGTGCTCACTACCGACGAGCCGGTTCGTGTGCAACTGCTTGTTAGCACCGATCCGGATCTCGACGACGCCATCCTCGAGGAAAGCGGCGAGCTGCAAATGAGCCACACGCTCCAGCTCACCAATCTGGAAGCGGACACGGAGTACTTCTATGAGGTTTTGACTCGGGATGGGGCCGATAATCGGACACCCGAGGTGCGCGGATCTTTTCATACCCGGTCCGAGGGGGAAGATCTTCCGCCCGAGATCGTCGAGCTATTCGCGGAGGGGGTTGGCTTCGAACGGGCTACGGTTATTTGGCGCACTACCGAGTCGACGACGGGGTCGCTGCGTTTTGAGGTCGACGCTCCGGCCAAGGTAGCTGCGTCAGCAGAGGGCGGGCTTATCACGATCGCCAAGCCGGCGCGGCAACACCGGGCGCAGATGACCCAACTGCAACCGAATACGACATACAGCGTCGATATTTTCGCCCTGGATGCCCAGGGAAATGGGGTGGAGCGGTCATTTACCTTGCGGACCCTGAGAGCTGAGGACGAAGATGTGCCGTTGATAGAGACCGGTCCCAACGTGTTGGGCATCTCCTCCGTTTCCGCCGTGCTCGAAGTGACCTACAACGAACCGGTCGAGCTCGAGCTGAGCTTTGCTGCCAACGCTGACCTGAACGACGCCACCACCATTCCCAGTCTCCAGCGCCAGCGGCCGCACCGGGTTGAGCTGGCCGGACTGGACCCGGGGACCACATACTGGGTGGGCCTGGA
Organism: Candidatus Latescibacterota bacterium; assembly: GCA_965197905.1. Lineage (GTDB taxonomy): Bacteria > Latescibacterota > UBA2968 > UBA8231 > UBA8231 > CAYNZV01. Next base: position 712,918 of record CBDAOB010000003.1, on the reverse strand, counting down.
AGCGCGGGATCAGTCCGGTAACATCTCCAGAGGACCGGTGTTGTCGTTCGTAACCGACATCGACGCGGATCAGACCCCCCCGTCTTTCGTCACAACGCCGTTTGCAGGGGACCTCACTTCCACCTTTGCGCGCGTGCTGATGGAGCTGGACGAGCCTGCTTCCGTCGAGCTTGTGGCGAGCACGGAGGAGGACCTCTCGGCCCCCACCCATTCGGCGCGCGGTTTGGAACGCCAGCAGCAGCACGCCTTGGAGCTCACCAGTCTGCGCGCAAACACCCCTTACTTCTTTCAAGTCATGGCTGAGGATGCCGGTGGCAACCAGACGATGTCGTCGGTGATCCGTTTCGAGAGTCTTAGTCGCAGCTTGCAGCCGGTGCAGCTGACCGCGGGGCCCGTGGCGCGACGGATCGGCGATCGCAGCGCCACCATCTTCTTCCGGTTGGATCGCGCCGCCGAAGCGGTGGTGACCTACTATCCCAACGAGCAACCTGAGAATGAGGTGTTTGAAAGCCGCGGGCTGGCTACCGAGCACAATGTCGTACTGAGCAATCTCCTTCCTGGGACCGACTACACCTACGCCCTCAGTTTCGGTGTGGATGGAGCAGCGACTGGCCGTTTTCGCACCGAGACCGAAGCGGATACCAAACCGCCCAAGTTCTTCGGTCCGCCGGTGGTAGTCGACCGCAAACACGATCGCGTGCGCATCGAATGGGATACGGATGAGGTGGCGGATAGCGAGATCCTCTTCAGTCCGATGGGAGGAGCGAACGCCAAGGCACTTGCGAACGGTTTCGATCCGGTCGTGGCGGCGAAGATCCTGGCGGACAACGATGGCAAGCGGGTGATCGTGCCCGCGGACGTAAAGAATCACGAGGTCGCGCTGACCAATCTGGTTCCGGGCACCCGTTTCCTCTTCCAGTCGTTCTGTACCGATCCAGCGGGCAATCGCGTGGAGTGGTCGGTGCTAGATTTCCTTACCCCGGCCGGTCCGGACATTGCGCCACCCGTGATGATCGGCCGGCCGATCGTGCGGGGTCTTACTGTAAGCAGCTTCCTGATCGCCTTTACCACCAACGAACCGACCATTGCGACGGTGCGCTCCGCCGATGGAGCGATCTACCTGGCCTCGGGCAATCAGGAGACCGCGCACGAACTGCGGGCAGTCGGCCTGGAAGCGGAGACGACCTACGAGCTGGCGGTGTGCGCCACCGATGCCAGCGGCAACCGGCCCTACCTGCGTCGATCTCGCTGTGGCTACGCGAGCAACAGGCGACCGTCGCCCGCCGCGGATCAACACCGGGCCGATCGTCGTCTCCGCCGGGGCAGAGGAAGTGGTGGTGGAAGTGACCACGGACGAGCCGACGAACATCTCAGTGGGGTATCGAGCCGACGAGGCCGGTACTGTCGAGCGTGCCGTGGCCGATCCGGAGTTTCTCACCTTTCACCGAGTGGTGCTTTCTAGCCTCGAGCCGGGCACCACCTACGAATACGGAGCGACGATTACCGACGTCGCAGGAAACCAAACCTCCAGTCGGTCGCGACGGTTCACCACCGCGGACGAGAGCGATCGCACGCCACCTGCCATCACCGCTGGTCCTAGCTTTCAGGGGATCACCGAGACCGGTGCCACCATCGTCTGGACCACCGATGAGCCCGCCTCTTCGCTGGTGGACTGGAGCATCGATCCGGCTGCGGCCGAGATCGCAGCCGCGAAAGCCACGGCAACGCACCAGACCGTAGAAACCTTAGGACGGGTCGAGCGCGGAGAGCTGGTGCAGCAACACCGGTTGATCCTTGCCGATCTCGTGCCGGGCACTGCCTACCACATTGTCGTCACCAGCAAGGATTTGTCGTCCAATTCGGTAACCACCGATCCCAGTGGCACCGAGCTCTTCTCTCGGGATCACAAGTTCACCACCCGCGGCAGCCGCGACACGGAAGCACCCACATTTTCGGTAAACCCGACGGTCACCTGGACCAACAGCACCGCGGTGGTGGCCTGGGGCACCAACGAGCGCGCCGCTTTGCGCCTAGATTGGCGCGGTGGCGGCGAGCTCAACTTCGTGGAGGACAATGCACTGGTGCGGGATCACAGCCTGACCGCGACGGGTCTCATCCCGCGCACCGCCTATCGTTTCATGATCACCGCTGAAGACCAGGCGGGGAACAAGCTCACCTGGGGGTCCCTCGACGGACCGATGAAGCCGGTGGAAGGGTCTGCGAAGATTCTGCAGCCTCCGGGAGGGTCCGGTTTCTTTGTAACCGAGAATGTTGCCGACAGCCAGCTCCCTCTCATCGTGGACGGACCGCGGGTGCGGGAGAAGACCGCCAACAGTCTGACCATCACCTGGGACACCGACGAGCTGGCCGACAGCTTCGTGCTCTACGGTTCGAGCGACGAGCTGGGTGAGGTTGTGGGTTCGGCGCAAGATGTAACGCAGCATGCGGTGACGATCACCAATCTAGATGCCGCCCAAAAGTACTTCTACAAGGTTGCCTCTACGGATCCTTCGGAAAACGGGGCCACAGAGAGTACCGTCGCGGTAGTGTCCACCGCCGCCGAAGTCGACCTGGTGCCGCCTCGTTTCGTCGAGGAGCCGGCGGTGGCCGCCAGCACCGACGATGAAGTAGTGTTGTTCTGGCGCACGGATGAAGCCGCGGCGGCGCGGATCGAGTACGAGTCTACGGCCGAGGAGAGGGTCACTCGTTACGTGGATCGGCGACAGACGGTGCAGCAGGTCACGGTCCCCAATCTGGACGTCGACACGGAATACGATCTGTCCATCTTCGTCAACGACGCCAGCCAGAACGAAACCCCCGAGCCATTTCTGCTGCGGGTATCAACAGACGCCGAGCCCGATCTCGAGCCCCCGCGCATTCTGACGGGTCCGGAGGTCAGGGCGATCACCGATCGCAGTGCGTCCATCGTCTGGACCACCGATGAGCTGGCCGATTCCTACGTCGACTACCATGTAACCCCATACCTTGGTTCGGTGGTCGGTTCACCCCGTTACAGCCTCGAGCACGAGGTGATGCTCACCAACCTGGAGCCGGATTCCACCTATTTCTTTCGCGTTGGGTCTGCGGATCGCGCCAACAACGGTCCCACCGTCACCGCGGTTGCCGAATTCTCCACGCTTGAGGCGCCGGATATCCAGCCGCCGGCGGCCCCCACCGACCTGCAGGTCACCGCCGGCTTCAGCTCGATACTGTTGGAATGGTCAGCGAACGATGAAGACGATCTCGGTGGCTACTCCGTTTACCGGGAGAACGACTCGGGAACCTTCGAGCTTGCGGCGACGCAGCTGGAGGAGCCACGCTTTCTCGACGAGAGCCTGGAGGAAGGGGTGCTCTATCGCTATCGAGTCACCGCAGTGGACCAGGAGAACCCGCCCAACGAGAGCTCGTTGAGCGAGTTCGCCGAAGGCACGCCGAAGGAGGCGAACGTACCAGGGGCGCCGGCGATCCTCGGCCTGGAACAGGGGGCCATTGCCAGTCGCCCGATCCTGGTGATCCAGAATGCGGTGCCGGTGCAAGCGGAAGATGTGTTGACCTACATCGTGCAGATATCCACCAACACCTCGTTTCGCGCCATCATCGCCCGTGGCGGCAACATCGCCGAGGGTTTCGGAGGTATGACCCGCTGGCGGACGACCAAATCGCTGATACCCACCGCCCGCTACTGGTGGCGCGCCCGCGCGTCCTACGGTCCGTTCGATGGACCGTGGAGCCGGCCGGTGCGGCTGCGGCCCAATCAGGCCGTCGTGCCGCTGACCTCGGAAGACTTCGACGGCGACGGCGCGGTCTCCTTCTCCGACTTTTTCATCCTCGCCAACGGATTCGGCAGCAGCGATCCGATTCTCGATCTGGACCGGGACGGCAAGGTGGGTGCCGGCGATCTGAGCCGGTTCAAAACACAGTTTGGCAAACAGATTGCCAGCAAGCTGCTGTATTCACAAGGTGCAGAAGTCGCAGAAGGGTCGGTGGTGGATGTGGACGCGGAGGCTTTGGGCGATCAGGTGCGTCTACGGTTGCGGTTTGCCGGCGTGCCGAGGTTGAGTGGTTATGGGCTGGCGGTGTATGCTGAGCCGCCTATCCTGAGATACATGGGTCGTGCTGATTCGTCGTCCGTGATCGCGTTGGATCGCAGTCTAACGCTGGTGCACGAAACCGGAGCGATGCTCAACTTCGCCGACCACTTGAAAGGGCGGATAGCCGGTGTAGATCTGGAAGAGGAATCGACGTTGGAGTTGTTGTTCGCGCTGGACGGTCCGCCGCAGAACGTGGAGCTGTTCGTGCAGGAAGGGTTTCTCGGGCGGGGCGCCGGCCGCGCCTGGCGCGTGGAGCAGCTGGGCAGCGCGCGCGTATTACCCACGACTTATGCGCTGTATCCCAACTACCCGAATCCGTTCAACCCGTCCACCATCATACCTGTTGGCATCCCGTCGGCAGTTGCAGGAAGGCAGGAGTTGCGCCTGTACAATCTGTTGGGCCAGGTGATTCGGCGATGGGACCTTGTCGGGTGGAACCCCGGTTTTCACCGGGTGACGTGGGATGGGAAGGACGGGCAGGGCCGGCCGGTGGCCAGTGGGGTCTACCTGGTGCAGCTCGAGACGGGGAAGACGGTTGCCACGCAGAAGGTGATGTTGCTGCGTTGACGTGGGCAGTCTAACGCCTTGCAGGAAATCGGCTGGCGCTGGATTCGACAACTTTGGCCCAGAATTTTGTATTGACAATGTATATACATCACGATAAATTCAGAGATGGACGTTACTCACCACGTGCATGGTATCGAATTCGAATGGGACCTCGACAAAGCGGAGGCCAATCTCGCGAAGCACGGAGTAGATTTTGAGACGGCGTGCGAAACCTTCTTCGACCCTTTCGTCAAAGCTCTGGCGACCGAAACCTCTCAGCAGGAAGCCAGAGAAGTGTTGGTTGGCATGACTCTCCACTTGAGACTCTTATGCGTTGTCTACGTCGAACGGCATGGCGACAGATTCCGCCTCATTTCCGCCCGCGCAGCAACTTCAGCAGAAAGACTCGACTATGAAGAGCAGTGATTTGAAGAAACGTCTCAAGAAGGATCGGACTATGGTCCCCGTGAGTATTCGAATTCCGGAGGACGTAATAGATGATCTGAAGCGAATCGCCCCTCAACTGGGATTCTCAGGATACCAACCACTCATTCGAGCCTATATCGGTCAAGGGCTTCGCCAGGATCTCTTGCGACTCGAAAATAATCCCGGGCTTGACTTGCTCGTCGAGAGTCTCCAGAACCATGGTGTAGACTCGAAAACAATCAAGCAGGCGATGGCGGATGTGAAGCAGCCCAACTGATTCGCGTAGATTCCAGCGCAATACACGGCTGTGTTCCAACCAGATCATGAATAGACAGAAGATTTAGCGTGGGATAGGAACGAGTCGTGACAACGGACCTAGGTTAGCTCAATGTTTAGGTTCTTACCCAAAACACGCGCTGCACGGTCATTGTCTGGAGAGTTATGGAAGGATTGGCCGGGTCAAGTAACCGATCCAGGGAACGACTTGTCTGCATTCGTTTCGCCATCGCCGTTTTGGAGAGTTCGTTTTCCTCCATAAATCGTGCCAACCGGTAGGCGATCACGCGTTTTAGCCGACCGGTGGCCAGCGGGGTCCAGGGCTTCGTCATGAAAGCCCTTGATGAGCCTCAGTCCAGCGGGGCCGGACTCCGTAGCGATGTCCTTCCACTTCTCGTAGCGTTTGTACAAGTACGTCATCTACGTAGTTGAGAGCGGTTCAATCTGGGCCAGTTCGTTTTCGTATTGCTGCTCCGATTCCCAGAGATCTCTGTTGTGTTGGGCTTTCATCCAGAATTCAGGAGAATTCCCAAACAGACGGGCGAGTTTCAAGGCCATGATGGGCGAAATGGCGCGCCGCTCTCGCAGTAACTCATTTATTGTTTGACGAGAGACACCCAGTGCCGCCGCCAAGGCGGTCGCCGTCAAGGAGTAATCTGGCAAGAAATCTTCACGTAACATCTCTCCAGGATGGGTAGGCGGGATGGAGCGTTTCTGAGTATTTGTGATGACCATTGCAGGGTCCTTTCAATGATAGTCCGTGATTTCTACTTCGTAGGCGTCCCCGTCGACCCAGATCGGTGGGCAACCGCTTGGATTGACCAGTGCCTAGAGACGTTGTGTTTCTCTATCTGCGAATGTTTTTATCACAGCCTAACTGTAATGTGTCACGTGACACTTGTCAAGTGGTTTCCGCCCAGAAGCTGAAGTTGCCTCGGTAAGCAAGAGTTACCTGAAATCAGCCCCATAAATGATAACGGTTGACGTTAATACTGTGATGCGTTATTATCGTCTCGATGATCGATTCGTTCCGCGACAGTGAGACAGAGAAGGTCTTTCTTAGGCAGCCGTCCAAAAGGTTTTCTGGTAGGCTGGCTCGATCCGCTCTGAAGAAGCTTCTGCTGCTGGACGCTGCCGATGCTGTGCAAGACTTGCGCTCTCCACCTGGCAATCGCCTTGAGCGGCTCTCCGGGGATCGCAGAGGCCAGCACAGCATTCGCATTAACGAGCAATGGCGCATCTGCTTCGAATGGAAGGCCAGGCATGCTGCTAATGTTGAAATTGTCGACTACCACTAGGAGGTACACATGTCTGCTACTGTAATGTCCCCGATTCACCCAGGAGAGCTTCTACTCGAGGAGTTTCTCGAGCCACTGGGGCTTAGCCAATACCGCCTGGCGAAGGACATCTCGGTGTCTCCCCGGCGGATCAATGAGATAGTACACGGCAAGCGTGCAATCTCAGCTGATACAGCTCTTCGACTAGCGCGTTACTTCGGTACCACTGAGCGGTTTTGGCTCAACCTACAATCCCGATACGATCTGGAATTGGAGAAGGATCGTCTGGGTGAGAGATTGGAAACCGAGGTGCTGGTTCTGGAGCGGGACTTTCCTGCAAGGTGAATGGACCTGCTGACTCGACGGGCATTCTTAAGACAGATTTGAATCAGCAGTCCGATTGAGGCCAACAGCAATGGCCAATGCTCGGTCCAGTGCGTCGATTATCGAAGAAGAGAGACTTCCGATGAAGTGGGTCAAGGCCGTTTTGGGAATGCTGACAAGTTCATCACAATGGATACTGCTTTCCTGTTTTAGGCCTTGCTCAATCCCCAGCGGCACTTGCGTAGACAAGCCCTCGAATGAGGAATATACGGGCGCACAAATTGCCGTAGAGAATCGAGAATCCAATAGGGTCTGACGGCTTACAATGACAAAGACGCGAAATCGTCTTGGATCTTGGGCAGAAGCCTTGTAAACGCGATAGAGTTCCCCTCTTCTCATGAATCAACCTGGTAAGACAGCACATCCAATGCTTCCTCGTTCAGCGCTTCGTGCCGCGCATTGAGGATCTCCAAATCTTGAGCATCCCTGGCTCTTTGGGTTTCGACCGCGAGAAAATGGCGGACAGCTCGTTCGATAAAAGCTGATCGATTTCCGTATCGGTCCGTTTGGGCGTCAATCTGACTGATCAATTCTTCTGATAACGTGACTGAGGCTTTGATTTTCATTGCTGAATCTCCACAAGGCATGAACGTTGGCGTATGATTATACTACAAATAGTAGGATAATCATCCTACTTCGTCAATTTCTCCTTGCCGGAGAGGAGGAAATTCGTCTGCTGGACTAAGCGGCTCTCAATGCCGATACAGTTACGTTGTCGCGGGGGTTTCTGTGGGGTCGATCAGCGAACGAAGGGCTTCGTTCACTGAGTCGTCGGTGGGAAATGCCGCCGAAAACAGCCGGCACCCTCATGAAACGCGACGCCTTGATTGCCGAGCTTGATACAAGACATCGTTTGTTCGCAGTCGATCGACGCGACGGAAGTGGCGCAGATTGCCACTGACCAACTCCAGGTCGTGGTATATTGCCGTGGCTGCAATCTGCAGGTCAGCTTCGGCTAACAACTGACCGATCTGCTCCAGTTGCGCGCGCAGTTCTCCGTAGGCGCGGGCAGTCGCGACGTCATAGGGCAGAACTGTGACCGCAGGAAGGACCAGCGTCTCGATGTTTTCGAGATGACGCTCCTTTGCCTGGGAGCGGTATGCCCCCTTATACAGTTCACCAATGACGACAGCGCTGGTGAATTGTTCGTCCCGTGGAATCCTTTCGATCCATTCCACGTAATCTGTCAAGGGTTTCGGACGCAACAGTTCGGAGATCGCATCCGTGTCGAAGAGAAATGCCACTAATCCGAAGACTCGTTCCGGCGTGTCGGGGTGCGCTCGGATTCCTCAATGCGATCCGCCAACTCGTCCGCTCCGTCCCATCCGCCGGCAAGGCTTGCCAAGCCGCTCTGGGGCCCGGCCATTCTGAGCCTTTCGAGTTGATCCAGGTCCGCCGCGGGTACCAGCGCCGCGACCGGCTTGCCGTGCCTGGTTATCATGATCGGTTCCCCTTGTTCAGCCTCCCGGACGCAAACGGAAAGATGGGCTTTGGCTTCGGCGATCGAGACGTTCCTCGACATTCGATACCTCCTACATTATGGTCAGTTTAACCATAATGACCATAATATTCCATGTCAAGCAGGAGTGATAACCACGCACGCGATCCGTCCACGATGATCCCGGTTGGAATCGCCTATGTAGCCGACTCCCCGCGACTTTTGCGGTAGTCTCGGCGCTACGAAGGACTAGGCGGCTCGCAACCGCGGCACCAATTCTACTCAAATGTTGATCCGCATCACAATTATTGGTCGTTTTTTGGTTATTGTATGACAACGTTGGCCCAGCGGCTCAAAGATCAAAAGGATCGCAGTGTCCGTGAACGAGATTCGGATACATCGAGCTGTGCTCAAACCCCTGACTAAGATGGCAAGATTTCTGTGCCTGGTCGGCTGTTTGATCGCGGCACCGATCTGGGCTCAAACCGGTTCCGTAAAGAGCCACCAGAAGATCAGCGACCTTGCCGGCAATTTCACCGGTGTCATCGACGACTTCGACGAATTCGCTATCGAGCTGGCATCAATCGGTGATATAGACAACGATGGCGTCACCGATCTCGCCGTCGGGGCGCTCCAAGATGACGATGGCGGTACGGACAGAGGTGCCGTCTGGATCCTTTTCCTGAACAGTGACGGCACGGTCAAGAATCACCAGAAGATCAGCGACACCGTGGGCAACTTCACCGGTACGTTGGACGATGGCGACAGCTTTGGCACCTCCGTCACATCAATGGGGGATCTCGATGGTGATTCGGTAACAGACCTGGCTGTCGGCGCCTGGAGCGATGACGATGGTGGAAACAACCGCGGGGCGGTCTGGATCCTGTTCATGAACACGAACGGCACCGTGAAAAGCCACCAGAAGATCAGCAGTATCAGCGGCAACTTCGCCGGACCGCTGGTTAACAGCGACGAATTTAGTGACTCCACGAGTAATTTGGGGGATCTAGACAGCGACGGCGTCAACGACCTGGCCGTTGGTGCAGCGGGCGATGACGACGGCGGCAGCGCCAGAGGGGCCATCTGGATCCTTTTCCTGAATAATGATGGAACAGTTAAGAGTCATCAGAAAATCAGCGACCTTGCTGGCAGTTTCACGGGAACCCTCGACGACAACGACCAATTTGGTCTCGCCGCCGCGGCTCCAGGGGACATCGACAAGGACGGGGTCAACGACCTGGTAGTTGGGGCCAATCAAGACGACGACGGCGGTACCGACCGTGGCGCAGTTTGGGTTTTATTCCTGAATTCGGACGGTACCGTGAAGAGTCACCAGAAGATCAGCGATACCACAGGCGGTATTACCGCGGGCCTCCTCGGCGATACCGACCGATTCGGGATATCGGTAGGTGCCCTGGGCGACGTGGACGGAGACACCGTGCCCGACATCGCGGTGGGGGCGTTTCAAGACGACGACGGCGGTCCCAATCGCGGCGCCGCCTACGTATTGCTGCTCAAGACTGACGGCACGGCTAAGAAGGATCAAAAGATAAGCGACACCCAGGGGAACTTCACTGCCACAATCAACAACAGCGAATTTTTCGGAAGGTCGGTTAATGGAATCGGCGATCTCGACAACGATGGTATCAACGACATGGTGGTTGGAGAGTTTCGCGACACTGACGGTGGTCCCAACCGGGGCGCGGTTTTCGTTCTCTTCTTGAACCGGGCGGATTTCACCGAGCTCGGAGAAGCTGCCGGCATCGACGGCTACGGTTGGGGCAACGGGGTCGCCTGGGGGGACTACGACAACGATGGCGACATAGATGTCTTTGTCGGTTACGAGAACACGGCCGACCTCCTCTACCGCAACAATAACAACGGAACCTTCACAGAGGTCGGTAGCAGTGCTGGTGTGGACGGGGGTGTGCTGAAAAGCCACGGCGCTTCCTGGGGCGATTACGACAACGACGGCGACCTGGATCTCTTCGTCACCCGGTGGCTTTCGGGTACCAATCTACTCCACCGCAACAACGGCAACAGCACGTTTACGGAGGTTGCGAGTGCCTCAGGCGTGACGGCGACTGGGACCGGCGTTGGTGTGTCGTGGGTCGATTTCGACCGGGACGGGGACCTGGACATCTTCATCCCCAACTGGGGTGCCGCCGACCGGTTGTATCAAAACGACGGCACCGGTTCGTTTTTCGATGCGGCGCCCGGTGCTGGCGTAGACTTTGTGGGCAACCCTAGCGACGGCGTCTTTATCGGTGCTGGCGTAGACTTTGTGGGCAACCCTAGCGACGGCGTCTTTATCGACTACGACAACGATCATGACATGGACTTCTACTTGTCGAGGATTGGAGCCAACAGGTTGTACAGCAACGACGGTGATCGCACCTTCACCGAGGTTGCGGCAGCTGCCGGAGTCGATGACGTAAACCAGGGCGGCGGATCGGCATGGGCCGATTACGACAACGATGGCGATCCGGATCTCTACGTACCTAATCGGAATCCGGCCAACAATAATCTCTACAGAAACGACTCTGACGGGACGTTTACCGATGTAGCGGCCGCGGCTGGAGTGGACGATGCCTCATTCGGCCAGGGCGCAGCGTGGGCCGATTTCGATTCGGACGGCGACCTGGATGTAGTGGTTACCAACGTCACTAGCGCCGGCCGCACCTATAGAAATAATGGCAACGGTACCTTCACCGACATCGCGATAGTCGCTGGCATCGACGGCGGTGGCAGCGCGACAGGAACTTCCTGGGCCGACTACGACGGCGACGGCGATCTGGATCTCTTCATCGCCCGCGAACTTGCGCCCAATCACCTCTTTCGCAACAACGGCAACTCGAACAACTGGATGGGGGTGAAGCTGGCGGGCACAGTGGCCGGGAAGAGCGGCATCGGTTCCATTGTGTCGGTTTTCTCGGGGGCCGCGAGCTACCGGCGCGATGTAAGTGGTGGCTCGGGGTACCATGGTTCCCAGCCGTCACAAATACAGACGTTCGGACTGGGCGGGACTTCGATGGTGGACTCGATCAAGGTGTGGTGGGCCACGGGTCACGTGCAGGTAGAATCGAACGTTTCTGTCAATCAGGTGACCACCATCACGGAGCCGGCGCTGAACACGGTAATAAACGTGGGCGTCTCAACCGCGAATGCCCTTTTCATAGGATGGATCGACTACGACGGTGACAGCGATCTCGATATACATGTGTCACCGGGTGGTGGAGCTACCCCCAAACTGTACAGAAACGACGGAGCCGGCTCTTTCACCGATGTCGCGGCTTCCGTGAACCTGACAGAAACCGATCAGCCACTCGGTATTGGCTGGGGTGACTACGATTCAGATGGAGATCCCGATCTCTATCTTGCCCTGAACGGCGTGAACCGTTTGCACCGTAACGACGGCGCTACCTTTACCAGCGTCGGGGCAGCGGCCGGTGTAGACGATAACGGCGTTGGTTATACCGGTCTTTGGGGCGATTACGACAACGACGGCGATCGCGACATTCACGTCGCCAACTACGCTGGCGCCAATCCAGATCGGCTCTACCGCAACGATGGGTCCGGCACTTTTAGCGAGGTCGGCAATGCCGCAGGTGTGGATGACACAGGTAACGGCCGAGCCTCCTCATGGGCGGACTACGACGACGACGGGGACCTGGATCTTTACTTGGCGCGGGACGGCCAGGCGAACCGGCTCTACCGGAATCAGGGTGACCTGACCTTCACCGATGTGGCCGGGAATGCGGGCGTCAACGTGGACCACGCCGGCCGCGGTACAGGATCCGTGTGGGCGGACTACGACAACGACGGCGATCTCGATCTCTATCTGACCAACCAAGACGCCGGCGTAGGAAACGCACTCTACCGAAACGAGGGTAGCGGACAGTTCAAGGAGATTGCGGCGGCAGTAGGAGTGAAGGACGAAGCGCCAACTCGGTCGCCTGGCTGGACTTCGACAACGACGGGGACGTGGATCTCTACAATGGGAACAACCTCAATCTGAGCGCGGCACTTTTCCTGAATAGGGGGAATGGTGCGTTCAGTCGAGATGTAGGTTTTGCCGCGGGTGTCACCAATGCGGGCCAGCTTAGCAGCGGTGCCTGGGGGGACTACGATGACGATGGCGACGTGGATCTTTACATATCTCGCTGCTGCGGGGGCTCAACCCTACTGTATCAGAACCAGGGGAACAGCAATCGCTGGCTGCACGTGAAAACCACCGGCACGGCTGGAAACAGGGATGGCTACGGAGCCGTTGTAACGGCCGTCACCGGCTCGACCCGCCAGTTGCGACAAGTGGAAAGCTCGGCGGCGGACGGCACCCAGGCTTCGCCCCCCGTAGAGTTCGGATTCGGCAGTACCACCACTATCGACTCCCTCATCGTTCAGTGGCAGGCAGGCTTCGAGACCGTACAAACCAACGTCTCCACCAACCAGATCCTCACCGTTACGGAACCAACCTCCTTCTTCACCGAAATCGGAGCTTCCGCCTCGGTCGCTGACGCGGGAGAAGGGGAAGGGGTAGCCTGGGGCGACTACGACGGCGACGGGCATCAGGATCTCTACGTCACCAACTTCGGCCAGGCCAACAAGCTGTATTCCAACGACGGCGACGGCACCTTCACGGACGTGGGCGGCACCACGGCCGATGCAGGTAATGGCACCGGCACCATCTGGGGCGACTACGACAACGACGGCGATCTCGACCTCTACCTGGTCCAATACAGCAGCCAGGCGAATAAGCTCTTCCGCAACGACGGCGGTGGCAGTTTCACCGATGTTTCCGCGGCTCCGATCAACGATGCCGGCAGCGGCAACAGCGCCTCCTGGTCTGATTACGACAAAGATGGCGATCTCGATTTCTACCTGGCCAACGACAGCGGCGGAACCAACAGACTGTTCAACAACAATGGGAGTGGCACCTTCACCGACGTGGGCGGCACCACAGGCACCAGCGACAACGGCTACGACGTCGCCTGGGGCGACTACGACGACGACGGCGACCCGGATCTCTACCTGTCGGTCAGCGGTGGTGCCAACAAGCTCTTCGGCAACGATGGCGGCACCTTCACCGACGTTTCCGCATCGCCGGTGAACGACGGTGGGGCCGGACGCGGTGTGGCATGGGCCGATTACGACAACGACGGCGACCTGGATCTCTACCAAGCAAAAACATCGGCACCCAATCCGAACGAATTCTATCGCAACGACGGAGGTGGAGTTTTCACCGCCCTTACCTCGTCCGTACTTGAGGATGTGGCCAACGGACACGGCATCGGCTGGACCGACTACAACAACGACGGCAACCTCGATCTCTTTTTGGCTAACCTGGGCACACCCAATCGCCTCTTCGACAACGACGGCACCGGCAAGTTCAAACCCGTGGAAGTTGGTGCTGGGCTTCCAGATGGCGGTAACAGCCGCGGCACTGCATTCGCCGATTACGATGGCGACGGCGACATGGACCTCTATGTAGTCAACGGCACCGGTACCCCCAACCGGCTCTACCGCAACAACGGCAATTCGAACAAGTGGCTGAGGGTGGACCTCAAGGGAACCAAGAGCACCTCGAAAGGAGTCGGCGCCAAGGTGGAAGTCGTCACCGGCTCCAACAAACAGCGGCGAGACGTGGACGGCGGCTCCGGCTACTATTCGCAACCGTCGCTGCCCGTCGAGTTCGGGACCGGCCTTGTCGCTACCATCGACTCGCTCATCGTCACCTGGCTCTCCGGCGGTATCCAGATTCTCACCGGTGTGGCGACGAACCAGTCCCTGACCATGACCGAGTTTTACGCGAGCACTCCGGCGGCGGGGCTTGCCGGCGAGACGAAGGTGGGTTCGGGTGGGGGAGTACAGCTGTTCAGCATCGGCATCAACGGCGGATCCCCTTCCAGCCTGACGGGGATCGCCCTGACGCTTGCGGACCTGTCTACGGCAACCGGATTGACCGCCGGCGAGATCGCGGAACTGCGGCTCTACCGCAGCACCAACGCGGTGTTCGACGCGGGAGATACGAAGATCGGCACGCAAGCCGCCGTCAACCTGGGCAGCGTCACGACGGTTAACCCCACCGTTACCGAGACTCCCGCGTCCGGCACGGAGACCTTCTACATCGTGACCGCTCTGATTGCCGCGACGGTCACCGATGGTCATGCGTTCAAAGTCGACTTCGCACCGCTGGGCGTCTCCTACACCCAGGGAGGACTGGGGACAGGGATTGCTGCCAGCGATGCCAACAAGGTGACTATCGATGTGGTGGCCACCCAGTGGGTGTTCACCTCCGAACCGACGACAGCCACACATCTACAGGAGCTTTCCCCACAGCCGGGCGTAGTGGCACAAGATGCCCTCGGCAACCGCGATTTTGACGTCAGCGGAACTGTCAGTTTGTCCGTCAGCCCCTCCGGAACTCTGTCTCAGGTCAACTTTACCGTGGCTGCAGGCGGGGCCGCTACCGGAAACGTCACCATATCCGGCGCCGGCACCGGTCGCACGCTCACCGCGAGTGGGTCGGGGCTGACCGGAACCAGCAGCAGTTTCGACGTAGAGAAGGCAACTGCGACCATCACTCTCAACAATCAGGAAGCGGTGTTCGACGGCAATCCCAAAGCGGGCGGTGCCAACACCGATCCGCCGGGGTTGGAGGTGATTTTCACCTACAACGAATTCGGCATGCCGTTGCCGGGGCCGCCGGCAGGACCCGGCTCTTTCGGGATTACGGTTACCGTGAGCGATGACAACTACCAGGGCAGTGTGAGCGGCGGCCTCAACATCGCACCTCCTCCGGTCACCGCAGGTTTCTCTGCCGCGCCGACGCAAGGGAACCCGCCGTTGAGCGTGACGTTCACGGACGAATCCTCGGGCATCGTCCTAACTTGGTTCCTGGAGCCGCGGGCGGATGACAATCGATCCTACGAAGACCGCTCCCAACCCGTGACTGTGACCTACTCGAAACCCGGCACGTATACCGTATTCCTGACGGTGAGAGGGGGTGGCGCGCAATCGCAGACATCGTTGGACATCATCGTCAACGGTCCACCTGACCTCGCCAAGATAGCTGATGCTACCGCCGACGAGGATCACGCGTTGGTGCTCGATCTGAGCGGCATCGATGCGGACAGCGGTACCTGGACCCTGTCAGGCACGGATCAGACGCTCATTGCCGCCTCCTCGATCGAAGGGGATAAGATCACGTTCACTCCAGTACCGCACGCCAACGGTAGTGACGTCGTGAGGATCACTCGCACCAATATATACGAATTGACCACCTCTCAAGACGTGACCCTGACCTGGGTGCCGGTAGATGATGCACCCACCATCGTGGAACTGGGATTCAGATATTCCGCGGCGGAAGACAACCCGATTCACGTAGGTGGGATCGCCAACGTCACTGATCTCGATTCCGACGTCGCGACCTTGTTGTGGTCGGGCTTCGGATTCGATGGCGTGCTGGTCGCAACGGCGACCCCAAGCAATAACGGCGTCGATCTGGCGCCGGTAGTCAACGCGTTCGGTGAAACCGAGGCCACCATTGTCGTGACCGATCCGGCGACGGGTGCTACGGCAACCCAGGAGGTTACGTTGATATGGACGCGGGTGAACGATGCGCCGTAGACGCCCGTCGTTGGTTTTCCGGCGGACGGCATGGCGGATACGCCACTGGCCCCGCTGTTTTCGTGGTCTGCCCGTGACGTCGACTTCGATCCGCTGGTTTTCGATCTGTTCCTGGGACCGACGGGATCCACCCTGGAGCAGGTGGCCAGCCGTCAAGATGCCGCGTCCTACAGCTCCTCCGAGTTGGGCCCGGGTACTTCCTACACCTGGAAGGTGGTCGTCCAAGACCCGTCGGGGGCCACCTCGGAAGCCAGCTTCGCTTTCACCACCGAAGCTGATCTCCGCGCGCCGCTGATCTCCAACGTAGGCGCTGCTCCGACGGAGCGGTCGGTCACCTTCAACTGGTCCACGGATGAGCCGGCGACGAGCGCGCTGCAATTGACGGCTGAAGACGGGGGGGCGGCGACGGTCAACCCGGACCCGGACCAGCTGGATCCGAGCACGATCGTGCTTGCCGGTGCTGATCTCGCGCGAGAGCACCGGCTGACGGCCGAAGATCTGCGGCCGGGCATCTGGTTTGGCTACGAGATTCGCTCCACCGACGCCCTGGGCAACGAATCTGACGCTTACGCCGGCCGGATGTTGACACTATCGGCCCCGGACGACACGGCGCCTCTCTTCCTCGTCGATCCCTATGTAGAAGGAACGACGACAGAGAGCGCTGTGGTTCGCTGGCGCACCGACGAACCGGCCGACAGCAGGGTTCGCTTCGTTCGGCTGGCGGCATCGAAAGCGACCGCCGCCACCCAGGAGAGTGGCACCGAGGTGGTCGTCGCCGACCTAACCGAGGACCACCTCGTGCAGCTTGGAGGGCTCGAAGCCGGAACGGGGTACAGCTTCGAAGCGCAGTCGGTGGACGTCACCGGCAATCTATCCGTGGTGCGCAGCGGCAGTTTTGCGACCGGCATCGAAGCAGATGAGACCCCGCCCGAATTTACCGCCGGACCCGCCGCAACGGCGATCACCGACGCCTCGGCGCTGATCGCATTGGAGGCGGACGAGCTGGTCACACTTCAGATCCGCTTCGATACCGACGCGGAGATCAGCGATGGCCGGCTGGTGGGGGGGACCGAGTTCGCGTCCGAACACAAGATCCAGCTGCTGGAGCTTGAGCCATCGACCCGTCATTTCTTCCAGGTGATCATGCGCGACGCCAGCGGCAACGAGACCCGCTCCGCTCTGCGCGACTTCGAAACCCGGTCGGCTCCCGATGTGGTGTCGGCCGGAATCCTGGCAGGCCCCGCGATCGAAGGGTTGACGGATCAGAGCGCGGTACTGGTGCTTTTCGCTGACGAGCCTGTGCGGGTGCAGCTGCTCGTAAGCACGGATCCGAATCTGGACGGAGCAGTCTTCGAGGAGAGCGCCGAGCTGCAAATGAGTCACACCCTCCAGCTCACCAACCTGGAAGCGGATACCGACTATTTCTTTGAGGTTTTGATGCGGGACGGGGCCAACAACGAATCGAGGGCGCGGACGGGTTCCTTTCACACCCCGTCACAGGGGTCGACTCTGCCTCCCGAGATCGTCGAGCTCTTTGCCGAAGGGGTTGGCTTCGAGCGTGCCACGGTGATCTGGCGCACCAGCGAGCCGACGACGGCGTCCCTCCGTTTTCAGGTCGAAGTAGCTGCCAAGGTTGCCGCTGCCGATGGTGGACTTATCACGATCGCCGAGCCCGCGCGGCGGCATCGGGTGCAGTTGACGCAGCTGCAACCGGATACCAAATACAGCGTCACCGTTTTTGCGCTGGATGCCCAGGGCAACGGGGTGGAGCGTTCCTTCGCCCTGCGAACCCTGGGTACCGCGGACGATCGACCTCCGCTGACCGAAACGGGGCCCAACGTGCTGGGAATCTCCTCCGTTTCCGCCGTGGTCGAAGTAACCTACAACGAGCCGGTCGAGCTCGAGCTGAGTTACGCCACCAATCCTGATTTGAACGATGCCGAGACGATTCCCAGCATTCAGCGCAAGCGACCACATCGGGTCGAGCTGGCCGGTCTGGAACCGGGCACCACCTACTGGGTGGGCCTGGAAGCGCGGGATCAGACCGACAACAGCACCAGCGGGCCATCGCTGTCATTCACAACCGATACCGAGGCGGATCAGACCCCGCCCGCTTTTGTGACCGCGCCGTTCGCCACCGACCTCACCGCCACTTTTGCCCGGGTGAGATTGGAGCTGGACGAACCCGCCTCGGTGGAGCTTACAGCAAGCACGACGGAAGACCTTTCGGCACCCACTCACTCGGTACGCGGTTTGGAGCGCCGGCAGCAGCACGCCATCGAACTCACCAACCTGCAACAAGGCACGCCTTACTCGTTTCAAGTGATCGCTGAAGATGCAGGTGGCAACCAGACGATTTCATCAATCACCCGTTTCGAAAGCTTGAGTCGCAGGTTGCAGCCGGTGCAGCTGACGGCGGGTCCAGTCGTGCAGCGGATTGGAGACCGCAGCGCTACCGTTTTCCTGCGCCTGGATCGAGCAGCAGAAGCAGTGGTGACCTACTACCCTGTGGACCAACCAGCTGATGAGGTCGCTGAGAGTCGCGGATTGGCTACCGAGCACGATGTGGTGCTTTTCAACCTCGTACCCGGAACCGAGTACGCCTACACCGTGACGTTCGGCACTGATGGGGAAGCGCCCGGAAGCTTCCGCACCGAGACGACCGCCGATATCAAACCGCCCAAGTTCTTTGGTCCGCCGGTGGTGGTGGATCGCAAACACGATAGGGTGCGCGTCGAATGGGATACGGACGAGGTGGCGGACAGCGAGATCCTCTTCAGTCCGATGGGTGGAGCGAACGCCAAGATGTTGGCAAATGGCTTCAATCCGGCAGTGGCGGCAAAGATCCTGGCCGACAGCGGGGGTGAGCGGGTGATCGTGCCTGCCGACGTGAAAAACCACGTGGTAACCTTGACTAACCTGACCCCGGGTACGCGGTTTCTTTTCCAGTCGTTTTGCACCGATCCTGCCGGCAACCGGGTACAGTGGTCGACGCTCGATTTCCTTACCCCGGCGGGTCCGGACATCGCGCCGCCGGTGATGATCGGCCGGCCCATCGTACGGGGCCTGAGTGAAAACAGTTTCCTGGTGGCCTTCACCACCAACGAACCAACTGCGGCTACCTTGCTCTCCGCCGACGGCGCGATTCACCTGGCTTCGGGCAACCAGGAGACGAATCACGAGCTCCGGGTTGTCGGGTTGGAGCCGGCGACGACCTACGAGCTGACCGTCTGCGCCACCGACGCCGGCGGCAACGGACCTACCTGTGAGCAGCTTTCAGTGACGACGCGGGCTGCCGGCGATCGTCGTCCGCCCCGCATCAACACCGGACCCATCGTCATCTCGGCAGGTGCCGAGGAGACGGTGGTGGAGCTGACCACCGACGAGCCAACGGCGGTAGCCGTTAGTTATCAGCCTGTTGCTGATTCCGGTGGCGATGTCGCAGTCGGTGCGGGTGATCTCCGGACCACTGAAGATCCGGAGTTTCTCACCTTCCACCGCGTCGTGCTTTCGGGCCTCCAACCGGGGACTGCCTACAGATACGCGGCGACGGTGACGGACGTGGCTGGCAACGAAAGCGTCAGCGCATCGGCGGAATTCACCACCGCAGCGGAAAGCGATCGCACGCCGCCGGCCATCACTGCAGGCCCCAGCTTCCAGGGGATCACCGAGACCGCCGCTACCATCGTCTGGACCACCGACGAGCCCGCGTCGTCCCTGGTCGACTGGAGTATCGATCCAGCCGCGGCGAAGGTGGCCGCTGCGAAGGTCACCGCGACCACTCAAACCGTCGAAACTCTCGGAAGGGTCGAACGCGGCGATCTGGTGCAGCAACACCGGTTGACCCTGGCGGATCTGCTGCCGGGCACCAGCTACCACATCATCGTCACCAGCAAGGATCTGTCGTCGAACAGCGTCACCACCGATCCCAATGGTACTGAGCTGTTCAGTCGCGATCATCAGTTTACTACCCGTGGCAGCCGCGACGTCGATCCCCCAACCTTCTCGATCAATCCCACCGTCACCTGGACCAACAGCACCGCCGTGGTGGCGTGGGGGACCAACGAACGCGCTGCTTCCAGGATCGACTGGCGCGGCGGCGGCGAGCGCAATTTTGTCGAGGACAACGAGCTGGTACGGGACCACAGTCTGACCGCCACCGGCCTCACGCCGCGCACCGCGTATCGCTTTTTGATCACCGCCCAGGACCAGGCAGGAAATAAGCTGACCTGGGGCTCCCTGGACGGACCGATGAAACCGGTGGAGGGATCTGCGAAGATTCTACAGCCGCCGGGAGGAGCCGGCTTCTTCGTAACCGAGAACGTTGCGGACAGTCAATTGCCGTTGATCGTCGACGGACCTCGGGTGCGGGAAAAGACGGCAAACAGCCTCACCATTTCCTGGGACACCGATGAGCTTTCCGACAGCTTCGTGCTCTACGGTTCCACCGATCAGCTGGGTGAGGTTGTGGGATTGGCCCAGGATGTCACGCAACATGCCGTCACACTCACCAACCTGGAACCGGGTAGCCGGTACCATTATAAGATCCAGTCTACCGATCCTTCAGGGAATGGTGCCACGGAGAGTACTGTCGCGGTGGCTTCCACCGCCGCCGAGGTCGACCTGGTGCCGCCCCGTTTCGTCGAGGATCCGTCAGTGGCTGCCAGCACCGACGACGAGATCGCGCTATCCTGGCGTACCGACGAAGCGGCCGCGGCGCGGATCGAGTTCGAAGCCCCCAACGGCGAGATGTTCACCCGCCAGGTGGAGCGACGCCAAACGACGCAGCTGATCACGGTCGCCAACCTGGAGGTCGACACCGAGTACGATCTTTCGATCTTCGTCAACGACGCCAGTCAGAACGAAACCCCCGAGCCGTTTCTGCTCCGGGTCGCGACCGATGCCGAGCCCGACCTCGAGCCGCCGCGCATCGTCGACGGCCCGGAGGTCGAAGCGATTACCGATCGCACTGCTTCCATCGTCTGGACCACCGACGAGCTGGCGGATTCCTACGTCGACTACCATGTCACGCCGTACCTGGGACTGGTGGTTGGCTCACCCCAGTACGGTTTCGAGCACAAGGTGATGCTGACCAACCTGGAGCCGGATAGAACGTATTTCTTCCGCGTCGGCTCTGCCGATCGTGCCGACAACGGTCCCACCGTTACCGCGGTAACCGAATTCACGACCCTTGAGGAGCCGGATCTCGAACCGCCGGCGGCCCCTTCCGGTCTGCAGCTCATGGCCGGCTTCAGCTCAATCCTTCTGGAGTGGACGGCGAGCGCAGAAGAAGATCTGGGCGCCTACTCAGTCTACCGGGAGAACGAGTCAGGAAGCTTCGAACCGGTGGCGACACAGCTGGAGGAACCGCGTTTTCTCGATGAGAATCTGGAAGAAGGAGTACTCTATCGGTATCGGGTCACCGCTCAGGATCATGAGAACCCGCCCAATGAGAGTGCGCTTAGCGAGATCGCCGAAGGCTCGCCGAAAGAGGCGAATGTGCCAGGCGCTCCGGCGATCCTCGGGCTGGAACAAGGGGCTACGGCCGGTCGCCCGATCCTGGTGATCGAGAATGCGGTGCCGGTGAAGGCCGAGGATGTCCTGACCTACACCGTGCAGGTCTCCACCAACAGCTCGTTTCGCGATATCGTCACGTGCGGGGGTAACATCGCCGAGGGTTTCGGCGGTTCGACTCGCTGGCGTGTTGCCAAACGGCTCATACCCACGGAACGCTATTGGTGGCGGGCGCGGGCCTCCTACGGTCCCTTTGATGGGCCGTGGAGTCGCCCTGTGCGGCTGCGGCCGAACCAGGCCGTTGTGCCTCTGACCTCGGAGGACTTCGACGGCGATGGGACCGTCTCCTTCTCCGACTTTTTCATTCTGGCCAACGGGTTCGGCAGCGGCGATCCGGTTCTCGACCTCGATCGTGACGGCAATGTTGGCAGCGGCGATCTCTACCAACTCAAGCAGAAGTTCGGTACCCAGGTGGCGAGTAAGCTGCTCTTCTCACAGGGTGCGGAGGTGGCAGAAGGGTCGAACATCGACCTGCTGGCAGAGGCCACGGGTGGTCAGGTGAGAGTCACAATGCGCATTTCCGGGGTACCGCGGTTGAGTGGTTACGGTCTGTCCATATTCGCCGATCCACCCATCCTGCGCTACGTCGGCCGCGTCGATTCCGCCGCGGTGCTCGGCAGGCCGGATCGTCGGTTGCCACTAGTGCTCGAAACCGATGATCTCTTACATGTCGCGGATCACTTGCAAGGTCGGGTATCCGCGGTGGAACTGAGCGAGAGTGTGGAGATCGAGCTGCTCTTTGCCCTCGAAGGCCCGCCGCGGAATGTGGAGCTCCAGGTTCAGGAAGGATACCTCGGCCGCGGCGCCGGCCGCGCCTGGAAGGTGGAAACGGTGGGCCGCGCGAAGGTGTTGCCCCGATCGTTCGCGCTGTATCCGAACTATCCCAACCCGTTCAACCCTTCAACGCTGATCCCGGTCGGCATTCCTGAAGGCAGACATGGTGAGCAGGCTCGTCTGACACTCTACAACGTGCTGGGTCAGATCGTGCGCCAATGGAACCTGCGGGACTGGCAGCCCGGTTTCCAACAGATTGCGTGGGACGGAGCGGATGACGCCGGTGAATGGGTGGCCAGCGGTGTATACCTGGTCAGGCTCAACACGACGAGCTTCGTGCAGACACGCAAGCTGCTGCTGCTGAGGTAACGGCCGGCCCGAGCGCTACTCACACCTGAAACTGAGTTTTGGTCCACTCCACCACCTTGTTCACCATAGGCGGCATGGCGTCGTCGTTGAAGACGTGATCCCCGTTGGGGATTTCGAAGAGCTCGGTGGGTGCGCTGGTTCGGCCGATGATGTCTCGTGAATCCTGGATCGGTACGACGTCGTCGTCGGTGCCGTGCACCAACAGCCAGGGTACCATCATCTTCGCGCCCAGCTCTACAACGCTGTCGAGCTGGTTCATGTCGTTCATGTAGGTGCTGGACAGGGGACAGTCCGGCTCGTCCCACATACAGCCGTCGTCCGGCGTGACGTCGCCGAACTCGCGGGCGGCGAATGCGCGAGTGTGCACCATGCCCGCCAGCGAGACCAGAAAGCGGATCTGGTGTTCCTGACTGGCTGCGATTACACCCACCGCGCCGCCCATGCTGTGCCCCACATAACAGAGTCGCCGATCGCCGACGGCGTCGATCACCGCCCTGAGATCGGTCACCTCTTTGGTAATGGTGGAATCGACGAAGCGACCTTCTGACTCGCCGTTTCCGGAAAAGGAGAACCGAAGCACGGCTATGCCGGCGGCGCTCAACCCCTCCGCCAGAGCGACGACAAAGGGCCGGTCCTTGTTGCCAGTGACGCCGTGACCTATCAAGACCAGCTTTCCTTCGGCGCCCTCATGGTAGGCATAGTCCAGGCGTTTACCCTGGTCGTTGCGAATCTCGCCAAACATTTGTGTACTCCCGTTGTGTAACTCCAGCGGATAATCTCAGGAGGCTACCGGAGAATGAGAAGCTTGCGGTAGCTAGATTGGGTCGTCTTCAGCTCGTATATGTAGGTGCCTGAGCTCATCGGTTGCCCGGTATCGTCAGTGCCGTCCCACAGGATCTCTTGCCGTCCCGGGTTTCTGATCCCGGTTACCAGGTTGCGAACCTTACGGCCCAACAGGTCGTACACGGTCAGGCTGACCTTCGCTTGCTCCGACAGATCGAAGGCGATGGCGGTGCTGGCGTTGAACGGATTGGGGTAGTTCTGGTGCAATACAGATTGTTGCGGTTGGCCCGCCTCGCCGGACTCGGCAACGGCGGTTGTCGCGGACAGCCCGTCGAGGACCCAGAGCTCGTTGGTATGGGTATCGGTCGTGCCTCCAAAGACAACCATCTTGCCCTGTTCTTCCAGAAAAATTGCAGTCGCACCCTCCCGCGGCGCGGGCAGATCTCCCATCGGCTCCAGTAGCGCCCATGTCTCCAGCTTCAGGTCGAAGCTCCAAACCTCGTTGGTCAACCCGGGGGATCCCAGGTTGCCGCCGAAGATTAGCACCCGGTCGTTGCCGGCATCGTAGAGGTTGGAGGCATAGAACCGGCCGTCCGGTCGCTCCGGGGGCGTGAACTCGGACCATTGCTGAGTGGCAAGATCCAGAGCCCAGAGATCATCCAGGGGACCGGGCTGACCCCCGTAGATAAGCATGCGGTGTCGCGTTGCGTCGTAGGAGGCCGAGTGCAGACAACGGCGCCCCGGATTCCCTTCTTCAGGTGAGATTTCGGTCCAGGCGGCCGATCTGGGATCGAAGCGCCAGGTATCCTCGAAACGGCCGGCAGCAGTGAAACCGGCAAAGGTGACCAGGGTGCCGGCCACTGGATCGAAGACCGCGGCGGTTCCGTAGCGGGTATTGGGCTGGGGCTCTTCCGCTTCCAGCTCGGTCCAGGTGCTCGACTCGATATCGTAGGCCCAGACATCGTTAAAGAAGGCGGATCCGGCGGAATCCACCTTGCGACCCGACCATACCAGCATCCGATGGGCTTCCGGATCGTAGACGGCATTGTGGGTGAATCGAGCCGCCGGCACGGCATCGTCAGTGGTCTCGAGGCGCGTCCAACGAGCGCCGCTTTCTAGCTGTTGCAGATTCAGGGACCACAGGTCGTTCAAGTCTCCATCCGGGCCCCGTCCCGCGAAAAGGATCATACGCTCGCCGCGCGGATCGTGGATGGCGGCGGCGAAGGTTCGCGGCGGGGGCGTCTCGGAGCCAGTGGCCTCGATCTGAAGCCAGGTGTGCGCTTGAGCCGTGCCGATAAGTATTAACAGTACTGGCCACCACGCGCGCCCCTGCAAGTGTAGACGAATCTTATCCGGCGATTTCTTCATCCTACCGTTGTCTCCCGGGTCTGCGAACGCTCTAGCATACGATCCACGGGGACTCGGATCAACACTCCTTTGACAGGCAGCTAGTCCGCCACCGAGTTTTGTGCCTGTGCCTCGATTCCCCTGATTTTCTGTCATGATCGCAAAACGCGTGCTGCAGATGTTTCTCACAACAGGCATGCTCAGAGTAGCTGCCTCGACGGACCTGTACGCTCAGGACCCCTTGGGCGAGCTCGAACCCGGTGTCGTGCCGGAGGCCGTGATCCGTGCCGACTTCAGCGGCAACAGCATCGTCGGATTCGAGGATTTTTTTCAGTACGTGGGGGCATTCGGCGTCGCGGGAACCGAGGCGGAGAATTTCGATCTGGATAGCAACGGCCGCGTCGACTTCGACGATCTCTTTTTCTCTTCGCCGACTCGTTCGGTCGTTTTATCGAGGCGGACATTGCCACCATCGACATCACCACGCCCGCCGGAACCACTCACCAGATGATCCTGATCGAAGGCGGGGAATTTACCATGGGCAACGATGAAGGGGCGAGTGAGGAACGGCCCGCCCACGATGTCACCCTCGATCCGTTCTACATAGACTCCTACGAGGTTGCCAACGGCCAGTATTCGGCTTTCCTGCGTATGAGATCTTGGCGCGTTCCCAAGGTCGACGACGGGCTTGCCTCCTGGAACGAATGGATCGGTGCCGAGTCTCCCCCTGGGTTCCGAGATCATCCCGTGGTTGGAGTGTGGTGGGAAGATGCACAGGCCTACTGCGCTTGGCGCGGCGATCGATTGCCTACGGAGGCGGAGTGGGAGAAAGCGGCCCGCGGCAAGGACGGTCGCCCCTTTCCGTGGGGCGAGGAGTATGTAGCGGGAGATGCCAACATTGCCGCCGACGAAGATGACTACTTGAACACAGCGCCGGTGGGAAGTTTTGTCGGAGACGCCACGCCGGACGGGGTGCGGGACTTCGGCGGCAACGTGAGCGAATGGGTGCAGGATTGGTTCGAGACGGAATATTACCGTAGAAGCCCGACGGAGAATCCTGCCGGCCCGGATGAGCCGGTAGGTGCCGGGCTTCGCGTTGTTCGGGGAGGGAACTGGACCTGGACGCCATCGCGGGCGCAGTCATCCTTGGCGACTCGACGGATAGCGTGGTTGCCGGTACGAGCAACCACCTCAATCGGTTTTCGATGTGCCCGGGACCTGGACTTTCCGTGACCACGATGCCGTACGGCTTCGCCGATCTCAAGACCCTTCTCGACACTAAGTGGCAGGAGCTTCCCGAGGGGGTGCGCTCGCCGCAGCAGCTGGCCGGCGTCGGCGCGGTCGCCTGCGGTGCCACCCACAGCCTGATGGAACGCTGCAACTTCTCCTGCACCAGTTGTTATCTAAGCGAGTTTGCCAACGACACGACTCCTGCGCCCTTCGAGGAAGCCAAAGCGCAGCTCGATGCCCTGCGACAATACCTGGGCTATGGCGGCAAGGTCCAAATCACGTCCGGGGAAGTAACCCTGCTCCCGGTGGAGCAGCTGGGCAACATCATTGCCTACGCGCTCGGAATCGGTTTGGACCCCATGGTCATGACCAATGGTCAGCGGTTTCTGCAAAAACCGGACTATCTTCTGGAGCTGGTCAGGCGGTACGGGCTGCGCAAAGCCAGTTTCCATATCGACACGACGCAACAGGGCCGGCCGGGGCTGGTGCCGGGCACCTCCGAGCGCCGATGTCCATCCCCTCCGAGAACGCTTTGCAAAATTGGTGGACACGGTGCGCAGGGAGACGGGAAAACCGCTGCACGCCGCGCAGACCGTCACCGTGACCGCCGACAATCTGTCTGGTGTTGCGGACGTCATGTGCTGGGCGCTGCGGAACGCCGCCCGCTTTCGCATCATCAGTTTTCTTCCGGTCGCGGAAGTGGGTCGAACCACGGACAGGGCTGCGCCAGGGACTTCGATCATGGACCGGGTGTGGCAAGAGGTATGCGCCGGAGCCGGCAAGTCACTCAATCGCGACGCCATGCATTTCGGGCACCGGGAATGCAACATCACCGTACCTCTTCTGGTGGTGGAGCAGGGAGGGGAGCTGGAGATAGTGGAGGCGGTGCGCCGCGATAGGAAGTGGGATCTACGTTTCTTTCGAAACCTGCTGGAGCTGCTGGCGGAGTGCGGCGATTCCGCGGGTGGTATCGGCGGTAATCTATGGGCTTTGTTCAAATCGCTGTGGCGCCGGCCGTTGCTATTGGCGGAGCTTCCGTTGTATGCCTTCTATCGCTTGTGGGGGCAGCCAACCCTCTTGTGGCGCCAGCTTCGCCGTCCCTTCGGCCTGCCCCGAGTACGACCATTGCTGGTGGTAGTGCACAGTTTCATGGATGCCGACGAAATGGAAACTCCCCGGGGCAAGGAGCGGCTGCAAAGCTGCGTTTTCCGGGTCCCGGTGGATGGCGAGCTGGTTTCCATGTGTGAGGTGAACGCGACCTCGCTGCGCCGGCAGCTGAACCAGCGCCGGCTGCGGTCGGCACCAGCAAGAGATGTGACGAGCTTGGCGGGGAGTCGAGCTGCTAAGGAGGCGACAGTTGCCGATCGTTGAGGGACCAGTCGTATGGGGTGAACACCACGGAGTACTTCGTGGAGACTACCCGCAACTGACTAGCTGTGGCTGGCGGTAGGTACCCGGCTATATACTCAAGAACGGCGCCGTGCTCCTTGTCGATCGGAGTGTCGATCTCAGCCTCGAAATCCTCTTCGTACCACTCAAATATGGCGGACAGCCGAATCTCCTTTTTCCCATCATCGACATACACGTTGCGCCTTTCGCTCACGAACCGGCGCGCTTCGCGATCGAGCTGGTCGTCCAGCTCCGCGCTTCGAAATGCCTGTTGAGGCAGATTGGGACAGCCGCCCGAGGCGCAATTCAGCGCGAAATGAATGCGGGCATCACCGAAGCGCGCCCGTACGATGTCATGTTCCAGATCGTATAGACTGATCTTCTCGCCCCCGAATATCGGTCGCTGGAAGTAGAAAAACCCCGAGCGATCCGGCATGACGAAGAACAGCCACGGAGGTTTGACCTCTCCGACAGTCGTAATCGGATAATACTCCTGCACCGTACGCAACACCGCGGCGTTGTAGGCATTGATCCAGTAGGCCAGACGATCGTTGTGATGGGGGAAGCGCTGCGGATGACTGTCCGGACTTACCTGACTCAATAAGCGGTAGTAAGCGTCCAACTCGCGCGGTTCTCGCTTGAGAGAGGCGTAATCCACTCGGCCCTCATCGTCGACGACCCGGGACAGCAGGCGATCCAACAGTTCGTGGGAGAACGGACCGGTGCCGTCAGCGGCCGCAGCCGGACCGTTGCGCGACTCGATGGTGGTACAGCCGGAGGCCACAACGAAGATCCAGCCGATCATTGCGAAGGTGAAAGCGGCAGGTGCCGTCTTCGCAATGATCGGAGGGAGCCCCGCGGAAGTGGCCGCGGCGTCGATCAGCGCGGCACTTTCTTTTGAGGTCGGTTCTGGGGATCCGGCTCCTCCTGGGGGTAGACCAGGGTGACGCCGTCATCCTCCAGCATGGGCCGTTCGTAGACGTAGGGTGGCTGCACCACCGCCTTCTGTACGTCCGTCAGCTCGTCCACCCAATCTGGGAGTTTCGTCTCGATGTAATCGGAGTGGAAGTTGACGTATTTCGGGCTGTAGCGATAAAACAGCGAACGGCGATGGTGATCCGCGGTCCACGGCAAAGCGCCGTGGATGGTAGCTTCGAGAAAGATCACCAGATCCCCCGCCTTGCCTTCTACATTGCGCACCACCTGATGATCGTTCTCGTAGAGCAGGATATCATGCGGGCAATGGAAGTTCGACTTGTGGCTGCCAGGAATGACCGCAATGCCCCCATCTCCGGGATTGATATCCGCCAGCTGAAACTGGAAAACGGCCATGCCGGTGCGGATTTCACCGTTGGTGTAGTTGTACATCTGGCCGCCATCGAAAGCGATACTGGTGGCACCGTGAAGACCATGGCCGCCGGTGCCCTTGCGCGCAGTCTTGACGAACGGCAGGTGATCCATGCGCCAGCCGCGGCCGAAAATGGAGTTAAGGTAGGGGATGACGTGAGGATGAGCTATCAGCTCGCGAAACGGCAGACAATAGGGTTTCTCCCAGGTGAGCATCCCGCTACACCCACTGCCACTGTAGTCGCCGTCCATGCCGCCGCCATAGGGAGCGCCCTTGGAAAAATGGTCCTCCGCATTCTCGTCCCCAATGTGAGCATCTATCGCGTCGTTCAGCGCCTTTACTTCGTCGGCACTCAGAACCCCTTTGACCTGCAGAAAGCCTTGCAGGTCGAAGAGAAACTTCTGCCGTTCGGTCATTTCTAACATTTTCCTAGATCCCCTGTTGGCTGGTGTCGAAAGTGGTTGTGACGATCAATGTCCCCGCTCTTCAACCGAGCGCGGGATGTAAGGCACCGGCTCGGTATTGGGCTGGTCGATGGACACGCCGTCGTCGGCGATTAGCGGACGGCTGTACATGTAAGCCGGCTCCATGGCGGCCCGCTGGGCCTCGGTCAGCTCGTCGACCCAGTCCGGCAGCTTGGCTTCGTAGAGCTCGTCGTGGTAGGTCATGTACTTCGGCGCGTAGGACCACAGGACCGAGCGGCGATCGTACTCTGCGTTCCACGGCAGGGCCCCGTGAAGGGTAGCCTCCATGAAGATGACCAGATCGCCGGCCTTGCTTTCCACGTTGTAAACCACCTCCTGGTCCTTTTCGTAGAGCATGATCTCTTCGGGACACTTGAAGTTGGCTTTGTGGCTGCCCGGAATCACCGCGATGCCGCCGTCGCCTTCGTGAATGTCGTGAAGCTGAACCTGCAGAATAGTCAAGCCGGCACGAATCTGACCGTTGGTGTGTATGTAACACTCGGCGCCGCGGAACTGGCGGTTAGTGGTTCCGTGAAGGCCGTGCCCGCCTGCCCCTTTCGGTGACGTGATGGCCGAAGGAGGTCCCTCCAGGCGCCAGCCACGGCCAAGGATCGTGTTGAGGTAAGGAATCAGCTTGGGATGGGCGATCAGGTCGCGGAAGGGCTGGCAGTAAGGCTGCTTCCAGGTCACCAATCCTCCCAACCCGCGGCGGTTCTCGGTGCCCAGCATGCCGCCCCCGTACATCTTGGAATCTTCCGTGCCCTGATCTTCGTGGACGTCCACGGCATCGTTCATCTTCGCGACGTCCTCCTGGGAGAGAAAGTCGGGGACGAGCAGATAACCGCGCATATCGAACAAAAACTTTTCCCGATCGCTCATTTCCAACATCGATATTAGCTCCCTTTTCTTGTCGCGGCGGCAATGGTCCGCGCGCGAATCAATATAGACAGGCCGCTTGTGGGGATCAAAAAATTCTCTCGTCGAGGACCAACGCGGTGTCGGCGAGGAACTTTCAACCCAGGCGCGCAGTCAAGGCGACACCGAATTTCCGCCGTAGCAAATATCACCTATAATAGCGGTTCCCCTATTCCGAGTGGGTAACTTGGATTCGCGTTTCGACAATTTGACAAGATCTCCATGAAGCCGGCAAACCTGCTCTTTATCCTGTCCGACCAGCACAGTCGCGATGTCGCCGCGTGTTATGGCCATCCCATGGTGCAAACACCCAACCTGGACCGCCTGGCCTCACAAGGAACGCGGTTTACCAGCGCCTACACCAACTGTCCGATCTGCGTTCCGGCGCGCGCCTCCCTCGCCACCGGGCGCTACGTGCACCGGTTGGGGAACTGGGACAACGCCTTTCCCTACCACGGTGAAGTGCCCAGCTGGGGGCACCGCCTCCGAGCGGCCGGCCATCAGGTCGACTCCATCGGCAAGCTGCACTTTCGCAGCGCCGACGACGACAACGGTTTCAGCCGGGAGATCGATCCGTTACATGTAGTGGACGGCGAAGGGGATGTGCTCAGTTGTCTGCGGGAAGAGGCACCGGTGCGGGACAAGCGCCCCGGTATCGAGACCGCCGGCCCCGGCGACTCCACCTATCTGCACTACGACGCCAGCAATGCGGACCATGCCTGTCAGTGGATCGACGAGCATGCCGGGGACAATAAACCGTGGATGCTGTTTATATCCTTCGTCTGTCCGCATCCGCCCTACATCGCGCCGCCGGAAGATTTCGCCCGCTACCCCGTTGAGGATGTGGTGCTTCCGAGTCAATGGCGTGAAGCGGATTGGCCGCGTCACCCAGCATGGGAAGAATGCCGTCGCAGTCTGAATCATCAGGAGCAGTTCGACGAGGCGATCATCCGCAACATGATCGCTGCCTACTGGGGCACCTGCACCTATCTGGATCGTCAGATCGGCCGTGTCCTGGATGCACTGGACCAAACCGGAGGACGCGATTCGACCCGCATCATCTACACGTCGGATCACGGCGAGAGCGCGGGCGCGCGAGGGCTCTTCGGCAAACACACGATGTACGACGAGTCGGCAGCCGTACCGCTGTTGATGGCGGGTCAGGAAGTGCCAAAGGATCGCGTCGTGACCACACCCGTGTCGCTGGTCGACTGTTTCCCTACGGTGTTGCAGGGGCTGGGTGTTGAATCCGAGGCGGCAGACGACGATCTACCTGGCAGGTCCCTCTGGGAAATAGCCAGCGAGGCCGATAGCGACCGCACGGTCCTGAGTGAGTATCATGCCGTCGGCTCGCGAAACGCCACCTACATGCTGCGCGGGGTGCGGTACAAGTACCTGTATCACGTGGGCTCGCCGGCCCAACTTTTCGACCTATCTGCGGATCCGGAAGAGCGCGAGGATCTGGCCTCCTCACCGGGGCATGAAAAGCTCATCTCTCAGTTCGAACAGCAACTGCGAACGTTGCTCGATCCGGAAGAGATCGACGTACGCGCACGCAAGAGTCAACGGGAAAAGGTCGAAGCGTTTGGGGGGCGGGAGGCCGTCATGCGACACGGGACGTTCGACAATTCTCCGGTTCCCGGGGAAGAGCCTGCGTTTCAGAAGTTTCAGTAAGTATAAGCGAGGTCGGACCCGCAAGTCAGCGCTAGTAGATCGCCTTCGCTACAACTCCGCGGTCACCGAGGGTGAACATGGTCGATTCCAGATTGTCTCTGATGCGCCGGGTCTGATCGCCGATCCTTACGATCACTCCCGAGTGCACCGCTTCAGTCGCCTTGATCTCCGCTTCCCCCGTGCCGATGGAACCGCCTCGCTCTAATTGCCGTCTCTCCTTCAGAAACTTCTGGTGCACCTGAACGATTTCGCCGAGCTGTTTCGCTGCTTTCGCAAGCACCTTCTTTCGCGAGCCGGTTGACGCCGCGAGCCGCTTCTGGATTGCAGCAACATCCAAGGTGGTCAATTGAAAACGGTTCAGCTGGCGCGCGATCAGCTTATTCCCTTCCTCGATTTTGCGGTTAAGGCGGTCAACGTTGCGCAGCTGTTCGGGATCGAGACCGCAGGTGAGTTCGGTAGAAGCGTTCCGACCGCCCGCGACCACGACCTCGATGCCGCCGCGGCTCCAAGCGCGGCCACCCACCACATTGCCCTCCACCTCACCAAATGGAATGCCGACCCAAATAGAACCATCTGCCCGCAAAGTGGCGTCCAGACTGTGGGCTGTTAGGACAATGTCCCCCCCAGAGCGAAGCTTTGACTCGTTAACAAATTGCGCTCGCACGTCGCCACGCGTGACCACCATCGTTTTTCTGCCGTAGATGCCTTCACCAATGACTGCGTTTCCTCCCGCTGCGATGGTGGCCCCATCCACATGACC
Organism: Candidatus Latescibacterota bacterium; assembly: GCA_965197905.1. Classification (GTDB taxonomy): domain Bacteria; phylum Latescibacterota; class UBA2968; order UBA8231; family UBA8231; genus CAYNZV01. The sequence goes on along the minus strand of CBDAOB010000003.1, from coordinate 680,224 downwards.
AAACACGATTACATCACCACTCGCCTTGACGTTGTATCCCTTCTGCACCGAACCCTTAACGACGATTTCCCCCTTGAATTCCAGGTTGCCCGTCTCATATCCTACATCTCCTTCGATCACGAGGGAGTCCATCACGGAAAGCTCTGTAGGGGAGTGGGAAAGAACGCCGTCCGTCTCGGAGAAGTAATGGATGACGCCATCGGCGTCTTCCTCTATACAGGTTCCCTTTCCCGATTTGACTGATCGCTTGACACCGTGATGGCAGGGGATCTCCTCACCCCTAATGGACCGCCCAGCAGTCCCTTTCGTGGGGGGGCTGAGCCGGGCTATCTCCTGGCCTTTGGTGACGGTCTTGCCAAAATCCACCTCACTAAAATCGCGACTGCCATCATCCTGCACCTTGCCGTAGCGCTCATCCTGTTCGATCAGCAGCTCCAGCTCGGAGTCATGACCGTGACGTGGAGGTTTGCCAACGGCGATCTTGTGCAAACCCAGGTGCTGGCGTCCTGAGAAGATCTCGTGCGCCATCCAATCGATCGCCTCCTGCTGGATCCCATCCACGACATTGAGCTCCGCCAGCCACGATTTCAGCATGTCGGCCTCTACCTGTTGCGGGCGCGGATCGATGACACACCAATTGGCCGACAACCGTTGCTGGTCCAGCATGACCGGTGAGAACACGGACAGGCGATTTTCCTCGAGCACGACATATCCGTAGCGAGTGGCGACAAAACGGTCGCCTTCGACCTCCACGTTGGTGCCAGCTTCGGGTTGTGTCGGCGCACTTTCCGTCATCAACAGATGCCCGAACACGTCGCGCCCTTCCTCTTCCTTCTCGTGCGTTTGCAAGCGAGCTATGGTGCTGCCGGGTACGGTGCTGGGGCACCGAAACTGCAATGCGAGCGCCTCATCCACCTCCTCCGCAGCGAGCAGGTTGTCAACTTCGCTGGAAAGCCCCACCAGGTCGCAGGCTGATATGGTTTCGCTGGCCCCCTCGGATCTGAAATAGACGACACCTTCGGCTGCCACCGGTTCCTTGCCGGTGCAGATCAGAGTCCACTCCTTTCTGGCGGCTGTCGGACTTTCGGGATTTTTGAAATTGAGGTTGGCGATCGAATCGTTGAGGCCCGGCAGATCTTCCATCGTTATCGGGCTCGAGACGTAGGCTTTCAGGGCGTCGGCGCGGATCGCGATTCGAATGTCGCCGAGGCTCAGTTCGTAGAACGGCTGACCGGCATCCTCGCCGGCTTCCTCGCCCGGGCGCCGGAATACGGCTTTCTGCGCCGGTCGCCGTAGACCTTCAAAGATGCGGGCCAGAGCAACATCCTTGCGTGGATCGACCGCCCGACCCGGAAGGTGAAGGCCACCTGTTACCGTCACTTTTTCGGCCACAATCCCCTCACTCCTCCACATCCAGCAGCGCAGAGACGTCGATGTCGCCGCTTTCGAGGGCATTGCTCTGCTTTATGGCGTGGCAAACCAGAGCCGCTTCACTGGCGAGACGCCACAGCACCTCCATCAATCCCTGCTCATCAACACCGTCACTGCGCATGCCCTGCACCCAGATTCCTCCAAGAGCCGTATCTCCATAGATCATCGGAACGGCACCGTCGCTGTCGTTTCCACTCATGGGCTTGCCGTCAGCCAGGGAAAGAGCTACCAGATCCTGGTCACCGGTGGCGACAGGCACCAGGTCGACGAGATCCTCTTCATCCTGCAGCTGGCCAGGCTCGTCCAATCCCAGTGCTGCTTTCGGAATCAGCTCGTCGCCGGTTTCGTCGAGCAGATAGATCTTCGCTTTGTCCACATTCAGCACGGTCCGCAGAACCGAGAGAATCGCCTCGAATCCGTTGCCGGCGCTGCTCACCTCCATTTGAGCATGGGCCAATCTGTCGCGACCGTCCAATTCCCTTACTTGAAGTTCTAGTTGCTTGTGCGCCCGCTGTACTTCTACCGTCCTTTCAGCCACTTTTGCTTCCAGCTGCTCGTTGTATTCCAGCAGCTCCTGCCGCAATCGTCGCAACTCCAGATGGGTCTTGACCCGGGCCAACAGCTCGATGGCATTGAACGGTTTGGTGACGTAGTCGATGGCGCCGATCTCGAAGCCGTGGACGACGTCTTCGGTCTCCACCTTTGCCGTCAGGAAAATGATCGGTATTTCCCTCGTCTTCTCATCCGCCTTTAGCCGTTGACACGCCTCGAAGCCGTCCATTTCCGGCATCATCACATCCAACAGGATCAGGTCGGGCTCCACCTTCTCCACCATCTCCAACGCCTGGATACCGTTCTGGGCGACATTGATCTGATAGTTCTGCTCGCGCAGGACTGTCCCCAGCACCTGGATGTTCTGCAGGGTATCGTCGACAATCAGTATGCGCTCGCCTTTTCGTGCTTCGACGTTTTCTCCCATGTCTGTCGCCTTTCTAAATTCCCAGCTAGGTACCGATCGCTTCAATCTGTCGGAGTCGGTCGGGAAACTCGCTCAATGTTGCGGTCATTCTGTCCACATCGAATCCGACCGCCTGCCTCGAAAGCTGACTGCTCCAGCGAACGAGGTCCTCGTGCCCGTATTCCTCGCCCAAATTACCTACGCGTTGAGCGAACTCGTCAATATCGTTTATGGTAAGGGTGGCTGACAGCTCCTCCCAGGTTTGAGACAACCCCTCAAGTGCAAGCGCGAGCTCGGGCATGCGAGCCCGTCGTTCCGGTGGCATCGTCTCCGGCGTCCAGCCCTCAGACGCGGAGGCGGGCTCGGTCGTCACCGATTCTTCAGAAGAGCTCTCGACCCGATGGGGCAGCAGCCGACTCATCTCCCGGATGAGATCGCCCCGCGGCACCGGTTTGCGCAGAAACGCATCGCACACCTGCAAGATTTCGTCCTCGCTCTCGCGAAGAACTGAGCCAGTCAGCGCGATCACCGGCACATGCCGCAGTTGGGGATCCGATTTCAAACGCTGTGCAGCCGAGAATCCGTCCAATACGGGCATTTTGATGTCCATCAGTATCAGCGACGGTGACTCCTGGCGGGTCTGGGCGATCGCCTCCTCGCCGTTCTCGGCTTCCACGAAGCGAAAAGGCTGTCCGTCGAGGAACCCCTTCACCAGCTCGCGATTGCTCTTGACGTCATCTGCCAGCAGCACTGTTCCAGAATCGAACTGCACCGAATCGGGGTCGGTCTGTTCCGCCTCCGCCTGGGCAATCTGTTCCTCGGTGGCCGCCTCCACATCCCGAAGGGTGACGGTGAAGGTGCTGCCTACACCGACCTGACTCTCGAGGTTGATCTCGCCATCCGATTGGGCGAGGAAAGCCTTGATGAGCGCCAGGCCGCGGCCCACCCCACCGTACTCATTGATGCTCTGATCCTCGCGCTGATCAAAAGCACCAAAGATGCTCTCGCGTTCATCGTCAGGTATTCCTATGCCGGTGTCCGCCACCGACAGGACCAGGTCTACGCGATCCTCGTCCTCGCCCTTGCGCGAGCCCGCTGCCCGCACCCGCACCTGGCCTTGATGGGTGAATTTGATCGCGTTGTCAATCAGGTTGGCCAGAATTTGACGCGTGCGGCCATCGTCGATTACCAGCGCATCGGGCATCCCGGGATCGATTTCCAGTTCAAGTCGCAATCCCTTTCCTGACGCCTTGGGCGCATAGACCAGCTCGATCTCATGAAGCAGCGCGCACACATCGGTCGGCCGGGGATGCATCTCAAGCTTCCCGGCGCCAACTCTAGAAAGGTCCAGGACGTCGTCGATGAGTGTGATCAACGATTTACCGCTGGCTCGAATCGATGCCAGATACTTCTTCAGGGTCGCATCCTCGATCCGAGTCGCTAGAATCTCGGTGAATCCCATGATCGCATTCAGCGGTGTGCGGATCTCGTGTGACATGTTCGCCAAGAACCTGCTCTTGGCCTTGTTAGCCGCCTCGGACTGCTCCACCGCGTGTCGCAATCCGTCCTCCGCCTGTATCCGCTCTGTGATGTCGCGAATGTGTGCCGTGAACGACGGCGGACCGCCTACGTCGATAGGCGTTATCGCCAGCTCGACAGGAAATTCCGTACCGTCTGCGTGCATCCCCGAGATCTCGATACGCTGATCCAGTACCGGCCCTTCTCCAGTTTCAAGGTAGTGAGCAAGCCCCTGCATATGTTTTGCGCGGAAGCCTGGCGGGACGATCTTATCGGACAGCAACTCCCCAATGACTTGCTCGCGCCGATAACCGAAGGTGCGTTCTGCCGCCGGATTGAACTCCGTGATCCGGCCATGTTGATCCATGCTGATTACGCAATCCAGGGCCGAATCGAGTACAGCTGATTTGTGCGCCTCGCTCTGGCGCATGCCGCTCTCCGCCTCTTCCCGCTCGGCGATCTGCTGACGAAGATCGGCCGTTCTACTTGTCACCTCTTCTTCCAAACGCTGGGCACCCCGTTTCATCTGGCCGATCGCTACGGCAAGACACGCTAAGCTGACCAACCCCATACCGACGAGCAGGGCTATGGTAGCCCACAATCCCGACCGGGAATCCTCCCGAACGGCATCGAGCGGGATGATGACCTCCAGTACTCCGCGTACGTCGCCTGCTCGCCAATTGCTCTTCGGGGTATCCGGGTGTGTATTGTGGCAGTTGACACACTGGTCGCGCATCAGATCGGCGGTGGCGTAGCGCAACGATGATCGGTTGCGGTACTGCTCGAAGCGGTAGAACGGTAAACCTGGTTCCGCTCTCAGGTGTCGCCAAGCCTTCTCGCGAAAATCGTCGGCCAAACCACCGGTGTCTCGACGCCAAGGGAAAGGGTGGGGGCTGTATAGGTGTACCTCCATGCCCTCGCCGCGCAGGCCGATCTTTTCACCTAGCAGCATGCTCAAGGTGGCGGGAAGGGGAATGGCCCCCTCCTTGTCGTGATAGTCGTGGGTGATTTCCACCGCATGACCCTGCACTCGGTCGACGACTTCGGAGGTGTAAAGCGAGCGCAACTCCGCCAACACCTTCGAATAGCGAGAGGCGCTGCTCAAAGCGCTCGACTCCACCAGGGAGGTAGCCAGGTGAGTCGCCTGCCAGAGCACAGCCGCGAAACCGACAATGAAGATGAAGCTGAGGAGCAACAGTGGTTGGCCGACCACCATGCGGAGGAAACGACTCTGCCTGTTTTCCGCCGTCATCTTGTTATCACTCTTCCTGGATCAGGGACTGTTTCCGTGTAGCTGACCGAACAAGTTGGGAAATCTTGGTCCTGAGCCAAAGGCATGGAAGCGCCGGGATATTCAGAGTCACATTCTGTGAAATCAACAACTTACGGAAATGAAACAACGACACAACAACCAACGAAATGCGACATGACGACGATGAACGGAACCAAGCCATTGCTTCTCGCACAAAGTCGCGTGCCCGCTTCTTGCCCCCGCTCTGCCCTGCCATTACCTGCAGCGATGACCGCTTCTATTGGCAGTCTGGCACGCATTTGCTATAATATGCCTTCTGTCCTCTAAGCTACTGACCACACTATACGTTACCACGCCACTGAATGCTACGCGTTAGAGAAATATCGGAGAAAATCAGCAAACCAATGGGTGATGGGGTAAACCAAGCGCACGCTCCTCGACCACAGTCAGCTCGTGTTGAACCGGTCGAAGGTTGCCGGGAAGAAACTGGACTATCAATATTTGGCAGCAATACAGCTGCTGTCACACTGTCTCACCAATCTGATCGATGAGCGTGGAAAATTCTTCCAGCGTTGCCGGCAGAGCCGCCAGGTCGAACATACTCGCCTGATCCGCCAACCTGCGGCCCCACTGTTCCAGAGGAGGATATGCAAAGTCTATTCCGACCTCCTGCATTCGCAAGGCGAACTCCTCGACATCGTTGATGGTCAGTGTGGAGCTGATTTCCTCCCAAACCGGGCGCTGTTGTTCGAGTAATCTCACTAGTTCGGGCAGTCGGGAACGCGCGGCATCGTCCATTTCGTTGTGTGACCACTCTCCGTCTCCGGATCGTGGTTCTGCCGACGGCGCTTTCTCTGCGGGTTCGGTGCGGCTGTGCTCGAGGAATCGGGTCAGCTCCATAACCAGCTGACCTTTGGTTACCGGCTTGTGGAGGTAGCCATCACAGATCGCCCTTACGTTGCCTTCGTCGTGTTTCATCACCGAAGCGGTCAAGGCGATCACAACGATATCAGACGTGTTCTCACCATTCTTGATGGCCATCGTGGCGTCGTATCCGCTCATCACCGGCATGCGCATGTCCATGAGGATCAGATCGGGATGATACCTCTGGGCTTGATCCACCGCTTCCTCACCGTTGGTGGCCTCAAACAATTCAAAGTCGTACTCCTGCAGATAGGCATAGACCAGCTGCCGACTTGTAGCACGACCTCGAAGGTGCTGCCAACCCCAACCTCGCTGCGCAGCTTCACCTCGCCATTCATCATCTCGATCAGGCGTTTGGTGATCGCCAGGCCCAGTCCCGTACCACCAAACTTGGTGTAACTCTGGCCACTGGTCTGTTCGAAGGCGCCGAACACCTTGTCCTGCTGATCTTCGGGAATTCCCACCCCCGTGTCCTCTATGCCAAAGACCACGTCGACTTTGCTGCCTTCTTCCTGAGGATTGGTCTGCAGCACCGACAACTTAACATGTCCTGCATCCGTGAATTTGATGGCGTTGCCGATGATGTTGAGCAGAATCTGCCGCAGCCGTGTCTCATCCAGTATCAGCGCTCGTGGCAGCGACGGGTCTATCTCTACGACGAAGTCGATCGCTTTCTCGGCGATTTTTTGCGCGAAGATGGCCTCCATCTCGCTGCACACTCCACCCACGTCAAACGCCTTGTACTCCAGATCCAGCTTGCCCGCCTCCACCTTCGACAGGTCGAGGATGTCGTTGATCAGACCCAACAACGATTTTCCGCTCGACTGAATCGAACTGAGGTACTGTCGCTGCTGAGCGTCCCGCACCAGGCCGGCCAGGATCTCGGCGAAACCTAGAATGGCGTTCATCGGGGTGCGGATCTCGTGGGACATATTGGCCAGGAAGAGGCTCTTGGATTGATTGGCGTCCTCTGCTGTTTGCATGGCCACTTCCAGCTCCCGTTCCATCTGCTTGCGGTCGGTTATGTCGGTGGACATACCGCAAACGGCCGTCGCTTCGCCGGCCACATCCAAAATGGGAAATTTCACAGACAGGAATGTGCGGGCCTCGCTTCCTATGAGAGCTTGTTCTTCTTCAGCGATCGCACCGCCGGCCGCGACGACCTTCCGGTCGTTCGCCAGATGCTGCGCCGCAATCTCTGGAGGGAAAAAATCGTCTGGTGCCTTGCCAACCATGTCGGCCGGCGTCGTATCGAGCGTATTGGCCAGTGTGCGGTTTACCAGCAGGTAGCGCCCCGTCAGGTCCTTGGCATAGATGGCAGCTGTGGTGTTGTCGATGACACTGAGGAGGAAGTTCTTGCTTTCCCGGATAGCATCTGCGGCACGACGTCGTTCCAGCACCCGACCGATCTGCCCGCCGACGGTTTTCATCGTGCGCAGAAAGTCTTCGTCTGGCGCCAACTCCTTTTCGGCGAAGAATTCCATGATCGCCACCGTCTCGTCGCGGACGCGGATCGGAAAGCCGAACGCGCCGCGAACGCCGATGGATTCACACAAATCGGCACGTGGAAAGTTCGGATCCTTCTGGACATCGACGATCCAGGCCGGCTCGCCCGACTCCCAGATGCGACCCGGCAATCCCTCGCCGCGGGCAAACTGAGTGCGCTCCGTGACCTGTTGGAACTCGCCATGAGCAACGTGGTCCTGGCAGTGCCAGATTCCGCTTGGCTGCAGCTGCTGATTGGCACCATCCTCGGCAGGTGGCGGCAGATAGACGTGGGCCACCGGCCATCCCGTAGTCTCGCAAACCAGATCGACGCACAGCTGCAGGGAGTCCTCAAACGATGCAGACTCCGCCGCCAGTTGCGACGCCTGATGAACCAACCGTTCCTGGGCTTCCGCTTCTTTTCGAGCCGTGATGTCGCGCACCGCGGCGACCGCCTGAACATGCCCCGCGGTCCGGATATAACTCAAGCTGATCTCGACGGGAAACTCCGACCCATCCTTGCGCTGACCCACCAGTTCCCGCCCGACGCCCATTTCCCGCACGGACGGATCGTGGAAATAGCCGTCCCGAAGCTGCATATGACCTGAACGGAAGCGATCGGGTACTAGCATTTCTATCGCCTGACCCAGCAGTTCCTCGCGACGGTAGCCGAAGACAGTCTCGGCACGCTTGTTCGCCATCTCGATCTGACCGGATTCGCCCACGATGACCATGGCGTCGGGGGTGGACTCCAACAGCAGGCTTATGCGTTCTTCCCGCTCGGTTATACTGCGGATCAAAGGCCCGATACTGCGCACGTTCAGCAGGGTCGCTATCAAGACAGCAATCAAGGCTATGGCTCCCGAGACCTGCGCCGCATCAACAAACGGGTCAAGGATCTCCGACTTGTCGATCTTGGCCACGAGCCCCAGCTCCATGAACGGCAGGTACTCATACGCCGCTAGCACTTCGTGCGCCGAATGATCCAGGGCTTCGATGACACCCGAATGACCCGAGAGGGCCATCCGCATCGGTCCTGCCATCTCGCCTTCGAACGGGACCGGCGGCGGAATCTGGAAATCCCTGCTGCGCACGGGCAGCAGAAACACGATCTGGTCGCCTTGCTTTCGCGCCAGCACAAGCTCGCCGGTTTCACCGAAACCGGTGTACTTACGGTGAGCCTCCTTGATCTGAGAGAGGGTAGCGGCAAAGCTCGCGCCTTCCTCGGAACCGCTCTGGAAGAACGCGTTGAACTTGCCAACTGCCTCCATCAGCCGCCCTTGGGAGCGGACCAGTTCCTCGAGCTGTGACTTTCTCGCCTCCAGTGTTTGCTGGTAAACTACGTGGAAACCGCAGGCGGTGACCGCCACCACAACCGCAATTAGAATGGCGATGGAGCGAAACTGAATCTGGCCCTGTGTGACTCGCTTTTCCATAGCTCTTATGAACGGGAGTCCAGCAGACGAGTGTATGACTGCGTGCGTTGCCTCCGTGTCTCGCCAGATAGGAGCATCACCTTTAGCTCCCGTGTCAAGTCCGGGACGAGGTGTTTGTATTTCGTATTCAGGTAGTGGTACACGAATACCGTCTCCAGCACGCCCGGCAGTTCCCGAACCTCGGAAACGCCTTGCTCAACCGCGGACAGCAAGCCCGTATCCCGCGGCAAGACGGCTATGTCTATCTGGTCATCCGAGAGCCATCGGACCAGCTGATCGGGAGTCGTGGCGAAACGCCGGTCCATACCCCGGGTCTCTTGCTCCGTGAGCAGGACACCATCGATAACTCCAAGTCGGTACGGTCTCAGGCTAGACCATCCGCGTATATGTACGTCCAGTCTTGTCGCGAACCCAACCACCTGCGTGTAGTTCACCGGAATCGGTATCTGCACGAGGTTCTTGAACCGTCGGCTGAGCCCGCCGATGCGCATGAGTTCCCCGTCTACCAGACCGGCGTTCGCGTGGCTTGCGGAGCTTAGATGGCGCATCTCCAATTTGTAGCCGAGCCGTCCATACGCCTCGCGTAACACGTCCATGGCGGCGGCGCTGGTAACGGAAAGAGCTGGTGTCGATATGACGAGTCGCTTCAGCGTTCCGGTTTGAGGTTCGAAACCGGATTTGGAAGTGGAGTCAGGAGGTGATGCCGGCTTACGCCGCGTGGCTCTGGTGGGCAGCCCCGCCGCATCGAGATCCAGTAGCCCGGAGTAAACTTGATGCCGTATCCTTTTCGTTGTTCCGTCCAGAAGCATCTCTTTAAGTACACGCTCCACCCTGGGCACGAGATTCTCGTGCCTGGCATTGAGATAGTTGTACAGGAACAGGGTCTCGAGCACGGCGCCTGATGCCTGAATGTCACTCCTATTCTCGGACACTTCCTTTGGAACCTGGATCGCCACAAGACCGTTTACGCGGGGCATTATGGCTAAGTCTATCCGGTTCTGCATGAGCAGCCCAACGAGCTGTTCATATGATGCAGCTCGCGATACCTCCATCCCCTGGATGCCCTCCTCGGCAAACAGTATCCCCTTCACGATCCCGACCCGATAGTCCCGCAGGCTGTGCCAGCCGCTGACGTCGGTATCGCCCCGGTTGGCAAACGCCACTCCCTCGAGATAATTAACCGGAACCTGAACCTGAATCAGATTGGGGAAACGTCGGGCGATGCCGTCGATACGCTGGGCGTCGCCATCGTAGAGGCCGGAGTCGGCGCGGGCGAGGGCCAGCTTGCCGTTGAGGTATTCGACCTCGATCTCAATGCCTAAACGACCATACGCTTCCTCGAGGACCGCAGCGGCGGCCCGGGCATCGGCGGTTTCGGCGGCGGCGAAACGCAACTTCGCTTCGTCCCCGGAGCTCGCAGAACTTGCCCCGAAGAGAAAGAGAGCACAGGTCAGCGTTAGAGTTACGGTCGGCCAGCGGCCTATCGACGCCGCGTTTTCAGTCGTAGGATTTCGCAGGGTTATACGTTTTCCTCAACCCCTGATGCGTTCGAACGGTACGCAGCATCTACCAGTTCAATGGCGCGCATACCGGCCAGGCCGGGGGCGAAATTCTCCTTCGTCTTGCCAAGAATCAGATCCACGAAATTGTAGAGTGGACCGGTGCATTCGTACCCTCCCGAGTCTGGATCCACATCCGCAACCACATGGTCACCGTCGTAGCGCCGCAGCTCGAGGCGCGCCCGCTCGCAGTCCAACAGCAGCATGCCTTCCGGTCCAAAGAGACGCAGGTCCACATGGAAAGGGCGGTCGAACGGCACGTTGGCGGCGCCGCTTACGGTACCGATGGCGCCGTTGGTGAAGCGCACCGTAATGGCGTCGTAGAGATCCACCTGTGATTCTGGGGCCGTCATCAGACTGAACACGCTCTTAGCCTCCAGGCCGGTGAGCCAGAACAACATGCCAAGCGAGTGAGGTAGCTGTGCGTACCCGTAGCCGCCCACCGCCTCCTTGGGGTCAGCCCAGGTTGCGGTGGTCGGCTCAAACAGGGTCTCTCCCGATTGACCGCCGCCGTCCGGCACCATCATGCCGCGGCCGTCCAGCAAGCTGCGGATCGGCGATGCCATGTGGCACAGGACGTACTCGATCGGCCCCAGTCGTCCATCGTCTATCAGTTGTTTGGCCTGTTGTATAAAAGGTTTGTAGTGCCAGCCATAGGGTATAATCAGATGCAATCCATTGTCTGCGGCGGTCGCGACCAGTTGGCGGGCGTCCGCGGCATGGATGGTCATCGGTTTCTCGCACATCACGTGCAAACCTCGTTCGAGGGCGGCGCTGGCGTGCTCGGCATGTTTCGTGTGGGGCGAAGCGACGATCACCCCATCCAACTCGCAGTTGTCGAGCAGATCGAGGTAATCCTCGGTGGCATAGGTAAAGCCAAATCTCTCTTTGACCCGCGCCAGCTCCTCTTTTCCGAGGCGGCAGACGCCGGCGAATTCCACGTCGTCCCTCTCGGAGAGCACGGGCATGTGATTGGCGGTTGCCCACCATCCAGCACCTATAAATCCCAGTCGCGCTTTTTTATCTGACGCAGCCATGTCGTTCCTCGCTTGTCATTTTAGTGTCTCCAGGGTGCAATAATACCATCTGCTTCGGCAGAGGCAACATCCGTTTGACAGGAATTTGACCTGAACAGATACTACACCAAATGGCAGAAATTGGGGTGCAGATGTCGAAGAAGGCGTTGATCGTACAGGGAGGCTGGGAGGGACACGAGCCGAAGGAATGCGCCGAGCTGTGGGCGCGGATACTGGTCGAGGAGGAGTTCGAGGTCACCGTCGCCGACAGCTTGGACATCTTCAAAGACGCGGCGTTGCTGGCGAATCTAAGTGTTATCACGCCGATCTGGACCATGGGTGTCATCGATGCCGATCAGTTCGAAGGGCTGAGCAGGGCGGTGGCGGCAGGAGTTGGTCTTGCCGGCTGGCACGGGGGCATGGCCGACGCCTTCCGCGAGCACCTGGGATACCAGTACATGGTGGGAGGGCAGTTCATGGACCATCCGGACGGCATCAAAGATTACGAAGTCAACATGGTTGCTACCGACGATCCGATCATTGAGGGAATCGCGGATTTTTCGGTGCGCTCGGAGCAGTATTACATGCACACGGATCCGGGCAACGAAGTGCTGGCAACTACCACCTTTCAAACAGAGAGCAATCCCTGGGTCAATGGCACCGTGATGCCGGTGATCTGGAAGCGGCACTGGGGCGAGGGAAGAGTGTTCTATTCCTCGCTGGGTCACAAGGCGAGCGAGTTCGATCAGTTCGAGGTAACCGAGATCCAACGCCGCGGCATTCGCTGGGCTTCTCGATAAGGAGAGACAAAATGGGGGTCGCAACAGCCTTCAAGCAGGTTCACGTGAACGGACGACTAGCGCATGTGATGGGCGGCATTCCCAAGCCATGGCGCCGCAAGCGTCTGCGCCGGGTGCGGCGGCTTCTGTGGTTCGTGGGTCTCGCCTTCGGCACAGTGATCGTTGTGGGACTGCTCTGGAGCCTGATCGCCGCCCGGGATTTCGATGGCGGGTAAGAAGGTTTTGATCACCGGTGCCGCCGGAAAGATCGGGGTCGCCGTGCACGAAGGTCTGCGTGATCGTTACGACCTTCGGTTGATGTATCACAGAAACGTGCCCGTTACCGACGGCAGCGAGGAAGTGTTCGTCGGCAGCATCACCGACCTTCCCCACATGGAGGAGGTGGTGGATGGCGTCGACGCCATCGTGCATCTGGCGGGGGAGCCGGAGGTGGAGGCCAGCTGGGAATCGGTGATGGAAGCGAATATCCAGGGCGTATACTGCCTCTACGAGGCAGCGCGCCGCCGCGCGGTCAAACGGATCGTTTTCGCCAGCACCAACCACGTATCCGGGATCTATGAGGAGGAAGGGGTGTTTACCACCTCGGAGATGCCGGCGCGGCCGGACAGCTACTACGGGGCGAGCAAGGCGTTCGGCGAGGATCTGGGCCGCTACTATGTCGACCGGTTCGGGCTCGAGGTCATATGTTTGCGGATCGGCTCCTTTCAGCAGGAGGATTTCATACGCAACAGACCCAGCGACCGCTTTCTCTCTACCTGGTTGAGTTATCGCGACTGCGTGCAGCTGGTATGGCGCAGCATCGAGGTGGAGCTGAATTTCGGCATCTTCTACGGTATCTCCGGCAACAAACGGGCCTATTGGGACATTCAGAATGCCCGTGATCTTTTGGGTTATGCACCCGAAGACGACGCCGAAACCCTCATATAGTGCACCGTTCAACAGGGGCTCAAGCCGCCGGCACCAGGGTCTGGTTAAGCTGCCGCGCCAACCTCTTCAACCGATTCACCTCTTCCCGACCTAGAAACACCAGCGGAAACGCCGTCTTGTTGTGCCATAAAGGCTCATCCAGATCGACCCACTGACGGCACGTTTCCCCATCTGGAGTTCCCGGCAGCGGGGAAAACTCCGACAGCATAACCCGAATGCCGATTTCCCGGGCAAACTGCATCGATTCCTCCACTTGCTGCTGATCGCCGGCCGGGTGTGCAATGATCAGATATGCGGTAATCTGGTCGGGGTTTGCTCCCGTCCGCAACAGGCGGTCGACGGCGTCCGCCAGCTCTGAGGAATACACCTTCGATCCGGTCTTTCGTTGCCACTGGTAGGAGCTGCTCTCGAAGCCGAGATAGAACGAACCGAAACCAGCACCAACCATTGTCCGGGCGACTTCCTGGGTGACGAAGCGGGCATTCAGCGCATTGGGGGTGTGCAGCTCGATACCCGAGTTGCAACCTGCGACCGCTTCCAGGAACGGAAGCAGCAACTGGTCTTGCCGAAAGAGTAAGGCGTCGTCGTAGAAGGCGATGCGGTGGACACCGCGGCGCACCAGTTGGTCGAACTCCGCCAGCGCCGCTTCGAGCCGGCCGCGAAACTGAGGCTGAACTTGAGGCACCGAACAGTAGGTGCACCGGAAAGGGCAGCCCTCGGTAAGCCTCAAGACCCCCGTTTCCAACCTGTCATAACCCTCCCAGTACGGGAGTGCTTTGCTCTTAAGATCTAATTCGAGGAGCTGGGCCAGCGGATCCAGATCGTCGCCTTCTACTACCAGATCGGCGCCGAGGCCGGCGGCGTGCTCAGGGCACAACGTGGCGTAGTTGCCGCCCAGGACGATAAGTGTTTTCGGACTGAAACGGCGCAACTCTTCGATGACCTCGGCAACGCCCGGATACCAGTAGGTCATAACCGTTTGAATCAGGGCAACGTCGAAAGGGCCGCTCGATGCCAGCAGGTTTCGTAGATGGGACCGAGGCAGGCCAAAGCGGTAGTAGCGACGCGCAATCGTTTCCAGGACCGGTGGTTTCTCGATCTCGGCGGCAACGAACCGGCCCCTGCCCCAACGGTCCTTTTGGAGATCGGGCGCAACCGCGGGATGCAACCGGTCCAGGAAGTCGAAGAGAACCAGATCGGCCTCGTGACGTAGCTGACCGGCAACCCGCAAAAGCCCGTACGGCTTGAGCCAAAAGTCGTACGCCGTAAAATCGTAGATCGGTGGATTTATCAGCAGTATGCGGGGGGACATTATTCAGATTCGACAGATTAAATGAGCATCTGGAAGCGCCGCACTCCAAGATAGTCGGCTGCTGGATCACCTACAAGCACAGGATCGAACAGGGAATTGATACGAGAGTACTTTCGTGTTTTATTATTGACCGCGAGCCGATGCTATCCTGAAAATTTACACCATTTGAAAGAGAGCTGATGGTAGCTGACAATGCGGGGGGAGTGGAGTACGGACTGATCGTCCAGCAGGACGGCAAACCGCAACAGGTTTTGGCCAAATCGCTGAACCTGATGCTGAACTATCAGTACGGGATGTCGATCATGGTAGCGCAGGATCTGGACCGGGGCGCGGCTATCATGCGCGATGTGGACAAGAGCGTTCAGTGCGTTTTCGTCGTGCAAAACCACGAGATAAAGGATGGTCCCCGGATAGCTGACCTTGGGCAAGGTAGTGAGATTCCGGTACTCATGGTTATGCCCGGTAAGAATGTCGGCCGCCAGCAGGAGATTTGCGCCGACATGAGCAATGTCTACTTCTGCGCCTGGGAGCGCGCCTTCAGCCACTCCGACGAAGCGCTGCAAAACGTCGCCGCCCAAGCGCTGGTTCAGAACGGCATCGGCGACCTGTTCGAAGACGTAGAGAAGGTGCCCTACGAAGCGTTCCAGCTCAAGGTAGAGCGCCGCCTAAAGAGCCTGAACACGCTGCCCACCTTACCCGAGATCGTCATGCGCATCATGCGCCTGGTGAACGACCCCAATACAACGACGGAACAGCTGGAGCAGCTTCTTTGCACCGACCCGGCCATTGTCATGAAACTGCTCCAGGTGATCAAGTCGCCGGTGTTCTCCGCCACGGGCCGCCAGAGCAGCTGGACCATGAGCGAGATCATCGTTCGCCTGGGACTCAAGAAGGTGGGAGCGATCGCTCAGCAGATAAAGATGATCAACAGCCTGGTCAAACCCCAGGAGAGCGACTTCGATCTGCGCAGATTCTGGGAACACTCGGTGGGAACCGCCATCATTGCCGACCAGCTCTACATGGAAAAGAAGCTGTCTTTGAAGGGCGCGATCGAATTCAACGAATACTGGATCGGGTCCCTGCTGCACGATATCGGGAAATTGGTGCTCGGCTTCTTCTTCTGGGAATGGTTCGAGCGGGTTCTGCAGCATGTGGAAAAGGACAGCAGCTCCTTTCGTCAGGCGGAGGCAAAGCTGGGTGATCTGGCCAGCCATGAGCAGGTGGGGCGACTGCTGGCTACCTACACCAATCTGGGCGAAGAGCTCTCAAGCGTTCTTGGCAGCCATCATGGACTGGGGGATGATCCGAGCGATCTGGCCTGCCTGATTCATATGGCCAACAACCTGTGCAAAGATCTTGGCCTGGGCTACCTTCCGGGCGACAGCGGAAAATACCATCGGCAAGTGCTGAAAAAGCTCAACATGGAATCGGCTGATGTCGAAGTGCTGAAGAACGAGCTGGCCGCCGCGGCCGTGGGTGAAATCAAAGCCATGGTGGAACAGTGTATGTGACGCAGGGCTGAGGCGAACGAAAGAACCCCCCGAACGCTCCGGCGATCGGGGGGTTTCTTTTTATTTGGGGCGGCGCTAGTTGAGGTATTCAGCGAAGTAATCGGCGAGGTCGGACCTCAGAAAGAGGCGTGCCCGGTGCAACCTGGATTTTACGGCTGCCGTCGTCAGACCCAATATCCGAGCTGTTTCTTCGGTGGACAAATCCTCAAGTTGCCGCAGCACGAACACGATCCGGTATTTGTACTCGAGGCGCGAAACCGCCTCTTTGATGCGCACCCGTTCTTCCTCCTGGATCGCGGAGTCGCGTGCGCCGTGCGACCCGTCGACGACACTCCCCTTTATGTAACCTCGCTCGTCGAAGGAAGGCATGACTTCCTCCAACGACATGTGGGTATTGGTTTTCAAGCGTCGCCGACGCATCAACGCGGAGTTGACCGCGATCCGGTGAACCCAGGTCCAGAAACTGGAATCGCCGCGAAAGTGTTCGATCTTGCCCAAGACGGTCAGAAATACATCCTGAGCCACCTCCTCCGCGTCGGCGGTATTTTTCAGCACCGACATGGTTACACGATTCACGCGCGGTTGATAGCGCTCCACCAGCAGCTCGAACGCCCGTAAATCGCCTGTCCGAGTGTTTTCGATCAGCTGCTCTTCCTCGACGAAACCGGGGGCCGATGGCAGCGCGACCGGCGCGGTCATGCTAGCTGTGGTGGCAAGAGTCATGACTACCTCCAGATCAGTTTCTGCTCGATACTTCCTGGCACTCCGATAACAACAAACGTGCCAGTGACGTAGCCGAACGAATCTGTTCTACTTAAATCGTGTAATAACAACTATTAAGAGCGAGAACAGGAGCCGACTAACCGTTTCTGCTCAAAGCGCGATAGTTACGGTATTTCGGGAAGTCGCGATATTTCGGAAGTGCCTGGACGTGTTTCGAAGACGAAAATGGTTGTTGCCGGAATGGGGATCAGGAATCCGCGCTGATACCCAGTTTTTTCATGCGCGAACCCAGGGTCGTTGGTTTGAGCCCCAGGAGCTCGGCCGCACCTCCTTTGCCGCTCACCTTGCCGTTGGCGGCTCGCAATGCGTTGACGATGTGACTCTTCTCGATTTCTTGCAGAGTCTGGATGCCGGCATTATCCGCGGCCGAAATCACCGGCTTCACCTGAATGTGCTCCGCATCCAGATCCATTCCCTGGCTGAGAATCACTCCGCGCTCGATGATGTTCTGCAATTCCCTCACGTTCCCCGGCCATGGATAGCCTTGCAAGCGACGCAGCGCCTGGTCACTGATCCTGCCGGTCGATTTTCCCATCGCGGCACACGCTTTCTGGGCAAAATAAGCGGCCAGGAGCGGAATGTCTTCTGGGCGCTCGCGCAGGGGAGGCAGGCGGATGGGAAAGACGTTCAGGCGGTAAAAGAGATCTTCGCGAAAGTCTCCCTCGCGAACCATCTCCTCAAGATTCCGGTGCGTCGCGGCGACGATCCGCACGTTGACTTCGATGGTGCGCGTGCCTCCAACCCGCTCGAACTCCTGGTCCTGGAGTAAACGCAGGAGCTTCGGCTGGGTCTCCACGGGCAGGTCGCCGATCTCGTCGAGAAAAATGGTGCCTTCGTGTGCCAGCTCGAAGCGTCCGCGTTTTTGAGCCACGGCTCCCTTGAAGGCTCCCTTCTCGTGGCCAAACAACTCGCTTTCGATCAATCCCGAGGGAATTGCGGCACAGTTCATCTTGATCAGCGGCTCGGCGCTTCGCGGACTCTGATGGTGGAGGGCGCGGCAGATCAGCTCCTTGCCCGTACCGCTCTCCCCGAGGATGAGAACCGAGGTATCGGTCGATGCCACCAGCCCAACCTGGTTCAGCACCTCTCGCAGGGCGCCGCTATCACCGATGATCTCCTCGTAGTTGTAGTTCGCCTGGACCTCGTCCGCCAGAACCTGGCTCGTCCGCACCTTGGCCGTCTGGTCGCGGACCATGGCGATCATACAACTTCGACCTGCGATATTGGCTGCCGAAGCGGAGATTTCCACGGCAAGAGACTGACCGCGAATCGTGGTGCAGGTCAAATCCTCCGTCCATCCCTGTCCGTCCTTTAGAACGGAGCCACAGAATTCCTGCATCCGGTGAACCTCGTTGGGATGGATCGCGGAGATTGGAAGTTTTAACAGCTCCTCGCGCGCATAGCCGAGGATACGACAGGCCTTCGGATTGACATCCAGGATTTCTTCGTTGGTCGGATCCAGCAGGAAGATGGCGTCGTTCGACTGCTCGAAAATGCTGCGGAACCGTTTTTCGCTCTGTCGCACCGAGGCCTCCGCCAGCCGGCGTTCGGTTACGTCCGTGAGGTCGATGAAGATGTCGCTGCGGTTGTCAACGAAGGGAGTGTAGGTATGCTGTAGAAAACGCTCCCCCCATCGGACGCCGTCGATTTCAACCACCTCGTCGGTGCCGACGATGCGCTTCAAGATGTCGACAAAATCCACCGGAAAGAGTTCGGCCAGGGATCCCAGGGACAGACGGCACGGACCTTCTCCTTCTGCGAGTCCCGCCGCGTCGCCGAATACGCCGGCCGTGCGGTCGTTTGCGGGGAACAACATTACATCGTCTGCGATCAACGAGGCGCGACATACCAGGTGGGGGTTGGAGCGCGGAAAATAGGAGAGCTCCAGAAGCTGGCGCTGCATCATTTCCTGCTCCGTCCGCAGGTCGCGCATCTGGAAAAAACGCTCGCACTTGGCGTAGATCTCGCTGAAATTGGCCGGCAGCGGCTTGGTGATGTAGTCGTGAATCCCACCCTGGAGTGCCTCCACCGCCGTATCGATGGTGCCGTGGGCGGTTATCACGAAGATACCCAGGTGGGGATAATCGCTGAGCAGGGTGGTGGCGAGATCGTGGCCGTCCATGCGGGGCATGCGCAGGTCGGTGATGACAAGGTCGATGTGGTCTTCACCGCTTTCCAGCACCTTCAACGCGTCCAGCCCGTCGGTGGCAGTCAGGACGCGGTAACGAACTCCGAGGATGTCCTCGAGCATGAGGCGGATCGACTCCTCGTCATCCACCACCAGCAAGGTGCGGCGCTCACGGTCCGCACTCGGTCCGTCGTTCCAGTCTCCCATCGGCTTCAGTTCCCCGCCTTCTTCGGTCTGAGTCCGAGTGCCTCGCGCACGAGCGTGTCGATCAGCCGCACCACGTCACGCAATATGTAGCAAGCCACCACAACGCCGAACAGAGCGGAGAATTTCGAGCTGTCGAACAGGTCGAGCACAGTCACCCGATTTTGGTTAGGACCTGCGCATTCGTGTACTCGATATCAAGATACGCGAGCCAATCCACCGTGCAAGCAATCCGTTTTGACAGTGCAATTGAGCCGAACTATCTTGCACTCGCCTCGACTTGCCAACTACAATCCACCGACCAGGAAACGAGCACCGAATGACTGACAAAGGTTTATCTGCGGCAGACCTGGATTTGCTGCGCAAATACGATACGCCGACGATCTGCAACGTAGTTGAACTCTTCGAGCTTCAACCCCGTAACGTGGGTTATATGGACGCCCGCATAAAATCCTGCTTCCCCGAGATGCCCCCATGGTCGGCTACGCCGCCACGTCCACCTACCGCGGGGCTGTTCCGGCTCGGGACGGCGACGTGCACGCCGGTTTGGACAGGCAGGTGGACGCTTTTTCCAAGGTCAACGGCCCCCCCGTCGTGGTAGTTCAGGATATGGATGTTCCCTCCGTGGCTGCGACTTTCGGTGACGTGATGTGCAGCTGTTATATGGCCTTCGGAGCTGTCGGATTGATCACCAGCGGTGCCGCACGAGATCTAGATCAGGTCAGAGAGATGGGTTTTCCGGCCTTCAGCGACGGGGCTATCTGCTCACATGGATATGCCCACATCGTCGACCTGGCCGTACCCGTGGCCGTTGGGGGAATCATCGTTTTTCCAGGCGACCTGCTGCACGGAGACTGCAACGGTGTAACCGTGATACCCAACGGCATCGGCTCGGAGGTGGCCCATGCGTGCGCCGATTTCGTGGCGGCCGAACAGGTGATCCTTGACTTTGTTCGCGGTGACTCACCGACCTCCCCTGGACTGGCAGCAGCCCGGGCGGAATCCATGAGCATGATCGCGGAGCTGGGAGCGCAGCTGAAAAAACGCTAGGGTCCCTAGCGTTTTCTGCTGGCGCGAAGAGCCCTGGCGCGGGCGAGCAGGCTGTCGGCCTGCAGCGTTTTCCCCTGCGCTTTGTAAAGACGGTGGAGGGCGGTCAGGCTCTTGACGACCCGGGCGTCCTGCGGGTCCAGTGCCTCGGCGCGTTGCAGTGCCTCGCGATACATCTTCTCGGCGTAGGGATAGTTTTGCCTGCCGAATGCGCGGTCGCCTGCCGCGTTGAACTCTTCCCAATGGCGCGTCATGAACGCCTGGTGGGCGAACCACAACCCCCCCAATACCACCACGAGAATCGCGGCCATCGCCAACAGTCTGTTACCCATTGACGCGCTCCCGAGGTTTGCGCGCTGGCTGTGTTACCAACCCGGGCGCATTTTCATGTCGGGCTACTCCTCGAACCCGGCGCAATCGGCTACGGGCAGGATAGGGTATCTCGGATAGTTGGCATCGGTAAGCGATCGGCGGCAGAGGAAGAACGAACTTCCTCGCTGCGACTGAATTCGGCGGACGTGGCGACAGGCAAAACATTGGCCCACGCTCTCGTTGAGTTTAGAGTCGGATAGCTCGGTGTTGTTCCGGGCGGGCACGACACTTCTAATCTTTTCCAAAGGTGGTTTGGGCGCAAGCCGCGTCAGCTGACAGCCTTCGAGCTCATCCCGTCGATTCGAGTCCGGGCTCCACTGATGGTCTCGAACGTGACAGCGCCGCCCAGCTGTTTGCCCAGGCTCGTTACCAGCTTGAGCCCCAGGGACTCGCTGGTTGCCGGGTCCAGTTTCGGCGGAAAGCCCTCGCCATCGTCGCTGACCATCAGACCGAACCGACCCTCCTGTTGACGGCGGAGCTCGACGAGAATCTCACCCTTCCCCGAAGAGAAAGCGTACTTCAGCGAGTTAGTAACCAGCTCGTTGACGATGAGCCCGCAAGGAACTGCGGTGTCCACGTCGAGTCCCTCGACGTCGATGTGGAACCGGGCCACCACCGAATCCGGGGTGGCGCCGTGGGAGACGAAGAGGTTCATCACCAAGTTGCGGATGTAATCCTCGCAGTTTATGAGCTCGAGGTCGGGGGTGCCGTAGAGATTCTCGTGAATCAAACCCATGGCGCGAATCCGATTCTTGGTGTCCCGCAGAATCTCATGGGGCTGCCGGTCCTTCATGTACTCCGTTTGGAGATCGAGCATGCTGCAAATGACCTGGAGGTTGTTCTTCACCCGGTGGTGAACCTCCTTGAGCAGGACCTCTTTCTCTGCGAGTGCCGCCTGAATGAGCTCTTCGGAACGTTGGCGCTCGAGGATTTCGCTTTGCAGCTGCCAATTGACCACTTCTAGCTCGGTGGTGTGCGCCTGCACCTCCCCGTAGAGGCGGGCGTGTTCCAGGGCTACGGCGATATGGGAAAGAACTGGTTGAACCGCTTCGACGCGGCGCAGCACATCGGCTTTTTGCGCCGCCGGACTGGTGGTTCCAAGTAAAGCCAATACCCGATCTCCCTGCTTCACCGGAATGAAATAGGCCACCTGGTCGGCTTCGGAGGGATTGGGGCCAAGCGGCACGCCGTGCCGGGGTCCGTCCCAATTCTCGATGATCTGGAGTTCGCCAGTGCGGGCCAAATCGACCAGGAGCGGCGGACTGGTCAATTCGTTTAGTGCAGAGACGGAAGCTCGGTCCGAGTCCCCGTTCTGGTCACGCATCCAGGACCTGACCGGGACCACCCTATCAGCTTTGACGTCGACCAGCGCGATCATCAGGACGTCGAACAACCCGGTTTCGATGACCTGCCGTGCCAAGCTGTCCAGCACCTCATCCACGTCGGCGGAGGCCAGAGCGATCTGGCCGATTTGGCGGCCGAATTCCAGCAGCTGCACCTTCTCGGTCAACTGGCGCCTGAGCTCTGTCAGCTCCTCATTGGCAGCGCTCCCGTCTGTGTGCGGGGACATCGATCCTCCAAAATTTCCCAAAAGTCCACGGTGTGCTTAGTTGAGATTCTCGTCGACCAGCCCCCTCAGCTCGTCCATCTGCAGAGGTTTGTGCAGAAAGCCGTTGAATCCCTTGCCCTCAATCTCTTCATCGTCGAAATAACCCGAGATGGCGAGGACGGGAATGTTCGGGAATCGATCGCGCATATTGTCGAGCAGCACCAGACCATCCATCTGCGGCATCTTTATGTCGGTGATAACTAGATCGGGCTGCTGCTCTTCGATCACGCTCAGAGCTTCTTCCCCATTTCCTGCTTCGAGGACGCTGAAAAAATCGGCCAGGATCCGCTTGATCACCTTGCGCACATTGACTTCGTCGTCCACCACGAGGATGGTCGGAATCTCCTTTTCCGCTACGGCAGTGATTTGCGCTTCTGCCTGGTCCTTCTCCATCGCCGCACGCTCCATCAACAAGCGTATGGCAGCTGAGGTCCGGCGCCGCTCCTCCCGTATTTGTGACTCGAATCTGGTTTTTTCGAGTAGGTAGTCGCGCATGCGAACGTTGTCGTTTATCAGACGCCGCCCAAGTATATCGATAATGTTGCGATAGACTACGACTTGAATGTCCTGATTGTCCCGCAGAAGATGCTCGAACTGGCCTCGCTTGAGGATGAGGGTATTGCACTTTTCGATCACACCCACCGTGGCGGAGCGAGGTTGCCGTGTGATCACTCCTACCTCACCTACGGTCGTCACCGGTTTTAGCGTAGCGACCTGCAACCCCTCGCGGGTAACGATCGACAGGGTGCCGCTCAAGAGAACGAACATCTCTTCGCTGTGCGAGCCGACCTCACACATGACTTCTTCGGGTGAATAGCTACGCGTGGCGCAGAACGTCAGAATCTTTTGCAGCTGAGAAGGTGAAAGGCCGTTGAATAGGGGTATTTTCTTGAGGACCTGAACCAGCGATTTGCTCGAGGTAGACGCCATATCACCCCTTGAGCGACTCGAGTGCCTCCGCTTCGGTTTCGTGCACCGTGGAGTTTTGCAGAAGCCCCATTATCCTGAACGTTTTGGCGATGGTGGGTGAAACGCAACAAAACGCCAGCCGCCCGCTGTCGTCTTTCACCTTCTCCACAAGCTCGATCAGGAAAGAAACTCCAATACTGTTGACGATGGTACAGCCATCGAGATTGAGGATAAAGCTCGAGACACCCTGAGTAGCGAGTTCATCACAGGTTTGTACGACCTTTTCTCCGCCGACGTTATTGATGTAACCGACGACATCGACGACGCCCAACCCACTCTCGTGGCGGCCTCTCACATCGGTGTTCTCTGCCATTACTATGCGCTCCTGCTTCTGATTTTTAATCCTCGAAAACGGGACATTCGCGGCGTCGCAACATGGGTGTACCCGCCTGCCATGTGCTACCGGTACTTGACCATGGTGATGGTGGTGCCGTTGTCGCCCGATTCGACGCGCACCTCATCCATCAACTCCTGCATGATCTTCAGACCCCAACCCCGCTTCTCATTCCGATCGCGACGATCCTTGATCTCAGTGCGAACCTTGTCGAGATCGAACCCCTGCCCTTCATCGGAGATCTGTATCGAGAGCTGCTCGGAACTGATCTCGAAGTTGATGTTGACCCGACGATTCTGGCTCTGACTATGCTCGAAGGAGTTAATGCACGCTTCGATCAAGGCGATTTTTATTTCGTCAATCTGGTCGGCGTCCAGGCGCATAAAGTTTCCTACCGCTTCCGCCGTCTTAGAGGCAGTCAATTCCATTTCTGGAATCATAGGAATAACCAGATCCACGTCTGTAGATTTTTTGCTCATATGCTTCTGCTCACGGAATACGAGGAGGCCGACAACGAGGGAATAGTAACGCCGAAGAAATAGGGGGGCAAGCTAAATTCGCGATTCGAAGCTGTGTGTCGTACCGGTGACAACGGTAGGGTCCCTGGTCGTCGATAGCCCCCTCTACAACCTGTGACTCTCCAGACTGCGGCGGGTATGGCGATTGCTTGTCAAAGCGCACACCCTTGGCCCCAGCACGATCTGGTGACACGACTTCGAGCGCTCACGAATCAGGATGCACCCGCAGTAAAGCGGTTTCTTCATCGACTGTGCCGATCAGATTGGGTTTTCGGAGAGCCGGACACCGGTTGGCGGCTGGTAGAATCAAATCTTCGATTTCATCAGTTCAGTGCCTGGGCCGGGTGGCACGACGACGACATGTGCGCATTGGCATGGGTTGTAGACGAAGCCGGAGACGGTCGGACAGGCGTGATGAGAGCCATTGCTCTAGGAGGGCCGATCTCATCGTCACTCTGGCAGGTGACCAAAGCCTCTTTACGAGGGTGCTGCAACCGCGATTTCGAAGGGTTGGAGGCCACACCATCCTCTGGCGCAACCGTGGATCCGACGCAACCGCGGCGATTGGGTTTTCGTCGGGCTTCCCCCTTCGGGAACCGCTTGGAGAATTTCCTCCCGGCGATTTTTCACCACGACGCCGCCAAGGACTGTCTTTCGCAGGGAGACCTATTCGACGGTTTGCTCGCAGTCGAGCCGGGGGATGACGACAATGCAATCAGCTGCCGTACGGATACGTTCGTCTACAGCTGGAACCGGTCCCGGGTGAAGATGGACGTGAGAATCGACTGGCGTCGTCGGTACGTGGCTGCCGTCTCCCGGATGGACTGGACCGCTTGGTGTGTCGTAGCACGGGAGTTGCCCTTTGAAATCTACTACTACGTAAAGAATCGGACCGGGTCGTCGATGGAGTTCCGATTAGGGGTCCGGCCGGGCTCTTCAAGTCCGACGCAGATGATTCCCGCGGGCGGGGTACGCTCAGGCCACATCCAGATCGCAGATCCTCCCCGGCGGCTCACCGCCGGTGCAACCGTTGATCTGGAGCTGGCGGGGATGCCTGTATCCTTCAGAATACGTCGGTTCCGCCGTTTTTTCAGGGAGCCACCGAACGTCGCATATCAATCCGAGTCGGCCGATTGCACGAGTACTGCTCCCTAAATAGCTTGTGTCGAGGAGGAAATGGGATGGTATCGAAGATAGATCAGCTGAGGATAAGCGGCTGGTGCCTCGTGGAGGATGTTATTCCAGAGGATGAGGCACAATCTCTTTACCAAAGGATCGAGGACGCTCCTACGCCCCTGGATTCGTTCGGCACCGATGAATCTCAACCGGGCAAGAAGACCCGGGCTATTCTAAATTTCGATCAATCCTTCGCTCCCTACTTGGCGGATGCTCGCGTGATGGAGGTCTGCGAAGCGTTCCTCGGTGCCGATCTGCGGGTTATGGAGACGCTTTACAACAGCGACATCTTCGCCGACCGCGGGCGTTGGCATGCAGACTGGCCATTTTCTCAGGACGAGTCCATCCCCGGCCGATTTCTGGCGCCGTACCCCGACATATGTGCGATGATCACGACGATCTGGATGTTGACTCCGTTCACGCCCGAAACGGGAGGAACCCTCGTTCTGCCCGGGACCCACAAGCAGCCTCGCAATCCGACGGCCGACATCGGTTTCGACAATCGGCAGCCATTCCCCGGCGAGGTACAGGTCAGTGGACGTCCGGGGACCGTGCTCATGCTGGACAGCCGCGTCTGGCATGCCCGCCCGGTCAATGACTCCAAAACGCTGCGGTCCATGATACGGGTGCTGTACGTGCCCTGGTGGTTGAATCTTGAGTTGTGGCGCGAAGGCTCCGACGAGCGCTCGCGCATGGTTGAGGAGCGCGGCTT
This sequence comes from Candidatus Latescibacterota bacterium, assembly GCA_965197905.1. Taxonomy (GTDB): domain Bacteria; phylum Latescibacterota; class UBA2968; order UBA8231; family UBA8231; genus CAYNZV01. The sequence continues at coordinate 654,243 of CBDAOB010000003.1, read as the reverse complement.
GGATTGGCCGGCGATAGAGCTCTTACCTCGCTCCGTTTTCGACGAACTCCCGGAGAAGGTAAAACCGCTGCTGCGCCATTGGGTTGCGGCCTAGGCTCAGGCGTCGCCGCGCTGCAATTTCTTGAGGGTGAAGGTGCGGTCGTGTTTTTCCCGGATGTACTGCTCGAGGGCTTCCCGGTTCTTCTGCAGATCTTCTATCTGTCGCCGTAGGGGCATGAGCTTGTGCATGGCAGCCTCCAACTCGGTGTACATGTTCTGATTGGCGTGCTGCAGGCTCTTGTTGCTGGCGATCATATCCTTCATGCGACCGGCGAGGAGCTGCAACTGATCGCGCTGGGTCTGAATGACATTCTCGGTTTCTTCGTCGCCCTCCTTCGGCTCACCGCCCGCCTCGATCGAGCTGCCTGAATCCTCGTCGCTTTTCTGCTCTTGATTCTGGGCGTAGTTCTCGAGCTCGGTCCGCATCTCCTCTAGCTGTTGTTCCATCTCCTGTTGTTGAGCCTCAAACGCTTGTTTGCTTTCCTCGTAGCTGCTTTTGACCGAATCGATCCCCTGTATTCCCTCTTCCAAGGATTGTTTGCGCACATCCAGATCCTCGGCGATATCCTGGGCGTAATCCAGCAGCTCGTTGGCGTCCATTCCATCCAGTTCGGCGGAGGGCTTGAACTGCACATCTCCTTCAGCCAGCGAGGCTAGCTTGTTGACTTCGGCCAGCAGTTTCTCCCGCGCCCCACCCAGTTGATTTTCGAATTTCTCCAGTTGATCCTTGAGATCCCGAATCGAATGGTCCTTGACCTTGAGCTCGGTCCTCAACTCCTTGGCCACGTTGTTTAGCTCCGCCTGCTGACCCAGCTCCTCCCTGAGATTTTCGATGGCGTGCTCGCGGGCGTGGATGGTCTTCTTCAGTTGCACGACTTGCTCCGCCTGTCCATCGAGGTCATCGGCCACTTCGACGTCATCGGCGCTGATCATCTGGGATGTTTGTAACTGGTACTCCAGCTTGGCCACCTTGTCTTCGAGGCCGGAAATGGCATGGTCCTTGGATCTCAGCTCGTTCAGGTACTGGATGTTGCTCATGGCCGGAGCTTCTTCGACCGTCTTCTCTGACTCCACCTCCGGAATCGCGGTCTCCCTGATCTCCATATCATCGAGTACATCGGAGACATCGGCCTCGGCGTCGCCGGCGCCGAGCAGGTTCGAGGATTGCAGCTGGAGCTCCAGCTGCTGGACCTTCTCCTCGAGCTCGGCAATGGTATGCTCGCGTTTCTTGAGCTCTACCTGGAGGTCGGCGTCATTATCCTCCGCACTGTCCTCGGCTACCTCGCCAGCGCCATTCCCGGCGGAATCTGCGAATCCGACACCATCCAATATCTGCGACGACTGCATTTGAAACTCGAGCTTTTCCAGTTTTTCCTGCAGCTCACCGATGGTGTGCTCGCGCATCTTGAGTTCGCTCTGAAGCTGTCGAAGCTCGTCCTGATCCCCAGTCTTCCCGTTGGAGCCGATCTGCCTATCCTCGAGTCCAGCCCCGGGGCCGCTGCCTCCCGCAAACAATCCGCTGAGATCCTCTTCGGAGCTTCCGCCCAGGTCGGAAAGGGAGGGGAATCCGCCAAGGCCGGCATCCGCGTCGCCGGTTTCCTCCTTGCGGCGCATGAATAGCTCGCTTTTTAGCGCTTCGATCTGTTTTTCGTACACCTTGAGCTGGTCTACCGCGCGCCGTCCACCGCTGCGGAACTTCCGCAGTTCCATCTGCGCATCGTTGATTTTTTGCTCGAGATCTAGGTAGGCCTGACTCTCTCGCATTTCATCTTCGGTGGGATTGTAGCGTCCGGATTTTTCGTCGAAGCGTTCTGCGAACTGTTGCAGCAAGTGGGGCCGGCGTTGGAGAAGCAGCAGCAACTCTTCACTGAGTAGCTCCTCCACGCGCTCGGGGGAGACGGTGCCTAGATTCGAAATGTGCTCGTCTATGAGGGTGTCGAGACCGGCAACCCCGGCATCTTTGAGCCTCTCCCAGCGTTCCGTGCCGAAACCGCACGCCTCCAGGACTTCGCCCACCGATTCCAGGTCGAGGCCGTGAAACTCAGAGATCTCCTGCCTGATCTCCTCCTCCCACTCGGACGAGTACTTGACCGGGAGCTCGGGCATGTGGCCGAGATCGCTTTCCCGGAACTTCACGTAATACCGCGCAAAAACGTCCCGAACCAGTCGATGCCAGCGGTTTTTCCGCTTGATCGCCGCTTGCAGCTCTTCGCGCGTCGTAAGGCCGAATAGGTTGAGAATTTTGCCCATTTTCGCCTTAAACGATAAGGATTCCGGTTACCTTCACTGTGACGAGAATCACGTAATATATAGAATATACATGGATATATCGACAAAGACAGAGCTTGGGTTGAGTTCCGGGAGGGGCGGAACATTTCCCATGCGAGGCACTTTAGTTGAGGTAAAACAAGAAGTTAACGTCTCTGGCAGGACAAGGTCACCCTAGGCGACAACTCCAACGCATATCCGTGGAACCGGTGGTGCGGTGGTGAAGAGATCTCAGGTGGAGAGAACTCTTGGCTCACGTAACGACGCGCCAGGAGCCGTCGCGAGCCTTTCGGACCCTACTGCGCGATCCGTGGCGGAGCGCCGGAATCAGACTGCCGTTTTCATCTCGCTGGCCGACCACAAAGTGGTCCGGGTGGCCCGGATCGACCATGATCACCTGAGGTATGGCGCGAATTTCGCCAGCGATGCGGGTCTCGACCCGACCGATCAGTGCTCCCTGCTGCACCTCCTCGGGCGTAAGCGAACCCTGGTCGGCGTGCGGCGCTTCGGTCTCCGGATCTGGCGAGCCGCCCGCGGTCTCGAGAGCACGGCTCCTTCGCATCCGGCTCTCTTCAGCAATGGCTGCTTCGACGCCGTCGATCAGCTCCACGGCGCGAGATTCGATGGCACTCTGTTCCTCCGCCGCAAGGTCTGGGAACATCCGCCGCAGACGCATGGAAAAGATGCTCTGAGCCTCCTGACGCAATGCCTTGGGCTCGTCGCCCGAGCGGAAGAGGTCGTCCACCTTCTGCCGCACCTTCAGCGCCCGCACCTCGAGACGCAGCGGAGTCGGTTTCGCGAGCTGGCGGAGGACGGACACGATCCGGTTCATCGCCGCCACAGGACGCGCTCGTTCATCGCGATTGGCCGAACACAACTGGTCGGAGATCTCGTCGAGGCCGAATTCCCTGAAACTCTTGACGAAGGACACGGCTTCATCTGGCTCGCTACTGGCGCCCTCGTTCAGTTCGGGATTGTCGTACGGAGGCAACCCTACCGCCAGCATGCTGACCTCACCGTCGACGCGATCCGCAAGCATGTTCAAGCGGTCGATGATCCTGCTGCGCCCCGCAAGTTCGGCGGCGATCTCCTCACATGAACCGTTTGTATCCCGACCGACGAGAAAGGCGAGCGCTTCGTCATATTCGGTGCCGATGCGCTGCAAGGAGGTGAAGATGTCCAGATATCCCACCTCGTATTCGATGGCTCCCCTGATCTTGGCATTGAGTATGCTTTGCTCGGCTGGGGGCAGTAGCTCTAAACCGCCGGTAGGGGCAGCGTCTGCCAAGTCTGGCCCCACGTCCCGATCAAGCTGCTGCAATTCCTGAATGGTTCGGCCATCCTCGGCGGAGAGGCGGCCAAGCTCGACCAAAACCTCGATTCGACCGGGCACCTTTCGCTCTTCCGCATCGCGCAGGGCCGCGCGCCGGCGCCGCTGGGTCGTCAGGCGACCGTTGATCTCGCCCTGCTCCAGCATGCCGGCCTGCAGGGCCAACCTCACATCATCGCTCAGAATGACGGGTGACGATGTATTGCGTGCGGAGGGAATCGCTCTCGGCGAGGTGTCCGCCAACGCGACGCGAATACACTCTCGAGGGTCGATGCGGTCCGTCGGAACGCGGACGTCTTCCAGGAAGGACCTGACCCTTTCCCGGCGCTTGAACCGGACGATGCTGGGGGGCCGGACGACTGTACCTTCATCGGGTCCCATGCGAGGCGGCGGACCCCGGTGCGGAATGCCTTGCTGACGCAGTTGACCACGCCGCGGGCCACGTACGCTTCGGGATGTCGGTGGTTGTATACTTCGATCGCCTGTCGCAAGACGCCCGCGACATTCGGTGTTGCTGGCGCACCGGTAAGCGCGGCATATTCCGATTCGAGAACGCGCATGTAGTCGCCCGTCGTGATGAGCACCTCGCCGTGCTCCAACCGCAGTGCGAGGCGCCGCCATATAGCCTTGTGAATATCACGAGGCAGCATGGCGCGCAGGGCTTTTTGGCCGACTGCAACCATCTAAACCAGTATAATTCGGGTGAGGAGGAGGATAGGTCGGGGGAGTTGAGCAGGGCCCAATTATCGCTAGCTCGGTGCGGTTTGTCAATCGGCTTGACGCCCCTCAAAGGCCGTGCTTGTTTGGTCCACAAGCAGCTTTGACAAGGAGGCGAGATCGAGCTTATGGCAGTGCTGGTAACAGGAGGGTGTGGATATATCGGCAGCGCCACCGTGGCGCTGTTGAAAGCCCGAGGCGAGGAGGTGGTGGTAGTGGACAATCTGCACCGCGGTCACCGTGCTGCCATCGACGACGACGTGCCCCTCTACGTTGGGTCGGTAGGCGATCCCGAGCTGATAGGCCGCATTGCCCGCGAACATGCGGTCGACTCATGTGTGCACTTCGCCGCGCTGGCCTACGTCCCCGAGTCGGTGCGGGAGCCAGCACTCTACTTTGCCAACAACGTTCAGCAAGGCATCGCACTGCTCGATCAACTGCTGCTGGCCGGTTTGCGTCACGTGGTTTTTTCTTCCACATGTGCCACCTACGGCGAGCCGCAGTCGCTCCCGATGGAGGAAACCCACCCTCAGTCGCCCGAAAATCCGTACGGCTGGAGCAAGCTCTTTATGGAACGGATTCTCTCCAGCTACAGCGTCGCCTACGACTTGTCCTTCGTGGCGCTGCGATATTTCAATGCGGCCGGGGCGACCGCCGATCACGGGGAAGATCACGAGCCGGAGAGCCACCTGGTGCCGAACGTGCTCAAGGTGGCCGCAGGTACACTTCCCCATCTCTCGGTCTACGGCGAGGACTACGATACGCCGGACGGTACCGCGGTGCGTGACTACATCCACATCGCAGATCTGGCAAATGCCCATCTCCGATCCCTGACGTACCTGCGGAAAGGGGGCGCATCCGATTTCGTCAACCTGGGAAATGGCCGCGGATATTCCGTGCTGGAGGTGATTGAGACGGCTCGACGGGTTACGGACACCGCGATTGAATATCGCATGGAAGACCGCCGACCGGGCGATGCCTCCACCCTGGTAGCCTGCGCCGACAAGGCGCGCGAGCTCCTGGGTTGGACGCCCGGGATCCCCGGTCTGGAGGAGATCCTCCGCAGCGCGTGGGATTGGCAATGCCGGCATCCCGACGGTTATGAATGAGAGCCCCTCACCTTCGGCTCTGGTGGAATATTTCGCCCAGTTCGTCACGGCGAAAAGGCGCGCCCGCATCGACCAGGTCCTGGAGCAGCGGACGCGCCATCTGACGATCGTCCTCGAGGACCTATACCAGCCCCACAACGCCAGTGCCGTGCTCAGGTCCTGCGACTGTTTCGGCCTCCAAGACGTTCACATCATCGAGGACCGGAACGTCTATCGGGTGAGCCCTGATGTCGACATGGGGGCCTCCAAATGGCTTACCCTTCACAAGTACAATCGGCTCGAAACGGACAATACGGAGCGTTGTGTGGCCGAGCTGCGAACTCGCGGTTATCGCCTGTTGGCGGCGTCGCCCCACGCCGAGGCTGCCACGATCGCCGACGTGGACATTTCGATCAAGACGGCGGTTCTGTTCGGTACCGAGGAAGTGGGTCTCACGGCGACAGCTGCGGAAGCGGCCGATGGTGCTGTCCACGTCCCCATGTTCGGTTTTACGGAAAGTTTCAATATCTCGGTCTGCGCCGCTCTTATCCTCAGCCGCTTGACACAGCAGATGCGCGAAAGCGGCGTCGAATGGCAGCTTTCGGAGGTGGAGAAGCAGGAGCTGAGACTGACCTGGTTCAAACAGACGATCCGCGGCGCCGATGAGCTGGAGAAGCAGTTTCTAACTCGACGACGGAAGTGATCTCAGTCGCGTTGTGGAACGCTAGCGTGTGGGGGATCTAGGCGAGGTTTCGCTTCGGTCAGTTGGCGGTGACACTGTCGATGGCCATACGCACGGCGTTCATGTCGAATTTGCGCGACAGCTCCCGCAGGTGATCGGCCAGGCGCTTCTCGGGTTCGCCGAGGGTGGCCAGGGTTGTGAAGGGGCGGTGCAGATCGGTGATGCTCTGCCGTCGCGCCGCGCTCTCCAACTCCCGTGCCAATTCGCCGGGCAAGCGGATTCCCGACCAGTCGGTAGTCTCGTCGCGCGCAGTCTCGGTCGACGAACCCTGGGGGACGGAATGTCGAAACTCTACGCCTAACGTCTCAGCCAGCGTGCCGTACACGGCTTCGGCCCGCACCGGCTTGTCGATGAATCCATCAAAGCCGGCCTCCTCGTACTCCCGCTGTTGATGTTCGAAGACCGACGCTGACACCGCCACTATCTTGGTGGCATTGGGACCGTGCTCTTTCACGATTCGCCTCATGGTTTCTTGACCGTCGATACCCGGCATGCGAATGTCCATGAGCACGATATCGGGCATCCGTCGGTCCACTGATTCGAGGGCTTTGAAACCGTCCTCGGCACCCTCGACCTCCACGCCGACGCGTTCCAACATTTGTCTCATCACGTCCCTGTTGGTGGTCACGTCGTCGACGATCAGTGCATATACGGAATGGCCTTCAGCCAGACTTTCCACTCTGGGTAGGGCGATTTTAGCTGGCCGCGTCTGACCCTGGAACGATTGTGGTAGCCGCAGTGAAAAGAAAAAGAAAGAACCTTCGCCTAACTTCGATTGCAGCTCGAGCTGCCCTCCCATCATCTCCACATGGCGGCGTGCTATGGCCAGACCGAGTCCCGATCCCCCCTGAACGACTTCCTTCGCTTGCTCAAAGGGCTCGAAGATGGCGGTTTGGCGCTCGGGCGCGATTCCGGGTCCAGTGTCGACGACCTCGAACGCAAAACGTTCGCCGGCTAACGACGCAACCCTCATGGTGACCTCGCCCTCGTTGGTAAACTTGACGGCGTTACCCAGCAGATTGATCAACACCTGGCGCAGTTTCTTCTCGTCACCTTTGACGTATTGGCTCGCGATATCCGCCTCCAACTGCCAGGTGAGGCCCTTTTCGCGGCACCGAACCTCGAACATGGTGGCGACAAGACGGACCAGCTCCCGCAAGTCGAACTCCTCGATGTTCAACTCCTCCCGACCCGCCTCAATCTTGGAGATATCCAGGACATCGTTGATGAGCGACAGCAGATGCTGACCGCTCGAGGCGATAGTATCCACCGCGCGACGCTCATTTTCGGAAAGATCGGTTTCGCCCTGCAATATCTGGGCATAACCGAGAATGGCGTTCATCGGTGTGCGAATCTCGTGGCTCATGTTGGCCAGGAAGGTGCTCTTAGCCAGATTCGCCTGCTCCGCCCCTTCCTTGGTAATGCGGAGCTCGCGATTGGCCTGCTCGACGACATCCTTCGCCTCCTCCAGCTCGCTGGTCCTCTCCCGTACCCTCTGCTCGAGGGTGCTGCGCGCCTCTTGCAGTGACTCGTCCCGCTTTTGTATGAGCTCGAGCATCTCGTTGAACGCCGATGACAGGGTGCCGAGCTCGTCCTCGCTTTGATGCTGCACGCGCTGACTGTAATCGCCGGTTTCGGTAACCGTGCGGGTCGCCGCCACCAGACCCAACACAGGCCGCGAAATGGCTCGCTGCAAAACGACCGAGAGAATGGCGGACAGCAGGATTCCCATAATCAACGCGAGGGCGGCAGTCCCGAGATTCTGCCGAATGATCTCGCTGATCTGGCCCTCTTTCGCGCGCAGGAAGACGGTACCGATCTGATCTTCTTCGCGCAGTATGGGCTGATAGAGGTCGAGAACGTCGTCGTGGAAGGAGTGAACCGTTTTGGCCGCCGAAGGAGGATCCGGCAGGCTGCCTGCCGCCTGGCTGTAGCTGGCAAAAGTCTCCCCGGTTTGGTCTATGATGTAGGCGTCTGTAATCTGGGGCTCGAGCTCGAGTGAGCTCAATAACTGTTCCGCGGCCTGCTTGTCCATGAACACGAGGCTGGAGGTCACGTTCTGACCGATCAGCATGGCCGACGACGAGACACTATTCAACAGCGCCAAGCGAAACTGCCTCACTTCGTTGGCGACATATAGAGCACTGCCGAGAACGAGCACGATCGATGCCGTGAGCAGCTGAATGAGGATCAAGCGATTTCTGATCGTCATTCTACGCCTTGCTGTCGTTTGTTTGAGTTTTCAGAAAGCGTTTACCACAGCTGAGAGACCGCAAGAAAATAAACCCGGCGAAGCGGCCGTAGCAACTAGTTTCTATATTCGAACGCCATCCAGGCGATGTCTCCTGGTTGTCGTTTGTCCAACCTCCGACCTCACTCGTATAGCAGAGATACCGTCCCATGAAGTTTATCGCCTACCTGGTTCTGCTGGCCGCCGCGGCGTACACAATATTTGGTGCGGCACTATTCGTCTTACAGGGGTACATGGTGTACGCCCCGGACCGTCTATTAAGCCGCACGCCCCAGAGCATTGGACTGGCGTTCGAGGACATCGAGTTGTCGGCGGCTGACGGCACCGATCTCCACGGCTGGTGGGTCCCACATGAAAACCCGGCCGGAACCGTGCTTTTTTGCCACGGCAACGCCGGCAACGTCTCCAACCTGATCGACCGAATCGAGTCCTTCAACCGACTCGGTCTAAATGTCTTCGTCTTCGACTATCGCGGATTCGGGCGTAGCGGAGGCAGTCCATCGGAGGCCGGAACCTACATGGATGCCGAAGCCGCGTGGCATCACCTGATCGCCAAAGCCGATGTCCCTGCGGACAGGATTCTGGTTTGCGGGCTGTCTCTGGGTGGACCGATGGCGGCGCACATCGCGTCGAAGTTCAATCCTGGAGGGCTCATCCTCGAAGCAACCTTCACATCCATTCCCGATCTGGCGGCAGACCTCTACCCCATGTTCCCGGCGCGGAAGCTCGCTCGTTTTCGTTACAGCACCATCGAAAGCCTGCAAGGCACGCAGTGTCCGATTCTCGTTGTCCACGGGCCTAGGGATGACCTGATACCGTTCGCACACGGACGACGGCTCTTCGACACGGCGAAAGGACCGCGTTTTTTCCTCGAGGTATCCGGCAGGCATGGCGATTGGTTCGACCACTCGCAAGCGCCTTATGAGAAAGAGCTAAAGAGCTTTCTTATCACCACCGGTCTGGCGGGGTAGACAGGAAGTTCAGAGTCCCCAGCGAACTCGGACGCGGCGCTCCGCGACAGGACACTAGATCTTGCCCTCTCGCTTCCAGGTTTCCATGACCTGCTTTTGTTGCTCTTCGGCCAGCTCGAGATCCTTTTTGGCTCCAGCGGCGTAGAAAACGAATCCAAGGGCTCGACGGGGGCGCTCGGATTTGTTGGCGTCAGCCCGATGTACGGTCATGCAGTGGTGGGCAGTCAAGTCACCCGGTTCCAGAGTCACCGGAACCTCCTCCTCCAGGTCGGTTTCCCCGTAGTCGGTCAGACCCTGGGAAAACCCGATCACGTTCGAGAGCTGGTGAGGACGCATGCCCCGCAGGTTGGAACCGGGCAGGAAGCGGATGCATCCGTTTCCCTCGTCGACGCGATCTAGTGCAAGCCACAGGGTCACCGCCTCATTCGGAACCAGCTTAAAGTAGAAGCCATCCTGATGCGGTGGTGTTTCGCTGCCAAGGCGAGCCGGTTTAGTGAACCATTGGGTCGTTTGCGCTTCCACCTCGTCGCCCATGAACGTTTTTGCCAGGGCGAGAATATCCGGATTCTCATACAACTCTCCGAAGTAGGGGTCGTGGTCTTCCATGCCCTGAAGTCTCATGAGGGTCGAAGCGTCGCCCAGATCCTCGTAGAACGCCGCCTCCTGCGGTAAGTCAGGCAGGATCGTGTCGATGTAGAGTTCGATACGCTGGTTGATTTCGACCACTTTCGCGGCGTCGAAAAACTGCCTCAACACCACAAAACCCTGCCGCGCAAACGCCCGGTTGAGGTCCTCCAGGTCCCATCTAGTGCCCATTCAATGCTCCTCCCTCGTAAGTTGGCGTATCCGCTTGCGGCCAGAATCTAGGTAAAAGAAACCCCACAATCGACCCGCGGGCAATTCATGAACGCCCCGATTGCCGCGTGTCACAGGTTCACGAAAACAGGAAATTTTATCCAAAAAACCAGATGCAAATTCGTATAGCGGCTGCGGGATGAAACGCATAACATGTTTATAAACAACTACATAAGTCCTAAGTCTATGGTGCAAGCAACTCAGGTTGGCAGGCACTAAATTGGGCAATTTCGGGTCTCACGAATTGCTGGCTTTTTTGAATTTGTAAGCTATATTTCATGGGTCAGAATGGGTGTAGTTGGCAGTTGTTCTAAGAAGCTTCAAGTAGTCCCCTACCTGTAGCGGTAATGAACTTCTGTAGCACCTATATCCCGCACAGAAAGGGGGTCAACGGTCATGGCTGAGCGCGAGACCGGCACCGTAAAGTGGTTTGACAATTCAAAGGGATTCGGGTTCATTGCCCGCGAAGGCGCCGAGGATGTGTTTGTGCATTACAGCTGCATCCGCGGCGAAGGGTATCGAACCCTGGATGAAGGTCAGCAGGTGGAATTTGAGGTGGCTCAAGGCCAGAAAGGCCCGCAAGCCCAAGACGTGGTTCCAGTGACCTAGTCAACCCCGCGGGGACGGCCCAGACACGATCTACGTAGCGCGACGCACCTGTTTTGCGTCGCGCTTTTTTGTTGATTCTGCCGAAATAGCCAGCAGCCGGCCGCGAAGAGGAAGGGGGTTTCCGCCCCAGTCTACCAGGGGCTCGGTGCTCGCCAGATCCTCGAATCGAGCTCCCATCTGGTCCCTGCATCTGGCGGCTAGGCGCTCAAACGCCGGTCTTCCCGGATCGGTAATAACGATTTCGAGCACCCCCGCCGCGATGGCCTTTTCGATGAGTGCCAACAGCGGTTCGATCATCTCTTCCTTGAAACAGATGTCGGCGCCGATCATCCACTGCTTGCCCAGCAGCAAATTTTCACCGATCTCCTGGAACGCCGCCTCGACAGTCGCGATGGCGACGCTGTTGAGCTGAGCATGGAGCTCGAGGTACGGAAAAACCCGTGGGTCGATATCGACGGCGGTTACCTGCGCGGTGTGGCGGACGGCGCAGTAGATGCCGGCGAACCCCCACCCACAGCCGATGTCCAACACCTGAGCCCCGGGAGCCATTTGCGCCGACTTCAGATGGTGCAGGAGAAGCCATGTCGCGCTCCAGTACTTGAATCCCTGAGCCGTGGGAATATTGGCGGACTTGAGTTTGCGCAGAGATGGATGGCCTGGTTTCAGGACTCGAATCCCGTAAACCTGACGCTCCTGATCCACTTCAGGTCTCGGCGCCAAGCTCAGGCAACCCCGCGGTTATGACGTGAGAGGTAGCTGCAGAGAGCATTGGCGCGGAGCAAGGGAAGCGCGGTGAGCTTCGTGCGCATGGAAAGACAGTGGCACAATCGCGGTGTCGACGTCATAGGTTTTTCCTTAGGATAGAAGGTTGAAGCCGTGGATTCAAACAGGAAAGGTCAGTTGCCAGGAGATCTTCCATTCACCGAGCTGATAGCGGCGTTACCGGCCACGGTGCCATTTGTCGGACCAGAGGCTCTGGAACGCCAGATGGGCCGCAGGTTCAGGGTCCGTCTGGGAGCAAACGAAAGCGCCTTTGGCCTTTCACCCCGGGCGCGCGCGGCGATGTCACGCGCCTTGGGAACCTCGGCCTGGTACTGCGATCCAGAGTGTTTCGCGTTACAGACCGAGCTTGCCCGGCATCATGGGGTTGATCCCTCCCAGATATCGGTCGGGGCCGGAATCGACGAGCTTCTCGGCCTCGCTGTGCGCCTGTTCGTATCGCCGGGTGAGCCGGTGGTTACTTCCAACGGTGCCTACCCCACCTTCAGTTATCACGTGCACGGGTTCGGCGGCCGGCTGATCGCCGTCCCCTACAAGAACGACCGCGAAGATCCTGAAGCCCTGCTTGATGCAGCAGGCTCGGCCGGAGCGCGTATGGTCTATATCGCCAATCCCGACAACCCAATGGGGACCTGGAACGAGGCGGGCGAAATTAGACAGGCGATCGCTCGCCTACCCGCCGGTTGCGTAATGATTCTCGACGAAGCCTATTGCGAATTCGCCCCGCCCCAATCCCGGTGGGAGCTGGAACCGGACGATCCGCGGATAGTGCGCTTGCGCACCTTCTCCAAAGCCCACGGAATGGCCGGTGCGCGCATAGGGTACGCCATTGCCCACGAAGAGGTGGTCACTGCGCTCAACAAGATTCGCAACCAGTTCGGGGTGAACCGGATTGCCCAGGAAGGTGCCCTGGCTTCACTGGGCGACCAGGGTTTCGTGGATTGGGTGGTCTCCGAGGTTCGCCGCGGCAGGGAGGAGTACCGCGCTCTGGGCGCGGAGCTGGGGCTGCCGGCGCTTCCATCGGGGACGAACTTCGTTGCGTTGGACATCGGCAATGGCGTCCGGGCAAGGGGCCTTCAGGCGGCTCTGTTGCAGGAAGGGGTGTTTGTGCGAATGCCTGGAATCGCCCCGCTGGACCGGTGCATTCGGGTTACCGTGGGCACGATGGAGGAGCGCCGCCAGTTCGCCGAGATCTTGCGGGAGGTGCTTCCAAAAATCGAGACGGGTTCCAGGGCATGAAGATACTGGTTGCCGGTTCCAGCGGATTCATCGGAACCGCCTTGAAGGTTTCGCTGGCTCAGGACGGCCACGAGGTCAAGACCCTAACGCGCCAGGAAGCTGTGGAGAGCTCGTCTATGAAGTGGGATCCCGCGGCAGGCGTCTTGCCCGCTCTGGACCCGTTCGAGTTGGATGCGGTGGTTAACCTGGCAGGTGAAAACGTGGCTTCGGGTCGCTGGACCGCAAAACGGCGCGATCGTCTGCGGCAAAGCAGGGTGCTTAGCACAACAACCTTATGCGACGCGTTTCGCGAGATGTCGCATCCACCGGCGGTTCTGATCAACGCATCGGCGGTAGGTTTCTACGGCGACTGCGGCGATCAGATAGTGACCGAAGAAAGTCCGGCGGGAGACGACTTTCTTGCGGCGCTCAGCCAGGAGTGGGAAAGAGCGGCGAACGCCGCCGCTGCGTATGGGATGCGAGTCGCGTCTCTTCGATTCGGAATGGTGCTCGGTCCAGCTGGGGGTGCCCTGTCACGTATGCTTCCCGCCTTCAGGCTGGGGCTCGGCGGACGGCTGGGTAGCGGCACTCAGTACCTGAGCTGGATCGAGCTGTCTGATGCGGTGGCAGCGATACGCCACATCATCGAGGACGAAAGCCTGCAGGGTCCGGTGAATCTCGTTGCTCCCCACCCGGTCACCAATGCCGAGTTTACTCGATGTTTGGGCACGACACTGCGGCGACCGGCTATTCTGCCCGCTCCTGCATGGGTCTTGCGCCTCGTTCTGGGGGCGATGGCGAATGAGCTCCTCCTGTCCAGTACTCGCGCCGTCCCTCAACGTTTATCAGAGACAGGATTTTCCTTCGCCCACGCGCGCTTGGATTCGGCACTCCGGTCTGTATTGGGTTCCGGCACCTAATGTGCTGTGACAGAAATCTGTCAACATACTGCCGCCGATTCATCGCGGTTCGCCGCGTTGACTTCGCTCGCCGTACTCTACCAGTCCGACTCGTTCAGCGGCCTTGCGAACCGCGCGCCTCGAGCGGCCGAATTTTGTCAACTTATCTCTGCGACAACACATTAAACGAGGCGCGCTGAATGCGAGTCAGCTATTGCGAAGGATATTATGTGAAACTCCCCGACGGTCACCCGTTTCCGATGCGGAAGTTTCCAGCCTTGTTCGAGATCCTCACGGCACAGGGGTTGATCAACGGTGCGAATTCGACCGCGGTATCCGAGGCATCCTGGCATGATCTGGCATTGGTGCACACGACCGACTATCTGGATCGCCTGCGGAGCGGAACCCTCGATCGCAAGGCGGAACGCAAGATGGGGCTACCCTGGTCGCCCGCCCTGGTGAGGCGATCTCGGCTCGCCGTCCAGGGTACGGTCAATGCCTCCCGCATGGCGCTTGAGGATGGTGTCGCCGCGAATCTGGCCGGGGGGACCCACCACGCGTTCGCCGGACACGGTGAGGGCTTCTGCGTGCTCAACGATGTGGCCGTTGCCATTCGAGTCTTGCAGCGCGAGGGGCGAATCGCCCGGGCTTTGGTACTCGATCTCGATGTACATCAAGGGAACGGCACCGCCGCCATCTTCCGGGACGATCCCGGCACCTATACATTTTCGATGCATGGAGAACGCAATTACCCGTTCGTCAAAGCGGAGTCGACGCTGGACGTGGCATTGCCCGATGCCACCGGCGACGAGACCTATTTGGAGCAAGTGGGCTACCATTTGCCGCACGTGATTGCTACGGCAGCGCCGGATCTGATCTTCTTTCTGGCGGGGGTGGACCCGGTGTCCGGCGACCGCTACGGACGTCTCGACTTGAGCCACGAAGGCATCAGGGAGCGCGAGCGCCTGGTGTTGCGCGCCGGGCTAGACGCCAAGATTCCAATGGTTCTGCTCCTCTCGGGTGGCTACGCCGAGACCCCGGAAGCAACCGCCGATCTCCATGCCGAAGTGCACCGCGAATACAGACGTCTCTGCGGGTAGCGTGGGTTCGGGGAATCGCGTTGAAATGGGGTTGGACGGTATCCTTCCGAAGACCCTGATGCTCTTCGTTCCGGTTGTTATCCTCATGACCTGGCTGGCGCTGAGTGGGGTGGCCGACCTGCCCGTCGATACCGACGACGTTGGATATTTTGAAAACAGCTCCAAGATGGTGGGGGACTTTTCGCAGATCCTCTCTCCGGAGCTGGAACTTGCGGGGCGACCGGCAACCCAGCTGGTCTTCTATCTCGGATTCAGGATCTGGGGAGACGGCAGCGCTCCGTTCCACCTTCTCAACATAGCGCTGCATATAGTGGCCAGCGCGTTGCTGGCTGTGGCCACCTGGCGCTCTGGACTGCAGCTGCGCGTCGCGTTGGTGGCGGGGATTTTCTTTCTCCTGCATGCCGGGCATTTCCGGGCCGTTCACTGGGTGTCGGCGCTGGCCTATCCGCTCGCCCTCATCGGATCCCTCGCGACTCTTCTCTGCTACCGGGAATATCTTCGGGGCACCACACGTTGGTGGTTGGCGGCGACCTACGGTGCGGCTCTCCTCGGCACGCTGTCGCACGTCGCGGCCACGGCGGTATTGCCGGCATGTTACCTGCTCGCCTGTCAGCAACGCCAGACCGCACGAAAGAGCGTCAGGACACTGCTGCCACTGGCGGTTGTTCTGGCGGGCTCCGTCTGCTGGCTGCTGCTTTTCTACCATGACGCGCCTCAGGTTGTCCAGGCCGTAGACGGTCTGAACGCAGCTCAAGTGACGAGTTACTTCCTCCTGCTCGTGGGGCGCCTAGTCAGCACCGCGCATTGGTTCTGGGTGCCCGCGCACTTCTTCTACAGTTGGGAACCGTACTTCGGACTATTGGTCCTCGGGCTCTTACTGGGGATCGCATGGCGATTCGCGGAGATCCGCATATGGGCTTCCTGGCCGATTGCCGCGGCTTTGTTGTTCTCGACCAGCTCAACCGAGGTTGCATCGCGGTATCTCTATCTTCCGAGTGCTGGAACGAGCGTGGTCCTCGCCTGGTGTCTGCAAATCGCAACGATGGGTGCTGCAAAGCGGGTCGGCCGGCGCGTCAGCGAGGCTCTCCAAACGTGTGCCATCCTCGTGATACTAATGGCCTCGACGGTAGCGTTGAGAAACGCCCTGGCCTACTCCCTCTACCTGGCAGCGCGTCACCACATGGTGATCAATAAAACCGAGAGCAGTCTGGAGCAATTGAACACCGCCCTCGGCAGGGGAAGCGACCTCGTGCCCCGTGAGCCGGCTTTCGTGTACCTGGTCAGTTTGAGCATGACCACAGGATCGGGTTACCTGGAGCATCTCCGGCGCGGTCTGGCTGAATTTCCGCAGAGTGCGGGTCTGCAGGCGCTGCAAGGTGTCATCGAGTCGTTGGCCCCGGCACCCGCTCTCCGCGACATCGGTCGACGGCGAATAGAGACCGCCGTGATCGAGCTAGAAACCTCGGGGGAGAATGCCAGAGAGCGATTGGCCGGATTCTACCACAACATGGGAAAGGGGTACTACCAGAAGGGAAGTTACGACCGCGCCCTCGAGGCGTTTCGCATCTCGTTGAGATACCAACCCGAAAAGCGGATCACGGTCATGGGAATTATCGGGTCGACCTACGCCCTCGGCGATTTCGACAAGGCGGCAGCCGTTGCCACGGCATCCATCCGTCGTTGGCCACAAGACCGCGAGATCCTCTATTGGGCGGCACGAAGCCTCATGAACAGCGGCAAGACCGAGGAAGCGACAAGCATGGCAAAACGTGCTATTGCCATTGGGCCCACGGCGGATCTCCTGCTGTTGCAGGCAGACCTGTTGCTTCAATCCGGAGAACGCAAAGCGGCGGCAGCCTCCTTCAGCACGGCCATTGACCTGGCACCCACTAACCATCGACCCTACACCGGCCTTGCGGAGCTTTTGTTCACCGACCGCGAATACGAAAAGGTGACACACCTGCTGGGTGCGGCGGTGGCAGCCGGCGCCGCAAACGGTCAGATCTATTTTACCCTGGGAAACGCCAACTACGCAGCCGGACGATTAAACGCGGCGCGGGAGGCTTACGCGAATGCCAGAGCCCTCGACGCCGACAACCTGCGAATCCATTCCAACCTGGGCGTCGTATTACAGAAAATGGGTCGCGTGGATGAGGCGGCGGATGTGTGGCACCAGGTCATGCAGCGGGAGGTGCGATTCCTGGATCAGGGTCAGGTCGCTGACCTCTGCCGAATCGCGGCACAGCTCGCCGCTCTCTACCGATCTCAGGGAGAGGTCCAAGCACTGCATCGGTTGTTAGAGCGGTTGGCAGAGGTGCGGTCGGGTGGTACCGCCGTGGACGTGGTGAGCACGACCATCGAGGAAATCGAATCCCACTCGGAGACGCCCTGACGCGAGTGTCACCATCAGTTGGGACACTCCGGTTTATTTCGGGTCTTTGGGCCAGTCTCAAGCGAGAAGGCGGCGGGCGATCTCCTCGCCGATGGCAAGCGAAGCGGTTGCGGCCGGTGAAGGTGCGTTGAGAAGGTGGAGCGCTCGCGGCCGCTCAATGATGGTAAAATCGTATACCAGCTCACCGCCCGGGGTCATCGCCTGTGCCCTGACCCCACGGTGCCCCGGGACCAGATCGC
Organism: Candidatus Latescibacterota bacterium; assembly: GCA_965197905.1. Lineage (GTDB taxonomy): Bacteria > Latescibacterota > UBA2968 > UBA8231 > UBA8231 > CAYNZV01. The sequence goes on along the minus strand of CBDAOB010000003.1, from coordinate 636,745 downwards.
CCACCTCAAGCTCCGGTATCAAACGCCTCAAGGCAGTGCAGAATCTCTTCTTGCTCAATGACAGCGAAAGCTCAAAAGCGCACATTTTGCGGTTGCGGTAGATAAACCGCCAGAGTCCGGGATAACCCAACGCATCCAAAGCTTCCGCTAGGTTCAGATCGGTTTTTCGATATCCTTCCCGAGCCGTTGCCAGCACCGCGTTGGGTCCCACTTCGATGCCACCGTTGATTAGCCGGGTGCAGTGCACGCCGAGAAACGGAAAACCAACCCGCGGCACCGGATAGATGAGATTTCTTACAAGATGCTCGCGGTCGGCTTTGAGCTGGTAGAATTCCCCGCGAAACGGGATGATGCGAAGCTCGCGCTTCTCACCTGCGATCTCGCTGACGAGATCGGCCTGCAAGCCAGCGCAGCTAACGAGATGACTTCCGGCAAAGTCGCCGAGCGGGGTTTCGGCCGTCCACCCGGCGTTGGTGGCAACCAAGCGCTCGACGCGAGCGCCGGTCACGACGCGGCCTCCCATACGCTCGATCTGCTGAACCAGAACGGCACAGACCCTAGGGTAGTCGACGATGCCCTCCTCGGGGACGCGCAGGGCTGCCAGACCACCAGCGTGCGGTTCCAGGTCCAGCATCTGTTCCCGTGTTAGGATCTCGAGATCGTGAAGACCGTTTCTCGCACCCTGCTGTAGCAAGCGCTCCAATGGTTCGACCTCGCTCTGGTCGTGGGCGACCACCAGTTTGCCGCAGACGTCGTGGGCGACGTCGAACTGGCGACAAAACGCCACCATCTGCTTGATGCCGTCTACTGCCAAGCGCGCTTTGAGGGAACCAGGTGTATAGTAGAGACCGGCGTGCAGCACACCACTGTTGTGGCTGCTCTGATGTTTGCCTACGCCGTCCTCCTTTTCGAGAACGCAAACGGTGCTGTCAGGTAACAAGCGGAGGATCTTGAAGGCGGTCGCCAACCCGACTATGCCGCCACCTATCAAGAGTATCTTCTTCGATGCGGGCACGACTTCCCTCAGATTTTCGCAGTGCGAGGCGGTTCAGTGCGAAAAAAGGTAAGGTTGCAAGGCTGAGCTATCCACAAGTTCATGATTTGCGCGAGGGCCAAGCGCTCATAGAACGCGCGCAGACTTCCCCGCCTAGACCGAGCTTGTATCGCCCCACTCGATCAGTTACGTTCGATTTTGGAGGTTTCATGGAATACATCGGCGGACCCCTCAGTGGAGTGCTAGTTTTCGCCGTATTCGGCATCAAGGTTCTCTGCACTGTTTCCATAGGTCGCATGGAGCGCAATCTTGACAGTCTCTTGAGACGCCTGAAAGAGGTGCAGCACAACTACACCATCGTCCACGAGCGGCGTGAAGCGATCGACAACATGCATTCGTTTCACGAAAAGAGAAAAATCGAGATTGGCGGTGAGATCGAAGACTTGAACGAGGAAATGCGCGAACTGGAAGCGGAACTGGAAGCTGAGGAGGGGGAAAGTCAGGATTCGGATTACTCGCACGATGAGGAGCCGGCGTTCGCAACCGCCGACGAACCAGTGCCTACGGAAGCGATGACCGAGTCGGCCCCGGAGACCCCTGAAGTCGCACAGGTCGAAACCCACACTACGTCAACCGGCTCTATCGCCGCCAGCGATGCCATCGCTATACTTCCCGAACGAATCGAGGAGCCAGACGATCTCTTTCTGCCCGACACCCTCGCGGACCAGCTTTCCGTCATGGGTTTCAACGTCGTGCAGCGAACCGATCTCACCAAGAAACTCGAACTCCGAGGTGTCGCGCTCACTGTGGTTCTAAGATCGAGGGAGTACTTGAAGCTGGGGGACCTCGGAAGATTGGACAAGGTGGCCCTGGTCAGATCGACCCTCGAAGCGGGGCAGGTGCTGCAGGCCGACTGTCAGGTCATCGATCTAATGGGAAACAACAAGGTCGTACTGCACACGACCGTCGGCTCGAGCAGTGAGGATGCCGAGAATACCGCACTGCAGAGCCTCGAGAAAACCGCCCACGATATGGCCGAGCAGATCAACGATTCCGTGCACGCGTGATCCGCAACTAACATTCCCGCAGTTCATCTTCAATCCAGTTTCCGATCAACCTGCCAACGAGCCGGGGCGCTTCTAGTTGTGGTGTGTGGCCGCACGAGCCGACGCGGCGAAGCTGTGCCCGGGGAATGTCCCGAACAAAACGATTTCCGTTCGCTAGCGGCACCACCGGATCCCGTTCTCCCCAGATGATCAACGTCGGCAACTGAATTTGCTCCAAGCGGGCGGTCGCCTGTTCCCAGTCGTGGAACGAAATCGCGCGGGCTGCCGCATGGCAGGCGTAGAGCGCATTCGGGGATCTGAGAATGCGCACGGTTTCCGCCACCGACTCCGACGGGATCCTCGCGGTCTTGTGAAACGCGCGCCGGTAGGTGCGATCGACAAAGTGTCGTGTGATGCCCGCGCGGTCCAAAAGGAAAGACAGGGGACTCTTCTGTAAAAGCGCGCTGGCCCCCCAGCCCAGCTGACGAATATTCCCCGGCAATCGCTGGGGATATCCCGCCGCCGCGATAAGCACGATGCCGCACAGGTCCGGGCATAGCGCATTCGCGGCGCGGATCGACTCCAGCACCACGGCGCCTCCGAGAGAGTTGCCCACCAACAACACCTGGCGAAGTCCCAGACCTTCGATCAACAGCCGCAGGTGACGGGCAAACATCGAAACGGAATACCGGTACTCTTCGGGATGATCCTTCAGCGACGGTTTGCTGCTATCCCCGAACCCAAGTAGATCAGGGACCACGACCCGGAAACGTGGATGCAGTCGAGGGCATAGGTGACGCCACGAGGCCTTGCTGTCGAACAGGCCGTGCACCAGGAGCAACGAGAGATCGGCGTCATCGCGGCCGTTGTCCCAGAAGGACATGGCCATATCCCTCGTCCGACCCAGAAGGATTCGGTGCTGGCGAAAACCTGCCGGGGGCAAAATCCGGGTCAGGTCGGGGGGGTCAGGCGCTATGTAGGGATCGCTCACCATGGAACGGGATAGTACCTCAATCTCACGATCTGGAGGCGTCCGGACACCAGCGGGCGGTGCGCATATGTCCCGTGAGCACTCTTTGCCCATGCGCCGATCCGATCCGCTCCAGGGCTTCCAACGCCCCTCCGCGAACGTACCAGCTCGAGTCCCCCAGTGCTCTTTCCAGGGTGTGGATCGTCTCGGCCGTGTCGGGTGCCAGCCGCGCCAGGGCCAAGGCGACAGGGCCCCTGACGTTTTCCTCCTCGGTGCTCAAGGCGCTCGAAAGGGCCGGCAACGCCGGCATGGCGCTGCCGTTCATCTTACCCAGTGCGTCCGCCGCGCTACCCTTTTCAGAGGTGGATCCCGTGGACAGAATTCGGATCAAGAGTGGAACCGCGGTCGCCGCTGCTTCTCCGATGTTGCCCAGCACCTCGACGGCGATGGTGCGGTCTACCGGGCTCGCACTCTGCACGGCGGATACAACCGCCTCGGTCGCCGCCGGGCCTATGGCGCTGAGAGCGTACCCGGCCGCATGCCGAATCTCTTCATCCGCTGACTTCAGCTTGTCGCCAAGCGGCCCAACAGCCGATTCACCCATACGACCGAGCCGGTAAGCTGCTCGCAGCCGAGTCGATTCGTTCTCGTCTTCGAGCTGTTCGAGCAGGGGGACCAGGTCATCGCCGTTGTCGAGCTCGGCGCTGCCCGCTTGTCCACGGTGCCAGTCCCAAATCGTAGAATGCAGATCCTTCCAGACGGAGTCTCGAGGCCATGACTCGTTGCTGGAATTCCAGCTGGGTGAATGTGGCTGCGACATCCGCGTGAACAGGAACTTGATCATGTACCGATCGGCGGAGGCACGATTGGGCGTCCCCCGATGCCAGAGGTCGTAATGCGCTACCGTGACCGTGCCGGCTTTGCCACACACCAATAGCTCGGATGGCATTTCCTCATCCAGCTGCTTGCCGTGGTACTGACTCCCCGGGACAACCGCGGTGGGCCCCATGTCTGCATCGACGTTATGAGGGTAGTAGAACACCAGCGCCTCATGGATGCGGTGGTAACGCACCGAAAATGCGTCTTTGTGCAAACGCTGACCGTCACTTCCGGTCAGGTTCACGTGACAATGGCGGTGGGGGTGCATTGCATAATCCGGTCCCAATATGCTGGCTAGCGCGCCGCGGACCCGGGGTTCGTCGACAATCGTCTGCAGCTCAGGAACCAGGGGCAGGATGTTGTTGCCCGGGTTTCCCGATGCGCATGCAGCGACGGTTTGTCGATGGATGTGCTCGTGGAAGTCGCCGGGTAGCTCGGGTTCGAAGGAGACTAATCCGCGCTCGATGAACCGCGCCATGGTGTCGTCGTCAAGAAGGTGGGCGGGGGCTTTCGACTCGCTTGGCGGATGCACGGTGCTCATCTGTCAGCTCCTGCAATCAAGTCGACGACTCCGGTCAATCCATTGCCGCATTGCTTGGTCAAGCGCTTAAGGTACTGGTTTTTGTTGGAGTTAGCGAGAAAAGTTAGTACTATTGGTACTCATTCGGAAGGAAAATGCACTATGTCGAGCGAAAAAACAAACGATGAGGAGTTAGTCAGTAGATTGATGGGTTTACCCCTCCTTCGTGACATGGATCTTCATCAGATTAAACGTCTGTTGGACCTCAGCTCGAAACGGGAGCTGGCAACTGGCGAAGTGTTGTGCAACCCCGACACGGTCGATGATCGCTTGCTCGTATTGGTCGAAGGCAAGTTGCGGTTGGAATCCAACGGCGGCGAAAAGTTGGCCCAGATAGCACCTCCGAGAATCGTTGGTGAGATGGGCGTGCTGACCGGTCAGTCCCGACAAACGCGACTGGTCGTGGAGGAAGCGAGCGTTGTGTTCGAGCTCGAGGCGGGGCAGCTTCAGTCATTGCTGGAGGAAGATCCCGAGATCATCAGCCACATGCAAGTAAGCTTGATCAAAGGTCTCTACGAGCGCATAGGCGGTATGAACAAGGACATCAAGAAGCTGCAGGATCAGACGAGCCGGCTCCGATCGCGCTTGAGCGAGGTGGCCCCCGGGGATCCTCTGTTGGCAGAAATATCTTCGTGACGGCCGGCAAATCCACCGGCCTGGATCGACAGATCGTCGACCTCTATCGCCAAATCGTCTCTGAAAACATTCGTCAGCTTCCGTACGACGCCGCATCCAAGACGGCTTTCGACTCGTGGCAGCGCCGAGCGCGGGTGCGGCTGAAGAAGATCCTCGGTGAGTTGCCTGCGGAACGGATCGGATTCGGATTAAAACGCCGGGTGGTCGAGGAAGGACCCCGCTATCTGATGGAGCGCTTGCAATACTGGACGCGCCCTGGTCTGCAGGCTGTCGCCTATCTGCTCACTCCGAAACGCAGTCCTCAGCGGGCCCCGGGCGTGCTCTGTCTGCACGGCCACAGCGGGGGTGGCAAGGACGAGTCGATCGATCCCAATTCTATCTATCGTGGTTTCGGCCGCACCTTTGCAGAGGCCGGTTGCGTGGTTCTCTGCCCTGAGCAGATCGGTTTCGGGGAACGGGCGTTAAGGGATGATCGGGTGACCTACAACGTTCTGGTGCATGGGCTCAACATGGTGGGACACACATTAATAGGGCTTCGTTATTGGGATCTGGTGCGCGCCCTCGATCTGCTGGAAGAGGAACCAACGGTCGTGAAGCGGCGAATCGGAGTGATGGGGCTCTCGCTAGGGGGCGAAATGACCCTGTTTCTGGCTGCGTTGCAGACCCGATTGCGAGCGGCCTGTGTCGGCGGTTATCTCTCCACCCACTTGAACAGTTTTCTCGATCGACCGCATTGCACCTGTGGTCATATGCGAGACTTGGCTAAATATTTCGAGCATGTGGATCTGGCGGCTCTGATCGCCCCGCGGCCGCTGTTTCTCGATACGGGACGGAACGACAAGATGTTTCCGGTCAAGGATGCACGGAATTTGGTGCGGCAGCTGCGCGAGGTCTACGATCTGTTCGACAAGCCTGAGTCCCACCTGGGGATCCACGCCCACGGCGGAGGTCATGAAATCTCAGGCAAACGCAGCATTCCCTGGATGCTCGAACGACTGCGCGAATAGCTTGGAATCGGTCGACGGAATTGTGGTCAGCGTGCCCGCGACGCTAGGTCGGGGACGCTGACTCCAGCAGATTCCTATCGAGGGCGCCTTCCCCAAAAATCACCGGGAAGGTGTCGCCGTTCGAGGCCACAGTGGCGGCGTCCATATAACAAACGCTGAAGGCGCGACGCGGCTCATCGGTTCGGTTCGTCGCGGAGGTGTGCAGAGTATAGTTGTGCAGAAGGACCGCCTCGCCCGCTTCCAGCTCCAGAAAGACCGGCTTCAAGGTCGCCAGCACCTGTTCCCGCTGCTCGGGGGTGATAAACCCTCCTTCACGCCCCGGATTTATGATGCTGCGATGGGAGCGGGGTACGATCTGCAGACACCCGTTGTGAACCGTACAACGGTCCAGGGCCGTCCACACGGTAACCAGGGGGTCCCGATCGAACCTGTTCCACCGGTCCTGATGCCACGGCAGGTCGGAGCCGAGATGGGCAGGCTTGTTCATGAACATGGCCCGAAGACAGACGACAGGAACCTCCGCACCGTAGATCTCGGCGCAAATGGCTGCAAAGAGCGGCCGCTGCAGGTAAGCCAGGAAGTGCGGGTCGTACTCCAGATTCTCTATCTTGCGATAGGAGAGGGTCGAACCTTTGTGACCGAGGGTTTGTGGAGGCAGTTTATCGGTGCCGGCGGCATGGGGATCCAGCTGCATCATGATCCGGTCGTAATCCAGATCCGCCTCGCCCAACATGATGGCGTCGATGCGCTGCTGCAGCGTCCCCAGCTGGCTCTCGTCTAGGACCCGACCCAGGTGCAGATACCCCTCTTCCCAGAAGAATTTGGCCTGCTCGCCGCTGAGCCGATCGGACACGAAGGGGATGTTATTCCACTCTTTGAGAGTGGAGGGCTTCCTTGAGTTGTTTTCCCGGCTTGAAGTGAGTCTTGCGCCGGGCGGGGACATACACCGTTTCGCCCGTTCGGGGGTTGCGCGCCCCGGGTTTCGGTTTGGTATCCTTCACTTCAAGCACTCCAAAACCCCGGATCTCGACGCGGTCTCCCTCGATCAGCGTGTCTCGCAAGGCTTCGAAAAGACTGTCCACCATGCCCATCGCCATATTGTGGGAGCTTCCGATAGCTTCAGCTACCGAACGCGCGAGCTCTCTCTTTGTCACGGTCGACAAAGCTGCCCTCCATCTCATCATTAGTGGCTGATAAATAACAACTTATAAAGCGGTGGTAAGATAGGTCAGCCGGCGAGGAGTGTCAAGGGCAGAGGACCACTCCATCCGGTCAGCCAGTCCGGGTCGTATTGCAGGTCGACCGAATTTGTCGCATGTTTTGCAGGGTCCATGGGAGCAACCTATATGAGCGATGCCAAAAAGATTCTCGTCGTCGACGACGAAGAGGATATCCGCAGTCTCTTCTCTCGGGTGTTGATGGGGGTCGGTTACGAAATTTTTGTTGCCGAAGATGCCCAGCAGGCGCTCCTGGTTCTGCGAGAACATGCGGTGGACCTGGTTCTTCTGGACCTGCACATGCCTGGTCTCGTGGACGGTGAGGACATGCTGGTGTACCTGCGCGATCAAGGTGAGGATGTGCCCATCGTAGTGGTCTCGGGCTGGGTCGACGACGAGGCGACCATCATCCCGCCTGGCGCCGTCGAAGCCGTCCTGAAAAAGCCGATCAAGATCGATCAGATGATCGATACCGTGCACCAGCTTTTGAATTGATTCGTCTCTCCCCTTACCACAGAACAGTTGGCAGTTTCGGCTTACCTCCTCCGTGACCCAGTTTCCGTTTACTCAACGATTTTCTCCAAGGCGATGCCCCCCAAACCCATGAAGGTGGCCATAATCGACCTGGGTTCGAACACTGCCCGGTTGGTTGTGATGCACGCTGTGCCAGGCTACTCCTTCCGTCTCGACGACGAAATTCGCGAGGTGGTAAGGCTGCGGCAGGGTATGACCGACGACGGTCTCAGCGAAGATGCGATGACCAGGGCATTCTCGACGTTGCGGTTGTTCAGTCGATTCTGCCAGAGTTTTGCCGTAGATCTGGTGCTGCCCACTGCAACCAGCGCCGTGCGCGAAGCCGCCAACGGCGCCGAGTTTGCGGAGCGCGTCGAGCGTGAATTGGGTTTGACGCTGCGGATACTGACCGGCGATGAAGAGGCGTATTATGGGGTGCTCGGAGCGCTCAACGAGGTTCCGGCAGATGAAGCGGTCGTCCTCGATATCGGTGGTGGCAGCGCGCAGCTGAGCGAGGTGCGCCGTGGACGTTTCCACCGGGGTGAGGCGCTCAAACTTGGAGCCCTCGATCTGACCGAGCGTTTTGTTCGCGGTGATCTGATCAGGGCGAGCGAGCTCCAGGCGCTAACCCAGGAGATCGAACGGCAGCTGGAGTCCCTGTCCTGGCTCAAGCGTAAAAAAGGCCGGGTGCTCATCGGCTTGGGAGGAACGATCCGCAACCTTGCCGGCATGGAGGTGGAGCGACAACCATACCCCCTCAAAACCTTTCACGGGATGTCGTTGACGCTGTCATCAGTGGAGGAAAGCATTGCGTTATTGCGAGATCTCTCCCTGGCGGAACGCCAGCGAATACCAGGGCTGAGCAGTGACCGAGCCGATATCATCCTTCCGGGCGCCATGGTGTTGGGCACCGTTATGAGCCGATTGGGGGTAGGGGACGTGACCATATCGAGGGGAGGTCTGCGAGAGGGGGTTTTCTTTGAACACTTCTGGCAGCATTTGCCGTATCCGGTAAATGCGGACATGCGGCGCTTCAGCGTTCTCAACATCGCCCGCAACTATGAATACCAAAAGCCCCATGCAAACCACGTCCGTTATCTCGCCGACCGCATCTTCGAGCAGCTCACCCCGTTGCATGGCTACGGAGCCTCGGAACGCGAGCTTCTCGACGCCGCCGCCCTGCTGCATGATATCGGCACGCTCGTTGGGTATCATGGCCATCACAAACATTCCCAGACCCTGATCAATATTAACGGTCTGCCCGGCTTCTCGGCCCGCGAGATCGCGCTGATCGGTTTGATCGCCCGCTACCATCGGAAAGGCACCCCCGATTACGCCGAGTACCGGGGCCTGCTCGAGGAGAAGGACGGCAAGTTGCTCATCTGTCTGGCCGCCATGTTGCGGTTGGCGGAGTTCCTCGAGCGCGGTCGCAACGCCGCGGTGGACGATATCGTTGCACACTGGACCGACGACGAGCTCCAGCTATCGCTGGTGGCTGACGAATATCCAGCGGTTGAGCTATGGGAATCAGAACGTCACGCCGTGCCGCTGGTGGAGATGGCTTTTAAGCGCCGAGTTGCACTGCAGAGCATTGCAGCCCAGACCGTCGATGCGCCCGTTGAGGACTGAATCGTAGATGAAAGAGAACTTCGAAGTCGTGCCGCACGATCAGCTGGAGCTGCTTGTCGGCAGAATTTTTGTCGGACTCGGCGCCTCAGACGACGAGGCCCGCACGGTGGCCGAAATGCTGGTGGAAGCGGATCTCATGGGTTTGCCGTCCCACGGTGTCTTGCGCGTCTCGCAGTATGTGCAGGACATAGAGAACGGCCGCATCGTTCCTGGTGCCGAGGTCCTGGTTAAGGATTGCTCGGCCACGAACGCAGTATTGGACGGTCAGTGGAGCTTCGGTCAGGTGGGCGGCCGCCGAGCGACCGCCACGGCGATCGAAAAAGCGCAATCGACCGGGGCGGGCTGTGCCGTGCTGCGGCGCTGTTGCCATGTGGGGCGCCTGGGTGCCTACGTGGAGATGGCGGCGCGTCAGAACTGCGTTGCCCTGGCGTGTGGTGGGGCCGCCGGCGAGGGCCACTGGGTGGCACCCTTCGGCGGCCGCGAAGGACGGCTTGGCACCAACCCGATCGCCTTCGGAGCGCCTACACAGAGCGACCCGATGGTCGTCGATTTCGCGACCTCCTCGGTGCCCGAAGGGAAGGTTCGTTTCTTGCGCGAAACAGGTCAGATGCTTCCCGAGATGACCCTGGTGAACGAGAGCGGAGAGTATAGCACGAATCCGGCCGATCTCTATGCACCGGACGGCACCGCGGCTGGAGCTATTCTGCCGTTCGGAGGGTCTTTGGGCTATAAGAGCTACGGCATCTCTCTCATGGTACAGATTCTCAGCAGCATGCTGGGCGCTCCCGCCTGGGCCCAAGGCAACGTATATACAGGTTCGAACAACCTATTTATTCTCGCGTTGCGCATCGAATCGTTCATGTCCCCCGACGAGTTTCGCCAACAGGCGGAAGAGCTGGCCGCTTACGTAACCTCATCCAAACCTGCAGCGGCCAGCAGCGGGGTAAAACTGCCGGGAGAGCTGGAATTCGAGAAGATGAGGGAGCGTCGTCGTTCGGGCATACCGCTGCCGCCCGAGGTCTGGTCCGTATTGCAGTCGTTAGGGACGGAGCACGGGGTTTAAGAGGTGGTCTCGGAGTGCTGGTTGATCCACTTCGAGGTCATCGAGAGGAGATCGCCGCGTTGATCAATGAGGCGCGATAAGCGGCTGATGCTCTCGTGAGCCTTGTGCAACAGCTGTTCGTTCTCTCGCTGGGCTTGAAATAGCTCGGCCGTCAGCTCGAGAGCGGCGAGTACGATCGTGCGCGAAATATCGCCGTATCCTGGTCGGGTGGCGACCTCGCGAATCTTGTCGTTCAGACAGGCAGCTACCTGCTCTATCCGCTCGCAGTCGGAGCTTGCGATACGGTACTTCCTGCCGTGTATCTCGACTACAATCGTATTCTTGGTCTGCTTATCCTGATTCTGCATCACTAACCGCCACGTATATGTATGGTAAGTATTACGTGGTATCAAGTTCCGATCATTAGACCCCTGGTAAGCGTTCCGGTTCCGCCTGCTCCTCCTTCCGGGCATCGGCTGCGGCGAGAATTTCTTCACAAAAATCGCAACGAATCCCGTTCATCGTGCACTTATGCGAAAGTGCATCCGTGAAGGTGGGTAATGGAACAGAGCCTCGATCTCCCACCGGCGGCGCCAAAGGGGCGCTGCGACATCAACGAAGGGTACCTTCAATGCGAGAGACCGCCAGACCACTGCTCGAACGGGCTGCCAGAATCTATAAAACTAACAAGGAGGCGAGCGCAGCACTTGGCATCGACATGCGCAGTTTCGGAAGGGCGTGTCGGCGTCACGGCATCGAGACCCCGTACGTGCGCAAGCGAAGAATCTGGCGGCGGCGGCAGGAAGCACGAATCAACGCGAACTGACCCGGCAAATCTCGCGGTAGCTCTTCGGCGGCATCCCTTCAACCCGGCGGAAGGCCTCCGTCAGTCGCCCGGACGAGCGAAAACCGCAGCGTTCGGCAACCAGATAGAACGGATCGTCGGTTCGCTCTATCAGCTGTTTCGCGCGTCGGACCCGGACCTCCAGCAATCGGCTGCGAAACGAGGTGCCCACGTACCGGCGATACAACCGTGAGGCGTAGCCGGGACTGATGTTGAACCGGCGTCCGACGTCGCGCAGGCAAAACGCCTCTCGTCCGGCGTGGCGCAGGACGAACGCGTCGATGCGCCGAGCCAGGCCGTGAATCGTGGGACGACGGCGCTCGAGCATGGCGACCAAGATCCCCTCCAGCTCTTCCATGTCCACGGGTTTCTGAAGAATTTCCCGAGCTCCTGCCCGCATCATGCCCAAAACCGTGTCGACCGACAACTCGCTCGAGAGTAGGATTGGGTCCATCCCGCTCGCGCCCCAATAGCGCACGGCTTGCAGAGGATCTCCGCCCTCTCGATCTCCATCCAAAACAACAATCTCGGTACCCGGCGGTGGCGTGGGATTACCTTCGATCCCCTCCATTCGGGCGACTGGTCCCAAACTCGCCGCCAACGTTGCCGCCATATCCGTGCCTTCATCGCCGAATCCGACGATCATGATGCGTGCCATAGTTCCCTCCTGAGAATTTGAACGGTAACTGGCGGCAATCTAGGGAGCCGGCTTGCCGCACACATCCACCGAAAGGTGCAAAGAATGTTTTTCCAACCTTGGTATGAGCGGCGTCGGAGTCACACAGCCTTTCGATATTCGCGTGCTGTGGGGACGCCCAAGCTCGAAAATACTTGACTTTTCCCGCTAGCCATTTATCTTCCAAGGCTATAATTATTAACAACTTAGGCGTTAGAAAATGGATGTACTGTTGTTCAGGGAGGAGGGTGTTACCAGTCCTGAGGTGCAAGGATGGCTCCAGGATTGGAAGATGAACCCCGCTCTCGTCCACGACTTCGAGGATGCATGGAGCAGCCTGCGCGACTCGACCTTCGACCTGGTCCTCGCGGAAACCAGCGGGCTGGGAAACGTCAGTTCGGAGTTCGTGAGACAGATCCGCGGCGAGGAAAAGAGCAACAGCCTGCCGATTCTGCTGGTGGCGGATCGGGCCGAGAAATCGGACATCGTGCGCGCGGCGCAGCTGGGTATCGAAGCGGTTCTGGTACGGCCCGTGAAGGCGGAAGCCCTGAAACGGAAGATCGCCTCTTTGCATCGAGGGCATCGCCGTGCACTGGCGGAACGCACACTGCAGAGACTTTGGGATGAGCAGACGGCCTCGATGTTGCAGGTTGAAAGCCCGCACATCGTGTTTGGCGATGCCGTCGAGTCCCTAACGGAGCTTTCCGCACCAGAGCATCGCCGCGTGGCTGAGTACTTCAGCAATGCCGGAAGTGCCATCACCCTCTACAACCAGTCTCGCACGGACGTTCACATCGGATACGTCATCAAGGACAGCACGTCCGAGATCATGAGCCAGATGCGGAAGGGGAATGCCGAGAAATGGGTGAGATTGATCCTGCTTTCCACCGGCTGTCGTGGCAATCCTACCCTGATCGTTCGCCTGCTCGCCATCAATAAGTCGCAAGACGTGGCGGTCATGCTGGTGTACGACAACCCGGACGACGTTCCCAAAACACATCGAACCGGGCTGCGGAAACTCGGCGTCAAGACGGCGAAACGCTCTTCCCTGGACACCGCCAAATTCACCGGCTTAATCGAGAACTACGTGGCTCAAGACCGCAACGCGACCGTCGGGGGCAAGAAGGAAGTGCTTACCCCCCAAGAGATTCACCGTCGCGTGGTAAACGACCTGGACACGATGACCACCCTCCCGCCGTTGCCTCAGGTCTACGAACGAATACTTCTACTGTCGCGGGATCCGGACAGCGATCTGCGCGACTGGATCAAGATCATCAAGGTGGATCCCCTGACCTGCGCCGCAATTCTGCGCCACGCCAACTCTCTGTCGCACGGTTTTGTTAGCAGTGTCACCGAGGTAGACCGGGCCGTCATTCTCCTGGGAAAGGAAAGCGTCGCCGGATGGTTGCCAGCGAGGCGATGCGCCAAACCCTCGAAGCGGTGTCCGAGGTCGGCTTCGACCTGGAGGATTTTTGGTTGCACAACCTGGCCGTCGGATTCGCCGCCTACATTCTGTCTATCCCCCTGGACGAAGCGGATCCGAAATCTGCCAGCACGTTGCAGGCGTTGGGACTGGGGGACGAGACGGTGCAGGCGATGCGTGAGATCGACCTACCCGGAAGATTGAAGCTCGACCACCCGCGCGAGAATCCGTTCGTGGGCGGTATCCTACACGACATCGGCAAGGGGGTCATGGTGCAGTCGTATCCCGGGCTCTTCTCCCTCATCGTGAAAGAACTGGAGGAGCGGGAGTGGAAGGTTCCCATGGCCGACGTCGAACGCACCGTCGCCGGAGGGTTGAGCCATACTGTGGTCGGCGAAATTCTGGTGCGCAAGTGGGGATTGGGAGACGAACTGGCGAATGTCGTCCTCTACCACCATCGACCCCACCTGGAGAATTCGTTTACCTTTCTCGTCGGCATGGCGGATATCATCGGCCAGGCCATCTATCCATTCCCGAGGCATTGCAAGTTTCCGCTGGTCGGCAATCTGGCCTCCGCGGAACTGACGGAAAACGCCCGATTCCTGCCTCACGGATTCCTGGATCAGAGCCTGATTCAGCTCGATGAATTCTCGGAGCTGGCAAAAGCCATCGTGCCGAAGGTGCGTTTCTTAACGGAGAAAATGCGGCGATCGGTCTAGTGTCTCCACATGCCCACGGAACTGAAGGAATGGTTCAATCCCGAGTTCTAGCGGGGACTTGCCACCGCTATCGGCAAGATCGAACCGTCGTTTGATCGCAAGTCCTTCTATGCGACGGCCATCATCGACCTGGAGAAGCTAGAGTTAAAGCAGCGTCTGCGTCGGACGACGGTCACCTGCCATCGTTTTCTACCCCAAAGCTACGACAAAGCCTTACGGTTACTCTTCGAGGTCGCCCCGCTCTACGAAGGCGAGTTCACCGGTATGTTCTGTCCAGATTTCGTCGGTCTTTACGGACTGGACCGCTTGGAAGAGTCGTTGGAGGCTCTGAAGTACCTAACCGTCTACCCCTCCTCTGAATTCGCCGTTCGCGAGTTTCTGATTCGCGATCGAAAACGCACCCTCGCCGCAATGGAGAGATGGTCCACAGACGAGAATCACCACGTGCGCCGGCTTTCCAGCGAGGGTAGCCGTCCAAGACTACCCTGGTCGTTCAACCTAGCCGAGTTCATCGCCGATCCGTCGCTGACCAAACCCATCCTGGAGAACCTCCGCGCCGACGAGAGTCTGTACGTGCGAAAGTCGGTTGCCAACCATCTCAATGACATATCCAGGAACCACCCGGAGTGGACGCTCGATCTCGTATCATCGTGGGATCGAACTGATGACCGCACTAATTGGATCATAAAACGGGCGGCCAGGACCCTGGTCAAAGCGGGTCATCCGCGGGCGTTTCCGTTTTTGGGTTTCGCAGCCCGGCCAAGAGTTGCACTAGGTCCGCTGGTTCTGAGCAAGAAGCGGTTGCGCCTGGGATCTTCACTACGTTTCCACGTTTCGCTCAAGTCGACGAAGAAGCGTACCCAGAAACTCTCTATCGACTACGTCGTTCAATACGTCAAGAAATCGGGAAATTCGAGTCCGAAGGTGTTCAAGCTCACCGAGATCGATCTGGGACCCGGCGAAGCGATCGAACTCAGCAAGACACAGCTCTTCAAGGATTTCTCAACTAGAAAACACTACTCGGGGAAACACGTGATACAGATCATGGTTAACGGGAAACCGAGGGCGGAATCCGCCTTCGACCTGGTTGCGAGCTGACGGTGACGCCGAGGGTGATGGAGAGGCATTCGGGCCCCAGGTGGTGGCAATTCATGGGCCGGTCCATCTATGCCAAACAGCTGCTCCAGTACATCCTCATAATCCTCTTGATCTCCGGTGGGATCGGGCTCCTTTTCTTCAACACCGCCAAAGGGCATTTGGAGAGGGAGGTGGGGCGCAAGCTGCAGTACATCGCGCGCATCGGCGCCAAGAGCACGCCGATCGAACGGCTGCAGCTTATTCGCGTCGGCGATGACCAGACCCGAATGGTGCGCCGGGAAAAGGAGAAGCTGCAGGAAATTCAAGCGGCAACCGGAGTTGCGCGCATCGGCCTGTTTCGCCCTGACGGCTTCAGCTTGCTGGACATAGACGACAGGTTGATCGGAAGTCGCGTGGATCTTCCGCACCTGACCAGGGTCATGCGCGACCAACTCGCGGCGGGAGGCTCGGTCAACACCACTGGATACCTCGCCGCAGGAGACGAGTTCTTCATTTCGGCCTACGCTCCCGTCACCGATGCACACGGAAAGCTGGCTGCCATCGTGGGGGTGGATGCCGGCGCCGGCGAGCTGGCGCTCATCTCGCAGATGCGCTCGCGCCTCTACCTCATCACTTTTCTCTGTATCGCGGGGGCCTGTCTGCTGGCATTGCTGTTCGTGCGCAGCATCACCTCTCCTGTACGGCAGATGGCGCTCACGGCCGAGCGCCTGGGGGCGGGGAATTATCAAGCCCGGGCCTCGGTGAATTCCAGAGATGAGGTGGGAATACTGGGCGAGGCGATAAACCGCATGGCGGAGCAGGTGCGAGCGCGGGACGCCGCCCTCAAGGAGATGGGGGCCAGCGTGGCTCATGAGATTCGCAACCCTCTCAACTCCATCAAACTGCTGATCGCTCTGCTCGACGAGCAGCTCGGTGTGGAGAAAGAGCCTGGTCACCGGAAAACGATCGATACGCTGCACTACGAGATCGGCAAGCTCAATCGGTTCATCGAAGAGTTCCTGACCTATGCTCGTCCGGTGACCCTGATACGCGACCAAGTGGTGGCGGCCGATCTGGTCGTCACCGTAATCGATGTGGCCGCCGTAGAGGCGAGCACCAGAAACGTCACCCTCGAACTGGCGGAAGTCGATCGACGGTCGGCGATTTCCATCGATCGCCTGCGCATGGAACAGACTTTGCTCAATATCGTCATGAACGCCATCCAGGCCTGTCCAGATGGGGGAAAGGTGAAGGTTTATTTGAGCCGCTCCGAGGACGATGGTGGATTGGACTTCATAACCGAAGATTCGGGTTCCGGCATCGAGCCGGACGTTCTGCCGCATCTCTTCGATCCTTTCTTCACCACCAAAGCCGACGGCACCGGACTGGGTCTGGCAAATGCGCGGAAAATCGTAGTCGAGCACGGCGGCCGAATCCAGGCGGACAATCTACCCGCAGGAGGCGCCCGATTCACAATTCATCTGCCGGCCGATCGCCTCTCGCCCAGTTAGGATTTGAAGATGGCCAACATTCTTATCGTCGATGACAACCGAACCACGACCGAGACGCTTTGCGCGCTGGTGAACCGCTGGAACCACACCAGTACCGCCGCTTACGACGGGGTGCAAGCGCTTTCCGTTCTCGAGGAGGAGACGGTGGATCTTCTGGTCACCGATCTTCGCATGCCGAATCTCGACGGAATGGAGCTCCTGCGCACGGTGCGGAGTCGCTGGCCCGAGGTGATCGTCATCGTCGTTACCGCCTTCGGCAGCGTCGAAACCGCCGTTGAGGCCATGAAGCTTGGCGCCTTCGATTTCCTCACCAAACCGTACGATGACAAGGAACTAAGGGTGAAGTTCGAGCGCGCCACGGCTCAGCGCGAGCTGGTGCTGGAGCTCGAGCGGATGAACGCCCGCATTGCCTCCTTCGAAGACGAGTCCAATCCACTGGGAATGGGGGAGATCGTCGGCAACAGCCAGGCGATCAATCAGGTATTCGATGACATTCGCAAGGTGGCTCCCACTGATTCGACGGTGCTGATCCACGGGGAAAGCGGTACGGGCAAGGAGTTGGTGGCGCGCGCCATACACCGGGAGAGTCCCCGTAGCGGCGACGCGTTCGTCGCCGCAAACTGCGCCGCTTACGCCGAAGGGGTCCTGGAAAGCGAACTCTTCGGTCACGAAAGGGGGGCTTTTACCGGAGCCGTGTCGCGCAAGCTGGGGCGGTTGGAGTTGGCTGACAAGGGCACCCTGTTTTTGGATGAAGTGGGCGAGATTCCCCCGGATATCCAGGTCAAGCTGCTTCGCGTGCTGCAGGAGCGTGAGTTCGAGCGGGTGGGAGGTACGAAAACGTTGCATCTCGACAGCCGCATTATCGCGGCTACCAACCGGGACCTGACGGTGGCGGTCAAGGAAGGTCAGATTCGCGAAGACCTCTACTACCGACTCAACGTGATCTCCATTTCGCTTCCTCCCCTGCGCGCGCGAATGGAGGACGTGCCGGCGTTGGTAGAGAGCTTTTGCCGATTTCAATCCGCCCGCCTGAAGCGAAATATCAGCGGTCTTTCGCGGCGGGCGATGGAGATCATCATGGGATACGCTTGGCCAGGAAATATCCGCGAATTGCAGAATGTCATCGAGCGGGCGGCGATTCTGAGCGAAACGGATGAAATCGGTGACGACGCGCTCCCCGTGAGCCTCGATAGCGGCCGCCAAACCAATCTTTCGATGCCGGAGGGAGATGTGGATTTCGATCGGGAAATGGACGATTACGAGCGGCGACTCATCCTTCATGCTTTCGAGAAGTCCGACAAGGTCAAGGCGCGCACTGCGAAGATGCTCGGCATCGATCGCAATCGGTTGCGCTACAAACTCAAGAAGTACGGCATCGAAGACTAACCATCGCGTGATGACACGTCCTATCGCCTACATCGTTGCCACGACGGCGGTGGTCTGTTTCGGAGCGTCTACGCTGACGGCGCAGTCGGCGGTGGTCGACTCGGTGGCTTCCGATTCCTCATCGAGGGCAGCCATCAAACCTGCGACCGCGATCGACTCCACGCGCGCATCTCGAGATCCGGCGTTTGCCTGGCTGAGCTGGCGCGACCTGACCGCCGCTATCACCCTCAGGGAACTGGATGGCCCCGATGATATCCTCGAGAAATCAGACATTATTAAAGACCGTCTGGACGCACTGATGGCGGAGCAGATTCGGCTGACCTCCGCGATGGCGGAATGGACCGATCGCCAGGGGTCCTTCGCAATCCAGATCGAGGTGCTGGATGACCTGGCAAAGGTTCAGAGAGGTGGCGATCTCCAGCTTCAACAACGCCTGCACAACATGCGCGAGGGTCGCAGGGTTGCGGCTCAACGCGTACAGGGACTGACAAGATCGCTCTCGTTGGTAAAGGTGGAACTAACGCGCCTGCAAGACCTGCTGCAGGAATACAATCGAACGGCAGAGCACCTCCGACGCCAAGAGGATGAAAATCGATGATTCCATATCGCGGTCTATCAGCATGTCTGCAGGTTCTCGTTCCTTGCGTCTTTCTCCTTGAAGGGCAGGCGCAGGCTGGCACCACCGATGACAACGCTCGAGAGGCAGACGCTCTCAAGGTGTCTGGTTCGGCGGGCATCTATGGAAAGTTCAACTCCAATCTCGACCTGGTGGACGAGAAGAAGAGTGGGCAGGATCAGAAGGACGCCTTCATCGCCGAACCCACGGCCAATCTCCGCCTGGAGCAAACCTGGGGGCCGAACTGGTGGCTGGATCTTAGCTATACCGGTCATGCGAACTTTCACACCGAGCATCGGTCCGAAGACTGGTTTTTCAATCGCACGCACCTGTCCCTTACCCGTCGATCCGGAGCCGACGCCCTAAATCTCTCGAGTGAAGTGCGGTATCTCGCCGTGCCGGACGACGATGATTTCGATTTCCTGCGCCACACTGGAATCCTCTCCTATGAACGCACCCTGTCACCGCTGTGGCAGGTTCAAGTGGGTCTGGAGAACATCCGCACGCGCTATCCACAATCCCGTTGGCTCGACTATTCGGTTAACGGAGGTTTCGTGGAAGTGCGCACAACGTGGAGCTTCAAGCTGACCACCTACTATTCCGTCGATCTCCAGTGGTACGAGGGCACGGCCAACACCGACGAGGCAGATCCATCGCAGATTCTGGAAGATGGTTCGAGGCGAACAGTTCGGGCCGGATTCGACTGGCTGATGTCAAACCGCCATGTTTTCAGTGGAACCCTGATGCAGCAAAGGGACAACTCGGAGTTTGACCCCCGACGCATCGGAGAGGTCGAAGGACACGAAGACAGCCAGGATATCGACGCTGAGTTCGATCTGCTCAAACACAAGGGCACCCTGCTCTACACCTATCGCTTCAACGACCGGACCTCCATCTCTCTATACGAGGAGCTGATTCACAAGAGCTGGGAGGACGAAGATGACGGAGGAATCATCATACCGAAACGAACCGACTGGCTCTTTCTCTCCTCATCATTCCTCAAGTTCAAGTGGAAGCCGAACCTGAACATCAAGACGAGATATCTGTTTCGGATGAACGCATCGACCTCTGACGTGGAAGATTACTTCGATCACATCATTTTTGTCGGCCCCGAATACATCTTTTAGGGTGCTTAATTTTGAGCAGATGCTGAAAAATTAGCGCTCCTTTCTGCACCACACCCCTCTGCCAACCGGCCTGTCCCCCGCGATCGCCCCGTTTCCGCAGGAATCGACCTCTCGACCTTCGCTCTGAGTGGGAGCAGGTCACCATTACCCTGAAGATCCACTCCGTGCCGCGGCCCGACAATCGGCACGCATCTTGCGATAGCCGTCACATGTCTGTAACGCAATCGCGACACGTCGCGTCCAAAGGTCGACCACGGTTTCCTGGGGCGGCATACCACCATCACGGCGTCGCCGTGACTAAAGGGAGGAGCAGTAATCATGATCCGAGGATTGAGGGTTTTGCAGGAGCTCCGGGGCCAGTCTGTTCGCGCTCCCGGTCGCCGCGGCGTACGCGGGATAGCTGCTCTGGCACTTCTGCTGACTGCCAGCATCGGTAGCCGCGGCTTCGCCATCAGCGAGGTCGACGAGGAACTCGAAGTGGGAGACGAGCCGAAAGTGACTGGATATATGCAGAACCATTTCAACTATCCCATCGGCGGCGGCGAATTCCGCTTCCGGGTCCAGCGGGCCCGCGTCGGTGTGGAAGGAAGGGTCAACAGTCGCATTACCTACGAAATCGACGTCGATCCCCGGGCACCGGACCACGCCGGCACCCTGCGCGACGCCTTCTTCAACGTCAAGCTCAACAAGAGGCATACCCTGCGGTTGGGCCAGCACAAGGTGAAGTTCGGCTTTATCAATCAGCGTTCATCCAGTCGGTTGTACGTGGTCAACCGCCCCGAGATGGCGGACGAACTCTCTCGCGGCATAAACCTCCGCGACATCGGCGTGACCCTGATCGGCAAGGGGCCCAAAGGTGGCGGAGCCCGCTTGGACTACGCTTTTTCGGTTGTCAACGGTGCTGGGATGAACGCCCAGCGCGACGACAACAAAGCCAAGAATCTGTCCGGTCGCGTAGGACTCTCCGGAAAGAAAGCTACAAATGGACTCTGGGCGCGAGCGCCGCTCATGGTGACAAATTCGAGACCAGCAACAATCCTATTTATGATGGCGGCTACTTCGTAAAATTCGATCGCGCCGGCACCGATTTCTTTCTCGATCATGACCGCTTCGACCTGAACGGCGAATTCGCCATCGGAAAACACAAGGACAGGGGCGACAAAGAAACGATTCACGGGTACTACATGACCTTCGTCGGCAAGTCATCCAGAGGGATCGGACCGGTACTCAGCTACGATTCGATCAACGATACGCAGGATGTCCGCGTCACCGTGGGCGCGTATTATGGCGAACGGAACGAGGATTTTCGCGTATTGATGAACTACGAATTCAGGGGCGCTGTCGATACCGGCAGATTCTACCTGTGGTCCCTGGTTCGGTTCTAATTCCGTTGCACCAGAGCGCAAGCTAAGAGAGACGTTCCATGGGACCCACGAGTCGTCCAGGATACCGACTCTACAAACTCAGTCCTCCGAGCGGAATACTGCTGAGTTTGCCGCTGGTGCTTGCGGTTGCTTGGTACGCTTGGTCTGCCTATGCGCAGATCGATCGCTACGGCCGCGCCTCTGGCGAACAGGTCCCATGGAGCGTCGAACTATTTCAGATCGCGCTGCATGACGAACTGACCCGCGATCTACGCCGCATCTCTCTCCCTGCCCGTCCGGAATCGAACCCCCTGCCTACTTTTGCTCTTTCTCTGACTCGGGATAACCTCGACGGCCTGAATCGTCAGTTGGCTGGCAAAGAGGCGCGACAGTACGTAGACGCGTTCGTCCGAAAGGACGGGACCATGCGGGAAGTCAGAGTTCGCTATCGGGGCAGCAAACCCTGGCACTGGCTGGGGCCGCAGAAATCGATGAAGGTGCGCCTGGATCGCGGCGATCTCATCGACGGTACTCGCATCTTCAATCTCGTGAACGATCCCACTCCGTTCGGTCTGGAAGAGCAGATCATTCTGGACGTTTCTCGCGAACTGGGTTTGCTCACTCCCGAGTACGACGTGGTCCGACTCCGATTGAACAACAACGACATGGGCGTTTATCGGTACGCTGCGCAACCGGTCGAAGGGCTTCTGCGACGCGGTCGGCGCATGCCCGGTGCCCTTTATTCCGGCGATACGGGTCTCGTCGACTCCACCCTGCAAGTAGGCAGTCTTTTTTTCTCCCGGAAGGGCTGGAAACAGGTGGCGAAACAGTCGGGCGGAGAAGGCGACGATTTCGGACCCCTAGATCAGCTGCTTGGAGCCGTGCAGGAGGCGAGTTTCCTCGCGTTCGCCGAGTATGCCGAACGAACTATCGATCTTCATCGCTACGCCATGTTCGATGCACTCGATGTCGTCTTCGGTGGCAGTGAGCACGACTACTTCTCCAACCACAAGTTCTATTTCGATCCATACCGCGGCAAGTTCGAACCGATAGCCTGGAGTTTCAGAGGATTCAAACACGACCCCGAGTTCAACTATATCGATCATCCGCTCTTGATCAGGCTGAAAATGACCCCGGGGTACCTGGCATTGCGGGATAGCACTGTCTTCTCTCTGCTGTCAAATCAGGCTTCCGTACCGAACATCCGCACTCGTGCCAATCAGCTGTTCAAAGAAATGGCTCCGGACCTGCAGGCCGGATCCCTACTGGGACGCCTACAAGCTGCTGCCAAGGGTCTCCCGCTTTCATCGCTTCATGGTGCGTCCCATGACCGCCTCCAAGTGGCTCCTGGCCGCGCGAGACGAGATACATGGTTACAGCCGCCGGGTCCGTTACCTGTTGGACACCCTCGAACGCCCAAACATCAGCGGCACTGCCGGCCTGGTCGAGGCGGCCGTCGCGCGACTCGACCTTCGCGTCACTGGTCATGGAGCCCATGACCTGCGGGAAATCACAGTGAGTGCATCCTGCTCGGGGCCGTTCGAGCTCAGAGCCGATCTGAATCAAAACGGCGCTCTCGATGTCGCGATCGATCCCGTCGTCGCCTCCGGCGTTATTGGCCGCACCACGGCACTGCGCCGTCATCGGCAGTTGCTGGCGGGAGCTCGGGTGGTCGATCGCGCCGAGCCGCGTCCCAAACGGGGCACGGTGAGGGTGGTCAATGAGTCACGAACCTTTTCTTACCTGCTGCGGTGCGACTGCCCGCCCCAGGAAGTGGCGCTGGTTCTCGACAATCGAGTCACCGGAGGGTCGAGTCGGCTGGCGCTGTTGGTCGAGCGGACAGATTATCCACACACCTTAGATACACTGCCTCACGCGGACAGCGTTCCGAGCTTCGCGTCGGGACAGCGATCTGCGCATCCCTGGAGCTATCGAGTCCAACCGTCGCCCGAGATCGTTCAGCTGGGTCCTGGAATCGTGAAGGTTCCCGAGACTCGAGTCTACCGGTCGCACCAGCAGGTCATCATCGCTCCCGACACGAAGATTGCCATGGGCGAAAACGCCAGTCTCGTATTCCATGGCCGCGTTACCGGTGAGGGCACGGTCGCGCACCCAATCGTCGTCGGACCCGCAGAGACCGGGGCGGCATTCGGAGGCATCGCCATACAGGGTCCCGCGTCCGCAGGTTCGCGGCTCAAGCAGATGCACATCGCAGGCGGTACGAAGGTGGGAAAGATCGGAGTCGACTACCCGAGCTTGCTCAACATCTACGACACCGAAGATATCGTTGTCGAAGGGGTCAGCTTCTACGACATCAGCGAGGCCGAGAACGTACTGCACGCGACCTACGTGAAAAACCTGCGGTTGAATGAGGTAGACATCCAGCAAGCTCCTATCGATGGCGTCGATCTGGAGTTTACCCAGGGAGCTATTCGCGGGCTTCACGTGCTTGGGGCCGGCGACGATTGTCTCGACTTGATGGGGGTCAACCTTATTGTTTCGGACAGTATTCTGCAGTCCTGCACCAGCAACGCCGTATCCGTCGGCGAAGAGAGCGAAGTGAATGCCCATGGTCTCTTTCTCAGCGACAGCGAAACCGGAGTGCTCTCGAAAAACGACTCACACGTCAGAATCTCCCGCAGCCTGATATACGGCACCACCACCGCGCTCCAGACCAAATGGAGAGAGACCCACTACACCGGCGACAGCAGCATAGGTGCCAACGATCTTTTCGCGGTCGCCTGCAAGCAGGTGATCAAACGAGCCCGCGGGAGCCGGATCGAGGTTGACCAGATTCGTCGGGCGTTACCCACCAACGGGGCCCTGGCTCATCTCGCCCGAAATGTGTTGGGACTGCCCGAATGGTCCGAATTCGGGGTTTATGCGACTCGATACGGCCGGAGACCCAAACTGTGATGATTCCGTATCGAAAACGGCCGGGTTCAGGATTTCTGCTGCTGGTTGCCACTGCTGTCTGCAGCGTGGTCTTCATCGCCTGGGGGTTGCGAACGCCGCCACTGGAAGAGGTATGGACGATGCACCTGGAGCTTGAGCTGGGTGAACGTCAGCAGCTATCACGTGAAGAGTTCGATCTCTTCCAGGATGTGCTGAACAGCTACCCAGACTTAGCCAGAACGATGTTGGACGATGCCAACAGCGGCATCATATCCTCCAACCTGGGCGGTGTTGTCGATCTGGGATACGCCTACGCCGTGCGTCGGTCTCCCCTCGCTGACGGGAGGTTGCTGATCTCTACGACCACTGGGAAAAGGATAGAAATGAAGATGAGGACTGCCGCCTCGACTGTTTCAGGAGAGACCAAGAATGACGAGGCGTTTTCCTGGCGCTTGCCGGATGACGGTCACTTTCCACAACTTATCGAGGTGTCCGTCCAGCGAGCTGTGAAGAAGAAGACGAAGAAGAGCGACTCGACCGGCGCGCGTCCTATGATGTTGGAGTTTAGATAAGGCATGTTAAAGAGGTTCAACCGTTTCGAGCTGAAATATGTCATCGCGGCTCAACGACTACCCGAAATCCAAGAGGACTTGCGGCGGAACATGCAGCCCGACTCCCACGGTACCGCCGAGGGTACCTACAACATCTCGAGCCTCTATTACGATACGCCTGATCTGTCGTTCATGCGGTCGAAACGAGAGGGGATAAAGTTTCGCCGCAAGCTTCGAATTCGCCGCTACGGTGAAGATGAGGGAGGCCCCGTTTTCATCGAGATCAAACAACGCATCAATCGGACCACTCAAAAAAGGCGCGTCGTATTGCCGCTCGAGGATGCTTACGCACTGTGCTCCGCTCGATACACGGAGAGCCCTTCCGATGAAGCTGATCGGGCGGCGGCGGAGGAGATTCTTTTTCTTGCCCGGACGTTGGAGCTCCAGCCCACGTGTGTCGTCGGTTACCAGCGCACCGCTTTCGTAGGCAGTCAGTACGAACCGGGTCTCAGAGTTACCTTCGACGATTCTCTTTGGGTAGCGAGCGCCAGTTCGGGGCTATCGACCTCGATGGCGCAACACCGCCTCGTGACAGCCTCGATGGTCATAATGGAGGTAAAAGCGAACAACGCAGTTCCGATCTGGCTTGCAAATCTGCTGGCCCGCCACCAGTGCACGTTGAGGCGGTACAGCAAGTA
This sequence comes from Candidatus Latescibacterota bacterium, assembly GCA_965197905.1. Classification (GTDB taxonomy): domain Bacteria; phylum Latescibacterota; class UBA2968; order UBA8231; family UBA8231; genus CAYNZV01. The sequence goes on along the minus strand of CBDAOB010000003.1, from coordinate 611,345 downwards.
CTGTGCTGGCGCAGAGCGGCTTTTGGAGCTAGATCTGCTCAATCCCGGACCGAGACCCGACACATTCGACGAGGTGCCCGAAATTGGATGAGATGATCAAAGAGATGGAGCGATTCAAGGATGTGACGAGCATCTTCACATTCACCGATGTCGCTTTGGTGTTGTCGCTGGGATTCGTGCTGTCACTGATAATGGGCCTGGTCTACCGGGCCACACATCAGGGCACCTCGTACGCCCAATCCTTCGCCCAGACACTGGTGATAATGGGCATGGTCACGGCGCTGATCATGTTGATCATAGGATCCAATATCGCGCGAGCATTCTCGCTCATAGGAGCGCTGTCGGTAATCCGTTTCCGCAACGCGGTCAAAGAGACCAGGGATGTGGGTTTTATGTTTCTGGTCATGGCTATCGGTATGGCGTGCGGCACCCGATTCTACATGTTGGCCACGTTCGCCACCGCCGTGTTTGCAGCTGTCCTCGGCGTGATGTACAAGCTCGACCTCTTCAGCAAGAAGGTAACCGAACGCATCTTGAGACTGAGAATGGCGCCCGGCAGCGACCATGAGGCGATTCTCGAACCGGTGTTTCAGGAGTTCCTCACCGAGGCGCGTCTGGTGGCGATGGAGTCGGTCGCCGGCGGCGTTCTACAAGAGTTCGTTTACGTGGTCATGCTCAAGCGGGATGCCGAGCCGCCCACCTTTCTGCACGCTGTGCAGGTTGCTTCAGGGAATAACAAGGCAGCCTTGGTAATGGGACAGCAAGAGGTGGATCTGTAGCTTCGGCGCGGACTCTGCTCTACAACTGCGGCAAATGGCAGCGCTCATCATTGGGCGTACGATCGATTTTCAGCGCTGACAATTCGTCCTTGAGGAGATTCGATTGATGTTGGCAAGATCTGCGATCTGCTTCATGGTATTGGTGAGCGGTGTCCAGGCAACCGGCCTCAGGTCGGACCTGAACAATATCGGTACCCGCGAAAACTTCAGCGTGCTGTCGACCGGACTGGGAGTGGCGGCATTTGCGCAGAGCTGGGACGACGATGTTCGAAGCGGTGTCAGGGAATCCCGGATTCTGGACCGGCCGACGAGCGTCTCGAACATATACGGCTCCAGCATCTTCAATCTTCCCGTCTCTTTGGGAATCTGGAGCGCAGGTAAAGCGACGGGCAGGAGTCACTTGACCGAACTCGGCTCGGGTTTGCTGCGCACCCTCGTGTTGACGCAACTGGCGGTAGCGCCCATCAAGGTGACGATAGGGCGCGAGCGACCGGATGGTAGCAACAAGCTCTCCTTCCCTTCAGGTCATACCGCGAACAGCGTGGCGATTGCCCGTTTTCTGCATCGCACCTACGGGCGAGACGTCGGGATACCACTCTACATATTCAGCTGTTTCGTTGCCGCCGGCCGGATTCAGGACGACCGTCATTTTCTCTCCGATGTCATAGTGGGGGCAGCAATAGGGGGAGTGGTGGGCAATTCGGTAACCCTGACCGAGTCGAGAAGCCTGACAATACAACCGACCGGATCGGGCGCGATGCTGACGTTGGAGCTAGACGCTCTCCGTTTCAACAGATCACGCCGGTAAGCCGAACCTCCCGGTCGATTCCTTTTATCTTGGCGGGTCCCAGATCCTGTACTGCCAAATCGCGTCGGGTGGCTGGCTCCAGATCGTTGAAGACCTGCTCCGGGAGAATGATCGGCACGTTGTAGGTTTTGGTCAGGCTCTCCATTCTCGAAGCCACATTCACTGTATTGCCGATGACCGTGGTATCTATTCTGTTTGGCGAGCCGATGGTGCCGAGAATCAGCTCTCCCGAATTGATCCCGATGCCCAGATCGACGGCGGCGTCTCCTCGCGATCCACGCCCCTCGTTGAAAATCGCCAGCTGTTCCCGCATCCCGACGGCGGCAAGGACGGCATCGTCTGGACGGAAGGGGACAAGGCCATGATGGCGTCACCAACGTACTTGTCGATGAATCCGCGGTTGCGCTCTATGGTGGGCAGGATGCTTTCCAAGAGCGAATTGAGAAAGATCAGGTTGTCCTGGGCATTCATTTTCTCCGACATGCTCGGAAAGTTCCTTATGTCCATGAAGAAAACCGTCATGCTCTTCAGGGTGGCGTCGCCCAGCTGGACATCGGTAATGTCGTTTTTCCCCAGGGACTGGAGGAACTGATCGGGCACGAACCGGGTGGAGGACTTCATCATCTCCATCAGCTTGGCGTTCAGGGCTGCCAGGTTTTCGGCATTCTCTTTCAGCTGTTGATTCGACTCCTTGATGGACCCGATCATGCTGTTGAAGGAAGAGGTCAGGTATCCGACTTCGTCCTTGCTCACAACCGGGACCTTGATATCCAGGTCCCCCTCGTTGGCTACGCCCATGCCGGAATAAAGCATCTGAATCGGTCTCGTTATCGATTTGGAGATGGCGTTGATAACCACAACGATGGCGATAATGATGACGATTCCGGCGAAGACGGTATTAATTTGAATGCGTTGCAGATTCTCGAACTGGCTCTTCAGATCGGTTTTGATCTCGATCGCACCGGTGGCAAAATTCTTCTCCGATAGTCCGGCCGAGACTGGATAGACGACGTTGATAAAAGGTTCGTTTCCGGCCTCGATCACCAACACCGAGCTCCGGTTATCAATGGCGTCCACATATGCCTGTCTATCGAACCGGTCAAACAGGTTGTCTTCGTTTGTGCTGCTGACCACCTCCAAATCCCGGTTGATGACGTTGATCTCCAGAATATTGCCTTTGTCCTTCTTGGCGCTGAGCACATCGATCTGAATCGAGCGGATGTCGTTTTCTATTTCGTAGTTCCTGTACAGCGAGTGGGCGAGGATCTGGCTGGTGCTGACCGCTTCGATGCGGGCGGACTCCAACAGATCCGCCTTTATGCGGTAGTAGACGTAGGTTAGCGTGGCACCGTACAATACGACAAAAATGCTCAGAACCGACAAGAGGATCTTGTTCTTGATCCTCCCTGCAAACCAGCTGGTTAGGAGCAGGTTTGCCTTGGTGAGCAAGGTGGTTACCATCTGCGAGTTGTCTCCATGACGATCAATCTGCTCGAAAAAGTAGCAAAATCGATTCCCACCGGAAATTGGGGGGTCTAGTAGCGCAACCCCCTGGCACGAAATTAGCCGTGAGAGTGTTGGTTGAATTCTAGTAGATTGTCGAGACAAGCGGGTTATGGGACGATCGAATAACACTTGGCGTGCGCTCTTGAGCGGAACGAGGTTGACAACCTCACTCGTTCTGCTTGTGGTTGCTCAAGCGCTGCACGCGCTGCCCGAATCCAGACGAATAAACTCCGTCAAAGCGTTGACTCACACCTTGAGTCTCGTCGAGAAGGAGAACGGCACCGAGGCTCAGTTCGTCACCATGAAGCTGCAGATCTACCTGGAAGATATCTATATTTCGCAAGGTACGATGGTGGTGTTGAAACCCAAGCTGCTTTCCGTCGCCATACACGAGCTGCTGCAGGCGGGGAAGGTCAGCTCTCAAGTCGCCAAGACCATCCTGAGGCGCTACAAAGATGGTGAATTCCATGAATGAAACCCGGTCGGAATTCTCGCGGGCGCGGTGGATCCTCTCGTCTGCGCTGGTGGTCGTGTCCGCCGTTTTCGGGGAGGTAGACGAAGGCACAGACAGCTACGACAATCTGCTGCTTTCCGGTCGCATGGAGACCATCTATTTCCACAATCTGACCGACCGAATCAGGGAAGGGCTGAAGGAGAACAGTCGATTTTACTTCAACAACATCTTCGTCAATCTAGAGGGTGATCTCGGTTCCAAATCGGACTTCATCATCGAATTCAGGCCTTTAACCTCCGATCTTTACCTGCTGGGTGGATTCTTGACCATTGCCGAGGCGCTGGAGGGCGTCGGCGACGACGATACCAACCCGCGAAAGACGCGCATTGACAACCTGATTACGAAGAAGATTCGGGAACTGGATGCGGAGAGCGAGAAGTCCGGGTTCGAGAGAGCCCAGGTCGGTTTCTTCTTCAGCGACCAGTTCGGGTTGCAGCTCGGCCGAGTGCGCAACCCGTTCGGATTCTGGGACGACTATTCCATCTTTCGCAATCTCAGCGCATTGAAAACGGATCCGATCTCTCTCGGGGTGGCGCTGCGGCGTACCGACCTGGGGTTGGTCGCCCAAGGCCATCTGCTCGACCACGGGCTCTCCTATGAAGCCGCCGTGCTTCAAGGCTCCAATACGCTGTCCAATCGGGACGACAACAACCGCAAGGACATCGTGATGAAGCTCGGAACCAGCCTCGACCGGGTCGATTTCGGTGCCAACTACATATGCTCACGACTTTCCGGATCCGAATCACGCCTTCGGTCTGTATTATCGCTATCGCACGACCTACAGATTGACCCTGCTCGGAGAGCTGATCTACATCAGCAATGACGTCATCGATGTGGCAACCAAGGGTTTTTACGTGCAGGGAAACTACGACCTCAGCGAGCGGCTCATGGAAGGTCTCCGGTGGAACATTTTCTTCGAGACCTACGACTCCGAGCTGCTGGAGATAGACCTGGAAAAGGATCTGGATTACCGCTTCGCCGGCACCTATTTTCAAGTCTCCACCGGATTTCGCTACGCCTACAACAGGAATATCGATCTCGGCGCCAAGGTCATCTCCGGCGCCGACGAAGAAGGCGACCGATTCTACAAAGCGGCATTCAAGATCGACGCGAAGTTCTAGCGCGACCCCTGGATCGCGCGGCGGCTGACTGCAGAGCCTCCGTCGGGTCGCGCTCGTAGACCGGCAGCATCGAAGCCGCGAGAATGCCGCCGAACCCGGAGCGGTCGCGAATCTTGCGGATCGACCCGCCGAGGGAGCGGCTCCTTCTGTCCTGGCTCGATTCGAACAGATCCAGCTGAGGGGATTCCGGGCGAACCTTGGAGGCGTTGATCCGTACGGACTTCGCGGCGATTCGCCGCTGGCACAGCTGCTCGAACAGCTCGGCGGCAGCGTCCGCAACGACGACATAGGTGTTGGCCGGGCGAGCCAGTACCTTGGATCGTTGTTTCCGTCCTCCGTCGGAATATTGCACCGCCAACGCAAAGGAAGACAGGTGGACATCCCGCTGACGCAGCTCGTAGCAGAGTTTGTCGGCGGTATAACGCACGCACTGTTCGAGGACGTTCCGGTCGACCACATCCCAATCGAGAATCGTTTCCGCGAAGAAACCCTGGTGGCGCGGTCCGACGCGAAGGGAGCTGACGCCGCGAACCAGTTCGAACAGCTTCTCGCCCTCTGTTCCGAAGCGTTTCACCAGCGATTTTCTGCCGAGCAGACGTATCTGGCCCACCTTCTTCAGACCGTACTTGGCCAGCAGAGCGCGGCATGATCGAGACAGCCCGGGCAGAAGGCGAGCCTCGAATCCGGCCAACAGCTGGCTTTCCTCCCCGTCCTCACAGATGCAAATCTCGTCCGTCTCGCCGGCGGCTGCCTGCATGCGGGCAAGAAGCTCGGACCTGGAAATACCGATAGTCGCACCCTGCAAACCGGCGCGCTCAGCCAGATCGGCGCGAAGTGACTCGGCGAATGCCCGCGCGTCGGGGCCACGTTGCGCCGGGGTTCCGGTAAGATCCAGCAACCACACGTCCCTTCCGTGGCAGCCGAAAGCCGGGGTGATCGATTCCATCAGTCGGCGCATTTCGGCGCGTAGATCCTCTTCGTAATCCTTGGGTCGCAACACGACCTCCAAATTGGGCAATCTTCGTCTGGCGATGAAAACCGGCATGCCCGCCTCGACGCCGCGTTTCTTTGCCTCTCTCGAAGGCGCGAAAACGCTGCTGCGGTGGCTGTCGGCGCGTTGCCGAACGACAACGAATGGGCGGCCCTGGAAAGCGACCTCCCGGGATTCTATGGCCTGCGCTGCGACGTCGCGCAGCTTGACGGCGAGATGGAGAGGATCAGGCTGCGCCGAGATGCCGGATGTCCGCATAGGTACTCTCCTCGAAGGAATCTTTCAAACGCTGCGCCGCCAGCTCGAAGTCGATCAACGCCGGCGACCATTCTACGGCGCGCACGAAGTCGGCCTCGACAGAGAAGGTTTCCCAGTCCTCACTTACCGTGCCCCAAATCTCCAGAGGTCCGGGCTCTACCAGCTCGTCGCCGAAGCGCTCCAGTACGTCGGGCCACAGGATGACGTCGGCGCACTCGGTCTTGTCCTCCAGGGTGATGAACATCATGAGCTGTTGCGAGCGCGCGACGCGATGACCACGCTCGGTGATAGGCCAGCCGAACAGCTTGATGCGCCGACCCACGTGGGACCGAATCTCCCGCGTCGGCACCGCTCCTTTGGAAGCGGGGTGAAGATCGAGGATGTCAAGGATGTTTCCGGACAACATATATCCCAGCAGGCGAAGCTCGTTCAGGCAGCGCTCGGTGAGGGTGAAATCGATGAGACCACGCTGAAATCCGGGCGCCGCCGAATCGAAGAGCTGGAGCTCCACCTGGTTCCCGTTCGCCGCTGAGCCGCGACCGTCCAGCTGGAAGAGCAACTCCGGATGTGTCAACCCAAAACCATCGAACGCCCCGACGAGCACGAGATTCTCGATCTCCTGCCTGTGGATAGGCACTCGCCGGACGAAATCCTCCAGGCCGAGGAACGGTCCCCCTTCGGTCCGTTCCTCGATCACGGTCTCCATACTGGAGCGTCTCAGATTGCGCAGGTGCATCAAGCCGGGTCGAATCCAGTCGCTGCAGCCGTAGAACCGAATCTGCGAGGTATTGATGTGGAGGGGCAGAATGCGCACGCCCCATCGACGCGCTTCGTTCAGATAGACTTCCTTCCTATAGAAACCGTGACCGTTGCTGATGACCGCGGCCAGGAACTGGGCGGGAAACCGCGTCTTGAGGTAGGCGCATTGAAAGGATAGCTGGGCATAGGTGGCGCTGTGGGATTTGCAGAAGCTGAAGCCGGTGAACGAGCTGACGCGCTGCCAGAGTTCGGCCGCCTGATCCTCGTTGAGCCCGTTGTGGCGGCGGCAGCCGTCGAGAAACTCCCGCTGGGTGCGCTCCCATTCCTCCGGCGGCACAGCCCCTTCGTGCAGGCTGTTCATCATCTTCCTGATTTTGTCGGCCTTCTTATAGCTGAGTCCGGCGATCTGGTGGCAGATCTTCGTTACGTCCTCTTGAAAGGCACACACATCGTGGGTTTCGCCGAGGATCGATTCGAGAGACGGATGTACGAACTCCCAGTCTCGCACACCCTGCGTCGCTTTGCGCTGGCGCTCCACGTAGGTCTGGGTGTAGGCGGTTCCGGCCGGCCGAATGAGGCTTGAGGTGACGGTGATCTCCTCGAACGTCTGCGCCCGAGCTTTCTGGTTCAGCCTGATTTGGGCGGGGCTTTCGATGTAGAATATGCCCCGCGTCCGTCCGCTCTTGAGGATGCCGCGAACCTGCGGGTCGGAGTAGCATTTCTCCAGGTTCCACACCTGCGGATCCTCGATGCCTTGGTCCTCGAGCTGTGCTAGGGCATCGCGCAGGACCGCGAGAGAGCCGTTGCCGAGAATGTCGAACTTGATGAGGCCCAGCTCATCGATGCCGTTGTGCATGTCGATCTGCGTGATCATGCGGTTCTTCTCGCCGCTCGAAAATTCGCAGGCGACGTGGCGCCAGATCGGCTCGTTGGTGATGATCACCCCGCCCGGGTGCTGCCCCAAGAAACGGGGCTTGCCGACGATCCGCTCGGCAACGGCGAAGATCTCGTCGATTTCTCGGTCGTGGATCTTCCTGGTGAGCGAGCTGTGGCTCTTTAGGATGGCTGAAATCTGCTCTTCGCTGTAGCCGAAAACCTTGGCGGTTTCGCGAAAGGCGGCGCGCTGGCGAAAATGGTTGGTCGTGCAGGTGACGGCGACCCGGTCCTGACCCCAGGTGTCCACCATATAGTCGTACACCTCCTCGCGTTCGTCCCATGCGAAGTCGAGGTCAGCGTCCGGGGGGGATGCCCGGTCTTCGTTGAGAAACCGCTGGAAATACAGGTCGTAGCGAATCGGATCGAGATCGCTGACGCCGATGTTGTAGAAGGTGATGGAATTAGCGGCGCTGCCGCGGAGGATGGTGCAGTCTTCCGGCTTGCGGTAGGTCGAGCGGAAGCGGCGATTGCCCCAATCGCGAATCGTTTTGACGAAGAGAAAATAAGAGGCGTACCCCAGTTTCGAGATCACCTCCAGCTCCATTTCCTGTACCGACCTAGCTCGTTCGTACTGCTCCGACCCGGCGTAGTTCGCCCGCAGACCTTCGTCGGCCAGCTTCTGCAGATACGACTCGGGGGTGAACCCGGCAGGGACCGCGATGGTAGGCAGTTTCCATTCGCCCAGATCGAGACGAACGTCGCAAAGGTCGGCCACGCATTGGGTGCGTGCGATCGTCTCCGGACGGTCGGCGAAGATGCGCCCCATCTCGTGGGGTGATTTCAAATAGGCGTGAGCCGGCTGCAGCTCTTCCTCCCGTAGCCGGGAGATCGTAGCGTTCAGGCCGATGGCGCGCAGGGTTTTGTGGATCTCGCGGTCGGACGGTTCCAGAAAGTAGGTGTCGTTGGACGCGACAAGGGGGACACCGAGGGTGTCGGCAGTGCGCTGGAGCTCGCGTCCGCGAGCTCTCGTAGCCGGCGAATTGCGCACGATTTCGCCATACAGGCGGGAACGATTCGGCGACCTATGCAGAACCTCCAGCAGGCAGGGCGAGGCGGTCAGCAATACGAGATCGGGCCAGGGCCGGGCAAAGGTTTCGCGCAACGCGAAGCTTGACGGATCCAGCTGGCGCCGGGTGACGATTTCGCAGAGATCGCCATACCCCCTGGCGTTTCGCGCCAGGAGCACGACGTGTTCCTCCGGTTGCTCCGGCGCCGTGAGCTCCACCCCGAGTATCGGCTTCAGACCTTGACGGCGACATTCTAGATAGAACTGAATAAGCCCGCTCATGCGGTTGGTATCGGTCAGAGCCAGGGCTCGCATGCCGAGCACTCTGGCCCTGTCCACCAACTCCGGAACGGTGCAAACCCCCGCGTGGAAAGAGAATACGGAGTGACAATGAAGGGAAACGAAACCCAAGAGCTCCACCTCTTCTTTCAGTCGACCCGGTCTCGGCTCGCTGCCGATACCTGCACAAATGTATACTATTCAAAGTCGAAGTCAATGGAGCTTTTCCAGCGCCCTTAGTGATCGGGTTTGTAGTGCGAGCCGAGCACGTCGAGGGCGGCGTTCAGGGCGTCGACGGTGCCGTCCTCCCCCGTCTGTTTCGTTTTCATCGCGGCGACAATGACCGCGTGGTGATCTCCCAGTTTCTCCAGGTAGGCCCCGTGACCATTGGCGCCCTCGGCGACGGGCTTGACGCGCTGCGCGAGAAAATACTCCGCCACAACCTCGATGATATTGGCCGCGTGTTTCTCCTTGTTGGCAACCCATCGCGCGAGCTGGTTCGCGGACTGTGCGTCCTGTTTGCCGGCCAACTCGCCAATCTTGACGATCGCCTTGCCGATCGTCGTGGCATCTTCCCGGAGCTGGGTGACGCGGGCATCGTCATCATATATGCCGCACGGAACCTGGCAGTGGGCTTGCAGGTCGGCGGCGGCGAACAGAAGGGTAAATGGCAGCGCGGCGATCCAGGCAGAAATGCGGCTAGTGCGAGCGAGCATGGTTGGTACTCTCCTTCGTAGGTGTGGAAGTCGGGGTCGACGGGCGAAGGTACTCAATGGGCAGGCGCGCGCCAGCGCCAGATGGGAGGACCCTCAGGCCCGGGAAAGGTGGGACGTCGGCTCAGTCCGGCTGGCGGTGCGGGCACTGCCGGATGTCGGGATTCATCGCCCAGCTGGGGTAATAATCCAGCAGATCCGCTTCGGGAATTGGTTTCCCCAGCGGTTGGGGTGGCACCCTGAAGGATCCCGAGGCGGCGACCAGATCGCTGAATACATACGCCAGTCCGACGCTGCGCAGAGCACGCGTGGAGGGCACGTTGAACGGACCAACCGAAGCCACCGGCAAGTGACCCTGGTCCAGTATCCAGTTGCCGGCCGCAGAGATCACCGACGACCCCAATCCTCGCGTCTGCTGCCCGCGGACGACATCGACACCGATCTCCATAAACGGCTGCCCTCGATCTCGCACGGTGGCCAGGGCTACCAGTCGATCGTCGCGGTATATGCCAAACGAAGCCACACGTTCATCAGCGGGATAGCAATGCCAGAAGATCCCGAAATCGATCTGGGAACACTGTTCGGCAGACAACGACGCCACCTGGTGATCAACTCGAGGGCGCCACGATGATTCATCGGCAAAGAGCCACCATGTGGGACCCCAGATTCCGAAACCGCGGGGAACCGCGACTCGACCGAGCTCGTATGCCCCGAAGACCGAGAACAGCAGATCCGGTTCCAGAGTCGCGCAGACCTGCTGTAACTGCGGTGTCCAGGAGTCGCGGGCGACGACCAGGTGCCTGTCACCGAACCGAATAGCCCTGAGCTCGAACGCCGGATCCGGCACCGCCACCACGGGGATGGTTTCTATGCCACAGCGGGAAAGTTCGACGTTGAGGTGGGACTCCAGCCAGCGTTCGACCGTCGAGCGCAGGGCTGCGTCGATCATCACGAGCGCCCTCGCACGGCAAACCTACTCGCTGGAATCTTCCTCTTGGCCGAGGGCAAGTTCAATGGCTCTACGAAAATCTTCCAGTCGCATCGGCTTGTCGATAAAATCCACGAAATTGTGGCCCTGGGTGTCCTCCTTCTTTACTACCCCGGAAAGTGCCACCACCGGCAGCTCCGGTCGCTCTTCGCGGAGCCGATTGGCGAGCTCGTATCCGTCCATACGCGGCATCCGGATGTCGGTAATAACCAGGTCCGGCTCCACTGCTTTTACCACGGTCATGGCTTCCTCGCCGTTGCGGGCCTCCAGGATCTTATAATCGGTGAGCGCGCCCTTCACGAACTCGCGTATTGCAGGTTCGTCGTCCACGATAAGAATGGACAGCGTGGTGTCTTCGAAGATTTCGTCGATGATTTTTTGGGCCTCAGCGCGCGAAAGTTGGGCGTACTCCATCAGCAAATCCAAGACGAACTCGAGCTTCTTGCGGAATTCGAAAATCTTCTCCTCAGACCTCACCCTCTGCAACAGATGGTCTCGGGTCCGAACATTGTCATTGACGATCTTGCTCGACAGCTCTTCTACGACGCTGTGGTAGACCTTCAATTTGATATTTTCATCACTCTTCAGCAGGGCGTTGAACGGACGGCGCTCGATAACCATCGCCTTCGAAGGTTTTACAGCCTCGACCTGCGCCGAGCGACCCTGCCGTGTAATCAAACCCATTTCTCCCACCGTGGTGACCGGATGCAGATCGGCGAGCACGACACCGTCTTCACTGAGAACCGCAAGCTCGCCCGAGACCAGGATGAACATCTCTTCGCTGGTGGAGTTGCGCGTACAAACGATGTCTCCTACCGCGAACTCCCGAAGTTTACAAATGCCGAGCACATCCCTGGATTGGCTGGGCGACAAATCCTTGAATATCGGAATTTTTCTGAGTGATTTGATGAAGTCTTTGCTGATTTCAGCTGCCATGGAAGCTCTCGATCGAAGTAGGCGCCAAAACTACGAAAAACTTGGGCATCGGGTCCAATCGATGGGGACGACTCGACCGTGATCGTTGTCACCTGCGAGATGCCTGGAATAGCTTGATACGTGGCTGGTCAGCAAAAGATATTCCGATAAAAGTGCCAGAGAATTGGCACAAGAGCAATGAGTTTTATCCGCCACTCGAAGGTCGTGCAAAGCAAAATAGAAAAAGGGCTTGAGGCTACCCTGAATTTCGAGATGATTGTGGAACCGCACTATGAAAACTCACGTCCAACTATTGGGGCGGCACATGCGGGCATCGCGAGATCATCGAGCGGATTCAGCGCCATCAACGCAGGACAAGGGACATGAACCCCGCTGAATGGATCAATTACGTATCCGACAACAAAGATTACCTGGTCCGGGAAATCCGTGATCAGATGCCCGGTACGGAGTTCTCCAGCATTCTTCCCGGCCTTGCTCCCATCGTCTATCTGCAGAAGAAGCACGGCGCTATCGAACTGACGTTCGAAGCGGTGAATCTGGAGATTGACGAGTACGGGTCCGTGAAAAAGGCCGACAGTCTGACCCCGGCGCGATAGAGCTTCCAACCCACAACCCACTTGCATCTGACGGCCGGCTCCTCCAAGTTACCTGATCGGTCACGGGAGGACTATGCCAGACAGAATAAGGATCGTGGTTCCAGGTGACGAGCCGCTACAGATCGCCGGTTCGAAACACCTGACGCGATTGGAAGCGTGCGGCGATGTAAACGTCTTCGAGAACCGGCCGGTCGATGCAGCCGACAAGCTGGAACGAGCACGGGACTGCGATGTAATAATCAATTCGCGCGGCGCGGTTTCCTGGCGTGAGCCGGAGCTGCGCGCCCTGCCCCGCTTGAAGATGATCGCCACCTGCTCCATCGGCACCGATATGATCGATCTCGACGTCGCGCGAGAGCTCGGCATCGTGGTGTCGAATCAGCCGGGACGTACCGCGCCGGTGGTCGCCGAGCACATGTTCGGTTTGATGTTCGCCGTTGCCAAACGCGCGGCTTTTCAAACCGCCGAGCTCAGATCCGATCGCTGGACCAGTCGTATGAATATCACCCTGCAGCGCAAGGTGTTGGGGATCGTGGGCACCGGAAATGTGGGCGCCGAGCTGGCTCGCCTGGGCAACGCCATCGGCATGGAGGTGATCGCGTGGACCTTCCGGCCTTCCGCGGAACGTGCGGCAAGACTTGGAGTCCGCTTCGTGGACCTGGACGGGCTGCTCGAAACCGCAGACGTTGTAAGCCTCAACGTGGCGCTGACGGAGGAGACTCGAAATCTGATATCGCGCCGGGAATTGGAGATCATGAAGCCGGATGCTATTCTTCTCAACGGCGCCCGCGGAGACGTTCTCGACCTGGACGCCCTGGCCGAGGTCCTGCAGGGGGGACATTTGGGCGGTGCCGCGCTCGACGTTTTCAGTGAGGAACCATTCGTCAGCGAACATCCGATCAAGACCTGCGAACAGGTCGTCCTCACGCCACACCTGGCCGATCAAACTCCCGAAGGGATCGATCTCCTGAACGAAGGGGCGGTCAACAACGTTATTGCGTTCCTCGAGGGACACCCACGCAACAATGTTGCCGTCTAACGATGGCACGCCTAAAGACGTAAGCGAAGGGACAACCGAACCATGATAAAGATCGGAACCAATCTGCTAAGCCTGGAAAAGAAGACCCCCATCGAGGTGTTTCTTGAGACCGCACGCGACCTCAGGCTGGACTGTGTCGATTTCCACTTTCGCGGTTTCACCTCATCCGAACCGGCCTACCTATCCAATATCAAACGGACCTGTTTGCGCTACGGCCTGCCGATTGGATACATCGGCTGCAGCATCGGTTTCGGGGGTGATTCAACGCAACGCCAGGAGTCCCTCGATCTGTTCAAAAGCGCGACGGATCTGGCGCTGTTTCTGGGGTCGCCGATAGTCCGGGTATTCTGTGGCCGAATTCCGGAAAAAGACGAGAATGGCAATGATCCCTGGCCGTCGATGATCGCCGGTTACCAGGAGGCAGCAGATTACGCCGCTCCCAAAGGGATCTCGGTGGGGCTGCAGAATCACCCTTCCACAGGTGATGACATGCTGCGCATTCGCCGCGAAACCGACCGCGAGAACTTCAACTTCATCATGGACACAGGGCAATGGATCGGGTCTCCCGGCGGCTATCCGCGGGACGAGGATCCGCGGGACGTGGACTTTTACGCCTTCATGGAGCAGGTGATGCCCCATGCCCTATACGTGCGCACCAAATTCTACGAGATCGAGAGCGGGGTCGAGCAGTGGATAGATTACGATCGCATCCTGCCGATCCTGAAGGCGGCCAACTACAACGGCTGTATCTCGATCGTCTACGAAGGGCAAGCGGAAGACCGGATCGAACAGGTGCGCCTGGCGGCCGCCTACCTGCGCGAAAACCTCGCCGGGTACTAGTGTCCTGTCGCAGCAATACATTGCGTTTTCGGACGCCGATCTATCCCGACCCGTGGCGTTGCCTTGGCTCGCCGTACTCGACCAGTACGGCTCGCTCAGGCGCCTTGCGGGCAGGGCGCCTCGGCCCCCGAATTCCATAAGCTATTTCCGCGACAGGCCACTATGGGAGGCTCCAAGCGACGACGACGATCAGACCTCGGGGTCGACCTCGTATTTTTCCAACGCTTCGAGGTTGAGCTCGACCCCCAGGCCCGCTCGTTGGGGAAGCGCCAGAAGGCCGTTCTCCATCGCCAGCTCTTCAGCGACCAATTCCCGGCGCAACGCGCTCTCGGATAGCTCTGCCGGCAGAAACTCGATAAACGGACAGCAGCTGCTGGCGGCGCAGAGGTGGGCGCTGGCGGCAATGCCGATACCGCTCTTCCAGCAGTGGGGCACGATCAGCCGCCCGCGGTCCGCAGCGATATCGCGCACCTTCCGGGCTTCCGTGAAACCACCGACCCGCCCCACGTCCGGCTGCAGCACGTCGACCTTTCCCCGGTCCGCCAGGTCGAGGAATTCCCAGTGGGTGTTCTGCCATTCACCGGCGGCGATGCGGATAGGCGAGCGCGACGCCAGCTGGGCGTAACCGGCAAGATCGTCGATGTCGATCGGCGTTTCCACGAAAAAGATGTCATACGGTTCCAATCGCTGCAGCACCCGCAGCGCCTCTTTTGCATTGGACCAGCAGTAGGCGACGTCAACCATCAGCTCGAAGTCGGGACCTACCGCTTCGCGGCAGGCGGCTACGGTTTCGACGATCTGCTCGTCGGTGCCGACAACCGCGTTGTGGGTGTACGGGCCCTTGATACACACCTCCATCTTGCCGGCGCGGAAACCGCGTTGTCGTGCCGAAGCCGCTTTATGCACCAGGCTGTCGCGGCATTCTGCCACCGAGCGGCCGGCGGGTAAGAGGCTGGCATACGGTGTGATATGCTCCTTTACCGGGCCACCCAATAGCTGGTAAATCGGCTCGTCGAGGGCCTGGCCGCGGATGTCCCAGAGAGCCATGTCGATGGCGCCCATGGCGCAGATGAGCGCGCCCCGGCGGCCGGTCATTTTGGAGCCGGAGTAAATCTTCTGCCAAATCGCCTCGGGCTGTAGAGGATCTGCGCCGATCAACATCTCTTCGAGCCCAAGACCCATACAATGGGTGCCCCGGGCGCGGATGCAGGCCCGGGCAATCCATGGATTGGTATCGGTTTCGCCGATGCCCACCAAACCGTCGTCGGTGTGTACCACCACGACCAGATCATCTTGGGCGGAGCTGCACGCTTCGGAGTCGAAATCGGGAACCAGAAGGACATGACAATCAATCTTGGTAATCTTCATATTCGGCGCTCTTTCTGAGTCGGTTCAAGCTTCGGTGTAGATAGATACACGGAGCAAACTGATGCATCGACGAAGACAACGCAATTCGCGACCCAAATTGCGTCGAGTGCTGGCTTTGTTCGATAGGCTACCTGTCAACAGGCGCAAGCTTGTTCAGGGATCTGCACAGCGAATGCAAACACGGCGAGCGCCAGTCCCAGGTCTGCCAGCAGCACGATCATGGTGCTGTGGGCGCCCCACGCTTCGAACAGTTGCCCTATAATCCAGGGCACGGCCATGGCGCCAAGGCTCGAACCGATGAAGAACCAACCTGAAATCCGCGCGCTCCAGGGCATCCGGCTTTGGGCCAGAGTCAACAGGGAGGCAAACATGGAAGCCATTGAGAGGCCGGCTACCAAGGTGGCCATCCACAGCACCCAGACCGAACCTGGAAGCAATAGAATAATGCCGATGCTGAGGGCGGCCCCCACGATGTCGGCTGCCAGCATCACCTGCGGTTCAATTCTCCGGGAGAGCGGGATGGCGAGCAGCCTGCCAAAGGTAAATGCTGCCCAAAATACCGAGGTCAGGTACGCGGCGGTGGTCTTGCTCGCCAGATTCATCTCGTAGGCGTAGGTATAGATCCATCCCGACAGGCCGACCTCGGCGCCAACGAAAACGAAGAAACAAGCTGCCACCAGAACTACCGTGGGCCATGGGGTGAGTGTGCGTGGCTCGTTCGAAGCCGGCGATACCGGCTCGGGCGCCGACGCCGGGCTCGCCAGGGTCAGGATCCACAATCCCGCAGGCAGCGTAATGGCCGCGAGCGCCCAGTATGCCCACGCGATGCCGCCGGTGATTCCGATCGCCTGGGCGACCACCAGAGGCGAAACGAACGCACCGACACCGAAGAAGAAATGCAAGCCGTTCATATACGGGGCGAGGTTGTGGGTGTGATTGCGCACCAACAACGAGTTGCCGCCCACCTCGATCGTCCCCTCCGCCACACCCATCACAACCATAGCTACCGCCAGAGTCGCGACAGACGGGCACAATGGCACCGCCGCCAGGACCGCTGCTTCCACAGCGATTCCCAGGGCCATCAAAGGGTGGGCCGCGATTCGATCGTAAAGTCGGCTCGAAAGGAAGATCCCCAGCAGATATCCCAACGACCGGCTGACGAACAAGCTGCTTATGGCATTCAGATGGCTGTCGGTTTGGTCGGCCAGTGCAGACAGGGTGGGACCGAGCGAGGCGGAACCCAGGCCGAATACGGCGAAGGCGAGAAAGTAGGCGATGGTGCGGTTGAGGTTGGGAGTAGGCGCAACGGTCACGTGGGCATCACCCGGATGCTATTGCCGCGCGTTTCGCCTGCGGTTAGCTTGCTCAAAGAATCGATGGTTCCGACCCATCCTCGCTGTGGAGATCGCGATGAGTGCAACGACCTGTGTCAACAATGTAACCGTGGTGGACGTGGTTACCGGGACCCTGCTTCCAGACCACGATGTTCTCTTGAAGGGCGAGCACATCGAAGCTGTGCAGCCGGTCAACGGATCGAGTTTCGACGTTCTGGGAGCGTCCGGAAACGTCGACGGCACCGGTCTCTTCTTGTGCCCGGGTCTCATCGACTCCCACGTTCATTTCTTTCTCGATGCTGGTTCCGACCCTCGCTCCACCTATCTCGAGGCCAGCGACAAAAAAAGGACGGAGTGGGCCCGGGGCAATGCCAGGAAAGCGGTCGCAGCCGGCATCACCACCATGCGTGATACCGGCGCACCGGCGCCGCTGATGTTTTCCTTCAAGGCGGAAATCGATCGCGACGAAGCTATTGGTCCGCACATTATTGCCTGCGGATACGCGCTTATGCGTCCCCAAGGTCACTGCCACTTTTTCGGAGGCGAGGTGGCCGACCTCGGACAGCTGCGCGAAAGACTCGATTGGCTGCTGGATCAGGGAGCTGGGTTCGTAAAGTTGATGGCTTCTGGCGGTGGATTGACCCCGGGTACGGTGCCCCACGAAGCTGATCTGGCGTTCGAGCTGATGCGCGAGGCTGCCGCTTTCGCGGAATCCAATGGATTGACCACCACCGCGCATTGCCACGCTACCGAGAGCATCGAAAGAGCCATCGCCGCCGGCCTCCCTATGATCGAACACGCTACCTTCGTAGAGCCGCCCGGGGTATACCGCTACAACGAGGAGATCGCCCGGCGCATCAAAGACGCGGGCATCGCCATCGGGCCTACGGTATACGGCGCCCTGCAGACGGCGCAGCGGTTCCGTGAGTCGGGCGCTTCCCACAACCCTTCCGATCTGGCGGCCGTGGAGCGGCTGGAAGGTCGTCTCGTCAATACGGGTCACTTCTACGAACTCGGCATCGATATGATGGCAGGCACCGACTGCGGCTGCACCGATACACCGTTCGATTCGCTGGTGGACGAGCTGCTCACCTACGAAAAAGCCGGCATCCCGGTTCCCGAGGTTGTGGCCATGGCCACGTGCGGCAACGCGAGGCTGCTGCGTTTGGGTGAAGTGGGCGAGGTCAGGGAAGGATACCGAGCCGATCTGACCATGCTTTCGACGAATCCCCTGGAGTCACTGGATGCGCTGCGTGATCCTCTTCGGGTATTCAAGGCGGGAAAGCTAGTCTACGAAAAACCCGCGGTCGAGACAGCCCGCTGAGTGCACAAGGCAGCATCTGCATACCGAACACGAGCTGACATTGCCAGCGCCCCTCACTGTGAAGGGGACTTGGATCCCTTTCAGTCTGCTCACCGCCGTCGTGGCGGGGATATGTTTCGGCAGCCTCAGCGAACACCTCCTGGACACCCACGACGCCGAAACCTTCCACGACAACGTCGCCATCAGCGAAGACTTCTCCGTCTTCTTCGCCGTGAAAAAGCAGCAACCATTTGGTCGTCCGCTGGCGGAGCTGATCAAGTGGTTGGCCTATCTCGTCTGGGGCAACGATCCGTTCTGGTTTCACCTCCTCGTAGTCGCGTTGCACGCAGCTGCGTCCATTCTGCTCGCGGCATGGGCGCATCTGGCCGGGCTTGAGCGTCGACTAGCCTGCACCGGATCGCTGCTTTTTCTGCTAAACGTGGCCCACTTCCGGGCGGTGCACCACATCTCGGCCCTGGACTATCCCCTGGCCCTGGCACTGGGGCTGGGCGCCCTCATCTGCTGTGGCAGATATTTCGCCAGCGAGCAGTTGCGCTGGGTCATGGCATTTGTCATTCTGCTGTCGGCAGCCACCATGGCGCACCTCGCCGCCAGCGCGGTTCTGCCAGTCTGTATCTACTGGGGGTTTTCCTCCCGGCTAACGCTCAGGAATCACTGGCGGGTGCTAGTCGTTGCTGTGGGGGTCCACCTGCCTCTGACGGCCTATCTGCTGGCCAGCAGTTCCAGCGATACCAGCACCGGGCAGGCGCTGTTGACCTATGGCACCGATGGCGCCGCCGAGCTGTCCCTGGAGTTCTGGCGGGTCCTGCTGTGGCTTGCTGGTCGAACCTTCACCACGGCCCACTGGGTGCCCATGCCGTTGTACCGCCTGGCCGAGTGGGAGCTGTATGCGGGAGGTGCCGTTCTGGTAGCACTGCTTGCGATCGCGGGTCGTCGGGCGGTTCCCGAGGCGGTGTTCGCATGCTGGACCTTATTCGCGCTGGTACCGTTCGCAATCATCAACGAGGCGATCGTTGTCAATCTACCGGCGGGTCCCTCGCGGTATCTCTATCTCGCCACCGCGGGCAGCTCCTTGTTGCTGGCACACGGGCTGTGGCTCGTCGCACGTCGATTCGGACACTGGGAGAATCTCGCTCTCGGTGTCGGGCTTGCCGGCCTTGTCTTCAGCAGCTACGTGGCGCTCAAACGGACGGAAGCGATATCGCTCTACACCTCCGCCCGGAGTTACGTAGCCCGGAACGAGATAGCCATCGGCATCGATCGTCTGCGGCAGTCCGTGGCTATGGAGTCGGACCTCATCGATCTGGAGGACGCCTACGACCGTCTCTGTTTTCTGCTTATCGGGAGTGGGGAAGAAGAGGTGCGGGCGATGCTGGAGACGGCGACGACACGGTTTCCCGAGAATGCAAAGCTCCACATCTACCAGCAGGTTTCGAGGTCGATGGATCCCGATTCGCTGGTGCGGGGGCTGGCGAACGCCAGATTGACCGCTATCTCGGGATACGCCTCGGGAAACGCGGCATTGATCGCCCAGGCCTACCACAACGCGGGAGACGGCCACTACGAGAACCTGGAGTTCGAGGCCGCGATCGAAGCGTATGAACGCGCGCTCAGGTTCGATCCGGAGCGGCTCTCCGCCAGGATCAATCTCGGCTGGGCATTGTTGACGGCCAACAGGCCCCGTGCCGCCGTCGAACAATACAACCTCGTGCTCGCCCGGGCCCCGCACAGCATTGCCCACTTCAACCTTGCGTTGTGTCATCTCGCTGACGGTGCCTATGACGACGCCCGCACCGCCTACAGGGAGGCCTTCGAGCGCTATGGGATTGCCGAAGCGGAACGTCTCGGGGTTATCGGGCATCTGGAGCTGCTGAGCTCGAAGGGGTCTCATTCCTCGGCTGCCCGAGAGATATATCGCACCTATTGGTCGCGCGATCCGGCGGTTTCACCCTGATTTTCGGTCCCTTTCTCTCGAGTAGAAATCGTCCTATCCAAATACGTATAGAATTTTTGGTTGAAGTTTAGTACAATAGAACCCGATATTGATGAATGCGATCAACCTGGAATGTCTCGTGTGACCGAGGTTGATCAGATACCAAGGATCGAAGGTTATGGCAGAAGCAGATGTCGATCAACAGGGAGAGGACGATGAGCCTGAACTCCCAGTACGACAGAAGGTTGGAATCGTCATGGTTGCTCTGGGCGAGGAGGTCTCCGGTGAGGTGATGAAACACCTCAGCGATTTCGAGATCGAGGAGATTACCGGGGCCATTGCGGCACTGAAAAATATCGGGACCGAAGTAATCGACCGGGTGCTGGAGGAATTCGAGCAGCACCTTATGGCCGGCGAGTGGATTGCGCAGGGAGGTATAGATTTCGGGCGGGCGGCGCTGGAACGCGCCGTGGGACCGCGGCGTGCCCAGGAGATTATGGAACGGGTGGGGAGCAAGGTGTCCTCCGGTTTCTATATCCTCAAGAACGTCGCCGCCGACCAGATCGCTCCCTTCATTTCGAACGAGCATCCCCAGACGATCTCGCTTATTCTCTCGCAGCTGGATTCGGCGCAGGCGGCAGGAATCCTGGCCCAGCTTCCAGAGCGCTTGCAGGCGGATGTGGCCTACCGACTGGCGACGATGGAGAACATCACCCCCAACGTGATCAAAGAGATCGAGGAAGCCCTGGAGCAGTCCCTGCGCGACATGTTGGGCGGAGATCAGGACGTGGGTGGTCCCAAGGTGGTGGCCGATATCCTCAACCTTACCGGTTCCAGCGTGGAAAAGAGCGTGCTGGACCAGATGGATGCCCAAGATCCTGAGATCGCAGAGGCGGTCCGAAATCTGATGTTCGTGTTCGCCGATATCGTGAAGCTCACAGACCGGGAAATTCAGACCTTGCTGCGAGAGGTCGATCAGAAAGACCTGGTGGTGGCGCTCAAGAGTGCCGACGACGAACTGAAGGACAAGGTGTTGGGAAACATGTCGGAACGGGTTCGCACCTTCATCACCGAGGAGATGGAGTTTCAGGGCCCGATGCGGTTGAGCGAAGTGGAAGAGGTGCAGCTGCGCATCGTGCAGCAAGTACGGCAGTTGGAGGAACAGGGCCAGGTTACAATCGTCCGCGGCGATTCGGACGACCAGTTCGTTTAGCGGCCTGTTACAGAACCGGTATTACAACCACACCTACGCATACGCCCACAGTTCGGTCCTTGAATGGATTGACTGTGGGCGTTTCTTTTACCTGCTAAGAACCGACACCCGAACGCAGGAATCGTGGCAGTTACCATTGCTCGCACCGTGCGACCGAGTCCGGAATGGCAGGACACCTTGATCCGCATCCGTGCAGGACAGCGGGTCGTGATCGACACCGAGGAAGTCTGGTCACCGGACATGCGCAATCAGATCGTCTGGTGCGGGGCAGACGGCGTATACAACCACACTGCCGGGGCCGAGTATCTCTTACCGGGAACCAATGTGGGCGCTCTGATCGCCCGCATCGGCGACTATCCGGTGTTCGCGGTCGGCAGCCGCCATGATTTCATATCGGAACAGGAAGGAGTTCTCCACCTGGCCATGAACGAAAATCCACTCTACAACAATCAGGCTGGAAAGCTCACCTCCCACGTTATCCTTTTCGACGATCCGTGAACTGCCTTCCACATACCGAACCTCGGATAACGCCGAGCTCCGTCGAGGGTTACTTGCGAGTTCGGGTTCCAGCCTGTTTTCCGGAGACGCCGGCCGTAGCTCGAATCGCCGAAATCTCAGCTGGAGTCTGGGACGTGGAGATGGTGGGTGGCGAACGGGTGGTCGCCAAGCACCAGGTGTTTGCAGATTGCGCCGGTCCACCCGACGACCTGCTGGCGGTGGAAGAAAAGGTGCTGGAACTGCTCGCGGCGGCGAACTGCCCGGTGCCGCGCGTGTTGGGCACAGTTCCGGATACCCGATTCATCTTTTTCGAGCACCGCGGCCGGTCGACCATCGACGATCTCTGTCAGACTATTCCGGCCGCGAGCGCGGAACTGAATAGATCCGTCATCGATGGTTTCTGTGAGATCGAGTCTGCTTTTGCCGCACGGCGCAGAGAGCTCATCCCCCTGACATCCCCGGCGGGAACACGCCGCCAGCTGACATCGAGGGATGGGGGGTCGTTGCTGGGCGCTGAAGAAGGTGTGGACAATCTCGCACGACGGTTGGGTGCGACCGGAGCAGAGATCCGGCATCTGATCGATCTCTTGCGCGCCATCAACGAGCGGCTTGGCTCGCGTCTCCCAACCCTGGGGTGTATGGACTACAACGCCCGGAATATCGTCGTTGAGGAAAACACACACCGGCCCTGTTTCATCGAGTTCGCCAAAATCGGTTGGGATTGGCCGGAACGCAGACTGGTGCAGTACGGAACGAGCCTGGGCGCGGGGTACGACGAGGGTCAGTTTGTGGGATTGATTACGCGCGAATCTGCCGGTTTCTACGCCGCCAGGAATCCCGACGACCGCTGCGGAAGGGCGCTGGCATTGGACGGCCACCACCTCCACTTTAATCTCAACGCGTTCGCCATGCTTGCCGCTGCTCTGGACAATCCGGACAAACCCGCCAATCGGGCCCTGCTCGCTGTTTGGCGTCGGCCCCGGTGGCGGCTGCGGCAACTGACCGAAGCGGTCGCCAGACCGCTCAGCGACGATCCGCTGTGCACCGGATTCAGGAGATCCATTGCGGCGCTAGCCGGACTTGACGAGGAGAAATAACATGAACGAATCGAACAGCCTGGATTTCAGACCGCGTGCCCGTGGCCTGGTGACCGGCGACATCCCATGGCTGGCGCGTATCGCCGACAAGGTTCGAGCCATCAAAGCAGGCCGCATCGGCGAGTACGTCTTTCCGTGAGGGGCTGACCAGCGCTTCCTGGAGGAAGTGGGGATTCCGTCAGACGATTTTTTCGAGATGGTGTTGTCGTCTCCGGACGACGAGACACTGGTGCAAAAAATGCGGGCGCACCTGCGCCAAAACGCATGACATCCGAACAGAACGATCATGCCTACTAGCCAAGCTTTCGTAATCGACAAAAATCTCGGTGCAAGGTGGAATGAGGAGGATGCAGACCTTCCGAAGACCAATTCCGCCGGGATTCCCGCCGTAGCTCCAAGCGAAGAGCAGAAGTATCTCTTCGACATGCGCGGCTGGCTGCTGCTACCGGGAGTCTTGTCGGCCTCCGAGTGCGCGGACATGAGAGCCTTCGGCGAGCAGCTGCACCACGATCCCGAATCGTTGCCCGAACACGAGCGCTGCGCCATTGCCGGACCGTTGCAAGAGTTGACGGATCATCCGATTGTGGTCGGCTTCATGAACGAGTTCGTCGCTTACCCCGGGCTCTCCAGCCAGGAATGTTATGGCTTTCGTCAGGAGTCGGCCAAGGTATTCTACCGCGAAGTCGGCGACGGCAACTTCCAACCGCACAACGGCAACGGCATGTTTCGGTTACCGGGGGATTCGCATCTGTATCGCTGCATACCCGGAAAAGCAAACTCCGGGCTGACCCGGGTTGTGTGGGAGTTGAATCCCGTGACGGAGGGCAATGGCACCCTGTTGATAACCGGGAGTCACAAAGCGGTTTATCCGGCCCCGGAGGCGGTGTGGTCGCCCGATTCACCGATCTGGGACTCCTACACCTGTCCTGAGGGTTCGCTGATCCTGTTCACAGAGGCGCTCACGCACAGCGCGCGGCCCTGGATCGATGCCGATCGGCCCCGGATCGCCATCTTCAGCTGCTACAACACGGTAAACAGCAAGTGGCACGACTGGGATCCACCTCCCGAGCTGGTTGCGGCGATGCCTCCCAAGAGGCAGACCTTGTACCGACCGGTACATGTTGCTGGAAATCTGGTGGAGAGCGACAAGGCGTAGGTTCGACCCGCAATGTCAAGCACCGCTACCAAGTGCACGGTCGAGAACAACGCCGGCTCCGGCGACAGCGCCCGTCTGCAGGAATACAAGAAAAACGGCTACACCATCTTCGAAGGGGTGTACAGCGAAGGGCAGATGCAGGGCTGGCGCAGGGAGGCGCTGCGACTGGAGGAGTCCTCGACGGGGATTCACGCGCAGAAGCTGAGCTGGTGGTTCGGAAACATGCTGGAACGGTCGCCGTCGCTCATGTGGCCGGCGCTGAGCAATCCGCTCATCCTGGATTTCGCCGAGGAGGTCGTAGGTCCGTTCGTGCAGCTGGACAACTTGACCCTGGCCGCCTTTCCCTCGGTGCCCAAAGAGGAGGCGGAGGGCCGAACCTCCCACTGGCATCGCGACCGCTGGGGGGGCATGGCAACCGGTCAGTACGAGCGTCCGCTCTCCATGAACGCCATCTGCTACCTCCAGGATCTCACCGACGATTACGGTCCTCTGCGGATGATTCCGGGCTCGCACATCAACCCGGTGGAAGTGCCAGAGGAAATGAAGATGCGACCGCATCCGGACGAGCTGGTGGTATATATGAAGGCGGGAGACGTGGTGCTGACCCACAACCGCCTGCTGCACGCCGGCACGCCCAACACCTCGGGCAAGCGCCGGTTCTTCTTCAGCGTCTATTACAATCTCACCTGGCTCAAACAGACCGACACCTTCGACGGACCCAACTGCCGCCAGCTGATTCACTGGGCCCGCGAGCGCAAGGACCATCGGGCTCTGCGGCTACTGGGCGCGGACGACCATCTGCAGGCACGTGCCAACAGCGGTTTTCAGGAACCCGACCAAGGTCGTTGGGAAAAGTGGAAGCAAGAGGATCGGGAAGCGCTGACGGAGGTGAAGACCGAGAACGACTGAGCTCAGCCGTTCTCGCGGGCCAGGGCGCAGGTGGCGGGGGAGCCGTCCGCTTCGGCGAACACCTTGCCGAACTCCTGCCTGGAAACCTCCCTTGTGCTGATCCCGCGAAACTGAAACTGCAGAGCCCGCCGCCGATGAGGGGTTCGGTTGGGAGGGGTCTGGTGCGGAATCATTGCCGTGAAGTAGATCACCCCTCCGGCGCGGAGCTCCACCGGAACCGCCTGCGATTTGTCGATCCGGTCCGCAACAATCTCACAGTCGGTCGTGTGGTGGTGCCGCAACGGTGTGTAGCTGCCGGGCAGCATGTGCATACAGCCGTTTTCGATCGTCGCGTCGTCCAAGGCCACCCAGGCTGTAGCCCGCTTTTCCAAGGGCAGGAAGTTGAAGTAGGCATTGTCCTGATGCCACGGTTTTTCCGAACCTATAAACGGCGGTTTGCACAGCGCCATGTCCGCCTGCATCACCGATTCTTCACCTAGAAGCTGTTCGACGAATCCCTTGATTCGACGGTGCTTGACGAGGGCGACCAGTGCCGGATGCTCCTGGTGGTAACCCGACAGTTTGCGGTACTTCGTTTCCGCCTCTTCAGGCGACAATGCTAGGGGGTCGACTCCCTCTTCGAAGTAGATACCAAATCCGCTGTCCGGATCCACGACTTGGATGCCAGAGTAGTTCTGCGTCGCGACCTTGCTAGCGTCTTCGATCTGGGTTTGACCAGAGTGGGCGCGCCTCAACAGATCTCTGGTAATGCCACTCACGGCCTCTCTGGCTTCGTCTACTTCTTCCCGACTCAACACCTCTTGGAAAGCCAGATAGCCCTGCTGGTAAAATTGGTCGATGTCTGACTGCTCGAGCTGCTCGGGGCAGGGGGCGATGACCGGTTTTCGATCGCTAGCGCTCATGATCTCTCGAAATCGACGTCGGGCTGGAAAAGGACACGCACAATTGATGATAGGGTGAGTACCCTGCGACCGCAATCGCTCAGGGGCCGACGAGGACCGGCGATTCCGGAGCGCGCCGGTGCAGGTCGTCGAACTCGGCGCTGCCATCGTCGTCCAGCAGCTCCGTGATGCAGCCCCAGTCGTCCACCGGCTGGTTGCCGAGCTCGAAGAACTCCCACATCTGGCGTTGGGTCGCAAAGTACAGGTTGACGCCTCCGGGTCGGGTCAGCTTGATCAGGCGGTGGGGCAGGGAATGATCCGCCTCTTCAACCCGATAGCGGTCCAGCGCAGCTTCGTCGATCTCGATACCGAGGCCCGGTCCCTCCGGCACGCGAGCGTGCCCGCCCACCACCGGAATGCGCGAGGTCAGCAGGCTGTGTTCGTAGAGCTCGTGGCAGGTGACGGTGGGCCATTGGGCATGGGTGAGAACCGCGCTCAAATGCAGCGATAGGGTGGTGGTGGGGCCGGCACCCACCATCTGTAGGAAAAACGGCATGTTGGCCTCCGCTGCTACGTGGGCGTCGCGGGTGATCCGGGACACCCCGCCGCCGATGACCCACCCATCGCACACGCCACCCATTTCCAGCCCCGTGCGCGCCGGAATGGACCCGTAGTGATGAGCGATGGCGCTTTCGATCTGGGTGCGCAAGAAACGATTCCCGGGGGCATCGTTCCGCGGAATCGGGTCCTCGAAGATCTTGATCTTGGGAAACGCCTGCTCCAGCTCCCTGAGCACTGGCACTGCGTTGGAGGCGTTGTTGAGGAATCCGTTCCAGTCTGCGTCGATGTGGAAGTGGTCGGGGGTAGCGTCGCTGATCTGTCGGATGGTCTCCCGCACATCGTGCCACGGACGTGTCTTGATCTTCATGCAGGTGTAGCCCAGGTTCACCGACTCCACTGCTTCCCTGGCATAAAGTTCAGGGGACATGTCATGATCCCAGAAGGATATGGCGCACCAGTCACGGCACTTGGCGCCCAGCAGCCGGTAGACCGGGACGCCGGCCAGTTTGCCCGCTGCATCCAGGAGCGCCATCTGCAGACCGGCTCCGAGAGAATCGTCCCACATCAGCTCCGCCGGCGGGCGCCCGATGGCGCGCTCTTCTTCGCTCACCCGTCCCCAGGTGTAGTTCTGCACCGTTTCACCCCAGCCGACGATGCCCCCGTCGGTTTCCACCCGGGTCATTTCCAGCTCGGACCAGGTGTGGATGTCGGCCCGTTCCATCTCCCGCCGCACGCGATCGATGATGGGGATCTGCACCAGGAAACGTTCAACGCTCTTTACTTTTGCGCTCGAGTTCATGGGGTGTCCGCCTCGGCTTGAGCCTCCACGAGAATGGAGGAGAGTTTGTCGGCGAAACGGATCTGGCTGTTGTCTTCCGGCGCATAGCCGATCACTTCGCGAGCATTGGCAAGGCACCAGAAGTTGTGAGAGTTGCCGCTGATACCGTAGAACGCCTGAAACGGGATCCCGTGCTCGTTGTCGATGTTCTCCGTTTCGAGGCTCTTGACCACCAGCTGCACCTGGTCGCGCACGCTCAGATAGGCCCCCAGGGCGCGGTGTAGGCTTTTCAAATCTCCACCCAGGCCGGCATTCCTGGTGCGGAAGTCATCGATGTCGGTCTCCCGCGGACCCCCGATTCTGAGCTGGAGGACCTCCAGCTTCACGCCGCCGATCTTGCCAGTGGCGAAGACGAAGCCGAGCCCTTCGTACGCCCCCTTCGCCCAGCCGTAGAAGTTATCAGACAGAGGCGGGAGATCCGGGGTGATGAAGCCGATCTTATTCTCCCAAAGTAGCCGCTCGTAGAAATCGGTGGCATGGTTTGAGCTGAAACAGACCACGGGCTTCACCTTCTCTTCAACGCAGGTGTGGTAGACGTTGTAAGCCATGTTGATGTTGTCCGCCTCGCCCCAATAGGCATTCGGATCGGGCTCGCGGGTGAACCCGCAGTGAACCACCGCGTCCGCGCTGCGGAAAAACTGACGGTAGTTGTCGCGGTTCCGGTCGATCAGATCCACCACCTCAACCCCGGGCACTTCGTCGCCCTCCCGGTTTTCCGTCTTGCGATCCAACAAAACCAGGTCGTAGCGTTCGCCCAGCTGGGATAACATACGTCCGGCCAGATAACCGGCTGCTCCGGTCAGTAGAATCCTTCGTTTTTTCATGGGACTCCAGCTTCTTCAAAAATTCGCGTGAACTCTGGGAATGGGACCTTCAAATCGATATTCTGACAATCGATCGCCTGCAGAGAGGTGCTGCGATCGGTAAAGCTCCATTCGATTGGATCTTCCACGTGCCACAACCGCAGCGTCCGGTAGAACTCGGCCAGGACGCGATCGGTCGCATCGTTGCGCGAGCCGCTGGGGTAGGCGAAATGAACCGGACGATGATCGAGATGCCGTTCGAAGAGCTCGCTGGATAACCGGACTTCCTCGACGACGCCGGCGTCGCCGTCGGTTTCGTGTTTGTCGGCAACCTTGCAATGAGTGGCGGTGTGCCCCCCGATTTCCCAGCCGGCATCCAGCAGCTGTTGCAGTTGATCCCAGGTCATGAACGGTTTGCTCACTACACCTTCAGTTAAGGTGCGCACGGCGGCCGTGCCCCCCGCGGAGGTGGCCTCGATGCCGTCGGTGATCGGGAAACAGGTTCCTGTCATGCCCAGTCCTTCGAGAATCGGGAAGGCGACTTCAATCGTATCCGACCAGCCGTTGTCGAAATGCAACACCGCAGATCGCTCTGGCAGGTCACCCTCCCCCAAAAGCCAGTCGGCAACCTGCGACGTGGAAACCACAGACCAGCCATTATCGGACACGTACTGAATCTGTGCGCGAAACTCTTCCTCACCGATGATACCGGCCCCATCACCGACAAACTTCAACTCCGGCTCACCCTCGCAATAGACGTGGTGGTAGACCAGAATCGGGACCCGCTGATTTTCGTTCATGGTTGCAAACCTCGAAGCTTCGTGACCGTCATGGCTGCCCTGGGAGTCAATTTAGACAAAGCTTTCAAGCAGCTCTACTTTTCGAAATGGTCAAGATCCTGTTCTTGTGCACCGGAAACTCCTGTCGCAGTCAGATGGCGGAAGGGTTTGCACGAGCTCTCAAGAGCACGGAGGTTGAAGCAGATTCGGCGGGCGTCGAGACCCACGGTTTGAACCCCAACGCCGTGAAGGTGATGGCGGAAGCCGGGGTTGATATCGGGCAGCATCGCTCCAAACAGGTGGAAGAGTTCGCCGGCGTTGCGTTCGATTATGTAATAACGGTTTGCGATGAAGCCCAAGAAAAGTGTCCCGTCTTTCCCGGCAGCACGCTAGTACACGTTCCCTTTGACGATCCGCCTCGGCTTGCCCAAGATGCGACGTCAGAAGAAGCGGGGCTCGCACATTATCGCCGGGTGCGTGACGAGATTCACGATTTCGTGCGGGAGCTACCGGATAACCTGGTACAGCCTAAAACGACTGCTTCCTGAGGTTGTCGATAAGCGGGACGGTTACGAACGGGGCCAGGGCGTGTCGTTGCGGAGGTACTCGCCATTACCGAAGTCGGAGAAGAAGTGGGGCACCAGAGGATGTGCGATTTCTGCCTGTGAGTCATCTTCCTCGAGGCTGGTCTGCGCAGCGTAGGTGACCTGGTTCGAATCGTGCACCAGGACGTGGTACCACGGTTGGTCCCGCCCGGGTTGGGTGCGGTTGGCGAGGTACCAATCGTCGTCGGCCTGGCAGCTCTGGTCCAGATCCACAACCACGCCCCGATAGTTGTACCGGCGGTGTTTGACCAGCTGTCCCGGGCGAAAGTGTGGTTCCGAAGCGTCCGGATCCTCCGGGGCAATGTCCTCGGCGTGGGCTGCGACCAACTGGCGAATCTGCAGCAGTTGCAACTCATCGGGGGGTGCAGATAGTCGTCCAAGCTCTGCGTACAGCTCCGGCCCGAACGCTGCCAGGGCACCGGCCACCGCTTTCTGTACGGTCGCCGACTCGTCATCGAGCAGCTTCAACAGGTGGGGAAGCTGTGAGGTGTCTGGCATGTCAGATCGGTTGTGTTCGTTTGTTGTGTGACCGGTGTATCAACACTGAATTCGCCGGAACCTGATGCGGGCACGCATCTCCGGCCGTCCAACCTACGCCAACGGCGAAGAGTGAGTCAAGCCGGGCCGGGCTCGGGTGCTTGCACGCCCGTAGAAGTAGCTTTAGTTACTCGCGCGATGTGAGTTTGATGATTTACCCCGAAGCGTTTGAATTTCATGAAGATTCCGGAGTGAGATAGGTGATGGCGGAGGAACGATTCCTGATCACCGGGGCCTACGGATGTGTGGGGGCGTGGGCGGTACGCAGGCTGGTGGCCGAGGGTGTACCGGTGTGGACGTATGATCTTCCCGGGGATCCCCACCGCTTCCGGCTCGTGATGGACGACGAAACCATGTTGCAGGTCAAGCAGGTGGATGGCGACATCACCGACGCCGACCATTTCGATCGGGTCGTGGTGGAAAACGGCATCAGCCATATCATTCACCTGGCTGCCTTGCAGGTACCGCTGGTGCGCGCCGATCCGGTTGGTGGGGCTCGGGTAAATGTGGTGGGTACTACCGTCGTGCTGGAAACTGCTCACCGGCACACCGATCAGGTAGAGGGCCTGGTCTACGCTAGCTCGTTCGCGGTCTACGGGGATCCGGTGAACTATCCGCCGGGACCAATTGCCCACGACGCGCCCCTTACACCCCCAAGTTTATATGCCGTTTTCAAGCAGGCCAATGAGGGTACGGCAGCCATCTACTGGCGCGAGCAGCAACTATATAGCATCGGCCTGCGACCGTGTGTCGTATACGGTCCCGGGCGTGATCAGGGTTGGACCTCGACTCCCACCAAAGCGATGCTGGCCGCGGCCATCGGACGGGGATATCGGATCACCTACGGCAGTCAACTGGTGTTTCACCATGCCGACGACGTGGCAGCCGCCATGATTCTTGCAGCGCGCACGCGCCTCGAGGGGGCTCCGGTCTTCAATCTGGGTGGGAGTGCGGCGCCGATGCAGGAGGTGGTCGATGCCATCGAGACGGTAGTTCCCGAATCCCGGGGACGCATCAGCTACGATCCACAGATTCTGCCCCATCCCGATGACGTGAATGATTCTGCCCTCAATGCGGCCATACCGGGAATCCGCTGGCGCTCGCTGGGGGACGGGGTGCGCGATACCGTCGAGCATTTTAGGGGCGCGGTCGCCGCCGGTCGCATCGATGTGGAGCGCGCGCTGGAGGTCTGAACCGAACTCCTGTCTGGTGCAAGTTGATCAGCGTGGACAGGTAAGTGCAACCGCGACAAAGAGATAGATCGCGCGAGATCAGGAGATCTGACGGAGAAAAGGTGCGTGCCTAGTTCGCACCAATGGTACATGCGAGGGCGTTCAATCCCAGGCAGAGCTGGAGAAGAAGATCTGGCGGGTACTACTGTATCAAGAGAAGCTTGCGCACCTGCTCCCTCTGTCCGACGCACAGACGATAGAGGTAGAGGCCGCTGGCGGGTCGCCGGCCGTTGGCGTGTCGGCCATTCCAGTGCACCTCGTGCCGGCCCGGTTGAACTGGCCCGTGCCGGAGGGTTACCAATCGCTGGCCGGCGAGATTGTAGACCTCCAGCGCAATCTCGGTCTCATCTGGAACTGCAAAAGGAATCACCGTACCACCGTTGAACGGGTTTGGGTAATTCTGTTCCAAGACAAACCGTCCGGGCAGACCCGCTTCGTGCGATTTCACACTCGTGTTGCCCGTACCACGGAACCGCACCTCGAGGATACCAGGTTCGGCCTCACCTGGCAAGGTGAGGTAAGTGACACCGTCGCCATTCCTAGTTGAGAATTCGATTGCTTCGCCGTTGTAGCGCATTTCGGTCGGTGTGGCGGAGGACCACAACGGGATCCGGACCGGCTCTTTGTTCCCTGCAAACATCGGCTGAACCAGGGTGTCGTTCTCGAAACGGCCTTCGGCGCCGACGAATACCACGACGGTCTGACCTTCCGCCGCATTGGGATCGAACACACCTTCGACCACGAACGGCCACCCATGTTTCGTCGCCAGCGCCGGCATCCGATGCAGGTAGGGAGCCAGCTTATCCGACCAGGTGCCGGTGCGCCAGCGGTTTTCCGTCTGCATCGGCAACCCGCCTTTGATCCAGTTGTGGCGACTGGCGGTCACGATGTTCGCCCACGCCGCTGCGCCGCTGTAGAAATATCTCTGCTCCCCGGTTACCTGGGCCAGGTAGCTCTGGACCTCTGCACAGAGAGTTGTCGTTCCCACATTGCCGGGACCCACCATGGTTCGCGAGCCGCGCTTCTCGTCCGCCGCCCAGGTGCCTGTGTTGACAGTGAAGGGACCGTCGTACTTGCCTTGAACCTGAATAAGCCAATCCCCCACCCTCTTCATGGAAGCCAACAGCGATTCGTTTTCGGTGCGCTCGTGGACATTGCTCAATCCTACGAGGGCGTATCCCGCATACAACATGCTCAGTCGATCGTTTTCCCTGACGACGCCGCGAACCTGATCGCTGTCGGTTAGGGCGCCGTCGATGAACCACAAGACGCGGTCGACGGCATCGTTCCAGTAACCCCGATGTCCGGTCACTTCGTAGAGCCAGGTCAATCCACGGATGGGATAGGCAGAGCGGGATTCGCGATCGGACGGGTTTTTCCCGTTCCACTGCCGCACCAGGTAGGCACCCATTTGCTCGGCCGTTTCCAACAGCCACGGGTCGCCGTCCACCAGATAGGCGATGATCGGTCCCGCCAACCGCACGTAGACGTGAGGTTTCCCGGTCCAGTTGGCGTAATAGTGGACGCTGCCGGTGGGATGGGAGACGGCCCAATCAGCATAGAGCAAGGAATGGTCGCGGAAGATCTCGAAGACTTGGCGATCGCCGGTGCGCAGGTAACTGTAGGCCATCGCCATGGAGTGATCACCGACCCGGTAGGTGGCGAAACCGGCGCGGTCCACCGGCTCGTACCAGTGGGGCAGATTGCCCTCGCTCTTCTGCTTTGGAATCCAACTCTTGTTCCAGGCGCCGTTCGGCTCCATGTATTGCCAGACCTCGCCGAACAGCATGCCGCCGGTATTGGTGAACGGCTTCTCGAATCCCTCCCCTTTCTGCGGAGGCATTCCCCGTCCCAGACGCGGGTAATCCTGTCGCAACGCCCGGGCGCGGTCGAAGTAACGAGTGCCCTCCAGCGTGACCTGGTCGTAAATGCGGGTGACGCGGTCTTCGGCGAAGGTACCCTGTGACGTGAGAAACGCACGGTCGTACTGAATTGAGGGCAGCTGCCTGATCGGCACCGCTACGGCGGGGCCCGAGAGCGAGTCGGGGCCGGCATGAAGCGCCATGCGGAAGGTGCGCGCCGCCGAGTTCCAGAAG
This sequence comes from Candidatus Latescibacterota bacterium, assembly GCA_965197905.1. Lineage (GTDB taxonomy): Bacteria > Latescibacterota > UBA2968 > UBA8231 > UBA8231 > CAYNZV01. Next base: position 578,112 of record CBDAOB010000003.1, on the reverse strand, counting down.
GTGATCGTACCACCAGTGTTCGTTCCGCTATTGAGCGGGCTGTAATGCCGCAGCTCCAGGCCACCGCCTGCAGTGGCGCTCAGGACCGATTCGAGATCGGGCTCCGCGGGACCGAAGCCTTGAAAATCGGGAACCACCAGGGTAACGGCCTCGCCGTCTCGCGCGATCCGCGCCCACTCTCCCAGATCGTTTTCGAGTCCGCGAGCCAAGTCGGCGCCGTCCGCGCGCACCACCCACTCATCGCGGCGCTGGCGTACCGACATCTCCGTCCCTCCTGAAAATTCGTCCTCATCAACGCCCGATACTGCGGCCGTATGGTTGGCGCCGCCGGGCGCAAAAGCGAACAGGACCAGATCGCTCATCGTTTCCTTGAAGGTTTCGTTGATGAAGCGGGAGTGGACCATCAGGTAGGGGCTGTCCGCCCAGGTCTCCACTTCGAAGTGCAACCGAAATGGTCGGTTGAGCCGTTGGCTGTGAAAAAATCGGGATGATACTCGGTACCTCTTGTAGTGTGGGCCATCGAACAGCTTCACGATGGCAGCCTCGTCCCGCTCCTGGCGATAGACACCAAGAGGGGCCGAATTAGCCGTAGGTCTTCCCTTGATTTCGAAACCCACTCTTCCGCCGGTCGCGCCGAAGAACTGCTGGCCCGTAGATGATCGAATGTCAGAGATCAGATTAGCGCCGGACAAGGTGAATTCCACTGCGCCTGCAGCGAACTGCACCTCCGTGTCCGATTCGACGGTCCTTATCTGGCGTTGCGGATCGGAACGTTTCACCTCGGGTCCCCAGTGAATCGTTAGCTCCGCTTCACCGGCGACACGGGCATCCAGCACCGCGGCGATCAGCACCCAGTTGAGCGCTGACGTGTCGAAGTTGACCAGAGGGAACACGTCCGCCGGAATCTCGCGGCCGGCGTCGTCGAAGAGAGCGACGTTTCGAGCCGAGGGTACCTGGCCGAGTGGGATGCCGAAGCGAATGGGCGCTTTCTTGGCGGGTACCGGAAAACGAACGCGGACCGTTGTTTCACCGCTGAGATCTCCGCGCGGTTGAATCCTGGGTTGCCACGATGGATCGCCGACTTCGAACCATAGCGGCTGGTGCGCTTTCGTTTCGCGAGCATCTCCGGCGCCGTGGTCCGCGCTGATGAAGAGGGGCAAAGATTCGGCCTGCGAGACAGCAGCAGCGATACCAATAATGGCCGCAGTAAGAAAAACCGTGGCTGGAAAGATCAGACTCGATCCGGAACTAGACCGTACGGACACCGTGTGTCCCGGGTTTCCAGCTTCCCCGATCATGCTCGTCTCGTTGGATGGCGGTTTCGATCAGGATTGGCAAAGAAGAATCTCGTCAACACGCGTCAGGCCGTCGCCCGCACGTACTGATCGAATCCATTTCCCCAAGATAGATTTCGAGATTAATAGCACCAAGCAAATTCTGCGCTCTCACAACCCTGTCTTGACAGAGAGGATGTGCCCGTCTTAGTTAGCATTTGAGCATTTCAACGAAATAACGGGTGCCGTCGCCACGCGTGCGGTGCCCGTTTTCGTGTTCTGGGCTGCCGGGGAGGTGACGGCTTCCCGGTAGCTTGGAGTTATCCCTTTGATTGATACCGCCGAACACCTGTCCAACCGTGCGTACGCCAAGAAGCGAGGTGCCAGCGAGGCGATGGTGCGGAAATGGCTGAGCCAGGGAAAGATTGAGAAGGATTCGCAGACTGGGAAGATCGATCCCATCGCGAGAAGTTGGTTCCGATAGATGAGCTTCAGGAGTTCGTCTTCAAGCTGTTTCGCGACGTTGTCGGGCGAGGAGGAATATCACCGAAAGGCTGCTGCTTCGGGGTTGGGATCGTGGCGACTGGCCTACGATGGGCGGTTCAAGTTGATCCTGGGGTACGATCCGAAATTGCGCACGGGCGGGTTTCAGTTGGAACCGATGGTGGTCACGCCTGAGAAGGCAGCCCGACTGCAGCGGGAGCGACCGCCCATACTCTACGATTTACGCAACAACGAACGAGACAATTTAGCGCCCGACTGTCCTGAAATCGTGGAAAGACTCGTGCAGGAGGAATAGCACTAGCTCTCGGTCTCGACCCTTTCCTCGATCTTCTCCCACTCTTCCAGGAGCGCGGTCAATTCGCGCTCGCAGTGCGAGCGTTCTGCTTCCAGCGCGTTCACTTCGTCACGGGGAGTCTGCTCGTAATAGCTCGGATCGCAAAAGATGCCGTCGATCTCGGCAATACGCGACTCCGCCGTTTCGATGCTTACCAAGAGCTCGGTTCTGCGCTCCTCGGTCTGTCGCCGCTCTCGCTCTTGTTGCTGCTTCGACTTGCCGTTGCTTGCGGACTGCTTTTGCCGTGACCCTTTCTTCGGCTTCTCTCTGCGCGCCTTCAGAATAACCTGGTCCGCATCCAGGTGGTCGTCGCCGCAGAAGTGCACGTACTCCTCGTAGGTTCCCTGGTAGTCGAGGATGTCATCCGGTTTGATCTCCACGATCCGAGTTGCCAGCTGTCCCACCAGCCAGCGATCGTGTGAAACGAGGATGACCGTGCCAGCGTAGTGCTTCAGCGCACCCACAAGAGCCTCGATCGACTCCAGATCCAGGTGGTTCGTCGGCTCGTCCAGCACGAGCACATTCGGCTGGGTGATCGCCAGCCGGCTGAAGACCAGGCGCGCCGCCTCTCCACCGGAGAGCGAGCTCAAGCGTTTCTTGCCGTCGTCGCCAGTGAAAAGAACCCGGCCCATCTGCGAGCGCACGAACCCGATCCCTTTGTCGGGACAGAACTGACCCAGCCAGCTTTCGGCGCTGGCATTGGGTGACTCGAACTGCTCCCGGTGGTCCTGGGCGAAATAACCAGGATGGGTTTCGTAGCCCCATTCGACCTCGCCGGCGTCCGCTTCCAGGTCGCCCATGACGATCTTCAGGAGCGTAGATTTGCCGATGCCATTGGGGCCCATGATCGCCAGCCGATCGCCGCGACGCACCAGGAGGTCGACCCCGTGCAGCACCTCGTTGTCGCCGAACGCTTTCTTGATCCCCTCGATCTTGAGCACGTCGCGGCCGCTGTCGCGAATCTGTTCAAACCGAAAGGTGGGGTACCGGCGGGAGCTGGTAGGCAATACGTCTAGCTCCTCCGCTTTCTTTTCGATCATGCGCAGCTTACTCTGGGCTTGCCTCGCCTTAGATGCCTTCGCCCTGAATCGGTCGACGAACTTCTGGTGGTGGGCGATATCCTTTTCGCGGCCGGCGATCTCCTTCTCTCGCCGAGCGCGCTCGGTCCGTTTGGCATCGACAAAAGAGGTGTAGTTGCCGCGGTACAGCTGCACGGTCTCGTAATCCACATCGAGGATGTGGGTGGTCACATTGTCGAGGAACCGATGGTCGTGGGATATCACGACCAGCGTCCCGGCGTAATCGCGAAGGAAGATCTCGAGCCAACGGATGGACAGGATATCCAGATGGTTGGTGGGCTCATCCAGCAGCAACACGTCCGGATTGCTGGCCAACACCTGCGCCAACAGGACCCGGAGTTTAAACCCCCCCGATAGAGTAGACAGTGGATCGTAATGCAGCTCGGCGGGCAATCCAAGACCTTCCAAAATGGCCGCCGCCCGTGACTCCGCCGAGTATCCGTCCAACCGCTCGATGGTCTCTTCCAGCGCCGAGAACCGGTCGGCGTCGAACTCCTTCTCCGCCTTTGCCAGCAGCCCCTCCTTTTGTTCCATCACCTTCCACAGTTCCTGATTCCCCATCAGGGCAACGTTGATGATCTTTTGATTCTCGTAAAGGAATTGGTCCTGGCGCAACACCCCCATGCGGACTCGCTTGGGCAACATCACCTCGCCTTCGCTGGCCTCGAGGTCGCCGGCAAGGATGTCCAGGAGTGTTGTCTTTCCAGAGCCGTTGGCACCGACGAGACCGTACTTTTCGCCGGGGTTCAGACGCACTGACACGCCGGCGAAGAGGGTTCGGTCGCCGTAGGCTTTGGCGAGATTGGAGATGGCAATCATATCAAAAAAGGTAATGGAAGTTGCCCAAAGCGAAAGCAAGCGAAAATGTAGCCGCATCTTTCCGGCGTGATGAGGAATGACGATCTTGCCTGCTGCGACTTCGACTCACCAGACCGAGGAAGGCGACGATGGCAATAGGCAAGATTCCCAGTAGAGTAGAACGTCTCACGGCGAAACCGTACGAAGAGCAGATCTGCCGATCGGAGCATTATCCACTCTGTCTGGCCTACGGCTCGGACGACGAGCATTATCCGGCCCCAACCATGGAGGAGCACTTTGACCTGATGCAGGAGGTCGGTCTCGACGTCCAGATCATCGGGGGCGAACACGACCGGGGCACGCCGTACTATCCGTCGAAGATCCTGCCTCCGTACGAGAAAGCCGACTACGATCTCATTCCGCGATTCCTGGATTTGGCCCACGAGCGGGGCATGCTGGTCATCGCCTACTATCCGATGATCTACACCAAACCGCTCAAGCCGATGCACCCGGAATGGATGATGCAGTGGTTGGAAGACGACCGGCCGGAAGGGATCGGGCCGGGACCCGAGAACCTGGATTGGTTCTGCTTCAATACTCCGTATCGCGACTGGATCGTGAAGTACCTCAGCGAGTACCTCGATCATCTGGACCTGGACGGGTTCTTCTTCGATGACATGAACTGGGGCTCCCATGAAGGCCAGCCCCTATACACCGCCTGCACCTGCGATTATTGCAAGGAGATCTACGCCAGCGAAACCGGACGAGAGATTCCCCAGAAGATCGATTTCGATTCCATTGATTTCCGGCGCTTTGTGGTGTGGCGCTACGACAAGGTGCGCGAGTTCCTTGTCCACGTCGTCAGCGGCGTGCGCACCAACCATCCCCTTACCATCATGGATTTCAATTACTACGGCGAGCAGGCCAAGTGGGGCATGGCGGCGCCGTTCAATCCGCTGGGTCTGGAGAAGGTGGGTGGCTACTTCTTTATCGAGTCGGGATGGGGGACCATCGAGCACCGGGGCGGTTTCAGCGCCAAGATCGCCCGCGCCCACGGCTCGCCGTTCGGTCTTTGGCGCTCCAGCACCCAGGGCCTCGATGGATCGTGCTGGGGATTCCCGCCGCACGCGGAACCGTACAGCCCGGCGCTCTACGGTCTCACCGCCGTTGCGCACGGCGGTGGATTCTTCTTCTGCGGGATGCAGTACGCCGTCGATCTGCGCGCCGATTTCATCAAGCGAGTCTTCGCGGAAGTGAAACAGCGGGTAGACTATATGGGGGGAGAGACGGTCAAGTACGTGGCGCTTCATCTCTCCCAGAGCTCCATGGACTTCCTGCCCGGTGAGTTTCAGTTTGGCCATCGGGATGCGGAGCTCTACGACACCGAAGAGAAACAGAAGTGGGCCGAGAAGAACAAATACGTGCGCAACGTCTATGCCGACCGCGTCCGCGCCACCTACGACATGCTGGGTCCGTCCCAACTATTGACGGACGTAGTTTTTGATGAACAATTGACCGAGGAAATTCTCGCTCCGTTCAAGGTCCTATTCCTCTCGAACAGCGCCTGCCTCTCTGACCAGCAGTGCGGCGTTATCGACCGGTTTGTCCAGAATGGCGGCACGTTGATCGCCACCCACCAAACCTCCCTGCTGGACGAGCTGGGACAAAAACGGGAGAACTTCGGCCTGGCGGAGCTCTTTGGGCTGGACTACGCCGGACCCGCAGCCGACGGCGATGACCATGCGGTGGTCTACGTACTGCAGGACCAGAGCCTCGCCACGGAATTCGGGCCGCTCATGTGTTTCACCGGTCGCGCATCGAAGATGACCCCAAGAGGCGGAGCAGAGCTGGAGGTGTTGGCTACCCGTTGCAGTATCGATCAACCCAATCCGGTCGATCACTACGATCGGAACGGGGAGTTCGATTCGGGGGAACCGGTGGTAACCGTTCGTCCGGTCGGCAAGGGACAGGCGATCTACATCAACGGCGATGTGGGTGGCAGTTTCGAGCGCAACCCGTATCCCGCGCTCAAGCGGTTTGTTGCCCGAATCGTAGAACGAGTGCCGCCTCCGATCGCCGTTCAGGCTCCGAAGACGGTGGAGGTTACCGCCGCGAAACGCGAGTCGGGTGAGCTTATGATTCATCTGATCAATAATCCGGCGCCCCATCTGCCCAACAGTATTGGCGGCGCCTCCTCGACCCATTTTTTTGTGGAGGAGGTGACGCCGGTGCACGACATCGAGCTCTGCTTCAATGATTTTGAGGTCGCTGCCGCCCGCTTGCCTCTGGCAGGCGTCGCCCTGGAGGTGGCTGGGGGAGGGTCGTCTGTCACCGTGCCTCGGGTGCATCTGCACGAGGTTGTTGTCGCGAAGCTTAAGGGAGTAGGATGAATGCGAGTTATCGGTTCCGGATTTATACACGACGGTAGCAAGGCACCAGAGTACCAACGGTCCTGCGCGCGCACCACCATTACGCAACTGCAGGATGGCACCTTGATGGCGACCTGCCGGCTGGACAAGGAGCGCGTAGGGTCGGACCGGAGCGCCCTGCGCCACACGCGTGATGTGGGTTTCTCCGGCCCGCCCTCCGAACCGGACGTGCGCGTTACCACGCATCCGGCTCTCCACAAGGTGCCGTGTGACCGCAGAGTCTCATCCGGTTGTCGCAGGCCAGGGAGAAGGGATCCGCGCCGATCGATAGCGGTAACGAGTCACTGCTACTTCGCCGACGTTGTAAAGAGCAATCCCGTCCTCGGTGGGCCACCATCCTGGCAGGTAGCGGCGTTTCAGCTTCCTCCAATTAAAGCGCGGGTGCTTGCGGCGCAGCCAATGCACTACGCGGCGCCAAGTGAAGCCCCGCACGTAGTTGAAAGTGGCCTTCGACACCCCGTACTGAAAGTAGTTGGCCCACCCCCGCAACACCGGATTGAGTTGGCGCAGAAGGCTCTTCAACGGCCTCTGCCGACCCGTTCTCGTGACTGCGCGCACCGTGCTCTTCAACCGGGCCAGAGATTCCTTTCTTGGCCACGTATAGATGCGTGCGCCAACCGGGCCCGGTTTCCGTCGCTTCTGAATGCGAAAGCCCAGGAAATCGAAGCCACGGCTGATGTGCGTGATGGCGGTCTTCGTCTCCGACAGGTGCAGACCCATGGGGGTGAGAGTCACCCCCGCTTGGTCGCGCAGGTCATACGCTGCAGCTTCGGTGCCCGCCACCAGCAGCACGAAATCGTCAGCGTAACGGACAAGCCGACAAGTCGGTAGCCCCTTTCGCCGATGCGCTTGTCGCGCACTGGAGGTAGCGCCCACCTTTCTCCAGACCTCAGTGAAATAATCGTCGAGGACGGATAAGGCGATATTTGCCACCAGCGGTGAGAGAATACCGCCTTGCGGAGTGCCCGAAGTGCTTTCTTGCAACACCGATTGTTCCGTGAGGACACCGGCCTTGCAGAACGCTTTTACAAGCCTCAGAACATGCTTATCACCGATACGTCGACGCACGCGGTCCAAGAGGGCTGCGTGATCAATCTCATCGAAACAAGCACGGATATCGCCCTCCACCACCCACTCATAAGAGCGGGAGCAGAATTGATGAATCTCGGCGATGGCGTCCTGAGCCCGCCGATTCGGGCGGAAGCCGTAGGAGCACGGCTTGAAGTCCGCTTCGAAGATCGGTTCGAGCACCAGCTTGAGTGCGGCTTGGACCACTCGGTCCCGAGCGGTTGGGATGCCGAGCCGGCGCTTCTTCGTTGTGCCAGGTTTCGGAATCAACCGCTCGCGTACGGGCAGAGGCCGGAAACTGCGGGTCTTCAGATCAACCCGCACCTCGGCGAGAAAGGCCTCCTCGCCGCGTTCCGTCTCCACAGAGTAGGCCGTTTGTCCGTCCACTCCGGCCGAACGAGCACCCTTGTTGCTGCGCACCCGACGCCAGGCTACACTCAAAAACGCCGGGTCACACACCAGGTTGAACAGGTCGTCGAAGCACTTGCTTCGATCCTCTACAGCCCAACGGTGCAGTTTGGTCTGGATTTCCAGTACTCGATTACGGGCTTGTTCTGCCTCGGGCCACGAAGCGCTGGCATTCACCGGCGTCCTCCTGTTTTTCCAGTACCCCACTGCGCAACTTGCTGCCTCCCTTCGCCATGTAAGCGGCTTTCCCGCTCGCGGACTACTACAGAGGCTCCGTCCCTTGCCAAGCCCCACAGCGGACAGCGCGCTGCCCCGATAACGGTCGGACTCGGCTCGGTTCCCACGTTCACCATGAACCGTTTGACGGGGGAGGTGCCCAGCTTTTCCCCTGCAACTTCGCCTTGGGTACGCCGCAGGCATTCTCCAAGGCCTCTGCTTCGGTGGGTATCACACCTCCCCAGAGTCGCAGTCGGTCATATATCCGACCACGTGCGTTGCGTACCAACCCTTATCCACCAGGTTTGGGTTGGCGGGCCGCTAAAGGGGGTTCCATCACTGGTTCACTTCGGGTTACACCATTCCGTCTTGCTTGCCAGACGTGGAGTGTCTGGAGGTGCCACTCCACTCTGTCGTTGTCGAGGCTGCTTCCACCTTCCCCTGCGCTCCCAGGGTCAGGCTGCCTCCAGCTTCAACGGGCTGCTGCGACAGCCCGTTGGTGGGTCCTTGCATCCCACCCGGTTCTCTGGCGCCTCGTGGCGCACGATACCCTCGGGGGCCATCACGGCCTGTTCGTGAGCACCGACCTGGGCGAAACCTGGGAGATGCGATCCAATAGCCGCAACCAAGGCGCGTGGGGCGATACTCCAGGAGAGCTTCTCTGCCTGACGCCGGTCGAACACGAGCCGGGTGTCCTCACCGCCACCGGATTGTGGATCGACCGCTCGCGTCCGGAGCTGCCCATGGCCAACCCGAAGACACAGGGATTTCTACCGATGCGGATCCTCCACACCACGTCGACGGATGGCGGGCGCACCTGGGATGAGTGGCGCGAGATGGAGACGGCGCCCCATCTGGCCGCCTCTTGTGCGACGCAACCTTCCTATCTGCTGCCCGGCGGCGAACTGGGCCAGCCGTACGAGAAGTGGAAGGAGTACGATGATACGTCGCCAGGAGTGCCGGGATGCTGGTTTCGCCTGTCGAAGGATAACGGGGCGACTTGGCCCGAGTACGTGCCGGTCGCCCAGCATCCGAACAACGAGCTGTTCTACTGGGATCTGAGACTTGCACAACACCCCGATACGGGCCAATGGGTGGCCATGTTCTGGACCCATGAGCCGGCCAGCGGTCGTGACATCGACATTCATATCAGCTGGGGAACACCGGACGCGCGCTCATGGACAATCCCGGTCGAGACGGGCTTGCACGGCCAACACTGCCAGCCGGTCGCTCTCGGTGGGGAGCGATTGCTGGCGGTGCACCCAAACCGGGATGACGATCCCGCCGGCATTCACGCTTCTATCAGCGAGGACTTCGGTAGGACGTGAGACCGGAACCAGGACCTCATCGTCTACGAGAGTGGTGCCGGCACCGAGCCCGGAGCCAGGAAAGGCCGCAGCACCAAGGAAAAATTCGATGACATGAAGACCTGGCGCTTCGGTCATCCGCGGGGTCAGTTGTTAGCGGACGGCACCGTTTTCGTTGTCTTCTACGCGGGTGACAATATCATCAAGAGCGCACGTTGGGCGCGAATCGATGTGTCTGCAGATGGATAAGTTGACAACGCCGCCAAAGGAGTGTTGGCCATGTTCGGCCCTATTTCAACGCCCACGATAATCGACGTGGAGGCCTCGGGATTCGGCCCGAGAAGCTATCCGATCGAGATCGGTGTTGCCCTGGAGTCGGGTGACACTCTCTGCTATCTGGTTCTGCCCAAAGATGACTGGACCTTTTGGGATGAAGGGGCCGAGCGCGTGCACCGCATTCCCCGCGATATCCTCGAAACACACGGACGACCGATCGAGGAAGTCGCCAATGATCTGAATAAATTCGTCGACGTTGAGACGGTCTTCAGCGACGGTTGGGAGGTAGACAGTCCGTGGCTTAGCCAGCTCTTTGAGGCGGCGGGTGTAGCCTGCCGGTTTCACTTCAGTGCCCTCGATTTTATCCTGTCCGAGGAACAGATGGAAGAGTGGCATCAAACCAAAGACCAGATCGTTGCCGAGATGGATATCAAGAGGCATCGGGCGAGCCTGGACGCGCTGGTCATTCAAAAGACCTATGAGCGCACGCGTTGAGCAAAGCACGCAGATCGGACAATGAACGATATCTTCGCGTCCGCCCCTCCCCAAACACGGCGCAGGTTAGCGTGTAGTTGGCAAACGGCCGCCCGACGGTCCTGGCCAGCCTTGGGCACCTCGGCGGCGTACATGCTGTTCTGTTCACGTGGGTGCGCTGCGCCGGACTGGCCAAACACATGTGGGAAGCGATAGGCGGAGCATGACAGATAGAGCGCAGATACAGGAAGAGGAGTACGAATTTCCCTACCACTACCTACCGCACGTCGAAAACGGAACGGCGTCGACTTCTCGCCCCGGGCACTCGACTACGCTCGTGCTTTCAATCCGCAGGCACATTTCTGCGCCGACCTGGCGGACCTTGATGGCGAGCGCTTTGAGTTTGTTTCAGCGGTGGAGGTCCTCGAACACATCCCGGATGATGGCGTCAACGCCTTCGTGGCCTCGCTGCGGAAGCGAGTGGCGCCTGGCGGACATCTATTGCTCTCGGTGCCGAGTACGGTGGCGCCCATACATGCCAAGCACTACCGCCACTACGATGAGGCCTTACTCAGAGAGCAGGTCGCCTACAACGATCTGGAATGTGTCCACGTCGATCACGTCTACGGTGGCAGCTGGCTCCTAGATGCGGTTACGCGCTCGACGTTAAACCGTTTTTGGGTCGTGGAGGTGGCACCCTTGCGCCGTCTCCTGTGGCGACATGTGTGGACCCGGTTGCGGTTGGTTCGCCCCGGCCTCGGGCGACATGTGGTGGGTCTGTTCCGTGTCGAGGGGTAGGACCCTGAGCGTAGCGGGGCGGCGCCAGGTCGAGTTTCCGCAAACCGACAAGGGACTGTGGGCTATTCTCTGAACCTCTATCTATTCTGCGGCCTTACTCCTACAAAGAATTATCGGAGGGAGTGTCCTCACGCGCAGGACACGTGACCTTACCAGAGGCCGGGTTCCCCATCTGCAGTATCTACTCCGGTGCTTGTACGGCTGATACGTTGTCCGAGCAGCCCGATCGTCGTCTCCAATATCTGAGAGTAGAGCCCAGGGAGAGCACACGCGAGCAGATCGCGGCGGGACAACGACAACGCGATTGACGGCTCGACGGCCTCAAAACCGACGAACCTTCTCTCTCCCGACAAACAGGCCATCTCGCCGAAGGAAGCCCCCGGTAAGACCTGGCCAATCAGTTTTCCTTTCGCGTTGGTTACATGAAGTCTGCCTGTGATCAGCACGAGCATATCCACACCAGGATCTCCCGGCTTCCATATGATCTCACCTGCATCAAACGCTCTACGCTTACATAGCCCAAGTATGTGAACGCATTCTTCCTCGCCGAGCTGGTGGAAAATCTCCAGTTTCTTGATGACTTTGATCCATCCAATTTCACCAGCGGATTTCATAGGAAGTCTCCTGAATTAATCCGTGCATGGTCAGATGCGTTTCCCTCAATGAGGGTTTCTTTGTTATCCAGCTGTCATCCGGCGGGGTACCTTCCTGATGCCGGATGCTGCTGAATATCTACCAAAAAAGCGGGCGACCAGATTTTTTCAGTGCCCCTTCAAAGTGCAGATACTGCAAGCAATGTGGTACCAGTGTGGTACGCCCAGCGCACCTAAATTCATAACTACTTGCTACTACTGATGATATCCTCGCTCAACACCGACGGGCACCAGAACTTCTCGATATATCCGATGGTCAGTTGGGTGCCCTCCTCGTGGCTAACGTAGGGCGGCATGGCCGGGTTGTACATGGCATCCGTAAGATCGCGAATCAACACGGGTTTGATGCCCCAGCACACCATCTGTTTGATGCCGAAACTCCGGCCCACCACACACATGTTGGTATGGACCCCCAGGATCAGCATTCTATCTCGCTTACCGTGGACGAGGGCGTTGTAGACCTCTCTGCCGTCATCGGAAATCAAATCGGAGGTTTGATCGATCTCGATTCCGTAGTGCTGTCTTGAATACGGCTGGCCGGATTTTATCTCGCCGGTATCGGAGCCATGGTCGGAGGCGTCAACCGGCATTGGAGGATCGTCGCGTTCAAGCTCTTGAGGTAGCGCCGATGGCACTTCCCTGACTCGTTGTCTTGCCTTGGTCCCTTCGTACTGGCCCATCGTGCCGGAGGGTGCGTGAACGATCAAGACTCCCGACTTTCTAGCGGCCGCAACGGTTTCGTTCATGCGCGGAATCATGGCTTCCAACCGTTCAACCGCGCCCCGGCACCAGTGGGCGTCCCACACGTCACAAAGAAGCAGCGCCGCGCCGGCGGCGGGAATCATTTCAGACCATTCCCTCACCTTCCATTCGTTGTGTCCGGATTCGTCCTGGCCAAACGTCTGTTCTCGAAGTCTCAGCTCCAACATTTGATCGCTCCTGCTAAAGAAGGTACTCGGTAGTGCCGAATCTAACGATATTCCTGGATCATATCATGAAAAGACATCTGGGTTCAGTGTTGGGCAACGCTCCGCATTTTTCTTGACACTATTCAACCTCCCGGATAGGGTTGGGATAAGGACCTTTAGCTTATGAAAACCTGGTACGCTGACGTTCTAAGATAAAGGGGATATAGAGCTCAGGCAGGGGATCGCCGAGGCGTTGACCGGACAGCGTCGCGAAAAGCCGGATCGCAACGCGGACGTAGGGAGGATCGTCGAGTTTCTCCGAGGTGGTCGCCATATCTGCGGTGTCGTCCGCCCCAACCCGGCTGGCCGCAAGGGCCTTACGATCCTGGACCACACCGGACGCGAGTACTCTTTGCGCCGCTCCAAGATCGTGAGTTTTGGCACGGAGAGGATCAACGGCAAACAACGACATTTACTGATCGAACAGTTGACCGAGATCCATGCCCGCCGCGAGCGGGCGAAGGACTTGGTGGAACTCGAAATTTTGTGGGAACTCGCCATCGAAAGCGCAACCCACGAATTCGAGCTGAAGGATCTTACCGAGCTCTACTTCGGTGAAGAGGGTCACGACGACATGGCCGTGCTTGCCCGTGCCCTCGACGACGGCATCTGGTTCGTCCGCCACGGCAGGTCGTACGCCCCCCGCACGCGCGACTCCGTGGTGCGTGGTCGCGAACGGACCGGCCGCGCCGCCAGACGTCAGCTGGAGCAGCAGGTCATTGCGGACTGGCTGCGCGCCGTGGCGGACGGTGAAGTCGTGAGCGAACCACCCGGTGCCGGAGAAGCTATCGGTTTGCTTCAGGAGTTCGTGTTGCACGGGGCCGATAGCGAACGCCGGGGCGAGATCAGCCAGCTGATGAAGGCGGCTCATCTCCATGGCCGGTGGGCGGCTTTCGACCTATTGGTCGAGCTCGGTCATTGGAAGCCCGACGAAAACCTGGAGCTCTTGCGAAATGACGTGCCGATCGAGTTTCCAACCGCTGTACTGGCAGAAGCCGAAGCAAGCTGTCGGGGGCCGCTACCGAGAGCTCGACCCTGGTGGATCGGCAAGGTATTGGCGATTTCGCCTAGGTCTGGAGTAAAGGATCGGGCATTCAGTTTCCGTAGGAAGCTTCTTGGTGGTTACCGTGTCGGCATTCATCTGGCGCTGCCTGGCGCGCTGGTTCAAGACGGGGGCCTCGTCGAGGCCGAGATCATGGCAAGAGGAACTACCTTGAACCTTCCCGAACAGACGATTCCCCTGGTTCCACCGCAGGTCATCGAAGCCGCGGAATGGTCGGATCGAAGGAAGACGACCGCTCTTTCCATCGAGCTCCTCTTGGACCGGCACTTTAAACTCCGGCGCAGTACGATTCGGATACGCCGAATGCGTGCCGACAAACTGCTGGATTTCACAAGCGCCAGCCAAGCCGCAGATCACGACGCCGTGCTTCGAGGACTCTTGCGATACGCCAAGCACCTCCAAGACCACAGGTTGGCAGAAGGCGAAAACGGTAGCTCTGGGGCGACGCCAACACTCTCGGATGTACTTGTGGTGGGTGGCGAGCCCACCCTCCTGGATCTAACCTCGGAAGAGCCCGCACGAACCATCTACGAGGAGTTGAACCTCCTGGCAGATTCAATGGCGGGCAGGTTCTGCGCCGAGAACGGGATTCCGGCAATCAACGAAAACCTGGGAAGGGATGATTCAGGGAGGGAGATCGGCACACCTATTTCCGATCCGTTTGGCTCGGCGGTCGATTTTGTCATGCAGCGTCAGCTACTGCAGTGGATATGCAAGGGCACCTCCGTCAAGGGGGAGGCGGATCTGAGTCGCGTGTTGGAAACGACGGCCTATGCACGCGAGGTGAAGCGAGATGTGGAGCGGACGTCCCGCCGCTATTGGCTGCTGAAGTACCTGGAAGCCATTGATAGCGTGGCCGAAGGTGTTGTCATTGAGCGTCTGGCCGGCGGTGTGATCGTCGGTCTTCTGGGCGACCGGCTGCGGACGTTTGTGCCGACGCGTAGGGAGCGCAACGTCGACACGGGGGACCGGGTCCGCGTACAAATCGACCGGGTGTCGGCTCGGCGCAGAGAGCTGGCCGTATCTATTGCTGAAAAAGTGGCGACGGTCTAGCTGCTCGCCCCTCGGCTCCATGCAGTGAGCGCCGGCTCAATCCACAGGTTCGAAGGTCAAGGTGCGTCCGTTCAACTCGCGTTCGAAGGCCAGTGCCGCCTTTGCCGTTTCATCGTAGACGACGACCAGATCAGTTCCTTCGAAGCGATCGTTCACGACTGGTTCTTCCCGCAATTTGGCAGATAGGTAGGCTCGACTGGATCGCTCTCCCAGCAGACCGAGAATGATCTCCTTGGGATGGAAACGGGTATCGTAGCTGTCGGCTTGCCAGAACCAGTACCCGTCGCTGGTCGTGTAGCCCGAGTCGACATAAAAATCGCCAGCATAGTTGCGCACGTATCCGGTGTCGGTCGACAGCACTTGGGTTTCCGGATACAGCTCGTGCCAGGCTTTCCAGGTGCCCTGATAGACCGGCAGATGTTTCAAACGCTCGCCGGCGCGAGGACCAAGGATCGAACCCAGCCGCATTTGAGCCCAGAAGCTTTCGGTCTCCCGGTCGTACATCACCATGTTGTTGTTGTAGAGGCCACCGGTGTTGCCGAACTCGATGCCGTCCCCTGAAATATTGATCCCGGACGCTGTAAGCGGACAGCAGGTCACGCTGATTTTCGTCCCGCCCACGGTATGATTGACTATTTCATGGAAATTCAAGATGCGTACGGGATAGGCGCGCGCATCACCCTCGATGTGCACTCCCATAACGATGTGCTCGTCATTGACGTGGATGGCGTCTTCCGCCGCTACGAACTGTGCTGCCCCGAGGTCGCGAGGCGGATCGTCTAGTGGCGGAATGCCGTCCTTGGGGACGTCACCCACATATTCGCGCTGGGGAATGGCGGTGAAGATTTCACGCTCGATAACGCCGTCGGTTTCCACTGCGTTCCACACCGAGGTGTTGGGCCAGAAAGAGGACCAGGCGAACCAGTAAGCGCTGTAGGCAGGCATCTGCTGCAGCTGCGCCCCCGCCAGGTCGCCGCTAAGCGCCTCGCCGCGCAGGTTCCAGATACTTCCGGTTGCCGTGTCTCTGAACCGCAGCAGCGAGCTTTCGGGTAACTGGGGTTCGGCGAGGGTACCTGGGGAGGAGACAACGGACGCATTCTCGGTCGCGCTGGAGTCCTCAGAGAATTTGGTGGAACGGTTGCCGTCGCCGCAGCAGAGTAGGGCGAAGGCGAGAAGCGCTGGAAGAGCGCGAGAAAGGTTCGAGTTCATGGGCAAGTGAATGGGGTCGAACGAGGATGCTGCGTTACAGTTTTAGATGCGCTGCGGTCTGGCGAGGTTTCCTCCGACGTGACCGGCGGTCAACCGCAGGCGCATACATTGATTGGCCTGCCGTGTGGCGATAGCCGAATGGGATGGGGTATTGGTTCTTACTCGCTCCAGAACGCGTAGAGCTCCGCGTCTCGCAGGTAAAAGCGCAACCGCACCAGCTGCCCCTTGAGGTCTTCTAGATTGCCGGCACTGTTCCAGTTGACCGCCTGTCGTACCCCGTCTTCGGTGACGGGAACGACTACAGATCGCGACCAGTTATCCAGCGGATCCCCGTTTTCGTCCAGCACTTCCACCGACAGTTCGCCATCCTCCGCATCGGCATTGACCCAGAAGCTTGACCCACGCCAAAGCAGCGGCCTGGTCAACAATACTCCCTCGGTATCTCCGGCGTCGACGGAGACGAAACCGTCGCGGCGCAACACCGCCAGGCAGATCGCCCCGGTGTCTAGCTCATGTCCCGGCAGCGGCAGGTACTGACCAGTTGGGAAAGTACCCACGTAATTGAAGCCGCGGTACTTGATGCCGGTGTAATAGAACCAGAGCTCGTCCCCGCGCACCAGGGCGTTGGAGGGGCCGATGAGCTGGGTCAAATCATAGGCGCCGGAACCGATCCGCGAGGGACCGATGAACGGCTTGCGGTCAGCCACCCGCTCCCAGTTTTTCAGGTCGCGGCTCACCATCAGCTGGACCAGATGAAATCCGACCGTGTTGGGATAGTTGTGCACCATACCGACGGCGTGGTAGAGGGCCGGCGTGCCGATGTAGACCGACTCGTAGCGGAAGAGGCCCATGTTGTAGGCGTCGACGTTGTAGACGTTTGGGTCGTTCCAGGGCGGTGCAAGGATGCTCTCGTCGGCGAAGCGCTCTTCGATATTCTGCCTGCCGAGCTCCTGGTCCCGGTCGTCGGCATGGAAGATCAACTCATGTTCCGACCAATCCTCGTAGTTGCGGCTGGTCACCAGATAGACGGAACGACCGTACGGGCCTCCTTGCTTGACCGTTGCGATGTAGAGACGTTCGTCCACGTCGAGGGAGAAGTTCCACTCGTCCGAGCTTTGGATGGTCACCCCCGAGGTTATGGTACGATCTTGGCCGTTCACCCGGACTGTCCGCGTCTTTGTTGTTCGCGTCCAATTCAAACCATCTGACGAATAGGACATGTTGCGTGGGTGGAACGATTTGTACCGCCGTTCCGGGTCGGGATCGATCGGATCGAAGATCACCTCGCCGGTGGACTGGCTGTCCGGCTCCCAGAGGGTCCAATGCAGGCCGTCGGTGCTGATCCGGCACATCTTGTCGATGAGCCACATCTTGAACACCCCTGCGATGGGGTCCCAAAATGGAGCGCTACGGGTCTGCAGCGAGGTCTCTCCGGTGGGCCAATTGGGGCGGATGACGGCGCCCTTCTTCACCGGCTGATGCATGGACTGCTGCAGTCCCTGCATTTCCTGGATGGAGTAGTTGTCGATGAAGAGCTGGCGCTCACCCTCCTTGAGAAACACGATGCCTTCCCGCTGGTCTTCATCGACGGTGAAGGCGAGTGCGGTGTCGGCGCTGACGACGATGCCGCTTTGTTCGAACGGAACCAACTTGAACCCGTCGATGATTACGCTGTAGCTGCGTTCATCGAGCAGCTTGTGAGCAGGCGAAAGGAGCTGGCCAACGCTCCGGTTGCCGAATTCGGCGAGATCGCCAAAGCGTGCGTCCACGGCACTCTTGGTTGTTGACCCGGAAGACGCGGCCGCGTCGGCCAAACCTCGGGGGACGGCGGAGCCGCCCGAGAGCTCCGCAACGCCCGGTGCGCGGTTCGCGGCGCCATCCACCAACACCATCTTCCGCGATTCGGTCAAGGATCCGGCCTGCAAGCGATAGAAATAGACGCCGGATGCCAATCCGCGGCCGTTATCATCGGTACCTTCCCAGATTAATCCGTGGTATCCGGCTTCCTGCCAGGCATCAACCATGGTTCGCACCCGTTGCCCAAGACTGTTGTAGATCTCCAGTTGAACGGGGGAGTCGCTCGGCAATTCGTAGGAGATCACGGTTCCGGGATTGAACGGATTGGGGAAATTTTGGTTGAGCTTGAAGATCGCCGGTTTGGAGCTGCCTTGAGAGTCAACCGAGGTTTCGGCATCCAGATCGAGCTCGAAGTTGCCATAGATGTCAGTCGTGGTGGCGAAGACCTCTTCGGAGTTGCGCTCGTTAATGAAAAGTACCTCGGCACCGGAGACGCCGATCATCTCTCCGGACCGCATGATCGGGTCGAGTTTTTGCACCGTCCCGGCAACCTGAAATGCCAAGGTCGAGCCAGCGAACGCCAGCAGGAAGCCCATGTTCAGCAACAAAAGCTTCTGTTGCAGCGTGGCACCAAAGGATCTCATGCATCCCTCCACTGTGCGTCCCGTCAAGCCTCCGAAGTGTGTCGAGGATCGGGGCTAGACACCGGGTGTTTCATACATAATCAGTCAGATTCCGTGCCTGCGTGCAACTGGGGAGCGATTCAATCGGGACAGTTGCTCAGGATTGATCGGGAATCGTCGGCAGCACCAGGTTCGACGGCCGGTCGCGGTCGACAAAAACCGTGTTGCGGGCGATCTCGGTGTGGGTGTGGCGGCCTACCGGCTCCCCGGTGTTGGGGTTAAGATCCAATCTCGGGAAGTTGCTACTGGAGATGTCCAGGCGGATTCGATGCCTGGCCTGGAAAAGGTTGCTCGTGGGGGGAAGCGCGATCTTGATCTGATAGATCTTTCCGGGTTCCATGAGCTCTTCCTTCTCCCAGCTGTTGCGGTAACGCACCCGGAGGATGGAGTCCACGAGGTTCATGTGGTACCCGTCGGGATAGTCCTCGTTGGGCGGGTAGACGTCCACCAGTTTTGCAGTGAAATCGGTGTCGGGCGCTGAGGACGATATCCACAGCTCCACCCGCGGCGAGCCAGTCACCTCCACCGCTTCCGTCAACGGAGAAGTTTGAAAGACCAGCACATCAGGGCGGTCCGCCAGCAGCGGAAAAGGGGCACGAGCGCCGAAGATCTCCGCCTCTTCCTTTTGGTGCAACGGGCCGGGAGTCACAATATGACGCAACCGCGTCACAGGATGGAGATAGCGCTTCCACATGGGGTCGAGATCGCCGGTGTCTTCGGGCAGTTCCATCATACCGCAGGAATTGCCGCCGATCGTGGGCACCGGGTGTTCCGGATCGTAGCTGTAGCTCAGCGGTTTGCCATCTTGGGATGGAGCTGCCTCATCCAGGGCACCGTGGGGTTGAAGGTGCAACTTCCACCATTCCGTGCGGGCGAGCGGCCACTCCTGCTCTTGGCGCCAGCAACCGCCGTGGTCGAGCTTGCCTTCTGCGGTCTTGCGGCCGCTTCCGCCGCCCATAACGAAGATCCGTACAGGTGCTTCGGTTGCTACTTGGCTGGGTGGGTCTTTCAACCAGCGATCGAAGAAAAGTAATTGTTCGTCGAAGTATTGCTCGATTCCCCAGATACAGCCAGGTCCGAAGTCCACGTCGCCGATGGAAGTACCTTCGCCCCGCATTCCGACATGGGTCCAAGGTCCTAGGACCAGACGCTGGGGTGTGCTGTTCTGCTGCGCCATGGCGGCGAAATAAGCCGCCATGCCCACCGCGTAGGGGTCGAACCATCCATCGGTAAAAGTGCCGGGGATGTCGGCGTGGCGATGGAAGTTGCGCTCGAAATCGTTGAACTCCTGCTGCCAGAATTCGTCATACTCCCCGCGATGGTAATAGTCGAAAAGGACGTTCTCCAGATTGGGCACATGGGCAAGAGCGGTTTGGCCTCTCTGAAACGGCGTGGAAACCAACAGCTGTCTCAGATTGCGAAGATCGTCCCAGACCTCTGCGATGATTTTTTCGTCGCCGCCAATCTCCTGGGCATCCTGGGCATGAAGGTACAGAGCCCAGAACATGTGCAAAGCCATGGCGCCACCCTCGCGCGCCTGGTGGTGATAGCTGTTGGTCGGTGTGACGTCGGGCCAGATGGCGGTCAGGTGAGGGGGGTGCTCGAACGCGGCGCGGGTTTGTACAAGTGCGGCGAATGAGCTGCCCACCATGCCCACCTTGCCGTTCGACCAGGGTTGAGTGCCGATCCACTCGATGGTGTCATAACCGTCGCGCCCCTCAGGCTCGTTGCACACGTGGAAGTACTGGCCCAAACCCTCGGAATCGCCACGGCCGCGCAGGTCTTGGAGTGCTACCGCGTAACCTCGAGGCACGAAGTAGTCGGCAACCTCTACGTAGCGCTGGCTGTTCTTGTCGTAGGGGGTGCGGGAGAGAATGGTGGGGACGGGTTCGGACAGGGGTTCGCCGTCCCGGGCAGGCCGGTATATATCGGTGGCGAGCCGGACTCCGTCCCGCATGGCGAGCATGAGGTTTTTGTAGATGACTTGCTTGTATGGCTTGCGCAAAGGTAGGTTCCGAGAAAAATTCCGTCTGAATCGTCCAAACACTTGAAGGCTTATTCTACAGCACCTGAACGCCAAGGTAAACTTTGGCCTCTGCACGAAGTGGAAATCGGGACGAAGACGGAACCGATCGTGAAAAAACCTAGTATAAGTACTACATTGAATCGTCGCAGCAGTTGAGTAGATTCGGTGCCTCATTTTTCCCCTATTGAGGAGGTGTATCATGAGAAAACTCGCCATATATCTGGCGATGGTTGCTGCAGTCGGAATTTCCAGCTGTGGTGACAAGGATCCGGTGTCGTCCAATGACGACACTACTTCCCCTACGGCCAAGCTGACCGTATCAGGCGGCAAGGCTGGTGGCGCACCCTACCGCCCGGCATCAACCGGAAAGGTGGAAGGAACGAGCTCACCATCAGGATTGGCAGTTTCGTCCGCCGCCGTTGGCGGAAAACCGGACAGAGTGGCGCGGATAACGCTGGAGACGCCGGTGATCGACAAGGAGAATCTCACCGTGACCATCGATGGCTCGGTGACTGCTGCGCAACCAGGAACGGAGATCACGCGGTTGCCATTCAACTGGGGCGACGGCACCACCGAAGACCTCTCCTTTCCGGTCGAGCACACCTACGACGGTTCGGCCGCCTATACGGTCACGATAACGGCCTTCAATGATAGGAGCGAATTTCAGAGTACGAGTCTGAATGTGGTTTTGGCGATCGAATTTCCCGACGCTGGGCTGGAAGCAGCCGTTCGGGACGCGATAGGCAAGTCCTCGGGAGATATCTTCTCGGCGGACGTTGCGGATTTGAACTACCTCTTCGCCGCTGACAGGGAGATTGTGGACCTGGACGGGATCGATAGACTCCCCGCGCTCGACTCGCTCGATGTTGCACGTAATCAGGTGAGCGACCTCTCGCTCGTCGCCGGGATTCCGCTTATCTACCTACGTCTCTACGAAAATCCGATCGATGATTATTCGCCAATAGCCGGGATGACTTCACTGATACGGCTCGATATGTGGGACGAAAACTTGGCTGACATCTCGTTTGTCTCCGGTCTCACTAATCTGGAAATTATCGTGGCGGTTAGGGGTAAGTTGACCGACCTCTCGCCAGTGGCGAATCTTACCAACCTGACGATACTGTGGGTTCACACCAACGAGATTACCGATATTTCTCCTGTTGCTGACCTCACGAACCTCGAGATTCTCAACCTCGCGACCAACATGATCAGCGACATCTCGCCCGTCGCAGATCTCACCGCGCTCACGTTCCTGAGTTTGGGCTTCAACCAGATCACTGATATATCAGCGGTGGCGAATCTCACGGCGCTCACGTTTCTGGATTTGGTCACAAACCAGATCAGCGATATATCAGCGGTGGCGAATCTCACGGCGCTGACAACGCTGAATTTGAATGAAAATCAGATCAGCGATGTAACCGCGCTCGAGAACCTGACCGAGTTAGGCTCCGTCTCGCTCCACCTCAATCAGGTCACCGACCTGACGGCGCTGGTCGACAATACAGGAATTGGTACGGATGACTACATCGGCGTTAACGATAATCCGCTGAGCGACGATGCCAAAACGACCCAGATACCGGCGCTGGAAGCCCGCGGTGCGACCGTCGACCAGTAAGAGTTCCACTCAACATGGTCTTCTGACCTAGAGATCGGGTCCAGACAGAATCAGGGCCTCGGAGATTCTTCTCCGGGGCCTTGATCTTTGTTTATCCAACTCAAGAATACCGGGGGAACTGACAAGAGTTTTTCGCAGGGGGCGCCCGAGCACGGCGGTACGCCTGAAGTTACCTCAAAGGTGGCTCTGTGTTGAGCTAGCCGAGACGCGCGAGGCTCTCCTGCAACGACGGCCGCGCTCCCGATTCAACGTCTTCTCGGCGCATGGTGTGGAACTTTCCGAGGATGTCGTTTGCTTTGGCGAGAGCGTCGAAGCGTTCGGCGTAGGTCGCGATCTTTCCGCCGGGAATAACCCACATAGCGATCTCGTCTTTCATCACATCGAGATACGCACGCGCTCCACAACAACCGAGGGAAAGGGCGGCGCGACCGGTGTTGATGGCCTGAGGCACGGCGGCGCACGCCGGGCGGCCAAGGGCGGGAGGGATTCCTTCTTCCACCTGCTCTACCGCTTCGGCGATAATGAGACCGGTGCTGGCGTCTGCAAATAGAAGCACGACGTCGGGTGGCAAGGGGGCCTCTGCCAACGGGGCGTACACCGCGTGTTTTGTGGTGCGGGACATAACCGGGATCCGCGCTACGTCTTCCTCGCGAACATAGTCGAGCTCACCAAGGATTCCCAGCACCTCTCCGAGCTCCTGCTGGCACGTTTCTGAAGCGCCAGCCATCTGGTGAGTGTGGACGCCGATGGCGCACATTTCGTGGTCCGGCGTCGAAGTCGCAATCGGACCGTTAGCGGCGTTTTCCCAGAATTGGCATCCTGCTGGCGCGGTGCCCTTGAAGGCGGGGATTCCGTCAGGCATTTCATCCGTCAAAGAGACAGCGATCGGAGTTTGTTCCAGTCGCAGGCTCCTGCACACCTGCTCGGAAATTTTCGCATAGTCTGTTCCGCTGCTATTCGACATTTTCTTACCTTCCTAATCTTTGCGGCCTCGTAGACCGGGCCAATTCTTGTCAGCCTGCTCGATATACTGATCCATCTTCTTTTCCCACCGCTTTTTGATTTCCGCGTCGAAATTCAGATACAGCTTTCCGTCCACCACCCTCCAAGCCTTCGGATCGACCCGAGCCGTATTCCCCCTGGCTACGGCATAGGCGCAGTAGCCGCCATACCGCGGGACAAACTGCTCCGGAGTGGCAACGAAAGCGCTCTTATTCTCACGCGACGAAAAAAACCACTTCGCGCCCTGCCACTTGTGTTCGAATTCGGGCGAACCCCGACGTGCTTCTCCCTGGTTGAAATAGGCGACGACATCATATCCGTCGATGGCCAATCGAACGGCGTAGATGGGCTCGACGGCGCTCACTGATTCCAACGCTACTAGCAGACTCAGTGCTACCGTCACGATGGTCTTCATAGCGAGCCTTCCAGGGGTGTGACTGAGTGATACAGGCGGATAGTTAGTTAAACAAAAGGAGACTGTTGTTCAACCGTCTCCTTCGGCTACTGGACAGGAAAAGAATCTCGTAGTTGCGCGACTCGCGACTATTGGATTGCCAATAGCTCGACTTCAAAAATAAGCGTGGCGTTAGGCGGGATGGTTGGGTGTTTTCCCAGTTCTCCATGAGCAAGGTGAGGGGGCAGTACAAATCGAGCTTTTCCGCCCACCTTCATCATCTGGAAGGCCTCCGTCCAACCCGACATTACCTGATTGAGCGCGAAGCTAGCTGCACCCTTATTGGCGGAGGTGTCATATGTTCTGCCGTCGATGAATTTTCCATTGAAGTGTGCGGAGACGGTATCGTCGATGGCGGGAGTGGCGCCGGTGCCATCCTCAACGGATTGGAAGATGAGCCCCGTATCTGTGGTAATCGCGCCAGGCCAGCTTGCCGCCGTCTCCCGGAATTCGATTCCCCACTGAAGGTTCTTCACGGCGCGACGGGCGGTCAGCATCGCGTTCATCGGCTCGACAAGACTGTCGAAGTCGACCAACGTGTCGCGGCCGGCGACCGCGTCCACGAATCCCCGGCCCACGATCGCCATTTCGCCATCGTCAAAAAGTCCGGCTAACACGAACTGGCGAGCGACCGCTTGTCCCAACGCGTATAGCTTCTTCTCCTCCTCGGTCTCAACGCTCAAAGATTCAGGCTCTGCTTCGTCCTGGTCGCAGCCGAACAGGAACAGAATCATCGGGATTACAAGCAGGCGGGTAGTTGGCATCGGTTTCCCCTTGTGGCGCCAAGATAGCTATGTGTAGCCGATTCCGGCAACCACCTAGAGCGGCACGACGCCGGCATAGCCGACCCCGGTCAGGTAGGCAACATCGCGCTTCCAGGTAGTCAGATCGTCGCCACAGAATTGATTGAGATGACCATGGCCGCATGCCCGTGCCAGAATCTTCATCAACTCCACCGTTGCTTCGAAGTAGTTGCACAGACGTTTTGCCGACGTATCGATTGAAAGACGTGCGCGCAGGTGGTCTTTCTGCGTCGCGATACCGACGGGACAGTTGTTGGTATGGCAGGCGCGCATTCCCAAACAACCGATCGCCTGAATCGCCGAATTGGCCACCGCGACTGCGTCGGCCCCCATCGCCATGGCTTTGACGAAGTCTGACTCCGTGCGCAGACCGCCAGTTATGATCAATGAAATCTCCCGACAACCGCGGGCATCCAGATGCCGGCGGGCGCGCGCCAGCGCAACTAACGTCGGAATGGAGATGTTCTTCTTGAAGATCTCAGGGGCGGCGCCGGTCCCACCTCCGCGGCCGTCGAGGATGATGTAGTCGACGCCGACGTCGAGACCAAAATCGATATCTTCCTCGATATGCTGGGCGGACATCTTCAGGCCGATTGGAACACCGCCGCTGGCTTTGCGGACGTCAGCGGCAATCGTGCGGTAATCGGCTGCCGTATGCAAATCGGGGAAAGTGGACGGGCTGATGGCTGGAGTCCCTTCTTCTAAACCGCGCACCTTTGCGATCTTTCCCCGCACCTTGCTGCCAGGCAGATGGCCGCCGGTCCCGGTCTTGGCGCCCTGTCCCCCCTTGAAGTGAAATGCCTGGCAACGAGCCGCTTTTTCGAGGTCCCAACCGAAATAACCGGAGGCCAGCTCGTAGAAGTAGCGCGAGTTGGCCGCCTGCTCCTCGGGCAGCATGCCGCCCTCTCCCGAGCAAATACCGGTGCCGGCCATTTCCGCCCCTTTGGCCAGTGCCACCTTGGCCTCTTCGCTCAACGCACCGAAGCTCATGTCACTGACAAAGACCGGGATCTCAAGCCGCAGCGGTTTTGCCGCCGCCGGACCAATGACCACCTCGCTGGCGACCGGCACGTCGTCGAGCAACGGCTTGCGAGCGAACTGTCCGGTTAACAATTGGATCTCATCGGTGCGCGGCAGCTCGGTCAGGGCGATGCCCATCGCCGACACGTTTCCATGGTGACCCAACGCATCGAGACCGTGTCCGGCCAGCTCCCTTATGTACGCGTTGAACGGTTCGGCGGACGTTCCCTCGGGATCAGCATACAGTCCCAGGTACTCGTC
Organism: Candidatus Latescibacterota bacterium; assembly: GCA_965197905.1. Taxonomy (GTDB): domain Bacteria; phylum Latescibacterota; class UBA2968; order UBA8231; family UBA8231; genus CAYNZV01. Next base: position 552,540 of record CBDAOB010000003.1, on the reverse strand, counting down.
TCGTTTGTAGGGCTGTGGATGCTGCCTTTCCCAGGCTTTGATTTCGTGCTCATCCACGTAGACTGCATCGTCCTCTTCATCGATCCAGGCCTCGAATTTTTCAAGCGCTTCGTCGTTGTCATACTCGCTGACGCCAGTCTCCAGTCGGTAGTCCCACTGATGCACGCCGCAGATCAGGTTGTCCCCTTCAACGGTGCCGTCGGACATGAGCGCGCCTCGGTGCAGGCAGCGTCCGTAGAGCACGGAGACCTGGTTGTCGTAGCGTACGACTACGAGGTCGACGCTACCCACCAGGGCGTAAGCTGGCTGCCGATCTTGAAGTGTGCTCCAGGCGGCGACTTTGGATGGTTTTCGTTCCGACTGTACTGCGCTACTCATGGCACTCCTGGCTCCTTGCTGAAACTTGCGGGTACGGGGCAACGGTGATAGTCGTTCATATACATCCTGAGAAGGAACGGCCTCTCACCAGCATGGCGTCGTGTTTTTCGGGAGGCCCGGTATAGCGGCAGCGGGCGCTCACATAGTGGGTTGCATATCCCCGGCGTCGTCGATCTGTAAGATTGGGCCTGCTGCTATGCAGAACCAGGCCGTGGTGAAAACTGCAGTCGCCCGGGTTCAATTCCACCGGCTGCTGCTCCGGCAGCCGACCGTCCAGCGCCATCTGTTCGAATTTCTTCCATTCGGACCGCTCGGTGATACCCTGTTTGTGCGTGCCCGGAAGCACCCACAGACACCCGTTTTCGATGGTGGCTTGGTCCAGGGCCGCCCAGCAGCTCACCATGTCCGGAGGGTCGATGTGAAATCCAAGGGGAGCATCCTGGTGGTAGGGTTGGCGCGAACCAATCTTCGGCGGTTTCATGAAGAGCTGGTCCTGGTAAAACTTGATGTCGGGCCCCAGGAGGGACTCGATGACGTCCAGAACCTTCGGATTGCGAGCATGCGCCTCAAAGACGTCGTCGTAGAAGGCAATGTGGCTCATCTTGCGCAGGGAGTCGGCGTAAGCGTCAGCCTCGCCTGACGGCTCTACCTGAAGCCGCTCCCGTGGAACATGCTCTGCCTTGCCGCTGGCGATCCACTCGGCGCGCACGCTCACAACCTCGACCTCCTTGGCAGTCAGAAGCTGCTCGACTACAAGGAGCCCGTTGACGTGGAACTGCTCAATCTGTTTCGGAGATAACTTCAAGCGGGTTACCGCGGTGAAAAACAGAGGGCCAAATTTCTTGGGACTCGGATCACGTCCCAATGGGGGCAGCGGTGCTGCGCCGTGGTTCTGTGTGTTCTTTCTAAGTCCAGCCTATGGTTCCGTCCAAAGGCTGTTCGCGGCGTGTTGTCCTAGGCTTCGACCTGGGGGGTAGAATCGTCTGTAGCGGCTCCATCTTCTTCGGTGCCTTCGCCGTCAGCCAACTCTCCATCCACTGCATGCTCCAATTCTGGTTCAAGCTTATCTGCTTTGCGCTGCGCCTTGCGAGCCGCTTTTTCCTCTCGCTTTTGCCTCTTGGCTTGTTCCCGGTTTCGTTTTGCTATGGCGTTTTGGGATGGTCTGGCGATAATATTCTCCTTCTAATTTTTTGTAAGAAAGAAAAAGAGGCGATGTATCGACGTACACCGCCCCTTTTCTCAATCTATTTCTGATGCACGCTAGAGGGGCGTAACTCCTTCAGCGGCGGGACCCTTCTGTCCCTGAACGACCTCGAATTCAACCTGCTGCCCTTCCGACAAGGAACGGAATCCCTCGCCGCGAATGGCGCTGTGGTGAACGAACACGTCTGCGTCGTTAGCGCGTTCGATGAACCCGAAGCCCTTAGCATCGTTGAACCATTTGACGGTTCCGGTCTCGCGTTCTGCCATGGTGTCCTATCCTTTCACGATAGATTGAGGCTGGTACAGGGCGCTCCAATAACTTCGGTAGGAATCTATACTTGAGTCTAGGTAGGACACTACGGGGTAGGCTCTACTTTGGGGGTAGCAAACTACACAGGGTAGGAGACTACTTCCGGCCCAGGATAGGACTCTACTTCGATTAGAACGACTGCCAACAGATTATGCTCTTCTGCAACGTTTGCAGAAAAACGCGATTGCCTTAATATGGGGAATATTGGATGGATTGCAAGGGTTATCTCTCAGGTAGCGGTGTGCCACAATCGGCAGCCAGGCCGACATCTCCTCCCCGGTAGATGAGCTACCAGCGGTAATTAGGCGAATTTCGTCAATTCGGCAGCTGGAAAATTGGCTTCTGGAGCCTTCAATGCGTGTAGCAACCGGTGGAATTAGCCACGAAACGAGCACTTTTACCCTGGTACAGACAAATCTGGACTCCTTTCGAGAGCGCGGATATCAGCGGGGCGCCGAAATCCTCGAGACCTACCGTGGTACCAACAGCCCCATCGGCGGTTTCATCGACGGAGCCGATAAACATGGATTCGAACTCGTTCCGACGGCATTCGCCGAAGCGCAGCCCAGCGCACCCGCACCGCGACCGGTTTTCGACAGCATCCTGAACGACCTGTTGCAGGGCGTGGCCGACGCCGGCGAAGTCGATGGGGTTCTGCTGGATCTGCATGGCTCGATGGTGGTGGGCAACCTGGGCGAAGTGGACGGAATTGATGATCCGGAGGGCCACATTATGGCCGCCATCCGCGAAGTCGTTGGCCCGGGCACACCCATTCTTGCACAGCTGGATATCCATTCGAATGTGTCAGCCCGAATGGTCGAGGTCGCCGACGTGCTCATCGGGCGCAAGAGTTATCCGGAGACCGACATGGCCGAACGTAGCAGAGAGTGCGCCGATGTCCTGATGCGAATCCATGAGGAAGGTGTGAAACCGACCATGGCCCTGCATCAGATTCCTATGATATGGGGCATGAATCAGGTAACTGCACATTCACCCATGAAGGAGGCGATCGACGAGCTCCACCGGATCGAGGCCCAACCAGGGGTCATCTGCGGATCGATCGCGACCTGTTACCCGCTGTCCGATGTGCCCGACATGGGAGCTTCCGTCTACATCGCCACCGACAACGACCAGGCCCTGGCTCAATCCTACGCCGACGAGCTGGGCGCGTGGTTGTACGAACGACGCGCCGACTGGCATTTTCACGTACCCACCACGCGCGAAGCGCTCGCCCAGGGCGACGCGGAAGGAAAATACCCGATCGTGTTTGCCGACCGGCACGATAACACAGGTGGGGGATCGCCAGGCGACAGTACCGGCATGCTGCGGACCTTCGTTGAGGCCGGTCTCCAGGACGCTTGCGTCCTGTATATGGTCGACCCGGAAGTGATCGCGGAGTGCCATGAGGCTGGAATCGGCGCCACCTTGACAATGGATGTAGGCGGCAAGTCGACGCCCATGCAGGGGGAGCCAGTGCCGATGACATTCGAGGTCGTGGGACTGTCAGACGGCAAGTTCCGCTATGGTGGCTCCATGTACGAAGGGCTCGAGGGCAGCATGGGTTTATCCTCTTATATTCGACAAGACGGGATACATGTCATTCTGGCAACTGTGCGCGAACAGCCGTTCGACACGGCGTTTTCAAAGACGCTTGGTCTGGATCCGCAGCAGATGCGCTACATCGGCGTGAAGTCGACCGCTCATTTTCGCGCCGGCTTCGAGGATTGGGCGGGAGCAGTATACGCGGTCTCAGAGCCGAGCCTGCACGATTCCAGCCACATCAATTTTCGCAGGCTGGGACGAAAGCTCTATCCGCTGCACGACGTCAGCGGGTAGCGATTCGGCGCGCGATGGGGGCCGTCAAGCTGGCTCACCTGAAGATTCATTTCAAGAGGAGAATCCCATGAACGTTATTGGCGCTACGGAGTCCGATTTGACCCTGAGAATCCGTCGGTCACTCGGCGGCAATGCCCGTCGCATGAGCGCGGGGTCCCGCCTGCTGGCCGCCATTCTTTTTTCAGCAGCTTGCGCGGTAACCCTGCCTTCTTGTGGCACCGACGACAAGAGCACTGGCACCGACGCGGCCGGTGCGGGAGCAGAAGTGTCGTCAGAGGCCTTGAAAACCCAAACCGGTACGGCCGGAGAAGTGGCGGCACGCGATGCGGCCTCGGACCTCAACGACATTGGGCGTCGCATCCGGGCGGCGGTCGCGGCCGGCGAGATGACTCCCGAACAGGGCCGTGCGCGCTACCAAGCGGCGCGCGAGCGTCTGGAGGGAGAGGCGACTCGCACCGAGCAAGACGAGGATAGCGCCAGGCTAAGCGAGTTCCGGCGTGGCGTCGTTGAGCGGGCTATGGCCGTGCCGCCGGAGGAGTGGTCGGATAGGCTCAAGGCGGCGATCGCGCGCGCCGGCTGGGACCTGGACGAATTCGCCGAGGGGATCCGCCTGCGCCAGCAGATGGGGCGCTCAGAAAGAGATGACGGCGTCGACTGGGCAGCGGTTCGCTCCACGCCGCCTGAAGAGTGGTCGGAAGAGCTGAAAGCCCAGATCGTTGCTGCCGGTCACGATGTTGAGGCGATCGCCGAACGAGTTCGCCAGGGTCAAGCGGCGGCGACACCCGACGCGGCAACCCCGGGACTCGACGACCTCGGGCGTCGTATCCGGGCAGCAGTCGCCGCCGGCGAGATGACTCCCGAGCAAGGCCGTGCGCGCTACCAAGCAGCCCGCGAGAGTCTGGCGGATGAGGGTGGTGGCGATGGGATCGATCGGTTGCGCGAGTTCCGGCGTGCGGTTGCTGAGCGGGCGATGGGCATGCCTCCGGAAGAGTGGTCGGATGGGCTGAAGGCTGCGATTGTGCGCGCCGGCTGGGACCTGGACGAATTCACCGAGGGGATCCGCCGGCGCCAGGCCGCGGCGAACGAGTCGCGGGACTGAACACACGGCAAATTGACACGTGGGCCGAAGTTCCAGGTTTCGACGCCAAGGGTGACAGCGCCATTGAGAACCCCGCTGAGAACCCCGCGCCTTCCCTAATTATTTCTCATTTACAGGATCGTGACCACGTCCGCACCTCCGTGAATGCAGATGTGTCTTTCAATCCCGGGAGGAGGAACACCGTTGCATTCCACTAGAAGCGCCAGAACCGCACTCCTATGCATGTTGGCGGCCGGCATGGTATTGGGGGGCTGCAGTGACTCTTCGACGGGCGGAAACGATACCGAACCACTCCCTCATTTCAGTTTCTTTGTGACCAGCCTCAAAGCGATGCAGGACCTATCAGGCAGCGAAGACGGCTTTGGGGGCGATCTCCGTTTCGGCGAGACCGGACCAGGGTCCGGTCTGCGTGGGGCCGACAAGATCTGTGCCGCCATCGCCGACCGCAGCATGCCAGGTTCGTCGGCCAAGCAATGGCGTGCGTTCCTGAGTGTCACAGCTGACGAGAATGGCCAGCCGGTGAATGCGATCGATCGAGTTGGGGAAGGGCCGTGGTATGACCGCCTCGGCAGACTGGTGGCTCCCACCAAGGCGGACCTGTTGCACATCCGCCCAGAAAACGGGGACCCGGAGATACAGAATGACCTCCCCAACGAGGATGGTGTCCCCAATCACCGGCCAGACCCCAACCGGCCGCCCCAGGACAACCATCACATGCTGACCGGCTCTAACACCATTGGCGAACTCTATGCTGCGGAGGCTACTTGCCGTGATTGGACCACCGCCGACGGCTCGTCCTCCAACGGACAACCCCGTTCCGGCATGTCCTGGCCCCGCGGAAGGGGTACCCGGGGTGCTCACTGGATCTCCGAACTGGCTGCTCCTGGTTGCGCACCGGGGGTCGGTACCGAGGGACGTCCACCTCCCGGTTCCGACAAAGTCGGATCCGGTGGAGGGTATGGTGGGTTCTACTGCTTCGCTCTAAATCCCTAAGGAAGGAGCTTTCTTTCTGACTGAATCTCCGACCTCAGGTGTGATGACGACATTGTTTCGTGGAGCGAGATTCCCGGGTTGGATCCTCGCCCTATTTCTTTGTACCAATTCGTGCGGTAGAGACAGCTCTTCAGGCGATGGAAATTCGTCCTCGGGCAGTGTTGAGCCTTTTGGCACGTTTCAGGTTTCTCTCGTGGCTCCGGAGGGTACGAAGCCTGGTTTCACCGCGGTATTGGGCCGTATTCAAGACGGCCCGACCCCTGGTGCCATAATCTGGGAGGAAGCGGCGAGCAGCGGCGATTGCCGGCTGCTTACTCCGCGCGTGCCCTTTTGTGAGCAACCGTGCGACGGCGGCGCTCTCTGCGTCGAGGATGGTCGGTGTCAATCCTTTCCTGCGGCCATTACCGTGGGTACGGTGCAGGTGGACGGATTGCTGACGGTTGCCGGCGAGACCGCTTTTTCCATGGAGCCCATTGCCAACAACTACCAGCCACCAGGTGGTACTCGTCTAGCATTTCCCGCTTTTTCCGCAGGAGACGACATCACCTTTGCCGCCAACGGCACTAAATCGGTGTCGACCTTCGCGGTCACAGCCAAAGGAATCAGCCCCCTCGAGATCGCCAACGAATCCATCGAACTTGGCGGCGAGCCGGTTTTGCTGGAATGGACACCGTCGGCACAGATGGATGTGACCACCATCTCGGTCGCATTCGATATCAGCTATCATGGTGGGACAAAAGGCAGGGTGGTGTGCGAATGCCCCGACACGGGGTCGCTGGACGTGTCCGCTTCATTGCTTGAGCAGCTCAAGGCGCTCGGCATTTCGGGGTTCCCAAAGATCGAAATCGCTCGCGGAACGATCGGTTCGACCGATCCGCCCGCCAAGGTAGACCTCGTTGTCGAGTCGATGGTCACGAAGATCCTGGAGATCCCAGGGGTCATATCCTGCAATGGCGACGCCGACTGTCCCGGAGGGCAGAGCTGCCGGCCGGACTTCCGATGCCAGTGAGGACAGGACAGTCGTTCGTATTCTCTCTCGCCCTGCTCGCCTTCTCGTGCGGTGACGACTCCACGACCGGTCCGGAGCCGTTGCGAGGGGCTTGCGTGATCGCCGCCGGCGATGCGCCGGATTTCACGAACACCATTGGCTGTGAAGCCGACTTCATTACCCTGGCATCAGAGCCGGCTGACGCATCCATACCCGGTGCCACCTCAGCCAAGACCGTCATCGATCGGGCTGACGCCAACACGCTCTATTTCCAGAACAGCAAGAGGTATCCGATCCATTGGGATTTCACGTCAGCCAACCTTTCCGGGGACGGCAGACCTATCGTCCCAGCTCTGTCCCAGTTCAATCTCACAGAATATTATGATCCGAATCGTCGCTTTGTCTTGGGGGCAATCACCCGCTACGAAGGGCCCGGGGTCTGGACCTATGAAGTCGCACCGTACGATAACGCCGACGCCGAGATGATCAGCGCGGCCTTTCAGCAAATCATCGAGTCCTGTTTCTGCGGCGATGAGCTCTACTTCCATCCGACCTCCCAAGCAATAGAGCTGGAGGCGCAAAACCTCCCCAACTCGGTGCAATTAATCACGACCGACGAGCTCTACGAAGGCATTGACTACCAGGCGCTCAATTATGGATCGAGCCTGGGCAGGCTGGTTTTTATTACTGCCAGAGAGCTCGAGACCGAGTATGTCGGTTTTCGCGACATCGCCGTGCTGGACCAAGTGCCCAACGATATCTCAGCCGTCGCCGGCATCATCACTCAGGAGTTTCAGACCCCTCTGGCACACATCAACGTCCTCTCGCAGAATCGCGGCACGCCCAATATGGCACTGCGCGGCGCCTATTCCAGAGAAGATCTTCGGGCCCTCGAAGGAAAATGGGTCAGGCTCGATGTCGGACCTTTCGAATTTTCAATCGCCGAGGTGAGTAAAGAAGAGGCCGATGCCTGGTGGGAACAGGACAAGCTAGAAGAAATCTCAGTACCGTCTTTGGATCTGGAGACCCGAGAGCTTCGCGACATCGAAGATATTCTCGATCTCAAGAGCCATGCCCTCGGCGATGCGCTGGCGCTGGCGATTCTCGCCTTTGGTGGAAAAGCGAGCCACTTTGCCGCTTTCCCGCACATGGACAACGAGAAGGTGCCTTTCCCCAAGGCGTTTGCCGTACCGGTTTTTTACTACTGGCAGTTCATGGTTCAGAACGGTTTTCACGAGCAAGTCACGCAGCTGCTGGCCGACCATTCCTTTCAGGACGATCCCGCCATTCGCGACAAACGTCTCAAAGAGCTGCGCGTGGCGATGAGAGAGGCGATCGTTGATCCCGAGTTCGAGGCGGCGTTGTTGGCAAAACTTAACGCCGACTATCCCGGCATCAGAATGCGATTCCGCTCCAGCACTAACGCCGAGGATCTGGACGGTTTCACCGGTGCTGGCCTCTTCACTTCGCGGAGCGGCGATCCCAATGATCGCAATTATCCCGTACTAGATGCGGTGCGCCGGGTCTGGGCTAGCGTGTGGAACTTTCGGGCTTTCGAGGAACGCAGTTTTCGCGGCATCGACCACCAGGCGGTCGGCATGGCATTGCTGGTGCATAACTCGTTCCCCGATGAAGAAGCGAACGGGGTGGGCATCACCGCCAACCCGTTCGATCCATCGGGACTGGAGCCGGGGTTCTACATCAATGTGCAGATCGGCGAAGAATCAGTGGTGCAGCCGGATCCCGGGGTAACATCGGATCAATTTATCTATCAGTTCGATTTCCCGGGACAACCGATCATCTTCATCGCCCATTCCAATCTCGTGCCCAAGGGAAAGACGGTCCTGACCAACGCCCAAGTACACAGATTGGGGATCGCGCTGAAAGAGATTCACGAATTCTTCCAACCGGTTTACGGTAACAATTCGTGGTATGCTATGGATACGGAGTTCAAATTCGATCAGCCGATTGGCGACGATCCAAAGGGAGAGCCCGTTTTGTTCATCAAGCAGGCTCGTCCTTATCCAGGGTGGGGTCAACCGTGATTCTTGCGGGGACTGGGCAGCCGGCGGTTTCAGCGACTCTAGACTAACCCGCGCTTCGCCAGAACAATCGCCAGCGCCACAATAGCTGCGGTTTCGGTTTTCAGCACGCGCTCGCCCACGCTGGCCAGGGTAAACTCGTGTGCACGCAGCAGATCGCGTTCGGAAGTGGACCAACCTCGCTCGGCGCCTACAGCCAGAACTGTTCGGCTATGGCAGGGACGGTATGCGCCGAGCGGCAGGCTGGACTCGTAGTTGTCGAGTGCGAGGAGGTCCATTTGCCCTTCGAGGCCTTCGACGCAGTCCGATAGTGAAGAGTGGACCGAGACCTTTGGAAGACAGGTGCAAAACGCCTGTGCGGCGCCCTCGCAAAGCAGGCGCTCGTACTCGCGATGCGACCACAGGCGGCTGTTCAGGTATGATTTCTCGCCTTTTTCCGTAACCACGAACCGCAGCTCTCCTGCCCCCTGAGCAGTCAAGTCTCTCAGCATGCGTCTTGCACTGGGCGGACGGGGAAGACCGATGAGCATGGTGACATCGTACAGCTGGGGAATCTCGGATGAGAAGCTACACTCGAACTGAATACCGCGCCCGCCGATCGTTGTAATTCGCCCTTTTCCCCTCGGGCCGTCGATGAGCCCAACGTCGAAAAGATCTCCTTCCACCACCTTCAGAACCTCAAGGAGATGAACGGCGCGGGGGTCGTCTAGAAGAAGGGGGCGGTCTATTTCTTTTTCTGAAAAGAGAACGATGTTCATTGACCCCGTTTACCACCCGTATATAGGCCCGGGTGCTCACCGACCGGTGTTGGCGCGGCCGAGATGGCCGCGGGCTAGCTCGCGAGCAGTACCTCGTGAAGTTTCACTTCAGGCACCAAGACGGCTCCATCGTTGACTTCCAGATCCAGGTCCAGCAACGGCATTCGAACAGATTTAACCTCGGGATCGTTGAGGCGAACGCGAATGTCCCGCAGCGGTGGCAGCTCCAGCACGGCATTGAACGAGCCCATGTCGGGCCGTAACCGCTGCATGTCTTCGTCGTCATAGATACGCCACGGAATCAATGACGCAGGATTGTTGATCAGATGCACCATCAGCTCACCGGACGGCCGATGCGCAGCCGTGATCTCCAGCGCTTGCGGTCCCTCGATCTCCACCGGCGGCGGTGTCTGCTTCACCAAACCGACGACAAAACGCATCAGCGGGGGATAGGGGCTGTTCATGAAAGCGCCCCCCACGTCGCCGGCGATGTAAACGACCTTCCCCTTGCCGTATTCGCTTATCACAACGGCAGGTTGACCCGTATCGTGGTCTCCGCCGGGGTGATAGGCCGACAGTCCATCCTTCAAGTCGTCCTTGTCGGCGGATAAAGTGCTGCGGCTGCAGATGGCGCGGGCTCCCGGCTTCAGCGAAACCTCCAGGTCGCGGCCGTAAAAACAGACCAGCTCACCCGTCCGTTCCCGTATCCAGTCTTCGTGCGCCACGTAGGCGACACCGTGCTCCTCTCCGCCACCGCAACGGCCGACAAAGTCCACCCCCAGTAGATCGGCCAACGCGAAGTTCTTGCGTTCGTACCCCAGCTCGTCGAACAACGACGTTTCACTTGTCGCGATCAGCCTTCCGCCCTTCTGAACGAAAGCGGTAATCGCCGCGCACTGTTCATCCGAAAGACAGGCGCTGTTGGACAGGAAGAGAATCTGATACGGTGCCAGGCGCTCGCCAACGAGGTGTTCGTCCAACACGAAGTCGAGCGGAATCTGTGAGCCGTTGAGCATCTCATACGCCCCGAACATGAACTTCTGTCTCAGGCGGCCGCTCCAGTTGTGCGAGGCCACCGGGTCGCGGCAGATCTCGTTCAGCTCGAAGTCGCGGTTCTGGGTTGAGCAGTGCAACGCCAGGTATTTCAGGCTCTCGCCCTCCGCGTACTCCACCCGCTTCTTGATTTGACTGAACATCTCCTTGTGGCCGTCCCGGGGTGAGGTACAGGTAGCCGCCGTGGACGCTGGAGCCGCCAAACGGCGCCCCACAGGTACCGCCGCCGTGCGCCAGGGCGATCATGCCGAAGATGCTCTCGCCGTGGCCTTCCGGGTACGGCACCGAGCTAAACCCCCGCATGCCCTGGTTGCCGTTCAGGAACAGAGAGAACGGCGTGCCGGTAGCGCGCAGCACCTTGGCCACCCAACTGGGGGTGCGCAGATATCGGTGGCTGTACGGAAAACACTCAACGAACGAATAGCCACCTACCTCCTCCAGACGGAACGAACTCAAAGGATGGCCCTGCGACCACTCGGCGCCAAGCCAGTAGTAGGTGTTCATATCCAGGATCGCGTCGGGATACTTTTCTCTCACGGAACTGAACAGGTGGTGCAGAAACTCAGTGAGTTTCTCGTAGCGCCAGTTGACAAAATGCCGGAAGTCCTTCGAGTCGAAGTCGACCTTGCGCGGGACCTCGAATCCGGTCTCTTCGCGAAATAGTTTGACACAATAATCGCAACAGCAAGACGGAGTGTAGGGACTGTCGGCGTGAGAGCCCCAGTTGATGTCGTCGAAGTACAGCCCGTCGATGTCGAGCAGCTCCATGTATTCGTGCAAACAGCCGGGCAGCCAGTCGCGGAACGGGGAGTTGAAGCAGAACCACCCCTCGTTCTCCGGATCCGGCCGGCCGTCGTCGAGAAACTGCATCAGCCATTCCGGATGGACCTGGCGCAGCGGTTTGGAGAAGATGATCGGGTAGTAGGAGAGGACGACAATCCCCTTCTCATGGCACAACTCGATAAATCGCGGCAGCATGTCGTTGGCGAGCTGTGGGTGGGGTGCGAATATCTTCGAAGGAAAGCGTGGCGTGCCGCGATTGTGCTCCCCGCTGATCACGATGACCTCGTAGCCGCAGTCGTCGATGACCTCGAGGTATTCCTCCGGTGTGATCGTAACCATCTGTTTGCCTCCCTGGTCCGGTGGGGGAGGGTAGTGGGACTCGATGCGGCAGAGCCGCTTTTCGTACGGCTTATCGGCCAGGCGCTTTGACGTGGAACCCACACGTTTCAAGGCGGTGACTGAAGTCATTTCTTTTGCTCTAGGATAAGCCCTCAATGGGGCGTTTCGGTGGACAAGAATGCTCGTAGCGTGACAAGCCTGCTAAGCGAAGGGCGCTACGCCGAAGAACAGCTGATCTTTTCCTTGGTTATGTTCACAGCAGATCCTGCAGAAACTGTAGAATGGCTACCTCATCCAGGCGCAGCGCAGCCACCGGTTGCTTCCCCCGAGCGCCTCGCTTGACCGCTTTCTTCGAGGCGGCTGCCGTGCGACCTTCAAGATACGCATCCAACAGAGCGGGGTGTACGTAGTACTTTCGGCATACCGCGCGCGTATTGCCCAAACGTTGGGCGACCGCGTCTAAGGCAGCATTGATATTGCTAGTCGCATCGCGTTTGGTGAGTGTTGGTCCCATGGAGCGCAACTCCGTGCCGGCAAGCATCGTTCCTCCCCAGGTGCGGAAGTCCTTCGCGGTGACATCGCTGACGGCGATCTCGCGAAGATATGCGTTGACATCATCCGATGCGATCGTAATTCGCCTTCCCTCAGGATCGATATACTGAAATAGCTCCTGCCCCGGCAGATCCTGGCAGCGTTGGATGATGCGGGAGATGCGTCGGTCTCGGACAGAAAGCGCATGCTGCACGCCGCTTTTTCCGCGGAAGGTGAAACGCAGCTCGGAACCTTCAATCTTGACATGTCTGCTGCGCAACGTCGTCAATCCGAAGGACCGGTTCTCTCTGGCATATTCGTCGCTGCCAACGCGGATAAGCGTCTTGTCCAACAGCTGGACGGCCGTAGCGAGAATTTGGCGGCGGCTCAGCTCAGGGGCGCGGAGATCGGTTTCGGCTTGTTCGCGGATGGATGGCAGAACCTCGCTGAGCTCGAGAATGCGACGAAACTTCGAGCGCTCGCGGGACTCGCGGTAGTCTGGGTGGTAGCGGTACTGTTTTCTGCCCTTGGCATCACGAGCCGTGGCCTGTATGTGGCCCTTGGAATCGGGACAGATCCAGACGTCGGTCCACGCAGGTGGAATGGCCAACGAGAGAATGCGTTGCCGCTCCCTGGCCGAAGTTATGCGACCCCCGCCGGGTTTGCTGAAGGACCACCCTTTGCCGGCACGGCGGCGAGTGATGCCAGGCACTCCGTCGGTCACATACATCAACCCGGCGCGGCGGGCGGCTTTGCGATGTTCGGTACTGCCAGAGGTGCTCATACCCACAAATTAAGTGAATTCTACAGAGAGAGCTTGAAAATAGTGATGATTTCGCCAAAGTTAAGCCTGCCCAGCTGCCGTTTCTTCTGGGCGCATGTCCTTGGCCTGCGTAGTTCGTGCGATCGTTTGTACCGCAAGATCAACTCGCTGTTCCAACCTTAGAGTGAGGAATTAGGAAGTGAGCCATGGAACTGGTAGAGACAAAGAAGGTATTCGGCGACGGTCATCACAACGCTTGGACGGATCTGGCGGTATTCCAGAACCGGTGGTATGTCTTCTTCAAGAGCGGCTGGTGGCATGCTCAGCCGGGACATCGACCGGTTTATGCCCGCTCGACCGATCTCACGGCCGGAGAGTGGGAAAAGCCGCGGGGGATCGCACCCCTGGACAAGCTCCAGCTCATGGGATCTGGCCCCGCCAAGTTCTTCGTATGGCGGGAGGAGCTGTGGGCGGTGGTGCACATGGCAATGCAAGCAGATCCTCACATTGCGGCGCCTCTGGGCAGAGCCTCAACCTCTCAAGCCTTCATCATGCACTCGCCGGATGGCCTGATCTGGTCGGAACCACAGCCCATATTTGAACGGGGGGTGTTTCTGTGGCGCGCACAGGTGCACAATGGGGACCTCTACGCCGCAGTCTTCGAGATCTCCTACGAGCGCAACCGCGACATCTGGCTTCTGCGCAGCGATGACTCGGTTCGGTGGCAGGAGGTGGCGCGATGGTACGGCAGCCAGCCCGATCTGCTCTTCGACGACGACGGGGAGGCGGTCTCTCTAGGACTCTCGCCCCGGGAGAGCGGCAACTTTCGAAACCTGGATACCTTGCGTTGGGCGCATTCGCCTTACACCGAATGGCGTACGGAAGAACTGGGATTCGTCGTACACTCGCCGGTGCTCGCTCGAGCCAGCGGCAGGCTGCTCATGGCAGGGGTAGAATGGCTTTCCGAACCGGGACGCCAAACCACGCTGCGCGCTTATGAGAACGGCGCCTTCGGCGATCCGCTCATTCTGTACCCTGACGGTGACTGCGGTTATCCTGGGATGATCGCGGTTCCCGAACGGGACGACGAGGTGCTGGTGGTTTACTACGGAGGGGTCGATCGCCCCGGGCTAAGCTTTCGGCCGGTAACCGTTGAGCGCGAGATCCACGGCGAAACCTATTCCGGCTACACCGATGCCGCCGAGTACTACTTCGAGCAAGGTTGCGATATCTTCGTGTCGCGGGTTCGCGTGAATTGAGTGATCCGGGTGCTTAACTCGACGCCGCGCACAATAAGTGGTCCACCCGGGTTTAAAGGTAAATAGGAGAAGCCATGGCCAAGGTTTTGGGAATGCGCCGATTACAGGAGACCACTGGCCGGCTCGGTGGTCAGAGTGCCGGCGACAACTGGCACATGACCTGGGCTGCTGACGGTTCGCAGTTTGTAGGTCTGTGCGACGGCTCGGGATGGCCCGAGATTCGCGGCCACGTCTCCAAAGGTTACAACAGCCGGGTTTTCAAGATCCACGGCGAGCCCCCCACGCCGGAGTTCGAACATCTACCGGGTTTCCCCGACCTGTTGAGCAGGCGGCCGGACCTGTTAAATCGGTATTACGGATTCGGAATCATCGCCCTGGACGACCACGTCTATCAGTTTCTGAGTACGCCGAACACGCCGTTTTCCATTGCCGGGGCACGCTTTGCCGGAGCCAAGCTAATCTACTCCCCGAACGGGGGAGATACTTGGAAGAATCAGGACGGTTCGGAACTCCGATGGGAGGACTGGGAGGATCGCAACCGCAGCAACATGGTCTTCTTCGAAGAACCGGGCGAAACCTTTTCATTGCTGACCGTGCTTCAGATGGGTCAAAACTATTCCGCCAACGTAGACGGCTATGTATACGTCTATGCGCCGAACGGAAATCTGGAAGGAGACATGAATCAGCTGGTCATGTTTCGGGTTCCGCGGGACGGTCTATTGGATCGCAAGCGTTACGAGTTTTTCGCGGCGCACAACGAGGACGGTACCGCATGCTGGAGCTCCGACATTGAGAAGCGGGGAGTGGTGCATACTTTTCCCAGCGGATGGGTGAACACCACGGTTCATCCGTACGCATGGCACCCAAGCGTCGTCTACAACGCCGCGATGGGAGAGTATATGATGCTCAACTGGGGGATGGGATGTTACGAGGACGGCATGTGGTTCGGAAAACCGTCATACCTAGGGTTGTGGATGGCAAAGGAGCCGTGGGGGGCCTGGACCCAGGTACACGAGGAGGTAGAGTGGGTGCCGGAGGGCGATTCGGCGGCAAGGGCATATCAACCGCAGATTTCACCTAAGTGGATCGCCCCAGACGGAAAGTCGTTCTGGCTGGTATGGACCGATTTTCAGACCGTGAACGAGCGCAAACCATACTACTGCTTCAACTATCAGAGAGTAGAACTTACAACCAGAGAGTAGAACTTACAACGAGTTAAATCATCATGCGCTTCTGGTCCGTTTTCAGCCGCTCGTTTCAGGTACATCCCGTTGTCCTCATGAGCATTTTCGCTTTGGTGGCGGCGTCGCTTATCCTGCTGCGTCTAAAGCAACAAAGCGATAGCTTGAGCGAAGCGAGCGCATTGCAGTCTGCGCGCATCGTCTCGGCCGCGATCAGGGAATTTCGGACTGTCTACACCGCTGAAGTAGTAAACCGCGTCCGGCGCCAGGGCATCGAGATTACCCATGACTATCTCATGAACGAACATGCTATTCCGCTACCTGCAACGCTGAGTATGGAGCTGGGACGTCGGATAGGTGTGCAAAGCGGAGCGCAGGTCCAACTCTACAGCGCCCATCCATTCCCATGGCGGCAGGAGACCGGTGGCCTGAAGGATGAGTTCGCCCGCATTGCCTGGAAGACGCTGAATGAGGTTCCCGGCAAGCCGATAACGCAAATCGATGAGACTGGAGGAACCCGTACGCTGAGGTTCGCCACCGCTGACGTCCTGCGCGGCTCCTGCGTGAACTGCCACAACACGCATCCCGACTCTCCGAAGGTGGATTGGGGCCTCGGAGATGTTCGCGGCGTGCTCGAAGTGTCGGTACCGATGACGACAGCCACGGAGCTAACGCGTGCCGGATTGGCAGGGACAGCCGCGGTTTTGGTGGCCGGTGCCGGCGCCGGTCTTGGCTTGCTTGCTCTATTGTTGTCAGGGATGCGAAAGACGTCCAGAGCTGAGCAGGAAGCGGAGATCGCCATGCGGGCGCACATGGAAGCCGAAGCCGCGAACCGTTCTAAGAGCGAGTTTGTAGCCAACATGAGCCACGAATTGCGCACCCCGCTCAACGCCATCATCGGGTACAGCGAAATGCTGGTGGACGACGCCAGAGACGAGGAGCTTGAAAGCTTCGTCAGTGATCTCGAGAAAATCGGCCAGGCGGGGAAGCATCTTCTCGGACTCATCGATGACGTCCTTGATCTGTCCAAGATCGAGGCGGGGCGCATGGAACTCTCGCCGGAAAGTTTCGATCTAAACGGTGTCGTGGATGAGGCTGTAGCCACGAGTCGACCGTTGGTGGACCAGAACGGGAACACGCTTGAACTGGAAATTGCGACCGACCTGGGATCGATACATGCGGACAGGACCAAGCTGCTTCAAATCTTTTACAACCTACTTTCCAATGCCGCGAAGTTCACCAACTCGGGGACGATCTGGCTGCGCGTGAAGCGCGATGATAGGGATGAGGGCTGGCTCCAAATCGAGGTCGAAGACACCGGAATCGGTATGACCCCAAGCCAGATTGAAACTATTTACGATCCCTTTTCGCAGGCCGACTCGTCGACTACTCGAAAGTACGGAGGGACCGGACTAGGCTTGGCGATTACGAAGCGCTTCTGCGAATTGATGGGGGGCCGCATAACCGTAAGCAGTGCCCCCGGCTCCGGCTCACGTTTCACGATCTGGCTGCCATCAACGTCCGTTCGCCTCGACTCTCCCGAGCCTCCTTAACGACGCGCAGCCGACGGATCGGACGGCGACGGTCCGATCGTTATATGTTCACAGCTTCTCTCCGGTAACGGTTGCGTCGCGCTCTGGTGCGCCCGCGTGGGCTGTTCCACTTTCCCTCAGCCAAACCGTTCCCTGGCATATCAACTCCTGCTCGTATTGGCGGCCGTTCCGTCCCCTCTTGCGCGTTGAGGTAGACTTTGCTATTGCTTTTACCCTTTCAAAGCGGTTGCGGCAACCAGCTTGTCATATGGTAGCTGAAAGTCCACGTCCGGCAGGAGTTGGCTGGAACGGAGATCGTCGCGGCGGGCACTACCTGCTTGACCGACTATCGACCCGCGGGTCAGGGTGAGCACAAGCCTCGCAGAGCGATGAGGTGGAATGAATGAGCGGCGTCCACTGACGCGATCGTAGTTCACTTCTCCGAGCAATCCATCCGGTTCTCGACCAATGCCCAACAGCGCGGATTGAGCAATATGCAGCTTCACAAAAGTATGCG
This sequence comes from Candidatus Latescibacterota bacterium, assembly GCA_965197905.1. GTDB lineage: Bacteria > Latescibacterota > UBA2968 > UBA8231 > UBA8231 > CAYNZV01. The sequence continues at coordinate 534,975 of CBDAOB010000003.1, read as the reverse complement.
TGGGGGTCGGTTTACTACCGCATTGCTCGGTGACCTGCCGAGGGAGTTGGCGTTCTCGGTTCCGGAGTACCGCGAGCGTGCCAGCAGCGTCACAAAGGGCATGAGTGAATCTGGAATTGACGCCCTGCTCGTGACCTATCCTCCGAATGTCCTGTACCTCTCCGGCTTCCAGACCTTCTCGAACTACGGGGGTGAGTGTCTGATCCTTCCGTTGGAAGGTGAACCAACCCTTGTCGTGCATCCTCCCGAGCTAGGGGGAGCGCTGCTGCACTCCTGGATCGAAGACCAGGCATGTTACCCCCCAGAGAGCAGCCGCGAGAGTTACCTGGCGACCGTTCTTCGCGACAAGAAGCTTTCCGATGTCCGCATCGGTGTCGAGAAAAGCACCCAGGGGGTGCCGGCCCAATTTTTGGTTCATCTCCGGACAGAGTTGCCAAAGGCGGCGCTGGTAGACGGTTCCGGATTGGTTGAGGTCGTGAAGACGATAAAATCATCGGCTGAGATTGAACATATTCGAACCGCCGCACGAATGACCAATGCAGGAATCGCGGCTGCTATTGATGCTGCGCGAGAAGAGGCCTCGGATAACGATCTGGCTGCTGCGGCATCTCAAGCCATGATCGCGGCCGGAAGCGAGTATATGTGTCTCTCGCCGATAGTTACATCCGGCCGTCGTTCAGGTATTCTGCACTCTACGCACAAGCGAAATCGTTTGTGCCATGGCGACGTAGTGCTCCTCGAGATGGGGGCCTGCGTGCAACGCTACACGGCTCCGACGATGCGAACAATATCGATTGGCGAGCCGCCGGCCGAAGCAAGAAAGATGGCTGACGCCTGTATACAGGCGCTGAACAACGTCTTGAAAACCATCCGACCGGGAATAGCCGCCGACGCCGTCGCTCAAGCCGGCTGGCAAGGAATGAGGGAGGCCGGCAAGGACTATGTTTTTCACGGTAATTTCGGGTACGCAGTTGGTGCTGGTTTTCCGCCAACCTGGGGGGACGGCACGGTTGCCATCGAGTCAGGTGTCGAAACGATTCTGCAGCCGGGAATGGTGTTCCACCACCCAGTTGCTCTCCGCCGACTGGGTCAGTACGGTGTGGCGTTCAGTGAGACAACGGTCGTTACCGATGCTGGTTGCGAGGTGCTGACGAGTAGCCCCCGCGAACTCGTGGTCAAAACCGAAAGTCCACGATGAAGGAGCTATTCATCGACGAGACTTGAGGTGGAAGGATAACTCGGATTTGAGCGAACAACGAGGCCGAAGGGTACGGAGTGGGGGCAGACCACGCCGCAGATGCTCACATGGTCTGAAGTAAGTCGGACCGAGGCCTCGTCTTTTCCGAAGCGTCACTCCCCGGCACGCATCTGCTGGGTCTGCTCCGACACCTTCTTCAGCTGCTCCTCTTCCCAGTTCTCTCCTTGCTGCATCGCGTATAATGACGTATACCCCCCGGACCAATCCGGCGGCACCAGGCAGGAGCGCTCGTCATGATGTGCCCACAGCGCTGCCTGTCCACGGACGATGGTGCCCTCGTAGCGGCTAGGCAATGGGTTAGCGGTGTAGGTGAAAGCATCAGCTGAGGAGTAGATATTCAAGAGCAGGGGCCGTCCCCGGTCGGAGAGATTCGGTTTGGAGCCATGAATAACGCGGCAGTTATGAATCGTGACTGAGCCCGCAGGGCCAGGGAGATACTCCACTTTGTCCGCATCGATACCTCGCGCGTCGTTTTCGCTCAGGCATCCCACCCAATTTCCATTGGAATATTGATCGAACAGCCGCCCGTTGTGGCTGCCGGCAATGGCGCCCAGCGGGCCCTGATCGTCACCGACGTCATGCAGGTAGGTGCCAATGGTCAGTGGGGTGTAATTGGTGTGGGGCCAATAGGTGATGTCCTGGTGCCACTTCACCTCCTCGCCGCCACGGGCCCATTTGAAATTCAGCTTCGAGTGGTGAAACTTGACGTTCGGACCGACCAGGTCCGCAGCGATATCGGCGACGATCGACTGAGACGCAAACTCCCAGTAGGTCGGATGTTGCTCGACCGGGCTGGTGAGGCGGCGCAAGCGAGGCTCGTCCGCCGTGTGGCCCGGCTCGAGGTCGAAGATGGCATCCGACTTCTCGATCGATCGGCTGTGATCGACCATCTCATTGGTGACGGCGAGTAAGCGATCAACCCAGTCATCCGGTACGATGCTCTCGACGAGCAGGTAGCCGTTGTCGAAGTAGAAGTGTCGCTGCTCCTGAGTGAGCACTTGAGCAGGGTGGGACAGGATTTCTTCCGGGGTCATCGAACCCTCCTTGACAAATTGGGTAAACACCCCATAGACTCGAACGCAATTTGTGAAAAGGTGTGTGAATATAGGACAATGAGGAGAGTGGGCGCCAACGTGTCGGCTCCAATCCCGCCCTGTTGGCATTCGCGCTACTTGCCTTGGTTGCGACTTGTCACAACCAACGGTAAGGGTTTTTATTTGCCCTAGCCTCCTTGTTTCCTGCGGTAGAGATAGACGATGCGTTCTATGGATCCGGGCAGCGCGGAATGAGATTGGAGAACAACGATGATCCTTGAAAACGGAGGACCACCTCTCGATCTGGAAGAAGCGGTTCTCTTTCCCTTCGACAGTCGATCCGTACCTCTCCGTTATCGTCTGCAGCCGGGACTGGTGACTTCGACCAATCCGTACAAACCTCATCCGAGGGTATTGGAGCCAGGCGGCCCCGAGGCTCCGGATCACCTTGACATAAAATTCTATGGTACGGTTATCCGCATCGGCGATGAGCTGCGGATGTGGTACATCGGGGTCGGCGAAGAGGAAGGAGAAAAACAGGGCCGACACATCTGCTATGCCGTCAGTCAGGACGGACTCCATTGGGAAAAACCGGAGCTGGGCATGGTAGAATTCAACGGCAACAAGCGGAACAATCTGGTGCAGTTCGAAAGCCCTCACCGCGAGTCGATTAGTGCCCTGCTGGTGCTCTACGATCCGGAAGATCCGGACCCGGAACGCCGATTCAAGTTAATCAGCGAGATCCATCCGTTTCACATCATCGCCGCCTTCAGCCCCGACGGCTTGACCTGGACCGAGTCACCCCACAATCCAATCCTCAAACACAATGCCATCGAGCCGGGCGGCCTGATGAAGTTCAACGGCTGCTATTACATGAATGGCCAGGGTGGCAACATCGGTTCGAAACGGGCGCTGGTGACCTACATCTCCTACGACTTCGACCACTGGTCCGACGCGGTGGCGGTGGGGCTGCGGCGCGACGTCCCGCCCTACAAACAGTTGTCCGGTCCTCATGCGGGGGAGCAAGTTCATCTCGGTGCGAGCTTGTGGAACAGAGGCAACGTGGTGATTGGCGTATACGGGGCCTGGCACGGGGAGAGCAACGACCGCTCCTTTGTCTCCATGGATCTGGGGCTCGTGGTCAGTAACGACGGCCTGCAGTTCGCGGAGCCTATCCCGGACTTCCAGCTGGTTTCCGCCTACGAGGTCGACTACCGCGACCCGGTCCATGCCCATCCCCAGCCGTGTCTCGAGCAGGGGCAGGGTTTCGAGAACATGGGCGACGAGACCCTGTTCTGGTACGCGCCCTGGCGCGGTGGATTCGTCTGTGTCTCCCGCTGGCCCCGAGACCGCCTCGGATACTTCGAAGTGGTGCCCGACCCAAAACAGCACCTGGGGAAGGATGCCGGTTTGGCAGCGGTGGGGATCACGTTCGAGAGGACCTCGCCGCACTTCATCTCCTGTCCCGTTCGCTTGGGCGACAAGCCAACGCGCGTGTTTTTGAACGCCGATGGTCTGTCGGCTGAAGCGCAGCTACGAGTGGAACTCCTGGATCTTCAGCTAAGACCTATCGACGGCTATTCCGGAGACGCCTGTGTGTCGTTGGCCGAATCTGGATTGCGCCAGGACGTGACGTGGCGGAACGCGATCGGCTGAGCGGTCTGACGGATCCGATCCGTTTAAGGGTAACCTGGGAGGGTCGGGGATGGGACGCCGCCTATTTGTACGCCGCCTACCTGGAGCACGTCTGATCCGCCGACCCAACGCCGGCGAAGCTCTCCAACATCCTCTTCCGCTTAACGGCATGGTCAATTCCTTGGTCTCGCCGGCCTCCGAGTCTCAAACAAACCAGAACCGCAGCAGAAACAAGAGGGTAAGAATCCAGAGGGTGAGGTTGATTTCGCCGGCGCGCCCGCAAACCGCGCGGAGAAACGTGAAGGCGAGGATGCCGGCGACGATGCCTTCGGCGATACTGAACGCCAGGGGCATCATGACGATCGTGAAGAATGCCGGAATGGCGACGGCGTAATCGCTGAAATCAATGCGTCGCACCGGCTCCATCAGAAAGATTCCGACGATGATCAGCACCGGCGCCGTTGCTGCTGTCGGTATGAGTTGAACCAGGGGCGCAAAGATCAAAGCAATGAGAAAGAGAACCCCGGTGGTGATGGCGGTAAGTCCGGTGCGCCCCCCTTCTGCAACCCCGGCGGCACTTTCGATGTAGGTGGTGGTGGTGCTAGTGCCCAGTGCAGCACCGGCCATAGTAGCAATCGAGTCCGCCAAAAGGGCCCGGTTGGCACGCGGCAAATGCCCGTTCTCGTCCATCATCTCTGCCTTGCTCGCCACCCCGACGAGGGTGCCGACGGTGTCGAACAGGTCGACGAAGGTGAACGTGAAGATGATGGTCACTAGCCCGATGCCAAAGACCGCCTGGAAATCCCACGCGAACAGGGTTTGGCTGAGGCCCGTGGGCAGGCCAACGATGCTCAAGTCGTCCGTGGCAACCACGCCGGCGGGAATGCCCAGAACAAAGGTCGCCAGAATCCCCCACAGCAAAGCGCCCCGCACCTTGAGAACTACCAATGCCCCGGTAATCAATAAACCTGCAAGGGCCAGGCCCACTGTGGCAACCGAAGTGCCGGAAGGGAGGAAGGCCATCAAAGCGGGATCGCTGAAGTAACGCCCGTTCACCATCCCCATACTGCCGGTGCCCGGGTTGAAAACGATCAGGCCGGCATTCTTCAAGCCGATGAGTGCGATGAACAGACCTATGCCGACGCTTACGGCGTATTTCAGGCTCATGGGAATAGCATTTATGATTGCCTCCCGGGCTCGAGTGAGGGTCAGAATTAGGAAAACCAGCCCCGAGATGAATACCGCCGCCAGCGCCCCCTGCCACGGAATTCCCATTCCCAGTACTACCGTATAGACGAAGAACGCGTTCAGCCCCATGCCTGGAGCAAGCGCGAACGGGTAGTTGGCCAGCCAACCCATGAGGAAGGACCCCAAGGCCGCGGCAAGGCAGGTTGCCACCATGACCGCATCCTTGGGCATTCCAGCTTCTGCCAGAATCAGCGGATTGACCACGATGATGTAAGCCATGGTCACGAAGGTGGTGGCGCCCGCGCGGATCTCGCGTCTGATAGCAGGATCACGAAGATTAAGTCTCAACGATGTCTTCCTCTGCCCGAATGCAAACGCAGGATAGAGAGTTCATGAGATAGGCAAGTGCTTCTGCTCACCGACCGCATACCTTGGCGAGACGCGGAAACCAGAACCTGACATCGAGCTAGGTCGCCTCAAAGTCTGTAAGTTCCGTGGATTGTGATCAAGTTACGCACTTTAGCTATTATCTTGAGTTCTATCAGGCCGAAGAATCCACACACATTCAAGATGACCGACGTTAACGAAGGCGCTTCTGTACCGGCAGTTCCCCTGGTCCGGCGTATAGCCCGTGAGCGTTTCGACATCGAAGGTCAGGTTTACCTACGGCGTCTCGGGGGGCACCCTATACTGTTTCGTTAAAAGATCCGCGACCGACTGGAGCCCAAACAGCGCGACTCCCTACTGGGACGATTGCGTATTCCTGTCCCATTCGCTCCCGCGGGACGCCGAGGTGGTCAAGCATAGCTCCGGACTTTCCGAGGTGACACAGCGTCCGGAGTTTTTTTCGCCCGAGCAGGTGACCGTCCGGGGGGCGTCATCGTCTCTGACATTCGGCCACGGCGGCAATATCTTCTTCAAGCGTTCCGGCGACGAACTCTGGAACCGACTCTGGGCTTATAACGAGATCTCGGACTCGTTCTGGTGGAGCGTTTCAGGGCTTTTTGATGAAGAAATGTGAGTATCGCATGAATATCGGGCACGTGCTGGATTCGTTTGGCGTTTGCGATGACACGCTGACAGCGGACGAGATGGATTTCCTGGATGCCCAGGGTTATCTGCCGCTGCCCGGTGTCCTGACCCAAACGCAGATAGAAACGTTCACTGCGCGTCTGCAGGAGCTGGCTGCTGAGGAAGGGGAGGCGGCGGGATCGGAAGTGCACCAGGAAGAGGGCACCATCCGTCTCAGCAACCTGATCAACAAGGATCCAGTGTTCGATCTCTGTTTCATTCATCCGCGCATCCTGGCTGGAATCAATAGAGTGCTATCGTGCGGATTCAGGGTCCATTCTCTAAATGCGCGCTTCGCGCTCCCAGGAAAGGGTGCACAGGCGCTGCATATGGATTGGGGGTCGAACGATCCGCAGGACTGGGAGAAGCTGAAGGCGAAGCAGTTCTACGTCTGCAACTCCATCTGGTTATTGAGCGATTTTACTGCTGAGAACGGTGCAACGCGAGTGGTGCCGGGTTCCCATCTGCGAGCGCAGGCGCCTGCCGATGAGATGGATGATCCCACGCAACCGGCACCGGACGAAGAGATTGTGACGGCACCCGCCGGCACCGTCGTAGTATTCAACTCACATACATGGCACGGCGGCACACTAAACCGAAGTAAGCACATGCGGGGCGCCATGCATATGGCGTTCGTGCGCCGCGACTGGCCGCAGCAGACCGATCAAAGGAAGTTCCTGCGGCCGGCCACCGAAAAACGTTTGAGCCCTGAAGCCCGCTTTCTCTTGGACGTCTGACTGAAATTTATGTACCGTTCTCGGCGCTAGGAAACGATGGACTTCCGCCGGCCATGACAGAGATGTGAGGAGGTACGAATGCCGAAGCTGCTCAGTAGCGATGCTATCGCCCAGTACAAGCGCGAAGGATATTTCTTTCCCATCCGCTTGCTGGACGACGCTGAGGTGGTTACCAATCGCTCATTGCTCGAGGCCTTCGAAAGACAGCAAGGGAAACCGCTTGGAGGGGCACTGCGAAGCAAGTCCCACCTTCTCTTTACATGGGTAGACAAGCTGATGCGCCACGAGAAGATCCTCGATGCCGTCGAGGATTTGATCGGTCCTGACATCCTGTGCTGGAACACCTTCTTTTGGATCAAGGAAGCCCAAAGCGAGACGTTCGTCTCCTGGCATCAGGACCTGCGTTACTGGGGTCTCGACTCCAGCGACCTGGTCACCGTCTGGCTCGCCCTGTCGCCGGCTACCCTCGAAACCGGCTGCATGCGCGTCCTTCCAGGGAGCCACAGAGGCGATCTTCTGCCCCACAACGACGAATTTCAGGAGCACAACCTCCTAACCAGGGGACAAGAAATCTCGGTTCAGGTCGACGAGGAAAAGGCGGTCCCCATGCCGCTTCAGCCCGGTGAGATTTCGCTGCACAACGTGCGTCTAGCCCATGCATCCAGTCCCAACAACTCGCACGATCGTCGTATCGGCTTGTCGCTGCACTACCTGCCAACGAGCACGAAGCAGATCGTCGGAGAGTGGGACAGTGCCGCCCTCGTCCGTGGCTCGGACCGCTACGGGCACTTCAAACACACGCCACGTCCGTCCCGAGACTTCGATCCTGTTGCGGTGGCTTTTCACGAGCAGGCGACCAACGCCGTTCGCGAGATTCTGTTCACGGATGCAGAGAAGGTTCGTCAGAGCTTGTAAAGCGGTTTCAGCCCCAGCTCCTTTTACGAGTACTATCCCGGAGTTTCTATATGAAGGTTCTAAATTCGAGCCCTACCGATTCGATCGAGGAGATTGTGCTCTTTCCGTTCGACCAATGCAGCATGCCGTTCGTGCGCGATCTGCACACTAGCCTTGTTGCCGGCCGTACGAACAAAGCGGAGATGGAACACGGCCTCAGCGTCGACATCGACGAACGCCACCCGGGCGGACCCGTGCTCTCGCCCGGTCCACCGGGGTCGCTAGATTCCACCGAGGTCATCTGTCCCAACGTGTTCTATGTCGACGGGGAGTACCGCATGTGGTATATAGGCGCCGGCGACGACGCCAGGCGCCACACCGGCCTGTATGCGGTGTCCAAGGACGGATTCAACTGGGAGCGCCCAAATCTGGGATTGACCGAGGTAAACGGCAGCAAGGAGAACAACCTGGTTGAGGGGCGTTGTGGTGAATGGGTCATGTACGAGGCCGACGACCCCGATCCAAACCGGCGCTTCAAATCGATCACCGGATGCGGCAACAACACCTCGTTCAGTGCCGACGGCCTCCACTGGACCTTGTCCGGCGAGGATCGCGAGCTGTTCGGCATCGCCATGGAATGTGGCCACATCTTCAAGTGGGGAGGCTGTTATTACGTCAACGGCCAGGGCGGCCCTTCCGACTGGAACCGCACGGTGCCGCATCCTATTCCACAGGCATCCAAACGTATCGTCACCTCCCACGCCTCTTACGACTTCGTGAACTGGACCCACGCCGCCGCGATCACGTTCCGCCGCGATCACGTTCCGCCGCGCGCCCCGGAGACCTTCGAAGGCCATTCCGGAGAGCAGGTCCACGAGGGCATGGCTACCTGGGACCGGGGCAACGTGCTGCTCAGCCTCTACGGCCAGTACCGCGCCTCCACCAACGATCGTCGGGACGTCGTCCTGGATCTAGGATTCGCCATCAGTCACAACGGCCTGGAGTTTGTGGAGCCCATACCCGACTTCAAGATGGTGCATTCCTACGAAATCCAGGGCCCGAACCCCAATTCCTATGCGGCACCGCGGCTGGTGCAGCGCAATGCCTGGGCCAACATGGACGACCGCACTGTCTATTGGTACAGCGTCTGGCGCGAAGAGGCTTCAACCTGGGACGCGAACAATCCGGTCGCATTGACGGGAGTTTGGGTCGCCACGTGGATACGCGACCGCCTGGGGTTCTTCAACCCATGTGGGCGTGATCAGGACTGGGGTGCTGGTGACTATGAACCCCATTGCATTTCATGTCCGCTGGAACTGGAGAAGGATGGCCATCGGGTCTTTATCAACGCCGACCGGCTGGGTGAGCATTGCCAGTTGAAGGTCGAGCTGCTCAATCGGGAGTTCGTGCCTATCCCCGGCTATTCAGGAGCCGATTGCCTGCCCCTGAGTGGATCGGGGATACGAGAGGCGGTCAGCTGGAGTGGTGGAGATGCCCTGCCGGGATTCGATCATCCGGTTCGCGTGCGCGTGAACTGGGAAGGTGTGCGCCCTGAAGACGGCCGTCTCTTTGCCGTTTACGTAAACTGAAAGGAGCGACAGCATGCGAGCGTTGAATTCAAGCCCAGTCGACTCCATCGAAGAAGCGGTAATATTTCCGTTCGACAGACGGAGCATGCCTTTCTCGCGTGACCTCAACCTGACCTTGCAGGCAGGTCGCACCAATCCAGCCGAGATGGACCACGGTCTCAGTGTGGATATCGACGACCGCCATCCGGAACACCCGGTGCTTACCTACGGTCCTCCCGGCTCATTGGATTCCACTGAAATCATCTGTCCCCATGTGTTCCACATCGACGGCGAGTACCGCATGTGGTACGTGGGCGCCGACGACAACCACCAACGCCGGGGCGGGCTCTACGCCACTTCCAAGGACGGCTTCAACTGGGAGCGGCCGAAGCTGAGACTCTCAGAGGAAAACGGCAACAAGGATAACAACCGCGTCGCCGGTCCCTGTGGCAACGTCTTCTACGATCCGAGTGACCTCGATCCTCAGCGCCGCTTCAAGTCGATTTTCAGCACGCCTGGTCCGTTGCGAAAGAGCGCCTCATTCAGCGCCGACGGTCTGCACTGGACCCGAGCCACGGATAGCGATGATATCTTCGGTACCGGGATGGAAGGCGGAAATATCCAGAAGTGGGGCGGCTGTTATTACGTGAATGGTCAGGGCGGACCGTCCTCCATGAATCGACCCATCCCACATCCCATCAAACAAGCGTCCAAGCGACTGGTGGTCAGCTTCGCCTCCTACGATTTCGTTAGCTGGACCCACGCCGCCGCCATGGGATTGCGCCGAGATCCGCTACCTCCGCATGCCCCGGAAACCTTCGAAGGTCATTCCGGGGAACAGATCCACGAGGGGGTAGCCACCTGGAACCGAGGGAATCTGCTCCTCGGTCTCTACGGGCAGTACCGCAGCGATACCAACGACCGCCGCGACGTGGTGCTGGATCTCGGATTCGCAGTCAGCCACGATGCGCTGCATTTCACCGAGCCCGTACCCGACTTCAAGATGGTTCATTCCTACGAAATACGGGGTCCGCAACAACCCCGGACGGGTTACGCCGCGCCGCGTCTGCTGCAGCGCAACGCCTGGGCTAACATCGACGATCGCAGCGTTTACTGGTTCAGCGTCTGGAGAGAGGAAGCTTCTACCTGGGACATGAGGAATCCGAAATCACTAACCGGTGTTTGGGTTGCCACCTGGGAGCGCGACCGTTTCGGCTGGTTCGCGCCCTGCGGACCGTTTCGAGGTTCGGCGGCGGAGGGGAAGCACGAACCGCACTGCATCTCGTGTCCGGTTGAGGTGGAGCGTGAAGGAGGGAAGGTGTTTGTGAACGTGGACCGAATCGGTGAGCATTGCCAGCTCAGGGTCGAGCTGCTGGATGAGCAGTTCAGGCCCATTCCCGGATATTCCGGCGGCGACAGTGTTCCGCTGACGCAGGCTGGACTGCGTCAACCGGTTACCTGGCGTGAGCGGGATCGCTTGGAGAGGTTTGGCCATCCGGTGCGCGTGCGCGTCAACTGGGAGGGTGTGCGCGCCGAGGACGCCAGGCTCTTTGCGGTGTACATAGCCTGAAGCACGCGGCGACCACTGCCATACGCCGCGTGCGTACTCGAATACGGCTATCCCTGAGCTCCTTCGTTCCTAGGGCTCGTTCCGGCGCACCCTTAGAGGTGTGGCTGAACGAGCGCGTTATGTTAGCGACTCCAGGCAACTAGCTATGCATGAAATCGCCTTCGATCTACTGATTCTACTCGCCTGCATCTGGTTGGTCGCGGTCACACTGCGTCCTCTCGGCCTGCCTACGGTGATGGGTGAGCTGATCGTCGGGGTGCTGCTGGGACCGGCGGTTCTCGGCTGGATCACCCCGGGCGACGCGATCCAGCTTCTGGCCGAGATCGGCATCTTCTTTCTCATGTTCCATGCCGGCGTGGAAACCCAGCCGCTGGAGTTCTACGACGCCCTGAAACGCTCCATGGGTGTGGCAGTCGTCGGTGCGATCGTGCCGTTTGGGGTGAGTTTCGGCGTCGCCACCTTTTTCGGTCTGGACCCCGTCAGCGCCACCTTCGTCGGACTGACGATGACGGCTACAGCCGTCGTGATCACCCTCAAGAGCCTCCGTGATCTCGGGCTGGCGAACACCCGGGTGGCGCGGGTTATCATCGCCAGCTGCGTTAACGACACCCTTCTGACTCTCCTGTTCTTCGGGCTGGTGATCGGTGTGCTTACCGGCGGCACCTTCGAGCCGCTGGGCATTGCCATTACCCTGGGCAAGGTGGTTGGTTTTCTCATTGTCACGGTGTTTTTGGGTCGTTTCGTATACCCGCGGCTCAAGCTACCCTTCCGGTCCGAGGGCGGGAAAGGTTTTACCTTCGTGCTGGTTATGGCGATCGGTGCCGGACTGTTCGCCGAAGCTATCGGTCTGCACATGATTCTCGGCGCCTATATGGCCGGCCTGTTCTTCGAGGACAAGGTCGCCCACCCGAACCTGGTGAGGATCGTCAACGATCGTGCCTACGGCATCGCATACTCATTTCTGGGGCCGATCTTCTTTATCTCGCTGGGGTTTTCCATCAACTTCGACATCAGCGCTTCCGGCGTAGCGTTCATAGTATTGCTGACTACCGTGGTGATCGTCGGTCAGATTACCAGTGCCGGATCTATGGCGCTGCGCATGGGATTGCCGTTTCGGGAAGCGCTGACCGTGGGGGTCGGGATGTGCGGGCGTGCTGAGATGGCATTTATTGTCGCCTCGCTGGCGCTGGCTCAGGGTGCTATCGACCAGGCGATTTTCACGGCGTTGATTCTTACTGCGTTCATATTGAATCTTTTTACCCCGCTGGCTTTGAAAGGCTGCGCCTCACTCTTGGAAGGTCGAGCCACCAGGCAGGCGGACGCAACGCGCGGTGTCGTGCAGATCGATAAGTTCGCTTCGCCCCTGGTGGCGGAGCGTTACGAGGGACACCTGGCGCGCGAGCTGCCTGACGCGTCGGGGGCGGTGGTGATCTACGGGTACGGCCACGAGGTGGATTCTCTAATAGAAGAGGTCAAGAGCCAGGGATCACCGATCGTCCTGATCGAAGAAGACGAGACGGTCGCCCGGCGCCTGCAGGCACAGGGCGCGAGCGTGGTACACGCCGCGCTCGGCGAGGAGGAACTCGACCTGCAACCGCTGGTGCAGGCGAGAGCGATAGTTGCCAACGGCGAGGACGAGCACAATGCTCTCCTGGCAATAAGTGCACGCGAACGAGGATTCGACGGCCCCATCGTTGCATTGATAGACAATCCCACTCGCCGGGGACCGATGCAGCTAGCCGGCGTGACGGCAGCCTTTACCCCGACCCACGTGCTGGCCGCCGCCATCGCGGTGCGTGCCAGCTCCAGGATCGGACCGAGAGTGGCGGGGGTCGAGCCGCTGGAACACCTGCTCGAGGTAGCCGAAATCCGTGTCCACGACGACAGTCCCCTGGCAAACAAGACGTTGGCCCAGTGCGGGATCCACTTAGAAACAGGGGTTCATTTCGTGGGCCAATGGGTCGAGGACGGATTAAATCCGCCTCCGGGTGCGGATCAGATTCTGCAGCCAGGCATGATACTTGTGGCCGTCGGCAGTCCAGAGAGCATCAAACGGCTCAGCGACGTAGCCCGACCCATCACCAGCGAAGGCGCCATTGTGGTAGCGGGCTATCGAGAGGTTGGCAGCAAGCTGACCGAGATACTCCAGGACGCCGGTGAGGAGGTGTGCGTCATCGACGACGCAACAGCGGAGGGGGTCGACGTCACTGGAGATGTGTTGGACATAGCGGTGTTGGAGCGTGCTGCCGTCGCGACAGCCCGCGTTGTGATTCTCGCGCGGGAGAACGACAGCGCCACTCTGCTTGCTGCCGCAGTTATTCGCGACTACGCACCCCACGTCCCGATAATTGCCTGCGCCGACCAGTTGGAGAACGTTGTGCGCATCCAACAGGCCGGCGCCGATTTCGCCCTCTCTATCGGCCAGGTGGCTGGACAGTTGCTCGCCTACCACGTCCTCGGCGAGATGATGTCACAGCAAGCCCGCATCAAGCTGGCGAAGCTGAGTCCCGGCAGGCTGGCGGGACAACACCCCCTTGGTGGCAGGATTCGCGAACGCACCGGTTGCACCGTGGTTGCCGTCGAACGCGGCGGAGAGCTCCTCATGGACATTCCACCCACCTTTATTCTTTCCGCAGACGACGCCCTCTATCTCTGTGGAACGGCGAGTGGCTTCGACCGCTTTTATGAACAGTTTGGCAAATAGCGTCCTCTCCCTCCCCAGGACCGCGCTGCGTGGCACGTCGGCGATCGCCTTGTTTCACAAGCCGAAACGGCAACGGTAGTCTGTCTATGGCCAAGCTCCGATCCAAAAGAGGTGGAACGAAACCGCCAAAAGACGGCGGGCGCAAAAAGGGAGCTCGGGATAAGAAGCAGAAGGGCAGCGGCGCAAGGAAACCCCGCAAGGGACAGAAGAGAGCGCAAGAAAAAAGGGGCAAACGGCGTTTTGTGCGGAAGGAAACAGACCAGCCCGCCTTACCTCTTCTCGGAGGAGTCGGCTGGCTGCGCCGGCACAAGCAGGCGGTTTGGATCGAACCGGAGCCGGCGGCACCTCCTCAGTTCGTCAAGGATGGCTCGGCCGACGATATCAAAGCCGACAATGCCGTGCGCTTCGAGGTAACACAGTCGTCCACCAAGACCCGGGTCTCGGAAGCGACCGTTCTGGAACTACTTGGCCCGGAAGGCGACGACAACACCCAGCTGAAGATGGCAGAGGCCGGTCTGCCATTGCCGAACCACTTTTCAGAGGATGTGCTGGAGCAGGCTGAGCGGTTCGATGAGGTAGACGTCGAGAATGTTGACGGTGGCCGCCGCGACCTTCGCAAGCGACTGCATGTCACCATCGACGGCGAGCACGCCAGGGATTTCGACGATGCCGTTGCTGCCGTGGAAGAGAACGAAGGGTACCGCATCTGGGTATCCATCGCCGACGTCGCCTCCTACGTGAAGACGCGCTCCGCCATCGACAGGGAAGCCCGGCTGCGAGGCACCAGCGTCTATCTGCCTACGCAAGTGTTTCCCATGTTGCCCGAGCGCTTGTCGAACGGGCTGTGTTCCCTCGTGCCCGGGGAGCCGCGGTATACCTTGACCTGCGAGATGTTTGTCGACGCCGACGGCGAACGAAACGACATCCATATCTACCCTTCCCTTATACGCAGCGCCGCACGTCTCACCTATACCCAAGTACAGAATCTTATCGACCGGGATACAGGAGTGCCCAAGAAGGTCCGTGCCGTTGTACAGAACGCGATGGCCGCTTCAGAACTGTTGCGCCAACGACGTTTTAGTCGCGGTTCACTCGATCTGGAGATTCCGGAGGCGGAAGTCATCTTCAGCAAATCCGGTAAACTGACGAACGTCGTCGGCCGTGGGCAATTGGCGGCTCATCAAGTGATAGAAGATCTGATGGTGGCAGCGAACGAATCAGTGGCTGAATATCTTGTCGACCAACGCCTCGCAGGCATGTATCGCGTTCATCCACCACCCCCTCAAGACAAGTGGACGCGTCTCGGGAGTTGGGCAAAACAGTATGGTTTGCGCCTAAGCAGCAAAAGCTCCAAGAATGGCAAGGGCTTGGCGCAGTTTCTCAAGAAGATCAAACAGATGCGCCAGTCCGAAGCCGGCCAGATGATGTTGCTGCGGTCGCTTTCCCAGGCGTATTATTCTACGGAGTGTGAGGGGCATTACGGTCTCGCATCTGAAGCTTATGCCCATTTCACCTCACCGATCCGCCGTTATCCGGATCTGCTAGTGCACCGGGCTCTATGGAATCACTGGAACGGCAAATCGAGGCTCAGTGGCCTCGACAAGATGGCGGAGAGTTCCTCCGATGCCGAGCGTCGAGCCGTGCAGGCCGAACGGGACATAACCCAGCTGGCGGCCTGCCTGGTCGCGAAAAAGAAAATCGGTGAAGAGATGGAAGCCACGATTGTTGGAGTTCATGCCATGGGACTGTTTGTGCGTCCCAAGGATCTGTATGCGGATGGGCTGGTCCCTATGGAACAGCTGAGTCGAAGAGGGGGGGAGTATTTCGAGGTCTGGGAGGAAACCCAGACCGTCGTCGGGCGCAACTCGAGAGCGAGCTACGGACTTGGAGATTCGGTGAACGTCAAGCTGGCGGCGGTGGACGTGGGAATGAGACGAATGAACTTCGAGCTTGCTGCGGCGTGGTCACCGACTGGGGCGACGAGCACACCCAAAGCTCGCAGGGAAACCAAACGTTCGAAGCAACGAGCCTCCGGCAACCGCAAGAGAGGGAAGAAGGGGACCTGAACGGAATGTCATCCAAAGCTAATGATTTTTACGAGACCCAACGCTATCTCTTCGACCTGCAAGGGTTCCTGGTAATCGAGGATGCTCTTGCTGCCGATGAGATCGGGATTCTGAATGCACTACTGGATCAACATGAGATGCCCACGGGCGGCAACCTCCGTTTCGGCAGTGCCGCCGGGGGGAGGCCCGAAGGGCCCGGCTTTTTGAGCTGGGGGAAACCGTTCTGTGATTTGCTCGATCATCCGCGCATTATGCCACCGCTTCGATTCTGGCTCGGAGACTGCTTCCGGCTGGACCGTATCTACGGGCTGTGCATGCAGGCCGGTAACCCATGGGGGCCCATGCACGCGGACTATGGTGCCAGCCGGAAGACCTCAGAGGCACAGCCGGGTCGATTTCAGCCGTTTCGCGACAACGAGATCGTCAACGGTTTTGCAGTGGTGGCGTGGAACCTGGCGCCTACTGGTCCGGAGTATGGCGGGTTCTGCTGTATTCCGGGCAGCCACAAGAGCAACTACAAGCTGCCACAAGAGTTTTTAGACGCGCCTGAAGACGCGCCATGCGTGATCATTCCCGAGGTACCGGCAGGCTCCATAATCATCTTCAGCGAAGCGTTGACGCACGGAACGGCGGCGTGGACGGGAAAACATGAACGCCGATCCCTGCTCTACAAGTATTGTGTGTCGCAGATGGCGTGGTCATCAAATCGGGTGCGCCTGCCAGACAATATCGAGCTGACGCCCCGCCAGCAGATCCTGTTCCGCGAGCCGGCCGATCCACACCGTTTTTTCCCCTCCCTATTCGAAACAGAATGACGTTTCGGAGTGCCGAGTCCCATGCCTGAAAGGGTGGCTTTCGAGAGTATGGTCGGCGAATTCCGACGTGTTCTGCTGGCGATCGGATTTGCCGAAGATCGCGGAGAGCGATGCGCTCGACTGTTCGCGGAAAACACCCGGGATGGAGTCGTCTCCCATGGCTTGAACCGGTTTCCAGGATTTGTGACCTCGTGTCGCAACGGTACCGTCGACATCGCCGCCGAACCGAGCCAGGCGCACGAACTCGGCGTCATCGAACAGTGGGACGGGGAGCGGGGTGTCGGGCTGTTGAATGCCGAAATGGCTATGGCTCGAGCGATCGACATTTCCCGTCTGAATGGCATGGGTTGTGTCGGCCTACGAAACACCAACCACTGGATGCGCGCAGGTGCTTACGGCCTGCAGGCCGCGGATGCCGGGTGTGTCGGAATCTGCTGGACGAATACAACCAAACTCATGCCGCCGTGGGGTGCGAAGACAGCAAACGTCGGCAACAACCCGTTGACCATATGCGTTCCGTATGAGGACCGTCATGTTCTCCTGGACATGGCCATGAGCCAATATTCGAATGGTAGGCTTCAGGTGATGCGGCGGAGCGGAGAGCGGCTGTCAGTGGCGGGCGGATATGACGGCGACGGCCATTTGAGCACCGAACCCGCTGCTATTCTGGAATCGAGGAGGGGGCTGCCCATAGGGTATTGGAAGGGATCGGGTCTGGCGTTGATGCTCGATCTAATGGCTACCGCAATCTCAGGGGGTGACTCCACGTCGACGATCTCGACCCGGACGCAGGAGACCGGAGTCTCCCAGGTATTCATTGCCATCGACGTGAGCTTACTGTCGGGTGGAAGATTCGTCGAGGAGGTCGTCGATCAGATCGTCCGCGATTTCAAGGACGTTCTCCCCTCGGGAGGAGTCGATGAAATACGTTACCCCGGTGAGGGGATGCTGGCAGTCCGGCGCGACAATCTGGAAAACGGTATTCCCGTGGACGCAGAACTCTGGCGGCAGGTATTGGAGATGTAAACCGTGCAACTGGTGCGTGTATTCCGTCACGTTCCAGTGATGTCAATCTGGGCGAGATAGATCCATGAGCGGCGAAATTCAGATCTCCTGCTCGGCGATGGTTGAGGGCAACGACGAATGGGATTGGCTTCAAGTCCGCACGGCCCATGTCCCAGGAGAGAAAGCTCTCTCGGTCACGATCCTGAACCAAACGCGGAACAGGTTTACCCACGATTACTGCGATATCTACCAGACAATCAGTCGAGACCATGGCGCGACCTGGTCCGAGCCTGCTCCGGTTCCTTCGCTGCGGCGAGCGGAAACGGCGGATGGTTACGAGGTGGCTCCGAGCGATATGTGGAACCAATGGCACCCTCAAAGCGGCAAGGTAATCGCCGCCGGGGTCACCTTTCACTTCCTCAGTGGTCGGCACGAACACCATTTGAAGCAGCAGGCTGCGTACGCCGTCATGGATCCGGCAACCGGAAGCTGGGGTCAGCTGCAGGCGTTAGAACTCCCAGAGAAGGACCACGACAACCTGCCGATGCTGGCTGTAAGTGCCGGTTGCAGTCAGCGCGTCGACCTGCCGGACGGCGACGTTCTACTTCCGCTGCGCTATCTACCCAGTGCTACTCTCGACCAAGAAGCGGATACCTTCGATTACGGGGACGAGGCCGTGCTCTACAACAGCATCGTTGCGCGATGCGGTTTCGACGGGCAAACGTTGACCTACAAAGAGCACGGTACGCAGCACTCTATAGCGCAGGATCATTCTCGCCGGCTTGCCGAACGAAGGGGCGTCGAGTTTTCGGCCCGCGGTCTGTATGAACCTTCTCTGGCCGAATTCCAGGGAGCCTTCTTTCTGACCATGCGTTCCGACCACAGCGCATTCGTAACCCAGGGAACCGACGGCATCAATTTCGAGGAGGCTCGCGAGTGGACCTTCGACGATGGCGAGATTCTTGGCAGCTACTGCACACAGCAACACTGGGCTACTATCGACGGCAGACTGTACCTGCTATACTGCCGGCCAAGCGGCGACAACGAGCACATCTTCCGGCATCGGGCCCCGATTTTCATAGCAGAGGTCGATCCCGAGCGATTGCACGTGATTCGTTCCACCGAACGAGCGGCGATTCCGGCAAACAACGCCGCCATGGGCAATTTCGGCGTCTGTCAAGTCAGCGACAACGAAAGTTGGGTAACCGTCGGCGAGGGAATGAGGAGCGGTCCGCGTGAGGGGGGTATTAACAAGGTGTTGCTTGCACAAGTCGTAACGATCTAACCGAAATTTCATCTCGATCTGTGGGAAACAGCTCGGCGTCCATCGATATTTGCGAAGGAGGATCCAATCATGAGCCTAGGCGAAACAACCTTCACCGTTCCGTTGGGAGAGCGCCAATTATTTCCCGATAACTACGGCATTTCCAAGATAGAGACTCTGACGCGAACGATGCATGCGCCCGACAAAAAGGGTGCGGTCATCCGGCCCGACGTTGCCATGGGATTCAACAGCATCCAGATCCGCATGGCTCCCATATGGAGCCCGGAGAAGGAGGTCTGGCAGTTGTGGGACTGCGCCTCCGAACCGTCCGAGCTGGACGGAACCGGAGTCTATTTCAGCGGCTATTACGAAAGCCCGGACGGCTTGCACTGGTCGAAGCCGGAGGTCGGCCAGGTGGAGTATCGCGGTTCAAAGGCGAACAACCTCGTAACGGTTGTCCTCGGGGGTGTGCAACACAGGGCGGAATGTATCGTGCGCGATGATGCCGATCCCGATCCCAACCGGCGCTACAAGACGGCGACGCCGAATGTCTTCGACGAAGGCAAGGGTGGCTATGCGGTGTCCCCCGACGGGATCCGGTGGTCGGAGATCAGCCATCCGGGCATTTCGTCTGCAGATGAATGGAATCTGACCTTCGACGAGAGGGAGCATCTGTTTCTCCATTATCTCAAACGGCGGGGTAAGGACGGTAGAGCGATCTGGCTGACCACCAGTATGGACTTCAGCAATTGGAGCGAGCCCGAGCTGATCTTCGAAGCCGATGACCTGGATCAGACCCGCGGGGCCGAGCGCATCGCAGCCCGACTGGCGGATCCCGCGTATCAGCCGCTTCTTTCCAACGACCCGTCGATCTACAACATCGATGTGTATCACATGTGCCCCTTTCGATACGAATCGGCCTACTGGGGGATGCCGGCCTTCTACCACGCCGTCTGTCCTGGATTTGCAAACACGAACACCGACGGCTTTCACGTGGCCGAGCTTGCCTCCAGCCGCAATCTGAAGAATTGGTCCCGTTTGGGAGATCGACAGGCATTCATCGAACCGTCCCGAGGGGATTGCGGTGCCTACGATTTGACTCAGATCATGAGTCCAGCATCGGCGGTTGTGCGCGACGACGAGCTGTGGTTCTACTACAGCGGGCTCAAATATCGTGCCTTGACCTCCGAGGAAAATCGGCGCGACCTGGACAAGGACGCGTCTGCCATCTGCCTGGCCGTGTTGCGGCGGGATGGGTTTGTTTCGCTCGATGTCGGCGAAAATGGGGGCACGGTCCTCACCGATCCGTTTGCGCTTCTAGGTAAGCGCTTGTTCGTCAATGTCGATGCGGCTGGCGGGGAGCTCAGCGTCGAGGCGCTGGATGGCGATGGGGGAGTGGTCGCTGTGTCTGTCCCTCTGGAAGGCGACCATCCGAGCGCCGAATTGGTATGGCAGCAGGGCAATATTGGTGAGCAGCAAGACAACGCCGTCAGTCTGCGATTCACGCTTCGGGACGCGAAACTCTATTCTTACTGGGTCGAGGCGTAACTCGAAGCTGACCGCACCCACGACAGGGGGCCGCGTGGGAGATAGCCGCAATGGATCGGACGAATAGGTGTGGCATAACGCACATTGCCGTCCTCCGGTCCACTGATCACGATGCGGTCGGTAAGAACTTGCATCAACCGGCTTGGACCAACACCGGGCCAGTCGGTCACGCAATGGGTGTGAGCGGTTTCCTCGGGGAACTCGTGGATCACCAATCCGTTTACTGGATCGCGAATCCCCTGTTGGGTGATGATCAGATCTCGCTCCCCCCACGGTAGCAGATCATCGCCAAGCTGGTACAGCGCGGGATCACGCTCCCAGCGGGCGACCTCGCCGAGGTTCTCGTCGAGCAGATACCGCAGGCCAGGTTCGCGCCAACAGGTAATCACAAACACCTGTAGCCCCGCACGATCCGGCAGAAAACGACCGAACAGGCAGTTCTGCACATGCCCCAGCAGCTGTTGCGAGAGGATTTCGCCGGTTGATGGGTCAATGCACAACAGCCCTTCTTCACCGGCGGCGACGTAGAAATACGGCTCCTGGTCGGGAGCCAACGTCAGGTAGGCGGCGCCGTCGAAATGATCCTCCAGATCGAGCTTCCACACCACGTTCCCATCCAGATCCAGCAATGTATGGCCGCAGAGGATTTGTTCCCGCCCACTGCCGTCCAGGTCTATGGGAAGCGGGCAGTGGCCCGTGTTGAGCGCCTTGTGCCAACAGTGTTCGAGGTTGGCGTTGAAGAGATGAATGTTCCAGTAGCGGTCCTTGATGTAGAAAAAGGGTAGCTCATCCCTACCCGCCAAGACGCGGCAGAGGGAGTCGTCGACGGTGGCGCTGTCCGCAACACGCAAGGCTTCACCGTACTCATTCGGAGGCGGGGTGTCGCAGGAGGCCAGCTGCTCGCCGGTGTCACAGCTGTATACGTAGATGCGCTGGTCGGCTACCAAGACGGCTTCATCGCGGCCGTCACCGTTGATGTCGAATATCTGCAGCGGAATATTGCCGAGGCTGCCGAGGGTATCCCACGGCCCCAGTCGCAGGAACTCACCGCCGCGGCTATCGAGGAAGAGAAGCTCCCGCCCCCGCGATGGCCGCCGGACTATGGCCAGTTCTCCATTGATTTCATAGAGCGTGAGACCTTCGTTCTCGGAATCGAACGGAGCTATGGGGATGGACAGCTCTTCCCGTGGTCTCGTGCCCGGCAAGTGCGCCGGTGTCGGAGTAGGACGCCCTCTTCCTTGTGCCTCGAGATCGCGGTATTGCGCCGGGCAACCGGCGACCATGGCGACACGCCCAGAAGGCCACGAGCTATCGGTGGCCGAGATCGTGGGACCATCGTCTACCCAGCAAGTCAGCCTGTCTGCCTCCGCTTCCGCCCGCAGGGTGTAGAACGTCTCGTGGTCACGGGGGAATTCCGCGCGGGCGAGTTCGATGACGTCATCCTGCTCACGGCGGTACAGCGCCAGTGACGAATGATTCTCCAGCATGGCGTAATAACAGTGCCGCGCATCCTGCCAACGAAATCCAATGCCGGCAGAGCCATCGCCGGTCACGCGAATAGTGGTCCGGGTCTGGTAGTCCGTCCATGTCGATTCTCCGGTAACAAGCGCGGGCCAGGGGGTTCTGCGGATGCGTATCCAGGAAAAGTCACCACCATAGATCTCGCGGGTTAGCTGGAGGCGCGACTCGAGCTCCTCGGCGCGATCTCGGTTCTGCTGCAGCAAGTTACCAGTGACTTCCCAGGTGCCTTCGTGCCAGTTGGACAAGGCGAACGCTTCGTACATGCCGTGGTCGACACCGTCGCGGAAAACGATTCGGCGGTGGAACTGTTCCATAACACTCCGTTTGGCGTGGGTTCTGAATTCCGGCGTCAATTGGTGGAAGATCCGGTCCTGTCTTGGCCAGGAGACGAAGTGGACGGCGTCAATCAGGGACGATGCGCGAAAATCCCTGCGGCAGTTCATCTCCGGTTACCAGCAACTCCTTCAAGGTGCGAGCGTGCTGACAGGAGCCCCGATAGGAGAATCCCTTGCAGTTGCAGACGACATCGGTTCCATCGACCTCCAACAGGTAATACTCACCAGGTTTCGACGAGCTGTCTACCCGGTACTGTTCGGTTGTCGGTCCCACCAGGACGCGGGCGAGGGTCTCCAGGGCCGCTGGCGGTGGAGGAGCGCTGGCGACAATCTCAACATGCTCTTGCGACTCTCTGAAGGTTCTACCGGCTTCCTCCAAAAGCTCGCGCATCTTCGCCTCGTCGACGTCGACCGGAGACAATCTCTCCAGGGTCGGCTCTAGGGCTCCCATGACGCGGCGCAATTCGCCCATGACGTCCAACTGTAACTCCTCCGGCAATGCGGAACCTTCCACCAGCTGGTCGATGATATTCGACTTCTCTTCGAGCACGGAGCGCACGAACTCGTCGACGGTGCCGGTTGCAACCATGTAGGTGACATTCACCGCCGCCGTCTGGCCGATGCGATACGCCCGGTCCTCCGCCTGCCAGTGATTGACCGGCACCCAGTCGAGATCATTGAAGACAACCTGTCGCGCCGCCGTCAGGTTGATACCAACGCCCCCGGCGACGATCTGTGCCGCCATCAGTCGTATCGAGTCATCGTTCTGAAACCGATCGATCGATATCTGTCGTTGCCGCATCGGCATTTCACCGCTGATGCCCACCGCAGATTCGCCGAAGTGTCTGTGAATTCTCGCCAGAGGTATGGCGAAACACGAAAAAAGCAGCACCTTTTCGCCCTGCTCGATCGCGTTCTCGACGAACGGAATCGTGGAGCGGACCTTTGCTGCGGCCAGCCGCTCCCGCGCTTTCTGCAGCTTGCCCAGCACGTTCCCCCGCCTTCGACGGGTAGTCTTTTCTTCAACGGCTGCTCCGCCTGGATCGCTGTCCGACTCGGAGTTGAGCAACTCCCCCCTGCGCGAAACTGTCTTCATCAGTTCGAGCACAACCTCGCTCATTCTGCGCGCAGCCCCCGGACCCACCTCTACCTCGAGCCAGGTCCGCAGTTTGGGCGGCAGATCCAGGGTTTCGTTTTTGGTGCGCCGCAACATCACGCCGTGGAGTTGGACGGTCAACTCTTCGATGTTGCTGGCGCCCTCGGTGACCCAGCCGAAATCTCCCTTGAAGGCGTCGCAATATCGCTTGGCGAAGGTGAGGAAGCTGCGACCCAGGGAGTGCCGCACCAGCTGCAGCAGGGGGAAGAGGTCGCGGGGTCGATTCGTCAGCGGGGTGCCGGTCAGTAGATGGATAACCGTGCCATCACCGGCGTGCTCTGCCAGGTCGACGGCGAAGCGATGCCGTTTGGAACGGTGGTTCTTCAGGTAGTGGGCTTCGTCGAAAACGAGGCCGTTCCAGTTGTGGGCCTTCAGCGACTCGAGATGTTTGCCGAGGATGTCATAGTTGATAATCGCCCAGCCGTCGAATCCCCGTGCCGGCGGCGGTTGCGGTCCGACGATACGGGTCTCCGTATCGGGCAGGGCGAGCACGAGCTCGCGAGACCAGTTCGTTTTGACGGCGGCAGGGCAAACGACAAGATAGGGACCGTCGGGACGCGCTTCCGCCATGGCAATCGCTGACTGCCGCGTCTTCCCGAGTCCCATGTCGTCGGCGAGAATCGACCGTTGCCGGCCCAGAAGGAAAGCAACACCCTCGATCTGGTGCGGATACAGACCGGTGGCCATGACCTTCGCCCGTGCTCGCGATGCTTCGCTCATGGCGACACTGTGGTGTTCTTGATGGCCTCGAGTGTCTTGGGCCCCATTCCCTTGACTCCCTGCAGGCGGCCTTCCTCCAGGCCCGCCTGCAGCTTGGCCAAACTGTCGAGTCCGTGATCGCGGTAAAGCGCCCGAGCCGTCTTCACGCCGATACCGGGAACCAGCAAAAGCTCCAGGACTGAAGGCGGCGTCGTTGCCGCGAACTGCTCGAATTTCGTCGAGGTGCCAGTGTCGATATACTCGCCGATGATGACGGCGACGCTGGCCCCTATACCGGAAATATCCGCAAGTCGTCCCTCGGAATGGATGAGGTCGATCCTTTCCGGATGTCGGGAAATGAAGCGGGCAAGCTGCCGGTAACGCGCCGCGTGGGTTTCAGGATAGCCGCCGACGACCAGGAAGTCGTGAAGTTCGGCCAGCTTGTCAGCGAGGGCATCGTTCTGGCGCCAGCGAGTTCGTCCC
The DNA here is from genome assembly GCA_965197905.1 of Candidatus Latescibacterota bacterium. GTDB lineage: Bacteria > Latescibacterota > UBA2968 > UBA8231 > UBA8231 > CAYNZV01. Next base: position 510,424 of record CBDAOB010000003.1, on the reverse strand, counting down.
TTCTCGTCGATGTAGGCGTTTTCCTCGGTGGGCATGGGAGGAGACTACAACGATTTTCCCGATTTTACCAGAATATTGCGATGCTACAGGCGCCCCTCGACAAGTGTTTCATCGTCGGATTTTTGGTAGATTAAAGATTTACGTTTCACACGGAGGTACGGATGGAGTTCTATATCGGCACCAGTGGCTATAACTACAAAGGGTGGAAAGGTCCCTTCTATCAGGAGAAGTTTGCCGACAAGGATATGCTGGAGTTTTACGGTCAGCATTTCAAGAGCGTCGAGATCAACAACTCCTTCTACCACGTGCCGAAACCGGATGTGGTGAAAGCGTGGGCTGAACAAGTCCCTGAGGAGTTTCGGTTTTCGATGAAAGCGACGAGGAGGATTACGCACCAAAAGAGATTGAAGAACGTCGAGGAGGAGACCGCATACTTCGCCGAGATCGCCTCCAACCTGGGAGATCGTCTCGGGGCCGTTCTTTTTCAGTTACCTCCATATCTCAAGAAGGAGATGGAACGTCTACAGGCCTTCGTCGATCAGCTCCCAGACGGAATGCCGGCAGCCATGGAATTCCGTCACGACAGTTGGTTCGACGACGAGGTCAGGGACTGTCTGCAGTCCAAGAACATCGCGCTTTGTTTCGCTCACGAAGACGAAGATAGCGCCGAAGATGTAGAGCGTAGATTTGCCGCAACCGCTTCATGGGGGTACCTCCGTTTGCGCGGCAGCGGGTACGACGAGGCAGAGTTGAGCAAATTCGCAGATAAGATCAAATCCGAAACCTGGGACCGCGCCTTCGTATTCTTCAAACATGAGGAGGAAGGTTTGGGTCCCAAGCTGGCGACGCAGTTTGAGGCAGTTGCACAATAAGAAACAAACCTTGTCGCAGCGGACGGGCTGCCAGCGGCTAACGTTGAGTCACTTTCGATACTCCAGATATGTTGACGGTCTCGGAGGAGACATGCCCACGATATGTGATAGAGGATGCCCCTGAGATATCTCCCTCGAGGCGGCCGCCCTGCATCCACAGTTCGGTGTGCGAGGCTCCCGACAGGTCCACCGAAGCGTGTGTGGTCGGGGTTTCCGAAAAGTTGACCTTGCTGACCCCCGAAAGGTCGAGTTCCAAGGTTCCAATCCTTCCCCCCCTGCTCACAATCTTGCTGGCACCGGACAGGTCAACAATGAATCTTTCGGTCTCCATGTCGCTCAACTCCACCTTCGTTACGCCAGATATGTCCAGAGCTTCGAGAGCTGGCATCGAGACGCTGGCTCGAAGCTTGATGTTCGAATCCACGCGCCTGGGATCGAGATGCAGGACGGCGCCCCTGCTCTCCACCCCTAAGTGTTCGAAGAGGTTCTCGGGCGCATGCACCGAGACAGCGTAATCACCTTTGGCGATGGTCACTTCCCAGACGCCTGAGACGTCGAGGGCAGTAAAACCCTCGATGGAGAAACTTCGCTCGACAGTCGGTCCAGGTTCCGCAATGTCCGCCACCTCTTCGAGGATCGAACCCACCGATATCCGGGCTGCGACGGACCCAACGAAGATGAGACCGATCACTGCAATGGCGGTCCCCAACAAAACCTTGCTGCTCGTTTTCATGTCTCAGCTCCCTGTTTTTCGCGGTATGCCAACAGCCGGGACTCCAGATCCCCCACCTCGAGTCCCAGCAGCTCCATGGTCGTGGACAAAGCGGGAATATCCCGCTCGACGAATTCCGTCATTTTGAGCTGGCGGGTCCTTGCGAGCCCGTCATCGGCAACGAAGTAGCCGAGGCCGCGCCGGTTGTCGATAACATCCCGCTCCTGCAACCATGCGTAGGTGCGGGTCACCGTGTTCGGATTGACCTCAACGTCCATGGCCAGCTCCCTTATCGAGGGCACCCGGTCTCCCGGCTTCCATCTCTGCCGAAGGATATTCTCGATTATGTAATTGGCGATCTGCAGATAGATCGCGTCCTGGTTTCGAAACTGCATCAGCGGCTCTCCGTATCTGCAAGACGGAGGTAGGCGATTACCCACAACCACGGGCCAAACAGGAGATGGGTGAAGACCTTGCCGATCTGGGCAGAAAGGTCTGACGTCAGCCAACCGGCATCGGTGACGTTCAGCCGGAATTCCTTCGAGGGCTCAAAACTCAACCCGTGGAAGAAGTCGAAGAAGACTACGCGAAAGATGAGCGCGGTGACGATGGCGAGCCCAATCTGTGCCAGGACGACGGCCAGGATGGTTTTTGAGACTGTAGCTTTTCGAAACCAGACCGCCCCCAGAAAGAACACAGAATGCACCATCGGGTATACAGCCAGCAGTTGCCAGGTCTCTTCGGTGAAGGGGTTGTAGACACCAAATGATTCGTCCCAAATCAAACCGCCGAGTCCGGCTCCAACGAGCGAAGTGGCCCAATAGAGCGTCAGTCCCGCTACTGGAAACGCCACCAGGGTCAGCGCCAGTCGCGCCGTTACTTTTTCGAGGGCAGAAGCAGGCACGAGCAGGTAAGCCGAGCGTCGCACCGGATCGCCGAGCTCGACGAAGCTGTAGCTGATTACAACCAATCCCCCTAGGTAAAGGATAGCAGGGATGAATATCTCATGTGGCTGCCAACGTCCCGCTGTCGGTGCCAGTGCGACCAGCATCAACAGGGCGGCACCAAAAACCGCCATTGCGGCGATAGACATGCTGCTCTTGTACTGGACGAGATCGGCGCGGAGAAGCTTCATCCATCGGCCTGGCGAGAAGTGTCGTTCGAAGAAAGGGCGGTCGGAAACAGTCGCGATGCTCATTATTTCACCTCCCCGATCTGTGCGGCCAGACCCCCGGAATTGGTGGTTGCCGCGTTGAACAACACTTCGAGATCGACATGTCCTTCCGCTTCGCTGTTGTTGGGCAGCACTACAGTGTGTCCGGAAATACCTTCTTCCACATAGATCGCATCCGGCGGGGGAACGTCGACGCCGGTGTCTATGCGTATCGACCTTGCCAATTGGTCGAGCCCCGCATCGAGCACAATACGTCCTCCATCGATGATCACGACCGGGTCGATCAAACCTTCCATGTCACGCACCTGGTGAGTGGACACGACAAACGTCCGCTGCTCGTCGACCGCGCCGGCGACCAAACGGCGGAACTGCCGTTTTGCCGGGATGTCCAGACCGTTGGTCGGTTCATCCAGGAGCACCAGCCGGCAGTTTGTCGCGATCGCGAAAGCCAGCAGCGCTTTCTTCTTTTGACCGTAGCTCATACTGGGCAAGCTGGACTTCTGGTCGATCTGGAATTCATCGAGTTGGCGGTCGAAGGCCTGTCTGTCGAAACGCGGATAAAAGCCGCCCCAAACCTTTTGATATTGTTGCACGGTCAGAGCCGGAGTGTAGAACTCCTCTGGCACGAGAAAGAGATCGGCCAGGAGGTCAGAATGACGCTTCCGTGCGTCCTGGCCAAAGACCGAAACGGTGCCTGCCCTTGGAGTTAGCAGGCCGGCGATGATCTTGAGGAGGGTGGTCTTGCCGGCTCCATTCTTGCCAAGTAGCCCATAGATGGTTCCGGGCTTCAGGTTCAAGCTCAGCCGGTCGAATAGGTGCGCCCCCCCGTAGCCAAAATTGAGTTGATCGATGCAGATCATTTCCTCTTCCCTGTATCTGAGTGACCTACTGTACTACGTAATGAGTACACTGATAATATAGCACATATGCGAAGGGTGTCAACAGGGAAGCAAAGGTTTTCTTGGCCAATCGCGGTTCGGTGAACTCCGATCTCAATGGGTCGCTATACCCTAGATAATAGCCGCCTATATTAGCCACTGGACATAATGTCCACGCCAAGCCCGATAGACCTATATGACCGTACACCGCGATGCTTATCATCAGGGGCCGGGACACCGCGTAACTGCTGAGCAACTTCGGAGTTACGTCGCCAAGCGCAGCGATAGCGACCTAGTAGCCGGATTCGGTGAGATGGTCGATCCCGGAGATTTAGAAGGCGCCGGCGTTCGCACCTCCGGATTCATGGAAGACTACGGGTTCGGGGAGTGGAAGTTGGGGATCAACGCCCACCGGGGAGTGACCTGGAAGACCGACCCTGTCATCGACGGCCAGTGCGACCGGGTGGCGTTCCTCCTGTCCATCGGATTCGGTAACGGTTCGCCGTTGCCGCAGGCGACGGGCCGTTGGGATGTCTACTGCAACGACCGCTTCGCCCTGTCGATCCGGGTGGTCAACCACGACCAGCTCTGGCGGACCGGCGAGTGCCAGTTGGCGTTTTCGGCCAACCGCATCTGTGCGGCTCCACCGTACTGTTCCATGACCATCAGCTCGATCATAAGAGACGAAAGCGTCGCTACCTTCGGACCGGCGTTGCTTTCCGTGCCGAGATCGTGGACGACGAACGGATCTCCAGCGATCCTCAGGGTCGAGGCGAAAGGTGAATACGACTCGACGAGATGGTTTCAGCTGGGTACGGGTCCCGACCTGATGTACACCGATCTCTACCGTGCCGTCGAGCTGCTTGCTTCCGGCGGCGTCACTCGCATCGGGGGACACAATATCTACCTTGGCGATATCCACACCCATTCGGCGCAGGTGCTGGCGGTGGAAGGTGATGAGGGTTGCGGCGGCGGTACGCGGCGAAGCAACTTCGAGTACGCCCGTGGCGCGGGAGCGCTTGACTTCTACGGGTTGACGGAGCACGAATGGCAGCTGGATCCCGGACGGATCGAAGAGTATCTGTCCCTTTCCGACGAATACGAGGAGCCCGGAGATTTCGTCTGCATTCCCGGCTACGAGTTCACCAATCTAAACTTTGGTCACCGTAACATTCACTTTCGCGAATCCTCGGGCAGCGTTTTCAACTGTATCAAACCATGGGGACGTTTGACGCTCGATCCAGCAAAGACCCATACACCGGAAGAACTCTGGAGCGCACTCGAGGCGAACGGTACCGAGTTCATCTCGGTGCCCCATCACACCTCAGCGGCGACGCACCCCTTCAATTGGGACACCTACAATCCGAAGTACGACCGTCTAGTGGAGGTGTATTCCGGATGGGGATCGAGCGAATATTACGGCGACGTGCCCCGCGGTCTGGCCGATCGCTTTCCCTCACTGTACGTGCGGGAGGCCCTCGACCGAGGGTTGCGTTTGGGCATGATCGCTTCGTCGGACGGGCACGACGGGCATCCGGGGAATGCGCAGGGGCGGATCGACCGGCATCAATATGTGTTCCACTTGCTCGGAAGTGGTCGGGCGGCGGTGATGGCGACGGAGCTCACGCGAGACGCCGTATTCACGGCTCTGCGAGACCGACGGTGTTACGGCACTACCGGTGTACCGATTGCTCTGAGATTCAACCTGGACGGCGAAGAGATGGGCTCGGAACTGAGGGCTTTTCAAGCGGACCGCAAGCCGGAACTGGAGATAGAATGCCGCGGCACCAACGGTATCGATCATGTCCGCATTGCCAAGAACGGACGAACGGTGGTTACCGATTTTGCCCACGGTGAACGCGATTATTCGCTGCAGTGGAAAGATCCGGAATCACCGGGGGAGACGGGGGCCTACTATTATGTCCGGGTGGTTCAAGTGGACCGGGAATCGGCCTGGTCCTCACCGATATGGATAGGATGAAGAGGGGAGAACCTATGAGTGAGATTTTGGCCATCGCAGATCGCCGCGAACTGTTCGTCGATCCCACCTTGATCGATCGCTTGGAAGATGCGCAGCTGTCGTTGCATCAGCCGCAACCGCAAGAGACAGCGGTGCACTGCGATGCCTCCTGGGAAGGGCACGCACCGGGGTATCCCACGGTCTTTCAGGACGGCGACCGCTACCGCATGTACTATCGTGCGATGCCACTGGGTGGCACCGAAGACGCCGATGAGCGTCAGGTCACCTGTTATGCCGAAAGCGACGACGGAATCCATTGGCACAAGCCGGAACTGTGCTTGATCGAGTACGAAGGCTCAAAGGCAAACAACATCCTCTATCGCGGCGTGATCTCTCATAATCTGACCCCATTTCTGGACGAGCATCCAGACTGCAAAGGCGATCAACGCTACAAGGCAGTCGGGGGCGTGAAGTGGAAAAGCGAGGGGTTGTGGGCGCTTGTCTCACCCGACGGGATTCACTGGGAGAAGCTCGGAGAAAAGCCGTTGGCTTTCCCGGGAAACTTCGATTCGCAGAATCTAATTTTCTGGGATGAATTCAGCGGGGTGTACCGCGCCTACTGGCGGGCTCACCGCCGGGACGATCCGAAGATTCCCGAGGGACGTGATGTGCGTACCTCGGTCTCGGAGAATTTCATCGATTGGAGTGAGCCGGAATGGATTGACTACGACCCCAGCCGCAGCGGTTCGCCGGAGCTGGATCAAACCGACGATCCTACCGGGGACCACCATCAGGTCTATTGCAATGGCGTACTCGCCTACCATCGGGCGCCCCATCTGCTGCTGGGGTTTCCGCATCGCTATGTCGATCGCGGATGGACCGCCTCCACTGACGTGCTGCCGGATCGGGGGCGTCGACGGGAATTGGCCGATCTCGATGTAAAGGGGGGACGACCAACGCGGGAGGGCACGGTGGTTACCGACGTGCTGTTCATGGCCAGTCGCAACGGTCGGAGATTCTTCGTGTGGCCGCACGCGTTCGTACGCCCCGGTATCCAACGTCCCGGGAGTTGGTATTACGGCGATACGTGGAACGCATGGGGGCTGGTGGAAACCGCGTCGCGGTACGAGAGTGCACCGCCCGAGCTGTCATTCTACATCACTGAGGCTGAGCATCGAGACGGCCCTGGCAGTCTGCGTCGTTACACCTTGAGGCTCGACGGCTTTGGCTCGATCTACGCACCGCTTTCCGGCGGATCGGTTGTGACCCGGCTGCTCACCTTCAGCGGCCGGCAGCTGAACATCAACTTTTCCAGCTCGGCCGGTGGCCGCGTTCGAGTCGAGATCCAGAACGAGCGGGGACAGGCAATCCCCGGCTTCTCCCTCGAGGATTGCCATCTCCAGTACGGCGACCAGTTGGAGCGTACCGTATCGTGGGCGGGAGGCGCGGATGTCAGCGCTCTGGCAGGCCAGCCAGTACGGCTGAAGTTCGAATTGAAGGACGCAGATGTCTTTTCGTTCCAGTTCCGGTGAAAAAGAGGAATAGGGTCTTCCCTCGAGGTGCCGGTGATGTGATGCTGGTGCGGATCTGCCAGCGCACCAAAGGTTGGTTTCCAGGTTAGCTGCGGCCCAATTTGGTCATCCCTAGAAGCCACCCTCCGTCAAGCGGCGATGGCGCGGTCCACCGCCGGCGCAACCTCGTCCGCGAACAACTGGAGGCTTCGCAGCCACCCTTCGCGATCGTCCCAGTCGTGCGCGACGTGGACCAGAGTGCCAAAAGGGCCGATCTGCTCCCGCAACTCGATGATCTCGCGGGTGACCGTCTCCGGGTCGCCGGCGATCACAACCTCGTCCATGAAATAGTCCAGGTTGCAGCCGTCGTCGGTCATGTCTTCCCAAGGTTTCCACATGCTGATCCCGATCGGGGAAGCGCGTCCGGTCAAGTCTAGGATGTATTGGATACAAGCACCGAGCGAGTTGCCGCGTGCCCTCTTCTTTGCTTCCTCCGTGGTATCGGCAACGTATATATTGCGCGCGACGCTCCAGGTGGAGGGGTCCGCTTCGCGGCCGGCGGATTCCGCTGCATTCGAATAGGTCTTCCACTGATCCGCGAGCACCTCGGTGTGAACCATGTGATGGCTGATGGGCATAAAACCACTAGCGGCGGCCGCCTCTAGTCCCTTCGAGGCGCGACTGATGCTGGGCACGTAGATCGGCGGATGCGGCTGTTGCAACGGTTTCTGCAATCCGCCAATGCCCATTTCAGCATCCACGGTCTTGCTCAGGTGCACCTGCCAGAACCTGCCGTCGATGTCGTAGGGAGGATCGCTGGACCAGATCTTCATGATCATGTCGATCGCTTCGCCGATGCGGGCACCGGTTTCCTTGGGATCGACACCGTACACCTCCATATCCGTCGGCACGGCTCCCGGACCGAAACAGACATTCAAACGGCCATGGGAGAGGTGGTCCAGGAATGCGAGACGCCCGGCCACGTGTACCGGATTGTGATACTGCAAACAGACCGGCGCCGGACCTACGCGAATCGAATCGGTGATGCCCAGGACTTTGCCGAGAAAGATCTCGGGCATGACGATGTTCTCATAGCTCGATGAGTGGTGTTCTCCAACCCAGAAATCGCTGAATCCAAGTTGTTCGCATTGGACCGCAAGTTCCAGGTCTTCGTCGAAGCACTGAGCCATCGGTTTGCTGGGATCGTGAATCGGCATGACGAACATGCCATGTTTCAAACCTGCAACCTTGGACATCAAAATTCCTCCAAATCTGTGGAATCAATGGGCGACCCTGCCGCCATCAACATGCAAGGTGGTGGCGGTAATATACGAGGCATCGTCACTGAGGAGAAAAACGATCGCCGCAGCGATCTCCTCCGGTCTTCCCAGGCGGCGCATGACGGCCCCCTTCATGTCGTACTCCTCCAGCTCCTTCTTTCGGGCAGCTGGATCAGGTGCATCGCCGAAATGCATCTCGGTCACCGTCCAGCCCGGAGCAACCGCGTTGGCACGAATGCCGAACTCCACCAGCTCGGAGGCACAATTTCGAGTCAACGCTATGATGCCCGCCTTGGTGGCATCGTAGACCCAGCGCTCCCCGTAAGGACGAAATGCACCTTCGGAAGAGAGATTGACGATGTGGCCGGGTCCCCCCTTCAGCAGAGGCAGCAGTTCCCGGATGCACAATGCCGGGGCCCGCAGATTGATATCGATCTGCCGCTGCCAGTCGGCGTCGCCGGTGTCGGCGATCGAGCCAGTGCGGTATATCCCTGCGCAGTTTACCAGGCCATGAAGATTAGGAGTGCGATCGTGAACCGCTTTTCCAAGCGCGACTATGGACTCTTCTCGAGAGAGATCGACCTGAAAAAACTGGGCGTTGGCACCTTTGGCGTTAATTGCGGCAACCGTCTGTGCTCCGACGATCTCGTTTATGTCGGCAATCAGAACTGAGGCTCCTTCAACGGAAAGCCTTTCAGCGGTGGCTCTGCCTATCCCCATAGCGCCGCCGGTCACAAGAATGTACTTGTCCGCAAATCGATGCACTTCCATCCTCCTGACAATGTTGGAGGTCTTGATCCACGCAACCTTCTCAGACTCCGACCGTCATCGCATCGAGGTTCAAATGTGCCACGCATCGGCAGGCAATCAACCCGGCGAGCCGTTTCGGCCGCCCTGCACAATTGTTAGCTTCCGGGGGAGCCGTCACGCCGGGTTCACGTCGGTGCTGACAAGCGCAGAGGAGCGCAGATGAAATATGCGACGCTCGGCCGCACCGGACTGAGAGTTTCGAGAATCGGGCTCGGCGGTGGAGGTATAGCCCAGATGTTCGGTCACACTACCAGGCCTGAAGCCATCAGGACTGTGCAACGCGCTCTCGATCTCGGCATCAATTTCTTCGACGCCTGTTATTGCTATGGCGACGGGGAAGCCGAGACCGTGCTGGGACTTGCTCTCGAAGGGCGCCGGGACGAAGCCATCATCTGCTCAAAGGTAGATTTTCGGCCATTTGATCTCGAAGATATCGACGGCTTCGTGAGCGGTTGGGTGGACGCTTCTCTGCAGCGATTGCACACCGAGGTCATCGACGTCCTGCTGATCCACAACCAGTTCACGGCGATTCGCGACCAGGAGCCGTATTCGCTCACCGTCGAGGATGTGCTGGGTCCGGTGCTGGCTGCTTTTCGCACGGTCCAAGAGATCGGCAAGGTACGCTTCATTGGCATTCCCAGCGTTTTCCGTCAGGTCTCAAGTGTCAAGCGAATATTGGAAAGCGGTGAATTCGATGTGATCATGCCGCTGTACCACCTGTTGAACCAGACGCTGCAGGATCCGCCCCCGTCCGGGTTTCCGTATCACGACTACGGTCAATTGTTGTCGTTGATCCGCTCCATGAACCTGGGCGTCATATCTGTCCAACCGCTGGCAGGCGGCAGATTGACGCCGAGCGTGGATCGAACTGTAAAACCTAGATCGAGAGCGGCTCTAGAGGTGGAAAGTGTAAAGAAGCTCGATTTTCTGCTGCACGATGCCGTCGATACCACCACGAAGGCGGCCATGTTGTTCTGCCTCATGAATGACGAGCTGCACACAATTGTCGGCGGGGCGAAGAACGTGGCCGAGATAGAAGAGTTGGCAGGTGCCGCCGAGCTTCCACCTCTGTCGGATTCAGATGTCGACCGCTTGCACGAGTTGTACATGCACAACTTCGGAATGTCTGCATCGGAGTTGGTAGAGGTTCCGCAAACGTGATGCGCCTGGTTTGCCGTAGACGGGGATTGCACCCAACAAAGCCAGATTGGATTCGCTGCCAGTTGCCAGCTACCGAAACCGAGCGCAAGAGAGGGAACCAGGAATGAAACGGGTGGGAAGTACGGCCCAGAGGTTGGCCGAACTACCGTACGAGCGACGAGTATGTCGCGTGGAAGCAGGCAAGAGGTTCTGGATGAACTATCCGGAACCCTCGATGCCGGGCCAGTTGTTTCCTGACCCAACGGTTGATGAGTACGTGGATAACATAAGTGACGCCGGCTTCGAAGTCTGTATCGTCGGTGGTGAGTTCAACCGCGGGACCCCGCGCTTCCACTCGAAGATGCTGCCTCCACACCCGAATGTGGACAACGATCTCCTGCCGCGCTTTCTCGAGCGCGTTCACGAGAAGGGGATCATCGCCCTAAGCTACTATCCGATCATCTATACAAAACCTCTGTTGCCGCTGCATCCCGAGTGGCAGATGAGGTTCATCGATGATGGCCGGCCAGAGCCGGAGAACCTCGGCTGGTTCTGCTTTAACTCGCCCTACCGGGACTGGCTGCCGGCGTATCTAATCGAATTCATGGACAACCTGGATCTGGACGGTTTCTACTTCGACGACACCAACTTCGGTACTCACGCTGACCGGCCGTGGACGCCCTCCTGCTGCTGTTCTTACTGTGAAGAGCTCTTCCGCAACGAAACAGGATTGGAGATCCCGCGCAAGGTGGACTTCGACTCCATGACTTTCCGGCGTTTCGTCAACTGGCGCTACGAGAAGATGATCGACTTCATGCATCATCTGTTCGCGGCCGTCCACGAGAAACACCCAGATGCCATCCTCGATTTGAATTCCTACCTCCGCCCACAAACCGATTGGTCTGACGGGCACCCGTTGAGCTCATTGCGACTAGAGGAAGTCGGGGGTCATTTCTTCGTGGAGACCTTTCGCACCCTGCGGGAGCCGGGCTTCGTCGCCAAGGTTCTGCGCTCCACCGGGACGCCGTTCTCCGTGTTTCGCAATACTACTCAGAGTCTAAAGGGGTTCGGCGCGGCCCCCTACTCCGAATCGCACTCAGCTGCGGTCAGCTGCATGGCAGCGCTGGCCAATGGCGGCACTCAGTGCGGTGCGCCTCTCGGAGATGCCAACCTCGTTCACAAGGGCACAATCAAGAAGCTGTTCCTCGAGCTCAAACGACGGGTCGATTACATCGAGGGAGATACGGTCAAGTATCTGGCGCTGCACTACTCGCAGATGAACCGCGACTTCAAACCGTCGGAGATTCCCAAGAACACCGGCCAGGTTCATTATCACCAGTTGGGTCAGCCCGACGTGTACGGGGCCTACGAGATGCTGAACCGGTCCCATGTGGTGATGGACATCGCCCTGGACGAACATCTCACCGACGATAGACTGTCGCAGTATCGGGTTCTAGTTCTTGCAAACAGTGCCTGTTTAGGGGACAGGCAGTGCGATGCCATTCGTCGCTACGTGGACCAGGGCGGAACTTTGATCGCCACCCACCAGACCTCGCTGTTGGACGAATGGGGCCAGGAGCGCGGGCAGTTCGGATTGGCGGACGTTTTGGGCGTCGAATATGGGGGCGAGGCCGACGGCCCCGAGGATCATCCGATCATCTACCTACTCCACGACGAGCAACTGCAACGACAGCTGAACCAAATCATCTGCTTCTGCGGTCGGGAATCTGCGGTCGCATCCGGTTCCGACACCGACATACTCTGTACCCGCAGCAATGCCGATGATCCCGGCGTGTTCGACCTCAATGCGGACCCCAGGCATGATTCATCCCAACCGACGGTGACATCCCACGCCTTCGGAGAGGGGCGGGCGATCTACATCGCCGGCGACGTGGGGAGAGCGTACATGAACAGCCCGTACCCGCCCCTCAGAAGATTCGTGGCCGCTCTGGCCGCACGGCAGCCAACCACCGCTAGAGGTGGAGGCCCCGGAGCAGATCGAGATGACGGCGGCATTGCGTCCCTCCTGTGAGCTGATGATCCACCTGCTCAACAATCCCACGCCGCTGCTTCCATGGCATGTGGACGAGCGGGATGATTACGATCAGTTGCAAACCACCTACCACGCCCTCTACGAAATAAATCCGATCTACGATGTGCGCATTCAGCTGAATGGCTACAAGGCCGAATCGGCAAGGTTGCCGCTGCAGAATGTGGAACTGCAGGTGTCCGGAGATCCCCCAGAGATCATCGTGCCTCAGGTGGATGTTCACGAGGTGGTTTTGGTGGAATTGGGACCGTGAAGGATTGCGACGCCCACCGGGGGCGCCTTACTGGTTCCCCGGGATATTCGACAACAGTTCGCTCGGCTATAACACGCCCAGCCATAGCAGTGTCCAATACTAAAACGGGAGCTCGAAGATGAGCGAACAAATCTTGAAAAGAGTGGGTAGCACCGCCCAGCGTCTGGCGGAGCTGCCGTACGAACGACGGGTCTGTCGAGTGGAAGCACACTTCCCGCGCCCCTACATGCCAGGAGAACCCGACCTCAACCTGCCGGTTGAGGAGTATGTCGATTGCATAAGCGAGGCCGGCTACGAGGTGTGTATCGTCAGCGGAGAGTTCAACCGCGGCACTCCACGTTATCGCTCCAAGATCCTTACGCCTCATCCGAACGTCGACAACGACAAGCTGCCCCGTTTTCTCGAAGTTGCTCACGAGAAGGGGATCATCGTCTTGACCTACTACCCGATCATATATACCAAGCCGTTGCTGCCTCTGCATCCGGAGTGGCAGATGAAGTTCCTCGATGATGGTCGTCCCGAGCCCGAGAATCTCGGCTGGTTCTGTTTCAACTCACCCTACCGGGATTGGCTGCCGGAGTACCTGATCGAGTACATGGACAATCTGGACCTGGATGGATTCTACTTCGACGACACCAACTACGGAACCCACGAGGACCGACCTTGGACTCCGTCGTGCCGCTGCTCCTACTGCGAAGAACAGTTCCGCAGCGAGACCGGACTGGAAATTCCACGCAAGGTCGATTTCGACTCCATGACCTTCCGCCGCTTCATCAACTGGCGCTACGAGAAGATGATCGACTTCATGCATCACCTGTATTCGTCGGTTCACGTGAAATACCCGGATGCCATAATGGATCTGAATTCCTACGTGCGTCCCCAAACCGACTGGTCCGACGGGCACCCGATAAGCTCGTATCGATTGGAAGAAGTGGGCGGTCATTTCTTCGTGGAGACCTTTCGTTCGCTGCGGGAGCCCGGATTCGTCGCCAAAGTGCTGCGCTCAACCGGGACCCCATTCTCCATCTTTCGCAACGTTACTCAATCGCTCAAGGGGTTCGGTATCGCGCCGCAGGCCGAGATCTACTCGGCTGCGGTCTGCTGCTTCGCCTCCGTGGCAAATGGCGGTACGCAATGCGGTGCACCCTTGGGAGATGTCACCCACTTTCGGAAGGATACCATCAAGCAGTTGTTCACCGAGCTCAAGAAGCGGGCAGATTACATCGAGGGAGATACGGTTAAAGATGTTGCGCTGCACTACTCGCAGATGAACCGCGACTTCAAACCGTCCGAACTCCCCAAGAACACCGGCAAGGTGCATTTCCACCAGCTAGGCCAGCCGGATATGTACGGTGTTTACGAGATGCTCAACAGAGCCCACGTGGTGCTGGACATGGCGCTCGACGAGCACCTCACGAGGGAGCGGTTGTCCCGGTACCGGGTTCTCTTCCTCGCCAACAGCGTCTGCCTGGCGGAAGCCCACTGCGACGCGATTCGAAACTTCGTGGACCGGGGCGGCACCCTGATCGCTACGCACGAGACCTCGCTGCTGGACGAATGGGGCCAGGAGCGAGGCGGGTTCGCCCTGGGAGATGTCATGGGAGTCGAGTACCAGGGAGTAACCGCTGGCGGCGAAGACCATCCCATCATCTACATCCCTCACGACGAACAACTGACCGCGAAGCTGGGCGAGATTCTTTGCTTCCATGGCCAAGATGCGTTAGTCACCGCCGCCAGCAATACTGACATCCTCTGCACCAGGAGCACCATAGAGGAACCGAAGGCACTCAATACCTTCAGTGCTGAGACCGAGCACGACTCCGGTCAGCCTGCGATCACCTCGAACTCGTTCGGCAAGGGACAAGCCATCTACATCGCCGGCGACGTGGGTGGGGCTTATATGAACAGCCCGTACCCGCCACTGCGGCGATTGATAGCCGAGCTCGTCGGCGGGAGCCAGTCACCATTGGTCATGGAGGCGCCGGAACAGATCGAGATGACGGCAGCACTGCGCCCCTCCGGCGAGTTGATGATCCACCTGGTAAACAACCCGACGCCGCTGCTTCCGTGGAAGGTCAAGGATCGAAACGAGTACGACGAGCTGCACACCACCTACCACGCGCTCTACGAGATCAATCCCATCCGCGATGTTCGGATCACGCTGAATGGTTACAAGGTCAAGTCGGCCTGGCTTCCGCTGCAAAACCAGAAGCTTGATGTCACCGGGGATCCTGCGGAGATCACCGTGCCCCAGGTGGACTTGCACGAGGTTGTTCTGGTCGAACTGGGTTAGGATCGTGGCACAGCAGCTAGCGAAGGACGATTGCAAATGAGCGACAACGGTAGTTCCATGGTGAAGCGGGTCGGGAGCACGGCCGAGCGACTGGCGCGGAAACCTTATCGCCAGCGTATGTGCCGCACAGAGTGCTATCCCAGCTGCGTCAAACCCGGCGCGACCTATGAGGGCAAGTCAGTGGAGGAATGGGTGGACTTCATCGACGACCTTGGCCTGGAGGTGCAGATCGTCGATGGGGAGCTGAATCGGGGCACGCCGCGTTTCCATTCAAAGATGATCTCGCCCCACGCCGATGTGGAGAGCGAGCGTTTGCCGCTGTTCCTCGAGCTCGCCCATGAGCGCGGAATCATCGTTCTGTCCTACTATCCGGCGATTTACACCAGACCACTGAAACCGCTGCATCCCGAATGGCTGATGCAGTTTCTCGACGACGGCCGCCCACAGATCGAGAACGACGGCTGGTTTTGTCTCAATTCGCCGTACCGCGATTGGGTGTCCGATTACATGATCGAATGGCTTGATAACCTCGATCTGGATGGCCTCTATTTCGACGACACCAACTACGGCTCGCATCAAGATGGCACGCCCTGGTTCCCGTCATGCTGTTGCGAGTACTGCGAAAAACTCTTTCGCGATCACGCGGGAGAGGATATTCCACGAAAGGTCGACTTCGACTCGGCCACGTTTCGGCGTTTCGTCAGCTGGCGCTACGACCGGCTCATAGAGTTCATGCACCATCTTTCTCGCCGGATCAAAGCCAGACATCCCGACGCGATCCTCGATTTCAACTCTTACGTCACCTCTACCACCAATTGGACCTTCGGACATCCGCTCGCTTCCTTTCGGTTGCAGGAAGTGGACGCGGTCTACTTCACCGAGACCTTTCGCTCATTGCGGGAGGTAGGGCTGGTAGCGAAGATCATGCGGTCCACCGGAACGGCGTTCGGTCACTTTCGTCTGACCGACGAGCAGCTGCGCGGTTTCGGCCAAGCCCCCTATCCGTCCGGAAATGCCACCGCAATTGCCGGCCTGGCGACCATGATCAACGGCGGTGCTCCGTGTGGCGGACCCTTCGACGACCCTTCGACGATCAACCGGGAGGCGAACAAACGGGTATTCGCCGAGTACAAAAAACGGGACGAATATGTCATCGGCGACACAATACCATATCTGGCGCTCCATTTCTCCCAGATCAATCGAGACTTCCGGCCCTCGGAACGCGCCAAGAACACCGGACAAACCCATGGGCACGCGTTCTGCGTTCCCGATGCCATCGGCGCCTACGAACTGTTAAACCGATCTCATCTTCCCCTGGACATCGCACTGGACGAACACCTGGAACCCAGTAAGCTCGGACGGTACTCGGTGCTATTCCTCTCCAATAGCGCCTGTCTGTCCGACGATCACTGCGAGGCTATCCGAGGTTTCGTGGAGAATGGGGGCACACTCATCGCTACTTACCAGACTTCGCTGTTGGATGAATGGGGACAGGAACGAGGTCAGTTCGGGCTGGCTGATGTTTTGGGTGTCGAATACCAAGGCCCAGCGGAAGCGGCTGAAGGCAGCGGGTGCATCATGGTGCCATGCAATCCGGAACTTCGCGGTGAATTCGGCGATCTGATCTTCTTTTTCGGGGTGGAATCGGCAGTGTCCGCCCGAGCAGGCACCGAAGTGCTCTGTGAGCGCAGCAGTGCGGAGAGGGTTGGGGCCTTGGGCAGCTTCGATCCGACCCGGGATTATCGCACTGGCCTGCCGGCGGTCACCAGAAATTCGTTTGGGCAAGGCCAGGCAGTCTATTTCGGAGGCGACGTGGGAGAAGCGTACCTCAACAGTCCCTATCCGCCATTGAAACGGTTTGTGGCAAGCTTAGTAAGCGGTACCGAGCCGCCGCCTATTGCCGTCGAGGCCCCGGAGGCGATCGAATTTGTCGCGGCGCGACGAAATTCGGGGGAACTGATGGTGCATCTACTCAACAACCCTACTCCAGTGCTGCCTTGGGATGTAGCTACTACTGAGCTCACCGGAATGTATCTCGCCAACGCCGAAGTGACACCGATCAGGAATGTGCAGATTCGATTCAATCAGATCGCCATCAAGTCAGCCAAACTGCCCTTGCACGACCAGGAACTGGAGATTACGGGAGCCCCCCCGGTTGTCAACGTGCCACAGATAGATCTCCACGAGGTGGTGCTGATACAGACCGATGAATAACCTGTAGAACGTACTCGGCGCTGTTAAATGATTGACCCGCCTGCTCGGGCTCG
Organism: Candidatus Latescibacterota bacterium; assembly: GCA_965197905.1. Classification (GTDB taxonomy): domain Bacteria; phylum Latescibacterota; class UBA2968; order UBA8231; family UBA8231; genus CAYNZV01. The sequence continues at coordinate 493,224 of CBDAOB010000003.1, read as the reverse complement.
CGCGCAGGCGCTAGAACTGAGCGCTGATTCCCGGGCTAAATCTGATCGCCCCCCGGGTGTCGTAACCCAACCCCATATATGCGAATACGTTCTTGCGCAAATAAGCGCCTCCCCGCAGTTTGCCGGCGACGACGACTTCTTGCTGCTGCCTGAGATAGTCCTCGGCCCGCAATCGGGTACGCTTCGACGTGTGTTTGCCATTCACTTGAGCCAGCACCTCGAACCGCCCCTGCGTTAGGTATTGTCCGCCGACCGATCCATTGAGGCTTTGAAGGATCCGATCCATTCGGGACCCTGAGAAATGGCTGGAGAAGCTGTATGAGGTGCTGGCAAACAGACCGAGACGGCCCTTCTGTTTGGTGGCGACCAGACGACCGCCGTACTTGCCCTTGCCGCTTCCCCAGCGATCTTTCCGGCCGGTCAAAACGTTGGAGGAGGCTGCAAAGGTCATGGCGGGAGCGAATCTGCCTTCACCTCGCAGCAGCCGATAGAATCCCCCGTTCATGCCGGCGGACCCACTCAACGGCCGCTGAGTGGGTAGACCAAGGGTGGCACGGATGACAGGTCTTATTCGAAGACTCCACCCATCCGAGATCCCGATCGAATAGTGGAGGGGCACGGTGGCTCTCAAACCAGACGAGGTTGCATGAAGCGCCAGTCCGTTGAGGCGTAGACTCTGTTGCAGGGTACCTGTGATGTGGTAGAGTTGATCTCGAAGGTGATCGGCCTTCAATGTGCCGTACTCTATGAGATCGGTGCTCTTGTCTTCAAAGGCCACTGCGGCGGATGGCGTCGTCCAAACGGTACCCAACGCCACCGCGCATAGAGTGAGCCCCAAGAGCAGATTCCACATCACAGATCGAGTCATCAATCGCCATCGTCCTCATCATCATCGTCATTCTCGTCCGCTCCCTCTTCTTCTACTTCGAGTACGCTGCCTGACTCGCTTACCTCGACTTCGTACTCTTTACCGTCTTTCAGCACTTCAACTTCGTAGACTACCTTGCCCTTTTCGGTTTCTTTCTCTGCTTCCTGGATGTTACCACCGGGCACGGCGTTTTCCACGGCATCGAGGACCGCTTGAGGTAACTCATCTACCGGGACTTTCTCTTCGTCGCCGGCAAAACTTGAACCGAGCATCAACAGTCCTACTGCAATGGCGATCTGAGCAAGGTGGGATAGGCGTTTCATATGGCCTCCTTTTGTGTGGGCCAACAAAGCTTCGGTTGTATCTTCTGCTTTCGGATGTAGCAATACCTGTACCTCTTCCAGGAGGAGTGCCCGATCCGACGCACCCGAGAGGCTTAAGGTCAAATACGCCAACGAGTTGCACGCCAGGAACTGGCGTCTGGTGTCGCAGTCGGTGATAGAGATCGGACAGCTTGTTGGCGCGTAGAAAACGAGCGCTAGCGCGATTGTCAGCGCTGGTATTTGCGCGTCAAGCGTCGAGTAGAATAGCACCAGCTCCAGGTTAATCCAGGCAGGCGCCTCCTGCGGTTTCCTGATTCCTCGTTATATTTCAGTATGCGGTGGTTCTACGGGTGAGCGCTCAGTTGAGCCGCCCGTTGCACGAGGTCGTATCTATGGCGAAAAGAGAACGGAATAAGTCGCAGCGCCGGCGCCGGTCCCGGGTTGAATCCACGGTACAGTTGGACGAGGAGTACGTGGAGGCGACGAAGAACGCCGAGGCCGAAGCGTCGGAACCGGAAGCAAGACCTATCCCCGAGTCCACCGAGAAAGAGCCTGAAGAGCCGGACCGGGTGGAGAAAATCGAACCGGAGGAGGGATCCAAGACGTTCGGGCCGAACGATGCGGGTTGGGTCGCAGTCGAGATCGCAGAACACAACCAACAGGCTGCGGTCACAGCCTTGCATTTCGGCGACAAAAAGGTAAAAGCCCAACTGTTCGTCGACGCCTTGCGCGACCAGTTCAAGCTGGTCCATGGCCTGAAAAAGCAGGCACTCAAGGAGTTGATCTCCCAAGCCAGGAAAGAGGACGTGGTGCGAGGGAATTTCGTTGTCGCCGAGGCCACCGCGGCAACTCCAGGCAAAGACGCCAGTGTCAAACTCGAATTTCAGGAGGGTCTCGGCGAGGACACCAAACTCTCATTTTCTGAGCTCAACCAGGCTCTACAGGCGACGGAACTGGAGGCTGCGCTCGAACTCGACGTCTTGAGCTTGCTGGTCTATCCCGGTCAGAAGCTCGCGAGCTTGACGCCGCCCACCGAAGGAAAACCCGCCGTCGACGTTTGCGGAAACCAAACGCCTCAAGCCGGCGCAGATGCGAAGCTCTCGGGTGGAGAAAACGTGAAGATGGAGGGGGGTACGTGCGTCTCAGAGATATACGGTTACGTCTGCTGGCTCAAGGATGAGATTTCGGTGAGGCCACCCATTTGGATAAACCCTGACTGGGATGAAGCCTATCTACTACACCTCCCGCAGGCAGCTGCCGAAAAAGTGCCGCAGAAGGACTGGCTTCTGCAGGCGATAAAGATGGCGGGTGTTACCACGGGCATCAAAGATACCGCCATCGAACGCCTTTCGAAGGAAACTTTCGGAGCTACAGAAAAACAGAGCCTGCTGGTGGCTAAGGGCAAGGCACCGATCGCCGGCAAAGATTCGTATGTAAAATATGCGTTCGATCCCGAAAAGCGCGCCGGAAAGGTTCTTGAGGATGGCACGATCGACTACCGCGAGCGCAACCAGAACCTCGGGGTAGCAAAGGATCAGGAGTTGGGAACGGTCATTCCCGCCGAGCAAGGAACTCCCGGAGTCAATCTCAAGGGAGAGCAGTTACCGGCAAAGGATGGTGAGGAGAAAAGCTTCTCGGCAGGGCAGAATGTGCGTCTCCAGGGAGATAAGTTCGTCGCCGAGATCGATGGTGCGGCGGCTGTCGCCGGCGATGCTCTCGAGGTTCAACCGGTGATGAGCATAAGTGGCGACGTTGGGTATGATACGGGTAACATAGATTTACCGATGAACGTCGAAATATCCGGCTCGGTTCAATCCGGCTTTTCGGTCAAAGCGGCGGGAAGCGTTGTGGTGGGCGGAACGGTTGAAAACGGAGCTTCGGTAACTGCCACCGGCGATGTCGTCGTCGCCAAGGGCATCTTCGGCGAGGATTCCACCGTTTTCGCCAAGCAGAACGTCGAAACCAAATTCATCCAGAACAGCACCGTTCAAGCCCTTGGGAATGTGAACGTGGGTGCGTACATCATCAACGGAATCGTCAAGGCCGATGGAGAGGTGGTGGTGCAGGAAGGGGGCGGTCAAGGTGCCGGAACCATCGTCGGCGGTGAAGTAACGGCCACTGTAGGCATTCATGCCAAAATGATAGGTTCGGCAGACACCGATCGGACCATCGCCGAGATCGGTCCCACTTTCGAGCAGGCCGCGGAGCTGAAACGGCTTGAATCGACCCTTGATGAATGCAAAGCAGAGATCCCGGCTTTGATGAGGACGGTCGGTCTCACTAGACCCGATGTGACGGCGTTGAAGGAGCATCTCGACCAAGTGCCCCGCAGAAGGATGGACGAGGTGGCCGACGACGCCAAAAAGCTTGCCGAGTTTTTTCGCCAACAGAAGACGGCGCAAACCGAACTAGAGAAGCTGGAGAGTGGGATTTCGGATATAGTTTCCAAGGGCCGGATCACCGTGACGGGAACTGTGTTCACGGATGTTCAGATAGGGTTTGGCGAGGAGTCCAGTCTCGTGGATGCGGACGTGGTCGGCGCGGAGTTCCATGTAGCGGGTGGCGATATCAAGTGGCGTCCCCTTAAGAAAGAGACCGATCCTACCTAACCAGGAGCGATGATGAAAGCGATTAATCCAGCGACGGGAGAGGTGATCCAGGACTACCTCAGCCATTCCGATCAAGAGGTTCAGGAGATTCTCGAGCAAGCTCAGTCTGCTTTTGAGTCCTGGCGCGACACCGACTTCTCGCACCGTTCCGCGCTCATGAAGAAAGCGGCTGGCGTCCTGGAGAGTAACAAAACTAGGTACGCCAAGCTCATGAGCCTGGAGATGGGCAAGCCGATCACCCAGGCGGCGGGCGAGGTCGATAAGTGCATCTGGGTTTGCAACTACTACGCCGACAATGCAGAATCGATGCTGGCAGACGAACCTGCGGAATCGGACGGCAGCAAGGCCTATGTTGCATTTCAGCCCTTGGGTGTAATTCTTGCGGTGATGCCGTGGAACTACCCTATGTGGCAAGTCTTTCGGTTCGCTGCTCCCAGCTTGATGGCAGGCAATGCCGGCGTGTTGAAACATGCATCCAACGTCCCCGGATCGGCACTGGCTATCGAGGAGGTCTTTCGCGAGGCGGGTTTCCCTGAGAACGTCTTTCGAACCTTGATGATCGGGGCCCGGCAGGTCGATGCGGTCATCGAGTCGGATATCGTTAAAGCGGTGACGCTCACTGGCAGCGAGCCGGCGGGGACCCACGTGGCGAGCACCGCGGCAAAGATCGTCAAGAAAGCGGTGTTGGAACTGGGAGGAAGTGATCCGTTCATCGTACTAGATGATGTGAATGTGGATACCTGCGCGGTGCAAGCGGTGAACGGTCGCATGTCGAACGCCGGACAGAGCTGCATCTCCGCCAAGCGCTTCATCGTGGTGGAGAAAGTGGCCGACCATTTTGTCGAGAAGTTTCGCGCTGCGATGGAGAACCAGGTGATAGGCGATCCGCTGGACGAAAAGACGACCGTAGGCCCGCTGGCAAAGGAGGAATTTGTCGGAGATTTGGTTGAGCTTATTGAGGATGCTCGCAAGAAGGGTGCAGCGATCGTTACGGGCGGTAGCCGCCCGGACGGGCCAGGGTCGTTCCTGCTACCGACGATCGTGGACAAGGTGTCCAGGGGGATGCGTCTCTACGAGGAAGAGGCCTTCGGCCCGGTGGCAAGCGTAATCAGGGTTGCCGATGAATCAGAGGCGATTGCCGTCGCGAACGGCTCGCGATTCGGTCTTGGGGGAAGCGTCTGGACAAAGGACGCGAAACGGGGCGAGCGGGTCGCCCGGCAAGTAGAGTCGGGGGCGGTTTTCGTCAATGGCATCACCAAATCTGACCCGCGGCTGCCTTTCGGGGGCATCAAGAAATCGGGATATGGAAGGGAACTGAGCCACTACGGCATACGGGAATTCGTCAACATCAAAACGATCTGGGTGGGGTAGAAACGAGGGTGAAGTCGAGGAACGGGAGCGGCGCTATTACCTCGGCCGCTCCATGTAGAAGGCGTTGTCGACCACACAATACGCATCCGCGCGCCCCAGCCGCGCGAGGGGCTTGTAAGCCAGCCAGTCCACCTCGCCGTCGACAAACAGCTCCTCCTTGAAGTGGTATCCCAGCACTTCTCCGATGACCAAGGTGTTCTGCTCTCCCAACAAGGGCAAGGTTTTGAAGAGCCGGCATTCCAACCGGATCGGCGAACACTCGAGTCCCGGTGGGTCTACGAGGGTGGACGGAACCGTTTCGAGATTCGCCAGCTCGATCTCGTCCACTTCCGGCTCCACGTAGGCACAGGTGATGTTCATCTGCTCCCGTGTGTCGCGGGTGGGAAAATTCACCACGAACTCGCCCGTATCTCGAACATTCCGAAGGGTGTCCTTCGGGCGCCCATCCGTGCGCGACCCGGTCACCGCGAAGAAGACCTGCGGTGGCTTGTAGGCCACGGCTCCGGAGAAACTCCACGGCGACGCATTGCGGATGCCGTCCTGACTCAAGCTCGTTATCCAAAAAATTGAGCGGGGTACGTCACAACTATTTAGAAGCCCGGGGGGCGCTTCGGGATCATCGGGCTTGATAAACACGGCATCACCTCTCCGCAATTTCTTCCAACACGATTCGAACCGCCTCGAAGTCATAGCTTTTACTCAACGGACGAAGCCGGGAAACGATCGAATCGAAGCCTTCCTTTTCGAGCTCCTCAAGACATCGAAGTAGACCAGAAATATTCTGCTGTGCGACGGCGTCACGAAGCGCTGACAGCCGATCTGCCGATAGCGAAGGTTCGCCTCCGGGGCTACGGGAGTCTTCCTGCATGTCGGTTTTGGGATCGGCTTCGCCCGAAATCGGCTCGAAGCTAACGCCGAGAAGATCCACAAGACAGCCGCAGACCTCGCCACGCCAGAAGGGTTTTCCAACAAAGGCGTCGAAACCGGCCTCGAGGAACTCGCGCTTCTGATGTTCCAGCGCCGAGGCTGAAACGGCGACAGCCTTGGGCGCCCCTTGGCCGGCATGCTTGCGTATCTCATGCAGGAGCTCCAGGCCATCCATCCCGGGCATGCGAATGTCGATGAAAGCAATATCTAGACCTCTCCCGGCGAAGCGGAGGGCGCTCTTGCCGTCGGCCGCCACGGATACCTCAACTCCCAATCCGACAAGCAGGTGATCCAAGACCTCGCGGTTTGTTTTAATGTCGTCGACGACCAGGGCGCGTACAGAGCAAGCCGGAACAAGCCGACAAGGCTGCGTCCAGATCGATTCAGATTTTGACGGCGTTGCTACGTCGTCTTCGCCCTTCGGCAAGGGAAGAGTGATGCTGAATCGCGCGCCCTCGCCTTCCGTGGATTGCACGCCGATGGTGCCACCCATGAGTTCGACGTGACGCCGGGAGATGGCGAGTCCCAGACCGGTACCTCCGAACTTCAATCCCGATTCCTCCTGCTGAAAGGGCTCGAAGATCTGCTGTTGTCGGTCAGCGGGAATCCCGGGGCCGGTATCGCGAACCTCGAAGCGGTAACGGTCGTCGCCTTCGGCTTGCAGAACCAGTGCCACTTCTCCCGTCTCGGTGAATTTCGTTGCGTTCCCCAGGAGGTTGATAAGCGCTTGACGCAGCTTCTTGGCGTCACCGCGGACCCGGGTTGAATCGATGCGGCTGTCAAGGCGCCAGGCCAAACCCTTCTGGGCACATCGCATGTCGAACAAGGCGGACAGTTCGGCGATGAGCTCTGATAATTCGAAATCCCCCTCGCTGAGTTCCTCACGCCCGGCTTCGATCTTGGACAGGTCGAGAATGTCATTTATGAGATCGAGGAGATGCTGGCCACTGGTCCCTATCGTTTCTACCGCTCGGCGATGCAGCTCACTCAAGTCTGAGTCGCCGGACATGATTTGGGCGTAGCCCAATATCGCATTCATAGGGGTGCGAATCTCGTGGCTCATATTGGCCAGGAACGCGCTTTTGGCCTGGTTTGCGGCTTCAGCAGCGATGCGTGCCTCGACGAGGTCCCGCTGTAAATGTTGCAATTGCAGTTGGTGTTCCACGCGCGCGATTACTTCCTCAATGTGGAAGGGTTTTGAGACGTAATCGGCTCCGCCAACGTCAAAAGCCCTGACTTTGTCGAGCGGTTCGTCCAGTGCGCTTAGAAAAATTATCGGGATGTTTTGAGTATTCGCGTCGGCCTTCAATTCTCGACAAACCTCGTAGCCATTGAGGCCAGGCATGTTGATATCCAACAGGATCACATCCGGCGGCGCCGAACGCACAGCGTTCAGCGCAATTTCGCCGTTCGGTGCGCCACGCACGCCGAAACCCTCATCGCGGAGCATTTGGGTGAGCAATCGCATATTAGTGAGGGTGTCGTCCACGATTAGGACGGTTCCCCTGGCTTCATTCTCGTCGTTCATAAAGCCTCCAACAACCGTTTACGATCACCAGATCCGGCTCTTTCGAACGTATTCACGCCGGTGAGGCCATGGTCATGATGTGATCGAATTGGAAATCTCGCAGCAGATCTCCCAACTCCCGTTTGAGATCCCCATCGAGCTGCTCGAGAAGAGCTGCCACTGCAACTTCGTCAGCACGGGAGGCGGCATCGTAGAGTTGGGTCCGCAGCTCTGTGGGTATCTCGGCTGTCGGAGCAGTTTTGGTCGCCGAATCATCGTCAGCGTAGACAAAGCGCAACCCCAGCGTGTTTTCCAGGGCCCCTATGATCTCATGCTCGCCGCATGGCTTGCGAATGAAGACGTCGCATCCAGCAGCCTCTACCCGGTGACGATCCTCTTCAAAGGCTGAGGCAGTGATGGCGACGACGACCGGCGGTTCGCTAAACTCGCTTTTGATACGGCGTGTCGCTTCGTATCCGTCCATGACGGGCATCCGCATATCCATCCATACCAGTTGCGGTTGTTGAGTCCTAACCATGTCGATACTCTCGCGGCCGTCGGCGGCCTCCACGATCTCGAAACCCAGAGGTTTCAACTGACGCCTGAGAACGAGACGATTCTCCTCGATATCGTCGACAACCAGTAAGCGTGGCCGGCCTTGGTCGGGAGCCAATCCCTTGACCGTCCGCACGGGTTCCGGCCGTGATATGTCATCCGGGTCGGCCTCACGGGCGTCGAGGGAAAAGGCGAAAGTCGAGCCCACTCCAGGCTGCGATTCTACCGTGATAGAGGTGCCCAGCGTCTGCGCGAAGTGCTGACTTATAGCCAGACCCAGGCCGGTACCGTCCGTTTGCTGCCGGGACTCTCCCGTCTGCACAAAAGCGTCGAACAGATTGGCGACGTCGCCCGCGTCGATTCCGACCCCGGTGTCTTCCACTGCGAAGCGTATAGGCGATCGACCTGTCACGCGTAGTTCCACCCTTCCAGCCTTGGTGAACTTGAGGGCATTGGCGAGGAGATTAATAAGGATCTGGCGGAGTTTACCATGATCCGCGTGTAGGAAGTGCGGAACCTCGGGGGCGACGGAGCAGCTGAACACGAGACTAGCTTCATTGGCCCTCACCTGAAACAGCTCACGTAGATCGGCAACGAGCTGATGCAGGTCGAAACTCTCCAGTTGCAGCGCCGTACGCCCTGCCTCGATCTTGGAAATCTCGAGGACGTCGTTAATGAGACCGAGAAGATGCTGGCCGCTGCGACTGATGATACGCAGGTTGTCTCGCTGCTCCTCACGCAGGTCTTCGGCTCGGCTGAGGAGTTGAGTGAAGCCGAGAATTGCGTTGAGCGGCGTACGCAATTCGTGGCTCATGTTGGCAAGGAACGCGCTCTTGGCACGGTTCGCACCCTCAGCTTCTTCTTTAGATTTGGCAAGTTCGGCTGTGCGTTCATCCACCTTGCGCTCGAGGTCCCGGTTTGCCATCTCGAGCTGACCGATAAGGTGGCCTATGGAGTCTCTCATGGATGACAGGTTGCTGGCCAGGTGGCCGATCTCGTCATTGCCATGGGCGTCGGTCACCGTTCCAAGGTTTCCTCCTTCGATCGCTGCCGCCGATGTCTGTAAAGCCTGCAAGGGTTGCGATACATAGCGCCGGGTTATGACTACGGAGGTAATCGCAATGGAAGCGATTACGACAACGGTCAATGCAAGAGTTAGCCAGATGTTGAGAAGCAAGTCGCGACGCATAGCCGACTTCGACAGAGCAACGCGGATCGTGCCGACGTCGTGGCCTTGGCGCTGCAACACCGAGGACATGACGGCAAAGCGGTCGTCGCTCGCGAGGTCTTCGAACTCGACCCCGGCAACAGTCTCGCTATGTCGAGTCAACGCCGGATCGCGAGTTTGGCTTCCTGGCTCAAGGACATCCGCGTAGACGATCGATTCTTCCAGCAACAACGCCTCAAGAACGCTGGCCACGGTTTCACGGTCGAAGTTCCACAGGGGTTCGGCAAGGCTCGTTTCGGCGATTTCCATAGTACTCGCCAACCGAGCTTCCAGCTCTTGCGCGGCACGACTAGCGTTCCACCAGGTACCTGCAGCGGCGAAGATCAGCAGCACGAGAGTAACAACGCCGATCAAGGCTCGACTGAAGCGTCGGCTAATGCTGACATATGCACCGTCCGGCATTGCGTAGACCTCAGAAGTCGAAGCGAAACCCCGCGACGAGGGCCGTTTCGTCTGCGCCCGCGCCATCGGCGGCACGGACGAAACCCTCGAGGAAGGCGAGTAGGTGCTGCGAGAGGCGTTGATCGGCTCCCGCGATCAGGTAGAGGTCGTCGAGGTCTGCATCCGGACTATCGCTCCGCTGGGTAACGGCAACTCGAGCCGTACGCGACTCGCTGATCTTCGCGTCTACCGCCAAGCTGAACAGGCGTTCATCCGCGGCCCCCTGGTCGCGTTGCTGAAACACGGCGGCAACGTTTAGTGCTCCGATCGGATAGGAGAGGACGGCACCGAAAAGGCCGTCATGATTCGGAGAGTGGACATATCCTAGGTGGAGTGACGTTTCCCCCAACCGGAAGGTGCCGGCAAGCTCGACCCGTTCCTCTACTGCGTCCCCATTGGCGTTTGCGTCATTCAGTTCGACCAGGATTCCAAAGTTACCTTGTGGCAGATCGGGGGATCGGTATACCGCTGCGTTGGAGACGAACAGGTCGCCGAACACTATGGCGTCGCTGTAATGACTGCGGTGGCGGTCGAGCTCGTCGTCAATAAAGTCGTAGTAGAGGCCGTAATGGCGGCCGATAGATAGGGATCCGGGTGCGCCCTTGACGCCGACGTGGACCTGTCGCAGCTCGTTGCGATCCGGCCTGGCGGCACCATCGGACTCTCCATCGTTGGCCGACACGCGGCGTTCGTAGCGATAGAATCCGGTCCAAGTACCCAGATCGGTTTGGCCACGCACGCCGACGCGGGAGTACCCATCGTCCATCCGTCGCGCCAGATCCCCGTCCTCACGCGACACGGCTATGGCCTCGGGCCGAAAACTGCCGAAGAATATCAGCAACTCGTCGTCGGACGCTTCCGTGTCGGATGCAAGAGACAAGATGAACGCGAACACACAGATTCTTGTGATTCTTTTCAATACAATTCACCTCCGCAAAAAGAGCATGGCTCTGACAACCCAGCACCATGTTTTGGGGTTATTCGCAGGCAATTGCCTAATCTAATTCTGTTTGTGATAACGAAAAGGGCAAAAAAGGCGAAGGGAGCCTGTGTGGACGTTGTAAGACAACCAGCTGCCCAATGTTGATCAGACCATACAATGACCTAGTTTGTTCGATTTCCAGCAGTGTTCAAGCACAACCCTCCCCTAAAGGAAAATTTCATGTTCAGAATCCTCGTGGGTGATTGCCGGCAGGAAGTCTCGTCATTCAACCCAAAGGAAACCCGGTACGACGACTACAACATCGTCCGCGGCGAGGAGCTTTTCGCCGCCAACCTCGACGTCGAGTCCTCGATCAACGGCGCGCGCAAGGTCTTCGGGGGACGTAGCGACGTGGAGCTGGTGCCACTTATGGGAGCCTCCGCCAATTCCTCCGGGCCACTCACCCAGGCGGATTTCGAGCGTTTGGCCGCGGAGTTTATCGAAGCGTTGGAAGCTGAATCGGGGAAGGTCGACGGTTTCTACTTCAGCATGCATGGTGCCATGGCCGCGACGGAGGAGCTGGACCCGGAGGGGTTCCTGCTGCAGGAGGCGAGGCGGATTCTTGGCGCGGAAATCCCGCTGGTCATTCCCTCGATATGCACGGCATTCTAACACCACGGATGCTGGAAAACTGCGATGCGCTGACCGTTTTCCACACCTATCCCCACGTCGATTTCACCGATACCGGAAAACGCGCCGCCAGACTTTTGCTGGGGATTCTGGATGGGGAAGTGCGACCGGTGATTGCGCGGGTAACGATTCCGGCTCTGGTGCGCGGGGACGAGCTGATAACCGCTACGGGGGTTTTCGGGAAATCGATCCGTCGAGCTCAGCGGCTGGAAGAAACGAATACGGCTCTCGCCGCCGCCATGATGATCGGCAACCCCTTTACAGACGTTCCCGAGCTCTGCTCCCAGGCCGTCGTGATCACCGACGATGATGCAGAGGCGGCCAAGCGTGCTGCCCTGGAGATGGCCGAGGAGTTCTGGCACCAACGCGCCCAAATGCAAGCGCCGCTGGTAGATCTGGATCAGGCAATCGACGAGGCCAAGGGTGTGGAGGGAACGGTGATCTTCGCGGATGCTGCCGATGCCACCAGTTCGGGGGCCAGCGGCGACAGCAATGCTGTGCTGGCAGCGCTGGTGAAGGCGGGTTATGTCGGCAGGGCGCTGGCACCTCTCGTGGATGCGCCGGCGGTGGAGCAAGCTTTCGCCGTAGGTGTGGGCAAGGTGGATCGTTTTTCGCTGGGCGGAACGGTCGATGCGCGCTACATACCGCTGGATCTGGAGGCTTCGGTCAAGATGCTGGCAACCGGTCCTTATCATTTCGAATCCTGGGGGAGCACGGAGGATGGCGGCAACGTAGCCGTTCTCGAGGCCGGGAGGATGACCATCATCACGACAACAAAGCCGGTAAATCTGTTCGACCGTTCTCTATTTCTGGCACACGGCTGTGATCCGCGGCAGTTCGATCTCGTGGTGGTGAAATCCCCCCATTGTCAGGAGCACTTCTTCAATTCCTGGGCGGCGGCTTATTTCAATGTGAACGCCCCCGGGTCCACCAGCGCCGACCTCAAGACGCTGGGACATCGGATCTGTCGTCGGCCGATGTTCCCGCTCGACGAGGGGGTCGAGTTCGAACCGGTCGTGCAGTTATTCCCGAAGGTCGCGGCGGGATAGCGGCCGCTACGTCGACGCAGTTGACCGCCGTCCCAAAGAGAGGTCAGCTGCTGACGCGAACTGCGCGGTTCAACGCCGGCATCAGCTCGTTGGCGAAAAGGTCGAGGTTGCGCAGCCACGCTGCTTTGTCGTCCCAGTCGAACCCCATCAAGACGAGGGTTCCGAAGCGGCCACACTCGTCGATGAGAAGCAGGAGTCGGCGCAACACCTCGTCCACATCGCCGGCGATGATCTGCTCGGTGAGCCAATAGTCCATATTGCAGTCGGTGTCGGGCATATCCGGATCGCGCTTGGGGATCTGTCGTCCCAAGCCCTTATCCATCAAGGTAGCGATGTACTCGTAGTTCTTGCCCACCGAGTTGGACCGCGCCAGCCTTAGAGCTTCTTCGGTGGAATCCGCAAGAAAGATGGCACGTGAGACGCGCCAGTCGTTCCGGTCCGGTTCGCGGCCTGCTGCCGTCGCGGCGGTGACATAGGTCTCCCAGTTGTCCGCCAGCACATTGCCGGCGACCAGGGCGGTGGAGAACGGTGAAAAACCGCGCTGGCCGGCCACTTTCAAGCTGTGGGAGTTGCGACTCATGCCCGGTAAGGCGATAGGGGGATGTGGTTGTTGCAGAGGTTTGTGAATGAACCCGATCTGGGTTTCCCGGTCGACGAACTGCTCGAGCGAGAACTGCCAGAATTCACCCTCATGGCGATAAGGTGGATCCGAGGACCACAGATCGAGAATAACGTCGATCGCTTCAAGGGTCATGGCGCCCCCAAGCTTGGGGTCCAGTCCGTACAGCTCCTGGTCGGCAGTAACGCTTCCGGGACCGAAACAAAGATTCAACCGTCCCTTCGAGAGGTGGTCGAGGAATGCCAGTCGAGTGGCTACGTACGCCGGGTGGTGTTGGTTGAGACAGACCGGAGCCGGTCCAAGGCGAATGCGCTCGGTCTCGCCGAGCAGCCTGCCGATGAAGACCTCCGGCACGACGATCGGCTCGTACCTCATAGTGTGGTGCTCCCCGATCCAGAACTCGTCGAAGCCGAGCTCCTCCGCTCGAACAACCAGTTCAATGTCCTCGTCGAAACACCGGGACAGGGGTTTGTCTGGCGGATGAAAGGGCATGATGAACATGCCGTAGGTGATAGCTTTCGGTTCTATGGAGGTCATGGTCCGTTGTCACCTGGACGGCCAACATATTTAACAGTAGAGTTATATGCAATCGCGACGGGCGGCCGCTGCCCAAGCCGGCCACCCATCCTTGTGGCATTTTCTGAGCAACCTTACAGCCCAAGATGCGTGAGCGACCCAACCTTCTCTACATTCATTCGGATCAACACAGTCCGTTCGTGGCTGGCTGCTACGGCGACGCGCTGGTGCAGACCCCACATCTCGACGCTCTCGCCGCCAATGGTGTGGTTCTCGACAACGTCTATTGTCCGTCGCCGATCTGCGTGCCCTCGCGCATGTCGATGCTCAGCGGACGGTATCCGTATGAAAATCACGTTTGGACCAACAGCCACATCCTGAGCTCGGGTATCCCGACGTTCGCTCATGCAATGGGTGCCGCCGGCTACCGGCCGGTGCTCATCGGGCGTATGCATTCTCTGGGGCCAGACCAGCTGCACGGTTACGCCGAGCGTCTGGTGGGAGACCACTCTCCAAACCACCCGGGCGGAAAACCGGTCGCCGATCGTGGCGATTTGAACGGGTGCGCCGGGCCAGCGCGCATCAGTCTGACCAACTCGGGACCAGGGCAGAGCTCCTACCAGGTCCATGATGAGGAGGTGACAACGGCAACCATCGACTGCCTGAACCGCCTCGGTGCCAAGAAACGTTCCAGTGGTTACGAGCCATTTTCGATCTCCGTCGGATTTATGTTACCGCACCAGCCGTTCGTGGCGCGGCAGGAGGATTACGAGATCTACCAGGGCAGGATGACGATGCCGCGCACGCCGGAACCGTTTTCCGAAACACTACACCCTCACATCGCCGAGTGGCGGCAGGCTACCGATACGGTTGTAGTTGGGGATGAAGAGGTGCTCCGCGCCCGTACGGCGTATTGGGCGCTGGTGACGCGCATGGACACCATGATCGGGCAGATTCTCGAAGCTCTGCACCGCAACGGGCTGGCCGACAACACCCTCATTCTCTATATGTCCGACCATGGCGAGCAGGTTGGCGAGCACGGGCTGTGGTGGAAGCAGACCTTCTACGAAGATTCGGCAAAGGTGCCCGCCATTTTGTCGTGGCCGGGCCAACTCCCTGCCGGAGAACGGTGTGAACGAGTGATCAGTTCGCTCGACCTCAACGCCACTATGCTCGATGCCCTCGTGGCTCCTGTCTTGCCGCGGGCGCGCGGGCGCAGTCTGCTGGAGATTCTGCGAAATCCAGCTGCCGAGTGGGAGGACATTGCGTTTTCGGAGTTTTGCCAGGATGGGGAGGGTGAGGGTGGGTCGTATCCGGAGGTTGGGGTGTTTCAACGGATGGTTCGTAGTGGCGACTGGAAGCTCAATTATTACCATGGCCTGCCGTGTCAGCTATTCAACTTGGACGAAGACCCGCGGGAGATGGAGGATCGTGCCGAAGATCCCAAATGCTTCGAGATTCGTGATCGTTTGCTCGACAGGGTGTTGCACGACTGGGATCCCGAGTGGGTGATGGCGCAGATGGGAGCGCAGCGAGAGGACCAGAAGATTCTCAAGGCCTGGGGAAACCGGGTGCAGCCGCCGGACCGGTACCGCTGGTCGTTGCTCAGCGGCATGGACTACCTGGACCGCTGAGCCGTGCGGACCGCCGCCGCCGCTGAACGGAGCCTTCGGTTTCTGGCATCCGCACCGACGGGTCAATGTTGCCCGATCCTCTTGAGTAGCCTTCTCACGCCGAATCCTCTACATTTATCGCAGATTTCTTCTGCGCCCAAGTTTGTTTCGCAGCGTCTTCCAGTATTCACGAAGCGGATACCTAACGATTGAAGCCCAGAGATTCACGTCTTCCGTTCGACGTCACCGTAACCATCCGATGTGCCGGCAAGACTATTAAGGGATTTACCAACGATATTTCGCTGTCCGGCTTGTTTGCCCGCTGCATCGAGGTGTTTCCACCCGGGACGGTTTGTGAGGTGGAAGTGATGCCCGAAACCGGTGGTGAGTTGGGCATCGTGGGCGAGTTTGAAGTCGTCCGCCAGGTCGACGGGACTCCTCCCGGAATGGGTCTTCGCTTTCTCGAGCCGAATTCGTGAACAACGTCCTATCCGTGCTTGAATCTCCCCGAATGAGTTTTTCCCAATGACAAACAGGTCATTACTGGACGCTGATGAGAGTTACGGTCTCGTCGTCAAACAAGAGGGCAAGGTTCAACAGACGCTGTTCAAATACATTGTTCTGACCCTGAACTATCAGTACGCCCAGCAGGTAGTTCTCGCCGAGGATCTCAAGGAAGCTGCGGGATTACTTCGTGGTCATGGAACTACCGTGCGCAGCGTTTTTATTGTCCAGAACGAAAAGATCACCAACAAAATGTTCGTGTATGCGTTGAGCCTTCAGGGCAAGATTCCAGTCTTCATCCTCTGCCCGTTGGCAACGGAAAGTTCGCTCAAGATCGTCTGCAAAGGTCTCGAAAACGTCTTCGTCTGCTCCTGGGAAAGGTCGTTTCAGAACGCTCCAGACTCTCTACGCGTGGTAATCGCCAAGAACCTGAAGGGCAGTCTCGAGGAGCTGATCAACAATGAGGAGGAGATCCCCTACGAGGAGCTGCAGAAGCGGGTAGAGATCAGGGTAAAAGGATTGCAGACCCTCCCCGCGATTCCCGAGATCGTGCTGCGAATCATGCGCATGGTGAATGATCCCAATGCCAACATAGAGGCGCTGGAGCAGCTCCTGCTCAACGATCCTGCCATTGTCCAGAAACTGCTGCAGGTGGTAAGCGCCCCGTCTTTTGCGGGGGCTGCCAAGACGGGAAAGTGGAATCTCAAGGAAGCTATCGTTCGTCTTGGTCTGAAGAAGGCGGGCGCCATCGCCCAACAGGTCAAGAAGATGAATACCTTCATCAAACCCGAAGACAGCTCCTTCGATTTAAGGCGGTTCTGGGAGCACTCCATTGGCTGCGCCATGTGTTTCGAAAAGATATGCAACGACAAGCTGGTGCCGCTGAAAGAGGAAATTCCTTTCGATACCTACTGGATCAGCTCCATCCTCCACGACATCGGCAAGATGATTCTCGGTTTCTTCTTTTGGGATCACTTTCAAAACGTGGTCACTCAAATGGCCGAGGGGCGTGACGATTTGGCTTCTTTCCGGGAAGCAGAATCGGGAATCGGAGAGGCGGCACACCATGAGCGTGTGGGGCAAATGCTGCTCATAAAATCCAACGTTAGAAAAGAGCTGGTGGAAGCGGTGAGCTCACACCATACAGTCACGGAATCGTCCACCGTTCTGACCGCGCTGCTTTACCTGGTTAACAACCTCAGTAAGGATCTGGGCCTCGGATACCTTCCAGACGAGAAGGGGGTCTACACCGACGAGCTGTTGGCCAAGCTCGAGCTCAAGATGGAAGACGTGGACAAGATCAAAGAAACCTTTACTGAGACCATGGTCCCGGAGATCAAGAACGTGGTCGAGTTGTGTCTGGGTTAGCAGCGGCAAACGTGCTTCAGCATCGATTCTCAACCGAGAGTAGTTAGTTCTCCGGTGTGGCCCTCGCATCGGTTCCAAGCTGACCCCGTGAATTCGCGCCCCTCTGCGTGGAAGCGGGTGCCGCGACGGGAAGAGGAATTGGAAGAGGTCGTAGCGCGAGCCGTGTGGTGATCTCGTACGCTGCGATCCGACAACACTCCTTTTGCCGTCCACATCCGGCTCATCTATATTCGCTTTGTGTTTGTCAAACTCCTCCTTCTATTCACCGTCGTACCCGTCATCGAGCTAGCCCTGCTGATTCAGGCGGGCGATTCCTTTGGGGTTCTGCCCACCGTGGGCATCGTGCTTGCCACGGGATTTTCCGGTGCCTGGCTGGCTCGTTCCCAGGGGATGCTGGCGTTGCGCCGCCTGCAGCGGGAGCTCGCAACGGCTGCGTTTCCCGCGGAAGAGATCTTCGACGGTTTCATCATTCTGGTTGGTGGCATTCTGCTTCTTACCCCCGGCTTCATGACTGACATCGTTGGGCTGGCCGCCCTGGTACCGGGGAGCCGCTACTTGATCAAGCTGTTCCTCAAACGCGAAGTTCGCCGCCGCCTCGGCCGGCGCGTCTCAGCAACTACCCATACCCAGTACCACGCGTAACGAACAGAGTGGCCCCAGCTGCTTGAAAGCGCGGCGCTGCTCGCTTTTCGGCCGGTGGCGCCATACACCACCCTACCGCCGTCAATTATTGTCGGCGCGCCAGACCTGGTTGCGTGCGGCGAATTCCCACACTTCGTTGTAGACCGTCGGGCGCGGGCGTGGCGGTGGATAGCCAGGCGGTTTGTTGTTCGGATCGAGCAACTCCAGCCGGTCGCGGCCCTGTGGTTGGTCGAGCCACTGGCGGTCCTCTGGCGTCGCGTCGACCTCGCGCTGCAGAATGAACTCGACGTGATCGAACTGGGTCACAGCCGCGTGGGCGAGGAAAACGCGACTCACCTGGCTGCCGTCCCAGGTTTGTAAATCGGGCACAATTACCGGTCCGGTACAGATCTGAAACTCGCTGTCGGCTTCGTTTATGTTGATCAAATTGACGGGATATTCGACCGTCACTTCCAACCCACGGTCCTCATAGGTGCTCTGTGCTCCCAATATGTCGTTGGCCAAAGTCGCCTCGACGATCTGGCCGGCATCCTCCAGGCCGTCGTATACGGAATATCGCCTTAAATCGATGCGGTGGTCTTGGTGGGCTTCTTTCAGCAATCTTTCGGCGCTTTCTTCCTTTTCCCAGCTGGGCCGTCTGGCGATGGCCACCTTTCGATCTCTGCTGAAAGCCATGCGCCATTCGGCGCTGGGCACCTGAAAGAGGTTGCGCCGGGCAATGGTGTACTCAGAGCGACAAGGAGCACCTAGAAATATCTCCGTGCCGCCGCCACCAGCGGCAGGGTCGCGAATCTGACAGTGGCCTTCCAAATTGAAGCGCACATGATAGATCTGTCCGGGCTCGCCAACAAAACCACCGGCCCATTTGTAATACGGATCGGGGGTCCAAGGGTGCGATTTCCAGGTAAAATTGGAACCAACAAAGTTGATCATCCCTATCTCCTAAGGTTGCGTCGTGGGCGCCGCCGCTGTCGGCCTGCCTCACCTTCACAAAGCGCCCGCGCTCGGTGAACTGCTTGCGGCAAGGCTATTGCATGCGTGCGCGATCATGCACAGCCAGTTCGACCCAATCGGTCTAAGAAAGCGGTACCTCGGGGAGAGAGTTTGTACCCCACTTCGAGACTTATGGTCAGTCCGAGGTTTTTCAACTTCCGCACTTGGGCCTTGAACCATTTCTGTTCGTGGCCGGTCATCCTGGATAGTTCGCCGGATACGACTCCCGGATGTTTGCGAATAACATCGAGAATCTGTCGGGTCCATGCTCCCTGCCGTGACGCTACGTCGAAACGTTTGAGACGAGCGCAGATCTCTGTGAAATCTGAATCGGTGAGCGCGTCGTCCTCCCGGAGCTGGATTCGCGGGTCTTCTCCACGATAGGAGAATGCAATTCGATAAAGCTCTCCCTCACTGCCCTGGAGCTCTTCGAGGAGCGTGCGACGGTCGGCATATCCCGCGTTCACGGCGTCCGCTTCCGCTATCTCATCCTCAGATATCTTCTCCACACTCTCGATCGCAAGCACACCTATTCCAGTCTTCATCGTGCCGTTCGTCTTGACCGACGGGCGACGCCAGCGGCGAAACGCGAGGGTAACTTCGCCCGTTGGAATGTGCTTCAGGATGTTGGCTGTGAACAGCATTTGTTTAGACCCTCCTACTTTGCAGCAGCATGTTCATTTGCTTCGCTTCGCGAAAGGGCAGGGCGAACAACGAGATTGTTGTCACGCTCAGGCCAAATGCTTCTCCACACATGCCAAGACCTTGTCCATATCAAAGGGCTTGGTCAAGAAATCCGCACCTCCCGCGTCAGATGCCTTGGCCCTATCCACATCTTCGTAGATTGCACTTATGAAAATGACCGGAATAGCGCGGGTTTGCTCATCGCCTTTCAGCTCTCGACAGACCTCGTATCCGTCCATCTCGGGCATTTTGATATCAAGAAGAATCAGCGCCGGTGGCGCCGCCCTCGCGGCGGTGAGGGCCATGGGACCGGAGGTTACTCCACGGACCTTATACCCCTGACTGCTCAGCATGGTCGAAAGCACACGAAGGTTAGCCACGGTGTCATCGACGATCAGGACGTCTGACTGGGGGGATTTGGGGCCACTGGCGCCCACCGGCACTCCATCAGGAAAATGGGACGTAAACTCCAGCGAATATTAGGTGATAGATCTTGTTTTGGGAATGGCATAATACTTTCTTAGTACGGAGACTCTGAGGTGGATGCGTTTCGATTGCCACAAATCTGGGACAAAATCGGTATGAAGGACTGCCACACGATCGCCCCATTCCCCATCGCCGTGTTGGCTGTGTTGATGGGAGTTTTCCACGTTTGGGCGGACGAGCGTACGCCGGAGGAGCGCAAATGGCTGATAGCGCATCGCAGCCTTCGTGTGGGCGTTGCGCCGGCCTGGGCACCCTTTGAATTTTTTGACGATGAGAAGAAGCACGCCGGCATAACCTCGGATTATGTCCGCATTCTCAATGAGCAGTTGAACCTGGAGATGGCGGCGGTGTACGGCCTTACCTGGGATGCGATTCTGAATAGAGCCCGGAGTGGCGATATCGATGTCATCACAGCCATCATGAACACAGAAGCGGTCGGAGTATCTGAGCTTTACCGAACCGTATTTGCGGTTACCCACCGTCATCGTCTCCCGCAAGGACTTCCCGCACGTTGAAGGATTGGGGGATTTCAAAGGAAAATCGGTCGCCATTGTTAAAGGATACGTCACGCAGTATTGGATCGAACGCGACCATCCTGAATTGGAGCTGATGCTGGTAGACCGGATGGATGAAGCAATGCTTGTAGTCGCCAAGGGGGACGCCGACGCAACCGTTGGCGAATTGGCGGTAATCGAGTTCTTCGAGAGAAAACTCGGCTTGACCAATCTGCGAGTAGCGGCGCTCACGCCGTACGATATCGATATATCGATAGGCGTCCGCAAGGACCTGGCGCCGTTGGTACCCATTCTGAACAAAACCCTCGCCCGCTTTACGGAGCAGGAGAAGAAGCTGATAAAGGAGAAATGGGTAAATCTGCGTGTAGAACGTCAAACCGACTGGAAAATGGTGGGCCTGTGGGCTGGTGTCCCGTTCCTCGTAATCGCGCTGGTGGCGGCCTCTATATTCCATTCGAACCGCAAACTCTCCAGGGAGATCGCCGAACACGAACGCACCGAGCGGGCTCTGCACGACAGTATCTCCGTGCAGCGGCGAACGGAGACCGAGCTGCGTCGAGCCAAAGAAGATGCGGAAGCTGCCAGTCGCGCCAAGAGTACATTTCTGGCCAATATGAGCCACGAACTTCGCACACCGCTAAACGGAATCTTCGGTTACGCACAGATTTTGGGCAGAGATCGCTCCTTGAACCAGCAGCAGCATGAGGGTGTCGAGGTAATACGCCGGAGTGGTGAGCATCTCCTTTCATTGATCAACGACATTCTCGACATGGCCAAGGTGGAAGCCGGTCGAATGGAGCTCGAGAAGAACGAATTCTCTTTGCGAGAGCTTATCGAGAATCTAGAAACCGTTTTCAAGATCCGCGCTCAGCAGCGGGGTCTCTCGTTCAGCTGCGAATTTACCGACGTGCCGGTGGGTGTCTGCATGGATGAAAAGAAACTCCGGCAGATCCTGACCAATCTACTTGGCAATGCGATCAAATTCACCAAACATGGGAATGTTAGTCTCAGAATCAGCCAGTCCGGAGGCAAACGTCTGCGATTTCAAGTGGATGACACTGGCATCGGTATTGCCAAAGAGTCGCTTGGGGCGATTTTTGAAGGTTTCAAGCAAGTGGGCGCTCAAAGCGATGCCATAGAGGGGACAGGTCTGGGACTGCCGATCAGTGCCCGCCTGGTCGAGTTGATGGGAGGCGAATTGCAGGTTCAAAGCGAGTTGTCAAAGGGCAGCAGCTTCTGGTTCGAGCTCGAGGTCGAGGAACTCCCAAACTACACGCCTTCTGTTGCTCAGGAGGCAAAGCAGATTACCGGTTATCAAGGCGACCCGCGGAAAGTCTTGGTAGCAGACGATCAAGAGGAGAATCGCAGGGTGCTCGTAGACATGCTGATCCCCCTGGGATTTCTGGTGGAAGAGGTTGAGGACGGGCGCGCCGCCGTGGACAAGACGCTGACATGGCATCCTGACCTTGTGTTTATGGATTTGCGAATGCCAGTGATGGACGGCAATGACGCGATGAAGGAGATTAAATCGAAACCTGGGGGAAGCCAGGTTGTCTTAGTGGCTGTTACTGCCAGTGCCTTCGAGGCTGACAGGAAAGAGAGCGCGGATGCAGGCGCGGACGAGTTTGTTGCAATACCCGTTCGACAAGACCACCTGACGAGACTCCTCGCAGAGCGATTGCAACTAACCTCGGAATATGCCGAGCCGCAGTCTCAAGCATTGGGAGAAGCTGATCGGGTAGTAGTAGCGCCGCCGGCGTCCGAACTGGCGGTGTTTCTGGACCTTGCTACATCTGGAAACATGCTTGGTATCGAAAACCGAGCTGCCGAATTGAGAGCGGACGATCAGTTCATTGGATTTGCAGAGCACGTTACAGAGTTGCAAAAGATTTCATGTGGAAGGGACGTGCGATATTTGGTGGCAACATATCCGGAGGAGGCGGGTGCGCCAATCAATCGTCACGTCGAAAGATTTGAAGGTCAGCAGGCAGGTGAGGTTACTTGCCTAGCAGCGTGGGACGATACCGAGCCCGTTGGGTACGTATTTGTAAGCTGGCCGGGGGGAAAGTGCCAGCGTACAAACATGGCTGAGGAGTTACATTGCGCGGAAGTCGGCGACCTCAGAGTTACGGAGATTGCCCGTGGTCGGGGGATTGGTCGCCAGCTAATGGAAGTGGCCGAAGCCCTTGTCCGAGCAAGAGGCATCAGTCTCGTCGGGCTTCGGGTAACATCGCATAGTCCAAAGCAGAAGGCCGCCCGCGTACTCTACGAGACATTGGGGTTTGAAGATAGTGGATACGGCGAATTTCTCTCCGGATACACCTATGCGGATCCCGATGGAAATTCCCATCATGACGAGGAGCTATATCGATACTTGGTCAAGAAGCTGTGAGATGTTCGTCGCTAAACATTGATATTGCCCGCCTTGTGGCATTGATGCAGTTTAGAAACTTCCCTTTGAATCAACTTTGAGGGAGAGCACTATATGCATGCCAATCCTCCCGCCACTACTGGAGATCGCCAACGAACCGAGGAAGAGTTTGAAGCGCTGTTAGCAAAGGCGGATCTGAAGCTGTCCCGCATCCTACCGACACAATCGCCCGTGTGCATCATCGAAGCGGTCAAGTCGTAGCATTTTCACGGATGAAGAATCTCAAAGGTAAGGTAGCTGTCATCACCGGAGCAGCCAGCGGAATCGGGTGCGGGATGGCTGAGCGTTGTATAGCCGAGGGTATGAAGGTTGTTCTTGCCGACATCGAGCGAGAAGCCCTGTCTAAAACCAGATCAGCAATGGAAGCAATGGGAGCAGATGTCCGGTCGATACCGACTGATGTGTCCGATCCCGTGGATGTCGAGCGACTGGCCGAGAGGTCGATTGATTATTTCGGGGCAGTACACCTGCTCTGCAACAACGCTGGTGTCCGTACCGATGGTTCTATCTGGGAAAGTACCCTGAATGATTGGAAATGGGCGATGGGGGTGAACCTTTGGGGCATCATTCATGGCTTGCGGACGTTTGTTCCGATTATGCTTGAGCAGAATACCGAGTGTCATATCGTGAACACGGCTTCTATTGCAGGACTGATTTCTCCTCATCCCTCCGCAAGTTACGGAATGACCAAACATGCCGTCATCGCACTCTCGGAGCAGCTCTACCATGAGTTGTCGCAGCGACACGCACAGATAGGAGTCTCTGTCTTGTGTCCAAGTTTTGTGAACACCGAAATTATGGATTCAGCACGAAATCGTCCGTCGGCATTGAGAGATGAATCTGAACAAGACGATGCGATTGGCGCGGATGATGCGACGGTCGAGGCTTTTCGTCGAGCGATCCGGGTGGGCATGTCTCCCAAAGAGCTGGCGGATCATGTTTTTGCTGCCATCATTGACGGGAGGTTCTGGATTCGGCCGCATCCGGAGCTGGAAGGGAGGGTCCGCATGCGTTATGAAGACCTTTTCGAGCAGCGCAATCCGCGGCCATCGAGTTCTTATCCTGGGGGTTCCTCGAAAGCGGGAAAAGACAGCTGATCACGCATCGCATATAAACAGAGGTTTCAATTGGAATTCAATATACCCACTATCCGGCAGCAGGATCCCTGGTACCGAGATCCAGAGTCAGCGATACGCGTGTCCACCTGGACCGATGCGCCCCGCGGTCAACTGAATGCAGATATTCGGCCAGGCACTTGAGGGGAACGGCTATCGGGATCGGCCGGGCTCATACTGTGTGCTCTTCGACCAAGAACTACACATAGCCGTTGTGGAGGTTTTAGGTCGGTTGCATCTTCCTGGAGGCGGACAACGTTGGGCGGTTACGGAAGCACGAAAACATTTGTAAGCAAAAAGGCGAATTCCCGTGCGCTCTCCCACTATTGAGAATCACCGGAAGCAAGCCGACGGGTTGCTTAGGGATTACCATGCCCTTAAAGCGGAAGCCATGTCACGCATCAAGCAGTCTCATCCGAGTTTTTCGACATCTGGAACTGCTGATATTCTTAGCGCAGAGTTCACGCTTGAAGATGCGCAGCTCGTCGTCGCCATCGAATACGGATTTCTCAGCTGGCAAAGGTGCGTCGAGGCTGTCGAGGAGAGGGAGGATAGGCCGGGCCTCGTAAGAGACGCAATTGAGCGGGATGACGGCGCCAGGTTGAGCAGGTTGCTCAGTGAACATCCGGCTCTCGTTCAGGCGAAATTCGAGTGGACTGACCGCAAGAGACGTCCCAGGTTCATTACGCCCTTCAGGTATGCACACATGCGAAGTTCGTTGGGAAGCATGGAGATCCTGAAAAGAGCCGGAGCGGATTCGCGGTTTCTTGGCCACATGCTTTGGTGCAATGCCTACAACCTGGACCTCGCACAAATCAGGAGATTGTTGTCACTCGGCGTCGATCCAAACAGGGCTGGCGTCATGGGGGCGGCGATTGGGTCCTCGTGGGTCTTCGATGTCGGCCTACGTCACGAATGTATCAATACCTTGATTGAAGCTGGAGCTGTCTGTGAGGATGGGCCTGTGATGGACATCCACCGAGGTCGCCACGACGCGCTCGAAGTCAGAATTGTCCGTGATCCGTCGCTGGTTACTGGCTTCTTCAATTACAAAATAGTGGACAAAACGGTTATGGGGTACACATTGCTCCACATCGCGGCTTCGCACAATGAAAGCAAGTGTGCGGAGCTTCTTATTCAACACGGCGCTGACATCAATGCAAAGGCGCAAATGCTACAAGACGGATCGGGAGGGCAGACGCCGCTCTATCACACGATTGGCACGCCTCGTGGTTCGTGTTACGATACATTCGATTGTCTCCTTGCTAAGGGGCCTGATTTGACCGTGCGCGCTAGCATGAATCACGATGGCAGGATTCGCGAATTCACGCCGCTAGGTTACGCACTTGCCCGATCGGACTTCTACCCGAAGCAGCTGCCAGTTCCTCGACTGACAACGGCTCGCGAGATAGAAAGACTGCGCCAGGTCGGTGCACCTGAGTGATGGTACGCGCCAAGGCCTCGGCAACCCCTCGCGCACCTTGCTAGATACCGATGGAACCCTTCCCCGAATATTTTCAGCAATCGATCTGCCGTGTATTCGGTGGCGCCGGCAAGGCCTGGCTTGTCCAATTACCGGAGCTCCTGACAGAACTGGCAACCCGCTGGAAGCTGGATCTCGGCCCCGCTGTCGAAGATCTCAAGGCTAACTACCTGACATTCGCCTGTAATGACTCCGGCGACGAACTGGTGCTCAAAGTGGGGGTGCCTCACCACGATCTCGTTACGGAAATGGAAGCATTGCGTATCTACCAGGGACGCGGGATCGTCAGATACGTAGATAGCGACCCCGAACTCGGGGCACTACTGCTAGAGCGCATTCGACCGGGAACCAAGCTGAACGAACTCCGGAACAACGCAGAAGAGTCGCTCCTGGCGGCCGGCGTAATGAAAAATCTTCAGGTTGCCGTGCCGTCGGTTCACTGCCTGCCAATCTATGCGGAGCAAGTAGAACGCAGGTTTCACAGGTCAAAGCCCATTTGCGCTAGAGACGGGGCCCCATTTCCGGCGGAGTTGATCGACACGGCTACGCATCTGTTCAAGGAGATCCAGAGCACGAAAGCGCAGGATGTCTTGTTGCATGGCGATTTGCACCATCAGAAGATCCTCCTCGATGAGCAGGTCGGGTGGTTAGCGATAGATCCGAAAGGGGTGGTCGGTGTCCCGTGTCTGGAGGTGGGCCGATTCTTGCATAACGGGTTACCGGATGAGATATCCCGAGATGAGAAGCAAAGGTTGCTGGATCAGCCAGTCCAAATATTCAGCCGGGAACTCGGCCACAGCGAAGAGCGAATCCGGGCCTGCGGAACGATCGACATCGCATCGTGTCTATGTTCGCAAATGAGCGAAACCAACCCGGAGGTGAGCTGGACAAATCACCTTCTCCTGATTGCTCAGCTGTTAGTTGGATGATCGGCAGGCAGCTTTCATCCCTTAGCTTGCAGAATCGGATCTAGCCGGGAGATGGGCGGCTACGGTGTTAACGGACCTCGAGGTATTGGATCCTCCTTTATATCTTCGTACTATAGCCACAACCCCGAACAGATCTTGACTCCCGAGGTTCTGAATGACACTAAATGGCCCGACAAAGATCGCAGACCTCTGCGATGCGGCGGCCGATGGCGATGTCTCGCGCATTGGTCTGATTTTGGATCGGCAGCCCGACCTGGTCAACGTAATGGTAGCCGAAAGAAACGTGCACCGCGCGATTCACTTCGCCGTGATGAATGGTCATGACGAAGCGGTTCGTCTGCTCGTTCAGCGTGGTGCCAAGGTCGACGAAGGGATCTTCCCGCATCGGGAGGCGACAGGCGCGCTGACCATAGCGCAGGAACGGGGGCTCGGCAGCATCGTCGAAATCATTCGTGACGAGGACGAAAAACTAAAGTTGGCGGCCTGCGAGAACATCGAGATCAGCCCCGCAAACGATGCACTCTTCGAGGCGGTTACGGAGAAGGACGAGGTCGAGGCGCTCCGACTCCTCGACGCGCAGCCGGAACTGCTGAACGCGTGTCATCGGAACGGTGGTAGCGTTCTGTATGCCGCCGCTTGTGCAGGTCTGTACAACCTGGTGCACCAGCTTCTCGAGCGCGGGGCGGACTATCGCCATCTCACGCCCGCGGGCGCTTCGCCCCTGGACGGCGCGGTCCAGAGTGCCCACCCGCGAGCTCTCCCGCTCAACGAGGGTTGTCTGATCGCAACGGGCCTCCTGCTCCAGGCCGGTTGCGATGTCAGTCTCGAAACCGCCGTAGCTCTCGGAGACATGCCTCACGTCCGGCAGGCGGCGGCAGACCGTCCCGAGCGTTTCCTCAACGACGGGGTCAAACGACTCGGGCTGCTCCAACGGGCGGTCGAGGCCGACAACGTTGAAATGATCAAGCTACTGTTGGAACTGGGCTGTCACCCGGATGACGAGCACGAACTTACCGAGTATGAGAATCGGCCCAAGAGCGGCGGGGAGCCATTGACAAGGGCGGCGGGCTCAGGGCAATACGAGATCGCTCAGATTCTCCTCGAAGCCGGCGCGGACCCGAACAAGGGACCGTACGCCAGCGGCAACCCTGTCGGCTACGCGTACAACAACCGCGATGATCGGATGAAAGGACTGCTTTATCGGTATGGTGGCGTCCTCGAACCTACCTCCGCAGGGGTCGAGGGTGAGACCGCGGCTGCTGCGGTGTACCTTCACAGGGACCCTGACCTGGCTGAGAAACTGCTCAGGGCCGCGGGCTGCGGAGGGGATATCAATCTGGCCGGCCTTTGTCTGCGCCAGCTGAATTGGGAGAGCGAGGACAACCGCTGGATGGACGTGTTGGAGCAGCCGCTCCGGTTATGGCGCCTGCACCCGCACCGCAATTTCAAGGACATCGACCGCAGAGTCTATCCCGAGATATTTCGCATGATTCTCGAACACGGCGCTAGTCCCAACGTGGTGGGCAGATACGGTTACCGGCTGGCCCATCACCTCGCAGCGAAGGGAAAGGTGTGGGGCCGCCACGTGGTCATGCTAGAGAGTGACCGAATCGCCTTTGGCCGGATCCTGATCGAGTATGGTGCCGACCTGAACGTGCTCGACGATCTTCTGCAGTCGACTCCGCTTGGGTGGTCGGTTCGCTGGGATCGCTACGAGCTTGCCGAGCTGTATCTGGAGAACGGCGCCGATCCTGAACGGTCCGGCGCCGCCTGGTCGACGCCTCTTGCGTGGGTGGAAAAACGGGGGAACGATCGGATGGCGGGACTGATCCGCCGATACGTTTGAAGGCTTCTGCGGCTCGGTAGTAACTCACAACAAAAACAATAGGACCCGAGAATTTCCTTGGGTCGTTTAACGGCCGAAGAAAAGCCATCCTGTGCCGAGCCGTATACGTTTTATCTGGTGACGCCTGAGTGCTATATTGCTAGGTTTGAAAAAAGCCAAACACCATAGAAATATGTAAATCTTGATATTCTTTGGGTTTCTTACAGGCAACAAGCAGGATCTGGTCACGATGGGGATCGAATGATGTTACGTGTTATCGCGGTACTCCTCGTTTCACTTTGTCATTTGGCGATCGAATCTGTCGAAGGTTCAGAAACCAGTAGCAGGACCATTCGAGGGTTCGCTGACCTGAACTTCGAGATTGATGATGATGATTCGAGCAATTCCCGCTTCCGGATTGGCGAGTACGATACCTATATAACCGGTACTCTGGCACCGGGGACCTCATTTTTGAGTGAGGTAACCTATGAATATAGAGAAGAATGGATCATAAGTTTAAGGCGTCTGTGGGTTAGATACACCTTCAATGACTACCTGCGAGTTTCCGTGGGGAAATTTCATACACCCCTCGGATACTGGAATCGCGCCTTTCACCACGGAGTTCTCCTCTACACCTCGGTCGACAAACCTTTCTTCCAGGAGATGATTCCCATTCATACTCTCGGAGTCTATGTCACGGGAAGGGAAATCGGCTCGGGCCGATTTTATTACGGGTTGATGATTGGCAATGGAATCGGCTCCAGTCCCGTGGAAGACAATGACGATACCAAGTCCGTGATTTTCGATATCCATTCCAAGGCGGTTGATGGTTTTGATTTCGGTTTTTCCTACTATCGCGATCGCGCATCGAAGGAGGGCATGGATGAGTCCGGGACACCGCACCTGGCACACTTCGATTCACTCGCCGAGGATGTAGACATGTCGGTCCTGGTTGCAAGCTGCGTCATAGAAAAGCGTGGCGCTGAGTTGCTGGCGGAGTTGGCCTTTGCCAACAACGATGGAAAAAGCTCCGGGAACAACTGGAGTAAGGGAGGTTACCTGTTGGGGTCGTATGCCCTGGGACAGTACGTACCCTTTGCAAGGCTGGATTTCATAGACATCGAGGATGATCCATTCTTTGAACCGCTTGATACCAGGGCGATATCACTTGGCTTGAATTACCGTCTGTCTCATCTCGCCGTCGTGAAGACGCAATATCGCTATCAGTCCGTCGATGGTGCCGACAATTCGAATAGATTCTCTACTCAGCTTGCCATCGGCTTTTAGAGGAGACCGAATGCGGATTCGGCACCGTTGGGGTCGCGCATGAGCATAGCGAGAACTTTGCTGCTTGTCGGGGGGACCTGCCTTCTGCTCAGCACAGACGCTCGTGCTCAGATCGCAGTAGTCGTGAACGGCACGAACCCGGTAGAATCCCTTCGCATGGCTGAGTTGAAACGGATCTTCCTGGGCGAGAGGTTAACGTGGGTGTCTGGGCGTGGAACGAGTGGACACATCAATTTGATTGACTACAAGGGCAAAAAAGAGGTTGCCGAGAAATTCTATCGGACCGTAGCGGGCATATCGTCAATAAGAATTCGGATGAAGTGGCTCAGCATGATACTGAATGGAGAATTTCAGAATTTGCCTGTGAGTATGGACTCTGAGAGAAAGATGCTAGATTACATCGCCACTAACCCTTTTGCCATCGGGTTCATCCATATATCTGACTTCGATCCTTCCTTGGATTCCGTCAAGGTGATCAAGGTTGACGGCAAAGAGATCTCGGACAGCAAATATCCTCTCCAATCGCGGGAAATCCCCGCCAAGTAGTTTGATTCAACTATTCAGAAATTTGTCGATCCGCACAAAGATACTCAGTGTCTTCGTGCTCGTACTCCTGCTGGCTGTTTTTCTCAATTTCGGCTATTTCCCCTGGAAACAGAAGCAGCAGGTTACCCAGGCTATGACGGACAGGGCTGAAAGTATTACGCAAATGCTTGCCGCCGGAGTATCACTAGCTCTTGAGGAGGGCGATTTCGCGTTTATTGATGAGCTTTTCAAACAAGCAAAGGAAGATGAAAGCATTCTATATATCGCCATCTTTGGAGAGGACGGAAAAGCTACGTTCTCTTTCAATCCGCAGGATATAGATTTACCGTCAATCGATTTATTCAGCGCTGGAGATACTGTCGAGAAAGTCGGAAGGTTACATGCGAGATCGCCGCTTCAGATATCGGCTATTGAGAGTGATTTGATAGTCGGATTCTCATTGCGCGAAAGGGATCGGGCCATTGAGTCGATTCGTGCAACCGGCTTCGTCGTCAGCTTCGCGATACTGGTGTCTGGAGTCTTGCTCTCCATCTACTTGAGCAGACTCATTACCACCCCGCTTTCCCGCCTGGTCGAAACCATCGGCGAGATAGGAAGGGCGGAGGATTATGAAAAGGAAATTCAAAAGGCAGGTACTGATGAAGTCGGCCAGCTTATAGACGCCTTCAGCGCCATGATCGCGCAACTCCGAGCTCGGTCCATCGAACGTCAACAGTTGGAAGAGAGTTTACGCCAGGCCCAAAAAATGGAGGCTATCGGGAAACTCTCTTCTGGCGTTGCCCATAATTTCAACAATATGCTCATGATCGTAATAGGCGACATAGAGCTGGCACTGCAAAATGCATCTGAGTCCCAACGACCGGGTCTGATCGAGGCGATGTCAGCCGCGGAAAGAGCAGCGGGTGTGGTTGAGCAACTCATGTTATTTGGGCAAAGGTCCAGCTCCGACCAGTACAGTCGGATCGATGTGCAGACGTTGCTAGACGATACGGTCCGCATATGTCGAAAGACGTTTGACCGAAGAATCAAATTGCCTTCAGCCCGCCCGAACATCCGCTCGCCATCAAGGGAAATGAAAGTCAGCTGCAACAAGCCTTCCTTAACTTCTGTCTGAACGCGCGTGACGCACTGGAAGAAACAGACAGTGACAACCCCCGGGTCGAAATAACGGTGGATGAAATTTCCCACGAGGAGGCCGTGAAGGCCCATCCCGAAGCGCGCCCCGGAGAGTATCTTCGCGCGATATTTTCGGACAACGGGATAGGCATGAACTCCGAGGTCCAGGAACGCGTCTTCGAGCCGTTCTTTACCACCAAAGAAATGGGGAAAGGCACGGGACTGGGGCTGGCTACCGCATACGCGGTAATACAACAGCACGAAGGATGGATAACATGTGAGAGTCATCTCGGAAAGGGAACCCGTTTTACCGTTTGCTTGCCGACTGCCTGTCTTGCAGAGGCCTCCGTGCCGAATGACGAAATCGAATCTGCCGTTTCAGGTGGCACCGAAACACTATTGGTTATCGACGACGAAGACGCTATTCGGAGTACGGTAGCTACGCAGTTGACAAGCTATGGTTACAAGGTGCTCCAAGGATCGGATGGCACCGACGGCTTGGAAGTGTTCCGGCGAAGCCGCGATGAGATTGCGCTTATCCTACTCGATCTTTCCATGCCAAAGATGTCTGGCTACGAGTTTCTGCCGATCGTCCGTGGCCTCGATCCCGAGATACGGGTGGTTCTTGTCACTGGATATTCTGTCGACGAATCACGAACGGTCGACGTTCAGGCAATTGTGCGAAAGCCCTATAGGTTTGCGAATCTGGCGCGCACCGTGCGCGATGTTCTCGACGCGTGACATTCGGAACCCGGGCGCTGGCTTTAGTGGATAGTTACACCATTTTCCGCTGCAATGCGCCGCACATTGGCGGCAGCCCTTGGAATCTGATCGGCGCGGAGGTGTTCGATCAGCCCGTAGCCGTTGGGGTGGAGCGCCTCGAAGCGTTTGAGCACCAGAGCGAGATCCAGCTCTCCGTCGCCGGGTACTTCCTGATCGATATGCATAACGAGGCCGTTGGAGACCTTTAAGTCCTTGATATGGGCCAGCGGCGCGATAGGCCCCATCTCGTCGAAGATGTGGTTGACCCAATCGCTGCTGTGGTAGACCTGCTGCAGGCACTGGAAGTGGTTGACCGCATCCATGATCAGCCGGAGGTGATCCGACCCGACGGCCTCGACGATGTCCCGGCACTTTTCCGGGGGATCCATAATGGAGATAGCGTGGGTTTCCATGGCCAGGATCACACCCTCTGTTTCCGCTTTGCGCGCTAACGGCCGCAGGGTGTCGACCAGCCCGTCGACCTGCTCGGGTAGGTGGTTGTCGCGGTGGGGTGTCCAGGGACCGTCGGGATTGACGCTGCCCGGCCGCAGCAGAAAGGCCTGCGCTTCCAGTCGGGCCGCCAGCTCTGTTCCGCGATCGATCTTGGCCGATACGGCCTGGCGCGGGCTCGGGTCGGTGTCGAAGAGACACTCGTCATAAGTGACGGCAAACTGGGCAAGATCGAGGTCCTCGCCGGCCATGAAGCGGCGATAGCCGGCGCAATCATCGTCGGTTATGTCGAACAGGTCGTCGCCGGCGAGGTGAAAGCCGAAGCCGGTGAATCCCTGTGCGCGGATCGCTTCCATCTGCTGCGGCACAAAGCTCCGAAAGTCGCCCGGCAGCATGCCGACGATACCTAACCTCATAGTTTGATGCTCAAAGTCGCGGACGTCGTACCGCAAATCGCCTGCGCCCGCTGCGGTGTGTTCGCGGTTTGGCGAATGCTCTACGCCGCTTCCACCGCGGCAGTCAGAGCATGCCTGGCAAATACCTTGGCCAGGTGCCGTCGATAGTCCTCGCCGGCGAATGAATCACTCAATAACTCGGCGCCATCGGCGGCGTTGGCTACTGCCGCCTCGATCGCCGCGGCATCGCCGGGACTACCGTTCATGGCGGCTTCTACTCCTGCATCCCTGAAAGCAGCGTTGGCGATGCCGGTAAAGCCGACCCGGACATCGCTGCAGCTGCCCCCGCTCATGGTGACAGACGCGGCGCACCCGCACACGGCAAACCGCGAGGCGGGGTGGGGAAACTTCACATATGCCGAGCCGGTTCCCGAGCCTTGGGACGGAACGCGGACATCGACGACGATCTCATCGGGAGCTAAACTGGTCATGAAAAGCTCGAGGAAAAAGTCGGAACTCGCGATTGTACGCTCGCCACCAGGACCCTTGACGCGAATCCGGGCGTCTGCCGCCAGTACTGCCGCCGGATAGTCGGCCGCCGGATCGGCGTGCGCGAGGCTGCCGCCTATAGTGCCCATATTCCGGACCTGCACGTCGCCGATCGACGCGGCCGCTTTGGCAAAAACGGGGGCATTGCTCTGCACAACGTCAGAAGACTCAATGTCGTGATGGGTGGCGCTGCTGCCGATGACCACGTCGTCTCCATCAGTCGAAATTTGCTGCAGTTCGCGGATCCGGCCGATGTCGATGACGTGGCCGGGTGACGAGAGACGCAGTTTCATTGCTGGCAGTAGACTGTGGCCGCCGGCCAACAGCTTGGCGTCATCGCCGTGCTCACTGAGCAGAGACAGCGCTTCGTCGACTGTGGACGGACGATGGTATTCAAATGCTTCAGGTATCATCTGTGTATCCTCCTATACCGCTGCCTGAATGGCCTGCCACACGCGCTGCGACGTCAAGGGCATCTGAATATCGCGGACGCCTAGGTGCCAAAGAGCATCGACGACGGCGTTGACGACGGCCGCCGTGGAACCGATAGTGCCGGCCTCTCCGACACCCTTGACGCCGAGGGTGTTGTGGGGGCACGGAGTGACGGTGCGATCGGTCTCAAATCGGGGCACGTCATCGGCGCGAGGCATGGCGTAATCCATGTACGAGCCGTTGGTCAATTGACCGCTGTCGTCGTAGAGGGCGCCCTCGAGCAGGGCTTGACCTACACCGTGGGTAATGCCGCCGTGAAGCTGTCCATCGACAATCATCGGGTTTACCACATTGCCCACGTCGTCGACGGCGACATAGCGTTTCAGCTGCACCTTTCCGGTGTCGGGACAGATCTCAACGACTGCGATGTGAGCGCCGTAGGGAAAGGTGAAGTTCGCCGGATCGTAGAAACTGGTGAACTCGAGACCTGGTTCGAGGCCCTCGGGATAGTTGTGTGGCACGTACGCCGTCAGGGCGACGTCCCCGAAGCCGACTGACTTGTTCGTGCCCTTCACCGTCCAGGCTGCATCGGCGTACTCGAGGTCGTCTGCGGACGCTTCGAGCAGGTGGGCGGCGATCTTGGCGCCCTTCTCCTTAACCTTCTCCAGACTGGTGGTGATCGCCATACCGCCCACAGCCAGCGAGCGCGAGCCGTAGGTGCCCATACCGAACGGCACCTGGTCGGTGTCGCCGTGGATGATCTCTATGTCTTCCATCGGGATACCTAGGCTGTCGGAAACTAGCTGCGAGAAGGTGGTGTCGTGACCCTGCCCCTGGGAGTGGCTGCCGGTGAAGACCGACACCTTGCCGGTGGGCTGCACCCGCACGGTGCCGCTCTCGTAAAGTCCGGCGCGGGCACCCAGGGCGCCGACGACGGCGGAGGGCGCGATGCCGCAGGCCTCGATGTAGGTCGACAAACCAATACCCATCAAGCGACCTTCTGCACGTGCCGATGTCTGCTCCTTGCGAAGACCGGCGTAATCGGAATTCTCGAGGGCCTTGTCGAGCACGGCTTCATAGTTGCCGCTGTCGTAGACCAGGGCCACCTGGGTCTCGTACCCGGGTTGCTCGACGCCGTCAAACGCCGGAATGAGGTTCTGGCGGCGCAGCTCAGCCGGGTCTTTGCCCATTTCGTGCGCCGCCTGATCCATCAGGCGCTCGATACAGTAGGTGGCTTCGGGGCGCCCGGCGCCACGCAGGGCATCCACCGGAACGGTGTTGGTAAAGGCGGCCGTGACGTTGACGTGAACGGCCGGCGTCGTGTAGAGACCCTGCATCAGGGTGCCGTAGAGATAGGTCGGAACACAGGGGCCGAAGGTCGATAAGTAGGCCCCCATGTTGGCATGCGTGTCGATGCGCAGGCCAACGACGTTGCCGTCGCTGTCGAAGCCCATTTCGGCCTTGGTGAAATGGTCGCGGCCATGGGCATCGGTGACGAAGCTCTCGCTGCGCTCGGCGGTCCACTTCACCGGGCGACAGATACGTTTGGACGACCACATGGCGATGACTTCCTCCGCGTAATGAAAAATTTTGCTGCCGAAACCGCCGCCGACATCGGGTGAGACCACGCGTACCTTGTGCTCGGGAAGGCCCATCACGAAAGCCGACATCAACAGGCGGATGACGTGCGGGTTCTGGGACGAGGTGTACAGGGTGTAGTGATCGCGAGTGTCGTCGTAGTCGCCGATGGCGCAGCGCGGCTCGATGGCATTCGCAATCAGCCGCTGGTTGGCGTATTCCAGTGAGGTGACGTGAGCCGCTCCCTCGATGGCCTTGTCGGCGGCTTCTTTGTCGCCCAGTTCCCAGTCGAAGGGGATGTTGTTGGCGACGCCGTCGTGGACCTGAGGCGCCCCCGATTTGGTCGCCGCGACGACGTCGGCCACCGCGTCGAGAGGTTTGTAGTCGACCTTGACGAGCTCCGCGGCATCTTTGGCCTGCTCCCGCGTCTCGGCGACGACGACAACGACTGCGTCGCCAACGTGGCGGACTTTGCCGACTGCCAGCGGCGGATGCGGCGGCTCTTGCATGGTGTCGCCGTTCTTGAAATCGACCTGCCAGCCCACCGGGAGTCCGCCGACGCCGTCTGCGGCCATCTCCTCGCCATTGAAGACAGCGACGACGCCGTCGGCAGCGACGGCGGCGGACGCGTCGATGCTCTTGATCTCAGCGTGCGCGTGGGGAGATCGCACGATAGCGGCGAAGGTCATCCGCGGCAGAACGATGTCGTCTGTGTAGCGGCCCTTACCCGTGATGAACTTCCGATCTTCTACGCGTTTGACGGATTGTCCGAGTACGCTCATGGCTTCCTCCTAGCTCTTGGCCGCGTGCTGAACGGCGCGGACAATGTTGTCGTAACCCGTGCAGCGGCAGAAGTTGCCTTCGAGCCCGTGCCGGATTTCATCGTCGGACGGTTTGGGATTATCCTCGAGAATCTGCCACGCGGTCATGATCATGCCCGGAGTGCAGAATCCGCATTGTAAGCCGTGCTCCTCGCGGAACCCCTGCTGGATCGGGTGGAGATCGCCGTTGGTGGCCAGCCCCTCGATCGTGGTGATCTCGGCGCCATCGGCTTGCACCGCGAGCATAGTGCAGGATTTTACCGCCCGCCCATCGACGACGATGGTGCAGGCGCCACAGCTACTGGTATCGCAGCCTACATGCGTTCCGGTGAGTCCCAGTATTTCACGCAGGTAGCTGACGAGCAAGGTTCGGGGCTCCACCTCGTGTTGGTGGGTCTGCCCGTTAACGGTTACTTCAATCGGTACGGCCATTGAGTGTAC
This sequence comes from Candidatus Latescibacterota bacterium, assembly GCA_965197905.1. Classification (GTDB taxonomy): domain Bacteria; phylum Latescibacterota; class UBA2968; order UBA8231; family UBA8231; genus CAYNZV01. The sequence continues at coordinate 456,634 of CBDAOB010000003.1, read as the reverse complement.
CTCCCGTGGGAACTCCGGTGCCAACCGGAGCCGGTTAAGGAATCTCGTCTTCGAGTGCTTTGAAAAACTGGTTTGTAAACAAACGGGCAACGCCGGACAAGACGCGCTGTCCCATGCGGGCGAGCACACCCGTCAGTTGGCCATCACCAACGAAGGAGACGATCGTTGCGCCGTTTTGGGCTTCCAGATCGAAGGTACCTTCGGCCGCCACGGTTCCAATCTTGCCGTTCACGTTGACGATCAAGCGGTACCGCTGTGGCGGCACTTTGTCGGCCATTTCCATGGTGCCGTCGAAGCTGCTGTTAATCGGACCCATCTTGATGTCGAAGACGGCCTGGAACTTGTCCTCTTGAAGGGGCTTAAGCTCCTTGACGCCCGGCGTGCAGCGGCTGATTACGTCGGGATCGGTGAGGAGCTTCCAGATCGACTCTGCGTCTGCTTCGAGCTTGTGGCTGCCTTCGAAATGCAATCCGCCTGTCCTTGTCGTGAAGCGTCCTCGCGCCGACGGTCTTGAGGGGGCCGAAGCCGCGGACGTTGCGAGGGGGCTACTATATAAATGTTATATGGGTATGTCAATCGCGGGTGGCGGGCGTATATTCGTTCGACTCTTAATCGACGCAAATAGAAGTGAAAAGCAGAGATTCGTGATGCGAGACATCTGGAGCGAGCTGATCGAGTGGAACGGGGATGGAAGGCCGTTTGCCCTGGCGCGTGTCGTCGAGACCTGGGGCTCGTCACCACAAGCCGTGGGGTCGGCCATGATCGTCGATGACTCCATGCGAATTGCCGGCTCGGTCAGTGGCGGCTGCATCGAGGGAGCGGTGATCGAAGAAGCGCTGCAAGTGCTGGCGACGGGGATTCCGAAGAAGCTGTCCTACGGTGTAGACGACGAGGCGGCGTGGTCCGTAGGCCTGACGTGCGGAGGAGAGGTCTCGGTGTTCGTCGAGAGACACCTCCCGCAATCGAGTGGGTACACCAGCGGCAAGGTCTGGGAGGCGTTGCGAGCGCGGGTCGAGTCCAATCGACCGGCGATACTCCTGACCCGGTTGGGCGCGGCAGCGACACCACACCTGCTCGTATCGCCCGACGGTAAAGTCATCGGAGACTGGGGTGCCGCCACGGAGAGCGCGAAGTCGGCGGCGGTCGCCGCGTACGAGCGGCGTGAGAGCGAGGTAACCCAGTTGGAGGGGGAGGCGGTCTTCGCGCATGTGTTTCCGCGGCGCGGGCAACTGCTCATCATAGGGGCGGGGCACATCGCTCTACCACTGGTGCAATACGCGCATCTCCTCAATCTGGACACCGTTGTCATCGATCCCCGCGAGGTGTTTGCCAAGCCCGAGCGGTTTCCGGTGCAGCCGACGCAACTGCACCCGAAATGGCCGCGGGCGGTCCTGTCGGAATGGGACCTCAACGAAGACAGCTACTGCATCGTTCTCAGTCACGACCCCAAAATCGACGATGAAGCCCTGCACTTCTTCCTCAAAGCGCCGGTGGCCTACATAGGCGCGCTGGGGGGTCGCAAATCCCACACCAAGCGTCGCGTTCGGCTGCAGGAAGCGGGGTTTTCAGATGACGCAATCGACCTCATCAAAGGGCCTGTCGGCCTCGACATCGGCGCCGAGACCCCGGCAGAGATCGCGCTCAGCATCATGGCTGAAGTGATCGCCGTGAGGCGCTCAGGTTCTACATAACTCCGCTTTTGTCAGAATCATATCAGATCTCAGCTGTCGTTCTCGCCGCCGGTCGCTCGAGCCGCATGGGAGCGGAGAACAAGCTGTTGCTGCCCTGGCGGGGCAAGCGCATTATCGAAACGGTCGTCGAGACCCTGGTTGCCGCGTCGCTGCACGAGGTGGTCGTGGTCGTGGGACACCAGAGCGAACAAGTGGAAACGGCGCTACGCGGCTATCCCGTCCACGCAGTGGTCAACGAGCGGTTCGACAAGGGCATGGCATCGTCGCTGCGCCGCGGCATCGAAACCTGTGCTACGACTGTAAGCGGCTATCTCGTCGCTCTCGGCGACATGCCCGAGATCGACGAGAAGACAGTCACTGGCCTCTGCGAACGCATGGTCGAAGCGGGTCCCGAAACTATCGTCCTCCCGGTGAAGGATGGCCAGCGAGGTCATCCGGTGTTGTTCGGAAGAGGTCTTCGCGATGAGTTGTTGTCGTTATCGGGTGACCGCGGCGCCAGGCCGGTCATTGACGCTCACCCAAAGTGGGTCGTCGAGGTAGGTGCTGACAACGCTGGAATCCTGACCGACGTCGACACGCCACAGACATACCGCGACCTCAGGCCGTAATCGCAACAACACATCAGTAGAATTGAGCCTGGGTCCAAAACGGATTCAAATCGAAAACCACGGGCGTCAGAGCGAAGCGTGCCCTCCGCGGCCGGCAATCTCCCGTTGCTCCTGCCTTTGCCTTGCCAGCGCTTTCAGATTGTCGGCGGAGGTCGGTCGCCTGGGGGTTTCTTCGACACTCACCACCTCGCCCAACGTCAGGTCCTCGCGATCGTACAGGCCGAAACGCTCCGGCACCCTGCCGGTGTGAATGCGTCCGATGATGGTGGCCAGCTCTTTCAAGCTCGCGGCGTTGTGCGCCGGTGCAAAGACGTCCACGTGCGGCAGCGCCGCCTGCATCCCTCTCGTATCCGGCCGATAGTCCTCGGAGCCGAGGAGCGGATTTAACCACACGACGGCAAGCGACCGCCTATGGATATCGCGCATTGCATCGCGCAGAATCTCGATGTCTCCCGTGTCCCAGCCGTCACTGAGCACGATGACGGCGGTCTGGTTATCGAGCAGCGAATCGCCGTACTCATCGAGAAACGACTGCAACGAGACGCCGATCCGCGTACCGCCCGACCACTGTGGAACGTCGCGGGAAAGAGCCGCCAGCACATCGTCGAGATCCTCGCCGTCGAGGGTGTCCGAAATGCAGCGCAGCGAGGTGCTGAAAGCGAAGGTCTCAACGCGTCGATAGGCGAGCTGGAAGGCGTAGACGAATTGGATCAGGAAACTGCTGTAGAGGTCCATCGAGCGGCTGACGTCACACAGCAACACAAGCTTGAGCTTGCGGCGGCGGCGACGGCGAAAGCTCAAGTCGATCAACTCGCCCCCGCGCCGCAGATTGCGCCTCAGTGTCCGTCTGACATCAAGCTTGTCGCCGCGAGCGCTGTCGCGATAGCGCCGGTTGAAGCGTTTGGCCAGTTGTCTGGCTATGAGCATGACGAGGCGCGCGATCTCGTCCAGCTCGTCGGCGCGAAAGCCGGAGAAGTCCCGCTGTGTCAGGACTTCGAACGGGCTGTAGCCTGCCGTCTCCTCCTCTTCGGTGTTCTTCTCACCCTTGAGCCAGGCGGTCACGGACTTGAGCGCAGGTTGTCGCTGCGGAGCCAAGGGGGGCGGCATCTCTGTGTTCGCATTTTCCTCTGTTTGGGCTTCTCCGCGCAAGAGCTCACCGGCACGATGCCACACCTTCCAATACGAGCTGAAACGGGCGTCGAATATCTCCAGCTCGCGCTGACTCTTGGCGAGGCAGGCGCGCATCGCCGCGCAGAACTGGCTCTCCTCACCCAGATCAACGGTCTCCAACGCCCGCAATGCATCTGCCGCTTCAGCCGAACCCACGCCAGACCCTTCTCGACGCAGCAGCCGGCAAAAACCAACGACATTCGAGCTCAATTCCCCGCGAAAGGCCAGATCGTCGGCCCCTGCCAGGTTCTGAGACCAGTTATTCTCCATCTGCGGCTTCTGCTAGTGCGCTTTTGGGTCGGATGCCCAGCCCCTCGAGGAATTCGGCGAGGGAGGTCTTCATCTGACGCACGTCGGTCCAGTCTTTGAAGACGACGCCGAGGGTTTCTTCCACGACGTCTGCATCGAGATGGTTGCGGTGCAGGGCGACGAGGGCCTTGGCCCAGTCGAGCGTCTCCGCGATACCCGGCACCTTCTCCAGCTTCTGGTGTCGGACGGACTCCATGAAGCGACAGATCTGCTCGCCCAACTGTGCATCGAGACCGTCGACCTTGCTGCGAACGATTGCCAGCTCTTTGTCGAAATCGGGATAATCGATCCACAGATAGAGGCAGCGTCGGCGAATGGCGTCCGAGAGCTCGCGGGTGCGATTCGAGGTGATGACCACGTGGGGGACGCACGTCGCCGCGATGGTACCGATCTCGGGGATGGTGATCTGCCAGTCGGACAGCAGTTCGAGCAAGAAGCTCTCGAACTCCTCGTCGGCGCGATCCAGTTCGTCAATGAGCAGCACCGGTGACCGCTGCTTCGTGATCGCCTCGAGCAACGGCCGCTTGAGCAGAAACGACTCGCTGAAAATGTGCGACTGACGCTCGTCGACGGAGCGGTCGCCACCTTCTTCGAGGCGGATCTGTAGCAGTTGGCGCTGGTAGTTCCATTCGTACAGCGCCGTGCTCGTGTCCAGGCCTTCGTAGCACTGCAGTCGGATCAGGTCCGTCCCGAGTGCGCGCGCCATCACCTTGGCTATCTCGGTCTTGCCGACACCGGCAGGCCCTTCGACCAGGAGCGGTTTGTTCAGCAACCGGGCCAGGTGGATGGACATGGAGATGGCGGGATCAGCGACGTAGTCGTGCTCCCGCAGCATTTTTTCAACGCGTTCGGTTTCCGGGTTTGCCATCGGTGTATTCGGCTTCACGATATAAGCGGCAACGTCACCAGAACGACTTCTCTATCCATATTTCACGTTCAAACAGATAATACAATTTTGCCAAACTGTTCTCCTCGTTCCATCACCTTGTGTGCCTCTCCCCCATCGCTGAGAGGGAGCACCCGGTCTATGATTGGCTGAAGCTCACCCCTCCATACCAATTGCATCACACTGCGGAACTCGTGCAAGGTACCCATGGTCGACCCAATTACGCGTAGCTGCTTAGAGAAGATGTAGCGAATATCAATCTCGGCCTTTGGCCCCGTCGTGTTTCCTACAATTACGATGCGCCCGCCGCGGCAGGCTGCTTCCAAACTCTTTTGTAGAGTGGCTTGCCCAACATTGTCCACTACAATATCAGCTCCTCGACGATTGGTTAGTTCCTTGATTCTTTTCACCCAGTCGCCGGCATTGTAGTCAAGGACGTGATTGGCCCCCAACTCGCGGGCCTGATTCATTTTGCGGTCTGAGCTAGTCAAAGCGATCACGCTAGCATCTATTTGTTTCGCAATCTGAAGTGCTGCTGTGTTTACCCCGCCACCCGTGCCAACAAGCAGCACGGTCTCCCCCCGCTTAAGGCCGGCCTGGGTCACCAACATTCGGCAAAGGTGCCTGTCGTGTGCTCGCCCAAAATGCGGTACGACGGACTCAGGGGGGCCTCGTCGCGCCGGGTGAATTCATCGTCGCCGGTGGCAAAACCGGGACAGATGGCTACCCGCATGCCCTCGCGGAACTCCTCCACCTCTGTACCGACGGCTACGATCTCACCCGCGCCATCCGCTCCACCGATGTGGGGCAGGGCGAGCTTGAGGCCAGGCCATCCTCGTCGCACCCATACGTCCAGATGGTTTAAGGCGGCCGCCCGCAATCGAACGACACACTCCAGGGCAGCCGCTTGCGGCTCGGGCACGTCTCCGTACATCAGTACATCGGCGTCGCCGTGTTCGTGAAAAAAGAGAGCATTCATATCAAGGGACTAGAAGAGTGGGATCAAGATGCCAACGGTGTTCACCGGAATTCTTTAGTAAGTAATAACGTAAACGTTTGATTCGAGCCAATATTTCGGCGAGCGCTCGAGCCTGCGATGTCTCTTCGGAAAGCCGAATGCCTAGGTGTGAATTTCGTTACATTAATCTATTTCACGCGCTCCCACCAATTGGTGGAACTAAAAGGCTGTCCTGTTGCAACCACGTCTCCAATACGAGGCGTCACCAATTCGACATTGTTTTCTTCTGCAGCAACTAGGGCTCGTTTAATTGGTTCGTCCCAAGGGTGAAGGGCCATGTCGAATGTAGCCCAATGAACCGGCAGCATGCGCTTTCCTCGAATTTCCAAGTGGACCTTGATGGCATCTTCGGGGGTCATGTGGATGTCCAACCACGAGGCACCTGGGCCGTAAGCTCCGACCTTGATGATGCTTAAATCAAATGGGCCGAATTTATCACCAATTTCTTGAAAGAGCTTAGAGTAGCCTGTATCCCCGCTGAAGAAAAATCGGTGCTCAGGGCCAAGCACTGACCAAGAAGACCATAACGTAGCCTTATAATCGAACAGGCCTCGGCCAGAATAATGACGATTGGGCGTACATACAATTGTTAAGCTTCCCAATTTTTGGACTTCCCACCATTCAAGTTCGAAAATCTGAGAATCAGGAACATCCCACCTCTCTAAATGGGCTCCAATTCCTAGAGGCACAAAAAATAGAGTTCCCTGTGGGGACAGATGCTCTATAGTGGACATATCTAGGTGATCATAGTGGTCGTGAGAAATCATGACCGCATCAATATTGATTAAGTCCTTTAGAGCAACGGGCGGAGGATGGAAACGCTTAGGCCCAATATAATCAAAAGGAGAGGCGTATTCTGAGAATACAGGATCAATTAGAAAGCGGTGACCATCAATTTCGATGAGGACACCGGCATGACCAATCCACATCGCCCTCAAACCTTGCTTGGGAGGGGTTTCTAGTGTTTCAGGTTCGATCTCGATGACTGGAATGGGTGCTTGTGGCGTTCGAAGCGGGTCACCGAAAAATTGCTCTTTAACGGAATCCCAGGTAACTTCCATCGGGGTCTGAGGCTCTACATTGACGAATTCGCCCTTTTCATAGTGTGGGTTTGCCTTGATCCGTTCTAAGCGTATACCTGAGATTTTACCACCAAAAGGGGCGCTATTTAAAATCAGTCCTATTCCCACCACAACGATTGAGACCAACAATCCAAGTCCACATAAAACTCTTTTAAGCCTAGTGTTTAGTTTCATTGTCCGCCGTTATTCTTTAAACGTTCCCGATCAAAATCGGCATAAGGCTCGTAATCGTACTACGAATGGATAGTATCGAGCGGGGATCGGGCTGTGTCGAGGATGTGATGTAGGCTACGCCTGCGTCCCATGGCCTGGTGGGGACGAATTCCTCGAATCGTACGCACCACCCCTCCGCCTTGAGACGCTGTCTTAGATCGAAACAGCTCAGCTCAACTCTGGCGAATCTATCTCATCCGGGGAACTCCGGAAAAGGGGCATCGGTCATGACTTACCTGGTTACGGGTGGCACGGGTCTCATTGGATCACGCATCGTTCGCGACCTGGTTCGCGAAGGTCGGCAAGTGGTCGTTTATGACTGGCAACCGTCTATACCGTTTCTGGAGCGGGTTCTCAATGACCGCGAAGTAGAAAGCATGGTCACTATCGTCCAGGGTGATGTCACTGACCTGCCTCATCTCATCCGCACGATTACGAAACACCGTATCGAGAGGATCATTCACACGGCCTCTCTGCTGACCCTGGAAGCGAATGCAAACCCTCCCATGGCCCTGAAGGTCAACTGTGAAGGGACCATCTGCGTGTTCGAAGCCGCCAGGATTCTCGGGCTGAAAAAGGTGGTATGGTCGAGCTCGAACTCCGTCTTTGGCCCGCCCGAGAAGTATCCTCAGAAGTTCATTCCGAACGATGCCATGCATGATCCATCGAATATCTACGCGGCGACCAAATCTTTCGGTGAATCCGCATCGAACTATTACTTTGATCAGTATGGCGTGGACATCACGGGGATCAGGTATCAGACGGTCTACGGTGTCGGCCAGAGCCGGGGAGTATTCGGCGCCGTGGTCCGGGAGCTCGTCTTGAATCCGGCAATGGGCAAGCCCGGTCGAGTTCCTTATGACGACGCCCTCATCGGCTGGAGCTATGTGGATGATCCGGCTCGAGCGACCGTGCTGGCCAGCACGGTGCACAGGACAAAGACGAGAAATTTTTCCATCATGGGGGATCCCCGCACTCTGAAAGAGGTCGCCGACTACGTGAGAGAGATCATTCCCGACGCTGCGATCACGTTGCTGCCCGGCAGCTTTACCGGAGACCCCGTTAAGTTGGACACCGGCCCCGTGGAGGAGGAGATCGGCTATCGCTCCGAGTGGTCGATGGAACGGGGGATCAAGGAGACGATCAACAGCGTAAGGCAAGAGCACGGGTTGCCTGCCATCTGACGCGAGTCTGGACGGTGATTTCGGGCTCAGGCGCTGCGAATTCCGTGTTGACGCCCCTCTGCTCAAAACATAGGCTATGATCAGTCGACGGGGTTGACGGTACTGTCCCGATCGACGTCGGGACCGCCCGACCCCGCCAAGACGTTCACCGGGAGACCGCCATGCACCTCGGACTCTTCAACCTGATGTCGAATCGCAGCCCGGACAAGCCGACCCGCGAGGTCTATGCGGATATGCGCGAGCAGGTTCAGCTAGCCGAGGCATGCGGGTTCGAGATAGCCTGGTTCGCCGAACATCATTTTTCGAACTACGGCCTGTGCCCCTCGCCGCTGACGATGGCAACCTACATGGCCGGCCAGACCTCGAGCATCAAGCTCGGCCCTGCGGTGATCGTTGCGCCCCTGTACGAACCGCTACGCATGCTCGAGGACCTTGCGGTGCTCGATCAGATCAGCGACGGGCGCCTGGTGGTCGGCCTTGGGTGCGGTTATCAGCGTCACGAGTTCCACAAGTTCGGGCTCGATCTGGACGAGTCCCGCGATCGCTTTGTCGAGTACCTGGACGTGGTCGGGCAGTTCTTCGAGTCCGAACCGCTCTCCTACAAGGGCAAGTATCTGAAGATCCCGGAGACGTATTTCAGTGTTCGGCCGCTGCAAAGGAGCCCGGACACCTATGTCGCGGGACTGCTGCGTGATTCGGCGACCCAGCAGCACATGGCGCGGAAGGGCTACGTGTCCGTGAACACAGCCGGAGCGATCCCCATGGAAAACGCGATAGAGAATCGCGGCCGCGTCGAAGAGACGTACCGTGCGGCCGGGCTGGACCCGGCGACCATGCCACTGGCTTTCCAACAGTACGTGCACATCACCGACGACCACAACGAAGCTCTTGAGGCGGCAGACAACGTGCGTTTCATCCGCCGGGTGGTGGCGGCGATGCGTGGGGACTACGTGGAGCTCGACAATGGGTGGCTGCGTGAGCAGGTGGCGGCGGAGGAGATGACATTGGAAGACATGCTGCCAACCACTTACATCGGCAGCCCCAACGAGGTAGCGGAGCGCATGATCGTGCAGCTAGAACGGCTCCGGCCGAGCCACCTCAGTTGCCACATGTCGATCGGCGGGATCCCTGCGAACGGCGTCACGCGCACCATCGAGCGGTTCACCGCAGAGGTTCTACCGCAGGTCGAGCGGCATTTCGGGGGGCTGGATCGGGTAGGGGGCGAGGCGCAGGCGGCTGCGAGTGCCATAGAGTAGGCGACGCGAGTACGACCTGCGTCGGCATCCGTACCGTCCAGCCGCAGCCGCACATCTTTGAGTCGCCAGCCCTCCGGTCCCAGCCTGAGGATTGGGCGAATCAACACCACTATCGTTGGTCCCAGCAAGGGACGTGCTCTGGCAGAGTGGAGCTCAGTCGGGGTGCCTTCGGTGCGCCAGCCAGCCGTCCAGAGAGTACCGTCCCGCTCCGGTGAGGATCAGGGTCAGAAAGGGAACCAGAAAGAGCAGGGCAAACTCCTTCTTTCCGAAGGGATCGTCCCAATGCACGATGCCCGCCGCCACCAGCATCGTGATTGCCAGCGGGATTGCCGCCAGCCGTGTCGTCAACCCAATAAAGACCAGAAGGGAACAGAAGACTTCGGCAAAGATGGCCAGAGCCAGGCTGGTCGGCCCCCCGAGCCCGATCGGATCGGCCCAGGTGTCGGCCTTGTCGGCGTAACTTTGCAGTTTGCCCCAACCATGTTGGGTTAACATCAGCAGACCAGTGGTGGCCCGCAGCAGCAGCAGCCCGGCGTCTCGCCCGCAGCCGTTGGGGGCGGTCGCCTGCCGCCAGATCCTGCACAGGACGGTTGGCGTTGTCTCGTTCATATGTCCTCCACGTCGGTCATTATGGATCGAACCTGTCCTCAGAAAGGCAGAAAAAAGGGCGCGCCCAAAAATCGGGGACGCATTTCGGTCTTGATAATGTTCCGGCCATAGGAGGAGATCAGGCGTCCTGCGCCCGGCGCAATTCGAGGGCGACAGAATTGGGCAGCTCGACGTCGTCGTAGTTGATCATTTCGTCTTCGGCGACGTCGCGTACGAGCTCGGCGCCCTGGCTCAAGCCCACGGGCAACAGGTTCTCTTCTTTGGCGATAGCGGCTTTTTCGAGCAGTCCGTAAACACAGTAACCACCTTCCCCATCCAGGGATTCTCCGGCCTTCATGGGTTTCTTGGCGGCGCAGACAACCTCCGAGAACTGACCGATAGGCGTGCCGGTCACAACCCCGTCGAGCACCATGTGGGCGATCGTCAAAGGCATCTCGAGGCCGACGAAGTGCTGAGGCCGGTAGATCATGGCGTAATCGCTCTTTTCACCGGTGATCATGCCGGTGATCTCGCCATAAGACTTCATCCACTCGACCAGTGCAGGCACGGGACCATCGACGACGGCGTAGAGGCCGCCTCTGAGGTTGCGCTCTACCGGGGTGTCGTCCTCGTGCGCCGCGCTCACTGCTTCGACGACGCCTTCGCTCTCGAGAATTCCACCCTTGTCTTTGTGGCAGAGCTTGTCCGGCATCTCTCGGAGGTCTATGGCCGGAAAGTGCATGCCGCGAACGTCGGGCACGAGGCCGGTCATGTTGGAAAGAGCGCACATCTCGATGGCGTGCTTGGTGCCGTCGAGGAAGGAGCCGAACATCTGGGCGTTGTAGTCCTCACCGGTGAAGCCGTAGAGTCTGGGCACGTCGTCGGGGTTGGCCTTGCGGAAGGAGGTGATGAACCGCGTCCCCTTGCCGGCGGCGACGACGCGGAAACCGAGGGCGCGGGCCCAGTCCCACAACTGAAAGGCGATGGAGGGCTCGTCGCCGTGGGCAGCGCTGTAGAGCACACCGGCCTCATCGGCGAGCTTCTTGAGCTGATTCCCGTAGACGACATCGCCTTCGACGGTAACCATAGCGACGTGCTTCTGGTTTGCGATGGCATCTCTGGCGTGCCGCGCTGCGACTTCGACGTTGCCCGTAGCCTCGACGATGACGTGGACGTCGCTCTCGATGAGGGCGGCGGAATCCCTGGTGACGGCGGGGTGGCCGTCGGCGATGGCGCGGTCGATGTCACCGGACCCGTCGGCATCGGCGATGTGCTCTCTGGCGATGCCCCCTCGTTCGTAGGCAGTTTTTGCCTTCTCGGGATCGAGCTCGGCGATGGCAGCGATGCGGATGCCGACCATCTGGCATGTCTGCGCAACGATCTGGGCGCCGAACGTTCCGGTGGCGATGAGACCGACGTTTACGGGCGTGCCGTTGTCCTCGAGCTCTTTCAGTCTTTGGTAGATCATAGTTGGGTTGTCAGGCGGTTGTCGGCGACGGGATAGGGACGATGCGTTCTCTTACGAGAAACGAATCCTCCAGGAAGGTCACGGGTTGAAGGATGGACATCACGTTTGCGTCTGGAGAATGTACTGCTCCGTCTCGTAGTCGAAGGTCTGCTTGAAGGTGCGACCCTCAAACATTTCGATTAGGGGCATGCGCTCGTCGGGTGGAACCGGTGAGTTGGCACTGGGCTCAAGGGTTGCGCCAATGAGCTGCTGCTGTACCGGCGTGCACATGGCCGTGGCTTCGGGGGACACCTCGTTGCGGTCGCTGAGCCGGGCCCACCATGGTCCGTAGACGTAGTACAGATTGCGGCGGTAGACGTCGGACGTGTTGCGGGAGACGGCGTGAAAGAGGGCGTTGTGGAAGACGAGGGCATCGCCCCGCTTCAGAGTAACCTGGCGCGCACCTGGGCAGCCTTCACAAATATCGTCGAGCTCCTCGTAGCGAGCGAACGACGACAGCTTGAGGGCGTGGTCGATGCCCGCGGGGATCTTCGGAAACCCCTCGCGATGAGATCCCGGAATGACGCAGAAGTTGCCCATGTCCTCATCCGGCATGTCGGTGAGAAACCAGCCGATCCGGAACTGCTGCAGCGTCATACGGCCGTCGGCGGGAGGGAAACCGTAGGGCGCCATGGTGTCGCGATGCCAGCGACTCTTGGGTTTCGGACTGGGGGGGCGGACCATTATCTGGGTGGCAAGGGCATGGATGGAGGCACCCATGAGCTCGCACACGATGCCGAGGTGATTGTAGTGGTCGAGCAGGTCGATGAAGACCTGATTGGGCTGAGTCGGAAGTGAGGCATTGCCGTTGGATCGGTCGATGGTCCGATCGACGATGTTCGAAAGATCGAGGTAGCTACCAGCTTCGCGAAAGTGCTCTTGCGAGAGCTCGTCATAGCGGTCGATCTCGGCGTCGATCCGCGCCATCTCATCCTCGGACAGCGCGCCCTCAATAGTGAAATAGCCATCGCGGTCCCACTGCTGGCGCTCTTCTGGAGTCAGTCGTCTGAAGTCCATCAGTCCTCGATTCGCTGCCACCCGCGATGGGTCCGGTGCCGACGAGATCGTTCGATGTTTAGGTGGTCAAGCAGGGCGTCGTCGCACACCTCGGGGGGGAGTGCAAGTTGATCGCCTGATGGGTATAGGGTATAGTGGGGCTCTCGCAGGGTCAAAGTTTTCAATGCAAACACATGAACTGTCACGCAGAGCAGAGATTCGGGAATACCTCGAGACGCTGATACCGGCGAGCGAAGAGATCGAGCGCATGGTTGCCGGCACCGGCCCAGATGGGGTGCACCCCATCTGGGCGTACGATCCCGAGCTTGGCTTCATGCACGCGCAGTCGATTCATCGCGGCGACGGCGTCAACGGCACGAGCACGTTCTACGATTACGAAGCAGACGCGGCGACTCCCGTGTACCAGGGTGGATTCCGAAAATGCTCCCAACCATGAGCGTTCTATCAGTGATCTTGACTAGCCTCAATGTGGGATAGGGAATGAATACCCTTCAGCCTGATATATTCTACTGTAAACCTGAAAGGAGAGCTAACCATGAAGCTGGCACATCTCAATTGGCCCGATCTGGAGAAGGTATCGAGAGAGACGGTGGTAGTTTATCCCATAGCGTCTCTGGAGCAGCACGGCCCCCATCTGCCCTTCATCACCGACACGGCCGAGGTTACAGCCGTGGTAGACCGCCTTGACCAGAAAATTTCCGATGAAATCCTTTGTCTCCCTACCCAGTGGCTCGGCTATTCCCCCCACCATATGAGGTTTAAGGGCACTGTAACGGCAAAATCGGAGACCCACATTAACCTCATCGTCGAAACGGTAACCAGCATGGTGAGCGCCGACTTTAACCGAATCCTGATCGTCAACGGCCACGGCGGCAACGTAGCCAACATGCAGGTAGCTCTGCAAAGGATTCTGGAAGAGTTACCCGAAGCAAAAGTGTATGGAACCTCCTGGTTTACCTTCGATGAAGTTGGGGAGATTAGGGAAGCGGGCCCACACGGCTGGGGACACGCCGGTGAGATGGAGACCTCGATGATGCTGGCAATCCATCCCGATCTGGTCAAGAGTGACAGATTCCAAAAAGACGGCCATCCTATGAAGTCGGAGTACACCGGACAGGTAAGACGCTTTAGGAATATGTCCGAAGCGAGCGATAGAGGAGTACATGGGGATCCCACCTTCGGGTCGGCCGAAAAGGGGGAGCGCTTCATTAATGCTGCCGTCGATGTCCTTGTCCGTATCGTTGCCGACATCAAGAAAGAACAGTTGTAAAAAGACACTATGAGTGAGGACCAACCCCAGTACCGCGTAGCCCCTCGCATGTCTCCCTTGCCCTGGCTATCGATAAGAGCGTTTATCCTGACTGAGACCGAATCCGCAGTCTGATATCTCACATCGCTAACCGATAGGTGGCCTGCCGCGACCACACTAACCCGATTGTCTTTTTTGGGTGCCAACAGAACGGCAAGCACGCCATCTACGATTGGTTATAGCCGCTCGATCCCTTAATCCTAGAGGTGGAAAATGCCCGACCAATGGCTGGATATCACAACACGCGGTAGTTACTTCCCAGGCGACTGGGTGCGCCCCCGGTTCAACCCCGGTACCTGGTTGGCGATGGTGGACGTAATGGAAATCTTTCCGGGCCACCGCAGTATCACCCGCGAGGGAAGCTACGACATGTTCGACGGACCCCTTGGGGTGAATCTTCGGGTTGAAGATTTGCAGAGGTGCGAGCCGATACCCATACCCGAAAATGAATGGAATCTCGAAGGTTTCGAGGATCCCTCCGCCCCCCCCGAAGAGCGCTACAAGGCCATGGACGCCAAGGGATTCTGGCTCGATCGCGACACTGGTGAGGAAGTCGACCATGATGAAGCAGACAAGTGCTGGCGTGCGGAACAGTTCGAGGGGCGCGCCTACTCCGGTCGCAAGGTAATCCTCAAGGGTCAGCTGTTGGGCAGAGTCTCGCCCGACCGCATCAACTGGACCAGGATCGAAGAACCCCTTGCCAATTATTCGGTGAACGGCGGTATGTCTCCGGGCTACGACGCGCACAACAAGACCTACTACTGCTTCTTGCAGCCTCAGGGAGTCGCACCCGAAGAGGTCAACCTGGGCACCGGCGTGCCCGAGACCGAAGTCGTACGCCGGGCGGTTGGCATCGCACGGACCAAGGACTTCCGCCACTGGCCAGGCCCCAAACTCCTGCTCCATCCCGACGCCCAGGACCCCATGGACATATCGTTCTACGGCACCTGCTATTTCCCCTATCCGGGACGGCAAGACCTTCATGTAGTGGTCCTTCCGGTCTTCCACCAGGTAACCGACCATGTGGACTTGCAGATCTCCTTCAGCCGCGATGGTCATGTCTGGACGCGCCCTGAGCGCCGCGCCATCCTGAGCGTGGGCTCGCGGGGAAGCGGAGAGGAAGGCCAGGTCTACCCTCGCCGGCCGCCGGTGGTGCTTCCGGATGGCTATTGGGCGCTGCCCTACATGTCGCGCTCGGGCTTGCACACCGTCGACCCGGAGTACCAGAAAGCTCTGTTTCCAGAGATTGGTCCACCGCAGCACAGGTGGGCGCGCTGGACCGCCCATCGCCTCTGCGGCGTCGAGGCAGAGAATGAAGGAAGATTCACCATCCCCACGGTGTTTCGCCAGGAAAAGGAACTACGCCTGAACTATCGCTGTGCTCCCGGTGGCTGGATAAGCATAGAGCTGCTGCAGGCTGTACCCGCCAAGGATTGCCCGGACGTGGACCCACTCGAGGGTTTCACCTTCGCGGCATGCGACCGCCTGGTGGGAGATGAAGTGGACCAGGTCGTCACCTGGCAGGGAAACAGCGATATATCCGGCGTCGGCGAGATGGCGGCCATTCGCGTGAAGATGTTCCAGGCGAAGCTGTTCGCGTACCGGATATAGACTACGCCAGCCTTGTCCGCAATATTCGTCCGAGCAGCACGATGTTGCACCAAGTCATCGGGCTGCGCCTTCCAGGCACACCTGCTGGCACAAGGCATTCGCGCACCAAACAGCTCCGCACATGTACCTGTGAAAGGTTCTAAATAATGCCGAGCAAACCAAACAACGATCGTCCCACGCGTTGGATTTTCATCAGCGATCCACAGCTCGGGCATTCCAGCGGGCTTGTCCGAGACAACGACGAGCGGGCCCGCCGGTTGATCGAGCGGGTCGCCGAGGAGAAGCCCGATTTCGTCATCAATGGCGGCGATCACATCAACGGCGCCGTAAACGACGATCCATCAGAGCGGGCGAACGTGAAACGGATGTGGGCGGATTACCATCGCGTCATGAAACCTCTGAAGAGCGTTTGCCCCGTGATATCGGCCATCGGTAATCACGACCAGACCGGATCGGCTGCTGCATCAGAAGAGTACTGCCGCCAGATAGGTCGCGCCGGGAAGCCGACCTACTACGCCACGACAATGCGGGGAGTGCACGTGGTCACAGTCGATACCGTTGTCCGCCGGCACCGGGGTGGTTTTCCAGCGGGGACCGCCCAGGAGCGCTGGCTGCGCCAGGATCTGCAACGCCCCAGAAAGGCACGGTGTACGATCGTAGTGGGTCACTACCCGATCTTCACAGCATCCTGGTTGTATGACATTGATGCAGCAGTGAAACAGGGCGCGTTGCTGCCGATGCTTCTGGATGGGGGTGTGGACCTCTACCTATGCGGTCACCTCCATGCCTACGAGCGTGCACGGTATCGAGGCATCACGCAGATCATGGCCGGCGCCCCGGAAATCGCCTATGCCCACATGCGCGAAAAGCCGCTTGGAAAGCACAGCAAGGTTTTCGACGAGCGACAGGGTTACGTCGGCTTTACTCTTGGGGATTCGTCGATTCGAGGTGAGGCGGTCTCGCTCGACGGAGAAGTGATGGACCAGTGGACCCAGAAACTCAATCCAAAGGTGTCGTGAACGAGACGAGCACGTCGATCGGAATGGACGCCGGCGTAATACGCCGACGGCACCCTTCATAAGGTAGGAGATCTTATGCAACTCGGATTCTTTACCATGCCATTGCATCCGCCCGGCGCTGATTACACGCAGGGATTGGACAACGATCTCGAACAGATCGTCACTCTGGACGGGCTCGGATTTCGAGAGGCGTGGATCGGAGAGCATTTCACCAGCGTTTGGGAGAACATCCCCGCTCCTGACCTATTGATCGCCAGCGCCATTCACCAGACACAAGACATCGTCCTGGGCACCGGCGTAACCTGCATGCCCAACCACAATCCGTTCGTCATTGCCAGTCGTATCGCTCAATTGGACCACATGTGCCACGGGCGATTCTACTGGGGAGTGGGATCTGGCGGCTTCCCGGGAGACTTCGAGGTTTTCGGGTTCGACCCGAAAACGGGCGAGCAGCGAAGCATGACCAGCGATGCCATCGAGCTCGTGCTCCAGCTGTGGAAGGATCCCCGTCCAGGTTTGTATGAGCACAAGTACTGGCGGTTTACCGTACCGGAAGAGGACGACGGAATCGGTCTGCGCTTTCAGCTAGAGCCCTACCAGAAGCCGCACCCGCCGATTGGCGTGGCCGGCGTAACCGTCAAATCCGGCACGCTGGTGACGGCTGGCAAGCGCGGTTGGCTTCCGATGAGCATCAATCTTGTGCCGACACGGGTTCTCCAATCTCACTGGGCGGCTGTTGAAGAGGGAGCTACCGAAGCCGGCAAGGTCGCCGACCGCTCGCAATGGCGCATCGCCCGCGAGGTGCTTGTCGCCGACACGACCGAAGAGGCGAGGAAGCTCGCGTTAGAGGGAACACTGGCTAGAGATTACCGAGATTACTTCTTGCATCTCTTGCCCAAGATGAAGATGCTCGACATGATGAAAACGGATCCCGACATGTCGGATTCCGACGTAACTGTCGAATATCTGCTCGACAACGTCTGGATCGTCGGCAGTCCGGACGATGCCACCACAAAGTTACAGCAGCTCTATGAAGATGTGGGTGGCTTTGGAGTCCTTTTGGCGATGGGACACGAGTGGGAACCGCAGGAACCATGGCACCACTCCATGAAACTCCTGAAGGAAGAAGTACTGCCGCGCCTTGGGTAGCGATTTAACCAAGTCGGGTGCGCGGCCACACTGCTCAGAGGCTGGAGAGTCTCGATGAGACCAATCGATCCGCTTCTCTTAGCACAGATTAGATGCCGAATGATTATCGACTCACACGCTCATGTGCGGGGGAAATGTCGCTCGATTGTTCGGGCTGTAAGGAGGACCGTTAGGAGCCTCAATGGTCGTCCGGCCGGATTGATCGAGTTGGACGAAAGGAGAATGTCTCCATGAACAGAGATGAAGCAATCGCCCATCTCGACGAGGACGGTTATGTCGTGCTCGAGGGGGCGTTGACCTCTGACCAGGCCAACGAGCTGCGAGCTCGCTCGGCCGAGCTGATCGCGGAAGAAAGGGCGTCCGGGCGCGCAGAGGAAGGAAGGGGTAGGGAGATCTATTTGGACGGCAAGTCGCAGCGGGTCTGGAATCTGGTCAACAAGGGACGGATCTACGAGGAGATGATCCAGCATCCGCAGGTGCTGGAGTTGCAGCAACACTTGCTGGGGGACAATTGCATATTGAGTAGCTTTACTGTCAATCTCATCGGGTCTGCGTCGCCGGCCGGCCGGTTGCATTGTGATGCTCCACTGCCCGACATTCCCTCTGCGCCTTTTACGTCAAATACGATCTACGTGCTCGATGACTTTACACCGGAGAATGGGGCAACCTGGATGGTGCCGGGCAGCTACAGGCACGGGTGCAGCCCCGAGCCGGAGAAGGAGTACGACGACGCGATCCAGCTCAGCGCCCACAAGGGCGATATAGTCGTTTTCCACGGGGCGACCTGGCACGGCAGCGGTGCCAATCGCACCAAGCGGGAGCGGATGATCCTGCTGGGGTTTTTCTGCCGCTCGTTTATTAGGCCGCAGCAAGACCAGTTCAGACTGGCGCAGCCGGAGGTCGTCAGACGAGCGACGCCGACTTTGAAGCGGCTGCTGGGTTTCGACTCGCAGCCCAGCATGCGGACATAGCTGTTCGATATATGTCCGGGATAACG
This sequence comes from Candidatus Latescibacterota bacterium, assembly GCA_965197905.1. Lineage (GTDB taxonomy): Bacteria > Latescibacterota > UBA2968 > UBA8231 > UBA8231 > CAYNZV01. The sequence continues at coordinate 438,020 of CBDAOB010000003.1, read as the reverse complement.
TCCCCAAAAGAGGTGAGCCGATTATCGGCAGGCGCAATCTTCGAAAAATCTTCCAGCGAATCCATCCACACTCAGTCCAACCCTGCCAGGCATGATTCCCTGGGCGATGGCCAACATTCGATCTCGGTAGTCCAGAGAAGTGGAGTGGGGATCAAGGGTCGACATGGCGCCAGGCAAAGCCGTTTTCGAGGTCCGGCTTCCGTTCGAACTGCCATCACCTTCTATGAAATGATCCAAAACAACGGCATCGGCCACGTGCGAAATGCGCTCAAAAAATCGCTCCGGATCTTGAATTGGCAGCAGTGGTGCCACCGTAACTACGACACGCAACCCGGCGCTCTTCAACTCGGCGGCCGCCTGCAATCGACTGTCTATCGAACTTGCTGGCGGAGGCAAACCCGGCAACCGCGACAGGTCACTTTCTATGGAGATGTGAATACGCAGGGCTGCGCGCCTGTTCAACGACAAATATTCGTCCAGGTACCTGGTGACACGGTGGGTATGGGATTGAATGATCAGAGTGTCCGGCGGGAACTCCACCATGGCCTCTAGGATCTGCAGGGTTATCCTGTATCTGTCCTCCTGGGGCAGGAACGGATCTGTAGAACTGGACATAAAAACACAGAACTCTCCCCGACGATTTCGCGCCCATTTGCGCTCTCCAGAGAACTGTCTCCTATAGACTTCCGCAGCGTTTGTACGCACCTCGAGAAAACTGCCCCAGGGTTGATGTCGAGTGAGAATTGCGTTGTGCTGCACGTAGCAGCCGACGCCGCAAAGGGCCTTTCTGAAGGTGCATCCGCGATAGGGCTGCAGAGAATGGGAAGAAACAGTTCTGAGAAACCCGGAGGTCCGAGTAAGCACGCTTTTTACTTGCACTTCAGTGACTTGAACTGCCATGCTCTCGTTCCTGTAGACTGGGGTCATTCGCATCGGCCCCCCCCGCCGGCAAAGGCCCCCAATTGGCGGGCGAACATCAGGGCCTCATCTGAAAGTAATCAGTGGGGGGAGCAGCCGACAAGGCTGCGTCTCTGATGGGGTGAAAGTCCCTTCGCGAAAGTCCGCGATCGTGCGAGGCTCAATAGGAAATCGCCACGAGGAGGTGTGATCCTGAAACGAACAGGGTTCACAGCGCAGAGGTTGAAGGAGCTACCCTATGAGAAAAGGGTGTTCCGAGCTGAGTACCACACAAAGGTCATTCAGCCGCAGTTGGGCGCGGCCCCTGGGCTCAGGCTCATTGGGCTCGACGCTGCGGGATTATCGCACCAGCATCATCGGTCGGGCTAACGACGCTGCGGGAGTGGCGAGACGATAGATGTAGAGACCGCTAGCCACATCGTCACCCCGTTCGCTCCTTCCGTCCCAAGTCAGATCGTATGTTCCCGGGGCCAACCATTGGTGCTCCAAAAGTCGTCGCACCGTGCGGCCGGTAACATCGAATATTTCCAGTGACACAGGTCCTTCAATCCGCACCGAGAACGGAAGGTTGGTGCTGGCATTGAACGGATTCGGAAAGTTCGCCTCTAGCGAGAACTGAGTCGGCAACCGATCATCCGCCGAGACGGCAGTTATGGAACCTTGGTCCGTGGCGCGGGCCGCTGCCAAGTCTGCCAGGGCCTGGACGATGGCAGAGCGGATGGCCAGGATATCCGCCCGGTCGAGGAAGACAATGCTGCCGGAGCTGTAGCGGACGATGCCCTCGTGATCCACGACGACGAAGCTTGTTTGTTGGAGTCCGTACAACCCCTTCAAGGAACTTGCCTTCATCAATAGCGGAAAGGTGACGGAGGTTCTCCCGAGAAAAGTGCGCTGAACCTGTTTCGTTGAGCCGTCCCAGACATCAACTCCGATGGTTTGGAAGTCGGAACTCTTGAATTCCTGCCAGATCTTTTCGATTCTCGGAGCCTCCGAGATACAGAAATCTCACCCGTAGCCAAAGAAGTCGATCAGCACCACCTTGCCACGGAGATCGCTGAGAGACAGCTCCCCCCCTCCAAAGACTCGCAGCCGAAAGTCGGGCGCGGGGTCCCCTTTTAAGGGAACTTTTGCGGTGGCGGGGCCTATCGCGGCGAGGGACCAAGCGGTTAGGGCCAGAACAATCCTTCTTGTGGTGCTCATCTACATTCTTCCATCGAACTCTGTCGGATCGCTTGGGACCGCAGTTGCAGTAATGAAATGGACATCCAACTCGCAAGAGTTTCCGGAGTTTTGCTGCGGCACAGAGGATATTCTACCGGCCACGCCTCAGCAACTTAGATTGCTGCCGGCCGCTGGTGGATTCAAATGATTCCTTGGCGCGATTCCGGCAGCGGATTTGCCGGGTGCGGGTTGGTGATCCACTATGTCCACAACAAGATCGCGCCGAGGAATATTATGCCGAGTCTTTTCGGGTGAATCCTTTGTTGCGCGCCGTGAGCGGTTGATTTTCCTACTTGGGAAAACTACATTGTCGCTGTCGAGAAGGTTCGAAGATGCGGTACGGAGTACTGGCAAACAGACTGGTTGCAAATGGTTATGAAGGAGAGATTACCATAGAGGACATCGGTTCTGAATAGCCTCAGTTCAACCAGCATACATCCGTTTTAGGAGCACCCACAGCAATATCCAAGTCCATCAGCTTCAACAGCTCTTCCATTCCCGAAAGGACTGTGGGCGATGATGCGCTGGCGTCTATTTCCCCTATTAGCCCTGTGCGGTTTCGCGGTCCACGGCGACGATCTGCCTCTGGGTGAAGTGGTGTCGGCACGGCCATTCCTGCGTTGGAATCGCGTCCCCTACCACAACTTCGGCTGGCAGAGTTACGAAAACTATCCCAACCATGAATCTCCCTACATCGATACACCGAGGGCGCACTACGACTCCTTCGGCAGCTTCCTTATGACGGGGCCGGTTCGGCAGTGACATATTCAAACACGTGCCTGGCTCCTGGAACAGCGCCTTCGACTACATGGTGGCCACCAGCGGCGGCTACGGTAACTGGGGTTACCATCTCATCGTGGGAGACGGGCTGATTGCGCATTTTACGCCGTTGACCCTCTACAAGGTGGACTTCAATGGAGTTCGCTTCGATCTGTCCACCCCCCCATCTGAAACTCACTACAGTTGCGTCGCGCGCCGAACGACCGATGGACGACCATCTGGGAGGAACTGCAGGCCCGCCGGGCGATCGAGATGGCCGCCGCCCTTGAAGGAGGACCTGCGGTGCAACGAGGAGCACGAGGAAATACTTGAATGATTTTGCGTAGCCCAATTTATCTTTGAGGAGCTAGCGGTGATTAATAGCGTCATTGTTAATCATAGAGTGGAGCAGAATCAGCTTGTTATCGAATGGGGAGACGGCCATCGCAGCGTTTTCCATTATATCTGGCTCAGAGATAATGCGCCCGAGAACCGGCATGTCAACGGGCAGAAACTCGTGGATATTCTATCGATTCCGCTAGATCTAGGAGCTAGAAGTGTCACTGTAGGCGATACAGTCAAAATAGAGTGGGCTAACGATGGCCACGTAACGGAGTTCATGCCCGAGTGGCTGCGGTCCAATGCTTATGAACGGGCTGAGATAGAGGCCCGTCGTCGTCACAAGCGGTTGTGGGAGGCGGCAACGTTTCCCAAGCTGCCTACCTCCTTTACACTTCCACGACTAACGAAGGAGGATACCTATCTACGAGAGATGCTGGCCCAGGTACGCAATTACGGGTTTGCCTTGATAGCTGAAATTCCCGTTGAATCTGAGTCACTGCTCAAGGTGATCGACCTGTTTGGTTACGTGCGCAATACAAATTATGGTCCCTACTTCGACCTAAAGGTGGTGGCCAACCCAAGCAATCTCGCCTTCACAAGTGCAACGCTCGTTGGCCATACCGATAACCCCTATCGGCATCCAGTGCCGACGCTGCAGATGTTGCATGTGTTAAGTAATTACGTTACTGGAGGCGACAGTACCCTGGCAGATGGCTTTCGCGTAGCAGAAGTGTTTCGTCAGGAGGCACCGGACCAGTTTGACCTGTTGACCTCAACGTTAGTTACGTTCCGCTTTAGTAGTGAGGACGCCGATCTAAGCCATGAGGCAACAATTATCCAGACCAATCCTCGCGGCGAGGTTGTTGGCATTCTTTTTAACAATCGCTCAATACAGACGTTTTACGTCGAAACGGAGACGATGCCGATGTTTTATGCCGCTTATCACGCGTTCGCCCGCATGTTGGAAGAAGAGCGCTTCAAGATCACGTTCAAAATGGGTCCTGGCGATGCGGTGCTTTGCGACAATCAGCGAATCCTGCATGGGCGTATTAGCTATCAGAGTACAGGTGACCGCCACTTACAGGGTTGCTATGCCGATATTGATAGCTTACTAAGCAAGTTAGCGGTGTTGGAAAGAGAGTAGGGAGACACGGATGTCTATCATTGACGAGATTATTGCCAATATGCGGCGGAATACCCATATGGAGTATGGGGAGCGAGTGACCATTGTGGCCCATAGCATACAGACGGCTGTATTTGCCGAGCGTGATGGGGCCGACGATTTGATGATTGCCGCGGCCTTTTTACATGATTACGGTCATTTCGTACACGACTTAGGCGAAGATATCGCCGAAAAGGGTATTGATGCGATTCATGAAGAGCTGGGGGCCGAGGCGCTACGCGATCACTTCAGGACTGAGGTGATCGAACCGATGCGTCTACATGTCGCGGCCAAGCGGTATCTCGTGGCAACGGACGAAGAGTATCTGAAAACGGTTTCACCGGCCTCGATGATCAGTCTCGAGGTCCAGGGAGGTCCCTTCAACGAGGAGGAGGTTCGCGAATTTGAAGCCAACCCATACTTCAAACGAGCCATCCAACTCCGCCTCTACGACGAGGCTGGCAAACTCCCTGACTTGGACGTCCCGGACCTCGAATATTACCGACCGTTCCTCGAAAAATCCCTGAATCGTTGATAAGAGAGGCGCGGATGCACAGGTTGCGCTGCGTCGCAATGTGCGACAGGAACTCTGGGACGATGACAGCCCGGAAGTGAATGGCTCGGGATCAATGTAATTACTCTCAGCAGACGTCTATCGCAATGTTCTAACTAGTCGCTTTGCGCCCTCATGGATACGTGTATTGAGGGAACATTGAGAGGCAGTATTAGGCCACTAATCAGTCAGGTTGTAAATGCCGACCAACAGGGATACTTATAAACCAGGAGGGCTGTACAGATGGAAGGAGCATTGCTGACCACCGTAGTTGGGAGCTACCCACAGCCAGCGTGGCTCGTAAAGCGCGACTATCTGCGCGATCATCTCCCGCCTCGCGTGCGTGACTGGGACTGGTGGCGCATTTCGGAGGAATTCCTGGCCGAAGCCCAAAATGATGCCACGATCCTGGCCATTCATGACCAGCAACGGGCCGGCATCGACATCATCACCGACGGCGAGCAGCGGCGTGAGAGTTACTCCAACTACTTCGCTACGACGCTGGACGGCGTATCTATCGATCCACCCGGTAAGGCTATCGATCGGACCGGACGCGAGGTTCCGGTGCCACTGGTTGTTAGTCCTGTGGGCCGGCGCCGCCCGGTTGCCGTTGGTGACGTCGAGTTTCTGCGCCGCCACACCGATCGACCGATCAAGATCACGCTGCCCGGTCCCTTCACCATGTCGCAACAGGCGCAGGATGATCATTATGGGGACCCTAGCCGGCTGGCGATGGATCTCGCGCGTGCCGTGAACGAGGAGATGCACGATCTGGCCGCGACCGGTGCCGACGTGATCCAGCTGGACGAACCCTACATGGAAGCGCGGACCGAGCAGGCGCTCGAGTACGGGATCGACGCCTTCAATGCGGCCCTCGACGGCGTCCAGGCCACGAAGGCGATCCACATCTGCTGCGGTTACGGCCACTTCGTGCACGACAAGGGCGGCAAGCCCCACTATACGATGCTCTCCGCCTTGCGCGACACCGACGTGCAGCAGATCTCCATCGAGGGGGCCCAGCCACGCCTCGATCCGAGCCTGCTCGCTGACCTTCCCGACAGGACCTTCATCTACGGTGTCATCGACCTGGGGACCAACGAGATCGAGACACCTGAGGTGGTGGCCGAGCGCATACGCGGGGCGCTCCAGCACACCTCACCCGAGCGGCTGCTGCCGGCACCCGACTGCGGACTGAAGTATTTGGACCGGGATGTGGCCTATGCCAAGCTTGTCGCCCTGGTCGAGGGAACACGACTAGTGCGTCGAGAGCTGGGGAATGATGACACCATATGAAAGCAGTTGCTTTACCACCTGACAGCAGCTTCCTGTGGACGCAGATCTACAGGAAGCTCGGAAAATGCAGATCATTGTTCATGACGCCTCCAACGTAGGGCGTTAGAGTCGAAGAGGTAGGCTAACTTGGTAAACATAGCTCGACGATTTTCCTGGTCGCGCACGAAGACGAGATAAAAGTGACTTTCCGGCGTAAATTCGTAGTCAAAGACCCAGTTGAAATTGTAATTTATCTCCTCTTCCAACTGCTCGTCGACGCGTTCGATATAAAGTCGGCTGCCTACCTTTCTAGCAAACTGGTAGTTCCCCTTGATTCTCACGAGCCAGGTTTTCCGGTGATCGCGCCAATGAGTTCTGTCGCCCCGGAAGTCGAGTGTCACCTTTTCAAGCAGGGTCGCATTCGCAAGCACGAGGAATTGCCGAATGCTTCGGTTTTGACGTTTGGCGAACCTGCTGAACAATAGGACATTGTTCCAGGTGGAACTGTACGTGGCTTGAAGGTTGAGCACCTCCCGGTCAAATAAGATGCCTTCATCGCGTTGTTTTCCGGTGCGGCCCACCGCGATGAAGCCGAAACGGCCAACATTGACGCCTCCCCACAAAGTCGAGAGTCGTTCGCGTAGCTTCTGTTCTTCGTTGGTCTGATAGAAGATGCTGTATCTGACTCGATATGATTTTAGCCTGCTGCCTTCAGGGTACTCGTGCCTGTAGCCAAATTGACCGTTTACTTTTCGATACGCTTCGTCCTCCAAGCCGGTTTCGTTGGGGCGGAATCCGTTTTGAATCTCGGAAACTGCAAGATCGCCGAACCATCCCTGTTCGTGCGTCCATCTGGTTGAGGCATGGTAAGCCCAGTTTTCTTCACCCTCTACATGATTCACCACCGACTGCAGTTGGACGGACCAGTCCCTCCGCAACGCCAGTCTGCTGTTTATTGAGAGCAAGCTGACATCGCGATCCGCTTGATGCTTTTGAACACCCATGAAACCGACGACGGCGCGATCCCCGATATCGCGGTTGGCTCGCAGATTGAATAGGTTTGCCCGCCGTTTGCGGTCATCGTCGTAGCGGTCTACGATGCGACCGTAGGTATTGAGCAGTGCAAGATTGTATGACCCTATCCTTCCCGTTGTTTTCAGGCCGAAATCAATCTCCTGTACACGGCGGCTGTAGAAAAGGTTGAGGGGAAGCCGGAAGAGCTCGGCGCCTTCGCGAAAGAAAGGCCGCCGCTCGGGAAGCGACAGCTCTCTGTCACTGGATACATCAATCTGCGTCGGGTCACTCTCCAACTGCGAAAAATCTGGATTTATGGTGATGTTCGACGTCAGACTGGTCAGCGGCTGCAGTGAAAAATCTACCCCATAGTCGCGGTCGTCTGGCAGCTGCTCAAGTGCGCGATAGGTAGCATAGGGTAGGATTCCGAACCTTCTCTGTCTCGATGTGACGAATTGGAGTCCGCGTAGCTCACCGAATTCGGATACGCGGCCGAAATCACCGCCCGTATCCGACCAGGAGTACGCTTCTCGGTCGATTGGATGGGCCCGCCAGAAATTAATACCCCACGTTGTGTTCTCTCCGAATCGCAGTTCAGCAAGTGGAATGGCGAATTCGACACTCCACGAATCCTCATATTTCATCACTTGCGCTTGCCAATGGGCATCCCAGGTCATGGTGAACACAGACTCGTTGCTAACATGCTCGTCCATCTGCGTACCCAGTGAGTTGACGCCAAATATGTAGCCGTTTCGATCGTCGTCGTAGGTGTCGAGTACGACCTCAACTGCGTCGTCGTGCCAGATCCTGGAATCGCGCCGCGTCAGTGTTTCGCGTAGGGAGTTTATGTCCGGCTCAAAGCATTTGAATCCAACGTAGAGATGAGTATCGTCGTAGAGGACCATTGCTTCTGTTCGCAATTCCGCCAGTACGCCTCGAGTTCGCTCAACGCGATAGAAGTCTCGGGCGCGTTCGGAGAGGCGCCACGACGACTCTGCCAGGTCTCCATCGACCAAAATTGGTTCCTCCACCCGCAGAGCGGTCACGAAACGCTTTTCAGCTGCCTCTGCGAAGGAAGCGACACCTGGAGCCTGCACCGGCATACAAAGACAACAGAGTACCGTCCACACCAGCGGGCGAAGTCGAGTGGTGCGTGCGGAACACGACGATGACACCTCGTTCCAGGCACGTGTAATAGGGAAGACCAACGAGCTGTTCATCAAGGCAAACCAATGTTTCGCGATGAACAATGTCAAAGTGTTTTCAGCGGATTAGAGTATTCAGGATTCTCGAAAATTTTCGAACTAGCGTGCATGTTCCGGCGCCGGGTCTACCGTGAGGCCATTTGAAAGACAGATTTTCTCATTTGTTCCCGTTTTCAAAAACCTCCGCCTTCATTCCGCTGCCAACAAGCTGATACGATGTATGAAAGGGGACCTCCGGAAACGCTCGGCATATCGAATCCCGCTTCCATGAGGCCATCCACCAGCTAGTGCCATTGGTGAAGGTGTTGCTGTTGCGCTTCGGCGGCAAAGGCGCTTACCTGGCGGGCAAGCCGTTTTTCTACGGTCTGGCAATCGGCTATGTAAGTGGAATAATCGTCTCGGTTTGCGTCGACCTCATCTGGTTTCCCACCGCAGGTCACAACGTTCGTTCCTGGTTTGTGGAGATAAAAGCCCTGATCTAGCAGAATTCCGCCTTCTTCCTTCCGTGATTTCGAAATGCCGGAAGATCTCGGACTAATTTGTCAAAGTCCGAGTTATCCAGCGGCTTCGCATCAAGTACCTATGCGGTCATTGAGGTTCGCTCGGTTCTTGAAGATTTGTCTTGCGAAACTTATCGATAGGTCGTAAAAGTTGGCAGTCTCCTGGAGCAAAATGCATGGCACTCTGACCCAGGAAAGTCACATGGACCGATACGGGTTCGTGGATAATATGATTAACATGAAGCAAAAAACTTGATCCTTGATCAGGTGGATCACCCAGCTCGATCTTCCGCTGCTGTCTGTATAGGTTTGGGCTACCGGGCCTAGGACTTCATTGGGTTTGGTATATATATCAATTCGAGCATTTGTCAGAGGTATACCCGTTGTGTCCCTTACCACCCTGCCGCTCAGCGCGACACTCCCTGCTGTGCAACCGGAAATTGCTATTGTCACAAAAACTAATGCCACCGTATTTTAACTATCCATACCCTCTACTGAGCCGTTTCAAATTTGGATTTCTCTTTGCTTGGCTAAATCAATGGATAACAACGAAACCATCCGTTTGACACCTGCACAACGCCTACACTTTGATATTTACGGTTACGTGTTGCTAGAGAACGCCTTGACGTCTGACGAGGTTGGTCGGATGAAGGACGCTCTCCACCGGATCCGCGTTGACCCAGATCTCGAATCCAAACGAGTCTATGCCAGCCGAAGCGATCATTATACCAAGATGGGCAATCTCGTCGAATACGACCCGGCACTTTTGGAATACGCCGCTCACCGGAAGCTCGTTCCGCTTGTCGAGGAGGTCGTTGGCGGTAAGGTTCGTCTGGAGGAAACCGAGGCAATCATTAACCGAAAGGATCCAGTCCTGGCCCTCCATGAGCTTTACAAGAGGCGCTATAATCCGACCAAGTTTCATAGAGGAACCAAGCACGGCTGGGGAACCTACATCGAGCAGAACAAATTCCACGCTATCTTCGTCAAGACGTTATCCTACCTGACAGACGTCGGTCCGGATGACGGTGGAACGTGTGTGATTCCAGGCTCACATCGCCTGACGTGGTCAGCTGAAGAGATGATTAATGCTGCGCTTGCGGATGACAGGTTGATTCATCAGGTCGAAGCAATGGCCGGGTCAACCTTGCTTTTTACGGAATCTCTCCTCCACAGCAGTACTGCGATCCGTAGCGATGCGGAACGTACAATCCTAATCGCCGGCTATACACCACCGATGCTCCGCGAGTGGCCGAGGAACGAGGTCAGCCCTGAATTCATCGAAACCTTGCCTGAAGACATCAAGCCGCTCATCTCGGGCAGCGACAGCTGGCGCTGGAAAAGGCGATATTGATCGGATAGAGAATTGCCTAGCTTCTGCCAGCAACCGGACGACAATTCAACGGGAGAGAGGTGACGATGGCCTACTACCTGTACGTTAGCATCAGCGGCGAAGACAAGATCAGCATCTTTGAGATGGACGCCGAAACCGGCGTGCTGGAAAAGCAGGAAGACCTGCCGTTGGAGGGGGGACCAGCAGCGCTGGCGTTAGCTCCGAACAAGAACTTCCTGTACGCCGTGCGCCGTCCCATCAGCAAACTAGCCACACTGGCCATCGACCAGGCGACGGGCACCCTGGCGCACCTCGGCACAATCGAGGAAGAATCGGATTCCGCTTACGTAACCGTGGATGGAACCGGCAAGTTCGTGCTCACCTCGGGCCAGCGCGGGGCCAGGGCGAGCAGCTACCGTGTCGGCGGCGATGGTGTGCTGGCGGAGCCCGCCGTGTGCACGGTGAGAACGGAACCGGGGGCGCACTCGGTGGAGGTGCACCCGTCGAATAGATTCGTCTACGTGCCGAACTGCATCAATTCGAATGCACTCTATCAATACAAATACGACGGGGACACGGGTGAGATCACACCGAATACGCCACTAAAAATGGTGCCGTCAGAAAGACTGGGTCCGCGTCACATCCGTTTCCATCCGAAAATGGCGGTGATGTATACGACCGATGAACAGGGCAACAGCATTTCGGCTTACAATGTCAGCGAATCGGGAACGGTGTTCGCCTTTCAGACAATCTCGACCCTGCCTGACGATTTTGACAGGAGCGAGAACTCGACCTCCCAGCTTCGCGTGCATCCGAGCGGCAAGTTCCTCTACGCCCCGAATCGAGGCCACGACAGCGTCGCTTGCTTCAACATAGACGAAAACTCCGGAGAGTTGTCACTCATCGGCCGGGTGCCCACCGAAAATCACGTGAGAGGGATCGAGGTGGACCCGCAGGGAAAGTTCTTTTTCGCGGCCGGCGCCGTGAGCGGCAAGATGTCGGCCTACGGCATCGATCAAGACAGCGGAGAGCTGACAGACCGGGTGATCTACGACGTGGGTAAGGCTCCGATGTGGGTGCTGGCGGTGGAGCTCGGGGGGTAGAGATCGGGCGTCGCGAGCCGTAAATTCTGGAGCGGTTCCTTGTATCGAACCTTCGAGGTTGCGGCTTGCTCTTGGCTCAACCTGATCAGTAAAGGCCAGCACTTAGTCTAGCCGTCCCCCGCAACATACAACACGTAGAGCTTCGCATCCTCCGGCCGCAAACCGCCACCGTAGTTAACCTGCAAGCGGAACGACTCCCCCGCCGGCAGCGGCTGAAACTGCTCATCCAGCACCTCCACCTCCACCGTCAGCGGACAGTGCTGCGACAGATCGGCGTTGGCGAACACCTTCACGGGCCCGCCGTCAGCGCGCATGGCACAGCTGATAAGTGCTGTTGCCCTCCTGACTTTCTTCGGTCTCTACCCGGCCCGCAAAGCCGCGTGATCGGGATAATTACTACTGCGAAGAAGCGGTTGAACGGACATCCAACAGGCGGAGGTGATGTCAATCTCCACTCCTCAACTGGATAGTGATTCCTGACTCAGTGTCTCGTGCCGATGATTGTCAACCCAGTACCCCCATACGACTACCAGCCATTGGGCTTGGCATACCCATGCCAGCGCGGTGACGTTCTCTGGTGGAGGTCCAAAGAGGTTGCCTAGATAAACCAGAAGCAGGAATCCGAGCAGCGCCCACAATCCAATGGACCCAATCCGATCACGGGCATGGGTGCTGCGAAGGTAGAGCCAGATGCCGCCTCCGAAGAGCAACAATTCAACCACCAGTGTTGCCCACAATGAATTCCACAGGCCAAAACCAACCAGGGACTCGCTGCCGGGATATAGGGGGAGATCAGGACGATGGGTCACCAGGTCGAGCAGCCAGTGACAGTACGGCTACCCCGCAGATGACGGCACCGAGCCGATGCCTCCGTATCAGCAGATATGTCAAGGCAAATAGGACGGCCCAGCCGAGGACGGCCAGCAGGCTGTGGGAGATCGGATAATTAACGAAGTCCAGCGGAGTAACGCGTGTAATGCCGGGTGCGATCTCGACGTGCTCCAGTCCGACCAGGAGCAGCGAGGGCCACAGCAAATCAATGAACTGCGCAGCGAGAAAGAGGGTGCCTAGCGAAAGGGCTGGAACCACCGATTTAAGACCCAATCCCACGCCGAAGTGTCCGACAAACATGGAATCCTCCTATCTTGAAGACCGATCTCACTCCCGTTGGTGACCACTCTCGACCGCGGTCATATGAAATGTGCCTCATGGATTGGTTCAAATTCTACAGATGCAGAAGCCACAGCACGCGTTTGTACGACACCGCATAGTGAAAAACAGCGGCACCTCCAAAACCTATAGCAAGAGGTTTCGCGCCAACATCTTGAATTGCCCAGGTCGAAAACGTGAAAAAACCCACCTCCAACGCCAATCGCAGGATGCTAGGCGTATGAACAACTGTGGTCCCTGACCGACTCGGATCACCTTCAACGGCAAAAATGCCCCAGGCAGCTGCTGATACCAGGGGCACGCCGATCATCAGAGCGTAACGTCCTGCACCATCTCCCTTTTCAAATCCCCAATATCCCATCGCGGCTAAGCTCGATAACTCAAGCAGGCCGCGCAGAGCTAAATTCCAAGATTCCATACGGACTTTCTCTTGGTTTTTCGTGATGCCATCTCTTCCTCCCATCCAAGGCACAAGCCGAGGTCCTGAAGCGTGATTCATTCTTGGGGGTTGCATTGCGATGACTGGCATTGATGTTTGCAAAAATCCGGAATGAAGGAACCTGCTATTCTGCTGGATGCGACGAACTACAGGAAGTCTACTATGTCGTAGCAGCACGGGGTGGTACGCATCCTTGAAAATAGAACCTGTGATTTCCTGTGCTCCTGCACTCGAAGCAAGAATCGGAATAGCTATCAATAATCCGGTAATCTGGATTTTCATATGTGAGTTGGGCTCAAATTGGGATGGGTTTGGCTCGCTTTACCCTCAGCATCTGAATTATGACTGAAGCATCTCCGAATCGAGGCTTCTGACGGCGTACTTACCACTGGTGTCGCTAGCTGGAAAGGGAAGAGTCGATAATTTGACGAAATGTTCCAAAGAAGGGAAGGGGACCCTGAATCTGATCAGATACCCTTTTACGTTGGCCCGTATGGGATTCGAACGCGTGTGAGCGACCGAAATACCGTCGCGGTGCCAGCGCCAGCCTGAACGTATCGTGACCACATGCTTACACTCTGGAATTTCCACTGCTTCGGGTCTGCCATCGCTTTCTTGTCTCTCGACACGAAAATTGCAAGATTGGTGTATTCCCAACCACACATCGGAGGTACCCAATGGCCGACTCATTGGAAAACGAAGCGATTGCGCCACCTGACTTGACCCAACGACCACCGACACCATAATCGAAGACTGCCCCACCTGGGGTTAGACCCCGACCAGAGGGTGGTCAAAGCCATGTTGGAATTTTAACCCAACCCCCCAGCTTCCCTCCGAAAAGGAATTTAATTAATGGTTCACACTATATTCCAGGGTGACATAGTAGTCTGTACAGCAACCCCACAAGGTTCAGATACAAAGAGTTAACGGGCATGTGGCACAAAGACAAAGCGGCCGTCCTGGCCGCAAAAAGCAGATGCGGTGCCGCTCTAGAAAGAAGCGGAAAATGAACACCAAAATAAATCCACGAAAGGACGGATCATGTTGGGAGAAATATACGATTGTGAACCGACGCTGACCGACCAGCAAGTGATTGAATTCTGCAAGAATGGCTTCATGATGCTCGAGGCCGTGGTCCCCGCCGAGGTCAACCGCCGCACGACGGAATTCGTCGACAGGTATCCCGAGATAGTGCCGATCGAAATCCTGGATGAGGAGTGGTTCGTCGACCACGTCATTAAGAACCCGCAGGCAGCGGGGGCGGTGCGCTCGCTCCTGGGCAAAGACTTCAAAGTACCCATGATCATGGGCAACCACCGCGTCCAGTGCCCGCGCGCCATGAGTGGCGGCTGGCACCGCGACGGCGGGGCTGTCGACTCGCCGCGGCTCGACAGCCTACAGGTTTTCTACTACCCGCAGGATACGCCCGCGGAGCTGGGTCCTACCGAGGTCCTGCCCAGTTCCCACCTTCTTCGCGTCAAGCGCCGGTACATGACCCAATACGGCAGCATTCGCCAGGCCGTGCAGACGGTGGCGCCGGCCGGCTCGATCTTTATCACCCACTACTCGATCTGGCATCGCGCTACCCCCTCCACGGCCAGCGGCATCCGCAACCTGCTCAAATACAACTACCGGCGCACGGCCGCGCCCAGGCGCGACTGGGTTGTCGACCCGCAGTGCGATTTCGCCAAGATCGACTTCAGCACCGGCCACCAAATGCCCGAGAAATGGCACGACTCCGTCCGCGTTGCGCGTCTGTTCCTGTGGCTGTGCGGCCGGGAAGACTTTGTATTCGAGGGCGGCCAGGCCTGGCCGGTCACTGCTGGATCGGGCAACGATATTACCGCAGGTATGCCTTTGGAACTGAACCACCAGCACAAATCCGCGCATGCGGGGCGTCCCCAGACATAAATCACTTTAGATACTTTAGCACACTTGATATTAGTGCATCTCGGCGATGCTCTGTTGCAACGCCGCTGTCTGCTCCATTTCGTTTCACTCCGGCGCTGTCGTGTATGGCCGAGGACCCGGACGGACTGTCGCTGCGCACTATTCACTACGATAGACGGCACCCGTCTCAAGACTCGCTATCGTGGAATCATTCACCAATATTTGTCACTGACGCGCGGAACACTCCAAGGAAAGGAGCAGAGCTATGTCAGGTATCGAACCTGCATCCCGATTGACCCGCTTGAGCAGTGCCAGGATCGGACTTCTGGATCCGGGAAAGCGTACTTCAGCAGCCGTTCTCGAGGCGGTAGGGGAACGGCTCGGAGGAGAGTATGACGCGAATGTGGTCGGACCGTGGAGGAAGTCATCTCCCTACCGGGTCTGCTCGAAGAAGCTTCTGGAGGAGATCGTTCCGCGGTGCGATGGGCTTGTGATGGGAGTCGTGGACTGATGCGGCGCCAGTTCGTGCAGTTTGCACGATATGCTGGAGTTCGAGTTGAGAGGCATCCCGACCGCCTATATCACGGCCGCTGGAAGGGTTCCGATGATCGAACGCGATGGTGATGGGTTCAGGCTGTCGCATTTGACGGGGAGCTATCTGGTAGAAGGATGGGAGGACTCCGGTCAACAGACCGACGGCGTGCATCGAAGGCTGATCCACTTCGGGGTACACCGCAGGATGCGGATGAGCGGGGTGAAGGAGGGAGACACGGTCCGCTACGGTGGCAGGGAGCTGCGATGGGAATATCCTCGAAAGGAGCTGGAGTCCAGAGTCAGGACCGCCGGAGCCGGCGCCTGGTCGAGCACCTTTGACGGCGTTGCAGGCTACAGGAGTATCGAACTGCGGGCGTACGCTGCACCCGTGGAAGGCGATGAATTCGATGAAAGTGTGGCGGAGGCTGTCCCGCAGGTGGTGTCGATTCTGACGGGCGGGAAGGCGTGAGATCATCGCCGTCTCGGCGGGGGGGGGAGAGCCCATTCCGGCGTTGGTGCATGGCTCTGCTCGGTGTGACATCGCCAATGCCTTAGCGGATACGCTTCCCCACATTTAGATCCGATATAATGTTATAAAGATTGATTAAACAACTAGTTAAGTAAGTGGATGGGAGGCTGAACTCGTGCCGGGTTTCGTATCCTGTGATCCCCTCCGATTTGAGCCACATCTCGAATGAGCGCATCTCACCAGCTTACCTATCAGATATCGAGCGCGGCAGGCGCAACCCCCCGAACGACTCGACGATTCTGGCATGGGCTTGTCTGCTGCAACCCAGCCGAGCCGAAGAGATCGGTCAAGAACTCATCGCCTCGGCGGCTAAAGACCAAGGGCGAGCGGACACCGTTCTCGAAACGGTTCCCGCCGACACTCGCCACGATCAGACTGGACAGAGAAGCGAGACCCCATTTATCGACTACTTCCAGCGGGACCTCGTTGACGACGCGCGACGCGACGAGCTCGACCCTGCTCCCGGCCGTCAACGGATAATAGATGAAATCGCCTGCGTGGTGGTCCGACGCCATAGAAACAGCGTTGTACTCGTCGGAGACAACAGCGCAGAGATACGCGGCATAGTACACGCTTTGGCGGTGGATATTGCGTCAGGGACGGCTCCCGAACCTCTCGCGAGCAGACGCCTACTGACGATAGACGGCCTCCAATCGGGTGTAAAATACCGGGGGCAATTGGAGGAGCGAGTCACCGCGATGGCGAAGGAGGCGAAAACGATCGCCAACGTATTGTTGTATTTCCACAGTCTCGCAGATCTCGTCGACCTTGAGAAGAGTTTGAACGGATCAGTTTTGCGGCCAGCTCTGGAGGAAGGTACCCTCCAGTTGCTCACCGGAGTCACCGTCGAGATGGACTATTGTCGCAGATTGAACCCACGATTGGTCGACTGCTTCGCACCCATCCGTATACCACAATTGGATCGAGACAGCGTGTTACGCGGCCTGTTCGAGGTCCGCGAGCGATATGGCAAGCACCACGGCGTAAGCTACTTGGAGGACGCTCTGGTTGCCATCGTCGACGCAGTCGAGGAGGGAACCGCAGACAGTTTCTGGCAACAGGCCATCTACAAGCTCGATGAAGTGGGCGCTCGGGTACGGTTGGAGGGTGAGACAAAGGAAGTTGCCGTTGCGGATGTGGATCGTTGGCTACCTTCAGAGTGAGGTGGAGTGCAGTCGGGTATCGCTTGGCATTGCATCCTGAAGTACATCAGTCTGGCTTTATGACCGTACCAAATATCTAACATCCTGTACCAGATCTGTAACGATTGTTCCATCCGCGGTACAGTCGTCGCTCTTCTATCCGTCCTAATTTTTCAGTAGATCTCCGCTTTGGTTTCACGCGATGTTAGACAGGTCCTTCTCGTAGCGTCAATTAGCGAGAAACTTCGTAGGCGAACACCCATGTCTGCGTTCAGTTTCTCCACGTCCGGCATGCCCCTTGCAAAGAGAACAGACTATTCGACAGGAGATAGCCATGGTCAAGACACCCTTAGAATCGGTTCGCCGTGTGGCACGACTGTATGCCTCCAACAAGGAAGCGGCGGCTGCTCTCGGAATCGATCTTCGCAGTTTCGGGCGCATCTGCCGTCGGCATAGCATCGAAACGCCATATGTCAGGAAACAAAAACGCAAGGATGCAGTGCTGAGGTAGCGTAGTACCATCGACGTTTGATTTGCAGAAATACCTGCTGCCTCGGTTATCCGTCGACCGGCCGGTTATTGCGGTGATGATTCTCGTCGCCTTGCTCGTGATCGGTTGGATCGGCCCTGTTGGTGGTGCCACTGTGCTATACCTTCTTCGACGATCTACACGACCTGGCTAGGCAGGTCATCGGATGCGGCACCAACCGGCTCCAGAGTTCATCGCGTGCGCAAGCTGATCTTTCAACGGGACCGTGATGGCTAGCAGGTAAGGATTATGGCAATAATTACGTTAGCTGGGTACCCTTTCCGATGCCGCGGTTTTCGATTTTTCGGCAGAAGATCGGCTGAAAGCCGAATGGAGTCGATTATGTGGACGATACATCTGCACCGATTGAAAAATCTAGCGACATGGTCAACGGTCCTGCTCTTGCTGGTACCGTCAGCATCCCTGGAGGCCAATACCTCGAGTGGGACCGAGACCGGGAATGTGGCGACAGCTGCGCCTGTAGATGGAATCGCGATCGACGGTAATCTGTCCGACTGGCCCGCCGAAATGACGAGGTATCCCATTTTTTGGACAAGGTGCAAAAGCGACTGATGCCGAGGACCTTCAAGCATCTCTGCTCATCGGTTTCAGCGAAGCGGAGAATGCCTTTTACGTCGCGATTGAAGTGCAGGACGAGTCTATTGTAGTTGACGAAGTGGCGGGCAAGGAGCGACAGCTCCTGGATGGGTCTCACGTGAGAGTGGATGTGGTCCATGATACAGAGGTATCCCACGTAGTTGATTATTCAATTCATGGAATCAAGCGCAGCGTGTGGGGTGGCTCGGGAAGAGTGCTGGCGCGTTCGCAAGATGCGGAAGTGGCGGTGATACGGCGAGACGGCAAGCATGTCTACGAGTGGCGCGTCGACGTGGATGGATTGAGTTCCGGCGAGCTAAAGCTTCGCCCTGGAATGGTACTTGATGTGAACGTGATGGTAGACGATGGGGATGAGGATGGCAGCTACCGATGGATCCCGTGGTCCAGAGAGCCGAGATCGGTAATACTGACGCAAGGGATCGCAAATACGGGAAACATAAGAGGGCGTGTGCGCTGGGCGGATGTGGATGAGGGTGTCGCGCGGGCAAAAGTGCGCATCCAATCCACAACTGCTGAGGATCTCTGGGTACATGCGATGACAGATCGCGCGGGAGATTTTGCGATTGAACTACCGGTGGGGAGATACAGTCTGAAGGTGACGCGGCCTGGGCGCGGCGAAACGGATCAAGTGGAAGTGGGGGTCAAGGAAGATGGTGAAGTGGAGGTGATATTGGTCGCGAAGTTTCCCAAAGGGCTGGTGGTACAGGTAGAGAGTGAGAAGGTCGCAAAGGCGGGCACCGGATTGCGACAGGGTCTGTGGACCAGTTTCGGGGTCCACGATGGTTTGCCCTCAGCTCAGGTAATAGACCAACTACAGGATCGAGAAGGGAATATTTGGATCGCCTTTAACGGCAGTGGTCTGAGTCGTTATGATGGGACGAATTTCACGAACTTTACGATTGATGATGGTCTGCCAGACAACAGAGTGCATGCAATTCTGGAAGACCGAGAAGGCAACATATGGTCGGCGACCAATGGCGGCGGCGTAAGTCGGTTTGATGGCGCGCAGTTCACGAACTTCACGATCGAAGATGGCCTGGTAGGCGATCATGTACACGCTATTGCTGAAGATCGGAACGGCAATTTGTGGTTCGGGAGTTATTCGGGTCTGAGTCGGTATGATGGCCAACAGTTCACCACCTTCACTACCGAAGAAGGTCTGGTGGGCGATGGGGTGAGGGTAATAACGGAGGATCGCACTGGGAATCTCTGGTTCGGAGGCTACTCCGGAGTGAGTCGTTACAATGGACAGGAGTTCCTCACCTTTACTACCGAAGACGGCTTGGCGCAAAACAACATATGGGCCATAGAGGAGGATCGTGACGGGAATCTTTGGTTTGGGACCTACGGAGGAGGGGTGAGCCACTACGACGGTCAGGTGTTTACAACTTTGAACACTGATGACGGCCTGGCGCACAATATCGTCTGGTCGATTCTGGAGGATCGGGAGGGTTACTTGTGGTTTGCGACCTGGGGTGGTGGCGTGAGTCGGTATGATGGTGTGGAATTTACCACCTTTACCACCGAAGATGGCCTGGCAGATAATCTGGTCAGCGACGTATTGGAGGATAGGGAGGGTTATCTCTGGTTCGGGGGTATAGGAGGTATCAGTCGTTATGATGGAGCACATATTGAGATATTTACCACCGAGGATGGATTGGTGGGCAACAAGATCTGGTCAATATTTCAGGACCGGGCCGGGGTTCTTTGGTTCGGTACGGTCGACGGTGTGAGTCGTTATGACGGGAAGGAGTTCATGTCCTTCACTACCGAAGATGGCCTGGGACACAACTGGGTGTACGACATTGTGGAGGATAAGGCAGGAAATCTCTGGTTCGGCACCAACGGCGGAGGTGTAAGTCGCTATGACGGGCGTGAGTTCAGCACCTTCACTACCGACGATGGGCTCTCAAACAACGAGGTGCGTACGATATTCGAAGACCGGGAAGGCCATCTGTGGATCGGCGGCCGGGGTGGAGGTGTGAGTCGCTACGATGGCACAGAGTTCACCAATCTCACCATGGAAGATGGTCTGCCCATGAACATGGTGCACGCTATCGCGGAAGATCGGGCTGGAAACATGTGGTTCGGCATGTTGGGGGGCGGCGTTAGTCGCTATGACGGGAAGGAAATCACCACCTTTGGCACCAAAGATGGCCTGGCTCACGATCAGGTGATTTCCATTCTGGAAGATCGGGATGGGAATATGTGGTTTGGGACTCTGGACGGCCTGAATCGCTACGATGGAACGGAGATCACCACGTTCACAACCAAAGACGGACTGGCAGAGAATTGGGTGTGGTCCATCCTAGAGGATCAAGAAGGATATCTGTGGTTTGGAACGAGGGGTGGGGGTGTGAGCCGATTCGATGGTCTGGTGTTCCAGTCTTTGTCTAGAAATGATGGCCTAGCAAACAATACGGTACGCAAGCTATACCAAGATCTAGATGAAAATACCTGGATCGCTACCGAAAGCGGTGTCGTCCGCTATCGACCTCCGCGCACTTCTCCGAATATCCACCTTACAGATGTGGTTGCGGACCGTCGGTATTCAGAGGTGCAGACTCTTAGCCTGCCGTCATCGCAACCACTTGTCACTTTCGAGTTCCGGGGCAGTAGTTTGACAACGCCTTCGCACCGAATCGCCTATGTTTATCGCCTGCAGGGATACGAGGACGAGTGGCATCTAACTCGTGATGAGAAGGTCGAGTACAGCGATCTGCCAGTGGGCGACTACATTTTTCAAGTGAAGGCGGTGGACCGCGATCTGAACTACTCGGCGGCCTCTGCAACTGGAGCACTGAATGTACACCTTCCCTATGAGCGAGTTGGCTGGATCTCAGCATTGAGTTTTGCCACGATCCTGATTGTTGGACTGGGAGTACGACTGGGCTTGCAGGACCGCAGGCTGAGGGTTTCGAATCGGGAACTCACCAAGAGCAACGAGGATTTGGAAGAGGCGCGTGACGATGCGGAGGCAGCAAATAGAGCGAAATCGCTTTTCCTGGCCAATATGAGCCACGAGATCCGCACGCCCATGAACGCCATCCTGGGTTATGCGCAAATTCTACGGCGAAGTCCGGAACTGGAACCAGGTGATCAACAAGCCATAGAAAACATTCAACTGGGCGGCGATCACCTGCTGAAGCTGATTAACGACGTGCTGGACATCTCCAAGATCGAAGCCGGCCGCATGGAAGTGAGTGCCACGGACTTTGATCTGCAAGACCTGATAGAGACGCTAGGAATCATGTTCGAGTTGCAGTGTAGAGAGAAAGGTCTCAGATGGCGGCTGGAAAGCCTGGGAGATGGGTCCCTCCCGGTATGCGGAGATGCGGACAAGCTGCGGCAGGTCTTGATCAACCTCATGAGTAATGCGGTGAAGTTTACCGAAGAGGGAGAGGTGGTGCTGAAGGTTACCTCTGAAGCGGACAATCAATATCGCTTCGAGGTGATCGACACCGGTCCTGGATTCAGTACCGAGGACCGGGATAGCCTTTTGCAGCCGTTCCAGCAGGGTCCGGCCGGCCTGCATCAGGGGGGTACGGGGCTGGGATTGGCCATTGCAAAACGCCAACTCGAGCTGATGGGTGGATCGTTAACGGTAGAATCTGCCGCAGGGAGCGGTTCGCGCGTCGCGTTCAGTTTGTCACTTCCACCGGGCAAAGCAGGGGTGCATGCCGAAATGGATGGCGCCTGGTCGCGAGTCACGCGGCTGGCCAAGGGACATGCCGCCAAAGTCATAGTGGCCGATGACGTGGCGGAGAATCGGGACGTTCTACGCCGCATGCTGACCGACATTGGGGTAGAGGTAGTGCTAGCCGAAGATGGCCAGCAAGCTCTTGATTGTCTGGAGAAATCGCGACCGGATATCGTCTTCCTGGATATTCGCATGCCTGTCGTAGATGGGCTGGAAGTCATGAAGCGGATGCATGAACAGGGTATCTCGCAACAGGTGAAGGTGGTGGCGATATCGGCATCCGTCTTGGAGCACGAGCGCCAGGAGTATCTAGCCGCCGGTTTTGACGATTTCCTGGCTAAACCTGTTCGTTTCGAACAGATCTGTGCTTGCCTTGCCAAACATCTGGAGGTGGAGTTCGAATCCGCGGAATACGTGGAAGCGGCCGCCGCAACTGGCAACATAGTCGACTGGGGCCACGTCGAATTGCCCGTGGAACTGCACGGGCGTTTGAAGGAGACCGCCGAGATCTACAGTGTGACCCAGATGGAGAATTGTCTTAAGGAGATGGAGAGACTGGGTGATGCCCAACGGAGCTTGGCCGGGCACGTGCGGAAGTTGAAACAACAACACGACATGGAATCGATCCTCAACATACTAGCCGAAGTGCGCCGTGTCTAGCGAGAGCTCGGATATGAATGATGGGGCGAAGATCCTGCTGGTGGACGACCAGCCGGCCAATTTGGATCTCCTGTGCCGCTTGCTCGAACTCGAAGGTTACGATGTCTTGCTGGCGCCAAATGGTCAGGTTGCCCTCAAGAGCGCAGCACGGGTCATTCCCGATCTGATCCTGCTGGACGTGACGATGCCTGAGATGGACGGCTACGAGGTCTGCCGCCGGCTCAAACAGGACCCTACGACCGAGCAGATTCCGGTGATTTTCATAACCGGTAGAGACTTGAAGGAGGATATCGTGGCCGGCTTTGAGGCCGGTGGCGTGGACTACATCACCAAACCGATACAGGAGGAGGAGGAGGTGCTAGTCCGGGTGCGCACCCATGTGCGCATGAACAAAATGGCCGGAGAGCTGGCGGCGAAAAACGAAGAACTGGTAGAGAAGAACCTTGAATTGGAAGTGGAGATAGCGCAGCGCAAGGCGCTCAGGGGCCGGCTGTCCATGATCTCCCAACGGGAGGTGGAGCGTTGGGGACTGAAATGGTTCGTCGGCAAAAGCCAGACGCTTCAGCGAATCGTAAAAGAGATCCGTCTCATGCAAGAGAACATAGCCACCACTGTGTTGATCATGGGTGAAAGCGGGACAGGCAAGGAACTGATCGCGCGGGCCATTCATTTTGGTAGCGCGCGCAAGGACGGACCGTTTGTACCGGTCAATTGCGCCGCGGTTCCGGGTGAATTGGTTGAATCGCTGCTATTCGGACACATGCGCGGTGCCTTCACCGGGGCGGACACGGATCGGACCGGATATTTCGAGATGGCGCACGAAGGCACCCTGTTCCTTGATGAAATCGGCGATATGCCGCTGGAGTTGCAGGGCAAGCTGCTGCGCGTGCTCGAAGATGGCCAGGTCTGGCCTGTCGGCGCTAACAAGAGTAGGGAAGTGGATGTGCGCGTCCTGGCAGCGACGAACGTGAATCTACAGGAGCGTATACAGGCAATTACGTTTCGCCAGGACCTCTATTTCCGCCTAGCCCGGTACACGGTTGAAGCCCCGCCGCTGCGCGAGCGGCGGGCAGATATTCCTTTGCTGACGCAGCACTTTCTCGAAATGTTTGCGCAGGAAATGGGACGGGAGGCGCCGGCGCTGAGCCCGGAGGTTATTGAACGATTGACAGCCCACCGCTTTCCCGGAAACGTGCGGGAGCTCAAGAACGTCATTGAGCGCGCGCTCATAGAAAGCAGCGGCGCCGATATCATGCTGCATCACCTCCACCTTGCTGCAACCGTAACCTCCGCCACCGCTACACCTGGTCCAGAAACCGCTCCGATACCAAGGCTACCCTTAGATCTGGAGCAAGCTGCTGCTCAGGCCCAGCTCTGGGTCGTTCAGCGCGCCATCGAAGAGAACCACGGCAATATTTCCGAAGCCGCCAGGCTCCTAGGGACGAGTCGCAACAAGATCGATCGAGTCCTGGGGCAGGAGAGTCAGGAAGAGTAGCGAGCCACGCTGCTGACTAGGGAGAGTTGGAGGTCCTCATGCGTTAGATGCCATGATGACCAAAGAGTGAGACATGGAAACGCCTAACGTCGAACAATTTCTGACGCGATTTCGAGATAGTCTTGGCAAAGCTGGATGTCTCAGTGCAGAGTGGCTCCACCACGCGGTCGTGTCTGTGCCGCGACATTTATTCATTGACCAGTATTATGAAACGATGGAGGCCGAGGAACCGGTGATCGTGGATTTCACGAGGGTCTCCTACATCGATCTCCAAACTATCTACTCCGACCGCGGCCTCATGTCTCGAAAACCGCCAAATCATAGTGCTGCGTCGCAGCCAGCTCTTGTAATGCGGATGCTCGTTGCCCTGACGCTGGAACCGGGGATGCGCGTACTTGAGATCGGTACGGGCAGCGGCTGGAACGCCGCCCTCATGGCTTTCCGGGTTGGCAACGACGAATTGGTGCACTCAATTGATCTTCAAGCCGATCTTGTCGACGCGGCTCGCCGCCATCTGCACGTAGCAGGTTACTCTGAGGTGCGCCTCGCGAGCGGCGATGGTGGCTTCGGCTGGGAGGACCGGGCTCCTTTTGATAGGATTATCGTAACTGTGGGGTCACCCGACATTCCACCGGCATGGCACCAGCAATTGGCGGACGGCGGGGTACTGCTTGTGCCGTTCAAAGTGGGCGCGGTGGGCGATCCGCTCTTACGATTGCGAAAGAGTAGTGCAGGGTTGACAGGTTCGTTCGTGGGTTGGTCTGGTTTCAACACATTGCAGGGAGAATATTGGACTAACATCGCAGATCCACTGCAGCCGCCCTTTGATGCGGAACTAGCAAGTCTTTTGACGAAAGCCCCGAAAGAGATCGCGACTGAGACTAGGGCTAACATCGATTTTCTCCTTTTTGCCCATTTAGAGGGTGTCGAGCTCCGTAGCCTTGTTGATCACAATAGTTCGTTAAGTTGTGCCCCTACTGTCTATCACAAGGAATCACATTCAACTGTTTCACTAGATTCCGAGTGCCGCGCTATTCACTGGCGGGGAGATTCGAGATTCGCTGCTGATATTGCAGCTCTGATAGACAAATGGGCTAGTGTTGGAACTCCAGGACTTTCGGACTATCAGATTGATGTGCTGACAGACCTCGAAGATACGCGACCGGATCAGTGGGCCATCCAAACCGCCAATGCTACGTTGAGATTCTCGCTCCCAGGCCATGGGTTGCCTTCGGGCGACTGACAGAACTACTCATAGACCAAATACCCCGGTGCGTCGACACCCCGGTATCCCCGAAACGGCTGACTCCACTCCATAACGCGGAAAAGACGGGGTAAGTCCAAGCCCGAGATGTCACCGGGAACCGGCTGCGGATTGTATATAGGATCCCAGCGAAGCTCAAGTTCGACGGACCAGAAATCGTCGCCGACGTAGGCAGCCGCGGTCGCGTCCGCATCCCAGGTGTGGTCCCGCTGTTGGCTTTTGTTGCGGTCATCCCAGCCATCCCGTATGTATCCTTCGCTGTTTATCAGGATCACGGCGAATGTCTTTCGGTCCAGGTTTCGATCGAAGAACCATTGGATGATATCTTGTTGCCGGTTGGAGTCGTCTTTGTCTTCGAGCGGTAGGACGACGAGGCTTTCGGGGTGCGCGTCGAAGCAGCGAATCCCCCAGTAGATAGCCTTGTCGGTGTAGCCCATCAATGCATTGGTCTGAACGCGGGGCGGCAGCGTCGTGAGCGATCTTGAATTGGTGTAAAACGAATCAATTCTTCCAGCACCTGCCCAGATCGGGTCATCCAATCGTCCGTCGATCCGCGGAGCCGATGCGAACCTGGGCACGTCGACCAGCAGGCGGTGTTCCCGCAACAGCTGGAATCCGCGCTCGCGCTGGCCGTTCTCGTAATAGAATTTCCCAAGGTAATAGTTTGCCTGTTTGCTGGTAGGGGCATAAGCCAGTGCTACGTTGTAGATCGAGTCGGCTAGGGACACGTTGGCCTTGAGAACTTCTTCACGCGCCTTCTCTGCCAACCGTGCGACGAACTCTTCCACCAAGTAGAGTGCCGCTTCGCGCACAGATTGATCCTGAGCCTTCGCGCCCTCGCTGGCGAGTCGGCGCAAGGTTTGACTCTGTTCGTCGGTCAGCTGGTCGAGCACGTTGCCCAGGGAGAGCAGTGCAGGGGATTGCACCGCAGGTGACGGATCGGAGACGGCGTGCAGGAAAACGTCAAAATGCTCGGAGCGCAGGTGAAGCCCGAGTTTATTGGCAATACGGCTGCGCACCTGCGAGTCGGGATCTTTCAGCAGGTGTTCTTCGAGAACGGACGAGATTCGCTTGCTTTCCGATCGCAGGAGCCGGGCCACCAGAACCTCGGCTAAATCGGGACGAACCTCGTTGCCATTCTGCCTTTCCAGCGCCGCGATGATCGGCTCGACGTCTTCGTCCCCAGCCAGGATGAGCTCGTGTTTGCCCATTGCCCGCTCGTCGGGTCCGGCACCCAGCTTTTCGATGCTGTCTTCTATAGAAGGTCCGCACGCGGCGAGGAAGAAAGCCGTGACACAGATCCCGCTTATCGCGGAAGCGGCTGTCGAGCGGAATCGATGGTGGGGGATCAAAGGATCTTCGATTGCCATGGTAGGCTACTTAGCAAGATCTTACTGATAGACTAAATACCCTGGTGCGTCCACACCCCGGTATCCTCGAAACGGCTGACTCCACTCTATAGCGCGGAAAAAACGGGGTATATCCAAACCCGAGACGTCACCGGGAACCGGCGGCGGATGGTATTTAGGATCCCAGCGAAGCTCGAGTTCGACGGACCAGAAATCGTCGCCGACGTAGGTAGCCGCGGTTGCGTCCGCATCCCAGGTGTGGTCCCGCTGCTGGCTTTTTTCGCGGTCATCCCAGCCATCCCGTATGTATCCTTCGCTGTTTATCAGGATTATGGCGAACGTCTTCCGGTCCAGGTTTCGATCGAAGAACCAACTGATGATATCTTGATGCCGGTTGGAGTCTTCCTTGTCTTCTAGCGGCAGGACGACGAGGCTTTCGGGGTGCGCGTCGAAGCAACGAATCCCCCAGTAGATAGCCTCGTCGGTGTAGCCCATCAACGCATTGGTCTGCGCGCGGGGCGGCAGTGTTGTGAGGGAACTTGAATGGGTGTAAAACGAATCGATTCTACCGGCACCTGTCCAGATCCGGTCATCCAGCCGTCCGTCGATTCGTGGAGCTGAAGCGAACCTGGGCACGTCGATCAGCAGACGGTGTTCCCGCAGCAGCTGGAATCCGCGCTCGCGCTCGCCGTTCTCGTAATAGAATTTTCCAAGGTAATAGTTTGCCTGCTTGCTGGTCGGGGCATAAGCCAACGCCACATTGTAAATCGAGTCCGCGCGGGAAACGTTGGCCTTGAGAACTTCCTCACGCGCCTTCTCTGCCCAGCGGGCGACGAACTCCTCAACCAAGTATTGTGCTGCTTCGCGAACAGACTGATCCTGAGCCTTCGCGCTCTCGCTGGCTAGCTGGCGCAAGGTTTGGGTCTGTTCGATGGTCAGGCGGTCGAGAACGTTGCCAAGAGCGAGCAGCGCAGGGGATTGCACCGCAGGTGACGGATCGGAAACAGCCTGCAGGAAAACCTCAAAAAGCTCGGAACGGAGGTGAAGCCCGAGTTTTTCAGCAATACGGCTGCGCACCCGCGAGTCGGAATCTTCCAGCAGGTGTTTTTCGAGAACGGACCAGATTCGTTTGCTCTCCGATCGCAGGAACCGGGCCACTAGCACCTCTGCCAAGTCAGGACGGACGTCGCTGCCATCCTGCCTTTCCAGCGCCGCGATGATTGGCTCGACGTGTTCGTCCTTCGCCAGGATGAGCTCGTGTTTGCCCATGGCTCGCTCGTCAGGTCCGGCACCCAGCTTCTCGATACTGTCTTCTACGGAAGGCCCGCAAGCGGCGAGGAACAAAGCCGTGGCTACGATATGGAGGCCTCTCAGCGCGAGCGCGGTCGCCACGCGGGAGCGGTGGTGGGGAATCAAGAGATGCTGGATCGCCATGGCAGGTTACCCCGTAGCAAGATCTTATTGATAGACCAGGTATCCAGTCGCCTTGAGGTAATCATACCCAGGAAAGGCTTGACTGTACTCGACTGTGCGGAACATGCGGACAAAATCTATGCCCGACATCTCGCCAGGAACCGGCCGGGGGTGGTACTTCGGGTCCCAACGAAGCTCGAATTCGAGGGACCAGAAATCGTCGCCGACATACGCCGCTGCGCTGCCCTCCGCATCCCAATGGTAGTCGCGCTCGATGCTCTTGTTGAAGTCATTCCAGCCGTCTCTCACCACCCCTGCGCTATTTACACCTACCATGGCAATCGTCTTCCTGTCCAGGTTGCGGTCGAAACGGAACGAGATTCTGTCGTGTTGCTCGCCCCCTGTCAGGTCGTCGTATCGCACGACAATCAGGCTATCAGGGTGCGCGTCGAAACAGTGTACACCCCAATACAACGCCTCGTCAGTGTAGCCGATGAACACGTTGGTTTGAACTCGGGGTTGAAGTGTTGCTCGTAATCCGGAGGAATGGGTGTAGAACGAATCTATCCTGGCGGCATGCTCCCAAACCGGATCGTCCAGTCGGCCGTCAATCCGCGGTGCTGCCGGGAACCGGGGCGCGTCCACCAGCAGGCGATTTTCCCGCAACAGCTGCAACCCGTGTTCGCGGTCGCCGTATTCGAGATAGAAGCTACCCATGTAGTAGTTTGCTTGTCTGCTGGCAGGTGCGTAGGTCAGTACCACGTTGTAGATAGAATCCGCTACCGACAGATCCGCCTTTAGTGCTGCTTCCCTAGCCTTTTGAGCCCAACGGCCGACAAATTCCTCCACGAGGTACAGGGCGGCGTCGCGGACGGATCGCTCTTGGGCTCCGGCGCGCTCGCTGGCGAGCTGGCGCAAGGTTTGGGTCTGCTCTTCATTCAGCCGGTCGATCACGTTGGCCAGAACATGCAGCGCAGGAGTTTGCACCAGCGGCGAGGGATCGGAAGCCGCCTGCAGAAAAACGTCAAAAAACTCGGAGCGCAAATAGAGTCCGAGCTCCTCGGCAATACGTCCGCGCACCATCGGGTTGGGATCGTCAAGTAGATGTTTCTTGAGCACACCTGCGACTCGCTCGTTTCTCGATCGCGCCATTATGCCTACCAAAATATCGGCCACCTCGGCACGGGCCTTTGTGTCATCTCGCGATTCCAGCGCGGCGATAAGTGGCTCAACGGCTTTGTCCGAGGCTAAAATGAGCTCGTGTCTTGCGGCGGCACGCTCATCGGGACCGCTGGAAAGATCATTGATACTGTCTTCAATGGATGATTCGCAGGCCACCAGGCACAGAGCGACGGCTGGGACGCAACCCACTCTCAGTGCGAATGGGTGGGGAATCAAAGGATGTTCGATTGCCATGGTAGGATTCGTAGCAAGATCCTAACGATAGACCAAATAGCCGGGTGCATTGAGATCGCCGTATCCGCGAAACGGCTGACTCCATTCGACACCCCCGCGAAACAGGCGAGGAATGTCTAGGCCAGAAACGTCACCTGGAGCGGGGGGGGGATTGTATTTAGGATCCCAGCGAAGCTCGAATTCAACGGACCAGTAATCGTCGCCGACGTAGGTAGCCGCGGTCCCGTCCGCATCCCAGGAGTGGTCCCGCTGGCGGCTTTTGTTGTAATCATCATAGCCATCCCTCACGTATCCCTCGCTGTTTATCAGCATTACGGAGATCGTCTTGCGGTCTCGATTCCGATCGAAAAACAAGGAGATGATATCTTGCTTCCTGTTGGCGTCATCCTTGTCTTCGAACGGCAGGACCACCAGGCTTTCGGGGTGGGCGTCGAAACAGCGGATACCCCAGTACATCGCCTCGTCGGTGTAACCCATCAGTGTGTTGGTCTGAACCCGGGGCGGCAGCGTAGTCAAGGACCCCGAATGGGTATCTTCTTTGGTGGAAGGGGGGAAATCAGATTCTTGGGACCAGGCAAGCACTACCGAGAGGGCGTCACCGTTATGGAGATGGCGGAGATGTTCGGGACCGAGGAGAAAGCCGTTGAATGGTTCGAGGGCCTGCACTGGCCGGATGGGCAGATGTGCTGCTTGAAGTGCGGGATCACTGAGGGAGCCTATCGAGTCGATGGCGGCCAGCCCATGCCTTATCGTTGCCGGGAATGCAAGAAATACTTCAGCCTGCAGACGGGCACAGCGATGGAAGATCAGCAAGCTGCCCCTCCGCGTCTCGGCTTGGGCGTTCTATCGTGAGATGACCAGCCTCAAAGGCGTATCCTCGATGAAGCTCCATCGGGATCTCGGTGTCCGCCAGGCCACGGCGTGGTTCATGCTGCACCGGATCAGGGAAGCGTACTCGGACGTGGCAGCCAAGTTCTCCGGCCCCGTAGAGGTGGAGTCGGACTTCACGTTGGAGGCAGGGAACAGAACTTTGCACGAGAAAGACAGGTTGCTCGCGGGCCCTGGACCTTTGCCCAAGGTGGCGGTGGTCGGTGCGAAGGACCGAGAGACGAACCAAGTTGTGGCGAGAGTGATCCACCAGACGGACCAAGAGACCTTGCGGACCTTCTCCACCAGTGGACTGCTTCCTCTTCGGACAAGGAAGCTCATGGTCTACGCCGATGGCTCCAGCGCCTACAAGGGCCGCAGGCGGCACGAGGCGGTCTACCACAGTGGCGGAGAGTATGTTCGTTGCGGGATCCACACCAACGGCGTGGAGAGCTTCTGGTCGATGCTCAAGCGTTGCCCACAAGGGCGTCTAGCAGAGGCTCTCGGCCAAGCACCTGCACCGCTACGTCCACGGAGTTCGCCGGCCGCCACAACGTCCTGCAAGCTGGACACGCTGGCAAAGATGCAACACGTGGTCGCCGCCATGGTCGGCAAGTCCGAGTTCTCTACAAGGACCTTGTATGCGTGAGCAACCTAAAAGTTCCCGACTTCGCAACCGGCAAGTCAGTCGATACATCTAAGCCAGAAGAGCGCGTGCGCCAGGACTTTGAAGAGGCGCTTGCCGACCATGGATATGCGAAGGGCCACATTGACATCGAAGTCGTAATCCAACGTGGCAGCGCGGCCCGAGAGCGGGCGCTTGTTTTCCGAGACCGGGCTAGCAGTCTATCGGCCGGATGATCCGTCAAGGAGAAGTCAGAACCTTGACATCGCCGGAATCCTCGCCTTCAAGAGGGATAACCGCAGTGCGGCGATGGTCAATTACAGAGCTACATGACCGCTACATCGGCGCTGTGGGGCGCTTGGACAAATGGCAAGGAAATCGAATACCTGCTCAAGGAACCGGAATCTGCAACTATTTCGAGCGGTGTCATTTTCGCAGTTCCAACATGCGGGCAAAGCCTTGACGACATCGGCACGCACACATATTCCGATCTCCGCCAAGCCACCCATTTGAAGGCAACGTTTCGGCGGCTCCTGAATGAGTTGTATACAAACACGAACATCAGCCGTCGGGCAAAGCTCGGCAGCGAGATGACGAAGCTTCTGTTCTGCAAGCTCATGGACGAACAACACGGCGCTGTTTCGCGCAATACCACCCCGGAGTTCAGGGTTGGCAGGCATGATGCCGACAACGGTTTTTCCGAAGTTCGGCGGCGCGTAGATGAACTTTTCGGCAGAGTAAAGCGAGAGCTGTCGGGGGAAGGAGTATTTGATCCTGGCGAGACGATTCTTCTTGAAAACAAGTCACTTGCATACGTCGTGGGCGAACTACAGGAATACTCTCTCTTGGAGACTGACGAGGACGTAGTAGGAGGTGCGTTTGAAGTCTTCGCCGAGAGCAAGTTTGCAGGAGAGAAGGGAGAGTTCTTCACTCCCCGAGAGGTTGTCAAGACGGCAATCCAGCTAATCAACCCACGGCCCGGGGAAACGATTATGGACCCCGCGTGTGGCAGTGGACGCCTTCCTGCATTTCGGCCCTGCAACACATGTAGTCTACCATGAACCATGGGCGCAAGTGGGCCAACTTGTCCCCAAATAAGCGTGAAGAGGCGAAGCGCAATATCGCCAAGAACACGATCTCACGGACTTGACAAAGAGAATGATCTCGTCAAGATCACGAAAGCCTATATGGCTATCATCGGCGACGGGAAGAGCTGCATTGCCCAAGCCAATTCCCTGCATCGCGCCGAGGAGTTCGAAGGTGCAGCCAGAGACGTTGCAATTGATGAGGGCGGTCAATTGCGCCAGTTCGACGTGATCCTTACAAATCCACCATTTGGAAGTAAGCATACGAAAGTTTCACAAACGGAATCTGCGGAGTTCGATCTTGGCCACTCGTGGTCACGTAAGGGGGGGGTACGTGAAGAGAAGCCGCGCAAAACGCCCACTCAGGAATTATTCATTGAGCGTTGCCTCGACATGCTGAAGAGCGGCGGGCGGCTTGCAATTGTTCTCCCTGAAACATACGCCCATGCACCATCGAAGAAGTATATCGTTGATTACATCAAGAGGCGGGGGCGGGTGAAGGCAGTTATTGATCTGCCGCACAACACATTCAGGCCACACTGCAACGCCAAGACGCTTCTTTGGATCATCGAGAAGGGGCGTCCGCAGAAACCCGTGGTTTTTGGCGTGGCTGAGGAGATGGGACGCGATCACTTGGGGAAGACAAAGTACCGCGTCCGGGATGGCATCGTAACGGAAGAGAAATGGGATGATACCGAGATAATCAGGAAGGAACTGAGACACTCGTCTAACAAGAATAACGAGCATGTTTTCATCGTGGAACCAAGCGCGATTCGTAACGACGTATTTGTCCCTCGCTACTACTGGAAGGGCTACGACGAACAATTGAGAGTTCAGGCCAAGGGACAGGGCCTTCAAATGGTTACAGTGAATCGGCTAATCAGAGAGGGCGTCATTACTGTCTTCAGGGGACACGGGTCCCCCGACAATGCTTATAAGGGAACTGGACCTGTGCCATATGTGCGCAATGGGGATATTGGCAACTGGTCCATCTACAAGAATCCAACGGCAAGTGTTCCGAGGCACGTCTACTTGGATGTGAAGGGCAGTGGCGTAGACTTACAGCCGTGGGACCTATTGCTTGTCAAAGAGGGAAGTTACCGCACCGGTGATGTTGGGATCGTGCTTCCAACGGACACCGAGATTCTGTTGAATAGCCACTGTGTCGTGCTTCGCGCCATAAAATCCCCCAATCCATATGGCATAGACGGATTGTATTTGGCCTATCTGCTATCTCACCCGCTGACGCGTCTACAAATCCCATCCAAGGTCTTTATTGACACGACCCTGCCAAACATCGGGGATCGCTGGAAGGACCTGAAGTTGCCTGTGGCCAAAGATGCGAGGCAACGGTCAAGAATCAAGAGTCGGATGAAGCGAATCGTGGAGCGGCGCCAAGAGGCCGAAGAGTTGATAACAAAACTGGGGGTTCGGCAATGACTCACTCGCGCAAGCCCACGGAGAAGGAGCGCCACGCGGCAGTAGAGGAGTGGTCGACCACTCCGTCCCCAAACCCACGCTACCAAGGAGCAACGCCCGCCGACGTAGGGCGAGCATTGCTCCGCAAGCCAACCTGTCACGCAGGGAAGATCGACAACCTCTCTCCCTTTGTCAAGTCAGACGTATAGTCCCCCAAAATATCGGCTACGTCGGCACGGGCCTTTGTGTCATCTCGCGATTCCAGCGCGGCGATAAGTGGCTCAATGGCTTTGTCCGAGGCTAAAATGAGCTCGTGTCTTGCGGCGGCACGCTCATCGGGGCCCTCGGAAAGATCATTGATACTGTCATCAATAGATGATTCGCAGGCGGCCAGGCACAGAGCGACGGCTGGGATGTAACCCGCCCTCAGTGCGGAAGCAACTATCACGGGGAGGCCACGGTGGGGATTCAATGGATATTCGATCATTGTGAGACGACCGCCGATCTCATTGATAGAGTAGATAGCCAGGCACGTCGTTACCGTCGTATCCGCGAAAGGTCTGACTCCACTCGGCCGCACGAAACAGTCGATGAAAGTCTACGCCGGAGACCTCACCGGGAACGGGTCGGGGATTGTACTGGTCCCAGCGGAGCTCGAATTCGACGGACCAGAAATCGTCGCCGACATACGTGGCCGCGGACCCTCCCGCATCCCAGCTGTGATCGCGCTGACCCTTGTAACCATCCAAGCCATCTCGCACGGTTCCCGCGCTGTTTACCTTCATTACAGCTATCGTCTTCTTGTCCAGGTTCCGATCGAAAAAGAACTCGACCAGGTCCTGGTATCTCGAGATGCTGCCTGGCTCATCGTCGTAAGGCAGAACGATCAAGCTTTCGGGGTGGGCGTCGAAACAGTGAACGCCCCAAAAAAACGCGTCGTCGGAGTAACCCATGAACGCGTGGGTCTGTACCATAGGTTGAAGCGTCGTGCGTGATTCGGGAGAATGCGTGTAAAACGAATCTATCCTGGCCGCACCTTCCCAAACCAAATCGTCCAACCGTCCGTCGATCCGTGGAGTCGACGCGAACCTCGGCACGTCGATTAGCAGGCGGTTTTCCCGCAGTAGCTGAAGCCCCCGCTGGCGGTCGCCGTGTTCGAAGTAGAACGTGCCCAGGTAATAGTTGGCCTGTTTGCTGGTAGGTGCGTACGCCACCGCCTTTCCGTAGATGGAGTCGGCTTCCGATAGATTCGCTTTCAGGGTTTCTTCATTGGCTTGTTTTGCCCAGAGGGCGACGAACTCCTCCACTAGGTATAACGCCGCGTCGCGGACCCCCTGCTCCTCGGACTTCGCTCGTTCCCTGGCGAGCAGGCGCAGGGTTCGAGTCTGTTCGTTACTCAGCTGATGGAGCACGTTTCCCAGGGCGAGCAGGGCGGGGGTGTGCACCGCAGGCGACGTATCGGAAACCGCCTGCAGGAAAGCGTCAAAGTACTCGGAGCGCAGGTGGAGCCCCAGCTTGTCGGCAATGCGGCCGCGCACCTTGGGGTCGGGATCCTCAAGCAGGAGCTTCTCGAGCACGGCCCAGATCCGCATGTTTTTCGAGCGCAGGAGCAGAGCCACCAACACCTCCGTCAAGTCGGAACGAATCTCTTTGACATCTTGGGTTTCCAGCGCGGCGATCACCGGCTCGATGGCTAGATCCCTGGACAGAATGAGCTCGTGCTTGCCCATGGCTCGCTCGTCAGGTCCTGCGCCGAGCTTCGCGATGCTCTCTTCTACGGAAGGTCCGCAGGCGGCTAGGAATAAAGCCGTAACACAGATCCCACTCATCGCGGAAGCGGCTGTCGAGCGGAATCGATGATGGGGAATCCAAGGTTGTTCGATCATCATCGTCAGGTTACGTCGTGACGAAAACCTATTGATAGACCATGTACCCGGTTGCGTAGAGATTGTCGTACCCGCGAAACGGTTGACTCCACTGAGTCCAGCGGAAAAGGCGGACAATGTCAATGCCTGAGATCTCACCCGGAGCGGGTAGGGGATGATATTCCGGTTCCCAGCGAAACTCCAGCTCGACGGACCAAAAATCGTCTCCGACATAGGTGGCCGCCGTCGCGTCGGCATCCCAGGTGAAATCGCGTCTGTGACTTTTGTTGAAGTCACTCCGACCATCTCTCAAGGCACCAGCGCTATTTACCGCCACCTGGACGTGCGTCTTGCGGTCAAGGTTGCGATCGAAACGGAACATGACGTAGTCCTGGCGTCCGTCAGCCGAACCGTCGTCTCCGTACGGCTTGACTATCAGGCTCTCCGGATGGGCGTCGAAGCAGTGCACACCCCAATAGAGGGCCTCGTCGGAGTAGCCCATCACCGCATACGATTCGACCAACGGCGGAAGCGTGGTGCGGGATTCCGCGTGGACGTAAAATGAATCGATTCTCACGGCACCCTCCCAGGCTTGATCGTCCAACCGGCCGTCTATCTTCGGAGCCGACGCGAGCCTGGGAAGGTCGATCAAGAGTCGATTTTCCCGCAGAAATCGTAACGCCCGCTCGCGGTCGCCATACTCGAAGTAGAATGTTCCCAGGTAGTAGCGGGCTTGTCTGCTATTTGGCGCGTAGTCTAACGCTACGTTGTAGAGCGAGTCCGCCTTGGAGAGATCAGCTTTGAGAGCTGCCTCGCGGGCTTTCTTTGCCCAGCCGCCGACGAACTCCTCCACCAAGAACAAGGCTCCTTCGCGCACTTCCCGATCTTCGGCTCTTGCGTTTTCGCGGGAAAGCTGACGCAACGTCCGAGTCTGTTCCTCGTCTAGCTTGTGGAGCACAGGTTCCAGGGCGAGCATAGCTGCGGTTTGCACCGTAGGCGAGGTGTCGTCGACTGCCTGCAGAAAAACGTCAAAAAATTCGGATTTCAGGTGCAGACCAAGTTTGTCGGAGATGCGACCGCGTACCCTCGGGTCGGGATCGTCAAGCAGGTGATGCTTGAGTGCGTCTTCGATCCGCGGGTTGTCCGATCTCAACATCATGCTCACCAGTACCTCGGCCAGATCGGGTCGGACCTCCGCCCTGTCCTGCGACTCCAACGCGGTGATAATCGGCTCGATGGCTTGATCCTTGGCAAGAATGAGCTCGTGTTTGCCCATGGCTCGCTCGTCGGGACCGGCAGCGAGCTTGTCGATGCTGTCCTCGATCGACGGACCGCAGGCGGCAAGGTATGCCGTCGTGGTTGCCGCACAAATACCCTTCAGCCCCGACGCTGCTTTTGTGCGGAAATGAAGATGGCGACTCAACCGGTGATGGATCATTGTTGATAGACCACGTATCCGGTTGCTCTGAGACCGTCATATCCGCGAAACGGCTGGCTCCACTCGATTGCGCGAAACAGACGGTGAAAGTCTACGCCGGAGACCTCACCCGGAACCGGCACGGGATGGTATTTCCGGTCCCAGCGAAGCTCGAATTCGACCGACCAGAAGTCGTCTCCGACATAAGCGGCGGCAGCCCCTTTTGCGTTCCAGGAAAGATCGCGCTCGCGGCTAATGTTGTAGTCATCCAGGCCATCTCTAACGACTCCGGCGCTGTTCACTTTCATCACCGAGATGGTCTTTCTGTCCAGATTGCGATCGAAGAAGAACTCGACGATGTCCTGGTACCTGTTGCGTTGGGAGCTGTCGCCGTATGGCAAGACGATCAAACTCTCCGGATGGGCGTCGGAGCAATGCATACCCCAATAGAGCGCCTCATCAGAGTAACCCATCAGCGCTCGGGTCTGAACCTTGGGTTGAAGCGAGGTGCGGGAATCGCCTGAATGCGTGTAAAACGAATCAATGCTGGCGGCACCTTCCCAAACCGAATCGTCCAACCGGCCGTCGATCTGCGGTGTTGATACGAACCTGGGTAGGTCGAACAGCAGGCGGTTTTCCCGCAGCAGTTGCATCCCGCGCTCGCGGTCACCGTATTCGAAGTAGAACGTACCCATATAATAGTTTGCCTGTTTGCTCGTTGGTGCATAGGCCAATGCCACATTGTAGATTGAGTCGGCGCTTGAGAGATTCGCCTTGAGGGCTTCCTCGCGGGCATCCTTCGCCCAACGGGCGACGAACTCCTCCACTATGTATAAGGCGGCTTCGCGAAGGTCCCGATCTTCGGCATCCGCGCCTTCGCGGGCGAGCCGGTGCAACGTCTCAATCTGCCCGTCTGAGAGGTGGGAAAGCGAGTTGCTCAGGGCGTTCAGTACGGGAGTTCGCACCGAGGGTGATGTGTCGGAGGCGGCCAGCAGGAATACCTCAAAAAACTCGGATTTCATATGAAGACCCAGTTTATCGGCGATCCGGGCGCGCACTCGGGGGTCCGCATCATCAAGCAGGTGTTTCTTGAGCGAGGCTTCGATCCGTTTGTCATCCGCGCGCAGCATCATGCTAACCAATACGTCGGCCAGGTCGGGCCGGACCTCTCTCCTGTCCTGCGACTCCAACGCGGCGATAATCGGCCCAATGGCTAGATCCCTGGCCAGAACCAGCTCGTGTTTGCCCATGGCTCGCTCGTCTGGACCGGCGCCGAGCTTCTCGATGCTCTCTTCTATGGATGGTCCGCAAGCGGCGAGGTACAAAAACGCGGCTACGACCCAGAGCTTCCTCAGTGTGGACGCGACCGTCGCGCGATACTGGCGAATCCAAGGATGTTCGATCATGGTCAGGTTCGTCGCGACGCAAACCTATTGAAAGAGGGCGTATCCGGATGCATACACATCGTCATACCCACGAAACGCTTCACTGTACTCCACCGTGCGGAACAACCGGGTAAGGTCAATGCCCGAGATCTCACCAGGAACGGGCCGGGGGTGGTATTTCGGGTCCCAACGAAGCTCGAATTCGGCCGTCCAGAAGTCGTCGCCGACATGGGCCGCTCCGCTCCCGAGCGCGTTCCAGGTGTAATCGGGGAAGCGGCTGATGCTATAGTCACGCCAGCTATGATTCACGGCTCCCACGCTGTTTACGGTCATGTAGGAGAGGGTCTTTTTGTCGAGGTTGCGATCGAACCGGAAGGTGACCCGGTCGTGGCGCTCGCCGCCAAATTTGTCTTCGAGTGGTGTGACCATCAGGCTTTCAGGGTGCGCATCGAAGCAGCGAATGCCCCAATACAGAGCCTCGGCCGTGTAACCCAGAAACCCGTTGGATTGAGCCCGGGGTTGAAGTGTCGTACGAGTTCTGGGGAAATGGACGTAAAAGGAATCTATCCTGCCGGCACCTTCCCAAACCTCGTCGTCTAACCTACCATCGATCCGTGGAGCCGACGAGAACCGAGGAACGTCGACCAGCAGGCGGGTTTCCCGCAACAGCTGTAGCCCACGCTCCCGATCCCCGTACTCCAGATAAAACGTACCCATATAGTAGTTTGACTGTTTGCTCGTGGGTGCGTAGGCCAACGCCAAATTGTAGATCGAGTCGGCTCTTGAGAGATTCGCTTTCAGAGCTTCCTGGCGCGCTTCTTTTGCCCAGCTGGCGATGAACTCCTCCACCAAGAACAAGGCTGCTTCGCGTACCTCCCGATCTTCGGATCCTGCGCTTCTGCGGGCGAGCTGATGCAACGTCCGAGTCTGCTCGTCGCTGAGCTTTTTGAGCACGTCGCTCATGGCCTGCAGGATGGGGGCCTGCACCATGGGCGAAGAATCGGATCCCGCTTGCAGGAAAATGTCGAAATACTCGGGGCGGAGGCGAGCTCCGAGCTTATCGGCGATGCGGCCACGCACTCTTGGGTCGGAATCGTCGAGGAGATGTTTTTCTAGTACGGCCCAGATTCGCTCGTCTTCCGCGCGCAGCAGCAAATCCACCAACACCTCTGCCAGGTCGGGACGAATCTCGGGGCTATCTCGAGACTCCAACGCGGCGACAATCGGCTCGACGGCGCCCTCTTTGGCGAGAATGAGCTCGTGCCTTGCCATGGCTCGTTCATCTGGACCGGCGCCGAGATTCTCGATGTTGTCTTCGACGGATGGGCCGCAGCTGGAAAGCCCTATAACTATCACAAGGGTCACACAACATCTCACAACGAAGCGTGTCTCCCCCCGCATCTATCAGGTCACGTCGTAGCGCAGGAAGAAGAGGTAGGAAAGCATGAAAAAGAGGACATTGAAAATCAGCATCAGAAGGAGGTCGCCCATGGAGGCATTGAGGGTGTCGTCGAGGCGGGCGGCAGCGAAGTTCATCGTCGGCAGTTGCTCTTCTTGATACCAGTTTTCATCATGTCCACCACTGTGGAACTTCTTGTCCCAAGCCTCTCCCCATTCCTTGAATTCCGCGTCGAACCGGTGGAAGGATCTTTTGAAGTTGCTGAAAATTCCGATCCCGGTGTTGGCGAGATCACTGCCAAGGTAGGTGAAGCTGGCGGATGGAGAGATGCGAGAAAGCGTCCGTGCCAGCTCGATCTGAGTCCGCATTTTGGTTTCATAGAATACCTCCAATGACTGCTGATCCTGCCGCACCTCGTCGCGAACCTTTTCCACTTTGTCCAGGGCGCCTCTCTTCCAGAAGATGCTCTCCCTGACTTCACCCTCCTGCTGGATGGCGATCTTCTCCGCGTCGATGACAGCGCGGGGCGGAATCGGCGATACGATGCGCGCCGCAACCGGCGCCAGGTTCGGGACAACGAGGACCCAGCAAACCCACACGAACAACGAGACCAATAGCGCGGTCGATGCCTTGTGGGTGAGGGTTGAGATCATCATTCCAAGCGCGAAGAACAAAAGGACGTAGAGCAGTGAAACGCCGGCGATCCAAATGAATCGCACGAGGACTTCCTCGTGGAGCTGAATAGCGCCGGTCCAGTATATCATGATCAGACCGCCGAACAGGGCGACGAGGAACGGGACCGCCAGTGAGATAAATCCACCGATCCACTTGCCGAGGAGTACGAGATCACGTGGAACGGAATTGGACAGGAGCAACTTGAGCGTGCCCCGTTCCTTTTCGCCGCAAATCGCATCGAAGACGAACAGCAGAGAGAGCAGACTGACGACTATGTTAACGATGTAGCTGTAATCCGGTGTCGCAAACAGGGACAGCAGAGGGTTGCGGTAGAACTCGAGGTTGATCGTAAACGAGTCGTTCTCGTAGGAACTGTTTACTTGAACGGGCAACTGATTCACCAGTCCGTGCACGAAGATGCTCAACGGCTGCGGCTGGACCGAATCGTAGATCCCCTCTCCGTAGATGATATCATCGTGAAATCTTTTGTTGAAATCCTCGAGACCCTCGAGCACGTTGATATGGTCGCGCTGGACAGATCTACTGGCTTCGTAGGTCGCAGCATCCCTTCCATATTCACCGCTCAGAACGAAAATGCTCACCTGTATCAGCACGAAGAACAGCACGAAGGTGACCATGAAGCGCAAGCTGAGCACGTTGGCGACGATCTCTTTATTAATCAGTGTGAGCAACATGCCTGTATCTCCTAGCGCAATAGTGAGGCAACCGCCAACCCGGTGGCGGGGCCACGTGAATAGTTCTATTCGAAAAGTAAATAACCCGGCGCCCTGTTTTCATCATAATCGCGAAACGGCTGGCTGTATTCGACGGCACGAAACAACCTGTGAATATTCATACCCGCCAGATCGCCCGGAACGGGCCGGTGAAGTTGCTCCGCGTCCCAGTCGAGCTGCAATTCGACAGACCAGAAATCATCCCCGACAAAAACAGCCGCGGCACCTTCGAGATCCCACGAAAGATCCCGCGTGTGGCCCTTGCTGAAATCATTCCTCCCGCCTCTCACCGATCCGTCGGTGTTGATTTTGACGACGGAGAAGGTTGTCTGGTCCCTGTTGCGGTCAAAGAAGAGCTCGACCAGATCCTGGCGCGCGTTGCCGTAACTCGCATCGTCGAACGGTTTTACGACCAGGCTTTCTGGGTGGGCGTCGAAACAGTGAACCCCCAGGTAGAGAGATTGATCCGAATAACCCACAAACGCCCGGCTCGAGACCAAGGGAGGAAGGCTGGTGCGGGACTTTCCATAGGCGTAAAACGAGTCGATCCTGACGGCATGGCCCCAGATCGGGTCGTCCAGTCGACCATCAATCGTCGGGGGTGAAGGGAATCTGGGCACGTCCAGGAGGAGGCTGCTCTCGCGTAGTAGCTGCAACCCCCGTTCGCGGTCACCGTACTCGTAACAATAGGTGCCCATGTAGTAGTTGGCTTGTTTGCTGGTCGGGGCGTACGCCAGGGCCCGGTTGTAAATCGAGTCGGCGGCCGAAAGGTTTGCCTTCAATGCTTGCTCGCGGGCGTCATGGGCCCAGCGGCCGACGAACTCCTCAACCAGGTAGAGCGCCGCTTCGCGCACCTCCCGATCCTCATCCACGGCGTTTTGCGCCGTCCGTTCGCGCAATGTCTGAATCTGCTCTTCACTCAGCTTCGCCAACACGTTGCTCAGGGCATCCAAAGCGGGCGCCCGCACTCTTGGCGAAGGATCGGTCACGGCCCGCATGAAGGCGTCGATATACTCCTCCTTTATGTGCAGCCCTAATCTGTCGGCAATTCGCGCACGTACCTGTGAATCGGAGTCATCGATAAGATGTTTCTTGAGCGCTGCTGCGATCCGGTCATCTTCGAGCCGCAAAGAGAGGTTGACCATTACCTCGGCGAGATCGGAGCGTTGTCCGAGATCCGGCCCTTCCAACGCAGCAATGATCGGATCGATGGCATCGGCCTTGGCCAACAACAGCTCATGTTTGCCCATGGTGCGTTCGTCCGGGCCACCGCTAAGTTTGTCGATACTGTCTTCGTAGGAGGTGCCACACGCTGCCAGCCACGGCGAGGCTATGAGGAC
This sequence comes from Candidatus Latescibacterota bacterium, assembly GCA_965197905.1. Classification (GTDB taxonomy): domain Bacteria; phylum Latescibacterota; class UBA2968; order UBA8231; family UBA8231; genus CAYNZV01. Next base: position 395,679 of record CBDAOB010000003.1, on the reverse strand, counting down.
AGCGCTCCAAAAGCGAACATAAATAACGCGTCGTAAGACATGACGCATTTTGCGCTCCGAGAGTGCGGGTGCGTTGCATCCAGGGATGAAGGACATTTCAGCCGGTTGATGGTCTCCGGTTGGTCGGCTGCGCTTTACAGGCTTGCTGCGGCACCAAACCGTCTCTACCAGAGCTATGCTGCGAAGTTAACAATGTCAACGTTTTTAGCTCGGCACCGGAAGCGAAGACAGCTCGGTACCCGACTAGAAACCAACGGTTAAACGAAGCGGCTTACCGGCGACTCACCGGCGACTCACCTTGATGCTCGCGACAGCTACTCCCACGACGAGGGTGATAACCGCGCCGATTATCAGGACGTTGCGGATGACGCTGGCTTGGGCTTCCACTCGAATAGTCAGGTCCTTCTCCGGTGCTTCGACCTTCTCTACACCGACGTAACCGGCAGCTTCGACACGAATCCCATACTCGCCCACTCCCATCTCTTCGGGGGGCACGAATGTTATGTTCACCGGTTCCTTTTCGCCAGGTATGATCCGTGCAATCGTGTCCGGCACCACTTCGTAGGTCCAATCCAGCGGTGCTGTAAGGATCATGTGGGAATCTGCCACTTCAAGGGTCCCGGTGTTGAGCAAGTCGACGCGTACGGTGACCTCTTCGCCGACCTTGATTTCCTGATACCGGTTGGCGATGATGGTCTCGAGCGCGCCCTTGCCCCGCGGAACGAGCTCGAAGCGTTCTTTGTTGCCCTTCACCGTATTTATATCCTCGAGCTCCATCCGTTTCGTGCCGTATTTCTTGTTCAGCTTACTGATCTGCTGGAATCCTTCCGCGTCGGTCACGAAAACGTAGAATTCAACCGTCTGATCTACGAAATGGCGGCTCAATTTCTCCGGAATCTGAATCTCCAATTCCAATTGCTGACGGGTAACCTGCTCGCTGAACTTCACCTGGGTCAAGCTGGCATTGGTGGCCTTGTCCAGGAAAGCAAAGTCGATTTCACTCGGCAGATTTACTACGGCCAGGCGAAAGGTCTTTTCGTCTTCCGCGAGCCGTTCCAGAATGATATCGAAGTCCACCTTGGAGTTCAGATCACCCTCTTGGGAGAACTGGACCGAGTTGATGGTGGGTATGTCCTGCAGCGACTCCTTGCGCAGAACTACGCGTACGTCCTTGCGTTGGTTGTCGCGAAGTGTGAGAGAAAGCTTGACCGATTCTCGGTCGTTCAACAGGCGAAACATGAGCTTGCGCCGGGCGCCCAATTTCAATGAGGGAACCAGCACCTCGTAAGGCTCGCCAATGATCAAGTTGTCCCTCTGGCGCAAGGAGACCTGTACGTTCTGGATCTCCAGCAGGTCGCGCACCTGATCGAGGCTCTTGTCCGGATTGAGGGAGGCTGCCTGATTGAGATTGGACGCGTTTTCGAGGGTGATCTCTACCTTTCGGTATCCTTCAGGCGTTTTGTACTTCTTGGCCTCTATGATCGAAATGTGGGTGGCGTCGCGCAGGAAGGAGAGGCGTCTGGACTCCAGGTCGATGACGGCATGGTCGTATTTCAGCCTGGCCTGCTGCGATTTGCGTCGCGCTTCGTTCAAGCCGTCCAGGGTGCCGATCTTCTGGTTAAAGAGATCTTGGATCTCTTCGTAGTCGCTCAACTTGATTTCCATGTCGAGCCTGGCGTTGTCCACCTTCCACTGGGATTTGCGCAGCTGAATATCGTACAGGCGCTGCTCTTTGGTCCGCAGATCCTTGGCGCCAGCATTGAAAACCGCGAGCAGGAGAACTGCCGACATGAGGACTCTACGAAGCGCTGGCATGATTACTTGCGACTGATCTTGACGCTGGCCACACCTATACCCACAACCATCAACACGAGAACCCCGATGAGAATGGCATTTCCGGTAATGTTGGAGCGGGCACCGATGCGGACGGTGATGTTCTTTTCCAGAGATTCGATGTTTTCCGTACCAACTTGTCCCTGGGCTTCGACCCCTACTTCATAGTCTCCTACAGCGATGTTCTCGGGCGGGCGGGACCAGATCGAGATGGGACCGCTCTCCCCGGGCTCAAGCAGCTTGAAGAGCTTCGGCTCAACGCTGCTTTCCCATTCATACGGTAAGTCGAGCTCGGCCCGGATATTCTGCACCGCTACCGTGCCGCGGTTGAGGAATTCGACGCGAAACTGCAGCTCCTCGCCGACTTCGGTCTCCAGGTACCGATTGGAGATCAGCACCTCCAGTTTGCCGATACCCTTGGGAATCAGCTCGAGACGAACGTAGTTGGCTTTGAGCAACTTCACGTCTTCTTCCTGGACTTGGTTTTCGCCGTAGCGAGCGCGGAGCTCATTGATTTTGGCGTACTCGCTGACGTTCGTAACCAGAGCGAAAAAGGTGCGTGTTACCTCGACCAGCTTCCGATCAAGCTTCTCCGGGATATCCATTTCCAGCGATAGTTTCACCTCCGAGGTAGTTTCGTCGAATTTTATCTGATTGACTTTCGCTCCCTGATTTACGAAGGCGTAGTCGATCCGCGGTGGCAGCCCAATCACGGCGAGGGCGAAGTTACGTTCCTCCTCCGCCAGGCGCTGGAGTGTTAGACCGAACCTCACTGTTTGATTGAGCTCGCCTTCCTGGGAGAACTGCGCCGAGTTGATGCTGGGAAGATCTTGCTGGCTTCCCTTCTTGAGGATCACCGGCTTCTCATCTTTGATATCCAGATACTTCAGGTTGACGTAGACCGCCTCTTCGTCCCGAAGCAGGCGGTAGGTGATCTTGCGTTGCTCCCCCACCTCCAGAGACGGGATGCGGATCTCGTAAGGCTCGCCTACGATCGGACCATAACTCACCGACGCAAAGATGTGCTCTACCTTCAGGAGAGTGCGCAACTCCTCCTCCGTCAGCGCCGCGTCCACGAGCAGGGCGTCGCGAATGTCGGAAGCGTTTTCAAGAACGACGTCAACCATGAACTTGCCCTCTTCGGTCTTGTACTTGCGTGCCTCCGAGACGATGATGTGCGTCGCTGTTCTCAACAGTTCCAGCTTGGCCTCCTCGAGTTCAATCTCCGCCCACTCGTAATCGAGGCGGGCCTGCTCGAAACGATTGCGCGTCTGTTTGAGCTTCTGCAACGCGACGAAACCTCCGTCGAAGAGCTCTCTCGTCGTCTGCAGCTCTTCTCGGTGGGTCTGCAAGCTTGTACGTCGTTCTTCCAATGCCAAAATCCGCTCTCTTAGCTTCAGCTTGCTCAGTTGCTGTTCCTTGGTCAGGCTCTGCTCGCCGAAGGCCGCAGCAGCATGCACCAAAAGCAACAGAAGAAGGTGGGGAACCTTGCGCTGCGTCATTCGAAGTAGCCCATACGTTTGCGCAGATCGGCCTGACGGTCGATGAAGGTGGCCTGATTCTGGAACAGGATATCCTGGGCTGCAAAGAACTGGGTGCGTATCTGTTCCAGCTTGCTCTCGTCTGCCTGCCCCTTGTCTTTGAGGATCTGGTTGATCTCCAGGCGGCGCCGGGCAATGCGCACCTGCTCCTCCTGAATCTGCTGCCGCCCCTCTGCTTCCAGCATCGACTGATACGCCTGTCGCACCTGGAGCTCGGTGGCGGCGCGCAGGTCCGCGACCTCGACCTGTACCTGACGTTCCCGAGCCTTCTCCAAACGCTCCCGCCCAACGCGCGATCCCCCTTCAAAGATCGGAATGCGCGCCTCGACCCGGGCAAACCACTGGGTCTCATCTCCGGGCCCGGGTTCGGTCTCCTTCTCGCTCAACCGCAACCGCGACTCCACGTCCACGCCCCAGGTTTCGCCGTCTTTGTCGACGTTGACGCTGGCGTCGCGCCTGCCGTCTTCCACACCGGCGCCTACCTTTAGATTGGGGGTGTAGTCCCAGCCGATCTCGCTCACCACGCGCTGTTGCTCTTCTAGACGTTTCTCGGCAAGTGCAACCTGGACGCTGTTTCCCATCGCTACCTGGACCGAACTGTCGGGATCGGGGGTGAATCCCACCTCGCTGGATGCAAGTTCCACTTGCGTTCCGATGGGGCGCCCAATCAATCGTAGCAGCGTCATCTTGTTGTTGAACTGGGCGCGCTCCACGTTGTTGATGGCCAGCTCTTCGTTGAGCACATTCAAATAGGCGGTGAGCACCTCCTCCTCATCAGAGAGCCGGCGCTCGAATCGGGCCTGCTTGCGCTCGTAGACCTCCTGAAACCCCTGCCGGGATTGTTGGCGAATGGCAAGCTGGCGATCCTGCAGGAGAATCAGGTGATAGGTGCGCCACACCTCTGAAAAGACAGCGTAGATCTGGTCCTGGTAGGAGTAGATCGCCTCACGGAGGTCGGCGCGTAGCTGCACTTCGGCCGCAAGGTCGGGTCCGAACTCCAGCAGCCGCTGGGTGAAACGCAACCTGCTGGAGATCTCATCATCCGTCACGCCCCGCCGATCCGTACGCAGCGCATCGTAATTTGCAGTCAGATCCAGGTGGGGCATGAACCGTGAGTGCACGACAACCCTGCCGCTCTCCTCCTCCTTGATCTTCTCCCGCCCCTGCACCAGGGTGCGATTGTGTTCCAGGGCCGAGTCGAGACAGAAGCTCATGTCGAGTTGGACACGATCGTCCGCCGACGCGGCCGTAAAAAAACAGAGGCCCAAGCCGCTCAAGAACCTCCTTGCGCCACAAAACATAAGAGTGCTGTTAGTCGGTTTCTTCAGAATGGAGCTTGATTTTCGGGGTTTGTGGCCAACGTTAGCGGGCAAGGTGCACCATGTCAAGCCTGATCGGCCACGAAAAAGACCCGTAAGTTGCTAATAAACAATTATATATGAAGATGGAATAGATCCAGATATCGCCGGCGCATGCACTAATGCAATTGACATTGTTAACTCCGCCGTCACATCGTATCCTAATAGCTGCTGACGCGCACCCCTGCCGTCACCTGGCGCCAACCCTTTCAGGCCAGTTTTCACGGAGGCAACAATGCTGGAGATCCAAGGTTTGACCAAGCACTATGGCGATGTCCGGGCGGTGAACAACCTCGATCTGACCATTCAGCCAGGCGAGATCTTTACCATGCTTGGCGCCAACGGGGCCGGCAAAACCACGACCTTGATGGTTTCCCTCGGTTTTACCGAACCCACTGCGGGGACGGTCAAGATCTGTGGCATCGACGTGGCCAAGAATCCGCTGGAGGCCAAGAAACACGTGGCTTATGTGTCCGAGAATGTCATGCTTTACGGAAATTTTACGGCACGGCAGAACCTGGATTTCTTTGCAAAACTCGGCGGTCGCAAGGATAGTACCGATGCGGAGTATGAACAGATAATGGAGCGCGTAGGACTGCAGCGCGATGCCTTCAACCGGCGCGTGAAGGGATTTTCCAAAGGCATGCGACAGAAGTTGGGAATCGCGATCGCCATCGTGAAGAACGCCGAAGTAATCCTGCTGGATGAGCCTACCTCGGGCCTCGATCCCAAATCCGGGGCTGAATTTCTGCAGTTGCTGGCCGATCTTCGCGGCGAGAACAAGGCGGTGTGGATGACCACCCACGACATTTTTCGCGCCAAGGAGATCGCTGACCGCGTGGGCATCATGATCGAGGGCAGCCTGGTGCGCATCTTCACCCGGGATGAGCTGGCCAACGAAGACCTCGAACGGCTCTACGTGGAGTACGTCAGCCGAGAGGTGGAGCAAGCTGCCTGAACCTCCGGGTGCATGATCCTCCTCTATATCATTCGTAAAGAAATCGTCAACAACATCCTGAGTTTCAGGTTCGTGGCGGCCTACGGAGTGCTGGCTCTGTGCCTGGGCTGCGGCGATCCTACTTCAGATTCCATTGATGATGTGATATCTGGGGGTGAGGACCGCGAGCGCGCCAGGATGGATCTGGTGCTGAGCGATGCTGAGTCGCTTCCTGCGATCCTGGAGGCAGCCGCCGACCCGACCAAACCTGTTTCCGGGCGTGTAGATCTCATAGATGTGGTTGGACGCATCTACCAGCGCGAAGCTACCCAGAGCATCCTCGTCGCGTTGAAGCAGCTGGCCCACGACGAGGCGCCAGAAGTGCGAGCCATCGCCATCCGCCGGCTCGGCAACTCCGGGAAAAAGGAGCTCATCCACGACCTCGTGCGACGTCTGGACGTCGAAACGGCAACCAGACCCCAATTGGAACTGGTGCGCGCTATTCAGTTTCTCGGAGGGTGGCGGTCACAAAGAATCGGCACGCGGGGAGCCCACCGGATCATAGGCGGTAAGGAGTTGACTGAGGCGGAGCTGAAAGAGCTTGCCGACAAGACCGCGGAGATCTACAACGCGACCACTGACGATACCTTGCGCCGCCACGCGGGGGAGCTTATGGAAAAAATGGTGGCCCAAATGGTCCAGGAAGGGGACAAGCTAGCGCTCAAGGCGAACCTGGACGGCGCCGAGGAGGCCTATCTAAAAGCCCACAGATTCAAACCGGACAGCAAGAATCCGACGATGCGGTTGGGGAAGTTCTATTTCAACAACGGGCAGCGCCTGCGGGGACTGGACATGTTGGAAAAGAATCAGATGGCCCTGCGTGTTCCTCGGCTGCGGGAGGCGGTACAGATCGACGGAGACCTCAGCGATCCGGTCTGGAAGAACGCGGCACGCATCGACCAGTTCTACAAGATGATCAGGGTCATGAGTTCTATCCCCGGTACGGGCCGCAGCGAAGCGTACGTGGCGTACACGGATAGCAGTTTGTTGGTGGCGGTTAAAGGGTACGAGGAGGATACCGGCGATCTGCAAACGTGGTCAAAGGAGAAGGACGACGGCGCGACCCATAAGGACCCATGTATGCAGATCTTCATCGACGCAGACCGTGACGAGTGGGCTTTCCACCACATCTACATAAACAGCATCGGAGTGGTCGGCGATCGCAGCATCGGTTTCGGGAAAGGTCCTTCCCTCGACTGGACGTGGGACGCCGACCTGAAGAGCGCTACGCAGGTGAATCCCAAGTCCTGGGCTATGGAGTGCGAGATCATGTTCCCTTCAGTGAGCGATGCCCCTGTAAAGAAGGGGGACGTCTGGGGGTTCAGCGTCGGCAGGCTGCGCAGCGCCAAGGACTCGGAGCTTGCGATGTGGACGCCGACGTATGGATTGACGCGCCGGCCAGACAGGTACGGCTGGATCATATTCGACTAACGCGTCCATCGATAGATGCTAGTCTCGCTCATCGTAAAAGAGATCGCTGCCAACATACTGAGTCTGCGGTTCATGGTGACCTTTGTTTTGTTCTTCGTGCTCATTCAGGCCAGCATATTCATTCTCAGCGATGAGTATGCCAGATCGGTGGCCAGCTTCGAGGCGGCTCGCTCGGAGCACCGGAGCGCCATTAGCAATCTCTACTCCGATAGCAAGGATGAACAGGATTTCAACCAACGGTTTCACGACGAGATGCTCTCCGCCGAAGGAAGTTATCATGGGCGGCGGCCCGGTCGTCTCAGCATGTTCGCCCTCGGGTTGGAACGCAAGCTGCCGACCCAGGTGAATGTCTGGCTCAACGGGGCGCGCAAGATCAACGAAGGTCCCTACCGCAATCCTTTATTCGCTTTGTTCGCCACGCCCGATTTCGTCTACATTGTCAACATCGTTATCAGCCTATTGGCTGTGCTGTTTGTTTTCGATACCGTCTGCGGTGAAAAGGAACGCGGAACCCTCAAGCTCCTTCTCGCCAATTCCGTGCCCCGCGACCTGGTGCTGATGGGCAAGTGGATAGGGGGATTTGCATCGCTGGCGGTCCCGTTCATGGTATCCGTGTTCGGCGGCTTCGCGTACGTTCACCGGCTCGGTGCAGCTGAGCGGTGAGGCGGCGGAGCGTCTGATTTGGATACTTGCCGTCTCACTGCTCTACATCTCGATGTTCTTCGCATTGGGGTTGATGATTTCAACCCTGACTCACAAGGCCTCTACGGCCCTGCTGGTGTCGCTGTTCGCGTGGATCTGTTGGATTCTGGTCATACCCAATATCGCGCCGGTCTTTGCGCGCGTGCTGTCACCCGTTCCCACAGCACAGAAGATCGCCGCTGAAAAGGCGTCGATCGACCGGGAGACACGGTTGCGGGTGAACCGCCTCAACTCGAGCATGTATTTTTTCGGTACAAAGATGCAGGAGGCGCGCAACAAGGTTCGCGAGGAAGGCGAGAATCGAAAAAGGAAGCTAGATCAGCATTACCGGGAACGATTGCAGCAGCAGATCGACTTGAGCAAAATGTTGTCGCGCCTCTCTCCGTCCGCAAGTTACACCTACGCCGCCACCGGGCTGGCCAGTACTGGAGTAGATCTATCCGACAGGTTCAAGACCTCCTACGCCCGGTTCCGCACCGAGTACGATAGTTGGGGCGAGGAATGGCATTACAGGTTTCACGAGGGAGTACTGAACCCGCGTTGGTTTCAAAATGAAGTGTTTCCCGTGCTGCAGGTGGTTCCGGCGCGCGTCGACGATGCCATCGATGAGGTGATGATCGAGCTACTTGTGATTATCGTTCTCAACGTGCTTTTTTTAATGTTGTCGTACCTATTCTTTCTGCGTTACGACGTAACTTGAAAATCTCGGGAGGTATCGATGTTATTCCTGCTAATACGTAAGGAGCTGCTCGAACAGCTGCTGAGCCTCCGCTTCGCTCTGGCGTGTATCATCTGCCTGGTGATCATGCTCTCCAGCTCATTTGTGCTGACAAGAGATTACAAGGAGGCACTGTCGGATTATCGGACCAATCTCGTCATGCATAAGACCGAGATCGAAGAGTCCAGGGATCTGGCTTTCGATGGCATCAAAGTGGACAAGCCGTTGAATCCCATGCAGATCTTCTTCAAAGGCATCAACGAAGAGCTGACCGTTACTGCGAAAGTTAGTGGTGTTCGCGAACCCCAATTCGAAGCCGACTACGAAGGCAATCCCGTATCATTTCTCTTTCCGCCCATCGACTTGCTGTTCTTCATCGGCATCGTGATGAGCCTGCTGGCCATAGCCTTTAGCTATGATTCCATATCCGGAGAGAAGGAGTTGGGCACTCTGAAGCTGTTAATGTCCTACAGCGTGCCTCGAGATGTCGTGATTCTTGCCAAATGGATCGGCGGCTACCTTGCCATGATTGGTCCGTTTATCATCTCGCTGCTATGTGGCCTCGTGGTTGTAGTGCTCTTTCCCACCGTCGAGTTACGCGAGGAGCACTGGGCGTTCCTCGGCCTCATTCTCCTGGTGGCGCTTCTATATCTGTCTGTCATCTACTCCCTTGGCATGTTTATCTCCTCGCGCACTCATCTGGCCTCTACGTCCATTACCATCCTTCTCATGGTCTGGGTCCTGATGGTTCTCGTCATTCCCAACACTGCGCCGTATATCGCTTCACAGTTGACTTCGGTACGATCGTTCGTGCTGGTCGAAAAGGAAAAAAACCAGCTCAAGCGAGAGGAGGAGAAGAGATTTCAGGCGGAAGTCGATGTGTGGGCGGAGGCGAATCCCGACATTCCAAGGCGGTACGGCTCCAAATGGTGGGCCAACTACAACACGATGCAGAAGGATCACCTGCCGAAGGTCATGGACATTCAGGATCGCATCAACGAGCAGTTTCAGAAGACCATGAATGCTCAGATTGCGTTGGCGCAGAACATCTCCAGGGCGTCGCCATTTGCTTCGTTCGCCTATGCTGCGTCTGATCTGGCGGGAACCGGTATTCGCGACCGCAACCTCTTTCTCGATCAGCTGCCCCAATATCGTCGCGAGATTACAGACTTCGGGTTGGATGTGTACATCGAAGCGAACAAGCGGGATGACTGGCGTTCGCGGAACATCGAGGGGTATCCACAGTTTACCTACGAGGACTCGGCCATCTCAGATCGGCTCAACTGGATCGACATTCTCATTCTCTGTGTGTGGAATATCGTGTTCTTTTTGGGGGCGTACTTCTCGTTCCTGCGCTACGATGTGATGTAACGAAAATCATCGCCAGCGCAGCGGCCGGTAAGCATGAAGGTCGTCAACGCGCAAGCACTAGGCGCCTCGCTGACGACCTTTGGAGAACTCTACGAGGTAGCGACCCATGAGGAGCGACGTATCCAGCTGCGCGTCTGCCGCCTCGTCTGGACCCCACAGAAAATCCGTCTCGCTTTGTTCCCAAACCCCGGAGCGAAACATCTCCTTTGAAAATAGCTCGGCACTTGCGGATTGGCCCGAAGCGCTCTCTCCGGCTGGTGGCAAGAATAACGCAGTGCGTCAGTGCGCCGAGTCCGTTGACCGATGGCCGCGTACTGCGCTTAATTCTTCTCTACCATCCACTCATTCCTCCGCGCTGACAGTCTTTGGATGCCATTTTGGAAAAACGGGTAATGAAACGGCTACTGTTGGTCCTGCTGGGGTTCGGACCTGCCTCGACCGCACCGGGTTGGGCTCAGTCCGATGGCTATATCGCTGTGTCTCTGAGCGGGCTGCAGGCCGGGCTCGAGTTGGACGGCTTGTGGAAGTACCACGCGGGCGATCAGCCCGAGTGGGCCGCTCCCGCCCACGATGATGCTTCCTGGGAGAGCGCTGCGACGCTCTTGGAGCCCGACGACCTCCCGCGCGGCGGTTGGCCGCACATCGGCTGGTTCCGACTGCACATCCAGACCGACTCGACCGTTGCGGACATACCGTTGGCGCTCTCCCTCAACCGGCAGTTCGGCGCCTCGGAGGTGTATCTTGACGGCCTGTTGATCTACCGCTTCGGGCGCGTCGGTACGTCCGCCGGTGACGAGGAGACGCACCGGGATCGCGAGCCGCGACTCCTCCACCTGGACCCGGCCGGCGATCACTTGATCGCAGTCAGGCATTCTAATTTCTCCGCCGTCACCCTGTATCGCACCGACACGGACGCCGGTTTCGCGCTGGCCCTCGGCACGTTGGCGAGTGCAATAGATCGCCGCCTCAGGGAGGTCGAAACATACCGCAATTACCAGCGGTTTTTCTGCGGTCTACTGATCACTTTCGCGTTGCTGCATCTCGTCCTGTTCCTGCTCTACCGCAGACAGCGAACCCATCTCGATTTGGCCCTGCTCTGCGGCGCATTGACCGCCTTGGTCTTCACCAATTTTCAGATCCACTCTTCGCCACCGATCTGGCTCAGGACACCCTGTATGAGAGGCTGTGGCGCGTACTCGTGCTCGTGGTCGCGCTGATGGGCCTGCGCGTCGTCTACGCGCTCTCGGCGCATACGCCGCGGCGATTCTGGGGTTTTGCGATGGTCGCTGTGGGTTTGGGAGTGGCCGCTTGCGTACGGCTGTCACTGCAGGACTTCGTGTATCTGTTTGTTCTGGTGATCTGTGTGGAAATCCTTCGAGTTGTAGCGACCTTGCTGATGCGCCAGCGATCCGCCGACAGGCGAATCGCGGCCGGAATCGGCAGCGGCGCTGGCATGCATCCCCTCTGGATCATCCCGCCCGGAGTGATCGGCTTTGTGCTGCTGAGCGGCTATCAGATCCTTCTCAATCTGGAAATCTTTGAGGCGCCGGCTGGTCTCGAGTACCCCTATCTGTTCGGTGTGGTCTTGTTCCTGATGTCCTTATCCGTCTATCTGTCCTTTGACTTCGCACAGACGCACTGCGCCTTAGAGTTGGAGCTGGAACGGACGAAATCACTCTCGGACAGCCTGCTGGAGGTCAATGAGAGCCTGGAACAGCGAGTCCTCGAACGAACCCGGGAGCTTGAAGCTAGCAATGAGGAGTTGGAGGAAAAAAACCGGGCCTTTGAGGAAGAAGCCGCGTTGCGCAAAGCGCTCAAAGGGCAGCTGTCGATGCTGTCCGAACGCGAGGCCGAGCATTGGGGCTTGGAGGGTTTCGTCGGCAGGAGTGCGACGGTTCAGCGGATTTTCGATGACATTCGCCTGTTGCAGGAGAACCCCGCCACTTCTGTGCTGATTTCCGGTGAGAACGGAACGGGCAAGGAACTCATCGCCCGCGCCATCCACTATGGTTCGGAGCGGCGGGAAGGGCCTTTCGTGCCCGTGAACTGCGCCTCCATTCCTCGCGAACTTGCCGAATCGCTGCTTTTCGGCCACCTCAAAGGGGCCTTTACCGGGGCTGACTCCGACCGGGTGGGCTACTTCGAGATGGCCCACGAGGGCACACTCTTCCTGGACGAGTTGGGCGAAATGCCGGTGGAGCTGCAACCCAAGCTGCTGCGCGTCCTCGAGGACGGTCTGGTTTGGCGCGTTGGCGCTCGCGAGGGACGGAAGGTAGACGTGCGCGCCGTGGCAGCGACCAATGTCGATCTGCAGCGGCGCATCCAGGAGGAGCGCTTTCGCGCCGATCTGTATTTCCGCATCGCCCGCTTCACAGTGACGATTGCGCCGTTGCGCGACCGGGACCGGCGGGAGGACATCCCACTCCTGGCGCAGCACTTCCTGCAACTCTCTGCGGAGGAGATGGGTCACGAGCCCCCCGAGCTCAGCCCGCAAGCCGTCGCCAGTCTGATGGGCTACTCATTTCCGGGCAATGTGCGCGAGTTGATGAATATCATCCGGCGAGCCCTCATCGAGAGTCGTGGCGCCGATGTGGAGCCGCGTCACCTGCATTTTGAAGAAGAGGGCAGCGCCACAGCGAACCAACCAATTCACACCCTGGAGGAGCACGAAAGGCAGTACATACAATTGATTTTGGACCAGACGAATTGGGTGATTCGCGGCGACCGCGGTGCGGCTGAGATACTGGGAATGAAACCATCGACTCTCTACAGCCGTATGAAGAAGCTCGGCATCGAGCGCCAGTGACATCCATATACTGAACGTACGTCGGTATATCGACGGGCTAACTTAAACTTAAAAATATCACTATGTTATGACAAAAATGAGGATGTGAGACGTCGATATATCGATTCGACGCTGATTGATCCTGCCGCGATCCACGGCTCGTACTCGGGTTCGAAAATACACATAAAGCTTTTACGAACAGCCACTTGGACTACATAGTTCACGTGGCTTTTTTGTTTCATGGCACCGAGGTTGCAATGGGAGCATTGCAAGTGGTTGAGGCGCTGGCAGGCGATCGTCTTACCAACCCACCGGCTCTCACCACTACATGACCTGAAATCGAACGCCAGCACCCAAAACAAGGAGATTCGCGATGGACCGCCAGACGCTTGCTCAGTTCAGATGGGTGGTACTCCTCGGGGGAGCCACACTCTTTCTCGGTATGGCCTATTTCGTCGTCCCTTTCCACTACCCGGGACCGTTGGCGGTGCTGATCGGCACCGGGATCGTCGCTACCAGGGGGTTTCGCGCAAACCGTCACCTGCGAATCTCGGGACAGGCGATGACGGGCTTCGGGATTGGCGAATGGCTGCGCTCGCGGGATGGGAGCTCCCTCGTCTACTGCGCGGCGGTGGGAGGTTTCACCGCCATCGCCCTCTACTGCCTGAGCGGGATCGTAGCTCGAGTCACAGCTCCCATCATGGCGGGGCTCGGACATTACGCACTGTAAGGAATTACCATAGCGAGCCCGTGATTTGTTCGAAGTTCACGAAAACAAAGATGGAAATGATGCTCCAACCTAGTTATCGAATCGTGCTGAAAACACCATGAATGACCGGCGTAACCTTGCAAGTGCAACCTTGCAGATGGCGCGCAGACATCCTGGCGCCACTGCGGTCTGCGATATATCAGGAAACATGAGTCGCATCAAGTTAGCAGGTGCCGCCTTGGCGTTGCGCCGTCATCTCGGGCTTGCTGAGAATGAGAAGAACGTCGGCATTTTGTTGCCGCCTGGAAAAGGTGGTTCCATCGTCAACCTCACACTTGCTCTTATGGGACGCACGGCGGTCAACTTGAATCATACCGTCGGAGACAGTGGCCTCAAACGCATGTGTAAATTGGCAGACGTGCAGACGATAATTACCGCCGAGAAATACACGGCCAAAATCGGCAAACCTGAGCTAGGTGTCCGCTGGGTGGATGTGCAGGAATTGATCCCGAGGATCTCGAAGTTCAGCGTGGTCCTCAACATGCTCAAGGTCTTGCTCGTGCCGGCTACAAGTTTGGCAGATGCCAATCCAGATGACGTCGCCTGCTTGGTCTTCAGTTCCGGATCTACCGGTGACCCAAAGGGTGTGCAGCTGACCCATCGACAAATCCTGGCCAATCTCACCGGCGTCCGGGCGCATTTTGAATTGGAAGAGAACGTCGACGGGCTTCTTTCTCCCCTCCCCCTCTTCCACTCGTTCGGTGTCTCGGCCGGCATGTGGCTGCCCCTGGTTTGCGGGCTCGGCCTGGCGGCACATCCGGATCCGTTCGACGGAGGAGCCATCGGCAGGCTTGCCGATCAACACAAACCCACCCTACTCATCGGGACGCCCACATTCGTCCGCAGTTACATGCGGCGAGTTAGTAAAGAGCAATTCGCTTCACTTCGTTTTATCGTTGTTGGCGCGGAGAAGTGTCCGGAGGACCTTCGCACATCCTTCAGAGAGAAATACGATACCGAGCTTTTCGAGGCCTATGGCTGCACCGAACTCGCTCCTGCAATCTCTGGGAACCGGCCGGACTATCGTGTTGACGGCTACCCAAGACGGGGAGCAAGCCTGGCTCTGTAGGTCGACCCCTCCCAGGCATCGAAGTCGTGACCATTGACCCGGACACCGAAGACATTCTCCCTCCGGGAGAGACCGGTCTGCTCCTGGTACGCTCACCAGCCAGAATGCTCGGATATCTCGGGCGAGATGATCTGACCGATGAAATTTTCCTGCACGGTGGCTACAACACCGGTGATATCGGACATGTGGACAACGACGGCTTCATCTTCATCACCGGACGACTGGCTCGTTTCGCCAAGATTGGTGGAGAAATGGTGCCGATGGATTTGGTCGAGGAAAAACTCATGGAGGCACTTCAGGAGATCGCTGGAGCAGATCACGACCATGAATTGGCGGTCGCCAAGGTCTCCGACAAGGCAAAGGGAGAAAGGCTTCTACTGATCTACACAAGCCTTCCATGTGCTCCGCGTGAGCTTTTTAACCGAGCCAGGGATCTTCCAGCGCTGTTCAAACCCAAAGAGCGCGATGCCTACAAGGTGAACGAGCTCCCAATTCTCGGCACGGGCAAACGCGATCTGAAAAAGCTGGAACAGCTTGCTGAAGAGCTGGTCGCTGATCAGAATGGTGTATTGTGATCGATTCGAAGCCGAAACTGAAAAACGACCGGCGGACCATTTTTGGGTGGGGGATGTACGACTGGGCCAACTCGGCGTACGCCACGACCACCGTGGCCGCTGTTTTGCCCGCCGTGTTCTCCGGTTCGATCGTCCCGGAGGGAGGTTACCCACTCTGGGGCCGTTTCTGGGAGGGGCAGGAACTTTGGGCTTTTCTGGTGAGTTTCGCCGCTTTTTTCGTGTTCTTGCTAACGCCGATGCTCGGCGCGATCGCCGATTTCACGGCTTCCAAGAAACGCTTCCTGCGCGTCTTCGCCTACGGCGGGTCGCTGTTCGCGACGTTGCTGTGTTTCGTGGGCAGCGGCGACGTCATACTGACCATGGTGCTTTTTCTGATCTCGCAGATGGGGTTTGTCGGTGCCAACGTCTTCTACGACGGTTTCCTCCCCGACATCTCCACTCCCGACACGATCGACCGCGTCTCCGCAAGAGGGTATGCCTTCGGCTATCTCGGCGGTGGGCTGCAGTTCGCCCTGTCCCTGATCTTGGTCCAACTGCACGCTCACTTCGGAATCTCGGAGGAATCCGCCGTCCAGCTGTCCCTCGCCATGGTCGGCGTGTGGTGGTTCGCGTTCTCCACGGTCGCGTTCACGCGGCTGCGGGAAACGGGGGACCGCCAGGCATTGCAGGCGGCCTACCGCACCCGGCTACGGCTCATCGCCTACGTCCGTATGGGTTTTGGCCGCACTTGGGATACGGCGCGCAAGCTCGTGGGCTTCCGGCAGCTGACCCTGTTTCTGCTCGCCTACATGATCTACAACGACGGTGTGCAGACGGTGATCGCGATGTCCGCATCCTTCGCCACCGACACCTTGAAGCTCAAGTTGTGGGTCATCATGGCGGCCATGCTGGTAATCCAGATCGTCGCCTTCGTGGGCGCGTTCGTCTTTGGCGCTTTGGCAGAACGCGTCGGCACCCAGCGGGCGGTGTTGGTGTCACTCGGCTTGTGGAGCCTGACCATCGTCAATGCCTTCTTCCTGCCGGAAGGAGCCGCCATCCGGTTTCTTGCTCTGGGAGCCTTCGTGGGCTTGGTACTGGGAGGCACTCAGTCGTTGAGCCGCAGTCTGTACGGCTCGATGATACCGGAGGCGGCTTCCGCCGAGTTCTACGGCTTCTACTCCGTTTTCTCCAAATTTTCCGCAATCTGGGGGCCTTTCATTTACGGAATCGTCAGCGTCGCTACGGGCTCGGGCCGATACGCCATTCTGTCCATCGTCATCCTCCTCGTCGCGGGTGCTGGGCTGCTGGCCAGGGTGAATGTGGAAGAAGCCCGGGCATCGCGGCTGCGCTGGAGTTTTGAGAACCCCGAAGGATGAGCGAGTTTAACATGACTCGGTGCTCAGAGCGAATCACCAGGCTCACGCGCGGGATTGACACATGCTGGCGCATATAGTGCATCCTGTCATCCGCTTGGCCCTGTGGGTGTTCTTCCGGGACATCGACGTCAGAGGTCGGGATAAAGTCCCGGCGGGCGTACCCCTGATCTTCGTGGCCAATCACCCCAACGTGATGATGGATCCCCTCATTGTCGGCTTCAAAACTCCTGGCAAGGTCCCCCACTTTCTCGGCAAGGGTACGCTTTTCAAGTACCCCCTGTTCGCCTGGTTTCTGCGCCAGCTCGGAGTGATCGCCGTCGCCCGCGCTCGAGATGGGGGCTCTCGGATGTCCGCCAATCGTGACATGCTGCGCTCCGCCCATCAGGTGCTGCGCGGGGGCGGGGCACTGGCGATCTTCCCCGAGGGCTTGAGCCATGCGCAGATGCGCGTCCACGAACTGGAACCGGGTCTCGCCCGCATCGCCCTCAGGGCTCAATCGGAGCTGGAGGGTGGGGCCGGCGTGCAAATCATCCCGATCGGCCTGACCTACTCGGACCCCGGTGTTTTTCGCAGTGACGTCGACGTCCATTTCGGCGATGCGATCGCGGTGCATCCGTTCATGAAGACGACCCAGGAGAGCCGTCGCGCCTCCGAGCAGGAGTTGACCAGGCTCATTCACGAGCGCCTGTCTGTCCTCACGCCACACGTCGAGCACACCGACCTCGAAACGACCATCAGAGATCTGTCTGCCATCTATGCCGACGAGGTGATGGCGCAGCTGCCCGAATCAGAGGAGTTGAGCAGAAGATTACGTGCGGAACAGGAAATCATCCGCGGTGTGGAGCATTTCTCGGAGACCGAACCCGAACTGGTGCGGTCGTTTGCCAGAATGCTGCGCGCGCACCACCGCAAGCTCAGACGCTTGGGCCTGCGCCGTGATTCCTTGTCGACGCCGAGAGCGCCCTTGCAGCCGCTGCGCCTGTTGCTCGCTGTGCTGCTGTCGCCATTGGCTCTTTACGGGTTCATCCACAACGCTCTGCCGTACTATATTCCACGCCTTCTCTCGCGCCCGTATCGACAGGAGCCGGAGATGATCGCGACGGTCAAGATGACGACCGGGGCTGGCTTGTTCGCGCTGTGGTACATCATTCTCGCGGGAGCGGCGGGGGCGCTCGTCGGTGCCATGAGTGCGGTGTATTACGGTGTTTCACTGCCGTTAAGCGGTCTTCTTACCCTCGCGTACGATGAACAGATCCTGCAGAGATTGTCGCTTTGGGAGGGTGCCCTTTGGGGTGACCGCAGACGCCGGCACCACATGAGGCGACTTGCTGATGAGCGCTCTGACATCATAAAAGAGCTCGACGTGCTCAAAGAACGCTACCTGGCGGCGGAAACCTGATAGAGAAACAGCGCTTGGTCGCTTTCACCTTGTTGGAGGAACGCCGTCTCTAATAGATCTTGACGACGTTCGGACGATCTGTCACGATTTCTTACTCGGAGGGAATAGGAACATGGGCGGGGGCATCCTCAGAGAATGAAAGAAGAAGAGGAGACGAGGGCTGAGGAACTGCGGTACGGCCAGATTGTCATCGTGACTGCCCGATGGGCGCTGGTCCTAATGGGGCTCTTGCTGCTGATATGGCGTCCGGGTGACTTGCGGGGGTTCACGATTGGCATCTTGGTGGTGCTAGCCCTAGCAGTAGTGAACTTTTTCTTGCACGTACAGATCCTCAGAGACCGGCCCATTGCCCGCAGATTGGCTTACGGGATGAGTCTCGCAGACCTTGTGGTGATCTCGCTGATTGTTATCACAGGGGAAGGGGCGGGCTTTACTGCAGATACTTTCGTCTTCTATTATCCCGCTGTTCTGGCCTATTCGCTGGTGTTCCCGGCCCCAATAGGCCTGCTTCTTACGGCCGGGCTCATAGCAGTATACGGCCTTATTTCCATGCCCGAGCTTATCAACAGCGAGTTAAATCAGCAAATCCTCGTCACGCGGTTGCTCGTGATTGTCGCCGTTTCATATTTGGGATACTGGTATCGAGTTGTCGAAAGGCGACGCCTTGAAGCACTCTTCCCGTCAAAGCCTTAATGGAGGAACTGAAACGATGTGCCCCGTCCCTCTTGCAGGAACCGGCGCAGCGGCGGAATGGAGCTGCTCCATTAGCACTTCTCCTGAACATCCGCGCGCACGGCCTACTGACTGTCCATCGAAAGGAGAGTGAGCAATGTCGTATCGATTGGACGTGCGCACCTCTGCCGACGAGCAAATCGAGGACATCTTTTACGGTCAAATCAACATTATCGGGGCGCGTTGGTTCCTTATCGCGGGTGTGCTGCTGCTGACTCTGTGGGGGGCTCAGGACGTGAGAGACATCCAACTCAAGATTCTCCCCATCATAGCTTTAATAGCCCTGAACTTTTACCTCCACGGTCGCTACATGATGGAGCGGCCGGCAGGGAGGGCGTTAATCTGGTTTTCCAGTGTCTTGGATTTGCTAGTTATTTCGGTGGTAATCTCTCTTGGTCTGCCACGGGGACAGTTCGGATTAGACAATCCTTTCTACATCTTTTACTACCCGGTTTTGCTGGCCTTCGCGCTGGTGTTCGCCAGGTCGATTACTGCCATAGGAATCTCCTTGACCTGTATCGTCTATGTTGGGATTTGCCTTTTCGCGGGTCTCGGAGCGGAGGGTGGAGCCCCCACCGTCGTGATCCGTCTAGTGACTCTTGTTGCTACTGGGATGGTGGGAACCATGTACTGGCGCATCCAGCGCGAAGCGCGGCGCGGCGCGCAGGAGGCGCAGGGAGCGCTGCTGAACGAGCTAGGGGAATCAAGCTCTGGCGGTTAGCCTAGGACCCCCGGGCTGAAACAGGGAGAGTGGATTGTGAGCCTGCTTCGACGGCTTGCGAGCTTAATCAGGAGCCTGACCAAGGCTCTTCTCGCGCCGGCTGAAGACCCTCGGCAGAGACGGGTTTCTCCCCTAGAGCGGGAGGCAGAGCTTCTAGCGAGAATGAGGCAGGGGATCGTGCAAATAGAGATGTCCAAGCAGCGGCTCCAGCTCCAGGCCCAGCAGATGCAGGGGAAGCTTACCGAGTGGGACGACCAGGCTCGCCGCCACCTATTGGAGGGACGGGAAGATCTGGCTCGCCAAGTCCTATGGTCCTTCCAGACTATCCATCTGGAGTGCCAGGCCCTAGACCGGCAGATCACGGGTTTGGAGCAGGAGGAGAAGGTGCTCACCGTGGGGGAGCAACGCCTAGCCGCGAAGATGGAGACCCTCCGCAGCCGCCAGGAAACTATCTC
Source organism: Candidatus Latescibacterota bacterium (assembly GCA_965197905.1). Taxonomy (GTDB): domain Bacteria; phylum Latescibacterota; class UBA2968; order UBA8231; family UBA8231; genus CAYNZV01. The sequence continues at coordinate 375,868 of CBDAOB010000003.1, read as the reverse complement.
TGCACGTTACGCGGCTAGCGAGGCGCAGGTTCTCATCAGCGAAGCTCTCAGCGGTTTGTCCGGGGAGCTAAGTGATCTGAGCCTGAGCCTGGAGCGCACGCGGCAGAAGACGGAAGAGATGCATGCCCGGGCATCTGCCATTGACGAGTTGGTAGAGGCCGGTACCCTGGAGGATCTGAGCCAGCCTAGGACCGATGCTGTACAGCGAGGACTAGACGAGCTCGGAGCCGGCCAGGCTATTGAGGATAAGCTGGAGGCCGTGAAGCGGGAGTTAGAGCGAGACCAAACACCACCAGCCCCAGGAGGCGGGCCATGATCGTCCGCATTCTCAGTGGGGGCAGTACCGCCTGATGTAAGCTACGCCGTCAACAATTCCTCTCCCTTACACAAATTTTCGAACCGATCTCGCGGACCATTTCCGTGCTGGCGTCACTGGCCATTTGCGGGGGGTAGAACAGCTGGTCTTTTCTTGCTGCTTTAGATTCATGTTGACTGGTTTGCCCAAAGGCTGCTGGCGTTGCCTTGGGCAGATGTAGTGGTGGAGCGCGAATTTCGCACCGCGACAATCCACCAAGGCTACATCGAACCTCACAACACCACGTTCACGGGCGCGATGAAGGCTCCGTCTCCGTCTGGGTCAGTAATCAGGGCTCCTTCGATATCCGCGCTCAGGTTTCGGCGGTACTGCAAGTGCCGGTGTCGAAGGTCAAGGTGATCCCCAGCGAAATCGGCGGCGGATTTGGGCTTCCTCGATTTCCAGAAAATGCAATGGCAGAGCGGAGCGAGAAACTGAACAACGGTGGTCAAAACCTGGGTTATGATGTTGACCCCGGGACGGCAAAAAAGAAGGTCGTGAGCACTGACTCGCTGTGCGAATCGCTCACGACCTTTCGCGATCTCTACGTCGTGGCGACGCCAGAAGAGCGCAGGGAGCAACTTCGGCTCCGCATCAATCAGCTCGTCTGGACCCCCGACGAGATCAAGCTCGCTCTCTTTGATGAACGGCAGGAGGCAGTATCCAAGGTTCAGCGGGTTGCATCAACTGGTAGCCCAGACGTCGGATTCATCGAACATTGGCCTAGTCTGGGACAAGTTCCATATTTATCAAGGACATATGGCCAACACGCCCTACATCCGAATCGGCCAGAAAGGGCGGAAACCGCACTGTTTGAAGATAGCCAAGCACCCCAACCCTATCAAGCGGGCCCACTGTTTCCAGGAGCTATTGGACTCCGGGCAGGCAGACTCCCAGGGAGACCTGTCCCGCCGCTTGGGCATTCCCCGCACCACCATTACCGCCTACCTCCGGTTGCTGGCTCTCGACGCCGAGGTCCAGTCGGCAGCCCTTGCCCTCGAAGATGACGACGGGAGGATCTCCCGTCTCACGGAGCCCCGTTTGAGGTACCTGGTGGGTCAGGAGGTTGCAGAGCAGCGAAAGAGATTCAAGGCTATGCTACAGGCACCCTAATGCTGCGCGAAATGTCCATATTGACAGGAATAGTGCGTAGGAGCTAGTTAGGTTCGAAAACGCGGTGCAAAAGACGGGGATCGTCAGTAGTGACGGCACCCGTTTTTTCGTTCTCGAGGGACCGCTCGCGAAGGTTCCGGCAAGCGTTGGACCGGCGCTAGAGCCTCCTACTGGTTCGACTGAGAGGGCCGGGCGCTCTAATACGTTATTAATATTCAGGATATAGAATATCCTGCCAAACCGAATTCGCTTTTATCTAGTTATCCTCTAATTGGAACGGAAGCGAACACACGGAAACTGAAGTGAACTGCTGACTGTGCACGCTCCGCTGCGCTCGCTCGGGGGTTTGTTTTTCTGCTGGGCTCCCGCTCGTCGGCGACAATTATCATAAAAGACACTTCATTGGTTGGACGCTAGATTTTAACGTAGCTTGAGGTCAACGCGACTTGGAGGGGCGGTTCAAAGCCGTGGTGTCTGGGTGCTCAATCTCTACAAGCAACTGGCGACGCAGGGGCCGGTTACTACCGCGGAGATTCAGAAGATCAGTTTATCTATGCAGAATATCTCCCGTTTGGCGGGGCCACAGCGTTGGATTCGCCTCTGGTCAAATGGCCGCGACGTGACTCTGGAAGCTAAGCCGCTCGACACCATCGTCGGGCGCGGCACCCACCTCGAAGGCGTCATGAAGGTAGAAAACAACGCCCGTATCGATGGTGTTTTTAGAGGTGAACTTTCTTGTAGCGGTACGCTGACGATAAGTCTGTCCGGTGCGGTCCAGGCAGATCTCGAAGGCACCGTTGTCGTTGTTCAGGGCACCGTTCACGGCACTCTACGTGCAGACAAAGTGCATCTGGATGATCAAGCGCGTTTTTTCGGGGATATCCACACCCGTACTCTATCCGTTGCCGAAGGAGCCTTGTTCCACGGCAGCTCTTTGCGGCTTGATGATGGAGTACCGGAGCAGCAGATCGTGGATGCGAGTGGCCCTCTTCAAGCGGTGGTGCCTGAGTCGGTTGTACACAATGAGTCATAGGAATCCCAGCTCGATCTAATCCCCGCTAGGAGGGTGTTTTGGAGAGGGTTTCGTTTGTCCAATGTCAGCCCGCAAATGCCCCCCTTCGATCGTGGAAGCCCTCCCAAGAACATGACTGCTCAGCTCTAACTCGCCAAATTTAACGGACAGAGCTAACACGCCGGAAAATCTGAAGCGACGAATGCTTGGTCTGACGGGGCTCGAGGTGACCCAGTTGGGCTTCGGTACGGCCTACAGTGGCGAGGTTGGTGACGATCAAGCGGAACGAGTGCTGAATGCCGTTCTAGACGCCGGGATCAACTTCATCGACACAGCGCCGGATTACGATCGGAGCGAGGAGCGGATCGGTAAGTATATCAGTCACCGGCGCGACGAATTTTTTCTTGCAACCAAGTGCGGCTGCAACATCGACTCACACGGTGATAGACTAGACCCCGGACATCTGTGGACAGCGGATCGCTTGCGTCAAAACATCGACCAGAGCCTCAGCCGGATGATGACCGATCATGTGGATGTATTACAAATGCACAATCCTTCCGTGGAAGAGGTTGAACAAGGCGGGCTGGTGGAGGTCCTCGAGGAAATTCGGCAAGCGGGGAAGACGCGCTTCATCGGCGTCTCTTCCACGGCCCCGGATCTTTTGACGTTTGCGGAGACGCGGGCATTCGACTCGTTTCAGGTACCTTATTCCGCCCTCGAACGCGCACACGAACAGATGATCCAGCAAGCAGCTGTTAATGGAGCGGGTGTTGTGATTCGCGGGGGGGGTCGCCCAAGGAAGGCGCGGGAGCGAAGAGTGCTGGGCCAAGTGGGATCGCGCTCAACTAGACGGAATTGCGGAGGGAATGGATCGCTATGAATTCGTCCTGCGGTTCACTCTGACCCACCCAGCCTGCCACACCACGATAGTTGGTACGACGGACCTCGATCACCTGCAGGCAAACGTGGAAGCGGCTAAGGCGGGACCTCTGCCGGCAGATGTCTATAGTCGGGCCAAAGCCCTGTTGGCCGATATCGGAGAAGAGCCAGAGCCGGGTGGCAGAGCATGAGCACTACCTGGCGCTGTGAATTCAGAGTACGATGGATATTCGGGCAGCATAGGGATAGCGCCTAACCTTCAGGGGCTTTTGTACCGTGATTGCGGCCTGTATCAATCAACTTGCCTTCGTCACGGTTGCCTCCGTTCATTTCGCCTTTGTGCTCTTCGTCGCGTTAGGTGCCTTGTTGGTCTTGCGTTGGCACCGTGTCGCCTGGCTGCATATCCCAGCCGTCTTGTGGGCGGGCATCGTCGAGATTGCGGGTTGGAACTGTCCGCTCACGCCCCTGGAAATCGAATACCGCACAATGGCAGGAGCAAGTGCGTACTCGGGCGATTTCGTCGGCAACTACATCTTCCCTCTGTTGTATCCCTCTGGTTTGACGCGGGAAATACAGCTGGCTTTAGGGACGGCAGCGTTGGTGGGAAACGGTTTGCTGTACTGGTTTGTCGCCACGAGATCGAAACATGGAAATCTACCAAGAAATACTGGCCAGCAATGAGTGAGCCCGTCGGGCGATCGGCGATATCCACACCCGTACACTAAGTCATCGCGGCGCGCCGAAACGAGCCATGCCTGAATCCAGCGTTCACATACTCGGCACGGGATGCGCTCTCCCCGCCAAAGAGCTTCTCAGCAGCGAACTCGAGGAGCGGCTTCGACTCGAGGCCGGCTGGATCGAGCGGCGCACCGGAGTCATGGCAAGGCGCCTGGCCGCGGAGGGCGAGGCATGCGTAGACCTCGCGTTGCGGGCGTCCATCGCCGCGCTCGAAGACGCGGGCACGAATGCCGCGGAGCTTGGACATGTGATTCTCGCGACGAGTACCCCCGATCACCTGCTGCCCCCCAGCGCGTTCGAACTGGCGCATAGACTCGGCAGCAATGCCCCCGCATTCGATCTTGCCGGTGCCTGCTGTGGCTTCCTGCTGGCGCTCGAGCAGGCGCGCGCATTGTGCCTAACAGGCGGAGCGCCCGTTCTGGTCGCGGCGTCCAATATCCTCTCGCGTCGCGTGGCCTGGAACGATCCATCCACCGCGGCACTCTTCGGCGATGGCGCGGGCGCAGTGGTCGTTTCGGGATCGTCAAAGGGTCGCTTTCGCCTCGGTGCTCACCGGAGCCGAAGCGACGGTGCTTATCGCGACGCCGTCTGGATTCCCGCCGGTGGATCGCGGACTCCGTTGGACCACGCGCTTCTGGAGGCCGGGGCCCATCTCATGCGCTTCGAGAAGGGGCCGGTACCGTTTCGACGCGCCGTGGACCTGTTGTGCGAGGTGGCGACGGAACTGCTGGCCGACAATCCCACCATCGACCATTTCCTGCCGCACCAGGCAAACGCGCGGATCATCGAGATGATCGCGGAACGACTCACCATTCCGGCGGAGCGTGTGAGCAATCATCTCGACCGCTACGGCAACACGTCGGCCGCCAGCATTCCAATCCTGTTGGATGAAGAGCGAAACTCCTTCGAGTTCGGCGACAGACTCCTCCTCGCCTCCGTTGGAGCGGGACTCAACGCGAGTGCCACGCTCCTCGAGGTCTGCGCATGAGCTCCGGCCTCGTGATTCTGGGCACCGATACCTGCGTGGGAAAGACACATGTCGCCGACGGGCTCGTGCGCGGCCTGAGAGACACGGATGGACGCCTGGGGCGCTCAAGCCCGGAAACGGGATTTTCAAGTTCTCGATTCGAAGAAGATGGTAGTGTGGTTGTGGGGTCGGACACCATTTGAGTTCTCATCCTTCAAGTTACAGAACCAATTGCCGATCCCGGTCGGTGGACAAGACGATGCCTCTGGTCTGTGAACGGTTTACGCGTAGTTTACACACGATAGATAGGATTTGACCATTAGAGCGACGAGAGGCGGACGACCATGACACCTCTAGACGGAACGCGTGATGGTCACCTCTGATGAGCTCCGATTCGCGATTCGCGAGCTACGACTTGAACTCAAACCTGTATGCCTGCATTCATCACTGCGGTCATTCGGTAGGGTTGAGGGGCGGGCGCCGACAGTTGTCGAAGCGTTTCTTTCTGAGGAGTGCACATTGCTTGTGCCAGCATTCAGCTGGGGGTACGCCGTTTCTCCCCCAGCACATTTGTAGTTTCGTCGAAATGCCGCCGATTACGAGTACCTGTCTCGAACTCGAACAGACGTGAACAGTGTTTTCGATCCCGAAACGAGTTCGGAGATAGATCAGGATATGGGAACCATCTCTGTTGCCGTTATGAGATGGCCGGGAAGCGTAAGGGGAAACCATCCGATCTGTTCCTTTGCTGCGGTAGGACCATTGTCTGATCAGTTGTTGAAAGGACAGCAGGCGAATGACGTCTACGCTCCTTTGGACGCCTTAGCTGAAGAAGGCGGCAGTGTGGTTCTTGCGGGAGTCGATCTGACGAAAATGACTCTGATACATCTGGCGGAGAAGAAGGCTGGGCGGGTCCTATACAGGAGATGGGCAAATGGCCCTGATGGCCAGCCGGTGGCAGTGGAGGCTGGAGGGTGTTCTGATGGGTTCCTTAACTTCGAATCGGCATTGTCACCACTGGTAAGGGCTGGAATGGTTGGAAAGAGCGACTGGAAGGTCTATCCAGCTTCAGGCGTACTGGAAGCCACAACACAGGCCATCACCCAGGATCCCTATGTGACCCATTGCGCTAAGATCCCTTGTGGAAGGTGCGATGATCTGATTGCGGGTGGCCCCATCTTAGACTGAGCGACCAGAACCACCGTCTTCTCGAACCGAGAGCTTGAAAGATTTGAACTCACGGCAGGTGGATTCGACTTGGTGCATACTGGCGGTGGCTCCTTGATGTGGATTCCAGATGTCGAGGCTTGGGCAAGTAGCGTTTCGTCCGCCTTACGTGATGGCGGAAGGCTGCTGCTGCTGGAGGAACACCCCATTGCAGGATGTCTTATCTTACGCGATGACGGATTGACGATAGAACGTGATTATTTCAGCCGGAGAACGCCCACATCGGATCAGGTTGGAGGCACTTCGAAGGCGGGAAGAACGCGCAGGAAACCAAGTATCAATTCATCTGGCCGCTGGGCGACGTCATCACAGCTCTGGTGTCATCGGGTCTGAGCATTGACCATCTTTCTGAATATTCCAGCGGGGCTCGTTGGCGATTCGGTGATAACCTCGAAGAAACAAAGTCGCTTCCCGGCACGTATCTCCTAACCGCAACAAAATCAAAATAAGATCTTTGGTAATGGTGTGCGCTATACTCTTCCTGAAGGGCTTCGCCGTGAATGTGGCCGTGCTAACTTCAGGTAACATGTGGCGCCCGCCTCCGGCCCTATGAGCCACCAACTGTTTATCTTCCACTACAAGATGATCGCTGCGATGAAATGATTACGGAGGCGTTCTTCCTTGCAATCGTAGCAGAATTTGCCTCATCTTCAACCCGATAATGGACACCAACCAAAGGAGGCACCATGGCTACATATCGGCTGTTTGACGACCTGCTGAGCGCGAGTGTTGCCAGGATTGCGGATCTCCTACACCAGACCACTGAGGAAGACTGCGTGCTCGCCCTCACCGGTGCTCCATAGATGGCCAGCAAGCCGCCCCGCCAGCATGGCGGAAATAGAGTGGAACAAGAGCAGCAGCCCCTGCCCGAGCCCAGCCATGCTGAGCGGGCTCGCACCCTCGTCCATCTGGGCCGTGTCGGCAGCCTGTCTACTATCTCGCGTAAGCATCCCGGCTGGCCCTTCGGCTCGGTGATGCCCTATGGGCTGGATGAGGAAGGCAGCCCCTGCTTTCTGATCAGCACAATGGCCATGCACACTCAGAACTTGACCGACGAGCCGCGGACCAGTCTGCTGGTCACCCAGACGGAGACCGAAGGTGACCCCCTGGGCGCTGGCCGAGTGACCTTGATGGGCCGAGCCACCAGGGTGCCCGAGGCGCAGCTGGACTCGATCCGGGAGCGTTATCTGGCGCGCTATGAAAACGCCAGTTACTGGGTCGACTTCGACGATTTCGCATTCTATCGGATGGTGATCGAGGACCTCTATTTCGTCGGGGGTTTCGGCGCCATGGGCTGGGTTTCGGCGGCCGATTACTCTGCTGCCGAGGTCGATCCACTGGCCAACCAGGGGCCGTCCATTCTGGAGCACATGAACACCGATCACGCCGACGCCGGTCTGCTGCTGGCTCAGGTCTTTGCCGGCGTCGAAGCGAGTGAAGCCAGGATGACTTCCATCGACCGACTCGGATTCCAGCTGCGGTTGACCACCGGGGAGGGTATGAAGAGTGTGCGCATCCCATTTGAGAATGAGGTGCGCAACAGCGAACAGACCCGCGCAGCATTGGTCGCCATGGTGCATGAGGCGCGCCGGCAGGAGCAAGCGGTTTAGATCGTGACCAAGAAGATTGTCCCATGAGGATCCGTCTGATCGTTAGCAGCATTTTCATAAACTTTCAAGAGCGGTCCACGCAGGCAGGCGGATCCCTACGGAACACTCTTCTCTCAATCAACGCGCCTTTGGTCTGCCTGAGCCTCCCTCCGTGCGTATGACCCTCCTCCACATCATTCGGAAAGAAATCGTCAACAACATTCTGAGTTTCAGGTTCGTTGCAGCGTATATGATGCTGTGCGGCCTGATTCTCATGGCGATGTACCTCATGACCAGCGATTTTCTGGAGCGCCGGCAGGTGGCGGCGACGGAAATCCGCAAGGAAGAGGAGCGCGTCGAGGGTTTCACCCGGATGGAAGATGCCAATCATCAATTTCAGGCACTCCAAGGAGGGGTAAACGGAACGCGACGGCCAATGGCCCTGAGTATTCTTGCCACAGGACTGGATGGCAAGCTTCCCATCCACGTGAGCACCGGACATCAGTTCGTGTCCACCAGTGAGGAGCGCGACAGCCGTCAGCTGCTGTTTGAACTGATTCAGACGCCTGATTTTGCCTTCGTAGTTCATGTCGTGCTTAGCCTGCTCGCATTGCTCTTCGTTTTCGACTCGGTCTGCGGCGAGAAAGAGCGTGGGACGCTCAAACTGCTGCTCTCCAACTCGGTGCCCAGGGATACCGTTCTTCTGGGGAAGTGGATTGGAGGTTATGTGACGACAGCTCTGCCGTTCGTTGTGGCCGCATTCGCCGGCTTCGTATACGTAAGAATCGACGGTGCCGTGCAACTCACATCGGAGGACTCGACTCGTTTCCTCACGATCATAGCGCTCTCCCTTCTCTACATCTCCACCTTCTTCACATTGGGATTGTTGATCTCGACCCTTACACACCGAAGCGCCACCGCATTGCTGGTGGCACTACTGATCTGGATCGGTTGGGTTCTGGTAATCCCGAACCTGGCACCCGTAGTCGCCCGTCTGGTGGTGGTGGTGCCCGACCGTCTTGTCGTTGAGGCGGAAAAACGGGCGCTGCAACAGGAACAGCGATTACTCGAGCGCCGGCACTGGCGAAGCCGGATCTATCTCAACGACGAAGGGATAGAGAAGATCAAAGCGGAGGGTGAGCGCAATCAACGGGTCGTGGAAGAGTTCTACCAACGGAAGATGGCTGGACAGGTTTCGCTCAGCCAGAATCTTGCTCGCATATCGCCCGCTTCCAGCTATCTGTTTGCGGTCACGCGTCTTGCCGGCACGGGCTTGTTACTATCCGAGCAGTTCAACATCGCTCGGGACCGTTTTCAAAAAGGCATGGAAGACTATCGGCGAAACGTGTTGTACAACCGCGACAATTTCGACTGGAGTCAAGGAGGTGTTGTGGCGACGAATCCGGACTGGTTTAATCCTGGTGATCTTCCCAGGTTCGAACTCTTTCGGGAGAGTCTGAACAACAGCCTGAACGCGGTCATGTTCGACGGCTTACTTCTGGTCGTGTTCAACGTGGTCTTTTTTATGGGATCCTATCTCTTCTTTCTACGCTATGACATCACCTAGCAACTGGCTTCCGGTACGATCCAAGATCCGAGCGGTCGGTCGATCCGGGTTATCGCTACAGCACCGCTCTTTGGTGCCAGCCCGGCGGGCATAATCTATGCTGCTGCATCTGGTTCGTCGAGAGCTTCTCGATCACCTGCTGTCCTTGCGTTTTGCTATCGCCAGCATTCTCTGCCTCGTCGTGTTGTTGTTGAGCTCAGGGGTGGCGTCGCGCGATTTCAGCGAGGCGGCCTCTGAATACAACGTCAACGTGGCTCGTCATCACGGCGAAATCGTTGCCCGAACTAAAATTCAAGATCTGTGGAAAGGCATTGCGCTGGATCGCCCCGCAAACGTGATGAATGTGCTGGTGCGCGGTATCACGCCCGAGCTCACGGAAACGGTGCGATTCACGCGAGGACACAGCATCGATTTTCCCGAACGGTCCGAGCAAAATCCCGTCGTTCTGCTCTTTCCTCGCCTGGATCTGGTTTTCATCGTCGGAGTGATCATGAGCCTGCTGGCGTTCGCTTTCAGCTACGATTGTGTCGCTGGCGAGCGGGAAAGCGGGCTGCTAAAGCTGGTCATGTCGTACAGCGTTCCACGGGATAAGCTGATTCTGGCCAAATGGATCGGCGGGTACGTCGCTCTCATCGCGCCCTTCGTGTTGGCAGTATTGGCAGCCTTGTTGATAGCCACTCTCTCGCCCCGGGTGGTTCCTTCTCTTGAAACCTCCCTGTCCGTTTTCGCCATTCTGGTTGCCGCATTGCTCTTCATCGGCGCCCTGTTTTCCGTTGGCATCTTCGTCTCTTCCATGTCCCAGAGCCCCACAACTGCGATAACGACGCTGCTTCTCCTCTGGGTAGGGTTCGTGCTGGCGGTTCCCAACACGGCACCCTACCTAGTGCGGCATCTGATCGATGTTCCCTCGCGTGTCAGCGTGAATCGTGAAAAGCAGGAGATTCAGCGCGAAGGTCAGCAGGCCATGCAAGAGCTTGCGAAAGAAGAGAAGGAACGTACCGGAATTGCCAACTTCTGGGGCGATGAACAGTTCCAGGAGAAATCCCGTTCGATGTGGCAAACGTATGAAGAGCAGACGGCACGGGTCGAGGAAGACTACCGGGTTCGGTTCGAGGACCGAGCGCGTTGGTCTGGCGTTTTCGCACGGCTCTCGCCGGTGACCGCATTCAACCTGGCGGCGTTTGATCTGGCGGCTGCCGGGGTAGCGCAGGAAAGCCGGTTCGTCGAAGCCCTTGAGAGCCATGGAAGCACGTGGCAGAAATTCATCGCGGAGAAAAGGACGGAGTACGACGCATTCATGCTCGAGCAGTCAAAATCGGGAACTATGCGCTTTACGGCAGAAGATATGGCCCGGTTCGACAACATCGACATGACTGACTACCCACGGTTCGATTTCAAGTTCATGAGTTTCAAAGAGCGACTGAATCTGGTGTATCCAGATCTTCTGCTGTTAGTTCTGTGGAACGTGGTGTTCTTCATGCTGGGGTACTTTGCCTTTCTGCGATCACGGATCCACTGATGCCCTATCTTCCGGTGCTCGTGACTATAGGAACCACGTTGACGCTTTTGGCATGCGGTGACCGCTCCGAAAGTCTGGTGGAGGAGGTCGTGACATCGGGCGGCGATCATCGGGAAGCGGCCATGGATCTGGTGCTTTCGAAGGCGGACGTGGTTCCGGCATTGGTTCCGGCGCTGGAGAACGCGACCCATCCGACGAGTGGTCGGGTTGCCCTGGTGGAGGTTGGCCGCAAACTGTTCCTGCGCGACAGCGATCCCCGCATAATGGAACTGTTCCAGGAATTGATCGATGATCCGGCGGCCAAGGTACGGGCCGCCGTGGCGCGGTCCTTCGGACACTGGGAACGCTCCGAGCTGATTCATCCACTGCTGCAACGATTGAAGGTGGAGGAGCAAGAGGAGGTGCTACTGCAGATTTTCGTGTCGGTGGAGATGCTTGGAAAGTGGCGCGAGGACTATCTGGGAAATACCGGAGCTTTCAGAATCTCGGGCGGCAACGAACTGTCGGCCGATGAGAGAGAATTGCTGCTCGAGAGGACCCGCGCCGCGTACGAACGGGCGGGTTCGGACAGCCTTCGTCAGCAGGCTCAGGAACTACTCGAGAAGCTAGTTGCGCAGGTTGCTCAAGAAGGCGATAAGCTTGCGTTGAAGGCTGATCTTGCCGGCGCCGAGGAACACTACCTGCGGGCCGCAGCATACAGCCCTCGCAGCAAGAACGCGCTCATGAGATTGGGCAAGTTCTACCTGCAGAACGGGAAGACCGAGCGGGGGCTCGATATTCTATCGGCACACGGGATGCTAGTGCGCGCGCCGCGCTTCAAAGAGAGTCCGAAGATCGATGGTCTGTTGGACGACCCCGTTTGGGCTCAGGCTGCAAGGGTCGACAGTTTCTACCGTCTTGCTCATCTCATGCGCCCAGTACCCAGTTCGGGACGCACCGAAGCCTGGATCGGTTACACCGACAACACCTTTTGCTTTGCCGTGAAGGGATACGAAGAAGATACCAGTACGCTTGCCGCCAAATACACCAAGCGGGATGGCGCTATCTGGCGGGATGACGACAGTGTGGCGCTGTTCCTCGATACCAACTTCGATCAGCGGGTGTACTACCAGATCTATATCAATAGTATCGGCGCCACGATGGACCGACATATCGGGGCGGACCTGTCGAAGGAGGCTTCCATAGACTATAGCTGGGACCCTGACATGCGGCTTGGCGTTCAGATCAAACCCAATTACTGGATCGCGGAGATGGAGATCAGTTTCGAGAGCCTGCTCGATTACGAAGTCAAAGAAGGCGATATCTGGGGGTTGAACGTTGGCAGGGTGCGTGTCGCTCACGGGGGAGAGAGCCTGTTGTGGGCTCCCACCTATGGGCTTCTTAGGCGCCCGGGCCGGTACGGGGTAATGGTCTTCCAATGAGAACGTCAGTCAGGCGCATGCAAATATGGCTGCTCTTGGGAACGGCCCTGTACTTCGGCTGGGCTTTGTTTCCCTATGACAATCACGTGACCTTCCGAAAGCTTGGAAGCGGTACGGGCTTGCAGAATATCGTCACCGAGGAAACAGGAAGACGAGGGCCCGTAACCTGGGTCAAGCGAAAGAGCACCTGGATTATCGGTAAGATTGAGGGCGAGTGGAAGATTTTGGGTTTATTTGTGAATTGCCCAAATGTGCCAGACGAAGTCGCCTGGTCGGATTGGCGGATTCATTAGGTGGCAAATCCCATAAGAACACAGTTTGCGCTGCGGCGCTGACACGCCTTGGCCCCTTTGGGGGCAAGGCCTCGACAAGCTCGGCGTATTTGGGTAATCGAAATCTCACATCCGGTAACAACCGATTGCCGCCGGGTCAGCTACGCTGCCTTGGTCTCCGACAACTCGCTTCGCGAGTTCGGTAACCGGAGAAACGTTAAGCGTAAGTGCTGCTCAATCCCTCGAGATTCGAGGCTCGTATATGCCTGAGTGGTTTGAAACAATGGACGACAGGATGTGGCTTCGACCCGACAAAGGCGGGGAGAAGGAGGCTGCATTCGTAAAGCGCGCACTACGACTTCGCACGAATCAGCGCGCACTATATGCTCCTTGCGGAGCGGGTCGCGTTTCGCTACCACTCGCCCGTAGCGGCATCGATGTCGTAGGAATGGATATTCGAAGAACCTTCGTCGACAGCCGACCAACAAAATCTCGACTTGATGGATCGCTATGCCAGAGGACTGCGCCCTGGCGGACGGCTTCTCGTCGATCAGTTGAATCGCGAGCGGATTCTCCGAAACCTTCGAAAGCAGCACGAGATTGGTGAGATCTTGTTCAAGTCCAGGTGGGACCATCGCTCGGGTAGGATGCACTTACGGAGGATCCTGAACGGTATCGATGATCCACGAAACCGATCCTCTTAGAAATGGTATACACCTCGCGAAATGAAGAGACTCGTTGAGCAAGTTGGGCTGAGAGTTGAGAACATATACGGATCAATCTCCGGTGAGCCTTTTCATCGAAGTAGTGAGCAGATGATCACAATTGCGATCAAGCCACGGTGAAACATTGATAGGATCTCCCCAAGGCTGCACCAACGCTTTACACGTCCGTACCGGGCTTCGGGCATGCGCCCTTCGCGCAACCGCGTTCGCGGTTCGGGCACGGCGGAAACGTCAGATGAAATGGGAAAAGTAAAGTCGGGCTTGCAGTGTATCTCCCGATATTCTGGAGACATACTGCATATTCGCTGTTCAATCACAAGTTGGCCGCAGAGAATACCGGATGACCCGAAAGAATTCCGAATGCGAATTCCACGATCCAGGACACTTGGTCGACGGAGATCTTGAGCTTGTCCTGACCGAGACGCTTCCGCTCGATTCTGAGAAGGGACGGGTGCCCGAGTACCGTTTCGAGATGCGGCTTATTGGCAGCGGCGCGACGATCGGCAGCATCTGCCTCAGGACCCGGTGCACGGAAAGACTCGAACAGTATGGAGGCAACCTGAGCTACGATGTTCAGGAGGAATACCGTGGGAACAGATATGCTGCCCGCAGTTGCCGCCTCCTGTTCCCCCTTGCTCTTAGCCATGGACTGGACTCGCTGTTGATCACTTGCCGTTCCGATAACGACGCATCCAGGAGGACCTGTGAGTTGATCGAGGCGACATATGTCGACACTATCGAAACCGAACGGGAGCCAGGAGAATTCGGGCCGACATGCCGGTACAGAGTGGACCTGGACAAAGGAATAAACGGCCACCAGGCACTGCAGCCGACGGTGACAAGCACCGCGGCTGAGCTGTAGCTTTCAGCAGAATAATTCTAAATCATGATGACGCGAACCGATGTCAATATTCGCGCAATTGAACCTGAAGATTGGGGAGCGGTCTGTGAAGTCTATAGACTGGCCGCAATTCAGGAACTTCTTTTGAGTGATGACGAGCCCAATACCTTTCGACCATTGCCGGACGAAGAGGACATAGACAAGTTTTTGAATCTTAATTCTACCTTGGTTGCATGCGTTGATGGTCGGATCGTCGGATTCGTCGCCTGGCGGGATCGCGGTGAGTGGCGCGGCAGCGGCTACTTGTCCTGGCTTTACGTCGATCCGGAATATCACCGGCGTGGCATTGGCAACCGAATGATGACCGAGGCCATGAATGCCCTCGGCCCGGACGCATGGACACTCGCCCGACTTGGTAACGACCCGGCAATCAACCTATATCGGAAGCACGGAATGGAAATCGTGAAATCGCGATCGCCAGAGGTTACGGGCTATAGGCACACTGAGCTGCGACTTGCTTTACCTACAAGTCGAAAATTTGACCCCGACGAGCCAAATTTCGGTGCGTGCAGGTATTGGACCACTTTCACCTAGTGTCACCACGCATTACTGAGCTCGCCTCCTGATGGTGTGTGGGTGCGCAAGCGAATACCTTCGAAGAGCCCGGTGCGGTAATTCCGCTCGCCGGGATCTGTGCGGGGGCGGTCGGGTAACCGGTCGTCCTACCGTGATCCCGAAATATGAGAAGATTGAAACGACAATGAGAAGAGCAATTCGGATGCTAACTATAGGGGCAATTTCCGTCAGTGGCTGTGGCGAGCCAACTGAAGCTCCGTTACCCCTCGTCGTTCAAGGTGACTCCGCCTCAGTAGAAAGGGTTGAGCATGCTTTGAAACAACTGCCTCGACTACATGTGCCTGAATCGGGCGTTGCGTATTCTATAAGCGTCGTTAAGCCGGATTCCTCCATCGACTACAAGATCGTTCAAGTTTATCCCGATACTACAGTTGACTACAAGATCCTCGTAGTTGATCCAAGGTCAGGATCAAATTTAGCACCCCTGTCAAAGCGGCTAGATGACGCAATTCGTATCATTCCTCGAGAGCGGACAAAGTAATGCCTGGAATGTCGGGCTACTTCTTGAACGGGGTATACTTCGGGTAACAACCCGTTTGCGGTGCGCCGTGCTAAGGCGCACATCTTCAGTGGGTGCGAATCCCACCCGGCAAGGGTCGCTCCAGCCGGTAGCAATCGGAGCAGTGGTGGAGGCGACGAAGCCGCTGAAGCCTCCGGTGTAGAGGGTCGCCTTGGGCGACTTGGCGAGCACACAGGCCGTAACGTGAGTAAACGCTGAGCAGGCCTCGAAAAGTGTAATGCGGAAGCCGACCTGCCCGTAAACCAGGGAAGGCCGCTGCAGCTGGGGAAGTCGAGCGACAAGCGCACCCAGCTGTTCCGCCGGGGTAGTGGCGACAGCATGTGTGTAAGAGGAGATGTGGCGCAACACGGGAAGCCTCATCCGGTGGAAGCAGCGAGTGCCTCCAACCGGTAACCCGCGAGGGCCAGACTGGGCTGGATGAGGTGGCGGACAGGCGCGTAGTACCGAGGAAGCCGGGTAACTCCGGTGGAGGGAAGGGGCCTGACTTCGGACATGCTGCGGAAGTGCAGAGGGTTGGAGAGTGGCGTGAGCCTATTGCCTCCAGCAGTAAGACTAGTATGCATCGGAAGCAGCTTGACTACCAGGTGAAGTCCTTGTGGCGTGTGCCTGGATGTGACGTTCGTCGGGAAGCCGGATGCGGGAGATCCGCACGTCCGGTTTGAGGCGGCGGGAACTGGAAACGTAGCGATGGGAGTCGGACTGAGGGCTATGGCGAAAGCCAACGCTTTGCTTGCATTGTATCATCGGCGAAGATCGCATTACTTTCTTGGAGAATGTGTATCGTGTGTTGAAGTCTCAGGGTTTATTCATCGTGATGACAAAGTGTGGTGAGCCGAAGAATGCAGATTATCCGTTTGATTCTGTGACCCGATGCAAGATAGAGGATGGCATTGCGACACGTTATTGGGGCTTGCCAGAGAGTTTGATTCAGGAAGTCGAGACAGCAGGTTTCGAAATCCACAAGTGGAAGGTGTATGACGATTATTCTCAGAGTCTGTTCTTTGCTCAGGCCGTCAAACCCTGAAAAAACGAAGAACAGAAGCGTGATGGTCGCCTCTGCATCGCTTTTCTGATCGCAAAACTACCACAGAAATCGCTTCCCTGTCGCTGGGACGAAGCGTTCGGATGCCGCTTGTGACTGTCCACTAGTATCCGCACGTTTGGTGCGTCTATGGAACCGTTTCGGCATGGTGCCAGGACCGACGGTTCGTCTTGAGGAAGTTAAGCGCCATTCCATGTAAGCATGCGTAGCGGAATACTCAGATAGGAGAGATGCATGAATCTGGTAATCTATGAGATGGCCCACAGCCCTTTCTGCATCCCCGTTACTCGGGCCCTTGACAGTTTAAAGGTCGACTACGAACGCGTCGAAGTTCCGAACTGGGACCGCTCCGCTATCATGGAGTTGACCGACGGCGAATACTATCAAGTCCCGTTACTGCGAGACGGTGGAGAATCAGTCTGGGAATCAACCGCAAACAGCCAGGACATTGCTCAATACATAGAAGAAAAGTGGGGCAAAGGACGACTTTTCCCGGAGGCAACAAGAGGGATCCAAGAGATCTTGCTCGAACATATTGAAGAGAAACTGGAGGATGTGACATTCAAGTTGGTCGATCCTCCCTACGTTGACATGATTGATGACCTAGTGGCCCGCAGTCAGGTGATTCGACACAAGGAATGTCGATTCGGCCGGGGATGCGTGGACACCTGGCGTCGGGAGAGGACACAGTTGCGAGTTGAAGTGGACCGACTCTTGCATCGGTTCGAACAGACATTGCGCCACTCTCCCTTTCTCCTGGGAGAAGTTCCCGTTTACATAGATTTCGCCCTTTACGGGATCATCGGAAATCTGACCTATCAACGCTGGAACGAACTATCCGAGAGTCAAGTGGCATTGCAGAACTGGTCCCGAAGACTCGAGGCATTTCGGTACGCTTGACCTAACCAAGACACTTGGCCGTGAAACACAATCAAGTCAGAGGCACGGCGCTTAACTGGACCTTGCGCGGCTCAGCCCTGACGGGCTTTGGCCCAACCTGCTTCGCAGGTTCGCGCAAGGCAAATCGATATATGACATGGATCGAGTTAGACCATGAGTCCGACAGGACTGTAGACTGATGCGGGAAGAAGACGTTGAACAGTTACGCTCTATGCTTGCCCAGGGGCTAGACGCGAAAGAGACTCAGGAGGAAGTCAATGCCCACTTCCGAAAGAGAGACGTTTATGACGCATCGGCACTCGACAAAATATGTCCGCAGGCAGCCTACGCGCACACCCTACTAATTCGATCGATTCAACACCTCCAAGGCTCGCGTAAGTTCCTGGACATGGGGGCGGGGGCTGGCCGTCTGTCTGCCCGTATCCTTGAGGCATTCCCCGAGGCGCATATCACTCTGCTCGATGTGTCCGAACGTCAGCTGGATGTCGCTCAGGAAGTTCTGGCGGCGAATGATGGAAGATTCGAGACTGTCGTGGGGGATATGTTTGATCCAAAACTCCGGCTAGCTCGATCTACATATGATTGCGTTCTTTCAACCTTCTCTATCTGTCATGGTCGATCGATATCGAGCTATCATGATCTCTATCAGAAGATCCATGCTCGCTAAAACCTGCCGGTATTTTCGTGTGCCTCGACCACGTATATGGCGCAGACCTGGATCTTACGATGCTTGCATTCCAAGACTGGGGTGGCCATTTGGAGCAGGCCTTTGGTGAAGAGGCAGCAACAGGCATCCTACGTGGTGCGGTTATCGAAGACAATCCGTTACCGTTATTCGAGCATATGAATCTGTTGAAACAAGCTGGGTTTAGGAAAACCGATGTTCTGTGGAAGCTCAGTGCTTTTGCATTGTACATCGGTCTGCGTTGACTCGGCACCCAAACTTTGGTGAGAACCCAAAACACGGCATATATCACACCAATTCCACTGCGCGTCGATCGGCGCGGGACTCCGGCGCCCGCTTCGCTGGGACGAGGCGCTCGGATGTCGGCGCAGGTAAGCAACATTTCGAATGATGCAGATCGACCGTTTCTGCCCATGAGTCAAGTGTACAGGCTGTAGCAGCTAACATGTGGTAATCTAGGTCGTGTTCGGGGTCGGCATCCGCACTCGGCATGACGCGACATGAAATTATCGGCGGCGGACAGCCACCATTTTCCGGGATCGCCACGAATTCTATTCCAACCATTGGCGCCATCACCGGTTCTATATATGTAGGGATCTATACTCATTCCAAAGGAGTTCTCGATGAGCAGCGAGACATATTCAGATACAGAGGGACTGTCCAGGAAGTCGTTCGACGCGCTCGTTGGGCAGTACTACAGTTTGGCTTACAGACGCGCGTGCGCGCTATTGAACGACCCGCACCTCGCCCACGATGCCACTCAGGAGGCGTTCGCGACAGCTTATCAAAAGATGGATCAACTGCGGGACCCGGGCGCGTTTCCGGCCTGGCTGCTCCGCCTGGTCGGCACTCACTGCAGTCGTATGCGGCGTCGAAAGAGTCCGATAACGGTCCCGCTGGCAGTGATCGAGAATCAGCCTTCAGACGAGCCGGACCCCGAACGACAGCTGATCGACAGCGACCTCCGGCGCCAAATAGCCGAGCGAATTGCGGCGCTTCCGGACCGCGAGCGCGAAGCCACTCGCCTGTATTACATCGAAGGTTACTCACAACAGCAGGTCGCGGACGCCATCGGAGTGCCGGTCCAAACCGTCAAGAGCCGGCTGTACTCTTCCCGACGGCGACTGCACCGAAGTTTGGACGCGGTGATGTGTGCCGGCCTACAGTTCGCCCCCGGGGTACCGATCTGGTTGGCCATCGGATTCACGGAGTATCGAGGCGGCCCCGGACCTTTCGATCGATGGCATTCGCGTCACCACTTCGCAAGAAATGTACAAATTCGAAACTCAATGAGGCAGGCTCAAAATGAGAATTCTTATTATTGGTGCCACTGGCTTGGTCGGACCCTATGTCACAGAAGAGCTTGGAGCCGCAGGTCATGAAACAATTTGCCTCAATAGAAGAGGGGTTAATCCATCCGGTGGCGAAGGAATACAATGTGACAGGCGCGACAATAAGATATTACGCGAAAAAATCATAGAAGTTAATCCTGATATTATCATCGATATGATACCAATGACCGAAGAAGCAGCAATTGCATTGGGTGAAATCATTGAAGAAATAAGAAAGCCGTTGATCGCGTGCTCAAGCATCGATATCTACAAGGCCCACAATATTCTTCATCGTATCGAGTCCCCGCCTTATCAGCAGTGTCCAATCAGAGAAGTAGATGAACTTCGAACAGTACTAACAGCTGATGGCAAGCGTTATGACAAGCTGAATGTTGAGAAGCAATATTTATCCCTAAACACGGACGTCACAGTATTTAGACTCCCGGCCATTTACGGATGGCCTGATACCTTTAGAATCAAAGGATACGTAGATCAAATTCAACAGGACAATGTTGTAAGAATGCATCCTAAGGATGCAAAGTGGAGATTTTCACGTGCCCTAAATACAAATTGTGGATACGCCGTTTCACTTGGCATCAACCAGAACGGTAAGCAAATATTCAACGTTGCTGAACCCGTTCATTACACGGAAGAAGAGTGGTGTCGAAAAATAGGATCGCATTTGAATTGGGAAGGTGAGATTATTCTTGATCCGTCTATTGAAGATAAATGTGACTACGATCAAGCGTGGTACGTCGATACGGCAAATATCCGTAGTACCTTGGGCTATGACGAAAAGTATGATTGCAATGAAGGGTTAAAACAGAACATCGAAAAATATGTAAACACCTAATGATTCTTCGGCTTCGTGAATTGTGAAGGCAAGGTAGCATCACTGTGGATTTGATTACGCCGGCGGTCATTTGGACGACGGGGTTGGGCGCGTTGATCCTGGTCGTGTATTACGTGTTCATGGCACGCACGGTTTTGCAGATGGTTCGTGTCGGCAGCGCTCGCCTCCTTATTGATCGAGTAGGTATCAGTGCTCCCCATTTGGGCGACTAGCTGGAATACAGGCGTCTTTTCGTCTCGGGAACGCTGGCAATTTACCATGACGCAAATGTGCGAAACCCAGGCTCGGAATCGAGGCGCGTTAGTTACGACACAAAAGGGTGCGGAATCGGATATACAGTGGCGAGCACTATCCGTGCACGCCGGCATCCGAACGCCTCGTCCCACCAATAGCGCGAAGGAGAGGCGGGAAAGCAAGATTATTCTCCTGGCGAGAGGGCTTTGGCAACGCCAATCATGCTGTCACGGGTAACGAGGTCGGCCAGTTCTTCTTCTGTGAGATTTTCCGTACCTGATGGACGCTGCGGGACGACGAGATAGCGCATATCGGCAGTATCGGGCGGGATACTTTCGATCGCGGCACGACTGCCGCCGATCAGCTTGAGGTCACCGGAGAGAATGCCCATCAGGGCGTGCGTATTTTTCTCCCACTGAGCCAGGTCGTGTTCGCTGGTATCGATGGAGCCGGCAGCCATGCCGCCCCGGTCGTGTGGTCTGGACATGGGGGACTCCTTATGAATTAAGGTGATGGCAAAGGCATGATACAAGGCAATGGGATAATCAACCGCACGGAGGGACGCCAGAGTCGGTTAGCGGGGAATCCAACTGGTCCTTCGGTCCTGAACCTTCCAGACGGTCTCGCCATGTCTGACGCAAGGTTGGCAAACTGTATTATAATAAAGAATTTCGCGCGAAATCTGCATTATACTACAGGTTCTCGACCTCATTCTTCGAAACAAACCCATTCGACTAGTTGTGGCGGCAGGATACATTCGCTTCTCTGGTGCTTATGAGGTTGCGTCACAAGAGGCGGAAGGCGAACGTCGAGATGTTGTCCCCGTTCTGCTCGGCGGTGATGACAACTCATGAGCAGGTGTACCTGGAGTCACCCAAGCGCGACCCGATTCGGGCCACGCGCGTAACGATCGTGCGCCAACTGGCCGGCCTCATTGGATCCTTGCGCGAGCAGATCCAACAGCTGGAGGGACAGTTAACTCCGTTGGTCGAGCGTTTAGCCCCCTCATTACTCTCCATACAGGGCATTGGCATCCTACGGGCGGGCCAGCTCATTGCTCGTGTCCGCCACATTGAGTGGACCGCATCGTCGGCATCGTTGGCGCATCATGCGGGGCTGGCACCACTGCGTGCGGGCACTGCAGGCAACTACTATCATCGCGTCAATCCGAAAGGAGATCGTCGCCTGAATTCAATATTCCACATGATTGCCCAGGTACAGAGCCGATACACTCCGCTCGCTCAGGCGTATCTGGTGAAAAAGAAAGCCGAAGGCAAAACATCGAAGCACGCATTCAGATGTCTGAAACGGCGAATGGTCGATATCGTCTATGCTGTGTGGAGGAGCGGAAGCCCTTATCGAGTGCCGACAGCTCGTGAGTGCGTGGCCGCATAGACGTATTACATTTTCTTCTTTACATAGAAGTCTTACTCGCAAGCTGATTCGCCGGGGTTTCTCCGGAGGCTGAGTGTGAGAGTCACGAAGTCAGTGAGTACTGCGTCCGTGGCAACTGCACTGCGTCTGTTTAGTCCGCAGGGCACTTTCTCTAAGATCAAGAGGCAAGAGTGACTGAAGACCTCGATGTCCTACGTCAGATACTCCTCGAGTTCTGCGACGCGGAGCGGGTCGAGTTCGATCTCGCCTCGATTGAGGAACACCCCTCTGCTAGGCCGGCATTCAGGGCTCGCTGGAACGACGATGAAATCGTAGCGATCGAAATCGCCGAAGTGCCTCCCGGAGGCGGTCTTCCACCGGTGTACAATGAATACATGGAACTCCCAGGTTCGGAGATGCCGGTGGATTTGCTCCTCCACTGTGAGAGCTATCCACAGCCTGAGCCAGCTCCAGGCGCAGTCGATAGCTTGAAGCAGTTGGAAGTCGATCTACTCCTGAGTGGAGGAAGCCGACGGCCTTTCAGGAGACTGTGGCTCTACGAGCGGTCGACGAAGAGAGTATTGGGTTGTTACTACTGAGGTGGCAATCGCAGCTGGAATCCGACACTCGCATACGAGGTTAATCGGACTTATCGTTAGTTAGTCGCTACTTGAGGAGAGTTGTCCGCCAGCGCGTAACACGTCCGTGTCCGGCTTCGGCGCTGGCGCGCCTTCGCGCAACCGCTTCGCGGTTCGGGCACGGCCAGCTAGCATTTCAGCTTGCCATTGTTTATCCCGATGACGAGAGTTTTCGAGTAACCTTCGAATCAAACCCGGAGAAATGTCATGGTCGCCACGAACTCTCAACGCGGACGCGGTGATGGATCAGGTGTTTTCCCAGCAGTATCAATTGCGTCGCTCGCAATTCAGATATCGATTGCCCTGCTTTTGGCCGCTTCCTCGGTCCTCGCGGTAGAAGCGTTCGAGGTCGGTGAGGCCAACAAGCGGGAATTACCCTCCGGCAAGGAGGCAGATGGCATCCTCGGTGATTTCGTGATACGAAACGACCTGATCGAGGCGACCATCTCTGGCGATCTGCCCCGACGCAAAGCAAACATGCTAACCCATTGGGCGGATATCACACCCGGATGCGTGTACGACCTCTCCCTGCGCGGCGACGGCAACGACCAGCTGACCCTGTTTGCCCCTCTCGATCAGAGGGGGGACGTCACCCACGTTCAGATCTTGGATAATGGCGAATCGGGAGAGGCGAGCATCGAATCGGTTATCTCCGCCGCCAACAACAACGGCCTCTACAAACGGCATGTCTACAGCCTCGAGGATGATGTGCAAGGTCTGCTCATCGACACGACTATGCGCAACGAGGCTGATTCAACTCATCAGGTCGCGACCGGAGACCAGATCCGGTGGTTGTCGGATCTGCGAAAGGTGGGTTACAACATGGTGGGAGATGCCATCGATCCGGCGGACAAGACCGGTTACGCTTTTGGTTGGATCGGCAACGCGCCGACAGACACCCTCGAACTAGAACCGGGTGACGAGGTCACGTTGCGGCGATTTCTAGCTGTCGGCACTTCGCCGGCTGAGGCCTTCGGCCTAGTAGCGATGCGACAGGGAGAGACGGGCATCTTGTCGGGGGTCGTGTCCAGTCTGAACGGCGGCCCGGTAACCACTGCCCGCATCCTGCTCAGCAGCGGTCTGGACACGTTGATCGCCTACCCCGACGACACCGGACGATTCGAGATGGCCTTGCTTCCCGGTTCGTACGACCTCGAGGTCACCGATCCCGGACGCCCGGTGATCCACCAATCGGTCCAGGTGGATGCCGGTGGTTCGCAGTCGCTCAGTCTGGAAATGGCTCGCGCTTCCAGCATCGCCTTCGACATTCGCGACGAGGATGGCAACACCCCCTGCAAAGTGCAGTTCATCGGCATCCATGACACCGAGTCTCCGAATCTGGGGCCGCGAACGCGCGCGCACGGATGTCTCGACCAGTATCACTCGGAAAGCGGCCGGTTCAGCGTGCAGGTTCCACCCGGCGACTACCGCGTGGTAGTGACTCATGGAATTGAATTCAGCCATATCGCCGCCGAGATTCATCTGCGGCCGGGCCGAACCGAGCGGGTGAAGGGCAAGCTGCGCCGGTTGGTCAACACACCGGGTTGGGTCAGCACCGACTTTCACAACCACTCCACACCTAGTGGCGACAACGTGACCAGTTCCCGAGATCGGGTGATCAACCTGGCGGCAGAGCATATCGAGTTTGCCCCGACGACCGAGCACAACCGGCTCTACGACTGGCAGCCGTTCATAGATGAGCTTGGGCTGTCGGAAGAGCTGGCTACGATTCCGGGAATCGAGCTCACCGGCTCAGGCGCTCACTTCAACGCCTTTCCGTACGAACCCGACCCGTATGTCCAGGACGGCGGAGGGCCAGAATGGCAGGTCGATCCGCGCATCAATGCGATCGTGCTGCGCGACTTTCAACGGCCGTGGAACGACCGCATGCCGGAGCGATGGGTCCACCTGAATCACCCGAACATGTCGCTCGATTTCGTCGATCGAGATGGTGACGGTCGCCAAGACGGCGGATACAAGGGGCTAGCCTTCCTGATCGATGGCATCGAGGCATGGGGACAACGAATTCTTGCCCGTTCGCCGTGGCGCATCTACGAGCGAAGAGACGAGGAGAGGGTTGGGAATTATCGCGAATTCATCTGGCTGCAGATGCTCAATTGCGGCCATCGCTACACGTTGATCGCGGTATCGGACGCCCACTCCGTACATGGAAACGGGGTCGGTGGCTGGCGGTCCTACGTAGCCAGCAGCACCGACCGGCCGGCCGAGATCGAATGGGAGGAGATCGTGCTCAACGCCAAGGCGGGTCGGGTGTTCGTGACCAACGGACCGTTCCTGAGCGTGGAAGCCGGTGACGGTACGTTACCCGGCGGGAGCGCAAGGGCCCAAGGATCCATACCGCTCCGCATCAGAGTGCAGAGCACCGACTGGATCGATATCGACCGGGTGCAGATTCTGGTGAACGGCCGACAGCGAACCGATCTGAACTTCACCAGAGAATCGCATGCGGAGTGGTTTGGCGACGGGATCGAGAAATTCAATCAGACGATCTACGTGTCGTTGAGCCAGGACAGTCATCTCATCGTTGTGGTCACCGGAGAGAACCACGATCTCTCGACCGGATACGGCAGCAGCTGGCAGGCGAAGATGAATCCCCTGGCGTACACCAACCCGATCTGGGTCGACGTGGATGGAGGAGGGTTCACACCCAATGGCGACAATTTGGGGTGGGACATACCGCTGACGGGAAAGTCGGTCGAGGAAGTGCGCGCCATGCTCGAGAAAGCGGGACTCGACGACTCAGGCATCTGATCCCTGACCCGGATTCAGTTAGTCCGCAACTCGCTTATTGTTAGCGATTCGGGGCTCGCCCTTCGCGCAACCGCTTCGCGGTTCGGGCACGGCGAGAACGTTAGCCGAGAGCAATTTTTGTTAGGGACATCGCCACAAAAGTAGCGTTGGCATGACAACGGATTCGGCTGCGGCCGAAATAGTGGACACACTCGTCGCCGCCTATGGTCTGCAAGGCGAACCTCACGACATTCATGTGTTCAGACCACGCCACGAGCATGTGATCGGTTTTTCTGTAGGCTCTCAGCGTTACATTGCGAAGACCGGATGGACCGGTGTGTTCGACTCGGATACGAGTTTCAAATTTGACCTTCAGTGGTATCTCCACGAGATCGGGTATCCAATCCCTGCCGTGTTACGTACTGTCGAGGGTGATGTGGTCTGGGATCGAAACGATCTTGGCGCTTTTGTGGTGGAGTGGGTTGGGGAGCCCTTTGACCCACGAAGAAGACCGAAACAATGCGATACCTGTGCCGCCGCTTAAGGGTGGTTTCATCGCGAGGCGAGTGTCGCTTGCGGCCTAGGCAAATGTTACTGGGACTGCGACGAGGGATTCGAGTATTCCCAGGCCTTCAACCACAATGGGCGGGGGTATCTGAGAGACAGTCAGATTTCGACCTCAAGCCGGCAGATTGTACTCGAGTGCATAGATGAGATGCGTGAGATCCTTTTCAATATCAGGTCATTTCTGATTCTGGAGGACTGGTTCACGTTACCCCACGTGCCAGTGCACGGCGAGTTCTGTCAGTACCACTGTCGCTATGACGGTGATGCCGTCGTTGGCGTGATCGACTGGGACACGGCCAGGTTAGCGCCAAGGATACAGGACGTCGCTCGTGCCATCGACATTGGGCTTGGATGGGGTCCTCTCGTTGAGGATTACGACGGCTTCACGTGGCAACGCACTGAAATACCAGTTGTAAGCGACGTTGCGCACTGGGTTAACTGCTATCTCCAGGAAGGACCCCCACTGAGCCAAAGGGAGATAGAGCTGTTTCCATACATTTGTGCTGCTATGTGGCCAACAGCTGGCGGGGCTCAAGTGCCAGCAAGTGAGGAGGAGATGGCGGAGTGCGACCGGGTCGTTCGTTTCATGCGCTTTTGGCTTAACGAAGCGACCGTAATCCAGGATGCGCTGTCATGACGGCGCCTATGAATTGCAATTTTGCCTTCGGCTAACACGACCGTGCGTGTGCCTTGCAAGCTGCCATTGACTTACCGGTGAAAGTCCGGTTGGGGTAATCACCAGAGAGCCCCATAGCAGGCGCCCAGTGCTTCCGGGTGACTGGAGGTGCTGAAGCGGTGTATCCCTCTGTGAACGAGGTGCAACCCCATAGTCCGTACCATCAAGGGAATCCTGCCGCGTCGTAATGTTAACCCGAAAGGGACCAGAGAGAGCCGAGCCCAGGGCACGGAGGGCGAAGGCCACGGAAGAGGTGAAGAATCTGGACGTGCAACCTCGAAGGACTCTCCGGCGTAGAGGGAGTGGAATGTGGGGACAGTCAGTGGTGGAACAAGGGAGATCTCATGGGATCAGCGGCCCACATCCGCTGTAATTTCTGGTATAAGCCGGAAGGTGAAATCCGGGAAGATGTCCCATGAGAAGTCGGAGGGGGTCATACTACCGTGGATGATCGAGACAACATAACTCGGTCGGAGGGAAGGATCCCTGCTTCAACCATGCCCAGCGAGGAGGTAAGTGACGGTGCATGCCCGAGAGGGCCAACCACACCACTTCACAAATCACGATAACTCCTGCGCAGGCTATGCTTGACTGCCAAGAGAGGTAGATTATTCGGCCCTGGTCGCATGTGGTCGGTCGTGATGGGCCGAACAATCCAAGTCTCGCATGCTACAAGCTGAAGGTTGTCGGTAAGCCGTATGAGGGAGAACCTCACGTACGGTTTGAAGCGGCGGGGGCTGGAAACGTGACGATGGGAGCCGGACTGAGGGCCATTGCGAAAGTGATGGAGTACCCACCGGACCCTAATGCTGGCGCGCCAGTCCTCGACCCTACCCGGCTTCGGCCATGCACCCTTCGCGCAACCGCATTCGCGGTTGGGGAACGGTGGCAACGTTATGACTCCCATGGATATAGTCTTCCACGAATCGGGAAGGGCGAATCATGATTGATCAGAGTCACTTGCAGCTGCTACATGAGCTGAATACTGAGAAGAACCCGCACAGCGGCGGGGCCTTATTGGATCATCTACAAGGAACTCATGGCTACCTCAAGACCTGGGGCAATGATAAGGCCGTTTGCGTGAGTGGGCTGTTTCACAGCATCTATGGCACGCAATCCTACGAGACGGAATCGGCTTCACTCGATGATCGTCAACGTATCCGCGAGGTGATTGGGGAACGAGCAGAGCGTTTAGCGTTCCTGTTCAGCATGACCATTCGCGCAGGCTTCTTTGAGGCTCTGGGAGATGGTGATGCGAAACTTAGTAACCGGGCAACTAACGAGGAGATTCCAGTTACCCAAGCTGAACTGCGCGACCTCATTGAAATGGAGGTGGCAAACTACCTCGAGTTTATGCCGAGGCTTGAATTTACGCATGACGAGCTCGATGTCTTCGAGCGAAAAGTCGAACGATCCAGAAACCAGTTGACGGATTCCGCGTACGAGGCCACCAAACCAGCAATTGAATCGAAGCGGCAAAGTATTTCGGCATGAGCGGAAGATTCAGCACATACATGCTTTTCTGCTCGTGTGAGTCCACATAACACCGCGGTGTTGCGCTACGCTGACGCTCCTTGGTCCTTCGGGCAACCCCTCGTCATTGACACGTCCGTTGCCCGACTTCGGGCCCTTCGCGCAACCGCGTTCGCGGTTCGGGTCACAGAGAACGTTAGACGAACGGCGCTATAAGAAGTGACTTCGAGACCTGAATCCAGCAATACACCCACCGATGGCACCGACTTTGTGAGTGGTGTCGATTTAGCTCGGATGTTCTACATCGAAGCTGTTCGTCCTCTCATGGGAGAGCGAGTTCACAGCGCAGCCAGGTTAGGTTCAGGGTCGGATGTTCTAGGTTTTGATACCTCTCGGTCAACGGATCATGGCTGGGGACCACAGCTGCATGTTTTTGTCGCCGCTTCAGAGGTAGTCGCCACTCGCGCAGCTATCGATTCCGGCTTGCCAAGTGAGTTCCATGGGTGGCCTGTTCGCTTTGGCTGGGACGAGGTCGCCGTCCAACACCATGTGAATGTCGCACCCCTCGAGGAATGGCTTGAATCTCATCTAGGATTCAATCCGCAAGGGGATATTACTTCCCAAAACTGGCTTACTGCGCCACAACAGCTATTGCTGGAAGTGACAGAAGGTGCGGTCTTTTACGATCCTGAGGGAGATTTGAAACGCGTTCGCAGTAAACTGAAGTGGTATCCAAACGACATCTGGCTTTGGCTCTTGGCCTGCCAGTGGCGCCGGATCGCTCAGGAAGAGGCGTTTGTTGGCCGGACAGCCGAAGTAGGTGATGAACTAGGCTCGCAAATCCTAACGGCTCGAATCGTACGCGATCTCATAAGGCTCTGCTTCCTTATAGAGAAGCGATATACCCCGTATAGCAAGTGGCTGGGCAGCGCATTCAGAAGCCTCCGTATAGCTTCTGGCCTCGCTCCGCACCTCGACACGGCACTCGTGGCCATTGACCACGCCGCTCGCGAAGAGGCGCTTTGTTCTGCATATGCATATGTCGCACGTTGTTACAATGAACTGCACCTCACCACTCCCGTCGATCCTGATGTCCGCTTGTTCCACGAACGCCCTTTTCGCGTTCTTGGGGGCGATCGCTTTGCGGACGCATGCTTGGCATGTATCCGCGACGAGTGGTTGAAGCGGCAGCCTCTGGTAGGCAGCGTCGATCAGTTTGCAGATAGTACGGACGTCCTGAGCAACGCACATCGATCACGAAGCCTTACCAATATCTATTGTGATTGAAAGCCATTCGTCTCACCCCGAGTGCCCGCCTCCGCTTCGCTTCGAGAAAAATTCTGCGCAGGTTTCGGGCACTCATGACCAGATAGAGAAGAGTTACGAGTTGTGGTTGTCGATCACGAGCCTAAAATGGGATTTCCTGTCCGACTGGATGAGCAGTTGACACCTCGGATAGGCTTACGTTCGGCGCAGCCGAAGGACGCAGTCGGGCTTTTCGCGCTGATTGAAGCTGACCGGAATTTTCTCAACGAGTGGATACCCTGGGTTGGCGCGATTCGTTCGATGAACGAGATGGAAACCATCATCGAGGACCGCGACAAAGGCAAAAGCGGCAAGGGCCCTGCCTTCTGTATGCTCTATGAAGGGAAGGTTGCTGGTTGGGTTTCCTTCCTTAGCGTCGCGGAGCAGCCGAACGCCATCGAACTCGAATGCTGGGTTGGCGCACAGTATCAGGGCAAGTGGGTCGCGGCTATCTGCGGTCGTCGCTTGATCGCTTATGCATTCGATGTTCTAGATAGAGATCGGGTGGTGGCTTGTTCAGCTGTTGGTAACACACCCAGCGCCCGATTGCTCCAACGCCTTGGGTTTGCACAGGAACAGTTGCTCGAAAACGCGGATACAATACATGGACGAGTTATCGATCTGTTGCTCTATTCGATAGCAAGACGATGACAACAGATGACTTTGTCGAATCCATGCGATACTGACGTCGTGTAACAGCGGCCACATGGCTTCGGCATTCTCCTTCGCCAAACCGGCTTCGCCGGTTCATGTGGCCGCGAGCCGATACATGAACTGGAGGTAGAAGAATCAGATCCCATCCGGCATATCTCCAGCGTAAACGGAGATATACCATGTTCAGGCCCGGATCGGTTCGTCTATACTCGGTGAATATTGTTCTTCTGCTCGACAAGACGGAGTACTGGACGCCTCCGAGAGCTGAATGTTCCACTTCATATATCACGGAATTCGACGCAGCGCGCCGTTCGGCGCTGGGCTTTCGGCAAGCCGCCGCGCGCTTCGCACACCGGCGATACTTGACATGGGAAAAGAACCGAGAGGCTTGAATCATGAATAAACTGGGTGTCACCGCAGTTGTGGTGATGTTGCTCATCCCACTTGCTATCCGGGCGGAGGATGTAATGTCAACGACAGCAACAGAGACATTTTGGCAGGAGACGAAGGCTCTCGTGCCGATTCAAATGATACTCCCGCCTAATTATGTCCCAGAAAAGCCTCGGACGCTGGTGCTCCATGGTTACGCCAACTCGGTAGAGAAGTTTCAGGAGCCCGCGGAGCAGTTGGCCGAGGCTGGTTTCCTGGTGGCACTACCGGAGTCGCCGTATGCGTTTGTGTCAGAGTGGGGGCTTGGATATGACTGGACTCTCTACAACAAAGGGGATGCCGCTTTGCAGGAAAAAGCCAGGCGATTGATGGTTACCGAATCCCTGCCGGGAGCCGTGAGCGCGGTACAACAGCGATACGAGATCGATGATGTGTACGTGCTGGGATTCTCCCAGGGTGCTCGCGTCGCCGTGCAGACCTGCATATACGCCAGCGAGTTGTTCGAAGGTGCAATTACTTTCGGATTGTCGGAATATGAGCCTGCGTGGTTCGACACATCCGCACTGAAATCGGCCCACCGTATTTCTCTTCTATTTTTGCACGGAGAGCAGGACGAGTGGGCCGCCGTCGCTACTTCAGAACGAGCCCGCGATCATCTTACCGGCGAAGGATTCGAGGCGACTCTTCGCCTTTTTCCCGGGGGGCACGTCGTACCAAGCGACGAGTTGGATTATGTTGCGAAATGGATACGCAACGACAAGCAATAGGGTACAGTTTGCTCAGTTGGACGCAAAGCGTCCCACGTCATATAATGCACCGCTCCCTGGCCTGTCGCTGGGACGAGGCGTTCGGATCTATGGAAACGATCTGAGATTCGTGCCAGGACCGACGGTTCGTCTTGAGGAAGATATATGACATGGGATAAGAAAAACCGGAATCTACGCGGTATATCTCCAGCATGAAGGGAGATATACCGAATTTTCGCCGCTTAATTGCCAGTTAGCGAGACGACGAATCGGTGAGCCCGAGGCTGTCGCCACATTCCCTGGTTGAAGGCCACCCGCCAGGCCGAAGATCGAGGTCGCTTACATGAGCATTCTCAAAGATGTCATCACCCTGGTTCTGGGGTGCCTACTCGCCATCGTCGTTAGTGTTGCGTTCGGCTTTCTTGGAAGCACGGATCTAGCTTGTGTCCTGACCGCCGCAGTTGCCATGGCAGCCGGTATCGTTCTTGGCTCTGGGCCGCCCAGCCAAGTCTACAGACGGGCCACCGAACTCTGCCTACCCCTGTTGATACTCTCTCTTTTCATGTGGGATGAACACCAGGAGCACTATCTGCTCTTTCTCAGCGTTGCCCTGCCGAGCACAGTGCTTGGCCTCTGGCTTCGAACCGGGCCGTTTTTGATTGAGCGCATCCGGTTTCCGCTAGGGGCCTGGGCCGTGTTTCTTCTTCTGGTGTACCTCTTCGTGGCGCCGAGCTACGTCTCTCGGATCTCAACGGAGGAAGGCAATTCCACGATTGGAACGTTCAACGTTTCGCTGCTGGATGGCACTGTGCTGAGTTCCGAGGACCTGAACGGTCGTGTCGTCCTGCTAGATTTTTGGACTAGTTGGTGCGTGCCATGCATTGCCCAAATGCCCGATATCGTGACGATCCAGGAGAAGTACAAGGACAGAGATGACTTTGTTCTCGTCGCCATAAATCGCGGCGAGGACATCGAGACAGTTCAGCGTTTCGTCAGGCGACATCCATACGCATTCCGGGTAGGTATAGATACATCGGGTCACCTGAGCGGTCTATTTCAGGCAAGTCCACTTCCTCAATCCATCCTCATCGGAAAGAGCGGCGGATTGCGCCTGCGACACGTTGGCCGTGATGGAGCAGAGGACTTGGTAGTCGCCTTGTCAAACCACATCGACGAACTGCTGGCTGAATGAGGCCGACTGTGATCATTGACAGATAGATATGGGATTTCCTTAAAAATGAGGAGGTTGGTCCCATATCAGATATTACAGCGATTCACGCTGCGCGCCATTCGGCGCTGGGCCTTCGGCAGGCTGCTTCGTGGTTCGCAAACCGGCATAACGACACAGGAAAAGAGAAGGCCAAATTCAGACGCGGTTATCGTTGCTCTATCTAAAGAGGGGATCTATGAATAAGCCGATGAGAATTGCAGCGTGGGTGCTGCAAGGGCTACTAGCTTTGATTATTGGTGGACCTGGCGTTCAGAAGCTCTTGCAGCCAAGATGGGCTGAAATGTTCGCAACGTGGGGGTACTCAGACAATATCGTCTATGTCATTGGGGTGCTCGAGGTCATTGTTGGGATCGGCCTCTTGATTCGACCTGCCATGGGTTACGCTGGACTGCTGGCTGCAGCGATTATGGTTGGGGCAACCACGACTCACTTGATGCACGATGCTGGTTGGGGTGCCGTCGTGGGTCATTTGGTACTGGTTGTTCTTTTTGGTGTCGCAGCGTTCATTCGACGCCCGTTGTTCCTCCGAAACGACGGTTGAGAGTCTCTCTTCCTGTAACCGGTTGCCGCTGCATCTCCCTTGGCCCTGTCGCTGGGATGAGGCGTTCGGATGCCGCTTGTGACAGTGCGCCAATTTCCGCACGTTTGATGCGTCTATGGAACCAATCTGGGATTCGTGCCAGGACGGATGGTTCGTCTGGAGGAAGTTAAATGACATGGGTGGAGGGCGACAACATACTCGCTAATGGAGGCACCAACATGGACAAAGCAGTCGAGTCAGCAATTGAGGTAATTTCGTCCGAAGGCGCATTCTCGGTACCGGACCAAGGGAGCAGAAGGAAATGGGACGGGGCATGGTGGCAGCTGGCAATTCTGTGCGAAATGGGGGAAATGACACGGATTCCCCGGTTAGCTGTGAACAGCGCGTTGGAGCAGCTCAAGCATGGAGCTTGGCAGAAGTTCGTCATTACCGAAGATGATGCTCCGCAGACAGAAGCAGACAAAGCAAAAATGGACTGCTGCCACTGTGAGTTGGGCGTATTCTATATGACCCTGTCGGCCTGTGGATGCAATGTAGAGGCTGATCTGCCGTGGATTAGAAATTGGTTTCTGAAGCATCAACTTTCGGATGGAGGACTGAACTGTGACCCGGGCTCCTATCTGAAGTCGGGTAAGAGTTCGATCGTTTCCAGTCTGCCGCCCTTAGAAGCCGTGTTATTCTTCACGGATCGTGAGTACACGGATGCGGAGGCAAGATTCCTCGACAATGGAGCGCGATACCTGATTGAGCACCGGTTGGTTTGTTCGAAGGGAAATGGAAGTGTCGTAAATCCCGAGTGGCTGAAGCCGTTTTCCCCCCGCTTTTTCGAATATGACATCCTGCGAGGTCTCTATTACCTCGTGGAGTGGTCCCGGCGAAGACGAAAACCCCTTCCTAAGGTCGTCATTGCGGAAGGGATTGACCGACTCAAGAGCTACACTCAGGACTCGCAAGTCGTGACCGGGAGACGGGTGAACGACAGGCACGGAGACTGGCACGCGCCTGCTTTCCCATTGATGGAGTCAGTAAGTGAGATGAGGAAAGAATCGCCATACCTCACGAAACAACTCGGAGCCGTGTTGGGGGCAGTCACATCTTCTAAATGAGTTGATGCTGGCGAGAGGGTATGGGCGGTGTCAAGGAGCCGCTCTGGCACTCTGCTCTGGGCCACTCGTACCGCACGTCATTTAACAAAGACTTACCGCTGCGCCGCATACGCGGCTTGGCCCTTTGGCAACCTGCTTCGCAGGTTCGGTAACTGCGAAACGATAGACGACATAAGAATGGCATGATGAGAGTGTACCCAGAATCCCTGTCGTTCGACAAACCATTGTTACTTCTGGACGTTGATGGTGTCCTGATCCCGTGGCAGGCGAAGACGGCTCCGACGAACTATCAACGGTTCGAGTTGCAGCATCGCGTTGGAGGTACGGATACAAAGGAGAGGGGTTTGTTGTCGCCAAGTCTTGGGACCAGACTTTCACTCCTTGGAGAGAGATTCAAACTCGTGTGGGCAACCGGCTGGGAGCATGAAGCAAACCGGGTACTCGCCCCAATCTTAGGCTTGCCAGAGCTACCAGTTATCGAATTTCCACGTGACGAAGATGGGATCTTCGTGAAGTTGGTTACTGTTTCGAAGATTCCGTCGTCGACCTCTGTCGTATGGCTCGATGATGAGCTAACCGAGGTGGCCAAAGAGTGGGCGAGGACCAGGAGCGGCGCAACTTTGCTTGTCGACGTTGATCCACGTACTGGACTAACACACGAGGACCTTGAGAAGGTATCGTCTTTTCAGCCAAACTAGAGGGCAATATCGTTTTCACGTCGTCTATCATCGAGTGTCCGCCTGCGCTTTGCTTCGGAGAAACCGACTGCGCCGGTTCGGACACTCTTGAGCGTTATGCGCCAGTAGATTTGAAGGGACTCCCCGGATCTTCAGGTGAGTGCTTCATTAGCAGGTAAGAATGAGGAGTGACGGCGTTCTGCAATCGTTCTTGCAAGGCAAGAACCCATTTCACGGGACCCAAGCACTTTGGACTGATGGAACTCTTCCCCTCCGGGTACGATATTTCCTGAGCAACTACCAAGCGCCGGAAGAGTTGGTGACATCCGTTCGGTGCCTGGTTCAGCAAAACGAGTCGGTGCTCGCGCTAAGGAACCGCGATGGCGTACACGTTTTGCCCGGTGGAAGGCGGCAGGACGAAGAGACTCTCGAGCAAACGCTACGACGCGAGGTGTGTGAGGAAACAGGTTGGCTGGTCGACAACATTTCACTCCTGGGATTCATGCACTTGGAGCATCTAGGCCCGAAGCCGTCTGGGTACGAGTTTCTTTACCCACACTTTCTCCAAGTCGTTTATCATTCGCACGCCTCTAGACACGTGCCGGAGTCGATGCTTGGCAACGATTACGAGGAGGAAGCCAATTTTGTCCAAATTGGCAACCTCACTGAAATGGGCATCGGGGAGGCGGAACTGGCGTATGTGCGAGCTGCCCTCAACGGAAACTGAATACCAAATGGCGAAGTCTTCGATGAGTTTCGCTACCGGCGCATAACACGTGCCCGGCTTCGGTCATGCGCCCTTCGCGCAACCGCTACGCGGGCACGGCGAGAACGCTAAAAAGATGGAAGTGACATACTTCGTTCATAGCACGTCCAAAGACAACGAGGCGGGGATTCGTTCTGGTTGGAGCGATGTGTCGCTTTCCGAACAGGGGATAGAACAGGCACAGTCACTTTGTCGTCAATGCGCCGGCATGTTCTTTGATGCCATATTCTGCTCGGATTTGAAAAGAGCGGCAGAAACCACTGAAATCGTTTTCCCGGCCGCGAGGTCGTGCTTGATTCCAGACTCAGAGAAATGAATTATGGAGCGCTGAACGGTCGTGCAAGTGGAGAGTTTCCCAGCGATGAACTGGAGTGCATCCAAACCCGTTACAAGTTGGGTGAGAACTGCCTCGATGTAGAGAGACGAGTCCGGACATTCCTTGAGGAACATATCGTGGCTTTCTTTGGTGGCAATATTGCCATCGTATCACACAAGTATCCTCAGTTGGCGTTGGAAGTGATCTGTAACAAAGTATCGTGGGAGGAAGCAATCATGAACGATTGGCGGAATGAGGGAAACTGGCAGCCAGGATGGTGCTACAGTGTCCACGCATAACAAACGCCTGCCCAAGACACCACCTCGCGGTGCAGCTGATGGGCAACAGTTAGGCGCCATTCCCTCGTCGCGTGAGATCCAACACACCGCCATTTCTGGCATGATCTAAGGGGAGTTGGCCGTTCTGTTGAAGCCTGACCCGAATAAATCGCCAGAGCATATTGTCGCTGCTGGAAGTCTCGTAGAACGGGAGGATGAGGTTCTGCTGGTTCGAACGGACCGGAGAGGATGGGAATTCCCCGGTGGTCAAATAGAGCAAGGTGAGTCCATTCTTGATGGAGTTATCAATGAAGTCAAAGAGGAGTCCAACATAGTTGCTTCGGTGGGTCAACTTGTCGGGGTTTATTCCAACCTCAGCAACAGCCGCGTGATCTTTGACTTTGTCGGCTCATGGATTGCTGGTAATGCCGAAGTCGGCGACGAAATGATTGATGTTCGCTGGGTCACGAAAAAGGCTGCCAGCGTTATGATTGAGCATCCTGTTTACAGCCGAAGGTTCCAGCAATTTCAGGAGTTTGATGGACGCGTCTTATATCTGTCCTACAACAACGATCCATTCGAAGTGCAGACTGAACAGTTGGTGTAAGGCTACCAGAGACAGCAATCGAATCGGGTTCGTTGAGGACGATGTATCAGATATCGTAGCAATTACGCCGCGCGCCGATCGGACCTGGGCTTTTGACAAGCCGCATTCGCGGTTCGCAAGCCGCGTAACATTAGGTCGTGAAAAGGCTCAGGTTGCCCACCAAAAAAGATCATGCAAATTCTGATTGAAGCCGATCCGAGCCCCGAGGATTGCGACTTTGTTCGTGATCGCCTTAATGAGCATGATGAAGCCATCGTTGGACCCGATCACTTCAAACCACTATCTATTTTCGTCCGCGACGAGGGAGGTACGATACGCGGCGGCCTGTTAGGGGAGACGTTCTGGCATTGGCTTCACATCAGCATTGTTTGGGTTCATGAGAGCGATCGAGGACAAGGAATCGGCACGCGACTTCTCCTTCTTGCTGAAGAGGAAGCGACTAAGCGCGGCTGTATTGGAGCGTTTCTGGATTCAATGAGTTTTCACGAGCATGAATTTTACCACACGCGAGGTTATTCAACTTGGGGCGAAATTGAAGACCTACCACCGGGCCAACGGCAAATATTCTTCCAAAAGCGACTGTTGGCCCCCGACGCCCGCAGTGAGTAGGGTGATCACTTCACCAGACAAGCGTCGCTCCTTGGCCCTGTCGCTGGGAGGAGGCGTTCGGATGCACGATATTGCTTGCCACTGTGCACGCGATTCCGCACCGTATTCTTCGCCATTCGTGTCGCCCACGACTTGTCCGAAGACAGGATCGAGACACGGCGTGGATGTTTGCTGTTCGCTTGGTGTGAGGATGCCGGTGAAGAGAGACGAACCGTGGAAATGGCCTACTCCGAGACCGTTCGAGTAGGATACTGCCGGCTTTGGACTGATTCACCAGTGATTCCGTAGTGAGGTCCCTCGTTGCGTAACACAGATGATCTCAATGAAATCTTCGATGTCGTGGATATCAATGATACAGTCATTGGACGTGCCACGCGCAAGAAATGTAACTCAGTTCCAATTCTTATTCATCGAGCAACTTTCGTGTTGATATTCAATGACACAAATCAAATTCTATGGCAGAAACGAAGCCTGAAAAAAGATGTGAATCCAGGTGCATGGATAACATCTGCAGGTGGGCATGTGAACTATGGTGAGAGCTACGAGCAGACGGCCATCCGCGAAGTTAAGGAAGAATTGGGCGTTGATATTATAGTAGAGTTCCTGGGCAAGTTTTTATACAGGTACAAAAACGAGTCGGAGTTTTCTGCGATTTTCAGGGCACATTCTAATGGACCGTTCGATTTTGACCCAAATGAAATTTCTGAAGTCAAATTCATGTCTCTGCGAGAGTTTTTTAGATCTGAAAGAGAAGGAAAACTAAAGGTATCGTCGGCTGTTCACAAAATTGTCGATTCACTGTTTCCGCCAAATGAGAGCGGATTGGGATCCGAATTAAAAGGCGGCCTACCATCGTCCGGTAGCTGAGGACTTACTGGCGCCATTCGGCGCTGGACCTTCGGAAACGCCTACCCGGGGCGGTAGGTCCCTAATTGAACCTATCTCACAGACTTGGTACTTTGATTTTCCTATGATACAAGCCAAATCTGTAGAGTGTGTGCGTCGTGCTGCCAGGATGTACGTCACAAATAGGGAAGCCGCCGCTGCGCTTGGAATCAGTCCGCCTACTTTCGCCAAAATCTGCCGCGAGAACGGCATTGAAACGCCGAAAGGGGACTCGGGCTAGACCCGGAGACACCATAACTCTACATGAAATGGTGATCAGCATTGTAGAGCACCAGCCCTGCCTTGGCCGCGACGCCTTGCGATGCAATGTTGTCTAATGCCGTGCTGTATATGGGAAGTAAGCCGAGCTCGCGAACAGCAATTCCCCATTCTACAGCAACGGCCGTAGCGTAACCCTTTCTCCTGTAACCCTGAAGTGACTCCCGCTACATGGGCCTCCGGAGATATTCTTACGGTGTGGCATACAGAGATGAACTTACCCTCTTCCTCCACAGCCACACAGGGCTGACAATCGTTGACTTCCTCCAAGAGCCACGAAAACTCTCGGCGGCAAGATGAACGTTGTCTTGCCTAACTCTAACGACATCAGGGAAATGCTGTAGGTTCTGAGGATATCGGTACCCTAGCCCATTCTTCACGCGCATCACTGGCGCCCATTTGGACAATATCCGCTTGTATTCCTCGAGGTATGTAAGCCCAGCCCGCAGATCAGATACGACCGGCTCTTTCTCGACAATCGCGTTCAGCTCCGTAATCAGCTCGCTCGGCTGGTCGATACGGAATCTGCTAAGGTTTCCACATATGGTCTGTCCTATGAAGAAGCGGGTCGCTTCGTCACATGCGAAACGCCCACCGTTGTCCAGCCGGTATGTCGCGTCGACCTCAATTGCAAACAACTGCAAATCATCGTACACGGTGCCCCCTTTGAAATCTGAAGTCCGTCTTATATTACTCCGGTGGGGATGCATATTTGTGGGTTTTCATCGATGGAGAGTCCCGATTTTTTCTTGACACTGTCCACCCAAAGGGACCGGACGCAACGCATGGCCCCGTGTACTCACCTGACCGCCCTGCCCTCGCCTACCACTTACCTGGTATCTAAAACCGCTGAGCCAGACCTCGACCGATTCACATCCTCATCAGCTTCGGAATCCTGTCCGACATAGTGGACAGTGCAGTAATTCCAAGGCGTTCAGCAAATCCTCTGTAGACCTTGCACCACAGCGAATTAGGTGCATTCCGCGCTTGATGGCACAGTCCTTGCGCGGTTGGCCCCGGTGAAGGCGCCGACTTCGTGGCCGAACAACTCGCTGTCGACCAGGATCCCGGGCTCGATGCTGCAATCGACCTGGACGAAGGAACCTTTGCGCCCGCTCGCATGATGTAGCGCGCGGGCGACCAACGCCTTGCCAGTGCCCGACTCGCCAAACACCAACACCGCCAGCCTGCTCGGCGCGATCCGCGCGATCTGTGCCCCAAGCTTTTCGATGCTGGGATGCTCACCGATAAAGGTGTGCTTGAACCAGGCCCCCCCTGGCGTCTTAACCGCCGTGAGTAAATCTGTCCATGTGCTGAAGCCATACTCGCGTGCGACGACCAGCTGGGCGTTGCAGAGCGAGAACTCGGCGGCAAGAATGTCTTGCACCGAGGCTGACATCAGTTTAGGGAAGGACGCCTTGATGCGGTTGAACGCCTCGACTTCGCCGGCCTGGTGACCTTGCACCAACTGCTTGGCCTGCTTCTTAAGGTGCTCGAGGTTGGGTGTAGAAGGAAGGGATTTCGCCATGCGGACCCTCTTTCTCGTTAAACGCCTGGCGTCCGCATTTGCAGGCAGAAAGAAGGTTGATATGTGGTTTTTGTAAGGTGGGCTAAGCCCTTTCTGCGGACATAGAGGCTCCCTTATGAGCGCTACCCATCAAGCAAACGTGGGAGCTGGGGCTTGTCAAGGACTTTGCATCGCGTCTGTCGATTGCGGTGTTGCGCTTTGGCTAAAAACCTGGCCTTCTGTGGGAATATGACGCGGCGAAACGTTTTTCTACCTAATCGATCTTACCGCTTGTCCTCAACAGGCACGCGCTGCCTCTTCGTCCGATCTACCCTACCTCACTCCCCGGCTTCCACTCCAATACCGGATACACGCCAACCAGTTCATAACCTAGCTTTTCGGCGATATGACACGACGTCGGGTCTCCGCTATCCCAGTGCGGCGCCAAGTCCCGTTCGAGGCAGTCCAGCAAAAACGTCGCCCCCAAAGAGGTGGCCAGGCCTTTGCCGCGGTTGGCCTGGTTGGTATTGATCTGGATGCCCGCGGCATCGTTGGATAAGAGTGCCGAGGTGACTCCGGCTTCGATGCGCTCGTTGGCCACCGCGCAGTAGCCGAAGCCCTGCCGGATAAAATCCTCCGCTGACGTCCAGAACAGGTCGGGGATGAGATTTTTGTGCACTTCTGTTGTAATTCTTTCAGCCAACTCGCAGTCGATCGCCCGGATCGCAAAGCCGTCAGGCACCTTCGCCGCGAGAGATTCCAGGTGGTCCTTCTCCAGGTGTTCATTTGAAAAGGCGGAGCGCTCTACGACAGTCGTTTGCGAGCCTTCCCACGTCGTGACCTTTCGCTGCCAACCGTCATCCGCCACCAGGACGACGCGAGTGTCCGACCACTGCCCGATAAGGTCATCAGCCGCCGGGTGCGCCCAATCACCGCCCACGCAGGTGAACGGTCCGATCGACAGGCATGCGACTTCGGCACCCTCTGCCGCATCCGCCCAAGCCTCGCCGAAACGGCCTTGCAGCATGCCGTTTACGACAGTGCGCAGACCGATATGGCCGGCGAACAAGCCCGCTATTGTCTTTCGTTGCGATGGAGGAATCTCGATCATTGACCATTTTCCATTGTCAACCTCACAAGCCTTCTATTTTATCTAGGATCTTCGATACGCTCGTCGCCTTCCGGCCCCAGCCGTCTCCGGGCGGCGTGACGCGAGCGCCGCTTGTCCTGCCGTTTCTCCTCCTTGTCCATTTTCCCTTCCGTGGGCTTGCGCCTGAGGGCAATACGGGTGAACTCGCGTTTCATGGCGAGGTAGCTCCGCAGTCTGCCGGGATCCAGCGCACCCCTCTCCACCGCTGCCCGCACCGAGCACCCGGTTTCGTGCTGGTGGGTACAATCGCTGAAACGACAGTTGATGGCGAGCTCCTCCACGTCTTTGAAGAGCTCCTGGAAGCCGGTATCGTCGCCCCACATGCGCAGCTCGCGCATGCCCGGCGTGTCGATGATGAGTCCACCGTCGGGCAGCACCAGCAACTGGCGATGCGAAGTGGTGTGGCGTCCACGTTGATCGCCCGCCCGCACAGCGTTCACGGCCAGGTGCTGGCTGCCCAAGAGACGGTTGACGATGGTCGATTTCCCCACACCCGACGATCCCACCAGGGCTGCAGTCGTTCCCACAGGCAGGTATCCCCTCAACTCTTCCAGGCCGTCACCGGTTTCGGCGCTGACGGGCAGGACAGACAGGCCGACGGCGATTGATTCGACCTCCGCGGTGCGCGCCCCCACGTCATCGCAAAGATCGGCCTTATTGAGTAGAACGACGGGATTGGCGCCACTCTCATAGGCCAAGGCCAGGTAGCGTTCGATGCGCCGGAGATTGAAGTCGCCATCCAGGCCGCTGACCAGGAAGAGCAGGTCGATGTTGACGGCGATGAGCTGCTCGACATCGTAATCTCCGGCTGCTCTGCGGGCGAACTTGCTGCGCCGGGGCAGCACCGCGCAGATCGAGGCGGGGTCGGTGGCACCCGGGATCTTGGCGGCAACCCAGTCTCCCACAGTGGGAAAGTCGACAGGCGACTCGGCGTTGTCGCGAAACCAGGCCGGTACGGATGCGGTCAACTCGCCTTTGGCACAACCGATTCGGTAGGCCTCTCGGTGCTGGCTGAATACTCGAGCCGGCAGGAGACCCTCCTGCCCAACACGCTCGCCGTTGTAGTTGTAGGATCGCTGGCCGCAGGGAACTATACGCCAGGCCGGAGCGATATCGACCTGATCATCGTTGCACGGGACGAGTGCCAAGATAGTGAGCTGCGTGCGATCGAGATGTTTGCGGGACGTGAACCTGAGCTGGCGTTCCGAGAATGGCTTTGTTTGGAAATAGGCCGGATGTAAACCCCCTCTTTGTTAGTATAACTAATTAATTATTAAAGACTTATGAATATACAGGGATTTCAACACCCTACGGATTTCCAAACAAAGCCATTTATGCCACCAAACCGTGGATCCCATCCACGAGAGCGATACGGGTGAGCTGGCGCCCTTGTTGGAGAACTTCAAGAGCTGGATGAACACCTACGGCTGCGCTTTCGTCTTCTGCCGCAAAACGGGTGAACGGGAAGCCGACGCGGCGCACCGCTACCGGGGCCCTTCGGCGCTCAACGCCTTGGTTGATGCCCACCTCGAACTACGCGAGATAAAACCAGCACGCCTTCACCGTCGAACACGCCCGATCCCGCTACGGGCAGCCCCTAACACCGTTTACCGTCCAGCTCGTGGACGTGGCCGCGGACGCCACGGTGGTGCGCTATGCCACCGCGGCCAAGAGCCTGCCGGAGGCAGCGCTGCACCAAGCCCAGGAGTTCATCAAGAACCTAGCGGCAGATGCGCAGCGTCACAGCAGATTCTCCAGCTAGGCGCCGACGCCGGCTTCAAACAGCACGCGCTGGATCTTGCCAGGAAACATCTGATTGTGGCCGGGGAACTAGACGATGCCCCTGAAGGCAAGAGCGCTGGAATTATCCAAAGACGCCCTGACTAACGATCTTTTAACGACACCGGTGCCTGAGCCTGGCGAAACTCCCCATTGACAGGTTCGCAGCCCCCGGAGGAGAATAGCATGACGATCAACTGGATTGATGTCACCGACTCTGAGCGGGTCGTCGCAGTCGCCTATGACCAAGCGCAGGAAACTATCTTCGTGCGCTTCAAGAAGGACGAAGTGGAATGGTGGTACGGCTCGTGTCTACCGCACATCCGGGAGCAGTTCACAATACCGGCGGTGTCCAAAGGGCGCTTCATTCGAGAAGTGTTGGACAACCACCCGAACGGCCGCTTTGTAGCCTGATGTCTTTCGCGCTCGCGGCGCAAACGCTCCGACGTTCCCCATACCTCGAATCGGAACGTTGGAACGTCTACCAGACACAGCGCGAGCCTGGCGGTGAGCGCCCGACTCCTTCCGCCATTGACGTCGACCGTAACGAATCCACTGTGGCTGTCTTCTTCGGCGGGATCACGACTTCATGTTGGCGCCTCCCGATGCGGCCAGCGCCTCGTACATCGATCGTGTATCGTAGGCTCCGTCTGCAGTGAACCGCGCGACCGTGCCATCGACTTGCTTGAGTGTCGAGATCGCAACGGTCGCATCGTCCACACCTCTGTCGCTGAGCGCTGCGGCGATAATGTACCCGTCCCCATCAATGCCCAGGTGTAGCTTGCGCCAGCTGCGGCGGCTCGAGGTCTTGTGCTTGTGAGCCTGCCACTCCCCGTCGCCCAATATCTGCAGGCCGGTCGAGTCGATGACGAG
The DNA here is from genome assembly GCA_965197905.1 of Candidatus Latescibacterota bacterium. Lineage (GTDB taxonomy): Bacteria > Latescibacterota > UBA2968 > UBA8231 > UBA8231 > CAYNZV01. The sequence goes on along the minus strand of CBDAOB010000003.1, from coordinate 332,264 downwards.
ATGGAGCGGGCCTTCGTGACCTCTGAGCAGGTGCGGGACCTCAACACTACGATGACGTCGTGAGAGCGTCGTATGGTCGGGCGTCTGGAGGGCAAGGCCCATCAAGCCAATCAGGGAAGCGACGAAGCCTTCGGTCTGCCGCAGCGGCAGATGGAACACCGTTCTCAAGGTCAATGTGGTTACGATCGCCAGGTCAGAATACCTGCGCTGACCCCCTGGACGGCCGCTCGCAGGCGCATTCCATGTGCAAATCGCCGCGTCGTCGAACCAGACCGTGATGTCGCAGCGTTCTCTGAGAGCGACATCGTACGCCGCCCAGTTCTTCACTCGGTAGTTCGCCTGGTACTTCGGCGGCACCTTGGTCTTCGTCCGGGCAGCCATCAGCGATCCTCCTCGAGTATCGATCCACAAAGGAACAGGATCGCCCGGACCCATTGGAGATGTCAAGCGAGGGAGCCATGCACCAACGCCATGGCTAATTACAAAGGAAGGGTAGGATCACCGTCTGTCTATTTCAACACCTTCTGATTATAGCTCTCCATTCTTTGGGTCGGTGATTATTACCGCGTATAGGACCTGGGGCATTTGCCCCAACACGGGTCATTTTCCTCACCCCATCATGCATGGTCGAGCGAGTGCGGCTACCACATATGGCATATTTCGCTTGCGGTATGTCAACATCGTGGGTATCCTCGAGAAACCCCTACTGATGGCACTTTCCTGCCTTCCCCTGGAATCTCCGCGCATATCCCCGATCTGATATTTCGTCTGATCTGGGGTAAGTTATATAAATAACAGATACTTAAATCCGTCTGATACGCGCAAGAACCATTACGCGTGTCTATGATTTTGCCTCAGCAATCTAAGGAGGTACAGGCTTTGCTGTGTTTACGGAAGGGAGGAGGGAGTTAGGAAAATGAAAAACAGCGGGGCGACACCAATCGAGGGCCGACTTGCCTCAGTCAGTGAGGTAAGCGTGGCATATGGCCCGGTTCACTACGTGAAACTAACAATCGAGGCGATTGATGGAACCAGGAGTGTACTCAAGATCCCGACAAAGGACGTACGCGGTACGATGCTTGAAGAAATCCTCGGCAAATATAACGACGGTGAAACTATTAACTTTAGTGGCGAGGAACGAACCATATATGGCCGTAGCGGGATCTTCAACCTAGGGCCAGAACATCCTGTCAGACTGGAATACGAGGGTGTGTTCGATCTGCGTTCGAAGAAATACAAGGTGTATTATACCGAGCGAGTTGACGAAGATAGCGGTCCTTATGCTCAGGCGTTTGAAATTGAGAGGGCTACTGGATAACTCCTTGAGCTTTTAGGGGGAGTGTATCGAAGATCTTTTCTGCTTCATTAAACGCCAGAGAGGCCAAGCAAAGGACAACATTAAAAGCCCCGTAGCGAAGAGCCAACAGATCACTGCGGCCGCAATCAAGTGTTGATGCGTTAGAATGGGTATGTTTAGGAGTCCAAATAGTATTCGTGAACTATGCACCAGAGTAAGCACGGCTGTTATGCAATAAAACAAACCGGCAAAAATCATCATCTGTAGTAGTCGAGAGAGGTGTTGCCAAAGGGGTTGGTCCAAGTAAGGTAGGCCTACAACCAGTGCACCGCTTGAGAGCACGATCGAGGCTGCGACACCTGAAAATGAAATCAGGTTGCCATGCCCCACTGCCTCAATTAATGTCTGTAGCACCTGGTCCACGCTCTAGCTGATTTGCGACCATTTCATTTAACTTCCCATTGAAATCCACTTGCTTCCGTCTCTTTAAGAGCTCTGTGAACTTTTTGTCGTATGTTCTACCGAGTCGGCATGTCTGCATGTGCACAAACCGAGGCACTTCCAGCGGGCCGAGCGGATGGATTTCTTGCATCAACATGTCATGATCCGAAAGATAGAAGTGTTCAGTTTCCCTTTCGCCGAAGTAGAATCTGAGTTGATCCCCGACGATGAACTCCGCCAGTTCCTCAACAATCACGCTGTGGCTCTCTAGGAACCTCTCAGCGTAGTCTTCCGGACTATCAATCGTCAGGAAGTCTTCTTCGTTTAACGAATCTTGCCCATTTTGTGGACCAGCATCCCGATTGGTCTTCGCAGTTTCTTGAGAATTGTCGTCTGTAGAGAGGTCCTTCTCAATTCTGTTCCCAACAATGATTTCAATCGATACTCCTCGCACAAGCGCATTGCGCATTGCTGAAAGCACCAATTCAGAGCCGAAGAAAGGCACATCAAACTCTCCGGTGACAATCCTCATTGTCCGCATACTATTGAGGCAGAGCGTTCGAAAGTAGTCTATCCTGGTCTTCTTATTCTTTATTCCTATGCCGACTTCTTTTGGAATAAAGTCAGCTCTTGCACTGTGAAAAGCGAGTATGGCTACGACTAGGAGGGGCAGTGCCCACACCGGTAGTTTCGATTTTAGCGTGAGCATGTGGATTGCCAACAAAAAAACAAGTACGGCAATTGCATACAAGAGCACCTTCGCTACTTTGTACGATGTGATTGTCATGGACCGACGCCTCTACGCAGGAAAAGAAAAAGCCTAGTTCAAGTGGACCTGGCTACCTGCCTCTTTTTGAACTCATTGATTAGCAATTCTAAATATGTCACGTGTTGGCCAAAAAGTCTGCCTAGCTTGAGAACGTCCTCCTGGTGCGCATTTTCGATGTATCCACCCGGTCGGGTCACACGAGGCTTAAAATTGCCACAACGTCATCTTCTCGAAATCCGCCTTCGACTAGGGTAGCAACGATGTCTTCATAAGTGGCAGAACTTGTACCCGACCGTACAAGGTGATCGTTTATTGCCAGTAGTAATCGGGCAGTTCGCTCCATCGTGCAAAAATGCGACGCATTGAGCTTGTGGCCCACTGAATCGTCGATAACATAACGTTTCGTGCATGATATCTCGAAACGCTTCTTCGCTGTGGGCTTCTTGACTTTCAAAAGGCGGGCCAAGGTTTCGATTGAAGGAGGAACATCCCCTTTCGAGTGGGCCACAACGACGGCTAATGTTTCAGCCTGCTTTTTCGTGAGATTTGACTTAACGTAAGTACCTGTTTTTGCTACTTTTCTCTTGGCCAATTGGCAAGCAACTTGATTCCAAAATAATGAAGTTTTTAGGGGGTAGGTAGCTCATATAATAATGAAACAATGCCTTGCCGTGCAAGCTTTGGTGAAGAAAAAGATACAACCAAGAGAACAGGCAGATAAAATCTGAGGAAATGTCAATTACATGGGAGATAACTATGGTGGAATAATCGGCTACTCAGTGGATAACTTTGCGCCACCCCTCGGACATATCAATATCTCGAGAGCCAAAGCGGGTAAATCCATAGAAACGCAAACCGATCTCAGGGAGCTTCGTGAGACCGGGCGCGCTTAGAATCGTAAGTTACACACAGATCATCGTCATCGTGTCAGGGTCGGAAGCGTCTTTGAAAAGATCCTTCCTTGCAGACGCGAGGGCGATCTCCAATGGCCGACGGCAGACGGAAGCTAGCGGGAGGCAGGACCTGAAGACAGATGCGACGGTGTCAGGGGTGGCCGATTCGTCGAACCTCATCGCAGTCTCCATTGCTCCTTGTCTGTCATCGAGTCGAGTTCCTTTTGCCTTCTCTCTTTCAATGTATCGACAGTCGTTTCCTAAGAATCCAGTCAGATGAGAGTCCTAACTGCCGCCAATCACCTCCAAGGAACTTTGCTGGGCCGTCTACCTTCTGGCCAGTCGTCCAAGAACCATGTACACCATAGCGCTTCGATTCCGGCCTCGGTAGCACCCCACAACTCATTCGACCCACCATCGCCGACAAAAACTGCCTCGCTTGGCTCTATTCGGAGCCGATCGCAAGCAAGTTCGTAAATTTTCCTATCAGGCTTCAGCACCGCGTTCACGGACTCTCTCTGTTCCTTCCGTATTCACGGACTTAGAGTGGCGCAGACAAATCTCGAATCATCATCTCCTACCTATGCCTAATGTTTCGTCTCAGGATTAGCTAGACAAAGTTTCTGCGTGAGTGTAGGTTTCTCTTGACCCCTTTTCGCGGGAGAGACCTATATGGCAATCGGCCGACCGATGGCACCGGTGGAGTTGAGTGAGCAGACCCGAGAGCAGTTGGAATCCATGACCAGGTCACGCAGCCTTTCGCATGGGCTCGTGCGCCGCTCGGAGATCGTGCTGTTGGCCGCTGACGGATGGCCCAACCAGGATATCGCGCAGGCACTGAGCGTATCGCGAGCGACGGTGGGCAAGTGGCGCCGGCGGTTTCTGGATCGAGGTCTGAGCGGCCTGTACGACGAAGTCCGCCCAGGTGGACCGCGGACGATTGAGGATGAGCAGGTGGCCGAAGTCGTATACAAAACCTTCAATACCAAGCCACCGGAACAGACCCAGTGGTCGGTACGCTCGATGGCAGACGAGACCAGGTTGTCGAAGGACACAGTCCATCGCATCTGGCGTGCTTTTGGTTTGCAACCCCACCGTCGGACGCACTTCAAACTCTCCACAGATCCGTTCTTCGTAGAAAAGGTACGCGACATCGTCGGTCTGTACCTGCATCCCCCCGAGCGCGCCATGGTGTTGTGCGTCGACGAGAAGAGCCAGATCCAGGCGTTGGAACGGTCCCAACCGATGTTGCCTCTCGGCCTGGGATACGTCGAGGGCGTGACCCACGACTACAAGCGACACGGCACCACGACGCTGTTCGCCGCGCTGGATATCGAAACCGGGGAAGTCCTGACGCAGTGCAAACCACGGCATCGTCATCAGGAATTCCTGCAGTTCTTACGCCACATTGACGGCAACGTCCCCGAAGACCTGGACCTCCACATCGTCGTCGACAACTACGGGACCCACAAGCACGCCAAGGTCAAAGTGTGGTTGGCCAAACATCCACGTTTCCACATCCACTTCACGCCGACCTACGCTTCCTGGCTCAACCAGGTCGAGATCTGGTTCAACATCATCACCCAGCGCGCCATTCGACGCGGCTCCTTCCGTAAGGTGAAGGAGTTGATCCATGGTGTTGTGCGTCGACGAGAAGAGCCAGATCCAGGCGTTGGAACGGTCCCAACCGATGTTGCCTCTCGGCCTGGGATACGTCGAGGGCGTGACCCACGACTACAAGCGACACGGCACCACGACGCTGTTCGCCGCGCTGGATATCGAAACCGGGGAAGTCCTGACGCAGTGCAAACCACGGCATCGTCATCAGGAATTCCTGCAGTTCTTACGCCACATTGACGGCAACGTCCCCGAAGACCTGGACCTCCACATCGTCGTCGACAACTACGGGACCCACAAGCACGCCAAGGTCAAAGTGTGGTTGGCCAAACATCCACGTTTCCACATCCACTTCACGCCGACCTACGCTTCCTGGCTCAACCAGGTCGAGATCTGGTTCAACATCATCACCCAGCGCGCCATTCGACGCGGCTCCTTCCGTAAGGTGAAGGAGTTGATCCGCCGAATCGAGCGCTTCACCGACCACTGGAACGCCAACGCGGCCCCGTTCGCCTGGACCGCAACGGCAGATTCCATCCTCGCAAAGATCAAACGACTTTGTGAAGGAATCGCTGCGACGCAACACTAGCACAGGATGATCTGCGGTCAGATGTCTTCGTCGCTATCAAGGTGTGGCCGATCCCACGTCAGAGATCCTAGGGCGTCCTTCCCTCAACAATCCCATCGACGATTTCTTCGTACACCACGTCGTCCAGCTGGAAGAAGTCAAACAATACGAACAATTCGGAGAGAACTTGCTTGACGAGAGCAACAAGCTCCACCTCAATGCGATCTATTGAGGACTCCACTCGGGTCACGCAACTGTCCTCGATTGCGGGACCGTGCGCACCGACACGACGTTGGACATTGGACGAGGAAAGCTTTCGCCCCTTTAAACCTGTATGGCTAAACCCCAACTCGAGGCTTGTTGTCGGATCCACTTGGAGACCAGTATACAAACGAGCTAGGTAAAGAAAGGCTTCCGTAACACGGAGTATTCGCAAGTCGAACGCCAGGGATGATGAATCCCTTTCGTCTTCCCAAAAAGACCCCAGAAAGTAGAAGTCGCCGTTACGTCGCACCGACCAATAGTCGTACATCTTGTCTTCCGTGTGGACGTTTGCCACAATGGCGTCGCCCACTGCCTTCGGCCGAGCGTCATCGACATTATTCAGGACCACGCCGATGGGCCATCCCGTCAATCTTAGAGGAGCCCGTGTTGCGGCGCTATGTAACTCAACCTGCGTACGATTGATTTTTGGCCAAGCGATTCCCGCTGTTACCTCAAGAAAGCCCGTCACACCGGTGTCTGTCGAAGAGAGTAGTGCGATCTCACGGTTCTCGTCGACCCAATCGTGGTCGATTACTGGCGGCGCGGTCACTGAACCATCCTGAACGTTTGGAATGGATGCCATCCTTCGGGAAATTCGCTTTGACAATTCCTCGCGGAATCCATCTAGATCGTTCGCCGCCCACTGGAGGATCTCGTATCCGATGAGATCGAAATGAACCTTTGGCCCTTCTTTCTTATAGTTGGTACTGTCAGGCATATGATCCTCTCGGACAGTCAGAATCACGTGTCGGAATCGATTGAGACCCATCGCATATCCTATTTCTAGGTAACAGTTGGGCCTCTCATTTGTCAGATCCGCAACGATTATCGTGGACTCTGTGAGGAATTGGACGATCTCGCTCTTAAGCAATCCCCCTTGGTTGTGCTTATCGACGCGTTTCGGTGAGAGTCCATTCTGCTCGATCGCGGGCACAATTGCCGATTCACAGACGTGATCCAAATCCGGGTCGCCAATCTGCATGACGATGAAGGCGTTCGATACCACCAAACTACCTATTGCAGCAAGGCCTATTGTTAACTGGCTTTCGCATTCGCCACACCTATTTCTAAACGGTGCTGAGCTTCAGAGGCCATCATCCACCGCCCCAAACTGCCTAATGGGGAAGCGGACACAGCATCTGTGGCCAAGACCATCGTTGGTCCGTTCCAGCTCCACCAAATGCTATACATCCATAGCATGTTGTTGGTCACCAGTCGCCTCGTATAACCCCACCATCACTCGTTTCATATCGAATTAGCTCCAAAGCCCGCTCTGCTACCCATTGTCGTTCGATCACGTTCGGTTTCAATCGCTTCAGCTCGAATCGAAAGAAGTAGTCAAAGGCGACACCAACAAGCATATATTTCTTAGTCCGCGGCGGCACCTTCTGCTCAATCTTAAGTGTGCGCGGACCTTTGGGGCGAAGGGGCTTCAACTTCGCCACTACTTCTGGTTGTTTTACAAATGCCGTTAGACTCATCAGGTGCTATCCCGATGCGCGAAGTGTGCGAAATTAATTGCTGCGGATCAGTCGATCACGTATGCTCCATGGGTGAATGTTAGCAGTTTCCTTCCTTCGTGGTAGTAGCCAATCGAAATATGATTTTCTGTTACGCTAGCGTTGTAAAGCGCATTGACGACTTCCAGGCCCTTTTGGAGAATGTCTGATCTGAACCTATCTACTGATTTCTTTGCGTCATCAATCGAACTGCGGTCGCCATATATTGCTATTTCAACCTTGCCGATTTCCTTGTTGTACCCAACAATTACCGGAGCATCCCACTTCTTTAAACGGTAATCTGCTCGCGTTTTGTGCATCTGAGCATACAGGGTGTTCCACAAAGACATGGCGACTACCTGGCCAAGATTGATCTGGAACGGCTGCGAGAAGTACTTCTTGGGATCCTGCTGAGTTTCTTCCCCAATCGAAGGGGCGATTGTCAGTGCAAGCAGTGTGACCATGACTATCGTCTGTTTCATCTTTTCCTCCTCCTACCGAATAAACCGTAAGGGCCTATCACCTTGGTGGACTGCACACACTGCATGCGGTGTATCTTTTCTTCGACTCACCCAAATCGATATCTCTCTTGCTTTTTGACAAATACCTACAACCTGCTGAGTGATATTTCTTTCCGGTCCTGGTCACGTTCTTCGCTTTCAAACTGGATGTAAACTGATTCTCCCCGCAGTAGATTCCTTGTAAATGTGCTTGCCTCAGTCCGTAGTATTCTACTGGCTGGGGTGAACAGTTTCAGGAGTGTCCACCCCAATCAATCGCACCTTCGTCGGCATCCGTTGATCATGAGCTCAACGGTGTCACCATCGATCACACGGGATACCTGGTAATTTGGCGCACTGGAGAAGTCAGCGTGAACGAAACCACCGGTTGAATCTGCAGGATGAGTCCAAGCGGAGGTGATACCGACAAGAACTGTAAGAGCTTTAATTAACATATATTTAAGATGCATTGTAAGCAGGGATTCTGGTTTGAGCTAGTTGAATTTCTACCAGTAATTGACTACTTCTCATTCACATGCGGATATAGTACTAAATATCTGGATTTCAGTGAAGAGCGAGCGGTTTTGCTGGTTCTAGGCACCCGGTTGGGTTTACGTCGAGTCCCACATACTTGGTCGTGCGTGTCACGAGAGCCGCTCCTTGTTGTTTTGAGTGACGGGTCTTGGTTGACTCCGTAACCTCACCAGCAAGGGGCGAGGTGCCACTTGTCTACTATCTTACTGACTGGGGCCACGACCGGAGTGGGCCTGGCGCTCGGCGGCGTCGACGTGCTAATCAACAACGCCGGAGTCGCCTACCGGTCCGTAGTCGAGCACGTCAGCGAGCGAGAGCGACTGCAGCAGATGGGCATCAACTTCCGTGCCCCGATGGAACTGACTCGGCTCGTCCTGCCGTACATGCGCTCTCGGCGCGCCGGTCGCATCATAAACGTGTCCTCCATGGGTGGGATGATGGCCATGCCGACGATGGCCGTGTACAGCGCCTCCAAGTTCGCGCTAGAGGGAGCTACGGAATCACTCTACTACGAGGTCAAACCGTGGGGTGAAGACTATGGAGCGTCGAAACCCGCCTCTACGGGTCCCAGACACTCCCGACGCCTACCTCTTCGACATGCTGCGCCGCTTCCTGCCGCGGCGGCTTTATCACTGGATCTTGTACCGGAATCTACCAGGACTGTCGGAGTGGGGGAGCCAATGGCTGCCAAGCCGACGTCAGCGAACTCATGTTCAGATTACTCTTCTGCCTGATATTCATCGGGCGTGTCGATTCCCTACGAAAAATGTGCGCAGCACGAGGGCAGTGATCATGGCCCGGGTTTTCGAACACAAGGGCGAAGGTCTGCGGCCGCGACGGATAAAATTGTATCTCTCCCCAGTACGCATCAAGCCATTCGGCCGATATAGGAGCTTCAAATGAGGAGCAACCACCCGGAGGTTTCGTTCAGAGAAAGCGTTGATCTGATGTTCGACCGGGCCGCAGCCACCCTTGATCTGCCGCCGGGCTTAGGTGACCAAATCAAGGCATGCAACTCGGTTTACCAGGTTCGCTTTCCTGTCAAATTCCGCGACGGATACCACATCTTCACTGGTTGGCGAGCCGTTCACAGCGAACATCGCCTACCGACCAAGGGTGGTATTCGCTTTGCAAATGTAGTTAATCAGGATGAGGTCGAAGCCCTGGCAGCGCTCATGTCGTACAAGTGCGCCATCGTTGATGTGCCATTTGGTGGATCGAAGGGAGGCCTGCTCATAGATCCTAGAAAACATGATGCGGAGGACTTGGAACGGATTACAAAGCGTTTCGCAGTGGAGTTGGCGAAGAAAGATTACTTCAGTCCCAGCCAGAATGTGCCCGCACCTGACATGGGTACAGGTGCTCGGGAGATGGCGTGGATGGCCGATGCCTACAAAATCTTGCACCCGGAGGACATAAATGCGATCGCCTGTATAACCGGGAAACCCGTCTCTCAGGGTGGCATTGTCGGCCGTGGGGTACAATACGGTCTCCGGGAGTATTTTCGGCATCCAGATGACGTGAAACGAGCCCAACTTGACGGGAACCTGGAAGGCAAACGCATCATCATTCAAGGTCTGGGAAACGTGGGATACCACGCGGCCAAATATCTCTCCGAGGAGGACGGGGCACTCATTGTTGGCATCATAGAAAGGGATGGCGCCGTGTTTTCCAATAAGGGAATTGACGTCGAAGCCGTATCCTCTCACCGCATGGAGCATACGCATCTTGTTGATTTCCCCGGCGTGCAGTACATCGAGGACGGCCCCTCCCTGCTTGAGGCGGATTGCGATATTCTCATACCAGCTGCTCTCGAGGCCCAGATCACAGCCCGCAACGCAGATCGTATTCGCGCTCCCCTCATCGCCGAAGCGGCTAATGGACCGGTGACGTTTGCGGCCGACGAACTGCTACGGCAACGGGGAACGGTAACCATCCCAGACGCATACTTGAATGCCGGAGGCGTGACAGTTTCGTACTTCGAATGGATAAAAAATATCTCCCACATTCGCTTTGGTCGTCTCCATCGCCGTCTGGACGAGTTCCGCGGCCACATGATTTTGGAAATTATCGAAAAGATGATTGGTAAACCCATCCCCCAATCGCTACGTTCACATTTGGACCACGGCGCGAGCGAATTAGATCTGGTCCGCTCGGGGCTGGACGATACCATGCGGGAGGCATACAACCAAATTCGCGAGCTTTATCTCTCTCGGGACGCAGTGCCAGATTTGCGCATGGCAGCCTATGTGGTTGCTATCGAGAAGATCGCTAAGGCCTATTTGGAAATGGGAATGTAGGGGCGAAATGTAGCAAGTCCGATACCCCGACTGTAGGATTCTAATCGGACGCGCAGTTTAAGATGACCTGCGCGCCGATCGGCGCTGGGCCTTTGGCAACGCCTTGCTGGGACGGCAATTCCCTAATTGAAACTATCTCACATACTTGGCACTTTTTTCGCCTATGATACAACCCAAATCTGTGGAGTCTGTGCGTCGTGCTGCCAGGATGTAGGTCACGAATAAGGAAGCCGCCGCTGCGCTTGGAATCAGTCCGCCTACTTTCGCCAAAATCTGTCGCGAGAACGGCATTGAAACGCCCTATGTTCGGTGGCAGCGCGAGCGACGAAATGGTACCGCAGGTAGGTAGAATGATGAACTCACAGGCACTCGATGAGGATGTAATAACTCTTGAATTTGGAAGAATGTTCATGTAGCATAGAATTGTCTTCGTAACGTTTAATTGGCTAGGGCGTTACGTTGGACATGGGGACCTCAAGGGTGACTGCTCTTGGGGTCTCTTTTTGACCAGCGTCTTCCCCGGTATCAACCACGGAGGGCCTACCTAACGTACGAGGTCATAGCCTCAGTCGGAAAACGGCCTCCCCAGAAAATACTGCCAATGCTGATCAAGTGATCAGGCGGGCCCAGATCCCAAGAGTCATCCAAAATGAGTTGCGCCCCTGATCATGTGCCATTCCCCCGCCAGGAAGTTGGGCTACCCTGTGAGGCGCTCACATACTCTCGTAGTATACTAGGGATCTCGCCGAAGATATAACACGTCCCATTGGCCCTGTCGCTGGGCTGAGGCGTTCGGATGCCGGCGTGTATCAGAAATCGGCGCTTTTCTCAGGTAGCCATCCGGGAGATGAGCCAGTTCGGAGGATTTCAAGAATTGCGTCGCGACCGGCGGCAATGTCCTCCCGAGTGGGATGTACCTCCACATCTGGGATAGCGCCGATTCCGACGAACTCCGTCCCGTCAGGATAGGTGTCGCGCTTGGTGCAAATTCTGGCCGTGCCCGCTGGAAGGTGGACGACAAGGGGTTGACCTGTCGTTCCTGCCGTACGCTCTCCCACCAGTGTCGCACGTCCGCTATGATGCAACGGGATCAGGAAGTCCTCCGAGGCACTTACGGTGCCGGGGCCGATCAACACCACGACTGGACCGAGAAAGGGGTCTTCTTCTCTTGGCTGGACGTGATCGTGCTCGCCCTTATACCATTTCTCTTCCTGGCCCCACGCTCGAAAGCTCGGCATGTACTGCCGTGTTCTCCAATGAGATCCCTTGAGAGGTCTATCGGTTAGATAGCGGATGATGCTGTTTGCATTGTCCGTACTTCCACCTCCGTTCTCCCTTACATCGATGATAAGTCCCTTTGCCTTTAACACCTGCTCGAAAATCTCGTCAAACTGCTTGACAACGCTTTCCGATCCAAAGGTGCGAATCGCGACATAGACGATCCCATCCGGTAGATCCTTGAACTCGAAACTTGGAGTCTGGGTCCACGGTTTCTGTTTCCACTCGGAACGCCGGGTTAAGGCCAAGTCCCGGGTGGCACCATGGAGACTCCGCGTGCGAATATTGACAGGACTGTCTCGTGGCCCTTCGAGTAGTTCCGCGTATGCCTTCTGGTCTCGGCCCTGCGGTGTCGATGCAAATGTGTAGGGATAAACTTCCCGCTCCAGCAACTCCAGCACTGACTGGCCATCAACGTGAGTGATCTCGTCTCCCCGTTTCAATTCTGACTTCTTGATTTCCTCGCTTGTGCCAAGATCAGCAACGATAGCCTTACCTTCCACTGCGCGTATCAGCAGGGATGGACCGTCTGTTGCTGGCCCGATGACGGGCCATACCCCGGTATGACCATCTTGCAGCCGGGCGATGCATTGCTGCAGCAATCGGTAGTACTCCTCGTATCGCTGCTCTTCCATCACTTTCGGGATATATTCATCTAGCACTCGATCCCACTCGAGGTCCGGAACCTGGTCAAAGAACGCGAAGTTGTATTTCACTTCGCTCCAGAGACGGGTAAATCCCGCTACACGTTCGTGCACGGCAAGTTTCGGAATCGGTATCCGATCTGTACCCGTCAGCGTTTGCCAGTGACCCCTTTGCTGAAGGGATATTGCGCCGATCTTCAAATGCTCTTCGTAAGCTCGCCTGTTCTCGACCGGATCGGTTTGCACACGGAAGCGCATGGCGAGTTTGCCGTCGACGAGATCAAATCTGGCCACCGCCAGACAAGGCGTTTCGCGGTATTGCCGAAGGAAGCCTTTACTCCTGGGGAGAGGCGAACCTCCACCGGAGACCTTTCCTTCGGCCGAGATAAAACGTGTGTCGAGAAGGTCGCCTGGCACGCCGAATTGATCACCAGAAATCCAGCCTATCAGAATTTCCTGCAACCCGAAGGGATTATCAACACATCGCAGCTGGGCAGACTCGCCCTTCGCAAATGCTAGCTCGATCTCTTCCCCCAATTCATATGGGCGGTCAATGATGACAAGGGTCCTGAGGTGCTCTGCGTGCCTTTGGCTCTTTGACTTTGGACTTTGCTTCGCATCTGCCTCTGCCCAAACCGAAAGACCAAGCGAAACAGTTATAATAAATCCGCATGCTGCCCGAATGGCATGATGATAAAGATGATCCATCCCAAGCTCCCTCTGTCATACGTGAAATATGTCTTCTTTTACGCGAACGAGATCGTCGGGAATAGGCTCGTACAGCAATTCCTGCATGACGAGATGTGACGGCGCATTCTCGGCTACAAAGCCTCTGCAGGGCGTGGTGTAAATCACCCCTTCAAGGGTATCCATCAGTGTCCGGGCAACCGGTTCACCCATCAGAGCCACCGGTACGTCACCCTTGACCTTTCCATGTTGCCGGACCAGCTCCCTGTACCCTGCAATGGACTCGGCGTCCCGCAGGATCAGACCCGTCTTCAGTCCCCTCACCCGGCGAACGCCCTCGTAGAAAGTCTGGGAAAGTTGCACCTTCACGTCTTGAACGCCTTTGACCCGTCGCCTTAAAAGCCGCTGAACTTGCGCGAGGTGCCAATGAGTGGTCAGCACATATCGGGTTGAAGGTGGGAGCAACTCCACATCCTCGTGCAGCCGATTAAGATCAATCCCAACTACGCGGCGGCCCCAGACCGTACCCGTTACGCCCGCGAAGTCGTCCGCCTGGTATTGACTACATTCGATGAAGACGCACTTGGGATAACGTGTATCGTGATCGGCGGCAGCCTGCTCGAAGACCGAGATAAACCCGATACCGTCACATCCCTCCGCCTCGGCGTCCCGAACCATTCGGTGGGCAAGCAGCTCCGCCCGCGACCCGGACGTACGCTGCCGGGATCGAGGAGGCTTTGCGGCGACCTCGGCCTTCCTTCCTTGCCGGATGGTCAGTGTCCCTTCGCTCTGAAGCTCCTGGTAGGCTCGGCGAACGGTATTCCGGTTCACACCGAGCTCTGCTTCCAGTTTACGAATGGACGGCAAGGCATCGCCTGGGCGGAGTTCCCCTACAGAAATGGCATACAGGATCTGGTCTTTGAGCTGAAGATAAATCGAGGTTCCGGAATCTTGATCGACTGTAAATCGCATCATTCCACTTAATCAAACTGACACACTGTTATATCTGACTATAACAGATGGAATTCATTTGTCAAGACTCTCTTGTCCAAGGTCTCTGCTAGAATTCTCCTACCCATTGACGTATTGTTTTGGGTAATTTGGATTGAGTAAGAATCGCTGTGCGGAAAAGGTGCGTGCTGTATGTGGCCCTCTGAAGCTTCGCCGTGAAAGCAGCCGCGCCAGCTATCATGGCACGTCCGGTGCCCGACTTCGGGCCCCTTTGCGCAGCCGTTTCGGGGTTCGGGTACGGTAAAACGTTGACCAACAGAAGAAAATGGACAGGATAACAGTACTCTGCGGCCAAGGTGAACACGACGCGCTTTCGGACGGACAGGTGGCGGCTTTCGATTCGTACGACGATTCTGCAAGGCGCGATATCAGGCACTACGTCCTTCTGAACAAGAGCATCGAGCTTGGGTCAAATGGTGTGTAAACGACTCAGGCGGCAATCTTCTTCCTTTGCGCGATGTGTGATCCATTTTCGTAGCGCACATTGGCGTACACGTCAGCCATAAGATGCGGTGCACGGAGTCGGCGAAATCGTTTCTCGGCCACCATCAGTACCCGCCATATGAGGGCGGTGGCATTGGCCACCTTCTTGTAGCGCTTGGCCGCATTGGTTCGCAGCCGTACCGAAGCGAAGGGACTTTCAACGACGTTGGTAGTGCGCAGGTGTTGCCAGTGGGCCTCGGGAAAGTCGTAGAATGCCACCATACGGTCCCAATCGCGCTCGAGGATATCTACGGCGTCTGGGCATTCGCGGTGGAATCGTTTGGCGAATTGATCGCGGCGTTTGGTCGCGTCTTGACGGGTCGGCGCGTAGGGGATCTGTGTCAGCAGTTGCCGCGCTTCGGCCTGCACGCGTTTAGGCAGCTTATCCAACACGTTCAGGAGGCGGTGATTCCAGCACCGCTGTTCCGCCGTCTCCGGCCAGACCTGCGCCAGGGCGGCCCAAATACCCAGGTGCCCATCCGCCACCAACAACTTCGCCGCGCTCAGTCCGCGGTCACGCAAATCGCGCAGCACGCTCGTCCACGACTCCTTCGATTCGCGATAGCCTGGGACAATCGTCAAGACTTCCTTGCGCCCATCGCTCATGGCGCCGATGACCACCAGGAGAGCGGCCTTTTCTTTCTCGAGCCCGGCTTTGACGTAGTAGGGTCGGACCGGAGCGCCCTGCGCCACACGCGTGATGTGGGTTTCTCCGGCCCGCCCTCCGAACCGGACGTGCGCGTTACCACGCATCCGGCTCTCCACAAGGTGCCGTGTGACCGCAGAGTCTCATCCGGTTGTCGCAGGCCAGGGAGAAGGGATCCGCGCCGATCGATAGCGGTAACGAGTCACTGCTACTTCGCCGACGTTGTAAAGAGCAATCCCGTCCTCGGTGGGCCACCATCCTGGCAGGTAGCGGCGTTTCAGCTTCCTCCAATTAAAGCGCGGGTGCTTGCGGCGCAGCCAATGCACTACGCGGCGCCAAGTGAAGCCCCGCACGTAGTTGAAAGTGGCCTTCGACACCCCGTACTGAAAGTAGTTGGCCCACCCCCGCAACACCGGATTGAGTTGGCGCAGAAGGCTCTTCAACGGCCTCTGCCGACCCGTTCTCGTGACTGCGCGCACCGTGCTCTTCAACCGGGCCAGAGATTCCTTTCTTGGCCACGTATAGATGCGTGCGCCAACCGGGCCCGGTTTCCGTCGCTTCTGAATGCGAAAACCCAGGAAATCGAAGCCACGGCTGATGTGCGTGATGGCGGTCTTCGTCTCCGACAGGTGCAGACCCATGGGGGTGAGAGTCACCCCCGCTTGGTCGCGCAGGTCATACGCTGCAGCTTCGGTGCCCGCCACCAGCAGCACGAAATCGTCAGCGTAACGGACAAGCCGACAAGTCGGTAGCCCCTTTCGCCGATGCGCTTGTCGCGCACTGGAGGTAGCGCCCACCTTTCTCCAGACCTCAGTGAAATAATCGTCGAGGACGGATAAGGCGATATTTGCCACCAGCGGTGAGAGAATACCGCCTTGCGGAGTGCCCGAAGTGCTTTCTTGCAACACCGATTGTTCCGTGAGGACACCGGCCTTGCAGAACGCTTTTACAAGCCTCAGAACATGCTTATCACCGATACGTCGACGCACGCGGTCCAAGAGGGCTGCGTGATCAATCTCATCGAAACAAGCACGGATATCGCCCTCCACCACCCACTCATAAGAGCGGGAGCAGAATTGATGAATCTCGGCGATGGCGTCCTGAGCCCGCCGATTCGGGCGGAAGCCGTAGGAGCACGGCTTGAAGTCCGCTTCGAAGATCGGTTCGAGCACCAGCTTGAGTGCGGCTTGGACCACTCGGTCCCGAGCGGTTGGGATGCCGAGCCGGCGCTTCTTCGTTGTGCCAGGTTTCGGAATCAACCGCTCGCGTACGGGCAGAGGCCGGAAACTGCGGGTCTTCAGATCAACCCGCACCTCGGCGAGAAAGGCCTCCTCGCCGCGTTCCGTCTCCACAGAGTAGGCCGTTTGTCCGTCCACTCCGGCCGAACGAGCACCCTTGTTGCTGCGCACCCGACGCCAGGCTACACTCAAAAACGCCGGGTCACACACCAGGTTGAACAGGTCGTCGAAGCACTTGCTTCGATCCTCTACAGCCCAACGGTGCAGTTTGGTCTGGATTTCCAGTACTCGATTACGGGCTTGTTCTGCCTCGGGCCACGAAGCGCTGGCATTCACCGGCGTCCTCCTGTTTTTCCAGTACCCCACTGCGCAACTTGCTGCCTCCCTTCGCCATGTAAGCGGCTTTCCCGCTCGCGGACTACTACAGAGGCTCCGTCCCTTGCCAAGCCCCACAGCGGACAGCGCGCTGCCCCGATAACGGTCGGACTCGGCTCGGTTCCCACGTTCACCATGAACCGTTTGACGGGGGAGGTGCCCAGCTTTTCCCCTGCAACTTCGCCTTGGGTACGCCGCAGGCATTCTCCAAGGCCTCTGCTTCGGTGGGTATCACACCTCCCCAGAGTCGCAGTCGGTCATATATCCGACCACGTGCGTTGCGTACCAACCCTTATCCACCAGGTTTGGGTTGGCGGGCCGCTAAAGGGGGTTCCATCACTGGTTCACTTCGGGTTACACCATTCCGTCTTGCTTGCCAGACGTGGAGTGTCTGGAGGTGCCACTCCACTCTGTCGTTGTCGAGGCTGCTTCCACCTTCCCCTGCGCTCCCAGGGTCAGGCTGCCTCCAGCTTCAACGGGCTGCTGCGACAGCCCGTTGGTGGGTCCTTGCATCCCACCCGGTTCTCTGGCGCCTCGTGGCGCACGATCCCGTCGGCCCAGGCGTACACCAGCTCGCGGTCATCCAGCCGTCGGCTGCGCCAGGCGTGGTATTCGACGATCCACTTATCCCGCAAACGCGCGATTGAGGACGGCGACAGCGGCGCTCCCGCTCCCAGCAGGCCGCGCAGCGCCAGCTCGAAGTCGCCTTGGGACAGACCGTGCAGATACAGTTCCGGCAACAGCTGACCCACCTCCTTCGTACGCCGCGCAAACAGCGGCAGAATGGCGCTCTCGAAGCGCTCTTCCAGACCTCGCACGCGTGGACGTTTTACCTCGATCGTGCCCGAGGTACAGGACAGTCGCCGCCGCTTCCCGTAGCCATTTCGATAGCCGCCGGGTGCGTCCAACGGGGCCTGACGCTGGTAGCGCGACCGCCCCAGCACCTGCGTCACTTCTTCATCCAAAACCGACTGCATCAAAGACTGAATCTGCGACCGCGTCCACGCTTCCAACGTTTCGAACGTGGGCATGGACATTTCCGCGGTGCTCAGCTTAGGTTGTGGCATGGCGATTCTCCTCTTCCTGCCGGGACAGCCCCGGCGCGTGTAATGTCTAATTACAAAGGAAGGGTAGGATCGCCTTCTGTGTATTTCCACACCTTTTGATTATAGCTCTTCGGGGACACGAAGAACGTTAAGTGACATGGGAAGAAATATAACGGCGTGGTAAGCGTGGGTACTCACGATAGAGTTGTTCTAATAGATGGTCACAATTTCCTTTATCGGTCGTATTTCGGTGTCCCTGCGGCCGCCCGCACAAAGGGAGGCGTCCAAGTCAATGCGGTGTACGGTTTTTTGGCAATACTCCGCTCCGTGTGCAGAGACTTGGAGCCGACGCACATGATGGTTGTCTTCGACTCCGAAACCGGATGTGACGGTAGATTGGCAATATCCTCTGATTACAAGGCCAATCGAGTGAATGAGGACACAGGGATGTTTCTTCAACTGCCTGTGATCAAACAGATTCTGGACCTCGCGAACGTCGCGTACGTGGAACCTCCAGACTGCGAGGCTGATGATCAAATCGGCAGCGCTGCCAAATCACTCGTTGAGCGTGGCCTTTTCGTATTTATCTGTTCGAATGACAATGATTTCCTGCAACTTGTGGAGGATAGAGTGGCTGTTGCCCGCTACGTTAACGGCCTCATGGAAGTGTATGATTCCAATCGCATATTTCAGCAGATTGGTGTTGCACCATACTGCTATGCCGATTATCTCGCGCTGAAGGGCGATCCTACTGACAACATCAGAGGCATTCCTGGGGTCGGACCAAAGCGGGCGAAACGTCTCATAGACGAATTTGGCTGTGTCGATAGCGTTCTTGAAACCAACGGCGACGTCGACTTTTTGCCTAGGTTCGTTTGTGAATTCATTCGGGATGAACCGAATTCGATTTTGCAAGCCAAGCGACTTGTCCAAATTGACACGTTGAGACAAACAAACGAACTCAAGGACCCAACTGCACTGCGATATGACATCAATGTGCTGACTGACAAAGCGACGAACCTCTTATCAAAAGTAGGGATTTCGTAAGACGAGAAACCAAGCAAGAAGTAGGTCCCACGTCACTTAACATGCCCGTGGCCCGGCTTCGGGCATTCGCCCTTCGCGCAACCGCATTCGCGGTTCGGGCACGGCGAGAACGTTAAATGACATGAATCGGATGGTACGCCCAGATTCGGTCACATGGAGGGAAACATGAAACCGAAAGAGGCACTCACGAAATATCCTGCGATTATGTACGTAGTCGCAGGTGCGCTGGTCGGCATGTACCTTGGCTATGACGTACTCCCAGAGATAATGCCGAAGGCAGACGCGCCGTTATCGGCAGAGGAACTTCGAGCTGTTGTAGCGGCGCAACAGCAACTCGAAGCAAAATTGGCTGCGAGCGTCGTTGCCATTGACGGAGTCTCGGCGGCCAAAGTCCAGCTCTCAACGCCAATAACGAGCTCTGGGGGCCATCGTGAAGCCTCGGTCACCGTTACCTCCGCTTCGCCACTCTCGGAGGTGCAGGTTGCAGCGATTGCCGACCAAGTCGCATCCGGCGTCGAGGGCCTTGAAGCAGGAAGCATAACAATAATAGACGCAGCCGGACGCACGTTGAACTTACGCACCGTCCAAGAGTATGCTCAAAAGCAATTCTGGACAGGCATTGCTGCCAACGTGAGCAAGGTACTCGGCATCATAGTGGCGTTGATCACCATGCGCTACATAGTTCAGGCAGTTCACAAAAAGCTACTTGGAGAACTAGGTCGCTAACGGGGCGAACGGTTTTTGATGTTCACGTCATTTAACAACGCGTTTGCCGCTGCGCCGCCTCCGCGGCTTGGCCTTTGGCAACCTGCTTCGCAGGTTCGGGAATCGGTAGAACGTTAAATGACATGGGTTGTGGAGATTGCTCTATG
The DNA here is from genome assembly GCA_965197905.1 of Candidatus Latescibacterota bacterium. GTDB lineage: Bacteria > Latescibacterota > UBA2968 > UBA8231 > UBA8231 > CAYNZV01. The sequence continues at coordinate 312,255 of CBDAOB010000003.1, read as the reverse complement.
CCGTCAACGGTGCCGCGCACACGAAAGCAGCTCCTGGATGTTGTAAAAACCGGATACGGAGAATTGCAGTCCGAACTCGCCGAAGGTGGCCCGAGACTGGGAAATGTTGTTTGCGTCGACGACTGGACTGTTAGGGAGGTGCTTGCCCTGCGTTGTTGGTGGAGCGAGGCCGTCGTGTCATGGATTCGCACCGCACGAGACGGAGGAGAGTTGGATCTTCCTGCTCCAGGTTTCAAGTGGAACGAAACGCCCAGACTGAATGCCGGCATCGCGCGCCGGGCCAAGCGAGAGTCATATCTTAGCGTCAAAAGGCGACTCGACAAAGCCTTTCGTAATGTGCTGGTGCTAATTGCCGAGTTGTCGGACCGGGAGCTGTGCAAACCAGGCGTCCTTAGCCGGACAGTAAAATGTCCGGCATGTCAGTTGATTGCTCTAAACACGGCTCGGCAATACCGAACAGCTCGGACCTTCATTCGACGTACCCTTAAATCCATGCAGGACGCTGCGCACTGAAGAGGCGCTTGCATTCCGGAATTTTATCGACTCTCTTCATGCACTTGAGAGACAAAGAGCTGATGTTGAGTGTCATGGGGCGCAATGTCCCACGTCATTTAACAACTCGTTTGCCGCTACGGCGGCTTCGCCGCCTTGGCCTGTCGGCAACTCGCCTATCGGCGAGTTCGGCAATCGGTGAAACGTTATAGGAAATGCACAAGATACACTCAGGCGATGATAAATTGATTCCAAATGTTATTGTCATAACAGGTCCACCGGGAGCTGGAAAAACCACACTTGCGAGGAAGATCTCAAAGGCTCTATCACTGCCGCTGTTGGTCAAGGATGATATCAAGGACGTTGTTTTCGACGGTCTTGGTTGGTCTGATCGGGAATGGTCCAAAAAGGTCGGCGGTACTTCCTTTGAAGTGATGTACCGACTCTTCGAGGTGCAGCTAGCGTCCGGTGTTTCGGTAGTTGTCGAGACCGCTTTCGTGCCCAGCATCGATGGGCCTAGATTGCGTGAGATCTAAAAGAGATTCCCGTTTAATTGTATCCAAATTGTCGTAACTGCAGACTTCGAGGTTCTGTTTGACCGATTCAGCGAACGAGCCGCGTCATCCGATCGGCATCCTGGAGACCTTCGCAGCCCTCCAGGGAACCATTTCGAGGTTCTGCATGGAAAGCGGGCTGGCCAGTGCAGCATTCGCATCAATGACCAGTACCGGATCTGCTTTGTTTGGTCCGACCTAGGTCCCAAAAACGTCGAGATTGTCGATTACCACTAGTTTGTGGTAAAGGAGGCTGCTATGGTACGTATTCCTACCCATCGTGTTCCGACCCATCCTGGTGAGATGCTCGTACGTGAGTTTCTGGATCCGTTAGAACTGACTCAACGTGAGTTGGCCACCGCCATTCGAGTACCATACCAACGCGTGAATGAACTGGTGAATGGTAAGCGGGGAATCACGCCAAGCACGGCACTGCGCTTGTCGAAGTATTTCGATGTCTCGCCCGCGTTTTGGCTTAATCTACAACTTAGATGGGATCTGTATCACGCCACTCAGTCTGAAGCGCAGGAACTGGACGCCATTGAACCCTGCAAGCTCAGTCTGGGAGTCGATAGCTAAGATCCCTCCCAGCCTCCCCGGCCACAACTTCAGGTAACAACATACGACACGTCCGTGCCCGGCTTCGGGCGTTCGCCCTTCGCGGAACCGCTTTCGCGGTTCGGGCACGGCGAGAACGTTAGACGACAAGTAAGGGTATAATGAGTCAATCAAAAAAAGTTGCGGTCCCGGCTCAGGGACGAGCATGCTGCTGTCGCCGGCGCAGCTGGATGAGTTCAAATCAGAGGGGGCGCTCGCGATTCCGGGATTGGTGCCTCCTAATGTGATTGTGGGGTGGCAGGCCCATATACGCCTCGCTTGCTCCGACAGCATCGACCTCGACGACCCCAACACCTGGCCCGCCGGGCGGTACGCACCCGCGGGTGGCTGGCCCGAGCTCAGCCCCAACCTGTATGATTTACCGAGCCTGCAGTCCATCGTGGAGCAGATCGGTGGCGGCGCCTTTGCCCCCTCCCACCCAGCGGGGCAGCCGTGGACGTCGCAGGTGCCGATGACGCGGGTGATCCTGCCTAACGCCCCGGGCACGGAGTGGACTCCCCCGGTCGACGGTCACCTCGATGGGTACGCGAAAGGCTGGGGCGGTGGGTTCATGGCGTTTTTCGCCGTGTTGCTCTGGGACGTGAGCAGCCCTACGGGCGGAGGCACGGCCTACTGGCCAAGATCGCACCTGGCGAACCACCGGTACTTCCTCGAGCACCCCGAGCAATTCGATGGCTCGTACCTCTTTACAGAGCCCGTGCGGAGCGGCGGGCACCGGGCGCTCCTAGAGGGGGACACCAGTGTGGGCGAGGTAGTATGCATGACGGGGCGAGCGGGCGACGCCATGCTGTTCCACGGCCTCACTACGCACATCGGGTCGGCTAACGCGGCGGGGTCGCGGCAACCGCGGGTGGCGCAGTTTGCACGGTACGCTCACAGAGAAATGCGCCAGCAGGCACCAATGGTCATGTTTCCTGACAAGGATGGCACGCCATGGTCGCCCCCGCCGCTACCATCACAGCCCAAGGGTAACCCCAAGCACGCTGGCACCACCCCGGTGGAGCCAGACGGGCAATCGGCGACAGGCTTTCTACCGCCGGGTCACCCAGGCCGGAGGCTCAAGCGATACGACGTGCCGCGAGATCTCTGGAAATATTGGGACCCTGCTCTAAATACCGAAGTCTTACCTTCGAGTTCTACCTCAGAGCCGTAAAGCCGGGACAGTCGCAAATCCAATTCTTTGGGCGACATCAAAGAATTATCGAAGGATTGATTCGTCGGTAACACCCTGGCCCTGGCTACGGCGCATGCGCGCCTCCGCCCAACCGCATTCGCGGTTCAGGGCCAGGAGAACCGTTAGCCGACATTGAAGACAAGGTCCCCATGTCTTTCCAGGTTTAGACCGTAGGTAGAGCCAACAAAAGGGTGAAGATAGTTCTGTTTGATCTGTTCGAAACTCTCGTGACGCAGAAGCATCCAGATCGCCCATCGGCGGAGTTGTTCGCAGAAAAACTTGGACTGGAGCTAAATGAGGTACGTGCCTGGTGGCGGAAAAACATCCGGACCGCATGACTGGAAAGTACACCCCACCTACGGCGCGATGTTGTCAGCGTTGTGCAGTTCGCTCGGGTCTTCGATCGACGACATGACGTTGGAGGAAATGTGCGAGGATAGGCTTCGACGAAAGCGTGAGTATCTCTTGGCGGTTGGACAATCGGCATTGTCAGCAATGCGACTCCGGATGAGGTCGCCAGTTGGGGGGAATGCCCTCTTCGAGATGCAGTCGATGACTCTGTCTTTTCGTGCGAGGTGGCTGCCGAAAGAGAGTGCATAATCTCAGAATCGACCCCCGGCGCAGATGTTTGTTGCCTGTCTTAGATGCCGGATGTTTACCTCGATGTCTTGGAGCACCCACTTTGCCACAGCAGCACGGAATTGATAAGCGTGACGACAGTTGAGTTCCTGGCTAAGCATCACCTTCACCTGCTCAATGCAAGGGCTTCAGGCGCTGGAGAGCTTCACCGGTGAATCAGCCAGACTGGAAGGATTGTTGAAGGAAGGTCTGATGCTAGCCGTCGACGGCATGGAGCAGGAAAAAGTTACGTCGCTGCTCGAGACACAGATGCAGGCCCTGATGAGCAACTACGAGACTCGGTGCCGGATGATCATCGGCGGCATCGCCTCCCTCCAGCAGGGAGACAACCCCCGGGTCGTCGAGCACATGCTGGAGGCGTTCTACAAGCCGCGGGCCGACAGCGTCTGAGGCGCCTGGCCACCACAATAGTCGTAGGCGGCGCGCAGAACGCCGCCTGTTGCTCACCGCATTATCACCCTGGCTCGGGATCGCGCTCTCGCCCTCGAAGCCGATCTCGAGCCGACCATTATCAAAGGGTCAAGTTCGGAGTGAATTTGGGCCCACTTCATTTAACCGCGCGGTTTACGTTGCGTCGGTGAGCTCCTTGGCCTTCGGCAACGCCATTCGGCGTTCGCAAACCGTGAATACGTTAAATGAAATTGTGTCCGATGGTCTTTATGCACTTACGGGATAGTATACCCTTGATAGGCGCATCCGCATATGGCAAATTTGACGAACAAAATCGCGTTGGTGACTGGTGGAAATTCGGGGATCGGCAAGGCCACAGCTGTCGCCTTTGCGCGTGCCGGGGCCAAAGTGGCCGTAGCGGCCCGCCGTATCTATGAAGGAGAGGAGACCATCCGGTCAATCGAGCGTGTCGGCGGCGAAGGAATTTTCGTGCGAACAGACGTCGCTGACCCAGAACAGGTCGAAAACATTGTTCACAAGGTCGTCGACACGTTTGGGGGTCTGGACTGTGTCTTCAACAATGCTGGCGTCTTTAGGCCAGCCACAGTGACTGACTGTACAAAGGAAGACTGGGACTTTGTCTTGAGCGTTAATCTGACCGGAATTTGGCTTTGTATGAAATATGAGATTCCCACAATGCTAGGACGTGGCGGTGGAGCGATTGTCAATATGTCCTCCATTTTTGGCTTGGTTGGTTCGGACCGAGCCTCAGAGACAGCTACCCGACATGGGGTCGTTGGCCTTACGAAGGCAGCTGCTTTGGAATACTCAAAACAAGGTATTCGAGTCAATGCGGTATGTCCCGGAGAGATACAAACATCGGCTGACCAGCTGATTCCGGAGGAAGTCGTTGCTCTTCATCCTATAGGCCGAGGTGGTCAGCCACGGGAGGTAGCGAATGCGGTTGTGTGGCCTTGCTCGGAGGATTCGTCATTCCTTACTGGCCAAGCAATACCTGTCGATGGAGGGTTTACCACCAAATGAAGAGAATGGACCTATCTATATCCCGTGCCCACCTCCACAGGCCGCAACATCATTCAGGAGGTGATCGCCGCCTTTGAAAGCGCAGAGCTACTAGGGATAGTTAGAGCTAGTTTTGACGGGTTGTCTGCGCACTTGTGGGAATTCTCTCTGGATCTTCGATTGCAAGGAGAAACTCCCCATAGGAACGGCTCCCTCATCGAGGGTGACCTACACGGAATTGGGGCAAAAAGGCGAAGCTACTTAGTTAAGAGTCAGCGCGACGTACGAAGCGACAACTCGCAGACGATTGTATTCAGTGGTGGCCGTTTGCGGTCAGGATTCGGCCGTGCCACCCTGGACCGGCCGTCGTTTGCCCGGCGCTTCGGAGACGGGGGGGCGACCGGACCGGGAAATCCATGGGGCGCGTCGATGCGGCTGGGGTTGAAACTAGGCCAACTCTGCCCGCCGATGACCTGAAACCGGTCATGCATTCCGCATAGCCAGTAGAACATCTCCGCGGTGTCGATGGCGACCTTCATCTTCTCTCCATATTCTTGCGAACCATAGTTGGCGGTGGCAAAGTCGAAATCTGGCTCGATGATCCAGTCCCGCGTGGGCTCGGTCGTGCGCCAGTAGACATACTTCAGCATGTTGCGCAGTCGGGTGCTGGTAGCGAAGCCTCGGCGATGCCAGATGTGGTAGATGGTGATGAAGATCGAGCCGGCGGGAGCGGTCGTGCTGAAGGCGGTAGCGATGTTTTCGAAGTTGGACATGTACCGGCGCTTCATACGGAGCTGATGAGATCCGGGCACCAGTTCCGTGGGCCCCATCTCCGGCGTGGTGTCCTGCGGATAATAGAACACCTGCAGGGACGGCAATTCATATCCGTGTTTATAGTTTCCGTCGATGTGCCAGCCCGTCGGTTCCCAGTAGGGTCCTCGCTCGCGGTGGTTGCTCATCAGCACGGGAAGGTGAAAGTCACTGCCCAGCAGCGAGCGAACGGCCCCGGCGGCCTCGGGATTGCAGAGCACCTGCTTCACGAACCATTCTTCGCTTAAAATGCAGGAAGGCTCCATTTCCGGATGCTCATCGAGAAACTCAAACACGCGGCGATTGATCTCGTCTGGGACGACCGCCTCGAGCAACACAAATCCCTTCTGACAGAAATCGATGACCTGTGTGTCGGTGAGTGTGGGCGGGCAATCGTGCGTCCACTGCTTCATTTTATTGGCTCCATCTTCTCGAGAATGAACTCGGGGCCGATTCCGTAGGTGTTGTCAGGATCCATCAGCAGAGCCGTGTTGGGGAAGGAAATGATCCGCCAGCCGTCCTGGATCGCATCGGCGACGGTGCGATAGGGCCATTCCTCGCGGTTGCGAGAACCCGGTTGGGCTTCGCCGTTGATCACCAGGAGGTACCCAACCAGTTTGGAATTGACTCCGTTGTGAGACGTCTGAACGTAGAGCAGACTCTGTCGTTTCTCAGGACTGTCGTCGGGCACGGAGTCGATCACGGCTTGCAATCGTTCGGGGGTCAATTCTCCCCGCTTGAGCGCTTCCAGGCAGGCGTTCCACTCTTGCTTAAGATGCACGGCAGTGCCTCGGTCCGTATTCTCGATTCCGTAGGTTACGTTAAGTATAAGATAATAAGTATAAGATAAACAAAACGCGTTATCGCTAATAGCGGCAAGGTAGGCGAGTTTGTGGCGGGCGACTAATTTGGCCTTAGGCGGGCGGCGACTCAGGAAACGCGTCGAGGCGGCGCCGTGCGGGATGGATTTCGGTTCCTGAACGGGATATAGACGCTAGGGTCACGGGCATTCGGATGAAGATCGCGAGAGGAATTGCCAAGGAGCTGCTGCGCGACTATAACACCTACCTCCGGAATATTGGCCGATTTATTTAGCGTTTCAGACTGTTTTTCGATGTCCAAAAGCCCCTTTATAATTCCTATACATTGGATCTTGCATATGGACCCGTGATCTACGATGGACTGATCAGACGGGCAACGTTGGAAATGGTTGACCGGGTGATTGCGCTGCGGGAGACTGAGGAGGGCAAGGTCGTTTGTGTCGCAGGAGGACTGGTTACACAGATCGATTGGCGCAACCTCCCACCAGAGAATCGTGCCATCTTCGTAAAGATTCTCGATGATGCGACGAGCCGACACTACATCGAGGAGTGATTCGCCATCTACTATCTGGAAGATATCGTCAAGCGCTATAATCACGCGCTTAACGGATTGGACCCGGAAGGCATTGGCGCAAAGTACATTGCCGAGCACCCACGTTTCTGAGCACGCGCTCGGCTATGGAAACCTCTAATGATGGTTGGCTACGAACCAGTCGCCTTGCGCTTTCCGATCTCGACCAACGTAAAATCGGCCATATCGATCCCCAACTGATCGTTTATCTCGACAGCCTGCTTCCTCAGTTCGTGAACGAGTCCTTCGATCACCTCGGTCTGAGGCGGTGTATTTCGGAATCTGTTGTGTGTATCCTCGCGCGGTGTCCTGTAGATGTTGAGCTCTTCCTCCGGATCATTCACCAGGTCGTAGAGTTCGTTCAAAGCCGTGTAGCCCTGGAGAAACCTTACGGAACGCGTTAGAATCAGCTTCCACTCGTTCGTTCGTATCGATCGCTGTTCGATAAAGGGACCGCGAATCACATTCTCCGTGTAATGCGAGTCTCGCCACGGAACAGACTCCTCTCCGAGCAGCGGCACGATGCTGGTACCGTGCAGATAGCCGGGAATGTCCAGACCCGCCCACTCGAGAATCGTCGGCATCAGATCCTGAAGACCAACGAATTCCTCAACAACTTGACCTGCAGTGATCGTTCCAGGCCAGCTGATCACCATCGGTACCTTGATCGAATCGTCGTGGCACGTAAACTTGTGGTCGCTCCCCCGGTAGCTGAAGTGATCGCCGTGATCCGAGTAGTAGACGATGATCGTATCCTCGGTCAGGCCAGCTTCTTCAATCGCCGCCACCAATCGACCCACGTTGTCGTCGATCGCGCTGACTGCCGCGTAGTATCCGGCATACGGAACACCCTGACCACGATACGGTTCGTAGAATCGCTCAGGCGCGGTATACGGATCGTGAGGAGGATAGTATCCGTTCACCGCAAAGAACGGCTTGTCGCCATCTGTCTGCGCCTTGATAAACGCGATCATCTGATCCGTCTGCTGATCGGGCTTGTAGACACCATCGCGAACATCATCCACCCAGTGACCGCCCGAGCTGTTGAAACCGCTCCACACATCAAACATCCCCGGGTCGGTCTCGCCGAGGTGCCACTTCCCGAAGTACGCCGTCGTATATCCACTCTCCCTCAGAGGCTCGAACACGGTCCGCTGCTCGTGCGAGGTCTCCTTCAGAACGTTGTCCATCTTGTACGCATTGTAGATCACCTGGTGCTGGTGGGGGTAAACCCCGGTCCACATCGTTGCCCGTGCAGGCGTACAGACCGGCCAAGGCGTATAACTGTTCGCGCAGTTCGCCCCTCCTTCGGCCAGCCTGTCCACGTTGGGCGTCGACACAAATCGATTCCCGTTGCACCCGAGACTGTCCCACCTCTGCTGGTCCGTCATCAGAAGAATAATGTTCGGCTTCATCACACTCCCTTCGCATTCATCACTTAGCTAGACCCTCTCCCGCGAGCGGGAGAGGGTGGTTTGACAGCCGGACCGTCAAACCGGGTGAGGGCCGGACACCCGTCTTACCCTTACGTCCTACGCATCTAACGGCAATGGCCTATCCGTATACGCATCGATTCTCTCCGACTGGGTATGCCCGTATCAACCACGCATGTATCTGTTGGTTCCCTCTTTGGTATGGGTCTAATTACAAAGAAAGCCAACATTAGAGTTTTGTTGGAAATACTGTTGTCGTGGGCACTGACTTTGCCCATAGCGGCCATCCTGAGTGGAGGGATATACTGGCTATTGCATCAATAGCAATCCCCTATACTGAAGAGGACGTGGTCAAGTAATGCTCTTTGTTTTTTGACGGTTGAGAAAAATGTTTTCTAATTCAGGCGAGACCCGGTTGGGCTTCACCTCCAGCAGCGCACCGAGGCATGATGGCGCCAGAATAAGAGTCAGCGCGACTTACGAAGCGACAACTCGCAGACGATTGCATTCAGTGGTAGCCATTTGCGGTCAGGATTCAGCCGCGCCATCCTGGACCGGCCGTCGTTTGCCCGGCGCTTCGGAGACCGGGGCGACCGGACCGGGAAATCCATAGGGCACGTCGATGCGGCTGGGGTTGAAACTAGGCCAACTCTGCCCGCCGATGACCTGAAACCGGTCATGCATTCCGCATAGCCAGTAGAACATCTCCGCGGTGTCGATGGCGACCTTCATCTTCTCTCCATATTCTTGCGAACCATAGTTGGCGGTGGCAAAGTCGAAATCTGGCTCGATGATCCAGTCCCGCGTGGGCTCGGTCGTGCGCCAGTAGACATACTTCAGCATGTTGCGCAGTCGGGTGCTGGTAGCGAAGCCTCGGCGATGCCAGATGTGGTAGATGGTGATGAAGATCGAGCCGGCGGGAGCGGTCGTGCTGAAGGCGGTAGCGATGTTTTCGAAGTTGGACATGTACCGGCGCTTCATACGGAGCTGATGAGATCCGGGCACCAGTTCCGTGGGCCCCATCTCCGGCGTGGTGTCCTGCGGATAATAGAACACCTGCAGGGACGGCAATTCATATCCGTGTTTATAGTTTCCGTCGATGTGCCAGCCCGTCGGTTCCCAGTAGGGTCCTCGCTCGCGGTGGTTGCTCATCAGCACGGGAAGGTGAAAGTCACTGCCCAGCAGCGAGCGAACGGCCCCGGCGGCCTCGGGATTGCAGAGCACCTGCTTCACGAACCATTCTTCGCTTAAAATGCAGGAAGGCTCCATTTCCGGATGCTCATCGAGAAACTCAAACACGCGGCGATTGATCTCGTCTGGGACGACCGCCTCGAGCAACACAAATCCCTTCTGACAGAAATCGATGACCTGTGTGTCGGTGAGTGTGGGCGGGCAATCGTGCGTCCACTGCTTCATTTTATTGGCTCCATCTTCTCGAGAATGAACTCGGGGCCGATTCCGTAGGTGCTGTCAGGATCCATCAGCAGAGCCGTGTTGGGGAAGGAAATGATCCGCCAGCCGTCCTGGATCGCATCGGCGACGGTGCGATAGGGCCATTCCTCGCGGTTGCGAGAACCCGGTTGGGCTTCGCCGTTGATCACCAGGAGGTACCCAACCAGTTTGGAATTGACTCCGTTGTGAGACGTCTGAACGAAGAGCAGACTCTGTCGTTTCTCAGGACTGTCGTCGGGCACGGAGTCGATCACGGCTTGCAATCGTTCGGGGGTCAATTCTCCCCGCTTGAGCGCTTCCAGGCAGGCGTTCCACTCTTGCTTAAGATGCACGGCAGTGCCTCGGTCCGTATTCTCGATTCCGTAGCTTAAGCTAATGTGAATCGCCCGAGCGTTCAAGGTCCCTGGCTCAAATCTGCCCGACCCTCTTGCGAAGTATAGCAGGAATTATAAAACGCCTTTTTATTAGGAACCACTTGCAATCACTTGGATGCACATCCGTTACTGCCTACGGTGCTAACTGTGAGTCGCCATTCTTGCTTTTCGGCGCCCCAGTGTTACCACGCCGAGGAACGAGAGAACGGATATTGGTTGTGGCTCGAGGATGTGGCCGAGAAACCAAACTCTTCATGGCCACTCGATCATTACGAGCTTGTCGCTAGTCATTTAGCTCGATTCAACGGCCAATATCTAACCGACCGCTCTCTCCCAGACTGGGAATGGCTACTAACCGATATGTTGCGACAGCGGGCTTCCAGGATTCCCAATGCCTTTGTCTGGGACGATTTCGATGCAGCCTGGCACGAGCATGAGCTCATGCAGCGGGGATGGACGCCTGAGGTCGGAAAGTGTTACTCGCGAACTTGGGCGGAACGAGAGGTATTTCTTAGGGTTCTTGAATCGTTGCCAAGAACGATGCAGCACAATGACTCTGGAAGGAAGAATCTCTACCCGGATACCACAGCTGACTACAGGATCGCGGTTATTGATCCGAGGTCTGGTGCCAAATCATCACCATTGTCGCGCCGGCTAGATGATGCAATTCGTGTCGTTCCTCGAGAGCGAACGAAGTAGTGCCGGTGCGTCGGGTGGTTTGACACATCGGGTAACAGCGCAGTTTACGGTGCGCCGTGCTAAGGCGCACATCTTCAGTGGGTGCGAATCCCACCCGGCAAGGGTCGCTCCAGCCGGTAGCAATCGGAGCAGTGGTGGAGGCGACGAAGCCGCTGAAGCCTCCGGTGTAGAGGGTCGCCTTGGGCGACTTGGCGAGCACACAGGCCGTAACGTGAGTAAACGCTGAGCAGGCCTCGAAAAGTGTAATGCGGAAGCCGACCTGCCCGTAAACCAGGGAAGGCCGCTGCAGCTGGGGAAGTCGAGCGACAAGCGCACCCAGCTGTTCCGCCGGGGTAGTGGCGACAGCATGTGTGTAAGAGGAGATGTGGCGCAACACGGGAAGCCTCATCCGGTGGAAGCAGCGAGTGCCTCCAACCGGTAACCCGCGAGGGCCAGACTGGGCTGGATGAGGTGGCGGACAGGCGCGTAGTACCGAGGAAGCCGGGTAACTCCGGTGGAGGGAAGGGGCCTGACTTCGGACATGCTGCGGAAGTGCAGAGGGTTGGAGAGTGGCGTGAGCCTATTGCCTCCAGCAGTAAGACTAGTATGCATCGGAAGCAGCTTGACTACCAGGTGAAGTCCTTGTGGCGTGTGCCTGGATGTGACGTTCGTCGGGAAGCCGGATGCGGGAGATCCGCACGTCCGGTTTGAGGCGGCGGGAACTGGAAACGTAGCGATGGGAGTCGGACTGAGGGCTATGGCGAAAGCCATGGGGAACCCACCGAACCCTAAGGCTGGCGCGCCAGTTCTCGACCCTACCATCGGCGCCTGCGGCGCCTCGACCCTTCGGGCAACCTGCCTTCTGTTACTCGTCCAGGTTCGCAAACCGGCATAACGTCATAGGTCATTGCGAAAACACTGGTTCGCAACTTTAAGGCATGTCATCGTCATAACGGGTTGCGTTAAACGTAGTGCGTTATATAATTGTGGTATGATCAGGTCATTTCGCGATCGGGAGACTGAACGCATCTTTTCGCGCCAAGGCTCACGAAAATTGCCGCGCGCCATTCAATCCGTTGCGTTTCGCAAACTCCGTATGCTAAACCGGTCGATGACATTGAACGATCCGAGGGTGCCGCCGGCAAATCGCTTAAAGAAGCTGCGGGGCGGCAGAATTGGACAATACAGTATTCGAATCAATGACCAATGGCGCATCTGCTTTGATTGGCAAGGCGGTGACGCCTACAACGTGAAAATTGCAGATTATCACTAGGAGGCTACCGTGGCAAAGAAGAAAATAACCCCATTACATCCCGGCGAAGTCCTGTTGGAAGAATTTCTCAAGCCAATGGAACTCAGTCAGAACCGGTTGGCACTGGCCCTTGGCGTACCACCGCGCCGAATCAACGAGATTGCCTTGGGCAAGAGAGGTGTTACGGCCGATACGGCATTGCGTTTAGCCCGTTACTTCGACATGTCACCCCAGTTCTGGCTTGGTCTTCAAATGGACTATGAGCTCGATCAAGCGGAGGATGCGCTTGCAGAACGCCTAAGTCGAGAAGTCCGACCGCGCTCTGCAACTAAATAGCATGAATCAAATAGAAACACAACGACCTATAACACGTCCGTGTCCCGGCCTCGGGCTACGCCCTTCGCCCAACCGCTTCGCGGTTCGGGCACGGCGAAATCATTATCAGAAATGACTAAAACGATTCGTTCGACGGAATGGCGTTAGACGATGTCGCACTCCTTCCCGATCCTGGAGTTCGACCCGCAGCGAGACGCGGTCATTGAGCCGGCAAAGGTGATCAAGCATCGTGACGTGCCAGAATACTGTGTGATTTGCTTCTTCAAAGAGATCATAGAGAGTGTGAAGGACCAACTTGAATGCGAAGCGTTGCCGCCCTTCAAAACTGAGATGGGCGAGATCCAGGTTTTCTCTGGAAGGTATGAAGGGCAAACTCTGGCGATAGTTCCATCACCCGTTGGTGCGCCGTTGGCTGCTGGATGCCGAGAGGAGATCATCGCTCGTGGAGGGCGGAAATTCATCGTATCTGGCGGCGCAGGAGTCCTAGACCAGTCGATCGGTAGTGGAGATATTGTTGTGCCGACTTCCGCCATAAGGGACGAGGGCACGTCCTATCACTACCTGGCTCCCAGTCGCGAGGTACATCCATCCCCACTCGCAGTCGAAGCAATCATCCAAACACTCGACTTGCATGGATGCAGTTACACCCAGGGAATGACCTGGACGACGGATGCATTCTACCGAGAAACAAAGGCAAAGGTGGCCAAACGCAAGTCCGAGGGCTGCATAACAGTTGAGATGGAGGCCGCCGCGTTTTTTGCTGTAGCGCAGTTCCGGGGCGTGCAGATTGGGCAACTGTTATACGGAGGCGACGATGTTGGCGGAATTGAGTGGGATCCCAGAGAATTCGGACAGAAGATATCAGCCAGAGAAGAGCTCTTCTGGCTCGCTGTGGAAGCGTGCCTGAGACTTTGAAAGGGGTCGACGGTCTCCGCTCTGAAGTGTCCATTGGGGTGCCTCAGGGAGATCTCTTGCAGATTGGCAAGGAGAGACTCACTTCTGATAACATCGTTTTTGCACTGCGCGGCCTGCGCCGCGTTGCGGCAACCCTCCGCTGCGCTTCGGGTTCGCAAACACGAGAAACGATATCCGAAATGGGAAAAGAAGAACTAGAATCTAAGCGTATATCTCCGATCCGGTTCCCAAGGGTGTTGCTGTGAAAGCTGCTGTTCGACAAGTGTACGGGCTTCCAGAAGTCTTGAAGCTCGAAGATGTCGCTACTCCCTCGCCCTCGGATAACGAGATCTTGATACGCGTCTGTGCCGCGTCGATCAACCTGGGAGACTGGGAGCTACTAACCGGACGTCCTCTTTTCATCAGCGTATTGGCGCACTTGTTTTCTCGCGAACAGCAGTACGAATTCCCGCCTACAAGCGTGACGGCGGAAAAGGGCGGCATATTCCCACCCAAAGCCAAGATCCTTGGGACGGACATTGCAGGGCGTGTTGAAGCCGTGGGTAAGAGCGTCACTCAGTTTCAAGTGAACGACGAGGTCTTTGGGATGGCAGAGGGATTCGGTGCCTTTGCTGAATATGTGTGCGTCTCGGAGACGGCTCCGATGGTCAACAAACCCGCGAGTATGTCCTTTGAGCAAGCGGCGGCCCTACCGCAGGCAACACACATCGCCCTACAAGCAATCCGTGACAAGGCACAGGTTCAGCCCGGCCAAACAGTCCTGATCAATGGTGCCGGTGGTGGTGCGGGGACTCTGGCTGTGCAGCTAGCCAAAATGTACGGCGCCGATGTTGCCGGGGTTGACGGGCCTACGAAGCTCGAGATGCTGAGATCAATTGGTGCGGATCACGTAATTGACTACATGCAGGTAGATTTCAATCGAAACGGGAAACGGTACGACGTCATCCTCGACATGGCGGCGTACAGAAATGTATTTCGGTCTCGTCGGTCTTTGACTGCGTCCGGAATCTATCTGATGGGTGGCGGGTCTGGTACGGCGACCTGGCAGTCCGCGTTACTCGGACCCGTAATCTCAACGTTCGGCAGTCGCAGGATAGCATTCCTTTTGGCCGAGTCGCGGCGTGAAGACTTAGTTGATATCGGAGAGCTGTTTGAGGAGGGTAAAGTCATACCGGTTGTCGATCGCTGTTACCCACTCTGTGATGCGGGGGAAGCTCTCCGGCGTGTGGGCGAAAAACAGGGAATTGGTAAAGTCATCATCGTCCCGTAGCGATGCCGCCCGATTCTGATCGAAAGCAGACATTGGGCGGCCGCATTCTGGAAGATATGTGAAACGGAAAAATGGAACTCGAACCTATAGAGAACACGTCACGGATTCGGATTGATACGGGCATTCCGGCGGTAGGCCGTCTTCTACTTTGGGTCCCTGAAGCCATCACCAGCAACACGGGCATTTCAAGTATTTACCCAATCGGCACATGGGAGTGGAATGACGCGCGACTAAGGCAGCACGTTTCTGGAGAAAGCACCATAGGCCCTGGCAATTTCCTGAAGGTTGATGAAGGCACCTTTGAATGTGTCGGTATCCGCATGCCGGCTGACGGTCCTGTTGAGTGGACTGCAACCATTGTAGCACACGAATGCGCTGTGGATTTCTGCATCAGACTGACCAATCTCGGTGAGCAAACCCTCCACAAAGCTGGGGGAGCAATCTGCCTTCGGTTCCTCGATGCGCCATGGTGGTCCGATGAGGACACCTATGTGCTGTCCTCAGGCAGCATAACATCTCTTGCAAGCTTGGAAAGAAATGCCGGTCAGTCCAACGCATTTCAGGCGTACTTGATTGGCGACCAATCCTACGACCATGTGTTCTATCGGGAATTCTGGGGTTTCAACAGACGCCGTCTCGATAAGCCGTTTATGATAAGCGAGAATGGGCACGAAGAGGTCTGCACTGGAATTCAGGCCGATCGGGCATACTTCCTCCACAGTAATCGCGGCAATCCATGCACCGACATAATGCTGTCCTTTGGTGATGTGGAGCCCAAAGCCCACTCCAAAGCCGAAGGAAGGGTGTGGATCAAGAAGGGACGGGCAGCAGACGTGATTAATGAGATAGGATAATCCGGAACGTTATTTGGCCTTCATTTGTAAAGGGAACTTAAAAAACCACATCAGATATCATCTCGGTTCACGCAGCCCTACATACCTCGCTTGGGGGTTCGCAAACCGGCAGGCCGTTAGCGGAAAATCGCATCGACATAAACGCCGGCTGACAACGTTAGCGACACGCGATTCTAGAGATTTGTCTGTAGGAGGTCATCTTGCCAGGTCAAACACATATAGGTCCGCAAAATGGCTCACTGGTACTTGCCGGCGGCGAAGAGCTCGGTGAGATCTATCACAAATTCATCGCCTTGGCCGGAGGGCGCAGTGCACCCATAGTCCTTGTGCCCACCGCGGCCGAAAAGGACTACTCTGGCCTATACGCTCCATATATGGAGGCGTTCATGCAGGCTGGAGCGCACAATCTCGGCGTCTTGCATACTCGGGACAGGGAGGTTGCGGACTCAGAGGAATTCTTGTCCAAGCTTCGAGACGCTCAAGGTGTATGGTTCACGGGTGGGAGACATTGGCGGGTCACTGATGCATATCTGAACACGCGCACCCACGAGGCACTATTCGCTCTACTTGATCGCGGCGGCGTAATCGGCGGCTCTTCTGCCGGTGCTACTTTGCAGGGCACATTCATGATAAGAGGCGATACGAGTGGCCATGAGATCATCATTGGTGACCACGTTAAAGGTTTTGGGTTTCTCCGGAATGTGTCAATTGACCAACATCATCTGGCCCGCAACCGCCAATATGATATGCTAGAGGTAGTAGACGCCCATCCTGAGCTACTTGGCATAGGGATAGATGAGGGCACGGCAATTATCGTTCACGGCGATGAGTTCGAGGTTCTTTGGGAGAAGCTATGTGGCGATCTATGACAACCAGCGGACTTTCGGACGAGCGGGGCGGTTTTACTTTCTTAGGTCCGGTGACCGATACAATATGGGCACCAGAGAGATACTGAAACCAGAGGATAGTCTAAGAGGATTTGATCGACTTCAGAGCGAAACCTGGGAGGGCAAATGATTAGGGAGAAACGGAGATGGTAGAAAACATAATTCCCATTCTGAGTTGTTCCGACTTTCACAGTAGCCTGGAGTACTATCAGAAGGCCTTGGGCTTCGATGTGGATTGGACATACGAGGATTCGTTTGCCTCTGTGAGTCGAGCTGGCTGGAAGATATTCCTGAATGCCAGTTTATCCGGAGAAGCAAGCGGGAGAATCTGGGTGGGCGTTGAGGACATTGAAGCACTTCATGCCGAGTTCGGTTCGTCGGGTGCGCACGTCAAAGGCGATTTGATCGATAATCCATGGGCTTGCGAGATGCATGTCGCCGATTTGGATGGCAATGTACTCCGTTTTGGAGGTGAGCCGCGCACCTCGGACAGCTAGCGAAGTGTTGGCGGCTCATGAGAGTTTCAAGCTCGGTTGTGGAAACGTCAGTTAACAGCGCAGTTTACGCTACGGCGCCGATGGCGCCTTGGCCCTTCGGGCAGTAAGACGCCTTTGGCGTGTGCAAGGGCAAGCCGGAATTTCATTCGAAGGAGACTTGGCGTATGACCGGAATCAGCAAACGGCCGTTGGGAAAGACAGGTCTGGAGGTTACCGAGGTTGGCTTGGGCGGGGCCTTCATCAGTGAGGGAGCGACGGCGCGCGATGAAGCTACTCGTGTTGTCCATCGCGCTTTGGGACTGGGAGTGAACTATTTCGACACCGCTCCCCTCTACGGAAATTCTCAGGAGGTCCTAGGGGAAGCTCTCCAGGGGCGAAAGGAACCATATATATTGGGGACGAAGTGCGGACGATGGGACTGGCGGACCGGTCCGTACCGCGAGTTGAACGCCTTCAAGGTGCAGTTCGAGCAGACGCTGCGGGCTCTGCGGCGCGATTGCGTGGACATCCTCTACATCCACGAGGCCGATTGGAGGGTATATTGGCAGGACGAGGTCACGCCGCGCAAGACACGGCACATCTGCGCAGACGGCGTTTACGACTACGGTAACGCGCCGGTGACGCAGTTCCTGTTGTGGGCCAAGGAGAAGGGAATGGCGAAGCATCTCGGCATTTCCGGCAACAATGCTCACCTCCTGGCAAAGATACTGCAGGAGATCACTCTCCCCGTGGAAGTCGTGCTGGTCGGATTTCAGTACAGCCTGATCTGGCGCAACGCGAGACAGTACCTTCTGCCACTGGCCAAGGAATTGGGCCAAGGTGTGGTACTCGGGGCGCCTCTGCAGCAGGGGGAACTGGCCTTTCCTCGTGAAGAGTGGATAGAACATCCTCCCGATTGGATGGACGACGACCTTCGGGCTCGCTTTGCAGAGCTCTATGCGATCCATCAAGAGATCGGGATCAGTCTGGCCGCGCTTGCAATGCGATTTCTGCTGGCAGACAAGGATGTAGCCACCGTGATCCCTGGTGCAGCGACAGTGGAACAACTGGAGGAAAACGTCGGCTGCGCAGCTTTGGGCCGTCTTTCACCGGACGTCCATTCCCGACTGGATGCGCTGGGCAGAGTGGTCGACGGCGTGCGTGGTGTAGACTATTAACGGCAGAACGAAGCCCTGAAGCTCCGGAAGCCGGCGCGGCTGAAGGTAGGTCAATTTCTATTTGTCGGAGTAAAGCCCACATCATATATCAGCAAGGAGGGTACATGTCTGAACAGACGGGCCAAAACGATTTACTGAAACTGGCCGTCAGAGAAGGCGACTACAAGCGTGTGAGTCAACTGATAGAGGGTGGTGTGGATGCTTCTTGTATCACTGCGGCTGTAATCCCCCCTATGGTTGAAACCTCTGAGCATGGCGCAATCATGCGCTATCTCTTCCTCAATGGGACAGATGTCAATCACAATACATTCGACGAAGGAACGTTGTTGATGTTCTCAGCCGGCCGTGGCCAATTGGAGTACCTGCAGCTCTATCTGGATTCAGGCGCGGATATCAACCTGCCTTCAGCAGTCAACGGCCTAACCGGTCTCCATATTGGTGCCAAGCTGAACAAGCCTGAGGTGGTCGAGTTCTTTATTGAGGCGGGCGCTGATGTGAACAGGAGCCACGATGACGCTCCGACTTCCAGTGACGATCCTCCACGAACCTATGGCGAGGCACCCCTTCACCTCGCGGCAGCGTTCGCAGACAAAGAGGTCATCGAGCTTCTGCTAGCGGCTGGTGCCGACAAGGAACTGGTGTCCTCAAAGGGAGAGACGCCTTTTGATTACGCTGAAAAACGGCAACGTCCTGAGCAGATTCTCGAAGTGCTCAGATAGTGTAGATCGCACCTTCGCTTAACAGCAGGTTTTGCGCTGCGGCGCTCGCGCGTTGGCCTTTGGCAACCAGCTGCCCGGGTTCGCTAAACCGGCGAAACTCGTACGGGAACTGTTCGGTCGCTTGAGTGCCCCACGTCCTGTAACACCTCCGTGGCCCGGCTCGGGCTCGCGCCCTTCGCGCAACCGCATTCGCGGTTCGGTCACGGCGAGAACGTTATGGGAAATGCCACCTATGAATCACAGGAGCGAATCGCATGGAACAGGATCAACAAGATATCCTTAACGCATCGTTTAAGGGCGATATTGAGACGGTACGGAACCTACTGAGGAAAGATCCTGAGCTTATTAACGCAAAAAACTCCGAGGGCGGTACCCCACTGATGATGGCGACCTTTGGCCACATAGATATCATCAAGTTGCTTTTGGAGCATGGTGCAGACCTGAACACAGTGGGCCAGGATGGCACCGCATTGCATCTGGCCGTATGGGAGGACCAGGAAGAGATCGTTCAGTTCGTTCTCGATCAGGGTATGGATCCCAATGCCACCTCGGGCAGCGGCGAGACCCCGTTAATGGCCGCGGCGTATAAGGGCTTGTTATCTATTGGTCAACTTCTCATCGATAAAGGGGCTGAAGTGAACTGTCAAACCACGCAGGGCACAACCGACATGTTCAACACTTCCCCACCTGTAGTCGGCGAATCACCGCTTCACCTAGCGGCGGCTTATGGCCACAAAGAGTTTGTAGACCTGCTTTTGGCACACGGCGCAGATAAGAACGTACTCGATCGTGCTGGCCAGAAGCCCCTTCATTGGGCTGCGCGTCACCATCAGGACGACCTGTTTACTCTGCTTCGATGAGAAGCGCTGATCACATTATCTTGAATTCGGAGGGGCACATCCCATAACATCAAACCGACGGCTCCGCTGGTACGGAGGACTACCTCCTCGAGGAGAATCGGGAGTTCGCTGCCCATCTCAAGCCTCTCGGAATGCCACATGAGTACGAAGAGTACCCAGGAGGTCATCGAGTTTGAGTATTGGGATATCCACGTGCAGGAGGCCATCGAGTTCCACAAGAATCAACTGTCGATTCAGTGATTGATCGAGTGGGCACCGGAGAGAGGAATCCCACGTCATATATGACAGCAATTCACTGTCAGAAAGCGCATGCCAGCTAAAACTCGCACGACTCAAACTTATAACCAGATTGCTGAGCGCTTTCTCGAACGAAACAGGGACAGAGGCCGGATTAAGGAGAATCTGGACCGTTTCACGCAACATCTGACGCAGGGTAGTCTAGTTTTAGACATTGGATGTGGTCCAGGTTTCGACGCCCAACAGCTACGAGATCGAGGATTTCGCGTTGTTGGTGTTGAATTATCAAGCCAGATGATCAAAGTTGGAAAACGCCACTTCCCTGGATTATTCGTGCAGACGGATATGGAACACCTTCCCTTTAAGCCCATTGCTGATGGCTTGTGGGTAAATGCCTCCTTTCTTCATGTCGAACGAGACGTTGTAGCTCAAACACTACGGGAATTTTGTTGTGTCCTAAGGCCAAAGGGAGTCATTTTTATGAGTGTGAAGGAAGGCTCTGGAGAGGGATGGGAATATGGTCCTTATGACAAATCACTGCCGCGATGGTTTACTTATTGGAAAGCTAAAGATCTGGAGTGTGGTCTGACGAGCAATGGCTTCCGGACTCTGGATCTTTGGTCCAGTGGAACATGGATCAGATGCTGTGCTTTGAGAGATTAGTCAGAATGTCTCACGTAACCACAGGAGCGCACGCATGCTGACCGCGGCGGACCATCAGCACATGGAGGAGGAAGGATACGTGGTCATCCCCGACTCCGTCCCCTACGAGGACTTGGCCGCCGTGGTAGACGGCATCTGGAGCCACATGCGGATGGACCGCAACAACCCGGACTCCTGGTATGAGGATCCGAACGGCGACAATCTGCAGAAGTACGGATTTATGCGACAGATGCACACGCCGGCGATGTGGCGCGTGCGCCAGAGCCCCAAAATCCACCGCGCCTTCGCCGATCTGTGGGGGACGGACAACCTGTGGGTCAACCTCGACCGCTGCATCCTCAAGCCGCCGCTCCGGGCTGACAGGCCGGGGTGGGGCGTGACCGACGACCCGCGCGGTTTGCTGCACTGGGACTTTCCGGCGGCCACTACCCCGAAGCGCTTCAGGCTGTTCCAGGCGGTAGTCTAT
The DNA here is from genome assembly GCA_965197905.1 of Candidatus Latescibacterota bacterium. GTDB lineage: Bacteria > Latescibacterota > UBA2968 > UBA8231 > UBA8231 > CAYNZV01. The sequence goes on along the minus strand of CBDAOB010000003.1, from coordinate 291,113 downwards.
TTGGAGGACACGGCCGCAGATCAAGGCACCTTTCAGTGTGTCCCCGGGTTCCAGGACCGCTACGAGACCTGGCACGCCTCAAGGAACGGCGATTTCGAGTTTGGGTTTAGCAACGGTGTGCCGATGGAGCAGGGACTGGAGAGCCCAACGCCCATTGCGGGCAAGGCCGGTGATTTTTTAATTTGGGATTCATTCAACCCGCACGGCCATTGTTACAACACTTCGTCGAAACCGCGACTTGCTCAATTCATGACGATGTGGCCGGCGACAGAGCAGGGCCACGAAACCGGCCTCCGGATATTCTGGCCGAGCTCACCTCCAAGCAATGACGGCAGTGCGCTGGGTGAGAAGTGCGGCGGGCTCGAGGCCGAGCGCCGCAGTCGGATAACACAGTGGCGGGAGGGGCTGCAGACCGACTATGGGCGTCCGGTGCCGGAGCGGGTCGCCGGCCAGGACGATGTGCCGTCGTGCCCGCTCAGCCCGCTCGGCCGACGGCTTCTTGGGCTCGACGCGTGGCCGGCGGAATGATTCGGATTGCAGCGCAAGAGCATGGGCCGTAAAACTCTGAGGTGGATACACCGCTCGTTGACGCACCAGTCGTGTACGCTCAGTATTGATATGCTTCGCAAACCGGCGAAGTCACAATCGGTGGCATAGATCTGATATAGCAGTAATGTATTAGAGGTAAGATTCGAGTCGGTATTCATGCTAGATCATACAGGAGGAAGCGATAATGAATCAGATTCCAAGGCCTCTCATTATTACAGTCGTGATAGTGATCATTGTCTGGGCGATTGGCAGTAACTTTTACAAGAGCGTACCAGCTGGGCATGTAGCGGTCGCCACACTGTTCGGCAGTGTGAAACCGGAGCCTTATGAGGCAGGGCTACATATTCCCGTAAATCCGCTCTACGCCTGGCATCTCTACGATGTGCGTCAAAAGACCCATTTGGAGCAGGCTAGCGTCCCCAGCCAGGACCAGCTACAGACCAAGATTGATGTCAGCGTGCAGTACCGTCTCACCCGCAAAGATGCCCCGCGCACCCTGAAGGAGACCGGCACTGCACAGGATGTCCTCAAGGTGCACATCGTGCCAAAGCTGCGATCACTAATACGTGAGCAAGGCAAGGCAGTCAAACGAGCCGAGGACTTCTTTCTTGAGGAATCTCAGGTCACCTTGCAGACGGCTCTGTTGGAGGGTTTGCGCGATTACCTGGGTCCGAAGGGCATCGAGGTAGGCGCTGTGCTTCTTCGCGATATTGCCCTGCCCCCATTTATTACAAAAGCGATTGAGGCGAAGAAGGAGCGCGAGCAGGAGGTTGAGAAGCAGAAAGCAGAGCTGGAGCGATTTCGTACAGAACAGCAACAGAAGGTAGCGGCGGCTCAGGCGGAACGCGCTGCCGCCGAAGAACAGGCCGCTCAGCGCCGCGTACTTGCAGATGTGCAAGCCTATGAAATTGAAAAAATTAACGCCGCCATTGGCAAGAATCCCAACTACGTCAAACTCCAGGCGCTGGAAGCCCTTAAAGCCATCTCCAAAGACCCTGCGGCCAAGGTGTACTTCATTGACGGTGACAGCCCCATGCCTCTGCCGTTGATGCATCTTGGTGAATCAAAATAGAATTGGGCGGTTAACACACAGTGACCGGCTTCTTCGCACTTCGAGCAACCGCTTCGCGGTTCGGGCACGGCGAGAACGTTAAATGAAATCGCGAAGTGAGTGAACTATGAAGTTAGCAGTGTTTTCTGATATTCACGGTAACACAGTAGCCCTAGATGCAGTTCTGGAGGACATCAATGGCTTGGGTCACTTCGACGAGTATTGGATCCTCGGCGATCTTGTGGCTCTCGGTCCCGATCCAGTTGGTGTTCTTGAGCGAGTGACCGAGTTGCCAAACGTGCGAATAATCCGTGGAAACACCGATCGTTATGTATTCTCCGGAGATCGACCGCCGCCTACGATGGAGGAAGCAGCTCAGGATTCATCAAAGTTAACTGCTTTGGTGGATTGCGCTGGAACCTTCGCCTGGACGCAAGGGGCTGTGACGAGCGCTGGTTGGCTTGACTGGTTAACCAAATTGCCCCTCCAGATTGAGACGCAACTCCCTGATGAGACCACCGTATAGGGCGTCCATGCTGCTCCTGGCCGTGACGACGGGCTTGGTATCAAAGTTGGGATGAGCGAAGATGAAATTGCCTTTGTCCTGGCGGGGTGCAAAGCCGACGTTGTCCTCGGCGGGCACCACCATCGGACTCTTGACGTCTCGGTCACCGGTATGCGAGCAATAAATGTTGGTGCCATCAGCAATCCAATGACACCCGATCTCCGAGCCAGCTACGTCGTAATCCAGTCAGACCCCGCCAAGCATACGATCGAATTCAGGCAAGTGGACTACGATCAAGAAGCGGTTGTCGACCAGTTGCACCAGGTTAATCATCCGGCTCGAGATTGGATAATTGGTCATTTTCGTGGGATTCGCCATGGCCTCGGTCGAGATTGGATTGAAGACCAGCTGCAATATTTACACTCGACTGAAGGCTCAGGCTGATATTGGGGCGCGACTTCATTTAACTCTCAATCCTTTCAGCTTTGTCCATTGGTTCAGCTTTCGCCATCTCGTCCTTATTCCGGGGACGGTGAGGTGTCGGCTCTTGCCCGGGATGCACCAGAGTCGCTCCGTCGTCCTCCAGCAGAGGGCGGTTATAGTTATAGGCCGGTTCCAGAACGGCGCGTTGCACATCTGTCAGTTCGCTCACCCACTCGGGCTGGCTGGTCTCGACATAGTATGATTGAAAACTGAGGTACTTGGGGCCGTAGGTGTAGAAGAGGGAACGCCGATTGTGCTCTGCCGTCCAGGGCAGAGCCCCGTGGATGGTAGCCTCGAGAAAAATCACCATATCCCCTGCCTTGCCAGCCACATTGCGCACCACTTCCCGGTTGGCGCTGTAGAGCATTATATCTTCCGGGCATTCGAAATTTGCTTTGTGACTTCCCGGAATTACGGCTATCCCCCCGTCTCCGGGATTGATGTCAGCCAGTTGAAACTGGAAAATAGCCACGCCCGTTCGTATCTGGCCGTTGGCGTAGTGGTAGAAGAAGGCGCCGTCAAACAAGCGACTGGTGGTACCGTGCAATCCGTGACCGCCCGTGCCTTTCTTGGCAAAGCTGACCCATGGCAGTTCGTCCAATCTCCAACCGCGCCCAAAGAGCGTATTGAGATATGGGATGAGTTTCGGATGAGCCATCATGTCGCGAAAGGGCTGGCACCACGGCTGCTCCCAAGTCAGCATTCCTTCTGCAGTGCCTTTGTTGGACTGCCCGTCCATGCCGCCGCCGTACTTGGCACCCTTGGGAAAGAAATTCTCCGCTTCCTCGTCTACATTGGCATCGACGGCCTCGTTGAGGATCCGTACTTCTTCGGTAGACAGAAAGTCCTTTACATGCAGAAAACCCTGCAAGTCCATGAGAAACTTCTCGCGCTCACTCATTTCCAGCATCATCGATCTCCAGTGTTTGCCCTGTGCATTGAACTGTTATTCCCCATATCAAAATCGGTTGGGGTTTAGATTGAACGTGACTCTTATTGAGCATGGAATGGCCTTCCACTTTGCTCCACGCACATGTTTTTGCATCAAGAACGTCCGAATTAACACGATCTGCACGTGTACATTTCAATGCTTACCTTGGAAAGTGATGTTCTAGACAGAACAATAACATAAGCGCTTGATTCGGGCCAAGATCTCGGCAACTAACGTCTGATCTATCGCACCGCGGCCATCTGAAACGTGGTATATCTATTGTGCCTGACCACCTGCGAGCCAATCTTGATCAGCTTTAGCCCAGCAGTACAGTCCGCTACGGACAGGAGAAGCAGATGCGAATTGCGGTTGTAGGACCAGGCGGCCTCGGAGGTCGCTATGCTGTTCTCCTAGCGCTGGCCGGTGAAGACGTATCGGTGATCGCCCGTGGCGCCCATCTGGATGCTATCCAGAAAAAGGGACTCACACTGAAACATTTCGACGACGAGGTGGCCACGGTAGACGTTATGGCCACAACCGATCCAGGAGACGTGGGTCCCGTCGACCTCGTCCTGTTTTGCGTCAAAACCTACGATCTGGAAACGGCCGCTCAACAAGCCGATCCGCTAGTGGGCAGCGATACGATCGTGCTGCCGATTCAGAACGGGGTCACAAGCTGTGAGCAGCTTGCACGAATACTGGGCGAGAAAGCGGTGATAGGCGGCTCGACCTACGCGGACGGCAGCGTTGTTGAACCTGGGATGATTACCTTCGGCCGTTCAAAGGCTCCGCTGTTGTTCGGGGAGCTCAAGGGCGGAGTTAGCGAACGCACGAGACAAATCCAGGAGATATTCGACCAGGCCGAGTTGCAAGCGGAGGTGCGGGCGGACATGCCGATGGTGCTATGGGAAAAGTTCATAGCCGTTTGCGCAACCTCCTCCGTACTCGCCCTGATGCGACTGCCGCTCGGCAATGCGTTCGCCGTTCCCGAGTGTAGCGAGATGCTGCTGGGGGTCATGCTGGAGGTGCAAACGCTGGCCGTCGCCAAAGGTGTAGCTTTGGAGGATGGCTTCGCCCAGCGCCAGTTCGAATACCTCAGAAAAAATGCGGCGCCGTCCATGCGCAGCTCGCAACTCACCGACATCCTCAACGGCCGGCGGTTGGAGCTTGAAGCTTTAAGCGGCGCAGCGGTTCGACTTGGCGAGGAGCTCGGTGTTCCCACGCCGTTGAACCGGTTTTGTTACGCTGCGTTGAAACCATATGTCGACGGGACTCCGGAGGCAGCTGGCTGACTCCGCGCAGTTTCTCCGCATCGAAATCACGACGCATCTGGAGATACAGGATTCTTGAAAATAGTACTGATCGGTTGCCGAGCCTCGGGGAAATCGACGCTGGGCCGCGAGCTAGCGGCACGGCTGGGGTGGGCGCTGCTCGACATCGATCGCGGCATCGAGAAGCGGTGTCCGGGGGAAACCCTGACGAATCTGTGGCTACGCATAGGGGACGACCGCTTCAGGGAGATCGAGGCGGAGGTGGTGGCCGAGATGTGCGCCAACGATCAGCACGTTATCTCGTTCGGCGGCGGCACCCTGGGAAAGCCACAGAATCGCGTCAACGCCTGCCGTGACGCGCTCGTCGTTTATCTCGAGATGAAGTCTGAAGATCTGTGGCGTCGCATGCAGGCCGACCCGAACAGCGCGGACACGCGTCCCAATCTGGCAGGCGGCGGTCTGCAGGAGGTAGTGGAGCTACTGTCGGAGAGAGATCCAGTCTATCGCGAATGTGCCGACATGGTTGTCGACGGCATGCTTCCCACGATGGAGATCGCCGACATGGTGATGGCGGAGTACCGCTTCCGGACGGGCCGCCAGTAGCGGCTCCATACCGCCCCACCGCGGAGGAGCTCTGGATCTACATACGGAACGTCCTCATCCTCTAGACCATGAAAGCAACCATCGAAGAGCAGAAAAGACAACTGATGGAGTCGGGATACGTCATTTTACGCGACATGATTCCTCCCGATGAACTGCAACGGCTGCGCAAGAGCGTGGATCTCATCGCCGACCGAGCGCCGGCGTCGAGTCGGTCCAGTCGGGTAACTCTCACCGAATGGGTCGACGGCGAGACCGCCGACGTTGTGGAATTCTGCTTTGACGCCCGCACGCTGGATCTCAGTCGTCAACTGATGAATGCACCGTCCGCGGCACCGTTGGGAATGTGGGTACTTTGTGCCTCAGGTACCGGTTGGCATCGCGATAGCGTGCCGTTGCCCGGAGCAATGACCGTCGATTTGAAGGCAGGGGATGGAGTTGTCTACATCAATACCTTCCTTCACGGTGCGACGGCCAACGGCGGCACCAAACGTCGAACTATCCATATGGGGTACATGGCCTTCGGCAATAGTGGATTCATCCACTACTTCTCGGAACCGATTGGCGTCGATTTCGTGAGCCATCTTTCTTCGAGGGGTGCCGACCAGTGCAGGCAGTTCGCGAAGCTGCATGCCCAAAGAAACGACGAGATCTCTTTGATTTTCCAGGCCATCGTAGAGAGGAACGGTGAGGCGTTTGCACGGGCTTTCGAAACCTTGCACCCAGGCGAGTACGGGCGCATGACCACGTTGATCGTGTTGGCCAGAATCGCCGCCATGATACGCAGGTACAAGGACTCGGAATCAGACGACCATCGCAATCACAGTGCGACTCAGAGCCTGGCCGAGCGTTTCACCCGAGACGAACTGGATCAGCTTCGGGATCGATTCAAAACCTTGGACGAGAAACTCAAGGCGGACACCGAGCAGTACGAGTCTCTGTTCAAGTCCGGCCCGACGCTGTACCGTTTCTACGAGATGCCAGAAAACTTCGACCTCGCCGACTTCGTCGCCAGTTGGGACTAGAGGGCAGTGCGGCAGTGAAGAATAGACCCAATCTCCTGTTTATTTTTTCGGACCAGCAGCGTTTCGACACGATGGCGTGTTACGGCAATGAGATTATCCAGACACCCCATCTCAATGCCCTTGCCCGGGAGAGCTTTGTATTCGATAGCGCCTATGTGAGTCAGCCGGTTTGCGTGGCCGCCCGCACTACCATTTTGACCGGTCTCTACCCTCACACTCTCGCCATGGGGGATGAGAAAGCACCGCTGCCGCCCACAGCTCGGACCCTTGCCGAGATGGTGTCCGAGGAGTATTGCTGCTGCTACAACGGCAAGTGGGATCTGAGCGACGAAGTCATAGCGCAACACGGCTTTGACGAGTGGGTTAGCACCGAGGATCTCTATCGCAGTTTGTACAGCAAGGAGGAGCACCTCGAGCAGCTGAGTAGCTACCACCACTTTTTGACGGAAAACGGCTTTGAGCCGGACGTCGAGCGGCAGGGGCGTAAGGTGTTTGACCGCGGTACGGCGGCGCGATTGCCGGTACAGTACACCAAGGCCATGTTTCAGGGCAGGGAAGCTGCGCGCTTCATCAAAGAGCAAGGCGATCGTCCCTTCATACTCTACGTCAGTTATCTGGAACCACACCAGCCCTATGACGGACCGCTCAACGACCTGTATTCCCGGACCAATTTGGCCACCGGGCCGCAGTTTTTTCGAATGCCTTCGGACGATGCCGCCCTGCGGAATCGCGCCACGGCCGATTACTATCTGAGTGGCGGCATAACGTTCAATGGGATGGATATGAGAGACGAGGCCGGGTGGCGGGAGTTGCGGGCTCGCTACTGGGGCAATGTCACACTGGTGGATCGGTCTGTGGGGATCATCCTCAATGCCCTGGAGGAGAGCGGTCAGGCCGGCAATACCATTGTGGTTTTTACCAGCGACCATGGCGAAATGGCAGGAGACCACGGCATGCGCGGCAAGACCGTGATGTACGAAGAATCGGTCAGGGTGCCGCTGCTCATGCGTGTGCCGTGGATGGGTAGGGATAGCCGGAAGGTGTCGGGGGCTATCGGCCATATCGATCTGGTGCCCACGCTCCTCGAACTGCTGGGAGAGTTCAAGTCCGGGCATCTTGAAGGCGAAAGTCGCGCGTCTGTTCTGCGGGGGGAGTCCACCCTGGAGGGGATCGATGTGATCATCGAGTGGAATGAACCTGATGGCATAGATTACAGCCGTTATGCCATCAACCTGCCGGTGGAGGAGATCAACAGGGTGGCGGGAAAGCCCTGGCGGACATTGGTTGCACAAGATGGATGGAAACTGAACCTGAGCCCGGTAGACCAGTGCGAACTCTACGATTTAAGTGTCGATCCGCACGAGCTAAAGAATCTGTTTAACTATCCCGAGCAGCAGACGCGAGTCCGCGATATGGCCGCACGCCTTGGGGATTGGCAAAAGCGGATGGAAGATGTTGTTCCATTGCCACTGGTGTGAAGGAATGTCGTAAGAGACGTCAATGGAATATCACACCACACCAAAAGGGGAGGATTTTCATGCGTAGACCTATAGCACACATCTTACTGGGATTCACTCTCGTAGGGGTCCTGATCTTTTCCGGCCTACGGTCGTCTGAAGCCGAAGATGAGACCTCGACTTTGCCGCCTGAGCCAACAGTTTCGTATTCGCCCGATGATGCCAAGGCAGAGCAGACGATCGCACACGGCGAACTGATCAGCTCAATTGATGATGCGAGAAGACAGTTACATGCCCAGCATCACCCTCATGGCATTATAGAGACCCGCAGTATACCGGGCGATTTCCAACCCCCCGCTATGACGTTGGTGAGGGACTTTGCTCTCCAAAAGAAGGATCTCGTCGTCATCAACCCCGGACCGGGCGAATTTGTGCACGTCATGGAAGGGCAGCGACACGGCTACCAGAACCTAACGGTGGGCATCACATATACGGCCCCCGGAGGCGCACCCCCGATGCACACGCACGTAGGCGAAGAAGCTCACGTCCTGTTGGAAGGAACAATTCTTTACGCGCTGGGCGATTCGGTGTTCACGTTGGAAGCCCCTTATATCGTTAATATTCCGCCTATGGTTCCGCACTCATTCAAAAACTTGGGCGAAGACTTGGCTGAACTAGTCGTTATTTTCCCCACAAATGTGTGGGAGTACGACGTCCTCGACTACTTTCCTTTCACGGAGTAAGGCGTATCTGCTGAAGTGGCACGGCTATCGCAATGCTGTCGGCCTTGATGCGGAAGGGCACGGAGCTTCTGATCCAGTTTCTGGCGGCGTGGCTGGCTGAAGCGGGAGCATCAAATGGGGAGACCGCCACCCGAATGTAAATTGGTATTCACCTAACACAGTCACTATGGGCCCCGGCGTCAAACCTATCGCTAGGAGATCATTACCATGCGCAGGCAGTTTGTTATTGTTTCCGTTCTCACGGCGGCCTTGGTTGCCACCTCCGGCTATTTCTGGGCCCCCGCATGGTGGGTTATGGTCCTAGTGGGCCCGGCGATCCTTTTGGGGTTCTACGATTTCTTCCAGACCGAGCATACCATCGTCCGCAACTTCCCTCTATTCGGTCGGGGCCGTTATTTGATGGAATCTCTGCGGCCCAAGATCTACCAGTACTTTGTCGAGTCCGATACCGACGGCTCCCCTATCAACCGGGTCTTCCGTAACGTCGTCTATCAGCGCGCCAAGCAGCAGATGGATACGATTCCCTTCGGCACCCAGTTCGACGTGAACCGGATGGGTTACGAGTGGATGGAGCATTCACTGAGCGCCCTCCCTTACGATGCCGTCGCATCCGACCAGCGCGTTGTCGTGGGCAGCAACGAATGCACCCAGCCCTACGAGGCAAGCATCTTCAACATCTCCGCTATGAGTTACGGGTCGCTCAGCAAACACGCCGTACTCGCCCTCAACGGTGGCGCTCGCCGCGGTGGATTCGCACACAACACCGGAGAAGGCGGTCTAAGCCCTTACCACCTGGAACCCGGCGGTGACATCGTCTGGCAGATCGGCACCGGCTACTTCGGTTGCCGCGAGCAGGACGGAACCTTCTGCCCGGCGCCGTTCGCCGAACGAGCCGCTCTGGACAGCGTCAAGATGATCGAAATCAAACTCTCACAAGGAGCCAAGCCGGGACATGGGGGCATCCTGCCGGCGCGCAAGAACGTTCCGGAGATCGCCGCCATTCGCGGCGTCAGACCTGGCACCGACGTGATCTCACCGCCCACGCACACGGCTTTCACGACCCCGCTTGGGTTGATGGAATTCATTGCCCGGCTGCGCGAGCTCTCGGGAGGAAAACCGATCGGCTTCAAGCTTTGTGTCGGTGTGCACAGTGAGTTTCTCGGTCTCTGCCAAGCAATGGTTCGCACCGGTATCCGCGCCCCGATTTCATTACCGTCGACGGCGGCGAAGGCGGCACGGGAGCGGCACCAGTAGAACACACGAACTCTTTGGGTTCCCCACTGCGCGACGGACTGGCGTTTGTGAGTGATAGTCTCATCGGTTTCGACTTGCGCAACGACATCCGCATCGTGGCCAGCGGCAAGATCATTACCGGATTCCACATCGCCCGCGCCATTGCGTTGGGTGCGGACATGGCCAGCTCCGCCCGTGGGATGATGCTGGCCCTTGGCTGCATCCAGGCCCTGGAGTGCAACAACAACACCTGCCCAACAGGGATTACGACTCAGGATCCCAATCTCGTCGCCGGTCTTGTGGTCGCCGACAAGCGCGACCGCGTTGCCCACTTTCACCGGCACACGGTGGAAGCTGTCGCTGGGCTGATGGCTGCGGCGGGCTTGCGCAACACGAGGGAACTGAGGCGCCGTCATATCTTCCGTCGCTGCAGCCAGAGTCAGGTCCTGCGCTATGACGAGATCTATCCGTATCCGGAGAAGGGCTGTCTGTTGCGGGGCGAGCCGCCGAAGGGCATGCGCACCAGTTTTTCGGAGGCTTCGGCGGAGAGCTTTCAGTTTCTGGGGTGACCATCGTGTAGAGTCGATCGATAAGGAGCTTTGACGTGGAGTCCTTCACGCTCTGGCAGCTGCCCTCGCAGACGCCCAATCAGATGAACAGCTACGTCCTGCGAACAGTGCACGGCGATGTCATCGCCATCGATGGAGGCTATACCGAGGATGCGGCGTATCTGAAGGGCTTTCTCGCCGCCCTTGGCAACCGAGTCACCGCCTGGTTCATCACACACCAACACCTCGACCACGTCGATGCGCTGACTGAGATCCTCAGAACGTCTGGAGATCTGCAAATAGACCAGATCTATTGCTCGCTGAACACGACGGCTTGGGTCGAAACCCATGAGAAGGAGGAAGTGGAGACCACCGTGCAGCTCAATGCGGCCTTGGCCGCCACGGGGCAGGAAGCGACAGAGCTCGAACTAGGCCAGGAGCTGGCTTTCGATGGGGTGCACTTCGAGGTGCTGGGCATAAAGAACCCGGAGATCATCGTTAACGCGATCAACAATTCCAGTGTGGTGATGCGAGTGCGGGACGAGGCCCGGTCGGTCCTGTTCCCCGCGGATCTGGGGGCGGAAGCCGGACGCAAGCTCCTGGCAGGGCCGTACGGGAACCGTCTCGCGTCCGATTGCGTCCAGATGGCCCATCACGGCCAGGAAGGGGTCGAGAGAGCGTTCTACGAAGCCGTCGCGGCCCGCCGCTGCATCTGGCCTACACCGCTGTGGCTGTGGGACAACGACAGCGGCAAGGGGAAGGGATCTGGAACATGGCAGACTCTAGAGGTGCGCGGCTGGATGGAGGCGATGGGCGTTGAGCAGCACTACTGCCTCTTCAATGGGCTGCAAGAGATCCGCTAGGCAGGTAAGCTCTACTAAGGAATAGACGAGCTTGGGTCAAATGGTGTGTAAACGACTCAGGCGGCAATCTTCTTCCTTTGCGCGATGTGTGATCCATTTTCGTAGCGCACATTGGCGTACACGTCAGCCATAAGATGCGGTGCACGGAGTCGGCGAAATCGTTTCTCGGCCACCATCAGTACCCGCCATATGAGGGCGGTGGCATTGGCCACCTTCTTGTAGCGCTTGGCCGCATTGGTTCGCAGCCGTACCGAAGCGAAGGGACTTTCAACGACGTTGGTAGTGCGCAGGTGTTGCCAGTGGGCCTCGGGAAAGTCGTAGAATGCCACCATACGGTCCCAATCGCGCTCGAGGATATCTACGGCGTCTGGGCATTCGCGGTGGAATCGTTTGGCGAATTGATCGCGGCGTTTGGTCGCGTCTTGACGGGTCGGCGCGTAGGGGATCTGTGTCAGCAGTTGCCGCGCTTCGGCCTGCACGCGTTTAGGCAGCTTATCCAACACGTTCAGGAGGCGGTGATTCCAGCACCGCTGTTCCGCCGTCTCCGGCCAGACCTGCGCCAGGGCGGCCCAAATACCCAGGTGCCCATCCGCCACCAACAACTTCGCCGCGCTCAGTCCGCGGTCACGCAAATCGCGCAGCACGCTCGTCCACGACTCCTTCGATTCGCGATAGCCTGGGACAATCGTCAAGACTTCCTTGCGCCCATCGCTCATGGCGCCGATGACCACCAGGAGAGCGGCCTTTTCTTTCTCGAGCCCGGCTTTGACGTAGTAGGGTCGGACCGGAGCGCCCTGCGCCACACGCGTGATGTGGGTTTCTCCGGCCCGCCCTCCGAACCGGACGTGCGCGTTACCACGCATCCGGCTCTCCACAAGGTGCCGTGTGACCGCAGAGTCTCATCCGGTTGTCGCAGGCCAGGGAGAAGGGATCCGCGCCGATCGATAGCGGTAACGAGTCACTGCTACTTCGCCGACGTTGTAAAGAGCAATCCCGTCCTCGGTGGGCCACCATCCTGGCAGGTAGCGGCGTTTCAGCTTCCTCCAATTAAAGCGCGGGTGCTTGCGGCGCAGCCAATGCACTACGCGGCGCCAAGTGAAGCCCCGCACGTAGTTGAAAGTGGCCTTCGACACCCCGTACTGAAAGTAGTTGGCCCACCCCCGCAACACCGGATTGAGTTGGCGCAGAAGGCTCTTCAACGGCCTCTGCCGACCCGTTCTCGTGACTGCGCGCACCGTGCTCTTCAACCGGGCCAGAGATTCCTTTCTTGGCCACGTATAGATGCGTGCGCCAACCGGGCCCGGTTTCCGTCGCTTCTGAATGCGAAAACCCAGGAAATCGAAGCCACGGCTGATGTGCGTGATGGCGGTCTTCGTCTCCGACAGGTGCAGACCCATGGGGGTGAGAGTCACCCCCGCTTGGTCGCGCAGGTCATACGCTGCAGCTTCGGTGCCCGCCACCAGCAGCACGAAATCGTCAGCGTAACGGACAAGCCGACAAGTCGGTAGCCCCTTTCGCCGATGCGCTTGTCGCGCACTGGAGGTAGCGCCCACCTTTCTCCAGACCTCAGTGAAATAATCGTCGAGGACGGATAAGGCGATATTTGCCACCAGCGGTGAGAGAATACCGCCTTGCGGAGTGCCCGAAGTGCTTTCTTGCAACACCGATTGTTCCGTGAGGACACCGGCCTTGCAGAACGCTTTTACAAGCCTCAGAACATGCTTATCACCGATACGTCGACGCACGCGGTCCAAGAGGGCTGCGTGATCAATCTCATCGAAACAAGCACGGATATCGCCCTCCACCACCCACTCATAAGAGCGGGAGCAGAATTGATGAATCTCGGCGATGGCGTCCTGAGCCCGCCGATTCGGGCGGAAGCCGTAGGAGCACGGCTTGAAGTCCGCTTCGAAGATCGGTTCGAGCACCAGCTTGAGTGCGGCTTGGACCACTCGGTCCCGAGCGGTTGGGATGCCGAGCCGGCGCTTCTTCGTTGTGCCAGGTTTCGGAATCAACCGCTCGCGTACGGGCAGAGGCCGGAAACTGCGGGTCTTCAGATCAACCCGCACCTCGGCGAGAAAGGCCTCCTCGCCGCGTTCCGTCTCCACAGAGTAGGCCGTTTGTCCGTCCACTCCGGCCGAACGAGCACCCTTGTTGCTGCGCACCCGACGCCAGGCTACACTCAAAAACGCCGGGTCACACACCAGGTTGAACAGGTCGTCGAAGCACTTGCTTCGATCCTCTACAGCCCAACGGTGCAGTTTGGTCTGGATTTCCAGTACTCGATTACGGGCTTGTTCTGCCTCGGGCCACGAAGCGCTGGCATTCACCGGCGTCCTCCTGTTTTTCCAGTACCCCACTGCGCAACTTGCTGCCTCCCTTCGCCATGTAAGCGGCTTTCCCGCTCGCGGACTACTACAGAGGCTCCGTCCCTTGCCAAGCCCCACAGCGGACAGCGCGCTGCCCCGATAACGGTCGGACTCGGCTCGGTTCCCACGTTCACCATGAACCGTTTGACGGGGGAGGTGCCCAGCTTTTCCCCTGCAACTTCGCCTTGGGTACGCCGCAGGCATTCTCCAAGGCCTCTGCTTCGGTGGGTATCACACCTCCCCAGAGTCGCAGTCGGTCATATATCCGACCACGTGCGTTGCGTACCAACCCTTATCCACCAGGTTTGGGTTGGCGGGCCGCTAAAGGGGGTTCCATCACTGGTTCACTTCGGGTTACACCATTCCGTCTTGCTTGCCAGACGTGGAGTGTCTGGAGGTGCCACTCCACTCTGTCGTTGTCGAGGCTGCTTCCACCTTCCCCTGCGCTCCCAGGGTCAGGCTGCCTCCAGCTTCAACGGGCTGCTGCGACAGCCCGTTGGTGGGTCCTTGCATCCCACCCGGTTCTCTGGCGCCTCGTGGCGCACGATCCCGTCGGCCCAGGCGTACACCAGCTCGCGGTCATCCAGCCGTCGGCTGCGCCAGGCGTGGTATTCGACGATCCACTTATCCCGCAAACGCGCGATTGAGGACGGCGACAGCGGCGCTCCCGCTCCCAGCAGGCCGCGCAGCGCCAGCTCGAAGTCGCCTTGGGACAGACCGTGCAGATACAGTTCCGGCAACAGCTGACCCACCTCCTTCGTACGCCGCGCAAACAGCGGCAGAATGGCGCTCTCGAAGCGCTCTTCCAGACCTCGCACGCGTGGACGTTTTACCTCGATCGTGCCCGAGGTACAGGACAGTCGCCGCCGCTTCCCGTAGCCATTTCGATAGCCGCCGGGTGCGTCCAACGGGGCCTGACGCTGGTAGCGCGACCGCCCCAGCACCTGCGTCACTTCTTCATCCAAAACCGACTGCATCAAAGACTGAATCTGCGACCGCGTCCACGCTTCCAACGTTTCGAACGTGGGCATGGACATTTCCGCGGTGCTCAGCTTAGGTTGTGGCATGGCGATTCTCCTCTTCCTGCCGGGACAGCCCCGGCGCGTGTAATGTCTAATTACAAAGGAAGGGTAGGATCGCCTTCTGTGTATTTCCACACCTTTTGATTATAGCTCGAATAGACTATGAATGATGTCAATACATACGATCAATGCGCTGAGGAATATGACTGCTGGGTAGGTAGTCGCGACGAGAAGGATCTCGGCAAAGATCTCGTAGCGGCCGACTTCTTCACTGTGATCGGTGAGGTCGATGGGCAACGGGTGTTAGACGCTGGCTGCGGCGAAGGCTTTGTCGCGCGCGTACTCGACTCAAAGGGAGCCATAGTTACTGGTGTCGACGTTTCGCCGAAATTGGTGGAAAAGGCCAAGCGAAGAAACGAGGGATCTATCGAGTACTTCGTGGCCAATCTCAGCGACCCTCTTCCACAATTCCGTGAACAGTTCGATCTGGTGGCAAGCTACTTCGTATTGAATGACGTGCCAGACCATGAAGGGTACATCTCAACGTTGGGATCGGTAACGAAACCCGGAGGGCGAGCCGTCCTATTGCTAAACAATCCGTATTCAGCCGTGTTGAGAGAGAAGGCGGACACCTATTTCGATTCTGGAACCACACGAATCTATAAAGGCATGGCCACGGTAGGCATCGAGGTCTATCATTATCACCGAACAATGGGCGAGTACATCAAAGCATTTTCGGAGTGTGGTTTCCTGCTCCGCACTCTGTTGGAACCTGCCCCCGGTCCAAATGAACCCGAAGAGCGGCGGAGCGGTTGGGTTCAGGTCCCTTTCCTCATCGTGTTGGAGTTCGTGAAATCCCGCTCCTGATCTTGCCCTGGCGGAAAACCAGGTGTCCGACAAGGAAGGACCAAATGAAAACGATATACCTCCTAATTTTAGCTGTTGTTGTATCCTCCGATGCCCAATCTCAACCCCGTAGATTCGATGTAAACCTTCAAAACAATTTCGGATACACCATCGTCGATGTCTCCGAAGCTATGGGAATTCCTGAATATTCTCGCGTTACCGACGAGGGGTTGGTAGAGTCGAATCAGTTTAATTACAACGGGCTAATTCAGATACTGTTTAGCAAATCCGAAAAGGTTTCGCTCGGTCCAGAGGTTGGTTTTAACAGATTGTATTATTGGGAAGAAAAACATATTCCTCGCGGCCTGAGTCCTAGATGGCGCTGGGGAACTATTTGGACCGGACATCTAGGCGGCCTTGTAAGGCTGCGTATCCCCCCTCACTACTACCTTTTGACTGGGGCCAACCTGCATGTCTTTTTCAACGGGTCTGGATCAACCGTCGGAATACCGCTGGCCATTGGTCGCGAGGTCCCCTTTTCTGCAGCGTTCACTATCCCTATCGAATTTCGCATGGATGTCATTTTTGGTGATGACATTCCCATTGGAATCGGTGGAGGAGTCGGATTAAAGATCGATTTCGGTGGCTCAAGCTAGTGCCAAGATCACCTAAGGAGGTTCGGGCTTGCGTTGTGATATGAGATCTATGGATCAGCCTCCGGCCGAGTGGCCTGAATATTCTGGTATTTCCAACGTCGAGTGGGACAATCAGGCCGACGTGTGGGACCATCGGATGGGAGACGACGGGAACGACTTCCACCTGGAGCTGGTCAGGCCCTCGGTCGATGAAATGCTCTCTCCCGTTGACGGAGATGTCGTGCTGGATGTCGGTTGCGGGAATGGCATCTATTCTCGCCATCTAGCGCGGTTGGGTGCGCGGGTTACAGCGATTGACGTGAGCCAGGCAATGATCGACATGGCTAGTCGGCGAACCAGTGAAGGTGACGGGCAGATTAGATACTCGGTGATGGATGCCACGTCAAAGGAGCAGCTTGCCTCGCTCAGTGATGACACCTACGACGCCGTTGTGTGCAACATGGCACTCATGGATTTGGCGGAGATCCGTCCCCTGGCTCGAACCATCCCTAGAATCTTGAAAACGGAAGGGAGATTTGTTTTCTCGCTTGTGCACCCGTGCTTCAACAACGTGGCTGGCACGTCACGGTTAGTTGAAGAACTCTATGGCGAGCATGGAAGACAGCAGATTCACACGATCAAGGTGAGCTCCTATATCACACCTGTCGCTGGCGTCGGCAAAGGTATCTGCGGTAGAGATCCACAGCACTACTTCCATCGACCCTTGTCCGTGCTGCTCTCGGCCCTCTTCGAGGCCGGTCTGGTCATGAACGGAATCGCCGAGCCCGTATTTGGGCCACAGGAGGAAAGGGAGTTAGGCCAATCAAACTTCAGGGAGATTCCTTGGGCATTCGTCGCTAGAATGCTCATAGATCGTTAACCATCCGAGCGTTGGTCGTCGGCACATGGGCTTTCGCGATTGCGGAATAATCAACGAAATGAACGATGGTGCGTTGGCGAAATCTTCTTTCGCAAGATTCTGTAACCGGGTGCATCGCCTAATAGCTCCCGAGCCGACCACATCGAATTGTCCGTCTAGGCGATATCGAAAGTGCGTTAGGGCAGCTGTCCTGTACTTTCCGGTCGTCTTGCTCCTCCTGCTCGCCGCCGTACCCGTCCAGGCTCACAATGGCACGCTTGCCCTAGCTTATCCAATGCCCTCTATCCATATCGACGGAGACCTCTCCGACTGGCCCGTTTCACCCCTCTATCCACTCGAGGCATTTGCACACAATTCGCCCCGGGACAGCACGGACTTCCGAGGCCGCTTCCGCGTTGGCTACAATATCGCTGAAAATGCCGTCTTTGTAGGCCTTGAAGTTGAGGATGATACTACAACCCTAGAACTGCCCGGTTCGCCCATCAGGGACAACGGGGGCTTCGCCTTGTCACCCCTGCACACACCGGGACGCGCCGAGCAGTTTGGAATCGCAGGAAGTCCGCCGTTTTTTGCCTTTCGCGCCAAAACAGTTGAGAAACGGTTTGTGGAGTTCGCGGTTCGGAGAATAGATGGTCACCACACCTACGAATGGAAGTTAGATGTAGCCGGTATTGGTGTAGCTCGGATTAAACCGGGCGAGGCGTGGTCCCTTGCTGTTGCTCTGTGCGATGTAGATGGACAAGAGGCCCGCAGATTTTCAGTAATTGGCTGGGGCGAGCAACCCTGGGGCCATGCGGACAACTTGATCGGCGACCTGCTTTTGGTGCCGGATATCGACCCGGTCGGTGAATTAAGGGGAAAGATGACCTGGCTGGATGAGACGGATGAAGCTCCCCCTCGCCAGGTGAGCATCGAACCTGAGTCCGACTCGTCGTTTCACATCCGGCTCAACACGGATGATCACGGTAGATTTGTGGCCCGATTGCCTCCTTCGACCTATCGAGTGGACGCCGATGATTTCAGGGTAGAAAGTGGAAACCCTGTCTCGGTGCGCGTCATGGCGGATGCGGCTGTGTCCCTGGGCCCCCAGGCAGTCAAACGTGTTCAGCCGTCGGATTATTTTGCCGCGCCCGTAGATATGGCCCGCATCCATCGCGGCGTATGCTGGGTCGCGGGAGGGGACGATCTTACAGAGCACCATATGTTGCCGCTGGTTCGATGTGGGGTCGAGTGGATTTCGCAAACCACCTTCGGCTGGCAGACCAGGCACAACTCCACCAAGATTCGGTTTAGACCCAATAGCGGTGAAGGCGAGAGTGATCGCGGCCTTGCGGAGACGAGCCGATTGGCGAAGAAATTCGGCATTCGGACTATGCTTAAACCTCACATCTGGCTAACGCGGAGTGGCGACAAATGGCGCAGTGATATTGCCATGGACAGCGAAGAGGATTGGCAAGCATGGTTTGACCAGTACCGGACCTTTATCCTCCACTACGCAAAGCTGGCCGATGATGAAAGGATCGACGTCCTCTGCATCGGCACCGAACTCCATCGCACGGCGGTCGAGCGGGAGGCGGACTGGCGCCGGCTCATCGCCGAGATCCGCGCCATCTACCATGGCAAGCTCATCTACGCGGCCAACTGGTACAAGGAGTTTGAGGAGGTGTCTTTTTGGGACGACCTGGACTACATAGGTATTCAGGCCTATTTCCCTTTGATGGAGGAAGACAGATATGTTAAGGAGTCGGGTAAAGAGTCCGTCCCAACGGTTGCGGACTTGAGGCGTGGGTGGGAGAAACACATGCTCTCGATCGAGCGCATCCATGACAAATTTCAAAAACCGGTCATCATCACCGAGATCGGTTACCACAGTATGATCGATGCCGCTGAACGACCTTGGGAATGGGAGATCAGTGACGTGAGAGCGTCCATCGAGGAGGGGCTGCAGACACAAGCGAACTGCTACGAGGCGTTTTTCGAGACCTTTTGGGAAAAGGACCTTTTTGCCGGCGTCTATTTCTGGAAATGGCATCCGTACTACCGCGATGCGGGAGGCGTTCGGAACCGGGATTTTACGCCACAGAACAAGCCAGCGGAGCAGACGATGCGCCGATGGTACGGGATGTAATGCCCAAAGTCAACGTGCGAGGTGTCGTCTTCGACGGGGATTCCGTTCTGTTGGTCAAAGAGCGTTCGGACGGTAGGTGGACACTTCCAGGGGGATGGGTCGATGTCAACGAGTCGCCAAGTGAGTCTGTAGTCAGGGAGGTTCGCGAGGAATCGGGCTACCAAACCGTGGCACTGAAGCTGCTGGCTTAGTCACCCCATTTACCTACTGATTTCGACTGAGAATCAATGAGCCGCGTCGCCGTATTCGCAGATGTGCAGAATGTCTATTACACAGTTAAGGAACAGCATAACTGCCACTTCGACTATGGTACTTTCCTCAGGGAAGTGACAGCCGGCCGGAATTTGGTGAAAGCTATAGCGTACGCTGTCGACAAAGGCGACAGAAAGCAAGCCCAGTTTCAGCAGATTCTGAAACGGCTCGGTTTTGAGGTAAAGCTCACGCCCTATATTCAGAGGGCTGATGGCTCGGCCAAGGGCGACTGGGACGTAGGGATTGCGGTCGATATGCTGGCATACGCGGATCGCGTGGATATCGCTGTCCTCGTGTCGGGTGACGGAGACTACGCTCTTGCAATTGACAAACTAGCCAAGGAATTCTCCGTATCCGTTGAAGTGTACGGCGTCCCAGAGCTAACCGCTAGTCGCCTAATCGAATCCGCGACGCGCTTTGTGCCTATTCAAGGAGATCTTTTGCTTCCTATACCCACTACGTGGTAATTTGAAGCGCGGCTGGAACCGCAGGTCATCCAGGCTCGGCTAAGCCTAGTTGGCGCGAAAGTAGACGGAACTCTTCGACCGTGTTGAAACGGGTCTTTTGCCAGGCGCTTCCGAAGCCGATCCGGTCATGAGCCATATACGCCGCTAGAAAAAGTCCCCGACACTGCTATCAAGGGAATGGGACTGAAGCTGACGGCCTCGTCGGAGTCTTTTTACAAGCCGGATGAGGCCAGTAAGGCGCGTGGTCACACAGCCGAGTAGCCGTGGTAGCGTAGATGACAGAAAATGGATCGACAAGCCCGCCCAAGGCGAACACACCGATGACCGAGGAACAGATCATTGCTGCCACGGTCGGGGAAAGGCTCCCCTCGAACAGCACGATTCACCTGGCTCCGTATGACCCAGTGTGGCCGTCGCTGTTCCTTCGATTAGAGCAGCAGATACGTGAAGCACTCGGAGATAAGATACGGCTTCTGGAGCATGTAGGATCGACATCGGTACCCAGATTGTCGGCAAAGCCGGTTATCGACATGCTACTGGCCGTGGCGGATTCAAGCGATGAGTCGTCGTACGTCAGACCATTGGAGAAAATAGGATATACACTACGGGTCCGAGAACCGGATTGGTATGAGCACCGGCTGTTGAATCCACCGGACGTGCTAGGAAATTTACACGTGTTCTCTGATGGATGTGAAGAAATTGAGCAGATGCTGTTGTTCCGCGATTGGCTGCGGCAGCATGCTGAGGATAGGTTGCTCTACGAAGAGACCAAACGCGAACTTGCGGCTCGTACCTGGAAGTACACGCAGAACTATGCCGATGCCAAGTCCGAAGTCGTCCGGGAGATATTGACACGCGCGCGCGCAAACAAATCTTCATAGCGCCAATCATGGTGTGCCGGCAACAGTGAAGGCGTCGATATGGTGGATGTCACCTTCCCTCCCTTTGCCGCTGATCTTCCAGCGCTGCCCAACGGTCATAGGCTACCTGGAGATCCGCTTGCACCGCCTCTAGCCGCCCCATGAGGGCACCCACGTCCGTACCGTCGGTATAGCTGCCGGGATCGGACATCTTGGCGTGCAACTGGGTGACTTCCTGTTCCCAGGCGTGCTGGTCGCCACGTTGTCGAGAAACTCGCGGTCATGGCTGACAAACAGCACGGTGCCTGAGAATTCGACCAGCATGGCTTCCAGCACTTCCAGCGTTTCGGCGTCGAGGTCGTTGGTCGGTTCATCGAGGGCCAGCACGTTCGCCGGACGCGTGAACAGCCGCGCCAGCAACAAGCGGTTGCGCTCTCCTCCAGACAGCACACCGACCTTGCACTTTGCCTGTTCCTTGGTGAACAGAAAGTCCTGCAGGTAGGCGAATAGATGCCGCGTACGACCGTTGACATCCACGCGGTCACTGCCATTGGCGACGCTGTCGAACACGGTTTGCTCATCATCAAGCTGAGCCCGCAATTGGTCGAAGTAGGCCGCCTCGATGCGCAGGCCGTGTTTCACAATGCCGCCACCAGGCGACAGTTCTCCCAGGAGCAATCTCAATAGCGTCGTCTTGCCGGCGCCGTTGGGACCGATGAAGCCGACTTTGTCGCCACGCCTGATCGAGGTCGAGAACGGCCCCAGAACCACGTTGTCGCCATAAGCGAAGGACAGATCCTCCGCCTCGATCACGCGCCGGCTCGACTGCTGGCTCTCCTGGATGGTGACCCGGGCTCCGCCGATGGCGGATCGTCGCAGTCGGCGCTCCTCGCGCATCTGCAGGAGAGCGCGCACGCGGCCCTCGTTGCGCGTGCGCCGCGCCTGAATGCCCTGACGGATCCAGACCTCTTCCTGCTTCAGCCGCTCATCGAATTGCCGATCCTGCCTGTCCTCCGCTTCGAGCTGGGCTTCGCGCCGACGCAGATAAGTCGCATAGTCGCAAGCCCAACTCGCATGGAAACCCTGCCACGATCGAGTTCTAGAATCCTTGTTGCCAGTTTGTGTATGAGGGCTCGATCATGGGTGATGAACAGCAGGCTGCCACGGCGCTTCAACAGAAACGTCTCGAGCCATGCGATTGCTTCGATGTCCAGGTGGTTCGTCGGCTCGTCCAGGAGCAGCAGATCCGGCTCTGTTGCCAGTGCCCGCGCCAGCAGGGTGCGCCGCTTGAGTCCGACGGACAGACTGGTGAAATCAGCGTCGGGATCGAGTTGCATCTTCGATAGCACGATGTCGATGACTGGCGGACCAGAAGATCGCTCGGGTACTTCCGCTCCAGCGATGTCGCGGATCGTTCCCCCCAGGCCGGTAGGAAGATCCTGCGACAGTAGGGCGATGCGGCTACCCGGCTGCCGCGTGATGTTGCCACCGTCGGCCCACAGGCTGCCTTCAATAATCTTCATCAGCGTCGACTTGCCGGCGCCGTTGCGCCCAAGCAGGCAGAGCCGCTCGCCGGGCTCGATGTGCAGGCGAAGGCCGTCCAGCAGGGGGCGCGCGCCAAACGCCAGAGCGATGTCGTGCAGGGACAGAAGAGTCATCTTAGCTTACGCCAAGTACATCCTTCTCTTGAGCGTTCCCACTAGTTCCCAATAGTAGGGTTCCATAACGCGCGCTGCCGCAATTCCGTTAAAAGATTCCAACCGACTGCTATTATCATTAAGTTCGTTACCGGTAATACTGTCCGTGTTGAACGTTCCCATGTCGACGCCTGACTTCATCGAACCCGCAACCATCGCCATACCCGCCGGCGATTTCCTGATGGGCAGCGACGGTTACAGTCCCAACGAAAGGCCTGTCCACCGCGTCTGGATCGACCTGTTCGCGCTGGCCAAATTCCCCGTCACTCGGGGCGAGTACGCCCTGTTCACGGCAGCTAGCGGCCGTGAGCCTCCGATCTTTTGGCACGAGCCGCAATTTCAACACCCTGACCAACCCGTTGTCGGCGCCAACTGGTTTGACGCCGTAGCCTACTGCGAATGGTTGTCTGCGATGACCGTCAGGAGCTACCGGTTACCTACCGAAGCCGAACGCGAAAAAGCGGCTCGAGGCGGTCTGGAAGGAACCACCTACCCGTGGGGCGCTCAACTGCCTTGCGACCACCGGGGCGGGCGCGATGCGCCGCTGCACTCTGTTGGCCTCGACGGTCCCAATGGCTACGGCCTCTACGACATGTCGGCCGGCGTGCACGAGTGGTGCTCCGACTACTACGACAAAGCCTACTACAGCTACTCTCCAGACCGCAACCCACTGGGACCGACGTCGGGCAACCGGTGTGTCGGCCGCGGCGGCTCCTGGCGCCACCAGATCCGCTTCTCGCGCTGTGCCGCACGCTCGAGTCTGGCCCCCGAGAAACAGTTCAGCGACTTCGGGTTTCGCTGCGCGCTGACTGAAGGATAGGCCTGTAATGCACATTCTGCCCGAGGTGATCGAAAGTGTTGTCGAGTTAGAAGACCTTCAATCCACCCCTACGACGGATCTAGTGGAGGATTTTGCCCGCTTGGAAGGTGATATACTGATTTTGGGTGTCGGTGGAAAAGTGGGTCCGACCCTCGCCAGGATGGCCAAACGCGCCGCTCCTGAGAAACGGGTGATTGGTGTGGCGCGCTTCTCCGCACCTAAGACAAAGCAACAGTTGGAAGCATACGGAATAGAGACCATTGCTATGGATCTCCTGGACCGCAGCGCTGTACAGACGCTTCCACGCATGGAAAATATCGTTTACATGGCGGGGAAGAAATTTGGCACCGCCGGATCCGAACCCGATACCTGGGCGATGAACGCCATGGTCCCTGCACACGTCGGTGAAATTCTAGGAAGAACGCGATTTGTGGCCTTTTCCACCTTGTGTGTATATCCCTTTGTCGAGGTTAATGGGAGCGGCAGTGCACCGGAAACCCACCCCCCGGAACCCCTTGGGGAATATCCTAATTCGTGCGTGGCTCGTGAACGAATTTTTCAATATTTCTCTAGGCATAGCGACAGCCCCGGGAGGTTGGTGCGCTTGAACTATGCCATCGATTTGCGTTACGGGGTTCTTCACGATGTCGCCTTGAAGGTTCTAAATAGGCAACCCATTGACATCCGCACGGGCGTGGCCAACGTAATCTGGCAGGCGGATTCCACTGCTCAGATCCTGCGTTGTCTACACCACGGTACAGTTCCTGCAACCGCTATCAATATCGGTGCCGAAGTGCCGGCAGAAATCAGGTATGTCGCCCGGCGCTTCGGAGAAATGTTTCGAATCGAGCCCATCTTTAAGGGCGAAGAGGCCGATAAGGCCTGGCACAGCGATAATGCAGAAGCCATCGAACTGTTTGGTTCTCCCGTAGTTGATCTTGATACCATGATCCGCTGGAACGCCCACTGGGTCCAGAGAGGTGGAGAGTCGTATGGCAAGCCAACGCACTACGACCAGCGTGAGGGCAGCTTCTAGCTTGTGCACATAAGAAAACTCAGCGTTTCCGAAACCGAAGGGGCCACGCACTAATCGCGCGCGTAACCGCTTGGCTCAAGACCGAGAATATCAGACAAGGGGATTCAGTCCTGCCTCTCCTACCAGTACGGACCGGAGAGGATCGAGGGTCTGACAACCGACGTCGTCGGCTTCAGGTATGGCGGCGTACTTGCAACGACAGACTGGGTTCCTTTTGACCTGTCTCGTCCTGATCTACTTCACTGCTTAGAGTTGTATTCTGACGAAGCACAAAATGCCGGCTCGGAATATTCGTTCGCAGACCAGGAGCACGCTCAGAAACCAATGAATGCCCAACTGGCTTTGGAGCGTTTCCGCCAACGCCTCCTTTGTTGACGACAGTCACGAGACATATCCCGGCGTTCGAACTCACCAGAGCTTGAGGGAGGTGTCGGTCAAGGCCAATACCAGCTACTGACAAGGTCGGTCACCATCACGAGCGCCTTCGCGAAGGTTTGCAACGGGAAATCAACCTGGTCATCGGCAAGTCTGTAATTGCCCTCCTCGATGGGACTGCTGATCCTGTCGAGCCGTTTCGTATTGGTCTCGACTTCGGTGTTCGGCATCGACGCGCTGGATGGGACGCCGGGTTGACTATCGCTACCTGCATGGTCAACCAGCTACCTCACCTGCACACCGACAACCAACCTTTGGCGCTCTATCAGGGTTTATGTGCCATAGCGGAGGATACGTGTTGGTCGCCCAAACGATTTCCGATTCGCCCGCTTCCAAATCCCACCATTGACCTAGAGACCATCAAGCGTTGGTTTCGCCAGTTTGTGGAGGTGCGCGATGCTGAGGGGGCAGAACGCTGCATCGCCACGGCGGTGCGCATCGGTGCCGACCACCGTCACATGGCCGACATGCTCTTCTCTGCTGTCACAGACCACCGCTATATCGCCTCCGGCCATTGCCTCGATTTCACCAACAAAGCTCTTGAGGCCCTCGATGTGGCCGGGTGGGAGCACGCTGAAGCAGTATTGACCGAGCCTTGCAAAAGGTTATGCTTCTGCAGATCGAAAGGAAGAGGCCAAGAATTGGCGTAGGCCCGTCGATCTCATCGCGTTGTTGGAGGAGGCGTTCGACGAGCTGCCGGATGCGGTTGATGCAGGAAGGCGCCACCGCGGCCAATGGTCGGGAGAGGAGAAATTACGTCCGGTACTCTTAGGGGAGGATGCGCGCACGATCGTTGCGGCACTGCTGGCGGCTCTTCGCGACGGAGCTACCGAGCAGCAGTTGGCCAGCGCAGTTACCTACGCCGCGGCACTGCGGATAGCGCAGTTTCACACCAGTAACGAGTACGCGGATTGGAATACAGCGCTCCACACCTTCTCCTTTGCTCATGCCGTTCATGAAGGTCTCCGGCGCGCGCCTTCGCGAGAGCTTCTGCGCGGCGTTTTCGACGCTGCCATGAGCGTCTACCTCGACCGCTTTCTCAACGTGCCAGCGGCGCGTCTTCCACCGTCCGACGACAAAGTCGATAGGCCGGAGGAGCTCTTGGAGGAGCTGCCGGTCCTCCTTGACCGGCAGCGGCGGGTGGATGAAGCCGGGCGATTGGTAGCGCGATACCTGTTCAGTGGCGGAACTCCCAAACGCCTACTCGCTGTGCTCGGTGGCGTACTGCTGCGTGAAGACCGCGACTTCCATACTATCCAAGCCGTCGAAGCAGCGTTTCGCGAGTACGGCGCATTCGCTGAGACCAACGCTGGCGTCCACGTGTTGGTTGCCGCTGCCCGTTATCTGGCCGCCCACGCGCCGACCGCCCGGGCACAGGCGCAGACCTACTCGTTTGCCCGGCGACTCCATCATGGCGAAGATCTCCACGAGGAGTATCCCCACGGATTGACGGAACGCGAAGTGGAGCTGCTGCGGCTCCTTGCCGGCGGCAAGACCGACCAACAGATCGCCGATCAGCTGTTTATCTCCATCAAGACGGTCCAGACGCACGTCAGAAACATCCTAGCAAAGATCGGGGCCAATAATCGGACCGAAGCAGCTTCCTACGCCCACCGGCACGGCTTGATCAACGAGTAGCAAACCACGCCTGACCGGCGGCGTCGCACATTCTACGGCACACGGATCGGGGAGCATACGTATTCTCCCCTACCGTCCGCAATCGGCGACTACCCCACCCAAAAGAGCAACTAAGGGTTTTTACCGAGGCCTCCAGATACCTCCACATCCAGATGCCACCCTACCCACTCTGAACTGACCTCGGCGATCGATCGGGTAAGGGTTCTTCCCGATACGTGGCTTACCTACCGCCTCTCCAAAAGTCATCACTATTACCGATAGAAATAGCCTGCCTCCGAATCGTATCTTCTAGGAAACAGGCAAAGGAGGGATGTTGCCATGAGTCAAAAAGAACAGACTGAAAATCACATCCTCGTCGTAGGTATCTGCGGGAGTTTGAGATCGCGCAGTTACACCCGCCTGGCCCTAAACGTTGCTTTGAAAGGCGCCCAGGAGGTTGGAGTCCAGACCCACTTGATCGACTTGCGGGATTACAACCTCGTCTTCTGCGATGGCGGGGAGAGCGAAAGCTCTTACCCAGAGGATGTAGCAAAACTACGGAGGGACGTGCAGCAAGCTCGAGGGATCATTCTGGGAACACCAGAATATCATGGGGGCTTCAGTGGTGTGCTGAAGAATGCCTTAGATCTCATGGGTTTTGACGAGATTGAAGGCAAGATGATCGGTCTGGTTGGGGTTTCTGGTGGTTCCGGCGGAGCAGCTAATGCGTTGCACAGTCTACGAGCCATTTTTCGAGCGCTTCACGCTTGGGTGATCCCGGAGCAGGCGTCCATTCCCTCGGCGAGCAACGCATTTGACGAGGCCGGGAAGCTGAAAGCTGGGGAATTAGAGGAACGGGTGAAGGAGGTCGGACGCCAGGTGGCCCGCTTTGCCTACCTGCATACCTCAGACAAGGCGCAGGAATTTCTCAGAGCGTGGGAAGGCGCTCCCATGAATCCAGGTGGAGGCGAGTGAGCCCACAAATCAAGGATTACTCCCTGCTTCCATAAGGAGGTGATCACCATGTTCAGTATCGGTCTGGCTGAAATTGTCTTGGTCGTGAAAGATGTACAGGCGTCCGCCGAGTTTTACCGTGACGTAGTAGGTTTGACGCCCGCGACGGAGGCCGATGACACGTGGGCATGGTTTTGGGCGGGCGCTCCCGATCTGGCGGAACGGATAGCGCTACACAAGGGTTCGCTGTTGTTTGAGGATCAATCGCCCCTGCCCAGGGGCGAACGCTTGGGGCCGATCCACTACGCCTTTAACGTGCCACGCGAGCAGCTGGATTCCGCTGTTGCCCACGTCCGTGATCAGGGGACAGAAGTATACGGTCCACACAATCTTAAGTGGATGAAAGCGGCCGCCTACTATTTCTATGATCCAGATGGGAACCTGTTGGAGTTCTGGTCGCCAAAGCCTGAGTGAAAAGGAAGTCTTTGCAGGACGTCACGAAAGGAGGAACTCATGGCAACTTATTTAGAACATGCAAATATTACCGTACCTGACATCGATGCGCAGATTTCTTTCCTCATGGTCGTTGATCCTTCCTTCAAAGTGAGATGCGACAAAGCCAGAGAAGGAAGTATTCGATGGGTACATATCGGCACGGAGCAACACTATATCGCGTTACAAGAACCTCATTTGGATGCGACTCCACAAAGCGCACTACCAACTTACAAGAGTTATGGGGTGAACCATCTATCCTGGGTGGTTGATGATCTTGCATCCGTGATCAAACGTCTTGAAGAAGGCGGGTACAAAAAGGGGAATCCCGTTCAACCCGAACCCTACAGAAAACGAGTCTATTATTATGACGCGGCTGGGTTTGAATGGGAAATTGTCCAATATCTTTCGGATAAGCCCGAAGAACGAAACTCCTATGAGTGATGCAAAGGGAGCCATGTACAACGTTCTCAGTGGCATAGACCCCAAAAAAGTCGAGACCGAGTACAAGAGTCGAGACCTGGACCAATTGACGGACCATCAGCTGTTTGGCCTGATCGCAGAAAACGTCTCGGAACCGACAGAAAATGGCAGCTCTTTTACGATGCACGCTCCACTTCAGTTATTGGCGCGAAAGAGACTACTGCCGTTCGTAAAACCTGATGAACGAAGAATGGCGCGTATGCAAATGGTCAGTCTATGCGCCAGGTACCAAGCCCAAGGCCCTACTATAGCTCCGCCTCAACAACTCATAGATCTTCCAAATCGATGGAATGCAATCGACCAGCTCCAAAGCGCTATTACTGAAGGCGATGTCGAGCGGGCTGACTGCCTCTGTGTCTCGATGTGTAGACAATTCGACTATCAGGTTCTTTTGGAAGCTATTGTAGGAAAGAGCATCCGAACCTTGGCCTGCGCTGCCCATGCCCATATCGGGGTACATAATTTGACCGCTATGGGGGCAGAGGGTGGCGATTCTTCGCTCAAATTGATAAGGGAGATGATTCGGGGATTTGCACAAGACACCGACGTGATGATTCAAGATGAGTTCTTCGATTTGGTAGAGCTTGAAACGGGGGGATCAAATCCAGAGGTCGATATTCTATCCATCGAATCAGAACTGGGGGATGCCATTGACCATCTGCCCAGATTACGCCAAAAACTGGAGAGCCTAGCCATTAGAAACGTCGTTCAAGTAGGTGAAGAGGCCCAATTACTCAAAGATTTCCTGCCTAGAATCCCTCCAATGTCAAAGGAGCAACTCAACCAGGTGTTGTTAAACTTAACTCTCAATACAGCTGTGCAATCGATGCTCCAAGAGAATACCGAATTTTCAAAATATGGATGGACACATTGCCTCAATTTGCCCCAAGCCGCATGGTCCTTGAGTCCGATAATTCCCGAAGATATCCAAATGCCTTTGGTTACTTTGAGCTGGGTGTTAGGATTTAGAGCTGCTTTGTCTCAAGCCGATTTCTCTTACCATTTCGAACCGCCTAAAGTATCAGGCTCCTTTTCAGAAGCCCTGCATTCTTCACCTTCTGATGCAGCCTCTGTTGCTTGGCATACGGCACCTGAGCACAGATTGGACATGGTTACAGAGATTGCCACCCAAGCCTCGATTCGAAGGGATGCCCATTTAGTAAAATACGTTCGCGCCTGTATCGATGGATGCTGGATGAATCCACAGAAAGCACACTTGTATTTGGCGGGAGCCGCCTATTTGACCTCATTGTGGATGTCAGAACATCAGAATCAATCTCTGATGAGCATCCTCAATGAGACTTAGGGTCTGTCCAGAATTTAAATCGGGAGTTTTATGCAAGTGTACTGATGGCGCCCTGGCTGCGCCGGGGTCGTGGGGATCGAGGAGTGGCATACGATGCTGACCGAAGAATATTTGGAGAAAGGACTCATAGGACTGAGTCGGGCGCACGAAGCGGGTCACAACGAGGCCATTGGGGTGCAGCAGTTATTGCAGCCTACTATTTTCCAAAAGATATGAGCCGAAATTGAAGACCAACGAATATAGAGCGTGACCTGGAGGACTGTTCCGCTGCGACTAGTGTGATCCCAAGGCAGTGCGATATGCGGCCTAATTCCGAGACATCGCTTCTTTCACATATCCCATCGATTTCGAAAGCAGCTTTCTGATCTCCCGCCGGCCGGCTCTAGATCGCTGGCGGTGTTTTGCCGCATGAAAAATACTATAGAACAAAACCCTCCTTTATCAAAAACAGACACAAAATCTCTCGAATAGACAAATGGTGAGCGAAATACTAGTAATTTTACTAGTAGGAATGTGATCGACATTTTGTCATAGTACAATGGTGACTGTTCATCGCCCAGCGACAGCATGTAAAGCTCGGCGAACGTCATCGGCCCAAGCTATATCTTGCCGCCGAACTTTCCACACACCTCTGCGATGAAAAAATGACTGCCCGAAACGACATCCTCATAGTGGAAGATCAGGAGAAGATTCGCACCATGTGTACGAGTGTTCTCGAGAACGCTGGCTTCCGCGTTCAATCTGCTGAAGATGGGGAACAGGCTCTTGAGATGGTCCAGGGCCAAAGATTCGATCTGGTGATCACGGACATCAGAATGCCGGGAATATCAGGAGATCTGTTGATTGATCGTATCAAGAAGATTCAGCCGGATATGGCGTTTGTAATCATGACCGGATTTCCGACCATGGAATTGGCCATTGATGCGGTCCACAAAGGGGTTGGAGAATTCCTGACAAAACCGTTCAGGATAAACGACTTGAAAAAGTCGGTCGAATACGCCCTAGCGGAGCACGCAAAGGAAACAGAACGCGCTCAGCGAACGTTTGCGGATTCCATATTGCGGATGGAAGAGGAGCTCGGCACCTCTTTCGACTTGCGAACCGCGATCGACGGTTTGCTAGAACCTCCAGAGTCTGCGCTCGACGCCGACCATGCTGCTTCACCGCGAACAGAATCCGATACGAAAGATGCCAAGGGGCCCAAGAAAAGTGTCTCTGCCGATCAGCTTCAGGGAAAACCCTTCATAGTCATTGTATGCGAGGCCATACCCAAGGATCCAAATCTGTTGAAGACGGCTGAGTCCTATCGCCACTTTCGGACCATTTATGCGGCTCAAAAGGTATTGAATAGCCAACTGGGGGAAGATTCGTCGGCTCCCGTCCGGATAGAAATCGCTCTGGCCAACAACAGTGCTGACATTCCAAGACATGCTCGGCGATTCTCTCGGCAGATTTGCAGTATCATCTTCGGTCCCAACGTACCCGGTTTAAGCGAAGCAACAGTACGGATGATGGCGAATTCGGGAGAAGACCGCCATGTAGTTGTATGTCACAATTCGGACCAAACGAATTTCTCCTGGGACCATCTGATGCAGCTTTCAGAAAGGATTAGCGTCAAGGGTTGTGAGGCTACGGCGGATGTCAAAGAGACTAGAAAATTCTGGTCCCAGTTCTTTACTCAAGACTTGAAGGAGGTCATTGCTACCAAGTCCAAGCTGAGCAACGGTCAGCCAGCTAAGAACGAGATGTTGTCTCCAGATGAGATCCGCCAGAAGCTAGAAAAGGATCATATCGCCATGGAGCTTCTGCCGGGCTTTCCGCACGTGTGCCAACAGGTCTTGCAGGCGATCGATCAGGGCGCGCGATACACCGAGCTGGCAAAAATAATTCAACCCGATGGCGGCTTGCAGAGCTCCATCATCCGCACCTCAAATCTGGCACGTTATTCGGCCAGACAGCGTGTCGAGACGCTGGAAAGTGCCCTTTCCATGATCGGAATGGAAGAAACACGAAAGATAATCATGGGCACGGCCATGAGTGAGCTCACACAAAAGGTCCAACAGGCAGGATTCGACGTTCGACATTTTTTTCTCCACAGTGCAAGTGTTGGCTACATGGCGCAGATATTGAACCTGAATGTAGAGGAACCCTCTCCCAAGGAGCAGGAGATTATCCAGAGTCTTAAATTGCCGCCGTTTATACTAGAGATTTTAAAGCATTTTAAGTTGTGGAACGTGACGGCAGTGCCGGTAGAGTTTAACAGCTTCACCTGCGGTGTATTGCACGATGTAGGAAAGCTGCTCAATACGATCATATACCAGGACATATTCCCACTTGTGTTGTACGAGATCGAACGAACAAAATGGCAAGGTGGTTTGCTTGCCAGTGAGCAAGCGGTAGTCGGTGATTTCCAGCATCCGGTCACCGGGGGTGCGTTACTGGCACAGTGGGAGATCTTCCCGGAACTCATCGAACCGATTCGCAATCATCACCATATCGACTCGGAAGCCGAAGGTGAAACGGCATTGATCGCTCTGGCCAACTGCTTGACGAAGGGGTTCAGTCCTTTCCCCCGCATGATCAACATTCCATTTCAGTATCGGGAAACCCACCTCAAACCGATTGTGGCCGAGGAACTCCTCAGCAACCCTTTACCGAGACTCTTCCAGCAGATGACAGATGCATTTGAAAAAAATAGCGAGCAGGTCTCCGTATCCCAGAAGGAGCGCGAGACGGGTGAGTATACGCCTGCAAGTATAGAAGCGTTGGTCGCAACGGCGCTCGAAACTAGCGAGCAGGAGTCTCAGACGTTCATGGATGCGCGGGGCGACCAAAATCCGGAATTGCTGGCGCTCGAAGAGCGATATGAGCTACCCGCGGAACGGCTCGTGGCGGTAACGCTCTTGCTCAAGGACACAATTGTGGATCTGGTCAACGGGCTATTTCAAAGTACCCGAGCGAAGAAGCCAAAATGATCGGCGCAGGACCCAGCTGCACTTTGGCGATCTCGTTCCGTGATTGCAGCTGATAAGCATAGTTTCAGATCGAAATTACCTTGCCCGCTGTTCATCTCTGCAACCTTTTGACCTGGCGGGTCAGTGGATTAGAGATTCGTCTCCGAGGCCGCGACGCGAGTCACGACCCCTCCGATTTCGCTTTTTCCAACAATCTGCCTTCCACCCCTGGAGTTTTCGCCTCAGGTCCCGATATACTTAGTATTAAATAGTATCATATATATCGCCTGCGACACTAGACAGGGAGGTCTATCTTATGGCAAGGCAAAAGACAAAGTTCATCGGCATCGACGAGGCCGCAAGCTTGTTCGGCACCTCCACTCATAAGATCCTTGAATACAAGTCCAAGGGACTTTTAAAGGCTACTGACTCCGCCGGCACCAAAGAGGTGTTCGATATGGCGGAAGTTGTCCTGTTGAAATACCTGATCCGAGAAATGCGGGTGTCGGCAGGGCTCTCGATAGAAAAGGTGTCCCATAGAATCGATCAGATGATGGGGCGCGTGGTAGCTTAGTACCCATCCAGCCTAATTGCTTTCCGGTAAGGCGCGAGCTGCCTGTTTGGAGCTCGTCCTTGATCGGAATGCCCTTACCGAACCCCTGTCACCTCCCCGGCAGCGACCTCCGCGCCCCTGCTCGACCGACCTCCCTTCTGATTGACCGATAACAGCATCCCAGATAGATTCAGCGAAAACTCCGCCACGCCTGCATTGGAGCAGCTGTCAACGGCAAGGCTTGACCCTCTCCGCTGACTCCTAAGAAGGGATAATCCATGAACGAGCGTGAAAAGTTTCTCCTTGATCTTCAGGGTTTTCTGGTGATCAAGAGCTTTCTTTCGCCCCAAGAAGTAAACGCCGTCAATGAGGCCATAGACGCCAACCAGGACAAATGCGTTGATGACCCCAATGTCGAAACGGGGGGTCGTATGGACGATCGAAAAAAGCGAGGTCACTTCAGCGGTATGCTGAACTGGGACCAACCCTATTGCCAGCCCTTTCGCGATCTTCTCTGCCCTCCCAAACTCGTCCCTTACCTCGATACCTTGTTCGGTCGCGGTTGGAAGCTCGATCACGCTCCTCTCATTCTGACCTCCAAAGCAGACGCCGAAGGACTCCGCATACACGGTGCCACCTCCTACCAGTTCAACGGAGCTGCTCACTACACCTATTCCAACGGCACCATCCGTTGCGGCATGACCGTCTTCCAGTATCAACTGGCCGATATCAATCCCGGAGATGGCGGTCTCTGCATCATCTCCGGCAGCCACAAATCCCACTTTCAGTGCCCTGATGATATCAGGGTCTGGGAAGCCAACCAGGAAATTGTCTACAACGTGCCTGTCAAAGCCGGCGACTTGGTGATCTTCCCCGAGGCCACGCTTCACGGCACCCTACCCTGGAAAGGCAAGCAAGAGCGGCGCTCGCTGCTTTACCGCTACTCCCCCAAGTACCTGAACTTTGACGGTGGTTATTACGAGACTAGCATGCCGGATTGGATTGGGGAACTGACCGAGGCCCAGCAAGCCGTGCTGGAACCGCCCTACATCTACAACCGGCCCCTCGTCGAGGAGGACGGCGTCAGCGTGGTACGGCCGAGGGTAGGATGAGCCGCGCACAACGTAGCGCCCAGGCCCAGGAACTGAGTCTACTTTCAACCAGGTCTAAGGGAAAACGAGGGCGCCGCTAGCGCCTGAGCCTCCGCCGCGAACATTGAACAACGGTATATAATTTCGTCCGTACGCATTGCACGTTGCCAGCGCCCTCCCGTGCGGCATTTTGCCGCGTCCGTCACACCTGGCGCCAGAACGGCTCGCGCTTGCGTATCGCATCGAGGATTGACTCCTCGAACGGAGGCAGCTCGAAGCCTTGGGGCTGCACGCCGCCCGGGCCCCAGCCGATCCGCTGACGCACCCGGCTGTCGCCGTAGTAGACGAGATAGGTGAGCTGCACGAACGTCGCGAATGCGGCCGGCTGGCGCTGCTCGACCGCACACATGGTGGCCGTCTGTTGAGCGGCATCGAGTACCGCGAAATCGCGTCCATCCAGCTCCGTGGCCAACCCACCCTCGACCTTGGTGAGCGCCTCGCCGAACCTGGGAATACTGCCTGCCACCGTAACGACCCGCGACGCCAGCCCGAGCCCTCCAGCTCCCGGCAGATCATCTACGGGCGGCACCAACCGATCGAGCACCCTTTCCAGCAACCGTAGGCGCGCTTGCATCGTGTCGTCTGCCATCAGCCCCTCAGATCGGTGCGGTCACGAGCGATGTAATCGGCCACCCACAACGCGAGCGCCTGAATCGTCGGCGTCGGATTAACCGCCCCCGCTGTCACGAACAGGCTGCCATCCACCACGAACAGGTTGTCGGCGTCGTGGGCCTGGCCATGGCGATCCACTACCGATCGCTCAGGATCATCGCCCATTCGCGCCGTGCCCATCAGGTGCCAGCCGCCGCCGCGCAACAGGGGGTTGATCAGCACCTTGGTCGCGCCGGCCTCGCGCAGCACGCGCCTGGCGTTGGCGTTGCCGTGGTCCAGCATGCGGCGGGTGTTGGCCGAAGCCGAATAGGTCACCCGCGGTGCCGGCAAACCGTCGCTGTCGGTCGCCGAAGCATCGAGGGTAACGCAGTTGCGTTCTTCTGGGAGGTCCTCCGTGATGGTCAGCAGATAGCTTGAGCGGGCGAACCGCGCAGCGAACTCCTGGTGGTGGGATTCGCCCCACACCACCGGCGGCAGCGCCAATCCCGCCGCCGTCCAGCCCGGTCCGGTGCTGCGGCACATCTGAAACGAATAACCACGCACGAAGTCGCGGTCGGGGTCGGTCTCGTAGAACTCCTGGCTGATGATGATGTTGCCCAGCGCCCCCTTGTAGGTGGGCTCACCATCAGGGAACAGACCACACGCCACGCCGTAAGGGTGGAACATCAGGTTCTTGCCGACCAGCCCACTTGAGTTAGCCAACCCCTGGGGCTGGCGGTCAGATGCCGACATCAGCAGCAGACGCGGCGTCCCGATGCCGTTGGAGGCCACCATCACCGCCCGTGCCGGCTGATGGCGATGTACTCCGTCGGCGTCTATGTAAGCGGCGCCGGTAAGCCGGCCATCGGCGCCGCTGGTCAGTTCGAACACGCGGCAATGCGGCCGTACCTCGGCTCCCAGCTCGATAGCTCGCGGCCAGTAGGTGTTATCGGTGCTGCCTTTGGCGCCGCGCGGACAGCCCAGGCCGTTGGGGCCGCAGTTGTTGCACGCCTGGCGCCCGTCGTAGGCTACCGAGTTGATGTAGCCGTCGGAGGGCCACCAGTGCCAGCCGAGCCGCTCGAATGCCTCGGCGATGCGGACGCCATCCGGTCCTAGCGGCAGCGGCGGCATGGGGCGTTCCGAGCGCGGCGGATTGGCCGGGTCGCCGTTCACTCCTGAACAGCCCATCATGCGGTCGTTGAGATCGTAGTACGGCTCGAGGTCAGCGTAGCTCAGCGGCCAGTCGTCGGCCACGCCGTCCAGCGTCTTCACCTTGAAGTCGGAGGGATGAAACCGCGGCGTGTGAGCGGTCCAGTGAATGGTGCTGCCACCGACCGCGTTGAACATCAACGGCGAGACCTCCGAGTCCTCCTCGACGACTGGATAATCTTGCGGCAGTTGGCGGACGTTCGGATCGAACGCCCAGTCGTTGTGCGCCCGCAGCTCCCAGTCGGAGCGGGATAGGGGAAACTCTTCGGGCTTGACCCAACCACCTTGCTCGAGACACACAACGCGGAAACCAGCCTCTGAAAGCCGCCAGGCAGCGGCTGCCCCGGATGCACCGGCGCCGATTACGAGAACGTCGACGAGGTTGTCACTGCTCATAGCGAAACGGGACCAAAAATCTTGAGGGTCTCTTCCTCCGATTGCGGCCGCAGGATACTGCCCTCGGCAAACTCCTCGGCCTTTGGGTAGGTGGTTGCGCGAACCCGTATGGCCGCATCCTCGAAATCGTAGAGCGTGCACTTGAACTGGACATCCGCGTCTATCAATACCCAGTAGGCACCTCTGTCGCCATGATGGCTCCCGACACTGCCGGCTGTCACCACCCTCACCTCCCCCACCATGCGGTCGGTCTACATGTGGGTGTGACCACAGACCACGAGCCCGGCGCCGACCTTGTCGAATAGGGGCCGCAATCGATCTTCTGCCGTCAATCGTGTGAATATGGTGGTGTCATCCTGTGGCGTGGCATGGCAAAACAGCACCTCACCGAGTCCGTTGGCCGTCAGCTTCACCGTACGGTTCCAATTGAACAGCAACTCCTGATCACCGGGTTCGAGTTGCTGCGCCACCCACGCCGCGACCTTCCGATTCTTTTCCGGCACCTCTTCACTGATGTCTTTACCGGACATGAGCTCGGCAACCACACGATCAGCGTTGCCGCGTATGAACTGCATGGGGAGATCGACCTCGTGCAGCTTCGTCAGTGTTTCGCGGGGCATCGGCCCCCACACGGCGTCGCCTCCGACCACAATTGAA
This sequence comes from Candidatus Latescibacterota bacterium, assembly GCA_965197905.1. Taxonomy (GTDB): domain Bacteria; phylum Latescibacterota; class UBA2968; order UBA8231; family UBA8231; genus CAYNZV01. Next base: position 254,044 of record CBDAOB010000003.1, on the reverse strand, counting down.
TCAGGGTACAGTTGCGCCACCTCCTCCAACACCGCCTCGAGCGCCGGCAGATTTCCGTGGATGTCGTAGATGGCTGCTATACGCAAGATAGACCTCCTTAAGGTGTCCAATCCTTCTGAGCGAGCCAGAGCAGGAAAAGGGCGAGACCGATGACCAACAGCACCACCAGCACCCAAAGAAAATAGTACTCCGTCTCCTCTTCCAGATCTGCAACTAGCGCTTCTGTGACGTCCCTCTCCGGATCGATCGCCGTGCTGTCGGATTCGCCCGACGCAAACTGATACGTCCAGTGGGAATCTGCCAGATGGGTCGGCCCCCGGGTGGTGGAAATTCGTACCCCAACGCTTTCGCCGGGGTCAATACATTCGGACGGCCAGACGATATCCAGGGTGTTTCCGGTCTGTCCGTTAGACGGTATGATGGGATCGTCGCAGCCCGGTGCATTGGCGACAATCGCTGCCCTGAGATCGCCTCCGGTGCCAGAGAAGGTAGCGTGAAGATCGATAGCAATGAGAGAGCGATTCCTCGGATTGTGGGAAAAGGTGTATTCTTTGGTCTCTTCCGCATGGGCGACCGCACATGTAACTGCGATGCCGATGCAGAAGCAACGCCCGAAGACCCGGACCCAATGTCGAAGCGTGGATGATGATTGGATCGAGTCCCTCAAGGTCGGTTTACCTGTTCTCACACAAGCGCGGGCCCGAAGCCTCATAGTCGAGATGACATTTTCGAAAGTAACCATTCGTCTGGATGGGAGCGACCGTACACGTATCTCACCCGCTCAGGCAACAACCGTAGAAGCGAGCCCGGGGTGACGGACCACTACATCGCTGAGGCAGAACCGCGCCTGTGGCATTCGCTGCGAACATTCCGCAACCGGGCTTTCCGCCAGCTCTGGTCGGGCGTCGTCGTCAACGGGTTTGCCAACTGGATAACCCGTCTGACGGTGGGTTGGTTCGTGTTCGACCAGACCGGTTCCGCACTGCTGACGGCAATCTCCTTCACCATGGGAACTGCGCCCGGCTTGCTGGTGGCCCCGTTTGGCGGCGCCATCACGGACCGGCTCGACCGACGTTACGTTCTGGCCGGAGCCGCCGTCGCCAAGGGTTTGACTACGCTTATCCTGGCCTTTGTCGCGGTCGGCGGCATCGAGTCGGCGTGGCCCGTCATCGCCCTGTTGGCCCTAGCCGGCGCCATAAACAGCTTCGAACTGCCCGCGTCGCAGGCGTTGATCCCCGATGTGGTCGGGCCCGTCGACGCCATGAACGGGATCGCAGTATGCTCGGTGGGTGTGCGCGCGCTAAGTGCCTGCGGCGCGCTCGCCGGCGGTTTCCTGTTGGAGATCTACGGGCCGACGATTGCCTTCGCGACGGCGGCGGTCCTGCACGGGTCCGCGGCTACGGTCCTGGTGCGCGTGCCCGTAGCGCCAAGACACGCCAGCGAGGAGACTGCACGCCCATCCGTGCTGGCCGATGCCAGAGAGGGGCTGCGAATCATGGCGAGCCTGCCCACCGTGCGGTCGCTACTCATCATGACGCTGTTGGTCGAAGTGCTGTGTTTCTCTCACGCCTCGGTGCTGCCGGTGCTCGCCAGAGAGAGGCTCGGGCTCGACGAGTCCGACCTCGGCACTCTGACCTCAGTGGCGGGGTTCGGGTCGTTCGTGGGCGCCCTGGTCCTCGCCCGTCTCAGCGAATACCGTCGCAAGGGGTTGATGGTGATCGGCGTCGCCGCGCTCTACGGCGCCGGCGTATTGGTCCTGGGCGTATCAAGCCTGTTCGCGCTTTCAATTATGGTGATCGCGATGGTGGGAATGATGGCCGCCCTCTTCGACGCATTGCAGTGGGGGCTGCTGCAGGCGAACGTACCCGATGGGATGCGCGGCAGGGCGTTGGGAGGCTGGACACTGGCAATCGGTTTCGGTTGGATCGGCCACCTGGAGCTGGGGATTGTGAGCGACTTGATCGGCGTGCAATGGGCGTTGGCGATCAACGGCTCGCTCATCATTGTCGTGGCCTCTGTCGCCCTCGTTGTAGCTCGATCGTTGAAACAGGCCTGAGCCGATGAGACCGGTTCGGGCGACACTTCTGCACGGCCCGTTCGAATAGCCTACTTGGACTCAGCCACACGTTGGTTATCTTGATTCTGTTCGCGGCGCGGTTGACCCCCGGGCGTCGCCCCCCCACACATAGTAGACGCACGGAGTTGCACAGATGAGCAACAGCAAGTCGAGTAAAAGCCACCCGAGATCGAGCGCTGGACTCGCAATTGGATGTATTGCAATCCTGGTGACCGTATGCGCCGATCGCGCTGCCGCTGAGAAGTACCAATGGACGATGCAGTCTCTGTGGCAGGCCGGTTCGATAAATCACCGGGTATTCGAGGAGTTCTGTGCTGACGTCGCAGTGTTGAGCGCCGGCCGACTCGAGATAACGCCGGTGCCGGTCGGCACCATGGTGGCGTACAACGAGACCCTGGATGCGGTTGGTTCGGGCATACTCGACGGGCAGCAGAGCGGTGCGGGGTATTTCGCCGGCAAAGATCCAGGTTTTGCGATGCTGTCGGAATTCCCCGGGGCCTACGAGACCGCCTACCAGATGCAGATGTGGTTCGAGTTCGGCGGCGGCAAGGAGCTGGCGCGCGAGCTCTACGGGCGCTTCAACGTCTTCTACATCGGCGCCGTGTGGCACGGCATGGAATCGATCCCCTCGAAAAAACCGCTGCGCTCGGTCGCCGATCTCAAGGGCGTCAAGATGCGCATTCCCGAAGGTCTCAATCAGGAGATTTTCAACCGGATCGGCGCCGCTCCAGTCAATATTCCCGGCAGCGAGGTTTACACTTCCCTCGACCGGGGGGTCATCGACGCCACTGACTGGGGCACCCTTGGCATGAACGTCGACCTGGGTTACCACAAGATCGCACCTTACCAGATCTACCCCGGCTTCCATTCGCTGCCCATGGCAGATGTCGCCGTCAACGCCGATCGCTGGCAGGAGCTGCCCGATGACCTCAAGGTCATTGTCGAAGCAGCGGTGCGCGACTTCGCCCGCAACATGATTCAGCAGATGGAGCTGGCGGATGCAGCCGCGGCTCAAGTTGCCAAGGAACAGGGCGTTGAATTCGTCACCTGGTCGAAAGCGGAGCGCCGCCGTTTTCGTGTCATCGCCGCCGACGTCCTCAAAACCTTCGCCATGCGCAGCGAGATGGCCCAACGCATCTACGATTCCCACGTGGCTTTCCTCGCGCAGCTGGGTTTGCTCGAGTAAGCGCAGGCGCGGGTTACCCTTTTACCACTTAGATCGTCAATGGCTGCCCCGAACGAGTCCGATATGGACCCGGCGCCAAGCGGCTGGGTCGACGCCGTCACCCGCACGTTGGGCGAGAAGACGAGTTACGCCTTTCTGCTCGCCGTCGCCCTTACCGTTTACGAGGTCGTGTTGCGTTATTTCTTCAATGCACCCACGACCTGGGTTCACGAGGTCAGCATCTTCCTCACAGCCGCTTGTTTCATCATCGCCGGCTCCTACACCCTTCAACGGCGCGACCATATCCGCATCACCCTGGTCATCGACTCGGTGTCACCGCGCACGCGCCATCGGCTCAACGTCATCAATGCCATCGTCGCGCTCTATTTCCTGACCGCGCTGGGGTACGGCGCCGCGCTGCAGGCCGGCAAGTCGATCTCGGTGATGGAACGCACCGGTACCGCCTCTGACCTGCCCCTTCCCGTCACCCTCAAGTCGCTCCTCGTCGTTGGCGTCGTTTTGATGGTCCTTCAGGGAGCCGTCCAACTTGGTCGAACGTTGCGGCGCAGCGAATAACTCGGGTCTGATTAGATAGTGGATATCGGTCTCCTCACCCTCCTCATCGTTCTTGCCATCGCCATCCTGCTGGTGATGGGTTTGCCGCTGGCTTTCGTAACGGGCGCCGTCGCCGTCACTGTGGGTCTGTGGAAATTCGGTCCGGTCGTTCTCGGCCTGATCGGCAGCCGGGTCTACAGCTTCATGAGCGAATACGTGCTGGTGGCCGTGCCCATGTTCATCTTGATGGCGTCGCTGATGGAGCGCACCGGGGTGGCCCGCGATCTCTACCGGGCAATGCATGTGTGGGGGGGTGGATTGCGCGGCGGTCTGGCGCTGCAGACCTTGATAGCGGCGATGATCATGGCCGCTATGACCGGTATCATCGGCGGTGAGATCGTCCTGCTCGGAATGATCGCCCTGCCTCAGATGCTGCGCCTGGGGTACAACAAGAACCTGGCTGTAGGCACGATTTGCGCGGGCGGCTCACTGGGCACGATGATCCCTCCCAGCATCGTGCTCATCATCTACGGCCTCACCGCCAATGTGCCGATCGGCGACCTCTTCGTCGCCACCATTCTCCCCGGCTTCCTGCTGGCAACTCTCTACCTCAGCTATATCCTGGTGCGCTGCGGCATCAATCCGGTGTTGGGACCACCAGCCCCTCTGGAAGAACGGCAGATACCGTTTGTGCAGAAGCTCGCCCTGTTCAAGGATCTCATCCTGCCGCTAACCGTGGCCGCGTGGGTGCTGGGCAGCATCTACGGTGGCATCGCCTCCGTCAGCGAGGCGGCCGGCATGGGCGTCGTCGGCACGTTAATCGCCGCCCTGGTGCGTAAGGAGCTCAAGTGGAAGGTGGTGCGCGAATCGGCGCTGCAGACGATGAACACCTGCGGCATGCTGTTGTGGCTGACCTTCGGCGCCACCGCGTTGATCGGCGTTTACAACCTGATGGGCGGGACGATGTTCGTGAAGTCCGTCGTCATGGGCCTCGAGATGGATCCGATCGGCGTTATTCTAATCATGATGGGCATCCTCGTCGTCATGGGGTTGTTCATGGACTGGGTTGGCATCCTGCTCCTCACCGTGCCCATCTTCGTGCCGGTCATCGTCAGCTTGGGGTACGACCCGGTTTGGTTCGGGGTGCTTTTTTGTATGAACATGCAGGTCTCCTACCTGTCGCCGCCATTCGGTCCGGCCGCTTTCTACTTGAAGGGAGTGGCCCCGCCCGATATCAGCCTGATGGATATCTTCGCCGGGCTCTGGCCGTTCATCATCCTGCAGTTGGTCGGACTGGCGATCGTCCTACTGAATCCCCAGGTCGCCCTCTGGCTTCCGGGTCTGGTCTACGGCCCGTAACCGTCCTCGAGCGCTGCCTGGCGCCAGTTCAGGCGGCGTATCTTCTCGGTCTCTGTAGGTGGGTTACCAACCGAACGGCCGCGTCGGGTCGTACATATGCACGTCGTGATCCGGCATTCTGTATCCCAACAAACGCAGCCGCGCCTCTGTCGCCCCCTCGAGACATTCCGTCGGCAGGGTGAAGCCGGATTCGTAACGCTTCAACCACCAGTATCCGTAGTACATGTAGATACCCCGACGCAAACCCTGCGACTGATTGCGGCTACCCGAATGCCAGACCGCCCCGTTGATAAACACGGCATCACCGGCGTCGGCGTAGACGGGCACCTCGCCTGGCAGCGGTTTGTTCTTGTCCTCGGCCGGCGGCAGCTCGACGCCCCGATGCGAACACGGAACGACATACGTCGGCCCGCTGGCTTCATCCATGCGGTCGAGATAAACAATCGTGTTGATCGACAGCGGCCGCTCTCCGGGAAAGCTGAAATCGCGATGCCAGGCGCGCTCCGCCGCGGTCGAACCGGGTTCCTGCCGCAGAAAGTCGTACTGCAGAAGCTGTGTCTGGCGCCCGAAGATGGCCGCCTGACGTTCGAGCACCGGCGGGTGCTCGATGAGGTCAATGAAGGTCCGGTATTTGAGCAGCACCAGTTGGTTCGACCTGCCTTCAACCGCCCAGATCTGCTCGAACTCGTCCTGAATCCTGGAGAGCAGCGGGCTATCGAGCACGTTTCGGACGTGGAGGTAGCCGTTTTCCAGGAAGAATTCCCGTTCGTCGTCGGTCATTTCCTCTTACTGACGAGTCAGCATCGCAATGGAGGTTTCCATGCCGGAGTGTTGTGACCAGCCCAGTGGTGTGCCTCCGAATGCGGCATCCTTGATACTGGGATCAGCCCCGCGGTCGAGGAGTAACCGGAGGCACTTGAGCGAACCGAACTGAGCGGCCAGGTGCATCGCAACCGCACTCTTGCCGTGCTCGGCGCCGCCGAAGTCGTGACGCAGATCGGGATCTGCACCGTGATCTAACAACCAGATAGCCGCCGTGACTCGGTCGTCGTACACCGCCCACAGAAGCGGCGTGCCGCGGTACGGGTTCGCGTTGACGTCGGCCCCCATCTCGACGAGGATCGCCATCGACTCGCACTGGTCGTTGCGCGCCGACCACGTTAGCGCCTCATCGAGAAGCTCCTGGCGGCTGTTGGTGCGGTTCCATTCGGGAAAGATGGGGAGGAGGCGATAGAAGTCCACACCCTCCGGCGCCTGCGGCGAGAGGTGATCTCCGTCGACGAAACGGTCGAGGTTTCTACCCAGCGCGGTAGCGGTTCGCAGATTGTCGGGAACGGGCGGATCGGCGAGCATCTGCGCCATCTCATTCTTGGCGTAGAACAGGGCAAGAGCGAGTGGCGATCCTCCCTCGGCACCCATCAGCCGACCCTCTCGAGGAGCACCTGCGTCGAGCAGACGCCGGGCGAGATCCAGATTGCCGGTCATCGTGGCGGCATGGAGAGGGGCGAAGCCGCCGTGGTCACTCATGGAGGGGTCCGCGCCAGCAGTCAGGATCCGGTCAACGGCGGCATGTTGCTCGCGTCGTCCGGGCACGGGTGGCAGGGCTAGGTTCCCGGTAGCTGCCTGGCATGCCAGGATGAGCAAGGTCTTGCCCTCGGAGTCGCGCGCTTGCAGAACTTGGGGAGCTTCTTCCAGAATGCGATCGAGCTCATCGACGTTGCCCTTATCTGCAGCAAGAGCGGCGCTCTGGAGTAGCTCGTCTTGTTGTGCATCTATGTGGTTCATTGTTCCCCTACTGGATTGGGTTTTTCATTTGCCATACACCGAGTTTACGGAAAATGCTGCTGTTAATGTGCACCGAGCACCTCGATAATCGCCTGTCCATACTTGGCCGCCTTCGCCGGACCGATCCCGTGAGCAGTCGTCAGCTCGTCCTCCCTTAGCGGGCGCGGACGAAGGACTGCAATCTCTCTAAGAGAGCGATCGCTGGCAACGACATACGGCGGCACTTTTTCGATTCGTGCCGTCGCCAGCCGCCACGCGCGCAGCGCCTCGAAGAGCTTCACCCCCTCGGCGTCGAGCGCGGAATCCTCCGCCTTGGTCCTCGATCCGCCGCCGCGACGGCGCCGCGGTGCGGTCGACGGAACCTGGGCCCGTTGAACCGGCAGGAGCAAACGTGCCGGTCGCCGCTCGTGGATCACATCCTCGCCTTCCTCGGTAACCACCACCACCGGACGCTGCCCGCCGCTGAAGTCGACCCATCCCGCGGTGACACATCGTCGCAGTAGTTTGAGCAGCCAGTCTTCGCTGTACTCGGCCAGCGTCCCGAACGTCGATGTCTTGTTGAGCTGCGACCAATCCAGTCGATCATCGTCAACGCCCTTCAGCAGTTTCGCCGCCAACTGAATTCCGAATCGTCCGTGCACCCGGGCTACACCGCACAGCGCCTTTCTCACGATCGTGCTGACCTCTTCCTCGTTATCCCGATCGCCATGCATGTCGGTGCAGACATCGCACTTGCCACATCCCGACAGCGTCTCTTCCTCGTCGCCGAAATACCGCAGGATCGCGTCGTGGCGACAGCTTCCACCTTCGGCCCATCGCATCAGCTCCAGGAACATATTCCACTTGTGAGACACGATCTGTTCGTCGCGAACGCCGCCGTCGTCGCTCTCGATGAGGTGACGACGCAGCGCCATATCTCCCGGCGACACCAGCAACAGGCATACAGCATCCTCACCGTCGCGGCCGGCGCGGCCGGCTTCCTGGTAGTAGGCCTCTACCGAGCTAGGCGGCGCCAGGTGAGCGATGCAGCGGACGTCGCTGCGGTCGATCCCCATGCCGAACGCATTGGTGGCGACGACGATTTCGAGCTCGCCATTGGCGAACGCCGTCTGCACGCGGTCGCGTTCATCCCCTTCCATCCCGGCGTGATACGCCTGTGCCCGCCAACCGGCCTGCACCAATCGTTGCGCCTCTTCTTCCGTCCGCTTCCGCGTCGGGCTATAGGCGATCGCCGTACCTCGGCCAACCCCCGGCGCGCCCAGACATTCCCGCAGCAGGCTGTCGACGTGACTCGTAGCGTCGCCCTTTCCCTGGATGTCCCTAGCCCGCAGCGCCAGGTTGGGGCGCGCGAATCCTCGAACCAGTTGGGGTGTGTCTGCCGGCAGGCCGAGTCTTTCAATGATCTCGTCCCGTACGATCGGTGTCGCCGTCGCGGTGCATGCCAGCACCCGCGCTTCGGGGAGGTCGGCCAGCAGGTCTCCGATCCGCATGTAGTCCGGGCGAAAATCGTGACCCCATTCACTGATGCAGTGGGCTTCGTCCACCGCCACCAGCGGGCAGTCGATTCGCCCGACAAGATTGCGGAAGCCCGGGAAGGAGAGCCGCTCGGGCGCCACGTATACAAGCTTGTAAGCTCCCCGCGATGCTTCCCCCACGCGACGTCGCATCTCATCGGCATCGAGCGTGCCTGCCAGATAGGTAGCGGGCACGCCGTGTTGTTCGAGCGCCAGCACCTGATCGTGCATCAATGCGATGAGCGGCGAAACTACCAGTGTCGTACCGGGCAGCAAGGCCGCCGGCAGCTGATAGGTGAGGCTCTTGCCGCCGCCGGTGGGTGCCACCAGCAGCAGCCGCCCGGCGGACAGCAGGATGCCGATCGCTTCGCGCTGGCCGGCACGGAAGTCGTCGAACCCGAACTGTGCGAGCCCGGCGTCTAGCTCGAAGGAGGAGTCTGCGGTTTCGATGGAATGCACCCCGTTGAGTGAACTTCTATGGAGCTTGTTTGAGTATCCGCATTGACAGGCAAGAGGGCGTGGTTGTTGTCGACCTGTCAGGTTTCGTGGACCACCTTCACCCCGGGCACGTTCATACGCACGCGGTATACCGAGGTTCGGGCAGTGATGAACAGAGTCTGCCCGTCTTCTCCCCAGGCGCAGTTGGCCGGCACCTCCGGAACGGTGATCAGGCCGAGAAAATCCCCCTGACTGTCGTGGACCCATATGCCCAGCGAATTGGTGGCGTAGACGTTGCCATCCTGGTCGACCTTCATACCATCGGGCACTCCGGCGCTCTCGTGGGCCAGGTCGGCGAAGACACGACCGTTGCGCAGGGAGCCGTCGTTCGCAACATCGAACGACCGTATGTGCTGATGGTGCGAGTCGTCGATATACAGCACCGACTCGTCAGGCGAGAAGGCCAGACCGTTGGGCTTCTCGAAGTCGGCGACGAGCAGTTGAATCTCTCCCTCGGCATCCACCCGGTAAACACCGGAATGATCCTGCTCCATTTGCTCGGGGGGTTTGATACCGTACGGAGGATCGGTGAAGTAGACAGCCCCACCGGAATGGGTCACCACATCGTTGGGACTGTTCAGTCGCTTGCCCTCGTAGGAATCGACGAGAACCTCCTCGGTGCCGCCGATGTCGGAAATCGAAACCCTTCTGTTGCCGTGCTCACAGGCCAGCAACCGTCCCGCACGGTTGATCGTGAGACCGTTGCTGTTGCCTGAAGGCTCGCGGTAGATCTCGACCGTGCCTTCGGGAGAAATCCTGTGGATGCGGTTGGAGGGTATGTCGCTGAACAGCCAGTAGCCGTGCTGGTGCCACACCGGCCCTTCGACGAAACCGAATCCGGTGGCCAGTTGCTCTACGTCCCCTGCTTTCAGGCTGGTTTCTTTCACGAACTCTCCTTTCGTAGGTCCCTGACGCCTCCAGGTGCCTTCACCATCAGAACTGGCAACGGACCGGAGGACATGGAAAAACGCTTCTTTGAATTATTGCACATATTATCGCACCGGCACAATAATACAAGGAAACCGTGGAGGAGATTCCAATGGCCGGTTCAGACCGGCGCGAGAAGTCAGGATGTGCTCGAATTGAAGGGAGTAGATAGATGATCGATCTGAGCAAATACCGGATAATTGATCTGTCGCGTGAAGTCGTGCCCGGAGAGCGCAAGATAGACGGCCGCTATTTGCACGGCGAACCCAAGTCGGGACGGCCCACGGAAGTTCAGGAGTTCATTGCCTACGGTGCCCGCATGCATTTTTTACAGGGCCACACTCATTGTGGTACTCACGCGGAATCCACCTCCAAGTACGAAGATGGTGGAGCGGATGTAACGACCATGCCGCTGGACTCTTATCTGGGCGAGGCGGCGGCCTGCAACTTCGAGCACAAGGAAGCTGGCGAGCCGTTGACGGCCGCGGACTTTCGCAAGGCTGGCGTCGAAACCGGCGACATCGTTCTTGCATGGGGAAATGCGGAGTACGCCGACGGCAAACCGTACGTTTCGGTGGAAGCGATGGACTGGCTGCTGGAAACCCGGATCAAACTCATGGCGATGGAGAACCTCCGCTTCGCGCCTCCCGGCACACCCTTTGGACCTGGAAGCGGCGATGCCCGCCTGCTCCTGTCCGGTATACCTTTGGTCGACGGCGTCGACGGCCTGAACCAGATCACCAACGAGCGCGTTTTCTTCATCGCGCTGCCAACCAAGCTGCGGCGCGTGACCGCTTCGTGGACCCGTGCAATCGCACTCGAAGAGATTTGATGGCGTGATTGACGCGCAAATACCAGGGACAACGAGCGAACTGATTCCGTTACTGAAGGATCGTCGGCGCGCACTCAGTCTCTCATGTTCACAAACTGCAACGGGATCTTGTACTCGCCAGACTTCAGCAGTGAAATCACCGTCTGAAGGTCATCCCGCTTCTTCCCCGAGACACGTAGCTCCTCCCCTTGAATCGCCACCTGCACCTTTATCTTCGTGTCTTTCACATCCTTGACGATCTGTCGCGCGATGTCGCGATCGATCCCCTGATGGATTTCGACTTCACGGCGGAGCATCTTGCCTCCCGCCATTTCTACCTCTTTGAATTCCAGACATTCCGTTTCGACCTTACGACGTACGGAGTGCGTTAGCAGAAGCTCACGCAGCGCCTGCATCTTCATCTCATCCTCCGTCCGCAGGATGATCTGATTCGTCTTCGCACTCAACTCGATCTCCGAATTCGACCCCTTGAAATCCCATCGCTGCGCCAGCTCCTTCCTGGCGTTGTTGACCGCGTTGCTGATTTCCTGCATATCGACTTGATTTACCACGTCAAACGACGGCATTCGCTCCTCCTTGGTACCTACTGATCGCTCAGAAAGCTAAAAGAGTACCGAGACCCGCGGAAAGAGGCGGGAAAGCGTCGACGGACTCCCGACCACCTCGCATCACTCTTGCTCCTGCTGTTGTTCTTGCAGCCTTAAGACCGTATCTAAATTCTGGCGCGCCTCGACAAAATTGGGTTCAAGCTCTATCGCTCTACGGTAATGTTCTATTGCCTCTTGTATATCTCCTTGAGATCCGAGTGCACTGCCCAGATTGTTGTACGCCTTTGCGAAATCGGGTTTCAGGCGCAGCGCTCCGCGGTAGTTCGCTATCGCTTCGTCCAATTTCCCTTCTGTGTGCAGTAACGTAGCAAGATTGTAATGAGCTTCGAAAAAATTGGGATCGATTTGGATGGACCGCCGGTAATACACCGTTGCTTCATCCTCCCGGCCCTGCGTCTTTAGCGCACTGGCCAGATTGTTGTACGCTTCTGTGTAGTTGGGATCGAATTCTATGGCCTTTCGATAGTGCGCCGTCGCCTCTTCTATGTTGCCCTTCGATCTTAGCGCGTTGCCCAGATTGTTGTGCACTTCGACAAAGTGTGGATCAAGTGACAGGGCGCTCCGGTAGTGATGTATCGCTTCGTCGGTGTTACCTTTTGTCTGCAGCAAGATTGCAAGATTATAGTGTGCATCGGCATAATCGGAATCGACCTCTATGGCTCGCCTATAATACGTCATTGCTTCGTCTGTACGACCCTCAAGCCCCAGCGCTCTGCCCACGCCGTCGTAGCCGCGAGGATTGCGCGGCGCTCTTTCCACCACGGTCTGCCAGATGGCAAGACTACTGCGGTAGTCGCGATTGCGCCGAATGGTTCCAACACTCCACACTATAGCAAGCGCCACAACCAATACAACGCCGATCCGGGCAGCCATAGAATATTGGGTCCGTCGCCGCTGTTTTGCCATCCACTGCAGGGCAAGATATACCACCACGACTGAGAGCACGACCAATCCGGCCAGAGGCAGATACATGCGGCGTTCAGCACCTACCTCGTTGACAATGGGCACGAAACTAGAAGTCGGCGCCAGAATGACAAAAAACCAGGCGCCGAGAAAACCGAACATAGGTTGGTACCACAAGGCAGCAGCCGTGAGCAGCAAGAGCGCGACTACCACTCCGGCGTACGCCATTACCTCGCCGAGTGGCAAGGGTACGATCGGGAAGCCATAATCGAGGATCAGATTGTAGGGCCACAGAACGTGTTGCAGGTAGGTTACGATCACCCAGCACTGGTTTAGCGCATAGTCCCAGGAACTTATCCCTCCTGAAAGACCGATCGAACGTCCATGCGGAGTGGTCCACATCAACGCCGCCAGGATGAGCCATGTCGCTGCCAGCCCCGCGAACAACCCCCATCGGGTCGAGAGCTGTCGCCAGGAAAAAGACAAGAACACCCGATCGTAGAGCAATCCCATCAGCGGGGCCGTAACCATTACCTCCTTGCTGCCCATTCCCAGGCCACACGCCAGTACGGCCGCCACAGACCACCTGTGACGGTGGCTTTCGGCGGTACGGATAATGCAGTAGATCACGAGCAGGTAGAACAACCCGGTGAGCGATTCGGCTCGTCTCACGATGTGGTTGACGCATTGACTCTGTAGCGGGTGGACGATCCACAGCAGCGCACAGGAAAAGGCCAGGCCATCGGCCGCCGCTCCGAACCGCAGACGTAACTTTGCGCTTAACAGCGTTCGTCGCACAAGCGCGAAGAGAGCCAGGGCACAGAGGATGTGCACGGCGACGTTCACCAGGTGGTAGCCGCGCACGTTCAGGCCGCCGATGGCGTAGTTGATGGCGAAAGAAAAACCGACGACCGGCCTGCCATCCAGCCCTTTCTCCGGCGACCCTATGTTGGTCAGCCACAGGGGGGGCCACAGCTGTCTGAGTGCCTTGTTCTCTACGATCGAAGCGATATCATCGTAGAAGAATGGACCCTCCAGGCTGTTGGAGTATATCCCAGAACCAACGGCGACCAAGAGCAAACAGAAAAAGGTTCTGGCGCTCACGAAAGGTTTTTTGGCTCTTTGCACGCGTAGGTCTCGATTTGCGCCCCGCCGCTTTGATTCCAACCTCAGTACGGCCGTCCGTACTCCGTGAAACCCGATCGTCGCCCGCACGAACCCCGACCACTCACCGCGGTCTCTGATGCGCTGGAACAGATCGTCGTATTCCTGGTGATCGCGCTTGAAGCCGATGGTGGTGTAGTGGTCATAACCGAAATCAGCAACCCAACCAGGCGACTCATGCTCTTGAAGATCGGCTATAGCCTCGTTGGAGCAAGCGAGGATCTCGCCATGAGACGGAGGTGCGGAAAAGCGCGAAAGGGTTAAACGTTACAGCAATGCCAGCAGGTTCTCTTTGGCACTGAGGCTGTCTGGATTGAGGGCGAGAGTGCGTTCGTAGGAGCGAATCGCTTCGGTCGTGCGGCCGCCGCGCTGATAAGCCTGACCTAGCAACAGATGGGCTCCCGAGTTTTCCGGTTCCAGTTCGACAGTTCGACTAAACGAGGCAACGGCGTCCCCCCATCGTCCCTGGCTGTAGTATAGGACGCCCAGGTTGTGGTGAACCATCGCATTTTGTGGCATCTCTTGAATAACTTCACCGTATATGGCGAGAGCCTCTTCCAGAACGCCTCTAGTGTGATAGTCGATGCCCACATTGAAATACTCAATCCAAAATTTCTTTTGCGACGGATCTAGTCTGAGTGCCTCAAGAATCTTTGTGCGTGCCGCAACCGGATCGCCGGTAAGCCGCTGAAGCTGGCATGCTACGAACCAGGACCAGGGTCGGGAGGCATCCAGGTCCAGTGCTCTCTCCAGCGTCGCCAGAGCTTCCGATCGGTGGCCAGATCGGGCCAGCAGTCGTCCGAATTCGTGAAGTGCGGTAGGGTCGCGGGGGTATAGCCGTACGGCTTCCCGGCATACTCGAATCGCTTCCGTGCTCTTTCCCTGGGCGTCAAGAGCCTGGTTCAGCGCGAGAAGGGCTTTGGAATACGACGGGCGCAGCTTGAGAGCGCGCACATGCAAACTGGCCGCGCGCTCGAACTCTCCGGCACCCCGAAAGTGTAGGCCCAGGTGATTGATGGCGATGGCTGCATGCTGCTGCAATCGGCCTCGGTCCGGAGCATTCTCCAATGCACCATAGACCCAACGCTCTCCTCGGTTCCAAGCCCGTGGATCTTCATTCAAGAATTCGTTGATTCCGAGAAAAATCTCTATCGTCGGCGATTGCGGATAATGTAGCAGGCCTTCTTCGAGCAAAAGCGCTGTCGATTCACCAAATAAGAAACCACAGACAGCCATGCGTTTGTAGCCGTCCTCGGGGACCAGCATTGCATCGACTGCCACTGCCTTCTTGAAATGGCTGAGTGCCTCCTTCTGCTCACCTCTTACCGCATAGGCTCTTCCCGAGTAATAATACGCGATTGCCTCGGATCGTTGTAAGGCGAGAGTAGCGTAGGCAGCTACAGCAATCGAGATCGAAACCAGAATAAATCGACGCCCCGGAAGGCATCGCAGGTGCCCGCAGTTACGCGCCACCCCAGCTATCATAACGCCAGCAGGACGGAGAATCCGGCCGACGCAAAGTAGAGATGTCGAGACAGCCCCTCCATGTCGCGACTGATAAAGGGAAGAATCGCGACCATCGTCCATACAGCCCACTCGTCAAATGCTTGTGCGCGCCGCAGGACCAGAACGACGAGCCCTGTCACAACCGCAGCTCCCAAGACCCATTCCCAGTGGAGAGGTGCGCTGGGTAACAAGGGCAACCAATGGCCAGCGGTCACCAGTCGGCCCGATAGAACCAGCAGATTCTGGAGGATCAGTTCTAAAGTTGGTGCTGTGATGAGCTCGGCTGACTGCGGCGCATCCGGGAAAGTGGCATGCAAGAAAACAACACCAGCGATTGCGACGAACAGGAGAGGGCCAGTCGAGATAACGAAAGTTCTAACGTCATGGCCCTGCCGCCAGACTCGGTAGGTGCAGAAGAGAGCGAAGGACGCCGAGGCGGGATGGCTGCCTACGGCTAGCGCTAACGCAGCAGCGGCCAGCGCCAGGAAAGATCTCTTTCTAGATTCCAGAAAGCGCTGGAGAAACAAGATTGAAACAAGACCCAGAATAAGCGCGAGCGGATAGGCCACACAGGAGATCCACTGCACCGCCCGAAAATGAGCAACGTTGAGTAGGAATAGGAGGCCCGCCAGAAAGGAAAGCTCGAGCCCCACACCAAGCCGCCGGAGGGTGTACGCCAACGACAAGCTAGCGAGGAGATGCAGTCCTACGAGGAGCAGGTGGTAACTGGTCGGATCGTTCCCCCACAGGGCGTAGGTCAGCGCAAAAAGTGTGGCAGTAGTGGGGCGCCCGGGCAGCCGGTTGTCAGGCGCAAACAGGCGAGACGGCTCGTCCAGGAGCGATCGCGCATCCTGGATGTAATCGAAGTCGTCCGTATCGAAAGGCAGATCGGCAAGACCGCCAAAGGCGGCGGCTGCCAGACAGGCCATAAGTATCGTATAGATACCGTAGGTTACGGCATTGTCACGAAGCTCAAACAATTGCTTGCATCCCCGCTTGGTGAGTCATCATCCTGGCGAGGATTAAAGCAAATGAGAGCCCGCTTAGTTTTGGCGCTCAGACATATTATTTAAGTACTTGAAAATTATGGAGTTGAGGTCACGGACCGAACGAATCCAAGAGCTTGCGAAGAGGAAAATACTTCCAGGAGGGGAAAAAGGAGCTAGTTCTCAAACGGCCAGGCTCGATCAGGCTACAACTTTCTCCAGCCGCCCGTCTAGATCGGGACGTAGTCCTCACTTTCTCTCAACAAGCGATGGCCAGGATTGGACTCGACGCCTCCCACGCAACCGTCCACTCTCTGCCTCGATCTACACTGACGTAGAGTTGCCGTTCGACCGCTGCCCAGGCTCCCCCGTCAACGGAGAAACCCAGGTGAAAGGTATCTATATTTTCACTTGTCGCAGAGGGAAAACCATCGGTTACGTGTGCCCAGGTACGGCCGGCGTCGTCGGAGCGATAGAGCTGTCCGTTCACATTGGCGCGGGGCCCTTCGCTGACCGAAGCGAGCAGGCAGTCGGGGTCGGAGGGATGAACGGCGATCGCGCGGCCGTATCGAGCTGCCAATCCACTGGCACAATGATCCCAGGTCTGTCCACGGTCGTTGCTGATGAAAACAGCGTCGGCCGTGTTAGCATACACCCTTGCAGTCGCAGCTGCACAGGTTACCACCTGGTGAACGTCTTCGTGCAGATCAGCGGTGACGGGTTCCCATGAATTCCCACGGTCCATGGAACGCATGATGCTGCCGACATGGATATCGGCGTAGACGCAGTCGCCGGCGTGGACGAGACTGCGCACGGCGGGCGGTCCACCCCAGGGCGTATACCACTCACTCCGACATTCGAGATGATCGAAGGCCTCGAGACGCTCCGCGGTTGCGCCCGGGGTGAAGCGGAACACATGAGCGGACTCGGTGCCGAGCAGCAGTTCGAACGGATGATCACCGAGGATATCCAGGCATTCTATACGGTCATCCAGCCCTGTTTCCTGGCGCTCGACACGGCCGTTGTCGATCAGGACGATTGAGCCGTCTCGACCGGCTACCGCGGCCGACGATCCTGCCATGCACGCGCAGTGCATCTCCTCGCCCTCCAGGAGCAATTCGGGTTCTACCGTCTCGCTCGCGTCGCCAGCGACAAACACGGCACGATCCGTCAGTAAAAGCATGGTTGAGCTCCCTCTCGATTGGAACGAAGATGGTTGCGCACAGCGAGAGCCGCAACTCGCCAACGGATGCCCTGCGCCTCTCCGGCTCAGCGCCCGGCGGGCTTTTCAATCGACTGCGAGGTGACCACTAGAACTCCCAGCTCATGCCTATGAACGGTATGAGACCAAACCAGGCCTCGGACTCGATGTCGGCGCGGAAGCTTTCGGCGCTCTCCTCCGCCAGGTCGTGGTCGTAACGGATCACGTTCTCGTGGTTGAGCAGATTTATCACGTGCAGAAAGATAGAGGTCTTCCCCCGCGAGGTATAGAAATGACGGTTGATCCGCGCGTCGAGGCGCTGGTAGGAGGGCACCCGCGTGCCGCGGAACACGCCGCGCTTCTGGTAGTAGGCGAAGGTGCCGTCTTCTCGCTGTAGACGCCTGACCTCGAAGTCCGTGTTGGGCCAGCCGGTTCGTTGTTTCCAGGTGGCATTGAAGTGCCAGGCGTCACTGAGCCGGTAATTGGCATCGATGTTCAAGGTGTGCCGCTGGTCCCAGGCGCGCGGCAGCTCTCCGGTCTTCTTGATCAAGCTCCCATCGAAGTGAATTTCGGCGACATCGTCGGTCGCCTCGGACAGCACGTAACTCAGCCACCAAGAGAGCTTATTCCCCGTATCGTATTTCAAGTAGGTCTCGATGCCCCGCGAAGTGCCGTCGTTCAATGACAGCCGCACCAGGTCGCTCCTCGCTTCGGGGAAGAATTCATCGATATCGTGGAATGAGTAATACTTATCCTGGAGTTTTGTCATTCGCTTGTGGTACGCTCCCGAGCGCAGAGAGAGACCATTCCTGAAGAGATGCTCGAAGCCCAGAACGAAATGTTCTGCCCGCTCGGCCGGGTCGTAGTCGAGCTCACCAAACTGGACCCGCAGCTGGTCGATGCCTTGTGTTTGATAGTAGTACCCCCATCCCGCGCGCAGGAATGTCGCACTCGTCAGAGAGTAGACGGCGCTCAATCGCGGGCTCCACAGGTTGTCTTTAGTGTTGGAAGCGCGGTCGTAGCGAAGGCCGGTCTCCACCGTCAGCGGCGCGGTCAGCTTGTAACGGCCTGCCAGGTAAGCCCCCAGCTGCTCGCCACTGGGATTGCGTTTCGCGCTGAATGATTCGATCTGTTCGGTGAGGCGGTCATCAGCGGTGATGAACTCGTTGTGGATGGACTTGGAGTAGTCGATCGTTGCCTCCACCTTCTTGATATCCAGGCCCACCTTCAAAAGGGTTTTGGGCCCGGCTTGATAATCCCAATCCTGCTTCAACCCGATCAGTCCCAGGTCCACCCGGTCATGGATCGTCGCGCTCGCCAGAGTTGCATCGGGATCTAGGTCGAAGTTCTCCCAGTCTCTTCTCTTGGTTACCGAGCCTCCATACACGATCGTGCGTGCGTACAGGTCGGGCGAGAAGATCGATTTGAGCGTCAGCCAGCCGTAGGTGTTCCCGTATTCGCTGTCGACCGAATCCACATTCACGGACTGGTTCGTTTCCAGGACTTTTTCGCTCAAGCCATAGGTGTCGTTGGCCACGAAGGTGTGAAGCGATAGTGTATGGGTATCGGTCAGCTCGTACTCCACCTTCCCCAATAGGTCGTAATAAGATGGGTCCAGCTTGAACTCATTGTTCATCAGACTGTTGAGGAGATCGAGATATCCCCGCCGCGCCGAGACCAGGTAGGAACCGCGGCCGTCCCAAAGGTCTCCCATGGAGAAGACCCGAGCGTTCATCAGACTCACACCCACCGAGGTTTGAACCTGTCCATCCCGGGGGGTCTTGCTCTGCATGCTCAAGACGCCGCTCATGCGATCCCCATAGTCCGCCGTAAACCCCCCGGTCAGCAGATCGACCCCCTCGATCGCCTCGATATCCACGGTGCTGAAGATCCCCCCGCCGAAGTCCTTTTGATGGAACGGTTTGTAGATCTGCATGCCGTCCAGGAGCACCAGCACCTCATCGACATCGCCACCGCGGATGCTGAACTGCGCCCCGTATTCGTCGGAAACAATGCCTGGACTGCGCTGCACCGCTCGGGTGATGTCCTCGGCCCAACCCATGATCACGATATCCTCGCTCGACAGAGTCTGGCGCACGGAGGTCTCACTGCCCATGAGGGTATAGCTTCCCGGTGAGACGACGATCTCTTTGAGGGGAATGGCTTGTTTTTCCATCGCCACGCTCGGAAGAACAACCGTCTCGTCAGCGCGGACGACAATGCCCTCAACTCTGTGCGTCGTATACCCCATGCGCACGACGATCAGCGTGTATTCGCCGGGCGGAACTCTAGAAATGGTGAACTCGCCATCCTGATTGGAGATGGTGCCTCGCCGCGTGTCTTCAAGCGTGACGCTGGCCCAGTCCAAGGGCATCCTTGAGCTCTGATCCTCGAGCGCGCCCTTGATAGCTCCGGAGCCAGATCCCTCCTCTGGCTCCGGTGACACGGCACCTGCTGGGCTCATTTTGGCGGCAAGAAGGATGACCAGGATTGCCACGAAGGTTCCGCCTTTTTTCATCTCCCTATCCTCCAGCTATGCTCCAATTTTACACGGACTAACCTGACCAGGAAGGGGCGCAAACATCGTACCACGATCGGCGTAGCGCACAACCCACAGGAATCCGCCTTCGTTTGCTGGCGTAGAAGGTGTTTTCGAAGTGTTTGAGCGGGAGAATAGGGTGTGGGTGAGGGACAACCGCTCGTCCTGCTAAGAACTGAGCGCTAAGAACCGAGCACGGCGGGAATTTTATCAGCGCTCAATACTCCGTCCCTCATTCGAACTAGTAGGAATACAACCCTGCGTCGCGCAGCGTGAATCGAAAACGGTAGGGTTCCTCCTGAATCGCAGGTCCAGACTGCTCGATCAATTCAGTGAGCGTGCGGCGGCGTCTCTTTTCTGTCCCTCTTTATCTTGGAAAGCCAGTATTCAGTCCATTCGTGTTCACAACACGGCCCGCGGGCGATCCACGTCCGTCCTCTGACGGCTCCAACACAATCCCACAGATCGTCTGTCCGCACCCTTCTCCGTGATGCACCTCATCGTGCCTGCAGATCGAAAGCGGGCCATCAACGTGGTCTCCAAGCGCCCTCTTTAGCGTCTCTGCATCGGGCCGTTCAGCGGCGCGCAGCAGGCGGGTCGCCCGCCCCCAGCGTAAAATGCTATTCCCACGCTGGCTCCAATCTCTGCGTTCCAAGGGCTTCAACCGTTCGGTCAGGTAGTGGTTTGCGTGTGCCATGGGCCCGTCGAAGGGGCAGAGCACCTCGTATTCTGCCGCCGATGTCTCCAGATTGAAGAGATCCCCGTGCCGGTCACAGAGCACGTAGTTCATCCCCGACGCGCGGCGCTTCGCCACTAACGCGTCGATCGCATCCCCGATCCGCTCTGACGACAGAATCTTCCGGATCACGAACGGATAAGGCACCCCAGCTCCAGCATCGGCGGGAACCAGGTTGTTGATAACCACCCCCACCCCGGCGCTGTTGAGCCCCGCGCAACCGAGCGTCCCGACAATTGTGAAGACCAGTGCCTCCGGCCCTTCCTCTCCGGTCACCTTTAACAGCGCCCCCGCCGGCGCGAAAAATGCCGGCAGATCATAGCTCTGCCCAATTATCGCTCCGCTCCCGTCAGCATTGCCGGGAACCATGAAGGTTGTGCATCCGACCTCCGCGAAGGCGGGCGAAAGGTAATCGCAGAGATCCAGGAACGCATTCAGCGCCAGCACCTCCTCGAACGGCGCATTCGCGCCCTCGGCGATCCCACGCACCTCGTTCAGCAGGTCCGATGCGTATGCCTCGGCCGGCCCGAAATAGGTTCGCGTAATCTCCAGTGCCCGGGCACGCGTGAGTCGATCCACCCCGTCGCGGGGACTCATCCGGTCGAGATAGTCGAAATAGGCTGGCAGCAACGCCCCGATCTCCTCCCGAAACGCCTCGCCGTGCGCCCTTCCCCTCTCTCTCGGCCCTCCTGAAATTTCCAGCAACGGTAGTGCGGAAGTCATGCGTGTATAAGTCAACGGCGACTCAAAGGGGGCGTCCGAACTCGGTGAAGCCGATCACCGTGCGCACAAAGAAGCTCCATACGTCTAGGTTTCGATCTTTCTGCGAGAGCTGATCGAAACGCACTTTGTCTTTGTTGAATGCGACGATCGTCACCAACTCGTAGCCGAAATACTTCGAGCGATTTCTGAGGGAAACGAAGGAAGTGCGCTGCTCGAAGCTGAGTCTTCGATCTGCGTCGTTTTCGCGCCTGTACGGAACCGGCCCCATACCCTGAACACCCACCGCCAACGACGTCCGGCGCAAGAGCGGATACTCCAACCGCAGAATCGGTACCGAGCGATATTCTGACTGCAACCGCACGTCGCGCTCCCTATCGACCAGGCGCAGTATCATGAGCTTGTACTGAGGGGTCAGGCTCAAGGCGCCCCAATAGATGGGATACTGCACTCTGCTCACCCAGGTCCAGAAATCCAGCCGGCGGTCGCGCTGGAAATGGCCGTTGTAAAGCTCGCCGCCGCGCTGCCAGTTGAAACGCAGGCGAAGCTTTTGCACCACATCCAGCTTCGACCACGGCCTGAGATGGCCCTCCAGACTGGTGTCGCTGACGAAGCTGTCCCGGTAGGACAATATATCGGGAACGAAATCGACGAAAGCGAAGACCGGCAGGCCAAAACCAGGTTCGGTCATGGCAGCGAAGAAGATCCCGCGTTGACGGTAGCCGCCCGTTCGGTGCCCGACATCTGGATTGAAGGTCATGATCTCGTCGGGGATGTCATCCTGCACCCGCCGCAAGCCGCTCTCGAAGAAAAGGCGCCGCAGCCGCCCAAGATCCTCTCGGCGGTAGCTCAGTAGTCCGTAGGTGGCGTGGTTGCGCCCGCTCCCGGCTACCTCCGCCGCCTCGTAGCGGCCCAAGCCCAGCGACCAGTGAGGCGTCAGCTTCCATTGGCCGAACAGATGCCAACCGCGCTGGTCATAGTCGTACGGATAGTCGACTTCACCGTCGTCTTCGCGCGGATCGGGCTCGTCGTTGTTGTTGCGATCGAGCCCATACACGTAGCTGTTGGGCTCCACATCGAACATCAGAAACGGCTCGTCATAGTCGGGTACTCGATTGAGATTGCGATTGACGTCGGGGGCCCCGTCATTGTCCTCGTCCTGATTCAGCCAGACGCCGTCCAGGTCGGACCCGACCTGGTCCGGACTGACGGCCATCGGATTGCCGAACTGGCGGTCGGGATCGCGATCGCCATCGTCGTTGTCTTCTACCAGTTGCCAGTACATGGTATTGTTGACCACAGCCGTGAACATGCCGAACCGGTGAACGGGCTCCCAGTGCAGGTAGGAGCGCATTTCGGTTTGAAACCGCGGATTTATGGAGAACAGCTCGCCCCCCAACAGCCCGCGACCAAACCGATGCACGGCGTTGAGGAAGTAGGCCGCACCTCGAGTGCTGAAACGCGGCGCGTCATCGAAGGCGGGTTGCCCATCCACCCGGCCCGGGTAGCGGGAATAGACGCTCGAGCGCGCATACTCGCCGTGGATCTCCAGGCTCGGCAGCACCAGCTGCATGTCGGCACTGTACACGAACTGTCCGGTGTTCTCGCCCACGCGGAAACGCACCCACTTCAGGTTGCTCAAATCCTGCACATTGCCGCGGGCGCGAGCCACCGTTTCGTAGTAGGTGGCGGAATACCGGGCATGATAGGTTTTGCCGCGCGGGTTCACCTCGTAGAGGCTGGCCACTTCCACTCGATAGTCGTTACCCAGCAGCGCTTCGATTTCCACCGACTCCACCGCCGGTTCCTGCGACAGATCGAATACGAAGATCAGCTGCTTTTCGCCCTCAGCCCGGAGCTCGTCCTCCGGCGAGTGCACCTCGAAGATTGATTCCAGACCGGAGATGTTGGCATCCTTGCTGACGTCGATGCCGGCGGCGTGGTCGAATCGCGTCAGGTAGTCGGAGAAGAGTGGATAATTGCGCTCGCGATAGAAGGTCTCGTTGAAAAAGCGGGTGCTCGAGTCAGAGCCCGTAAACCGGTTGTACGACACCGGGGAAAATTCTCCCGTGGCCGTCGACACACGACCCACCTGCACCGGAGGGTCGGCCAGATGGCTGATGACCCGTGGCGCCAGGTCGCGCCGCACTTCGCCGTTGATCACCAGGTTCAGGTCCTGGACCACGGCGCCGCCCGCACCGTCACCCGGCGAGTCGTCCGCAAAACGGACGAGAAGAAAGTCCATCACGGGCTGGTCCGGCTTCAACCGTCCCTTTAGGCTGTTGCCGGTCTGGGTGCTCTGGTAGACGTGCTGGTTCACCCAATTGAGTCCTACCTGGAGACGGCCCAGATCCAGCTGCGCCCGACTGCCCAGAAGCAAGGTGGAATCGTCGGCAAAATGGGTTTTTGCCTGAAAAGCCTTATCGACGCTCCGGGCTCTATCCTTGGGCCGCTCCTGCCGCGACGCCAACCCCGTGAGTTTTATATGGGGCGTGGAAACATCGAGGCGCAGGCCGTTGTAATTCACCTTCGACAGCGTCAACGGGGTGAAGCGCGCGATCAGGGCGTCGCCGACGATGACCGTATATCCCCAGCGTCCGTAGCCATCGCGGCCCGCCACCATGTAATCGAACGCGTTGGGCCAGGTCCCTCCGTCCTCGTCAAGGCCGAATTCCTTGAAAATGGCACTGCCAAACTCCTGACCCGGGATGCGCGTCTCCGTCCACTGGTAGAGATCGTACCCGGTCATCAGGTACGAGCCCAGGAAGTCGTAACGGGCTTTCGGCGTGTCCACGTAGGGAACGCTGTGGTTGGGGTAGTTGGAGAAGTTCTGGTGGGCGTAGTTCTGGTAACCCGGCCGCGTCCAACGCAAAAAGGGGCGCGCCGAAGTCACCTCATCCAGCGGGCGTGTCCGCTCGGGCACGTCGGCGCCGGCCAGTGTGATCGCCAAGGAGAGGCAGAGGATTTGCGAAAGTCGAAACATACCGACATACAGGTCCGGTGAACAGCTCGAATCCAAGCTCCCGGATAATCTATCAAAAATATGTGCCATCAACAGAAGCTTGAGCCCTCGTTTGCGCAGGAGCTACTGGCCGGTCTGCCGCAACCGGCGGTTTTGGCTATAATGGTAGGCTGCCTACATCGGTGCTGGGCATGAGGGAGAAGTGGGTGTGACCGCGATGCCGATCTGATGCCGATCTGATGCCTAGCTTCGACCCATCTGGGTCCGCAACATGACGAGCTTGACTGTGTGCGTTGAATCGAGCTAGCTTCGGCATTCGGACCATGTCTCCGCTCCGTCCCCAGACTCTGTGACCGAGAGAAAGCCACTGAGATATGACTTCTGGAATGCCGTTGTCTCCGTACACCGTCCTCGACCTGACACGAGTGCGCGCCGGCCCCACCTGTGTCAGGCAGCTCGCGGACTGGGGGGCCAATGTCATCAAAATCGAATCGCCGCTGGACCAGGGCGAGGCCCTTGGGGGCGACCGACACGGATTCGATTTTCAGAACCTCCACCGCAATAAACGATCGTTGACGCTTAACCTGAAGGCGCCTGAAGGGAAAGAGATCTTTCACCGTCTCGTCGAACGGGCCGACGTCGTTATCGAGAACTTTCGGCCGCAGGTGAAGTACCGACTGGGCGCCGACTACGAGACGCTTGCCGGAATCAACCCGCGGATCATCCTTGGCAGCGTCTCGGGATTCGGTCAGGACGGGCCTTACGCGGACAGGCCGGGATTCGATCAGGTGGCGCAGGGCATGGGCGGGTTGATGTCGATCACGGGAGAGCCCGACGGCGGGCCGATGCGGGTAGGCATACCGATCGCCGACCTGTGCGCCGGCATGTTCTGTGCCCAGGGGGTATTGCTGGCGCTGCTGGAGCGCGGGCAGTCCGGAAAGGGCCAGTGGGTGAAGACGTCGTTGTTGGAAGCCCAGATCCAGATGCTCGACTTCCAGGCGGCGCGCTACTTGAAGGATGATGAGATCCCCGTCAGCGCCGGAAACGACCATCCGACCATCATTCCAACCGGGGTATTCCCGACCTCGAACGGTCACATCAACATCGCCATAGCCGGCGAGGAGATTTACGAGCGCTTTTGCAATGCCCTTGGCGCCCCCGAAATGATCGTCGACGAGCGGTTCTTGACACATGCCCTCCGCTCGAAGAACCGCAAGGAGATTAACCGGGCGATTTCCAACATCACCGAGAACAAGCCAAGCCAGTACTGGATCGAGCTGCTGAACGAAGCCGGATGCCCGTGCGGTCCCATATATTCGATGGACCAGGTGTTCGCCGACGCCCAGGTGCGCCATCTCGAAATGAGAGCCCCTGTCGAACATCCGGTGCTCGGCGAATTCGATGTTGTCAACCAGGCCATCAAGCTCAGCCGGACTCCATCGTCGGTCCGTAGCGCCACCCCGGAGAAAGGGGAGCACACCGACGCAATTCTGGCCGAGCTTGGATGCGAAGCGGAAGCGATCAAGGAACTTCACACCCGCGGCATCGTATGACCCCGCAGGAGAATCCCATCACGATTCAGCTCGATACCGACCGGATGCTGGCGCTTGTAGAGAACGGAGTCGGTTGGATCACCTTCAATCAGCCCGAAAAACGCAACGCCGTGTCTCTAGATATGTGGCAGGCCATTCCACAGATCATCGCCGCATTCGCAGCGGACGACGCCGTGCGCGTGGTTGCTATGAGAGGGGCCGGCGAGAAAGCGTTCGTGTCCGGTGCCGACATATCGGAGTTCGAGGAAAAGCGCAACACTAAAGAGCAGATCGAGTTCTACGACGAGACCATGTCGGCGGCCAATGCGGCTCTCAAGGAAATCGAAAAACCGTTGCTCGCCGTGATTCGCGGGTTCTGCGTTGGGGGAGGGCTCGGAATCGCGATCACTGCCGATCTGCGCCTTGCGGCGGATGACGGACAGTTCGGTATCCCGGCAGCGCGACTCGGACTCGGCTATGGGTTCCACGGAATAAAAGCGCTGATGAACGTGGTCGGGCCAGCATATGCCAAGGAGATTCTCTTCACCGGACGCCGCTTCGACGCGCAGGAAGCCTTGGAGATGGGGCTCGTGAATCGGGTTGTGCCGTCTGCCGAATTGGAGTCGGCCGCGCGCCAGCTCGCAGAGTCGATCGCCGCAAACGCCCCGCTCACCTTGCTGGCCGCAAAGGCCGCCGTGAATGAGGGGACGCGAGATCCCCAGGACCGTGACCTGGCAAAGATCGAAAGCTTGGTCGAACAGTGTTTCGCAAGTGAGGACTACGTAGAGGGTCGGAGGGCATTCATGGAAAAGCGTGCCCCCCGGTTCAAGGGGCGGTGACGGCGGGGAACTCCATCGCGCGTTACTTCCGATTCGGAAAGAGCGAAAATGGCAGAGAAACAGTTGGCCTGTATACGGCTGGGGCTGCGCCAGCGAAAAGTCAGCACCAAACTCCGCATGCGGTGGGACCGTTCACCCCTGACCTGTGAGACGGTAGCCAGGATGCTGCCGGTCGAGGAACAGGTCTACCATGCGAAGTACGCGAACAACGAGATCTACAACCTGGTCCCCATGCCAGACGGGGCGCCGCCGCAGGAGTGGGCATGTCTTTATCCCGGACCCGGCGACCTGCTCTTCGCGCCGGTCAGCGCGCGCCTTACGGGCGGTTTTGCGGGCGGCAACACGCTCTCTGGACAACCGCTGGAGCCCAACGCGGACGGGCTCATCCTCGACTTTGCGTTTTTCTACGAGCGAGGCAACAACCTGCTCAGTGCCTACGGGATCGGGCCGAGCACCCTTTTCGCCACCGGAACCTCGTTCGATGAGCTCGAAGAATTGGCGGAGTCCTGCCGCGACGTTTGGTTCCGCGGCGCCGTCGGCGAGACCATGTTCATCGAACCCGCTTGAAGGAGTCCTAGCAAAATGATCGTGGATTGTCACGTCAATATCTTCGAGGACCGCCACCGCGACGGCGACTACGATGATAAGCGCGCCAACATGCGGCCAGGATTCTCGGGAAACAAAGCGGACGGCGACACGCTCTGCGCGGCCATGGCTGAGGTCGATAAGGCTATCATCTTTACGCTACGCTATGGCGATTCGGTGGGCATTGAAGGCGATGACGAGACGACCGCCGCCGCCGTGACCAAGTACCCTGACAAGTTCGTGGGCTTCGCTTATGTCGACCCGCGCCGCCCTGACTGTATGGAATTGCTGCGCCATGCGCATAAGAATCTCGGACTCCACGGGGTCAAGTTCGGCCCGATTTACAATGCAGTAGCTCTGGACGACCCAAGGTTGACGCCGGTTTACGAATACCTGGTCGAGAACGATCTGCCCCTCACCATGCATATGGGCACGACCTATACCCGGCCGTCTCCGGTCGATATGGGCCGGCCTATCCATGTCGAACCGATTGCGCTCAAGTACCCCGAGTTGAAAATGATCATGGCCCACATGGGACATCCCTGGTGCGAGGAGTGCATTGTCATCATCCGCAAGCAGCCCAACGTCTATGCCGAAATATCGGACCTGTTCTACCGGCCGTGGCAGTTCTACAACATGCTGGTCTGCGCGCAGGAATACTTGGTCACTCATAAGATCTTTTGGGGCACCGATTTCCCGGTAACCACGGTCGACGAATCGATCGCCGGGCTGCGCCATGCGAACCAGTTCGTCGATGGCACGGCGCTGCCGCGCGTGTCGGAGGAGACGATCGACCGCATCCTGTATTCGAACCCATTCGAACACTGGTGGCACGGCGACCCGCCGGCCTGATAGCCCGCTCCGAACGCACTGACTGTCGAGAGTCCCGATCCGCGCGTTCCGTTTGCTGCTAAGGAAAACGTTTCAATGGAGACCGAGGCACCAAACCGCAAACGACTTGGACTGATCGTGCCGAGCGATCGACCCGGAATGAGTCCCGATGACGCGCCATTTCTCGGGGAAACCGGGGAGTACGGCCGGTGGATCGAGGAGCACGGCATCGACGGCGTAGAGGTCCTCTTCGAAGCCTCGTTCAGCACGGGCAGCCACGCTCCCGACTCGGTCTGGCAGACGGGAGACCTGAAAGTTCTGGCCCCGCCCGCCCGCCGGCTCGCGGATGCCGGTTGTCATGCGCTGAGCTGGCCTTGCACCTGCGCCAGCTTCATTGGCGGTCTAGAATGGTCCCGCAATCAAGTCGCGGAGCTGACCCGGGCGACCGGGTTGCCGGCGACCAGCACCTCGCTCGCCATGCTCGCCGCCATCGAGACGCTGGACGCTGACACCGTTGACCTCCTGGGCCCGTACCCCCCACCGGTGACTACCGCCTTCCAGCGATTTCTCAATGAAGCCGGGATAGAGGTCGCGGCCATGGTAGCTCTGGACTGCGCCGACGACGGCGTGTCCATCAAGCTGGATCTCCTGCGCGAGGCCAAGCGCTTTGACGATGGCTTGCCCGGCCGCAACCACCCGCTGGTGATTCCAGACACTGCTGTCTACTCACTCAACGTTGTTGAGAAGGTCGAAAGTGAACTTGGTCGTCCGGTGGTGGCGGCCAATCAGGCAACGGTGTGGCACAGCCTGAAAATGCTCGACATCGATTGTCATACGACGGATGCCGGACTTTTGTTCCGCGATCCGACGTCGCCCGTGCCCAGTGATTCACAGGGGTCGTGCTGACATAGATGGTCAAAACGCCTCACGAGGAGGTAGGATCGTGAAAAGAATAGGGTCCACCGCGCAAAGGCTGAAGGAGCTGCCCTACGAAAAAAGGGTGTGCCGAACCGAGTACCACACTAGGGTCGTGACGCCGCGATCGGGCGATAGCGCCGTTTCAGGCGCCACCATAGAGGAGGAGGTCAAGGGTTGGGTTGAGGCCGGCCTCGAGGTCTGGGTCATCAGTGGCGAAAGGGACCGAGGTACACCCCTCTGGCCTTCAAAGATCATGGAAACGCCTCCCGATGCAGACCCGGATCGCATCTCTAGATTTCTCGACCTGTGCCACGAGAAGGGCATTCTCGTCCTCAGCTACTATCCCTTCACCTTCACCAAGAAGTTGGTCGAAATCCATCCGGAGTGGATGATCCAGATGCTGGATGATGGCCTACCCGAGATCTGGAACGAGGGATGGTTCTGCGTCAACTCGCCGTACCGGGACTGGTTGCCCGAGTACCTCAACGAGATGTTTGACAACCTGGACTTTGACGGCATCTACTTCGATGACACCAACTGGGGCTCACATTCTGGTACCCAGCGGCTCACCGTGGGGTGTTGCTGCCAATATTGCCAGGAGCTCTACCTCAAGGAGACGGGGCAGCAGCTGCCCGGCAAGGTGGACCTGGACTCCATGGACTTCAGGCGGTTCATGAACTGGCGCTACGACAAGTGGCTTGAAGGTATCGAACATGTCACGCAGAAGGTGCACACCAGGTATCCGGATGCCATCATTGACTGGTACAACTACGGTGGTTGTGCGCGCCAGACCCCGGATATGTGCTGGACCATGGGCCATCCGCTGAATCCAGTAAACGGAAGCTCCTATTTCTTCTCCAGACTGGCCTCCATTGAAAGCCCGACTTTTGCCGCAAAACGGTTCAAAGCTGCCGCCCCGTCGTTCGGGTTCTGGATGTGCCAGAGGCCGATACTTCCCGAGTGCGAGTCCCTCAGTTCTCCCTATCCCGCCCCGTACTCGCAAATGGTCTGTGGGTTGACGACCGTCGCCCACGGAGGGGCAGCTATCGCTCCCTTTCTCAAGGCGGGCGAACACACCGCGTTTGGGGATGCCGCAAAGTCAATCTTCACCGAGCTGAAAAAGCTGCGGCCGTACGTCGGCGATGAATCGGTCAAGTATCTTGCCCTGCACTTCTCACAGCAAACCAGGGACTTTGGCTACTACTAAGGAGGCGGACAACTTTTGGCGGCAGATGCGAGGCAGCTGCGAGATGCTCACTCGGTCGCAGATCCTCACCGATATAGTCTTTGATCAGCAGTTGACCTACGACAACCTCTCGTCCTACCAGATGCTGATGCTCTCCGATACAAGATGTCTCACTGATGAACAGGTGGAAGCTGTTGCGCGGTTTGTCTCCGAGGGGGGGACTCTCCTGGCGACGTATGAGACCTCCCTCTACGATGAACTTGGGCAGCGGCGAGACAACTTGGCCTTGGCGGAGGTGCTGGGTGTGGACTATCTGAGTTCACCAGTGCCGCCCGAGGAGGATACGGGTGCTGTTGATCCGGCCACCGGCAACATCTACGTGCCCCAGGAGAAAGGGCTGCGCGATCAATTTGGCTATATCGTGGCTTTTGCCGCGAAACAGACGGATGTATCCGTCAGGCCGGACAGCCAGATAAAGACCCTGTTCACCAAGAGCAGCCTCCAGCACCAAGACGGCCGACCGCCTCTCGATAACTTCTATGCCTTTGGTGACTACGATTCCGGCTTGCCGGCGGTCACGGTGAATACCTTTGGCAAGGGCAGCGCGATCTACGTATGTGGCGACGTGGGAGGCGGGTATGACCGCAATCCCCTGCCCCAGCTAAAGCAGTTTTTCGCCTACCTGGCAAGCATTGCCGAACCGCCGATCGAGGTGGAGGCGCCCAGCGTCATCGAGGTCACAGCCACCAAGCTCAGTCCCAAAGAGGTATCCATCCACCTGCTCAACAATCCCTGGCCGTTCATGCCGTGGGAGCCTGGACGGGAACACCAGGCAATCAGTCAGATGTTTGAGAGATGCCTGTTCGTAAAAGAGATCGTGCCGGTACCCGACGTCGGCATCACCGTGAATGGGTTTGAGGTTAAGAGCGCCTCACTGCCACTACATGGCAAGGCGCTGGAGGTCGTGGGCGAACCAGCGACGATCGAGCTGCCCAAAGTGGGAATCCAGGAGGTCGTCCTGTTAAAGCTGGCCTAGCTGCCTGGCAATGTCCTTGGTGGCTGGGCACATGGTGGCCGCACGGTATGCAGGGCACTCTGCCGGCGCACGGCAACTCGATCCATTCATTCCCTACTCCGCGGCTTGAGCGTCGCGGGCCCCGCGGTACGCCTTCTCCAGCAGCACCGACGGTGACAACGCGGCAACCCCGGTGAAATGTTCGATCTGTTGCCGGCACGAGAACCCCGACGCCACTACGCAGCCATCGGCACCAAACTCACGCACGGCGGGTAGCAGTCGCAGCTCGCCCACTGCGCGCGAAATTTCGTAGTGCTCGTACCCGAAGCTTCCCGCCATCCCGCAGCAACCGCTGTCTAGCACCTTCACCTCGCAATCGGGGATCTTCGAGAGTAGCTGCTCCGCGGCATCGGTGCCCACCAGCGCTTTCTGGTGACAGTGCCCGTGCAGTAGAATGCGCCGTGCCGTTGCCGAGGACATGCCGTTGAGCGCCTCGCCATTTTGGTTAAGGGCGCTCTCCGCCCACTGCTCGAACGTCACACAGGCCCCCGCCACCTCTTCCGCCTCGCCTTTGGCGGCGCCGCGCTGCAGGTGCGGATGGTCGTCAACCACCGCCGAGTAACAGCTGGGCTCGCAGAAAACGATCGGCAAGCCTTGCCGTGCGAGCGGCAGCAGCGCCTGCGTCGTAGTTGCTGCCTGTTGCGCTGCCTGCTCGAGCATCCCCTTCGAGATCGCCGGCCGCCCGCAACAGACCCGAGGCGCGATGACGACCTCTTTCTGCCACCGTTCTGCAAAGCGCACGGTCGCGATCAACGTCGCCGGTTCGTAGTAATTGGAGAACGTGTCGACAAACACGGCGACGTCGCGTTTGCGCTCGACGCGGTGTTGGCTTTTCCACCAGTCTTCGAAGGTGCGCCGGGCAAATCGCGGCAGCGGCCGTCTGCGATCCAAACCCAACCGTTTCTCGTTGAAGCTTTTCGCCGCGGTGCTCGAGATCAGCCAGTTCGATAGCGGCGCCAACCGGCTCCCCCAGTGGGCGATTCGGTCGGTCTGAGCCAGCCATCGGGCACCGCGCGAGGCGCCGTGCCGTTCCCAGTACTGGTGCAGGAATTCGCTTTTCAGTCGCGCCATGTCGACCCCGGTGGGACATTCACTCTTGCATGCCTTGCATTCGAGGCACAGATCGAGCACCGGCAGGAGCGTCTCGTCGGTCAGCTCGGTCTGCGGCAGTTGCCCCGTCATGGCGAGCCGCAGCGCGTTGGCCCGGCCGCGGGTCGAAGCGGTTTCGTCACCGGTTGCCATGTAGGAAGGACACATCGTCCCGGTCAGCCGTTTGCGGCAGGCGCCCACACCACTGCACTGCTCCGCCGCTTCCACCATGCCGCCGAAGTCGGCAAAGTCGAACGCCGTCTCCGGCTCTTGCGGTCGGTATGCCCCGCCGAATCTCAAGTTCGCCGTCAGCGGCGGTGCGTCTACGATCTTGCCGGGGTTCAGCACCCCGGCCGGATCGAATGTCGCTTTCAATTGACAGAACGCCTGGTACAGAACCGGTCCGAACATCTTCTCCTGGAAGGGTGCCCGCACCAATCCGTCCCCGTGCTCACCCGACAGCGCCCCACCGAATTCCGACACCAGGTCGGCCACCTCGTTGGCGATGGCTTCGAACCGCGCCACGCCCTCCGCCGTTTTCATATTGACCACGGGCCGGATGTGCAACAGTCCCACCGACGCGTGAGCGTAGAAACCGGCATCGGTATCGTACTTCCGAAGGATGTCTTGAAACCTGGCGATATAATCGTGCAGGTGTTTCGGCGCTACCGCGGCGTCTTCTACGAAGGAAATGGACTTGGCGTCGCCGCGCTGCGACATGGACAACCCCAGCGCCGCCCGGCGCAACGACCAGATTCGCTCCTGCGCCGGTTTGTCTACTGCCCGGTGCACGTGGTGTCCAAGACCACGGCCCTGCAACGATTCCACAAGGACATCGATGCGTGCCGGCAGCTCGGTGTCGTCTTCGCCGAAAAACTCGACGATCAGCACAGCTCCCGGATCTCCTTCGATAAAATCGCGCAACGGCTCGAACTCGGTGCGTCCCTGTGTCGTATGCAAGATGAAGCGGTCGATGAGCTCGACGGCCGAGGGATTGTGCTCGAGAATCACGGGGGTAGCCGCCATCGCCTCGAGCAGGTCGTCGAACTGGATCGTGCATACGGCGCGCGCCTTGGGCAGCGGCGCCAATCGCAGCGTTGCCGCCACCGTCAATCCGAGCGTGCCCTCGGAACCGACCAGTATCCGCGCTAGATTGAACCGATCCGGCGAGACGAACTCGTCCAGGTTATAGCCGCCAACCCGGCGCAGGATCTGCGGATAGCGCCTTTCGATCTCCTCGGCGTGGGCGCAGGCGAGGTCGCGCACGATGCGGTAGCAGGCACCTTCGCGATCGGTCCGAGTCAGACGATCCTCGAGCTCGCTGGCCGAGAGCGGGCGCATCTGCACCAAGCTGCCGTCCGCCAGCACCACCGACAGCTCCTCGACGAAATCGATCGTCTTGCCGTATACGATCGAACGGGTCCCCGAGGAGTTGTTGGCCAGCATGCCGCCGATCGTCGCCCGGTCCGAGGTCGACAGGTCGAGGGGCAGCTGCAGACCGTGGGATTTGAGCTCGGCATTGAGCTCGTCCAACACGATCCCCGGCTCTACCCGCACCACCTGCTTTTCGACGTCCAGGTCGAGCACCCGATTCATGTGTTTCGAAAAGTCGAGCTGCAGCCCGGCGCCAATCGCCTGTCCGGCCTGGGACGTTCCGCCCCCGCGCGCCGTGATCGAAGCGCCGTGTCTTTCACACAACGTTACCGCCTGCACCACGTCTTCGGCGGTCTTCGGCATCACCACCCCCAGCGGCATGATCTGATAAACGCTGGCATCGGTGCAATGCATGGCGCGGTAGACGGGGTCGAAGCGTACCTCTCCTGCGATCCGGTTCTCCAGATCCTGCCGCAGCTCGTCGACCTGCAACGGACTGAGCTGGTCGCGCCCTTGGGGCGACGAGGCACTTTTCGTCGACTGGCGTTCGCTCGTCTCAACCATCACTGTCAGCGAGGTAGCCCAATGCTTCCTCCAGCCCCCGCTCCTCGTGTGGAATGCCCGCCAGCCGCAATCCCATCGCCACACCGCTCAGGGTTCCGGCCAGCATCAGGTCATTGAAGGCCCCCAGGTGTCCGATGCGAAAGACCTTGCCCTGCAGCTTCCCGAGCCCCGTACCCAGCGACATGTTGAAGCGTTCGAGGATCACCCGCCGCAAGTCATCCGCGTCGTGTCCTTCGGGTGTCAGTACTGCAGTCAGGGTCGGCGAGTACTCCTCCCGCCGCCGGGCGAGCAGCTCGAGTCCCCATCCGGCCACGGCTCGGCGGGTCGCTTCCGCGAGGCGTCGGTGTCGCCGATACACCTCGCTCAACCTCTCTTCCATCAGCATGGTCAGCGCTTCGTCGAGACCAAACAGCAACGTGGTGGCTGGGGTATAGGGAAAGAATCCTCGCTCAATGGCTTCAAGGATTGGTGCCCAATCCCAGTAGGAGCGCGGCATTCGAGCATTCTTGTTCGCGGCGAGCGCTTTGGCGCTCAGGGCGTTGAACCCCAACCCCGGAGGCAACATCAGCCCTTTCTGCGATCCCGCCACGGTCACGTCCACCCCCCACTCGTCGTGGCGGTACTCAACCGCCGCCGATGAGGAGATCGCGTCCACCATCAGCAACGCCGGGTGGTCCGCCGCATCCATCGCGTGGCGGACGGCCGCCACGTTGCTCAACACGCCGGTGGATGTCTCGTTGTGCAGCATCGCGACCGCTTTGATCGCGTGATCCGCATCCTCGCGCAGCCGCGTCTCCACCAGATCAGCATCGACCCCGATACCCCAGTCTCCGGGTGCGAGCTCCACGGCGAGCCCGAGTTGGCTCGCCAGCTTGCTCCACTGTACAGCGAAGTGACCGGTGTCGAACATCAACACCGAATCACCCGGCGACAGCGTGTTGACCAGAGCCGCCTCCCAAGCCCCCGTACCTGATGACGGGTAGGCGATCACCGGTCCTTGCGTCGCGAACACCTGAGCGAGTCGCTCGAGGATTCTCAACGTCAATCGCGCGAATTCCGGACCTCGGTGATCGATGACCGAACGAACCATCGCCCGCTGCACGCGCTCCGGCACATTGGTCGGACCGGGTATCTGCAGGAAGTGGCGCCCTGAATTCATTGCTCTGTTCGGCTATCCATAGAGACGTGTCCCGAGCTCAGTGGCAGTCGGCATCGCAGGTGTCTAACCGTCGGCCAGAGCTTCCCTTATGCCTGCGGTAATTTTGTCCCGGTTCGGAAATACGTGGTCTTCAAGACGGGGACTATACGGGATCGGTACAGGGAGGGCACAGATGCGCTTCACCGGCGCTTTCATGCTCGCGAACGTCTCGCGATGCTCGGTGACCACAGCGCTAATCTCGGCCGACGCGCCGGCGGTCGGACAGGCTTCGTCGGCAATGACGAGCCGGCCGGTTTTTCGTACGGAGGCACGAATGGCAGCGTGATCGAGGGGGACGAGTGTGCGCGGATCGATCACTTCGACGGAAACGCCCTCGCGCTCGAGGATCTCGGCGGCGGCGAGCGCCTCGTGCACGAGCCAGGCGAGGGCAACCACCGTGACATCGCTGCCCTCGCGTTTTATGTCGGCCTTGCCCAATGGTACGGTGTAGTCTTCTTCGGGCACCTCGCCTTCTAGGCTCATGAGCCGAGAGGACTCGAACGAGATGACAGGGTTGTCGTCGCGGATCACCGACTTGAGCAGCCCCTTCATGTCGTAGGGCGTTGAAGGCAACACCATCTTCAGTCCCGCCAGGTTCATGAACATCGAGTAAGGACTCTGGGAGTGTTGCGCGGCAAGCTGCGTACCGCCGCCGACGGAAGTGCGAAATGCGATGGGAAACTTCGCCTGGCCGCCAAACATGTAATGGATTTTTGACGCCTGGTTCACGATCTGGTCCATGGCAACGAAGGAAAACGTTACCATGCTCCAGTTGACGATCGGTCTATAGCCCGACCCCGCGGCGCCAATGGCGAGGCCGGTGAAAGCGCCTTCGGCGATGGGCGTGGCACGCACCCGCTCGGGGCCGAACTCATCGACAAGAGCCGTCGGAGCATCTGTAGCGAGGTGAAACGTCGTGGGATCGCGTCTCATTTCCTCGACGAGCGCTTCCATTCCTGCTTGCGCGTATGAGATTCTTCGCATGCCGGGATTGCCCATCAATCTGCAAATACGTCTTCTAAAGCCGTTTCC
Organism: Candidatus Latescibacterota bacterium; assembly: GCA_965197905.1. Taxonomy (GTDB): domain Bacteria; phylum Latescibacterota; class UBA2968; order UBA8231; family UBA8231; genus CAYNZV01. Next base: position 217,784 of record CBDAOB010000003.1, on the reverse strand, counting down.
GGGTCGGGAAACGGGCTGTCCTCGGCAAATTCGACCGCGCCTGCGATCGCGGCAAGGATTTCGCCATCGATCTCTTGCCACCCTTCCTCGTTCAGAATCCCTTGCGCCATTAGATCGTCGGCAAGGCGTTTGATCGGTTCCTTCTGCAGCCACGTTTCGATCTCTTCTTGCGGACGTCGATCCGCTTGTCCTGGTCTTTCGGTATGCATGCGCAAACGGTAGGTCTTGCATTCGATGAGGGTGGGGCCTTCACCGGCTCGCGCCCGGTTTACCGCGGCCGTGGCGACTTCATAGATGGCCAGTACATCGTTCCCGTCCACGACCTCCCCCGGGATGCCGTAGCCGGCCGCTCGCGCCGCCACGTCGCCAAGGGCGAGGGTGGCTGCGGCGGGGGTATTGGAGGCCCAGAGGTTGTTCTCGCAGACGTAAAGCATCGGAAGCTTCCACCTCGCGGCGATGTTGATCGACTCGTGGAAGGGTCCTGCGTTCGAAGCCCCGTCCCCAAAGAAGGATACCGCAACACGCCCCTTGCCTTCGAGTTGGGCCGCCAGAGCAGCACCGGTTACGATGGGAATGCCACCGGCGACGATGCCGTTCGCCCCCAGCATGCCGATGCTGAAATCGGCGATGTGCATGGAGCCCCCTTTGCCTTTGCAATAACCGGTTCGTTTGCCGTAGAGCTCGGCCATCATCCTCTTCAAATCAGCGCCCTTGGCAATGCAGTGACCATGACCGCGGTGGGTGCTGATAATCTGATCGTCCTCGTTCAGGGCAGTGCACACACCCACGGCGACGGCTTCTTCGCCGATGTAGCAATGGACAACGCCAAAAATGGCGCCTGACCGATAGTCATCGGACGCGCGCTCCTCGAAGCGACGGATCGTCTGCATCGAGCGCAGCATCTCAAGCTGTTCCTCAGCTGTGGGAGTCACTTTTTGCGTTCCTCATGATGCGGGCCGGCTGGCGGGCGTGCGCCGCGGTCGCGGCCAGGGTTCACATGCCGAATCAAGGGTCCGGGGGTGCATACAGGGCGAGCTTACTGGCGACGTCGTAGGTGAGCTGTGCAAGTTCCTCGTCCGACTCGCCGCGGCACGGAGTGATCACCTCGAAGGTCCAGAAGCCGCGGTAGCTGACATCCAGGAGTGCCTGTCGGATCGCCTTCCAGTCAAGATCGCCCTGGGTCGGGGCCCAGTGATTGTCCTGCGGATCCTCGCCATCGACATCCTGCAGGTGTGTTCCCCACAGTCGCTCGCCGGCGGTGAGGATCTCTGCCACTGGATCATTGCCTTTCGTCCAGGCATGCCCGGTATCGATTACGAGCCCTACTGCCGCTTCGGGATACGGCTCCACGAGAGCTCGCAGTTCGGTCATCGTCAAAAACGGGTAGTGGCAGTGATAAGGGAGATTTTCCAGCAACATCCGCACCCCTGTCGTGTTTGCGACCGGCACCAGTTCATCGAGTGAGCGGCGGGTTGCATCGGTCATTATCTGCGTGAGTTCGGGACGTCCCTCGTTCTCGACGAAGCTCGGATTGGGCACCGGGTGAATGACCATGCCGGCGGCGCCAAGTTCGCCGGAAAGACGCAGATAGTTGCCCAACACGCCGACCTTTTCGGTGCGCCACTCCTCGTCCGGAGCACCCAGCACGTTTTCCCGCATGGGACCGTGCACCGTACCGACCGACAGCCCACATTGGCGCAGGTGCTTGCGCGACCGCTCCAACTCCGGACCTGTCGGAATCGTCGTACCGAGGTGCTCATCGCTGGAGATCTCCACGTGAGTGTACCCGGCCGCAGCCGCGGCCGTAAGTGCCGCTTCGAGAGTGCGGTTCCTGAACCCCACCGTACCGTAGCTGATTTGCATTTGGATCTCCATTGTAGCTTCGTTTCAGACCGCCACCGAAAACAGCTCTGCCCGCGCCATCGTAAACCGCACACAAAGCTCACGACCCGCAAACTTCGACAGATCGCTTCTTCCCTTCCAGCTCACCACCCTCGAAAGCTCGTCCCCCTCCAGAACATCGCAGTCCGCCGTGCCAAAACCCTCCAGCTCCGCCGGCGGCAAACGACCCCCTCCCGTTCGCGGTTTCTCCACCAGGGCAGCGCGCATCCAACCCCCGATCCGGGTCCGGTAGTTGAGGCGCAGGTCGACACCGGCACATTCCCGCTCCGTTGTCGTGAACCCACCTTCATCCGGCGCCTCCACCGCCATCAGGCGATCCGGCTCCCACAACGCCCAGCGGTACTCCGATTTCGGCCGCTCCTCGGCGGAGAGATGACGACCACCCCCGTCATGTCGCTGATACACCGCATGACACATCACCCCCCAGTCGTTTCCCACCGGCACCAAATTCGGGCAGGCGTAGATGGCGCCGTATTCCTCATCGCCGGCCTCTCGCGTGATGATCGGTTGGCGCACCGGCCGCTCCCAGAGCCAGCCGTCGATGCTGGTGGCCAGCTGCACATCCAACGTCGACGAAAGCCGGTGATAGATGGTGGGAAACATCAAGTGACGCCGGCTTCCGGGAGATCGGCAATAGCAATTGGTGTAGAGATCCTCGTCCACCGCGTCCTGCCCATCGATGGTCATCACGTACCGTGGCGCGTGCCAATTGCCAAACGCCGGGCCTCCCGTTCGGGTCACCGAACGCCGCCTTTCATAGCCGCCACGCAGAAAAGCCAGATACTCACCGGTGTCTTCGTCATAGGCAGCGATGTTCTGGGTATCGAGCGGTTTGCCGACCACCAGCAATGGTTCCTCTCTCCGTGTCCAGCGCAACCCGTCGGGAGAGACGGCGCCGAAGAGGATCTCCTCCCCCTTCTGGCGCTCGATCGCTTTGTAACGCTCAGCCGGTTCCGCGGTGGGATCGCGGAAGAGGGAATGAATCATGAAATAGTCGCTTCCGAAGAGCGCGTTGTTCGCCGTCGATCCGTCGAGCTCGTAGAAGCCAAGCTCGGGGAATTCCCAGTTGTAGCCGTCGTTGCTTTCGGCGTAGCGGGTGGGGTTTTCCGGTGGTCTCTTCTCGAAATACCACATTCGGTAGCGACCGTCTTCGAGCAGGATCGTCAGGTGGCTCAGGATGCTCCGGTCCCACGGTCTTGGCGGCCGCAGGATGACCTCCGACGTGCGCGCCTGTTGCAAGCGCAGGCGAATACCCCGGGGAGGATCCTGGAGAAAGGCGCGGCCGGCGTCACTGCCCGCCTGGCCGGGCCAGACGCCCATCCAGTTGAGAAACGGTTGGGGAATCGGTGTGGTTCGCATATAGGGCTTCCTTTTGAGACGCGTAGATCTTTTGGCCTGGATGCATCGGTGTCAAGGGCAGGTGGGCGGGCGTCTTGACGGCGAAGATGTAGTAGCTGTGTTTCGTGACCATCAGAGGGAGTAAGGAAGATCGACTATGCCCATCCTTCAACACGCGACTCTCCGCCCCTTCGGGTATGCCCTTTTTCAAGCCGCCGGACTTCCGGAAGACCAAGCCCGAATCGCGATGGACCACCTCGTGGATGCCAACCTTACAGGACACGATTCTCACGGCATCCTCCGAATACCGGCCTACGCACGCGAAGTACGCTCGGGAAGTATAAAACCCGCGGGCAATCACAAGGTAGTTCGTGAAACCTGCTTCTCTGACCATCGATGCCAACAACAGCTTCGGTATCGTGCTCTGCAATCAGGCCATGCAGTGGGCCGTTGACCGCGCCCAGCAACATACGTTTGGCGCCGTGGCCGTCCACCACACCAGCCACATTGGCCGGCTCGGAGACTTTCCCCCGCTGGCCGCAGAGCAGGGATGTCTTGGATTTCTCATGCTCAACGGCGGCAGCCGTTGGGTCGCCCCCTTTGGAGGCACCGGGCGCCGACTTCCTCCCAATCCCATAGCCTTCAGCGCACCCACACCCGATGGCCCTCCAATGACCCTCGACATGACTACGAGCATGGTCGCAGGCGGCAAGATCCTGGTCTTGAACGCTCGAGATCAGCAAGTCCCCGATGGCTGGATGGTAGACGAACAGGGCAACCCGACCACCGATCCCCGGCTGTGGGTGGACGAGAAAGCCGCGGTACTTCCCCTCGGCAGCCCCCTGTTTGGCCACAAGGGCTTCGGTCTGGCGATGATGATCGATGCCATTGCCGGCGGCCTTTCCTGGGCAGGATGCAGTGCCGCGCAGCCCACCCGCGGTGGCAGTGGTTACATGGCCATGGCCATCAAGATCGAATCCTTCATCGACCTCGAGAAATACAAGAAGGAAGTCGGCATCCTCATCGACTGGGTGAAGTCTTCACCCAAAATGCCCGGCTTCGACAAGATCTACTATCCTGGCGAAATCGAAAACGAAACCCGTAAACAGCGAGAGGTTGAAGGAATCTATGTCGAAGACGCTACCTGGAATGCTATTCTCGAGGTCGGGCGCGAGCTGGACGTTTCTCCGCCGTAAGCCAGCCGCTTCTTAAGAAGAGAGAGAAACTCCTTCGAGCAGCCGATGAGCGACTACGAATTCAAGATGGGCGTCCTCCTCGCCGACACAGCCCTGCCCTTCGAGGAGGCGGTAGGTATTGCCCACGAACTCGGTGCGCCTTATGTGGAATATTCGGTGCCTGAGGAGAAGCTCACCGATGAACACGCAGATTACCGCAAGCGCATTCTGGACGATGCCGGACTGCAGACCCACGCAGTCGGGTGCTCTCCCCCCAACCCGTTCAAGAAACTTCACATAGACGAGGTCGAACTCGCCGATCTTCGCACTTTCCCCGAATTCAAACGTGACCTGGACAACATTCGCCGCAGCATGGCGTTTGCGAAGATCGTCGGAGCGCCCCAGGTGCAGTGCTCCGGATTTGCCTGGCCGGGCGAGTTTCGTACGGGGAAACGTCCCAGTCCCACCTGGTCGAAACGCTACGCAGCGGAGGGCGGCATCATTCCGCCGGCAGAGCTGGAGAAGATCGTCCAGGCTTTTCGCTGGGTCGCAGATCTCGCCAACGAGCACGACCTCGACGTCTTGCTCAGTGTCCACCCGTGGGAGTATGTGAACACGAGCCGTCATTACCTCGAGATTGTCGAGCAGATTGACTCGACCCGTTTCAAAGCCAAGTGGTGTCCGGGAGATGCGATGCTCTCAGGCGAGCTCGATACCGTGACGACCGGATTCGAAAACCTGAAGCCTTATCTGACCAGCCTGCACCTGAAGGACACCCGCACCATAGATGGTCCGTCGTGCAAGTTCGAGTGGTGCGAGCTCGGCACCGGCGATCCCGACTACGCCGCGCTCTTCCGCTCGTTCGCCCGCGACCAAACCGACGTCGTCATCGCGGCAGCCTCTCACTACGAGCCGCCGGGCGGGACGCCTGCGGACGGCCTGCGGATCAATTACCAAAAGGCGCTGGTGCTGGCGGAGCAGGCGGTGGCGGCGGCTGCCTAGCGACCGCGGAAAGACGTCGCCAAGATGGAGAACGTAAAATACTCGGACCTGCTGCCTCGTGAGTTTCGCCAACGGCTGGCGGCAAAACCCGTAGCCTACCTGCCGCTGGGCACCCTCGAATGGCACGGGGAGCACCTGCCTCTCGGTTCCGATGCCATCCAGAGCGAAGGACTGATGCTCGAGTGCGCCCGGCGTTTCGGGGGCATCGTCATGCCACCCATTCACCTGGGACCGGATCGGGCATGGGATCGCGGCGGGGGCGAGGTGCTCTACGGCATGGACTACCACGACAGCACCGATCCGCATCGGAAATTGGAAGGGAGTTGCTACTGGGTCTCTGACGGATTCTTCGGAACAGTGATTGATGCGATCCTGGAGCAGCTCAAGCGCGCTGGCTTCAAGATGGTCTTCGCCGACGGCCACGGACCCAGCCGCGAGGCCTGGTGCGAGGCGATCCCCGAACGGGAAACGCGCTTTGGATTAAAGCTGGCTGGAGTTACTGAAGAGGTGGTTTCGGAATGGAAAAGCCAGGTAGATCACGCTTCCCGCAACGAGACCTCACTGGTGCTGCATTACCGCGAGGATCTGACCGACCTGAGCCAGTTGCCTTCCGATCGCAATGTGTGGCCCCAGGGGCTGGCCGGCGAGGATCCACGCGACGCGACCAGCGAATACGGCAGGAGTGCATGGAGGGTGCGGTGAGAATCGTTGGTCGGCTCATTGAGGAAAGCGGCATTTAGAAACGCCCGAGGGATAGACGACGTCGAAACCTTGTTTCAGGTCAGGGTTTCAGCCAAATCGATCCGATGACCGTCACCCAGGTGAGGACGAAAAGACCCGTTACCCGCCACTGGAGCTGGTCGAAGCGGGAGTTCATTAGGTCGATTCGTGCATCGATCTGGTCGAAACGGGAGTTCGTTTGGTCGATTCGTGCGGTGTGGTCGAAGCCGGATCTGGTTTCCAACCGGAGTTGCCGCAGGTCGTCCTCTACCCTTGTGAGACGGGCATCGACCTGTTGAAAGACGTCGCGGGTGGTGAGCTCTTCAGGCATAGCTCATTTCAACCAGACGGATCCGATGACTGTAACCCAGGTGAGGACGAAAAGACCCGTTACCCGCCACTGCAGTTGGTCGAAACGGGAGTTCATTCGGTTGGAATGGGAGTACATTTGGTCGAAACCGGATCTGGTTTCCAAGCGGAACTGGCGCAGGTCATCCTCCACCCGCGTGAGGCGGGCATCGACCTGTTGAAAGACGTCGCGGGTGGTGAGCTCTTCAGACATGAGTAAATAGTAACCACAGTGGGTGGCAAGGGCTACTGTTTGCAAGGTTCATGCCAACCAGACCCCTCGAGACGATACGCGAGTGATTGGGGCGTGCGACATCAAACACACGCCCGTGTGAAGGTGAGGTAACGGTGCGACTCTTGAGCAAAGTCAGCGCGTCGATAGCCGCGGCCCAGACTGAACGTCTTCTATCAGCTCAGGCAACAATATCATACCGGTCCAACGTCACCTCGCCGAGCAGCGGTTGATCGGTGAGATATCGCTCGATCTCTTCGACAGCAAACAGGCCTTCCCTTCTCCGCGTCTCCTCGGTCGGACCCGCTACATGCGGCGTAATGAAGATATTCGGACACTGCCAGACATCATGGTTCGGCGGTAGCGGTTCCGGAGTCGTAACATCCGTGTAGACCTGGATTTCGTCTCTAAACGCCCGACCGAAGAGGGCATCCTGGTCCGTGCAGGCAGAACGCGCGGTGTTCACGAATACTGCTCCCTTTCTGAGCAACCCGACCCGACGGGCGTCAATGAGACCTTCGGTTTCCTCCGTGACCGGAGTATGCAGAGAAACCACATCGCTCTGGACGAGCAGTGCATCGAGGCTCTCGATCAAATCGACGCCGAGTGCTCTCGCCTCCGCCGCCTCCCAATACGGGTCGTAAGCGACCATCCCACAACCAAACGGTTTTAGAAGGGGCGGCATGCGTTTGCCCACTTGAGAAAGACCAATCAGGCCCACTGTGCGGGTGGTCAAATCGTGACATTCCCAACCGCGCCAGCCCTGGCTTCTCAATGACCGATAGGGCTCTCCGTTTGCATACGCTGTGGATCTGGCAACCGACTGGCGCAAGGCTAGAATGATCATTCCCACCGCAAGTTCAGCCACCGATACGGCGATTGCGGCCGTTGCGGAGGAGACTCGGACGCCCTTTTGCAGCAGGGATTTCGATGCAACTCCATGCATTGCGCCCCCCGCATGGGCGATGAGCATGGGTGATTCACGCGGTTCCCAAAAATCTTCTTTCAATATCCAACTGCCACGACCCATCAACATGGCATCTGCCGATCTGAGATCATTGCGTAAGGATGGATCATCGTAATCTTCTGTTTCATGCCATAGAAGCTCGCCGAGTTTTTTCAGGCGCTCGAAATCTTCATCGAGAAAAGATCTTTCCCGAGTTGTCTGGTTCAGGTTGATGATGATCTTTCTCATCTCGTTCAGAAGAGATTGCCGAAGGACAACAGAAAAACGTGCCCCTCTGGGGAGACCGCGTAGTCGGATCTAAGGCTGAACTGAGAGTTCCAGGTTGCGCGGTAGCCGATGCCCGCGCTCGGGTGCAGTCCTAGCGGATTGAGCACGCTCGTGACGCGAGAAGCCACGCGCCCCGCATCGACGAAAAGCAGGCCTAGCGTCTCGAAGTGTTGGCCCCGCCATTCCACGCTCTTGAAGGTGCGCCGCAGCTCGCCGGAGAACAGCATTTTCTTCTGATCGGCGAAGCGCCGCGATCTGTACCCCCGCATGAACGATCCCCCACCGACCTGGACGCCACGGATCGATCCACCGACTTCGGTCAGCTCGTAGAAGGGCGCCTCGTCACCTAGACTCTCGAAGACGGCGCGAGTCACGAAGACGTATCGGCTGGAGTCGGAGGACCAGGGGGGTCTCCAGTAGTGCGTGTTGATGAGTGTGATCCTCCGGAAGGCGTAGTCCGCCCCCAGCAACGCCCCGCCCATCTGAAAGGAGGCTTCGCTCAGCAGTCCGGCCGTCGGCATCTCCTGATCGTCGCGCGAGTCGTAGATCGCGCCCACGAGGAGGAAGTTCGCCCAGCCACCGCTCCGACCCAGCACCTCGCGATCCGTGAGGTTGAAGACGTAGTAGGCGTCCGCCTTCTCCTCATCGATACGGCTCGGCACGCTGCGGTTGAACCGGAACCCGCCGAAGATGACCAACGGCTCGAGCTCGGCGAACTCCAGGTCGAAGGCGGATAGCTGCTGCTCGAGGAGGTAGCGGTAGTAGTCCCGTTCCCGATCGGTTCTTTCGTCGCTGATATCGGCCTCGTTCCCGATGCCAAAGAAGCTGGCGCCCGTGTTCTTGAGGTCGCGCGTGAGAATGCGCGCGTTGACCGGGAAGCCGAACGGTGTCGGGAAATCCAGACGCATGTGATGGTTGCGCTTGCCCTTGGTCGTCAGATACCACTGCACGTTGGCCCGGTACACGTAGGGCTCACGCCCGTAGTTGGCGACTTCCAGCCACCCACCGTAGTGCAGGCCGCTCGAAGGCGTGAAGAAGGCGATTGGGAGGCCGGTGGCTCCGTACGGAACGCCATCGATGTCGAAGGTGCGGCGTCGGCTCAGGCGCTCGTAGCCCTTCTTGGCCCGGTCGCGAGCATCTCGGGCAGCCTGTTCGAGCTCCTCGGTGGCGTCTGCGGCCGCTGCGGCCGAGGGCGGCATCGAGAGCAGCAGGCAGACGGTCAGCCCAATCGGGTAGCTGGGTCCCATGTCTCATTCCCGCGTGAGATCACGAGTTCACTGTCCATAGCGGTGAACGCCGAAATTGTGGCGCTCCGTCACATCTCCAATATGGCCGATTTATGTCGATCAGGCACGCTTACGTATGTCAACACAGTGCCCCGTAGACCAAATTCGCGAACACCTGCTGAATCTTGATAAAGCTGTTCGCGTACTCCGGTACCTGGATCGTCTCCTCACCCGTCACCGCATGCTGCCACGTACTTGTCAAAAACACTACAGCTATATCGTACTCCGGATCCACCAGCACCCGCGATCCGTAGGCGCCACCGTGAAAATACGCCCGCGGACTCATCAGGTCGCCGCCGAAGAAAAACGCTTCCCCGCGGACCATCCACCCCAGCGCTTTGCTGAGATACATGTAGCGGTCCGCACGCGTTTGCCGCTCGGGCGTATCCGACCAGGCGAACTGGCGTTCCACCATCCGCTCCACCGAGGCGGGCGACAACACCCGGGTGTCTCCATAGCTGCCCTTGTTCAGCATCATCTGCGCAAACACCGCTAGATCCATCGCACTCGAACAACCGCGACCGCCTCCCGTGATGTAGTTGAAATGAGGATGGTCCTCCATTTCCCCATCAAACGGGTCCTCATGCGCGCGTAAATCCCGATCGAAAAGCGGCAGCGTATGCGCGCGCCACGCCCGCGGAGAATCAAACTCATCCGCAATTAGTATTTTACGGCTTGGGGGTCAACGTGCCTCCGCCTGCCCCATGAAATAGATTGGGAGTACTGCAGTACTCTATGCAACCTGATTCGGGAAACCGATCGGGTTGCATTTCCTTTGCCCTGACGTTCGTCAAAACGTCAGCGGCTTAACATCGCAAGGGAGACTCTTGCCATGTCAAAGTACAATTCCCAATCTACAGATCTCGATCGTCTGCGACAAGGCATCCAACAGCCAAGCCATCCGCAACATCAGGAGGTGGCCGCTGCGGCGACCAGGCGAATGCACATAGTAGCCATCGGCTGCGTCGAGTCGCTTTCCAAGCGGCATCCTGGATGCTTTGACGGTGCTGACATGGGAGAATGGGACTGTTCCGTGATGATTGGAGAGCTGGTTGCAGCGACCGCTCTTTTGGAATGCGAAGAGCAACTGAGTAAGGCCATCAAAGATGATCTTCTCAAGATGTTGTATATCGAGTTCGCTTCATTCATTGAACAGGGTTGCCTCACGCAGGATTCATGGAATCGAACACGGAACGGATGTTGAAACCCAAGATAAAGCGAAAAGTAGACCGTAAGGAAGTGATGGATGCATTCAGCGACTGCTTCATGTCCGTTGAGCGGACGATCCGCCGCACAAATGACAAGGACGGAGATATCCTGTTCTTCTCTGTGGGCGAATGGATAGCACGAAGATCATTGGAAGAAAAACACGCCGATGATCTTGAGCTGATATTCGACATTGGCCTGCAGCGGAGTGCGCCAATGGTGGGAACAGACCGACCTGCCCGCGTCGAGCGCCACCTCGGAATGGGTATCGCCAATGAAAGGAGCAAGCTCTCATGGATCATGGAAGTCATAGTGATTATACGTCCTATCCCACCAGTAAAGCACTGTTTGAAGCGAACCAAGGTAGTGCTTGGACGGGAATCCCCCTGAGCCTAGCCTCAGTGGAAGATGAGCCAGGGCTTCTCGCACTTGTTCTACATCCTGACGCTGAGCGCTACACAGGGGATCTTCCCCGATGCGTTTTAGTTCAGAAAGAAGAGCTCGTACGGTTAGCAAAATCCATCTTGAAGATTGCTCCGCCGATAGAGGAAGAGATTCTGCAAGAGCTTCGAGCTCTTCGGGCGGCGATTGAGTCATCGCAGCAGCAGTCATGACAAATCTCCTCTTAGTTAAAGCACTCCCTGATAAAAGAGCCGAAGGCGTTGTCGTCCTTGCGGTGGTTGTACTTGAAACAAGCCTCGGCCACGTAGAGCGGCGTGTATTGCTTCGTGTAGTGATGATGCGAGCCATACCAGGCGCGCTTGAGCAGGGACCAGACGCCTTCTATCGTGTTGGTGTGAATCTCGCCATCGACATAGTGCTGAGAATGCTGAATCACGCAGTGATCCATGATCCTTCGCACCACGTTGTAGGCCCCGTATTCGTCCGTGACCAGCGTCGCGGCGTCAGGATCGATGGCGCGCTTGATAAAGGCGAGTACGCCCTTGCCGGAGAGATCGTCGGCGACTTCGGCCACAACCTTCCCTGAACGCTTCACAGCGCCGATAACAGCGGTCTTGCGCGTTCCTCGTCCTCTGGCGGTTGGGCTTGTCGTCATCGCGCTTGTTGCGCTTCCTGGGGCGCCCGCCGACAAAAGTCTCGTCGGCTTCAATGAGGCCGCTTAACCTGATTCTTCCCTGCTTGGTAGCCATTTCTTCTTGCGGGCGCATTCCCCGACCGTACCGCACAAGGGACAAAAGGGTTCATCACCGAAGCGAACCAGCTCAAAATGAGCAATGCAGGATTCTTGCGTCGGAAACCTTTCTGTCACGGTTATCAAGTTCATTCTCCGCTCCCTTATTGGTTGTTTTTATTATACTTAATATAACCAATAAGGGACTGAATGTCAAGCCGTAAAATACTAATTGCCAACTCATCCCGGGCGCGAAAATGGGTTTGCCGCATGCCCAAGGAACCAAACAACTCGTCCCCCAGCTCCGCCAGCTCCTTGCCGCTCACCCGTCGCACGAGCTCCGCCACCACTTCGAAACCGAGCGTGGAATAGCTCGATCGGGTGCCCGGCTCGAACACCAGCGGCAGGTCGTAGATTCGCTCTAACAGCTTCTCGGTGGACGACGGCTGCGGGCCGAGGATCAGATCATTCACACCTCCGGAATGGGACAATAGGTGGCGCGTCGTAACCCGACCGTTGCCGGCCTTGCCGAACTCGGGGATGTACTCGGCCACCGGTATGTCCAGGGAGAGGTTGCCCATCTCGACCTGGTGCATCACCACCGCGCCACACAGAGCTTTCGTGACAGAGGCGACTTCGAAGATGGTATCGTCAGTTATCTCGTACCCCTGCGAGGCGATTTTTTGGTGAACGTGGCGATCGTGTAGGACGATCTTGGAGTCGCGCACAACGAGGACTTCGATCAGTGGGATGGCACCGAGATCGACGATCTTTCGGGCGTAGCTGACAGCGGCTTCGAGCCGACCCTCGGACATGCCAGCCGCTTCGGGTTGTGAAGCTTCGAGAGTCATTTACGCAAGCCTGCCATTTGGCATCGATTGGTGATTCGTCTTCTGTCGCTCTGGTTGCGTTGAAAACTAAGAGTTTTCCGTACTGACGCACGAAGTGGCGTTTGCTCGGATTGACCAGGTTGAGAATCCGTCGCACTCATAGTTCGTCGAGGGGACTGCACAGATCGGGGGCCATGGTCTGCAATACGTGGGTATAGATCATGGTCGTCTCCACACTCTGGTGACCAAGCAGCTCCTGGATCCGCCGGATATCGACTCCCTTCATCAGCAGGTGGGTGGCAAACGAATGTCTAAGCGAGTGCACGCTAGCCGGCTTGGCGACGCCGGCTCGAGATACGGCTGACTTCATCGCTTTCTGGACCGTTGAAGTCGCCACATGCCATCGACGGATCACACCATCCTCGCTCCGGCTGAGCCTTTCGGAGGGAAATACGAACTGCCACGCCCACTCACAGCACACGTTCGGATACTTCCTGGCTAGTCCGGTTGGCAGCGGCGCTTCCCCGGCACCGGCTGCCAAGACCTGCTGGTGCTGTTTCTTCACGATCGCGAGATGTCTTTTGAGGCCTGCAATCAGACGTATCGGCAGGAAGGTCATGCGATCCATGTCACCTTTACCTGCACGCACCGTCAGCGTACTCGCCGCAAAGTCGATGTCCTTAACGCGCAGCGTCACGACCTCGCCCACTCTTAAACCCGCACCGTAAATCAGCTCAAGCATGAGCTGCGGATTTCCATGGACCTGGCCCAGAATCTCTTTCGTCTCCTCAGGCGACAGCACTACCGGCAACTTGCGGCCGCGTCTCGCCCGTACCGTGCTCGCCAAATCCCCCAATTCGATGTGCAGCACGTTACGGCAGAGGAAGAGCAGAGCGTTGAACGCCTGGTTCTGGGTCGAGGCCGCCACCTTCCGGCGGGTGGCCAGATAGCTCAGATAGGCTGTCACATCCTCAGTGCAGAGAGCCTTGTTCTCTGCATTGGCATACCGTAGAAAACGTCGCGCCCACGCCAGATACGTGCGATGGGTTCGCGGCGAGTAATGCCGCAGCTCCAGCAATCGTTTCATTTCCGCCAGCACCTGGCTCGGCCTGGCCGATTCGATCGCGGTGTACTGGAAGGGTGACACTTTTGCGTCGGCTGGCTCACGGAACTGGCCGCAATAGATCGTAACTGCGTCTGCTGCTTGTCGGAGCTGCCAGCTCTCGATCTTTCCATCACCCAGATCGTCGAGGAATACGCGTAATGTGTCTTGCCAGTTCTCCCGCGGCCTGGTGGCACGTAGCCGAAGAAAACGCTCGACCCATCCGACGACGAATCGAATGCGATGCTCTGGTGCCAGCTGTCTTTCCCGCACCCAGTCCTGGAAGGTTGCCAGATCCTTCTCACCTGCAGTTTGCAAGCGCTTCTCCTACCATGGAGTTGTTTTCTTCGTTGCTTATCTGGCTATCTAGTTTTCCGCATAAGTGGATAACATCGAGCCAATCCGGCTTGCAGCTGGCTCCCGCGGGGCACTCCTCGACCGCGCTATCCTGAATTCACGAAAAGCACGTGAATAACCGGATATTGCACCTTGACGAGGTCTATTCCCGCTGGTTTCCTTATGTGCAAGAAGGAGTTAGCAATTGCCTGCGGGCTTGCGCCAATGCATATGAGTCAGCAAGTGACGTGCCCAGCTGGCGCAAGAAGAGTACTTCCAGATAAGTAATAGTTAGTGCAAGGACGCCGGAAGTGAGGTTGATGTAGCTGCAAACTGTTAAAGACGAAGCAGCTTGGTACAGACAGACATGGAGAGGTAGTTCACGCATTCGGCTAGAGCGGAGCCCCGATCATTTAGGTAAGACGCCACGCAATGCATCGCGTTTCTTTCGATGAATAGGATCTCATCTCTTCATAGCTAATGGAGCCGCCAATGGAAGCAATCCGAGTTGTCGCCCGCGTAACAGATATCAGGGATATAGATCGTTTCAAGGAATTGGGAAGAGAAGCCATCGCCATATCCCGTGACGAACCTGGTACATTGCAATATGAATGGTATCTGGACGAGGATAATAACGCTTGTACCGCCCTCGAACTGTATAGAGATTCAGATGCAGCTGAAGCCCATTTGACTAATGTAGGCGAGATATTGTCCAAGGTGTTGGAAATCTGTGAATTGAAAGTTGAGGTATTCGGTGACCTAGATGAGAAGGGCATGGCTCTAGCCGCCCAAGTTGGTGCAAGGCCGATTCCCTATTTTGACGGCGTTAGGTTGCGCCAGGTCTAAGATGGGCAGGATTGAAGTCATTTTTTCCTTCTAAGTCGTCTGAAAGAGCAAGCCGACCACAACAAACTTCCGCTCGTCGAGATAGGCACGAACTATAGATGCCCCAAGCGAGATGGATTTTCCTCCTCCAAACGCAATTTGCATCGATTCAAACGGAAGGTCATGTCTCTCTGGGGTCTTTTGTTAACTGGGAAATGCGCGAGGCACTAACATGTTGACCGGACGGACTATGACGGTGGTCAGCCAGCTGCATTGGTGGTTTGCCGGGCTGTTCTGCGCGATTGAGTTGACGGTGGATCCGCCCGCGGGTCATCCCTGCGTTACGCAGAATGCGTTGGAAGAAGGTAGGATCAATAGAGTGCTGACCTGCGTGATCACGACTTTGACTATCACGATCGCGGCTGTCGTAGCGAGTGAGGCGGAATCCGCAAGTAAGTCCTCGTCAGAATACGCCGTCGTTCATGGATGGCCTCGGTTACCCCAGGGACAGATTCTGGGGCAAGCGACAGGGGTAGACGTCGACTCACACGGCCACGTGTTCGTGTTCCATCGCGCCGAACGTGAGTGGGAGTTCCCATTTCCGCCAGATCCGATCGAGCGTGCGACCATCGCGGTCTTCGACGGAGAGACTGGCGAGCAGGTTGCCAGTTGGGGCACAGGCCAGTTTGTGATGCCTCACGGACTCACTGTTGACAGCCAAGACAACGTGTGGCTCACTGACGTTGGCCGCCACCAGGTGATCAAGTTCACCCACGACGGCAATCTACTGATGACGCTGGGTGTTGATCGCGAGCACGGAGCCGACGAGAGGCACTTTACCGCCCCCACGGACACAGCCATTCTGCCGGATGGGAGCTTCTACGTGAGTGACGGGTACGGCAACACCCGGGTTCTGAAGTATTCACCCACGGGCGAGTTTGAATTCCAGTGGGGAACCAAAGGCTCAGGGCCGGGGCAGTTCGACTTGCCTCACGGGATCGCTTTGGACGATGACGGGCGAGTCTATGTGGCAGACCGGAGCAATTCTCGCGTCCAGGTCTTTGATGGCTCAGGTGCTTATCTGGACCAGTGGAAGAGTCCGGAGCTCGGAAGACCCTACGGCGTCAGCATCGGACCCAATGGTAAGGCTTACGTTATCGACGGCGGCGACCAACCGGATGAACCGCCTGACCGGTCCAGAGCTTTCAGACTGTCGTCAGATGGCACGATTGAGGCGACCTTTGGCCAGTACGGGAACTACGACGGACAATTCATGCTTGGGCATGACATCGCGGTGGGATCCCAGGGCGAGGTGTTTGTCGTTGATACGTGGGGAAATCGAGTTCAGAAGTTCGTGCCGAAGTAGTAGCTTGGGTGAAGCATAACATGCAATCGAGCAGACAACCCAACAGTGCTCTGGCAGTTTTCAGTGGCTCGCGCTACCAACAGGGCCGTTGTAGCACAGCACAATCAGCGCTGCTCATTGCTACTAGTAAATGGCTTAATTCGAACTGAAGCAAGATGAGCATACGAAACGAATTCGAACAGCGCGGTTTCATCTCTGCAATCGATATGCTATCACCGGAAAGAGTCAAGTATTATTCTGAACGGTATAAGGCTTTCATTGATTCGTATCATTCCCATCCAAACTATTCGGAATGGACATACTATCGAACCGAATTAATTCTGACGTGGGTTTCAGAGCTGGCCTCAGAAGAATCGCTCCTCAACGTTGTGGAAGATTTGATCGGCCCAAATATTTTACTTTGGAACGCTTTACTGCCGGCTAAGCCACCTAATACAAAAAAACACTTCGGCTGGCATCAGGATGCCACTTACTGGCCAGTGAGCCCGACCGACCAAATCGTTTCTGCCTGGGTCGCTCTGTCGTCGGTCGATCAGTCATGTGGTGGAATGCAAATGGTGGCGGGATCGCACTTAACTGGACAGCTGCCTCACGAAAAAACCTTCGATGAAACCAGCATGTTAAAGCGTGGTCAGCGGGTGACGACACCGATAATTGATGCTGATGTATTCGACATCAACCTTCAACCGGGTCAGGCTGCATTTCATCATACGCTGACCCTGCATCGGTCCGGGCACAACCAATCAGACGCCTGGCGATTGGGGGTCGTGCTAAATTATGCGAGCTCAGAGGTTGGTCCTTTGCCAGGATATGAGGATTCCGCGATGCCTCTTCGAGGCAACGTGGATGAATCCCGATTCACCTTCAACCGACCTCCCCGCTCAGACCTGGATGCCGACGCATTAAGAAGCTTTGAGGCCGCTGCGAAGCAGCAATCCAAAAGATATTCGGATGTTAGAAAAACAAACCCGTCGTGACAAAGAATAATTCAATTTTCGACTTGGCATTATCGCGACTTCCAGGCTGCCATATAACAAGCGCATGCAGCGGACGGGCCTACCGGCCAGCCGCTGATGCGAGGCGTTAGGTAGCAGCAATTAGGTTTTGATATCCGATTTGAGATCGTTTCCCATTTTACAAACGAGTCGGCTCCTACTGCGTGAAATGGAGGATGCAGATGCCACAGGCTACAGCGAGCTTGTATCTGACCAGGATACTCTGTCCTACGTACTCAGTCCAATTTCGGCCGAGGAACTGCCTGAGAGACTTCGCCTTAACCGGGAACGATCTCTCACCGGCGAACATTTGTATTGGTCGATCCAGGTGCCAGAATCGGCCCCGTTCGTTGGTTTCATTGCGTTGCACAATGCCAAATTGGAGAAACCCGCACTGAGCTATGCTATAATCCCAAGCTGGCGACGTCGTGGGATCGCTTCGGAGGCGATTTGCGCAGTGCGAGACTACGCAAAAGAGGAATTGGGTGCTCGGGCCGTGGTTGCCCAAACGCACGCGGAAAATTCCTCCTCCATAAATCTGTTGAGGTCTTTAGACTTTGAGAAAGTTGGCCTAGTCAGTACGCGGTGGGGCGATCGGATCGAATTCGTAGCCTAACTAACCGCTGCAGTGGACACGCTAGCGCGCGCCGCTGCAGCGCAACGGTCTACGAGGAGACCTCATGACTAGAAAGCCAAGAAGCATCGGACTGATGGGCTGTGGTACCGTTGCAGACTACGGCCATATACCGGCCATTCTGAGAACAGACGGTCTTAGCTTGCACGCAGTCTACGATCCCAGCGCCGATGCGCTCGAGCGCATGCAAGAGACGTATGGCATACCGGAAGCATTTACCGACACCGGGATGTTCTTTGACTCCGGAATTGAGGCTGTAACTATCGCATCACCCGCCCCCTGCCACAAAGAAAACGTGTTGGATGCGGCCCGATGTGGGCTTCCAATCCTCTGCGAAAAGCCGCTGGCCATGGATCGCGGCGAGGCCGCCGAGATGATCGTGGCTACAGACGCGGCCGGCGTGTCCCTGTATACAGCATTTTGCTATCGCTTCAGCCCCTGCGCACTGAAGATTCAAGAACTGTTGGCATCAAAGGCCATCGGCGATGTCCGTTCCCTTCGCCTGATCTACAACTGGAACTGCCACGGGAAGTTTGTCACAGACGCAAGCGGAAACCCGACGATCCAGGCGCGGCGCGAAGGTCAAATGCTGGAAGGCGGCCCCTTGCTTTCTTGTGGAACCCACCAGATCGATCTTGCCATGTTCTGGCTTGATTCGGATGTGATCCGGTTCGACGGGCACGGGGCCTGGGTCGATGAATATGAAGCCCCGGACCATGTCTGGCTCCATATGGACCATGCCAATGGTGCCCACACAATGGTAGAAATGAGCTACTCATACCATCAGACATCGAAGAACCCGGCGTTTGAATTCGTCTATGAATTGATCGGCACCGACGGCGTGATCCGGTATGATCGGGAGGCCAGTAGCTTCAGAATGGACAATGCCTCGGGAACGACGGACTTTGAATATTGCCCCGAGAAAAGTTTCGAAGGAATGTACGCTGAATGGGTACACGCGCTTGATTCCGGACGCTCCGACCTGTTGGCCAGCGCTGACGATGGGATGAGAGTGGTCGACATCGCACGAAAAACCATCGATGCCGCGATAGAGAATCGCAGAACAAGCCGGATGCACAGCAATCCGCCTGAGGCGGAAGCGTGATCCGCGGCGTTATGCAGCGCAGTGAGATCGCAGCTGGACCTGGAAATGATCGCGAGGCGCATGGCGCGCCCTGCACAGTGAGGGTGCTGCCAACACGATTTGCCTGCGGTTGGGAAGACTAAGGTCGGCCGGTCCCAGGTCACTCGCGGACCAAAGGCTACTACCTCGGCAATCCAGAACTGAGATTGGCCCCAAGGACTAAGAGGGAGGACAGAAGCATGCAGACAAATACAGCAGCGAAGCGTCAGATCAACTACAAGACAATGCGCCGCATCGTAGGTGCAATCGCTCTCTTGCTGGCTCCTGTTGTTTGGATTCTCTCAGGAGAGCCCGAACTCACCTCAATCAGCATATCCTACTGGACAGATTCGAGAGATGTGTTCGTGGGGGCTCTGATCGCGATCGGCTTTTTCTTGTCTGCACAGGAGAGGGAAAGGACTGGGAATTCTGGCTAGGCAAGGCGGCCGGCGTTTTCGCCACCTGCGTCGCCTTGTTCCCTACGCGAGGATTCTCAAGTACAGACCTTCCAGCAGAATGGGTTCGGGCAATCACAGGTGCCATTGGCGTGGAACCCAAGTCCCTTCACTATGGTGCTGCCGTTCTTCTCTTCGCCTGCCTCATCGGGTTGATGTACTTCTTCTATAGACATGCCATGGATAAGGAGCAACCTGGGCGAGCGTACTTCTATCTCGGGGTGAGTATTCTCATGGTGGTAGGCATGGCCGGCGTATTCTTCATCGGGAAACTGCTGCATCTGAGTGACACGATCTTCTGGGTAGAGGTCTGCGGGCTGACGCTGTTCGGCGCTGGCTGGCTCAGAGCAGGAACCTATCAGACGTCATAACACAGCCAGGCGACTGGGGCCGCCAGATAGGCCGGTTCATGGACATGGCAACATGAAAATGAGCTCAGTTGCGGTCAGCAGAAGGGTTCCCCCTCGAGTAGCTAGATAACTGCAACAGCTCTAGTTGGTTGGGTGCCGTGGCACATGGTAATGATGAACAATCGAGCAGACCAACCAACAGGGTATGGCGATTTTCAGTGGCCTCTGGGGGCCTAGAAGGCAGTTGACGCCGAGGCACAATCCGCGCTGCTTATTGCCGCGTTAGATCCGAAAGGTTAACGCCGATGACCGAATCCTCTACTCGACGACATCCCGACCTATTCACCTATCCCAAGCTCACAGGTCAGCAATTGGAGCGCTACTGCGAGCAGGGCTATTTGAATGTGGGAAGGATCCTGACGAAAAGTGGATTGCAGCAGATGCTGGATCAGGTCATGGAAGCCTGGATCGCTGGGAAGGGTCCCTTTAACCCGAGCAAGACATGGCTTCAGAACGCCCTCTTGCCCGACATCCATCACCGATGTGAGGTGGTCCGCAAGTATTATTTCAGCGGGCCGATGGTAAACATTGCCGAGCAGTTAATCGGGCCGAACATCAAGGCCGCGACTTCACAATTGACCTTTAAACTGCGCGGCAATACGATGCCGTTCGCCTGGCACCAAGACAATGCCTACGGTGAGCTGGATCCCTACAACGCCATCAGCTGCCTGACCGCTTTAGATGACGCGGACCTCGAAAACGGCTGCTTATGGCTAATACCCGGCAGCCACAAAGAGGGTCAAACGGATTTCAAGCTCTCCGATGAGGATCGCCATGCCTTGCGTCCCGTTGAATTGGAAATTGACGAAGGCCGCGGGATTCCTCTCCCGATGAAGGCCGGTGAATGTTTGTTCTTCCACTGTCACATGATACATCGCTCAGAGGGCAACCAATCAAAAGATCGTGACCGGCGCATCTTATTTTTTCGGTATGCCGATGCGGATGCCGTGGAGGTCTACAACGATCACGAGCCACGCCTGGGACGCCTACTCCGCGGAAAGACCATCTTTCCTGAAGTCGAGCGCTTCGAGGCGAGTCTGCCACTGGATTAACGGCGAGCCAGGATTTCGGCTCTGAAGAATAAAGCAGGATGTACTTCGTGCCCCCAAGGATCTAACAAGCAATTGGACACGGACAGCGAAGCTGCCGGTCAATTGTGCGTGAGGCGGATAAACCTATTGGGTAAATGGAGGTCGATGCCGCAGATTCGAGATCCGTAGATTCAGGCTTCGTAGATTCGAAAGGGTTGCGCCATGAAACAACGTGATGAACTCCCCCTGATGCTCGGCGGCCACTCATTTGTCCAGCAACTGGGTAACGACCCCATCCCCGATGCCGGCGTCGTGATAGAGATCGTGGCCGCCTGCCTCGACGAAGGGATCCGCTGGTTCGACACCACCTTCAAACCGGAGCGGATTGCACTGGGCGCCGCCCTTGCGAGCCTGGGACGCCGAGAAGAGGCCACCGTCGCCTGCTGGAGCCACTTCGGGATCTTTGGTCCAGAGGACGAGTCCGATTACCCGGTACCCCTGGAGCCGCACCACCTCAATATCATGCAGGAAGACCTGCAGAGCGACTGCGTTGACGCAGTGGTGGTCAATCCGAGTGCCACGCGCGACTGCCCGGAGCGCGAGCCGGAGCAGGTGGCAGTGGCCACTCGGTGGAAGGAAGAGGGACGGATCCGGATGCTCGGCAGGCATATGCCTGGAAGCGACGCAGAGAGGGTCCTTGGACACGACAACCCGTACGACTTCCAGGTACAACCGCACAGCGTCGCCAAGGATGCCACAGGTGTCTTCGAAGCCTGCCGAAAGCTGGGGTGGTTGAACATCGCCTGCTCGCCGTTTGGCCGAGGGTGGACCCTGGACCGCATCGTGGACGCTGAGGGCCGCGCCGGCGATGCGGGATTCCGAGCCCATGTGGCGGATCTGATGCTCCGCTACGCGCTGTACAGCCCGCACGTGGACCGACTTATCGTGGCCATGCGCAAGCCCGAATGGGTCCGACCGAACGTCGAGAGCGCACGGCGTGGCCCGTTATCTGACGAAGAGCGCATCTGGCTGCTGGACCACCTTCCGAAGGACTAGGCCCTCCATCGGCCACTCCACCGTGTCTCTGCTGTGGGGGTAGACGACTCAACATAAATCCAACTCCAGCGGCGGTTGTCTTCACGGTGGCAGCTTCCTCGGGTGTTTACGGCCCCAAGGTTATTAGCAAAGAATGATGAGAGGAGATTTACATATGGACCGAATACAGCTTGCAGTAAACGGTGGATTAATGAGCGGTATGCGCAGTAACCAGGCCATGTTGGACGCAGGTGGCGAGTTCCTTCGCAACGACCAAACGGCCAACCGTTACCGCCTTTGGTCTATCGACGATCAGTTTCCTGCCATGGTTCAGGTCAACAAAGGCGGTGCAGCCATAGCACTTGAAGTGTGGCAGCTGACAGCGTCTGGATTTGTCGCCATTTTGAATCGCGAATCAGTTGGACTCAGCGTCGGTAAAGTAGAACTTGCTAACGGCGAACGCGTATTGGGGGTCATTGGCGAACCCGTCCTTTGCGAGGGGCACAAAGAGATCACCGAATTCGGCAGCTGGCGCGCTTACCGAGAGTCCATTGACCGGGGGTCCATTGAATGAATGGTTCCGCTTCGATTGCAAACATTGTAAACTAGCGAATGGGTTCATGCCTTGAATCTTGCCTAGCATATCATCATTTCCAAAGTCATGTCCAAAGCACCCTAAAAGAGCCGCACCATGTTAATCCACAATAACCAAATAGTAGAATTAAGTATTGCCGATCTGTTATCCAAATACAAGCAAGGCCAGCTCAGTGTACTTAGTTTCGTTGAATCAAGTCTGGAGCGAATTGAACGGCTTGACCGCCAAGGTCCAACCCTCAATGCAATGATCGCAGTTGCTAACGATGCCCAAGAGCGTGCCAATGCCCTTGACCGTGAGCTTGCAGACAGGGGTTCATTACGTCCGCTTCATGGAGTGCCTATAGTCATCAAGGACAACATCAACGTCATGGGGTTCCCCACAACGGGTGGCTGTGCCGCACTTTGTGAGCTTCTTCCGAAATCAGATGCTCGTGTTGTCGAAAGACTTAAAAAAGCGGGAGCAATTATTCTCGGTAAGTCCTCTATGTCTGAATTCGCATGGGGTATGCACGACACGGAGAATTCAGTAATTCAAGGCCCTACCCGTAATCCATATAACTATGACTACGCTGCTGGTGGCTCTAGTGGTGGCACTGGTGTTGCGATTGCGGCTGGCTATTGTGTCGCCGGATTGGGAACAGACACTGGCTGTTCCGTGAGAGCACCGTCTTCTATCAACGGCTTGGTTGGGCTCCGGCCTACTCATGGTCTGATCGAAATGGATGGAGTCATGCCGATGAATGCGGACTGGGACACAGTCGGCCCCATGACCCGAACAGTTACCGATCTAGCGATCATACTGGATGCTATGACTGGAGAATCTCTTGATCAGAAACACAAGCGATACACCCAACAATTGACTGATAGATCGACCTCAGAGATGCGGGTGGGCGTGCTTCGTCAGCTCGCCAAGCCATCTGATAGCGATACGAGGGTCATCGAGCTTTTGGATGCCGCCGTGTCCGACCTGGAATCAATAGGAGTCAAAGTCATCGACCCAATTGAAACCAATGTGTTCACATTGGCATTTGATGCATTCGATTGGTACCTACGATTTCGATTCGATCTGGATGGATTTCTCAAACGGATGGGTGCCCACTCGCCCGCACGCTCTCTTGAGGAAATACTTCAGACGGGTATGGTTCTGGACCGGTATGTCGACGAACTTAAGATCTCAATGATGTGGCCATACCGTCCGGAGGAGCATCCAAGGCTCAAACAGATGCACCAAATCAGAGATCAATACCGTTATGCATTCATGGAGTTGATGAGCCAGAGTTCGCTCGATGCACTCATCTTTCCAACCTTTCGCTTCCCACCTGTCCTAAACGCGAGAATTAAGGGACAACAGGTGGGAAGCGAAGCCTCCGTTGGTTCGAACAACCACTTCGCTTCGCTGACTGGGTTCCCCGCTCTCAACGTGCCAATGGGGTTTGTAGGGTCGGGGCTGCCCGTTGGATTACAGCTACTTGGGCGACCGTATTCGGAAGCCTCTCTTCTGCAAGTCGGTTACGGTTACGAGCAGTTTACCCAGCATCGTCTTCCGCCCCACTTATCACAATGAATCGTAGATATGCTGAAAGTAAAAATTCGCACCTACGTTTATAAAGGCCGGATAGAGAAGGATAGACGTGCAAGAAGATCAATTGTCTGTTCAGTAGAGAAGGCTCGTATTTCCAAAACTACAATCACACTTTTAACGGGACTTGTTTGATCGTGAATCCCATCGTGAGAAATATTCTGGCGGTAATTTCCGGTTTTGTCGTCGGCAGCCTGGTCAATATGGGACTGATCAACATTGGCCCATCAGTGGTTCCGCTTCCTGAGGGCGCTGACGTATCCACAATGCAAAACCTCAGCGAAAGCATGAAATTGTTTATGCCCGTGAACTTCATTTTTCCGTTCCTGGCTCACGCGATCGGAACGCTTTCCGGTGCTTTCATCGCTGCCAAGCTCGCGGCGACCCACCACATGAAGTTCGCAATTTGCATAGGCGTGCTTTTTCTGATTGGTGGCGTGACGGCGGCCAGCATGCTCGGCGGTCCGGTGTGGTTCAACGTGTCCGACCTTCTGCTGGCGTACATTCCAATGGGATTCCTTGGAGGCATCCTTGCCCGCGGAAAGAGACCTCAAACTGCATAACCAGTCATTGCAGCCGACGCGGCAGCGTGGTATCGACTGATCCGTGACGTTCTGCACTGAGAGAGTAAAGATGAGCGCTTCTCATTTCTCCAAAACATACGCGGAAGCGCGATCCCGGTTCAAAGATGCAGCAGCAGCGGTTGGCGCAAGTGTCACTTCGCATCAGATTAACGCAAGGTGTCAAGAGGAGCTAGCAATCGATGTCGCCATACTCGGTGCGAATGGCGCTCCGACCGTAGTCACTTCGTCTGGCGTCCACGGGGTTGAGGGCTTCTTGGGGTCGGCGGTACAACTGGCATTCCTTGAGCGGCTCGGTAAAACGAATTTGGAGCCCGACATTCGGTATGTCTTCATTCACGCTGTGAACCCATTCGGGTTTTCGCGTCTTAGGCGGTTCAACGAGAACAATGTCGATCTGAACCGCAACTTTGTGGAAGACGCGGGTGATTACAAGGGGGCACCAGAGGGCTACGCGAACCTAAACGAGTTTCTGAATCCGGAATCGCCACCTTCCAAATTTGAACCGTTCAAGCTGAAGGCGCTCTGGAACATCTGGCGTTATGGCCTCCAGAAACTCAAGCAGTCGGTGGCAGGTGGGCAGTACGAGTTTCCCCGCGGAATTTTCTTTGGCGGAAACCGTCCATGTGAATCAGCCCGAATCGTATCCGACAACTGCGACTCTTGGATAGGCACGGCTCAGAAGGTCATTCACATCGACATCCACAGCGGGCTCGGCCCATTCGGAACATACAAATTGCTGCTGAACGAATCCTCAGATTCACCCGGCTGCAGTTGGTACGCCAACACCTTTGGCGCCAATCACATTGATGCATTGATCAAAGCAGATTCCGATTCCACGGCCTATGTGGCCTCTGGCTTGTTCGACGCGTGGATGCAGCACCATTTCAGATCGCTTGATTACCGAACTGCCTGCGCAGAATTCGGAACCTACGGCGTCGTCCGTGTCCTGGGCGCGATCCGATCTGAGAATCGTGCTCATCACTATGGATCTGCAGAGAGCGCAAGCTACCATTCTTCAAAACGAGAGCTCTTGGAGTGTTTCTGTCCCCAAAATATGTCATGGCGGACTAAAGTTGTAGATTCTGGGCTTGGAATAGTCGAACAAGCGACCGATGCTTTACGCGCGAGAACTCACCATGCATAGCAATAGGGTGCTACCGACATCCCACTGCCGTTTTGATATTTCTGCTGGAGAGAATTTCGATAGGCTCAAATGAAAACGAGGTGCCGCTCCCACGGATGCGGCAGACCCAGGACGTTGGATGTGGGAAGGCGCGTCAGCTCCTGCACACACCATGAAGAGAGGTGAATGGCCATGACATCTGCGACAGAGGGGGCCCATTCCATCTACCGCTTCATCGAGCGAACTGCCGAGCGCGTGCCCGAGGGCGTGCGTTGGCAGACCATCGACTAGACAATCACCCCCACTACTGGTACGATGCGTTCAACGGGTGCGGGGGCATCGGCATCTTCCTCGCCGAGTACGGGAGACAGACCGGCAGCGAAACTGCCGTGGATCTAGCTCGTGAGGCCAATCGCTGGTGCTCCACAGTCGACATGGAAGGCTTCGACCGCGGATTATTGACGGGGCGGACGGGGGCCGCGATGTCCTGGCTGTATCTGGCACAGATCACAGGCGAGCCGATTCCTGAGCATTGCGCGCACAATGCCGATGTCATCCTCCGCGAGGATCCAGGCCCCTTCACCGACCTCATGGGCGGCGCTGCGTCAAATGGACTCTACCTACTGCGGCTATGGGAAGCCACCAAGGAGAGCCGCTACCTGGAGGGCGCCCGGCGTAACGGCACCTGGCTGTGCGAGCATCTGGTTCGTGACGATGCCGACTGTCACTGCCTGTGCCGGCCTGACGGCAACTTCGGCGACGATCCCTTCCTCGGGGTAGCCCACGGCATCAGCGGCGTAGCCCACTACCTGCTGTTGCTCCACGAAGCCACCCGCGAGGCAACCTGGGCCGACAATGCCTGCGACATCCTGCGCACCCTTGACCGCCACGCCGTTCCTGACCACGGTGGCCTCAACTGGCCTCCCGTGCTGGGCGAAGTGGATTTGAGCCGCTGTCAGTGGAGCCATGGGTCCGCCGGCGTCGGCGTGGTGTTCCTCAGGGCCGCGCAGATCCTCGATGAGCCGATCTACCGTGACACGGCTCTACAGGCGGGGCAGGCCACCTATGCCTATAGCGACTTCCGCCACAACATAACCCAATGCATCGGCCTGTCCGGATGCGGCGAACTCTTCATCGAATTGTACCGTGACAGTGGCGACTCCATCTGGTTGCAGCGAGCCAATGAGTTCGCTGACATGGCCATGGCCTATCGTGCAGTGTTGCCCGAGGGTGATGCCTGGCCTACGGACGAACCTGGTCTCTACTCCGCCGATTTTATGTACGGAGCTGGAGGGCTCGGGCACTACTTCCTGCGACTACAGCGACCGCGAGATGTGAACATGCCATATATGTAAGTCAGGTCTACCCAAGCCAGGATCCCGGTCTCATCCACAATGTGATGGAGATCGAGGAAACATAACAATCGCTGGAACAGACGAATCGACAGTGAAGTCGGAATCAGCACCGCTTCGGTTGGCAAGATGGTGGTGCTGCTCGACTCCTCGTTAGCCGTAAGTGGAATGTCCAGCCTGATAGGCCCAGTCCGTTGAGGAGATTGAATATGAAACGAAGGAACTTTCTGAAAGGTGCCGGTGCGCTTACAGTCTTGGTTGCTGGTAGTGGGGTGTGGCGTGCCTATGACCAAGGTGTCTTCAGTATCGGTCAGGGACCGGCGTATGTGCCTTAGAAGAATTGGCGCACCGATGCCAGTGAAGGGCCACTTGCGCTGGTCCGTGCTGCCATTCTCGCAGCCAACCCCCACAACACTCAGCCCTGGTTGTTCAAGGTAACGGAAAGGCGAATTGAATTGTACGCCGATACAATCCGGAACCTTGGCGCCTTTGATCCCTATCTGAGAGAAATGCATCTCGGCCTGGGCTGCGCTGTGGAGAATGTGGTGCTGGCTGCCATCGCCAATGGATACGAGGCAGAAGTCACGCTATCCGAGGGCAACTTAGATGCGATTCCAAGCACACCTGAGCCGACGCTCGTCGCCAACATCGACTTGCCGCCAGGAAAGCAGGAGCGAAGCAGTCTCTATGAAGCCATTCCAGAGCGCCATACGAATCGTGGCGCGTACAATTCTGACCGATCGTTGCCGTCTGAAGCCCTTGGGGAAATACGCCGAATAGTCGAGAACGACCCGGAAATTAACGTCTTTCTCTACACGGCAGCGGCAGACAAGGGGAAGTTTGGCGATGCTGTGATCAAAGCCACGGAAGCGATCATCGCGGATGCGAACATGGTCCATGACAGCGAAGCATGGTTTCGGTCCAGCTGGGCCGATATCCAGGAATTTCGCGACGGTCCGACGCTTGATGCCGCCGGACTCCCCCCGCTAATGACAGCGATAGCCAAGATGCTTCCTCCCCCATCGGCGGAAACGGACCACAAATATTGGCTTGATGCGACGCGGGACGTACATGTGGCCACATCGCCGGTGTTTGGCCTGATTGCGGTGCGTGACCTCTACGACCGGGTGCAGACCATGCGCGCTGGACGTGTGTGGCAGCGGATGCATCTGTGGGCTACGAGCCAAAGCATTGCTATGCAACCTCTCAACCAGCCGGTGGAAATGGTAGATCGGGAGCGGGAACTGAACAAGGGACCTCACGCTACGCAGGTACTGGCGGATCTCACCGGTGATCTGGCGTGGAAGCCAACCTTCGCCTTCCGTGCGGGTTATCCGGAGAGAGAAGCGTTGGCCAGCCCTCGTCGAGCCGTGGAACAGGTAGTCGTTTGAGATAGAAACAAGGAAACAGAGTTCGCAGGATGTGAAGAACCTCCACGGTCAAGAAGACAAGCACATGAAACAACTCACCGTGCTCAGTCACAACGCCTTCTGGTTCCAAGGGGTCCCCTTTCCGACGGATAGGCCTCCGGCACCCGATGTGGAAATCCTCAAACGGCTGTGCGCGATCTACCGAGAGGTCAATCCGCACGTCATCTGTCTGCAAGAGATTCAGGGCCGGGAAACATTTGAAATGGTCTCCGAGCATCTGGGAATGTCCGGATGCTATTGTGCGGGGACGACGCACTCTCAATATGGCGGCGCTGTGCTCTGGCATCCCCATGGCGGGCGCCAAATCCATAGTTCACAGGAGTCAGCAGTTAAGACACAGAGGATGTGGCAGACCGTTGAGGTAGCGGGAGATGATTACTGCCTGCGAATATGCAATGTTCATCTGCCTTCAAAGCGTCAGTTGGATGGCGAGCGGGCGGCTGCGCAACGTGTAGCCGAGCTTCAGGACTTGATCCGGAGTTGTGAACCAGGGCTGGACATAATCGTGGGAGACTTCAACGAGCAACCGGGCGGACCCGCGGGCGAATGCCTGGAACGTCATGGCTATGTCGACGCAGCCGTGCTCTCTGATCGTACCGACGCTCCCACAAGTATCGGCAAGGGACGCTGGGACTATGCCTGGATCAAGAGGCAAATAGGTGACTGCGTGCTGACGTATGACGTCGCAAGACAGCAGGCACTTGCCTGCTGCGACACGGGCAAACAGCATCTCAGTGACCATTTTCCTCTGTGGATAACCGTGGAGCATCGATAGATGAGATTTGACTGCATTTTCTTTGACTCAGGAGGGACGCTTTACGGACCCGGGACAGGTTCCGATGCATCCCCCAACCAAGTCGCGTCCGAGAATGCGAAGCGCGTACATGCACTTCTGGGCGGAATGGGTGTTCATCTTGATCTCGAGCCGCTGAAGGAGGCGTTAACTCGACAGGAGGAACTCTGTCGGCAAAGTCTGGGCAAGGCATACAATTTCCTCCGGCTGATGGAGGCCGTGGCAAGAGAACTGCATCCCCCGCTCGGCACCGAAGATGCCGCATGCCTGGCGGACGCCTACGCAGGACCTCGATATGTATCGTGGCTTTTTCCCGGTACGGAATCTGCCCTTCGCACGCTCAGTGAAAACGGCTACAAGCTGGGCATCATTGCCAATACAACATGGCCGGGCTTCTGCATGGATCGAGCTTTTGCGGGAGTTGGACTTCTGCCCTTTCTCAACATTCGGATCTATTCCGGTGACGTTGGCATTCAGAAACCCGACCCCGCCATCTTTCGTCTCGCCGAGCGGGTCGGGGGGCTAGAAGGAAAGCGCATTCTATATGTGGGCAATGACGTGGAGGCAGATATCAAAGGAGCGGCGGCAGTAGGATGGTCAACGGCGTTTCGACGCTCAGACCGTTTCACAGCGACGGGGATGGCGGATCTGGAATTTGACCACATCTCAGAGCTTCTTACCTACTGCCTGGACCCATGAACGATGTCAAGTGTCAATGCGTAGGCCAACGGCGAGCTTCCAGGGAGGACAGATGCGGAGTGACATCGTGAGCAACTTTGAGACTTATCTAATGGCACTTCTCGGCGGCGTGTTGATTGGCGTCGGGAGCGCTGTCGCGACAGCTGCGACAGGCCGTATCCCCGGAGTCTCCGGCGTCTTAGGGCGTTTGCTGCGGCCGTCCGCAGGAGATCTGAGCTGGCGAATTCTCTTCCTTATCGGCCTGATCGGTGGCGCAGCGACGGCCTTCGGCCTAGTCACTTCGGCATCAGCCTTCTCGTTCGTGCGACCGTTGTGGATCGTGGTCCCTGCTGGTCTGCTGGTCGGCTTCGGAACACGGTTGTGCGGCGGTTGTACGAGCGGTCACGGTGTCTGCGGTATTGGCCTTGGAGCTGGCGACTCGCTGTTGGCCACAGCCATCTTTGTGGCGGCCGGCATTCTTACGGTACTCGGGAGCCATTTTCTATGACGCGCGCATTTCTGGTGATCATTGCTGGATTCAGCTTTGGCTTCGGATTGTCTATCTCGGGCATGACTGATCCCTCGCGGGTGATCGGATTCCTCGATATCACCGGCGCTTGGGATCCGACACTGGTATTCGTGATGGCGGGAGCGGTTTCGAGCTATTCGGCTTTGATAGGCACGTACCGTAGACTCAAGAGCGGGCGCGGCTGGTTCGGCACCTATCTTCCGGGACCGGGGCGTCCTGAGATCTCGTCGCGACTGATCGTTGGCGCCTCTGTCTTCGGCGTCGGTTGGGCGCTCGGGGGATTTTGCCCAGGTCCCGCACTCGCCCGTCTCAGTGCGTTTCAAATCGAGGCCTTCATCTTTGTTCCACTGATGGCCCTCGGGATGGTCCTCGCTCAACGTCTCTTCGGCGCAGATGCTGAGACCGCGGCGAGCTGGGACAAACGCGGATCTGAGGGAACCAGGTTGTGACAGAGACCATGCGTCAATCGAATGTCAGGCTAACAAGGCTCCGGCGTGCTTTGACACTGACGCGTAGTTGAAATACGGCTTCGCCGATCTGGATCGCTGGGCTTGAACTGGTGGTGATTCCGCCCGCTGGTCATCCCCGTGTTGTGCGGATAGGTGCCTCATGCCCGAAGTCGGCATTTCAACTTGATCATAAACGCCCACCCACACAGGAGACGAACCATGGCAATTGAAAAACTGACAGGTAAGGTCGCCATCGTTACCGGTGGTGCAGCCGGGATCGGCGGTGAAATCGCCCGCACGCTGGCAGCCGACGAAGCCCAGGTGCTCATCGTCGACATCGACGAGTCGACGGCAGCCGCCAATGTGGAGCGCATCGAGGCCGCGGGTGGGAAAGCCGCGTCGATGACGGGTGATGTGGCCCGGGAAGAGGTGGCCAGGGAAATGGTCGAGCGGGCGGTAGCGGAATTCGGCCGGCTCGATATCCTGGTGCAGAACGCCTTCGGCGTCGCGGGCTTCTCCGTTTTAGGCAGTGCCGTCGAGGTCGAACTCGACAACTGGCGGCGAGGCATGGATCTGCTCGTGGGCGCTCATTTTCTCGGTGCCAAGTACGCCGTGCCGGCCATGGAGGCGTCGGGACCACCGTCGGGTTTCGAACCCGAACCCTGGGAGGGCAAGGGACTGCGGCGCGGCTCGCCGCCTCCGAGTGAGGTGGGACGGATCGTCAATATCTCGTCCGTCCACAGCCTGCTGCAGGCCGCGGGGTGGATGATCTACGAGACGGGCAAGGCGGCCGTCAACGGACTGACCAGGCAGATGGCCATCGATTTCGGGCCCCTGGGCATCACCGTCAACGCCATCGCACCGGGGCATATGGTGACCGAGAACCTGGAGAAGCTGTGGGGCGAAGTCGGTAACGAGGCGGGGTTTCATCTGCACGAGCTGTATTACCCGGTGCGCCGCACGGGCACGCCGGCCGACATTGCCCACGCGGTCTCTTTTCTGTGCTCGCCCCAGGGCTCCTTCATCACCGGCGTCGTGCTGCCGGTCGACGGTGGCCTTAGCATCCAGCTTCAGGAAAACATCGTTGTCGAACTCAAGGATTACATTCAGCGGAACCCGGAGTTGAAGACGTTTTTCGACTCGCCGAATTTTGCCCAGAAAGGCAGGGAATGATCAGCGCCTACATACCAGGAGTGCCCACAGCTACGTCGTCTATATCGAAGGCAAAGACACCCTGCTGCCGTGACGATTTGCCTTCGGTTCCGGGGATTGGCTCAAATGCACAACATTGCATTCACCAGACGGCTTTGCCCCAGGTGATGCCCACGTTATCCAGGCGGTACCTGACCGTCTCACCGGCTAAGGGGCAGCTTCACCGAGTCACCAAGAAGACATGGAGGGCTTGATGGAGCCGAACCATACACGTTATGCCGAAGCGGAGACATTAGTATTTCCCGGCGCCATTATTCTCAAGATTCTGCTCTCGGGGCAGCATACCGGGGGAACCCACGCCGTCTTCGAGGACATCGTCGAGCCGGGAGTTGGACCTGGCCGCCATATCCACCATGAACAGGACGAGACGTTCTTCTTCGTTGAGGGGCGCTTCGACGTGGAAGTCGCCGGTGTATTGCACCACATGGGGCCAGGCGACGTTGCGTTCGTTCCCCAAGGTACGATTCACGCGTTCAAGAACGTTGGGGATACCAGTGGCCGACTACGCTACGTCTTTTCCCCAGCCCGGAGCGTCGAGGACATGTTTCGGGCCTTCTATGCGGCCCTTGAAGCCGGTACTCTTGATGCGGAGTCAATGGCCACGATCGCGCAGGAACACGGACAGGAGTTCGTGGGGCCACCACTTTAGCAGCAGGCATGAATCCACTCTGGGTGAATGCAAAGACGTACGATGCTAGGGAATACGTGAGATGACTAACATATGTGCCTCGGCCGGATGCGCGCCTGCATCCGCGGCGTTCGTCGTAGAAGGACCACATGGATCGGCATTCGATAGTCCTAAGGGCCGCCAACCCCACATTCGATGAAGGTCTGGCATTTGCCCGCTACGCTGACGAAGCAGCCGAGGGGTTCTTTCGATTTATGCTCGGTCGCCGCGCCGAGTGCATAATCGCCACGGCGTTCGCCCAGCCCGACCACGACCTGATGGCGTCGGCTCCGTTTTGATGGACTCCTTTGAAGAGCGGGCTCGTGCGAGCGGATCAACTCGACTATCCCTCGACGTCTCAGCTAAGAATGAGGGAGCTCGCCAATTCTACGAGCGCCGCGGGATGAACGTCGAGTCGCAGTGGCCGCAGCGATTGCCTATACCGGGCTTGAAGTTCTATCGAATGACAAAAGGGCTCTGAGTCTTCGCCGCCGGCTGAGGCCTAGCAACCTCTCAACGCCCCCTCATAGGCCTGCATCCGCTCACCTTCCCTCTCCTCCGGATCGACCAGCTTCAACCACACCGCCTCATCCTTTCCCCCACTCACCTTTTCAACCGTCCCCGCGTTATGCGGCTCGGGGCCGCTCCAGACCACTTGGCCGCGCTGCAGGAAAATGAACGACCCCCCGTACCGCTCGCACAAGCCCTCCCGGTTTTCCCGGTAGAATAACGCCTGTTCGCTTGCCGTCCGCCGCAGATTCCGGATCTTCTCGCTCGGCACCAGGTCCGCAGAATCGAATTCCGCCAGCGGCGGCGCCAGCTCGCCCGCGTCGAAATTGATCTCCTCCAGATTCACCGTACCAAACCCGTGTTCCGCCGCTACCACGATCGGACTGCGGTCGCGACGATACGGAGGATGTGGATAATCAAGCGTGGGATCCGTGCCCATCAGATAGGTGCCGCACGCATCGGTGGCGATCACATGGTCGCCGGCGATGAGGGCATCGCAGATGCGGCCTTCGCCGCCCCACTCCCTCCGCGCCTGTCCCGTGAGCGCATCGATGATGTTGAGGCACGGATCGGCGATCATGCCCAGGTCCGGTAGCACGTTGGAAAGCCGGATCACGTGGTGATAGTAGGTCCGCAAGCGGCCGTGGGGCGGGATCGGCGGCAGGCCGAACAGGTTCTTGAGACAAAGGGTGATGCCCATGAAGCCGTGGTTCTTCATCTTGGCGATCGACACGAACGCGTCCGCCGTGCCCAACGCCGCCGACAGCTGATACTCCGAGAACATCGCCCCGCCTCCCGGCACCTGGTAGCGCTCGAACGGCGGATCCCCCGCCTCCACATACGGGATGCCGAACTCCTCGAAGATCGGCGCCATATTGAAATCCTCCCCAGGACGTTGACCGGCCGGCGACATGCTGGTATCGAGCACGAAGATCTCCGCGTCTGTACGATCCCTCAACAGCCGCAACGAGGCGCGCAGCACATCCTCGTCCACCAGCTCCTGCCGCCGGCCCCCGATGCGGCGGATCTCATCCGTGCGCATCTGCATGTTGACCTTGATCCCTACCCGGCGAGCCTTCTCGATCTTCTCCCACGAGCGTGTCAGCGGGCTAGTGATCGTCTTGAGCCGTTCGTAGATCTCTTCCTGCGATGCTTTGTGACTGCACCGGATCGCGCGAACCTTGTACGCTTTTTCCATATCGATCCTCCTACCTGCTAATCGAACCGCATTTCCAGCTGCACACCGTCTAAGATCAAATCTGACGAAAGCGCTTCGTTGCGGCGGTCCAGGTGTATCTCCAGGTCGTTGTTCCCTCTTCTTACCAGCTGCTTGCCAACGTTGGTTCCCAGCCAGCATCCGCAGGGGTCCGAACCGAGATCCGCCGACGGGTGCAGACCTTCGATAAATTCGCCGTTGAGTGCAATTCGCAGCTCGTCCCTAGCTGTCAGCTCCCACAGGTGAAGACGAAAATGCAGCGAAGTACTGGAAGTGGGATCCTCGCCGACCTGAAAGTGCGCGCGCAGGGGTGCGCCCGGCTTCACCGCGACGCGCCGGCTATCTTTTGATGACGAGAAAGATGACGAGAAACTCGATTCACCCCCAAACTGATCAATGCCGAACAGCTTCGTTTTTCCCGCCATGGGTTCCAGCGACCCGATCTCGTTCCAGACCTCGGAGCCGGCAAAGAAGCCATTGAAGGTGTAGATGCCGTCAGCTCCTGCATTGAGGAGGTTTGCAGCGGCGGCGCGCCAGCTGGGCAGGGTGCCCTGCCAGCCATTGATGGCAATGGCGTGCGACTTCTTCTCCTGGCGCAGGGATTGCAGCCAATCTCCGTGGGTCGGGTATCGTTCCTCGGATAGCGCGAGATAAGCCCAGTGGTTCCAGAAACCCCAGTCGATGCAGGGATAGACCGGAATCTCGTGTTGGTGCCCCAGCTCCACGGCCTCGGCGAACGATTCGCTCATTCGCGATTCGGAGGCCCCGCCGGGGATGAACAGGTCCAGCAGATCTTCATCCAGCCAGGTTGCCAGATCGAGGCCGATAAAGCGGGCATCCGCGATCGTATACGGCGTGCGCGCGGCCACCAGCAGGGGCCGACCCCGTTCCGCAGCCACCTCATCGGCCAGGGTGCGAACTCTTCGCACCAAATCGGTCATCATCGCAAGGTGATCTTCGTGCGCTGGAAGCATCTCCCGTGTTTCCCGGAAATACGGATAGCTCCTGAGAAAATCCAGCTCGACCCCGTCAACGTCGTATCCCCGGCACACTTCCTCGATCACCGCGACTATGTGATCCCGGACTTCTGGAAGACTGAAATCGAGATGTGACCAGGAACGCCTCCCGTCCTCATACTTGTCCCAGTCTTCGGGCTCGCCCATGAGGTATTCCGGATGGTCCCGCTTGAACGGCGCCAGGCCGTAGGTCCAGCGCCGCGTACCCGGCGGATGGGCATCGTGGCCGTCGTTCATGCGCAGCGACCAGAACGCCTCCATGCCCTGTTCGTGGCAGAAATCGGTCTGGATCTGCAGGCTGTCCCGTCCGTACTGGCTCACCAGTTCCTGAGGAATGCCTTTGCCGTAGAATCCACCCAGTCTGGTGTTGTGGGAAAAGGTTTGTCCCGCCATGCAGCTGCAGTACCAACTACTGTCCACCTGGGTTCCGATCAATGGCGCGGTACGGGCTTCCAGGAATTCGTCGATAAGCTCACCGGTGCCGCGGACCAGCAACTCTTCCTCCCGGTCGTGGCTGCTGTTCGCCTGGATCACATCATCGCCATCGTTGTTGTAGATGATACGCCTTGTGCGCCAGCGGGCTTCCTGTCTCGTTGCATTCATCGCTTTATCCTGTTTAAACCTTGCTACAAGGTCCGAAAAAACTCCTTTATCGATCCATACCCACGATCGCAAGGAGAAAGCAAACGATGAAACATCGACAACTGGGAAGAAACGGACCGGGAGTTCCCGTCCTGGGCTTGGGGGCATTCAGTGGCCGCCGACCAGGCTATTACGCAGTAGCAAAAGCGATCGTACCATTCTGTGACTAGACGGGGATGACTGCCATGGTGATAAAACTGCTCTTCTTCGACTACAGCGACCTCGAGAGCGTGGAAGGATTTGTCCGCGCCTTGGAACCTCCCACCAAACATGCCGGGAATCCGATCATGGTTTCGGACCGGCCGCTCGAATCCGATCGCCTGTCCCTCTATGGATCGGTCACCCGCCGGCCCGAGGATGGACTTTGGCAGATGTGGTACACCACCCAGAACCCCGATCTGGGTGGCATCTTGATCGCCTACGCCGAGAGCGAGGACGGCCTTAACTGGACCCGGCCCGATCTCGACCTGGTCACCCATGGCGGGCAGAAAACGAATGTCCTGATGGCCGGCGACGAGCGCGGCCTCACGGTGCTGTTCGACGAACGGGAACACCGGCAGGGTTGGCTCTATAAGATGTTGGTGGGAGCGGGACCCACCGGCAACATAACGCCCTACCGCAGCCCCGACGGGATCCATTGGACCCAGGCAACCGAAAACCCGGTCATTACCACCAATCCGGACTGTCCCATGTCGCTGCATCGAGCCCACGACGGCCGTTATGTGGTCTACACCCGGCCCGAGGGCGGCGACCGCCGCGTCGCCCGGGTTGAATCGTGGGATTTTGTGCACTGGTCGGAGACGCGGATGGTGCTCGAGCCCGGCCCCAAGGATCCGGTGCAAACCCAGTTTTATGGACTGGGTGCAACGCCGTATGGAGGCTTCGAGCTAGGGACCCTTTGGGTCTATCGCACCGCACCCGAGGATATGGGCTATTACAAAACCAAAGGCGGAAAACAGGTGCCCGAGCTGGCTTACTGCCGCGGCGGCGCATCCTTCGGCTGGCCAACGCTGTCGGGCGCAGGCGGGTACGCCTGGCACCGTATGGCGCTTGGCGAACCCCTCATTCCTCTCGGCGCCGAAGGCTCGTGGGAATGCGGCAGCATTCAAATGGCGTCCAACCTCGTGTTCCTGGAAGACGAGATCAGGTTTTATTACGCCGGCAGCCGAACCGGTCACGGCGCTCCCGCATGGGACCGACCCGAGCCCCGCACCGGGATCGGTTTCGCCTCACTGAAGCCGGACCGCTTCGTCTCCCTAACCGCAGCGGCTGCTCCGTGCCAGCTGCTGACGCGACCGATGCGTGCGCAGGATCCGCAGTTCTATGTGAACGCTGATGTGGGAGACGGCGGCGAAGTTCGGGTGGAAATCGCCGACGTCGACGGCAAACCTTTCGCCGGATTCGAGCTCGGCAACTGTCTGCCTCTCACCGGCGATTCCGTGCGCCACCCCATCCGGTGGAAGAGCGATCCGTCCCCTGCGGCGCCGGCAGGACCCTGGATTCGGCTGCGCGTGACGGCATCAAACGCCAGGATTTATGCACTGTTCTGCGGCCGCGAGGAGGAGGTAACGGCGTACTGGGACTTTCACATACCCCACCACCGCGGATCACTTTGGGAAAAGCTTCCAGAATTCCATACCGCGTCGCGCCCGAGGTAGAGCCGGCCGGCACTCTCTTTCTCGCCGAAGTTCGGCATTCCTGAAAAGGTTTGCGGATCGGCCGCGTCTGGTTTCCATCCTTAAGATGGCAAGTCTTCCTGAAACAGTGTAATTCCGATCTCCAGATACTTGTCCCGCTCTTCCGGCTGCGTGTCCGTGCCCATGGCCAGCCGCACATCCGTACCGGCCAACTGGGCCGCCACATTGCGCATGCAGTCGTCGACGGTTCGCAGCGGATACTCCGGATGATCGTCCAGGCTGAATGAGAGATCGTTGGGTC
This sequence comes from Candidatus Latescibacterota bacterium, assembly GCA_965197905.1. GTDB lineage: Bacteria > Latescibacterota > UBA2968 > UBA8231 > UBA8231 > CAYNZV01. The sequence continues at coordinate 179,752 of CBDAOB010000003.1, read as the reverse complement.
CGAAGGTGACGACATGTACCCCTGGCTTGGCCAGTTTTCGAACATTCGTCACCGCTTCGACAGATTCCACTTGAATAGCTAAAACGACATACTCGTTCCACCAGGCGGCATAGGTGAGCCGATCCGTCTCTACGCTGCTCAAACCGCGGCGAAAGGCTCCGCCCCAGCTGCGTCGTCCGGTCGGCCCGTAGTAGGCATACGCAATAGCGTCATCTACCGTCTCGGGTTCCATGACTTCCGGAACCAGAACCGCGCTGAATCCAAGGTCGAGATAGCGTCCGACCAGGTAGGCCTCGCGGGTGTGTGGGATGCGCAGCTGCACGTCGATGTCCAACTCTTCAGCCGTCCTGCAGAAATCCACCAGCTGCTTCTCGCTGAAGGGCCCGTGCTGAATGTCGATGCGCATATAGTCGTACCTGCCCGTCGACCATATATCTTCCAGCTGGCTCTTGGTCATCGACAGTTCGGGGCGGAAGGCGACCAGCGCCTCACCCTCCTTAATGCGTTGTCGGAGTGTTTTCATTTGTGACATTGTTGGCTCCAGGCTTATGGATCGTTGTTGAATCTGCCTTGCGCTGCTCGTAGGTAGCCGATACAACCGAGTTGTTCAGAAGACGCTTCCCGGCACTTCTGGCGCTGACAGATCGTCCAATCTCATTCTCGCTTCTTCTGGAAGGGACCAACCTACGGAGCCACAGACTTCCTCGATATGTTCGGGTTGATCGGGCCCACTGATGGCCGCCGTAACCTCGGGATGCCCTAGAATCCAGTTGAAAGCTACCTGTACCGGTGTTTTGTCGAGCTCTAAAGCAATGTCGACCAGTGCCGTTACGATCTCGTCGGCCCGTTCCGTCGTCATCTCATCGAATCGGTCCCTCTGTACCGGCAATGCATCTGTCGGCAGGGCCTTGCCGCGTCTGATTCGTCCGGCCAGAAAACCAACGGCGATGGGGCTGTAGGTCATCAAACCGAGACCGTGCTGATTGCATCGCGTAAAGATTTCCGGCTCCACCTCCCGCCGGTTCAGCAGATTGTACCAGTTCTGCAGGATCAACGGCGGGTCAAAATGTTGTTTATCGCAGGTCCACAACGCCTCCACGACCTGGGCGGCACTGTAATTGCAGATGCCGACATATCGCGCCTTGCCTTGACTCACTACATCGTCCATTGCACGGAAGGTCTCCTCCATCGGCGTTTCCGGATCGAAGTTGTGCAGGAGATAAATGTCCACGTGGTACAGCTGCAAACGTTTGAGGCTGCGATCGATCTCGCGCATGATGTGAAAGCGAGACAATCCCTGGTCATTCACACCTTCACCGATCGGGCTGCAGACTTTGCTGGTGACGATGAGATCATCCCGTTTGTTTTTCATTCCCTTGAGGACGCCGCCCAGCAGCTCTTCACATTTTCCAGCGAAATAGAAATTCGCACAATCGATAAAGTTTATCCCAAGATCGACCGCCCGCTCTATGGTTTTTCTACTCGTCTGCTCGTCGGTTCGGCCGTGTGTGAACCCACGAAATGCCGCTCCCAAACAGATGCTTGAGACTTGCACACCGCTGTTCCCAACCTTTCGGTAATCCATTAGACACTCACTCTTCACTCACTTCCTCAAAGCCCCGGCCACGTTGACGCCGTCATTCACGCCCTTGTCTTGGTTGGCGTCTATGGCTTCGTTGAGGGCTAGCACCTCGGTAGACTACGCAGCGGCCACCACAACGTCCATGGGCACGTGAGGAGATAGATCATGCTGGAAATGACCGAGCGCGAGAAGTTTCTCTTTGACTTACAAGGCTTTCTGCACGTCAAGAATCTCCTCACCGCTGAAGAGGTTAAGGCCCTCAACGACGCGGTGGATGCCAACGTCGTGCCGATGGAGGAATACGAGTGGACCGGACCCAATCAGTACGCCGGTGGCATGGATGGGGAGTACAGCATTCGCACCGCCCACGGAATGCTCACCTGGGAACAGCCCTGGTGCCAGCCGTTTCGCAACCTGATGGCGTATCCGAAGGCGATCCCGTACCTCAACTCGCTGTTCGGCCGTGGCTGGCGGCTGGAGCGTGGACCCAGCATCATCATGGCGCGCAAAGGGTGTGGTGGTCACGGTCTGCACGGCTATACCAGCCGGCAGTACGATGGCGCCCAGCATTACACCTACGCCAACGGGAAGTTCCGCACCGGCATGACGATTTTTCAGTATCAGCTGAGGGATGTCGAGGAGGGCATGGGCGGGGTGACGGTCATGCCCGGCAGCCACAAGGCCAACTTCAAGTGTCCGGAAGACATCATGCTCCACAACACCGACAAAGAAGCGGTGCGCAACATCGGATGTAAGGCGGGCGACCTGGTAATCTTCATGGAGACGACGATCCACGGATCGCTGCCCTGGAAATTGGATTACGAACGTCGCTCGCTGATGTACCATTATAGCCCCAAGTTCTGCAGCTTTGGCACCGGGATCTACGAAACCGAGATGCCGGAGTGGTTCGACGACCTCACCGAGGTGCAGAAAGCGGTATTGGAACCGCCTTATGTCTCCAGCCGGCCGCTCATCGAGGATGACGCTGAAACCCTAGCCCGTCCGCCGATGGAGCCCAAGAACCACATTCCCCGCAAACGCCACGAATTCTAGTCGGTCCGGCCGCGGCCATGAGCGTATACGACTGAATCAAGCAGGCTGGCCGCCGCTGCAGCTTTACGGACGGCTGCTGCCCCGTGGAGGGCTGTGGAGACGGAGACTCGCGAATACCTATCTTTCAGGCATGGCCAAACTGGATGTGGAAGCGATTCGGAGCGTGATGCTGCGCCGCAACTTCCTCTTCAAACACCAGGTGGCAAACCTTGTGGGCATAAGCTACGACCGCCTCACGCAGATCCTTGTTGGCAACGAATCGGAGGTAGAGGAAGAGATCGTCACGCGCCTTTGCAACGGGTTAGCCTGCGAGCGCTCGGAGATCGTTGCCGAACCATGACCCGATCTACCAGAACCGCCCCGTTCGCACCCGTGGTTTCGTTTGGTGGCTTGTAGCTGGAATAGCTGACCGAACAAACGCCGCACCAGGGGGTACGCCCCACGTCGAGATTGAACCATGCAAAGCGGACATGCTGAAGTAACCTTCGCCAGCGGTCGATTCGATCTTGCGATTCCGGCTGGCATCGACAGCCCTGCCGCTGAGGTGCGCTCGGCTCGTATCGGCGTACAGAAGGCTGACGGAGCAACCAGCTTCAGTCCGGAGTGGGAAACCCTCGAGGTGACGCCCCTTACCGCGGCCGATCCATGGGGTCAGTGCTCCGGTTTGAGGGTCGTGCTTGCCTGTGGGGATGAGCTGCAGGTGGAGTGGTGTGCGGTGATCTATCAACTGCGTCCGCTGGCCGCTTTGTGGATGAAGGTGCGCAACCTCGGCGGCCAGGATCGGCGCTTGTTGCGCCTTTTTGTGTTGCATGCCAATCCCGGCGCCGGATCGACGGTCACGTCAGAGCTGGATCCCGCGCGGGCTCTTGTTCTCAACAACGCGCCGTGGATGCACCATCCTCCGGAGGAGTGGCGCTTTCCCGTCCCCGAAGAGGATTTCCACCGTGGCTACTGGAGCGTCGGCGTGGGAGAACCCGGAGGCAACGCCCTCATCGCCGGCATCGGCGCGCCGGGCACCTCCTTTGCGAGCATTGGTTTCGTCCGCGCGCAGCAAAACCTCGGCATGGAGATGGGCGGATGGCTCTGGGTCGATCGGCAGGAACGACCGTTGCGATTGCCGCCCGGTAAAACCTTCGAACTGCAGCGCATGGTGATCCTTACCGCCGCGGATATGCACCGTGGGCTGACGCAGTATGCCGACCTCGTGTGCGAATATCTCGACTTGCGACTGCGTCATCCTCCCTATGGGGGGATCTTCGCGGCCTATGGCGGCGACAGGTCGGGCGCGGATGATCTGGAGAAACACCCGCTCACGGAGAAGCGCATCCAGACCCTGCGCCGCGTCGTTGACACCCATCTCCAACCCTACGGACTGGACACCTTCAAGACCCAGCTGGCTGGACTGAGCTCAGGCCCTCCGGGGATGTCCCTGCGCGAGGAATGGACCAGCCTGCCGATCGCGCCGGTAGAAGAGGGACTTATCGAGCTGGTTTACGAAAAGGGTTTCACGCCGGATATCTACGACAGCAGAACCGATTTTCCAAACGGGATCGAAGCGCATGTGCGCGACCTGAAACGGCGCGGCTATCGCCCGGCGCTGGTCTGCCGGCCGTTCCTCAACATCTGCAGCGGCCCGCCCGCACACGACCAACTGGCGGCCGAGCTCTTTGCCATGGCGGTCGAACGTTGGGGGTATGAGTATCTCTTCTTCGATTTCCCCAGACACGACTACGCCACCACCGACGATACCCACACCATGGCGCAAGGAATCCGCAGCCGCTTCCAGGCGGTCCGCGACCGCGTCGGCCCCGACGTCTTCATTGAAGCCTCCAGCGGCGCCGGTACCGTCATCGGCATTGCCGATGGCTTTCGCCACGCCGGTGATTGGCGCGGCGGCATGGAAAACTGGCTGGTGCGCATGGCCTGCGACCGGTATTACTATCATCAGCGCTGGTTTCAGCTCGACCACGAGTTCTTCGATCCCCAGCTGCATCCCTTTACCTGGGGAACGCAGGGGGAGGGAGGCATGACGGCCACCCTCGATCGGGTCAAGATGTGGACCAGCTTCGGCGCTTTGAGCGGTTTCTCCTGGCTCACCGGGGGCGTGATCGAACACGTTTCACCGGAGCGCTGGTGGATTTTTACTCGCGCCCTCCCGGTCTACGGTCCCTGTGCCCGTCCCGTCGATCTGCTGGAAAACGACCCCCCGCAAGTGTGGCTGCTCGAGGCCCAGACCGCGGGGATGCGCTACCAGGTGGTGGGGTTCTTCAACTGGTCGGAGAAACCCCGATCCATGCGCATAAAGCTGGCGGATCTCGGGATAAGAGACCGCAAGAAATATCTCTTCTTCAATTTCTGGGAGCAGCAACTGCTCGGCCCCGGTCGACGCCTCGACTTCGAGCTGGCTCCAGGTTCCTGCAAGGTGTTCCTCTTCAGGCCTTTGACCGCGGAACCAATCTGGATAGGTACCGACCGCCACGTAACGGGGGCCGTTGGCTTGACGGGTTTCACCTACGACCAAGAGAGCGCTACTCTAGAAGGTCAGTGTCTCGGTCCGCCGCACACGGATCAATCTCACTATATCTATCTGCCCGAAGGTTTGATGGGCACATGGAGTAGGGAGTGCTCCATTGAGGTGCCCCAGTATCGTTTATTGAAAGTAGTGGTCCGCCTCGATGATAAGGGAACGAGGAAGTGGGCCGTTCAACTCCAGAGTCTCCGAAGGATATTGTGACCCGCTAGAATAGGTGAGGACGGGTCGGAAGCTATGGGCTACCTATCCACGCACACCTGCTGGAGCCTCACTCTAGTGCTGACCATATGGTGCGTTTCGGCTAGAGGAGAAGAACCTGCGCGCCTGCGCGGACTGCCCGAGACCCCCTCTTCGCGGCCGTTCCTGCGCTGGGAGCGACCGGCCTACCGCAACTACGCCCTCAGGAACTATACCCACTACCCAGATCACGCCTTTCCCTATGCGGATGCGCCGCGCACCACCTACGGTTCGATGGGGAATTATCTGATCAGCGGGTATGATCTGTTCGCGTGGAAAGAAAACCGGGTCCCGGGTTTGGCGTGGGGCAGCAGTATCTACAAAGACCGCGGGATCGGCGCCGATCGCAGCCCCTGGGTAACCGTCTTCGACAGCGTGGTGATGGGGCGCGATGGCTATGGCGATTGGGGGTATAGCTTGATTGTGGGGGACGCCTTGATTGCGCGCTTCACACCCCTGACCCTGTCGAAGGTAGATTTCAGCGGGGTGCGTCTGGATGTCTCCACTCCTCATTTGAAGTTGACCAGTCTGGCCTCGCGCGTTGAACGACCCGGTTCGTATCTCGATGGTCCGGCCATTTGGGCCCTGGACAGAACCCACATTGCCGACGATTCCACCCTGCTCCTGGGCAGCCGCTTGCAAGCGGACCTGGGTCGCTTACAGGTGGGTCTCAACTGGGTAAACCAGCACGTATACCAGAGCACCAAGCCGGGCAACAGCCTGAAGGGCCGGCTGCGGCCCGACCGGCCCCTCATAGACTGGATCCTGGTGCGTTTCGCGGACGACTCGCCGCAGGATGGTGTGGCCGGAGCCGTCGTACAGGAGGTACAGCTCGTGGTCAATGGCGTGACACGGCCGGACCTGGAGCCTCGGGTAGTCCGGCAGCAGGCGGGTGCCACCTCGCAGGTCGGTCGAATCCTGCAGGCCACCGGTCGATTCCGTCCGGTAAACTACAATACCCCCAGTGTTCACGACGGCGATTTCGACCGCTCGAATTTTTATCGGGAGCGCAAGATTCCGCTGTACGCGGATTATCTCTACCGGCTGGACCACGCGGCGGGAGTAGATGTCAGCGATGCCACCAATCTTGAAGGCCTCCTGACGAATTTTACGGTGGAAACCTCCGCTGGGATCCTGCGCGCCGACGGCAACGAGCAGTTGATCTTTCTATTCGACGTGTCGCAGGAGCCTGTCGTCGAGTCGGTGGAGGTGGAGGCGCTTCTGGGCAATGACTACCGAGTAGAGGTTTCCCTGCTGAACACGATAGACCCGCGCGGCAAGACCTACTACCAGAAGTTTCGCAGCAGCTTTTATCACATGGCGTTGCGCGCAGAGGGCAATGTGCAGGATAGGTCGAACTTTGAACGGGTGCGCTTCGAGATCGCGGAACATACCGGACACTTCGCCTACAGTGCGGATGTGCGTCTGCGCCTGCCGGGCCTGGAGGTCATTGGCGAGTACGCACGTTCGTCGGTATATGCGCGCTATCCGGGAGAGAGGGAAGGAGCGCCGTTCTTCGACGAAGGTCCCCGCTCTGCGCAACGGGGCTCGGCCTATTACCTCAATGCAACGCACTGGTTTGGGCACGGGGGGCTGGGCAGCGAGTTCTATGCGATCAATCCGGGGTTTCAGACCGAGATGCGCACCTTCGTGGACTGGGAGAAGGGCCTGACCGACACCAACCTATCGGGCATGGCCAACCAGACGATCTACTGGCAGCTGGTGGAGGACAACGAGGATGGAGACGCCTATCCCGAAAGACGGCTGGGCAATCTCCCCGGTCTGATCAACGATGCCAAAGGGTATGATATCGACGGGGTGTTCAAAGGTCAGGACGAGGACCATGACGGGACTCCGGACATCAACCGTAACCTCAACGACATCCCCGACTTCGAAGAGCCTTTCCTGATGTACGATGTGGAGCCCAACGCCTATGTGTACGGACTCGACCGCAACCACAACGATGAGCCGGATTACCGCGAGGACGACGGGGAGGTGGACTATCCCTACGACTATGACCAGCGAGGGTGCCATCTCTTCGGGCAATGGAATCTGAATAGACACTGGTCCGGAGCAATAGGTCACTACGCGGTCGAGCAGATCGCGGGTTCGGGTCGTAACCGCTCCACCTATGGGCTGCTGAACTACCGGCGGGAAGGGCCAGGGAGGGTGCGACGGTTCCTGTTCGAGAACCAACTACGCCACGTGCAGGACGATATTGCGGACGAGTATGTCGTGATGGATGAGACCCCGTTGCGCAATGCCGACTTCGGGGCCGGGGGACTGTCGTTCAACTATACTGAGCCAGGGATCGTGCGTCCTCCCCACTTTATCCACCGTTTTCGTTCGGACCTGGTTTTGTATCAGGACAGCTACGTCAATGAGACCTATTTGGAAGGATGGCTCCGGCCCTGGTCCACCCTCCACGTGGTGCAGAAGATCCGCCTGCGTCTCAACTGGCAGCGGGGCGGCGAGCTCTACAACGGTCTTTTCCAGCGCCCGCGCCGCCTGGACTTCTGGACCTGGGTGAGCCGCTTGGAGTACACCTGGCACTGGGGCGAGCTGAGTCTGACGCCGCAGTACAAGTTCATGCTGCTGCGCCTGACAGACCGTGAGCGCGAACTGGAGTTGCAGTCCGAGGTGCGCTCGATTCCGCTGCTGCGCCTGACCTGGCCGCTGTTGTCGCGGACGACCTTGCGGGCGGCGATCCAGGGGCTGGGGCCACTGCCGTACCGACGCCAGGACCGCGTGGCCACGCGCAACAGTTTTGACCAACGCACGATGTTTGTCACCCTGACCAATAGCTCGAAATATTTTGGCTACGAGCTGGTAACGATCATTGGCGTCAATCGGGACAAGAAGGAGTTCGATACGCGCTTCCAGGATTCTCGAAGCTTTGATACCTGGACTTTTTTCGTGCGGGCGTTGGTGGGTTTTACCGAGGAGGGAAGGCTGTATTGAGAGTCAGAGCGAGTATACATACATCAACCTGCGGAATGCGATGGCTGACGAGCACGGCGAGCTACGTCGGAAATTTACGAATGATGGCGTGCACCTCATGGGCTCCGCCTACCGCGCCTGGAGCGAGCGGATAAGGCCGTACGTTCAAGCGTCCGCGCGTCGCCCCACCCACGGAGGCTGACATTCATGGTGGGCGGCCCCAACCTCCTGAGATTGGCGGCGGCGGTCAGGACCCGCTGAGCCTCGTTCGTCCAGGGACCGTTGAAGTGGACCCGAACCACGGCGTCTGACGGCAGCGCGGAGAGCTGCGATCGCAGCTCGACGCCATTGAGCGCCGGCTCGAGCGCCCGCCGAAAGTTGGTAAGAAAGTCGGGGCCGCGACGTCGTCTTTCCACCTTCGGTTTTCGCGGCATGTCGAAACCGATGTGGGTGTCGGCCACGAGAAGAATTCGCATATTTAACTGCTACCAAACCGACCGAACCCAGGCAAGAGTTTTGTTCCAACATCATAGGAGCACGACGTGGACAGCAATTCTAAACCGAATGTCTTTTACATCCTCACCGATCAATGGCGTGCCAAAGCGACCGGATATAACGGCGACCCAAACGCTATAACTCCGAATATTGACCGGTTGGCCGCCGAGTCGCTCAACCTCGCCAACGCCATTGCCACCTCTCCCGTCTGCACCCCCGCGCGAGCCGCTTTGTTGACCGGACGTTTTCCAACCTCGACGGGCATGTTCATGAACGATATTCCGCTGTCACCGGACGAGCAGAGCATCGGCAAGGCGTTCAAGGGTGCGGGGTATGATACCGCCTACGTCGGCAAGTGGCATGTGGATGGCCAGGGTCGCTCGAGCTACATCCCTCCGGAACGCCGCCAGGGATTCGACTACTGGAAGGTGTTGGAATGCACTCACGATTATCAGAGTTCCAAGTATTACGACAACGACGATGCAAACATAAAAGAGTGGGAAGGCTACGATGCATTCGCCCAGTGCGAGGATGCCGCGGCTTACATCCGGCAACACGCAGATTCGGACAAACCCTTCTTCCTGACCTTGTCGCTGGGACCACCCCATTTTCCCCACGACAATGCCCCCGAAGAATATCAGCGGAGGTTTACGCCCGAAGCGGTGACGTTTTCGGCAAACGTCATCTTTGACGATCCCGAGTTCGAGAAATACACCCGACAGGAGGCTGCCGGTTATTACGCCCACATCGCGGCGCTAGACCGATGCGTGGGAGATATGGTGGAGGTTCTGAAGGCCAACAATCTGGCAGAGAATACCATTCTCATCTTTGCCTCCGACCATGGCGAGATGATGGGGTCTCACCGCAAGGAGCCGTTCATAAAACAGGTCTTTTGGGATGAATCGTGTCGCGTTCCTTTCCTGCTGCGCTACCCACCCATAACATCCGATTGTACCAACCGGACGCTCATGACCCCGCTGGGCACCGTCGACATCATGCCCACGCTGTTGGGCTTGTGTGGAATCGACATTCCCTCCGTGGTCGAGGGTAAGGATTTGTCGCCGTGCGTGCGCGACCAGGTCGAAGCGGACCATGCGGCCCTTTACATGAGCATCTCGCCATTCAGCGCAAAAAACCATGGAGATCCCGGATACCGCGCCGTGCGCACGAGTCGATACACCTGGGCGCGAACAACGCGAGGCGAGTGTTATCTCTTCGACGATCTGCAGGATCCATACCAGTTGACGAATCTGGCGGATGACCCGAACTCGGCTGGCATCAGAAAGGAACTCGAGCAGGAGTTAACCCGGCTGCTGGCGCAGATTGACGATCCCTTTCGAGAAGAGAGTTATTACCTGGAGAAGTGGGGATACGAGGTCGATGAGGTGGGAAGTGTTCCCTATTCGAAGTGAGCTGGAGGGCGAGACCGGCACGCTCGCGTAGATCGACTCCCATCGACACGACCTGTGTCTTCTTCAGCAACGATCCCGAAGCGGCGGCAGAAATCAGTCTAAGGTCTCGAAGATGGTGCAGACAGCCGTCCGGGGACCGTAGAAACGCCCTAGATTTCGCTGATCAGCCGACGAATGTTGGTGTAGTTCGTCTCCATCGCCTCGATCTTCGAACCGCTGGGTGGCGAGAAGTGAGTCGCGATCGACAGCACCACATCGCAGTTGTTGTCCCGCAGGTTCCTCAGAATTGTCGGATAATCCACGTCCCCCTCTCCAATCGGCAAGTACTCGAACTCGAGCTTCTCGCCGTTTATGGTGTGCATATCCTTGCCATGCACTCCGTAGAGGTACGGTCGCAGATTCTCGAAGCCCGCTGTCGCATTGTCAGACTCGCCGCAATTTAGGGCGTCCGCGGGGCACCAGAGCGCTTTGAACCGGCGTGAACCCACCGCTTCGGCGATGCGCCGGAAGTTTCGACTCGTATTGCCGAAGTTCCACTGCATCATCAAAAAGGCAACGTCGATGTCGAATTTTTCGGCCAGGTCGGCGATCATCGAAAGCGCCTCCACCAGCTTCTCCATATCGCCATCGGATATAATTCCGCCCCGCGTCGCCCAGCGCATGGGCCAGGTCGGTTTGCCCGCCGTGTACTCCGCCGGCCAGGCGAAGCTGCAGCAGGAAACCGCACCTATCCCCAGCCGCGACGAGACCTCCATCGAGCGCTCGAGGGTGTCGAGCTCTTGTTTGAACTTCTCGTGCTCCAGCATCTTGCCCGGCTGTAGCTCGGCCAGATGGACACCCTTCAAGAGTCCCCCGCCATCGAGCAGGAAGATCTCGAGATTGTGGCCCGCCACCTGCTCCACCGCTTTGTCGAGATCTTTGTCCGGAAGCTCGCACATCATCTGGTTTTGGGAGTAGTTGCCACACCAGACGTACTTGGCGCCGATGTCGCGGGCGGTAGCCAGTGAGTCCTCGAACGGCTGCTGCAGCTCGCCCAGATACATCCCCATTTTGAATTCGTAGTTGCCCATAGTCGCGTCCCTCCCTTTTATCGGGTCCTGTTCCGCATCAGCAATCTCTTCATTCTCCAACCCCGGCGCCAGTGCGTGAGGGCTGGTTGACGCCGCCAGGCACGGCCGTAGTTTCCTCGGCGTCGTCCGCTACATCAAACCCGAGACCGCATTCTGCCCGGGAGAAATCGATGCCCAACCGACCCAACATCCTGCTGATCTTCACCGACGAACAGTCGGCCTCCGCTATGAGCTGCACCGGCAACGTCGAGATCTCCACCCCGGCAATGGACCGCCTTGCCGCCGACAGTATGCGTTTCGAGCGCGCCTACTGCGCCGCGCCCTCCTGCGCCCCCGCGCGCAACAGCCTCCACACCGGCAGGTTGCCCCATCAGGTCGAGTTCGATGACGACAACCGCATCGCTCACCCTGAACAAACGCTCGGCCGCATCCTGTCCGGCTCTGGTTACGATTGTTATTACGCCGGCAACCGGGCTTTCGCGTTGAGCGAGGACCCTGACGTTTGTGGCTATCAACCACTTGCTCCCAAAGGGGATGACATCACCGCCGAGCGCTCCGCCGAGTTCCTGCGCGGGCGCAACCAAGGCGACAATCCGTTCTTTCTCGTCTCTTCCTTCATCAACCCGCACAACATCTATCAGTGGGCGAGGGACCAGGACACCTACCTCGGTGCCGTCGAAGAACGTCCCATCCACGACTGTCCGGTCCTGCCGCCCAATCATCACATGGCGCCCTTCACGCCCCAGTGCATAAAGGCGTATCTCGGCGGCCATACCCCCGCGTACCCGGCACATCAACCCATCGACGATCCCAACTGGTGGCGGCGCTACCGCAACGCCTACTTCCGCATGATCGAAATGGCCGACGCTCAGATCGGCATCGTTCTCGACTCCTTGCGCGATTCGGGACAGTACGACGATACCCTGGTGCTCTTCATCAGTGATCACGGCGATTGCGCCGGCGCCCATCAATGGCTGTGGAAGAACGTGCTCTACGAGGAGGCGCTGAAGGTGCCGTTCATCCTAAAACCGCCGTCGGGAAGCGAGGCTGCTCTCTCTAACGCCTTTGTATCCACCGGGCTCGACATCCTGCCGACCTTCTGCGATTACGCCGAGACCGATCTACCAGACGGTTTGCGGGGCCGCTCGCTCCGACCGCTGGTGGAAGAATCTAGAGAAGCCGAGGAATCCTGGCGCAAGCAGCTGGTCGTTGTCACCGACCGCCACGAGTACGGCGTGGTCGGCCGCGCGGCGTTCGATGACCACATGAAGTACGTAATCTACGAATGGGGTCGGTATCGCGAGCAGCTGTTTGATCTGGAAGCCGATCCGGGAGAGATGGTGAATCTAGCCTCGAGCTCCCGCTTCACTCCGGACCTGGTGCGAATGCGATCCTTCCTGCGCGAATGGTGCGCCGACACCGGGGACTATTTCAAATATGTTCCCAAAGGCTCCGAACCCGCTCCTTACTAGCGCAACAGCCCGACGGCAAGACTGAGCGAAGGGCTATGCAGCGCCCGTAATGTCGGAAACCCTCTCCTCAGACCCGGTTCTTCTCGATGTAATCGAAGTTGATGTTCATGCCCAGGCCGGGCAGCTGAGAAACGTGCACAAACCCCTCATCATCCATCGGATCGGGTAGCTCGTGCAGCCATTCGGGGACCCGCTCGTAGTCAACGAACGGATGCAGCAGCCCGCGTTCGTAGAATTCGCCGTTCTTCATGGCGCAGAGTGCCGCGAGGTTTGCGAAACCACCACCGTGAATCTCGCAGCGCATTCCGAACGACTCACACAGGTGAATCGTTTTCATCAACGGGGTCAACCCACCTACATCGCCGACGCCGCACCGACTGATGTCGCAAGCGTTGTTCTTGATCCACTCCGCCCGCACGTACATCTTGCCTTCGCAGGTCTCGGGGCCGCATATGGGCGTTGAGGTCTGTGCGGTCAGCCAGATGTAGGACGACATGCTGTGCTCGTCCATCGGCTCTTCCAGCCAGTAGTAGCTCAGCTCCTCAAGGCCCTTGGCCAGGGTCAATGCCGCCTCGCGATCGTAGTAGTGATACGGATCCAGCATACACGGCACATCCGGACCGGTTACCTCCCGCACCGCGGCGCACGCCTCCAGATCCCGCTTGACGCTGGGAGCGCCTTCATACGGCGGCTGCCACGTATGCAGCTTGAACGCCGGATACTTCCGCTCCATCGCCCACTCGGCAAACCTCGCGTAGTCGCCCGGCGTTGACAGTCCGTTTTCCAAATCATCACCGCACATCGTGCTCGCGTAGGCCGGCACCTTGTCTCGATATCCTCCGAGCATCTTGTACACTGGAGTGTTCAGGGCACGACCCGCCAAGTCCCACAGAGCCAGGTCGACCGAGCAGATAACAGGGTCGGACAAGGTGCTGGCGTTGAGACGCTGACGCTCGTTCAAGTCTTGCCAGATCGCTTCGCGGTAGAACGGATCCTTCCCAACTATCGACGGTTTGACCAGGTTTTCGATCGCGGCCGGATTGGTGCCGAACCAGTACCCGCTGACCCCTTGGTCGGTGTCGATCTGCAGCATCGTCGACGTCGATTCCCGCTCCGGCGCGGGATGACCATGACCATCCGTGTCCGGCGCGGTGCGCGTGATACACTTGAAAAGCGTGGTTCGAACATCGGTGATTTTCATTTGAATCCTAGAGTTGGGTGCCCCCGCCGGATGGACCTGCTCCGGCAGCTAGCTTGCCACCATCTCCGTCGACCAGACCAGCGGGTTCTGACTTTCATCGTCCAGAACGTCACCCACCTCGAGGTTGGCCAGCTGCTCTTTCGACAGGATGTTTGGAATGCCGTTGAAAGTTGCTCCATCCGGCATATAAGCACAGGTCATCGCCCGCCGCCACCCCGGGGTCATGTTGGGCCCGGCGCCGTGGGCGGTCAATCCGTTGTGGATGCCCGCGTCCCCCGCTTTCATTTCCCCAACTATCGGCTGTACCCGTTTGAACTGCGGGAACACCTCGAAATAACCACCCGTGTCCTCGCGAATCGCCAGATTCTCGTAGCTCCCCAGCTTGTGGGAACCCGGGAGGTAGTACATGCAGCCGTTTTGTACCGTCGTGTCATCCAGGGCGATCCAGATCGAGATCGCGTGGGGAGTGTGGAACGACCACTTCGGGTCGTCCGAGTGCCAGGCCGTGGGGTTCGCCCAGGGCTGTTTCTGCAGCGTCTGGTCGTGCCACACCCGGATGCCATCTATACCTTCCAATTGGCACAGCATCTCTCCCAGCTCCGGGTCGAGGAAAAAGCTCTTCACCGTTTCGTTGATCTTCCACAGGTTTATGCGCTGGATAAACACCCGGTCGTAATACTCGTTTCCCTGTTTCCACCTATCAGTCCGACCCACTTCACCACTCAGCTTCCATGACCCCATCTCCTCTACGCACTTGGTGATGGCCGCGGTAAGGGTCTCCAGCTCTTTGTTGGCGAGGAACTCCTCGAGGATGAGACAGCCGTCTCGTCGGTAATCATCTATCTGCTCTTGAGTCAGATCGGTTTTCATATTCTTGCACCGTAGTTAATGTGATATGGGGGTGGGATCCGGGCACTCCTGAGCACATTTCTTCGTCTTGATCATTCTTACGAACAAAATAAACCGGTCTCCTCTCGTAAAGTCGGCTGGGCACGGGCGAAACGGCCCGTGTAAGCCTACCTCGTTTCAGCTTTGCGGTGGCGGTTGAGAGGTGCTCGGAAACCCTTGGAGGCCCCGTAAATTCGGAGAGTCTGATTCTCAGCGGGCCACGAACCCCGTCACTCGGTGACCCGGGAGGTATTCGATGCGGCGCAGGAAACGCTCTCCCACATCGTAATCTGGCTGATCGGATACGAAACGCCACAGTTTCACCCGCCGCATGAGCTCGTAGCGGAAATCGTTCCCTTCCCAACCGTGGTTGTAGCTCAAAACCTTGTCGATCTCTGGATCGTCCAGATCCGAGGTGTCGAAGTTCTTCACCTGAGGTCGCGTCGGATTCAACCGCAGCTTGTACATGTACCGTTCTTGATCGGTGTGATTGCTGCGGGCGCCGTGCCAGACGCGGGTGTTCCACACGTACATGGTCCCTGCCGAGCAAGAGGCCCAGACCTTGCCGCGCATATGCTGGTAAAAACTGATTTCGCTGGTGCGCACATTGCGGAATTGGGTCCCTGGGATCAGAAAGGTGCCTCCCATTTCATCGGGCGTGTCGGCGGGGAAAAGCGACAGCTGGATGTCGAAATAGTTCTCACGGAAATCGATCACCGAGTCCTGATGTTTGTTCGGTCCCATGAGCTTCTGTCCGCCAACATAGTGGGCGGCATGATGGTCGTAGAGTGGGTCCGGGCCAACCAATGAGTGGATCAAGCCGCGCACGGCGGGTAGCCGAAACGCGTCACCCAGAGCCGTTCCCTGCGGCCAGGTATCCTCGAACGGTGTCCCCACCTCGAGATACCCCTTGTTGTTTCGCATCTCTTCGAGGCAGCCTTCACACAACTCCCGCGGCACCATGTCGTCGAATTTCAGATACCCGTGGCTTACGAATTGTGCCATCTGCACTGATGACAGAAGATGATCCGTCATGACTGTTCCTCGTTCCCCTCTTCGATTTCGTTGAATCTCGACAGCACCGTTTGGTAGGGCAGCGGACCGTCTTCGTAGGCGTCGTCGGGCAAGCGCTGTTTCAATTCCGACATCTGGATGACCTGCCAGCCGTCGCGCATCGCCTCCATTGCCGTGCCATAGGGGGGCTCCGCCTCGTCGGACAGGTCAGGGATGGTACTACCCTTCGACGCCTCGTAACGGGACCAGGCGGTTACAGCGGCATCCAGGCCTGGCGTGGATTGGAACAACACCAGGATGTCTTGCACTAAAGGCATGAACGAACCCTTGTTGAGTGGTTGTCACCGTTGCTATCTCGACACCTACTAAATATTAACCGAAGCCCCGAGGCGCGGGTAGGGCAAAACCTGCCTTGTTGGTATCGAACGTGGCATGATTCCGTTCGTGACCTGGACCCCTGCCCCGCTATTCCACGTTCAGAAATACCGGATTCGAATAGAACCAGAGATCGCTCCAGGGATCCTCGCCCTTGGGATCTTCTTCAGGTTCCAGCTCGCTGCCGTTCGTGCCGCGTACGCGCAGGTAGCCGTTGGCCGTTACCGTCTCCAGTCGAAACTCCACGCTGTGGAAATCGCCATCCCGGCGCCAATCGCTGGCAGTGAAACGCGCCGCAACGCGCGTGCTCTCGTTGCTGTCGGCGTCGCGCTCCGCCTTTCCGGTCACATCACCGGCGATCAGATCTACTCTAGCTACCTGCGGATTATCACCATGGGAGTTGGGAAGTTCCGGGTCGAGAAAACGGATGCGCACCAGTACATCCGCGACATCCGCGATCAGCGCTCGCGCAGGGAAGTTTGCAATCGGTCGAGGGTGTCGAGGGACGCACCCTCGCCGGGGAATCATCAGCTCACCGCTGTCTCTCACGGCGGCCGTGGCCTCGATGGCTTCCGGGGCCTCGATCTCCATGGGCGCCCTGGTGCGCTTGATCAGGTAGGCGACGAACCGTTTCAACGGCGGGTACGGATTGTTCAGGTACGCCCCGCCAACATCCCCGGCGATGTAAATGGCCTGCCCGTTTCGGACGCGATTAGCGGCTTGCCCGACTGGCAGGCTACAATGGCCTTTGCCGTACTGGTTTACGGTCACCGTCGGCTCGGCTGAATCGTACTCTTTCCCCGGATCGAATCTCTCCAGACTATCCAGACTGGTCCGGGTACACAGAATCTCCAGATCTGCGTCGGGTCGAACAGACACCGAAGATTCCTGACCGTAGAAGCAGATGACATGCCCGAAGTCCCGTGCCAACTCCGAATCCTGCGGGACGTAGACTACAGCGTGGTCATCCTCGCCGCCGTGTGAGCCGCGGAAATCCACGCCGAATACATCGGCCAGCGCGAACTCGCCTCGCGCCCGCCCCAGCTCATCCAATAGCGACGTTTCGTGGGTAGCGATGAGGGTGCAGCCTTCTTCCACGAGCTTTCTCAGGTCGTCACACTGCCGCTCGGAGAGGTAGGCGCTGTTGGAGAGGAAAATCACCCGATACTGAGAGAGATGCTCGTGGGTCAGACGTTCGTCGAGAACGAAATCGAACAGGAGGTGCGAGCGGTTGAGAATCTCGTAGGCACCGTGAGCGTCTTTCTGCGCGGTCTGCCTCTTAGGAATCTTTCCCATGTTCTTGGGCAACTCCGACGGTCGAAAATCTCTGTTCTGCTGCGACAGATGGAGCGCGACATACTTTACGGTTTCGCCCTGGATGTAGTCGCGCCGCTTCTGTAGCTCCCCGTAGACCCATTTCATGGTGTCTTTGCGAAGAACCGTAATACCACCGAAGGGATCTCCACAGGGTTGGCCGCCGTTGGCGATGGACGCGAACGAAAAAACGGCGGCTGAAAACGGTTCGGCGTACGGAGCGCCGCGAAACCCGGTGAGCGTCTGCGCAACATTGCGAAAGACGGCGAATGGGGTTCCGGTGGCTCGGAGCCATTTGGCGATAAAAGCGGGCTCGCGCAGCGACCCGGTTATGGACTCAACGAACCAACAACTGTCCACATCCTCCAGGTGCAGGGAGTTCAGAGGGTGACCCCATCTCCAATCGGTTGCCGGCCACCCATAATAATTCAGGTCGAGAATGGTGTCGGGATGTCTCTCTTTTACGCGGCCGAATACGTGATGCAGGAAGCTCTTGAACGTGTCGTACCGCCAGTTGAGAAAATGCCTGAACTCCTGAGACTCGAAATCGATCTTTCGCGGAATCTCGAGCCCGGTATCCTGGCGAAAGAGTTGCTCGCAATACGGGCAGCAGCAGGAGACAAAATTGCCTAAGTAATAGCCTTCCAGCTGAGGGTATTCGTCCAGATGGGAACCCCAGTTGGTGTCGTCGAAATAGAATCCGTCGATATCGTAGAGATCGAGATACTCGTTGAGATATTCCGGCAGCCAGTCGCGGTAGGGAGAGTTGAAACAGACCACCCCGTGGCTCTTGGGAATCGGCCTGCCGTCATCCAGATAACACATCCCCCACTCCGGGTGCGTCGGCGCCAGCGGCTTGGAGGGCCAATTCAGCGGATAGTAGGTGAGTACGAGAATTCCGGCCTTATGCAGCAGGTCCAAGCCCGCAGGCACCCAATCCGGATCGTCATCGGGAGGCGGGGGAATCACGTCCGACTTGAAGCTGGGCAGCTCTCGGAAGAGCTCCGGTCCAATAACCAGGACTTCGAGTCCCACTTCTTTGAGCATCGCGACGTCGTCCTCGAGGGAACGATCGCTGCCCGCCCGTTTGGGCCGCAGAATACCGGTGTCCTCCAGCCGGCAGACCCGCTTCTCGTAGGGCAGTTCCTTCAATCTCGCGGCCGTGGCCCCCGCGTGTTTTGATTTGGTCGAATTCTGCGGACTCATAGCTGCCTCCCGTTTACTAGTCAAAATAGGACAAGCTTGTCTCGGTCCAAACGCTTGCGTTATTCTACCGAGATATCGCCGCCTCCACCACCTGTACGACCTATTTTCCATTCCACGTGGACCAGGACCTTGAGCGTATGACTGCCGCCACAGGGCTATTCCGTCTTACCGCGCCGTCACCGGACGACCTTGCCGCCTTCCACGAAGATGGATATGTCGCCTTCCCGGATGTGTTGTGCGACGAAGCCTTGCGCGGTCTCATCGACGAGATCCTGGCTCACGAGACCGTCGCCGAACACCTGGCCAAACCCGAAGCGGAGCGCGAGCCTGGACTGGGGATTCGGAATTGGGACAACAAGAAATTCTGGTCGGACCAGTTGTTCGATGCCCCTTTCGTCCGTGCTCTGCTCGAGGCTCTGGACAGCGACGGCTTCCATTTCTGCCACTCCACCATCGGCCTGACCTCGCGTGGGGCCGAGCGCCTGCGTTTTCACCAGGATCACCATCACTGGAACCACGACAATCAGATCAACGTCGAAGAGCGCGGGCGCTGGTATATCCAGATGCTTTACTACCCTCTTGGATTCACCTTCGGCGACGCTGAATTATGCGTCATACCGGGAAGCCACAGAGTCGCCCCATTGCCCGGTGTCGCCGAGCAGAGTCTGCTGGCGGGTGAGCACGATGAGGAAGCGGGGCGCCACCTCGAAGTGCGCGCCCTGGAGCTTCCTCCCGGCAGCATGGTGTTTCTCAATGCCCGCTGCTTCCACGGTGTCTCAGCCAAACCGGTCGATTCCTCGCAGGTTTACCGGATCCTCTTCAATTACGTCTTCAAGGAGATCGGTCCACCCCACCGCTACACTCAGCCCATCCCACCCCATTGGCCCGAGGGAGCCAGCGCGTACCGCCGCAGCCTGTTCGACCGCGATGCCTACTCGCCGGATATCTGGCCGCTGACGCAATAGTGATGCGGCCGGTCGGACTGTCGGCTAATCAGATGACACCGGACACACGAACTTTCGGACCGCAAGAGACGGTGGACGGTGAGCAGCAGGATTAGAAATCTGGGCATCCTCGCCCATGTCGATGCCGGCAAGACGACGGTGACCGAGAACATGCTGTTCTTGAGCGGCGCCCTTCGTGCGGTCGGCAACGTCGACAAAGGCACGAGTCTTTCCGACGGGCTCGAGGTCGAGAAGCGCCGGGGGATATCGGTGCGCGCTACGACCCTGTCCTTTACCTGGAAAGAGGTGCGGATCAATCTTATCGATACGCCGGGTCACGTGGATTTTGCAGCCGAAGTAGAGCGCTCCCTGCGGATTCTCGACGGCGCGATTCTGGTGGTGTCCGCGGTGGAAGGCATACAGTCCCACACGGAGACGATCTGGAAAGCGCTCGAAGCGCTCCACCTTCCGGTTATCCTCTTCGTCAACAAGCTGGATCGAGTGGGCGCCGATGTAGCAGCTGTCGTCGCCGATTTGAAGCGCAGGTTTTCCGCCGATGTCGTGCTCTTCAATCAGCCGGTGACCTGCGAAATTCCGGATGCCACCGTTTCCGCGCTCGACGAAGACGGCATTCTGGCGCTCGCCGAGGTGGTTGCCGCCAAGGACGACCTGCTGCTGGAAAGATACCTGGGCGATGAGTCGCTTTCGTTCGAGGACCTGCATAACGCCATCGTCGATTGTGTGCCCCAACGAGAGCTCTTCCCGGTGTTCTGTGGGGTCGCGAAGAGCGGCGTTGGCATAGAGTCGTTGCTCGATGGTGTAGTCAGCTACTTTCCGGACGCTCAAACGCAGGTTGATGCATCGCCGTCCGGCGTGGTGTTCCGCCTCGATCACGATGCCAAGCTCGGAAGGGTGGCTGGAGTGCGGTTGTTTGCCGGGCAACTCTCGAATCGGGATACGGTGCAGAACGTCACCGCGAATCGGGTGGAGAAGGTGACTCAGATCAAGAGGTCGATGGGGAATCGGTATGAAGACGCCGGCGTCCTGAACGCAGGTGACATCGGTTTCATCTGCGGCATGCCGGATGTCCAGATCGGAGACGTCCTGGGCGACGCAGGGCCTGTTCCGGGAAACTACGAGCTCAGCGAACCCCTGCTAAGCGTGCGAGCTATTCCCAAAGACGAAGACGATCACGGGAGACTGGCTCAAGCGCTGCAGCAACTGTCGAGCGAAGACCCGCATCTGAACTTCACCTGGTTCGATGCGGAACGTGAGCTGCACGTGAAGATCATGGGCGCCATCCAGACCGAGATTTTGACCGAGCTTCTCGAGACCAGATTCGGCATCCAGGCGAGGTTCGACGATCCCACCGTGTTATACAAAGAGACGCCGGCATCGACCGGTTACGGAGCCGAACGCTACACCATGCCGAAACCCTGCTGGGCGATCGTGAAGTACCGGCTCGAACCCGGAGAGCGGGGCAGTGGTGTGTGTTACTCTTCCGAAGTCAGTGTCGACGATATCAAAGCGAAATACCAGAGTGAGATCGAAAGCTCGATTCCGGGGGCCCTGAAGCAGGGGATCAAAGGGTGGGAAGTGACCGACCTCAAGATCACCTTGGTCGAAGGCAGCGATCATGTTCTGCATAGCCGGCCCGGTAATTTCAAGCTGGCGACCAACATCGCCGTATTGAGGGGGCTGACCGAAACCGACACGATTCTGCTGGAGCCGATTCTGTCGTTTCGCATCGAAGCGCCCGAGTCGTTCGTGGGGAAAATCACCTCGGAGATCGTACATGGCCGAGGAACCGTCGAGCCCACGCAGACGGAGCACGGTCAGGTCGTCGTCAGCGGCCGCATCCCCATGGCGACGTCGATGGATTTTCCGATCCGGCTGAATTCGATGACTGGCGGCACGGCCAAGTACGCCTTCCGCTATGGCGGCTACGAGCCGTGTCCCCAAGGAGAGGGTGTTAGCCGCGACTATAAGGGAATTTCACCCCTGGATCGATCCAAGTATATCCTCAAGATGCGTGGGGCGATCAAAGAAGCGGTGTAGACCTAAAGTGCGTCCGCGGCCCACTCGTGATCGGCGGGAATCGTCCACGTCTCCGAGAGCGCCAGACAGCAGCTGGTTCCCTCGCGGCCGAACAGCTCCCGTGGCAATACCCGTCCCGGAGCGGTTTCACCATTGATCGAGAGTTCGGCGCGCCGCGCGGGAATCAACAGGCTGTAGACACCGTGCGGTTGATCCGGATTCTCGAACGGCTGGTTGGCAACCTGGACCGGCGCCATGAAATCGTACCAGCTCAACATGATCTCGTCGACCCGCGACGCGACGTATTCGACCCAGGTCGTCAACATGTCGCCGCTTTTGGAGAATTCAGCATCTATGATTGGAATGTCACCGGAGTAGGTATCCCGCATGGAAGCCTGAACACCCTCCTGCAGCCAGCGAGCCAAGGCGAAGTTGTCGGAGTAGATCCGCGGCTCGTTGTTGGACAGTACGCTCTTGGCGAAGAGGATGTGGCCGACCCCCTTGGGAGATGCGACCACGCGCCAGTGGCTCATCTCGGCGGTCGCATCGGCATCTTCGGACTCCCCGATGCGCAGGAATGAGTTTTCGCCGCTGACGCGAATCTTGTTCTGATCTGCCCCCATGATCTTTTCCTCCCTGTCAGAGATTAGGTAATATATGCTCTCGGTGCAGCCAACGCAGGAGTTTACCCATGAGTGTCATCGAGTTCGATGAGATACGACGGTTCCCGTACGCAGGTGGCGTCTCATTCGGTGATGCCGGACAATACGAGCAGATAGATGGGATTCTGACGTTCGCGGTTGATCCCACATCCCCCGTGAACATGGATATCGTTGATCTGCACCTTGCGCCGAGAGATGAAAGTGGACGGGTCCGCTTCAAGGCCGATCTCTCCGTTGTGAGACCTGTCGATAGCAGCCGCGGTTCTAAGACCCTGATTGTCGAACTACCCAACCGTGGCCGCAGATGTGTAATAGACACCTTCAACAAGACCCAAGCTGAACCTTCAGCAAGTCCACCTCCGGGCGACGGGTTTCTGTTCCGACGCGGTTTCAGTGTCGCATCCATCGGATGGCAGTGGGACGTCTACCGCGACGACGTACTCCTGGGTCTCCAGGCGCCGATGGCCGATCTTGCGAATGAGGGAAACCCGGGTCAGACAGTGGTGGAAATCCGCCCGAACGAACGCACGGGAACCTGGTTGTTGGCCGACCGCGTTCACGTTCCGCTCAAGGTGGCGGACCTGGATGACACCGACGCTGTCCTCTACGTCAAGGAGTATGAAGACGGCGAAGCGACGGTGGTTGATCGGAGCAGCTGGAGGTTCGGTAGAGAGGCGACCAACGGTGTCGAACCGAGCAATGAGCACATCTATCTCGAAGGTGGATTCCAACCCGGCAAGTACTACCAGGTGGTCTACGCGACCCGGGAAGCGCCTGTGGTGGGAACCGGGCTCCTGGCCTTTCGTGATGTTGCAACCTTTCTGCGCTACGACTCTGACGCTCTGCAGGGAGGCATGGGACAGATCGACAACGTTGTCGGCTACGGCGTATCGCAGACTGGCCGCATGATTAGGCACTTCCTGCACCTGGGACTCAATGAAGACGAGAGTGGGAGAAAGGCGTTCGACGGGCTGTTACCGCATGTCGCCGGGGCAAGAATGGGCAGCTTCAATCACAGGTACGCACAGCCTTCCAACCAGTCGTATCCAAACTACGGTCACATGTTCCCATTTGCAGATGCAGAGATTGAGGATCCGCTCACGCAGCGGCGCGGCGGCCTGCTTTCTCGGCTCACCAGAAGTGGCGTAGTGCCGAAAGTGTTCTACACGAACAGTTCGGCCGAATACTGGCGTGGAGACTGCTCGCTCGCGACAACCGACCCAATCGGCAGAGTCGACCTTGAGCCTGACGAATCTACTCGTGTGTACCACTTCGCGGGAACACAACATGGGACTGGCACTCTCCCGCAGACTTCGGCCGGAGCCCCGGAAGGCGCACTCGGAGCAGAGCCATTCAATGTGGTCGACTACTCACCACTTCTGCGGGCAGCTCTGGTCAACCTTGTCAGCTGGGTGGCAAATGCCACGGATCCGCCGTTGGCAAAGCATCCTAGGATCGACGACTCGACGGCGGTGAAACGCCCTGACACCTTTCCGACGTTCGACCGACTGCCAGGATTGTCTACACCACATCCCGACAAGCTCTGGGTGATCCGGACAATCGATCTTGGACCGCGCGCTGCCGAAGGTGTTGGCCAGTACCCACCTGAGGAAGGAGCTACTTACCAGTGCCTCGTTCCCGCGGTGGACGAGGACGGCAACGAGGTCGCTGGGATCAGGCTTCCTGACATTTCACAACCTGTTGCGACACACGCGGGCTGGAATACGCGCGCGATTGAAACCGGCTCACCGGACCAGCAGATGCCGATGCAGGGATTCAGTCGGTGGTTCCCGGCAACGGCAGCAGAGAGAAGTGCGACTCGAGATCCCAGACGTTCGATCGAGGAGCGATATGCGAGCCGGGAAGAGTACGAGCGGCTGGCCAGGGCAGACAGTCAGCACCTCGTTGATGCCGGCTACGTACTCGGCGAGGACCTTGAGGTTGTCGTGCAAAACGCGGTTGAACGGTATGACTACGCGCTAGTGGCCTGTCGCGGAAATAGCTTATGGAATTCGGGCGCCGAGGCGCCCGGCCCGCAAGGCGGCTGAGCGAGCCGTACTGGTCGAGTACGGCGAGCGAAGGCAACGCCACGAGTCGGGATGGATCGGCGCCCGAAAACGCAATGTATTTATGCGACAGGACACTAGATACAGCGCGAACCGGAATCGAGGTAGCGTAAACGTGGATTCGATTGCTTGACGCATTTCGTCAGCTCAGTTAGTGGGCAACCATTCGCACGAGCAACTACGACTGACCATAAAGAAGATGGCGCACTTGAAAGAGGTCGACGTATTGGTCATCGGTGGCGGTGTAATCGGCGTCTGTGTGGCGCATTACCTGCTGGAAGCGGGCCGCCAGGTCACGCTTCTGGAGCGCGATGCCGTCTGCAGCGGCTGCTCGCACGGCAACTCCGGCCTGGTCGTCCCCAGCCATAGCTCCCCCCTGGCCGTGCCCGGTGTGATCCGGCAGGGACTGAAGTGGATGCTGAATCCCGAAAGTCCATTCTTCATCCGCCTGCGTTTCGATCCCGCGCTCTTCCGCTGGCTCTGGAAGTTCCGGGCGGCCTGTAACCACGAACAGATGATCCGCTCGATCCGAGCACTGGTGAAGCTCAGTCAGGAGAGCATCGAGCTCTACGATCGGTTGATTTCCTCGGAGCAACTGGACTGCGGCTATGATCGCTGCGGTTCATTTCTGCTCTATCGGACACCCGAAGGATTGGAAAGCGGGCTCGAGGAAGCCCGATTGCTGCACGAGCACGGTATTGCTCACCGTTCGATGACGGGACCGCAAGTCCACGAGATGGAGCCCGCCATCCGGGCGGACCTCGCCGGCGGTCTTTTCTTCGAGCGTGACGCGTTTTTGAATCCATCGAAGTTCGTTCATGCTCTCGCTGCGAGGGTGAAGGAGAGGGGCGCCACGATCGAGGAGCAGACAGAAGTGCAGAGCGTCGAATACCGCCGCAACCGCATCGAGCGGATCCGTACCCCCCACGGTGATTACCACCCCGAGCAGGTGGTGCTGGCTGCAGGATCCTGGTCTTCATCGTTGACTGGCGATATGCCATTCTCGTTGCCGGTCCAGCCTGCCAAGGGGTACAGTGTCACGTTCGAGAACCCCGGCGTGAAACTCACCTGCCCATTCATCATGGCCGAAGCCCGGGCCGGCGTGAACCCGATGGGCACGATGATCAGGGTGGCGGGAACGCTGGAGATGACCGGCATCGACCAAAGCATCAACATGCGCCGGGTGAAGGCGGTGGTCCGATCCGTAGCCGATTATCTCGACGGCATTGATGAAGATAGCGCGCTGCAGAACCCCTGGAGCGGCATGCGACCCTGCACCCCCGACGGCCTGCCTGTCATCGGCATGCCGGCACCGGTTTCCAACCTCATCCTGGCCACCGGCCATGCAATGCTGGGGATGACCCTCGGACCCGGCACCGGAAAGCTGGTGGCGGATCTCGCCTGCGATCGGGCATCGAGCCTGGATCCCGTTCCCTACAGCCCCGCAAGGTTCCAATAAGGCCGTGGGAAGCCGCCTTCGGTGGGTTTCACGAGGAATCCAAGAAATATCCTTTACCATGCACGATTATGGTACCTTTGTATCGTGACCGAACAAGTGCATGGGAGGTAGCATGTACTGGCGAAAACAACGACTTCGCAAGTCTGGCGGCGAGGTCGTGGTCGAGGGCAATCGGAGCGTGGACTGATGGAGGTACCCGCGTGAAGCCAACCAAGCAGGAATTGAAGCGCGGGAAGCTGGCCAAAAAGAACCTGGCCGCGGCGGCCGAAACCTTTCGCACGGAAGGGTTCGTGGTGCTGGAAGATCTCATTCCAAAGGATCTGCTCAAGGAAGTCCGCAACGCGATGGTATCGGTACACCAGCATTTCTTTCGGCAATATCCAAGATCCCCGCTTGCGGAACATTCCCACGGCAAAGGCCACGGAATCTTTGGCGTCGCGCCCCCGCAGGAGATGCCGTTCATGGACGCGCTCATCGTAGCGAATCCGATCGCGCTTCAGGTCGTAGAAGAGGTGCTGGGCAGTGACTTTTTCTGCGATTTCTACAATACCAACAATTCCTGGCCCGGATCTCGCGCCCAGCACGTGCACCGCGACTCCGATCCGCTTTTCGAGAACCTGCCGATCGCACTCCCGGCATCGGCGGCTGTTACCAGCATTCCCCTGGTGTCTTTCACGGTGGCGACGGGTGCTACAAAAGTTTGGCCGGGTACACACCTTTACCCGGGCTCCTATCCTGACGAGACCAAGAGTTTTGATCTTTGGGCGCCGCACCGACCGTGCGTGCGCATGCTGGCGCCGCTCGGTGCCATCGTGCTGCGCGACCCGCGCATGTGGCATTGCGGCATGCCCAACAAAACCAAGAAGGTGCGCACCATGTTAACCGTCTCGTACAGGCATTCTCTGCTTGGCAGGAACCGGACCCGGATGCTGGTAATGCGCCGCAATGTGTGGAGTCAATTGCCCGCGAAAGGTCAGCACGTCTTCCGCTTCAGCCAGGTCGGCAACTAGGCCATCATGCGACTCAACGTCTGCTGTGGAGCTAATTCTCCGGCCAATAGGCGTCCATGATGTCGTTCCCAGCTGGCACGCCTACGTTGCTGTCGATGAGGATCCTTAGATCATCCACGGCTCCGATTCGTCTGGCTTCATCGGCCCCGTACAAGCTCACCGCCTTAGCATACGCCTCTTTCGCTTCTTCAAAGTCTTCTCGAGCCAGGTAGGCTAGCCCCAGGTTGTAGCCTGCAACGGACTGAGGTTCGCGATCCAGTACCCTCTGATACACCTGAATCGCGTCGTCAAATCTGTTCTGGACGTAGTGTATCCATCCGATGTTTGTCCGAGCCTCAATATTGGTATCGTCTTCTGCGATTGCCCTTTTGTATGCTAGCATGGCCTCGTCGAGCCTGCCCCATTCGAAAAGCTGTATTCCTATTTCCGTATATGTGTTGCTGTTGGCGCCGACGTACTCTTCGCTGACAATGCGCCGGTAAATTTCCAGCCCTTTCGGTTGCTCGTCCAGGTCGATGTAAAGCTTGCTCAGCGCGAGGTGGGTCCGTACATCTCGCGCACCGGCTTCAATGGCTCGGACAAGGGCAGCCGTTGCTTTCCCTATATCACCTCTCCGGTACTCGACGAAGCCGATCCGTTCGAGAACCACCGGATTGGACGGTCTCAGAGCTATACATCGTTCATACGCGCTGAGCGCTCGCTCGGTATGACTCTTGTCCTCGTAGCAGATTCCCAAAAGATAATACAGCTCGAAGGAGGGTCGTTTCCGAATGCCATCCTCACATACCGCGATGGCCTCATCCAACTTCCCCATGCCGCGCAAGCCGTAGGCAGTCAGATAGTAGGCGTCTGGATCGTTCGGCTTCAGTTCAGCTGCTCGAAGCGCCATAGCGGACGCTCTGTCTTGATCGCCAGCCATCGAGATAGCCAGAACCAGACTCTTTACTGTCTTCAATTTGTCGCGATTGTAACTCAGTGACTTTTCGTGCGCCGCGACGGCCTCTATCGGCCTTCCTCGAGTGCTGAAACCCCTGCCCAGATTGTAGTACACCTGAGCAACTACCGTTGGCACTCGAACGCCATCAGGTGGGTTTGCCGTTAGCGAATCAATCTCGGCTTGTGCTTGCCGGCGAAGCGTCGAGTCGGCAGTCATAGTGTTGAGAACCGCTCTAAAAACGCCAAATGTCAAATTATTTGGATACGCTCGTAAAGCGTGGTTGAGGAGCGAGTCTACTTCCGACCCCTGGGAGAGTTCCAGGTGCAGGATGCGTTCATATGCACACTCCCGATCAACGGCCCCAGCCCCTTGTTTGACTGCCCGATTAAAGAGGATAATGCTGGTCGCGGCGTCACCCCTGGCCGCATAGCTCCTGGCGGAACTGTACAGCGAGATCGCTTCTGCTCGCATCATGAAGATGTAACTCGAAAACATGACTAGGCCGAGAGTGCAAATAGCTGCAGGCCACACCAGATGCGGTCCCCTTTCCGACAGCACGCGAACGCCTTTGGAAAGAATCCACGCAAACACAACGGCCGATCCGGCGCTGCTGAAATACAGGTAGCGTGACGGCCCCGAGGGCAGGTTAAGAATGATTTCTTCGTTGACGAGTACGAACGGTATGAGAAATATCTGCGTCCACGCAGCCCAAACGGAAACGGGCGATGAACGACTCTTCGCCAGTATGAGAAATCCCGCAAGGACAAGTGCCCCAAAAGCGACCTCCCAAATCTGCATAACGGCAGTGGGAGTGAGCAGCCAGTGAGCGGTGGTCACAAGTCGTGCGTTCAACCAAAGCAGCATGCGCGCGATTCCTGCGATCAAGGATGCGGAGTCTGCCACGCCATAGAGCCCGATTGCCCCCCAAGCACTGCTTTCATCGTAGGTCCGGCTCAAACTGAGGACGCCCAACAGGGAAAGCAACACAACGCCCGGGACCAACCTTGTCAACGCGCGTCTCACTTTGTCTCCTTGCCTCAATGACCAGAAGAGACAAAGGGGTACTACCGCCGCGGCGGCGGGATGAGAAAGAAAACCCACAGACAGGAAGAAGTAGAAGGATAGGAAGGATGCTCTCCGGCGACGGGCCGTGTAGCTCAAGAAAGTAGCCAAGCACCAGAGCAGTCCTAAGACGTAGTTCAGCCCCGAGATCCAGTGAACGACCCGGAAGTGAGCGACATTCACCAAGAACAGCACGCCGGCCAACTGACTCGTTGTTACGTCTATGCCGGTTCGTCTAACGACAACAGCAAGTGACAATGAGGCGAGAGCATGGACGACGACGACCAGGACGTGGAACAAGCTGGGATCGTTTTCCCATGCGAGGAAGAAAATCCACATTGTCAACTCGTACGCCAGACGCCCTGAAGCATGCTCTTTGTAAGGCGAAAACAAATAGGCGAAGTCCTCAGATATGGCGAGGTTGTCGCGGAAGGTTTCGATGTCGTGGGTGTCGAGTAGATGAGTTCTCAGGTCGGCGAAAAAAAGAACTGTCAGAGCTACCACAATCAACACGTAAAGAATCCACTGTGTCCGCGGGTTCTCAGACAGCTGTTTTGACACGGAGCTAATAGCCGGTTTCACGGGGAGAAGAAAGGAGGTTTACGTGAAATAGTGGCCCTACTAGGGTTCTGGCCAATGAGAATTTAGAATCGCTTCTGCGGCAGCAACGCGGATGCCTCTACCGATCAGGTTTCTAAGATCGTCCACAGCACCGATTCGTACCGCTTCCTCTGCGCCAAACTGCGAAACGGCGTCTTTGTAAATGAGTTCCGCCTGTTTGGTTTTTCCTTGCGCCAAGTATGCCAGCCCGAGGTTCAAAAAGGCGTAACTATTGGATTCTAATTCGAGTGCGACGCGAAACTCATCTATCGCGTCATCGAACCTCTCTTGAAGGAGATAGATCCATCCAAGGTTTGTGTGTGCCACTACATTCGATTGGTTGGAATCAATTGCCTTCTCGTATGCCCGCACAGCATCTTCGAATCTGCCCCATGCTTCAAAATCCATACCCAACCGCAAATAGACCGGGCTTCCTACTCCTTGGAAATTGCCGTCGAGTGCGGTCGAATAGATTTCTTGGGCCCTTTCTAGCTGCCCATTTTCCTTGTACAGTCTTCCCAAGATGAGGTAGGTATTTACGTCCTTCGATTCCAACTGCGCTGCTCTCTCGAAGGCCTCAATCGCGCTCACGGTGTCACCTTGGGCTAGGACCACTCTGCCCAAATGGTGAAAAATTCCCGAATTATTGGGATTTAGCGATGCACTCTGTCTGTAGGCTTCAAGGGCACGGTCAGGCATTTGCTCGTGCTCGTAGCAGTCCCCCAATAGAAAGAAGAGTTCGGCCGTTTGGACACTAGTCAGGGCTTCGTTACAGGCGATAATGGCCTCATCTACTTTCCCTTCGAGCCGCAGCGCAAGAGCCTTCGCATAGAGACCAAATGGATCATCTGGATTGAGCCTGGCAATCGCTTGCACCCACTCCATAGCCTCTTCGTGTTGGCCCGTTTCCAGCAATACAACCGCTAGGCTCTTCATAGTTTTGCTTCTCAGTGGATCGAATTCTAGGGCCTGACGATACATGAGAATTGCAGATTGCGGAACCCCTTTGAGGCGAAATCCGCGTCCGAAACTATCGTAGACTTGCGCGATCTGTTCGCGGACTAGGGGCCTGCCATCAGCCACCAGGGTGAGTAGATCTCCTCGACCTTGGATCCGAATTTTAGCGTCCGAACTTAGAGAACGCGAGGCAAGCTCGTACACAGGAAATGTCGTGTTTTCCGGATAGGATTTTCTAGCTTCAACGAGAAGCGTTTGAATGTCCTCCCCGCGACTTGCAACCATAAGACAGAGGCGTTCGAACGTGTTTTCAAGGTCGATCACATTGCGACTTCGGGCGACTGCCCGATTGAGTAAGGAAATTCCAGTGGTGACATCGCCCCTTGCGATATGGGATCTTCCCGATACATAGAAGGTGAGAGCTTCGGAGCGCTTCAATGTCACGTAGCTAGATGCCATAACGCTAATGAAGAGAATGCCGAACGCCGTTTTCCCCCAGATTGCGCCTTTTTTGGCAACATACACACTTGCGGATTTTATTCCCCAAGCCAGTAGCATTGAGAAACCGATATTTGCCATGTATAAATAGCGTGAAGTGCCGGTAGCCGGCATCCGAATAAACTCCTCCGTCAGTGCGACAAAAGGCAGCAGAGCCAGGATAATCCAAACGGACCACAGAGCACCGGGGAACAGCCTCTTCCAAATCAGAAAAACTAAACCAGATAAGATCACGGCACCGAGGTACAGTTCCCACGTCTGCACCGCGTACCCTGTTACCAAATGCCAATGGGCGGTCGTCAGCAATCTGCTCGCGAGCCATAGCAGCATACGGAAATTACCGGTTAATAGGGACGAGATATCCAGCTCCGTATAAGCATAAACCGATCCCCAGGTACTGGTCTCCTGCCGCGTCAAACTGAGAATCAATACCAATTCTGCAAACATCAACAAAGCCAATGGCAGAAGACTCTTCAGCGATGCTTTAAGATTGTAACCCTTATACCAGCACAGGTAGAGGCAGAATGGCCATATTATGGCGGTCGCGAGATGAGTCAGGACACCGAGGATCGTGGTCAGATAAAAGACCAGTAATCCGGCGAATTTGTGATGCGATAGGAAGTATAGGAAACTGACGACTGCGCAAAGACCAAAAGACAGCGCCAGCGGATAGTCCATTGCGGAAATCCAATGGACTGCTTGAAAATGGGCACTGTTTACTAAGAAAAGGATTCCACCCAAGAAACTGGATTCCCGATCCAATCCCAATAGGCGTGCCGAGAGCGCAAGGAGCAAGGCAACGATAGTGTGGATCGCCACCACGAGTACGTGAAACCAGCCGACGTCGTTTCCCCAAATCACGAATCCGACCCATTTGACGAACTCTGCAACAGGTCTACCCGATCCTAGCTGCCTTTCAGTCGGGGGTGCGAACAAGTAGGTGAAGTCTTCACTGATGGCAATGTTGTCACGAAATGATTCGTAATCATGCGAATGGAGTGGATGATCCTTTAGGCTGTGGAAGTAAACGAATGAAGACGCCACAACGAGACAGAGATATGCGATCCAGACGATACGCGCCTCGCGCCATGAAAATATCGAGGTTGTCATGACTAGTGAGGACGAGTCCTGCATACGGGTGAAAATTGCGTATACATTCGTCTTGGTGTCTGTGGTTACTACTCGTTAAGGGGCGATCGCTTTGGTGATCACACCTGAGTGGATGAACAGAGCGTTACTCATGAGGGATGTTGAGACAACCATAATATCGGACTAGCGAGCCCGGCAATTACTCATCGCATCAAGGTGACGAGCTCCGTTAGATTCAGTTCGACCAGACTGGCACCCGTTGCCCACGGCCCCTGTGCCCCGGCGTCGAGGCGATATGGACTGCGGTAGATCGCCAGCGCGGTCCGTGCCTGGTTTGCTTGCCCCAGCTGTCGATGTGCCGCCGCCTGGATCAAACGGGCGACCTTCATTTTTGGAAATCGACTCAGCACCTGTTCGCTGGCTTTCAAAGAGACCTGCCATCGCCGCTGTTTGAAAGCGGACGCGGCGCGGCGGAGCAGACTGTCCGCGCAGTGTTTATTGTCGTCCAGGTCCTTCCTCCATTCTTCCCAGCTGCCAGCTGCGGTTCCTTCCCGCCGGAGTATCCAGGTGGTTGGATGGTCGAAACCGACGAATGCCGGCTCAGCGTCATCGTCCCGCAGTAGAATACCGGCAAGAGACGGATACACCCGGATCGTTCGAGCAACCCGAAAACCTAATCGCCCCTGCAGCAGCCCGCCGTAGAATTCCGCGACCACGGGAAACATCTCGGGCACTGCGCGGAACTGGCGGTAGCGATTGACGTCCGTGACGGCGATGTAGTCGAGACCAGCCACCTTCGCCTGCAGGAGAGACAACACCGGGGCGCACATGGTGTAGCCACGCGTTCGAAACAGCTCGCTGATCTCCAGATGTATCTTGGGAAAATCTTGATCGCTTATCACCGAGCTCAGAGAAAAGGCACCTCCCTCCACGCCTATCTTGCTGCCCGGCGAAACATTCTCCGCCATCCAGCGACTGGCCTGTAAGCGGCTGTCTTCGACGGCGTAAATGCGGGCAAATCCAAGGCCGAATGCGGCCGTGACTCCTACCAGTGACCCCACCAGAAATACGCCTGTCAAACGGTGTTTGGACTTGATCCATACGCAAAGATCGGCGGCGAAGAGACTTAGAATCGGGAGAAGCGGCAACAGATAACGCACATGCTTGGTATGCAAGGCGCCGATTACCGCGAAGTAGAGACCGCTCCAGATCAGGAGAACAGCCCGCCTTCGATTGAGGTTGTAGGCCGACCAGAGAACGGCGGTGTAAAACGTAATTGCTAACGGCCAACCAACCGCCTGCGGCCACAAGTCGGTCAGTTGATGGAGGTAGGGTACGGTGTGTATGTCTATGAGCGACCAGGGGCGCAGGATGGTACCCCGGGCGACGCCGACAGCATTAGCCCGCAACTGGGACAAGGTCGAGGGGGTTTGCCCGGCGAGGTCGAGCTGGGTGTCGAGGTCCAACCCGGCACCCACCATGGACAAGGCCGATGTCAACAGGTACGGGGCCAACAACAATAGGGTTGCCGCGGCCGCCCCGACGGCCAGCAACATGTGTCCAAGCGGAATGTGGACCCGTCCTTTTCCGGCCTCATCCGATCTTGAACGGTGGATCCCGATCCCCAACCAGGTGACTACGAGGGCGGCACCCAGTCCTATTCCGACCAGGCGGACGCCACCGGCGATCCCAATCATTGCGCCGGCGAGGGCATACGGTCGCCAATCTTCGGACCTTAGCGCCACGGAAACAGCCCACAGCGCGCCCAGGCTGGCCGTCGCAAAGATTCCGTCGATGGCGTAGAAATGAGCCTGCTGAATGGCCAACGGCGCGAAGGACAGAAAACAGACCGCGACGACTGCGCCGACCTCTCCACAGTGTTGGCTGGCGAGCCGGTAGAGAAACCATAACCCGAGCATCGAGACAACGATAGCCAGCAGTCGCGCGATCACGAAGAGTCTCCACGTGCCCGCGGTTGAGGAGAATCCCGGGGCGGGATCGTGCCAGAACAACGAGACGAGTTCTACCACGCCGCGCAGAGCGTAGTGCGAAACGGGGCCGTAGGACGACAGTGGTGGGGCGA
This sequence comes from Candidatus Latescibacterota bacterium, assembly GCA_965197905.1. Classification (GTDB taxonomy): domain Bacteria; phylum Latescibacterota; class UBA2968; order UBA8231; family UBA8231; genus CAYNZV01. Next base: position 145,556 of record CBDAOB010000003.1, on the reverse strand, counting down.
ACGGATTGTCGAGGTCTAGAGCAGCGCGGACGAGTCTGTCTTCGTCCGGATGGAAGTGGTGGAATCGGGGCGGATCTTCCCAGTCGCTGGTTCCGCGCGTGATCCCGAGCAGGCGCACGGTTCCGGCGGCCAATACGACGACCCAGAGGAAAACCTTGAGGTAGGAGCGGGGCACCTTCACTACCCGCCGGCAATGGCCCCGATGATGAAGAGGGGTTCTGCTCCGCCTGCGACCGCTTCGGGCAATGGAGCGTCCGCCCCTTCGTGGGATATGTCTTCTTCGCAAGCGAAGAAGCGGAGGAAAGGACGCCGCATCTGCGTCTGCTGGTCACGAATCGTTCCGCGCAACATCGGGTAAGCGGTTTCGAGGGCGTCGAGCACGGAGCGCTGAGTGACGGAACCCTCCACCTCGACTCGAACCTCGCCGTCGATCTTCGCCAGCGTCCTCAGGTGCTGGGGCAGGGCGACCTGGATCACGGCAGGTTCTGCACCTCGACGGATAGAACGGCCGGAAAATCCCTCACGATGGGGCTCCAGCGGTCACCGCTGTCGGAGGAGGCATAGACTTGCCCTCCGGTGGTGCCGAAATACACCCCACAGGTGTCGAGGGAGTCAATGGCCATCGCGTCCCGCAACACGTTCACGTAACAGTGACTCTGTGGCAAGCCATCGGTGAGCGCTTCCCATTCGTTGCCCCCGGTCCGGCTTCGATAGACGCGCAGCTTGCCGTCCGGAGGGAAATGTTCGGAGTCGCTCTTGATCGGCACCACGTAAATGGTTTCTGGCTCGTGCGCGTGGACCCCGATCGGGAAACCGAAATCACTCGGGAGATCGCCGCTTACTTCGCTCCATTCATCGCCGGCGTTGTCGCTGCGCATGACATCCCAATGCTTCTGCATGAACAACACCTGCGGGCGCGACGAATGCATGGCGAGGCGGTGGACGCAATGGCCCACCTCGGCCGTTGGATCGGGAATGTAATCGGAGCGCAGTCCTTGATTTATCGGCTTCCATGTTTCACCGCCGTCGTCGGTTCGGAAAGCTCCAGCAGCCGAAACGGCGGTGTAGATCCGCTGGGCGTTTGCGGCATCCAGCAGGATCGTGTGCAGACACATGCCCCCGGCGCCCGGTTGCCATTGGGGACCCGTGCCATGACCGCGCAATCCGGAAAGCTCCTGCCAGGTTTTGGCACCATCGACCGATCGGAAGAGGGCCGCATCTTCGACCCCCGCGTAGACGGTGTCCGGGTCGTCCAACGATGGTTCGAGGTGCCACACGCGCTTGAACTCCCACGGATGGGGAGTGCCGTCATACCACTGGTGATTGCCCGCTTCGCCTTGGTATTCGAACTCGTTTCCCATCGTCTCCCAGGTCTTGCCGCCATCGTTGGAGCGATGAATCACCTGCCCGAACCAATCGCTGCATTGTGAGGCGTACAGGCGCTCGGGGTCGGCGGGAGAGCTGGAAAGATGGTAAATCTCCCATCCGGGGAAATGAGGTCCGTCGATAACCCAGTCCTTCCGCGTCCCATCGGCCGTCAGGACAAACGCGCCTTTCCGCGTTCCCACTAATACCCTCACACTGCTCATGTTGTCGCTCCCATCTCTGGTTTTCCAATAGGCTGTATCGTCGGGCACACAGCCAACCGCCGACGATCGATGAGCGCGTCCACTTCAGCTCACCGTGCGACTATAGATGTAATGTATAAATCGAGCTCAGTGCTTGCAGGCTGAGACAGCACGCATGCCCGGATAAACGTGGACGTGAGCCGGCCAGCGGCGTATATCTGTATCGCTTGTGAACACCCTGCCGGCCGAATCAAGGAGATCACCCATGGTCGAACAGACGTCATCCCGGAGAAGAGTCGGCGTTCGCAGGGTCGAGCTCCAGGACCATCGCCATGGGCGTGGTCAGCGACGATCTGGGTGAGACTTGGAGCGAGGAGTTCGTGGTAAGAGGAGATGGATACAGCTATGACCTGGGGTACCAGATGCTCACCGAGCTCAGCGACGGTCGCATCTTCGTCGCCTACTGGTTCTGCGCTAACGAAGAACCGATCGAAGAGGTCCAGATCGTGCGCCACATCGCCGGCACCTTCCTCCGACTGGATTAGCCGGTCTCGGAAAGGGACACTCTCTCGTGGAACGAGACACACCTGAAAGAGGGACGTCATAAGGTACATCCGGTGGAACAGCCGCTGAAGATCGATCTGGGCGAACGGCAACTCTTTTTGGACGATGTCGACATTGCCGAGATCCGTCGACTGCGCCAGACCTTGCACCATCCGAAAAAAAGGGGGGCAGTCATCCGCCCCGATGTGATTTCAAACGGCGGAGGCATCTACCAGGTCCGCAGCATGCCGTTTTGGGATCCGGAGAAGGAGCTCTACCGCTACATCGTGGTGGAGACCGGCGCCCCAACCAGTTCCTGCTGTCTGTGGGAAAGCCGCGACGGCCTCAACTGGGCACCCGTGCGGATTGGGGATGGAGACAGCTTCTTTTTTCCCACCAGGCTGCCCGACGGGGGCTCGTTTTCGCCGTACGTGCTGCTGCGGGATGGGGATGACCCGGACTCGGCGCGGCGCTACAAATCCCTGCGCCATACAGGTCGTCATCTGCTTCCAGCCACTTCCGCCGATCTCGAAACCTGGGAGCAGTGCGACGATACGCCGATGCGTTCGGCGGACGAATGGAACCTCTCCCACGACACCAAAACGGGTCTCTTTATCGGTACTCCAAAGGTTGGAGGCGTGTATGGGCGCTCGGTTGGCCTCGTCACCAGCACCGACTTTGACCACTGGACGCAGAGCGAGCTGATGTTCCAAACCGACGAGCTCGATCAGGAGTTGGCACCGGAACAGATCCATTGGTACATGAACACGCCCACTCTCTATTCTCAATCGGACTACCCCGATCATTGGGACTGGCACAATGTGGACATCTACAACATGGGGGTATTTCGCTACGAATCGATCTATCTCGGTATCCCTGCCTTCTTCCACCGCTTCGGCCCCGGCAAGGAAGGGGAGGGACCGCAGTTTGCCTTCACGACTTTTCCTCTGGTTTGCAGCCGCGACCTGCGCAGATGGTCCCGCGTTGCCGAGCGACAACCTTTTATGCGTCCCTCGTATGTCGGTGGTGGCGCTTACGACACAGCGAAGAGTCAGCCGCCGTCGAACGCGGTGGTACGGGATGAAGAGTTGTGGTTCTACTACAACGGCCTGAAATATTCCGGCTGGTCGCCGAAACCGGACTTCCAGGATTCCGACAGCGGCGCCGTCTGTCTGGCGGTCTTGCGCCGGGATGGCTTTCTGTCGTTGGATGCGGATGACGAGGAAGGAAGCCTCGTTACACGAACGCTTTCTCTGCCCCAGGGGACCTCGAGACTCCGCGTCAATGTGACGGCGACCGGCGGAGAGCTTCGCGTGGCTTTCCTCGATCCAGCGGGGCAACCGACGGAGCCGTTCAACATCGTCAAGGTGGTGCCGCGCCCCGGCAAAGGAACTCGCGAGCACCAGCTGCCGCGCTTGAGCGATCCGGTAAGTGGCGACGAGGTTGCCGCCGACGTGAGGTGGGACGGAAAAACCGATCTGTCACCGATGGCGGGTCGCGAGGTTCGCCTCCGCTTCCGGATGCGCAAGGCGCAACTCTACTCCTACTGGTTCGAATGAGGGGACAGGGAGTTATACCGGCTAGTTACTCTGAGTTCAGCTTGGCGCGAATAACATGCCTTATGCTACCTAATCCAGAGGAAAGTTCCTATGAGTGAACGACCGAACATCTTGCTCATCTTCACCGACCAACAGTCAGCGAATGCCATGAGCTGCGCGGGAAATGCCGAGATTTCGACACCGATGATCGACAGCCTTGCCGCGGATGGCGTGCGGTTCGAGCGCGCGTACTGCGCCACTCCATCGTGCGCGCCGGCGCGCAACAGCATCATTACTGGCACGCTGCCGCATGAGATATCGTTTGCCGAGGGCGATATTTCGAATGCAGATGCAACACTTGGCCGAATCCTGTCGGCGTCCGGCTACGACTGCTACTACGCCGGCAATCGCTCCTTGGCGCTAAATGAGAAACCGGAGATATGCGGATTCGAACCGCTTTCGCGATCCCACGACGCTGATATGGCCGCCCATTGCCGCGAGTTCCTTCTGGACCACGGCCAAAGAGACGGCAGCAACCCATTCTTCCTCGTCGCCTCGTTCATCAATCCCCATAACATATGCCAGTGGGCACGCGAGCAGGATACGTACCTCGGGTCGATAGAAGAACGCCACATACCTGACTGCCCGATCCTGCCGCTCAACCACGAAATCAGTGAATATGAACCGCAGGCCATCCGATCGTTTACGGCGACCCATCCATCCGCGTTCTCTACGGATCACCAAACCGACGATCCCAACTGGTGGCGGCGATACCGTAGTGCGTACTTCCGGCTTGTCGAATTGGTTGACAGCCACATAGGGATCGTCCTCGAGGGGCTTCGCAATGGCGGGCTGTACGACGAGACGCTCGTCGTTTTCATCAGCGATCACGGCGACGGCCAGGGTGCACACAGATTGAAGCAGAAGCTGGTGCTCTACGAAGAGGCCGCGAACGTGCCGCTGATTGTCAAGCCCCCGAAGGCTGCTGGCGGCTTCGTCTCCAAGGTTTCACCGGCGCTGGTCCACACCGGGCTCGACCTTTTGCCGTCATTCTGCGACTACGCGGCGATCGATCCGCCAGCCCGCCTGCGCGGGCGGTCGCTGCGTCCGGTAGTAGAGGAAACGTCAAGCACCATGGTCCCCGCTTCGTGGCGTGAACACCTGGTTATCGAGGTTGACCGGGCTCCTCGCCATCTTCCGGGCATGCAGATGGGTAAGCACGGCGGCAAGAATCTGATCGGCCGGGCGGTGTACGACGGTCAGTACAAGTATGTCATCTATGACTGGGGCCGGTATCGTGAGCAGCTGTTTGACCTGAGGACAGACCCCGGGGAGATAGTGAATCTTGCAGGTAGCTCCCGTTTCGCGCCAGTGCTGGCGGGTATGCGGTCCTATCTTCGGGAATGGTGCAAAGAGACCAGCGACCACTTCGTGGCAATGATACCGTCCGGAGACGGCCCGGCGCCGTACTAACGTTGCGTGCGGAGGCAACCATGAACGAACGCCCCACTCAGCAGTGGAAGGCTCCGGCTATAGCCGGCTGCTGAGTGCCTGTCAGGGCTTGCTACCATTATTTCAGCAAAAAAGGGGTGCTGGCCACATCGCGCCGTCCCGTATGTGGAGCAACGTGGAAGGCCATTCCTTATTCTCAAGCAGAATTGAGTTCGATCTAAACCCCAACTGATTTTGGTAGGGGGAATACCCGCTACTGCCAGGGGTCGGAACGCCGCGGCTTCGCGCAGACGCACGGGAACGACCTGGCGCGGAAAGCGCCGTGCCGGGACGCTCCAGGAGACATTGCAGAAGGAGTCGACGATGATAGTAGAAAATGGCGGACCATCAGTAGACCTGAAGGAAGCAGTTCTCTTTCCCTTCGATGCTCGCTCCATTCAGCTGCGGTACCTGTTGCAGCCGGGACTGATCCCGGCGACAAATCCGTACTCTCCCCACAACCACGTACTGGATTGCGGCGGACCCGAAGCGCCCGACCACCTCGATGTAAAATTCTACGGCACGGTGATTCGCATCGGAGACGAGCTGCGCATGTGGTACATCGGCGCCGGCGATGACAGCGGCGAAACGGGAAAACGCATCTGCTACGCCGTGAGCCAGGATGGAATAAACTGGGAGAAACCGGAGCTGGGTCTGGCGGAATTCAGGGGCAGCAAGAAGAACAACCTGGTCCAGTTCGACAGCGAATACCGGAACTCGATCACCGCGCTGCTGGTACTCTACGATGAGGAAGACCCGGATCCAGAGCGCCGTTTCAAGCTGGTCAACGAAGTCCATCCGTTCTTCAACATCGCTGCCTACAGCCCCGACGGGTTACGCTGGAAGGATGGGCCCGACAATCCGATCCTCAAACACAACGCCATCGAGCCCGGGGGCCTGATGAAGTTCAACGGTTGCTACTACCTGAACGGCCAGGGCGGCAACGTCGGCTCCAAGCGCGCTCTGGTCACCTACATGTCCTACGACTTCGACCACTGGTCGGATGGCGTGGCCGTCGGTCTGAGGCGCGACGTGCCCCCGTACAAACAGATTGCCGGTTGTCATGCGGGTGAGCAGGTTCACCTTGGAGCCAGCCTGTGGAATCGGGGCAACGTGATAATCGGCTTCTACGGCCAGTGGCACGGCGAGAGCAATGACCGCGCTTTTGTTTCGATGGACCTGGGGCTGGCCGTGAGCAACGACGGTCTGCAGTTCGTCGAGCCCATTCCCGACTTCCAGATCATATCCGCCTACGAAGTAGATAAGCCCCGGGTCGTGAGGCCGCTGCCGTGCCTGGAGCAGGGTCAGGGATTCGAGAATATGGGCGACGAAACCCTGGTCTGGTACTCCCCGTGGCGGGGAGGGTTCATTTGCGTTGCCCGGTGGGAGCGCGACCGGCTCGGTTATTTCGAGGTGGTGCCGGATCCCAAACCCAAAAAACTGATGCCAGAAGATACCCACACCCTCTTCTGGCGCGAGCACGTGGGCGACCGTGTGCCCGAGAAAACCAACCCCCACTTCGTCACCTGTCCCATTCGCCTCCAGGGCGCTCAGGCGCGAGTTTTTCTCAACGCCGATGGTCTCTCGCCCAATGCCCGCCTGAAGGTGGACGTTCTAGACCTCGAGTTCGGGCCCCTGCCCGGATATTCCGGCGCCGCATGTCTGGAGTTGGCGGAGTCGGGGCTGCGGCAGCCCGTCCACTGGAAGGAGCAGGAGCAGCTTTCCGGACTCGACGATCCCATTCGTCTCAAGGTGACATGGGAAGGGGACAGGTGGGACGACGCTTTCTTCTACGGCGCCTACCTGGAAGAAACACCATAGGCTGACCCTCCGCGCAGCAGACGTCCAGACCCTCAGTACGGCGCGATCAGCTATGCCTGGAACATCTTCACGCGAATGGCCGAGGTGGCGATAAACCAGACATTATTTGGCGAGATCTTGTCTCCCAGCAATCAATTTCCTTATTGTGTTGAGGTCGGGGATGCTCGCGTGGCACATACGAAAGGTCTTCTGCCTCGCCGTCATCCAACTGTAAGAGCGCGATGCAGCAGAGGCGAGCCATGACGCATCCCCTCCTAAGTAGCTGGAGCGTCTGATATCCGGCTGGACCTCCGCACAAACCGTAAGAGGACCCATGAAGACCGAACAGCTGTGGCGGCTACTTTGCGGCTTGCTCCTCGCCCTGGCCCTGGGGGGTAGCGAGGCGGAGAGCAGCGATACGTCACTCAACGAGGTGGGTCAATCGCAGCCGTTTCTGCGTTGGCAAAGGCCAGGCTATAGCAACTATGCGATAACCTACTACGAGAATTACCTCAACCACACGACCCCTTACCGGGACACCCCCCAAGCTCGGTTCGACGCCCTCGGTAACCATCTCACAACCGGCTACAATCTTTATGACTGGACCGAAATCCGCCGTGAGGGGCTGAGGTTCGGCAGTTCAATTTTCAAGGAACCAGGTCAATGGGCCGGTGTGTTCGACCACATGGTAGCAAGTTCCGATGGTTATGGCGACTGGGGTTATCATCTCATCGTCGGCGATGCACTGCACGCGCGCTTCACGCCGCTGACGCTCTCGAAGGTAAACTTCAACGGCATGCGCTTCGATCTGGTCATCCCGTACCTGCAATTCACTGCTCTCGCTTCGCGGGTGGAACGACCGATGGACTCAGTGAACGCCACCTACTTCACCGAGACGTTTCAACCCTCGATCCACCATGCGGATGATTCCACCTTGCTTCTGGGTAGTCGGGCGCAAGCGGATATTGGCGCCTTGCGGCTGGGTCTAAATTGGGCGAATCAGCACGTCTACCAGAGCACCAGCACCACCGGAAATAGCCTCAAGGGCAGGTTGAAGCCAGACCAGCCGATGATGGATTGGATTCTGGTGCGTTTCAGAGACGATTCGCCCGACGATGGCATCGGTGGGGCGGTGGTGCAGGATCTTCAGCTGGTGATCGATGGTGAGGTGCGTCCCGATCTCGTGCCCCAGGCGATCAGCCATGTGGGCGAACCCCCAATTCAGGTGGGATTTGTTTCGGCAATCGACGGCCGTTTCACCCCCCTGCCCTACAACCGGTTCACCGCTGGTGCCGGGGGGACTCCCGTCCTCAACGATTTTTACTACCGCAATCGCGAGTTTCCGCTGTTCGCGGATTACCTCGCGCGCCTGGCTCACGAGGCGGGCATCGATGTCGGTAGACAGGCCAATATTTCGGGTCTCGAGTCCCTCTTCACAGTGGAATCACCGCAGCGGAGGCTGCAAGCAGATGGCGAGAAACAGGTCGTATTTCTGTTCGACATGTCCCTGGAACCTGATGTCCAGTCCGTGGCCGTGGAGGCTTTATTAGCGAACGATTACCTGGTGGACGTGGCCATGTTGTACACCAAATCCCAATCGGCCACCAACTACACGGACCGCTACTCCGGCACCTACTACCAGATCGTGCGGCGTTCCGAGGGCAATGTTCAGGATCTCTCAAATCTGCGCCGGGTACGTTTCAATGTCGGGGAAAACACCGGTCACTTCGTCTACAGCGCCGATGCCAGTCTCACGCTTGCGGGTCTCGAGATCTCGGCCGAATACGCACGCTCGAGCGTTTATTCCCGCTACCCAGCCCGCATCGACGGACAGGCAGCCTTCGACCGCGCCCCGCGTTTCACCGATCGAGGTGTGGCCTACTTCCTCAACGCCGTTCGACGCTTTGGCCACGGGCTGGTTGGCGCCGAGCTATTTTCTATCAATCCACATTACCAGACCGAGATGCGCTCTTTTCTGCCACTCGAAATCAGCCACGAACAGGGCCATTTGGACGGGTTACTCAACAACTACATGTACTGGCAGCTGGTGGATGACAACGAGGATAGTGATCGCTATCCGGACATCAAATACGGCAACGCCCCGGGCATCCCCGGGGACGGCGTCGGCACCGATGTCGACGGGGTCTGGGTGAATCAGGACACGGACAACGATGGCGCCCCTGACACCAATCGCAATCTCAACCGGCTGCCGGACTACGAAGAGCCGTTTCTGATGTTCGATGTGGAGCCCAACACCTACGTGTATGGGTTGGACCACAACAACAATGATGAGCCGGACATCCGCGAGGACGATGGGGAAGTCGACTACCCCTATGAGTACGACGAGCGCGGTTACCACCTGTTCGGCCAGATGAATCTGACGCGACACTGGTCCGCGGCGGCCGGCCGCTACGATATAGATGAAATCGCAGGAAGCGGGCACAACCGCTCGACTTACGGTCAAGTTAGCTACCGGCGGCAGGGAGAGGGAGGACTCAGAAGCCTGTTTTTCGAGAGTAGCGTGCGCAGGGTGCAGGACGACATCCCCGATGAGATCGTGGTGTTCGATAATGACACGGGATCGCCGGTGCACCTGGCACTTGACTTCCTGCCCGATCAACTGTTCTACCGGGACAGCATGGTAAGCGATACCTACCTGGAAGGCCGCCTTACTCCTTGGTCGTCCGTCGAGTTCGTGCAGAAACTGCGGGGGCGTTTCAATTGGCAAAACGGCGGCGAGCTGCGCGGCAGCCTCTTTCAGCGCCAGCGCCGGATCGATTTCTGGACCTCGGCCAGTCGTATCCAGTATGTGTGGCGCTGGGGCGAACTGATGATTACCCCTCAGTACAAACTGTTGCTGCTGCGTCTGGTGGATAGGGACCGCGATGTACGCCTGGAATCTGAGCTGCGATCGATTCCCATTCTCCGTATCGAATATCCGCTTCTCTCCCGGACGAATCTGCGGTTCGGATTCCAGGGAGTGGGCCCCATGCCGTATCGCCGTCGTGACGATACTTCAAAGCGCAACAGCTTTGAACAGCGCACGGCATTCGCTTCACTGACCAACAGCTCGCGATACTTTGGTTATGACCTCGTTACGATCGTGGGTTTCAACGCTGAAAAGATTGAGTACGACTCGCCGTTTCTTGACAACCGCGATGTCTACACGCGCACCTTCTTCGTGAGAATGCTCGTAGGTTTTACTGAATTTGGCCGACCTATTTAGGCTGAATACCATTCTATATGTGGATGGTGCTCGTTGTATGTCTGCCGCCAGGTACGGATGAACGGGTTAATATCCCCAAGTGATTCGAACCAGTGGGCGTTGAGTGATTCAATTACCGCGTTGTCCGTCGGTCAGGAGATCATTTAGTGCCAAATTCCTCCCTTAAAGCTTGAGACCTCGCAAATTTGGTGTATCTTTACGTGATCGAGGACAGCATCCCGCCGTCATACAAATCGCAACGCCGGAAGGAAGGGGGTGGAAGAAGAAAGCCCTGGCATGTCATTTTTGTTAGGACTACTGAGGTCCGCAGGCCGCAGGCCGGCGCCTCGAGTAGCCATTTGTAGCAGCCACTTAGGAAGGGAATAGACGACCATGAAAAAGACTTGCAACGCCTTGGTGAGCTTGGCAGTGATCATGCTCATCATCGGCGCCGTTGGCGCGGAGACCTTTCCGGGCGCGGCTCCGGTAGGCGAGAATTTCGACAGTGAGGCTCGCGTACCGGATCGCTCCGGCGACCCGAATCCGTTACGCCTCACAACCAACGACGTATCCTGGAACGGCAGTGGTCCCGTGAGCATCAGCTTCAATATGAACCAGCGCGCCCGCGTCTGGGTCGCGATTTATGAAGTGGGCAGCAATGAGACCGGTCCTTCCGGCCCCAACGGCGCCGTGCAGCGCCTCATACCCCAGGACAAGTTCATTGCGGTAACTCCCGAAGCTGATTTCGAAGCCGGCAACAGTACCGTTCGGTGGGATGGCAATGACTGGGAAGGCAATCCGGCCGGACCTGGCAGTTATTCGTTCGACGTCATCGCCTTCAACCTGCTCGATCCCGCGACGTTGATGTTCGGTAGCAACAGCGATTTCGATGACAACGAAATCGACATGCGCGACCGGACGGTGTGGACGCATCGGGTGGGCCGTTACAACTCCAACAACGGCGACGGTCCGCAGAATGTGCACGTCTTCCATCTGGGCACCGACTACATTGCTAATCCCAACGCCTGGGATACTTGGGATGCCAGCGCTGTTTGGGAGGTCGTGGAGGAATCGGGCAGCCGCGGTGGCCCGAAGCCCGATCCCGATGATCCCAATATCATCTACCTGGTCAACTCGAACTGGGACAATGAGTTCAGCGGCATCTTCAAGGCGCGGAAGAATGCGGCGGCCAAGAGCCTGGAGCGGGTGACGGATTTTGGCGCCAACGGTTTCGCCGACGTGCCCGGACCGACCACCGAGAACGCCATGCAGATACTGGTCTACAACGACGAGATCATCGCGCCCAACTGGTCTCAGTCCGATCCGCCTGCCAGTTCCCTGAATGTCTGGGACAAGAACTCCGGTGAGTACCTCAGGACCTACGACGTCCGCGAGTTCTTCCTGCGCTGGCGCGTCGATGACAACGGCAACCAGACCTTCAGTGGTGGCGGACCGTCTTCTGTTTCCGCCGATGACACGGGTCTGTGGCTTTGCGGCTGGCGGTCGACGTCGATCATCAAGCTGGACTGGGATGGCAATCTCATCTGGTTCAATGGTCCTGGCGATCTCTACTCCGACCAGTTTCCCGCCGAACGCGCTGCCAATCTGGGCCTTACAGGCGCGGCCTTGGAGGGATCGAGACAGCTGTCCGTCCGTGTAACCAACGACCGGACGGGACACATTGCCATGTACAGCCCGCTCGCCAATCAGATCGGCAACCAGTTTTCGGCACTGGGTCGTGACGGCACGGGTGTCTTGCGGGTGTGGATGGATCACACCAAGATGGGCCCGTTCAAGCCCAGAAGCGGCCGCCATATCTCCTGGGTCGACGAGAATCAGGGCCGGGTGAACGGCCATTGGATCGGTCCGGATCGGCGCGACGGCCCGTTCGACGGCATCTACCTGAACGGCAGCTGGGAACTGGAGGCCAACGGTCCGGCTCCGTCGCGTGAAAACACCGAGATCTACGGTTTCGACATGGTGTTTCACGTTCCGTTCGACCTGGCTGTGGGTCGCCTGGGTGCAGGTGTAACCGCGGTGGAAGCCGACGCCAGCGCGGGTACGCCCGACAGCTATGCGCTGAGCGAGGCTTATCCCAACCCCTTCAATCCCGAGACCACCATCGACTTTGCCGTGCCAGTTGATGGCCAGGTTTCGATCAACGTTTACAACGCAGCTGGTCAGCTGGTCAAGAGCCTGGTCGACAACCAGTTCAGGGCAGGTGCGTACAAGGCGACTTGGGATGCCCGGGATCAGGTGGGTCACCCGGTATCGAGCGGGGTTTACTTCTACCGCATGCAGGCTGGCGATTTCTCCGCCACGCATTCGATGACACTGCTGAAGTAAACACGGCTTTACGTTCGGTATAGTTGAGGTACAGGGGCAGATCGCGCGATCTGCCCCTGTTTCTTTGCCCTGCGAGGAAGGGGTGTCGGTCGTCTGCCACCGGATTAACGACAACTCAGAGCGGGCGCCCAAAAGCGGTGAAACCGACCACGGTTCGCACAAAGAAGGTCCACAGGTCGGTGTCTCGATTTTTCTGGGAAATATTCTCGAAGCTCACCTTGTCTTTGTTGAACCCGACGATCGTTACCAGGTCGTAGCCGAAATACTTCGAGTGGTTTCTGAGGGAAACACCCGATATCGCCATATTGCTGGACACTCACGAGGGGGAGGATTGTGATATGACCGCCGAACTGGACCCGAAACGGCATCTGAAGCTAGAAGGCACCTTCAACACGAGGGATATCGGTGGATACGCCACCTCGGACGGGCGGCAGACGCGCTGGGGACAATTCCTGCGCTCCGATTCTCTGCATCAACTGTCGGCCAAAGACCAGCAGGATCTCCTGGATTACGGCGTCCGGAGCATCATCGACCTGAGAAAGAGCGTGCAGATACAGGACACACCCAACGTCTTCTTCGGTTCGGACAAGGTGACCTACTACCATCAGAACCTGGTCGGGGATATGATGCCGCGCGAATGGATAAGTTCAAAGCCCGGGAACGGTTACCCCGAATGGGAGGACCTTCCTCAAGGGCTTGAATACGTCGAAAGGAAGCGCTGGGGATACTCGGTCGTGCTCGACAAGCGAGCGTTTGCAGTGTGCGACACCCTGCGCACGCTGGCTGCCCCCGACACGCTTCCCGCGCTGATCCACTGCGCCGGCGGCGCCGACAGGACAGGTCTCATCACCGCCCTCGTACTCGGGATCGCTAGAGTACCTGCCGAGACCATCGCGCAGGATTACGCCCTCACCGCTCGTTGCGACCTGCCTCGCTACCTCGAGGCCAATCCGGAGATCGATCCCGCCAACTACAAATGGCAGGACCACCAGCGTGATACCTGCAATCCCGCCGTGATGCTCGCCGTGCTCCGGGACCTGGACGAGCGCCACGGCGGCGTCGAGGGTTATGCGCAACACTGCGGCGTGAGCCAGGCTGAGATCGATTCCCTCCGCGACGCCCTTGTCGGATAGGGGCATCCATGGAAACCAACGTGACCAACCCGAGACTAATTGCTCTTGTCATCCGGTCCCGTAACGCTCGGCATAGGTCTTGGGAAACAAAGCGACCTTGCGCAACAGCTCCTCTGGAGGAACGTCTCCGTTTATGTATTTTTTCCGGAAAGGGCCCGGCTCGAACATGAACGTACCCTCATAGCCGATATCCTTGAGGGCAGCGAAAGCCTCTCCCCACTGGACGTTGCCATCGAACGGTGCTATATGGTCTCCGTTTGTGAAGTCATTCAAATGGAGATGGAAGAGACGCTCGCCGCATTGCGCCATCGTCTCGCGGGCATTCTCCTTCTTGGTGAAGGGGTTGACACCATCACTGTCCCTTGCATGCCCAGTGTCAACAACCATTCCGAAGCGGTCGGAACCGATCCTGTCCACAATTGCCATGAAGTCGCGGAGATCGCCAAGTCCATTCTCTACGGTAAGTTTGACAGACGAGTTGTGCAATTGCTCAAGTATCTCATTCACAGTTTTCTCACACTGCTCGGCGACTCCAAAGAAATGTCCCACGAGGACAGAAGCTCCCAGCTCCTCCGCCACTTTTGCATATAGGACGGCTTGCCCTACCGCTGCCTTCCTTTCCCCTTCGTCCTTTGAATCATAGATGGGACAACCCGGCCCATGCCCAGGAGACTGTCCCCCGGCGGCGTGAACCGAGACAATTGAAACGCCCTGTTTCTGACATTCTGCCAGGATCTCCGATGCCTGGGAGCGGTTGTGGAAGTCAAAGGCTGGGGTTGGGGTATTGGTGCCGGAAAGTCCATCAATCTCAATCCGAGTGATTCCCGCTTCTCGGACAGCGGCGATCTCCCGGGCTCCGATGGGCCGGGTTTTGAAGGCATGGGTTGAGATACCCAGCCGTTCCTGGACCTCTTGTGACGTCCATCGGGCTGGTGAGTCAGGTGCTGAGTTAATTTCCATCGTACTCCTCCAGCATTTAGATGCTCATGACATCCCAAGGTTCAGCATGAGTTTGGAGTTCCTCGCGACGATATTTGCCGGATCAAATTGCGTGGATCCCGGTCCCTTTTTCTTCTCTTGACTCTACTCCCTGCCAAACTGTTCATTCTCCAAGCTCCCCCGTCTGTGCCGCATGCGCTGACAATGTACACACGACGGGGGCTAACCGCTCTTCACAAGGTAGTCCTTGATCTAGTCAAGGACTATATCCAGCCCCAGGCCTGGCCTGTGGGACACGTGGACTTATCCCTCCTCATCTATGGGGTCCGCTGTGATAACTCAGTGGCTGTGAGGCTCCCCAATTACGCTAGGCCATAATAGCCTGTGGGCCCAGACGCTTCTACTCAGAATCATGCTGTCGGAGAATTTGGACGATGCCCCAGAGGTCTTTAATGGCCTCTGGGCCGGGAGTCGGGTAGCCACGGTCGAGATGAACGCCAAGACGGCTTTGGTGAAGATGAACGCCTTTGATTCCCACCCTTTCCGGCCCCTCAACATCGGCTCCCCAGTGGTCGCCCACCATGATGGCCTGCTCCGGGCCAATGCTCAGCCTATCGAGAGCCATGTGGTATATCTCCGGCATGGGCTTCCTGAAACCCACGTAGAACGAGCCGATGATGGTATCAAAGTACGAGGCGATGCCTAGGTTTGCAGCGGTCTGTTCCTGCTCATAGCCGTTGGAGACGATAGCCATGTGGTATCCCATGCCCTGTAACTTCCTAAGCACGTCAGCTGTCTCAGGATACAAGACCCGGTTATTCTCAAATCCGCTGTGAACCCGACCTACCAGGGTGGCGTCCTCATCTATAATCTTCAGCTCACCCAGGAACTTCCTATTGAATCCGTCCAGATACTCTTGAACCCCAGCCAAGCTCGTGAGTGTACTTGAGGTCTCAAAGGCATCTCCTTGACCTTGCCGCATTGGTTGCATCGTCTGCCAAGCATCATTGATCTGCTCTATGGATACTTCCATGCCCTGGGCAGCCAGCACCTCATGCCACACTTCCACAACCGTTTTCCTGGCGTACCATAGGGTGCCCCCCGCATCGAAGAGCACTGCCGTGTAAGTCGTCATCATTGGTCCTCTTGCAATTTAACGGGTATTCCCCATATCAAAATCAGTTGAGACAGGTGTCCATTGCCTTACTTTAGAAAGTGAAGTTCTAAAGTAGATAATTACGCAAACGCTTGATTCGAGACACGATCTCGGCAGATAGCGTCTGGTCTATCGCCACCGCGGCCATCTGAAACGTGGTATATCTATTGTGTCTGACCACCTTCGCGCCGATCTAGGAGCCCTTGACCTTGGAAGAGGTGAAGCGATTCCTCCAGCTTTCCACACCTAACGGAACACCCCGTCCTCTCTGTGTTCGCCTCAGTTCCCACCCCTTCATATTTTCCCTGCACTACGACTCCTACTGGTTCGAATGAGAGGATGGGGTGCTCTAATATGGGGATTACCGGGTGAGAGTGTCGCCAGTTAGCAAGTCGCAAGGACATCAACCAGCAGAGGCAGAAATCGATGAACCAGAGCAGACGAGACGCGCGGTGGCGCAGACGGCGGATCATTTACAACAACGACGGCGACGACGTAATCCAGGCAAAAACGCCGGAGGGGGCCGCTCAAGGCCTGTTGAGGCGCGACAGCGGCGAGCTGATCGACAACTTTCTCGACGCCCGCGCCCGGACGCTGCTCGGGACGCAGGTGGATAGCAGCTGGTACTCCAGCTGTATGGCCGGTGTGCGCTTCTCCCACCATACCAAGCTAGGTGGGTTCCACGGTGAGGGGATTCCCCTGACGCTGGTCGAAACCTATGGACGCGACAGTCTGCAGATCCAAACGGATTTCTGTCACGAGAACGAGCTGGAAGCCTTCTGGTCGTTGCGTATGAACGACACACACGACTCCCATCCTGACGGGTCGGCCTACTGGACCTATGGTCTGGCGCCCTTCAAACGCGACCACCCGGAATTTCTCATGGGCGAGCCGGCGGATTGGGAAACGGACGGTAATAAGAAAGCCTGGTCGGGACTCGATTTCAGCTTTCCCGAGGTTCGCGACCACGTCTTCGCCAATATAGACGAGGTGGCGCGCAACTACGACGTCGACGGGATAGAGATGGACTTCTTCCGCCACTATCCCTTTTTTCGTCCGACCCAAGACATGCTTCCGGTCGAGGCGGAGCACCTGGAGATGATGACGGCCCTGGTGCGGCGAGTGCGGAAGCTAGCCGACGAAGTCGGCCAGGAGCGAGGGCGGCCGCTGCTGGTGGCGGCGCGCACGCCGTTCAACGTAGCTGATGCGCGTTTCATCGGCCTGGACCTGGAGACCTGGCTGGGCGAGGATCTGCTGGACCTGCTGATACCCGGCGACGACGTCGAGTCGCACATGACCGAGTCGTTCGCAGATATTATCAAACTCGGACACGGCCATGATGTGCCGGTGTATCCTTGCATCAGCTGGGGGTTCTGGCATCCGTGGGCGTTCCTCGACCTCTCGGACGGCGAGTACAGGGAGTACAAATCATGGGCTGCATCCCTGAGGGAGACCGGCTCGTCCTTCACGGCCGAGATGAATGGGTGGGAAGGCATGCTGCCCGCCTGGCGCGGAGCCGCGACCAACTTGCTCGCTGCCGGCGCCGACGGCATCTACGTCTTCAACGGCGCCTTCGTCAACGATGAGGTGTGGATGGAGATCGGAGATCTCGAAACGATGGCAAACAAGGACAAGCTCTTCGGCATCAACGATTTCCTAGGCGCCAACAGCTTTGAGAGCCTCCGTGAACTGGAGCTGCGGCCCGGAGAGATGGCCAATGCGCACTTTCAGGTCGGCGAAGATCTGAGCTCGAGGAAGGGCCCCTTTCGCTTTCGCCTGCACTTCTGGGAGCTCACTGCGAGCGATGAGATATCGGTGAAATTCAACGATGTAGCATTGAATGGTCTACTACCGCAGAAGACTCTAGACGCGGCGCCCGCCGCGCACTGGCTGGAGTGCGAAGTGCAGCCCGAGCGGGTCGTCAAGGGTGAAAACAGGCTCGAAGTCAGCTTGAACACGCGGGCTGACTCTGCAAGGGCACCGATGGCACTCGATTGCGTGCTGCTGAATGTGCGCGCCGAATGACCTCCGCGTCCGACCCTGAGGAAACCTCACCGGGAAGGTACACTATGGCTGAAACAGGAAACGCACGACTACCGGGCGCACCATTTGGCTTTGAAGCCCGAGAAAATTCGGGGGAGTGGCAACCTTTCTTCGACTGGTTCGACGTCTACCCCGGCAACCGTTGGAAGGATCGGCACGGCCAGTTCGGCCTGTTCGACTCGCCTTCCGGTATCCGGCTGACCGTGGAAGAGGCAGATGTGTCCGAGGTGCTCTTCAGGGATGATGCCGATTGGGAAGGACATTTGTTGCCACTCTACGTTTGGCAGGGAGACGGCCAGTACAACATGCTATATCGCGCCAAGGGCGGCACCTCGTACCGCTACAGCAAGGATGGCTACCAGTGGACGCGACCGGAGATCGGCCGGATCGAATTCAACGGTTCGACCGCCAACAACCTGGTGTGCGATCAATGCGTCGGCCCCGTAGTAGAGGATCCCCAGGCACCTCCCGAGGAGCGCTTCAAGTCCTGGGTTGAAGTCGCCGGCATGTTCGACTCCGACACCGGCGAAGAGCTTTCTGTTGAAGAGGGCCTGAAGCGCATGGGCGAAATGGAATACGCCGGGGACAGCTACCAGGGACCGCCTATGGTCATGCGCGCCTTCGTGCGCGGTTTCATCTCCCCCGACCTCATGCACTGGACGCAGATCGAAAAACCGGTGGCCGACATGCCCTCGGACGGGACCGCCGGCAATCCAAATTTCGAGCCGGAAACGAAAACCTATTTCGCTTACATCCGTTTGCACGGCCTGGCACATGAAGAGATCAAGAGGTTGGCGCAAAGCACCCCTGAACAAGATTACACGCGACGGTGTATCGGTTTCACCCGCACCCGAGATTTTCGCAACTGGCCGCCACCCAAGCTGGTGCTTTACCCGGATGCTCACGACGGACCGCAGATCTCTTTCTACGGTGGCCACTACTTCCCGTACCCCGGGCGCAAAAACGTGCACTGCATGCTCGTCCACGTCTTCGACCAGATCAGCGGTCACGTGGACAACCAGATCGCCTTCAGTCGCGACGGTCTCATCTGGAACCGGCCGCAACGGAGTCCTAGCATCCGCGTGGGACCCCCAGGTAGCGGAATCAACGGCGCCGTCTATGCGCAAGGTGGACCGGTGGAGCTGCCGGACGGCCGTTGGGCGGTATCTCTCATCGGAGGTACCAGCCTCCATAACGGCTTTCATCCGGGTACGCCGATGCCCTGGGATGGCGAACAGATACATTGGGCGCGGTGGGAACCCCATCGTCTGTGCGGCATCGAAGCCGAGAACGAAGGTCGTTTCACCGTGCCGACTCAAAAACGTCGACAGCACGAATTGCGCCTTAATTACCGCTGCGACAACGGCGGCTGGATAAAGGTGGAGTTGCGCAACAAGGTGCCATCCCGCAAGTATCCCGACGGCGAAGGAACTCCCGGATTGACGTTCGAGGATTGCGACTGGATCTACGGCGACGAGGGTGACAGGCTCGTGACCTGGAATGGCAAGAGCGATATTTCAGCGGTCGGAGAGACCTTGACAATCCGCATCCGAATGTTTCGCGCCAAGGTTTTTGCCTACAAGATTTAGAGGTCTACCGCCGCCGCGGCCTTCTGATACGTGGTATTCGCTCTTCGCCCTGTTCCTACGCCTTCATAACTTTCACGCACTACTACTCCTTCAATTTTCGAATGGATCAATTTAGAAGAGCCGCGTACCAGGTCCTTGAAGCCGCTGATCTCCCTCGCGTCGATCGCGTAATCAGGCAAAGGGTTGGCATTGCCAACAAGGTGTTCAAGGCGGGCGACTTCGTTGTCAAGCTGGGGGCTGGAAGCGACGGCAGACATTTCGGAAAATCCGCCAGCATCCTGCAGGCGATCGAAGGCAAGATCAAATCCAACCGCCTGGTATATCTCGATGAAAGTCGCGTGGCGTTTCCGTGGCCGGTGATGGTGGTCACCTGGCTGCCGGGAAAACCGCTTGGTTTCTGCTGGAGCAAATTGGATGCGACGCAAAGGGAACTCCGTCTCGGTCCAGTGCTCGACGAGATGAAAAAGCTGCATGAAGTGGATACAACCACAATTAAGCACTTTTCGGGATCGGAACCGTGGGTAGAACGCCGGAACCAGGAGTTTCTGCAGTTCGGCCAACAGGCCCTCGAGGACCCTGTCACGAGCAAAGAGATCGTGCAGTCCATGATCGCTTTCTGGACAGAGAACCAGCCGGTTTTTCTGCGCTCACCACCCGAGGTTTTGGTTCACGAAGACATAAACCTTACCAACGTTTTGTTCGACGCTGAGCAGTTGACCGGAATTATCGATTTCGATGACGCGGATCTCTGTCCGGCTGAAATCGACTACTGGCAGATGGCGAGCGCGCTGACCGATGGACCTGAGGGGCTTGATACTGCGGCAGCGAAACGCCTGTTCGGTGGCTTCAATGCGTTCAAGGGTGAGGAAGCTTATCTGAGGTGCAAACTGGATGCGGGCTACTGGGTTTTGAGGCAGATGGTAGAGAGGGTTTCCTGGCAGACCAGAAAACAGACATTGCGGGATGCCCTAGAGGACTATGAATTTGTCTTTCTGCAGGATGGGTTGAGAAAATGGTTTCAGTAGAAATGGGAGAAAAACCATGAGCGCGACGAGACAGGAAGCCCGCTGGCGCCAGAGGCGAGGACCTGGTCAGAACGGGAAACAACGACGTGGAGCTGCACCTGGACCGCCGCAACGACTCGCTCGCTTCAGACCTGATCCTCGACGGTGTGCAGCTGGAGATGCGGTTCGATTAGTCGCGCGTGGTCGCCGCTACTGGTGACAAGGGAGGACCTAACAGGGCCAGTAGGGCCCGCTTTGCTCATAGCGCCTGGCGTACTCATCTACCCGATCGCAATCTAATTCGATGCCCAATCCCGGTCGATCGGGCACAACAATATCGCCACCATCGAATTCTATGACACCCTCGGCTACGATATCGGCTTCGAAGAGCTGATGCATGACCTGGTGGCCACGGGTCTGGTTTGGAATGGAGGCGAGGACCTGCAGCGAAGCAAGGGTGGTGACCCCGGTCTCTCCCATGACCCCGTGCCGGCAGATGGGTAATGCGGCTGCTCCGGCAACAGCCGAGAGTTTGCGCAGGCCTGAGATTCCGCCGGTCTCATGCAACCCTGCCACAATCACGTCAGCTGCCTTCTTCCGTACTACCTCCAGGGCCTCGTGCTCGGTAAAACAACCCTGGTCGACGGCAATCGGCATGGGTACGGCGTCGCGAACCCGGACGAGTCCATCCAAATCGGACTAGGGTACCGGTTGTTCGGCGAAGTCGATATCGTAGCTCGCCAGAGCCCTGAGTTCCTGAATAGCCTCACCCACAGACCACGCCATGTTGGCATCAACGCGAAGTTTCATCTCGGGTCCCACCCGGGTTCTAATCGCCTCGACACAGGCGAGATCCCGCTGGCGCCCACGCCCCACCTTCAAATAGAGCACGTCGAATCCGCGTTCCTGCCACATGGACGCATCGTCCGCGAGTTTGGTCGGTTCGTCGCCCTGCAAGAAGCCGAAGTGATTGATCCGATCGTAGAGCGCCCCACCCAGAATCGCGTGCAGTGGAAGTCCCGCCGCCTTTCCGACGATATCCCAAAGCGCCATCTCGACGCCCGCCAGCGCCTGATTGGCAAATCGGCGCATGTCATCCCATTTCGCTTCGCGATAGAAACGATAGAGGAACCGTTCTATCTCGAAAGGGCTCGTTCCCTCCAGGATTCTAGCCGCGGCATGAACGACCCCCAGCACGGCTGACGCCGATCGATCGCCGCACGCTTCCCCGATCCCGACGATGCCCTCGTCGGTTTCAACCTCGATCAGAATCGAATTGCCTCCCGCCACCGCCCCCTGGCTGTAGTAGTAAGTTTCTTTGAGCGGGATGGAAAGAGGGGTCGTTTTGACGCTCGTTACACGCATATATCGTCCTCGCTTTGTCCTCTCCAGTCTGGCTGGTCGTTCTTGGCAGGCGTTAGGGTAGCTGAACGATCTAGTAAATGCAAGTTACAGAAGCGTAGATTTCAAAGGTCGAAGGGGGTAGCCACCAAGGGACCGCATGATAGGGGGCGTCATCTTCCGCGCCTACCAGCGTGATGGGCATGCGGGTGGTTGCTTGCCGCGCTCTTCACTCTACCAGAGTCCGGACTGACCGTCTGCCACCTCTACAGCGGCACTTGTTCGGCTGACCCGTTGAGCCAGGAGCTCAATCGTGGTCTCCAGTATCTTGAAGTAGAGTTCAGGGAGAGAACTGATAAGACCCCGGCGAAAATCCGAGCCCTGGACCAGTCCGAACGCCTCGATGAACAGACTGCCATCAGAACCGCAACATCCGATCGATGTTCGTGCACACGCGGACTATGCAAATTCTGTTGCCAATATAGGAGGGATCCGCGCATGCCAAAAGCAATACTAGCCGGAGGTTGCTCGGATCAGGCGATCAACACCGTCGGTCTTGATGATACTCTCGGTGCTCCGTACACTGGGCGAAAAGGCGAGCCAAGATTCGTGGATTCCTCCAACCTGACCGACGCCCAATTAGCGCAGTTTCGCGCCGATGGCTTTTTGCTAGTGGAAGGACTGTTCGACGGTGAAGAGATGGATCTTCTACAGCAGATCGCCGAGACCGATCAAAGCTTGACCGACGAGTCATACGTGCGCGAGGACGGCGACGGCGGCATCACCCGGTTGACGGCGCGCACCGTGCTCGACGATGACATCTACTCTGCCTTCGTGCGTTGTCCCCGCCTGTTGGGACCCATCGAGCAGATTCTCGAAGGTGAGGCGTACCACTGGAATCACAAGATGATGTTCAAGGATCCGCGCGTAGGCGGAGCATGGGAGTGGCACCAGGACTACGGCTACTGGTACGTCGAGCACGCCTGTCTTTTCCCACTGCTGGCAAGCTGCCTGGTCGCCGTAGACCCGGCGACGGAGCGAAACGGCTGCATCAAGGCGATTCGGGGGTCACACAAGATAGGCCGCGTTGAGCACCACTACGTCGCCGGCCAGATGAGCGCCGATGCGGAGCGGGTGGACGCAGCGCTGGAGCATATGGAACTGGTTAACTGCGAGATGGACCGCGGCTCAGCTCTGTTCTTTGACTGCAATCTGATGCACTGTTCCGATCACAATCACAGCGATCAGCGCCGCTGGGCGTTGATCTGCTCTTACAACGCCGCACGGAACAGTCCTTTCAAGAAGATGCCGCGAGGAAACCCCGCCTATTCGAAGCTGGACGCGCAGCCCGATGTCCTGATCAAAGAGATCGGGCGCCGTCAGGTGGAAGCCCTGAGGAGTAGCTAGTGCCCTGTATCGGAAGTAGGCTTGTGAAATGAAGGCCCCGAGTCGCCCGGCCTGCAAGGCGCGCGATCCAGGCGTATTGGTGAATACGCCGAGTGAGCGTAACGCAGCAGGTCGGGATGAATCGGCGAATTAATACAGGCATATTTTCGATACTGGGCACTAGGCCCCCGCAGCTTTTGGCGTAGTTCCTGTTTCGTCCACGCACTCTGCCTTCATGCCATCCCCTCTTGCAACGGATTGTTCGAGAAGAAGCTTGCTAAACGCTCAGCCGCAGCTTTCGGATTCGTCTGCAGCATGGCATGGGTCGCGTTGGGCAGAACGAAGTTCTCCGCGTGAGGTACCCATGAACACACAGTTTCGTAAATTTCCCGGAAATAAGAGTTGGTATTGGCCCCCATCATGTTGAGTGTCGGCTGCGAAATACGAGCGGCCTCGTCACCGCCAAAGGTCCATGCAGGGTAAGCTGGGAAATCAGCCTGAAATAGAGTATCCGCGTCGGCCACCCAACGTTCGAAGTTGCCGGGCGGCAAGGTCCGGTCAAACACTTTGCGGTAATCAACCCCGGCTACCTCCTGGCCAAAGGTGTCGATCGCGTCAGCCTTGTTACCTGACTCGTACGCCGCCACGGCTTTTTCCGCTACGGCACCGAACTCCGCGGCGTTGAAAAGAACAGAAGGCAGCGCCGGTTCGAGCAGGGCAATAGAATGCACCATCTCAGGAGCGTCCAGCGCGACCTGCAAGGCCACG
Source organism: Candidatus Latescibacterota bacterium (assembly GCA_965197905.1). GTDB lineage: Bacteria > Latescibacterota > UBA2968 > UBA8231 > UBA8231 > CAYNZV01. The sequence goes on along the minus strand of CBDAOB010000003.1, from coordinate 121,706 downwards.
ATGCCGCCACCGGACTGACCGACGAAGTGCGCCCGTCCGATGCCCAGATGTCGAAGAAGCGCCTGGCAGTCCGCTGACTGTAGTTCGTTACTGACCGGCATCTCCAGACATTCGCTCTGGCCCCAGCCGCGTCGATGATAATGTATCAGACGATAAGAGTCGGCGAGGGCGGGTTCCTCAAGGACCGCGAAACACTCGTCCCCACTGGCGCCGTGAATAAACACGACGGGATCTCCCGATCCACGATCCGAGATTTCCAAGTTGATGCCATTGATGTTGGTAAGCTGCATTGTTGGCAAATTCATCGCTCGATGCCTTTCAAGTCTAGTAAACGACCCTCATCCCAGTCCTCGATCTTGAAGCATCGAAACTAAGCGGATCTTGTCGGTAATGCGCACCAGATGATAACAACCTGCGAGTTTTTCATACGGACTTCGAAGCACGGACATTTGATTGTTGCTGGTATCAGCTTGAGTCATTGTAGCACCACCTTAATTGGCGTTCTGGCCCTCTTGATAATGCTCGCCACGCCCTTTCGCCCTCCGTTACTAGCCCCACCGCGGTGCCTCGTCCGGGTCGATCCCCAGGACTGTCTTCGCTACGAACTCGTGAGTGAGGAAATAGTTCGAGGGATGGATGCGCCCCAATCGCGCATCCCGGAACAGGCGCTCCAACCCTGCCTTCTTGAAGATTCCAAAGCCGCCGGCCACCTCGATGCATTTGTCGACGACCTTCCACGAGCCCTCCACGGCGTGGTACTTCGCGGCGCAGATCTTCGCTCCCCACTCGGCGCCATGATCGACCCCAGTGGACCAATCCTGGCAGATCTTCTCGAGGTGAGGACCGATAGACTCCAGCTCGATCGCCATCTCGGCGACGACGTGCTGGACCCCGGCGTGGTCGGCCATCGAGCGAGTAAGCCCGAGCGAGGTCTTTTTCTTGATCGCCTCTATGGTCACATCAAAAGCCCTTCGCGCCAGCCCGTAGTAAACGCTGCCGAAACCCAGCAGCGCCCATGCGAATATGCCCAAGACAAACAGATCGATTCCGGCGGCACCCGGGGGCACAACCCGAGCGATATACTGGTCCGGCACAAACACCCCTTCGAGCAGCGTGTCGTCGCTGCGCGTGGCGCGCATGCCCAAAACATCCCAGGTATCTTTGATGGTGTAGTTCTCGGCGTCTCGGGTCATGAAGGCGTGCACAATCTTCGGCGCTTCGGGATCGCTGGTATCCATGCCGTGAATTCCAAGTCGCGTCCACACGGGGGTCAGGCTTCCGAATGACTTGTGTCCGGTGAACCGATAGCCGCCGTCAACCCGTTCGGCATTGGTCGTGGATAGCAGAACCGGAAGGTCGTTGCCGCTTTCGGCGTGACCGGCCGCGAATACCTCACCGGCCGCGGCCTCGGTCAGCAACCACTCCAGCGAGCGGTCGCCGGACCGCCACACGTCGGCAACCAACCCGGTCCAGTAGAGATGCATGTTGATAGCGAGAGCCGTAGCAGGCGCAAAGTATGCTAGTCTAGTTTGTTCCCGAGCTACCTCGGCTAGCGTCATCCCCTTGCCGCCCAACTCCTTCGGGACGGCCATGGTTAGATAACCCGCATCCTTCAGTTCATCGAAATCTTCCTGGAAGAATGTGTTCCCCTCATCATAGCCGGGGGCCCGTTCGAGGCAGCGTTGAAGGGTATCCTCTGACAGTACCTGGCCGTTCGTGCCGACCATTTCAGCAGCTGTCGTCTGGCTCATTGCGGTAACTCCTTTTTCTAAGGTGAGGTTTGTGGGCATGTTCGACCCTGTATGCATTGCAACTAGCGGACCAGCAGGCACACTCATCGCACAAACCTGTTTCAATCTTTCGTATTAACAATGATTTATGGAGTTTTGCGAGCGGCCGCGACACACATTTTATAGCCAGAGGTCGACTTCTAACTGAGCGTATGTGCACAATTATTTATGCATGAATACTCAATTGCGCTCCGGAGCGCCGACTTTCCAAGGCCCCTCGATCTGGTACTGTCTGATCCGATGGCGGAGCTGCTCGCGGGAGATCTCGAGAAGCCTGGCCGCGCGACTCTGATTCCAGCCACATCGAATGAGGGCAGCTCTGACATGTCTCTCCTCGACTTCGGCAAGAGGCTCCATCCCTGCAGGGACCGGATCGGTTATCGGATTCCTTAGTCCTTGCATCTCCGGCGGCAGGTGCAACGGTCCGATGATCTCATCGTCAACCACGACGACCATTCGCTCCACCAGGTTCTGCAGCTCGCGCACGTTCCCGGGCCATGAATAGCTAGCTAACATGTCCATCGCCTGGGCGGATGCCCGGCATGCGGGCCGAGCAAGCTCTTTGCTGTACTGTGCGAGGAAGTGCTCCACTAACAGCGGGATATCCTCTCGCCGCTCGCGGAGAGGCGGCAACAAGATTGGTATTACGTTCAATCGGTAATATAGATCCTCCCGAAACCCGCCCGAGGCAACCGCCTCTTCCAGGTTTCGATTGGTCGCCGAGATCAGCCGTACATTCACGCTAATGGTCTTGCTGCCCCCAATCCGCTCGAACTCCTGCGACTGCAGCACCCGCAACAGCTTGACCTGGATGTCCTGATCCAGTTCTCCTATCTCATCTAGAAAAAGCGTACCGCCATCTGCCAACTCAAAGCGACCGACGCGGCGCGCGGTAGCGCCGGTGAACGCACCCTTTTCGTGGCCGAAGAGCTCGCTTTCGAGGAGGTCGCGGGGCAGTGCGGCGCAGTGTACGGGAATAAACGGACCGTCGCGATAGTCGCTGTGGCGATGAATCAGATGCGCCAATACCTCCTTGCCGGTACCGCTCTCACCGCGCAGCAAGACCGTGCTTGAGGTGTCCGCCACCTTGCGTGCCAGTTCGATCACCTGCTCCATGCGAGGACTGTCGGTAACCATCTCGGGCGTAGGGGATAGGCGCACCCGCAGGCTGCGGTTTTCCCTTTCGAGTTGCTCATTTGCCTGCTGCAACTGCCTCGCAGTGATCACCTGGACAGCCACATCTTCGCGCAACTTGGCCGACAACACTCGCAAAATACCCAGCGCCGCTTCCGGGCTTCGCCGCAATGTGTCGTGAAAGTTCTCTTTGGACCACTTGAGGAGGGCCACCTTTGTATCGGCGACGGCGGAGGCGCTCCGCCTTTCGTTGTCTACCAAAGCGAGTTCGCCAACCGTATCGCCAACGGTGCGGCTGGCGATAGGCACCTCGTTACTTTCGAGCCGGAGCTTCCCCTCTTTGATGAGGTAAACGGCATCTCCTGGATCCCCTTCCCGAAATAGGGTTGCTCCCCGCTGCAGCTCGATCTTTTCCACCGAGTCGGAAATGGCCTGCAACTCAGCAGAGGGGACACCTGCCAACAGCCCGGTAGATCCGAGGAATGTGATGTAACCGGTCATGATCAAATGGGGTCACGCCCGCGAGAACATTTCGGGGCCAATCTCGCTAACCTCGACTATCACATCCGCCGGTAAACCGAGCCGGTCGGCAGCCTTGCGGATTGGCTCGGCGCTCGGGGCTTCGTACAGGCAGTAAGTCTTCCGCTTGTCGGCACTGAGGAACGAAAACAGCCACTTGACCCCTTCCTCTGCATTTGCCTTCGTCACCTCCCGGATGCCTGTCTCTGTCGGCAAGTGTTGTTCTGCAAAGTTTCGCTCGATCAAGAACAGTGGCATATTCAACTCCTTGTTGGTGGCTAATACGTTGGCATCTCAAGCCCGTCTGACCCACACATCAATCGCGCGCAGGCGCGGGCGCACGACGGGACTCTACCTTGCTTTCCAGCTCGTTCATACCGAGATCCCGCGCCAACACAGCCGCCTCCTCTAACAAGGTATCCGCCCTTGCTCGATCGGCGTTCCTGCCGCGCGCGCGCAACATTTCGGCGTAGTCGCACTGGGTGTGGGCCACGTACGGTCTCGCACCTTGTTGCAGGTTGAGTCGTAGCGCTTCTACGTAGTGCTTTTCCGCTTCTTCCCAGCGGCGCAGGACGGTTGAAAGATTACCTAGATAGCGACAGGCGGCACCGTAACACATTACGCCCGCGCCCACCATCACGTTATAGCCCACGTACGGCAACAGCAGCTGATACAGAAGCGCTGCCCGTCGACGGTCGCCGAGGAAGACGCAGACCTCACTTAAGTACGACATTGTGCCGGTCCACATGGCGTCTCTGGGGATGTCGGTGAAATCGCTGGCTGCAAGATTCTCGAACTCGGCTCTCGCCTCCTCGATGTTGCCCAGTTCGGCGTGAATGAGAGCGAGTCCCGGTCTCCACGTGGAATCCAACGAATATTGTTCCAGGAAGAGCTCAACCAGCGGTGCCACCTCCCGCAGCCGGCCCTGCTGTCTCCGAATGTTGAACATCTGCATGCCGTACGGACCATCCACGTCCAGCTCCATCTTATCACCGAGAACCTGGGCTTCCTGCGCCAACTGCTCCGCCTCATCGAAACGGCCGCTAAGGTATGCGAGCGTCACCTCGTTTAGCATCCATATGTGGTCGTAAAACGGCAGGTGGACAACCTTCCGCAATTCATTGCTAGTCTTGTGGCTCCGCGTGACTGCCTGCAGATCACCCGCTTCGAGATGCTGGTATAACAGAAACCCATGCATGTCCAGCTCGCGTTCCTTGTCGCCCAGGAGTACCGCGAGCTGCATCGCTTCCTCAACCACGGCCAGCTGCTGGGCGAATGTTTCCGGTCTCCGATTTGCGAAAAGGCTCCCCCTCAGAACGACGTATAGCGCTTCGGAATCTCCCGCCCGCCGAGCCAGCCTTATCGCTTGCTCCCACAGCGCGCTCGAACGCTCGGGATCGGCATGCGTCAACTCTCTAGCCAGCGCTCCCAGAACGCTCGCCCTCAGGATACTATCTTCCTCACTTAATCGCTGCGCGGCTTCTTCGAGGAGTTCTCGGCCCACATCGGTTGCCAGGTTGAATCGCCATCGCACCTCTTCGTAGCCGATAGCAGCGCGAGCAAGACAGTCTGTCGATTTCGCATCCCTGGCACATCTCGCGGCTTTTTCGAAAGCTTCCATTGCTTCGAGAGTCCGGCCATCCCGATGCTGGGCATACCCCATGCCGAGCTGCAACTCCGACTCTATCCGCGCGTGCTTGTCGGCTTTTTCCAGGTCGCGAATCAGTCCCAGTCCCTTGCCGAAGTGATCGATCGCCTCGCGATTGGCGAATTTTGCAGTAGCAAGCTCGCCGGCCCAGCGCCAGTACGGCACGGCCTGCTCGCTCAGACCCGCTTCGGTGTAATGGTGGGCGATGAGCTCAGGCTGTGACTTGGTCATTTCTGGGAAGCGGGTCTCAAGTGTGTTGGCGATGCGTACGTGATAGCCCTGGCGGGTGCTTACCAGTAGCGACTGGTACGCCGCGTCTTGTATCAAGGCGTGCTTGAAGGCGTATGACACCTACGACGCCTCGCCGTGCGCAAACAGCAGTTCCGCCTCTACCAAGGTGTTGACATGGCGCTGCAACTCAGCCTCGTCCAATGTGGTTACGGCCCGCAACCACTCGAACGGAATGTCGCGGCCGAAAGTAGCACCCAGCTGCGCCGTCTCCTTCGCCGCGCCCAGCCGATCTAGACGAGCCATGAGGGAGTCCTGCAGGGTAGTTGGAATCGCCAGGGGCGGCAATGGGCCAACTAGCTCGTAACGGTCGTCCGTCTCCTTTAGGAGATTGGACTCCAGCACCATCTTGGTCAGCTCTTCTACGAACAGTGGCACACCGTCTGTTTTGCTGACCACTTGTTCCATCACCATGTCGGGCAATGCCTTCCCGCCCACAACCCAGCCGACCACTTCCTGAATCTGCTGAGTGGTCAATCGGGTCAGAGCCACTTGCGTCACGAAAGCTCATCCCGCCCACGTGGGAATGAATTCAGGTCGATAGGTGAACAGTGCGAAAATGCGTGCGCTGGGCCCCTGGTCCACGACCAGATTGAGCAGCTCCAAGGTCGTCGGGTCGATCCAGTGGAGATCCTCGACCACGAAAAGCAGCGGTTGTCGCTTGGCAATCTCCAGCAGGATATTGGTAAGAGCATCCATCGTCTGGCGACGGCGTTCCTCTGGAGACTGCCTGAGTTCCTCATACCTGCCATTGGATGGCAGAGCCAGTAGCTCCGCAAGGAGTGGCACCGCTTCGGCCAGCGGCAGCCCGAGCTGTAGGAGTAGCTTCTCTAACTTCGCCAGGCGCTCCGCGGCTGATTCGTCGTGCCCGATCTTGAGCACGATCCGCTCAAGGAGATCCACCATGGGGTAGAATGCCGTGCGCTGGTGGTACGGAGAACACCGGCATTCCATCAGCCACGCAGTGGGATCCTCTGAAACATGCTCCTTTATTACGTGAACGAGTCTAGACTTCCCAATCCCCGGCTCCCCACTGATAAGCATTACCCGACCAATCCCTTCCCTCGCCTTTTCCCATCCGTCCATCAACAGTCCAACAGTGTGATCCCTGCCCACCAGCGGCGCCATCTCCCTGGGTCCGGTGATCTCCAGCCGGCTCCGCACGGCACTTTCGTCGAGAACCTCGTACACCTCGACGGGAACTGAAATCCCTTCTAGCTGTTTTTTCCCCAGACCTCGGCAATTGAAGAAACCTTCGACGAGTTGCTTGGTAGCTTTGCTCACGATCAAGGAATTGGGCTCGGCCAGAGTCTGCAGTCGTGCGGCTATGTTGGGAGTTTCGCCGACAACAGCCATTGTTTCTAGCTCTTCACCGGCGTCCATGTCTCCGGCCACCACCAGGCCCGTGTGGATTCCCAAACGCAGATCCAGACATATACCTTTCTCTTTCTCGAAGCGCATCCGCAGTCGAGTCATCGCGGCAAGAATTCCTAGTCCGGCCCGCACTGCTCGATGAGCATCATCTTCATGCGCCTTTGGATACCCGAAGTAGACCAGCAACCCGTCGCCGAGATAGCGTGCGATGTGCCCTTCGAACCTGAGTACTACCTTGCTGCAGGTTTCCTGGTATTGCCGCAGAATTTCGCGCAGCTCTTCCGGATCCAGCCGTTCGGCGAGGGGCGTCGAGCCGACCAGATCGCAGAACATGACAGTGAGCTGCCGTCGTTCGGCGTCAGCAGCTGCTGATTGTTGGGCCACCGAATCTGTGGCGTCCCGAGTGCTGCGTACTGGATGATTGGGCGGAATAAAGCCCCGCTTCGCCGCCGTGTGATCGATCCTTGTGCCGCACTTGCCGCAGTATAAAAACTCGGCGGGACTCTCGAAGCTGCAGTTTGGGCACTTCATGGCCACTCACTCCGAAGAAATCAATCCACCCCAGTCACAACCTGGCTCAGGGCTGGCAAACTACATGGAATAATTCACTATTGCAAGTTACGTGCCGATATTCCGTACTATTGCGCTTTTTACATAAACTATTGTTTTTACTAACTATAGATAGTTACCTAACCAAATCGATCAGCACACTGGATTCTGTTAATGGCGCATGAACACACAATTATGACCATCGTCGAGTCGTATTCGTCAGGCAGGAGCCGCTGAGGTGATGTTCGGCGTTGAGAGCCACAGTCATCGAGTCGTTGGAACCATGCGGCTCTCACGGCAACTCTGCAAACGAAGACGCCCGGCCAGGTATGTGCGAGGATTAAAGGGAGGACGCGACTCGGACGACGTTAGAGACGGTCGTCGTAGTGGACCTTGACGTGTTTGACATCACCAAGTTCGATCCGGCGCACACCGACGGTTCGCTGTTCCGTCAATTTCTGGCGCCCACCTTGTGGATCTGCTCCACCAGCTCCATGGTCTTGACGGCGTCGGCAAAGTGGGTCAATGGTTGGTGTCCCTCTTTCACGCAATCGATGAAATGCCGGTTTTCATGCCAGAAACCGGCCCAATGCAGATGGTTGTCCCCCGGTGCTCCTCCTGCAGTTCCAAATTCCTTCGACTCGTACACCTCCGACTTTTCTCGACCAGCCCTGATGAACGACTGACCGTTCGCATCCACGTAGCCGGTGATGTTCCTGCTGTGGAACTCAGCTCGAAACACACCGATACGAGTAGCGTAGCTGGAGTTGAGGATACCGACCGCACCCGTGCTGAACGACACCAGAGCGGTAAACTCGTTGGGCATTGGCCCCGGCACGTAGCGGGCGCGAACATGGGCCGCCACACTTACCACTTCACCACCGCAAAGAAATCTCAGGTTGTCCACCGCATGAACTCCATCCACCGTCAGGTTGTCAATCACGGCGCCCCAGAGGCCGGCATGCTTGTCGAGGGGAAAGTGCTGCCCCCCCTTGAGAAAACTCACGGTTGCCTGGTGGATCGGTCCCTGTTCCTCGACCCGCGGCTTTAGCGCCGTGAGCGCCGGGATGTGCCGCCTCTGAAAACCCACCGCCGTAAGGCAGGAATGCTCGTGGGCGAGATAAGCCAACATCTGTGCCTGTTTCGCCGTCATCGCCAACGGCTTCTCGACGAAGAGATGCCGCCCCTGCCGGAGGACCACCGCTGCCGGTTCGTAGAGGTCCTGAGGTCTCAATACGGCATAGACCACCTGGGGATCGGTTGCGGAGAGCATCTCGTTGTAGTCGGAAAAACTCAGAGGGATGCCGAATTCTTGTGCAGCCTCTTGCGCCTTCTCCTCTACCACGTCGCAGACAGCCACTAATTCGACATCGGACAAACTCGCCAGACAAGGGAGGTGGACATTCATGCCCATGCCCCCCGCGCCGATCAATGCGACTCTCACTTTGTCTGCCATCAGTGTCTCACTTTCCTAGGGTTGCAGCTTCGCGTCTCATCAGTAGCCATCTCCGTCACTGCGGCTTCTCTTCCTCTACCTGCTTGATCAGTTTCTTGATATTGGCCGCGTTGATGCGTATGGCATCCACGTTAGTGCCTCCGGGTGGTTGGAAATGGCTCGCTATGGAGACGAAGACGTCGCAATCGTGGTCTCGCAGATTGCGGAAAACGGTCAGGTAGTCGGTGTCCCCTTCCCCGAATGGACAATATTCGAAATCGAGGCTTAGACCGTCGTTTACGCGCAGGTCCTTGATGTGCAATCCGTAGAGATAGGGACGAATATTCTTGAAACCGGCGGTAGCGGTGTCGTTTTCGCCACAGTTGGTGTTGTCGGCCGGACCCCACATCACCTTCATGCGGCGGGAGCCGACACGCTCGGCGACGCGACGGAAGTTGCCGGTTGTGTTGGTATAGTTCCACGGCATCATCCCGAGAGCAACATCGACGTTGTGGCGCTCGGCCTGTTCCATTACCAGCGAGAACGCCTTTACCAGCTTGTCCATGTCCAGATCTGATATGATACCCCCGCGCGTCATCCAGCGCATCGGCCAGGTCTGCTTGCCAGCCAGCTCGCCAGGCCACAGAAAGGAAAAGGCATTGACGGCGGGAACGCCCAGGTAGGCAGCGACTTCCATGGTACGTTTCAGCTCGTCAAAGTCCCGCTTGAATGTCGGGTGCTCTTCCATGTTGTCCAGGTCGAAATCCGCCAGGTAGATACCCTTGAAATGGGGCCTGTTCAGCAGCAGAAAGAACTCCTGGTCGCGGGATTTCAGCTGCGCTTGCATGGCGTCGATCTCGGCCTCCGTCATGTCAACGATGGCTTTGTCCCCGGCCATTCCGTTGAGCTCGCCGTTGCACAAGTGCCAGATGTACTTGACCCCCAGCTCCGCGGCCAGATCCAGGGCCTTTTCGAACGGCAGCTGCGGCTCGGGGAGAGACATGCCGAGCTTGAAGTTGTGTGAAGTCATTCCTTCGCCCCTTGCCTGGGTTGACGCCCATTATAAGTTCGGTGTCGGTCAGGTCAAATACCGCGATATCTGTGCCCGGTCAATGGAATAGCGGTCAGCTGTCTAGGTATTATCACGGGAGGACCCATTGAAACTCACGTTTCTCGGCAGCTGCAGCGGCACCGAGCCGATGCCGGATCGCTTTCATACATCTTATGTCATCGAACACGGTGGCGGTGTTTACTGGTTTGACGCCGGCGAAGGATGTTCCTACAACGCACACCTAATGGGCATCGACCTCCTCGCCATTCGCTCACTTTGCATTTCGCATTGCCATCTCGATCATGTGGGAGGCCTGGTCAATCTGTTGGGCACCCTTCGGAAACTCGAAAGCCGCAATGACGATCCTGCCCGCAGCATTGCCGGCGGCACCTTTCCCGTTCGCATTCCCAGTCTTCGCGTGTGGCAGGGTGCTCTCGATGTGCTCCAGGGGCCGGCCGACACACTCATCCTACCCTTTGAACCCGACGCACAGACCTATGTAGATGGGACCATCGTTGATATCGAAGGTTTGAAAGTCACCGCACTGCACAACGGACACCTGAGTGACCCAACCACTGGGCACCCATGGCAATCCTTTTCCTTCCGCATTGAAACTGCCCGCAGATCGATCGTCTCCTCAGGCGACATCAAACACGTTAGCGAAGCCATGCCACTCATTGACGAAGGCTGCGACCTTTTTATCATGGAAACCGGCCACCATCAGGTTGATGAGGTGTGTTCCTATTTGATGGACAACAATGCGCCGTTCGGGCGCTTGGGATTCTTTCATCATGGTCGAGCGATCCTTGCAGACGCCGAAGGTGAATACAAAAAAGCGCGGGCTATCGTTGGCGACCGTGTTTTTATCGCGGACGATGGTATGACCATCGATCTGAACTAGGTATGAGACTCGGCGCTTCGACCATTCCGTTCAAGCAGGAGCCTCTGACCAGCGAGGTGTTGGAGAGGTTTCGCGTAGAGGGTATCGAGTCGCTGGAGCTGTGCGACTATCACCCCAACTTCGCGTACGAAGACCCTGACTTTCGCGCCTTCCTCCAGCGGGCGCTACGCGACATGGGTTTTCACCTCAACTCTATCCATATCCACATGAAGCATCGCGATCCAGCAAGCGATCTGGCGAACCTCGATCTGACCCAGCGCGACAAGGCGCTTGCGGATCACAAGCAGGCGGTGGACCTGGCCGCCGAGCTAGGGGGTTGTATCCTCGTGACTCACGATATAGCCATCCCCGAGCCGGATGAAGAGGAAGGACCCGAAAAGCTGGCTGCTTTTGTGCAGAACGTGGGGGAGGTAGCCGAGTACGCGGCTGCGGCTGGCGTGCGGCTGGCGCTGGAAAACATGGGCAAAGGAGGTTATACCTGCGAGCCGGAACGTCTCCTCTCGCTCATGGAGGCTCTCGGGGCGCCAAACGTAGGCGTGGTGATCGACGTTGGCCACCGCAACCTTGCGGGTGACCCGGCTGCGGCGCTGCGGGCGATCGGGGAGCATCTGATTACACTCCACCTGCACGACAATCACGGTGAGCTGGACGAGCATCTGCTGCCCGGACGTGGAAACATCGCCTGGCAAGAAGTGAACCGGGCGCTGGGCGACATCGGCTATGACGGAGTATTCATGTACGAAATAAGCCGGCCGCAGGATGTGCGAGAATTGGCGGAGAATGCGGCGTGGATTCAGGGATTGTGAGTGCTGGCTCTGGCAAACGTGGCATGCGTTGCGAATCCCGTCGATGGCTCAACGGACCGTCGCGGCCCGCAGAGCCTGCTGCCTGGCCTGCTCGGCAATGTCAACGCCGACCAACTCGCTCCACACCGCCAGGAGCCGCTGCGTTACCGGGCCGGGGTTTCCGCCGCCGATGTTGCGGCGGTCCACCTGAGGCACGGGGAAGATCGCAAAAGGAGTGCTGCAAAAGAACGCCTCGTCAGCCGTGTAGAGATCGTACGGCTGGAGATCCTCTTCGGTGGCACATATCCCCAGCGTCCCGGCCAGCTCGATAACCGTGTCACGGGATATGCCGGCCAGTGTGGCGCGGTCCGTCGGGGTGCGGAGGGCACCTCCCTCAACCATAAAGAGGTTATAACCCGACCCTTCGGTGAGATTGCCGTCCTTGTCCGACAGGATCGGCCAGGCGCCCGGATCCATGTCGTTGGCCTCGAGCTCTGCCAGTGCCATGTTGATCCGACTCTGGTGCTTGACCTTGGGATCGATGCTGTCGGGGTCATAGCTGCGGATTTTGGTGATCACTCCGTGCACGCCCTCGTCATAATGGTGGGCCCAGTTGGCCATGTTGTTCTCGCCAAACTTGACGTATACATTCGGAGGTCCTGCCGCCCACGCCCTCCCCGAGCCCGGGCCCCGCGTTACGAGCTGGGTAATCCTCAGATCGCTCCCATCCGCAACCAGGGTCCAGTTCCGGCGAATCCCTTCCTCGGTGATCGCGAGCATCGCTTCGGGGGAGAGCCCCGGATCGATGCGCACATGCGCGAGAGACTTATAGAGCCGGTCTATGTGCTCTTTGAGCTTGAAGCCCTTGCCGCCGAATGTTCTCTCCACGTCCACTACCTGGTCGCCCAACCTTGGACCGCGGTCGTCTGGGTCCAGCGTGAACTCGCTCTGGGGGATCCAGTCCCCGTTCTGGTACCAAGTGAATTCGGTCATGGCCTCAATCGAGAACCCGACGGCCGGTCTCGTGTGCCTTCAGCCAATCCCAGTCGATATCTACCCCGAGGCCCGGACCGTTCGGTATCGGGACGTGCCCGCGCTCATCGATCGCATCCAGGGCGTCCGAGTAGTCCACGTAAAGTCCATGCATGTTGCTGGCGGGCGTCTTTGGATGCACCAAACCAAGCTCGTAATAATTGGTGTTGCGGATCGCCGCCATGCATTGCCGCTTGTCCGGCCCGGGACCGTGGAATTCGATATCGATGCCGAGGGCTTCGGCGGCGTGAGCGAGCTTCATGACACCGGTGATGCCGTCGTAGCCGATATCACCTCGGACAAAGTCGGTGGCGTCGGCCAGGACGAAATCGATGTGCGGCTCCAAGGTGCGGACATGCTCGGTCTGCAACAGCGGTGTGCGGATGAGTTGCCGTAGCTTGCGGTGCGCGAACTGGGAAATACCGCCGTCTCGGAAAGGATCCTCGTACCAATAGAAGCGCGCGTCGTCGCAGGCGCGCCCAACCTTGACCGCATCACCGAACGTCCGCAGCTCACACGCGGGGTCGAGCATGAGATCCATGTCGTCACCCACTGCCCGACGCACAGCCAGAACGTTTTCGACCTCCCGTCGCACCGGAGCGTTGCCCCAACCGTGGATCTTGAAGGCCGGGTAGCCCATCTCCTTGCACTCAACTGCAAACTCCGCATACGCCTCCGGGCTGTCGAGCCCGCCGTTCTCGTCGCCATGGTAGGTGGAGGCGTAGCAGGGTACGGATTGTTTCCAGCCGCCAAGCAGGCGGTAGATTGGCTGCTCGAACAGACGCCCGGCCAGATCCCACAACGCCACATCGATTGCCGCTACTCCAATGCGTGCTTGCTGTCGCTGGGCGCGCTCGATCTCGTCGTAGATGAACTCGCGCTCCAGGGCGTTCCGTCCCTTCAGGAACGGCCAGACGCGCGGCAACACGGCCTCGTCAAGCGTCGACAAGAACGGAGAGCATCCCGTTACACCGGCGTCCGTGTGCACCAGCAGTATGGTACCGCCGGCTGTTTGCACGGCACCTTCTTCGTAGACAAGATTGAATCCATGATAATCGGTACCGAGGTTGCGTTTCTCGTAGCTGAACGAAATGGTTTCGAGCTGGGTGATACGGGGATCTGCCACTGGTGCGCTCCTTTTATAAAATTGCAATCTGTTGTCTGACCGGCGCGAAAGCCGCCGAGGGCCGAACGTTCGTATGATAGGCGCCTCCGAAATCAGGGGCAAGAGAGCTCGACGCTCCGCTTGACCAACGCCTTCTGGTCCATAATTTTTTAGCCGCCTGTTCGCAAAACGCGACAAGATCGGCGCGAACTGATGAGTCGGCAAGGTGCCACTCCGTAAAGCTAACCCGCGGCAACTGGCCAGTCCTCTAACCGCCTGGAATCATGAAAATCACCGCGATTCGCACCACACCCCTCGCCCTACCCTACCATCAGCAATATTTCATGAGCTCGGCTACGGGACGCGGCGCTACGTCGATGCTCGTGGAGGTCGAAACCGATGCGAACATAGTCGGTGTTGGTGAAACCTGCGGTTTCATTGCCGTGGAAGGGCTGCAGAAAACCTACGAAGCACTCGCTCCGTTGTTCGTTGGCGAACCGGTGTTCGATATAGAGCGTCTCTTCCAGCGCGCCAGCAGTGCGACCTTTCTAAATGTGACCTGCCGCTTTCGCAATCGGTTTTGGTCCGGCCTCGAAATGGCGCTGTGGGACGCTATCGGCAAATCGTGCCAACAGCCGGTGCATCGGCTGCTGGGTGGCGCCGTGCATCGCCAGATTTCATACTTTGCCTTTCCTCAGGGCGACAACGCCGAACAGCTCGCGCACTCCGCTATGCAGGCAGTGGATGCAGGGTTTGAGGTTTTCTACATGAAGGTTGGCCGCGGCGAGGAGGCCGATCTGCCGAATGTGGCCGCGGTTCGCCAGGTGATAGGCGACCGGCGTTTGCGACTCGACGCCAACGAAGCCTGGGATCCGGTCACCGCGGTCCGGATGATTCGCAAGCTACAGAAGTACGAGCCGGAGTTTGTCGAGCAGCCAACACTCAATGACAGCATCGAAGCTTTGCGTCAGGTAAAAAGCTCGGTCGACGTACCGATCGCGGCGGACCAGAGTGTGCTGACACTTGGTGATGTTTACGAGGTGTGCCGTCGCCAGGCCGCCGATCTGATCGTCATCGGACCCCATGAAACCGGTGGTCTCCTGGGTTTCAAGAAGGCCGCTGCGATCGCCGAAGCCGCCGGACTGAACGTGTGCATACACGGCGTCGTCCATGAGACCGGTATCACTACCTGCGCCGCAAATCAGGTCGCGGCGACGATCCGCAATCTCGACGACGGAAACCAGATTATGTGTCAGCTGCTCGAGCGCGACCTGGTCGCTTCACCACCGCTGGTGCCAAACCGAGGGCAACTCGATGTGTCGGAACGGCCCGGTCTCGGATTCGACCTGGACGCCGACGCCGTGCAGGTGGCAAAAGAGCGATTCGCCGAGCACGGCCAGTACTGGTTCTTCTGAGAGCGTTATGCCTCTAACCCGCCAGCAGGTCGCCCAGTACAACGACGTAGGTTACGTGGTCGAGTCGGGCCTGTTCGAGGTGGACACCGCGCGGCTGATGATGGAGCATTACATGCGCATGCGTGTCGAAGGTCCCAAGCCAGGCGACCACGCAGGCTTGAAGGAACACCCCGAAGATTCCAATCATCAGTACCCTCGCATGATCAACATGCAGAACTGGGATGAGCAGACCGAACAGTGGTCCAGGAGTGCCAGCATGTTGGAATCCGTCGCGCAGCTGATCGAAGATGGGCCGGTGCTCGAGCAGACCATGCTCTACTTCAAACCCCCCGGTGGTTATGGGCAGGCCCTACACCAGGATCAGCAATATATTCCAATCGAACCGCTGATTGGAGTCTGGGTCTCACTCGATCTATCTGATGAGGCGGTAGGACAGATGGTCGTCGTTCCCGGTTCACACAAGCTGGGTCTGCTGGAAGTGGAAGCAGCCGATACCACTGTCTCCTTTACCAAGGTTCAGACCGTCATGCCTGCAGGCTCCCATGGACTCGGTCTGGACATGCAACCGGGTGATACCCTCTATTTTCACGGCAAGACGATTCACGGATCCTCAAACAATCTCACCGCCGATCGCTGGCGGCGAAGCTTCATATGTCATTTCGTCGGAGCCCACTCAGCGCGCTTCGAGCCGCCAGCCGGCAAACATGTGACCCATCTCAGCGATTCTGGCTGAATCTCCACAGTGCTCTGTTCAATAGAAAGCCTTGAGATTTTGGTGTCGAGGCGCGCGAGCGAGCCATATTGGTGGAATATGGCGAGCGAACGAAACGCGGCCAGCCGGGATGCATCGACGGCGAAATACAGGGATAGATGTTGAACAGAGCCCTGTAGTCAAAGCACGAGCAATATCGATCCGGCGCCGATGACGGCACCGATCGCGGTTATAACGGAGAGCCGCTCTCGCCAGACCACGTGCGCGAAGATGTTGTCCATGATGACGATGGCGCATCCGGAGACGGGGAAGAACTGGGCACTCTGGAAACGCGCCAGTGCGGCTAGAAAGACCGCCAGGGCGGCGACGTTGAAGACACCAATGCCGACACCCATGCGCCAACTGGGCCCGTCGACTGGCCGCCGCAGGATTATGAGGGCGACGGCGCCGAAAAGGCCGGCGGTGGCGGCGGTCACCAGCAGCACCTCCATATGACGATCGTCGAGCCCGGCATGGTGGACCCAGCGGGCGCTGGTGTGGCTGACGCCCTGCATCGAGCACACGGCGAGGGCCAGGCCTCCGTGCCGAAACAGGGCTCCACCGGTGATGGCCCGGGCCCCGCCGCTCATCAGCAGCAAGGCTGAAAGCGCCAGGGCGATGCCGACGAGCTGACTTAGGGTCACCTCTTCCTGCCACAGGACTACGGAAGCGACGATAGGGACGACGATGGAGAGGCGGAAAGCTGTGAGGATGGTCGCCATATCGGATACCGTCAGCGCCCACGTCATCAGGCACATGGCAACGATGAAGGTGCAGCCCGTCACTATCCCGACCTTCCATACGGTCGGGGATAGCTCGATGCCTCCCTGAGACAGCAGATAAATGGCGGCCAACAGGGCCACAACGAGATAGTTGACCGTCACCACGAGCGGCGCGTAGCAGCCCTGGCGCTGCGACCACTTCCACAGCTGTCCGAAGGTGAAAGAGGTGAGAATGGCGAGGACGAGGAGGGTCACGGACGAAGCGGCGTCCCCTCCGGCGCGATGGTCACTCGCTCCAACTGAGGCCGAGGTCGTTGGGGTGGCAGGTGTAAATTATTCCCGGTTGTTGCGTATAAAGAATTGCATTGTATGATAACGTAGAAGCTGCCGTCGAGCACCGCAATCGATCAAACCGCATGAGATTGGACTCCAGAAAATGTTTAAGGTTGCAATCATTGGGCACACGGGACGGGGCAACTACGGCCACTTTATGGACCGATCCTTCGAAGGCGTCGAGGAAACCACGGTTGTAGCGCTCGCCGATCCCGATGACACAGGCCGCGCCAGCGCCCTCGAACGGACCGGCGCACAGACGGGTTACGCCGACTACCGGGAGATGCTGGATCGGGAGAAGCCAGACATCGCGGTCGTCGCCACCCGCGAAGTCGGCGATCATCGCGACATCGTGATCGAGGTCGCCGAACGAGGGGGCCATATCTACCTGGAAAAACCGGCCGCAGCGACGCCTGAGGAGGTAGTCCAGATGATGGCCGCTTGCGAACGGAATGGCTCCCTTCTCGTCCTCGCCCATCCCTGGCGCGGACACCCGCCTATTCAACAGACTGCCATTCCGTTGATAAAATCGGGGAAGATTGGGGCACCACGCTTGGCGCGGTTATATGGCATGAATGGCTACGCCAAAGGCGGGAACCAGTATTTCCTCGATCTCTATCCTCACTTCTTCGACTTTCTCTGGCAGATTGCCGGTCCGCCGCTCTGGTGCCAGGCTCATATCACCAAGGATGGGCGCAGCGTTACGCCGGCCGACCTCTTCCAGGGGATCGAGGGAATGGGATTAGTGGCAGGCAACGGCATCAAAGCCTACTACGCCTTCGAAAACGGCTTTGCGGCAGATTTCGAATCCTACGAGGGTGACAGCAAGGATACCCCCTATCGCGTTGACCTTTTCGGCACGGAGGGCTCTCTTTCTCTACCCGGGCCGGTTTCTAACACTCCCGATATCTTCTATCACCCGCGAGCCAGTCCGCCCCCATTTGGGGACGATCGCTGGGAGATTATTCCCTCCGAACCTCCACCCGACGATGACAAGTGGGTTCGCGCTCATCATCGCATGGCCCGCTCGATGGTTGCCATGCTCAAAGGGGAAACCCCGGAGTACGAGCTGGTCCAGGGCGAGAATACCTTGCTGTATACAGAGATGGCGATGATGGCCCACGCCGCCCACATCTCCGGGACGCGAGTCTCTCTTCCGCTGCCTGACGGAAGGAATCCGTTCGACCAGTGGAAGTAGTAGGGTGGGCGCTATCTACCGGGTTGGCATCGTCGGTTTAGGCGGTATCTCCCGAATACACGCTCGCTCGGCGTTTGATTCGCAAAAAGCCGAGCTGTGTGCTGCGTGCGACGTCTCGCAGGAGGCTGTCGACCGGTTCGTGGTTGAATTCGAGCTGAAGCGGGGCTACCTCGACCTGGAAGAGATGCTCCGATCCGAAGATCTGGACATCGCCATCGTCTGCACCTGGGGTCCGCTTCATGCCGAGGTCAGCAACCGGATCGCCCGAAGCGGATCTGTGCAGGCAATTTTGTGCGAAAAGCCGATCAGCCAATCGGCGCAGGATAGTCAAGCGATGTTCGCCACCGCGCTGGATAATGGCGTCCTCCTGGCAGAGGCCCTGAAATCGCTGCATCACCCGCTGAATCTGAAAGCCAAGGAGCTTCTGGATGGCGGCGCTATCGGCCGGCTCACCGCTATTCGTGGAACCTTTACCAGCGCTCGCCCCGTGGAAAGGTGTACGCCGACCGCAAGCTGGAGGTATAACCGCAACAAAGGAGGTGGAATCGTTTATGACTTGGGATGTTACGTGCTTAACCACGCCCGCTCTTTGGCGGGGGTCGATCCCGAACGGGTCTATGCCACGGCTTCCTACGGCGATGAGGTGGAGTTCGACGTTGCCGCGGTATTAAACTTTCCGAATGGTGCGGTGGCGCAGCTCACTTTCAGCTGGCTGCAGCATCCCTCCCAATATCTCGAAATCGCTGGCACTGAAGGTGAAATTCGCGTGGATCCGGCCTTCAACAACGAAAATCAGAAAACTCGCCTGCTCGTGCAGACACGAGACGCCACCGAAAGTTTTGAGTTTCAACCGGTCGATCCGTTCGTATTACAGCTCGACCACCTCTGCGATTGCCTCGACAGCGGGATCCCTCACCGCATCACACCCGATCACAGCGTCGGCACTATGAAAACGATCGATGCGATCCACGAATCGATAAGAAAGGGCCAGGCCGTAGATCTGGCCTGACTCTCGAGCCCGGCTGGTCGGACCGGCTAGAGCATATCTCACTCAATCACAGAAGGTGTCGTAGAGCGCCTCAATAGCTTTGCTTGTCGGCTCTTCGTCGAGGATTTCGAATCCCAGTCCGTTCTCGCGAACTATCAGTGTCATCTCTCTGGTCGATCTCGTCGGGGCAGCAAGTTGTGGTCACACGGTCAATCTGTATTATCAAGAGAGTCGAGTTCAGGCCAAATCCCGACTGATTTTTGCACGCGAATCTATACAGTGGTGGTTAAACCACTCCCACAGGCAAGTCCACCATGACGGATACGACTCAGGCGACCAACCACACAGACAGAGAGGTCTTCTCACTAGGTGATTATTCCCAACCGGTGATGGACCCGGAGAACTGTGTCTTCCACAAACTGTGCCCGGTCGACGAAGTGGAGGAGGACGTGGGCAAGCCCTTTAGCATCGAGGGCAACCATATCGCCCTGTTTCGTTATCGAGGCAAGTTCCACGCCGTCGACAATCGCTGCCCGCACATGGGATACCCCATGTCCAAGGGCAGCATACGAGATGGCGTGCTGATCTGCCATTGGCACCATTGGGAATTCGATCTGAACACCGGCGGATGTCTGCTCACCTCGGGCGACGATCTCAAAAGCTTTCCCCTGGAAGTCCGAGACGACGGCTATGTCTACGTAGGACTGTCACCGGGCGAAAAAGAGGAGGCCCGCCGGCGCCTGATAGACCGAGGCAAACGGGCCCTTGAGCAAGGTTTGAAAGACCGCAGCTCGTTTCTGATTGCCAAAGCTGTCGCCGCGCTGCGAGAGGCGGGGGCTTCCGCCCATGAGATTATTCAGCAGGGTCTCTACTACGGGGCCCACAAGACCAGCGAGGGCTGGTCTTCGGGGGTGGCGATCATCACCCTGGCCGCTAATATGTGGGACGATATCGCACCCAAGGACAGGAACCTGTTTCTGGTGCACGGTCTCACCCAGATTGCCCGTCGCACCTCCGGTAGCTCGCGACGCCAGCGTTTCCCCTTCCCTCGGGCCAGCGAAGATCAGGACCTGGGGACCTTCAAGCGCTGGTTCCGCACCTTTGTCGATCAGCGGCACCAGGGCGCGGCCGAGCGCATCTTGTTGACCCTCTACGACCGGGGCCATTCCAGAGAGGTACTGGCCGATCTTGTCTTCTGCTCCGCCACCGATTTCTATTTCACCGGGGATGGCCACGCGCTGGATTTCGCCAACAAGATGTTCGAGGCCCTCGAGTACGTGGAATGGCAGGGCGCTCACGAAATCCTGCGACCCATTGTCGTGGACCTGGTCACACGGACCCGCCACGAGGAAACCTCGCGCTGGGCCGATAGCCGTCCTCATCTGGAAGAGATCTTCGGCCGGCTGGACGAGATCTGGCTCGACAACCAGGAAAATGAAGCTTCCCTGGATATCGCCGAATTTGCCCAGGTGATGCTAGGGGATGAGTTCGAGCCGATCCTCGTCCAGGTGGAGAAGAAACTTCGCGCCGGCGTGCCGCCCATTCAGATCTGTCGCGCCATGACCTTCGCCGGCGCCGTGCGCACCGTGCGTTTTCATCTAAAGAACGAGGGGGACTGGCACGACGTCGCCAACATTTACTCCTATGGCCACGCCCTGTATTGCGCCTTCCAGTATGCCGCCAGCAAGGAGCTGCTGAGGGGACTTTTCCACGGAGCTGTCTTTCTCACCTATTTGCGCTGGCTCAACATGCCGGCAGCGCGCGTGCCCCGAGCGGAACAAAAGATGGAAGAGGCGTTCGACTCTGACGAGTCGATGTTGGACCGCTTGCAGGAGTTCGCCGATTTCCAGAAGGTGTACGAAGCGGAAAGCCTGGTGAATCAATACCTGGCTGAAGAAAGGGACCTGCAGAAGCTCAGACACACCCTCGGACACATCATGCTTAGGGAGGACGCCGAGCTGCACATGTTCCAGGTACTGGAGGTGGCGTTCCGCCATTTCGATCTGAGCACCGACCCGGAAGAAAAGCGGATCCATCTCCTGGCCGCCACGCGCTACATCACCGCGCAGAAGGTGATGAAGAATATCCTCTGGTCGAGCGAAAATGCCGAGCGCCTACAGCGCGGCGATTTGTTGAGCGAGCGCGAGGACGACAACTAAGTGCCCTGTATCGGAAGTAGGCTTGTGAAATGAAGGCGCCGAGTCGCCCGGCCTGCAAGGCGCGCGATCGAGGCGTATTGGTGAAATACGCCGAATGAGCGCAACGCAGCAGGTCGGGATGGATCGGCGAATTAATACAGGCAATTTTCGATACAGGGCACTATCCCAGTTTCGCTTCCCATTCCAACAGCTTCGCCACCATACCCTGCACTCGCGGCCGGTCACTGTGGCGATAGGACACATCCAGCTGTGACGCATCCTGTTGGTTAGGCCGTAACGCGTTGTACTCCGCCTCGTTTTTTGGCTCCGCTGCAAACTTCAAGGCGACGTATCGACGCCCCTCCTGTTTTCCGTAGACCGCATGGAAGAGATAGTGGTTAAACACAACCACATCCCCCGGATCGACTTCGAGCGCATGGCAGCATAGATCGGGACCGTCGACACCGAAGGCGCCCGGGCATGTTTCCTCGTGCTGGTCGTGAAGCGGCAGCAAACCGCGGTGAAATTTGGCGTGGTGGGAACCGGGAATGACCCGCAACGCTCCAGTCTCTTTCCCCATCGGCTGTAGATAGATCATGATCTTGATGCGGGTATACTGCAGATCAATCTGGCCAGCACGATCGCAATGCCAATTGTGATTGTTGGTCTCGTTGAAAGTGCCCGACACCCCTTCTGAGCCCCCCCAGATAAACTCCGAACCCAGGAGCTGCTCCATGGGCAAATAAATGCGGTCATCTTCCGGGAGCCGGGTCAGCGTAGGACCCAACTCCACGAAAGGCGAAACGGCCTGGTGCGTAGGCCCGGTCCTCACGCCCGGATTGACCTTCATCAGCTCCTCAAATTCGCGGGTGAAGTCTGCCATCTCCGCCGACGAAAAGAGCTGTCGCAGGCAAAGGAAACCAAAGGTCTCGAAGAAGCTGATCTGTTCCGTGGTCAGCATGGGTCTATTACGCCCACTTATCCCGTTCCCACTGCTTTTCCGATATCCGTTCGACGTACGCCTCTCCCTTGTGCTCCAGCAGCCACCCTTTGAGTGGGACGTCGTCGTCGGTGGGCTGCCACCAACCCTTCACGTCGACGCCATCGCCCAGCAGCTGTCGACGGATGGGGTCGCATTTCTCCAGGATTTCTTCCGGTATGAGGTTGTAATCGAGCCCGCGCAGCCAACGGTAGCTGTAGCCCAGAAACAGTACCTTACGCGTACTATTCGATGTGTTGATGCCGCGCGAATGCCACATTCGTCGGTCGAACAGCACCGCGGTTCCCGCTTTCACCGGCAGCTGCAACATCCCCTCCGGCTCGACATCCGGTTGTCGTTCGGGAACCTCGTCACGTTTGTGACTCGAGGGAACGATGCGGATACCGCCACGATCCGGGTCGTTGATGTCTGTCAGCCAGAATCCGATCTTCAGCGACAGACGCGGGTGCGGCCGTTCCATTTCAGGGACGGGCCGGCCGCCGTCTTGATGCCATACACCGGGTGGGGCTGATTCGTCATCCTGCTCGGGGGGGTAGTAGATCAGATGGGAAATGTAATGTTGGACATTCCAGCCGAGAATGTCCCAGATCAATGGGAAGGTCTTTGGCCAGTCGAGCAGCTCTAGAAAAACCTCGTCTTCTACGATAGTGCGAAACTTGGACAGCAGCTTGTCGGCATCGAGACCCTGACTCTGGCGTTCCCGCCGATCCACCCGATCGCCGGCTTCGATCAGGCGCTGGATGAACTCTGCATCCAACGCATCTTCGACGATTAGATACCCTTCCTGATCGAAGATGTTCCGTTGCTCATCGGTCATGCAGTACTGGAGGCAAGTGGAATCCATGGAATTCTCGGCTCGAAGAGGCGCGTCTCTTCCCTAGCGATTCGCGATCTGGAACCGATGGCCTTCAGGATCCGCGCCATCGCACATCACCAGATCACCGAAGCTTTGGACGGCGTCCATTGCAGCCCCTCGCTCAATGAGCACTTCTCGCGTCGCCGCTACATCATCGGCCTGGAACACGATCTTGTGGGGGTTTTGCGGACCGCCGGTCGGTCCGTCGACGGGACCGTCGGATCCGTGCGCTTTGTGGAAGGCCAAACGGCACCCGCCGGCATCCAGTTCCAGCCATTGTTTGGGCGCGTGTGTGCTCTCTATTGGGGACAAGTCGAAGGTATCGCGATAGAATTCCGCGCACTTTTCGACGTCGCCGACAAAAACGATGACGCGATTCATCGAAGCTAACATGACGTTTCTCCTGATGAGTGCAGCTGATCCAATTCGGGCAACAGTACCACACTTTCTTGTTCGTTGGGATCAGTCCGAGCAATAACCGCGGTACAGGGCTCGGTCTCGCTGGCGTTGTACGGCAGGTGGGGCATCCCGGCAGGTATGTAAAGGTACTCGCCGGCCTTGACCACCAGGTGATCAGCCAGGTCCTCACCATACCACATATCACCTACGCCATCAATGATGTAAATCGCTGTTTCATGGCTCTCATGGAGGTGAGCCTTGGCCCGTTGACCCGGAGGGATCGTCAACAGATGCATACAGATTCCCCGAGCTCCGGTATTTTCTGCCGAGATTCCCGCAAAATAGGTGAAATCCTGTTTCCCCCTGTAGGTTCCTTCCGAACGAACCACTTTGCAGCTTTCTTTGTTTGGCTCCGACATGCTGTTCCCCCCTTTCGGTATCACGTTGCCCTCCGTCGATTACCTGTGCGTGTTCATTCTATCCAATCGAACGTGCGGGTTACCGCTTTGTTCCACTGGTGATAGAGTGTTGTGCGGGCTGCGTCATCTGCCACCGGACGCCAGGTTTTGTCCACACCCCAATTGTTGCGCAACTCGTCCGTGTTTTTCCAGAAACCAACCGCCAGTCCCGCCGCATACGCGGCACCCAGGACGGTTGTCTCGGTAACTCGTGGGCGAATAACCGGAACGTCCAATACATCTGCTTGAAACTGCATCAATAGATCGTTGAATACCATCCCACCGTCTACCTTCAACGCGGTGAGATCCACTCCGGAGTCGGCGTTCATCGCGTCGAGCACCTCGCGAGTCTGGAATGCGGTTGCTTCTAATGCGGCCCGGGCGAGATGCCCGTTGTTGACAAAGCCGGTCAATCCGGCGATGACTCCACGGGCACCGCTGTTCCAGTGGGGAGCGAAGAGACCGGAGAAAGCGGGCACGAAGTAGACACCGCCATTGTCATCAACCGTTCGGGCCAGATCCTCAACCTCGGCCGCTGATCGAATGATGCCCAAATTGTCCCGCAGCCAGTGCACCAAAGCCCCACTGACCGCAATGGAACCCTCCAAAGCATAAATGGTTGGTTCGTCACCGAACTTGTAGCAGACGGTGGTCAACAGCCCATGTTTGGAGGGAACGATGTCCGCGCCGGTGTTGAGCATCATAAAACACCCGGTTCCGTAGGTGTTCTTGGCTTCTCCCGGGCTCAAGCAGGCCTGGCCTACCATTGCCGCATGCTGATCCCCGAGTATGCCGCATAGAGGTATGGTTCCACCGAAGGGACCATCGCTCCTAGTCCGGCCGTAAATCCTGGGGTCACTGGAGGGGCGGATCTCGGGCAGGATGGATTTCGGTATCGTCATGGCTTCCAGGAGGTCCTCGTCCCAACTTGCTCCCTCGAGATTCATGAGCATGGTGCGAGAGGCATTGGTAACGTCGGTCACGTGAACGCCGCCGTCCGCGCCGCCGGTAAGGTTCCATGCCAGCCAGGTGTCCAGGGTGCCGAAAAGCACTTCTCCACGTTCGGCGGCCGAGCGCAGTGCTTCAACATTGTCCAGCAGCCACTTTATCTTGGGTCCCGAGAAGTAGGTCGCCAAAGGCAATCCCGTCCGGAGCCTGAAGCGATCTTGTCCGCCCTGTCGCGCTAACTCATCGCAAATCTGGTCTGTTCTCGTATCCTGCCACACTAGTGCGTTGTAATACGGTTGGCCCGTTCCACGATTCCAGACCACGGTGGTTTCTCGTTGATTGGCTATGCCCACGGCTGCGATGTCTACGGCGGAGGCACTGGCCTGCAAGAGCGCCTGTGTAACAACCTTCTGCGTGTTGGTCCAGATTTCGAGCGCGTCGTGCTCCACCCAACCGGGTTGTGGATAGATCTGCCGGTGCTCGAGCTGATGGCTGCCAGCTATTTTGCCGGCATGACCGAACAGCATGCAACGAGTGCTAGTCGTGCCCTGGTCGATGGCGGCAACGTATTGAGTCATAGCCCTCGATACCGTTCGGTCATGCGCCCAGACTGCCTCGTCGGCAGCTGGAAGACCACCGACAAACGCGCCATGTCGGCCCTTTTGCTTCGCGTCTTAAGTGTCGTTCATTCTAACTCATAATAATCGAGAACTGGAGCGAGAGTAAGTATCGCTGAGACGAGACAACCTGAACGAACATTGCACTTGCCTGCTCGAGTCTCTCCTGCTACCATGTCAACAAAGCATCCTCATGAGAAAACTACCACCCGTGAATCGGAGTACCCCGTCATGAGCGCCATTGCGCAATGGATCACAGCGAGTCGGGCGAAGCTGGAGACTGGACCACTGGCAACGTCAGACCTTGACCAGTTGGAGGACCTGGTAACGACGCCCCGACAACTGCTTTTGTACTTGACCGCGGGATCGACCAACCTGCGGTCAGGGATCGTTGGTTGGGTTTTCTATGACCCCACGAAAGATCACGAACCGACGTTACCGTCGGACGAACCCCCTTACAGATCGGTGCTCGATGCGATGGCTGACGGCTGGCAGGTGGTGCAATTTCCCGTTTCCAAAATGTATGAATACAAAGACCTCGGTAATGACTATGTCGGCTTCGATTATATTCTGCAAAAATGGGTGTAGGGAGGCCCTTTCTTATGGCTGATATACAACCCTCGATGAACGATGATGAGGTGATGGACTTCGTCGCGAACGGCTACGTGGTACTCGATGCCGTTGTGGATGACGCCTTTAATCGAGAGTGCAGTACTGCAAAGGCCGGCCCGGCAAAAGAGTTGGTCGGTTCGCTCGCATTTGTCCGGGAGGTATTGCTGCAATCGGAAGTAGGCGGCGTGGTTCGGTCGCTTCTCGGCAAGAATTTTCTGATGCCGACCGGAGGGCACCATCATCTCTTCGAAAAACCGTTTGTGGGACAGCACTGGCATTCAGATGGAGTCTCCGGCTCCGGTTACGAATTCCGGGAGATTCAATGTTATTACTATCCTCTCGACGTAAACCTCGAAGATGGACCTACCATAGTCCTGCCCGGCTCCCACTGCCGCGCCGTGAACCGCGACGCCATCGCCCATTATGGCGATCTCGCCGGCCAGCTACCGCTTGTTGTAAAAGCGGGCACGGTAGTTCTAACCCGTTACGGCATTTGGCACAGGGCAGGTCCGAAGCTCAGTTCGAACCGCCGCAGCATGATCAAGTTTTCTTTTCACCGCCAATCCCCACCAGAGCGCGATTGGTTGATCGAGTCGGAGGAGATACCCGAATACGTCGATCGCCCTGCTTGTCCGTACACAAGTGCCATAGAATCCTACCGGGATACCCGTCGGCGGATTCGTACGTGGAACTGGCTCTGCGGGCTGAACGAGGAGGAATCCCTGGCTTTCGACCGCTGGCGTCCGACCTATGAATCCGGAACACGACCTGTGGGAGAGGTTACCGTGTCTTAAGGGTGGGAACGGGTTTCTGTCTTCCTGCGGCAGCGCGATCAAGCTCCTTCAGTCGTGAGGCTCTGCACGAGCTTTTCGGCGAGGAGAGTTTCTTCGCCCGGCTGAAGGGTCATGAAATCCAACACAATTCCGTTCGCATCGCGATAGACCACGATAGAGGGTTCACCGCCACGCAGGTGGCGAATCGCTCCGTCCAATCGGCGGTTATCTCCACTCTGGATGAGTAATCGCGGAACATCCGGGGACAGGCGTTGGCCTCGATCAACCATGCGGGCGTTTAGACCTGTGATCCCATCCACCGCGGCAGCTACAGTGTCCGCCTGCCGCTTCCAGCGAGCCCAGTCTTCGGCATCGCTGCCGGCAAGAAACAGGTCTACGGCCTGTACCAAACCCATGATCTCTTCCTTGCCCACCTTCATACCCCGACCGATGGCGCTGTACGGGCTGGCGTTCAAGCGCACCCCGTCGACCACCGCTTTTTTTCCGAGCACGAGTCCCGTGGTTTGTGGACCTCGCATCCCCTTGCCGCCGCTGAAGACCACGGCGTCGACTCCGATCTCCAATATCTCTACCAGGTTCGAGCGTGGAGGCAGTTGCGCGGCCGCGTCCACGATCACGGGAACTTGGTGTTGGGTGGCGCCGGCGACCACCTCTTCCAGTTGTACCCGGCTCTGCTTGCCCAAGAAATGCACAATAGCCGCTGTTCTTGATCCAATGCCGCCCAGAATGTCTTCGGTGGTGATGCGCGTCCTGCTGCCCACACCCACCAGCTTGCCCCCGCACATCTCGATTCCCTGGTGGATGTAGAAATGAGAATCCACCATGCTGATCACGAACTGGTTGCGCCAGCCTCTTGTGTGAGGCAGGAGACGGACCTTCTCCGGATCGGAACCGGTGAGACAAGCGGCCGCCACCAGTTGCATGCCGCTCGCAGCGCCACACGAGATGTGGGCGGCATCTACGCCGATGCGCCGCGCCAGGTAATCGCCCGCCTTCTGATTCAACTCGAAGAGATCAACGTAGGACCGCGCGGCTTCGGCCATTGTCTCCAGCACTTCCGGCCGCATCAAGCTCCCGCCCAGAGTCGTTATGGTACCGCTTGCGTTTACGAAGGTCGTAACTCCAAGATCTTCATAGGTTTTCATTGTTCCGTTTCCGTCATTAGAATGTCCATAGCTCCAACCGCGAATCAGAGCGGGCGTCCGTGATCGGAAAAACCACGGTCAGAACAGGTGATTATTTGGTTGGGTAAGATATACCGCGCTATCATTACCTGGAAGGAATGATCATCTTCTGAGGCCCAGGTCGACGTCCGCAGTGGCACACCTCGGCCTCAGCGTCCCAAGATCAAACTAAAATCAGACGGAACCCATTCTACGGAGTACCCAACATGAAAAAGATGCTTGTAGCTATCGATTTTTCGCCGGGATCGATTGAAGCCCTCCGGGAAGCTCTCAAGTGGGCATTGCCTTTCGATGCACATCTGCTTTTGCTGCACGTACTCCACGACCCCGCGGATGC
Source organism: Candidatus Latescibacterota bacterium (assembly GCA_965197905.1). Taxonomy (GTDB): domain Bacteria; phylum Latescibacterota; class UBA2968; order UBA8231; family UBA8231; genus CAYNZV01. Next base: position 93,345 of record CBDAOB010000003.1, on the reverse strand, counting down.
TCCGGGATTTTACGCTTCGAAAAAGGCAGGACGCAAGGTGTTGCGAAATATGGAAGAGGCGGCTTCCTCCATGATGTCCGAATTTGTTGGAAAACACCTGAAGAAGTGGGAGAAATTCGATGCCCATATCGTGCCCGGCCTGCCTGCCGAGCAGATTGTTCGCGTTGCGGAAAAGGAGAAGGTTGATTTGATCGTGCTCGGAACCCAGGGGCACAGTGGCCTGAAACGACTCATGATCGGGAGCGTGACCGATCGGGTTCTGCGCGCCTGCCAGTGCCCGGTGCTCGCAGTTCGGAGCTCGACCAACCGTTGAAGTGAGATGATCGCATGAGGATTATGACCAGATTTTTCGGAGGGGCCAGAATGGCCCTAGCCTTATCGTTGGTGGCAGTGCTGATGCTCGTAGCCAAGGTCTTTGCGGCGAGCGGTTCCACGAATTCCTCGTTGGGTGGGTCCACCGATCTCGATCTTTGGACCATGGGTATGGGACTTCTGGGTGGACTGGCCCTGTTCCTCTTCGGCATGGAGCAGATGTCAGACGCCCTCAAGGCGCTGGCTGCAGACCGGCTCAAGGATATCCTAGCCCGCCTCACTACCAACCGCTTTATGGGGGCGATCACCGGTGCTATAGTAACCGCGATTATTCAATCTTCCTCGGTCACCACGGTCTTGACTGTCGGATTCATTACGGCTGGCATCCTCTCGGTCTCTCAGGCGGTTGGAATCATATTCGGAGCCAATATCGGCACGACCCTGACAGCGCAAATAATCGCCTTCAAAGTGACCAAGGTGGCTCTGCTGATGATCGCCGTCGGTTTCGCCATGCTCTTCATCTCCCGCAAAGACACCGTGCGCCAATACGGGGCCATGCTTATGGGATTGGGCCTGGTGTTCTTCGGTATGAGTCTGATGAGCAGTGCCATGAAACCGCTGCGCACCTACGGTCCGTTCCTGGATTTGATGGTGCGCATGGAGACCCCGGCCTTAGGTATTCTAGTGGCCGCGGCATTTACCGGCCTCGTTCAGTCGTCCTCGGCCACCACCGGCGTGGTGATTGCCATGGCTGGCCAAGGGCTGATTTCTCTGGAGGCGGGAATCGCTCTTATTTTCGGGGCCAACATCGGTACCTGCGTTACCGCTATGCTCGCATCCATAGGCAAGCCGCGGGAGGCACTGCGAGCCAGCCTTATCCACGTCCTCTTCAATGTTGCGGGAGTCCTGATATGGGTCTGGTTTATCGACCATCTAGCGGCCCTCGTTTTGAACGTGTCGCCAGAGACTGCCGGGCTTTCCGGGACTGAGAAACTCGCAGCCGAGACGCCCCGTCAGATCGCCAACGCCCACACCATATTCAACATCGCCAACACCTTGCTGCTGTTGCCGTTCGGCGCACAATTCGCACGTCTGGTCGAAAAGCTGGTTCCCGATCAAGTCGCACCACGGATTGTGGAATCGGGCGCCCCACTGGAGTGGACCGCTGTTCACCTGGATCCCGATCTCCTGACGGTGCCCTCGATCGCTCTCGAACAGACCCGGGGAGAAATCCTCCGCGTGGGGCGATTGGTGCGCGAAATGATCGAAAATATCATGACCTGCTTCGTACAGAACGACCTCTCGTTGCATGCCAGGGTGTCTGAACGGGAAGCTGAGGTCGTTCACATCAGCGCCCAGATAAACGACTACCTCATTCAGATCTCCCGCAGAAATCTCAACCAGCAACAGTCGGAGTTCGCTACTCAGCTAATGGATGTCTCGACCGATCTGAAGCATATCGGCGATCTGATCAAGAAGGACCTGAGCCCTCTGTTGCAGAAGAAGGCCCAAGGCAATATCGGTTTTTCGGAAGAGGGCAGGGACGAGCTCCTAACACTTCACCAGAACGTGCTGTCCGCTTACGACACGGCCATGACAGCGTTCGAAGAAAACGACGGAAATCGTGCACGGGAAGTTGTGCGCGCAAAACCGGAACTGGTTATTCAGCACCGAACCTATCGCATAACCCATTACCAACGACTGAGCGCCGAACGGCAGGAATCGCTAGAAAGCAGCGAGATTCATCTCGACCTCGTAGACTACCTGCGCCGCATCTATTCCTATGCCGAGTCGATCGCTCTGACCATGCTCGAAGGTTATCTCGATATGCGGAACAGGACGAGGAAAACAGAGGATGAGGCCACCGGTTGAAACGTCCCGTCTCGAGTGGCGTGGGCGCCGTCCGCCAGGAATCTGGAGTTGGGGGGTTGGCGAAGGTAAAACCGGACGCTAACTTGCGTCATCTAGAATCAGAAAGGTAGAGGAAGGTTAGATAATGAAGAAGATCTGTTTGATTGGAGCCTTCGATACCAAAGGACCGGAATACGCTTTCGTGCGGCAGCAGATACTCGCCCGAGGGAAAGAGGTACTTACGGTGAACACCGGCGTTTTGGGTTCGACCACTCTCTTCCCGGTGGATGTGGAAGCCGACCAGCTGGCTGAGGCGGGCGGCGGCAAGCTCGATCAGCTGCGCGAAAACAAGGATCGCGGCGAGGCGATGAAGATCATGTGCGACGGTGCCCCGGTCATTGTCAAATCATTGCAAGAGGAAGGAAAAATCAACGGCATCCTCGGCATGGGGGGGACGGGAGGCACAACCGTGGTCAGTTCAGCAATGCGCACACTCCCCGTCGGTATGCCGAAGGTCTGTGTTTCCACGGCAGCTTCCGGGGACGTGGCGGTCTACGTGGGTACCAAGGACATCACCATGATTCCCTCCATCGTCGACGTGGCCGGCATCAACCGTGTCTCGCGAATTATTTTTGCGCGCGCAGCCGGTGCCGTATGCGGCATGGTGGACGCAGAGGTTCCGGAAAGCACGGATGACAAGCCAGTCATCACCGCCTCCATGTTCGGCAATACCACCGACTGTGTGAACGACTGTATGGAGCAGCTTTCGACGAAGGGATACGAGGTGTTGGTTTTTCACGCAACCGGGACCGGCGGCAAAGCCATGGAGAGCCTGGTGCGGGAGGGACTGGTAGACGCGGTGTTGGACATAACCACCACTGAATGGGCCGACACTGTCTGCGGCGGAGTGTTCGACGCCGGCCCCGAACGATTGGACGCTGCCGGACAGATGGGATTGCCACATTTGATAGTGCCGGGCTGCGTCGACATGGCCAACTTCGGCGGGATGGAGACGGTTCCCAGGGAGTACGTCGATGCGAAGAGAAACTTCTACGAGTGGAATCCGTCGGTCACACTGATGCGGACGAATACAGAGGAGAACGAGAAGATGGGAAAGGCGTTCGCGGGGAAAGCGAACGCGGCCAAGGGACCGGTGGCTTTCCTCTTTCCCCTCAAGGGAGTGTCGATTCTCGATGGGGAGGGGGAGCGGTTCTGCGACCGCGATGTGGACCAGGTGATCTTCGATACGATCAAAGCCAACCTGAAGGATGGAATCGCAGTCGAAGAGGTGGATCACAACATCAACGACCCCGAGTTCGCGGCCAGGGCCGTTGAGATGATGCTGGACCTGATCAGTCAGAAGAAATAGGAACGGAGCGAATTATGGCTTTTACACGACAACAGGTTTTGGATCGGCTGCGAAAACGGATTGACGAAGGGGTGCCGATCGTCGGCGGAGGCGCCGGAAACGGGATCAGTGCCAAGTGTCAGGAAACCGGCGGAGTCGACATCTTGATCATCTACAACTCCGGCCGTTTTCGAATGAACGGTCGCGGATCGCTGGCCGGATGCATGCCGTATGGGGACGCCAACGGAATCGTCATGGAGATGGCCGGCGAGGTGTTGACCATCGTCGATGACACCCCGGTGCTAGCGGGAGTCTGCGGCACGGATCCCACCCGACTGATGGACCGCTTCCTCAAACAGGTGCGGGATGCCGGTTTTTCCGGAGTACAGAACTTCCCCACGGTCGGTCTTTGCGACGGCATGTTTCGCGCCAACCTGGAGGAGACCGGCATGGGTTACGCTTTAGAGGTAGAGATGGTTCGGCAAGCCCACGAACTGGATCTGTTTTCGACGCCTTACGCGTTCAATGTGAAGGAGGCCAAAGCGATGGCGGAGGCCGGCGCCGACGTCGTGGTCGCTCACATGGGGCTTACGACTAAAGGTGCGATTGGTGCGTCCACGGCGTTTACCTTGGAGGAATGTCCGGCCAAGGTGCAGGAGATCTGCGACGAGGCGAAAGCGACGAATCCCGACGTTATCGTGCTCTGTCACGGAGGTCCGATCTCCATGCCGGAGGATGCGGAATACGTACTGCACAATACGCAAGGGGTCGATGGATTCTACGGTGCGTCGAGCGTCGAGCGGCTGCCGTCGGAGATTGCCATCACCGAGCAGATGGAGAAATTCAAGGCCATTCGGTTCAGCTAAGGTGGTTACAGTGACGTCCAAAACCGCGGTTGCGGAAGCCATAGCCGACATCGAAGAACACGGATACTGTGTTCTTGAAGATCTCCAGGGACCCGCCGGGCCTTTGGTGCCGAAAAAACTCTACGCGCAGTTTCCCGCACGTCTGCGGCAACTGCTCGCGCGCTCGGTCGAACGCACTATCACCAATGCCAACTCTGGCTAGGGGGATTGCCATGTCATTCATGCAGCACGAGCGAGTGCTCGTTTTCAGCGCCCACGCCGCCGACTTCTGCTCGCGCGCCGGTGGTACCATCGCGCGTTTTATCGACGCGGGAGCTACCGTGCATATTCACGACCTGTCCTACGGGGAACGCTGCGAGGCGCCGGCCCTGTATGCGCTTGATCCGACGCCCTCGCTGGACGAGATCAAAACCGTTCGCAGAGAGGAGATCGAAGGAGCGGCGGGGGTTCTCGGGGCCACTATAGACTGCTTCGATTTCGGCGATTGCCCGTTGTTGCTCGGACCGGAGCGCCGCCTGCAGATTATCGATGCGGTGCGGGCCTTTAAGCCGGACCTGATTCTCTGTCACTGGATCGACGATATCCTGCATCCGGATCACGTGGAAACCGCTCAGGCCGTGTTGTGGGCACGGACCTATTGCGATGTGCCCGGCCTTCAGACGGAGCATGCGCCCTGTGCAGTGCCCAAGTACGTCTGTTACGAAGCGCAGCTGGCGACGTCGCCGGTGACCAAGTTTCTCCCGGACTTTTACGTCAACATCGACACCACGATGGAGCGCAAGGTTCTGGCCATGAGCAAGCTCGCGGCACAGCCGTCGCTGGTGGAGCAGTACTCCATCCTCGCCAAGTATCGAGGGCTTGAGGCGCAGATTATCGCCGGCATGAAGGAGTGCACGCATGCGGAAGGATTCGTTCGCATCGGCAAAGAGGCGATGTGATGCACGGTGCGAGTGAGGGGACCGACCACTGCAGTCCCGGTTGAAGCTCGGCGAAAGGAGATCGAGTTGGGCAAATTCAAGCGAGCGAAAGAAATCAAGGTTGGCGTGATCGGATACAGCGGTGCGTTCGGAATGGGGCAGCGGCACCTGACCGACATGCAATCGGCTGGAATGACTCCCGTTTGCGTGGCCGAGCTCGACCCAGAGAGACGCAAGGTGGCCGAGGAAGACTTACCGGGGATCGGGACTTATGCATCCGCCTCACAGATGCTGAAGAAATCAGATGTCAATCTTGTTGTATTGATCACGCCGCACAACACCCACGCCAAGCTCGCGCTGCAATGTCTGCGCGCCGGCCGCAGCGTTGTCAGCGAAAAACCGCTCGCGATCACGACAGCAGAGTGCGACACCATGATCCGCGAGGCCAAGAAGCGCCGACTTCTGTTAACGGCGTATCACAATCGGCACTGGGACGGATGTGTGCTCGAGGCATTGAAGCATATCCGCCGAGAGAAGGCGATCGGGGATGTTTACCGGATCGAGGCGCATATGGGGGGACACGGTCTGCCGGGAGACTGGTGGCGATCCAGCAGGTCTATCTCAGGCGGGATCATGTACGATTGGGGTGTCCACCTTCTCGAATACGCGCTCCAGATCATGGGTGATGATATGACCGAAGTGGCGGGATACACACGGTCGGGATTTTGGGCGTCCAAGACGGCGTGGAAAAAGGATACCAATGAAGACGTCGCCTCGGCCGTTGTACGTTTTAAAAGCGGCAAATGGCTGACACTAACCATGTCGAGCGTCGAGGCGAATCCAAGAGAAGGAATGCTCGAGATCTCCGGTACCAGGGGGAGCTACCTGTTCGACAATAGAACCTATGAGATGATCCAGCAGAGGGGAGATCAGAAGGTCATTACGAGGGGCACCAACGCGGCGAGCCAGTGGCCGAAATTCTACAAGAACGTTGCGAATCATCTGGTAAAAGGGACCAAGCTGGTGATTAGTCCTGAGTGGGCGCGGAGGCCGATCCACATACTGGACCTTGCCCGGCAGAGCGCGAAGAAGGGTACTGCCCTGAAGACTCTGTACAAATAGATGATTGGCGCCGAGTTCCAACGCGCGCTCGACCACCGCGACGCTCTGGGAGACGGGTAGCAGCCCGTGCAGGGACGTGGGCCGAATTTCAAGAATTCGGCTTCATGAGCTTTTTGCCACGGGCGGCTAGAGCAGGCGTCCATATTCGGTGAAGCCGATCAACGAGCGCACAAACACCGACCAGGTATTAAAACCATCGGCTCGACGGAACGGATCTTTGAAGTCCTTCTTGTTCCGCGCGAAGCCGATGATGGTGTAGAGGTCGTAGCCGAAGTAACCCGTGCGGTTGGTCAGGCTGATGAAGGTAGTGCGTTGCTCGAAGGAGCGGCGCGTCTGTTCCCGGTCTTCCAGTCGGTACGGCAAGGGTCCAAGGCCCTGCAGTCCTGCCCGCAACGTAGTTTTCTTGAGGAGCGGGTACTCCAGGCCAACTATGGGGATCGAACTGAACTCCGAGCGCAGAGCGACGTCGGCTTCCCGATCGATGAGGCGCAGGAGCAGGAATTTGTATTGCGGCGTCAGGCTTAGCTTGCCGAGGTGCCAGGTGTACTCCGCCCGGCTGACCAGGGTCCAATAGTCCAGGCGGCGTTGGCGCTGAAAGGTGCCGGTGCTTGCCTCTCCCCCCTGCTGCCAGTTGAGACGCAACCGCAGTTTCTGCACCAGGTGAAGAGTGGACCATGGGTTGAGCGCGCTTTCCATATAGGTCTCGTTGACAAAGCTATCCCTGTAGAACAGCAGGTCCTCTCGCTTATCTTTGTTGAAAAATCCGAACACGTTTATCTCCAGCCCACCATCTCCGGCCTTCACGGAACCGCGCGACGGTTTTTCCACCAGCTGCAGATACTCATCCGGAATGTCGTCCTTTACCCGGCGCAAATGGTTTTCGAAGAAGATGCGCCGCAACCGCTTCGCTCCCTCCAGACGATAGTTCAGCAGGGCATAGGTGGATCTGTTGCGCCCGGCGCCGGCTATCTGGTCGACGTCGTGGTGTCCCAATCCCACCGACCAGCGCCGCGTCAGATCGAGGTGGCCAAAGAGGTGCAGACCGCGCTGGTCTAGATCGTACGGATAGTCCACGTCGTGATCGTCCTCCCGCGCGTCGGGCTCGTCATTGTTGTTGCGGTCCAGGCCGTAGGTGTAATCGTTCGGTTCGACATGGTAGATGAGGAAGGGTTCTTCGTAATCGGGCACGTCATTGAAGTTCCGATTGGTATCGGGCCAACCGTCGTTGTCCTCATCCTGGCCAGGAAAAACTCCATCGGGATCGACGGGGGCAGCGAACCTGCCGGCGCCAAGGATGTGTCCCAATGGCCGGTCGGGGTAGCGGTCGCCATCATCATTGTCCTGGATCAGCCGCCAGTAAAGGGTCGAGTTGGTTAAGCCCGCCAGGTCGCCGTAGTCGTAGACGATCTCTCCTTTCAGGAAGGTGCGCAGCTCGGTAGTGTACTGGGGATTCATGGCAAAGTACTCCGCGCCCAGGTTTCCCCGCCCGAACCACCGCAGGGCCTGCAGATAATAGGCGTCGTCGCGCTCGGCGAATCGGGGCGCTTGTCCAAAAACTCGCTCTCCCTCCAGCTGTGCCGGGTAGCGGGAGTAGAGGGCCGAGCGTGAGTACTCGCCGTTGATCTCCAGACCGGCCAGACTGAAGTTGGCGTCCGCGCTGTAGACAAAGAGCGCGGTGTTGTCACCAATGCCGAAACGCACGCGCCGCAGATTGGACAGGTCCTGCACGTTGCCCCGGGCGCGCCGCACGGTGCGGTAGTAACTGCTCTGGAATTTCGATGCTAGATTGCGACCGCGAGGATTGTTTACCCACTGGATAGCCACATCGATGCGGTAGTCGTTTCCCATCAATGCCTCCACCTCCACGGACTCCACAAACGGCTCTTGCGACACATCGAACAGGCAGATGAGCACTTCGTCGCCGTCGGCGTGAAGGACGTTCTCCGGCGATTCGATCGCGTAGCTGGCCAGCAATCCCTCAAGGTTGGTATCTCCGCTCACGTCCTCGCCTGCTTCATGGGCAAAGCGGTAAAGGTAGTCCGCATAGGCAGGCACTTCTCTTTCCCGGTAGGGACCACCTTCAAATCCGAAGACCGGCTTCGGATTGTTGTAAATTATCGGGCTGAACTCGCCAGTGGCTCGAGAGACGGAGCCGACCTGAGTCGGCACACCTTCGCGGTGTCGGACTACCTGGGGCAGGATGTCGGGTCGAGTTTCGCCATTGAGAATGAGCCGGATCTCCTGGACGACAGCTCCGCTGCCGTCGGCAGGCGAATCATCGGCGATACGCACCAGGATGTAGTCTACGAGCGGATGGTCGGGACGCACTCTCCCTTTGAGGCTGTTGCCTGGTTGGGTGCTCTGGTAGAGGTGTACGTTGGCTCCGTTCAGTCCCAGGCGCAGAGAACCTATCTGGGTCTCAAGCCGGCCACCCAGAAATAGGGTATTGCTCTCGGATACGAAGGTGCCGTCGATGTTCCAGTTGGCGCTTACACTGGTTGGGTTGGCGGGCTGGCGCTCCTGACGCGAGGCCAGGGCTGTAAATCTCAGGTAAGGCGTAGATCCATCCAATCGCAGCCCGTTGAAATCCGTTTTGGACAAGGTCAGGGGGCTCAATCGTGCCATCAGACCGTCCCCGGCAATGGCGCTGTAGCCCCAGTTGCCGTAACCGTCCCGCCCGACCATCACGTGGTCGAAGACCGGGCGAAAGATGTTCATATCCTTGAACATCCTGCTCCCGTACTGCTGTCCTGGAAAGCGAGTTTCACTCCATGTATACAGTTCGTACCCGGTGATGAGCTCGGTACCCAACGAGCCGAAGTAGGCTCTCGGCCGATCGGCGTAAGGGGAGGCGTGGTCCTGGGGATTGGTGAATTGCTGAAAGGCGTAGTTGCGATAGCGCGGGAAGGTGCGCTGTAGAAAAGGCGATGGGGGTTCCACCTCGGCAACCTGCAGTTGAGTTTGCCCCCGTTGCCCTGCTGCCGTTCCCACCCCCAGGACGAGCAGCAGGGAGAAGCTCCAGTGGCTGTGTCCGCGCACAAATCTCATGCGCATTCGTTGCCCTGAGATTTACCAGCCAATCGCATAGCTCGGACCTCTCGGGTCAGCGCCTCCAACCCGCATCCCGGTCACCGGATCGACCAAAATCGCGCACACCCGACTCACCCCACGCGACCATGCCTCATCGTCCTGAATCTTGTGCCCCCGTTCCGACAAATTTCGCCGCACCCCCTCGTCTACCCGCGACTCCACCACGGCTTCGCCCGGTCGCGAACCATGGGGCCAGAACGAATTTGGAAACGAGTGCGACACCGCCCGCGGAGCCTCAATTGCTTCCTGGGGGTCCATCCCGAATAGCACCACGTTCAGAAATACCTGCAACATGCCCTGCACCTGAGCGTCTCCTCCCGGACATCCGAAAGGCATAAACGGCTTCCCGTCCCTCAGTACCATTGCCGGATTGGGGGTGAGCCGGGGCCGCTTGCCCGGTTCCAAACCGCTCGGATGGTCCGGATCCAACCAGGTCTGCGATCCTCTTCCGGACATGCCGAATCCCAACCCCGGTATCACCGGGGTCCAGTCGACCGGATCGCTCGGAGTGGCCGAAAAGGCGTTGCCGTCACCGTCCACCACACAGACATAAGCCGTGTCTCGTTCCCATGTGACGGGATATTTCCCGCTCGTTGCTTTAGCGGCGGGCACCGGACCGGTTTCCGATCGCGATTCGGGATGGTGAGGCCAGGGATCGCCCGGCATCGGCATATCGGGTGCGGCCTGTGTCAGATCAACGGACTTTGCCCGGCCCCTCGCATACGCTTTGCACAAAAGACCTGCCATGGGAACCTGCACAAAATCAGGGTCGCCGAAGTAATGGTGGCGGTCTGAGAAAACCAGCTTCATGGTTTCCAGAATCAGATGCAAATAGTCCGCACCGTTGTGCCCCATCGCCTGCAGATCGAATTCTTCCAGGATATTCAGTGCCATCAACAAGGAGGGTCCCTGACACCAGGCTCCGCAGGAATAGACCCCGTACCCCTTGTAATCGATACGTTCCGGGGGTTCCACCCTAACCTCGAAGGCCGCCAGATCCTCCGCCCGCAGAAGCCCGCCTTCCTGCTCACTGAACGCTGCGATCTCCCGGGCGATCTCCCCCCTGTAAATCAGGTCCCGGGCAGCTTTCAATCCGGCGTGACGATCTCCTCCGCTTTGGGCTTCGGCCTCCACCAGCCGTCGAAACGTGGTAGCCATATCCTTCTGTCCCGCATAGCGGGCGGGCCAATTCTCCACGAGTTCGAGGGCAGGCTGAACAACCTCTGCGAAGGTCATGGTGCCGAAACGATCCAGGGCGGTGATCCAGGCGTCTGGAGCAGCGGGCGTGACCGAGCGCAAAATGCCCGGAGGCAAATCGCCGCCCTCATGGTCGCGGAAATAATCGATACTTGCCGCTCTGGGCCACCGCCCCAACCCGCTGATCGTCTGCGGCGGCCCCGATGCCGGACAGAATAGAATCGGTGCGACCCCGCCAAACTGCGTCAGGTGGGTCTCCACCATGTTGATACACATACCGGTAGCCACCCCCGCATCCGCGGCATTGCCTCCTTGCTCAAGAATCCGCATCCCGCCCATGGAGGCGAGATAATGCGTGGAGGAAACCATGTGGCGTTCCCCTTGAATCGCAGGTCGATGTGTTGCGGGCATCGGTTCTCCTCTGGTTCTGCGCAGACGGTCGGCTACAATCGTAACCACGCCAGTACTATATTGAAGGGTTTTCGTGGAGAAGGCGGTTCTGCCCAAACATTCGTAGCCCGCGAACGACGCCCGCGCCCAGTTCTCGGCGTACCTGAAAGGGGCCGGGGTCTGGTTGCGATCGATTCCGGTTTCGACTTGATTGGATTGCCGATTCTCGAAATGGTACTGTCCTCTTGACAATAATTCCCGGTGAAACGCTTTGGTTAAGGAGTTGTACGGCTGTTCACCCGTTCTTTTTCGCCCACCTCGCCTTCATCTTCTTCATCTCGGTGTTCGGAGTGATATGCTTTCCCGGGCACTTACTCTTCTTGTCGGATAACCAACCTCCCTGGTTATCCCTGAGGACCGGGAGGCGTTTGCCCACCGGCGGTGGCGAAACTACGCTCGCTGGTCGTTCCGCGTACCAATAGGCTACCGACGACATCTCGTTGGCCAGATGGTTACCGTGACCGTGCTCAATGGTGACCCTGATCTCCTTTTCGAAACGGACGGGGTTTTCAATGTGTAGCACGTAGCTGGTCTGGTAGCCGTTGGTGTTTTTCTCATAGATGGACGAGCCGTTGCGCAGAAATGCGTTGGGCTGCATACCCCATGCTTGATTGAGATAGTCTTCGCTCCCGGTTCCGTGAAGATCCGGAGGCCACTTGTAGCCATCGACCCAAATCATGTCGTCACCTTCGCCCCACCAGTTTCCCTTGAAGTTGGTGACAGAAAGGTTGCAGCCGACGTAATGACCCCTGCCTTTGGTTTCTAGGATAAGGTAATTGTTGTCCCAGGCTAGCTTGCCCTTGTTGGCAATATCGGCCTCAGCGGCACCGACCCGTATCTCGTGACCCCAGCCACCGAACGGATTGGATCGGTGGAATTCTGCGTGAAAGTAGCCAGCCTCGGGTCGGGGTTGGGCATAACTCTCGTAGTCGACATAGAAGAATTGCATGTGTGTCTCGCCACTCTGGTTGATCAACTCAACTACGGCGCGCTCGTTGAATGGCATGGGCGCGTAACAATTGAGCGCACAGCCCTGATTGAACTCGTTATTTCTGTTCGTCGACGCCGTGAACAACAACGATTGGAAGCTATTGGCGATGCCGTGCCCAAGGCAGAAGAAGTCTCCCAAGGGCGCGAGGACGCTGGGTTTCTTCGCGTTGTCCCAGGTAATCTTCAGTAAGCACTCCCGATAGTGGTTCAACTGGGTCATCCAGATATGGGTGATAGCGCCCGGTCCCTCGATGTCTGCAAGCACTCTGGATTCACCCGGTTCGAGGAGCCAATGGTCTTTGTTCCTGCCGGTCTTGTCCCAGGATGAGAACCGCCCGGATCGACCGTTTCTCAGAGTTGCTAGCTCGTTAATCATTGGGTCTCTGTCCTTCGGTATGCATTGGATTGCAGTTCCACAAACGATTTCTGTTTGCAGGCCAGTTTAAATCAACCAACCAGTTTTCGACAGTCCGTTCATTAGAGTTTCTTGTCTGCCGCCTGACTTAGCTGGTATTCCCCATATCAAAATCAGTTGGGGTTTAGATTGAACTCGACTCTGTTTGATAATAAGGAATGGCCGTCCACTTTGCTCCACGGACAAATTTCTGCATTAAGAACGGCCTTGTTTTTCCGAATTATCATGATCTCCATGTTCACATTCACCGATTAGAGACAGGTATCCATTGCTTCACTTTGGAAAGTGATGTTCTAGACAGAATAATTGCGTAAACGCTTGATTCGGGCCAAGATCTCGGCAAATAACGTCTGGTCTATCGCCACCGCGGTCGATCCCAACTGCCGGCCTGATAGCTGAACTCGGACCAGCAGATTATCGGCTTTTCGGGTGGTCGGCCCACCGGTCGAGTCAGCAGGGGTCGTATTTTCTCGTGGAGGAGTTGGTTGGCAGGCATCCGGATGGCATACAAGAGGCCGTTTCCCTCCAGGTATTCATAGATTTCTGGTTTGGCGAAGGCCGCATCGCCACGAAAGTATTTCCTATTCTTTTTGTTCTCGTATCTCTTGACGATCGGTTGCAGAACTTCCTTCCAACGATCAGCGCTGTGAACATTACCAGAGCGCAGCAGGACGCCTTCACAATCCCCGAACTGATTGAAGCAGAACAGCGGATGGAAACAGGTACACCCGAAATGGCCGTTGTAAGCTGATCCCTCCTGCTCGCCATGTACCGGGCTCTCTGAACTGTCCAGGTCCAGAATGATTCGCTGATGAGGGGTCTTACCCATCGCTTTTTGAACCCACTTGCCATTAATATCTGACAAGTTTCCGAGATTCTCGTGCGGAGTCAGTATCTTAGTTTCAAAACGCCCCATCGTGTTGACGCTGGCGGCCTGTTTGTGGGGCGCCCTTTTCCCCGGTGAGCGCTCTCATGACAGGATCAACCGAGAGACGCTCGGCGTCATTGACATCTTCATACCCCGCAAGACGGCTATAAATGGATTGGCGTAATAAGGTAGCCATCGCATGTTGGATATTACGGCCAGTACGTTGGTCCGATAAAGCCGTAGAAACGGCATCGAATAATCCCAGCGCATCATCAAGTTCACGATACGCTAAAAGACCCCCGTCAGAGGTCACTTTTGCACCATGAAATTCAAGCTTGATTCCACCATCAAAACCCATTCTCATCCTTTCACCCTCGGGATGACCCATATTCATCGCCAGAAACAATCGTTATTATATTGCCTATAACATCTTATGGCACCTTTGAAAAGCGGTTTTCAGGTTCAATATGGGGAATAGGGGTTGTAACCCGTGCAACTGATCTCCTCTGGGCTGGTGTTCGACGGAGCCAGCGGTCCACAATATCGGCGCTCGAGTGCGTTCACGGATGTTTTTGTGACTCGGCGTGGAACCGTTTTGGTTACCGGGCGCTGGGGCACTGCCAGGCACTCCGCCGACGGTCACGCCTGTATCTTCGCCAGCGAGAATATGGGCGAGTCGTGGGAACTCCGTTACGACGGGTATGGCCAGACCGAGTTTTCGGGCATAACCGGCGAAATCAAAACGATGAGCCTCACTGAGCTGGAACCCGGAGAGCTTACAGCCTCATTCCTTTGGGTCAATCGCTCGCGCCCGGAGCTGCCGTTTATCAATCCCCGGACTCAGGGGCTGCTTCCGATGCAGATCCTGCACGCAACCTCCGGCGACGACGGCCGTAGCTGGAGCCAGCCTCGCGTTATGGAGACGACTCCTCACGTAGCTGCTTCGCCCTGTACCTGCGCCGTTTTCAAGCTTCCCGATGGTTTCCTCTGCCAGCCGTACGAGCACTGGAAGGAGTACGACGATCCGTCTCCGGGCCAACCCGGTGCCCGCCTGCGCATTTCCGGCGACGGCGGAGTCTCCTGGTCCGAGTTTGTGACAGTTGCCCAACACCCCGAACACGAGGTGGCCTACTGGGATCAACGAATCGACAGACATCCCTCTTCAGGTGGCTTGGTGGCGATGTTCTGGACGCACGATTTTCTCAAAGGTCACGACATCGACGCTCATATATCGTGGGGCAGCGCCGATGCGCGTCACTGGTCCGCTCCCGAACCCACTGGCCTACCTGGTCAACATTGCCAACCCCTGGCCATCGGCGGCGATCGGCTGGTGGCGGCCTACCCCCATCGCCGGGATCCTCCAGGAATCAACCTCTCTTTCAGCCCGGATTTTGGCCGGACCTGGGATCGATCGCGCGATTTGAGGGTGTACGACAGCTCCCGCGGAACCGAATCGGGCGCCGAGGGATCGCGTTCGGGGGCCGAGCTTTGGAAGGACATGGAACGGTGGCGTTTCGGACATCCCCGCATTGCGCTCCTGCCCAACGGGGATCTCTTCACCGTGTTCTACGCCGGCGACGAAACGATCAAAAACGCCTGCTGGGCACGCGTGCGACCGTAGAGACCTGTTGGGCTCCCTGGGCGCGGGTCAGGCTGCGGCTTCGGCGATGTTGCGGCGTGTCCCCTCCAGATCGAAGCAGTCGTACTGATTGTCGTGCATGATTCGAGATGCAACCCGCTTTGCCTGTTGCTCGGTCAATAAGCCTTCTGCAACCTCACTCTCCATCGCCCGCGTGAACCAGTGTCTCATCTGGATTGCATACGCGGCCGAACTCGTGGGCCATCCCGTGTCGCCGCCGAAACCGAAAAGCTTGTTCGCTGGAACCGTGTGGATGAATCGCCGGACAAAATCCGCGGAACTGAAAGGATCGATGGACCACGCCCAGCATAGGTCTACCCAGACGTTGGGGTAATGTTTGGCGATGGCGATCAGCTCGTTGTTGTACGGGTAGGCGATATGCATGAGCACAAAACGGGCGTCCAGATATTTCGCCAGCAGAGGACACATGTTGCCGGCGCGGATCCGGTCCACCGGCATGCGATCGTTGCCGGCGTAATATCCGGTGTGGATCTTGAACGGGAGGTCGTGCTCGACTGCCAGCTCGATTCCTCTTGCCCAGCACCAGTCACCCAGGCAAAGACGTGTTGCTTCGGGTACGTTTTCGGGGCCTTCGCTCAGGACGGCGTCTAGTGCCTGAGATGCATCTTCTCGCGTTCGCTCCTCCCAAAGGAGGGTTCTATTGTAGGCGTGCTGGGCTTTGACGGCGATGGCGACCGACGCGTACTTCGCAAAAATGGCGGCCATGGATTTGTCGAGCGAATTCAGATCGTTGACGGCAACCGACGTTTCCGCTTCGATAGCCTCAGGGTCGATGTGGCCGTTGCAGAATCCCGCCCAGGAGATATCGTAGAAGAAAAAGTCCAAGCCCGAGCGATCGGGCAGACAAGGCCAGCAGCCGTCATCCGTCTGGATGTGGTCCAGATTCGCCACGTTCTTGAGCAGATCGTAACGCCCTCCCGGTCTGCGCAGGTCGGTCAATCGCGTCTGCGCCTGGTCCAGACCACCGGCTGTCAGTTCCTCCAGTCCGTATATCTTGCTTGCAATCAGCCGGACCGCTTCGCCGTAGCCGGTAAACTGGGTGGCATGCCACGCACTCTGGATATCGCGAAAGCGGTCGCCCACCGGTGCCTCTGGCTTGTGTAGCAGACGCTCGATAGCCGCGGTGTTGGCACCTGCCGTTTTCAAGTCGGCCGCAACGTAGTTGCCGAAGAGATCCTGGAGGATGTCGGGTCCCTCATCGATCCAGGTGTGCTCTTTGCGCAGATGTTCGTGGGTGTCGCAAAGAGGGGTCTGTAGGATATGCGCAGCAAGCTCGGTAGTCATGGTTGTCCTCTATGGCACGTCAAAGCGTTCGCCCCAGGTCATCACCAGAAGCTTCTCGGCGTTCGTCGTCATGCGCACGTAGGAAAGCCAGTAGGGCTCGCGGTGGGAGACGTCGTGGCCCAGCTCGTTCTCGTGGCCTGGGACGATGAAGCGCGGATCGTATGCGGCCACCACCCCCAGCAAGTCGGGCACCCAGGAGTTAGGCAGCAACAGGTCGACCCGGTAGTGCTCGTGGGCGCTGTCCAACCAGTCGAGTTCGTCTGTATAGCCCTGGTCGCCGGTGTGGACCACGGTGAATCCACAGGGCGCGACCACCACATGGTGGTTGTTCTCGGTTTTGATGCCCTGGTGACCCGGATTGGCGGCGACCCGCAGGAGCACCTCTCCACCGTGCACCGACAGCTCGTGCAGCACGTGGGGCTCGCGCGGAAGGTGAGTGATGCGCTCGTGGAACGGTTCCTCTTCCAGCACCTGTGGCGGCGCGACCACCGGCTTGTTCTGGACGAGGAAACGGGCTGCGACGTGAGGGTCGGCGTGATCCTCGTGGAGGTGGCTGATGAACAGCACGTCGCAGGCGTCGGCGATCCGGTCGAGCACCTCATCCGCCACGGCGAAAGCAGGGACGCCGGCAGAGTGACCCCGCGTGAGGTCGAACTCCAGCGTCACTTCCGGGGTGCGCACGACGAAGCCATGGTCGTAGAGCTTCCACACCGCACCACCCGAACGGACGAGCGTCGCTTCGATGTCGTCGGCGGCGGCGGCTATGCGGCGGTGGTGGAAGGCTTGGAGCCACGGCTTGCTCGCGGCGGGTTCCTCGTGCAGCACATGATCCAGCAGCTGTAATGCCAGCCGTCGCGGCGGCGGTTCTGGCAGGGCCGGCGGGTAAGCCCGCAACGTCGCGTCGACGAGCTCGAGCGTGAACTCCTGCTGGGCCAGGCAGTACGCTTCAAGCCTGCCGCGATAGTGAATGGATTCGGCCATCTTGTTTCGGGCTCCTCTCGATTGGCTGGAGTTCATCTCCGCGCCAGCTTGTTACCAGCGCATGTTCACATTCTTCAGGCGTGTGTAGCTCAGGAGCTCCTCGAAGGATTCTTCTTTACCGATACCACTCTGTTTCCAGCCCCCATAGGGAGCGCCCAGATAGCGGCCGGATGAATTGATCCAGACGTAGCCCGCTTCCACCCGTTCGGCCGCTCGCATCGCCGCACCGAAGTCGTTGGTTACGATAGACGCAGTCAGCCCGTACATGACACCGTTTGCGACTTCGATCATCTCGTCGAAATCGGTCCAGCCCATGATCGACATGACCGGACCGAAGATCTCCTCGCTGGCGATGCGCATCTGCGGTGTCACGCCGTCGAACACCGTAGGCGCTACGAAGAATCCCCTCTTGAGGTCCGGATCATCGGGCGAACCGCCGCCAGTCAGCAGCGTGGCGCCATCCGCATGCCCATATTCGATATATCGCAGCACCCTGTTGTACTGTTGCTGGGAAACGAGCGGTCCCATTTCAGCACCTTCAAGCCATGGAAGACCGATCGGAATCGCCGACGCCACTTTGACGAGCTCGGCCCTCACCTTGTCGTGCAGCGATTCATGCACGAGCACCCGTGATGTCGACGAGCACGACTGTCCCTGACGATTCATGTTCATCGCCTTTACGACCGTGGCGGCCGCCTCGTTTGGGTCGGCGTCAGGAAAAATGATGATAGGGTTCTTTCCACCCAGCTCCAGCGTGACCTCCTTGAGTCCCTCGGCCGCTTCGCGAGCGATAATTCGCCCCGTCTCGACTGAACCCACAAACCCGATGCGAGGTACGTCCTTGTGTCGCACCATTGCCGAACCTGTCAGACCGTCCCCCGTGACGATATTGACGACGCCAGGCGGGAAAATCTCTTGGCAGAGCTCGCCTAGCTTCAGACTGGAGAGCGGGGCTTGTTCCGGTCCTTTGATGACAACGGTATTTCCGGCGGCCAGCGCCGACGCCGCCTTTTCGGCGCAGAAACGGAAGGGGTGATTGAAGGGATTGATCTTGGCAACCACGCCGTAGGGTTGGCGCAAGGTCAGGTTGAGATGGCCGGGCTCGCGTGACAGGGTCTCGCCCTTCATCTCGGTGACCAGGCCGGCGAAGTATCGGAAAGTGTCGGCCGTCCATTTCATGTCGGCGCGCATCCCGGAGACCGCGTTGCCACTGTCCACGGCATCCATCAGCGCCAGAAGTTCGGCATTTTCGTCGATCGCTTGAGCAAGACGCAGGAGATATTCGGGACGTTTCGCGACGGGCAAAGCCGACCATGCCGGAAACGCCTCCTTGGCGCTTGTGACAGCCTTGTCAACATCGACCTCATTGGCAAGCGGCACTTCGCCGAGCACGTCACCGTTTGAGGGGTTGATCGTAGTAATGGTCTGGCCGGAGCCGGCCTTTATCCATTCTCCACCGATGAACAGTCCCTTTGGCTTGAAGTCGAGATCAGGCGTTTCTGCTGGCATGAATAGCGATCCTCTTACGGTACTATCGCGGCGCGCAGCACCGAGCGTGCGGACGCCCGCTTGAAGGCCTCGTCGAGATCATCGAGCTTGAATTTTGAATCGACGATGTCCTTGAACGGGAATCGCTCCCGGTTGGCCACGACGAAGTCCAGCGCCTGGATCAGGTGCCGCGGGTGGTAGTTGTGGATGCCCCGCAGCGTGATCCACTTCTTCACAAACACATTGGCATCGACCGTGACGTGGGCATCGGGGTTGACCAGACCGGCAAGCGTGTAACGCCCGCCGATGCGCAACATCTTCATTCCTGCCGGGACTGCGGCTGGAGCACCACAAACCTCGATCACGGCATCGACGCCATCGGGCGGCGCCAACTCGCGCACCTGAGCAACGATGTCATCCTCTTCGCGGCCCGATATGTCGATGACGACGTCTGCACCGAATTTTTTGGCCGCCGCGAGGCGATCCGCGACCGCATCGAGCCCGATCACCAGACGTGCCCCACGGGACTTGGCCATCGCGCATCCGTAGAGCCCCAAGAGTCCGAGTCCCTGGATCGCGACGACATCTCCCATCTGAATCTGCGTTGCCTCGGTGACGCAAACCATGGTCGCGACACCGCAATTGATCGGTGTCGCCTCTTCGTCGCTCAGTTCTTCAGGGAGTTTCAAGATGCCGGTTCCCGGCACGACGTAACAATACTCCGCAAACCCGCCGAGAAAATGTGGATCCTCTTCCACCAGGTCGTGCCCATATTTTCTGACCCCATGCGATTTCTGCGGCATGTCATGGACATCGCGATAGTAGGACTCGCCATGATGGAAATATTCCGTCCAGGTGATCCGGTCTCCGACGGCGAGCGGATCGCCCCGCATGTCGCGTTCGATGTCCGCCCCGAGCTGGTCGATGACCCCGATGATCTCGTGCCCGAGAATCCCGGGGCACGGGTTCGGCCGATGGCCGTGGTACGAATGGATGTCGGACCGGCAAATCGTCGACATCACGACCCGGACCAAAACCTCATCAGGATGCACGTCTCTCAGAGGATAGTTCCTGATCGCGAATGGCGTGTTCGGGGCATCGTAAACGGCTGCACGCGCGGTGCGTTGTGACATGAGTCCGACTCCTTGCTGATCAAGCCGTGCCGTTTATCGCAAAGTCGAAAATGTGGTAGTTTTTCAGCTGCTCCGACTGCGCTCGGGCAAGGTATTCCGCGTTGAGAGGCCGACTGATCACGAAAGGCACGTCACGCTCGGAAATGCCGCCGTGTGACCGCAGGCGCTCCCCGTTCAGATCGGCGAGATCGTGATCGTCGCGTCCCATGCCGACACAGTAACTCTCACTGGAAATCACGACGACATCGGCCTCGAGATCGAACGGAAGCTCGAACCGGGTCGCCGCCGCCCCGCGCTCCAGCACTTCATCGATGCCCTCGATTGGTCGAATGAAGTCGACCACATCCTGCACAGGAGCGCCATCGAAACAATGGACGCGAACGAAACCGCCGAGTGATCCGTGATGGCCAACAAATGCATCGGTAATCGGGCAGATGACCTTGGTATTGCCCGCTCCAAAACGCTCGTCCAGAAGATCCTGGAGATAGACGATGTTGTAGGTGCCGTCGGCGGCGCACTTGTCTTTCATCCCGTGATCGGCGACGAAGCCGATGATGGCGCCAAGCTGCACCAGGCGTGCGAAGCGATCATCCAGCGATTTATAGAAGTCGATCGCTTTTGGGTGATCCGGAGCATACTTGTGCTGCACATAATCAGTCAGAGACAAATACAGCAGACCCGGACGGGCATCTTGCTCGAGAAACTTGATACCCGCATCGAGCACAAACAGCGACAATTCCTCCGAGTACATGTCAGGTAGCGGCTGGCCCACGAAGTCGAGTGCCCGCTCGATGCCGTTTTCATCCATCGTGCAACGGTCTGCGTGTTGGGACGAAAAGCAGGCATTGCCGGCGCTCACATCCAGGTCCTTTCCGAGCTGCTGACGCAGTTTATCCTTTGCAGTGATGACGACGGTTTTCACGCCGGCTTTCGAAACTACATCGAATACGGTACGCGACCGCATCAGCTCGGGCCCGGTCATAACCACCGCCTCACCGGTCTGCCGATCCAGATAGAAATTACCCGAAATCCCATGGACCTCGGGAGGTCCGCCCGTCGCGATGGAAATATTGTTGGGGCATGTGAAGCTCGGAATGGCGCAGTGAGCGATGCTGCTGAACCCTTCTTCCATGAAAAGAGCGATGTTGGGGATGACATCTGCTTTCTTCGCAGCCGTGAAATATTCCGGGTCGCCGCCGTCAACACACACGACGGCAACCGGGGATTCCGGAATCCGGTATTTCACACCATTCAGCTGTGCTATGTCGTGTGCCATCGAAGCGCTGCCTCCATCGGTTGCATTGCTGTTGATCCGCGTTGACCACGGCGTGGCCACTCAAAGAAGGGGGGCGGAGCGCCCCTAATCAAGTGAAGCTAACCGCAAATCTCAACTGTGGACGGATCGGCGGGCAGGAGAGACGCTGACCGATGCTCCGCGATCCCGCTATCAGAATGTCCACAGCCCAGTCACAAATCGACCAGAGAACACTAGTAGCGCCACCAACGAGCATAGGGCGATGCCGACCTTCGCCAACCGGGATGGGATCCGAGCAAGGATAAAAAAGACCGGAAGATGAACGAAGAAAAATCTTGGACCACTGATCATCACACCGATCGTAGAGAGAAATAGAAGGTGCGTCACCGAGAAAATATTAAACAAGGCGGTCGAGTTTCCGCAGGCCGTAGATCACCAGAGCCTGTCGCCCAACATCATGAAAAGAGCGTTGTAGCCAACACCGTACATGAAATCGGCGTTCTGAATGTGACCAGGATGGTCGATGAAGTAATCAATCGCATCTATTGTTTCTCGCTGAAAGGAAGCCTGGAGAACACACGTATGCTGAATCGTTCGGTCGATTCCAGATAACCCGGCATACCGAGTACGAGATGCACGACGGCAAGATGCATAAAGAACGTCATTCCGGGTAGGAGCAGCCCAAGCCATTCCTTCGGACCTTTGGTACTTTCGCGCCAAAACAAATATATGTGAACAGGATAAAGGACAGGTCCTACTGAGCGGGTTAGAATCATCGCGGTGAACACAATGGCAGGACCCAAGAATTGTCTTCTTTCCACTAATAGGAAATAATAGAGAGCCATGAGAAACAGGAACATCGCCTCAGAATATGGAGCGCTGGCAAAGTAGGAGGTGGGGAAAAGGTTGAGAAACAGTACGCTCCAGTAGCTTGTTTCCCTCGACTTGAAAAGAGTACAGCTGATGCGAAAGACCAGTACGGAGCCAAGAAACAGGAACGTGATCGAGAGCAGTATTCCCGAAGCGGCCGTTGATAAAGGCGTGATCGCGCGGGTGGCGGCGGTTGCAAGAGGGAAAAGCGGTGGGAATCGGCTGACGAATTCGAGGCGGCTCGGCGACTCGTCAGGAGAACGGTACCCGTCTTCCGCAATCAACACGTAGTGTTCCGCATCCCATCGAGTCCAACTGTTGACAAACTCGTCGTCAAAAGGGGCGGTCCCCGAGGTGTGGGCGGTCCAGATCGCCACCAGAAGCCGAATACTCAGCACGATCCCCAGAATCCGAAGGGTCGACGAACCGGGTACGCGAAACAATGTGATCGGGTTACGGAGGGACGAACTCAGCATAGCGAACCGATCCCTCCCACTACAGAGTCTCCTCCTCTGCGATCGTGTCCCATCCGACAATGCTGACGCTATCCTCGATCTCGCCGATGGCGATGTTCGCGAAGGTTAGCGCCAGCGTACCCTCCTCGATATGGCCCCCGAATCCGTTGCGCTCGTCGGAAAAATCGATGTGGCAATGCACACTCCCGTCCAGTACGAAACCGTTGAAGGAACAAACATCGAGGGGCTGAATGCTCTTTGGGTAGCTCTCCTTGGGCGGCAACTCGTTACTCATCACCACGTGAAAGTGAGAATGGCTCACCGAACCAAAACCGGTCAAAATGAGACCGTTCACGATGCCGTGAGCGACTACGGCCTTTCGCAGTCCCAACAGAATGTCTTCCCCCGGTGCCACGCGCACCAGAATTATCCTCTTTAGGCTCGTCTCACGCGATATCACGTTTTCCTCCTGTATGCATATTTGACAGTTAATCCTTGTTGTTCGTGCGTTGCGGACGTGGTATTATCGTTTCCTCGGATCGCGATGAGTGGTAGGTGACCCATGAGCCCGATTCATGTCGATGCGCTCCGGAACCACGCGCATAGTTCGACATGGAACCAACCATCGAAGAGCACTGGAAGCAACTTAATCAGCGCGATTGCGCACGCAGATAGTGAAGACGCCCAGCGCCATTTGGCGACTAATCCGAAAGGAGTTCGACACGATGAAAGATTTCTATACGGTTCAACAGATCAAAGACCGTCTGTCCATATCGACCTACGTGTTTTGGGGACACCGGCCCTTCGGGGAGCGTGCACTGGAAGAGCTGGTCCGCCACGGAATCGTCAGGATCGAGCTACTCGAAAGTCCCGAGCAGTACGATATGTCCGACAAGCGTTCGATGAAATGGGTGGGAGAATCCTGCCGTGCATGCGGCGTCGAAGTCGTAGCCTATCACTGTTTCAAGACGAACTTTTCCGATATTGACGGTGAGGTCCAGCGCCAAGAGCGAGTGGATCGTTGCCGGCGCCAGATCGACACCATGTTGGAGCAGGGCGGCAAACTTTGGGGTTCGCACGCCAAGGATGCCGACGATGTCATGGTAAAATCCTACGAAGAGTTGGCCCGGCACATCGAAGGCACGGAGGCGGTCATCACGGTGGAAAATACGACTCGCGGACCTCAGATAGAGGACCGCGTCGAATTCCTCGATGCCATGGGCCACCCGCAGGTGGGCATGATTCTGGATATCGGACACGTGCGCAACGCTGACGACCAGAATCCGATGACCCTGCCCGGAGGCCCCACGCAGATTCTCGAGCAGTGTGGGCACCGCCTACGCCATATTCATATGCACGGTTTCAAGAAAGGTCAGGATCACCATCCTCCTCTCGTGGAGGGGGACGAGATTCAGTGGGTCGAGCTTTTCGCCAAGCTGCGAGAGATCGGATACGCGGGTGTGTTGAACTTCGAGCCTAGAGGTGAGCCTTCCCATTCAAACTCTGTGGAGTATGCCGGGCAGGCGCCCGAGCGCATTGTGGAGCTGGCGGCCGGAGGCGATTAGGACAGGCACGGCTACCGCAGGATCCAGCCCTGATTCCCTTATTGCCGAGCGGTAGATCCAGGGTAGCCCGTTGAGTAGAAATTCACGGGCTCGCCGCCATTCTGCCACGCAAGAGTTCGGTCATGGCGGCACCGGTGATCAGTGATTCTAAGGCAAGGGAATCCCTGGCAGGAGCCATCGGCTGGCTCGAGAGGCGCCGTCAACCAGATCTTTGACGCTCTGCTCGCCGAGTATGCGAAGAGTCGCGGCCTTGACCACCTTCCATTGGGAGTGAATTGGACAGGGCACCTCTTCGGAGCATTCTGCCAGCCCCAGCAGACACCGAGTGCCAAACCCCTCGCCCTCTATCGCCAGCACTACGTCCATCAGGGTTATGGCGTTGGGGTCTCGAGAAAGTTTGAAACCGCCTCCTCGGCCCTTGAAAGAGACCAACAGGCCGCGTTTGGAGAGGCCCTGGAGAATCTTGGCAAGAAAGTGGGGCGGAATACCCAGCTGAGTGGCGATTTCCTTGCTCAGGACCGGCGCCTCCCCCTGAACCGCGAGAAATATCGTTGCCTGCAATCCGTATTGGCATGTCTGGGACAGTATCAAGAGCTACTCCGCGGTTGAAATAACAAGATAAAAAGAGATTTTTATCACAATAAGCGATATTTCTGGTCGAATGTCAACTGTTATTCCTTACAGTCATGTACTTGACGAGTGAGGATGTCTGCTTTTATTCAAATTCGATAAATTTATCTTTTTATCTGAATATCGGACGAAAAGAGCTGCCATGGCCGATATACTACCGCTGCTTCTAACTATCTTGGCGGCGTTCTTGGTGATCGTTGGCATCAAGAGCGACGAAGAAGAGAGAAGAATATTGTGGCGAGGATCCGAAAAACTGTCTGCGGTGCGGCGAAGAAGAATGTGAGAAGTACGATCTGGTACCGATACCGTAGTTGAGAGTGGCAGGGCACCACATCAATCGTCGCGTTTGAAGAGTTCCTGTTCCTCGATGATAGCCGCCGCCGCCGCGGGCACAGCGGTCTTCCAGGCGGGGTTCCCGTCTCGCAGCTGCGCCCGAACTGTCGTCGAGTACAACTTGGTGCGGGCCGTGTCGTACTCTGTAATGGGGCGAATCAGTCCGGATTGCAGCATGTAGTGGTAGAGCTCCTGCTGATCCGGGTACACCTGTAGATTCTCAGCAGTGACCAGAGCTTCCGCCTGGATGCCCAACTCGCCGAGATCGATCCCGCGCGCTTCGAAGTGGCTCTCGAATGGCTCCCGCGCCATGGGATACACGTACATATTTACGCGGTGGCTGAACAATCGTCCGAACGCTTCGAGGATGCCGCCTTCCAGCGCGACGTAGAAATTCTCGTCGAACAGATGGAACAGGTTGTTGGCGCCCAGCAGAATCGCGATCGGTTCGTCGGTATGACGGCGCAGGTACTTGCTCAGCCGAAAATACTCCGGATAGTCGGTTATCAACACGTAGTGGCCCAGGGCGGCGAGGGAATCGGCGATACCGAGGATCGTACTGCGCTCAGCCAGGTCGTGCGCGAGCAGGTTCTTGATGGTCATTTCCAGAACGATCGTTGGCGCGTTTCCTGCAAGGCTGGCATCTTCCGCGAATTGACGAGCGCCCGCTTCGAGCATGGCCACGTTTGCCATGGTTACCGGACGGAAGCTTCCCCTCAGAAGCAACACGGGTTTGCGGCGTAGCTTCTCCGAAGCCAGCTTCATTTCCGCGTCGGGACCGATGAGCAACGCATCGGTGAATCTGCGTTCCAACAGCGCCAAGTTTAGTTTTCTTTGGTCCACATGGGTAAAAACCGGGCCGTTGAACTCGATTACATCCACCTCGATGCGTTCAGTGCCGAGTTCGTCGGCGAGGGAACCGATCAAATGCTCGGCTCGTTGAAGAGGTGGTAGGCTCCGTAGATCATATTTAAGCCGAATAGACCCAACGCTTCCTGCTGGAGGATATTGGCCGTATCGAGCATGCGCACGTGGAGGATTATTTCGCTCGGCGCCTGCCGCGGTGACGATTGGAAACGCACACCCATCCACCCATGACATTCGTTGGTGCCTTTGAAGTTTCGAGCCGCCACGGTGTTCGCAAACGAGAAGAAACGCGTGTGTTCGCCCCGTGATTTGCCGAGACGCTCGAGCAGCAGGGAGAATTCGTGGTCGAGCATGCCCACTAGGCGCTCTCTGGACACGTACCGTTTGGCGGGTCCGTAAATCTGGTCACTGAAAGCCATGTCGTAGGCCGACATCGTCTTGGCGATGGTCCCCGAGCTTGCACCCACCGCAAAAAAACGCCGCGCCACCTCCTGCCCGGCACCGATCTCGGCGATGGTGCCGTAGATCGATTGATCGAGGTTGAGTGCCAATGCTTTCGCCGAAGGATCCAGACCGTCGCGAGTAACTTCCATGCTCGCTGCTCCTCAGGGAATTGGTTGTATGCGATCTCAATAGGTGCCGCGCCAGACACAACCTGGGCGACGGGGGCATAGTCGGGTCAAACGGGGCTCGGCTCATGCATCAGCCGAGCGCAAAGCAAAACGAGACTGCAGCGGCAAACGCCGCCCCCGTGCGAACATGATTCCAAGTGGTCCACGTGGAGACGTACCCAGTCCATCGGGATTCTGCTTCTGGATCACCGGGAACGACCGTTGCTAGGGCCTCGTTTCGGGGAACGTTGAATACAATCGTGACCAGGAAGCAGCCGAGCAGATAGACGGTGCCACCGAACAGCAGGTAAGGAGCATCCGGTGTCCCCCACTGCACCAGTGAGAGAACCGAAGCGACAAGGCTAACTAGGGCGGTACCAATAAATGTTCCCAGAAACCATGGATTCAAGACAGCCACATTGATGGCCTGCATTGCCGCAAGCCCCTCATGGGGTGATAGCCGAGAGAGAGCCTTCATTACGAACGTAGAAAAGGCGAAAAAGACTCCTGCGATGAGCCCGCAACCGAGCGCGGCCACAAGCGCCATGGGGAAGGAAAGCTGGTTAAGTGATGGCACCCGCGAATCACCTCATTCGACGCCGCGAACCAGGAACAATATGGCAAGTCCAAACACGGTTACGAAAGGACCTTCCCAAAGTGTCCAGAAAAACGGCATCCCTTCCGACCAATCTACAATAAGAAGCACCACACCAAACGTTGTAATGGCGGCACCCAGGTAGATTAATACTCGACGATGGCGGCCGAGATCGAAAGAAACTACCCAGAAGAGCCCACCGAGCAAGGCGTAGAAGTAGGACGTAGATCTGGCAAGGTAGCCAACCACAGGCGTGTCGGGAAGCTGACCCATTCCCAGTGCCGAATGTATCGAGTCCATCCATGTATACGGCGCTCCTACAAAAATCAGTGCCAGAAGTGATGAACTGCCCGAAAGTCGAAGAAGCAACTTCAGGATCCGGTTGGAGGTCACCGCCGGCTCCCTCTCAAGACCTTCTTCGTGTGCAGAACTTCTGAAACCTCTGACATGCTTCGGTGATGTCCTTCCATGTCGGTGCCGTCCTCAGCGAGCCGTAGAACAAACAACGTCGTCACTAGTCGAGTCAAACGCACGTCGTGAAGGTGCGTCGTTTGCTTCTGCCCAGTCACGATCATAGGTTGAGCCTATCAATCACATCGGGCACGATGGATGCTCATGGGAGAGAATAAGGAATGAACGACTACGAGTTCAAAATGGGCGTCCTCTTGGCCGAAACCGCGCTGCCTTTCGAGGAGGCCGCGGGGGTGGCACGGGAGCTGGGGGCGCGTTATGTAGAGTACTTCGTCTCCGAGGACATGTTGACCGACGAGCACGCCAAGCACTGCAGGGCTGTTCTGGAGGATGCCGGCCTGCAGACCCACGGGGTAGGGGCCACTCCCTTCCCGTTCAAGACGCTTCACATCGACGAGGTCGACCTCGCCGGTCTTCGCACCTACGAGGAGTTCGAGCGCGATATAGAGAATCTCCGCCGCACCATGGCGTTTGCAAAGATTGTGGGATCGCCAAACGCGCAGTGCTCCACGTTCGCCTGGCCAGGCGAGTTCCACAAGTTTACGCGACCGAGCCCGACCTGGTCCAAACGCTACGCCACGGGTGGCGGCCATATCCCGCCGGCGGAACTGGAAAAGATCGTCGCGGCGTTTCGCATCGTCGCCGATCTCGCGGATGAGTACGACATCGACATCTGCCTCAGCGTCCACCCCTGGGAGTACGTCAACACCAGCCGCCACTACGTGGAGATTGTAGAGCAGATCGATTCGCCGCGCTTCAAGGCCAAGTGGTGTCCCGGAGATGCCATGCTTGCAAGCGAGTTCGATACGGTGACGGCCGGTTATGAAAACCTCAAGCCATACCTGACGAGCCTGCACCTCAAGGACACGCGCACCATAGATGGCCCATCGTGCAAGTTCGAGTGGTGCGAGCTCGGCACCGGGGATCCGGACTACGCCGCCTTGTTCCGATCCTTCGCCCGCGATCAGGCAGATGTCGTCATCGCGGTTGCCTCTCACTACGCCCCGCCGGGCGGCACCCCTGCGGACGGAGTGAGGCTCAACTACGGAAAGGCGCTGGAGTTAGCCGAGTTGGCGGCGGCTGCCTCAGCCTCGCAGGAACTATGAAGGCGACCATAGACGAACAGAGAACGCAGCTTATGGAGTTGGGTTATGTCATTGTCCGTGACCTGATTCAACCCGACGAGCTCCAGCCGCTGCGCAAGAGCGTCGATCGCATGGCCGAACGGGCTCCCGAGTCATGTCTGAAGAGCCGTTTCACCATGACCGACTGGGTTGATGGATCGACGGCCGACGCGGTTGAATTCTGTTTCGAAGCACGCACCCTGGGCTTCAGTCAGCAGTTGATGGATGTGCCAGCCGTGACCCCGCTGGGAATGTTCGTGTTGTGTGCCTCAGGCACGGGCTGGCATCGCGACGTCCACCCGATCGACATGGCGCCCCTCGATGGATTGCAGGAGGATCTCAGACTTAACGGTCCTTGTTATCTGCAGTGGAACGTCCCTCTCTACGACGACAGCTTTCTACATTTCATTCCTGGAAGCCACCGGCGGCGGAACAATGCCGAGGAGCGCAAAATCGAGCGCCGCATGGGGGTCGTGCCGTTGCCCGGGGCGATGGCGGTTGAGCTGAAGGCGGGTGATGCGATAGTCTACCTCAACAACTGTATTCACAGTTCAATGCCAAACGATGAGACCAAGCGGCGCACGTTGATCATGGGATACGATGCATTCGGTAACAAAGGATTCACCCACTACTTTGCGGATCCCATGGGCGTTGATTTCGTCGAGCATCTTTCGCCGCGGGGCGCCGAGCAATGCAAACAGTTCGCTAAACTGCATGCGCGAAGACACGACAAGATCGTTGCGACCTACCACGCCATTATACAAAAAGACCATGGGGGGTTCGTGCAGGCGTTAGCGGCGTTGCATCCGAGTAATCACGCACGGATGACGTCCTTGATCGTGCTAGCGAAGATCGCCCACACGATTCGCAAGTACAAGGATTCGGATTCGGACGATTCGGCACGATTGGCAACTCACCGACACAGTCAAGGAGCTTGGCGCTCGCTTCACCGCGGATGAGTTGGATCAACTGTGGGATCGGTTCGAAACTCTCGATGACGTGTTAAAGGCGGATACGGAGCAGTACGAGTCGCTGTTTCAGAACGCTGCGATGATGTATCACTTCTACGAGATGCCGGCGAACTTTGGCGTGGACGATTTTATCGCTAGCTGGGACGATTAGAGGCAACCTTCGGTCGGTGGACCGCTAGAGCGCAGACTAGTCTCTCATGCTTTGACGCAATTCTTGCACCGATTGGCGCAAAACGGGAACGAGAACCCTGCTCAAGTTTACCAGCTGGGCCACCTCCGTCCCGAGCGCATCGACCAGTCCCCCTGGAAGAAACGCAGTGGCGGCAGACAACTGACTCTCGTCGACGTCGCCGCTCGATAGTTGGACGAGGGGATTGGCAGCTTCCTTCGGAAAGGGATGGGCCGCGGTGGCGACGAAATCTGCGATCCCTATTAGAGCTGACATCGGGTCACCGTCGGAGAATTGATGGTGGTGACCCACCGAGCGCTCAAGCAGATCCCCCAGACCCCATGCCTTAGCCAGAATCCTACCGACCTCGGTGTGCACTACCTCTCCGCTAACCCGAACTTCCGCTTCCAGCATCGGAAGCTTCCAGCTGCTGGAGCGCATTTCCTGCACGACCTGCTCAAAGATACCCGGATAGCTCACCGCCATCGCCACCTTGCCGATATCGTGCATCATGCCGGCGACAAACGGTTCGTCGTTGGCCAGATCGAAACGATCGTATAGCTTCAAGCTTTGTAGTGTTTTGATCACTTCCCCGTCGAGATTCAGCGTCTTGAACTCCCGTTCCTGCTCGCGTGAGCGCTTTGCCTTGGACAACGGCAGATTCAATATTCGTCCCGCAGTGGCAACGGCGAGGCTATGACTCCAGAAGTCATCGACGTCGAAACCTTTCTCGCGCACGCGCGTGAAAGCTTGCTTGACCGCCCGGCACGCCACCAGCTCTTTGACAGTCTTCTTCCCCAGTAGAGTTACGGCTCGACTGACATCGTTCACTTCTTCATTGAAGCCGTATATCGGAGAGTGGGCGCGCCTGATTATCATGGCGCTGCTGGAAGGATCCATGGCGACCGCTTCTCCCCACTGGCGGATGTCGCTTTCCGGATCGTTGTCGAGGGTTTGAATCCGGCGGAACAGATCGGGTAATACCGGAAGGCTCACCATGTTCCGAATGTCGATTTCGATCTTCTGCAGTGGATCGTCACCTTCTGCCAGCTCCTCGCGGTCCGGTGTGTACACTCTGGCAACAACGAACTCCCGTAGCAATCGCTCGAAACTCGCTGCCGGCAATTCGTCCCGCTCAACGACAAACACACCCAGATCCTGGAGTCCGAGCTGCACCTCTGACGGTAGCGCTTCGACGTCGTCACAAACGAGGATCACCGTTACGTCCTGCCCGTTGATGCTTGCCAGACGCACAAGCGTGATGCCCCCGCCTAGGCTCGGCGATACGACTAACATCATGATTCGTTCGCGCAGGTTGCGCAGATGCCGTGTGATCACCCCGCTTTCCGACTCAATAATGTAGCCAATGTCGATCTGGGAATCAGCGGAGTTGATCTGGCGAATGGCGCTCACGGCCTGTCCCAGGAACTGTCGCACAGCGGTGTAGCGCTGCTGGAGCAACTGCTCTCGGGTCCGCGCCTCTTCTGCAAACAGCACGAGCGGCTCCTTGCCGGAAGCCCCGTCCGTCGAGGCCGTACCCTGCAGAATCAGATCTACATCCCATTCGACCCGGCGCCCATCGAGCTCTGATATCTTGTCTCTCAATTGAGTCGGCGAGAACGGTTTGACCAGATAGATGTCGACGCCCGCTTCGATGGCCTCACGCACTTCCTGCGGTTCGTTGAACGCGCTCATCATGATGACCGGTAGTTGCTCGAGTTTCGGAGACTGCCGCAGCTTTTTCACTAGCTCGACGCCATCCATGTTGGGCATGCGACGGTCGGTGAGCAGGAGATCGAAGTCGCCGGCCTCGAGGTGCTCCCATGCCGATGCCCCATCCTCCACGATCGCCGCATCTCCGTGACCCAGCGCTTTCAACATCTCGGCGACGAGGGTGCGCATTCCTGCACGGTCTTCAGCTACTAGAATTCGCATGCGATTCCATGAACATCGGTGCGGATGACTTCGTCGTTGCCTGCCACGCCCGGATTAAGCTGTCGCGCATCAAGTCCCCCTTCAGGCTCTTGATGTGAGTGTACCAAGTGGCGAATCGAATAGCAACGCCTAATTGGACGAAAATGGGATCGCACTGGCGTGTGATAATAGGTAGTATAGGCACCACAATCGTTGAGATCGGGGAACTCACAGACGGAGGCTAGCGTGAGCAGCGAATTCAGCCGGCATGCGTTGTGGTCGTTCGGAACCGGTAATCCGGGTAGCGGGGATGGGCAGTTGTTCGGACCCCACATGGCCGAAGAGAATCCGTTCGATCCGGACGAAATCGTCGTGGCGGAACAGTGGGGCTCCGACGTTGTGGTGATCAACCGCAAGACCGGCAAGCTGCGGACCCTCTTCGGCGAACGGGGCGTTCCGGGGGACGGCGAGCGTATCAACCTGGCGACTTCCGCTCACTTCATGCCTTCCGGACCCTACGAGGGCCACCTTCTCATCACCGAATTCGACGGCGAGCACCGGGTGATGATCGTCGATCGCGACAGCGGCGGCGTTATGTGGTGTTACACTGAATGTCAGCGTCCTTTCGAGGCGATTTACTGGGACGACGACCACATCATGGTGTCGGACGGCGAGGAAATCATCAAGATTATGGTTAAGGATAAGACCGTGGTCTGGAATTATCCCGCCTGGCGTCCGTTCTACCTGCAGAAGCTGCTGCCGAAGAAGTACGGGGTGTCATATGGCGGCGATCTGTTGATCCCGTTTGTCTCAGGGAACCCTACCGGGGTTTGGGAGATTGACACCAGTACCGGTGAGAAGGTGTGGTCGTATGGTGACCGCAAGGGACCGGGACATGGCGATCTCTACGACATGGTTCCCAGAGCGGCTTGCGCTTTGCGCTTCGGCATCCACGAGAAGTTCGGTGGGTTCACCATCATCTGCAGTGAGCGTTCGAGGATTCTCTGCGTCAATCGCGACAAGGAGCTGGTCTGGGAGCTGGGTGGCGGGAGCGGAGATCATCTCGCTCCAGCGACCCCCTATGCCGTGCTGCCGACCTACATATCGCCGACTACAAGGGGCACCCTATTGGTAACCGACTGGGGCCTGAACATGATCTACGAAATCGATCCGTTCCGCATTCCTCCGCGTATGGAGAAGGACGGGTATCTGTTCAGGGATGACGAGACTACCGATCAGTTCAGCGACAGCGGTATCATGGAATCGAGGGGGTACCGGGACATGATGATTCAAGTGTTCAACCGGCATGCGGCGGCGGCATTGAGCTGGCGGATTCTTGGTTCCCATGATACCAGGGACTGGCAGATCATCGGATCCGATGCCGCCGTTCTCGATGCGGGCAAGGCGACGCGAACCGTAGTGACGGAGCCGTGGAACTTTGTCAAAGTCCAGGCGAAATCTGCCGCAGATGGCGCACCCTCTACGGTAGACGCCTACGTGACCCTGCGCCGGTAGTATGGTGTCTGGCACGATCATCCGTTCGATTCGGGCGAGCACGAAATCGTCAATATTTCTTTCGCTGGTCTGGCCCCGGCTGAAGCTGCCGGCTGAGGTGCCGCTGTGAACGTTCCGACTCCTGCTGGGCTGGGGAGTCGGACCTTCGTCGTCCTCTGCCTTCTAGGTTTCTGCAGCGGCTTCGCCACCGCGCCGTACCTATCGTTACTACCGGTCTACGTCGAGTCCGACCTCGCTCGCCAACCCCTGTTTACCGCCTATTTGCGTTCCCTTGCCCTGGTGCTGAGCGGAGTCCTCGCCATCGTCGGCGGACGTCTAGCCGACGTTCTTGGGCTCAAGACCACGGCCCTTCTCGGCTTGGCGGGCGGTGTCCTTACCGGCTTGGTGTTCCACTCCAGCCAAGTGGCGGTGCTTTTCGCCTTGGTCCTTGTCATCGGCGCCGCCACCGGCCCCTGGAGCACCGCCGGACAGGGCTATCTCATTGCTTCCGCAGGACCATCCCGCTTAGGCCTGGGAGGCGCCCTCTATTTTCTCAGCGGCACCGCGGGCAACTCCCTGGGCAGTTTGTGCACTGGTATCGTCAAGGAGACCTGGAGCTTTCCAGAGTTGGGCACCGCCATGTTGATGATCATGGCCGCCGTGTTGGTCGCCGGCGCCGTGTTACTGCCGCCAACGCGAGTGGCTAGGGTCGCCAACGCACCGCGGCGACGTCTGGCACTGTGGGTTTCATACCGCCCTCTGCTCACACGTCGCAACGTTCATCTGCTCGTGGGCATGCGCTTTGCCATCACCAGCTTCTGGGGCATGGCTACTCTGGTATTACCGCTGCTCGTATTCCGCGTCAGCGGCTCGGCGGCAACCGCGGCTTATTACGGCGCCGTGTCACTGGCGGCAGCCGCAGCCTGTCAGCTACTCATCGGAGTGATCCGCGATCGCTGCGGACGCACCGCGCCGCTGCTCGTTTCCTCTCTTGGCATCGTTGCTGCCTCGGCATGTTTGGCGCTCAGCACCGAGTCAGTCGGCGGTCTCTTTGTCTTCGGTACCGCCCTGACCGCGGCCGCCTGGGCGGTATCGACCCTGGTCCCCGCCCTCATTGATGAGATCTCCGGCGCCGAAGAGAAGAATCGGCTGGTCGGTCTGGGGCATATGGTCTGGTGTGGTGCAATGGTCACCGGCAGCCTGGTTGGCGGCCTCCTCATCGAGTTGGGCTCTCAACTGCCGTTCGTCGTCGGCACCGTAAATGGATCGATCGGTGCAGCTTGCATTTGGAGGCTGTGCGTTCGTCTCGACCGGGGTGCGGTCTAAAGCGGTATTCGCGTGGCCCCCAGTATGGCCATGTTGGTTCGGTCCTGCAGATAGATGATGGCGTCCAGATCCTTAGCCGACACATCCTGCGGTACTTCCAGTTCGGTTCGTCCCGTAGTTTCAGCCGCAAGACGTCTAAACGCTCGAACCACGTGGGTGTGCCGGAGTAACCGTCCCGCGTTTTCGCCTTGTTTCACGTCGGTGATTGCTTCCCTTTGTGCGAGGACGACGTTGATATCCATCCCATCCACCGTCCCGTCGATCGAGTAGCTCAACGTTGCCGTCGCTTCCGTTAGCGTATCGACAGCGATGCAAACCCCGACGTCGTCAGCATGCGCCAGTGCCGATCCGATCTCCCTCATCGCCCTGCCGCGGTCGCTCCCTACAAAACCAACTTTCCCCTCCACAACCATTTGGGGCGTGTACACACTGTTCTCGGCAAAAAACAGGGCGTAGTTACGCTGGCGCCGGGAATAAGCCTTGTTGCTGAATCGATCGTTCCAACCCAGTCGATCCCAGTAGTCGACGTGAAATGCGAGACCAATAAACTCACCCGACTCCCACTTGCGTGTGGAAAGCTCGCCCAGAAGAATGTCTGCTGGCGGGCAGCTGCTGCAGCCTTCGGATGTGAACAACTCTACAACTGCCGTTCGTGGGAGATCGTCGGCGCTCAGAACCTCAAGACCAAGATTGAGACATGAGACTAGCGCGAGTGTGAAACGAATCATGGATCAGGATGCTCAGGACGCGGCAACCGCGTCCGCAGTCTGCGTAGCAGTTCCAGTGCTGCGGGCCGATCCGGAGCCAACTCGAGAGATCTGCTGACGGCGTCAATTGCCATCGCCTTTCGACCAGTGCGCATGCACACGATGCCGAAGTGAAGGTAGGCGTCGGCGTCAGATCTCAAAGCCACCGCATTCTCGAGAACCGGTACCGCCTCCTCGAATCGCCCCAGGTCCATGAAACTCAAACCCAGGCTGTGAAACAGGAAGAATAACTGATCATTGCGCGGCCCTCGTTCGATGGCGCGCTTCAGATGAAGTATAGCTTGTTCAGCTTCTCCCCGCTCGCGATACGCTTTACCTAGATTTACGTACGCGTCGGCCTGTTCCGGAAAAACGAAAGTTGCCCGATTCCAGCGATCGATCGCTTCGTCCACGTGTTCCAGGTTATAGTGAGCAACCCCGAGACCCACCAGTAGTTTGTAGATCCGTGAAAGTGATAGGAACTCGTTCAGATAGATAGGGGTGTCGAGAATTGCTTCGTATGCATCGAGAACGGTCGGCCAATCTTTTTCTTGTAACGCCAGATAGCCCGTGAAGTAGAGGTTCAGGACCGAGAAATACTCTCTGCCACCAGGCATTCTCGATGGTGTTAGCAAAGGCAGCACTCCGGCGTGGATGGCAGGTCCTGTTGCTTGCACCCCACTCCATCGACCGATAGGAAGGAAGAAAGCGTCCATCCGATCGAAGACCGCCGCAGCGGTTTCTCCTGGAGCAAACTCAGCCTGCCAGTTGACTCGCCCCAACAACTGCCGCACCGCAATAGAATCTGCGCCCGAATCACATAGTGGGTGGCGATACCACAGCACCAGCACTGAGTCTGATTCGGCTGCCGCTGACTGATTCGAAAAAGCTTTAAGGTATTCAAGGCCAACTGTAGAATAGAAGACCGGCAGGTCATCACGCTGGCTGAGCAGCTGGTACGTCCGGCGCAGACGCTCGAGACCAAAACTGAACGCGAATCGGCTCTGGCGTTTGGCCACATGCTTCGTGTCCCATAGAGGCACATCTGCGCCGCACGGCGGCATGGCGAAGATGCGACGCGGCGCCGGTGATTGCGCAGCCAGCCAGGTGGCGGCGCGGGTGCGGGTGTCCGTGCCAGAGAGTAATGCATGCGTGTGCAGAGAGGAATACACTGGTTCAGCCAGCAATACGACCGATGCAGCGAGAACGACCGCTCTGCTGCGGGTGGCGAGAAGAGGGCGCGTAACCTGTACTGCCAATAGTGGCGCCAGGGGTAGCGCGTAACGCATGAAGGTCGACTCCGAAAAGGCCAAGAGCCATAGAAAGCTGACTGTGGCGGTCAGCAGAACAAGCTCAGGGCGACGCCAGGTCCGGGGTCGCCATATTAGCGAAAGTCCGAATGCCGCTAGTCCGGCGATTCCCAATCCGTAGCGCAGGTTTATTCTCAGAAGGTTGGACCAGGACGATGCCGCAGTCTCGCCTTGGGGTCCCAAAAGATGCACCTGGGCCATGCTCGAGAAGTCGGCCCAGAACTTGCCAAAGTCCAGCCAGACGAAGGGGGTTGCCAGGCTGAAGCACGCCAACGCTGTGCCTATGGCGATCCACAGGTCTCCGTTCTTGAGCGTCCACTTGTCCAACAAAGCGGCTACTATCACGGGTAGGACGACCAGACCCCCGGGATACTTTGTGGCGGCCGCCAATCCCGTGCAGACACCGGCCATTAGGTAGGCGGTGGAGTGTCCCCTCTCGGCGACACGCACGGCGAACAGGACCGCCAAAGTGGTCCACAACGCTGCCGGCATGTCTACAATAGCGAGGTGGGAGAACCGAACGTGCAGGGGCATTACGGCCAGGAACAACCCGGCAATGAGTCCGCCCCTGCGGCCGTAGAGGGAGGTGCCCAGGCAGATGGTCGCAGCTACGGTGCCTACCGCCGTCAGTGTGCTAATGCCGCGGGCGATGGCGATCAAGTCGGCATCCTGAACGAAGTATCGGTATGCTACGAAACCTTCGAGGGTCTCCGTGATGAAGAGGAGGAAATAGAGGTAGTAGACAACGGAATTTAGATAGAACTGCAGCGTGGGATAGTTGAAGAAGTGCGGGTTAAGGTCCCCACTCCAGAAGCCTAGGGGATGAACGGTAAAGGCCCATTCGTCCCCGTGGAACCACTGTGGTTCAGCAAACGGCCAGCGTAGAACAAAAGCCAGGCCAAGGATAAGCCAACTGAACGAGCCTCTGTGTTTTACCCAGGCCACGTGCGTCCTTTACTCTGGATACTCGCTAGGTTCTCTTCAACCTACTCCATCGGATACTTAAGTCCCCACTGGCCTCGCAAGCGATCCATGGTCCGTTGGATCGCCATGGTTTTCTCCAGAGGCATGATCGAACTCTCGCGTTCACCTTCGCGCAGACAACGCCCAACTTCCAGGGCCTCATAGCCGAAACCGTTCCCCAGTAGATCGTAGACAAACTCCTCTTCATCGTCGCCTTTTACAAGCACAAGGCGATCCGATTTCCAAAAGCTATGCGGGATCCTGATATACCCTTCCGTACCCAAAACGTAAGCTTCGTGGGGCGAACTGGTGCGCACCGCACAGGTCAAAACCGCAAATGCCCCGTCGTCGTAGGACAGAACCATAGCCGCCTGCCCATCAGTACCCGTCTCTACCAGATCCGCAAACCCGGTCACCTCCCTCGGCTCCCTCCCAAACACCATCTGCGCGAAGGCGATGCAGTAGACTCCCACATCCAACAATCCTCCGCCGCCGAGCGCCGGGTTAAAATGCCGTGCTTCCGGATTCCAGCCGCCGCGAAAACAGAAATCCGCTTTGACCTGCCGGACCTCGCCGATGGCCCCGTTCCCGACCAGCTCGCGCACCTTGGCCATGGCCGGAAAGAAGTGTGTCCACATCGCCTCCATAAGGAAGAGGTCGGTCTCTCGCGCTGTGTCGATCATGATTTGCGATTGTCCCGCATTCATGGCCATCGGCTTCTCGCAAAGTAC
This sequence comes from Candidatus Latescibacterota bacterium, assembly GCA_965197905.1. Classification (GTDB taxonomy): domain Bacteria; phylum Latescibacterota; class UBA2968; order UBA8231; family UBA8231; genus CAYNZV01. The sequence goes on along the minus strand of CBDAOB010000003.1, from coordinate 54,973 downwards.
CGCTTTGCCGGCTTCCAAGCAGAGCAGCGTGTTTTCCATGTGGAATGCATGGGGCGTGGCGACATAGACGACATCTACTTCACTATCGTTTGCCAGCTTGTCGTACCCGACATGTCGCCGCGGTATTTCGAATTCATCGCCAAAAGCGTCCGCCGTTTCTTTTGCCCGTGAACCGACCGCGACCAGTTTCGCCTCTTCCACTGCCTGCAGACCGGTGGCGAATTGACGGGCGATGCCGCCCGGCCCCAGCACACCCCACCTCACACTATCTGCCATCTCAATCCCTCCTCACTGCTCTGTGTGTCGACGTGCATATATGGTTCTACGCTTGACCCAGTATATAAATGTCGTTGGATACTACAAGCATATACTTGCAACCTCACCGGAATTATTCGGACTCTCGAGCCAACATTGGAATTCACACCCGGTCAACGCTGGTACAGCGTGACCGAGCCCGAACTTGGCCTCGGCCTGGTCGAAGCGGTCGAAGGTCGCCAGGTCGTCATCGCTTTTCCTGCCCGAGAGGTGATGCGGCGGTATGCCGTCGCCGATCCCCCTCTTGTACGGGCGCGCCTGAATGTCGGGCAGCAGGCGCACAGCGCCGGCGGAGTCGCCTTTCAGATCCAGGAGGTCATCGAGGATGGTGCCCTGCTGCGCTATCGCAGTGAAAACCAGGAATTGAGCGAAGCCGAGCTCGAAGCCGAGCTGGATGTCATCACGCCCGAAAACCGCCTGCAGAACGGACAGGTCGACGACCCACGTCTCTTCGACCTGCGGCGCCACGCGCTTGAAATCCGCCATCGCATGCTGACATCGCCGGCCCGGGGATTTCTCGGGGGTCGCATCCGCCTGTTCGACCACCAGCTATCCATCGCGCGCGACGTCTGCGAACGCCACCGCGTGCGGGTTCTGCTGGCGGATGAGGTTGGCCTGGGAAAGACCATCGAGGCTCTGCTGATTCTACACCGTATGCTGCTGACCGGACGGGTGGAGCACGCGTTGATCCTGGTGCCGCCGGCCCTGGTCCACCAATGGCTGGCGGAAGCTTACCTGCGTTTCAACCTGATCCTCAGGGTCATGGGTGACGATACACACGGCGGCGGCACCATAGATCTCGAAAGCGAGGATCTACCCGAGCAGTTGCTCTCTGCCCAGCTCTTCGTCTGCCCACTCGGTGTCGATGTAGGTGAATCCTTTGCGCAGATCCAGTGGGATATCGTCATCGTCGACGAAGCCCATCACCTTCGACCAGGGAGTGCTGAATTTGCGCTGGTCGACCGGCTCGCCGTCCAGACAAACCATGTCATTTTCCTGAGCGCGACCCCCGACCGCGACGGGGAGGAGGCACATTTCCATCGGCTCGCGCTACTCGACCCAGCGCGATTCCACGACATCGCTGCCTACCGGCGCGAGTCGGATCACTACCGTGAGCTGGCAACTGTAGCGGAACGGCTGGCACGCAATGAACCGTTGACGACACCAGATCTCGACCTGCTGCGAGAGCGACTGGCGGACACCGACCTCGAAGCGCTATTGACGGCCCAAGATAGTCAACGACTCTTGCGGCGCTTACTCGACCTGCATGGTATCGGCCGCGTTATGTTCCGCAATGTCCGGGCGCGAATTCCCGGGTTCCCCCGCCGTTTGCCGCAGATCATCGAGTTGACTGGGGGCGATTCCGAAGGCCTGAGACAAGAGTTTCTCGCCGATATCGAACAGGATGGCGCCTCTCAGCTGCCCGACGTCGCTGCCGATCCACGAACGAAATGGTTAGGCGCGTTTCTCGACAATCATGCTATGGAAAAGGTGCTCGTGCTGTGCTCCGATGCGGCCAAGGTCGAAGCCTTCTCTTCAGCGTTGGCGACACCGAGGCGCAAGGTGGTACGCTTCCATGAGAAAATGGGTGCAATCGAGCGGGACCGTCAGGCGGCATGGTTCCTCGACGCTGCGGGACCTCAGATGGTGATCAGCTCACTCATTGGCGCCGAAGGGCGCAACTTTCAGGTTGCTCGGCATCTCGTGCTCCTCGATCTGCCACTGAGCGCCGACCGACTGGAGCAATCGATTGGACGCATTGACCGCATTGGGCAGGGGGAGGAGGTGCATATTTATCCACTCGCGGTTGAAGGCTCGCCGCAGGCTCGTTTGCGCCGCTGGTATGCCGAGGCCTTGGAGGTGTTCGATCGTCCCTGGCACGGATCGCCGGCGATCGAGCGCGAATTCGGTACTGAGCTGATTCAGGCGCTGCTCATCTCAGGCGAAGAGAAGATCGATGACTTGATCGACCGGGCCAAAAGGCGCAATGCAGAGATCATCGCCGAGCTCGAAATCGGGCGCGATCGCCTGCTCGAGCTGACTTCGTTCGACCGAGATGCCGTCCGCAAACTGCAACGAGCCATCGCCAGTCTGGAATCGAACACCGATCTGGAATCCTTCATGGTTGATGCTTTCGAGCGCAGCGGACTCGACGTCGAGGATATCGGCCAATGCAGCTATGCCTTGCGCGCGGGTATAGACTATCACCGTCCTTTTCCGGGATTCGTCGGCCAGGAGATGGGCGTGACCTTTGATCGCGACATCGCTCTGGAGCATCCAGACCGCGCGCTGCTGACGTGGGACCATCCGATGGTGCGCGACAGCGTCGACCTGCTGCTGGCGCACGAGATCGGCAACGCCAGCTTTGCCAGGACCGGTGGCAGCGTACCGGGCTTGCTGCTCGAAGCGCTTTACGTCGCCGAACCCACACTGGCTCTGGCTCTACGCGCCGATCGCTTTCTGCCGCCAACCCCGATTCGGGTCGTGATCGATTCTGGGGGAAAGGAGGTAGAGCTCGATCTACGCGACGGGGTCCGTCAGCTCGAGCCGCTAGACAGTGATTCACTGGATCTTTCACACGTGGGTGCGCTCCTGCCCAAACTGCTGGTACGAACTAGAGAGATTGCGACTGAACGAAGCTCGGTGATCGCTGCGACCGCACGCGAACAGATGCGTAGTGAGCTAGAGCCTACCGTCGCGCGCCTCAAGGAGCTGGCGAAGGTCAATCCGTCGATCGACGACAGTGAGATCGAAGCCGCCGGCGACGCCCTGTCGGAACTCGATGAAGGTTTTGCCCGCGCAAGGGTGCGTCTCGACGGACTGCGTCTGATCGTCGTCATGCCGACTTGAGCATGGGCGGCACAACATCGACATCAGGTGCTACCGCCTTGGCGTAAACACCATCGCCGTTCCTATTCGTTCGTACCCAACCACCGGATACAGCTTGGACCCGGCCTGGCTTGCCAGCAACACTGCCTGCTTCGAACCACCGGCACGATCGTCTCGAAGCATCTTCGCCATCAGCGAGCGTGCAATACCCTGACGGCGATGGGCAGCCGCCACGTACATATCGGCACAGTAGGTCGCGTCCCGGTCCACTACGCTACTCACCCAACCTATAACCTGGTCATCGACCAGAGCCACATAGCTCCGTTTCGGCGGATTCGGCACCAGGTGCTCCGGAAGGATCTGTCGTCGTCTTGCGGCCCTCGCTAGTTTGTCGGCCATCGTCGTGGTCGACACCCGCTGAATCGGAACCGGTGACGGTACTCGAGGAATTCGTTTCAACGGGTGCCTCATGATCGCGGTGTGGCCGTTGAGCCGGTAGCCAAGTGCCTTGTATTCGTCCCGGAGCGCCTCTCCGGACTCACCTTGGCCGTGGATGGCGGTAAGGCAGTAGTGACCCTGTGCCAACTTGGACGCCAACTGTTGAACCTTGTTCGGCTTCAGTCTATAAGCGACAAATTCCTCACGCCGCGCCTTCGGGCCCGGCTCGTCGAACAGCCGCCAGATACCGTCCACTCGGTCTGCGAAATGAGGCTGGGTGAAGTTTCGTTGGAAACAGTAGCTGCGAACAAAAGCTTCTATGGCGCGTTCCATATTCTGCTTGCTCACGCGTTCACCGGCGGCGGAGTTCGCCGATCTCATTGACCACCCTTTCCTTAGGGCGCTGCGCGCCGCTCGATCCTGCGCTGCCACCCTTACAGGAAGTTCATCCGTTCGCAGATCGTCTCGACGACCGTGTCCGGCGACTGCTGCCACCAGTTGCGTTCCGAGAAAATCTCCACCTCCACGGGACCGCGGTAGCCCGCCTGCTCTACCCACGACCTGATCGACCGGTTGTTGATCTGTCCGTCCCCCGGCATCCCCCGATCCAAGCGGACGTCCGCGGTATCCGCGAGCCAGTCTGATACGTGGAAACTGTGGATGCGTACGCCGGCGTTGAGAATCTGCGTTTCAAGTTTTGCATCCCACCACAGGGCATAGGAATCGACGGCCACACCCAGCACCTCTGGACAGTCGAGTTTATCCACCATCTCGCACGCCTCGTCGAGCGTAGAGATAACCGAACGAAAACCGCAGACCATCGGATGCAACGGCTCCAGATTCAGCCGCAGTCCTCGTTCGCGTGCAGCCGGAATCAACCGCTCCAACGCGCGCAAAGCTGTCTGCTTTTGTGCCGACAGATCGGTGCCAAGACGAGTTAATCCACCGGTAATGGCGATCACCGAATCGGCGCCTAGTTCCGCTGCCTGATCTAGAAGTATCAGGTTGGATTGATGTTGGGCTTCGGCGTCCAGTTGACTTTCGGCGTCGTGGAGAACCATGGGACAGACCGCGATCGCCGATACCCCCGAATCCTTCAGCGCTTTTTTGGCGTCGGGCAAACCGGCATTCTGGAGCATGGCGTGCCAGATAGCTGTCTTCGTGATGCCATGTCTGGCGAAGCACGCCAACGCGTCCGCAAACCCACACTGCTTCCAGATACACACTTGATGGATGCAGAGATCGTCCCGCGTCAGCTCCCTCATCTGGCGCCTAGTAGGTCGCTCTGCCACCGGACAGGTCAAAGATCTGGCCGGTGGTAAACGAACAGCGCGGACTAACTACCCACGCCGTCATGTCGGCGATTTCACCTGTGGCACAGAACCGTCCCATCGGTATGAGCGACTTCTTTTCTTTTATGTACTCGTCGGTCATCTCCACCATCAGATCGGTTTCAGCGATGGCCGGGGCGACGCAGTTGACTGTGATGTTCGACGGTTGGAGCTCGCGGGCGAGTCCTTCGCGTAACCTATAGCGCCAGCTTTGGCGGCGCCGTAGGCGCACGCTCCTGCATTTCCTTCCTTGCCAGTCACCGAAGCGATGACCACGATCCTGCCGTACCCCTCCTGTCGTAGATGGCCGAGCACCGCCTGGGTGGAGACGAAAACGCCGGTGAGATCGACGCGAATCACGCGATCCCATTCGGCCAGGGTGTACTCCCAGACCGGTCTTGTCGGTCCACTGATTCCAGCATTGGCAATCATGCCGTGCAGCCCATCCAACGCGCTGATGGATTCCTTTGTGGCTTCCCGAACACCGTCCACATCGGTTACGTCCACTTCCGCCACGTGGGTGAACGCCTTGTCCTCGCGAATATCAGCGGTCTCCAGATCCCACGCTGAAACCCTCGCACCTAGCTCGGCAAGCCTGCGGCTAATCGCCAACCCGATCCCTTTGGCAGCACCGGTGACAATGAACTTCTGATTCTGGAGATCGAAACTGTCAGTCACGGTACGTTCGGAATCCATTGCAGGATGTGTCGGCCGACGGCAACCAGCTCGCCATCTTGATTGGTGATCTCCAAGTCGGCGAAGGACTGTTTTCGTTGTGAGTCGATCTCTGCGATGGTGTAGCGGGTGGTTACCGTGTCTCCGAGAAAAACCGGTTTCAGGAATCGGATCTTGTCGTAACCAGCCGACACTGGGGTCTCCCCAGCGTCGCGGGTGTGGGCGATGGCCATGGTTGAGACGGTGGACATGAACCCAACGAGCAGTGCACCGTGTACCATCAACTTTCCGTAGGATGACTTCTCCATGTATGCCTTGTTCACATGGTTGGGGGAAAAATCCCCGGTAATCCCCGCGAACATGTAGACATCGCTTTCCGACACGGTCTTGGTGAAGCTCGCGGAATGACCTGTTTCTACGTGGAAGTCTGGCAATTTCTATCGCTCCGCTGGTGTCCTCGCCCGGAATCCTGACGCCAAGGCGCCAGGTACCCAACGTGCGATCCGCTATTTGCCCCGCCAAACAGGCCTTCGTTTTTCCACAAAAGCGGCGCTGCCCTCGCGAGCGTCGTCGCTGTTCAGCATCTGCTCGAAATCCGGGTACTCAGCATTGTACGCTGCTTCCAGGGATGCAGCATCCAAACCGCGATAGATCATCTGTTTCGTCGCGCGCAGAGAGAGCGGGGCGTTTTCCAAGAGTTCGTCGACCAGACGGTCGGCCTCTGCGCGTAGCGCCCGCGGATCCACCGCCTCATTGATCAATCCGTATCTGAGAGCAGTTTCGGCATCGAACAGCTTGCCCAGAAGAGTTATTTCCATGGCGTGCTTCAAAGGAATCTGACGCGCCAATCGATGTATGCCGCCACTGGCGGCAAGGCCGACCTGCGGTTCCGGCAGACCGAACCGCGCCGTGTTAGCTGCAATCGCCAGATCGCAGGCGAGAACCAATTCCAAACCGCCGCCGATGGCGTCTCCGTTGACAATGGCGACCACCGGTTTGGCAAGATTGTAACGCTCCGTCAATCCCGCAAAACCTGTTGCCGGGTGATCGTCCCGGCCGGTCTGTGACCTCGCTTTCAGATCGGTCCCCGCGCAAAAAGCGCGATCGCCGGCTCCCGAGATCGTTGCGATCTGCAGCGTGTCATCGTTCGCGAAGTCGTCGAACACCTGCGCCAATTCCGCATGGGACGTTGGACTCAACGCGTTGCGGACCTCGGGGCGGTTTATGGTCACCCGCAGCACCGAACCATCGCGTTCTGTTTGGATGTGGTTCCACTTAGCCATGACCAATGTCGGTAAAGATGTGAGCGTCCATGAGGGCGGGAGGCTGAGTAATAAGTGGCTCAAAATCCATTTGCTCGACGACGTCTCGCCCCAAGTCGACTCCCGGCGCTATTTCAGTCAGCAGCAGCCCCGCTCTAGTGAGTTGAAAAACGGCACGCTCGGTGACATAAAGTACTTCCTGGCCTTGCAATAGCGCTTGTTCGCCGGAGAACGTGATCTGGTCCACATCATCGACGAACTTTCGCACTCTTCCCGGCGCCGCGATTTCCAGGCGCCCATCGCCAGTGGTGATCTTTGTTCCCTTGGCATCGAAGGTACCGCAGAAAATCGTCTTGCGGGCACTCTGTGCGATGTCGATAAATCCGCCGGGACCAACCGTGGTCCCCGCCAGTTTGGAAGCATTGACGTTGCCGGCACGATCGATCTGGCCAAAGCCGAGAAAGGCAATGTCTAAACCGCCTCCCGAATAGAAATCGAATTGCGACGGTCCGTCGATCATGCAGGTCGGATTTCGGGCATATCCGAACAAGGTCCCGGTTAACAGGCTGCCACCGTAGGTACCGTGCTCGATCGTCTGGTAGTAGCGATCATGTTGTCCTTTGGACTCGATGATCGAAGCTACGTGATCGGGAATGCCGAACCCAAAGTTTATGACGGCGCCCTCAACTAGCTCTTGGGAAGCTCTACGGGCAATCGCGACACGCACTGAAAAATCCAGGTGAGCGGGTTGGTGTGAATCATCCCGGCGCTCACCGGAAATGGCCGGATCGTAGACCAAGTCGTACCCCTGCCGTTGGTCGGGATCTACCACCACCATATCGACGATAGCTGATGGAATCCGCACCTCCCTGGCCGGCAGCGAGCCCGACGGCACCATTCGTTTAACCTGGAAGATCACGGTTCCACCCGAATTGTGAGCCGCCGCGGCCATGGCGTAGATCTCCAGATTGGCCGGCTCTTCGTCCAGGCTGATGTTGCCCTCTTCGTCGGCGGCGGAACCCTTGAGCAGCGCCACATCGACAGGGATCGGCAGGTAACGCAGATAAACCTTTTTGTCGATGGTGATGTGCTCGACCAGCGGCTCAGTGGCCGCTTCGTTCATTTTTCCGCCGTCGAGCCGCGGATCTACGAAAGTTCCCAACCCGACGTGCGTAATCAAGCCCGGTCTCTTCGCCGCAACCTCGCGCATGAGCTGCATCAGCACGCCGCCGGGCAGTACATAGGCCTCGATCTTGTTTTCCCGCGCCAGTTGCTGCATCCGTGGGGACCATACCCAATGGCCGCCGATCACCCGCCGCACCATGCCCTCGTGGGCGAAACGGTTCATGCCCCGCGCTTCCCGGTCGCCGATACCCAAGGCATGAATACAGGTGAGCTTCCCCGGCTTCCCGGTACTGAGGAACCGCTTCTCCATCTGCTCGTGCAGCAACGAGGCTTCCACGAGACCCCCGCCACCACCAATCAGCCCAATTGTCGCTCCGTCTCGTACCGTAGCCACTGCTTCTTCCGCATTCAAAAACCGAACGCTCATCCACCGCTCCAGCCGAGCCGCATCCTACTGTCGAAGGTTGCGGCGCGATTTTTGCATTGAGAATTTACTGGAGTATAGGATGTGCGCCGTATGCTGTCGACATTGAGGAGATAGCGATCCCATGAGCCTACAAGCCGAAGACATCATGAGCCGCGACATTATGTGTGTACGCGAGGACACATCCACTACAGCCGGGGTCAGGTGGACAGTGCGCGAATCTTTATTTGACCGCACTTGAATCCGAACCACAAAATAGCATCGCCCTGTGCAACCTGGCCCTTGTCTATCTCGTTCAAGGTAGAACTGAAGAAGCTTCGGCGGCCTACGGCTCTGTGATCGCCGCGCATGGTACGCAGGAACCCCATCGCATCGGTGCCGTCGACGACCTGCGGGATCTCGTCGGCAGGGGCGTCCGTGCCGGGGAAGCGCTGGAGATTCTGAACGCTTACTGGCCGTAGGTTTTAACGGGTTGGGTTTGCCGCCCATCGTCCGCTAGCTGGTCCGGCGGCATCACTCGCTCTTCAAAACACCCCAGAACCACCTGGGCGAAATCGACGATAGATCCGGTCATCATGCCGGATTCGTCGGAGCAAAGAAACGCCACTGCGCGAGCCACCTCGTCGGTCTTCAACATGCGTCCGAACGGCAGACCTTCTTCGGCTTCCCGCTGCCAGCCCTCTGCTTGTTCGTGGTATTTGCGTTGCATGCGGTCCTCTCCGGGGCTGTCCATCCAACCGATGTTGAGGCCGTTGACGCGGATGTTGTGGCGCATGACGCTGAAAGCGGTGTTTTTTGTCAGCACTGCAAGCGCACCCTTGGAAGTGCAGTACGGCGACAGGAACGACTGTCCTCCGTGCCCCGACATGCTGAGAATATTGACCACCGTTCCTTTGATGCCTTCGCGAATCATGATCTTGAGCGCACCCTGCGTTAGAAAGAAGGGCGCTCGCACGTTGACCGCGAAGATCTGGTCGAACAGCTCCGGTGAAGTATCGAGAATGGTGCCGCGATCGGTGATGGCGGCGCAGTTGACCAGGGTGTCGATGCGACCGAAGTGGCTGTCGGCCGCGGCGACGACGTGAGCGCAGTCTTCTACCCGTCCGAGGTCGGCTTCCACAAAATGGGTAGCGCAGCCATCCTTGCTGATCGACTCCGCGACCCGTTGTCCGTTGGCGACGTTGCGACCGCAGGTAACCAGGCCGGCGGCGCCTCGCTTGGCAAACAACCACGCCACGGCTTCGCCGAGGCCTTGAGTGCTGCCAGTGATCACCGCGATCTTTCCGTCCATCTGATGGTCCAGATCTTCCGACATATGTTCTCTCAATCCATGATTTCGATGGCGGCCGCGCCGCAGCACATCCGCGAGGTGTCTATAGCCGATCCAAGCCTATTGCAGCGGATTCGCTTTGGCCGGATCCTCCTCCATCAGGTCGCTATTCGACGAGGCGACGACGGCCAGTCGTACGGGCATGGCTTAGATACCAACCCGCTGTTTCTTCCGGCTTTCCAAATGGTCGGCACGGGCTTGTCTCACCTCTTCGCGCTCGCTTACCTCCGGCACACCCAAGTCCCACCAGGCGTCAGCGGGAGTCCACTGTTGCTCCTGGGTCCGGATTGCGATCAGGTAGGTCCGGTCGGCAGCTTTGGCCCGTTTGAAGGCCGCCTCCAGCTCCGCGGTCGATTCCACCTGCTCGCCCAGCGCACCCATGCTCTTGGCATGCTGAACGAAATCGACATACTCGACCCGTTCCACCTTCGAATCGGCGATCTGATTGTTGAAGGAGACGCTGCCTTTGAAGTTCTGCAGGCGGTTGATAATGGCAAAACCGCCGTTGTCGCAGAGGATCACGATCAGTTTGTGCCCGGTCAGGACAGAGCTGTAGATGTCACTGTTCATCATCAGGTAGGAACCGTCCCCGACGAAGACGATCACATCCCGCGATGGATCCGCCATGCGGGCGCCCCAACCGCCGGCGATCTCGTACCCCATGCAAGAAAAGCCGAACTCGCAGTCGAAGGTGCCCGGGGATTTCGTTTTCCAGTTCATGCAGAGCTCGCCCGGGAACCCACCGGCGGCCGTAAGAGCGAGATCGGTGTCGTCGCAGTTCCGATTGACCGCCCCGATCACCTGGGCATAACTGGGCGGCGTTGTCGCCGTCGGGCCGGAGTGCTCATCGATAGTGCCGTTCCATTCGGCGTAGAGAGATTTGGCTTGAGAAGTCCAGGCGTCGGGGGCCTGCCATCCTTCCAGCGCCGGTTCTAGGTCTTCGATGCAAGCCAGCGCGTCGCCCACCACCGACACGGCCCGGTGTTTGTGGGCGTCGTGGCGCGCCGCATTGAGCGCAATCAAACGCATCTCCTCGTTGCCAAACCCCGACCAGGACGAGGTGGTGAAATCCTGTAACCGGGTGCCCACCGCCAACACCACGTCCGCCTCCTGGGCCAGTGCGTTAGCCGAGCTCGAACCGATCACTCCTAACGGACCTGCATTCAAGGGATGTTCGTGAAGCATCATCGAGCGACCGGCGATGGTTTCGACCACGGGCACATTGAGACACTCAGCAAAGGCCGTCAGCTTGGCGACGGCACCGGAGTAGAACACCCCTCCGCCGGAAATGATCAGCGGTTTCTTCGCTCCGCGCAGAACCTGTGCCGCCTCCGCGATGCAAACGCGGTCCGGCCGCGGACGGGGGATCTGGTGTACCGTTTCCTCGAAGAAAGCTTCCGGGTAATCGAACGCCTCCGCCTGGATATCCTGAGGCAGCGCGAAAAACGCCGGTCCGCAATCGGCCGGATCGAGCATCGTCGCCACCGCCTGCGGCAGCGAGGAGATCAACTGCTCCGGGCGGTTGATGCGGTCCCAGTAGCGGGTGACCACGTGAAAGGCATCGGTCACCGTCATCGTCGGGTCGTGAAAATTCTCCACCTGCTGTAGCACCGGATCTGGAAGACGGTTGGCGAAGGTGTCTCCGGACAACAGCAGTATGGGCAGCCTGTTGGCATGAGCGGTGGCCGCCGCCGTTAGCAGGTTGGTGCATCCCGGTCCGATGGAGGTGGCGGCGACCATGATCTGACGTCTCCGCCTGGCTTTGGCGAAACCGACGGCGGCCAGCGCCATCGATTGTTCGTTCTGGCCGCGCCAGGTGGGCATCTGCTCGCGCACGGCCGCCAGCGCTTCACCAAGGCACGTAACGTTGCCGTGTCCGAAGATCGCAAAGACCCCCGGAAACAATGGCGCCTCGTTTCCATCGATTAGAACTCGCTGGTTCACCAGATAACGCACCAGTGCCTGCGCCATGGTCAGTTTCACAGTTGAGTTCTCTTGGTTTGTGGGAAGACCGATCGGCGACGGCGACATCCGTGCGGCGAATTACTTGCCTTGAATCGAACCTGTATTTTCATTGCTGTCACTGCTCGAATAACCGCTAAACCTGCGAGGTCGATCATGGCAATAAAGGCGGGATCGCCGGCGCCGGCGGTATCATGTATGGCCAGCGTAACATTCCCCAAGTTTTGGCCTTTTGTAAAGACATGGGCGAGGTGGCCGCTGCCAGGTCATCGGAGGCATCGTCAACAGACGGAAGACGTTACCATAATCTGCGCCGGCATCACCCACCAGTTTTAATCAACGATTTGTTCACATCGAAGCCCCGCGACGACTGACCGTCACCCTAAAGGGGCGAGCTCAGATTGATGTCGCTTTAACAGTACATGACTGAACAGATCGAGCATAAAACAGTCGAGCATATCGTGTCGCAGCATCTCGACATAGACTCGCCGATCCAGATCGCGCCCATTCCAACCGGAAAGTTCAACACCTCGTTCTTCGTCGCCGCCGCCAATGTCGACTGGGTTGTCCGCATCGCGCCGCCTCGCGACGCCGTCTTCATATTTTACGAAAAGGATATGATGCACCAGGAGCCGGGAATCCATACGCTCCTCATCGAAAAACCTCGATTCCGGTGGCACCCATCGTCGTCTACGACGACACCAGGGACGTGATCGACCGCGATTTTATCATAATGGAGCGCTTGCCAGGAAACCCGATCTCCGACGTGGCGTGCGACCACGACAAGGTTTTGAGACAAGTCGGGGCGTACCTTGCGGAGGGTCATGCCCAGACCGCGGACAGCTACGGCTACATTGGTGAACACCACCCCATGCCGGCACAGGCCTGCTGGGTCGACGCTTTCCATATAATGTGGAATCGGCTGATCGACGGGATCGTCGCCGTCGGTCACTACGACGAAAACGAAAGCATGGAAATGCGCGGCTTGCTCGATCGGCATATTCGGCTGTTCGATCGAGAGGTTCCGGCTTCACTTCTCCACATGGACGTGTGGGCGCAGAACATTCTCACGACGAAACCAGCACGGTCACCGGCCTCGTCGATTGGGACCGCGCCTTGTGGGGCGATCCGGAGATCGAGTACGCCGTGCTCGACTACTGCGGCATCTCGGAGCCCGCGTTCTGGGAAGGCTATGGCCGGCGGCGCGACACTTCCTCCGGAGCGCGGATTCGGCAGGTATTCTACCTGCTCTATGAGCTGCAGAAGTATATCATCATTCGGCAGGGGCGCGGAAACGATGCAACACGCGCGCAGCAGTACAAGCGGCAAGTGTTGGATATTGTGGACCGCTCGCTGTAGTGCCGCTTGAGCAGTCCTGGGAACGAGGAAATTCTGGCGCGGTTAGCTCTTTCTACATCGAGGAAGGACCATCATCGACGACACCACCAAAGGCGGTCTCTGCCGAGCCGAAAGCGAGGCTCGATTTTGCGCCAGTGAATCGGAGAGCCGACCCTGGACAGCGGGTGTAGCCTGTCTGTCGTCGCCGCACTCGTCCAGCCTGTAGGCAACGAATACCTATTTCGCGGAAGCCCGCGACAATCCACAGGTGTCGAGCGCCTTCAATACCCGCCTGTTCAAGGTGTCCCCGTAAGCCAGCAACTGTTCACTTGGCGTAAAGGTGGGGCTGCGAACCATGGGTTCGGTCAACAGACCCCTGTCCACCAGCAGGCGTTTTTCGATGTGCAGGAACAGCTCCATGTTCTGCAGACTGAAGACCAGCTGCGGGAGCAACATCTGAAAGAGATCCAGAGCCGCCTCTTCCTCACCCACCTTACCTGACTGCCAGATGCTCGCGAGCAGATCGGCGGCGGCAAGACCAGGCATCAAGCCGCAGATGCCGTACGGCAAGAGTTCCAACACGTAGATCCCTCCCCATCCTTCCAACACCCCGATCCGATCCTCAGTGGCCTCACGGATCTGCGTAACCTTCTCACCCATGAGCGGTTCTTCCAGCTTGATGTAGCGGAAGTTGGTGCAAGCCTGGCGCAGATCGGCACAAAATGCGCCCCCCACCGTCGGGCCGCCCGGGTTGAAGTCCTGGATCAACACCGGCAGATCTACAGCGTCGCAAATCGTTTTGCAATACCCCAGAAGATCGTCCGGGGTCACAGAGAAGATGCGGGGCATGGCGAAGGAAATGAAGTCGGCGCCCAGATCGGCGTTGCGTCGTGCTATTTCGGCCGCTTGTAGCGCTGATGGATGGTTGGACTGGGCCACAACCGCGACGTCGCCGTTGGCAGCTTCGACGGCGGCACCCACGATCTCGAAGCGCTCGACTTCGCTTAGCTTGTAGAACTCGCTGGCGTAGGCCGGGAGGCATACGGCCGGCACCTCGATGGCTGCCGCAAAACGCACGAGCCGTGACAGTGCTTCGAAATCAACCGATTCGTCGGTGGCTTTGAAGGGCGTCGGTATGATCGGAACGACGCCGTTGAGATCTGGCAAAGCTCAATTCTCCGTTAACGATTCAACTCCATGTCGACTTCTTGCCCGTCCTCGGATCCCAGGATCTCTCTCACCGAGTATGGGAAGACATGGCGCGCGAAGGTCTCCGGCCCGGGCGGTTTGGGCCAGCCGGACTGGCTCGTCCTGCGCGGACGATCCAGCAGGTATGTGCGATACAGCTGCCGCGCATACTCCTGGTGTGGGGCCACTGCTTCTGGCGAATACCGATATTTCTGCACCCGTTCCGGATCCAGCCGCTGACCGTGCCCGGGTTTGTCCGTCAGCTGCAGGTGCCCGCCGGTCCAATCGAACTGACCTCCTTCAATGACGTCGTCGCTCACCTGGATCGTTTCGTTGTCGATCGGGTGGCACGGTCGCGGCGTCGTTCCCATGTAGAGTCCGGCGCTCTCGGATTCGTAAACCAACGCCGCCACCATCGCGGCACGAAAGGAGAGCTGCAGGCAGAGCTCGAAGTTGCTGTGCACGGTGACGTGCATGCCCATGAACTTCGCCAGCTGTGTCACCCGCCACAGACCCCAGGGTCCCAGCAGGATATCGGGCACCGAAACGTCGGCGGCTTCGTAGCGCTCCATCATGTACCAATGCGGCTCCCACCGGTTCGACATGACGCTGGCACCTTTCGGATGTACGATGGGCGGTGTCCACCAGTGACAAGAAAGCGGAGTTCGCAGCAGCTGCCGCAGGTCGGTCATCTTGCGAAAGTAGTATTCGGACTGGAATCCACCTTTTTCTGGTGATTGTCCAACGGCCGCCTCATCTTTAGGATAGAAGGCGTGCGGCAGCAAGGAGTTCATAGGTTGTTCGATGTATTCCAGATTGCAGTCTTCGAGCTGCGGCAGGATCCGGCGTGCCTCCTGGTAATTCCAGGTGCCGTGGGCGTCGATGCGGATCGCCGTGTCCAGCCCGACTGACTGACGGATCGCGTGCACCAGCTCCACGTGCTCTTCCGGCTGGTAGGCGGTCATGGAAACCTTGATGGCGGGAAAACCCTGGCGCGCCCGCTCGGCCGCGTGCCCGGGCCAGCTGTCGAAGGTGACAGCGTTGTTACCGTCGGCATCGGGAAAGCGTTGCCAGGTATAGGCCGCCATCGGCACCGCGGTTGGAGGTTCGAAATCGCGCTCGAAGAGCTCGGCCCAAAGATCTTGCAACGGTTTGTTCAGAACCTGACCCGCCAGATCCCACCAGGCCATGTAGAGCGGTTCTTCCAGGTCGAGGTCCAGCAGGTTGGCGCCTGGCTTCTGGCGCAGTCGCTCCAAGCAGGATTTTGCGCGGTCGTCCAGCGCCACCGCCCATTCGCCGGTACCGACCAAGCCTTCGTTGGTGATCAGCTCGACGAATTCCCAGGAGAACGCCGGCAGTGCCTGCCATCCCGGCGTGTAGACGCCCACCATCGGGATCAGCACCTTCTGTACACGCGCTTCCGCGAGAGTCAGGCGGTTTGGCGCCAGCCAATCGGCGAGCTTCTCGCGGAAACCGCTGATGCGCTTCTTGAGCGCACTGTCGAACTGTCGGACGTCGTCGACGTTGTGCATTTGGCAGAGCTATCAGGGGTCGGCTCACCCAAGACGGGTGTGCCGGTTGTTCCAGGGCATGTTAAGCTTAGGATGCCCTTACCGTCCACGCAAAAGAAGGCATATGACGGCTCCATCGACTGAAACAGAACACCTCGTCGTCGGGGAGAAGAATCGCAGGTACAGCCTGGCGCGGATGTCTGTAGGGCGTCCAGTCACCGTAGTGATGGTGCTGTTGGCACTGCTCGTGGTCGGGTACATCGCGTACAGTCGCATTCCGCTGAGCATGCACCCGGAGGGCTGGGAACACGACTGGCTATTCATCAATGTCTATTGGAAACACGCCAGCCCCGCCGATGTGCAACGTGCTTTCATGCCGTATTCGGAAGACGCGCTGGGCGCCCTCAACTGGGTGAAGTACCTCGAGACCGTCTGCGCCCACGCCCAGTTCCACGCCAAGCTGCAATGTCGCCCCAACACCGACACCGATCGTGCCCGGAGAGAGTTGTGGGAGGTCGTCGACCAGTTGCGGTCTCGGTGGCCTGAGAACGTCGATGCCAACGTCGTGCACTTCCAAGGCAGCAATGCCGGAGTTATGTGGGTTTCGGCCAGATACGACGGCGACATCCGCTACGCTAACTATCTGCTGGAAACGCAGGTAAGGCCGCGGCTGGAGCGCATTCAGGGCGTCGCCAACGTGGAGATCTACGGACCGGGTCGTGACGAGGTTGTGATCGAGCTTGATGAGGATAAAGTCAGGGGACACGGAGTCGACGTGGCCGAGTACCTCCGGTTGCTTCGGGACCAGAATTTCAGATTGTCCGGTGGCCGGCTCGTCGAAGGCGGACGTCAGCTACAAGTGCGGTCTCAAGGCCGATTCAGCTCGCTGGAGGAGATCCGCAAGCTCACCCTGCATGACCGGGAGAATCTGCGACTGGGGGACGTTGCATCGGTTCAGCTCAAACCGGAGAAACGCCGTTCCATCAATCGCGTAGACGGCCAACAGCTTCTTTGGATTGCGGTGCGCCGAACCTCCAACGGAAATCTTGTAGCGATCTCCCAGGCAGCACGCGAAGTACTTAGGGAAGCCAGTGAACGGCCCGAGTTCGCGGACTTCGATGTGGAAATCGTGTGGGATCAGTCGGAGCACGTGTTGCAATCCATCAACAACCTCAAGAGCTCGCTCATGTGGGGCGGGCTCTTTGCCGGCATCGTGCTCTTCCTCTTTGTGCGCACCCTGCGCATGACCCTGGTCATTTCCGCCGCCGTGCCGCTTTCCCTCCTGGCCACCGTTATCGCCATCTACCTGATCGGCTGGACGTTGAACTCGGCCAACATGTTGGGCTTGATGCTGAGCTTGGGCTTGGTGATGGACAACGCCATAGTCATCGTCGAGAACATATTCCACAAGCGGCAATCAGGCGTCCCTGCACGTGAAGCTTCCATCCAGGGAGCCGGCGAGGTCGGACTCGCGGTCACCATGGCCACGCTCACAACTGTGGTCGTCTTTCTGCCGTTGATCCTGATGAGCGATGACCAGGATTTTGTGTTCTCAATGCTTCGCATCGGCTTGCCGGTTGTGTTCGGTCTGCTGGCTTCGCTGATCATCGCCCTCGTATTGATTCCCCTGGCGGTGGAGCGCCTGGGTATTCGCGGCCGGCGGACCGAAGGCGGCGGGATCGTCAAGTTGCGTTCGCGGTATCTGCATTGGTTGCGCTGGGTGCTCGACCACCGACTGGACGCGTCGATTCTGGTTCTCGCAGTGATGGCCACAATTACCTATCCGCAAACTCGTGTTGCCCGCACCGATGCCCAGGAAGGCGGGCGAAGCAATATCCGGATGATGTTCAATTTTCCCACGGGGAACACCCTGGAACAGACCGACCGTTTCATGCGCGCCGTCGAGGACACGATAGCCAATCACCAGTTCGAGTACGGTTACGAGCATATGCACATGTGGTGCCAGAACTGGGAAGGCAATGTCAACCTGGTCTTCCCGACGGAGAAAGACCTGACCTGGTACCGGGTGGCATTCGATCACGTGCTGGAGTGGCTTGATCTGATGGAGTCTCCCTACATGGAAGCGGACGCAATCGTCGCCGACATCAAGGAGCGTATATCGCTGCCGGCCGGCACCCACCTGATCGCCAACTACCGTTGGGGCGACGCGCTCGAGGCCGCCGACCAGGACGCTTCCATCACCGTCCACCTCTACGGCCACGATCTTGATGTGTTGACCAGGCTGAGCGAGGAGGTCGAGCGGAGATTGGACCGCATTCCGGGGCTTCTGTCCGTCTACACCGATATGGATCGCGGCACGCCGGAAATGCAAGTGCGTGTCGATCTCGAGAAGCTGCGGCGCTACGGGATCTCACCCCGCGAGATTTCCGAGAGTCTGCTGGGCCGGCTCTCCGGTTTCGAGCCGGGCAGATTCTCTGTCGGCAACGGCAGCCAGCTGCAGATGCGTCTACAGCTGGAGGAGGCAGATCACTACGGCCTACGCGAGCTGCGCAACGTCACGTTTGCCAGCGACGAGGAACGCCTGATCCCACTTGACGCCATCGCCACCTTTCACGCGAAACGGGCGCTGGGCAAGATCCGTCGACAGGATCACAAAACCCTGATCAAAGTGACAGCGCTGGCCACCAAGGATGAGGCCAAGGAGCTTTTTGCCCAGGTCGACAAAGCGATGGAAGGATTGGCGATGCCACGCGGATACCGTTGGGACAAGGGCGCCCGCTACGAACGGCTTGTTGAAGCCGATCGTTCACAGGAGTTCGCCATCATCATGGCCGTGGTGTGCGTGTTTTTGCTCATGGGGGTACTCTTCGAGTCGTTCGTAATGCCGCTGTCGGTGATTGTATCCGTGCCGTTCGCGTTTCTGGGAGTGTACTGGGTGCTCTACCTTACCGGCACCCCCATGGACTTTCTATCTCAGTTGGGCACGGTGATCCTCATTGGCGTGGTGGTGAACAACGCTATTGTTTTCATCGACCTGGCCAACCGTCTGCGCGCTCAAGGGACTGAGATCCGCGAAGCGCTCGTGGAAGCGGGCCGGCAGCGTTTCCGCCCCATCCTTATGACCACCTTCACCACCGTGTGCGGGTTGATTCCGATGGCGGTTGGCAACACCAAAGTGGCCGGTACCGGGTACGCCCCTCTCGGTCGCACCATCATGGGCGGCCTGCTGGCCTCCATGTTTCTGACCCTGGTGATCGTACCGCTTTGCTACACGCTGTTCGAGGATCTACGTATCGCAGTAAGGCGGCTCGTGCGCTCCGGCGTTTCGCGCCCACGAGCCGGACGAGCGGAAGTGGGTGCGACCGACAACCGCTAGGCAAGTCTACGTAGCTGTCGGCCGTGGCGAAAAGTGTACTCTGTTCTCCGTCTCGGAACGGTCGGTCAGATGAATTCCACAAGCGATTTCCCTACCTTATCGCCTGGGGCCGTCCGTTTTCACTACTTGAGGTTTACCATGGCACTATCGTTTGTTAGAGAAACACCTACGGTGATAAACCTGACCGCCGGCAAAACAACCCTCTCGCGCTACGTCTGGCACGCGGATCAATATCCCCACGTCACCTGCCTGCTGGGTCCGGGCAAACGCAACGTCCTCGAAGACCAGCCACCGGATCACCTCCACCACCACGGCGTCTGCTACTCCCACGGAGTAGTCAACGAAGATCTTGATTTTTACACCTATCGCGAAACGCGCACCCGCTGCAAGATCGCGCTCGTTGGCGATGTCTACATCGAAACCCACAGCAACGTGGGTATGCTGTCGCACGACAGTGAGTGGATCCTGCCCGACGGGAACCAGCTGCTGGTCGATACCCGCACGTGTCGTTGGGAAATCCTGGAAGATGGCGAGCTCTATCTCGACGTCACCATCGATCTGCGCCCGGTATCCATCCCGGTGACACTGCACCCCACCAACGAATCTGGCATGCCGTTGGTGCGCCCCGCCGACTGGCTGGTCGCCGTTCACGGAGGTCTGCTCACTGACAGCGAAGGCCGACACGGCGAGAAGGAGATGTTCGGCAAAGCGGCGCGCTGGGTCGACGAAACCGCCGAGACCAACGGCCAGCTGATCGGACTGGCGATCTTCGATCACCCATCCAACCCGGTGCCGGCACACTGGTTCGCCCGCGACTACGGCCCTCTATCTCCCAACTACAACTACTTCACCGGTCCCATCGAGCTGGCAAAAGAAGATCGGCTCGCGTTGAAGTACCGCATCTTCGTCCATGGCGGCCCCGGCGACCCCGACCGCCTGAACGCCGAATGCGACAAGTTCGCAGCCGTGTAGTTGGTTCATGGAACAAAGCGCGGCGACGAAAGAGCGACGGCTGGTACTATGCCCTGGGCAAGGCCGATGGCGGCGTTCTGTTGCGCTCACGGGACGGGCGCACGGTATTCGAGCGGGGTCCCACGATTTTTATCGCGTCAGCGCCACGCGGCGATATTGAGAAACGTAGCCGGGGAATGCAGCCTGGCGATGGCTGAATTGATTGAACAGTGAGGCCCCCAGAAAGGCGCGGGTGAGGCTTCAAATAGGTCCAACCCGATTTTTGGACCATTATCGTGCAACTAAGTGCCCGGCGTGGCGGTGAATACCAGGTTACCGAATCGATCCACCCGCGCTTCATATCCGGGGTGGATAACCGCCGTCGCGTCCAGCTCCACGACGATCGCCGGCCCCACCAGCAGCTGCCCCGCCCTCAGTTGATACCGATCGTACACCGGACAATCGATGTAGCCCTCGGTTTCCGCGAAGTAGACCGATCGCATTCCCTTCTGTGCATCATCGAGATCGCCCCCGACCGATCCGAGCTCCCGCGACTTAGGTTTGGTGATCTTGCCTATCGCCGTCAATCTCAGATTCACCAGTTCGACCGGTTCGTCCGGAGCGCTGAAGCCATACGCTCGATCGTGCTCCTTTAGGAAGTGATCCGAAAGCTGCTCGACGTCAGACGGAGACAGCCGCCGATTAGGCGCATGAATTGAGAGTTCGTGGCTCTGTCCCACGAAGCGCATATCGAGCTGGCGCGCGAACTCGCAGTCCTGCATCGACACTCCTTCACGCTCCAGCGCCGCGCGACCTTGCTCCTCGAGCGCGGCATAGGCGGTTTCCAAACCTACCGCATCGAGCTCGTCGAGACGCTGGATCCAGGTGGTCGAGAAATCGTGCCTGAGATCGGTTACCAGCAGTCCCAGGGAGGAGAAGGTGCCGGGACTCATGGGCACGATTAGTGTCGGCATCTCGGTTTCGGCCGCGAGCCGGTTGGCGTGCACCGGGCCGGCGCCACCAAAGGCCGCCAGCACAAACTCTCTTGGATCGTACCCACGTTGCACCGAAACCAGGCGCAGGGCGTTGACCATGGCAGCGTTGGCGATCTCGACGATACCGTGGGCCGCTTCAACGAGATCCATTCCCAGAGGCTTCGCGCATTTCCCTTCGATCGCCTGCCGCGCCGCGTTCACATCCAGCTGCATCCTGCCGCCGAGGAACAGATCCGGTTGCAACCGCCCCAACACGAGATTGGCATCGGTAATAGTCGGCTCGGTGCCGCTTTGTCCATAACAAACCGGCCCGGGGTCGGCGCCGGCGCTCCGAGGTCCTACCCGCAGGATACCGCCCGAATCGACCCAGGCGATGGAACCGCCGCCAGCCCCGATCTCAACCAGGTCGATCACCGGTGTGCGGATCGGATAGCCACCTGCGCGTTGGGAGCCGACGCCGGCGCGGGCGGCTGCTCCCACCTCGTACTCCTTGGTAACCGTGGGCGCCCCGTCCTGTATGAGGCCAACCTTGGCGGTGGTGCCTCCCATATCGAAGGAGATGATATCCTTGTATCCGAGTGCGGCCCCGAGATAGGCGGCCGAGATGACTCCGGCGGCGGGACCGGACTCGACCATGAAGACCGGTTTGCGACGCGCTTCGGCAAAGGTGAAAACGCCGCCACCGCTTTGCATCAACAGGAGCTCGGCATCGAAACCTTCGCTCTGCAGTCTGTCCTGGATGCGTTCGAGATAGCGCGCCACCACCGGCCGGATACTGGCGTTGATGACCGTAGTGCTGGCGCGGTAGAACTCGCGAAATTCCGGCGCCACCTCCGAGGACAGCGACAGCACGGCCTCGGGGAAGACCTCTCGTATGATGGCACCCAATTGTTGTTCGTGCGCCGGATTGATGTAGGCGTGCAGCAGGCAGACGGCGATCGACTCGACCTGTTCTTCCTTCAGCTGGATCGCGATATCGCGCGCCGCGTCTTCGTCGAATGGCGTCAACACCTGGCCTTGCGCGTCTAGGCGTTCGGGCACGCCGAAGCACAGGTAACGCGGCACCAGCGGTTTCGGCTTCTGAAACTGCAGATCGTAGAGCGAAGGCCGGATCTGGCGAGCGATCTCCAGCATGTCCCGATATCCGTCGGTCGTAACGAAACCGGTTCGGGCCACGGTGCCTTCGATAATGGCGTTGGTGGCGACGGTGGTGCCGTGAACGATGTAGGTCACATCACCGACACTCACAGTCCTTTCTTTCAAGATGTTGTCGGTGGCCTCGATGAAACCGATTGACGGATCCTTGGGCGTGGACGGGACTTTGCCGATGCGCAGCTCACCGGTCTCTTCGTCGAGCAGGGTAGCGTCGGTGAAGGTGCCGCCGATGTCGATTCCGAGTCTATACGCCATCTCGGCGTTTACGAGCCACCGCGCAGACGGGCGGTTTCCGCTTCGTTCACTGCCCAGGCTACTGGGTCTATCACCACGCCGTAGACATCGCTGGCCCGCTCCAGGCCGACCTTGCCGTCACGGACATCGATCAGCACCGCTTGCGGATCGCGTTGTTTGGGCGGACCATAACCCCCACCTCCACAAGTGCGGTAGCTGATCACATCACCGGGGTTGAGGGCCACGGTCGTCTTCGAGCCCAGCTCCAGTGCGTCGCCATCCGGGTTCAGCACGAACCGGGCCTTGAGACCTGCCTCTCCGCCGAACAATCCCCAGGGTCCCCAGCGATCGCGATCGGCCAGGATCGTAAAGGAGGCATCGTTGGGGAACAGGTAGTCCCGGCGCAGACCAAGGCCGCCCCGTTGTTTTCCGGCACCCTCGGATTCGTCGACCAACTCATAGCGGGTGATGCGCAGCGGGTAGTTGATCTCGATCTCCTCGATCGGGGCGTTTTCGGTGTTCTGGCCGTGGGCTTGCACAGCGTCGTCTCCGTCGAGGCTAGCGCGCCCGCCATAGCCGCCGGCGATCGCCTCGTAGAATGCGTAGTACTCGCCGCTGCGCGGATCAGCGCCCCCAAAACCCACCTGGAACATGCACGCTTTGGTGCCCGCAGGTACCCGCTCCGGTACCACTTGAGACAGCGCCTTCAACATGATGTCGACCAACCGGGTCTGGGTTTCCCAACCGCCGACCACCGGCCCCGGGGGTCGACAATTGGTCACCGAGCCTTCGGGGGCGATCATCTTTACCGCGTCGTAGAATCCGCTGTTTACCGGGATGTCCGGATCGATCAGGCATTTGAGAACGTAGGCGCAGCCGGCGAAGGTCTGAGCGTAGGTGGAGTTGACGGGTGCGCGGCGCTGCGGGTCGGAGCCGGTCGCGTCGAACTCAACACTGTCAGCGGCAATGGTCACCTTGGCCACGAGGTGCACCGGCTGATCGGTGAAACCGTCGTTGTCCACGTAGCCGTCGGCGGAGAAGCTGCCTTGAGGAAGCCTGGCGATACTCGATTGCGTGCGGCGCCGGGTGTAGTCCAGCAGCTCCTTCATGTAGTATTGAACCGTCTCCGGTCCGAGGCGTTCGACGAGCAGTTGCAGGCGGCGGCGGCCGGTATTGTTCGCGGCCACCTGGGCGCGGAAATCGCCGGCGGTTTCCCGCTTAGAGCGGATCTGGGACAGCACCAGCTTGAAGACGTCGTTGTCGATCTCGCCTTCCCGTACCAGCTTGACACCCGGGATGATGATGCCTTCTTGAAACACCTCCTGGAAAGCGCCGATGCTGGCCGGCGCACCGCCACCCACATCGACGTGATGGGCGAGACAGGCCAGATAGCCGAACAGTTCACCATTGTGATGAACGGGTGAGATCAGGGTGATGTCGTTGAGATGGACCCCACCCAGATACGGATCGTTGGCCAGGATGCCATCACCCGGTGCAAGGTTTTCGGGACCGTAGTTGCGAATTACAGTTGGGACGGATATGGCGAGCGAACCCAGATGCACCGGCTGGCCAGAGGCCTGGGCGATGACCTGAAGATCATGGTCGAACAGGGCACATGAGAAATCGGCCCGCGTTTTGATGTTGGTGGAGTAGGCACTGCGCCGCAACGCGATGGTCATCTCCTCGGTGGCTTCCACCAGGGCGTTGCGGATGACCTCGAACTTTATCGGGTCGAATTGGGATGATTCAAGCATCGAATGGCTTTCGTTCGCCGGGGAAATGGCTGCGAAAATTAGCCAATAGCCATCGGCTCGTCCACACCGAATATCAGCATCTGCTCAATGATGAACCTTCCCGGAATGCATCCTGCCCATCGCAAATTGGTCTGGACAGACGTATGTGTAGTATCGTAAGCTGGTCGTTGATATGGCACGACAGCGGAGCGGCACGCTAGAGTCACCGCTCCGGTTCCGCAGCGAGCCGACGCCTTAGTTTTCGGCAAGGAGAAACGACATGTACTCGGCGGATGAAATAGAAAAACGGCAGTCCATCTCCACTCTCGTCTTTCATGGCTATCGCCCCGTTGCGGAAAGGGCTTTGGCCGAGCTGGCGCACAACGGCATCCAGCAGATCGAGCTCTTGGAAAGCCCGGACCAGTTCGACATGACCGACAGTCGTTCGGTCGGATGGATAAATGAGGCGTGCCGCTCGCAAGGCATTCGGATCGCGGCCTACCATTGCTGGAAGACTCATTTCAACGATGTCGACACGGAGGTAACGCGTGTACAGCGCGTCGATCGCTGCCGCGCCCAGATCGATACATTGCTCGAAGTGGGCGGAATTCTATGGGGCTCCCACGCCGCCGAGCCGGTTCCAGTCATGGCGAAGTCGTTCGCGGAATTGGCGAGGCACGCGGAAGGTACGGATGCGGTCATAACAGTAGAAAACTTCAAGACCAACAACCCCGGAGCGTGCCGGATTGAGGAACGGGTGCAGTTTCTCGATGAGATTGACCTTCCCCATGCGGGTATGATCCTGGATGTGGGCCACGTGCTGGACACCGACGGCGTTAACCCGATGACCGTTCCAGGTGGGCCGACGCGCGTGCTGGAGATGTGCGGTCACAGGCTTCGCCACGTGCATCTGCATGGCTTCAAAGAGGGCAGGGATCACTTCCCCCCGCTGACCGAAGGCGACCAGATCCAATGGGTGGAACTCTTCGAAGGGCTGCAGCGCATCGGTTACGAAGGCATCTTCAATTTCGAGCCGTGCGGCTTTCCATCGCACGAAGATTCCATCGAACAGACCGGACGCGCACCGGCGGCGATCGCGAATCTGGTCTCAAAGGCATAGAGGTGCTTTAATGAAAACCTCCCATGTGCTGTCGACCATTCTGCTTTGCTCGATCGCGCTCTCCTGTTCGTCAAAGAAGACAATCATTCCCGCTCAAGTGATGCGTATCAGTGAGGAGTATGCGAATATCAACACCGACCTGACGGGTCCCACGTTGACTGAGAACGGGATAGTCGAGAAGACCTACTTCAATGTCCGCTTCAAGAACCACACGATGCGGACGATGCTGGGGAAGACGTACTCTGATGTCCCGAAGGGAGATTGGATCGCACTGATCGAGGAGGATGAGAAGGTTCAGTTCGCTATCAGCTTTGGAAACGCCGCAACCGAGATCGGTTGCACGCTCGGGGATACGCTCTACATCCAGGTACCCGACACGGAACTGAAGGAATCGAATTCCACAAGGATGCCAAAATGAAACATCTCCTGCAGCAATTCTCGATATCCAGCACAGCAACGTTGACGACGGTACTGAAACGGCATGGTCTCAGCAATGCGTTCATGCACGCCGTTAGACCCTTGCGAACCGACACAAGAATGGCGGGAGCCGCCGTCACGTTGCGGTATATACCCATGCGCGGTGATCTCGATGACGATGTCGTCGATAATCTGAAAGACGTGCAGCGAATCGGCATAGAGCGCATCTCACCGGGTGAGGTTCTAGTAATTGACGCACGGGGTGAAACGGGCGCGGGAACGATGGGCAATATCCTGGCGACACGTCTTCAAGTCAGAGGAGCCGTAGGCATCGTGACCGATGGCGCCTATCGCGACAGCCCGGATATTGCCAAGATGGAGATCGCCTCCTATGCAGCTGCGATGAATGCGAACTCGAACAAAACCATACACTATCCCAGCGAGATACAAGTGCCTATTGCATGTGGTGGGGTTGCGGTATTTCCCGGAGACATCATCGTCGGTGACGGAGAAGGCGTGGTTGTCGTACCCAGGAAACTCGCCGACGAGGTCGCCCGAGAAGCTGCGGAGCAGGAAGAGAAGGAAAAATTCATTCTCGAACGGATTGAAGCCGGTGCCAGCATAGTAGGTACCTATCCGATGAACGACGATACCATGGCCGATTTCAACGATTGGAAAAAAAAGATGGGTCGTAGCTGAAAGAGGTAAGAGACGCATGACCACGCTCGGTGTTGGCGTTATCGGCATGGGTTGGATGGGTACGGCTCACGGTCGCGCCTATCACGCCGTGTCTGATCGGTTTTCGGACAAAGGAATCAGGGCGCGATTAGTGATTTGCGCCGACGACGTCGAAGCTCGCGCGCACGACGCGCAGCAACGGCTCGGTTTCGAGCAATGCACCACCAATTGGCGAGAGGTCATCGAGCATCCTGAGGTGCAGGCGGTCAACGTGGCATCGCCCAATTTTCTGCACAAAGAGATGGCTTTGGCAGCTGTCGACGCCGGCAAACACCTCTTTTGTGAGAAGCCGGTCGGACGTACGCCGGAAGAGACCACCGAGATCTATCATGCAGTGAAAAGGGCGGGATTGATGAGTTTCGTCGGACTCAACTACCGCTGGGCTCCCCTGGTTCAGTACGCACGCCAACTCATAGTGGAAGGGAAGCTGGGGCAGATCACCAGTTATCATGGCCGTTTCTTTATCATGTATGCCAGTAATCCGCTAGGACAGCTGAGTTGGCGCTTTCTAAAAGAGAAAGCGGGTACCGGTGCATTGGGAGACATCATGGCTCATGCGGTCGACATGGCTCACTACTTGGTCGGTTCTATCGAGCAGGTGACCAGCACCAAAAAAACCTTTATCAACGAGCGTCCGTTGCCCGTTCCAGGGCGCGGGACTCACTTTTCGATCGGCTCGCAAGACGATCCGAAGGGCGAAGTGACCAACGAAGACTACGTTGGCGCCATGGTGCGATTCGGCAACGGAGCCAGGGGCACGCTTGAGGTAAACCGCATTGTCTATGGTCCCAAATGCGAGATGGCGTTCGAGGTCTACGGAACAAGGGGGGCTGTGAAATGGAACTTCGAGACGATGAACGAAATCCAACTCTACTTACCCGATGAAACCGGTGGGCACGAAGGTTTCGTTCGAATCCTGGCAGGTCCGGAGCACCCGTTTCACGCTCGGTTCAATCCGGGTCCGGGCGTTGGCCTGGGTTATGACGATCTGAAGACGATCGAAGCCTACCACTTCCTCCAGTCGATTGTCGACCATCGTGAAGGTGCTCCAAGCCTGAGCGACGCCTATGCCTTTGCCAATGTTCACAAAGCCATGATGCGATCCTGGGACAGCCGCAGCTGGGAAACGATCGAGCCGCTCTAAAGGGAGTTGACGACGGTCACTCAGTTGGCCGCAATGCAGTACAGGTGCTGCGTTCCCCGGAGATATATCGTGTCCCCGGCTACGATCAACGAAGCCGCCGTTCCTTCATCCAGAACATTCGTCGCCAGCGCCTCGAACTTCGACGAGTTCTTGACGACCAGCGTGGACCCATCGAGATCGGAGATGTAGATCCGATTGTCGACACCCACCAGAGAGGAGAAGATGGAGCCCATCCCTTCAAGCCGCTCGGGCCCATACACGATCTCGCCGGTTGAGGGATCGTAGCACGACAGGATCGCGTTCCGATTCTTCGTCATAAACAGTCGGTCGCCGTAGAGCAGAGGGGATGAGACATACGGTGTGTTCTGATCGATGGACCAAAGAACCGCATCGGAGTCGGCGATATCGCCCCTCGCTTTGTCCAGCTGAATGGCCTGCATCGCCGGGCTGCGATGGCCGCTGGCAACATACACCACGCCATCCCGATAGAGCGGGGTAGGAACGACGTTGGTACCGAGACCGGAACATTGCCAGATCACCTCTCCGGTCGTCAGATCGTAGCTCCTCGTTTTCCCTGTTGCGCTGACGATCACCTGGTAGTTCCCGTTAAACTGCACGATCAGCGGCGTGGACCAGGAAGTCGGTTCGTTCCGCTCGCGGCGCCAGAGTTCCTTGCCAGACCGTTTGTCGAGTGCGACGATGAACGAATCTCCTTCGTGATCCCAGTTGATCACTAGCGTGTTCCCTTGCATTGCCAGTGAGCTGCCTTCCCCAAAACTGTTCCGCGTCCTCATGTCACCGAGGTCTCTTTCCCACTTCAGATTGCCGTTGAAGTCGAAGCAGTAGATACCTTGTGATCCGAAGAATGCATACAGGTGGTCGCCGTCGGTGATCCCGGTGTTGGAAGAGAACGATGCGGTCCGATGATGGGAGTCTTCGACCGGCAAGGCTTCGCGCACGGTTTTTTTCCAAGCTATCTTTCCGCTGTGTCGGTGAATGGCCAGCAGCTTGTATTGATACTTCGGGTCGCCGAACAAACCTTCGACGGGAACTTCCACCGCCGTCTGCACATAGAGGTAGTCTCCCCACAAAACGGGTGAGGCATGACCAGCTCCAGGTATCGCCGTCTTCCAGTGGACATTCTTGGTCTCGCTCCACTCGACGGGGGGATTCCCCTGATCGACCAGCCCGTTGTAATTCGGGCCGCGCAAGGATGGCCACTGAGCCTGCTGTGCGTGAACGGATGCTGAAAGTACGACCACGCAGGATATCGCTAGTAAGTTTCTCACCCCCTGGACTCTCCCTTCACTTGATTGATACGCTTGACCGTAGCGGCGGTGGGTTGAATCCTGGCGAATTGAACAAAAAAAGATATGAAAAGACGCAAACGAAAAATATTTCACGGTGTTGTGATTTCGGACGACTAGAACTCGTGCCGTTTGCGGGGAATGTGGTCCTTGGGCTCGGCCGTTGGGCGGGCAAGGGTTACTGCATCATCCTCGATCAGGGGCCGGTTGCGGAGGTAAGGAGGTTCCAGCACCGCTCTCTGGACATCGGTGAGTTCGTCAAACCATGCGGGCATTTCGGTTTCGTAGAGTCCTGTTGAACTGCTGCAGTGCTTGGGGCTGTAGCGATAAAGCAGCGATCGGCGTTCGTAATCCGCCTTCCAGGGCAGCGAGCCGTGGATCGTGGCCTCCATGAAAATCACCAGGTCGCCCGCCTTGCAGGCCAGATTGCGCACGGCCTCCCTGTCGGTGTTGTAGAGCATGATGTCTTCCGGGCATTTGAAGTTGGCCTTGTGGCTACCGGGCATCACCGTCACGCCACCATTTCCCGCCTCGATATCCCGAAGCTGATATTGGACCACGGTCATGCCCGTGCGGAACTGTCCGTTGGCATAGGAATAAAATCGCGTTCCGTCGTGCTGTCTGCTGGTGTAGCCGTGTAGACCATGACCGCCGCACCCCTTGCGCGCCATAATGAGAGCCGGATCGCCCTCGACTCTCCAACCGCGCCCGAACAGCGAGTTCATGTATGGAATCAGCTTCACATGGGCGATCAAATCGCGAAACGGCTGACACCAGGGTTGTTCCCAGGTGAACATTCCGCTTGCTGTCCGGACGTTATACGCGCCATCCATACCGCCAGAGTACTGATTGGGTCCCGTCCAGTAATACTCTTCGGCCGGCACCACGTTGGCATCCACCGCCTCGTTGAGAGCCTCGACCTCGAGGGCGGTTAAAAATTCCTTTACGTGGAGAAACCCTTGCAGGTCGAAGAGAAACTTCTCGCGTTCGCTCATTTCGAGCATGATCGATCTCCGGTAGTAGCCGTGTGGACTGACGGGTCGGGGTGCGCAGGCTGTTTAGCCGGTGTCTGAATCAAACACCCCGGTGGGCTGTACGTCAACCAGATGTGCCTGAGCGACCGTCCTTGACCCGGCTGCGGGTGACTCTTTATTCGCTCTATCCACCCTATTGCGTCCCCGAGATTCCAGTTCTTGGACACCATGCGCCTCCAAGCTGGCCACAATGAAATACCTGTTTATCGACGACTACGACATAGAGCACGTCGACAACCTGGCCCGCAAACTGCATCAACCGAAGAAACATGGCGCGGTCTTGCGGCCGGAGCATCGTTGGGAAAATATCGGCACCCACGTCAACAACGCGCCGATATGGGATCCCGCCAAACAGATCTTCATGCTGGTCTACGGGACTGCAGCCGAACCGGTCGACTTTGCGGACGCCGATCTGTTTATGACCGGCGTAACGGGGCCCCGAAGGATAGACAGCTATTTCTGCTATGCGGAATCCGGCGATGGGGTCACCTGGGAGAAGCCTGTTTTGAAGCTCTACGACTACAAGGGAAAGTCATGGAATGGAATGTCGATTGCAGGTGACAACAATATCATTCCTGGCGGTAAACCACCTGTTCTCGATCCCAATGACCCCGATCCCAACCGCAGATATAAAGCCCAGCGTCACGCTGATTCCACTCACTTGCAGACCGAGAAGTTCGCTGTGTCTCCGGATCTGTTCAACTGGGAATGGCTGGACATACCCGGCGTTCCTCAGGGGGGCACCTCGTCCTTCACATATGACGAAGAGAACCGCCTCTTCATCATTACCGTGAAACGTCGGGGACCCTATGGCCGGTCGGTCTACCTGACCACGAGCACGGACTTCGAGTCATGGACCGAACCCGAGCTTATTTTTCACGCCGACCACCGGGACCAGGAGAACGGGTTCGAACGAATTGCCGGGTTCTTCGACGACCCTGCCTATGTGAGTCCGCTGGCGAACAGGCCAGAAGAGTACAAAACCGACGTCTACTTTCTCCCCGTATTCCCCTATGAAGGCCGGTATATCGGGATGCCGGTCTTTTTCCACCAGTCCGGCATGCGGGCACCTAAGTATGAGAACGCGGACGGGCGAAAGTCGATCGAGCTGATCTGCAGCAGGGACCTGCAGAACTGGGAGCGTGTAGCGGACAGGAAACCTTTCATCGAGTTGTCGCCCTTTGGGGATGGCAGCGCCTACGACACCGGCGAGCTGGGACCAGCGAACCGCCCGATCGTCCGCAATGACGAGCTTTGGTTCTACTACGGCGGATATCGCTACCGCAATGTTTCACAAGCCCAAGCCTTTGCCCGCGAGTACCTCAATACAAGCGCGATTTGCCTGGCGAAGCTGAGGTTGGATGGGTTCTGCTCGCTGAAGGGCGGGATAGAACCGGGGAGCATACTGACACGGCCGATCAAGGTGGACGGGAACCAGCTGCACCTCAATGTAGATTCTTGGCGGGGGCGCGTTACGGCCGAACTGCTAGACGCCGATGACGGCGGAACGTTGCCAGGTTTCTCGATGGAAGAGAGCATACCGGTGGCGATTGATCGGATCGACCAACCGCTAGGCTGGAAGAGCGCCAGTGATTTGTCCCAACTCATGGGAAGAACGGTCCGCCTACGGTTCTCGCTACGGCAGGCTGAACTATATGCCTTTTGGTTCGCGGAACAAGCATGATGGAACGGATTGGACCCAACGTATCATGCGACGCGCGGAGAGGTTCATTCAGCTGAATTTCTTCGTAGGTTCGGTTTGACAATGAAGGCTTGGCAGTTGAACGCGTGACAGGAGACGAGAAACCTTGACGACTTTTGATTTCACCGGCAAGAAGGCCGTGGCAACTGGCGCCGGCGGTGCCATTGGCGGCGAAATCGCCCGCGGTCTTGCCCGCTCCGGCGCGCAGGTGGCGATCTGGGACATCTCCCTCGACGCCGCCCGCGCTAAAGCCGAGGAGATAAACCAGGATTTCCCCGACCAGGTCCTCCCCGTCGAGTGCAATGCCGTTGACAAGCCGAGCGTCGCCCAGGCGCTCGCAACGACCCTCGACCGCTTCGGCACCATCGACTTTCTGCTCAACGGCGCCGGCGGCAGCCATCCGACCACCACCACCACCCCCGAGCTCGAATTTTTCGACATCGACCCGGAGGCGGTCAGAAATGTGATGGATCTCAACTACCTGAGCGCCGTGATACCCTCGCAGGCCGTGGGTCGTGTCTTTGCCGACAAAGGCGAGGGAGCAGTCGTCAACATCACCTCCATCGGCGGAGGGCTGCCCCTTTCGCGGGCATTGGCCTACTCTAACGGCAAAGCCGCCGCCGATAGCTTCACCCGCTGGCTGGCCGTGCACATGGCAGCAACTTACGCCCCCAAAATCCGCGTCAACGCCGTCGCCCCCGGGTTCATGATCACAGAGCAGAACCGCTTTCTACTCACCGACGAGAAAACCGGCGAGCTGACAAAGCGCGGCGAAACTGTAATCGACAATGTCCCCATGGCACGCTTCGGCGCCCCTCCGGAGGTGGTCGGCGCCACGCTGTGGCTTTTTTCTGACCAGGCGAG
The DNA here is from genome assembly GCA_965197905.1 of Candidatus Latescibacterota bacterium. Taxonomy (GTDB): domain Bacteria; phylum Latescibacterota; class UBA2968; order UBA8231; family UBA8231; genus CAYNZV01. The sequence continues at coordinate 22,514 of CBDAOB010000003.1, read as the reverse complement.
CTTCGTCACCGGAGCGATCGTGCCCATCGACGGTGGATTTTCCGCGTTCTGCGGGGTCTAATCAAATAGCACCGGACTTCGTCTATCTCATGCGCGCCGCCATGGTCGGCGCCATGGCGCCATGATCAATCGCCGACTGGTCCTTTTTCTCGCGCCGCTGGCGGTAATCCCTTTTGTCTCGGAGGTCGGAGCCCAGTTCCTGAACGGCGGCATGGCTCGCATCCCCAACGCCGTCGAAACCCTCGCTGCCTACGGGCTGGCGTTTGGGCTCATATCATTCCTTTCGACCCCGTTGCACCAGTGCGGCCAACTAGGTCTTGTGCTCACCAACGATCGCCTCTCCCACCGCAAAAATCAGCTTTTCCTCCTTGCCCTGTGGGCGGTTGTCGCTTTGATACTGCTGATCATCGCGGCAACCCCCATCGGCCTGTGGATCCTGCAGGATTTCCACGACCTCCGACCCAGTCTAAGCAGAGAAGTTCGTTTCGCGATACTCTGGCTGATCCCCCTCGGCGCACTGGACACCTACCTCCGCTATTTCGTCGGACTCTTGCTGCGGCACCGCCAGACGACATCGGTGAGCGCGGCCAACTTGGCGAAGATTGGAGCAAGCATCATCTCCGTCATTGCTCTCTTGCCCCTGGACGCGATCCAGAACCGGCCGATCCTGCTGCCGGTGATGGTGGCGTACAGCGGCTATGTTGTGGAAGCTGTTGTTGTTTTCTGGGCTTACTACAGCCGCGTGCGCTCGCAATTGCAAGTACGCGGCGGAACGCCATACTCCCTATGGCAGGCGGTCATATTCTACTGGCCCCTGGTAGTGGTCAACATGGCCTGGCGCCGCGGAGGCACGTGTCGACCACCGGATCAGGCGAGGGCGCCGCCGACCGTCTCGACGAAATCCGTCATCTTGAACGGTTTGCGGAACGTATAGTCGGCGCCTTTCTCTTTTGCCAGCTCGAGACAGTCTCTCCCGGCCACGGTGGTGCGATCGGAGCGACGTTTGATTAGCTCTCAGGCGCTGACTGCGGAATCTCTCTATGCGGCTGATTTCGTCAGGGCCGAGTTCGAGATCTACACCACCTAAATGTTCCTGGACCTGATTGGGATTCTTGGCGCCAACGAGGACGGCGGTGAGCGCGGGAAGTCGCAGGCCCCAGGCTATGGCCAGCTGCACCAGACTTGCCGCTTTGGATGCGCTGCAACCTCCTTCAGACGTTCGACCACTTCTAGATAGCGACCAAACACCTCGGGCTCGAAACGAGGGCGCGTAGTCCGCTCGTCTATCTCCGAAAAGACGTGATCGGGCGAAAGCGTGCGGACAGCAGCCCCTTCGACAGGCGACTGTGAGCGAGAACGCCGATCCCCTCGCGCTCGCAATGGGGAGCGATCTCACTCTCGATGCGGCGCTGGAACATGCTGTATTCTGAGCACCGAAACGACGCATCGAGAAGCGCAAAATGCGGTCTTGACCCAAGTATGGCCAACGCGGTTTATATCACCTGACTAGGGACGAACCGAAACCTGCCTCGAAAAATGATTGGCATGAGCACTGAAAATCGCGACCTGGTACGAACCGGATCCACAGCCCAAAGGCTTGCGCAAAAACCGTACGAACAGCGGATGTGCCGCATAGAGTGTTATCCCGGATGCGTCAGCTGGGAACCCAGCTATCACGGCATGTCGGTTGAGGAGTGGGTCGATTTTATCGACGAGATCGGCATGGAAGTGCAGATCGTAAATGGCGAGGTCAACCGCGGAACCCCTCGCTTCAATTCGCGGATGATCGAACCCCACAAGGATGTGGCCAACGAACGTCTGCCGCAATTCCTGAAGCTTGCCCACGAGAAGGGCATTATCATCCTGTCCTACTACCCCATCATCTTTACCAAACCGATGAAAACCCGGCACCCGGAATGGTTGATGGAGTTTCTGGACGACGGGGGACCGAAGCCGGATAACCAGGGATGGTTCTGTTTCAATTCACCGTATCGCGACTGGCTCCCGGAATACCTACTGGAATGGCTGGACCATCTCGATCTCGACGGGTTCTACTTCGACGACACCAACTACGGATCCCACGATAGCCCACCGTGGACGCCCTCTTGCTGCTGTTCGTATTGCCAGGAACAGTTCCATCTGGACACGGGTTTCGACTTGCCGCGCCGAGTCGATTTCGATTCAATGACCTTCCGTCGCTTTTTGAACTGGCGCTACGAGAAGATGGTGGACTTCATGCATCACCTCTTCGCAAAGATCAGGGCGCGATACCCCGACGCCATTCTCGATCTCAACTCCTACATGCGGCCCGCCACCGACTGGACATTCGGTCACCCGCTGGCGTCACTGCGTCTGGAAGAGGTCGGAGGTTACTTTTTTGTCGAGGCCTTTCGCTCCATCCGCGAGTGCGGCTTCGTAGCCAAGGTCTTGCGCTCGACCGGGACTCCGTTCGGAGTTTTCCGCAACGTAACCCAGAGTATCGCCGGCATCGGTCATGCCCCGTATCCCGAGATCTATGCAGCTTCCCTGTCGGGCTACGCTGCCATGATCAACGGAGGAGCGCCCTGCGGCGGGCCTTTCGGGCAATCGACTTTGCTGCAAAGAGACGCTATGAAGGAGGTCTTCGCCAACTACAAGAAGCGGGAACCGTATGTTGCCGGCGACACCTTGAAGTACCTGGCTCTGCACTACTCGCAGATGAATCGGGATTTCCGCCCTTCCGAGATCCCGAAGAATACCGGGGGTATCAGTTTCCACGAAGTCGGCCAGAAGGATCAATACGGCGCCTTCGAAATGCTCAACCGATCACAGGTCGTGTTCGACATCGTTCTGGATGAACACCTGATGCTCGAGAATCTCCAGCGGTACGCCGTTCTCTTTCTTTCCAATAGCGCCTGCCTGTCGGATGCTCACGTGTCTGTAGTCAGGGCCTTTGTGGAGCAAGGCGGAACGCTCATCGCCACGCACCAGACCTCATTGTTGGATGAGTGGGGACAAAGGCGGGCAAACTTCGCACTTGCCGAGGTCATGGGCGTCGACTACAAAGATGGCGAAGATGCAGATCATCCGGTTATCTATGCACCCCACGATCGCGAGCTAGAAGAGCTTCTGGGCCACATCCTCTGTTCGTTCAGTGCGGAATCGAGTATAGAAACGCGATACGGTGCCCAGGTTCTGTGTACTCGATGCAAGCCAGGTCTGGTGGATCTTCTCAGGTATTTCGATCCGCGAATGGAGTACGACTCGGGTGAACCGGCCGTGATATCAAACGTATTCGGGAATGGCCGGTCGATTTATATCTGCGGGGATGTGGGGGGTGCTTATATGAATACTCCGTACCCGCAACTTCGGCGCTTCATCAACTATCTCGTTGGATTGACCCCCTCGCCAATTGAGGTCGAGGCTCCGGAATGCATTGAAATGACCGCGGCGTATCGCGACAGCGGCGAATTGATGATACACCTGTTGAACAACCCGGTCCCTGTCTTACCGTGGCACATTAACGACAAGAAGGAGTACGAGGAGCAGCAATCCACCTTTCACGCACCGCTGGAGGTCAATCCGATCCGCGGTGTGAAGATCAGGTTGAACGAGCTGGCCGGAAGCTCGGCGCGACTGCCACTTCGGAAATGCGCATTGGAAATTCTGGGCACTCCCGGGGTTATTGTCGTGCCAGAGGTCGACCTTCACGAAGTCCTGTTGGTTGAGACAGCAGCCTGACCTCACCAACGCGCACTATAGACGGGAATAACACATGGCAAAGTTGAACGACGTGAATGCGATTGATATCGTGGATGCGATCCAAATGGCCTGTAAGACCATGAGTAGCGTCTTCAATGCAGACGACAACGACATTCCGTTCTTCGAATCGAAGGTTCTGCCCGAAGCGTATCTAAGCTTCAACGCCGTCCATTCTGAATCTCACGTGCCGGGTCGTCATTTGAATGCTCTGTTGAATGCGGAGGACGCTGTGGGCATTGCCCTCGACGAGAACGCCATCGAAAAGCACGCCAGCGCAGCGTTCTTCTCCTATAGCGGTCCCGTGGCGCTGCCGCTGAACAGAAACCGGGCGGATGGCCCCCTCGCAAACTTCGCTCCGCACAATTGTCGCGAGGGATTTCACGCATTATACGCCCTGGCCCGTTATCGTGGATCGGTCCGAGCCCAGGAGTTGGCGGCGGCCAGCATCGACGCCATCTCCACCTACTGGCATCCCGACAACGGATGGGACTGCGAATATCTGGAGGGAGAACTGAATCTGGAGATTAAGGACTCCACCTTTATCATCGGACTTGGAAGGTCCATCGGTCCGCTGGTGAAGTACTTCCGGGCGACCTCACACGCTCCGGCGCTCGACCTGGCAATAGTGCTCAAGGAGAAGGCGTTGGAGTTCTTCGGTGTGGACGGCTCGTATGACCGCGAAGCGTTCGGATCCCACACCCACTCAACCACCTGCGTCATGTCTTCTCTGGCTCAGCTGGCCGATCTCACGTCAGACGCTGAACTGATGAATCGCGTGCGGTCTTTCTATGACAATGGGCTATGGGAGATACGCGATATGGTCGGATGGGTCATCGAAAACAGTGACGATGATGCCGACACAGATATGGGTGAAATCAACAACTCGGGCGACATCGTGGAAACGGCCCTCATCCTGGGAAAACACGGTTATCCGGAATACTACGAAGACGCGGAGAGAATCCTCCGATGCCACATTCTACCGTCCCAGCTGCGGGACGTCTCCTTCATCCCCGACCCACCCAATCCTGAAGGAAAGGATGGGAAACGAGATGTAGCGGCACGGCACCAAGGCGGATTCGGATTCCCAGCCCCCTATGGACACAAATCACTGGACCGGGAAACCGTCAGCTTCAACATGGACATCGTGGGGGGAGGAACCGCCTCACTTTGCGAAGCCGTGAGGGCGATCACCCACTCGGACGAGGCCGGACATTGGGTCAATCTCCTCTTCGACCATGAATCCGCGGCCATTGAGGTCCAATCCCCCTACACCCACCCGGCGCTGACTGTTGCGGTCAAACAGCCCGGACCGCTATTCGTCCGCCTGCCCGGATGGATCGATCGCGATGAACTCCGCGTCAAAGGTGCCCCAAAACCCTTCCGCTTTACCAACGGTTACTTGATGATCCCCACCCCGCGACTTGACCATCCGATTACCTTCGAATTCCCATTGGCACACCGTGAGATCATGCTCGAACACCGCACGAGAAAGATAGCTGTGCAGCTTCTGGGGGATTCGGTATCCGTTATGGACAACTTTGGAGCCGATCTCACATTTTTCGACCCCATTCAGCGATGATGGCTCTCGACGCGCCGACGGGACTATCAGCTCGACGTCCCTCCGCAAGATTCAGTCCTGCCAGAGTACGACACCCATGTGATAGCGCTGGTGCATGGGAATCTGTTGGCAGTAGTAGGCGGTGAGAATGGAGCCGTCTGCCAACTGCACGCTGGACGGATACCCGCCATCGGTACCCTTGCTGCTCACGTTCGATTGGTAGGCAGCTATGTTGAACAAAACACGCGGATCATCCCAGGTGAAGCCCTCGTCTCGACTGATGCTGGCGCAAACACCGAGCATGCCCCGCAACCGCACTCCGTAGGTGAGCAGGATCGACTCGTCCTGCAGCTGTAGGAGATGGGCCGGCATATGCCGCGCCGGCGTTACCGGACCGCGACAGGTCCATGATTGCCCCCCATCACTCGAGGCGAAGATCGTGGTTTCGGCGGTTTTCGCCGTGCGACACGCGGCGAGCATCTTGTCTTCGCCCAACACCAGCAGGGCGGTTTCGTTGTAGCCGTCCCCAATGAGCCGGGCATAGCCCCAGGTACGCCCGTCATCGTTGCTGAAATAGATCCAGGCACTGTCGCCGCTTTCGTCTACTGAGTACTCGTCCGTTGCCGAATAACCTGAAGCAGCCAGGCGACGTCCCGGCAGCATCACAATATCGCCAAACGGTTTCACATTTCCGGTTGCGGGTGTAAACAGCTGGCTCTCGTGAGTCCAGGTGTGGCCGCCGTCTTCGGATCTGGAGACGATGGGCGCCAGCACGGGACAACCTCCCGAGGTATCGGGTTGCGTGCTCCGCACACCCTTCGGGTTGACGTTGCCCCGACCGGCACACACAACGACCAAAGCACCGCCGTGCGCCAAACCCGCCGCTAGATTACCGCGATTGGTGTCCTTCTCGTTGGGGACGGGCACGCTCAAGAATGACCAGCTTCTGCCTCCATCCTCGCTGCGCCAGCATTCCGCCGCACCTTCCCACAACAGGTGACAGGGCTCGCCGAAAACAGACGCAACGATGCTGCCGTCCGGCATGAGCGTGAGATTCGGCCAGGCACATTTGTTGTCGATAGCCACGTATCGTTCGAGAATGTCCATGGTTTTCCTTTCGCCGTTCAGGCCATACACATGCAGTAAGCTGAGCGGGCTTACAGAACGTATGGGGAGGATTAAGGCTTTATTCGGCGCTTGGTCAAGCAAAAACGGGGGCCAGTCTTGACCCACCCGACGGAGTTCCGCTAGTTGTGACAGGGCTGTGAGGATACCGGCTGCCCGTTCGATCTTCAGCATGTGGTTCTGAGGGCCGGCAAGAAGAACTTTCCCTTTCACACCCATGGATCTCTATGGGAGCTCTACTACGCCGTTTCGGGGACAGCCACCAGGTGTGGGGACGAATGCCCGAAGGCAGGAGGTTCTGGAAACCTCTCGAAAACGTGGAGTACTTCACCGGCGAAGAATAGATATGATCCTGTGGAACCTTAGCGAAATGGATGCCGTCGGCGGCCACGATACCGAGATCGTCGGTCAACCAAAACCGATCGATACCGGCGCAGGTAAAGCGGTTGAGTTCGATGGCGCAGGAGACGCCCTCGTAGTAGACACCAATCCTCTCGCCGGGCTCCAAACCTTCACCGCCGAGCTGATCTTTCAGCCGTATCCCGGCGGCTTAAGCGCACAACGGTTCTTCCATATACAGGAGAACGACAGCGAGAGTCGATTGCTCTTCGAAACCCGCTTGACCGACAGCAACGAGTGGATCTTGGATGCATTTATCAGGGTCGGTGAACAGGGTTATGTCCTGTTCGACGAAGAATCCAGGCATACGATCGGCCCCTGGTACCACGTGGCGATCGTCGTTGGCGATGGATTGTTCAGAAGCTACACCAACGGCGAGCTGGAGCTGGAGACCGAGATCGACTTCGTCGCACAGAATCAGGGGCAAACATCGTTGGGTGTGCGGATGAATCGCGTGTGCTGGTATAGAGGGGCCATGCGTACGGCGCGGTTCTCCCCGCAATCTCTGGCTCCAGCGGACTTTCTCGGGGTGTGAGCCTTGGTGTCGCCTACTCGATCCAGAATGAATAGAGGCGCGCCTGGCGCAGATAGAGCTTGAGGCGCACCGGCTTCTCGAAGACCAGGTCGTGCGGGTGTTTCCACTTCAATATTGCTTTGGTGCTGTCGCCGGTAAACGGCTCCGGACATTCACCGGGCACCCAGAATCCGTCGTGGGGCTTGCGAGTTTCGCCATCGACGATTTCGGCATAGACCTCGCCCCAGCTTGCATCTGCGTTGATGTACACATCCTCACCCTTGAGCTCGAACGGCTTGGTGAGAATTGTGCCGCACTCCCCGCCATCCAGTGACACGAAACCATCGGGCCGCAGCTTGGCGAGGGTCAGCGCGCCGGAATCCGCGAAGTGTTCCGGTTTGGCGTTGAGCCGAAACAGCTCCTTGCAGTGGCCGAACTCCCTGTACCACTTGATGCTTCCGGGGCATCGCAAGGCGTTGTAATAACACCAGATCTCGCCGTCCTCGCGCACGATAGGATGGCCCGCCATCAGTACCTGGCTGCAGCCGTAGTTCTCGCCGTCGAACGGTTCGAGCGCGATGAACAGACCTCGGTCGGCCACGCGCTCCCAGTGCAGGAGATCCCGGGAAACGGTCATCTCGATCTGGTTGATACGGCAGTAGTTGGTTGCGGGTGGCGGGACAGCTCCGATTGGATTGAATATGGTGGGAAATCCAATGTAGAAACCCTGGTAAGGCAGCACTGCCATGTTGTAGCACTCGGCGATGTAATCCTCGTCGTCGATGATCGGCGGGGTGATATAGGCCGGATTCTCGATCACCTCGCGCACGCGCCGGCGGCGATTTTCCCGGTCGATTTCATCGGTGTGAAAAATGAGCTTCGGCTCGGTAAATTCTCTGAAATCGGAACTGGTGGACAGCCACACCGATCGACCCCACTCAGTGCTCAGCTTGACAAGGGCAAGAAACTGGTTCGTCTGGTGATCGTGAGTGAACTGGGATTGGTCCTGGCTTGGGATGGGAGACGTGTCCACAAGCGTCCAATGGAAGCCATCCGGCGACACCGCCGGATAACGGTCGCTGTAACTCAGCAGCCCTTTGTAACGTCGCGCCGGGTCAGGATCGGTTTCGTCGCGGACGATGTGATAGGGCGGCCCGGGGCTCGCGTTGGGATCGAATGCGATGTTGTTGTTTTTCGAGCCCTCCCATTCGAACAGCCCCAGATTCGGTTTCTCCCAGAGTTGGCCATCTGCTGAAGTAGCGTAGTAGATATGCTCGCCTTCGTACCACCACTCCCACCGATTCTTCTCTGAATTCCACTGCGGACAGGTTCTGCTCTGGATGCCACCGGTTATTACCGGTCCCCACTTCTTGGGCGAATGCAGGGTGCGTTTTGCGCCCGTTATGGTTTCAGCTGAAAAATCATCAATAAACAGCTGCCGGTTTTTCTTGGGATCAATCATTTCGTTTTTCATGATGAGGTCCAGGCTTTGTCGGTTTGTGATTCGATTTCGGGTAGTTGCGTCGAGGCTACGGAGCGAACGGGTCCCGAATCATGAGATTGGGCCACCCTTCTTTCGCTTTGGCGGCCTTTTCTGCATTGGGCCACCGCACCGGCTCGGTTATCGTCGCCGGCTCCCCGTCTTTCCAAACCGCCTCAGCCTTGAGGCGATGCTTCATGCGCCGAACCTGCCCATGGCAGTCTTCCAGATCTACATCTACATCGTTTTGGGAGATCACGGTGAGGTCCGCGTCTCGGCCTATCCCGAGCGTGCCGAGGCGATCCTGCCAGCCGATCGCTGCCGCCGCATTCACCGTAGAGGTGCGGATGACCTCGGTCAGAGGCATCCCCAGGTGCAGCAGCCGCGACATGACCGTCGGCAGGTCGTATCCCGGACCGTCGCACGTGAGGCTGTGCATGTCGGTGCTGATGGTGTCCGGCCAGAAATCGTGTGCGGCGCAGATCTCGGCCACCGTCCAGTTGAACGAACCCATGCCGTGGCCTATGTCGAACAACACGCCGCGCTGGCGCGCCTCGAGCACGGAAGCATGTATCCTACGGGTCTCGGGATAGATGATCGTGCTCTCATAGCCGTGATAGCAGTGGGTGTATATGTCCCCGGGCTGCATTTGTCCGGGTGCGGCTTCCACAGGAATGGTCGACATGGAGTGGTGGACCATCAGTGGCGTCGAGGTTTTCTTGGCGGCGGCTCGAGACGCGTCGTAGGCCAGCGGCTCGTTGGTCCCGTTGTCCGCGATAGAGGCCGACAAGCGCACCTTCACGCCGATCAGAATATCGCGGTTGGCTTCGAGGCAGGTTACACATTCATCTGCGTTGATGAATTTTGGCGATTCGAGCTCACCGGGGGCTCCCTTGAGGGTTGCTGCACCCACAGCCAGCCCGGCCCTTGAAATGTTGAGAAACCCCAGGACTCGCGTGCGGAAGCGCTCAACCGAAAACGCACGAAAGCCTGGAAAGGTATCGCAGCCCGCGCTGCCGGTGTCGACCGCCGTCGTCACCCCGCGACCGAGACAGTAGTGATCGACGTCGATCCCGAGGGGTGTTACGAGGTCGTAGGTGTGGGTGTGTAGATCAACGAGACCCGGAGTTACTAGCTTGCCGCTGGCATCACAAACGTTGTGCGCCGATCCCACATCCAGATTCGCCTCAATGGCCGCGATCTTCCCACCGGAGATGGCCACGTCGAGCACGCTGTCGATCCCATTTGCCGGGTCGATCACACGACCGCCGCGGACGAGCCAGTCGTAGAGAATCTCGCTCATTTCATCATCCAGCCTATGGCATGGAGATCAGTTTCGTCTTTCACCTCTTCCTTCGCCTTGCCGTCAATCGTTTATCCGGACAGATTAGTCTGCTGTTCAGCAATGGTAATCTGAAGATTAGCCCCCATCAAATTGGACCTGGAGGTCTCTCGCATGGGCAACGCCAAATACAAAGTCGCAATCATCGGCACTGGCCGCATGGGTGGGTTGATCGAAGACCAGTTGAAGCCCAACGGTTATTCCATGCCCTATGGTCATTTCAGCTCCTACCAGGCGATCGAGGAGACCGAGGTGGTATCTGTGGCCAACCGCGGTGAAGAGCGCCTCAAACGTTTCGCCGAGCGTTTCGATTTTTCCAATACCTACCTCGACTACCGCGAGATGATCGAGAAGGAGAAGCCGGATATTGTCAGTGTAACCACGCCGTCCTTCGCTCGGGCTGAACCGCTCGTCTTCGCCGCCGAGCACGGGGTGCGCGGCATCTATTCGGAGAAGGGCCTGTGCGCCTCGCTGGCCGAGGCCGATCGCATCGCATCGGCCCTTAGAACCCACGACGTAGCGTTCAACTGGGGAGCCTCACGCCGGCAACATGACGGCTTCAAGCGCATGCGGGATGCCATTGCCGCAGGCAAGATCGGCGAGCCCAAGTATGCTGCTATGTGGAGCTACACCGATATCATCAAACACCATCCGCACACCCTTGATCTGGTGGCCATGCTGCTGGGAGATCCCGCGCCCAGCTGGGTGGAGGGACGACTGGTGGGCGCCGATGAACCGCTGGCTCAGCACAATGTGCGCGAGCGGTCCCGCTCATACCCTTCGTACGATGCAGAAAAGCACGCTTTTGTGCCTCCTCCCGGGGAGGAGATCGCCGATCCCATGGTAGGGTTCTTCCGCGTCGGGTACGCCAACGGCGCCGAGGGGCTTTTCGCGCCCATGCAAGGTTACTTCGAGGTTGAGGTCTACGGCACGGAGGGGCGGGCCTACGCCTGGGACAACGGCGAGATCATCCGCGTCCGCAGCGGTAAGGCCAGCGATGATGCTGTTGACGAGCAGACGATCAGGCCGGCGGGCGAGGGCCCGACAGTGTGTACTATCCGAGACATCATCCGCCAGCTGGAGACCGGCGAGCGAACGGCGGGCAATATCGATATCACCATGCAGTCGGTGGAAGTGCAGTTCGGTCTCGCCCACTCCCATCTACAAGGCGGTGGTCGGATCGAGCTACCTGTGGCCGACCGCAATCTCTACATACCGGGCGGGTGAAACGGGATGGACGAACGCTAGTTGATCTTGCTTACAGGGGTTCGCGGTCACGCGCCGAATTCTTCGAGGAAGGATTCCAGAGCGACCTCCGCGCCTCCGTCAACCACACCCACACGACCGCGACGTGAGACCCGTTCACCTTTCCTTATGTCTCCGAAATAGGGATTCGCGTGGATGCAGCCGTAGGCCGAGGCGGCATTGCATTGCAGGTACTGCACGTCCTCCCAACCGATCCACACCGTCCTCGAGGCATCGACGGACGTGACACAAACGAACCCTTGGTCTGGGCTCGCTTCAGTAAAACGCCACTTGGCGTCGTTCCGATAAGGATCGCGATGCCTCAGTGGCGCCTCATGTCCGTCCAGCATGGAAAAGAGATAACACGGCTTTCCCTTTCCCACCTTTTCCATCTCCACCACTCGCACCAACTTGCCATCGACGACACACCAGGTGCGCTCCCAGCCAAGATCCAGGAAAGCGGCCGCGGGAGTCAGCTGCAGGCAGGTGCACGCGTGCACCTGGCCCCAGTCCTCCGCGGCGGAGTTGCCGATTTCCAAGTCGAGAGCAAATCCCGACTCTTCCGCTCTGATACGTGCAGACAGGGTTAGAAGGCCTGGTACATCAAGATCGTACCTCGAGGCGTCGTCCTCCCGAATCCAGGCCACGGGATGCTGCGGGATTTTCGCGAAGGGTAGAAATTCCCCGCTGGCGCCGACCTCGACAATTTCGGGAACCCAGAGATTTGCCCGCTCGACGCGGTCGGCAGTCAACTCCACGACGACCTGGGCCGGTCGCGGTTGAATGTTAAGCATGACGTCGCTCCTTTAGGCTATCCTCAATGTGCTCGACGCGGCAGGAGACTTCTCATTTACTTAATTTGTCGCCGGCAAGGAATCTATGCCGATTTGAAGTGCCCGAGAACCGTGACATGATACACACCGACGAGAATATCGTATCGGGGCGCCCGACATCGACTGAGGGGTACGCATGAGCTTGCTGGGTATCGACATTGGAACGACAGGAGTGAAAGTCATCCTTCTCGAGGAAGACGGCTCCATATCGGCGAATGTAACCGAGGAGTACGAAACCAGCACCCCCAACCCCCTCTGGTCCGAACAGAATACCGATGACTGGTGGAACGCAACCTGTGTTGCGGTGAAGAAAGCGCTAGCGGCTTCGGCAGAGAACAGCGCCGACATCAAGGGCGTCGGCGTGTCCGGTCAAATGGCCGGTCTTGTCCTGCTCGACAGCGATGGGAACTCCCTACGGCCCTGCATCATGTGGAATGACCAACGCAGTCTCAAGGAGGCTGAAGAGCTTACCACCCAGATCGGTCTGGAGACGATCCTCGCCGAGACCAGCAATCCCCTTTTTGCCTCCTTTGTGGCGCCGAAGTTGGCTTGGGTGCGCAACCACGAGGCCGAGGTGTACGGCAAGATCCGGCATGTTCTGCTGCCGAAGGATTACATCACCTACATGCTGACCGGCAACATCGCTACCGAGGTTTCCGACGCCTCCGGCACCTGCCTGCTCAATATGGAGCGGCGCGCGTGGTCTGAGACGATGGTAAACGCCCTGGGAATCCCAGCGGAGTGGTTGCCGCGCTGCGTGGAATCGGATGAGATAATCGGCGAGGTGACCTCTGAGGCAGCCGCCGCCACGGGGCTTTCGGCAGGAACGGCAGTAGTGGGCGGCGCCGGCGACCAACCCGCTCAAGCTCTAGGCTGCGGGATCGTCAAACCCGGACTCTGCTCGGTCACCGTCGGCACTTCCGGGGTTGTATTCGCTCAGGCAGACCACCACATCCGCCACCCACAGGGACTACTGCATGCCTTCTGCCATAGCGTGCGCGACCAGTGGTACGTGATGGGGGTTATGCTTTCGGCCGGCGGCTCGTTCCAGTGGCTGCGGGATACCTTGAATCCACATGGTGAAATCAGCTTCGATCAACTCACAGGGCTTGCGGGGGACGTATCTGCCGGCAGCGACGGACTGATCTTTCTGCCATATCTCAGCGGCGAACGGATGCCGTACGACGATCCCCTCGCGCGGGGTGGCTGGATCGGCCTGACCCAACGCCATTCCCTTTCACATATGGTCCGGTCGGTCATGGAGGGCATCACCTTCGGTCTCTGCGATCTCCTGCAAACAGTTCGCAGCCTCGGCACGGAGATTCAGAGCATCTACGCCTCGGGTGGTGCTACAAAAAGCCAGCTGTGGCGACGGATGCTCGCCGACGTCTTCGATGCCGAGATTGTCACCACCAACGCAACCCAGGGAGCCGCCTTTGGGGCCGCGATGCTGGCGGGAATCGGGGTTGGCGTGTTCAGGGATGCAGCGGCGGCGGCGGAAGCGACGATCGTCATGACCGGCTCAACGGAGCCGGATCAGCAAACCCATGCGGTCTATGAAAGCGCCTTTGATCTCTACCGCTCGCTCTACCCACAGCTCAAGGGTTCGTTCCAGGAAATGGCCGCCTTTTCCAGCAAGTCGCAGAACTAACCTATATCCCGTTCGCAGCGCTGCGGACGCACACATCAGGCGAGACGCCCATCGGGGACGCGGTTATTCTTGGTGGGTGAGCGGTGCCCTCGTAGCTGGCCAGCAGAGCGTCCTGCGCCGGGCCGAGCGATTCGGATGTGCGGAATGGAGGAGACGGGCATCTCCAATCACCAGGTCGCCCGCCTTGACTGGCACATCCAACTCGCCCGGATCTGGCTGCAAGGCGGGATGATCGTCGCCGGCCGTTTCTATCTCGTCGGCGTGGGCTTGGGGAAGGCCGTGCAGACGGTGGCGATGGCGGTGCGAGCCCGGGGTGACCCGCAGACATTCGTTCTCGCGGTTCGTGTCAATCGGGTAATACATCAGAAAAACCTGGGCCGTCGGAGTTGTCTCGATCAGGTCTGGTGGTGCGACCTGCGGAACGCGGCAATAGCCGTCCTGTATGAGCTGCCGGCGAAGCAGAGCGGCCTTCAAACCGCGACGACTTTCGAGAGCATCACCTTGTTGACATCCCCCTTCCGCGCGCCGCTTCTCATACCATCGCCGCAAGTGACCCAACATTCAGTATCGCTGATTTGGCAGACCCCGAAGTTGCCCATGCCAGCGTTGTTTTCCGGAATCGCCGCCCGTTCCGTGTCGCGAATCACCTGCAATCTCTCGGGATCTACCTCGGCGATGAAGATCGGTGCGCGATGCCGGAAGATATGATCGTTGCGACCGGTTGGCCTGCAGTAGAGCAGGTATAACCTGCCGCCGATAGTAGCCCAGTGCTGCTGCGTGCAATAGCTGCCCAGAATCTCGCCATCGTCGAAGGTCCACTCTCGGACCTGGTCGAAATTGATTCCGTCGTTCCCTTTGGTTACGAATGCGCTATGGTCCGAACGCAATGTCAGAAAGAAAGCCCCGTCAAACGCGGCCAGAGATGGCTCCGCCAGGCCGCGGGCGGAAAATTCGACGCCCCTGCGCTCGGCAAGCCGGCGCGAATGGTCGCCAGTTATGGAGTGTTGTGTGCCGTGTTCCTTGTAGGTCAGCTTTTGCCCGTCGAAGGCACAACGCACCACGATGCTGTTGAGAAGCACGGCGTCCGAGTAATCGAAGGTATTCGCATCCGCGTCGAGAGTGGCGCAAGGAAGATAACTCACGGGTAACAACACATCGCCGTCGGGCAGATCGACGCGCTGGCTGCAACCGGCACTCGGTGCCCGCAGAAACTGGTTGTCCTGGTCCCTCTCGGGCAGTTCCAGCGCCTGTAGCGAACCCCAGCCTGTCGTACTTGGATCCATGACCGCGTACGCGACCTGTCGCCTCAGCTGATGCTCGTGTCTACCCTCGGCAAAGTGGAAGCTGACGCCGGCGGCGACCACCATGCCGCTCTTGGGATGCCACTGGTTCCACATATCGCTGGGAGCCACCTCGTATCCGTCCGCTGTCTTGGCTCTTTGTAGTGACGGCACCTTAGCGGGCGCGGACCAGGTCCCGCCGTGGTCGCGACTGATGGTCTGGTAGATATCGCCGTAGTCATGCACGAATCGGTTCAGGGTTTGGTTCATGATCGTGACTGAGAGCGAACCCTCGCCGGGGACGTGGGCGGTCCGCGCCTGCATCCAATCCCATTCGTTGGTGCCCTCGACCATGGTCGAGACGGAGATTTGAAGTTCGCCGCTCATGACGCTTTCCCGCCTGACCTCATCGTGGATATTACCTCTTGTTAATCTGAAGAGTGCTGGATGATTGCTATCTGGCCGGGATAGTCCGGCCAATTACCTTTTTGCTCAACGCTCGAACCGGCATCGGGCTGACGATGTCAGCCTCCCATCCGCGCAGGGAGATTAAATAAGCAAAGCTGTAAAACTATCCACGCAAATCATCCGCGCCGGCTGACGGAATTCGACTCCGTGCCTATTTTCCGAAACCGATAAAACTCGAGAATTCACGACCAGGTCGAAAAGTGGAAATCCGACAGCAGCCACAGTTCCCCAACGTGTTCCGTCCAGTCGTTTGCATAGGCGGTGGCGGAATCATGCATGATGCCCACCTGCCGGCCTACCGAAAAGCAGGCTTCCCCGTCGCCGGCGTCCACGACCCCGACCGGGCGAAAGCAGGACAGCTCGCCACCGATTTCCAGATTCCCGTCGTCTACGCTTCGCTTGAGGACGCCGTTGCCGCCGCAGACCGGGAGAACGCCGTCTTCGATGTAGCCACTCCCGCGTCCGCCATTCCCGATATCCTCCGCGCCCTACCCGATGAGGCAGGAGTTTTGATCCAGAAACCGATGGGAGAGGATCTCGAGCAGGCGCGCACGATCCGCGACCTCTGCCGGCAGAAGAAGCTGACGGCGGCCATCAATTTTCAGCTCCGCTTCGCGCCCAACAATACCGGCGCCCGCAGCCTGGTTGAACAAGCCGCCATCGGTGAGCTGCACGACATGGAGATTAACGTCAACGTGCACACGCCCTGGCACCTGTGGGGTTGGCTGGCGGAGATTCCGCGCGTGGAAATCGTTTACCACAGCATTCACTATGTGGACCTGATCCCGCTCGTTTCTGGGCGATCCGGTTAGCGTGTATGCGAGGACAACTAAACATCCTTCCGCCCTGCACATGGAAGCGACACGATCGTCGATCATCCTGGATTATGGCGAAAACATCCGCGCCAGCGTGACCACCAACCACGGCCACGATTTTGGCGACCGACATCAGTGGAGCTACGTGAAGTGGGAGGGCACCAAAGGAGCGATTCGGACCCAGATCGGGGTCGTGCTGAACTATCCCCAAGGCCAACCGGACGAACTGGAATACTGCATCGTGAGCGAGGAAGAAGAACGCAAGTGGATCACCGTGAAGCCGGAGGGCAACTGGTATCCCGACGCCTTCGTTGGAACCATGGCCAGCCTGCAGTGCTTCCTGGAAGGATCCGCTGACCAGCTACCCACCTCCATCGAGGACGCCTTCCGTACCATGGCAGTGGTGGAAGCCGCCTACCAATCGAGCGCCCAGGGTGGGGTCCGACCCGAACATAGCTAGTTTCCCACTACGCATGAGAAGTGGACAAAAGCAGAGGCTGATTCCGCTACGCTGTATCCGGCTGGGCAGACGGGATCGTGCGCCACGAGGCGCCAGAGAACCGGGTGGGATGCAAGGACCCACCAACGGGCTGTCGCAGCAGCCCGTTGAAGCTGGAGGCAGCCTGACCCTGGGAGCGCAGGGGAAGGTGGAAGCAGCCTCGACAACGACAGAGTGGAGTGGCACCTCCAGACACTCCACGTCTGGCAAGCAAGACGGAATGGTGTAACCCGAAGTGAACCAGTGATGGAACCCCCTTTAGCGGCCCGCCAACCCAAACCTGGTGGATAAGGGTTGGTACGCAACGCACGTGGTCGGATATATGACCGACTGCGACTCTGGGGAGGTGTGATACCCACCGAAGCAGAGGCCTTGGAGAATGCCTGCGGCGTACCCAAGGCGAAGTTGCAGGGGAAAAGCTGGGCACCTCCCCCGTCAAACGGTTCATGGTGAACGTGGGAACCGAGCCGAGTCCGACCGTTATCGGGGCAGCGCGCTGTCCGCTGTGGGGCTTGGCAAGGGACGGAGCCTCTGTAGTAGTCCGCGAGCGGGAAAGCCGCTTACATGGCGAAGGGAGGCAGCAAGTTGCGCAGTGGGGTACTGGAAAAACAGGAGGACGCCGGTGAATGCCAGCGCTTCGTGGCCCGAGGCAGAACAAGCCCGTAATCGAGTACTGGAAATCCAGACCAAACTGCACCGTTGGGCTGTAGAGGATCGAAGCAAGTGCTTCGACGACCTGTTCAACCTGGTGTGTGACCCGGCGTTTTTGAGTGTAGCCTGGCGTCGGGTGCGCAGCAACAAGGGTGCTCGTTCGGCCGGAGTGGACGGACAAACGGCCTACTCTGTGGAGACGGAACGCGGCGAGGAGGCCTTTCTCGCCGAGGTGCGGGTTGATCTGAAGACCCGCAGTTTCCGGCCTCTGCCCGTACGCGAGCGGTTGATTCCGAAACCTGGCACAACGAAGAAGCGCCGGCTCGGCATCCCAACCGCTCGGGACCGAGTGGTCCAAGCCGCACTCAAGCTGGTGCTCGAACCGATCTTCGAAGCGGACTTCAAGCCGTGCTCCTACGGCTTCCGCCCGAATCGGCGGGCTCAGGACGCCATCGCCGAGATTCATCAATTCTGCTCCCGCTCTTATGAGTGGGTGGTGGAGGGCGATATCCGTGCTTGTTTCGATGAGATTGATCACGCAGCCCTCTTGGACCGCGTGCGTCGACGTATCGGTGATAAGCATGTTCTGAGGCTTGTAAAAGCGTTCTGCAAGGCCGGTGTCCTCACGGAACAATCGGTGTTGCAAGAAAGCACTTCGGGCACTCCGCAAGGCGGTATTCTCTCACCGCTGGTGGCAAATATCGCCTTATCCGTCCTCGACGATTATTTCACTGAGGTCTGGAGAAAGGTGGGCGCTACCTCCAGTGCGCGACAAGCGCATCGGCGAAAGGGGCTACCGACTTGTCGGCTTGTCCGTTACGCTGACGATTTCGTGCTGCTGGTGGCGGGCACCGAAGCTGCAGCGTATGACCTGCGCGACCAAGCGGGGGTGACTCTCACCCCCATGGGTCTGCACCTGTCGGAGACGAAGACCGCCATCACGCACATCAGCCGTGGCTTCGATTTCCTGGGTTTTCGCATTCAGAAGCGACGGAAACCGGGCCCGGTTGGCGCACGCATCTATACGTGGCCAAGAAAGGAATCTCTGGCCCGGTTGAAGAGCACGGTGCGCGCAGTCACGAGAACGGGTCGGCAGAGGCCGTTGAAGAGCCTTCTGCGCCAACTCAATCCGGTGTTGCGGGGGTGGGCCAACTACTTTCAGTACGGGGTGTCGAAGGCCACTTTCAACTACGTGCGGGGCTTCACTTGGCGCCGCGTAGTGCATTGGCTGCGCCGCAAGCACCCGCGCTTTAATTGGAGGAAGCTGAAACGCCGCTACCTGCCAGGATGGTGGCCCACCGAGGACGGGATTGCTCTTTACAACGTCGGCGAAGTAGCAGTGACTCGTTACCGCTATCGATCGGCGCGGATCCCTTCTCCCTGGCCTGCGACAACCGGATGAGACTCTGCGGTCACACGGCACCTTGTGGAGAGCCGGATGCGTGGTAACGCGCACGTCCGGTTCGGAGGGCGGGCCGGAGAAACCCACATCACGCGTGTGGCGCAGGGCGCTCCGGTCCGACCCTACTTATGACGAACACCATGAGACTTGTTGAAATTCGGGGGAGACTAGCGATGTCACGGTTTACACTGGCCTGGCACCCTGGACGAAATACCCGAGAATCACACATCCGAGCGCGATCCGGTGACGATGGCGTGTAGTCCCGGCGAGGCGTATTTCGTCATTCGCGATTCCGAGCGCCCCGAAAAGGAAATTCACGATCCGCAGGCGTTCGCCGCATTGCGAGAGCGTTGGGAGCACACCAAGGTCCGCGGGCCGGATCGCGGTTGGACCCCTTTGGCCGAACGGAAAGTTACCTAGTGCCGCTGTCCCGGCGGAGTGCCGTTCTATTTGCCGGCGTGCTGTTTACCCTTTCCGGGGCCCTGGGACTGGGATACCAGCTCGTCTGGATTCGCAAGGCGACCCTGATAGTGGGCTCCAGCCAGATCGCCCTCGCCACTGTACTCACCAGCTTCTTCCTCGGTCTCGCATTTGGTAGTCTTTGGGTAGGCGGACACCTGCGCAGCCGGCGCCTCTCACCGCTGTTCGTCTACGGCCTGTTCGAAGCTGTCATCGGCATCTATGCCCTCGGGTTTCCCACTCTCTTCGAAGCGGTCGGAGCAACCTACGGAGTTCTCCATCCGTACGCGGCGGGAAACGCCCAAGCCCTGTTCCTCCTACGTTTCGCGTTGTTATTCCTGCTGTTCATCGTGCCCACCTTCTTCATGGGCGGCACCTTGCCTTTGTTACTGGACGGAATCGTCGAGCGCGACGGTTCCATCGGTTCCCTCACCAGCCTGTTCTATGGGCTCAATATCGTCGGCGCCGTAATCGGTGTACTACTTACCGGCTATTTCGCGATTCCCGCTCTTGGAATGAATGGCACCAGCATGGCGGCCGGCTTCGGAAATCTCACCATTGCCGCCTTGGCGCTTATCTTTTTTCGGGGAATCGCTCCGATTCATGTGGCCACCCCAGAGACCGAGCGACTGCCCGGACCGACTCTTTTCTTCTGCACCCTGGCTGTCGTGTCAGGGCTGGCGACAATCGGCTACCAGGTCGCGTGGGTCCGCTACTTCTCCCTCTTCAACGACGCTACCGTATACTTGACCGCCGTACTGCTTGCCGTGTTTCTCGCGGCGCTCGCGGCCGGCAGCATGGTCATGTCGCGCATCCTCGCCCACGGGTACCATCCGTTGCGGGTAATAGCACTGCTTCAACCGATCGCAGCCTTGCTGGTCCTCTACGGTCTCGACTGGTGGACCGTGGCGGAATACCAGCTTCCCCGCTCGAGCGCCACTATGGAACCGACGTGGCGCTTCTTTAGCCCGGCGGCAGATGCCACCTTCTTTGCGCCGCTCTTTCAGATCAGTCTCGTACTGTTTCTCCCAGTGACGCTGCTAGGCACGGCGCTCCCCGGCCTTATCGCCGCGGCCACCCGTCACAGCACCGAGCTCCGCAACGTATCTGGAGGCCTGGTCTTCTGGAATACTCTGGGTGCGAGCGCCGGCGGGTTCGCCGCAGGTTACATCCTGCTGCCAACGGTCGGTCTCACCGGCACGATGGTCGCTTTTGCTCTGCTTACTGTAGCTCTGGGCGCCGGCGCGGAAAGCCGATTGGTGAGGGAGAGAGATACCCGTACACGGCTCTCCGCAGGACCAGGGCACATTCTCGGCATCGCGGCGTTGTTGGGTTCCATCTGGTTTGCGCGTCATGACGTAACCTTGGAAACCCTGCAGACCCATGGGGTAGGCAAGCGCTTCCAGGGCATGAAGGTTCTGGACCTGATTGAAGGTCCGATCACCACTGCCGCGGTTTTCGCCGACCGAACACAGCGATTCATCGCATCTGGAAATCAGGTGCTGGCTGTAGTGTCGGACAGCCTGCTTTCGATTCAGGCGATAGAAGGGCACCTGCCCGCGCTCTTCTATCCACGCGCCGGAACACCCGAACGCGTTCTTGGAATCGCCATCGGTTCGGGTCAATCGTTCGGAGCGCTGCTGATGTACCCGATCAAACAGATGGACGTGGTAGACATCTCGCCGGAGATGATCGAGCTGTCCCTCACTCGCTTCAAGGAATTCAATCACAACCTCGGGACCGATCCCCGAGTTTCCATTCACCTGGACGACGGACGCCATTTTGTGGAGCGCGCCTCTGCGGACTACTACGATGTGGTCTCCATGGAACCGCCCCCTCCTACTGCGGAAGGCGTGCATGCCCTCTACTCTTTGGAGTTCTATCAAAGCATAGAGCGGGTGCTGCGGGAGGACGGCGTGCTGATGCAATGGGTGCCGCTTTACTGGCTCACGCCCAACGAAGCCCAGAGTCTGGTGAAAACCCAGACAGAGGTGTTCCCGCATACGTTTCTTGTCCGCACCGGTCCTGTCGACTTCATGACGCTCAGCTTCAAACGCAATGATCCCCCCCGATTCAGCACCGCCTGGATCGAAGAGCGGGGCAAGGTGTTTGCGCGGGAGCGGTTGGTCAGCGACAAGCGCTGGCGCCTGGAATCTCAGTACGACACAGCTTCGCTGGAGGGCATCTTGGCACTGATCAGCGCCGCCCCCGACGACATTGCGCGTTTGTCAGCCCCTTACATCTATAAGGACGACGACCAGCGGCTCAGTTACTCAAGCGGCGACCGCGAGCTCTTGCGGCGGTACCCGTGGGACCGCTTGGTGCGATTCACCTTCGCAGCGTTGCCGTTGACGCCGTTCGATGAGCTTCAACGTTATTTTCTCGAACCTATTCCGACGCGCGCGCTCGACGCGGAACGCGCACGAGCCCTGTTGCGCTACGAATTGCCCGATCCCGCTGAACTCGCACTAGCCGAAGAAAGGTATCGGACGGCGAAAACGCCGTATGAGCGTATGAATTCCGCCCTCAAGATCGCACGGCTGCGGCGTCGCGATCTCGAAGCGAGCTTGCAATGGCTGGGTCGCGCCATCGAAGCCCAGTCTGAAACCGGCGGTGCCCGACCCAACCTCGGTCCGGCGCGAGACGTCGCCAGAGCACACGTCGAGCTTGATGCGGACCGGTTGCAGAGTTGGCTCGATACCCTTCCGCCAACGGTGCGCGGGTCGCGGTTGGCGCAGGCAGTCGAAAACGAAGTGCGGCGTCATGAGGAGAGCGAGAAGAAACGTCGCTCTGGATATCTGTGGTAGTGCGTTCCCTATGGCCCAGCGGCGGTCGGAGCGGATCGGTAAGAGGTCTGCTGAACTGTTGGACAGTTACCGTGGCGGTTGCGTTGACCGTCCTGGCGACTGAGGCCAGCTCACAAGAGGATCTTGCGTCGGAATATCCTCGAATGGGCGGCAGCCTGCGACTGCGCCAGGAACTGAAGGACGATTTCGACTTTGACCAGGGCGCGCAGGATTACCTGCTCACCCAGCTGCGCGTCAACGCGACG
>CBDAOB010000002.1:0-463594 GCA_965197905.1 Candidatus Latescibacterota bacterium | reverse complement strand
CTGGAAGTTGCGAAAATCCCTGAATAGGACTTTTAATCAGTTGCCTGCAGGTTCGATTCCCACCGAGCTGGGCCCCAATTCACAGCTATACACCCTACATCGACTCGCCATTGGCAGTATTCAGCACGGATCCGATTTTAGCGTCTACAAACCGCACCCAAAAACGATGAGACTCTTTGTCGAAGCGGGTGCGAACCTCAACGAAAGACGAGGAGTATCACTCCACTCCGCTCAGTTGGGCGGCGAGATGGGGCCGAAAGGAGGCGGGTGGAGTTATTTGCTGGAAAGGGGCACCAAGACTACCTGGCCGACGATCTGCCGTGGGCGACCCCGCTGGCGTGGGCACGTACGAAAGGGCACGGGGAAATCGAGCGGATGAAGGAAGCGGGCGCGAGGGCTTAGACGGAACTAATGTCAGGTCACGATGCACAGCGCTTCTCCTGACCCAACCACTTGTCAACTAGCTTGAGTATTTCCGTTTGGACTTCAGGTGGCAGTAGGTCCCATGCCTCGACGACCGTCTCCAGTGCCAAATTCTTTCCCACGCATATCCCACGTTTTTTTTGCGGAAATGTGCTCTGAGAGTGCTTTGATTGTGCGGAGTTCTGCTGTCGGACGGAGTTTTGGGAATCGCGGAAGTCCAATGAATGCGTGGTTTGTGCTGTGTTTGTGCGGGATTGTGCGGCACTTGTAGATTCGTTGTCGACAGGTTCGAGTCCTACCGCCGGAGCCATGTTCAGTTAATCGCAGCTCCCTTGTTTGAAAGGGAGCGCCCCGGAGCTAAACCTCCCTCGCAAATCGTCCAGCACCGGAAGGGACAATCGGACACTGTGCACCCAGTTGCATTGCCATCGACACTGGCACCACAGGAGCGCGTGCCCTTTTTCCGGCATGACACGAAAACCCAGGCTGCTGCTACCGCACCTGGGACACTCGTTGGGAACATGCTCTGCGACCGGCAAACTTTCCTCCACTGCGTGGTGGCGGGCTCAACGTAAGAAGATAGTCATTGGCAAAGAGCTTGCTAACTGGGAAAGTGAAGGCATTCACAAACCGACGCCCTTCCATTCGTCACTGACCGTTAAAGCGCCGTGCCGCGCGAGCTGCGCACGAGGTAAGATCGTGGTGGGCAGCGAGTAATCGCCCACCAAAAAAATCCCTGTCGAATACCCGTGCGGCACTCGACAGGGAGCCCCAAGAAGATTGGACATTGCGTCCATCTACAGAAATCGACCGCCCATCCGAAACCTTGAGTAAATTGGTGCCCCAACCTCAGCTCTAGGTATCGTCGTCAGGCGGGCGTAGATGTGTAGTCGCGGAAGCTGCACCCAAGGACGGGACTAGCCCAACGAAGCCTCACCTCCACAAGCCCAGCACCGTTGTTGGGTCAGGTGGAGGGGTATCACCGTGGACAGCGTCTCGAATTTGAAAGATTGTTCGTGTAAAATAGATTAGTCCTTGTAATGCTAATGGCTAGGGCATTGCGTCGGACAAAAGGGCCCTGGCCCACTGTTCTTCTGTTGGCAGGGGTCCGGGGGCTACGAGAGCTGGTCGCCTTCTCTTCAAAGATCGACGCTGATCAAAAGAAACCCCAAGAGCGGTTTCTCCTGGAATCATGCCTACGAGCAAAACTTGAAAGATTCAAACCTAGCAGACACATCCCTAAGGCACATGTTCCCTTAATACACGAACGGGGGAACAAGTGATATTGCCTTGGAAGTTTCGCGTTTGGGCCCTGGAGAAAGAGAATCTCGCGCTTACGGCGGAACGTCTACCGGACAAAATCGACATGTGCCAAGCAAAAACTCCGTATGTGGAATGGATGGAACCTGCGCGCCGTCGCCAAGCGACGAGGCATCAGCGAAGGCTCTTTTCGCTCTCTTTCATGCTACAGGATGGGCATCTCGCCGGTTCGCCGCATCAGCTCTTCCACGAGTTCCATGATTTCCTCTGAGCTGAACGGCTTTTGGACGGTACGAATGCTTCCATGACTTGGCACGCTTGCTTCGGTTTGGCTGGTGAACCCAAACCCGGTAACGACGATCATTCCTATCAACTTATAATGAATTAGGAGCTTGGTCAGGGATTGTATCTTCGTCTCTTCCTCGTGCGGATCAATGAAAACTATGTCCGTATTTTCCTGTTCAGCTGCTTTCAGGGCCTCCTCTGAGGAACTGGCTTCTCGAACGCTGTGCCCGCCTTCTTGCAGGGATCTCACGAGCACCCTGCGCACCATTCGATTCGGATCTATGACCAGCAGGTCGGCCATTTTAGCATCGCCTCCGTCGCTTGGCCTCCATAGCGTTTTGCCCTGCATTGCCGGCGCTGTCTCCCCATGCAATCGCTTTGGATGGTCATTCCCTCGCGATCATAGGGAATGGTCGCTGAGTAGGATTCATCTGGCATAACGCTCCGAAGTGGTCGCCAGCGCAATTCGTAGGTTCTGAGTTTTCATTGTGTTGTCACCGCCCTTCCGTGCGATAATTACGATTTTTCGCAGCGTGTATCTCACCTCCCTTGCCAGGCCGAGCGGCTCTCTTCGTCGTAACTCCTTGTAGATAATCCGGTTGCACTCAACATTGAAGTTCTGCCAAATGGGTTCGTTTCGCAGTTAGCGTGATGAGACGGTCCGATGGCTCTCTGATCGTTAACCTCCATTGCACTTAACCCATTGACTATTAATAGCTTAAGATAACTTCGAGCCCGGACCCATTGGAGATGTCAAGCGAGGGAGCCATGCACCAACGCCATGCCGCACAAAAACACCACCACGCCCCGACACCAGAGCAGCTGCATTTATAAGGGCTTTGAGCAATGGGGTATCGGGACTTCTGTTCTGGCGGCATAAGTGGGGCCTGGAATACCACATCGGTTTGTTCCAACCTTCACCGCCAGTTCGGTGCGCTCCTTTTCCAACGCAAAAGAACCTCAATTACGTCTCGCACTCTATTCAAGAATCCCTCATCCTCGCTCTCCAAGTCTGTTAAGATCTGCACAAGCTGAGGGTTGAGGAGGGAAGAATGGTCAACCGAAAAGTAGAATAGCTCAACTGTTTCAATGTTCAAGCCTTGGGCCAACTTGCCCATCGCCTCCAGTGAGATGTTTCTTTCGCCTCTCTCCACTTGTCCGCAGTAGTTGTAGTCCAACCCCGCACGCTCTCCAAGCGCCATTTGGCTTAATCCGACTTTCTTGCGAAGCGCTCGAAGTCTTTGCCCAAAGGCCTTCTTAAGTGCCTCTGTATCTGGCTGTTCGCCCATAACAATGCCTCCTATACGCAAATCTATGAGCGAACGTTTGGAAGACTCTACGTCCTTTAAGTGCGATGTTATTGCAATACATACTGGAAGTAATTATATTGTCCTCTCGAGTAGTTTGAGTATTAAAATGTAAAAAAAATGTCGATCGTGCTGTTGCTGTGGGCCGTTCTGGTACGAGGCGAAGGTGTTGGTGGATGGAAGTCGGAATAGCCTACCTCAGTAAGTACGGACCTCATTGGCGATCTCCAACAACCTGCTCTTCACCGCAGTGAAGGCACTTGAGGACGCGCTCG
This sequence comes from Candidatus Latescibacterota bacterium, assembly GCA_965197905.1. GTDB lineage: Bacteria > Latescibacterota > UBA2968 > UBA8231 > UBA8231 > CAYNZV01. The sequence continues at coordinate 460,044 of CBDAOB010000002.1, read as the reverse complement.
ACACGGTTGTCTTAGAGGCTTTGCTGCTTTTCCACGGAGGAAAATATGAAGTGGCTGCGCAGTATTTTGATGGTGGCGTTTCTGGCTGTCGCAATCGGCTGCGGCGATGACAATCCGGCGTCTTCGAAGACGGTGACCCTGACCGTTGAAAATAGGCTGACCAATGAAGGCGCCACATGGAACATAGTCACGGTCCACGTTTCTCCTGCCGGCAGCGCCATCTGGGGAGATGATCGTTTGGGCGCAACGGAGATATTGGAGTTTGGCCAGTCGAAGCAGATTGATCTCATTTCGGGCAAATACGACCTACGAGTGGCGGACGAGGATGGTGATTGCTATTACGACGTTGGACGGAGCCTGTCGAAGGACTCCGCCTGGCAGGTTACGCTTGCCTCCCGTGACGCGGACTGCGCACGAGGTAAGTTGGTGACAGGCAGCGGCAAGTAGCTGCGATGAGACGATATGGCCGTGAGCTGGTATCCGGACTCGTCATCAGCTCCGGTGTCCACGTAAGCCATTCCCTGGAGACATGTTCATGAAGCGTCTAAGCGTTGGATCGGCACTCTGGACCTGGTCGATCCCCGGTAGGATTCTTTCGACCCTAGCGACCTTCAAGATTGATGGCCAAAATGGTTGGGACACCGCCCCCGAAATCACTCCATCGCTTTAGCACCGCGAGATGAAAAGGATCGCAATCGTTGAAGACGACCCGTTTGTCAGGCGGAGTTTATCTGCCCTATTGAGGAACGAGGGCTATGACCCTGTCACGTTTGACGACGCGGTGCCGGCGCTGGACAGCGGTCTTACGAGTAGATGGATTTGATTATCACTGATTTGAACATGCCGATGAGGGGCGAGAAGCTCATTCAGGAGGTCAGGAACAGCGGACTCACGGTCCCGATTATGAGTGGCAACTTTGGCGGGGTTGATCCTGGCGCGGTGCAGGAGCTGGGTGCGCAGGGTAGCTTGGAGAAGCCATTTAGTGCGGAGGAGTTGCTGGAATCAATTCGGAAACTCGTGGTCTGATCGGGGGTGGCTACAGATCCTCTGCCGCGCCAGAGAATGTCCCCAGGCGCTTCAGCTCTTCCAAGGAGGATTATAATGAAGTGGATATTCGGCACGCTAATGGTGGCGTTCCTGGCCGTATTAGGCGGATGCGGCGAGGACGGCGATTGTTACTACAACATCGGTTGCTCGCTGTCGAAGGACTTCACCTGGCAGGTGACCCTTGCAGCCCGCGATGCGGACTGCGCACGAGGTAAGCGAGTGGTGGGCGGAGAATAACACCTTGTGGTAAAAAAATCCCTGTCGAGTACCGGAGTGGTACTCGACAGGGAGCCCCAAGGTTGGACGGTGCGTCCACCTAGAGAAATCGACGGCTGGCGTGAAAACTTGAGAAATATTGGTCCCCGCCCTCGCCCCGGGACCAACATTCCACTATTAACCGCCTTCCAACCTCATACCGTAATGCCGCGGCGATTCGTTGTGGTCATGAATCGGGCGGGCTGGCGGTGTGGGGTCTTAACTGCTACTTCGTGGATCCCGGGGTCCAATCGGCGGGCATGGTGGCACGCCGTGGCTTTTTGGGCATCTGCTGGATCCGCGTCAAACAGGACACGGTTGCGGTCTCCACAACGTAACGCTGGATCAACAATGCTTAGCTTGAATCGTTTCCAGTGATCCTTGTGGGTGGCGCTGTTATAGATCCACGTGTCGAGCTCGTAGCGGATCGTCGCCCCGAACCTGTTTTGGGCGCTGAAGGTCGTATGCACGCTGTATTGGCGAAAACACTCGCCGCCACTCCCAGATCTCGTTGGAGACCTGGACCCTGTCGGCGTTATTCTCGTCCAAGCCATTGTGGGCACTGGCTCAGGACCCAAGGTGGCCAACCTAACCTCTCCGGTGTTTGGCCACCTTGCCACTATCCGGCGCAGCAGCTTGACACCTTCGCGCGCGTTCACTATAATGGACTAAGCCTTTTGTAAGATAAGTGCTGGTGGTTGCGCCAGCTGAGTAGAGAGACCCGTCGCCAACACGGCGGGCATGACATGAGCAGTTGACGCTGCTGCTCGTAGCGAATTAGCGTCCTCCCACACGGCGATAGCTTGCTTGCCGGGGGGATCTATGCGCCTCGAGCAGCAGCGTTTTGTGTTCTCTGGGTGCGACGTAGGCCAGTCGAGGTCAGATCACCGAGACGAGGCGGAGGTAGATAAAGAGGACGTAGCGCCGAGGTCAGAACGCTAGAATATGAAAAGCGAGTACAGAGGTGAGACGAGGCTGTAGCTAGCATCGGTAGTTGCAACACAGGCCGCCTGGGAGCCGGATCCACAGTGCATCCTTGCCCGACAGACGGGTGAGCTGCCGGACCTGTTGGCGGGAGGGTAGGAAGCTGCAGGAACGCGGCGCAAGCCGAAAGGAAAGTTTCAGATGTTGAGTATCCCTTTCACCCCCCATTGCACTGCTCCTAAGGAGCGATGCAATGGCGGCGAAGACGCCCATTGATTGGGAGAAAATAGCGGTGGCGATCGATCCTCCGGACGTAGCGAACCCGGGTAATCCATACGCCGAAGTCGACCAAGCCCAGCGTGACCAGGCCTTTCGCGAGCTGGCACGTCGGGTGCTCCTGCGCCGGGTCAACGATCCCTCGGCGTCTAACTGAGAAACCTTCCCTTGCCATCGTCTACGTCAAGGCGATGGCAAGGGAATTACAGGAACGGTGGAGATCAAGGTATGAAACGTTGCGCCATCTACGCCCGCGTCAGCACCGCCGATCAAGCCCAGGTAAAAGACGGCTCGCTGGATACCCAGCTGGATCTGCTGCAAGATGCGGTTAAACTGCGCAGCCGTAGCGGCGACGAGGAGTGGCGGGTGGTGGCGCGCTATCGCGAAGAAGGGCAGTCGGGCAAAAATACCGACCGCCCGCAGTATCAAAAGCTTCTAGCTGACGTCGACACCGGCAAGGTGGATACGGTGGTCTGTACTAAGATCGACCGCATTACGCGCTCGTTGCCGGATTTTTACCACCTGTTGGAAACCCTCGAGCAACGCGGTGCCTCGTTTATCTCGTTGGCTGAAAGCCTGGATACCAGCACCGCCACCGGCCGCGCGGTGATGAAGATCTTGCTAGTGATTGCCGAGCTGGAGCGCGAGCAGACCTCCGAGCGCACCACGCAAAAGCTGGCTTGGCGGGCGCGCAAAGGACTGGCCAACGGCGGCCAGATCCTCGGCTACGATGTCGATCCGAACAACCCGGGTATCCCCACGGTAAACCCGCAGGAACGGCAGCTGGTGAGCTTGATTTATGAGACCTATCTCCAGGAAAAGAGCTATCGCCGCACCGCTGAGATCATCAACCGCAAAGGGTATCGCAGCAAATCCTACGTCTCCCGGCGCGGTAAGATCCAACCCGGTAAGGCCTTTGCCACCATGTCGATCAAGCGGATTCTGCTCAACCCCTTCTACAAGGGACAGATTACCCACAAAGGGGCCGTCTACGATGGCCAACATGAGCCCATCATTGCCGCCGATTCGTGGGAACGGGTGCAGTGTATCGCTGCCAGTAACAAAGGCGCCAAGGCCCGCGCCGAAAACCTGCATGTCTACCAGCTCAAAGGCCTGGTGCGCTGTGGCGAATGTGGGGCTGCCATGACCCCCTATTACGGTGCCGGGCGCCACGGCAAGGTTTATCACTACTACACCTGTTCCAACCGCAACCGCCGGGGACCCGATGCCTGCTCCATGGCCAACGTCCCCGCCGGACCCCTAGAGCAGGTGGTCGCCGCGCGCCTCATCGAACTGAGCCAACAAGATCACAGCGTCGAGCGTTTGGTGCAGGAGGCTATGATCGACATCGACGAGGTGCTGGGAAATTATACCCAAAGGCGCAGTGCGCTCAGCGCCCACCAGCGTCGCGTGCAACGGCAGATCGAACATCTAATCGAGGCGTTGAAGCAGGGGCGGACGAAATCGGTGGCCAAGGAGATCGTTGAACTCGAGGCCCAAGAAGAGCAACTCGACGACGAGATTCTGGTGCTGGACAACGAAATCGATACGGCAAAAAAGAAGGTCGTCAGTGCGCAGGCACTGACGACCTCACTGACCACCTTTGGGGACCTCTACCAGCAGGCCACCGACGAGGAACGTCGCCACCTCATCCAATTGCGCCTCAATCGCCTCATCTGGACACCACAAAAAATACGTCTCGCTTTCTTCCCCGGTGAAGGTGAAAACCTTGTAGCGGGGGTTCAGCGAGACGTAACAGTTGGTAGCGGTGGAGGGATTCGAACCCCCGACCCATGGATTATGATTCCACTGCTCTAACCAACTGAGCTACACCGCCATTTTTACGAAAAAGCTAGAATGTGAAACCGATCCTGTCAATGACCGTCCGCGACCACGAAACCCCGGCGAATCAGTACCCGAACAGATCTCCAGCTCCACCGTCCCCGGGGCCACCTCCGTCTCATTTCTGTAATGCCGCCAGGACCTACCGGAATCTCAGTCTCAAAGTGCGCTACTGTTGTCTAGCAAGCGCTTGGACGCCATAACCTTCAGCAAGTCGCGGGTCGGGAGAGCAAAACCAGGGGAGTGAGGGGTATTGACGGCTAAATTTCAGGCCTTCATCCAGTTGGAGGTTTGCACGCGCCTGTAGTAAATTAACAAATTCAAATTTTCCGAAAACATCCGCAATCAAGCCCGGAGGGAGGTCTGTGACATTGGGGGCATCGATCGGCGAGGAAACGAAGGTGGTGGTCTTATGTGGTGGCAGGGGAGTGCGCCTAAAACCTGCGACGGACTACGTTCCCAAAGCTTTGGTGAACGTGAATGGAAGACCAATCCTGGATTACATAATTGATTCCTACAGTGCAAAAGGGCTAAAACGTTTCGTCCTGTGTGTCGGATATAAAGGCGGACTGATAGAAAAACATTTTGAGAACCCACCAGAGGGACTCGAAATATCGATATCGGATTCCGGGGAGACCGCAGGAATGTTGAGGCGGATTTGGGAAACTAGAGCGTTGATGGATCGGCATGCCCTAATTTCGTATTGCGACACCTTTATCGATTTGGATGTTGAAGGCATGATGCGGAATCACCTAAAGCAACGTGCCGGCGCCACGATTGTTTCTGCAAAAATTAGAAATCCGTTTGGATTGGTAACGGTGGATTCAAACAATTGGGTCACATCTTTCGTCGAAAAGCCGGTTTTGAACTACTACATCGGAAGTTTCATTCTGGATAAGTCTTCACTGTCTCACGTTACTCCCGAGATGCTTTCAAGTGAAGACGGTGGAGGTCTGATCGCCTTTTTTGAGGAACTGAGGCGCAGGAACTTGCTAGCCGGTTTCGAGCACGAGGGAATGCAGATAACGTTCAATACTGAATCTGAAAGACGGGAAGCAGAGGAGTACCTTGGACGTTTCTTCACCGTGACAGAGGAGCAGTAATGGAAAGCTTCAGCGGCAAGCGGGTGTTGGTAACCGGAGGGAGCGGATTTATCGGGTCGCATCTTACCAGACGACTCGTCGCCGAAGGGGCGAGAGTAGCCGTTCTAACCAAGTATCACAGTTCCATCGACAACATCAGAATCGTAGATGTCTGGAATCAGCTCGAGGTGATTGAAGCCGACATCAGAAATCAAGACTCCCTTCAGAAGATCCGGAGATTCAAGCCAGACATTGTGTATCATCTGGCCGCATACAACCATGTCGGCGACAGTTTCGTCCACGTTCAAGAGGCTCTCCAGTGCAACATGGTGGGAACTGCCAACGTTTTCGAGGCTTGTGACAATTTCGAGCGGTTCGTCTACGTTGCCACCTCAGAGGTGTACGGACATCAGCGTTCCGTACCCTTTTCCGAAGAGTTATCGCCTTTCCCGATTTCGCCCTATGCTGTTGGAAAGTACGGTGGCGAAATGTACTGCCGCATGAAAATGCACAGCACGGCTCAGGATGTCGTTGTACTTCGCCCCTTTAATGCTTTCGGGCCCTATCAAAGTACGCGCGCCATCATTGCAGAAATAATTCTGACTTGCCTGCAGGGGAAGGAGGTCCACGCTACGCAGGGCGCGCAAACCCGCGATTTCAACTACGTACAGAATCTAGTCGACGGGTTTCTGTTGGCAGGAATCCGCAATGAAGCGTCGGGCCAGATTATAAACCTGGGCTCGGGAACTGAGATTTCGATCAAGGACCTGATACTGGAGATTCACCGACAGACGAACAGTTCGTCAGAGCTTCACTTCGGCTCCCTGAGCGATCGTCCTACTGAAATTTGGCGGATGGTGGCTTCGAATGATACTGCGAAAGATATCCTGGGATGGAGTCCCATAATCGATTTTGCCGAAGGCATGAGGCGCACGATAGAATGGTACAGAAACTACGTAGACGTATTTGAGGGCGAAGCGTCGGGATTGCAGAGATTGAGCAGGCAATGTGCGACGCCATAGAGGGTAATCCGTTGCAGGAATCGAAGAATTTGAATGTCGCTGTGACGGGCCACGAGGGCTTCATAGGCAACAATTTGGTTGCACTGCTGGAATCGGAATCGCCGCATTCGATCATTCGGTTGCGTGGCGATGTCTGCTGCCCGCAGACTTGGAATGAATCATTTGACTGTGTCGTCCACCTGGGCGCCGTTTCGCCGGCAACGTTCGGCAAGAATGAGGGCAGAGGTTTCCTGGTCAACGTAGGCGGAGTTATTCAGGCGCTGGAGGCCTGTAAATATCAGAGTGCTCGCCTGGTATTCGCTTCAACTTGCGGGGTCTACCGCGGTACCTCGGGCGCTGCCATCAGAGAGGATGGACTGCTGGAGCCGAACAGCTCCTACGCTTACAGCAAACACGTCGCCGAGATGATATGTAAAGAGTACTGCGACGCGAACGATATTACATGTACGATCCTGAGGCTCTTCAATGTCTACGGTTGCGGACAGCAGATCGATTTTCTTATCCCCTATTTAATGCGGTGTGCTTTAACAGGAAAAGAAGCATTCTTATCTGAGCCTGACTCTATCCGAGATTTGGTTCACGTAAAGGATGTCGCCGCAGCGTTCGCAAAGGCGATAACCCCTACTCGGGGATTCGGAGTATACAATATTGGGACGGGCGTGCCTACCACCGTTCGCGCCGCAGCCGAGGCGGTTGAGTGTTCAACCGGACGGGAATTGAACTGGAGACGGGATGCAGAAGACAACCAGTCAGACAGCACCGCGTATGTAGCCGACATGAGTCTTGCCCGCGACTTGCTCCATTGGGCTCCGACGGTGAATCTAGAGCAGGGCCTCGTACAGATCAGCCGCGAGGCAATAGAATCTCCTAATGGAGATTAGTCGACGAATTGAGGAATATTCTCTACCTGACTGATGCACTGACTGCCGGCGGATCGCAGACGGTGCTCTACAACATCGCGGTTAATCTCGACAGGTCGCGTTTCAGACCGTTCGTAATTTCTCTCTTCAAGGACGGCGTCGTCGGTCCAGAATTGAGAGAATTAGATATCGCCGCGGATTGTCTGGAAGTCAGTAGGCCATTTTCCCCCCGGTCGCTGCTGAGATTCGTTCGCGAGATATCTAGGCGGGTGGAGAAGCATGAAATATCAATCGCTCATTCGCTTCTGACGGCATCGGGAATATACGGGGGCCTGGTCGCCAGAAGGATGAAAATCAATTCGGTGTTGAATATTCACGCACCGCTTTGCAAAGGGAGAAGAAGAGGCGTCGAGGCTCTTTCTAGACGCCTAAATCAGTTACTAATAGCTGGAAACCGGATTACCGAAAGCGAGCTGAGCCGGACTTTCGACAAAGAGCGAATAAGGTTGATCTACAACGGAATTGATCCTGAGCCGGAGGCCGATCTGCGTTCATTCGGCGAGAAGCCGATCAGAATCACGACCGTGGCAAACTTCTTTCCACAGAAGGATCACATGACCCTGTTGAGGGCGTTCGAACTAGTCAGCGAGCGGTATGAGTCCAGGTTAACAATCGTGGCCTCGGGCGAAAATGAACTCAAGAAACGGGTCGTCGATTTTCTCAACGAAAGGAATATGACAAACGTCGAACTAACTGAGTCGCGAGATCCACACCTGTATTCGAAACAGACCGACATTTTTGCCCTAAGCTCATTTTCCGAGGGTCTTCCCGTTTCCGTGACCGAAGCGATGTCTGCGGGATTGCCCGTCGTTGCGAGCGACGTCGGCGCAATGCGAGAAATCGTGGACTGTGGTAGAGATGGATTACTCGTCCCGGCCCAATCGGTCTCCCATCTGGCCGAGGCATTACTCTCGATAATTGAAAAGCGGGAACTGCGCGAGGAGATATCCAGAAACGCGCGGAAGAAGGTCGAAAGCAAGTTTGCCCTGACCAAGATGGCGACGGAGTACGAAAGCCTTTACGACTCACTCAGTTAGTACCGCGAAGCGTTGCCAAGATTCGCGGTGATAGCAACTATCTGACCGTATGGCTGCAAGTCCTGCCTGAAGGAACCTCATCGCCCAGCCACAAATCTGGACTTTAGCGCTCAGGCGAATCAATATCCGAACAAATCCTCGACCAGCAACTCAGACACTTTCCCCGAAGCCGCCAATCCCTCCAAACTAACCTTCTCCTTGTCCCCCACAATCGACACCAGTTTCGCCCGCCCACCAACGTGTTCCGTATGAAACTCCAGAACCTTCTCCATTGAAGCTCCACGGATCTGCTCAAATCGCCAAGCCCTCGGATCCACCGGAACCTCCTGTCGCTCCCACTTCCGCACCGCGGGCAGGACCTGCCTGAAACCCAACCTCGATGTCCGATATTGATTCTCCAGTGAACGTTTGGCTGCGGCGAAACGCTCGTTGGACTTCGGCAGATCGTCGATCAGCTTCACGAACACGCCGAGTGCCTCGGCCGTTTTATCGGCCTGGCATCCGATGAAACCCACCATAACGCTAGGTTCTGCCTTCCTTTCACCGGTGAAATACTTGGCGTAAACCGAATAGGCGAGGGCGCGGGCTTCGCGTAACTCCTGGAAGACGATTCCTGCCATTCCTCCGTAGAAGTAATCATTGAATAGGTCAATCGCCGGTCGTCTGCTCTCAACGTAATCCTCACCTCCGTATTCGATTCGGACGAGGGCCTGGGCCATCTCCTTGTGGAGGAAGTAGATTTCCGTTTCGTCCGGTACCCGCGGCGTGAGGACCTGGTACTGCGGCGGGCTTCTGAGATTGCCAACGCCCACGTATCCTTGTTGCAACAAGCCCATCACTTCATCCAGCGATTTCGAACCGACGTAAGTAATGCTCTGTTCGTACGCCAAGAGGCTGCTAAAGAGCTCGTGAAGCTCTTTCATTGTAAGACTCAGCAGTTCCTCGTTCGTTGGTACTCTTCGATACGGCGAGGAATCGCCATAGCGATTGTATCGGTGTAACGCGTGAAACAGGGCGCGATTGTCCTTCATCGCGTCGGCACGTTTTTTCAAGATGATCTGTTTCAGATTCTCCAACGAAGTTTCGTCAGCGACGGGTGCGCGAACAAACGTCAACAGCTGGGTAAATGACGCGGCGAGGTTGCCGCCCAGTCCCGAAATCGACATGGTTGATTCGTGGTCTCCAACGGACAGGTTGAAATCGGTGCCCAGTTTGTACCACTCCTTCTTCAGTTCCTGTGCGTCTACCAGATCAGTGCCTGACTTGTCCATCAATTCCCGTGCTACGGCCAGTCGCTTGTCGGCAAGAGTGCCAAAATCCACGTTGATCGACAGCGCAAAGAGATCGTTTAGTGGATTATGGGCGTAGTAGAGTTTCACGCCGTCCCGCACGTTTTTCACTACGTAGTCGCGGCCAGGGACCACGTAGACGGGATCGATCTCATTGTACGGCAATCCCATGATATGGCTGAAGAATGCCGACTTCCGTGATGCGTCGATTTCTATGGTGTCCAGCTCGGGTTTTTGCATGGTCGGAATATCGGGTTCGCCATCAATCCGGTACCCTGCAACGTACGCTCCCTTGAAGTACTTCTTTGCCGCTTTTACGACATGCTTTTTCTTGACCTTGCCCATGCGTTCCAATTTCTTGGTGGCCTTCTTCCAATCTGTGCGGGATATGAAGGCGTCACGCATCAAACTGACCCGCGGACCGTTTCCTTCCAGTTTTTCCTTGTGTCGTTTCTCGAAGTCAGTGATGATTGCGGGAATGATCCAGTCTTCGAAGTCCCCTCGCTTGATGAGCTCAATCTGTTCGGTCAGCAAGCCTTCGACTTCCTTTAGAGACTGCCCCTCCTTCGGTATGCCCCACAGGTACTGCGCGCCGTAGTCGTTGTTCAACCACGGATATGCACCTGCCTGCCGGACGCGCTGCTGTTGATTGAGATTCAGATTGATTAGGCCGGCAACCGAGTTATCCAGAATCATGTCGAGCATTTCGAGAGCTTCCGCATCTTTGTTGCCCCCAGGGGCAGTGCGAAAAGCCAGCAATACGTACTCCTCACCACGATACGGCACCGAGATCCGCTCGATCTCTTTGAGGTCGGCTTCCTTCCATTTTGGCTCTGGTTGGACCTGTGCCGGCGCCCATCTCGAAAACTCGATATCGATGCGCTCAATGGCGTCGGCTATGTTGATGTCACCCGAGATGGCGATTGCCATATTTCCGGGAACGTAGTAGGTCCGGTAAAACTCGTACATGCGTTCCAACGACGGATTCTTCAGATGCTCCACCGAACCAAGGGTCGTATTTCCGTAGGGATGATTCTTGTAAAGCTGGCGTGCGACAGCAGCTCGAATTACGCGGCCTTTGTCGTCCATCGACCGGTTCTTCTCTTCGTAAACGGTCTCAAGCTCGGTTTGGAACAGACGGAAAACGGGATCCGCAAAACGTTCCGACTCTACCTTTGCCCAATGATCGAAGCGATTCGAAGGTAAATCCACTTTGTAGACGGTTTCTTCGAGCCAGGTGTGGGCGTTCAGCGCCCGCTCCCCCATGGCGGTGTAGATACGGTCGAGCTCATTGGGAATGGCGAACTGTGCGGCCTCCTGCGCCTCGCGATTGATCTCGGCGTAGATCTCCTGTCGGCGCGGTTCAAATTGCTCAGTGAAATGTTCCTCGTACAACGCGACGATACGATCGAGGTGTTTTTTCTCGCTCTCGTAATCGAGGGTTCCGATGCGACCCGACCCCTTGAACAGCATGTGCTCCAGATAGTGAGCGATACCTGTGGCGTCGCTGGGATCGTGTTTGCTGCCGGCACGGACGAGGATCTCTCCGTAGAATCGCGGCTCCTGGTGGTTTTCACTCAGATAGACCGTCAGTCCATTATCAAGACGATAGACATGGACGCTCATGGGATCGTCGGCCCGAGGGGGATGCACCAGGGTGTATTCGGCTCGGAGCGGAACGGCGGCAGCCAGGACGCTCAATGCATAGGTTAAGACATTGTTTTTAATAGACATAGATTTTCACAATCCGATTCCAATCGTGAACGTTAATTTGCTAAATGTAGCATTTATAAGGACATACGAAAATCAAGGTAGGGACGCAAGAGGGTGAGCCGGACCTCATGATCTGGGGGATGGTGAAAGGGATGTCGGGTTCTGCCGATAATATGAACAGGAAGCTGAAGGGTTGACTTCCCTTCGAGTTGTTGGGCCACGGAAGGCAAAGGTAACAAGGAGGTTACCAATGATCTACCGGATCGAGGCAGACTTTCTGCGCACGAACGATGCCCTAGCCAGGCAGCAGGGTAGGGAGCGGCGAAAACGTGAGAAGCACGACGATGACGACGGGCGTCAGCGCGAACACCAGGATGCGAAAGCGCTGATCGACCTGGTGGCCTGATCGTCCTCAATCCTCGGGCTCAATATCCATAGTCATACCACGGCTGAATCCTACATGGGTTCGGCCGTTTTCTGTTCTAGGCGCGCGGGGGCCTTTGGAGCCCACGGATGGCACGAAATTCGTTGTGATTCAACAGTTCCGGGCCCTCGGCCGCTAATCGTTGACTGCTCGCCATCCCGTCCTTGTGTAGAAATGGTTTCACGAACCCGCCTCGTGCCTCATCTCGGAAGATGTTTGCTGGACTTCGTATATCCCCCCCAGTGTCCGGCCTGCGCGGGTCCGCTGGAAACGAATATCATTCTCTGTGAAGTTTGTCGGACGGATGTGGGACGGATTTCTCAAGTCCGGTGCGTACGTTGCAGCAGTCCTTCGAATACGACGGTAGACTCATGCCCAATCTGTCGTGACTGGGACGCCGCGCTCCAACGCAGCTGCGTGTTGGGCAACTTCGAGGGAACACTCAGGAATGCCGTCCTCGCCCTAAAATTCAAACACCAAACGGAGCTTGGACGCGAGTGCGGCCGCCGGCTTGGCAGCAGCCCCGAGTTTGCGGAGCTCATGCAGCAAATAGACGTGCTCGTGCCGGTACCTCTGCACCCAGCGCGCAAGCGGGAACGAGGGTACAATCAGAGCGACTATATCTGCCTCGGCATCAGCGAGGTCTGGAATCTCAAGGTGCGCGCCGATCTGATCCAGCGTAAGATACAAACGCGCCAACAGGCAAGCCTGGACATGGAATCCCGGCGACGCAACATGAAAGAGGCTTTCGTATGGAAGGGAGGGGCCCGGGTCGGCGCAAGTGTCGGCCTGGTGGACGATGTCATCACAACGGGATCTACCATGAGCAGCTGCGCTCGCATCCTCATGGAAAACGGGGCGGAGTCGGTCTGCGGACTCGCCATCGCGACGGCGCCAAGGAGTTTGGACTCTTGACCTTCCTTACCTTCCCACGTTTTGTTGTGTTCTGTGGCAAAACTCTCCGTCAATGATATCGACTTAACGAACTTGCGGGCGGTTGTCCGCCTCGATCTCAACGTGCCCCTCGACGAAACGCAGGCGGTAGCTGATTCCACTCGAATCGAGGCAGCTGTTCCGACCTTGAAGCTGCTTTTGAATGAATGCGCAAGCGTCGTCGCGATGTCCCATCTGGGGCGACCCAAAGGAAAGAAAGTCGACGCCTTTTCCCTGACCCCGGTCGTCCCGGTTCTGCAGAGATTGCTGGGTTCGTCCGTCCGCCTGGCACCCGACTGCAACGGGCAAAAGCTACGAGAGCTTCTGTCCTCAATGAGACGGGGAGAGCTACTGCTCCTCGAAAATCTGAGATTTCACCCTGGCGAGGAATCCAACGATTCCAATTTCTCGCGTGAACTTGCCAGCCTCGGCGATATCTATGTCAACGATGCCTTTGGATCCGCGCACCGTGCCCATGCTTCGATCGAGGGCATTACTCACTTCATGGGAACGTCGGTTAGCGGTCTGCTGATGGAACGTGAGATTCGGTTTCTCAGCGAAACAACGCACAATCCGGCAAAGCCGTTTACGGCGATTCTAGGTGGTTCGAAGGTGTCAGACAAGATCGAGCTGATTGCCCATCTGCTAGACAAGGTAGATTGCTTGCTTATTGGAGGAGCGATGTCGTTCACATTCTTGCGAGCTCAGAACCTTCCGGTTGGCAAGTCTCTGGTGGAAGAAGACCATATTGGCACGGCGGCGAAAATCTTGAAGTCTTCGCAGGCGAAAAGGACTCCTATCCTCTTGCCCAGCGATGCCGTTGCCGTGGAGGAGATTCAAGCGGATGCGACTACCAAAGCGGTATCTTCAAAGTCATTTCCAGAAGAATGGCGCGGCGTCGACATCGGCCCGCGGACTTGCGAGCAGTTTGCCAACCAAATCCAACGCTCACGAACCGTCATCTGGAACGGCCCCATGGGAATATTCGAAATCGAACCATTCTCACGCGGCAGCAGAGAGGTCGCCAGTGCTGTGGCTGCGGCCACCGACGGCGGCTGCACCAGTATTATCGGGGGAGGCGATACGGTGGCGGCCGTCAAACAGGTCGGTCTGACCGAAAAAATGACACATATTTCGACGGGCGGTGGCGCCTCCCTCGAGTGCCTGAGCGGTCGGATTCTCCCTGGAGTGGCCGCCCTTTCGGAGAAATTCGAATGAGCCGACGTCCCATCGTTGCAGGAAACTGGAAGATGAACCTTACCGCACCCGAAGCAGCCGAACTGGCGACCGATTTAGTTTTCATGTTGGGTGGCTGCACCGAGGATCGCGATGTGGTAGTTTGCCCTCCGTTTACCTCTTTGGCCTCCGTCCATTCGGTCATCGAGCAGAGCTCCATCGAGCTGGGCGCCCAGAACATGCATGCCGACGATTGCGGTGCTTTTACGGGAGAAATCTCCCCCGGCATGATCTTGACCAGTGGATGCACCTATCTTATATTAGGCCATTCTGAGCGACGCCAGCTTTTCGGTGAGGTAGATTCGGACGTAAATACCAAGCTGATAACGGCTTTAGCCGCCGGATTGAATCCGATCGTTTGCATCGGTGAAACGCTAGACCAGCGGGACGCCGGAGATACCGAAACGGTTGTATTGGGGCAAATAGGAGCGGCATTGCGAGGGGTGGAACCCGCGGAAGCCGCTCGTGTTGTTTTGGCCTACGAGCCAGTGTGGGCGATCGGGACCGGAAAGACCGCCACAGCGGATCAGGCTGCCGAGATTCATGGGCTGATCCGGGAGTTTCTCGGCGAAACCGTAGGGGCAGATGTTGCGCAGGATGTTCGAATCCAATACGGCGGTAGTGTCAAACCGGAAAACGCAGCCGAGCTATTTGCATGTCCCGACATCGATGGTGGATTGATCGGCGGGGCGTCCCTCAACGCGAATGACTTCGCAGAAATCGTGAAAGCGGCCTGATCGTGGTGGATGTTCTAGTAACCATTTTTCACACACTCATAAGTTTCTTGCTGATAATTGCGGTACTTCTGCAGTCGGGCAAGGGAGGCGGTCTTGCAAGTTCGATTGGCGGAGGTCTCAGCTCCTCATCTGTTCTCGGGGGGCGATCTGCCAGCACCTTTCTGACAAAGACAACGGCGGTATTGGCGACTGTGTTCATGTTGAGTTGCTTGCTTCAGGCCGTTACCTACGATTCTGGAGACGTGCCGACCTCCGCTACTGAGCGGATGTTGGAGGAGCGCGGCTTTCCCTCGCCGTCGCCACTGCTCAACGAGGGGGCAGGTTTTCTGGACGAGCCGGCGACCGACGAAAGTGAATCGCAAGGCGACGAGGATGCCGAAGGGGCGGAAGGGTCCGATGCCGAAGGTGAGACGGCAGCCGAGCAGTCGCCCTGACCCTGGGCCGAAGTGGTGAAACTGGTAGACACGCTGTCTTGAGGGGGCAGTGCCTTTACGGGCGTCGGGGTTCGAGTCCCCGCTTCGGCACCACAGATGACCTGATAGGGAGTCACGCAGTTCAGCGTGACTCTTTTTTTGCCCAAGTGTCGTTGAAATCTCTTTCGATTCGGGCAGTTCGGCTACAAAACGAGCAAAGGGATTTAGTTCGGGATCGAACCTAGCTGTGGACAATCGCATTAATCTCCCATCCCTTTTCGAATCCGCGCGCAGTTCGATTCATTTGCCGGTCGCTATGGTCTCCCTCCAAGTCCTCTGGTTGTCGGCAATTTGGTACACGGGCGCGACGAGTAACTCGAACAAACCCATAATCCTAATTTTATACACGGCAATCAGCGGGACGATAATCGGATGTCTGTCCTCCCGTAGCATTGAGCAAGTCAAGCTTATCACCCTCAAAGTTGCCTACGACGAAAAGAGGCAGATTGTCGTCTTGAGTGCGTTGGCTCTCGTGGTTGGGACCGTATTCGCATTCTATCAGAATGTATCGAATTTGGTCCCCGAAGAGATGGGTGGATACGGTGCTCAAAATGCCTACGACGACCATGAAGGTAAATCTAATTGGTACCTACAATGTGCTGGAGGCGGCCCTACAGGAGCAGCATCTAGAAAGGGTCGTTGATTTTTCGACCAGCGAGGTATTTGGTGCCTACGCGTATAAAGTCAGTGAAGGCGATGTTACGAGTCTGGGCGCAGTGGGGGAGGCTCGTTGGACGTATGCGGTTAGCAAACTGGCTACGGAGCACCTGACTCACAACTATCACGGACAGTACGACCTTCCCACGCTGTCTATTCGGCCGTTCAATATCTATGGCCCGGGGCAAGTAGGAGAAGGGGCGATCCACAGATTTATCGTTAGAGCGCTGAACAATGAAGATCTGGAAATCCACAACGATGGTAGTCAGATTCGCGCTTGGTGCTTCGTAGACGATATTGTCGAGGGCGTTCTTTTATGCCTGGAAAAACCTGAAGCGGTCGGCCAAGCGTTTAATATTGGCAATCCTCGAAGTGTGTGTACGATATACGATCTGGCTAGAAGGATCGTTAGGTTAAGCAGGTCCACTTCAAAGATTACGTTCGTTAATATAGATTTTTCAGATGTGGAGTTACGCGTACCCAACATTGACAAAGCAAGGAATCTTTTGGGATATGAGCCAAAGGTCGAATTGGAAGAAGGTTTGTCACGAACGATAGAATGGTACCGAAATTGGATGGCGAAATGATCCGCTTGGCTGATCCGGAAATTCACGAGGAGGAGATCCAGGCGGTCACAGCGGTCTTGCGATCCGGCTATTTGGTGCAAGGCGAACATGTGCAGCAATTCGAGCGGCTGGTAGCAGAATATGTCGGTGCTGACTACGCCTACGCCGTAACTTCTGGAACGGCAGCGTTGCACCTCGCTTTGTTGGCCTCTGACATCGGGTTTGGAGACGAAGTAATCATACCGGATTTCACTTTTCCGGCGACGGCGAATGTCGTGGAGTTGGTAGGAGCTAAGCCGGTGCTGGTAGATATTGATATGGCCTCCTTCAATATGGATGCTCGTCAACTTCGGCCAGCTGTCACCGAGAGAACCAAGGCCATAATACCGGTCCATCTGTTTGGCCAATCTGCTGATATGGACCCCATCTTCGAAACTGCGGAAGAATACGATCTGTCGGTAATCGAGGATGCTGCCTGTGCTCTCGGAGCGGAGTACAAGGGGTACAAATGCGGATCGATGGGGAATGTAGGTTGCTTCAGCTTTCATCCTCGCAAAGCGATCACAACCGGAGAGGGTGGAATGGTGGTAACTAATGATCGTGGTATAGCTCGCCGGATATCGCGATTACGTAACCATGGAATGGCACAAATTCACGGGCAAAACCGACTGGAGATGCCTGGTTTCAATTATCGAATGACTGACATGCAGGGAGCACTAGGTGCTGTGCAGATGACCCGACTGGAAGGTATCATTCGTAGGCGAGCGGAACTTGCTCGCTCATACGGTGAATTGTTGGCTGGGGTCGCCTGCATCGAATGTCCATTCGCAATGGAAGGTTTACGGCATGTTTGGCAGTCATATGTAATCTTACTCGACGAAGATAAAGATCGCGATCGGACTTTGAGAGCATTAAGAGATTTAGAGATCGAGGCTACCATTGGGACTTACGCACTAAGCGCGTAGCGTCGCTATCGCAACACCAGCAAAGCGTTCCCAAATTCATCCCGTGCATACAAGCAGGGAATTTGTTTGCCATTGCACACTAAATTGTCGGCAACGGACATCGAAGAAATATCTAAATGTATCGAAAAGGCGTTGCCGAAAGAGAACCATATCGCATGACGAA
Source organism: Candidatus Latescibacterota bacterium (assembly GCA_965197905.1). Classification (GTDB taxonomy): domain Bacteria; phylum Latescibacterota; class UBA2968; order UBA8231; family UBA8231; genus CAYNZV01. The sequence continues at coordinate 442,483 of CBDAOB010000002.1, read as the reverse complement.
TAGTCACGGAACGGGCGAATTTTCTGTTTCCCAATTTGCAAGACTTGGCGAAGACGTTGTATTTGAGAACGGAGTATTGGTTTTTCACCCCGAAAACATAGAAATTGGAAGCGGCGTCTATGTTGGCCATTGTAGCATTCTAAAGGGATACTACAATGAGAAAATGGTCGTCGGGGACGGAACATGGATAGGTCAACAATGTTTTTTTCATAGCGCAGGAGGATTGTGGATTGGTCGTAATGTCGGCATTGGTCCGGGAGTCAAGATAATTACCTCTTCGCACAAGTGTGACGATTTGAGGAAACCAATTTTGCACAACGAGGTTGTTTTTTCACCTGTGACCATCGAAGATGACTGTGATATTGGTACGGGTGCAGTCGTCTTGCCCGGCACACATATTGGCCATGGAGTCCAGATTGGCGCTGGAGCGGTTGTTAATTCAGATATGAGGGAGTATGCAATCGCAGCGGGGGTCCCGGCCAGAGAGATTGGAACGAGAAATTGAACCATAGAAATAAAATCCGCCTTTTTCCCAAGAGAAAAACATTCTTTGAATATTTCAGTTGTAGTTATGGCTTTTAATGAAGCCGATAGTTTAGATGTGGTCGTTCGCGAAATTGAATTTGCACTAACCCAGCTGGGAAAGACCTATGAGTGTGAGATCGTGGTCATTGACGATGGGAGTACTGATGAAACTGGGCAAATTGCAGACCAGTTGGCTTCTATGTGTGGAAAAGTACGAGTTGTGCATCACGAGACCAATCAAGGTTTGGGGGGAGTGTACAGAACGGGATTCGCACATGTTCGTGGAGATTTCGTCACCTTTTTTCCGGCTGACGGGCAATTTCCCGCAACCATTATTAAACAGTTTATCTCAGTGATTGGCGCCGCGGAGTTAGTGTTGGGGTATCTGCCCAATAGAGACAGTTCTGTTGTTTCGAAGTGCTTGTCTAAAGGCGAGAGGACTCTGTACTGGCTGCTATTTGGTCCGCTTCCGAGGTTCCAAGGAGTGTTCATGTTCAGACGTACCATTCTTGATGGCCTAACATTGATGTCCACAGGTCGAAGTTGGGCAGTACTAATGGAACTGGTAATTCGGTCTCACAGAAATGGATACAGAATAGTTAGCGTACCGACAGAAATGCGCCCCCGGATGAGTGGAAGATCAAAAGTGGCCAATATGCGTACAATATTGGACAATCTAAAGCAAGCGTTTGCGCTGCGCCGCCACATTTGAGGTAGGAAGCATTTGGTGGATCCAGAAATGGAAGGTATCGAGGCTGATTCTGCGAAACTCGACACGACGTAAAGTCGGCTGGAGTGCGGTCGTCCCTTCGACTTTCCACCCGGCAGGATCTTGCATTTGGGTGCTTATATTCCCGATGACCCCACCAACATGAAACCTCCGGAATTTCATGACGTAATTGCCGGCTGCCTCAACCACTGCCAAATCACCGGTGCGGACGATTTGGAACTGGTGGTTGACTTGGGACATCAGCCGCTCTGCGACTCACTACTGAGTACGGAAGACCTCAGCAAGCCGGAACAAACCTATCCGCTTCGGATCCTGAGAAGCAGGTCTCTTGGCCATTCGCAATTGGACTTCGTCGTAGAGCCACGTGACGTATTCAATTCAGGTTACCCGTACCGGTGCGGTGTGACTCAAGAGGTTGTTCAGCACCACGCAGATCTCGCGGCATGGTGCATCTCCAGGCTCACCCTCGGCGAAGGAAACTTTGTCGTAGACATCGGTTCCAACGATGGGACGTTGCTGAGTGCGTTCAAAGGGGCAGGTATGAAGGTCCTGGGCGTGGAACCGACCGATGTAGCTGATTACGCCGTCGAGGAAAACTCGATACCTTCGATCAAACGATTCTTCACTGAAGAGGTGGCCCAGGAAATCGCTGATTCGGAGGGGCAGGCGAATCTAGTAACAGCCACGAATGTCTTTGCCCACGTGGCCTCCCTCGGGAGCCTGCTAAGAGGCATCAAGAATCTGCTTCATGATGACGGCTTTTTCTTGTTTGAAAATCACTATATGATTGACATTCTAAAATTGAACCAGTACGACTCATTCTATCACGAGCACATTCGGAACTATTCGCTCGCGTCCCTGGTACGATTGTTCGAGTACTACGATATGACGGTCATTGATGCTGAAGTGGTTGAACGGTACAACGGTTCAATTAGGGTTGTTGTTTCAAATAAACCATTGACTCCCAACGAAAGTGTCGGTCGAACACTTGACATGGAGTCAGACTTTGGACTGTGCCAAGCCGCCCCTTGGCAGCGGTTTAGGGAAGAGATTTACAGATCCAAACACGAACTGTTGCAATTGCTTCTAGATCTGAAGGACAGGAAGCAGCACGTGGTGGGAAACTCCTGTCCAGGTCGTTGCAGCACACTACTGAATTTCTGTGGTATCGGGCCCGACTTGATTCCGTATATCGCGGAGCAGCCCCATTCCCCAAAGCTTGGATTGTATCTTCCCGGGAAACACATACCGGTGATTTCGAACGAGATTCTATTCAAGGAACAACCGGACTACGTGCTCCTGTTGGCTTGGCACTACGCTGAGCCGATTATGGCGTTGCTTCGCCAAGGGGGGCTGCGGTCGAAGTTTATCGTGCCGTTGCCATCCGTGAGGGTCATAGAGTGACCGATTCCTCGAAGGAACTCGTCAGCGTCGTAACTCCATGTTACAATGAGGAAGAGAATATCGAGCGGCTCTACGAAACCGTGCGTGGCGTTTTCGCAGAGTTGGGGGAATACGACTACGAACACATCATCATCGACAACTATTCTACCGACAGCACGAGAGCGATTCTGAGATCCATGGCTGGCCGCGACCCTAGGGTCAAATTGATCTTCAACAGCCGAAACTTCGGATACATTCGCTCGATGTATCACGGTGTTATGCAAACGACCGGGGATGCGGTAACCGTCATAGCAGCCGATCTTTAAGATCCTCCAGAGCTGATCGTGGACCTGCTTGCAAAGAGGGCTGAGGGTTTCGAAGTGGTGATGGCGGTAAAAGACGACAGTCAGGAAGGCAAGCTCATGTTTGCTCTCCGAAAGCTGTTCTACAGGGTTATCCGGAACCTCTCCGACGAAGTGAAGATGGTCGACAATGTCTTCGGATTCGGAATGTTCGATCGGAAGGTGATCGAGTTTCTCAGGCAGATGGAGGAGACCCATCCTTACTTCCGTGGGTTAATATCGGAAGCGGGCATGAATCAGGCGGTCCTGAAATACGCACAACCAGTCCGGGAGCGAGGAGCGACCAACTTCAATATTTATCGTCTCTACGACTTCGCCATGATTGCATTGACCAACTACTCGAAGATTCCGATTAGAATAATGTCGGTGTTCGGGCTCATCTTCGGATTTTCGAGTCTGGTCCTAGGTGTCCTCACGCTGATCGTAAAATTGCTGAAATGGTCGATTTTTCCCGTTGGCGTGGCGGCATTGATGGTGACTTTTTTCTTTTTTATAGCGGTTAACTTCCTCTTTCTCGGGCTCCTTGGAGAGTACATCCTATCGATTCACTCGCGGGTATCAAAGAAACCGCTCGTGTTCGAAATGGAACGCATCAACTTCGATCGATAACTGGCATGAAAGAAATGTCGACATCCAATTTGGGGGAGCGTAAGCTACCGTGAAGGTTGTAATTCTCGCAGGTGGGATGGGAACTCGTCTCGCGGAGGAAACGAGCCTGAGACCAAAGCCAATGATCGAGATAGGCGGGCGTCCCATGTTGTGGCACATAATGAAGATATACGCCGCGTTCGGATTCACCGAGTTTATCGTCGCAACGGGGTACCGAAGTGAGGTCATCAAGGATTACTTTCTCAACTATTACTACTTGCGCAACGATCTCACTATTCACCTGAAAGATGGAAGTGTCGATGTGCACGATGGGCTACAGGAAGATTGGACGGTTCAGCTCGTGTATACAGGAACCCAGACGAATACCGGTGGTCGGCTCAAACGACTGGCTCCGTGGCTAGGTGATGAGACCTTCATGATGACCTACGGTGATGGCGTTGCCAACGTAAAGGTTGATGAGCTTTTGGAATTTCATCATAAATCGGCAAGCATGGCTACGGTAACCGCGGTCCAACCCCCCGCCCGCTTTGGTAGCCTCACTTTCGATGGAGACCGCGTGACCGTATTCGCCGAAAAAGCGCAGATCGCCGAAGGGTGGATCAACGGCGGATTTTTCGTGCTCGAACCAGGCGTGTTGCAATACATCGACGGTGACGAGACGCTCTTTGAGAGAGAGCCACTCGAACGGCTCACGCGGGAAGGCGAGCTGACGGCCTACAAACACAACCGATTTTGGCAGTGTCTGGATACGCGCAGAGACATGCGCTACCTGGAGGAGCTTTGGGAGGGCGGGAACCCTCCGTGGAAGGTCTGGGGCGAACGGTAGAAGGCACCGTGCAACGAGAATCTGACTTTTGGCAAGACAAACGTGTATTCATCACCGGTGCCACGGGGATGATAGGTTCGTGGTTGGCAAAGGAACTGGTTTCGAGGGGGCTCACGTAATAGCTCTTGTTCAGGACGCCAATCCGCAGTCAGAGCTACTTCGATCCGGAGATATCGACCGAATAAGCGTGGTCAATGGGGCATTGGAAGATTTCAGTGCTCTTGAACGCGCGATCAATCAACACGAGATCGACACCGTTTTTCATCTTGGCGCCCAGACCATCGTGGGCACTGCCGTCAAGTATCCACTTGCAACATTCGATGCCAACGTTCGCGGAACCTACAATCTTCTAGAGGCGTGCCGCATGCACCGCGACCTGGTGCAGCGGGTCCTCATCGCCTCGAGCGACAAGGCGTACGGAACGCACGAGAATCTTCCATATTCCGAGGACATGCCCCTAGTAGGAGAATTTCCCTATGACGTCTCCAAGTCGTGTGCGGATCTCCTATCGCAGTCATACTACCATACGTTTCACCTACCAATTGCGATTGCGCGCTGCGGGAACGTATTTGGCGGCGGCGATCTGAACTGGAGTCGGCTAGTTCCGGGTGCCATCAGGGCCTTTCTATCGAGCGAGGATTTCGTCGTGCGTAGCGACGGGAGTTACGTTCGCGATTTCATCTTCGTGAAGGACGTTGCACAAGCTTACATGCAGCTGGCCGAATCTCTTGCCAAGCCAGAGGTTCACGGAGAGGCGTTCAACTTTAGTCTGGAATCGCCCGTATCGGTGATTGACTTGGTCGGGTTGATTCAAAGACTAATGGGATGCGAGAATCAGAAGGTAAAGATCGACGGTACGGCGCAGAACGAGATTCACAGCCAGTTCCTATCTGCCAAGAAAGCCACCGCGATGCTTGGATGGAATCCGGATTTCGATCTGGAGCGAGGGCTGAAAGAGACCATTGCTTGGTACTCTAATTTCCTTGGATGACGAACCCGACCCCAGATCAGACAGGCCCTAATCGGCGACAAACCGCCCCAACTGCCATCGTTCGGCCCAGGTGGGATCCAACCGCACCCGTAGCCGCACATCCGCGGGACGATACTCTTCCTCGATGAGCTCGCCACGCTCTCGCAGTCGAGCCAGAAGTTTCCCCTCCGCCAACGGAATCTCCAACTCCAGGATCACCGAATCGCCCGCACTCCGCTCCACGAGCATCCGCTGCAGTTCGGAAAGTCCGGCTCCGGTCATGGCCGATACCGCTACGCTCTCGTCATTCGGAGCCATCTGGTCATCATCCAGACGATCGATTTTGTTGTAGACCACAACTAGCGGTTTCTCGCCAATACCCAGCTCCTTGAGCACCCCCTCGACTGTGGCGATCTGCGATTGATAATTCTTCTGGCTCAAGTCGACGACATGCAGCAGGAGATCGGCTTCCTCCGCTTCCTCAAGGGTTGCACGAAACGAAGCGACCAAATGGTGGGGCAAACGATTGATGAATCCTACGGTATCCGTGAGCAGGACTTTCCGCGGGCCTTCCAGCTCGACCACGCGGGAGGTGGAGTCCAGGGTGGCGAAGAGTTGATCTTCGATCAGCACATCGGCCCCGGACAGCGCCCGCATCAAGGTTGACTTACCCGCATTTGTATAGCCGACGAGCGCGACCTTGAAGAGGTCGGATCTCCCTTTGCGGCTGGTGGCCATCTGCGTGCCGATGCGGTCCAGCCGCGAACCCAGGTGGCTGATCCTGCTGCGAATCATGCGCCGGTCGATCTCCAACTGGGTCTCTCCTGGTCCGCGGACGCCGGCGGCACCCATCCCGCGGATAGCACCGCCCCCGGCTTGACGCGAAAGGTGTGTCCACATGCGAGTCAATCGGGGCAGCAGGTAGTTCAGCTGGGCCAGCTCGACCTGCACCTGAGCGGTGTGCGTCCGCGCGTGCAGTGAGAAGATATCCAGTATCAACCCGCTGCGATCGAGGATGCGCATGTCCGTCAATTCTTCCAAGTTGCGCATCTGTGCCGGCGAGAGATCGTTGTCGAAGATTATCAGGTCGGCGCCGACGGTTTCTGATGTCTCCTTGAGTTCTTCCGCCTTGCCCTTGCCGATGTAGTACCTGCGATCCACCGATTTGCGGGCTTGCAATGCCCGCCCGCCCACCTCCAGGGTTGCGGTCTCCGCCAAGCGTTCCAATTCATCAAGGGAGTCCTCGGCCTCCCAACGAGGAATGGTGGGCAGGGCGACACCGACGAGCAACGCCTTTTGAGCATCTGGGCAGTTTTCGTTCAATCAATTCCTCCGACTAGTGCGAAACCATCCTTGAGCAGGAGTTTTGATGACATCACTTGGCGGGCGAGACATCCGACATTCGGTTTTTCTCCGCCCTAGAAGCGGTCAATCTCAACCGCTTTCCACTTTGGATTTACGCGTTTCCTCCAGTATACCGGTATCTTGACATGTGTCAAGCTAAGCTCTAAGCTTGATAAGAAGTTACGTCATACTCCGCGCACATCTTTCCCTTTGAAAACAGGAGTCGATTTTGACTGAGGCGTCCTCGGAAAGCGATCCGAACGCTAGCCTGGCCAGTCCGCAACGGCTGGGAATTTTTCCGCTGCGCAACACGGTGGTCTACCCGTATATGCCACAGCAACTGACGGCCACGCGAGAGCGCTCCATTGCCGTCATCGAGAAAGCAATGGAGGGGGAGCGGGTCATCGGAATATTCGCCCAGCGGAATCCGGAGGTGGAGATACCTGCAAAGGAGGATCTCTACTCGATCGGTTGCATCGGCAAGATCCACAAGTTGTGGCGTATGCCTGACGGTGGGGTACGCCTCATCGTCCAGGGAGTAGAGCGCGGTATTCTGGGTGATCTCTTCGATGAGGGAAAGCTCATTACGGGTGAAATCGGTCGGCTGGAGGATCAGGGTAACGCCGAAGCCATGGAAGTGCAAGCGATGACGCGATCGATACGCAACCAGTTCCAGGCGATCATCAAGATCACCTCCCATCTGCCGGACGAGCTGCAGATTCTGGTGATGAACATCGATCATCCCGGCCGTCTCGCCGACTTCGTCGCCTCCAACCTGGATCTCCAGATCGAAGAGCATCAGCGCCTGCTGGAATCGTTGGATATTCAAAAACGGCTGGCGTACCTGACGGAGCTCATTTCACGGGAGCTCGAGATTCTCGAGACGGGTGCCAAGATTCAATCGCAGGTGCAGGAAAAGCTCGGAAAGTCACAGCGGGAGTATTTCCTTCGGGAGCAGCTGAAGACGATTCAAAAAGAGCTCAGCGGCGATGATCCAGTGGTCGCTGAGATGGAGGAGCTGAGAGCCAAGATCGAAGAGGCGCGACTTCCGGAGGAGGTGGCCGAGGTTGCGGGTCGCGAGCTGGGGCGCCTGGAGAAGATGATGCCGGGGGCGCCAGAATATTCGGTAGTGCGTACCTACCTGGACTGGCTGACGGACCTGCCCTGGTCGACCGCAACCGAGGACCATCTCGATGTAGCTGCTGCCTCGGTGATCCTAGATGAGGACCATTTCGGTCTGGAGAAGGTCAAAGAGCGCATCCTGGAGTACCTCGCCGTGCGTCATCTGCGCAAGGAGATCAAAGGTCCTCTGCTTTGTTTTGTGGGCCCACCGGGCGTCGGCAAAACATCGCTTGGCCGCTCCATCGCGTGTTCCCTGGGTCGCAACTTCGTGCGCATCTCCCTGGGTGGGGTGCGCGACGAGGCGGAGATACGCGGCCACCGGCGAACATACATCGGCTCACTTCCCGGTCGTATAATTCAAGGTCTTCACAAGGCCGGCTCCAACAATCCGGTTTTTATGTTGGATGAAATCGACAAGCTTGGCATGGATTTTCGCGGCGATCCGGGGGCGGCGCTTCTGGAGGTCTTAGATCCGGAGCAAAATTTCTCGTTCGTAGATCATTATCTGGACGTGCCGTTCGATCTTTCTCAAGTGATGTTTATTGCCACTGCGAATCTGCTTTCTCCCATTCCGGCACCACTACTGGATCGCATGGAAGAGATCGCGTTGCCCGGATACACCCCGAACGAAAAGGAGCAGATTGCTCGCAAGTTTCTGGTTCCGCGGCAGCTGGAAGAGCATGGGCTGAAGACGACTCAGCTCGCCTTCGAGGACGGGACGCTGCCGCGAATTATCGAACAGTATACCAGGGAAGCGGGTTTGCGTACTCTGGAACGGCAGATCGGTAGCGTCTGTCGCAAAGTGGCGCGCAAGTTCGTCGAGGGGCGCAAACGAAAGATCAAGGTGGTGACGGGGGACCTTGATGAGTTTCTCGGCGCTGCGGTGTTTTTTCCGGAGGTGGCGGATGCCAACGGGGAGGTCGGTGTCGCGACCGGCATGGCGGCGACCGCGGCGGGCGGCGAGATCCTGTTCATCGAAGCAACGAAAATGCAGGGTCGAAAGAACCTGATTCTCACCGGGCAGCTGGGCGAGGTCATGCAGGAGTCGGCTCAGGCGGCCTTGAGCTACCTGCGGACCCGGGCTCGCAAGTACCGGATCGAGACCAAAGCGATCGCCGAATCCGACATCCATCTACACGTCCCGGCCGGCGCGACCCCAAAGGACGGCCCCTCGGCCGGGGTGGCGATCACGGCGGCCCTCGTATCTTTGTTTACCGGCCGTCCCGTTCGCGGCGACATCGCCATGACGGGGGAGATCACTCTTCGAGGCCGGGTCCTGCCTGTCGGCGGTATTCGAGACAAGGTGCTGGGGGCTCAACGGGCGGGCATCAAGACGGTCATCCTTCCCCGCAAGAACGAGAGGGATCTGGAAGAGATTCCCGATCCGATTCGCAAGCAGATGAAATTTCAGATGGTGGAAAGTATCGACGAGGCTCTGGAACTCGCGCTGAGGAAAAAGGTAGCCCGAAAACAGGCCCGACCGAAAGCCGCGAGGCAAAAGACGCCCACTAGAAAGTCCAACAGCCGCGAATGAGCGACGATAGTTCCGGCGGCGCAACGCTCCAAGAAGATACAGCCGCCGCCAGGGCAGATCTGACGACCTTTTGGAGTTTGGAACTCGAGCGTGTTCGACAGGGGCATAGGGACGGCGCCACCGGAATCGAGACCGCACGGGCGATATCCGACGCTATGGACTTGCTGGTGCTGCAGGTGTACGAGGCGGCTCTTCGCGAGCACCCGATCCACGACCACGCACTGGTTGCCCTTGGTGGATACGGTCGTCAGGAAATGGCGCCCATGTCAGATGTGGATCTGTTGTTCCTTTTTCGCAAAGAAAAACACAAGTCTCCCGAGCTGATTTCCGGAGTCCTGCACCCGCTCTGGGACCTCGGATTCGACGTTGGACACAGCAGCCGGACCATCTCCGAGGCCACAAAGATGTTGAAGGGCGACCTGGAATCGTGCACGGCCATGATGGATGGTCGTTTGCTGACCGGCGACCAGGACCTGTTCGAGGATTTTCAACAGCGCCTCTACAAACGCGTTCCGAAGGGTCTGGCTACCAACCTTCAAAAGGGTCGCCAACTACGCCACCAGAACAGCAGCTCGGTGCAGCTGCTGGAACCGAACCTGAAGGAGAGTCCGGGGGGGCTCCGGGAAATAAGCGCGTTGGAATGGGCCTTGAAGTCGAAAGCGATGCAGCCGACGGTCGATCGCGAGCTGTTGGGTCGGTTCCTCGATGCGGTGGATATCGAAACTCTTGCTGCAGGCCGCGATTTCATGTGGCGCGTACGTCACGAGATGCATTTTGGTGCCAGGCGACGGAGCGATATACTCGATCACGAGCTGCAGGCACAGATAGGCGAGCGGTTAGGGTACGAGGAGAACGGCCAGGAGTTGGCGGTAGAGCGGTTCATGCGTGAGTACTACCTCCATGCGCGCTCGATCTATCACCTGGTGGAGCTATCGTTCGAACGGCTGACGCGGCGGCGGCGCAACGGTCATCGCAGCATTCTTTTGGAGCGGGATGTCAGCGCCGTGGATGGGGAGATCGTGGTGCCCGCCGGCGCGAAGTACTTCCGCGAAGATCCGATTCGGTTGCTGCGAATCTTTCAGATCGCCCAGGCCAAAAAACTTCGCCTCAGCGAGGAGGCGCAAAGGGCGGTGCGCGCGTCACTGGATCTGATCGACGATCGCGTGCGGCAGTCCTCCGAGGCCAGGGATATCTTCATGCGCATCTTGCGCCGCAAGTACCGGACTGCTCCAACCCTGCGTCAAATGCACGAGTTGGGCGTTCTAGGAGCGTACCTACCCGAGTTCGGCGCCCTGACCTGTCTGGTGCAATACGACATCTATCATCGCTACACTGTGGATGAGCACACGCTTGTTGCTATGGACAACATCGAGGCTTTGTCAGACTCCAGCCATCAGCGGGGACTGGTGGAGGCTCTGGACCAGCTTCAGCGTCGCGATCTGCTCTACCTTTCCATTCTGTTGCACGACATCGGCAAGTCCAAACGCAAGGAGCACATTTCGTGTGGCATCGAGATGGCCACCCAACTGCTCCAACGTTTGGGTCTGCCTCCGGATGACCAGAGATATGTTCTGTTTCTCATCGAGCACCACCAGGATCTCGTTATAGTTGCCCAGCGGCGGGACCTGGATGACTATCTCATGATCGCCGAATTCGCCAGCCTCTTCGCCTCCATGGATTGGCTCACAGCTTTGTATCTGCTCTCCTATGCAGATCTGTCCGCGGTTGCCAGTGAAGCATGGACCGACTGGCAGGCTGCGCTGCTTTGGGAGTTATATCACAAGACTCGGGAGCAACTGCAATCGGGCATGAAGACCCTCGAGGAGAAGCAGCGGGCACGGCAGCTGCTGGACGCCCACCTTGAGCAAATCGTTCCGAGCTGGCCGCCCCTCAAGGTGGTTGCCTTCCAGGAGCACGTGGAACAGCTTCCCACTCGCTACCTGCTGGCGTATGACCAGAAAGAGATCGAAACTCACCTGAGTCTTCTAAACTCGTTAGGCGAAGCACCGCTGTTGGCAGAGTTCGTCGAACACCCGGACCACACGGAGATCCTCGTGGCCACTCGAGACCAGCGTCAGTTGCTGGCGAAGATCTGCGGCGCGCTGGCCGTCAACGACGTCAACATTCTCCGCGCCGATGTGAACACTCGTGACGATAACCTTGTGCTCGACATCTTTCAGGTTACCGACGTAGATGGCAACCCCAAGCTTCCAGCCTGGAAGCAGAAGAGGGTCCTGGCGCGGTTGGACGAAGTCGTCTCGCTGCGCCGCAAGGCGAAGGATCTTCTCGAAAAATACAGCACCCAGTGGGACCGAAGGAAAAGAGCCGGGGGGGTGAGACCTCCAGAAGTGGATTTCGAGAACCGGATTTCCGATCGCTATACGGTCATTGATGTCACGGTGCCGGACTCCGTCGGCCTGTTGTACGAGATTACCCATTCCCTGGGTGAGATGGATCTCGACATCCACATGGCAATCGTCAACACCGCCGCCAACCGAGCAACCGATGCCTTCTACGTGGTAGACAGTCACCATCAGAAGATTCTCAACTTCTCTGTTTTGGAGGAAATCCGCGACCGACTCCTGGCCCGGCTCGGCTCCTAAGACCCTTTGTCGTGGCTGTCCAGGTGGCACTCCATCCCTATCACTGCCAAATGACATCTCACTCAACCCTCATCGCATCGGGTGAAGGTCTTACTAGTGGTTTATAATCAATCACTTGCGAAAATAGTAGAGGAAGAGGTGCGAGATTTGCTTTCCTTGTCTACAGATACTGAACAGGGAGAAAATCATGCACCGGATCAAATCGGCGCTGCTGCTACTGGGCATCTTCGGAGTTTTTTCCACTATAAGCTATTCTTTGTTCGGCTGGATAGGCGCCCTGTTGGTTTTGGGAATCGGGTTAGCCATAAGGGGCCTCGCGCAGCCGAGGGGTGCAGGGTTGATTCTTCGGTTTCACAGGGCGCGGGAGGTCGCGACGTGGGAAGCTCCGTTATTGCACGGAATCGCCGGCGAGCTGGCCGCGAGGGCGTCCATTCCGCCACCTCAGCTGATGGTGTATCCGTCCGAGATGCCAAACGCCTTTGCCTTGGCAATAAGCAAACCGCATGGGGTGATGGCGGTCAGCTCAGGCCTGCTGAGTCTTTTGGATCGCCGCGAAATCACTGGCGTTCTCGCTCACGAGTTCGCCCATCTGAAAAACAGGGACAGTTCCTTGAGTGCGCTGGCCGGAGTCGTGGTGCAAACCACAACCTCCCTGAGTCACCTCTTCGGGTTCGCGTTGCTCTTCCTTTTCGTATCGGGGGCATGGGGTACCGTGGGTGACAACCTGTGGTCCGAGATCGCGCTTTTCGGCCTGGCTCCCACCGGCGCAGCGCTACTGCTGGCGGCGTTTATGCGGACCCGCGAGCGCCTCGCCGATGAGGACGCTGCTAAACTGACAGGCGACCCACGGGGGTTGGCGTCGGCACTCTACAAACTGCAACAGTACAGCCACTCGCTGGAAAGGTATCTGCGCCGGTTTCGCTTTATCCACACGGTGGAGCAAGATCTTGGTGCGGCGCTGTTCCGAAGCCATCCACCGACCGGGGAACGAGTCGAAGCCCTCGTCAACATGGATGAAAAGCTAGTTCGACATCCCACATACATGCCGTCGCAGGTCCCGCGCTGGCGCAGCGTCGAAAATTTCTGAACCGGTGGTGGTGGTCTGAAAACGCCCCTGCGTGCAGGCAGCGAGGCGAAGATCCACCTTCCTACCAGGAAACTGTGATGCCTCTCGACTCCAGGGATGGAATCTGCCGATTCTTCGCTACCGCATTTAGCGGGTTGCCCCAGACTTCCAGGACCTTAAGTCGCTCCAGTGACATCACTGGGGTCAAATCGGAGACCTCGTTGCCGGGAATCTGCAGGACTTCCAGATGATGCAACGACGAAAGCGGGCAAAGATCGGAGACGCTATTGTGACCCGCCTCAAGAACCTCCAACCGGACCAAAGTCGAAAGGGCAGCCAGGTCCGACAATTCGTTGTTGGATATTCGCAACTCCACGAGGTTATCCAAACCGCCCAGTCCCTCGAGATTAGAGATCTGGTTGTCTGTCAGTCGCAGAAACCTAAGGCTGTGAAGATTGCTCAGGGGCTCCACGTCCGTCACGTGATTGCCATGTGCCGCAAGATGCACCAGATGTTTCAACCCGGCCAGGGGCATGAGGTCAGACACCTGGTTGCCGGCGAAGCTGAGGTGCTCCATCTCCGCCATTCCCGACAGCGGTCCCAAATCATCCACGGAATTCTGCGATAGGTGCAGCTTGTTGAGGTGTACCAAGCCCGCCAACGGTCGCAGGTCGTAGATCCGATTCTTGGCCAGACCCAGATCCTCCAAGTGAAATAGATGGACCAGCGGCCGCAATTCACTGACTAGATTGTTCCCTGCCCAAAGACTCCGCAGGTGGGTCAGATCCTTTAGAGGGCTTAGATCTACCACCCGGTTGGACTGCAGATTCAGATGTTCCAGCTCGCGAAGATTCTCGAGCGGAACCAGATCTCGGATGCGGTTCTGTTCCAGATCCAGCCAGGAGAGTTTGCGCAGTGAGGAGAGCGGCTGGAGGGATGTAATACGGTTGCGGTGGAGCTGTAAGAGGTCAAGGTTGCCGGCTTGCTCGAGGCCTTGCAAGCTGGCGATCGAGGCATTCCCCGCCATTAGATAGCGCAATCCGTCAAAACTTTCGGAACGAAAGGAACCGTTCCCCTCACCCAGCGCCGAGCGAACTTGAGTCTGGAGCGCGGGATCGGCGAAAAACTGACCGTCCGCAGGTTCAGTCGCCAGCAACGAGACAAAACCACAGGCGAGAATCGATTTCATAAGGAAGAAACGCACCGGTCAGCGGATCCGATCATGCGGCAGACTGCGAGGAAGACTAGCGCAACAATAGCAGTTTCCGGGTCTTCGTCGATTCGGTGTCATCGAGTCGTGCCAGGTAAACTCCGCTGGCCATCGCCCGCCCGTTCTCGTCTGTGCCATCCCATGAGAGATAGTTCATGCCCGGTCGCGCCAGGCCGGCGATTAGCGAACGCACCTCCTGGCCCGCGAGGTTGTAGATGCGAAGAGCAGCTCTCGTCCGGCCATCGCCCACGGATGTTACGAAAATCGGGATGGTTGTTCCCGAGTTGAATGGATTGGGATAGTTGGGAAGCAGAGACCACCGCAATGGTCTCGTCTCCACCGTGGCGCCAGCCTTGACCCAGGTGAGTCTCCGAATCAACTCCGGAGGGCCGCTGTCGCTCATGCGCTCCACGACGGCGGCGGCAGGTTGAACGGGGATCGGACGGGGACCGCCCTCGACAAACGGTTGTGAGCGAATCTCGCGGCCGTCTTTCAGCGTGACCACCAAGGTCAGCTCCTCGACCTGTATCTCCTCGCGATCCTTGTCGGGGCATTCCCAGTGCGCCATTGCGCTGCGCAGATTCTCGACAGGCGCAAGATCGGGATTGAACGAAAACATCGGGTCCACAGTCATTTCTTCGGCAGAGAGTGTGGTGAAGAGGCGGGTCAAATAACTATCCTGTTGGAACAACTCCTGGACCTGTCTCAGCGGGTCGACGACGACCGACTGCAAATCCTCAACCAGGGCGGCCGGGTCAAATTCAAAGTCGTCCATATACTCTTCGTACGCCCGCATGTTGTTGTAGAAGGATGACTCTGCAATCGACAAGAGCTGATCTTGTTCCTGGGCCCGCCGGTATGCTTCCCGATCTCCGCCGAAAACGATCTCCAGCACGCCCTCCTCCAAAACTTCCTCCGACATCGGTATGTGTCGACGGATCAAGGCGCGCATCTGGTCATCACGAGGAAGGCCCTGGGTCAGGGTCACGTCGAGGAACTCTGCCGGATCATCAATCTCTCGCAGGCGCTGCAGGTCTACCCGTTTCTCATCGAACAAACGATCGTCCATGATAACACCGGGTCCGGCGTAATCCGTCACAAACGCCTGGCCGCCGGCCTCGTCGGCTGCCTCGGTAACGACGTCGTTGTAGTTGAATCCGCCATTGAACCAGTCGATGCGGGCCTCGTTGATCTGCACGTGAAGATAGTTATTGGGTATGGCGCGATGCTCTCCAAGAACCCAGACCAGCACGCCCATGTTCGGCTCAGTCGCTACGGCCGTCAACCGAATGGGAATTCCTGGGTTCTCCGCGGCGTAGGTGAGGGCGATGGGTTGGAGGTCGCCTATGCCCTGGTCAGGGGCGAGGCGCAGGGCGACGAAATAGAATCCGGCATCCACGTACGGCGCCAACAATGCATCGCCCAGTGCATCCAGGTTGTACCCGTTGGCGCTCAGCCATTCTGAGACAGCGGCAGGGTCTTCGGCAGTGATCACCGCTGTTTGGTAGGGTCCGACCCGTTCTTCAGCGACAATCTGCACTCCACCATCGTCTACGGCGGCTTCCTCAAGGGTCCGGAAAATGGGAGGGCCGACGAAACCGCATGTTTCGTTTTCCTGCCATTCGAGAAAAAACGAGGGTTGAGTCGCAAACTGCAATTGGCGAAACAGTTCGTTGTGGCTTACGGCCAGTTCGGGTAAGACGGGCACCGGCAGTACCCAGGCGAAATCCTCGGCGCTGCCGCTGTACTGAATCTGCACATGGGTAGTTACCGTTTCGCCGTCCGCCACGAAGAGGATACGCTCTCCTACCTGGTTCATTGGGAAGGTGGTACAGAAAAAGCCGCCGCATGCGTCGGCTGGGGGTGCCGAAAATGCAATCGCGCCAAGACACAAGAACGTTAAGAAGCACTGCCTTCTTGAACATCGGACCATCTCAAACTCCTCTTCGCTAACTTAGATGTTGAAGGTCTCAAAGCACAACCGTCTCGATCCTGTCTAGACCAGGGGAATCGAACGCGGTTCCTGGACTCAAAGAAGCACTTTGAGTCCGCCTTCAGGGTCAACCGACTTTCGAAAACGCGGGCCGTGATCGTATTTCTTTGACTGTCATGGATTCTTCTGGATTCACCCGGATGGCATCATTGAGTATCTCCAAACAGGCGGAGGTTCGTTGACCACCTACACCTCCGCGGTTCGGAGCCTGAGCTTGAGCGTACGACTCTACCTGCTGTCGGCCGCCCTGGCCGGTTTCACGATAGCTTCCATGGGCATCTTTGGCGTTCTGCTGAATCTCTACATACTGCGGCTTGGATTCGGTCCGGAATTCTTAGGCATGGTGAACGGGACCAGTTCGTTTGCGTTTGCCCTTTTCGGGCTTCCGGCGGCTGCGGTAGGACGACGCCTCGGCACCCGACGGGCAATGATCGTCGGAACGGTGATCGCGACTCTGTGTAGTGGTCTAGTAGCTGCTACCGAATACGTCCCCGTGCCGATGCGAGCAGAATGGTTAATCGGGGTGCGGCTCGTACGCTCTTTGGGGTTCGCACTCTACATCGTGAACGCGCATCCGTTTATGATGGCGGTCACGGGTCGGGCCGAGAGAACGCACGCGTTTTCGATCCACACAGCCATGTGGCCGCTGGCCGGCGTCGTGGGGAGCCTGGTTGGGGGTGTGCTGCCAGATCTGTGTGCGGCGGTGCTCGCCGTCGATCTCAACAGCTCTGCTCCGTACGGATGGGCGTTGTTCATCGGCAGCCTCCTGTTTGCCCCGGCGATTCTCGCCCTGAGCGCGACGACGGAACCGCCGGTGAGCCCCAGAACGACTGGGCACACCAGCAAGAAAAGCGGCCCGCGCTTCCTTATCGCGCTTTTGGCAACCATAGCGATGATCCAGTACCTGGGGTTCGGAGCCGTTCAATCGTTTTTCAATGTCTATCTCGATGAAGGCTTGGGTGTGTCAACGGCGTTGATCGGCCTCTTGTTAGCCTGCGCGCAACTGTCTGGAGGAATCGGTGGCCTGGCCACCCCGTTTCTAACCAAACGCCTACGTCATGGCTCGGTTGTGGCTATCACCAGTATCATGGGTGCCGTCGCGATACTTCCCATCGCCCTTTATCCCGTATGGTGGGTCGCCGGCGCATCCTACCTGGTCCTTACCGGTCTTGCAACCATGCGTTATGCGGCGATCACGGTGTACCACCAGGAGCTGGCTCCGCAAGAATGGCGTACCTCGATGGCCGGAGCTTTCAACATGGCAGGTGGATTGAGCTATTCGCTCAGCTCGATAGCCGGCGGCTTTGCTATTGCCGGCATAGGATTCTCGAAAATGTTCCTGGCCGGTGCGGCAATCTCGGTGTTGGGGTCTGGGTTGTTCTGGTCGTTCAGCAGGTCGAGGATGGGCAGAGCGAAGCCGGGTGAATGATGCCGGGCGAGGTTGCGTTTTTTGGAAGATCTAGCTCAAAAACAGTAAGGCCCAGAGAATCAACAGCATTCCCCTGGGCCCAGGTTCGATGGCGGGACCGACGAGACTCGAACTCGCGACCTCCGGCGTGACAGGCCGGCGTTCTAACCAGCTGAACTACGATCCCGTTATAAGACAAAAAAAGCTAACGGCTGCCCCCGGCATTGTCAACCGACCTCAGCCGCACGTTTTCTGACATTTTCTAGGAATCTTCTAGGTTATTTGGTGAATCTAAGGGAATGACAAACTACGTTTCGGGGAGCCTATCGTGATCAAAGTTACCATGGCTGGAATACTGTGCTGCGTTGCACTTATCGCTTGCGGCGACGGCGACAAGTCAACCTCTGCCTCCTCTGAGGTTGAGATTCTAGAGCTGCGCGCCGAGGAGATATCTGCGACTCGAGCCGTGATCCGCTTCGCAACGAGCGCACCCACCACCTGCGAGGCCGAATACGGAACGGCTGCGAATACTCTGAATCGGTCCGCCTTCGATCCGTCAATGAGCGGAGCACTTTTCGCAATCGACCACAATGTTCCGATCGAGGATCTTACGCCAAGTACGACCTACTATTATCGCGCCAAGGCATCCACCGAAGACGAGCGCACTTTCTTTTCAGGGGTTCAGGAGTTCACCACCCTCGCGGCAGCAGCCCTTTCCTCCGTGAACATCGCTTTGACAACAAAGGGTTCGCAGGTCGTGGATGTCAGCAGCAACTTCGGCGGCGCGTCAAACGACGCCACGTGGGGCGCCAACAACGCTTTCGACGGGCTCATGACCACCGAGTGGGCGACCAACGGAGATGGGGACGGGGCTTCAGTGTCGCTCGACTTCGGGAACGAGCGGACCCTTAGCGGATTCGGATTCCGCAGCCGGGAGATGCCCGATGGAAGCTCGATTATTCTCGCTGTTCGTTTGATCTTCGAACCGGGATCCGTGGAGCTCGGGCCGTTCTCCACGCCCGACCCAGCGGAGTTCTATCGGTTCGAATTTGAGTACTCGATCGTGGCGCGGAGCGTGCGGATAGAAGCGGTCGAAACTACAGGAGGAAACTCCGGAGCGAAGGAGATTCAGTTTTTCGAGGCTGAATAACTTTACCCTAACTGGTGCGCCCCTTCCCGGTGTTCCTCGTCCCACAACTCTCCCTCTTTGCGCAGGCGCTTGAGGGCGCCACGCATCAACTGCCTCTTCAGCGGACTGATGTGATCGATAAAGAGGATCCCGTTCAGGTGGTCGATTTCGTGCTGCAGGACACGAGCATAAAAATCCTCGGCGACGAATTGGGATGGCTTCCCGGTGGCGTCGAGGGCTTTCACTTCGATGCGGGTCGCCCGTTCAACCTCTCCGTAGAGCTCGGGTATGCTGAGGCAGCCCTCCTCGGCCGCATCGGCGCCCTCTGTTTGCAGGATCCGGGGGTTGATCAGCGCCAGGGGTGGCGTTTCGCCATGCTGTGGGGAAACATCAACGGCGATGACCCGGCGCGAGATTCCGATTTGGGGCGCCGCCAATCCCACGCCTTCGGCCTCGCTCATGGAGTCGAACAAATCGTCGACGAGCTGCTTGATCTCGTCATCGACCGCATCCACGGGTGCCGCGTTTTCCCGCAAAACCTTCGATCCGTATTTGACGATCTCGCGAATCACGGTCTTGGTGTCAGATCCACGGCGATGAAGTTGAAGCCAAACGAACCGAGCCGCTCAGCAATGGCGGCGCGATGTTCGACTAAGGCTGCGAACTGAGTCGCGGGTACCGCAAAAACCAGCATGCGATCTCGATGCTCGAATGAACCGTCGACCCCGAATTCGGCGACCGCGCGATGCCAGTGGTGTTCTCCGGGGTCGGAATCCGGGTCAATGCTCAGCAGGGTCTCGTTCATGCTGCCCGTGCGAAATCCCCGCAGGTCGATAGTGACCTTCGCATATCCGGCCGCACGAAGTTCCTTCACCAACTCTGCCTTCACCCGGGTGTTCTGCAACAGCGATTCCAGCGATTGGACATCGAGCTCGATGCGCGCGATAACATCGTGGTGACGGACGCGGAGTTCCTCGAAGCCGAGATTTCGCAACGCCGCTTCTGCGCGATCCACCATTTGCAACGACTCCGCCGTGATCGGGGTGCCGTAAGGAAAACGGGAGGAAAGGCAGGCCATCGCCGGTCGGTTCCAGACCTCCAGGTCCCAGCGTTTCGCCAGGGCCCTGACGTCTGCCTTCGACAAACCCGCCTCGCGCAGCGGAGCGCGCACCTGGAACTCATCGGCGGCCACGGCACCGGGCCGGAAATCTCCAACGTCGTCGAGGTTCTGACCGTAGGCGAGGTGATTGACACCGAGTTCCCGGGCCATTCGGTTCAGGCGGGTGAAAAGCTCCTGTTTGCAGAAATAGCAACGATTGGTGGGATTGCTGGCGTAGTCGGGGTTGTCAAGCTCGCGAGTGCGCACTACGAGGTGACGCATTCCGAAGTTGCCGGCGATGCGGCTGGCCGCTTCGAGCTCGCCACTGGCGTAACTCTCGGAATCGGCGGTAACGGCGATGGCGTTCCGCCCCAGAACCTTGTGGGCGGCAAGCGCCAGCAGTGCGCTGTCCACTCCGCCGGAGTAGCCGATGAGCATGCTGCCCATGGAACCGAGAATCTCGTTGAGGCGCTCGAGCTTTTGATCCAGCTCTACGGACTCTGTGGTCGCTGTCGTCATGTTTAGGTCCCGACGGCCGGAGCCGTCGCGTTCCCTTCGTTTCCGGTAGCACAGGGCACGAGGATGGCATCCGACATACCGTGAAGAAGCTTCTTGTCCGGGGGGCAGACGAGGGCCTGCACTCCGGCCAGTTTCGGTTCCGAACCGACAAGGTAATAATAGGGTCGCAGCAAGGCGCGGCCGCGCATCGGTCGGGTGTCGCCGCGATCGAAATCATAGTACTGCATACGCACCTGCGAAGATTTGTAGAACTTCTGGAGGATGTATGGGCCATCCTGAAAACGGCTCAGTGCGACATGCAGCCGGGACTGCCACTCCTTCTCCGGCATGTCGTGACCGATGGCAACGTCTCGACTTTGTGAAGCATTTTCTGAGAAACCGGACGGTTTTACAACCAGCTCCCGCTCGCGTTTGGTAAGATGATCCAAGTCGCTCCACTCGCCCACCGCATGACCGCCGACCGCGAGTGACGGAATAACTGAGTGCGGGGGGACTGGACGGTTATCCAGGATCCAGGTGTACGGAACGATCTGTCGAAGCTGCGCGGTGTCGGCGTCACCAAGCTCGCGCTCCCAGTATTCCAGCAGCAGCGGATGGTGCAGCAGGGCGAGCCATAGTTTTTCCTCCAGAAACGCTTTGGGTGGAGGGGTGAGCTTGACCGCGTTCTTTTTGGCGAAATAGGTGACGAGCTCGATCTTGGGTATGTTCGGCAGATCGAACATCTCGAAGAAACGGTATACCGAGTCCACTCGTTTGCGATCGTTCCCATCCTTTATTAGCAAGCCGTCGTCGTCGAAACGAAGCTCTTTCGGATGCCGGCAGTAAACCGGACACCCGCGTTCCCGGAGCTGGTCGGCAAGCCAGGTCATCTCCTCGCGATAGTTGCCCGATTCGTCGGAGACGAGGATCAACACGACCGGGGATTCCTGCGCGGTGCTGGCCCGAACAGCATCGTAGAACCCGGTCACCAGACCATCTCCACCGCCGACGATGTCGTACCCCAGTTCCGCGTAGACCTCTGCAATCTGACCGGTAAAACCAATGCCCCCCGGAATAGAGTCGAGCTCCGTTACGCGGAAACCATCTTCGGTGAGCAGCAGGTCGGGTCGCATGATGAGCGGCAGCTGCGTGCGAAACCGGTTCATGCGACCGAAATCGATAACCCGCTCCGGCTTTCCAATGTCGAGGTACTCGTGGATCCACGTCGGCCGGATGCCTTTTACGCTTTGATGGTATAACAGATTGCTGGCGGTGTAGAACCTCATCAGCAAAGGACCGAGATCCTGCAGGAATTGGACCTGTCGCGGGGTAAGCCAGAACGGTTCGGGTGAGATCCGCCAGGGCAGCCGGCTCTCCGGATGAAGGTTGGTTCGATCGCCCTCGAACAGACCACCCTCCGGCGAGCGGGAATTGATGAAAAGCGACAGTTCCTTGGAATCGGTCTTTCTGAGTGGCAATGACATGCGGAATATCCGGTAGTTGAGGGTGTAAATCTAGGTGAACGCACGAGATAGGTCAACGCGAGCCCTTTCGTCGAGCCGCTCGCGAAATAGGCGACGCTATCTGGACGTGGCCGCAAATTCCTGGAAAGTGAATTATCTTAGGTCCCGGGCCATGAATTCATCCGAACTCACAAACAAGCGGGCATTGGTAACGGGAGCGGGCCGCGGCATAGGCCGATCCATCGCCGTGGCACTAGCCGCCGCCGGCGCACAGGTCGGCCTGATGGCTCGAACCCGGTCCCAGTTGGAAGCTGTGGCCAGGGAGATCTCTGACGCCGGAAGCGAAGCAGCGGTCCTGCCAGGCGATGTGGGGGAGGAGAGCGATGTCCGAGCCAGCATCCAGACGTTTGTCGAGCGCTTCGGGGGCATCGACATCCTGACCAACAATGCCGGGATTACCGGTCCCATCGGTCCAATCCAGGAAATCGACGGCGCAGACTGGGAGCGGGCGATACGTGTCAATCTTTTGGGATGTTTCCTGTGTACCCGCTACGCTCTGCCGTACATGATCGAACAGCGAGCCGGCAAGATCATAAATCTATCGGGAGGTGGAGCGGTCGGGCCGCGTCCGCGATTCGGTGCCTACAGCGCCTCAAAAGCAGCCGTGGTTCGGTTAACCGAAACGGTTGCCGCCGAGGTGGCCGAATATGGCATCGATGTCAACGCCATTGCCCCTGGGGCCATCAACACGACCATGTTGGATGTTGTCATCGAGGCAGGAGATGCCGCCGGACTTGAGGCCGAAGCAGCCTTGAAGCAGAAAGCGGAAGGGGGAGCCGACCCGGCGAGAGCCGCCGCCTTGGCGGTCTATCTGGCGTCTCGGCGTTCGGACGGGTTGAGTGGGCGCCTCATCAGCGCTCTCTGGGACAACTGGGAAAGCCTGGATATCGAAGCCGTCATGGCGTCCGATATGTTTGCCGTGAGACGCGTCAAAGAAACCGGACGACGGTTGAGCGAGGAGTGAAACAGTTCCAACGGGAGGATGCGTATTTCTACTATACGAGATGGAGATGTATAAGGTAGGATTGTTGGGCACCGGGTTTGTGGGTGCCAAGCGGGCTGAGGTGATCAACCGTTCGCTGCGGTCGGAGTTGTCCGTCGTTTTCGATCCGCAGCGGGATTGGGCGGATCGAGTGGCCGCTGAGACTGGCGCCGTGGTCGCCCGTTCTTGGGAAGAGGTGGTGGAAGACCCGGGGTTGGAAATCATCGTAGTCTCGACGACACACGAATCCCTGGCTCCCCTGAGTGCCGCGGCCCTGAACGCGGGGAAGCACGTGTTGTGCGAAAAACCGGTGGGCCGCAACCCGGACGAGGTTCGATCTGTCCTGACCGCTGCGCAAACCTCACAGCGGTGTCTGAAGGCGGGATACAATCACCGCTACCACCCGGCGATCGCCAAGGTGGTGGAGGTGGTCAAGGAGGGCGGACTTGGATCGCTTACCTTTCTGCGCGGTCGTTACGGGCACGGAGGTCGTCCAGGCTACGACCGCGAGTGGCGCGCCGACCCTGAGCGATCCGGGGGCGGCGAGTTGTTGGATCAGGGTGCCCATTTGGTGGATCTCTTCCACTGGATCATGGGCGACTTCGATTCTGTTACCGGCACCATTGCCACGATGGTGTGGGATATGGCCCCCCAGGAAGACAACGCCTTCGGTTTGTTCCAAACGGCTGAAGGCCAGACCGCCGTGCTCCATGTCAGCTGGACCCAGTGGAAGAATCTGTTCAGCCTCGAGGTATTTGGCAGCGATGGATACGCCATAGCCCAGGGTCTTGGCGGCTCTTACGGTGAGGAGGTCGCCATCGTCGGCGAGCGCGCCGCCGGCGGAGGGTCCCCCCAAGAAACGCGGTTCGAATTTCCAGCAGAAGACCGCTCTTGGTCACTGGAGTGGGACGATTTGTTGCGCACCATAGAAGGCGAAGGCGACCTATTGGCGGGAGCTCGCCAGGCGCTGAGAACCATCGAATGGATTCACCGACTCTATCGCGCGGCGCGAGAACGTCGGTGGTGCCTGAAGCTGTCTAATCGCCTCCGAAGCTCCAACCTCCTGACTCTAATCGAGTTAGCGAAAGATTGGCGCTGTTGCGCCGGGCGCCACCCCGATTTTTTCCCTGATCTAGCCATTTTTTTGAAGGATTTTCGTGAAAATGGTTTAAATTTGTTGCTGTTAAAACGCCTTAATTCGCCCTTACAAACGGCTTCGATATGGTAGCAGCAAAAAACGGAATCTCAACGCGACTCGCGCGAACTCAGACACCTAAATCGTCAGGAAATCTCATCATGAGAGCCGACCAGGATGCAGCGCAGAGTGAACGCGTAACCATGGCATATCGTCGTCTCGCAAATGCCATGATTCTCAGTACGTTACGCGAGATATCGAAGATGGAACTGAGTATCGCCTGTGAAGACTCCACCCCGGAAATAGCCTTCGTTGAAAGCCCCAGGATCGATCCGTGGTGCGAACTGGCTGGTTTGGAGCCTGAGGTGGTCAGGAAAGCGGTGCGGAAATTGGTGGACGAGAAATAGTCGGTTCCTCGTCACAGCAGACGAAAGCCCCCCAACCGCAGAGGACGAGGAACGCGCAAGACCGCGGTTATCGGCGCTGTGGAGCGTTAGGGAAGGTTGTGGCCGAAGTCGGAGTTATCTTTCCGATGTTCGGGGGGCTTTTTTTTTTTCGGATAATGAATTGCACTCTTCGCGGCGGGCGCAGGCAGCAGAATCCAGGCTATATATCAGCGGGACGCGCCTCGGTTCTCGCTACCGGCGTAATCCAGGATTCCCTTGACCACCTTTTCCGCGTCGCGCTGGCGCAGCGCTTCAAATCTCAAGGCCCAGGCGTGGTCGGTGTATGCCAGATTCCGCAGCTCCACGAGGACTTTTACGTCTGCCGGATTGCGCCGCAACACCCCTAGGGGCTGCCCACGGGCACGAGCGCCGGCACCAAGAGCCGGAAGCAATGCTCGGGCAAACCGCCGCGACGCCGAGTCGCGTTTGCGCCCGTCACTGCTTTCGTAATAGAGGACTAGTGGGGCTTCGGGTGCATTGGCATCGATATCGGCGTGGAACGAGATGAAGATGCGCCGCCGCGCGGCAGCGTCCAGGAAGGCGTTGCGCGCGATTTCGACGCGCGAATCGAGGTTCCCGCCCCGCGGCCAGTTGGTGCGGGCATCGGAACGATTCATTCTATAGCTGTTGTAGACCTCGTTCTTTTGATTCACAAAGGTCAGCGTCGGTGGTCTGCTCTGGCGTATAAGATGATTGGGGCTGATGAGGGTGGTGGATACATCGGCGCCGTGAAGACGCAAAAGCACGAATGTCCGCAGAGCGATATCAAATACGTATTCGTCTTCCACCACGTATAGCGCCTTGCCGTTACCGTCCAACGTCTTGACTACGGCGCCCGGATCGAGTCCGCCATGCCCTGGGTCCAGCACGATGTTCCAGCTGTTCAGCGCCTCGCTCAAACGACCCAGGTCATCCACCTCACGCTCGAAAGACTTCCACACTTGCAAGGCTTTCTTATAAGTGGCAAGGGTCGAGCTGGGGTGTTCTTCGTAGTAGCTGGCACGCCTTTGCCGTTTGGCGCTGGGCGCCGCGTAGTAGTACGGACCGTTGTCGGTATCGAGCCGCGGCACGCCCCCAACGCGCACCCGCAATTTATTCCAGTCGATCTCGGACAGTGTCAAGCGGTTTCCACCGCCGCCCAACAGCGGTTTTACCTTGATCCTATCCCCTGGGTGAATAACCGAGGAGGGCAGGTTGTTCACACTCTTCAGTTCGGCCAGGCTCATCTGGTGCAAGCGTGCGATTTCTCCGAGGTAGTCTCCTGTTCTCACCACGTACTGCGCAAAACGGGCAGCCGTTCCCGCGTTCAGCTTCAGTTCCTGGCCGGGGTAGATTCTGTTGGTGGACAGACCGTTCAACTCCTTGATCTCGGCGACGGTCATGTCGTAGGCCCGCGCGATCTCCCACAGCGCGTCTCCCCGTTCGACGAGGTGGGTGGCCGTCGGAGTGGGACGTAGGCGCAGCTTCTGGCCAACTAGAATCTTGGATCCCGCGATGCCATTGATCGCTTTGATCCTCGAGACGGAAGCCCGATAACGCGCCGCTATCTCCGAGAGGGTTTCGCCGCGGCGCACGATGTGCACAGCTTCATCCCGCTTCGAGGGCCGCAACCGCAGCTTCTGTCCAGGCACGATGCGGGAATCGCTGAGCCGATTAAGCTGCCGCAAGAGGCCGACTCCGACGTCAAACCGCACCGCGATTTCCGACAGGGTGTCTCCCTTTCTCACGACGTACTCACGGGGTTCAATTACGCCTTCAACAGAGCCCCGGACCTCGAGCACCTGACCCGGAGAAATGAGGTCCCCCTTCAATCGGTTCATGCGCTTGAGATAAGGCACGGTGGTTCCGTATCTCGCGGCGATTTCCGAGAGGGTGTCCCCCTTGCGTACCCGATGTTTAGATCGGTTGGGGGCGCGGAGATCGAGCTTCTGGCCGGGGTAGATCCGAGCGCCGACACCTGGATTCAGCCGGCGCAACCGTTTCACGGAGATGCCGTATCGGGTGGCGATTCGAGACAGGCTGTCCCCTTTTCGCACGACATACCGCGCTTCGTCAACAGTGATTGTCAACCGTTGGCCGGGGTATATGCGGTCACCCCTCAGGCCGTTCCATTGGCGCAGCTGTTGTGTAGAAACACCGAAGTGGGCGGCAAGCTCGCTCAGGGTGTCGCCAGGGCGCACGACGTGAACCGAGCCCAAGCACGGGCTGACACTCAGAAAGGCGGACAGGCAAATGCCCGCCAGAGCGGACACGAATCCGCCTTTATTGACGGAATGCATAGATTTTACAAGGAGATAGGTCTAAGCAGGGATGGGGTATTCAGAAAGATAAGCCGATAGGCAGAAAGGGTAAAGTCGGATTTTTTGCGCCCCTTTCTGGGCCTGCCGATCCTTACTTGCCGGGACCAGACCGGCGCTGTATACTCCTCGGTATGTCTTTGATAGCACGGGACTTACCTTCTGTCGACGCGGTTTTGCAAGAAGCGATAACTCTAGAATTGCTGGAGCGCTATGACCGCGAGTTCGTGGTCAGTCAGATACGCCTCATCCTGACCGCTTGGCGCGACCAGATTCGCCAGGGAGGTATCGCCGCCGACCCGGTCGCGCTGCCGGAGCGGGTGGCCCTAGAGCTGAGAGCTCGGATCGCTGGAGCAGACCAACCTCGTCTGCGGCCGGTCATCAACGCCACCGGGGTCATTCTCCATACTGGACTCGGCCGCGCGCCGCTGCCTGCGGCAGCGCGGGAAACACTGGCGACCGTAGCCGAAGGGTATTGTAATCTCGAGATCGATCTAGCCCGGGGCGACCGGGGTTCCCGTCTCGACCACGTGGAGGAGATGGTCTGCCGCTTGGCGGGCGCCGAAGCAGCCATCGTGGTCAACAACAACGCAGCAGCGGTCCTGCTGGCGTTGAATAGCCTGTCCAGGGGACGCGAGGTTCTGGTTTCCCGCGGGGAGCTCATCGAGATCGGCGGTTCCTTCCGCATACCTGAGATCATCACTTCCAGCGGTGCGCGCATTCGGGAGGTAGGTACCACCAATCGCACTCACCTCAACGACTACGCTGAGGCACTCAGCCTGGACACGGCGATGATTCTAGTGGTCCACCCGAGCAACTACCAAGTCAAGGGATTCACCGCCAGCGTGGAACTCGAGCAGTTGGTCGCTTTGGGGCGAAAAGCCCAGGTGCCCGTAGTGCACGATCTCGGAGGTGGCGTGCTGGTCGATCTGAAAATCTGGGGTCTGCCCTCCGAACCGGTTGTCGCGGAGAGTCTCGCTGCCGGTGTTGACCTGGTAACCTTCAGCGGAGACAAGATACTTGGAGGACCGCAGTCGGGTCTGATCGTCGGATCGCGCTCATGTGTCGAGCAACTCAAAGGTGATCCGCTGATGCGGGCGTTGCGTTGTGACAAACTCACCCTTGCCGCGCTGGAAGCTTGCCTCAGGCTTTTCTTTCTGGCGCCCGCAAAATTGGCGGAGCTGCATCCGGTGTTGAACATGATGAGCGCGCCGGCCGGCACGGTAAAAGCTCGCGGCGAACGACTGGTCGCGATGTTGTCTGAGTCGACGGCCAACCTGCTGAACCCGCGACTGGAGGACTCCGTGGCGCAGGTTGGAAGCGGGGCGCTGCCGTTGGAGGAGATTCCCAGCTACTCCATCACGCTATGCCCCGACTTCTGCTCCGTGGAAGGGCTTGCCCGGCTGTTGCGAACCGGTGCGCTCCCGGTCGTGGGCAGGATTCAGCGGGACCGGCTGTATCTCGATATGTGCACGGTGAGCGACAGCCAGCTCACTCTGATCGCAAGCAGTCTGAACTCCATTGCGGAGGAGCAAAGGTGAAATCGTTGGCACTGCTTGTCGCCTGTGTCCTGCTCGCGTGTGCTGGCGACAAAAGCCCAGTGGCGCCGGATGATCCCGAAGAAAGTCCGGATGGGTCAGGGCAGCCAGAATCGGGGCGGGTCTTCATGGAGAATCTGACGCCCTACCTGGTTGAGGTGGCCTTTGTGGACAGTTTCACCAGCCGTGACCCGGGCATCGTGCGCAGCCTCGTGGGTGTGGGGGAGCGACGCGATATCTCAGCGGGTGTGCTGCCGGCAGATACGGAGGTCGAGTTCGATCTCGCCTTTCAGATTTCTGCGGACGACCGCATTCGCCGCAAGGCGACGGTCCGCATCGACGGAGAGACTGTGGTGGTGGTGCGACTGGAGACTGAGGACGATCCCTTCAGTTTAAGGGTTGAAACCTACGCCGCGGAGGATCGGGCGTAAGCGGTCTTCTCCACCCCTACACGAAGGTGTCTTCCGCATGACCGCGGACGATGTTGAGCTGGCCCTGATCCTCGAGCTGCCGTGCTTTCTGCACGATGCGCAGTTGGACATCTTCCACCTCGCGCAGCCGCATCGGTCCCATGAAGTCCATTTCCTCCTGCATGAAGGTGCGGATTCGGTCGGACATGTTGACGAGGATCTTTTCCTTCAACTCCTCGCTGGCTGCTTTCATGGCGATCACCAGGTCCTTCTGGTCGACCTCCCGCAGCAATATCTGAATCTCGCGGTCCGTCAAGGTGATCAGGTCTTCGAACACGAACATCATGTTGCGCACGACCTCGGCGGTCTCCGGATCCTGGGCGTCGATCTTGTCCAGGACATGTTTCTCGACGCTGGTGCCGGTGAGGTTGAGGATGTCGGCAACGATTTTCGGTCCGCCCACGTCCTTGTGACCGCCTAGGATGTCCTTCAGGTTGGTCTGCAGGCTCTCCTCGATCTGATTAATGACGCTGGGTGTGATGTTGTCCATGGTGGCAATCCGGTACGCCACTTCAGCTTGCGTTCGTTCCGACAGCTGGGCGAGGATACCCGCGCTCTGTGCCGGTTCCAACTGGGACAGAATCAAGGCAATGGTTTGCGGGTGTTCGTTGGAAATGAATGGGGCGATCTGTTCGGGCGGGACGTTCTTGAGCATGTAGAACCCCGAGGTTACCGTGCTCGCTATACGATCGAGAATCTCCTGAGCGCGGCGGGGGCCTACGGCGCGCTCGAGGGCTGAGCGGGCGAAGTCGACGCCGCCCTGACTGAGCCAGGCCCCGGCCAGGAGATGCTGTTCGAATTCTTCCAGAACGTTGTCCTGCAGCTCGACGGGTAGGTGTTTGAGCTGGGTGATGGTTTGGGTGAGGTCTTCGATCTCGTAGTCCGCGAGGTATTTCATCACCTCACCAGCGCTTTCCTCACCGAGGGCGACCATCAAAATAGCTGCCTTTTCCTGCGGGCTGAGCTCCTCCTCCTCCGCCTCTCTCTTTATCTCTTCCTTGCTGTAGACTTCCATTTTCCTATCCTCCTCTCTAGCTCATTCCGCACTGTTTTCCCCCGCTACCGCAAAATCTTCTCATTCGGGAGTTGATGCGGCGCTCACGTATTTCACATAACTCGTTTATATACAATATGTTATGATCCTATCCGGACCATTCCGCTGAATTAAAGCCGCAAAAACGAGACCAGGCAGCCGTCCCGTTCCTTGCCCGACAGGCCTACGCCGACCACACCGTCGCCTGTAGAGTCCGAAAGTCGGGCGGGGGAAAAAACGCCATCTTGCATATTGCCCTGGCACTTTTTATATTCGGTAACGCTTTATAAAATCTGAGCTTCCCCCCTTCCCACATTCCCTTGGTAGATCTCCCTTTCAAGATTCGCAAAGGGGCTCGTATGTACACGGATTCGAGCGCGGATTCGCTGCTGGCGGAGTTGCCGGTACCTACCGGTCAACCGCTTGCCGAGGCGGAGTGCAAGATTATGCGTGAGTTCCTCGCCAACCCGTTCCTGGACGACGACTTCCAAGGGGTGGGCTTGCGGTTGGGCATGCCGAGACCGGAGACCGTCGAGGCGCTCAACGGCTTATGCCAGAGCGGCTACATGAAGTCCGCCGGTCAACGGGGTTTCATGTTCGATCTGCAACACTTGTCGACCACCATCGAAAACCTGGTTACACAGGTTCCGGCCAACACGGGGTCTCTGCGCTCCAGCGCCAGCCTCGAAGATTTTCTGGGCGGCCTGCCGCTGGGGTTGATCATGCTCAATGCGGAGGGAGGCCTGGAGGCCACCAACAGCCTGGCCAGGAGCTGGCTCGGCGTCGAGGATTCGACGTTGGACAGCACCGTTTTCGCCGACCTGACCGGTTTCGATCCGCTGATCGTCCTACAAGGTTTCCCGGAAGTAACCTTCTCACGCAAAAAGCCGTTTCCATTGGAAGTAACCATGCACGCTTGCGAGCTGGCGCACGGTCCGGGAATCATGATTCTGCTGCGGGATACCACGTCTCAGGCAGATGCCGCTCGAACCCACTCCGACATCCAGGAGGAAATGTTCGCGCGCATGCGTTCCGATCTCGTTCAGCCGTTTGGCGTCATCGCCGGGTACCTGGAGAATCCAGCGGGGTTCGACCTGGGGCACGCCAGGGCGGCGGTGGAGCAGGTCAACATCTTCCTGGAGCATTTCTTTCTGGCCGAGAGGCCGATACCCAGCGATGAAGCTGGGCAATGAATGGTGAATTGTCATGGTATTGGATATCAGAGAGGAAGATGAACCCCAACCGACCATTTCGGAAGAGGTTGAAAGCGTGCCGCAATTGGAGGATCTGCTAACCGTTGCTGCCGAAGCAGAGACTCTGGCGCAACGCGCGCGCGCTGTCGAACAGCTACGTCACCTGGTTCCGGGCAGCACTGGAACCAAACTTCTCTGGAGCGTAATGGAACAGCCCAGGAATCCCCGGCGGCTCTTAGCGGCCCAGCTCCTCGGGTATCACCGCCGGTGGATCTCATCGGCACCGGCGATCGAGCGGTTGCAGCGGATGATTCGGGCCGAGCCGGACACGGAGGTGGCGGGCGCGCTGGTCTGGGGGCTGCGACAGAAGGACGAGATACAGGAGTTTCTTTTCCGTGACCAACCAAGGGTTGCCCGGGAGGCGGTGCTGGGGCTGCCGATCAACAGCGCCACCGCCGGCTCGCTTATCAGCTATCTGTTCGCCGGCCAGGAAAACGAAAACCGCAGGATTCTATTGGAAAAATTGCGTACGGTCGATCCGCGCCTGGTCAAGGAGCTGGTCTATTTGATCCTCGACGCGGATCTGACCGGGTCCGACGAAGATACTCTGCACGCCCTCTTCCAGGAGCTACCCCAGGTGCCACTCTTCAACGTGGTGATCGAAGGTAATGGTCCGGAGCGGGCGTTGGATCGTCCCGAACAGGACCGCGCCTGGAGGCGGCTGGTGCGAGCCTGCGAGCAGGTCCTG
Source organism: Candidatus Latescibacterota bacterium (assembly GCA_965197905.1). GTDB lineage: Bacteria > Latescibacterota > UBA2968 > UBA8231 > UBA8231 > CAYNZV01. The sequence goes on along the minus strand of CBDAOB010000002.1, from coordinate 410,707 downwards.
GAAGCCTCTCCGGGTCCGGAACTGCTGCGATTTCTCTTCGAGAAGAGCAGCGAGGAGGAGCGGTTCGCCCGCCGACACGCCCGGTTCCTGGACGCCGTATTGATGCGGGCAGATCGTTTCGTCGGCCCCGATTTTCTCAAACATATCGAGCGGCTCACCAGCCACGCATCGGAAGAGAAGATCGCCCGCCTGGCGCAGTTGCTGGTCGATCTTGGCAACCGGCTGAGTGGTTCGGCCGGGGAGCAAGCAGCGGAGCTATTGGAGTCGTGGAAACTCCGGTCCGCCGCCTTGAAGCTGAAGATTTACCACATGCAGCAGGGCCTCGCATAAAAATAATCCAGCAAGCCCGACCGTGGGGCCGTCGTCACTTGTGGGCCCTCCACAAGAGAATGGCACTGAACAGGCCAAAAACGATATTGGCCAGCCAGGAACCCAACATCGGCGGCAGAATCTGATTCCATCCCAGCGCCTGGCCCATCTTGACGCAGCTGTAAAACGCGAAACAGACGAGGATGCCGACACCGAAGCTATTGGCCCAACCGGCCCGTCTCGTATTGGCGCCCAGAGGCGCCCCTAACAACACGACGATGAAGCAGGTGACCGGAAAGGAGATCTTCAGGTGGAGATCGACCAGCTGCCGGGTTACGTCCTCGCCGTTGGCGCGTGCGCGGGATATGTAACTCTGCAGCTCGGCGAAATTCATCTCTTCCGGTTTCTTCTGCTGGCGCTCGAGATCGGACGGTTGGAGGGTTAGCCGCTCCAGTTTCAGCGTGTCGAAGGCACTGGTGGCGATTTCCTCCGCTCCGAAACGGTAGTGCCGGCCTTCAAACACCATCCATCCTCCATCTCGCCATTCCAACCGGTTTGCTACGACCCGCTCGGCGATGCGGGAGTCCCGTTGACGCTCCCACAGGATCTCGTGGGCTTTGCGTCGGCGTGCGTCGTAAGAGCGGGTGAAGATATATTGACCGTCCACATCCTGCAGCAGGACCTGGCGACGCGAGCCATCGGAGCGACTGTAGGAACGCATCTCGTCGCGAATGGTGTTGTAGCGGAAGGTGGCTGGGGGCAGCACCCGGTCGGCGAATAGAAAAGCCAGGCCGCTGAAGACGGCGGCGAAGACGAGTACCGGCGCCAGGACGCGATAGAGACTGATGCCCGCCGCTTTCATAGCGGTGATCTCGTTGCGCCGAGCGAGTCCGTTGAGTGAGAACAAGGCTCCCATCAAAGCGGCAATGGGAAGGGTTAGAATAATCCAGTACGGAGTGTGATAGAGATAGTAGAACAGGATTTGGGTGACGGCGGCATGGTGATCGATAAACGTGTCGATATTCTCGGTCAGGTCGACGACGATTGCGATAAGCAGGAGACTGACAACGCTCAGCGTCAACGCGGCGATGAACCGGCTCAGAAGGTACTTGTCCAGCAGTCTCATGATTCTGAGCTCCGCGCGTGCCGCCATTGCCATACCGAAAGATCCAGGGTCGCTGCCCGCACGAGGAACAGACCCACGAGGCCGAACACTACATTTGGTGCCCACATGGCGACCGCCGGGGGGATGAACCCGCGGTCGGCCAGTTCCTCTCCGCCGATAAGGAACATCCAGTAGACGAGGAAGAAAACCAGACTCACGCCAACTGAAACGGTGGCGCCCCGCTGCCGAATGAAAACACCCAACGGCGCGCCGACCAATACGAACACCACGCAGGCGGCAGGGATGGAGAACTTCTTGTGGATCTCCACCATGAATTCGTCGATCTGCTTCGCCCGGCTATGGGCAAGGCGCCGCTGTTGCTGCAGCTGTTTGGTCAGGGTCTGACTTTCCCGCGAGGCGTTCTCCCCCGTGGAGTCATCCAGCGCGGTTTCGGGGCTGGAGGTGATGGAGTGGTAGCGTTGCACCGTGCTGTCAATCAGCTTGAGCCCCCGGGTTTGCTCGACCCTTCGCTTTTCCACCGCCGCATAGAGCGCTGCGATGTTCATTTCGCGCTGGCCACGATAGGAGGATGAGCGATCGCTGAAAGCTCGCTGAGGATCCTCGATGTGGATAGACTGGCGCTCGAAGGAACCGCGGACAAAACGCTCGGGATTGTTCGCATCGACGGTATGGTACTCGCCCTTGTCCAGCGTCAACCGAACGTAACTGCCATCCCCAAAGATCTCTATCCGGCCCTCCGCCGCGTGTAAGGTAGTGGGCGGTCCTTTCTTGCCGGCGTCGTAGACGGTGATCCCGCGAAGTGCGTTGCGCTCTTCGTCCACTTCGCGGATAAGCAAGCTGTAGCGGTTGCCGAGCTTGTGTATGAAGACGCCTTCCTTCTCTTTGAGAACGAGCGCGGCTTTCAAGCGTTTCAAGCTCGCAGTGATGTTGCGGGCGCGGTGATTCCAATCTGGGAGTACCCAGTCGTTGAAGAGGATCATGATCACCATCAGCGCGCCGGCGCCCAATGCTACCGGCCGCAACAGGTGCAAGAAGCCGATGCCGCACGCCTTTGCGGCCATAATCTCGTTGTCTGCCGAGAGCCTGGCGAAGGCCATGATCACCGCCACCAACACGGCCATCGGCACGGCCAGCGCGACAATCCATGCCAGGTTGTAGACGAAGAGCTGCACCGCCACCGACGCCGATAGACCTTTGCTCAACACCTGGTCCATCATCTGCAGTACCACATCGATGACCAGCACGAAGATGATCAGAGCGAGGGCGAGACCGAAGGGGCCTAGGTGTTCGCGTAGCAGGTATCGCGATAGCGTGCTCAAGATTCTCTGGCTCCCGTCACCGTCTGTTCACGTGAGTGTAAAGTAAACGTGGCAGCACGCCAGGAACTGATGACCATGGATCCTCGTCGATATGGAGATCAGTCGTTGTGAGTTGAACGCTGAACGCAGCGGCAAGAGCTGCCGATCAAATATAGGTGGAAGGTGCTTCACCTAAAAAGCGGATGGTCCAGAACGGCGTCGGCACGTGGCTTGCTTCACCCGAGATGACGCCTTGAATCGCGAGGGGCCTTATATTAAGTTGTCTGGCGCTGACGCAGATCTCCTGCAGGGCACATCGGCATCCAACCCCCTCCACGTGAAACGCACAACTACCCGCGACCGGAGACGCTTATCGCGCATAGTTAACGTCCAGTGCTCTGTTTGACAGGGCGCTCGTTTACGAGGATTGCTCCCCCAACAGGCGCAACACTCCCCTCTCGCGGAGTGTTTTCAGAGTCCTCGCCGTCGGGTTCGACCGAAACCGTTCTATTTGCGAAAGACAAGGGTCGGGCTCATTACATGCGCGATTAGATGTTTCGGTATCATTCTTATTCGACAGGTAAACCACGTCTGCCCGGGTCTATAGGCCTGTTTGGTGGGCTGTGTTTGCTGGTTACTGCGTTCGACCCGGCATGGAGCGCTCCGGCGTTGAGCCCGGACCCTCTGGTCGGCCCGCTCGGAAAATTTTTCGAGAAGTCAGGTGAGGTTTCTCTCATGCAAGAAAACGCCCCGTTGCTGCGCATGCGGATGCCGGCGAACCTCTTGGCAAACCAGGTCGATGTGGACTCCAGTCACGTGTCGTTCACCCGGCTTTCGGGCGGATTCCCAACGGGGGCGGCAGCGGCTATGAGCAAAGACGACTACCTGCGTCTGATCTACAGTTATGGCGCACGAGATGTATGGCGTCGAGAGATTCGTCAGAAATTTCGAGTTGCCTCGCAGCGCGACCGGCAACAGGGTACTCGGCGGCTGGAGTGGACCGTGCCGTTCACGGCGCCTAAATCCCTGCGTCGCTTCATCGGCGAGGAAGGGCCCAGCTTGCGCATGAGCGGCTCGCTGAAGGTATCGATCTCGGGAAAGAGTGAGTGGACGGCGGGCGAAGTCCAGACCGCGGCGGGTGGTCCCTCTACCTTTCCGGCTCTGACGATGGAGCAGGAGCAGCGATTCACAGTCGAAGGCAAGGTTGGGGAACTGATAAACGTTCGCATTGACCAGGATACGGAGAGCGCCGGCGGCGCTGTCAGCACCTTGAATCTCCGCGATCAGATTGCCAACCAGATCAAGCTGGACTACAAGAACGACGAGGACGCGATCTTCCAGGAGATTCAGGCGGGGAACACGACTCTCGCCCTCCCGCGATCTAGGTTCGTCGGTTTCCAACAGCAGAACAAGGGGCTTTTTGGGATACGCGCCAAGGGAGCGGTAGGGCCTCTCAGTTTTACCACCATTGCCAGCCACGAGAGCAGCAAGAGCAACCGCCGAACCTTTCGGGGTGGCGCCGTCCAGGATACTCTCTCGCTTCGGGATTACCAGTTCTTGCGCAACACCTATTTCTTCCTGGATGAGTTCTATCGGGTCAATTTGCCGGACTACCGGCAGCTGGTGGCCGGCGCCCGTATTCCAGGTTCGGACTTTGTCGATTCGGGCAGCTTACAGGTCTACATCAACGATTTCAATACCATCAACGATCCAGAGTTGCTGGCGCGACCGGGTGTCGCGAGGGTGGCGGCGAGCGACGTTAGCGACGACGACGAGGTCGTCTGCGTGAATCCGAATGGACTGCCCGTCGAAGCCAGCGGTTGCTTCGAGGAAGGCACCTGGCATCGCCTCGACCCCGACGACGACTATTCGGTGGTGGAAGGAGCCGGCTTCATAATCCTCAATCGCATGGTGCAAGATCGCCATGCGCTGGCGGTGAGCTATCGCACCCGGGGCGGACCGAACGTAGGGACTGAACAGTTTGGCGATACCCGCGGAGACACCCTGCAACTCAAGCTGATCAAGGCGCGGGACGCCCGACCTGGATTTCCGACCTGGGATTTGGAGTGGAAGAACGTCTATCGCATCGCCACCGGCTTCGCCGCGGGTCGCAAGTTCGATCCGTCCACTGTGGAAGTGCAGGTTTTGAAGGAGATTGCGGGTCAGGAGTCCCAACCCTCTCAGGGTGGCAAATCGTATCTGCAGATCTTCGGTCTCGACGAGCGCGGTCAGGATCCCGGCAGCGCTCCCGATCGGGTCGTGGACCGCGACTACGCCGGTCTCGACGACTTCCGCGGACACCTGGTCTTCCCGGCTCGAACCCCATTCAATCCGGAAACCCCGGAAGATCCGGGAAGCTCCGAGCTGGAAGAGAAGATTCCCGAGATCTACACCCGGCAGCAGCAACGAGATCAGGTGGAGGCCAGCGCCTACATTATCGAGGTCCGCTCAAGCTCCGGCCAACAGCGGATCAGCCTCGGTCTCGGCGTGCGGCCGGAAACGGTGGAAGTGCGGCTCAACGGTCAACGCAAGCAGAAGGGCACCGACTACAACGTGGGTTTCGCGGGCGACATCACGTTCGTCGGAACCACCGCCCAGGAGGTGGCCGATCCCGGGGCCGACCTGGAGATCACCTACGAGACGGAAGATTTATTGGGACTGGGCAGTCAGCAAAAGACCCTCATAGGCATGCGGACGCAGTACGAATTTCTCGGGGGGGAAGGGAAGTGGGGAACCACCATGCTATACAACAACGAACGCAGCGGCGAACGGCGGGTGCGGGTGGGAGCCGAACCGGCGCGCACCGTGGTATGGAGCACAGACATGCGCGCCAAGTTTGCGGCGCCCTTTCTAACCCGGGTTGTCGATGCCATTCCGCTGATCAAAACAGCATCCAGTTCCACCATCGAGTTGCAAGGGGAAGTGGCACAAAGCCGTCCCAACCTGAACACCAAGGGCAAGGGATTCATCGACGATTTCGAAGGCAGCCAGCGGCCCAGCAGTCTGCGCATCGCCCGCACGAGCTGGACTCCCGCCAGCCGACCGGTCGCTCTCGATTTCCCCCACGAGACCCGTGGCAACCTGATCTGGTACAACCCGTTTGACGGGATCCTGCGCAAGGATATATGGCCGGGTCAGGAGGAGCAGGTGGAGAATCAGAACAATCGGACCGACGTGCTGGTCATGCGGCTGAAACCACGAGCTGATCAACAGCAGGTGTGGGGCGGTCTGATGACCTCGCTCGGATCGGTCAACGATTACTCCCTGTCGAAGTTCCTGGAGATCTGGGTGCGAGGTGAACGTGGCACCCTCAATCTCGATCTGGGTACAATCAGCGAGGATTTCTGTTGCGATCAGACAACGGATGATCCCCTCAATTTTCGCGAGGATGGCGCCGTCGATACCGAAGATGAGCCCTTTCCGGGCCGGACCACCGGCGATGGCTTGGTTGCTCAAGCCGAGGACGTGGGCATCGACGGTCGGGATGATCGGGGAGAGTTGAACTTCTACCTGGCCGAAGTCGGCGTCGATACGACCGACCTGACCCTGGAACAGAAACGTCAGCAATTCCTGCAAAGCTATGGCGAGCGGGATGTGGACGACCCACAGGGAGACAACTGGCATTACGATGCTACCGGCAACCGCAAGAACGACTACCGCCGCATCAACGGGACCGAAGGAAACAAGAGCGATCGCGAGGCGGCCGATCGGCCCGACAGCGAAGACCTCAACAACGACGGCGTACTGAACACGCGAAACGACTACTACCGCTACACGATCGATCTGGAATCGGATCCCCATGTATCCGGCACGGATAGCAACGGTTGGCGCCTGTTCCGGCTTCCACTTTTCGACGACACGCCCAGGGAGGGTCTACCCGATTCCAGCAGAATCGAGTTCGCGCGGATCGTGGTGAACGGAGAAACAGCGGCGACCGACGATTCCATCACGGTGGAGATTGCGCTCATCGAGGTGATCGGCAACGAGTGGCAGGAAGATGAGGTGTTGATTCTGGAGGGGGGGAACGATGTGGGGCCGGAGGAATCGGTGGCGGTGAGTGTCGTCGGTACCGACAAGAACATCGACTACGAGCCGCCCCCGGGTATCAAGATCCGTCGCAACCGGCAGACGCGAACTCGCGAGCGGGAACAGTCGTTACGGCTTAACTACGATAACTTCGAGCCGCAGCATCAAGTCTCCGCTACGAAAATTCTGACGCGTAACGCCAACTACACCCAGTACACCCGCATGCGCATGTTCGTGCACGGCGACGACGTCAACACTGCCTACGTCGTTGGGGACTCCAGTGACTTGGAGATGTTCATCCGTTTTGGAGCCGACAGCACCAACTATTACGAGTTCATCAGTCGAATATTGCCTGGGTGGGATGGAGGACGCGCCGGCTGGAAGGGAAACGAGGTGGATATCGACCTGTTAGAGATCGCCCGTGTGAAGTCGCTCTTGCAGGCGGGACGCTTCGACTCCCTGGGGCAGCAGCTGGCGATTCTGGATACGGTGATCGCCGAGCCGCGACTGCGCGACTTCAGGCCGGCCGTCTATCGCGTCCGCGGCAATCCCTCCATGCAGCAGATAAAGGAATTGACCATCGGCATCCGCAACCGCGGTCAAGGTATATATACGGGCGAGGTGCTGGTCAACGAGCTCCGTCTCGAAGAGGGGCGCAACGATCCGGGTGGGGCGGCCTTTGCGCGCGTCAACACCAAGCTCGCCGACGTGATGAACCTGGACGGCCAGATTACCTGGACCGGTGGCGACTTTCGCACCCTCAATTCCCGCCAGCGCAGCACCACCGATCTCAATCAGAGCCTGTCGGCCACGACCAATCTGCACCGTTTTCTGCCGGGAAGGTGGGGGTTCTCCATCCCGTTCAAGGCGAGTTTTTCCGAAAACCAGAGTTTGCCCCGCTTCGGACCGAACTCGGATGTGGAGCTTGACAAGAAGACGCAGAGGGAGCAAAGGACCTTCCGCACCAAACGTTTCTACGAGCTCTCGCTGTCGAAACGATCGGGACGAAATCGAGTGTTTCGTTGGACCATCGATCAGATGAACGTGAGGTTGTCCAACCTGCAAGAGCAGGGCTCTTCCACGACACGACCGTTGGATCGCACCGACGCCCAAACCATGAACTTCAGCTACAAGATGCCACTTCCGAGTCCCCAGCTGCCCATTTTGACCTGGTTGCCCGAACGCTCACCCCGCACCTGGAGAGAGCTGAAGTGGCGATATTTTCCTTCCCACATAACCTACTCTATGGTCGCCAATCGCAAGGAGCAGAAGACCCAGCAGCGATCCGACGCCGAACAGACGGTGCAGGAGCACTTTGCGGTGAACGAGACCTACGTGGCAAAGGTGAATCCGTTTAGCGGCATCAGCGGTGACTACGACCTTAAGATAAACCGCGACCTCCGGAAGAAGTACGAGCTGAACAAGCTCAGCTTCGGTCGGGAGATCGGCCGCACACAGAAGGGCAGTGTCAAGGTAACCCTCAGGTGGATTCGCTGGTTGGATCAGCAATATACGTTCGAAGCGAGCTACAACGAAAACAGCGATCCCACGCAGCGGCGAGCGCAGGTGCTCATCGACAGCACATCGGGCTTGCCGGTAAAGCCGTTGGACATCGATACCAAGAACAGCCTGTCCACGCGGTTCAATCTCAAACTCCCCATGTTGCTCAAGAGTTTTGCCGGTAAGAAAAGGACGACGGTGAAACCGACGAAGAAACGGCAGGAAGAGACAGCAACCAAAGAACTTGAGGCCGATGGTGAAAAGCCAGAAGCGGAACCGCCAAAGGAACCCTCCCAGCCGTTTTTCCTGTGGCGAACGTTACATTTCGCCGGCGGATTTATCGAACCGTTCAATGTGACCTGGCGAAAGAATAGAAACTCTAGGTCGTTCAATCTCGTCGACCGGCCCGGATTGCTCTATCAGTTTGGCCTCAACGACTCTCTCGACGTGCCTCAAGCCTCGGTGGGGCTCACGCAACAAGACCAGTTCGGACGCACGCGGAACATGGACATGGGCTCGGGACTCAAGTTGCCCATGGGGTTCAGTGTGAAAACCGACTTCAACGACAAGCTCGAACGCCGCAGTGGCAGTACACAGGAACGAACCCGCGTGCGCCAGGAAACCCGCTATCCGAAGCTCAATGTAAACTGGGGAAGGGCGGACCGCATTCCGCTGATCAAGAAAGTCGTAAACAGCGCCAATTTTTCGTTCTCGTTCCAGCAGACCGAAAGCAGTGAGGGTGAAGGCAGTCTACGACCGGGCCATCTTATCACCAAGAGCGAATCAAAAGAGACCCGAGCCTCGTGGAACGGGAAACTGAGGATAGGCCCTGTAGCTAAGGTGGAACGCGTTGTGGCCAGTGGCACCGACCTGGAATTCGAGCTGGTTGCCGAGGACGACAGCGCGAGTGTAGAGGGCAATCTCCGGCCCCTGCGCGGGAGCGGTGAGTTGGAGAAGACGACGACCACCTTCAGCCTTTCCCACAATCTGAGACCGAGAAGCCTGCCGATCTTCGGAAAGCTGAAGAGCAACGTCGATCTGAAATTCGAGGTTTCCCTGGAGAACGAGATTCGATCAAACGGCACCGGAGATGCCGAACGGGCGCCGATCAACTCGGTCAACCGCTGGCGAACATCGTTCACCGCTTCCTACAAATTCAGCGAGAGCTTTCGCGGCGACGGCATCATTCGCCTCGAGAACAATCGGAACAACCTCACCGAGAAAGCCCGCAAGGTCCGCGAGGTCCGACTTTCGGGAACCATGTTTTTCCGCTGATCCGCTCCGGTTGCCCCTCCCAATAGGCAGATCTATTTTCAATGTTTAACCGAACTGAGCAAGTGGCTCTGCTGTTCCTGTGTGGATCGTTTCTGGTGGGCAGCGCAGTTTCGATCTGGGACTACTATCAGCCTTCCGCGCTCGAAGAGTTTCGGGTAATCCACAAGGCTGTACCGGTGCCGGCCCCGGTCGTCGTGGAAACGACTGAAGCGAGTCAGCCGATTCGCCTGAACAGCGGCACCGAAGGGGAATTGCAACAGTTGCCAAATATCGGTCCGAAAATGGCATTGCGGATTGTAAAGTACCGTCGCGAGCACGGCGCGTTTAAGAGCTTGGAAGACCTGGCAAAGATCCGCGGTGTCGGCAAACGTACATTGGAAATGATTCGTCCACACGTTGTTCTGGAGTAATGCCAACGGATGTCTGCGCGTCGAAGTGCCACGGGTATCTACATTGTAGATGGTAAACTTCAAATCGTCGAGCTGGGGTCGAACAAGGGCGGAGCGGAGCTTCTGGGACTCGCCCAGTTCGATCTGAACGGTTCCTACACCCCCGAAGGGTTGGAGTCAGACGAATCCAGCGTCGAGTTGGAAGAGGCTTTTTCGCGGGCGGAAGCAGAATGCGACATCAGATTCGAGAATATCCTGATCTGCCTCGATCCGCAGGCATACTGGATCAAGTGGTGGCCACAGCTTCCCGAGGCAACGGGCAAGCTCGATCGCGCCCAGGTCCAATGGGAAACCGAACAGTTTCTCAGCGACGAGATTTCGGAGTACGGTGTCGACTTCGCGTTTACCAGCCATTGCAGTATTGCCGTTGCCTCGCGCAAGCGAGCGTTGGAGATCTATCTGGATCTGTGCGAGTCAGCGGGGTTGAAAGATCCCGATTTCGATGTCGCGCCGTTAGCCCTATTCAACGCCTTCGAATCCAGCGACAGCATTCAGGATGAACCTCAGCTGGTCCTCGATATTAGCGCCTCCGGTGCGAGTGCCTTGCTCTTGCTAGAGGGGGATTTGGTGGCGCTAGACATCTGGCCGTGGCAGAGTGACGCTCCGGGCGAGGCGGAGCCTCTGGAAATCCTGAGTGATCGCGTCGAGGCTATGGCTAAGCGTAGCGGTCACACCGAGCTGCCGGCCAACTTCTGGGTGGCGGGTCTCTCCGGCTCCGACGCAACCTGGAAGTCCAGCTTGGTCGAACGCTTTGCTGCTTCTGTGACCTTGTTCGACCCGTTCGCCGGGGTTGAGAGAGAGAACTGCCGTTGTAGCGACCCGACGCTCCTAGAAGGCAGTCACAGATTCGCCGTTACTGCCGGATTGGCTCACCGCGGCTTGAGCGAACCTTGATGATACGTATCCACCTACTGGGAAGGCAGGACTCGCAGATCATCGCGATTTTGATGCGTCTGTTCCTGCTTGTGGGGTCGGGTGCGCTGTTGGTGTCGGCGATCTACCTGGTCGATCGACAGTTCCCGATCTTGCGATTGTGGAGTGAGATGACCGCTGTGATGTTCCAGGCGGACGACGAAGAACCCCTACCTGACCTAGTCGCCACGGAATATCGCGACCCGGAAAATTACGACGCTCCGGCTCCCTCCGGCGAGGTATCGTCGCCGGAGTTGAGCACGCGACAGGCGGCTACAACGGCCGCAGCGGCGACATTAAGCCAGCAGACGGTCCCGGCTAGGTCACGCCCCCCGGCAGCCAGGGTCTCTGCTGCCGCTCCCGTGATGCGGCCGCTTCCCCGATCCAGCCGTGCGTGCGCCATCGCCGTTGGTCTTCTGCGCCACCAACCCAACGGCGCCCGAGTGACATCACTGCTGGGACGCGGAGACGGCAGCTATACCATAGAAGGATCTGGGATCTCCCAGTCGTCGGCGGAAACGTGGCACGACCAGCTCCTGAAGGAATCAGCCGAGGTTCGCCTGACGGTTTGGACCCAAGGGAAGACACCTGGGAGCAGCGAGCGCCGGTTTTCGTATACGGGCCGGGTTAAAGACGCGGCCCCCTTCGATCTGGCACCCGTGACGCCAAAAAAGTCAGCTTCCGTGCTGCGCGATGTGTCGTCATGGGCACGGGCCAGCGGAATCCGGTCGCTCACGGTGGAAGGGCCGATTCCGGTGGCGCTGAACAAGGGCTTGTCGAAGCATCGTCAAAAAATCTGGGGTAAAGGTTCGTACGACCAGATCGCCGCGTTCGCCGAGCGGCTCCAGGAGGCGGGAGAGCTGACCACCCTCAGTGAGTTGGTGATGGTGCCCGTATACCGCAACGGCGGCTCATGGCAGAACGCACATATCTACGCCGTAGTCGACGTGCTCGTGAGATAACCAACCGGGTGCAAGCAATAGGCGGCGCAGACTAAGAAAGGAAAACGGCATGGAGGCGGCATTCTATCCGGGAAGTTTCGATCCGATCACCTATGGCCACATGAACATCATTGAGCGCGCTCTGGGCATCTTCGAGAAGGTAACCGTGTTGTTGGCGGTGAATCCGCGGAAGAAGTCCCTTTTTTCCACCGAGGAAAATGTCGAAATGATTCGTGAGGCCACTTCGCGCTGGCCTAACGTCAGCGTCGACAGCTGGGACGGTCTGCTCGTGGACTACGCCCGCCAGAACAAGGTGCGGGTGGCCGTCAGAGGACTTCGCGCCGTCACCGATTTCGACAACGAGTTTACCATGGCGCTGACCAATCGCAGTCTCTGGCCCGAGTTGGAAACCGTTTTTCTGATGACTCGCTCCGACTTCATGTTTCTGAGCTCGACGGTGGTGCGTCAGGTGGCGCAGATGGGTGGCGACATCGCGCCGTTCGTCCCCCCCGTGGTTGCGGAACGCCTGCGCCTCAACCCTGTCCACGGCTAGCGCCGGCCGCCGCCGCGACTCCCTCGTGGGACCCCGCTTGCGATGTTCGTCGATGAGGTGACCATTACTGCGCGCTCGGGCAACGGTGGCGACGGTTGCGTCAGCTTCCGGCGGGAAAAGTACGTCCCCAGAGGTGGACCGAACGGGGGCGATGGCGGCAATGGGGGAGACGTCCTGTTTCGAGTGGACGAAAACCTCATCACGCTGTTGGATTACCGCTATCGACCGATCATAGCGGCGGGCCGCGGGGATCATGGCAAAGGAAAGAACATGACGGGCGCCAGGGGAGACAACGCCTTGATTCGCGTTCCGCCTGGCACGTTGGTGCGCTCTAAAGAGGGGAATGCGGTCGTCGACCTGCTCGCGCCCGGCCAGGAGTTCCTGTTTCTGAAAGGTGGTCGGGGTGGACGCGGAAACGCTCGATTCGCGACGCCCCAGCTGCAAGCGCCCCAACATGCGGAGGAGGGTAGGCGCGGTGCCGAAGCGGAAGCGGCGCTCGAGCTCAAGCTTCTAGCCGACGTTGGTCTGGTCGGGTTTCCCAACGCCGGCAAGTCGACCTTGCTGTCGCGCATATCGGCGGCACACCCACGCATTGCCGACTATCCGTTTACGACGCTCGAACCCCAGCTGGGTATCGTTCGCTGGAATGAGCTGGACACCTTCGTGATGGCCGATCTTCCAGGGCTGATCGAGGGCGCCCACGAAGGCAAAGGTCTGGGCACCCGCTTCCTCCGACACATCGAACGCACCCGAAGCCTGCTGTTCATGCTCGAGTGCACGAGCGACGATCTCAACCGCGACTTCGAAACCTTGAGGGCGGAACTTGGCGAATACAATGAAGAGCTGTTGAAGAAACCCTTCGCCGTTGCGCTCACCAAGTGCGATCTGTTGCCGCCCGACGAAAAACCGGAGGCAGTGTTCGAGACGCTGTGTTCGGCTCGCTTTCGAATTTCCGCGGTTTCCGGATTAGGGCTGCAGGAAATGGTCACCAACCTCGGTTCCGCTCTGACCCACCTGCGCCGCACCGAGCAGGCCGATGCCTAGGAGCAGCCCCACTCGAGGAGGGGCAGGCTTGGATAGCACTCTCCCGGGTAAAGCAGATCGGTGGTGCTCGCGCCTTGAAGCTGGTAACCCAGTGCGGAAGTGCCAGTGCCGCGCTCGGCGCCTCGGCGCGAAGTTGGGAATTAGCGCTGGGTCGAGTGGGACGGGAGGCGCGAAAGGCTCACCTCGAAATCGACTGGGCGCAGGATCAGTGGCGGCGCCTCCGGGAGGAAGGGGGTCGCCTGTTGACGCTGGTGGACAGCGCATATCCCACTCGCCCCAAACAGATCGCGTCGCCGCCGCCGGTGTTGTACGCGTTGGGCACGGCGTGCCTGAATCAACCGTTCATAGCGATCGTCGGTACGCGCCGCGCCAGTCGTTACGGCCAGGAGATGGCCCGCCGGCTGACCAGGGATCTGGTGACAGCGGGATTGGGAGTGGTAAGTGGGCTCGCACGGGGGATTGACACCTGTGTTCACCACGCCGCCTTGCAGGCGGGCGGCCGGACATTTGCCGTGCTCGGTTCGGGGGTGGACGTCTGTTATCCTCCTGAAAACGAAGGGACCTTCCGGCAGATTGTGGAAAAAGGCGCAGTGGTCTCGGAGTTCCCGATGGGAACCGAACCAGACGCGCCTCTGTTCCCGCGCCGCAATCGACTGATCAGCGGGCTCAGTCTCGGAACGATCGTGATCGAAGCTTCGGAGCGCAGCGGTGCGCTGATAACTGCGAACTACGCATTGGAACAGAATCGCGAGGTGTTCGCGGTTCCGGGGGATGTGATGGCCGGTCGCAGCATGGGCTGTCACCGCCTCATCAAGGAGGGAGCCAAGCTGGTGGAAGGCTCCGCCGACGTCCTGGAAGAATTACAGGGGCAGTTCACCCCTAGTTCCTTCGTGGGAGTTCCAGAGTTGCCCGCGCCGCATCTGGATGCCGCGAGTCATCCCGGCCGCCGTAGTCGATTACCCGGTTCTGAACCGCGATCGGCAGCTTCGTCCGTACCTCTGTCTCCCGGGGAGCAGAGTCTCATGGGGCTGCTCGCCGGTGGCGCCCGCCACGTCGATGAGCTATCGCGAACCGCGGAGCTGCCGCCAGCGGCGGTGATGGAGATGATGCTCAGACTGGAGTTGGATGGGTGGGTTGAACGGTTACCGGGCCAGTACTATGCCCGCCCCTAGTGCACTGTTGACCAGTCACTATCCACCGTTCTTGTCAACCGGGGAGATCTCTATCAACTTGCCGTTGCTGGCAGGCGGAATCGAAGCTCCCTCGGGTCTCTCTCGCTTCACGAACGGACGCAACAGTCGCCAACCGACCCAGCAGGCGCAGCCCACCGCCACGGGCACGGCAACATAGGTCTGCCATTCCATCAGGTCCCCCCCCATCCCAGAGCGTTGGTTACCTGGTAGGTCACCAAGGCACCCACGTATGCCAGCGCAGTCATGTAGGAAAAGGTAAAAAGCGGCCATCGCCATGAACGGGTTTCCCGTTGGATCACCGCGAGGGTAGAAACGCATTGGGCGCACAAGGCGAAGAACACCATGATGGAAAGGGCAACTGGAATGGAGTACACCAGCTGGCCCTGATCGTTCGTAGAGTTGCGAATGGCAAAGCGAAGGTCGTCGGAGTTTTCGTCCTGATCCCCCCCGAGGCTGTAGATCGTGCCCAGCACGGAAATGATCACCTCGCGGGCGGGGAAGGAGGCGAGGGTCGCCATGGCGATGCGCCAATCCCATCCCAGCGGGCGAACCAACGGTTCGACCAATCTGCCGGCCTGTCCCAGATAGCTTTGGCGCAATTGTTGTCCTGCTTGCCGGGCTTCGAGTCTCCTCAGCGCGGTGTCCAAGGCTTCGCCCGAAAGAGCTTCGGAGACTTCGACACGCCGCTGGTCGAACCTGGACGTCACCTCTTCCGAACGTGGGAAATAGGCCAGGGCCCACATGACCACGGTTGTCGCAAGAATGATGCTGCCGGCCCTGACTACGAAAGCACGAGAGCTCTGGTAGACCCGCAGGAATACGGCTTGCGGGCTCGGCCACTTGTAGGATGGGAGTTCCATCAAGAACGGGGGTGGTTCACCCTTGAGAAGGGTTTTCTTCAATATCCAGGCGACGGGGATGGCGACGGCGGCGCCGACGCAATACATCCCCAGCAGGGTAAGCCCCTGCAAGCCGATCAAACCACCGAGCAGCGGCCGGTCCGGGATAAACGCTGCGATAAAGATGACATAGACCGGAAGGCGCGCCGAACAACTCATGAGCGGGGCCACCATCATGGTGGTAAAGCGATCCCGCTTGTCCTCGATGGTTCGCGTCGCCATGACACCGGGAATGGCGCAGGCGAAGCTGGAGAGCAGAGGGATGAACGACTTACCCGACAGGCCGCATTTAGTTAGCAGTCGATCCGTCAGGAAGGCGGCGCGCGCCATATACCCGCAGTCAGAAAGCAGCGATATGAAAAAGAAGAGAATGGCGATCTGTGGCAGGAAGATCAGGACGCCGCCAACGCCGGCAAAAAGACCATCGACGATCAGGCTCCGAAGCGCCCCTTCCGCGATGGCGCTACCCACCCATGCGCCGAGAAACCCGAACAGACCGTTAATCCCATCCATGATCGGGGCAGACCACGAGTAGATGGCCTCGAACACAACTATGTTCACCGTAATGAAGGTCAGGATACCCAGGAATCTGTGCGTGAGTACGCGGTCAACGTGGTCGGAGCGCCGGCTGAGAAGGGTTTGATCGACCGGTCCGCACCCCTTCAGGGTCTTGGCGATCCAGGCGTATCGTGCTTCCGACTCCAACGCCGACAACTCCACGCCTGCGTCCGTGCGCAAACGATGAAGCTCGGTTGCAAACCCGGCTCCGGTCTGTTCCAGGAGACGCGCCTCGGCGTGGCCTCCCGTGTCTACCAGCGTGCGCAGGGCTTCCACCCTGTCCATTCTCACACCTTTATCCTTCAGCCCGGGGTGGGCCGAGAGTTGTCGCGTCGACTGCTCCAGTTTCGGCGGCAGTACGGGTGTTGAGCGAGGAACCGAGTTACCGGGCTGCTCGCACAACAGATCGATCGCCGCGCGCAGCTCCTCCAGACCTTCACTGTGCAGGGCGCAGGTCGGAACAACCGCGACCCCCAACCGCTCAGCTAACGCCTGGTGGTCGATATGAATTTCGCGCGCGGTGGCCACGTCGCTCATATTGAGCGCGATCACCATCGGCAGACCAATTTCTGCGACCTGCGATACAAGGTAGAGGTTGCGTTTCAGGTTGGCGGCGTCGAGCACCGCCAACACCCCTTCGACCGGGGAGACTCCGGCTTGCTGCCCCAGGAGCACGTCTGCCACGATCATCTCGTCGGGAGAATGTGCGGCCAGGCTATAGGATCCGGGCAGATCCAACAGCTCGACGGCTTCGGTACGCAGCTGCAGCTTGCCGATCTTGCGATCGACCGTCACGCCGGGATAGTTTCCGATCTCCTGGGAAAGGCCGGTCAGTGCGTTGAAAAGGGTCGTTTTGCCGGTGTTCGGATTGCCAACGACGGCAAGCGTTTTGGTGTGGGTGGCTTGCGGTACGTTGGCAGTCACGGAAGGGAGTGGGGTAGGTGGTTCAGGCAACCCAGAGACGAATCAACGGGCGAATGGGTCGCTCTCGCTAGATATGGCGCATACCTGAATCGTCTCCGCGTCGCACCGCCGCAGGCAATATCGGGATTCTCCCACTTGAAAAACGATTCTGGTGCCGGTCCTCAACAGCTTGAGCTTTACGCCAGGAACAACACCGATCTCTCGCAATCGTGCCGCCAAACGGGTCGTTCCAGCGACGGCGGTGATAACCGCCTCGCGACCGCGCTGCCATGAGGACAAGGGTCCCTCACTCCCACTTCCGGAGGGTGAGCTTGCGGATGAACCGCGATGAAATAACCTCATACGTTATCTCGTTCCGTGAGGAACCGATTGGTAACAGCGGAAATAGCAAGAAGCATACCGCCGGTCAAAGAAGCGGTACATTTTCAAAAGTTGCAACTGGGACGACCATTGTTTGGCACGCCAAACAAACGATTGGCAAGTAGAAAACATATTCGGTTTACAAAACTTGTCAATGTCTTGCCCTACTGATGTCTGGCTACGCAACTCTTTTCACAACAGGTTACGAAGATCACTTGACGACTGCTCGCTTTTAGGTTAGTATGCAGGACGTTTGTATGGTTAATCAAACATTTATATTGTATACCAAACGTAAAGATACCATAGCATACGTCTGTGCCGTGCATGCCACAGCTAACCGGGGGAATCATGTCCCAGCTAATAGACTAAAACTTCTCTCGATTCGTGTGGCAAAATCGTCAGTAACCCTTTTTCACCATCGGCAACCAGGCCGAAACCTAAAGGAGGTAGTCGCAAATGCTCGCGAAGATCAACAGCTTGGCATGGGCACTTGCCGTATCCAGACTCGCCGTTTCCGTTCAGGTAGGGGCAGAGGATCAGAGACCCGCTGTTTCCGGCGGGGTCTACGACAAGCCGTATATTGCCAGAGGCGGCAAGGGAACTAGCCTGGGCGGTTACATCGACCACGAGCTGTTCTGGACCGACAAGAAGAAGACCTTCGACCAGCACCGGTTTATTCCGTTCATTCACGGGGAAGTGTCTGATAGAATCCACGTCACCGCCGAGGTCGAATTCGAACACGGCGGTCTGGTCATAGGGGTCGGGCAACTCCGACGGTGAAGTCAAACTGGAGTTCGCAACGCTGGACATCACCTTCGCCGAGTGGCTGACTTATCGCGGCGGAGTCATTCTCTCCCCGCTGGGTAAATTCAATCTGAGCCACGACAGCCCGCTGAACGATTTGACCAACCGGCCGCTGGTGGCACGGCAGATCGTGCCGACCACTTTGTCCGAGTCGGGCATGGGGTTCTTCGGCACCCTTTACCCCAGCGAGGCGTCGGTTGTGGGATACGAATTCTACGTGGTCAATGGCTTCAACGCCGGGCTTGTTAATGCCGACGGCTCGGTGGGTATCCGCGCGGGCAGAGGAAGCCAGAAGACTGACAACAACGAGGAGAAGTCGATTGTCGGCCGCATAAACTACAGCCCGTTCCTCGGCCTCGACATCGGCGGCTCGTTTCACTCCGGAGCCTACGATGATGCGGGCGACGAAAGCCTGGCCATCTTCGCCCTGGACGCTACATATACCCGCGGGCCGGTCGATATCCTGGGCGAGTACGCCACCGCTTCCATCGACGGCACCGCGGATGATTCCCAGTTCGGTGTCTACGGCCAGGTCGGATATCACTTTTTGCCCGGGGCCATGGCGGCCTTCCCCAACTCCATCTTCACCGCTGTAGCGCGGTACGATCACATCGACCTCGACTCGAGCGACGAAACCAGGTACACCTTCGGGGTGAACTTCCGTCCGGAGGAGGAGACCGTCATCAAGCTGGACTACGAGATCTACGATCAGGATGACGACAGCAACGGGCTCATCCTCTCCGTCGCGTCTTACTTCTAGACCCCGGTTCTCTTCCAGTCATGTTCGCGGTCCTATCGATCTTGCTTCTATCCGCAGCGGCTGTCGGCGAGGAGATGCCGACGGCGGCAGAGATTGGCTCTATTCGCGTCTATCTCACGCCCGAGCAGGCACGCTCGAAGATCTTCCCGAAGGCGGAATATCACGAGGTGACAACGGTGCCCCTACCTCGTTCCCGGGGACGGGCAAACCGAATCGAAAGCTTTGCCGCTGACAGTCTGCAGCTTTATATTGCTTACGCCGAAGATGGAAAACAGCTGGGATACTCCGTTCTGCTCAACGAAATCGGCAAGTACCGCCCGATCACCTTCATGGTGGGTGTAACCCGCGACTTCCGCATAAAGGATGTCGCCGTTCTGGTTTACCGGGAAAGCCGCGGTGGTGAGGTTCGGCGCGCACGCTTCCTCCGCCAGTACAGAGGGAAGAGGACGAGCGATCCGGTCCGCATCAACAGGGACATCATCAATATCACCGGAGCAACCCTCTCCGTGCGGACGCTCAACAGGGGCGTCAGGGAATCGGTTTACCTCGTAACGCAGCTGTACGGTCCTGCATCAAGTCCCTAATCCAGGGTTCGACTCGAGATTAGCCTTCGCGATGAAATATTTTACCAATCGTTCGCAGCTAGCGCGAATGGATTTCCACACCAAGCTGATCATGACCTTCTTTCTGGTGCTGATGCTGGTGGCGACCGGTGTTTCCATCCTGATGACCTACCAACGAACCAGTCTGACCTCAGTGGGCGCCGCCGAGTATTATCAGGGCACGGAAGATGGAATGGTTTTCGCCAAAGAGATACCCGAGTTGATGGAGACCAGCCATTACCATCTCTTCATGATGCCCCTGGTATTCGTGACCACCGGCCATCTCTTCCTGCTCAGCGCATGGGGCCGGCGCAGCAAGACATTCGTGATCAGCTCCTGTTTCGCCTATATCGTTCTGGACATCGCGAAACCATGGCTCATCCGCTACGGCGGGGATCCGTTCGCCGCGCTGGCGCCGCTCAACTCTGCATTGCTGGGCATCACCATGTTGCTTTGCATTCTGATTCCGATTTACGAGATGTGGTTTCTGCGGGTGGATCCGAACACGCGAATAGACTGATTGCAGGTTCAATATGATCCTTGCGTTCTTGTTGGTGTTAGCCGTTTCTGCCACCGTCGCCGTCGCGCCGACCTACGGCGACTCGTCCGAATTTTACGCCCATTGGGGCGACGGTCAGGCCGAGATATCCAGCTATACGGTGGTCCAGCCACGCTACGGGGAGCAGCGCAGGGGCTATGGGGTGTTGATCTTCGTCACCGAAGAGCTCAATCGCCAAACGCTGATCAAGGTGGAATCCCCGCAGCCAGCAGACCAGCGCATCTACGTGCTGAAGCTCAACAACGTTTTGAAGTTCAACACCGGCATCTACGACTATTCCGTGATGACCTCGGTGTTCAGCGCGGTGGAAGGATATGAGCGCGGGCACGGTTTCGAGCTGTGCAAGGTTACTTTGAGCGCGCAGGAATGGTGTGGACACGTTTTCGATGAAAGTCGCATACGGAACGGTCGGCTCGACGGCGCCTTGAACAGCTATTTCGAGAGCGAAGGCCGCACCGACTACCAGATCGAGCTGCCCGACCGCTTCGAGGCGGAGGATCACCTGTTGATCCGAATTCGCGAGTTGGCCGGGCCATGGATGGAACCGGGGGAAACCCGCGATATGCGGCTTCTGCCGAGTCTCTGGTCCTTTCGCATGGAACACCGGCCGCACAGGCTGGCAGATGCCCGGATCGAGAAAGGTGAGGCAGTCCTCAAGACGGTCTCGGGTACGGAGTACGCCGCCGTTCCGTGGACCTGGTCGGCGGGCGGTACAACGAAGACCGTATGGGTGGAGGACGCCCCTCCGAGGAAGATTCTGGGGTGGCAGGATTCCCACGGCGGTAGCGGCGAGTTGGTAAAATCTATTCGCGAGCCGTACTGGCGCCTAAACGGCAACCCCGACGAGATCTTTCGCGAGCGACTGGAAATACCGTAGTGCACGGGAGCAAACAATGATCGAGTACGAAGGATACAAAGTTGCCAATCCGGATGCTCTGGAAACACCGGCCATGGTGGTGTTCGAGAATCAGTTGAACCACAATCTGGAAACCACCTTCGAATTGGCAGGCGGGCCACAGAACCTGATGCCACATGTAAAGACCCACAAGTCGGCTCAGGTGGTGCATCGCCAGATGGAACGGGGAGTAGCTGGTTTCAAATGTGCGACCTTGAAGGAACTGGAGATGGTGTTGGATGCCGGCGCCCGGGACGTAGTGATGGCGTACCCGCTGGTTCAGCAACTGAAGGTGGAACGCCTTTGCGATCTGTGTGGCACTCACGGTGAAGCGACCGTAAATGCCATCGCCAGCGCGTCTCTGCATTTCGAGCTCCTCGATCGGGTTAGTAGGTCGAAGCGACAACAGCTGAACGTCATGGTGGACGTAGACTCGGGGATGCACCGAACTGGTGTGGCCATGGGTCACGCGACGGAAGATCTCTATCGCCAGATCGATCGCGCCGAGTTCTTGCGGGCTTCGGGTCTACACTGGTACGACGGCCACGAACATATCACCGATCCGACAGAGCGGGAACAAACCTCGCAACGCCACGTGGGTGAGTTGCAGGCGCTCAAGGCCAGCCTCGAACGCGGCGGCCTGTCGGTTCCCAAGATCGTTGCCGGCAACACCTGGACCTTTCCCTATTACGCCCGTGCCGAGGGCATGTTCGGCTCCCCCGGAACCTGCACCTACTGGGACACCGGGTACGGAGACCTTCTCGTGGACATGCCTTTCAGGTGGTCCGCATGCGTTCTCACTCAGATCGTGGAGGTCTACCCCCAGCACCAAATGGTAACCACCGACCTGGGCAGCAAAGCGATCCCGGCCGACACTCCGCTCGAAAAACGGGCTCGCCTTCTAGGACACCGGGAAGCCAAGCTGCAGCTTCAGAACGAGGAGCATGGTGTATTCGACTGGCCGGGCGAAGCGCCAACCGTCGGCGGCTATTTGCTGGCTGTGCCAGGTCACGTCTGCCCCACTGCGATTCGCTATCCGGGCGCTTTCGTCGTCGACGGCGAAGGACACATTACCGACTACTTCACCCATACCGCCCGGGATCGCCAATAAGACCGGGAGTAATGGGCTCACCCTTTTCGGTCAACTGGCTGGTGAACCGGTTATGCCGGCAGCACCTGCACCGCTCTGTGGTAGACTTCGCGCGCGGTCGGTTGCTGGATGTGGGTTGCGGGCGCAAACCTTATCTGGATCTGCAACAGAAACAGGCCTCTTCCTGCCTCGGCATCGAATACGATCGCTCCCGCTATCGTGATACACCTCCCGACTTATGGGGTAGCAGCATCGAGTTGCCTTTTTGCGACGAATGCTTCGAGACGGTTTTCTGTGCACAGGTGCTGGAACATGTTTCCGAACCGGCGGCGATGTTCCGAGAGATCGGCAGGGTGTTGAGACCGAACGGGCATCTCATTCTCTCCGCGCCGCACATTTGGGGAATCCACGAGGAGCCAAACGACTATTTTCGCTTCACCAACTTCGGGTTGACCCACCTGGCAGGGAAAGCCGGTTTGAACACGGTAAAAGTGGAAGCGATGGCCGGCTACTGGGTGACTGCGGGCACCCGCTTCTGCTACTACCTGCAGCAGTTCGAGAAAATAGGGATGAAGCCGGTGCTGTTGCCGCTCTACGCGGTGGTGCAGCTGTTGGCGTGGGCTTTCGACCGGATTCACCGGGTAGAGAGCGACTGCTGGAACTTTCTCCTGGTAGCTCGCAAACCAGACATATAGGATGAGAGGTTTGAGGTATAGAGCGCTGGGAATCGTCCTGGTTTTAGCTCTGTTGCTCCGTCTCGGTTTTGGCATCTCGAGATCGGGCATGGAAGCGTCTGCCGACGAAACCCACTGGGTGCGCCTTGCCCAACATTTTGTGAATCTGGGACCGATGCACCCAGACATCGGAACATATCGTCCACCCCTCTACGGGCTGTTTCTCGCCACCGTTTTTTATGTCGCCGGATCCGACGTCGAAGTCGTCCGGGTCTTGCAAGCAGTACTGAGCACCCTCACCTGTGGTTTACTCTTTTTGATCGGGCGTCACGTCGACTGCGAGCGGGTTGGACTGATTGCAGCGGTAATGGGAGGTGTCTATCCGCTCTTTGTATTCTTTGCGGGCGTGTTGATGGTGGAGACCCTGTTGATTCTGCTCGCCGTGCTCTCCCTCTACCTCACTCTTGAGTTCCAGAACGAACCGTCGGTCCGTCGCGCGGCCGCGCTGGGGGTTTCCCTTGGCCTCGGGGCTCTTTGCAAGCCGGTCATGCTCGGGTGGGCGGTATTGTTGGCAGGTGGACTGCTGGTTTGGCCTGGATGGGTTACACCCGATGGCGGAGCAAGACGGGCGACTGGTAGACATGTGATGGCCATTGTCGCCGCGCTCTGCCTGGCGATCGCTCCCTGGACGATGCGGAACTACGCGGTAACCGGCTACTTGGTGCCGATTTCCTCCAACGCCGGCATGAATCTTCTGGTAGGTCACGAGCCGGAAGCGCGAGGGGTGTATCGCGACGGCGCCGACTATGTTGGCTTGCTGCACCGCATGACCGGAACTCAACCAGATGCCGTCAGCCGCGAGCGGGCGGCGCTGCGGGAGATGATCTCCCGCATGGCTGCGGCCCCTGGCCGAACCTTGGAGCTGGGTCTGCGAAAGCTGCTTCTACTCTGGAGCCCGATCGTTTCAGGAGAATCGCGCCTACGAAATCTGGTCGCGGTGTTGAGCTACCTTCCTGTCGTCGGGCTCGGCGCCTGGGGTACCTGGCAACTGCGCCGGCATCCGATCGCTTGGCCGATAGCGGCTTTGGCGTTGTCCCTATCCATCGTGCATGCCCTCTTCTTCGCCCATACCCGCTTCCGGCTTCCGGTTGATGCGGTGCTCATGGTGCCGGCCGCCTGGTCGATCAACCATCTCGTCTCGAAGTGGCGCCGATCGTGAACACGACCCGTATCCCGATGGTGTCACTGTCGCCGTACAGCAACGGTTTGCTGGCGTTGGTCTGCGCAGCCCAAGTGATGTTGATCGTCCTGCCCTCGCTGTTTTCGGTCAACTATACCTGGTTGATCAGTGGGCAGCTGGTGTTCCTGGCGCTGGTGGCGTTTTCGGTGGAACGGACTCTGCTGGCACTGCTGGCGTTGACCATCATCCTGCCGGCCAAGATGCTCGGGGCCCTGGTGCTGCCGGGGGGCTTCCGCTTCCACGAAGCAATTTTGATAGCGGCCTTTGTTTTCGCTGCGATCGATCTACTGATGTATCGACAGCTGCATTGTCGTCGCGGCCCACTCGACGGCGCCGTCGCGGTTTTCCTTCTCGCTGCCCTGCTGTCGGCAGGTGTCGGATTGCTAAACGGGAATTCGCTGTCGTTGGTGCTGAGGGACGTCCGGTTTCCGCTGTACTACGCCGCTATCTTTCTGGTGACTTCCTTCGTCGATCGCAACACGGCGTTGCGTGTTTTTGTGCCGGTGCTCGTGCTTGCCGGACTGGCGGTCAGCTTCGAATACATCCTGGAATTCGTCGGTGCCATCGATCTCTCGATGGGCAGTCGCTTCAAGCGGGTCGCACGTCTGCAAGGATTGTCGCTGCCGATCGGATTGCTATTCCTGGTAAACCAGTATCTGCACGATCCCGGGCGGTACAGCCGTTGGATGCTGGCGGCTCTGGCTGTGCCCATGGGCCTCGCGTTCGTGTTGACGGTCGGCCGGGGGATGTGGGTCGCTTTTGCTATCGGACTCGTGGCCTCCATCCTGTTGCGTTACGTGGGAGGTGAGGGACAGGGACGGCGGGTAGGACGGGCGGTGATGCTGGTGTTCGGTGTCCTGGTTCTGTGGGGAACGACGGTTTTCCTCTTCCAACGCGTTACTGGAGCCGCCATCGGGGCCCACGCCCTAGAGCGCTCCCGCACTTTCGTGGATTTCGAACGCGATGTACACGTTCTCGGCAGGCTGCAATCCTATCGCTTGGCGATAGGAGCGTTCGCCGAACATCCGGTGACGGGTCTCGGCCAGGGCACCACGCTAGACGTGCCGATGTTCAACGAGGACATAAAACGTTTCGAGAACATGACCACCTGGACTCTCGACAGTCTCTACCTGAGCTTGCTAGTAAAGAGCGGACTGATCGGTACGCTCGCGTTCCTCTGGCTGCTGTGGAGTGTGCTGCGACTGGCGCGCCAGACCTTCAAGAACGCCGAAGAGCCGCACGTGCGCGCGTTTGCTGCCGCCGCGACCGCTGTGATCATCGCAATGGCCGCACTCGGAGTCAGTGACGGCTCAATGGTCAACGGCCGCTTCGCTCTGGTCTACGCCACCCTCTTCGGGCTCATCGCCCTCGTCGGAAACCGCAAGGCCCTTTCATGAACGCGGTAGGTGCAAAGCTCCGAAGGACTGTCCTAGGCATGATCTCCGGGACCTCGGTAGACGGCATCGACGCAGTGTTATGCGTGCTAGAGGGATCGGGAGCTGCAACCCGCTTCCACATGCTCGGATTCGAGACCGTCAGCTACGAACAGGAGGTTCGCAAAAGGATCTTCCAACTGTTCGAGCCGACCGCAAACCTGGACGACCTATGCGAGCTCAACGCAGCCGTCGGAGAAGCGTTCGCGGCGGCGGCCATCCAGATCATATCCAACGTGGGCTTGCGCGTGGAGCAGGTGGATCTCATCGGCTCTCACGGTCAGACCGTGCGTCACCTTCCCGGCGGAACGCCGCCGTCGACCCTACAGATCGGCGACATCTCGGTGATCGCGCAGCGAGCCAGAATCACCACGGTCGGCGACTTCCGACCCGCCGACATGGCGGTGGGAGGACAGGGGGCGCCCCTCGTTCCCCTTGCAGACTATCTGCTGTTCAACGACGAAGAGAAGGGTCGG
Source organism: Candidatus Latescibacterota bacterium (assembly GCA_965197905.1). GTDB lineage: Bacteria > Latescibacterota > UBA2968 > UBA8231 > UBA8231 > CAYNZV01. The sequence continues at coordinate 384,807 of CBDAOB010000002.1, read as the reverse complement.
CTGCTGTTAAACATTGGCGGGATCTCCAATGTGACGGTGCTGCCGGCCGGTGGATCTCGAGAACAGGTAACCGCGTTCGACCTGGGTCCGGGAAACATGCTGATAGATGCCGCGGTGAACCATTATTCCAGTGGCGAAGAGCGGTTCGATCGGGATGGCCGTTGGGCCGGCCGCGGACAGATCGACCAAGAGTTTCTGGAACGCCTGTTGAGACACGAGTTTTTGCACCGGCAGCCGCCCAAGTCCACCGGCAGGGAGGAGTTTGGCGTTACGTACTTCAAGGCGCTGCTGAAAGAGGTGACTCTCGTTCCCGAAGACATGCTGGCAACGCTCACAGCCTTTACCTCCGAGTCGATCATTCGCGGAATAAACCGCTTCGTCATGCGTGAAATGCACGAGCTCTGGTTGGGTGGTGGTGGGGCTTACAACAAAACGCTGGTGCGTCATCTGACCGAGGGGTTATCTGAACTGAAGGTGGATTCGTTCACCGGGTTGGGCATCGATCCAGGTGCGCGCGAGGCGCTGGCGTTTGCGGTATTGGCGAACGAAACCATCGCCGGTCAAACTGGGAACGTGCCATCCGCCACCGGGGCTCAGCGTGCGGTCATTCTTGGAAAGATTGCACCTGCGTGAACCTGCCAGTTGATCCCATGCGGCTATTTTAGTACTAGTGTCCACCCCTGTGCGGGTATCTAATCGCTACGAGGATCCATGCACCAATTCGAACTGCAACGACAAGAAAAAATCGGTGAACTACAGACCGAGGCGTTCCTTTACAAACACCGCACCGGCGCGGAATTGCTGTCGCTGGTCAACGACGACGAGAACAAAGTGTTCGGCATCAACTTCCGCACGCCGCCCTCCGACTCGACCGGGATCGCCCACATCCTTGAACATTCGGTACTGTGTGGCTCTCGCAAGTACCCGGTAAAAGAACCGTTCGTCGAGCTGCTGAAGGGGTCCCTCAACACCTTTCTCAACGCCTTCACCTATCCTGACAAGACCTGTTACCCGGTGGCGAGCCAGAATCTTCAGGACTTCTACAACCTCGTCGACGTCTACTTGGACGCAGTCTTCTATCCGAGATTGACGCCAGAGATTCTGCAACAGGAGGGCTGGCATTACGAGCTCGACGACACGGAAAAGCCGCTGACCTTCAAGGGAGTTGTATATAATGAAATGAAGGGAGCCTATTCCGACCCGGAACGCCGGCTGGCGGAGTATGCGCAGCACTCCATCTTTCCAGACACCACCTACGGGGTGGAATCAGGGGGGCACCCGCGTCACATTCCCGATCTCACCTGGGAGCAGTTCGAAACCTTCCACCGCGACCTGTATCACCCGGCCAACAGCCGCATCTACCTCTACGGCGACGACGATCCCGAGCGACGCCTGGAACTTCTGGAGGAGTACCTGGCCGACTTCCAATCGCGGGAGATAACCTCGCAAGTGACGAGTCAACGCCGCTTTGACGAGCCGCGCAGAGTCGTTCAGCCGTATCCAGTAAGTGCTGACGGTGAGAACAACAGGAGCATGACCACAGTCAGCTGGCTGTTGCACGACGATCTCGATGCCGAGACGATCATGGCACTACACATCCTGGAGCACATTCTGCTGGGCACCCCGGCGTCACCGTTGCGAAAGGCCCTGATCGAGTCCGGATTGGGAGAGGACCTGGCGGGTGTGGGAATGGAATCGGAGCTGATGCAGCTCTATTTCTCCGTCGGTCTCCGCGGCGTGGAACCAGATCGGGTAGACGAGGTCGAGGACCTGATCCTCAACTCGCTGGAGTCCCTTGCCGACGAGGGCCTCGATCCAGATGCGATCGCTGCTGCTCTGAACACCACCGAGTTTCGCTTGCGCGAAAACAACACCGGCTCCTATCCCCGCGGGTTGGCGTTGATGCTGCGTGCACTCAGCACCTGGCTCCACGACCGCGATCCTCTCGAGCCGCTTAAATTCGAAGCCCCACTGGGAACGATCAAAGCAAAGTCCGCACCCGGAACCGGATTTTTCGAAGGTTTGATCCGCACCCAATTGCTTTCCAACCATCACCGCACGACCATCGTGCTAGAACCGGACGAAGATCTGGTTGCCGCAGAAGAGGCTGAAGAGACCGAACGTCTGGCACGAGCGCGTGCCGGCATGGACAGCGAGGAGCTCCAGTCACACGTGGCGAACACCCTCGAACTGCGTCGCATGCAGGAAGCCCCGGACGCGCCGGAGGACCTGGCCAAACTCCCCCGTCTGCAGCTGGATGATCTTGATCGTGCTACTCGCAAGATCCCGTTGGAAGTGGGCAACGAAAACGGATTGATGACCCTGTATCACGATCTGTTCACCAATGGTATCGTCTACTTGGATATGGGTTTCGATCTGCACGTATTGCCCTCAGAGCTACTGCCTTACGTGCCTCTGTTCGGCCGCGCGCTCGTAGAAACGGGTACCGACCGCGAGGATTTCGTCGCGCTGGGGCAACGGATCGGTATGAAAACCGGCGGTATCGGCTCCCACTCATTGATCACTTCGAAACGGGAGGGAGGCGAAGCGGCAGCGTGGTTTTTCTTGCGGGGAAAAGGCATGACCAACCAGGTCGCGGAGCTCCTGGAGATTATGCAGGAGGTGTTGGCGACGGCCCGGCTCGACAATCGAGAGCGCCTCATGCAGATGGTGCTGGAAGAGAAAGCCGGCGAGGAGGCAGGTCTGGTCCCGGGAGGTCACCGGGTGGCTAACCTGCGCCTTCGAGCCCAGTACGACGAGGCCAGCTGGGCCAGCGAACAAATGAAAGGGGTCGAGTATCTGTTCTTTCTGCGACAGCTGGCAGAAGACTGTGAGAACCATTGGGACCAGGTGCAGGCACGGTTGGAGGATATCCGCAACCGTTTGGTCAACCGTCGTTCCATGATCTGTAACAGCACATATCACGGTGACGATCGTGCCGTCGTGGAAAAGGAGCTCGCACGATTCGCTGCACAACTCCCAGAAATAGACACCCGTCCAACTCCCTGGTCGCCCGAGTTCATCGCTCGCAACGAAGGACTGGCGGTGCCAAGTCAGGTGAACTACGTGGCCAAAGCGGCCAATATCTACGACCTGGGCTACCAGCTGGATGGCTCGGTCGCGGTAATCACCCGATTCATGGGGACTTCGTGGCTTTGGGATCGGGTGCGCGTGCAGGGCGGTGCGTACGGGGTTTTTTGCTCCTTCGATCACTTCTCGGGCGTCTTGTCCTACGCCTCCTACCGCGATCCGAATCTGCTGGAAACGGTGGAGGTGTACGACCAAACCAGTCGGTTTCTGGCGGAGACCGAGATAAACGAAGACGAGCTTCACAAGGCGATCATCGGCACCATCGGGGACATGGATGGCTATCAACTTCCCGATGCCAAAGGGTACACCTCCATGTTGCGCCACCTTACCGGCGTCACGGAAGAGTATCGGCAGATGATGCGCGATCAGGTTCTGGGCACGGAAGTGTCAGCTTTCCGCGAATTCGCAAAGATTCTGGAGCAACTCAACCGCGACGGCCGAGTCGTGGTCGTCGGGGCGCCGGACAAGCTCGAGGCTGCCAACCAGCTGCGGTCAGACTTTCTCGACATCGTGAAGGTGTTATGAGAGTCTTCACAAGGAGGAACCTTTGAGCCAGTTCCAACATATCGATATCGACCAAGCGAAGGGTCACCTCGATGCCGGGACCGCAGTCTTCCTGGATATCCGCGACCAGGAATCGCGCGAAGCCGTCTATATCGAACGCTCCGTTCACCTGACGGACGAAAGCGCGGAGTCGTTTCTGACGTCAAGCGAGAAGGAGCATCCCGTGGTGGTCTATTGCTACCACGGAAACAGCAGTCAGATGGCGGCCCAATACCTGGTCGACCACGGCTTCGCCGAGGTCTATAGCATGGACGGCGGCTTCGAAGCGTGGGCGTCGCGGCATCCATTCAGCACCGGCTCGGAGCCACCGGGCTAGTCGTTGCTCCACTGATGTCGGAACAGATCTTCACCAATGACGAAGTCGCTCGAGGCAATCTCGGGTCTGTTTGCGGGCGGAGCATGCGGCTAGAGTGCACAGCCGCACAAAGATATCCCACATATCCTGCACCAAGGTTAGAGAGATCTCGAGATGACTCGCATCGTGGACGCGGCGGATGTCGTTGAAGGGCAGGCGAATCCACAGGAAACTCGTTGACAATGTTCATCTGTCGCAGCTGTTTTCTGAATGGAGGTCGGAAATGACGAACACCATCGTTACAATTGCCATATACCTTTTCGTTGGAGGCTCACTGCTTCATGCCAAAGCCTCCAAAGATGAGATTGTGACAGCACCGTTCGTAGGGGGAACATCGCTCAAGGTCCAGGCATGGAATGCGGAGATATCGGTGAAACAGAAAGACGGCGAGAACGTTCGCGTAACTGCCAAGATAACGGCGAACACAAACGCGCGTCTGGAATTGCCCCATGTCGAAGTAAAATACGATGACGACAACTCACTCACAGTTAACGCCGTGTGGCCCGATAGGACGGGCGAGGAGGGTGTAGGATTCGAGATCGAGGTTCCTGCCGTGTCTGGAATTCATGCACGCACACAAAATGATGCCATTGAGGTTGTCGGGCTTTCTGGACGCGCCGAATTGAAGTCAACAAATGGACCCATCAAGATCCGGAACCACGACGGTCCAGTTATAGCAAAGACATCCAACGACAAGGTCGTCGTGGACCACGTTACCGGTGATCTCAACCTCAATACAAGCAACGATCGAATCACGATTTCAGACAACGTGGGAAACATCTCTGCGCGAACATCCAATGGTCCGATTTCGGTGATTAGATCGAAGGGCGAGATTGAGCTCAATACGACCAACGATCGCATAGAGATCAGGAATCATCACGGAGCTGTTAGCGCCCAAACCTCCAACGACAGGATCATGATCTCCGATGTCACTGGGGGCGTCAAAGCGCGAACAACAAATGACGATATTGAAATTTCAGGCGCACATCAATCTGTAAATGCCGAGACTTCAAACAGCCGTATTTCGATTGACCTGAGCGACGAATCACCTAGTCCGGTAAAGGCCCGGACGCGGAACGGGAATGTCTCCTTGTCGATCGGCAGCGGGTTCGTCGGAAAGTTGATGTTAGACGCCGGGGAGGACGTGATTTTTGAGAATGTGCCCGCCAATATGTCGGGCGATCGAATCGGTGAGGGAGGAGTCTTGGACTTCGGTGAGAGTGGGAAGTCGAGGGTCGAAACGAACGAGAGTATCCGTTTCAAGGTGAATTAGGTTCACGCCGAGACCGAGCATCATACGCTGCGTGAACGAAAGAACGACGTGACGAAGCTGCCCAAAGCTATTCTCTTCGATCTCGACGATACAATCATTGCTTTCACGGAAGGAGCGGAGCCAACCTGGAGGACGATTGCCTACCAATTCGCGGATAAGCTGTCAGGGGCCACGCCGGCCGCATTGCTGGAAGCACTGAACAACAGCCGCTCCAGCTTCTGGGCCGATCCCGAGCGCCACCGAGAAGGCAGAATGAATCTGGTTGCCGCGCGCAGAAGGATCACCGCAAGTGCGCTGGCCACTCTCGACTGTTCCGAGGAGAGTCTGTCAATGGAAATGGCAGATTCCTACGACCAATTGAGAGAAGAGAGTATCAGACTGTTTCCGGGGGCGATAGAGACACTCGTCAGGCTCGCGGACAAGGGGATCCACTTGGCCCTCGTCACCAACGGCTCGATCGACACCCAGAGAGCGAAAATCGAGCGATTCAACCTCGCTCAATATTTCGAAGTCATCCTCATTGAGGGTGAGTTTGGGCTTGGCAAACCGGATGAGCGGGTGTATTTGGAGGTGCTCGCACGGCTGGGAGTCGGGCCCGAAGATGCCTGGATGGTCGGAGACAATCTGGAATGGGATGTTGAAGCGCCTTGGGTTGACCGCCATATGGGTCGACTTCGCCGACGAAGGCCTTCCGAGAGACTCACCAGTGAACCCGGACAGCACCATACGGAGCATTTCTGAGCTCAAGCTCTAAGAAGCTCGACCGATCGCGCTGAGTTCCCCCTCTATCGGTGACTCTTGGTGTGTAACCGGAAGCGCCTACAAACCGCGCTAGAACACTTCCGGCTACAGGTCAACCAAGCAGCTGTTCACAATCCCGCCGGTGACTAGAGCTCGAGCTTTGACGCATATACTATGACAGGCATTGCAGAAAGAGCTTATCCCGGGACCGGTGAGAACGACGATGGCGGACAGGGAGGAGGGAGATACCTCCGCCTTCGCCATAGACAGCGAGTGGGTCAAGTCTCTGGAAGAAGTCGTTCCCCTGGCTCTTTTCCTGGCGACTCAACCTCTTGTTCGTCCGACGGCTCAGAGCTACAGCCTTATGAGGCGAGATACGTAGAGGCGGTTTACTTCGAGGACCCAGATGGAATGAAATTGGAATTCTCACACACACCGAACCAGAAGCCTCGCCTCCATTACCTAACAGGCAAGGTGGAAATTCAAGCAGGGTCCTTTCCTACGAGAAGTCGAAGTAGATGAGGGTTGCTGCCTACCAGGCTCCGTTGCTCGAAGGTGGCTCGATGGAGGTGATCGATCGACTGCGAGAGCAGGTAGCTGTTTGTGAAGCAGAACGAGTCGAGATTCTGTGCTGTCCGGAAACAGTCCTCGGCGGGTTGGCGGATTACGCCAGGGAGCCCTTCGAGCTTGCGTTCGGCGTCGAGAACGGCGCAATAGAGAAGGTTCTGACGCCACTGACAAGTGATACCGTTAGTACCATTGTAGGAATTACCGAGTCGTCAGAATCAGGAGCGCTGTATAACACGGCGGTCATCTTCCATCGTGGCACGGTGATGGGGCGTTACCGGAAGGTGTATCCCAAGATCCTGCTCCCATGGTCCAGTATCTTGAAGTGAGATCCGAAGAGGCGCCAGGTCAGGGCGTGTTGCCCGGGCTGAAGAACTTAGCATGGATCGACGGCAAGGAAGTCGGTCAGTGCTGCATAATTTCCAGCGCGGAGACCCAGAGGAGCGAGGAGGTCGAAGATCGAGGGTTTGTGGACTGGCTGGGCGTCGAGGAGCCCTGGCAGGGCAAGGGAGTTGGAAAATTCCTTCTTCAGCAGACATTGAATGATTCCTATGCTCTGGGATATCGGCGCATGGGTATCAGTACGGCGTGGGACAACCACCGAGCCTTCGTATTCTACAGCAATTTCGGGTTTAAAGTGTCAGACTGGACCTACGGCTGGTCCAAGAAGCTGTAACGCAGGTTACGCTCGCAATGGCAGAGGCTATCGAGTTCGCGATCGAAGCAGACCCTCGAGAGGAGGATTGCCAGATCGTTCGCGATGGATTGAACAACTACAACGGCCCATTCGCCGGCCCCGACAATCTCAGGCCGCTTGCGATTTTCGCCCGCGACGACAGCGGCGCGATTCGCGGTGGTCTGTTGGGAGAGACGTTCTGGCGATGGCTACATATCAGCATACTGTGGGTCAACGAAAGCGACCGCCATCAGCAGATTGGCACGAGGTTGCTGGCCATGGCGGAAAAGGAAGCAGTTGACCGTGGATGCATGGGAGCCTTTGTGGACTCACTGAGTTTCCAAGCGCCGGACTTCTATCGAAAGAACGGCTACCTGGCCTGGGGAGAGATCGCAAACCTGCCGCCCGATCACAGCCGAATATTCTTCCAGAAACCGTTGAAGCACGACTGATCGAGAGTCACCCTCTGATCGGTTGCGCTTGAGGAGATGCCTCCAGTAGGGATGTCCTACTTCAACACGCACGCAATAGCCAACGGCTACGCCCGAAACAGGCCGTTTTTTCATCCCCATGTAATCGAGCGGGTGATGTCGACACTTTCAATCGAAGACAAACTTGGAAAAGCCTTGGACGTAGGATGTGGAGCGGGGCTTTCGACCATGGCGCTAACCAAGATTGCCAAGAGGGTTGTCGGCGTGGATTCCTCCAGCTCGATGATACGGTCTGCGATTGAATACGACGGAGTGACCTACTGTAGCTGCGCCGCCGAGAGTCTACCTTTCAACTGTGAATTCGAGCTAATCACCTTGTCCGGAGCCATAAACTGGATTCATCGCCCCAGTTTTTTCAAAGAGGCAAGGAGCAACTTGAAAGCGGGCTGTTTTGTGGTGGTCTACGACAACACGCACCAAGGAATCATGAACGATGATGTAGGATTGGCGCAGTGGCACGAGGAGTCATTCCACAAGGAGTATCCGAAGCCGCCAAGAGACGAGTCTCCGATCTCTCCCGAAGAGGCGCTTGGGTACGGCTTCGAATTCACGAGCTCCGATGATTATACCAATGACGTGAGGTTCACCATGGCAGGGTATGTGGACTATCTGTTGACCCAGTCGAATGTCGCAGTTGCCCTGGCCTCGGGTAAAAAGGAGAGTTGCATGCGATCCGCATTGAGGACATCTTTGGCGCCATTTTTCCAAGAACAAGAAAAGACGCTGAAATTCGGCGGATACATCTGGTACTTGCGGAAGGTTTGATCGACTTGCCGACACGACAGGTATTCAAAGTCAAAGACGTTACGAAGTATACTCACGAACCGAAATCGTTCTGTTCGAGGTGTGGTACTCTATTCGACTCCGACGTTCCGTCAAATTCCAGAATCTGTGGTTCGTGCGGAGCCGTGGAGTACAAGAACCCGTTGCCCGGTGCTGTGACGATTGTACATAGAAACGGGCATGTCCTCGTCGGCAAACGAGGCAAGGACAGCTTCGAACCCGGCAAGTGGTGTCTGCCAGGCGGATTCATCGAGTTTGGTGAGGATTTCCTCTCGGCCGCGCGGCGCGAGGTGTATGAAGAGACCGGGCTTGTTGTCGAAGTCGAAGCGATAATCAACGTCGTCTCCAATTTTCTTGCCTTTGATCTTCAGACCCTGGTAATCGTGCTACAAGGTCGGGTCATTGGAGGTGACCAAGCGCCCGGGGATGACCTTGAAGAACTGCAATGGGTATCCTCGGTGGAAGATCTGCCCGCCATGGCCTTTGATTCAGACAGACACATTGTTGGACGCTTTTTCGACGGGGATTTGCGTCCCATGCCGGTTGATCACGAGTACGCCAGCTAAAGAATAGGAGTTAGGAACGTTGAAGGGACGCGATCTTTGCGAGCAATTCTTCATGAATATTGGTCTCCCAGCCATCCGGAGAGACCTTCCTGAATGCACTCGGTTCATGGCGGCGGGCATGTTTGGAGGTTCGCAATGCCATGGTAACGATGACGAGATATCTCGAGACCACGCTTGGGGTCCAGGATTCGGAGTCTGGCTATCTGGGGTTGCGCACGAACGATTCGCCCGGTCTTTGCAGGAGGTACTCGATCGACTGCCGCAAGAATACAACGGACTAGGTTGGTCAAAGTCTCCGAAGAGGTCATGTGCGGTTGAGCAGCTCGACGAGTACGTAACCTCGGTCGTTGGATGCGCGACCGCACCGGAACGTGACGTCGACTGGCTTCACATTCCCGAAGAGCACCTCTTTGAGATAACGCACCGTCCCGTTTTCTACGATGCTACCGAGGAAGCCACCAAGAGATTTCAATCTTTTGAGGCGTATCCGAGCGACGTATGGAAGAAAAGGCTCAGTGCTTGCCTCGCCTGGCTTGGCGAGTGGGGTGCCAAACATCTGCCGCGAGCGGAAGCCAGAGGCGACGAAATCGCTGCTTCGATGTATTGGTGTCGATTTTCTACCTACGCCATGAAGGTCGGTTTCTTACTGGCTCACCAATACGCGCCGTATCACAAATGGCTGTATCGAGAATTCAGTCGTCTTTCCGGACCCGCTGCCACCTGTTTGCCTCTCATTCAAAAGGGCCATAAGCAGATAGGTCAATGGTCAGCCATCGCTTCGCAGATCTCGGAGATCTACCAGGCGGGGCTACATGACCTTGGTTTGGATCCAGTTACGTTGAATCCGGAACAGCAAGCGAACCAACCCTACCCAGTCTTGTTGCATCAATATGCGCAGGGCGTGAAGGAAACCATCGGAAATCCGGATATCAAGAAACTCTATATCCACCTCGAGGTGCTTTCTCCACCATCGCGGCCCACGTGGATGGCAGCATTCTAACAGGTGCGGGTCACAGAAGAGAACTCTCGCATGACGATGAGAAATACTTTGACACTATTCACTCCACACAGGTGTTTTCCAACTGATGAACCTGCGCGATCAACATTTGCATTCTCGCTTCTCCATCGATTCGGAGGCCGATCCGAGGGGGAATTGCCTCCAGGCGATAGCCCGCGGGTTGAGTGGACTTACGTTTACCGAGCACTACGATATGCATCCGCAGGACCGCCCAAGTTGCATTTGGGACTACTCCGCCATCTCTGAATCGGTTCTTGCGCTGCGAGAGGAGTTTGCCGGCCGGTTGGAGATAGGGCTTGGCATCGAGGTGTGTTACCAGCCTATCGTCATGTCGGAGATCCTCGAATATTTGGCGAATCGCGAATTCGACCTCGTTCTTCTCAGCATTCACTGGTGTGATGGCAAACCTGCGCATGTCAAGGATCACTGGACCGACTGTCACGAACTGACCCGATTCTACCTGGAAGAGGTGCTGTGCGCTTTGAAATTCTGTCTGGCACTGAAGGAGAAGGGTGAGCGACCGTTTGACGTGTTGAGTCACATGGACCTGGCCAAGCGGTATTCACAACGCTTCTGGAACACCTTCGATATTCGCCGGCACGGAGATCTGGTGGACGAGGTGTTGCGAACAACGATTGCCGCGGATATTCCACCAGAGATCAATACGAGCACCTTGCGAGACAATGTGGGGGAACCTATGCCGGCCCCATGGACGATCGAGCGGTACGTGGAGTTAGGGGGAAGGGTAGTGAGTATTGGGAGCGACTCGCACAAATTCGAGGAGATCGGCGACCACTTCGACGAGGCAGCTGATATTCTTCGCGAGTCCGGCATTGAGGCCGAGGTCGCTTTTTCGAATCGAGAGCGGTACCTAATCCCTTTGAGTTAGGCTCTTTGGCTAGGTGGCCCCGTCCTTCGTTCTTCCCGCCCGTGTGTATTCGAGCTGTCACATGGACATACCGATCCCAAAAAAAATAGAAAATTATTGCGAAGGTAACCCGGAAAGAATGACGTGGCTCAAAGGACTTCCCGGCGCTCTTCATGAGTTGGAACGGCGCTGGTCCATCAACCTCGGTGCGCCCATCGACGGGGACGAAGTTACCTGCTCCTGGGTGGCCCCCGTAACGCGCGCGGACGGCTCCACTGCGATGATCAAGCTCGGGATGCCCCACATGGAAGCGATGCATGAGATTCACGGAATACGCTTCTGGAACGGCGACCCAACCGTGTGGCTTCTGGAGGAAGACGTCGATCGCAACGCGATGTTAATGGAGCGCTGTGAGCCAGGGACAGTGCTGCGTGCAAGATCCGAGCCCGAGCAGGATGTCGTCATGGCCCGAATGTTGCGAAGACTCTGGCGCACGCCGGCCGAGCCTCATCCGTTCCGTCCGTTGACCGCCATGCTAGACCACTGGAGCGAATCGACACTCAAAAAGGAGGAGCAGTGGTTCGACCCTGGCCTGGTCCGAGAGGCACTTCGGTTGTTTCAGGAACTTCCACGTACGGCTTCCCGACAGGTGCTATTGGCGACCGACCTGCATGCCGGCAACGTGCTCGAGGCGCAGCGTGAGCCATGGCTGGTCATCGATCCGAAGCCGTTCGTCGGGGATCCGGCGTACGATGCAACCCAGCATCTCTTCAATTGTGAGAAACGGTTGCGGGCGGATCCGCTAGGACTTGTGCAACGATTCGCCGATCTGCTGGAGGTGGATAGCGAGCGCGTTCGACTTTGGCTTTTTGCCCGGGCATCAGCTAACTGGATCCATCAAGAGGTAGCGCGGGCGCTAGCTCCCTGACCGACTCATGATCGAGATTTTATCACATTCCAATGCGCGCCAGCTCATTTCACTCTCCGGGTCGTTCCTCGAGAACCGCGAGAGTGAAAACAGTCTGCCTCTAGGACTCGTTTACACGCTGGCTGAAAACCCACTTTACTACGGTCCCGAACCGGCGCTTTTACTTAGCGTCCTGGACGACGGCCAGCCTGCAGGCGTTGCGGTTATGACACCTCCGAAGAGGATCATCCTGAGTCGATTGGAAGCGAGCCACGAGGTGTGCACCGCCGGGATCGCGGCACACCTACATTCCAGCGATGCGCTTACGCCTGGTGTTGTCGGACCCGCCTCTGAAGCCACTGCTTTTGTAGATGCCTGGTTGAGAGAGGTGCCCGGGTTCTCGGTCAACATCTCTATGCGGATGCGTGTCTTCGAGATTCGGGATGTCTCGGATCTTCCTCTATCTTCAGGATTCCTGCGGGTCGCGTCGATGGCCGATTGCGATCTCATGACGCAATGGGTACATGATTTTTCGGACGCGATCGGCGAAACGACCGATCTTGCAAAGGCCAAGAGCAGCACGATCAGATATATCGAGGAGCAGCAGCTGTATATATGGGAAGATGGCGAGCCTGTTTCGCTGGCCGCGGAATCCCGTGCTACCCGGCATGGAATCACCATCAACAAAGTGTATACTCCTGCAGGAAATCGGAACAAAGGATACGCCACATCATGTGTCCATTCCCTGACTCGGAAGTTGCTCTCCGAACGATATTCGTTCTGCAGCCTTTATACCGACCTGGCCAATCCCACCTCGAACAGCATATATGCCAAGATCGGCTATCGAGCAGTGGGAGATGCGCTGGCAATCGACTTCGATCATTCGGAGCAGCATTGAGCGAGGAAGAGTACGCAAGCTCCACGCCTTCGCCTGGAACAGGATAAGAACCCGATGACCAGAGCCACGTTTCTTATTTTCCTGCTGACATTTATTCTACGTGCCGGTTGCTCCACCGAGAAAAAGGTCACAACGTCCAACATTGGAGAGCCCTCCACTACGCTGGCGCCGGGCGATACTCTCCCGATTGGTATTTCTGCGCGCATCGACAATAGCGGTGCCTACAATCTACCGGATGGTCGTATACGGCTGAGCTGGCGGTGTACCGGAACCGTCGGCATCGATGTTGAAGCGGAAGGTGGACGGTCGTCGCAGCGGTGCACAGACTCACAACAGAGCGTCTTGGCGGTTGGACCGGGAACGGTCAACATCGATCTTGGTGACCAAGCCTCCGTGGTGATTCTGACTACGGAAAACGAAAACCCATGAAGATTCTGGTAACCGGAGCAAGGGGATTCATCGGTCTTCACCTGGTCAGGCGACTTTCCATTACGAGCCACCAGGTCTCTTGCCTGGTCAGAGCGTCAAGCAATGTGGTCGAGTTGGAAAAGCTAGGGGCGACCCTCGTGATCGGCAACGTGACCGACCGGGTGTCTTTGCTAAACGGGATGAACGGTTGCGATTGGGTAGCAAACCTCGCTAACGTCTACTCCTTTTGGGAGCCGCGGCGGGAGATCTACACCGAGGTCAACATCGAAGGTACGCGGAATGTCATGGAGGCGGCCCTCGAGACCGGTGTCTCCAAGATTGCCCACGTAAGCTCGGTTGTGACCTACGGCAAGCCGGCGGAGCTGCCGTTCACGGAAGAGACACCGATGGGTCCGGTGCAGTTCAGCGAGTACGCCCGTACCAAGCACGTGGGGGACCTCATCGCATGGAAGCTTCACCAAGAAAAGAAGCTACCGGTATTGATGGTCTATCCCGGCGGGGTCGTGGGGCCAGGAGACACGAAGGCCAGCGGTCAATACGTGTTAGACCTCATCAACCGGGGACTTCCGACCCGGGTGTTCGACGACTCGACCATAACGTGGGTACACGTCAAAGATGTAGCGGAAGCCATCGTGCGGGCGCTGGAGAAAGAGGGGAACGTGGGTGAAAAGTACCTGGTTTGCGGCGAGCGCTTGACCATGCGCGAATTCAACCGAATGGTCAGCGAGATTTCAGGCGTGCCGTTGCCCAGGATGCAGATGCCCGGACCACTCGTCACGCTGAACGCAGCTGCTCTTACAGCCATGTCGAACATCACGAAGAAGACACCAAGGTGGGGAATGGCCGTCGATCAGATGAGAACCATCAAAGAGGGGATCGACGCGGACGGTAGCAAGGCCGAACGCGAGCTCAACATTACATATACTTCGATTCGAACCGCGCTCGAAGAAGCGATCGCCTGGTATCGCAGCTGAAGGAGGAAATGCCATGAGTAGCGACAGTTTCTGGGATGTAGCTCATAGAGGCGGAGAGGGATATGCGCCCGAGAATACCCTTGCTTCCTTCAAACGTACGATGGAGTACGGCATCGGATGGATCGAGGTGGATCTCCGCATGTCACGAGACGGGCACCTCGTTCTTCTGCACGATGGAACCGTTGACCGCAGCACGGACGGGCAGGGAGCCGTCGGCGATCTAGATCTCGATGATCTCAAGCGGCTCGACGCTGGAAGCTGGTTCGATGCTGAATTTGCGGACGAGCGGATTCCAACATTGGCGGAGCTATTCGACGTTTGCGGCGCCAGGGTCAACTACCTGCTGGACATAAAAGGTCCGGACGTCGTCGAGCAGCTAGTGGAGGTCGTTCAGAATTGTGGGCGTTCGGAGCAGGTTTATGTAATAGGAAGAAATTCCGAATCCCTCGCACTTGTGAAACAGCTGGCACCTGATATCGGTGTTGGTTTCACCTGCCTGGAGCCGAGCCAGGAGAATATTGAGCGCGCGCGCGAGTTGGGAGCTCATCATATAGTAATCTGGAACGAGCTTTTGAATTCCGAGCTGACCGCATCGTGTGCGGCTAGCGGATTGTTCATACTATCCACCACTGTGCGGACGCGGGAGCAACTGGAACGGGCGGTGGCGTGCGGGGTTGTCGGGATGCCACTGCCGGACCCTCGAACACTCCACGAGTACTTGAAGGAAGCGCAACACTGAGTGTCCGCAGATTCAACTATAGGGGATTTTCACATGCAGAATGAATAGGTCGAAGACATCGAAGGCGTGTGCTCAGAGGCGAATATCCAGGCCTTGATGGAAGAGAAACTGATCAGCCAGAGCTAGGAGGCAGGCCATTGCAGCCGCACCATAGCGCATATAAATCCCTCTGCCCCAAGGCTTTGAGGAAGACCTCGCGCTGCAGACCGACGTTGGTGATATTAGTTCTGGTCTCCCTGTCCAGGTTGAGGGAAATCACGACACGCTTGAAGAGAAGTAGGGATTGCGAAATTGAGGAGATTGTCATGAGAATCACTAGATGCGTCGGAGTTGGAGCAATCATGGTGGGCATACTGGGGACGCACGCCAAAGCCGCCGAAACACCGGAGACCATTCTGATCCGCAAGACCATCGACAACGAGAAGTTTGCCAAGCGGCGCGGCAACACCGAGCAGATGCTGGAGAGTTATACGGAGGAAATCGCCGTGTACGAAGGTCACGGGACCATCGATCCGCGAGGCTGGTCCGTTCTCCATGAGAGTCGAGCCGATCTCGGTCGATCGCTTCCTATCGAGCTGCAGGCCAAGCGCTTCGACTTCGACCGGGTGATGCCGTTCATCCTCGTGTTGGCACCCCAGCACGAAAAAGCGATTGCGACCACCGTCGATTCCGGTGTTGTCATCGACAAGGCGACGGGAAATCCTGAGCCGCTGTGGGAGGAACGACTGTGGTTCTTCGACAAGATTGACGATGAGTGGCTGGTATCAGGATACGTGCAGAATCTGGGTGACTCCACGACTGTGGGCGTGACCCGACCCTTTGATCCCGTTCCCGAATTGACCGAGCTGCTAGAGCAGGAGAAGGAAGCGTGGGAGCAGGGCAGTCCAGGATCGATCGCCGGCTTTTACACCGAAAAGCTGGCGGCCTACAGCGGCGAAAAAGAGGTGAAGCCGGCAAAGTGGAAAATCATCTTCGGCCATTCCGAGGATTGGGAAGGCTGGCTCACGAAACGACTGGGAAACGCCAAGTACGAGATTGATCGCAATGTGGTCTATGCTACCCTAGGCGACAACGGTCAGGAGGCGGTTGCCGTAACCAGGGAGACGGTAACTACCAAATACGACAAAGGGCCTGCCGAACACAGCCTCGACCGCCACGTAGTTTGGCTGGCCAGTCGCAAAAGCGGCTCATGGAAGATCAACCAGGTTTTCTACGACGTCGGTCTGCCAAAGTAGAGACTCAGCCCTACGTGAGCCTCGTATCCCTCAGTACGACTCACTCCTATCCCTCGCGCTACGCGCCTGCGGCCTCTTATTGTCATCCTGCCTAGCCAGCAGCTAGTGAGTAGCATCCCACTGCCGTGACCAAAAAACGCGATTATCTGTTGCCACGCCTGTCGGTCGACCGGCCGGTGACTGTGGTGATGATCCTCACTGCGCTACTAGTGGTGGGCTACATTGCTTACACCCTAATTCCGCTCAACCTCGTACCTAGGGGGCGCGATGACAAACGCCTTTGGGTGTGGATACCGTATCCCAACGCCAGCCCCGAAGAGACGGAACGGTCGATTGTCCTGCCTCTAGAAGCGGCGCTGGCTACCCTCGGGCAAGTCAAGGAGTTCGAAACGGCCGGAATGCGGGAACGGGCTATCGCCAAAATCTATTTTCGCGCCGACGCTGACATGTCGCGGGCGTGGGGCGAGCTCACCGAGCGCATGGACCGGCTCGCACCCGAACTGCCGTACGGACCGATTACAGTGGGAAAATGGGACAGCGACGACGACGACGAGATCATGTGGATGAACATCAATTTCCAACCGGGGGTCACCCAGCCTATGGCCCTGGTGGAGAGTCAGCTCAAACCGATGCTAGAACGTATCGACGGCGTCGCCAACATCAAAACCTGGGTGCCTCGAGAAGAGGTTCTGATTCAGCTGGACCAGCGCAAGGTTGAAAGCCACAAGGCGAACCTGATCGACGTCGTAGACAAGCTTCGGAATCAGAATTTCATCTTCCCCAGCGGAACCGTCCGCGATGGCGGCAAGCGGCTCTATGTCCGCTCCGTGGCCAGCCTCGATTCTCTGGAAGAGATTCGCGACCTGGTTCTCGACTCCGAGTTCGATCTGCGGCTGTCCGAAGTCGCCAATGTTCACATGCAGCAGGCGAAGAAAGACTGGTACAACCGTACCAACGGCAACGAAGCTATGTGGATGGGCGTTCAGCGCACGGCCGTGGGAAACGTAGTTGCCGTAACGACCGCCATACGCGGGTTGCTGGAGGAGCTCAAGTCCGATCCCGTTTTCGACAAAGTCAACATCGAGATTGTGTGGGATCAGGGAGAGTATATCGTCAAGTCGATCGAAAATCTGAAGAAGTCGGGGTTGTGGGGAGGGCTCTTCGCGGCGTTGATCCTGTTCTTCTTCCTCCGGGCGGTTCGTATGACAATGCTGATCGTGCTGGCGATTCCACTGTCGATACTGGTAACGATAACTGTTCTCTACTTTGCTGGCTGGTCGCTCAATATCGCGACGATGATGGGATTGATGTTGAGTCTCGGACTGGTGGTCGATAATGGCATCGTTATCGTGGAAAACATCTATCGCAAGCAGCAGTCTGGAACAGGGGCGCGCCGGGCATCCATCGAGGGCGCCGGCGAAGTGGGACTCGCTGTAACCATAGCGACCTTGACTACTGTGGTCGTGTTCCTGCCATTGATTCTCATGAGCGATGAAGAATCGTTCGCCTTCTGGATGTTTCGCATCGGCTTGCCAGTGATCGTCGGCCTGCTGGCTTCCTTATTTATCGCTTTGATCTTCATTCCCTTGGCGGCGCAGCGTCTTTCTACCGAGAAAGAAAAGGAAGAGCTGAGACTGATCGCCAAACTACGCGATCGGTACCTGCGTTGCCTGCGATTTGCGCTCAACCATCGTCTGGACGGACTCATCGTCGTGCTGCTCTTGATGGGGTCCATTTACATCCCCATCGAAGGCATGAAGAAAACCGACCAGCAGAATCGGCGCAGCTGGATTCACATGAGGTTCGACGTGCCACCGGCACTTTCCGTGGAAGCGCTGGGCGACTATATGGACAGCGTCGAGGATACCCTGATGAACCACAGAGACGAGTACAACGCCGACGTCGTCAGGATCTGGTATACGACCGGGCGCGGTGGAGCCGGCGTGGTGTTGAAAGAAGGGGAGAACCTCGAGTGGTACAGCGTGGCTTTCTACGAGATTGTCGACAAGCTTGGTCTTCGTGAAAAGACCGGAATGGAATATGAGGATGTCGTCAAGGATATCAAGAGCCGCATCCCGTCGAAGCCCGGCATCGTTTTGACCATGAACCGCGAGCGCACCGGTCAGGACGCCTCCGTGACGCTGAATCTTTACGGCCACGAGACGCGGCTATTGACCGCGTTGGCCGAGGAAGTAGAACGTCGCCTCTTGGGTATTGAGGGTTTGGAGCGGGTGTATACGGAAATGGCCGTGGGAGGGAACTCTGAGCTGCAGGTTCGACTCGACCGGGCCAAGCTCGATCAGTACGGCATCGAAGCCAGAACTATCTCAAGCAATCTCGGGATCCGATGGCCGTCGAACCAACTTCGCGGCGTTGAGTTGAGTCGCTTCCGGACAGATCGCGGCGAGCTGGTTATGCGCATGAGCCTGCAGGAAGAAGACATCAGCAACATGGAACACTTGCGCAACCTGAGCTTTCCAACCGTGGACGGCAAGCAGGTGCAGCTGAAATCGCTGGGCTCGTTCTACGTAAACCAGAGCATCGGTCGCATCCGCCGCCACAACCGGCAGACGATGGTGGCGGTAACTGCCACGGCAACGAAAGAAGAATCCGAGAACCTCTTCGAGCAGATCGATCTGGCGATGGAAGGGTTCGAGATGCCGCGCGGATATCGCTGGGACAAGGGGGCACGCTATGTACGCATGCAAGAGAGCGACGCATCGCAACAGTTCGCCATTGTTCTGGCGGTGACCTTCGTGTTCTTGCTGATGGGACTGCTGTTCGAATCGTTTGTACTGCCACTTTCGGTCATTATCGCTATTCCGTTCTCTTTCCTGGGGGTCTACTGGACGCTCTACGCAACGGGAACGACGTTCGACGACATGTCCCGAATCGGCACGGTGATACTCGTGGGGGTAGTCGTAAACAACGCCATCGTGCTGGTGGACCTCACCAATCGCCTGCGCTCCGAGGGCTTGAAGCGGTTCGACGCTCTGATCGAGGCAGGGCGACACCGCTTTCGGCCCATCTTGATGACTACCTTCACCACCATTTTCGGCCTCGTTCCGATGGCTATCGGCAACAGCAAGGTGATCGGCGCCAACTACGCCCCGCTCGGACGTACGATGATGGGCGGGCTTCTGGCGTCGATGGTGCTGACGCTCCTTATCGTACCGTTGTGTTACACCCTTCTGGACGATGTGCGCGAGTTCAGTCGCAAGATCGTGGCATCCGCCTTGCGACGTCGATCCACATTTGCACCCCACAAACTCCGTTCGCCTTCCTAAGAAACCGCCCTTTCCAGACTAAATTTCCCAGAGAATACCCAGGCGCAGGAAAATAGTTCCTTTCCGTCTCGGAAGTTATTTCCCTTCGTCCGCATACGACAGCGCAGATCGTGTCTCTCAAACGTTTCCGACCACCATATATCGCTGTGAAAATCACGAAAAAATACGCAATTAGCATTTTAAGACTTGCCCTCGCGAAGTAACTTCAATACATTCCCCTTGTCAACGCGCAATGGAACCCAACTTCAAAAATAGAACAATTTGGACTGGCGACAATCTTGACATTCGGTTATTAGGATACTACCCAACTTTTAGAAGGAGGTATCATGGCTTCGCCAATTGGAACAGTTATTCTATTGGAGCATCAAACGGGAGGAACAGACACAAGCAAAGGAATAATAGAAGAGAAGTTGGGATATGCGAAAATCTTAAGGTTGGTTTGTGAACCAGAAACAATCATACCTTATAGCGAATTCGAAGAACGCTTCTTGCATTTGGATGGAGATTTTTATGTTGAAATTGGCAAGAGCCCGGGGTTGGGAACTGGGTGAACTGAATAATTCTTGATAATACGCTCAAATGCGCGTATTATAGCGTATACACCATTCGACTAGGTTTTCAGTGTAGCACCCACTAAAAGCCACGAGGGTACTCACATGCCAACCCAGCAGGAAGAAGTGGAGAGAAATTACCATGCTTTCAAAGAGCAACTTGCAAATCTGTCCAAGACCGATTATGGGAAAACGGCTCTAATGCATAACGGGGGAATTGTGGCTTTGTTTGAAACCGGCCAGGATGCTATTGAAGCAGGAAAAACGTTCCTGCCTGGAAAATTATTTTCCATTCAAAAGGTATCTTCACGACCTATAGATTTGGGGTATTTTTCTCATGTCCGTGGTAGTATCTCGGTTTGACTGGGCAGTTGGCATTACATGTGACGTTGCTATAGCTGTCGATGAAGATAATATCCATCCTTGCACCGCATTAGTTGACACTGGAGCCACATACACATGCATATCACCGTCAGTTGTTGAAGCTCTAAACTTAGAACCAATCGGGCAAGTAGATATTCAAAACTCTGAGCGGGCTGTAACCATGAACGCTTATAACGTTAACCATGAACGCTTATAACGTTCTGGTTGGATTCGCGTTTGAAGACGAACAAGATCCGAATGGAGCAAAATTACAACTTATGTTGGTTCAAGCTATACATTTCAATCCTGGTTCAAATGCTAAGTATGGAGTTCTTTTAGGCCAAGACGTTTTAAAACGAGGCGTTTTAACGGTGTCATGTGACGGTCATTTTACCTTCTCTTATTAACGACTTTGGCCTTTCCCCCTAAAGTGGTTTGCGATAATTCCCGTAAGCTTCCTCACTTCGAGGCCAGGCCAACGGCGAATCCGCAATTACTTGAAGCACCCTTGTAGGAAAGAACCGAAGGCGTTGTCGTCGTCGCGGTGATTGTACTTGAAACAAGCCTCGGCCACGTAAAGCGGCGTGTAGTGATGATGCGATCCATACCACGCCCGCTTGAGCAAAGACCACACGCCTTCGATCGTGTTCGTGTGAATCGTGCCATCAACATAACGCTTGGAATGCTGAATCACGCAGTGATCCATGATCCGCCGCACTACGTTGTAGGCCCCATATTCGTCCGTGACCAACGTCGAGGCGTCAGGATTGATGGCACGTTTGATAAACTCGAGCACGCCCTTAGCGGAGAGATCGTCGGCGACCTGAGCCACAACCTTCCCTGAGCGCTCCACAGCGCCGATAACCGCGGTCTTGCGCGTTCCCCGTCCTCTGAGGTTGGGTTTGTCGTCGTCGCGCCTGTTGCGCTTCCTGGGGCGTCCGCCGACGTAGGTCTCGTCGGCTTCGATGAGTCCAGTTAACCTGATTCTTCCCTGCTTGGTAGCCATTTCAGCCCGGATGCGCTGTTGCATGTACCAGGCGGACCGCTGATTCAGGTTCAAGTCACGCCCGAGCTGGCAACTGGACAGGCTTTTCTTGGCGTTCACGATCAGGGCGATGGCGCAGAACCACTTTTGCAAGGGAAGATGCGTGCCTTGAAACATGGTCTGGGATAAGACATTGAAGCTGGATTTGCAAGCGTGACAGTTCCAACGCCCGATTACATTCCCCTGCTTCTTGCGGGCGCATTCCCCGACCGTGCCGCACAAGGGGCAAAAGGGCTCATCGCCGAAGCGTATCCGCTCCAGATGAGCAATGCAGGATTCTTGCGTCGGGAATCTCTCTGTCACGGTAATCAAGTTCATTCTTCGCTCCCGTATTGCTTGTTTTTCTTATATTTAAGATAACCAATAAGAGGGCGAATGTCAAGTCTTAAAATGCTAATTGCGTAAAAATATTGACACCCCTAAAATTTCTCGTTATAATGTTTGAAGTTCCTGAGTTTTTGACCGGCTCAGGTGGATAGGTTATTTGTTTTCGACCCAAACCAGGAGGAATTGACATGCAGAAACTGCAATTTGTGTTGGCAGCCGCGCTCGCCGTAGTCCTTATGGCCGCCAGCTCCACATTTTCGCAAACCTTTCCCGCACAGCCCTCGCTTCCCGAAGGCACAAATCCAGCGCTTCCCGAGCAATCAGGGACTCCGAACCCGCTGCGTATTACCGCTTCGGACGTGTCATGGAACGGGAGTGGCTCAGTGGACATTCCGATCAGCCTGAGCCAGCGCGCCACGGTGTGGATCTCGGTGTACGAGATCGGCAGTAACGTGACGGGAGTCACCGGTCTCAACGGCTCCATACACAGGTTTCAGGCGCAGGACCTGTACCTGAACAACACTCCGGGTGCCGATCTGGAAGCGGGCAACAACGTGGTGACCTGGGACGGCCGGGATTGGCAAGGTAATGCGGTCGGCCCCGGCAACTACGAATTCGACGTGATCGGGATCAATGTTTTGGATAACCCGGTGCTGATGGGAGTAGCCCCTCGCACGGGCTTCATCGACCCTATCATTGATATGCGCAAGGATCCTCCCGAGAACTGGACCACGGAGGTCGACGAACCGTTGTTCGGTCTGGAGGTTGGCAATGTGGCGCGCGTAGAGTTTGGTACGGATCTCATTGCCAATCCCAATGGCTGGGAACGCTGGGACTTTCATAGCAAGATCCCCTGGGAAGGCACTAAACAGAGCGATGGCGGTATACGTCCCGATCCCGACGATGAAGAAATCTTCTGGATGGTCGTGTCGAGGCCCGAACCGGGTCCGGCCATTTTGAAGCTAAAAATCAATCGCGCCGGCAGGACGTTTGACCTGGTCACGGA
The DNA here is from genome assembly GCA_965197905.1 of Candidatus Latescibacterota bacterium. Taxonomy (GTDB): domain Bacteria; phylum Latescibacterota; class UBA2968; order UBA8231; family UBA8231; genus CAYNZV01. The sequence continues at coordinate 362,054 of CBDAOB010000002.1, read as the reverse complement.
TTGGGCCGACGATGGTGTCATGTTCTCTACTGCCCAGGGTAGGGAGAATGAAAGAATTAAGGTGCTTGAAATTTATCAGGATAAGCTCTATAACGCGAACAACACCAAATCCGAGCCACCGACGGGCACGGTCCAGGTCTGGGACAGGGCCACCGGCACCTTCCTCCAAGAGTATGACGTCACCGAGTTCTCCGATTGGATCAATGTTGATGCGGATGGCAATGAGACACATACTCTCCGTGGACCGGACAATATTATCGTTGACGACAGCGGAATCTACGTGCACGGCCATGGGTCCCAACACTTTCTCAAGATGGACCACAACGGCGACCCCATCTGGACCAATGGCCCGGGCGACTTTTACGGCGACGTGATACCCGATGAACTGGCCGCCAGGTTTGGGAATCCGCAGGGCTCGTTCTCCGCACTAACCAGGTTTTCGGTCGACCTGACTGGAAAGTTTGTCTTGGGCGCCGAAAATCACAACCCATTGGGCCACCAATGGAACGCCTATTCACGGGATGGCTTCGGGATGTACCGTATTTTTATAAGCCATACGGTCGGTCCGTTCGTGCCGTCTGGGTCGAAGTGGAACATCTTCGTTCAGAACAACAGATCCAGAGTCGGCGGCGATCCCTACGAGGGCAGAAATGCGGGCCAGCCGGGACCGTGGGACGGCATGTATTGGAATGGCAGATATGGACTGGATGGCCATACTGGACTCGGCGATTCTGGTGACTTCTTTCCTCCGGGCATGTTGCTGCACATTCCCTTCGATATACAGACCCGCAGGTTGGGCGCTGGCGTGACCGTGGTCGAAGAGGTCGAAAGCGCAGGCACGCCCGACAGCTACTCGTTGAACGAGGCCTATCCCAACCCGTTCAACCCCGCGACCACGATCGAGTTCACCGTTCCGCCTGGTGCCGCTGGGCTGGTGAAGATCGAGGTGTACAACGCGGCCGGCCAGCGGGTGGCGAAGCTGGTGGACGAGACCTTGAGTGCGGGGGCCTACAAGACGGTGTGGGAGGGCCGCGATCATAGCGGTCAGGCCGTGTCTAGCGGGACCTATTTCTACCGGATGGAGGCCGGCGATTTTTCGGCCACCCGCTCTGTGACCCTGCTGAAATAGTCCTGATCTGATCGATCCGTTAAACCGTACAGGGGCAGATTGTAATGATCTGCCCCTGTATTTTTTTGGGTAGTGCGTGAGGAAGTCCGCAGCGAACGCCAGGCGGCTGCTCTCCCCCGTCTTCCTCCTTACTCCGACTCTGTCGTCCCCACCGACAACGTCTGCGTCAATTTGTGCCACAGGTACGCCGAGCGCTGCTCGCGCTCGCCCTCCAGGTAGCTTTTGAGTTCATTCTCGACGGCGTGCACAAGGCGCGACGCCCGCGCCCGCGGCGGGAGCGCGTCGATCCAGTGCCGCAGCTCTGACGCGTGAACGTGTACGTGCGACCGCGCGACCGCGTTGGCACGCCGATCGCTACCGCTAGCAGGGTGAGCGTCGATGGCCCGGCGCAGCCAGGCCAGGCTCACCTCAAAATCGAGGCGCCGCAGCTCGGCGACACGCAGCGCCCAATCCGCGCGAGCCGCCGGCGTTGCGGCGCTGCGGAATCGCTTCTCTGCCTCGGCGACCTCGGCGGGCGAGGCCAGGTGATGGCCGGCCCTCAGCGCCCGCGCCCGCTCCTCGTCGAGCTCGGCCACCGGAATGGGCTCGACGAAGTAGCGCTGGAGCTCGCGGAACGGCGTTAGCGGCAGCGCCGCGAACGTGAAGGAGATCCGACGCTTGAACGGGTAGCGCCGCAACAGCTGGCGATCGCCGCTAGAGAAGCTCAGGCGCTGGTCGTCATCCCGATAGATGTACGGTGCCCGCATGCGTGCGATGTCTTCCGGACCAGCGTGGATTAGCGCCAGGATGCCCTCCAGCGACGCGGTCTCGTGACGGCACTCCTCGGTCCAGCGCTTGGCCTTCACCCAACGCTCCTGTGCAAAGATCTTCGCGCGCTCCTCGATCCATGCGGTGCTGAAGCGAGGCGGGTCCTTCCGCTTGAAGCTCAGCGTCATGAAGTCGACCGCGCCCGTGCGCACTACGAACGTGTGGGGGAAGACGGCCGCCAGCGTCTTCACCACCCCCCGCGCTTCATTCGGCGTGAGCCAGTACAGAGGCACCCACTGCATCAGCACACCGTCTTCGCGCAGGACGCGCTCTACACCGCGGTAGAACTCCAGCGAGTAGAGCGCGTGCACCCCCTCCGCGGTAGGTGGTGGAGGCTCCATGGAGACGACGTCGTAGGAGGCCGGCGCAGCGCGCTGCACGAAGTGGCGTCCGTCGTCCAGGTGCACGGATACCCGTGGCTCGTTGCCTAGATCACCGTTGAATTCCCGGAAATGTTCCAGGGCCAGCTCGACTATCTCAGGCGAAATGTCGACCACGTCCATGTGTTCAATCGGATAGTGCAGCAGGGCCCCGAAGGACTGTCCGGAGCCGAGGGCGATGCCGAGGATGCGCTTCGGCGTTCCGGGCCGCGGGTAGAAGAGCGCGGGCAGGTGGCCCTCGATCGCCTGGACGGGGAGCACGCCGTCGCGCACCACCGCCAGGACCTGATCCCCCGATGCGATGTAGCGGTTCTTTGGGTCGGCGAAGACAGAAGCCGTCGCGATCGGTCCCTCCACCATGTCGATGAGCTGCGCATCCTTGAACCTTTTACCCACACCATGGGTGCGCACCGTATGCAGGGTCACGTCGCGCCGTAAGAACAAAAAGCAGGCGACCAGTACCAGAATACAGAAGCCGTGACCCAGACCGAAGGGGAATCGCCTTGAACGACCGCCTGCGCTCACGAGCCGGCTCTCGGCAGCAATTCCCAGCGCCAGAGTCAGCAGCGTCAAAGCGAACAGCGTGCTGGTGAGGCCCAACGCTGGAATCAGGAGATAGCCTGCCGCGAAGCCTCCGGCGCTCGCGCCCAGCGTGTTCCAGAAGACCAGGCGGCCTGCCGCGTTCCGTAGCTCGGCGCTGTGTCGCGTGGCAGCGGCGATGATACCGGGGAGCGCAGTACCTAGCAGCGTCACGGGAAGAAAGACCACGAGGCTGATCTGGAAGAGGGGCGCAAAGAAGGTGGCGTCGGCGGCTTCGCTAACAAAGTACCAACTCGGTCGCCCCGTCGCAGTCTGCGAGGGGATCTCGTAGCCTGCCAGGGTCCACCAATCCAGGCTGTAGAGCACGAGCAAGGCGGCCAACGGCTGCAGCAGGGCCACGACCCGCAGAGGGTGAATGCCGCTCGCGAGCACTCGCGCCATGATCATGCTCCCGGCGGCCAGCGCGGCGAGGAACACGGCCAGCAGGATCGCGGTGAGGTACACGCTGGCTGGTTTGAAAAGCGAGAAATAGCGCATCCAGGCAACCTGGTATCCGATCGCCGCGAGCCCTGAGAGAACGGCCAAAACGCAGAAGAAGGCGTTCGGTCCCGGCAGGCGTTTGGCCGCCTCGGACGGAATGTGAATCGGTGCCGCACGCCGAAAGGCGACGAGGGCCAATGCGGCGATGGAGAGATTCCCGATGCCGGCGGCAAGGCTGGTTCCGTTCATGCCCAAGCCGGGGATCGCCAGATAGCCCGTTAACAGCACGCCGAGCACGGCGCCCATAATGTTGAGGCCGTAGAATAGGCTGGTGAGGGAGCCGATCGCAGCGTCTCGTTCCACGAGGCCGTCCAGCAGCAGCGGCAGCGTGCCTCCCATAAAGAAGGTGGGCACGAGGAACAGTAGGAACAGCAGTCCAAAGCGCAACAGGAAGAGCGCCTCGCTGCTGATCGCAACGAAGGGATACAGGACCACGTACGCAGCCTCAACCCACTCGAAAAATAGCGGAAATGCGAGCGCGTAGATGCCGATGGCTGCTTCGAAAAATCCGTAGACGTAGAGCGGTGAGAAACGCCGGCTGCGAAGGTGCCCCCCCACCACCAGGCTGCCCAGAGCAAGTCCCAGGAAGAAGCTGGTGACCACTGTGGCCAGGGCGATCTGGCTTGCGCCCACGACCAGGGTTGCTTTGTGGATCCACACGAGCTGGTACCCCAGTCCGAGCGCCCCTGACAGCGTGAACAACGCTCCGGCGAGCAAGGCGGAGCTGCGGCGTGGTGCGGTCATCGCGCTAGGCATGTCCTGCTGCGTAGATCCTTTTCAGCGCAACGTGCCCCTCGAGCATCCAGTCCCTATGACCAAAGGCGAGCGGCGAGTGCGAGGAGAGCGGTGCGTCTTAGAACCGCGAAGGGGGGCCATTGGCCGCCGCCCCGTTCCGCGGCTGGAGCCAGATTTTACTCAAAACCACATCTCATAAGTAGTACTGAAGTACGCCCTTCGAATAGTGCTCTACGGGGGCATAATTATCTGTTAATGCTGCAACATCGTCACCTTTTGGTACGCTGCATACAAAGCGCGAAGCATCCGGCCGCGGTCGCCTTCAATCGCAGATACGACATTGGTAATGAGAACGCCGTTGGGCCCGAGCACGCCCACGAGCTCTCTGGTAAATTCGAGCGTTGTAAGGTGAAACGGAATGGTCGCTGCTGAGTTAAAAGCATCTAAGAACACAACATCGTACTTTTTCTCCGTCCGCGCGACGAACATGCGGCCGTCTTCGTGATGAATCTTCATCCGCGGATGATCGCGGAGAGCAAAATATTGACGCGACAATTCCGTAAGCTGCGGATCTATTTCCACAGCGTCAATTGCCACATCTGCATTGCGCCGAAGATAGTCGCGAGGAAAGGTATAGCCGCCGCCGCCGATGGCCAGCGCAGCACGGGCGTCCGGACGAAAATGTTCTGCGAGGCGGTAGAATCGCGTGTAGTTCGGGTAGAGTTCGTTGAGATTGTCGAGGTACACCGCCGCTTGCGCGAATAAGCCATCGATTCGAAGAAGGCGCCCCCGTCGCTTCGATTCCCCAAAGACTGAATCATCGATCCACACTCGGTTATAATCTGTGTCAATATCGATTCGCCCGGTATCGGAGTTGTGATGTAGATGTGCGCGGAAAGATACCGCAAGTAAGAGAAGAAGGCTGGCTACTACCCGGCGCTTCGTCTTTTTCATTGTGAGCCCGACAAACGACGCTGCCAGCAGAAGAACAGACAGTACCAGAAGGATTTGCGTCGTTCCGAAAAAGGCAATGAGAAAAAACCCGGCGAGAAACGTCCCGCTAATGCTGCCAACCGTGGAAATCGCGTATAGGTGTCCGACAACTTCACCAGTTTCTTCGATGTCGCTCAACTGCAGGCGCACGGCAAAGGGCGCCACCATTCCCAAGAGCACACTCGCTGGAGCAAACAGAATAACCGCGCCAGCGAAGGAGGCAGCGCGCAGGTCGGGAAGCAAGCTCCGCACGAATTTCAATGTGAGGTAATCGAAATACGAAACTGCCGGCTACAAGAATCGCAGCTGCGAAGAGTATCTTTGAAAGCACCGCAGTGCTCGGGCCGCCTGTCAGCAAGCCGTCCCCCGTACCAGTATCCGAAACTGAGACTGCCCAGAATAACCCCGATGAGGCTGGTCCATACGTAGAGCGAAGTCCCAAGGTACGGCGCCATGACACGCGAACCCACGAGCTCGAATATCATTATTGCCGCCCCGGCGATAAAAACGACTATTTCTATTCGGAAACGCAACGTCCCCATCCCGCGATTGCAATGCTCAAATTCGAGTTAGTTGTGTGGCCGCCCGATAGTGCGCCTGAATTGGTTGGTAAAACTGAGTTGTAATTGACTTCAGCCGATGGTGAGATTCAGGTCTCCGGCTACGCGCCGTATGTAGTCCTGGCCCTCGACGATGTCGTCCCCCTCGAAATGCTCCACTTGCATCGTCACCTCGGGCGCCAGCGCACTGCCTCGCCGCAGCAGGACCTTGTAGTCGAGGACGCCGCGACCTGGTACGGTCTCTTCCAGTTGTAGCAATCCCCCCGATCCGTGTGTCAGGATGACGTCTTTGGTGTGAATGGCCACGATGTCCTCGTCAAGGGCATCGAAGAGGTCGTTGATAACCTGAGCCGTGTTGAAGACATCCTCCGGATGCACAAGGTTTACCGGATCGAAGAGCACCTTCAAGTGTCTGGCGTTGAAGCTTCCCAACAGTTCCCGGTATCGAGCGATGGAGTTCAACGGCGTGAGCAAATGCGGATGCGCGGCAACCACCATATCCTGCTCCTGAGCAATTTGCAGCAGAACCGCAACGCGATCGAGACACCGCAACCAGGTTTCGCGGTTCCAGTTCTTTTCCGTCACCGGATCGAAGGGAGTGGCTCCCTCTGGTTTCATGGCAAAACCGGCGCAATGGGCCTTGAGTAGCGCACCGTGGGATAGATGCCGCTTAAACTCTTCAGTCTGCTCACTCAGGGAGGCATTCAGATCGATCCTCATCCAGCAGAACTCGCCCACCGAGATCCCGCATTCGTCCAGAATACTGCGCGCCTGAACCACATCCTTTTCGGACCAGTCACCGCCCGTATAGGTCGATATGGTTTTCGCCGAGAACCGATCTACCGTCTGCACCAGTGAATCCCCGGCCGCGCCGTCTTTCGGAATCCCCACCATTGGACTTAGCCGCATCACATCCTCCTGCTGTTGTCTATCGTCGACACTCCTTCTCCGCGCCTCAGAAGCACTACTTGGTTTGACCGGGCACCAAACCCACTTGAAGTGCGGCGGAGTAGCGATATCCACGCAGATGGGTTGGTCGCGATCCTGGTCAGGTTGCGCGGCGGACCGCAAATATTACTCGGCCTGCTATGGTTTATTCGCTCTGATTGTGACCTGACCTGTAAAGCCACCCGCAATCAGCCTGTCTGCAAAGGCCTGAGCTGAATTGGTTGGTAAAACTGAGTTGTCACTGACTACCAGGTCCCCCCCAACGCGGGTGAGAGTACTCAACGCCGCCAGACTGGTCAGAGCGCCATTGATCCTGACTACCAAGTCCCCCCCGACGCGGGTGAGATTATTCAAACCTTCCAAGGTAGTCAGAGACCCATGGTTCTTGACTACCAGGTCCCCCCCGACGCGGGTGAGGTTGTTCAGGCCTTCCAGGCTGGTCAGAGCAGGATTGAAGTCGATGACCAGATCCTCCTCAACGTGGGTGAGGTTACTCAGCGCCGCCAGATTCGGCAGACCGACACTGTTCTCGACTACCAGGTCCCCCCCGACGCTGGTGAGATTATTCAAACCTTCCAAGGTAGTCAGAGACCCATTGAAGCGAATAGTCAGGCTCTTGACGCGGGTGAGGTTACTCAACCCCACCAGGCTGGTCAGAGCGGCATTGCCGCTGATTCTCAGGTCCCCCCCGACGTGGGTGAGGTTACTCAACGCCGCCACACTCGTCAGTGCAGCATTGTTTGCGATTGCCAAGTACCCCCCGACGCTGGTGAAGTTGTTCAGACCTTCCAGGGTAGTCAGAGACCCATTGAAGCGAATCGTCAAGCTCTTGACGCCGGTGAGGTTACTCAGCCCCACCAAGCTGGTCAGAGCGGCATTGCGATCGATAACCAGGCTCCCGACGCTGGTGAGATTCTTCAAACCGGCCAGCGTGGTGAGAGGAGACTGCTCCACGGTCAGGTTGCCCGCAATAGCGAAGGACCTGTCTCCAGCAGCAGTGATCAGCCCGTCGAGATCTTCTTGGGAACCAATCGCAAAGTCGCCCTCCAGGACTACTACCTCTGCTTGGCTACGGGCGGTCTCGAAGTCAACGTTCTGGGCCCATACAGAGGCGCTGTACACAGCGCTAAGCAATAGGGCCATTAGCCACCGTTTTATCTGCGCCTCCTCCTGAACATCAGGTTCTCATCTTCTCGACCAGCCGACCAATAAAATCCACTTCCGCTTCGATCCCTTCCACATCCAGACCCAATTCCGCCAGCGTGTCAACCAGGGCCCACCTGTGTCGCCGGGCAAAGCCAAGCGCTATCATTATGAATATAAAAAAATGGTGCTTGCTGCATGTTTTTGACCTTTGAGCCGGGGGAGGGCGTGACGACAGTTGGCCAGCATAGATATGCGACACAATTTTACGATAGATGCCCAGAATATCAATGTGAGTACATTGGCGACGGTCACCGTGGAATGGCAGGAGGGGATATAGCGGATCATGAGGCGCGTTTCTACCCCTACTAGTTGGGGTAAATTGAAGGAGCACAGAATGGTGCAGGTCTGGTATGCGGTTGCGGCAATATTGCTCCTCCCGCCTGCTTTGGGGCAGAAGGTGTGGGCGGAGGTCGTCTTTGAGGACGTGGCAGCCCAGGCCGGCCTGGATGTGGTGACCTACTGCGGCAGCCTGGAAAAGAACCACATCCAGGAGGCGAGCGGCACCGGAGGGGCGTTCTTCGATTACGACGACGACGGCGATCTCGATCTCTACGTGGTCAATGGCTGGAGGATCCAAGACCGGAAGGTGACGCTGAGGGGAGCCAATGTGCTCTACCGCAACCGAGGAGATGGAAGCTTTGAGGATCTGACGACCCGTGCCGGAGTTGGGGACCGGGGTTGGGGCGTTGGCGCGAGCGTGGGCGATTACGACAACGATGGCCATCCGGATCTATACGTCACCAACACGGGCTCGAACGTGCTCTACCGCAACCGCGGTGACGGCAGTTTTGCCGACGTCACGAGCATGACCGGAGTCGGCGACGACAGCGGGGGTACCGGCGCGATCTTCGTGGATCATGACGGGGATGGCGACTTGGATCTCTATGTGGCCAACTATGTGAACTACCCCATAGAAGAGGTCCTGAAGGCGGAGCGGAGTTTGGTCTGGATGGGTGTCGGAAACGTCCTGGTAGGACCTCGCGGGCTCAAGGGCGACCCCGATGTTTTCTACCGCAACAACGGGGACGGCACCTTCACGGATGTGACCGAACAGGCGGGTCTGAAGGATTGGGTTCCTTCCTACGGCTTTGGGGTTTGTCTCACGGATTACGACAACGACGGCGATCCGGACATCTACGTCGCCAACGACATCCATCAGAATTTTCTCTACCGGAACAACGGGGACGGCACCTTTAAAGAGGTGGGGGCACGCATGAGCGCAGGGCGCTCCTGGCACGGGGTAGCGCAGGCGGGTATGGGGGTCGATGCAGGCGACTACGACAACGATGGAGATTTCGATCTCTTCGTCACCAATTTTGCCAATGACTATTCAACCATGTACACGAACCAGGGCAAGTACTTCGACGACATTACCCCTGCCACCGGTCTGTATAAACCGACCTACGCGACCCTGGGCTGGGGGACCTCGTTTTTCGACTATGATCACGACGGGGATCTGGATCTGTTCATTGCCAACGGTCACATCTACCCGCAGCTGGATGCGGTAGAGGGACATGCAGAGCGCTACCGGCAGTCGAACCAGCTCTTTCGCAACGATGGCGGGCGCTTTGAAGAGGTCACCGAGCAGGCCGGTCCAGGGTTGGCCCTGGTGCAATCGAGTCGCGGGGCGGCTTTCGGCGACTACGACAACGATGGGGATATCGATATCGCCGTGTTCAACATCGACGATACACCCAATCTTCTGCGCAACAAGGGAGGCAATGACCGCCACTGGCTGCAGGTAAAAACGGTGGGCACAAAGAGCAATCGTTTGGGCATCGGAGCCCGCGTCCGGGTCCGAGTGGACTCACTGGTGCAGCTGCGGGAGATCCGCTCGGGGTCGAGTTATCTGTCGCAGAACGATATGCGCGCCCACTTTGGGCTGGGCGAGCGCACGCGGGTGGACACGGTCGAAGTGCGCTGGCCCTCAGGGACCGTGGACCGCATCGCCGATCTGTCTGTCGATCGCCTACTGATCGTTAGAGAAGGGTTCGGACTCGTGGAATAGGATAGCACCGGGACGGAGCGGCCGTAGGAGCTGGGCGCACAAGAAACGATAGGGAAGGATCACTGCAACCAGGTTTCGCAGCTGCGAAATTCCATGTGCCGATCGGCGTTGAAAGGCGGGCATGAGCGATACTCGTTGATGCCGTCCACCGCCTCGCCACGGAATAGAAAGAGGCAGGGCCAATCCTGCTTGGTGACCAACGTCGTGGCCGGCATGTACTGAATAGATCCTCCCCGCCGCCAACGGTCGCTGGTGTTGGGCTCAGAGCCGTGAAGAATCAGCGGGTGGTGCACCGATATGTCTCCCGGATTGAGCTCGATATCGATCGCCTTGCTTTCGTCCACAACAGCTGGATCGACCTTCTTGAGCAGGAGGTGATCCTCCCGCTTTGCCGCATGTTTCTGCAGGCCGATGAGGTGGCTGCCGGGAATGACACGAACGCCGCCGTTTTGTGGAACAGATTCGGTGACGGCAAACCATGCGGTGATTACCTCCAGCGGTTCAAGGGGCCAGTAATGGCCGTCCTGATGCCACTGTACGCCTTTCCCTTTGCCTGGGGGCTTACAGATGTAGTCTGCTGCAAACAAGGCGATGTTGGGGCCGATTAGCGCCCCCGCCACGTCCAGCAAATGCGGATCGCTCAGGAAACGGACCCAGAAGGGGTCGTCGGCTATCAGGTGGCATCCGAGGCCCTCCGGCTCGAGCTCAGGGTGCCGCTCAATGAGCCAATCGATATGCCGGTTCAGCTCCTCCAACAGCTCGGAATCCAGGACCTGACGTACGATGGCGTAACCGTCCCGATCGTAGGCGTCGCTTATGCCCTGCAGGTCGGGAAAAACGAATTCGGACATGGGCATCCTCCAGTTTTCGGCGCAAATGTAACTTGGCATTCCCCATGCTGACATGCTGCCGCCGATCCATCCCGGCTCGCGGCGTGGAGCAGGAAAGTTACGATTACCAGGAATCGACGCCAGCGAGCTTGCGGCCCAAGGGTGTGAGCACGGCGTCCCGGACGTCAAGCTCTAGACCGAACTCGACGTGCATCAGGTAGGCGACATCCCGTTCGTTCCAGATGCGGTCGTCGCCGCATCCAAAGGCCGCTCCTCCGCAAATCGTGTGCTGCCAATGGTGTTCATTCCAGATGGTGCTGTCGCCAAGGTCGAAAGCGGCCGGAGTCTGTCGCAGTAGATCGGGCAAGCGAGCCAGTTGGTCGGAACTGAGTTTCGGTTCGTGCTGCGGCTGCGGAATGCGCAGGATCGATTCGATCAGGCCTTCCTCCAGGTGGTGCAAGATTGGCAGACCAAAACTCTGAGCATCGGCGCGAGTAAGCTCAACGGTGGTCTCGTCTACCGGCTTTACCAACGATTTCTTGGCGACGAACAGGTCGCCGTTGGAGCGAATCTTCCAGGCCGGGTAGCTGGGGTGTTCCCCGAGTATCTCCTCGATCCGCGCATGCACCAGGTCACTGCCGCGATGTTCGGCCAACCAGCGCTCCACCAAAACCTGCGGGGCACCAAGGGCTTCAGCGACGACCTCCTCGTGGGTCCGAGCCAGGGGCAACACGCCGCTGCCGGTTCGATCTTGGGCCGGCGTCATCAGCATAAACTGGGACAGGCGGGGGCGACTGAAGCAGTTGGCGCCATTGCCGTGGAGTAAGGCGCTGTGCCATATGAGCAGGTCGCCGGCTTCCCCGGGAATGGACTGAACGTCGAAGGCTGCCATATCCTCGGGCCACTTGGGATGGCGGTCGGGTGGTTGGGTTTTCGACCATTCCTCCAGCTTCCGATGGAAACCGGGCACGCATTGAAATCCTCCTTGATTAGCGGCGGTATCGGCCAGGTAGAGGACGCCCTGCACTTGCAGTGGGATGGGGCGCTGAGTCGAATCCATGTCCCAGTGTATGAACCCGCTATACTGCCAGTCGCCGTAGTTGGGCGGATTCATGGCGACCCGGTCCTGCGAGACGATCAACGCCTCGGTGCCCAGAATCTCAGCAAAGGCCTGGTGGATACGCGGACACTGGCGATTCTCCCAAAGGGTTTGGTGGCGCATCATGTTGATGAGGCTGCTGCCCGGGTTGCGGGGAATGCCGTACCATTCCTCCGGCCTCGAGAAGTCGCGACCGCAGAACACCTGCATGGCTTCAACGACGGCATCCAGGTTTTCCTGAGGGACGGCATTCGGTACGACGACGTAGCCGTTTTCTTCCCAGAAGTCCCAATCGCGAGTACTCAAGACGGTCATGATAGCTCCTTTGTTTAGAACCGGTTCCGCCGGTCAAGCGCACCGCGCCGGTCGAAACGCCGCCGGCATCGCTGCGCTCCCCAACTCCGCGCGGTCCGGCCGCGGCGTGACCCCCCCGCGGTGGGGAACCAGATCAGATCGACGACGATGGAAGAGGCAACCCCGACAATGTAGCCGACCTTCAGGCCGTAGAAGAACGGTTTGCGTCATTCCTTCTGCAGCCAGAAGGAGTAGAAGCGCGTCTGGTGCAGGTCGAAGATGATGCGAACCGGCCGCTCGAAGACCCGGTCGTGTTCTCCCTGCCAGATTATCTTCGCGCGCCTGTGATCGCCGCTGACTGGTTCGCCAATGACGGTGAAGCCCCCAGGGAAGCGTTTCATGGTTTCCCCATCGACGATCTCGGCAAAGATCGTCCCCCATTTGGCGTCGACGTTGATGTATACCTCTTCACCTCTTAGCATGAACGGTTTGGTGGTGATGGTCGCCGCCTCACCTCCGTCGAGCGAGATAAAACCGTCCAGGCGGAGCTTTGCCAACGACAGGGCGCCCGCGTCCTCGAAGAGCTCCGGATCCACATTGAGTCTGAAGAGTTCCCGGTTGCGGTCCAGCTGCTGGTATTGTTCCCGGTTCCCCGGCATGCGCAGGGCGTTGTAATAAACCCAGATCTCACCAAGATCGGGGCGTACAACCGGACGGCCGGTCAACAGGATCTGGCTCGTGCCGTAGTTTTCGCCGTCCCACCGGTCGAGGCCGACAAACACCTGTCGATCCCCGAGCCGATCCCAGTTGTGGAGGTCGCGGGAAAACGCCAGCTCCACCTGGTTGATGCGAGTGAAGTTCTTGGTGGGTGGGGCGATGGCTCCGAACGGATTGAACAGACCGGGGAACCCGAAATAACATCCCTCGTACGGCATGACGGCCATTTGGTAGACTTCGGCTATGTAGTCCACATCGTCGACGATGGGCGGTGTAATATAGTCGGGGTCTTCGATCACTTCGCGTACGCGTCGCCGGCAGTTCGCTCGGTCGAGCTCGTCGGAATGAAAGATGAGCTGTGGTTCAGTGAACTGCTCGAAGTCTTTGCTGGTGGAAAGAAAAACCGAGCGCCCCCATTCGGTGCCGTGCTTAACGAGCGCCAGGTACTGCTGGCCGAACTCGTCGTAAGTGAAGTGGCATTCGTCGCTGCTGGGTATCGGAGGGCGATCCAGAATGGTCCAGTCGAACCCGTCCGGGGACGTTGCCAGGAAGCGGCTACTGGCATTGATGACCGCCCTGCGGGTAAAGAGCGCTTTGTAGCGTCGCTGCGGACTATCTTCGGCTTCGTCGCGAAGCACGTGGGTCAATCGCCGGGTTTCGCCGCTATCGGGATCGTCCGCGATGTTGTTCTCTTTCGAACCCTCCCACTCGTAACGCCCTAGGGATGGGCGATCCCAGTTCTCACCGTCGGTCGAGGTTGCGTAGTAGACGTGCTCGCCGAAATACCACCATTCCCAGACTCCCTTTTCGGGATTCCATTGCGGCGCGCTGCGGCTTTGCAGCGACCGTTGACCGCGGGATAGATCAGGACGAATGACGGGGCCGCACTTCTTGGGTGGATGCATGGTCCGCGTCCAACCGTGGTTTTGTGCGCCGGCCCCCGTTTCCAACGCGGCGTCGTCCACGAACAGCTGACGGTGTTTGTGAGGTTCGATTAGCTGAAGGTCCATGGTCTTCTTCAGGCTATCTCGGCAAATAACGTCTGGTCTATCGCCACCGCGGCCATCTGGCCTCTGAAAAGCCGAACACTATCGCGTACGCCGTTCAGGTCGAAGAGGAACTTCTCGCGCTCGGTCATTTCCAGCATGACAGTTCTCCACTTGGTTTTCGTGCGAATTGACAGCTTGCCAATGGTTGCGCAGCCTTTGAGGCCGGCAATGGAATCAAACAAATCAATGGGAGAAACGTCAATGGCAACCGCGACAAATCCGGCTGTAGGAGTCAACAGCGGCAGCCCAAGTTTCGAGGTGGAAGAGGCAGTGCTCTTTCCGTTCGATGACTGCAGCATCCCCTTCCGCAAGGACGTGCTGATGCATCTGATCCCTGGCGCCCGCGGGCCTGGGGAGCACCGGGAGGGAGGCCCCTACGAAGATCGGGACCATCCCGGCGATCCGGTGCTTCAGCTGGGCGGACCTGGCACACCGGACAGCACGGAGATCATCTTCCCGACCATTCTGCAGGTGGGCGACGAATACCGCATGTGGTACACCTGCCGTGGCGATTCGTCCGGTGACACCTCTCCCTGCTACTATTCCGGAGGACCGCCAATCGACAACCGCCGCCAGATCGGCTACGCGATCAGCAAGGATGGCTTCAATTGGGAGAAGCCCATCCTCGGCCTAGTGGAGTACAACGGCTCCAAACAGAACAACCTGGTGGATGAGGACGGCGGCGAGCTGCGATTTACCGCCTACGATCCGGAGGAAACCGATCCGAACAAACGATTTAAGATGGTCAGCATCGGGGGGATGATGCGACTGCATATACACTACAGTGCCGACGGATTGACCTGGACCAAAGGCAAGGCGGTGGGCCAGGGAATCGAACCCGGAACCCCGCCTTTTAAATTCAGGGGGTGCTGGTACGTCAACGGACAGGGCGGGCCAGGGCCGTTCAACAAGACCATTCCCCACCCTGTGGATGGCGCCGCCAAGCGCGAGATGATGACCTGGGCGAGTTACGACTTCGAGAAGTGGACCCTGGCTGCGGTGCCGAGCTTTCGACGCGACCCCATTCCCCCCAAGCCAATAATGGACTTCGAATGGCATCGGGGGGAGCAGGTGCACGAAGGAGCGATGGTGTGGAACCGTGGCAACGTGATCATCGGTTTCTACGGCATGTACCACAACGAGAGCAACGATCGGGTCTACGCCACCCAGGACATCGGGCTCGTGATAAGCCACGACGCCATGCATTTCCGCGAGCCGGTGCCCGATTTCAAGATCGTGCGTTGTTTTGAGGAGAACCCCGTCGGACATCCCGGCTGGGGCGCCGGCTCGAAGCTAGTGCAGGGTAGCTTCGCCAACATCGGCGAGCGGACGGTGCATTATTACTCCACGTGGGAATACCCGGCGCGAGGCATGGTTCGCGTCGCCACCTGGCCGCGCGATCGTCTCGGGTTCTTCTCCGCCGTCTCGGCGCCGATCTTCCAGGGTCAGGGCTACCGCGACGTGGCGGTAGAGCCCCACGTGATCTCCTGTCCGATCTCTCTGCGCAAAGACGGACTGAGCGTCTACATCAACGCCGATCGGCTACACGAGCACAGCCGGCTCAACGTTGAGCTGCTGAGCGAGTCCTTCTATCCAATTCCAGGATATTCGGGAGACGATTGCATCTCGATGGCCGAACCCGGTTTGCGCCAAAGGGTGGCATGGAAGCAAGGAAACCGCATCGACGGTATCGAAGGTCCCGTGCGGGTGCGGGTCAACTGGGACGGCCTGCGTCCTGAAGACGCTCAGTTATTCGCTGTATACGTAGGCTGAGCGAGTTTACGAATGATTCGCTTGAAAGAGCCGCGCCTGCTTCAAGCTGAGGAGCTCGCGGCGTACCGGAGCGATGGATTTGTCGTGGTGGAGAACCTGCTTTCGCCCCATGAGGTCACCGGTCTGCAAAAACGGCTGCGCGAATACACCCACCAAGGGCGGTCGACGGAAAAGGTCAGAGTCTGGATCGAACCCCGAGTCGAACGGGGAGAGATGTCGGTGAAACATCCCGGAGACGGGATCCGCAAGATCGATGGACTGGTGGAGAACGACGAGCTCTACAACAAGCTCGGTTTGCATCCAAACATACTTTGTGTCCTCCAGCAGATTCTCGGGCCCGATATCAAGATGTACCGCAATTCCCTCCTGCTGAAACCCCCCGATGTCGGCTCTCAAAAGGGCATGCACCAGGATTCGCCCTACTGGCCGATCGAGCCGATGGATCTGTGCAGCTGCTGGTTTGCCATCGACGATTCCACCGAAGAGAACGGCTGCATGGGGGCACTTCCCGGCACCCACAAGAAAGGGCCGCTGCCGCACGTGAAGGTGACCGATGATTTTGTCGTGGAAGAAGGGCACTACGACTTCGACGACATGAAGCTGGTTCCGGTGCCGGCAGGGGGCGGACTCTTTTTTCATTCCCTGCTGCCGCACTACACCGCCCCCAATCATTCGAACAAATGGCGACGGGCCATCGCCCTGTCCTACATGTCGGCTCGGTCGACCTACACGGGCGAAGAGGAGGAGCCGGAGTGGTACCCGATCTGCGGTCGCAGCTTTGACGGGTGTGTTCGTTAAAGAATGGCCGTGAGAGTTCCGGAGTTGAAGCAAGTTTGCGCGTTGGCTACCGCCTTCCCAGAACCCGAATTCCTTTTCGATGCCCAAGACGCAGCGGAGTATCGATTGGACGCCGCTAGGACTGAGAAACCGGAGAATCAACCATGATCGTGAAAAACGGTGGACCCGACATAACCCTCGACGAGGCGGTCCTCTTCCCCTTCGACAAGTGGAGCATGCCGCTCCGGTATCGTTTGCGATACGGTCTCGTTACCGCTACGAATCCGTACAAGCCACACCCGAAGGTGCTGCACAGCGGCGATCCCAAATCTCCGGATGGTCTCGGATTGCACTATTATGGCACGGTGATTCGCGTCGGGGACGAGCTCCGAATGTGGTACGGGGGCATGGGGGAGGACAACGGCAAGAAAGGGATGCGGATGTGTTATGCCGTCAGCACCGACGGCATCAACTGGGAAAAACCTGAACTGGGTCTGGTGGAGTTCAACGGCAGCGCCAAGAACAACCTGTTGCGGTTCGACAGCGAACACAACACCAGCATGGCTTCCATTCTCGTAGTCCACGACACCGACGACCCAGACCCCAACCGCCGGTTCAAGCTGGTGAACGAGGTTCACCCGTTCATCAACATTGCGGCCTTCAGTCCGGACGGATTGGTCTGGACAGAGTCCAGCCACAATCCGGTGCTCAAACACAACGCCGTCGAGCCGGGCGGCCTCATGAAGTACAACGGCTGCTTCTATCTGTCCGGACAGGGCGGCAATGTCGGCACCAAACGGGCACTGGTGACCTACATATCCTACGACTTCGACCACTGGAGCGACGCGGTTGCCGTCGGTCTGCGAAAAGACATACCACCCTATCCGGCGATGCCTGGACCGCACGCGGGAGAGCAGGTGCATCTGGGCGCCAGCTACTGGAACCGAGGCAACGTCATTCTCGGCCTCTACGGGCAATGGCATGGCGAGTCGAACGATCGCGGGTTCGTATCCCAGGACCTCGGCCTAGTGGTGAGCCACGACGCCCTCTACTTCGATGAACCGGTCCCGGATTTCCACATCATCTCCGGCTACGAACTCCTTTCGGAGGAACGGGAAGAGATGGTGCACGCCCCCAAGGCGGAACAGGGACAGGGCTACGAGAATATCGGCGACGAGACCCTCATATGGTACTGGGGCTGGGAATGCGATTTCATCTGCGTCGCCCGCTGGCCCCGCGATCGGCTGGGCTACTTCGAGGTGGTGGCAGACCCCAAGCCGAATCTGCTCATGCCGGAAGACACCCACACCATGTTCTGGGGTCGGCACGTGGACATTCCTATCGCTCAGACCGATCCCCATACGGTGTCGTGTCCCATTCGCATCGATGGTAATGCCGCACGTGTCTCGGTAAACGCAGACGGGATCTCCGAGGACTCCTACCTTTCCGTCGAGTTGCTGGACGAGCAGTACCGTCCTATCGAAGGTCTGTCGGGAGCGAACGCCGCAACCATTCGCGAACCGGGCTTGTCTCAAACGGCCGTCTGGAACGGCTCGCAGACCGTCGACCTTGCAGGCCAGACCATCCGCACCAAGGTCACCTGGTTGGGTAAACGGCCGGACGACACCCATCTGTATGCGGTCTACGTGAACGAAGGCTGAACCAGGTCGCGTCCTCGGGCCATTTGAAGCGACGGTTCGGAGACAAAGAAGCCAATGGCGAGTGAATTCCAGATTATCCGATTCGAATCTCCCATCGAAGACGAAGCCCTGGCCAGGGAGATCCTCGAGCTGTGGAACAAGGTGCCGGAGCAGATCGGCCAGTCGTCGGACCTGTCCGCCTACATCGAAACCCTCAACGACCGCGACCGACCGGAAGATCGCAAGCTGCTCTATGTCGCCCGGTTAGATGGCCTGTTGGTAGGAACCTCCATGTTGTGGGTTTCTCGTCGCGATCCCAAGCTCGCCGAATTTGGCATGCCGGGAACCGATCCCGAATATCGCCGCCGCGGCATCGGTCGCGTCCTCTTCGAGCAACCGGTCGCTGAATTCCGCGCGGCCGGCGGCGAAGCGATCGTTATGGGCGGCGGCAACCAGGAGGCTGACCGTATCTACGCCCGCGTCGGTTATTCCAAGCTCGTCGGCTCCAATGCATTGGTGCAGGCAATGTCGGGTGAATCACCGGAGGCGTATTTCACCGACTACTTCCGCAACCTGGGGCCGGCGACGATCCATCCTGGCGAGGCAGATGACCGCACTCCTTCGGTGCCATTGGTGCACACGCCCCACGACTGGCAGGTGATGGACTGCAATGCAAAGATCTACACCACGCGATATTTCGTGCGCCGCAGCTTCGCGGGTCAGTGCGGGGCATACGTCGATATGCTCGATCAACCCTCCTCTACCTTCTTCGCGGCGCGAGCGGGCGACCGGCAGAAGGTGGTGGGACTCTCAAGCGCGAAATTCGTCGACGATCGAATTTGCTCGGTCGATGGCTTTACGCATCCGTATTATCTGGAGAACTGGGCCGAGTTCATCCGCGCCGTAATGGATTGGGCACGTGCGCGCAACGCCCGAGGGTTCGTCGTCACCGTGTCGCAGGAGGATGAACAGAAGCAGGAGCTATTCAGGCAGCTGGGATTCGAGGTTACCGGACGCGGCGAAGATTTCTTCCTCGACGGCGTCTGGTTACGGGCTCTTCCCGACGGGCATCCGGTGACAGCACTCAAGATGACCCGCGACGCCGCCGCGTAGTCACATATGCCTGAAACGCCCTCTGTGCGGCTTGCTCACCGCTCACTCGCCGACTTGATGCGAGACATCTTTTCGCGCCTTAAGGTCCCGCCCGAGGAGTGCGAGATCGTCGTCGAAACCCTACTGGAAGCCTCGCTCTCCGGATACGATTCCCACGGTTTCATGCGCCTGCCGCTCTACGTCGAGGGTATTCGCAGCGGATCTATTGTTCCCGACGCGCGGCTTGAGACCCTTTGTGAAACCGCTTCGGTGGCACACCTGGACGCACACTTCGGATTCGGACCGGTAACCGCCGTCGAAGCAATTCGCCAGGCGTCCGCCAAGGCCGCTGTCACCGGCATCGGCTGTCTCAGCGTCGTGCACTGCACCGATGTCGCTCGCCTCGGCAGCTACGTGATAGCCCCCGCTCTGGATGGGCTGGTTGCGGTAGTGATGGTCAATGACGCAGGTGGCAATCCGTTTGTGGCGCCCTGGGGCAGTGTCGAACCGTTCCTCAGCACCAACCCGATCGCAGCGGGAATCCCGTGGAAAGACGACGAGCCGATCGTCATCGACATGTCCACCAGCGTCGCTGCCGGAGGCAAGCTCTCGATGCTTGCCGCCGAAGACAAGGACGCCCCTGAGGGTTGGCTGATCGACGAACGGGGCCGGCCGTCAACGGACGTGGCGCCGGCCTTGAAGTCCCCTCCGCTGAGTGCCCTGTTGCCGCTGGGTGGAATGGTGGCGGGGCATAAGGGATTCGCCCTTTCACTGATCGTCGATGTCCTGGCCGGCGGACTGAGCGGCGCCGGCTGCAGCGCCGGCAAGGTCGAGGTGACCGATCGCAACGGTCTGTTCGTGCTGGTTATCGATCCGGAGAGATTCGTTTCGAAGGAAAGGTTTGGAGAGCTCGTTCGACAATACGTTTCCGACTTGAAGGGTGTAAAACGGGCGCCGGGTGTGGATGAGATCCTGATGCCCGGAGAGCGAGCTGCCCGCGAGCGGACAAGGCGTCAGTCCGAGGGCGTCCCGATTGAAGCCCCCGTCTGGCGGAAGATCGAAACCATTCTTGGCGAGCTGGGCATCGAAGGCAAGTATGGCCAGACCGAGGTTTGACCCCCTCTTTCCCACGATGGTTGTGGGCAGCCTGCCGCGCCCTCGGTGGGTGGTGGACATAATTCAGCAACGAACCAGGGGCGCGTTGTCCTGGGCGGATGCGGACCAACTCCTCGATACCGCGGTTTTAAGTGCAATCCGCATGCAGGAACGCACCGGGTTGGACTACATCTCCGACGGAGAGTGGCGGCGGGAGAATTACGTCCGCGTGTTTGCGGACAAGGTGGGCGGTTTCCGACGCGAGCGGGTTCAGCGCGGACCACTCACCCAGCTTGCCTTCGTTGAAAAACCGCTCGAGCGCCGCGGTCCTATCGCCGCCGACGACGCGGAGTTCCTCTTGAAGAACACCGACCGCAAAACCCTGGTGACCCTGCCGGCGCCGTGCACCCTGGCCGATCTGATGTGGCATCCGGAACACTCGGCCACGGCCTATCCCACCAAACGCAGTTTTGTGTTGGCCTGCGCTCCTATCATCCGCGAGGAGATCGTGGAGCTGGGTAAGATGGGCGTCGACGCGGTGCAATTGGACGAACCGCTGTTACCCCGCCTGGCGAGCCCGGCCGTCTACGGCAATGAATCCGATACTCCCGAAGAGGTTGTGGCACTGTCAGTGGAAACGATCAACCGGGTCACCGACGGTTTGGACGATATCTTCATGACGGTGCATTTGTGCCACGGCCACGGCGAACCCAGATCCGCCCTTCCCGAAGGGACCGATCTGATGAAGAAAGCGGTCGAGGGCATACATGCGGACCGCTTGGCGATGGAATTCAACAGCACCGTTGCCCGAAGCCTGCAGTCCATGGCTGACTTTCCGACGAACAAAATCCTGGGGTTGGGTGTTGTAGTGCCCCGCGACGAGGTGGTCGAGACCCCGGAGGTCGTGGTTCGGCGAGCCGAAGCGGCGCTCGAGTTTGTCGACCCCGACCGGATCACGATCAACCCGGACTGTGGTTTTGCCACAACCGCCGGACGCGGCGAGCTGCTGGACCGCGCTTACCTGAAGCTTGCGGCCATGTGCGAGGGAACGAAGCTGCTGAGAGAGAAACTTGCTTCCGAGTGACGACAGCGAGCGCATCGCCGGCCCCCTCAGCGCTGTCGCCATCCAAGTAAGATTGTTAGCGCACGTCCTGCTGCAGCGCCTCTAAGTGAGGCAAAGCCTCGACGATCGTTTCGATAAACCGATCCACCTGCTCCGACTCGGTGGCGATCGACACATTCCCGTGTTCCGCCCAATTGATGCCGTGGTTCAAGAGCCAGAAGAACAACCACCGAAACATCTCCTTGTTGCCGGCCGCCGCCTCGCGATAGTTCGTGGGCAGTTCGTCGGCGAAGTGAATCCGAAAGATAGAACCGATAACGGCTACCCGGGCACGAATTCCACCGGCCTCGAACGCACTATTCAGCTCGGAGCCGATGCGCTCCACTTCTGATCCCAACTTCTCGTAAACATCCGGTGTCAGGTGTTGCAACGTCGTGAGACCGGCGACCATCGCCAGGGGCCAGCCGTTGTAGGTGCCGTTGTGCGGAATGGATGGACGGCCCGACGTTGGATCGTAGGCCGCCATGATATCCTGGCGCCCACCAAACGCTGCGCCCGCCGTGCCGCCGGCGATCACCTTGCCCAACGTCGTCAGGTCGGGTCGAACCCCGTAGAGTTCCTGGGCGCCGCCGGGAGCGACGCGGAAGCTGATGATCTCGTCGAAGATCAACAGGATCTCCGCACGGCTCGTCATCTCGCGGAGTTGGGTCAGGAAGCCTTCTTGAGGTGCGGCTAAACCCGCTCCGGAAGAAACCGGGTCCACGATCACGGCGGCCAGATCGTTGGCATGTTCGGAGATGAGGGCATCGCACGCCACAGCATCATTGAACGGAAGCACGAGGACCTCGCGGTTAGTGCCGGGGGGAAGTCCAGCCGTCGAAGCTACCGAATTCGGACACACCGCCTCCCCCAGATGTGGTCCCGCGCCCGGGGCATGGCTGATCATGGCAGGTGCATCCATGCCGTGGTACGCCCCTTCGAACTTGGCAATCCTCGAACGCCCGGTGAACGCTCGTGCCGCGCGGAATGCATTCATTACCGCCTCGGTGCCGGAGCTGCAGAAACGCACCCGTTCCATCGAGGGCACCCTTTCCCGCAGCACTTCCGCCATCTCTACTTCGAGAGGCGTAGGTCGAGAGAACGCCGTTCCTTTCGCCACCTGCTGTTGCAGCTCGCGGACGATGTCAGGATGGGCGTGTCCCAGGATCAGCGCCGTCTGGTTGTTGACGAAATCGACTAACCGATGGCCATCCGCATCGATCAGAAACGACCCTTCACCGCGCTCGATGTAGATCGGAAACGGTGGGAAATACGCACCGGTGCGGGTATTCCCGCCCGGCAGAGAATTCTGGGCGCGCTGGAACAGCTGTTCGGAATTTGGATTGTTCTGCTCGTAGGTAGCCAGCAACTGATCGAGGGACAGCGTTGCGGTAGTGGTCACGAGAATCTCCCTAATCGATGATAAAAATGCTCACAATCCCAGTCGCTGATACTGTTCCTCTGGTGCGTCGCACTCACGCATAAGCTTTACCATTTGCGCAGCAAGCTTCGCTTCAAGATCCGGTTCGTCGATTCTCTGCAGCTGCTGCGGATCGCTGTCTAGATCGAAGAGCATCGTCTCGAAAACATCGGCGGTACCAACGGACCGCAACTTGCCGGGAGCATGTGGATCGGGCTCCAGGTTGGGCCGACCCATCTTCAACAGCGGGCACTCCTTCGTGAAAGAGAACGGCGATACGAGCTCCGCATCTTTGAGTTCCTCGGTGCGAAACAAATTCTTCATGCGCGCCGGCATCAGCGTGTAGTCGAAGAGCGGTTCGTTGTCAGCATTTGCCGGCGCCCGCATGTATACGTAACGGCCGTCGGTCAGGTTCACGTGACCACCGTGATGACCGAAGATGGCGCTCTCTCGAGCAGCTGCATCCGAGGCGATCGTCTCGCACAGATTCTTCCCCAGCATGTCCGGGGCGGAAGCCAGGCCGAAGAAATCCAGTAGTGTCGGACCCAGATCGATGGACGGTTGCACCAGACTTTGACGCCTCTCGCCGCTTTGACCCGTACGCGGATCCCAGACGAAAAACGGGGTGTTCGCCAGCTCCTGGTACCACGGCATGCGCAGCTTGGCCCACCAGTCGTGCTCACCCAGGAGGAATCCGTGGTCGGTCCAGACCATCAACATGGTGTCCTCCCACAGATTCAGTCGATCCATCTCGTCCATCACCTCCCCCAGCCGGGCGTCGCACATGCTTACCAGAGCGGCGTAATGTCCGCGGCATTGCGCCACCAGCTCGGGACTTTCTGT
Organism: Candidatus Latescibacterota bacterium; assembly: GCA_965197905.1. Lineage (GTDB taxonomy): Bacteria > Latescibacterota > UBA2968 > UBA8231 > UBA8231 > CAYNZV01. Next base: position 338,477 of record CBDAOB010000002.1, on the reverse strand, counting down.
AACCTTGCCGTAGGAAGGCCAGTCAAACAACGGTGCCGTGCGGTCTCCCATCAACTCCTGGTAAAGGTCCTGATACTGCGGTTGGTTGAAGAACGGTTCGTGTGGGTCGAAGGTTTCTATCTGCAGGAACCAGTTGTCTTCGCTATGATTGCGACGGATGAAATCGATGCCGGAGGCGAAGGTCTTGGCCTGCGGCTGGTCCTCTTCCCGTTGTATGAACTCACGATTGATGCGATCCTGGCGCTCTACACCGGTGTCGCTGGCATTGCGGCCGTGGGCGCGAAGCTCCGGAGGATCGGCCACCTGCCCCATCCATGGGTCCCCCTCCTGACCTCGATGAAACTGCCAGGTGCTATACTGGGTATGATAGGTGGCACCGCCGGTTTCCCAGTAGTGCTGGTGATCGCTAACCAGATGGCTGCTGACCCCGTTGTCCCGTAGCATGCGCGGTACCGAATCGTCGAACGGCTCTAGCGGGCCCCAGGAGCGGTGCAGAAAGTTGGGCCGGCCGGTATGCAGATCGCGACGCGCCGGCATACACGGCATGGAGCAGATGTAGCTCGAGTCGAAGGTCAGGGTGTGCTCGGAGAGGCGCTGAAAATTAGGCGCCTGCACCCAGTCGCAGCCGTAAGGGGGTAACATGCGTCGATTCAGGGAATCGAACATTACCATGATCGCTTTCAATGGGACAAATCTCCGGTTCGAAACGGGGAATAGAATCGCCCTAACAAGAAGCGATTGCTATACTGTTTCTGCAACTACCGGGCGACGTTCGGGGAAAACGCCGAGTTGTTGGCAATGGGGCCAAGCGCGAAAACCTAGGTGAGGACTCTCGTGGATTTTTCGTTGAGCGATCAGGTGCAAATTCAAGTGGAAGCCGTCCGTCGATTTGTGCGCGACGAGTTGCAACCCCTTGAGGAAGAGGTCGAAACGAAGGGGATATTGGAGCCCGAAACAGCGCTCCAGATCTTTGAAAAGTCGCGGGATGTCGGTTTCTACGCCATGAACATCCCCACGGAATTTGGAGGTGGTGGGCTCAGCGCGGTGGAGATGAGCCACGTCGAGCAGGAGATGGGGCAGACCACCGACATTCTCGTCCGCCGTGCTTTCGGCAACGTCTACGAGGTGCTCCTGGCCTGCAACGCAGCACAACGCGAGGAATGGCTGCTGCCCGCCGTGCGTGGCGAGCGCACCTGCTCCATCGCCATGACCGAGCCGGAAGCCGGCTCCGACGCCGCCGGCATTACGACCTCTGCCGAACCTGACGGTGATGGCTGGATTTTGAACGGCTGCAAGCGCCCAATCGGCGATGGCGCCTTCTCCGATTTCTTCGTGGTCTCGGCACGCAGCGAGCCGGCGGAAGGATCGCGGGGAATCTCGCTCTTCATTGTAGACAAATCGATGCCGGGCCTGACAGTGACGCGAGATATGCCGATGATGGGGCTGCGCGGAACCAGCTTCGTGGAGCTGGTCTTTGAGAACGTGAAGCTGGGGCCGGAGCACCTGCTCGGCGAGCGCGGCCGTGGTCGGGCTTGTTGTTATCCACCCTCGGCCGCATCCGTCTTTTCCATATCGGCGCCCGAGCCATTGGCATGGCGCGTCGGGTGTTGTCCATGATGATCGATCACGCCAATGAGCGACACCAGTTCGGGAAACCGATCGGCGACTTCCAGATGGTGCAAACCATGTTGGCCGACAGCGCCATCGAGCTGGACTGCGCGCGCTTGCTGGTGCTGGAAGCGGCCTGGGAGATCGATCAGGACAGGGACCCGCGGGAGAAGGTGTCGATGGTCAAAGTGAATGCCGCGGAAACGCTGGGCAGAATCGCCGATCGCGCGGTGCAGATGTTTGGGGGCATGGGCTACTGCAAAGACCTGCCGATCGAGAGGATCTACCGCGATGCCCGGGTCGCGCGCATCTACGACGGAACCTCGGAGATCCATCGGGGTGTCGTGGCCCGAGGGCTGCTGCAAAAGGGTGTTGAGATTCTGTTTTGAGAGCTGTGACGACTAATTCTGAGTCTCTGGGTCCGCTCGCTCCGCCAGGCGCTGTCCGCCCCACTCCGCTGCTGCTCGGTCGTCCTAGTCGCTCGCGCCGCTCAGTTCGCTGACCAGCTCGAGTCGCGACCGAATATACGTGACTGCGGCCTGCAGCCCCTTCTCCAGAAATTCCTTGCCCTTTTCGGGCGTCGCTTTCGCAGCGTATCCCCAAACCCCGGATGGAACCAGCTTGCGGGATTGAACCAGGTCCAACATGTCGAACCCGTAATCTGGGTTGCAATCCTCGTGCGGAGCAGGTTTTACCAGATCGGGCCGCAGAAACATCACCACACCTGTTTCGTGTTCTCCAGCGTGGTGCAGAGACGCGTCCTCCGACATCTGCAAAAGCACGGGATAGAACCATCGATCCGTGTTGACCAGGAAGGTGGTGAAATCGGCATGTCGGTAGTTGAGCTCCCGCACCATCATTTTCAAGAACCAGTTCCCCCCGTGCCCGGATACGATGGTAAGCTTGGCGATCCCGTGACGCTTGATGGAGTCCAGAATGTCCGAGAAGATGGCGATCAGGGTCTCTGAACGAAGGGTCAGTGTTCCCGGAAAATCCATGTGCTCGGCGCTAGCGCCGATGGGCGAGGTCGGGAGTTGATACCAACCGAACTCCTCGGCAATGCCCCGCGCCAGGTACTCGGCGCTCAGACAATCCATGTTGAGCGGCAGGTGGGGTCCGTGCTGCTCGATGGCGCCAATACCGATCACGGCGCCCTCTGGTTTTGCAGTTTCGATCTCTTCCCAGGTGCTTTCGTAGGTGAGCATGGCTTGCTCCATTGGTGGCTCGGGATGTTGAGATGATTCCTCAAACTATGTATAAAAACAGAATATCGTGCGATATTCGATCCTCGATACTAAAGTGGGTTGGTTGCATAACAGCCAAGAGGTTGCAAGTGAAACATTGCCTGTTTTCCATAAGCTACGCCGGGTTCTGGGGACAGCACCGCCTCGAGCTGACCGAGTTCATCAGCAAGGCAGCGGCGTTGGGCTACGACGGCGTGATGATCGCGGGCAAACGTCCGCATCTGTCACCATTGGATGCAACACCGGAGCTGATTGGCGAGCTCAAATCCCATTTGGATCAGGAAGGCGTCACCTGTGAAGTGATCGCCGGTTATACGGACTTCTCGGGGGCCGGCCCGTCCGACATTCCCGCCCTTGAGATGCAAATCGGCTACGTCGAGGCACTGGCCGCCACAGCCGCTGGCTTGGGCGCTCGAGTCGTTCGGGTGTTCACCGCTTACGAGGCAGAGGGGCAGCCGTTGGCTACGGTATGGAACCGGGTGGTCACCAGCCTGCAAGAATGCAGCGATAGGGCCGCAGAGCATCAGGTCACCATCGCGATTCAGAACCACCACGACATTGGGGTTCATAGCGACAGTCTGCTGGAGCTTCTTACCGACATAGACCGACGCAACTGCAAGCTGGGATTTGACGCCTGGTCCCCCGCGTTGCGGGGAGAGGATGTCGCCGAAGTGGCAAAACGCATGGCCCCGCATACAGCCATAACCACCAGCGCCGACTACGTGCGTTTGCCGCGCTTTCACTACCGGCCCGATGCGGTCAACTACCAGCCGGCCGAACCCTCGATGGTCCGCGCCGTGCCCTTTGGGGACGGCTTCATCGATTACGAGGGATTCTTCCAGGGCTTGGCTGAGGGCGGATTCGACGGTGCATCTACATTCGAGATGTGCTCTCCCCTGCGAGGCGGGGGCAGCGAGAAGAATCTGGACTTTTGCGCGAGTCGTTATCTGGATTGGGTGGAGAAGCACGGGTTGTAAATGAGCGCCGGGACGTTGGGATCAAGGGGTCGCCCGACATGCCCACTCGGGTTATCTTCGCAACCACAGTTCTGTCCACGGAGAGTTATTTCATGAGCGACAGAGTTCTTATCATCATCGGCGAAGCAACTGAAACCGTCGACACCCTCTACCCCGTCCTTCGCGTCCAGGAGGATGGCTTCGTCCCCGTCTGCGCCGGTCCCGAGGCCAAGCGTTACCACATGGTGTTGCACGAGCCACCGGAGGGCTGGGACATCACGCGCGAGTTCGAAGGGTATACCATCCAGGCCGACATCGCCTTCCGCGACATCGTGCCCGAAGAGTACGCCGGCATCTTCTTCTCCGGCGGCCGCGCCCCCGAATACACCCGCGACAACCCCGACCTGATCCGTGTCACTCGCTGGTTCTTCGATCACGACAAGCCGATCGGCTGCGTCTGCCACGGGGTCGAGATCCCCGCCCGCGCTGGTTGTGTTGAGGGACGCCGCATGGCCACCGTGCCCAAATGTCAGTTTGATCTCGAGGTGTGCGGCGGCACCTTCGTCAACGAAGCGTGCGTCATCGACGGCAACCTGATCAGCGGCCGTACCTGGATGGACCACGGTCAGTACATGAAACACTGGATCGAGCTGCTCATCGCCGAGCGCAAACGCATGAACGCGGGGCGGTAAGTCCGGTATAGACTCGCCCGAATCGGCACCTATTCGTCCGCTGCCGAGCGCCGCGGAGCTTGCCCGCGAGTACCCCAGTCGAGATCGGGGCGCAGGTCTACCACGGCTTCGGCCAGCTCTCCCAAATGCTTCCCATTGATAGTAGCATCCAGCGTGAACGCCTGTCGTCGATAGGTTGTCGGCTGTGATGCCAGGACCCGCAGCACGAAATCCTGCACGACCTTTTCGCCTACAGATGCGGTGAGGCTGCCGCTGTCAGGTTCCGCGGACCATCCGGACGGTAAAACGAGACGGTAGTCCAACGTAGCGGTCTCGGGGAAGATGTTCTCGAACCAGACCTGCATCCGCACCTCGCCGCCAGGTTCAGCCGGTGGCTGATACGGATAGAGGAATACGTAGTCCGGATAGACGGCCTCTTCCAAGTTTTCGGGTGCCGCCAAACCACGCCAGTGCTGCTGTTCCTTCATGCACCAGTCATGATACTTCTGCCAGTCATCAGGTCCGATATCGAACGGCCCCCCGTGGCCAGGGCAAGTCAACTCAGGCTGGTGTTCTAGGTACAGCTTACCGGTGATCTCATGTGAGTTGGCATGAACATGGTTGCGCCAGATGTTGTTGGATTTGTATCCGCCATCTCTCAAGCCGACCTCATCCCCTGAGAAGGCCACCCTTTTGCCATCGATGGTGCCGAACATCGCCATGTGATAATCGGCATGTCCAGGTGTATGAAAAACCTGGAACTCGTACTCCTCCCACTTGAAGGTCTCTCCTTGTCCCAACCCGCGCTCGACGGTGAGGGGCTCGAAATGGGTGCAGCCCAGCTTGTAGCCGTGCGGGTGCTGAAGGATATCCACCATGTTCTCATAACACCAGATTCGGGTGTCGTGGTGCTTCTGCAGGTAAGGCAGCCCGTTGACATGATCGTCGTGGTAATGGCTGGGCAGCGCCAGATCGATCTGCTTTACGCCGAACTTCTCACGCAGTAAATCCAAGTTGTGCTCCTGCATACGCAGGCGATTGCCGGCCTCGAAGAACACCGTGTATGAGTACATGAACGTGAGGCTCTGCGAGCCGTAATCGACGAAGAGCGCTTTGCCGCTGTCGCTGACCACGATCCAGGTGTTCGAACAACCTGGTATATGGATGAGGTGCGGAGAAATGGAGGTAGGCGCGATATCGTGCGTCGGTGTCGTGATCCCCCATCGATGCGCTAAATATTCACGGAATTTGACCTCCAGATCATTCAGCGCTGTCGCGGTATCACCGAACGGATCGCCATGGGAGGGGCAAAGCAGATCCGTCTCTCGTTCACGCATCTTGGCCAGGGAATACACCATGTAATCGGATCCATCACCTGACCCGTAGGAATACTGCAGATCGTAGAGGGTCTGGATCTTTCCCGGCTTGCTAATGAGATCGCCGCTGAAGGCGACCCGCGCCCCGTCGATTTCGGCGATAAGCGCGATATGACCGAGGGTGTGACCGGGCGTGGGTTGTATGAAAAAACGGTACGGGCCCCACTCGAACGTCTCGTAGTCGTCAAGTGTGCGTGCGGTTCGCACGCTCTCTGCAAGAGTAAAGAAGGTCTGGCGCACATTGTAGATGTTGTAGATCTGCCTGGAACCCCAGAAGACCTCGACTTCCTCGAAATACGGCTGTTCGTGGGATGGTACCGCGATCGGAATGTTTCGTTCGTTGGCTATCTTGTCGCCCTGACACTGATCGCGATGGTGGTGGGTGTGCAAGATCCAGTCGATCTGGGTAACGCCCAGCTCGCCGAGATGATCCAGAACCCGACCGCTGCCGAAGTCGATCAGAACCGCTTTCGAACCATTCGTTACTACGTAGACATTGCAAGTGTCTTCGAAGCGGTACAAATGATCGGAAATCTTGTGGAACATATGCGTTCTCCTTGGATTGCTCGGCATCAAGTCGGTTTACTGCCAGCCCACTCCACGCCCCAGATGAGGCCGGATCTTCGTGGAGATCTTTCGCTGCACCAGTTTCTTCTGCAGCTCCCATTGCTCGGACTGAGGCAGGTCGACCAGGAAACGGATGTTCTTGCCTTCCTTGGCGGCAATCGGCACACCATTCCGGTAGAGGATTCGATTACTGAAGATAGCAGGTACCCGCGGGCCGGGCGTGATGATACCCGTAAGATTGAGCGGATCGGCGGCACTGACGGCGACCAGGGCGGCGCTGCCCGACTCGCGTGAGATCCTTCGAAGTCGAGGTATCGCTTCGGGTAGAGCGAATTGCTCTCCCCAGACACCACCAACGAAGCGGCCCCCACGAGCTTCCCCGCGAGCTTCCATGGTCCGGAAGACCCGCACCAGGTCGCGCCATGGTGCGTTTCCTTCGTGAGCTGCCAGCTTGCGAAAGACGACGCCGTATCTGCGGAGCAAGGTACGAGCCATGGCCATCAGCCCTTCGCCGGCTCTCTCCTCGGGTGGCTCCGGAAGGATCGACCAGCGGCCGGCCATCTGCATCGTAAAGACCTGGCGCCGCGACTGCCGTCGGCTAGACCTGAACTTGGCATCGACAAGGAAAGCACGCAGGCCGACGAAGCTGTCCGAGGTCAACAGACCTCGAGCTACCAGCTCGCTGATTCCCTGCTCTACGTGGTCCTCCAGCAAGCCGGTTCGAACTCTAACCTCGTCGAAAAACAGAGCCCCCTGTGAACCCAGGAGCTCCAGGACCTCTCGAGCCGGCTGCGTCAGGTTTTGTATCGTCTCACTACGTGTGCTACCAAGCCAGGTGGAAAGGTTCGGTCGATTTGCGAAACAGATCGGCGTGGTCTTGATCGGTCCGGCCGGCGACTTGCCATTGCTCTGCGGGTGTAGTCGCCCCCAAACCAGTTGCCCTGAGTTGCAGAGCTCATCGAGCCAGGCGTAATCGTAATCTCCGATGCGCGCGGGCAAGAGGTCCCCTTCCCACGCGGCCGCCGGCGCTTCGTACCCTTCCAGCTGGTCGATCACCTTGGCCACGGAGGCCGGGCCTTCCATGGCGTCGGCGCCGAGGCACTGCCAGGAGAACAGAAAGCGCATGAAGTCTGCGGGGGATACCGGTTCGATCTCTTTGCGCAAGCGGTTCAAGGTGTACCGGTGGATGCGCGCCAGTAAGCGACGATCGCACCACTCCTGCTGCTGGCCGCCGGTGAACTGCCCGCGGAAAATGGCGCCCTCGTTCTCCAGCGCCAGCAAGGCGCTCTCTATCCTGGAGGAGTCCAGGCTAATGCTCTGCGCCAGCTCTTCGACTGTCACCGGGCCGAGGGCTTCCAGGCGCGATCGCAGGATCTCGACGAGACTGTCCTGATCCGCTATTTGCATTTGCAGACGTTCCGGCACTACCAACGGCGGCTCAAAGTCGCCTTCGGGGTGAAGATCGTTCAGTTGGGTGCTGCGTTCTGTGGCGACCCAGAACTGGCGACCGGCAGCCGCAAACACCGCTGCTCTGCCGGTTTCGGTGAGCGGCTCGAAGAAAGGCTGCCAGCTCTGCTCCTCGTCGCCCCGTTCCCCCTCCGAGGCAGACAGAAAACCGCATAGCACGAGAGCGTCGTGAAGCTCATCGGCATCGCGAACCTCGGGCCAGGCTTCGGCCCGAACCGAAGCGATAGCGGCCGCATCGAGCATGCCGAACTGCGCCGCCTCGGCCGGATCGATCCAGCGGCGATTGCGAATGGCGTGGGTGCGGCGTTCCTCCAGCGGCGCGTCGTCCAGAAAGGCATACGGGCGAGCCGTGACCATTGCCTCTGACAACGGGGATGGTTCCCGCAGGTCTCGAGCCACGACCTCGATCTGCCCCGACTGCATCCGGGTGAGGATCTGCTCCAAACGCTCCACGTCCATGGCTTCGTGCAGGCAGTCGCCAATGGTCTGGTTAACGATCGGGTGATCGGGCAACTCGCGCTCCCCGGCGATGTTTTCGACGCAGGCCAGCTGATCGGGAAAAACGACGGCGATCAGATCTTCCGCCTGCATCCGCTGCAGAATCGGGGCTACCCGCTTGCCGTTGCGCCGCCGCGGAATGGCCAGAGCGTTAGCGGCGTTCCAGCGCCAGCGGATCTGAAACATCGGCGAGTCGAGCAGTGCCTGGATCAGAACGTCGCGGACCGTGGCCGGATTCAGATAGTCAAAAACCTCATCCAGTGGGAAGCTGTGGGTTGAACCCAGCGAGAGAATGATGCCCTCTTCGGTCGCCGCCGCCTGCAGCTCGAAGTTGAATTTGCGGCAAAAGCGCTTGCGCAAGGCCAACCCCCACGCCCGGTTGAGGCGGCTGCCGAACACCGAGTGGATGACAAGGTGCATATCGCCTGCCTCGTCGAAGAAGCGCTCCATGACGATGCGCTCGTGGGTCGGCATGGCACCCAGCGCCGCCCGCCCCGCTGCCAGGTAGGCGGCTATCTGTTCGGCTCCCTCCCGACAAACTCCGGTCTCCTCCACCAACTGGGTGGCCACCTTCACGCTCCCCTCCAGTGATTCCACCTCTGCCGTCGCCAGCGTTTTGTCGGCAGTTTCCATCAGGCGCGAGACCGCAGAAGAGAGCTCGTCGGTGCGGCCGGGTGCCTCACCCAGCCAGAACGGGATGGAAGGCGATAGTCCCTGGGCGTCCTCGACAAAAACCTTGCCCATCTGCGTGCGCAGAATTCGCCACGAATTGTTGCCCAGCTGAAAGACGTCTCCCGCCATGCTCTCGATAGCGAAATCCTCGTTTAGGGTTCCGATGAAGGTGTTGGAGGGCTCGAGAATCACGTCGCAGTCGAAGTTGTCGGGAATAACGCCACCCGCAATCAGCGCGGTCAGGCGGGCGTTCTTCCTGCCCTTCAGCTGTTGATTGACCATGTCGTGGTGAACGTAGGCACTGCGCCGGCCGTTGCGCGTGGAGAAACCCTGGCTCAACATGGCCAGCACTTCGTCAAACTCCCGCCGGGTCAGATCCGCGTATGGAAGGGCTCGGCGTACCAGGTCGAACAGCTCATCTTCGGAGTAGTCCCTGCAGGCCAGCTCGGCGACGATTTGCTGGGCCAGCACGTCCAGCGGTTTCTGTGGAATGGTCGTCTGGTCCAGCTCACCCAGACGGGTCGCCTGGAGCAAAGCCGCGCATTCCACCAGATCGTTGCGACTGAGCGGAAACAATCGTCCCTTCGGTGTCCCGTGCACCGTGTGCCCGGACCGTCCGACGCGCTGCAACAGACCGGCGATCGAGCGCGGCGACCCCATCTGGCAGACCAGATCGATCGAGCCGATGTCGATGCCCAATTCCAGCGCGGCCGTGGCCACGAGCGCCCTAAGCGAGCCACTCTTCAGCCGCTGTTCGGCATCCAGGCGGTGCTCCTTCGACATGCTGCCGTGATGGGCGGTGACCATTTCAGGACCCAGCCGCGCGCTCAGATTGAACGCCATGCGCTCGGCCAACCTGCGGGTGTTCACGAAGATCAGGGTTGTCTCGTGTTCCAGGATGAGGGCCTCGAGCCGCTCATAGATCTCATCCCAGACCTCGTTCGGCATAACCGCCGTCAACGGCGAAGGCGGCACCTCGATGCCGACATCCATATGGCGGCGATGACCCGCATCGACGATGGTGCAGGAAACCTCATCGCCCGCTGCCTCGCGACCCACCAGAAATCCGGCGACCCTTTCGATAGGGCGCTGGGTCGCCGATAGACCGATCCGGACCAGGTCACCCATCACCAATCCGTCCAGCCGCGCCAGGGAAAGAGCCAGGTGCGAGCCCCGTTTGTTGCCGACGACGGCGTGAATCTCGTCGACAATGACCGTTTGCACCGTCGACAGCATGTTGCGCCCACTTTCGCTGGTCAGAAGCAGGTAGAGGGACTCGGGGGTGGTGACGAGGATATGGGGCGGCGATTTGGCCATCATGGTTCGCGCCGCCTGCGGCGTGTCTCCGGTGCGGACCATGACTTCGATCGCCTGATGCGGCATGTCGGAAGTCAGCCGCTCCTCGATTCCCCGAAGTGGGAGCTGGAGGTTCTTCTCGATGTCGTTGCTGAGCGCTTTGAGCGGCGAGACGTAGAGGATCTGGGTTGCTTGCGACAGCGTACCGGCCACTGCCTGCTGGACCAGATCGTCGATGGCGGCAAGGAAAGCAGCCAGTGTCTTACCCGAACCGGTAGGGGCAGCAATCAGTGTATGAGTGCGGTTGGTGAACTCCTCCCAGGCGCGCTCCTGAATGGAGGTCGGGGCCTCAAAGGTCTCTTTGAACCACCCCTGCACCGCCGGGTGGAACTGATCCAGTACAGTCTGGGAATCTGCTACAGCGGTTACCATGGTTTGAATCTAATAAGCGGAATGAACCAAAGGAACAGGTGTTGATGCTATGGACGTCGGTCACATCTCCAAGAATCTCTTATCTACCCTTGTGATGAACCTGCAGCACTGCGTTCAAGACGAGGGCTATATAGGCACACTACTGGTACGGCACTGGAATCTTGTCTCCGTGCCAGGGAAAAGCATAGGTGGGACGGTGGGCAAAGCGGCGCATGCCCACATCCAGCCGGATGGATGCAGCGGGTGGCAGTTGAACCGCGAAGTACTTCGACTCCACGGGGACGGTCTGATCTTCATACGTCAGGTCGACAAACTGGTGCTCGGCAAAGGCCCCGGCTTGCACGATCAGGTTTCGCGTCTCACCGGCATTCAGGTTGACCAAATGCACACCCGCACCCTCGGCTTCCACTTTGTCGACCAGAGCGACTACGTCGGGAGGCAGGCCGGGCCGAGTGCGGTCTGAATCGAAGTAGCGCACGGTCGCGCGCAAGAGCCCGCCCGTGTACACAGATTGCGGTGCGCCCATCATCACCTGCGTCAAACCCTTGGTGTAAACCGGAGCGGGGGGACCGTCGTTGTCCGCGATCAGGGTGTGGGCATCGCGGGTTTCGTTTTGTATCGACTCGAAGGCAGTCTGGGCATTGTGGTACTCCGCCCGCAGGATCTTCTCGGGCCAGTCGGGGTTCTTGCCGTCATAGTACTGGAAGCGGGCCAGTTCGGTGTCGCCGTAGCTCTTTTCTCCGAGGACCGGCACGTGATTCCAATCGCGCTCTTTGTCGGTCTCGCGTATTCTGGTGATGAGATCGTAATCTTCGGCCGCCAAGGAGGCATGGTAAAGGTGGGCCAGCTCCTGCATGCGGAACGGCACGAACCTGCCCTTCTCACGATCGAGATTCTCCATAGCGTACTCCCAGCCATCCGGGCCATAACGGGCCGGCAGCAGGAGTTGGCCGTCTTCGCGGGTGATGGCGTTGTCCATCAGGAGCCTGATCTGCGAGCGCAGCAATTCCAGATAGCCGAAGTCGCCGGAAAGCAGGAGGGCGCATTCGGCGGCAATAGTGAGCGAGCAGAACATGATGTAGTTGCCGACAAAGCTGTTCCAGCCGTAGAGCCCGCCCCACCACTGGCCCTGACGGTTTTCGCCGATCTGGCCGGTGGGTCCGACGTTGTCGGGCATGATGCCGCCGTTGCGTTGCATGCGCTCCAACCAGCCTTCGGTGTAGTTCAGGACCCACTGCTTGTATTTGTCCTCGCCGGTGTAGAGGTAGGCGTTGGTAATGAGGGCGGTGGCGCCCAGGCTATTGGGAATGTCCCCCTTGAGGACGACTTCGTCGAACAGCTTCAGGATCTGATCGCGGCGCTCAGGCTCCTCGTGCCATTCCGGCTCCAGGTCCTTGACCAGCGGATAGAGCGTCGCCCGCACACCGTAGTAGTGATTATTCCCTCCACCGTGAAGCCACCCGAGGGTATGTTCGAGATTTGCGTGGCGCAGGGGACCGACGCTCGACTGTACAGGGGAGCGGAAGATGTTGTGCTGAGGATCGTAATTGGGGGCATCGGGATCCTCGTCCATGTACAGGGCCGCAAATCGCCTCGCGCGACGCACGTTTTCCGAGATCGTGGGATCGGCCAGCCCAAAATGGTAGAACGCCATGTTGGCCTCGCCTTTGTGGTACCACTCGCTGCCACCGGGCGTAACCAGGTTAAAGTATTCGTTGCGGATCTGAGCTCTGAAGTGCGGGTGGATGCGGCTGACGATATCGTCTGCGAAGAAACGGGTGGTTGCATGCCATTGCTGCAGCGCCAGATCGAGCACCTGTTTGCCTGCCCCCATGGCGTAGAACAGGCTCCAGTTGTACGCCATTTCGTAGATATCGTCCACATGGTCAGCATAGTAGAAGGCGCCGCCCTTTTCAGCATATTTGTCGACCATGGGAGGAACCGCCTCCTCCATGAGTTTCATCAACCGGTGTTCCAGGAGCGCCCATCCGGGGGGTGGCGAAACCTGTGTTGCCTTGACCTCGACCAATCCAGGGACCTTCACCGGTTTTGCACGTGAAGCAGCCATTTTAATGCCTCCAATTCAGAGTGCGATTTCGTTACGAACGTATCACCCTGCAGCCGGCGCGCCGTTACGGACACCCCAGGTCTTGAGAAGCTGTCAGATCGGATACCATGACCGGAATCTAATAAGCGGAATGCACCAATGAAACAGGCGTTGATGCTCCGTGCCCTGCTTCGAAGGGTGCCTTCCTGCGGCAGCGCGACGCCGCCTTATCCGGGTTCCAGAACCACCATTTCCCACATTGGGATGTGATCTATCTCACACTAAAATAAAAGTTTATGTGTGTGATCTGCCTCACGGCAATAAAGTCTGGCGCCACCGATATTTTTATTATCAACCGACGCGAATCCCCAAGCCGCAAAGAAGCGGATCCAGGTCATCGCGCCGATTAATCCTTGAGGAGGGTTTGTCATGTTGAGGAATATCATCTTGATCGCCAGCGCCCTGGCGCTGGGCGCCGGGCCCGCGCTGGCCGACCACCACGAAGGTGGAGAGCCGCCCCCGCCCCCCCCGCCGGACACACCGCAGCTGATCTTGATGCCGCCGCCGGACTTCGTAGGGCCCGAAGATCCCGGTGAACCGCCCGCAGATCCCGAAGAGGCCAAGGGTTGGCTCGCCGACCACTTCCACGACGGGATGGATGCCAATGGCGACGGCGTCGTGAGCAAAGAGGAACTGCGCGCCTGGGTGTCCTGGGCCCACATTCTATTTATGGGGCCCGAAGAGGGTGGGGAACCCCCGCCGGAGGGTGGAGAGCCGCCGCCGGAAGGCGAGGAATGGGCAGAGGGCGAGTGCGGCGGCAATGTCGGCAACCAGGTGGTCCGCTCGGTTTCGGTGGCGCCGGGCCCCGCCAATGAGGCCATCAGCCTCCCCGCGGGGCGCGAGGCTGGCTGCTTTATGCTCGAAGTCACCGGCGCCGATATCGAGACGCTGGTCAACGAGTTCCAGATCATCAACGATGGCAGCGGCGATGTCGTCTGGCACTCGATCGACGACGGCCAGGCCGCTTTTGAGGCCCTGGTCCTGACCGAGGGGATTTACCAGATCCAGTTGCTGGTATCCGATATCCCGGCCGCAGTCTTCACTGTTAGCTTTGTCGACTATCCGGCCGGTCCGTAAAAGAATAATGCGCTAAGAGCACGCACCATACAGAGGCCCTCATCGACACTTGGTCGATGGGGGCTTTTTTGTTGATATGCGAGCCGAATTTCTAGTGAGAGACGAGATGCCGTTTTCGCTGCCGGCGAATTTGGAGATAATTGCACCTATCGACGCTTGGAGACCAGAAATTTTCTCACCAACGATATGAACTCGTTCGGGTTTTCTAGATGGGCAAGGTGCCCCGCCTCTATTTCCACCAGTTTGCAATCGGGAATAGCGTTGCGGGTCCGCACGGCCATCTCCTTGGACAACACATCGCTCAAAGAGCCGTGAATGAGGAGAGTCGGACACGAGATTCGGGGCAGTGTGTCCCACATGTCCCACAGCGGTTGTCGCTCTTTACGAGCGCCCCCCTGTCGGGGGCGCAATAGGTCGTGGGCCATTGTGGACGCCCACTGTTCATTGACGAGTTGGTGAAAACCGGTTTGCAGAACGATTTTCATCGCGTCCTGACTTAACCTGGAAAAGCGGTCGAATGTCCTCAACCAGGTCTCGGCCTCAGCAAGCGTATTGAAAACTTCAGGGCGTTCGGCTACGGGGTCGCCGATCGGAGCCGTGGTGGCTTCGCCGCCAACATCGACCAGGATTAAGCGATCTACCTGGTCCGTATACGTCGAAGCGTAGCGCATGCCGACTTTCCCGCCGAGAGATTGGCCCACGTAGACGAGCTTCTCCATACCCAACGCGACAGTGAGCGCACGAAAGTCCTGCAGGTAGTCTTCCGTGCCGTACCTGCCATCGAGCGCATAGTCACTTTTGCCTCGCCCCCTGGCGGTCACCGCGACCACGTGATATCGATCGCGAAATGCAGGTGCAACGAGGTCCCAGAAAGCGGCGTTAGCTACTGTGCCGTGGGTCAGCAGCATTGGAGGCAGATGCGAATTACCCCAGTCTGTATAGTGGAGGCGAAGCCCGTTGACCGGCAGGCGGTGCTCGGCGTACTGCTGTGCGCTGGCGTGCATGTTGGTAACCTCGGTCATTGGTGAAGCGGACACTCTTGCTCGGCGCGGCTGACCTCAGAAGTCCTGATGCCAGAGCAGCCGGTTATTAATCTTTAAACAGAAATGAGTAATCATGCTTTTTTATGACAGCCTGTCGGAGTTCATCGACAAACAGTCTGAAAAGCTGGAAAAACTAAAATCGGCCAACATTCCGGAGGTAGGGGTTGTAATGGATGTTCTCGGGCCTAATGACAATCAGGATATATCCAGTAACCCCGGCGGGCATTCTGTGACTCAGTCCGTTGACCGACTCTCCGTCGACTGCCACGGTGTCGCAAGTGACCGGCATCGGGGTCTCACGAGACCTTCCACAGGCCGGGAAGCTCCGCTCTATAAAAATACCGGCGCATCCATCGTAAACCGCCGGCAGATCTTTGCCGTCTCTCCCTATGAGTGTACGTTGTTGAGTCAGCATCTCGATGTTGAAATAACACCTGAACTGCTCGGGGCGAATCTCGTGATCGGCCGCGAAGACGGTGAGCCCTTTTCGATCTCCGATGTGCCCCTGAACACCTATTTCGTTATGGCGCCCCCGGATGCCGATGCGCCGTCGACGCCCCCTGTTGCAACGCTGATCCAATATATCCAGCAAAAGGGTTGCAGCCGTACAGGACGTGCCGTCGCAAAAGCATATGATGATACCTCTCTGACCAAAAATTTCGTGGCCCATGCAGAGCATCAGCGTGGCATTTTATGCAGTGTGGAGTACCCGGTCGATGCGCCCGTTTATCTGGAACGGGGCCAGAAGGTGTTTTTCAAATTTCCAATGGGTTCCTGTTATTAGGCGAGTATAGGACAAACAAACGCCGCTATCTTTAGTTGCGCCAAGGAACCATGCGCGTGGCCATGTTGGGATCCGGGTTCCGCGCCGATGAAGCGAATGCTCAGCTGGACGGAATCTACAGCAGATCCACCGAGGGATTCCAAACAGCGGATCTCCTCCGAGCTCGCCGCGTTCTCGATGAGGCTTCTTGAATTCTTCCACGTGCACATCGCCGCGGCCGATCAGGTGCCACGGGGCCGCTCGCTCTACAATTATATGTAACTGCTCGGGTTCGCAGCCTCCGTTCTCTCCGCCATCTCCATTGACAACAGCCTAGATCGAAAACCGGACATATCCTGTACCGCTTTCCAGTCATATCCGGAGAGGTCGGCGGCACCAGAACCCCTGCGCTCAAATGAACCGGTTTACCTCTACGGCGGGGCTCAGGAGCCGACTATTTTTTGTAGCCGCTGACAAGTATATTGTCGACTTTGTAACCCTCATAATATACTGAGCTTACATACTATTCTCCCATGACGCTGTCCAGTTCGTGGTCAGTTTCGGGACCAAGAGAAGATCGCTAGCACCTTGCCATCACAGTCTAGCGCAATAGATCCAAGTACCTGTTTTCAAACAGCA
The DNA here is from genome assembly GCA_965197905.1 of Candidatus Latescibacterota bacterium. Taxonomy (GTDB): domain Bacteria; phylum Latescibacterota; class UBA2968; order UBA8231; family UBA8231; genus CAYNZV01. The sequence continues at coordinate 322,061 of CBDAOB010000002.1, read as the reverse complement.
TAATCCCCTCCAAGTAAAACTAATTTTCACCCCGGGCTTCCTTCTGGCACAGCCGTTGCGATAGAGCATGCCAGACACACACATCAACCTTCTCGCTGGAGGCCCAAAATGAACCCCAATATCATCAGAAACTCACAAGACGTGAAGCGCGAATTGGCCGCGTTCGGTTTCGTCAACCTGATCATCGCAGCTCCGATCATCTTGATCTTCGCAATCAAAGCGGTCCTGGGCGCCTAGGAGGAAGGCAACCATGAACGGATCAGAATCGTTCCGCCCAAAGAACGCCTTTGTCCACTTCGGTCTTCTGAGCTTGCTCGTCGGCTTTCCTCTTCTCGCCACACCGGCGAGGTCGGGGGAACCGGCGCCTACAGTCAGAGCCCTGCGCATCGATGAACCCCCGGTCTTGGACGGCCGTTTGGACGACCTCTGCTGGCAGCTCGCAGAGCCCATCACCGACTTCGTCCAGAGCCAGCCCAACCAGGGAGCCGAACCCGGCTTTCCCGCTGCCGTCCGCGTGGCCTACGATGCGCACACCCTTTACGTCGGCTTTGAGATTCACTCGGGCGACCCCTCGTCCCTGATCGCCAACGTGCTCCAGCGCGACGGTCGCATCCTGGACAACGATGCTTTCATCTTCGCGCTCGACACCTTTCACGACCACCGCGATGCCTACTTCTTCATCGTCAACCCCGCCGGCACGCGGCTCGACGGCCGTATTGGCGACGAGGGCGTCAGCATCGATATCAACTGGGACGGCATCTGGCAGGTCGAAATCCACTTGCTAGAAGACGGCTGGTCCGGAGAAATCGCCCTGCCTCTGCGCGAACTGCGTTTCCGCGAGACCGAGGACGGCACCTGGGGTTTTGCCAGCTCGGTACGCGCTATCGCCGCCCGGGAGCGCATCATCTGGCCCAACTACGGCAAGAGCGCCGTTAAGGTATCGCGCTACGGCCACCTTACCGGATTGAAGGGATTGGCGACGCGCCAGCCCGTCGTCTTCCTGCCCTACCTCACGCAGGGCTCGGTCTTTGGCCAGCACCAGAGACCCGACGCGGCCCGCCGGGCCGGCACCTGGGAGCGGGGCCTGGGGTTGGACCTGCGCTACAGTCCCACCAGCGCTCTGCGCATGAACCTGGCTCTCAATCCCGACTTTGCCACCCTCGAGACCGACCAGTTCCTATTTAACCTGGGTATCGACGAGCTCTTCCTGCCCGAGAAGCGCCCCTTCTTTATCGAGGGCACCGAGATCTTCCAGACCCCCACCCGGTTGCTCTATACCCGCCGCATCGGACTGGGCGATCAAGAGATGCTCGCCGGCGGCAAGCTTTTGGGGAAGACAGGCTCGCTTGCTTTTGGCTTCATGGATGTCCTGACCGGTGACGGCCGCGATCCGCAGCACAACTTCACCGCCCTGCGTCTCAAGCAGGATCTCTTCGGCTCCTCGACCATCGGACTTCTGGCCGTGAGCAAGGATGCGGTCGCGCAAAACCGCAACGACCTCAACCGGGCGGCTGGCATGGATCTGAACCTCCAGCTCAGCCAGACCATGCGCCTGGTGGCGAATCTCAACCGCAGTCAGCGTGCCGCTGCTGGAGAAGGCTATGCGGGCAGCCTCGCCTTCCGCTATGCAGGCCGCCTGCTAAATGCGCGCGACAACCTCGTTATAGACGCAACCCTGGAAGACGTGACCGCTGACTTCGACATCCAGCAGATCGGCTTCATCCGCAACACTCACCTCGACCGGCGGGGGGGACGTACCTGGATCAGATACCACAACTCGATCAAGCGTCGCGGTCTCGAGCAGATCGCCCTGGATCAGAAGGCGTGGTACTTCCACAACCAGGCCGGTACGGTGCGGGTGCAGGACGGCTTTTCGACCAAATTCTCGGTTGAAACCTGGGGGCGTATACGGCCTGGTCTTCAGGTGGAGCGCAGCCGATTCTTCTTTCCCGAGGACGGCGAGCGCTATCGCAATACGCAGCGCGCCTTCTCGCTGGAGGTCGGGCCTTATCCGCGCTTCCGCGGCAAGGTTTCCTACCGGACGGGCGACAACTTCGGCAGTGTCATCCGCTTCGTCGAGACCAGTCTCAGTGTCAAACCGACAGCGAGGATGACCTGGACGGGCCAGGCGTTCCATCTGCACCGCGATCCCTTTGAGGCGGCCGAGCGTTCGTCCACCCACCTCATCACCGTCCTGGGAGTGGACTATCTCTTCACGCCAAACCTCTACTGGCGGGTTTTGTTTCAGGGAAACAGCGCCGAAGATCGCTATCTGGTCAACAGCCTGGTGCGCTACGAATTCCATCCCGGCAGCGTCCTCTATCTCTCCTACAAAGAGACCCGGGACGACAGACCGGAGGGATTGGTTACCTCGGATCGACGGCTCCTGGCCAAGATCTCCTATCTGTGGCATCGGTGAGCTCGGGCAATGCTGAAATTGCTTCAAGATGCGCCGGCTGCGAAGTGCACGGCCGACTATTTTTTTGGCACCGTCGACAAGTATCTTGACACCCGCGTTAATTCGATAATAATGAAGCACTTATACAATATTGCCGTCTGGACTGTCCACTTTATTGACACTTCCGAGCCCGGCAGGCTGCCTCTGTCCGGTCAGCGTCAAGGTTCGTCCGAAAATTTCAACTCTCTGTTTTTAAACAACATATACCTATCCTGGGCGCATTCGTTTCTGCCCGGCTCCCGGCCTGGCACCGCCCTTGCGATAGACCCTACCAGAAACCCAATGCCTGGAGGTGCAAAATGAGAAATCAAAGACGCGAATGCGACTTCGGCCTCGACCACTACATCGCTGTGGCTTCGGGCGATCTTCGAGTGGGTGGTCCTTCCGTGCAACGTAGATGTCCGTCAAACCCGTTCGGCCTGTGGCCTCAAAGGTCTTCCAGCCACAAACCGTTGCCCACTCGTGAACGGATCACAGCTGTCGTTGGGGTGACGGCGATCATTGGGTGGGTGTGCGCCGTACTGACGCACGTCGACGCACTCATAAGCTAAGGCGTGTGCCTTGGGGGCTATTACATATCCGTGTTCTCACACACATTTCCCGGGAGTCCGCAGGTTATGCGCTGGGCAGGAAGGGGAGGCCGGTCGCGCCCCAGCACACGGGGTGCACCCTAGTAGCGTGACCTCAACGGGAGATACCTAGATGCAAAAACTGGAGACCTTTTTGATCCGCACGGTCGCTGTAGCGGGTATAGTGCTGGTACTGGGTACTACCCGGGGATGGGCCGCCGAGCCCACCCTGGCCCGGCTTTCCTTCTGGATGCCGCCGGAGCGCATGGCCGAATTCGAATCCGCCTATCAGCAGCAGGTCGTACCCATCCTGAAGCAACACGGCCTGGTGGCATCCTCTCAGCATGGCCGCGCTACCATCGACAGCGTCTTCAGCCGGCTGTTCGAGCTCGATACGCCTGCCCAGTGGAACGAGAAAAAGGAGGCTGTTCAAAAAGATCCGGCCTGGCAGAACCTCTTGCGAGGTTTGGGGACGATCTTTGAAACCGCCGGAGCAGACGATGCCCTGCGCCATCGTTTCGGGCTCTACACCGCTCCGGCCGGAGTGGGCAGGTCGGTGCTAGCCGGTCCAGGATCAACCGTCGAGGTCGGCTCGGGCATGTGGCAGGAAGCAGCGGGACCCGGCCGGTCGACACCGGCTGGACCGGGAAAGAGGACAATGGCTGGACCGGGCCGGATGACACCCGCAGGTCCGGGCAAGACCACACCCGCCGGATCTGGCAAGAGCGTGCTGGCCGGAGGGGGGTTCCGACAGGGATTGTGGCAGAGCTTCAGTGTCCCGGATGGCCTCCCGTCTACACTCGTAACTGAAATCCTGCAGGATCGGGAGGGCTATCTGTGGCTTGGGACACAGTCAGGAGGGCTGATTCGCTATGATGGAGTGCGGTTCACCACCTTCACCACCGAAGACGGCTTGGCTCATAATAGTGTAAGTGCAATTTGGGAAGATCCGCGTGGGCATCTATGGCTTGGAACGGGTGGCGGGGTCAGTCGCTATGATGGAGTGCAGTTCACCACCTTTACCACCGAGGATGGCCTGCCGGTCGATCAGGTGCGGTCTATAGTGGAGGATCGGCAAGGCCATCTGTGGTTCGGCACCACTGAGGGTGTAAGTCGCTACGATGGAAAGGAGTTCCGCACCTTTACCACTGAGGATGGCCTGCTGCGCAATTTGGTGGATTCCATCTTGGAGGATCGGGCAGGGAATCTGTGGTTTGGCGGGGGATCTGTCCTTGAGTCTGGTGGTGGTATTAGCCGCTATGATGGAACCTATTTCACCACCTTCACCACCGAAGACGGCTTCGTGGACGATACTGTAATTTCCATTTGTGAAGATCGCCAGGGCCATTTGTGGTTTGGGGCACAGTCAGGGGTCATTCGTTATGATGGAAAACAGTTCACCAACTTCACCACCGAAGATGGCCTCACAGATAACCAAATTCGGTCCATTTGGGAGGACCGGCAGGGGCATCTGTGGTTCGGAACACTTGGCGGCGGCATAAGTCGCTACGACGGTGAACACTTCACGACGTTCACGACTGAAGATGGCTTGGCGAACAACTGGGTGAATTCAATACGTGAGGATGAGCAAGGGATCCTATGGATCGGGACACAGGGTGGCGGTCTAAGTCGCTACGATGGAGCCCAGCTCACCACTTTCACCACCCAGGACGGCCTTAGCAATTGGATGTGGTCCCTTTTGGAGGACCGGGAGGGAACCAAGTGGTTCACGAGCAGGGGCGGCGTGCATCGTTATGACGGAAAGGATTTTGTCACCTTTACCATTGAAGACGGTTTGGCGAGCAACTGGGTGTGGACCGCTATAGAGGATCAAGAGGGCCGTCTGTGGTTCGGCAGTCAACACGGGCTGAGTCGCTACGATGGGAAAGCGTTTGTCACCTTCACCACCGAAGATGGCATCGCAGCGGATGACGTGTGGTCCATTTTTGAGGATCGGCAAGGCCGTCTGTGGTTCGGCACCATCAGCGGCGGAGTGAGTCGCTACGATGGGAGAGAATTTGTCACCTTCGCCATCGAAGATGGCCTGGGAGGCAATTGGGTGACTTCGATGATGGAGGATCGACAAGAAAACCTGTGGTTTGGCATAGCAGGGCTCCATGCAGACATAAGCCGCTATGACGGCACCGGCTTCACAACCGAGGAGCCCTACGTGCCAAATTAAGGTGAGACATCTCCCCTTCCGAGTTTACTGTAGTTTACCGGAGAGTTCGAGATGATGAGTACCAGGGCAGGGTTTGGTCGAGGACAACCAGTACTTGCCATGGCATTGGAGGACCGGCAAGGGCATCTGTGGTTTGCAACACAGAAGGGCGTGAGTCACTACGATGGAGAGTCTGCGGCAACGGCTCGAGCAGGCGGAGACGATCCTGATACAGCCTCCGAGCTCCTGGGGATCAACCTTCACTACCGGAGGATGGGTTGGCGAACGATTGGGTGTGGTCCGCCATGGAGGATCAAAAGGGCCATCTGTGGTTCGCTACCGAGCGTCGGCGGCGGCGGGAGCCGCCGCGCCTGGTGGCCACCGCCCCGAAACAGGTTTGGACGGGACATCACGCGCCTGCCGGGTCCAGCAAGTGGGTCACCTATGCGCTCTACGTGGTACTGGATCTGTTCTCGCGCTATGCCTGGATGGTGGCAGCGGGAGTCTGTCAGCGCTGCATGCCAATCGTGCCGGGACCTCACTGTCCAGGAAAGATGGCCAAGACGTTTTCCCAGTTGGGTGACCTGGACATCCTGGCCAGTTACAGTCGGCCGATGAGACAACCCGTATCGTTCAAGACCGTCAAATAGTACCCGGGTTTCTGCACGCAGACCTACTTTCGAAACGCTGGTACAACGAACACCGTCACGGCGGCCTGGGGTTGCTCTGGATCGCCGATGCACTCCATCCGGCAACACGTCCTTGTGACGCCTACAGCAGGCATCCGGAGCGCTTCGTCAACGGTAGACCTCGGCCACCCAAAGTCCCCAGCGAAGTCTGGATCCATCCAACCGAACAACGGCCATCGAATGCGACCATATTCTAAAATTTCACGGAGGTGTCTCATTCTCTTGACACGGTCCGGAGGGTTTGGTCGAGGACAACGTACTTGCCATGTTGGAGGACCGGCAAGGGCATCTGTGGTTTGCAACACAGAAGGGCGTGAGTCACTACGATGGAGAGCAGGTTACAACCTTCACTACGGAGGATGGGTTGGCGAACGATTGGGTGTGGTCCGCCATGGAGGATCAAAAGGGCCATCTGTGGTTCGCTACCCGCGGCGGCGGCGTGAGTCGCTATGATGGCAGGGTGTTCCAAACCCTGTCCAGGAAAGATGGCTTGGTGAATGATGAGGTTCGTGAGTTTCACCAGGACGCTCGCGGCGATATCTGGATCGCCACATCCGGAGGTATCACTCGCTATCGACCTTCTTCCATCCCCCCGGCCATTCACCTGGAGGCAGTCGCCGATCGCCGCTACGGATCAGTCCAGGAGTTGCGCCTGCCGTCGTCGCAGGCATTTCTCACCTTCGAGTTCCAGGGGAGGAGCATGACCACACCCCCGGACGGCATGGTCTATATCTACCGCTTGCAAGGCCACGACGACGAGTGGCGCACCACGCGCACAACCGAAGTGGAGTACACCGATCTTCCCCGCGGCGAATACGTCTTTCAAGTGAAGGCCGTGGATCGCGACCTCAACTACTCGGAGCCGGCCACGGTGGTCTTACAAGTCCATCTGCCGTATGCGCAGGTCGGCTGGATCTCCGCCCTGAGTGTGGCCGTCTTGCTGATCCTCTGGCAGAGCGGCCGTGTGGTCCGCCGCGACCGCCGCCTGCAGGAATCCAATCAGGCCCTGTCGGAGGCCAACAAGGAACTCTTTGGGCTCAACCAGGAACTCCAGCTGGCCAATCAGCAGATCCAGCAAGCCAACCGCCACAAATCCGACTTCCTGGCGCGCATGTCCCATGACCTGCGCACCCCCATGAACGCCATCATCGGCTACACCCGTATCCTCCTGCGCAAGCTCAGCGGCGGCATCGACGAGCGCCAGTACCACAACCTGGAAAACGTCCAGACCAGCGCCGACCACCTCCTCATCCTGATCAACGACATCCTGGACCTGTCCAAGATCGAAGCTGGCCGCATGGATATTCAGCCCGAACAGGTAGACCTGAAGCACTTAGTCGCCGAGTGCGTCACTTCGATCTGTTCGCTGGTCAAACCCGGCGTGCAGTTAGATCAGCACGTTGAGGACGTCGCCCCCGTTCGCACCGATCTAGATCGGCTGCGCCGCATCCTGATGAACCTGTTGAGTAACGCCGTCAAGTTCACCGAACAGGGCCACATCACGGTGTCCTTGCGGGCAGCTGGGGAGTGGACGGAACTCGCGGTTGCCGATACGGGCGTGGGGATTTCTTCCGAGGAGCTGCCGCACATCTTTGACGAATTCCACCAGGTGGATGGCCCGGGCGGTGGCGCGCAGGAAGGCACCGGCCTAGGGCTGGCCATTGCCCAGAAATCGGGAGCGCTTCTCGGTGGCACCCTTTCGGTGGAGAGCGAAGTAGGAAAAGGCACGACCTTCACCCTGCGCCTCAAGGATTATGAACCGTGAAACCACCACCCAGGCTTGCAGAGAAAAGCAGTTCGTCTCATAGGAGGCTTTGTTAATGACCGCGAATTCAATCGCACCGGCTGGCTACCCCTCTGTACCACGCTTCTGCTCCTGTCGGCCTCCGCGAATGCAGCCGAGCCCACCCTGGCCCGGCTCTCATTCTGGGTACCGCCGGAGCGCATGGCTGAGTTCGAGGCGGCGTACGAGGAGCAGGTCGAACCCATCCTGAAGCAACACGGCCTGGTGGCATCCTCACAGCGCGGCCGAGCCACCGAGGACAGTGTCTTTAACCGGTTGTTCGCGGTAGAGACGCTGGCCGAGTGGAACGAGAACAAGGAGGCTGTTGAGAAAGATCCGGCCTGGCAGAACCTCTTGCGCAGTTTGGGGACGACCTTTGAAACCGCCGGAGCAGAGGATGCTCTGCGCCATCGTTTCGGGCTCTACACCGCTCCGGCCGGAACGGGCACGACCGTGCGGGCTTCCGGCAGGGGTTGTGGCAGAGTTTCACGGTCCTGGATGGTCTCCCGGCTGGCAGAATAAATAGCATTGTGCCGGATCGACAGGGGAATCTGTGGTTTAGTACGAGTTGGGGTGTAACTCGGTATGATGGAGCCCAGTTTGTCACCTTCACCACCGAAGATGGCCTGGCGGACAACCATGCAGAGACCATAATGGAGGATCGACATGGTAATCTGTGGATTGGGACTCGGGAAGGTTTGTGTCGGTATGATGGGGTGCAGTTTATCACTTTTACCACCGAAGACGGCTTGGCGGCCAATTTCGTTTGGTCTCTTTGGGAGGATCGTCAAGGTAATCTGTGGGTCGGTACTACCGGGGGTGTGAGCCGATTTGATGGGCAGGAGTTTGCCACCTTCACTACCGAAGACGGTTTGGCGGGTAATTCCGTGGCATCCATTGTGGAGGATCGACAAGGGAACCTGTGGTTCGGGACTTGGGGCGGCGTCAGTCGCTATGATGGCAAGGCGTTCACCACCTTCACGGTGGAAGATGGCCTGGCGGACAACCGGGTGTATTCCATAGTGGAGGATCGGCTAGGAAACCTGTGGGTCGGTACGGCGGGTTGGCGTGCTGGACGCGGTCGAGGCGGGGTGAGTCGCTATGATGGGCACGAGTTTGTCACCTATACCACCGAGGACGGCCTGGCGGACAATTACGTTTTGAGGCTTTGGGAGGATCGGCAAGGTAATCTGTGGGTCGGCACTTTAGGAGGGGGTGTGAGTCGCTATGATGGGCAGGAGTTTGTCACCTTCACTACTGAAGATGGCTTGGCGGGTACTAACGTGCGGTCCATTGGGGAGGATCAGCAAGGCTATGTGTGGGTCGGCACCTATAGCGGGTTAAGTCGCTACGATGGCCTGCAGTTCGCCACGTTCACCACCGAAGACGGTTTGGCGGCTAATACCGTGACATCCATTTTGGAGGATCGACAAGGGAATCTGTGGTTCGGGACCGTGGGAGGCGGTGTGAGTCGCTATGATGGTACAGAGTTCACGACGTTCGCTACTGAAGATGGTCTGGCGCACAATAATGTGAACCCCCTTGTGGAGGATCGGGAAGGGAATCTGTGGTTCGGCGCTGGTTGGGGCGGCGTGAATCGCTACGATGGAACCCAGTTCACCACCTTTATGAAAGAGGATGACGGTAACAGGCTGGTGGGCAATAGGGTGACATCTTTAGTGGAGGATCGACACGGAAACCTGTGGTTCGGGTCGACGGGACTCCCGACAGGGGGAGGCGGCGTGCTTCGCTATGATGGAAAAGAGTTTGTCACCTTCACGACCGAAGACGGCCTGGCTGGTAATAGTGTGGGTTCCACTTTGGAGGATCGGGAGGGAGGACGGTGCTGCGCCGGGTCTGGGTAATCTGTGGTTCGGAACAAATGGGGGGGTGAGTCGCTACGATGGGAAAGAGTTTGTCACCTTTACCACGGAGGACGGTCTGGCTGATAATAGCGTGTCTTCCATTGTGGAGGATCGCCAAGGAAACCTGTGGTTCGGGACCTGGGGAGGCGGCGTGAGTGTCTATGACGGAATACAGTTTGTCACCTTTACCACCGAAGATGGCCTAATCGACAACCATGTGTGGTACATAGGAGAGGATCGGCAGGGTTATATCTGGATAAGCACTATTGGCGGCGTGAGTTGCTATGATGGTCTGGTATTCCAAACCCTGTCCAGGAAAGATGGCCTGCTAAATGATCAAGCCATGTGTATCCTCCAGGACCGTCGCGGCGATATTTGGTTCAGCTCTAGTAGCGGCCTCTCCCGCTATCGCCCACAGCATACCTTTCCCCCGACCATTCACCTCACCGAGGTGATCGCCGACCGCTCGTACGAATCGGTCCGGGAGTTGCGCCTACCGTCGTCGCAGGCTTTCGTGACGTTCGAGTTCCAGGGGCGGAGCATGACCACGCTCCCGGACGGCATGGTCTATGTCTACCGCCTGCAAGGCCACGACGACGAGTGGCGCACCACGCGCGCAACGGAAGTGGCCTACACCGATCTTCCCCGCGGCGACTACGTCTTTCAGGTGAAGGCCGTAGACCGCGACCTGAACTACTCGGAGCCGGCCACGGTGGTCTTGCAAGTGCATCCGCCTTATGAACGGATCGGCTGGATCTCGGCATTGAGTATAGCGGTCCTGTTGATCGTCTGGCAGAGCGGCCGTGTGGTGCGCCGCGACCGCCGCCTGCAGGCCTCCAATCAGGCCCTCACCGCAGCCAACCAGCAGATCCAAGAAGCCAATCGCCTCAAGTCCGAGTTTTTGGCCAATATGTCTCACGAACTCCGCACCCCCATGAACGCCATCGTCGGTTTCTCCAAGCTGGTCTACCGCAAGACCCGCGGCGTCCTGCCCGAACGCCAGCGCGCCAACCTGGAGAAGGTGCTGCAGAGTTCCGACATCCTCATGGCGCTCATCAACGACATCTTGGATCTGTCCAAGATCGAGGCCGGCCACCTGGAGATCCAGCCCGAGCATTTTTCCATTCGGGACCTCGTCCAGGGCTGTGCCCACACCGTCACCCCCATGGTTCAGGAAGGCGTCGAGCTCCGCACGGAAGTGCCGGAAGAGATCGACACCCTATACGGCGACCCGGCACGCATTCGTCAGATTCTTATCAACCTGTTGAGCAATGCCGCCAAGTTCACCGAGGAGGGCCGCATCACTCTCGCGGCACGGTCCCTGTCCAACCAGATAGAACTGTCCGTGGCCGACACCGGCATCGGCATCCCGCCCGAGGCCCATGACCTCATCTTCGACGAGTTCCGCCAGGTGGACGGCTCCACGACGCGCCAACACGGCGGCACCGGCCTCGGCCTCAACATCTCCAAAAAACTCACCGAGATGCTGGGCGGCACCATTCGCGTAGAGAGTGAGGTGGGCAAGGGCTCTACCTTCATCGTCACCCTGCCGAACCGGTACGAAGACACGAAGGCGCCGGCCCCACGCGGCGAAGCAGCCCCGGCGGAGCGGCTTCCCGACCCTTCTAGGCGCCTCGTCCTCTCCATCGACGACGACCCCAACGTCCTCTCCCTCATCACCCAGGAACTCGAGGAGGAAGGCTATCAAGTCGTCGGCGCTTCCCGTGCGCTGGAGGGCATCGAGAAAGCCAAACAAGTCGGCCCCTACGCCATCACCTTGGACATCATGATGCCCGGCATGGACGGCTGGGAGGCGATCGCCCGGCTCAAGGACGATCCGCAGACTCGCGACATCCCCCTCATCGTGCTCTCCATCATCGACAACAAGGAGCTGGGTTTTCGCTTAGGCGCCGACGAATACCTCGTCAAACCGATCGACAAACAGGCCCTCCTCAACGCCCTGCGCCGCGTCGAAGGTCAGGGTCGCGAGCTCCTCGTCGCCGATGATGACCCGGCGGTGGTCGACTTGGTTTGCCAGCTCCTGGAGGACAACGGCTGGAACGTGCGCAGTGCCGCCAACGGGCAGGAGGCGCTCGACGAGATCGCCCGCCAGCAACCCGACGTGCTCCTGCTGGATTTGATGATGCCCGTCCTGGACGGCTTTGCCACCCTCCAACAACTGCGCGAGGCACCTGCGACCCAGGACCTGCCCGTGATCATCATCACCGCCAAGGATCTGGCGCCACAAGAACGCGAAGAGCTCAGGCTCCACGCCACCCGGATCATCGAGAAGAACGGCCTGGACCGCGAGCACCTCTTGAGCGAACTCAAGGAGACGCTCAAGAGTCTCTCGGCCCCGCTCGCACAGCCGCAACGACCATAAAGGGTTCGGATCCTTTTTAACGGCTTCAACCGCAAAGAGAGCGTATCATGAAGAAGATCCTGATCGTCGAAGATGTAGAGATCAACCGCGACCTGCTCGTCCAGCTCCTTGAAGACGACTACGAATTGGTCGAGGCCGTAGACGGCAAACAGGGGCTGGAGAAGGCGGAGCAGGAAAGGCCCGACCTCATCCTTCTGGACATCTCCCTGCCCGAAATGGACGGCTGGGAAGTCACCCAGAAGATCCAGGCCGACACCGCCCTCAAACACATCCCCATCATCGCGGTCACGGCCCACGCCATGGCCGGCGACGAGGACAGGGCTTACGAATACGGCTGCAAGGACTACCTTTCCAAACCCATCGACGAGGACGAACTCTGGGCCAAGATCGAAAAACACATGGCCTGAATACGGCCATGGCCGCACCCGCCACCATACTCATCGTCGACGACGAACCCTTCAACGTCGACCTGCTAGAGCAGCAATTGGAGGAACAGGGCTACCATACCCTTGCGGCCTCCAACGGCGCTGAAGCCCTGCAGATACTGAGCGAGCACAAGCCCGACCTGGTCCTGCTCGACTGGATGATGCCCGAGATGAGCGGCATCGAGGTTCTCGAAAAGTTGCGCGCCACTCCCGAGTGCCGCGCCCTGCCGGTGATCATGCTCACCGCCCGCGGCGCCACCGAGGACAAGGTCGCCGGTTTGGACGCCGGCGCCGACGACTACGTGACCAAACCGATAGACGAGGCCGAACTTTGGGCCCGCATCCGCTCTATGCTGCGCATCGCCCGCCTGGAGAAAGAAAACCTCTCCCTGCGCCAGGAGATCGAGGGCCGGGCGGAGTTTGCCGGCGTCATCGGCAAGAGCCACGCCATGGCAGGGGTCTACAACCTGCTGACCAAGGTGATGGACAGCGACACCACCGTTCTGTTGGGCGGCGAGACCGGCACCGGCAAGGAGGTCCTCGCCCGTGGCATTCACAAGGAAGGTCCGCGGCGCGACAATTCGTTTGTCGCCGTCAACTGCGGGGCCATGACCGAACAGCTGCTGGAGAGCGAGCTCTTTGGCCATCGCAAGGGCGCCTTTACCGGCGCGGTGAGTGATCGTCCCGGCCTCTTCGAGTCCGCCAATGGCGGTACCCTGTTTCTCGACGAGATCGGCGAGACCAGCGCCGCCCTGCAGGTGCGCCTCCTGCGCGCCATCCAGGAGAGGGAGATCCGTCGCGTGGGAGAAGACCGCGACCGCAAGGTGAACGTGCGTCTCATCGCCGCGACCAATCGCGATCTGAAAGCGGAAGTAGAGAAGGGCGACTTTCGCGAGGACCTGTTCTACCGCCTCAACGTCTTTCCCATCACACTACCCCCTCTGCGCGAGCGCAAAGAGGACATTCCGGAATTCGCGCTGTACTTTCTGGGCAAGAAAGATGGGGAGGGCGCAGGTCCCCAGGGGTTCACCGCCCATGCCATGGACGCCCTCGGCGCCTACGAGTGGCCCGGCAACAGCCGCGAGCTGGAGAACGAGATAGAGCGAGCCGCGCTGCTGTGTGACGACGAGCGCATCGACGTAACCCACCTTTCCGAACGGATCGGGAGTGCCGGCGGCGGGGCCGCTCACGTGCCGCGCAAAGGCAAGCTGAAGGATGTCCTTGCCCAGGTCGAGCGCGAGATGATCATCACGGCCCTAGAAGAGAACGACGGCAACCGCACCCGCGCCGCCGAAGCATTGGGAATGAGCCGTTGGGGGCTGGTGCAGAAGATCAAAACCTACGAGATCGACGGCTGACGTCGCTCGAAGACGAGGCAATACGGCGGCACCACCTTTCCACTTACCCCTGTTTTGAAGAGCGGATAGATCCGATGCACATGGTGCAGCTTACACCTCATCGGCAGCATTGTCGTTAGGCGCAGAATCCGTGACAACCACATGGAGGGTTCTGCTGGTTGAAGACAACAGCTTCAATCAGATGCTGGTAGCGGGAATCCTGGAACAGGAAGGTCACGAGGTCACGGTTGCCAGCAACGGGAGCGACGGACTTGAGCTTGTGGAAAAAGGTAGCTTCGACGTCGTGCTCATGGATGTGGAGATGCCAGAGATGAACGGATTCGAGGCCACCCAGAGCATACGGGTGCGCGAGCAGGGTACGCAGGAACACATTCCGATTGTCGGCCTTACGGCCCGTTCCAAGCAGGGAGACAAGGAGCGCTGCTTGGAAGCGGGAATGGACGCTTACGTGCCGAAACCGATCAAGCGCGATCTGCTATTCGCGACGTTGGCGCAGTTGATTGAGGGCAACGTAGGCGAAACGGTGAATATACCAACACCGGCCGCGGATGAAGTTGACGGATTCGGACGCCAGCAGGTACTGAGCCGGCTGAACGGAAATGAGGTCCTCCTGAGCGAACTGGTGGGGATTTTCTTCGAAGATTGTCCGAAGTACCTGAGGCAGATACGCGCGGCATTGGACGACGGAGATCCCGAGGCACTGAGAAGAGCGGCCCACGGATTCAAAGGTGTGGTGAGCACCTTGAGCTTGAGCAACGCCCTGGCATCCGTTTTGGAGCTGCAAAAGCTAGGAGAGTCGTCGGAATCGTTGGAAGACGCCGAGTCGGTGTACACCGCCCTGCGCGGCGAACTGGAGCGACTAAAGCCTATTATGCAGGCTGAGATGAATGACTGATTCCCGGCTGACGGGCCTCGGTTGAGAGACCCTTCGACTATGCTCGAGCTTCATCGAGGGCATCCCGGCGACTGACCCTCCGGACGTTCTCGTCCGAGGGTTGATGTAGTGTCGAAGTGGTGATCGCCGATAGAAGATATTTCACTTCACTGTCCCAGAAATCCGGCGATTTTCTTGCTAAGCCTGGCGGAGTCGATCGGTTTCACAAGGTAGTCGACGATTCCGTGGCTCTGCGCTTCTTGGATATCCATTGGATTGCCGGTCACTGTAAGCACCAGGACGAGGGTTTCTTTGAGCAGCGGGTTGTCCCGCAATTCCCGCAACATCTCGAAGCCGTTCATCTCCTCCATATACAGGTCAAGAATGATTAGATCGGGTTTTCTTTGCAGCGCGATCTTCAGCGCTTCGTGGCCATTGGCAGCTTCGAAATAGTCGTGTCCCAAATTCGCGACCGATTGGGTCACCTGCCGGCGAACCAGGCGCGCATCGTCCACCACGAGGACCGTCTTGCGCGCCACTCTGGGACTAACTTTCGGTTGCTTCGGCAGTGCGGCGCGAGCCGCGCGACGATCGCTTGTGGGTTCTCTGCTACCAGCGGCTTTGGGCGCGTTCACTATGTGACGAAGGGTACCCTCCCAAAGGTTGCCAGTTTCATGCGCAGTTGACGTTTTCGGATGCTGCTGAATAGTCGAGTCACTTTCTCCTTCCCAGCGTGCAAAAAACGCAGTGGCCGCTCCTTGCAGGCGGCCACCGCCTAAACTTTTTATCAGCGTTTCAACAACAGTTTGGCGGATCTGTCGAGGCAGATCCGTGGTCTCGACAAGAATCAGGTCCAGTAGCTGCTGAGCCAGCAGGATCTCAAGAAGGCTTATCCTTCGCTTCTCGAGGTCCGTTTCAAGCTCAAGATCCTGAAGGAACGGTATGATATCGAAAACGAGATGTATGCAACCCGCTTTCGACCACGCTATGGTTCGTGCGCCAGCTAATCTGGCGACGGCCTCTCTCGGGGTATCTGCGAGAGAGTGCCCCAGAATTCTCAAGTCGGGAGCCTCCCCGGGGTTGAGGCGGCCGAGGAAGACGTCGTGAATCGTTTCCCGCCCTTCGGTCAGAGATTCAAGGATGCTGTTCGGAGTCGGTGTCCACGAATAGTCGCATGTTTCTTTCAGCCATTCGAAAACGGTCCGCGTTGGGTCAGCCGAGTCTGCGCTGACGGAAGACCTCAACATCGCGTACAGTTTATCTCTCAGCTCGTCCGCAGAGGTGCGAAGGTGCCCGGTAGACTCAAGGACCGTCAGCACGTGCGAAACGTTCGGAGAAAGCGCCAGAAGGGCGCTCACCCAGGCGCTCATGGCAGCGCCACGCGAACGGTCATCAAGAAGCGTTTTCTCTGCGCATTTTTTGCGCAGGCTTTCGATCAACGCAGCGAGTTCGCCGGCGTTGGTGTCAAGATCGAAGAGTGGCCTGGCCGTGTCCAGTCGCCAGGCACGAGAAAGAAGGTGCTCGTCAGGAGGAAGATTGACTGCATGCCAGATACCAGTCAGTCCGTTGACTCCCCACGTGGTTCCCGGTGGTGGACATTCTGAGTTGTAGGAAGCGTCCATTTAGCCTAAGCACAGTTGGCTGAGAAAGAATGGATAGAAGATCCGGATCGTTGAGATCGTCCAGACCGAATCTCTCAGCTCGGGAGGCGCTCCTGAGAACATCAAGCTCGCTCTAATACGAATGCTGGTAAAGCGAGGAGGACCTGGACGGATGCCGATGGCACACCGAATTTCGTAGCCGCGATTCATCTGACGGAATCTCGCACGATGTTGCCGTCAGCCTCGAGGATGCCGTTCTTGCAGCCTGAAAGCAACCCCGAAGGAAGGATATTCAGATGCTAAGAGCGGGTTTCATCGGGGCCGGCCTCCGCGCCTGTGACGCCCATTACCCGGCCCTTGCCCGAATCGACGACGCTGACCTGGTTGCGGTGTGTGAGCTCGATGAAGAGCGCATGC
This sequence comes from Candidatus Latescibacterota bacterium, assembly GCA_965197905.1. Classification (GTDB taxonomy): domain Bacteria; phylum Latescibacterota; class UBA2968; order UBA8231; family UBA8231; genus CAYNZV01. The sequence goes on along the minus strand of CBDAOB010000002.1, from coordinate 305,478 downwards.
AGGCAGTGGTTGACGAGTACGGCATCGAACAATCCTTCACCGATCACCGCGAAATGCTGGCCACCGTCGACCTCGACCTGGTCTACTGCATCACTCACGAGAAATCTCTGCTGCAACCAGCACTCGATTGTCTCAACGCCGGCAAACACCTGTTTATCGAAAAACCTCCCGGTGCCACTACGGCCGAAGCCCAGCAGATCCTCGACGCCGCGGTCGCCAACGACGTCTACTGCATCGTCGGCGTCCAGCGCCGCTACTCCGCTGTCACCCGAGAGGCAATGCGCCGCGTCGCCGGCAAAGGTCCCACCTCGATGGCCAACGTCACCTACAACAAACAGATACTCGGCGGCGATGGCACCGAGCCCACCACCACCTTGTGGAATGACGTCATCCACGCGGTCGACCTGTTGCGTTATATGGTTGGCGGCGAGCCGACCGAGGTGACGGCCTATCGCGACTCGTTTGGCAGTGAGAGCCGTAACTGCTACACCTCGTTGATCCGTTTCGACAACGGCGTTGCCGGTGCCGTCTTCGGAAACCGGGCTTCGGGAGGTCGCGTGCTGCGTGCCGAGCTACACGGTACGGGCATCGGCTGCTACGTGAAGATCGCCAGGGAGATCGAAATCCTCGAAGACGACCAGAGCACCGTCATAGGCGGCTGGGAAGTCGACGGAGTCGACGAGAAAGACACGCGCCGTTACGACGGCACCCTCACCATGCACGAGCATTTTCTGGACTGCATCAAAAGCGGCAACCTACCGGCTAGCGATCTACGCGATGTCATTCACACCATGCGCCTGATCGACCAGATCGAAGGTCCTCTACCCTGAATGGAGCGCAACCCGCGGTGTAGCGGGGGTGGTTATCTCTGTTTTCCTGCCTGATGGCTCGCCATACGGCCCGCGAAGTGCGCGGGGTATGCTAGGACCTGCGTGGGAGCCTACTGGATTCTATCCTCTAAACGAGATTGCAACGGCAGGTAGACGGCGAAGGATAACAAGAGCGAATACAAAATGGTCAAGATGGCGAGCGCTATTCCGGTCCTATGGCAGCGGGGTCATCCATGTTCTTCAGCATGATCACCCCACCTATAAGCGTCCCGATCACTCCGAACGCCAGGGTGTAGGAACGCGCCATCCTCCAGCCCTTGGCCGCTGCCGTCAGTTGCTCATTGGTTGCGTCACCAGAGAGCACTGCGCTGACCATGTTGGGGATGCTGCTGCAGCCGAATATCAGCATGCCCAGGGTTCCCCCCAACACGATCAACAACGAAGGTATGTCGATGAAGGCCGTGACGTCTCCCATGCCAGTTGTAATCAGAGCGATGGTTATGATAAGCCCGATGATACGCATGATATCCCTCCTCAACTACGATTTGGCCGAGTGGCAGTTCGCCTTCCGACGACGCCACTTTCGACCCGACATCGAACAATGTGATCATACGAGGAACCCCTTGTCTCCCCGCGTAGCGTCAATTCATGGACCGCCTCCCTTTTCCGTCCTCACGATCTTCCTCAAGGCCTGCAGATAACCGACGCTGTAGGCCATGGCGCGCCCTCCTTCGCCATGCGGCTCCCCTTCGAATGTCGGTGCGTGAGCGGGCATCATGTACCCGGAGAAATCCATCTCTTTGAGGATCCGCATGATGTTGAGGAAGTCGAGCTGACCCTCCTCGAAGAAACACTCTACGAATTTCTCGGGCGTGCCCTGCACGGCTTGAAAATGGAGGTAGCATATCCGCTTTCGCTCGCCGAAATAACGCAAACCCTCTTCGGCGACCCCGGGCCCCATGAGACTCCAGTTCCCAAGACAGAACGTCAGACCCGAATTGGGACTGTCGACGATATCCATCGCCCGCTTGAACGCGTCGAGGTTTACAAACAGCCGCGGGATCCCGCCGAACCGATCTACCGGAGGGTCATGGGGGTGTAGCGAAATGGTGACCCCGGACTCTTCGGCCACCGGCACGATCGCACGCAGAAAGTAGGCTAAGTTGTCCCACATCTCTTCCTCGCTGTACTCCCTGTCGCGGAACAGGGGTGATTTATCCGCTTTCGCCATGTCGAAGGCACGCACTAACGAACCGCCGCGCCAGCGGGTAGTGCTGGAGGTGTTGAACACCGGATTTGTTCCCTCGACGGTGGGAGCGGTCATCCAGTGGTAGCCGAAGAATGGAACGCCGGCGCGTCCCAGGATGCGAATGGAGTCGGCGATGTGCTCTATGTGCTGGTCGCGATCGGGCTTTCCCAGGATGATCGAATCGTAGAAACGGGGCTGGTCGCCCAGGTTTTCGATCGATACGAGCTTCAATCCGGCATTCTCATAGAGCTCGCGCAGTTGCACCAGATCCAAGTAGTTGAGCACCTCTTCGCCGGGCCTGGGCAACAGGCCCCAGTGAATGACACCCTTGGCGCCTAGCTGGCTCACATAACGCAGATAGGACTCGTCTCCCCCCCGACCCCAAAGAGCAATTTCCATGGTTCTCTCCTGTCGACATGTTAAACACAACGTTGCCTTGAGGCTCGAGGATGCCGTTCTTACAGCCTGAACGCAACCCCACGAAAGGATATTCACATGCTCAAGGCAGGATTTATCGGGGCCGGTGGCCGCGCCCGTGGCGCCCATTACCCGGCCCTGGACGCCATCGACGACGTCGAGATCGTCTCCGTGTGTGAGCTGGATGAAGAGCGGATGAAGGTCGTCGTCGACCAATACGGCATCGAAAAAACCTTCACCGACCACCGCGAGATGCTCGCAACGGTCGACCTGGATATGGTCTACTGCATCATGCGCGAGTGGGTCCTATTGCAGCCGGCGCTCGACTGCTTGAATGCCGGCAAACACCTGTTCATCGAAAAACCGCCCGCTGCCACTACCGCCGAAGCCCAGCAGATGCTCGACGCGGCCATCGGCAATGACGTGCACTGTTGTGTGGGGTTGCAGCGCCGCTACGCCTCGGTCACCCAGGAGGCAATGCGCCGCGTCGCCGAAAAAGGGCCGACGTCGATGGCCAGCACCACCTTCAACAAGCAGATGCTCGGCGGCGACGGCACCGAGCGCACCACTACCTTGTGGAACGATGTGGTCCACGTAGTCGACTTGCTCCGTTACCTGGCCGGCGGTGAGCCGACCGAGGTGACTGCCTACCGCGACTCGTTTGGCAGCGAAAGTCGCAACTGCTACACCTCGTTGATTCGGTTCGACAACGGCGCTACCGGGGTCGTCTTCGGGAACCGCGCTTCGGGGGGCCGGGTGATCCGATCCGAACTGCACGGTACAGGTATCGGCTGTTACACCAAGATTCCCGAAGAGATCGAAATCGTCGAAGACGACGTGAGTACTGTAATGGGCGGCTGGGAAGTCGACGGTGTCGACGAGAAGGATGTGCGCCGCTACGACGGCACCCTAACCATGCACGAACATTTTCTGGAGTGCGTAAAAAGTGGCGACCGACCCATTACCGATCTGCGAGACGTCATCCACACCATGCGTTTGATCGACCAGATCGAGGGTCCCTATCCGTAACACACCTCGCCACTTCGGAGCAGCTACCGGCGGGGCCTTGATAGCTATCCTGGTTGGAATCCTGCTTGGCGTTGGCGGCTTCACGGGGTACTACGGTGAGGGTTTGTCCTATTTCAGCAGCGACCCCGCGGCCTGTACCAACTGCCACATCATGAGACCACAGTTCGACTCCTGGCAAAAGGCGAGCCACCATACGGCTGCCGGATGTGTAGATTGCCACCTGCCCCAGGGATTCTTTAGCAAGTACCTCTCTAAAGCAGAGAACGGCTGGAATCATTCCAAGGCATTTACGCTGCAGAACTTCCACGAGCCGATCAAGATCACCCGCAAAAATGGCCAGATCCTGCAGTCGAACTGCCTCAGGTGTCACCGCAATATGGTTCACGAAATCGCCATCGGAAACAGTGCCGACGCCGGCTCGATCCGTTGCGTGCACTGCCATCGAACCGCCGGCCACGGCGAGACTGTAGGATTGGGTGGGCCGGAGAACCTTTGGGACGAAACAGGGGACGAGAGATGAACAACACATCGAGCGGTCCAAAGAGATCGACCCTACTCGCGATTGTTGTAGGCGTCGCCGCTGCGAGCGCCCTGGTTACCGGACTGCTCGTCAACATCTTCGAGCGAAAATCAGAAGCCAGAGATCCATATGTGCGGCCCGTCGAGGTAACCGAGGATACCACCGATCCTGCACTGTGGGGTGCGAACTGGCCACGGCAGTTCGAATCCTACCGCCGCACGGCGATCGCGACGCGGACCCGTTTCGGGGGTCACGGAGGAAGTGAAGCCCTCCCCGAACAGAAGATCGAGCGGGATCCCTGGCTGCAGCGCATGTTCCGTGGGTACGCGTTCTCTATCGACTACAGAGACCGGCGTGGTCACGCTTACATGCTCGAGGATCAGGAACAGACGGAGCGCCAATCTAAACCTCAATCCGGATCGTGCCTTCACTGCCACGCCTCGATCATGCCTCTCTACCGCAGCCTTGGAGACGGTGACGCCACGGCAGGATTCGAGAAGTCATATGAATACAGCTATAAAGAGCTGAACCGGATGCTGCACGAATCGGGGCACGCGCATCCGGTGAGCTGCGTTGATTGCCATACCCCCGAAACCATGGGGCTGCGGGTGTCCCGTCCCGGTTTCATTCAGGGAATCCAGGCGCTCGCCGCTTCTGACGCCGCGACCCCTCACCTACCGTCGGTGGAGAGGTGGCGAAAGAGCGCCAGGACGGCCGCCTACGATCCCAACACCGACGCCTCTCGCAGCGAGATGCGCTCCTACGTATGTGCCCAATGTCATGTGGAGTATTACTGCGCCAGCAACATGAAGCTGACCTTTCCTTGGGGAAACGGCTTGAAGGCGGAGGAGTTGGAGCGGTTTTGGGACGAGACGACGTTTTCGGACGGCCAGCAATTCTTCGACTATACACACAAGGAGAGTGGGGCAAAGATCCTGAAGGCACAGCACCCGGAGTTCGAGCTCTGGAGCATGGGTATTCACGCACGCAGCGGCGTGGCGTGCGCCGATTGTCATATGCCTTACATGCGCGATGGGGCCAGCAAGGTTTCAGACCACTGGGCGCGCAGTCCGCTGCTCAACGTCAATCGAGCCTGTCAAACCTGCCATCACTTCTCGGAGGAAGAGTTGAGAGAGCGAGTGGACGGAATCCAGCAGCGGAATTTCGATCTGCTGCAGCGCGCCGGGGCGGCTTTGATGGATCAGCTTGACGCCATCGCGCAGGCGAAACAGGCCGGCGCGTCCCAGCAGGACCTGGCGAAAAGCTTGCAGCTCCAGCGCCGGGCGCAATGGCGATTGGACTTTATCGCGGCTGAAAACTCGATGGGGTTCCATGCCCCCCAGGAGGCGGCTAGAATTCTGGGCGAGGCGGTGGATTACGCGAGGCAGGGTCAGATCTCGGCGTTGACGTGGAGAGAAGAAGCCGACCGCTGATACCTATCCCCGGGAAGGTTCGGGCATCTCCGCGCGCGCCTTGGCGCTCAGCGCGGCGATGTGGTCGTCGTTGGCCATCACCTGTTCCAAGTGGACCATGCGCTGCTCGGTGGCGGTGGCGATCATCTTCTCGCCGTACGCCCGGTCTACCCAAAACCGGGCCAAATGCCCCATATATTTTCGCAGTATCGGGATCTGGTCTGGTTTGAATCGAACGCTGCAATTGATGGTGAACATTCGGCGCCAGCCGCCGCCGCCAAAGGCGGCGTGTTTGAGGTTGTGCTGAAAAGCCAGTATGTCGCCGGGTGTGGTTTCGATCGCGGCGGCAGGCACCTCTGACCCCGTAAGTCCCCAATGCTCTTCCGAGGCGCGTGCTTCCGTTTCCAATGCCTCCGCGTACCCTTCCCCCCGCCGATGGCTGCCCGGAATAACTCGGAGACATCCACTGTCCCGCGTCAGCTTGTCGAGATAGAAGGCGATCTTCACGAAGCGGAGCTCATTCCCGTAGCCGTCCGAGTGCCACTTGGTATCGCCGGCGTAATAATTCCCGTCGGATCCGGTGTAGTTGAAGTCATCGCCCAGAAGGCTGCTCAGCAATCCCTCGATTCTGGGATCGTCGAGTAACGCGCACAACCGCTCGTGCTGATCGATGAACGGCACAATACAGGATCGGCTCTCCCCGTCGTGCGGTTGGCCGTTGTGCCCGCCTCCCCGCTCTTCCCAGACCTCTTCGAAGGCATCCGTTATCTCGCCGATGCAGTCGGCCATTAGGCCGGGCAGGCGTATGAAGCCGAAGGTGTCGAAGAAGCTTGTCTGCTGTGGGGTCAGACTGAACTGTTCCATATCGTCCTCCAGATGTTCTCATATTGATCCGCGGATACAACCATCAGTCGCGGCAAAGGGCAAGGGCACCGTGGACGACGACTTCCTCGCCCAGCATCGCCCGTTCCAGTCGGTAGGACTGCGCCAGAGGAGGAAACACAAAATCCGCCACCGCTTGCTCGAGCGGCTCGAAGAACAGCGACTCGGGCATCAGCGAAACTCCGCCGCCGACTACCACCACCTGGGGCGCCAACAGCGTAATCACCTGTGCAATCCCCCATCCGAGGGTCTCGGTGGCATGAGCTAACACCTGACGAGCGACTTCGTTCCCCTCCTCGGCAGCCCTTGCAATGATCTTGGCGGTCAACCGGTCCTTATTGCCGTCGCAGCGGCTTAACAGGTCCGTCTCGTAATCCTTGTCGACGCCGGAAAGGGTTTCCAGCCGTTGTCTAGCCTGTGCGACGATTCCCGAGCCGCTGGCGACGGCCTCGATCGTCTCTTCTGGGCGGCGATGCTTCGGCCCGGGGCGAAGATGGCCAATTTCGGCGATGGCGGCCCGCTGCGTGCCCTGAATTTTGCCGTCAACCACAAAACCTCCGCCTATGCCAGTCCCAACCGTCACGTAAAACACCCGTGACGCCCCCTTTCCAGCGCCGAACAGGGCCTCGGCCAGCGCCGCCGAGTCGCAATCGTTTCCCAGCACAACCGGGATTCCGAGGTGCTGCCGACCCCATTCGACAAAAGGGAATTGATCCCAACCGCTGATCTGATGACTCTTGGTTATATGACCGGTCTGCCGATCGACGGGACCACCAAAGCCGAGTCCTGCACGCTGGATATCGAAGCGCTGAATCAAGTCTGCGCCGCTGGTCTCAATCTCGCGCAGGATCCCGGTTGCACCCTGCGCTGGCACCACCTCGTACCGCTCCAGTGCCAACAGCTCGCCGTCTCCCCGCCCTACTCCCAGCTGCAGCTTCGTGCCACCGATCTCGATTCCCAAAAACACCGTTCGTTCCGCTGAGTAGGCTTCGCTTCAATTGGGGTCGTTCGTCTGAGCTGGCAACGTCTATTCTGAGACATCCTTGCGCAACAGGGCCTGCAGGACAGCCTCGACGCTCGGGTCGTCGACGTCGCGCAGCGGTGCGCTGCGACGAAAAATCTCCGCCGCCGATGCGTGGAATCCCCCGTGCAGACCGGCCGCTTCGAAGGTTTGCGAAATCTGCTCCATCTCATCGACCCAGCGCCAGGCCTTGGCGGTCATGCCGCCAGCGCTCCCCCCTGCGCGCTCGGCCATATCCGCCAGTCCGGCGTGTCGAGACCACTCTTTTATCAGGTCCTCACGCACCCCGAAGGCTTCTGAGGTTGCCAGAATGCCGAAGAACAGAGCTGTGGTGCCTTTGGTGTAGGCGGCGAAACACATCTTGAGCGCCGACGCTTCGCTCACACCTGGTCCGACTACGTCGGTCGCGAGCAAGCCGTCGCGGAACCAATCTGCTACCAACTCGGCGCGCTCGCCGGAGAGGTAGAGATAGGTCTTACCCGCCTGCCACGCCGGACTTCCGATAACCCCGCCATCGACGTACTGAGCCCCGGCCTCCGAGATCGTCGCGGCAATGCCTTGTGCCCGTGCTGGTGAGATCGCGTTGGCCTCCAGGTAAACTCCTTCGAAGCCAAGGTCAGCCACGTCCCGGGCCACCTGTTCGGTTGCGTGAGGGGGACAGATGCTGATGATGCCCTCCGTTGTTGCACAGAGCTCCTCTACCGACTCGAGCTCGGTCAGCCCATGTTCCTCGGCGCGGGCACGCGTCTGTTCGCTTCTGCCATCTGAAGCCCAGCAGACATCGTGTCCGGTTGCCTTGGCTGATACCGCCAGAGAAATCCCCATGTTTCCAGGATGCAGAACTCCGATACGTGCCATAATCAGTCGTCCTCTTCTTTGGCCCACTGGATCAGCTCTACCCGCACGTTATCCGGCGCCTGTACCCAGCAGATGCGAGTTCCGCCCGGAAGCTGATGCGGCCCCTCCAGGAGCGGCGCGCTACGGCCTTCCAGCCGCTCGATCTCGCCATCGACATCGTCAACCTCGAACGCGAGATGCTCAAGACCCAGCTTCGGCTCCGCGTCGCTTTCGGGGAGCGTCTGACCGGTTAATGGTCCGGAGATGTTCACCCCAAAGCCGTTCTCGGCGCGGCAGCGAATGAAACGGTCGCCCGTGTCTCGCGTAGAGTCCGCGACGATCTCGAAGTTGAAGGTATCGACCCACCAGTTTGCGGTTTTACCGGGATCGAGCGACTTCAGGTGAATGTGGTTCAGGTTGTAGGTCATTCTGTTCTCCAACATGGTGGAAGGATCCAACACTTCTTCGCATCAAACGCCAACTTTTTGCTCATGGATTGGTCCTTTTCTTCTGGCAACATAGCTTGTTAATCTGCTCACTGAACATCGCCAATTTGCGGTTATAGGTACTCGGGTCAAGTCAATGACGACGAACGCTCCATCCGCATCCAGAATTACCTTGCGAGCCCTGGTGATCGGAGTCCTGATCATCGCCGCCAATTTCTACTGGGTGACCGTCGCCGTCCGCTCCCAGTTTCCGATGGCCGCTTTCATGCCGTTCGTGGCACTTCTCCTGCTCAATCTCGTGCTGCTTCTCGTATGGCCGGGGATATCGCTGCGGCAGGGAGAATTGCTGACCGTGTTCTCCATGCTCTGGGTGGTGGGCACCATCCCCATGTGGGCCCAGTTCTGGGCTTCGATTACAGCGGCGCCGACGCATTTCGCCAGCGCCGAGAACAAGTGGGCTTACCAGATCTTCGATTATCTGCCCTGGCATGTCTTTGCTCCCCCCAGGGCCGAAGTGATCAAGCCGTTCTGGTTCGGTCTGGAAGAGGGAACGGCCGTCCCCTGGCACCAATGGCTGGCGGTGCTGGCTCAGTGGCTGGGTGCTTCCCTGGGCATGGTGGTCTTCGGATTCTGCCTTATGCTGCTGTTTCAGCGCCAGTGGGAACGAGCGGAAAAACTGACCTTCCCGCTGGCCCAGATGCCGCTGGACCTAACGGCGGGTTTCGCCGGCGTCCGTCGGGTGCCCAAGCTCTTTCGCTCCCGCCTGTTCTGGCTGGGGTTCACGGTGGTATTCGGCCCCATGGGGTACAACGTCATCACCTACTTCATGTCCGGACTGCCAGCTGTGGTTTTGTACTCCCTGCGATTTCCGCTGGATCTTCCAGAACCGTTCGGCGGCCTTACCATCCGGCTGTTGCCCACCATGATGGCGGTGACCTACCTCTGCCCGCTCGATATCATGGGAAGCCTTTTGGCTTTCTACCTGCTGTCGGTGATCAAGCAGGGTTTCCTGCATCGAACCGGGTTCTCGCTTCCCGGTCTCTCTTCCGTCGGTGCCACAGGCATGCTGTCCGAGCACCGGCTTATGATCAACATGGAGAGTTACGGCGCGCTGTTGTTCGTCGCCCTCTGGTCCGTCTACGTAGCGCGGGGCCATCTGCGCCGGATCTGGAGACAGTCGGTGACGGCCGAAGGCGAACCCCGGGAAGTTCTGCGCTACCGGCTGGCGCTCCTCGGGCTGGCGGGATCCGGGATCTACCTGCTCGTTTGGGCCGTGGGGTTGGGAATGAGTCTCCCGGTCGCGGCGGGGGTCCTGGTGTTGATCTGGCTTACCTACTTCGTCGTCGTCAAGCTGATTGCGGCGACCGGTTTTGCCTACCTGTTTCCAAACCGGCCCCATCTGCGCGGCGAGTCATTCGTCAGCGATCTGGTGGGTACGGAATTCCTCGCGCCTCGCAGCTTGATCGCCTTCAAGGTGCTCACCAGCAATGCTTTCTTTGGCAACTTCTGCATGCCCGCCTGGCCTGCCATCACCCACGACCTGCGCATCTTCACCATGAATCGGCAGCCGCTGGCAGTGGTCCTCGTGGTGATCGTAGCGTTCATAGCGGGATACCTGGTGTCATTCGGCGCTACCGTCGAGCGGGCTTACCGGCTCGGTGGCGAAATCACCCTGGACCGCAAGGCAACCTGGGTGTTCGACGCCATGGCGTTTATGATCGACCACCGCACTACCACCAGTCTGGCCAAGTGGGCGCTATGGTCTTTCGGCTTTTGCGAAGCGGCGGTAATGGCAGCATTGCGGGCTCGTTTCCACTGGTTCCCGCTCCACCCGATCGGCCTGGCTTTCCAGGACACCTTTGGCACCCGTCTCTACTGGTTTAGTCTGTTGTTAGTGTGGTTGTCTAAATATGCCCTGCTCCGGTTCGGAGGAGTGCGGGCATATTTGAATGGCAAGCCGTTCTTCTACGGCCTGGCGGTGGCGTACGCCGTCGGCGTTGGTTTGTCGATGATCGCAGATGCGATCTGGTTTCCCGTCGAAGCCCACTACGTGCACGGGTGGTGAAACCCTTGCGCCCGGACTAACGAACGAAAGACTGCTGAATCTGCTCGGGTGTCCGGTGGGTGTATTCGAACGCATCGATGTCCGGAATCGGGTGCGCCGCTGCAATCGCCTCATCCACGTCGCAACCCAGACCGGGAGCATCGGGCACTCTGATTGACCCCCCCCTTTCCTCCACACATCCCGGCGCCACATCGTATCGCCACGCGACGTCGTCGGCCTTGTGCTCGAGGAAGATGCAGTTCGGAATCGACGCGAGCACGTGGACGTTCGCCATCTCAATGATCGGCCCTACCGAGCCGTCGTGGGGGGCCACCGTCACCGCCTGCGCTTCGGCCATGGCTGCCAGCTTCTTGAGTTCGGTGATCCCGCCGAGACGGGTCGTCTCCGGCTGTACGATATCCACGAGGTTGCGCGCTAATAGTTCCGCGAATGCCCACTTGGTGGCGAAGCGCTCTCCCGTTGCCAGTGGGATCGAGACCTTTTCCGCTACCTTGGCGAACGCCTCCACGTTTTCCGGCACCACAGGATCTTCTAGAAACATGGGGCGATACGGTTCGCATCCCCGGCCGAGTTGGATGGCGGCGGACGGCGTCATCTCCGCATGGCAGTGGACGCCGATCTCGACCTCGTAACCGACGGTCTCGCGCAGTCTCCTCAGCGTTTCGATCTTGGGTCCGCACTTGAAGAATCGGTAACCGCGGTCGATCAGCCGCTCTGCTTCTGTGGGTGTGCTGGCGTGTCCGTACACCGGAATGCTGTCCCGCATCTTGCCGCCGAGCAGCTCCCAAACCGGTACCCCGAGCGCCTTGCCTTTGATATCCCAAAGCGCGCAATCGAGAGCGCTGATCATGCCTCCCCGCACCGACCCCGTGACCCCATGACCATGCAGGATGTCGTAGAGCCTGAGCCAGAGCTTCTCTATCTGGAAGGGGTTTTCGCCGATCAGAAAGTGTTTCATCTCCTGAATCGCCTTCTCCACGATATACGGCCAACCGCCCCCTTCGCCCACGCCAGTCACGCCTTCGTCCGTGAAAACCTTGACGAACAGCCAGTTCCGCCCGCGAGGGCGCGTATTCATCGACGACCCCTCGTTCGCGTTGACCAGATAAGTCTTCACATCGGTGATCTTCATGGTTCTCCTGTCTTCGATGAATAAAGGCGCGGTCCGGATCAAATGGGCCGGCCGAACTCGGTGAAACCGATCATGCCGCGAATAAAGAAGTTCAGAAAGTCGAAATCTCGGTTGTCCTGGAACCTCGTTTCGAAATCCCGGTGGTCTTTGCGGACGCCGGCGATGGTCACGAGCTCGTAGCCGAAATAGCTGGAAAGGTTGGTTACGGTAACAAATGCGGTGTGCCGGTCAAAGCTCTTGTGATCGGAGATATGGTTGCGATGCCGATACGGAAACGAACCGACACCTTGCATACCAACCTTGAGGCGGGTGCGTGGCAGCAGCGTGTACTCCGCTCGTAAAATGGGAATGGAGCGCATCTCGGATCGCAATCGGGTGTCTCGCTCCCGGTCGATGAGGCGCAATAGCATGAGCTTGTACTGGGAGGTAAATCGCAGCTTCCCCCAGCTATGGGTGTACTCCAGTCGACTCACCCAAGTCCAGAAGTCGAGGCGGCGCTGACGCTGAAACAGACCGTTATACAGCCATCCCCCGTCCTGCCAGTTGAACCGGGCTCTCAGTTTCTGCACCACACTCACACCCGGCGAAGGACGGAATTCCGTCTCCAGATAACTCTCGTTAACATAACTGCTCTGGTAGGACGGGATGTCGGCGACGAACTGGCTGGAGAAGATGGGCGGTTTGTCCTCGAGAATGAACTCAGGATTATTGCCGGCGGACAGGCCGAAAACACTGAAAATCCGGGTGCGGTCGGATAGCGAGTTCATAACCAAATACTCATCGGGGATGTCGTCCTGAACCCGGCGGAGGTTGTTCTCGAAAAACAGCCGTTGACTCCCGTCCCGGGTGGCAACGTCGAAGGTTGCAAGGGCATACATGGCGCGGTTACGGCCGTTGCCCGCCACCTCGTTTACATGAAAACGTCCGACCGCGAGTGCCGAATGGCGCGACAGATCGATCTGTGCAAACAGATGATAACCCCTTTGATCGGGATCGTATGGGTAGTCGACCTGACCATCATCCTCCCTTTTGTCGGGTTCGTCGTTGTTGTTCCGGTCGAGCCCATAGACGTAGACGTTGGGCTCCACGTCGAACATCAGGAACGGCTCCTCGAAGTCGGGAATGCGATCGCCGTCCCGGTTGATATCAGGGTGGCCGTCTTTGTCATCGTCCTGTGCCAGGAAAACGCCATCCAGGTCGAAGTCCTCGAAGTCGACGGCCGCACCGGCCACGCTGCCGACGCGCCGATCGGGATAGCGGTCGCCGTCGTCGTTGTCTTCCACCAGATCCCAGTAGACCGTTTCATTGTACACACCCGAGAGATTATGGGAGGTTTCGTCGAGGGTGGTGCGAAAGCTGGTGGCAAACCCGGGATTGATGGAAAACAGCTCGGCGCCGACGCGGCCTCTACCCTGATGGTGGGTGGCATTGACGTAATAAGCAGTGCCGCGCTTGGAAAAACGCGGACTCCGATCGAAAGCAGGCGCTTCGTCAATCTCGGCCGGGTAGCGCGAATAGAGAGCAGACCGAGCGAATTCTGCGTTGAGCTCAAGGCCGGGGAGAAGCAGTGCAGCATCCGCACTGTAGGTAAAGATTGCGGTATCCTCTCCGATTGGAAGACGGATGCGCTTGAGATTTGATTGATCGCGCACGTTGCCCGGCGCGCGCTTGAGCGTGCGGTAAAAGGTGGATCTATAGCGCGCGTTATAAGTCCTTCCGCGCGGATTGATAAGCGTGAGCAGGGCGACTTCGGCGCGGTAGTCGTTGGCCAGCACCGCTTCCACCTCAACCGATTTCACTTGTCGCTCGCCTGACACGTCGAACAGGAAAACCAGTTGCTCCTCTCCGTCGGCCGTCAGCAGCTCATCTGCTGATTCCAGCTGGAAACTTGCCAGCAGCCCTTCGAGCAGGGTGGCGTCGCTCACATCGACCCCCTCATCGTGGTCCAGCCGGTAGAAGTAGTCGGCATACAGTGGGATCTCTTCGCGTCCGCGGTAGAACCGGCGATGTCCCGAAAAGACGGTGTAATCCACGGCGCGAAAACGTCCGGTGGCTACCGACACGGAACCCACCTGCGGTGTCGCCCCGGCCCGGTGTCGAATCACGGACGGTCGCAGATCAGGCCGCGGTTTGCCGTCGATGTACAACACCGTTTCGTGCACAACCGCCCCATCGCTATCGTCGGCGGGAGAATCGTCGGAAAAACGCACGATCACCCAGTCCATCAGGGGTTGGTCCGGCCGCAGTACCCCTTTCATGCCATTGCCTGGCTGCGTGCTACGGTAGACATGGGAGTTGGCGAAATTCAACCCCAGACGCGCCAGCCCCGCTTCCGTCTCCATGCGGCCGCCCAGAAGCAAGGTAGAGTCGTCCGCAAAATGGGTCATATCGACGGACCAGATGGTGGGACGGCCGGTATAGACGTGGGGACGTTCGATGCGGGATGCCAGGCCCGTGAGTTTCAGACGGGGTAGGGAGACGTCCAGCCGGAATCCGGCGAAATCGGTCATCGACATGGTCAGGGGCGACAGACGGGCGATCACATTGTCCGCCACGATCAGGCTATATCCCCAGTTGCCATACCCATCGCGGCCGATCACGGTGGCGTCGTAGACCTTTTCCCACACCAGGTTGTACATCACGTTCGGCTTGAATATGGAGCTTCCGTACTCCTGGCCGGGTTGGCGGGTTTCATTCCATGAATAGAGATCGTATCCGGTGATCAGCTCGTTTCCGATGGGTCCGTAGAATGTACGCGGTGCGTCCCGGTAGGGAGCGGTGTGGTTAGGATAATTGCTGTAATGCGCGAGCGCGTAGTTGCGGTAGGCAGGACGGTCCCAGCGCAGGTAGGGCCGCGCCGAGGCCACTTCGATACTCCGAAGCTCCTCGGCCGCGAGCGCTGAAACAAGCGTCAGAATTATTGATGCGAAGCAAGCGGCCAGTTTGGTCATCGCGAATTCAAGCCGTTGGATTCGCTTGTGAGCGTCCGCCAGAACCGGAGGTGCACCGGCACCAGGTTTCAGGGCCGCCAGGCCTGGGTCAGCGGACCGTTTGTGCCATAGATCGGATCACTCGCCGGGATGGTCAATGCTTGCAGCCTCGGCAGCGCAGCTAGGCGATCTCCGCCTGAATCGCGGCACAGGTCCGGAACGTCGCCCGCCGGATAGGCCCCTATCACCAAGAGATCGTCGCTCGCACCAAGATTGAAGTGACTGACCCCCGCCGGTATGACGACGGCGTCGCCGGCAACGACATCCAGCTCCTTGCCGTCGGGGCCGCCGAACTCGACATGGGCTTGTCCTCTTGCAATCCCGAGCACCTCGTGCGCATTACTGTGGTAGTGGCGGAAGGTGTAGATGCCGTTACGCCACGAACCGCTCCATCCGTTGGCGTCAAAAAACTCTTCGAAACCGCGCGCCAGATCAGCCCTATCGTCACTCAGCGCTGACCGATAAGCCAACAGCGGCAGCTCGCTGTTCGGAATGGTGCCGTCGTCGGTAAACCTGTAGAGCGTTACGCCCTCGGGAGTGATCGGATTAGGCATGTCGAACCTTGCGGCAATACGGGTTTACCACAGCTCCACACCCGGAAGGGCGCTACAGCGATACCGCCGGTAGCTCGGCGTCGCTCACCAGCTCGTTGAACTCCACGACCTCCCGGTCGACGACCGCCTGAAGTCGCGCTAGTTGGTCGTCGACCAGCTCCGACAGATGCACGAAGAGCTCCAGCATCGGCGTCGTCGGAGGGGCGTCTGCCATCGCGATGCCGCTGATCAGACCGCTCAGCATATCCACCAGTTTGACCGGCGCGCGCACGAAATCTGATGGGCCCTCCCGTTCGATCTGAACGAGCTCGGCTTCGACAACCTCCAGAGTCTTGTTCAACTCTCGTGCCGCGCCTGAAATCGCTTCACGGTCGCGTTCGCCAATCGCTTCCGCCTTCTTGGCGCGCGCGGACGCCTCCAGACTCTGGCGCTGAATCCGGCGCAGTCTGTCGATTGCGGCATTCGCTTCTGAGAGTTTGTCTCGCACCTTCCGCAGCAGATCGAACTCCGCTTCAAAATCCTCCTGCGTGATTTTCAGACGCGGATCGGGCAGGATCTCGAACGATTCGGTCTGCATCGAATCACCTACAGTCAATCGCACCGTATATCTTCCCGGCACCGCCACCGGTCCGTTCGTCCCCGGCCGCGACTTCATCAGCGATTCGTACTTGTCGCGGATCGGACTGTCTTCGGTTGACCTTTCCGCGTTTTCGTGGTGCATGTCCCACACGAACCTGTTCAGTCCTTTCGTGGCCGGCGCAAAACGTGTTCCCTTTTCCTCTTCATCCTCATCCGCGTCATCGTCCTTCTCTTCCTCTTCGGCCGGCCTGCTGGTGAAGCTCTTGATGACCTCACCGTCGTCGTCGAGGAACGACAGCTCGATCACTCCCCCCGGTTCGTCGTCGAAGAGATAATAAACGATGACTCCCAGGGGCGGATTCTCGCCCGCATCTATAAAGAAACGAATCAGCTCGCCATCCTCGGAGTCCTTCTCACGCCACGCCGCGGTGCAGCCCAGAGTAAGTAGATAGCATGTGTCCTGCGGCGCTGCCAATCTCGCGTCCTTCGCGCGCCAGTCCACCAGACGCCGATAGGTCGGCACGGGCCGAAACAGCTGCGGTGGTCTATCCGTTCCCTGGGCCGCGTCGCGCAGCGGCGTCAGGTCGTCCAGAATCCAGAATGAGCGGCCGTGGGTGCCGGCCACCAGATCGTTGTCCTTCACCTTCAGATCGTACACCGGCACCACCGGCAGATTGGTCTCGAGCTTCGTCCACCCTTCGCCGTCGTCCAGTGAGACGCAGATCCCCGACTCCGTTCCGACGTACAACAGCCCCGGGCGTACCGGATCCTCGCGGATGACTCTGGAGATCTCGCCCTCGGGAAAACCGCCGCTCAAAACCCGCCAGCTCTGGCCGAAATCCTCGGTCTTGTAGATGTAACCACTGAAATCGTCCAGCTTGTGTCGCGAGGCAGCCACGTAGGCCGTGCCCGCACTGTGGCGGGAGACCTCGATACACCCGACGCGGGACCACTCGATCAACTCGGGGGGCGTCACCGCAGTCCAGTTTTTCCCGTTGTCCTGGGATATATGCACCAGGCCGTCGTCGCTTCCGGCCCACAGCTCGCCCTGCTGGAAGGGCGATTCTGCGAGGGCGTAGACCGTGCAGTAGGTCTCGGCGCCGCTGGCGTCGATCGTTATCGGTCCACCCGAGGCCATCTGCTTCTCAGTATCGTCTCGAGTTAGATCGGGGCTGATCGCATCCCAGTTCACGCCGCCGTCGGTCGATCGAAACACGATGTTGCCCGCCACGTAGAGCACAGATGGGTCGTGCTGGGAGATGAGAATCGGAAAGGTCCAGTTGAAGCGGTATTTCAGATCGCAGTCGTGCCTGCCGAAATACTCCTCCGGCCAAACCGAGACCAGCCGATACTGTTTGGTGCGGTGATCGTATGCCTGGAGGACACCGCTACCCCCGTGAGAGCTGCCAATCGACCCGATGTAGACGATGTTCTCGTCGTCCGGATGAACCGCGATGTCGCCGCTCTCGCCGGACCCCGGGGCATAACATCGGGACCAGGTAATCGTGCCCTGCTCCGTAGCGCTGGGGACGCAGATGCTCGAGTTGTCCTGCTGGGTGGCGTAGACGTGATACGGAAACTGGTTGTCCACATCCATTCTGTAGAACTGGGACGTTAGCTGGTTGTAGATTGTGGTCCATGAGCGTCCCCCGTTGAGCGAAACGCAGGCGCCGCCGTCGTTTCCCTGGATCATGCGCTGAGTGTTATTTGGATCGATCCACAGGTCGTGATTATCGCCGTGAGGCGTGGTAATCTCGGTGAAGCCGGAACCCCCATCCGTTGACTTCCACATCTTGAAGTCGAGGACGTACATGGTGTCTGCGTCCAGCGGGTCGGCGTACACGTGGCAGTAGTAGAACGGACGGCCGATCAGCTCCCGTTTATCGCTCATCAATGTCCAGGTGTCGCCCCCGTCGTCTGAGCGGTAGAGACCACCGTCGTGGTTGTCGGCCTCGATGATCGCCCACACCCGCTGCGGCCGTGCCGGAGAAATGGCCACCCCGATCTTGCCTTTCATTCCCTTCGGCAATCCTGGATTGTTCGAGATGTCCGTCCACGTATCTCCCCCGGCCGTCGAACGGTGCAGCCCGCTGTCCGGACCGCCGCTCGACAGGTCCCAGAACGATCTGGAGGTTTCCCACACCGATGCGAAGAGGCGGCGCGGGTTGGTCGGATCCATGGAAATATCCACCGCCCCGGCTTTGTCGCTCTTGTAGAGGACCTTCTCCCAGCTTTTGCCGCCGTTCTTGGAGCGAAAGAGACCCCGCTCCTCGTTCGGTCCGAAGATGTGTCCCAACGCCGCGACGTAGACCAGATCGGCGTCCCTTGGGTGGACGCGGATCTTGCCGATGTACCTCGTGTCCGACAGCCCGACGTTCTCCCATGACGCCCCGCCGTCCGCCGAGCGGTAAACGCCGTCTCCGCCGGTCACGTCTTTCCTGATCGCCGTCTCCCCGGTGCCTACATAGATCACATTGGGATCGGATTCGGCTACGGCGATAGCCCCGACCGCCGCCGAGGTGAAGTAGCCGTCTGAGATGTTCTCCCAGTAGGTCCCTGCATCGTCCGATTTCCACACACCGCCGCCACACGCTCCAAAATAGAACACCGCTTGCTCTGTGGGATGGCCGACGACCGCGCTTGTGCGTCCTCCTCGCGGGGGACCGATGTTTCGCCACTTGAGCCCTTTCATGAAGGACCGATCAACTGTTGAGCTGCTCATGTCATTATCTCATCGAATGAATGGAATTAGGAATGCGGACCGAGTAGAGGCCCTACTCTGTTTGGATTTCGAACCGGGCCAGCGAGAGTCGTCCACTGACCTCGGATCCGAAACCGACGAAGGAGAACCCGTAGCTGTGCGCCCCAGACAGCACCTGTAACAGCGACGCGGGCTCATGACTGGGATTCTGCCAGCTGCAATACCATTGGCTCTCATCTGCCGACGTTGTAACTACTGTTGGTTCGTCGCCCCACCTGCCTTCGGGGATGACGATCGGTTGGTCATGGCAATGCCAGCGGTTGCCGTGGGTGTGCGCCCAGAAGTAGCATTGCGCCGTGTTGATGTTCAGGTTGTCCCCCCGCAGATAGAAGGAGACCGCAGCATCCCTCAAGTCTACCGGATCGGCTTCGACCCAGCTGCGATAGTGGATTAACGGAAGGATGGAGACCGGCTTTTCGGGGGTATCGGCGCTCCACCGGTGATGATCCGCCCAGACATACCCCGAATCGTCGACGCCGCCGCGGGAACTCCAGCTAGTCAACACAAAGATTTCATCACCGGAAGTTACACTCGCGTGGTAGTCGTAGGAACACCAGCCCTCCGGCCCCTTGTCGAAACGGTTAGTCACCATGTCAATTAGACTCCGTTCATGATAGTGCAAACTCGGTCGTGCCCAGAGTTAAAGAGACGTCGAGCTCCTTCGCTACTTCGGAAAGCAGCAAGCGTCCAACACGCTCGATATCTCTTCGTCATTGAGACGAACGTAGTCCTCGTTCATCACTTCAGCCAACATCTGCGCAGTCCATACATCATAACCCGGATGATCTTCGTAAATCCACGGTTCCCAGGCGGGTTCGATGAGCACGTCCGGGGTGAACTCCCAGCCGATGTCGAAGACCACCTCGGGGTCTTGTCCCATGAAAACCAGCTTGCCGCGATAGTTGCCGTTCACTAGATACACGTTGGGACAGGTGTAGTAAATCCTAAAACCCTCACGAGAGAGGGCTGCTTCGGCCTGCGGTTGAATGATATCGGGATGGATACTGGTATGTACGTTAATGTGCATATGGCACGTAGTCGGCTTGACGGGAAACTCCAGACCTTTCAAGAAATGATCGGATTGGAAGTAGGTTTGTAACGCCCTCTCTTCGTCTGCGCCGACCTCTCGAAAGGGGAACTGGCGGTAGAACTGATTGATATACCAGCGATTCCAAACCAGCAGGTTGCAACCCGACTCTCCACCGTCCAATGGTCGCAGCCCTGCATCCTTCTGAAAGAACCAATTGTAATCGAAGTGGAGTTTGCCTTGCGGCTCTATCCCATGCAGGCTTCCCATGCCCTCCCTGGGCGACATATGGTCGATCTTGCGGCTGGATGGCCACCCTACTCTCTCGAAGTAACCTACCATGATAGCTTCGATGGAGTTCGGGTGCACTGACGTTTCCACATAGGCGTGGAGGTGGCTGCTTTGGGGATCCGGATCTGGCAATGCGGCACACAGACGGTGCCAGTGATCCGAATCGGCAAAGTAGAATCGGACTTCCTCCAGTAATGTTTTTCGATCCATGGTATGCCTCGTTTAGCGATCGCCTAAAGCAGCATGTTCGAATGTTCCGGGATCCGACCAGGGTCAAATAAACCGCGCCACGGGAACTCGGGTCAAGATGGGGGATGTACTTGACTCCAGGACCTATAACGCGGTATTTGACCCATTCGTTTTGATTATGAAGGCGCTCGTATACATCAATGCGTTCATCTTGGGCGCCGTGCTTATGTCGCTGGAAATGCTCGGCAGCCGGTATCTCGGTCCATACTTCGGTTACACGATTCACATTTGGGCGGCACTGATCTCCACCGTTTTGGCGGCCCTCGCCATCGGGTATTTCCTGGGCGGGCACCTCGCGGATCGATCGGGTTCCACTAGGGTTCTTGGGGGTGTGATATTCTTGGCCTTCGGTTACGTCGCGTTCATTCCGCGGTTCTTGGACGCCATTTGTATGAAGGTTGCCATGCTCGTGACGGACCCCGCCCTCGGAGGGCTTATAGCGTGCGCCGCCGTGCTGTTTCTCCCCTTGATGTGTTTGGCGATCTTCACCCCGTTCGGCGTTCGCCTGGTGCTCGCCAGAAGCGGTCGAGCTGGTACCGTATCGGGCACGATATACGCCGTTTCGACCACCGGCAATATCTTCGGCATCCTGTTCACCACCTTCTTCCTCATACCAAGATTCGGTTCCCGCATGATTACCTATGGGTTGGCATCGATACTTCTGTTGTGTTCTCTCTCACTGGTACTCTACGGAATACTCGAGCAATCGAAGCTGAATCGCGATGACAAGATCACGCTGAAATGAAGCTGGCTTCCTACAACATCCACTTCGGGTTGGGCATGGACGCCCGTTACGACCTGCCCCGGATTGCCGACGCCGTTCGTGGGGCGGACATCATCGCCTTGCAGGAGGTGGAACGGTTCTTTCGGCGCTCCGGGATGACCGACCAGGTGGCGGAGTTCGCCGCCCTGCTGCCGGAGTACTACTGGATTTACGGCGAGGGATTGGACGTGGATGCCAGCAGCGTCGCCCCCGACGGACAGGTCGACAATCGTCGGCGGCAATTTGGCAACATGCTGCTTTCCCGATATCCCATCCTGAGCCGGCGCAACCATCTGCTGCCAAAGTGGGGCACGGTAGACCAGATCAGTCTGCAGCGGAGTGCCCTGGAAGGGGTCATCTCACTTCCTTCCGGGGCGGTCAAGGTCTACACCTTGCACCTGCACCACCTCGCCCGGGACCTGCGCCTGGCGCAGGTGGACACCTTACTCGAAGTGATCGCGCAGGCCCCCCGGGCAGGCGGGGTCTGGTGTGGCAAACATTACAACCCTGCGGCCGGATGGACCGATGAACCCGCACCGCCCATGCCGGCGGAGACAATCCTGCTGGGGGACTTCAACTTCACCAGTCAGTCCGTAGAGTACGAACGGATGGTAGGCCCCCACGACTCGAAGCGTGGGCGCCTGGTAAACGTTGCAGGTCTGGCCGACGCCTGGGTCGCCGCCGGACATGAGGAGGAGGATGGGGCGACCGTTTCGACCGACGGACAAGGTAGGCGCATCGACTACTGCTTCGTTAGCGCCTGGCTGGCGGACAAGGTGCAGTCCGCACACGTGGGTACGGAAAGACAAGCTTCCAACCATCAGTCGCTGCATGTCGACATAGACCTGTAAAAGATACGATGCAGAAGCACGTCCGAGGGCCGATGAACGTGCTGGTGTTGACGTGTGATCAGCTGCGCTATGATGCCCTAGGGTGTACTGGCAACCCCGTAGCCCGGACCCCCAATCTGGATCTCCTCTCAAGCCGCAGCGTTTGCTTCGATCGCTGTTATACCCAGTCCCCCGCCTGTGTACCTGCCCGCCACTCGATCGCCACGGGTCGGTATCCCTACGACAACGGATTGATCGCGTCCGGTCATGCTCCCACCTCGGGTATCTCCCAGATCGCCCATGCCCTCGAACCGCTGGATTATTGCCGTATAGATGTCGGACGTCCCCACTGGAACGACCCCGCCATCGGTTCGGGGTACGATGTCACCATCGACACGACACCGTGGCGCGACCATATATCCTCCGCAGCGCGCGACCGATACGCATGGGAGTGGCAAGATACCACCCGCCGCACCACGGGAGGCCCCAGCACGCGCACCAGGGCTGAGTATCGCGGACAGTTCGTTGCCGACCATGCGATTGCCCAGATCGAAAGGGCAGTGAGGGACAGCGAGCCCTTCTTCTGCTGGGTGGATATAACGGAACCTCATCCCCCCTTCTACCCGCCGCGGGAATATTACGAGGCTATCGATCAGAACGCGATCCAACTCCCCGAGCAGGCTCCGCCGGGTGCCGTTCCCCATCAATCGATTTCAGTCAGGCAGCGAGATTGGGCGCATCTCACCGAGATTGAGCTGCGACAAATGGTCGCCGCATACCATGGATTGGCCTCACTCGCCGATGCCTATTGCGGGCTCATTCTCGAAGCGCTCGACCGTCTTGGCGTGCTCGATGAGACCATCGTTATGTGCACAGCCGATCACGGCGATCAGCTATGGGAGCATCAAATCTTCTTGAAGGGATGTATGTACGAGGGTTCGGTCCACGTGCCGCTGTTTGTCAGCATGCCCGGGGTCGCGCCGGTGCGGCGAAGCGAGCTGGTGGAACATGTGGACCTGTTCCCGACGATCGGCGAGCTGATCGGAGCGCCGATTCCGGAGACGGTGCAGGGCCGGTCGTTGGCCCCGCTATTGGGGTCGAACGCGAGGCCGGCGGCTTGGCGCCGGTCTGTGCTCGCGCAACTGGGCGATCTGCAGATGATCCGGACCGAAGATTGGAAACTCAATCTCTACGAGGGCGTTCCGGGCGAGTTATATGATCTCAACGACGATCCGGGCGAGTTCCGCAACCTGGTAGGCGCTCCCAGATTCCGACAGATTGTCGACGACCTCCAAAATCAGCTCGAAAACAGACGGCCATGATCAGAACTGTTATTCTCGATTTTGGGGGGGTCTATTTCACCGACGGCACCTCTAAAGCGATCAAAGAGATAACCGCAACCTACGGCGTTTCGGAGCAGAGAGTAACAGACGTGCTGCATGGCGACCTCGGAACAGCATACCGCATCGGCGGAATTTCGGCGGATCAGTTTTGGAGCGGCGCCAAGGAGTATTGGGGTATCGAGGCAGAGAACAGCCGGCTCTCGCCTGTGTGGATTCAAGCCTATGAACCGATTCAAGGCACGGTAGAGATGGTCGACCGCCTCAATATGGCCGGGTACGAGATGCTCTTTCTATCAGACAATGTTCAGGAAAGAATCGAGTATCTGGAGGAGAAGTACCGCTTCAGACACAGATTCAAGGACGGCGTCTTCTCGCATGTGGCCGGGACCCGAAAGCCAGATCCGAAGATCTACGAAATGGTACTCGAAAAGAGCTCTCATCCCGCTCAAGAGTGCCTGTTTGTCGACGACAAACCTCATTTCTTAGAGCCGGCAAGGATGTTGGGTATGAGCGTAATCGCTTTTGAGAGCCCCGAGCAGCTCAAGCGTGAATTGAAATCGTTGGGACTCGACTTCTAAAGAACAAGATCGCAGATCCCTCACGCGCTGGTCACACCTGATAGGCAAATACCTTCGCCTGGAACATCTTCAGCCGGATAGCCACCATCTCGCCGATGCTGGAGATGTCGCTGTTCCCCTTCCAGGTGACGGCCTGATCAAATGAATCGCCCTGCAACCGGTCACATTCCTCAAAGGTGAAACCGGCAAGCGGGTCGACGTCTCCGTGAAACATCGAAGGCATCAAACGCATGAGTTCCACGCTCACCCAACCACCGGGCTGGCAGCGGTAATTCAGCCGCAGCTCGTTGTTGCGGCGAAAGATGGTCGGTATGGTGAACTGGCCCTCCGTCTGCGCCTCGAATCCGCAGAAGCGATGCGGCTGCCACAGAGCCCATCCCATCGTTCTGGGCTGATTCTGCGGGAAAAGAGAGACCGTATACTCTTCCTTGACGTTATGGAGTCTGGATTCCCCCCAGTACTTGGCCCCCCAATGCCCGTCGGGCAGCTCCGTGATGCCAGAGGCGCCGATCATGCCCTCCTGCCCACTGCCCGGAGATCCCACCGTCAAGATGGGGCGGCGTTCGGGGCGCGACCAGATGAGCCCATCCCGGCTGAAGGCGATCTGTACATCCATCGTGCCGGTCATGTGATGAAATACGGGCGTGAGCATGACATGGAGGTCCGTGCGCCCCGGATAGGGGAAGTAGTTATGAGCGTAGAAGGCGATGTCCAGCTCGTCCTGAGAATCAGGGTGCATGATGAGCTTGGATCCCGGCCAGTGGCGGAAGTCTTTCGTTCGGCAAAAGCCGTTTGCCCGGCGCACCATCTCTACCTCCTGAACACCAGTCCCGATGCCCTTCGGATCCTCCGGAGGAAACCCCTGCGGCTGCATATAGGCGAAGTAGGTCCCGCTTTCCTCATCGTACCCGGCGCAAATGCCCCCGTTGACCGAGTACTCGGCCAGCGGCTCCTCTATCTGCTTCCAGCCATGAAATCGATCCGGAGATGTCCAGCCGACCATCCATCCCCGCAGCACTACCTTGGGGCCTTTATAGTCGAGCCCCTCGTACTGCATGGCGTCCCAGCGCTTATTGGCCTCTTCCTCGTCGAGCTTTTCCCAGTTGTCTGGGTCGTACCAGCCAGATCCTGCCCCCATGGCTTTGAAGCGCTCCTCCGGAGGTGCTGAGGGGTCCTCAAAAATTCCTCCCTCCGGGTGGTTGGCGTGGAGATTGTTTTTCTTCGAGCCGTTGTACTCCACCTCACCGAGCTCGGGACGGGTCCAGTGGTAGCAGTCATCGCTGACGGCGTAGCATGTGCCCTGCCCCATGGCATGGTAGAACATGTGGTAGCGACCATCTTCGTACCAAAGGTCGCCTGGAGAAAGCCCACCACTCTCCCATTCCACCTCGCCCTCGAAGGTCATGGGCGCTCTGGTGGCCTGTTCGATTTTTAGCTCGACACCCACGGGCGCATCGTAGAGGTTGTACACGCCCTGTCGAGAAACAGACCTGTTGCCGGGAAAGACCTCCGAGACGTCCACGAGGGCTATCCAGGTACCGGGATTACTTCGCGGCCTTACCCAGTCACCCGGATAAAACCCTTGCCACGTCCCGCTCAGAACTCGTTCAGCTGCCATATTTTCTCTCCTTTGAATCCGTCACCGGCTTCGCGCGCGGTGCGGAAAGCTTTTTCGCAATAATTCGGTTGTTTAGATTGTCACGACAAGGTCCGCCTTCCTGTGCCCCGGTCATCTCAGGCGATGAAGGCACGGCTTCTTCACCACCACCCGCGTTAAACTGTGAAAGGTCACCAGAGCCATGACAGACGAGGAACTGTATTTCTTCGATACCTTTGGATATCTCAAGGTGGAGAAGGTCATCGATGAGGTGACCACAAAAAAGGCGTTCGAGGCTTCGGAGCGCATCGTAAACGATTATCAGAGTCTCTATCAGGATGCCGTCTACGGCGACAAGTACGGCAACGCCATGCTGTATGACAAGACGCTGGAAAAGATCGCCAGCTGCTCCAATATGCTCGACTACGTCTGCCCTCTGCTGAACAACATGCCGCGCCTTCTCGGCGGCACCATGATGATAAACGGAGCTCAGCACACCGACCACAAATTTCACTGTCAAAAGGAGATCGACCGCTACCGGGTGGAGAACGCGCCCGGGTTCTTCGCCAGCTACGGCACCCGCTCGATTTTCTGCGACTTATTCACCGCCTTTCTCTATCTCACCGACGTGCGGCCCGGAGATGGAGGCCTGGTGGTGATTCCCGGTTCCCACAAGTCCGAGTTCTACTATCCGAAGGAGAATCCCTTTCCCCTCGACATGGAGGGTGCCGTCACCGTTACCGTCAACGCCGGCGACATGATTATCATGCCGTTGCGCCTGGTGCACGCGGCCCACAAGTGGGTCCCCAAGGACCGCGATCGACGGGTGATGATGTATTCCTATGCACCGCAGGATATCTACAGCGAAACCCTGGAAGGTGAGCTCGAAAAAGCGCGCAACCAGGGAATCGATCTTGAAGAGGATACCCTTGAGTTCATGGCGTTCAAGCAGAAGGGGCTCAGTGTGAACTTGAAGGAAGTGATCAAGCAGCACGTCGGCGAATTAGCGAAGGCTTGAACCTACCAAAGCCAATGGTGAGCGCAACGATGGCGGCGCGAACGGGTCTCAATCTATCCGAAAGGTCGTCCCCGCGATAAAGCGGACGAGCTCTGGCTCGGGAATTGGCTCGCCTCCCTCCTTCTCCGTCCACCAGTAGGCTGTGAGAATCCGTCCGTCTGCAAGTTCCGTTAGCACCGGATAACCCAGATCCCAGCAGTAGGCGTCGCCGCGAACTACGAACTCCTCGCTCCACGTCTGACCCAGGTCATCGCTGACGACGCCGATGATGCCACGACATCCTCGATCCGCCGTGCGCCGCGCGAACAAGATGATGATGCGCCCGTCGCGGGTGACCAATGCCACCGGACAGCGTTGTCGGGAGTTGTCTTTCATCCCCTCCTCGTTGCGCGGCGCCGATTCCGCACGCGGACCGGTGACCGGACCGCCAAACGTGCCAGGCGTGGTAACGAATTCAGGAGCCGACCAGGTCATGCCGTCGTTGGTGGAGAATGCGACGCAGGGGGTTTCGAAGTCCGGCGTTGCCCCCCAGTGCTGGTGCATGCAGACCATCAATCGCCCGTCCGGCAGCTTGTGCACCCCCGAGTAGTTGTAGCCGGCAAGCATGTCGCCGCCGATGGGCGTTATGTTCGGGCTGATCCGCGCAACGTTGCTGACATACTCGAAGCTGACCCCGTTGTTGTAGCTGGCGTAATAGGCGCAGATATTGCGCCGGTAGATGCCGCCGACGATGCCGAGCACTCCGTTGTCGAAGCGGACGTGGCCGAGGTTGACCGACAGGAAACCGCCGCCGGGCGCCCACCTGGGCGCGTCTAACAGCGTTGCGTGCTTCTCCCAGCTGCGGCCGCGGTCGGTGCTGCGCACACAGAAAGACACGCAGTGCTTCGGTTTGCCCAGGTGGAAGTTGATCCCCTCGTTCGGCTGGTTCAGCGACCCTCCGAGCGGAAATTTCACGCTGCTCTCGGCTTCGCAGAAGTGGATGATAGAGTCCGGGTCACCCAGGTCGATCTCCTCGCGCTCGCCGCGGTCGCGCGGGCGCAGCCAGTCGAGGGTTTCGTCGATCGTTCGGTTGTTGTTCCAGATCCACTGGCGTTCGTTCTCGGGCCAGGTCTCGCCCCAGTCGAGGGAGCGGCTCAACATCACCCCGGTCTCGCCGCCCCATTTCTCGTGGGCGCCTCGAAAGGAGCGATCTCCCCCGCCGTGGCGGTTGTACCCCGCTGGCAGATCGTCCGTGTAGTTCATGGGTACGGCGATGTAGGCGATGGCGATCTCACCGTCGCCGAAACTCCAAATTCCACCGCGGTTCGGGGCGAACAGGTAAAGATGGTCGTCATGGTGGATCTTGATATGCCTGACGTCGCTGACCTCGGCTTGGCGTACGCCGACCGTTCGTTTCGATTCCATCGCCGCTAAGATTCCTACAGACTGAACGCGAAAAGCGTCGCTTTGTACATCTCGATGCGAATCGCCAGGGAATCCGACAGGCGGGCAACATTGTCGTTGCCGTTCCAGGAGACGACGCGGTTCACCTCGTCTCCCTGGAGGACGTCGCAGTCTTCGAAGCTGTAACCGTCGATCGCACCGAGGGAACCGGACAGGTGTGGCTTCGGCCCGATATGGGTGATGAGCTCGACCTTGACGAAACCACCGGTTTCCGTCTTGTAGTTGAGCCGCAGCTGCCTCGGTGGCTCGTTCGGGTCGGCGAGGGGCGGAAAGCGATTGTGTATTGGCGCTGGGATGGAGTCGGGGCAGTCGGGCGGCGAGCGATAGTGGTCCTGCCGCAGGGTCAGCCGTCCGTCCCCTTTGGCGCGAATTCCCGCGAGGCGATCCTTTTCCCACAAGGCGTAGCGAACCGGCAGATGCTGGTTGGGATTGTCGTGCAGGCACTTGCGCGCGGTGCCCCAGTAGGTGGCCGCGTAGCGTCCGTCCGGCATCTCCAGCAGGCCTGGCCCGACATAGAGCATGCTACCGTAGCCGGCTCCTTCGGCGTAGTTGTCGAGGAGGTGATTGTTGCGGTCCGGCCTCTCCCAGTCGATGCCGTCGTGACTGACCGCGAGCTGAATGTCCTTGGTTGCCGCTGACTGCACGTACCGCGACAGGAACATCAGGTGCAGATCGTGGCGACCCGGATAGCGGGTGTAGCCGTGATTGTAGAAAGAGAGGTCAGGCGGGTCGAGGGCGTCTGGCATCACCACGACCCGCTCCGGTGTGAACGTGCGGAAGTCGTCGCTCTCGCACCTGCCCGCACAGCGCCTGCCGGCCACATGAAAACGGAGGTAGGCGACATACTTTCCCAGCGCCTCGTCGTAGAAGACGACTTTGTCCCCATCGACGAACTCCTCTAGTAGCGGCTCCTCCAGATCCGTCCAGTTGAGCCCGTCAGGTGAGACGGCACCGGTCATGAAAGCTTTCAACGTCCCCCACTCGCCCTCGAAGCTCTCCCTGTGCCACTCCTGAAGTCTCAGCTGATCTTGAACATCCGGGTCACCCAGGCCGGCGACCGCATCTTTGTCCAGGTGGACCTCGACGTAATTGCCATCTGCGTCCCGTTCGCGAGCGTAGAAGCCCGACCTGCTTCCTATCGCCTTGAAACGCTCCTCCGCCGGCGCCGAAGGATCTTCGAAGATGCGAGCGTATTTCGTAGTGATGATGTTGTTCCTCGTCGACCCCTCGAATTCGACGGCTCCGAGCTCCGGTTTGGTCCAGTTGTAGCCATCTTCGCTTTCCGCGCGGCATAGACCTGCGGGCGTGTAGTAGTCGATGATGTATCTACCACTCTTGACGTAGAAGGAGGTGACCGGCCCGCTTCCTTCTTTTTCCCATGGGCGGTCGGGCAGCAGTATTGGGTCGCTCTTT
This sequence comes from Candidatus Latescibacterota bacterium, assembly GCA_965197905.1. Lineage (GTDB taxonomy): Bacteria > Latescibacterota > UBA2968 > UBA8231 > UBA8231 > CAYNZV01. The sequence goes on along the minus strand of CBDAOB010000002.1, from coordinate 276,202 downwards.
TCCGCTTCCTGCGCCTCGATCTCAATTCCCATCGGCACGTCCCACGACTTCGAAGTGCCGTCCTTGAATCCCATGTAGCCGGCGTGAACATACCACCAGTCGAGCAGCGGCCCTGTCGTCGGGTTCCCAGTTGTCGGATCCGTTACCATGATTCCTTCATTTCCTCCTCGTTCCGCGCACAGTGTAACGCCAGCGGGGTCCATATTTTCTCGGCAGGTTCACATTCTTCCCAATATCGGCCAAGATTTCCAGCACCTCGTTCACAGGGACCTCGTCGCCGGCGGCTGTACGCTCCAAATATTCCCGGGTTTTCCCATTGAGAACGCTGTAGAATCCACGCACTTCCTCGTCGGGATGGTCCCGCCATAGTTGAGTGGGTATGTAGGTACTCTCGCTGAGGTACTCGCGGTGCCGGTGGCCGTAGTAGATCTGCGCAGTTTTGCGTTCGGACTGCGTTGGACGCACGGTAACCGTGTGTAGACGAGAGAGGTTAAACAGTATAGCTGTTCCTGCAACGCCGTGATAGTCGTGGATGCCGCCGCACTCAAGCTGAGCTTCCGTATCAAACATCTCCTGATCGACCGATTGGGGCGAAACGGCGAAGCTATGGGTTGTATCGTCCACATCTTCCAGGTAGACCATCATCTGGAGATAGCAGATTCGCAGCGGATGTTCCGGCCACACGAGGTCCCCACTGTCGCGATGCCAGCGTCGCCCTACGGACCCTTCCCACGACGTCATTCCGGGAAGCGGCTCACCCACGTACGGCCCCATGTGCCGCAGGCTGATCTCTGAAAAACAGACCTCGTCGCCCATCAGGCCCTTTAGAGGTTCAATGGCCTTGGGATGGCGAATCAGTTCATCAAACTCCGGCGCTGTCAGGAGCGACTCACAGTGTTGGGTTTGCCAGGTGCCGTTGTCGTTCCAGAAACGGTCGAAGTCCCGTCGATTGCGGTCGAAAAGATCCGCGAAACGGGTTACCTCGTCATCGCTCAGGATCTTTCCAAGCGACAGGTAGCCGTTTGCCTTGAAGAAATCGTAATTTTCTTTTTTCATTGCGGTTTCCTTAAATCGGCCGTCCGAACTCGGTGAAGCCCACCGGGGCCTTTCACTGAACGCTGGCATGAAAATCGTCATTTCATCGCCTGCGTGAAAGAGAGTCCCACCCCTTAGCCCACTCCGACGTCATGCTGCGTCCCCTTGCTGCTCGCACTGGATAACCACACGTTATGAGAACTCGTTTGCTGGCCATCCCGTTTTTCTCGTCAAGGGGCTATGATGAGCAATTTGAAGATTCGCGATGTGAGGGCGATTATCACGCAGCCACCCGGTGCTCGTACTCTCACGGTGGTGAAGGTGGAGACCAACGAGCCAGAGCTGCACGGAGTGGGCTGCGCCTCATTCTGCACGCGACCGACGGCTGTTGCAGCAGCGGTGGACGATTATCTGAAGCCTTTTCTGTCCGGCAAAGACCCGAGCGACATCGAGGATATATGGCAGTCATGTTATGCGTCCTCCTATTGGCGCAGTGGACCCGTGCTCAACAATGCCCTAAGCGGCGTAGATCAAGCACTATGGGACATCAAGGGCAAGGTGGCGGGGATGCCCGTTTACGAGCTGTTCGGCGGCAAGTCCAGAGAGGCAGCGGCGGTGTACGTGATCCCTCGAGGACAAAACCATGTAGAGTACGAGGAACACGTCCGCATGCTCTTGGAACGAGGTTTCCTTCACATCAAGTTCGGATGGGGTGGTCGGTTGACGGAACACGACAAAGATCACTATGAACCAACCGTCATCACCAACAAGGCGTCCATAAGCGACGGAACCATTTTCGAGCCAACGGCGGTCGCGCGCAGTATCGTGCATGCTTTGAGCAGTTCCGCTCCACCTTTGGCCCCAATCCGGAGATTCTCTTCGATGTCAAGTCGCGTATGCCGCCTATCCAAGCACTCTCAATGGCCAAGGACGTGGAGCAATTCAAGCCATACTTCATGGAAGACCTTTTCGCACCGGAGGACAACGACTACTATCGCCTCCTACGCGAGCAGACCAGCACGCCGATCGCCATGGGCGAGTTGTACAGCAACCCCCAGGAGATCGTTCCGATGATTAAGGACCGTCTACTGGACTTTCTCCGGTTGCACATTTCGACCATGGGCGGGCTGACTCCTGCACGGAAGCTGGCGGCGCTGTGCGAAGCCTTCAATGTCCGCACCGCCTGGCACGGCTCCGCCGATGTTTCCCCTGTCGGCCACGCGGCCAACCTCATGCTGGATATGAATGTGTGGAATTTCGGCATTCAGGAGGCTTCGTGTTATCTGGACACGCATGAGACATTGAAGGAGGTGTTCCCTGGAACACCTGAAGTGCGCGGTGGTTACATGTGGCCGAATGGCAAGCCGGGTCTGGGGGTGGACATCGATGAGCAGCTGGCGGCCCGGTATCCGCTCAAAGATCCGGGATCTGCCGGTGGAGTAGCACGACGCGCTGACGGTACCGTGACACGGGCTTAGGAGTCGTCGCACTGTCGATCATGCCGGCTCCGTGACCGGCTGGGAGTAACCAGAAGGCAACGAACAGGAGATCATCACCAATGCCGGCGATAGAGATAGGATCCAACAAGCAACTCCTCTTCGACGATTACCTGATCGAGAGCCTGATTCGGCTCAAACAGTGCATGAACCCGGCGATCAAGGCGGATGACAATCCCGTCATGCGACCGGAACGGCTGTGGGAGGGAAACTGCCTGCGGCCGTTGAAGGTGATTTTCGACCCGCACGATCAACTGTTCAAGATGTGGTACTCGACGGAGACTCGATACGTGCTCGTTGAGGATGGCAAGCCTGTTCGCGGTGGTTTCGACGGATATCTATGGGACTCGACGGGCGAGGCTACCTGCCTGGCGACGTCGCGAGACGGGGTGAATTGGGATCGGCCGTCGCTGGGCCTGGTGGAGTTCGAGGGGTCGACGGATAACAACATTCTTCCGGAGAGGGAAAACCTGCCCACGGTACCGGCTTTTCAGGATCTCCACGAGAAGGACCCGGCAAAACTCTACAAAGCGATGTGCATGACCGGAGGTACGGCGACACGGGGCATGCAGTATAACCTCTTCTATTCTCCTGACGCCCTCGAGTGGACCCCGTTCGAGGGCAATCCCGTCATCGATACCGGGAAGGAGCTGGGCCGGTGGTCGGGCAGGTTCCACGAGTGGGACCCGATCCGAGAGACCTACTTCGCGACGATGGAGGCCAGCCACCACTGGCGCGGTCCCTACGGCAAGCGCCTTGTCGGCAGGGCGGAAAGCCCGGACATGATCCATTGGAGCGAGCCCGAGATCGTTATCGTGCCGGATGCCGATGATGCCCCAGACACCGAATTCTACAGCATGCCGACGTTTCCTTACGAAGGGATCTACGTCGCCCAGTTGTTCATCTTTCACACCACGAATGTCACCCATCATCCGGAAGTCGTGTTCAGCCGCGACGGATTTCGCTACCCACGGAACTACCGGGAGCCGTTCATCCCGCGCGGCGGCGCGCTGGCAGACTTCGACTCGAGCAGCTTGTACCCAATGGATATGCTCGTTCACGGGGACCGCATTTTGACCTATTACCTCGGCGCCAACATGCGCTCGCCCGAAGTCGCCTTCGAGCTGGGCGACAAGTCCAGGGAAGGCATCGGTCTGGCCACGTCGCGCATCGACGGTTTCGTTTCATTGGACAGCGGCAAAGGCTGGATCGTCGCCGATCGGTCCGATGACGAGCTGGAGAAGACGTTCGGCGAACGGGTCCTCTTCGACGAACCCGAATCGTTCGGCCAGATGGTGACGCGGCCCTTCGGATTCTCGGGGTCGCATCTGCACCTGAATGCGAGCATGGCCCCACTCGCCGCCGGGCCCGGACCGGGAGAGGTGCGGGTTGAGATCCTGCGGCCAAACTACAAGAAGCTGGCGGGATTCACCTTCGACGACGCCGACCCGATGACGGAGTCTAGCCTCGACCAGGTCGTATCGTGGAAGGGCAATTCCGATTTGAGTGCGCTGGCCGGCAAGCCGATCAAGCTGCGCTTCTACCTCAAGAATGCCAAGCTCTACTCGTTTCAGTTCAGGTAGCTCGCCGACGACAGGTCTACGGTGTCGCCCGTTTCCTCCTGCCAGCGCTGTATGCGCGCGGTGAGATCTCGGATGAGAGAGCGGTAGGTTGAATTTCGCGCCAGGTTTCGAGTTTCGATAGGGTCTTGCACGAGATTGTAGAGTTCGTGCTCCCCCAGCGGGCTGCAGGTGAACTTCCAGCCATCCGGCGTCACGATAGTCCGCACCTGGTCGAGGGTACTTGCCCGGATCTCCTCCTCGGAAACGATTCCCTTCATGGCTTTGGGAACAAAATCTTCTGGCGGCTGCGGACCCTGCCACTCAATGAACACGTCCCGGTCGGCAGACGGGATACCGCCCTGCCGGATGAGGGGGAGCAAGCTCTTTCCCGGGAGATGATCGGGGATTTGCTGATCCAACATATCCAGCAGCGTGGGCATGAGATCCACGTGACCTACCGGTCCTTTGACGTGCTTGCTGGTTTCTCCGGGCACACGGATCAGCAACGGCACCCGCACCGACTCCTCGAACATGAGTCCTTTGCCACGCAGCCGGTGGCTACCCATCAAGTCGCCGTGATCGGAGGTGAAGACGACGATGGTGTCGTCGGCCAAACCGCACTGATCCAACGTGTCCAGGATCGTGCCTACATGGGTGTCCACCAGACTGCATAACCCCCAATACCTGGCGATCAACCCCCGCCAGTCCTGCTCCGTACTGAGGCCGGAGTTGCTGTATCCGCGCTCGCCGAATCCGCACTCATTGTAATAGTGGTAGAGGACGCGAGCCTTGAGTGCCTGATCCTCTCCCGGTGGGTTCGCGAAGTTGGGGGGCAAGGCGATCTGCGCAGGGTCGTACTGATCGTCGCGGGGTCCAAAATACGGTTGGTGGGGCTCGAAGATGCTCACATACAGGACGAAGGGCCGAGCTTTGTTCTCGCGGATAAAGCGCGATGCCTCGCGCGCAAGATACGCCGGTTTGCCGAACTCCTCGGGCAGCCGCGCGCAAAACCCGGAGCTGAACGCCCGGAACCCATCATCTGCTACCTGGTCCGGCTCATAACCCTGGCCCACCGCGAAATCGTGATAGCTGCAGTGCTGAAACGAATCCCGGCCCTCAGTATAGACCGGGCGATGTTGCATATCCTCGATACTGATCCAATCGTCAAACCCGTGCTGGGCCCAGACATCGTCACCCAGGTGCCATTTGCCGTAGTGACCGCAGATGTAGTAATCACTATCCACCATCTCGGGCAGGCAGGGAGTCTCTGTTTTGAGGGTATCGTAGATGTGGCCGGTGGTGACGCCCGCCGTATGGGGATAGAGACCCGTCTGTATGGTCGCGCGCGAAGGCTGGCACACTGGCTGGGCGACATAGGTTTGCTCGAAAACGACGCTCTCCTCGGCCAGCCTGTTCAGGTTCGGCATCTGGATCAGGTCGTTGCCGTAGGCAGCGAGCGAGTCTGACCTTTGCTGGTCGGTGTATATGAAAAGAAGGTTTGGTGGCGCCATCGTCGAGCTCCTCCTGCGAAGATTCTTCAGGTACCAATACCGCGGGGCTCGCTTACGAACTCACCGTTCGTCATCATACGCGTGTAGGGGTCGCAGGTCAACGTGGCCGCGCATCGGCTTCCCTATTGCTTTAAATCAGGCACTTACGTATTTGTTCCACCGAGTTCGGACGCCCGCTCTGAGTCGACCGATGTGATATGACGAATACGGACATGCCCGGAACGCGGTCGCGTCGCCAGCGATTGGTGGTGCTCACGGTTGCAGTCAGCGTGGGCGCACTTCTGGCGGTAGCGGCGATGCTGCTGCTCAACCGCTCTGACCAACCAGCTCCCAAACCGTACAGCCCCGGCGAAAAAATCGAAGCGCTCACCGACGATCGGTCGCTTCCCCCGGACTATCCGAGGATCGAGTTCGTTGAAGTGGCACGGGAAGCGGGTATCGATTTCCAGCACTTCCACGGCACGCGCTCTATGCAGCTGCCCGAAGATATGGGCTCCGGCGCTGCGTGGGCTGACTATGACAACGATGGCCTCCTGGACCTCTACACCGTCAACATGGCGGGCCCTCTGACCATGGACGCGGCGGAGCTGGCGATGTCACCAGCCCACAATTCCCTCTACCACAACGAAGGATCAGGTGGCTTTGTAGAAGTGGCGGAAGCCGCCGGTGTCGACTATCGGGGCTACGGTCAGGCTGCCGCCTGGGGTGACTACGACAACGATGGTTTTGTCGATCTGGTCGTGACCAACTATGGCGAGAACTTGCTCTACCGCAGTCGCGGCGATGGAACGTTTGCCGACATCACCGCAACTGCTGGAATCGGAGCGAAACAGGGCTTCTGGGCCGGAGCCTCGTGGGGCGACTACGATCGCGACGGCGATCTCGACCTCTACGTGGCCGGCTACGTCAAATACCACTTCGATCCGGCTCACGTGCAGGCCGAAACGAAGCAGTACGGTGCCCTGATTCGCGCCTCCCTGAATCCCGCCACCTACAGCCCGGAGCAGAATCTTCTCTACCGCAACGACGGCGTGAAATTCACCGAGCGCGGCGGCGAGGCCGGCGTAGCCAACAGTACCGGCCGCAGCCTCTCCGCTTCCTGGTGCGACTTTGACAACGACGGTTGGATCGACCTTTACGTCGCCAACGACGTGTCCGAGAACGCCCTTTTTCTCAACCAGGCCAACGGAAGTTTCGCCGATATCAGCCACAGCGCCTGGGTCGCCGACTACCGCGGCGGCATGGGTCTGGCCGTAGCCGACTGGGATGCCGACGGCGACCAGGATCTCCTCGTCACCAATTGGGTCGCCCAGGAGAACTCGTTCTACAACAATATGACGCAGGAGTACGCTGAAGCAGGCATGAACACGCAGGGCGGGAGGCTGCGCTTCATGGAGATCGGTGACCAGATAGGTCTGGGCCAGATATCCGGCAACTACATTGGCTGGGGGACGGCATTTCTCGATTATGACAACGACGGCAAGCAGGACATTCTGGTGGTCAATGGCAGCACCATGCAGCGGAGCGACGATCCGACTCTACTGATCCCCATGCGCAATCTGCTGTTTTGGAACAAAGGACAACGCGAAGGTTTCTTCGAGGTGGGGTTGGGCAGCGGGGAGGTTTTCAAAAGAAAAGAGGTAGGACGCGGCCTGGCTGTAGGGGACTACGATAACGATGGTGACGCCGACGCTTTAGTTGTGGTCAATGGCGGCATGGCTCAATTGCTGCGCAACGACGCTCCGCCACGCAACCACTGGCTCAAGGTACGCCTGCAGGGGCGCGACAGTAATCGGGATGGTCTGAATGTCAGGTTGCGCGCGGTGGTGGGCGAGCGGGAATTCCACCGCGAGGTGGGAGCCACCTCCTCCTATTATTCACAGCACGCGCTAGGCGAGGAGCTCTTCGGCCTCGGAACGGCTACACAGGTGGACAGTCTGGAGATTGGCTGGCCCGGTGGCACCGCTGATCTGATGCTCGATGTGCGCGCCGATCAGACGGTGACGGTCATCGAAGGCGAAATCTCCGGAGCGCAGAGTCGGATGTGAGAGGACTCCGCGATTTCTTGTGACCCGAAAGTCCGAAAGCGCCTGGGGGTCGAGTTTCGCCTCCTTCTCGCTCACTCTTCATCCCATCTCCGACAGACCACGCTGCCGTTTCCCCCTCTTTCCCCGCAGTCTTGCAACGCCCGAACACACAATAGGCCTTGCCAGATTTCCTCAACACCCACTTTAGGTTTGAGATTCTCCCACTGGACCGACCCCTCACAAAACAAATGCCCCGCGTAATGGGTCTCCCACGGACATTCGCCTGCCGCATCTACCTTCGTCTCAGGCGCCATGCCTGCCGGTCCCCGCTGCACCGCTGCTAGTAGATCCACGACAAGCACGTCAAATTGTGGATCGGCGATAATTCTGCTGCCGCTTTCCAGAGTGTATTTGCCAGTAGGATACGTGACGCCACGGCAGACTAATTCGCCCTCTTTTTCGTGGACTGAACCGAGTAAATGCTTCTGCGAAACGTCGGATGGTCCCGTCATTCGACAGATCGCGCCCGCGCTGGGATTGTCACGGGTAGGCATGAAGGCATTTGCCGGCATTTCGCCTACATACGGCACCCATTCCTGTCCCCTGGCAACATCCCCGATGCCCAATACCGCGACGGCTAAAAAAAGAACCAAACTGGTGAATCTCATTACCAATCCTCTCTGATTAGGATGGGACGTCACGACAGGATGTTGATTCGGTTCCAACGTAGGAAAATTACAGCCCAATACAACGGGTATCAGACGTTATTTGCTTGTCTCGCGCGAGTCGCTTTCGTTATTGTTGAGGCCGGAGATGCTCGCGTGACGCACAAGAATGGTCTTCTAGGCCACAGTCAGTCACCTCAAAATCGAGTAGCGAATTAGGAAAGACGATCCATGGTCCGAACTATGATAACAGAGCAGCTGTGGCGGACGCATCGGACCGTCCTGTTGGCGCTGGTCATTGGGGGTAGTGCGGCGAATGGCAGTGATCTTCCGCTCCAAGAGGTGGATCAACCGCGGCCGTACTTGCGCCTGCAGCGGACCTCGTACGCCAACTATGCTCTAGAGCACTACGAGAATTACCTCAACCACACCTTCCCATATTGGGACAACCCCAAAGCCCAATTCGACCCCCTCGGCAACCATCTCGTTACCGGCTATGATCTGTATGGCTGGAACGAAGTCCGCACCGAGGGGCGAAAGTTTGGCAGCTCCATTTTCAAGGATTCTGGTGCAGATGCCTCCGGTGGTTCGTGGCCCAACGCGTTCGACAATGTGGTAGCCGCACGCGACGGCCACGGCAGCTGGGGCTATCACCTGATTGTCGGCGACGCGATGCAAGCGCGCTTCACGCCACTGACCCTGTCGAAGGTGAATTTCAACGGCATGCGGTTCGACCTGTCGACGACCCATCTGAAATTCACCGGTGTCGCCTCGCGACAGGAGCGGCCCAAGGACGCCGTCACCGGCAGGTACATCACAGAGCCATTTCAGCCGCGGGACCACTTTTCGGATGATTCTACCATGCTCATGGGTACGCGCGCCCAGGCGGACTTCGGTGGGTTGCACCTGGGCTTGAACTGGGTAAATCAACACGTTTACCAGAGCACGAGGACCACCGGAAATAGTCTTAAGGGAAGACTGAAGCCGGATCAACCCACGATGGACTGGATCATCGTGCGCTTCAGAGACGAGTCGCCCGGTGATGGCGTTGGCGGCGCGGCGGTGCAGGATCTTCAGCTGGTGATCAATGACCAGGCGCGGCCCGACCTCGTGCCCCAGGTGATCAGCCATCTGGGCAAGCCGCCGATTCAGGTGGGATTCGTCTCGGCGGTCACGGGGGCCTTCACCCCGCTGGCCTACGACCTATTCACCGCCTCCGAGGCCAGCACCCCGGCCTTCAACGAGTTCTACTACCGCGATCGTGATTTCCCGCGGTTTGCGGACTACCTGGCGCGGTTGGATCACGAGGCCGGCGTCGATGTCGGGAAACAGGCCAATATTCCCGGCCTCGAGACTCTCTATACGGTGGAGTCACCGCAGAGCATGCTGCAGGCAGATGGCGAGACGCAGATCGTATTTCTATTCGACGTTTCCCGCGAACCTGACGTCCAATCAGTGGCTGTGGAGGCTTTGTTGGGGAACGACTACCTGGTGGACGTGGCAACGTTGTACACCAAGTCCGAAACTGCCAACTTCTACGCCGACCGCTTCTCGGGCACCTATTACCAGACGGTGCGGCGTGCCAGGGGCAATGTTCGGGATCTCACGAATCTGCGCCGGGTGCGATTCAACGTGGGGGAACACACCGGCAATTTTGTCTACAGTGCCGACGTCCTTCTGGAGCTGAAGAGTCTGGAGATTTCCGCCGAGTACGCCCGTTCGAGCGTCTATTCGCGCTATCCCGCGCGCGTCGGCGGAGAGGCGGCGTTCGACGATGCACCCCGTTTTGCCGATCGCGGGGGGGCTTACTTCCTCAACGTCGTCCGACGCTTTGGCCGCGGAAGGCTCGGCGCCGAGCTGTTTTCCATCAATCCCGATTTCCAGACCGAGATGCGCTCTTTTCTGCATAGTGAATCCAGCTTGTGGATGGGCCATCTCGACATGGTGCTCAACAGCACCATGTACTGGAAGACGGTGGATGACAACGACGACGGCGATCGCTACCCGGACATCAAATACGGCAACGCCGTGGGCATACCACCCGATCGCGTAGGCACCGACCTCGACGGGGTCTTTGTGAATCAGGACGCGGACAACGATGGCGCCCCGGATACTAATCGCAATCTGAACCGGCTGCCCGACTACGAGGAGCCGTTTTTAATGTTCGATGTGGAGCCCAATAGTTACGTGTATGGTTTGGACCGCAACAACAATGACGATCCGGACCAGCGCGAGGACGACGCCGAAGTGGACTACCCCTACGAGCACGACGAGGGCGGCTACCACCTGTTCGGGCAGTGGCATCTGACGCCACACTGGTCCGCCGCCGCCGGCCGTTACGACATCGAGGAAATTGCCGGCAGCGGGCACAACCGCTCAACCTATGCTCTGTTGAGTTATCGGCGCCAGGGCAGGGGAAGGCTCAGAAACCTGTTTTTCGAGAGCAATGTGCGCCAGGTGCAAGACGACATCGCCGATGAGATCATGGTGTTCGACGATGACGCCGGACAGCGCGATGTCCGCTTTGGCGGCCGCGGCATTGCCTACAGCCGGCCCGTCCTCCAGGGCTTTGGCCTGCCGGTGCACATGGTAGTGGAGTTCCTGCCCGATCAACTGTTCTACCGCGACAGCATCGTCAGCGACACCTACCTGCAAGGCCGCGTTTTGCCGTGGTCATCCCTGGAGATCGTGCAGAAGCTGCGCGGACGGTTCAACTGGCAGCAAGGCGGCAAGCAAAACGGCATCTTCCAGCGCCAGCGCCGGGTCGATTTCTGGACCTCGGCCAGTCGCATCCAGTACGTCTGGCATTGGGGCCAGTTGGAGGTTACCCCCCAGTACAAGCTCATGCTGTTGCGTCAGGTGGATCGGGAGCGCGATGTGCGGCTGCAGTCGGAGCTGCGCTCTATCCCGATTCTACGCGTTGAATATCCGCTCCTCACCAGGACACACCTGCGCATCGGATTTCAAGGCATAGGACCCATTCCCTATCGGCGCCGGGACGACACCTCAAAACGCAACAGCTTTGAGCAGCGCACCGCTTTCGTTTCTCTCACCAACAGCTCGCGTTATTTTGGCTACGACCTCGTGACCTTTGTCGGGCTGAACTCCGACAGAATCAAGTACGACTCAACATTTCGAGACGACCGCGACATCCACGCGCAAACGTTCTTCGTGAGGGTGCTCGTAGGATTTACGGAATTCGGACGACCGATTTGAGGCACGCGAGTGCCGTCTCGCCAGCAGGCACAAAAGTAAGGGGGTAGATTTCACAATCTACCCCCTTACAATCAATCAAACTGCTGAACTGGTCGAGCTTACTTCAGCAAGGTCATCGAATGCGTGGCGGAGAAATCCCCAGCTTCCATTCGATAGAAGTAAACACCGCTCGACACCAGTTGACCCTGTGTGTCACGGGCATCCCAAGTCGACTTGTACGCACCTGCACTCAGCTCTTTGTCGACCAGCGTGGCCACGAGCTGACCAGCTGTGTTGAACACGTTGATCGAAACGTGGCCGTCCGTCGGCACGCTGAAATCGATGATGGTCTCGGGATTGAACGGGTTGGGATACGCCTCGCTCAGCGCATGGCTGTCGGGCGTGCCCGCGCTGGCGTCGGCTTCGACTGCGGTTACGCCAGCACCCAGACGACCTACGGCCAGATCGAACGGTACGTGAAACTTCTGCTCCATCCCGCGAATCTCGCTGGATTCGCGCTCTGGCGCCGGACCATTGACCTCAAGTTCCCACTTGGCGTCCAGGTAGATGCCGTCGAACGGGCCGGGCCGCCGATCCGGACCGATCCAATGGCCGTTCACCCGGCCCTGGTTCTCATCGACCCAGGAGATGTGGGTACCGAGAGAGGCCTTGAACGGACCCATCTTGGTATGATCCATGAACAGCCGCAAGACGCCCGAACCGTCGCGACCCAGCGCCGAGTACTGATTGCCGAACTGATTGTGGCGCGGGCTGTACACGGCAAGGTGTCCCGAGCGGTCGTTGGTTATGCGGATGGACAGCTGAAACGAGCCCCCCGCGGCCGGACCGGTAAGGCCGAGAGCCGTAGCGCGCTCTTCGGAGAACTGGTCGGAGTAGAGATCGCCGGGACCATTGAACCAGATGAGATTGCCGTCCCAGTCCAACTTGATGATCGAGGTCGACCTCCAACCGCAAAGCCACAGACCGGTGTCATCGGCTGAAACAGAAGACGGTCCGCCGCCACTGAAGGTCTGGTTGCCATTGTCATCGACGCGCCAGCGCAGGAAGAATTCGCGGACATCGAACGACTTGAGGAACTCACCGGAGCCCTTGTCCCAGAAATTCAGGCCACTGGCCGGCGGATCGGCCTGAGACCAGTTGGGCGAGATGATCTGGTCGTTGTAGACCAATATCTGCATGGCGTTCTCGGTGGTCGGCCCGGGCACGTCTGCAAAACCGTTGGCGCCCCATTCCGTCACCCGCTCCAGGCTCTTGGCCGCCTCGTTCTTGCGCGCCTTGTAAATACCGGTGAACTCATTGTCCCAGTTGGAGTTGACCAGGTAGATGATGTTGGGATCCTCGGGATCGGGCTTCGGGCCACCGCGGCTGCCGGCCTCTTCCGTGACCTCCCACACAGCGCTGGCATCCCAAGTGTCATAGGCGGTGGGATTGGCGATGTAGTCGGTGCCCAGCTTGAAGACTTGTACATTCTGGGGGCCGTCGCCAGTAGCTTCCCTGAACCGACCCTGCCGATGCGTCCACACCGTCTGGTCGCGCATGTCGATTTCGTGGTCGTCGAACTGGCCATTTCCACCATACATCAACGTCGCGGGATCGAGAAGGTTGAAGGCGATGACGTCGAACGAATAGCTGCCAGCGCCGGCGGCATTGCCTTCCCAGTCGCGACCATCCCAGGTGATGGTGCTGTTACCGGCTTCGAAATCGGCACCACCAGGGGGGAACACAGCAACGAACCTGTCCTGCGGCACCGCGCGAGCGACCGCGCCGTTGGGACCGTAAGGACCGGTTGCATCCGAACCCACTTCATAGATGGCAATCCAGACGCGGGCGCGCTGGTTCATATTGAAACTGATGCCCACGGGGCCGCTTCCGTTCCACGACACGTCATTGGTCGTGAGACGCAACGGATTTGGGGTACCGGAGCGATCTGGCACGCGGGCCTGCGAGTCGAAATTTTCGTCTACCGGAGCAGAAGACGGAAAGTTCTCCGCGCCCACAGCACCAATAGCCAGCACGACTATTGCCATGCCAAGAAACAAGCTGCGTAACTTCTGCATTTCTGCAAACTCCTTGAGGGATAGTGAAGGGAAACCGAGTTTTACCTAAGGACATGATTTAACTGCATTTACGTCAAACTAATTGTTGTTGTCGCTCTACTCCTTTCTCCGGAGTTCAGGTGTTTACCAACTCACCATCTCTTACCCCCTCCGGTGAGGGCGAACAGCGATTAAGTAAGGTGCAGTCGCCCACAAATACATTTAACCGGGAGAGTATATAAAGAACGACGAGTGGGATCAAGAAAGAAATTTATTCCAGATTCGCGCATCTGTGCCAGAATTATGACTCCGGATTTCCAAAGGACGGCTACACCCGATCCCGGGCAGACTACGGTTGTGCCTGGGTGTTGCCCGCCCCCCGCCGAAGATCGACGATCTGATCGGCTGCGAAGGACCCAAAGTGTTCGATCTGCCCATCGAGCCAGCGCACCCTGACCCTTGAGACTCGGTCCACCTCGCCCAATCCGGAGTGAATCCGCGGGTCGTTGGCAGCCTGATAGCTGTACGCAGACTTAACGTCGCGAGTCTTAGCAGCCTCACCCACCTCAAACGTCACGTTGGCGCCCAGGGCCTCGGCGCCGTGCTCGTTCAGCACCCGAAAGCTGATCCAGTGGCCGCGGTTGATTACAATGTTGTGAAGCAGGTACGCCGGGGCATCCCGGTTGACCACCAAGAGATCGATGCCGCCGTCGTTGTCCACATCGCCAAATGCCGCTGCCCGGCTAGTTGCTACCAGCGGCTTCACCGTCCCCCCCATGGGCCAGACTTCCTCAAAGCGGCCCCCAGTCGCGCCCTTGAACAGGATGTTCGGGAGCGCAAAGCGATCGTCTTGAGTTGAGTTGCTCTTGGCGATGCGCCCATTGGCCGCATACAGGTCCAGCAGGGCATCGTTGTCGAAATCGATGAATGCCACCCCGAAACGGGTGAGCAGATCGCTTCCTGTAGTTAATCCCGCGGAAGCGGTGGCATCGACGAAATACTGGCCTTGATTGAGAAAGAACGAGTTGGTTTCTTCGCGCAGGTTTACGATGATCAGATCGAGCGTCGAATTATCGTCCACATCGATGGCATCCACGCCCATGCCCGCCTTAGCTCTTCCGGTTTCGTCCACCGCACATCCTCGCAACAGAGCTTCGTCCGCGAAAGTGCCGTCGCCCCGGTTGACCCACAGCTGGTTCTTGGAACCGTCGTTGGCCACGAAGATATCGGTCCTGCCGTCTGCATTGAAGTCTCCGGTGACCACGCCAAGACCGTTGCCGTAGGCCTCGTGCAGCCCTGCTTCAAAGGCGATCTCCGCAAAGGTGCCGTCACCGTTGTTGCGATAGAGCAGATCCGGTGCCTCCGCATTATAGACCGGCGGGTAACAGTAATCCAAGTCGCCCACGGGCGAAAAACAGGGCCTTTCAAGCGCCACTGACCAGTTCATGTATTTGGTGGCGAACAGATCGAGATCGCCGTCGGCATCGTAGTCCACGAATGCGGCGCTGGCGCTCCAGGCTTCGTCGCCGACCCCCGCCGTGGCGGTTGCATCCCGGAAACGGCCTTCTCCCTCGTTGCGCAGAAGCACGTTGGCTCCCACGTTGGTGACATAGAGATCGGGGTCGCCGTCACTGTCGTAGTCGCCAGTGGCCACGCCCATGCCATACCCCCTGTCGGCGCTGCCGCTCTTCTCAGCGACGTTTTCAAAGTCGCCGCCCCCGTTGTTGCGGTACAGCTGATTGGAAGGACGCGAATGCGGCGCGGTTGTCAGGGACCCGCCTTGCACCAGATAGGCGTCCAGGTCCCCGTCGCTGTCCATGTCGAAGAGAGCGGCTCCCCCAGCCATGATTTCCGGCATGTAGTAGTTTTCGAGATGGCCGGACTCGAAGCGAAATTCGATGCCTCGCTCCGCCGCCACTTCCGCGAACCAGACTGCGGATGAGGGCACCGAAATATGCGGCAACACTGCGGGCGCGGTTTCCTGGGGTTCGCCACATGCGCCGATCAAGAGGCAGACCGCGCCCACTCCGGCGACAGAGAGCCGACGTCTTAGTATCGAATCAATCCTGTTCAACGGGCCTTTGCGGCGGCCAGCTTGCGAATCTGCGCCAGCATGGACTGGATTTTGGTCGCTTTGGGACCCAGTGTAGCCGCCCTGACGAGCGCCGCTTCCGCCTCTCTAAAAAAGCCGAGATTCCTTGCCGCGACCGCAATGCCCACGTACGACCGTGCGAGCGTCGAATCCAGCGCCGCGGCGCGCCGGAAGCTATTGAGTCCGGCCTCCCACTGCTTGAGTTCCAGTCTTGCAAGGCCCAGGCTCACTAGCAGCGATGCATCGTGCGGTTCGTTTTCAAGCGCTGTTTCGTAGGCGGCAGCGGCGGCTTCGTGTTTTCCCATGGAGGTCAGTAGGTCGCCTTTCTTTCGCAGGGCATCGCCCAGCCGCGGATCCAAGGCGATCACGCGATCGAGGTGTTCAATGGCCTGGGACGGTTGGTTCAGTTGCTGATCGACGGAAGCCGCGTTCAGGTGGAGATAGGCATTGTCGGGGTGGGTCTGCAGGGCGCTGTCGAATAATTTCAGGGCCCGCTGTAGCTGCTTCCGGGCGACGTACACCGCTGCCAGATTGTTCAGGACGGTCAGATCGTCCGGATGATGGCGGGCCAACTCTTCCAGTAACTCCGCAGCCTCTGCCAGCTCTCCCGCATCGATCAGTGCAATGGCGTCAAAGACCTTGTGGGGAAGACCCGCCCGATACGGCTTCAGTCCTTCGTCCCATGGATCGCGAAACTCGGGCTCACCACCCAGGCCCCGCTCGAGGTGGAACGCAGCTTTTTCCCTCTTCGTCAGCTGACGATATGCGGTTCCCAGGAGCAGGTGGGAATAAGCATCGGCCGGATGCACCTGAACGAAGGCCGCAAGCAGCTCGGCGGTTTTTTCTGGTTGACCTGCCTGCAGCCATACTCGGGCCAATCCCCACCGGCCGGCGGGGTCGTTGGCATCCAGATCGACAGCGCGCTCGAACTGCCGGCGGGCTTCTTCGAGCGCATTCTGCTCCAGATGTAGAAAACCGAGCCGCCAGTGGACCGGTGGGTAGTCTGCTTGCAACCCGATGACACGGTGCGCAGCATCAACGGCCCCCGGGCGGTCGCCCAGCTGCATCTTGATGCGCGCCAGACGATACCACCACTTCGGCCGAGCGTCATCCATCGCTACAGCGTTCTCGTAACACTCGCGGGCGAGAGAGTCCAGGTCATTAGCTTCGTAGACGTAGCCCAGATGCATCCAGGGCTCCGGCTTCCCGGGATCAGTAGCGACCCTTACGAGCGCTTTCTCCACCAGAGCGACGACCATCGGGTCTTTGCCCTCGAGAACAGCCGGAAACTCGGCAATGGGTGGTGGAGGGAGACGCCAGAAAGCGGAATATCCAGCGGCGACTACTCCTGCCGCCAGCAATAGCGCAATGAGGTGCGTCCTACCGGGTCTCATCTGGGCTTGTCAGCGAGAGGAGATCTGGGCACCTGTGATGCGGCTCTTCCTTGAGTTGCTTCACCAGCGACTCAATCCCGCCAGAGGACAACGCCCATGTGGTAACGTTGGTGGGAAGGAACGCGCTGACAGTAGTAAGCCGTCAGAATGGTGCCGTCTGCCAACTGCAAGCTGGATGGATAACCCCCGTCTGTGCCTTCGGGACTGGTATTTGACTGGTAAACGTCCGTATTGAACAGTACCCGGGGGGCATCCCAGGTGACTCCCTCGTCGCAACTGATCATCGCGCAGACACCGAGCATGCCCCTGAGACGGACGCCGTAAGTGAGGAGAATCGACTTGTCCTGCAGTTCCAGCAGATGAGCAGGCATATGCCGTGCCGGTGTCACCGGGCCGCGGCAGGTCCACGTCTGGCCGCCGTCATCCGAGGCGAAGATCTCGGTCTCCGCCGTTCGCGCCGTGCGACTGGCAGCCAGCATCTTGCCTCCCCCCAGCGCCAGCAGGTCCGTTTCGTTGTACCGATTTGCACCAATGAGCCGGGCGTCACCCCAGGTGCGTCCGTCATCGTCGCTGAAATAGATCCAGGCACCATCGGCAGTTTCGTCCTCGATGTGGCCTGCTGGCGCCGAATAGCAGGAAACGGCGAGGCGATTTCCCGGGAGCTGCACCACATCCCCGAACGGCACGGCATTGCTCACATTTGGTGGGTAGGTGAACTGCCCCACTGACTTGGTCCAGGTCTTGCAGCCGTCTTCGGTGCGACAGACCACCGCTTCCTGGTTGCCTTTTTCATCTTCCGTCCGCTCCCGGTCGAGCTTCTGCCCGCGAGGGGGCGCGAACTTGCGACCGCTGCACAGGACCACGTAGGCACCTTCCTGCGTCAACCCCGCCGCAAGATCGCCGCGGGTGCGGGCAGGTTCGTGGTGCGCCGGCACACTGGCAAAGGACCAGAGCCTGCCCCCGTCCCGGCTCATCCAACACTCGGACGAACCCTCCCACAGCTGATGGCACGGCTCTCCAAAAATCGCGGCCAGAATACTGCCGTCAGGCATCAGGGTGAGATTCGGCCAGGCGCACTTGTTGTCTATCGCCACATATCGTTCGAGAATGTCCATGGTTTTCCTTTCGTCGAGCCAAGAATATATTGATCGGGTTCAAACGAAACTACACTAAAGTCTACAAACTCAGTCTCCTCGCCAGATCGGTAGAGAATTAATTGCTTGTCTCAAGCAAAGTGCTTGCGTACCTATATCTGTCTCGATAGGCTCGGAAGGTGTTCAGGCCGTATCGGTAACCATCGGAGGAAGGATGAAGACCGAACAGCTGTGGCGAAGAAGATGGGGCCTGTTGCTGGCACTCGCCTTAGCGGGAGGTGAGGCGGCGGGCGTCGAGATACCTCTCAATGAGGTAGATCAATCGCGGCCCTACCTTCGCCTGCAGCGGACCGCGTACGACAACTACGCGATAAACCACTACGAGAATTACCTCAACCACACCTTCCCCTATTGGGACATCCCCAAAGCCCACGTCGACCCCCTCGGCAACCACCTTATGACCGGCTACGATCTCTATGGCTGGGACGAAGTCCGGACCGGGGGGTTGAAGTATGGCAGCTCCATTTTCAAGCAATCGGGAGGGACCAGCCTCACGTGGATCAACGTGTTCGATTATGTGGTGGCGGGTAAGGATGGTTATGGCGACTGGGGCTATCATCTCATTGTCGGCGACGCACTGCAAGCACGCTTCACGCCATTGACCCTGTCGAAGGTGAACTTCAACGGCATGCGCTTCGACCTGGCGACGACCTATCTGAAATTCACCGGTGTCGCATCGCGACAAGAGCGGCCCAAAGACGAAATTTCTGCTTATGGCGATGCATTTCAAGCCCTTGCCCATTTTGCTGATGATTCCACCTTGCTTATGGGCACGCGGGCCCAAGCGGATTTCGGCGCATTGCATCTGGGCTTGAACTGGGTGAACCAGCACGTCTACCAGAGCACGCAGAGCACCGGGAACAGTCTCAAGGGCCGACTGAAGCCGGATCAGCCGACGATGGACTGGATCATCGTGCGCTTCCGGGATGATTCGCCTGATGATGGCGTCGGCGGCGCGGCGGTGCAGGATCTTCAGCTGGTGATCAATGACCAGGCGCGGCCCGACCTCGTGCCCCAGGTGATCAGCCATGTCGGCGAACCGCCGATTCAGGTGGGATTCGTCTCGCAGGTCACGGGTGCTTTCACCCCCTTGGGCTACGACCTATTCACTGCTTCCTCCGCCGCCACCCCATATTTCAACGAATTCTACTACCGCAATCGCGACTTCCCGCTGTTTGCGGACTATCTCGCGCGCCTGGATCACGAGGCCGGCGTCGATGTCGGGAAACAGGCCAATATTCCCGTCCTCGAGACTCTCCATACGGTGGAGTCACCGCAGCGCATGCTGCAGGCAGATGGCGAGACGCAGATCGTATTTCTATTCGACCTTTCCCGCGAACCTGACGTCCAATCAGTGGCTGTGGAGGGTCTGTTGGGGAACGACTACCTGGTGGACGTGGCCACTTTATACACCAAATCCGAAACTGCCAACTTCTACGCCGACCGCTTCTCGAGCACCTATTACCAGACGGTGCGGCGTGCCAGGGGCAATGTTCGGGATCTCACGAATCTGCGTCGGGTACGCTTCCATGTGGGGGAAAACACCGGTAATTTCGTCTACAGCGCCGACGCCAATCTCACGCTTCTGGATCTTGAGATCTCGGCCGAATACGCGCGCTCGAGTGTGTATTCCCGCTATCCCGCCCGCATCGACGGACAGCCGGCCTTTGACGATGCACCGCGTTTTGCCGATCGCGGCGGGGCCTACTTCCTCAACGCCGTTCGACGCTTCGGCCGCGGACGAATTGGCGCCGAGCTGTTTTCTGTCAATCCAGATTTCCAGACCGAGATGCGCACTTTTCTTCATGGTGAATCCAGCTTGTGGCTAAGCCATCTGGACGGCATGCTCAACGACACCATGTACTGGCAGACGGTGGATGACAACGACGACGGTGATCGCTATCCCGACATCAAATACGGCAACGCTCCGGGCATACCCCGAGACCGCGTCGGCACTGACCTCAACGGCGTCTTTGTGAATCAGGACACAGACAACGATGGCGCCCCCGACACCAATCGCAATTTCAACCGGCTGCCCGACTTTGAAGAGCCGTTTTTGATGTTCGATGTGGAACCCAACAGCTACGTGTATGGCTTGGACCGCAACAACAATGACGAGCCCGACCAGCGCGAAGACGATGCCGAAGTGGACTACCCCTACGAGCACGACGAGCGCGGCTACCACCTGTTCGGCCAGTGGCATCTGACGCCAAACTGGTCCGCCTCGGCCGGCCGCTACGACATCGAGGAGATTGCTGGTAGCGGGCACAACCGCTCGACCTATGGCCTGTTGAGTTATCGGCGCCAGGGCGAGGGAAGGCTCAAGCGCCTGTTCTTCGAGAGCGGCCTGCGCACGATTCAGGACGACATCGCCGATGAGATCATGGTGTTCGACGATGACGCCGGACCGCGCGATGTGCGCTTTGGAGGCCGTGGAATTGCCTATAGCCGGCCCGTTCAAGAGGGTTTCGGCCTGCCGGTGCACATGGTAGTGGAGATCCTTCCCGATCAACTGTTCTACCGCGATAGCATCGTCAGCGACAGCTATGTGCAAGGCCGCGTTTCGCCGTGGTCGTCCTTAGAGATTGTGCAGAAACTGCGGGGACGTTTCAACTGGCAGCAAGGCGGCGAAACGCACGGCCTCTTCCAGCGCCAGCGCCGGGTCGATTTCTGGACCTCGACCAGTCGCATCCAGTACGTGGGGCGTTGGGGCAAACTGACGGTTACTCCCCAATACAAGCTCCTGCTGTTGCGGCTGGTGGATCGAGAGCGTGACGTGCGGCTGCAATCGGAGCTACGCTCCATTCCCATTCTCCGCGTTGAATATCCGCTCCTCACCCGGACGCACCTGCGCATCGGATTTCAAGGCATGGGACCCATACCGTACCGGCGCCGGGACGACACCTCCAAGCGCAACAGCTTTGAGCAGCGCACCGCTTTCGTTTCCCTCACCAACAGCTCGCGTTATTTCGGCTACGAGCTCGTAACCACGATGGGGTTCAACGCCGACAGGATCGAGTATGACTCCCCGTTTCTGGACGACCGCGACTTCCACCTGCGAACGTTCTTCGTGAGGGTCATCTTGGGATTTACCGAGTTCGGACGCCCGATCTAGAAATCAGGAGGCAAGATTGAAATGTGGGGGCTTGCTTGAATAGCCAGCGACAGGAGATTCTGGATCGGGGCAGTTATTTCCCCGGTGATTGGGTACGGCCGCGGTACAATCCCGGCACCTGGATGGCAATGGTGGACGTAATGGAGATCTTCAGCGGCCACCGGAGCACCACCCGCACCGGAAGTTACGAGCTGTTCGACGGGCCAATTGGCGTGAAGCTGAAAGTGGAGGAGGCACGCCGATCCGAGCCGTTCCTGATGCCCGAAAAGGAATGGGAATTGGACCGGCACATGAGCGCTTATCATGTGTGGCACGACGATGGGAAGCTCCACTTGATCTATGGGGCGGGAAGCAACGCCTGCTACGCGGTCAGCGATGACGGTTACAACTGGGATCGGCCGGTGCTGGGCGAAGCAGAGTTCAACGGCTCCACCGACAACAACATCCTCAAGGCAGGGGTACAGGGCAGCATCATCGAGGATCCCTCGGCGGCGCCCGCCGAACGGTTTAAGGCGCTGGGCGCTGAGGGTTTCTGGCTCGACCGAGACTCCGGCGAAGAGGTGGGCGCCGATGAGGCGGACGGGCACTGGCGCGCTGAGCAGTACGAAGGTGAAGCGTATACCGGTCGCAAGGTGGTCTTGAAGGGGGCGCTCGTCGGGTACACGTCTCCGGACCGCCTCCACTGGACCAAGATCGAGGAACGGCTTGCCAGCTACTCGGTGAACGGCGGTATCTGCCCCGGCTACGACGCACATAACGAGACCTATTTCGCTTACATCCAGCCCCAGGGCTGTGCTCCTGTCGAACCCCAGAGCCTGGGCACCAGCATTCCGGAAACCGAGGTAGTGCGTCGTGCCGTAGGCCTCACGCGAACCAAGGACTTTCGTCATTGGCCGGCGGCCAAGCTTCTGCTCCATCCCGATGCCCAGGATCCACTGGACATCTCGTTCTACGGAGCTGCCTACTTCCCTTATCCAGGGCGACAGGAACTCCATGCCATGGTTCTGCCGGTGTTCCACATGGCAACCGATCACCTGGATCTGCAGCTCGCCTTCAGTCGCGACGGCATCGTGTGGACGCGGCCGGAGCGCCGCGCCGTTCTCAGCGTAGGACCCAGGGGCAGCGGCGAAGAGGGCCAGCTCCATCCATGGCGCAACGGGTTGGTGGAGCTTCCGGACGGGTACTGGGCGTTGGCTTACCAGTCCCGTTCGTCCCTGCATACCACACCAGAAGAGTACAAACCCGGCCTGTTTCCGCAGATGCAGGAGAACCAGAGCCGGTGGGCACGCTGGCGCCCCCACCGCCTGTGCGGCGTCGAGGCGGAAACCGAAGGGCGCTTCACCATTCCCACCGTGTATCGCCAGGAAAACGAACTGCGATTGAACTATCGCTGTGCGCCCGGAGGCTGGATCGAGGTGGAGCTGCTCCGGTACATACCTACCATGCAAGCCGTAGATGCGAACCCCCTGAGGGGCTATTCCTTTGAAGAGTGCGACCGTCTGGTTGGTGATAAAGAGGACCAGGTCGTCACCTGGAAAGGGAATAGCGATATCTCCGGAGTTGGTGAGATGGCCGCTATTCGAGTGAGGATGTTTCAGGCAAAGCTATTTGCCTACCGGCTCTAATAAACGCTGGCAGCTCTGCAAAGGCGTGCACGCCCACACCAGAATGAGCCGGCCTGCTTTTTCTGCTCCCCCCTCTGACACCGGATACGACACGGTCGCACCTGAGATGATCTTTGTGCTAACCCGTTGATGCGGTTTAGATTGGGGATCATGCGGCGCAACCTCGTGATATTGGCTTTGATGGGTGCTGCGGCCGGCGTTGGCTACGGCGAGGATTCGCAGATTTCGCTGGAAGAAACGTTGTCCAGTAACTGGCTGTTGCGGCGTCCGGTACGACCCTACCAGAACTACGCGTTCGATTCCTACAGCAATTATCAAAATCATACACCCCCGCAGCCGGAGGGACCTGGACGCCACGGGAATTTCTACCCGCGCTCGTTCTACGACGGTGTCGGCAACCATCTCATGACGGGTTACGATCTGTTCAGCTGGCACGAGCGCCGCCAGCCAGAACTGCAACGGGGCAGTTCCATCTTCAAGAACGAGGGAAACTGGACCGAGGCTTTCAAGTACGTAGCGATAGCGCGCGACGGATACGGAGACTGGGGTTACAGTGCCATGGTGGGAGACGCTCTCACGGCGCGCTTCACCCCTCTCACGCTGTCGTTGGTCGATTTCAGCGGTATGCGTTTCGACTTCTCCAGTCCCTACTTAAAAGTCACGACATTGGCGAGTCGCATACAACGCCCCTATGCGCCCCGGGGATTCGATTACGTTCGCCGCTCCGGATTCCATAAGGGCAATACCATGTTTGCGGCGGATTCGTCGTTGCTCCTCGGCGGCCGCATCCAGATGGATATCGGCAACGCCAGGCTCGGATTGAACCTCGCCAACCTTCACGTCTACGACAGTGAGCAGACAGGCAACAACCTGAGGGGCAGATTGCGCCCCAATCAGCCCTTAGTAGACTGGGTGGTCGTTCGCTTTTCGGATGACTCGCCGCGTGATGGCCGCGATGGGGCGGTGGTTCAGGAAGTCGTGGTGATCGTCAATGGTGAGCCGCGGCCGGATATCGCGCCGCACGTGATCCGTCACCGGGCCAACGTAGCAAGCCAGGTCGGTGCGTATTCCCGGGTGACGGGGGACTTCTTCCCGCTGCCCTATTTCATTACAAAGCCGGGATTCACAACCTACTATCGCGGACGCGGAGAGATAGCCCTGTATGCAGATTATCTTTTTCGCATTGACCACCAAGCAGGCCTGGATGTGAGCCGCCAGACCAACGTCGCCGATCTGGTTTCCACCTTTGCGATGGATTCTGCCGAAGAAATCCAGCAAGCCGATGGCGATGAGCAGCTTGCCTACCTGTTCGATGTATCCCAGGAGCCGTACCTAGAATCGATCGAAGTGGAGGCGATGGTGGGAAACGACTATCGGGTGGACGTGGCCACCCTCTGGGCGGATAGCCCGGGCGGTAAAGGCTACGGCACCTTCAAAAGCGACTTCTACCGTACGGTTGCGCGCGCGCGCGGCAACGTGCAGGACCTGTCCAACCTGAAACGGGTCCGGTTTTCCATAGGTGAGGACACGGCGATCTTCACCTATAGCACGGACCTGAGTCTGCAATTGGCCGGTCTCGACGTGAACGGTGAATACGCGCGTTCTAGTGTATACCGCCGTTTCCCGGCAGAGGCTTCGGGTGTCCCCGTCTTCAACCTTGGTTCGCGTTTTGCGGACCGTGGCTCCGCCTACTTCATCAATGCGACCCGCTGGATCCAAAACTGGCACTTCGGCGGCGAGTATTTCGCCATGAATCCCGATTTCACCACTACCATGCGTAGTTTCGTAGAAGAAGAATCGATCGTGAAGGATCGGCGCAGCACGATCAAGGGACTCTCCAACGAAACCATCTACTGGGACCTGGTGCAAGACAACGAAGACGGCGATCAGTTTCCGGACAAACGCCCGGGGTACATCACCGGGAGCTGGTTTCGCAACGATGGCATCGAAGTCACCGGGATAGATCCGGACGGCGTGTATATCGGCCAGGACGAGGACAACGACGGGTATCCTGACATCAACCGCAACGGCGATGCATTGCCCGACTACGTCGAGCCCTTCTTGATGTACGAAGCCGAGGCCAACGACTACACCTACGGCCTCGATCGCAACAACAACGAAGAGCCTGACCATAGGGAGGACGATTGGGATCCGGATACTCCGTACGATCCGGACCAGCGTGGATATCACCTGTTTGCACAGACTAATCTGAGCCCCCGCTGGACCATGAGCCTGGGGCGTTATGACCTCGAAGAGCTCGAGGGCAGCGGCATGAACCGCTCTACCTACGCGATGCTCACGTATCGCAGACAGGACCCCGGGAAGCTTCGTCGACTATTCTTCGAGAATCATTTCCGTCGCGTACAGGACGGCATTCCCGACGAGTACAACATCTTAGCGGAGGATCGCCAGTTCACCGGAGACTATCGGTATTTTGTGCACTTCGTTTACTGGGGCAATCGCGCATTCATCAGCCGGCCACGTCAGGATCCCCTGTGGTACGAAAACAGTTATGTCAACGAGACCTACCTCGAGAACTGGCTGCGGCCTTGGTCGACCCTCAACCTGGTGCAGAAGATTCGCCTGCGCGTAAACTGGCAACGGGGAGGGCGCCAATCTCGGGGATTCCTTGGCCGAGAACGCCGTTTGGATCACTGGACCCTCGTCAACCGGATCGACTACACCTGGCGTTTGGGAAAGCTCAGCGTGATACCAAAATTCAAGTTTCAAATGCTGCGGTTCGTAGATCGCGAGCAGGACCAGACCATGCGCTTCGAGCACGAAACCATACCCATCCTGCTCTTTCACCTGCCGCTCATGCAGCGGACTTCTGCCCGCTTGGGAATTCAGGGATGGGGGCCTTTGCACTACCGTTTCGCCGACGAGGAGCGCCCTCTAGACAGCTTCAAGCGCCGCACCCTGATCGCTACGCTGACCAACCGATCGCGCTATTTCGGGTACGAGCTTTACACCATTACCGGGCTGGTCCGCGACGCCAAGGAGTTTGATTCTGCCATAAGAGCGGCCGGCAACTTCGACACCTTCTCCTTCTTCGTGCGCGCTCTAGTTGGATTCCCGGAACATTCAAACCTGATGCTTTAGGCAACGAACCGCGGGGTCTGGCGGCCACCGAGGGCAACCAGCGCCTCAGTGATATCCAGGGGGTTCCCGGCCAGCTTGATGCTCACCCATCCAGGCGTAGGCGGGACCAGTGGATATCCATGGAAGCGTCCGTGCCCGCATAATATGTCACCAGCACGTCGCCATCTGGCAGTGCTTCCGCATACGGAAGGCCAAAGCTCCAGATTTTCATGTCGCTCAAAAGCTCTCCGGTGTTGCCGGTAGCCGTCGCTGCCAGCTGGTGTTCGTACACCGCGACCTCCGTATCGGGTTCGAACGGTGCATCGATGGCATTCGCCTGGCGCGCCCTTATGGACTCGCTGCCGAAGCGGTCAACCCAGGCCAGCACCACGCGGCCGTCCGCCAGTATAGCCGGATGCGCCGCCTGATCAGTGAAGCCAAGATCCTCCGGCGACGACCAGACCCTGCCGCCATCGGCGCTGATCCGGCGATGAATATTGAGATATTTGTTTAGCTTGCTGTCATAGGTCCAGGAGAAAATGCCGACCCGGCCATCGGGGGCGACGCCGGCGCGCAGGTCCCAGTAGAAGATACGCCCGCTTGGATCCTCGCCGGCGGTGACGGGGTCTTCCCAGGTTTCGCCACCGTCCCTGGAGTGGAAAAACACCACGCGTTGGTACCACTTTGTGCTGTCCAGATACTGCTTGTTCGTTTCGATACTCAGTGCCAGTGTGCCGTCCGCCAGCTTCAGCACAGGGCTCGTGAGGCTCGGCGGCCCGATCGAGGCAGGTATGGGCACGACCCTTAGCGGCGACCAGGTCTCGCCCCCATCGGCGGAGTCAGCCAGCATAATCGCCATGGGCAGGCAACCTTCGGTTTCCTCATTGAACAGCGGCATGCCCGGAAAGGTCTGGCGGTCGACCCACATCAGACTCGCAATGAGGTGCCCTGGCTCCAGCTCGGTCAGATAACCAGTCCTGAGCGAGCCAACCACACCGTTGACCTCTGTTTCACCAAACGGCCGCCTCGCTTCACTCCAGGTGCGCCCTCCATCCTGAGACCGGTATAATTCGACCGCCTCGTCCGCCGCGTCCTTCGTTGACCCGGCGTGCGCAGTTGCCAGAAGGGTGCCGTCTGACAAGGAAAGAAGACATGGAAAGGTTAGCGCGGCGCGGGCGGTTCCCGCTTCGCTGCGCGCAATAATACCGCTTTCGACAATCTCCATCTGTCTAGCTCCCATCTACTAATTTGGTATACGGAAGAGGCGGCGTTCTCGGGACAGGAAGGTGAAGGCTATGACGGGGGACTCAGCATCGAGTCCGAGATGGAACGCGGCGCAGGTAGATGCAGCACCGTGCTTTGTCAGTGCACTAGGCGCTCTGCGGGCTGGTCTCTGTCTCCCCTGGCATTTTTCGCTTCAAACGCATCTTCTCGTATGACTCCGGGGTTCCATCGTGGAGGGAGCCAAACCAGCGGTCGAACGGCACTGTCGGAGTGCCGTAGTTACACTCGAAGAAGCGGTGATGCAGATAATGGAAGTAGGAGTCGACGGACATGCCTTCGGCGTCCTTCTTCAGGACGATACGGTCGAAACCGGTGTGCCCCAGCGCGGGGTTGAGCGCCGGACGCTGCATCAGGAAGAACATGTGGATCGGATGTGAGGGCACGACGAACAGGATGATCCAGCGTGTGAAATAGAGAATGTGTTCGATCGGGTGCATGGACAGACCGGACCATGGCCCCACGTTGGTGTTGCGGTGATGCAGGTAGTGTGCGGCGTCGTAGATTGGCTTCCAGTGCGAGATTCGGTGTACTATATAGAAGTGAAGGTCTTGCCAGAACGGCAGAACGATGGCCAGCGCGACGAACACGAACGGGTTGCTTCGCAGCGTGATAAAGGGTGCCCAGCCGTTGCCGTACGCCCACAGCATGAATACTTCGTACAGCGTCCAGATGGTGGCGCCGCTGGCGACACTCCAGAACATGTTGTCCTTGACCTGGTCGTTGAAAAGGAACGCCTTGCTGGAGGTGCTCGGCCACCGGGAATTGTACTTGAAGCGGGTACCCTGCACGCGACGCCAGTAAAGCATACCGTGCAACGTGCCCGCGACTAGCAGCAGCATCGCCACATTGCGCGCGTACATCGGCAGAACCCAACCGACGCTCAGCTGACTGAAGTTGCTCAGCTGGTCCGCCCCGGGTTGGAGATAGTACCACGTCAGAGCCGCCACCCCGTAATGGAGCGCCGCTCCCAAAGGCCAGAGAAACCCGGGAAAGCCGAGGAAAAATTGGAGCAGCTTCTTCGGCTGGACGGGCCAGGCGAACGGCATCGCCTTGCCCAGGATGCGCGGCATCCATTCGCCGCGCGCGTCCCTGTTCTCGGTTCCGTCGTCGAGGCCGGCGACGTCAGGTGCTTGTTTGGCCTGTGTCATGATGTAAACGCTAATATTACTTGGCACATCAGTCAAGCAAAACTGACAGGGCGGCGGCTGCGTCGGACACAGTAGGAGCGCTCGGCTTAGGGCAGTTACGCCAGTCCACGTTGCCTTCCAGCCAGCGCTGAAAGGACGGGGCAGACTCCGCAGCGAGCTTCTCGCGCGCCTGGTGCCAGAGCACTGCCCAAGCTGCGGCATCCGGCAGCACGCTCTCCGGCGCCGCCCGGCTGCGAGCGACGAAGCCCGGGAACCAGGACCTGCCGGTGGGCTCGCCGATGGGCTGATAGCGCAAATCCACACTCCAACGAATCTCCTGGCTCAGGTTGGGCAGCGAGGCGTGCATGGTGAGCTTGGTCAAGAACAGGACGTCTCCAGGTTCCATCTCCAGCGGGATGCGATCACCTACCAGCTGTTCGGGAATAGCCTGCCGGCTGTAGCTCGCACGCGGGTCGTGACAGTGGGTGGCGAGGCCTCGCTTGTGGCTGCCCGGCGCTACCAGCAGACAGCCATTCTCCTTGGTAGCTTTGGTGACCGGAATCCACACCGTCAGGATCCGGCTCTCGTCTGCTTCCGGCATTGCCGTCCCAAGATCCTGGTGCCAGGGGGCCTGATAGATCTCAGGGACGATGGTGTTATCGTGCGGCAGACAGTCCTCCGGCGGTTTGATCCGCACGTGCTGGGTCGGGTTGGCGTAGATCTCGGGGCCAACGATGGCCTCCACCGCGTCTAGCAGACGGGGATTGGTGAGCAGACCGAAAGCGCCCGGACCGCAGTGGACCGGGGTGTCGGCTGTCACCCCCTTTTGCGGCAGGCAGATATCGAGATGGTTCATCAGCGACCCTCCCATCTCCATGACGAGGGCGCAGAAACGCTCAGCGAACGGCAGCTCCGCATACGTAGAGGAGACGACCCCTTCGCACCTGAGTCGCGCCGCGACCTCGGCCAGCAGCGACTCGTACTCCACGCGAAGGAGTGCGAGATCGCGCTTCGGGTCGAGGAGGCCGCGCAAGACCAAATAGCCATCCTCGGCGAAGCGGGCACGGGCCGCCTCGTCTATCGCCATATCTTGATCTCCGGCACGCCGCATACTCGATTCATCTCATCGGTTGAAAACATCGTTGTCGGTCAATCTTTCTACGATGTCCCTAAGTAATCTGCAGTTCGATGCGGCCTTTCGCCAGCCAATCGTTCGGTGCTAAAGTTTTTCGAGAATGTTGATGCGTATCACCGTTTTCTGTGCCATGTCGAACATATTTGGGTAATTATAGCATCCTTCGCGGAGATACAACCATTCTTGCCGTCCTCACTGTCGCTCTCCTGCTGCAACCAGATTGTCTCGTAGCTGACGATTGCGAATCCTATACCCTGATCCTCTCTTCCATGGGGCCAAACAAGGTCGATGTGATCAAGGCGGTAAGAGAAGTGACCGCACTCGGACTCCGGGAAGCCAAGGAGTTCGTCGAAGCCGCCCCGACTACGGTCGCCGAAGGACTCGGAGGAGGAGGCCGAGAGCATGAAAAGCACTCTCGAAGCCACCGGCGCCGAGGTCGAGCTGGAATGCGATGACTGAGATCGATCCCCGCCATCTAAAAGCCTTTTAGCGGTAGAGTTCCAGCAGATCATCGATGGCGACCTGACCAGGCGCGACAGGTCGACCAAAACTCGCGTAGGTAATTGGTGCCCCAAATGCTATGGTCAGAACGCGGCTGCAGGCACCGGCTGCTCCCATAGCGAAGCCGATACGCGAGATATCCGCATCGGCATCCGCCACCCAGCGCAACATGCGGGCGGCGTCGGCAGGAGTCGCGGCAGTTGGTACAATCTTTATGGCACTCGGTTTTGCCCTACTCATATTCTCGGTTAACGCTGTCAATTCATGTCCGTTCGGCATGCCTTCGAAATCGTGATGGCTGAGTACCATCGGTGTATCTTCCGAAAGTAGCTGCTCTGCAGCTTCGGTACCCCATTCCAGATCTATGAGGTCGGCCCCTGCCGCCAATGCCTGACCGTTGATGGCAACCCGCTGTTGCTCGTCGCCATCGAACTTGCCACCGTGGCTTGGGTGGCGCAGAGTAAACAGACAGGCCAGATCCCGCTCCTGAGCCTGCTCTACGATATGCAGGACATGGTCCAACGATAAGCCCGCGTCGAGCAGCAGGTCAGCCCGCACCTCAACACATTGCAGCTGTTTAGATACAGCAAAGTCAAGTTCGTTGGCTGCGTTGGCAACTATGCCAATGACACCACGTAATGGAAAGTTCCTCACAACAAATTGCGATACAGGTTAAGCCCGGCTAGACAGGCGGGCTCAATCGAGCGAGGCATCCCTGATCACCAGATTCGGCCAATTCTCCCGCTGTTCCGCGATCCTCTGCTGGTTGGGAAAACAGCGCGGCTTCGTAATTGCGGCGGACACGCCTGCGCGCCAGACCGCGTTTGCTATGAGGCGCCGCTTGATGCGACGCATCTGACCCTGACAGTCCTCCAGGTCCATGTCCGCATCGTCGAGGCTGAGCACGGCTACGTCTGCCTCGCGGCCGACGCCCAGCGTACCAATGCGGTCGGACCATCCGATCGCTGCAGCCGGCGCAATCGTCGCACAGCGGATCACTTCTCCAAGAGACATGCCCAGATGCAGCATCCGCGTCAGCACGGTGGGCATGTCGTAGGCTGGACCCTCAAAGGTACCGGTGTGTAGATCGGTGCCGATGATGTCCGGCCAGAATCCTTCCGCCGCGCAGATCTCTCCCACGGTCCAGTTGAGAGCTCCCATGCCGTGCCCGATGTCGAAAAGGACACCATTCTGTCGCGCCGCGCGCGCCGCCGAATGCACCTGGCGGCTTTCCGGGTCGATGATCGTGCTCTCGAATCCGTGGTAGCAGTGGGTATAGATATCGCCCTCTCGCATGCCGCCCGGACAATCTTCCAGCGGTACGGTGGAGACGGCGTGATGAGCCATCAGTGGCGTACTGGTGGCCGCTGCCGCCTGCTGCGCTTCGTGGAGGGCTTGCGCTTCGTTGCGACCGTCGTCGGCGAGCGCTGCTGACAACAGCACCTTCGCCCCGATGAGGACGTCGCGGTTGGACTCGATGCACTTCGCACAATCGGCGTGGTTGATGTATTCCGGCCGCCCGAGATGCTCCAGCTCACGGCCGTCGTCGGCGTGTGTTACGGACAAGCCCACACGCGAGATGTTGAGAAAGGCCACGACCCGTGAATCGTAGCGCTCCACTGCGTTGACGCGGAAGTCGTCGAAGGTGTCACAGCCGGAGCTGCCAGCGTCGACGCACGTCGTCGCTCCTCGCCCCAGGCCATAATGGTCGATGTCCACTCCCGACGGAGTACCCCCCTGGTAGCAGTGCGCGTGGATGTCGATGAAACCCGGCACCACTATCTTGCCGGACGCATCGTACACCTGGTCTGCCGCCGCCCCATCGAGCCCCATGCCGACGGCGGCGATCTCACCCGCCGAGATGCCGACATCGAGTTCGTCGTCGATGTCGTTGGCGGGGTCGATGACACGGCCACCTGCTATGATCCAGTCATACTGATTCATCGGTCTTCCTGCAGAGAATAGGCAAGTAGCAAATAGTCAACACCAAATGCGGACATTTGTCTATGGTTGTGCTGCATACATCTTTTTGTTAGCGTCAACACAATTTTTTCGACCGGGGGTTCGAACTTGACGTCGTTCCCAGACAGCGCGCATCTCTTCAGCAAGACCGACAAAGGACGGGACTAATGATCAGTCAGACGAGTTCGTGGACCTTTCTGCAGGCTTGTGACAGCCATCTCGGCACGCCTCGATCCTATCGCTTCCGCCCGGCCATCAACCAGCGATGGGCTGCCATCAGTACACAGATGGCAGCTATCGACGCGGCGTTCCTCTTGCATGGCGGCGATCTGACCCGGGATGGCGAGAGTCACGAGTTCGAATACAAGGTCGCTCGAGATGACCTGGATGAGCTGCCTTTCCCGACGTTTGTTATTCCTGGAAATATGGATGTGGGCAACAAGTGGGCAGCGGAGCGCGGCACGCGGCATTATTGGGATGACAGGACGCTGAATGTCACCCGTCGGCGACTGGAGCTTTTTGCCTCCTGGTTCGGACCGATTCATTGGACTTTTTCCTATCGAGATGTTCGTTTCACCGGATTCTTCGCTGCCGTGGCCGGAACCGGCCTGCCGCAAGAAAAGCATCTTTGGCGACTCCTCGATAAGTTGCAGCATCTCCCTCGCGCAAGGCACCACGTGGCGGTGATGCATTACTGGCCCTTCATGGAGCAACTGGACGAACCATCCTGGGACATCACTGACGAGAATCAGTACGACAACTGGTATTTCTCTATCAATCCACCCCACCGCCGGCGGTTGTGGGAAGCGCTAAAGGCTGCCAGCGTCGAGATTCTCTTCTGCGGTCACGTTCATACCGGGCGACCGGTTCAAATCGTCGACGGCATTCGCCTGTACCGATCGCTCCCCGGAGGCAATACGGCGCAGCTTGCCGAACGCTGGACCGACGCGGATACCCGCTGCGGATTCCATCGCTGTGACGTGAGCGCGGACGGGATTGAGGTGACCTGCGTACCTGGGGATGATCAGTGCGCCGAATTCGGCAGCTTCGGACCGTGGGGTCATCCGGCCTTGGAGGATCGGGATTATAGCCTCGCCCATCAGCAACCGCCCTTGAGCCCGGACGATTAAGCCGGTTTACTGAGCGGTCAGCCGGCACTGCGGACGCCCCGTAGTTTCGCGAGCCCTCAAAGCCGTCCCTGGCGATAACCCCCTAACGCCGCATGGTGAGAAACGCATCGATGGTCGCGGGTTTTCCCGCTGCTGCCGACCTGGCGCGCGTCATCACGTAATTCCACGGTCCATCGACCAGGAAGTAGGCATTCCGATTCGGACCCAGCGCTTCCTCGGGCTCGTGGATTAGCTGCCAGTCCCGGGCGTTTCGAGACCCGAGAAGCTGCCATTGCAGAGAACCCGCGGCATCCGTATTGAAGATCTGCAGATTCTTGTGGCGGTACCCCCTCGATTCCATGATTCCGCTATCGACAAAATCATCGGTGGTGGCACAACCCTTGAACAGGTACGCGTCTTTCTCCATTCGCGTCGGGATGCAAAAGGGGCTTACCTCGTAGATCATGTTGCGACCCCAGTCTGTGATCAGAAGGGTTCCCCGGCGGGTCACATGAACGTAGGTCGGCGACATACCGTACTGCGTTGATATATACCGGTTTTCACCGCTGGCGCCACCCAACTCCCAAATCAATTCTTTGTCCTGGTTGACGCAAAAGATGCGGGTTTTTTCGTCCACGATGATGGTCAAACCGCCGCCGCGTTCGTTGGTCCCGTAGCGCAGGGCGCGCACCGCGCAATACAGGTGGTTGTACAGATCTCCGGCGCCCTGTTCGCTGTCGCCGTAGATCCAGACCGTTTCGCTGGTCTCAGTATCGACCTCGCGCACGACCGTATTGCCCCCCCAGTACCCGACCAGCAGATCGCCGCCGTAGGAATCGCAGAATTCCGGAAAAAGTCTTTGCAAATAAAAGGGGCGGCATCGGGGTTGGGGATCGAATTGCCACACCTTGGCACCGTCGCTGAGGCGAATCTTGAAAACGCCGAAGTCTCGATCCGAAGCCATGATGTGATCGTCATCCCAGTAAATGGCCTCCAGCGGTGCTTCGAGGTCGGTGTAGGACCAGAGCATTTCTCCCGTATCTCGATGCAGCATCATGATCCGATGTTCGCCGCGGTACTCGGTGATCAGCACATGCTCGCGGTAGGGACCCGAGGGCATGAAGTGAGCCGAATGCGCCGCGGAAAGGCGTTTGCCCTCGCCGGCGACCCCTCGTTCACCGTAAAGCACTCTCATTTTTCCCGTGGAGCGGTTGATAATCAGAATGTCGTTGCCGTACTGCTCGGCGACGACGATCTCGTCGGGATGGAGTGGGTTTTCGTCGGCCGTGTGCGGACCCGAAAGCTCGCCGTCTCCTACGCCTACGTTGCCGCTCCCGTAGGACCAGAGAACATGCTGATCAACAGGCGGCAACGTCGCGTGTTCGGTATCGTGCTCATTCATTACGCGTTCCCCGGAATAGCTGTGTGTCCATCGATCTATCTAAATCAGTCCTCTCTCAGTCCTGCGAGTATAGCTTCGGCGAGCTCCATCGTCTTGACGGCTTCGGCGAGACTGGCTCCGGGGGGACCGACCGGACGGTCGTTGCGGATGCAGTCGAAGAAGAACTCGTCTTTGGCGTGAATGGCATCCCCCTCGACCTTTAGCTCAACCCGCTCGCCGTCGGCCATCACCGTGCCGCTTTTGACCCCCTCCAGATAGGCTGAAATCCCCTGACCGTGTATTTCGTAGCGTTCCAGGCGCGCGTCAGCTGTGTAGTTGGAGCTGATCTGTGCCACACAGCCATTCTCGAACAAAACCAGGGCGGCATGCACATCGTTGTATTTCGAGAACCGGCGCTTCACGGTACTGTGGACCTCCGCCACATCGGAGCCGGCCAGCGCCCGGACGCAGTCGATGGCGTGAATCGGACTCTCCAGGAGCAAATTCTCCAAGACGATCTTTGGGAAGCCTCCCTGCTCGAACCAGGCTAGATTCTTGTGGAACTCTCCAACCAGTTGCACGATCGGACCCCGTTCCTCGATCTGTCGCCGCGCCTCGACGATGAAGGGATTAAAACGCCGCTGCCAACCAACCATCGCCTTGGCCCCGGTGCGGTCCGCGGTTTCGCGCAGCTCGATCGTCTCCTCCGAGCGCATCCCCGGTGGCTTCTCCACTAGCGTGTGTATGCCGGCCTCGAGACAGGGCAGGGCAGATGGCGCGTTGAGATGCGCCGGAGTAGTGACAAACGCGACGTCGACGACCCCGGCATCCAGCATCTTTTCGATCGACTCGTACCTGTGCTGAATGCCGAACTCATCCGCTGCCTGCGCCAACGCCTCCGGCACGGGATCACAGACCGCCACGACCTCGACATCCTCGAAATTCGCTAGCTCTCGCAGCTCACCTTTGCCTCGGCCACCGCAGCCAATCAAGCCAACTCTGATCATGTCATCCTCCGCAAGCTTCGATTGTATGATCTCTTGTCCAGATGCCGGTTAATAAACCGCGATGCCGGTATTGGGGTCAAGGTAATCGCCGTAAGGTGCCGCGAAGGCGGCGGGCAGCTACCCTGGATGCGCCCAGATATTGACCTTAATTCTGTGCGAGTCATTGTGCCTCACTAGAGGTCCAGCAAAGGACTTGAAGTCATGCAGGTGGGTGTCATCCAGATGGAAAGTGTAGTTGGCGAGACGGAGCGCAACATTCAGACGGCGGCGCGTCTGATAGACCTGGCGGCGGAGGGTGGTTCCACAGTGGTGCTGCTTCCAGAATACTGGAGTACCGGGTTCTTCCCTGGCTCCCGCGACTACCGGAAGTACGACCTCGCAGCCCCAGACGACGGACCGGCCATGTCAGCTGTCAAAGAGAAAGCCTCCCGGCACCGCGTGCATGTCGTCGCCACCATATTCGAACAGGATGGCACCGATCTGTTCTACGATACGGCAATGCTGGTCGGTCCGGACGGAGCCATCGTCGGTAAATACCGCAAAACCCATATAGGCGGCGAGCGTCATATCGTCATCGACGGCGAGCTGGTCACCGACCTGGGCATCGAGTCGATATATTTTCGCACCGGCTCCCGCTATCCGGTGTTCTCCATCGACGGGTGGAAGGTAGGGATCATACTCTGCTACGATACCTACTTTCCGGAAGCCATACGATGCCTGGCATTGGCGGGGGCTGAAGTGGTCCTCGCGCCGTTCGGAATCTCCGACACCAAGAAAACTCTGTGGCGTGAGCTGCTGGCCACCCGCGCCTTCGAGAACATTGCCTACGTGCTGGCTGCAAACAACATCGGTCACGCCCCCGCTCCGGACATGCCGATCGTGATGGGAGGACACAGCATTGCCTTCGATCCGTTGGGAGAGCAGATCGCCATGGCCAGCTACGATCGGGAAGAGGTGCTACAAGTCGTCCTGGATCGGGAGCACCTGCAGTACGCCCGCCGCTTGCACTTCATGTTCCGCGATCGACGCCCTGAAACCTATGGCATTATCAGCACGCCAACCGATGAGATTCAGCGCTAGTCCGCCCTGACCAGGACTATCACCAACGAATTGCTCAGGTCGATTCCCATCTGCTCCATTGCCTGCTGTTCTTCTGCGCTCACTACCGCCAGCAATTCCTCCACGTCGAGCGTCAGGGTTAGCCGGTCGCCGGAGATCGAATAGGTAAAGGGGGTCACTTCTTCCCCTTCTTCCGTAGTCCCGGACATAGTCAGACGTTTGCCGTCGACGCTCCAGGTTCCGCTTGCTTCGCCTCCCGCCCAGGTGTTATCAGCATTGAAAACCACTTGGTCCTGGACGGGCCCGCTACTCGGTGGACTATTGGCCAGCTCTTCGAGTGCCGCCTCGATCTGCTCCGCCGATAACCCCAAAGCAGCCAGAAACCGTCTGAAGAATTCCCCGAAGACCTCCACGATGTTGGAACTCTCGGTGGTCCAGGCACCCACGAGTTGGGCTCCGGGTGTGTCGTTTGAACCGGTGGGACTCTTGTCATCGCTGCATCCCTGCAACCCTAGAGACAGGCACATGGCAAGCACTAGCGTCGACCTCATAAGCTTTCCTTCCTGTTTAGTTTCTGCGAAGGCTCGGTTGCTACTGAATCGTGCATGCGAAGCATAAAGGATTATTTTTGGTAATTGGTCAAGGGAGATTGGAGATCATGAAAGCACGCCCCGAATTTGTTGATGTGGTACCCGGTGACGAGACCAATATGCGCACCGGAGAAGCCGATATCGTCCAGAACGACGATGGCGGCCTGTTCATGGCTTACACCCACTTCCGCTCGTGGGAGGACGACGCGGCAGCCCAGATCCTCAGCCGTCGTTCCACGGACGGTGGTCGTTCGTGGAGCGAATCGCAGCTAGTGGTTGAAAACGAGGGTCGCAAGAATGTGGCGGCGGTCAGTATGCTGCAGCTCGCGCCGGATCGGCTCTTCCTGTTTTATCAACGTCAGGATTCGGAACGGTCGTGCGTAATCTGCGCTCGCCTTTCGACCGACGGGGGAGAAACCTTTGGTCCTGCTATGTTCCTGACCTCAAACGACCGCTACCACTGCCTGTGTAACGACAGCGCCCTGCGGCTTACCAGCGGACTCCTCTTCCTGCCTTATACCGTCAACATGGCGGCCGCCGGCACACCCGCCAGGCTGGAAGCCGGCTGCCTCATTTCTGACGACGAGGGAACATCGTGGCGTTCGAGCAACACGGTGTTCGCTCGCGAATCCGGAGCCATGGAGCCCAAGGTCGTGGAGCTCAAGGATGGCAGGTTGTGGATGCTGTTGCGCACCGACCAGGGCACCCTTTACCAGACCTACTCGGAAAACGGCGGAGAGCACTGGGGCGAAACGGAATCTTCGGGCATTGCCGCGCCGATGGCACCGTTTGTACTGCAGCGGATCCCGACGACGGGCGATATTCTCCTCATTCGCAATCCCACCGTCGACGTGGAGCACCATCACCAGGGAATGCGCACCCCGCTGACCTGCACCATATCCACCGATGAGGGAAAGAGCTGGCCGCACTTAAAGGAACTGGAGACGGACCGTTCCCTGGCTTACAGCTACGCCAGTTTGAGTTTCTTCGGAGAAGACGCTGTTCTGAGTTATTACGTCGAGCTCCTGGACCGACCGATCCATACATTGCGGGTGACCAGGGTCCCCGTGGATTGGTTTTACGAGTGAACGACCGTGTCGCTGGAGGGTTGCCAGGCTCGAAGAGGGGAGATTCAGGCTTTCGGTTCGTCGAGGAGTCGGTTCTGTCGTAGCAGGGCCTGCGTATCCGGCTCCCTACCTCGAAAATCGCGGAACACATCCATTGGATGCCGCCCACCACCGAGCGCCAGCACCGTGTCGCGGAAGTGCCGGCCGAGTTCCCGGACCTCTTGCTCGTTCTCCAGGCCGGCTTCCTCGAAGGCATCCCAGGCATCGGCGCTCAGCACCTCCGCCCACTTATAACTGTAGTAGCCGGCGGCATATCCGCCCGCGAAGATGTGGGTGAAGGAGCACAGCAGGCGGTCTCCGTCGAACGGCGGAAACACCGACATCTCCGTCGTCACCGCACGGTGCGCGTCGAATGGCGTTGTGTCCCCGTGCGGATCGAAGATGTCATGAAGGCGCATATCCGTCCTGCCTAGCTCCAGCTGCCGCAGCATCGGGGAGCCCGCCCGGAAGGTGCGGGACGCCACGATCTTGTCGAACAGGTCGTCAGGCAACGTCTCGCCCGTTTCAACGTGTTTCGTCATTCCTGTCAGCGTCGGCTGGTGGTAGCACCAGTTCTCCATGAACTGGGAGGCGATCTCCACCGCGTCCCACTCTACACCGTGGATGCCCGACGCATCGGCATAATCCACGGTAGTGAGCATGCCCTGCAGGCCGTGGCCGAATTCGTGGAACAACGTCTCGACTTCGTTGAAGCTCATGAGCGACGGTGGGTTCTTTACCGGCGGCGTACCGTTACACACCAGGTGCACTACCGGCAGCCGCAGCCTCCCGTTGTGGATGCGACGACTCATGCAGTCATTCATCCACGCGCCGCCCTGCTTGTCAGCCGGGCGGGAGTAGGGGTCGAGATAAAAGGAAGCAACGGTCTCGCCGGCTCCATCCTTGACCAGAAAGTAGCGAACGTCCAGGTGCCATACGGGCGCCTCGCCATCGGCCGGCTCGAAGTTCACATCGAAAAGCTCTTCACAAATTCCGAACAGGCCGTCGAGCACTCGCGGAAGCGGGAAATACGGACGCAGCTGATCGTCGGTGTAGTCGAATCGCTTTTCACGCAGTCGCTCCGCCCAGAAAGCCAGGTCCCAATGACGCAAGCCGTCCTCCTGGCCACCTTCCTTTGCAAGCGCGCGCAAATCGTCCAGGTCCCGCTCGGCATGCCGACGCGACGGATCCCGCAGCTCGTCCGTCATCTTGTCGACCGCCGCCACATCCGGGGCCATCTTAGTGTCGAGGCTCCGCTCCGCGAACGTCCCGTAGCCCAGTAGCACCGCCTGCTCGCGCCGCAGCTTCAATGTCTGCGTGATCAAGTCGGTGTTGTCGTATGCACCGGAAGACGCCAGGGTGACTTGAACACGGTAAACCGCCTCCCGATGCTGGCGGTTGCGATGATGCTGCATGAACGGCATGAAGCTGGGGAAATCGAGCGTGACCCTCCACGGGCCGTCCTGTGGCGTTGCTTCCACGGCATCTTGAGGCACTGCGGATTCCTCGTTTCCCCGTGCCTCGGAGTAGGAGTTGGCTGTTACTCGCCGAAGACTGTCGGGCCATCCCTCGGTCTCGCCCTTGTCTGTGAGGATCAGTTCGTACGCCTTGCGGGCGTCCAGAACATGGTTCGAGAACTCGGTGCTGATCCTCGACAGCTCCCGCGAGATCTCCAGGAACCGCTCCTTGTCCTTCCCGTCGAGACCGACTCCGGCGTTCTCGGCCGCCCGGATCTTGTTCTCTACGATCCGGCGCTGAGCCTCATCTAGCTCTTCCCACACGTTACCGTCTCGGATGGCGATCAATCCTTCGTAGACCGGCCGGCTCTGATCGATGCGCAGGCCGAGCTCGACCACCTTCGGCTCCATCCTCTCGTGTTTTTTCCGAAGCTCCGGAGAGTTCCTCACCGACATGAGATGGCAAACGCAGTGCCACGAATACTCGAACGGAACGTCCAGCTCTTCCAGCGGTTTCAGCAGGCCATCCCAGCTCGGCTCCAGGTTGGCCTCGATCTCTTCGATCTTCGCGGTTGCGTCCGCCAGTACCTTCTCCATCGCCGGCACCACGTGCTCCGGTGCCATCCGGTCGAACTGGGGAAGACCGTCGGTCTGCAGGAATAGGTTGTCCGTTTGTGGCAAGCCTAGCTGTGACCTTCTCTCCGGAGCGGGTTACTCGCTGCCTCCACCACCCGAATCCCCACCCCCACCTCCGCTGTCACCGCCACCCCCCGAATCGCCACCACCGTCTCCACCGCAGGAGCCGGAGTCGCCGTCGTTCGTCGAGCCGCCACCATCGCCACCACCATCCTGGTTGTCACCTCCGGGGATGCCGGCCTGATCCATGTACATGTCCTCCATGTCCTCCATGTCCTGGATATCCTGCAGGTCCTGCTGATCTTGCTCTGTGAGCGCCCCATCTGCCGACTCGCTCTTCTGAGCATGCTTGGCTGCCTCGTCGTCTGCCATCGGCCGTACTATGAAAAATGAGGTGTGCCAATCTCTGCATTGTGCAGGGCGAGAAGGTGGAATCCACTCTCCTCCGCCTCTTCGCCAGTGAGGAGCGGCATGACCCGGGGCCCACGGCGCTTCCCCTTCGTCGGACGGCGAGCGGGTCGTGCCTCATTATCCTCAGGCAAATCCAGCGGAACCCGAAACACCGCTAACGCCTGGCCTTCTTCCAGGGCGAGCCCGGGACCATCCGGTTCGTGGCTGCGACCGACTTTCACGAATCCGACGAATTGAATCGTCTCGCCGTTAAGTTCATCTGTCACCCCAATGCGGCCGGTGCGATCAGCCAGATCGTGGATAAAGTCGATGGATTCCGGCGGCGGCATGAGTGTCTTCATACGCCCCATCTTGCCTTCCCCGGCACCGGGCTTTTCCCGGGCTTGCGTGGTTTGCAGCGCCAACGTGATGGAAATGGCAACAGCCAGAATCGAGTAACACCTGGTGCAATGCGTCATGGTAACCTCCTGTGGTGAGGTGGAAGAGTGGTGGAGAGTGTAGGTTAGACGGAGAAGGAGCACAACGCCCTTGTCGGCGCTCGACGAAAGTCGATCTTAATGACATTTACGGTATATACCCCCTCCTGTTCTCAAAGCTGCATCTGTGGCGGTTTCCAACCCGGCAGCTTTCACAGGGATCAAATTCGTATCAATGAATTCTGAAACTTCTGCACCGGAATTGAAACCGTTGTGCGAACTCCGGAACTGACATTCGACCCGTCCAACGGCGACCACCAGCTGTTTCTCGATGACGTCGGCATTGCCAGCTCGCATGGCCTGATGCGGACCATGCACCGGCCCATCAAGAAAGGCGCGGTGATCCGCCCCGATATTGACTCGGGCCAGACTTGCCTGCAGATCCGCACGGCGCCTATCTGGGATCCGGAAGCAGAGCTGTTCAAGCTCTGGGACGGGGGTGGCAGAAGAGAAAGCACCGATGGTCTCCACTGGGAAATCGTGGGGCCGCACACCGGACCTGGGGAGGTAATCTACGACGTCGAGGATGACGATCCGGGCCGGCGGTTCAAGGGGTTTACACCGAGCGAGCGGGCGGTCTCGCCGGATGGCGTGAGCTGGACGAAGCTGGACCTGCCGCCGGTGCCCAGCGCCGACGAACACAACTTCTCCTTCGATGCCCGCGGCAGATTGTTCATCGCCACGGTCAAACACCGCGGCCCCAACGGACGTTCGGTCTGGCTCTCCACCAGCAAAGACTTCGATACCTGGTCGGATCCTGAGCTGATCTTCTACGCCGACGACCCGGACCAGATTCTGGGGCGCGAGAATATCGCCAGGCGATTCGCCGATCCAACCCAGCGGAGTCCCCATTTCGATTTTCCTCCCTCCTACCGAGTCGAGATCTACAACATGGCCGCGTTTCGTTATGAGAGTCACTACATCGGGATGCCGATGATCTACCACCAGACTGGTAAGGTCGCCGGTGCCTGGCCCGAATTTGCCGACTGGGATATCCCCGAAGATGAACGGACCGTCTATCAGCGCGACGGCGACTGGGCCTCGTTTCACCACGTGCAACTGACCTCGAGCCGCGACCTTCTCAGCTGGCAGCGTCTCGGGCAACGGCAGCCGTTTCTCGATACCTCACCCATTGGGGGCGGTGACCTGGACTTGAGCTGGCTCGTCGGACCGTCGTTTCCGCTGGTAAGGAAAAACGAGCTCTGGTTCTACTACACTGCCGGTAAGAAATACGGGGGACCGAGCATGAAGCGGGAGCTGGGATGGGACGAGTGTGGTATTTGTCTGGCGGTACTGCGTCTAGACGGCTTCATATCCCTCGACGCCGGCGACGAGGTAGGCAGCCTGGCGACAAGACCGTTCCGGTTCAGCGGCAAGAAAGTTTGCGTCAACGTGGATGCTGCCGGCGGCGAGCTAGAAGCGGAGGTGATCACACCGAGCGGTGAGCCCTTGTGTTCATCCCTGCCATTGAGCGGAGATCAGCCCTCGGCCGAGCTGACCTGGCAGCAAAACCTAGAGCAGATTCAAGGTCGCGAGGTTGCCCTGCGCTTCACCACAAGGCGAGCCCGATTCTATTCTTACTGGATCGAATGAGAAGACTGGGTGCTCCATATTTGTAGGCGTCAGATGGCTCTGTCGACGGACAGCTCCTGCAACAACGACGCCCAGCGGCGGCGCTCGTCTGCCGGGTCCAGGACGCCCGCCAGTAGGATGCAGCGTTCCCTCAGGCTATTGTAAAAGCCGGTGTCGGTTTCGCACCGGTTTAGCAGCGCAGCCAAGGCCGCGGTATCGCCGACCGGAAAATAACCCGGGTAGTCCTCTCCCAACAGTCCGATGGAGCCGGCGATGTGAGACGACACCAACGGGACGCCGCAGACCAGCGCTTCGCAGACTACGTTGGCACCGCCCTCCATCTCGGATGTCAGCACCAGCAGTCGGCATCTGGCCATGGCGCGTATCGCCTGGCCGCGCGACAACTCGCCAAGCCAGCGGTAGCGCGGGTTGGTGGCCGCCTCGGAGACGGCGCGCCGCTCCATGTCCGTGCTCAGCGCGCCCCCAATGTGCAGTATGTTCAGCCTCGAAGTCTCAGGCAACAGACGCGCAGCCTCGGCGGTGCGAAAGGGGTCTTTGACAGGACGCATGTGGCCGACGACACAGATTTCGAAGGTGTCCCGTCTTGGTCTGAACCGGCCCGGAGGGGCGCTGATGGACTGATAGATCACGCGAGTCCTGGGGTGCAGGTGGAGCGGCAGCTCCTCGATGCCCCGCGGCTGCAGGACGATGAGTCTGTCGGACAGGTCGAGGGCTTGGCGCGCCTGAGCGGACGAGTGGATGTCGCTGTAGAGGTCGGTGCCCGTCAAGGCGAGCACTAGCGGTAGTTGCGGCCGCAGTCGGCGGAAGCGTTCGACGGACGGGTAGCTACGCTGAGCGTGCAGGGCGATCATCAGATCGCAGCGCTGGCGATGGAACGCCTCGACCACATTCACCCGGTGCCCCAGGTCGCGGAGGATCCTCGACCAGCTTAGAGCGGTGACGCGGTTCCCCTTGCGCGAACGCGGCGGCGCGGGTGTGACGATGAGAATCCTCACGGCAGCTGGCTTTCAATGGCGTCGGCTTCAGGCCGGGGAGTGGGACCGACTGCGATTTGCAGTGGCCTACAGGGCGCAGGTTCGAAAACCCGTGAGTACGTCGCGGCGGTCGGGTGTCTGGAAGTTGCGGTAATTGGTGCGAATCAGCCGGGAGCGCGTTGTCCAGCAGCCGCCGCGCATAACCTTGCGGGTGTCGAACCAAGGTTCCGAATACGCCGCATACGGATCCGGGACGAAGCCGGGAAAAGGTTTGAAGTCCGTGTCGGTCCACTCCCACACATTGCCGATCATTTGACGGCAGCCGCAGGGGCTGTCGCCGGCCGGCAGCGCACCCACGTCGATGGTTCCCATGCTCTGCCAGTCGAGGTTGGCCTTGTCGCGATCTGGCTTGGTGTCACCCCATGGAAATGTCCCGACGCGTTCGCCCAGTGTTCCGCCCGAGACATCGGCCACCGCCGCCGCCTCCCACTCCGCCTCGGTGGGCAGCCGTCTGCCCGCCCAGCTGCAATAGGCGTCCGCTTCGTACCAGTTCACGTGGATGACGGCGCGGTGCGGCTCGAGATCGACCCACCGATCGAAGTGGCGCCGCTGCCAGACACCGTTGGCGTTTTTTCCGAAATACACATGGCCTTCGGCGCCCGCTTCGCAGCGCCATTTCC
Organism: Candidatus Latescibacterota bacterium; assembly: GCA_965197905.1. GTDB lineage: Bacteria > Latescibacterota > UBA2968 > UBA8231 > UBA8231 > CAYNZV01. The sequence continues at coordinate 231,705 of CBDAOB010000002.1, read as the reverse complement.
ACCCGGCGTCGCTCCAGTACGGCTGCTTGGCATAGCCACCATCGTCGATGAAGGTGGCGTACTCGGCCTGAGTCACCGCGACCCTGGCGATGCGGAAAGGCTGCAGCTCAACCCGGTGAGCCCACTTCTCGTTGTCGAAGACGAAGGGTTCGTCCTGTGTCGAGCCCAGCATAAAGGCGCCACCCGGCACCTCCGCATCGCCGGGCAGAGTGCCGCCTTCAGCCGGGTGGTCTGCCAAAGTGACGGCCAGGCGTGGCGCCGGATAGCCGTGCGTCTGTCGCGTATAGGTAATCGCCTCAGTATGCATGTCCTCGTGCAACGTGCTGTATAAAGCATGATAGAGCAGCTCGTCTGAAGGCTCGTCGTCGAGAAGCGCGAGCACGCGGCTCTGCACCTCGCGCATGTAGGCCACCGTCTCCTCGCGGCTCGGCAGGGGAAGGTCCCAACGACTGTCGTGGGCGACGGCCATCGAGTCGTATAACGCGTCCTCGTCGTCGAGCACCGGCGGCTGTCCACCGGCATGCCGCAGCGTCCAGAACGACTGGAACCAGGCGTGGTGCCCCATCTCCCACAATCCGGGGTTGACGACGGAGAGTTGCGGGCCCATGAGCTGTTCGTCGGTCAGATCACCAACGAGCTCGAAGGTGCGCTGGCGTGCATCCTCGACCCACTCGCGCAACTGCGGTACCGAAGCAACTGCCGTGATATCCATCTTGTTCCGGGCAAATAGGGTCCTGAACTTAGCGTCCGAAAAGCCAGTATAACGCGCGGCTACAGCGCGATCAAGCGCCGCAACCGGCGTCTTGCGGCGGTCGGGGCACACGGTTAATTTCCCGCGATTGGATCATCTAGAATTCGTGTAGAAACGGGCTGGCAAGCATCAAAGTTGCATTCGCCTACGGCCATCGTTCATAAGGAGTCATTCTTGAATTCGCCGATCGTCAAATCTCTGGTCGTTTGTCTATTGCTTTTCGTCGCGCCCGCGCTGGGGGCAGAGGAGAGGTTTCGCTTCACGGCCATACCCGACGAGAACACGGCGCGCCTCAAGGAGCGTTTCGACAAGGTGGCCGTTTATTTGTCTCAGAAAACGGGCGTCGCCATGGAGTATGTTCCGGTGAAGTCATATGCGGCAGCCGTCGCGGCATTCAAGAACAACGAAGTTCAGCTGGCCTGGTTCGGCGGCCTTGCCGGCGTCAAAGCGCGACGCTCGGTGCCCGGTTCCGTGGCCATCGCGCAGGGGGAGGAAGACCAGCGGTTCGTCACCTACTTCATCGCCAACACTTCGACAGGGTTAGACGCCTCCCAGTCGTTCCCGGCGGCCATCGCGGGGCATACCTTCACATTCGGCTCAAAGGGCTCGACCTCGGGCAGGTTGATGCCCGAGTACTACATTCGCAAGCATTTCGATAAGGCTCCTGATCAGGTGTTCAAGCGCGTCGGCTTCAGCGGCGACCATTCAAAGACGCTGGCTCTCGTGCAGTCCGGCAGTTACGAAGTAGGCGCCTTGAACTACAAAGTGTGGGAGAATGAGGTGAAAGCGGGCAAGGTCGACTCTACGAGGGTCAAGATAATCTGGAGCACCCCTACCTATCCCGACTACAACTGGAGCATCAGGGGTGACGTCGACGATAGATACGGCGTCGGGTTCACCGATAAGGTGCGACAGGCGTTTATAGGCATGAGGGAACGGGAGCTCCTCGATTCCTTTCCGCGTACTAGTTTCATCGCCGCCGATAACTCGATGTACGCCCCAATACTCGAGATCGGTACGGCCATAGGCGTTCTCGACCAATAACGAACGGTGGGTGGATGTACGACCTCGAGAATGTCAGCGTCGGCTATGACGATACGCCGGTCCTGGAAGACATCTCGCTGCGCATCCGCGAAGGTGAGAAGGTCGTCATCATCGGCGCCAGCGGCGCCGGCAAATCGACTCTTCTGAAGAAGCTCTACGCGCTGCGATCAAGCCAGTCCGCCTTCATCCACCAGGACTACGCCCTGGTACCGCAGCTGTCGGCGTTTCACAATGTCTACGCCGGACGTCTCGACCAGAACTCGGTCGCCCAGAATCTGCAAAATCTCGTCAGACCCCAGAAGCGGGCCTTGGCGAGCATTACACCTGTCTTCCGAGCCATCGGCATGGAGGACAAGATATTCGCTCGGGTGGACACGCTGTCGGGCGGCCAGCAGCAGCGTATCGCGGTGGGGCGCGCCATCTATCGCCAGAGCAGCATCATTCTGGGCGACGAACCGGTCTCCGCCATCGATCCCCACCAGGCAGGCGGGCTGCTGGGCGTTATCAAGAAGAGTGCCGACACCGTCGTGCTCGCCATGCACGATGTGCAGCTGGCACTGGCTACCTTTCCTCGCATAATCGGCCTGCGCGAAGGCAGTGTGGTGCTGGATCTACCCTCAGAGGAAGTGGGTGAGGATACGCTGGTCGAGCTCTATCGCCGAGACTAAGCGCCTCCCGGACGCCCACGCCGACACCCACCTAAACACATGCTCCGAGTGAGTCTGTCGTTCCTAGCTATCGCGCTTGTATGTCTCGCGCTTGCCGACATCGAGGTGCCGGCTCTCGAGCCCTGGAGCGAGATGCGCCGCATCGCTGCCGGTTTCTTGAGTCCGGACGTGCAGATTCTCTACACGGTTCGCGAGGCGTTGCTAAATACGGTGACCTTTGCCTTTTGCGGCATTGCTCTGGGCGTGAGCATGGGCAGTGTCCTGGCGCTCTTCTTTCGGTTCACTGCCGTGCGCCTGTTTTGCAATTTTATCCGCGCTATTCACGAGATTTTTTGGGCTTTTCTCTTCCTACCGGTGGTGGGTCTCAACCCGATGTGCGGTGTGCTGGCCATCGGCATTCCCTACGCCGGGGTCTTCGCCAAGGTCTACGCCGAGATCCTGCAGGAGGCCGATCAGACACCCGTCAAGGGCTTGCCGCTGCATACCGGGCTCCTCAGCCGTTTCTTCTACGGCGTTTTGCCCGTAATCTACAGCGAGGTGAAGCAGTACACGTCCTATCGGCTGGAGTGCGCCCTGCGATCGTCGGCTATCCTCGGCTTCATCGGTCTTCCTACTTTGGGGTTCCATCTCGAGACCGCCTTCAGGGAAGGACTCTACGCCGAAGCGGCGATTCTGCTCTACGTCTTCTATCTGCTCATCGCCTCGCTCCGCTTTTGCGTCAAACCAAAGCTCGTGCTCCTCTACGTGGCCGCGTCTTTTGCGCTGATCTCGACACGGATCAATATCTCCTGGGTTAATATCAAGCGCTTTCTGGGATACGAGATCCTGCCCTGGCCCATGCGTCGCGACGGTTTCCTCGACGGCAGTGGCGATATCTCCCTGTCGTTGGCCGGGGTGTGGGAGTGGGGCGTGGAGATCGCACGGAACGAGGCGTTGCCGGGCATATGGAACACGGTGGTACTGACCCAGGTCGTGCTGGTCGGTACCGGGCTATTTACTCTCGTGTTCTTCGGAGCGGTTTGCCGTCATCTTGTCCGGCGGCGCCGATTCCGCGGGTTCTCCCATTTATTCCTCATCGTCATGCGCACCACTCCCGAGTATATCCTGGCTTACGCTTTCCTGCAGCTGTGGGGACCGTCCATGCTGCCCGCCATTCTGGCCATCATGCTGCACAACGGCGCCATTCTCTCCCACCTGATCGGTCAGAAAGCCAACCTGCTACAGCTACGCATGGACGGGTCGGTGAAGAAAGCCAACCGCTTTTTTTTCGAAATCCTGCCGCGGGTGTATGGCCAGTTCCTCGCCCTTCTGTTCTACCGTTGGGAGGTGATGATGCGCGAATCGGCGATCCTCGGTATTCTCGGCATCTACACGCTCGGCTTCTTCATCGACAGCGCCATAGCCGACGACAAAGCCGACAAAGCTGTTTTTCTGATCCTCATAACAGCGATCCTCAACATAGGAATCGACACGGTTTCCCAGGTGATTCGCAGGCGCCTGCGGGTTTCCACGGGAGCCGTTTTCTAACGGGTTACCGCCAGGACCAGAAACTGGTGCCGTCAGGACTCCAGATCCGCCCATACGGCGGCGGCCGTCTGAGTCACCAGGCGCAGCTTGTCGCGCTGTTCGTCGGCGGACAATTGGTTGCCGACCACGGAGCTGGCGAAGCCGCACTGGGGGCTGAGAGCGAGTTGCTCGAGAGGAAAAAATCGGCCAGCATCGCGAATGCGGGCGGTCAAATCGTCTGTCGATTCGAGCCGGCCGCTCTTCGTCGTTACCAGCCCTAGTACGACTGTTCGGTCGGCAGGTACGTGGCGCAGCGATTCGAAGCCGCCCGAGCGGTCGTCGTCGTACTCCAGTAGCAGTCGCTGCACGTCGACGGCACCAAAGATGTGCCGGGCTATGCCCTCGTAGTCGCCCCACCAGCCAGCGGCTCCCCTGGTTCCCCCGGCACAGGTGCATACCGAAGGTCACACCCCGCTCGGCAAACCCCGCTACTACAGCGTTATCGAGCTCGATACCGGCCGACAGCCAGCGCTCCAGTGTCCAGCCGCGCGACTCGTAGAAGGCGCGGGTCTGTTCGTCCAGCAACAGCGGGTAATGCGGCGCGTCCAGCTGAATGTAGGTGGCGCCGAGGCGCACCAGCTCGTCGACTTCGTCGCGCAGGATGGCGGTTACATCGGCGAGAAAGGAATCTAGGGTTGGATAGACATGGCCGGAGAGCTCTGCCGACCAGAAGTTAGCCCACAAGCTGGGGCTGGGCAGGCTAACCTTAGCGATGCGCTCCGTGCGACTCCTGAGATAGGTCAGCTCCTCGGCGCACAGACTACGCCGCCGCCTGAGGCGGTCAACCACACCGAGCCGTTGCGGGCGCGCGATGCTCTTGTCGTCCATGTCCCCACCGCGCCAGTCGCCCCACAAAAAGGCGTCCAGGTCAAAGCTGCCGAAGCCGTCGACTGCCTCCGGCAACTGGCTCTGAAAGGACAGGCGACGCATCTCGCCGTCAGTGACTACGGCAAGACCCGCCTCCTCCTGCAGAAAAACGGCCTCGTCCACGGCGCGGTCCTCGATCTTTTTGAAGTCGCTGCTGGATATGGCGCCCCGGGTCAGCTTCTGACGAGCCTGCAGCAGATACGGCGGACGCAGCAGACTACCGACAACGTCCGTCTGAGTGTTGATCACAGAGCTCTCCTTGATCCATGGTGCTCCTCAGTCAAATTCGCGATAGAGTCGCTATTCCTTTTTGATGTTGTATCTTGGTGTTCGCCTCCGCCGGTATCCACAAGCTCGGAGGCGGAACCAAGGTGGCACTAGTAATCGTCAATATATCGAGGCAGTGAACATGCACCAGGAAGATCTGGTAGGTTCAGCGCTGTCATTAGACGTGGATAATTAACCTTGCATTTGTAGCCTGAGAATTGGGAGAATCCGTCATGGCAGAGAGATACGACGCGATCGTCATCGGCACGGGCCAGTCAGGACCTTCTCTTGCGGACCGGCTGGCCGAAGAGGGGATGAAGACGGCAGTGCTCGAGCGAGAGCGGTTCGGAGGCACGTGTGTCAATGTCGGCTGCACACCCACCAAGGCGCTGGTTGCGAGCGCGCGAGCGGCGCACGTGGCCCGTCGTGCTGCGGACTTCGGGGTAGAGCTCGAGGCACACGTCAGCGTCGACATGAAGCGTGTAAAGGCGCGCAAGGACGACATTGTCCGCCCGTCCACCGAAGGCGTCGAGCAATGGCTTGAGGGCACCCCCAACGTGACGGTTTACCGAGGTCACGGACGGTTCGAAGGAGCCACGACTGTCCGGGTCAACGAGCAGCTACTCGAAGCGGACAAGATCTTCCTGAACGTTGGAACGCGGGCATTGACTCCCGAGATGCCGGGGCTGGAGGAGATTGACTATCTCACCAACTCGAGCATGATGGAGGTGGATTTCCTGCCCGAGCATCTAATCATCATCGGCGGCAGCTACATCGGCCTGGAGTTTGCCCAGATCTACCGCCGTTTCGGCAGCCAGGTGACGGTGGTTGATAGAGGTGATCGGCTCATCGGACGGGATGACGAAGACGTGTCCGAATCGGTCAGGGAGATTCTTGAGAGCGAGGGTATTCACGTCCGGCTCAACGCGGAGTGCATTAGCTTTGCGAAGCAGAGCGATGCGATCGCTGCGGGAGTTTTGTGCAAGGAGGGCCCCCCTGACGTCGTCGGTTCTCACGTGCTGTTGGCGATTGGTCGCGTCCCCAACACGGCAGACCTGGGTCTGGAGAAGGCTGGCGTCGAAGTCGATGACCGGGGTTTCGTGCGGGTCGATGATGAGCTGCGTACCAATGTGCCGGGTATCTGGGCGATGGGTGACTGCAACGGCAGAGGCGCTTTCACCCACACCTCGTACAACGACTACGAGATCGTCGCTGCCAACCTGTTCGACGACGATCCACGGCGTGCCAGCGATCGCATTCTCTGTTACGGTCTGTTCGTCGATCCGCCCCTCGGTCGCGTCGGCATTACGGAACAGCAAGCGCGCGAGTCCGGGCGACGAGTCCTAGTCGGCAAACGCATGATGTCCAACGTTGGTCGCGCCCGTGAGCGCAGCGAGACAGATGGTTTCATCAAGATCCTAGTGGACGGTGACTCCGAGGAAATTCTCGGTGCCGCGATCCTGGGGATTGGTGGTGACGAGGTCGTGCACACGTTGCTGACGGCAATGTACGCGAAGCTTCCTTACACCGTCGTCTCCCGCGCGGTTCACATCCATCCTACCGTGGCGGAACTTATCCCCACCGTCCTCCAGAACCTGGAACCCCTGGAATAGTTACGGGAGGGAGGTCAGATGCTCGAAAGCGGAGCAACCTACCACCTCGACGCCGCCTTGGAGGCCTACCTGGCCAGGGCGACGCCCGATCCGGAATGGAATGCGCTCTTCCGCGAGAGCGCAAAGCAAGTGATGGACGGATTTACCGTCATGGAACGAGAGCGGCTGATGAGTTACATCAACCAGTTTTCGGTTCTGAATGCCAGTTTCATCGCGCGACGCCTCGCCGAGGTGTATGCTGCGGGCCTCTTCGCACAGGGCAAGGAATATAGTAGCACCCGCCAGCAAACCGCGACCGAAAATCTCGCCGCGTTCCGTCGCGATTTCATCGATCCGCCACCCGGCGAGAAGGAGGGAAAACGGCCAGGCGAGACGCCGCTTGTCGTTTTCAAAGTGGCGCTGCGACGAGTCCAGGGATGTGATACCGACACCCCTCAAGCGTTTCAGGATATGACCGCCGAGAGCATCGAGAGGGTGATGAGCACCTTCTCAACCGACGAGCGGAAACGTGCGGAGGAACAATTCGAACAGTTCTCGGTGGAGGCGATGGCGCAGGTCTTTCGAATGTGGATGTGGCATCAGGGCGAGGAGTCGCGCCGCGCGAGTACACCCCGGCAGCAGTTCGAGCAGTGGCGCGCCACCAACGATGAATCCTACTGGTGGCGGTATCCGCAGGGCGAGGAGTGGATCTACTTTTGAAACCGCAACTAGCCGCCGGCGTCGCCCGTATCGATATCACGCCTCCCTCGGGTATCGCCCATGCCGGCTGGGGCGCCCAGACCCACCAACGGGCGGCTGGCATCGATCTCCCGTTGTGGGCGACGGCACTGGCGCTGAGTGACGGCAGCGAAACCGTTGTCATCATTGACATCGACCTGATCTATCTATGGGAACCCGAAGCCAATAACGTTCAGCAGGCCGTCGTCGAGCTGACCGATCTGACGCAATCCCACATCCGGCTGAGTTACACCCACACCCACTCCGGACCGGTCACTGGCAACGGCTGGTCTTCCTGGTTTACCGAAGGGGCAGAGATGGTCGAATCATATGACCGGAGTCTACCCCACCGCATTGCAGGTGTTGCCCGAGAGGCCATGCAGAATCTGGCCCCGGCTCGGGTTGCTGCTGGCAGCGGCTCCTGCCACATAAGCATCAACCGTCGCTTTCGACGTCCGGAGGATGGTGTCATCGTCGTGGGACGCAATGGGGATGGCCCCACCGATCCCGAAGTACGACTCGTTCGCATAGATGATCTGTCCGGTCAGCCGCTGGCTGCCATTGTCAACTACGCCTGCCACCCTATCACAGTGGGACCGGACTGCGATCTGATTACCCCCGATTACCCGGGTGTTGCCAAGCGGGTTGTGGAAGAGGCGACGGGAGCGACGTGTCTGTTTCTGCAGGGTGCCGCCGGGGACGTCGGCCCCATCCGTGGCGTTGCTCGTCATGGGTTGGATGAGTACGAGCGACTGGGTGCCATCCTCGGGCATGAAGCGAGCCGGGTCTGGTGGGAGCTCGAGGTCCCGCCGCGAAAGGAGCGCTACATCACCACCCTGGAATCAGGCGCACCGCTGGCTGTCTACGAAGAAGAGTCGATCGAGGAAGATGACGTTGGAATACGTGTTGGCGCGAGGTCCATGCAGCTTCCCATCAAAGAGCTGCCCGACCACGAACCGCTTGAGGCCGATCTGGCCGCACATGTCAAACGGCTGGACGAGCTGCGGAAAGCTGCGGCCGGCGACGAGGCGCTGATTCAGGCAACCATGCAAGCCAAACGAGTTAAGATGCGGGCGGACATGGCGCGGGAGCTGCGGGGACAGACCCATCGCACCTTCGAAGCCCAGGTCTTTGCGATCGGTGCGAAGATCGCGCTGGCCGCGATTCCTGGTGAGCCGTTTGTCGAGATCGGCTTGCAGATCAAAAAGCAATCGCCGATCGAGCACACCCTGTTTTCAGGCTACTCCAACGTGGGCTGGGCGTATATTCCAGTGGCCGAAGCCCTACCCCTTGGGCGGGTACGAGGTGGAAGTCACGCCGTTCAGTCCCGATGCCGCCGGCATCATCGTCGGGGAGACGCTGTCGCTGTTGGAAGAGGTAGCTCGCAGCTAGAAGCCAGGTGGTGCCAAGGAGGATCAATCCAGTGTCCAGGTCTCTATCGGATTCTTCGGCTCCTGATTCATTGGGAAGAGCTCCTTTGCAGTGCCTCGAAATGGCATCTTGGCGAAATTGAGCGAGCAGGCGCCGGGGCCGTCAAAAGGCAAACCACGGTCCCATTCCATCTCGAAACCTGCCATCCAACCGGTCATGCTCTTGGCCTGTATAGCGAGCGCGTCATTCGGCCGCAACCCGACACACTCGTAGAAGGCCGGATCAGGCGTCAACGCCGGAAGCGTGCAGGCCACCAATTGCAGCTGTCCCGATTCGATCACCGCCGCCTTCCCCATCGAGAAGCTGAGCCCCGTATACGCCTTGCCCCGGGCGCGATAATTTCCCTCGCCTGTCCACAACACCGTCCCTTCCCACTCAACCGATGGATCTCCGGTGACAAATCGAGTCGCCCCTTCGGCGGCCGCTTCCACGGTTGCCGGACACACGACCCACAGCAACACCTTCCCCGGAAGCTCATCCTTGACCGGAAGCAGTTGCCGCAGCGCCCAAACGCTAGTCCCGGGGGAACCGCCGGAGGTCCCATCCGCCGCATCCACCAGTACGCGAGGGCGATCGTCCCCGCGTTTGAGGGTTTCGATGATTGTCGGCCAGTCCTTGAGGCGCGTATCCCAGTCGTGCCGTTGATCGAACCATTGGTTGGCCAATCTCTCGAGTTCCGGTAGCGGCGCCCCCGCACCGGACGCGGTGACCACAACGGATGATCCCATCTCCTCGATGTCCATCCACGGTTGGACAGGAAGGATGCAAACGTCGACCACCTCTTCCAGCTGTTCGAGTTCGCGAGCTCGAGCCAAGATATCGGCCAAGTGGCCTTCGAAATGAGTGCTGTCGGTGGGCGGGACGAGGGCAGCGATCTTGGCCGCCGCGCGTGTGTATGTACCGCCTCGAAGTGCCAGCCTTGCCGCCCGTTCCCCAGTCTCGCTGAAATCCATGTGGGGAAACGTGTGGTAAGCGGTAACCGCGTCGGCATGCTCGAGCATGCGGCGGGTGAAGTTGGCGTGCAGATCGAGCGACAGTACCACCAGACCCTTGAAACCGAGATCGGTACGCACCTTCTCCAGGATGTGGCCTTCGGTGTCGTCTTCACCGACGGCGCAGGCCGCCCCGTGCAGGTGTAATATCAGCACATCGAACGGGGCAGCCGCCCGGAGGCAGACAAGTAGGGTTTCGCGTATCTCGGTGAAGCAGCGCATCGTGAGGCGCCCGGCGGGCGAACGGCAAACGGCCGCAAAGCAAGGGGCGGTTTCCCATCCGGCAGCTTCCAGGACCTCGAGACTTCCCTGCAACTGCGAATTGGTTCCAGCCGCCCACTCTCGCGTGCCACTTTCGGTATTGCACCAGACCCCGCCCTCCTTGAAGACGTCGATCTCCGCATCGGAGGGAGCGAAGGTGTTGGTTTCGAAAATGAACTGGGCGAGGGCAGCTTTCATGGTAACCTCAGATTACTTGAACGTGAGATATCCCGGCGTGTCGTTGTGCTCGTCGTAGTCTCGAAAGGCCTGGCTGTACTCCTTGCCGCGAAAGCAGCGTTGGATATTGAATCCCGATATATCTCCCCTGGTGGGAGGTGGATGATATGTTGGATCCCACTTCAGCTTGAATTCGAGAGACCAGTAGTCCGCTCCGACAAAGGTGGCTACTTCCTTTTCCGCGTTCCACGACAAGTCGCGCGTTTCTTCTTGCCAGCCATCTCTGATATCTGCCACGGTATTGATCTTGAACCCACTCAAGGTTCGCTTGTCGAGGTTGCGGTCGAAAAAGAACTCGATGAGATCTTGAAGCTGATTTCCGTAGTTGGTGTCCTCCAGCCGCGCCACCACGAGGCTTTCAGGATGGGCATCGAAGCAGTGAATTCCCATGAAGAACGCCTCTGCCGTATATCCGAGATGCGCTCGTGTCCGCGCCTGGGGAAGCATGTTGGTGCGGGAACGTCCCCATCTGTAGAAGGTGTCGATCACGGCAGCCCCCTTCCAGACACTCTCCTCCAGGCGTCCGTCGATCACAGGTGCTCGATCGAAAGCTGGAACGTCGAACAGCAGCTGGTTCTCGCGCAGAATTTGCAGGCCGCGCTCTCGCTGGCCATTCTCGAAATAGAATACACCACGGTAATAGTGGAGCTGTTTGCTTTCCGGAGCATACACCAGCGCCCGAGCCAGAATGGAGTCGGCCTCATTCACGTTCGCCTTGAGCGCCTGTTGGCGCGCTTCCTCGGCCCAGCGTCCGATGTATTCCTCCACCAGGAACAGGGCAGCATCGCTCACCCTTTCGATCGGGTCAGCCAGGTTTCGCATAGCCGCCGGGCGTAAGATCTCGTGTTGCGGGTCCTCTAGCTTGCCAAAAACATTACCGAGAGCGGCCAGTGCATGCTGCCGCACCTCGGAGCTGGAGTCCTCCAGGGCCGAGATGAAACTGTCGGCGTATTCCAGCTTCATGTTCATGCCCAGCTTGTAGGCGATGCGCCCACGCACCCGCGGATCGGGATCGTCGAGCAGGTGCTGCCGCAGCACATTGGCAATCTGCTTTTTCTCCACGCGCAAGTAGAGGCTGACCAGTACGTCTACGAGGTCTGGTCGGCTCTCCCGGTACTGAGGATTCTCGAACGCCTCGAGCAGTGGCCCAACAGCCTGCTCCTTGGCCAGCAGCAGTTCGTGTTTGGCGCTTTCTCGTTCATCGGGACCGCCGCTCAATTTCTCGATGCTGTCTTCGAGAGTTGGACTACAAGCCAAGTAGACCGGGCCGAGCAAGAAGGGAATGAAGCTCCTCGAGAGCTTCTTCCCGACCGTCAGCATTGACGCTCGGTAACCGCCATCACTCACAGCTGGCGCGCGAAGCCCAACCGGGTAACCTCTTGCATGTATGTTTTCGAGCGTCATATTGTAAGCCGCTGAAAGATCGATGGTCGCAAAGGTAGCACCGCGCTTGAACCGTTCCACCGCAGCTACATGGGAACCCGATACTGCACCGGTGGCTATATCTTTACAGTAGTTGACGAGCGCCACGAAAACCTGATCACCGGACCAACCTATCCCGGCGAGGTCATACCGAGCGAGGGTCAGGGCATGCCGGACGGCTTCGACCTGAGTCCGTTGCATGCGCGTGGCTCCACCGACACTAAAGCGTTGATACTCGGCATCGGAGTCTGCGACCTGGCGAGGAATGAAGTGGAAGAATGGTGTGCCTGGGACGTAGACGCGGGCAAAGAGCGGATAACGTTCAAAACCCGGCACCAGTTTGGCGGCTTCGATGTAGAGCTCGAGCGAACCGTTACGTTAATGAATCGCACGTTACAAACAGCTACCCGGGTGCGAAATACCGGCGAGGAATTTGTGCCCATCCGCTGGTTTCCTCATCCGTTCTATCCGCCGCCGGAAACCAACGAGCTGTGCAAGTTCAACATACCGGTGAGCTTTCCGGAGAATCGGGGATATGAGCTGGCCTCCAACGGCTACATCTGTGCCAAGAAATGGCCCTGGACCGAGGAAGACTTTGAGAAAAAAGACGGCTTTTTCCAGCTCATTGACCACGACGCCTCCGACAACCTCATCGTCATGCAGCGCCATCCCATGCTCGGGTTGGTCAGCGCCACCTGCAGCTACACACCCGGTTTTTTCCCCATTTGGGGCAACACCGTGACCTTCTCCTGGGAGCCTTTCCTAGAACGCACATTGGGATGGGATCAGGAGACCAACTGGCATATCGACTACGAATTCTAAGAAGGAGGTTCACATGTCGATCCAACGAATCAATCCCGACACCCTGGTAACACCTGGCGCTCCCTATCACGCCGTTGTACGCAAAGGCAACATTGTGACGACCTCCGGTCAGATCGCCTTCGACGTGAACGGCAACCTGGTCGGCGAGGGCGATATTAAAGCGCAGACGCAGCAAACCCTCGAGAATGTGAAACACGCTCTGGAGGCGGCCGGGGCGACCCTGGATGATGTGGTCAAGACGACGGTGTTTATCACCGACCTTGCCAACTTCAAAGCCATGAACGAGGTCTATGCCGAGTTCTTCGGAGACAGCCGGCCCGCCCGCTCCACCGTAGGCGTCGAGCTGGCGTTGCCTACCTTGCTGGTTGAGATCGAAGCAACAGCGGTATTGGACTAGGTGGCAAAAATGGGAATCGCCGTATACGATTACCGCAATCCTGAGCATGTGAAGAACCTTTTCGTCACATCGGAGATGAGATCGCGCATCCTCCGGCTGGAACCGGGGCTCGAGTTCAACGAGCGCCACAGCCACGACCTGGGGCACGAGGTATTTCTGATCCTGCAGGGCATAGCAGAATTCGAAATCAACGGCGAAATCGCCAGGATCGAGCCAGGTCAGCTCTGTTTCGCCGCCGCCGATGAACCGCACGCCGTACGGGTAGTGGGCGACCAGCCGGTGATCATGTACCTATCGTTAACTCCACACATCCTGCCCTCGCACACGATGCTTACCGCAGATGGTGAGCGCAAACCGATCCATTTTGCCGGACCGGACGCCTACGACGTAACGATGGATGCGGCGGTTTCGCGCACCGATCGCATCGAGAGGCAGCGGCGCGCCGTCAGCGAACTTGCGCGACGTGTCAGCGCGCTGGCACAGAATCACGCTGAGATACTCGACGAAATGGAATCGTCTGATGCCGATGCCGAGGAGATACGCCTCAGGTTGTGGGAGGATGTTCGCCAGGTCTACAACGGAGTGGCCGGGCTGGGAGAGAGCTGGAACGACCTGGCTTGCGATCTGGGTTCGGACCGGTAGGTCATCGAACGGCGACCAGCAGACAACAATACGCTTACGGGCGAGGATTGAATGGATAAGGTGCGAATCGGGATGATCGGCAGCGGTGCCATCGCCCAGGTACAGCACATGCCCAACCTGCACGAGCTGCAGCATCTTTTCGAGGTGACCTGGACCTGTGACGTCTCCGCCAAGTTAGCCGAATACGTTGCAGGCTGCTTTAGTGTGCCGCATCACACGACAGATTATCGCCAGGTACTGGACGCGGACGACGTGGACGCTGTCATCCTCTGTCACCGTGACCCGAAGACCGAAATCGCAGTGGCCTCCTTCGCAGCCGGCAAGCATGGCTTCATCGAAAAGCCGATGTGCTATTCGAAAGAGGATGCGGCCTCCGTCGCAGCCGCCGTCGAGCGCTCCGGTAAGGTAGGTCAAGTGGGTTACATGAAGGTCTACGATCCGGCGTTCAATATCGTGGAGGAGGAAGCCGCGGGATGGGACCCGACCTTCGTGCAGGTAAACCACTTGCATCCGAACAACGATCTGCATACCAGCCAGTTTCACATCGAGCGCTTCGACGATGTTCCGGCCTCGGCGGGAAAAGCCTCGCAAGCCGCCCGCGCGGCGGCATTACAGCAGGCCCTCGGAGATGGAATACCAAACGACGCGGTCAGCGCCTTCTTTACATTGGCCGGAAGCCTCATTCACGACCTCTACGGTTTGCGGATCCTGTTTGGCAATCCGAAACGAATTGTCAGCACCGACGTGTGGAACAACGGAAGAGCACTCTCCACCGTACTCGAATACCCCAATGGCTCGCGCTGCATTGCCTCGTGGGTCGATCTGCCAAACCTGTGGGATTTCAAGGAGACGTTGGAGATCTACGGAGCCGACAAGCGGATTATCCTTGCCTATCCGACCGGATTCTCACGTGGCCAGCTCTCGAAACTGAGCATTTGGGAAATCGACGCTGCGGGCCGCACGGTAGAGCGGCAGCCGGCGGTAGAATGGGAGAGCCCGTTCGTCGGTGAGCTCCGGCATTTTCACGCGTGCATCACCGAAGGGACACCTTGCCGGACATCGGTTGCGGATGCCTTAAGCGACATCCAACTCGTGATCAACAGCACTCAGGCTTATCTGAAGGGATCGCCCGTCGCCTTCGGATAAGAGAGGCGTCGGCAACGGTCGCCGCCGAGGAGTCGAGTTATGACCGAAACAAAAGCTGCAGCCCTCACCGACGTAGCGCCGTTCTTCATCGTCAGCAACTACGCCGCCGCAAGAGATTTCTACACGGACAAGCTCGGTTTCGGAATCGAGCTGGAGCTTCCCGAGGACGAGCAGCCGTGGTTTGGAATCGTCGCACGCGACGCCGTTTCAATCTTTTTGAAAGAGATCGGTCCCGACGTCCAGCCCCAGCCAAATCACACCCGGCACGAATGGGCGCGGTGGGATGCCTTTGTCCATACCCCGGACCCGGATCTGTTGTACGCAGAGTTTGCCGGACAGGGTGTCACCTTCCACGAGGACCTCGCTGATACCGACGACGGCCTTCGAGGGTTCACCATTTACGACGCGGATCGCTACACGATCTTCTTCGGCTGCTGAGCTCGCGTGGCTGCCGACTTCGGCAGGTACCGCCTAGGCCGCTGAGCGGTCCTTGGCGATCTCCTTCACGTGCGTGAAGGACCCCGTTTCGATCAGCTCCAAAGTTTCCGGAGACAACCTCTCCCTGATCTCCTCCGGGATTCCGCTCTTGCTGTCTCTATGCTGGGGACGGTAACGCAGTACGAGGATGCGCCGTATCCGATCCTCGGGGGTCCAGGGCAAGATACCGTGGGTCATCGCTTCCGGCATGACAAGCACATCCCCCGCCCTGGGCGTGACGTTTATCACGCCCGGCGGTAACTCGTCCGTGACCTCTCCCCCGTTGAACAGCGAATTTGGACGGTCGAAGTTTGACTTGTGGGATCCCGGCAGCAGGAGGAGCCCCCCGTCTCCCGGCAACACGTCGTCCAGATAGGGAAAAACCACGAAGTCATCGCAGTAGACGCGGCCGTTATGAACCTCGTACCGGGCGCTCTCCCAGCCGTAGGCCTCGCGGGCGCAGTGGAGGCGACCGCCGCTCGGTTTACCCGGCTCGTTCACCTGCAAAGTGCCGCTGAGCAGCTGCGGTTTGCTGTTGGTCAATTCCATAATGATGGGCCACGTAGATGGATGCATGGTCAGCGCTTCGAGGCACTTGTCGAAAGCAAACCCGTGTAGGTGACGTATTCCGTCTCGCTCGAAACCTGGCGGTAGATCCTCATCCGCGGTGTCCATATAACGCTTGGTCGCTTCTTGCCCGTTCTTGAGCTCGGTGTCGCTCAAAACATTCTCCAGATGCAGATATCCGGTAAGATCGAGCATGTAGCGTTGTTCAGGTGTCACCTTGCTCTCCTTTCGCATCAGCCAGTTCGGCGCAAATAATAAGGCATCGTGGCGAATCAGTGAAGAGCGCCAGAGGGCTCGGCCCCCGGTCCCTTGCCGCACCGTCGGCCAAACGGTTTATTCTCCTCGTCCAAAGGACCGTTCGAATGTGTAAAAAGTAAGGGACCATGACATGACTGAAACCGTTCATCACGAAATCATCAAGCTCGGCGCCGACGAGACTCCGTACCGCCTGCTCACCTCCGACTACGTCTCCACCAGCAGCTTCGAGGGCGAGGAGGTTCTCAAGGTCGACACCGCAGGACTGACCATGCTGGCGGATCTGGCTATGCGGGAAAGCGCTCACCTGTTGCGGCCGGGACACCTGGCCCAGGTACGCAAGATTCTCGACGACCACGAAGCCTCAGACAACGATCGTTTCGTAGCACTGGAGCTGCTCAAGAACGCCAACATCGCCGCGGGAAGGGTCTTGCCCATGTGCCAGGACACCGGGACCGCCATCATTACGGGCAAGAAGGGCCAGCGGGTCTGGACCGATGGCGACGACGAAGCAGCTCTCGCACAGGGCATCAAGAAGGCCTACACCGAGTCCAACCTGCGCTACAGCCAGGTTGCTCCCTTGACCATGTTCGAGGAGGTGAACACTCGGACCAACCTGCCGGCCCAGATCGAGATCTATGCCGATCAGGGAAGCGCCTACAAGCTCATGTTCATATCCAAAGGCGGAGGCTCGGCCAACAAGAGCTTCCTCTTTCAGGAAACCCGCGCCCTGCTCAACCCCGACTCCCTGCGCGACTTCATCGACGAGAAGCTGCGCATGATCGGTACCGCCGCCTGCCCGCCGTACCATCTTGCTGTCGTCATCGGCGGCACCTCGGCCGAATACACCTTGAAAATGGCCAAGATGGCCAGCACACGGTACCTGGATTCGCTGCCAACGCAGGGAAACGAGTTTGGTCAGGCGTTCCGCGATCTCGAGATGGAAGCGCAGGTGATGGAGATGAGTGCCGAGATGGGCATTGGCGCTCAGTTTGGCGGCAAATACTTCTGCCATGACGTGCGGGTGGTGCGGCTGCCGCGGCACGGCGCCTCGGTCCCCGTAGGGATCGCTGTATCCTGTTCCGCGGACCGCCAGATCATGTCCAAGATCACCGCCGAAGGCATCTTTCTGGAGCAGCTGGAGCAGGATCCGGCTAAGTATCTGCCGGAGGTCGACGAGACAGAGTTGAAGGGCGATGTGGTGGAAATCGACCTCGCGCACCCCATGGAGGAGGTCCGGTCTGCCCTCAGCGAACATGCGGTGAGCACTCGCGTATCTCTATCGGGTCCGATGATCGTCGCCCGCGACATTGCCCACGCCAAGCTCAAGGAACGATTGGACAAGGGCGAAGACCTCCCCGACTACTTCAGACAGCAGCCGGTCTATTACGCCGGCCCGGCCAAGACTCCCGAGGGTCACGTCACCGGCTCGTTCGGACCAACCACCGCCGGGCGAATGGACAGCTACGTCGATCAGTTCCAGGCCGCCGGCGGCAGCTTGGTCATGCTGGCCAAAGGGAACCGCTCGAAACAGGTTACCGATGCCTGCAAGAAACATGGCGGGTTTTATCTCGGCTCGGTCGGCGGTCCGGCTGCACGCCTGGCCCAAGACTGCATCACGAAGGTGGATTGTCTGGAGTACGCCGAGCTCGGCATGGAGGCTATCTGGCAGATCGAGGTGAAGGACTTCCCCGCGTTTATCGTCGTCGACGACAAAGGGAACGACTTCTTCGCCGCCTTTCGCCGCAAGTAGCTGTTCCGCCGAAAATGAAAATACTCAAGACCCTGTGTGTCGGTGTCAGCGGTCGCGGTCTCTGGCCCCTGGAAACCTGTCGGCCAGAGATCGGGTTTCAGGTCACCGCCCTGTGCGACACGCACGAGTCCGCGCTCGAAGCCGGCCGCGAACTGACCGGGTTGTCAACCGGTGATTGTTACTCCGATTACACCCAGGCCCTGGATCAGTCGGGAGCCGATTGCGTCATTATCTGTACGCCTACGATTCACCATGTACCGATGGCAAAGCAGGCCATGGAACGAGGTCTTCCGGTACTGGTCGAAAAAGGCATGGCTCCCGATTGGGAAACGGCGTGTGAAGCGGTCTCCTTCGCGCGCGAGAACAACAGCATCCTCTGCGTGTCCCAGAACTATCGCTACAAGGCGGTGGAGCGCACGTTTCACCGCATCCTGCACGCCCCGGACGATCCCGCCAGTGTCGGAGAGCCATATCAGCTGGACCACATCCAGCACCGCTCGCGTCCCGAACCACGCACTCTCAATTATCCCTTTGCTTCGGTGTGGGACATGTCCTGTCATCACTTCGACAATTTTCTGTTCTGGTTCGGTCCGGTCGCCGAGATGATCGCGCACGCTTTCGGGGCCCCCTGGTCCAACTACCAGTACCCGAATAACACGAGCGCCTTCATGCGCTTCGAAAGCGGAGTGGTGGTCAACTATTTCCACGGACACGATTCGGCGCGCAACCACTTCTACCTTGGCCTCCACGGCAAGCTCGGAGCGGTTATCGCCAACACGGAGGCTGGCGGAAAACAGGTCCTCCAGTTCAGCCAGCGGCCCGGGGAGCAGTTTGGCCGCACCGATGTCGGCCAGGTGCCGCTCGCGGAAGCATCCGACGAAGCAGGGGTCCTGGCCGACTTCCACGCTTACATCGAAGAGGGAGTCGAACCGGGCATCAGCGGCGGGAATAACCTCGAGGTAATGGCGCTCTGCCAGATGATGGTCATCTCTTGCGAAGAGGGCCGCACCGCCCACAGATCTGAGCTAGCTGAGAGGTTCTGATCGCTCCCCAGAACACTCGATTCAAACGTAGTTCAAGGCGGCCGAACCAAACCTCATGGAAACACCCGGACTAACGCTTCTCGATTGGGCGATCATAATCGTCTACGCCTTGGCGACGCTCGGCCTCGGTTATTTCTTCAGTCGCCGGCAGTCCAGTGTGCGCGAGTATTTCACCGGTAGCGGTCACATGCCGCCGTCGCTCATCGGCATCTCCCTTTTTGCCACCCTCCTGAGCACCATATCCTATCTGTCGATCCCAGGGGAAGCGATCGCCAAGGGTCCGGTTTGGATGCTCAACTATCTCACCCTGCCAATCGCTGTTCTGATCGTCGGATTCATCCTCATACCGCGGTACATGCGGACGCGGGTCACCAGTGCATACGAACTGTTGGAGGAGCGGCTCGGGCTCGGCATCCGTCTGCTCGGCGCCACCCTGTTTATTCTGCTGCGCCTTGTGTGGATGGCGCTGCTGATCTATCTGGCTGCGAAAGCGATGGCGGTGATGTTCGGGTTGGACGACAGCTGGATTCCCTGGATCACGCTAATCACCGGTCTGGTGGCGATCACCTACACCTCGCTGGGCGGTCTTCGCGCCGTGGTAATTACTGACCTGGTGCAGTGCACCTTGATGTTGGGTGGAGCGCTGATCGTGATCGGCATGGTGAGTTACCACTTCTCCGGCTTCGAGTGGATACCAACCCAGTGGCAAGATCACTGGGACGAACAACCGCTGTTCAGCTTCGACCTGTCGGTGCGCGTCACTATCATCGGCTCCATGCTGACCGGCTTGTTGTGGACCATCTCCACTGCTGGCGGCGACCAGACGGTGGTACAGCGCTTCATGGCAACCGAAGATGCGCGGGCGGCTCGGCGCTCCTTTGTGACGCAGCAGGTAGTGGGAGTGGCGATCGGCTGTTCCTTATGGCTGGCCGGCCTGGCTTTGCTCGGATTCTTCCAGAGCCAGGCGCACCTATTGCCGCCGGGGATCAATATCGAGGCTAATGCGGACAAGGTATTCCCCCACTTCATCGCCTTTCACCTGCCTCCCGGCATCTCTGGTCTCGTCGTGGCCGCCATGTTCGCCGCGGCCATGTCGAGCCTCGACTCCGGGGTGAACTCCATTACCGCCGTGGTCACCACCGATTTCTTCGATCGGCTCGGTGTGCGATATGCCGACGAGCGCCAGCACACCCGGAGGGCTCAACTGCTCGCTTTCGTAATCGGCGCCATTGTGGTGGTAACGAGTTCGTTGATGGAGCACATTCCAGGCAACATCACTGCGGTGACCAACAAAACCTCCAATTTGTTTACGACGCCGATCTTCGCGTTGTTCTTCTTCGCTCTCTTCGTGCCCTTTGCACGTCCTGCCGGGGTTGTCGCCGGAACCATCTGCGGTGTACTTGCGGCCGCCCTGATCGCATTTTCGGGCCCCATCTTCGGCATGTTGCCAAACGGCAACGATCCGGTAAGTTTCATCTGGATCAGCCCCGTGGCCCTGTCGGTGGACCTTGCCGTGGGTACGATCGTATCCTGGGTTCTTCACAAACGCGCCGTTCTCAGAGGGACCTCTTAGCTATTGAGCGAATGAAAACGCAAGATATGAACTTGATGAAGGCGGGACCGGAGATCGAGGTTCCGAAACCTCTCGACAAAACCCAGGTCGAGTTCTACGTCGAAAACGGATACCTGGTCGTCCCGGAGATGGTCCGCCCGGAAGAATTGGAGGAGCTGGCGACGGATCTGATCGCCATTGCCCGCGGCGCCTACCCGTGCCGCGGTATCGATCCGGTGCCAAGCGATTATAGCGACCGCGAGGTGCTGGAATCCATTCTCTGCATCCACCACCCCCAATTCATCAGCCCCGTCATCGAGAAATACGCGCGCCACCCGCAAATCTGTGGCGCCCTCAGTCAGATAACCGGAGCCCACCTGCTCGAGTGGGACGGCAGCGTCGAATGCATGCAGTCGATGTATTTCGTCAAACCCCCCGGTTTTCAGGGCCAGGCATGGCATCAGGACGAAGTCTACATTCCCACCCGTGACCGCTCCCTCGTTGGGGCATGGATCGCGGTCGATGACGCGACCAAAGAAAACGGCTGCCTGTACATCCTTCCAAACTCCCACCGGAAAGGGTACCTGTATCCCCAGAGAGAACATGACGATCGGGACGAATACGACTTCGCTCTGGAGAGCTACGGATTCGATGGCAGCGGTGAGGTACCAGTGGAGGTCGGTGCCGGTGGGGTCGTCTTTTTCAATGGCTACTTGTTGCACCATTCCTACAAGAATCGCAGCGATATCTACCGTCGGGTGTTGGTGAGCCACTACTGCAACAGCTGGAGCCTGCTACCTTGGCAACTGAAAGAAGGAGAAAGTTCGGCGAAGTCCGACTGGAGAGGTGTGATTCAAGTTGCCGGCAGCGATCCGTACGCCTGGAAGGGGTACGAGAGGGCACCGGATATGGCCCACGTGCGTTCGTGCAAAGCGGCCGAGGAGGTTCGCGCCGGGCGTGACCAAGGCGCCGGCAACGGCGCTTGAAGGTGCGCACTCCAACGTCCCTCCCGGGTCGAAGCTGGCAGTGATTGCTTGACGCAGTCTTCGGCGCGGCCGTTCGTTCTCCCACCGCATATGACGCTGTACACGCCCAACCAACTGCGCGACCGACTCCGCCGATTCTCCAAACTCGAGCTGGGCCACTTTCCCACGCCGCTCGATGAGTGTCCGCGACTGTCCACCGCCCTTGGTGGTCCGCGAATCCTCATAAAACGTGAAGACCTTACGGGATTGGCCTTGGGTGGGAACAAGGTGCGTGAGTTCGAGTATTCCTGTGCTCCCGCAGTGAACGAAGAGTACGATGTTCTGCTGCATGGTGCTGCTTCGCAGTCGAACCAATCGAGACTTACGGCAGCCCTGGCAGCTCGACTGGGCAAACGAGCGGTGATGGTCGGCCGTAGCGACGATCACGCCCAGCCCGTCAACGGAAATCTGTTACTTACCCATCTACTCGGAGCCGAGGTTCGCTTGACCTCCTCCCCCGACGATGTAGCGAGGATTGTGGCGGACCTTGAGTCGCAAGGACTCAAGGTCTACAACACAAGTTCAGACGGCTATCTGCTGCGCAGCGTCTCGTACGTGGATGGATTCCTCGAGTTGTACGACCAGATCAGGGAACGCGAGATCCGCCCGTCTGGCATCTACTTGAGCTCCGGCATCCACACGCACGTCGGGCTGGCGGTCGGCGCCAGGGCCATCGGCTTCGATGTGCGCACCGTGGGCATCAGCCCCCATCCCCACGACAACGCCGAGAAAAACGCCGAGCTGGCCGCCACGGCGAACAGCATATGCGACATGCTGGATCTGGATATCGAGTTTCTCGCCGCCGATTTCGAGAGCTGCGGCGAGTACGCAGGAACGGCGTACGGCGTAGCTACGCAAGCCGGCAATGAAGCACTAGGGTTGGTCGCTCGAACGGAAGGGGTTATTCTGGATCCGGTATACTCGGGCAAGGCGTTTGCCGGTCTGGCCGATCACGTGTCGCGAGGCGATTGGGGCGCCGACGACACGCTCGTTTTCGTTCATACGGGTGGAACACCCGCCTTGTTCGCCTACAGCGACGAGCTGAAGGCTCTCTACGACGGGTCTGTCAAACGCTTGGAATCGTAAACAGACTCGCCGCCAACAACCGCTACACCTCCTTCGACTCCGACCAACAGCCGACGCCACACGGCTTTTTTTAAGGATGCAAGGCTTCGATAAAAAAATCCACGTTATTTCGAGCGGACTCGATGGAGTTTCCCCGACACCAGGTTGTACGGAATATGGAGTAGCATCCCGGGGCCGTATTTTTCGCCCTCCGGGTAACCGGCTTGCCCGGTCACCAGATGATGGGTGCCCATGGCGCAATAGATTCCATCGTACGGCCCGTCCTCTTTGACGATGGTGAGCCGACCCGATTCAGGTCCGGGGACGAGCCTTTCTTCGAATAAGAGATCGAAAAGGCCAGCCCCGTCGCGGCCAAGGGCGGAGAAATAGGCCCCGCGATCGTTGCCTCCCGTGGCGAAGAACACCGCACGGCCACTGGGGTCTGGCTCGATCTGCAGGTTGTGACCTCCCGATGCCGGCAAACCGGTGTCCGTAGCCTCTTCAATCGACAGGTGGTCTCCGAACCGGTCTCCAAAGCGGTTGACCCATTTGACGTGGCCGGTGTGATCCGAGAAAACGATCGGCGTGCCGCCACTCCAGCTGGTCATCCAGATGCCGTGATTGTTGACGCCCAGGTACATCGGACCGGAAGGGATGCCGCCCAGCGGTTTGCCGTTTTGCACCTTGACCAGGGTGAAATACTCAGTGACATCGATCTCACGAATGATCTCTCCTGTCTCCTTGCTCCAGGCCTCCACCGTACACACAGGATCGCCAATGACCTGACCTTGGTGTGCGGCGTAGACCACATCGCGCCACGGTTTGATATCCATCATCCGGTTTTCCTTGCTCCGGGCAAATCCGTTGTCGGCGAACGTGGCGTCCGGGATCCAACGCCTGGCGGCGCGATCGATACGCATCTTGTAGAGCCCGCCCCGCTCGCGATCCAGGCGGGCCCGGTGTGGCTGGTCATGGTACCCTCTGTGGGTCGTCCAGTAGACCTCGGTGTCCTGATCGTCCAGCTGCATACTGATGGTGCGGGCACCGTCGAAGTCCAGAACCTCGTTGTAGGACCAGCGCTCCCAGGCTGTTGGATCGGCGATGTAATCTGTACCCAGGGTGCCGCGAATCATGTCGCCGGCGCGGTGGCTCCGCTCGTCCATCTGCCGCTCAGATTCCTGCACCCAGATTTCCGGCGGATCGTGCCGCGTATCGATCAGGGTGCGGCCGAAGCCAGCGCGCGCCGCCGGACCGGCAAGGACCGGCTTGTCGAGATTGTTGATGGCGATGAGGTCGAACCCGTGCACTCCAGAGGTCAGGTCGCGACCGAGCCAGTCCCTTCCATCCCATTGTAGTGAATGGGAACCCGCCTCAAATGCCTGTCCGGTGGATACGTACACGAGAAGGTCCTGCGGTCCCATAATTACCCATGCCCCAAGCGGCCCCCGCGGTCCTGTTCTTGTGGAATGTCGATAAACGGCAAGCCACACGGTCGCGCGTTGATTCAGGGTGAAGCGGACCTTGGGCGCAAGGTAGTCGTGCCAGGTGACGTCTCCGGTGGTCAACCGCAGCGGTCGAAACTCCCCCGACAGATCGGGCTGTTGAAACTCACCCTTCGGGACCGGCGGTTGCGGATACCGGACGGTCTCGTATTCGGGAATCACCACCACCTGTGCAAGGAGGTGGTGAGCGGAGAGCAGGCAGAGTATCAAGAGCAACCGGTGCATATCGATAATCCTCAAAGTAACATCTGGTACGCGAAACCCCTTTTCCTGGCTTCGAATGGAGCTTTATTTGGAGGCACCCGTGAGCAACGGAGATAATCAGCCGTACGTCAAGCGCTGGTACCACCTTGCCGCCTACATGATATCTCCGGAAGAATAGATTCCCGCGATACGAAGGAGCCGCAGAATGCAGGTTCTCATCATGACAGATATGGAAGGAGTCAGCGGCATTGTCGCCTGGGAGCAGGTCCGTGGTGGAGACGCCATGTTCGAAGAAGGGCGCCGACTCTACACCGAAGAGATCAACGCCGCCGTGCGCGGTGCCAAAGCTGGCGGCGCCACGCGTATCGTCGTGGTCGACTGCCATGGTGCAGGTAAGGGCTGGACCTTTAACTCGCTAATCCCCGAGCAGCTCGACCCTGACTGCGAGTGGGTCGCCCATCATGTGTGGGGTCGCTACACCGAGATGTGGCAGGAGGGCTGCGATGCCTGCCTGCTGGTGGGCATGCATGCGCGCAACAACACGCCAGACGGTGTCCTCTGCCACACCATATCGGGGGTCACCTACCACAACCTGTGGTTCAACGACGACCTGGTAGGAGAAACAGGGGTCAACGCTGCCCTCAACGGTCACTATGGGGTTCCGGTTGTCCTCGTAACCGGCGACGAAGCTGTGTGCCGCGAAGCCCGCGAATTGCTGGGTGATCGATTGCCGACAGTGGCGGTGAAGAAAGGACTGAGCCGCTACAGTGCGCGCCAGATTCCGCCCTTGCGCGCGCGTCAGATGATTGAAGACGGTGCCAAGAACGCCCTCACCGACCTAACGGTTGTACCGCCCTATGTGCCGGCTAAACCCACAACCATCAAGATCGAAACGGGCACTGTCGACCAACTGGCCGACTTCAAAGGACGCGCTGGCGTCGAGATCACGGGGGCGCTAACCGCAGAAAGCCGCGCTGAGGATTGGATGACGGCGTGGAATCAATTCTGGCCTTACGATTAGGTACAAGCGCGCCCGTCACCAGACGCGACTAGGTGCTCTGTTCAATAGAAAGCCTTGAGATTTCGGCGTCGAGGCGCCGGGCTGGCAAGGCGCGCGAGCGAGCCATATTGGTGGAATATGGCGAGCGAGCGAAACGCGGCCAGCCGGGGTGCATAGGCGGCGAAATACAAGGATAGATGTTGAACAGAGCACTAAGACCAGGACAGATCGTGAGCCGACAGCGGCAAGCTGCGAACCCTCTTTCCGGTGGCCGCAAAGATGGCGTTGGCCAGGGCAGGGGCAAAAGGAGGAACGCCCGGCTCCCCCGCTCCCGCCGGTGGTTCGACGCTATCCACCAGATGGACATGGACCTGCCGCGGAGCCTCGTTCATGCGACAAACCTTGTAATCGTGGAAGTTGGACTGAACCACACGTCCGCGCTTTGCCGTAATCTCTCCGTTGAGGGCCAAGCTCGCCCCGAATACTGCTGAACCTTCGAACTGCGCTTTGACGCGATCCGGATTAATCACGAGTCCGAGGTCAGCGACCACGTCAACCCGGGGAATGTTGACCTGCCCATCCTTGGTTACCTCTACTTCGACAACGTTGGCTACGTAGGTGAGAAAGCTGCGATGAGACGCGATGCCGAGACTGCGGCCGCGAGGCAGCTGCCGCCCCCAACCCGAATTTTTCGCTGCCTGCTCGGTTACGTGACGCAAACGACCTGTATCGATGGGAAATTTCTCGATCGAAGCCCCGTAGTTTGAATACTTCGCTCCCTCTGCCGCCAGATCGATCTTTCGTGGGGAGCCGATTAGCTCGAGTAGATATTCGAGCGGATCCGCCCCGGCCCTTGCCGCCAGCTCGTCCGCGAAGGATGATACGGCAAAGGCGTGGTAGATGTTGCAGACTGAACGCAGCCAACCGATGCGCACGTGGGCTTTCGCCTTGCCTTTCTCGCAACGAATATTCGGAACGTCGAAAGGAACGTCCGAGAATCCGAACCCCATTTCCCAATCCGCCGGCGTATCAGCACCGGTTTCGAATGTAGAGCCGATGGGAGGGAAAGCACTGCGCATCAACATCGCCAGTGGTTTGCCAGCTTCGTCCAAACCGGCCTCAATGCGACAGGCGGCAACCGCGTGATAGTAGTCGAACTGGATATCGTCCTCACGCGACCAGACTACCTTTACGGGCAGGTTTATCTCTCTGGACAAAAGGGCCGCCTCGGCAACAAAATCTGGTTTTGACTTGCGCCCGAATCCACCTCCCAGAAGGGTCACGTGCACGATGACATTTTTCTTTTGCAATCCCAGGACTTGCGCCAATTCCCCCTGGGCGGCCTGGGGATTCTGCGTCGCTGCCCACGCCTCGCATCGATCGCCAGCCACCCTGGCCGTGGCAGCCGGCGGCTCCATCGGAGCGTGCGCCAGATGCGGGAGATGGTACTCCGCTGCATGTTGTGCTGGAGCAACCGCCATCGCTCCATCGACATCCCCTCGGGATCGTGCTACCTCACCCGGTTTATTCACCGTTTCTGTGAGAGCCTCCCTGAAACTGTCCGAGTCGTAGTCCGCATTCGCTCCGTAATCCCATTCGACTCGCAGTTTGGACTTGCCCTGGAAGGCAGCCCAGGTGTTGGTCGCGATGACGGCCACGCCACCAAGCGCGTGAAACGCAAGCGGGGCATCCGGCTCTGGAAGCTGTACCACTTGCTCTACACCGGCGGTCGCCAGCGCCTCTGTGGCGTCGAAGGAGACGACCCCTCCCCCAATGACCGGACAGCGGGCGACAGCCGCGTATTTCATGCCATCGATCTGCACGTCCATTCCGAACTCGGCTGTCCCCGTAGTGATATCGGCTCGATCCACGACCGGAAAGTCTTTGCCGATATAGCGGTAAGCACTCGGTGATCGATAGGTCAATTCCTCCGGATCAGGTACAGGCAAGGCGGCAGCTTTGGTCACCATGTCGGCAAATCGAGCCGTTTTTCCGCTGGCGTGCCTGATTTCGTGTCTGGACACCATTACGCTGGAGGCGTCTACACCCCACTCGGCGGCTGCCGCTCGTTCCAGCATGGTTCTGGCTGTTGCTCCAGCCACCCTCATGGCTTCGAAAAAATTCCGTACGCTCCTGGATCCATCCGTGTTCTGTGATCCGTACTTCTCGTCGCCGATCGCCTGTTCGATTTTGACTCGGGACCATTCGGCTCCCAATTCGTCTGCGACGATGGCTGGCAGACAGGTTCGTATCCCGGTACCCATTTCAGAACGATGGGCGATGATGGTAACGAGACCATCGATGTCCAGGGAAAGAAAGACATTCGGTGACCAGGGAATTTGTCCCGAAGTTTCCGCTCTCGCCCGCGACGGCCTGATACCCAGAAGCAATCCACCACTCAATCCAACGAAACCCTTCAGAAAGTCCCGACGCTCGATCTTGACGATAGGGTTCATTGCATTTCCTCCGCCGCCTTCTGAATCGCCGCGTGAATTCTCTGGTAAGTGCCACAGCGACAGATGTTGCCGGACATGACGGCGGTGATCTCATCGTCACTCGGATTGGAGTTCTCGGCAAGAAGAGCTGATGCGGACATGATTTGCCCCGGCTGACAGTACCCACACTGAGGAACGTCGAGATCCTGCCACGCCTTCTGCACCGGATGATCGCCAGCTGCAGAAAGCCCTTCGATGGTGGTTACCTCCTGCCCGCCCACCGCCGCCACCGGTAGGGTACATGAGCGCACCGCATTTCCTCCGAGATGAACCGTGCACGCACCGCAGAGCGACATTCCGCAGCCGTATTTTGTTCCCGTTAAACCGAGGTGATCACGCAGAAACCACAATAACGGCGTCTGCGGATCAACCCCTTCAAGAGACACCTTCTTCTTATTGATGATGAGGTATTGCATCGTTGTCTCCGTGGGTGATGAAGCAGTGACTTTGTTGTTCGATGGCTTCTCCTACGTGCTTGAAAACGCCGTCAGCACGAAGCTCGCTCTCGCATGGAGAAACCGCTTGCCGTATTTCTGGTGAAAATTGGTGTTATCGACAGTCTGGTCAAACAGGAGACGCCACATCAATGACGACGTGGGCGGTGCGGCAGTGCGACCGGCGCCGTCGCGCGAGGCACGGCTTCCAGTGCGCGACGCCGCGTGTCATGCGAAGTACCCGGAAGTGGAGAGGAATTGACACAGTCGACATACTTCCACAATGCCGTTCCGCCTGGAGAATGCTGGCACATGATCTGCTGTTACTTGCCTTGGTTTTCGCAGAGCAACGTTTGTATATTCCCACTGGAGCATATCATGTCTGAAACATCTGATCCGAAATCACCCTCATCGAAACCTCCAGAGGACTTTCGTTGGGGCATATCCTATCTGCGCGAGGATATCCAGGCTCTGCGCCAGGACATGAATAGCGGTAATCAAGGACTTCAAGCTCAAATCCAGGATCTGCGCCAGGACCTTCGGCAGGACGTAGGCACCCTGAACGGCCGCATCGACGAAACAAACCGACGCATCGATTCCCGTTTCACCGTGCTCATTACGACAATGATTGGCATGGGTGGATTGATCGTAGCGGCCATCAAGTTCTGATCCTTACTGCAGCAGCAGCAGCTTGCGCGTGTCAACCTGATCCCCCGCCCGCAACCGATAGAAGTAGACACCGCTGGCCAATTCGTGGCCGGCGCCATTCCTGCCGTCCCAGCGCAAGACGTACTGACCCGCCTCCCGCAACCCCTGCACCAGGTGTACAACCTTCTGTCCCGCCAGGTTGTAGACCGCCAGCTCCACCTCACCGCTTGTCGGCACCGCAAATCGAATGACGGTACCCGAGTTGAACGGATTCGGATAGTTCTGATCCAGCTCAAACCTTTGCGGGCCGGCCCCCACGACCTCTTCCACCGCGGTCACATGTCCCTGCCCTTCGGTGACCCGGATGATCTGATCGACGGCCAGGTCGGTGATCACATCCACCTGCCCCGAGGGCCAGGCGACGATCAGCGAGTCCACCGTCGTGGCATCGCCGAGCCCGAACTCCATGGGCATCGTCTTGCCCCCTTGCGAAGCCAGATCGCGCCGCTGCCGGTGGCTCCCGGTTACCGCTGTCGCAACCGCCCCGATGCCGCTGCGGTTGCTCTGCCTACCGGCCGCCTGTACCTGCAGCCAGCGCCGCGACTTGCCGTCGTTGCGATACAGTCGAGGACCGATGGTTTGATACAGGTGAATATCCAGATCGCCGTCGGTGTCGAAATCGACCCAAGCCGCACCCGCGGAGTGGGGCCGGTCTACGCCCGTTGAAACCGCCACGTCGGCGAAGGTGCCGTCGGCCTGGTTTCGGTA
Organism: Candidatus Latescibacterota bacterium; assembly: GCA_965197905.1. Lineage (GTDB taxonomy): Bacteria > Latescibacterota > UBA2968 > UBA8231 > UBA8231 > CAYNZV01. Next base: position 202,074 of record CBDAOB010000002.1, on the reverse strand, counting down.
CAAGCGGTTCCCGTCCTCGGAACTGGTAAGCAACAGATCCAGCAGGCCATCGCCATCGTAATCGCCCCAGTCGATGCCGCTCCCATCGCCCTTCTGGTCGATGCCCGCCGTCTCCGTCACGTCCCTAAACGTACCGTCCCGGTTGTTGCGGAAGAGCCAGGAGTTGTTCTCCCCCGCTGCTCCCTCCCGCGCCGCCTCGGTCAGGCCCAGGTCGAGAAAGCCGTCGTTGTCGTAGTCTCCCCATGCCGGGGAGACCGTGCCAAAATCACCAAAAAAGGCCCCGATCCCGGACGCTTCGGTAACATCGGTGAAAGCCTCCCCTTCGCGCTCGTTTCGATAGAGGCGAGCGGGATTGCGCTGGTTCCCTAGAAAAAGGTCCGGATCGCCGTCGTTGTCGTAGTCGGCCCAGAACGAGAAACTGCCAAGTCCGTCGCCACCATCGAAGCCACGAGCGGCCGCGACATCGATGAAGGTGCCGTCCGCCTGGTTCTCGAAAAAGCTGTTGCGACCAACGTATAGATCCACATCCCCGTCCAGGTCGTAGTCGGACCACGACGGACTGGTGTTGAAGCGCCCCTGGTCCACCCCGGCGGTTGCGGCTACCTCAACGAAGGTTCCGTCCCCGTCGTTCTGGTACAACTGGCGGGTAGGGAAACGGATGACAAAGAGATCCAGATCGCCGTCGTTGTCGTAGTCAGAGAAGGCCCCCCAGCTAGCTGTCAATCGCGAGTCCACGCCCACCAGATCGGCGACGTCGGTGAAGCTGCCGTCCCCGTTGTTGCGGTAGAAACGGGTGGCAAATTTTGCGTTCCCAAGAAATAGATCCTGATCCCCGTCGCCGTCGTAATCCCCCCACAACGCCGTGCCATGCGGGCCGTGGACCCCGGCGAGGGCCGCAACATCGGTAAAGGTCTGTCCCGGAACGGGCGCCGGCGCCACCTTGATCGCAGCGTCCAGGCGCACCCAGTGAGGTCCCAAGGAAGTGGATTGTTCGATCAGGACCGAGATCGTTGGCACGTCCATTGAAGGGCCGACCGTGAACGACGCCTCCACCGTGTAGGATCCGTCCGCCGACCGCGTGAGCGGCTGTGCCGCCGAACCGCCGAAGGCGCTCAGATCGAGGGTGGCACTCAACACCTCGGCGTCCGGCTCGAACAGGGCCGGCCGCACCGAGGCCGCGAAGGTGACGGTTTCCCCCTCCAACACGACAGCGGGAAGGGAGTGTTCCCAGCGCGTCGGCTCTACGACTTGGTATCCTCCCCGGCCTTCGAAGACGCGAATCTTCCGATCTGCGGGAATGTTCTCCAGCACATCCACCTGCCCCGAAGGCCAGCGGATCTCCAGCCGGTCCACCTGGGTGTGCTGGGCCAGGCCGAAGTGCGCTACCTTCTCGTCCTGCTGGCGACCCAGGCCGCCCAGTATCTCCCGCATCTGCCTCAGGTCGCCGGCGTCAGCGAACAAGCGGGCACCGATGCCGTTGCGGTTGCTCTCTATGCCGATCAGCTCGACTCGCAGCCAGTGATTGTTATTGCCGTTGTTGCGGTAGAAGGAGGCGCGACCACGAGTGTAGGAGGGATAGAAGAGATCGACAAAACCGTCCTCGTCGAAATCGCCAACGGCCAGATCTCCTCCGAGTTGTTCTATTCCGGATTGGTCGGTTGCATCCGTGAAGATACCGCTGCCGTCATTCAGCAGAAGGAAGTTCTCGAATCCCGATCGCGTTCGCGAAATACCGATAATGAGATCCAGATCGCCATCGTTGTCGACATCAGCGAAAACGGCACCAATCGCGCTGGAACCCAGGATACTTACACCGAGGCCGACGCCTTCGGTGACGTCAAGGAACTGCCCGTCGCCCAGATTCAACAGCATCAGGTTGCGGGATTCATCCACCTCAATATCGTCTGCGGTCGCGGTCTGGAAGATGTCGAGGTCCCCGTCGTTGTCGATGTCTCCGACGGCAAGGTCGAGCGCCAGGCCCTCGTCGGCAATCTCACTGGTGGTAGCATCGACGAAGCCGCCCTGGCCGTCGTTGTTGAAATCGCCGCCGGCCATGCCGCCTATAGAGCCGCCCCCCTGGGGATGAAAGAGGCTGTCCAAGCCTGACGCTGCCGTGCGATCGACAAAGAGGCCCGCACCGTTGTTGCGAAACAGTCGGTTGCCTCGCAGCGGGTTGCCGAAGAACCTGGAGGTGTAGAGGTCCAGATGCCCATCCCGGTCGTAATCGAGCCAGATCGCATCAGCGGAAATCAACGGTGCCGCTTCGGCGTCAAAGGTTACTTGGGTAAATAGACCGCGGTCGTTGCGCAGGAGGAGATTGCGATCAGGGTTAGAAACCGCCAGATAAAGGTCTTCGTCCCCGTCGTTATCATAATCGGCTAGAATGCCGCCCTGCGGGACCAGCTCGCTCGGGATTGCGGAGGTCATGTCGATCAGGCGACCGTCTCCGGTGTTCTGGAACAGGCCGATCTGCCTGGTTTGAAATTCCGCAAAGAAAACATCCTGGAAGCCGTCGTTGTTGTAGTCGACGAAGACAGCGTTGGACGGAGGTGCGCGGAGCAAACGTGGCATGAGGAATACCCACAAGTGGCGAGGAATTGAGACAGTCGATCTGATTCCAGTGCCCTTTTCAGAGTGAGATACGCTGGCATGCGATCTGCTTTCCTCAGCTTCGTTGGATGACGTTTGGCTGCGTTTGTATATTGCCGTTAGGAGCTCACCGTGACCGAAACCCCCGACCCGAAATCACCCCCTCCGCAGCCGCCGGAGGACTTTCGCTGGGGCATATCATATCTGCGCGAAGACATCCAGGATCTGCGCCAGGATGTGCGCGCCATCCACGGTCGGATCGACGAAACCAATCGCTCGTTGAGCCAGCGAATCGATGAGACCCATCGGCGCATCGACTCGCGTTTTGCCGTCCTCATGACCACCATGATCGCGTTGACCGGACTTACGATGGCGGTTATGAAGATTCTGATTCCTTCACCGTAGCAGTAGTAGCTTTCGAGTTTCAACCTGATCCCCCACCCGCAACCGATAGAAGTAGACGCCGCTCGCCATCGATAAACCGCTTTCGTCGCGGCCGTCCAGGTGCGGTTTCTGAAACCGGCTTCGCAAGGTAGATGCAACAGCCGTGCCAGGTCAACGACTGCCCTCTCTACTGGAGGGCTAATGCCTTGAAAAAAAGTGAGTTAGGTGAATCCCGATTGCCTCGGTTTGTCGGGGTCTTGCGGGCTGGATGTCCGCTAATGCGGACAAGTCCGTCACGAATTCCACGATGCAGGACAGCTCCGACGGATCTACGGCTCGCGACGCGTTGGGTAGTCGATCAAACTCAGAAGGGAAGCAGCAGGTGGTGTCGTCCGGCCTCAGCTAGTTACGAATAATCTGAAACGGCGGCATCATGTTGGGGACTTCGACTTCTAGGAGAATGGGCGCATCGGCGTCCAGGTTGCGCAGGTCTGTCCCGATGAAGCGTTGACTGAAGCGGTGGGTCTGGTCCCACATGGACGCGCCGAACGCTTTGTTGTTGAAGACGACAGCGACGACATTGAGCCCGTACCTTGAAGCCGTCGAAAGCTCCTGAGGATTGTACATGAACCCGCCGTCGCCGCAGAGGGCCACCACCTTCTTGTCAGGCTGCGCCACCTTTGCTCCAAGTGCGGTTGGGTACTCGTAGCCCAGCGTTCCAAAGTAGGAGGATGTGATGAAGGTCCTGGGAACTCGGACAGGGTAGGCTAGATTGCTCCAGTAGCCGACGTTGGTCATGCCACTGAGCAGAATGTCATCGTCGCCAAGCTCATCTCTGATAACACCTATCATATCCATTTGGTCAGAGGCCATTTCGCGCAGGTCATTGCGGTAGGCTTCCCGGTATTCGGCTATCTCCCGCTTGCGCGATTCCTTTGGCGAGCTCGTGGCGCGGAGCTGCTCGAGCAATTGCGCCAAGGCCGTCTTGGCGTCAGCCACGATGCTGACCTCAGCAGTCATGAGCTTGCCTATCTCTGCCTCGTCCACGTCGATCTGAATCAATGGCGGCGGGCTTTCCGGTTGATAGTCTCTGAACATCAAACGAGTGCCAACCGCGAGAATCGCATCGGAGTCGGGAAAAACGACGGAGGCGGCATTGACGGCGGCATAGTTCGCTCCGACAGCCAGCTCATGGTCTTCTGAGAATCCCCCTTTGCCCTGTTGGGTCGTGGTGACGGACGCCTGGAGAAACTCCGCCAGCTCCCGCAGTTCCCGAGACGCACCCGATGTGATCGTTCCTCCTCCGGTGACTATCGTAGGCCGTTTCGACCGGGCAAGGATCTGAGCCGCCCGTTGAATATCGCCCGCATCGCTTGCTGCCCGGGGATATTCCTCTAGCTCGATGATGTCGGCATCGCCCATCGCGCCCAGCGTATCGGGAGGAATCTCAAGCTCGACAGGTCTCGGGCGACCGGTCTTGAGCTGACGGAAAGCCTCGTGGACAACTTGGGGAATCTCCCCAACATCTAAAACGCGATGATTCCATTTGGTAATGGGCTTGAAGACATCCAGCTGGTCTTCGACTTCATGAAGCTGTCCCTGGCGCTTGCCCAGGGTTTCACTGGGGATCTGACCGGATATGAGAAGCACGGGTGACGAGCTGGCATAAGCGGTTCCCAAGCCGGCCGCCGCATTGAGAGCGCCGGGGCCGGGAACAACCATTGCAACGCCGACCTTGCCCGTGGCTTTGGCGTAACCATCCGCCATGTAGGTCGTCGCCTGTTCATGCCGCGTCTGCACGAGCTGGATGTCATTCTGCAGCTCGTACAGCGCATCGAATGCCTCCATAATCTGCACGCCGGGTAGAGTGAATACGGTATTCACGCCCTCGGAACGCAGCTGTCGTGCAAGGGCCTGCGCGCCCTTCATTCGTGGCATGTGGCAGTTCTCCGCGGGTCACTGTAGCCAGAATGAGTAAAGTCGCGCTTCGCGTAGCTCGAAGCGCACCTGCGAGATTCGCGCGGTTGCCAGCATAAAGGTCTCTATCGTGGCTCAGGTCAAGGCTGGGAGCGCCACGTTGGGGTTCCGGACCGCTCCTCAATCTTGCGCGTTATCATGGCGTGCTGGCTCCGAACGCCGTTGACCGCAAACAGCTCGTCCCGGGTCCGGATTCCTCGGAGCCGACACGATCCCTCCCGAAACTGACAGCGCGCAGTTTCTTGATTTAACTAGCGTTAGCACCGTTTATCCCTTCCTAGTTGCTGTATCGGAAGTAGGCTTGTGAAATGAAGGCGCCGAGTCGCCCGGCCTGCTGCGTGGGTCGATCTATATCGGCTCCGAACAGGCGCGCTAGTCGAAGAATGGTATAGCTCAAATAGAGGATCGGGTCGTGTATAGGAATTACATTTGCGTTATCACGTTCGTTCTGTCGTGGAGCGTCAACTCATGGCCGGCATCCTTCGACCTGGCGTCGGGTGGATACGGTCTTAGCTTCGGAAACTCCCCACGGCACACCGGCCTGCGAGTCAACTGGCGCGACCAGGGCATCACAGAGATCACCGGGGTCAACCTTACCCTCTGGAAGGCCGGCAAGAATCCCGAGGCGACGATCAACGGTCTCGCAGCCGGTCTGGTCGCTCCGGAGGCCCGGGACGTTCGGGGAGCTGCGCTTGGATTGCTCGGAGCAGGCGCTCACCGGAACGTCACTGGAATCGCCATCGGCGGATTGGGATCCGGCGCCGGGGAGACGGTCGAGGGCGTGGCTCTAGGGGGGTTGGCGGCCGGGGCGGGTGGCGATTTCACCGGCCTGGGCATCGGGCTTTTTGCCGGAGCGGGAAGACGAGCCAGGGGCATTCTACTGGGAGGTCTGGCAGCAGGCGCGGGTGACAGCGTCACCGGGATCGCGGTCAGTTTGCTGCGCACCGAGGCCGGTCGCAGCATCGACGGGGTGGCGGCAGGCGCCATGGTGGTCTCCGAAGAGGTGCGGGGTGTCACCCTGGGTGCGTTGAACGGCTTCGGCCTTACCGGGTGGCGATTGCAGCGACGAACGAACGATTTCGCCGGGGTCGCCATCGGCATCGTGAACTATACCCGTCACTTGCGCGGCGTGCAGATCGGACTGTTAAACTACGCGGGCGACAACCCACGATGGGCGCGCCTCCTGCCCTTCGTCAATCTGCACCTGTAGTTGCGGTCGAACAAAGTCGTTCTTCGCCGCAGATGCATCCCGAACGGCCCCCCTGCAGCGAGACCCTGGAGGCAGTGACGACTAGGGCGTCTTCAGGTCCAGCCCGACGTATTTAGCTTCTTCGCAGATGGCGGACCATGTCATCTCATCTACTTCAATACCTTCCCGCTCAACCCTTTCGGAGCTGCGGAGCTCAGGCTCTCCGGGCAGTAGAATCTCGTCGAAGCCCGGGGCGAGGCGACTCGATTTCATGTGTACGATCAGACGTTCTAGCTCGTCGAAATACTCGTCGCGATCGACGAAGTGATCGATGTTGTAGACGTTCAGCAGCACGCCGTTACTCACCATGGTCTGCGATCCGGCAGCGCAACCGAGCCCACTCAGCGCACCCCCGAGTATTTCCACCATGAGGCTCAAGGCCGTGCCCTTGTGTGCCACCACACCCCCAAGTGGCAGAATCGCGCCGGGAGGATCTCCACTGAAGTCGGTGGGTTCCACGGTCGGGTCGCCCTTCGAATCGATAAGCCATCCTTCCGGAACTTGGATGCCTTTATTGAGGGCAACGCGGATCTTGCCCTCGGCGACGACCGAGGTAGTCATGTCCACCATGATTGGTGGGGCTTCCTTCCGGGGTGCCGAGAAGGCCAAGGGATTGGTGCTGAGTTTACCGTCGATGCCTCCGAAGGGCGCAATCTGGTAGCCCAGTTGTCCAGCGTTGACGAAGATCTGGGCGATGAACCCCTGTTTCGCGGCAGCCAGAGGATAGGCTCCCACGCGACCGATGTGACTGGTGTTTCGCAATGCCACGGTGCCGATGCCACATGCGCGGGCCTTTTCCATAGCCAGCTTCGTGGCAAAGGTAGCACCTACCTGGCCCATGGCGCCGCCGGCATCTACCACAGCGGTAGCGGGATGATCTTTGACGATCTTTGGCGTGGCGTTGGGCTGGAACCGCCCCTCGCGGATCGCCCGCGCGTATTCGGAGAAACGAATAGCACCGTGAGAATCGTGGCCGAAGAGATTCGACTCGACGAGGTGATCAACGACCGCCTTCACATCCTCTTCGCGACATCCAGAGGCTTGGAAAAGAGAGGTGCCGATCTCGCGAAGCTCTTGTGAAGTAAAGCGGGGCATTCTTGTCTCCTTATTGTTGAGTAGGAGCGTGATCTCGACCTCGCGCAAGGGCAGGCAGAGAATTAACGGGCCTGTGGAGCGTCTCGGCAAGGCTACGGCGACGGGGGATACAGCTTGATCAGTTGGGGGCCGTGTCGAAGCGGACCTCGGAGCAGCCAGACTGGGACTCAATGTCGCAAACTCCCACGTTTACGACAGCAACCTGGACGGCAACCGTCATCCGGCTAGGGTCTGGAGTTGTTCTCCATCAATCCACGTTTCGCCACCACCTATCGCACCTACCTGGAGGGTTTTGCTCCAGACGCCTGGCCTTGTGCTCCATACCCATCTTGCACGTGGACTACCCATGCCGCCGCGCACGTTGCGTGCCGGCTTTCAGGGCATTTGGACCGCTGCCCTATTTTGGCAGGCCGATCTGACTTACAGGTGGGGCGTGAGCCGCTCTGCCATGTACTCCGCCAATTGTCGCGCCGATCTGTCCGCCATGGATGGCTGGTGGGTGGTCACGAAACCGTCGTAGTTGATCGCTTTCAAGGCAGAAAGGAACAGCTCTGAATCGATGCCGCCCTCCTCACCAACGACCAACCTCTCGTAAAACGCCTCACCGCTGTAGGTGGGCACGCTTCTGACGCCGGTCGCTACGGGACGCAGGTTCTGCAGATAGACGTTGCAGACATGGGGTGCCAGACGTTTCATCTCCTCTTCACCGTACTCATCGCCGCAAAGCACCAGGTTACCGGGCTCCACCGTGAGACCGAAACTAGCGTGGTCGATCTTTTTGACCAGGTCGACACACCCATCGATCGTCTCGGCGGGGCTGTCGGTGTGGGTCTGCTGCAACAACATGATCCCTCGTTCTGCCGCCTCGTCACAGGCGGTTCGGGTCCACTTCACATCCTCGTCATCTTTAATGGCAATGCGAATGAGGGTAGCGCCGAGGATCTCGGCGTAATCCAGGTGGCGGCCGATCTCGCGCTGCGGCCGTCCGGCCTCAGCCGTGTTCGTCGCGATTATCGGATCCAGCGTAACCATCGAAGCGGAGAGGTTGTAGCGGTCGAGCACCGCCCGCATTTCCTGGATTACCTCTTTCGGGGTATCGACGGTAGCCTGGGAGGGGCGGATACACAATCCGGAGAAGCCGGTGTCGCGAGCCACATTCGCCAGCTCCTCGAAACTGATCGCAGTGGTGTCCTTTATGTGCTCTTCTTCGGCGATGCGCGCGGAGAGAGAAAGTTTCATCATTTCGTCCCATACTCCAGGAGAACAGAGGTGATTTCGTCGTGCCGGTTAACTACCTGGTCGAATGCCGCCTCGGCCTCTTCCACAGCAAAGGTGTGGGATATGAGCGAGTGCACATCCAGCTTCTTCTGGGCTACAAGCTTCAGGAATTCCTGCATGTTTCTATTGAGGGTCCAACGCACGAAGTTGTAGGGATAGTCGATCCCCTTCTCTTCGTATTCCGGGTCGTGCCGACCAGGACCGTACGCTCGCGATATCATCAGTTCCGCTTCGGTGCGATGCCACTGAAGAAACGGAAACTCGAGCTCGGCCAGACCGACCACGACGACGCGTCCATTCTTCCGCACCATATCCAGGCACTGACCCATGACCCCCTTGCCCGAAGGTGCCGCGCACATCAGCACCACATCGGCGCCCCTGCCGTCGCTAAATCTCAACACCGCTTCCACAGGATCCTCACGGCCAGCCAGCGCCACTTCTTCAGCGCCCAACCTCAGCGCCAATTCGAGTCTGCGCTCGTTGCTGTTTCCCACCACCAGCACATGGCCGCCGCTTAAGCGCGCCATCTGGGCCGCCATCTGACCGATGAGGCCGGTGCCCAGCACCACCACCCTATCTCCGAGACCGACGCGCCCTTGCCGCACCCCATGCATGGAGTCCGTGCCGAGGGTGGTAAAGGCAGCGTCCTGCGGGTCGACGCCATCCGGAACCGCGGAGAACATTTGGCGCGGCACCGAACAGATCTCTCCGTGGGTCGCCATTTGCAAGCCACCGCAAGCCACCAGGTCACCCGGTTTTACCGATCCCTCGCACTCCAGACCCACCTCGACCACGCGGCCGCAGTTGCTGCATCCAAGAATCTCCACGTCGTCCGAATCACCTTGGGGGCGATTGCCGACGATGTAGACCTCCGTTCCTGTGTTTATGAGCGAGAAGAGGGAGCGGGTCAGAATACCATTGGGGCGCAACTCAGGAGAATCGGCTTCCTGGACGTCCACCTTGCCGGCGGCGTCGACGGTTACTCTCTTCATGGGGGCTCCATTGCGAAATGTATCGACGGTGGATGAGCTGCATGACCTGCGATCGGCAGAGCGTTCGCTAATCGCCGCCGAAAATCAACGGCAGCGGCACACCGGCGCCGTCGACCGCAGCGGCAGCGTCCACATACCCATACGCGAAAGCGCGCCGAGGTTCGGCGGTCTTGTTGAGGCCGGAGCGATGGACGACCATGCTGTGAAGCAGGATACCCTCACCTGGGTCCGCCACGAGCTCTACGATATCGTCCGGCACCCATTCATCTCCGGGCCAACTGTCTTGTGCTGCGAGATGACTGCCCGCGGCCAATTGCATACATCCGTTGGCGACCGTCGCCTCGTCGAGGGCTATCCAGATGTTGATCATTTGGTAACCGTTGTACGCCGGGTCCCGGTGCCAGGGCAGATGGGTGCCGCGCTCGGCAGGTTTGTTGAACAACATGGTCCGATAGCTCGCCACCTTCTCGCCAATCAATCGGCGAGTTATAGAGCGAAATATGTCACGCCGCATGATGGCCAGGTAGAGCGGATCCAGGTCCATGCGGTCGATCCGTCGGTAGGCTAGCGTCGACACTTCGTGGCGACGCGATTTGGGCACGCGATCCGCGTATTCGCCCGTCTCGCTATCGCGCTCGAAGGTCATTCCCTCATAGGTGACCGTGCCGAGCATGATGTCGTCGGCGCGCTGGCGCAATACGTCAAGGTCGGCGGCAGAAAGCAAACCGCCCAGTCTCAAGTAACCCTGTTCAGATAAGCGTTCGAATTCCCGCTGACCGAATACCTCCAGCGGCTCAGTGCTCTTCATCGGTTTGGCTCTCAGCTTTTCCGTAGCATTTCTGGACCTTCACCTGCGAGACAACCTAACAACAGATCGAAATAGGTAAACCCGAGGGCGTCGGCCGCCGATACTCTGCTTCCCCTAATTTTCTCGCAGACCTTCGAGGATAGCGTCGCATAACTCGACCGTCTTCACCGCCTCATCGAGATCGCAAGCCGGCACTGACACTGGCCGATCATTCGCTATGCACTCGAGGAAATAGGCATCCTGCTCTTCGGTTCCACCACCCCCAGCTTCGATATCGATGCGCTCGCCATCGCGCAGCACATAACCCGTTTCGATCCCTTCCAGGTAGGCCGATACATCACGTCCGTGGAGCTCGTAGCGTTCCAGCCTGCCTGCGCTCGTCCAGTTGAAGATCAGATGTGCGAGGCAGTTGTTTTCAAAAATAACCATTGCCCCAAACACGTCTTTGTACTTGTGCAGGGCCCTGCGGACGAAACTGTGGACCTCAGCGACTTCCGAGTTGGCCATCGCTCTCACTACGTCGACGCTGTGATTGATCGACTCCCACATCATGTTGTCGAGAAACTCTTCCGTATAAAGGCCCCGTTTCTCGAAAGCAGTGAGACTCTTGTGGAACTCACCCACCAACTGCACGACCGGTCCCCTCTCCTCAACCATCTGCCTGGCCTTTACCACGAACGAATTCATCCGGCGGTTCCAGCCCACCATGCCTTTTGCACCGGTCCGTTTCGCGGCGTCACGCAACGCTGTAGTTTCGGCGGTACCCATTCCCGGAGGTTTCTCGAGGAAGGTATTGACACCCTTCTGCAGGCAGGGCAGGGCGGTTGGCGCGTTTAGATCGGGCGGCGTCGCGACCCATACCGCATCGAGACGATCTGCCTCCTTTTCCAGCATCGATTCCACCGTGGCGTAGCGCGCATCGATCCCGAACTGTTCACCTGCCCGGTCCCGGGCTTCGGGTAAGGGATCGCACACGGCCGCCAGCTGCACGTTCTCGTGATCGTGAAGAATTCCGAGATGCTGATTGCCCTTCTTTCCGGTACCGACCACTGCAACCTGGAGACGAGACATGATTTTTCTCCCTGGAACTGCCTGCACGATTTTCCTTCTCAACTTGCGTGATGTTTCGCTGAAAAAATCGGGTTATAGCGCGTCGGGTCAAGTTCGCGCGGGAGCATCAGAACTCTGCCTGCGCGAGGAAGTCGACGATGTTGCAGATCGCTCACCAGAGAAATGGTTCGATGGTGGCGATTCTGATCTGGGAGAACGATGCCGAGCCCCGCTCCACGAACAGTTCGAGATCTCCCACTGGCGCCGCCCGCTCCCATGCCAGTGCGGCTATCCACCGATCGTTCAGATAGAATTCAAAATGCTCGTCCCGCGCGAAGCAGCGCAGCAGGTACTCCTGGTTGGGCTCCATGCTCAGTGAAGCTGCATCGCCGCCAGGCAATCCAGACCAACCGCAGTACGGTCGGTAGCTCGCACCGCCGACGACAATCTGTCCCTGGTCCCGGTCAAGAAAGAGCCATACCCCTTCTCCTTCGGAGACCCGCAAGACGATTCCTGCACCCGCTGCCGTGTCCAGGCGCATGCGGCATGAAAGGTGCAGATCCGCCAGATCCTGAGCAATCTTGCAGGAGGAGCCCACGTGGGTGGCAGTTCCCGTGATGCGCTCGTCACTGCGGTCCCATTCGCCCCAATCTCCGCTGCCGAAACAGGGTAGGTCCTTCGGGCTCTCCGTCAGCACCTCTTCCTCAAGCGATTCCAGCACGGACATGTACTCGAGATACAGGGTTCCATCCCCTTGGGTGCGCACTCTCTTTGGGGACGCCAGGGCAGCCCGGTGGCCGGCTATGTGGTGGTAGAGAATGCGCTCGCCGCCGTGGGCGATCGTATGCCCACAATACGGACCCGGCACCCCTTTCTCCGCGCCTACTACGAGGAAATTCTCCGGCCTCTGGTATGGACCATCCCAGTTATCGGAGATGAAATAGAAGGTGCCGTCGGCGTTCTGTCTGCCGTCGGTACGCAGGCGGATCCCGCCACGACTCCTGGTCGTAAAGAGCAGATAGTGCCTTCCATCCAGCTCGAAGAGATCGGGCACCTCCGTCTTTTCATAGAATCCGGTAGGCGCATCGAACGGCTGCAGATGCTCCCAGTGAATCAGATCGCTGGACTGCATGTGCGCGAACACCGCGCCGGTGTGCTCATGACTCCACCGCGGAAGTCGACCGTGAAGAAGGGCATGGAACTGCCGGTCTTCAGGACGAAACCAGATGAACGGGTCGCGAAAATCCAGCATGTCGTGAAACAGCGGGGGGACCGGCCGATCCAAGTAGTGGGGGCCGGCCGCTTTGAGGATCGGATTGTTGGGATGTGGCGCCCAATTTTCCAGATCCTCGGAAACGAATAGTCCGGTTTGCTGCTCGCCTCCCGGCATCGAACCAGCGAACAGGTGGAACTTCCCCTGATGGTGAACAACCGTGCCGGTGAGAGTGGGGCCGCGCTCGTTCCAGTCCCCTTTAACGCCGCTGGTAACCGGAATGGAAGGCCGCTCTTCCCAATGCATCAGGTCCGTTCCGACCCAGTGACCGATGTGATCCGATGGAGGTCCGGTGTTCTCGATATAAAACAGGTGGAACACCTCCTCCCACGGGAATATCCAGGTGTCCCACATCGACCTCCCTTTGGGCGGTCTAAAGTTCAAGCACTCCTCCTTCGCGATAATCCAGCTGCTTGAAATCGAGTCGACGGCCGACACCGAGGTCGACTATTTCCACGAGCTTCCCCTCGGTCATCAGCTCGATGGGTCGGCTATTCCCGCGTGGTGAAAAATCGCGTTATCGCTAGTCGGGTCAAGCATGGCGCGTGAAAGATCGGTAGCTCCAGCGGCACGGCGGACGGTGCTGGATCGTGCACTTGCCTCTGCCAGGGCATTTGTCATTTTCAGGGTTGTTCCCACCTTGCCAACCTGGGCTACGATAAAAGGATGGTATCATGTCCAGAACAAGATCTGCTCTCGCGAACCGATAGTAGCGGGCAGCGGCGAAGGCCAGGTCTCCATTAGGGCCAACAAATAATGAGCAACGAGCGGCACAAACCGCAGGGGATAAAGCTGAGGTGGCGGGAGAATACACGATGAAACTATCCGCTGAACAGATCCGTCAGTTCCGCGATGAGGGGTACTTGCTGCTTCACGACGTCCTACCCTCGGGGGAGTTCCAACCGCTCATCCAGGAACTGGCGCAGGTGATCGATGCCAAGGCAACAGAGGTGCATGCGGCCGGCCGCCTGCGCGACTTGCATCGAGACAAACCTTTCGAGAACCGGCTGCACTACCTGTGCGAGGACGCGGACGATCCTGATGACGTATACCGCGTAATCTTCGGCAAACGCCACAAGACCGCCGGGCTCTTCAAGGTGTGGACCCTTCCACCCCTCCTCGATTTCGTGGAGCCGCTGATAGGACCGGAGATCCTTGCCCATCCGCAGTTCAACACCAGGGCTAAATTGGCTTTTCTCGAATCGTCCGTAGGGACCTTTCACCAAGATGGTGCGCTGCTCGCTAAAGAAGCCGAGCACACACCCATGGTGAACTGCTGGATCCCTCTGGTAGACGTGACCATGGAGATGGGAGGAATGCAGGTCATTTCGGGCAGTCACAAATGGGGTGTGATCCCGCACCAAGACGAGGGCCGGATCATGGAAGAGGATCTGCGGACCAGCGACATCGTCGACTGTCCAGTCCCTCTAGGAGGTGTGCTGTTGTTCGACAAGCTTACGGCACACCGCGCCCTTCCCAACCGCACCGACAAAGCGCGCTGGAGTCTTGATCTGCGCTATTGCGATGCTAACGCGCCTACCGGGCGCAACTATCCTGGTTTCCTGGTGCGCAGCAAAGACCATCCCGACCAGGTCGCCACCGACCATTACCGCGACTGGACACGTCTCTACGAAAGCGACAGCATCCCCGAGTATCACCGCATAACCGAGCAAGACCAGCGACCCGGGTTGAGAGCTCCGGGTTGAAGAGATCACATCCCACCCGGCCGCTGGCTCCGCGTCCAGTGGACTTTCTCGTTGAGGAGCAATGAAACGCGCGCCATTAGAGGTCACCGACGTACATCACGTCAAGCTCTGTTACAGCAAGGACCGTTATTGCGGCCACCCACGCCAGTGCGGGATCCACAACTTCGGCAACGGCGAGATTGCGGTCCTCCACCACCACGCCGATTCCAGTTACGAAAACCGCGAAGATATCAGGCACGGTTGGGACTCGAGGGGGTACAAAAGCCGTTGCAAGATCCTGTTGCAGCGTTCCCTCGACCATGGCAAGAGCTGGAATAGCGAAAACGACGTTGTCGTCTGGGACTACGATCGACCACTCGAGGCACATCGAAACGTGCTGTGGAAGTGCGACGATCCCACAGAGCCGCGCGCCAATATCGATCTAACCAGTCCCGATTCGGCGATCTACTTCGGGCGTCCGTTAACGGGAAGAGAAAATGAGGATGGAGTTCCGACGATGGAATGCCTGGTCTGGCGCTCGGGCGACCGCGGGCGAACCTGGGAGAGGTCGCCCTGCTCCCGTATTAAACCCCCGCTTGGTTACAGCTACGTGCACGTCGACTGCTATCCGCCAGCCAGGTTCGACGACGGCACCCTGCTGGTGCCAGCGACGGCGGATAACCGCAACACCGGTCATTCGGTGGACCGCTCGCAGCTCGAACGGCTCAACCAAAGCGTCACCGTTCTTTACGGTTCCGAAGACAACGGTCTTAGTTGGCATTATGTGAGCGAGGTGATGCGCGATCCCACGGGCCATGGTAGGCCGGTCTACGCCAACCTGCTGCTCTTGCCCTCGGGCCGGCTCCAGTGTTATGCCCTCAATGCCGGAGGCGTACGAACCGCGCTTCATTTGAATCATTCCGACGACGGAGGTTACACCTGGAGCGAACCGCGATCGATCGTAGGGTGGGACCAGTCGCCGTGGACTAAACTGAGTCGTGACCCGATCTGGTCTGGGGCTGTCTCCGGACCGCGTTATCGCTCCTGCTGGCCGCTGTTGCTAAAGGATGGACGCATCGCAGTGCTGTTCGATCGCCGCCAGCTTCCGGGGGGCATCGGCGTGATCGTGAGCGAGGATCGGGGAGAGACCTGGTCGGCGGAGGCGGTGATTCGCGGGGATGCCAGCGATTGGGATCTCGGTTATGTGGTGGGAACCGAGTTGGACGACGGGCGCATCTTCGCCGCGTATTACTTCATGGAAGATGACGGTAACAATTTCGGCGGCACCCGCCACATGGCCGCCAGCTGCTTCAACCTGAGGTAGCTGCCTAGGCCGGCGACGAGATCTCCACGGAGCTCAGATAGAACCGCAAGAAACCTTCCGTAAATGTGCTGTCCGGTGGCGGCGTGGCGCTTGCCACCACCCCGACTATCCACCCGCCCTCCAGCGGAGAAAGATCGCATACGCGCTCGTACCAACGGCCATTAGCTCGCCCTTCCAACGTCGGCGCCCAGAAGTTCCCATTGCTCTGGCCCAGCAAGTTATACTCTCTCTCCAAAAGTCGCTCCGGTTCCGTGTCCACAAGGACTCCGTTCTGGTCGCGGAGGAGCGGATAGGGGTTTTCGTCACAGGTGTTGATCAACGGAGAGAGGGCGAAATGGTCGTGCTCTGACTGGGGGTCGAAATAGACTTTGTAGCTGAAAGTGGTGCCCGGTTTGATCTCCAAGATGAAGTCCATGGCCAGAAAACCAACTCGGTCCGCCGACTCCTCATCAGCGACGGCTACCCCTGTCTCGACGCGCAGCATAGAAGCGCCGTCCGGCGACACGACTGCACCGTCCTGTTTCATCGACTCCGTCTGAGCAAATAGAGACAGCTCTATCTCGGGACCCTTGGGTGCCACCTGGAAGACGCGACGTCCGGCTCTGTCCGACCACCTGCTTTGCTGATGAGCGGCCAGATCGAGAAAGGTCGGCTGCGTCTGCTGTTCGTTCAGATCGTGGAGCGTAGCGGCGCCGTTGCTTAGACGCACGAGATAGCCACTTTGAAATTCCATGTGGCAGATCTTCAAACCGTAGCCTTCTACCTGCGAATAGTGATGAGTGTGGCCGTGAAAGAGCCACTTCGCATCGGGAAAGCGCTGCAGCGTTCCGATCAAGCGGCCGCGGCTTTGAAGCATGTGCCAGGGGCGGTGATCCTCGAGCAGCTCGGAAGGTTCGTGCATGAATACGAAGCTCAGCTCACCACGGTGCGCCTCTAGATCCTGCTCGAGCCAGATGAACTGTTCGTCTGGGATGCGGGCGAAATGCGAATTCCCGGTCTTGGACCGCATCGGAGTCGCGACCGGCGCCGTACCGTGGCTGTCCAAGCTGACGAAGTGATAACCTCCGAAGTCGAACGAGAAGTAGATGAAGGTCTCGTTTGCCGTGCCCGTGAGCCCGGTTACGACGCCGGGATAGATCGCTTCCAGCCAGTATCGTTTGCCGGCATCGTCGAGCTCATGATTGCCGATTCCAAAGAAAACCGGGGGACAGTTTGGCACCGAGCCGATGGTCTCCACGACTACGTCCGCAAGCCGAGTCACGACACCGGCCCGCGGCGCTTCCGTCTGCTGGGTGCCGAAATCGCCGACGAGGAAAATAAACGCGGCGCCGGCATCGGTGCAGCGCTGGAGAAGATCCCGGAACACCCGGTCGGTCCAGTCTGTCTTGCGCTCCCAGATGTGAACGTCGGATATGACCGCGAACGAAAAATTGTCGGAATCGACCGATTTTAGTCGAAGCACCTCCTCGATGTGCCGGGTTATAGACAAGATGGGGCCGCGCTTATCCATATCGCTATGAGTCCTTTCGGGGGCTGTGCATTCTACCTTACCCAGTGACGGTACAGAGGCTGCACCTTCTGCGGCAGTTTTTCGTACACCTCGGCCGCTATGGGTGGAACCTCGTTCTCCTTTGTTCCGGTTTCCTCCACGAGCTGCCTGCGCTGCTCCGAACCGGGCATCAAGACCTCAAGGTTGAGCCACCAGGGAACGTACCGAACCACCATCCCTACACGCAGTCGATCACTGTTGTTGGTGGCGGTTGCGTGCCACAGCCGGCTGTCGAAGACCAGGACGCTGCCTGCGTTACCTGTAACCTGCATCTCGGTCGGATAGGGCTGGAAACGATCTACCTTCAGCGCCCCGGTGGGGTTGTCGGAAGTGCGATGGCTGCCCGGGACAATCCACGTACCGCCGTTTTCGACGGTGAAGTCGGACAACATCCACAAGCTGGAAAGCTGCACCGGAAAGTCGGCGTAAGGTGCGGGAATGCGACCCGCTTTTTCCTGATTATACGGCCAGTCGGCGTGCCAGCCACCGCGCTCGTTCCCCTTCTGTGTAATCAGGGTATTGGTGTAGGAGATGCGCACATGGGGCCCGAACCAGGTCTCGGCGATGCCGAACACCCGTTCGTCCGTGAGGTAGGACCAGAACGAAGGCACCAACCCGAGAATTCCCCAGGCACTGCGCAATCCTTCGTAGGTGCGGCTCACCCCCTGTGCTTCCGTCGCCTTCTCCGCTTCACTGCGCACGGCATCGACGAGATCTTCCGGTATGATCTTTTCAACGACACACCACCCATCTAACCTCAAACGCAGCAGGATATCTTCGACCAGCATTTAATCGACGAGCAGCGTTATCTGGCTCCCTCCTTAGGCCTCGGTGGTTGGGGCAACTGAGCAAAGTCGAACTGACTGTAATTGGGCATTCCCGAGTAATGCGTAACCTCGTGGGGCGACAGGTCTTGGCCGCAACGTCGAATAAATTCGCCGGCACGGCGTTCCTTCTGGTAATCCGCCAGATACGTGGCAGCGTCCCAGCGCTCCTTGATCTTGCCCAGCAACGTCTCGACGATCTTCCGGCAGTCTGCGTCCGCGGCGCGATCGTGCAGCTCGCCCGAATCCTCATCCAGATTGAACAGCTGGCATGAGTCAAATTCGTGGTAATAGTTCAGCTTCCACTGGGCGGATCGAATCATGAAGCTGGGTAGGTCGCCGCGAAGCCCGGTGTATTCGGCGAACAGTTCGTCGGGCCAGTCGGGTAGCTCGCCCTTGCCGCGCAGGCTTGCACCGAAACTTCGGCCGGAAACGTCCGGCAGGGGTTCAGCGCCCACCAGATCCAACATGGTCGGTCCCACGTCCACCAGACTGACAAGATTATGGTTGACACAGTCCGCCCGCAGGCCAGGACCGGACACGATCAGGGGAACGCCCACCGAACCCTCGTAGAAATTGCTCTTCCACCACATGCCGTGCTCGCAGGCCATATCACCGTGATCCGAGCAGTAGAGGAAAATCGTGTTGGCTCCCTGGGATGAGTCCTTTATGGCATCGACCATGCGCCCGACGCTACCATCCACTTCCGTCACCAAACCGTAGTAGGCAGCCAGACCCCGACGGTTCTGCTCGGGCATCAGGTCATCTACCTCACGGCGTTCACGCCATCTCTTGATCGCCGGATGCAGCTTGTCGAAATACTCCTGCGACATCGGCTCCGGCTCCGGTACACGGTCCAGGTAATATTCGAACAGTTCCCTTTGGCAGATGAGCGGATTGTGGGGCAGTATCAATCCCACCACCAGGCAGTACGGCCGGGCGTTCGGGTCGCGCCCACGGATGAATGAACAAGCCGATTCGACCACGCTCTGGTCGAAAAGCTGGTAGCCGGTGCGACCGTAGCCAGAGACTTCGACGGCCCAACGCGTCTGACCAGCTGTCTTGTTGAAACCGCGACCCATTATCTCCTCATGGATGGCGTTAAATCCAAGGACGTCACCGTGGATACGTTTCTCGAAGCCATGGAATTGGTCCAGCTCACCCCAACCCATGCGACCGCAGAGAACCGCCTCGTAACCGGCCATCCCCATGCCATGTGCAAGGGTCGGCACCAAGGAAGGAAAATCGTCCCCGTCGAAAACTCCGATGTCGCTGGGATACTGGGCGGTCATGAAGCCGGCCCTGGACGGGCCACATAACGGATAGGGACAGTACGCTTTCGTGAAGCGGGTTCCGTTTCGGGCAAGGGCGTCCAGGTTGGGCGTCTCTACCAGCGGATGACCAGCGCACCCCATGACAGCACGATTATGCTGATCCGACATGACAAGTACGATGTTGGGACGAGCGGCGTCCGGTCCTTTATTCATGGTGCTCCTGACACTGTAACGCGGCGCGACACCCCCGCGTCGAAAGTGCCGCCAAGGAAGCAGTTATCTTGCTCCCTCGCTGAGATATTTCTGCATCCTCTTTTTTGCCTCATCCGCCACCAAGGGTTTGAGCAGAAAATCCTTAACTCCCAGCTCCTGCGTTGCGCGAATGATCTCCTTGTTCGCCACGGTCGTCAAAACGATCACGTTAAGGTTGGCGAGCTCCTTATCAGCGCGCAGCTGTTTGAGCATCTCCACTCCATCCATCTCAGGTACCTTCAGATCCAGGATAATCAATCCAGGGTTGTACTGCTTGGCCAGGTCAAACCCCTCGGTCCCGTCTGCGGCCTCCAATGTGCCATAACCCAACTCCTTGGCGATCTTGCAGAGAGTGTGTCGCATCATTGTAGAGCTGTCGACCACAAGGACATTTTCCTCCATCGCGGAGGAGGGGGATTCTTCCCGGTCCGCGAGCCAGGCGCTCTCCTCTTGGCGCCGGTCGCCGCGCCGGTTATCCGAGTCGACCACTTCCACGATGGCGCGTCTTTCTCTTTTGGTAGCAGGTGGGATCCAGCTGTCGAAAAAATCCTCTACTGCTAACGGCAAATCTTCTTCGCTGAGATTGCGTTCGAGCGTCGAAGCTATGACATGCGATGACAGCGGATCGATCCTCGGCATATTCTCCCGGAGAAGGATTTCTACGACCTCGTGCAGCAATACGGTTTCCAGCAAAGAGAAACGCTCGCTTTCATTTCCTGCCTCCCTCTTTAACTCCCAGTCGCCCAG
Source organism: Candidatus Latescibacterota bacterium (assembly GCA_965197905.1). Classification (GTDB taxonomy): domain Bacteria; phylum Latescibacterota; class UBA2968; order UBA8231; family UBA8231; genus CAYNZV01. The sequence continues at coordinate 181,724 of CBDAOB010000002.1, read as the reverse complement.
CACGTCTCTCACCCCGACGATCAGGTGAATCTCGGAACCGCGGACGTATGCGACAGTTTGGGAAACTGCCAACGGCTCCAGATCGGTACGACGCACACGTTGGAAGGTATGACCGATGATGCCCAGGTAGCGGCCAGTTGCAGGGCTCAGTCGTTCGGCCAGAAGCCTGGCTATCTGAGTAGGGTTGGTAATGATGAACTCGAGAAGGCTTCCTTGCTGTGGAGCCCAAACGGCCTCGAGCCGGGCTGTAGCAGCGTCGAATGCCGCCCGATCACGGCGGGGCGGGAGGTCTCCAAACACCTCTCTCACCTGTCCCTGCATCTCCTCTGCGGTGGCACCCTGCTCGAATCGAAACCCTCCCGTCTGCCGCAGAACGTGGAGGCGTTCCTCAGGTGAGGTTGCGAAGTCGACGATCGCTTCCAACAAGCTTCGCATACTCTCCTCTGAGCTCCACAGCAGCGACCGTTCCGAATTCCGTTGCAGCATCTCCACCTTTCCGAGGAAACCCTCCATCACTTCGGAATAGGCACCGTAATGTCTGCCATCCTCGAGTGCGTACAATACGTGCGCCTCCGATTCGCTGGCCTCGAGTTGACGTAGAAAGTCCGGATCTGCCGGTCTTTCTCCGGAATACCAAGCTCTGGATCTCAATTCCTGCCCCGCGTTCGCCGTCTCACCGACGCTGGAAGCGTCGCTGTTTTCTCTCGAAGCAGGTCGTAATCTGTGCTCGGGTCAAGGGACGTCCGTAGAATTTCCTGCTCTGCGATCGGAGGCGCCCGAGAAAGCGGGCGATCTCTACCAGGCTGGTCGCCACGGCCGGTCCGAGCCACCGCGAGAGATTGTTTCCAAGCGAGGATTGTGCCCTTTACAGGGGAGAGCTAGTTTCGTCGGCTAGGTGCGAGCACAAGACGCCGCCGTACCAGGCGGCATCTAAACGTTTCCCAGGAGATTACCATGCCTCACAGCGAAATTCCAAAACTGCCCGGCGCGGCCTTTGGTCGCGAGGCCCGGGGAAACTCGGGGGAATGGCAACCCCTGCTCGACTGGTTCGACGTCTACGCCGGCAATCGCTGGAAGGACCGCCACGGTCAGTTTGGTCTCTACGATTCACCCTCCGGCATCCGGCTTTCGGTGGAAGCGGCTTCCATGTCCGACGTGCTCTTCACCGAGGATGCCGCCTGGGAAGGAGGCCTGTTACCGCAGTACGTGTGGCAGGAAGACGGTCAGTACAGGATGCTTTATCGCGCCTCCGGAGGAACCGCGTACCGCTACAGCGAAGATGGCTACCAGTGGACTCGGCCCGAGATCGGGAGAATTGACTTCGACGGTTCGACACAGAACAACCTGGTGTGCGAAGAGACCGTCGGACAGGTCATGGAGGATCCCGAGGCGCCGCCGGAAGAACGTTTCAAGGCGTGGGTTGAGGTCGCCGGCATGTTCGATCCCGACACCGGCGAAGAGCTGGAGGGGGAAGAAGGACTCAAACGCATGGGGGACATGGAGTACGCGCGGGAAAGCTACAGCGGTCCGCCCATGGTCATGCGCGCCTACGTGCGGGGTTTTACCTCCCCCGACCTCATGCACTGGACGCAGATCGACAAACCGGTGGGCGACATGCCTTCAGACGGCAGCGGAAGCAATCCCATGTTCGAGCCGGAGACCAAAACCTATTTCGCTTATATCCGCGTTCACGGACTCGCGCACGCGGAGATTCAAGGTTTGGCGCACAGTACGCCGGAGCTGGACTACACGCGACGGTGTGTAGGATTCACACGCACCAAGGATTTCTTCAACTGGCCGCCGCCAAAGCTCGTGCTCTTTCCGGATGCCCACGACGGTCCGCAGGTATCGTTTTACGGCGGCTTTTACTTCGAGTATCCGGGGCGCAGGGGGCTTCACTGCATGCTGGTCCACATCTTCGATCAGATCAGTGGCCACGTCGACAATCAGATCGCCTTCAGTCGCGACGGCCTCATTTGGAATCGCCCCGAACGGCGCCCTTGCATTCCGGTTGGCGCGCCCGGCAGTGGCTGCGACGGTACCATCTACGCCCAAGGGGGGCCCGTGGTGCTTCCGGACGGGCGCTGGGCGGTTTCGTTCACCGGCGGGACTGGACTGCACAACGGTTTCCACCCCGGTATGCCGATGCCGCAGGAACCACGGCAGATGCGTTGGGCGCGATGGGAGCCACACCGCCTATGCGGCATCGAAGCCGAGAACGAGGGTCGTTTCACGGTGCCGACCTTGAAACGACACTACAACGAGTTGCGTCTGAACTACCGCTGCGACAACGGTGGCTGGGTGAAGGTGGAATTGCGCCACGCCGTGCCCTCGCGCAAGTATCCCGACGGAGAAGGTGCTCCGGGGCTCACCTTCGAGGACTACGACTGGATCTACGGCGACGAGGGAAACCGGGTCGTGACCTGGAACGGCAAGAGCGATATCTCTTCGGTGGGAGATACGGTGACGATTCGCATCCGCATGTTTCGCGCCAAGGTTTTTGCGTATCGCATTTAGGCTTCGCAGCAAAGCCGCAGCTGCCCCGTCGAACCGCACAAACTGTCCTACGTCGCCCACCTCGCGTGCGTGGCGGTTGCATAATCTCGACCCTTCGCGCGCTCGAAAGCCGGATTTACTCTATGGTCCATCCATATACTCTCGGAACCAAATTTCCAGCATCAGCAGACTCCACAAAGCGTCGGCGTGATTCGCCTTGCCGGTGGAATGTTGCATGCGCAGGTGTTGAACGGCCTCGGGTTGTAAGAGACCACGATTCTTCAACTGGCTGGGGTTCAGGCAATCATCCAGCACATCGACCAATTCCTCACGCAGCCAGCGAGCGAGAGGTATGGAAAAACCCATCTTTTTTTGAGATAAAATCTCCTTGGGCAAGAGAGGCTGGAGAATCTTTTTTAAAGGACTCTTGAGCCGAAATCCCGCCAGCTTGTCTGCCAGCGGAACGCGAGCCATGAATTCCACAAGCGGCTTATCCAAAAATGGCACGCGAGCCTCCAGAGAATGCGCCATGCTGACGCGATCCGTGTGGCAGAGCAAATCTGATGGCAGGTAGGTAAGCATGTCGTTTTGGGCCAGCAGCGACGGCACTGCTGAAAGCGGAGCGATGCGCCGATCAGGCTCTGAATCCTCAACCTTACCAGCTTGTAGTAAATCTTCGACCAGCTCGGGAGACAAAAAAGCCAGCCAGCGACTATACTGTTCGGCAAGAGGCCGCTCTACATTTCCCAAAAACCGCTTGATGCGCCCGGGCCAGTTGACACTTCCTCCTCTGTCGGGCCAATGACTCACTATGCTTCCCGCAAAACGCCTCACCGCCATCGGCATGCGGCTCAAGCGTTGGGCGAGCAGGAGGCCCATGTAGCGCGGATAGCCCCCAAAGAGTTCATCACCTCCTACCCCGGTCAGCGCCACAGTGACGTGCTGCCGCGTCTCGCGCGAAATCAAATATGTTGGCACCGCAGACGAGTCTGCGAAGGGCTCGTCGAAACAGCGCACCAGCGGCGCAAGGAGCTCTCCTATGTTGGGAGATAGAATGAATTCCCGGTGGTCACAGCCGAAATGCTCGGCAATTTGCCGCGCCTTGGCCGTCTCATTGTAATCCTCGTCGGGCGATGCGTAACCTATCGAGAAGGTTTTTAGCGGTGTGGAGCTATGCCTGCTGGCAAACGCCACCACAGCGCTCGAATCCAGCCCGCCCGAGAGGAATACCCCTAGCGGCACGTCGCTGATCAGCTGGCTTTTGACGGCCTGACCAAGCAACTCCTCCACCTCGCCGTAGTGGTGGGAAAGTTGCATGGATTCATCCGGCGGTGGCAGGCTCCAGTAGCACTGCAGGCGCACGCTGTTTTGCTCCGCCAGCAGCCAGTGACCTGGCGGTAGTTTGTTCACCGCTCGAAAAATGCTGTGAGGCGCAGCAATCGAACCATAGCTCAGGTATGTTTCCAGAGCCTGAGGGGAAATCTCTCGCGACAGACCGGGCAGGATCAGTAGCGATTTGAGTTCGGAAGAAAAAGCCAGGCGGTCCCGCAATTGCGTATAGTAGAGAGGTTTGATGCCAAGCGGATCGCGGGCAAGATAGAGCCGCTTACGGCCTGCGTCCCATAGGGCAAAAGCAAACATGCCGTTGAGGCGCTCGACAAAATCGATGCCGTATTCTTCATAGAGGTGAACGAGGATCTCCGTATCTGTCTGAGTGGCAAAGCGATGACCTTTTTCGATCAGGGAAGTGGGCAATTCGCGGTAATTGTATATTTCCCCGTTGAAGACGACGACTACGTCACCGGTTTCGTTAAAAATAGGCTGCTTGCCCCCTGCCACATCAATAATAGCCAGGCGGCGCATGCCGAGGTGGATCTCATCCGTGGAGAAAAATCCATCGCTATCCGGACCGCGGTGGCGAATGCGGTCCGCCATCTCGTGCAATAGCTGGCGATCGGGCGCCCCTGTAAATCCGGCAATTCCACACATGGTCAGTTCAGCGCGGGCATCGACACAGCCACGCGGCAAGCAATTCCCTGCAGCAACTCGCCCTGCGCCGTATTGTTGCTCCTCTCGGCCGCGCCGGCAGTTTGAAACCGCGTGCAACACAGCCGTGCATACATAGCTCAGGTTTAGGCGAAATAAACCACCTTGACTATCGTCGGGTCAAGCAAGGCGCACGAAGATGGCTACCTGAGGCGGGACATTGCGGATTAGGAGGACCCAAATGAGCCAAGCACCCCTCATTCCTCAACCCTTTCTCGACTGGTACGGCGTCTGGCCCGGTCAGACGAAGATTACCGACGATAACGAAATCTGGGTCCAGGACATGCCCATGGGTGTGTCTCTTTCCGTACAGGAAGCCAACAAGTCGGAGATCTGCATTCGACCCGAGCATCCCTGGGAGCAGGGGGATCTGGGTCCGCGTTGCGTGCTGAGCGAGAATGGGATGTTGCGATTATGGTATCATTGCTGCGGCAGTGATGAGGGCGATAGAAGCTTCGTCGCCTACGCCGAGAGCACGGACGGATTCAACTGGGAGCGTCCCGAGCTGAGGCTGCAGGAGTACCGCGGCCACACTGCGAACAATCTGCTTTTCGATGTGGAGGACTTCCACCTGCAGTCGGTGTTTCTTGATCCATCGGCGCCGTCGAATGAGCGCTACAAGGCTTTGGGACGCAAAGGGCTCTTCTTCCACAAGGGCGTTGCCGTACCCGACATGACGCGCGAGAGGAAGTGGGAGCTGCGCGATGAGATGGAGGCGGCAGGATACTCGCGGGACCGGATGGCAGAGGAGCTCTACTTTCATGGTCTGGTTCTGGGAGCGGTTTCGGCGGACGGGCTCCGGTGGCGTTTTCTGGAAGAGCCGCTGCTGAATGTGGGGCGCAGGGGACTGGACAGCCTGAATATCGCGACCTACGATGCCGACGAGGGTAAGTACGTCGCGTACCTGCGGGGTAGCCTTGATCGGCGCCGTTGCGTATGGCGGACCGAAGGCAAAGAATTTCGCGACTGGGAGCCGGCCCGGGTCGTGTTCGGGATGGACCCTCAGGATTCGCAAGGGGACGACGTCTACAGCTCGGGATACTGTCGTTGTCCGGGAAACGGTCGCCACCTGATGTTTCCCGCCTTCTTCCACCGCTGGACGGGCACCACGGACATCCAGTTCGCCAGTAGCCGGGATGGTATTCTTTGGAGCCGGCCCGAGCGCCGGCCCATCGTCACCCGTGATGTCGGGCACGAGGAGTACGGGATGGTGTTCCCCAATTCCAGTCTAGTTCCTCTTGATGAGGAGACATGGGGTTTGTTGATGATGGGTATCTACGATCTGCACGACGGGGGCAACCGTTCTAGAGACGAAAGAGGAGTGGAGTGGCGTTGGGCGCAGTGGAAGCCGGATCGGCTGGTGGCACTTGAGGCGCCGGTGGAGGGCCGGGTGACCGTGGTGGAACGCGAATGCCAGGGCGAGCAGCTCCGACTGAATTACAAGACGCGAAAGGAGGGCGGTTGGGTGAAGGTCGAGCTGGTGGAGTCCCCCTCCTCTCCGGCGGCACCGGTGAAAGCGTTCGACGGGTTCGGGCTGGAGGAGGCGGATGTGCTGAGTGGGGACGAGCTTTCTCGCGTCGTGACTTGGAAGAGGAAGAGTGATCTATCAGCCCTAAAGGGGCGGCGTGTGGCGCTCAGGATTCACATGGCTCGAGCCAAGATATTTTCGACAGCCGTTTGATCGGGGTGATTCAGCTGGAAAAGAAGCGACAGGCCGTATGGAACTCTCAACGCGGGAGCACATTGAGGGCAAGCTGAGCGAGGAGCAGCTGGCGAGGGCCCTGGAAACGCTGCGCACCGACGGCTACGTCGTTTTGGAACGTGGATATTCCGCGGGAGGTATGGGAGCAGTTGCCCGAGGAGGCACACGTCGTTTTGCGCCACCACGCTCCGACGCCGCAACAACGCGAATGCAACGCGATGTCATTGTGGTCAACGGCGATGGTCTGTCGCCGTCTCAACACTTTCCACGCCTTTGCCGTCAAGATCGTAGATCCCGCCTTCTCGTGCCCCTCGATCAACGATCCCTCACGCGGCGCAGGCTTCTACGAGCTGCTGAAGTTCCGGTCGTTCCTCCAGCCACAGATTGTTCACTTTGTCACGGTCGAGGTATTCGTTGCCGGCATGGTCTTTGCCCCTGGCGAGATAGACCTGCTGGCCGCTGAAACGGGTCGACTTCACGGTGGTCGGCATGTATCGCATCTGATAACCGCAGCGGCGCATCTTGCCGTCGGTGGCGTTGGAGCCGTGGATCAAATAGGCGTCGTGCAGGCTGCAGTGGTTTGGTTCCAGTATACAGTCCACGGCGATAGATTCGTCGAACAGGTCCTCCCGGACCGTCTTCTTGAGAAGGGTGTGGCCGAGATCCTTGACTTGCTCGTGCTCCCGACCGCGCTCGCGGTGGGAGCCGGGCACCACTCTCATGCAGCCGTTGGCCGGAGTCGAAGGATCGATGGCCAACCAGACGGTGACCACCTCGATTCGATTTTCCGCCATCGGTTTCCAATACGATCCATCTTCGTGCCACGGCACCCGTTTGCCGGCCGGAGCGAGCTTGTTCAGGCACGAAGTGGCAAAGAGAGCGATGTCGGGTCCGATGAGTGGTTCCACCAGGTCGAGCACTTCGTCGGCGAGAAACCACTCGTTCAAACTCGGGTCGACGAAGTTGGCGCGGTCGATTCCTTCTACGGGGTGACCCTGGAGGCTCTCCCACAACTTAAGATGCCACTCGAAGCGCTCCTTGAACGCGGCGAACTTCGCGGCCGAGTAGAGCGGTTCGTCGATCAGGAGGAACCCTTGGTCGCTGTAGGTTTGAATCTGACCAGCGTCGAGACGGTGTGGCATATGCCGGATCCTATCCAGAAGGAGTAAAGGCGCGCATGACATCGACAAAGAGCTGCCGATGCGTCTTGGGGTTAATCAGATCGACTGTCATAGCTTCGTCATCCGGACAATGGTGCTTACTGGCAACAGGTAGAATCTAACAGGATTCGCACGTACATCCAGCAACATTTCCGCGTAGCGATTCCGAGGGCCTCGGAATCGGGTTGGCGTCCGAGATGCGATTCCGTACCGTGTATGGAAATCTTGCAGAGGTCGTCCGTTAAGAGAGCAGCGTGCCGATCCCGCATGAAGCACGCTTCGACTTGTCCGCGAAGGACCAGGAGATTCGAGTAGTGATGAAGCGATCTGATCGGCGGCTGACGTTACGGGTCAGCTTTTTGAGCATCCTGGCGCTCTTGCAAACCTTCGAGGGTTCTTCGATCGCCAAGACGCCGGATTTGGCCGAGGTCGAATCAACCCGTGCTTTTCTTCGCTGGGAGCGGCCAAGTTATCGAAATTTGGCCTTCGATCCCTTTCACAATTACCCGAACCATTCAGCTCCGTACATCGATTCGCCAAGGGTCTTCTACGGCCCTCTGGGCAATCGACTGATCAATGGATACGATCTCTATTTCTGGAAGGAGGCGCGGCTTCCGGGGCAGGAATATGGTAGTTCAATCTTCAAGCCAAACAGCGGAATCTTCCTTCTCGTATGGAATAAGGTGTACAAAGCAACGGTGGTCGGACGCGACGGCTACGGAGATTGGGGATATAGCCTGGTCGTAGCCGACGGCCTCAACGCCCGACTTTCGCCACTGACCTTGTCGATGACTGACTTGAGCGGCTTTCGCTTGGACGTTTCTATGCCACGCCTTCAATTGACCGGTCTGGCTTCGCGAATCGAGCGACCACATGCCTACCTGCCGCGCGCAATCTTTGCCCTTGGGGAGACGCATATAGCCCACGACTCGACATTGCTCCTGGGAGCACGGGCGCAAACTGAGCTCGGAATCGGAAAATTGGGACTAAACTGGTCCAACATCCACATATACAACAGCGTCCGAGGTGGCAACAGCATGAACGGGGTGCTGCGACCAGATCAGCCGCTCATTGATTGGATCGTGGTTCGCGTCGCCGACGATTCGCCCGAAGACGGCAAGGGAGGCGCGGTGGTCCAGAATTTGACGCTGATTGTCAATGGCGCCTCGCGACCGGATCTGGAACCCCGGGTGTTGGCCCACAACGGCGGTATCGCGCCGCAAGTCGGGCGGTTTTCAACGGCAACCGGGCGCTTTCAGGCTCTAGATTACACCCAATTCATCGGGCATAGATTGTACTATTAAGGTCGAGACGAGATCCCGCTTTATGCCGACTACTTGTATCGATTGGACCACGAGGCGGGCGTAGATGTGAGCGGGGACGCCAATCTGGAGACGTTGGTTGCAGGATTCGAGCTTCGCTCCGGCACAGAAGTGCTGCACGCGGACGGCGACCAGCAGCTGGTTTTTCTCTTCGATCTGTCGGAGGAGGATCCAGTCGAATCGGTGGAGGTGGATGCAATCATGGGAGGCGATTTCCGCGTCGACGTGGCGCAGCTAGACGAAGCCAATCCCCGTGGACGTAGCTACCATACGCGATATAAGACCACCTTCTATCGCAACGTGCTGCGGGCCAAGGGGAACATGCGCGATCACTCGAACCTGCGACGTGTCCGTTTCAGGGTTGGTGAGGGTACAGGTTTGTTTACCTACAGTACCGACGTCGACGTTGCCCTGGCGGGCGTACAGGTAAGGGGAGAGTACGCCCGCTCCTCCCTCTTTGCCCGCTATCCTGCACGCGCCGGAGGTGAAGCCGATTTCGGATCGGGCGCGCGCTTCTCGGATCATGGATCGGCTTATTACCTGAACGCAACACGGTGGTTCGATCAGGGTCGCGTCGGGACCGAGCTTTTCTCCATCAACCCGGAATTCACCACCAGCCTGCGCACCTACCTGGACAACAACTCCGATCTGGACTACACGAATTTATCTGGCATGATCAACAACACAGTGTACTGGGATCTGGTGCAGGACAACGATGACGGCGACCGTTACCCAGATCGTCGCATTGGCAACATCGTCGGCTTGGAACCAGACGAACGCAGCTTCGACATCGACGGAGTTTTCCTCGGGCAGGACGAGGATGGGGACGGAATTCCTGATACCAACCGTAATCTCAATTCAGTGGCTGACTATGACGAGCCGTTTCTCATGTACGACGTGGAGCCCAACCGCTATACCTACGGTCTCGATCGGAATAACAACGACGAGCCTGATCAGCGGGAAGATGACGGCGACGTGGATTATCCGTATGACGCCGATCAACGGGGGTACCACATCTTCGGTCAACTGGATTTCAGTTCCAACTGGTCGCTTGCAGTGGGCCGACATGGCGTTACGCAGATTGCCGGTGCTGGCCGGAATCGCTCAACCTACCTTATCCTGACCTACCAGAAACGAAGCTCGACGGGTTTCCGACACCTCTTTTTCGAGAACCACTTCCGCCGGATCTTGGACGATATTGCCGATGCCTACATGATTGCGGTCGAGAACCCAAATCGGGACAATGTTTTCACACAGGGGGGGTTGAGCAGTTCGAACACTGCCGAGTTCCTGTTGAATGCCCGTCCTCCGATCTTCTCGAGCGTAGCCGTGCCTGATTTGCTGGCGTATAGAGACAGCTTCGTCAACGAAGGATATCTGGAAGGAAGCTTCGAGCGCCACCGATTGAGTGTGGTGCAAAAGCTGCGGTTACGCATAAACTGGCAGCAAGGAGGCGAGCTTCGCCCCGGACTGTTTCAACGGCGGCGGCGCCTCGATCTGTTGACCTGGGTAAGCCGTGTTGGCAAATCGTGGAGCTGGTCGTCGCGGATGGAGTTGACCGCACAACACAAACAGATGCTGTTCCTTCAATTCGATCATGATCGTGGCCGCGCGGTCCAGCATGAGAAGAGATCGATTCCAATACTGCGTCTTCGATTCCAGTTGTTGCCGCGAACAAACCTGCGGCTCGGGCTTCAGGGGCTTGGGCCGTTGCCGTACCGGGTAGCGGACAACACGGGAAGCGAGAGCTCCAAACGCTGGACCGCTTTTTCTACGCTCACCAATCGGACCAGCTACTTCGGATACGAGATGGTAACAATCGTCGGTTTGGCAAAGGACAAAAGAAGGTTCGACGAAGAGTTTCGCTCAAACCGCAACTTCCATAGCTGGTCATTCTTTGTGAGAGGTCTGGTCGGATTCGCCGAGTTCGGTCAGCCAATTTAGGGAAGCCGATACCCCGGAGTTCGTTGGTGGCAGTCGATCAAGTTTCCCTGAAACCTGCCCGAATCGCGTCGACCAGTTCAACACTCTTGACTGCTTCGTCCAGATTGGCTGCCGGCGGCTCCACCGGACGATCCTCGACCACACAGTCGACGAAGTAACGCAGCTCCTCTTCAGTGCCGCTGGTATCCGTAGATGGCATTTCGCTGATCTTGCCGTCACGGTATATAGTCCCCTTATCCACGCCTTCGAGAAAAACCGAGATATCGCGGCCATGAATCTCGTAGCGCTCCAGCCGGTAGCCGGTGGTGTAATTGAAAGCGTAGTTTGCAACGCAGTCGTTCTCGAAAATGACGAGGGCGGCGTGGAGGTCGCGGTATTCGGAAAAGGCGCGCCGGGCGAAGCTGTGGACCTCGGCTACGTCGGCTCCGGCGAGGTGACGCACGATGTCTACCGCGTGGATATCGTTGGTGACCAGCCAATTGTCCATGACCTCCGGCTTGGAGGAGTGCCGTGAGTTGGCCAGCATCGTCATGCTCTTGTGGAACTCACCCACCAGCTGCACGATCGGTCCCCGTTCCTCGACCATTTCCTTGGCTTTGATGATCATGGGATGGAAACGGCGATTGAGGCCCACCATCGCTTTTACCCCGGCCCTGTTCACCGCATCCCGCAAAGCGATGGTTTCGGTGCCGTTCAACCCGGGCGGTTTCTCCAGGAAGGTGTGGAGACCGCGTTCCACGCACGTCTGGGCAACCGGGGCATTGAGTTGGGGCGGGGTCGCCGCAAAGACGGCGTCCAGCTGTTCGCTGTCGAGCAGCTCCTCCAGGTTGGCGTAACGTTTTGATATCTTGAACTCCTCACCCACCGCATCCCGCGCCTCCGCTGACGGATCGCAAACCGCAACCAGTTCCACCTCCTCGAAACCGTTCAAGATACTGAGGTGCTGGTGGCCTTTGGGGCCGGTGCCAACTTCGGCTACACGCAATCTCGACATCCTGTGGCTACCTCTCTCTATCTACGCCTGCGGGAACATCGAATGATTCGACTCGCAGAAATTCTAGGAATCGACTGATTGATACAAAATGGGACAGACGTCAGGTTCGTCCAGCTTCATCGTATAAACGTCCTTGTCGATACCAGGCATGGACGCCGTGTTTTCCGTGCGGAGATGAAGAGCAAAGCTCCGGCGGGGCCAGGGCGCCCGATTGGGTCCGCTGCCGTGAAAGGTATGCCGATGGTGGAAGCTGACGCCGCCGGGTGGCAGCAACGCCGGAACTTCCTCCCACACCTTCCCCGGAGGAACGGTGATCGCCTCGCGCTGCGCTTGGTGGTCTGATCCGTAAAAATCGCCACCTTCTATGACGCCGCCCCAGGAGTGGGAGCCGCGCACAAACCGCATCGCTCCATTCTCTGCGGTTACGTCGCTGAGCGCGATCCATGCCGTAAAAACCTCACCATCCTGCCAAAACGTCCAGTACTGCTTGTCCTGATGCCAGCCAACATTCCCCGACACATCACCTCCCGATGGTTTGTACAACAGCTGCGATGCCCAAAGCTGGATCATCTTGGCTCCGGTCAGGAGCGCCGCCCATTGGCCGATGGCTGGATAGGTAAACAGCTCCATGATCGTGCGGTCGCAGAGATGGGGTTGATCAATCTTGCGGATTACGCGCTCATCATCACCCGGATTCCATTTCCGGCCTCCGGGCGGAACGCCGGTTTCGTATTCGCAGTTCATCACGTCGTCCATGTGGCTGACCGCCCTGTCGACGAGCTCCGTCGGGATGACTGGGTCTGGCGGAATGAAGAAACCGTCCCGTTCGAATATTTCAGCCGGAGGGTCTGCTTGCTCAGACCGGGAATGAGTTGAGGCGGTCGACATATCGGGGTCTCCAGTCGTGTCGGGCTGCTCCTAGAACGCCGGTCGCCAGTCGCGCAAAGAGCCGCTTGTGATCGGACGTTCAAGTGAAAAACCGTGTTATCGATCGTCGGTGCAAGCAGGGTGTCGAGCCGCGGCATCCTCGACCCCCGCGTGGCCTCATTCCTTCTGTAGCCAGAAGGAGTAGAGGCGCGTCTGGTGCAGGTCGAAGATGATGCGAACCGGCCGCTCGAAGACCCGGTCGTGCTCTCCCTGCCAAATTATCTTCGCGCGCCTGTGATCGCCGCTGATTGGTTCGCCAATGACGGTGAAGCCAGGGAAGCGTTTCATGGTTTCCCCATCGACGATCTCGGCAAAGATCGTCCCCCATTTGGCGTCGACGTTGATGTATACCTCTTCACCTCTTAGCATGAACGGTTTGGTGGTGATGGTCGCCGACTCACCGCCGTCGAGCGAGACAAAACCGTCCAGGCGGAGCTTTGCCAACGACAGGGCGCCCGCGTCCTCGAAGAGCTCCGGATCCACATTGAGTCTGAAGAGTTCCCGGTTGCGGTCCAGCTGCTGGTATTGTTCCCGGTTCCCCGGCATGCGCAGGGCGTTGTAATAAACCCAGATCTCACCAAGATCGGGGCGTACAACCGGACGGCCGGTCAACAGGATCTGGCTCGTGCCGTAGTTTTCGCCGTCCCACCGGTCGAGGCCGACAAACACCTGTCGATCCCCGAGCCGATCCCAGTTGTGGAGGTCGCGGGAAAACGCCAGCTCCACCTGGTTGATGCGAGTGAAGTTCTTGGTGGGTGGGGCGATGGCTCCGAACGGATTGAACAGACCGGGGAACCCGAAATAACATCCCTCGTACGGCATGACGGCCATTTGGTAGACTTCGGCTATGTAGTCCACATCGTCGACGATGGGCGGTGTAATATAGTCGGGGTCTTCGATCACTTCGCGTACGCGTCGCCGGCAGTTCGCTCGGTCGAGCTCGTCGGAATGAAAGATGAGCTGTGGTTCAGTGAACTGCTCGAAGTCTTTGCTGGTGGAAAGAAAAACCGAGCGCCCCCATTCGGTGCCGTGCTTAACGAGCGCCAGGTACTGCTGGCCGAACTCGTCGTAAGTGAAGTGGCATTCGTCGCTGCTGGGTATCGGAGGGCGATCCAGAATGGTCCAGTCGAACCCGTCCGGGGACGTTGCCAGGAAGCGGCTACTGGCATTGATGACCGCCCTGCGGGTAAAGAGCGCTTTGTAGCGTCGCTGCGGACTATCTTCGGCTTCGTCGCGAAGCACGTGGGTCAATCGCCGGGTTTCGCCGCTATCGGGATCGTCCGCGATGTTGTTCTCTTTCGAACCCTCCCACTCGTAACGCCCTAGGGATGGGCGATCCCAGTTCTCACCGTCGGTCGAGGTTGCGTAGTAGACGTGCTCGCCGAAATACCACCATTCCCAGACTCCCTTTTCGGGATTCCATTGCGGCGCGCTGCGGCTTTGCAGCGACCGTTGACCGCGGGATAGATCAGGACGAATGACGGGGCCGCACTTCTTGGGTGGATGCATGGTCCGCGTCCAACCGTGGTTTTGTGCGCCGGCCCCCGTTTCCAACGCGGCGTCGTCCACGAACAGCTGACGGTGTTTGTGAGGTTCGATTAGCTGCAGATCCATGGTCTGTTTCAGGTTACAATCCCATGCGGTAGTACTGACAGGTCGGCGCGTCGAAATCGATCAACAATTCCTTCATTTTGCTCTCAAGCTGGCGTTCCAGATCGGGATCGCGGATCACCTGCTGCTGATGCGGATCGGCTCTCACATCGTAGATCGGGTTGAAGTCAGGAGCATTGTGGTGCCGATGAGAGGGCGTTTTGAGCCGTATATGCGGAACGTCGCTGGCCTGTTTCAGGAACACCCCATACTCGGCTTGGGCCAGCGATTCGCGATCGAGCCAACCACGGGAGCCGGTCGGTACCGCCGTGTGGTGATAGAGGAAAGAGCCCGATTTTGCTTGCCGGCAATAGGTGTATTGTCCGTCCGTCAAATTGATATCCTTGCCGAAATAACCAAAGAGAACCGCTTCATGGTGCTCCGCCTGGCTATCCAGCAGCGGACTGACGGATCTGCCGTGCACGGGCGCGGGTGGCGCGGCTCCGTGTAATTCCATGAGCGTCGGCATCAGGTCGATGGTAGAAGTCAGAGCATCGACCCGCTTGCTCTTGGTCCCGGGCTGGCAGACAATCAGTGGAATGTGCGCGAGTTCCTGGTAATCGAACATGTAGTTTTTGGCCCAATATCCGTGCTCGCCCAGGAGATGGCCGTGGTCAGTGGTCAGCACTAGGGTGGTGTCTTTCCAAAGGTCTAGCCTGTCCATTTTATCCAGGAGCTTGCCCAACCAGTGATCGGCCATGGACAAGGTGCCGGCATACCGCTTGCGGATGTGTCCCACCGCTTCCGGTTCCTCAGATACCGGCTCGTACTCAGGCCAATCGAAATAATACCGGTCGTCCCACGTGTCGTTGTACTGATCCAGATACTTCCGCGGGCAGATAAAAGGCTCGTGCGGGTCGAACACCTCAAGGTGCAGGTGCCAGTTATCCTGCTCGTAGTTGTGGTCGAGAAAATCCAGCGCCCTCACGAAACACTGGGGCGTGGTGTACTCTTCGTCCTTTTCGCTGTCGAAGAATTCCCGGTTGGCCCAATACGTCCGTCGGTTTCTTCCCCGGTAGACAGGGACCTCCGGCTCTCCTACGAGCGGGCGCCATGGATCCCAGCATTGACCCCGCAGGTACTCCCAGGTATCGAAGCAGGTGTGATACCCTTCGCCACCGGTGCGGAAGTAATGGAAGTGATCGGTAATAAGATGGCTGTAGGTGCCCGTCTGTCGACGCAGCTCTGGTTGTAAACAATCATCCCACGGTTGGATCGGCCCCCAGGGGTTTTCAAGGAAGCTTGCTCGTCCCGTAAACAGGTCCCGCCGGGCCGGCATACATGGCATCGAACAACAGTAATGGTTGTCGAATACGACTCCACGTTGGGCGAGACGGTCGATGTTGGGGGTCTGGACCCGGGAATCCCCGTAGGCACTGAGGTAGTGCCGATTCAAGGAATCCATGAGAATGAAAATGGTTTTCATGAGCCCTTCTTTTTTGATGTCATAGAAACGAGTGACACAACCCCCCGTTGTCAACCCACCCTTTGATGCCGGTTCTCCGACGGAAATGGTTGACATCAAGGCCGATCTACTTAGCATTGGCCGCTCGACCACTTGTTACGTCCTTCCATCTTGGCATCTATGACACCTACCCTCACTACCCAGCTTGTCGGCAGCTACACGAAACCGAACTGGTTGATCCGCCACCAACGGGTAACCACCCCCTACGATGACGACTATTGGCGGCCAGAGGCGGAGGTGCTTACCGAAGCTCAAGACGACGCCACTTTGCTGGCCATCGCCGACCAGGAACGTGCCGGCTTGGACGTAGTGACCGACGGCGAACAGCGGCGACAACGGTTCGATGCATATTTCTTCCGTCGATTCGACGGCTTGGACACAAAACATTTGGGCGCGTGGTCGATGGAGGACAGAGACATGAGCTTTGTCGATCTCGATCCCGAGATTGAAAAGCGGCTCGAAAAAGCAAAGGCGCCGAGAGTCGTGGGTGAGGTGTCGTGTTCCGAGCCAATTACCCTTGCAGACCTCCGCTTCCTCAAGCGTTACGCCAACCGTCCGACAAAAATGACCGTGATCGGACCTCTTACCTCTGCGTGCCGGCTGTCCAACGAGTATTATCCCGACGAAGCCGCGCTCGGAATGGCTATCGCCGGGACGCTCAACAGCGAACTCCTGGCGCTCCAAGAGGAAGGCGTCGATCTGCTTCAGTTGGATGAACCGGACTTCCACTTTCGTCACGATCAGGCGGTTGCTTGGGGTGCCCAGGCGCTGGATCGAGCGCTCGATGGAATCGAGACGACGACGGTTGTGCATATTTGCTACGGTTACGCGACCATAGGCGCTAAGAAAGTCGATCCCAACTACGGTAGAGCACTCGAAGCAATTGCCGCGTCCCGCGCCGATCAGATCTGCCTGGAGTACGAGCAGCCCGGGCACGAACCGGAGCTGTTGCGCCATTGCGGCGACAAGACGGTTATTGTCGGTTTGCTCGACTTGAGTTCATCCGAAATCGAGGAGCCCAACTACATCGCCGGCCGCATTCGCGCCATTCTCGAGCTGATTCCACCCGAACGATTGAACCTGGCGCCGGACTGTGGCATGTGGTTCCTGCCTCGAGAGGTCGCCTTCCGCAAGCTCTGTGCCCTTGCCGCCGGGGCGGACCTGGTGCGCAGGGAACTGGGTTTGAACTGACAACAATGCTGGGAGACCAATTTCGCCGTGAGTGATCGATCAGGTTCCCGCGCGCCCGTCGAGCGCCTGGTCGATGTCTTGGGAAACCGGCTCGACTTCTCTGGTGGCGACCGTTCCTTCAGTCCGTTTTACTCCGATGTCGGTCTGGGCGTGAATGACGAGGGTGGTATCGCTTGCCTCTACCTGCACTACAATCGCCGAATGACCGTCTTTCTAGAGCCGTTTCTCGCCATGCCCGAACCGGTGGAACAGCACCAGAATACGGCGATCGGCATCCAGCAGAGGTTTCGCGAGGGGGAAGCGCAGATTGCGTATTGCGGCCACAACACCTTCATCGTGGACTGCGCCGGCCTGTCCGCGCTCGAGTTCAATCCCGCCGTCCATGAAGGATTCACCGAACGGCGCTGCCGGCAGTTAGAGGGCGGAATCGCCATCATCGACGGCTACCTGCCCACGTTGGATCCGCGTGACCACGATGAAACATTCCCATTTGTCATCGGAATACGGGTCGTTGAGGGCGCGATGGCAGCGCTTCCCACGCCCGATGCGGTGAAGGTTCTGGCCGATAATGAAAGCCGAATCGTCTTGCTCTTTTCTGTGCGCATGCTCGAGGTGGGGCACGACGAGATCATCTCCCGCCTGCGAGACGGGAGCAACTCGGCGGAAGAGGCGCGGAAGCGCACGCTGACCTGGTGGGCGGGGGCCACAGGTTCATTCGACATCCGCGCCGCCGCCGATGCGGAAGCGGCGGTGCTGGCACGGGCGATATACACTCTGCTGGGTAACAGCGCCGCCTGCCCTGGGCTCTTGCAGGGACGGATCTCCGGTTTCCCCAGCAGAGGCAGATACCCCTGCGCCTATTTGTGGGACAGTTGTTTCCAGAGCCTTGGGGTGGCGCAGTTCAATGCGCAATTGGCGGAGGACAGTTTGCTCGTCTTCACGGACAATCAGCGGACCGACGGCAAGCTGCATGCCTTTATATGTTCAACCTGGGTCCACCCCGGTCAGTCGCAGCCACCTCTGCTCGGTTGGGCGGGTCACCAAATCGTTCGAGAATCGGGCGACGAAGAGCTGGCGGCACGGCTGCTACCTGCGCTGCGGCGCAATACCGACTGGTGGCTTGCTCAACGCATGACCCGCCTCGGTCTGCCCGCCGCAGTCAACGGCATGGAAGTGGGATGGGACAACACCCCCCGCTTTGACCAGGGTGCGATCATCGCCTGCGACCTGAACAGTTATCTGCTCTTGCAGATGCGGATCTGCGCCGATTTTGCCCGTATGGGTGGCGACGACGCTACCGCCGCGGCGCTGAGCGCTCAAGCCGACGCCTACGCAGCTCGCATGGTGGATCTGCTATACGACGAGGAATCGGGGCTCTTCCTGGACGTCAACGTGGAGACTGGCGAGCCCGTGCGTATCAAAACTCCCGCCTGCTTCCTGCCACTGCTAGCCGGAGTACCGTTGGCGGAAGATCGGGGGCGACGGACGATCGAGGAGTACCTGCTGAACCCGGACCACTTCTTCGGTGCCGTCCCGTTTCCGGTGGTCGCTTACGATGAACCGAGTTACGCAGCGGACCAATGGTGGCGGGGACCTACCTGGATCAACGTGGCCTACCTGATGATCAGGGTGTTGGACAAGCTCAACTACCGCGACGAGGCGTATACCGCCCGGGAGCGGTTGTACGCCATCTTGATCGCCGATGGCGACCTGCGCGAACACTTCGATTCGCAGACCGGAGCCGGCCTCGGGGCGTATGAGTACGGCTTCACGGCGGCGATCTGTCTGCGCCTGCACGCGAAGCTGCGCGAAGCCTCTTCGGGTTAACTCCGTTGTCAACGCCTCTGAATCCCCGGCGCGTGATACGGGTCTAGAGCCGGTACGCGAACAGCTTCGCCTGGAACATCTTCACGCGAATGGCAACCATCTCACCGACACTGGAGATATCGCTATTCCCCTGCCAGGTGACGACCTGGTCCACTTCATCTCCCGCCAGGCGGTCGCACGTCGCGAAGGTGAAACCCTCGAGAGGATCCACATCCGGGCAATTCTTGGAAGGTATAGCCCGCAGCAACTCTACGCTGATCCAGCCACCGGGCGCGCAGCGATAGTTCAGGCGTAGCTCCTTCTCCTGGCGAAACACCGTGGCGATGGTGAATCTTCCTTCGCTCTCGGCTTCGACGCCGCACAACCGATGCGCGGACCAGCGCGCCCAATTCTTCTGCTCCGGCCCCATCTCCGGGAAAAGAGCCTGCTTGTACTTCTCGGCCACCGTGTGTGTGGTTGAGCGCGACATGTACTGCAGGGCCCAATAGCCGTCGGGAAGCTCCACCGGAGGAGCGCAAGGGTAGAGCTGGCCCTCGTCCCCGCTGCCCCGTGCACCCACGCTGAGGATGGCCCGGCGTTCGGGACGCGTCCACACTACACAGTCGCGACTGAAAGCGATCTGCAAGTCCACGTGATCGGTTACCATGTGGAAAACCGGAAGGATTATCACGTGAAGATCCAGCCGGCCTGGATAGGGAAAGTAGCAGGTACCATAAAATGAGATGTCGAGGGGGTCCTGTGCATCGGGATGGAGCAAGAGCTTGGGCGCGGGCCAGTGACGGAAGTCTTTGGTCCGCGCCAACCCCACGGCGCGCCGCACGACCTCGGTCTCGGGTATGCTGGTGCCGACGCTTTGGGGGTCTGTGGGGGCACAACCCTGGGGTTGGAGGAAGGCGAAATAGGTTTTGTTGTGCGCGTCGTACCCAGGGGAAATGCCGCCGTTGACAGAGTAGTTGGCGAGGGGTTCATCGATCTTGGTCCAGTTAACCCGATCCGGCGAGGTCCGGCCCAGCATCTGACCCTTGAGAACCACTTTGCGGCCTGCATAGGCCGGCCCCTCGTACTGTTCGGCGCGCCAGCATTTATCCGCCTCGTCGGGGTCCACCTCCTCGCCGGTTTCGCGGTCGAGCCAGAATCCCCTGGCGTCCATCGCCTTGTAGCGCTCAGCGGGCGGCGCTGACGGATCTTCGAAACCCTCCGCGCCCCAGTCTTTTCCGGGATTCAGAATCGGTTCGCACCTCTGCAGCTCTTCCACCCGGAGGTTTACTCCGATAGGTGCGTCAAACAGCTCGTAGCTTCCCTCACGGGTAATGCTGCGATGTCCCGGAAAGATCTCCATCACGTCCACCATCGCCATCCAGGTACCGGGATTGAACCGGGGGCGCACCCAATCACCGGGAAAGTAGCTACCGCGTGTCATGATATCCTGCTGTTGGCCATCCATTTTCAACCTCCATGGTCATCGCAAGGCGATGTAGGGTGTGTTGAGCAGTGTGACTTTCACCGGTGGCGTTTAGCAGGGACAAATACCATTATCTATGGTCGGGTCAAGGCTGGGACCGCAAAGCTGGGGTCGTTAGTCGTCGTTGTGAGCGGTGCCGCACATCAATCCAGGAGAATCGATGTCATCGAACGAAAGTGTAACTGTGCGCTCGGGTGCCTGGTTCGGCGACCGAGAAGTCCCCCTGAATCTTCCACAATCCTGGGAGGTAACAATCCTCGCCCCGGAAGAAACCACGAAGATGGGGGAGGCGCAGATCGAAGCCGCCTTTGGTCACCCCATCGGCGTACCGCCCATTGCGGCGATGGCACGCGGCAAGAAGAGCGCCGCGATCGTGGTCGACGACCTGAGCAGACCTACCCCCGCCGCCGAACTGATCCCCTTTGTGCTGCGGGAACTCTCCCAAGCCGGTATCGCCAAAGACGAGATCCGCTTTGTCGTGGGTGTAGGCTCGCACCGTCCACTAAACGCTCGGGAGATCGCCAAAAAGGTTGGACCAGGTGTTGCCGCAGAATACGAAGTGACGAATCACGACTTTATGAGTGGGAACCTGCGCGCCCTGGGCAATCTTTCCGACGGCATGCCGGTCTACATCAATCCCGTAGTTGCAGACGCAGATTTCAAGATCTGCCTGGGCGGCATCTATCCGCACGGAAACGTGGGTTTTGGTGGCGGAGCCAAGCTGATCCTGCCCGGCGTCTCAGGCTTCGCGACGATTTTTTGTTTCCACAATCACTATCCCTCGAGGGAGCACGGCGCCGTGGAACGCAGCGCAAGCGAGCCCGATGCTCGGGATGCCGCCGAGGCAGTGGCCAGACGGCTCGGCCTGGACGTCATCGTAAACGCAGTCATCAACAGCCGGCGCGAGATCGTCGGCGTATTTGTCGGCGATTTCGTAGAGGCGCATCGCAGGGGGGCACAATTCGCCCGGGAAACGTATGGAACCGCCATTCCAGACGGGATACGTCGAACAACCGATCTGGTAGTGACGAACTCCTATCCGCTAGATGCGGATTCCATTCAATTGGGCAAATCGCTCTGGGTGAGGAACTACTTTGATCGTGCGCATGCCATTGCAATCAGTCCATGCAGTGACGGGATTTGCTATCACGGGATATACGACGGAATGGACTACGCGCGGTTCTTGAAACAGAGAGCATCGCTCGAACCCATGGAGCTCCCCGCGCCCAGGATCGGCGAGCCCGATCAGTTACTCGTTTTTTCGGAGCACTACCCGGTCGAAGACTTCTACCGAGAACATTCGGACTACTTCCTCTTCCGCGACTGGGATACTCCCATCCGCATGCTCGCCGAAAAATTGCCTCCAAACGCCAGAGTTGCGGTATTTCCATGTGCATCGATTCAGGTGCCAACCATCGCGCCGACGAATCAAGCGTCCCGCCCGGCTTCCGCGACAACTGCGACGTAACACAGCAGAGGTTCCTATGGCTCAAGATAACACCAAGCTCCGGGTTGCCATCGCGGGTTGCCACCGCATGCTGTTGCACAAGATGACCAGTCACAATCTCGCCGGCGCCTTTCACGCCGTTCCCGAGACAGAGATTGTGGGAGTCTTTGACTATGGAGAAGAGACCCGCGAAGAGTTTGCGTCCTTCTGGCAAGAAGCATGGGGCGAGATTGCGAGCTACGGCGACTATGGACGCCTCCTCGAAGAAACCCGACCGGACATCTTATGCATCGCGACGCGGCAGACGATGCATGCCGATCAGATCGAGGCGGCGGCTCAATCCGGCGTCCGCGGCATCCTTTGCGACAAACCGCTGGCCACATCGCTCGAAGAGATGGATCGGATCGTCCAAGCCTGTAACAACGTGCCGCTGGCGTTTGCGCTCGATCGAAGATGGACGGAAAGCTATCGCCGCTTGCGATCGGAGATCGCAGGTGGGGTCATCGGCTCAGTCACGAGCCTTGTTGCATACGGGCTTCCGAACACCATCAACCACGGCTGTCACTGGTATGACGCGATCCTGGGCTTGCTGGACGATCCGGAACCGGTTTGGGTGAGTGGGCTGATCGATGATGTTTCCGGTGACCCGACGGACTCGCGAAGGCACCTGGACCCGCCAGGTCGCGCTCAGGTTGGAATGGACAACGGTGTGGTCGTCTATATCACTCCAGCCGGCGCACAGGGAGCGAGCTTCGACCTTCAAGGCGACAAGGGGCGCCTCTCAATATGCAAGGATGGACCGGAGGCTTACCTGTGGGAGGAGGGATCGAACGAGCCGCGCCTGTTGCCGCTGCCCCTCCGCCGATGAGGACTGGCCCGCGGGCCCCGGCATGGTTCGAGATCTCCAACAAGCTGTGCGGAGCGGCGGTCGAACCGCCTGCGACATCGATCACGCACGTAGAGCTACCGAGATCGGGTTCGGCATACACATTTCATCCAACAACGGTGGCGCGAAGACATCTCTGCCCGCGGTGGAACGTTCGCTCCAGGTCGAGTCTTTCCCTTGGGGTAATGAGAAGGACGGGTAACCCCTGTAGCCGCCCTGCCCCCACACAGCTGGTCACTTATTCTTCTTCGCCCACCGGACTTTCATCTTCTTCATCTCGGCGTCGGGTGTGATCTTCTTGCCGGGACATCGATTTCTCTTGTCATACAGCCAGCCACCCTGGTTATCCCGCAGCACGGGGAGGCGTTTGGCAACCGGAGGCGGAGCGCTCCCTTTGGGATAGCGCGAAACTGCAACCAAGGATACTTGCGCAACTAGCGGTGAAGTCCTTTATCCATGTTGTCGATTTTCGTGGAGGACAAGATATGCGTCTGGACAAAAAAGTAGCTTTGATCACCGGGAGCGGCAGCAATATCGGCCGTTCGATGGCTCGCATCTTTGCTCGCGAAGGGGCGTGTGTGGTGGTCAACGACATTAATGACGAGGGCGGGACGGAAACCGTCGCGCTGATTGAAAAGGCCGGTGGCCAGGCGCGCTTCGTGCACGCCGATATAAGCACCTCCGAAGGCGTACGCCACGCCGTTGCGTTTACCGCCGAGACCTATGGCAAGGTGGACATCTACCTGAGCAACGCCAACGCGGGAAACGGTGGCACCATACAGGAGTTCGACCGGGCAGGGACGGAGCAGGTTTTGGCGGTCAATCTGTTGGCCCTGCTCGAAGGAGCGCACCGCTGCCTGCCGGAGATGAAAAAAGCGGGCGAGGGAGCAATTGTCTGCACCTCCTCCGTACAGGCTCTATTGGGTGTGCAATCCCCGGCCTACAGCGCCGCCAAAGCCGCTTTACTGGGAGCCGTGCGCACGATGGCCGTGGAGTTGTGGCCTCACAAGATTCGCGTCAATGCCATCTGCCCCGGCGGGGTGGGGGGGCAGATGTGGGAGGTGGTCGACCGGATCGGCGAAGAGTACCTGCCCGAATTCGAAGAGCGTTTCGGGCGAGAATTGCGCCACCTACCCATGCCGGTCTCCGTCGATCCGACAGCCATCGCCCATGCGGCCCTATATCTGGTATCAGACGAGGCGCGCTTTGTGACCGGACAGCACCTGACCGTTGATGCGGGGCTGGCCATGATACATTACGGTCTTCACTCGGGACCGCCTCCCCTCGAAACTCCGGAGGCAACTAAAGCTTACCAGGAACGTTTGCGGCAGGAGTTCAGGGCGTGGGTGGAGCAAAAAGAGAAGGATCGTCAGAGGGCGAAGGTATGAGAGGCGTCGTATACCTGGGCGACAGCGAAGTCGAGGTCCGTGAATTCCCCGATCCTCGCGTTTTGAAGTCAGTCAGGGACCTGCTGGACGATATCGTCACACACCGCTTTCGCATCGAGCAAGCTCCGGAAGCCTTCGAGCTCTGAATCGACATCAACTCGTCGGTGTTGACTGAGTTCAGCGCAACGGCGCCCTCAACTTGGCCTCGGGTGGGTTATTGATCTACGACCGAGCCGTCTACATGAAGGCGGGTGTTCTGAGGGCGTCCCTTGAACGGGTACTTCTCGGCTGCATCATCGGTTAGCTCGACGCCGATACCGGGTCGATCCGGAATCGTAATAAACCCATCCTTGCACTGCAGCACCCCTTTCACGATTTCCGATTTCGGCGGTACCCCTTCGCCGATCGGATATTCCTGGAGCGCAAAGTTCGGGACGCTCGCCGCGATCTGAATGCACGCGGCCGTGCTGACAGGACTCAACGGGTTGTGTGGTACGACGCCGACGTGATGCGCCTCGGCAAGCGCTGCGATCTTCTTGCTATGCGTGATTCCACCGCACATGCACACATCCGGCCTGACATACTGGACGGCGTTCCGCGTCAGCAGCATCTGAAACTCGTATATGGTGTGCAGTCGCTCGCCGGTCGCGATGGGTATATTGATCTTCTGCGCGACTTCCGCCATCGCGTCGAAGTTGTCGGGACGAATCGGGTCCTCGAAGAAAAACGGACGATACGGCTCGATCGCGCGGCCGAGGACGATCGCTTCTGCCGGTTGCATGCGTCGGTGGATCTCGATACAAAGGTCGACCTCATCCCCGACGGCATCGCGATAAGCGGCCACCGTATCGGTCGCGTCCTTTATCTTGTCGGAATGCGACATGTAATAAGGCTCATCAGCTAACTCATCCAGAAACGGCGTCAGATGCCCGACGGCCGTAAAACCCTGTGCCTTCGCGTCGATGCATCCCTGAATCAGCTTCTCCTTCGTGTTGGCCATGACGTGGCAATAGACGCGCGCCTTGTCGCGCACCTTCCCGCCCAGCAGCTGATACACGGGCACATCGAAGTGCTTGCCTGCAATATCCCACAGAGCGATGTCGATCGCACTGATAGCCCCCATGATTGCGGCACCACGGAAGTGTGTGCACCGGTAGAGGTTTTGCCAATGGTGCTCGATCAAAAGGGGATCTTTCCCGATCAGATAGGCCTTGTAACTCTCCATCACGGCGGCAGACGCCTCGAGATAACCCCACGCCCCGGACTCGCCCAACCCCGTGAGACCGGCATCCGTGTGTATGCGCAGGAACATATACTGATCGATCGGCAGGATCTCAACATCTGTTATTTTCATGTTTACTCCTGACCTTTGAATCCGGTATTCGAATCAAACAACTCAACGGCACAGACGTCAATGGCCAGAGTTGCCGGGCGGGTACCATGGTGTTAGC
Source organism: Candidatus Latescibacterota bacterium (assembly GCA_965197905.1). Taxonomy (GTDB): domain Bacteria; phylum Latescibacterota; class UBA2968; order UBA8231; family UBA8231; genus CAYNZV01. The sequence goes on along the minus strand of CBDAOB010000002.1, from coordinate 156,366 downwards.
CTTTCTTTCGAGACAACCAGGAGGTGATGACAGTGAGCGAGTTCGAATTCGCCAGTGGCTGCACCAATCCCGAGACCTTTCCGGTGGAGGCGTTGGCGAAAGCCGCGGCGACTGCCATCCCCGATGTCGGTCAGGCGTTCGTGCGCTACCCCGGCGATCTCGGGCACCACGGGCTGCGCGAAGTCATGGCCGAGCGCGAATCGGACCGTGAAGGGATCGACGTATCCCCGGAGCACATTGCGCTGACCAACGGCTCCATGCAGGCGGTGACGTTGATCGCGGAAGCCTTGATGAAAGGCAAGGACGACGTCGTCGTCACCGAAGAGCTGACCTACAGTGGCACGATCGGAGCCTATCGCCGGCTGGGCATCGAATTGGTCGGCGTGGCGCTGGACCAGCACGGTATGCGCATCGACCAACTGCGGACGACGCTCCAAAGACTGCACGACCAGGGCACCCCGCCGCGCTTCATCTACACCCTGGCTACCTACCAGAATCCGACCGGATCCGTCATGCCGCGGGAACGGCGGCTCGAGCTGATCGACGTGGCGCGCCAGTTCGACTGCATCGTCGTCGAAGATAACTGTTACGGCGACGTGCATTACGAGGGCGACAAGGAGCCGGCGCTCTACGCGCTGGACGACAGTCCGAACCAGGTATACATCTGCTCGCTGTCGAAAATCCTAGGGCCCGGCGTGCGGACGGGTTACTTCCTGGCGCGAGCGCCGCTTTTGTCGCGGATTCTTGACCGGCGCTACGACGGCGGCAACAGTGTGCTGGCGGCGTCCATCCTGGCCCAGTTCCTCCGCGATAACCTGTGGGAACACTGCGCGCACACCAACGCGGCGTTGAAGGAGAAACGTGACGCCGTGTTCGCGGAGCTCGAGCGCGGTGTGGGCGACACCTGCACCTGGTCGCACCCCCAAGGTGGGCTGTTTATCTGGTTGACGTTTCCGGACGATGTGGACCGACGACGGCTCGCTGAAATGGCGGCGGCTCGCAATCTGCGCTACGCCCCCGGTTCCAGCTTCCACGTGCGCAACGCAGACGTCCCCAGTCTTCGACTGGCGTTCGGCTTGCCGTCGCTGCAGCAGATTCGTGACGGCATTCCCTTGCTGTGCGAGTGTATTCGACAGCTCTCGTCGTGAATCATGTGGCTGACGCGGCGGCGGCGGGTCCGGGAGAGGACTGCGCCAAGATGGTCGAATTTCTCGCCACCGACCTGTCGGACTTTGTTACCGGCCAGGTGATTTGCGTCGATGGCGGCATGGAACTCCAGCCTTCGCATCCGGGCCAGGAGTATCCTGACTAACCTCCGTACTGAACGTGCAGTTGCACGGCGTCCACGACTAGGGGCGTGCTCATCGCTGCGTCCCGCTGGCGCACCGTCAGCTCAACCTCGTTCTCCCCTTTCTTGACCTGTTCAGGATTTAGCTGGCATTCCAACCATTGCCCCGACGTCAATGCCCGAGGAGAGCCTTCCCGCTTTAGATCGTCGAGGGAGCCACCGTTGAGTTTCACGTCTATGTCGTCATCGTTTGCAAGGTCCCACAGGTGAAGACGAAAGCGCAACTCGGAAACGTTTCCCGAGGTCACATCGTCGCCAATCTGAAAGTGCGCGCGGACGGGCTCTCCTTTTTTCAGTTGGTGCTCTCCTGTCTCTGAAATATTAGACTCGCCAGAGAACCGAATTGCGCCGAACATCTTGTCCAGGTTGGCCAGCGTTTGGGAATCACCGATCTCTCGCCATCTTTCGAATGGTGTGCTGTGAAAGGCGTTGAAGACATAGATCCCGTCTGCACCAGCTTTCCACGCATTCGTCGCGGCACCACGCCACGCGACCGCAGATCCTTCCCACGAATTCAAAGCGACGATATAACACTGCTTGTCCATGTCGTTCGGGTGACCTCCGTAGAGGGTTTTCACCCACGAACCCCAGGTCCGGTGTTCGCCCGATCCCAAATCTAGAAAGGCCCAGTAATGCCAGAATGGCCAGGCGATGCATGGATACACCGGCACCTCGAACTTATGACCTAGCGCCACGACCTCCCGCAGCGACTCTGAAATGCACTCGTGGGGCCCAGCGGGGATCAGCACGTCGATGAGGTCCTCTGCGAGCCACTGCTCCAGGTCCAGGCCAACGAAGCGGGCGTCGGCAACTGCATGAGGGGTGCGCGCCGCCAACAGTAAGGGACGTCCGCGTTCTCGTTCCACCTCTGCGGTCATGTCCTTTATCCGCCGCACCAGGTCGGTCATCATCTCCAGATGTTGCGGCTCTGCCGGTTTCCCATCTGCAGTAGGCGCGAAAAATTTGGGATCCCGAAGGAAGTCCAGCTCGACGCCGTCCACGTCATATCCCTGACATACCTCCTCAACCAGCGAGAATATGTGCTCCCGAACCTCCGGAACGCTGAAGTCTAGAGAAGTCCACTGTCGGCGTGGTCCGTCAGGATACTTCTCCCAATCGCCTTGCCGTCCCAACAGATTCTCAGGATGGTCCCGCTTGATGGGAGCGAGACCATAGTACCTGGTGCGGAAATCTTGGGTGGGCGTCATGGGTGTCGTTCATGCGCAATGACCAGAAGACTTCCAACTTATTCTTGTGGCAGAACTCTACCTGAATCTGCAGATGGTCGCGACCGTAGGTGTCAATGAGCTCCTGTGAAATCCCCTTTTCGCAAAACCCACCTAGTTTCGTTTGGTGCGCGAACCCGATGCCGCCAGCACAGGTAGAATCCAGATGCTGTCAACCTGAGTGTCCAGTAGCGACGTCGTGCGCGCTTCGAGGAAATCGTCGATCAGCTCGCCACCACTCCGCCTCGTGACCTGCCAGTGCGCGTCGTGGCGATTCTTCACCTCCACCACGTCGTCACCGTCGTTGTTGTAGATAATCCGCCGGCGGCGCCAGCGCGCTGCTTTCCTGTTCTCATTCATTTGGCTTTTCTCCCAAGGGCATGTCAGTGCGGGGGCACCGACCCCTACGGGCCCAGCAAGCCGTCGACGAATTTCTCATCCAGCTCAAGAAGCTTACTACAAAGAGATTCTAGCATGTTCTGGTATATCTTCACCGCCAAATCGAGGATTTCCTTCAGCAAGGTAGAAAACTCTTCCCTGCGTATCATGAACATTGTGGCGTCCTCAGTCACTTCAATAGTTGCAGACCTTGGCAATCCGGTAATCAAGCTCATCTCGCCCACTATATCCGATGACTTGACCACTGTCAGTTCAACGCTACTGCGGGTTATGGCAAGCTCGCCCGTGAGAAGAATGAACATCTCCGTTGACTTGTCTTCCTCTCGACAGAGCACGTCTCCCGGTTGCCTGGTGATCACCTCGCCCGCCTTGAGCATCTTGTGAATCTGGCCCATTGTTAGTCCACGGAATGCGGGAACTTTGTCGGTGATGGCTTTTATCGCCTTGGGCGTAAATGCAGTCTCTCTAATTTTTCCCATTTTCAATAATGTTGTTCTGGTATCCTGGCGACGTTATGGAACTCGGCTCGTTTTCGACATTTCCGTCGTCAGAATCTCGTGACTGACTCTCGTATTGAACGTGCACCTGCACGGCATCCACGAGCAGGGGTGTGCTCATCGCTGCACCCCGCCTGCCCAACATCAGTTCAACTTCATTGTCCCCTCTTCTGAGCTGTTCGGGATTCAGCCGGCATTCCAACCATTGCCCCGACGTCGATGCCTGGGAAAGGCCCTCCCCCTTGAGGCCGTCCAGAGAGCCACCGTTGAGCTTGACCTCGATCTCGTCATCGGCTGAGGAGTCCCACAGGTGAAGACGAAAGGAAACGTTGCCCGCGGTTACCTCCTCACCAATTTGAAAGTGTGCACTGACCGGTTCTCCCCGGATCAGTTCTACCTCTCCGGCCTCTGAACGGTTGGACTCGCCAGGAAACCGGTCCACGCCGAACACCTTGTCCTTGTTGGCTAGTGTTTTGGGGTCACCGATCTCCCGCCATCTGTCGAACGGTGTGCTGTGAAAGCCGTTAAAGACATAGATCCCGTCTGCGCCAGCGTTCCACGCGTTCATTGCTGCACCGCGCCACGCGGCCGTGGATCCCTCCCACGAATTCCACGACACGATATAACACGGCTTGTCGGTGTCGTTGGGATGACCGCCATACAGGGTTTTCACCCACGAATCAAAAGTACGGTGTTCATCCGCTCCCAGATCGAGATAAGACCAGTAGTGCCAGAATGGCCACCCGACACAGGGATAAACCGGTACCTCGAACCTGTGTCCCAGTTCCACGACTTCCTGTAGCGGCTCGGTCAGTATGCGTTCGGAAAGCCCGCCCGCGATCAGCACATCGATGAGGTCTTCCGCGAGCCACTGTTCCACATCCAGGCCAACGAATCGCGCCTCTGTAAGTGCGAACGGCGTGCGCGCTGCCAGCAATAGGGGACGCCCGCGTTCTCGTTCCACCTCATCGGCCATCTTCCGTATGCGGCGCACGAGGTCGGTCATCATCTCAACGTGTTCCTGCTCCACGGGATCCCCATCCATGGTGGGCGGAAAAAACCTGGGATGTCGTAGAAAGTCCAACTCGACGCCGTCGACTTCGTATCCCTGGCACACCTCCTCAATCAACGAGAAGACGTGCTCCCGAACCTCTGGATAGGTGAAGTCGAGGGAGCTCCACGAGTGTCGCGGTCCATCGGGGTGCTTGTACCAATCGTCTGCCTCTCCCAACAGATAGTGCGGATTTTCCGTTTTGAAGGGAGCCACACCGTAGTAGTTGCTGCGGTAGTCTTCCGGATGGGAGTCATGGGTGTCGTTCATGCGCAACGACCAGAAGATCTCCAGGTTGTTTTCGTGAGCGTAAGCTACCTGAATCTGGAGATTGTCGCGCCCGTAGGTGTCGATGAGCTCCTGTGAAATCCCTTTGCCGCAATACCCGCCTAGTTTTGTATTGTGCGTGAACAGGAGGCCGGCGGTGCAGGTGGAATAACAGATGCTGTCAACCTGGGTGCCCACGAGCGATGTGGTACGCGCTTCGAGAAAATCATCGATCAGCTCGCCCCCACTCCGCGCCATGAATTGCCAGTGGACTTCATGGCGATTTTGCACCTCTTTCACGTCGTCACCGTCGTTGTTATAGATTATCCGCCGCTGGTGCCAGCGTACCGCTTTCCTGCTCTCATTCATGTGGCCCCCTTCACCTGGTCAACATGGACCAAACGAAATCGGCACCGCGACCTTGAATTCTGGCCATTTTGATCCACAGCAACGTCATGTGTTCCAAGTGCAGACTCATGGTGATGTCACCGGTGTCGACGCACGTCCAGCCCAGATCCTCACATAGAGTAGAAACCGTCTTCTTTGAACCCAGATCATTGCCCGCAATGAGCATGGCTGGCTTTAGATCTCCGTAACCTGGATACTCGGAGTCTGAGAAATTTTCGTATCCGTAGATGGTGAATGCTTTAACGACGTTTGCCCGCGGCACAAGTCTCTGCACGAACTCACCGCCCGATTGCTGGTTGTCGAGGCCATGCGTCAAACCGGGACCAACCGGATTTGTGCAGTCAACAATGGTCTTACCGGTAACATCACCCGCGTTCTTCAAAGCGGCCTCATTGGCGTCAAACGGCGTGACGAGAAAAATCGTAGGACCTCTGAGACAGATTCCTGGACGCCTCTTACCTCAAAGGAGGGATTCTTCGCGAGCGCAGACTTGACGGTCGCCGAGCCGGGATCCCTGGTAGCAATCAGAACTTCGTGCCCCACCCTGACAAGCCTATCGGCCAACGCCGAGCCCACATTACCGATTCCTATAAAAGCGATTCTCATATCTATTCTCCCCACGTCGGTGCGAAAGAATAGACAATATCACCTATAATGGCCCAGTAGATGGCGCGGGAAGACCGGCGTGCATTACAACGATGATCTCGACATCAGAGTGCCTGGGACGAATGTGGCCGCCCAGCTAGATCAATTCTCCTGAATGTTTTTCTCGATCAGTGCGTTCATTACATCGAGTTGTAACGGCTTTTCCAGGAATCCGTCGAATCCCAGATGGTCCGCCCCTTCTTTGTCGACGTAGCCTGATAGCCCGAGAATGGGCAGGGCCGGGTGCGCATTTCGCAGTTTCTCCAGGAGTTCTACACCACCCATCTCGGGCATATTGAGGTCGGTGATGACCAGAGCCGGAAGATCCTTTTCGATGATTCTGAGCGCATCCTTTCCGTTTTCGGCCTCCAAAACTCGATAGGCATGCAACACTCGCTTGAAGGCTCGACGAACCACCGGCTCGTCGTCGACAATCAATATCTTCGGAACGGTTTCCTCGTATCTTCTTGTTACCTGTTGCTCGGCTTCATCGCGGTCCATGCCCCGCTTCTCCAACAGCTCTAACATGATTCCCAGCTTTGCAGTCAACTCGGCAATCGACTTCTTCTGCTTTTGGAAATCGACTACGCGAACATTCTCCTTGAGGATTCTCGTTGAGACAATCTCGATGAGATTTCGATAGATCCTCAGAAGCATGTCAGGCTGTTTATCCATCAGTCTGTCGAAGTTGGTCTTGGTGATGACCAGAATCTTGCTTGGTTCGATCGTCTCGATTCTTACAGACCTTGGCTGCCGCGTGACGAGGCCCATCTCCCCAACTGTGTTTACGGGTGAGACAGTTATGATAAGGGACCCATCCGGCTTTGTAACCGCGAGTCTGCCGTCGAGCAGAATGTACATCTCTTCGGCCGGCGAGTTTTTTTGACATAGAATGTGATCCGCACCAATCTCCCGATTTTCGCAGATCCTGAGCATGCTTTTTACCTGAGAGGGCGACAGTTCCTTGAACACTGGAATCGCTTTCAAGGCGCCTACGAGAGATTTTGATGAGGCCGGCATGGTTTCCTCCGGAAATCGTTTTCGATCCCGCTCTATCGGACCAAATCTGACAGGGATTAAATGTGCAATCGCATAATATATTTTGTATGCAACGAAATATACCGTTACGATCTGTTCGATTCAAGAAAGGTCCGTAGACGCCGCGCTTTAGCAGGTGGGGCTGAAGAGATCGATCTGGACCTTGCTGGGGGACTCACGTTCAGGAGAACGCTTCCGTGTGCTGAGGACAGCTTTGCCACCATCGGTTCTTCCGCTGGGGCAAACCCAGGTGACGAGGTTGGTGAATCTCGTACCGCTCCTCAACTGCCCCCAGGATATTCCTGCTCGCTACCTTCCCCCATATCCGGCGCGCCTTGAGGCACCTCAAGGCCGGTGCGATCGTAGTGATACGCCCGCGTGTCGGCCTCGTCCTTGTAGACGTACCAGGTACACGGGGCTTGGGGATCGAGCACGTGATCCAGCGGCCGGAAGGGCCGGCCGCGCTGCTGTCCGGGTAGCCACTCCTTGGCAATGCAGCAATGAGTGCAGTACCAGTGGACCCCTGTCTTTTTCCAGGTCCACAGATGCGGATTCTTATTGGTGCCGTGCTCCCCCACGGGATGAGGTGGTCTTCCCGTTTCTGGGTCGCCGCGGCGAAGGACACCACCGCTGCCGCATAGCTCCATGATCATCTTGTAACGGTCGCCCTGATCCGACAGGGTCATGTTTCCTTTGCGACTATCACCGCTGAAGTGTCCGCCACGCATGCCCTCTACCGTAAGGGCAAGGCGGGCATGGGGCGTCAGCTGCTCCCAACTCTCGTAGCGATCCCCCCAGATACTTTGATGGGTCTCCAGGATCGACTCCAGCACCGACTCCTCGCCGAACTCGGTGGCCATGTAGGTAAGCAGGTCCTGGATCCACGCCACCAGGACCTCGTGGGGATTCTTGAACTCCAGGCGCATTCTGTCCAGAAGGTCAGTCGCCCTATCGATCAACTCCGTATCAGCAACGGCTACGGCGTCATCAATGGCACGGATCGCCTCCAGACAGGAATCGCGCAGGTGCACACCGAACGAATACTGGTCCCAGGTTTTCATAAGCTGAGAGGCGAGGGGCCCGGCTTCCCCACTCTCCACTCCTTTGCGATCGGTGATATAGCGCAGCAGATCCGTGATCCAAGTTCGCAGGATGTCGTGCATGGTGCGCATCTCCTGGTGGTAATACTCCACCAGTTCGATCGCTTCCTCGGCGCGACCTGCCGCCAACGCCTCTTCCACCAGATCCTGAGTGGGAACGCCCAACCTCTCAACGTCGTCCATGCGTATCTTGCGACCGAGCACCTCGTTGTATTCCAGCGGAGTCATGAGACCTCCTTGCGAACCATCTCTGCAGCCTCCACCATTACCTTCATCTTCTCCACAGCCAACCAGCGCACCGTCTGGCTGAATCCGCAGTCGGGAGCGACCCAGAGTTTGTCGGCGTCGCAGTACTTCAAGCAGGTGCGGATGCGGTCGGCAACTGCGTCGACCGGTTCGAGATCCCTTCCTTTGACGTCGATTACGCCGGCGCAGAGGATCTTGTCGCCGCCATGCTCCTTCCACAGCTCGACCTCGTACATGCCGCGATTGGCAAATTCAATGTGGATCACGTCCACGTTCATCTCTTTGAAGTGCGGCGCAAACGCGGCAAAGCTGCGATGGGATGTGGCGGGACGGCCGCGAAAGTTCCCGAAACAGAGATGGAATCCGATGGTTACGTCGATCCCTTCGACGCACGCGTTGAAGATATCCACCATCTCGCCGGAACCGCCGGGCACGATCCGGTAGGCCGGCTCGTCGAACTGGACATATTGACAACCAGCCTCCACCACCGCGCGCAACTCTCCATTTATATATGGAACCAGTGCCCAGGCGATCTCAGCCTTGTTCTTGTAGACATCGCCCGGATCCATGCGGAAGGCCTGGGTGACCGGGCTCTGCAACGGGGCTAGCAGCGGTTTGTCGGTCAGGGTACGGGCGTATTTCCATTCCTCGACGATGCCGTAGCCGTTGGGAACCTCAAGTTTGTCGACGCAGCGAAAGGCTTCGAGGATATCGGGGCCCGGGTAACCCCATTTGCGCGGAGACTCCTGAACCTCGAGCCCACGGACGTATTCGTGGAAGTTCCAAGTGAAATCAGCGCGCTGCATCTCGCCGTCCGAGATGATATCGACGCCGGCTTCCTCCATGTCCATGATAGCAAGTTTAACGCCGTCTTTGAGCGCTTCGTCGATATCAATCGGTCCCATTTTGCCCTGTTCAACTGCGTCCCGCACCACCCACATCCAGCTGGGTATGCCGTGGCTGCCAATTACCTGGGTGGGAATGGTGGGAAGGTCCTTCAACGTAAGCATTCTTTTCGATCCTTTTGGCCAAATAAAACCGCGTTGTCGCTAGAGCGGCCGAGTTCCTCGATGCTCTTCAAGATGATCGCGCCGCCGGGCCAGTTCGTCGCGTCCCCCAGACCCACTACTCCCTCATCGTAAACACCTGATCCAGAACCCACGGGGAGGGGATCTCGCCACGCGAATCGACTGCACGAGATGAACCTTGAGATCCGTAATCTGCATGGCGTCCTCGTTCAGATGTGGAGATGTTTCGCAGACGAGGCCAGTGCCGTTGCGTACAACCCAATCGTTGCGGACATCAGATATCTCGCTCTCCTCAGTCGATATCGGGGGCCCAGATACGGTTCTCTCGAGCTTCAAGAAAACCCTGGTTGGTGGGGCGTAGCTTCCAGAGCTCCACGCTGCGAATCTTGATCGGCGGCGTGTCCTGCCGGCGGCCAAAGAGGTATACTCTCATCTCGCTACCGCCGTCGCGGTACGTCATATAGGCGGATAGGGCTGCCTGACGACCGTTGGCGAACACCTCCACCAAGTACTTGTCGATGAAGACTCGCAGTTCCAGGTCCTCCCCCTCCGGGAGATCGGTTGCCGCAAACGGCGCCTCGGTTTCGCCGACGCAGAGGGTACCGGTCTCCGGCCGCATCATGATCTGCAGTCCCTCGTTGTTGTCATCGGCAAACAGCTGAATTCCGAAGCGCTTGCGGTCGGCCTCGGCGCGGTCGATGGTTATCCGCACCTCGAACGCGTCGCCGTCCAGGTTGGCAATCTTTGCGGAGGTGTCGTACCCTTCGTCGGGTGGCGCCAGCACAACGTCGTTCACGGTGAGAGGGTCGTAGCGGAGCGATTCGAGCTCGCGCAATGGCTCGATCCGCAGGGAGCCGTCGTCGCGAAGGCTAAGCTCCCGCGGCAGCGACTGGACCATCTTCATGGTGATCTCCGGATCGAGTGTGCGCAGCCAGGCCCACATCACGCGGCGACCGTCCGGCGTGAGCACGCTCTCGGGCGCAAAAAAATCGCGGTAATAAGGTTTCGTCAGCGATTGGCCGGGACGCCTCCAGTTCATGCGTCCGTGGGTCTGCGGAAGGAACTGCTCCGCCTCAGCATCCCAGTCGCCAATGTAATAACGGCAGCCGACGAAATGACTGATGCACAGAAGCATCCATTTGCCGTCGAGCTGAAGGAAGTTGGCGCAGGAAATGTCCTCGCCGATGGTGACATCGGGCATGTCGTGTTGCAGGAAGGGCCCCACGTAGGTCCAGCTCGCAAGGTCGGTGGACTTGCACAACGGAACGTTTTCAGAAGCGGAATACGCGTAGTAGGTGTCACCGACTCGGAAGCAATCGGGATCGCCGAGTAAACCAACATCCTTGTCATCGGGACCCCCCTTCGGCAGCACCGGGTACGGCTTTTCCCAGCTGCTCAGGTTGTTGTCCCTGGCGATGGCTATATATGAGTGCTCCGGCTCCGACACGCCGCAATAGATCGCCGCAGGTCGCCCTTCCTTGGTAAGGAATCCGGTGCCGCTGAACATTCCGTGACCGGTGAAGGAGGGCTGCAGCTTGGTGCGCTGCCATGACCAGTGCAACATGTCCGGGCTGGTCACGTGGACGAATGAGTAAGAATACTCGCCCCGCCAGGGGTGACGGAGGATGTAATGGAGATGGTAGGTGCCGTCCAGGCAGAAGGCGAGGTTGGGGTCTCCGGGCGCGCTGTCGCCGCCGGGATGCATCAGGTGGTAGTTGAGTACCAACTCGTCAGAGACGATCGACTCGTCGGTGTGTTGCATAGCGTCGCCTTTCAATAACGCACGGAGAGTTGAATGCTATCCAGCACCGGCGATGTTTGCGCCGCTTCGTCCCGGCGTTCCAGCAACAGTTCGACTGTGTTTTCGCCCCTATTGAACTGTTCCGGCTGCAGCTCGCTTTCCAGCCAGCGTGATCTTGTCCCGTGCTGCTCTTCGCCCAGGGCCAGACCGTTCATCTCCGCCCCATTCAGCTTGACCGTCAGTTTATCTTTGTCCGTGACGTCCCACAGGTGCAGGCGAAAACGCAGCTCCGAAATGCCGTTCGAGTTCGGATCCTCACCTAGCTGAAAACGCAGACCCAGCGGCTCGCCCCGTGGTATTTCCACCTCGCGCACCTGCCCGAAGCTCGAGCCGTCGCTGAACTCGTCGATGCCAAAGAGCTTGTCCTTGCCCGCCATGGTTTCGGGATCCCCGATCTCAAACCAGACATCCGGATCACCCAACCCGGGATTGAAGATGTAGACACCGTCGGCGCCGGCGTTGAACATGTTCATGGCGGCGCCGCGCCACGCCGCCCTCGTGCTTTTCCAGTTGTTGAGCACCGGGATATACGACGGCTTTCCCAGGCGCTCCGGCTGGCCGCCGTACAGGGTTTCAAGCCATTCCCCGCGGGTCCGGTGCTCGCCCTTGGACATGCCTAGGAAAACCCAGTGACACCAGAATGCCCAGTCGATGCAGGGGTACACGGGTACGTCGTGCTGGTGGCCCAGCTTTACGATCTCCGCGAACGAGTCTCCCATGGACGACTCGCTGCCGCCGCCGGGAATCAGCAAGTCGAGGAGTTCCTCCTCGAGCCATTGCTCCAGGTCGACGCCGATGAAGCGCGCATCCGCAGTGTTGAACGGCGTGCGTGCCGCCAAAAGAAACGGCCGTCCTCGCTGCGCGCTCACTTCGTCAGCCAGCTTCCGGACGCGACGAACCAGATCGCTCATCATGTCAAGATGTTGCTGCTCCACCGGTTGCATATCCAGTGTCGGTCGGAAATACGGGTGGTGCCGGAAAAAGTCCATCTCCATGCCTTCCACGTCGTAATTTCGCGCCACCTCGGCAATGTTAGAAAAAACGTGCTCCCGAACCTCGGGGAAACCAAAGTCGAGGGACGACCAATAACCGCTGTCGTCGCCGGGCTCGCCCATGAGGAGCTCGGGATGATCGCGCTTGAACGGCGACAGACCGTAGTCCCAGCGGCGCTGTTCCGCGGCGTAGGCGTCGTGGGCGTCGTTCATGCGCAGCGACCAGAAGGCCTCCATGCCGTGCTCGTGGCTGAAGTCGGTGTGAATCTGCAGGGTGTCGCGCCCGTATTTTTCGATCAGCTCCAGCGGCATCTCCTTGCCATAGAAGCCGCCCAATTTCGTTTGGTGCGAAAAAGTGAGTCCGGCCATACAGCTGCAATACCAGTTGCTATCCACCTGCGACCCTACCAAAGGCGTGTTCCGGGCGTTGAGGAAATCATCGAGGAGCTCACCCTCCGTGCGCACGGTCAGACCCTCAGCGGCGTCGTGTTCGAGCTCTTGCCCGGTGCGCGCGAAGACGGCGTCGTCGCCATCGTTGTTGTAGATGATGCGCCGTTTGCGCCAGCGCGCCTGTTTTCTCGCTTCGTTCATCAGTTTGCTCGCTCCTGCTTGGTGGGGGCTGCACTAGTAGATATATTCTTCGCACCAACAGCCCCACAATGTAACCAAACCGGCGCTGGACGTCGCCGGGAGGGAAAAACAGATGGCAGCGTACTCTACAGTCGACATCGCGGGCGTGCGGAATGCCGGCTCCAGCATCTTCGGAGCCGATGATTTTCCGGTAGGTGAACAAACCTTCCAAGGGTTGCCTTTCTCCATCGGAGGATCGGGAGCGAGCAGCGACGGATGCGTGGTCGCTGTTGGGCCGGGACACGGATCAGATCCGGTTTCGATCGCTATCTGGCAAAGGGCGACCCATGTCATTTTCGCACACCGATTGCTGGAGTCGCGGATCTCGAAGGGGGGACCCGTAGGTGAGGAAGTGGGCGAGTATGTCTTTCACCTCGGCGGTGGCGAATCCCACTCCGTGAAGTTGAGAGAGCGATTCGAGATCTGCACGGTGCCGCCCGATGGCGGCTCACCGTTTCTGGCTTTTCCCGACTTTGGCGATGCATTGCCGCCGCGCTGGGAAGGCCGCTGGTCCGATGCCGGGCGACGCCAAATGGAGGTGGCGCGCGGGGCGGCTCGGTGGTTCGTGCTGTGGCCGTGGAAGAACCCCTCCCCCGACCAGCAGCTAGAGTCGGTCGAGATACGGCCGGGCGCACGCGTGGTGGCGATCGGTGGCATCACCCTGAGCAGCGTCGACGAAGATCCGATCTGCCGCGAAGGTCTGCGTGACGTTGTCATCACGCTGCCCAAGTCCGAGGACGCTGACAAGCCGTTCGATCTCGAGGTGGAGGTTGATCGCGGCGTGGCGACCTATGCCTATCCGCTGCCCGAGATGACGGCGGACGAATTCGTCAACGACGATCACAAAGGCTTTGGCGAACCACAGAACGAAAAGAGCAGCCCGTCACAGGTGGAGATCGCCGCCTCGCCCTCGGCGACGGTGACGGTCAAACACTCTGGCGAAAAGCTGGGCGCGGTGAACTGGGGTGAGGTGCTGGAGAAAGGGAAGGCGGAGTCGGGTTCCCGCGTCAAGGTCGAGGTGGTCGACACCGGGCGCAACTGGGTGCACACGAAGGTGGTCGACGACGACACGGGAAAACCGGTGCCGTGCCGTATTCATTTTCGCTCCCCGAGAGGCGTCGCCTATGCGCCCCACGGCCATCACGCGCACGTGAACTCGAACAACGGCACCTGGCACTTCGACGTCGGCGGCGATATGCGGCTGGGGCAGGCGTCGTACGCCTACATCGACGGCACCTGCCAGGGATGGCTTCCCCGCGGGGAGGTGATTGTCGACTTGGCCCGTGGCTTCGAATATGAGCCGATCCGGCAGAAGCTCAGCATCGCCGATGGGCAGCGCGAGCTGGAGTTGAGGCTGAAGCGCTGGTGTCACATGGCCGAAGACGGTTGGTACAGCGGTGACTCACACGTGCATTTTCTGTCGGCGCAAGGCAGCCACACCGAAGCCAACGGGGAAGACCTCAACGTCGTCAATATGCTGCAGTCGCAGTGGGGCACCCTGTTCACCGACAAACAGGAGTTCACCGGTGGCCCCAGTGTCTCCGACGACGGCAGGAGCATTGTCTATGTCTCCCAGGAGAATCGCCAGCATTTCCTCGGGCACCTGATCCTGTGGGGGTTGAAGGAGCCGGTGATGCCGTGGTGTTCCGACGGCCCGAGCGAAGCGGAGATGGGGGGCACCCTAGAGGTGACGATGTCCGATTGGGCGGACCAGACCCACGCGCAGGGGGGCACCGTAGTGATTCCGCACCTGCCAAGTCCGAATGGCGAACCCGCGGCTTTGATCGCCACGGGCCGCGCCGATGCCGTGGAGATGTTGCGCCACGCCGAGTTCAACCATCACGAGTACTACCGCTATCTGAACTGCGGATACAAGCTGCCGCTGGTGGGCGGCACCGACAAGATGTCCAGCGACGTGCCGGTGGGCATCTACCGTACCTACGCCAGGCTCGCCGATGGCGAGGAGTTCAACTACAACACCTGGTGCCAAGCGGTGACGGCCGGCCGCACCGTGCACAGCGGCGGACCAATGCTCAAGTTCTCCGTCGACGGCAACGAGATCGGAGATACAATCGCGCTACCGGGGAACGGCGGCACGGTCGAAGTCGAGGCGGAGACCGAGTGTATTTTCCCGATTCACTGTCTGCAGGTGGTGCAGGAGGGACGGGTGGTGGCCGAAGCGTCAGAGCCAGCGGGAGCGCGCAAACTCAACCTGAAAGCAAAGGTGAAGGTCGAAGGGCATTCGTGGCTTGCCGCCCGTGTGGCCGGCCCCCGGTACGAGTCGATTCCGCACTACGATGGTTGGGGGCGCGGCATCTTCGCTCACACCTCGCCGGTCTATATCGCCTGCGGGGGTGAATGGTGGATGTTCGACCAGGAGACGGCGACCTACATGCTGACTCTCGTGGATGGCTGTATCGAGTACATCCGCAACACCAGTCGCCAACACGAGGTGGGGACGGCAACCCATCACCACGGGGAACCCGATCATCAGGAGTATCTCGAGCGGCCATTCCTGCAGGCGCAGGAAGCGATCCACAAGCGCATGCACAGGTTGGGCGTGCCACACTGATCGCTGCCTTCGGGTCGTGATCGAAGGTGTCTATGGCATCGTTGAACGTCGCGGTGTTCGAGGTCCGAATCGCCGACGCTACCGCTGCGTCGGTGATATGTGGTCAAAAGGTTTTGCGTCGTGAACTGCGCGGATCGCGAACCAGATCGCCGCTGTGGTAGACTCCCTGGATGGCCCGGTCGCGCCAATGCTCTGAGGCATCGAAGAATTTTGCTTTCGTATTGACTTCGGTCACTAGAACCCCGGGGCGGGCGTTTTTCAGTTTCCCCGTGATGACACCATCGGGGCGCGCGACGAAACTGCCCCAGGCACAGGGCGACTTTGAACTGTTGGGGGTGCTGATCCACATATAGTTGTTGGCCGCCTAAGACTGTATGCTCGCCGGAACGATGATGCCCCAGATATTCAGGCGCCGTAGCCTGGCCGCCGACATGCGCGCATTGTGGAAAGAGTGAAACATCAATTCGACGCCGCGCTTCTTGTACTGGCGATATAGCTCGCCATAGCGAAAATCGTGGCAGATCTGCGCTCCACACCGCACTCCCCTGATCTCGAATACACAAAAATGCGAGCCGGGCGTGTAGTGTTGCAGATCATTGGTTATACCCCTGTGGGCACCGACGCAGAACATCTTGTCGTAGCGCTCGACCAGACGGCCTTGGTCGTTGATGATGTAGAGGCTGTTGTGCGGTTTGTGACGGCCGGACAAACGGTGTGCTGAGCCGACGACCACCCACAGTTTCAACTCCCGGGCAAGCTCTGCCACCTGCAGGTGGGCTTCATGCAGTCGATTCCAGTCAAAGCGCACCATGGACTTGATGTCGACTCCGGCGTAGCCGGGCAGAGACGTCTCGGAAAAATGCGCCACATGGGCGCCCCGCCTTTTGGCCGATTTCATCTGCCGCAGCACGAAACCGAGATTGTGTTCGAGGTTCGCTTCCAACGGGAATTGGCACGTGGCCACTTTGAGTTTCATGCGCGTCCGTTCTCCGTCTCTTAGCCGGGTGTTTGGTCAAATACACCGCGTTATGGGAGGTGGGGTCAAGCTCTCCCTTGACCGAACTATCGATCAAGGCGTTTATCCTGCCTGCGCCAGAAGCTCGGATCAGCTCTGGAGACATGCACAGTACAGAACCGTTCGATTGCCAGCTCAACTGGTCTCGAGAAAGGCAAGGACTGGACAATGCAGACGATACGTGTTGCCGCCGTCAGCATGAACGGCGAGTTCAACAAGCAAGATCAGGTACTGGCTCGGATAGCCGATTTCTGCGAGCAGGCGGCGAGTGAGAACGCCGAGTTGATCCTTTTTCCAGAGCTAATCGTGCACGGTCATTGCACACCAAACACCTGGGAACTTGCCGAGCCTGTACCCGAGGGCCCGAGCACCGCTCGACTGGCGGATCTTGCCCGGCAATTCCGCCTTTTCCTATGCGCAGGCATGAGCGAGAAAGAAGCCGACATCGTCTACAACACGATGGTCCTCCTGGGACCTGACGGATATATCGGCAAGCAGCGCAAGCTGCATATGTCGCGCGACGAAGGGTTTTTCTATAAAGGCGGTCGGGAGATATCTGTTTTCGACGTCGGCAAATGCAAGGTCGGCATCGTGATCTGTTACGATAACCAGTTCCCGGAAATCGCTCGGGTCGCGGCATTGAAAGGCGCGGATGTCATTCTGATGCCTCACGCCGCCCGTGAGGCACACTGGGACGACACGCCCGAATCGGAGGCGGCTGCACGGGAAAGAGTGTTCGATTTTTTCACCAGCAGCTATCGCATGCGCGCCCGCGAGACTGCCTGTTTCTGCGTCTTTGCCGATCAGGCGGGTCGAGCCGGATACGTTGACTCCCTGCCAAGAGACCATCAGAACCAGCCACACCATCCCGGCGGAGCTCTCATCATAGCGCCCAGTGGCGCGTTACTGAAACACGCCCAGCTTGAGCGCATCCGCGATGAGATGATCGTCGATGACCTCGATACGAGCCTGCTGTCGAAGGCTCGCAGCCTCCCGAACTACACCCTGCGAACGCGTCGGCCGGAGCTCTTCGGAGAGCTCGTGCGCTAGAAGTTTTTAGAGGCTCACCTCAGTCCAGTCTGAAGAACGTGCCGGCGATGTGGCGCACGACCTGGCTCTCCTCGATCGGCTCGTCCTGGTCCTTGGCGCCGAACCAGTAGGCGGTGAATATGCGGCCATCGTTGAGCTCGGTGAGTACCTGATAGCCCATGTCCCAGCCGTAGGCGTCGCCCCGCACGACGAATTCCTCGCTCCACGTCTCTCCCAGATCCTCGCTCACTACGCCCATGATGCCGCGGTTGCCCAAGCTGGCGGTACGCCGCGCGAACAGAATGACGATGCGGCCGTCCCGAGTCACCAGGGCCGACGGGCAGCGGCGTCGGTTGGCACGAACCGGATCGCTCAGCGGACGCTCGGGCTCGGGATCGCGCATGTTGCCCCAGTGATTGCCCGGGCTGGTCACGAAGCGGGGTTGCGACCAGGTCATGCCGTCATCCTCGGAAAAAGCGACACAAGGCATTTCCGGAGGATGCTTGTGCATGGATACCATCAGCCGCCCGTCCGGCAGCCTGTGCACACCGGAGTAGTTGTACCCGACACCTTCCTCGCCGGGTGCGGAACGGGTGAGGTGGCTGCTGACTCTGGCCACCTCGCTGCAGTACTCCCAGGATATGCCGTTGTCGTAGCTGACGTAAAATAACTGGGCGTGCCGCCAGTAGATGGCGCCGGTGTGGCCGAGAACACCGTTGTCGAAGCGCACGTATCCTAGGTTCGTTCCCAGGTACCCGCCGTCAGGGGCCCAGGATGGGTTGTCGATGAGGGTCGCATACTTCTCCCACGTGCGTCCGCGATCCCTGCTGCGCAGCGAGAGCGTCGGCCGGTGTTGCCGGTGACCCAGGTCGAAGTGGTCGTCCTCTCGTCCGACGCCGCCGATGGGAGGTTTGAGATAGGTCCCGTGGCAGAAGTGGATAATGGAGTTCCTCTCTCCCAGATCGATCTCCTCGCGCTCCGAACGGGGTCGCGGCCGCAGCCAGTCGAGAATCTCATCGGTCGTGCGGTCGTTGTTCCAGATCCATTGACGCTCCTCGTCCCGCCACGTCTCACCGCTGTCGAACGAGCGGCTGATGATGACGCCCGATTCGCCCCCCCAGCGCTCGTGATGACCCCATGTGCTGCGGGGGCCGCCGCAGTGCCGCTTCCCTCCCTCCATGACGTCGTGGCCCATGGGCACCGCCAGGTAAGCCACGGCGATCTCACCGTCACCGAAGTTCCAGATGCCGCCCCGGTTGGTGGCATAGAGGTACATCTCCTCGTCTCGGTGAACGACAATGTGGCGATGGTCGCTGAGCTCGACTTTGCGTACCCCAACTGCTCTTCTGGATGCTGCCTGTTTGGCCATGGATGCTCTCCTCTTTGGGCGCGAGATACGAAAGAAACTTGGTTTTTTTCACACCTTCGGTAACAAACACGGCGGGCCGTATTGAGACAGCTCCGGCCGCACCGGTTATATTTCCGACGAATCGTCTTGTCCTCAACCCGGTTCCTTCATGTCTAGGTATTTTCGGGCACACTTAGTAAAGGCTCAAGAATGGCTACTGTCCACAACATCAGATGCTTCGATAGCTTGCCAGGAACTGCAAGGCGATCGCAGACATCGAGCGGATTCTTGGGGGGAAACCCATCTTGCTGAGAAGACAGGATCTCGTAGGTGCATTGAACGATGCCGCCATCGGGGAGCTCCGTCTGCTGCTGATGCACAGCTCGCTGCATAGCCTGGGGCGGGTGGAACACGGCGCCGATACGGTGGTAGATGCCATACTCGAGGTCATTGGCGACGACGGAACCTTGATGGTGCCCACCTTCAACTACACCCTCGGGGGGCTGGATCTCTTCGATCCGAATCAGGTTCCATCGCAATGTGGAATCGTGACGGAGACCCTACGCCAGAGACCGGAGGCAATTCGCAGCCTCCACCCCAACTACTCGGTGGCGGCCATCGGCAAGGATGCCGAGCCGTTGACACGGGAACATTGGCGGGCGGAATCCGTCGGCGTGGGATCACCCATCGATCGGATCGCTCGCGAAGATGGGTATATCCTCCTGCTCGGCGTCAAACACGACGCCGACTCAACCATGCACGTGGGCGAGGCGTACGCCCAAGCCGCTTACCGCGGAGTTCGCTTCGATCCCACCTGGCCGCGGACGGCGCAGGTGCGAACCCTCTCGGGCGATCTGGTGGAGCTCTCCCTGAACGATGAACCGGGATGCAGCACTGGCTTCGGCATGATCGAGGCGCCACTTAGAGAGAAAGGGATGATCCGGGACTTCAAGATCGGCCAGGCCAAATGCCAGCTGGTGAAAGGACTGGATGTTATCGAGACGACCATGGAGATCCTGGAGAACAGGATGGACGCGCTTCTGTGTACTAACCCACGTTGTTACTTCTGCACGCAGGCCAGAAAGTGTTTAGAGTGACTCGTTGGCCCCGTCCCACGCCTCTTGCAGGTGCCTCCGAACGTGTGCACATGACACGTGCGGCCTCCGCGTCACTGCAAGACTCGTTTCATTTTGGATAAGCCCGTCCCGGAAACGCGGGCCGCGCCGTCGGCTTCGTACTCCTGGTTGAAGAGCTCCAGCGAGTAGAACCCGGTGTAGCCGATTTGCCGCAAGGTCTCGAATATTTGCGCGAGCGGAGCCACACCATCGCCGGGATAGACCCTCTGGGCATCGGTCAGCTGCCCAATATCGTCGGTCTGCGGGTAGTCGTTGACATGGAATAGTCCCAACTGTGATCCTTCGAGCTCGCGCAGCAGTTCGGTGCTGCCGGGCGTCTTGGACATGTGGAAGACATCGGCCAGCAGAAGAACCTCTGGATCGTCAAGAATCTTCAGAATCTCTAGCGCTTCACTGAGAGATCCGAGCGTTTGTGAGTGACCCCAGAACTCCAGCAGCGGCACGGCCGGCAGATGCGCCGTCGCCGTCAGCAGTTCCCGATAGCGGTCCGCGAGATCGCTCGGCGGGATGTCTCCACGGTCGGTCAGACCGGCCGGCGGAGCAGCCACATAGGGACACCCCAACGTCTGTGCGGTCTCGAAGATGCCCACGGCTTCTTCGAGCGCAGCTTTGCGCTGCCCCGCGTCGGGACTGGCCCATTGTGGAAAGGCGATGAGGTTCGCAATCTGCAGCTTGCTGCGATCGGCCAGGTCTCTCAACTCCCCCAGACTACCCCCCTCATCCAGATAGGTATCGATCTGGGTGACCCACAATTCGATGGCCCCGTACCCGACCTCCGCTGTCAGCGCGATCTCTTCCTGGAGACTCAAACCACAGTTCCGAATGGTGCTCGTGTTAAAACAGTACCTTGACATATGTGCTCACCTGTTGAGAATGAAAATAGAGATCGAGGCCAGAATCAGGACAAAAACAGCAGAGCGGACAAGCGTGTCTGCCCTGGCCATCGCGATACCGCAAGAAATCTGAATTGATTGTCCATTTCCCGGTAGTGGGGGGCGGCACTGCCCCTTATGTTTCTATCGCCCAAGGAAGAAGCTCACTAGGAGAAAGAGGAAGATCGTGGGACTACCGGACGAAAATACCATGTACGAGGCGCTGCTGAAACGAGACAGCACATTCGAGGGCACCTTCATCATCGGCGTCAAGACGACGGGAATATTTTGCAGACCCACCTGCAGCGCCAGAAAGCCCAAGATGGAGAATGTCGAGTACTTCACCTCCACCAAAGAGGCTCTGTCAGACGGCTACCGGCCCTGCAAAGTATGCCATCCCATGCAGCTGCACGGCGATGTCCCCGCCTGGCTGAGCGAGTTGCTGAACGAGGTCGAGCGGACCCCCAATCTGGTGATGAAAGACGCCGACCTGCGCTCCAGAGGCATCGATCCGGTCCGCGCACGGAGGTGGTTCTCCAAGCATCACGGGATCACGTTTCAGGCCTACCTGAGATCGCTGCGGATCAACACCGCTTTCGGCAGTATCAAGAAGGGAAGGGGGGTCACGGGCTCGGCGTTCGATGCGGGGTACGAATCCCTGAGCGGTTTCAACGAGTCGTTCAAGAAGACCACGGGGTTCGTACCGTCGCGGAGCTCGAAAAGCGAGGTCATTTTGATCACCAGGATTCCCACTCCTCTGGGACCGATGGTGGCAGGCGCAACCGAAGCGGGTCTCTGTCTGCTCGAGTTCGCCGACCGGCCCATGCTGGAGACCCAGATAAAGCGAGTGCAGACACGTCTAAAAGCCCCGTGTGTCACCGGTCCCCTACCACAAGGCGAGGATTTGAGCAAGCAGATGGAGGAGTATTTCGCGGGGACGAGAACGGAATTCGACCTGCCTCTCATTCTGGAGGGCACGGAGTTTCAGACACAGGTCTGGGAAACTCTGCGCACGATCCCTTTCGGCGCAACCCGCTCCTACGAGCAGCAGGCCGCGGCACTCGGAAACCGACGCGCCGTCCGAGCCGTGGCGCGGGCCAACGGCGATAACCGGATATCCATCCTGATTCCCTGTCACCGCGTGATCGCCAAGAATGGCGACCTGACAGGATACGGAGGCGGCGTCTGGCGCAAACGGTATCTGCTGGATCTTGAACGGAAGGTGATGAACCGCGACGCGTCAGCCTCAACCACCGCCAACCAGCCCTAGTCCGGCGGCCCGGCGCAGCACGTAGCTCAGCGGCTGCAGACGAGGCAGGCCGCTTGACCGCGTACGACGAGGTCGAGTTTATTGTTGCTTGCTTTCGCGGCCTTCAGAGATCGGGTTGGCTTCGGCGATCGCAGTGTGTCCGAGTTTTCGCTTTGACATTATTGAAACGAAACGGAGGCGATTTTGCCCAACCATTCGTTACGCCCGGTAATTCGTGGTCGTCGTGGTGTTGTGGCGGCCGGTCATTATCTGGCTACCGCAGCCGGCTTTCGCATCATGGAACAGGGAGGCAATGCCGTCGACGCGGCGGCAGCCATGTCGTTTTGCCTCAATATCCTGGAACCCCAATCCAATGGGATCGGCGGCGACGTTCCGACCCTGATCTACGTCGCCAAGGAAAAGAAGACGGTGGCGGTAAGCGGCATGGGCTGGTCGCCGCAAGCTTTCACCATCGATTGGTGCCGGGAGCACGGCATCGACCTGGTTCCTGGCGACGGGTACTTGCCTGCATGCGTTCCCGCGCCGGTAGACACCTGGGCGACGGCGGTTGCCCACTACGGCAAGCTCACCTTTTCGCAGGTGCTGCAGCCGGCCATCGATCTGGCCGAAGACGGCTACGCGCTCTACGAGGAGCTTCGGAGTTCCCTGTCCAACGGCCTGAAGAAATTCACCGAGCTCTACCCGACCACGGGCGAAATCTACTGCCCGGGAGGCAAGGTGCCCGAGGTCGGCAGCCTCGTGCGCAATCCGGATTGGGCCAACAGTCTCAAGAAGATGGGTGCCGCGGAAGCGGCCTGCGGCAAAAGCCGCGTCGCCGGCATCGAAGCTGCGCGAGACGTTTTCTACAAAGGAGAGATCGCCGACAGGATCCTCGAATTCATCAGCAACAATCCGGTGGAAGATGCCAGCGGTAAGGCTCACACGGGACTGCTGAGCGCCGAGGATATGGCGGAGTGGCACGCCACGGTGGAGAAGCCGGTGAGCTACAATTATTCCGGCCTCGAGGCCCACAAGTGCTCCAGCTGGACCCAAGGGCCCGTCTTCCTCCAGCAGTTGGCCTTGCTCGACGGCTTCGATCTGGCTGCGCTCGGGCATAACTCCACAGACTACATCCACACCTACATCGAATGTGCTAAGCTCGCTTTTGCCGATCGCGAAGCGTATTACGGCGATCCGCTCTTCGACGATGTGCCGTTCGATACACTCCTCAGCGCCTCATATAATGAAGCACGGCGCCAACTGGTCGGTACCGACGCGTCTGCCGAGATGCGACCGGGGGACGTGGGCAACGGAATTCCCGAGTATGCAATCGGTGATGTAGCCGAGAACAATCGCCTCGCCCTGAACGTGGATGCACGGGATGTGCGCGACTTGGGTCTGGGTCACGCCCACGTGAGCGATACCACGCATCTGGACGCCATCGACGCCGAGGGCAACATGGTGGCTGCGACACCCAGCGGCGGCTGGCTCGGTTCGTCACCGGCGATCAAAGGACTCGGCTTCCCCATCGGCACGCGAGGGCAGATGTTTTATCTGAACCCCGATCGTCCGAACGCACTCGAGCCGAGGAAACGGCCGCGGGCGACCCTGACCCCTAGTATCGTTACCCGCAACGGCGAACCTTACATGGCGTTTGGCACTCCAGGCGGTGACACACAGGACCAGGTGACCTTGGAGTTCTTTCTGAACTTTGCCGTGTTCGGAATGAATATTCAGGAGGCGCTGGATGCACCCGCTGTGTACTCGACCCACTTCCCATCCTCGTTCTATCCGCGGCAGGCGTATCCCGGCAGAATGGTGGCAGAGGACCGGATCGCGGCTGCCACCATCTCCGAGCTTGAAAAACGGGGACACCAGGTGGACGTGGTGGATGGCTGGTCGGCCGGCAAATCGATGGGAATTCACATCGACGTGGAAAGTGGCATGATATCGGGCGGTGCCACCTCGCGACGTCGAATCGCCTATGCCATGGGCTGGTAAAGGGAGCGTTCCATGAACCCACTGGATTACGGCCGCTCTTTCATAATCGGTACCGCCCCCGGAAACGAGGTGCGCTTTTGGGTGGAATCGCGGACGCGTATCGTGGATGAGAAAACCGGCGCGAGCGAGGAGTACGTGCAGTGTGCTTCGTGCAAGAGCGAGAACACCTTCGGAGAAAGCGATCTGTTTATTGATGACAATTACGATTTCTTGCCGGTGTTCGGCACCGAATTCGGTATCTACTTTCGCCGCCGGGCCTGGCTCAATGAAAACTACAGGTCAGTTCTGAAGACCGAGGAGATGTGGGACGGCCCGCGATACCACCTCGTGGAGGGCACGACTTGTCGATTCCTCGATGGACCCCGAGAGGTTCTGGAAGCAACGCGAGGCATGTTGCCCATCGTCGCGCAAACCGATATTCGCAATTCGGCAACCCAGCTGCGCGCCACCATCGAATACCCCGTAAAGACGATGAACACCTGCCGACGGATAGAGCAGCATCGCCCGGACGAGAACCGCGAGGGCGAAATCTACCAGGTCGACACGGGTCCGATTCTGTTTCCCGATTTGTCAGGGAAGCAGGAGCGCCTGGTGGACGGTCTTCAGCTGGCGTTTGTGGCTTTCAACGCCCCCCATTTCGCCGATTTCGTGATTGAAGTGCCTACGTCTGCGCGCCCGCCAGGTGCTGAGTCGGGGAACGATCTACCGGTGTATCACTATTCAGAAAGGCTGACTCTCGAAGCGGAGAATCGGCTCTACGTCAGTTAGTGCTCGGAGACCGGCGCATAACCTCGGGGGTCCCCGCCACCAGTGATCTGCGGAATCGTCAGTCGAGCTTCACAACACCCTTGATGTAACTCTCGTCCCCCGCCAGAATCTGCCGCATGAGTGACGGGTATTCCTGGAGCCCGACGACATGTGTGACGAGGGGATCGAGCTTAAATATGCCCCGGTGGATGAGCTCGACGGCGGTGGGAAACGTAGGCCGCAACCGCGACGATGGTGATGAGTTCACCACCGTAAACCCTCCCATATGCCACTTGGACGGATCGAAGTGGGCGTTTTGTCCCTTGATCCAACCGAACAGATTGATGGTTCCACCCTTCCGGACGATGTCGCTGGCGAGGTCGAGGCCGGATTGCACGCCGGACGCATCCACCACGACGTCGAACTCCCGTGCTTGGAGTTCCTGGCTCAAGTCTGCGATATCGGCCTGGGAGAGGTCGTGGGCCTCGCGGGCGCCAAGGCGGCGTGCCAGCGCGAGCCGTTCGGCATTGATATCCAGAACCACCAGCTCGCCCAGGGGGTGGTTGAGTAACCCTTGCAGTATCAATAGACCCATAAAGCCGCAGCCGACCAGTGCTATTCGGTGTCCCGGTTGAATGCGGCAGTGATCCAGCCCGGTAATTGCGCAAGAAACCGGCTCGACGATCCACTGCTCATCGGGGATGTCGGAATCGGGTATCCTTGCAACACTACCGGCATCCAGATTTCTCAAGCGCGAGAATCCGCCGCCGGCAACCCGGTCTCCTTCCTTGAAACCGGAGACGCCGGCGCCCAGTTTCGCCACGTATCCCATGCCTTCATGCCCCGGTGGCGCCTTGGGTACCATCTCCTTGCCAAGACGGGCCGTAACTATGTCCCACGAACAGATGCCGCATACCCCACCCTGCACCTGGATCTCGCCGGAACCAGGATTGGATACCTTCTCGTCCACGAGATCGATGCTGCCGTCGTCGCGATAACGAATGGTGTTCGCGATAGCCATGAGACCTCCGATTGCGCGACTCAGTTCTTCTGCAGATAGTTATTGATATCAACGTCGTCCGCGGAGCCCTCGTGCACCAGGATGCGGAACCGTTGCAGCAGGGTGTCGTCTTCCTTCAAGGTATATGGTCCGCTGTAGGCGAAGTTAGACAATATGGTGCCGTAGTTGCGCACGAAGAAAGAAGACGGCGGGTTGGCGGGATGGGGTATGAGGGTAACGCCGACTGGTTTGTCCACCACCGTTCCGCTGTAGTCCAGCCAGTCGGCGGACTCACCCATCGCTTCCTCTTCATTCACCTGACCCCTCGAGTTGACCACGCGTCCCCCATCCTCCACATCCATGCTGTCGGCGACGCGAATACCGATATAAGAGTGGTTATCTTTCTCGAAGACGATGTCGCCGATCTGCGACACGAGGCTGCTGGAAATGTCCAGCACGTGGACCTGGTCACCTGGGGTCCAGACGATGTTGCGATCCTCCTTTAGGAAGAGCGCACCCGCTTTTGTGGTCCAGTCGTTTTTCGTTCTGAGCTCGATGCTGGACCCGGTCGTACTGCTCTCGTGGCTTTGCAGCAACACGTCACCCAGGTCGTCCCGCACGTGGTTATTGTCGTGAAAGAAGTTGATGCCGTTGACCTTGGCATGCCCGATGAAGATCGATTTGTGGTGGTTGTACCGATAGGCGCAATTGGTGGTGACCGGTCGACCACTGGGAGAATAGACCGGGAAGAAATTCGGACGCGACAGATAGAAATCGCCGAGATCCTTGAATCCCTTGTTGTACGCCAGACAGAACTGCCCGTTGTGGTAGAATTTGAAACGCAGGTCTTCCTCGACCAACTGCAGATCGCCCATGAAATTGTTCCCCTCTTTCTTTCAATTGGTTCGTCGCGTCGACCATGTCTGCCGTTCAGCGCGGCTGGATAAACTGGACACGACAAGCGCTTTCCGCCACTCAGGCTCCTGGGTCAAACCCCTAAACTCATCTGTAGAGAACATTGCTGGACGACGCGCTTGGGGAGGTTATCTTCTGCTGCCGCGCCTCGCGCTCTCGCGTAGAATCGGGTGCGGCGTTATCCATCTGATGACTTATGAACAGGAGATGTAGCATATGACGTCGCGACGCACAGCTCTAGCCCTGATTGCGGCGCACCTGCTCATGGGCGCGCGTTCAGCGCCCGCTGAATCCATAACGATCTGGTGGGCCCAATGGGACCCGGCAGCCGCTCTGCAGGAGCTTTCCAAGGAGTTCACCAAAGAGACGGGCACCGCGGTTATCGTGCATCAGATTCCCTGGCCCTCCTATCACGACCAGGTCTTTCTCAACTTCGGCAACAAACAAACCGACTTCGACATCGTCGTGGGGGACAGCCAGTGGATCGGTCGCGGCGCCGAGGCTGGGCTGTATCTGGAATTGACCGATTGGCTGCCTACTGCGGTAGACCTGAAAAGCGTGCACCCTCTGGCGCTGCGCTATCTCTGTGAATATCCTGCACGAGAGGGGCGCTATTATGCCGCTCCATGCGAGACCGACGCCATCGGCTTTGCCTATCGCCGGGATTGGTTTGAAAACCCGGAAGAACAGGCCGCCTTCAAGAACCGCTACAATCGGGAATTGGATGCTCCGGACACATGGCAGGAATTCCGTCAGGTAGCCGAGTTCTTCCATCGACCGGATGAAAAACGGTACGGTTGTTCCATTCTTGCGGGCCGCGGCTACGACGGTATTACCATGGGATTCCAGCCGTTTCTCTGGTCCTGGGGCGGCACCTGGGGCGATCGCAATACCTTCCAGGTAAAGGGACACATGAATAGCGCCGCAGCCGTGGCGGGGCTGACATTCATGAAAGACCTGCTGCAATTCACCCCTCCCGGGGGCAACAGCGCCGACTACTTCTACAATAACGACGTCTTTCTCAACGGCTCGACCGCCATGGTGCTGGATTATTTCCCGTTCTATCCGGGAATCGTAAGCGCCATGGGCGACAAGGTGGGTTTCTTCATCGTGCCGCGGAACGGGGGCCGACGGGCGATCAGTCTGGGGGGCCAAGGCTTCAGCATCTCCACCAAGATTACCGAGGGCCAGCAGCACCTGGCCAAGGAGTTTATCGCCTGGTTCCAGAAGGGAGAGATACAGAGGAAGTGGATCTCCTACCCGGGCGCGTTTACAGCGAATACGGAACTGCTGGCAAGCCCGGAATTCGCCGCGGCCTCGCCCTACAACCCGGCGTTTGCGGCCTCTCTCAACTACGTGCGGGATTTCTGGAACGTGCCCGCCTACAACGAGCTCCTGGCCGTTTCGCAGCGGTATCTCGGCGAAGCATTAGATGGCGTAAAGACCCCGAAGGAAGCACTCGATCTCATCGCCGAAGAGCACGAGCTCATTCTGATGCAGGCCGATCTGGTCAAGTAACCATTTTGGACAGAGCTTCAAACAGCGGCCGGAGTCGCGAATTCCTGTCATACGGATTCGTAGCTCCGGCCCTTGTCGTTCTCATCGCCGTCAACATCTTCCCCCTGCTCTACAGCATCTATCTGAGTTTCACCAATGCCGCGCTTGCTGGCGCCGATTTCCAGCTTGTTGGCGGTCTCAACTACCGCATCGTCTTCCTCGCCAACAAATACGCGGCGGCGCTGCGCACCACGGCGCTCTTCGTCCTTCTAGCGGTGAGCGTGGAGCTGTTGTTAGGTTTTGGCCTGGCGCTGGCGTTGCGGGAGCGGATTCGCGGCAAGGGGCTGCTGCTCACCGCACTGCTGATTCCGATGATGCTGCCGCAGGCCGTGATGGGCCTTTACTGGAAGCTGGTGCTCAACGGCAACTACGGTGTCTTGAATCAGCTTCTAGGCGCGCTCGGTCTCTCACAACCGCAATGGATTACCGATCCGGACCTCAAGTTTCTCTCGGTGCTGGTCGTCGATGTCTGGATGTGGACCCCGTTCATGATGCTGATCTCCCTGGCGGCACTGAACTCCATCCCGTTTTACATCTACGAAGCGGCCTCTATCGATCGGGCCCGGCCCTGGATCAGGTTTCGAAGTATTACCCTACCCATGTGCGCGCCCCTGCTGGGTCTTGCCGTGCTCTTTAGAGCCACCGACGCCCTCAAGCAGTTCGATCTGGTGATGGCGGTGACCGGCCCCAATGACGGTGCCACCCAGACCCTGAGCGCACTTCTCTATCAGGTTGTGTTCCGGGACGGCAAGGTAGGTCTCGGGGCCGCCTACTCCTACGTCGTTCTGGTGGTTGTCATCGCCCTGGCCAGTGTCTTCGTGCGTTATCTCTCGAGCTTTCAACAACGCGAAGAGGCGGTAGTGTCTTGAAACCACTGCGTCAGCTGTTTCTGTACGGCTACTTCTCGCTGACTGCCCTGCCGCTGCTGTGGATGGTGGCGACCTCGTTCAAGACCAAGACCGACAGCATCAGCATTCAGCCGAAACTGCTGCCGGCGCTGACCCATACTTCTGAGTCGAGCATCTACTTCAAGGCTACGCTGGAGAGCTACGGCAAGCTCGGCGAGGCGTACGTCGGTACAAAACGCACCTTCTTCGATTACCTGATCAATAGCGTCATCATCGGCTTGTGCAGCACGCTGTTCTCCGTCATCATCGGAACCTCCTGTGCTTACGGATTCAGCCGCTTTGCCATACCCGGGTCGCGCGACTGGCTGTTCTTCATCCTGTCCACCCGCTTTCTGCCACCGCTGGCAGTAGTGGTGCCGGTGCTGATGATGTACCGGGAGTTCGATCTGCAAAACACCCATCTTGGACTGATCCTGCTCTACACCTCGTTCAATCTTTCCCTTGCGGTCTGGCTCATGAAAGGGTTCCTGGACGATGTTCCGCGGGCGTATGAAGAGGCGGCTATGATCGATGGCTATTCCCGCTGGCAGAGTTTTCGCCTGGTGGTTCTGCCCCGGGCGGTGCCGGGCATGGCGGTGACGGCGGTGTTCTGTCTCATCTCCGCCTGGAACGAGTACGGCTTTGCCATGACCCTCAACAATCATGACGCGGTGACCGTGCCCGTCTACTTCGCCGGCCTCCAGGGCAATGTGCAGGGGCTTCCATGGCCACAGGTCTGCGCCGGGGCGCTGTTGTTCGTGGCGCCGATCGTCGTGTTCACCATTCTGGTGCGCCGCCACCTGCTGCGCGGCGTCACCTTCGGAACCATCAAGAGATGATGCGCACCCTCGATCGCCTGGCCTGGATCGGCATGGTCGTCGCCGTTGCCGTCATGTTGCAGCCGTGGTGGTCCGGTGGGTTACGCTTCGGCTTCTTCGCCACCCTGGTGCTCACCATATTGCACATCTTCACCTCTCATCGTCGAGCTAAGTCGTGAGCAGCCTATTGGAGATTCGCTCGCTGCGAAAGGTCTTTCCCGACGGCACCGTGGCAGTGGACGGGTTCGATCTGAGCTGCCACGAGGGCGAGTTCGCCGTTCTTTTGGGACCGTCCGGATGCGGCAAGACAACCACCCTGCGCTTGCTGGCCGGACTTGAAACCGAAAGCGGTGGCGAGGTCCTCGTGGAAGGGACCACGGTCACCGGTTTGCCGGCAAGCGCCCGCGACGTCGGGTTCGTCTTCCAGTTCTACGCGCTCTATCCGCACATGACGGTGCGACAGAACATCGCCTTTCCGCTCCGCTGCGAAGGAATCGACGGCGGCGAACGGGAAAGACGCGTGCAGTCGGTGATCGATCGTTTGCAGCTGGGACGACTTGCCGACGCTCGCCCTCAACAGCTCAGCGGCGGAGATCAGCAGCGGGTCGCGTTGGGCCGCGCCATGGTACGAAGTCCAAAGCTGTACCTGATGGACGAACCGCTGG
Source organism: Candidatus Latescibacterota bacterium (assembly GCA_965197905.1). Taxonomy (GTDB): domain Bacteria; phylum Latescibacterota; class UBA2968; order UBA8231; family UBA8231; genus CAYNZV01. The sequence continues at coordinate 125,879 of CBDAOB010000002.1, read as the reverse complement.
GGACGATCGATCTGGAGTTGCGGCGGGAGATTCGAGAGCTGATTCGTGCCCAGCAGCTGGAGGCCGGCATCACCACCGTCTACGTTACGCACGATCAGGAAGAGGCCACGCGGCTGGCCGATACCCTCGTAGTTATGCAAGATGGGAAGATCAGACAGGTCGGTTCGCCGAGTGAGGTGTACCATCGACCGGCGGATCTATTCGTCGCCCACTTCCTCGGAAGCCCGGGGATGAACTTCTTCGAAGGCCAGGTCAAGCAGGAGGCCGGCAGAACCACATTCAGGAGTTCAACCGGCTTTCTTCAGGTGGATGTGAGCCGTGAGCTCCGTGCGGGTCCGGTGGTTCTCGGAGTGCGTCCCGAAGCGTTGTTCCCGATGGACGACGGACCTTTGCGGGGTCGGGTGCAGCTTGACGAGTACCAGGGGGCGTGGCGCAATCTGCATCTGGATACCGACTGCGGTCCATGCATCGTTCGAGTGCCGGCGGAAAACGCAACCCACCGGGAAGAGCTGCTGCCGATCGGATTCGAGACAGACCAGCTTTGCTTCTTCGACCCGTCGACCGAGAACAGACTATGAGCTCTTTTCTGCAACTCGAACAGCTGGTGAAAACCTTCGGCTCGATCGGCGCGCTCGACGGTGTAGACTTGAGCGTTGGCGAGGAAGAATTGCTGGTGGTGCTGGGTCCCACGGGTGCGGGTAAGACAACCCTGCTGCGCACCATCGCGGGTTTGGAGAAGGCCGACGGCGGCATCGTCAAGATGGATGGGAACGATGTTTCGCTGCGATCACCTGCCGAACGGGATGTGGCTTTCGTCTTTCAAAACTTCTCACTCTACGCCGGCTGGACCGTGCGCCAAAACCTGGAGTTTCCCCTGCGGGCGCCGCGCTGCGGGCTAGACGCTGAAGAGATAGACCAACGGCTCACCTGGGCCGCTTCGCTGCTGAGGATCTCACACCTGATGGAACGCCGGGCGGAACAGCTTTCCGGCGGCGAAATGCAACGGGTTGCCATCGGCCGCGCCATCGTCCGCCGCCCACGCCTGTTTCTCCTGGACGAACCTCTGACCAACCTGGATGCGAAGCTGCGGGAGAGCTTGAGAGCGGAGTTGGCGGTGTTGCAGCGACAATTGAAGATTCCGATGGTCTACGTGACCCACGATCAGGCCGAAGCCCTCAGCATGGCCGATCGCGTCGCCGTTTTGACGCAGGGAAAGATTCGCCAGATCGGTCCCCCGGAAGAGATCTACACCGATCCGATATCTCCCGAAGTGGCACGACTACTGGGAGATCCCCCCATAAACCTGTTGCCAGTACGGGCGCGGGACGGATTCTGGGAGGCCAACGGCATGCCGGTGATGGAGGTTTCGCGCCACACCGAACCCGAGATGCTTCTGGGTATTCGTCCCGAGAATCTGCAGCCGGATGGGGGTTCGGAAGCTGCTCGTGTGCAACTGGTGGAAGAGTCCGGTCCGAATCTGGTGCTGGCGGTGGAATGGTCCGGATCGATCGTGCATATTCTCACCGACCGCAACACGGTGACCGCGCCAGGAGACCAGATCTATCCCCGCGTCGATCCCGAGCGGGCCATGCTCTGGTCTCTTGGCGAGCAGAAAACTATCGAAAGGATTTGAATGGCCGACCCGATGCGCATGATCGTCGTGGGACTTGGGCGTGGGAAGTCTCACATACGCAACCTGACCGCGATGCAAGAGCAGTTCGAGCTGGTGGGCGTGGTCGATCTAAACGCGGAACTCTTGAACACCGTGTTGGAAGAGTTCTCCCTGCCCCAGAGCCTGGGGTACACTTCGTTCGACGAGGCGCTCGTAAGAACCTCCTGCGATGGCGTTGTCATCGCTACCTGGGCCCGCTCTCACGAGCCGCTGGTTGAGCAGGCTTTGCTGGCGGACAAACATCTGCTGGTGGAGAAACCGTTTGTGCTGGAGCTGGAGCCGGCCAAACGCTTGCTGAATCTGGCAGAAAGCCGCGAGCGCAAGGTCGTGATCAACCAACAGTGGCGTTATATGCCCGCCCAACGCACCATCCGCAGGTTGATGCGGGAAAACACATACGGCGAACCGCAGTGTGCGCATTTTCTTGGCTACAAGTCGCGGGGCAGCGAATATCCCGATTCACCCTACTCACAGCTGTGGCAGATGACCGTGCACGAGGTGGATTCCATCATCTCCATGCTGAACCAACCAGCGGTCGAGGTATTCGGGCATGCTTACAAACCGCCGCGGACAACCTGGAGTCGAGAGTCGACAGTAACCGCGGAGATCACCATGCGCAACGGGTGTCGCGTGGTGATGGTCTCCACCTCCGACTCCCGCACCCACGGCTGTGAATTCCGCATCGAATGCGAAAAAGCGGCCGTGGTAATGAGGAATACGCGCTGCATGGGTGGCGAAGAGACGATCTTCATCGGAGAGGACAGCTCAGCGGGTTTGCAGCCTCATCCGATCGACGGCGACTTGGACCGCTCCATGGACGCGCAGGTCGCGTTGTCTTTTGCCTCTTGGGTTCGAGGCGGGCAGGAGCCGGAAACCAGCGGTCGTAATAACCTGGAAATACTGGGTGTGCTAGATGCGCTCATAAAGTCTGGAGAATCAGGCAATGCACAGAAGGTGGGGTGAAATGACACCCAGAAGTACTATTCGACGTCAAGAACCCGGATGGCACGGCGTTCCGCATCTCCTGCCCGAGGAGGGAGTGTGTCAGACTGTCCCGTCGATTAACACATCCAGCAGGGCCGGTTTGCCCGAATCGAGTGCCTTTTCGATCTCCGGTCGAATCTGTGCCGGGTCTTCGAGGCGGCAACCGTAGACGCCCATCCCCCGGGCGATGGCGGCCAGGTCGAACGGTACCGGGAAATCCATCCCGATGTAGTTGCTGGCCGGCTGCTCCTGGCCCTCAATTAGCGTCTTGTAGGCGTTCATGTTGATCTTCAGGACCCGGTACATGCCGTTGTTGCAGACGACATAGACGACCGGGATGTCGTAGGCGGCCGCCGTCCACAGTCCCTGGACCGTCATCATGGCGCTGCCGTCTCCAAGAATGCCGATGACCGGCTGGTCGGGACGAGCCAGCTTGACGCCCAGGGTGCCACCCATTCCCCAACCCAGGGCGCTGCCACGGGCGCCGACGAGTCGTTGAGAGCTGTCGAGAAAAGCCTGCTTCACGGCCTCGCGAGAAGTGACGGAATCGTCGCCAATGAGCGCGTTCTCCGGGCATGCCTGAGCGATCTCGTGGGCCATACGTTCCGGTCTCATCGGTGCATCGTCCCAATGGGATTCGAGCTGCGAATCCCGATGCATCCGCAGCCTTTGTTTCTCTTCAGTCATAGCCGAGATCCGTGCCGCTGCCGCTTCCTTAACCTCTGCCGGCAGACCGTCCTCCAGTGCGTCGGCCAGCGCCGCCAGGGTGCTCTTCGGATCGACGACGATGCCGACTTCGGTGCGCTGGGTCGTGCCCACCTGGGTCGGATCGGTGTCGATATGGATCAGTTTCGGGCAGCGATGGAAAAAGTCCAACCGGGGTTGCGAGAACATGTAGAAGCCTGTGGCGAACTTGCCGATGAACAGCACCGCGTCGGCGCCGTTGACCACCTCCTCGACCTCGGGGAAAGCCAACCGCAGTATGCCTCTGAATTGTGGATGGTGGTGAGGGAAGTTGTACTCCGAATGCATGATCGTATGATGCACCGGGCAACCAACTAGCTCGGCCAGGCGCACCGCTTCGGCGACCGCTCCTGGCGATGCGGTCGCTGACGATCATCAGCGGGTTGGCCGACTCTGCCAGGATGCGGGCGGCTGCTTCAACAGCATCCGGGTCCGGGGCGGTGCGAGAGTAAGCCCTGGGACGGGAACAGGTCGAACTCCGCTTCTTCGTCCATCGCGTTGGCGGAAAAGCCTACGAATGTAGGACCGGGAGGGGGCGACTTGGCCACCTGAAAGGCGTGGCGCAGAAAGGGTACCTGCTCCGGACGGGTGGCCTCGGCGGACCATTTGTGAACTGGGCGACCATGGCAGCCAGGTCGGTGTGTTCGACGGCCAGTTCCCGAATGTCCTTGTTGCCGGAAGTGACAACCATCGGCGAACCGCCGTCGTTGGCGTTGTAGAGCAGGCTGATGGCGTTGGCCAGGCCGGTTTCGATGTGCAGGTTGAGGAAGGCTGGCCGACCGGCCAGGCGACCATAGGCATCGGCCATTCCGACACCGACGCCCTCCTGGGTGACCAGGATGTATTCCAGATCCGGGAACTCCTCGAGTGCGTCCATCATGGCGCTTTCGCTGGTGCCCGGGTTGCCGAAGATGTAGCCAACGCCCTCTGCCTTGAGCATCTGCATCATCGCTCGCTTCCCGCTCATGACGGTCATCGATGTACACTCCCTAGTTCGTTTCGGCCGACAACGCGCATCGACGGGGTTTTGCGGCTCCGGGTCAAGGAGACCGGGAGCGCTCGCCCCAGTGTTGCCACCTGCCCCAGTGACCTATTTGTCGCATTATAGTTGCCTAGTGTCACTTGGTTAGACAGAGGATCCCTAAGAGACATGTTCCCTCAATACACGTAACGAGGCAACCAACCACTGAGCGGCTCCCTTCGTATTCATAACAGCTGCGCGTATATGCCAAAGCCCACTAACCCTCGAACAAAAATCGTCCAACTATCAAACTCACTGTTGGAATATAGAGAGTTATCAAAACGCTTTCGGCTCTTCTCAAAACCGATGACTGTATGGAGCTCGTATCCAGAATATTGCGACTGGTTGTTTACGGAGGCGATCAGCGTATGCTGCTTGAAACTCGCAGAGTCCCGGCGCAAGAGCGAATTGGTTCTGCCAAACTGGCCACATCCTGTACACAATCTGCCAAACTGGCCACATCCTGTACACAATGCTCTATGAGGCAAAGGTCCAATGCCATGGGCACCAAAGCGCAGTGCGGTTCGCGATGTAAGAGGGAATTCCACCCGAACAATTGGCATTGACTGGGTCTCGGAACGTAGGACCAGGTTGGACGTGCGATCGACATCTCGAAGAAGCATTAGTTTGTGCTGCAAAGTGAGCTTTGCCTTGTAAAAGTGCTTGATAAACTCCGAGCGACTAACCAAGGTCAGGAAGTCAAGTCGCCGCTCTCTTTGCACATTGCCGCTAATGGATCTCCCGGCCCTTTGCCAGTTCGATCTATACCGGACTGTGTGATCCAATGACAAAGACGCCCATGGCCTAATCCGGGCATCGGCGTAAAACTCGTTTACATAGGGTCTTCTCGGCGATAGGTCATCAAGAGGTAGGTAGCTCGGTTGCGCCCCGCTCCTGCCAGCTCCCTGATCGAGAAAAGCCCCGACGCCAAGCCCCAATGAGGCGTCAGGTTTATCTGTCCAAATAGGTGAAAGCCCTTTTGGTCAAAGTCGTACGGATAGTCCGGATCGAGATCATCCTCGCGACGATCTGGCTCATCATTGTGGTTGCGATCCAGACCATACACGTACCTGTTGGGATCCGCGTAAAATGCTAGAAACGGCTCCTCGTAATCCAGCAATTCATTGAGGTTTCGGTTGGTGTCGGGGATACCGTCCCGATCGTTGTCCTGATCAAGCAAAACTCCTGTTGGGTCCAATTGGAAGTAGTCGTAATCGGCATAATAATCAGCGTCCTCGTTGTCCTCTACCAAGCGCCAGAAAGCGGTCTTGTTGTCAAAGGAATGCGAATAGTTGCGCATATTGGTCTGGAAATCAGGGTGCATTGAGAAGATTTCTGCGCCCAGGTTACCACCCTCGGACCAGTGAACCGCATTGATGAAATAGGCGCTGCCACGCTCTGCAAATCGCCTACCTTGATTGAAAACCCTCTGGCGGTTGGGCGCGCCCAACGCAGCGGGATACCTGGACCAAACGGTCGAACCTGCATACTCCGCGTTGATAACGAGTCCCGGAACCTCTACGGTTAAGTCGGAGCTATAGGTGAAAATTGATGTGTGTTCACCGATCTCGAAGCGCCGGCGTTCCAGATTCGTGCCGTCTTGCACGTTTCCTGGCGCTCGTAGAACTGTTTTCAGAAACGTGCTGCGGAAGCGATACTCCCATCTTTCGTTAGTGCTTATCTGAGATACAGTCGCTACGCTGACGCGGTAGTCACCAGCGAGCAGCGCCTCGACGGAAACGGATTCGACCATCGGCTCATCGGACACGTTGAACAGGAAGTTGAGTTGGTCTCCACCATCTGCAATCAGTATTTCTCCGGGAGATGACAGCTGTAAGTTCGACAAGAGACTACCGAGATTCGTGAACGGAGCCACGTCTCTGCCCCTTTCGTGGTCAAGGCGGTAGAAATAGTCAGCGAAAAGCGGGATCGTCTGATTCGAATAATACGCGGACTGCGCTAGGTTATCCTGGCCTATGCTAGCGTACGGAAGTCCAAGAAAGTGTCCCGTCACCGCCGAGGGATTTCCAACCTGCGCCTTAATACCCGATTGGTGCCTGATCACTTCGGGCACCAAGTCAGGCCGAGGTTTCCCATTAACTATAAGCTGAGCGGATTGAACAACGGCACCGCCGGTTCCGTCTGCAGGCGAATCATCTTCAAAACGTACCACGATCCAGTCGATAATTGGTTGCTCGGAATGAAGCCGGCCTTTAACGCTGTTTCCAGGCTTGGTGCTCTGGTACGTATGAATATTGCCACCGTTGAGACCGATCTGGAGTGCTCCTACACGCACCTGCACTCTGGAACCGAGTAACAGGTTCGCATCGTCGACTTCACCTCCACCGGGCCGGTCAATGCGGGAGCCTAGAATCGTTGTATCCAGATGGCGTGAAGTCAGATCCACTCGAAAACCGTTGAAGGAAGTCATGGAAAGGGTCAGGGGTGATAGGCGGGCACCCCCATTTGGTCCGATGACGGCCGCATAACCCCATTCGCCATGGGAACCCCGGGTTACGACAGTCCCTATTCCATGCACTAAACTGCCGCACTTCTGGCCTCGTCGTATCGGACGGGCACAAGAAAGGCCTGGCGTTCGGAGCTCTAACCATTGGTGTGAATCGAACCCCGTAATTACGTGGTTTCCAAACGGATCATAGAGAGCTCTCGGTGTGTCCTCATAGGGCCAAAAATGGTTTGGATAGTTGGTATATTGTTCGAAGGCAAAGTTGCCATAGGAAGGTCGCTCCCAGCGCAGGAAGGATCGCGTTGGTAGAACCTCATGCCGGCCTTGCCCTGGCGCTTGTTCCCGCAGGGCGTCCAAGGATGTTGCGCATAGAGGAAGTACGATGAGAACTATTCTTAATGCTGGAACGAATGACCTCTTCGCCAACCGTGTGTTTTGCCACAGATACAGTAAGTTACGTCGTACCATTGTCCGGAACGTAATATTCAACGGTGAATACTCGCGAGAAGACTCTGCAGCAGGACGCCGGATCCGAGACCTGGCCTCCTTGGTCATGCCTAGCTTTTGCATGATTCGTTCAGATACCGTGTTCTCCTCGATACACTATGCCGAGATCTTGTCCATTTCCAGCTCTCGAAACCCAAAATCGACGATTCGTTTTGCTCCTTCGCTGGCTAATCCTTGGCCCCCAGGTCCTTTCGGACAAACCAGCCCACGGCGGGAGTTCGGACGCCGCTGGCGCCGATTCTGTTTGCATGTCTTGGTCAGTTCCTTTTCTTGCAATCCATTATTTGGCAGATTTGCGCGAGTTTATGGACTCTTTATGGACAAGCCACTCAAGACCAAGTTTTCAACTAACTATTTTCAATGGAGTTAAGTATGACACCGGAGCAGAAGTACCTATTCGACGTCAGAGGTTATCTGCATCTGAAGGGGGTGCTCATCGCCGAGGAATTGGAAAGCTGCCGCGAGGCGACCGCCCGATATATGGACACCCCCGACGAAGATCTGCCTCCGGGCTTCGAGCACAAGGGTTGGCTGCACGAACACGGTTTCGCCTTCGACAAATGTTTGGAGAGATTGCCGCTGCACCCCGGCATATTCCCGATTGTGTGCGGACTGACTCAGAACAGACCCCGGCTTCTGAGAGGATCCCTCATCGCCGACCACAAGCGCCCTTCCGAGAGCAAATTGCACTGTGCCCGGGAGCATTTCGGCTGGGGGGCCACTCGCTATGCCGTCAGGAACGGCGAGATCTTTTGCGACGACCTGGTGGTTTTTCCCTATTTCGACGACGTGCGTCCGGGAGATGGCGGTCTCGTGGTCGTTCCGGGATCCCACAAGGCGGAGTTTCCGCGCCCCAGCGGTCTCTTCTACGAGAAGCTGGTGACCAGTGATTTGCCGGAAGGTGTGGAGAACATCACCCCGAAAGCCGGCGACGTGGTGATCATCTCGGAGCTGCTGACCCACGGGACGATGCCGTGGCAGCCAACCGACCGTGTTCGTCGCGCGCTGGTGTTGCGTTTTACGCCGCAGCATTACGGCAACCCGGATTCTATTCCGGAAGAGATCAAAGCTCGCTTGTCGCCGGAGACTGTGGAGTTGATACAGACTACGTCGTTCAATCACGTAAAAGAGATTGCGAAGCCGTTCGAAGAGGCAGCGTAGGGTCGATGGCGCCTGGCACCGCCATCGGCAATCGACGCCGTGACCCGCTGGTCCTGCTCTTGGCGGGCGTCTTGCTCGCTGGTTTCTGGGGGTGGGCGGTAGTGCCAGACCCGGCACCGGGGGACCACGCGGTTTATCCGTCACACGAGTACTTTCCCTTGATGGTCGAGGGCTGGCTGCAGGGACGTCTCGATCTACCCGTGCCTGTAGCGGATGGCTTGAAGGTTCTGCCTGACCCCTACGATCCCGAGGCCAACCGGTCCTTTCGATACGCCCGCGAACGAGGTGTTCATGACCTCAGTTTCTACGGCGGTCGGCTGTACATGTACTGGGGGCCTGCTCCCGCCCTGGTGGTGTTTCTTCCGTGGCGATTGCTGACCGGTCAGGGTCTCGACACGGCCTGGGCCGTGTTGTTCTTCACGGTGGCTGGGTGGTTGTTCGCATCCCTATTTTTGCTGCATGTTATCCGCCAGTTTTTCCCTCGCACGGGTTCAGCCATTCGTTTTTCCCTGCTCTTGGCGTTGGGGGTTGGCAACTTCGCCGCTGTTGTTCTTCAGCGGCCATCGGTCTACGAAGTGTCGATCGTTGCCGCCTATGCTTTCACGTCGCTGTTCTGGTGGCAGCTTGCGGTAGCTCTTTGCCGGCCACCGGCGCTGCGCGCGACTCCGCTGACTGTCGCGAGCCTGGCCTTCGGCCTGGCCGTCGCCTCCCGCCCCTCCTGGATCGTCGTCTCTCCGGTTTTGTTCGCGGCAGTGTGGGATATGCGGAGCGAGTGGCGAACCACGCACTTCCAAAAGTTGGTGGGACATGCTACGATGCCTGTCGCGGTATGCGTCTTCGTCGTCCTCCTCCTCAATTTCGCGCGTTTCGATGACCCATTCGAATTCGGTGTGCGCTACCAGTTGAATGATGATCCGATTGGTTCGTCGTTATTCGCACTCCGGCATGTTCCGTTCGGCGTCGGCATGTATCTCTTCGCCCCACCGGTTACCACCGATTATTTTCCGTTCCTACTGCCGTCCGCCGCAGATAGTCTGCCCGTGGAAAGCCGAGAAGTCGAGGATGTCTTCGGTTTGCTTCCATTGCTGCCGCTTCTTTGGGTGTCCGCCTTGTCGCTTCCGGCGCTGCGCGTGGCCGGGTTGAAACGATTGGTTGTGATAGTTGTAGCCGGTTTCGCGGCTATCCTTGGTTTGCTTTCCATGTACCTCGCGGTTACGGTGCGCTACGAGATGGAGTTGGCGTCTTTGCTGGCCGTGCTCGCGGCAGTAGGTCTGCTCGTTGTCGTTGATCGTTGGCGAGGGAATGCTGTTTGGCGCCGACTCGCGTACGCGGCTTGGTCTGTGATGCTTGTGGCAACGCTAGTCACGACGTTCCTGGCTGCGTGCTCCGTGTCTCCGGGGCGTTCCTCTCCGTACCTTACCCGCGTAGCGCTGTGGGCCAATGCGGCGGCGCATTACACCGGTTGGTCGGGGGACGCCATCATCGAACGGCTCGAACTGGATCTCAGGTTTCCGATTGACATCTCATCAGAAAGAGAGGAAGTGCTGGTTGCCACGGGCCGAGCAAAGTTCTGCAACCTTGTTTACTGGCGCCGGCTCAATGACACCCAGATCGTCATTGGTTTCCACAAGAGGAGGGGGTCGCGCGCCGAGTCTGACCCGGTGACAGTCGATGCGGCCGCTCCACACAAACTAACCCTGGATCTGGGTTCGTTTTACCCTCCGCCGGAACATCCCTTTTGGGCGCGCTTTGACGCGTCTGAAGCTGAAGGACTGCGAACGAGAGTTCTCATAGCGTTGGACGGCAGCGTCCTGTTGGAAGGCCGCGCGGATCAATGGCGCCCGTTCAACACTGTGCCTGTCTTTGGAGATGTGCCAGGAGGTTCCGGAGGTCTGCATAACTTCACCGGAGCCATCCTGAAGGACGTAAGGCGCTACCGGTCCCTTAGATAGGGGCTGATTAATCTTGGGCGTTATTGCCTGAAGTGGGCGCGCAACCCAGCTCAACTCTTTCTTCTGCGTTCCATGTCGAATGTTAGCGGCTTCAAAGGTGCTCGATCGAAGTCAGGGCCGTACAGGAGTCCCGTCCGGCAACCTCCTGCTGCCCCAGCTATCCAGCCTATCGGCACAGGGGTATTTCGCAGCCAGCTTCTCGTCCACGTCGATACCCAGACCTGGGTTGTCATTCGGATACATGTAACCGTTGCGCACCTGCGGTAGACCGGGAAAGATCTCATAGATAAGCTCAGGGAAGCGGCACCATTCCTGAATTCCGAAATTCGGTGCCCACAGATCCAGGTGCAGATTGGCGGCGTGCCCCACCGGCGAGGTGTCGGACGGTCCATGCCATGCGGTGCGCACTCCATAGATGTGGGCGAAGGCGGCAATGTTGCGCGCCGGTGTGATACCCCCCATCTGGCTGACGTGCATGCGGATGAAGTCGATCAGTCGATCCTGGATGAGTGGCCGCCACTCCAGTGGATGGTTGAAGAGTTCCCCCATCGCGATCGGCGTGCTGCATACCTGGCGAATGTTGCGGAACCAATCCAGATCTTCCGGTGCCAGCGGATCCTCCAGAAAGAACAGATCGAACGGCTCCGCCGCCTTGGCCAAGCTCACCGCTTCGCTGGGGCGCAGACGTTCGTGGACATCGATCATCACCTCGATCTCGGGGCCGAGCTCTTTGCGCAGGTATTCCAGCAACTTCAAGTGACCGCGGACGTAACCGCGCGGGTTGTAGTAGCTGCCGTCCGGCGCCCCTTCCGGTTTCACGATGTTTCCTCCCCCACCTTCCGGACCACCCATGTCCAGTCGCAGGTAGCAATATCCTTCTTCCATCCGCTCCCGCATGTTGTCTACTACCGCTTCGGGCGAATCCCCCCCGGCGTGCGAATAACAGACGGCAGCTTCGCGACATTTGCCCCCCAGCAGTTGGTAGACGGGCATGCCGGCGCGTTTACCTTTGATATCCCACAGAGCCTGATCGACGCCCGAGATAGCGTTGTTGAAGACGGGTCCGTTGCGCCAGTACCCGCCTACCATCATCTGCTGCCAGGTCTCCTCGATGCGATCGACGTCGCGGCCGATCAGCGCCGGCTTCAAATGCTGTTCGATGGCAGTGTGCACCGCTCGAAAACGCTGAGTGAAGGTGGCACATCCAAGCCCGTAGAGACCATCCTCGGAGGTGATGATCTTGACGACGATCAAGCGGCGGGTACCTGGCGGCTCCGTCATGATCGTCTTGACGTCTTTGATGGTAACAGGTGCGCTCATGGATACCCCGACTACACGAGAAGAGTCTCGATGTCGGCGATCGAACGGTTGCCGTCGTAAGCAGCCACCTCCAGATCCCAGCTGAAGCTATCGCCGTCGCTGAGCTCCAGGTTGTGGTGACGCAGCGGGTTGTAGACTTGCGGACCGTAGTCTCGCGTGAACCAGGGGCAGGACTCCGACTCAGGTAACGGGCGAAGAATCACCCCGGCTTTCTCCTGACCGATTGCGGCTCCCTGCACATTAACCCAGTTCGACATCTTGTCGAAGGTGTTCTCCTCTCCCACCAGGCCCTCGGCATTGCGGATCTCCCCACCCCATCGCGTCTCCCAGTGGGGCGGCACGCGAACACCGATTCCGGACTCCTTGGTTTTGCCAAGCTCGGTGGGCCCGACGGCGGTGAAGGTGGAATGCCAGCTCACCAGATTGAAAAACCCGGTGTTGCTAAAGCGGATTCTACGGTCTTCGGATAGGAGCAACTCGCCACCTTCGGTTTTCCAGGAGACCCTATGCGACAGGGTCACGCCGGTGTCATCAATCTGCGGTTTCAGGTCTTCTAACTTTTGTTCCATATCCTGGCGGTGTCTCGCATTTCCAAAGGAACCGGCGTTCCAGATATCGTGGCCGTCGACCTCCAGCCCCACATAGATCCCCTGATGATGGGGATGATCGGGCGGCGACTCCTGCAGTACCAGTGCGCCCTTGGGGCTGTAGTACGGGAAAACGTATGGACGGAGGTCGTTGGCGTTGTACCCGGCTAGCAGCTTGCCGTCCATGGTAATCCACCAGCGCGAATTGTAGAAATGTGTTTCGTACGGCATCTGGTCTCCCCGCGGGCGTGTCATCGCCCGCTATCGGAATTCGAAGTTTGCCAGGGATGTCTTCTGACCTAGTTTGAACTCAGCCGACGCGCAGAGCATGCGACTGCCCGCCGATCGGTCCGTCTATGAATCCTTCGGGATCGTCTTGCGCACGCCGCCCTCGTAACGCACCTCGAACTCCCCGTTTGGAACTGGCAGCGAACGTATGGCCAGCTCCGCCGTGGTGACCAGCGGTTCGGTGGCCAACAGGAGGTCGTCCAGAGATTGTTCAGGCGTCTTCCCGGTGGTATCGAGAACTATTTTGCGGTGCTGGTGGGTGAACAGGGACTTCGCCACCTCCTCGTCGAAGTGCTCCTTAATGGCACCGATGTCCGCCTCGCGGATGATCTGAAACTCGTGCGGATCCGCCTGCATACGCTGACGGATTTCCTCGTCGCTGGCGGTGACGTGAATCAGCACCACGTCCCGTAATTGCGCCTCGACGACCGCTGATTCGTAGAGCCGCTGGAAGTCGTAGATGTAGGTGGGATAATATGGATGGTCCCGATCGTCACCGTAAAACCCTGAATAGACGGCTTCCTCGATATGCCAGCCGGCCACCATGGGATGCTCGAACTTCTTGATGATCTCGATGTGGTAGTGGATCTGCATGCGTTGCATGCGCTCCTTCACATCGTCCGGGAAACCGACCATCAACTCTTTCGACTCGGGTCCTAGGTGTTTGTCCGGTATGGTGAAGTGGTCATCGTTGTGGGTGGAGAGGCCACGGCGATGATAGTACTGCTCGAGCTGATGGATCAGGGTCGTTTTGCCGGCGTATTCGATGCCTACGAAGATAGGTCGCATCTCTCAGAACCTCCGCTCAGCTTTGATAGGCGTTGCACATCTCGGTGATGTCATGTCGATTGCCTATGTGCACTAACCCTTTAGCGGCGCCGAGAAGAGACGAGCGCCCGCCCCCAAGAATCCCATCTCGCTGCCACCGCTGAGCATGTGCATGCCGCGGTCGCGCCAGCCTGCCAGATCTTCGGCGGCGTTGACCTGCAACGCCGGCGTCTTTCCGTGGTTCACGCAGGTTTCGATGACTTTCTCGCACGCGTCGGTTACGCGGGAGTCCTTGATCTGCCCGGGCACGCCGAAAGCGATCGAGAGATCGTTCGGCCCAACGAACAGCACATCCACCGCCGGAACCGCGGCAACCTCGTCCAAGCGGTCGAGGATCTCCGCCGTTTCGACCTGTACGATCAACATGCTTTCGCGATTCATGCCTTCCATGAACTCCCCAACGTCGGCGCGTTGAAAATCGTTGTTGGCGCGGCCGGTGGCACATCCCCGCGCTCCCACCGGCGGGTACTTCATGATATTCGCCACGTTTTCCACCTGATCCACGGTGTAGACCCGCGGCAACATGATACCCTGCACACCGCCGTCCAAAGCCTGGGCGATCTGCGTGTAGGTGCCGTCGGTTATCCGCACCATCGGCGTGACCAGGGCATTGCGGGCAGCTACGGAAAGATCGGAAATCGTCTCATTGGTGAAGACGCCGTGCTCGTTGTCGATGATTACGAAGTCATAGCCGGCTTGAGCAAGGATATTCATGACAACCGGTTGTCGCGTGTGAACGAGCATCGTCCCGAGAACAAACTGGCCTTTCCCCAGTTTTGATTTACAGATATTTTCCGGCACTATGGCGCTCATATGACCTCGACTATATTTCTAGAATTGTGATGGCGTTGTTGGTGTAACAGAAGGAGCAATTTCGCATATGGTGCTCGCAGGGTCAAATTGATTAACGCGACAGGACACTAGATGACGATTCAACAATCTGTCTGCCTGCCGATGCTGCCGCTTGATTCGATCGGCCTGGACGACCTTCTTGCCCAGATCGCCGCCATCGGCTATCCGGCTGTGGAAATCTGGCGCCGAGACGACTACTTCGAAACGCTGTGCAAGGACGCGGAACGTCATGGCCTGCGGATGGTAAGCATGATCGGCCACGACACACGCGAGCTCAATGACCGCTCCTGCCACGACAGCATCGAAGCAGAGTTGAGGCTCTCTGTCGATCTCGCAGCCGACCATGGTTTGCAGGGATTGATCTGTTTCAGCGGAGACCGCATCAAAGGTTTGAGCGACGGAGCGGCTATCGAGGTCACCGCCGAGGGTTTGAAGCGAGCGGCGCCGTACGCGGAGGAGCGGGGCATCGATCTGAATCTGGAGCTGCTGAATTCCCGGGTGAATCACAAGGGGTACCAGTGCGACCATACCGCCTGGGGCCTGGAAGTCGTGAAGCTGGTTGACAGCCCTCGGGTCAAGCTGCTCTACGATATCTACCATATGCAGATCATGGAGGGGGATATCATCCGCACGTTGACGGAGAATATCGAATCTATCGGTCATATCCACACTGCCGGAAATCCTGGTCGAAATGACTTGGACGACGAGCAGGAGATCAACTACGCCGCCGTTTGCAGCGCTATATCGGCGTCAGCCTACAATGGATATGTGGGCCACGAATTCATCCCGAAGGGGGAAGTGGTGGCGGCGTTGCGCCAGGCCTTTGAAGTGTGCGATCGGTAGCCGATTGCCCTACCAACGGCGCGGGTGGCATGTTATCGCACCAGATTGCAACCTGCTTGTGGTTCAAGAACGAACAAGCTACCACACATGGAGAAGACGATGGATGCTGGGCCAAGCAGGTGACGGTCTCGTTACCTATTCGGCCTGACACCGTAGGTTCCTCTCCCACGTAATCTATGTACCCAGAAAACCGTTCGCATCGACGGTGGCTCCAAATTGGCCGTGCCGCATGTTTGCGGTCCTCGCGCGAAAGTTCCTTTATTCTTCCTGCAATACCCGGGGTCTCGAACTAGGTCTGGCACCACATGGCGCAGATTATTTGGCTCGATCAGGCAGAATGTCAGGATGTCTCTTCTGTTGGCGGCAAGGTTGCCAATCTGAGCCGGCTGGCGGCGGAACATCGTGTCCCCCCCGGATTCTGCCTGACAACCGCGGCATTTCGGCAGTGGGCTCAATGCGAAGAAGGCGATTCAGGGGAGATACCGCCGGAGCTTCTACGCCAGCTAGATGAATTGTACGCCGAGATGGCCCTGCGCTGCGACGCTGATCAACCCAGCGTTGCGGTGCGTTCTTCCGCCATCGATGAAGACGGTCGTTTTGCATCTTTTGCCGGTCAGTATGAGACCTACCTGAACCTGGAGGGCACGCAGGCAATTGCCGATGCCGTGGTGCGCTGTTGGCAGTCGACGCGCTCCGATCAAGTGATGGACTACAGGGAACGCTACGGACTCTTGTCTGAAGACATCGAAATGGCCGTCCTTGTGCAGCAACTCGTGCCCGCGGATTCGGCGGCGGTAATCTTCAGCGCCAATCCAGTAAGCCACAATCAAGAAGAAGTCGTTATCAACTCCAGCTGGGGGTTGGGAGAGAGCATAGTAGGAGGAACGGTCAGCCCGGACACCTTTGTCGTCAGCAAACAGGATCTTTCAATAACGGAATCTCGCATATCTGAGAAGGATTGTATGACGGTAATGGTCCCGGGAGGCACTAAGGAGGTATCCGTTCCGAGGTTCATGCGCTCGCAGCCGACGATCTCCGAAGAGCAAGCGGTTTCCATGGCGAAACTTGCCATCGGTCTCGAGGAGAAAATGGGCTGGCCCGTCGATGTGGAGAGCGCCTTCAAAGGCGACGAGCTCTACCTGTTGCAATGTCGATTGATAACGACACTTATCGAACCGGATCAAACCTGAGAGAGAAAGGACCGATCATGGCTGAACCTGGACGTCCACCCGAACCCGTAACCCTTCCACTACAAAAGGACTTCCCGGTCGAGTGGTCGTCGCCGGACGAGCAGAAGATCCCGTGGCAACTCGACAAGATGCACTTCCCGGACGCCATGCCGCCGTTGGAGAGTGAATTCTGGACTCGCTTCATGCACGGTCTGCATCTGGCCATGGTCCATTACGAGATGCCTGTCCAGGCCGTCGTCAAGGTCTTCAACTATTGGGTGTACTTCGGCGTTTTTCCATCCGTGCCTCACGAAAAAATGGCCGAACAGGGGAAGAAATCGGACGAGATCGTGATGGCCTCCGTGCACCGGTTGCAGGAGCGGTGGGACCAGGAGTGGCTGCCCGAGATCAAGGGCCTGATCGACAAATGGGACAGCTTCGATTTGACCCAGGCATCGACCCCTGAGCTGGTCACCCATCTCGAAAAAGTATGGGAAGAGTCCATGCGTGTGTTCGAGATTCACTTTCAGACCGTAATTCCCGTCTACGTGGCTCTAGCATTGTTCGACGAGCTGCATCACGACCTTTTCGCAGAGGACGGGAGCTTCGGTTCGCAGAAGCTGCTGGAGGGGTTCGACAACAAGTCGCTCGAGTTAGGCAGGGCGCTGTCGCGACTGAGTCGCATGGCTGCGGGCGACGAAGTGGTGCGACCAGTCGTCGCAGGGCGTGACGCGGGGGAGGTGACAAAGGCGCTTGGGGAATCGGACGCAGGACGGAAATTCCTGAGGGAATTGGACGATTTTCTTGCGGCCTACGGACAACGTGGATCGATGTGGGGCATCTGCCACACCAGCTGGATCGAGGACCCCAGTCCGGTCATCGTGAACTTGAAGGATTACATGGAACAAAATGATGACCCCGAAACGCAGCTGCGAGAACGGGCCGCGGAGCGAGACAGCGCCATCACCGCCGCCAGGGAGCAGCTGCAAGGTTATCCGGCGAATGTTCGAGACGAATTCGAAGCCCTGCTCGCCGCAGCTTCGGCCGCAATCGTGCTGACGGAAGATCACGGTTTCTGGATCGATTTCAACGCTTGCTATCGCGTGCGGCAGGTTGTTATGGAACTCGGTCAACGGCTGACTACCGCGGGCATCATCCCGACCTCGACGGACGTTTTCTTTCTGAACATGGCTGAAATTTCTGCGGCGGCAGCGGCCTCCCCGGCACCGGACCACACTGGTCTCGTCTCCGAGCGGAGACGAGAACTGAAGCATTTCGGAGCGCTTAGTCCGCCCCTGTTCATGGGCACGGACTACGGCCCCCCTCCCCCCAGTTTGATCACGATGGCCTTCGGCAAGTTCTTCGGACTGCCGCCGGAGCCGGCGGACTCACCGGATACCCTGAAAGGAAACGCCGGGTCTCCTGGAAAAGTTCGGGGAACGGCGAGGGTCATTCGCTCGCTGGATGACGCGGACAAGCTCAAGCTCGGGGAGGTCCTGGTGGCGGAGACGACAGCGCCGCCGTGGACCCCGCTGTTCGCCACCGCAGCGGCCATCGTCACCGATACTGGCGGCATTCTCAGCCACTGTGCCGTGGTGGCGCGGGAGTATCGGATCCCGGCCGTTGTCGGCACCGCTGTAGGCACGAGGAAGATCGGCGACGGCCAGACGACCGAAGTGGACGGCGACGCCGGGCTCGTCCGCATTGTCGACTGAAAGCGAGCGCCATGGCGTAACCGACCTGGGGGCGCCAAGGAACGAAACAGTAATTCTGTTTACAGTGGCGCTGGCTACGGTGCTCGCGCCGCTGAACTCGACCATGATAGGTGTAGCTCTCCCGGCAATCATGGGGGAGTTCAGCATCGAATTGGAGTCGGGCAGCTGGTTGGTGATCGCCTACTTGATCACCATGGCTGGCCTGCACCCCGTCGGCGGAAAGTTGGGGGATCGTTTCGGTCGACGACCGTTGATTATTGGTGGCCTGGCTTATTTTGCGCTGGCTTCGCTGGCCGCCGGTACCGCCTCTAGTTTCTCAGAGCTGATAATCTTTCGCATTCAACAGGCCATCGCGGGTGCTATCGTGATGCCGAATGGCATGGCGCTTTTGCGGGAAGTGGTTCCCGCCGAGCGCCGTGCCAGTCGCATCGGTTTGCTGGGGTCGGCTATCGTCCTCGGTGCTGCTGCCGGACCTCCGCTCGGGGGGGTGCTGATCCGATTCTTCGGCTGGCCATCGGTTTTTTACGTAAACGTTTTCGTCATCTTGCCGGCTCTGCTTCTTGCGCTCCGCGCGCTCCCCCGTCTCCGTGGCGAGAAAAGTCGTCCACCGTTCGATTTGATCGGCGCTCTTCAGCTTCTCGTCATCCTGTCAGGCGCTGCCGCACTGATGACTGGCGCGGCACCAACCGAGTCCACGATCGTGACATGGGGTATTGCCGGGTTACTCGTGTTGTTGGTCGTGCATTTCCTGCGCCGTGAGGCGCGCCACGATGATCCAATCTTTCAGCCGCGATTCTTCCGCAACGTCACCTTTGCCGCTGGCAATGTGGGGGTTGCACTCAGCAACCTGGCCATGTACACGGCTTTCCTGGCCATTCCGCTGTTGCTGGCCGACCTGCCCGATTGGTCGAGCCCCCAGATCGGCCTCGTACTATCCGCCCTGTGGGTGCCATCGGTGGTGTGCGCACCGTTTGGAGGTTTGCTCGCCGATCGCTGGGGCCGTCGCTGGCCGACCACCATCGGGTTGTTTCTACTCACCATTGGCATGGCAGCTCTCGGACTACTTGGCGGTGCGAACGATCTGTGGGTGCTTTTGATGGGGCTGGGAATAGCCGGAGTTGGGCTCGGTCTGTCACAGGCGGGCCTGCAGACGGCCGTGCTCGAAGCGGTGCGGAGGGAGCAATCAGGGTCCGCCTCGGGCATCTTCTCGACCTCTCGCTACATCGGCAGTATTGCTGGGTCGAGCGCGCTGCCCATGCTGTATGGTGTTGCAGATGAGATGAATGGATTCATGCGGGTGCTGTCGCTGGTAGTAGCTTCGGCTCTTGTCTCCACCATCGCGAGCTTGTGGATTCAGCACCGCCCGTCAACCGAATAGGCCGGGATCAGAAGTAGAGCTGGCTGTGAAGCTGGAGTAGTGTCCGCGAAGAGGCGTCGTCGAGCCCGGCGCGAAGCTCGACAGAGGGCCCGAGCCGGTAGTTAACGAAGGCGTAGGCGACATCGCCACCACCCGAAGCGCCGCGCTGGCCCCAGCGATCGCCCGAAACCGCCAGAATGTAATAAACTCCATCGACGGGCCGGCCGAGGAGCTCCAGACGGCTGCGGCGCATATAGAAGTCGAGCTGTGTTCGGTAATCTTCCCGCGACCCTGAGGAGAAGTCACCGAGGTCGGCGCGGGGCTGGATCCGCACCTTGAAACTTATGGTGTCGTCGGCGCCGGCGGAGTCTAACAGAAACAGCATTGCGCCAATGAGGCTGATTCGAACCAACTGCATTTCGGCTCCTCTCGCCCTGGTTTGTGTTCGTATACCCGCGCCTAACGTAGTGAACCCGATGACATCATTCCACCGCCTCCGAACGAAATTTCTGTCATCGGTCCTGTTCCCGCAGATAGAGGAACCAGCTGCTCTAGCGGCGAATCGACCTAATCCAGCCACTCCGGCGCGGTCCAACGAACGAATCCTGCGACCCGGAGGTCCCAATGCCCCGCACTCCCCTGCGGATGTGTGCGACAAGATCGAATTCAATAACTTATGGGCAGATGGATGCATTTAGCCCCTGGCCGCAATCGAATTCGATAGAGAAAGGCCTGCAATGAACAAGACGTGGGAGAAACTGACGAACTATGTTGAGCAAGCAGTAGCCAAGCCTGCGGATTCGAGTGAGGACAGACTGCGCAAGAGGACTTTCACTTTGATCACCTTCCTCAAGTGTCTGTGCTGTGTTCCGTGGGCGCTGATGTATGCTGCACTTGGGCTAAGCGTGGCGGCGCTGCTGCCCTTGTCTTATGGAACCGTTATTCTAATCGGCATAGCTGTATTTTTTGCGACCAGGAACTTCGCGGTCTTCGTCAATGTCGCAGCGTTTTTCATGCTGCTTGTTCCAGTCTTGTTGCAGTGGACCTTGGGAGGTTTCGCCGCCTCCGGAGCGGTTATGCTGTGGTCCCTGCTGGCACCGTTAGCAATTTTGGTTTTTCGCGGTGTCGGCGAAGCCAAGGTCTGGTTTGCCGCGTTCGTCTTAGTGGCGATTATGTCCTGCCTTTCCGAGCAGTACATGTCTCCGCAAGAAGACAGATCCGCCTGGGTGATCGGCCTCTTTTTCGTCATGAACATCGGTGCCGTTGCTGCCATAGTCTTCGGCACGGTGCTGTACTTTGTCGGTCAAGTGCAGAAGGAGCAAGCCCTGGAGTCGACGTTGAACCAGCTCCAGGAGATGCAACATCAGCTTATTCTCAAGGAAAAAATGGCGACTCTGGGAACACTTGCGGCTGGGATCGCACACGAGATCAACAATCCTATCGGCGCAGTGCGCGCCGCCGCAGACGTGTGTGGCCGTTGCCTCGGAAAGGTCGCTGAAATGGTGAGGCTGCGCAGCACCGCTCAAGAAATTCAAGACGACCCTCAGTACCAGAGGTCGTTAGAGATGATGCGGGATAACAGCGAGGTGATTGCCACTGCCACGGAGCGCATTGCTACGATTGTAAACAACCTGAAGGACTTTGCACGGCTTGATGAAGCTGAATTTCAAGAGGCCGACATCCACTCCGGGATCGATAGCACACTCTCGCTCATCCAACACGAGATTGGCGAAGACATAAAGATCACAAAAGAATACGGGCAAATCCCTGCAATAAAGTCCTACCCCAACCGTCTCAATCAAGTTTTCATGAGTGTGCTGTCCAGATCAGTAGGCGACATAAATGGCATGGGTGAGGTTACAATTCGGACATTCGTTGACAATGGTCATGTCTGTGTGAAGATATGCAACGATGGCAGAGGCATACCCGCCGAAGAGGTGGACCATCTATTTGAGTTGCGATTCGACACGACAAACTCGAGGGTCAGTTTGGATACGAGTCTACCTAGCGCTTTCAATGTTGTAAGAAGCCTAAACGGAGATCTGACGGTGGCCAGTGAGGTGGGGAATGGTACGGAATTCACAATAATTTTGCCGAAACAGTGACGGCCTATAATGGGTAGCGGTTCAACGGATATCTCTATGTGTGGTCTTCCATGCTGAACATCATATGGGATACGCGTCATTACTTTTTCTGGCTTATGGCCATATCGATCTTCTGCTGGATGCTGGAGCGATTCTCACCGTGGCGTCCGCGGCAGAGGGCGTTTAGAGACCAGATTGGGCAGGATTTCTTCTGGCTTGTTTTCAACGGTCACTATGCCGGCGTACTCCTGGCTTTCATCGTCGGCTGGTTACTTCAGCAGGGAAGACAACTGACAGGTGCGTTGCAGTTCCCGTCGCCCGAATCTCTTCAACTGTTGATGGAGAGCCCTTTGTGGGTGCAGTTTGTCGTCTTTCTGGTGTTGAAGGATCTTCTAGAATGGTGCGTGCACAACCTCTTGCACCGAGTACCCTGGCTGTGGGAATTCCACAAGCTGCATCACAGCATAGAGGAACTTGACTGGATCGGAAACATGCGATTTCACTGGATGGAAATCGTAATCTACAAAGGACTCACCTATTTGCCGCTGGTTGTGTTGGGTATCGACGGCAAGGTGATTCTGTGGGTTGCAATAGTTGGCACGCTGGTCGGGCATCTCAATCACTCCAACCTGAAAATTGGTTGGGGTCCCCTGGGATATGTCGTCAACTCACCCCGCTTTCACGTATGGCATCACGACGTCGTGTTGCACGGCAAAGCAGGCCAAAACTACGGCATTGTTTTCAGTGTGTGGGACTGGGTCTTTGGCACCGCGTTCATGTCGGCGGACGAAGAGCAGCCAGGTCGACTCGGGTTTGCAGATATGGAACTGTTTCCAAGAAGCCTTGCAGGCCGCTTTTTGTATCCGTTCTGGAGAAGGGTGAAGCTGCGATGACGGCGGTTCATCGATGGCTGGCGGCTGCACCGTAGGACACAGTCTCGTCGGCATACCTCTGCTTGCCGTCGGGAGTATTGTGACCACCGTCTTTATCGTGCTGGGAAACTGGACAGTGGGATATGCCGAAATAAGAAGAGGTAGGTAGTTTTCGCGGCGGACGACCGAGGAGCGCTTGAGGACCGCGATCTCCTACTCAGATCCACTCCGGACGCTGAGGCTTGCCCGTACGGATCGCTTCCAATCCCGCTACACACACGGCGATACTATTGAAACCCGCCTTCGACGGAATCGGGTTCTCGATATCGCCATCCAGGAGATCGAGAAAATCGGTCACTGATTCGGCCCATCCATGACCGCCAACGACCTCGACCGTAGAGCTTTTCTGCAGCTCCACCGGCTCGGCGTCGCGTCGTAGAAGCCGGCCGTCGCTTACGGTGCCGCGATCTCCGAAGCTCTCGAAGAAGCGGTGCCAGGTCGGGCCCGAGCAGCCGCTTGTCACGTGGCATTTCCCCAGGACTCCGTTGGCAAAGCGCATGATGAGTATGTAGCAGTCGTCGCTGGGAAATTCAGGGATGCACTTCTTGTTGCTATAGCAGAAAACCTCCTCGACCTCCTCTTCCACTGCCCACAACATCAGGTCGATGGTGTGAATACCACCGCCCAGCAAGATGTTCTGCGGATTTTCCGCATTCGCCCGCCACGGCGTGTGGGATCGACCACGGGGCAGGTAGTACTCCGTCATGTCGTGGATGTAGTCGCCCTGAACGAAAAAGAACTCACCGATCTCTCCCGCTTTGGTCGCCAGCACCATCTCCCGTTCGGGAAACATGTAGCGATAGGTGTGGTCCGCCATCACGTGAAGGCCTGTGCGTTCCTCCACTGCGATGATGCGGCGCGCGTCCTCGATCGTTGTGGCGAAGGGCTTCTCTATCAACACATGGCAGCCGTGCTCCAGCGCGGTCACGGTCTGATCGGCATGAAGGTGATCGGGGCCGGCCACTACGACTACGTCCGGTCGCGTCTGCCCCAGCAGACGTTCGTAATTCTCCCCGGTCCTGGCATTGGGATATTTTGCACCCGCTTTTTCGAGCTGCTGCGGGATTGGATCGAAGAGACCGACGACCTCGCCGCGTCCGTCTTCTTTGGCGATCTGGGCGCAGTGCAGACCGGCACCGCCAGAGCCACAGATCAGAATCGAGTGTTTTTTCTTCGCCATTTTTCCACCGCCTGTCCCGTAGGCGGCCATGCAATTGATTTAGTCCGCTTCCACGAACTGGATCCACAGCGGCGATTCTCCGACCTCGTGGGCCTCCAGTGGTTCCAGGTTGCCGCTTTCGTGATCGATCCGGTAACTGGCCAGGCGGCCGGAATCCTGTCCAACTGCGAGAACGAAATCTCCGGTGGGGTCGATGTCGAAGAAACGTGGGGTCGCTTCGGTGGCTTGATGCCCGACGACTGCAAGCGTGCCGTCATTCTCAATGCTGTATATGGCCAGGCTGTTGTGACCGCGATTCGAGGCGTAGAGATGCGTTCCGTCTCGAGTAACGCGGATCTCGGCAGTGGACTGGTTCTCGCCGGTGAATCCCTCCGGGTGGGTGGAGATCACCTGGAATGACTCGAGGGTTCCGGCATTCGAGTCGAAATGATGCGCGCTCACGGTGCAGCCGTTCTCGTTCACCGAATAGAGAATATCTTGGGCCGGGTGGAAGGCGAAGTGGCGTGGCCCCTCCGGCGTGGCCGGGTGGATCTTCGCCGGATCGTTGGCGGACAACATGCCGCTGGAAACAGCGAAATGGAACTGATAGATCGCGTTGGCCGGATTGGTGTGCGGCACGAAGGCGAAGCGGTTGGAACGGTCGGTCTGAATGCTGTGCGCGTGCACCTCCGTTTCGATGCGCTGTATCGGTTCGGCACTCAAGGAGCCGTCGTCCGCGATACGGTGCACGGTGACAATGCCGGCGCGATAGCAGGCGGAGAGCAGATACCGATCGGTGTTGTCGGTCTTCAGGTAGGGGGGGCCATCCTCTACATCGACCTTTCCGATCGAGGATAGCTGCCCGGTTCTCTTGTCGACGCGGAAGCTCTCCAGCTGTTTCGGTGAGCGCAGACAGACAAACAGCAGCTCCCCATCGGCCGTGGTGGCGACGGTGCCGGGACAGTCGTCCAGCGGGATATCTTGCTGGCGTTCCAGCTTGCCGTCATCGAGAATAAACTTGGAGAAGAACGCGCTGTCGGAATTCGACACGTAAACGTGGTATTTCATGAGCTGTTCACCTTTTCAAATTGCGACTCGGAGCGCCGCCAGATGGCGGCCGAAGTGGTCGTCCAGAAACTCGCGGTAGGTCTCTAGATGCCCATCCAGACAACCGCGAACGAGTGGTCCCAGCTCGGCGTCGGTGAGCACCGAGCCGAATGTGCAATGCAGAATCTGGCGCCCCGGCCTGGTAAAACCCGCACCCTCGGGCACCTCGTTCCAATACTCGAGGTATTCGCGCTGCAGCTCCGCGTCTGTGGCGTCACCCGGTTCGGGTGTGTCTTCAAGCCGAGCCGAGAGATGATAGGTCGCCCGGTCGGTCTCGAATCGAGTCCGGGAGAAACCGATGATACGACGGAATAGAGCGGGGTCGTGGAGCGCAACCACTCTCAACGCTTCCATGTAGCTTGTTCCGGCAGTCTTGATATGAAAGCAGCCGTTCGTGGCCCGCGCCAGCGGACCGTATGCGGAGAGCTTATCCGATCCGGAGTGCAGGCTCAATTTATACGGGCCCAGGGTGCGAGCAACTGCGGCGTGTTGAGATAACGAGAGTTCGAGTTCGGTCACATCGCCTTTGTAGTCCACCCCCTTTTCGAAGTCACCGACAAATCGCGGCGCCAGGCTGATCAGAGGCATGCCTTCGGAGAAACAGCGGTCCGCGATGATGTAATGCTCGGCAGTGGTGGTCGGTTCTTCCGTTTCGTCCACCGACAGCTCGAGCTCGAAATGGTCGCCGGAGCTCTCGTGCAGTTTGCGGACGTGCCGGCCCAGCTCCAGCGCCAGCGCGATCGCCTCACCGTACTTGACGGCCGCCCGCATGCAGGCTTCTTCGTTGAGCTCCACGTTGGAGTCGTCCTGCAGACGAATTTTCTGCCCCACATACGAGTCGTACCACGGTGCGTAGGCACGGCAGGCCTCGAACCTGCGCCGCAGGATCGGTTCGTCGTAACGATCGGTCTGCTGATCCACCTTGTCTGACGGATCGAGGGTGAAGAAAGTGTACCCCGCTGCTGTCGTAACCCTTACATCTTCGGCGGTTTTGAGGTGGTCGGCATCGGCCCCCATCGGACCGTTCCAATCCTGCGCGCCCCGGACGGCGTCGTCGATGACATCCTGGGCCGAGCGACCGGTGCGTTGCATCTCCCGGATAGACTGCTGCGCGAAGATGGGAGCGATGCCCGAACCCTCTCGTTTCATCGCCGCCACGTGTCCGGGGGTTGCGCAACCAAGACGATCCCCGAATCCGAAGCTGGGCGTCAACCCCAGCGTTTCGAGCTTGCCTGACAAGGTTATGAAACCTCGATGATCGCTTTGATCACACCGCTCTCCGGCCTGGTAAAGGTTTCGAAGTCCGCGGACACCTGATCGAAGCCGGTGCGATGGGTGATCCATGAATCGGTGCGAATCGCGCCGGCCTCGATGAGACCGATGATGCGGGTGAAGTTCTCCGGCACCGCGTTGCGGGTCGCCTTCAGGGTTAGCTCCGCCCGGTGCATCACCGGCTGTTTGAAGCTGATCGCTTCGGCGGTGAGGCCGACGAAAACCAGCGTCCCGGTGTGAGCTACGTACTCCAGAGCCGCCGACATGGAATCCCTGTTTCCGGTCGCATCCATCACCACGGGAAACAGGTCGCCGCTGGTGATGTCGCGCATCTGCTCCAGCTCGCTGCCATCTCCCCTGAAGCGAATGGTGTTCTCGATGCCGTAGGTGGCGCGGCAGAAGTCCAGTCGGGATTCGATCCGATCCATGACCGCCGGCTCGGTTCCCCCTATCCGCGAGAATTCGAGGGTCGCCATGCCGATGGGACCTGCGCCAATGATAAGCACCTGCTCACCGGCAGCAGGAGCGCTACGATCGGTAGCGTGACAGCCGATCGCCAGAGTCTCAACCAGCGCAAGCTGTTCATACGACAGGGAATTCCCCGGATGCAGTTTGTCCGCCCTTATCAGAAAGCGATCGCACAAGCCGCCGTCGCTCATCACGCCGATCACGCTCAGGGTTGTGCAGCAGTTCGTGGCGCCGTTGCGACACGCGTAGCAGCTGCCGCAGTTCATGTAGGGTTCTACGCTGCAGCGATCGCCGATCTGAACGTTTTGAACGTCGGGTGCAACCTCCAGCACCTCCACACCGAGCTCGTGACCGGGAATGCGGGGGTA
This sequence comes from Candidatus Latescibacterota bacterium, assembly GCA_965197905.1. Lineage (GTDB taxonomy): Bacteria > Latescibacterota > UBA2968 > UBA8231 > UBA8231 > CAYNZV01. The sequence goes on along the minus strand of CBDAOB010000002.1, from coordinate 99,022 downwards.
ATCGAAGAAGGGAAACTTGCCGAGATAGCTGCTCACGTCCGTGCCGCACACACCCATGCGATGGGAACGCACCAGCGCTTCACCCGCACGAGGTGATCCGGGCTCGTCGATCTCGACGCGCAGGAAATGTTGGGGTTTATCGAGCTGTAAAGCGCGCACAGTCTGGCGGGGAAGGTTGTTCGTCCAGGGTGCCCGGGAGCAACCCCATGGGTAAGGCCTCGGGACGTTCACAGCTGGTGGCAATCTCTACATGCCTGCCCGTGTTGGAAGATTCCTCGAATGCCTGCATGACATCCAGCACGTGACAGGCAAGCGCGCCATTAACGCGGTGCGGCCTTCCGGAGATCAGGCCCTGCGCCAGGTCGGCAACCCCGATGCCGCGCCCCACACTACCGTCGTGGGTTAGGGGTACTTCCGACCAATCCTCGGCGCCCCGACGCTGAATGAAAACGGGACCGTCGAAGCCGTTGGGATCGGGAACACTTAAGGAACCTTCACTGCCGTAGATCTCGATGCGCGGAAGGTGGTGCGACCAGACATCGAAACTCATGATCATCGTGCCGATCGCGCCGCTGGCGAAATCGAGGGTACCGGCGAAATGGGTCGGGGTCTCCACTGGGATCTTATCTCCGTAGCGCGGCCCTTCCCTGGTGATCAAACGTTCCGCAAAGGTGGCACGGGCGGACCCGCAGACGCGGCCAACGGGACCCAGCAGATTGACCAGCACGGTCAGATAGTACGGCCCCACGTCGAGCATGGGTCCCCCACCGATCTCGTAGAAGAAATCCGGAGCTGGATGCCAGCATTCGTGGCCACGACTCACCATGAAAGCGGTGACCGCCACGGGCTGTCCGATCCAGCCGTCGTCGATCAGTTTGCGACAGGTCTGTATGCCGCCGCCCAGGAAGGTATCGGGGGCGCATCCTACCCGCACCCCGTTCTCCTCTGCCGCCTCCAGGGTCCGAGCGCCGTCCGCCCGATTCACCGCCAGCGGCTTCTCGCAATGCACGCTCTTGCCCGCCGCGATGCCGGCGAGGTTGACCTCGGCATGGGCTTTGGGCACGGTCAGGTTCACTACGATATCGATGGTGTCGTCAGCCAGCAGCTGGTCCACCGTGCAGGCTTTGGGGATTAGCGAATTCGGAAGCCCTTTCCCGGGCTATCTCGGGAACCATGTCGGCGCAGGCGACGATCTCCATGACCGCGTACGGCTTGCAGCCATTGAAATACGCGGGACTTATGGTTCCACACCCCACAACTCCGGCGCGTACTGGCTTGTTCATGCAACCTCACATTTCCGAATGGTCCTGCGAATTGGGCGCAAGTATACGCCCGGCGCGGAGCAGGGGCAAGGAATGGGCGGGAGGTGTATATTGCAGCGTCGACGAAGCAATTTCGCTGACAAGGAGCGTTCCATGCAGATCGGTCTATGGGGCAAACTGGACAATACGTATCTGAGGTTGATTCGACAGCTCGGGGTGACCGGAGCATTGTACTGGGGCATCAAACCCCCCGAAGGCAAAGATGTCATCGACTACCTGGAGCTGGTCAATCTGCGGGCGCGCTACAACGACGCCGGTCTGGAGCTGTTCACGCTGGAAAACCTGGGCAACCAGGCGCAGTATTACGATCCCATCATCCTGGGCAAACCGGAACGGGACGAGAAGATAGAACATATCGCCGGTTGCCTTCGGGTCATGGGCCAGGTGGGTGTGCCCCATTTCGGATTCCATTGGATGGTGGCACCGAATCCGTTTGGCACGAATCCTGTATTTGGAACCTCTCATTCGACGCGAATCCGCGGCGGGGCGACGGTGCGATCCTTCGATCTGGAAAAGGCGAGCAAAGACATTCTCTTTCGCGATCGGGAATACACCGAAGAGGAGATCTGGTCCAACTTCGATTACTTCATCAAGGCGCTCATCCCGGTGGCGGAAGAAGCCGGAGTCACGTTGTCATTACATCCGGACGATCCTCCGGTGCCGAAGTTCGGCGGCATTCCGCGGCTGTTCGGCACCTTCGAGGGGTTTCAGCGGGCGGTGGAGATCGCGGATAGTCCCAACTTCGGTTTGACGTTTTGCCTGGGGAACTGGGGCCTTATGGGACCCGGTGTGACGGAAAAAGGGATTCGGTATTTTGGCGAGCGGGATAAAATCTGTTACGTCCACCTGCAGGCGGTGCAAGGGACGCGGGAAAAGTTCAACGAGTGTTTCTTCGAGGAAGGCCAGCTGGATTTTCTCAACACCCTTCGGTTGTTGCGAGAAGTGAATTTCGACGGTTACGTTCTACCTTCCCATGCCGCCCGCGTGGAAGGAGACCTGAACGAGGAGGAAGGATTGCTCAGCTCGACCTACTGCGTTGGGTATCTGCAGTCGCTGCTGCGGATTCTGCGAGACGAGGAGTAGCCCCGCTACCACCGCGCTCGATCATGCCGTGTAATTAAGGCTCGTCCCAGCGTGCTGCTACTGTGGTACACCGGTAGTATCGTTCAACGTCGAGCGCAGCTCGGCAAGGGTTTCCTCCAGCGCCTGCATCCCGTCACCGGCCTCGGCCCAATCCCAGTTCTTCATCGCCGCCTGCACGCGGCGGTACTGGTTCTCCGCCTCGGTCGCCATCGTCGCGGCGGAGCGATCTCTACTCCCGGGTGTTTCGCGTGACAAAGCTCCGCTGCGGATCTCTTCAGCGTGGCCCACGCTCGACTCGTCCATTTCGAACAGGTCAGCCAGCGCTTTGCGGAAGGTATCGCGCATGATGACGCGACCGCCGAACGCGACGATGACCTTCTTGAGCTCCGGAATAGCCGCCGAGCGAATCTCCCGCCGCGGTGGCTGTCGCCACTGCTCCGTGGGATCGGGAGGACCGCCTCCACCCTGATAGGCCGGCGCTTCGATCTCCTGACGCGCCTGCAGATAGACCGGCTCCACGTACATGAAGGAACGCTCGATCGGAATCACCAGCAAGTTTCCGCGGATCACCTCAGAGCCCTTCTGCCCCCAGAGGGTCAGCTGGCTCGAGATCTCCGGCTGCTGATCGATGCGCGCCTCCAGCTGCATGGGGCCGAAGATCATGCGGTCCTTGGGCAAGCGGTAAACGAGCAGATCCCCGTAGTTGTCACCGTCGCAGCGGGCCGCCATCCAGCCGATCATGTTATCCTTTCTCGCCGGGGTGAACGGAGCCATCAGCAGGAACTCTTCGCGCTCTTCACCGGGCAGCTTTACGATGATGTAATACGGCTGAATCATCTGCGCATGATCGCTGTAGATCTCGTTCGGGATCTCCCAAAGATCCTCTTGGTTGTAGAACAGGCGGACGTCCTGCATGTGGTAGCTGCGGTAGAGGGTCGCCTGCAGCTTAAACATATCCTTCGGGTATCTCAGATGCGCCTTCAGATCCGCAGACATCGTCGCTGCCGGCACGAACAGACCAGGAAACATCTCGTCGTAGGCAGCGATGATCGGGTCTTCCACATCCATCCGGTAGTAGGTTAACGTGCCATCGTACGCATCCATCACCACCTTCACCGAATTGCGGATATAGTTGATGTATGAACGTCCTCCACGGGTGGCGTACGGATACATGTCGGTTGTCGAATAGGCGTCGAGAATCCAGACTAGCCGCCCCTCGGAGATGACCAGGTAGGGATCGGAATCGTACTGCAGGTAGGGTGCGATCGCCTCCGCGCGATCATGTATCTGGCGTCGCAACATGATCCGGCTTTGGGGTTCGATGTAGTTACTCAGGAACAGGTTGATATCCCTGAAGCGAATAGCGAACGTCAGGCGACCCAAGAAACCGCCCATCTCCACCCCCCCGGTTCCCTCGTAGGTGGAGAATTGGTTGTCATCCCCTTTCGGATAGTCGAATTCTTGCACCCCGGTATTGACCAAGACGTACCCCATCTCCCCTTCCCCGTAGTAGAGCTCTGGCCGTTCGATCTCTAAGCCTTTCGGAAACACCGGTGGGATGTCTTTGACCATCAGTGCTGGCAGACCTTCGGGCGTTACGTGGTCAACCGGACTCAGAGCGACCCCGTATCCATGGGTGTACTGAAGCCGTTCATTCACCCAGTTGCGCGCCTGGGCGGGAAGCCGACCAGTGTCCATCTCACGAGCCGACAGCATGACCTGGCGGTAGACCCCCTCCACCCGGTAACGATCGACGTCGACGCCGGCAAAGACGTAGTACGGTCTGATCTCCTGAACCTGCTGGTAGGTTTGCACCAACGGACGCTCGTCCCAGATCGGCACGTTTCGAATGGTCAGGGGATTCGCCTCCACGTCGGCTCGGCTGAGGTCCTCGGACGCTTCGAACGGTTCTTCCACGATGCGATCCAAACCGAAGGCATGGCGCGTCGCGGCGATGTTGTATTCCAGATAGGGGGTTTCACGGGACAGCTCACTGGGTTGCACGACCAGCTTCTGGATCACCGCCGCGGGCAGCCAGCTGACGATGGCAACCCCAACTGCCAGCGCGGCGAGACCGATCATGGGAAAGCGTTTGCCGAGGGCGCGCGTGTTGGCGAACTGAAGTCCGGCCGCAGCGATGAAGACGAGCACCAGCAGCCAGTAGACCCAGATCTCGACCTTTACGTCGGCGTAACCGGCCCCGAATACCACGTCGCCTTCCGAGTAGAGCAGCCCGTACACCTTCAGTCGATATATCCAGGCGACATCCAGTAGAAAGAGGCCGAACAGCGCCGAGAGATGGGCAAGCGCCTTGGGCAGCATCTGGATGCGTTCCTGCACACGTATGGAGCCGCCGGCCAGGTAGATCAACCCGACTAGGACGCCGGCAAGAATGAGACTGCCGAGCAGGTAGTTGGCGAAGAATCGATAGAACGGAAGCGCAAAGACGTAGAACCCGACGTCCTTCGAGAAAAGCGGATCCGTCAGGTTGAACGGTTGATCGTTGAAATATCGCAGCAGCAGCGGCCACTGTGAGGCGCCGATGTTCCCCAGCAACAAAACGACGACCGCTCCCACCACCAGATACCCGATGCGAGATGGAGGCACCGTTTGACCCTCCGCGCTTTCGTCGCGAAAGAAGGTGCCGGCCAGCAAAGCCTGGCGGGTGAAACGCTCCGCCAGCCACAGGTTCAATCCCACCAGCAGCGCTGCCGGTATTCCGAAGACAAACGCGGCTCCCCAGCGAGCTTTGACGATACGCCAGAAGACGCCCTGTTGCTTCAGGCTCTGGAACCAAAGAAAGTCGGTGTAGAAGCTCGCGATTACCCCGCCTACGACGATGACGACGAGGGCACCGAGAACGATCTGAAATCTGTTGAGTCGGGTCATTCATTCCTCCTGGCTTTACCGCGGCGAGGTTTGTGGTCTAATTTCCACGCGCTCGAGCGGTGCCGTTTTCAGCAGGTCATACTCGGGGACGGATGAGAATCTACGAAAAAGGGACCAACGACGGGTAGAATCATGAAAATCACCAAACTCGAGACATTTCTGGTCAAACCCCGCTGGCTGTTCCTCAAGATGTTTACCGATGAAGGACTGGTAGGCCTTGGGGAGCCCATACTGGAGGGCCGTGCGAGAACCTGCGCCGAGGCGGTCGCTGAATTGGAGCCGTATCTAATCGGCAAGGATCCGAGTCGGGTGGTACATCACTGGCAGGCGATGTACCGACATGCCTTTTACCGCGGCGGTCCAGTGCTCACCAGCGCCCTGAGCGGCGTCGAGCAGGCACTGTGGGATCTGGCGGGGAAATCTCTCGGAGTGCCAGTCTATCGTTTGTTAGGGGGACCCACTCGTGACCGCATAAGATTGTACAAAGGCGCCGGGACCCTCGAAGATGTGCAGCAAGGGATGAAGGCGGGATTCACGGCGTTCAAGACCGGGGTAAATGGCGGTCGTCCGGCGCGCATTGTGGAAAACAAGAGGTTCGTGGACCATGCGATCAGTCATTTTGCGACGTTGCGGGAGGCGGTGGGACCCGACCGCGATCTGGCCATCGATTTCCACGGCGCCATCAGCCCGCAAACCGCGCGGCTGTTGATCAAGGAGCTCGAGCCGTACCAACCGATGTTCGTGGAGGAGCCGGCACAGTGCCAGAACGTGGATGTGCTGGCGGATATCGCACGGGGTACTCACCTGCCCATCGCCACCGGTGAACGGGTCTTCACCAAGTGGGGTTTTCGCGAAATACTCGAGAAGCGGGCGGCGGCCATATTGCAGCCCGACCTGTGTCACGCCGGTGGCATCTTCGAGGTACGACTGATCGCGGGCATGGCGGAATCGTATTACGCCGCTATCGCGCCCCACAACCCCCTGGGCCCGATATCGCTGGCAGCGTGCCTCCAGCTCGATGCTACCATTCCGAATTTCCTGGCGCAGGAACATACGACCCTGGGCGAGGGGTATTTGCAGCAACCCTTCGTTTTCGATGATGGTTTCGTCGAATTGCCCACCGCACCGGGGCTGGGTATCGAGCTCGATGAAAACTCGATGGAAGACAAAATCGACCACGATTGGCGGAATCCAGAATCGTATTCGACCGACGACGGCTCTGTGGTCGACTGGTAACCAATGGTTGTTTTTTTGCCCACCGCAACGAATTTTGTGTAATTGCCCTCTAAATAGGTATCTGTGGCTCAACCTTTTTTAAAGGCACAACTATGTACCCGCGAAACCTGGCGCTCGCGTGCGCACTCGTCGTCATCGCGTCCCCGGGGGTTAGCTCGGGTGTCACCGGCCGTGTGTTGTATGATAGCGGCGGCCCGGTAGCCTCTGCACAGGTCACGTTCGAAGATCCGACCGACGAAACCCGCTCCTACTCCGCCGTGACCGACTCCCGCGGGGTGTTTCAGATCGCTATCGGTGTTGCCACGGACGTCGACGACCAATCATCGGCTCTGCCGTCAACCTCTGTTTTGCTTCCCAACTATCCCAACCCGTTCAATCCGTCGACGATCATTCCGTACCAGCTGCGCGCCAGATCTCGCGTGCGGCTGGCGGTCTACAACGTCCTGGGCCAGAGGGTGCGCAGATTGGTTGATCGACTCCAACCGGCGGGCAGCTTCACCGCTGTCTGGGATGGCACCAACGACGCAGGTTCCGGCGTTGGCGCCGGCCTCTACCTAGTGCGGATGCAGACGGAAGACGGCGCCTCGGTGCGCAAGATGATCCTGCTGGATGGCGCCCGCGGAGCGGTTGGACAGCACCCGGTCGCGGCGCAAAAAGCAACCCAAACCACACCGAACCAGAATGCTCTCTACACCGTGGAGATCCGCGTCGATCAGCTGCTGGTGTTCCGGCAGCTTCGGGTAGACGCGAACCGAGGAGGGGATCTCGAATTCGCCATCGCTCCTCTAGCTGAGGTATTGATCGCGGGAGATTTTCGCATAGCCGACGCGGACGAGCTAGATGAACTGGTGGCCAGGGCGGGCGGGCGGCCGTTTGGAATTACCGGTAATCTGAGATTCATTCGTTCAACGCTGGTCAACCTTCATCAGCTAACCGGGTTGACCAGCGTCGGCGGCAATCTGGATTTCTTTTTCAACGACCGGCTCCAATCCCTGGAAGGCATCGCGAACCTGGCCACGGTGGGCGGCAGCCTGCGCATCATTGCCAACGAGAACGTCACGTCCGTGGACCCGATGCAAGGCCTGCGTTTCGTGGGCGGCGGTGTCAATATCTCCTCCAATCGGGCCCTCGAGTCCTTACAGGGTTTGGATACCGCCCTTACAACCCTGACCGGGGACCTCTTCGTGGAAATCCTCGAGGGCCTCGATACCGACTTGCTACGCAACATACCGGCTGACTTCGCCGGCAGCATCTCGGTTCGACCTACTTCCGGCGAAGTGGACCTGAGTTTCTTGAACCATATCGTCACCATTGGGGGCAGCTTTGCCATCGTCGACAACTTCGCCTTGACGAGTATCGGCGAGATGCGCCATCTACGCCGCATCGGTGGAACACTCAATATTACCAAAAACAGTGCCCTCACCGATCTCAGGGGCCTCGAGAACGTCGTGGAGCTGGGCGGCAGATTGACGGTCAACGAAGATCGAGCCTTGACCACCCTTGCCGGCCTGGAAAATCTGCGCATGGTCGGCGACGGCATTGTCATCCTGCGGGCCGACAGGTTGGAAAACCTCGACGGACTGCAGAGCCTGGAGGAGGTGGGCGGCAGCATCATCGTCGCCTTCAACCCGGTGCTGAACAACATCGAAGGTTTGAGCAATCTGGAGAGAGTCGATGGTGAGTTCAGCATCAGCACCAACGAGCTGCTGCAAAGCTTGAGAGGACCGGATCGGCTGTTGGAGACCTTTACCGGTGATGTCGTGCTTCGATTTGTGCCGGCCCTTACCGACCTTGGAGCGCTGGGACAACGCACCGCCCTTCAGGGAAACCTGGAGATCGGCGGTACCAGCGCACCGATCAATATGGAGCTGTTCAGCAACCTTCGATCGATCGGAGGCAACCTGGAGATCACCGGTACCGGCGCCATGGTGGATCTGGCGGGGCTCGAAATACTCGAAAACGTCGATGGCAACCTATACCTGCGGCAAAACAAGATTCTTCAAACTTTGCGCGGGCTCTCGTCGCTTGGGTCGGTAGGTGGAACCGTGGAAATATCCTCCAATCGCCAGCTGCGTAATCTCAACGGCCTGGACAATCTTGTGGGGGTCGGCGATACCCTGGCGATACGCAACAACGTCATACTGACAACGCTCGGGCCGTTGGGCCGTCTCGAACGTACCGGCGACGGCATCATCCTCATTGGCAACGACGTTCTGGTCGATCTCCGCGGGCTTGAGAATTTGACCGCGATAGATGGCGGTCTCTTCATAAACGAAAACGAGAGGCTGACCAGCCTGGAGGGACTGGGCAACCTGCGCAGCATTAACGGCGACCTAATCATTGGCAACCTCGTAATATTCGCTCCGTCCGGAGCTGTTGTGCTGATAGGGGGCAACAAGGATCTCACCACATTGACGGGCTTGGAGGAATTGCGCACGATCGGCGGCCACCTGGACATCATCGGCAATGAGGTGCTCACCTCAATTGCGGGGTTGGCAAACCTCCAGGGGTTGGGCGGAAACCTGAGAATCGCCGCCAATCCGCTGCTCCGCACCAGCCTCGCGGATGCGCTGGTGGAACGACTCAATGCGGCCGGCTTCGAAGGTGAGGTTCTGGTGGTGGAGCTCGGCGAAGGCTGAGCCGGCGGCACCTCTGCTACGCTTGACGGCAGCGTTGCGCTGCTTGATAATCTGCCCTTCGTCAGTTGGAGAAGGGACATGAACCCAACACACGATCTGAGCGAGCAGTTCCAACACGACGGATATTTCATCTTCGACGAACCGGTCATCGATGCCAATCTGGTGCAACGCGCCAGCACTGGCATGGACATGATTCGCGCCGGCGAGTACGACACCGGTCACCCACCTCGGGAGTCCCCATGGAATCCCGGGGATGATCCGAACATTCTCTGCAAAATCGAACTTCCCCAGTTGGCGAACCGGGCGATACAGGAAGTGGTCAGCTCCCCCGAGATCGGCCGGTGGGCGGCGGCGGCGACGGGGGCTGCCATGGTTCAGGTCTTCTGGGTGCAGTTCTTGTTCAAACCACCGGCCCCGAAGGACCCTAGCGCCTATGCCAAGATCGGCTGGCATCAAGACCACAACTATTGGGACACGACATGGGAGGAAGGCAGTCAGCTGCTAACCGCATGGCTCGCCCTTTCCGACGTGAACGAAGATTCGGGGCCGATGACCTTCGTTCGCGGTAGTAACCATTGGGGCGTGGTCGAAGGCAGCGATTTTTTCGGTCAGGAGTTGGATCGGGACGCCATCCAGCGACCCCCTGAGACCGAGTGGGAGGAAGTACCTGCTCTGATGTCAGCCGGTGCCATGAGCCTGCACGACTGGATGGTCTTTCACGGCAGCGATCGCAACACATCATCCCAAGCGCGGCGCAGTCTGGCGATTCACCTGCGCACCAACAACAGCCAGCCCAAAGCACCTGGCGAGCGTCTACTGACCTATATTGATGACCCCGCGATCAATCCGGTGATCTTCGGAACCGCAAGCTGACAAATCGCCTGCCGTAACATTCCCACAAAACTGTAACGGATCGGAAATGAGTGAACGACTCGTCTATTTCAACGGCAACTTCATTCCCGAAAGAGATGCCCGCATCTCCATCTTCGACAGCGGCGTCATGTACGGGGATATCTGTTTCGAGCTCACGCGCACCTTCAAGCAGAAACCATATCGTCTGCGAGATCATCTGGATCGACTCTACGAATCCTTGAGTTACGCGGAGATCGATTGCGGCTTGAGCAAGGACGAGATGGAGGAAGTCAGCCTGGAGCTGGTCGAACGGAGCCTGCCGGCACTGGGCGATTTCGAGTTTCACCTCTACCACAACATCAGCCGCGGGGGCATGGGTCTCTACGAGGAGCTCATCAACGAAGGCACCGATCCGATCGTTGCCATCAACATCTTCCCGATCGTTCGGACCCTCGGGCGCATGGCCAAACGGTATGAGGAAGGGGCTCACTTCGTGACCCCGCGCCAGCAGTCGGTGCCATGGCGCTGCATCAGCCCCCGGGCCAAGACCCACAGCCGCCTGCATTACAAGCTGGCCGACATCGAGGTCGGGCGCATGGGAGACGACTTGAACGCTTTGCTGACCGATGACCGCGGTTTCCTGACCGAGGGCACCGGCAACAACTTCTTCATGGTCAGGGACGGTCAGATCCTGACCCCGAGAGTCCACAACATCCTGTTCGGAATCGGCCGCAAGGCCTGCCTCGAGGTCATCGAGCGAGTAGGTTTGACTGTCGTGGAAACCGACCTCGGCCCGTACGACGTCCTGCAGGCCAGCGAAGCCTGGTCCACCAGCACCACCATCTGCATGATTCCGATCACCCGCTTCAACTTCAATACCGTGGGGGACGGAAAGCCCGGACCGGTCTACAAGAAACTCTACGATGCCTGGTGTGAGGAAGTCGGTCTGGATATCGCGGCGCAGGCGCGGGAGTACGGCAAGATCGTGGACACCTGGAAACCCTGAGGCGGCCACGCAGAACGAAGCGAGTAAATCTCAGCCTGGCTCCAAGCAGTAGCTGCCGCCGGCGCGGGTGGCAAAGGTGAATCTGTCGCCGTCCCCGGCCACAGTATGTACGCTCTTTCCGTTTGCTGCTTCCGTCACGCGGGGGTGTTTGCCCGGCCACGGATTCGCGATCGTGCAGTCCCGTCCCTTCTCGCTGACGATCCCCACGTTCTCTACGACTCCCTCGTTCAGTTCGGCCGACACCAGAAACGCTCCAAAGGTGCGGAGCGTGCCGAACCGCGCCGGCTGGTCCCGGGGCCACACGGGAAAGAAACGCAGATAACCCCGGTGACTTTGCAGCAGCATCTCGCTGACCGCCAGGCTGGCTCCGCAGGTCTCGATGCCGCCGCCGCCACGGACGTAGAGGTTGGGCGGCATCAGCTCGTCAAGGGTTTGCCTGAGCTTTGCCAGAATGCCCGGATAGTTCATTCGTACCGCTGCCGGGAAGGAGCGGCAGAATCCGTTTCCCTCCCAGGCGTCCGCCTGCTCGATGGAATCCAGGGCGATCTGCCGCACCTCCTCGTCCGACTCCTCATCGACCTGGGCACCAGGGTAGATCGCATTGAGAGAGGCGCCCCCCTTCTTGAAGTGGGGTTCGTTCTCGGTGAGGCTGAACACGGTTACTCCGTTGAACTCCACGTAGGTGTAGTCGCTGAAGTTCTCAACGATATCGGACCATTTCTGCCGGCGCTCCACGTCCGTACCGAGATCGACGCTGGCGTCGAGCAAGGTCTGGAACAGCCGGCGCAGAAATCCGCGATGCTGCAGGGCATTGGTATCCCTGCCCCAGTTTTCGGATTCGTGGGCATTGCTGCGGTACACCACGTAGCGGCCGCTATCGTCCTGCTCGAGATAGTCCTCCCAGAAGTTCGCCACCTCGATGAGGAAGGGATACAGCTTTTCGCGCCATAGCTTCTCATCCAGGGTGTGGTTGTACCCATCTTCGAAGATGACCGCGCAGTAGGAGGCATTGCTGCGCTGTCCGTAGGTGCGTGCATCGCATAGTCCGTACGGTCCGATGTGAGTCGGAAAATGCACGCCGCAGCAGCAATGCTCCTGGGCCATCTTGCGTGCCCGTGGCACGAAGTCGAGCACCGCGTCGTAGTACGGAATCGCCAGCTCCGGATGGTTGGCCGCGAAGATGCCGAAATACGAACACTGAAAATTGTAGTTGAGGGTGTAGTCCCCATTCCAGCGAGAGCGGTCGGTGGTGATCCAGTTTCCCCAGAGCCCTGGCGCCAGCTTTCCCGCGCGGTTGCAGCAGGCCATGATATACTGCGCCCCGTACCAGAACGCCTCCACCTTCTTGTCGGCGATCTCCAGAAACGAGGCGGACCAGAAGTCGGACCACCACTGCCGGTGCTCCAAGTTGAGCCAGTCCAGCGCGGCGGTGTCCCCCTCCAGCGCCTGGTACTTGGCCACCTCCAGCGAATCCCCCGGCTCCACATCAAGGTCGGTCACCACCGTCGTGACGATCTGCACCGTGCGCCCCGGTGCCAGCAGAAACGCCGCCGTCGACTTCGCCGCATCGTCGGTGTCGACCTCCGGGTTCACCCCGACGATTTTGGTCGCCATGGCTGCGTCCATGCCTTTCACATCCTGCGGTTCGGCGTGGCGTGTAATCCAGAGCAGGTCTCCATCGGTGCCGGCGTCCGTCGGATACTCCCGCGCCTCGCGGTACTCCAGAACCCGCCTGCGCTCCAGCGGCATCAACCCCACCGGATATTCCTTGAGGCTCGATTGATTGGTCCACAGATCGACGATGACGTCGAGGCTCTGGTCGCCGCCGTTAGCTAGCTCGGTCACCAGCGCATTGGTGGTTGCCGGTGTCCAGGATCGAGTCGTTACCCGGATATTATCCTTCTCGAATCTTCCACGGACCTCGGCGTGTTGCAGATCCTGCTCCTGACGATAGCTGGCGTCGACCAGAGCTGGGATCGAGATCGTAACGGCACCGGGTGGCAGCGGTATGTAGAGCACCTTGCTCCAGAAATCGATCTTGCCAATCCAGAAGGTCTGCTCTTCGGGCTCGCCGGAAAGCACGACCCCCACATCTCCGTTCCCAAGCAGCGGGCCGTCCACGCCGTACACGCTTGGGACCCGTTTGGGTGGTTCGGTGAACACCGCTACGTGACGGCTGACGACGGGGTCTGCGGATTCCCTGGTCATTCTCGAGCGAGGATTCGGTTATTCTAACGGGATCGTGCTCAGGTGGAACTCTCTTCGTAGGCGTGGTGGCCGTCGCGATACATCAAACGCGCGTCGATGCGGGGCAGCTTGTCGATGCAGTGACGCAGGAAACAGTCGACACAGATGTTCGCGTCTCCCGTGGATGGATTCTCGTTCTCGCCGTACTCGTAGGTATCAAACCGAATGTTGGCGCGGTAGAGATCGGGTTTCCGATCCTCGTGTTTGATCGGGTAGAATACCATCTCCACGGTGTCGTCCGCCGGACCGGCGCATATATCGCAACTATGTTCGCTCGTCTGCTTGCTCATTGATCGTCTCCTCAGTCAAGGCTCCGCCCTGTTTCGATTCGGTACCGTAAGGTAAAAGGTAAAAGGAATCTGGACGCCGACAATATGCAGGCCCCTCACTGCTCCCTGAAGCGAAGAGAGCCTGATATCTCTTGGTTGAGACGAAAGTAAGATCCGGAGCGCGACCGCACCGTCTGTCTGCGAGGGTAGTGTCGTCTCTCTTGACGCCATCAGCCCTAACCCTCTCATTAATTGCCGGTTTTCCGCCGACCGTCGGATACCGCCCCCACTGATTACAGATACCGAACATAGACTGAACAGCAACCATGGATATTACTGGTCTTCCCACCGAACCGTTCGAGTACCAGCTCAACTTCGAGAAGCTGCAGACCGACGACCTGATCCTGCGCCAAGTGGACAACACCTTCGGGGTTGGTCAGGTGCGCGAGGAGTCACTGCTCTCTAGCTGGTCGGCACCGAACTGGATCGTGGAGTGCGGTCGGGTGCGCCAGATTCGCAGCCGCGCCAAGGAGTACGAGATCCGCCGCGGACGGCTGCAGGCCGAATTCGACCGATCCGGCGAGTCCGGCGACGTAAAGCCCTTCGTGCTCATCCAGAATCCTCCGATCTCCATTCTCGCCTTCGGCAACTGGCAGTGGACCGACTGCAAGCTGCGGGGCATCGTTCAGGGGGGCCGGGACGGACACAGCGGCATCGCTTTCCGCTACCGGGACGGGCGACACTATTACGCCGTCACCGTCGAGCGCGGGGTGGGCCTGCGCATCGTGCTGCGCAGTGGCGACAACCACCAGGAGCTGGCGCGGATCCCGTTGGATGGCGACCCGGATGAATACCGGCTGGTGGTGTCGGCGCAGGGAGATCGTTTGGAGGCCGGCCTGGAGCATGGACCGATGGCCACTGTTCGCGATTCGACCTATGCCTTCGGCAAATGCGCCCTGGTTTGCGAGGGCGAGTCGACCTACGGAACGGTAGACGTTGAGGGCAGCGCGTTGGTGGAGTCGAGAATGCCGCTTCCGGAAGCCCCAGAGATAAAGCTGCTTGCCAAAGGCGAGCTGATGCCGGGACTGCGCGAGGGGCGGGTGATCTTCCACGATGTGGATGGCGACGGACTGCCCGAGCTCATCGGCGACGAATCGCTGGGCACCCAATTGCATTGTCAACACCTGCTGCGGGGACCAATGTGGACCATCGGCGGATCCTACGAGTACCCGATCAGCCGCGGCGGCGATCTGCCGCTCTATTGTTTCGACTTGGATGGGGATGGCCGCAGGGAGCTGGTGTTCACCACCGACTTCGGCATTCACATCCACGACGCCTTGAGCGGAGGGCACCGCAAGACGGTGGAGACACCCCCCGCCAATCATTACCGCGATGACGACGACCCGCACCAGCTCCTGCTGGGGGATGCGCTCCGTCCCATGATCACAAAGCTGGGAGAGCCGCCCGGATTCTACATCAAGGACCGCTACTGGAACCTCTGGGTCTACGACTGCCACCTGAACCTGGTCTACCACAAAGCGCTGAACACGGGCCACCATCCCCTCCCAGTGCGCATCCGCGCGGACGAACCGGATTACCTGGTCGCCAGCCGCTCCATGCTGTCGCCGGCGGGAGACACAGTATGGGACCTGGGGCTGCCCGACCACTCTGACGCCATCGGGTATTTCGCCCTGCGCACCCAGCCAAGGCTCTACGTCGCCGCCGGCGAAGAAGGCATGTTGGAGCTGGAGCCGCACACCGGCGAGATTCTCACCCAGCTCAAGTGGGGTCACGTGCAGCTTTACGCGCTGGGTCGTTTTATTCCGGGGCGCGCCGGATACCAGATACTGACTACTACCCAGTGGCGGGAGCCGGGCGTCACCGTGCTTCTCGACGACGAGCTCAATCTGATCGAGCGCTGGATGGAGATGTCCGCTGAAACCGGCAATCGCGCCATCCCATGGGGTGTGGACGGCGCCGACCTGGCGCTCAACCGGCGCGGCATCCGCGATCCGCGCAGCGGTCGATTGATCCGTCCCTTACCGGACGAGTGCGGGTGGATCCGCACCGTGAACGTGTTGGATCTTCCGGGCTACGGACCCGGTTGCCTGATGACCATCAACGACAGGGAGTGGCAGATCTGGGGGCCTGGTTCCAATGTTCCGCCGGTGCCGTACCGATACCGGCCGAACGCGATGGAGCCGTCAGGGTATTTGCCCATCCTCGATTTTTGATATCTTTTCGAGACCACCAATAAGGAATAGGAGAAAGCGATCATGCAGAGTTATCTGGAAGCGTGTGGCGTGCCGACCGCCAAGGTCGGAAAGGCGGAAGTGCCTCGCCTGATCATGGGCATCCATCCGTACGACGGTTGTTCCTATCAAGACAAGAAACGGGATGCGGAGAACTTCGACGCCTTCGGCCGCGTCGAAAACGTCGCCAACGTCATCAAGGTCGCGGTGGACGAGGCCGGCATTACCGCCGTTCAGGTCGATCATATGCTGCCGACCCTGGACCGTCTCCACCTGCAGGCAGTCTGGGAGGCAGAGCAGTCCTTGCAGAAGCATATCGCCCTGGTAGCCTACATTTTCCTGCCGATCGTGCTGGACGGCGAGATCGTTTCCTGGTCGCCTAGAGCTCACTCCACGTTCTATCAGAACAACGAACGGGTGGGCGGTGAGAAATTCCGTGAAAAGATTCGCCAGGACGAGATCGTGCGTTACGCCATGGGCGGCTCGTTCGACGATCTGGCCACCCCGGAGAAGGTCCTGCCCTACACTGAGGAAGAGGCGGCGAAGCTCTCCGTCGACTACGGCATCCTCGAGCGGTATCTGGGTTTCTTCGAGGGCTGCGATATCCTGATCGCCGATCCCGGCGCCGAGATCGACCTCTTGGCGATGACCGGTCGTTTCGACCTGATTCGCGAATACGTCGCATTTCTGCGCGAGCGCTACGACACGGTGATCACCAGCGTGCACCACGCCGGAGTCACCATCCCCCTTCTCGAACAAGAGAATATCCCGGTGGATGGATACCTGACCACCGTCAACAAGCCGGGCACCTTCATGTTCCCCACCCAGGAGATCGCCCTCGACGCCATCACCAACGCGAAGAAGCCGGTGATGTCGATCAAACCGATGGCTGGCGGCCGGTTCCTTGGGCCGCAGGCGTTCGACTTCGTTTTCAACAAGGTGGGAGTTACCGCTACCATGTTCGGCATGGGCACGATGGACCAGGTGCGAGAAACGACCGCCGCGGCGCGCCAGGTGCTGGCGGCGTAGACATGACATAGACCGAGGGCGAATTTGGCATTAGTAAGCAAACAACAGAAACAGCAGTACGTCGAGGATGGCTATTTCTTCCTGGAAAAGGTGATCCCGGATCATTTCCTGGAGATGCTGCGCGGCAAATGCCAGCTGGCCATCGACCTGGCCGACGCCGAGATGGACGAGCTGAGCACCGACAGCAACCGCCTCAATCACAGGAACAAGCGCTATTTCAGATCGCGCATGCACGAGACAGAGCCGGAGCTGAACGATTTTTTGTTCAGCGATCTGATGGCCGAGATCTGTCGTGCCACCCTGGGCGAGAATGTGTATCTCTTCAACGAGCAGTACGTAATCAAAGGGGCCGACATCGGCATGAAGTTCAGCTGGCACCAGGACTCGGGCTACGTCGGTTATCCGGACCACTTACCTTACCTCAGCTGCTGGTGCGCCCTGGACGACATGTCGGAAGCGAACGGAACGGTGAGAGTGATGCCGTTCACCCGCGTCGGCATCCGTTCCTTCGTAAAACACATTCACGAAGAAGGTTCGAACGATCTGATCGGTTATTTCGGCGACGATCCGGGGGTGGCAGCGATCGTGCCGGCGGGCAGCATCGTCGTCTTCAGCAGCGTGAACTTCCACTCCAGCGGCTCCAACAGCACGTCGCTCATGCGCCGAAGTTATCTGGCGCAGTACTCGGCCGAGCCGCTGTTGAAGCCCGACGGCAGCGGGTTGTGGAGGAGCGCCGAACCGCTGTTGTTGAATGGCAAGAACGCGGTGGGCCAGCCGGAGCCGCAGGTCGATGCGGCCGCCGCAGGTTAAGGCTGGAACAGGGGTTGTCTGATCTCGACAACCCGCGCGCCGAATTTACGCCCGCGGGCCGAAAGGCGAGTCGTCGTTCAGCCGTTGAACAGCTCCCTTGGTACGACCGTACGCAAGGGAAATTTCAAGTGAAAACTACGAAGCGGAAGAGAGAGTAGAATCATGGCAGACAAAGTTCGAGTGGGATTTGTTGGGGCGGGCAATCTGGCCAATAGCATACACTATCCTTGCCTGGCCAGCTTGCCCGATGTGGAGTTGGTGGCTACGTGCGACTTGGTGGAGGAAAAGGCCAGGGAAACCGCCGAGCGATTCAGTATTCCGCAGGTCTTTACCGACTACGAGGAGATGCTGGCCGAGGTCGATCCGCAGGTCGTGTATTGCATCATGATGCCGCAGGATCTCTTTGCGCCGGCAGCTACAATTCTCCAACAGGGCCGGCACCTGTTTGTGGAGAAGCCGCTGGGGATGAACTCCAAGCAAGCCCAGATGCTCGCCTATTTCGCCGAGGAAAATTCGTGCCTCACGGCGGTGGGATTTCAGCGCCGGCATATTCCCGCACTGACGGCACTCAAGAAGCGGGTCGAAGAGAGCGGGCCGATCCATCAGGCATCGGTCAGCTTCCTCAAGGGCGGCCCTAACCGACCGCATGGCAAACCCTCCGGGGTCTACGGCGGAGTGATTGACCCCTTGACGGTGGATGGAATCCACGCTGTCGACAACCTCAGATTCCTGTGTGGAGGCGAGGTCGAGGACGTCGCCGCCCACGTCCGCACCCGCTACATGCCGGGACCTTATCCCAACGAATATACCGCCCTGGTGTCGTTCAGCTCAGGCGCGGTTGGCATCTTGAGCTTCAGCTATGTCAGCCGCATTGGCGTTTTTCGGGCAGAGATCAACGGCAAGGACGCCTCCGCCTATGTGGACGCTGCCACCCAATCCTACATCAAAGCCGGCGATGGAGTGCACGAGGTGTACGACTCGAAGGAGTTTGCGACGAAGGTAGGCGTGACCGGTGATGACACGTCGGTAAATTGGATGGGATTCTGGCACGAAGATAGGCATTTCATCGACTGCGTTAAGGAAGGGCGGCAACCACTGACCCACTTTGCCGATGCGGTCAAGAGCATGGAGCTTGTCGAGCACATTTACCGCGTGGGTACTTAGAGACTATCACGGTTCCAACCGGTCCCCAAGGTCGAATCCGACGCCATCGGGCGGGCGCGACTGCAGCTGCAACGCCGGAACGCCCGCAACCCACCTGACGGCTATCGACTCACAGAGTAGCCATCCCTATCAGAATGGCAGCAGCTCCAAGCATCGAAGCGCCAGCCGCGGCCCAACCACGTTTGGCTCTAGGCAGGGAAGGAAAGGCGCGAGCCATCAATGCCATGGCCGCCATCGGCGGGACAGCCTTCATGACGTCGCGGTATGCTTTAGAGCCTGCCTGCCGAAGCGTCTCGTCAATGTAACCGATCGACCTCATGGAACCGGCTAGCATGCCATGGATCTGGCTCTTGCGAGGCAGGTCCTCGTCGGCAACGGCGGCAATCGCCTCTCCCACCCTGCTATCACCTGCGAAGAGAGCCCGAAATACGATCCGGCCGCTGGCATCGGCGATGTGGAGGGAATTCTGCTTGGTATCTAGCATCCGGTGCACGGTGCCGTCTAGATCGTCCACAAGCACCGGCCATTCGACTCCGTGCATCTCCTGCAGTTGGCGGGCATGCTTTCTTTTCTCTGCAAGACTTGCAGGTTGTCTCACGTTTTCGCCGGGATGAGCCTCGCGGGTGTAGATAAAAGCAAAAGCAACCCGGTCTCCGTAGGTGCGGTTCAATTCCGTGAACAAGGGCAGCGAGCTGATGCTGAGAGGGCAGGTCAGCGAGCCGGTTACGAGCACGATCGGCCGGCCGGCGGCCACCGTGCGCAGCGAGGTTTCTTCGCCATCCGGCTGGATCAGACGTTGGTCGGGGAGAAGTTGACCCGGCCTGAGAGCGCCGGACGAGAACCGTGCGTCGTTCATAAGCAGGCCGGCGCGGAAGGTTTCGTATCGGTAGTCGCTCACGTCACTGATCGCTGCGCCTGCCGTCGACCGTTTGGCATTGATCAGGGTTTCGGTTGCGGTTGTAGTGTCCATTGTCGCCTCTCCATTTTGAGAGTACCAACTCTTCGGTAAGCCGCCTGCGCTCTGCAGACAACTCCTACTTTCGCAACTTTGGTGCCAGCCAAAATCGGGGCGGAAGATTATTTCATAACATATATAAAAAACAAGTTGTTGCTGGATGTAGATGTGGGAGACGGCGAGTCGCCAAAAGCCATGATATATCGGAGCCCCTACGATATATCACGGATAATCGGGGCGAGATTCGTTTTATTGGGGTTGGTTGCGTCAGTCCTGAGGTCTCTCAATTCCCAGCCGCCGCATTCGTGAGCGCAGCGTGTTCGGATTGAGTCCGAGGCGAAGAGCGGCACCCTTGGGACCTTCGACCCGCCAGTTCACGGCTTCGAGCACGGTCTCTATGTGGCGGCGCTCAACCTCCTCCAGAGTCTCCTCGGTGCTGGCTGACGTCGCGGCCGTCCCGGCGAGCCGTAGTTCAAGGCTCTGGTCCAGACGCAGGGTCTCGTCGACGGCCACAATCATAGCCCGTTCCACAATATTTTCCAATTCTCGGATGTTGCCCGGATAATCGTAGGCGTGGAGCTTGGTCATCACCGACTGCGGGATGGCCGTGATCTTCTTACCGATCTTGGCACCGACTTTCTCGACAAAGTGGCGCACAAGCAGCGGAACGTCTGCGGAGCGCTCACGCAGCGGCGGCAACGTGATCGGGAACACATTTAGCCGGTAGAATAGATCCTCGCGAAACTCTCCCGCCTGGCTGGCCGACTCGATGTCGCGGTTGGTGGCTGCGATTACCCGGACATCCACCTTGATGGTATCGGTGCCTCCAAGTCGCTCGAATTCGCCCTCCTGAAGTACTCTCAGGAGTTTGGCCTGCAGTTCCAGCGGCAGATCTCCAATCTCATCCAGAAAGATCGTGCCCTGATCTGCCAGCTCGAACCGACCCAGCTTGCGCGACAGAGCCCCTGTGAAAGCGCCCTTCTCGTGGCCGAAGAGCTCGCTCTCGATCAGGTTTACCGGCAATGCGGCGCAATTCACCTTCACCAATGGTCTGTTTTTGCGAGGGCTGATGGTGTGCAGCGCTCGCGCGATCAACTCCTTTCCCGTACCTGTCTCGCCAAGTATCAGGACCGTAGCTTCGGTAGAAGCAACCAGTTCGACACTCTTGAGAACTGCTCTGAAGGACTCACTGGAGCATATGATGTTGTCGAAGTTGTGCTCGAGTCGAATCTCCTCCTGCAGGTAGGTGTTCTCCACCTGCAGTCGGTCCTTCAATTGTTAACTTCGTCCAACGCCCCCCTGAGATCGCTTTCTGCCTTGAGCCGCTGCGTGATATCCCGGAAAGTGACAACTGCTCCTGCGAGTTGCCCGTTGCCAGAGCGAATCGGCGTGCTCGTGTACTCGACGGGTAGACTGGTGCCGTCCTTGCGCCAGAAGACTTCGTCATTCACCGTGTGGACCTCCGCGTCTTTGAACGCTGCATAGATCGGGCAGTCTTTGCGGTCATAGGGACTTCCGTCTGGCCTGGTGTGATGGATTATGGCATGCTGCGGTTTGCCAAGTAGATCCTCCGGTTGCCAGCCTAACATCTGAGCAGCCGCCGGATTCACAAACGTGGTTTTCCCTTCCAGATCCAACCCGTAGATGCCTTCGGCAGCTGACCTCAAAATGAGCTGGCTTTGAGCTTCACTTTCCTTCAGAGACTCGAACAGCTGAGCGTTTTTGATCGCCACTGCCGCCTGGTTGGCAAACAGACCAATCCGGTCGAACTCATTCGGCTCGATCTCGCGTCGGCTGAAGAGGGCGAGCACGCCCAAGTTTTGGTCCTGATAGAAAAGTGGATAGCCGGCAAAAGAGCGCAGACTGTTTTCCGCGACCCAGCTCTTGTTGGGCACACGTTCATCGTTTACCAAATCGTTGGTCAACAAGGGGCACCCCTCCTGGGCGATGCCCCCAATCTTGAGGGCCCCGATAGGTACCCTTCGATGGTCACCGTCGATGTGGGTGTAGATGCCTGCACTTGCCGCCAGATGCAGGCATTGGTCGCGGTTTCGACAAATGGCGGAATTGCAGCATTCCGCACACAAATCGCCCGGCTGGATCAGCCAGATCCTTGAAAAAGCGGCATCAAAGTCCTCCACGAGTCCGCGGGTGATAGACGCCAAAACCTCCGACAAGCCCAGAGTGGACGTCATCTGCAGCGCGATACGCTCGAAGCTGAGGGCGGAACTCTCGTTCATTGCATGCCTTCAGTTGACCCCGAGCCGACCGTGGTCGGCTTCTTATCGTGCACGTGGGCACAGCGCCCAGGTTTTCTGTGATATATCGTGGAGCCCACGGTATTTAACGGTTTGTCGGCGCGATCAGGTCTCGGACTACGAGCTGGTATTTCGCTCGCACATTACTCTGGCCGTTATAGTTAGGCAATATCTGGCGCATGATGCAATAGCTTTGGCACAGAGGTTGCAAAAGGGTCGGCAGTGATGGCCTCACGAAAATCCGAAGGTTCCAGCAAATTTATTCAAACATGGAGGTTCGTATCATGAAGTCTCTAAAGCAGTATTCAGCAAAGTCAGCTACGTGGATGTTCGTGCTCGTCATCGCCGGGGCAATATCTACTGCCCACGGGCTGCCCAATCCGGGGATGCAGATCGACCCTGAACGAACCGCCCTTGTAATCACAGATCCGCAGAACGATTTCCTCAGTCCTGAGGGAGTGACCTGAGGTGTGGTGGGTGAAAGCGTCACCGAAAACAACACCGTGGCCAACATCGAGTCGCTGTTCAAGACCGCCAAGGAGAACGGCATCCCTGTCTTTATCTCACCACACTACTACTATCCAAGCGATCACGGCTGGAAATTCGAGGGAGCTCTCGAAGTGCTGATGCACAACATCGGGATGTTCGATCGGAAGGACCCTCTCAGTCTCGAAGGTTTCGAGGGTTCGGGGGCCGACTGGCTCGAAATATACAAACCTTACATCGATGACGGAGAGACGGTAGTTGCGAATCCCCACAAGGTATACGGACCCGAAAACAACGATCTGATGCTGCAATTGAGAAAGCGGGGCATCGACAAAGTCATACTCGGGGGTATGTCCGCGAACCTGTGCACCGAAGCCCACATGCGTGAATTTTTGGAGCGGGGTTTCGAGGTGGCCGTTGTCTCAGACGCAACAGCCGCAGCCAAAGTGCCTGAAGGGAACGGGTACGACGCAGCCCTGGTGAACTTCCGCTTCATGGCCAACGCCGTCTGGACGACTCTCGAGGCTATGCAGTCGATTCAAGAGGCCGCCACTGGGAGCTGATGTCCACTCCACAGAGGCCACGTTGCTGACAACGATGCCGCCCTTTTTAGGAGGGGCGGCATCTGGGATATGGAGACAGCCAAAGTGACAAGCCAAACCAAAACAGAAGTGATATCCGACGAAAACTTCGAGAAACTCGTAGTACAAAACCCACAGCTTGTGGTAGCATGTGTCAGCACAGCTTGGAGCGGATCTGCCGAGATCGTGCGCTGTTCTCTCCGCCATTTAGCCGAGGTATTTGCAGGCGCAGCAACCTTCGGGACGGTCGACGCAGACCGGAATCGTCAGATCGTAGACAGGTTTGGTCTGGTGTCGGTTCCCGCCCTGGTTTTCCTGAAGAGCGGCGCAGTGGTAGACTTGGTTGTTGGTATGACGTCCCGAACTGAACTAGAAAACAAGGTGAGGGCGCTGCTGTAGTTGCAAACGCATTGACCCATCCTACGGAATGCGGCGAACGATCGCTAAAATAGAAACGAAGTCAATGAGGAGAACCGCCATGAACGCCCGTAGCGATGTTGCCTTCACGCCAGCCGTCAAAACGCTTCAGAGCCGAAATGGCTCCCGGGCGAATTACCAGGAGACCGAACAGGATCCAGACTGGTGGCTGGACACAATAACACCCGAGCTGGTGGAATTCATCGCGGAGCGGGATTCGTTTTATCTGGGAACCGCGAACGCAGAAGGCCAACCTTACATTCAACACCGTGGTGGCCCCAAGGGTTTCTTGAAGGTCATCGATGACCGCACCCTGGGATTCGCAGATTTTATCGGCAATTGCCAGTACATCTCCTACGGCAACCTCAACGAGAACGACAAAGCGTTCATCTTTCTGATGGACTACGTCAATCGGAAACGAATAAAGATCTGGGGTACCGCAAAGGTCGTGGACGATGATCCGGAGCTGCTGGAGAAACTAGCCGACCCTAACTATCCCGGAAAGCCGGAGCGTGCCTTCGTGTTTCGCCTCTCGCTGTGGGATGTGAACTGCCCCCAGCATATCAACCCAAGGTATACCGAGGAGCAGGTTCAGGACCTAGAGGAATGCCCCTGTTGCGATCCGAATCCAGGCCGCTTCTCCGGTACTTTGAAGGTCGCCGAAGTCATCGAAGAGACGGCAAACGTGAGGACGTTCCGTTTGGTGCCGCCGGACGGGGGCAACATTCCTTTCGAGTATCTGCCCGGGCAATTTCTGACGTTGGAGATCGAACCGGCGGGCAAGCGCATCAAGAGGTCCTATACGATCGCCTCCAGTCCGACACGGCCGGAGTGCCTCGAGATCACGGTTAAGCGCGAGGAAAAGGGGCTCGTCTCCGGATACTTGCACAGCGAAATCAAACCGGGCGACCAGCTTCGACTTTCGGCGCCGGCGGGCGGATTCACGTTCACTGGAGAGCAACACAACAGCATTGTCCTCATTGCCGCCGGCGTGGGCATCACGCCCATAATGAGTGTGGTTCGCTACCTCACGGATAAGAAGTGGGACGGTGATATTTTTGTGATTCTATCTTTTCGCACCGTTCAGGATTTTATCTTCGCCGAGGAGATCGGCAGACTCGAGGAGCGGCATTCCAACCTCCATGTCAAGGTCACGTTGACGCGCCCGGGCGATGACTGGTCAGGCCCAGTGGGACGAATAGACAAGGAGTTGATCAACGGTTTCGTGCCCGATATCACCGAGCGTTTGATACATATCTGTGGACCTGAATCAATGATGCGTGATGCTCAAGCCATCGTGGGAGGGCTCGAAGTTCCACAGGAGAAGGTCAGGATAGAAGCGTTCGGGACCGCAAAGAGAAAACCCAAACCGAAGTCCAACGATCGAGTGCCGGGTTCCGCCAGTGACTTCACGGTCACATTCGGTCCAACAGGGGAGTCGGCGCCACTGCCAGAGGATGAATCCATCCTTGACGTTGCTGACTCGATCGGTGTCGAGATCGACAATGCCTGCCGGTCTGGAACCTGCGGCAGCTGCAAAGTGAAGCTCCTATCGGGAAGTGTTTCAATGGACTGTGAAATCGCGCTTACCCGCGAAGAAAAGGACCAGGGTGTGATTCTGGCCTGTCAGGCGAAATCTCAGGGGGATGTCGAGATCGAAGTCTGATCTGCCAACCGAACAGCAGGTCCCCAAGGGCCAATTCGCCCCCAGGCGGGCCAACTGTCGACGTGTCACCGAAGCTCTCTACCAGTTGTGGACGGTGTGTAACCTCTGGCCAGGAAACCAGATGAAGTCCACGAACATCGATAGCAGCACACCGCTCACGTATCCCATGCCCAATCCGTAGAAGAAGAGCTTGCCGCTGCGGTACGCCTTCTGCCCGCCGTATTTCAACAGACACCACTTCACCACGAATACCACCGCCAGCGACGACCAGTAGAGCCAGGTCGCCCGCTCGCGCTGGAAAGCGACGCCTACCGGATGCAGAGGGAACCAGTGATAGCGGATCCGCAACAGCGATATGATGGCTGCTTCGCCGAAGCCGAACAGCCAGACCGCCCACTTGCCCGGATCCAGCTCCGAAGGATTGTAGACCAGGCGAGCGACGTCGTCGTATAACCGTTCGATCTCGGAAACGGCCATGACCTGTTGACCGCCGACCGCGTATGAGAAACTGATCGTGTCCCACCCAGCAACCAGAAACCCGGTTGGAAAGGCCAGCAGAACGGCCACGGCGACCCATCGCAGCTGCCGCGCCTGCGGAAACAGACGCAGAAAGTGGGGCAGAGCCGGCCACGCAGGTATGCGGATGTTGCCGAAGAAGATGCGGCTGGTGAACACCCTCATCGCCACCATGCTCTGCCCCGACAACCTTGTGGTACCCAGCAGATCGGTAATGAAACTGGACCCCTTCATGTGGGCGATGGGAACATAGAGATAGGCCAGCCCAGTGGCGGCTATCATCTTGACCGTGGTCAGATAGCCCAGGACCATCAGGACAAAAATGCCAACAGCGGTCGCCAGGCTGGCTCCGAGTCCAATCACCCACCCAACCAGGCAAGCCCCTGAAAGCAGGAGTCCGAAAAAGAGCACGCGGTACTGGGAAACTTCTTCGGGTCTGCCGTCTCCGGTGCGGACCAGCCTCCAGACGAAGCGCAGGTGGCGGCGAGCGAGCCAGAGGGACCAGATCGCGATGAAGATCAGCGCTCCGTAGCTCTCCAGATGCAGAAGTTCATCACCGGTGATCTCGTGGCCGGAAGCGCCCGCCGAAAATGCGGTGCGGGTCATCGCCGCCTGTTTGATGACCGCCAGCAGATAGAAAAACAACAGGCTGCCCAGGATATCGAGCGGGCACAGGTAGACCACCGCAAGTACCAGAGGCATCACCCGAAAGATGATCAGCGGGAATGGTTCGGCCAGCACTACCGGGTAGTAGTTGATGAACAGCCCGATGGGGATGAATCCGGGGTGGAAATAGGTGACGACGTTGTAACACATAGAAAGAAAAACCACGCCGAAACCGATCCAGAACAGGCCGGAGCGAAACAGGTCCGGGAGTCGTCGCGTACCGTCGAACCCACGGGTGAGATCCAACGGCATCTGAGCCAGGGGAAAGGTGAGTCGTTCGGCGTTGGCCCACTGACGGTGGAAGAGGGCGAAAAGGCAGATGCCGAAGATCACCATCGCCATCGATGCCCCTAACCAGTGAGCCGCTGGAAGCAGCCATCCCTCCCAGGGGATCTGGACCTCTTTCCCGCCCCCGAGCCAGAAGAGGTCGATGACATCGGCCGAGGGTTTGGCGAAGACATGCCATGGCAGGTAGTCGAAGAAGCTATCTGCCCACAGGTTCACCTTGGTGGCGTAGAAGATCGGCGCCGCCAGCAGCGGAACAGCGTAGTTCATCCACCCCTGGTTGGGTATGGTGCCCACTACCCAGGTCATACACAGGATGGTCAGGAGCTCGCCCTGCCGCAGGCTGACCTGCGGCCACACTACCTTCAGTGCCGTATTCACCAGCAGCCACAGCACAAACGGCATGAGCACGGTCATGGGGAACTGGGAACGCACGAACCCGCCGACGAAACCATCGGAGCTGAGTATGGCGACGTGGGTGACTACCGCCGCCGTGATCACACCCAGGACCACGGACCGCACCGTGATGCGTAATTCGTTGTCTTGTGGAGGTGTGACGCTCAAGGAATTGTCTGCCTGTCAGTGCGTCCTGGCGCTAGCGGGGCCGCAGCGAACCGAGCGATGGGAATGGCAACAAGCCGCCGCCGTACTACCAGTTGTGCACGGTGTGCAGCCGTTGGCCGGGAAACCAGATGAAGTCCACTGCCATCGACAGCATCACGCCACTCACATATCCCACGCCCAGGCCATAGAAGAACAGCTTGCCGCGGCGATACGCCCGCTGGCCGCCGTATTTCAGCAGGCACCATTTCACCGCGAATACCATAGCCAGGGAGAACCAGTACATCCAGGTAGCCCGTTCGCGCTGAAACGCGATGCCTACCGGATGCAAGGGGAACCAGTGGTAGCGGGTCCGCATCAGCGCGATCACTGCTGCCTCGCCGAAACCGAATAGCCACACGGCCCACTTACCCAGGTCCGACTCGGTCGGGGTGTATACCAGCCGGCCTATGTTGTCGTAGAACCGCTCGACGTAGGAGACAGGCACGACCTGTTGACCGCCTATTTCGTAGGCGACACTCACCGTGTCCCAGCCGGCGACCAGAAACCCTGCGGGAAAAGCGAGCAAAACGGCAACGGCGATCCATTTCAATTGCCGCGGGTGTGGAAAGAGGCGGAGAAAGTGAGGCAGCGAGGGCCAGGCCGGGATGCGAATATTGCCGAAGAAGATGCGGCTGGTAAACACCTTCATCGCCACCATGCTGTGGCCGCTCAAGCGGGTGCTCCCCAGAAGATCGGTAATCACGTTGTGCCCCTTCAAATGCGCGATCGGCATGTAAAGGTAGGCCATCCCGGTGGCGGCGATCATCTTGACGATGGCCAAATACCCGAGGACCATCAGCAGCAGCAGGCCGACGGCGGTTCCCAGGCTGGCACCCAACCCCATGACCCAACCCACCAGGCATCCCGCAGACAACAGGAGCCCAACAACGAGCGTTCGATACTGAGACACCTCACCGGGGTTTCCGTCTCCGCTAGACACCAGCCGCCAGACGGAGCGCAGATGGTTGCGAGCAAGCCAGATGGACCAGAAAGCGATGAAGATCAACGCCCCGTAGCTTTCCAGATGCAGGATTTCCACATCTCCGATCTCCTGACCCGAAGTGCCCACGGAAAAGCCGGTGCGTACCATGAGCGCTTCCTTGAAGTAGGCCAGCAGGTAGAAAAACAGCAGGCTTCCCAGGATGTCCAGCGGGCACAGATAGACCACCGCCAACACCAGGGGCATCAAGCGAATGACGATCGCGGGGAACGGGTCCCCCGGCCCTAACTGGAGGTAGCCGATGAAGAACTGAAGCGGCTGGAATCCAGGGGAAAAGTAGGAAGCGATGTTGTAGGAAAGGGGTAGAAAAACCACCCCGAATCCGATCCAGAACAGACCCGAACGAAAGAGATCCGGCAGGCGTCGAGTGCCGTCGAACCCACGGGTGAGATCCAGCGGCATCTGGGCCAGGGGAAAGGTGAGACGCTCGGCCTCCACCCACTGGCGCTGGAACAACGCGAACAGACAGAAACCAAGGATCACCATTGCCATCGATGCCCCCAGCCAGTGGGCCGCCGGAAGCATCCAACCTTCCCACGGAACCTGGGCTTCCTTGCCCGCTCCCAACCAGAAGATGTCGATGACATCCTCCGAGGTTTTGGCGAAGACGTGCCACGGTAGGTAGCCAAAGAAGCTGTCGGCCCACAGGTTCACGTTGGTGGCGTAGTAGGTCGGCGCCGCCAGCATCGGAACGGCGTAATTCATCCATCCCTGGTTGGGGATGGTGCCCACCACCCAGGTCATACACAGGATGGTCAAGAGCTCACCCTGGCGCAGGCTTACCCTCGGCCACACGAGCTTCAACACCGTGTTGACCAGCAGCCAGAGCACGAACGGCATGAGCACGGTCATGGGGAACTGGGAGCGCACGAATCCGCCCACCATGCCGTCGGAGCTGCGAACGGCGAGGTGGGAAACGGAAGCCACGGTTATCAAGCCCAGCAGAATGGACCTGATCGTTATGCGGAACTCGTTGTTTTGTGCGGGGTCAGTGCTCAATTACTGCTGGCGGAGGCACGATGTTTGGCAATCATGTCCTCGAATCGAACGCCGCCGTCCTGGACGATGCGGAGAAAAGTGGGCACGTCGTCGGTGCCGGAGAACTCCATCGACACCTCGTGTGTGAGGCATTTCGAGTAGGATGAGCGCGCCAGCAGACCGGCCAGCCGTTCCCAGTCGACGGTGCCCAAGAAGAGGGGCTGGTGGAAGTCACCTTTGGAGTTGTTGTCGTGCAGATGTACGGCGATCAGGCGATCCTTCAGGTCCTCCAGGTGGTCCAGGCCGTTCTGCGCCGGCAGATTGCTGTGTCCCGAGTCGAAACAGAGACCGACATATTCAGGGCCGTAGGAGGCAAGGAACTGTCTCAGAATGGCGAAGTTCTTGGAATTCTCCAGGGCCAGGAAGACGTTCCGCTCCAGGCAGAACTCCTCGATATCATCGATCGATCTGCGCACCTGGGTCGCCCCCGGTTGCCTTAGAGAAGTGCCGCCCACACCCGCCATGCCCAGGTGCATCACCACCGAGCCGCCGGGGTCACCCAGTTGGGCAACGAAATCCAGCCGGTTCTTGAGCAGCTCGACCCCGGCCTGCCGTTTGTTCTCGTCGATTGAGGTCCAGTCGTAATCCGCGGTACCCGTCCCGTGGAGGTCGAACATGCGCAAGCCGAATTCGTCGAACCAGCCACGTATCTGGGCGATATCCTCCTGGGTGTAGAAGTAGTCGGTGTAATACTCCTGGCACCAGTGCACATGCGAAAACCCGGCATCCGCAACCTGCCGCAGTTGCGGCGAGGGATCACCGATGCCGCTGCCACCAAAATCCGTCGCGATGGAAATCTGCATGAGCTCCTCGATTCAATACATCGTGTAGTTGACGTGGGTGAAATGACGTACCGGCGGCTGGCTGCCCGGACCGCCGTTCTCGTTCCGATAGATGCAGAGCTCGGATCCATCCGGGCTGCCCAGTACCACGTCCGGAATCCCGTCTCCGTCCATGTCGCCGCAGTGGCAGATCGCCTTGTCCCCGGACCACGACGCCGGTGTTTCCAAGTGGGCGACTTTCTTGCCGGCGCCGTCGAAGATCGCGCCGATGTGGCCGATCACGATCGATTCTACGCCGTTGCCGTGCCAGTCGATCGGGAAGTGGAAGCGGCAGCCGTAGGTCATGATCTGACCCAGCAGCTCGCCATTTTCGTGTACGATCCAGATCGGCTCGTCACCGTGCTGCGTCTTGGAGAGATCTACGACGATCTGCACCCCACCTTCGTCGGGACAGATCCTGCCGACGTCGATCGATTCGAAATGGGGGCGATCCAGATTCCACACCGCATTCCCTTCCCCATCCACGGCGGCCATGAAGTCATGGCCACAACCGGTTACCGCTATGTAGGTGTCCGCCGGCGTGTCCCCGCGACGCAAAACGCGGGCGCAGTCCAGGTGGCCGCCGTCATGGGTCAAGTGTTCCAAACCCAGGCCCCGCATCTGCCAGCGCACCTTGCCGTCCGGATTCAGCATAGCATATCCGACGACCAGCTCCTCCCGTCCGTCGTTGTCGATATCGATGGGAAACGGCTGGTGCGCGGTGCGATGGTTGCAGGGGTCCTTGATATACCAGAGCTCGTGGCCGTCCCGATCGAAAGCCCAGATCTCCCTATACCGCGTCTTGACCACCACCTCCTGGGCGTACTCGCTGCCGCTGAGATTGACAAACAGCACCACGTCGAAGGCATCCTTTGGAATCGGAAAACGCCGGCGCTCTTCGCCGGTGGCGCCATCCACCTCCACCAAATGGTCTTTGGTACAGAAGACGACTTCGAGCCGACCGTCTCCATCCCAGTCGTGCAGCTGGCAGGCGACGTCGTACCCCAGGTAGTAGCTGCCGGCGCCCACCGGTCCCCACGTCCAGAGCCGGCTGCCGTCCAGCTTGTGGGCACTGACCGAGGTGACGTAATGGCCGTCGCTCGAGGCGGCATTGCGCGCGCCTACGATCTCGACCTCTCCGTCGCCGTCAACATCACCCGCAACCATGAAGTTTGCCGCGTATTCCGGCTCGAAGACCAGGTGGCGCCACGGTTTGACGACCGGCGCGTCTGCATGTTCGAGCGCATGGGCGTGGGTCTCGAACAGTTTCGGTTTCACGAGTTGTGGCTGTCGTCCAGCAATCACGGTACGCCCGCTTCCGCTTTCTCGACCGCTTTCGGCGCGTTGTCGCTCGGGCTCCCTGCTAGGCATTGCTTCAGCTCGCCGGTGAGTTCGGCGACTCGAGCCTGATACCACATTAGCTGGTTGCCGACCGAGTTTACGCGTTTTTCGTCGACGCCTATATCGACGAGACACTCTCCCATCGCCGCCGCCGTCTCCTTGTCGGGAAGGGTATCCTCCCAGGTGTGTTTCAAGATGCGGCCGAGGGTATCGTATTTTGTCTGCAGATCCATAAGGAATTCTCCTTGTTGAGTGGAATCTGTCTATAGTTTTGTGTTTCATCAAGCACGTTTGTCCTGCTGCGGGGCGGGCTCGGTGCGATCCCATTTTGCCATAGGCCCCGTCAAGATGCTGATTCACTGTTAGATTTCCATTACTACATGCGGTTTGTCAAATCTTGTGGCCGAGATAACTACTGGGAGGAGGAGAATGCACGCGGTGGAAATCAAAGAACGGGTGGGCGAGCCGGAAAACGGGCTCATGCTCGGCAATGGGGACCTCGCCGCCAGCATCTACCAGACGGAAGACCTGCTGATATGGCGCTTTGGCAAGAATGATGTGTGGGATCGACGGCTGGATCTCAGCGACTGTCCGGAGCCGGCGCACATCGAGGAGCTGGCCCGCGGCATTCGCGACGAAAAGTGGGTGACCCACGGCTACGTGAATGCCGATGCGTCAGCTCTGGGAACAGTGAGCGACCCGCAGAGGATGGAGGAGCTCTGCAACGGCTGGCCAGCCTATGCCCGGCGTCCGTATCCCTGCCCCAAGCCAGTGGGCGAGCTCGCCCTGCACCTGCCGGTGGATCAGCGCGGCTTGAAGATGCGGCAGAAGCTCAGCATCGAGAAAGGCGTCGTGGACATCCGGCTACGCTGGCAGTCCGGCGCCGGCATCGATCTCAATTGCTTCGTGTCTCCGGCCCCGAACGCCCTGGCGATCAGATGGAAGCTGGTCAACTGGACCGACGAAACCTGCACGGACGGGCGCCCACCTGTCTGGTTCACGTTGTACCGCTGGCCCGACCCCACCATCGCCGAGTTTGCCACCAAGATGAACATACGTGCGAAGTATCCACACAACTACGCGGCCTGCGTGGACGCGGGAAAATCGACCCCGTTGCCAACCCCAACCGTGAAAGAGATCTGTGGCCGCGTGTCAGTGGAGCAGACCTTCTACCCGGATTTGGAATACGAGGACGGATTCCGTTATGCCATGACACCGTTCGCCTCGGGTCTGAACGTTGAGGAGTGCGACACCTTTGGCAGCGGCTGGGCAGCCCTCCACCTCTTGCCCGCGGATGGCGAGTTGATGGAAGGAGAAGCCGCGGTTGTGGTTCCCACCAGCTCGGACAAGGGCGGTGTCGAAGGTGAGTTGGACCGGGTGCTGAAGGGGGTAGGTGACGACTTCGGACGAGCCATGCGCAAATGGGCCAACGCCAATCGCCGCAGCGCACGCGCCTTCTGGAGCCGATCGAGCCTCGCCCTGGATGACCGGCTAATGGAGAACATGTGGTACGAACAGCTGCATCTGCGCCGCTGCTCCTACCGCGCCGACGTCATCGCGCCGGGCCTCGCCATGCCCAGCACCATCCACGACTACTCCCTGTGGCACGGAGACATCCACACCAACTACAACTACCAGGAGCCGTTCTGGGGCGATTATACCGCCAACCATGCCGATCTGGGAGACGCCTTTTTCCCAGGCATGCGGCACATGGTGGATCTGGGCCGCGAGCTGGCGGCGAAATACTGGAACTGCCGCGGCACATTCATCCACCTCACCGGGTATCCGTTTCCCGTCGCCGGCGACCCGTACGGCACCGGCCCGTTGGCCCGCATGACCTACATGACCGGGTGGATCTCCAACCACTACTGGAATCGTTACCTCTATTACCAGGATCTGGATTGGCTGCGCAGTTACGGTTACCCGGTCATGCGCGACTGCGCCTTATTCTACGCCGATTTCCTGGAGAAATGGGACGATGGCTGTTATCATGCTTTTCCTTCGCTGCAGGGAGAGGCGGTGTTCGACGGCACGACCGAGAAATTCACCGATCAACCTCAGGGCATCCGCCATGCCCGTTTTTGTTTAATGACCACCATCGAGGCGAGCAAGCTGCTCAACCTCGATGCGGACCTGCGCCGGGAATGGGAGGAGGTCCACGATCATCTGGTGGTGGTGGACGATCTGGACGACATCGGGTTGACCGACGAGGAGAAGGAGCGCTATCGCCTGAATCCCCCTGAGTTCCAAGCCTGGGATGTGGGCTACGACTTCCCCCGGCCGGGCGACCAGTGCCGTTGTCTGCAGGACAAGCGGGGAGGGCGCTGGGGTTCCATCAGCTCCGCCCAGATTCCCTGGCAGATGTTCATCCACATGCGCAACCGGGCTTTCGAGCCGGAGCGCGACTACCCGCGGTACCGAAACCTCATAGAGCGGATGCGGCTGTCGAACGGTTCGATGCCGGCCATGTCACAGCAGGGCCTCGGTCATACCGGCCTTTACGGCGAGTCGGAAAGCATGTTCGCCCCGCTCCAGGAGATGATGTTGCAGAGCTGGGACGGCGCGATTCGGCTGTTTTCGCAATGGCCCAAAGAGGTCAATGCTCGCTTCGAGAGCTTCCGCGCCGAGGGGCGTTCCTGGTGAGCGCCGAATTCAGGGATGGTCAGGTTGTGTCCCTGAAGATGACCAGCGAAGCCGGGCAGCGCTGCCGCCTGCACCCGCCGTGGAGTGGCGCGGTGCTCGTGACCAAGGACGGCGATCCCGTCGGAACCGCGGTTGAAGCCGGCGGCATCGTCTGTTTCGATACGAGCGTCGGTTCCAGTTACGAGTTTTCCCGTGGGTAGCAGGTTCGGTTCGGCTGTCGCCGAGGCCTTTGAGCCCCGGATTTCTTTCTTTGCGGCGGCTCTGTCGACAGCAGTTGAATCTATGCCCGCCCGCAGCGCGCGAATCGTGGGGCCTCGCGCTGGTGAACGTTCCCGCACCCGAATTTGCTGGATTCTGTGTTGCGTCGTGTTGTGGTGCTCGGCTTTCGGACTTCACGCCGACTCGATACGCTTCCGGGACGTCACCGGATCGTCCGGCATTGATTTTCGCCACGCCAACGGCGCCAATGAAGCGAATGTGAAGAAATACTTTGTGGAAACGATGGGACCCGGTTGTGCTTTCTGGGATTTCGACAGCGACGGTCAGATCGATATCTTCGCCGCCAATGGTCATTCTCTTCCTACGGCCTCCGACCGACCCCCAAAGGATGGGCTATACAGGAATCTCGCCAACGGCACGTTCGAAAACATTTCGAATCGAGGCGGAATTGAGGCGGAGCGAGTCGGCTACGGCATGGGCTGTTGCATCGGTGATTTCAACAGCGACGGCTTCGACGATCTCTACGTCACCAACTACGGCATGAACGTGCTCTATCAAAACACCGCAGGTGACGGACTTTCCGATGTTACGGAAGAAGCGCAGGTAGGCGACCAACGGTGGGGAACTGGTTGCGCGTTCGCGGATTACGACCTGGATGGGGATCTGGATCTCTACGTCGCAAACTACGTCGACTACTCCCTGGAGGATTCAGAGCAGACATTCATGCCGTATATCTCCATGGAAAACACAGAGAATCTGGGGCCGCAGCTCCGAAAATTGAAGGCCTATCCCCACCCGGACAGCTTTTCCGGCGTCGACGACGTTCTCTACCGCAACGATGGGGGTCTGTTTGCGGACGCGACCCGGGAAGCAAATCTCTACAACACCGATGGAAAGGGACTCGGTGTGGTATGGGGAGATTGCGACAACGACGGCGATCCCGACCTGTACGTGGCAAATGACAACACCCCAAACTTCCTCTACCTCAACAATGGCCACGGCACGTTTGTCGACAATGCCCTGATCGCTGGCGTCGGATACGGAGAGGATGGGCGCACCGAAGCCGGGATGGGTGTCGATCTCGGCGACTACAACAACGATCAACATCTGGACATCTGGGTGACCAACTTTCAGGGGGAACCCAACGCTCTCTACGAGAACGAAGGGAATGGATTCTTCACGAATGTCTCTTTCCGTTCGGCGGTGGGGGCGCCGAGCCTGCGGCTGCTGGGCTGGGGTGGGGGATTCCTGGATGTCGACCGGGATGGGTATTGGGATCTGTTTAATACGAACGGCCATGTGCTGGACAATATAGAGCTGTTCGACAAACTCTCCGCCCATGCCCAACCTGCCTTGCTGTTGAGAAACGAGGGGCCGCATGGCGGAGTTTACACCTTCGAAGATGTCAGCAGGGCAGGTGACGAGCTACCAGTTGCCCGCGTTGGCCGTGGCGCCGCCTTTGGAGATTATGATAATGACGGCGCGGTGGACATCCTTCTCGCGGCGACCAACGGACCCTTAACCTTGTTGCACAACGAGACCGCCACACGCAACAATTGGCTCACCATAAAACTGGTGGGTGGCGGCAGCAACCGATCGGCCCTGGGAGCCCGAGTCATCGTATATGCTGCAGACAACCGACAAATGGCGGAGGTAAAGAGCGGCGGCAGCTATCTCTCCCAGAGCGATCTGAGACTGAATTTTGGACTGGGCAATTGGGCGTTTGCCGATTCGGTTAACGTAAGGTGGCCCAATGGCGAGCTGGAAACGCTGCAAAACGTGAGCGCCAATCAAATTCTGACGGTAGTTGAAGAGCGCGGGGCCGTTCGTGGGTCAGGCCAACGATAGCCCAGTGAGTCGCAGCAGCTGTCGAGCACCATGGTATGTGGATAACTCTGTCAGTTTGTCGATGGCCGATATACTTCGGGTCACCGCAATCTGCGTTTTTTGTTCGCTGTTGGCTTGTTCCGACTCGAACACAGACCAGGTGGAGCTCCTGATTCGCCAGGGCGAGATTCATCGACAGCAGGGACAGCTGGAAGAGGCGGCACAATCCTTTCTCCAGGCCCTCCATATAGATCCGAAGCTGCCGCAGGTACTCACGCAGTTGGGCTCGGTTCGACTCCGGCAAAAAAGGTTTACCGAAGCTAGCCAGTCCTTCATCAAGGCGGTGGCTCTTGAAGGGTTTACGTATGGGTTTTATCTGGAATCGGGCCAAAAACTCCGACAGTCTGGCAAGCTCGAGGAAGCCGTGCCGTACTTTCACAAGGCGATCGCGGCCGCGCCCAATAACGAGGCTCCGTATTTCCATCTCACAGAGCTGTATTTCGACGAGGAGATGTTCACCGAAGCCATCGAGCTAAACACTCAGGCATTAACGCAGTTTCCGCGCTCTGTATCGGCGCACAGCAATCTCGCCAACGCCTACTCCCGTATGGGCCAGCAATCCAAAGCGATCTCGATCTACCAAAAGGCGCTGGCACTCAACCCGAAACATCCGACGGTTCAGTACAACCTGGGGCTGGTCTATGCGCGCCAGGGCCTCGATGAAAAGGCAGAAGTCTATTTCAGGAGAGCCATCGAGCTCGATCCGCGCGGACAACCCAAAGCACACCACCACCTGGCGCTGATACGGCACCACCAGAACCGCGCCGCCGAAGCCACCAGTCATTTGCGGCGCGCCATCGAGCTCGATTCCTCGTACGGCGACGCACATTACAAGCTGGGATTGATTCTCAACAACGAAAAGCGTTACCACGAGGCGATAGACCACCTGGAACGTTCAATTGCCGCGGATCCGCAACAGGCCCAGGCGTATTACGCCCTTGGACAAGCCTACTGGCGCAGCGGCAAATCTGCCGAAGGGGAAAGACACCTGCGACGGTTTCAGCAGCTGACCGACTATCTGAAAACGGTGCGGCGCTACACCACTTACCTGCGGTACAACCCCGAGGACGCCGGCACCCAGATCAAGCTCGGTAAGCTCTACGCCGAGAATCGCAAAACAGAGCTGGCCGCACGCGCCTTCAGGAGGGCGCTGGAGATCGACCCGAAAAACGAAAATGCGCTACGGGGACTGGAACTGGCCGGCGCCACCGAATAACCGAACTGATCGCCGCGCTTTTGACGCGCTTCTCAGATCAGATCGCCGTATTCGGTGAAGCCGATGAGCCCGCGGATGAAGAACCCCCAGGTGTCGATGGAGCGATCGCGCTGCAACGGACTATCGAACTTCTGCTTGTCCTTGCTAAAACCGAAGATCGTATACAGATCGTAGCCAAAGTAGGCGGTGCGGTTGGTCATGGTGATGAAGGCGGTACGCCGCTCGAAACTGTCGCTCGCGCGGCCTTGCTCCTCGAAGGAGTACGGAAATGGCCCCCATCCCTCGACACCGAAGCGCAGAGAGGTGCGGGAGAGCAGCGGAAATTCACCCTTCAGGATCGGAATAACACTCTCCTCGAATCGCAGGGATCGATCGGCGTTGCGGTCGCGCAGACGCAACCTCAGGTACTTGAATTGCGCGGTCAGGTCTAGGTCGCCCACGCTGTAGCGATACTCGGCGCGGCTAACGATGGAGGTGAAATCGAGCCGGCGCTCCCGCTGCGCGGTGCCGGGTCGCAGAAACCGCTGCTGCCAGTTGATGCGCCAGCGCAGCTTCTGCACCAGACTCACGCTCCGCCAGGGGCTGATCCAGGCTTCCAGATAGGACTCGTTGACGTAGCTGTCCCGGTACAGCAGCTGATCCACCCGCACCACCCTCTGCCCGGAGGTCGAGCGCTCGTTGTGATCGGTGTACTCGTCGGGAACGTCGTCCCGGACCCGGCGGAAGTGGTTCTCGATGAAAACCTTCTGGCGCCCGGAGAGGTTCTGCCGGCGATAGTCGACCATGCCGTAGGTGGACCTGTTCTGACCGGCGCCGGCAATCTGGTCGACGTCGTGTCGGCCGAAGGTGGCCGACCAATGATCGGTCAGTTTGTAGCGGCCGAAGAAATGGTAGCCGCCCTGGTCCAGGTCGTAGGGATAGTCCCAATCCAGATCGTCCTCGCGCGCATCGGGCTCGTCGTTGTTGTTGCGGTCGAGCCCGTAGACGTATTCGTTCGCCTCGACGCTGTATAACAGGAAAGGTTCGTTGTAATCCGGCACTTGATTGAAATTTCGGTCGGTGTCGGGCACGCCGTCCTGATCCTCGTCCAGGCCGATCAACACTCCGTTACGATCATCGCCGAAATCGTCAATCGGCAGCGCCAGTAGCTCGCCAGGACGCCGATCAGGATACGCGTCACCGTCTTCGTTGTCCTGTATGAGATCCCAATACAGGGTCTCGTTCACCATGCCGCCCCACTTGCCCGCATAGCAGCAAACGAAGGTATCCTCCTGGTAGGTGCGCAGGGTCGTCTGGTAGTCGGGGTTCATGGCAAACAGCTCGCCACCGAACTGCCAGCGGCCGAGCCATCGCGTCCCGTTTATGTAGTAGGCGCTCCCGCGCTCGGAAAAAGCAGGGGCTTTGCTGTAGATCGCTTCCCTATCCTGGCGGGCAGGGAAACGGGAGTACAGAGCTGAGCGCGCGAATTCTCCGTTGAATTCTGCGCCCGCAAACTGCAGATTGAAATCACTGCTGTAGGTGAACAGTCCGGTCTGCTCCCCCACCCCGAAACGTAACTGCCCGAGATTGGAGAGGTCGCGCACGTTTTCCTTCGCCCGCTTTGCAGTGCGGTAGAAAGTGCTCTTGAACTGACGCGTGAGGTTCGGGGCGCCGGGGTCCGGTTCCGACAGGGTCGCTACGTCGATGCGGTAGTCGTTTGCCACCATCGCCTGAACCTCCACCGAGCGCACAATCGGCTCACCGGAGAGGTCAAAGAGGTAGACGAGTTGTTCATCGCCGTCGGCTTGATGAATCGCGTCGGGCGACAACACCTCGAGGTTCGCCAGCAACCCTTTCAAGTTGGTGATATCGCTGACATCGATTCCCGCCTCGTGGTTGAGGCGATACATGTAGTCGGCATAGAGCGGAAGGTCATTCCGGCCCCGATAGAATATGCCGCTCGCTCTCGAACCGCCGCCCCTTGCCGCTCTGGGGTTGTCGTAGATGATGGGACGAAACACGCCCGTGCGCTGAGAAATAGTGCCGACCTGGGTGTCCAGCCCTGCGCGACGCCGGACCAAGCCGGGGGTGATGTCGGGACGCGGCTCGCCGTTGATAATGAGCAGCACCTCGTGGACTACGGGGCCGCCGCGGCCATCTTCGGGGGAATCGTCGGAAAAACGTACAACTACCCAATCCAGGAGGGGCTGTTTGGGGTGGACAACCCCCTTGAGTGTACTGCCACCGCTTCGCGTGCTCTGGTAGAGATGGATGTTGGTGCCATTCAGACCCAGGCGTAGCATACCCAGGTCGGCCTCGAGCCTGCTGCCCAGCAGCAGCACGCTGCCGTCGGCGAAGAAGGTGAAGATACGGCCCTCTCTGAAGGTGGTTGAGTCGTTGTAAAAATTCGATCCGTCCGAAGATCTGGCGTCTGTGGGTTTTTCGATGCGCGACCCCAGGAGAGAGATCCTCAGGAAAGGATGGGCAAAATCGAGACGAGCCCCGTTAAAATCGGTCCGCGACAGGGTCAGTGGGGACAGGCGAGCGATCATCGCATCACCCATCATCGCGCTGATACCCCAGTCGCCGTATCCGTCCCGGGCAACTACGAGGTTGTCGATCACGTTCTCGAAGGTGCCCAGGTCCTTCGAGATGCTGCTGCCGAAGATCTGGTTCGGCGTACGCCGTTCGGTCCAGTCGTACAGCGGATAGCCGGTCAGGAGATAATCCCCGAAGGAGTTGTAGATGGCGTTCTGCCGATCACGATACGGAAGGCTGTGATCCGGCGGGTTGGAATAATTGTTGAAAGCATAGTTGCGGTAGCCGGGCCGCTCGTAGCGCAGCAGAGGCCGGCTGGCCACGATCTCCGGTACGTCTACCCGGTCCCCGGTGTCCGCCAGGGAGCGGTCCACGGTCCCTAGCGGGCTGCACAAAAGCAGAACCAGCACCGCCAGGCTGGGAGCAATCGGGGCGCTAGCCGCTGTCGTTGCAGAGGGTATGAAGTGCCGCTTCACAGGGGTAAGGTGTCCTAGGGAATCCCGTTGGAATAACCACGTCGAAGCAGAGAAAAGCCGACTCCAGGAACATCCCGGAGCCGGCCTCTCTAGCGTTGATTCAAAACAGGGCTGTGTTGCGGCCCTGTCCGTCGCACGAGCTACTTGAGTAGCGTCATGGATCGCGTGTCGACGAAGTCTCCCGCCTCCATGCGGTAGAAATAGACACCGCTGGATACCGACTGACCGTTGCTGTCCTGCGCTTCCCAGGTGTCC
Organism: Candidatus Latescibacterota bacterium; assembly: GCA_965197905.1. Lineage (GTDB taxonomy): Bacteria > Latescibacterota > UBA2968 > UBA8231 > UBA8231 > CAYNZV01. The sequence continues at coordinate 58,378 of CBDAOB010000002.1, read as the reverse complement.
CGGTAGACGCCCGCATTCAACACCTCATCCACGACGGTATTGACCAACTGACCGGCCGTGTTGTAGACCTGTAACTTGACGTGACCATCGGTTGGAATAGCGAACTCGATCGTCGTCTCCGGGTTGAACGGATTGGGATACGCATCGCTCAAGCTGTAGCTGTCCGGGGTGCCAGCCGCGCCTACAGACTCCACGGCGGTGACACCCGCTCCGAGACGCCCCGAGGCCACATCGTAGGGGACGTGCATGAACATGCCCGGGCCGGTGACCAGCTCTTCCGCGTCCCCGGGAGTGTACGCTTTCGTCAGCATGCTCATATGGGCGTCATAGTAGATGCCGTCATACGGTCCGTTTTCCGACACCAGATCCATCCCGCGGATCATGGAGAAGTTGTCCTCGGCATATTCGTAGGTAGGACCTATTACTCCGCTAGGTTGCATATGTCCGATACCGGTGCCATCGCGGCCGAGGAAGGATACGATAGAACCTTCGGTAGCCAGGGTCTCGCTAAGGAATGTCGCGTTGCCGCTGATGTCCCCCCTGACGTTGATCACTATGGCAACGCGGGCCGGGATGCCCAGCTCCACCCCTTCCTCGACATCGATTGTCTGGCCGATGCCGTCTCCCTGCAGGTTGGCCCAGTGAATGTTGCCGTCATGGTCCATGAAAATGATCGGTGCTTTGAACCGCCAGGTGCTGATGTAGATGCCCTGGGCGTTCACGTCCAACTTGCCGGGACCGGTTGGGGTGACCGTTTCGTTCCCATCGTCGTCCACACCGAGATCGACGAAGAAATCGTTAGTATCGATGAACTTGACGATCTCGCCGGTGGTCTTGTCGTGGAATTCGATCCCAGTCAGCGGATTGTCCGCCACGCTCCAGTGAGTGGCGATGACCAGGTTTTCCCAGGGATGGATGTTCCCGTTGCGATCCTCGGTGAGGGGAAACCATCCATTCTGTCCAAAGGATGTGTCGGCCTCGAACGACTGGGCAGCGCGATTTATGGTCATCTTGTAGGTGCCGCCAAATTCGCCGGAGAAGTCGCAAGCCCAGTAGACTCCGACGGTAGTATCGTCGGGCACGACGCCGCAGTGATTGCAACCGCCCTCCGCACACGGATACAAGCTAGCGAAGGAGTAGCTGTCCCAGGCGTTTGGGTTGGCCAGGTAGTCCGTACCGATCTCGCCGCGAATCACATCCGACGGCGTTCCCGCCCCTTCCGGTGACCAGATCTCGGCCGGATTCGACTTGGTATCGATGTGGGTCTCGTTCCAGGTCTGGCCCGGCATCATGCCCGGACCCACCAGGGTGAGCTTGTCCTTGCCGTTGAAGGCGACAATGTCGAACTCGTAGTTCCCGGAACCTGCGGCGTTGCCCTCGAAATCCTGGCCGTTCCAGGTGATGGAGCTGTTGCCCGACTCGATATCCACCGGACCCACGTGGTTGACGTAAAGATCTTGGGCTACTAGTCGGACCCAGGCCCCGTTTGGGCCAGTGGCACCCGTGGTGTTGGAGCCTTTCCTGTAGATTACGAGCCAGGCCCGGCCCCGCTGGTTGGATGTGAAAGGAACGGTCACAGAACCACTACCGTTCCAGGAAACATCCTGGACGGACACCTTCATAACCTTGGGTGTGCCCGAAAACTCAGGCACCACCAGCTCTCCGGTCCATCCGTTGAAGGCAGTCTCCCAAGGTGTGGTCTGGCTCTGCGCGCTGCCGGCAACCAGAACTACCAGGGCGAGCACCGTAAAAGAAAGGTATCGCTTACCCATTTTCTCATCCTCCTGTTTAGGGGGTTAAAATGATGGTATTGTCTTATAAATTGAGATATCTAGCCAGGCGAAGCAAGAAAGTTTATAGATTTTTTTGGAGTCAGGGTTTGGGCCGAAGGGCTGTTTGGCAGGGCGAACCTCTGTTCAGTGCGGCAAACACTACTCAGGCGAACGTAATTGCGTGAGCAGCAGTCTTGCCTGATATTGCTGGGCGCAAAATCGGGATCGAGAATAGGAGGAATCCGTGGCCAGTTTGAGCCATGAGCAGGTGGAAGAGTTCGAGCGAGACGGGTATCTCGTCGTCGAAGGTCTGCTGGACTTCGACGAGGATCTGCAACCGGTCGTCGAGGAATACAGCGCTCTACTGGACGACGTTGCCGGTACTTTGTTGAAAAAGGGCGAGATCACCTCGACATACGCCGGGTTGCCATTTGGCGAGCGCCTCACCCAAATCTACGTGGAATCCGGGCGCCAGACGGCGCAACACCTGGACATAAGCCTGCCGCAGAAAGGGGTCGAAGCGGACACCCCGTTCTGGGCCGGCCCGGCCGTTTTCTGGCTGCTGCGCAACGAGAAGCTGCTGGATGCCGCCGAATCTTTCATTGGACCCGAGATCTTCTCCACTCCCGTCCAGCACGTTCGCATCAAACCTCCGGAAGATCTGTTGTCGGAGATGCAGGCGAACGACCTGGTCAAAGCGACGCGCTGGCATCAGGATAGCGGGGTCGTGCTGCCCGAAGCGGACGACACCGAGATGCTGACCGTCTGGCTCCCACTTACGCCTTCCAGAGAAGAGCATGGCTGTATCAAGCTGGTGGCGGGAAGCCATCGGGATCGTCTTCAGCCACATTGTCCTCAGCCCACCGGGGGATACGAGATTCCCACCCGGTTCTTCGCCGAGGAGGAAACCATCCCCGTTCCCATGGATGCGGGCGACGTCCTTTTCATGAGTCGCTATACCTGCCACGGCTCTCTCGCCAACACCAGCGACCAGATCCGCTGGAGTTTCGATCTGCGGTATAGTCCCACGGGACAACCTACCGGACGCAGCGAGTTCCCCGGGTTCGTGGCGCGCAGCCGTTCCAAGCCGGAAACGGAGTTGCACGATCCCGTTACCTGGCATGTTATGTGGCGCGATGCCCGCGACCGCCTGGCGCCGAGAGACGATCCCACCTACAACCGCTGGACCGAATCAAATCCCGCCTGCGCCTGACTCGCGGTGAAGAAAGCGGCCTTCTTCAGCGAAGATTCGGACCGCCTGGACCGCGTCTTCGCGAACGGGCGGCGGCGACGGATCGAGTCGATGGTCGATCTCTATTCTGCGACGATTTCCAGCAGCACCTTCTCAGATCACGTTGAACAGCTTCAAGGCCTGCAGGTGATCTTCTCCACCTGGGGAATGGTTCCGCTGGGCCCCGACGAACTGTCCCGGTTACCGGCGCTGGAAGCCGTGTTCTACGCCGCCGGCTCGGTGCGGGGATTTGCCCGCCCCATTTTGGAACGGGATATCCTGCTGGTGAGCTCGTGGGCAGCTAATGCTGTTCCAGTGGCCGAGTTCACCCTGTCGCAGATACTGCTGTCGTGTAAAGGGTATTTCCGGTGCGCCGACCGGTGCGAGTCGCCGCGAGGATGGAAGGACGCCCCGATCGTGCCCGGGGCGTTTGGCGAAACCGTCGGTCTCATCGGTTTGGGCATGGTAGGCCGCCGCGTGGCGCAGCTACTGAAACCGTTCGACCTGCATGCGTTGGCATGCGATCCTTATTTGAATGAAGCCGACGCAGAAGAGTCGGACCTAAGGCAGGTCTCGCTGGAAGAGTTGTTTGCGCAGGCTTTTGTAGTGAGCAACCATCTTCCGGACTTGCCGGCGACCAGAGGTTTGCTTGACGGCGCACTCTTGGCGAGCATGCGGCAAGGCGCCACTTTCATCAACACCGGCCGTGGCGCCCAGGTGGTGGAAGCGGAGCTGGCAGAGGTGATGCAACGCCGGCCGGACCTGACCGCGCTTCTCGATGTCACCTACCCGGAGCCACCCGTGGAGGGCTCGCCGCTCTTTTCCTTGCCGAACGTCTACCTGAGCCCCCATATCGCCGGGTCGAAGGGTGACGAGATCAAACGCCAGGCAGACTACGTAATCGCCGAGTTCGAACGCTGGGAAGCCGGTGAGCCGCTGCGATACCAGGTGACGTTGGAGATGCTGGAGACCATGGCGTAAAGCGGACAGTGCCGGACGGTTTCGCTCATTCTCGCCCGACATCGTGTCGGGCTCCGAGGCATTGCATCCTTCGCCGCAATCCTGCGGCTTCGGACGCATTGAACCCGCTTAGACCGTCCGCCCCCGTCCGCTGCCAAACGGCGATTGTCTTTTAATTTGAATGAACCCGCTCCGGGCAACCCGGCCTCGCGGCCCGGTCTGCTAGTGAGCTGCAGGGAACTACCACGCCACCCCTCGACCAGCACCAATTTTCCGGTAGATTCCTGGGATGCCCCACTGCATCGGAGAGGATTCTTATGAACAACGCTACAGTTGAGATCCACGTATCGCCGGCAGGAACCGATAGTGGCGACGGTGAGAATGCAAGTCCTCTTGCCTCACTGGCTGCTGCCCGTGATCTGGCGCGCTCGATGCCAAAGGACGGCGTGGCCGTAAAGGTCGTGCTGCACGAGGGGTATCACCGACTCACGGAGACCCTCGTGCTCGGGCCGGAGGATAGTGGCACCGATCAGCATCCAATCGTTTGGCACGGCGAGGGTGAGAACGTCTTTGTCGGATCCGGCGTCCCGGTTACCGGCTGGCGACGGTTGGAAGAAAAACCGCCGAATCTTCCGGCGCCGGCGGCGGGGAAAGTGTGGGTTGCCGAACTTCCCGAATCCGCACCTCGCGTTACAACTCTTTACAATGGTCTCCAGCGGCTGCCGCGAGCCCGCTCCCGCAACTTCAATCCGACGCAGGAACCGGATAAGACCGCGCCGGAATTGAATCGCTACCCCAACCTCCCAGACGTACGACCGGATGTGGTCTACCTCCCTCCCGAAATGATCGGAAGCTGGGACAACCTGGAAGACGTGGAGCTGTTCGTGCGCCCGAGGTACGGATGGATCTGCAACTTCCTCACCTTCGCCGAGGTCAATCGGTCTTCCGGGCGAGCCGTTACCACAGTGCCCGCCACCTACCCGATGACCTGCGAGATCACCCACCTGGAGGGGACGGAGCACCGGCCCTGCTGGTTGGAGAACTACCTGGAGGTTCTGGACGCACCCGGAGAGTGGGTCTACGACAGCGTCGCCAGGTGTATCTACCTCTGGCCGGCCGAGGGCGAACCTGGGGACGAGATCTGCTATCCACAGTTGACCGAGCTCGTTCGCATCGAAGGGGATGAAGCCAATAAACGCTTCCCCCGATATTTGAGATTCGAGGGCATCACCTTCGTGCACGGCGCCCGCGAAACCCTGACGCCCACCGACGCCGGCGTGCAGCACGATTGGGACATGTGGGACAAGGACAACGCCCTCGTGCGCTTGCGCGGCGCCGAGCGCATCGCAGTAGAAGGCTGCCGCTTCACCGCCTCATCCGGGGACGGTATACGTCTCGATCGCCACGCCAAACACAACCGGATCGACGGCAACACGGTGGAACATCTGGGCGGCACCGGAATCCTGCTGTGCGGCCACGGTCCGGGCACCCTCGACGTCAACAAACAAAACCGGGTCATTAACAACACCGTTCACAACTGCGCCGAGATCCTCTGGCACAGTCTGGGAATCATGGTGTGGCAGAGTGGTGAGAACGAGATCGCCCACAATCTCATTCACCACATGCCCTACACCGGCCTCGCCGTTATCGGGGTGCGCCCGCCATACTTCGCTATGCCCGACTATCGCGAAAACGGCCGCACCGTCAGACATGACGAGACGGGGAGTTTCGGAAACGTTCCCCAGGACGTGCCGTGGGAAGACGTTTTCCCGTTCCTGCACTCTCGCCACAACCGAGTTTCGCACAACGAGCTGCACCACACCTGCGAGTCGATGGAAGACGGCAACGCCATCTACGTTTCGGGTTGCGGCATCGGCAACGAGGTCTGTTTCAATTACGTCCACCACGTGGTATTCCGTGATCATCACGGCGCGTTGCGCACCGACGATTGGACCCGGGGCAGCCGCTGGCATCACAACGTCGTGCGGCACTGCACCTACGCCGGTTTCGTGCTGAAACATGACAACACGGTGGAAGACAACCTGTTCATCGATTTCCGGGCACCGCTGATCGGGTGCCTGGTCGTACGGCGGGATCCCTGCGACCACTCAACGGTCCAGCGCAACGTGTTCCTCAACTCGGTCGACGAGAACCTGTCGTTCGTGAAACTGGAAAAAGCGCAGGGTCTCAAGGAGGTGGACAAGAACGTCTACTGGGCCGCCGCGAACGAAACCTGGGCGCAGGTAGCGTTACAAGAGATGCGCGATCAAGGATTCGAAGCGAACGGAGCCGTTACGGAGGTTCGCTTCAAGGATGCCGACGGCCTGGATTTTCGCGTCGAACCGAGCAGTCAGCTGGAGGCGCTGGAAATCCACGGGGTGGATCTCCGCGACGTGGGGCCGGCTTGACTATCGAGCTAGTGCCTGCAGGTGCGGGCTAGGCGCCGACGCCAACCCCCGCGCCGACAGACCTACGGCTGTTGGTAGGTCGGCCGGCTACAGTAGCGGCGCATGCCGATTTCGAACCTGCCCTGACCGCCGGCCGCCAACTCGATCTCGAAGTGAGGACCATCGATCTGCAGCACCTGGTCTTCGCCCGTTTCTTTCAGCTCGGTGAACTCGTGCTCGGCAAACGCCCCCGCCTGTAGCTGAATCCGACGAGGGTCCCCCGGATCCAGATTCACCAGATCCACCGTAACCTTGTCCTCTTCGATCGCGCTGACCAGCGCCGCCGTTTGTTCCGGCAACCCGGGCCGTCCCGCTTGAGGATCGTAATAACGCAGGCGGGTATGCAGCAAACCCCCGTGGTAGATCGGGTCCGGTCCTCCGGTGGTCATCTGCACCAGCGCCGTCGTGCGCACCGGATTGCGCCGCTGCCAATGGTGCACATTCCAGGTGCTGGGCTCCCCTTCGTCGGGCAGCTCGATTCGCTCTTTCACCTCATCCAGTTGCGCCTGCAGCAGCTGGCTTGGGTACTCCGAGTTCCTGCCGCGGATGTAGCTGTACCACGCACCGGTGTGGAAGGAGTCGCTGTCCCCGTCGAGGCTCGGCCAGTGGGTGCTGCAATCTGGAAGTTCCTCGATCAGGTGCAGGTCGTTCTCGTCCTGCGAGACATACCAGAGAGGCACCAGAAACCCGGGCTTCACCGGACTGTAACCGGTCCAACCCCGGTCGCTGTAGCGATGCGGCATCAGCAAACGCCCGTTTTCGACGCGACCCAATTCCAGCATCCTCCGCATTTGACCTCGGGGAATCTCCAGGTAGCTCATGTCGCCGGTCATCAGCACCGCGTTCATGGCGGCGATACTCAGTGATTCGATGATGTTCGTGAATCCGTGGGGCCAGCTCCAACCGTAATACCCCCCAAACCATTTTCCATCCAGCGTTTCGCCGATCGCGCCGCTGTGGCCCACGTTGTCGGGGCAGAGGCCGCCGTTGGCTTCGATGCGTTCTGCCCACGCCTCCAGGTAATCCAACACCCACTTCCGGTAGCTCTCTTCGCCGGTGTAGATATAGGCATTCGTCACCAGGCTGGTGGCTGAAAGGTTGAGCGGTACGTCGCCGTGCATCTGGCGTTCGTTCAACGCTTCCAAGATCACCTCGTAGACTCGGTCCTCCTTCCAGTCGGCGATGGGGACGATCTCGCCGCGAAACTCGCGCATCTCCGTTGGCACGTCGAGATCATCGAACGGCACCTGGTATTGGGCCAGATCCCAGCGACAGGTGGACCAGTCATCCCAGGTGTATTTGAAGTGCGGACCGCGGCTACCGTTGATCGGCGAGCGGATCATCCGTTTTTCCGCATCCCAGTTGGGTGCCTCGGGATCGGCCCCGGTGTACATGTTCGCGAAGTTGCGCGCCCGCCCGGCCTGGCGGTTGGCGTCGGCCAAGCCAAAGAAGTAGAAGTAGAGATAGGACTCCCCGTGGTGCATCCAGTCGTAATACCCGTCGAACTCCCGATGCACCAGTCCGTAGTCGGTAAACTGCCGGGTAACGGCATCCCAGAGGAACCGACTGCGCTCCTCCATGTCGGCGCGGCCGCCGAGGGCGTAGAACAAGGGCCAGTTGTAGAAACTCTCGTAGCCGTCGTCGGAGCCGTCCATGCCGGGGAATTCGTCGCGCCAGATCAATGTGCCGTCGTCGCGGGTGTAACGCTCCTGAAACTTGGGAGCGGCCTCGTTCATGACGTCGATCAGATGGCGCTGGCTAACGGCCCACGCGGGAGCGGGATGGGAATCGGATGTCGAAACGCGAACTGTCTTCACGATAGGCCTCTCGGCGTTATGAAAGGTTAGGATTTGAGGAAGAGCTCGATCACCGGTACCGCGACGTCGGGTTGCCGCACGGGAAGCTTCAATGTCAATGTCTGACGATCCTCCTCGCTGCTGGCCCGGTGGTGCCCGGGGTCTTCGGTAGATTGGATTTCCGAGGCGTCGTTTAACAGCTGGGCGTACTCCACCTTGCCGGCGAATCCATCCAGGTGGAGCTGTTCGAACGGCCAGGTGAATACATGGGCATAGATCCGCCGTCGCTCCGGGTCGTAGGTGAGGCAGCAATGAGGCGAGCCGACAAATTCCGCCGGCGCCTGGGTGCATCCGTAGATGGAACGACCGTGGCGGAACATCCACGCGCCCATGCCTGCGAGTCGATCTAGGGCGCGGGCATCGAACTCTCCCCGCCCCGTCGGTCCCACGTTCAACAGCAGGTTCCCACCTTTGCTCACCACCTCCACCAGCATGCGTACCAGCTGCGCTACGCTTTTCCAGCTCGTCTCATCCCGGTGGTACCCCCAGGAGCCGGAAAAGGTCTGGCAGGTCTCCCAGCGAACCTGCTTGCCGTCGATCGTCACCCACTCCCGCGGCATGAACTGCTCCGGAGTCCGGTAGTCCCAACCGCCCTCCACATCGTTGAGGTCGAGCCGGTCGTTGACGACGATATTCGGCTGCAGCTCCCGCGTCATCCGGATCAGCTCCTTGCTGTCCCACTCCTCCCTTCCTTTGCCCTGCCAGCCTTCCCTCGCCCACCGCTGGTCGCTCGCCGGATAGCTGAAGTCGTAGAACATCACGTCGATGGTACCGAACTGACTCAAGAGCTCCCGCGCCTGCCCGTGCAGATACTCGATGTATCGCTGCTGCTGCCGGTTCTTGTTGAGCTTCTCCCGATCGGGGTGATTGCGCATGGAGTGCAGATCGTCGATGACGAAGTCCGAATGGTGCCAGTCGATGAGGGAGTGGTAGAATCCCACCCGCATTTGAGCGTCGCGAAAGGCGTCGATCATCGGTCCGATGAGATCGCGTCCGGCGGGGGTGTTGGTAGCCTTGTAGTCGGTCAGCTGGGAATCCCACAGGCAAAACCCTTCGTGGTGTTTGGTGGTGACCACGAAGTACTTCATGCCCGCACCCGCGGCAGCGTTGGCCCACAGCCGGGGATCGTAAAGATCCGGATCGAAAAACTTGAAATACGGGTCGTACTGTTCGTCGGGGATCTCCTCCCGCTGTTTCACCCACTCGTGGCGTGCCGGCAGGGCGTAGAGACCCCAGTGAATAAAGAGTCCGAATCGATCGCGGGAGAACCAGCTCTGATCGGTCATGGTCTCTGCTCCGAGTTCGAGTTGATGGAGTCAGCCATCGAGGGCCTCCCCCAGTGAATCGGATTGTTCGTCCAACCTTCGGCGGATCTCCGGATCTAGCTCCCAGCCGACGGCCCCCACCACATCCTCTACATGCTCCGCCTTGTCACTGCCGCTCAATGCCGTCGTGATTTCCGGATGCGAGAGCACCCAGGCGATGGCCAGCTGCGCCGGCGTCTTGCCTATTTCCGCGGCGAGCTCGTGCACCAGAGCGATGGTCGGCCGGATCGGTCCCTGCATCAGCTTCTCGAAACGGCCTTTGCGGTGATCCATCTCCCACAGTGAATCGGCGGGCGCCGGCTTGTTGACGTCGTAGGCGCCGCTCAAGAGACCGACGGCGAGCGGACTGTACGCCATGGCACCGAGACCGAATTCCCGAATGACGCCAAACATCTCCTGCTCCAACTTGCGATTGAGCAGGTTGTACGGATTCTGCACGCAGATGTAGGGCGAAGCGTTGATGCGCTCCTGGATCCACAGCGCATGACACACCTGCCAGGCATTGTAGTTGCAGCAGCCGACGTAGAGCACCTTGCCGGATCTCACTAGATCGTCGAAGGTGCGCAGGGTTTCTTCGTGCGGGGTTTCGTGGGGATAGTCGTGGGCCAGGTAGACATCGATGTGGTCGGTATCCAGGTGTTTTAGAGAACGCTCCACCTGTTGCATGATGTGGTAACGAGACAGTCCGCTCTCGTTCGGGCCCGTGCCCACCGCACCGGCCACTTTGGTCGTGATGACCACGTCGTCGCGACCGCTCCTGATCGCCCGACCCAGAATTCTCTCCGAGTGGCCGATGTCCCATGCGTCTCTGCCGGTGGGTCCGTAGACGTTGGCACAGTCGAAGAAGGTAATGCCCAGATCGAGGGCCCGTTCCACCACCTTCTGCGCCTCCGCAGGGTCGCGTTGTCCTCTAAAACCGAGTCCCAGGGCGATCTTGCTCACCTTGACTCCGGCCTTGCCGAAATTGACATACTCCATCAGTGTTCCTTCCGTCCCTCGATGCACAGGGTGACGATCTCGTAGGGACCCACCTGAAGCTCATACGGGTTTCCCCCGCCCAGAGTATCCACCATTTGCTCGCGGAAATCCACCACCTCCACCGCTCCGTGGTCAAACCCGACCCCCAGCCGACCGTGCACGTTGCGCTCGGTGGGATTGTAGAGACGAACAACCGTATGACCAGTGCGATATTCGGAGGGTTTCACCGCCGATGCCACCAGCGTCGGCGGCTCTAGATCTAGATAGCTCGCTTCGGCTGGCAGTCGCCCCTCGTGGCGGCCCGCCGGCACAACCTCGATGGCGGAATTGAAACGACGGGCGGCGGAGGGAACCTCGGCGCGGTCCCAGGTTCCGGGATACATGTAGAGAGCGTGTTCCAGGGTGTGGGTGCCGGCCTCGGCGGCCTCGTCATCGGCCACATCCCACTTGCAGGCACGCTCGTCCTCAGTATCGAAATCCGGCTCGAGCACCGAACGAATCAGGGTGGCGTAGATGATATCGTCCACCACCTGCACCGAGTGGGTTCCCTTGTGGAACAATGCCACCCCACAGGTCGGCGTCTCCGCTGCCAGCCATGAGTTAACCGGTCGGATCTGCTCCACCTGCCTCCACGGCACCACGCCGAACGGGGTGTCGCACACGATCCTCGCATCCTTGAAGCCGGTACCGAAAGCCAGACGCACGCGGCGACCGTCGAAGGGAGTGACCTTGCCGGACGGATCCCACTCGATCTTGGTAGTTAGCCGCAACAGCCAGGACCCGGTCTCCAGCTCGAGCCGTTGTTCAAAGCGTCCCCAATCGAGCTCGAACCGAATCTGCAGCCGTGCCCGCAGCGGTCCGTCCTCGAGCACGGCAACCTGGCGGTCGGCGATCTGTGCACTGCGGGCGACCAGAACAGCCGCGTCGTTGTGCAGAAAATCGACGATGCCGTTGTCGTCCATCGGGCGAATTACGCTGATGCACCCCTCGTCTCGCCAGATCGCGATCTCGTTGACGCCACATTCGGTCGATGCTCGCAGCACCTCAATGCCCGCGCTCTTCTCGACCACTCGTGTGATCATGCCGTCGATCAACTCGACTCTGAGGTGCTCGTTTTCCAGGCGAGTTGTCGTGGCCTGGACGACCTGTGCGCCACGACCCGAATCCCCGAGCGCCGCGGCAGCCGAGTCGTCGCTGTTGCCGCCCCCGTCGAGCCGGGGATCTCCATCGGTAGTCATGTAATAGGTGCGCCACCCCAACGCCGGAAGATGCTCCGCCAGAAAGACGAGTCGTTCCCTGCCCTCTTCCGCTTCCACGCGCTGGCACACCACCGGCTCGCCCTGGTGATCGACGAAACCCACGTGCGTACCTCCGGTCCCGTCCTCGACACTGAACTCCATCTCCAAAACCGCCGAGTGCGCCAGCGGCAGCGCGTTGTAGGCGATCAGCGGTCTCCCTGGCGACCCCGCGGTGTCGATCTCCGCTCCCAGCCAACCCATCACCTGGTCGTCGACCTGATCCAGCAGGCTCGAGCACTGCTCGAAACGCGCGGGAATCTCCGAGTCAAAGAGACCCACCCTGGCCATAATCGACATCAGCGGATCGTGATGTTGATTCAGGATCATCAGGTACCAGGCGCGTTCCAATGTGTCCGGATACGGCATCCCTTCCAGTTGTGCACAGCTGGCCAACGCTTCCAGCGCCAGGGTCCGGTTCTCCAACGTCCGGTTCTGGGTCTTGCTTCGCAGCCGCGATTCGTAGATCCCACACCAGCGGGTAACGACACTTTCCGTCTCGAAGGTGGGTAGCTCCGGGTCGCGCGCGATCGCCCGGTAAAAAGGCAGCGTCGTGGAGATCACGTAGGTGAACTGATCCTGGGAACGGTTTGTTTCCTCTACCTCGGCGATCAGCTCGGGCCGGGGCGCGCAGTTGTCCTCACCCAGGAACTGTAGTCCGCACTGATGAGGGTGTCGCGGCGGAATGGCGGTCGGTGTTACCGCACCGCCGTAGAAACCGCGATTGGTGAGCATCCTCGACCCGTCCGGTGAACGCAGCCAGAATTCCTGATGCTGGCTCAGTCCCGGCTCCGTGTACGGAATCCGCTCATCGCTGTATTCCCCAATGAGGAAATACCTGCGCCCGGAATTGCGCAGGATCTGCGCCATCTGCACTCCCATGCCGTAATGATCAACGCACCAGTAGACCTCCGGCCGAATCGACTCACCCATCAGCTCGGAGAGCATCCGTTCCCCCATTGTAATGTTACGCACCAGCGATTCACCGTACGGCATAGTGAGCTCCTGCTGCGTGACCAACCCCTTGGGCTCCACCATGCCGTCGCGGATGCCCTGGCGCAGCCGCTCGCGGTGGTCCGCGTCGGAGCGCTCCATGAACGGAATCGTTACACATTCTTCGTCGAAGCTGAAGCAGTGGGATGGCTCTTGTCGCATCAGGTCGAGACGGCTCCGCAGGTTGGGCACCTCCTGCTCGAGGTACTCCTCGTAGGTGCGACGCCACTCGGTGTCGAAGTGGGAATGGGGAACGACATAGATGACCGGTCGCGTGGGCAGAACCGGAATGTGCACCAGATTCAATCCGGGTTGCAGCTCGACGTCTGCCTCGAATGGAAACACACCGGCTGCCTCGAACCGGACCACGACCTTATCGCCCGGTAGTAGTGCGTCGCTCCAAAAACAGTTGAAGTAGGTGTGCAGCGACGCGTCGTTAAGCTGCGGCGCGCCGAGAATCGCCCCGGGAAACTCCTCGCCGTCGGAGAACGTGTCGTCCCCGTCGTGGTCGCGATAGAAGAAACCCGCTACTACCGCGGCCGTCGTATCACTCTCCGCGGTCTCCAGAAGCTCGCTGATGCGGCGTTGGGCCTCCAACGGAAAACGGCGTGCCGGTTCCGGGAGTGTGTCGCCAGCGGGCGGCCCGCCGCAACCGCGCCTCCCCGCAGAAGAAGCTGTGGGAATCGATGGCATGTCGCAGGTGTCTGAACCGAGTTTTGAAAGCGCTGCTGCACGCACTTCATCGATTGAGCCTGCAGCCGGCCTGAGGCACGCGGGGATGCGTTACCGCAATGGCCCCGGACCCCAGTACTCCCGTTCGAAACAGGCCGGCGCCGGCTCCTCGAAGGGACGATACGGTACCATCTCGTAGATCTCGTCGAGACGTTTCGCGATATCGGCAGGCAATGGCCCCTCTTCGGTCGCGGAGTAGTTCTGCTCCAGCTGGGCGATGTTGCGCGGTCCGGTCAACACCGTGGAAACCCCTTCCACCGCCAATGCCCAGCGCACACACAACACCGGCAGCTCGATGCCGATCTCGTCCACGAAGTCGTAGAGCACCTTCAGCTGCTCTCGCCGCTGCGGACTGAGCCAGCGCGCCCCGTCGTAAACCTGCGGGCATTTCTTGACGAGCCACCCCTGCTGCGTCGGAGAAGCGAGGAAGACCCCCATGTTTTGTTTGGTCGCTTCCGGAATCACCGTAGTCAAAGAGTCGCGCCAGAGAGGACTGGAGTTGAAACCGGTCAACACCACGTCGTACGCACCGGTAGCCACCAGGCGCGTGAGTTCGTAGATCGCTGTGCCTCCGATACCCGTGTATTTGATCACTCCCTCTTCCTTGAGTTCGTTCAAAAGCTCCACCACAGGACCCTGAAAGGAGATGTCGTCGTCGTACCAGTCGAACTGCCGCGGACGGTCGGGCTCGTGGATCATCATGATGTCGATGACGTCGCGGTGCAGATTCTTGAGGCTACGTTCCACTATCCGTCGCAGCTGGTCCTTGTCTTTGGGATCGAAGTCGGTCCATTCCGACGGCGGCCCCAGCTTGGTGGAGACGATACACGGCTCGCCGATCTCGTGCAGCGCCCGGCCGAGCACCTCTTCGCTGTCGCCGTAGTCGGCGGAGGTATCGGCCAGGTTCATGCCCAGCTCGAGCGCCCGGCGCACCGTCGCCGTGGCACCGTCGGCGCCTTGCTCCCCCTTGCTGACAAAAGCCGCCCCAAGGTTGAGCTCGCTCACCTTTAAACCGGTCCTCCCCAGAACCCGCTGCTTCATCTCGCGTCCTCCTGCCCTCAGGATTTTCCGTGTTCAGCGAGGCGGGCCTTGTCCGCGTCTGTCATGAACGGCATTGAGCCTTCTAAGAATTCCGCCATGGTCTCCTCGACGGTGGCAGTAGTCGTGTCGAGCACTAGCTTGTTCTTCATCAGACTCGCCTCGAACTCCTCTTCGAAGCGCGCCAGCACGTGTTCCACGTCTTTCTCCTGCACCACACCCCGGGTGGGCTCTCCGAAGAGCTTCGACATCTTCTGGCGTTCGACGGTCTCGGCGTCCGGGTAAAAGTTGGCCGCCATGCGCTCCCTGATCACCTCCGGTGTCGCTTTCATCAACACCAGAACCATGTTGGGCGCACGCCGGAGAATCTCTTCTTCAGTACTTCGGGCCATCTTCGTGCGTTGCCCCACGGGGCTGCGCATGGGGGAGCCCGAGTCCGGGCCGCCGTAGCCGTAGTAGAGCGGCGCGTAGACCGCTTCCTCGATGTGGTACCCCATGAGGTTGTGATCGGGATAGCTGAAGAATCCCTCGGACGCGTGATAGGAGATCAGGAAGCGCTGGAACATCTCCTTTACCTGGGGATGGGTCGCCGCGTAGCTGGCGCCAGCTTCATCGGTCAGCTCCGTCGAGGGAATCGTGAAGTGGTCATGGAAATGACTGCTGCCACCCAGATTCTCTTCGCACCAGTCCACGATCTCAGCAGCCAACGTCGTCTTGCCCGCAAACTCACAGCCAATCAAGAGTATGTTCACAGTCCATCCGCTCCTTTTTTTCGGCCCGACGGGCCACACCGGTCCTCCCCAGAACCCGTTGCTTCATCTCGTTTCTTCCGCGCCTTCAGGCGCTTCCATGTTCGGCAAAGCGGATTTTGTCCTCATCTGACATAAGCGGCTTGGCGCCTTCTAGGAACTCCGCCATGCTCTCCTCGACGGTGGCAGTGGTCGTGTCGAGCACCAGCTTGTTCTTGATCAGGCTTGCCTCGAACTCCTCCTCGAAGCGGGCCAGCACATGTTCCACGTCTTTCTTCTGTACCACACCTCGGGTGGGCTCTCCGAAGATCTTGGACAACTTTTGTTGCGCGAGGGTCTCGGCGTCAGGGAAGATGTTGGCGGCCATGCGTTCCCTGATCACTTCTGGCGTTGTTTTCATCAACACCAGAATCGAATTCGGTGCATGTTTGAGGATCTCTTCCTCTGTGTGTCGTGCCATCTCGGTCCGTTGCCCCTCCGGAGAGCGCATGGGGGAGCCCGAATCCGGGCCGCCGTAGCCGTAGTAGAGCGGTGCGTAGACCGCTTCCTCGATGTGGAACCCCATGAGATGGTGGTCGGGAGCGCTGTAGAATCCCTCCGACGTGTGGTAAGAGATCAGGAAGCGTTGGAACATCTCCTTGACCTGGGGATGGGCCGCTTCGTAGCTGGCGCCCGCGTCGTCGGTCAGCTCGGTAGAAGGAATTGTGAAGTGGTCGTGAAAATGGCTGCTGTAGCCCATGTTCTCCTCGAACCAGTCCACGATTTCAGCAGCCAGCGTGGTCTTGCCCGCAAACTCACAGCCGATCAGGATTATGTTCATAGTTCATCCGCTCCTTTTTTGCGGCCCGACGGGGCCACAGTTGTCAACTGCTGTAATCGAACACCAGCACGTCGTCCGCGATGGGACGGATCGTGCCTGCGCTTACCGCCTTGTGATCGGGATGTGGCAAATAAACGTCCCGCGATGCTACGTCTTCGAATGTGATGGTGAAACCCCAGCTGAAATCGTGTGACTTCCCTTCCGGGCTCATGTTGTCCCCACCAGTAATAGAAACGATGCCGGGCAGCATTCCTTTTAACTCCTGTAATCCTTCTAGAACCGCCTGCGTCTGCTCGGACGTGACCCCATCCTTCAGCTTCAGCAATACGATGTGTTCGATCATGCTTTCCTTTCAGCCACGCAACGGTTTTGCGTTTACTACGATACCGTGGTGTCCTCGACCCCGAACGACTTCATGTAGATCCTCGTGACCTCGTTGAGATTTCCGTAAAACGCCCGCGTCTCGGGGTCCGGATCGTGTTTCCAGAAGCGGGGGGGGATCACCGAGTCGTTGGCCAGAGGGGCGCGATCCCGATGACCGTAATAGATCTGCAGCGTCTTGCGCTCTTTAGTCGTCTTGCGGGTCGTTGCCGTGTGCAGCACGGCAACGTTGAACAGGCAAACGGAACCGGCGGGCCCTTCGATGTCGACGATTCCCCCTCTTGACAGCTGGTCTTCCGGTTCCTTGAGGACCGGATCGGCAATCGACTCGGGCGAAATCGAGAAGCAGTGGGTGTCCGGACCGACGTCCGTCAGGTAGAGCATGAACTGGATGTAATCCATTCGGTAGGCATGCTCGGGCCAGTGAGGGCGATCCCGGTGCCAGCCGCGGTGGAGCTCGCCGTCATAATCGCCCATATAGCGGGCACCGAATTCACCGAAGCAGGTCTTGCCACCCATGAGCTCTCCGATGGCGGCAAAGACTCGTGTGTGTCGAACCGCCTCGTCGAACTCCGGTGAGGTAACCAGCACATCGTAATTGGCCCGTTGATGGTAGGAGTAAGGATGCCACCGGTAGGAGTACTCCGAACGGTCCCGGTCGTAGATGTGGGTGAATCGAGCAAGATCCTCCTCCGAGAGGAGATCCGTCCGCAGGATGTATCCGTTCTCCTTGAAAAAACTGTGGTCAGCTTCGCTCAGTACAGACATGTTTTTCTCAGCTCTAGTCGCTCGCCGCCGGCGCCACCGTCAGCTTGCCTTTCACACCATGTTTGTCGATAAGCTCCGCCACCAGACCGCTGGCTTTGGCTTCCTCGACGAACGCACGCAGAAACGCGGCGCCGGCCGCTCGGTCCGGCTTGGTACCGATCGCCTGCTGCACTGCGGTAAACTGGCCTTCGAGGATCCGCGCACCAGGCAGCTTCTGCACATCCGTGGTAAGGCGGGGCCGCAGACCCGCCAGGGCATCCAGCTCCTCTTTCACGAAGATGTCGAATGAGTCGTCGAGACCATCCGCCTTGACCAGCTCGGCGTGTTGCAGGTTATCGCTCAGCCACAGCCCGTAGGCGCCGCGCCCGTACACGGCGATGCGCATCCCCTCGCGGTCCACCTCGTCGACAGATTGAATCGCCGAACCGGCCGGCACCAGATAGGTAGCTTCTATCTCTGCGTAGGCGGCGGTGAATGCGATCGTCTTGGCACGTTCCGGCTCGGCACCAAGGTTGCCGATATCCCACACATCTTGCACCGCCGCGTCCGCCAGTTGCGCCGGGGTGTCGAACACCACGTATTCCAGCTCGATGCCCAGGCGATCGGCCACGGCGCGGGCGATGTCCGGGGAAACCCCTTCGGGCTCGCCAGCGGCGGTTTTCCCGGTGACCAGCAGAAAGTTGGACAGGTTGATGCCGGCCCGCAGGACTCCGGTAGGTGCCAGTTCAGCTCGTGCTTGTTCGCTCATGAATGTCTGCTTCCGATTCTTTAAAGTGGGCGAAAACAACGCCGTTCATTCGGCCAACTCCAAGAGTCCTTGCGCGTTCTTTATGGCCTCTTGCATTTCCGGCTTCCATGAATCGAGGTCAGACCGAGTGATTGCCAATCGCGTCAGCATGCCGTTGGTTGGCTCCCACACTGAGTTGTCGCCGGCGTTGCCGACGCCGAGAGCACGACACTGCGCGTCGACCACGTGGACCAGGACCACCAGCCGCATATTCATGGACTTTTGCGGTTTGAGGGTATGGTGAGCGCCTATGACGTCAGCGATCGGCTCGGGCAGTTTCCACTGACGGGCAAGATAGCCACCCACCATCTCATGGTTTATAGGGATCGTCTTGGTTTCGGCCTCGTAGATCGAAATGCCTTCTTTGGCCGCCATTTGTAGGGCCTGCCCAAAGAATTCGGGAAAATAGCCGTCAAGCACCACTTTGCCGATATCGTGGAGCAAACCGGCTACGAAGGCGCGCTCGGGGTCGACCTTGAGCTTATCACCAATGACCCGCGCGATGGAACCGCAGCCTATCGAATGCTCCCAGAACGCGAGGCGATTGAAGTGGGGCGATTCTTCCACGCGCCCAAGTGCCTCGAATGTGGATACCGCGGTGACAAGATCCGCAACCTGCTCGAAACCGATAAGAGCAACAGCGTCCCTGACCGAAGTGACATGGCGATTGAAACCGAAAACGGCGGAGTTCGCTAGGCGCAGCATTTTGGCGGTGATGGACTGATCGATCTCCATGACCCGGGCGACATCAGCGGCAGAAGATCGATCGCTGGCGAGAAGATCTGTAATCCGATCTTGAACCTGGGAGATAGTCGGCAGATCGATGATTTTTTTCAGCGTCGCAGCAATCGACCGACGCGCCTGTGCCTTCGTCATGCCTTTGTGTTGGCCGAATGCATCCGACACTCGCTTCAACAGATTGACCGGGTCGTAGGGGTAGACGATGTAATCCACTACGCCGATCTGCCGACACTTGCGCACCAGTTCCTGCTCCTTCTCCTTGGTGACCATGATCACCAAAGGGGGTTTGGCCACCACGTTGCGCAGCAGAATGATCTGGGCGAGTTTGAGGCCGTCGCCGTGTTTACTGACCTCGGTGTTGGCGAGTACCAAATCGAACGGTTCAGCCTTGATCTTCATCAGGGCGTCGGTGACGGTCGAGACCAGAACGGTCTCGAATTCGCCGATCTGGCCCAGAATCATGTCCAGGGCCCTGCCACGGACCTCAACACCTTCGACGATCAGGATCTTAGTTTTAGCCATGCCAGCGGATGAAGACGGCGGATGCAAGAGCGACGTAGGAAATACCCTGTAAATGCAGCACTATAAGCCCTCTGATGTCAACGAACAGCGCTGTCCCGCCAACGGGGCGGTCGTCGGGGAACGCCGCCGCAGCTAAAGGGTCGTCCAACCGCCGTCCACCATCAGCGTGTGCCCGGTGACGTAGGACGACGCGTCCGAAGCCAGAAACACGACCGCTCCCTTGAGATCCTCGTTGTCCAACAACCGTCCCACCGGAACACGTTTCGTGTAGTTTTCCACAAAAGGTGCCGGGTCGCCGCAGTCATAACCCCCCGGACAGATGCAGTTCGCCCGAACCCCCTTCTTTCCATAATAATTGGCGACGTATCGAGTAAAATTGATCATGCCAGCTTTGACGAAGGTATAATCCGGCGGCTGCCGCATATCGGTGCCCTCGTAAAGCGTCGGATCGTTCGCCACCACACCGTAGATGCTCGAGATGTTGATGATCGATCCTCCACCCTGCTCCACCATCCCGGGGACGAACGCCTTACACATCGCAAACAGACCCACCATGTTCCCCTTGGCTCCGAACGCCCACGACTCCGGCGTCTGCTCCTCGAAACCACCTCCCTTGATCGCCAGCGCACTGTTAACCAGGATGTCCAGGCGCCCGAAACGCTCCGTCACCCCGGCCCCTAACGCTTCGATCGATTCCAGCTCGGTGATGTCCATCTCCATTGCGTGGGCGTCGTAGCCCTGAGTCTTCAACCCCTCCGCAAACACCTCGTTGCGCTCCAGAGATCGCGAGGCCGTAATCAGCGTCGCCCCCGCTTCTGCCAACGCTTCCGAAATGCTGCTTCCAAACAGCGGTCCCGCGCCGCCGGAGACTAAGGCGACGCGACCCTTCAATGAAAACCTGTCCAGTATCCCCATGAGCTTTCCTTTGCTTTCTTTCAATGTCCCAGATTTCCGCAGGTTCAGAGCCTCGAAATTATGCCTCTCGTAGGATTCATGCCATTCGACATCTGGTGGATTCCGTAGCGCATCAATAGATCAAGCTCCATCCGGACGGCTCAGAGTATCTTTCTCGTATCACCCCGACAAGGTCAGCAAGATCAAGAAGGTACCAGGTTACCGATGGCATCCTCAGGAGAAGTGCTGGAGTGTACCGCATACGGAGGAGACCATCGAGCGTCTGCAGCAGCTATTCAAGGAACGTCAAATCCGAAACCCACATTCCCGCGCGGCAGCTCGGAAGAGTCGTCGCACCGTACTTTCGCCCACAGAAGAGGCCTTCCTCAAGCCGATAGACCAGGAACTCAGACTCAGAGGTTATAGTCCGCCCACGCAGAAGTCCTATCGCAATCATCTGCTTCGCTTCCAACGATTTCTGCAACAGGATCCGCGCCACGTGGAAGAGGCGGAGATTCGCCAATACCTCCTTTACCTGATCGATGAGCGGCAGGTCTCCCGAGCCTACATCAATCAAGTCGTAAGCGCGATCAAATTCTACTTCCTTCGGGTGTTGCGCAGACCCGCCATCGTGGAGGAGATACCCCGACCACGTCGCGAGAGCAAGTTGCCCATCGTCCTGAGCCGTGATGAAGTGATTCGGATATTCAACGCTCTGAGAAACCCCAAGCACCGAGCCCTGCTCATGGTGGCTTACTCGGCCGGCCTACGAGTCAGCGAAGTCGTCCGGCTGAAAGCGGAGGATCTGGACAGCGACCGGAGACGACGATGGTCTATACCCATGTGATGCAGAAAGATATTCGGCGCATTCGGTCGCCACTGGATAACATCAAACTTAAAGACGGAGATTTACCTAATCGCGATGAGACGAGATGACCATTGACATTGACACGACAGTCAATGGATATTTCGCGTATCAAACCTGTCGAGAAACACGTGTGTAATCCCTGCGGTTCACAGAAGGCCATGCAGCGATATTTTGCCTCCGTCGAAAGACGTGGCTTCAAGTCCTTCTCGCCCTGACATGCATTCCTCTCATCGGTGGTTCTTCACACACAGCCACATTGGTTCGATGTCGGATGGACCAGATTCACCGTCGACATCCTATGTACCGAATACTCAACAACCGGAACTGCATGAACATGAACCCGGAGTGCCCGTCTGAATAGTAGAAACACACTTCGGATACAACCTGTTAGCCGTCATGTCCTTTAATAGGTAGTCGATTCCAAGATCGGAGACAGTGCGATGAGACCGATTACGTTGTTCTTAGTCGCGGGTTTGGCGTGGGCGACATATCCAAAACCTTCTTCAGCGGACAGCATAGCGTTCTTATCCAATCGCGACGGCGAAGCACTTGAAGGGTTCGCCATGGATCCTGATGGTACCAATTTGGCTCGGCTCACGCCCGATGAGAACACGGCGTTTCTTCAACGCTTAAATAACACTCGTGTAGATGGGCTTCACGGTACAAGAATCCTGGAAATGGTTTTTTTCGAGAACGGCCCACCAGATGACATCCGCGTCAAGGATGAGTCGGGCAACATTGTCACAAGGCTAACTGACGACGATTCCATCAATCAGTTTCCCATATGGGCGCCGGATGGCTCAAAACTGATGTTTCGTTCCAACAGGAATCACGAAGACTTCGGCCTTTTCGTAATGGACGCCGACGGAGGAAATCTGGTTGAGCTGTTCCCTGTCTTTTCACCGGGGAGCGGGGATGAAAGCTGGTCTCCAGACGGCCAACGAATAGCATTCGGCAGGCGAATCCAACAAGGGTTTATTCGCTTGTTTATCATCGATGCGGATGGCGCAAACCTTGAGCAATTAGTCGATCTGCGACCTCCCTCCCTTTCGGTCTCTCCGCGCTGGTCGCCGGATGGTAGCCGGATTGCCTTTTCGGGACACCACGACGCTCAAATCAATATTTACGTCGTGGACGCGGATGGTACGAACCTCGTCCAACTTACCGACAGAGGTCTAAACGAGAACCATCAATGGTCGCCAGATGGCGCCAGAATCGTCTTCGACAGGTTTCTAGGGGACAACAGAGAAATAATCGCAATGGGTTCTGACGGTAGCAACGTGGTCAATTTGACGAATCATCCTGCCGACGACCAGTTCCCACTATGGGTGCCAGAGGGCGAGCGTGTGACGGCGGTCGCCGAGGAATCGGACACATCACAGCCAAGGCTTAACCTCGCACCGAACGTACCGAATCCCTTCAATTCGGACACCTCGATCCGTTTCCAGTTGCCCACGGAGCTGCGGATCCGACTTTCCGTGTACGACATATCCGGCCAGATAGTGACTGATTTGGCATCTGGCGTCTGGCCAGCAGGAGCACATTCGTTGATATGGAGCGGATTCGACGATGCTGGTGTGGAACTTGCGAGTGGGGTGTACTTCTATCGCTTGAGCGCAGGGAAACACCTAACCCGGAAACTGCTACTTCTTCGCTGACACGACGGCTAACAGCGCGGTTGCCGCTGCGACGCCTCCGCGCCTTGGCCTACGGCAACTCGCTTCGCGAGTTCGGCAACCGGCGTAACGTTATATAACATGGAAAACAACTCAGCTAAATAGGCATCCTCAAGCATGAAGTTAATTAAGCAACGCCTGCGATTGTTGTTCCAGAAGCTGAGGAAACAATCGGAGCTTTCGACCTGAAATATGCCCATCAGCGGCATTAGGTATGCCAGCTCACATCACAGTTTTGGCAACCGTACGTTGATAACAAAAAAGAGGGGGATTTACCATCAACGAGGAATATAATTCCAACTCCACACGTCGAAAGCCTTGGGTTCCTATTAGTGTCACCATATCCATATTGATAGTTATAGGGCTTATGTTAACGGCGATGCCTAAGGGTTTTAAGATGACCCACGAGCAAATAGGTACCGGCAAGCCGGCGCTGGTATTTGTCTACGACCCAGGCCTTGTCGTTAGCGTAAGCCAGTCTGAACAAATAAATAAAGCTCGCGATCGGCTTGGCGACCAAGTTTTCTTTCTCATCGCCAAAATCGGCACCCCAGAGGGCGACCAACTGATCGCTGAACACCGTGCCAACCCGTCAGAACTATTACTCTTTGATCGATCTGGGAGCTTGATTAAAAGGCAGTTCGCTTTGAAAAATTCTAACGAGCTGATCCAGTGGTTCGCGGAAGGCGCACCTTAATTCGGGCGTGATATTTTCGCATATTTCAAGATTGGCCACTCCTATTAGAGACCGGAAGGCGTTGGGAAAAGCGATTATCCTTTGATCTGAAGTAGGGCTAAGGCCATGAGATTCTAGAAAGTTCCACGTTATATAACATCGGTTTTACGGTGCGCCGTGCTAAGGCGCACATCTTCAGTGGGTGCGAATCCCACCCGGCAAGGGTCGCTCCAGCCGGTAGCAATCGGAGCAGTGGTGGAGGCGACGAAGCCGCTGAAGCCTCCGGTGTAGAGGGTCGCCTTGGGCGACTTGGCGAGCACACAGGCCGTAACGTGAGTAAACGCTGAGCAGGCCTCGAAAAGTGTAATGCGGAAGCCGACCTGCCCGTAAACCAGGGAAGGCCGCTGCAGCTGGGGAAGTCGAGCGACAAGCGCACCCAGCTGTTCCGCCGGGGTAGTGGCGACAGCATGTGTGTAAGAGGAGATGTGGCGCAACACGGGAAGCCTCATCCGGTGGAAGCAGCGAGTGCCTCCAACCGGTAACCCGCGAGGGCCAGACTGGGCTGGATGAGGTGGCGGACAGGCGCGTAGTACCGAGGAAGCCGGGTAACTCCGGTGGAGGGAAGGGGCCTGACTTCGGACATGCTGCGGAAGTGCAGAGGGTTGGAGAGTGGCGTGAGCCTATTGCCTCCAGCAGTAAGACTAGTATGCATCGGAAGCAGCTTGACTACCAGGTGAAGTCCTTGTGGCGTGTGCCTGGATGTGACGTTCGTCGGGAAGCCGGATGCGGGAGATCCGCACGTCCGGTTTGAGGCGGCGGGAACTGGAAACGTAGCGATGGGAGTCGGACTGAGGGCTATGGCGAAAGCCATGGGGAACCCACCGAACCCTAAGGCTGGCGCGCCAGTTCTCGACCCTACCATCGGGGCATTCGCCCCTCGGCCCTACGGGCACACGGGCCTTTTGTCACAGCGATTGCCTTTGGCAACCGCCGCGCCAATCCCTATTCGGGATCAGGCCCACGTCGTAAAGCCGAAAAACGTTAAAGGAACATGGGATTGAGATCGTATTAACATGAGATTGGGTCATCACACTTTTTCGGCATCAAACGCTCTTTTCTGAATGTTGGAAGAATACCAGGCAGTTGTCGATAACGTCTGTACGAAGTGCCTTTCCGGTGTAGTCGAAGCGCAACATTTGCCGCCGAACAGCAACTTTGTCTGGCGTGCATTCGGTGAGAACAAAACTTATATCGTAAAACTAAATCCACGAAGACCGTACCGTTTACGCCGAGAAATCGAGGCATATCGTCTCATTGAGCGGTCCTCGCTAAACCATGCGAAGATAATTGCTCACGGAGAGCTTTCCGGTATTCCGTATTTGATTCTGTCGGATTGTGGTAGTAAGAGCGTTGCGGATCTAGTGCTTGATGTGGTTTCACCGAAGTCGTTGCAGGCAGTTTTTCAGACAATCCAGGAACTCACTCGGTTTGCCGAACAAGATTACTCCGACTTCGGAGTTATCAGAGACGGTCTGACCACTAGAGATCGGGATATTGAACGGCTTACCGACACGTGTGCTCGTTTCGCTCCGCTGACCAGGGAGTGCGGAAGTATCTTGTCGCGCATAGAGAGCCATGTCCACGATGCATACACAGACATGTGTCACAGAGATCTTTCGCCACGGCAAGTCGTACTAGACGGAGAGAAGACCACCCTGACCGACTTTGAGAGCATAGGTCCGGGACAATTTGAAAGAGATGTCGGCGATCTCTTGGGCGGCATAGCCAAATACGGCGAATGGAGTGACGAATATTTCACTGAAGCGATCAGATCTGCGGCAGCAAGCAGACCGAACAAGAAGGTGGATTCTACGAGAATAGCGGATTACGCCGCCTATTCGTGTTTTTGGCCGACTGGGACGACCAGAGACGCCAAAACTCGCGACCGGTATCTTGGGATTGCTCTTACCTTGTTCGCTCTCGGCGAAATGGGATAGCTTGCTCCGTGAATTTCTATCCCACGTCCTTTAACAACCTGTTGCCGCTGCGGCGCATACGCGCCTTGGCCTGTCGGCAACTCTCTACGCGAGTTCGGCAACAGGCATAACGTTACCCGACATGCAACAGATAGAGAAAGGAAGGACGAAATGGTAAACTATACCGTGGTCAATCTGGCTCGAATCGCGGCTGCCCTCGTCCTTACAACCCTTATCATCGAGCGAACTTCGGCCAAGGAGACCAACACCGACGCTGTGCCGGAAGGAGGCCAAGCGATGAACGTCATGGTAGATGTCAACCCGTCCAGACCACACTCGGGGACGACCCTAGCCTCCTCCCTCCGCCCGCTGATGCAGACCGTCGGCCGCTCGGAATGGACGATGGCACGGTTGCAGGGCGTGATGGGACATGCCTTCCACTTTGAGATGGTAGAGGGAGGCAAGGGAGTCATGCACGACAACATAGACTGGGGGCTCGCGCTCGATTTCCTCCCCAATATGGCACAGTTTCGCACGTTCCAAGCGACGAAGCACGATACCGACATCGATCTCCCAGCACTGAAGCGAGAAGCCAGGGAAGCCGTGCGGGCGAGCTTGCAACAGGGCGTCCCGGCGATGGTGTGGCAGCCGATGAGTCTGGAACAGAAAGCAAGCGATCACCCGGCACACCACGCGTACTGCTGGGGCCTGATCGTTGGGTACAACCAAGCTGAGGAGACGTACACGATTCGTCACCCGTTCGTAGGTGACACTTACACCGTTCGTTACGACGCCATCGGACACTCCGATGGCGTCGAGTGGTTCAATGTCACGATCTACGATCAGCCGAGCAACGCTGACGAGAAGGCGACGCAATTAACGGCACTCCGGAACGCGGTCGCCTTCGCGAACGGCACCAGATACACTGATGAACGCTTCATTCGACACAACGGAAAGCGAAGCATCCCCTACGGTTTTGCCGCTTACGAACTCTGGCGTGAAGCGTTTGAGTCGGAAGACGTTTCGCCCGGACATTCCCATCATCACGCGGAAATACTGAGAGCGAGACGTTTGACAGCAGCCGCATACCTGAGGGAACTCGTCACCCTTTTCCCCGTAGCAGCTGAGCCACTCGAGGCGGCGGCTGTTCACTACGATCTTGAGCTTGAGGCGCTGAATCCATTGTATGGTCTCTGTAGCACCGCGGAAAAGGTCAACGGTTTTACGTTGGAAGACCGCGCCGCGGCGGGCAAATTGATCGGTGACGCATTGAAGGCGGATCGTGAGGCAATCGCCAGCATTGAGGCGGCGCTGGCTCTTGTCGACAGATCCTAATAGACATCGCTTTAAAACACTCTAGATGTTTCCTGGCGGGATGATGTGCACGTCGGGTAACACGTCCGTGCCCGGCTTCGGCGCTGAGGCGCCTTCGCGCAACCGCATTCGCGGTTCGGGCACGGCGAGAACGTTAACTGCCATTGCGTGGGGTATGATGCGATCTTTCCGTTTCTCCGTTCACCCATGATCGCTGCTAAATCGGAGACAAAATCATGCCAAAGAGTCGAACAGGCGAACTGCCACTAGCAGGCAAGATCGCCGTAGTGACCGGGGCCAGTCGAGGCGTTGGCAAAGGAGTGGCATTGGCCTTGGGGGAAGCTGGCGCCACTGTCTATATCACCGGTCGCACCATGAAATCAGGCGACCAGACCGTTCCTGTGACCGGGACTCTGACGGGCACGGCCCGCGAAGTGTCGCGCTTGGGAGGAAAAGGTATTCCCTGCCGGTGTGATCACCGAAAAGACGATCAGGTGAAGGCCGTATTCAAACGCGTTGAGGACGAGCAAGGTCACATAGACATCCTCGTGAACAATGTTTGGTCGGGGTATGAAAATGCCCATAGAGACGTGTACTACTCAGGTCCATTCTGGGAACACCCTATCGAACAATGGGATGCGACACACAACGTAGGGCTTCGGTCGCATTATGTCGCCAGTACCTACGCCGCACCGCTCATGATACATACAGGTAGTGGATTGATCGTCAATATTTCCAATTATAGTTCACAACAAGGCCCAGGCGACGTCTACTATCTCGTTTCAAAGTTGGCAACAGATAAATTGGCGATTGAGATGGCAGCTGCGTTTAAGGAATATGGTGTAGCATGTATTTCGCTTTGGCCCGGCTATGTGCGAACCGAGGGTGTGATGAAGTACATCTTCAAAGAAAAGTTGCCCTTTACAGAGTCGCCACAGTACACGGGGCGAGCCATACGTGCATTGGCAGCCGATCCCGAGATCCTGAAAAAGACCGGACAGATTTTGGTTGTTGGTGAATTAGCCCAGGAATATGGTTTTGAAGACATAGATGGATCTCGTCCCAAACCATTCCATCAGACGGAATTGGGACGTGGTAGTCACACAACTCGATCCATTGAAATTCGTAGAGCTATGTCGATTTAGAAATGGGAACATAAAGGTAACGGCAGTTAACACCCCCGTGCCCGGCTTCGGGCATTCGCCCTTCGCGCAACCGCATTCGCGGTTCGGGCACGGCGAGAACGTTAACGGCAATGGGACCTTGAGCCAAGGCAGCAAGTCCTATGGATGTACGCGAGCTGACAGGCTTTGAGTTTTGCCCAAGTTGCGGAGCAAGTAGAATCCAACAAGGCGACAACGCCAGCCTGACATGCACGTCCTGTGGATATGTCTACTATCATGGCCCTCTTGCCTCCGCGGTTGGCATCATTGAGAGCGGGGATCGGATAGTCATTACACGAAGGGCAAACGAACCTAAGAAGGGGACGCTGGCCCTACCTGGCGGTTTCGTTCAATATCGGGAGAGCCTCGAAGACACTCTGGTCCGCGAATTGCAAGAGGAATTAGGCGTCCATGTACAAGATCTCCAATATTTGACTTCCTTCGGAAGCACGTATTTGTACAGAGATGTCCAGTACTTCACCTCGGTCGCGTACTTCGTCGTTAAGGGCGTGGATCTCACGGAAGCGCAGGCAAACGACGACATTGATCATTTCTTCCTCGCTCACCCTGAGAAGCTGAACCGAACTGAATTGGGTTTCGAGGCTGACAGGTCTGCGCTGGATAAGTATTGCGCATCAATCTGAGTTGTTGGCTCCAACAGAGAGATCTGCCCACAGCCGTTAACACGTCCGTGCCCGGCTTCGGCGTCTGCGCGCCTTCGCTGCAACCGCTTCGCGGTTCGGGCACGGCGAGAACGTTATGAGAAATGCCCAAAGCACTAGGGCGTAGATCTAAATAGCCTGGATTTGAGTATGCAGAAGCAGATCGTCGATAGCATTTCAGAGCTATTCGATGTGAAACCCAATCAAATACGGAGCCTCAATCAGTATTTCTACCCGTACACGAACGACGGAGGAGATTTTGTCGCCAGAGTACTGCAGGAGCCAAGTTATGCAGAGCAGACGACCGAAGTGTCGTGGATCAATTACCTGGCAAGCGATGGCGTGAGGATCGTCCGAGCCGTTCCTTCGGTCAACGGGGAGTTAGTTGAGGAAATCTGCGCGGGAGGCGAGCAGTTTCTGGTAGTCAGTCTAGAGCGGGCGGAAGGTGCACCACCCACGAATGCGGAGTGGGATCGTAATCTGTTCAAGCAACTTGGGCAGCAGATCGGAAGGATGCACCGCGCAACTCAGAAGTTCCATATTGAGTACCCAGCTCTGCAACGCACACACTGGCATGAAGCAGACATCTACGACGTTCAACGCATTCCCGAAAGGTTCAGTGTCGCTCGGGCCAAGTGCTCAGAGGTCGTCCATCTCGTACGCTCCTATCAGGAAGACGCCGGATGCTACGGTCTCATCCATGGAGACATCGGACCTTGCAACATCCACGTACACAACAACCAAGTCACGTTTTTTGACACCGATGAATGTGAACTTCACTTCTTTGCACACGATCTTGGAGTTCTAATCAACTTCGCGGTAGATATTTCCTTCAATGGTACGGATGTCAATGGGTACGCCGAGGCATTCGTTGGGAGTCTCCTAGAAGGTTACGCGGAGTACCGAGATCTCTCCTCTGTGTGGATTGAAAGACTACCAATCTTTGTCAAACTGCGTGAGGTGATGTCGTTCATCGACGCTTTCTTAGAGTGGGACATGAGTCAGATCTCTTTACATAAACGAATTCTTCTCAACCGGTATCAAAATGCTATCGAGAATGAAGTGGCACTTGTAGACATAGACTACAAGCAATTTGCGTAGGTAGACACTTCTCATAACACCCGGTTTTCGGTGCGCCGTGCTAAGGCGCACATCTTCAGTGGGTGCGAATCCCACCCGGCAAGGGTCGCTCCAGCCGGTAGCAATCGGAGCAGTGGTGGAGGCGACGAAGCCGCTGAAGCCTCCGGTGTAGAGGGTCGCCTTGGGCGACTTGGCGAGCACACAGGCCGTAACGTGAGTAAACGCTGAGCAGGCCTCGAAAAGTGTAATGCGGAAGCCGACCTGCCCGTAAACCAGGGAAGGCCGCTGCAGCTGGGGAAGTCGAGCGACAAGCGCACCCAGCTGTTCCGCCGGGGTAGTGGCGACAGCATGTGTGTAAGAGGAGATGTGGCGCAACACGGGAAGCCTCATCCGGTGGAAGCAGCGAGTGCCTCCAACCGGTAACCCGCGAGGGCCAGACTGGGCTGGATGAGGTGGCGGACAGGCGCGTAGTACCGAGGAAGCCGGGTAACTCCGGTGGAGGGAAGGGGCCTGACTTCGGACATGCTGCGGAAGTGCAGAGGGTTGGAGAGTGGCGTGAGCCTATTGCCTCCAGCAGTAAGACTAGTATGCATCGGAAGCAGCTTGACTACCAGGTGAAGTCCTTGTGGCGTGTGCCTGGATGTGACGTTCGTCGGGAAGCCGGATGCGGGAGATCCGCACGTCCGGTTTGAGGCGGCGGGAACTGGAAACGTAGCGATGGGAGTCGGACTGAGGGCTATGGCGAAAGCCATGGGGAACCCACCGAACCCTAAGGCTGGCGCGCCAGTTCTCGACCCTACCTGCGGCGCTAGCCGCGCCTTATATCACCCGCAAGGGGAAATGTTTCTTGCGATTCAGTATCGTTGAATCGACACTGAATCTATTTGAGGAGCATTCTGGGTAGAGGACCATTCGCGCCTCATCCCGCTGAGGATCTGGCCAAGACTGTCCCGCCCGGCATTGAGATCGGAGTTGAAAGGTTCAATAGGAAGTCGTCCCTCCGAGGACCGATATAAGGCCAACCTTTCCGGTCGAGCTTCTTGATGAAAGCAAGAAGGAGATTTGGATGCAGCACTACATTTTGGGAGTAGATTGGTCCGACCAGACGCATGATGTTTGTGTCGTTGAGGACAACGGCAAGCGGATTACTCAGCGGGTGATAAGTAACACGTCGGAAAGCCTAAGTGAATTCGGCCGGTGGTTATACGAGTGTCGAGCTGAGGGGATTTTGTTGTGGGCTGCCATTGAGAAACCCGAGGGACGGATGATCGACTTCTTGTTAGATCACGATGTTTTGGTTTATCCGATCAATCCCAAGGCCTTGGATCGGGCTCGAGATCGCTTCCGGGTGAGTCGGTCTAAGAGCGATCCGTTTGATGCGTGTGTATTGGCGGAATTTCTCCGCACAGACCATAACCATCTTCATCCGCTAACGCCCAACTCGTCGGCAGCTGCCGAGCTGAAAATGCTGACACGAGACTATCAAAAGTTGGTACGTCAGCAGACGCGATGGATCAATCAACTAAAGGCTACGTTGAAAGAATATTATCCCCGCTCCCTCGAGGCCTATGAGGAAATGGCCAGTGGGACGGCCCTTGATTTCCTGCAGGCGTATCCTACGCCTGGTGAGCTGAAACGGCTGACCAAACAACAGTGGCAGGACTTTGCTCGGAGCCACCGCTTGAATGCGGCACGAACGGCCCAGCTATGGGACCTTCTCCATAGCCCGCAGATTGCCATTCCTCATCACGTTGTGCGGGCTCGGTCGAGAATGATGCTGGTGTTGGTGGCACAATTACAGACTCAGGCTGCCGCCATCAAAACGTATAAACGGGAAATCGAACAAGCATTTGCAGATCTGCCATCTTCCCAATGGGCCATGAGTTTGCCCGGCGGGAAGTCGGGAACGATCCTTCCGACTCTTTTGGCTGAATTAGGCGATGCGCCTGAACGTTGGACCTCGTTCCGCCATCTGCAAGCGCAGGCGGGCACCACGCCGGTGACGCAGAAAAGCGGCAAATATGAACGGGTCCAGTTTCGCTATGCCTGCAACAAGGTGATGCGCTATGCCATAAACTGGATAGCCATGATTTCCTTGAGAAGCAGCGAATGGGCAAGAGCCTACTATGAACGACAACGAAACCTAGGACGGAGTCACCAACGGGCCTTAAGGGCGTTGGGATCGAAATGGCTTAAGATTATTTACTTCATGTGGCGCGACGCGGTCCCGTACGATGAAACCTATCACCTGCTGAACATCGCACGGCAAGAACCAACCGAACCCGTTTTCGCTTGACATCGGTTATAGGAAGTCTTGGCCTGCGGCAACCGCTTCGCGAGTTCGGCAATCGGCGAGAGCAAGTTATCTGAAGGCGAAAATATTGGAGTGGCGAAAATCGGCCAATTGAGTGAAGAATTTCGACCGCCGTTCGAAGACAGATACATAAAAGACATCTCTTCGGTCGACTCTTCCATGGCCGATGTGCCCCCGGAGTGGAGCCTGTGTCGAGGTGCTCATTGATGACTCACCGCCCTTCCGCTCCCCGTTGTGGCCTTTTCGTTCAAGACCCCGCTCCTCCCCTGTGCGGCCATGGCCCCTCACCACCCCAACCCCGCTCGCGCGGTTTGCTATATTGTGCAACGCCAACAGATAACACGTCCATGCCCGGCTTCGGCGCTGAGGCGCCTTCGCGCAACCGGCTACGCCGGTTCGGGCAAGGCGAAATCGTTAGGCGAAAGCGCTTTAGGTTCTCATGTTGAACGCGACCTATAGAGCCCGGAAGGAGTCATTCCTTGCTGACTTCGAGAGTTGGGCAACCAGAACTGACGAGGTCCGAGGTGCAGTCCTCACTAGTTCACATGCCAGGAACGATTCTTCGACTGATGCGCTGTCAGACTATGACATCGAACTATACGTTCGAGGTCTTGATCCGATCTTGGAGGGGGACAAGTGGCTCGAGGTTTTCGGATCGGTCTTGATCGTCTGGCCGTACAAGCCGAGTGAGGCGGATGGTTGGGTGACGCGGCTCGCGATTTTCGACGATGGGTTGAAGGTGGACTGCCAGATCTCTACAGTTGCCTCCATGAAACGACTGAATCAAAAGCCCCTGCTGCCTCACTACGAGGTCGGATACCGGGTTTTGGTAGACAAGGATCACGAGGTAGTTGATCCAGATCCGGCCACAAATCAAGCCTACTTCACTGAAAAACCAACGGCGGAAGAATTCCAGGAGCTTATTCACAGGTTCTGGTGGACCACCACCTACGTCGCGAAGTGCCTTTGGAGAGGTGAGTTTTTCTATGCGAAGTACGAGTTTGATTCAAACCTGCGGATTAGGAAGCTGCAACCGATGATTGAGTGGTACATTGGCACCCAACACTGTTGGAGCGTGAATCCTGGTGTCTTCGGCAGGAAGTTTAGGAGATATCTGGACGAGTCGACGTGGATTGAGCTCGAGTCAACTTATGCAGGTGCAGACGTAGACCAAAACTGGAACGCCTTGTTCAAGACTATTGAGCTTTTCAAGAGGCTGGCGGAGACCGTTGGCTCGAGTCTGGATTACACCTATCCAATAGAACTTGAGCATAAAATGATGGACTACCTTTACGGTATCAAGAACCTCAGACGGGACCAAGAGAGATAAATCGAGAGTCTGCGCCTTCGCCTAACACGTCCGTGCCCGGCTTCGGGCTAACGCCCTTCGCGCAACCGCATTCGCGGTTCGGGCACGGCGAGAACGTTAACTGACATTGTGAGATTGTTTCTGCACAGTCGCTCATGAGTTTTCTTGTTGGTCTAGTCCTCGTTGCGGCAGGCTTCGTCGTATTGACGGCAACGATCATGTCCATAGCTCGGCTCCTTGCGCTTCAGCCGGACACAAACAGTATCGATTGGGCACGCGTTGGCCGGATTTATTTCTTTGGATCCAAGTACGTCACTGGGAGCCCGCTCAAGAGACGACTCGGCTATCCATTGGCAGTCGCTGCACTATCGCTTTATCCGGTTGCTTTCGCCATCGATCAGCGATACGACAACACTGGGAGCACGCTACATTTTTTCCTCTTGTCCAGACTTGCGAACCTTCTATGCCAGTCATGTACGTGGCCCGCTTGTGCTTTCTTTCTGGATTCGCTGAAGTGGAACTATAGTTTGGCCTTTTTCGCATTAGGGGAGTTAGTCTTGCTTGCGCTTCTCGTGTACAACCCCATGGCTTTTCTTGGATATTGGCCACCGTTTATGGCCGAATTTCAGGTGTTCTAACAACGTCAGTTAACAGCGCGGTTCGCAAACCGGCGAAACGTTATGTGACATGAATTTTGACAAGATGAGTGCTCTCGCACAGGTCTGAACAATGTCAGTTGAGATATCGGTCAATCCACCCATCCGTGCATATGATCTCTGGGATTTCTACTCGCGCAACAATATTTGTGAGGTCGGGTTTGGCAAAGAAACGGCAACCACAGTTCTAGAGTACCCCCAGGAGGTGATCGCCGCCTTTGAAGGCGCAGAGCTACTAGGGATAGTTAGAGCTAGTTTTGACGGTTTGTCTGCGCACTTGTGGGAATTCTCTCTGGATCTTCGATTGCAAGGAGAAACTCCCCATAAGAACGGCTCCCTCATGGAGGGTGATCTACACGGAATTGGGGGCAAAATGGCGAAGCTACTTAGGAACCACTTGGAATCCCTTGGCTGCACATTCATTACTGCCTACGGTGCTAACTGTGAATCGCCATTCTTCGAAGAGGTCGGATTTGAGGAGAATGTCGGTCACAAGGTCTTTTACATCGAAGATCGGCCCTATTCAAAATCATAGCACCTACCGGCAGGGGTAAGGTTCACGTCACATAACACCCGATTACCGCTGCGCCGCCCCGGCGGCTTGGCCTTCGGCAACGCCATTCGGCGTTCGGTAATCAGCAAATCGTTATGTGCCAGCAGGTGCGAGGTTCAAGGCTTCACGGCGATCCAAATCTGATCACCGTCACTCCTCTCGCCACGAGGGCGTCCGGGGTAATCTGAGAAAGTGCTTTCTATTTCGAAGCCGCACTCCACAAGGAGTTTCTCCATCTCATCGGGGAACGTGTATCGAATTCGGAATCCAGCACGAAACTCCTCTAGTGATTTGCCGTCTTCATCAACTTCCTCGAACACTTGAGCGTATGACTCTGTCTGTTTCTCTACATCGCGGGCGGACAGTCCTCCGAATGACAACACGCGATTGCCTGTGACGGGATTTAGAAATTCTCTGCCCTTCTCTAGTGTAGGAGACATCTCTGTAGAAGAGATATCTTCCCTGGGATGCTCGCGGGAAGCGCCAAATATGTCGAGGATTAGACGGCCCTGTGGCCGGAGATGGGAGAAGACTGAATCGAAGGTTCTTGCTTGTTCCTCAGAGGTCAAGACATGGTTGAAGGACCGAGCCGGGATGATCACGAGTTCAAACTCCTTGTTGAGATCGAACTCGGTCATGCTTCCCTCGACTAGTGTGATGCGATCCCTATCCTGAGGAGGCAGTTGATGAACCTTCTTCTTCGCTATTTCTAACATATGTGGCGAGGAGTCCAGGCCAGTCACGGAGATACCGGCCTGAGCGATCGGTATGGCTATTCGGCCGGTCCCGCACCAACTCTAAGCACTCGGATGAGCAGCGTCTGGCCTGTTCCATGTAGAACTCGAAACCTCCCCAAGAGGAACCT
This sequence comes from Candidatus Latescibacterota bacterium, assembly GCA_965197905.1. Lineage (GTDB taxonomy): Bacteria > Latescibacterota > UBA2968 > UBA8231 > UBA8231 > CAYNZV01. The sequence continues at coordinate 22,977 of CBDAOB010000002.1, read as the reverse complement.
GCTGAGTTGGCATCATAGTATAATGCTCTGATTGGGCCGTAATCTTCCATGCGTTGGCCTCGTCATATTCTAGATCGGGTCCTTAGCGGCAAGATATCGGAGGAAGTCGAATAGTCAATGGAGATTGCACCTGAGACGCTGCCAGCACATAACACGTCCGTGCCCGGCTTCGGGCTACGCCCTTCGCGAAACCGCTCCGCGGCTCGGGCACGGCGAAATCGTTATGCGAAAAACAATATGGGAGATATTGAATGGAACTGATTCGATCCTCAGAGATTCCAGTGCTGAGTAATTCCGGCGTGGAGTCCCTTCAACTCCTGTTTTCCGAGAACTCGTCATCTGAAAGGGTCACCGTCACGCACGTAACGATTCCACCCGGAGTGAAGCAGCCTATACATCGCCACAAAACTTCAGAGCAAGTGTGGATCGCCTTAGAGGGCTGTGGGCGTTTGATTTTAGAAGACGACAAGGAGGAAATATTCTCCGCGGGCGATGTGGTTCGATTCGAGGACGGCGACCCTCATGGTTGTGTGAATGCGGGTACACAACCCTTTATCTACATGTCAGTCACGTCGCCGCCTCTGAACTTTCGAGGAGCCTACGCTAGCCGTTGGCAAATGTAATTCTCCGTTGTTCTTCGCCTAACACGCCGTGACCCGGCTTCGGGCATTCGCCCTTCGCGCAACCGCTTTCGCGGTTCGGGCACGGCGAGAACGTTAAATGACATTGGATGACATGAGAGATAGGTCGCTGCCGTCTACAGGGAGCAGATAGCTGTGCATCGGCGTTAGGAATGTCAGGGATTACCTACTTGATGGGAGGGAGCGCTGCGCTGCCTTGTGCGCTGCGAGAGTTTGCCGAGGAGTGTGGGGGCAGGTCGGCCCGTGTTGCTATCCTCATGCAGGGAGGAGACCGAAGCCACCTCTATCTCAAGGAGTATACCGAGCCATTAAATCGCGGTGGTGCTGGCGAGGTCAGCGTGATTATGGGAGACGGGAAGGGCGGTCTGGATCAAGACGGGGCGGAGCGCAAGATTGCACACAGTGCTGGGATATTCATCTGTGGAGGTAAGACGCCAGTTTATCCGGCGATGTATGGGCCGGAGGGAATTGGCAGTGTCATCTGCGACAAGTTTCTTGACGGGGTTCCGGTTGGTGGCGTTTCGGCTGGCGCACTGATGCTCCCTTCTGTGTGTGCCATTCCTCCAGAAGACACCGGCGCCGAATCTGTCTCGCTGAGGCCAGGGCTAGGATTGATCGAGGACTTGATTGTCGGAGTGCATTTCAGCGAGTGGAATGCCTTACCCCATGTTCTGGCTGCGATGTCTTGTACGCGGACCGTCTTGGGTCTTGGCTTGGACCAGGCCGGGTGCGCCGTGCTGAAGGACGGAGAGATCGTCCGACACTTAGGTAGTGGTGTGCACGTTGTAGAGATGACAGACTTCAACCGGCAAGAGTACGTGCTCCGAAAACGTTGTTAGGAAGTCTGACTCGTCAATCGTTGTGCGTTGCGACAGTCCAACGTCATTTAACATTCTCTAAGCCGTTGCAAGTCCTTTTTTCCCGTATTTGAGGTGGCCCCATTTAGCGGTGATGATCGCCTTTGCTTCTGTTTTGCTGATTGGATTTCCTTGTAGATCTCTGAATACGTAGTAGGGTCTATGGGTGCCCGAGTTTTCTGCTTGTTTGAGCTTTTTTAGGAGTTGGTGTATTCGCGGTAAGAGTTTTGAGTTGGCGACCGCACAGACGGCCTGTTTGTGTGTATGACCTCGGCTTCTTCGCTTGTGGTAGAAGGCGGCACAGTCAACGTCCTATTTGTAGGCGTTTTCAGCGGCTAGGTAGAGGTATCGCTTGTAGCGATTGCAGCTCATTTTTGAGATCGGCATGGGTGCCGAGTCGTCGTTGCCGGTTTTACTCACGGATGGGTATAAGCCTCCAAAGCCTCGATGTTTGGTGAGGCTATTAAAGCGATCGATGTCGCCAATGCATGTGCGCAGTCCTGCCGCGATGGTGTGCTGGACGCCAGGTAGGGAGAGAAAAGACTCCTGTGGATCTAACGTTTGATTGCATTGTTTGATCTGGCGTTCCAGGAGTAGGATGCGCGCTTCCTCACGTTCTAGCTGGTCTATTTCCCACTGCATTTCCTCCTGGAGGATTTCTTCGTTGAAGGGCATCAGTCCCACCTTGCGTACGGGCTTGTAGAGCTCGGTGGCGTCCTTGCAAGAAGCGTATATGGCATCGAGGATGTTTTCATCGAGTTGGAGTCGATAGCGTTTTTGCAGAAACAGAGCCCAGCGTTTTTTGCCTAATCGGACGGCGCCTCGGGGATCGAGGTAGGTGCGCAGGAAGGCGCGTCCGGCTTCGGTGAGCAGAAACCCCCTTGCGGCTGTGGTGAGATAAGGATTGATCTGCTCGCAGAGATCCTGGATACGCTGTTTGCGGCGCCTTTGCGCATCGACGATGCGATCGCACTGACGCACCAACTGGTCGAGCTGGGCTGATATTTTTTGGGGGAGGAAGACTTCCTGCGTATCTTGGGGATAGGTGAGCAGGCAGCGCGCCAGGGTCAATGCATCGATGCGGTTGGTTTTGTTTTTTCGATGTCCGGCCTGCCGCAATCGGCGCACGCGGTAGGAAGAAGGCCGATAGACGGGGAAGCCGGGGCTCTTGAGGACAGCGGTAATAGGAATCCAGGCTTTTCCGGGGGCATCGATGACAAAAGCGATAGCTTCTTCGTCCTGCCGCACCGCCTCAATACGTGTAAACAACATTTCAAGATCTGTTGGCGTCGAATAGAAACGGAAGGTGCGTCCCAGTTGCTCGGCGTTTTCCTGCCGTAGGATACTCACATCGTGGGCGCTTTTGCGTCCTAGATCGATGCCAACAATGAGTGCCATAGAATGTGCTCCTGTTTTGAGAGGGGATGGAACGGCCGAAGTCCTTCCGACTCTACGGGCTCCCGGTTACAGGGTCCTACCAGTGTCGTGCTTCTCTAAATCGGAGCCACCCGCAGAGGTGAAGGCAGGCAATGTTAGCTTCGCGGCCGCTGCCGTTAACAGCGCCGCACAGTCCGTTACGCGCAACCGTGATTTGAGTCCTCGTGGCACCTGCGCTGCGTCTGTTTAGTCCGCAGGGCACTTTCTCTAAGATCAAGAGGCAAGAGTGACTGAAGACCTCGATGTCCTGCGTCAGATACTGCTCGAGTTCTGCGACGCGGAGCGGGTCGAGTTCGATGTCGCCTCGATTGAGGAACATCCCTCTGCTGGGCCGCCATTCAGGGCTCGCTGGAACGACGATGAAATCGTAGCGATCGAAATTGCCGAAGTGAGTCCCGGAGGCGGTCTTCCACCGGTGTACAACGAATACATGGAACTCCCACGTTCGGAGATGCCCGTGGATTTGCTCCTTTACTGTGAGAGCTACCCACAGCCTGAGCCGGAACCAGGCGCAGCCGATAGCTTGAGGCAGTTGGAAGTCGATCTGCTCCTGCGTGGAGGAAGCCCACAGCAACCTTTTAGGAGACTGTGGCTCTACGAGCGGTCGACGAAGAGAGTATTGGGTTGTTATTACTGAGGCGGTAATCGCAGTTGGAATTCGAGGCTCGCATACGACGTGTAATCGGACTTATCGTTAGTTAGTCGCTACTTGAGGAGGGTTGTCCGCCAGCGCGTAACACGCCCGTGCCCGGCTTCGGGCATCCGCCCTTCGCGCAACCGCATTCGCGGTTCGGACACGGCGAATATGTTATTCGAAGGCGAAAATGTTTGAGTGGCGAGAGGCGCCCCATTGAGTGAGTACTTTCGACTGTTTTAGAAGACAGATAGGTGAAAGACATCTCTTTGATCGACTCTTCCATGGCCGCGATGTGCCCAGAAGTGGAGCCTGTGTCGAGGTGCTCATTGATGACTTACGGCTCCTCCGCTCCCCGTTGTGGCCTTTTTCAGTCAGCGCCCCGCCACCCATGTGCGGCCATGGCCCCTCACAACCCAATCCCCGCTCGTGCGAGTTGTTATATTGTGCGGCGCCATCGTATAACACGTCCATGCCCGGCTTCGGCGCTGAGGCGCCTTCGCTGCAACCGCTTCGCGGTTCGGGCACGGCGAAATCGTTATACGACATTGGTAGTAAAATGGGGAGCATATATGAATAGGCTCCAAGCAATTCTCTTCGATTTCGTAGATACCCTTGTGACCAATCTCCGATTTGATCCGCTTGCTGGTAACGCCCGCCTGCTGGAGTACGCAGTGGATCGAAATGGAGTGCAGCCCGAGGACGTAATGGCTGAAGTCGACAGGATCGAGAGTGAGCTGCCTTCAACGGAGTTTCCGATGATCGAGTTTACCAATCGTCAGTTTAATCGTCTCCTCTTCGATCGACTGGGCATCACTTTTCGCGAACCCATGGACGCGCTTAAGCTGGAGTTTTGGAAGTCATCTGTGCTCTTTGACCCTGAACCCGGTGCTTCGGAGGCGTTGACAGCTCTTTCTTGTCGAAACATTAGGATGGGTGTCATAAGCAACCATCCGGGTACGGGAGCGGTCCTCTCGTGGGAGCTTCAGCGTCATGACCTTCTTAGGCACTTCGAATTCGTTATCTCCAGCGCCGACTACGGCATCAGGAAACCCCATTCATTGATCTTTGCTTCAGCTGCCTTACGGTTGGGAATTTCACCGTCGGAAATCTGGTATATGGGCGACACGTTGCAAACTGACGTGTTGGGCGCAAAGCAGTGTCAAATGACTGCAATTTCGTATAATCGTCGCCTACACGAGAATGAGGATGTCACTCCTGATGCGGAAGTCAGGAGTTGGGACGAATTCTTAGTGTTGGTTAACAGACATATGTAGGGAAGGACCAACGTCGTATAACAACTCGTTTGCCGCTACGCCGCCTATTGCGGCTTGGCCTTCGGCAACCTGCTTTGCAGGTTCGGCAATCGGTGAAACGTTAAGCGCAATGAATTTATGAGTAATTCATTTTGAGAAAGGAAGGGCGGGATTTCAACACCCTTTGGGAAGAGGAAGATTCCCAGAGTCCCTGGCGGGTGCCTGATGATCAAGCGCGAGATCTCGTGCCAAGACTTCGCCACGAAGGGCTGTCGACTGTTCTCGATTTAGGTTTTGGCCTTGGTCGCCACGTTGTGCTATTCGCCCGAGAGGGTTTCGAAACGTTTGGGCTTGAGCCAACTGATAGTGGTTTTCAGCACTGCACTGAGTGGCTGAAATCCGAAGAACTCAACGCAGACATCAGACAGGGCAACATGCTGAAGTTGCCCTTCGGTGATGGTCAGTTCGACTTCGTTGTATCGTTCAACGTGATCTATCACGGCACATTGTCAGAAATGCAGACCGCGTTGCGAGAAATGCATCGTGTACTCCGCCCAAAAGGTCTGGTGTTCTTGACCCTCAACAGCACGCTCAATGAATGGTGTGGGAAGGGACACGAGATTGAGCGGAACACATTTATCAATCCTGACAAGGGTGACGGAGATCACAAACACCACTACTCTGATCGCCACGAAGTGGACCAACTGCTTGCCGGATTCGAAGTCGAAACTCTGCAAGAGACAGAGCAGACGTATGCCGAGAAGACTTATTCTGGATCCTGGCATTGGAATATTCTGGCGCGGAAGTTCTGAGAGAGGTTCATTCACAGCGCCTAACAACTCGTTTGCCGCTACGCCGCCTGTGGCGGCTTGGCCTTCGGCAACCTGCTCCGCAGGTTCGGCAATCGGTGAAACGTTACCAGCAATTGTGCCTTGAGTGAGTGCACGATTCGTCCTTGTTGGGCTCGATGAAGTCAGTCATCTGGGATTTCAATGGTACCATTATCGATGATGTGCACTTGGCCACAGAGTCGATGAACGAACTCCTTCGAAGACGTGGCTTGCCAACGATAAATGTCACAACACATCGACGAATCTTTGGTTTCCCGGTGTCCGGCTACTATAGCCGTTTGGGACTCGATCTCGTACACGAAGAGCAATCTAGCATTTCTGACGAATTCCATGAGGTGTATCAGGCAGGACTCAGGGGTTGCACACTTAATCCTGGCATAGCAGAATCGTTAGAACACTTTGAATCCGCTGAATTGAAACAATTTGTGCTTTCGGCAGCTGAACAGCAGATGGTGGAGTCCTGGGTTGATGTCCTGGGTATTCACCAGCACTTCAGCGGAGTATATGGGTTGACTGATAGACTGGCCGCATCCAAAGAGCAGCGGTGCCGCGATCTGATAGAGGACTTCGACCTGATACCATCACAGACATACCTGATCGGCGATACGGACCATGATGTTGATGTCGCACAGACACTCGGTTGCCGTCCTGTTGCCGTTCTCCAGGGGCACCAGGACAAGATCACATTTGGTCGCACAGATTGTCAGATTTTCGAGTCGTTTTATTTTTTGGTGACGGGGCTCGAGTTGGATTGAGCTGCCTTGATGAGATCTGTCATGGGGCGTCCGGAGGGCACAACAGCTGGTAACACGTCCGTGCCCGGCTTCAGTGCTTCGCACCTTCGCGCAACCGCTTCGCGGTTCGGGCACGGCGAGAACGTTACAGGACATGGGATATTGAGATGTACATCTTAGATGAGGAGCAGCCGTTCACCAAAGGAAAGTCCTATGCTTGGAGCAAGGTGCGAAATCGCAAGCGGGTCACGAAAGAGGTTGGTGCGACGGAAAGTGAGTTTTGGGAGCAATATCAGGAACCCGGAGGGGTGATTGATGCTCATTTTCATGACACGGAAGAGACTATCGTTTTCTTGAATGGCCAGCTTCAGGTGAGGATGGGTACGGAGGAACAGCTAGATGTCGTGGCTCCCGCGACCCTCTTCATCCCTCAAGGCGTTGTGCATCGCATCGAGAACGTGGGTGAAGAGGATGCACACCTTATGGCCTTTTTCGGAAAGGCCGCACCGAAGTCAACATATACCGAACCGTTGGACAAGAGTTAGTTAGCCCACGTCCTGTAACAACCCGTTACCGCTGCGTCGCTGCGCTCCTTGGCCTTCGGCAACGCCTAACGGCGTTCGGTAACCGGTGAAACGTTACATGAAATGAGAGAGGAGATTTGGTATGGCTGGTAAGAGCTCAATGATTCTTGGTGCGGTTGTTCTTCTTTTTGCTTTCGGGTGTTCTGGTTTCATAGGTACTTCGGCCAGACCAATGTTCGACCTCGACAGACAATGCTGGAGTTGCGCTGGTGTTGTTGGTTCCATCGAGAGCAACGAATACGAATTGCAGGCGTTGACGCACTCGATGTATGTGGCGACTGATGCGAAAATGGCCATTGACCCTTTGATCAGCATCACCGCTGATCAGATTGCTCTGAATACCCGCACAGGCGTCTTCATGACTGACTTGATGACCGGTCGCATATCCAACGATACTGTGGAGGTGATTGTTAAAAAGGGTTCACTGCTCGACGTCGACTTCGATGGTCCGGCTGAAGGCAATGCTGAATATCTGCTGATGACTGGTGGGGGTACCATCACAATGGGTGGAGCTTCAGTGAAGGCGCCGAACATCGTAGTCAAATTCTTCTGAATAATTCACTTCATGTAACAACACGTTTGCCGCTACGGCGGCCTTCGCCGCCTTGGCCTCCGGCAACTCGCTGCGCGAGTTCGGCAACCGGAGAAACGTTAGGTTTTCTCTTCCCCGTCAAGCTGCTTTCTTGTGAATCTCGTAGAATCTTTCGTCCTCAAAATCCTGATTGTAGTTCAGCATACCCCATATAGATCGTAGCAATTTTCGCATCACGGCCACCACTGCCTGCATGGGTCTCTTGCCAGCGGCCAATAGTTTTTCATAAAAGGCCTTCACATGTGGTTCGTGTCGTAAGGCCACGAGTGCGGGCATGTAGAGGGCGTGGCGCAGATGTTTGTTGCCTGTCCTTGAGATAAACCGACGTCCATGGACGGAAGCCCCTGACTCTCTTGCACGCGGATCGAGACCGGCCTGAGCGACCCATTGCGATGGCTTCAGGTCAGGTGGGAGGGTTAGCAGTTCAGCCAAAATCCGCATCGCGCTGATAGCTGCTACGCCTTTGATGGAGACCAGTCGTTGAAAAGCGCCCTGGAGCTCAGGTTTGGCTGCGATCAGTTCCAGGCCGTGCGTTTCCAAACGAGCTATACGACGCCTTAGATGCCGGATGTTTACCTCGATGTCTTGGAGCACCCACTTTGCCACAGCAGCACGGAATTGATAAGCGTGACGACGGTTGAGTTCCTGGTTAAGCATCACCTTCACCTGCTCAATGCGCCTTGAGAGTGACTGTAACTGCAGGACCTCTTCGGGTGGCGGGTGCCAAGATGCAAAGGCCATGCGTTCGACAAAGGCCAGGATTACTTCGGCGTCCACTAGATCGATTTTGGCCCGTTGCATGAGCGCTTGGCCGAAGGACTTGATGGCCCGAGGGTTGACGACCATGACCTCTGTTTTCGGGTGTTGATGAAGCGCCATAGCTAGCTGAAAGCTGTAAACACCGGTAGCTTCTATACAAATGCGGGCCGTTGATCCTCGCCTGGTAGCCCAGCTGATGAGCTTCTTGTGGCCGCTAGTATCGTTGCTGAAGGCTGCATTGAGCAACTGGCCTCGCCGGTCTCTGCGCACGGCGTCCAGCGTGGCGGCACTGACGTCAATGCCGACTAGATTTTCTTGGTGCATGTTCACCCCCCGTGATATATTGGCTGCTGGTCTCCCACCACTATCCGTGCTTGCCGAGCTTGCAGAATACAGACTCGACCGTCTCGGGTTTTCCTCGGTATTAACAGCGGAGGTGGGGGGCCTACCTAACGTGCGAGGTCATAGCCTCAAACCGAAAACGGCCTCCCCAGCAAATACTCGCCAATGTAACTGATCATGTGATCAAACGGAGTCGATTTTCAAGATACAAGCCGAAAGTGAAGGGACAGCGTTTGTTGATTCGACCTGCAACTACTGACGACGCCGACGGCATCCTGGGCGACGTTTGGCAAGAGTCTCTTCTTGGGCACGTTTTCGTCGATCATCTGTCGTCGAGTTCGCACGTCACGCTAGTCGCTATCGATGCGGAGATTACGGGGTTTGTCTCAGCTTTCACAATATCTGGCGCGAATCCGCGATTCGAATTGGACCTAGTCGCCGTAAGACCGGCAGAGCAAGGAATGGGCATCGGAACCCACCTAGTCAAGGAAGCACTGTTGTACGGTGAACAACTCGGTGCTTCCCTCGCGGGGGCATCGATTCGAACTGACAACCTAGCAAGTCAACGCGCTTTTTCTAGAGCAGGTTTCGAGACCGATTCTCTAAGACGAACTTTGCTTCTATGGGAACCTGTGTTCGCCAATGGTGCTACCGACCAACCACAAGAAGCCGAGATTATTCCAGTTGACACATTCACTTATCGGGGTCTTTGGCTCGAAGGCCTCGAGACACTAGGCATTTCAGGACAGCGGGCGGTGGTCCAATGTGCCCAAGACAGAACCGCCAAAGAGGGAAGATTGAACGCTGGTGCTTTTGTGGCAGATTCTTGCGGCGACGGACTGGCATCTGATCTGCGGACCAACGCGACGGTTCATGGTACATATCACAGATGGGAACGCCCTTTGAGTGGATATTGATGTGTTCTCCTTCGCCTAACAACACGTTTGCCGCTGCGGTGCTGGCGCACCTTGGCCTGTCGGTTCGTCAACCGGTGAAACGTTAGGCGCAATGCCTAAGCGCCCCAAAAAACAACGCTATTCTGTCGGTGTATTCTTAAGGAGAAGAGATAATGTCATCTGATGCTGTGAAATATGAAGGGAGCTGTCTCTGCGGTCAGGTCAAGATTCGAGTGGAGGGTCCACCGGTCAGGGCTGGATATTGTCATTGTAAAACCTGCCGAACATGGCATGCGGCGCCAATCAACGCCACGGCTGTTTGGCCGAACGAAGCCGTACACGTCGTTCAGGGAGAAGAGTTGATTTAAAATTACCGAAGTGGAATTAGTAACCGACATTGGTGTCGGCATTGTGGATCGGGCTTGATGAATCGTCCAGGCAGTGAGCATACCGTAGTTTATGCCGCCCTACTAACCGTTTCGGGCTTAGTTCACGAAGGTAGCTACCATATTCACTGCGATGAAGCCATGTTAGATCTACATGATGGAATCCCCAAGTTTATGGGGTGGTGGGACTCCGAACCCATGGAAGAACCACTGCAGACCCGGATGCGCCCCTCTTCGACCTAAAGGGAAGGTGCGAAGATTCCAAAACTGGCACAGCGCCCAACACCGAGTGCCCGCCTCCGCTTCGCTCCGGGGAAACCGGCTGCGCCGGTTCGGGCACTCTTTCTCGTTACAAGAAATGTATTCTAACTCCACGGGGAAATTGCGATGATGGAAGTTACCTATAAAACGGATCTCCACGGCGTCGATTGGGTTGAAATGAAGCAGACTTTCTCCCAAGACAAGTTCGACAACGGACGGACAGCGGGACAACTTCGGTGCTCATTCGAGAACAGCCACTCGTACTGTATCGCGTACGTTGAGGGTCGCATAATTGGCACAGTGAGAGCACTTTCGGACGGTGTCTGTAATGCATACGTCGTGGATGTCTGGACGCTGTCGGCATTTCGGAGGCGAGGGGTTGCTACCCGCATGATGGAAATCGTCGTTTCGAAGTTTGATGGACAGCATGTGCATCTGTTTTCCGATCTTCCTGACGTCTATGAGAGCATGGGATTCAAACGGCACGACGTCGGCCTGGCCAAAGTCATTGGTGGGTGGTTGCAAAACGAGACTCTGGCATTGAGCGCGTGACACTTCTTGTAACAACACTGTTCACGGTGCGCCGTGCTAAGGCGCACATCTTCAGTGGGTGCGAATCCCACCCGGCAAGGGTCGCTCCAGCCGGTAGCAATCGGAGCAGTGGTGGAGGCGACGAAGCCGCTGAAGCCTCCGGTGTAGAGGGTCGCCTTGGGCGACTTGGCGAGCACACAGGCCGTAACGTGAGTAAACGCTGAGCAGGCCTCGAAAAGTGTAATGCGGAAGCCGACCTGCCCGTAAACCAGGGAAGGCCGCTGCAGCTGGGGAAGTCGAGCGACAAGCGCACCCAGCTGTTCCGCCGGGGTAGTGGCGACAGCATGTGTGTAAGAGGAGATGTGGCGCAACACGGGAAGCCTCATCCGGTGGAAGCAGCGAGTGCCTCCAACCGGTAACCCGCGAGGGCCAGACTGGGCTGGATGAGGTGGCGGACAGGCGCGTAGTACCGAGGAAGCCGGGTAACTCCGGTGGAGGGAAGGGGCCTGACTTCGGACATGCTGCGGAAGTGCAGAGGGTTGGAGAGTGGCGTGAGCCTATTGCCTCCAGCAGTAAGACTAGTATGCATCGGAAGCAGCTTGACTACCAGGTGAAGTCCTTGTGGCGTGTGCCTGGATGTGACGTTCGTCGGGAAGCCGGATGCGGGAGATCCGCACGTCCGGTTTGAGGCGGCGGGAACTGGAAACGTAGCGATGGGAGTCGGACTGAGGGCTATGGCGAAAGCCATGGGGAACCCACCGAACCCTAAGGCTGGCGCGCCAGTTCTCGACCCTACCTGCGGCGCCGATGCCGCCTTGGCCTTCGGCAACCCACTTCGTGAGTTCGTAAACCGGCAAAACGTTATGTGACAAATGCTAATGGTAACTGTTGTTACGGGCGTTACAGGATGGTCTTGAAGGTTGCTTCATGATAGTTTCCGCCGGAGCTGTCATTGAATTTGAGAACCACCTGCTGATCCTGAAGCCGACGTACCGCGACTACTGGCTGCTTCCAGGCGGGCATGTTGATTAAGGTGAGTCCCCCCTACGGGCTTGCATCAGAGAGATTCAGGAAGAGACCGGGCTTTCGCTAGATGTTCGTGAACTTCTGTGTGTCGATTCCTGGGGGGAAGGAAAACAAGCAGAAGCTGCTGGCGTAGCGGCGACCAAGAAGGAAGATGCGCTGGTATTTCTCTTCTGGGGTGGCTCCCTTGCTAAAGAGCAGGTAGACGCAATCGAACTTCCCTCAGATGAGATCTCGGAACACCGGTTTTTGCCATTGGATTCAGCACTATCCTTGTTGGCACCTTACTACGAGGGCCGACTAAAAGCGGCTGTGGAGGCACGGGAGACCGCGAAGATCGCATATCTGGAATGTGGAGCACCGGTTAACTGACGTGAGTAATCATTCGTCACATAACAACCTGTTACCGCTGCGGCAGCTACGCTGCCTTGGTCTCCGACAACTCGCGTCGCGAGTTCGGTAACTGGCGAAACGTTATATGACATGGAAAAAGGACGTTTGAGATGAGAAACGCGACGATCCTGGCAATCTTTCTACTCACTCAAGGCGGCAGCAGCGCTGCGGCCGAACTCAGGTTCAGTGTAACGGTTGATCCACGTATTGAGCTTCTCACGGTCGTCGGAGTGTTGGCTGATCACCAAGGTTTGACCAATTACGACATCCAATACAAACAAGAGATTCTCGACCACTTCGCCGATCACAAGGATCATCACGCCGTCAAGTTCCTCAGAGGGATCATGGCGAGGGCACTCGCCTCCGATGCCTATGCGATCGTCATCATCCATCTGTCTCAACCTCCCGCCCTAAACTTCGAGAGTCCGATCATCGATGACGCCATTGAGGACTATATAACCCGAGCTTTTGGTGGCGACATCAATATCATTGGGTTCGTGGAGGGGTTGCGCGACTTCGCCCAAGTCTCAGATTTCATGGCCTTTTATGATGCCAACGCCGACTATTACGAGACGCTTCGGTCCAAAACCCTACGACAGCTCGGCGACACAGACTATATGGCGGCGCTGGAGGAATACGTCGGGGAGAAACAAGGCGACTATCACATCATCCTCGGACCACTTTTACATCACGGCGGCTTTGGGCCCAGCATCGTACGAGACAAAGGAGTAACTGACGTTTTCAGCATTATCGGCCCTGTTGGGGAAAGCAAGGGCGTCCCCGACTTCGGCGACCTTGCGCGGCTTCAGGACGTTCTTTGGCATGAGTTCGCTCACTCGTTCGTCGATCACATCACTGCCGAAAACCTCAAGAGTGTCAACGAATTCTCGGCATTGTACGCACCTATAGCCGATCAGATGGTCAGCGCTGGAGGTTACATGGACTGGCAAACCAGCGTCAACGAGCACGTAATCAGGGCCATTACCAGTCGGCTGTTCCATTCCGAAATGGGTCCGAACGCTGGAAAGAACGCGCTTGAGGCCGAAAAGGAGAGAGGTTTCAAATACATTGATGCTGTCCATTCCCAGCTGCTGGCCTACGAAGCCAATCGGTCAAAGTACCCCACACTTAGGAGCTTCTTTCCCGAGATAGTCGCTGCTTTTGCGAAAACTGCCAACGAAAATTGAACACTAAGATAGTGAACTGGGCCCACGTCATATAACACAGCAATTCCCGCTGCGCGCCATTCGGCGCTGGGCCTTCGGCAAGCCGCCTTCGCGGCTTCGTGAATTGTGAAAACATTACAAGAAATGCAATCAATGCGATGGGCTATTCGACAATCTGGTGGAGGATACTGAGCCTTGGAGTCAGCTTCGCAAATCCCGTTCGAAGTTGAGGTTCGATTTCATTTTCAGGACCGCAAGGAGGTGCTCTGTCGTTTGCCGTTTCTCCGCTCCAAAATGTGGCATTCGGGTCAATGGGAGACGACGATCTATGGACTGGCACTATTTAAGTCGGGTCAGCTACTGCGGATTAGCAAGGTCCTGTTGGATGAAAAAACAAGATGGTCCCTAGCTTGGAAGGGCCCTGATGTTGGTGAATTCGCCAATATCCGCCAGGAACTCGGTGAGGAAGTAACGAACGGCGCCATAGCGAGCCCCATTCTGCGACGCCTCGAATGCAACAAAGAAGCTGTGTCAACGCGGGAGCTTGATACTGAGCTGCGCTATTTGGGATATGATCCCTTCATGTCATTTAGCGGCGATGATCACGTCGGAGCGTTTGATCCCTTGGGACTTGATGTGAAGGTCATGGAATGCTCGGAGTTGAAATGGCCCGTTCTTGTTGAGGTTGAAAAAGCGGCGCACACACGGGGAGAGGCTGTTCTTTGCGAGGAGGCTCTCAGGGAATTCTGCAACACTTTTGATTTACTTGATAGAATGGTCAAGGAAGAACCGCCAACGTTGCTCTACTCAACGGTCAAGCCGAGTAACCGGTAAGGTTAGGAGCGTGTTTTGATGTTCGTGCACTTCTTGTAACACAGCGGTTTTCGGTGCGCCGTGCTAAGGCGCACATCTTCAGTGGTGCGAATCCCACCCGGCAAGGGTCGCTCCAGCCGGTAGCAATCGGAGCAGTGGTGGAGGCGACGAAGCCGCTGAAGCCTCCGGTGTAGAGGGTCGCCTTGGGCGACTTGGCGAGCACACAGGCCGTAACGTGAGTAAACGCTGAGCAGGCCTCGAAAAGTGTAATGCGGAAGCCGACCTGCCCGTAAACCAGGGAAGGCCGCTGCAGCTGGGGAAGTCGAGCGACAAGCGCACCCAGCTGTTCCGCCGGGGTAGTGGCGACAGCATGTGTGTAAGAGGAGATGTGGCGCAACACGGGAAGCCTCATCCGGTGGAAGCAGCGAGTGCCTCCAACCGGTAACCCGCGAGGGCCAGACTGGGCTGGATGAGGTGGCGGACAGGCGCGTAGTACCGAGGAAGCCGGGTAACTCCGGTGGAGGGAAGGGGCCTGACTTCGGACATGCTGCGGAAGTGCAGAGGGTTGGAGAGTGGCGTGAGCCTATTGCCTCCAGCAGTAAGACTTAGTATGCATCGGAAGCAGCTTGACTACCAGGTGAAGTCCTTGTGGCGTGTGCCTGGATGTGACGTTCGTCGGGAAGCCGGATGCGGGAGATCCGCACGTCCGGTTTGAGGCGGCGGGAACTGGAAACGTAGCGATGGGAGTCGGACTGAGGGCTATGGCGAAAGCCATGGGGAACCCACCGAACCCTAAGGCTGGCGCGCCAGTTCTCGACCCTACCTGCGACGGCTGTGCCGCCTGGGCCCTTCGGGCAACCCCTCGGTAAGCTCGGGGTTCGTAAACCGGCGAGGCGTTACCCGAAATATGAGAAGATTGAAACGACAATGAGAAGAGCAATTCGGATGCTAACTATAGGGGCAATTTCCGTCAGTGGCTGTGGCGAGCCAACTGAAGCTCCGTTACCCCTCGTCGTTCAAGGTGACTCCGCCTCAGTAGAAAGGGTTGAGCATGCTTTGAAACAACTGCCTCGACTACATGTGCCTGAATCGGGCGTTGCTATTCTATAAGCGTCGTTAAGCCGGATTCCTCCATCGACTACAAGATCGTTCAAGTTTATCCCGATACTACAGTTGACTACAAGATCCTCGTAGTTTTATCCAAGGTCAGGATCAAATTTAGCACCCCTGTCAAAGCGGCTAGATGACGCAATTCGTATCATTCGCATCGAGAGCGGACAAAGTAATGCCTGGAATGTCGGGCTACTTCTTGAACGGGGTATACTTCGGGTAACAACCCGTTTGCGGTGCGCCGTGCTAAGGCGCACATCTTCAGTGGGTGCGAATCCCACCCGGCAAGGGTCGCTCCAGCCGGTAGCAATCGGAGCAGTGGTGGAGGCGACGAAGCCGCTGAAGCCTCCGGTGTAGAGGGTCGCCTTGGGCGACTTGGCGAGCACACAGGCCGTAACGTGAGTAAACGCTGAGCAGGCCTCGAAAAGTGTAATGCGGAAGCCGACCTGCCCGTAAACCAGGGAAGGCCGCTGCAGCTGGGGAAGTCGAGCGACAAGCGCACCCAGCTGTTCCGCCGGGGTAGTGGCGACAGCATGTGTGTAAGAGGAGATGTGGCGCAACACGGGAAGCCTCATCCGGTGGAAGCAGCGAGTGCCTCCAACCGGTAACCCGCGAGGGCCAGACTGGGCTGGATGAGGTGGCGGACAGGCGCGTAGTACCGAGGAAGCCGGGTAACTCCGGTGGAGGGAAGGGGCCTGACTTCGGACATGCTGCGGAAGTGCAGAGGGTTGGAGAGTGGCGTGAGCCTATTGCCTCCAGCAGTAAGACTAGTATGCATCGGAAGCAGCTTGACTACCAGGTGAAGTCCTTGTGGCGTGTGCCTGGATGTGACGTTCGTCGGGAAGCCGGATGCGGGAGATCCGCACGTCCGGTTTGAGGCGGCGGGAACTGGAAACGTAGCGATGGGAGTCGGACTGAGGGCTATGGCGAAAGCCATGGGGAACCCACCGAACCCTAAGGCTGGCGCGCCAGTTCTCGACCCTACCTGCGTCGCTACGCGCCTTGGCCTTCGGCAACCGCTTCGCGGTTCGCAAACCCGCGAGACGTTATGCGAAACTGGAGCAGAGGGGCCTACCAACGATGATAAAGTACGCACGGAATACAGATAGTTGGGAGAACTGGCAGCTTGACTATCGACTTGGGTTGATCCTCATCATGCCTACGAGAGAGGTGAGCGATCTAATAGATCCATTGCGCGAGCGGTACGATCCCAAATCGCATGCCGCCTGCTGCACTCACATTTCGGTATCTGACCCACTCAGTCTTGAGATGACTCCCGACTGGAGGCTGAGATCCATGCTGTCTTGAAGGACTTTGAGCCATTTGAGCTCCATTTCAGCACACTTCACGCCCGGCGTCTCATTCCCAATACACCCTGAGGAGCCAATACGCGACTTGCAGGAGGTCCTCCGCAAATCCCGAGCGTTTGGTGGCAAGGAGCATAAGAGGAGGCATATACCGCCGCACATGACAATTGCAGAGTTCATCTCCTTAGAAAAGAGTCACAAGCTTTTGCGACCAACTTCAGGACAAGTCACCCAAAGGTTCGTTCATTTGCGATAGATTAGAGTTCATTGTTCCGGACGATGACTTCCACTTCCACCAGGAAATAACATTCATGTTTGGCACATCCGCAGTCTGACAACCGTTGCATCGTTGCGCCCTTGGAGGCTTCGCCGTAAAAGCGGCCGCGCCAGCTTCGCCTAACCCGGCTTCGGGCTTCCGCCCTTCGCACAACCGCTTTCGCGGTTCGGGCACGGCGAGAACGTTATACGCAAACAGCTAAGAGGATAATTGGAGTATCAAGGCGACGTGGCTATGAAACCGGAGATAGCCTCTTTTTTGATGGACCTGGAGCCAGCTATTGTGGAATCTGCCGCGTGGTGTGATGGACAGATGCATCTCAGCATCACAAGCTACTTTGGAAACAAGAGTCCTCCCTTGGGGTATGTCACTTCGGTCCGATGCGTTTTGCTGCGCAAACAGGACGTACTCATGGTTCACAGTAAGGATGGAACCTATCACATCCTGCCAGGCGGCCGACGTGAAGACAGTGAGTCGATTGAAGAGACGCTCCGCCGCGAGGTCTTGGAGGAAGCGGGTTGGACGATCAGGGAAGAGTCGCTCCTGGGTTTTATGCATTTCCATCACTTAAGCCCCAAACCGGAGGGATACGCTTATCCATATCCTGACTTTTTCCAGCTGGTGTTCGGAGCTCAGGCAGAGACACATCTACCGCATAAGAGGGTACTTGGAGATTGGGAGCAGGACTCTGTATTTCATCCGTACGCCGAGTTGAGTGAGTTGGATCTGTCTCAGTCAAATCGTCTGTTTCTTGATGCCGTACTCGGGCGGAGTTGAATGTCATTTGTCACAAAACCGGCTGTCAGCGTATAACAACTCGTTTGCCGCTTCGGCGCATGCGCGCCTTGGCCTTCGGCAACCTGCTTCGCAGGTTCGGCAATCGGTGAAACGTTATAGGCCATGCCCACTGAAACTGCCATAGAAGGAAAGGAGCCCGAATGAGAGCCCTATGCAAATACCTAGCGTTGGCGGTGGCCTTGGCGATGTCGGCACACACAGCGTCGGCTGAGGGAATGCCCTCCGATGACTCCATCGAGACGATTCTGCGCGACCGTATAGACCTCTACAAGAAGAGTGTCGGGATCGTAGACAGCACAGGACGCAAGGTCGTCGCCTACGGCAAGACAGACTTGAAGGGCGATACGGAAGTAGGGGCGAACACCGTGTTCGAGATCGGCTCGGTGAGCAAGGTCTTCACGGGGACGCTGCTGGCGGATGCAGTGAAGCGTGGCGAACTCCGTCTCGAGGACCCGGTCTCGAGATTCCTCCCGGAATCCGTGACGGTTCCCTCCAAAGACGGGAAGGAGATCACACCCCTTGACCTGGCGACACACCGGTCGGGCCTCCCACGGATGCCGACCAACTTCAAACCTACGAATCCCCAGAATCCCTACGCCGACTACACTGTGGAGAACATGTACGAGTTCCTGTCCAGCTACTCCCTGACCAGACCAGTCGGGGAAGCGTTCGAGTATTCCAATCTGGGCGTCGGACTGCTGGGACACGTACTGGCACGGAACGCGGGCGTAGACTATGAGACCCTTGTGCGAACTCGCATCTGCGGACCTCTGGGGATGGAGAGCACCGTGATCCATCTGACTCCAGATCTGCACAAGCGAATGGCAACCGGTCACACGGCGATGAGGCAGCCGACGTCGAACTGGGATGTCCCGACGTTCGCCGGGGCAGGAGCGATCCGTTCTACCACGGAAGACATGCTTCGGTTTCTGGCCGCGAATATGGCGTTGGTGGAGACCGATTTCCGGGACGCAATGGATGCAGCCCACTCTGCACGATTGCCGGCTGGAAGACCGGAAATGGAGATAGGCTTCGGCTGGCTCACCCACAAGAAGCACGAATCGGAGATCGTGTGGCACAACGGTAAGACAGGCGGGTATCACAGCTTCGTCGGTTGGGACCGGAAGACCGGGCTCGGGGTCGTGGTGCTATCCAACTCGGCAAACGATATCGACGACATCGGCCGGCACCTGATCAATCCGGCATTCGAGATAGCAAAGCTGGAGCTGCCCAAGGAGCGGAAGGAGATTGCTCTGGGCGCGGAGATATACGAGTCCTATGTCGGGGAGTACGAAGTCGTGCCTACCTTTGTGCTCACCGTAACGCACGAGCCGGAAGGGCTTTACCTGCAGGCAACGGGGCAACCAAAATCCCTGATATTCGCTGAAGCTGAAACCGAATTCTTCTCCAAAATCGTAGACGCGCAGATCTCGTTCGGGAAAGATGAGAAGGGCCAGGTGACCCATCTCGTGCTGCACCAGGGCGGCCAGGACGTTAAGGCCATGCAACGCGGGGCGATAATGCCCGACGAAAAGAGTATGCAGTTGGCTCCCGAGATTCTGGACCGGTACGTCGGGAAATACGAACTGCTACCGGGATTCGTGATATCGATTACGAATGAAACCGGACAGCTGATGGCGCAGGCCACTGGGCAACCAGCGATTCCAATCTATCCCGAATCCGAGACGCGCTTCGTCTACAGGGTTGTAGATGCTCAGATCGAGTTCCAATTGGATAACGCGGGCCTAGTAATGGGCCTGACCCTCTTCCAGGGAGGCAAGGAGATGCCGGCGAAGAAGATGGAGTAGGTGACCTCCTGTAGTAGTATCACGGTCAGTGTGCCTGAGCAGCTTTTCCAGCCGACGGGAGCGGATTCAGGGGCTCCGTAACTCGCGCGGAAGGGTCATTCCTGAGGCCGTGTGGGGCACGGCCTATAACATCGTGTCCCCGGCTTCGGGCCCTGCCGGGCCTCCGCTGCAACCCGCCTGCGGCGGGTTCGGGGACGAGCTTGGGTCAAATGGTGTGTAAACGACTCAGGCGGCAATCTTCTTCCTTTGCGCGATGTGTGATCCATTTTCGTAGCGCACATTGGCGTACACGTCAGCCATAAGATGCGGTGCACGGAGTCGGCGAAATCGTTTCTCGGCCACCATCAGTACCCGCCATATGAGGGCGGTGGCATTGGCCACCTTCTTGTAGCGCTTGGCCGCATTGGTTCGCAGCCGTACCGAAGCGAAGGGACTTTCAACGACGTTGGTAGTGCGCAGGTGTTGCCAGTGGGCCTCGGGAAAGTCGTAGAATGCCACCATACGGTCCCAATCGCGCTCGAGGATATCTACGGCGTCTGGGCATTCGCGGTGGAATCGTTTGGCGAATTGATCGCGGCGTTTGGTCGCGTCTTGACGGGTCGGCGCGTAGGGGATCTGTGTCAGCAGTTGCCGCGCTTCGGCCTGCACGCGTTTAGGCAGCTTATCCAACACGTTCAGGAGGCGGTGATTCCAGCACCGCTGTTCCGCCGTCTCCGGCCAGACCTGCGCCAGGGCGGCCCAAATACCCAGGTGCCCATCCGCCACCAACAACTTCGCCGCGCTCAGTCCGCGGTCACGCAAATCGCGCAGCACGCTCGTCCACGACTCCTTCGATTCGCGATAGCCTGGGACAATCGTCAAGACTTCCTTGCGCCCATCGCTCATGGCGCCGATGACCACCAGGAGAGCGGCCTTTTCTTTCTCGAGCCCGGCTTTGACGTAGTAGGGTCGGACCGGAGCGCCCTGCGCCACACGCGTGATGTGGGTTTCTCCGGCCCGCCCTCCGAACCGGACGTGCGCGTTACCACGCATCCGGCTCTCCACAAGGTGCCGTGTGACCGCAGAGTCTCATCCGGTTGTCGCAGGCCAGGGAGAAGGGATCCGCGCCGATCGATAGCGGTAACGAGTCACTGCTACTTCGCCGACGTTGTAAAGAGCAATCCCGTCCTCGGTGGGCCACCATCCTGGCAGGTAGCGGCGTTTCAGCTTCCTCCAATTAAAGCGCGGGTGCTTGCGGCGCAGCCAATGCACTACGCGGCGCCAAGTGAAGCCCCGCACGTAGTTGAAAGTGGCCTTCGACACCCCGTACTGAAAGTAGTTGGCCCACCCCCGCAACACCGGATTGAGTTGGCGCAGAAGGCTCTTCAACGGCCTCTGCCGACCCGTTCTCGTGACTGCGCGCACCGTGCTCTTCAACCGGGCCAGAGATTCCTTTCTTGGCCACGTATAGATGCGTGCGCCAACCGGGCCCGGTTTCCGTCGCTTCTGAATGCGAAAACCCAGGAAATCGAAGCCACGGCTGATGTGCGTGATGGCGGTCTTCGTCTCCGACAGGTGCAGACCCATGGGGGTGAGAGTCACCCCCGCTTGGTCGCGCAGGTCATACGCTGCAGCTTCGGTGCCCGCCACCAGCAGCACGAAATCGTCAGCGTAACGGACAAGCCGACAAGTCGGTAGCCCCTTTCGCCGATGCGCTTGTCGCGCACTGGAGGTAGCGCCCACCTTTCTCCAGACCTCAGTGAAATAATCGTCGAGGACGGATAAGGCGATATTTGCCACCAGCGGTGAGAGAATACCGCCTTGCGGAGTGCCCGAAGTGCTTTCTTGCAACACCGATTGTTCCGTGAGGACACCGGCCTTGCAGAACGCTTTTACAAGCCTCAGAACATGCTTATCACCGATACGTCGACGCACGCGGTCCAAGAGGGCTGCGTGATCAATCTCATCGAAACAAGCACGGATATCGCCCTCCACCACCCACTCATAAGAGCGGGAGCAGAATTGATGAATCTCGGCGATGGCGTCCTGAGCCCGCCGATTCGGGCGGAAGCCGTAGGAGCACGGCTTGAAGTCCGCTTCGAAGATCGGTTCGAGCACCAGCTTGAGTGCGGCTTGGACCACTCGGTCCCGAGCGGTTGGGATGCCGAGCCGGCGCTTCTTCGTTGTGCCAGGTTTCGGAATCAACCGCTCGCGTACGGGCAGAGGCCGGAAACTGCGGGTCTTCAGATCAACCCGCACCTCGGCGAGAAAGGCCTCCTCGCCGCGTTCCGTCTCCACAGAGTAGGCCGTTTGTCCGTCCACTCCGGCCGAACGAGCACCCTTGTTGCTGCGCACCCGACGCCAGGCTACACTCAAAAACGCCGGGTCACACACCAGGTTGAACAGGTCGTCGAAGCACTTGCTTCGATCCTCTACAGCCCAACGGTGCAGTTCGGTCTGGATTTCCAGTACTCGATTACGGGCTTGTTCTGCCTCGGGCCACGAAGCGCTGGCATTCACCGGCGTCCTCCTGTTTTTCCAGTACCCCACTGCGCAACTTGCTGCCTCCCTTCGCCATGTAAGCGGCTTTCCCGCTCGCGGACTACTACAGAGGCTCCGTCCCTTGCCAAGCCCCACAGCGGACAGCGCGCTGCCCCGATAACGGTCGGACTCGGCTCGGTTCCCACGTTCACCATGAACCGTTTGACGGGGGAGGTGCCCAGCTTTTCCCCTGCAACTTCGCCTTGGGTACGCCGCAGGCATTCTCCAAGGCCTCTGCTTCGGTGGGTATCACACCTCCCCAGAGTCGCAGTCGGTCATATATCCGACCACGTGCGTTGCGTACCAACCCTTATCCACCAGGTTTGGGTTGGCGGGCCGCTAAAGGGGGTTCCATCACTGGTTCACTTCGGGTTACACCATTCCGTCTTGCTTGCCAGACGTGGAGTGTCTGGAGGTGCCACTCCACTCTGTCGTTGTCGAGGCTGCTTCCACCTTCCCCTGCGCTCCCAGGGTCAGGCTGCCTCCAGCTTCAACGGGCTGCTGCGACAGCCCGTTGGTGGGTCCTTGCATCCCACCCGGTTCTCTGGCGCCTCGTGGCGCACGATCCCGTCTGCCCAGGCGTACACCAGCTCGCGGTCATCCAGCCGTCGGCTGCGCCAGGCGTGGTATTCGACGATCCACTTATCCCGCAAACGCGCGATTGAGGACGGCGACAGCGGCGCTCCCGCTCCCAGCAGGCCGCGCAGCGCCAGCTCGAAGTCACCTTGAGACAGACCGTGCAGATACAGTTCCGGCAACAGCTGACCCACCTCCTTCGTACGCCGCGCAAACAGCGGCAGAATGGCGCTCTCGAAGCGCTCTTCCAGACCTCGCACGCGTGGACGTTTTACCTCGATCGTGCCCGAGGTACAGGACAGTCGCCGCCGCTTCCCGTAGCCATTTCGATAGCCGCCGGGTGCGTCCAACGGGGCCTGACGCTGGTAGCGCGACCGCCCCAGCACCTGCGTCACTTCTTCATCCAAAACCGACTGCATCAAAGA
>CBDAOB010000001.1:0-195331 GCA_965197905.1 Candidatus Latescibacterota bacterium | reverse complement strand
AGATCTAACCATATGGATGATTGGTGTAGTGCCAGAGATGCGGGGACAGAGATTCATAGATGATCTCCTAGCACGAGGAACTGAAGTTTTAGAACTCGAAGGGGTGGATCATATTTATGCTACCACTGACGTGACCAATTTTCCAATGTCCAACGCATTCGGCAGGGCAAACTACAACCAAATTGAACATTGGTGGGAATACTGGATTCAATTGGACAGTGATCCCGTTTAGTATGTAAAGGAGATAGACGATGAAGGGCTTTCGGCAGGATGTCGAGCAGGTAGGTCGGAGAATACGTCAGCTACGAAAAGGGACTAAGGCGATAGCTCACGTCAATCACAGCTATTCACGCAGCGCGCCGTTCGGCGCTGGGCCTTCGGTAAGCCCCTTGCTGGGACGAGGCGTTCGGATGCCGGCGAATGGCCGCACCCCACCAACAGATGAGAATTGTCCGTTAGAGACTTGGGCCGACCGATGTTAGCTTTTCCATGAAAATTCCGATGCAACCGGACATATCGGCGTTCTTGAAGGGACAAGAGCCAGGGGCTGAAGAATCAGCCCTTTGGGGCAATGGACAACTGCCTCTCAGCATCGCAAGCTACGTGAGCGACAGACAACCTCCATTCGACTATATAACTTCCGTCCGGTGCGTATTGCTACAAACAAACGCTGTGCTGGTCGTGCAGAGTACGGATGGGACGTATCACATCTTGCCTGGCGGCCGGCGCGAAGAGGGTGAGTCCGTCATAGAGACGCTTCGTCGAGAACTCTTGGAGGAAACAGGCTGGGCAATCAAGGACATTGAATTTCTGGGATTTATGCACTTCCATCATTTGAAACCGAAACCTAAAGGATATCAATATCCCCATCCTGATTTCTTCCAATTGGTTTTCCTTGCCCAAGCCGATTTACGCTGCGAACATCACAGAATCCAGGGAGATTGGGAGAAAGACTCCGGATTTCGATTATTCGGCGATATCGATGGCCTGAGCTTGTCCGCCTCGAATGAACTGTACCTCAAAACAGCAAAGGACCGCGAATAGCTCCTTGGAAACAAGGAACTCCGCGATTGCAATTCTTCTCGAAAGACAGCATACCGGATCAATGCCGAGAACTGCTCGACGGGCATAAGCTCTCTCTTCTGGCGATAGCAGATGCATATTTTACCTCCGGTAGTTGGGGTGTGGGTTTTTACGGCCACTGCCACAGGTAATTCCTATGGCTTCAACTCCGCCTCAACTACCACTAATCCAGAATAGACATCGTTAAAGTACATGGGATGAGACTAATAGGAGTTAGATGAAAACGGACGGTAGGCTTCTATTTGAGAGAAAGGGAGAAGGATTCGTAGCGAGACTTCTTGATCAATTTCCTCGATTCTCAGTAGACTCCGAGCAACCGTGTGAACGGGGTCCAACCAACTGTATCACTTGGGGCAGTTATGGCGGTCAACGGGTCATCTATAAGACATTCGTCCACCCAGATCGTAAAGAACGGGAGAGTTCAGGGGGATCGCACTGAAACATTGGGCTCCTACGGGACTCGTTCCTCGTTTGCTTGCCGAGACTGATGATGTTATCGCGATGTCCTTCATTCAAGGTGGTCCGATTGCATCCAGCGACGATGGCTCTGCAGAGCCTGATCTATGCAGGAGTGGCCATAGTCTTGGCGCCGGCCTCAGGAAGCTGACTGCCGTTGCCCTCTCGACAGAGATCGAGCACCTATTCATGAGTAGGCCGTTCGGCGGCGATCCGATACGGAACTATCTCAATCGCATTCTTGAACCGTCCGAACGCGTTCACATCAATACCGACCTGTATTCGTCTACGGAGTTTGGCGAATCATTGTCCTTTATTAAGAGCCAAGTTGGGTTCATCGAATCTCACGGAACATTCGTAACCGGACGATGGCATGAGCGGTCGGGTTGATCGTTTACAGAATAGTCCGGGGACATGGTTTACGCTGCATCCTTGACCCCGTCGCTGGGACGAGGCGTTCGGATGCCGGCGTGCCAACAGGGTGGTATCCGACATTCCAATGAGGGCGACCCAGAGACATCAACCCTCGAAATGGCTTTGTTTGGAAATCCGCAGGTTAAGAAATCTCTTCTCTCATTATAACATACTGATTCTCAATGACTTAGAGACTTTTGCGCTGGGCAACGGTTGGCGTATATGAGACGAGATATTCCGCACTGCACCGTCGTAGCGCGACTATCATTCGCGCCCGGACAGTCTCCTGAGTCATACATTCAGCCCGTGATCTCGGTGAATAGCGCTTCCAGCCCCCCAACGAAACTCGCGATGTTGGGTTGACTTTTGGGCCCAAAAGGCTACCTTACGTGGGTAAAGGGGATGGCCGATGGACGAGTTAGCAGAGGACGAGGTCGATCTTGAAGATTCGCTCGGGGCGTCCAGCGACACGTCATCGCAACAGCTGACGCTCTTCATCCCCAATAGGGACAAGCATGGTAACGAGATCGGCAATCAGCGAGGCTGGGTACTAGAAGCAGCGGAGATCCTTGCCTCAATCGGTGGCGGATTTACCATCCTGCCTCCGGTCGAAGGCGGATGGCTAGACGACGATGGAGATGTCATCTGGGAACAGCCAGTTCTGATCTATACCTTCATCAAACCGGGGCAGTTTCTCAGCTCCCTGCCCCGGCTCCGAGAGTTTCTCCACAGACTCGGGCACACGACAGATCAGGGTGAAGTGGCAGTGGAATTCGACAACAGGTTCTACAGGATTCGCGACTTCGACCGGTCGTGACAGGAGATACTGTGGCGAGAAAGATCAAAGACACCAAGTCCTTGAGGCGTGTCCGCGACACGAGCCTCGCTCTTGATCGGCTGGAACCGGACGAAATTGGAAAGGAGCTTGGGGCAGACCAAGTCGGCGAGAGCACTTCGGGGGCAAATCCGGTCGCCTTCTACGCCCTTCGGGAGCACCTTGTGTCCGAGCTTGTTTCGACGGGCGGGCGACCGGGAAGACGGCAAGTCACCCGACGCCGAAAGATCCCGCTAACCGAGGAAGAGTGGAACAAACTCAAGGAGGTGGCAGAAGTCATGAAGACCGTTGGTGTGAATGCTGCCCCTGGTCAGGTCGCAGGCGCATTGCTGCGGCAGGGAATTGAGCAACTAGACCGTGAGCGAGATGAGAGTGTGCAGGCCGACACCCAGGACGACGCGGCTCTGGATGAACGTGTCGACAGACTGATGAAGGCAGCAGCCAGTAGCGGCGAGTGTCCGCCAGGGCTCAGACCTGTAGCTCGCGAGCTTCTTCGCAGGATGGTTTCGAGTTCCGAATCGGAGGGTGAGGGATGACAGCCGGAGGCGGCAGCGATCGTACCAAGGAGCATTTGGAAACTCTTGCGCAGACTGCCGCCGACGAGGGTGTCCGGGTTGAGTTCATGGACACCAACGCAGAGGACGGTTGCGACTGGGCAGGACTCTACATCCGCGAAAAGGATGAAGGACCTGGAATCGCGATAAACGAGGCACTGTCGCCTGAGTGGCAGGCATGGGTATTTGCGCACGAGCTTGGTCATCACTTCCTAGATCAGCAGTCAGATCTCTTCTCACCGTTCATTCATGGGTCAGACGACAGATCGAAGCGACGATGGGGGACTTGGCGAAAACAGGATCCACGCGAGGAGGCAGCGAACCAGTGGGCCGCTAACAAGCTGATCACGGAATCGGAGTGGGAGTGTGCCGAATCAATGTATCCATGCGATCTGAGGGCATTCGCCACTTATCTTGGCCTGCCGTCGGAGGCCGTAGTGGTGCGAGAGCGAATGCTGCGAGGCAGAGGTGGTATGGATTCTACCGCAGTCATCCCGATCACCGCGAAGGAGAGAGAGGTCATCACTAGGGCCGTTACCGGTCGGGGGGGGCATCAAGCGTACTTCAGGCGACTTATAAACAACCTGTCGGCAGAGGGCCTGTCAATCAGCTACAGCGATGTCGCATACGCGCGAGAGCGTGTCACCACAGCAAGGGGAGGCTGGTTGATCAGATACCTAGCTGTTGTTGGAGCAATCAAGCGCCGGATAGAGAACGAAGGGACTATTCAAGATCTCTTCCAGCAGCCGGATCGATAGACCTACGACATCGAGATTCGTACTGATGACGAAGTTGACATGGCGATGGGTAATTGGGCGGAAGCTCCGCACGCGTCACAGCGGGTTGCGTCAACCTTCTCCCTGGGAATCCTAAGACAACGTGGGAGGTCGCATTAGATGGCGAGTGGATCTCAGAAGGAGCAAGTCTCTGTGGTTCCGGTCGACCACGGAGTGTTGCTCGAGCTTCCTACACACGTGCTGCTCGACAAGTTCGGCGCTGGCAGCCACAAACCGGGTTCAGGTAGCGCCGCGGCACTGCTCACTCTTGTCTCGTGCAAGCTGCTTGACACTGTTGTCAGTCTGACCAAGGGGCGGGAGAGGTACGGAGAAGTCCTGGGACAGTTGACGCTGGCGGTGGAGAACATCGCGAGGTCTCTAGAACCCCGCCTAGTTAACCTTCTTCAAGAGGACTCGGCCCAGTTTGCTAGGGTCATCAATGCCAGAAGGGATAGAGACCGGGCCGGGCGGCGATCTCCGGACAGACGACGCCTGCAGAGTAAGGCACGCCAAGAGTTGCGCATCGCTACTGACATCCCTCTTGAGATTGCTGAACTCTCAATTGGCGTCGCCAGGAATGCGCTCCTCGTGTTTGATCTTGGCTTCCAATCCGCTCGAGGAGATTCGGGCGTCGCCATCACGTCGGCCATCGCGGGCGCGAGTGGTGCTCTGTCGATCGTCTACTTGAATCTGACGGACTTTCGTGACGGAAAGTGGGCTCGGGGCGCCCGGCAGCGCGCTGATGGGCTGCTTGCTCAAGTGCAGCAGCTGCAGGAGGAGTTCATCGGGAGGGTGGGCCAGTTACGGGGTGTCAGCGCGACAACCGGTGAAGCCCTGGCGATAGCGTCGGGCAATTGAGTTCGAGGCGCCACACCTACTTTGTCAGCATCCCCTCCAGATCTGACTGCGGTCGCGGCAACACCGCTCGTGCGTGACGGCCTACCCCAAGCCACAACGCGGTGATGGGAATCTGTGGCTTCAAGGCCAGCACTGCAAGCAATCCGCAGGCTCCGGGTTGGGAATTGCCCGAACCACGACAACACCTTGCGCGAACGTGCGTCAGCTCGCACAGTTGATTGCGCCGCGCGGCAACGTATCAGGATGTAGGTGGGCAAATCGTGCATGTCCGGAACAGCTGGCGGTCAGGTTTGACCCCGGCAAATCGCATTCGCGACTTCGTAAATTGTGAGATCGTTAAAGGAACATGGGGCGCCCAGGCCGCCACAGGAGAGAAGGTACTCAATGAGAAAGATAGATTTAGCAGAGAAACTGTCGACGTTCTCTGAACATTACCAACCGCGAACAGTGGGCGAGTTCAACGGACACGATATCATGGTCGTGAAACTCAAAGGCCAGTTTGTCTGGCACAACCACGAAGACACCGACGACTTTTTTCTAGTTCTCAAAGGCAGTGTGACAATACAGACCCATGAGGAGGATTTTGTATTGGGTCCAGGTGAAATCTTTGTGGTTCCAAAAGGTGTCGAGCATTGTCCCGTTGCGGCTGAAGAAGCACACGTGCTTTTAATCGAGCCGCACGGAACGCCCAACACTGGAGATCCGAACACGGCTGCCCCTCGAAGGGTAATTTAGAGGCGAGGTCCAGGTCCGGGTGGTGTTTTGCCCCACGTCCTTTAGCAGGTCCGTGACCCGGCTTCGGGCCCTTCGCACAACCGCATTCGCGGTTCGGGCACGGCGAAATCGCTACACGCCACCGGGGATATGTTGAGAGACTTCTGCCCGATGTTCTGCGCATTTCACGAGAATCTCCGATGCATGCATATGTAATCTTCGCCCATCCTACTAGAAATTCCTTTTCAGGAGAAGTCCTGGAAGAATTGTGTCGCGGGCTGTGCGACGGCGGCCATTCGTACGAGATTGGGGACTTGTATGGGATGAACTTCAGGTCGGAGGTAACTCTCGACGAATACAACCGTGAGATGAACGTCTCGGGTAATCGCCCAACGCTACCAGTTCCATCAGACGTGAAGGTCGAACACCGCAAAATCGCGAAGGCCGACGGTCTAGCGTTCGTTTTTCCCGTTTGGTGGAGCGACTGCCCTGCCAAACTGAAGGGATGGTTTGATCGAGTTTGGGTCTGCGGTTACGCGTACGAGTACAAATTTGCCAAAGAAGCCTATTCCTTCTCACGTCTATCTATCGAAAGGGCGTTGGTACTCTGTCCAGCAGGGAACGATATGGAGATTCTACGGGAAACTGGAATTGCTGAGAGCATGGAACGCCTATATACAAACGATCGTCTGCGACCAGATGCTGGCGTGAAACATTGTGAGTTCGTTGTCCTACCCGGAATGGTGGACCCAGGTGCGAGGCCGAGGAACAGGGCAAGAAACCTCGAGATCACGTATCAACTGGGCAGAGACTTTTTTGTGACCTCGAATCTCGTCCCGGGAACCTCCGTGGAGTAGATTTGGCGGGGCAATTCGCGATGCCGCGAGCCCGGCAGGCGTGTAACACGCCCCGTGCCCGGCTTCGGGCTTGCGCCCTTCGCGCAACCGCATTCGCGGTTCGGGCACGGCGAAAATGTTAACGGCAATGGGACCTTGAGCCAAGGCAGAAAGTCCTATGGATGTACGCGAGCTGACAGGCTTTGAGTTTTGCCCACGTTGCGGAGAAAGTAGAATCCAACAAGGCGACAACGCCAGCCTGACATGCACGTCCTGTGGATATGTCTACTATCATGGCCCTCTTGCCTCCGCGGTTGGCATCATTGAGAGCGGGGATCGGATAGTCATTACACGAAGGGCAAACGAACCTCGAAGACACTCTGGTCCGCGAATTGCAAGAGGAATTAGGCGTCCAGGTACAAGATCTCCAATATTTGACCTCCTTCGGAAGCACATATTTGTACAGAGATGTCCAGTACTTCACCTCGGTCGCGTACTTCATCGTTAAGGGCGCGGATCTCACGGAAGCTCAGGCAAACGACGACATTGATCATTTCTTCCTCGCTCATCCTGAGAAGCTGAACCGAACTGAATTGGGTTTCGAGGCTGACAGGTCTGCGCTGGATAAGTATTGCGCATCAATCTGAGTTGGATCGGCTCCAACAGAGAGATCTGCCCACAGCCGTTAACACGTCCGTGCCCGGCTTCGGGCGTTCGCCCTTCGCGCAACCGCATTCATCGTTTTCAGCGCGCCTTGTGTGCTACAGGCGGGCATCATTCGATGCCATAGGTTCTATGATGTATTCTCAGCTAACTCACGCCAGCGCGTACCCGACCGCCCTTGGTTCATCTGGCGGCCACTGGGGGGAGATCATACGAACTAGCATAGTCCTATGCCTTGCGTGTTCTGTCTCTTGCAGCGATGGCCACGAGGCGACTCAATCCACCCTGGACGCGGAACCAACCGAGACCACGTTGCTATGCGACCAAGTCATCGACGGCTTGTCAGAGTTGCGGCCAAAGGACTCTATCGTCGGAGATGTCGTCGCATTTCCCTCTCTCACGCTGCAGGTGGGACCACAAGATTTAGACTTTGGACAGTTCTTCTCCAAGACCGGTCTGATTGTTCGTGCGGATTCGGCGTTTGAGATTGTTGTTCCTGAGGGCTCTACCACTCGAGTCCATTGGGGCGACCGCGACGAGCCGGTGCAACGAATCATCGTGCCGGCTTGCGGGGGGACCGATGTTTGGGTGGTGTTTGCAGGAGGCTTCTTCGTAGATGAAGCGACCTGTGTGGAACTCATCGTGCGCCGCCCTGATCAAGAGGACGCTATCGCACGCATCGGCATCGGCGTTCGGTGCGAACTCGATTAGACGACACATGCGCGGCGTTGAGCAGATAGTTGGTTCGATCCATTGTCTTGGTACTACGGTTAACCAGTTGCCGCTGCGCCGCTTGCGCGAGTTCGGCAACCCGGTGAGACGTTGCCCGAAATAGTGGGAGGGAGCACAGTGATACATGCAGTTTTGTTCGATCTCGATGAGACACTGTTGGATCGGCAGAGCAGCCTGATAGTATATCTGCATCGCCAGTTCAGGCGCCTGAGAGAGCTGCAGTCTGTTGCATTTACCGAATACATGAACCGCGTAGTCGAGTTGGACGCTCACGGTTACGCTAATAAGGACGAAGTGTTCAGGTGCGTCGAACGAGAATTTGACCTCTCTCCCGGCACGTGGAAGCTGTTGTTGGAAGATTTTTTAGCGTATTTCCCACACATCTGTGTCCCATTTCCAAAGGCGCATCAAACGCTCGCGACACTTCGACAGCAAGGACTCAAATTGGGCCTTGTTACCAATGGACGTGTTGCGTCGCAGCAACCCAAGATCGATGGGTTGGGAATTTCAGGGTATTTCGACACCGTCTTGATTTCCGAATCGGAAGGGATTGCTAAACCAGACCCGGAGATTTTCCTACGCGCAGTAGGCAGTCTAGGAATTTCAGTGGAAGAGGCAGTAATGGTCGGAGACAATCCAGCTGCTGACGTTGGTGGGGCGAAGGAGTGTGGAATGAGAGCGATATGGAAGCGTGGCGAATTGGCCAGAACCACCCGTCGTAGACGCGATAATTCAGGATCTTGATGAACTGCCCGGCAAGATTGCGACGTAGGCTAGCCTTCTACTCCCGGTAACATACGACAGCGCGGTTTGCGCTGGTCGCTTCGCAGGAGTACCTGTCGCTGATCTCAGCTAGTCTCGAACGAGGACGTGGTGCCTGTACGTCCCCCCGACCAGTGAGCGAACTGAGCAAGGTTAGCCAGTGACCATTAGGATCTTGAAGGGCTGAAAGATCTCTCCCCGCTAAGTGGGCCCGGCTGTCAGGTGACCTCATGATTCCCATTGGTGGAGCGTAGCGCTGTCAGTTCCTCTATAACAATCCGAAGCTGAAATCGCTGACATTGCCGACCGACGGTGAACTCTCCCTCAACCACGCTCGTGGCTGTCTCACACAGAGAGGGGTTACTCTCGTTCGTGACAAACGGGTTGCGCGTGTTCCGCAACTGCAGAGCGTAATGGTCGTCGGCGAGGGCGATCTTGTACATGGCGGACCTCCAGGCGAGTATCCATATCGCAAGATCTCGGCAAAATTGTCTCGACCGCCACAGGACTTGATACGACGCCGTGTGGGGTCCTTACTCTTGTTTTGACAGGTTGGGCGCCAGCGCAGTTTTTTGTTAGCGCCTGGCGTTTTATTGGGGTCCACCGTAGAGGTTGATCGAGGTGGAAACAAGAACGGCTGAGTCACTTCCACTGCGCCACGTTTCAGGGCAACCACGACTGATCTGAGCGCACGCGTTTGATTCTTGCATCGGTGACCAAGGCTTAGCGACATGCGGCCTAGTGAAGCGTCATCGCGACAGGATTGCAGATGTCGATGGCGACCCAATTCTCCCGCTAAGCATACCAATAGGCCCGTCACGGCCCCTGTTGTATATCGACGACTCGAGGTGGCTCGTGCTTGTCTTTGTCCGGTGGCGGCTGTCTTGCCTTCAGAGCCTCAAGCCTCTTAACCTGGTTAGCGTTGATGTCATACAGGCCATGGAACTCGCTTTGGAGCCCCAAGGGGTTTGTAGAAATTCCGGAACCAGCGGGGCCGACTCTCGAGAACAAGCCGCGCGCTCCACATGTCCTCCTCGTTGCCCTTCTGAGGCCCTGCGAAGCCATCTATGTAGGTCCCGTGCTTTGTGATCATTACGAAGTAGAACAGATAGCGTTGAATCAGGCGCGCCTTGTGCTCGGTCCAGACAGGGTGCGTGAGTACCTTGATCCGAGGCTCGGGGACGATAGGGGCAGGCATCTCAAAGAGAGTCGGCTCATCGTCGAGTTGACCGGATGGAGATTGCTTTGTCAATGCACTCTATTACGATTACTGAAGGGCGTACGGAAGCTCAGCCCAGCGAAGCCATCGCGGGTTGTACCGAGCGTGGCATCTCGGTCGAACAGGGAATGAGATCCTTGAGGTCCTCTTGGAGTGCTCGGCGAACCGTCCGTGGGGGAAGGAGTTCTGACGCAGTTTCCGGAAGCGCGTCGTACGTGCGGCCATTCAACGCCCTGCCATTCTTCTTCTTCTGAACCCCACCCCACTGTTTGAAGAAAAAAGGCACTCCAGCCTCGTCACATTGATCCTGAATCGACTGAACCCAGGCCTCTTCCATTGGCCGCGCGCCAGGCCCGCTCTCTCCGCCAACGATAACCCAGTGTATTCCTTCAAGATCAAGATCACCTATATCCTCAAGTAGCGGCTCAACTGATAGGAACCGGACTCTCGCCGGAGCATGCCGCAGTTCGTCAATTCGCGGGATGCCGTACTTCCGATCCTCCACGCTCACCCCCCACCAGATGTGTGAAGCATCGGATGCGAATGACAGATCAGACTTGAGCAGGGCGGCCAACCTGGCTGGCCGTTTCGTCAGCACCTGATAGGTGTGCCAAGGAGACGCGACCATTACACGCACAACCCTCTCTATATAGTCGTCCGGCACCCCATCTTGGATCAGATCGCTCATTGAGTTCACAAAGACGACCTTTGGTTCTGACCACTTGAGTGGTTCGAACATCCTCTCAGGCACCAACCTCAGGTCGAATCCTTGTTCGTAGGGATGGCCTGGTACCCCACGGAATCGCTCTGCAAAAGTCTCCGCGTAGCAATGCTTGCAGCCTGGACTAACCTTCACGCACCCGCGGACGGGGTTCCATGTGACTTCTGTCCACTCGATCTTTGATGCAGCCATTCTTGTCATATCCTTCCAGAGGGATCCGGGATGCTGCAGCCGGCGTGTCCTATCTCGAAATATCCGGGTGAGTAGTGTACCCCGGCAAGGGTTATTGGCGACAGATCCCCTTGAGAAGTGGTCGATCAACGATCTTGCTGGCGCCATAGGCACTGTTGACCAGGTTCGACTTGGTGGATAGAGTGGCCCAGGGCATCCGCAGTTCTCCTCATAGGTCTCTCGCTGGCAAATCAGGGCCAGATAAGACGCCACTTGAGAAGGATCCTGGCCGATTCTTTCCTACAGGCCCCACCAGCGGGTGATCGCGGCTTAATGTTGCTGGGGCCCCGTTTCCTAGGCTCTAACTTAGTTCGTGATGTTGTAAGCAGGCTTTCATACTCTGATCTTCATGGTCTTGTGCGGCGGAGTAAAGGGCGACGTCTTGCTATTGCAAGTCTTGTGGACCATAAGAAATATGGGCCACGAGTAGCAGCGGTTGCCGACACTCATATTGAGAGGGCGTATCAGCGCGCAAAGGAGATCTCCCTGCGCAAAGGAGATCTCCCTGTCGCTTCGCGACATCGAGAATAACTCGCTATTGGAGGGATTAGTTTAAGCTTATGGCTCGTCGAGCGCTTCCTTAACAACGAATGGCTTTGTTTCGCAGAATGTGATCGAGAATCTGTAGTATCATACGGATTTCGCGTGAAAATCTTTATTATAGTGCAGACCACTTTCGCGAGTTGGGAAAGCGGGGGTGCCGGGCTCGGGGGGCGCCTTCACGAGCGGGCTCGAACGCTAGACCACTGGCCTTCGGCGCCTTCACGAGCGCGAGGATGCGAGTCTTAGTCTCGGCGGACGAGGCGGCTAATCTGACCACTGGCCTTCGCTAATAGCGGTTTCGCGAAGGGCGCAAGCGCGGAGCCAGGCATGACGTGCTACGCGAAGAAAGACCCGATCCACAGCGATCCTCGTTTCATCACTCGGCCGTGATACAGCCCTCAATTACCCATAGAGAACCAGCTGGCGTTCCATGCACTGCATTTGCCTTCCGGGCAGTCGCCGAATGTCAGTCGCACGGCGTTGTCTGAATCCGATTCCAAGAGGTAAAGATCCTCGTTTCCCTCCCGTGTCGAGCTAATGAGGATTTTCTGGCCATCTGGGGACCATCCGTACACCGCCTCGTTGTTGCTCGAGTCGGTTGTCAACGTGGTTCGAGCCGTTCCATCTGATTTCATGACGTGAGCGCACATTTTCCCGTCCACGATTGAGTTGTACAGAAGCCTTTCGCCGTCCGGCGACCACCACGATTTTCCTTCATCGTTGCTGCCTTGCGTCAGTTTCTGGGTCTGCCTGCTTCGCACGTCAACTAACAAAACGTCCCTACACCCGTTCTGCACAAAACTGAACGAAATCTGAGATCCGCTAGGCGACCAAGTGGGGTACAGGGCATCGCCAACGTCTTCAGTTAGCTGTTTGATCTCACTCCCATTTCTCCGACAAACGAAGACACACTTTGTGTCTGTGCGATCTGAGACAAAGGCCAACCAATCTCCGTCTGGCGACCAATTTGGTTGCTCGTTCTTGTGGTTGTCGGATGTGAGGCTCCGTCTATCCGTACCATCCGCATTCATAATCCAAATGTCCGGATTTTCTACGCTCTCTTCGTAGGCGATCGTCTGGCCATCTGGGGACCAATCAGGTCGACTACAGATGTCTAGCGTGAGCAGGGAATCGCCATTCCCAGACAGGACAGTTGTTGGTACGTCTGCGTCGATCTGTCGAGCCCAATTCTCCGTTACAACGTCGCGGTGGGACCCGTCTCCATTCATAGCATGGATCTCGGGGTTTCCGGTTTGTTCAGAAAGGAAAACAATGCGGCTGGATTCAAGATCACTCCTACCAATCACTTCAGCCAATTCCCGCTCCCTTCGTTCGACTTAACATCCACTATTCACAGGCATTGCGCACACTATCTTTCCACATCGCGTGGGCTCTGGTGGCAAACTTAGCGTGATCTCTATGCCAATCTTTCACAGCTTCAATCTGCCAGAACCTTACATCAGCAACTTCGTGAGACAAATGGATCTCACCTTTCACGATTTCGCACAAGTAGACCACTGAGACAACGGTATGAGGACCATTCTCGGCACTCGGTAATCGTGTAAACACGTCAACTAGACGGAGTGGCCTAACCTCCAATCCTGTTTCTTCCAACGTCTCCCGAACAGCAGCATCTAATGGTGATTCATTGGGTTCAACGAATCCACAAGGCAAGCACCATTTCTGATCATCAGTTGCTCGGAGGGTCAAAAGAATTTGACCATCTTGATCAAAAATGGCCGCGTCGGCTCCGACTTTTGGGGTAATGTGGCCCAATTCGCGTCGAAGTCTATCAAGGACATATTCCGCTGGCCTATCGATACTCTCTCCGCAGTACCTGCTAGCGAGCTCCAGAAGATGCTCGTACCTTTCGCGATCGTATGGATTGTCGGTGTAATTCAATCCAGTACGCGCAATGCTCTGAATCTCATTGAGGAGCGGTAGAATGTCCACGCAATGTTCCGCCTACGCTGTAGATAGTGATGTCATTTTACATAGGATGATCGGTCCGGCACCCAACTATAAATATGCGAACCTTTTGTTCGCACAAACAACCGCTGAGAGTCTAATTCACGAACTTTCTCGCCTCCGTCGCCGTTTCCGGCCATGCGGCGTCTCAATCCCATGGCTACGGCAGATTCGGGCAAAACTGCCTGGATGAATGCCTAGCGAGGCCGCGGCTTCTTTGTTGGTGCTGTAGAGCCGAGCGGCCCTACGGACAGATTCAAGGTCTGTATTCTTCATACTGCGGAAGGAGCAAAGAACCCCTCCCGGCAGCACAGTGGCAATTGTGGTAAGTACTAGGTTGGGGATGAATCTGCGGTGGCAAATAGGGGCACAGATTCGAGCTCTGGGTCATATCGTGGCACTTTTCAACACGAGGCCTTCGTAACCCTATATTTTTACTCCAATTTGCGAAAACGCCCGGATCGAACTTTTAATCCGCATGGCCGCCAATGTTGTTCTTGCCGTGCTCTAGTTCAACCTGCCACGGATTCTACAGTGCTTTGTAAACAGGTAGGGAACACTCGGTTTCGCTCCATCTACTTCTAAGCTCTTGTGACATACTTGCAGCGGTCTCGCCCAAAGCTGCGAACAAATCAAACTCCCTAGAGATCTCGGTGAAGTTTTCTAAAGCGGTCACCACTCTCTGGCGTTCACTGGCTCGCCCCCATTGTGTGTCTTTCTCGAGATTGGCAAGTAGCCTATCACACTGCTTGGCCATCCAACACGCACAACAGGCAGTGAAGGCAGGCAGGAAGAGATCGTCGTCCATAGCATCTGGGCAGCCACTGGACAATCCCTCTCGATAGACATTCATCATCCGGCGGCGTAAGTCAACCGGAATTTGCTGCGCCAAACTGCTCTCCAGATATCTCATACGTGAGAAAGCCCCATCCGTCAGACAATGTCTCGTACCACCCGACTCCAAATCAAAAATGCGAATTCCGTGGCTAGTCAAGAAGGCGTTTGCCAGCGTGGTATCGCCATGTACAAAGGAGAAAAATGGATGAGGATCCTCCATCGATCCAATCGCATTCTCAATGACCTGAGTCAACCCTGGAGCATCCTTGAAGCCGAGTTGGCGCACATTGCGCTCGAAGAGGAGGAGTTTGCTGGGTAGGTTGTCGGTGCGGTCGCCCTCGGCCTGATGAGCACCGTAGAGGCTACACACTTCTTGAAACTCCTTCTCTTTGCCTATCGTCGCGGCGTGCATCCGGCCAACAGCATGTTGGAAGTCGATCAGAGCCCTTTCGGCTTTCTCTTTATCATCTGCAAAGAGAATGTCCCCGAGCCATTGTCCTTCTCGATCCCCCAAATCTTCTACTACCATTACCTCGGCCTTCCCATCCCATCCAAATAACTTTGGGAAAATCTCTGCTATTCTTTCCTGGCGACCGAGAAAGTCCAATGATGCACACTCTCTGAGAAACCGTTCTGAATTTTCCTGCCAGCGTTTTACAATTAGTGTCTCGGGCATTTCACTTGAGACATCATTCACCGTACATCGAAGAACGAGAATACGTTCATCAGGGCCGCCATCTATAAGATGCTGTGGTTGTAGTTTCACAGGTGCATGAAGACTCTTTTGAAGAATAGATTCTGCTTTATGTAATTCTGAGGTGTATCTCATATCGAATGGGCTTTCGAGATGTGACGTTTCTTGTCTTTGCACGCTATGTGTGGTATTGGAGCGCCCTGGCAGGTCACATGTAGTTTCCTTCCTCCAACAAAAAAGCCGCCCCCAACGCGGGGCGGCTGATATGAGGTGACTCAGAGCGAGAAAGTATGCGACTACATTCCGATCCTCCGGTGGCTAGACAGTCCTATGTATCGCATTAGGATCTCCTCGCGTTGGCGGCCTACAGCATCCGACAGGCCGATTATACCCGCTCTGATATTATACCCGCTCTGATGCTGTTTGACAAACTCGCGAGTCAAGCTACCGCTTCGGTGGTTACATGTCAAGACCGCAAGGATCCTACGAACCGGCGCTCTGGTAGGCAGCAATGCGTCGATTCCACACCAAATATGCGAGGCCGAAACTAATCATCCCTATAACCGGTGTGAGGTAAGCATTGCCAGCCCACGTGCCGTCCTGGCAATACTCTTCGAAAGTAACCTTGACGACCTTACGTGGCTCCTTGGAGTGAGGCTGGATGGTTATGGATGAGATTAAAGAGTCAATTGAGAAGACAAAGGCTGGTGACATCGAGTCCTTCGGGACGGTCGTCCTACGGTTCCAGGACATGGTCTTGGGGTTCGCCTACTCAATCCTAAAGGACCTGCAGCTCGCGGAGGACGCCGCCCAGGAGGCATTTCTCACAGCATATCTCAACCTCGATTCCCTGAGAGACGTGGACAGTCTACCTGGATGGCTTCGGCAGATCGTCTTCACAAAGTGCAACCGCATCACCAGGAGAAAGGAGCTGCCGAGCGTCGATCCTCAAAATGTGCAGATGGCATCAACCGATCCAACGCCGGATGA
Organism: Candidatus Latescibacterota bacterium; assembly: GCA_965197905.1. Lineage (GTDB taxonomy): Bacteria > Latescibacterota > UBA2968 > UBA8231 > UBA8231 > CAYNZV01. Next base: position 179,445 of record CBDAOB010000001.1, on the reverse strand, counting down.
GGTCCATGAGACAACGGAGACACGGCGTATCGTGGCCGCGGTACTGGGGGACCTCCCCCCGCGATCGCAACAGGCTCTCGCTCTGTTCTACATATCCGGCCTCTCCTACGATGGTGTTGCGGAGCTTCTCGAAGTTCCGGTGTCGACGGTCAAAAAACGCCTTCACGATGGCCGCAAACTGATGAAGGAAAGGCTCAAGGCGATGACAGAAACCGAGTTCCATCAACTCCGATTGTCACGGTCGGACGAGTTTTCGAGGAAGACTCTGAACACCATCCGGGCGGCAATCGATTCGATTGCGACAGGCGATGTGCCTCGATTGGAGGGCTTGGTGCGTCAGCATCCCGCGCTCATCGAGGCTGCCGGATTCGACGATGCAACCCAGGGATCCTACTTCCACGGGGCGACATTGCTGCACTACGTGGCCGGCAACCCCACCGACAATCCAATTTCCCCGCGTGTCTGTGACATCGCACGGGTGCTTTTGAGAGCTGGAGCGGATCCGAACGCGCAAACGTATACGGGCAACAACACGCCTCTGTGTCTAGTGGCGAGCGGATCAGCAGCCAGAGAAGCGGGTGTTCAGAAAGAGCTGCTCGAGGTCCTGATCGACACTGGCGCGGACGTGAATGCTCATGACGGGCTTGCTACATACGCCGCACTCATTCATGGCGAAACTGAAGTCGCCGCAACACTGCACCAGCACGGGGCCCGACTGGACCTTCGGTTTGCAGCAGGGCTAGGGATCATCGAGAAGATGGAGAGCTTCTTCATAGAGGAAGGTGAATTGCGGCCAGGCGCCCGCAGTAGCCATCAACGGCGACCGTACTACGAGCGGAGCATCCTCAGAGGCGGCCAGGTGGTTCCGCATAAGGGAACGGACAGGGAAACAGTTGAGGAAGATGAACTCCCGACCATGACAAATTACGAGATTCTCGTTGAGGCCTTCGCGTATGCGATCATTAACCGTCAACTTGAGGCGGCCCAGATTCTGCTAGACCGTGGGGTTGACATTGATGCTATGCCCGCTCGATGCCACGGTGGCGGTCAAACGCCGCTCCACTTCGCCTGTGGCAGTATTGCTCGCGGCGGCGTAGGGACAGTCGAATTCCTTATGGAGAGGGGGTCCGATCTCACTATCCGGGATTGTGGCCCGGCCGGTGCCACGCCCCTGCAGTGGGCCATTCACAACGGCCACTCGGAAATTGTCGGTTATCTTAAGAGCTGGAGTGATCTTTCCTAGTCGGTCAATCCCCTCTTGTTGAGCGGCCACTGAATCTAACCTCAACTCGCAACACCAATGACAAAAACACCTGTAGATTCAGTCCGCAAGCGCATATAACAAAGCAATTCCCTGCGCGCCGTTCGGCGCTGGGCCTTCGGCAAGCCGCATTCGCGACTTCGTGAACTGTGAAACAACCGGGTCATTTGCAGACGGTGGGATCGAGGTAACGAATGTGCAATATTGCCGGTTACATCCCTTCGTAGTAGGCTCAGCAACTATTGATTCTGTCTGGTACCTCGCGCCGGACGGCACCATTGGACAATTGCCAGGGTCGGTGAAGCACTACCAACACCGATGCCCGGAAGCGTTTTTGGCTCGTGGAGCAAATGGGTTTGTTTCGCAGAATGCGATCGAAAAGTTGAGTAGCCGGGGCCAGTTACCTTAGCCCCGGCCCTCACCAGATCCGGACTTGGAGGTTTCCACCATCCGGCTCCTCCGCTGGCACGGCTCGCGGATCATCCCCAGATGTTCACATACACCCGAGGACGCGGAAGTGGGAAGTCTCGAAGGAGATCCTCAAAGCGTTCCCAGTTCAGACGCGATCTTTGGCTGCGTCGCCGCAACCATTTGTACCACGCCCGTTGGGCGTGGTAGACCACCGCACCCAGACTCCGGGCGTTCCCATTGACGCCGAAGTACTGGAAGTGGCCTCGGATGCGCCTCACGAGGGCGGCGTGTTGCACCGCAACCGGCTCGTGCCGATGGCGACGGCACCAGTCGGTGACGTTTCTCACGATCCGTCGGCGGCGCGACGTCCGCGTCTTGCACATCGGGACCCAGTTCCCGCGACGGCTCCGCCGCCAGTACCAGGTGAAACCGAGCAGGTCGAAGGTCCCAGGGCCTTTGCCCCTCACTTGCGTCCTCGATGGACGCTGGAAGGAGACCAGCCGGGTTTTGTTCGGCTGCAGCCTCAGGCCGAAGCGCTCCATCCGCTTGCCGAGCACTCTCATTACCCGCTCAGCGTCTTCGCGTAGCTCGAAACCGAGGACAAAGTCATCGGCGTACCTGACCTGATGGGCGCGCCCTTTAAGGCGGGGCCGAATCAGATCCTCGAACCACGTGTCGAGGACATGATGCAGGTAAATGTTACCCAGCAGCGGGGAAAGCCCCGAGCCTTGGGTGGTCCCCTGGTCCGGAGTCACAAACTGCGCCCCGTCCAAGACCCCCACATGCAAGCACTTGCCGACGAGCCGGTGAATCGACCCGTCAGCGATCCGTTCCCGGAGCATCTCCCGCAACGTGGGGCGATCCACGTCGTCGAAGAAGGATTGTACATCGCTCTCCAGGATCCAGTTCACCTCCCTCCGATAGATCACGGCCTGTAGCTTCCGCACGGCATCATGGGCACTGCGTCTGGTGCGGAAACCATACGAGCAGTCCCGAAACAGGGGCTCGTACACTGCCTCCAACACCTCTCGTAGCGCCCCCTGCACAAGCTTGTCCTCGAAGCAGGAGATGCCGATCGGTCGCGTCTGTCCCGCACGGCCTTCCTTGGGGATGTGGACCCGGCGAATCGGCTGATGCCGGTACCGTCGTGCCCGTAGCCGCCCATGCAGATCCTGGAGATGGGTCTCCAACTCCTGCTCGTAGTCGGCCTTGGTCACCCCATCCACCCCGGCCGCTGCGCTACCGCGCTGCCGGTGGAATGCCCGCCGCAGGGCGGTCTGATCAATCAGGTGGGCTAACGAGTGAAACCGGGTGTCCGGATCTCGCCTCGCGCGTTCCGCTACCTTTTGTAGTTCCGGTGACATGGGCTCCGAAGTCTGTGCCTCGGTCATGGCTCCCTCCCAAAAGTTCATGCCAACACGGGCGGCCTCCGCTCAGTCGGGTCCAGCTGCCAGCCGTTCCCCGACGTCGTCGCTCATACACCGCCCTCCGACACCCCTCCTCCATCGGCCGCCGCTCCGGTTCCCCTTGCTTTGGCCTACCGCGAGGCGGACGCTTGTTCTTGGCCGACCACGCGTGCGTCCGCTGACGCGCGGTACGTTGGAGACGGGTCACCGGCTCTCCGTGTCACCGGATGTCTCTCGTGGAGATTTGGGGCTTCCCAGGTTACTGGACCTTCCTCGTCGCGCGTGCCATGGTCGTTCACCCCGCCGGGCGGACCGTCCCCTCGCCCATTCCACGGGGACGGTCCTGCTGCCTTCGATCGTACAGCGTCGTCTCGGCACCCGGGATTCAATTATCTTTCAGAGCCGCAGTCCCGCGGCCCACGCGCTTGCGGACCTACGCTTCGTCGGTCCGTGTTGCCACGACCGACGCAAGGCCTCGCTACTCACCCGTCGGGCTCAACTTTGGTGAGGTGGGAGTCGCACCCACTGGAAGGCATACCGAATTTCAGGAAGTCATCACCTCCTTCCTTCCCCTCGGACCAGCATTGCCTGGCCGCACTCTGTAGTATAATACAGATTTCCAACTCAGTTTTACGAAACAAACCCATTTGTCGCAGGCCGAGGGAAAGGGCAAATTCCCGCTGCTCCGATTCAGATCAAACTGCCATATTCGTGACCTGGGATAGCAACCGGGTCGCGCTTTGGGAGCTGAATGAGAGGCTGGCCAGGAGGACTTTCCAATGATTTTTCATGAGCCCTGAGCGGTCGGGTTAGACATCCCGAGTCCGGCAGGGGAATTGAGGCGGTCAACCTGCAGATCGTGCGGAACTCGTTCACAGTGATCACCGGAAGGATCGGAGCGGGTAAGACCACACTGCTGGAAGTGCTGTTGGGGTTGTTGCCCAGGAGTTCCTGGTCCCACCCCCCTCGTTTGTTCAGCGACAGCTTCAAGAACAACATCCTTTTGGGGCTTCCAGAACAGGCCGTCAATCTGCAGGATGCGATACACTTGAGTGTCATGGAGCCGGACATAAAGAGACTGGATGACGGCCTTGACACTCTGATCGGCCCCCGGGGCACGAAACTGTCCGGTGGCCAGATTCAACGCACGGCTGCGGCGCGCATGTACGTGCGCAGTCCTTTTTTGGGTTCGCAGTGCGCACCCTGAAGAAGTTTAGATTACCGCACCTAAGCGGAAGTGCGGCAGACGGATAGCTCGACGCAATTCTTCCAGGTTGGCGTCCGAATAGTGCGCACGAGTGCGCGGAAGGGCTTTGCCTCGAAGCCATGCAGCCTCATGTTAGCGGAAGTCGGCTACGGCCTCTATAGCTTTCTTATCTGATCCGGTATTTCCGTCCAGTCTGCGGTCCCTTCTATCACCGTGGATCGCCCCGTCAGAGGTTTTCTTCGGCCTCCAGCAGTCGAAATTTTGCGTACCCTTCAAAGGTCCCCCTGTCCACATCCCCTACGCGCCATTTTCCTGCCATCCAAATCGCAGTCGTTGCATGACGCGCGGCGATCATCAAGTCGAAATAGCGCTCCCACGCAGACGGAAGTGCGCGAACACTCCTGTAACCACGCAACAGAGCGCTTCTCAAGCTCGTGTATGACTGATAGTCTTTGAGGTTTTCAAGCATGCCTCCCAGATCGTAGAGGTAGTAGCCCCAGCCGCAATCATCGAAATCGATCACGGAGGTTCTGTTACCGTGATGCAGGCAGTTCAAAAGAATGAGGTCCTTGTGGATAATGCCGAAGGTCTGTGCCGTCCGACCTATCTGTTTCATTGTAAATTCGAGTCGGTCCCTCACCTTCTCTAATACCTCGAGCTGCTTTTTACTGAACGATTCGTCGAGAGGGCCAGGACGAAAAGGACTACGCTCACCGCAAATACCTTCACTGTCCCAAGAGGGCAGGGTAAAGCCTGACGGGGGCTCGAAAATCGAGGAGAACGCGTGGATCCGCCCCAGTTCGTGGCCTATCCTGTAGATCGTTCTTGGTCCTGCGCCCTTCCCGTGTGGTCTCCGTACTCCCCCCTTCACCCATGTCAGCAAGCTCGCATGTCGCGTGTGTCTTCCGTGATTGATATTCACTACCAGATCACCATCACGTGTCCTGATCGGTACTGGCACATCCATTACCGCAGACAACTGTTTCAGATAGCATAGTTCTGAAACTGTCTGTTCTGGTGTCCGATAACCTTTCCGATGGATGCGCAATGCGAAAGTCTCTTGGGACTCAGTGATCACTTTGTATACGGAGTTATTGACGTCACGAATGGGAGCCACCATTCCTGGTTCTATTGCATATGCTTTCAGGGCCTGGCGGAGCTGAGATTCCAGGAGATCGGCCATCATGGAACAGGTTGTCTATCCAGCATTCTTATGGATCAGAGCTTTCGAAGTTCGAGCCTTGTGCTGCGATGGTCTATACTGTTGTCTCCGTGCCCGAACGGTGGGTGGTTGCGCGAGGAGCGAAGCCCGAAGCAGCGCACGGACGTGTTGTGAGATGCTCCTGCAGCTGAGATGTAATCTACAGATCCACGGCTGCTATGTGGGGGTGTTGCACCGGAAACAGAGTTCTTAGGAGTTTGAGCGCGTCTCCACGTAAGACTGTACCTGAAGTCCCGACGATTTCGTCCGGTTCCTCTGAGCCGAGAACCAGCTGGGCAATCTCCTCACGACCCTCGATCGCATGTTCTGTCTCCTGCACGGGGGCAATCTGCATGCGCGAATCGGCCACCTGCAGAGCTACCTGTTCCCGGGTAGTCGAAACTACGAGGTCCCCATTCCAGCTAGAATAGGGCGATTGGCGCAGCCGCTCGGCAAGTAAGGGGATCACTGTTTCGAGCAATGCTGGCAAACTCGTAATGCGTATCATGAAGCCCCCATCAGTCTTGTAATCGGCCTCCAGTTTCGCATTCGTCCGACACAGCCTCTTTCCGAGTTCGCTCTTGGAAGACAAACGATGGAACAAGATGCGTGTTAATTTTGATCTCCGTGCAAGAAGCCCGGCTACTAGTAGGATGTCGTCTGGATTACCCGCTGAGTCTACGACCATGAATGGGTCGTCACTCGGCCCGCGCTCTCCCACGAGGTAACCCTCAGGAGGTCCGCTCCCATCTCGCCATAGATATCCCTGATCGTGACCCGCCCACTTGTAGTCTGAATAGGTTGGCCTCACTGCTGTCCCCGTCCGAGTTTCATTCCAGCGATTGTAGAGGTTCGCGAGATCTTCCCGATGTGTTGGGGTGAACTCCTCGATCTTGATGTCGGAGCTTCCAGGCGGTAGATCTGCTACTTCCACATGGAAGTTGCATTCAGGCCAGGCCGCCACATAGCCAAATCTGGAATAGAATCCGTCGACTCCACCAAGCAGTATAGAGAGTCCGTAACACCTTTCCTTTATCGCATACACTGCCGCCCCTAGAGTCGCCCGCATGAAACCCCGACCGCGGTGTTCCTCGTGAGTCACGACACAGTCGACGCCCGCAGTGAACACCTTCGCGGTCCCCACGCGCAGGTGGAGCCGGAAGACACCACAATGAGAAACGACGCGGTCATCGAGAATGCCGATCCTCGATGTCTGCCAGTCATAGTGGTCGCTCAGCATTCGCGTATCCCACACATCATTTTGTGTACCGAGCAAGTCGCGGATGGCTTCGATATGCTTCTTGGAATCGGGTTGGACAATGCGCAGATTTTCCAGTTCTGACCCCCTCTCTCAGCTTTCCTGGGACAATCGTTTGAAATTCTTCATGCGCTTCACCGCTTGCGTGTGACGTTTTCGCGGTGCCCGAACCGCGTAGCGGTTGCGCGAAGGCGCTCAGCGCCGAAGCCGGGTCCGGACGTTACACGATGAACAGGACCGAGTAACTGTGGTCATCCCGCCCAATAATCTACAGCGTATTGAGAGAGGCCCACCTTATCTGCAACGCCCTGCGATGCCAGATTCTCCCACGAGGTACTGTACATCGGAATGCGCCCTTCTGCTCTCACGGAGGCGGTGACTCGCCTCTGAGATTTCATGATACTCCGTCAAGATGGCCCCTATCTGCGTAGCGTACGTTCCTTCACCCTGAAGACGAATAGCCGCTTTTCCGGAACCGCCGTGGGGAGTGACGGGAATGTAAAAGCAGCGTGGGCGTGTTCCGACTCTCATCATACTTGCTTCCAATACTTTCGTTTCCAGCCATCGGCTAGCTGAAATCTGGCGAAGTCATACCCCAAACCTGGCGTGACGAGTCGTTGGTGGAGCCCATCTTCCCTGGGGACCTCTGCAGTACCAGGACAATGAATGATGAAGCCTCCACTCCTCACAACTCTCTCAAGTTCGCTTTGCATTTCCAGGAATTCTTCCTCCGTTCGCCACCCAAATGCGTGTGATGTGATCAACACATCAGCGGATGCGTCACGCAACGGTATGTAATTCATAAATCCGTCAGAGACGAACAGATTTTCCAGTCCTTGTTTTTCCGCTTTTGTTCGCATAAATCGCCTCAAGTTTGCCACGGGTTCGACGGCGAGTACTGCTTCAGCTGTCTCTGCGGCTTCGAGAGCCACTCTGCCAGTACCTGCGCCAACGTCGACTACGAATTTGCCCTTCAACGGCGTGATGGCGGTAACTTCACCAAAGTCCCACTGGTGAAATTCCTTGGAGTCGTACACTTCCGGACACTTGTTGTACACGAGAAGATCCGCGATGGTCCAGACGACATGATCTTCGCATTCAGCTAGCGTGCAATCGTTTGAGTGCAAATCATGAGTCGCAACCTCTTCGAGAAAAGGCTTGGACTCTGGGCACTTCGCTTCCAAGAAGCGACGAATGTACGGATGTGCTTCCAACACCGAGGCGAATTCCTCTTTTGGAACCATTCCAGGCATGTAACCAATCTGGAAGGCCTCGAGAAGAAGCAGATCCTCCACGACCAAGTTTGCACCCTGGTAAAACCGCTTGTTGATATCGTAAGTCGGCATTAAAACCCTTCGTTTGAGTTGTCGTATCCCGAGCGAGGTATATTTCAACTACACGATTGCGGATGCACTTTGTCGCGGCACCGAATGCAGGATCGGCGGCTGCGTTTCAGTCATCAATCTTGACAGAGGAGAACCGCCCCTCTTAGTTAGCAATTGAAGCATTTTCAACGAGACAACGGGTGCCGTCACCACGCGTGCGGTGCCCGTTTTTGTTCTGGACCATCGGGGAGGTGACGGCTTTCTGGTGGTTCAGACTCGTACTGCAGACCACGAGCTGCGGTGCAAAGGGGAGGCCGGCTGACTCGTGCGGCCTTCCTTACATAGCGGTGGCAACACCGCGTAGGATGATCGGGTGCCGTGAACACGCGTTACGGCACCCGTTTTCAGTTCTGGGGCGACAGAGAGTTCACGGCTTCTGTCGTCCCAGACGAATCTCATGAGAATCGGCGTCGCATCAGGCCATAGTCGCAAGACTTTCGCGGGCTTACTTAGCTGGCCCCATCTAACGTGGCAAACGATTCTGGCATGCTCCCCACTAGCAGGCTGTCCTCCGCATGGCTTCTCCCGCTCCTCCTGATCATCCGGAGCATGTCGATCGCCTCTGTCGATTCGACCGCAATAAACTCGTTGCGTGGTTCTTCGGAAGACGTGTGGACGCGTTGCTCGACAGAACTCGAGTTTTCAATGATCAGAACGGCGGCGATTGCCGCTGCAACACCCAGCACAGCCTGATATGCTGGAACGGGTCGTCGCAGAATTTGTAGCCCCGCAACCAGGAGACCCTTTTTCCGCAAGGTGTTCCTGAGTCGGTCCTGAATGGCTGGATCCGGCTCCAGCCCGTCAGGAAAATTTTCTTCCAGTTCAGAACGGACTCTTGTTAGAAGGCGCTTGTAGGCGCGGCACTGCTGACATCTTTCGAGGTGTTGATAAAGCTCACGCCCTACCGCGCTTTCCACCGAATCCGGGCTACCTGCGAACAACCACTCTTTAACGTCCTGGCAAGAGATGCTGTCTTTTGGCTTTACCATTACTCCATTGCTCCTTCAACTTCGCTTAGATTAAACACCTTCAAATTCTTGGCTAACAATTGGCAGGTGTAGTGGAGCCGCGATTTGATCGTTCCGACTGGGCATTCGAGTAGGGCGCTAATTTCTGGAATCGTGAAATTTTCCTGGAAGCGTAATAAGAAAGTGCTGCGTTTAGCCTCGTCCAGGAGAGCCAGCTCTTTAAAAAGGGACTCCATGAACATTTTCTGGTCCACCTCCTCTCCTGCACCGTGTGTCGTCTCCATGGCAACAGCGTCGACATTTGTGGCAACAGTATGTTGTCTGACATCCCGGCGCCGGCGCTCGTTGCAGCAGATGTTGTGGGCAACGGCAAAGATCCAGATGGAAAACTGCCGAGTCGTATCGACCGAAGCGTTCTTTTCGATTAGCCGTAGAAACACCTCCTGTAAACAGTCCTGCGCCTGCTCACTGTCCGGACCCAACATGCGATGAAGGTAGCGCAGCACACGCTGGCTGTAGCGTCGATAGAGTTCATCGAAGGCTTCGATGTCTTTGTGGCCAACCCGCCGTACCAACTCCTCGTCTGCAAGTTGGGAAATTCCCTCTAATGAACTCATCAACTACTGATCGATCCGCAATTCGATTTCCTTCAGAAAGTCTTCATTGCGGCTCTTACGTGCGACCTCGAGGGCAAGATCGCTCCAATAGCTAGCCCTTTTCATCTCCTCCGCGGTCCTATAATGTTCAAACAACATGATGAACGGGATGGCATAATTACCGTTGACGCGGATTACGTGAGGTACCGTCGATATGTGATGCTCGCTGTACCAATCGTGCTGGAGGTGATCCAATCTGAATCGGCGCTCGACATTTCTCTTGAGTAGGGCAACATTGTCCGCACGGTCCTCGCTGTACAGGGAAGCGAGCCCGGTTACGTAGAGTCTGTCGTTGAGCTTCTCCTTGTACCGGGACGCGACCGTCAAGGCGACATAGATCAGAACATCCGGCTGACTCCGGGTAACGGCCTCGCAGAGTGCCTCGAGAAAGTCGGCATCGCTCGCAGGCAAGGATTTTGCGTCGATTTCGATTCCCATGGTGCTCAGTTCACGGCTTAGATGGGAGCGATACTTCCGGCTTAGATAGATGTTGAGCACCAAAACATCCTCTCGGATTCCCTTGAGTCGTTGCAGCATCCAGGCGGGGTAGGTGTCGTTGTCACCGTTGGTAACGAGGATGGCGTTTTGGTCAGTGGACATCAACATGTTGTAGTTGTAATCGATCAAGCCCGAGGGAATGCCCTCGGCTAGATACATCTCCTCCCATGCTGACCTGGCGCGTTCGCGATCCCCAAGTTGCTCAAAATTGCCCGCAAGATCTTGGTACAGGTCGGCGCATTCTGGCTGTGCTGAGCACAGTCGTGTGGCGCGCGCGAACAGATCATTTAGTTCCTGCCTATCCCTGTCCCAGGAAGATCGTCTGACGTCCAGGTAGAGATATTCATGGCCGTCAGACACAGCCTTGCCCATCTCGGTAAAGATTCTGTCGAGGATCTGCTCTCTTTCAGGGGAATCCGGACCCCACATGGAATATTGGGTCGCCATGTAATAGTTGCGCCACGAGGCAGCATCCTCAGCCTTTCTTGCGACTTCCTGTTTCCAAAGCCGTGCCTGTTCAGCATACCACTCCTGGGGCATCTGCTGCCCCCTGCGGATCAACTGAATGTACTCTGGTTGGGTGGAGTGAACGGTAGAGGATGAAAACACACCTATACCGGTCAAAGCAGCGACAAAGACTACAGAATTCATGGCGAACACCTTTTTCAAGGGTGGAGGTTGCATGCTACCCTTGTATACACGCAAGACGTCAAAAGGTTCAAAGAAAGATCGGAGATTAACGTAGGGCTACGAGGGCGGACATGGCCGAAGTCGGGTTCATCCGCGCGAAATGCCAAGAGCTGAGTTTGCTGTGCCCCCTTCCCATGACGCCTTGACGGGGAAGCCGTACCCAAGTTAGTTACACTTAACAATTGCATGGAGCGTAATGGGTGCCGTCACCACGCGTGAGGTGCCCGTTTCTTGTTCTGGACCATCGGGGAGGTGACGGCTTCCTGGTGGTGCAGAACTCGTACTGCAGACCACGAGCTGCAGTGCAAAGGGGAGGCCGGCTGACTCGTGCGGCCTTCCTTACATAGCGGTGGCAACACCGTGCAGGATGATCGGGTGCCGTGAACACACGTTGCGGTACCCGTTTTCAGTTCTGGGGCGGCAGGGAGTTCACGGCTTCTGTCGTCCCAGAAAAATCTCATGAGAATCGGCGTCGCATCAGGCCATAGCCGCAATACGGATATCCCTCAACGTCTCTTCGAATGGGAAAGATGTGCCGAGGCCGAGACGGTCCTGGTCCAGTTGCTCGCTGCTGCAGGGCATGTCGTCGTTCAGCCCGAGGCCAAGATCTACGATCTTGAAAACGGGCCTGCACTCAACTCGAAGATCCGATGTTTCAATGAGGCCGTGGTCGACCTCGCTGTCGAGCTGCACCTAAACGGTGGCGGCGGCGACTATTCGACGGCCATTTACTGGGATCACGGAGGTGGCGGTCATTCGGGAGCGGGGAAGCGGATGGCGGAAGACCTATGCGAGCAATTCCAAGCCGGGCTGCCGTGGAAGTCTATCGGTGCCAAGCCGCAGAGCTACTTCCACCGATCGTTGGCGTTCTTGAATGACAGCCGCATGCCGGCAGTGATCGTGGAACCGGCGTTCAAGGACAACGACAAGCAGCGCGGTCGGGCAGCGTCACAGGCCGGCCCGGTGCAGTATGCTGCGTTGGTGTTCGCAGGCATTCAGAGATACGCCATGAGATGGGAGGGTGACAATGGCAGAGCAGAGTAGAGAACTTGGGTTGGCGCAGGAGATAGCGGATCAATACCGCGGAGTTACAGCGGGAGTGGTGAAGGTGCCGGTTACCGTGATTGAGCGGTGGGAGGAGATGGCGAGAGAGCTGGAGGGGCTTCAGCAGGAGGCTCCGGAAGAGGAGACCTAGCAAAGAAAAATTGCTGGTGATTGTTCTCACAGATCTCGTTCTTCTAGCGCTACGAGATAACCTCAGTAACTATGGAGCAGCTCCATTGTCACTGCAAAATCGATTCCAGATAGCAGTCCCGATCAGGTCGAGGAGAGTCTCGATCATAGCAACGGCCTTCTACCTTGTCGCTTGCGGGTCATCTATAGAAGACAGTATTGAGGGGCTCGGCGGCGCGCCCGATGTGCAAGCCGCAGCAAAACACGAGCTTGTCCTGGCCTCAACACGAGCCGTTGAGCCGCTTATTCAAGCGCTGGCATCGGATCGAAAGACGAAAATCCGTGCTGAAGTGGCGGACATTCTGGTGAGTCTTACGATGCGAACCGCCGACGAGCGGATCGCCGCCGTGCTCGAGAAACATTTACTGAGCGATCCCGAGCCCGTGGTGCGTGGACGCATCGCCGAGGAGCTCGGATTTCACTTGCGATCCGAGTTTTTTGACCCCCTTCTCCGGGCCATTTCCGATCCCTCTCCACTGGTGCAGGCCCCGGCGCTGCTCTCTTTCAGCAATGCTATGGGCAAGCTGAGCGACGAGCAGACCCAAACGTTGCGGCGGCTCGCAGGTGAAAGGGCACTTTCGGAAGACAAGGAGGTTCGCGAAGCCGCCCTGCTCCTGGTGGAAGAGTACGTGGCTCGATCGGCAGAGAAGGCGCGGGAAGCGGCGCTCAAAGCGAACCTTTCGAAAGCCGACTCCCTTTTTGCAGCCTTGGTGGCATACGCACCTAACAGCAAACAGGCCAGATACTACCAGGGCACCTTTCATCTGGACTACCTCGAGCGCGATCGCGGAATCGAGATTTTGAGAGGTCATCGACTGCTGGTGGATGTTCCCAGGCTTGAATCGACTCCGACCATCGACGGCCGCCTGGACGATGAGGCCTGGGAGGACGCAGCACTAATAGATTCGTTCTATGTCCACACGCGGCGCGGGCGCACGACGTTGCCACCACGTGTTGAAACCCGCTTACTGTTGGGGTATTCCGCAAAGGCGCTCTATTGGGGCGCGCACTGTGCCGACGCCCATCCGGAGAGCCTGGTGGTGCTGCAACATGAGGATGGGGCTTATCTTCGCCAAGATCGGTTTTACCTCCGCTTCGATCGCAACCGGGACACGAAAACGATCTCCCGTATCTTGGTCAACAGCCAAGGGGCGACGGTTGACATGAGGACCAGCAAGGGCAGGGATGCCGATTTCAAATGGGACGCCGAAGTGACGACAGCGACTTATGTGGGAGAGGATTTCTGGTCGTTGGAATGTGAGCTTCGTTGGGATCCGGTATACCACCCGCCGCCGGAGTCGGGCGAGCTCTCGCGTGTAAACTTTATCCGTTTATTCCGTACCGTCGAGTTCAGTCAATCGTTCGCCGAGTACGACAACCTAATCGCATCAGGATTCCTTCTCTACGAATAGTTCGTCGGGACAGAGGCCGTTGATGACTGCTCCAAAGTGGGGCGTAACGAGCAATCGGTGCCCGCGAGGCATGCTGAAGCACATTGGTAAACTCACGATCAAACCAGCACTAAGTCCTACGGACTGATCACACAACCGGTATTCTCAGCCCTTCTAACCCACAGCTGTCTACTCCGGCGAACCTCTCTAGCACGCGAAGTCATTCGTAGAGCTTCAGCAATAGCGGCCGTTGTGCCGGATCGTCGTCCAACATGTGGTGATCGTTGAATATGTCGATGCTGCCGATCATCCACCTGTCAGCTATTGCGCGGACCGATGGATCGCGGATTTCCGTTCGTAGGGCTCCCGCAATAGCTCTCGCTTGGCTGACTGTGAAGGGGCGTTCCCCCCAATGTGTCGGTTCGCAAGGGACCGGCGGCGTGAGTTCCAGTTTGTTGTGCATTTCTGCGAGTTCGCGATAGGCACCGGCGAGGGCTCCGTCGCGTTCCTTCCAGTCCGTAGCGGCGCCGACGCGCTCCATCAGCGGCAGGAATGTGGGAGCGCACTGTAACTGTGCGAAGGCCGATCCGAGCCACTTTGGGTACGGCGGATATGACCGTTCCATGAGGAAGGCCAGTCGCATCATGTCGCGGATAAGACGCCATGCGATTACCGCCGATCCCAGATTATCGCCCACGCTTCCCGCCCTCCCCGTCAAAGTTTCGTCTGTTTCGATCCGAAGCCAGCACGAAGCAAGAACATAGAGCCAGACGTCGTGCGGGTACCAGCTGAAACGGTCGCGCATTGCTTGGAGCCCCACGTCGTCGTGGAAGACACGCCCGTCGACCATGGAGCGGAGCCGGTGGTGGGTCATCGTCAGCCAGTTAGCCGCCGACAAGGGCTTGTCCGGGTCAACTCCGAGCTGCTTCTGGAAAAAGTCGTGAATCGTGTGGGTCTCGATCCTCGGCTCGAGTCCTGGATCGTTCGGCCTCTGGCGCATTCGCACCCCGGGATTCCGAACATCACGGGCATAGATGCGCACCGGGTAGCCCCTGTACGTGAGAGGGAAATGCTCCATGGCAAGCGCTCGAATTGCCTGCGGTCGGGCCTCAAACTCCTCCCGCTTCAGGAAGAGCATGACTCGCGGCCCCCAATCGTGGTCGGCGGACATCTCCGTGTCGAAACCCAGCACGTCCGATCCACCACCGAGAACGCCGGCTGAGTAGCACATGTCTGGCATGTGCGCCTCAAGCATCGGACGTACCAGTTCAGTGTAGAATCCTTCGGCAAGTTCGAGACCGGGGATAAAAGGAGGTCGCGGCTCACCCGCTGCGAACAACTTCGTCATCTGAAGGGACAGCTATCAACCTATTTGAAATGATGGTCGGCATTGTAGAGCAAGAGACCCGCTCTGGCCGCGACCCTTTGAGATGCTATGTTTTCCAACTCTGTGCTGTATATGGGAATTCTGTCGAGCTCGCGAACAGCCATCCCCCACTCAACAGCCACTGCAGTCGCATGACCTCTCTTTCTATAGTCTTCATGTGTTACAACTCCCGCAACGTGAGCCTTTCCCGATATTCTCACGCTGCGGCAAACGGATACGAACCTCTCATCATTGACCACTGCCAGGCAGGGCTGACAACCTTCGAGTTCCTCCAAGAGCCAAGGAAAGGTATCAGTCGCGAGGTGAACATTCGTCTTATCAACCCTGGCTGCATCGGCGAAGCGCGTCAGCTTTTCGGGATACTTGTAACCAAGCCCCCTTGCGACTCGCTTCACTGGCGCCCACTTGTTGAGTATCCTCCGATACTCCTCGCTATGGGTAAGCCCAACCCGAAGATCGGATACCACGGGCTCTTGCTCGACGAGCGCGGCTATTCCTTTAACGAGTTCGTCAGGTTGGTCATTCCTAAAGCGCGCAAGGTTGCCATCTTTGGTCTGCCATAGAGCGAAACGCGACGCTTTCGGACCTGTGAAAAGGCCATTATCATCTAACCGATACGTGGCCTCAACTTCAATTTCTACCAGCTGGCGATCATCGTACATAGCGCCCCGTGTTCGGTGTGGAATGTGCCCTCTGCAATACACTGGTATGGATGCACAAGCTCGGGGAATGAACAAAAAACGGGCTGATAGTGAGCATTAAATTCGCTAGCGTGCGCACCATTTCTTGGGTTCGCAGTGCGCACTGCTAACGGCGCCAGGTTGCTTTATGGCGAAAACGTCGAGCTCAGGAACGTCGTTTACGGCGTCTCCTGAAGCGACTGGTTAGGCGATACATCGATGCATAGTATGTCATGTGCCCGCCGAAGGTCATAAAGGCGTATGGATGAATTCCGCCAATACATATTGAATGAACTCCTTGGTTTCCAAAAGGACTTGAGGCTCGGCGGAGCTCATCAACTCAGTCCTTGATCTAGTTCTTTGAGTCACGGCTCGGTCAATAAATCCGTGCCACTTTGTGTCCATCGAATCCTTTGCCCATTGAACACCGTGACGCTTCGAATTCACCTCCCCGGTACAGAACGTCACGGCCATACGGCAATAGTTAAGAACTGTGAATGCCTGATACCAACGTTGGGTCATTTCCTTGGGATTGCTGAGTACGAGGTTGGCCCACCACTCCATCGTCTGCCGCGTTTCATCGCGCAGAGCATCGGCGGGAATGAACGAGACAAGGCCCTTAGTTTTTGGACCATCGAGTACCACCCCCTTCTCCCTCAGCAGCCATAACACAGCTAGGAAGTGATCGTGGTCAGACATCTGAAATGTCGTGTGGCCGTGGTCGAGATACAGCAATTGCTGACGTGGAGGCGGGAGCTTTTTAAGGGCATCTTTGGGTACATACGATCCCTCCAAGTGCTGCCCCCAGTAAGATGGGTGCTCATATAGTGATCGATGGAACTCTTGCAGGCGATCAACAGTACAGCGCGGGACCTCTGCATCAACAACCACCAAAAAATCGACATCACTGGATTCGTCGAAGTCGCCGGTTGCCTGTGAGCCTTGGAGGTACGTGCCAACATGAAGTTCACCGAGACATTCCCGCATGCCAGCCACGAGACGCCTCAACACGTCTTTAAGGCCACTAGGATCGCGCCTACATGTTCGTATGTCGTTGAAGTTCATAGAGGTTTCATGCATCTTTAATCCCAATGTAGGTCTAAGGGATATAGGTTGGTCGTGTTCTTGTTTAGACTCGTCTCCCAATCGAGGGAGACGAGTAACTTTCCTCTGCGCGATCAGCGCCGCAGGGCGAAACTCTCTGTCAAATGAAGTGGGACACAATCTGAACGCATTCCGTGGGCCAGATTTTTCACCGTCTGCTGGCAACAAGACGAGTGAATCCTAAGTTGCAGCCCGCATCCTCTTGGAGCATCTCGAGCCACCTTTTCTCAGTACCCTCTAGTACCCCGTCCCAAGTGAACCAATGATGCCAACCATCAGGTACTAAGTCGGATACCTCTACTGCCACCTTCCCAGACTTGTCCCAGTGCCTACGCCACCACTGGGGGCCGTGAAAGCTACAGAAATCCCATTCCCAACAAACGCGGAGGTGCTCGGGAGGTTTGTCGTTGAATTCCTCTTTGATGCCGGGGACAACGATACCGATCAGTCCACCCGGTTTCGCAAACTTCGATATGTAACGCCTTGCGCTGGATTGCGGGCACATATTGAGGATCGATCTCGACCGACAGAACATTCCATTTGTACTCTGCTGCCAAGAAACAGCTAGTCTCGCCTGACCCGGCGCCACCATCCAGAACGTTAGATCCGGGGGAAAGAGCCATGCTGTCTGCCAACGTTTCTGTGAGTTCGACGCCGCCAGGCCCCCATATTTCTTCCCAAATCTCGTCATAATCGTACTTTTCATGCTTCATCTCTATTCACCTTTTAGTCAAGAAGTGCAGGCCGTTCCCAGGGTAGCAACCCCAACCGGCGTCATCATCACTGCGATAAGTCTGGTGCAGTGGATGCGGACATCGTAATCGCTTGCCCACCAGCGCAAACTTGAATCGACGCCTGGATATTGAGACGTGCCGTACCCGTACAGACTGATAGCGGCGCGCGGCGACAGTTGCAGACGCATGCCGGGGCCAAGCGTAATTTTTGTATTATGTTGAGCGGATGGAAGGAGTCGGCGAGAAAGACGCACTCCGCCTTTGGAGGGACGATTGAACGATTCTGCCGGTCAACGAGCGCCGTTCAGCAAATGCGCAGAATCGAATTCCTCACGCAGATTCCTTCAGATGTGGGCGGAAACTAACATAAACGCCTCCTCAGTAGGAGGTAGTGGACGACTGCAATAAACTTCGATTAGGTGGACAGTGTCAAGGAAAATCCTGACGCATGGACGGTAGTGAATCTTGACAGAGAAGATGAGCCCGTCTTAGTTAGCATGTGAAGCATTTTCAACGAGATAACGGGTGCCGTCACCACACGTGCGGCGCCCGTTGTCGTGTTCTGGGCTACCGGGGAGGTGACGGTTTCCCCGTAGCTCATGTGCACATAATACCCACCGGTTCACACGGGCGATCGGTCACCTACCGGTCGCTACAAGAGATGAAGTCAATCAGGGCGACGATCTTCGAGGCCCTCGAAGCCGACGCCGGCCGGCGGGCGATACGTCAGGTGCAGGTGCACGCAACGAAGGGATTGTAGAAGTGCAGCAGTCGCGGCGCGCCGTTCGTGTTCAGGCCGAGGTGCAGCACGAGCGATGTCAGCGTGACGCCCCAGCCACGTTACTTCGCGATTGGATGGCGTCCGGTCTCGATGCGACGAACGTCTACTTCACGCAGCACAAGGGTCGGACGATGTGCAAAGTGGAAATTCATGGGAAGCCTGGGGATCTAATTGAAATCCTCCGCCCCTCGCTTGAGATTCTGAGAAATCAGACAGCGTGTGAGTAGGGTTCAATTGCGCCGACAAGCAAAGCGAGACTTATGGTCATATCGCAACGACTGGTCGGCCTTAACTCAATAGCTATGAGGAGAGGCAGTTGACGGGGATTCATTCTGTTCCACTGTCGTTCTTTTTCGCAAGGTATGTACAGAGCGTGGCGCATACACCCACGACAAGCTCGGCCTCTTTGTAAGTCGACGTCCTGCCTTCACGAATGTGCCGTGCATATTCCGAGGCGAAAGCCCACGCCTTAGCTACTGAGTCGTCCAATGGCTTAGGAATTTGCAGAGAACCTCGTTTTATGATCTCGCCGAGTGTGGCTTTTGGATCACCTGCAACCTCACGTGCTACGCATTCGAGAGCGGCCACCGAGTGCTGTATAGCGCCCGAGACATCTGGATCTGGACGTCGCGATAGATCGCCGAGGCCTTCCTTAAGTTCCTGCCGAGCAGTCGGCAGACTAGCTGAATCCAGAGTCTTCTCTGCTGTCTCCAACGTACGCTGCAATGCTTCTGGGGCACGCACTTCGATGTGGCCGTCGACTAGTTTCCAACCGATACCTGTTTCCGCGAAGTACAGATTAAGTTCAGACTGAAATCTCTCCACTGCGAACGAGATTGGAGACGCGGCCATTTCCGTGGATAGGACTTCCACAACGTCGTAAACGCGATGCCACTCGCAATCGTCGAGTAGGTCGCGGATCTCTCGGTCGACGTTCGGGTACTCCGACCAATTGTTAGGATCCGGTCGCCTCCGTAACACGCGGCAAACGAGATTCCGAAGCGATTTTGGGCGATAACCGCACTCGTACGCGAGATCAACAAGCACACCACGAAACTCGTTCGGTGCATCATGACGAATCGTGATGTCGACTTCGTGGGTCTTACGAAATCCGTGTCGGGCGGAAAAGCGTTCATCGGTCATAGGGCGTGAATAAGATCCTTGTCAGGCTGCATCGGCTGCGCTAGGTAGAACCACGGCAACATCAGTTCCGGGGAGTTTTTACTGCTTCATCCAGTCTGCGATGCAGGAGAGACGCAATTGTCATCATGTCGAGGGCGTCGTGTTCAGAAATGCTCCAGGAGATGCGCGGTGCGTGCGCGGTTGGGTTTCGGAATGCTCCAAAGAAACCCTTCATGAGGTTCGTTAGCCCTCTGTGCTCGCTCCTTTCGGATTCCGTAGAAAGTGCGTTAAAGGCAAAGACCGGATAGGGGTTCTTCCCAATTCCAAAAGCCTGGTCAACCAATTCTGCAGCATCTGATACTAGTCCTGTTTTGTCTCTTATCTTCTGGGATACGCTTTTCGCAGCCTCGAGCACGGCATGAAAGTAATTGCCTTCAACGAGCTCGGCGCGACAGAATCGTAATACGTCCTGATGGACACCACGGTCAATCAGTTTGCCACGAAGTCGATTGGCAGCCGCTTCTGCGTGGGATATAGTTCGTGCTTGCTCGCTTCGCTCCAGCCTACCCTCATCGGTTAGTCGGAGTCCCTCAAACGACAGGACGCGATTCAGTTCATCCTGCTTCTTGCTAAAGTAGTCCGGCGACTGTACGTAGAGAACGGGATTCATCACTCTTTGAATGAAGGCGCACACGTTATTGGCACAACTGTCTGCTTTTTGTCGGGCGGCGAGGGCATCGAACAGGCGGATACGTTTTGTCATTCCCGGATTCGGGTCCGCAATACCGCATTCCTGAAGATATCGACCAATTTCGCTACCAGTGAGCCCGTCTGGGTGTCACCGAGAACATTACAAACTTGCTCAAGGATTGGCTCACCGAATGGTGGAATTCTCATTGGTATCCGAACGCCTACGCAGGGTTGACCTACGGGCGGGAACACTGTCGATCACGATTTAGCGATCTCGCCCGTCGAATCATCAACAGTCTTAGATCCACCTATGAAGTCCGTCAGGTACATTGCCTTGCTCGGCCACATCAACTGCTCTCTGACAGGGCTTTGCGCATCGCCGTCCTCTCACTACTGAAGATCCAGGCGTACGTGCTCATACTTCTCCCGTAGTACTGAAACCATGTTGGCGCCATTGGCGACTCGATTTAGGTCGTCTTCGTCGATGACTGCTATGACCATACCCCTATCTTGGAACACTTTGAGCTGCTCACGCTCTGCTTGTGTTGTTCTTCCGGCACCAGAAATCCCCCTGCGCGAGAAGAGGATGCCAAATCTTGACTTCACTGAGTCGAGAACGCGACATAACTTGGCCATCGTGGTGAAGTTGGCAGGCCTACTCCAATCTTTGCATTCACAGACGATGTAGCGGCCAAGCTCTGATCGGAAATCAGCGTAGATGCCCTCAAGCGCGCAGACTACGTCGTAATCGGTAGAGTGGCTCCGTTGACGGGTGTAAGCGCGACATCCAGGCATGCACGCCATAAGGTATGAAGCCAGACGCTCCAAGGTCTTTCCAGACTTGTCGCCTAATCCATCGACCAACACGCACATTTGTTACATAGTAGGTTGTCTCCCGTTCACTTGGGGACTCTTGCATCCATTCCTGATCCAGCTCCTGAAGGATCCACTCTGGATATCGTGATTCTAACGGCTTCTTTAAGTGCAAACTCCAGACCTCGTGGGTGTACCGTAGGAGTTCGCTATGAGCCAGCCCCTGCTCCCACACAGCTCGGTGGTACACCCCGCTCTGGCCAGGTGGAATATTGCCTTCTGATCGGATTGCATCTTCGCAGAGAGTCAACATCAGGTAGCGCGTGGCGAGTACAGGCATGCGCAGGTGCAGATATGCATCTCGCATCCAAACCAAAGGCATCCCTTTCTGATGCCATTTGTCCTGCTTCAGCCTGTGCGGCCAGCAGTTGGTAGTATAGGCCGCTGAATACTGAGATCGCCTCGAAAAAGCGGTTACGCTGTAAATAGTAGATACCTACCAGCTCCCACGCCCTTGAGGCCTCACTTGTCGCCGAGACAACTTCCGAGGCTGTGAATGTGTTAGGCAACTCCTCAGCCAGAATAGCAGCCCCATCTCTCTCCTCAAGCTGCGTAACAAGCTCCGTAGGGAGGAGTTGCTGGAGAGCTGTGACAACACCGTCCTCCTGTTGGGCGACGTTTTTTGCACCATTCTCTTCCGTTGAATCACTCATTATTGGCCTCACTCGGGACTACATTGATATAATCACCTGGGCGGAGGAATCTCCGCGGGCTCAGCGACCGCGATCCAGTCCGGTGAATCACTGATCCAGGGCATATTCACAATCTGCTCTCTCAGGGAACAGTAGTGCTAACTAGCCTCTTGGATCCGTAGCCCGTATCTATCCCTACCGAGGATAGCCTCGTACAGAAGGATCGGGAACTGCGCCCTTCGACACGCTCCAACCACGCGACTTCGTACGTTGGCCGTTATTCTGGCGCCAAGGATCACTCCGCAGATCATCTGCGGTGGCACTGCCCGGAGACCCTTCAGTGTTGGGTTCGAGATTGGCTGCACAAGACGCCACTCCCTCTCCTCTTTCATGGCTTGCATTTTCGTGCCTATCGTAACTTTGGTGAACTCTCTCTCGCTGACAGCGAAAAACTGATAGACTGGCATCTTGGCTCGGTACGAGACCCGCACGGGATAAGGCACGGGCTGTTCTGAGAACGATGCGATCGTCTCCAACGATGTTTCGAGGATAAGGGAGACACCCCTGTGGCCATCGGCGTAGTAGCTCCACATAGCGAGGCTGTCTGGCACCTCCGACAAACTCAGTATTGCGGTCGTCTCATCTTGAACCTGAAGGAATTTTCTAGCCTCGTAGGCTGCTTGATCAGGGTCTCTGGTTGCCTCCACAAGCTCCTCGATTCTCTCTGTGTAGTCCTGATGCCCGTATCCCGAAGGATTGATATGTTGCGCACACCAGGCCCTGACCTCCTGGGGCGTAGCATCGAAAGAAGGGATCCCACCAAACTCGAATGGGTCGTTCAGCTCATCTCGGGTCGAGAAGTACAGCGTCGAGTTCGATATGTTAGCTGTGAGCCAAGCCAACCGCTTTCCGTCCTCTGCAACGTACTTGTAGAGGAACTGCGGCGTCCTCGCGATGTCTGCTGCGACTTCTGCGATGTCCGCAGGTAAAGGCGTGCTGGTCATCTGCGTATTGGTACCTGACTCCCGCCTCGATGTCGATTCGATAAACCCAATTTAACAGCGGGAACATTATTGAACGTGCGAACGGCTAGTCACAAAATTATGCATGCGAAAGCACATTCGCGAATACAAAATTCCGGTTGTTAGTTCTTCTTGACAGGGATGCCCAGGCTCGATTTACTTGAAAACGATGGCAATTGTTGGCGGACGGACGGACCTATCATGTAGAATCCAATAGTGTCAAAACGTAAACACAACATCCCGGCCTATCGAACTCGTACGACCCCGGCTGAAGGACGGCAACTACGCTGTTCATCGGTCGGGGTCTTTTTTTTGGACAAAATTTGGGAATTCTCGACAATATCCGCGCAGCCGGCAAAGTGCTTATCGGCACGGCCACCGCCCACGAGGCCGCCGAATCCACCCGGCGCCTCAAGGGCTGGCAGACCACCGACACCGAGCTCAATACGCTGGTCCGTAACGCCGGCAACAGCAACATAGACACTCGCGGAGTCGGCATTAGGCTGGGTTTTTCCAGGTTGAGGGTGGAGAGAAGATTGCCCCGACTCGGCGAGGCGAAACGACGGTCCGGTCAGGCTACTTGGTGGCGCATATAGAGCTGAAATTCAGCTGGCCCAACGAATCCATGAGCCGGAACGGGCAGCGCACGAGCAATGGCCTGTGAGGCTAGGGAACGGATGCTGTCTTGGGTACTCGTGTTGCCAGGATTTACGAGTCCAATGCCTTTGAACAGTGTCCACCACCACTCATAACTCATGACTTCGGAATCTTTGATAAGTGAGGCGCGGATGGTTTCGATTTGCTCGACTGAAAGACGGTGACTTTCCGACCACGCTGTCAATATCGCATCCAATGCTTGAGCCGCATTTTGTGGGATAGCTGAATTCGTCATGTCAAACCTGTCGACTATTCTCCATCGTCTCATGTAATCGAAGTTTTTCTACCAGTGTCCTTCGAGCCAAAGATAGTTTGTAGCGAACGGTACCGGCGGGAACTTCTAGAAGTTGGGCAATCTTTGTGCTCGACATTTCTCCTACCACGGTCATAAGAAGGACCGTTCGTTGGTCATCCGGAAGGTCTCTTATGGCAGCATCTGCCAGGGCAAGTTGCTCCTTAGCTGCCAGTACGGTTTGTGCGTCACTTTCCGGTAGGGGCATCTCACGCGCACGTTGTCCTATCGCTTTTTCTTTGACTGATTCCCTGGCTTGATTCCGGTAGTAGTCAATTAGGAGATTTCGTGCAATAGAAAACACCCACGGTCCCAATTGCTCTGACTTTAGATCTGCGGTCCTCTGAATACTGCGCCAGACGCGAAGAAACGTGTCCTGGAGAAGATCCAGAGCGACTTGAGGATTTCCCGTTTTGCCGATAAGGAAAGAATGAAGAGCACGAATATGTTCGCGATAGATCCTGTCAAAGACAAGCTGATGGTCGTGCATTCAAACAATCACCAATCAGTGCGTTACTTCGTAAACGCCCATTTTCTCTGTGGTAAGGTACTGCACCGTGGCTAACAGTTTCCTGGGCACACGGAGCTTTCCTACGAGAAGGATTCCGCTGACTTTTTCCTTTAGCGTTTCAGTCGTTACGTCGGATTCGAGCGTCATCTCGCCGACAATAATCATCGATATCTTGTTCTCAAGTAGCCCGAAGTATTCGCTTGCCAACGAATCTTCACCGATAAATAGTTTGGGTACATCACCTGAATAGTAGATTACCTGGCCAGTCAAACGGGAGATGCCGGCACCGAGGGCCGCCTCACTCCCAACCGGTGCGAGAATCTGACCAGAGACAATAAGCTGTTTGGCCGCAACCGTTTCTATTCTCGATGTCACGAACACCATCCCTACGAGAACCATAATAGCATCCTCGTCGCAGGTTGCGAACGCTTCTCCAGTCATCTTGATCATCCCAGTCTGAACGCTGACGTTTGCCCCATCAGGGATTGGGACGGTTGCTCCCACATTCATCATCGAAATTCCAGCAAGAGCGTGCTGTAGAGACTCAGGAATGAGAATCACACCGACGTTCTTAATACCCTTGATTTTCTCCAACTCTGCGTCCGATTTCATGCCTGAAAAGTCCAAGACGCCAGTGTTCTCGATTTTCCCGGTATCATCAGTAATATCAGTCTGCTCGGATTCCATTATGTGCCCCTTTCGTGCTTGGTCTTGTACGCTCAGTGGCGTTTCTTAGTAAAACGAACGAAAAGCGAAACTGTTGGAATATTTCTGTCTCTGTGTCTCAACAGAATTCCGCAAGGGGGATTTTCTGTAAATCGCAGTTTCAATTCAATTTATCTGTGGCCTTCGTGGAATTGTGTAGATACTAGAGCGCTTTAGTTTCAAGAATCCGGGCGCATCGACCCTGCACGACTCCGACTGAAGGACAGTTAAATTTTGGGACAATGCGCTGGAGGACGGGCGGCTCGAGGAAGAGGAGCTGGATCGGGCGCTGCGGGAACGCTACTGTTGATTCGATACCTGGGGAACCGCAGCGAACGGAACGGCGGGGACGGTCGTCTGAGAACGTTGGAAGGGAAGATGGACGAAATGATCCATCAGCAGCAGGAGACCAACAGGCTACTTTCGAAATTGATGGGATATATGGAGGGCGTGATGTCTCGGAATTAGGCCGGGGATGCTCGTAGATTGCGGAGGAACAGCCCTCCGTATCAATACGTCTTCTCAGGTTCCGGGTGTTTCTCGATGTATCGGAATTACATGTAATGCTTGTTCAAGCAAGGCGTCATCATCCAGCGTGAAATTCTCCTTTCTTGAAGGATTACTTCAACGATGGATCGTCACCCGCACCTCTGCTGGTACCTCCGAATAGTTTAAATCGCGGTCCACGGCCTTCACTTGAAACACATAGTCTCCCCGTGGAAGGTCGGTGTAGTCCACGCGGGTTGTGCGTGTCGAGCGCCACTCGTCCTCGTAGCCTTGCAATCGGTACACATAGACCATGCCGTCCGGTCGCGTGGTCATGCTCCTGCCCTCGAACTCGAAGATGAGGAATGGCTGCGACGAAGGTAAGCGAATCTCCTGAACCGATCCGTACAGGCGATCGGCGATCACATTGGTGAGGTGAATGGCCGGGAGCGAGGTGTGCTGGGACCGATAGCGGGTGAGGCCGCCTCCCGTGGCAATCCAGATATCTCCCTGGCGGTCCTGGTGAATGTCGTAAACGGTATTATTTACCAATCCATCTTGCCTGGACAGGGTCTGGAACACCTGCCCATCATAGCGACTCACGCCGCCATTGCGAGATCCGAACCACAGATGACCTTGCCGATCCTCTAGTAGGGTCTCTATCCACGGTTCCACCAGGCCGTCTTGGGTAGTGAAGGTAACAAACTCCTGCCCATCATAGCGACTCACGCCGCCGGCATCCCAAGTCGCGAACCACAGATGACCTTGCCGGTCCTCCAGTAGAGTCCGTGCTCTCTTGCTAGGCAGACCATCCATGGGGGTGAAGTGGGTGCCATCGTAGCGACTCACATTGCTTACACCCCTCACATTACTGCCGCCGATAAACCACAGCGTGCCTTGCCGATCCTCCAGCATGCGATACACTACGTTGTCCGCCAGCCCTCCTTCGGTATTGTCGGTGGTGAAGGTGGTGAAGTGTTTTCCATCATAGCGACTTGCGCCTTCCCCAGTGCCGAACCACAGGTTCCCTTGTTGATCCTCCTCAATGGACCATACTATATTGCCCGCCAGGCCGTCTTCGGTAGTGAAGGTGACAAACTCCTGCCCATCATAGCGACTTGCGCCGCCGCCATACGTACCAAACCACAGATGGCCGTGGCGATCCTCCAGCATGGATTGCACCCCATTATTAGCCAGGCCGTCTTTAGCAGTGAAGGTGACAAACTGCGTTCCATCAAATTGACTCACGCCGCCCCGAGTCCCGAACCACAGCGTTCCTTGCCGATCCTCCAAAATGGACGACACATAACCGACTGCCAGGCCATCCTGGGCAGTAAAATGGGCGAACTGCGCTTTATCATATCGACTCACACCCCCATGCCGAGTCCCGACCCAGAGATATTCTGCCCGATCCTCCAACAGGGCCTCCACTAGATTACTAGCTAGGCCCTCCGCGGTGGTGAACGTGGTAAACTGCGTTCCATCATAGCGACTTGCGCCTTCATAAGTGCCGAACCACAGGTTCCCTTCCCGATCCTTCTCAATGGACCCCACCCTATTGTGCGCCAGGCCATCTTCGGTAGTGAAGACCGTGAAGTGCGTTCCATCAAATCGACTCACGCCGCCTTCCCAAGTGCCAAACCACAGGTTCCCTTGCCGATCCTCCGCTATGGACGACACCCTATTATCTGCCAGGCCATCCTGGGCAGTGAAGGTGACAAACTTGTGCCCGTCATAACGACTCACGCCGCCTTCCCAAGTGCCAAACCACAGGTTCCCTTGCCGATCCTCCGCTATGGACGACACCCTATTGTCCGCCAGGCCATCTTGGGCAGTGAAGGTGACAAACTTGTGCCCGTCATAACGACTCACGCCGCCTTCCCAAGTGCCAAACCACAGGTTCCCTTGCCGATCCTCCCCTATGGACGACACCCTATTGTCCGCCAGGCCATCTTCGGTCGTGAAGGCCGTGAAGTGGGTTCCATCGTAGCGCATCACGCCACCTCCCCCCGTGCCGAACCACAGGTTCCCTTCCCGATCCTCCCACATGGATCCCACCATATTGCCCGCCAGGTCCTCCTTGGAGGTAAAGGTGGTGAAGTGGGTTCCATCATAGCGCGCCACGCCCACTCTACCCATGCCAAACCACAGATGGCCCTCCCGATCCTGCAGGATGTTACCTACGAAATAGGTCGGGAGACCGTCCTGGCTACTGAAGTTCTGCCACAAGCCCTGCCGGAATCCCGGACCGGCCAGCACGGTTTTGACCGCTCCGGCCGGGGCGGTGTAGAGCCCGAAACGATGGCGCATGGCATCGTCTGCTCCGGCGGTTTCAAAGGTCGTCCGTAAATTTCTCAAGACATTCTGCCACGCCGGATCGTCCTCGAGCGCTTGCTCTTGGGCAGCGATTGCGGCCGGGGTTTCTACGGCGAATAGCCGGCTGAACACGCTGTCCACCGTCGCCCGCCCGCGCTGGGAAGATTCTACGAGACCGTGCTGCTTAAGCAGGGGCACGACCTGCTCGTCGTACACCGCCTTGAACTCGACCTTCCGCTCCGGCGGCACCCAGAAGGACAACCGAGCCAGCGTGGGCTCTTCGGCGTGCACCGGGAAGGACAGGCTGAGCAGGAGCAAACAGGCAGTCCTAAGCATCATATCTCTAGTTCGTTTAAGGCTTCTCATCAGTGTTTTAGCCTCCCCGAAAGTACCTCGCTGATCAGCGGGGTGACATAAATAAAATTTATGGAAAACGCCCTCCATTTCGATTCCCTGAAAGATCTCAGTCCGGATTATATTCCTCGATACCGTTGCTGCAGCCCAAAATCGCCAGACTCGGCAGGATGAAGAGCAGTAACTTGTCCATGACGACAAAGGACGGCTCGAGATGAACAGTGTCAATGCGCGTATGCCGCCCTGCATAACCCCCCCCACGTGCCCCCGCACTTGTTCAGGCGTTTAGCGTAACCCCTATTCTGGCTGGAAGTTGCGAAAATCCCTGAATAGGACTTTTAATCAGTTGCCTGCAGGTTCGATTCCCACCGAGCTGGGCCCCAATTCACAGCTATACACCCTACATCGACTCGCCATTGGCAGTATTCAGCACGGATCCGATTTTAGCGTCTACAAACCGCACCCAAAAACGATGAGACTCTTTGTCGAAGCGGGTGCGAACCTCAACGAAAGACGAGGAGTATCACTCCACTCCGCTCAGTTGGGCGGCGAGATGGGGCCGAAAGGAGGCGGGTGGAGTTATTGCTGGAAAGGGGCACCAAGACTAACCTGGCCGACGATCTGCCGTGGGCGACCCCGCTGGCGTGGGCACGTACGAAAGGGCACGGGGAAATCGAGCGGATGAAGGAAGCGGGCGCGAGGGCTTAGACGGAACTAATGTCAGGTCACGATGCACAGCGCTTCTCCTGACCCAACCACTTGTCAACTAGCTTGAGTATTTCCGTTTGGACTTCAGGTGGCAGTAGGTCCCATGCCTCGACGACCGTCTCCAGTGCCAAATTCTTTCCCACGCATATCCCACGTTTTTTTTGCGGAAATGTGCTCTGAGAGTGCTTTGATTGTGCGGAGTTCTGCTGTCGGACGGAGTTTTGGGAATCGCGGAAGTCCAATGAATGCGTGGTTTGTGCTGTGTTTGTGCGGGATTGTGCGGCACTTGTAGATTCGTTGTCGACAGGTTCGAGTCCTACCGCCGGAGCCATGTTCAGTTAATCGCAGCTCCCTTGTTTGAAAGGGAGCGCCCCGGAGCTAAACCTCCCTCGCAAATCGTCCAGCACCGGAAGGGACAATCGGACACTGTGCACCCAGTTGCATTGCCATCGACACTGGCACCACAGGAGCGCGTGCCCTTTTTCCGGCATGACACGAAAACCCAGGCTGCTGCTACCGCACCTGGGACACTCGTTGGGAACATGCTCTGCGACCGGCAAACTTTCCTCCACTGCGTGTGGCGGGCTCAACGTAAGAAGATAGTCATTGGCAAAGAGCTTGCTAACTGGGAAAGTGAAGGCATTCACAAACCGACGCCCTTCCATTCGTCACTGACCGTTAAAGCGCCGTGCCGCGCGAGCTGCGCACGAGGTAAGATCGTGGTGGGCAGCGAGTAATCGCCCACCAAAAAAATCCCTGTCGAATACCCGTGCGGCACTCGACAGGGAGCCCCAAGAAGATTGGACATTGCGTCCATCTACAGAAATCGACCGCCCATCCGAAACCTTGAGTAAATTGGTGCCCCAACCTCAGCTCTAGGTATCGTCGTCAGGCGGGCGTAGATGTGTAGTCGCGGAAGCTGCACCCAAGGACGGGACTAGCCCAACGAAGCCTCACCTCCACAAGCCCAGCACCGTTGTTGGGTCAGGTGGAGGGGTATCACCGTGGACAGCGTCTCGAATTTGAAAGATTGTTCGTGTAAAATAGATTAGTCCTTGTAATGCTAATGGCTAGGGCATTGCGTCGGACAAAAGGGCCCTGGCCCACTGTTCTTCTTTTGGCAGGGGTCCGGGGGCTACGAGAGCTGGTCGCCTTCTCTTCAAAGATCGACGCTGATCAAAAGAAACCCCAAGAGCGGTTTCTCCTGGAATCATGCCTACGAGCAAAACTTGAAAGATTCAAACCTAGCAGACACATCCCTAAGGCACATGTTCCCTTAATACACGAACGGGGGAACAAGTGATATTGCCTTGGAAGTTTCGCGTTTGGGCCCTGGAGAAAGAGAATCTCGCGCTTACGGCGGAACGTCTACCGGACAAAATCGACATGTGCCAAGCAAAAACTCCGTATGTGGAATGGATGGAACCTGCGCGCCGTCGCCAAGCGACGAGGCATCAGCGAAGGCTCTTTTCGCTCTCTTTCATGCTACAGGATGGGCATCTCGCCGGTTCGCCGCATCAGCTCTTCCACGAGTTCCATGATTTCCTCTGAGCTGAACGGCTTTTGGACGGTACGAATGCTTCCATGACTTGGCACGCTTGCTTCGGTTTGGCTGGTGAACCCAAACCCGGTAACGACGATCATTCCTATCAACTTATAATGAATTAGGAGCTTGGTCAGGGATTGTATCTTCGTCTCTTCCTCGTGCGGATCAATGAAAACTATGTCCGTATTTTCCTGTTCAGCTGCTTTCAGGGCCTCCTCTGAGGAACTGGCTTCTCGAACGCTGTGCCCGCCTTCTTGCAGGGATCTCACGAGCACCCTGCGCACCATTCGATTCGGATCTATGACCAGCAGGTCGGCCATTTTAGCATCGCCTCCGTCGCTTGGCCTCCATAGCGTTTTGCCCTGCATTGCCGGCGCTGTCTCCCCATGCAATCGCTTTGGATGGTCATTCCCTCGCGATCATAGGGAATGGTCGCTGAGTAGGATTCATCTGGCATAACGCTCCGAAGTGGTCGCCAGCGCAATTCGTAGGTTCTGAGTTTTCATTGTGTTGTCACCGCCCTTCCGTGCGATAATTACGATTTTTCGCAGCGTGTATCTCACCTCCCTTGCCAGGCCGAGCGGCTCTCTTCGTCGTAACTCCTTGTAGATAATCCGGTTGCACTCAACATTGAAGTTCTGCCAAATGGGTTCGTTTCGCAGTTAGCGTGATGAGACGGTCCGATGGCTCTCTGATCGTTAACCTCCATTGCACTTAACCCATTGACTATTAATAGCTTAAGATAACTTCGAGCCCGGACCCATTGGAGATGTCAAGCGAGGGAGCCATGCACCAACGCCATGCCGCACAAAAACACCACCACGCCCCGACACCAGAGCAGCTGCATTTATAAGGGCTTTGAGCAATGGGGTATCGGGACTTCTGTTCTGGCGGCATAAGTGGGGCCTGGAATACCACATCGGTTTGTTCCAACCTTCACCGCCAGTTCGGTGCGCTCCTTTTCCAACGCAAAAGAACCTCAATTACGTCTCGCACTCTATTCAAGAATCCCTCATCCTCGCTCTCCAAGTCTGTTAAGATCTGCACAAGCTGAGGGTTGAGGAGGGAAGAATGGTCAACCGAAAAGTAGAATAGCTCAACTGTTTCAATGTTCAAGCCTTGGGCCAACTTGCCCATCGCCTCCAGTGAGATGTTTCTTTCGCCTCTCTCCACTTGTCCGCAGTAGTTGTAGTCCAACCCCGCACGCTCTCCAAGCGCCATTTGGCTTAATCCGACTTTCTTGCGAAGCGCTCGAAGTCTTTGCCCAAAGGCCTTCTTAAGTGCCTCTGTATCTGGCTGTTCGCCCATAACAATGCCTCCTATACGCAAATCTATGAGCGAACGTTTGGAAGACTCTACGTCCTTTAAGTGCGATGTTATTGCAATACATACTGGAAGTAATTATATTGTCCTCTCGAGTAGTTTGAGTATTAAAATGTAAAAAAAATGTCGATCGTGCTGTTGCTGTGGGCCGTTCTGGTACGAGGCGAAGGTGTTGGTGGATGGAAGTCGGAATAGCCTACCTCAGTAAGTACGGACCTCATTGGCGATCTCCAACAACCTGCTCTTCACCGCAGTGAAGGCACTTGAGGACGCGCTCGACACGGTTGTCTTAGAGGCTTTGCTGCTTTTCCACGGAGGAAAATATGAAGTGGCTGCGCAGTATTTTGATGGTGGCGTTTCTGGCTGTCGCAATCGGCTGCGGCGATGACAATCCGGCGTCTTCGAAGACGGTGACCCTGACCGTTGAAAATAGGCTGACCAATGAAGGCGCCACATGGAACATAGTCACGGTCCACGTTTCTCCTGCCGGCAGCGCCATCTGGGGAGATGATCGTTTGGGCGCAACGGAGATATTGGAGTTTGGCCAGTCGAAGCAGATTGATCTCATTTCGGGCAAATACGACCTACGAGTGGCGGACGAGGATGGTGATTGCTATTACGACGTTGGACGGAGCCTGTCGAAGGACTCCGCCTGGCAGGTTACGCTTGCCTCCCGTGACGCGGACTGCGCACGAGGTAAGTTGGTGACAGGCAGCGGCAAGTAGCTGCGATGAGACGATATGGCCGTGAGCTGGTATCCGGACTCGTCATCAGCTCCGGTGTCCACGTAAGCCATTCCCTGGAGACATGTTCATGAAGCGTCTAAGCGTTGGATCGGCACTCTGGACCTGGTCGATCCCCGGTAGGATTCTTTCGACCCTAGCGACCTTCAAGATTGATGGCCAAAATGGTTGGGACACCGCCCCCGAAATCACTCCATCGCTTTAGCACCGCGAGATGAAAAGGATCGCAATCGTTGAAGACGACCCGTTTGTCAGGCGGAGTTTATCTGCCCTATTGAGGAACGAGGGCTATGACCCTGTCACGTTTGACGACGCGGTGCCGGCGCTGGACAGCGGTCTTACGAGTAGATGGATTTGATTATCACTGATTTGAACATGCCGATGAGGGGCGAGAAGCTCATTCAGGAGGTCAGGAACAGCGGACTCACGGTCCCGATTATGAGTGGCAACTTTGGCGGGGTTGATCCTGGCGCGGTGCAGGAGCTGGGTGCGCAGGGTAGCTTGGAGAAGCCATTTAGTGCGGAGGAGTTGCTGGAATCAATTCGGAAACTCGTGGTCTGATCGGGGGTGGCTACAGATCCTCTGCCGCGCCAGAGAATGTCCCCAGGCGCTTCAGCTCTTCCAAGGAGGATTATAATGAAGTGGATATTCGGCACGCTAATGGTGGCGTTCCTGGCCGTATTAGGCGGATGCGGCGAGGACGGCGATTGTTACTACAACATCGGTTGCTCGCTGTCGAAGGACTTCACCTGGCAGGTGACCCTTGCAGCCCGCGATGCGGACTGCGCACGAGGTAAGCGAGTGGTGGGCGGAGAATAACACCTTGTGGTAAAAAAATCCCTGTCGAGTACCGGAGTGGTACTCGACAGGGAGCCCCAAGGTTGGACGGTGCGTCCACCTAGAGAAATCGACGGCTGGCGTGAAAACTTGAGAAATATTGGTCCCCGCCCTCGCCCCGGGACCAACATTCCACTATTAACCGCCTTCCAACCTCATACCGTAATGCCGCGGCGATTCGTTGTGGTCATGAATCGGGCGGGCTGGCGGTGTGGGGTCTTAACTGCTACTTCGTGGATCCCGGGGTCCAATCGGCGGGCATGGTGGCACGCCGTGGCTTTTTGGGCATCTGCTGGATCCGCGTCAAACAGGACACGGTTGCGGTCTCCACAACGTAACGCTGGATCAACAATGCTTAGCTTGAATCGTTTCCAGTGATCCTTGTGGGTGGCGCTGTTATAGATCCACGTGTCGAGCTCGTAGCGGATCGTCGCCCCGAACCTGTTTTGGGCGCTGAAGGTCGTATGCACGCTGTATTGGCGAAAACACTCGCCGCCACTCCCAGATCTCGTTGGAGACCTGGACCCTGTCGGCGTTATTCTCGTCCAAGCCATTGTGGGCACTGGCTCAGGACCCAAGGTGGCCAACCTAACCTCTCCGGTGTTTGGCCACCTTGCCACTATCCGGCGCAGCAGCTTGACACCTTCGCGCGCGTTCACTATAATGGACTAAGCCTTTTGTAAGATAAGTGCTGGTGGTTGCGCCAGCTGAGTAGAGAGACCCGTCGCCAACACGGCGGGCATGACATGAGCAGTTGACGCTGCTGCTCGTAGCGAATTAGCGTCCTCCCACACGGCGATAGCTTGCTTGCCGGGGGGATCTATGCGCCTCGAGCAGCAGCGTTTTGTGTTCTCTGGGTGCGACGTAGGCCAGTCGAGGTCAGATCACCGAGACGAGGCGGAGGTAGATAAAGAGGACGTAGCGCCGAGGTCAGAACGCTAGAATATGAAAAGCGAGTACAGAGGTGAGACGAGGCTGTAGCTAGCATCGGTAGTTGCAACACAGGCCGCCTGGGAGCCGGATCCACAGTGCATCCTTGCCCGACAGACGGGTGAGCTGCCGGACCTGTTGGCGGGAGGGTAGGAAGCTGCAGGAACGCGGCGCAAGCCGAAAGGAAAGTTTCAGATGTTGAGTATCCCTTTCACCCCCCATTGCACTGCTCCTAAGGAGCGATGCAATGGCGGCGAAGACGCCCATTGATTGGGAGAAAATAGCGGTGGCGATCGATCCTCCGGACGTAGCGAACCCGGGTAATCCATACGCCGAAGTCGACCAAGCCCAGCGTGACCAGGCCTTTCGCGAGCTGGCACGTCGGGTGCTCCTGCGCCGGGTCAACGATCCCTCGGCGTCTAACTGAGAAACCTTCCCTTGCCATCGTCTACGTCAAGGCGATGGCAAGGGAATTACAGGAACGGTGGAGATCAAGGTATGAAACGTTGCGCCATCTACGCCCGCGTCAGCACCGCCGATCAAGCCCAGGTAAAAGACGGCTCGCTGGATACCCAGCTGGATCTGCTGCAAGATGCGGTTAAACTGCGCAGCCGTAGCGGCGACGAGGAGTGGCGGGTGGTGGCGCGCTATCGCGAAGAAGGGCAGTCGGGCAAAAATACCGACCGCCCGCAGTATCAAAAGCTTCTAGCTGACGTCGACACCGGCAAGGTGGATACGGTGGTCTGTACTAAGATCGACCGCATTACGCGCTCGTTGCCGGATTTTTACCACCTGTTGGAAACCCTCGAGCAACGCGGTGCCTCGTTTATCTCGTTGGCTGAAAGCCTGGATACCAGCACCGCCACCGGCCGCGCGGTGATGAAGATCTTGCTAGTGATTGCCGAGCTGGAGCGCGAGCAGACCTCCGAGCGCACCACGCAAAAGCTGGCTTGGCGGGCGCGCAAAGGACTGGCCAACGGCGGCCAGATCCTCGGCTACGATGTCGATCCGAACAACCCGGGTATCCCCACGGTAAACCCGCAGGAACGGCAGCTGGTGAGCTTGATTTATGAGACCTATCTCCAGGAAAAGAGCTATCGCCGCACCGCTGAGATCATCAACCGCAAAGGGTATCGCAGCAAATCCTACGTCTCCCGGCGCGGTAAGATCCAACCCGGTAAGGCCTTTGCCACCATGTCGATCAAGCGGATTCTGCTCAACCCCTTCTACAAGGGACAGATTACCCACAAAGGGGCCGTCTACGATGGCCAACATGAGCCCATCATTGCCGCCGATTCGTGGGAACGGGTGCAGTGTATCGCTGCCAGTAACAAAGGCGCCAAGGCCCGCGCCGAAAACCTGCATGTCTACCAGCTCAAAGGCCTGGTGCGCTGTGGCGAATGTGGGGCTGCCATGACCCCCTATTACGGTGCCGGGCGCCACGGCAAGGTTTATCACTACTACACCTGTTCCAACCGCAACCGCCGGGGACCCGATGCCTGCTCCATGGCCAACGTCCCCGCCGGACCCCTAGAGCAGGTGGTCGCCGCGCGCCTCATCGAACTGAGCCAACAAGATCACAGCGTCGAGCGTTTGGTGCAGGAGGCTATGATCGACATCGACGAGGTGCTGGGAAATTATACCCAAAGGCGCAGTGCGCTCAGCGCCCACCAGCGTCGCGTGCAACGGCAGATCGAACATCTAATCGAGGCGTTGAAGCAGGGGCGGACGAAATCGGTGGCCAAGGAGATCGTTGAACTCGAGGCCCAAGAAGAGCAACTCGACGACGAGATTCTGGTGCTGGACAACGAAATCGATACGGCAAAAAAGAAGGTCGTCAGTGCGCAGGCACTGACGACCTCACTGACCACCTTTGGGGACCTCTACCAGCAGGCCACCGACGAGGAACGTCGCCACCTCATCCAATTGCGCCTCAATCGCCTCATCTGGACACCACAAAAAATACGTCTCGCTTTCTTCCCCGGTGAAGGTGAAAACCTTGTAGCGGGGGTTCAGCGAGACGTAACAGTTGGTAGCCCGTACGGGATTCGAACCCGTGCTACCGGCGTGAGAGGCCGGCGTCCTAGGCCTCTAGACGAACGGGCCAATTCTCGACATCGAAATCCACAAAAACGATAATGGTCAGGACGCTGATTGTCAACGAGCGACCACCGCCATTTGGGCACTCAACAGGCTGATACCGTGGTACTTAGGCGTGGTACAATTTGATTGACATTGCCCACACTGAACGGTATCGTTTCCAGAGAAAGAAGAGGTCGTGACGCTATTTGAGCAGAATGGCGCCCATGAGGGAAAGCCAGGAGGCGAACATCAAACCGTAACTCCAGCGAAATTTGTCGTCGGACCGGGCAAGCCCTGTATCAATCTTTGTGTCAAGTCTGCCAAACCCATGGTCGACCTTGGTCTCGAGAGAACGGAGGTCGTCCTCGATGCGGGTCAATCTTCGATCGACTTGATGTAGTACGTCTCTTGTTGTCAGCTCGGTTGAATTAGTCATTTTATCTACAGTGATATTGGATATTATGAGAATACGCAAAAACTGGGTCAGCCCCCAAGCGCCGAACATGCAGAGGTAGATCGCCGAAACGCACAGGTGACGCGATCAACCATCGCTAGCGTCACTTAAACGTATCAGGAGCAGACCATGGCTACCAGAAAATCGACCAGCAGCAAGAAGAAGGCACCTCGTTTACCTAAAGCGAAGTCGCGGCCCGCCGTGCAACCCAACGGTCGCCACGCCGAGATAGATGACGTACCGGTTGCAGTGACGTTGCGTGTTGGTGGGGCGACGATCACGCTGGATGAGGCACTCAACTTCGACGAAGAGAGCGTGATCGAGTTGGATCGTTACGTTGCGGATCCCGCCGACGTTTTGATCAACGGCAAGGTGATCGCCAAAGGACAGGTGGTCACCGTCAATGAGAAATTCGGAGTGCGCATTACCGAGATCGTGAGGTGAGCCATGGCAACCTCTTCCTCGGTTGAACAACGAAACGTCTCTCACCTGGGAGACTTGCAGCTACGGTTAGATGTAGAATTGGGACGTGTGAAGATGACGATGGCAGAAGCAGGGAAGCTCAACACCGGCGACGTCCTGGTTGTCTCAGGTCTCCACACAGGCAACTACAATGTATTCGTCGAAGGCGTTCCGTTTGGAGAAGGGCTTCTATCGGTTCCGAAGACAGCACACTCCGCACGCGTCGGGCAGCTGGCACTCCGGATGACGCGGTTGGCCCATCCTTCCGGTCCCACGGAGGTGGCGCCATGACCAGGAAGATACTCGGATCGATCGATGGCCCCGCAACCGTAAAAGACTGGGAATGGCCGTCATCCTCAGACCTGGAAGTGCATCCAGCTCCCGAGACGCCCAGAAGACGTGGATGGACACCGACAGACGAGCCTGAGGAGAAGCGTTTACCGGGAGGGATCCAGGAGGACAGTACCCACGCCTACGTCTTTCAAAATGCCGGCGCGGCTGCCGCCGTGTTGCGGACTATACAGGACCGCAACGAAGGAGGGAGCGGGGACCTTAGCGGTCTCGATGCGGAACAGATCGTCGCTGCGGTGCTGCTGGTATTGGGCGATGAGGTTGCTCCGACGGTGTTTCGGCATATGGGGGGTGATGCGTTGGAGTCGGCGACGCGAGCTATCTCCAACTTGAGCGAGGTGACCCACGCCCGCGCCATGACCGCTCTGGAGATGGTGCGCCGACGAATTGAAACTGGGGACTATCTGGAGTATGGCGGCGAGGGCAGGGCGCGTGAATTCCTTGAGAAGGCGCTCGGTGGTTATGGTGCCCGGGCATATATCAGCAGGGCCAAGAAGGAGAAAGCTTCCGGCTTCGAGTTACTGCAACAGTGTGCGCCCGACCAGGTAGCCTCTTTGTTGCAACAGGAATTACCTCAAACGGTGGCTCTGATACTGGCGAATCTGAATCCGGATCAGGGAGCAGCCATCCTCTCCCACCTTCCCGAGTCAATGCAGGCGGACGTATCGCGGCGGATCGGCTCACCGGGGGAGGTTGAGGCCGGCGTCCTCGATCGAGTCGTCGATTCCATGGGTTTGATGGAGCTGGCGGAACGTACGAGCACAGTGGGGGGCGCGCAGGCGCTTGGCAGCTTGCTTGAGAAAACCTCGAATGAACTGCGCGAGCGGCTGGTGACGAACCTGGAAAAGGAGGACCGCGAGCTTAGCACCGCGGTGCGACAAGTGGGGGGTGAAGACTCCGAGGAGGGAAACGATGGCTGACATCATTCAAAAGGAACGTCTTAAGAAAGTTGCCGGCGGCCAATTCCCTCAGTTCGAGGAGAAAGACGCCCAACGCAATGTGACGGACTACGACTTCAAACATCCGGCACGGGTCAACAAAACTCAGCTGCGTTTCTTCGAGATGCTACACGACAACCTCGCCCGCTTGCTGGGCTACACCTTTTCCAGGTTGATGCGCTCCCCGGTCGCGGTGAAGATGGCATTTGTCGATCAGACCACCTACCGGGAGGCTATGGAATCGTTGGGCAACCCGTCCTTCACCTATCAGTTCAGGATGAATCCATGCAAGGGGCATGCCTTCATGGACTTCGAGTTGCCCTTGGTATTCGGCTACCTGGACAAACGGTTCGGCGGCAAGGGCGACGCGAACGGACAGGAGCCGCGATGTGTGACCCCGATCGAGGTGTACGAATACCACCACCTCGCCCGCAAAGTTTTCTCGGATCTGGAAGCGACCTGGGAACCGATCATTCAGATGCATATTCAGGATATCGAACTGGAGACGAATCCGGACTTCATGAAGATCACCAACGACAGCGAAATTGTTCTGCTGCTCTGCTTCGAGGTCGAAGACGAAAACGTGAAAGGGCGGATAAAACTCTGCTATCCGTATTTCACGATTCAGAGCATCCTGAAACTGCTCGACCGGCCGGCGAACGAGCAGATGGCGCGACCGACAGAGCCGGAGGTGGTCCTGCAGAATCGGTTGCGCCTGGGTCAGGTCCCGCTTCAGGTCGAAGTAGAACTGGGTCGCGCTTCGCTCAGCGCCGCCGAGGTGCGCGGTCTCAAGGTTGGTGACGTTGTGGCTACTGAAACCAGGTCATCGGACCCGGCGAGAGTGCTACTCAACAGCAAACCAAAATACCATGGTCGGCTCTTCGCCGACGCGGACGGCAGACAGAAGGTGCGCCTGGCCGGCGAGATTTACACCGGGTAGAGGGGTCTCAACCGTCGGCAGGTGCGAGCACGAACGACTCACCCCGTTTCGCCGCAACCTCAAACACTACTCCGGAGAGCCGTCGTTTCTTTTTACCCTTGCGCTCTAACAAGGCTTCTCCGTCCCAGGGGTTCTTCAATCGGAACACCCCGCCGTTGAGGCTTGTGACGGATATCGGTCTGATCTTTCCGTCGCACCGCCGGGCGCTGACGAAGAATCCGCCTTCGGTGCGCATGCCTTCGAAACCGACCCTCTGCCACCTCGCGGAAGCTCCGCAGAACAGATAGTTCACGCCGCCGCGGACGTGGAGCAGCATCTCCTGCAGCGCCGCGACGCAGGCCATGCCGGCATCCATCTGCATGATCTCCAGCTTCGTGGACTTGGAAGCGCTCACTCCTTTTCCCATGAGGGAGAAACCGGCGAAGTCGACATCGTGCAGGGTTCCGTGCCCTTCGTTGGTGAACAGGTGGCGCCAGATTTCCAACCAGAGCTCCGCCGCTTCGGGCATGCCAGTGCGGGCGCAGATCATGCTCGCCCAGGGCACACACCAACCGCTCCACATCCCGGGCCCGGTTTTGATCCAGTGTTGCAGGCTCCGTTCGATGATTGGGCGCCAATCCTCATTGTCGATATTGAGGGTGTCGAATGGGCACAAGGCGGCCAGGTGGGAGTGGTGGCGATGACTCTCCTCCAGCCGAGTCCCATCCCACAGCGCTATCTGTTCCTCACCGGCCTCGCCGATCAAGGAAGCTTGGGGTAGATGCTCTCGTACCTCGGTCCAGATCGGCTGTGGTTCGAAGCCCAGCTCCTCGGCGGTCGCAGATAGATTGGTGCAGAGTCGATGGATGCAGGCCAGCTGAAAGCTGGCGTTGCGACCCCAGGCGTCGATCTGCGAACCGCGGTATTCGGGGGAGACACCTACAGGAAGCTCGAGGCTATCGCCGTTCCGTTCCAACAGCTCTTCGTAGACCCGCATGGCACCCACCATGAACGGGAAGGCTTCTTCTTCGAGGAACTTGCGATCACCGGTGAAGCGGTAATACCGGTGCATCATCTCGGCGACCCAGGCGGTGCAGCCGTGGTCGACATGACCGGACCAGAAACCGCCCATGGCGACGCAGCGATCGTCCACCGCATGGGGAAGCATGAGGCCGTCGTCGATACCCAGGAAACTTCGGGCGTTCTCCTGCAGTTTGGGACGCCAGTCTTTCAGCAGATCGAAGAGGGGCCGCAAATGTTCCAGGCGGTTGCCGTGATACGCCGGCCAATAACACATCTGTACGTTGATGTTGAAGTGATAGTCACCGGACCAGGGAGGCATCTGGTACTCCTCGATCCACGGCCCCTGCAGGGTGGCCGCCACTCCTTGCGGACTGGTCAGCCCGGCAAACTTATACATGCCGTACTCGTAGAGAAAACAAAGGTCCTTGTTGGGTATGTCGATGCGAGGCACGTCATCCCAATAGGCAGACCACCACTTGCGGTTTTCACGTTGCAGGGTTTGGAATCCGGCTTTTTCGGATCGCTTCAACAGGCGCGAAGCGGAAGCTTCGGCTGACTTGGGAGACCCCCCTTCGACGGCGGTTACGCGTAACACGCGGGCATCTCGTCGCCCGGCAACACATATACAGGGATCAACGGGACGTTCCTGCGTCCATCCGCAGATCTTCTTGCGCTCCAACAACGCCGGGGGATCGAAACTTATGCTCTGCAGGTATTCGCCGAGGGCTTCCCAGGCTGGAATTGGCCGCACCTGTTTCGGTTTGAAACCGGCGGGGAAACGCAGAGCAAGCACCGGAGCGTTCATATCGAGAACCGCACGAATACGCTTGCTGGCGTTGTCGACCGATATCTCCAGGTCGATCTCGCCGGTGTCGATTTTCAGATACCCCTTTTTCAAGCGGGCGCGGCCGAGGTCGATCTCGAATCGACCGAGGGGAAGTACAGAGGGGCGCCGCGGAATGCCGGCGGGTCGATCGCTGTCCTCGAACAGCTTTTTCAGGCCCGGTTCGTCCCTTTGCTCGAGCAGCGAACGAATGGTGCTGTAGGTCTGCTCGGCCGACCAGTCCAGACCCCCGCGGCGATCCCAGAGGTCGGCGCGTCCCAGGGTAAGGTTGAGTACGCTGCCTTCACCCCAGATCATGACCCCAAAGGTTCCGTTGCCCTGCAAAATCCCGGTATGGGTCCGGGGCAACGGAAAATTCCATTCATGGATGCGGCTCATCTCGATCTCCGTCTGAAACGGACCATCTTGCGCCGAGTCGACCTATGTTAGACGCAGCACCCGTCGGTTGCGATCCAGGGTCTCAATCTAATAAGCAACTGCTCGAGAGCCAGAGTGAAGCGACCATCGGGTTTTCTGGTCGAAAATTATTGATATATTCATCGTTTCACGAGGGAGTGAACATTGCTGGAACAAGAAATGGGATCGGTTTTCTCAGGTGAAGCGCTGACGATACAGGAACGCCTCAAGCGTGTGTATTACGCCCCCAGATCCAGCTTCGAGGCGGTCGCTGGAAGAGAGGGCTGGCTCGACTGGTTTCTACCTGCTGTCGTTGTGAGTTTGATGGGTTTGATGTCGCACGCGCTGAGTCTTCCGTTGATGGACGACCTGGACTCGCCCGTGCTGCAGGGACAGCTGCAACAGATGCATGAGCAACAACGGGAGCATTATCTGGCCAGCATGGAGATGCTCAAAACCCAGGGCTGGATCATGATTCCGCTGGGCACCTTCATCTCGCTGGTGGTGGTCGCGTTCATCTTGCAGGTGATGCTACGCTCCCTGTTCGAGGTGGATGTATCGTTTCGCCAAGCTCTGGTGATCAAGGGCTATGCCTCGATGGTGATGGGACTGGAGTGGATCGCCAGCGCGATTCTGAAAAACATCCAGCAGTCCCCGATCGTGCAAACGGGCATGGGCTGGTTCGTCCCTGAAAACATGGTTCACACCTTTGCCGGCCGCGCATTGACCGACATCAATTTTTTCGACGTCTGGCAGGTTCTGGTAATAGCAACCGGCATGTCGGTAATGGGCGATGTCTCGCAACGAAGAGCTCTTATCGCAATGCTTGTTCTGTGGGGCATCTACGTCGGTGGCGGTGCTGCGATTGAGACGGTCACCTCCACGATGTTGCAGCAGGGATTTCAACCGGCCGGTCAAGGAGCCATCAACCCATGAACCGTCGATTCGCTTCAAAGGTCACACTCATCGCGGTGCTGCTCATGTGCGTTATCGTCTCGAGCG
The DNA here is from genome assembly GCA_965197905.1 of Candidatus Latescibacterota bacterium. Classification (GTDB taxonomy): domain Bacteria; phylum Latescibacterota; class UBA2968; order UBA8231; family UBA8231; genus CAYNZV01. The sequence continues at coordinate 136,976 of CBDAOB010000001.1, read as the reverse complement.
CCAATGCAGTGTCGGAGATCCGCATCGGCCTGGTGGTAGATGGCCCTAATACACCGGCCAGCCGCGCCGAGCTTCGCGAGCTGGTGCTGGATGAGGTCGTCCAACTCATGGCGGGGGAGTTTGCCGTATCGTTTCCTGCCGACAAGATCCTGGTGGCTGATGACACGCTACCTGGGATCGAACGAGCGTTGGATCAGCTGCTGCGGGATCCACAGGTAGACCTGGTGCTGTCAGGCGGACCGATCTCTTCCCACCTGGCGGCAAATCGTTCATCGCTTCCAAAGCCGGTCATCGCGCCGTTGATCATGGATCCCAAGCTGCAGGGCATTCCTCTGGCCGGACAGGCCAGTGGCGTCAGGAACCTGAGTTATATCACCTTTCCCGCCAGCATTCCGAACACCCTCGGCCTTTTCCGCGAAATCGCACCGTTCAACAAGGTCGCTCTGCTCGCCAGCGGGTCCATTCTGGAGGCGATTCCCCCGTTGCAAAGTCATTTCGTCGAGGCCGGAAGATCTATCGGTGTCGAGGTGGTGCCGGTGCCTGCCAAAGGGACCGCCGCTTCGGTACTGGAGGCGTTGCCAGCCGACGTGGATGGGGTATTTATCGGGTTGCCGCTCAACCTTGCAGACGTTGAGGTCGAGATCCTGGTGCAAGGACTGATCGAGCGCCGCCTGCCCAGCTTTTCAGCTCTCAGCACCGGCCTGGTAGAGCGGGGCATCCTGGCCGGGGCATATCCCACCAACGAGATCCTGCGGCTGGGGCGACGTATCGCGCTGAATATACAGAGTATCCTCCTGGGCGAAGATGCGGGCACACTGCCAGTGGCGTTTTCTCGACATGAAAAGCTGACCATAAACATGGCGACGGTACGTGCCATCGGGGTCTATCCGCCCTGGAGTGTCGTTACCGAGGCGGAGCTGATCAACACCGTCCGCCGGCAGGTGGAAAGGCACTGGTCCCTCACCAGCGCCGTTCGGGAAGCGCTCGAGACGAACCTCGATCTGGCGGTTCGAAGACTGCGCGTTCGCAGTGGTAGCGAGGATGTGCGCACAGCTCGATCGGCGCTGCTACCGCAGCTTGGCATCGAGGCGACGGCAGTGGCGCTGGACGCCGATATTGCAACCGCTCCGCAACCGGAGCGGAACGCAACGGGCAGCAGTAGCGTTTCCCAGCTCGTGTATTCTGAAGCGGCGCTGGCGAACGTCTCTATTCAGAGGAACCTGCAGAAGGCGCGCGATCTGGAGCTGAAACAGGTGCGCCTGGATATCATTCAGGCGGCGGCACGTGCCTACCTCGACCTGCTGCGGGCGAAAACCTTTGAGCGGGTCCAAAAGGAGAACCTGGAATTGACCCGCTCCAACCTCGAGCTGGCCAGGGTGCGGGAGACCATCGGTTTCTCTGGGTCCTCCGAGGTGTACCGCTGGGAGAGTCAGATCGCCACCAGCCGGCAACGTGTGATCTCCGCCAACTCCCGTCGCAACCTGGCGGAGATCGAGCTCAACAGACTGTTGCACCGACCTCTCGAGGAGTCGTTTGCCACCGAAGAGACCGGACTCTTTCACGAAGAGCTGATCACCCACGAACAACGGTTTATCCGGCTCATCGAAAATCAACAGAATTTCAAGATCTTCCGCGGCTTCATGGTACAGGATGGACTCGCCTCGGCACCGGAGCTGAAGCGGCTCGACGCAGCGATTGCGGCGCAACAACGGGCACTCACCTCGGCGCGTCGTGCCTACTGGTCGCCCACGGTGGCAGCACGGGGAGAAATCACCAACGAATTCGTCGACGGCGGCAAGCAGTCCGACGCGCCGCTTGATGAAACCAACTAGACCCTAGGTCTGAATCTGGCGCTGCCGATCTACAGCGGCGGGGCAAAATCCTCGGCCGCGAGCAAAGCTCGCATCGATCTCGAGCGATTACAGCTGGAACGAGAGGCGGCTGCCGAACGGATAGAGCAAAGAATTCGCTCGGCCCTGCACCTGGCCGGCGCTTCCTATGCTGCCATCGGACTCAGCGAGGACGGGGCGGTGGCCGCGGCGCGGAATCTGGAGTTGGTTGAAGATGCGTACGGCCGCGGTGTGGTTTCGGTGCTCGATCTCCTGGACGCCCAGAACGCTGCGCTTTTGGCCCAGGAAGCTGCCGCGAACGCCGTGCATGACTTTCTGAAGGATCTAATGGAGGTTGAGCGTGCCATAGGCAAGTTCTACTTCTTCGCCAACGCGGAGAAACGGAACGAATGGTTTGCCGCGGTAGAAGAATTTTTCGAACGCTCCGAATCAGCGCAGCCAGATTAGGTTTCGGAAGCCCCGGTTATAAAAACAGCGCAAGCTGGAGGTTAGCTCATGAAGATCCCGTTCTATATAGTTGTGTCGGTCGCCCCATTCTTGCCAGGGTGCGCGGAGGAGATGGCGCCTCCCGAACCGGTAATTCGTCCGGTTCGTTTCGAGCAGGTGTTCGCAACCGGTGGCGGAAGGACCCGCACCTTCTCCGGCGCCGCTCGCGCCGCGCTGGAATCGAAGCTCAGCTTCAAGGTAGCCGGGACCGTCGAACGTGTCGCCGTCGAAGTGGGGGACAAGGTGAAAAAGGGACAGCTCCTCGCGGCTCTGGACGACGGCGACTACCGCTTTGCAGGTCGAGGATGCCGAGGCGAGTCTGGCCAGCGCCAAAGCGCAGGCCATGAACGCCCGCTCGAACTACGCGCGGGTGCGGGCGCTCTACGAAAACAACAACGCCTCGCGCAACGATCTGGACGCTGCCCGCGCCGGGGCGGTATCGGCGGACGAAACGGTCAAATCGGTGGGCAAGAAGCTGGAGCTGTCTCAATCTCAGCTAGGATATGCACGCTTGGCGGCGCCGGTTGACGGTGCCATTGCCGCCGTGCGGATCGAGGCGAACGAGAACGTCTCTCCCGGGCAGACGGCGGTGTTGCTGACTTCCGGCTCCCAGCTGGAGGTTGAGATCGCCGTACCCGAGCTGTTGATCGCTCAGGTGCGCGAAGGACAGCCAACCACCGTAAAGTTCGATGCGCTGAAGGATCGGGAGTTCACCGGTCACGTAACCGAGGTCGGCGTCACTTCGACCGGTACCGCTACTACCTTCCCGGTTACGGTGCGGTTGGATCACTCCGATCCCGACTGCAGGCCGGGCATGGCGGCGGAGGTGGGGCTCAGCTTCGGCGCCACCGGAAAGCGCGAGCATATCTACGTTCCGCTGGTATCGGTGGGCGAGGACCGCAACGGTCATTTTGCCTACGTCGTCGTGCCGGCAGGCGAGGGATTTGGTCAAGTCCACCGACGCGCGCTGAAGGTGCGCACGGACGACTTCATGGGCGAGAACTTCGAGGTGATCGAAGGGATCAGCGACGGGGACCGGGTCGTGACCGCGGGCATCAGTCGCATCGTCGACGGACAGAGGGTGAGACTGCTGGGAGACCATTGAGATGAACGTCACCCGTGCCGCCATAGAGAACAACCGCGTCACCGCGGTTGCGCTGATAGTAATTCTTTTTGCCGGGATCCAGGTCTACGACCAGATGCCGCGCAATGAAGATCCGGGATTCATCATTCGCACCGCCCAGGTGCTCACCTTCTTCCCCGGGGCCAGCCCCGAGCGCGTTGAGCTCCTGGTGAGCGACAAGCTGGAGAAGGCGATCGAGGAGATTCCCCAGCTGGACTTCGTCAACAGCACCTCGCGCACCGGCGTTTCGGAAGTCTTCGTAAATATTCAGGAGAGCGAGCGCCAGCTGCGTCCGATTTGGGACGATCTACGGCGCAAGGTCGAACGCGCCAGCCGCGAACTCCCGGATGGCGTGATCGGGCCGCTGGTCAATGACGAGTTCGGCGATGTCTTCGGCACCATCGCCACCCTCACGGGCGAGGGCTACAGCTACATGGAGTTGAAGGAGGTTGCCGACCAGGTTCGCAACGAGCTACTCAAGATCAAGGATGTGGCGAAGGTAGAGATTCACGGAACCCAGGACGAGCGGATCTTCGTCGAGTACAACAACGCCCGGCTGGCGGAGATGGGGATCTCAGCGGTTCACCTGCGCAACATCCTGCAGAGTCGCAACATCCTGTTGCCGGGGGGCGACATAAACACCGGGTTTGAGCGCATTGTCTTAGAGCCTTCTGGAAACTTCGAGTCGGTGGAGGACCTCCGCCGCACCATCATCAATCTACCCGGCGGTTCGGAGCTGGTCTATCTCGAGGATATCGCCCGCGTCTACCGCGGATATATCGATCCGCCGACTCGCCGGGTCCGTGCCAACGGCCAAGAGGCGCTGGCCCTGGGGATATCGCTGCGGGAGGGCGGTAATCTGATTCACCTGGGGACCGAGGTGCGGGCAACCGTAAAACGTCTCCAGGAACGGTATCCGATAGGATTGGAGTTCGATTTCGTCGCCTTCCAGCCCGACATCGTCACCAAGAAGGTGGACGATTTCGTCAGCAACCTGCTGCAAGCGGTGGCCATCGTCATGGTGGTGATGCTGCTGAGTCTCGGCGTGCGCACTGGTCTCGTCGTTTCAACCCTTATACCGATGACCATGGTCTTGAGCCTGTTGATCATGGATCAGTTCGAGATCGGCCTCGATCAGATGTCCCGCACGGCTCTGATCATCGCCCTGGGACTCCTGGTGGACAACGCCATCGTGATGTCTGAATCGATCATGGTGGGAATCGCTCGCGGCACCGCGGCGCTGGACGCGGCGCTGGAATCGGCGCGGGAGCTGCGGATCCCTTTGCTCACCTCTTCCCTCACGACCGCAGCGGCCTTTTTGCCGATCTACCTGGCGGAATCGACGGTCGGGGAGTACACAGCCCCGCTCTTTCAAGTGGTGAGCATCGCCCTGCTGAGCTCATGGGTGCTTTCGCTGACAATGATACCGATGTTGTGCGTTACCTTCATGAAGGTCAAACAGAAGAGTCAGGAGGAGAGTTTCGGCTCCCCGCTCTACCGCCGCTATCGCGGAGTGTTGCTGACTGCGTTGCGGCATCGACTGCTCAGCGTTGCGGGCGCCGTCGCCGTCTTCTTCCTGGCGATGCAGGGGTTCGGATTTATTCCGCAAATCTTCTTTCCGGCCAAGGATCAGGCGACCCTGACGGCCGAATTCGAGCTGCCCATCGGGGCACCCATCGAACGCACCGAGGCCTTCGCGCGGAGGGTGGATCAGTTTTTGGAAGAAGAGCTCACGGCTGGCGAGGGCAGACCCGAGGGAGTGGTCAACTGGGCGACCTTCGTAGGTCAGGGACCGCCGAAGTTTGCGCTGCCGTTCAATCCGCGCCACGCCAGCCCTGAATACACCATGATGCTGGTCAACACCTCCTCCTATGAGGTCGTCTCAGATCTGATTGCCAAGCTGGAGCGGTTCTGCCTCGAGAACTTTCCGGATGTGAAACCAGATATTCGCAGCCTCGTCAATGGGCCACCGGTCATGGATCCGATCGAGGTGCGAATCTCCGGCGAAGAGATCGACGAGGTGTTCAAGTTCGTCGACCGGGTAAAGACCCAGCTTGCCGCGATCCCCGGGACCAAGAACATCAGCGACAATTGGGGCGCCTGGACTAAGAAGCTGGTGGTCCGCATCGATCAGCCGCGAGCGCGCCGCGCCGGTCTCACCAGTCAGGATGTTGCCGTATCTCTACAGACGGTGCTGAGCGGATTCGAGACTACCCAGTACCGGGAGAAGGACGAGGTCATTCCGGTCGCACTGCGCTCCGTGGAGGCGGACCGGCACGATTTGGGCAAGCTGGAAAGCCTCAACATCTTCTCGCAGGTCACCGGCCGCTCCGTACCGTTGAAGCAGGTGGCCCACATCGAGGTGGTCTGGGAGCCGGCGAAGGTTCTGCGACGGGACCGGCTGAAGACGGTGACGGTTTCGGCTGCCGTCGAGCCCGGCATCAATGCAATGGAGATCTTCGAGCCCCTTGGGGATTCGCTGCGGACGATCGCCTGGCCCGTCGGATACCGGTCGGAGTTCGGTGGCGAGTGGGAGGCGTCGGTGGAGGGGAACGAATCGATCGGGGTCAAGGTGCCCATCGCCGGCTTGATCATCGTTATGCTGCTTGTGGGACAGTTCAACTCGATCCGTCGCCCATTGATCATTCTGCTGACAATCCCTCTCGGTCTCATCGGTGTCGTGATAGGGCTTCTGGTGGCCAAGTCCTATTTTGGATTCGTCACCTTCCTCGGTGTGATAGCCTTGGCGGGAATCATCATCAACAACGCCATCGTTCTCCTCGATCGGATCAAGCTGGAACGGGAGCAGAACGGGTTGGAGCCGGCACGCGCCGTCATCCAAGCCTGCCTGGGAAGGCTGCGCCCGATCCTGCTCACCACCTGCACCACTATGGGTGGCATGTTGCCATTGTGGTATGGCGGAGGACCGATGTTTGAACCGATGGCAGTGGCAATTATCTTCGGACTGTTCTTCGCCACAGCACTGACCCTTGGGCTGGTGCCGGTTCTGTATTCTCTTTTCTTCGGCGTGCGTTTCAAGGATTTCACCTATTGATGAGACATCTACTGATTGTTGTGCTGCTTGCCTGCGGCGGTATCACAGCCTCGGCAGAGGCGTCGGACGAGGCAGCCGTAGCTGCAGCGGCCGCCGACAGCACCAGTGCCTACCAGACCGAACATTATTACCTTGAGTTCCCGCGCCTGCTGTGGACCGCCGCGGTCTACCCCTTGGGCCAGTTCGTAATCTACTTCGAGCGCGAGGAGCTGCAGGAGCGGGTAATCGATCTGTTCACCAACGCGGATAGGACCTTCGGTTTTTTCCCGTATGCCAAGCTTGGTGGAGAAACCGGCACCGGCGGCGGTTTCTCCACCTTTCACACCGACCTGTTTGGGAAGGGGAGGGAATTCCAAGCCCAATTTGTTTACGCGGGGGCGGGGCAGACCGGACAGCTTTTCTACAGCGATCAGAACGTGGCGGGTAGCAAGCTCTACTGGCATGTCGACGCTGCGTACCTACAAACATACAATGAGGGCGCTACCGTAAACGGCCCGATTCGGGAGGACGATCTGCGCCGGCTGGAGATCGAACGGTTCGATCTGCAAGCTACTCTCGGCTGGCGCACCCACGCCGACGAGCTGGAGGAGTATCGTTCCAACCTCAATATCGAGGGGCGGATCGGGGTTGGCACCCGCGAACTCAGTCAACGGCGCTGGGTGCAGACCTTCGCCCCCTGGGATCCTCCGGGACTGACGGATTCCGCAGCGGGATTCGGAGGTGTGGGCCTTGACATCACCCTGCTCTCCTTCGGCGGCCGGATCGCCTGGGATGATCGGGACTACAAAGAGCCAACCGGCAGTATCTCACATCCGCTCAACTATCAGTTGCCCGGGCGTCTGCTGCTGGTATCGAACGACCAGTATTTCAGTTTTCGCGACCTCGCCTATCCCGAAAGAGGCGGACTGCTGCAGCTGGAAGCGGATTTCATCACAGGTTCCGAAGAGGTAGCTTTTCTGCGCACAGCGGCGGAGGTTCAGCGGTTTTTCACCCTGTTTTATCGAGACCGAATACTCGCGTTGCGGGCCCTGTCTGAAAAGGTATACACCATAGGCGACGATAAGATAGCACCCTACTCCGATCTACCGACGCTGGGCGGAAGCCAAAGGCTGCGCGGGTTTCGTCGTGGCGTCCTTCGCGGCGAGGGCAGTCTGCTTCTGAGCGCCGAGTACCGCTATCCCGTATGGGATACCTGGAATGCCTTTCTGTTCTGGGACGAGGGTCAGGTCTTCGACGAATACGAGCAGGTAAAGCTAGGTCGCTTCCGCAGCTCGTGGGGCGGTGGCTTGAGCTTGCGAACGGAAACCGCCTTCCTGATCGGCCTCCGACTTTCCCACAGCTCGGCAGAGCGGCTTCTCACCGGATTCTCTCTGGAGAAGGAGTTCTGATGGCACCGCCTCTCCAGCCAACAAAGGCGCGGCTGGCCGGATTCTTGCCGCTCGGTGCCCTGACAGTGCTGATGTTGCTTTCAGGGGAATTGGGGGCCGAGGTTTCCGCCGCGGCGATCAAGTGGTTCGATGCCGACAGCCAGAACATTTCCGAGCCGGCGGAGATCGTCGAGAACCAGATCTGGGACATCGCCGACCATACCCTGTTCTACCAGGTCGGCAAACTATTGGACCTGGGATGGTCGGCTCGCCGGCTGGGCAACATTCTCAATGTCGCGCCACCTCGCCAGGCGGATAACGCCAACGCTCTCGACGAGACCCCGAACTCCTCCTGGTATACCAATCGCCACTTTCTCCATCCCATGTCGCTCGACGAGCTGCAAACCGGCCTGGGACACGCCAGGCCCCACGCCAGCGGACCATGGGAGATCGTCGCTGGAAAGTTCGAGGGGGGGACCGCCGGCTTCACCATAAAGGATGCCCAAGGTGCCTATTTCCTGCTCAAGTTCGACTCCGAGGGGAACAACGAGATGGGTTCCGCGGCGGAGGTGATCGCCACCAAGATTCTGCATGCGTCGGGATACAACGTGCCGCGCAACTCGGTGGTTTATTTCGATCCAAAACGTTTGACGATCGGTCCCAAAGCGACGGTTCCGGTACCGGGCGGCAAAAAGCGTCCGATGAACCAAAAAGATCTGCAGGGGATCCTCGACAACATCATCCCGCAGAACGACGGCACCCTGCGCTGCATCGCCAGCAAGTTTCTGTCCGGCAAACCGGTAGGAATTTTCGATTGTCACGGCAGGCGCAAGGACGATGCGAACGACCGGGTAGATCACCAGCACCGCCGCGAGCTGCGCGGATTGCGAGTGATCGGCTCGTGGATGAACGACGCCGATCGGCGTGCCGCCAACACGCTGGATATGTACGTGGATGAGGAAGGCCGACGTTACGTCAAACATTATCTCATCGATATGGGCTCAGCCTTTGGAAGCAATAACCTCATGCCCCATCTGCCCAAATACGGCAACGAGTACGTGTGGGATCCGCGCACTATCCTGCGTTCGATCGTTTCTCTCGGGTTCTACCGCAAACCCTGGGAAGAGCCGCTGCCCATGAAATACCCCGAGCTGGGTTACTTCGAGAACGAAACCTTCGACGCTGCCAGCTGGGTGCCTACCTATCCCAACCCGGCCTTCGAGCGCTGCACCAACCGCGACGGCTATTGGGGAGCGAAAATCCTCATGAACTTCAACGAGGAGGAGATTGCAGCGATGGTGGCCATGGGCCAGTATTCCGATCCGCGGGCCGCCGCCGAGCTCACCCGATTGTTGGTGGAGCGCCGCGACATGATTGGCAAATACTGGTTCGCACGCGTAAATCCGTTGGATCGTTTCGTCGTGGTCGATGGCGAGCTGCGCTTCGCGGATCTGGCAGTTGCGGGAGGGTTGACCTCCTCCGCTAGCTATCGCTACCATGCCATCGACGCCGGGGGCAGGCGCGTCGGAGTGGACAAGCTCTCTGAGTCACCTCGCTGGAGGGTGGATCTGGAGCTGAAACCGATGGTCGTGCGCGGCTTCGAGATCCGCACCCAGCGTCAGAACTCGGGAAGGTGGAGTAAATACACGCGCGTTTATGTCTATGCCGACGGTGCCGGAGTGCTCCGGATAGCCGGTATCGGGCGTCAGGAATAAGGGGGACACATTGGAATCGGTAGGTTTTGCTTTCTTTGAGAGCTTCATGTCTTATGTGGCGGCTCTCCAATGGCCGCTGGTGCTCATCTTTCTGGTTCTCGTCGGACGACAGATCAAAGGGTTCCGCCCAGAAGAACGGGCTCAAGCCCTGCTAATGTTCCTCTATTTCTTTTTGGTCATCACCACCTTCTGGATTCTCAAACCGATCAAGAAAACCTCCTTCCTCGAGTTCTACAGCTCGACTCCGTTTGATCTGTTTGGGTGGGTTCTCGACGGTCCAGGCGCAGAGCAGATTGCCAAGGTGTTGAACATGGCGGTGGCGTTCGCCGCCGCGACCATATTCACGATCCTCGCCCGGTCCCTGCGTCGCCAGCAGCTTACATATGCGTTGAGCATTTTTTTCGTGCTGGCGTATGCGGTGTACAGCTTCCTGCTGAACAGTCCCGGTGCATTCACTATCTGGTCGTTCTATCTCTTCGGCGACCTGTTCAGCACCCTGATGGTGGCGAGCTTCTTCGCCTTCCTCAACGACAGCGTTGCGCCGGCCGCCGCCAAGAGGTTGTATGGACTGATTGGGCTCGGCGGGGTCCTTGGCGGATTCTTCGGGAGCTCGGTGGTCGGTATCTACGTGAAGGCTTCGAGTCCCTCTCTGTGGATGTGGGTCTGTCTCGGCATTGCTCTGGCCATCGCGCTCATAGCCATGGCCGCTGGCCGCGTGGTCGCCAAGAATCCACCGCCGGAAGCGGAAGTGGAGGCAAAGTCGGAAGAGAAACCGCAAGGGAATGCGGCTTTCGAAGGCGCCCGACTGGTCTTCCGTTCGAAGTACCTGTTGTCGATCGTGGCTATCGTGGGTCTCTACGAGATGGTTTCCACGATCATGGACTTCCAGTTCACTTCGGCAGTGGTCCACCACCTCGAAGGCGCCGCCATCGGCGAGCACTTTCCGCGGGTCTTCTCCTTCACAAACATGGTGGCGCTGATCGTCCAGCTGCTGCTTACCAGTTTTGTAATGACTCGCTTTGGCGTCGGTACCGCGTTGCTCTTCCTGCCCGTCGCGGCTCTGCTGGGCTCCGCGGGGTTTCTCATCGCCCCGGTTCTGCTGATCGGAAGCTTGCTAAACACCTCCGACAACGGCTTGAGCTATTCCATCAACCAATCGGCCAAGGAGGTATTGTACGTTCCCACTACCCGCGACGAGAAATACAAAGCGAAGGCGTTCATCGACATGTTCGTACAACGTTTCGCCAAGGCGCTGGCAGTGGGCGTCAACCTGTTGATTGTCACCCTCTTTGCCGGCTTCGGGGCGATTCGCTGGTTGTCGCTGGCGACCATTGTAATCTTGGTGGTTTGGATCGCCGCCGCCCGCTACGCGGGCAGGTCCTTCGGTGAAAAGGAAACCGGGCTGTCGAGCTGACCACAAATCCCAGACAGAAACCATGATTCATAGGCTGCTGAGCAGCGTCGTCGATCTACGCCGGCAGGAGTTACCACGCATCCTGCCGCTGACCTTGGCGTACGGACTGGTCATGGCTTCCCTCTACGTGCTAAAGCCGGTCCGCAACGCGCTCTTTCTCGATAAGCTGGGGGTCGAGCAGCTGCCTTACGTGCTGCTCCTGGTGGCGTTCGTCGGAGCGGGTGTTGCAGTGCTTTTCGCGGGTCTTTCGCAGCGCACGCGGCTCGACCGCATTATTCCGGTCGTTTTTCTGATTCTCCTGAGCAACCTGTTGCTCTTCTGGCTCGTTCTGCCCCGTGGCTGGGCGTGGAGCTTCTACCTCTTTTACGTGTGGGTAAACATCTACGGGTTGATGGCGACATCGCTGCTCTGGCTCTTGGCCAACGCCCTGTTCGACGCCCGGGAGGCGAGACGGCTGTTCGGGTTTATCGGCGCTGCCGGCATCGCCGGTGGTGCGGTGACCAGCTGGATCGTCAGCAGGGTTGGCACCGAGAACCTGCTCATCGTCTGCGCTGGCATGCTGCTGGCGAGTTTACTGCTGCTCTACTTCGTGCGCTCGAGACAGGCGGCCGCCCCGAGCGAGAAACAAGCGACGACCCAAAATGTCTGGGCGACCGTGCGCGGTTCTGATCTCCTGCGGTTGCTGGCAGGAATGGCCGCCCTTGTCGCCGTAGTTGCGGCAATCGTCGACGTGCAGTTCAACGACATCGCCGATCGTGCTTTTCCCTCAAAGGATGCCAAGACCGCGTTCTTCGGTCAGTTCTTCGCCTATCTGAGCGCTCTAGCGTTCCTCTTCCAGGTGTTCGTAACGCCCCGTTTCCTGCGCAAGTTCGGTGTGGTTTCCGCGCTTTTGTTCCTGCCGGTGAGTCTCGCAGTCGGATCGGTTGCCTTGCTGGCAATCCCGGGTTTGATGGCCGGTATCCTGGTAAAGCTGGGGGATGGCGGTTTTCGGCACTCGATCCACAAATCCGCGGTGGAGATTCTGTTCCTGCCGATTCCGGCGGCGATAAAACAGCGGACGAAGGTGCTGTTGGATACGACTGTAGACAACCTCTGTACCGGACTCGGTGCGGTTCTGGTGCTGCTGGCAATTTCCGTATTCGGGGTTTCGTATCAGCATCTCAGCTTTCTCTCGCTGGCGCTGATCGCGCTGTGGATGGCGTTGGTCTTTCATGGACGCGGGGCCTACGTGAACAGCTTCCGTCAAGCGCTGGAAAAACGGGAGATCGACGTCGGGGAGCTGACCGTCGATATCAACGAGGCGGCGGCGCTGGACAGTCTGGTTGCCTCCCTGGAAAGCGAGAATGAACGACAGCTGGATTACGCGCTGGACATGCTGTCCGCGGTCAGGGCCCGCCGTCTAGTGGAACCTTCGCGCCGACTGCTGCAACATTCTTCCGGGGTGGTGCGACAAAAGGCCTTGAAGGTTCTTTTGGGTCAAGAGGTTGCCATATCACCCGAGGATGTCAGACCCCTGACTCAGGATGGCGAACTGGATGTAAGGATCGAGGCGTTGCATTACCTCAGTGTGCATGGAGGGGAACCACGGCAGCAGTGTTTCGAAAATGCAGTGAACAGCGATGACGGCCTGTTGCGGTCGGCGGCTATCGGCTGCATCGCTAGATACGGTACGGAGGAGGAGAACCAGCTGGTCGACGAGGAGTTGATTCGCCATCACATCGCCTCTTCGGGACCCATAGGTGTGAGCGAACGGGTTCAAGCCGCCAGGATCGTCTCCAGTCTGCAGCGAAACGGTCGGCCGTACCTCAACGAAATCATTACCCAGTTCCTCAACGACCCCGAACCCGCCGTCGTCGAAGAGATGATACTGAGCATGGGTGGACTGCGCGATCCTCACTTTCTTCCATTGCTCCTGGAGAAGATGGGAGACCGGCGCTACCGACTGGCGGCGCGGCGCGCTCTCGCCCAGTACGGGTCCGACGCTCTCGAGCCCGTTGCGGCCATTGTGAGGGACGCAGAAGCAGAGTACGGCGATCGCGTTAACGGTGCCCGCATCATGGGGCAGGTGGCCGAACAGGAATCGGTAGACCTGCTGTTGAGTATGCTGGACGAGGTGGAACCTCAGTTGCAGTTCGCCCTCATTAAATCGTTGAGCAAACTGCGTAGCAGGGGCGATGGTCTCGAGTTCGATCGGGGGTTGATCGACCAGCTTTTGCAACGGGCGCTCAGAGCTTATTTCGACCTACTACAGGCGATCCATTTTTACGAAGATCGCGACGGACGCCACGCACTGCAGTTGCTCAAGCGCGCGCTGAAGGAGAAACAGGATCAGAACACGGAGCGAATTTTCAGGCTGCTGGGGTTGCAGTTCGATGCGCAGGACATGTACTTCGCCTATCTGGGTCTTGTCAGCGGCAACCGGTCTACACGGGCCAGCGCCATCGAGTTCCTCGACAATCTCCTTGATCGTCACCTCAAGGAACAGCTCATCCCTTTGCTCGATCCACTTTCAGTCGATGCCGCGATCGATCATGGGGAGAGAACCTTTAACGCCCGAATGAGTGGCGAGCAGGAAGTGCTGGCATTTCTGGTAAATAATCGGGATCCGTGGTTGCGCGCTTGTTCGCTGTTCAGCACTACCGAAGGGGCCGCCAGCGGTAAGGAAGAGCTGGTAAGGCTGGCGCGCAACGATGCCAACCAGGTCGTACGCGAAACCGCGGAGATGGTGCTGCGGACCTCGGCTTAGCTCCCCCAGCGGCCGAACCGACGGTGAGCGCCGTCAAGCGCGCTCTCGTATATTCTGGAATCATTGACACTCGTACGGCGAACCTGTACAATGCCCCCGTATGCTGACTACGATTGAAAAGGTAATTTCCCTGCAGAGCGTCGATGTCTTTTCAGAGGTGTCGACGGAACAACTGGCCTACCTCGCAGCGATCCTCGAAGAGGAAGATCACCCCAAGGGACAAGCGATTTTCAGCGAGCAGGATCCAGCTGACTCCATGTTCGTCGTATTAGAAGGCAAGGTGCGATTACATCGGTCTGATCTGGAGATTAACGTGGTCGGTCCCGGGGAGCCGTTCGGTACATGGGCGCTCTTTGACGACGAGCCCAGAGTCACTGCGGCGACGCCGTTGGAGGACGTGCGTCTGCTGCGGTTGAACAAGGAAGATTTCATCGACCTGCTTGCCGACAACGTGGCGATCACCCAGGGAGTTCTCAAGGCGTTGGTAGATCGCGTGCGTGGATTGCTGGGCCGAGTCGGTGCCCCCGGTTCCTAGTACGCTGGTAAGACAGGAGTAATACATGTTGGAAGGCAGCAACGAAACCATAGTACTCGTCGACGATGAAGAGATGGTGCTCACCATTCTCAGCTCTTTCTTGATGCTCGAGACCGAATACGAGGTAAAGACGTTCCTGTCTCCAGGCGAGGCGCTCGACTTCATCAACGGCAATCGCGTCGACATGGTGATTTCCGACTACCTGATGCCGGAGATGGACGGAATCAGTTTTCTCGCCAAGGTGAGAGAGGTGAAGCCACAGATACCGCGCATCATACTGACCGGATACGCCGATAAAGAAAATGCCATCAAAGCGATAAACGACATAGGACTGTTCCAGTACATCGAAAAACCGTGGGACAACGACCAGCTGCAGATCATCATCCGCAACGGTCTTGAGAAACACCGGCTGGCGACGGAGCTGCAGCGGAAGATCTCGGAGATCAACAAGGCGTATTCCGATCTTCAGGGCATTCAGCAGGAGATTCTGAAGGCGTTTTCATAGTGGATCGAATGAGCAAAATGCACGAACAGCTCCTGCCGGGGACGGAGAATGTTCCGGACATCGTCTACGCCCTCGACGGCAAGGGCGCCTTTGTGAGCCTGAATAAAGCCGCCGAAGACATCCTCGGATACTCGCGGGCCGAGCTGATCGGGGTCTCCGCGCTCCAATTCATCCACCCGGACGATCAAGCGCAGATGAAAGCGGGCCTCGAAGAGGCCATGAGCAAGCAGGACCAGGAAGTGAGGCGATTCGAGTTTCGCATGCTCGCCAAAGGAGGCGAGGTAAAGTTCTTCGAGGCAACCGCCGCCTTATTTTCGAGAATGGCGAGTTCGTGCGCAATGAAGGCATCGCCCGGGACGTGACCGAGCGCAAGCAACTAGAAGACAACTTGCTGCTCTACAAAGAGATTGTCACCAATACCCAGGACGCCGTGGTGATTCTCGACGCCAATAGAAACTACATCGAGCAGAACCTGGCGCATCGAGAGATGCTGGGTTACACCGACGAAGAGCTGGCAGGGCATACCCCCGCCCTACACACCGATCAAGAGACCTTCGAGCGGGTTGGTAAGGAAATCTGGGAAAAAGGCAGCTTCCGCGGTGAGATTCGCAGTCAGACCAAAGTGGGGCGGTGGATCGATATCGAACTGCTGGCTTTTCCGGTGAAAAACGACAACGGCGAGGTACTCTGCCACGTGGGGTTTGCCCGCGATATTACCGAGCGCAAACGCACCGAACTGCGCGGTGGCGTTATGCAACGCGTGCGCGAGGAGGTGTGGAAGATGGTAGACGCTGACGACATCGCCAATGTGTTGGCGGCGATCGGGGAGGGGTTGGAGCAGCTGGCGATCGAATATCTGGAATGCGGCATCAACGTCATCGACACGACAGTGGAGCCGCCGGTGGTAAAGTCCCGCAGTATGAGTCGCCAGGGTCAATGGCTAGTGTCGGACTCGGAGAAGGGGGTGGGGGAGCTCACCAAGATGTGGCAGTCGCAGGAGTGTTCATGCAGGGACGACCTTGGGGCGGAGGATCCGTTCGAGAAGTCGCACCACGTTGACGTTCGTTCCGTGGTAGACGTACCGTTCTCTGAAGGAACACTACGGTTGACCAGCGACGAGCCGAATGCCTATTCGGAGCAGGTGCTGGAGGTGCTGAAGGAGCTGGCGGCTGTGCTGTCGGAGGGTTTTCGCCGCATGGGTGACCTCCAACAGATCAGCGATGCGCATACCCAGCTGCTGCAATCCGAAAAGATGGCGGCGTTGGGAAACCTGGTGGCCGGCATCGCTCATGAGATCAACACCCCCGTCGGTGCCATCCATAGCATGCACGATACCCTGGTGCGAGCAGTTGGAAAGCTCAAGTCGACCATCGAGCGGGACTTTCCGAAGGACTGCAAGGAACACATGGGGTTACAGGGTGTTTTGAAGATTATCGAAGACAGCAATCGGGTCATCGAGACGGGGACATCCAGAGTGACTACGATCGTTCGCAGTCTTCGAAATTTCGCCCGCCTCGATCACGATCACCTGACCGAGGTAGATATTCACGACGGTCTAAACGACACCCTGATGCTCGTGCATCATGACATCAAGAACAGAATCGAAGTCGTGAAAGAGTACGCCGAACTTCCGGCAATCGCTTGTTATCCGAGTCGTCTCAACCAGGTATTCCTGAATATCCTCAACAATGCTCAGCAGGCCATCGACGGCAAAGGGACTATTCGCGTCGCTACGTTTTTGCGGGACGGCGAGGCATGCGTCAGCATCAGCGACACCGGATCGGGCATCGAGCCCGACAGCCTGGCGAGGATCTTCGAGTCGGGGTTTACCACCAAAGGCGCCGCCACCGGAACCGGGCTGGGACTGGCGATCTGTCAACAGATCATGGCCGATCACAAAGGTCGCATCGACGTGGAAAGCAAGGTCGGGGAAGGCACTACCTTCACGGTTGTTCTGCCGGTGGGATTGCAGGAAACCGTCTAGCACGCACAGGGACTTGTACCGAATTCCAAGAACTCGGCGTCATGGCATTCACAGCCGGCTGCTAGTCCAACCGCCGCAACCCTGCCAATTTCCACCTGCCCGCCGTAGAATTGAGATAGACCCATACTGGTTTGGGAGATTCTCGGTTCACCCTGAGCGGCAGAAACGAGACGGCCACCGAACCCAGCTTCTGCCAGCTCGTCTCCAATGTCAACGTCGGTTCGAGGTTCTCCAGTTGGAGTAGCTGTCGGCCGTCGGACCAGACGCGGATTCGATAACGGGTCTCCTGCGTAGCCGCATAACCTCGGGTCACCGCCAGGTCCGATCCGCTCAATCGGTCTCCATTCTCGATCTGAAACCTGGTCAGCGCGTTGAGCCGGCTAAACCAGTACGCCCCCACGCGATCGCGGCGCTCGGCTAGGAAGTTTACCAATCCCTGGGCGGCTTTCGGTTCGGACAACTCCGCCGCCGCCACCGCCGCTTCAATCTGAGCCTTCGAGAAAGAGGTCACGATGGCGGCACCCCAGAACGCGTCGCGGTTGGTCATGTTCTCGAAGGCCGGCACCGGGTACATCGGCTTCCAGCGATCGGCTTTGAAAAGCCGATTGTCGAGATATCCGACCGAGGGGTGGAATACCGTTCGGGGAGCCTTCTCGTAGTTGTGAACGTAGAGCCCCAGGGAAAACAGGCGCGTGAGCGAGTCTCTCACATCCAAGCTGTTTGCCTGTCCGCGTCGCGGATTGCTAGCGTGGGTGCTGTTGCTGCCCATGGAGGCGCCGAAGTCGATGAGGTAGTGTGTTACTTGCTTTGTTTTCGGGTCATACATGTCCAGCGTGTTCTCCTCCTTCATGTCGGCGTGGTTGAGCCAGGAGGCAATGACGTAGAAGCCGCGAATTTCCCGTCGATGCTCATGGGCGTAGATGTCGTTCGGATCGTCCCGCCGAACCCCGGTGTAGGACCACGGACCGATCGGTATGCCTTCGAGAAAGCGACTGGCCAGGACTCGTATGGGGCCGCCGTCGCTGCCTGCACGTTCGAGGAGCCCCTCCAGATCGACTCTGCGCACCGAGCGCGAGCTGATGGGCGGTCGCGAATCGTTGGTGGTGACCGTAAGCCTCGCCTCCGACTCCAACGTGAGTCGCCGTTTCTCCACGTAGGTGATGTAGTTTTCGGGCACGTTGTAGCCGGCGGCATGGAGCAGTCGAGCGGCGACCACCTCGGCGGCGCTGGCAAGCTGCGGAAAGTCGGGCGGGTCGAACTTGATGATATACCGGTCGTCCCTGCCGTCGAGAATGGTCATTCCAGGCGTCACGCCAGCGGATTTGATTGCTACCACTTTCCACGGCGCTGACATGTCGGGTCCGTTCGATCGATTGGGACCGCGGCTGATGGCTTGCGGCGAAAGCGGCTCTACGCCGTTGCGGTTGGTGAACCAGGCGGAGTTGGACACCTCATCAAATTCGTCCACGTTGAGCGCTTCATACGGGCGGCCGATCAACCTCCTCCCCATGCGCGGAAGATCCAGCACCTGACTGATCTGGTAGTCGAAGCTCTTATCGATGATCTCTACGACCAAACGCGATTTGCGCCGTTTTGGTTTCGCCAGTGGGCGGGCGGGATCGGGAAAGGCCGCCGACGGCGGCGGCGGCAGGGCGCTTCCGCAACCGAGGCAGATCGCAAGGATCGGTATCAATTTAGCAAACATAGACTTAGAAGATTGTTTTGAAATTGACCAACAGACGAAGCTCCTCCTCGCTGCGAGCTACCAGCTGTTCGAAAACCAGGCCGCCGGGTACCCACACTCGCAAGCCGGCTCCCATCGAGCTCGCCCATCCCCCCAGCTCCAGCTCGTCCAGGGCATGGAAGGCGCGCCCGGATTCGTAAAACAGAGTACCGTCCACCAGGCGCCATACCGGGTACTTGTAGGTGACAGAAGCAAACAGGGTTCCGCGATCGCGAAATCTGCCCCTTGTGTAACCGCGCAGATTCTCGATCCCGCCCAGGTAGGCAAGGTTGTAGAACGGGACTCGATCATCCCCAGGGGCGTGGCGCCAATCCATGCCCAGGCGCAAGGATGCGGTGCGTCGGTAGAAGAGCTCGACGAACTGCTCGCTCACTGCGTTGATGCGCAGGTGCGAGAATTTTTCGTCCAACGCGCGGTGGTATGCCAGCAGCAGCCGGGTGCGATTGCCACGGGTCGGACTTCCCGGAACGTCGACGACCTCGCGGTGCACGCCGACGGAGCTTTCGATGAAATGCACCCGTTGATCGAGGCCGGGCAAGGTAACGGGAGTGTAGGCAATGCCGATCTCTGGGGCCGTGGAGCTCTGTCCGGCACCGATGTCTACAGAGTGGTAGCCGATGGCGGCCTGGCCTTTCAACGAACGATCGATCCGGTGCTCCCAGCGCAGCCCTGCATGGAGGTCTTCCTGAAAGAAACTCGTGCGGTCATTCTTTGGAGTTTCCTGGCCGACCCCGAAGTAGCTTTCTTTCGGTTCCTTGCGCAGACCTGCATCCAAATGCAGGCGCCCCGGAAGGGCAGCAGGTTTATCCCACGCCAGCGCAACGGTGTGGTGTTGGCGCTGGCGCGGTGCAGCGCCAACGGTTGAAGTAAGCTCGCCGTCTGCTGTGCTCGGCAGGCGCTTGTAAAAAAGACGGAAACCGGATCCGATATCGGTGTTGGAGAGTGGACGAATCCCAATCCGCCCATCCTCCGTGGTGAGCCAACCTTTCAACCGATCGATCAAGCGGACCTCCCAAACGAGATGAGCGCTGTAGCGGCCGCCAACGAACAACAGGTGAAACGGGAAATGCACGATGCGCCCGGGTACGGCGAGCGCCTGCTCACCGCGGGAGCGATAGCGGAGAGGTTTCGCAGGCGCCAGGGACAGGCTGTCGGCTCTGGTCGTGGCGGTGCCGGAAGCCTCTATGGCGACCGGAAACAGCGGTACCAGGAGGAGCAATACAATGGCGCCCAGGACACCGTCTCTACGAGCCAATCGAAACCTCATCTCGAATCGCCGTGTACCAAGGTTCAGGTGTGCTGGTTGCGTCGCGGCGGGATCTCGGTGCCCCTCAGCTCGCGAATCAAATCGACCAGACCTTCGGTGGCGGCCTCAAGAAACTTCTCACCCTTTTCGACGGATGCCTTGGTGGCGTCGCCTAGGACTCCGCTGGCAGTCTGCGAGCTCCAGTACGGAACCATCTTGGCGCCCGAGCCTTCGGGGTGGATGCCGGCGAGAAGATCGATCTGGAAACTGGGGGGCAGTGGGGTGCGTTCGTCCACTGCCTTGTCCATCTCTACGAGCTCCGGTCGCAATGCCAGGTAGAGGGAGGTTTCATACTCGCCGGCATGCGCGGCGCCACCGTAACTGCTGTCTCGCAGCTCGACTGCGAGATCCTTGACGCGCCGTAGGTCCCAGTGATTGACGGTGGCGCAGAGGATTTCCCCGTTGTATTCCAGATTGGACAACCGCGCCGACATGTCCAGCGGCGAGCTGTTGCTGCCGTGCCCGTTGACCACGAGAATGCGCAGGAACCCGTGGTGGGCAAGGCTGCAGCAGACATCCTTCACGTATTTGATGAAGGTATCCCAGGCGATGGTCAGGGTGCCGTGGAAATCCATGTGATGGGGACTGTAACCGTGAACGACAGGAGGCACAAGCACGGCCTCGCCGGGAATGCGCGCCACCGCTCGCTCGCAGATCTCGTTGGTGAGCACAACGTCGGTATCGACCGGTAGATGGGGTCCATGGTCTTCGTGGGTGGCGACCGGCACGACGGCAATTCGATTTTGCTCAGCTGCTTCTTTGGTTTCCTTCCAGAGCATCTCCGCAAAACGATATTTCATAGTTTCCCCCTGTTGACGAGTGACCAAACATACCTGATTGAAGACCTGAATCAAGCTAATCCAATGCTGGCAAGACGGTTGCAAGAGGCCCGCGGATGGAGCAGATTGAAACGATGAGGAGGCTCTATCGATGATCAAATTGGCGACCATGAGCAGCGTATGTCCAGACTGGAAGCTTGATGATGTTTTCGCCGGCATGAAGCGCCATGGCTACCGAGGATTCGAACCCCGGGTGGAATGGGATCACGCCTGCGGCATTGAGCTGGAGCGCACAGCGGAGGAACGGCGGGAACTTAAAGCTCGGTTTGCCGGCGAAGGTCTCGAGCTCTGTTGTATCGCCACGGGTGTCCAGATGGCGGCTGAAGACAAGGCCGTGCGTGCCGGCCACGTAGACGACCTGCGCCGCTACATCGATCTTGCCGCTGATTTGAACTGTCCCCTGCTGCGAACCTTCGGGGGTATCTGGACCCACGACAAAGAGCTCAAGGTGATGGTGGACTACATGGTCGAGGGATACGCCCAGGTGCTGGATCAGGCGCGTGAGCGCGGGGTGACGATTTTGCTCGAGACCCACGACCACTGGAGTAACTCGGTGTCGGTGCGCGCGGTGTTGGAGCAAACAAACCATCCCAATCTGCAGGCACTGTGGGATTTAATGCACCCGCAACGCGTATTCGAGCGGCCGGCGGAGAGTTTCGAGGTGCTGAGGCCGTACGTGGTCCATACCCACGCACACGATGGCACATTCGTGGATGGAAGGATAACGACCCTGCCGTTGGGGCAAGGCATTTTCGATCACTTCGCTCCGCTGCAGCTGTTGAGTGCCGCCGACTTTGACGGGTATTTCTCGGTGGAGATCATTCACCCGCCGGGGAGTGATCATGACGCGGACGGGGTGTTGAGCCAGTACGCCACCGAGTTCCGAAACCTGCTCGAACGGGCTAGGGTTTAAAGCACCTCAGCGGAAAGCTAACCAGACGAGGACAATCAGATATGGCAGCAATACCAACCCGTCCCCTTGGCCGTACCGGAGCCGCAATAAGTGAAATCGGGCTTGGCGGAGTCCCCCTGGGGGATCTCTTCGAAGTGATCGGCGAAACTACGGCGCAACAGATTTTAGAAGCGGCCTGGAACGATGGGATCCGCTATTTCGATACCGCCCCTTTTTATGGGTACGGCAAGAGTGAACACCGGGTCGGCCATTTCCTGCGCCAGCAGGAGCGGCCCCAGTTCGCGCTCTCGACCAAGGTGGGCAGGGTGCTGCGCCCAACCCGCGATCCGTCCAGCTTCGACTCGGGTTTCTGGGCCGGCGGATTGCCGTTCGACCTGGAGTTCGACTACAGCTACGACGGCATCATGCGTTCGTTCAAAGACAGCTTGCAGCGATTGGGTTTGCCTTCGGTCGAATACCTGATCATACACGACCTTGATTTCTGGTTTCACCTGACGGAGAAGAAGGTGCAGGCGTATCTCGATCAGCTGGCCACCAGCGGTTGGCGGGCGTTGGAGCGTTTGCGTGCAGACGGATTGATCAAGGGAGTTGGGGCCGGCATCAACGAGATGGGAATGATGCCTCGGTTTTTGGAGATGGTGGATCTCGACTTCTTCCTGGTAGCGCTGCCGTACACCTTGTTGGACCAGGAGGTTTTGGATACGGAATTCCCCCAATGCGAAGAGCGCGGTGTCCGCGTCGTGATCGGAGCCGTATTTGCGTCAGGCATTCTCGCCACCGGGCCGGTGGAGGGTGCCAAATACAAGTATGCGCCGGCCGAAGCCGAGGTTCAGGAGAAGGTCCGCCAGATGGAGGCTGTTTGCGCCCGTCACGAGACCCCCCTGGCAGCAGCAGCATTGCAGTTTCCGCTGGCTCATCCGATCGTGTCGGCGATTATTCCCGGAGCGCTGGCACCCGACCACGTTAAGCAGAATCTGAATCTCTACCGGCAGGCCGTTCCCGCTGATCTCTGGTCGGAGCTGAAGTCTGAAGGTCTCTTGCGAGAGGATGCTCCAACACCTTAGAAACATTCGGTCGCTGGCTCAGCCGTCACTCCGGATTACCCCGGCGGGACCTCCCATTTTCATTTCCCCCCGCCGCCGTCGGCGCCTGGCATGCGGTGTTTCGATGCCGTAGCGGAGACACAATCTGCCGAAGCTGCCCGCCGCAATACCGAGAGCACGGCTTGCTTCCTTATTGCTGGTGTAGATCCGGGCGGCGCGTTCCACCCGGTCTCTGCACGTCAACTGCATCGGAGCCTCCTTTTGGTTCGCTTTTACGAACTGTAGCCCACAAATCTACGCTTTCGATTCTCAGACACAACAGTTTTCTTTAACAAACCAAACTTTACATAAGTTTGCTTTTGTTGATATCAGGAGTTACTTTCCCGAGAAAGGATTCTATGCAGGGGGCATTGCGGTAATGGAAATAGGAAATAACATTAAGAAATACAGGCAGATACGTGGTCTTACTCTACCAGATCTGGCCACCAAAGCCCAGGTTTCCAAGGCATTTCTGTGGGAGATAGAGGCGGGGAAGAGCAAGCGACCTGGGGCGGAGGTACTCTTCAGGTTGGCCGAAGCCCTCGGTGTTACACTGGCTCATCTGATGGGCAAGCAGCTGTCAGAGGGCGCGCTCGATCTTATAGAACCTGAGATAAACGAGGGGTTGCGTGCCTTTATCAATCAGCGCAAGGTGCAGGGGCAACCGCTCGATCCGGAAGAGATCAAATCGCTCTCTTTCGTCCAGCTGCGTGGCGGGCGCCCGACCACCCGGGATCAGTGGGCATTGATCTACGGCCTTTTAAGGGAGATGACCGGAGAGTAGCGATGGGCGCCGACCTGCTTCAGCTCGACCTGGCCGCTGGCCAACGCGAGGAAATCGGGGGTGGCCAGGTTTCACCGGAAGATGAGGTGCGAACCCGTGCCCGGGAGAGATTCGCCCATGCAGACCGGATTCTTCGCGAGATCGATGACCGCTGGGCACCTCCGCCGGTCGACCCGGTGCTGATCGCGCAAGCTCTGGGATACCGTTGCGTCTCGGTGGATGAGCCCGGATTGGACGACGCGATGATCATGGTTCAGAACGGAACGCCGACGATTCTGTTTCGCCGGGGCCGCTCCAGGGTGCGAACCCGATTCAGCATCTTCCACGAGCTTGCCCACACCCTCTTTCCCGACTACCGCAGCAACCCGTTGATGCGTGGTTCGAAGGTTCGCCATTTTGGCCGCCAGGGTTTTCTGGAGCACCTTTGCGATGTGGCCGCGGCAGAGTTTGCCATGCCCATCGATCTATTCAAGAGCGATCTGGCCTGCGCCGGTTTCGCGCTGAGCTCGGTGGAGGGTTTATGTCGCCGGTACGGCGCGTCACAGGAGGCGGTCTGTCGGCGCATGGTGGAGTGCGATCTGCACCGTTGCGCGCTGGTCTTGGCGGAGCCTGATCCCGGCAGCCGGCAGCGTTCTCGCCGTTGTAAGAAGGGCGGAGCTACGCAGGAGGGTGGTATGAGGGTGGTCGCGACGACCTACTCAATCAGTTTCGCCGCCAGCAAGCTTTTCATACCCACCTTTCCAGGATTCGAGAAGAGAAGCTGTTTAATTCAAGCTGCGCGCAACGGCAAGCTTTCCCGCGGATCGGAGGAAGTCGATCTGGGAGGTGAGCGGCGGAGATTCGATATCGAAGCGCTCCCTTTACTTCACCGGCCTAGGGTCAAGGGACTCAACTCGGTCCTGGCCTTCTTTACCATCGCTTGAGGTTGTGGCAACTGCCTGAGTCAGCGAGGTTACGGTTTGGTGACTCTGGAGAGCTCGCTGGAAAGCTGCTCATTCGCCCGCTCCACCTCCGTTTCTAACCGAGCCGGCATCTCCGCGTATTCTGCAAGATCTCGTGACTCTTCAACGTTCTCCAGCTCTGCGGCGATGTCGGCAGCTAGGTGAGCCGTCAAATTAGCCAGCATACCTCGGAGGGTATGCGCGGCCTCTTTCAGCGACTCGAGATTCGCTGATTCGACGGCCGTGCGAATCTCTACGAGCAGCTGCGGATAATCTCTGCCAAAGAGGTACAGCATGCGCTGCAGCAGCTCGATGTCATCATCGACCCGCTCCATGAGCTCTTCCCAGTCGTAGACGGCATCACTCGATCGGGCCGGCGTTTCCTCCACGAGGCGGAGAGTGTGAATATCCCCGAGCGTTCTGTAAAGCTTGTCGGGGTTGACCGGCTTGCCGATGTAGGCATCCATCCCGGCCGACAGACAACGCTCCCTTACGGACTCCAGAGGTTGCGAGGAAATCAGGATAACGGGCAAACGACCCGAGCCGGAACTCTCTTTTTCCCGCAGCGTTTGGGTCGCCTCATAACCATCCATTTCAGGCATGGTATCGTTGATGATGAGCACGTCTACGGAACCGTCCTCCGCTAGAACGCTCAAGACCTCCTTCCCGTTTTCCACCGCCGTAGTCAAACAGCCCCACTTGGACAGCAAGCCGGACAGGAGCTGACGATCCTGCGAGCTGTCGTCTGCCAGCAGAACGTGAAACTCGAGATTGGCTGCGCGTACATGGCGGGCAGCAGTCTTCGTCCGCACCGGTTTCTGAAGCGTCTGGTTGACCCGCTCCCGTATCTCGGCGGCTACAAGACTCGACTTTACCAGATAGCCGCTGATCACCATTCCCAGGGCCTGACGCACGTAACGGGGTTCGGCGGACGCGGTGAGAATGATGACCGGGGTATCGCTCCCATCCCCTTCCGACGCGCGCAACTCCTCCAGAGCCTGGAATCCGCTTTTCTCGGGCATGTGAATATCGAGGATAATCAGAGCCGGATGATGCTCAGCGACCAGCGGCAGGACAGCGGTACCATCCTCGGCTTCGATCACTGTGTGACCCATTTTGCGAATTATCTCCGCCACCGTATGCCGCACTATGGCCGAGTCGTCCACCACCAGAATTTTGGACTTGCTTGGACTCAAAACTGGGCTCTTCGTTGCCGTCGGGTACGCGCGACAAACCATGCACCTGCGATGGGTCTAGAGTTTTCGACGGATTTCATACGTTGGTCTGCTCTTCAAGTTTATCAACCAGATCGGTTATGCTCTGCAAGAGCTCGTCCTTGTTCTGGCTCGATTTGTTATCTCCTCGAGACCGGTTCTACCGTTGTCAGCTTCGCGCTTTGCCTCCTGATTCACGATCCTCTTTCTCTGTTGCGGGTAAGGGTTCAGCCTCGTAGGTCCGAGGGGCTACAAAAGTGCTTCGATCTTCGCGAGGAGTCGTTTGAAGTCCACGGGTTTGCTGTCGTAGTCGTCGCAGCCGGCCTCCAGCGCTTTCTCCCGATCTCCTGCCATGGCATGGGCGGTCAGGGCGATCACCGGTATGGCAGATGTTTTTTCGTCGCCCTTGAGCAGCCGCGTCGCCTCCCATCCGTCCATCTCCGGCAGACTCATGTCCATGAGCACGAGGTCGGGCAGCTCGCGGCTTGCCGTCTCCACTCCCTCGCGTCCATCGACGGCAATGAGTACCTGGAAGTCCCGACGCTCCAGGCGCCGGCTCAACATATCTCGATTCATCTCGTTGTCTTCTACCAGCAGTATGGTCGGCATCGCACAATCCTCCCTCCCTGTGAGTCCGTCGGAAAGAGAAACTATCACCACCACACTCGATAGTCCACACGCCTCATAGTTAATTATTATATTCCACATCTCTCGTCGATCAAGGATTGGGGTGAATGTCACAGAAAACGCGTCTGGAAGAGACTGTGTCAAAGGAGGCACTGAGCAAGAGCGAAAAGCTGAAGAACGCGCTGCTCTTTGCGGTCCCGGACATGATGTTCCGTGTGAACCGCGGGGGAGTGTTTCTCGAATACATTCCGACGCCGGATGTGCCCCCCGATATGGCACCGGCCAGCTTCGTAGACAAAAACCTCTCAGACGTTATGCCGGACAGCAGCGGCTCCCACTAGCTCAGCTGTCGCCGTTTTCCTCGCGAGCGCGGTTGAAGGCTACGAGGTCGCGGTAGCGAATTCCGGTCCCGCCGAAGATGTCCAGGGCGCTGCCCACGGTGAAGTCCAACCGGCCCTGGGCGAGCTCGTCGATGCGCTCGATCTCCTTGAAGCTGCGGATCCCTCCCGCGTAGGTCGTCGTAATAGGAGCTATTTCTCCGAGGAGTTCAACAACGCCGGTGGCGATGCCCTCCTGCTTGCCTTCCACCTCGGTTGCGTGCACGAGAAACTGAGAGCAGAACTCGGAGAGCATCGTCAGATTCGGCTCGGTGATTTCCAGGTCGGTCGGGCGCTGCCAACGATCGGTCATCGCCACGAAGCCTTCACCTGAACGGGCACAGCTCAGATCTACCACCAAGTTTTCGCTACCAACCTCCCATGCCAGGTTTTCCAATCGATCTTGTTGGAAACGGCCGTCAACGAACAGGTATGAGTTGACGATGATCTGTGCGGCGCCCCGCTCCAGCCAGCTTCGGGCGTTGCCGTGGTCGATACCACCCCCGAGTTGCAATCCGTTGGGGAAGGCGCTCAATGTTTCCTCAGCGGCGGCTTCGTTTCCCGGGCCCAACATGATTACGTGACCGCCCGCCAGGCCGTCGTCGCGGTAGAGCTGGGCGTAGTAGGAGGCAGACTTGTCGCTTGCGAAGTTGGTAACAGGTTCGTTCCCTTCGCCGAGAGAGGCGCCGACAATCTGCTTGACGACCCCGTTGTGGAGATCTATGCAGGGACGGAAACGCATGTCTTCATCGAGTCGCTCAAGAATCAGGCGCGGCGAAAATGCTCAGATGGGTATCCCCATACTGGCGTTGCCGCACCATGTGCAGGAGCCCGCATGCAGAGTCCAGCTCGGCGTCGCGCGTGTGCTGAACGGCAAGCAGGCCCCCCGGGTTCAAGAGGGCCCCGTCACTCAGTCGGTCGACCAGCGCCAAAAAAAGCCGAGCGGCGCCCAAGCGGGCGCAATACGGAGGGTCGAGGTAGATCGTGTCGAACCCCCGGCCCTGCTCCGCAAACCGCGGGATCAGAACCTGGGCTTTGGCACTCACCAGCTCTACGCCCCGCAATCTCCATTCGCGGACCAGCTCCTTGAGCAGTTTGCTGCGTTTTCGGTGCGGTTCGTTCATCGTCACCTTGCCACCGCGGCTGTGGGCTTCGAGTCCGATCTGGCCGCAACCCGCGCATAGATCGAGAAAGGTTTGACCGTTCAGGTCGGGCCCCAGCATGCCAAACAACGACTCCTTCAAACGCGAGGAGGTCACGCGGATGTCGCCGTGGCGGCGAGGATTGAAAGAGATTTCCCGACCGCGAAGGTCGCCAGCGACGATGCGCAACAGGGGCTCCCAACAGGAGAGTGTGTCCGATGCTCAGCTCGAACTGGACCCGCGAGGAGCACCATTGATTGCGACTATAAGATGGAGGACGAGCTAGAAAAGTGCCACACCTCAAACACCGAGATTCAAACACTTCGCAATACTTGCTTCCAGCTTTTTTGCTTCCGGCGGCTTGAGCATGTAGTCGGCCACATCGAGAGCGTTTGCCGCCTCGATGTCGTAACGTTCTCCGGAAACTGTAAGAATTATCACCGGCGTGGTTTTGTGTTTTTCAGTCTTACGCAATTCTATCAAGAGTTCGATGCCGTTCTGCACCGGCATCTCGACGTCCAGCATGATCAGATCCGGAGCGGAATCCATCGCCTTGGTGAACCCCTCCATCGAATCTCCCGCCTCGAGGGTGCGGTACCCCATCTTGCCGATCAGATCGCAGATCGCAAATCTCATCATTTTGGAATCATCGATCACCAGAATCAGTTTGCGCAGTCTCCTTTCGGAAACGGAGCTCGCGGAGTCGGTCTCTAGGTTTGTTTCGGTGCCGCTGAAGAGCTCATCAGCGTCAGCAGCTGAAATCTCTTGCGGCTCAACGCCATCCTTTTCTACAAACACGCCTCAACCATCTGTTTGATCTCCGGCCCGACGTCGCTTGCAAGGGTATCCCTCGCTACCTCCATCTGCTCTCCAGACATTCCCAGGCGATCCAGGATCTCCGGATCGTACTCTCCCGCTTCGTCGGTGAAATAACCCAGCCCCAGATCCTTACAAAGGCCGTTGGCGATGTGCAGCAAGCAGTCGAGGTCGGTCGAATCCTCAGGGACAGCGTGGTGGTTCCCGACGGCTTGAACAACCCCCTCACCCATATCGGCATTCAGCAGGAGCAGCTTGCTCAGTCGTTCGTGATTGGCCACGCTTCCAAGTTGCGTTTCGGCTTCGTGAAAAGTGGTAACCGAGCCTCCCATTATTTCCGCCACGCGTGCAAACCAGCCCCAGTAGAAAAATCCCAATACCAGCTTGCCCACGTCATGCAACAGGGCGGCCGCCCAGTATTCGTGAAAGGGCACGCTGATTGGTTGGGGGAGTAGCCGTTCGTGGTAGAGCTTGTCGATGATGAGTGCGCACCCCACGGAGTGTTCCCAGAACCGACGAAGGTCGAAGGCGCTGTCCTCGGGGCGGACGAGGCTGTTGATCAATTTCACCTGCTGCGCCAGAGTCCCGACCTTCTTGAGCCCCAGCCTGGTGATAACTTCCGGCAGCGACCAGCCCGCTCTTCGGCCCGTTCCTGCAAACGCAGGGCTCTTCATGACCTGCAGCAGCTTGATGACGATGGCGGGGTCGCGACACAGCAGCTCCTCCAGCTCTGACACCGTCGACCGCGGCTCATTGATCGTCTGCAGAATGCGCGTAATGATCTCGGGGAGGGTCGGCAACGTCGAAATGTTCTTGAGCCTGCGGTCGACCCGACGTTTGGCGGCAGAGTAGGTCTCTGTTTCCAGATCCACGAACAGATCGCCGATTTCGCTCGCCGTCAGCGCCTCTTCGACAATCAGGCGCAGGTTGCTCTCACCGTTGCCCAGTGCCTCCTCCCAGGAGCAGAAGTATACCGCACTCATCTCGGCGCAGTTCAGACGCTGCTGCTCAAGCACCTCGTCGGGCATGCTGAAAAGCAAGGGGGCATGACTGTTCGCGCCCAGCGCGGTCTGGCTGTCGACAACCTCACGACCTAGAATGCAGATGCATCGAACACATTCGCGGTTTTCCAGTAACCTCGACATGGCCACGTCGAGGTCAGAGCAGGCCACGGCCTCCAAACCGAACTGGTAGTTCAATTGCAGCTTCAGCGGCCGCAGCAGCAGCTCCTGAGGTTCTCCCTCGTCCGCAACTAAAAGTGCCAGTTCGCGGTCGGCGTCGGCCATTGGCTCAAAGAGTTACGATGCCTCGCTGTACTGCGAACCGCATCAGCTCGGCTTGATTCTTGAGGTTCAGCTTGCGCATCAAGCGACTGCGGTGAACCTCTATCGTGCGCACGCTCAGATTGAGCTGCCGCGCGGTATCTGCATTGGTGGATCCTTCCGCGACCAATCGTAGAACCTGTTTTTCTCTAGGCGTGAGCATCTGAAACCGGTCGCCTTGACCTTCCGTCTCTTCCATGAACGCTTCGACATCGGCTTCCGACAACGGCGGGCTCAAATACCGGCGCCCGTCGAGAACATCGCGAATGGCGGTAATCAGCTCGTCGGTGTCGGAATTTTTTATTACGTACGCCCGGGCTCCATATTTGAGAGCCTCGACGGCGTAAGCTTCGTTGCTGTACATGGTAAAAACGATAACCCCAGTGGCCACGTTCCATTCCGCCAGCTGCTGAAGTACCTCCAGGCCTGTCTTTCCCGGCAACATGAGATCGAGCACCAGGATGTCGGGCTGTAATCTCCGCACCGCTTCGACCGTCTCCAAGCCATCGCCGGCTTCCCCAACAACCTTGAGGTCGGGCTCCGATTCCAGCAGAGTGCGGATGCCACGGCGAACGATTTCGTGATCGTCGGCTATCAGTATTTCAGTCGCGTTCATCCGGTCGACCGTCCGAGAGGGGAATAACAACCGTTAATTGTGTGCCTTCCCCCGGCGCGGAGCTCAATGAGAGCTCACCTCCAAGGAGCGATACGCGCTCACTCATGCCCAATATGCCGCTGGTGTCGGGACGCGCCAATCTATCCTCCTTGTCGAAGCCGACCCCCTCATCCTCGATGCGGATCTCCAGTCTCCGATCCATGACGTGGATGTGCACCGCGGCGATCGTCGACTCGGCGTGACGCGCGATGTTGGTCAACCCTTCCTGAACAACGCGATAGGCGCCGAGCTCGATCTCGGGGTCATGTCGGTCGGCGATTCCGGAGTGCAGAAATTCTAACTCGATGCCGGTCTGCTTCGAAAAGCGCTTGAAGTGCCAGCGAAGGGTGGGCAGGAGCCCCAGGTCGTCGAGCATGGCAGGCCGCAGGTCGAGAGACAGTTCCCGGATTTTGTCCATCAATTCGTTGATTTCGTCCTCAACCTGGCTCAAGGACTCTTTGATGTCTCTTGCCGGGGTTCGCTTCACGGTGCCCAGGATCAGTTTGATGCCGGTCAGGAACTGACCCACCTCATCGTGGAGCTCCCGAGCTAAGTTGCGCCGCTCTTGTTCCTGGATCTTCACCAATCGGCGCGTCAGAAACCTCAGCTTTTCCTCGCTCTGCCGGAGTGATCTTTCAGCCAACTTCTGGTCGGTTAGATCGCGATAAAACCAGACGCGCCCAAAGTACCGGTTGCCCGCAACCATAGGAGCAGAATATCGATCGAGGACGCGGCCGTCGCGTAGCTCTATCTCTTCCTGGCTGCGCGTCGCTTCGTTTGCGTAAAGCTCCTCTATGCGTTCGAGGAAGTACTCCGGTTCCGTCACCAGGTTTCGCACACCTTCAAGGGCAAGTCTGCTGTCTTTGCTAGCGGCCACTTCAGACGGAATCTGCCACATCTCCAGAAAGCGCTGATTGTAGGAAATCCACTCGCGCTTCCGGTTCACCACCAGGATTCCGTCCATGGATGCTTCGAGCTGCGTGGAGAGGATCAAGTTGCGGAAGGTGAGCATGTCTTCCGTCACCTGCGAGTCCATGATATCAATCGATGTCGTCATCTACGATCAAATGGGTTCGAGGGCAGGGGACTCGGGTCGCGGTGCCGCAGGAGCGTTGGAGAATCGGGCTGAGACTTCTGCAGCGGATCTGGCGAGAAACGTGAGTGGCTGTTCAGGAGATCAGTTCCGCAACCTGCGACAACAGGGTAGGCCGACCGCCCTCAGAGCGAATCTCTACCGCCGTCAGGTCGTCTGCTGTCGAGACCTCCCGGTGGTGCTCGCCGGAGATATCACTGATGTCGAGCAGGATATCGTTCTCGTTTTCGAGGGTCTCGATCTGCAGGCGCGCGGTTCTCGCCTCGATCTTCGAATCGCGCGAGCGGATGTCAGCCAGCTCGAAATCCATCGTTACAGGTGCGACGATTGAGCCTCCTACCAGGACCGAACCGAGTTCTTCCGGTAGATGGGCAATGAGCGACTCCAGCTCGGATCGATCCCGCTCCAGAGATCGACCCAAGTGATCGCATTTCGCCACCAGATCGTACAAGTCGCGCAATTTGCCAATAAACTGCGTGAAAACCCGCGCCCGCGTTGGATTGTTGACGATGTACTTCCGATTCGTGCGAGCCAATGCGCCCATAATGCCCTTGGCGAAAAACTCGTTCAACGCGGCCCGCAGATGCTTCTCGGAAGCGTCCTCCAGAGATCGGTACACCGATTCGAGATCGATTTGCACGCGGCCGTCTCCGTGGCGAATGAGCTTTCCCAGGTTCAAATCCAGCGGCAAGCTCGTCAGCTGGCATGTGCGATCGAGAATCTTCTCATCCTGCGTCCGCTGACGATCGCACCGCTGTTTGCTCGACTCGTGGCGAACCAACCGCCGGCGCAAATCTTCGCAGCGCCGTTGCAGGATCCTCCGTTGCCAACCTTGAGCTTCGTGGCCACCATATCCGCCCCAAGGCTGATCTGCTCTTGAGCGCGCAGCTCGCTCGCTTTGCTACCGCCCCCAATATGAATGTTTCGACCCTCAAGATGCGCGTGACAAGCATCACCAGCGATCAGCAGGTCTTGACGCGCCTCGATGCGGCATGTGTTGTTTTCGAGGCCGCGTATCGATCCATTGACGACAAGTGATTGTTGGCTTTGGAACGCGGTGCCTTGCTGCAGATCCCCGTCTATCAAGATATCCCGCTCCGGGGCCGGATCGATCTGTCCCAGGGCCTCCGCATCGGTGACGAGAACGTCTCCGGAATTTAGGATCGTGTCGGCGGCGGCTTGAAAGTCGAATCTTGGCTGCATGCTATCTATGTCGTTGATCCTGTGGTGTGTTACAAACGACCACGCGGTCGCATACATCAGCTATGCAATGTAAAATCAATGCTGCAAAGTAAAGAATTATGCGCGCCGGCCGGCCCATGAATATGCGTAGCGTTGTCTGTTCGGTCTAAGTTTTGTCCTTTTTGGCAGTACGGAGTCTGGCTGCGACTCGCGCGGCGGAACCTATTGACCCCCAGCAGGCGTTTGAGTACCGTTGGGCTCTGTTTTCGGAAAAGGTCGCTGAATTCCAGGCTATTATGGTCGCAAAGACATATGAGATCGCCGTTCTGAAAGGTGACGGTGTCGGCATCGAGGTGGTGGACCACACGTTGAGAGTGCTGAATCAATTGATGCTCTCCGACGGCTCCAAGATGCAATTCACCGAGTACCCGTGCGGCGCCCGCTGTTATCTGGAGCAGGGCGACCCGCTGCCTGCTTCAACGCTCCAGGCCTGCCGGGAGGCGGATGCGGTGCTCGTCGGTGCCATGGGGTTGCCCGAGGTACGCTGGCCGGATGGAACCGAGATGAGGCCTCAGGTCGATCTGCGCATCAAGCTGGACCTCTACGCCGGGGTCAGACCGATATATCTCTACGCCACCGAACACACCCCGTTGAAGGGGTTGGCTGCCGGTGATATCGATCTGGTCGTGTTGCGTGAGGATGTGGAAGGTCTCTTCGCTTCGATGAACGCGGGTATCGACATACGTGGCGAGGTGGCGGTGGATTCCATGGTGATCACCAGAACCGGCACCGAGCGGCTCGTGAGGTTTGCATTCGAGCTGGCGCGGGAGCGCCGGTCGCGCCCGATGAAGGTCACTTGCGTCGACAAAGCGAACATCTTGCGGTCGATGGCGTTCTTCAGAAGCATCTACGACGAAGTGAGCAGCAAATATCCCGAGGTCGAGCAGGAACGGGTCTACATCGACGCGCTGGTGCTCTACCTCGTGCAGCGTCCCGAAACCTACGATGTTATGGTTATGGAAAACATGTACGGCGATATTGTCTCGGACCTGGCGGCAGGGTTGGTAGGAGGCATGGGCATGGCTCCATCCGGCGACATCGGGGAGAAGGCAGCGGTTTTTCAACCCTCCCACGGTACCGGCCCCGACATCGCCGGCAAGGGGATTGCAAATCCGGTGGCCACCATTCTCTCCGCGGCGATGATGCTCAAGTGGCTGGGGACGAAACATGCCGACGAGAAAGCCATAGCCGACGGCGACCGGATCGAGAGGGCGGTGCGCGAGAGCCTGGGAAGGCCTGGTGTGGGCACTCCCGATATTGGGGGCGCAATGAGCACGGGGCAGTTGGCGGACGAGATTATCCAGGACCTTTCGTAGTTGTCCCCCAAGCCGGATTCCATTGGAAACATTCTCTGAACGATCGATGAATTCCCTTATTCCAATGGGGCGTCGGCGCTTCCTGCAATTGACCGCAACCGCTGCGCTGTTGCCCTTGGCAGACTCCACGGTTTTCGGGATTCCGCGCCAGCGGGCGCGGCTACGCGATCTTGGCATAATCGTTGGACAGCTGACGCCGGGACCCTCCAACACCATCGCCGATGTCCCGGGGGTGTGCGTTGGTCACGTGACCTTGATCGAAGGCCACGGTCCCCTGCAGGTGGGAATGGGTCCGGTGCGAACCGGCGTGACCGCGATTCTGCCCCACGACGGCGACCTCACGCGCGAGCAGCTCTACGCCGCCGATTTCACCCTCAACGGCAACGGCGAGATGACGGGACTCGGTTACATACGCCAGACCGGCCGCCTCGGCGCCCCCATCCTGTTTACCAATACGTCGAGCCTGGGCGCGGTCTATGACGCCGCCGTGGGTTTGATGCTCGAGGCGAATCCGGCACTCTTAAACCGTTCCCCCCGACCTGTCCCGGTGGTGGGGGAGACGTGGGCGGACTTTCTCAACGATACCGCCGGACGCCATCTCCAAGCCCGCCACGTGCGCGAGGCCCTGAGCTCTGCTCGTTCCGACGCCCTTGCGGAAGGATCTGTTGGGGGCGGTACCGGCATGCGCGCGTTCGGTTTCAAAGCTGGCATCGGAACGGCGTCCCGACATCTTCCGGAACTGCGGCCCGGATACACCGTTGGGGTTTTGGTCCAGGCAAACTTCGGGCGGCGCGAACAGCTGCTCGTCGACGGCGTACCGGTCGGTCACGAGATTCCCGATCTGCTGCCGGAAGAGGGCGAAGCCGCCAAGAACAAATCCCTGTTGGTAGCCATCGCCACAAATGCTCCCCTGCTGCCGATCCAGTTGAGGCGTTTGTGCAAACGGGCCGGAATCGGTATGGCTCGCACCGGAGGAATCTCCACTCACGGCAGCGGCGACCTGGTGCTTGCCTTCTCCACAGCCAACAGAGTGACTGACACCGAGCTGAGAGCCCACACGACCGTTGCCAACAGCGCCATAAATCCGGTCTTCCAGGCGGTTGTCGAGGCAACCGAGGAAGCGATTCTCAATTCCCTCACCTCCGCTTCCACTATGGTTGGCAGGGACGGCAACACGATTCACGCGTTGCCGCTGGATCGCCTGGTGGAAGTCATGCGCGCCCACGGCCGGATCAAATGAACCGCACACAGGTCGATCTCGCGGGGTCGTATCCCGGCACAAAGCGCCCGCCCCCCGCCCGTTCATGAATCGCTTGCAGGATCTGGGTTTGTCTATCGGAAAGCTGGCGGCGGGCTCGCTAAACGCCATCACCGACGTGTCCGGACTCTCCGTTGGTCATGAGGATATCTCCGACAACGATCTCATGAGTGGATTAACCGTTGTCGGGCCGTATCCGGCCACGGTCGGCGCAAGGATGCTCCCCATCGGCAAATGGTCCCTCGCTGCCAGCGATTCCCTGACCGGACTGGGTGTTGCGGAGGACTTCGGCACCTTCTCTTCGCCCATCGCCCTCGTCCCCGACGCCACGGTCGGGCGCGTCTACGACAGCTTGATCCAGCACGGCCTCAGTCGCGACCCGGGGTTGTCCACCTACGCCGGCTGGCCTCCCATCGTTGTCGGACTCAACGATTCGATCCTCAACCCTCCGGCGACCTCCTACGGTTCGTTTCGAGAAGAACACCTGCAAAACGCCCTCCGGCATCTCGAAGCCGGCGAGGTTGCCCAGGGAAACGCCGGTGTCGGTCGCGGTTTGTGCGCCTTTGGGATGAAAGGGGGTGTAGGAACTGCCTCGCGGCTCGTGCAGCGTACGGATGTGTCGTTCCGCGTCGGAGCTCTTGTCGCCGTCAATGGGGGTGAGCTTGGGGACCTCTGTGTCGATCGCTATCCGATAACGGCGTCGGAACGTGTCGATCCGCTTCCCGGCCGTCCACGGACATTCGCGGCAGTGGTCACCACCGATGCCCCGCTGATTCCGGTGCAGTGCCAGCAGCTGGCATTTCGTGCGACTTCGGGGCTCTACCGGGTAGGACTCGCCGAAGCCCGCACCGACGAAGGCATCACGCTGGCGTTTTCAACAATTCCCGCAGAACGAGCGGGAACCGCGGGCGACCATCAGCGATTCCAGAGTGCCGGGGACGATCTGCTGCGGGAATTATCGGTGGCTGCCGCCGACTGCTGCGAAGAGGCAGTCGTGAACGGGTTGTTGGCCGCTGATTCGATACGTAGAAACGGTATTCAGCTGCCAGCGCTGGGCGTGGAAGGGTGGCCCGAAGCCGTGAAGAGATTTCGGAGAGTTGCGCCGTGAATCTCCTCGACGATCCAGAGATGGTTGCGGATCTGCGCCGTGTCTTGTTGTTGTGGTACCGAAAAAACAAACGGCCGCTCGCCTGGCGCAAAAACAAGGAACCGTACGCCATCTGGGTGTCCGAGATCATGCTGCAGCAGACCCGGGTAGATCAAATGGACGCCTACTTCCGAAGATTTCTGGATCGTTTCCCTACCCTGGGCGACCTCGCCAGGGCATCGGAGGAACAGGTTCTCAAGGCCTGGGAGGGTTTGGGGTATTACGCGCGGGCGAGGAACATGTGTCGCGCCGCTCAACAGGTCGCCAAGGAGCGCGAAGGGGTGCTCCCGGACACCTACGAGGAGCTGCTGGATCTTCCGGGCATTGGGCCGTACACCGCAGCCGCTGTCAGCAGCATTGCGTTCGATCGGCCCCATCCCGTGCTGGATGGCAACGTCACACGGGTCCTTTGTCGCGTGCTCCGCATCGAAGATAATCCGCGCAAGACATCGATCCGGGCCAGGCTCATCGCCGCCGGCGAAACGCTGATCTCCCCCGAGCAACCCGGAGACTTCAACCAGGCACTGATGGAGCTGGGTGCCGGCGTCTGCACGCCGCTAAATCCGGCGTGCGAGCGCTGCCCGCTCCGGGGTTGGTGCCGCGCGCGCCAGGAGTTGGACGATCCCGCACGACTGCCGCTCAAAGCGCCGAAGAAATCCAGGCCGCACCACCACGAGGTTGCCGGGGTTATTCGCCAGGATACCGCACTGTTGGTGACGAAGCGTCCCTCCAATGCGATGTTAGGTGGCCTGTGGGAACTTCCGGGCGGACGGTTCAAACGCGGCGAGCGTCCCGCTGCCGCGTTGCGCAGAACCTTGCGGGAGCAGCTCGGAATCTCGGTGGAAGCCGGGCTACAGCTGGCGGAGATTTCTCACGGGTATTCACATTTCACCATCACTCTGAGTGCGGTCGCGGCGACCCTTGCCGACGGTCATCCTGGCAACAGGGAAGGCACCGACTGGTGTTGGGCGGGATCGACACAGCTTAACGAACTGCCGTTCGATCGCGCCCATCGCCGGCTTCTCGATCTGCTAGCTCGCAGCCCGTGGTGAAAGGCGCTTTGAACAGCGAGGCCGCAAAACACGGCCACAAAGCCCGGCCGCAGCCCGAATGGCTTTTTGCCACGGGCTGTTGGGTCAAGGAATAACTACATGCCGCAGAAAAGCTGGATCCGTCGGCTATACGAATGGCTGCTGCATTGGGCGGCAACCCCGTACGGCGGCATCGTGCTCTTCATCTGGTCGTTCGCCGAATCTTCTTTCTTTCCCATTCCGCCCGACGCTTTCCTCATCGCCATGGTCCTGGGAGCTCGATTGCGCGCTTTCTACTTCGCCCTGCTCATCTCCATAGCGTCGGTGTTGGGAGGTATCGCCGGATATCTCGTCGGCTCCTACCTGTGGTGGGCAGGCCCCGGCGAATTCAGCTCCATCGCACAGTTCTTCTTCGACAACGTGCCCGGATTTTCGGTGGAACAGTTCGATCGGGTGCAGGGTCTCTACGACAAGTGGGATTTCTGGGTCGTGTTCACCGCCGGATTCACCCCGATTCCATACAAGATCATCACTATCTCGGCAGGCGCGTTCGACATCTCGTTTGCCATATTCGTCGTCGCCTCTGCCCTGAGTCGGGCGGCGCGGTTCTTTCTGGTCGCCTATCTGCTGTGGCGCTACGGCGAGCCGATCAGGGACTTCATCGACCGGCGGTTCAATCTGCTGAGTATTCTCTTTGTGATTCTGCTGGTGGGAGGGTTTTACCTGATAAAATTCTGGTCCCACTAGTCGACCACCGATCCATCCCGGCTCGCTGCGTTGCCTTCTCTCGCCGTACTCCTGAAGTACAGGGGCTCGTTCAGACGCCTTACGAGCTGTGCGCCTCGGTGGTCGATCAATCGTTGTGCAGCTCATCCCGGGCCTGGCGCAGGCGCCGGACGCGACGAACGAAGATCACGGCCAGGCCGATCAGCGCGCCGTAGAGGAGGAACTCGTAGATCGGATTGGTCCAGCCGACGATGGTGGGCCACAAGCTCCCGATGCAGAGGATGATGAAGATGTCCTCTCCCCAGTTTCGGATCCCCGGTCGTCGGTTGGCAGCTCAGACATCCGCCAACGCTTTGTAGATCGTGTAGTTCTTCAAGATCTTCTTGACGTAGAGTCGGGTCTCGCGGTACGGAATCCGCTCCACGAAGGCGTCCGGATCCTCCAGAGGAAAGCGGTCGATCCACTTGCGGGCGATGTGGGGTCCCGCGTTGTAGGCCGCCAAGCCCAGCTGGAACCCCATCCCGCTGGTTTGACCGTCGAATGCCCGGACCTGATCGCCGAGAAAGCGGCTGCCCATGCGAATGGAAACCGAGGGGTCGAACAGGGTCCGACTCTCGAACCGCCGCAACCCCCATGCTGCGGGCGAGACGGCGGCCGGTGCGGGGCATTATCTGCATCAATCCCCGCGCCCCGACTCGGGATACGGCGTCCTCGTTGAAGAAACTTTCCTGCCGGATGACGGCCAGGATCAGGTAGGGATCGAGATCGGCCTCCCGGCTCGCCTTGACGACTTCGCTCCAATAATAGTCCGGATAGAGGTGGGCCAGGGTCGCCTCGCTGGAATCCGCGTTGGCAATTCGCGTCGCCATCACCAGTGCGCGGTCCAATAGCCCGAAGCTCTCGTAGCGGTCCCTGATCACCTTCAGGGCGGCGGTATTCTTGGTGTTGATCCGCTCCACCTCCCGCAGTTCCACCGCAGCCAGATGATCGAGTCCGAGCTCGTGCAGGATATCGGCTCGTTGCAGGAATTCGATTTGGTCGATCCCGGCCATATCTTCGGGAGGTGCACGCAGCCCCGGACGCGGTTTCACCTGGGTCGGATTCGAGTAGCCCAGGCTCAACGCACGGGCCGAGTAGTATGAGCGAGGGAAACCTCTGGCGGCCTTGGTGAAATAGCTCTGGGCGCGCTGTTTCAGCTTCAGGCGCTCCGCCGACTTCCCAGCCCAGTAAAAGCTCTGGTCGACCAGATGGGGCTCGCGCATCGAGAGGGCGAGCTCCCCGAACAACTGCATCGCTTCCCGGTATTCGTCCTGGCAATAGCGCATGAAACCGACGCTCCAGGCGGCCGGCTCGCGATAATCGCTTTCGGGGTATCGCTCCGCGAGCGCTGTGTAGTACTGCTCGGCGCTGGCAAACCGGTTGTGGCGCTCGGCGGCTTTGGCCGCCTGCCACAGCGCCCTGGGAGCGAGCTCGTGACGCGGATACTTGTCGGCGAATTGCTCGTAGGTGCCGGTTGCTTCCAGGTCGCGGTTCTTTCTGACCTGAATGCCCGCCATGCGATAGAGGGCGGCCGGTATCCGGTGTTTCCGGTGTGCTTTCGAAAAGGTTTGTTCCGCCTTGGCATATTGGCCCGAACCAAGGTAAGAACGGCCGAGCTGGTACTCCGCATCGCTGGCCAGATTGTGCTTCGGGTACTTGGCAAGAAACTGCCGGAAAGCGCGGGCTGCACGGCGGTGTTGACCATGTCGGTAGTAGACGATCGCCCGCCGATACGCTCCCAGCGGACCGGATTTGGCCGGTAGCTTCCAAACCGCCTGCAAGGCGCGGGGATGGGCGGGATAGCTGGCGATCAGCTGTCTCCATTTCTTCCGTGCCGCTTCCCGGCTCTCGTCTGCTTCCAGGGTCTGACCCATGAGAAAGAGCGCCTCGGGTCTCAAATGGGGGGACCGGCGAACCGTCTCTTCGTAGAGTTCCAGGGGTCGCTCGAAGTTATTGTGTTTCGCGTAGAGGGTCGCCAGACGGAGACTGACCGAGTCCCGCAGCGCCCGGTGTTCGGAACGCATGAGGAAGTCCTCGTACGCGGAGATAGCTCCCTGGCGCTCACCCATGTTCTCCAGCGCCTGGGCCATCCAGAAACTGAGATGATCCGCCAGCAGCTCCAGGGTGCCTTCGATCTCGTGCAGATCGGCGTACGCCTGTTCCGGTTTTCCCATGGAGAGCTCGCTGATAGCCTTCTGCAGAATGAGCTTGTTGCGCGGTTGCTGCTCGAGATCCTCGCGAGCGGCGAGCTTCGTCGCCAGCCGTCGAGCCTGCTTGAACTTTTTGTTGGCCAAAAGCTCGGAAACCCTTGATTCGTCGCCGCGGATTCGGTACCTGGCGGTCTCCTGCATGACCCACCTAGCGAGAAAGGGCAGCAGTACGAGAAGGCTTATCCCGGCGGTGCTCCACGCCAATCTCGTATTCGTTCGCATCTGATTAGTCAGGTGAGGGTGGTTGTAGCCCTGTCGCGGAATCGCACCGGCTCCAACAGGGTGACGACAAAGTAATAGAATACGAAGATACTGCCCCTGGTGTGTGGCGACCAAGGGAAAAATCGGGGAGGTGGATCGGCTTCAACGAGGCTTATCCGGCGGGGGATGAGCCTTTACTTCGGTGGGGAACTCTGGGTCTGCTCCAGCCTTTCGCGCAGCACGGCACCGAAGTCCGAACCCTTTTCAGCAGCGCCGGGGCGGGTGCTCTCCTCTACCCTTTCCAGCTCGTGGATGCGGCGGCGCACTTCATCCAGACCCTGCCGGATCTCGCGGTTCAGCCGTTCCAGGCGGATATCGAAATTCTGTGACAGCGGTGACGTATTCATCCTTCATTTCCACTTGACTGGGAGTTTCCTGGAAGCGGTGTTTGCAAATACCGTACCTTGATGAAGGGTCTCCTGAGGACTGAGACAGGTTGGTGTAAGTACTGTGTCAGAAGTGAGTTAAGCAGTAGTCACCGGCTCGGGAGCGAGGGAACAAAATTCCCCGCCCCCCAGGCTGTTAGCAGGTTTTTCCCGTCCTCAATGGCACAGTGGATCGATCTTTTCCGGGTCGATCTGAAGCGCCGATCTGGCTTCCGAGACCCGATCTGCGGAGAGCTTGCCCTGCCGCGCCAGATCACCCAAGGCACCCAGGACGTAATAGCGCGCGTCCACCTCGAAGAAATCTCTGAGGGCGCCGCGACCATCGCTGCGGCCAAATCCGTCGGTGCCGAGGGCAACGGGAGGGTGCGGGAACCAGCGAGCTACGGAGTTGGGCAACGCCTTCATGTAGTCCGATGCGACGACGAAGGCACCTTCCTCATTCTGCAGGCAGCGCGTGAGATAGGGAACCCTGGGCTCCTTTTCGGGATGCAGCAGATTCCAGCGCTCGGTCTCGACGCCATCCCGGTGCAGCTCCTTGAAGCTGGTTATGGACCAGACATCGGCTTCTACCTCGTACTGCTGCCGGAGAATCTCCTGCGCCTTCAACGCTTCGTTCAAAATCGAGCCGGAACCGAAGAGGTGAACCATTGCTTTGTCGGCGACGGACTCACGAAGGCGATACATGCCCTTCAAAATACCCTCTTCCGCTCCTTCGGGCATCGGAGGCATCGAGTAACTCTCGTTCAAGACAGTGAGGTAATAGAATATATCCTCCTGGTCGACGTACATCCGCCGGATACCATCGCGGATGATGGTCGCCAGTTCGTAGCTGAAG
Organism: Candidatus Latescibacterota bacterium; assembly: GCA_965197905.1. Classification (GTDB taxonomy): domain Bacteria; phylum Latescibacterota; class UBA2968; order UBA8231; family UBA8231; genus CAYNZV01. The sequence continues at coordinate 94,890 of CBDAOB010000001.1, read as the reverse complement.
GCCGGGTCGTAGGTAACCAGGTTCGGAATCGTGTAAGCCAGCAGGTGACTATGACCATCCTGATGTTGCAGCCCCTCGCCGTTCAGGGTCGTGCGACCGGAAGTGCCACCGATGAGGAAACCGCGGGTCCGCATGTCTCCCGCGGCCCAGATGAGATCTCCCACCCGCTGCATTCCGAACATGGAATAGAAGATGAAGAAAGGTATGGCGTTGATGCCGTGGGTGGAGTAGGCGGTGCCGGCGGCGATGAAGGAGGCCATCGCGCCCGCTTCGGTGATCCCCTCCTCGAGGATCTGGCCGTCCTGGGCTTCCTTGTAATACAGCAACGTGTCCCGATCCACCGGATCGTAGAGCTGACCGGCGTGGGAATAGATTCCGCACTGCCGAAAGAGCGATTCCATGCCGAAGGTCCGCGCCTCATCCGGCACGATCGGCACGATCAATTTTCCCAGATCCGGATCGTGCAGCAGGCGGGTGAGCAACCGCACCAGGGACATGGTCGTGGAGACCGTTCGCTCGCCGGTGCCGGCTTCGAAGTCGGCGAAGATCTCGTCGGGAGGCGGCGCAAGCTTCGGGTTCGACACCTCCCTTCGGGGCAGATACCCGCCCAGGGATTGCCGCCGTTCCTTGAGATACTCTAGCTCGGGACTCTCTTCCGGCGGGCGGTAGAACGGGAATCGGGCTACCTCCTCATCGGAAAGTGGAATGCCGAATCGGGTCCTGAAGGAACGCAGCTGCTCCTCGTCGAGCCGTTTTTGCTGGTGGGCGATGTTCTTGCCCTCGGCGCTGTCCCCGAGCCCGTACCCTTTGATCGTCTTGGCGAGGATTACCGTCGGCGATCCCTCGTGTTCCACAGCAGCCTTGTAGGCGGCGTACACCTTCTCCGGGTCGTGTCCGCCCCGCCGAATGGTGCGAATCTGCTCATCGGTAAGCTGATCCGCCAGCTCCAGCAGGTGCGGATCGACCCCGAAGAAGTGCTCCCGTCCGTAGGCGCCGCTCTCCACCGTGTACTTCTGGTACTGGCCGTCGACGATCTCGCCCATGCGCCGCGCGAGCCGTCCCTCCTTATCCAGTGCCAGCAACGGGTCCCAGTCGCTGCCCCATATCACCTTGATGACGTTCCATCCCGCCCCGCTGAAGATCGTCTCCAGCTCCTGGATGATCTTGCCGTTGCCGCGAACCGGACCGTCCAATCGTTGCAGATTGCAGTTGATCACGAAGATCAGGTTGTCCAATCCTTCCCTGCCGGCTAGACTGATTGCTCCCAGGGTCTCCGGCTCGTCCGTTTCGCCGTCGCCGAGAAACGACCAGACCTTGGTGTTTCCAGCAGCTTTCAAATCCCGGTCTTCCAGGTAATGATTGAAACGCGCCTGATAGATCGCCATGATCGGGCTCAACCCCATGGATGCGGAGGGAAACTGCCAGAAATCGGGCATGAGCCAGGGGTGCGGATAGGAGGACAAGCCGCCCCCCGGCGCCAGCTCGCGTCGATAGTTGCTCAGTTCAGCTTCCGACAGCCGACCTTCCAGAAAGGCGCGAGCATAGATGCCCGGCGCGGTATGGGCCTGGAAATAGATATGGTCGCCGGCGTTCTCTCCGTCGTTGCCACGAAAGAAGTGGTTGAAACCGATTTCGTAGAGGGTTGCGGCCGACGCGTAGGTCGAGAGATGTCCGCCGATGGTTGGATCCTGGCTGTTTGCTCGCACCACCATGATCATAGCATTCCACCGCAGGATGTTGCCCAAATGCTCCTCTAACCCGTGGCTTCCCGGGTAGGGGGGCTGCCGATCGGGCGGGATGCTGTTTATGTACGGGGTATTGGCCGTGGTGGGCAGCGGCACGCCTGACCGCTGTGCATGGTCTCTCAGGCGCTCGAGAAGCTCTCTAACCCGCTCTTCGCCGCCAACGCTCAACACGTAGTCGAGGGACTCGAGCCACTCGTCGGTCTCGGCTGCTTCTAGGGCAGCATCATCGTCACACTCGCCCATATCACACTACTTCCTCTTGGGGGCGTAGAGGTGGGCGCTTTCGCCGAAGAAGGCTTCGGCCGCTTCCATAACCGTCTCTGAGAGGGTGGGATGGGGGTGAATGCTGAGCTTTATGTCTGCAGTCAGGGCGGCCATTTCGACGGCAAGCACCCCCTCCGCAATCAACTCGCCGGCTCCAGTGCCGACGATGCCCATGCCCAGGACGCGTTCGGTCTGCGGATCGACCACGAGCTTGGTGAGGCCGTCGCTGCTGCCGAGGGTAGTTGCGCGCCCGGATGCCGCCCAGGGGAAGCGGGCGATCTCCACTGGCCGCTGCTGCTCCGCCGCCTCTCGCTCTGTGAGCCCGCACCAGGCGATTTCCGGATCGGTGAAAACTACGGCTGGAATCGCGTTTGGCTCGTAGGCGATCTTGTGGCCGCCGATCGCTTCCACCGCCACGGTTGCCTCGTGGAACGCCTTGTGAGCGAGCATCGGTTCGCCGGCGATATCGCCTATCGCGAAAATGGACGAGGCCGCCGTCCGGCGCTGGTGGTCGACCAGCACGAACCCCTTTTCATCGAGCTTGACCGAGGTCTGTTCCAGTCCCAGACCGGTCGAGTTAGGTTTGCGACCGACGGCGACCAGCAGCTTGTCGTAGTTGCCGCTGAGCGAGCTCCCGTCAGCCTTCTCGAAGTCCACCTGCACTCCGGCTCCTTCCTCCTGAACCCCCACGACCTTCGTGCTGAGCATGATCTGTTCGAAATCGCGTTCGAGTCGGCGGGCAAGCGGTTTGATGAGGTCGCGGTCAGCCGGTGGAATCAGTCCGTCGGTCATTTCCACCACCGAAACCGAGGTGCCCAGCGCCGCGTATGCGGAGCCCAGCTCCAAGCCGATATAACCTCCGCCAACCACCAGCATGGTCTCGGGAATATCGGACAGCTCGAGGGCGGAGGTGGAATCGAGAATGCGGTCGCTGCCGATGTCGAAGAGCGGAATGGTGGCGGGCAGCGAACCGGTGGCAAGAACTGCGTGTTCGAAACTGAGCTCGACATCACCTCCTTCTTCGCGGTGGATACGCAGCGTTCGATCGTCCAGGAAGGTGCCTCGACCCTGTTGGTAGTCGATCTTGCGTGCTTTTACGAGTTGGCCAAGACCCCCGGTCATCTTGCCGATGACGTCATCTTTCCAGCCGCGAAGCTTGTCTACATCGATGGTCGGTGGTTCGAACGCTACGCCCCATTCGACGGCTTCCTTGGATTCACTCAGGACCTTCGCCACATGCAACAGTGCTTTTGACGGAATGCAACCGCGATAGAGACAAACCCCGCCGGGATTCACAGCGGCGTCGACGAGGGTAACCCGCATGCCCATGTCGGCCGCTTTGAAAGCTGCGACATATCCTCCGGGGCCGGCGCCGAGCACGACGAGCTGATTCTCCAACGGGCTAACCCTCGAGGAGAATCAGCAGAGGATTCTCCAGCGCCTCGGAGATCCAACGAAGGAATCGGGCGCCGTCTGCGCCGTCGATCAAGCGGTGATCGTAGGAGAGGGAGAGCGGCATCATCAGCCGGGGCTTGAATTCACCATCCAGGAAAACCGGTTCCTGAACGCTGCGCGCCACTCCGAGAATCGCGACCTCGGGTGGATTGACGATGGGCGCGAAGCCGGTCCCGCCGATGCTGCCGAGATTGCTTACTGTAAAACAGCCACCCTGCATGTCGTCGGGACGCAGCTTCTTCCCTCTGGCCTTGGCCGCGATCTCCCCCAGCTCCAGGGCTAGTTCTATCAGATTCTTCTGATCGACATCCCGAACCACTGGCACCAGCAGCCCCCGGTCGGTATCCACCGCCACGCCGATATGGGAATAACGCTTGTAGATGACTTCCTGGTTGGCCATGTCGATGCTGGCGCTGAACTGGGGGAACACCTTGAGAGCGGAGGCGACCACCTTGAGAACGATGGCTGCAGGCGTCAGCTTGCCGCCTGCAGCTTCCACCTTCTTGGCAAATTTCTTGCGCGCTATCTCCAGCTCGGTGACGTCTGCTTTGTCGAACTGCGTGACGTGCGGAATAGTTGCCCACGCCTGGCTCAGGCGAACTGCCGTAGTGCGTCGCACGTTGCTCATCGACTCGCGCTCGATCTCGCCCCACTGGCTGAAATCGGGCAGCGGCATAGCGCCGGTCGCAGGACCCTCCGCCAGTGCTGCGGCGCGCTCAGTGTTGAGCGCGCGGGCATGGGCCTTTACATCGTTTTGCGAAATGCGGCCACCAGGACCGGTGCCTTCTACTGCGGCTATGTTTACGCCGATCTCGCGGGCAAGACGTCTTACCGACGGCGCCGCGGGAACGAGCTTCGCCGGCGCGTCTGGTGCGGAGTCCACTGCCTGAACAGTCGGGGCGACCCGCTCCGGGCTGGCCGCTGCCGCTGCCGCGGTGGCGGCAGGAGCGGTGGGGGCTGCAGACGCGGTAGTTTTCGCCGGCGGTGCCGACGGCATCGCACCGGCGCCGGAGAGCGTGGCGACGAGCTGGCCGATCGCTACCCTGTCGCCAACGGTTACGTGCATCTCCACCACCGTACCGCTGACGGAAGAGGGAACCTCGATTACCGCTTTGTCGGTTTCGAGTTCAATGAGTGGTTGATCCTGGGCAACGCTGTCACCGGACTTCGCCAGCAGGTTTACCACCTCTCCCGCTTCGATATTCTCGCCCAGGTCGGGCAAGCGAAACTCGAAGGATGTCGCGGAGCTGGTGGGTGCAGGCACCGTCGTCGATTCAACCACAGTCGGAACCGTCTCGGTGACTGCTTCGGTCTGCACCGGCTCCACAGTTTCCACAAGATCCGGCTCTGCCCCATCCATACTATCTGCTTCGACGGACAGGATGCTTGCCCCAACCACGGCGCGATCACCCTGTTTCACATAGATGTCGACGATCTTGCCCGCGACCGAGGACGGCACCTCTATGACCGCTTTGTCCGTTTCCAGCTCGATGACGGGCTGATCTTCGGCCAGCTGGTCCCCAACGGCTACCAGAACCCCGATGATGTCTCCGCCTTCGATGTTTTCACCAAGATCTGGGAGCTTGAATTCGTGTTTCATCAGGATCTTCTGACCGGTGGCGAGTCCGACCTCAGCTGCTGGCCGGGTTCGGTTTTTCGGGGTCGATCTGCAACTCTTTCATAGCCTTTTCCACGAGAGCCTTCTCGATCTGTTTTTGCTTGGCAAGGGCCTCGAGTACACCCAGCACCATGAATCGTGCGTCGACCTCAAAGAAGTCGCGCAACGCCTCGCGACTGTCGCTGCGGCCAAATCCGTCGGTGCCCAGGCATACCGTATCGGCGGGGAACCAGGCCGAGATCGAATCCGGCAGCGTGCGCACGTGGTCAGAGGCGATGACACATACACCTTTTTCACCATCGAGGCACTCGTCGATGTAGGTCTTGCGAGCAGGAGCCGTAGGGTGCATCCGGTTCCAGCGCTCGGTGGCGCTGGCCTCCTTGTAGAGCTCCTTGAAGCTGGTGACGCTCCAGACGTCGGCGGCTACGTTGAATTGCTCGGCCAGCATTGTCTGTGCCTCCAGGGCGCTGTTCAAGATTGGACCGCTGGCAAACAGCTGGGCCTTGAGCTTGCTCCGCTTCTTGTCCGCGGGTTTGTATTTGTACATCCCCTTGATGATGCCCTGTTCCACCCCCGGGGGCATCGGCGGCATGGGATAATCCTCGTTCTCTACCGTCAAATAATAGAAGACATCCTCCTGCTCCTGATACATGCGACGAATGCCTTCCTTCACCACCACGGCAATCTCGTAGGCGAACGCCAGATCGTAGGCCACCAGGTTCGGTACGGGATACGCCAGCAGGTGACTGTTGCCATCCTCGTGCTGCAGCCCTTCCCCGTTCAGGGTGGTGCGGCCGGCGGTAGCGCCGACCAGAAATCCACGGCAACGCATGTCGCCGGCCAGCCAGACCAGGTCCCCGACCCGCTGCAAGCCGAACATGGAATAGTAGATGAAGAACGGGATCGTGTTGACGCCGTGGGTGGCATTGGCGGTGCCTGCCGCAATAAACGAAGACATGGAGCCAGCTTCCGTGAGACCCTCCTCCAGAATCTGCCCGTCGGTGGCCTCCTTGTAGTACAGGAGCGAAGCCTTGTCCACCGGTTCGTAGAGCTGGCCCACGTGCGAGTAGATGCCGAACTGTCGAAAAAGCGCTTCCATGCCGAAGGTCCTCGCCTCGTCCGGCACGATGGGAACCACGTACTTGCCTACATTTTCATCCCGCATCAGCGCTCGCAGGAGAGCGACAAAAGCCATCGTCGTGGAGATGCTGCGATCTTCCGAGCCGTGGGTGAATTCCTCGAACACAGCAGGGTCCGGTGTTGGAAGTGGCGGTGCCTGCACGCGCCGCGCCGGCACGAACCCCCCGAGTTCCTGGCGGCGGGCGCGGAGATACTTGACCTCGGGACTGTCCTCTGGAGGTCGGTAGAACGGCGCTTTGGCGACCTCTTCATCCGAAATGGGGATTCCGAAGCGGCTGCGAAACGCCCCTAGCTCATCTTCGTTCAGCTTCTTCTGTTGATGGGTGATGTTCTTGCCTTCCCCCGCTTCGCCGAGGCCATACCCCTTGATGGTTTTGGCAAGGATCACCGTGGGCGAGCCGGTATGCTCAACGGCGGCGCGGAACGCTGTATAGACCTTTTCCGGATCGTGTCCGCCGCGCCGCAGACGCTGCAGCTGTTCGTCGGAGAAGGAGCGAACCATGGAGGAAAGCCGCGGATCGGCTCCGAAGAAATGCTCGCGAATGTAAGACCCCGATTCGACGGTGTACTTCTGGTACTCGCCGTCCACCACCTCGCCCATACGCCGGGTCAGTATGCCATCGTGATCCATCTCCAGCAGCGGATCCCAATCCTCACCCCATATCACCTTAATGACATTCCAGCCGGCCCCGCGGAAGGCAGCTTCCAGCTCCTGGATAATCTTGCCGTTGCCTCTCACCGGGCCATCCAGCCGCTGCAGATTGCAGTTAATCACAAAAATCAGGTTGTCTAGCTTTTCCCTCGACGCCAGTGTTATCGCTCCCAGGGTTTCGGGCTCATCGGTTTCGCCGTCGCCTAGGAAGGCCCATACGTGGGAGTTTTTGGTCTCCTTCAGTCCGCGATCCTCCAGATAGCGGTTGAAGCGGGCCTGATAAATGGAAAGAATCGGACCGAGTCCCATGGAGACCGTCGGGAATTCCCAGAATTCGGGCATCAGCCACGGATGCGGATAAGAGGAAAGCCCGCCCCCTTCCTTCAACTCGCGGCGGAAATTCCCCAGATCTTTTTCAGACAGGCGCCCTTCGAGATAGGCCCTCGCGTAGACTCCGGGGGAGGCATGTCCCTGGAAATAGATCTGGTCGGCTCCGTCGGGGTGATCCTTGCCACGAAAGAAATGGTTGTACCCGATCTCGTACAAGGTGGCTGCCGAGGCATAGGTGGAGATGTGACCACCGATCCCATCATCCTCCTTGTTGGCCCGAACCACCATCGCCATGGCGTTCCAACGCACCAGGCTTTTGATCCGCCGCTCAATCTCCCGGTTGCCGGGGAAGGCCGGTTGGTCGTTTCGATTGATTGTATTGATGTAGGCGGTGTTGGCGCTGAACGGGAGGCTGACACCCTCCTTCTCGGCATGCAGTTGCAGCAACCCCAGAAGGTGGCGCACCTGATCCGGAGGATAGCTGGCCAACACGTAGTCCATGGAATCCAGCCATTCCTGGATCTCTACGGGATCCAATTCCTCCTTTTCGTCGCTCAGCCGTATTACCTGGCTCATGGACTATCCTCGCTTGGCGAATTCCTCGTGGAAAGAGAAAAAGCTAACGAATGCGGAGGGTTGCGGCAAAAAACAAACCCCGCGATCGGCTGGGGTTGCCCGTCCGAGGAGCGTTTTCCGGAACCCCTCGATACAGCCGCAGCGAGGAATCCCTATTGCTCGATATCCGGAGCCGTGGTATTATGTATAAGTCGTTAATTTTTAAAACATTGTGCAAATGGCGAAAATGATAATATCACGGCGGGTCAGACGCGTTCTGCACGGCTTGGCGGCGTTGATTCTGCTGGTTGGGGTCGGAAGCCCGGCGCGAGCCGAGCAGGTGCAGGGACAACCGTGTCGGGGCATCTACGCCAGCGCAGGAGTTGCGGGTGGGGCTGGATTTCTCGATCTGGCGGACAGCCTGGTGGCTGCGGGGGGCAACACCATCGTTTTCGATATCAAGGATCAACCGGGGGAGCTGAGCTACCTATCGAGGGTGCCGTTGGCGATAGAAATCGGCGCTTCCCGGAGAGCCTCCATTGCCGATCCCGCCGGACTGGTGGCGCAGCTGGAGACGCGCGGAATCTACACCGTGGCGCGTATCAGCTGCTTCTATGACCGGCACCTGGCCGCAGCGCGGCCGGACCTGGTGCCGCACACCCGAGGTGAGATGGAGCTGTGGCGGGAAAGAGGTCGTCTGGCCTGGCTCGATCCGTCATTGCCCGAAGTGCAGCAATACATCCTCGACCTCGTCAGCGAAGTGGCCGCTTTCGGTGTCGATGAGATTCAGCTGGACTACGTTCGATTCCCCACGGCGGGGCGGGTCGACGAAGCGGTGTTTGCGTTCGACGAGCGGGAAAGCTCGAAGCGGGAGATCATTACGGAGTTCGTGGGTCGCGTTCGACAGATCCTGACGGGAACCGAGGTGCGGCTATCCGCTGATCTGTTTGGAGTGGTGGCGTGGAAGCGCAAGGCGGACATAAACCGTACCGGTCAAGACCTGGCTGCACTGCTGCCCTATCTCGACGTGGTATCGCCAATGCTCTATCCCTCCCATTTTTATCCCGGCTTCGACGACGTCGTCAACCCGGCGGAGCATCCGTACTACTTCGTTAACCAGGGTTGCGAGCGCTTGCGTCAGCTGGCGGCGGCCCACGGTGTTGAGGTGCGTCCGTGGTTGCAGGCGTTCCCGTATAGGGTGCCGAACATCGACCGCACCTATCTAACCGAACAGATTGCTGCCGCTGTTGATGGGGGAGCGAAAGGTTGGTTGCTGTGGCAAAGCTCCGCCGACTACGGTCTCGCCCTCGAGGCAATCAGTCACTATCAGCGCGGACCGCATCCCCGCGGCGCACCGGCTGGGCGAGCGCCGATCAGGGTTACGGAGATGGTGCCTCAAGCCGCTCAGCTGGAAACGTCTACCGTCGACTGACACTAGCGATAATCCACCATCTCGCCCGATTTCAGACGTTTCCAATAGTCCTGGAGAACCGCTTTGATCTGTGGGCTGAGGATCACACCTCCGATAATGTTCGGAAACGCCATGCCCAGGATCATCATGTCCGAGAAATCCAGAACATTCCCGAGCGCGGCAACCGATCCCATGAAAACGAAACAGACGAAGATTACCCGATAGACCAGCGTCGACCGGGCCCCGAACAAGTACTCCCAGGCGCGCTCGCCGTAGTATGACCAGGAGATCATGGTGGAGTAGGCGAAGAAGACGACCGCCACCGCCAGGATGTAACGCGCCCCCGAGAAGAAGGAATCCCAGGCGGCCGCGGTCATCCGAACCCCTACCGCGGTCCCCTGTTGTCCCTGGAATTCGGGGACGTTGTAGATACCGGTGACCATGCAGACCATGCCGGTCATGAGACAGATCACGATGGTATCGATGAACGGACCGATCATCGCCACCATGCCCTCCCGTGCGGGCTCGTCGGTCTTGGCCGCGGCATGAGCGAAAGCTGCTGACCCGAGGCCGGCCTCGTTCGAGAATGCGGCCCGTCGAATGCCGGTCACCATCACGCCGAGGAATCCTCCATAAACCGCGGTCGGGTCGAACGCCTGACTGATGATCATCGCCAGCATGGCGGGTACCTCGCCGATGTGCGAGGAGATGATGATCAGCGAGGTAATCACGTAGAGCAGACACATGAAGGGCACGATGCGCGAGGTGACCCTGCCGATGCGCCGAATCCCGCCGATTATGACGACCGCTACGACGGCGGCCAAGCCGATTCCTACCACCCAGTTGTAGGTTTTGAACGCCGGCGACACAGTGCCGAGAATCTCCAGCGTCTGATTGGCCTGAAACATGTTGCCGCCACCCAGGCTGCCCCCGATGGTCAGCAGCGCAAACAGCACCGCGAGCGTGCGTCCGGTGGGGTACAGCCCCTTTTCCCTCAAACCGTTCTCCAGGTAATACATCGGTCCGCCGGAGACGTGGCCATCAGCGTTCACCTTGCGGTACATCACCGCCAACGTGCACGAGGCGAGCTTGGAGGACATGCCGAAAACGGCCGTGACGAGCATCCAGAAGATGGCACCTGGCCCACCGATGCTGACAGCGATGGCCACCCCGGCGATGTTGCCCAGGCCTACGGTTGCCGAGAGCGCGCTGGTCAAAGCCTGAAAATGGGAGATCTCTCCCGGATCGTCCGGTTTGTCGTAGTGTCCACGAATGACGTGAATCGCATGTTTGAACCCGCGGATCGACATCCAGCCGAAGTAAAAGCTGTAGTAGATGCCGCCGGCCAACAGCACCGCGACTATCAGCGGCAAGCCGGTGCCGAAATCGGCAAACAGTACTGCGGCCATCACGGCCACCGTGGCGCCGAAGAAATCGTCGAGTTTCGCCAGCCTGTCCTGGATCCAGGTGTTATCTACGTCCTGTCCCCAAGCCTGGGACGAGGCGGCGACCACCACCAGAAACGCGGCAATTGCGATCGATCTGAGATGCACTTATACCTCCGTTTTCGGGAAATCGGAGCGCGGGGGCAGCGCGCCCGGACACTCGTTATGGATCTCGTGTGTCAGCTGAAGTAGATGCGTTCGGGGTAATGACGACCAGGGAGCTACAGTTTTTGTTCCTCTTGTTTTTCGCCCAAGAGGTCCTGGAATTTCTGCAATTTCCCAGATTCCATGTGCACGGCGTTGTCCCCGGCCGGGAACTGACCAGCCTCCACCTCCCGTCGGTATGCAGTGAAGCTATCGCGAAGCTTGCCATTCAACGAGGTGTAGGCTTTGGCCGGCAGTGGCACGTCCTCGTTCAGTCCCAACAGATCGTTGACCACCAGAATCTGGCCGTCGCAATAGCGCCCCGAGCCGATGCCGATGACGGGGATCGTCAGGCGCTGGGAGATGATCTGGGCCGCCTCCTCGGTTACCTGCTCGAGCACGATAGCGAAAACTCCGGCGTCTTCCAGCATCATCGCCTCGTCGAAGATCTCCTTCGCCCCCTGAGGACCTTTTCCCTGGTATTTCGGTACGGTTCCACGCCCTTCGCTAAATAGGTAGTAGTCTCTGGTTTTGGATTGGGGAGTGAATCCGAGATGTCCCATCGCGGGTATGCCGGCGGCGATCAAAGCTTCGATCTGGTGCAGAATGCGGATGCCCCCTTCCAGCTTCACTCCGTCAGCTCCACCTTCTTGCATCAACCTCCCGGCATTAATCAGCGCCAACTCAGCAGATGGCTGGTAGGACATGAACGGCATATCGGCCAGGACAAAGGCATGTTCGACGCCTCGGCGCACCGCCTTGCTGTGATGCAGAATGTCGTCGAGGGTGACCTCGTGCTCTGTGCGATAGCCGAGCACGTTGGTGCCGAGCGAATCACCAACCAGAATGACGTCTATGCCCACTTTGTCCTGGAGTCGGGCGGTGGGATAGTCATAGGCGGTCAAGGCGGAGATCTTCCGCCCCTCATTTTTTTTGACCTGCAAATGGGATACCGTAATTTTTGACTTCGCCGACTTGGAAAACATGGTTCCTCGGTCTCACACAAGATCGAAAATGGTGTCTACAATTATAGCATTCAGCGCAGCCGCAGACAAGGTGGTATTTTGACCGTTACTCCCTCGAAAACCAGCCGTTACGACTTCGTCGATCGCGAGCTTGAACGTCGCGGAGCGCTACATCGTTTGCGACACCTGCGCGATGTGAAACCGCTTCCCGGCGGTCGGATAGAGGTCGACGGGCGCAACCTGGTCAACTTCAGTTCGAACGACTATCTGGGACTGGCATTTCATCCAGAGTTGAAGCGGCGCTCCATTGAGCAGATCGGGACGAGCGGGTCTGGTTCCACCGCCTCGCGTCTTGTGTGCGGGACAAGCCCACTTGTGAGCGAGCTTGAGAACAAACTTGCGGCAATGAAAGGCGCCGCCAGCGCGCTGATTTTCAATTCCGGCTACCAGGCGAATACGTCGCTATTGCCGGCTCTTTGCGATCGCCACTCGTTCGTCGCTATGGATCGAGCCTGCCACAGCAGCCAGGTGAACGGCGCGTTGGCGAGCCGGGCGACCATCCGGCGTTATGCCCACAATGACATGGATCAATTGCGTGATCAGCTGCGCAGGTTGCGGGCGCGATCGACAGAGAGGATAGTCGTGATTAGCGAGTCCGTGTTCAGCATGGAAGGGGATCGCTGCGATCTCCCGTCGCTGCTGGCGCTGAGGGACGAGTTCGACACCTTTCTCATCGTCGACGATGCCCATGGGTTCGGTGTGCTGGGTCCTCATGGCTCGGGTCTGGCCTGCGATCCGAACGTCGATCTGGTTGTGGGAACCTTTGGAAAGGCGTGTGGTTCCTTTGGAGCATTCGCTACCTGCTCCGAGCGTCTGCGCAGTTATCTCATCAACTGCTGCTCCGGTTTTATCTCTTCCACTGCCTTGCCACCGGGGGTGCTGGGTGCCATCGACGCGGCCCTCGATCTGGTGCCGACCATGGACGGCGAACGTGAGCGACTTCAGAAGAATGCCGCAAGGTTGCTGACAACCTTGCGTTCGCGCTCCTGGGATTGCAGGAAATCCAGCTCGCAGATTGTGCCGCTCATCGTCGGCGGGGAACAGGAAGTTATTCGGTTGGCCGCATGGCTCGAGGATAACGGAATCTTCGCCGTACCCATGAGACCGCCCACCGTGGAAAAGGGAAGCTGCCGGCTCCGCCTCACCATTAGCGCCGAGCACCATGCCGACCAGGTAGACCACGTTGCCGACCTATTGGAAGCTTGGCGTGAACGGCAGGATTGAGATCCTGCACGGATTGGGTGGCCACCCGTCGATCTGGTCGGTTTGACCGATGGGTGCCCTGCTGCCAGATCGCCTGTTCGTCACCGGTACCGACACCGGGGTCGGCAAGAGTCTGGTCGCGGCGGCTCTGACCATCGGGTTGGAGGCTGACTACTGGAAGCCGGTGCAGACCGGGTGCTCCGCAACCACCGATTCCAGCTGGGTGCGCCGGGTGCTCGATCTGCCACCCGGGCGCATTCATCCGGAAGCGTACCGGTTCGATCCCCCCCTTTCTCCCCACGCCGCCGCCGCAATGGCCGGGGCCACCATATCGTTGGAGAAGATATCTCTCCCTCAAGGAGGACAGCCGTTGATCGTGGAGGGCGCGGGTGGGGTTCTCGTTCCGCTGAATCGCCACCAGACCATGGTGGATCTCATGTTGAAACTCGAGCTTCCGGTGCTTCTCGTGGCGCGATCATCGCTGGGTACGATTAACCACACCCTGCTTTCAGTGGCGCAGCTGAGGCAGGCCGGCCTCGACTTGATCGGCGTCGTGATGAACGGCCCGCGGAACTCGAGTAATCGCGACGCGATCGAGCATTATGGACGATTGCCGGTGGTGGCAGAAATCGAGCCGTTGAAGACCGTAGATGGTGCGGGATTGCTGCGGCTCTTCCGAGAACAGCTGGCGGAGGACGCATGAGTGGCAAGCAGAAAGCCGGGTCTCGCGTATGGATGCCGTTTACTCAGATGGAGAGCGCCCCTTCGCCAGGGTTGGTGCGCGCTGGCGAAGGGGTGATGCTGGAGCTGGAGGATGGGCGCCAGGTGATGGACTGCATCTCGAGCTGGTGGGTGAATCTCCACGGCCATTGTGAACCGTCGATTGCGCGGGCGATCGCCGGCCAGGCAAAACAGCTCGAGCAGGTGATCGCCGCCGGGTTCACCCATCAACCGGCGGAGGACCTGGCGCGGAAACTGGTCGAGAAGCTGCCCGACCGATCTTCCCGGGTATTCTACTCGGACAACGGTTCCACGGCGGTGGAAACGGCCTTGAAGATGGCAGTCCAGTACTGGCGCAACCTGGGCGTTTCCGGGCGCTCTCGTTTCCTCGCCTTCGAAGGGGGATATCACGGGGATACGGTGGGGGCAATGTCGGTGAGCTCGCGTGCGGGATTCAGCGAGGCGTTCGAAGAGCTGCTCTTCGCAGCAGATTACCTGCATTTTCCCGCGACCTACATCGGAGATCGCGAGGCGCAAGAGCGGGAGGACAAGACCCTAGAGCAGCTCGAGAGCCTGCTAGCAGGCCGATCCGAGCATTACGCCGCCATGGTGATCGAACCCTTGGTCCAGGGGGCTGCTGGGATGCGCATCTGTCGCCCCCAGTTCCTTGTCCGCCTCGAACAGTTGCTCAGGCGTTTCGAAATCCTCCAGATCTATGACGAGGTACTGGTCGGATTTGGTCGCACAGGTTCCTGGTTCGCGTGCGGAAAGGCAGGTACGGCTCCCGATCTGGTCTGTCTGGCCAAGGGACTCACCGGAGGGTTCCTGCCGTTGGCTGCGACCGTGTGTACGGAAGCGATATTCGACGCCTTCCGCAGCACCGACCTGCGCAAAACCCTATTCCACGGCCATTCCTACAACGCAAATCCGCTGGGCTGCGTTGCCGCGCTCACATCGATGGAGTTGCTGGAGGGAAAGAGTGAGAAACTTGCTGAGATCGAGTTGTGGCACCGCGAAGGATTGACGAGGCTGGCCTCCGACCCCCGGCTCGAGCGGCCTCGTGTCTGCGGCACCATTGCGGCTGTCGATCTGGTATCGGGTGAAGGAGGTGGTGGCTATCTCGGTCCGACCTCCACGGCCCTGGCCGCTAGTTTTCTCGAGCGCGGATTTCTGCTGCGACCGATCGGCAATACGATCTATGTGCTGCCCCCCTATTGCATCGAGCGTGAGCAAACGGAGGCGATATATGATTGTATTGCCGAGGTGGTGAAAACTATCTGATCAGCGTGGGCTCGGAGCTAAGTGTGCTGTCGCAGAAATCTGTCAACTTATCTCTACGACAGCACACTAGGCGAACGGGGTTGCAAGTTCAAGAGATCCAGGAGCGCGGCATCTGCTTCCCGACCCGGATGCGGAGTGGTAAGTAGCTTGTCGCCGGTGAAGATCGAGTTTGCTCCGGCCAGAAAGCAGAGGGCGTGATCCGCGTCGGTGAATCGATCGCGTCCGGCGGAGAGTCGCACCATCGCCGTCGGCACTAGGATTCGCGCCACGGCGATAACTCGCACCAGCTCCAGGGTCGAAGGAGGGTGCCGCTCGCCCATACGGGTTCCCTTGACCGGTACGATCGCATTTACTGGAATCGACTCCGGTTGCGTCGGCAAGGTGGCCAGGGTAAACAGCAGATCTATGCGGTCGTCATCCGACTCACCCATTCCGAGAATGCCGCCGCAGCAGACGGAGATGCCCGCCTTGCCCACAACGCCGATCGTCTGCAGTCGGTCGGCATAGCTATGGGTCGTCACGACCCTGTCGTAGAATTCTTCCCCGGTATCCAGGTTGTGGTTATACGCCGTGAGGCCGGCGGTTTTCAATCTGCGGGCTTGATCTGCCGTGACCATGCCAAGGGTGCAACACACCTCGATCTCCAGCGAGGCGACGTTGCGAACCATTTCCAAGAGCCGCTCAAACTCCTCTCCATCGCGAATCTGGCGCCACGCGGCCCCCATGCAAAATCGGGTGCTGCCGGCCTCTTTCGCTGCCCGCGCTGCGCTCATGACCTCATCCAACGGCAGCAGTTCCTGACGTTCCAGGCCGGTCTCAAAATGGGCCGACTGTGCACAGTAACCACAGTCCTCTGAACATCCTCCTGTCTTCACCGAAAGCAGCGTGCAGAGTTGCACCTCATCGCTGCGGTGATGCTGGCGATGGCAAGCGGCCGCCCTGAAAACCAGATCGAGCAGAGGGGTCCGAAACAGCTCGGCAACCTCGTCTCTGGTCACGGTAGGCGACCCTTGCGCGCGATGGATTCTTTCGGGGGTTTTCGGCCGGTGATCGGCCCTGTTCGGAGCGAACCGTTCATACCGAAAGAAGCAATGCGTTTTGCTCTCCGACGGCAAGCAAACCAAGGCACGAACCCGAGTGTAGCTCTCTATCGCACTTCGGTCACGACGCTCAAGTAGTTGATTTTTAAATAGATAAGTAAATGATGAGAATCGCGGTTAGAGCTGAAAAGTTATTTGACGATACCCGGGGCCTTCTCTATCTTTGCGCTTGACTTCGGGTGTAATCGCCAGATATTTCTGGGGTTTATCCCACCTTAGCCACCGGGGTCACACTCCGAACCAATGGCCGCAAACCGGATCAAGATCAGAAAAGGATTGGATCTTCCCGTAACCGGAGCGCCCCAACAGGCCGTCGACGGCTCGGTCGAGGTCAAAACGGTGGGCATTCTCGGGCCCGACTACCTGGGCATGCGCCCCACCATGGCAGTGCAAGAGGGTGACCGGGTCGAGCTCGGACAGGTGCTGTTCGAAGACAAGAACCATCCCAGCGTCAAATACACCGCTCCCGGATCCGGCTCTGTTGCCGCCATCAACCGGGGTGCGAAGCGGTCATTGCAGTCGGTGGTAATCGAGTTGAACGGAGCTGATGAGCGTCAATTCGAGAAACACGCCGATGTCCGGGGTCTGAACGATGAGCAGGTGCGCGAGCAGCTGCTTGCTTCCGGCCTGTGGACGGCGTTGCGCACCCGGCCCTTCAGCAAGGTCGCCGATCCGACCACCAAACCCCATTCGATATTCGTGACCGCCACCGACACCAATCCGCTGGCGGCGCGCCCCGACCCGATCATATCCGCTCACGAAAACGATTTTGGAACCGGTGTGCTGGCGCTTACGAAGCTGACCGAAGGGTCGGTTTTCGTTTGCAAAGCGTCGGGAACCAATGTGCCCAGCGCCCCGCCCGACACGGTGAAGGTCGTCGATTTCGATGGTCCCCATCCGGCCGGACTGCCGGGCACCCATATCCACTTTCTCGATCCCGTTGGACCGCAGAAGAGTGTCTGGTATCTGAACTACCAGGACACCATCGCCATCGGCAAGCTGCTTACCACCGGCCGCCTGTGGGTGGAGAGGATCATCGCGCTGGGAGGACCGTCAGTCAAGAACCCGCGCCTGCTCAAAACCCGGGTTGGCTCCTGCGTTGGCGAGCTGGTGCGGGGTGAGCTAAAGTCAGGTGAGAATCGGGTGATCTCAGGTTCGGTCCTGGGTGGGGTGACGGCTTCCGGCGCGCTCGATTTTATGGGGCGTTATCACCTGCAGATTTCCGCCCTGGCAGAAGGCAGGGAAAGGGAGTTTCTGGGATGGCAGAAACCGGGGGCCGACAAATTCTCCATAAAGAACGTGTTCTCCTCGAAATTGACTCCCGGGAAACAGTTCGATTTCACCACCTCAATCGAAGGCAGCAAACGGGCGATGGTGCCGGTGGGTTCCTACGAACAGATCATGCCGCTGGATATTCTGCCGACGCAGCTGCTGCGGGCGCTCATCGTCGGAGACACCGATCAGGCTCAGGCGTTGGGCTGCTTGGAGCTGGACGAGGAGGATCTGGCGCTGAGCACTTTCGTTTGTCCCGGAAAATATGAGTACGCTCCTCTGCTGCGGCAAAATCTGGATAGAATTGAGAAAGAAGGCTGATGAAGTTCCTGCGCGACATGCTAGATGCGGCCGAGCCCCACTTCACCAAGGGGGGCAAGCTGGAAAAGCTGTATCCGGCGTTCGAAGCCACAGACACTTTTCTGTTTACGCCAGGGCAGGTCACCAGTGGGGCTTCCCACGTACGCGACGGGCTCGATCTCAAGCGCATGATGATCACCGTGGTTGTGGCGCTCATTCCGTGTGTTTTCATGGCGATGTGGAATACCGGTTATCAGGTCCACATCGCGATGGAGCAGATGGGCCTGCAGTCGGCGGGCGGCTGGCGTGGCGTCGTAATGGACGCAATGGAGGTGCCATACAGCCCGGGGAGTTTCGTCTCGAACATCTTCCACGGCGCCCTCTATTTTCTGCCGGTCTACCTGGTATGTATGATCGTCGGCGGTACCATCGAAGCGATCTTTTCCTTGATACGCGGCCACGATATCAACGAGGGATTCCTTGTTACCGGTTTGCTCTTCCCGCTGACGTTGCCGCCGACCATCCCGCTCTGGCAGGTGGCGATCGGCATTGCCTTCGGTGTCATTATCGGCAAGGAAGTGTTTGGCGGAACCGGCAAGAATTTTCTGAATCCCGCGCTCACCTCGCGCGCTTCCCTCTATTTCGCGTATCCGGCCGAGATTACGGGTGACGCGATCTGGGTGGCGGTGGACGGTTATACACACGCGACTCCACTGGGTCTGGTGCCGGCGGACGGCCTCGCCGCCCACCTTAGCAGCATGAGCCCCATCGAAGCGTTTCTGGGGGTCATTCCCGGATCGATGGGTGAAACCTCGGTCCTGGCATGTCTCATCGGCGCTTTTATTCTCATTGCCACCGGCATTGGGTCCTGGCGTATCATGCTGAGCATGACCGTGGGGACAGTCGGACTGGCGGCGTTGCTGCATGCGATCGGCAGCTCGACCAATCCGATGTTTGGTGTCGATCCGATGTGGCACCTCCTCCTTGGCGGATTCGCCTTCGGCACGGTCTTTATGGCCACCGATCCGGTCTCTGCCACCATGACCAACGCAGGCAAGTGGGCGTACGGCTTGCTGATCGGAATCATGACGGTGCTGATTCGGGTGGTGAATCCGGCGTTCCCGGAAGGTGTGATGCTCGCCATCCTCTTTGGAAATGTATTTGCCCCGGTCCTGGACCATTTCGCGGTTCAGGCGAACATCAAACGCCGGTTGCTGCGAACGGCAGCATGAGAACAACCTAGTGGAAGTGTATCGTGGCTAAGGAAACCATCGGCAAGACCTTCTTCGTGGCGTTCCTTTTGTGTGTCGTTTGCTCGGTGCTGGTCTCGAGTGCGGCTGTCTACTTGCGGCCGATTCAGACGGTCAACAAGAGCCTCGACAAAAAACGCAATATCCTTATGGCTGCCGGGCTCGAGGAAGGCGAGAAGAGCATCGACGAGCTTTTTGAGGCTATCGAAACCAAGGTGGTCGAGCTGGAGACCGGTCACTACGCCGAAGGGATCGACCCCCAGGCCTACGATCAGCGCCGGGCGGCCAAGGATCCGGCGACGAGCATCCAGGTGCCAACTGAAGAAGACTTGGGGGATATCAAACGCCGGGCGAAACAGGCTTCGGTCTATCTCGTGCGCAAGGGCGACGAGGTCCGGAAGATCATTCTGCCAGTGCACGGGCTCGGACTTTGGTCCACCCTTTACGGTTTCGTCACTCTTGATGCCCGCGACCTCTCGACGATACGCGCTCTGGTTTACTACGAACACATGGAAACCCCCGGACTCGGTGGCGAGGTGGACAATCCGGCGTGGAAAGCGCTGTGGAACGGCAAGAGCGCTTTCGACGAGAGCGGCAAGCTGCGAATTACCGTCATCAAGGGCAAAGCGGATCCTTCGCGTTTCGAATCGAGATATCAAGTTGATGGTATTTCGGGGGCAACCATTACCGCTAGAGGTGTAACCAACATGTTGACCTATTGGCTGGGCGACAGCGGTTTCGGCCCGTACCTCAAACAGTTGAAAGCGCGGAAACATGGCTAAGAACAAAGAGACCCTGCTCGACCCCGTCTTCAATAACAACCCGATCGCTCTACAGATACTCGGTATCTGCTCGGCACTGGCTGTCACCAGCAAACTGGAGACGGCGATGGTGATGTGTCTCGCCGTTATCTTCGTGCTGGCTTTCTCCAACATGGGAGTCAGTCTGATTCGACAGCACGTGCCGACCAACATCCGCATTATCGTGCAGATGACCGTCATTGCCTCTCTGGTCATCATTGTTGATCAGGTTCTGAAGGCGTATGCCTTCGATGTCAGTAAGCAGTTGTCTGTCTTTGTCGGTCTCATCATCACCAACTGCATCATCATGGGTAGAGCCGAGGCGTTCGCCATGAAAAACGGGGTGGGAACGAGCCTGTTGGACGGAATCGGTAACGGCATCGGCTACAGTGTCATTTTGCTGGTGGTCGCGGTGATTCGCGAGCTCTTCGGTTCGGGCACGCTGCTGGGAGTCGAGGTTTTTTCACTCGTAGCCGAGGGAGGGTGGTACGCACCGAATGGACTGATGCTCCTGCCACCCAGTGCATTCTTCATCATCGGAGTGTTTATCTGGGTGCTACGGTCGTTTAAAATGGAGCAGATCGAAGAGGATCGGCATTAATTATGTTGGAAGCATATATCAGTTTGTTCGTCAAGGCCGTGTTCGTCGAGAACATGGCCCTCGCCTTCTTCCTCGGCATGTGCACCTTCCTTGCTGTTTCAAAGAAGATTACCACCGCGTTTGGGTTGGGCATTGCCGTGGTCGTGGTGCAAACGATTACGGTTCCCGCGAACAACCTTATCTTCAGCTACTTTCTGAAAGAGAATGCCCTGGCATGGGCGGGGCTCGGCGGCCTCGATCTCACCTTCGTCGGGCTGATCAGCTACATCGGTATCATCGCCGCGATGGTGCAGATCCTCGAAATGTTCCTCGACAAGTTCGTGCCGTCGCTATATAACGCCCTCGGTATCTTTTTGCCGCTGATTACGGTTAACTGCGCCATCCTGGGTGGGTCCCTCTTTATGGTGGAACGGGACTACAACTTCTCGCAGAGCGTCGTGTTTGGTCTCGGCTCTGGTGTGGGGTGGGCACTGGCGATCGTTGGTTTGGCCGGGGTTCGCGAGAAGATGAAATACAGCGATGTGCCGCCGGGGTTGCGCGGCTTGGGCATCACTTTCATAACAGTTGGACTCATGTCCCTTGCGTTCATGTCGTTTTCTGGTGTACAGCTATAGTGTCCTGTCGCAAGCTTCTCAGGGTGAATGATAGAGAGAGAATGTTCAGATGACTGAGATCGGCGCCGGCGTCGGCATGTTCACCATGGTCGTGTTGTTTCTAGTGGCGCTGATTCTCGTCGCCCGCTCGCGGCTGGTACCCAGCGGCGATATCAACATCCTTATCAACAACGATCCGGACCGCTCCATTTCGGTGCCCACTGGCGGCAAGCTGTTGAACGCACTGGCCGACAGTCAGATCTTCGTTTCGTCCGCATGTGGTGGCGGAGGCACCTGCGCCCAATGCAAGGTCCACGTGCACGATGGAGGCGGAGATATACTGCCTACCGAGCTGGAGCACATTACCAAGGGCGAAGCTCGCGAGGGGATGCGGCTGTCCTGCCAGGTCAGCGTCAAGCAGGACATGAAAATAGACGTACCCGCAGAAGTTTTCTCGGTGAGGAGGTGGGAGTGCGAAGTGGTGTCGAACAACAACGTCGCCACCTTCATAAAAGAGCTGGTTCTCAAGCTACCCGAGGGCGAGATACTCAACTTCGAATCGGGAGGGTTTATTCAGATTGAGGTGCCGCCGTTCGAATGCGACTTCCGCGGTTTCGACATCGAAGAAAGATTCCACGATGACTGGGACCGCTTCAGGGTATGGGATTTGAAGACGGTCAACCCCGAAACCGTAGTCCGAGCCTACTCCATGGCGAACCACCCGGCCGAAGGCAACATCGTCATGTTGAATATTCGCGTCGCCACACCTCCCCCCGACCGCGAAAAGGGAGGGTGGATGAATGTGAATCCGGGAATCGTCTCCTCTTACGTATTCAATCTCAAACCGGGGGACAAAGCGACTATTTCCGGTCCATTCGGGGAGTTCTTCATTCAGGAAACTGAGCGCGAGATGATGTACGTCGGAGGTGGGGCCGGCATGGCTCCGTTGCGATCGCACATCTTTCACCTCTTTCATACCGAACACACGAACCGCAAGGTTTCCTACTGGTACGGGGCTCGTTCCAGCAAAGAGCTGTTCTACGAGGATCATTTCCGCAAGATCGAAGCGGAATATCCAAATTTCAAATTCCACGTTGCCATGTCTGAACCGTTGCCCGAAGACAACTGGACTGGCTACATGGGATTCATTCACCAGGTGGTCCTCGACAACTACCTGTCGCAACACCCGGCGCCCGAAGATATCGAATACTATTTGTGCGGCCCGCCACTGATGTTGCAGGCGGTGATGAAGATGCTCGACGACCTCGGTGTCGAGCAGGAAATGATCCGTTTCGACGACTTCGGCTGAGAAAGAGGATTAGTGGAACAGTACGTTGCAGCGCTTTTGGTATTTGGCTTAGTCATTGCCGGTATGGCGGTCGGTGTGATCTTTAGCAACCGCCGTATCAAAGGGTCCTGTGGCGGCCTGAGTGCCATGAGCGACGAGTTCGGACAACCCCTCTGCGAGTGTGGCGCTCCTCCAGGTTCGTGTTCGGACGACGACGAGTTCTCGTCGCAATCGGGTGAGGCAGTTAGCACCAGAAGCGAAGCGACGACGGTCTGATTTCCTGCTACCGCGATCCATCCCGGCTCGCGGCCTGAGGCCGGATTATTTGATTCGGCGCTCGTCCTTGAGCACTCCGGGTGCCTTGCGAGCCATGGCGGCCACCTAATCGTGTCAACCTACCCCCCGACGATAGAGCAGTACGCCGCCATCCCAATTCTGATAATCATGGCGCTGGCGGGGGTATTTTTCTGCTCGATGATTGCACGGCGACTGCGGCCGGACCAACCCACCGGCACCGCAACCTCCAGGTTCGAATCGGGACGGCCCGCGTTCGGAGGACCGCGTGAATTTCCCTTCCGTTATTACGGATTTGTCTTCGTGACTTTGATGCTGCCAGGCGTTTTGGCCTTCCTGCTGATTTGGGCAGCTGAATTCCGCACTCTGCTTGAGCGCGGCCACGACTCGGTAGCCGGGATTCTCGGTTTTATGGTCATCGTCGGGACCGGTCTTGTGTACGCTTGGCGCAAGAGCGGATTTCGCTAGGCTGGCTGCGTCCGCTATGGCAACCGAAACCCCGATCCTCTTAGACCTGCGGGAGTTCCTGGGGGCAGCTCGCCTGCAACCTCTAGAGTTGCGGGGCGAGTGGACGCTGGACGTCTCGGTTGCCGATCTGGAACCTCTGTTGGAATTCTTAAGCGGCCACGATGGCGATCGGTTGGACACCCTCGTTGACCTCACGGCTGTGGACCGACTCCACCTGGGCCGTGGCAAACGTTTCCAACTCGTCTACCAACTGCGTTCGTCCATCTCAGGTTTCCGGCTTCGCCTCAGGGTTCCACTAGATCCGGATATCGATGAAGTGGAAAGCATCGCTTCTTCGTGGCCTGCGGCGAACTGGCTCGAGCGCGAGGTCTACGACATGTTTGGCATCCGTTTCCGCGGTCATCCGGACATGCGCAGAATCCTGCTTCCCGACAGTTTCGAATCATTTCCATTGCGCAAGGACTTTCCCGTCGCCGGGTGCGGCTCTGCCCCGGTCGGGGTTTCGCCCCCCGGCGAGGAGGCGCCCGGGAACCAACAAGGTGTCGACGACTCCAACCTCCTGCGGCTGGGGCCGCTTCACCCGGGAATGACAGGCAATCTGAGCGCCGACCTGGAAGCGGAAGGGGATATGATATCTCGGGTGGGGTTGGATCTTGGATTTGTTCATTCGGGCGTAGAGAAGCTGGGTGAAAATCAGAGCTACATGCAGTTTGTAACTGTCACCGACCGGATCAACTATCAATCGCCGTTCTGCAACAACCTCGCCTTTGTTCTGTGCGTCGAGCGCTTGCTGGGCGTCGATGTTCCTGAAAGAGCCCAGTATGCCCGGGTTATACTCAGCGAACTGGGGCGCATCGGCGAGCATCTCATCTGGTTGGGGTCTCAGGCCCGGCAAATCGCTGCCCACGGTCTGTTCCAGCTTGTTGACACGCGGCGGGAAGCGCTGTGCGACATCTACGAATCCATTGCGGGAAACCGATGGATGACAAGCTTCGTTCGCGTGGGCGGAATCGCCGCCGATCTGCCGCCCGAATTCTCAGCAAGGGTATCGGCATTTCTGTCGGACATGATGCGCGGGGTCGCCGAGCTTCGAGCGCTGTGGGACGGCAATGGAGTGTGGTTGGATCGGGCGCGTGGGTCGGGACGATCGGTGTGGCCGAAGCCAGGTCGTGGGGGTTGAGCGGCCCGGTGGCGCGGGCGGCAGGCGTCGGTTGCGATCTGCGAAAGGACGAGCCGTACAGCGCCTACGAAGAGTTCGATTTCGACGTCCCTGTGGGAGTAACCGGCGATGTGCACGACCGCTATCTGGTGCGTGTCGAAGAGCTCGTCCAGAGCTGCCGCATCGTCAGCCAGGCGCTCCGCGATCTTCCCGGCGGCGACTACTCGACGATGAATTCAAACGCTCGGCGCCCACAGAGGAGTGAGATCTCCAGTCAGGCATCATCCATGATTCACCACTTCAAACTCTGGATGGAAGGACACGGAATTCAGCCGCCTCCAGACGCGGACTCCTATTTACCCACCGAATCGCCCAACGGTGAGCTGGGATTCTACATCGTCAGCGACGGTTCCGACCGTCCGTACCGTTTGCGGGTGCGGGCGCCATCGTTTCTGAATTATCAGCTCTTTGAACATGTCGCTCATGGGATGACCCTATCCGAGGCGCTGGTGGTGTTGGGTAGCCTCAACGTGGTAGCCGGAGAGGTGGATCGATGAGCTTCAAGCTTTCGGCAAAAGCGGTGGTGGAGTACGACGATCTCACCCGCCGTTATCCCCAGCCATCCGGGGCCTTGCTGCCGGTGTTGCATCTGGTTCAGAGTGAGGCTGGCTACCTCTCGGAAGAGGCCATCGAGTTCGTTGCGGGCAAGCTGAATCTTTCTCCCGCCCGGGTCTATGGAGTAGCCACCTTCTATCCCGCTTTTCGTCTCCAACCGCCGCCAGCACACCTGATTCGTGTCTGCGGTACGCTCTCCTGCCGGTTGATGGGGGCCACGCGGGTGGTTGAGTACCTGAAAGAGAGGTTGGCGGAGATCGACGTCAGCGACTCGCTTGTAGCCGTGGAGGAAGTTGATTGCCTTGCCTGTTGCGGCATGGGCCCGGTCATACTGGTCGATGGCGAGTTGCATCAGAGTCTCACGCTGGAACGCATCGATCAGATCCTTGAGAGATTGAAGCTTTCGCTAGAGGGAGAGTCCGGTGGCTGAGTTTCGCGTGCTGTTGAACGACATCGACGTCCCCGACATCGAACTGTGGGACACCTATGTCGCCAACGGAGGTTACGCCGCCGCGGAGATCGCTGTGCGACGCCGACCACCGGGCGAGGTGCTGGACCTGATCGAACAGTCCGGTCTGCAGGACAGGGGCGGCGACTGGTACCCCGTCGCTGCCCGGTGGAGAAACCATGCCCAGAAACGGGCTGGCAGAGTGGAGTTTCTCTGTGTCGGTGGCAACGAGAGCGAACCGGGCACGTTCCGCGATCGGAAGCTGCTGGAGCGCAATCCCCATCAGATACTCGAAGGCATTATCATCGCCGCGTACACTCTGCGCGCCTCGACCGTTTACGTTTGCCTGCGTAGCGATATGAGCCGGGGCCGAGCGTTGCTGGAGCGGGCTATAGCGTCGGCGCGCGAGCACGGCTGGCTGGGCGCCAACGTTCGGGAGACGGGTTATGCTCTCGAGGTGTATGTACATCCAGGCGGGGACGCCTATATCGAGACCGAAGCGACGGCTCTCCTGCGCTCTATCGAAGGTTTCAGGGCGGAACCCCGCGGCACCGCGGTCGTCCCGGAGCTCTTCGGCAAGCCGGCGGAGGTCGCCAATATCGGTACCCTGGCATATCTGCCTCACATCGTGAACAACGGCGCCGACTGGTTCCGAGGCATCGGTAGCGAGGGGTATCCCGGCACCCTCGTTTTTTGCCTGAGCGGACACGTGAGCAGGCCGGGCCTATACGAACTGCCGCTGGGGGCTTCGACCTTGCGTGAAGTCATCTACGAGATGGGGGGTGGCGTGCGCTCGGGGCATCAGCTGAAGGCCGTGCTTCCGGGGGGAGGTCGGTCGCCGGTTCTACACGCCGACCAGCTGGATGTGCCTCTGGATCCGGCAGCGTGGCTGCACCCGGGAGGAGGAGAGTTCGGCGGTGTTTTCGGCACTGGCGGGATCATTGTCATGGACGAGACGACCTGTATGGTAGATGCCGCCCTCAATCTAGCCGAATTCTACGCCGGGCAATCCTGCGGCGAGTGCACCCCGTGCCGCGAGGGGATGCCGTGGATGCGCGACATTATCGCCCGGGTCGAATCGGGGGAAGGTACGGAAGGAGATCTCGGCAGGTTGTTCGAGTTAGGTGAAAAAATGGGGCCGCTGATGGTTTCGGCATCGCCGATGCTGTGTGGCCTGGGAGCCGCCTTCGCCTGGCCGCTGCAGGGTTTGTAAGCGCGTTCGAGAGCGAATTCAGACAGCATATCGATTCTGGCGGCTGTCCCGTCGAAAAAGATCTGGCGATCAAGGTCCCCGAAGCGGTCAGCGTCCGCTTCTAACACGATGCTCAACACCAGCGTCAACGTTTTGACATATTGCGACCATCGGAAACCATGCCAACAATCCAGCTGAACGGCGAAACGATAGAGGTGCGCCAGGGCGGCAACCTACTGCTCGCCGCCTTGCAAGCCGGTGAGTTCATTCCACACTTCTGTTTCCATCCGGCACTCTCCAGTCCCGCCAGCTGCAGGCTGTGCGTGGCCGAGTTCGGCGACGGCGGTTCCACCGTGCTGGCGCCTACCTGCAACCAGCCGGTGGTGGACGGACTAGTTGTTTCCACGAACTCCGAGGCGGTGCTGAAAGCGAGATCGGATGTATTGGAGTTTCTGCTTCGGAAACACGCTCTCGACTGTTCCACCTGCTCCAAAGCCGGCGAATGCGAGCTGCAGGATCATGCCGACTCCCATGGTCCAAAATGGAGCGATGCGGAATGGCCGAAAAGGAACGCGCCGCCGGTACGCTTTGGTCCGCAGGTGTCGTATTATTCCAGCCGTTGCATTGGCTGTAATCGCTGTGCCCGGTTCACGGATGAGATCTCGGGGGGAGGCGAGCTCAGTCCGGCATTTCGGGGAGCGGAAACCGTGGTCAGCCTGTTTCCTGGAAGAGAACTGCAAGACGGTATGTCCGGGAACAACGTTGACATCTGCCCCGTGGGCGCTCTAGTCGAACCCGAGTCTCGATTCGATCCACCTCCTTGGACACTTCAGGGTATAAACTCGATCTGCCCCGGTTGCAGTTCCGGCTGCAATATCAGGGTCGATGTCTACAGCGGCGACATCCAGCGGCTCAAACCTCGAGCCAACCTGGCGGTAAACGGCTATTGGATGTGCGACGAGGGCCGCTACGGCTGGCGGGAAATCCAGCGCCACGATCGGCTCGCGGAACCGCGTATCCGGGAGGGCGGCGACCAAGAGCAGGCGACGTGGGAACAGGCACTGGCGTTTGCCGACCGTCACCTGTTGGGTGCGGAGGGCGGTTTGGCGGTGGTGCTGAATGGCACACTGACCAACGAGGAGGCGTACCTGCTGCTGAAGCTGGCCACGGATGTCTGGGGCGCGCAACTGGTCTGTTTCGAAGAAGGTAGAAAGGGCCGGGAAATCGCCTTCAAGTCGGGGTTCACAATCCGTGAGGACAGAACACCCAACGGGCGCGGAGTAAAGGAGATCGCCAGTGCACTCGACATTGAGCTGGAATCCACACAGCGCTTGATGGCGGGTATCGTCGACCGCACCATCACCCGCGCCTATGTCGTCGGCTCGGATGCGCTGGTGGAATCGATGTCGACGGGTGGCTACACCTTCGACGAGTTAGAGTTGCTGGTCGTCCACGCGACCATCCCTTCGTCGCTGACCGAGTCCGCGCATCTGGTGGTTCCCGGACTGACGCCTTTCGAAAAGGAAGGCACCTTTACCAATTTCGACGGTAGAGTGCAGCGGATACGGGGCTGCATCGCCGGGCCACCCGGCGTGCTGCCCGAATGGCAGGTGTTGCAACGGCTGGCCGCGACCGCGATGCAGCGGCAGTTCCAGCAACCAGAGGAGATACTGGTGGAAATGAGTCAAGAGGTCGGCGGCATATTCAGCGAACTCACCTACGAGTCGCTGCAGAGTCGCGAACAGGACGAGAGAGTAGTTGGGCAGGCCTACGGGGCCGGCTGGTCAGATCGCTTACAGCAATGGGGGTTTCTGCATGTGGACGACCATCGCAAGTAGTCTGCCGCCGATCCATCGGGGCTTGCGGCGTTGCCTTCACTCGCCGTACTCCACCAGTACAGGCTCGCTCAGGCGCCTTGCAATCCCCGCGCCTCGGCAGCAGACGACGGTCAACCTATTTCTCGTAGAGGACACGAGCGAACGTTAGTCATGCAAGAGATTCCCATTCTGGTGATCAAGGCGGCAGTGCTGCTGGGGGCGACCTTCGGTATCCTCATTCCGCTCTCCATTCTCCTTGAAAGGGGTTGGACCCGGGTCGCCACTGGACGGTACGACGGGGCTAGGGGCGTTGGACTGCTGCAAACCTACGCCGATGGCCTGAAGCTGATGTGCAAGGAGTGTGTGGCTCCGGAGGCTGGTGACCGACGAATATTCTTCCTGGCGCCCCTCGTTTCGCTGCTGCCGCCGCTGATTCTGCTTGGCTTGATTCCATTCGGGAAAGATGTTGAGATCGGAGGACTCTCCATGTCACTGCAGCTGGCATCCGCCGGCGCCGGTACAATGGTTGTCGTGGCGCTAATCCCGCTTGCCGCTTTCGGGTTGATCGCGGCGGGCCGGGGTTCCGGTCACGGTTATGCCCAGATCGCTTCGCTGAATATGGCGTCGCAGGTCGTGAGTTTTGGTATCGCTGCAGGATTGGCGATAGCTGGCGTGGCATTGGCCGGCGGATCCATGCAACTGGCGGAGATCGTTCGCTCCCAAGCGGCAACTCCAGGGCTTCTGCCACGGTGGAATCTGCTGGTCCAGCCACTTGGTTTCCTCGGAATGGTGGCGGCAACCTTCGCGTTCGCCGACCGCCTACCACTCGATTCGGGCCGGTCTCAGGAAATGGAGGCCGGTTACGCAGCCTCCTACAGCGGACTCCCGCTGGGTTTGCTGGCCCTTGCCGGGCGCTTGCGATTGCTGGCCGCGAGCCTGCTGGTGGCGACGCTCTACCTTGGCGGCTGGCACTTGCCGTTCGTCGCGGAAGGGGAAGGAGGGGGGGGTGGGCGCTCCTTGGGGTCGCTCTGCTGTTGGCGAAATCGATGCTGTTCATGTTGTTCACACAATGGTTACGGTGCGCCGTGCTAAGGCGCACATCTTCAGTGGGTGCGAATCCCACCCGGCAAGGGTCGCTCCAGCCGGTAGCAATCGGAGCAGTGGTGGAGGCGACGAAGCCGCTGAAGCCTCCGGTGTAGAGGGTCGCCTTGGGCGACTTGGCGAGCACACAGGCCGTAACGTGAGTAAACGCTGAGCAGGCCTCGAAAAGTGTAATGCGGAAGCCGACCTGCCCGTAAACCAGGGAAGGCCGCTGCAGCTGGGGAAGTCGAGCGACAAGCGCACCCAGCTGTTCCGCCGGGGTAGTGGCGACAGCATGTGTGTAAGAGGAGATGTGGCGCAACACGGGAAGCCTCATCCGGTGGAAGCAGCGAGTGCCTCCAACCGGTAACCCGCGAGGGCCAGACTGGGCTGGATGAGGTGGCGGACAGGCGCGTAGTACCGAGGAAGCCGGGTAACTCCGGTGGAGGGAAGGGGCCTGACTTCGGACATGCTGCGGAAGTGCAGAGGGTTGGAGAGTGGCGTGAGCCTATTGCCTCCAGCAGTAAGACTAGTATGCATCGGAAGCAGCTTGACTACCAGGTGAAGTCCTTGTGGCGTGTGCCTGGATGTGACGTTCGTCGGGAAGCCGGATGCGGGAGATCCGCACGTCCGGTTTGAGGCGGCGGGAACTGGAAACGTAGCGATGGGAGTCGGACTGAGGGCTATGGCGAAAGCCATGGGGAACCCACCGAACCCTAAGGCTGGCGCGCCAGTTCTCGACCCTACCCTCGTAGTACCGCGCCCCTCCATGGACCAGCTCGTGTGCTGGGCTTGGAGGGTGGCCATCCCTCTGACCGCCCTCAATATTCCTATTGCTGCGTATATGCTGGTGTACAGATGACACTGGAAGCTGCCGCCTTCGGTCTGGTTGCCGTTTTTTGTCTGATCATGGCGATTCTCACCGTCTCCGCAAGGAGTGCCGTGCGCGCCGCCTTCTTGTTTGGCGCGACTACACTTGGCATCGCCGCTCTTTTCCTGCAGCTCGGCACTCCTTTGTTGGGGGCCAGCGAAGTCCTTATAGGGTTATCCGGCTCAGCTCTCCTCTGTCTCGTGGTGGGGGTTTCCACCAACCTCAAGTCCGCCGTCGCGGTCAGACGGGTTCGCGTCGGGACCATGGTCGCTGCCGTCCTTTGTGCCTG
This sequence comes from Candidatus Latescibacterota bacterium, assembly GCA_965197905.1. GTDB lineage: Bacteria > Latescibacterota > UBA2968 > UBA8231 > UBA8231 > CAYNZV01. Next base: position 64,465 of record CBDAOB010000001.1, on the reverse strand, counting down.
TTTGTTCTCCCTGCTCTGCTTGATTCTGCCAGCGGGTGGTTCAATCTCCGAGATGGAGCAGACCGGTAGTCTGGCGGGGTCTCTCGTCGGCGACTTCCTGTTGCCACTGCTTTTGACCGGGTTCGCGTTTCTGGTGGTGGCTGTGGGCACGTCGGTCTTGACGAGTCCCGACTCGGCCGCCGGCAGCGCCCCCGGAGGGCAACACACCTCGTGATGCAGCCGTTCCCCATCCTCATCGTCAGCGCCGCCCTGTTCTGCATCGGATTGGCGGGCATGCTCATGCGCAGAAACGCCCTCGCCGTAGTCCTTTCGTCGGGGCTGATGCTCAACGCCGCGGCGCTGAATATCGCCGGATTCGCCCGACTGCACGGCGAGTTGAACGGCGAGCTCTTCGCCCTTTTCGCGCTGGTGTTTGCCGCCCTTCAGGTGGGTGCGGGACTGGCCATCGTCATTGGCCTCCACCGCCAGCGGGGCCACACCGATCTCTCGGCCGTGGACAGTTTGAAATGGTGATTGCCGATACCCTCATTGGCGCCCTCCTGGTCCTGTTGGCGCCGGCTTCAGGAGCCGCGCTCTGCATCCTCTTTGGCCGCGGGCAGGCGCCGGCGTGGGTTGCCACCGCGGCTTTGTTTTTGTCGTGGAGCGCCGCCTTGCTGGTTTTTGCACAAGTGTCCCAGGGGCAAACGGTCGATGAGATCCTGTTTGTTTGGCTGCGCCTCGGTGATGTTTCCTTTTCCTGCGGCGTATTGGTAGACGGGCTCACGGCGATACTGCTGGTTGCCACGACCACCCTGGCTTTTGCTATCCAGCTGTTTTCCGTGGGCACCCGCAAGCGCGATGGCAGCGGCGCCCGATTCTTCGCGCTGGTCTGCCTGGCCTCGACGGCGGTGACCCTGCTGCTGATCGCCAACAATCTAGGTTTGCTGTATGGGGGATGGGTGTTGCTGGGTATCTGCGGTTATTTCCTGACAACCTGGGGTCGCGAGCGAACCGAACCGGAGATTCAATCCGGTGACATTCTGAGCGAGTCCCACAGTGCCTCCGCCGAAGGAGGCGCGTTTGGTTTCTGGGTGGTGGACAGAGCGGGAGATCTGGCCCTTCTCATCTGCATCCTGATGCTGGCATCGGCAGTGGGAACGCTGGAATACAAGGGGTTGGAAACAGCTGGCTCTTCCAGCTGGACCCAGATGGCCGGGATCCTACTGCTCGTCTCCGTATTTTGCCGTAGCGCCCAGTTTCCGTTTCACGTCTGGCTTTCGAGTGCGACCAGGGCGCCGGCCTCGACGAACGCGTTGGTGCATTTCGGCTTCATGAGCATCGCCGCCGTATATACGCTGGTGCGCGCAGGCGTGTTGCTCGAGCAGTCACCGTCCCTGCGATGGATTCTCATAGGAGTCGGGCTGACAACGGCCATTTTCTCCGGCCTCGTCGCCTTGGGAGAGCGCGATCTGAAGAAGGTGCTGGCCTTCTCGAGCTCCAGCCAGCTGGGTCTGGTCCTTGCCGTCGTCGGCATGGGTGCCCATGCGGTTGCCATTCTTTACGTCTGTCTTCACGCTTGCCTAAAGGCCCTGCTTTTCCTCGGTACCTCAGTGCTTTCGGCACGCTCGAATCACAATCTGGATGTGTGGAATCTGCCACAGCGTTCAGGTCGTCTCCTCGTCCCGTTCTGGGCTTTCGTCATCGGAATAACAGGTCTTGTCGGACTGCCCCCGTCTGCCGCCTTCTGGAGTACGGGAGCGGCCATGGCGGCGATCTATTCGGTGGACATGTTGCATCTCTGGGTCGTCGGTTGCGTTGCTTTGCTGCTGACCGCCCTCTACGGCTTTCGCGTGGTGTTGCTCATCTACGCCCGCCCCGCCGCAACCGTTCAAGACGAGCGGCCAAAACCGCTGCCACACGCTGCCGCCGCGGCGTTGATCGTCCTGTCGGTTACGACCCTTGGAGCCGGGTTGATTCCGTTTCTGATTGAGCCGCAGATACTCTACCGCATGATCCTGCCCGAGCTATCCGTCAGCGTGCCTTACGCCACCGATTTTCCGCAAACGATCTACTGGTTCGTGCCTGCCATGGCGGCTGTGGTCGGCCTAGGGATCGCCTGGACCCTGTTCGGGTTCAAGACAGCCCCGGCCGAGAAGGAGAGTTTCTGGCAGCTATGGGCGCGAAATCACTTCTACGTCGAATGGCTATGTCAGCAGGTAGTCCTTCGCCCTCTCCGCTGGATTGCGGGTTTCTTGCGAGACGCCGTCGATACGGTTGTCCTGGATCTCGGTTGCGTGTGGGGCAGCGCGATGTTTGTCCGCGGTATCGGTTGGGTTCTCTGCGCGACCCAAACCGGTAGGGTCGGATTGTATGCCACGGTCGCCGCTGCGGGATTGGTAGCCACGCTCTTCTACTTCGTTGCATTTTGATATGAATGTGAATCATCTGCCTACGCTGCTGATCCTGGTGCCTCTGGCCGGCGCCGTTCTCGTTATGGCGCTTCCCCGCGGTAAGGAAGATTTGATCCGCGGCGTGTCCCTGGGAATCGGACTGGTGGAGACCGCAATCGCCGCGGTCTGCTACGCATTATTCGACGACGCCATCTACGGACCCCAAATGGAGTACCGCCACACCTGGATCCAGGAATTGGGGATCGAGTACCATGTGGGTCTGGATGGCATCAGCCTGCTTCTCGTCTTGCTGGCGGCGCTGCTTCTGCCTATCGCCCAGCTGGCGAGCTGGAACGAAGTACGGGTCCGAGTAAAGGAGTTCTCGACCACCTTGCTGGCAGCAACGGGTGGAGCTGCTGCCGCGTTCGTGGCATTGGACTTGACCATGTTCTACATCAGCCTCGAAATCACCTTGCTGCCAATTTTTCTCCTCGTCGGCGTGTGGGGTGGCGAGGGCCGAATCCATGCCGCGGTGAAGTTCGCTTTGACGAATGTGGCCGGAAGCGCCCTCATTCTCGGTGCCATCGTGTATCTGGGCGTGCTACAAGCGGATCTGGAAGGGCCCCGGAGTTTCGAGTTTTCGCGCCTGAGCCAGCTCTCCCTGTCAACCGATGCCGAGCTCTGGCTCCTGGCAGCCATGTTTTTTGGTTTCGCCTTCAAGGCCGCCTTGTTCCCGTTCCACAGTTGGCTGGCGGATCTGCATAGACACGCCAGCTCCGCCGGCTCGATCGTCGTCACGGGCATCTGGCTGAATCTGGGGATCTACGGATTCGTAAGGTTTTGCGTTCCCTTGTTCACTGAGGCCCTGCACCGGGTGGACGAATATGTCTTGCTGCTGGCGGTGAGTGCGATTCTCTACGGCAGTCTGCTCGCCCTCGTCGAAGCGGAGTTACCGCGTCTGCTGGCGTATGTGACCGTGAGCCAGGTGGGTTTGATCGTTCTGGGGTTTTCAACCCTGACGGTGGCCGGCGTCGGTGGTGGGGTGGCTCACATGATCAACCGGGGTCTGGTAATGGCGGGATTGTTCGCAGTGGCCGGAATTCTGCGAGGGAGGGGACTGGAGGATGAGCGGGGGCTGGCCAGGAGCCACCCGAAAACCTGTGCGGCCCTTCTCCTCATCATGCTGGCCGCGATCGGGATCCCGGGGTTGAACGTTTTCGTAAGCCAGATCTCCGTGATCCTGGGCGCTCTGGAACGAAATCTGGGTTACGCGATTGGCGCCGTTATCGGATCGCTGTTTCTAGCTGCCAGCTTGCTGCGCCGTTATCAGCGTCTGGGGTTCGGCGCCGGGACTTCGCCTGCACCCGGTGACGATCTGCGCCCCCGCGAAGTAATCCTTCTGGTTCCCTTGTTCCTGGGGATCTTATGGATCGGGTTGAGTCCCCAGGCTATCCACGACAAGATGGCGCACTCGATCGAACAGGTGCTGGCTCACGCGGATCCGGGGCACAAAACCACCGTGAAAGCTCCGCAAGGGGGAACGCCATGAGCTTGGCCGCAGATTGGTCCGCCCTCTATCCAGAGATCGTCGTCGGCGCTGCCGCCATTTTGATTTTCCTGCTCGATGCGGTCTTTTGGCCGCGCCGATCCAGCCGCGGAATCGGATATATCTGTCTCTGTGTCGGCCTGATCGCCCTCTGCCTGGAGCTCATGGAATGGAACCAGGAAGTCAACGCCGAGGCGTTTGGGGGGATGTATGCACGCGACGCGTTCTCATCATTCTTCCACGTACTCTTGCTGGGTATCACCGTGCTGACGGTGCTGCTGGCGTTGCAGTATCTGCCGCGCGACGTCTGCAGCGAATTTTACCCTTTGCTTTTGATCGCCGGTCTCGGCACAATGGTATCGGTGGCTGCGACCGACCTCGTGCTAGTTTATGTGGGGTTGGAGCTGACGACGTTGAGCCTGTGCGTATTGAGCGTATACGCCGCGAGGCCGGAACACGCAGTGGAATCCGCGGCGAAGTTCTACGTTATGGGAGCGTTGGGAAGTGGCATAATCCTCTACGGCGGCAGCCTGGTCTACGGCGCCGTAGGTTCCACCGGGCTAAGGGAATTGACCGTGCATCTATTGAATAGCGGCACCGGCGATCCACTGCTCCTCAGCGGCCTGGCATTCCTGCTCGTAGGCCTCTGCGTCAAAACCGCGGTGCTGCCGTTTCACATGTGGGCGCCCGATGTGCGCCACGGTGTCTCGGCGCCGGTAGCAGGCTTCATTTCGGTAGCTCCGGGCGCGGCCGCGCTGGCGGTGCTCATGCGATTCTTTCTCTACGGCTTCGAGCAGCTGTCGGATCGATGGGTTCCGGCGATCGTCGTCCTCGCCATCGCAACCATGATAGGTGGATATCTTCTCGCTATGAACCAGCGCAACCTCAAACGCTTGCTAGCGTATGCCTTCCTCGCTCAAGGTGGATTCGCATTGATGGGGATAGCGGCGGCCAATCCCGATGGAGTGGTCGGCGCAGTGTTTCAAATCTGCGTGAGCGCTCTGGCGGCGGCGGGATGTTACTCTCTGCTGGTGATGTGCCGTCGTCCCGCCGAAGACGATACCGAGATTGGAGACTACGCGGGGTTAGCTCATCGGCATCCCGCAATCGCGCTGATTTTCGCCCTCCTATTGCTCAATCTGGCGGGTCTGCCTCCGTCGGCCGGGTTTGCAAGTCGCTTTCTGCTGATGGGAGCAGCGGCAGACGCCGGCCAATTCGTGCTGGTGGCGGTCGCGGCGCTGACAACCTTGTTTTCTGCCTATGTCTCCTGCCGCCTCGTGGTCGACGTCTACATGCGTCCGGCCGCGCCGGCGCCATTGGAAGTCCGGATTTCGCCGGAACCGATGGCTGTTCTGCTGCTGACGGCGACGAGCACCCTTGCGCTGGGACTATTCCCAGACATATTGATCGGTATTGTCCGTTCGTCGGTTGTTTCGGTGATGTGACCTTGAACGACGATTCCGAATCAGGCAGCCGCAAGCTGCTGCGATCCTACGCCAAAGCCGGACCTTTCATCAACGTCGGATTCCAGTTCGCGGCCGCTATCGCCATCGGACTCTTCGGCGGATTGTGGATCGATGAATGGCTATCCACCACACCCCTTTTTCTGATACTCGGGATACTGCTGGGTATCGCGTCGGGGTTCTACAGCATCTACAAGGCAACGGTAGACCAGAGTGCGCGGAATGGGGAAGACGAATGATTGAAGCGGTTTTCGCGGGGCTGGCGGTCGCGACCGTCAACGCCGGAATTGCATGGGCCGCAATCGCGCTGACGGCGGACCGGAAGTTCCACATATTCCTCGCCTTTTTCGGCGGTGGAGTCCTTTTTCGTCTCATTGCCGTGGGCTTGACGTCGTACCTGCTCCTCACCCGCACGAGCATCGACAGCACGGTCTATATATTCGTGCTGATCGGAGCTTACATCTTGTTCATGATTCTCGAAATCGCGCTGATCACGAGACAGGCGCGGCAGCGGCAGCTCCAGGTCCCAACTACAGAGTAGGAGCACACTTGGCGGCTGTTGACAGAATTTTGGCACCAATATAATTTATGCCCCGGCTCGACCAGAAGTAGGAGCCGTCTGTTCCAGTTTTTCCCTTAAATTTCTCCGATTTTTGAAGGTTTGATGGCAAGCGAGGAGCACGCGTCCGAAGAGGTAGATATCGTCGGTCACATTCTCGACCATGACTACCTCGAGGTGCCATTCTGGAACGCAAACCACTTCTTCGACGGCAAGATTTCCCTTCCACAGTTTGCCCCGATTGACGTGTTCGGGGTCGCCGTAGATCTGTCAATCTCTCGACATATCGTGATGATGTGGGTGGCGAGCGCACTCCTGATCGTGTCTCTCACCCTCGCTTTTCGTCGTTCCGCCCTCGTGCCAAGTGGTCTGGCCAATCTCTTCGAAGCTTTGGTGGTTTTTATCCGCGACGAGGTCGTCGTTCCGATCATGGGCGACCACGGCAAGGTGTATCTACCGTACCTGTTGACCGTCTTCTTCTTTATTCTGTTTTGCAACCTGCTGGGTTTGATCCCGTACACCGCGACGGCAACCGGGAACGTAAGTGTGACCGCCGCCCTGGCCCTGATGACCTTTTTCATAACCCAGGGAGCGGGCATCGCCAATAACGGTCTGTTCGGATATCTTCGCAGCCTCATCCCCCCGGGGTTGCCGGCGCCGCTGTTGATTATCATGATTCCCATCGAGCTCATCTCCTTGCTCGCCAAACCGTTTGCCCTCTGTATACGACTTTTCGCTAACATGATCGCCGGACACGTGGCGATCCTGGTCTTTCTGGGCCTCGTCATCATGATGAAGGCGCTCTGGCTGGCGCCCTTTTCGGTGACCTTCGCGGTAGCTCTCTATTTGCTGGACATCTTTATCGGTTTTATTCAGGCGTTTATCTTCACCCTGCTATCTGCCTTGTTTATCAACATGGCTGCTCATCCGGAGCATTAGCGGGAATCACATGTGCACGGCTAGGAGGAGGATTCTCACAAGATGGATTTAGCGTATCTAGGAGCCGCAATCGGAGCCGGCCTGGCGCCGATAGGAGCCGGCATAGGCATCGGAATGGTTGGTAAGAGCGCCATGGAGGGTATTGCGCGTCAGCCCGAAGCAGTCGGCGATCTGCGCACCAACATGATCATTGCGGCAGCCCTCGTCGAAGGCGTCGCCCTGCTGGGTGAAATCATCTGCGTGCTCATCGTCGTCACCAAGTAGCTAGCTGACGAGACCCGAAGATGCTATTAGATCCCCATGTAGGAACCATAATATGGACCCTAGTCACCTTCTTTGTGGTGCTGGTGGTTCTGCGCGCAACCGTATGGCGTCCGCTTCTTGGCGCGCTCGACGAGCGGGAAAAACGGATAAGCGACGCGCTGGAGACGGCGGAGCGGTCTCGAAAAGAAGCTCAGTCCATCGTCGAAGAGCATCAGCAGAAACTTCAGGGCGCCGACGCCGAGGCGCGAGAGATCGTCCGGCTGGCCCGGGAAGCGGCGGAGAAGGTCGAGCAGGAAATCGTCTCGAACGCTCGCCAGGAGGCTCAGCGGACGACCGAGCAAGCGCGGCGCGCCATCGAGAGCGAAAAGCAGGCGGCTATAGCCGAGTTGCGCAAGGAGACGGCGGATCTGGCCGTGAAAGCGGCCGGTGCTCTGATCGAAGCGAACCTGGACGACGAGCGCAACCGCAAACTTGTCGAGGACCTCATTGCGGGCATTCCCAGCGACAACCAATGCACTGTTCAACAACCGTCCTTGCATTTCGCCGCCGATGCATCCCAGCCCGCTGCGTTGCGCTCACTCGCCATATCCACCAATATGGCTCGATCGCGCGTCTTGCGGGCCGGGCGCCTCTGCGCCGCAATTTTGCAAGGCCAGTTATTGAGCAGCGCATCCGGCCCGAAGCGATTCCGAGAGGAAGATGAAAGCACCCGAGGTAGTTCGGCGCTATGCAGCCACCCTGCTGGAAGCCGCCGAGGAAAGTAGCGTGCTCGACGCGGTTCGAAGCGACGTCCGGGGCCTACGACAGACTCTCGAGCAATCGGAGGAGCTGGCCTCGTTTGTAGGCAATCGCTATATGAGTTCATTGCTGCAGCGTGGTGCTCTCGAGCGTTTGTTCGGGGGACGAGTCCAGAGTTTGACCCTGAACTTCCTCCTGCTCCTCACCGAGCGGCGGCGCACCGACCTGCTTCCCGAAATGCTTGAGCTTTTCGAAGCCTTGTGCGACGAAAGATCCGGCGTCATTTCCGCAGAGGTTCGTTCGGCCGTTCCCCTGGGAGAAGATCAGATAGGACGGCTGCGCCGGCGCCTGGCGGAGATTTCGGGCAAGGAGGTAAGGTTGCACGTCGAAGTCGATCCGGCCATTCGCGGCGGCGCCGTGGCTAGCATCGGTGACACGGTGTACGACGGCAGCGTTGCAACCTATCTGGAGCGCCTGCACCGGCACTTGGTCGGTACCTGATAGTAAGGTTATAGAAAAGAAGAATCCGGAAGGAAGAGAGATGGCGTCAGAGACAATGGTTCAACCCGGAGAGATCTCCGCGATCCTGAAGCAGCAGTTGCTCGGTTTCGAAAAGGAGGTCGATGTCTCCGAAACCGGGTCGGTACTCTACGTTGGTGACGGAATCGCCAGGGTTCACGGGCTCGGGAACGTGCGTGCAACCGAGATGGTGGAATTTCCCCATGGGATCATGGGCATGGCCCTCAACCTCGAGGAAGATAATGTCGGTTGCGTGCTCTTCGGAGAAGACACGCATATCGTCGAGGGCGATCAGGTCAAACGCACCGGGCGCATCGTCGAGGTGCCCGTCGGCGAGGAGTTGCTGGGCAGGGTGGTCAATCCCCTGGGGCAGCCTATCGACGGAAAGGGTGACATCTCGACTTCGCGCACGCTACCCGTCGAACGGATGGCGCCCGGGGTGATCGATCGGCAGAAGGTGGAGCAGCCGCTGCAGACCGGGCTCAAGGTGATCGATGCTACCGTTCCCATAGGTATGGGACAGCGGGAGCTGATCATCGGCGATCGGCAGACGGGCAAGACGGCCATCGGCATCGATGCCATCATCAATCAGAAGAAATCCGGCGTCAAATGCGTCTACGTGGCCATCGGTCAGAAGAGCTCCAGCGTTGCCAAGATCGTCAGCGATCTGGAGAATAACGGCGCCATGGAGTACACCACCGTGGTGTCGGCTCCCGCAAGCGATCCGGCTCCTCTGCAGTATCTTGCTCCATATTCCGGTTGTTCCATGGGTGAATACTTTCGCGATAAGGGCGAGAATGCGTTGATCGTCTACGACGATCTTTCCAAACACTCGTGGGCGTATCGCGAGATGTCTCTGGTGTTGCGCCGTCCACCCGGCCGCGAGGCGTATCCTGGGGATGTATTCTACCTGCACTCGCGCCTGCTGGAACGGGCGGCCAAGTTCAGCGATGAGAAGGGTGGGGGCACCCTGACCGCGCTGCCCATCATCGAGATCCTCGAAGGGGACGTGTCGACCTACATACCGACCAATGTCTGGTCGATCACCGACGGTCAAATCCTGCTCAAGCCCGAGCTATTCTATGCGGGAGTCAGGCCGGCGATGGACGTGGGTGCCTCCGTGTCTCGCGTCGGCAGCGCCGCACAGACGAAAGCGATGAAAGCGGTTGCGAAAACCTTGCGCGTCGACCTCTCCCAGTACAACGAGGTCAAAGCGTTTGCCCAGTTCGGGGCATCCGATCTGGACGCCTCCACGCGCAATCTGCTGAACCGGGGAGAAAAACTGACCGAGATCCTGAAACAGAATCAGTTCGTGCCCATGCCCGAGGAGGAGCAGGTCGCAGCGCTTTTCGCAGGAAATCTTATCGACGACCTCCCCACCGACCAAGTGCGGCAGTTCGAAGCCAACCTACTCGACCACCTTCGTCAGCAGCATTCAGAGCTGCTGGGCGAGATTCGCGACAGCAAGAATCTGAGCGATGACACCCAGGAGAAGCTTAAGGCGGTGGTCGAGGAATTCAAAGCCAGATTCCGTCCCGTATAACATGGCAAATCTTCGCCAACTTCGTACCCGCGTAGCCAGCATAAAGAATATCGAGCGCGTTACCCATGCGATGCAGCTGGTTGCCGCCGCACGTATGCGCAAGGCGCAGGATTCCATTCTGGCGGCACGTCCTTATGCCGAGCAGCTCGAATCGGTTCTGAAGAAAATCAGCAGTGGCATCGAGCAAGGCCAGCATCCGTTGTTGAGCGAGCGGCCCGTAGAGAGCGTGGCGCTGGCGGTCGTCACGGCGGATCGCGGTCTGTGCGGGGGGTTCAATACGAACATATGTCGCATGGTGGCCGGCGAGATTCAAAAGCTGTCGGAGTACCGCGTCGAGCTCGTCGCCGTTGGCCGCAAGGGTCGTGACTATTTTCGCAATCGCGGGCACGAGATCGCCAGCGAACACACCGATGTCTTCCGCATTCTCGAATTCAGTCGTGCCGCGGCCATTGCCGGAGAGTTGACCGCTCGTTTTCTGTCGGGTGAAGCGGACAGGGTGCTGCTTGCTTACAGCGAGTTTCGATCTGTCGCTCAACAGGCACCGGTAGTGCGGCAGCTTTTGCCGACGGTGGCGGACGACGGGTCAGCCGGCCAGAGCGGCAGTTATATCTTCGAGCCCGAACCAGAACGGTTGTTGGAAGCGCTCGTTCCCCGCCATGTCAATTTCCAGATCTGGCGCGCCCTGCTCGAATCGAATGCGGGCGAGCAGGCGTCCCGCATGACAGCGATGGACAACGCCTCGAAAAACGCCGGCGAACTGATCGACGAACTCACCCAAGAAATGAACAAGGAACGGCAATCCGCCATCACCCTCGAACTGATGGATATCATCGGGGGCGCGGAAGCCGTCGCGCAAGGATAAGGACAGCTCCAATGAACGAAGGAACTATTGCGGAGATCGTAGGTGTGGTGGTCGATGTGGATTTCCCCGAGGGGAATCTTCCGTCCATCCACAATGCCCTACAAGTCGGTAAGAATGGCGAAAGTTTGGTGTTGGAGGTCCAGCAGCACCTGGGAGAAAACCGGGTCCGCTGCGTGTCGATGGACGCCACCGACGGATTGACCCGCGGCGCCAAGGCGGTCGATACCGGCGAGCCGATTACCGTCCCCGTGGGCGAAGAGGTGCTGGGCCGGCTTTTGAACGTCGTTGGAAAGCCGGTGGATGGCAAAGGAGACATCCCCGACACCGCCAAGCGCATGCCGATTCATCGTTCCGCACCCCCTCTGGACCAGCAGGTCACCTCCGACCAGATGCTGGAGACGGGCGTCAAGGTGATGGACCTGATCTGTCCGTTCTCTCGCGGCGGCAAGCTGGGCTTGTTCGGTGGCGCCGGGGTCGGAAAGACGGTCATCCTAACCGAGCTCATCAACAACGTGGCCACCGGACACGGCGGTTATTCGATCTTCGCGGGTGTCGGGGAGCGCACCAGGGAAGGGAACGACCTGCTCGCCGAGCTCAAGGAATCAGGTGTTATCGACAACACCGCCATGGTCTTCGGTCAGATGAACGAGCCGCCCGGCGCGCGCCAGCGCATCGCGCTCACCGGACTTACTCTGGCCGAGCACTTCCGCGACGAGATGGGACAGGACGTTCTTTTCTTCGTGGACAACATCTTCCGGTTCATTCTCGCCGGCGCCGAGGTGTCGGCCTTGCTGGGCCGCATGCCGTCGGCCGTGGGATACCAGCCGACCCTGGCGACGGAGATGGGCAACCTGCAGGAACGTATTACAACCACCAAGAAGGGTTCGATCACCTCGGTACAGGCGATCTTTGTTCCCGCCGACGATTACACCGATCCGGGTGTTGTGACGGCGTTCGCCCATTTGGACGGCCGTATCGTGTTGGAGCGGGCACTGGCCGATCAAGGCCTCTATCCCGCCGTCGATCCCCTGGCTTCCAGCTCCCGCATCCTCGATCCGCGGGTTGTGGGCGAGGAGCACTACCAGGTGGCGGGAGATGTGCAGCAGGTGCTGCAGCGTTATCGCGACCTGCGTGAGATCATCGCAATCCTGGGCATCGACGAGCTCTCCGACGACGACCGTCTTGTAGTGGGCCGGGCGCGACGTATGATGAACTTCCTCACACAGCCGTTTACCGTCGCCGAGGTGTTTACCGGTATGGCCGGTGAATACGTCAAGGTGGAGGAGACCGTTCGCGGGTTCAAGGGCCTGCTCGAAGGCGAGTACGACGATTTGCCGGAGCAGGCCTTCTACATGGTGGGCAGCATCGAAAAGGCGATCGAGAAAGCCAAAACCCTGGGCTGAGTTTGCAAATGCCGATTCAACTGGAAATCGTGACCCCAGAGCAGCGCATCTACTCCGGAAGCGTTGAAAGCGTGAAGGTGCCTGGCAGCGAGGGGAGTTTCGGCGTGCTGCCAAGACACGTGCCGATGCTCGCCGGGGTTGCCGTCGGCGTCATCTCCTTCAAGGAGGCAAGCGCAGGTGATCAGTACGCTTCAACGAGTGGTGGATTCGTGGAGGTAGACGGCCAGAGCGTTACGGTACTGGCTGAGACCGCCGAGCTGGCCGCGCATATAGACGCGGACCGCGCCCGCGCTGCCCGTCAACGGGCAGAAGACCGGTTGAGCCGCGCTCACGAAGAGGATGTGGACCGCATACGGGCCGAAGCATCCCTCAGCCGGGCGCTGAACCGCCTCAAGCTCGCCGGCGGTCTGTAGGCGCAAGGTATGGCACCGGTGCAGCCGGCCTTGCGTTCCTACCTGCATCAATACATTCCCGAAATCGAACGCGAGATGTTTTCGTTTCTGCCGTTGCAGGAGCCGGAGGGATTCCTGTATGGACCGATGCGCGACTACCCCGAAAGGGGAGGCAAACGTTTTCGCCCGGCCCTCGTGCTGCTGGCGTGCGAGGCACTCGGTGGCGATGTCAGTCGCGCCGTCCGCACGGCGGCCGCTTTCGAGATGTTCCAGTCATTTGCCGTCGTGCACGACGATATCGAAGACGATTCAGACTTTCGCAGGGGAAAGCCATGCATTCACAAGCTTCATGGTGTGCCCCTGAGTGTAAACGTCGGAGATGCCCTTTACTCAAAGGTGTTTGAGGTTCTTTGCGCCAACGACGAGAACCTTCCCGGCGGCGTGGTGCTCGAGTTGATACAAGAGATGGTCCGCGGCTCGCGGGAAACGTTCGAAGGGCAGGCGTTCGATGTTGGCTGGATTCGTCAACGGCACATCCCGACCGAAGCCGAATTTATGGTGATGCTGCGCAAGAAGACCGGCTGGTATACCGGTCGCGGCCCCTGCACGGCTGGCGCCATTATTGCCGACGCCGATGCCAATATGCGCTCCACCATCGGCCGCTTCGGGGAGGAGATGGCTGTTGCCTTCCAGATTCGCGACGACCTGCTCAACCTGACCTCATCCGAGCAGGACGCTGACATTGCTCCCGGGATAACTTCGGGTGCTTACGGGAAGGAGCGGGGTGGGGACATTGCCGAAGGCAAACGAACCCTGATTATCATCGACCTACTACGCAAATCTACCAACCTCGAATCGAAGGAGGTCCTGGAGATTCTCCACAGAGATCGAGAGTCGATATCGACCGACGAGATCGAACGCGTCATCGGTCTCGTCGAGGAGTACGGCTGCATGGCTTACGCCGACGAAGTCTGTCAGCAGACTGCGGAGGTCAGCCTTCAGTACCTGGAGAGGCTACCGCCCACCCCTGCACGAGATATTATGGGTGAGATGCTCGAGTTTCTGATTCACCGGGCGTTTTGAGGGGCGCTCGAATGGGGACGCTTTAGGCGGTGGCGCTGAGATTGCCGATGACCTCTTCGGCCAGCGGCCGCAGGTTCTTCTGTAGGCGAATACGACCCCGATTTACCCGCGACTTGACCGTGCCGACCGGACAGTTGATGATCTTGGAGATCTCTTCATAGGAGAGTCCGTTCAGGTCGCGCAGCAAGACCGCCTCGCGAAACTCCTCTGGAAGTCGGTGAATCGCGACAATGACCGAATCGTGCACTGTGGTTGTGTCGCTGCGCTCGCCAGGCAGCAGATCGCGGGCAACCGGTTCGAAGTAGGAGACCCGCTCCTCATCCTCGCTGGGACCTATGGGAACCCAGTGCCAGCGCTTGCGGCGGCGCAGCTCGGTCTTGGCAAGATTCCCGGCGATGGTGTAAAGCCAGGTGGAGACCTGCTCGATGGCCGGGTACTGGTGGCTGTGCTTGAGGCAGCGAAGGAAAGTCTCCTGGACGATGTCCTCGGCTGTTTCCCGCTCGCCGACAAATCGGAACACAAAATTGTAAAGAGGATTCCGATAGCGTTTGACGAGCACAGCCAGGCTGTTGTTGTCCTCCGCGGCCTGCATCAGGACTTCCTTGTCGCTCAATTTTCGGCTGCTGTCCACGTTGAACCTTTCGGTTGAATCGTTGGAGGAGGCAAGAACCGGGATTCCTGGTTGTTCACAGTTTTAGCAAGATGCGTACCGCGCAATTTTGGCTGAATCCATGCCATTTTGGCCTCTGTATCCGCCTTAATTAGATGTCCCCGCTGCGCGAAAGGTTACAAATCCTCAGATTTTTGAGGTTGGGTCTCAAGAATTTGATGGCTGGGGTGAATCGTTCGTCCGTGTGCGGACCACTACAACCGTATCTGAGAAGACGATATTGGGTGAAGCGACCGAGCGACTGAAGATCTATTGTCGGGAACGTGGTGTGCAGCGATTCACGGCTGATGAGATTCTCGAGCTCCTGGAAGAGGGTGAGACGGTGGACTGGATCATGGACCAGATCCGTCCGGAGGCAACACCTGACAACGGGCAGGAGCTGAGGAGCTTGCTGGAGGAGCTGTCATCGGAGGTCGCGCCGGCCGAGACCCGAGAGGAACCGGATCCTGAGCAGGGTGTTGCCGAGATGGATCCAGTCGTGGCGGAGACGGGCGCGCTTCCGGTGCCGACTGCCGCGATGCCCGAGATGGGTGACCTTCAGGAGCTGCTTCCCAAGCGCGTCGACATGGGGCAGCTGGAGGAGCTCCTCTCCTCGCCGAGGGGTGAGTTGATGGCCGATTTCGGGTTGTTCTGCCAGGAGCGGGGGACAGGGGAGGGCGAGCCGGATGAAGTGTCGCAGGCTGCGATGCAGGAGCTTCACACCGAATGGCTGACCACACCCCGAGAGGCGCTGAATGGCAAGAAACCGTCTGAGCTTCTCGGCGCAGCGGGCCTATTTCCACAAAAGGTGGAGACCCAACGTCGGGAGGCTCCGAAGATAGGGCGGAACGATCCCTGTCCTTGCGGAAGCGGAAAGAAGTATAAGAAGTGCTGCGGAAAGGGTTCATCGTGATGTTACCGGAGGAAACGAAGGAGATCGCCGGAGTGTTTCTGGTCGATATGGAAGTCCACGGAGACGAGCGGGGTCGCTTCATTGAGCTATTCAGGAAGGAGTGGTTCCCCCAGCGCTCGTGGGAAAAGCTGCAATGGAGCCGGTCTGAGTCTAAAGCGGGGGTTCTGCGTGGGCTGCACTACCACCATCGACAGATAGATTACTGGCATTGTGTCGTCGGGGAACTGCGAGTTGGCCTGTGCGATCTCCGGTCCTCGTCCCCAACCCGAACCAACAAGCTGGTCATAGATCTAGATCAGGAACGACCGCGGGGTCTCTTCATTCCAAGCGGGGTTGCTCACGGTTTCTTCGCACAGACCGACGCAACACTCAACTACCTTGTGGACAACTACTACGACGATACTGATGAGTTAGGTGTAGCCTGGGACGATCCCGAGATAGCGTTACCTTGGGATATTGCGGCGACACCGATCCTCTCTCCGAGAGATGGCAGTAATTCGAAGCTGAGCGAGATACCAGAGGGAGATCTACCGACATGACCACGAAGTCCGACATCCTGAACTCACTGCTGAAAAGCGGGGCGCTCCGGTTTGCCTCCGCTGGCGAGCTTTTTTGGTACACCTCCGGAACGGTGGGACCGTATTACATAAACACCCACTATCTCTACGGCGGTCAGGGAGAGGCGGAGCGGTTTCTTGCGTTCATCGAAGAAGGTCGTTCCGATCGCACCCAGTTTCCTCTCGAAATGAAGCGAAGGCTTCTGCAGCAGCTCGAAGAAGATGCGCTGTACCGCGGGTCCATCGACTGCCTGGTACAGGCAGCTGCCGCGAACGACGATTTCGATGTCGTGTCCGGCGGCGAGCGGCGCGACTGGTTCTTCTCTCTACCGGTGGCCGTCCGCATGGACAAGCCTCATCTGCTGGTCTACAAGAACAAGGATGTGCTTCTCGTCAATGGCAACAGCGTCAAAGACGCCGATCTGCAGGGGAAGCGAGCCCTGCACATAGCTGATCTCGTGACCGAAGCATCCAGCTATTTCAGGGCCTGGATCCCGGCTCTGGCGGAACGGGGTGGTGTCCTTGCAAGGTCGCTGAACGTGGTGGATCGGGGTCAGGGCGGCGTCGAAAAATTGTCCGCGGCGGGCGTCGAGACCAAATGTTTGCTGCGGGTGGACGAGTCGGTGTTCGACGAGCTTGAGCAGGAGGGGCAGATCGACACCGAACAGCGGCGCGTGCTGGTGGCGTATTACGGCGATCCCGAGGCGGCGATGAAAGAGTTTCTGGAAAACAACCCCGACTTCGTGCGCCGAGCCATCGCGTCAGACGATGAGCGGACGAGGTCCCGTGCCTTAATGTTTGTGGAAAAGAATCCCTACGACCTGGATCTGGCAGGATTGGGAATTAGCCCGCCGCCTCGTTCATGAGCTCGTCGCCGATCGCAACCGAGACCAGCTGCGAAATTCCCTCTTCCGGCATGGTGACCCCGTGAAGGGCGTCGGCTGCGTGCATGGAGATCTTGTTGTGGGTGACCATGATAAACTGGGTGGTGCGGGCGAACTCTTTGAGGACGTGTACGAATCGACCGATGTTGGCGTCGTCCAGCGGTGCGTCCACCTCGTCTAGAATGCAGAACGGGCTCGGTCGAACCAGGTAGAGCGCGAACAGCAAGGAGATCGCGGTGAGCGCCCGCTCCCCGCCGGAGAGCAGTGCGATGCTCTGGAGGCGCTTCCCCCGAGGTCGCGCAATGATGTCGATGTTCGCTTCCAGGGGATCCACGTCCTCCTCCAACCGCAGATCGGCTTCACCCCCGGGGAAAAACCTGGCGAAGGTCTCACGGAATTTCTCGCGAATCTGGTGAAAGGACTCGCGAAAAATCGTCCGCGCCGTGCGGTCGATGAGGCTCAGGGTCTTGCGCAGATCCTCGACCGCGGCGTTCAGATCGTCCCGTTGCTGGCAGAGGAACTCGAACCTTTCTTTCTGCTCCTCGTACTCCTCGAGCACGCCGACGTGCACCGTGCCCAGGCGTTGAATCGAGTTGCGCAGCTGCAGTATTCGTTCCTCCTTCTTGTCGCCGTCGAAACCTTCCTCTTCCAACGGCCCCAGGAATTCGACATCGCAGCTGTGATCTTCCTGCAGTGAGGTGCGAATCTGCTCCGCCCGCAGCTTCAACTCGGAGACTTCAAGCTCGAGCTGGTGTCTTCGTTCCCGCTGAGTGTTGAGCTCTTTCTGCAGTTTGCCGATCTGCTCCTCTAACTGTCGCGTCTGAATCTGCACATCGCTCCAACTCTGGCGTTTCTTGTCCTGCTCTCGTTGAAGTTCATCCCGCTGTTCGTGCATCACCTTGAGCTCGGCCGTTACTTCAACCTCCTGCTGGCGCCAGCTGCGCTGTCGTTCGTGCGCATCGGTGATGTCCGACTCAAGGCGGTCGTAGTTTTGAGCCAGATTTGCGCGAATGTGCTGGAGGCGTTCCTGGTCCCGCTTCATGCCGACATTCTTCTCGGTTTGTCGGACCTCTTCGACGCGCAGAAGGGAAAGACCCTTGACGCAATCCTGATGTGCCGATTCAGTGCGCTGAAGCAACTCCTCTCCGGAAAGCACTTCCTCTTCCAAGCCGGTAGCGTCCCGCACCATTTCGGCCGCTTTCTCCCCCTGTGTCTGGATCGCCTCGGCCAGTTCCCGGCGTCGTACGGACATCTCCTCATGTGAGGTCTTGAGGAGGGTCTGCCGCGCCCCTAACTGACGGGATTCGCTTTGACACAGTTCCGCCGCCTTGAGCCGCTCCCGCTCCCCCTCGCGCAGGGTTTCGATTTCAGTCTCGATTTCCGCGTCGCGCGCGCCGAGCACCTGACGCCGCGCCGCTTCCGCCGTCAACCTGCCGTCGAGCGCGGCCAGACGCGACTTGTCCCGTGCAATCGCGAGACGCAGGTGGCGAATCTGTTCTCTGCGGCCGAGCACGGATTCGTCATCCGAATCCGCGGTGCCGCCGGCAATCCTGCCCGTCAGGTCGCAGAGGTCGCCGTCGGCGGTGACGAGTCGCACGCCTCGAGCGGCAAGGTGGGGGGCCATCTTCAACGCGGTCTCGAGATCGCTGACGACGAAGGTATTTCTGAGAAGCGTGTCTATCAGGGTCGCGACCACCTGGTCCGCTCGGACGAAATTCCGCAACGGGCCCACAAGGCCCGGAAGATCGGACAGGGCCACGTCGGGCACCTCCCCTCGATCCCAGTCCAACGGGAGCACCCCGGCCCGTCCCCTATGACCCTTCAGATAGTTAATGGCGTCCAGAACGCCGTCGCTGCTTTCCGCGATCAGAGATTCCACCGAATCCCCTAGAGCGGTCTCCACGGCTCGGTGATAACCGGTCTCCACATCGATCAGGTCTCCTAGGACCCCCCGAAAGAGATCCCGACGCTCCCATTCGAGCATCAGCGTACGCACACCGCTGGCATAACCCTCGTAGCCCGAGCGTACCTTTTCCATAACGAGGCAGCGAGCATCGTTGGCCTCGATCGCCCGAAGAACCTCCCCGTGCGTTTCCTTCAGGGAACGGTCTTCCGCTTCCGCCTCGGCGAGACGCCCTCGAACCTCTTCGCGATCCTTCAGGAGAACCTCCAGGCGTTCGCCGTACTCGTGCGCCTTCGCGCGCGCGGCACGCTCGTCGGCGACCACGCTTGCATTTCTGGTTTCGACCTCGGCAAGATCGGCGGTCAAGCGGGCGGCCTGCTGTTGCAGGCCACCGTCTTCCGTGCGCAGTCGTTCGAGCCCGCGGTTGAGCTCTCCCTGTTTTCTCACCAGCTCCAATCGCTGGGCGCGGATCTCGTCGAGCCCGGTCCGGCTGCTGGTGAATGCTGTCTGTGCTTCCGCTGCTTCCGCGGCGGCAGCTTCGACCCGCTGGCGGAGCTGCTCCGCCTCCGCATCGGAATTGGCGAGCAGATTCGCCGTCTCGGTCAGCTGCTTCTCCGCGGTCTCGATTTGTTGCGCGTTCTCTGCTTTTTCCCTGCCGGCTCGAACGATAAACTGGTCGGCAGATTCGCGCCGTTCGCGGGCCTCAACCAGCTTGCGGTCGCGGTGGTGGATCTCCTCGACGCACCTGGTCATCTCGACTCCCAGATCCTGCAACGCCTTCTCGGCTTCCGTAAGCGCGAGACGCGTCTTTTCCAACTCCGTTTCGCGTACCGTAAAGCGGGTTGAGTTCTCCTCGGCCAGCTTGCCCAGTCGTCCGAGCTCAACTTCGAGAGGTGCCAGAGATTCTCGGGTGCCGAAGTAGCGCAAGCGACCCATTTTCACTTCCAGCTCGTCGAGCTCACCCTTCAAATCCTTGTACCGTCGGGCCCGCCCTACCTGACGGCCGAGGTAGTCGACCTGACGTTTGACCTCCACGATGATATCGGCCAGACGGGTGAGATCGGCATTGGTCGATTCGAGCTTGGACCAGGTCGATCGCCGACGCACCTTGTATTTGGTTATGCCGGCGGCCTCCTCCAGAATTCGCCGTCTGTTGTCGGTCTTCTCGCTGATGATCTCGTCCACCATGCCCTGTTCCATGACCGCGTAGGCGCCCTGGCCCAAACCGGTGTCCATCAGGAGATTCTGAATATCGAGCAGGCGGCAGGGGACCTTGTTGAGCAGGTAATCGCTTTCACCCGAACGGAAGAGGCGTCGGGCCAGTGTGACCTCGGTGAAATCGACGGGCAGGACCTTGTTCGTGTTCTCGATGGTCAGCACGACTTCCGCCATACCCAACGGCTTGCGATTCCGCGTGCCGGCGAAGACGACTTCGTCCATCTTGTGGCTGCGAAAAGCGGTAGCCTTCTGTTCTCCCAGCACCCACCGAATCGCCTCGACAACGTTCGATTTACCGCAACCGTTCGGACCGACGATCGCCGTAATGCCCGCTCCAAAAGGGATCTGAACCTTTTGGGCGAAAGATTTGAAACCGAAAATTTCCAGGTGGCTAAGACGCAACGCAGAACTCCTTCACGCCCAACTCATCGACGGATACAGGGGTGAAGTGGAGAGGTGGTGCCAGTTTCGCAGGGCCTGCGGCCAAAATTCGGCATCCGGGGCAGCGAGATGACAACGCTCAGCTTGGTTTGGGGGGAGAGTTCAACACAATAGATTGGGGAATTCGAGCAGAACAATACCATATGGTGGATTGCCGGTCAAGGACATGCTCACTTGACGGCACAATCGGCGCGCGGCTAGTTTGGTTGTCGTGCCGACCGTACTCGTTCGTGGCGTATTTCGACGGCGAAGTGCCCTCATTGACGTCCGGAAAAAAGGATCTCATCGTGACAGAAACGGATTTGACCCAGCAGGTTGTCTCCCTGATTCCCGATGGTCGCCGAGAAATAATGGAGGATCTATTGAAGAAGCTGGACGGAGGCGAAAATTGCCGCCTGCTCATGGCCCTGGTAGCCGGCGCTTCGTCGAAGGAACGACAGATCGTGCGGCTTCTCATTCGTGAGCTGGACCAATTCGAGATCGACCAAGATCGGCAAAAGTAGTGGAGCAGACCAAATAGGGGTCGATAAATGGAGTACATTGCAACATGTAGTATTAGAGAAACCAAAGGAAAGCTTCATTGTTACTGCTCTCAATTCTGTTGACCGTCGTGCTTGTTCTTCGATGGTTTACCGCCATCCGCCTTCGAAAATTGCGCGCTCGCTTGCGCCGCGTTGACAGCTCTGTCAGTGACCTCAAGAAACAGTTTTCCGCGCTGCGCGCGGAGTCCATTGGTGTCCGCAACCATCTACAGCATATGGAGACCCGACGGGGCCGCCTTCTCAACGAGATGGAAGAATCCCGCGCAGAGCTGCAGCACCTGCGCGATCAACGCGAACAGCTCGATCGGAGGATAGCTGCATAGCTGCGAATGCCGCTGATCGCTGGCAGCTGCTTTATGCGATCGCTGACTTCGTGTTTGCCGTGGGCGGCGACGATCCGCGGCTAGATCAAATGGCACGCGGGTTGTATCGCGCGGCCAGGGTCGGTAGCGGGCTGCCGCAAGCCTATTTCGAACTCGAGAATCGGAGCGGTCGATTCGCCATGGTCCAGGATGGCGTCGATCTCTGCACGTCCGACGATCTCCCCACCTTCTTCAGCCAGGTCGAGTGGAGTCTCACGGAAGCCGCAATGGCGGGGCTCGGCCATTACCTGCAAATCCACGCGGCGGCGACGGTGTCGGCCGGGGCCGCCATCTTGATGGTCGGACCTCCAGACAGCGGCAAGACCTCTCTGGTAATCGGGTTCGCCCGGTTGGGTGCCCGCCCACTGACGGATGAGATCGCCCTCATCGACCCAGCCACCCTGTGCGTACACGCTTTTCCCCGCGATTTCATCGTCCATCAGGGGACCCAGTCGGAATTCCCGGAGGCAGGAGCATCGAGCCTGCCGTTTGCCAGGTTCGAAGGTTACTCCTTCGTTCCTCCAGGAGATCTGTCAACCCTACCCACGCCGGCCCCAACCGAGGCGGCAACACTACTGTTTCCCGATTTTCAGCGGGGTTGCGAACCTCGTTGCTCTCCCTTGGGTGAAGCAGCTGCGGCGGAACGAATTCTCGAGCAATCGTTTAATCTCGAATTGTGGGAGCAGGAAGGGCCAGACTTGATCGGGGCTTTGGTTGAGCGTTGTCAATCGTTCGAAATCGTGTTCGGAGATGCCGTCGAGGCCGCCCGCCTGGTGCTGTCAAAAATCGAGTGACGAGTCGTCGGGTAGCGGATACTCGGTGCCCATGACCGCGGACTCCAAATCCGAGATCTCGTGGCGCCCACCGTAACCGCCGTCGATCTCGTGCCAGAATCCTACCCGGTCTTCGCCCCGTTGCCAACACAGGTAGACCCACCGACCGTTGAAAGTGCTCGGAAAATCCACGAGCCCGTGCTCCAGCCCGCCTGCCGGAAAACGCAGACCGCGACCCAACAGCTCCTCGTGGACCACCTCTTCGATTGCCTCGTAGGTTGCGGAAACAGTACGTCGGTGCCCTACGAACTCCGAGTGATCAGGATTGTTCTCGGCGGCAACAAGCTCGCCCCACAGCGCGTCGAGGATCTGCAACTGTTTCACATTCTCGGCAATTTCTCCCTTCTTCGAATCGATCGAGAGGAGGATCTCTTCGAGCTCGGGCAGCATGATGTTGGCTTCTTCGACCGTAAATGCCTTGCGGGCCATGTCAGGGTTCCGATCGGATCAGTTGTAGCAGAGAATGACTCACGAAAGACCGCTCCGAACGGCAGTCGGCGGCTGAAGAAGGTCGTATTATACGTTAAGGTTTGTGCCCCATCAAGCATCCTCTTCGTTGAAAAAGGAGGTTACAATTACCTTGCGCCTGGGTGGTGATTGCGGCATATTAGAACGGCCCGCAAAGCGCGCCGAATGCCCCTCCATGGGCTATCCTAACATATTGAAATTATGTCAGTTACAGTAGAAGACGTGCGTGTGGTTGCGGCTCTTGCC
This sequence comes from Candidatus Latescibacterota bacterium, assembly GCA_965197905.1. Lineage (GTDB taxonomy): Bacteria > Latescibacterota > UBA2968 > UBA8231 > UBA8231 > CAYNZV01. The sequence goes on along the minus strand of CBDAOB010000001.1, from coordinate 41,769 downwards.
AGGTTGGAGTTCGATGCCGCGGAAGAAGAGAGGTTGACGCTCGAGTTCAATCGCATTCTCGACTACATGGCGAAGTTGAACGAGCTCGACACCGATGAGGTAGAACCCACTTCCCATGTGGTGCCCATCGCCAACGCGTTTCGTACCGATGAGGTGGTCGAGTTCCCCGATCCCGAGGCGATGGTTGCTTCGGCGCCACAGCGGCAGGAGTCGTACTACCGAGTGCCCAAGGTAATTGAGTGACCACGGCGGCAGGCAACTGCCGCCGTTTTTTCTTTATCAGGAGCGTTCGTGGAAGATTACGCAGGACCCAAATATATCGTAGTGACAGGCGGTGTAATGAGCGGAGTCGGCAAAGGCCTGACCACCGCTTCTATGGGCAAGATCATGCAGCAGTACGGCTACCAGACCACTGCCGTCAAGATCGATCCGTACATCAACTTCGACGCGGGCACGCTGCGTCCCACCGAACACGGGGAAGTTTGGGTCACCGATGACGGTGGTGAGATCGACCAGGATCTGGGCAACTACGAGCGTTTTCTCGGCGTCGATCTGCCCCGCGAGAACAACCTCACCACCGGTCAGGTCTATCATGCGGTCATTCAGCGAGAGAGAAACGGCGAGTATCTGGGGCAGACGGTCCAGCCGATTCCCCACATTACCGACGAGATCAAGCGACGGATTAGCAATGCCGCCGATGGGTACGATATCGTGCTCGTGGAAATCGGCGGCACGGTGGGTGACTACGAAAACGAACCTTTTCTGTTTGCTGTAAAGGCGCTGGAACGGGACATAGGTAAAGAACATTTCGCCTATGTACTGATCACCTATCTGCCCGTTCCCCCGCACGTCGGGGAGATGAAAACCAAACCGACGCAGCAGGCTATCAGGATGCTGAGTGAACACGGCATATTTCCCGATTTCATCGTCTGCCGTGCTGCTACCCGCATCGACGAGGTGCGCAAAAAGAAGATCGAGATTTTCGCCAATGTTCCGGCGGAGCACATAATTTCCGCGCCTGATATGGAGACCATATACGACATTCCGCTAGAACTCGAAGCCGAAAACTTCGGCTCCAAGTTGATGACGAAACTGGGGATCGAACCGCGCAAGGACCCAGAATGGAGCTTCTGGGAGAAGCTGCTTCTCAACAGTCGCGAGCCCGCGAGCAGAGTCAAGATCGCCATGGTCGGCAAGTATGTGGAGACCGGCGAGTTTCAGCTTACCGATTCCTACCTCTCGGTGAATCAATCGCTGGTACATGCCGGCGTCGGCTGCGATGCCACGGTGGACATCACGTGGATCGACGGCAACAAATTCGAAAACGGAGAGATGGCAATCGAGGAGCTGGAGCGCTTCAGCGGCATCATCGTGCCCGGGGCGTTCGGTGGCGGTGGAGCCGAAGGTGTGATCGCAGCCATTCAGTTTGCCCGCGAAAACGGCCTCCCGTTTCTCGGGCTCTGTTACGGACTGCAACTGGCCGTTGTCGAATATGCGCGTAATGTTGCCGGCATCCCGCAAGCGACTTCAGCCGAATTCGAGACCAGTTCCGAATTCCAGGTTGTCAGCGTCCAGGAAAACCAGAAGAAGACGTTGGCGGCGAACCGGTACGGTGGCAGCATGCGTCTGGGAGCTTACGCCGCGGTCTTGAAGCGCGAGAGCAAGGTCGTGCGTCTGTATGAGGAGTCCGGTCGTCTCGAAGAGGATGCACGGCGCATTCGTCAGCTTCTCGATAACCCGGACCAGGCCTTTCGCGTCGGACAGATCATGGAAGGTCACGACAAGGTTGTCCTGGAGCGGCATCGCCACCGATACGAGATTTCGGCTAGATTCGTCGAGCTGCTCGAGGATGCAGGTCTGGTCTTTTCGGGATACCACCGGAGACTCGATGGCACCCGGCTGATGGAATTTCTAGAGCTCGGCGATCATCGATATTTCGTCGCCACCCAAGCCCATCCCGAGTTCAAATCCCGCATGGACAATCCGGCGCCGCTGTTTGCGGGTTTCGTTGAAGCTGCACTCTCATATCAGGAGGAGCGCCTCAACGCCGAGGCCGCCCAAGTCAACGCCTCCTGATCGAGCCGAGCACCAGGGCTCGGCCGCGGCCCAGACAGGTTTGTCGACGCTACCATGCGGCTTTTCTGTTTCCAAATTACCCTCCTAATCCTTTTTGAATCCGCGTGGCTTCACTCGGGCTGCATCCCGTTGGACCGGGAAAAACAGATCGAGGTGCCAGTGCCTCCCCGAGCCGACCGGCAGGCCTGGGGACTGCGGTTGAACATTGCCGAGCCCGACCTGCGGGTCGAGATCAGCACTCCGTTCCTGGAGGTAATCGGGCGGCGCACCGTAGCTGACAGTGGAGCTTCTATCTCATTCATCCAGAGTGATGACGTTCTGCTCTCCCGCGTTCGGGCTGCACGCATGGAATTCGATCCGTCGTTCCTCTCACTTGCTGGAACGGTCGAACTCGTCGCGGGGGATAGCTTGCAGGTACGAGCCGATTCTCTCCTATGGGATCGCGAGGCAGGTGAGTTCAGGATTCCGCAATCGGTCGACATGCGTTTACAGCGTGGCAGGGTCGCGGGAGCCAACATGAAAACTGATCTGCGGCTCACGGATTGGTCCCTCGAACGAACGCGGGAGTTGTGGCGGATCGACGAGGACTCGCTCTCCGTAACCGCCGCCAGGCAGCTGGGCCGCCGTCGCCACGGAGAGATCGCCGTATCCTACGAGGACTTGAGCGCAAGGTTCGCCGGTTTGGATATGAACGGCGAGCGCGCTTTCTACGATGAGAACCGAGGTGCGCTGCGGTTGGAGGGAGGCGTGAGCGGATCCGACTCGTCCCATCGCTTCGAGGCCGGACAGTTGGACTATGATCTGCGCCATCGTCGCTTCAAGGCAGCGGGCACGGTGACGCTTGATAGCGACAGCATTTCCATTGACGCGGCTGAATTTTCGAAGGAGGGTGATGCGGAATCGTTTCGAGGTGATCCGGCTGAATTTCGAAGCGGTGAGCGTTTCGTGGCCGCCAGCTTGTTGTCCTACAACCGTTCAACCGGCATTCTGCAGGCAACCGATAGCGTCTCGTTTCGAGACGGGGCTAAGACCCTTACGTCCGCGCGGCTGATCTATGACAGGGAAGCCGATAGCGTTGCCGTCGAGGGATCGTTTCGATTGAATCTTCCCGAAATGCATGGAGTGGCCAGCGGCGGCGATCTGCGTTATGCTGTCCGCGACGGGAAGGCCACGCTGAAAAAGAGTCCCTCCTTTCAGCGGGAGCGGGGGGATGGCAGCCACATGTCGATTAGTGCCCAAACGATCGCGGCAGATCTGAACGGCGAGGTGCTTGATTGCGATGGTTCCTTCCGGTCGGTGTCGGCGGAGGCCACGGCAACCGCGGCGTCGGGGTTGTTCGAAGACTCGAAGAATCGGCTGACGCTGGCTGGGGATGTTGATTTCCGGATGCGGGCGATGGCGGATTCGATCGTTAGCTTCGTCCAGGCGGATTCGATGGTGGTCGAGCTCGAAAACGGAAAGCCGGTGGAGGTCCAGATTCCGACTTTTCTGGCGGGTTCCATTGGTGGCGGGGCGAGCCGAATAAACTGGATTTAGGCGTTGGCCGGTAGCTTGTTTCTGCGGGAGGATGAGCTGGAGAGCGTCGAGCTGCGCGGCGGAGCCGAGGTGACACATCGCAAACTGGGCGCGGAGGAGATCAGCCGGTTTTCGGGTACCGAGATGACGATGGAGTTTGAGAATCGTCTCATGCAGCGCGTCTACGTGCGTGGCAACGCGGCAGTGGTGTCGCGCATTCCCGACGAGGAAACGGATGACGGCGCCTCCATGAATCGGGTAGAAGGAGAACGGCTGGTGATCGAGTTTTCTCAAGGGGAGCTAGCTGCCGTCAGACTGCTCGACTCGATCAAGGGGCGATATTATCCTCTGGAAAAAGCCAAAGAGTAACAGGAATGGCACTCGGAACCGAAACCCTGTGTAAGTCGTACGGCAATCGAAGGGTCGTCGATGGGGTCAGTGTGACCGTCGATCCGGGAGAAGTCGTAGGTTTGCTGGGACCCAACGGAGCCGGAAAGACGACGACGTTCTATAGCATCGTGGGTTTCGTTAGGGCGGACTCCGGCCACATATTTCTCGACGATGAAGATATAACCGATCTCCCGATGTATCGCAGGGCTTTGCGGGGAATCGGCTACCTGCCTCAGGAGACCTCCATTTTTCGCAAGCTCACCGTAGAGCAGAACATTAGGGCGGTCCTCGAATCCAATAAGCTCGGTGGGCAGGAGCTGAGGCGGAGGCTTGCCGAACTCCTGGCTGAGCTGGATCTCGAGTCGATGTCACAGCAGTCGGCCGATACCCTATCGGGCGGCGAGACCCGCCGGGTCGAGATTGCGAGGGCGCTGGCAATACAGCCTAGGTACATGCTTCTCGATGAGCCGTTTGCCGGTATCGATCCACGGACCGTCGAAGATCTCCAGAATATTGTCGCGGACCTCAAACGCAAGGGGTTGGGTGTACTGATCACCGACCACAATGTGCGCGAGATCCTGGAGATTACCGATCGCGCTTACATTATCGTCGATGGCAAGATACTGACCTCGGGGACGGCAAGTGAGCTGATCAATGACCCCAAGGTGCGACTAGCCTATCTCGGCGACCGCTTTCAAATGGGTTGAAACCGCTCATCAACCGATCCAATCAGCGCTGAACGACACCTTCGCTCGTCTCCAATACAGGAGCTTGACATGCGATCGAAAACGGAGTTATTATTACTGGTATGCGAATTGCTTTGAATGGCGGACTTCGGGTTCTCTTCATATAAAGTAATTAAAAACAACGATATACAGAATCGATAAACTATCGCGATGCTTCGCATCTCACAAAATCTGAGTCTGCAGCAGAAAATGGCGCCGCAGCTGATTCAATCGCTGCAGCTGCTGCAGATGTCCACTCTCGAGCTGGAGATGGAGATCAAGCAGCAGATGGAGTTGAATCCAATGCTCGAGGAGGGGATGGAGCAGGAGGAGAACTCCCAGGACGCCGAGGCGGATGCTGATGACGGCTTGAAGGAAGAGGAGGAGCTGCCGGAGGACATGGAGCAGATCGACTGGGATGCGCTGCTGGAAGACCAGTTCGATCAGGGCTCCTACAATAGTGAACGCACGGAATACGATCCGAATTGGGAAACCGACCGGGAACCGCAGGAGAACCGGATCACGGTTATTCCTCCTCTTGTAGATCAGCTGCGCGAACAGCTGGTGCTTGGCGATCTGACCGAACCACAGGTCGAGATCGGCGAGTTCATCATCGGAAATCTCGACGAGAAGGGATACCTGGGGTGTTCCGTCGAGGACCTCATCGAGAATCTCAATCTGCCAACTGAGGAGATCGAAGAGGTACTGGGAGTCATTCAAGGTTTTGATCCGCCGGGCGTGGCCGCCCGCGATCTTCGTGAATGTCTCATGCTGCAGTTGCGCTTGCTCGAAGACGAACGCCGGGTTCTCGCTCTGGAGATCGTGCGCGACCACATGGAGGATCTGACAAAGCGTCGCTTCACGCGCATAACCCGGGCGCTGGGCATTTCGGAGGATGATCTTCGCGACGCCCTGGACCTTATCGAGAACCTGCAACCGTACCCCGGTTCGCCCAGCAGTAGCGACTATGCGGGTCTGCTTACACTGGATACGGAGGTCAGCTACATAACGCCGGACATAATCGTCGAGAAGGTCGGAGAAGAATGGGTGGTCAGCCTGAGCGATGGAACCCTGCCTTCCCTGCGTATCAACAGCTCCTATTCTCAGTTACTCAAGGACTCGCGGCGCAACGGCAAGGACGAGGTGAAAACCTATGTAACAAAGAAGCTGAACGATGCTCGTTGGTTGATAAACGCCATCCATCAACGGCGAACAACCATGCTCAAGGTGGCCAACTACATCGTTAGAATGCAGATGCCTTTCTTCGAGCACGGACCTGCACATCTGAAACCGATGGTACTGCAAGACGTAGCAGATGCCGTCGAGATGCACGTCTCGACCATCAGCAGAGTCAGTAACGGCAAATACATGCAATCCCCACACGGGGTGTTCGAGCTCAAGTACTTCTTCGATAGCAAGGTCAGCACCAACAGCGGTGAAGATGTGTCCGCCCGCAGTGTCAAAGAGCGCATATCCCGTCTGATCGAAGACGAAGACAAAACCAAGCCACTCAGCGATCAAGAGATCGCCGATATCCTCAGCAAAGAGAGCTTGCAGATAGCCCGTCGCACGGTCGCAAAATACAGAGATCAACTTGGAATAAACTCGCAAAGGTACCGCAAAGCACTTTAAAAAAGCCCATCCAAGAAATGTCGCACTGCCGTTGCCTCAATGGCAGTGCGATTTATTTCCGGAGGCCCCGCCGATGTCGGATCGGCCCAAGTCCGAAAAGCCGCAAACAGACAGCACAGGAGATTTGAGCGGGACCTTCGAGCTCCATCGTCGACTCGTGGATCGTCTCCCCAGCGGCGTTTCGGTCTGGCATCAGGAAAACCCCGACGATCCCGGGTCGTTCCGATTCCTCTTCCTGAATTCCGCGGCTGAACGCTTAGCCAACCTCTCCTTCGAGTTTCTGCAAGGCAAGACCCTCCGCGAGGCGTTTCCGGACTTCATGGAGACCGAAGGACCCTCCAAATATGTCGAGGCCATCCGGACCGGGCGCGTCCAGGTGCTTCCCGATTTTCAGTACGGTGACAGCGTGGTTCCCCAAGGCACCTACTCCGTTCGCCTGGTGCCGCTGGGCGCGCGCAACGTCGCCGCCGTATTCGAAAATGTTACCGAGCTCAGGGTAGCGGAAGCTGCCTCCGAAAGAGCGACGCAGGAGCTCGAGAAGACGGTCGGCGAGCGCACGGAGGAGCTGCGAGAGGAACGCAACATGCTGCGCACCCTCATCGACGCCATGCCGGATGTCATCTATTTCAAGGACACCGAAGGCCGTTTCCTGGTCGCGAATAGCGCGATGGTTCCCCACATGGCGGTGCAGCGCCGGGAAGATCTCATCGGAAAAACCGATTTCGATTTCCATCCATTGGAAATGGCCGAGCGTTATCGCCTGGCCGAGGTAGAGATTCTGCGCTCGAGAAAAGCGTTCGTAAACGTGGAAGAGCCGGTGGTCGATCGAGACGGTGAGACACACTGGTTCTCGACCACCAAAATGCCGTTGCACGATGAACACGGCAACGCCATTGGGCTGGTGGGCATTGGACGGGACGTCACCGCCGAAAAAGATGCGCGTGAGACCTCGCTCCAACGGGAGGAGGAGTACCACGATCTCTACGAGAACGCACCGATCGCCTATTACTCCGTCGGCCTGGACGGCCGTCTAGTCAGGGCTAACAAGAGCTGCACCGAACTCACCGGCTATCCGGCGCCCGAGCTCATCGGTCGACACCTACTCGATCTCTACGCCGACACTCCCTCCGGCAAAACGAAGGCGAGACGCCTTTTCCAGAGCATCCTCACCGGCCACGAGGTCCGCGATGAAGAGCTCGAAATCCTGCGGCCGGAGGGGACCACCACTCGATGGGTCAGTATTACGGTGAGGCCCATCAGGGATTCGGCAGGAGAGTTCGTCGCTACCCGGTCGATGGCGGTGGATGTCACCGAACACAAGCGGCTGGAAGAGCAGCTGCGCCAGGCGCAAAAAATGGAGGCGGTAGGCGAGCTCACCGCGGGCATCGCGCACAACTTCAACAACATGCTGCAGTGTGGATGAGGGCACCGGCCTGGGTCTTTCAACGGTTTATGGAATAACCCAGCAACATGGTGGGTGGGTAACGTGCGATACCAAACTTGGCGAAGGCACGACATTCTCGGTCTACCTGCCGGCGACGACGCAGGCGATTGGTGGCGACGATATGCACGCGACCACGGATGGGCCCACGGGTTCGGAGACGATCTTGGTGGTTGAAGATGAGGCGATGGTTAGAAAAGTGACTGGCAGGATGTTGGAGAACAGCGGTTACAACGTCATGGAAGCGGTCGACGGAATGGAAGGGTTGGCCATCTTCAAGGAGCACCGCGAACGGATCTCGCTGATCATGTTGGATCTGTCAATGCCGGGCATGTCGGGCAGGGAAGTTTTGGCCGAATTGCGTAGCATAGATCCACAGGTCCGCGTGCTTATCCTTACCGGGTACTCCATGGTGGACGAAGAGTTCATGAAGGCGGAGATGGTGGTGCAAAAGCCGTTCGATCACAACGATCTGGCGCACAAGGTTCGCGCCGCGCTCGGGTCTTAACCCGGCGCTCTCATCCTTTCAGACTGTCCCCTTTGCCAACCCCGCTCGACCGCCAGCAGTTGCTCGGCACGAACGGACCGATTCGCACCCGGAGGGGTGGCGGCTTCCACGGCTTGCTGAGCCTCCTCCAGCGAGGCCCCCATGCGGCCAAGAACAAACCCGGCAACGAAGTCCGCTTTTTGGTTCTCCGTAAGTGCCTCGCCATCGCCTTGCAGGCAGCTGGTCTGTGGGGCCGCGAGTCGACCTACTTCCCGCGCCAGCAATCCTATGTGCGCCCATGGGCCACCCCAGTAAGCCGCGTTGGTCAGGACATACGGATTGTACAAGACGGCGCCTCCCTGTGTGGTCACCGAGACTCTGGGGGTGTTGGTTTTCTGCATGGCCAGCGAGGGCATCTCCAGAAGAGCGCAGATGTTTTCGATATCCTGCGCCGCCTGAGGCAGAATCGCGCCGTCACTGGAGGATTGGGGGCTGGGGGCAGGATCCTGGCTGCTGGGCGCCGCGGTGTTGGGGATAATCCCAAGCGCGAACAGCAATAGGGCCCGAAAAGTAATATCAGTCTTCATAGCCGAATCTCCCGAATGGCGAACAAGCCCCACGTAACCCGCTATCCGTTAGATCGGCAGAATCATACTATTCTTTAGCACTTAATAATACATGGTATTGTGCTCTGTGAGTGAATGAGGCGAGAGGAAGCTTTTCAGGGGGTGCCCAACAGGGCATGCCTCAGGCGTTGGGCTCGTTGCCCTATGGGGAGAGAAGGCAGAGGTACGGGTTCGTCGGACGGGGCGATCCGCCACACGAACACCCGGGGACCGGCGCCGACGAAATGGTCCTCCAGAGCGGTGTCGAACGACAAATCGTCGGTCACAGTCTCTACCTGGTCGAGACCTGCGCCGCGGCACAGCAGTTCATAGTCAACCTGTTCGGCCCCGGGCACCCTCTGGTTCCCGGTGACTTCGTAGGTGCCATTCTCGGTGATGACGATGGTGAGGTTCGGGGGTGCGACCTGAGCGATCGTAACCAACGTTCCCAGGCACATCAACGTGCTGCCGTCGCCGTTGAGCACGATAACCCGGCGCGACGGTTGCGCCATCGCCAGCCCGCAGGCGAAATCGGCGGCGTGGCCCATAGCCGATTCCACCGAGGCGAAGTCCAACGGCCCGTCTGACAATCGCGCCCAGGGCTCTGCCACGCTCATGGTGCTCACGACGATTTCGTCGGCACGCCGTGCGGCCAGCTTCTCCAGGCACCGGTATTTGTCCAGCATCTTATTCGGTACCGTCGACGAGAATTACGGCGGCGGGAAGCGAGCGCTCTGCCGCATGGTGGAACGCCTCGGAAATCAGCTCCACCTGCCGATCGTCGTGCATCAACGAATACGGCACCTGCCATGCATTCAAGGTGGGTTCGAAAAAAGTGGCCGCTGAGTCTACGCGGTTGCCCGACTGCATCGAAGTGTAACCGCGATAACCCACCAGCATGACCAGAGGAATCCCCATGTTGTGGGCTGTACCGCGCAAAGCGTCACCCGCTTCCAGGAAGCCGGTGTTCTGGATCAGCACAATCGGTTGTTTCCCGCCCAGATAGAGCCCAGAGGCCAGTGCAAACGCTTCGCCTTCGCGGGTCACCGGGACGACCTGTATGGTCGGTTCACTCCACAGGAGCTCGAACAAGGCGCGGGAGCCGTTGTCTGGGACGCCGACCACGTGGGTTACGTCGTTGTCTTTCAGCTGCTCCAGAATCCCTGCCGCGCGAATCAAATCGACTCCCTCTTTTGAAAGAGGACTCAAGGTAACAGGCGGGCGAAAGGCGTCAAGCGATCGTAGGCACCGAACCGTATTGGATTGCCGCGCCACCGAAGCCTAGATTAGGCTGATTGACGACGCCCCGACACCTGGCAAGCTGGTAGAACAACGATGGAGACGTGCTGCATACTGTTTGTCAAGGACCCTCGTCCGGGCGCAGTGAAAACCCGCCTGACACCGCCGCTTACTCCACAGCAAGCGGCCAATCTCTACAAAGCTTTTGTCGTCGACACCGCCGCCACGGTCGGCGAGTCAGCGGCGGATCTCAAGGTCGTTGCCTACACTCCGGATGCCGCACGGGATTCGATTTCCGGGCTCGTGGAGAACCCAGACGATTTTCAGTTCTGGCCCCAGGAAGAAGGAGATCTTGGGGAACGGATGAACGCTGCCTTACGGAGGAGTTTTGAACTGGGATGCGACCGAGCGGTGATCGTCGGGTCGGACAGTCCTTCGCTACCGGGCTCCCTGATCGACGACGGATTGGAGCTTCTCAAGAAGACCAACGTGGTCATCGGACCGAGCACGGACGGCGGGTATTATTTGCTAGGGCAGCGGGCAGGCGAAGAGCAGCTGTTCGACGGGATTCAGTGGAGCACCGGTCGGGTGCTAGAGCAGAGCCTTCAGGGGTTGGGAAGCAGCTCACTCTCTTTGCTCGATCCCTGGTACGATGTTGACACCGCCGAAGAAGCGGCGTTTCTAAAGATCCACCTCTTCGCGCTCAAGCGCGCCGGCACGCCGGTGGCGCCTCGCACACGTGCGGTGCTCGAGGAACTGAATCTGCCGCCTCCGTCCTGACAAGGAGAGTTTCACATCCCAACTGTGCGGTAACCTCCGTCCACGTAGATAACCTCGCCCGTGATGCCGCGGCTGAGCGGGCTGCAGAGGAAGAGAGCGGCGTCGGCGACCTCTTCGACGGTGGTATTTCTGCGTAGCGGCGAACGCTCGGCATGCAGCTTGTGCATGGTGTTGAAATCCTTGATCCCGCGAGCAGCGAGGGTCTTTATCGGACCTGCGGAAAGACCGTTGACCCTGATTCCGGCGGCTCCCAGTTCGCTCGCCAGGTAGCGGATTCCCGATTCCAGGGCAGCTTTGGCGACCCCCATCACATTGTAGTTGGCAACCGCTCGCTCACTTCCCAGATAGGTCATGGAGACGATGCCGCCGCCCTCCTTCATGAGGCGCTCGGCGCCACGGGTGACGCAGTTCAAGGAATAGGCGCTGATGTCCAGAGCCAGGTGATAACCCTGGCGCGGCGTATCGGTGTAGCGCCCGTCCAGATCTTCGCGATTGGCGAAAGCGATGGCGTGCACCAGGCAGTCGAGGTGCCCGAATTCAGAGCTGATACTTGCAAAGGCGGAGTCGACTGACTCGTCGTTCGAAACGTCGCAGGGGACCAGAAACGGAGGCTGACTCAGCTGGTCGACGATCTTGTCGATGCCCTGCTTCTCTCTTTCGCCCAGATAGGCGATCGCCAACCGGGCGCCCTCGCGATCCAAGGACCGGGCGATGGACCACGCGATGCTCCGGTGATTGGCTACGCCGGTTACAAGCCCCACCTTGTCCTTCATAATCATCTATAGATCTCCAGGGAACGATTGACGCCGTACTCTAATGGACACCGGACCAGCGCTTCTCATTCACATAAGCGGATTCCGGTCTTGTTGAGACGGTATCCAACCACGCGGCTGCCGGCGAAAGCCTTTTTCCGGCGCAGATTGCGCAGCCGTTTTCTCAGCTCTTCCGAGCTGCCTTCCGCGGCGACCAGAAGCGCGAAGCCGCCGCCTCCGGCGCCGGAGAGGAGGCCACCCTCCGTAACCTCTCGGAGCGCGGGTGACTCGAAGAGAAACTTGATCGCATCGTTGGTGGCATCCGGATCGAGGATGCAACGTAAGCTCCAGTAGCGGTTGGCGTGAGCTCCGAGGGTGCTGTAATCGCATCGGCTCAAAGCTTCCACCATGGAGTCGTGGATGTCGAGGGATTCGCGAACGGCGGCATAACGATCAGCGTCCCTGGTCAAGTAGGCGTCCAGCACGACATTGAGCCCCCGTGTGGCCGGCCGCGCTATACCGGTGTCGAAGAGTACGATCCGCTGCTCGAACTCCTCCTCGTCGACACCTTCCAGATAGCGGATCTCCGGGGCTGGAAGTCCTTGGGTCGGGGCAGCGAGAAAGTCCTTCACCGCGCTCGGCCCGCCGCAGGCGCCACGGGCATCCTGCCATCCGCTGTTGAGACCGACGCTCTGCTCCAGCAACAGGCTCTGGTCATATAACGCCGGATACTCTCGCTCGGAGTCGACGAGCGGATTGCCGCAGAGGCGGTAGAGCGCCTTCAGAATAGCCGCTGCCAGAATGCTGCTGGTACCCAACCCGGAACCCTGCAACAACTCGCTCTGCGTGACAATCTCGAGGCCTCCGCCGCCGGCAAACCGCGAGACGTCCTTCATGACGTCGTCGGTGTCGGGACGCACGATGCCGGTGTGTACCAGCCCCTGCTTTACCAGGCGCAGGGCCTCATCTCCACCGCGTCGATAAGCAAAGAAAAGCTTGCTCTGGGTGGCGGCATCCCCACGGGTGCTGGCCTCGAAGTCGGCCTTGAAAGCCATGGAGTTGGAGCGCAGAATCAGCCGCGGATCCTCGATGTGCCGGACCGACACGTGAATGGGGGGGCGGGGCTCCACTTCACCCTCCAGCTGTAGATCGATACTGGCGTTCAGGGTTTTGCCCCCCTGTTCTTTGCTGCGCAAATGGTTGTCCGAGGCGTTGGCGCTGGAGATGCCGATGCGCAGGGGAGCGCTCACCTTCAGGGACAGTCCGAAGTCCCGTTCATCCATGACAGGAGCGGCGTCCTCAGTCCGTCCGAGGGCGGCCAGGCTGTCCCGCAAGTCTTTGCGCTGCAATTGATTGGCTCTTGCCTGATACGCTTCCGAAAGAGCCGCCCCGTCTTTCTGCTCTTTGAGCTGCACAATCTTCTTGCTGTCGATGCAGCAGGCGGGAGCGGAGCGACGCTTCCAGTAGGCTGGATTCTCGTGGAGTTGGCTGTAGATATCGGCCAGAATACGGGTTGCTCGCATGCCGCGCAGGTAGCGATCCGAGCCGTCCACGCTTTCCAGGAAGTCACTTAGTTCGCGCAGGATGGCAAAAAGGCTCTTGGCGGGGTTTATGGGCAGCAGGCGAAGCAGGTCGCGGTGATCGACGTCGGCCAGTTCGCCCACGATTTCCACCACCACATGTGGGGCTTCTGTTTCCACGGCGGAGCCGAAACGCTCGGTCCATTCGGCGCGGTCCACCTGTTTGAGGAGGTAATCGACGGCGCTGTGGGTGGTAAGGCTGCACCTCAAAGGTTTGTTGAGCAGCAGACGACGAATGAACTGCCGGCGGTCCGCAGGTTTGGATTTGCCGGAGCGTGCCGATTGCAGCACGCCATCGATCAAGCCCTGGACCTCTTTGAGGTTAGGCGCCTCTTGGAGGCTCTCGAGAAACTCTTTCATGGTCAGTTTGTGACCGTATCAACCGCCTGGGCAAGAAGATAGACCAGAAGGGACTGTATGCCAAGAAGGTCGAAAGCGGCCTCCGCCGGGGCCGAAAAGGGGTTGCAAACCAGGTTTTGGGCTAGTTGGCGCCGGGGTTGTCGGCGCGGCTGGCCGTAAGGAACCTCCAGAGTCCATGCCCGATCCCTGCTGCCGTCGGATCTGCGAACAGATCGGAGCGCATCAGGCCGGCTGGGCGTGGGTTGACGTCCAGTACAACGGCCTGGATGCCAGCGGCGCCGCAGGTCAATGCCAGGTCCACGCCGGCAAGTGGCATTCTTCCCAGTGTGTGGATCGCATCGACTGCAACCTGCCCGATCTGCCGGAGATCGTGCTCCCCCAAGCGGATGTGCTGCCGGAGGGGGGCGCGGTTGCTGGTCAATTCGAGCTCGCCGAGGTCGAAAACACGAGGAGACGGCCCATTGCCCGGAGTCTCGTCGAAACGGGATCTGACCACGTACCCGCTTTCCGCGGCGTAGGTATCTCCATTCCAGGTGACGTGAAGGCGCAACTCCAATGGGTGCCAGCCCTCCGACGCATCTTTCCGCCATTCCACGTTGCCTACCCGAGGGCGGAATATGGCGTCGTCGGACGACCCGATTTCCTGCCAGGCCTCCAGGACCAGGGGGAGCGCGGTCTCGCCGTTTTGGATGAGAAACACACCTCGTCCCTCGGTGCCTCGCCGCGGCTGCACCACCCACTCATGCTGCTGACAATCTTGCGCGGGATCCGAAGCGACCAGCCTCAGCACCTTTTTTTGCATGATGGCGCTCGGGCAGTCGGCCGCCAACAAAACGGTTTCGGGGGTTGGGATGCGCGCTTCCTTCCAGCGCAGATAACATGCCCATTTGTCATCGGCAAGCGCGGCCAAGGAGCTCGGGTTCACGTGAGGGATGCCCGCGTCCCGCAGACGATGGGACAGATCGGCGTGGGTCTCGGAAGACTGGTTGACAAGCACCGCCCCCTGGAAGTTGAGGGGGTCTTCCGTAGGGGCCTCTAGGAACGCGTCGAGACGGGCATCGAAGGCAATCGAGCGCGTGGCACGCAGATCTCCGTTCAACCAGGAGATGTGGATTCCGACAACCTCGACCGGGATTCCCGTCTCCTGTGCGAACGCAAAGGCGTCTGTCCACAGCGGGAAAAGCTCATGGGTAAACGCCAGAGGAAAGTCGAAGAGGACAGCTACCAAGGTACCGCCTCTACCCGTCCGCTCCGCCGCCGGGTCGGGTTGGGGGAAATGCAACAGCGGGGGGGCGGCACGCTGAACCAGAAGATGTTCAAGCGCCAGGTGGGACAGGCGCTCCAGGTAGAGGTCGTTTGTCAGCAGCGGCTTTATCTGCGGAGTGTCTCGATCGCAGAGGGCGTGGAGTTCGGCCAGGCAACAAGACCTGGCTTGTGGCAGCATTGCAGCCAGGATCTCCGTCCGCGGGTGACCATCGCGTTGCTTCGATTGTTCAGCGTGGGCGCGCAAACGGCAGGAGGCTGCCCGCGCGACGCAGTGGCCAAGTGCACCCAGCTGCAGATCAACGGCCTGACCCAGTTCGGCCAGAGCCTGTTGGTAGACGGGATTCTGCTGAGACTCAAGCCGGTAGGCGATCGAGCCCGGCATCGGCACTCAGCTCCGGATGGCGTCCAGATACTGCGCCCCTGAGATCACCAGGTTTCTGAGGACGACCCGGTCACTGGTGCCGACGTTCGACCAGTCGAAAGCACGTTGATCGCGGGTGCTGGCTTCTCGTTCGAGGACCTCTTCTCGCAGATTGAAGCGGTCCCAGAGACCGATGCCCACATTGGGCTCGAGATGGATGAAGTGCCAGTCCACGATCTGCCCCTCGAAGCGGCCGGATTCATCCTCGAGTATCGCCACCGAACCACTCGGTAGACCGCCGGCATCGTACTGTGGCTCGATCGACCAGTATAAATGGGGGCATCACCGGATCGCAAGTCCACATCTCACGGGTGAATTCGGGGAGATTCGATGCACCTGCGGCGTTGACGCGAAATCAACAGGTTCGCACCGCGCGAAACGTGGCCGTCTGCTTCGAGATGCGAGTTGAGTGTGGGTCCTTCGCGCAGCGCGCGGGAGACATGGGTCCGCCCGACAGGGTAGAGAAACGCCAGATTGGCGCGGCGGTCGGCGTCGATCAGATCGGGGTCGAATTCCTCGAAAACCATCGGCGTCGGAAAACCATCTCCGAGGACGAACGCGATCTCGCGCAGCTGATTGTAGGCGCGCCAGCGCCGCTCGTTGTCGGTGGAGCCTCCGGCTCCGATGCCGGCTAGCAGCTGTTCGTCGTCCATCGAACCCAGCAGCGCGTCCATTTCGACAGCGCTGCGAAATCGGAGGTCGGTGCATCGGGTCAAGACCATTCGCAGGTAGCGGTATAGCCAGGAATGGCGGCGGACGGCCAGACCATAAAGCTCGTCGGCGTCCTTCCCTCGCATGGAGGGGCACCTGCTGTAGACCCAGGGCAAATAGGCATGCCAGTGGTCATCGATGGTTTCGGCGAAGAAGTCGGCGAGGTTCTTGTAGAGCACGCGGGCGTCGATTTCGTTGGGGTCGTCAAGCGCGAACTGTAGGGTCTGCGCCAACGCAAAGGTGACATAGAAGAGCTCCATCGCGGCGGTGACATCCTCTAACGCCGGATCGGAGTCGGCGGCGCGCTCGGCCAGTCGCACCAGATCGCCCATATCCTCGTAGCCGCCGGCGAGCAGCTTCCAATCTTCCAGCACGATCTCGCGTCCCGCGTAGATGGCGGCCACACGGTCGAGTATGCGGTCCAGGAGTTTCAGGTCGTCGCCGTCGGTTGGACCGAAGATCTCACGGACCAGGCCACCCAGAGCTACCCTGGTATGTCCGATCACATGGCCTCGTCGGAGATGCTTTCGATGTTCTTGTTGTTTTCGCTGTTGTAGCGCTCGATGAACGAGCGCACCAGCGCGGGCACGTCGTCCCGCCGCTCGCGCAGAGATGGCAAGGCGATCTCGATCACGTTCAGCCGGTAGTAGAGATCCTCGCGGAAGCGACCTTCATCGATCTGTCTGGTGAGATCGCGGTTGGTGGTGGCGACGATGCGGACGTCCACCTTTATGGTCTGGGCGCTGCCGACCCGTTCGAACTCGCGTTCCTGCAGCACACGCAGGAGCTTGGCCTGCAGGGCGGGATCGATCTCGCTGATCTCGTCCAGCAGCAGGGTGCCGCCGTCGGCCATCTCGAAGCGACCCCGGGTCTGTTTGATGGCCCCGGTAAAAGCTCCTTTCTCATGGCCGAAGAGCTCGCTCTCCATAAGCTCCTTGGGCAGCGCCGCACAGTTGAGTCGAATGAAGGGCGCAGCGCTTCGCGGACTGTTGTAATGCAACGCTCGAGCTACCAGCTCCTTGCCGGTACCGCTTTCGCCCGTTACCAGCACCGTGGCGCGGCTGTCGGACACCGTGTCGATCAAATCGAACACCTGCTCTACATATTGTGCGCCTTGCCGATCATATTGCCGAAGCTGTAGCGCTCCTTGAGCTCGGAGCGCAATTGACGGTTTTCCCGCTGCGTGGTCTGAAACTTGAGTGCGCGTTCCACCACCATCTCCACTTCTGCCGGATCGGATCCCTTCTGGATGTAGTCGAAAGCGCCTTTCTTCATGGCGTCTACCGCATCCTCGATGGTGCCGAAGGCCGTCATCATGATGATCAGCACATCCGGAGCCTTGAGCCGGGCACCCTCCAAGAGTTCCAGGCCGCTCATGCCAGGCATGCGGATATCTGAAAGAATCAGATCGTATTCACCCTCATCCAGCTTGCGCAGGGCGGTGGCCGCTTCGGGAGCCGTATCCACATCGTACGCCACGGCGGGTGAGGATCTCTTCGGTCGCCTCGCGGACGTAAGAATCGTCGTCTACTACGAGAATGCGCTTGTTAGCCATGGTGGTTTCTGCCTCGCTGGATTATTGGGGTAGAGAAATGGTGAAAGAAGTGCCTTGATCTGGTTGGCTCTCGACGGCGATGAAACCACCGTGAGCCTCGACGATTTTCTTGGAAGTCACGAGACCCAATCCGGTGCCGTCTTCCTTGGTGGTGAAAAAGGGGGTGAACAATCGCTCCCGGACCTCCGAGCTCATGCCCACGCCGGTGTCGCTGATGCACAACTTGGCGGTGGGTCCCGAAGGAGTATTTGCGGTATCTACCGTGGCGTCGATGGTGCCGCCCTCCGGCATCGCCTGTGTTGCGTTCTGCAGCAGATTCAGTATGACCTGCTGAAACTGTTCCGGGTCCATATTGCAGACCTGCTCCGCCTCGGGGAAGTGGCGCTCGACCTTTATGTTCTTGTGCGCCCGCTCCAGGTCGATCTCGAAAAAAGCGATGGTCTCCTCGACCAGTTCCGCAAGGCGGACCGGGTGCGAATTCAACTGCAGCGGTCGAGTGTAGGTGAGCAGGCTGGAAACGATGCGATTGAGCCGGGCGACGCCCTCGGTGATCTTCTGCACCAGGCGATAGCGCGGGTCGGCGGCTTCCAGGTCGCGTTGCAGCATGGCCGCGAAGCCGGCGATGCCGCCCAGCGGATTGCGAATCTCGTGTGCCACCGTGGCTGCCATTTCACCGAGGGCGGCCAGTACGTGGACTCGTTGTAGCTCGGCCTCGAGCCGTTTGACCTCGGTGAGATCGTTGAACACCTCAACAGCCCCCAACATCCTGCCGTCGTTCTCGCGTACCACCGAGGTGCTGAAACCGAGAGGAATCTGCCGTCCGTCCGGTCGTTTTAAGGTTTTCTCCTGGTTGATGAGCGCGCTGCCGCAGTCCAGGGTGTGCAGTACCGTGCGTTCGCGGCCGGCGTCGACGCCGATCACTTCGGCGTACGGTTTGCCGCCTGGGAACAGCCGCTAATGGTCTCGGCGGCTTCGTTGAAGAGGGTGATCTTTCCATCAAGGTCGACCACGAGCACACCGCCGCTCAAACTTTCGAGAATGTTGTTGAGATAATTGCTGACCCGGTCTTTCTCTTCGAGGCTCTTGCGCAGCTCCAGGTTTGTTTCTTCGAGCTTGACATTGAGGAATTCAAACTGCTCCTCGAGTTGTTTGTACGCCTCCATGTAACGGCGCGTGGTTTCGTTGAAGAGGATGTAGGAATCGGCGAACACCTCTTCCAGCTGGGCGCTGGTCTGTCCCAGCTTCAGCGTATTTTCGGGAATCGGATCAGGTGCACTGGTCATTTCGGAGCGCTATCCCTGCGTTTCAGCGATACATGCCAGGGCCATTGAGCAAAACGCCGCGGCGGCTCAACAGCTTGCGGTTGCGATCTTCGAGGCCGGCGAGTTCGCGGAGCTTCTGGGCCAGCCGATCGCGACGGGCGACAAACCCGATTTGCGATGGGTCGATCTTGTTGATCTCCGCGCGCAGCCGAGATGCCAGCTGCAGCTCCTGTCGCAGGAGAGCCAGCAACGTATGGGCTGCGGCGCCCTTGCCCAGCCTGTAACCGACGGATCGCGCCAGTTCGATAGCCGTCTGGCAGGTTTCTTCTGCCTGCTGCCAGTCCGCTCGCTCCAACTCCTGCTTGCCCAAGTCGACCCTCCTGGTCGTTGAAATAGTATCGAGGCCAGTTTAGCAAATTGAGTGCCCCAAGCGGGTCGGAAGCGGAAATAATGCACCTGTTCAAGAGGGTACTGGGGGAAAAAGACTGTCTTGGCTACCAATTCCGCATAGAAATCGGTACGAAGCTGGTTGCGGAGGTCAGCTTCCAGTGGAAATTATTTCTCTGCCGAGCGGAAATAATTTCTGGGTTCGATGTTCAATATAGAGGGGTCAGGGCGGCAGGGTCAAGCAGATACGGAAGGAAGCGCTACCGTCAGGTGCCTACAATGGCCTGGACGAGTCGCGCACCCGACGTCGGTAGGACTCCACGGAGTAGCGTGGATTGGTGCGGCGAGTACGCCACTGTGCCCGCTGAGTCTGTGGTGCGGGCACTTCCTCGACCGCTTCCGGCAGATCTTCCAGCTGTTCCGCAGCCTGGCGAACCTCCACCTGCCGGTGTCGAATGGCCCGCATGCCACGATAGGTGAATAGCAGTGCGGTCACCCCGAAGAGGGCGGTTCCGGCACTGAGGCAGGCGAGATAGGCTAGATGTGAATACCCGGTCGTGCTTACCGTTATAGCTAGAATGGCGGCCATGAACAGGGCCACCGCCAGCGACGAGTTGCGGTAGGCCGTCCAGAAGGTGCGATCGCGGGAATCCAGCTCTGCCGTCGTTTTCAGCGAAGCCTCAGTATCGGCGACCGATCGCGACCTCATGAGCTCTGCCAGGCGCCGGGATACCTTCTCATACCCCTCGGCCATGCCGACCATGCCCGAACCGATGATAGCTGCTCCCATAACCAGGGTGAGGCTGTGAATCAGCAAGGTGCGCAATGAAGCAAAACGCTCCGGATGAGAGCCAAGCCCAATTCCAACGAGCGCGATGCCGATCAACACGGCGCCCAAGACAAAAGCAATAATAAAACGTCTCACTTCCACGCCTCCGGGTTGCCCAGTGAGGGTGTGAAGGAAACGAGAAGTAGGTCGGGGCTAGTTTTACTCTTGCTCGTCGGCTTCGTCGGCGAGATCGATCCGTCCCTCAGCGTAGTCGGAGAGGGCGGTGACGGCGGGGTTGGGCTCCGAGACCAGGGATTCTTCTTCTTCGGGGTGTTGGGTCTCGGTGTTGACATTGCGGGCTCGGCGCGACAGTGCGCGGCAGGCGGCATAGCGGTTGATGGTACCTTCAAGTTTGAAATCGAAATCTCGGGTGAACATGTTCTTGTTCACAAGACCCCTCCTAATATTGAGGATACAACGATCGTTGATACCTAATTCAAGATAGGGGTCCGCGCCCTAATGAGCAAGATTCGCGCCAGTATCTTTCTCGCCCGCACTGATCGGAAACGTGAGGGTATTTCCGGGTGGGGGAAGAGGACAAACGTAGGTGCTATTGTAGGCACAGTACGGACTATAAGAGTTATTAAAATCAATAAGATATGATCCTTCTCCGGCATCGGACACGTGCACGTAACGGCCCGCGGAATACGACTCGGAACCGTTGGTGGCGTCGCGAAACAGGACCAGGTGCGATCCGTCTTCGAGGCTGCGGAAAACTTCCAGGGAGAAGGGATTTCCAGCACGAGTCCCGAGAACGCGCCCATATCGCTCCATCTGGATAACCGACTCGAGGTTGGTCGGAACGGCGATGCGACGAGGTCTCCCATAGACATGAAAATCGGCCAACACCTGGTAGGACAGATCGACAGGGAAATACTCTAGCCCGGAGAAGCTCTTCTTCATCTCCTCGGTCAGCGGCGATTCGGCGCTGTGCACGAGAAAGCTGTCTTTGGCCGCCCGGCCCTGTTCGATTTGCGACATGATGAATTCGGGTGATTCGGCGTCCTGGGCGTAGCCGAACCCGCATGGCAGAAGGAAGCCTATTAACAGGATCGTGAGGCGGTGTGCTCGCATGACAAGTAGTTGTCGATAATGGGTTTCCGGGGGAACAGACGCTCGGCAGAAGGGGTGGTTCCGTCAATGGGGATTCGCGCGCCGATCTCCTCGCTCATTCTCGCCCGCCGTCCTGGCGGGCTCCGAGGCACGTGCTCTTGCGGCGCTATCCTGCGCCGCCGCGGCACGTGAACCCGCTCGGACATCACGCCGAATCCCCTGTTCCGAATGCCCATCCTGCCTCCCTAATGGATGCTCCCCGCTCGAACCACCTCCGGCCCTTCGACGAAGCCGATGCGACACCTTGAACGACTCGGCGATTGTGCTAGAATTGGATCCAACACTGGGAATCGTCACCGGCAGATCAAAGCGAGGGGACCATGCGACTGAAAGATCGAGTAGCGATTGTTACGGGGGGGAGCTCGGGCATTGGTCGGGGCATATGTCTGGAATTTGCGCGCGAGGGAGCCAGGGTGGTGGTGGCCGATATCCAGGAAGCACCGAAACAGGGTAAGTGGCACGAAACCGATCTGAAAACCACCACCGGAGCCGAGGTGGAGAAGCTGGGTTCGCAGGGGCATTTCGTGAAGACGGACATGGGTGAAGAAGCGGCCGTGCGGAATGTGATAGATCAGGCGGTGTCCCGCTTTGGGGGTCTGGACATCGTCGTCAACAACGCCGGCATCCACGTTCCGGGAAACAGCCAGGAACTCAGTGTTGCCGACTGGGACAAGGTGATGGGGGTGAATCTCAGAGGCCTGTTCCTCGCCGCGAAATACGCCATTCCCCGTCTGAAGAAATCCAGCGCCGGCAGAATCATTAACATCGCCTCAATCCATGCATTTCGCGGCGGTGGTGGACCGGTTTACCCGCCGGCCAAGGCGGGGGTCGTGAATTTGACCCGGGACACGGCGGTGGAGGTGGCGGCCGACAACATAACCGTGAATGCCATCTGTCCGGGTTACATCGAAACCCCGATCCAGGACTACCTCACTAAAGAGGATATCGAAGCCTGCGCTGAGCGTACGCTTCTGCCACGGCTGGGCTTGCCGAAGGATATCGGTCGGGCCTGCGTCTTCTTCGCCTCCGACGATGCCGAATGGTGACCGGTACCGCTCTTCCGGTGGACGGAGGGTGGCTTGCCCCGATAATCTGAACCCACACCGGTTATCGCCACAATACCCCAATCACCCTGACCCAGCCTCCCTGGGTCAGCTCGACCCTCTCCGGCCATCAAGCTGTTGAACCCTGCCCCGCTCACGCATTATTGTGATGCGGATCACTCTGCAGCCATCCACGATTGCATAGGATTGGCACCGTTTTCTGCTTTCATTGATACACATATACCGGCCTTTCGTCATTGGGCCTGATTCCCGAGATAGATCTGCATTCAAGGAGCAACCGTATGACCCGCGTGGCGCATTTTTTCAGACTGGGACTAACATCGATCCTGCGGACCTGCACGGCGGCGCTTGGAGTTGTCGCCTTGATGACCTTTTTGCCCGGAATTGGCGGGGCACAGGAGGTGCCCGGTCGTATCAGCTACGACGGCCAGCTCACCGACGAGAACGGCCAACTGATTACCAATGGCGCCGTAACCATGAAGTTCGCGCTCTACGACGCTTCGAGCGGCGGCACCAAGAAGTGGCCTTCTGGTGCCAGCGAGGACCATGTGGTGAGCGTCCAGAGCGGTCTCTTCAGCGTGGTTCTGGGCAGCAAGGAGGCGATGTCCACCGCCATTTTCGCAGACTCTCTGTTCTTGGACATCCAGGTTAACGACGGAAGTGGGTTGGAGTCCCTGGCACCTAGACAGCCATTTCTTTCGGCTCCATATGCATTGAGGGCAGCTACGGCGGATGGCATAGCGGCCATCGACAACCTGGCTGCCGCCGATCTGGATTTGAAGAGAAACAGCGTCACCATCGCGACGCTGATCAGCTCCGGATTCAAGGTGAACGGGGTACTGCTGGTAGATGGAAACACGGGATCAACACCGGTATCGGGCGCCGGAACACGTCTTATGTGGGTGCCGGCGAAAGCAGCGTTCAGGGCGGGGAAGGTGTCGGGAACGGAGTGGGACGATGGGAATATCGGCATCGCATCCACTGTCGCCGGCGGCGATGAAAACGTCGCCAGTGGCCAGAATGCTGCTGTCGGCGGTGGAGCTGTTAACGGTTCCAGTGGGTTCGCATCGGTCATCAGCGGCGGCCACAGCAACAGCGCCTCCGGCAATACCAGCTCAGTTTCGGGTGGGTTCAACAACATCGCCAGCGGGCTCCTGTCCATTATTAGTGGCGGCAGTAGCAATACCGCAACCAGCGACCACGGAACAATCGGCGGTGGTGAGGGAAATACAGCAAGTGGTAATTGGTCCACCGTCGCCGGAGGCACGGGTCACAAAGCGGGAGGGACGTACGCCTTTGTAGGTGGCGGCCAGAGTAACCTGGCAGGCACCGGCGGTGGGATAAACGCGACCGTGGCAGGAGGGAACAACAACAACGCCAACGCAGGGGGAGCAACAATTGCCGGTGGGTCTTCGAACACTATTTCTGCAGCCTACGGCAGTGTTGGCGGGGGACAAACCAATACCGCCAGCGGGTCCCATTCCAGAGTCGGTGGTGGTTTCACCAATACTGCCAGTGGCCTGTACTCCATAGTCAGTGGTGGTCGGAACCACACCGCAACTGGAGTACACGCCGTCGTGAGTGGCGGCCACAGCAACGACGCCACGGGCAACTCATCTGCCATCGGTGGCGGTGAGAACAACATCGCCAGCGGTCTTCTGTCCGTTATAGGTGGAGGCTCCAGCAATACCGCGAACAACAATTACAGTACTGTCGGCGGTGGCGAAGACAACACGGTGACCAATCCCCATGGAACGATTTCCGGTGGATTCCAAAATGTTGAGAGCGGGGATTTTGGGGCCATTGGTGGTGGCAGAAACAATACCGTCAGCAACTCCTGGGCGACGATTGGTGGGGGATTCGGAAACTCCACTACAGGAGCTTATGGCGTGGTCGGCGGCGGAAACGCCAACTCAGCGAACGGTCTTCATGGATCTGTGGGCGGAGGCAGCCAGAATGCAGCGGGTGGCCAGGATGCTTCGGTCGGCGGTGGTGACAACAATACGGCAAGTGCTGTCAACGCTGTGATCAGCGGCGGTCACAGTAACGATGCGATTGGCAATTCTTCCGTCGTCGGCGGCGGCGAGAACAACATCGCAAGCGGAGTCTTGTCGGTCATCAGTGGCGGCAGCAGCAATACAGCCAATAACTCTGCCGCCACGATTAGCGGTGGCTTTCGCAATACGGCGAGTGGCACAGAGTCAACAGTGAGCGGTGGGGCAGCCAACAAGGCGACCGGGCAAGCCGCCACTATTGGCGGAGGCAGCTCCAACACAGGCTCCGGCACCTGGCCCACCATTGCCGGCGGTCAGAGCCACACCGCCAGCGGGAACTGGTCGTTCATAGGAGGCGGTGCCGCCAACACGGCGAGCAATACCTACGCTGTTGTCAGTGGGGGCACCGGCAACATGGCCACGCAATCCTATACGGCGATCGGAGGCGGCCAGAGCAATACCGCCAGCGGCACGCGGACTACCGTGGCCGGCGGCCAGAGCAATACTGCCGGCGCCAGCGATTATGCGACGGTGGGTGGCGGCTTCAGCAATACATCGAGCGCCCTCTATGCCGTCATCAGCGGCGGTCACAGCAATGACGCTACGGGCAACATGTCGTTTGTCGGCGGGGGCTTTAATAACAATGCCAGCGGTATCCTGGCTGTTATCGCCGGTGGAAGCAGTAACAATGCCATCAATCAACATGCCACGATCGGCGGCGGCTTCCGCAACACCGCGAGCGCCGTCGAAGCCACCATTGCCGGGGGTCGCACCAACACCGCCGGCAACCAACTGGCCTTTATCGGCGGAGGACAATTAAATACCGCCAATGGCCAAGAATCCGTTATCGGCGGCGGCTCATCAAACACCACCGGCGCGATTCATGCCACGGTGGGCGGCGGTTCCCAAAACACTGCCAGCGGCGTCAACTCCACTGTCGGCGGAGGGGGGGGTGCAGGCACGGGCAACACCGCCGGCGGCAACCACGCCTTTATCGGTGGCGGTCTGAAAAACCTTGCCAGCGGCAACCAAGCCGTCATCAGTGGAGGATCGAGCAACTTCGCTTACAGTGTCGACGGCTTCATCGGCGGTGGGAACCGAAATCGAATCAGCGGTGCGACGCAGTCGGTTATTGCTGGTGGACAGCTGAATACGATCAGCGCTACGACTTCGGTGATTGGAGGGGGCAGTAACAATACGGCCGCTGCGATAGGTGCCACTGTCAGTGGTGGCACCAACAACTACACCAGCGGACAATATGCCGTCATTTCAGGTGGGTTCAGCAACACCTCGTGGGGTGATTACAGCTTCGCGGGCGGAAAATCGGCCCGCGCACTCAACAATGGCTCCTTCGTCTGGGCCGACCAGGGGGGCACGCTGACCTCTACGCTCGCCGACGATTTCACCGTACGCGCCAACGGCGGCTATATCCTCTATTCCAACACTGCCGCTACCGCTGGGGTTACCATGGCCAGCGGCGCCAGCGCCTGGTCGGCGGTGTCCGACAGCACGCGCAAACGCAACATCCGCACCCTCGACGGCAAGGAAGTGCTGGAAAAACTCATGAAGATGCCCGTCAAGCGCTGGAGCTTCAAGAGCCAGGATCCAAGTATCGAACACATCGGACCCATGGCGCAGGACCTGTACGCCGTTTTTCACGTGGGCGAGAGCGATACTACCGTCTCTACCATCGACCCGCCCGGGATCGCTCTGGCAGCCGTTCAAGGACTGAATGCAGTCGTGAAGGAAAATCGCAATCTGACTGCCCGACGACTGGAGTCGCTGGAATCAGAATCCCTTCGCCTCGATCAGCACGAAGAATTGCTCCAACAGCAGGAGCGGGAACTAGTAGCCCTGCGGGAGCAGAACAGCCAGCTGGCGGCTCGCCTAGTTGAGCTGGAATCAATATTGTTTCGCGCAACGCGAGGAGCCCCATTGGTAGACAAATAGGAGTACAATTCTGCTTGTCAGCGGATAGCTATTTCCGTACATGAGCGATCACTATCCCGAACGCAAATTTGCATCATATCGTCCAAAACGGAGACTTGGTCATGTGCCAGCGAATCAGAGGTATTTTGCTGCTACAATTAGCCCAGTTCATCACTAAGAGGTTGGCGTTGCTGATATGGTTCCTGTTTGCGGGCGCCATGGTCGGCCAGACGATGGCTCAGGAGGTTCCTGGCCGTATCAGCTACGACGGCCAGCTCACCGACGAGAACGGCCAGCCGATCACCAATGGCGCCGTAACCAAGCGGGCCATTTCTTGGTGCCACCGCTCGAGGCGTCGTAAAGTTTCAGTGTGGTTCTGGGCAGCAAGGAGGCGATATCGACCGCCATCTTCGCCGATTCTTTGTTTTTGGAGATCCAGGTCAACGACGGCAGTGGCTTGGAGACGCTATCACCCAGGCAACCATTTTTGTCGGCCCCCTACGCATTGAGAGCGGCAACCGCCGACGGCATTGCGGCTATCGATAACCTGGCCGCAGCCGATCTGGATTTGAAGAGAAACAGCGTCACCATCGCGACGCTGATCAGCTCAGGGTTCAAGGTCAATGGGGTTTTGCTGGTTGAAGGTACGACTGGGAGTACGCCCGTATCGGGTGCGGGAACGCGGTTGATGTGGGTGCCGGCGAAAGGGGCGTTTAGAGCAGGGGCAGTTACGGGCACCGCATGGGACGACGCCAATATAGGTACGAATTCAACCGTCGCAGGTGGCCTGGACAACACCGCTAGCAACACCTACGCAACCGCGGGCGGTGGTCAGGGCAACATAGCCAGTGGCATCCAATCGACGGTCGGTGGGGGCCAGACCAACACCGCCAGCGGATCACGTGCAACCGTCAGTGGCGGCTCCATGGGCACCGCCAGTGGGCTTTTGGCCACCGTTGGAGGGGGTAGGCGTAACACCGCCAGTGCCGACTACGCCACGGTCGGCGGCGGAGGAGGTGCGAACGCTGGAGAGGGCAACACCGCCAGCGGTGTTTACTCAGTGGTCAGCGGCGGCCGCAGCAACGACGCAATTGGCAATTCTTCTGCTGTAGGCGGGGGCGAGAACAATATTGCCTCCGGAATCCTGGCCGTTGTAGGTGGCGGTAGCAGTAACACGGCGAACAGTAATTACGCTACCATCGGTGGCGGTGAGCGCAACACAGCCAACAATACCCACGCCACCATCGGCGGCGGCCAGAACAACACCGTCTCGGCTTTCAACGCCACCATCGGGGGAGGCGCAAACAACACCGCGAGCGGCAGCAATGCCACCCTCAGCGGTGGGCAAACCAACACGTCTAGCGGCCAAAGCGCTTCGGTCGGCGGGGGTTTTACCAACACCGCCAGCGGCCAAAACTCCACGGTGGGTGGTGGTCAGAACAACACCGCCAGCAGCTTCCGCGCCACGGTCAGCGGTGGCGAGCTAAACACCGCCAGCGGCCAAAACTCCACAGTCGGCGGGGGTCAGAACAACACTGCCTCTGCTTTCAACTCCACCATTGGAGGAGGAGGAGGCGCTGTCGGCAAGGGCAACACGGCCAGCGGGGTCTACTCCGTTATTAGCGGAGGTCGCAGCAACGACGCAATAGGTGGCTCTTCGGTCGCCGGTGGCGGCGAAAACAACATCGCCAGCGGCAGCCTGTCCGTGATAAGCGGCGGTTCCAGCAACACCGCCACCACTGACTACGCCACAGTCGGCGGCGGTGAACGAAACAGCGTCAACACAGGCACCCACGCCACCATAGGCGGCGGGCAAAGGAACACCGCAACCCAGCTAAACGCGACGGTGGCGGGTGGTCAGGGAAACGATGCTACAGGCAACAGTTCCGTTATCGCCGGGGGGTTAAACAACACGGCGAGCGCTCCTGGCGGTGCCGTAACGGGTGGCACCAGCAACACGGCAAGCGGTGCCCAGTACTCTTTCGTCGGCGGGGACAATACCAATACCGCTAGTGGGCAGGAGTCCGCAATAGCTGGAGGAAGGCTTAACACGGCCAGCAATACCTACTCTGCCGTCGTCGGCGGCATTAACAACACCGCCAGCGGTCTACAGGCTACGATCGGCGGTGGTCAGCAGAACACGGCCAGTGGTGACTTTGCCACTGTCGGTGGAGGGGGCGGTGCCACTGCTCCCGCAGGGAACATCGCCGCCGGCGTCTACTCCGTGGTCAGCGGCGGCCACAGCAGCGACGCCACGGGTAACTCGGCGGTCGTTGGTGGTGGGGAAAATAACATCGCCTCCGGTATCCTCGCAGTCATCGCCGGCGGTTCCAGCAACACAGCAGGCGGCAACTACGCGACTGTGGGTGGAGGTGAAGGAAACACGGCCACCACCAATACACACACCACTGTCGCCGCCGGCCAGAACAATACCGCCCTCGGCTTGCAAGCCACAGTGGGGGGCGGTTCCGCAAATACCGCCAGCGGTAATCAGGGCACGGTCGCAGGGGGTGGGAGTAATACCGCCAGCGGCGTCAATGCCACCGTAGGCGGGGGTACTTCAAGCACCGCCAGTGGCCAACAAGCCACCGTTGCCGGAGGTGCGACCAACAATGCCAGCGGTTTACGAGCCACCATTGGCGGTGGCACCAATAACACGGCGACCAATACCAACGCCACGGTTGCCGGCGGCAACCTGAACAACGCGACCGACCTCTATGCTGCGATTGGTGGCGGTCAGAACAACGCGGCAGGTACCGTCTACGCCGTTATCAGCGGAGGACGCAGTAATGATGCCACAGGTTTATCTTCCTTCGTCGGTGGCGGCGAGAACAACATCGCGAGCGGCTTACAGGCTGTAGTCGGCGGCGGCAGTAGCAACATCGCCAGTGGGAACTACAGTATGGCGTCCGGAGGACGGCTCAATGAGGCCAGCGCTCTCTACGCGGTCGTCAGTGGCGGGTTCAGTAATTTCGCCAGCGGCTCCCAGGCTATGGTTCCGGGTGGCGGGAACAACGTTGCTTCAGGAACGATGAGCTTCGCGGCAGGCAGGCACGCTGTGGCCCAACACGATGGCGCGTTCGTCTGGGCAGATTTTACGACAAACGCGGGTCTGTTCTCGATTAACACCGACGAGTTCACTGTCAGGGCCAACGGGGGTTACCGGCTCTACTCTAATACGGCCCTCACCGCCGGCGTCACAATGGCAAGTGGCGCCAACGCCTGGGGCGGCGTTTCCGACAGCACCCTCAAACGGAACATCCGCACTCTCGATGGCAAGGAAGTACTGGCGAAGCTCATGGAGATGCCAGTCAAGCGCTGGAGTTTCAAGAGTCAGGACCCATCCATCGAACACATCGGGCCTATGGCACAGGACTTGTACGCCACCTTCCACATTGGCGAGAGTGATACTACTATCTCAACAATCGACCCGCCGGGAATCGCACTAGCGGCGATTCAGGGGCTCAACGAAACGGTCCGCGAGCACCGAATGGTGACAGTACGCCAACTCGAGTCAGAAGCGGTTCGCAATGATGACCAGGACGCCTGGCTCCGCGATCAAACAGAAAAACTGCGGGAACAAAAACGTGAGATCGACCAATTGAGGAAGCGAAACGGCGAACTCGAAGCTCGTATGAATAAGCTGGAGTCTTTGCTGATCGATACATCATCGGACGATCTGGCAGCCAGTGAATAACTGCAACTGCTTGTTTAACAAAGAATTATTCCGTACGTGAGTTGAGCAATTCATGAACCATTAGTGCATTTTATCGGTCCCTCGTAAAAAGGGTGTGACGATTATGCGGCGACTAGCCATCAGCTTTGCGCGATACCAGCCTCGTCTGTGTCCCAGAAAACGAGCGCTGGTGTGTGTTTGTGTGTTTCTGGCGGCTGGGATGATGACAGGTCATGCCCTTGCTCAGGAGGTCCCCGGCAGGATCAGCTATGACGGCCAGCTCACTGACGAGAACGGTCAACTGATCACCAATGGCGCAGTGACCATGAAGTTCGCGCTGTACGACGCCTCCAGCGGTGGCACCAAGAAGTGGCCTTCTGGTGCCAGCGAGGACCACGTGGTGAGCGTCCAGAGCGGACTGTTCAGTGTGATTCTGGGCAGTACAGAGGCGATCTCCACTTCGGTGTTCTCGGATTCCCTCTTTCTGGAGATCCAGGTCAACGATGGAAGTGGATTGGAGACCTTGTCGCCGCGACAGCCGCTGCTCTCAGCGCCATATGCTCTTAGGGCGGCCACGGCGGATGGCATTGCGGCCATCGACAACCTGGCCGCTGCCGATCTGGATTTGAAGCGCAACAGCGTTACCATCGCAACCCTGATCAGCTCAGGGTTCAAGGTAAGTGGCGTTTTGCTGGTGGATGGCAACACGGGATCGACCCCCGTCTCGGGAGCCGGGACGCGGTTGATGTGGGTGCCGGCGAAGGCGGCGTTCCGGGCCGGAAAGGTATCGGGAACGGAGTGGGATGACGGCAACATCGGCATCGCCTCCACCGTGGCCGGCGGCGACGAAAACGTTGCCAGTGGTCAGAATGCAGCCGTCGGGGGCGGTGCCGTCAACGGGGCCAGCGGGTTTGCTTCCGTCATCAGCGGCGGCCACAGCAACAGTGCCTCAGGAAATACGAGTGCGGTCTCGGGTGGATTCAACAACATCGCCAGCGGACTACTGTCCGTTATAAGCGGCGGCAGCAGCAATACAATCAGCGCAATTTACGGTGCCGTTGGCGGTGGCGAGGACAACTCTATCACTAACAGCAGCCACGCTACAGTCGGAGGCGGGCAAGGAAACAGTGCAGGCGGCCAGTTCGCGACTGTCAGCGGCGGTATCAACAACTCCGCTGGTGGTAGCTGGTCCTCCATAGGTGGGGGGAGCAGCAACGACGCAACCAACCACAGGACGACTATCGGTGGCGGACAGAACAACACCGCGACGCAGCAATACGCGACCGTGGGTGGAGGGGTGTTCAATACGGCGAGCAACTGGTACGCCACCATTGGTGGTGGTGGCGGCGGCTCTGCCAGCGAAGGCCACACGGCCAGTGGAGTGAATTCGGTGATAAGCGGTGGCCGCAGCAACGATGCCACGGGCAACACTGCAACAGTTGGTGGCGGATTTAACAACGTATCAAGCGGACTTCTGGCGGTTATCAGCGGTGGATCGAGCAATACTGCAAGCAGTGACTACGCTACCATCGGTGGCGGCGAAAGAAACACCGTCAGCACCAACATTCATGCCACGGTAGCAGGCGGTCTCCAAAACAAAGCCAGCGGCCAGACCTCCACGGTTGGCGGCGGCGAATCTAACAACGCCAGCGCTCTAAGAACCACCATCGCAGGCGGCTGGGGCAACACCGCTAGCGGCGCCGGCACCACCATTGGCGGTGGTGACGGCAACAACACCAACGGCACCGGCGCCACCATTGGCGGCGGCACCAACAACATCGCGGGCAGCACGAGCGCCACTGTTGGTGGGGGTCAGAGCAACACCGCCAGTACCGGCGATTACGTCACGGTGGGGGGAGGGAGATTCAACACCGCCAGCGGAGTCTACTCCACTGTCGGAGGAGGTGGAGACGCAACCGCAGCCGAAGGCAACACCGCCAGCGGGGTCTACTCCGTGATCAGCGGCGGCCGCAGCAACGACGCGAGTGCTGCTTCCGCTACTGTCGGTGGCGGCGAGAACAACATTGCGGGCGGTCTCCTATCCGTTGTCGCCGGCGGTAGCAGCAACACGACCGGAACCGGGACTCACGTTACCATCGGAGGTGGCAAGAACAATACAGGGACCGGTGCTGGAGCAACCGTCGCAGGTGGGACGAACAACAAATCAACCGGTCAAACCGCAAGCGTGGGCGGAGGTGGTACCAACACCGCCAGCGGAGCCAACTCCACGATCGCAGGAGGCGCGGGAAATACTGTTAGCGGTTTGAGAAGCACCGTCGGAGGTGGTGACAGCAACATAGCTAACAATACGAATGCTACAGTTTCGGGTGGCATTGCCAATAATTCGAGCGGATACAATTCGTCAGTTGGAGGCGGACAGCTCAATGTAGCAAGTGCCTTAAACGCCGTAATAAGTGGCGGTCACAGCAACGACGCGATTGGCTCCTCTTCCACCGTCGGCGGTGGCGAGAACAACATCGCATCCGGTGTGCTCGCCGTCATCAGTGGCGGCAGCAGTAATACTGCAAGTGGCATAGAGGCGACCATTGGTGGGGGTGTTAGAAACGCCGCCAGCGGCCTTCGCTCCATCATTGGTGGCGGCAGCATCAATATCGCCAGCAACGACAACACCACCGTTGGCGGCGGCGCGCAAAACACCGCAAGCGGCCAATACGCCACGGTCGGCGGTGGTCTTCTGAACATCGCCAGCAACACCTACGCCACGGTGGGCGGGGGGCAGAACAACACTGCCAGCACCAACACCCACGCTACTGTCGGTGGCGGTGGGGCAAACACGGCTAGCAATATCTACGCCACGGTCGGCGGTGGTAACGCCAACACCGCCAGCGGCAATCAATCCACGGTCGGCGGCGGCGGCAGCAATGCCTCATACGACAGTTTCGCCGTTATCAGCGGTGGGTGGAGCAACATCGCCAGCGGTATTGGCTCCACGGTTCCCGGCGGCTACCAAAACGTGGCAGCTGGGATACGTAGCTTTGCGGCGGGGTTCCAAGCACAGGCCAATCACAACGACGCCTTCGTGTGGGCCGACGGCTCAGGGATCTTCGCCTCCACGGCGGTTAACCAGTTTAGTGTCCAGGCCGCAGGCGGGGTGCGGTTTTTGACCAATGCCGCCGCAACGGTCGGCGCAGAGTTGCTGGCCGGCGCTACGGCCTTTAGCGTCATCTCGGACAGCACTTTCAAACGCAATATAAGGACCGTGGACGGTGAGCAAATGTTGGCCAAGGTCATGCAGTTGCCCATCAAGCAGTGGAGTCTCAAGTCCCAGGACCCCAGCATCGAGCACATCGGGCCAATGGCGCAGGATTTCTATGCCATTTTCGGAGTCGGGGCGAGTGACACGAGGATTTCTACGATCGATCCGCCCGGGATAGCGCTGGCCGCGATCCAGGGTCTAAACAGCGTTGTGCAGCAGCAGGATGAGACCATCCGAACCCACGAGCTCAAGATTCGCGAGCAAGCCAGAACCCTTCGACGCCAGAGCAATGAAATAGATCGACTCGACCAGGAGATGGTCGAGGTAGAGAAACTTCGCGACGAGCTGAGAAAGACTCGGGAGCTGGTCGAGTATCTGGTGGACAGAGTTGAGGGCCAGGATATGGTTGAGTACTCTTCAGGATCTCAGGCGTCGCCACTCACGAAGGCGATTCCAATCAAGCGGGCGGACCTCAACTAGATCTGGTGAAACCGTGAGATCACGCGCTCTCTTCAGAGTCTGTTGCCTGTCAGGCATGGTTTGCCTGGCTGGACCCGCATCGGCCCAGAAGAACACCAGCACCAATTACCGGGTAACCACCAGCACCTTCAGCGGCACGCCCTCGGTGCGTTACTCCGGCACCAACTACAAGCTCCGGCCCGTGACCCAGGTCGGCGGCCTGTTCAGCTCGCGACCGTCCAGCTCCAACTACAAGACCCTCGCAGCGCTCCTGTTCGACACCGACATCACCGCCGTCAAGCTGTCGTTCGCTACGCTGCCCTCGGACATCATCCACCTGCAACCCTTTACGGTGGTGGTCAACGCGGTGGATGCCAGCGGAACGCTCGATGCAGACTTCCAGAGCACCATCAACCCTGGCGATCAGCTCGGGCACCCTGTCGACCACGGTTGCGACGGCTATCCTGGGGGCGGCCACCTTCAGCGGTATCACCGTCAGCGGCGCCGGTTCCAATCGCACCCTGGAGGCCACGACGCCGATCAATCTCACTTCGGCCACGAGCTCGCCGTTCTCCATTGGCAAGGCTCAGGCCACCGTAACCTTTCCGACCCTGGAAGCTACCTTCGACGGTACCGCCAAATCGGCGGCGGCGGCGACGGTCCCGGCCAACCTGCCGGTTTCCTTCTCCTACGATCAGGAAGGAATACCTCTTACGGGACCTCCGGCAGGCCCTGGTGTTTTTGGCGTAACCGCCACGATCAGCGACGTCAACTACGTAGGCAGCGCCACGGGAGGCATGACGATTCACGCCCCGGCGGCTCCGGCGGCTACATTGAGCGTATCGCCAAGCTCGGGCAATCCTCCGCTCTCGGTTACCTACACCGTGTCAGCCACTGGCTACTCGAGCTCCGCCTTCCTCGAAACCAAGGACGACGCCGGCAAGATCTCCGACAACACCTACGCAAACACCACCAGCTTCGGCACGACGGTGCAGGCGACCTATTCAACCCCCGGCACGCACACGGCCATACTGACAGTTCGTGGTCCTGGCGGATCGAGCGTTGTCCAGACAGCGGTCACGGTAAATGCGCCTCCGACCCTCAGCGCTATCGATGACGCTTCCACCTTCGAAGACCAGCAGATCGAGCTGGATCTGACGGGTATAGACGCGGGTGCCGGCACCTGGAGCGTCAGCGGCGTTGACGGCAGTCTCATCGCCGAGACTTCGGTGACGGGAGACATGATCGTCTTCACCCCGGTGGCCAACACCTCTGGAAACGATGTGGTCACGGTCACTCGTACCGACGTCCACGGTCTTACTGCCTCCCAGGATGTGACCCTCACCTGGACGGCGGTAAACGACCCACCGAAGATCGAGCCGGTGCTAGCGGCCAGCTTCACGGCGGAGGAGGAAGCCAGCATTCACGTGGCTGGTCCCGGAAATGCCAGCGATGTTGACACGGACACCGGCTCCCTGGTTTGGGGAGCCGTGGGATTCGACCCGACTCTTGTCGCTGCGGCAGCGGGAGGGTCCGAGGGCGTCGATTTCACCCCGCATACCAACGCCAACGGAGAGACGACGGTTACCGTCGAACTCGTTGATCCGGACAACGGCTCCAAGGCGACCCAGGAAGTGACCTTGATCTGGACGCCGGTCAACGATCCGCCCAGCGTGCCGATGGCCGGATTTCCCGGCAACGGTGCCACCGAGGTGACGCTGACGCCGCAGCTCTCGTGGGAAAGCTCCGATCCGGACGGGGATGCTCTGACCTACGATCTGGCGTTCGGCGAAACGGGTTCGGCGACACAGGTGCAGTCCGGCAGCGGCACGACCTACAGTCCAATGAACCTGGCGCCGGGATCAACTTACACCTGGCAGGTGACCGCCAGGGACCCGGACGGCGCATCGTCGAACTCTAGTTTCATGTTTACCACGGAAGAGGATCGGCTGCCGCCCGTCATATCTGAGGTTCTCGTGGTGCCGGACGTGACCTCCACAACCTTCAACTGGCAAACCGACGAGGCGGCATTTGCCCGGGTACGGGTCGTAGCGGAGAATGGCACCGCCCAGGAAAGCTCGTCGCCAACCTCGGCGATAGCGCAGATGGTGACCGTCAGCGGACTGGAGGCGGCGACGCGGTACACCTACGAGCTGTTCGCCACGGATCTGTTTGGCAACGAATCTCCGCCTTTTCTCGCCAATACCCTGACCCTGGCGGCACCGGACGAAACCTCGCCTCTGTTTCTGGGAGACCCGTTCGTGGACGGGATCACCGACGAAAGCGCCGTGGTGCGCTGGACGACGGATGAGCCGAGCAACAGCGTCGTTCGCTACCAGACCATCGCCTCGGCCAAACCGTTCGATCTGCTGCAGGCCGTCGAAGAGGTGGTTTTCGATGAGCTGGTGGCAGACCACATCGTCCGCCTCAGTGGTCTGATTCCCGGGGCGACCTACGGGTTCGATGCTTCCTCCACCGACGCGGCAGGGAATCCGCCGACGGTCCGCAGCGGACAGTTCACAACCGCGGCGATCAAAGACGACACCCAGCCAGGTTTTGTCGCCCGACCCGCCACCCGCAGCATCACCGATCTCTCTGCCCGCGTCGATTTCGAAACGGATGAGCTGACCACCGTCCAGGTTCGCTTCGACACCGATGAGGGGCTCAGCGACGGGCGCGCGGTCGAGAGCCAGGCGGCGCGAACCGTGCACCAGCTGGAGCTGACCGGATTGGAGCCCGCGTCGACCTACTTCTATCAGGTGTTTATCACCGACGAGACGGGTAACGCCGCCGCCTCGGATTTGATCACCTTCGAGACGCGAGGGGCTCCCGACATGCGCCCCGCGACGATCCTCACCGGTCCAGCGATCCAGGGTCTGACCGCAAGCAGCGGGGTCCTGGTGCTCACCACCGACGAACCAACCCGGGTGCAGGCATTGCTGTCGACCGAGCAAGATCTTTCCACACCGACCTTGAAGGAAAGCGGTCAGCTGACCGCCGAACACAGTCTTTCCCTCACCAATCTGGAGAGCGGCACCCAGTACTTCTATGAAGTGCAGGTGCGGGATGCCTTCAACAACGAAACCGTACCGGCTCGAGGTGAGCTCACGACCTGGGAAACCAGCGATACGACACCGCCTCAATTTGTACGCCTGCCGTTCGCCGAAGGGGTAAACGAGGCGGGTGCCACGATCTCCTGGAGCTCAGATGAGCTCACTCGAGGCGTTTTGAGTTTTGCCAGGACGAACGTGGCCAAGGTGGCGGCAGGATCCGCCGCCGGTGTGATTCGCACCGATCTGGCGCGCGAGCACCGGGTGCAGCTGACCCAGCTTCTACCCGGCGCGCGGTACGACGGCACCGTGGAGCTCGAAGACGCCCAGGGCAATCCAGCTCCCGCAGCGCCGTTCGCCTTTGCGACCTTGCAAACCGACGCGGAGCCGCCGCTGGTGGAGACCGGTCCAGACGTCCAGGGCATCTCTGACGCCGGAGTCTCGATCGAAGTGACTTACAATGAGCCGGTGGAGTTCTTGCTGCGTTATAGCCGCTCCGCCGATCTTGCCGGCGCTGAGCATCGCACGGTCAGCGCTCGCAAGCGAACCCACAGCGTGGACCTCACCGGCCTCGAGGCAGCAACCACCTATTTCGTGAGTCTCCTAGCCCGAGATGCCGTCGGCAACCGCTCCACCGAACGAGCCCTTTCGTTTGTTACCAGCGCAGCGAGGGACGAGACCGCTCCCACCTTCGTCGATCCGCCGTTTGCCACCGATATCAGCGAGACCAGCGCGCGCGTCTGGACGCTCGACGAACCGGGAGACGCCCGTCTCGGCGTCGCTACCAGCCGGGATTTGAACGACGCCAGCCAGGAACAGGTACTGAACCGCCGCAAGGATCACAGCGTGGTGGTGACGAACCTGACCGCAGACACCGGGTATTTCTACCAAGTGAGTGTTGCGGACGCCAGCGGCAATACGGGCCAATCAAGGGTGCTCGATTTCACGACGCTGGGGCAGGCGGCTTCCTTGCCGCCGGAGATCACCGTGGGACCGGTGGCGGAGAAGGTGGCGAACAACCGGGCCACCATCTTCTGGCGCACCGACATCGAGGCCGACGCCCAGGTGGACTATTTTCCAACAGCTTCCCCGGCCGACCTGCGCACCGAAACCCGCGGCCGCTCCCAGACCCGACATCGCGTCGTACTCACCAACCTCCTTGCCGGCACGGAGTACAGCTTCACGGCGCGTTCGCGCGCCCGTCAGGGCCTGGTTTCCCTCGACGTATCGGGCACCTTCGTGACCGATGACGAAGCCGACACGGTTCCCCCGAAATTTGTCGGTCCGCCCACCGTCTCCGACATCAAACGGGGCCGGGTGCGCATCGAGTGGCGCTCCAACGAACCCTCCGACAGCAGGGTTTCGGTCTCCGGCCCCGATGGGTTCGCACAGGTAGTTACCGATCCCAAACACGTAAAGAACCACGCACTGGTGCTCACCAACCTGCCGGCCAATGCGGAGTTCACGTTCCAGACCTTCTGTACTGACCGGGGGGGAAACCAGAGCCAGTGGCTGCGCAACCTGTCCTTCCGGACACCCGCCGCAGCGGATGTTCTGCCCCCTCGCTTCAGTCGCGTTCCGGTGATCCGTGGGCGCACCCAGAAGACGCTCGTGGTAGGATTCACCACCAACGAGCCGGCCCTGTCCACCCTGGACGTGGGAACCTCCACCTCCTATGAGCTGGGACGTCTCTCGTATGCGGGACAACAGATCGCCCACGAGCTGCGGGTGGGACGACTGGACCCCGGCACGAGCTATCATCTGCGAGTCGGGGTGACCGACGGCGATGGGAATCAGCGCTTTTCCGGCGATATCTCCGTCGAGACCCTCGATGCCCGCGACGAGCGCCCTCCCCACGTGAACTCGGGACCGATCGTCGTCTCAACCTCGGAGGATGGGGCGGTGTTCGAGGTGTCCACCGTCGAGCCTGCGAGTCTGACCCTGAGCTACAGCGGCAACGGCGAAACCGGGGAGGAGGTGGAACCGGAGTTCCGTGACCGCCATCGCCTGGTGCTCACAGGTCTGCTCGCCGATCAGCAGTACGAGTATTCCACGGTGCTGGGGGATGCGGCCGGCAACGCTACGACCACGGCCAGCGCCAGCTTCAAGACCCGCGCGGCCCCGGATGTTTTGCCACCAAGAATCACCTCCGGCCCGGCGTTCCAGGGTGTGAGGACGAACCAGGCCACCGTGACCTGGACAACGAGCGAGCCTGCCACCTCCAGCGTCGCCTGGCGCGGCGACATCGCCTCCAGCAAAGCGGTGGAGAGTGCGGGCATTATGCAGAGTGTGAGCAACGAGGGGCGGATCGAGCGTGGGGCGTTGAGGAGAAACCACAGCATCACACTCACTGAATTGTTGCAGGGGACCACTTACCACATCGTCGTCACCAGCCGCGACCAGGTTGGAAACGAGGTCAGTACTGATCCCGCTGGAACCGAGCTCCACAGTAGAAACCACAGCTTCAGGACCCGCGGCCGTCAGGATCAAATGGTGCCGAGATTCACCCAGAATCCCATCGTGACCTGGACCAACCAGACGGCAGTGATAGAGTGGGGAACCGACGAGCAGGCCACCTCAAGAGTGGACTGGATCGGTGGCGGCAAGGGTGGATTCGTGGAGGACAACGACCT
Organism: Candidatus Latescibacterota bacterium; assembly: GCA_965197905.1. GTDB lineage: Bacteria > Latescibacterota > UBA2968 > UBA8231 > UBA8231 > CAYNZV01. The sequence continues at coordinate 2,621 of CBDAOB010000001.1, read as the reverse complement.
GCGCTTCAAACACGGCCTCACCCTCACCAATCTGAGAAAACGGACCGCATACCGGATCAGGATCCGCTCCCAGGACGAAGCGGGCAATCTGCTGGAATGGGGCTCTATCAATGGTCCAAGAAAGGTGGTCGTCGACGCCTCGGCGAAGATCCTGCAGCCCCCCGGTGGTGGAGGTTTCTTCGTCACGGACAATCAGGCAGACACCCAGTTTCCGCTCATTGTCGGAGGACCCGAGGTCCTCGAAAAGACCTCTACCAGTCTCAGCATAGCCTGGAATACCGACGAGCTCTCCGACAGCTTCGTGCATTTCGGCACCATCGAAGCGCTGGGAGAGATCGCCGGTTCGGCTCAGGATGTACGCGATCATAACATCACCGTGACCGATCTCGAGCCCGGTCGTCAGTACTTCTACAACGTCCAGTCCACCGATCCCTCGGACAACGGAGCCGCTATCAGCCCGGTGGCGATCGTCTCCACCGCGGTGGAACTGGACCTGACACCACCCGGTTTTGTGTCGGAGCCCGAAGTAGCTGCGCGAACGGATGACGAGCTGGTGGTGGAGTGGCGCACCGACGAGGCCGCCGCCGCCCGCGTCGAGTACGAAACCCCTGATGGAGACCAACTCGTCCGCCAGGTGCGCTCGCGGCAAGCAGACCAGCAGGTGATACTCACCAATCTCCAGGTGGATACCGAGTACCTGCTGCGCATCTTCACCAACGATGCCAGCCAAAACGAGGATCCCGATCCGTTTCTGCTAAGAGCGCGGACCGAAGGTGAGCCCGATCTGGAGGAACCGCGTTTCGTCGACGGGCCCGAGGTCGTGAGCATCACCGATCGCACCGCTACCATCCGCTGGACCACGGACGAGCTGGCTGATTCCTACGTCGACTTCGACAGCACACCGTATCTGGGCGCGGTGGTCGGCAGTCCCCGCGACCTGCTCGAGCATGTGGTCATGCTCACCAAGCTGAAGCCGGGTACCGACTACTTCTACCGGGTGGGCTCCACCGACCGCGCCGACAACGGCCCGACGGTGAGCGATGTCTTGAGCTTCACCACCGAGATGGGCCGCGACCTGATCGCCCCCGCCATACCCGCAGGTCTGGTCGTCTTTCCGGGCAGCGGCGAGAATCTGCTGGAATGGACTCCGAACGACGAGCCGGATCTGAGCGGTTACACGGTGTATCGCGAAAACGACAGCGGATTCGTGCCCATCGCCACCCAGGTTCAAGAAGCCCGCTATCGGGATCTGGGTCTGACCAATGGACAGCTCTACCGCTACCAGGTCGCCGCCGTGGATCAGCAGCCGATTCCCAACCAGAGCGGGGCGAGCGAGATCGCCGCCGGGTTGCCCGACCCGTCCCATGTACCAAAGGCACCGGCGATTCTGGGGTTGGAGCAGGGCGCGACCGCGGGGCGGCCGATCCTGGTCATCCAGAACGCCGAGGCGGTGGATATGGGGGAGGAGCTGACCTATACCGTGCAGCTCTCCACTACCTCCAGATTTCGCAGCATCGTCGATCGCGGCGGCAACATTACCGAAGGGTTCGGGCTTACCCGTTGGAGGGTGAATCGCACCCTGGTCTCCAGCCGGTTCTACTGGTGGCGGGTGCGCGCTACCGACGGTCGTTTCACCGGCCCGTGGAGTGAACCGGTACGGCTGCGACCCAGACAGGCGACCACACCTTCCCTCGCTTCCCGCGACTTCAACGGCGACGGCAATGTCTCCTTCGCGGATTTCTTCATCTTCGCCAGCGGTTTCGGCAGCAGCGACCCGAATCTCGATCTGGATCGCGACGGCCGTGTGGGGAAATCGGATCTCTCCCTCTTGAAACAGAGCTTCGGCGAATCGGCGGCTCGGAAGCTGCTCTTTGCCCAGAAAGTGGAAGTGGCGGAAGGTTCCCACATGGAGGTGACGGCGGAGGCGTTTTCCGGCAAGCACGTGCTCGTTCAACTGCGCTTGAAGGGGGTGCCCCAGCTGTTGGGATACGGCTTGGGCGTGCGCGCTGATCCTCCGATCCTGCGCTACCGTGGAAGGGTGGATTCGGTAGCCTATCTGGGCGGACCGCAGACGGCCCTGGAATTGGACCACGAAATGGGCGATCTGTTCGTATTCGCCGAGCATCTACGCGGTCGCCAGCGTGGGGTGGAGGTGGAGGAAGAGATGGGGGTGGACCTGCTGTTTGAAATAAAGGGAGCGCCCCGCAATGTGGAGCTGGAGCTCTACGAAGCGTTCATCAGCAAGGGGGCCGGCCGTGCCTGGAGCGTCGCCGAGCTGGGCAGGGCAAAGGTGCTGCCGCGCAGCTTCGCTCTCTTTCCCAACTACCCGAATCCGTTCAATCCGTCGACGACGATTCCGCTGGCGATCCCGCCCGGGGCCGCCGGGCCGGCCCAGCGAGTAATCGCCCCCCAAAAAAATCCCTGTCGAATACCCGTGCGGCACTCGACAGGGAGCCCCAAGAAGATTGGACATTGCGTCCATCTACAGAAATCGACCGCCCATCCGAAACCTTGAGTAAATTGGTGCCCCAACCTCAGCTCTAGGTATCGTCGTCAGGCGGGGCGTAGATGTGTAGTCGCGGAAGCTGCACCCAAGGACGGGACTAGCCCAACGAAGCCTC